>JODX01000092.1 GCA_000719105.1 Streptomyces sclerotialus | reverse complement strand
CGCCAGATATGTTGATACCCCGTCTACCGGAAGTCTTCCGGTGGCGAGGTTCCTTTGAAATAACACAGCGAGGACGCTGTGAACCGGGGGACTATTCCTCTCCCGGTTCCGCTCTCGTGGTGTTCATCCCGATCACGGGAAAACATTCACGGAGAGTTTGATCCTGGCTCAGGACGAACGCTGGCGGCGTGCTTAACACA
>JODX01000091.1 GCA_000719105.1 Streptomyces sclerotialus | reverse complement strand
CGCTGTAAGGCTTAGCTTCCGGGTTCGGAATGTAACCGGGCGTTTCCCTCACGCTATGACCACCGAAACACTATGAAACTGTCAACCGCACCACCAGGACTACCATCCCGGCGGGGTTGTTCGTGGTTTCAGAACCAACACAGTGGACGCGAGCAACTGAGGACAAGCCCTCGGCCTATTAGTACCGGTCAACTCCACACGTTA
>JODX01000090.1 GCA_000719105.1 Streptomyces sclerotialus | reverse complement strand
GCCCGGATCACCTCGACCTCGGTGGAGTCCAGCACGATCGGCAGCGTCGAGGCGGTGGCGAAACGTCCCGCCAGCTCCTCCATGTCCGCCACGCCGTCACGGCCCACGTAGTCCACGCACAGGTCGAGCATGTGGGCGCCCTCGCGGATCTGGTCCCGGGCCATCTCCACGCAGTCGTCCCAGCGGCCCTCCAGCATGGCCTCGCGGAACTTCTT
>JODX01000089.1 GCA_000719105.1 Streptomyces sclerotialus | reverse complement strand
TGACTTTTGGCACGCTGTTGAGTTCTCAAGGAACGGACGCTTCCTTTGTACTCACCCGAGAGACTCTCTCAGGCTTTCCTCCGGGCGCTTCCCTTCGGTCTTGCGTTTCCGACTCTATCAGATCGTTTTCCGATCCGATTTCCTCGGTGCTTTCCAGGTTCCCGCTCTCGCGTTTCCCTTTCCGGCGGTTCCGACTCTATCAGATCCTTTCGGGCC
>JODX01000088.1 GCA_000719105.1 Streptomyces sclerotialus | reverse complement strand
GTCAGCTCTTTGGGGCTCGTTCTCGGTAGTGCCCTGCGCAACTCGCCGAACGGCTGGCCTCCCTCGCCGAGCAGACGCATGATCAACGGCGCCCACTTGTTCTGCATCCGGATCGGCAGCATCGAGGAGGGGCACAGCTCGTCGAACGTCTCGGGTGAGAGTCGGCGCATAGCCCAAGTGTAGGTACCCGATCGGTAACCGGGGGTCCGCCTAGCG
>JODX01000087.1 GCA_000719105.1 Streptomyces sclerotialus | reverse complement strand
GAGCACCGACGGGGTCAGCCGGGCGGCCAGGATCGTGGTGGTGGGCCGGTTGCCGCGGAACGTCTTGTGCGCCACCAGCTCCTCGGCCACGCCCTCGGCCCGGACCTCGTCGGCACTCTTGCCGAAGGCCAGTGCCTGGGTCTGGGCGAAGAAGTTGGCCATCAGCAGGTCGTGCTGGGCGGCGAGCCGGTCGCTGAGCTCGTCCACCGGGCGGGCGAAGCCGATGAAGTCG
>JODX01000086.1 GCA_000719105.1 Streptomyces sclerotialus | reverse complement strand
CGACTTCATCGGCTTCGCCCGCCCGGTGGACGAGCTCAGCGACCGGCTCGCCGCCCAGCACGACCTGCTGATGGCCAACTTCTTCGCCCAGACCCAGGCGCTGGCCTTCGGCAAGACCGCCGACGAGGTGCGCGCCGAGGGCGTGGCCGAGGAGCTGGTGGCGCACAAGACGTTCCGCGGCAACCGGCCCACCACCACGATCCTGGCCGCCCGGCTGACCCCGTCGGTGCTC
>JODX01000085.1 GCA_000719105.1 Streptomyces sclerotialus | reverse complement strand
GACGCCGCAGTCGACGAAGCCGATGCCCTTGGCGGCGAGCTCCTCGGCGTGCTTCTCGTCGTCCGTCCAGCGCGAGTTGCCGCCGTCCACGACCACGTCACCGGGCTCGAGGAGCTGGGCCAGCTCGTCGATGGTCGACTGGGTGGCGGCACCGGCCGGGACCATCACCCAGACCACGCGCGGGCCGCTGAGGCTGCCCACCAGCTCCTCCAGGCTGTGGACGTCGGCGAGGTCCGGGTTGCGGTCGTAT
>JODX01000084.1 GCA_000719105.1 Streptomyces sclerotialus | reverse complement strand
ATACGACCGCAACCCGGACCTCGCCGACGTCCACAGCCTGGAGGAGCTGGTGGGCAGCCTCAGCGGCCCGCGCGTGGTCTGGGTGATGGTCCCGGCCGGGGCCGCCACGCAGTCGACCATCGACGAGCTGGCCCAGCTCCTCGAGCCCGGCGACGTGGTCGTGGACGGCGGCAACTCGCGCTGGACGGACGACGAGAAGCACGCCGAGGAGCTCGCCGCCAAGGGCATCGGCTTCGTCGACTGCGGCGTC
>JODX01000083.1 GCA_000719105.1 Streptomyces sclerotialus | reverse complement strand
CGGGTGATGAATCCGTCGCGTTCGAGGGAGCGCAGTGCTCGGGTCAGCTCTTTGGGGCTCGTTCTCGGTAGTGCCCTGCGCAACTCGCCGAACGGCTGGGCTCCCTCGCCGAGCAGGCGCATGATCAGTGGCGCCCACTTGTTCTGCATCCGCATCGGGAGCATCGAGGAGGGGCACAGCTCGTCGAACGTCTCGGGTGAGAGTCGGCGCATAGCCCAAGTGTAGGTACCCGATCGGTAACCGGGGGTCCGCCTAGCG
>JODX01000082.1 GCA_000719105.1 Streptomyces sclerotialus | reverse complement strand
TACGACCCGGACCGCACCTGGTACGCGCCCGAGGAGGTCCAGCTCGTCGTCGAGGTCGTCTCTCCCGAGTCCGCTCACCGCGACCGCACAGTGAAGCTCCGCAAGTACGCCGAAGCCGGCATCCCCCACTACTGGCGCGTCGAGGACGAAGAGGGATCACCCGTCGTCCACGTCTACGAACTGGACCGGCCGACCTCCGCCTACGCACCCGTCGGCATCTTCCGCGGCACCATGCAACGCCCGGTACCGTTCGCGGTCACC
>JODX01000081.1 GCA_000719105.1 Streptomyces sclerotialus | reverse complement strand
CTGCGGCACCACGCCCGAGCACCTGCGCCAGGTCGTGGAGCGGGTCCGCGGCCTCGCCCCGGCCGAGCGCGAGCCCCGCCCGGAGCCGGGCGCCGCCTCCCTCTACCAGACGGTCCCGTTCCGGCAGGACACCTCGTACCTGGCGATCGGTGAGCGGACGAACGCCAACGGCAGCAAGAAGTTCCGCGAGGCCATGCTGGAGGGCCGCTGGGACGACTGCGTGGAGATGGCCCGGGACCAGATCCGCGAGGGCGCCCACATGCTCGACCTGTGC
>JODX01000080.1 GCA_000719105.1 Streptomyces sclerotialus | reverse complement strand
GCACAGGTCGAGCATGTGGGCGCCCTCGCGGATCTGGTCCCGGGCCATCTCCACGCAGTCGTCCCAGCGGCCCTCCAGCATGGCCTCGCGGAACTTCTTCGAGCCGTTGGCGTTCGTCCGCTCACCGATCGCCAGGTACGAGGTGTCCTGGCGGAAGGGGACGGTCTGGTACAGCGAGGCGGCGCCCGGCTCCGGGCGGGGCTCGCGCTCGGCCGGGGCGAGGCCGCGGACCCGCTCCACGACCTGGCGCAGGTGCTCGGGCGTGGTGCCGCAG
>JODX01000079.1 GCA_000719105.1 Streptomyces sclerotialus | reverse complement strand
CCCACAGGGTCCCCCCTGCAGTACCATCGGCGCTGTAAGGCTTAGCTTCCGGGTTCGGAATGTAACCGGGCGTTTCCCTCACGCTATGACCACCGAAACCCTCATGGTTTCGAGCGAACAAGCACACTCTTCAGTTGATGTTCTGCTCAAAGCCGACAACGGTTCGTTGTCTCAGAACAAACACAGTGGACGCGAGCAACTGAGGACAAGCCCTCGGCCTATTAGTACCGGTCAACTCCACACGTTACCGTGCTTCCATATCCGGCCTATCAACCCAG
>JODX01000078.1 GCA_000719105.1 Streptomyces sclerotialus | reverse complement strand
CCAGGAGGGCCCGGACCTCGCGCTGCTGACGGACGGGCTGCGCGCCGAGCGCGAGCAGGGCATCACCATCGACGTGGCCTACCGCTACTTCGCCACGCCCCGGCGCCGGTTCATCCTGGCCGACACCCCCGGCCACGTGCAGTACACCCGCAACATGGTCACCGGCGCCTCCACCGCCGAGCTGACGGTCGTCCTGGTCGACGCCCGCAACGGCGTCGTCGAGCAGACCCGCCGCCACGCCGCCATCGCCGCCCTCCTCCGCGTCCCCCACGTCGTCCTC
>JODX01000077.1 GCA_000719105.1 Streptomyces sclerotialus | reverse complement strand
GAGGACGACGTGGGGGACGCGGAGGAGGGCGGCGATGGCGGCGTGGCGGCGGGTCTGCTCGACGACGCCGTTGCGGGCGTCGACCAGGACGACCGTCAGTTCGGCGGTGGAGGCGCCGGTGACCATGTTGCGGGTGTACTGCACGTGGCCGGGGGTGTCGGCCAGGATGAAGCGGCGCCGCGGCGTGGCGAAGTAGCGGTAGGCCACGTCGATGGTGATGCCCTGCTCGCGCTCGGCGCGCAGCCCGTCCGTCAGCAGCGCGAGGTCCGGGCCCTCCTGG
>JODX01000076.1 GCA_000719105.1 Streptomyces sclerotialus | reverse complement strand
GCAGGGCGCCATCTGGAACATCGACTCCTTCGACCAGTGGGGCGTCGAACTCGGCAAGGTCCTCGCCAAGCGCGTCGAACCCGCCCTCACCGAAGGCGCGGACGTCCCCGGCCTCGACCCGTCCACCCAGGCCCTGGTGGCCGCTTACCGCACCCTCCGGAAGAAGTGAATTGATATGCAGCTCGGACTTATCGGCCTCGGCAAGATGGGCGGCAACATGCGCGAGCGGATCCGCCGCGCCGGCCACACCGTCATCGGATACGACCGCAACCCGGACCTCGCCGACGTCC
>JODX01000075.1 GCA_000719105.1 Streptomyces sclerotialus | reverse complement strand
TGACGGCGTGGCGGACATGGAGGAGCTGGCGGGACGTTTCGCCACCGCCTCGACGCTGCCGATCGTGCTGGACTCCACCGAGGTCGAGGTGATCCGGGCGGGTCTGGAGAAGCTCGGCGGCCGTGCGGTGATCAACTCGGTCAACTACGAGGACGGCGCCGGGCCCGAGTCCCGCTTCGCCAAGGTCACGGCGCTGGCGCAGGAGCACGGGGCGGCGCTGATCGCGCTGACCATCGACGAGGAGGGCCAGGCCCGTACGCCGGAGAAGAAGGTGGAGATCGCCGAACGGCT
>JODX01000074.1 GCA_000719105.1 Streptomyces sclerotialus | reverse complement strand
AGCCGTTCGGCGATCTCCACCTTCTTCTCCGGCGTACGGGCCTGGCCCTCCTCGTCGATGGTCAGCGCGATCAGCGCCGCCCCGTGCTCCTGCGCCAGCCGGGTGACCTTGGCGAAGCGGGACTCCGGGCCGGCCCCGTCCTCGTAGTTGACCGAGTTGATCACCGCACGGCCGCCGAGCTTCTCCAGACCGGCCCGGATCACCTCGACCTCGGTGGAGTCCAGCACGATCGGCAGCGTCGAGGCGGTGGCGAAACGTCCCGCCAGCTCCTCCATGTCCGCCACGCCGTCA
>JODX01000073.1 GCA_000719105.1 Streptomyces sclerotialus | reverse complement strand
TTGCGGATCCGGCGCCCGGTGTGCCCGGTCCACTCGCCGGAGCGGACCCGGTCCGCGAAGCCGGCCATCCTGTCCAGCACCGCGTGCACCTTGGGCACCACGTTCTCGCCGTCGACCTCGACCACCGCGTCCCGCGGGGCGCGCAGCGCGGTGTGCAGCACGGCGCGGTCCTCGGTGACGTTGATCTTCTCACCGCGGAACATGGCGTCCCGCAGCCCGGACACGTCCGTCGCGGCGGCCAGTTCCCGCAGCAGGGCCAGGGTCTCGTCCGTGACCAGGTTCTTGGAGTAGTCGATGTGCAGATCACCGACCT
>JODX01000072.1 GCA_000719105.1 Streptomyces sclerotialus | reverse complement strand
GATGGTGATGCCCTGCTCGCGCTCGGCGCGCAGCCCGTCCGTCAGCAGCGCGAGGTCCGGGCCCTCCTGGCCGCGGCTCGCGGAGGCGCGCTCCACGGCCTCCAGCTGGTCGGCGAGGACCGACTTGGAGTCGTGCAGCAGCCGTCCGACGAGGGTGGACTTGCCGTCGTCGACGGAGCCCGCGGTCGCGAACCGGAGGGTGTCGATGGTGGTGCTGGTCATGCTTAGAAGTACCCCTCGCGCTTGCGGTCTTCCATCGCGGCCTCGGAGAGCTTGTCGTCGGCGCGGGTGGCGCCGCGCTCGGTGAGCCGGGAGGC
>JODX01000071.1 GCA_000719105.1 Streptomyces sclerotialus | reverse complement strand
GCGCCTTCGGTGAGGGCGGGTTCGACGCGCTTGGCGAGGACCTTGCCGAGTTCGACGCCCCACTGGTCGAAGGAGTCGATGTTCCAGATGGCCTGGGTCTGGGCGAAGAAGTTGGCCATCAGCAGGTCGTGCTGGGCGGCGAGCCGGTCGCTGAGCTCGTCCACCGGGCGGGCGAAGCCGATGAAGTCGGCCGGGATGAGCTTGGTGCCCTGGTGGATGAGCTGGTAGTAGGCGTGCTGGCCGTTGGTGCCCGGGGTGCCCCAGACCACCGGGCCGGTCTGCCACTGCACCGGGTGCCCGTCCCGGTCGACCGACTTGCCGTTGGACTCCATGTCCAGCTGCTGCAGATAGGCGGTGAACCTGGACAGGTAGTGGCTGTAGGGCAGCACCGCGTGCGACTGGGCGTCGAAGAAGTTGCCGTACCAGAC
>JODX01000070.1 GCA_000719105.1 Streptomyces sclerotialus | reverse complement strand
GAACAGCTCGCCGACCACCTTCATGCCGTCCAGCAGCGTCTCGTTGACGATGTCGAGCGCGGGCCGCTCGGTGAGGGCCTCGTCCAGGTCGGCCTCGAGCCCGTTGCGCTCGCCGTCGATGATGCGGCGCTTGAGCCGCTCCTCCAGCGGCAGCGCGGCCAGCTCCTGGGCCTTGGACGCCTTCAGCGACTTGGCGGTGGCGCCCTCGAACAGCTGCATGAGCTTCTGCAGCGGGTCGTAGCCCTCGGCGCGGCGGTCGTAGATCAGGTCGAGGGCGGTGGTGACCTGCTCGGCGTCGAAGCGGGCGATCGGCAGGATCTTGGACGCGTGCACGATCGCCGAGTCCAG
>JODX01000069.1 GCA_000719105.1 Streptomyces sclerotialus | reverse complement strand
CTGGACTCGGCGATCGTGCACGCGTCCAAGATCCTGCCGATCGCCCGCTTCGACGCCGAGCAGGTCACCACCGCCCTCGACCTGATCTACGACCGCCGCCGCGAGGGCTACGACCCGCTGCAGAAGCTCATGCAGCTCTTCGAGGGCGCCACCGCCAAGTCGCTGAAGGCGTCCAAGGCCCAGGAGCTGGCCGCGCTGCCGCTGGAGGAGCGCCTCAAGCGCCGCATCATCGACGGCGAGCGCAACGGCCTCGAGGCCGACCTGGACGAGGCCCTCACCGAGCGGCCCGCGCTCGACATCGTCAACGAGACGCTGCTGGACGGCATGAAGGTGGTCGGCGAGCTGTTC
>JODX01000068.1 GCA_000719105.1 Streptomyces sclerotialus | reverse complement strand
GGTGTAGCCGATGTGGCCGAGGGTGGGCAGCTTGGTGCCCGGGCCGATCGAGCCCAGCACCCAGCGCTGCCGGCCGTCCCGGGCCACGTAGCCGTCGGCGACCTCGCGGGCGATCCGGGCACCGGCCACGGAGATCTCGTACACGCGGTCGGAGATCTCGTACTCCGCCATGGCGGAGTGGTTCGCGCCGAACGTGTTGGTCTCCACACAGTCCACGCCCGCGTCGTAGTACGCCTCGTGGACCGAACGGACGATGTCGGGGCGGGTGACGTTGAGGATCTCGTTGCAGCCCTCCAGCTGCTGGAAGTCCTCCATGGTCGGGTCCTGCGCCTGCAGCATGGTGCCCATCGCCCCGTCGGCG
>JODX01000067.1 GCA_000719105.1 Streptomyces sclerotialus | reverse complement strand
GGTGTAGCCGATGTGGCCGAGGGTGGGCAGCTTGGTGCCCGGGCCGATCGAGCCCAGCACCCAGCGCTGCCGGCCGTCCCGGGCCACGTAGCCGTCGGCCACCTCACGGGCGATCCGGGCACCGGCCACGGAGATCTCGTACACGCGGTCGGAGATCTCGTACTCCGCCATCGCGGAGTGGTTCGCGCCGAACGTGTTGGTCTCCACACAGTCCACACCCGCGTCGTAGTACGCCTCGTGGACCGAACGGACGATGTCCGGCCGGGTGACGTTGAGGATCTCGTTGCAGCCCTCCAGCTGCTGGAAGTCCTCCATGGTCGGGTCCTGCGCCTGCAGCATGGTGCCCATCGCCCCGTCGGCG
>JODX01000066.1 GCA_000719105.1 Streptomyces sclerotialus | reverse complement strand
CGAGACGCTGCTGGACGGCATGAAGGTGGTCGGCGAGCTGTTCGGCTCCGGGCAGATGCAGCTGCCGTTCGTGCTGCAGTCCGCCGAGGTGATGAAGGCGGCCGTCGCCCACCTGGAGCCGCACATGGAGAAGTCGGACGCCGAGGGCAAGGGCACCATCGTGCTGGCCACGGTGCGCGGCGACGTGCACGACATCGGCAAGAACCTGGTCGACATCATCCTGTCCAACAACGGCTACAACGTGGTCAACCTGGGCATCAAGCAGCCGGTCTCGGCGATCGTGGAGGCGGCCGAGGAGCACCGGGCGGACGTCATCGGCATGTCCGGGCTGCTGGTCAAGTCCACGGTGATCATGAAGGAGAACCTGGAGGAGCTCAACCAGCGCGACCTGGCCGCCCGCTT
>JODX01000065.1 GCA_000719105.1 Streptomyces sclerotialus | reverse complement strand
CGAGACGCTGCTGGACGGCATGAAGGTGGTCGGCGAGCTGTTCGGCTCCGGGCAGATGCAGCTGCCGTTCGTGCTGCAGTCCGCCGAGGTGATGAAGGCCGCCGTGGCCCACCTCGAGCCGCACATGGAGAAGTCGGACGCCGAGGGCAAGGGCACCATCGTGCTGGCCACGGTGCGCGGCGACGTGCACGACATCGGCAAGAACCTCGTCGACATCATCCTGTCCAACAACGGCTACAACGTGATCAACCTCGGCATCAAGCAGCCCGTCTCCGCGATCGTCGAGGCGGCCGAGGAGCACAAGGCGGACGTCATCGGCATGTCCGGGCTGCTGGTCAAGTCCACGGTGATCATGAAGGAGAACCTGGAGGAGCTCAACCAGCGCGACCTGGCCGCCCGCTT
>JODX01000064.1 GCA_000719105.1 Streptomyces sclerotialus | reverse complement strand
GATCACGATACGGAGGGCCGTCGCGGGGGATGCCAAGCGGCTCACGCGGCTCGTGCGTGGCTCAGGCGCCTACAGAGGTGAGTACGCGGCCGCAGTCGCGGGCTACCGGGTCGGTCCTGATTACATCGAGGCCCACCGCGCCTTCGTAGCCGTCGGCGCCGACGAGCACGGAGGCCGGGTGCTCGGGTTCTACTCCCTCGTCCTCGCTCCGCCGGAACTCGACCTGCTGTTCGTCGCCGACGAAGCGCAGGGACGGGGTATCGGACGGCTGCTCGTCGCGCACATGCAGTCCGAGGCCCGTGCCGCCGGGCTCGACCGTGTCAAGGTCGTGTCGCATCTTCCCGCCGAGGACTTCTACCACCGCGTCGGTGCGGTGCGGATCGGGACCGCGCTCGCGAACCCACCCGCCGTACCGTGGGACCGTCCCGAATT
>JODX01000063.1 GCA_000719105.1 Streptomyces sclerotialus | reverse complement strand
GCGGCGGTCGTAGATCAGGTCGAGGGCGGTGGTGACCTGCTCGGCGTCGAAGCGGGCGATCGGCAGGATCTTGGACGCGTGCACGATCGCCGAGTCCAGGCCGGCCTTGACCGACTCGTCCAGGAAGACCGAGTTGAGCAGGATGCGGGCGGCCGGGTTCAGGCCGAAGGAGATGTTCGACAGGCCGAGGGTGGTCTGCACGTCCGGGTGGCGGCGCTTGAGCTCGCGGATCGCCTCGATGGTGGCCAGGCCGTCCTTGCGGGACTCCTCCTGGCCCGTGCAGATGGTGAAGGTGAGGGTGTCGATGAGGATGTCCGACTCGTGGATGCCCCAGTTGCCGGTGAGGTCGGCGATCAGCCGTTCGGCGATCTCCACCTTCTTCTCCGGCGTACGGGCCTGGCCCTCCTCGTCGATGGTCAGCGCGATCAGCGCCGCCCCGTGCTCCTGCGCCAGC
>JODX01000062.1 GCA_000719105.1 Streptomyces sclerotialus | reverse complement strand
GCCGTGTCGGAGATCAACCCGCTGCGCACCGAGGCCGTCATGACATCCGCGTCCGCGGGCATCGACGACCTCACCCACACCGGGGACAAGACCACCACCACGGTGGCCATGGACTTCGGCCGCATCACCCTGGACCAGGACCTCATCCTCTACCTGTTCGGCACCCCCGGCCAGGACCGCTTCTGGTTCATGTGGGACGACCTCGTCCGCGGCGCCATCGGCGCCATCGTCCTCGTCGACACCCGCCGCCTCGCCGACTGCTTCCCCGCCGTCGACTACTTCGAGAACAGCGGCCTGCCCTTCGTCATCGCCCTCAACGGCTTCGACGGCCAGCAGCCCTACCAGCCCGACGAGGTCCGCGAAGCACTGCAGATCGGCCCCGACACCCCCATCATCACCACCGACGCCCGCCACCGCGCCGACGCCAAGTCCGCACTCATCACCCTCGTCGAGCACGCCCTCATGGC
>JODX01000061.1 GCA_000719105.1 Streptomyces sclerotialus | reverse complement strand
GAGGCGGCGCCCGGCTCCGGGCGGGGCTCGCGCTCGGCCGGGGCGAGGCCGCGGACCCGCTCCACGACCTGGCGCAGGTGCTCGGGCGTGGTGCCGCAGCAGCCGCCGATCAGGGACAGGCCGTACTCGCGGACGAACGTCTCCTGCGCGTCGGCCAGGCCCTCCGGGTCGAGCGGGAAGTGCGCGCCGTCCTTGGTCAGGATCGGCAGACCGGCGTTCGGCATGCACAGCAGCGGGATGCGCGAGTGACGGGTGAGGTAGCGCAGGTGCTCGCTCATCTCCGCCGGGCCGGTCGAGCAGTTCAGACCGATCATGTCGATGCCCAGCGGCTCCAGCGCGGTCAGCGCCGCCCCGATCTCCGAGCCCAGCAGCATCGTGCCGGTCGTCTCGAACGCCATCGAGCACAGCAGCGGCACCTCGACGCCGGTCGCCTCCATGGCGCGCCGGGCCCCCAGGATCGAGGCCTTGGTCTGCAGCAGGTCCTGCGTGGTCTCCACGATCAGGGCGTCCGCCCCGCCGGCCAGCAGGCCCTCGGCGTTGGCCTGGAAGCCGTCCCGGATCGTGGTGTAGCCGATGTGGCCGAGGGTGGGCAGCTTGGTGCCCGGGCCGATCGAGCCCAGCACCCAGCGCTGCCGGCCGTCCCGGGCCACGTAGCCGTCGGC
>JODX01000060.1 GCA_000719105.1 Streptomyces sclerotialus | reverse complement strand
GCCGACCTTGATCTCCTCCACCGGCGGCGCGCTGAGCGAGACGCGGATGGTGTCGCCGATGCCCTCGGAGAGGAGGGCGCCGAAGGCCACGGCCGACTTGATGGTGCCCTGGAAGGCCGGTCCGGCCTCGGTGACGCCCAGGTGCAGCGGGTAGTCGCACTGGGCGGCGAGCTGCCGGTAGGCATTGATCATGACGACCGGGTCGTTGTGCTTGACCGAGATCTTGATGTCGCGGAAGTCGTGCTCCTCGAAGAGGGAGGCCTCCCACAGCGCCGACTCCACCAGCGCCTCGGGGGTGGCCTTGCCGTACTTCTGCAGCAGGCGCCGGTCCAGGGAGCCCGCGTTCACGCCGATGCGGATCGGGGTGCCGTGGTCCTTGGCGGCCTTGGCGATCTCCTTGACCTTGTCGTCGAACTGCTTGATGTTGCCCGGGTTCACCCGGACCGCCGCGCAGCCCGCCTCGATCGCGGCGAACACGTACTTCGGCTGGAAGTGGATGTCGGCGATCACCGGGATCTGGGACTTGCGGGCGATGACCGGCAGCGCGTCCGCGTCGTCCTGCGTCGGGCAGGCCACCCGCACGATCTGGCAGCCGGACGCCGTCAGCTCGGCGATCTGCTGCAGCGTCGCGCCGATGTCCGACGTACGCGTCGTCGTCATCGACTG
>JODX01000059.1 GCA_000719105.1 Streptomyces sclerotialus | reverse complement strand
GGGTACGCGTCGGGCTTGGTGAACAGCTCGATCTGGGCCAGGGTCTGGTCCGCGAACGAGTTGGACATCACGAACGACGGGTGGCCGGTGGCGTTGCCCAGGTTCAGCAGACGGCCCTCGGAGAGGACGATGATCACCTTGCCGTCGGGGAAGGTCCAGGTGTGGACCTGCGGCTTGACCTCGTCCTTGACGATGCCGGGGATCCTGGCGAGCCCGGCCATGTCGATCTCGTTGTCGAAGTGGCCGATGTTGCCGACGATCGCCTGGTGCTTCATCTTGGCCATGTCCGAGGCCATGATGATGTCCTTGTTGCCGGTCGTGGTGACGAAGATGTCGGCCTTGTCGATCACCTCGTCGAGCGTGGTGACCTGGTAGCCGTCCATCGCCGCCTGGAGCGCGCAGATCGGGTCGATCTCGGTGACGATCACGCGGGCGCCCTGGCCGCGCAGGGACTCCGCGCACCCCTTGCCCACGTCGCCGTAGCCGCAGACGACCGCGGTCTTGCCGCCGATCAGGACGTCGGTGGCGCGGTTGATGCCGTCGATCAGGGAGTGGCGGCAGCCGTACTTGTTGTCGAACTTCGACTTGGTGACGGCGTCGTTCACGTTGATCGCCGGGAACAGGAGGGTGCCCTCGCGCTGCATCTCGTACAGCCGGTGCACACCGGTCGTGGTCTCCTCGGTGACACCGCGGATCTCGGACGCCAGC
>JODX01000058.1 GCA_000719105.1 Streptomyces sclerotialus | reverse complement strand
CATGTCCAGCTGCTGCAGATAGGCGGTGAACCTGGACAGGTAGTGGCTGTAGGGCAGCACCGCGTGCGACTGGGCGTCGAAGAAGTTGCCGTACCAGACCCCGAGCAGGCCCAGCAGGAGCGGGGCGTTGGCCTCCGCCGGGGCGGTGCGGAAGTGCTCGTCCACGAGGTGGAAGCCGTCCAGCATCTCGCGGAAGGCGTCCGGCCCGATGGCGATCATCAGGGAGAGGCCGATCGCGGAGTCGTAGGAGTAGCGGCCGCCGACCCAGTCCCAGAACTCGAACATGTTCTCGACGTCGATGCCGAACGCGGCCACCTTCTCCGCATTGGTCGACAGCGCGACGAAGTGCTTGGCCACTGCGTGCTCGTCGCCGCCCAGCCCTTCGAGGAGCCAGGAGCGGGCCGAGGTGGCGTTGGTGATGGTCTCGATGGTGGTGAACGTCTTCGAGGCCACGATGAACAGCGTCTCGGCCGGGTCCAGGTCGTGCACGGCCTCGTGCAGGTCGGAGCCGTCCACGTTGGACACGAACCGCACTGTCAGCGCCCGGTCGGTGAACGCCCGCAGCGCCTCGTAGGCCATGGCCGGGCCCAGGTCGGAGCCGCCGATGCCGATGTTGACCACATTGCGGATCCGGCGCCCGGTGTGCCCGGTCCACTCGCCGGAGCGGACCCGGTCCGCGAAGCCGGCCATCCTGTCCAGCACCGCGTGCACCTTGGGCACC
>JODX01000057.1 GCA_000719105.1 Streptomyces sclerotialus | reverse complement strand
GGTGCCCAAGGTGCACGCGGTGCTGGACAGGATGGCCGGCTTCGCGGACCGGGTCCGCTCCGGCGAGTGGACCGGGCACACCGGGCGCCGGATCCGCAACGTGGTCAACATCGGCATCGGCGGCTCCGACCTGGGCCCGGCCATGGCCTACGAGGCGCTGCGGGCGTTCACCGACCGGGCGCTGACGGTGCGGTTCGTGTCCAACGTGGACGGCTCCGACCTGCACGAGGCGGTGCGCGACCTGGACCCGGCGGAGACGCTGTTCATCGTGGCGTCCAAGACGTTCACCACGATCGAGACGATCACCAACGCCACCTCGGCCCGCTCCTGGCTGCTGGCCGGGCTGGGGATTGGGGGCACCTCCCGCTCGAGCGAAGCCGAGAGTGGGGGAGAGAAGGCGGTGGCCAAGCACTTCGTCGCCCTGTCCACCAACGCGGAGAAGGTCGCCGCGTTCGGCATCGACCCGGCCAACATGTTCGAGTTCTGGGACTGGGTCGGCGGCCGCTACTCCTACGACTCGGCGATCGGCCTGTCGCTGATGATCGCCATCGGGCCGGACGCCTTCCGTCAGATGCTGGACGGCTTCCACCTCGTGGACGAGCACTTCCGCACCGCCCCGGCGGAGGCCAACGCCCCGCTGCTGCTGGGCCTGCTGGGCGTCTGGTACGGCAACTTCTTCGACGCCCAGTCGCACGCGGTGCTGCCCTACAGCCACTACCTGTCCAGGTTCACCGCCTATCTGCAGCAGCTGGACATG
>JODX01000056.1 GCA_000719105.1 Streptomyces sclerotialus | reverse complement strand
CCCGTACGCCCTCTCCCACCTGGACGCGCTGGAGTCCGAGGCGGTGCACATCTTCCGCGAGGTGGCGGGCGAGTTCGAGAACCCGGTGATCCTGTTCTCCGGCGGCAAGGACTCCATCGTCATGCTGCACCTGGCGCTGAAGGCGTTCACCCCCGCGCCGGTGCCGTTCGCGCTGCTCCATGTGGACACCGGCCACAACTTCCCCGAGGTGCTGGAGTACCGGGACCGCACGGTCGAACAGCACGGCCTGCGCCTCCACGTGGCCTCCGTCCAGGACTACCTCGACCGCGGTGTGCTGCGCGAACGCCCCGACGGCACCCGCAACCCGCTGCAGACCCTCCCCCTCACCGACACCATCCGCGAACAGCGCTTCGACGCCGTCTTCGGCGGCGGCCGCCGCGACGAGGAGAAGGCCCGCGCCAAGGAACGCGTCTTCTCCCTGCGCGACGAGTTCTCCCAGTGGGACCCCCGCCGCCAGCGCCCCGAGCTGTGGCAGCTCTACAACGGCCGGCACGCCCCCGGCGAGCACGTCCGCGTCTTCCCGCTGTCCAACTGGACCGAGCTGGACGTGTGGCAGTACATCGCCCGCGAGAACATCGCACTCCCCGACATCTACTACGCCCACGAGCGCGAGGTGTTCGCCCGCTCCGGCATGTGGCTCACCGCCGGCGAGTGGGGCGGGCCCAGGGACGGCGAGACGGTGGAGAAGCGGCAGGTCCGCTACCGCACCGTGGGCGACATGTCCTGCACCGGCGCGGTCGACTCCGACGCCGACACCATCGAGAAGGTGATCGCCGAGATCGCCGCCTCCCGGCTCACCGAGCGCGGCGCCACCCGCGCCGACGACAAGCTCTCCGAGGCCGCGATGGAAGACCGCAAGCGCGAGGGGTACTTCTAAGCATGA
>JODX01000055.1 GCA_000719105.1 Streptomyces sclerotialus | reverse complement strand
GGCGGACGTCATCGGCATGTCCGGGCTGCTGGTCAAGTCCACGGTGATCATGAAGGAGAACCTGGAGGAGCTCAACCAGCGCGACCTGGCCGCCCGCTTCCCGGTCATCCTCGGCGGCGCCGCCCTCACCCGCGCCTACGTCGAGCAGGACCTGCACGAGATCTACCAGGGCGAGGTCCGCTACGCCCGCGACGCGTTCGAGGGCCTGCGCCTGATGGACGCCCTCGTCGCGGTCAAGCGCGGCGTGCCCGGCGCGACCCTGCCGGAGCTGAAGCAGCGCCGGGTGCGGGCCACCGCGCAGCCGGTCGTCGAGGAGCGCCCCGAGGAGGGGCATGTGCGCTCCGACGTCGCCACCGACAACCCCCTGCCCGCCCCGCCGTTCTGGGGCACCCGCGTCGTCAAGGGCATCCAGCTCAAGGAGTACGCGTCCTGGCTGGACGAGGGCGCGCTGTTCAAGGGCCAGTGGGGGCTGAAGCAGGCCCGCACCGGCGAGGGCCCGACGTACGAGGAGCTGGTGGAGACCGAGGGCCGGCCGCGGCTGCGCGGCCTGCTGGACCGGCTGCAGACCGAGAACCTCCTCGAGGCCGCCGTCGTCCACGGCTACTTCCCCTGTGTGTCCAAGGACGACGACCTGATCATCCTCGACGAGTCGGGCAACGAGCGCACCCGCTTCACCTTCCCGCGCCAGCGCCGCGGCCGCCGGCTGTGCCTCGCCGACTTCTTCCGCCCGGAGGAGTCCGGCGAGATTGATGTCGTCGGCCTCCAGGTCGTCACCGTCGGCTCCCGGATCGGCGCGGAGACCGCCAAGCTCTTCGAGGCCAACGCCTACCGCGACTACCTCGAACTGCACGGCCTGTCCGTGCAGCTGGCCGAGGCGCTCGCCGAGTACTGGCACGCACGCGTCCGCGCCGAACTCGGC
>JODX01000054.1 GCA_000719105.1 Streptomyces sclerotialus | reverse complement strand
CGCCGCGGGCAGCCGGGAACTGGCGGCCGCGGCATCCACCGTCGGCAGCGAGGCCGGCTTCACGGCCCCGGCGGACCCGCCCACCGCCGAACTGGCCGCCCTCGCCGCCGCCCTGGAGCAGACCGGCACCCGGCTGAAGGCGGCCCAGGCGCGCGAGCGGGCGCTCGACGCATCGCGGCGCGAGCTGATCGCCTGGATCTCGCACGATCTCCGCACCCCGCTCGCCGGACTGCGCGCCATGGCGGAGGCCCTGGAGGACGGCGTCGCCCCCGACCCGGGCCGCTACCACGCCCGTATCCGCACCGAGGTCGAGCGGCTCTCCGGCATGGTCGACGACCTCTTCGAACTGTCCCGCATCCAGGCCGGGTCCCTGGAGCTGACCCTGACCCGGGTCTCGGTCTACGACCTGATGGACGACGCCCTCGCCACGGCCCGGCCGCTCGCGGACGAGCGAGGAGTGCGGCTGCTGGACGGCGGCATCGCGCCCCTCCCGGTCCGGGTCGACGGCCAGGGCATCACCCGGGTGCTCGGCAACCTCCTGGTCAACGCCATCCGGGCGACACCGGCCGACGGAACCGTCGCGGTGAGCGCGCGCCGCCGGGACGACCGGGTGGTGCTCGCGGTCGAGGACGGCTGCGGCGGCATCCCCGAGCAGGACCTGCCGCGCGTGTTCGACACCGGCTGGCGCGGCGGCCGAGCCCGTACGCCACCCGGGCAGACGATGCCGACGTCCCTTGAAACCACCGCGGGCACGGCGGACGCGACGACGTCCCCTCCTCGTGCCGCCGCGGCGGAACGGCGGCGGCACGGAGACACCGGCGCGGGACTCGGGCTCGCGATCGTGCGCGGCATCGTCGAGGCCCACGCCGGACACGCCACGGTCCGCAATGCCGGCGCAGGATGCCGCTTCGAGATCATCCTGCCGGCCGCCGACGCCCATCGGCCGGAACGGGCCGTGTCGGACCGGCGTCCCCGACGGGCGGCTCGGTAGACGC
>JODX01000053.1 GCA_000719105.1 Streptomyces sclerotialus | reverse complement strand
GGGACGGCGGTGCGGGCCTGCTGGTGGAGGATGCCGCCGACGCCGAGCGGCGCGCTGATGGGGGCCTCGATCTGCCGCGCCCCGCCGGCCGGGTCGGCCAGGAGGGCGGGCAGGTGGCCGGCCGAGCAGACGGTCACCTCACCGGTGTCCGGGGCGAGGATCAGGTAGCAGCAGGTGACCAGTTGGTCGGGCAGGTCGAGGTCGGTGACGATCGCGTCGAGGGCCTGCATCAGCTGGCGGGGTTCCATGCCGGTCTTGGCCAGGGCGTGGGCAGCGGCGCGCAGTTGGCCCATGACCGCGGCGGCGTCCAGGCCGCGGCCCATCACGTCGCCGATGAGGATGCCGACCCGACCGGCTCCCAGGGGGAGGAAGTCGAACCAGTCGCCGCCCACTCCGGCGCCCTGGGTGGCGGGCAGATAGCGGCTGGCGGTGGCCAGTCCGGGAATGGCTCGTGGGGTGCCCATCAGACTGTGCTGGAGGGTGAGGGCGATGTGCCGCTGCTGCTCGTACAGGGCGTGGAGTTCGGCCTCGGCCCGCTTGCGGTCACTGATGTCGCGCACGATGGCGCACGCGCCCTCGACCGTGCCGTCGGCGGCGCGGGTGGGCCACAGGACGACATCGACGTCGAGCAGCTGCCCGCCGCGGGTGACGCGGAGCGTCTCGAAGCGCTCGATCTTCTCCCCGCGGGCCAGCCGCTCCAGGAGCGCGGTGATCTCGTCGGTGCGGTCGGGCGGAGCGAGCATCGCCACGTGGTGGCCGAGCACCTCCTCGGCGTTGTAGCCGTAGAGCCGCTGGGCGGCGGCGTTCCAGTACGTGATGTGCCCGTCGAGGGTCTTGGCGAGGATCGCGTCCTGGGAGGACTCGACGAGGGCTGCGAGCTGATTGATGTGCTTCTCGGCGGCTCTGCGGTCGCTGACGTCGCGGACGGCGGCGGAGACGAGGAGTCCGTCGGTGGTCTCCAGCGGGCTGAGACTGATCTCGACGGGGAACTCGGTGCCGTCCTTGCGCAGCCCGTGCAGCTCCAGACCGGCCCCCATCGGCCGCACCTGCCG
>JODX01000052.1 GCA_000719105.1 Streptomyces sclerotialus | reverse complement strand
CAAGTGGGCGCCGTTGATCATGCGTCTGCTCGCTGCGCTCCCTCGAACGCGACGGATTCATCACCCGCGATGCCGACGCGAACTACCCGGGCTACAGCCTCACCCCCCTCGGCCACAGCCTCCTCGCCGTCCTCCTGGACGTCTACGCCTGGACCGCCGAACACTGGGACGAACTCATCGACGCCCGCGAGCGCGCAGATCGCGAAGAGAACGGCTCGCCTGTCAACAACGTCCCGACTCGCATCAGCTAGGAGCTGTCGCGAGCGTGCATGGAGGTCCGGGACGAGTACGCCGAACCGCCCGAGCTGTCGAGCTGTGGACTCCTGACCGTTGCCCGAGCGCGTTGCACTCGCTCGATGAGCATGCGTGTCGGCAGCTCCGGACGGTCGCCGCCGCGGGACCACCGCTTCACCGCCGGACGGATAGCGAGAATCGCATTCTCAAAATGCAGCAACACCATTGACACCTTCGGTCTGACCTTTCATATCATCGCGGCATGAGCGACGTGAGCCCCGTCCTGACAGTGGCGGCGGACGGCGACATCCGCATCGTCACCCTGAATCGGCCCGACCGCCTCAACGGCGTCTCCGAGCAGCTTCATCAGCGGCTGTCGCAGGTGTGGCGGGAGCTGGCGGACGATCCCGGGGCGCGCGCGGTCGTACTGACCGGCGCGGGCCGGGCGTTCAGTGCCGGCGGTGACTTCGACCATCTGCTGCGTCATCACGAGGACGCGGAGCTGCGCGAGCGGTCGATCCGGCTCGACCGGATCATCCAGACGGAGATGATCCGCTTCCCACTGCCGGTCGTCGCGGCCGTCAACGGTCCGGCGGTGGGCCTGGGCTGCTCACTCGCCCTGGGCTGCGACCTCGTCCTCATGGCCGAGGACGCCTATCTGGCGGATCCGCACATCTCGGTCGGCCTGGTGGCGGGCGACGGAGGAGTCACCCTCTGGCCGCTGCTGACGAGTCTGCTGCGCGTGAAGGAGTACCTGTTCACCGGGGACCGGATTCCGGCCGCCACCGCGGTCGGACTCGGCCTGGCCAACCGGGTCGTACCCGGCGCCGACCTCATGCGCGAGGCGCTGGCGCTGGCCCATCGGCTCGCGGCCCAGCCGCCGGAGGCGTTACGGGCCACGAAGGCGGCGCTCGCGGCGGTGGTCGAGCAGGTCTCGCGCGGCGGTATGGAGGCGGCGCTGCTGGCCGAACGCTCGACCATGACCAGCCCCGACCACGTCCGCATCGTCAACGACCTCGCCTCCCGCGCGAGCCACCGCTCCACCGC
>JODX01000051.1 GCA_000719105.1 Streptomyces sclerotialus | reverse complement strand
AGAAGCTGTTGCTCTATCGATCTTGGTGGGCGTGAGTTCGAGGTCGTCGACTCGGTCGGGTGATCTCGTGGCCGACCGGGCATGAAAGCGGGGCCTCCCGCACAGCTCGAGGGTGTCGAATCCAAACGAGCAACAGGAGGCCCCTGGTGCTGCAGTCTTCCGTGCCGGCGCCGATGGCGTCCAACTCGGCGTCCCCGTCGTGTGATTGTCTCGCTCACCGGTTCGGGAACGCCGCGGACCGGCCGTACAGGCGACCGAAGTATCCGTCGGACATGAGCGACGCGGAGTGGGCGGTCGTACGTGACGCGATGCCGGTTCCCGGTTGGCTCGAGGGCCGCGGCGGGCAACCGGAGAGCTATTGCCACCGGCAGATGGTCGATGCGGTGCGCTATCTGGTCGCGGGCGGTATCACCTGGCGGGCGATGCCTGCGGACTTCCCCGCGTGGGACCGCGTCTACGCCTTCTTCCGGCGCTGGCGGGACAAGGGCCTGACCGCCGAGTTCCACGACCGGCTGCGCGAGCGGGTCCGCCGGGCCGCGGGCCGGGACCCGGAACCGACGGCCGGCATCATCGATGCGCAGTCGGTGAAGGCAGCCGCGTCGGTGCCGGGCGCGACCAGGGGATTCGACGGCGGGAAGAAGGTCAACGGCCGCAAGCGGCACATCGTGGTGGACACCCTCGGACTGCTGCTGACCGTGATGGTGACCGCGGCCTCGGTCACCGACCGGGAAGCAGGGCAGACACTCCTGGCCCGGCTGCGTGAACGGCACTGGCGCGTCACGCGGGTGTGGGCCGACGGCGGCTACACCGGGCGCCTGGTCGGCCTCGCCCGCGACGCCTTGCGGATCGCGCTGACCGTGGTCAGACGCAGCGACGACACCAGCGGTTTCACCGTGCTGCCGAAGAGGTGGCTGGTGGAGCGCACGTTCGCGTGGCTGATGCACTCACGCCGACTGGCCCGCGACTACGAGACGCGCACCGACACCTCGGAGGCAGTGATCAAGTGGGCGATGAGCACGGTCATGAGCCGCCGCCTCGCCCGACGGGCACGCTGAACAGCCCCGGACGTACCTCCGCCAGCCAGCCCCGCGCGGCCAGCCGCTTGGCTTTCGACCGCACCCCTTCCACCTTCGCCGGGACCGGCTCCAGCCCGAGGCCGACCGCGAGTTGACGACAGTCCATCGCCTCCCCGCGCATCCCGTTCCCGCCGGCCAGCACGGCCATGATCCGCTGGTAGTCCGGCGCGAGAACCGCCGGGGCGAGCCCTTCCTCCCAGTGAGGCACCACTGAGCCGGGCACCGCCTGCCCGACCTGCACCGGCCGTTCACCGGCCACCACGACCGGCACCACGTCCTGGCCTCCGCGAGGCTCCGCCAGAACCTCACCCACCGTCTCACGGGCAATCACGAACCGCTCCCACACCGCCTCCGCTTCCCGCAGCTCGGCCTGGAGAGCATCCACCCGCTGCCGAGCGACGCGTTCACGCTCCTCCAGCAGCCCCATCACCGACGGCATCCCGGCACCTCCACCGAAGAGACGACACAACAACCCGTCCCTCCCGCCGAAACACCACCCCTACACCTGACCAGCGGAAACACACCCGCACTCTCGGAAAGACAACGGCTTC
>JODX01000050.1 GCA_000719105.1 Streptomyces sclerotialus | reverse complement strand
CAGCGATGTCTTCGTGGAGGGGCGAGGGAAGCCCCGGCGTGGGCCGTCATCGCTTCACCCTTTCGTCTGTGCGTGGCCGGTTGTCAGGTGCGGGTCCAGCGCTGGTTGCTGCCGTTGGAGCAGGAGTAGAGCTGGATGAGGGTGCCGTTGGCGGTGCCGTTTCCGACGGCGTCGAGGCAGAGGCCGGACTGGACGCCGACGATGGACCCGTCGGAGTTCAGGCGCCATTTCTGGTTGTCGGCGCCCCAGCAGCTGTAGATCTGGACCTTGGCGCCGTTGCCGGTGCCGGCGGCGTCCAGGCACTTGTTGCCGTAGACCCGGAGCTCACCGGCGTCGGTGTACGTCCACTGCTGGTTGGTGTTGCCGTTGCAGTCCCACAGCTGGACCTGGGTGCCGTCGGCGGTGCCGGCGCCGGGCACGTCCAGGCAGCGGCCCGAACCGGCGCCCTTGATCTGCCCGCCGTCCGCCGGGGGCGTGGAGGTACCGCCGTTGAGGGCGTTGAGGACGGACGTGTAGGCGGGCTTCTTGCTGCCGTCGTTGTTGAACAGCAGCGGCGTGTCCGACGCCCGCCAGGAGTCGCTGTCGCGCACCCCCCAGACGGTGACGCCGAGGCAGCGCGCCACGGCCAGGCAGTCGTTGACCACGTTGGCGTAGGTCGTGGCCGAGGCGCCCTGGATGTCGAGCTCGGTGACGGCCACGTCGACGCCGAGGGCGGCGAAGTTCTGCAGGGTGGTGCGGAAGTTGCTGTGGTAGGGGCTGCCGCTGTTGAAGTGCGACTGGAAGCCCACGCAGTCGATCGGCACGCCGCGCTGCTTGAAGTCCCGCACCATGTTGTACATGGCCTGGGTCTTGGCCCAGGTCCAGTTCTCCACGTTGTAGTCGTTGTAGCAGAGCTTGGCGGCCGGGTCGGCGGCGCGCGCGGTGCGGAAGGCGACCTCGATCCAGTCGTTGCCGGTGCGCTGCAGGTTGGAGTCGCGCCGGGCCCCCGAGCTGCCGTCGGCGAAGGCCTCGTTCACCACGTCCCACTGGGCGATCTTGCCCTTGTAGTGGCCCATCACGCCGTTGATGTGGTCGATCATCGCCTGGCGCAGGGCGCTGCCGCTGAGGCTCTGCATCCAGCCGGGCTGCTGGGAGTGCCAGGCCAGGGTGTGCCCGCGCACCTGCTTGCCGTTCTGCACCGCCCAGTTGTAGACGCGGTCCCCGGCGGTGAAGTTGAACTGGCCCCGCTGCGGCTGCAGCGCGTCGATCTTCATCTCGTTCTCGGCCGTCACCGAGTTGAACTCCCGGTTCGCGATCGACGTGTACGTCGCGTCGCCCAGCCTGCCCGCGGCGATGGCGGTGCCGAAGTAGCGGCCGCTCTGCGCCGCCGCGGCGCCGAGCGTGCTCTCGGCGGCGTGTGCGGGCGGCGGCGCGACCAGTGCGGCGACCACACCGAGGACGCCGGCGACCAGCGCCAACAGCAGGCCCCGGACCTTCCGGCGCATATCGGGTCTGGGAAGGGCATACAAGCCCATGACGGTGCCTCCAAGGTAGAGATCACGGAAATCACGGAAGGACTGAAACACAGGGAAACGCGCCGTCCGCTCCCACAGGACAGACGGACGGGCAGGCCGGAACCCGGACAGCAGGAATCACCCGACACCGCGGTCATGAGACC
>JODX01000049.1 GCA_000719105.1 Streptomyces sclerotialus | reverse complement strand
CCAGCCGTTCGGCGAGTTGCGCAGGGCACTACCGAGAACGAGCCCCAAAGAGCTGACCCGAGCACTGCGCTCCCTCGAACGCGACGGATTCATCACCCGTGACGCCGACGCGGACTTGCCGGGCTACAGCCTCACCCCCCTCGGTCACAGCCTCCTCGCCGTCCTCCTGGACGTCTATGCCTGGACCGCCGAACACTGGGACGAACTCATCGACGCCCGCGAACGCGCAGATCGCGAAAAGAGCGGCCTGCCTGTCAACAACGTCCTGTCCCGCAACAGCTAGCTGTCCGCCATGAGGCGACCGTGCTGGTCGCAGCCCTCAACGAGTGGCTGTGACCAAGTCGCTGTGCGGCGAGGACGGCCGTCCTCGCCGCACAGCTCCGCGGACGGTGATCCGGGCGAACCGCGCCCACCGACTTCGCCGCGCCGAGGACGTGAACAGGGTGCGGCCGAGCCTGCGCAGCTCGCTCGGACCCCGGGTCCGGGTTCCTTCGAAGGCCGGACCCGGCGGGGCCGGCGGCACCACCACGTCACCCTGATGACGCCTGGTCGGTCATCGGCCCGCCGTCGATCGGACGCTCGCCGCCCGCGGTCGGCCGGGTGCAACCCGGTGGAGCTGTACCTCCGTACGGGCCGGGCTGATTACCGGTGTATTACAGGGCATCCTCGCAGGTACCCCGGCGGAGAGCGTGCGGGTTTGCTGGGCGCATGATGGGTCCGGCCGTGAGTGGCCGGCCCGCTCGCCCGCTTGCAGGAGGTCCAGTTGTTCCGTGTGTCCCGCCGTACCGTCGTGCCCGTCCTTCTGGTGCTGACGCTCGCCGCCGGTGTCGGGCTCTGGCTCTTCCAGCCCTGGAAGGCGTTCACCGACACCACGGTGAACGAGGCGCTGCCCACCGCCGTCGGCCCCGCGGTGCAGGACGGGCCGAAGGAGGAGGACGAGGACGAGGCCGAGGCCGGTACGAAGGGCGGCGAGCCGTCGATGAAGGACCGGCTTCCGGTGGACCTCGCCGAAGGCCGTTTCGTCGCCCATGAGTACGACACCAGCGGCATCGCCCGCACGGTCCGGCTCGTGGACGGAAGCCAGGTGCTGCGGTTCGAGGACCTCAGGACCTCCGAGGGGCCGGATGTACGGGTCTACCTGTCGACCCGGGACGCCGACGCGGCGGAGGAGGGGCTCGGGGACGGGGCGGTCGCGCTCGGGAAGCTCAAGGGCAACCTGGGCAACCAGAACTACACCGTCCCGGCCGGTACGGACCTGTCCGCGTTCCGCAGCGCCGTGATCTGGTGCGAGCGGTTCTCGGTCTCCTTCGGCGCCGCCGATCTCGCCCGGGTGACGGGCTGACCCGGTGAGTACCCGCCCCGCTCCCGCCCGCCGCGTCCTCGTCGTCGAGGACGACCCGACCGTCGCCGAGGTCGTCACCGGCTACCTCAACCGCGCCGGCTACGAGGTCGTGCACGCCGCCGACGGCCTCGCCGCCCTGGAGCTGACCGCTGCCCTGCGACCGCATCTGGTCGTCCTGGACCTGATGCTGCCCGGCCTGGACGGCCTGGAGGTGTGCCGCAGGCTGCGGGCGGGCGCCGGGCCGCCGGTACCGGTGGTGATGCTGACCGCGCGCGGTGAGGAGGCGGACCGGATCCTGGGGCTGGAGCTGGGCGCGGACGACTACCTGACCAAGCCGTTCAGCCCGCGTGAACTGGTCCTCCGGGTGGCCTCCGTGCTGCGCCGCGCCGAGGCACCGCCGCCCGACGCCGCCTCGGCGGTCCTGCGCGCCGGTGACCTGGTCGCCGACCCGGCCGCGCGGCGAGCCGCGCGCGGCGACCGGGAACTGGTCCTGACGGCGCGCGAGTTCGACCTGCTGGTGTTTCTGCTGCGCCATCCGGGCCGGGTGTTCTCCCGCGAGCAACTGCTGAGGCATGTGTGGGGGTGGGAGTTCGGCGACGTGTCGACCGTCACCGTGCACGTACGGCGGCTGCGGGAGAAGGTCGAGGACGATCCGGCCGCCCCGAAGCTCATCAGCACCGTGTGGAGCGCCGGATACCGCTTGGACCCGCCCGGACACGGGGCGGCGCAGACAGGGGACAAGGGCCTCCAACCATGATCGACATGCTGATCATCGTCGCCCTGGCAGCCTGCGGCGCGCTGCTCGCCGGGCTGCTCGCCGCCCCCGCCGTCACCCTGCTGCGCCGCCGCTCGGTCGTCCTGTCGATGTTCGCGGTCGCCGCGCTCGCCGTCGTCGCCATGGCGGCGGGCACGGTCGCGGTGGCACTGGAGATGTTCCTGTCGGGACACGACTTCCGCGTGGTGCTGATCGTGGTCGCCGTGTCGGGCGCGATCTCCCTCGCCGCGGCGCTGCTCTTCGGGCGCCGGATCGCCGCGGGCAGCCGGGAACTGGCGGCCGCGGCATCCACCGTCGGCAGCGAGGCCGGCTTCACGGCCCCGGCGGACCCGCCCACCGCCGAACTGGCCGC
>JODX01000048.1 GCA_000719105.1 Streptomyces sclerotialus | reverse complement strand
GGGCAACGCCACCGGCCACCCGTCGTTCGTGATGTCCAACTCGTTCGCGGACCAGACCCTGGCCCAGATCGAGCTGTTCACCAAGCCCGACGCGTACCCAACCGACGTGTACACGCTGCCCAAGCACCTCGACGAGAAGGTCGCCCGCCTCCACCTCGACTCGCTCGGCGTCAAGCTGACCACGCTGCGCCCGGAGCAGGCCGCGTACATCGGCGTCGAGGTCGAGGGCCCGTACAAGCCCGACCACTACCGCTACTGAACCGGCCGGAACCACCGACAACTGGAGTGCACATGTCTCGCCGTCTGTTCACCTCGGAGTCCGTGACCGAAGGCCACCCCGACAAGATCGCCGACCAGATCAGCGACACCGTCCTCGACGCCCTGCTCGCCGCCGACCCCACCGCACGGGTCGCCGTCGAGACCCTGATCACCACCGGACAAGTGCACATCGCCGGAGAGGTGACCACCTCCGCGTACGCCGACATCGCCACGCTCGTCCGCGAGAAGATCCTGGAGATCGGTTACGACTCGTCGGCCAAGGGCTTCGACGGTGCCTCCTGCGGCGTCTCCGTCTCCATCGGCGCGCAGTCCCCGGACATCGCCCAGGGCGTCGACGTCGCCTACGAGAAGCGGGTCGACGAGACCCTCGACGACGAGATCGCCCACCAGGGCGCGGGCGACCAGGGTTTGATGTTCGGCTACGCCAGCGACGAGACCCCGGCCCTGATGCCGCTGCCGATCGATCTGGCGCACCGCCTCGCGCGCCGGCTGGCCGAGGTACGCAAGGACGGCACCATCCCCTATCTGCGCCCCGACGGCAAGACCCAGGTCACCGTCGAATACGAGGGCAGCCGCCCCGTACGCTTGGACACCGTGGTCGTCTCCACGCAGCACGCGAGCGACATCGACATCAACTCGTTGCTCGCCCCTGACATCAGGGAGTCCGTCGTCGAGCATGTGCTGGTCGGGCTCGCCGACGAGGGCATCAAGTTGGAGACGGACGGCTACCGCCTGCTGGTGAACCCGACCGGCCGCTTCGAGATCGGCGGCCCGATGGGCGACGCGGGTCTGACCGGCCGCAAAATCATCATCGACACATACGGCGGCTACGCCCGCCACGGCGGCGGCGCCTTCTCCGGCAAGGACCCCTCCAAGGTGGACCGCTCGGCCGCGTACGCGATGCGCTGGGTGGCCAAGAACGTCGTCGCCGCAGGTCTCGCCAAGCGCTGCGAGGTGCAGGTCGCGTATGCGATCGGCAAGGCCGAGCCGGTCGGCCTGTTCATCGAGACCTTCGGCACCGCGGTCGTGGCGACCGACCGGATCGAGAGGGCCGTGACCGAGGTCTTCGACCTGCGTCCGGCCGCGATCATCCGCGATCTGGACCTGCTCCGCCCGATCTACTCGCAGACGGCTGCGTACGGCCACTTCGGCCGCGAGCTGCCGGACTTCACCTGGGAGAAGACCGACCGCGTGGACGCGCTGCGCACGGCTGCGGGGATCTGACATGCGTATCGCCGTGAGTGGTTCCATCGCCACCGACCATCTGATGGTCTTCCCCGGGCGGTTCACCGAGCAGTTGCTGCCCGACCAGCTCGCCCGGGTCTCCCTGTCCTTCCTGGTCGACAAGCTCGACGTGCGCCGCGGCGGTGTCGCCGCCAACATCGCCTACGGACTCGGTGGGCTCGGGCTCGCGCCCGTACTGGTCGGCGCAGTCGGTGACGACTTCGCCGAGTACCGGGTCTGGCTCAAGGACCACGGGGTCGACACCGACGTCGTGCACGTGTCCGAGACCCGCCAGACAGCGCGGTTCCTCTGCCTGACCGACCGTGAACTGAACCAGATCGCCGCCTTCTACGCGGGCGCCATGGCCGAAGCGCGGGAGATCGGCATCCAGCGTGTCGTCGAGCACACGGGCGGCCTCGACCTGGTACTCGTCGCGCCCAACGATCCCGAGGCGATGCTGCGGCACACGGCCGAGTGCCGGGCCGCGGGCATCCCGTTCGCCGCCGACCCCTCGCAGCAGCTCGCCACCCTGGACGGCGACCAGGTGAACCGTCTCGTCGACGGCGCCCGCTGGCTGTTCACCAACGAGTACGAGGCCGCCCTGCTGCTCGAACGCACCGGCCGGCGGCGCGACGACCTCCTCGACCGGGTGGGCACATGGATCACCACCCTCGGTGCGGACGGCGTACGGATCGACCGCTCCGGCGCCGATCCCCATCTGGTGCCCGCCGTGCCCGCGCGGGAAGCCAAGGACCCGACCGGTGTCGGGGACGCCTTCCGCGCCGGTTTCCTGGCCTCCGTCGGCCGGGGCCTGCCGCCCGAGTCCGCGGCCATGCTCGGCTGCGCCCTGGCCACGACCGCTCTCGGCACCCTGGGTCCCCAGGAGTACGAGGTGCGGCCCGCCGACCTGCTCGCGAGCATCGCCGGCACCTACGGCACCGAAGCGGCGCGGCCCTTCGACAGCTGGCTCGGCGCACCCGGACAAGCATCGTGAGCGCCCGCGCGGACGCCCTGCGCGAAGCGCTCGCCACCCGTGTGGTGGTCGCCGACGGGGCGATGGGCACCATGCTGCAGGCGCAGGACCCGACCATGGAGGACTTCCAGCAGCTGGAGGGCTGCAAC
>JODX01000047.1 GCA_000719105.1 Streptomyces sclerotialus | reverse complement strand
GCATCTTCCCGCCGAGGACTTCTACCACCGCGTCGGTGCGGTGCGGATCGGGACCGCGCTCGCGAACCCACCCGCCGTACCGTGGGACCGTCCCGAATTCGAGTTCCGCATTCCTGTGTGGATGTAGTCCCCGAGCGCCTTCATCCCGCTGGGCGGAGTACTCGGACGGGGCCGGGCGGGCCCGGAGGATGCCCGCCGCGTCACGCTGCGGGTCGAACCGGCAGTCGTCGACGAGGACGTACCGGTAGCCGGCGTCCCGCATGCCGGAGGGCACCGTCGCGTCGACGGCCTGGCGCATGTGGGTGTCGGCGATCCCGCACCCGAAGCTGTTCCAGCTGTTCCACCCCAGCGGTGGGGTGAGCGCCGGACTGCCCGGTGCGGCCGAGGCGGTGGACTGGGCTGAGACCGTCACGGACGCGGCCGCTGTCAGCGTGGCGGCCGTGAAGGGGCGGAGCAGTCGTCCGCCTGGTCGTCCGGGCACCAGAGGCTCCTTCGGCACGCGAGGATGATGAGGATGAGCTTCGAAATTTCGAGGACCATTCGGAAACTTCGCGACCCGACGGATCCTAGAGATGTGGTCGAACATGTCAACACTGCCTGCAGAACCGACTCCGCTGCGCGACCAGTGCTGCCGCACACGTGGCCCTCACCTGTCACCCGGGCGCTGGCCCGCAGTTAATCGACTTCAGAGTCTTCGAATGTTTCGGTGAAATGAGCGAACTCTGCGAGAGGGGTTGACGGGGTGTGTGGGTCTCCTATCATCCAAATGGCTCGACAGGCCGTCCCGCATTCGATATTTCGAGCAGGCAAGCGGGAGCCGGTCCGCACTCCAGGAAGCCGAGGAGCCCCCCACATGCGATTGTCATGGACTCATCAATCCGTCTCCCGTCGTCGGACGCTCGCGGCCGTCGAGGAGTACACAGAACCCGATGGCCGGCGGAACTTCGCGGACATCGACGTCATCCGCGTCGGAAAGACCCACTACGCCTCGGCCTCGGCCGTGCAGGTACTCGCCGGGCGCGCCCGTCCCGCGGTCGTGCGGCCTGGTGAACCGAGAGAAGGCCGACCACTCGGTGCCCGTCTCGACTGCGGTGTCAAGCACGATCTGAACGGCGCCCGCGGCTGACACTGCCGGCGGGAGCGCTCCCAGGAGCGGTTGTACCACCGCACTTTCTCAGTGCGTCACATGCTCGGGACGAGAGCGTGCGACGCATCCCCCCACCAGGAGAACGAGGTCCAGTCATGCGCCGCAGACTCCGCGCCTTGGCCGCAGCGCTCTTCGCTCTGCCGCTGGCGTTCGCCGCCGCACCGTCCGCCCACGCGGCCGACCCGACCACCATGACCAGTGGGTTCTACGTGGACCCCGACTCCAGCGCGAAGAGGTGGGTGGCCGCCAACCCCGGGGACGGCCGGGCCGCCGCGATCAACGCCTCGATCGCCAACACCCCGATGGCCCGCTGGTTCGGTTCCTGGAGCGGCACCATCGGCACCGCCACGGGTGCCTACGCCGGGGCGGCGGACCGCCAGGACAAGCTGCCCGTCCTCGTCGCCTACAACATCTACAACCGTGACTACTGTGGCGGGCACTCCGCCGGCGGAGCCGCGTCGCCGTCCGCCTACGCCGACTGGATCTCCCAGTTCGCGGGCGGGATAGCGGGCCGTCCGGCCGTCGTCATCCTCGAACCGGACTCCCTCGGGGACTACGGCTGTATGACCCAGGCGCAGATCGACGAACGCGAGGCCATGCTCACCGGCGCCCTCGCCCAGTTCACCCGCCAGGCCCCCAACACCTGGGTCTACATGGACGCGGGCAACCCGCGCTGGGCCGACGCGGCGACCATGGCCCGGCGCCTCCACGAAGCCGGCCTCCGTCAGGCCCACGGCTTCTCGCTCAACGTCTCCAACTACATCACCACCGCCGAGAACACCGCCTACGGCAACGCCGTCAACAGCGAACTGAGCGCCCGCTACGGCTACACCAAGCCGTTCGTCGTGGACACCAGCCGCAACGGCAACGGCTCCGACGGACAGTGGTGCAACCCCTCGGGCCGCCGCATCGGCACGCCCACCCGATTGGGCGGAGGCGCCGAGATGCTCTTGTGGATCAAGACTCCGGGCGAGTCGGACGGCAACTGCGGTGTCGGAGCCGGCTCCACGGCCGGACAGTTCCTTCCCGAGGTCGCCTACAAAATGGTCTACGGCTACTGATCCAGGACTCCCGCCGCCCGCCGGACAGCCCGCGGCACCGCGCGGCCTCCGTCGTCGGTGAACTTCTCTGACTTCACCTCGCCGTCGCGGGCGCTGGACGATACGCCGCCACAGCGACAGCGAGGACCGCGCCGGGCCGCGCCGGGGCGTTCCGGCCCTTGCCCTACGGCATCGCCGACGGCGGCGCCGGGGGTTCGCCGTCCGGCTCGACGGGAGCTCGGAAGTTCCGGGTGAGGAGCACAACCGCACGACAGATCCGCGCACCGAAGCACCTGCGTTACCCCTTTTCGTTCCGGTGAGGTTCGCACCGGCGCGTCCTGGCTCTTCGTGCAGTCGGAGAGGTACACGACGCCGCGTGACGGTCCCCGGCTGAGCCGCGATGGAGTACCCCCGTGCCTGTATCGGTAAGACCGCTGCCGCCCGCTGCCCGCTGCCCGCCGTGCGTCACCCGAGGGCCGACCGGGTGCCGTTCGTGCCGGTCGAGATCGTCTTGGTCTCATGACCGCGGTGTCGGGTGATTCCTGCTGTCCGGGTTCCGGCCTGCCCGTCCGTCTGTCCTGTGGGAGCGGACGGCGCGTTTCCCTGTGTTTC
>JODX01000046.1 GCA_000719105.1 Streptomyces sclerotialus | reverse complement strand
GGGCAACGCCACCGGCCACCCGTCGTTCGTGATGTCCAACTCGTTCGCGGACCAGACCCTGGCCCAGATCGAGCTGTTCACCAAGCCCGACGCGTACCCGACCGACGTGTACACGCTGCCCAAGCACCTCGACGAGAAGGTCGCCCGCCTCCACCTCGACTCGCTCGGCGTCAAACTGACCACGCTGCGCCCGGAGCAGGCCGCGTACATCGGCGTCGAGGTCGAGGGCCCGTACAAGCCCGACCACTACCGTTACTGAGGCCGAAGCGGAGCCCGCCACCGCGGCCGACCGCGCGGAACCGCGCGCGGCCCGGTGAGCGGGCCCCCCGACCGTGGCCGGGCACGCGGCACGACGCACCCGGCCACATGGTGGGTGACGGCCACATGGTGGGTGACGACCTGACAGCAGCACCCCGGCCGGCGGCCCCCGGCGCTACCTGCTGAGTGCGTCCGTGCACTGACACACTCACCAGCGACAGGCTCCCGGCGGTACGGCTTTCCGACGGGCCCCTGCACCCCGTGCCGGGGCCCGTCCGCTCGGGCCCGGCCAGCGCCTGCCGGACCAGCCCTTCACGATCCAGGACGCCCATGCCCCGCGGCCGATATTCGCTTCACGATCCGCACGATCACACCCCCCTCGCCGACGAGTACTTCCACTGCGCACCCGGCCCCTCCGGCTGGCGGTACGTCTCCCGGCTGACCACCCCCACCGGCGACCATGCAGGCTCCGTCGACCTCGCCCTCGACGACCTCGGCCGCCCCGTCCGACTGGAACTCCACGCCGGTGACTGGCAGGTCCGCGGCGCCGCGCTCGACGGAGTCACCTGGGTCCGGACCGACCCCAGCGGCACACATGCCACCGAAGGCAATGTCCGCGCTCACGCCTTCACCGGCACATCCCCGGCGTTCCTCGTCGCCACCGCCCGTCTCCTGCGCCTCACCCCCTCCGCGCCCGCGACCCGCGTACGCCTGGTCGCCCTCACGGACCCCGTCCTCGCCCCGCGCACCGTGGACCAGTCCTGGACTCTGATTGCAAGAGAAGCACACGCCACTGACAACGGCCCGTTGACCGTGGACGAATACCAGGTCACGGACCTGGACACAGGTGAGCAGCACACAGTGCACATCTCCGGCGACGTAGTCCTCGCAGCACCCGGCATCGAGCTGGAGGAGCTGGACTCGCCGCCTTCGGCGCTCGACTGACGCTGACGGGACAGCCGACGCCGGTCACACCCTCGTGTATCAGGCGGGCGGTGCGAACCCCGTGGCCGGACGCTCGGGCTGTTGGGCCGGCTCGTTCGTCACCGGCACGGGCTGGGGCGGCACGGGCTGAGGGAACGAGGCCTGCGAGGACAGCGGGTAGGGAGCACCGTGCCGGGAGTCGGGCTGCGGCGCTCGTACCGCGGCGCCACCACCCCACGTCGGCTGACCCCACGCCGGAGCACCCGCGAAGGCACCGGGCTGAGCGCCGGCCACGCCCCCCGCTCCGCCGCCGAACGCCCGCCGAGCATCCCGTGCCTGCCGCTCGTGGAGCACGGCAGCCAGGTAGGCGGCCGCCGGAACGCCTCCCGGCACCGGAGACCCGGTACGCGCGACGAGATCGGAGGCGAGACGTTCCGCCATCGCCTGCCCGACCTGCGGGTCCAGCTGCCCCATCCGCGTCAGGTACTGGCGGACGGCCAGCCACAGCCCGTCCGGAACCGCGGACAGGTCGAGCGCGGAGAACCGCCCCGCGAGCCAGTGCGGCGGCGGAGGCACGAAGTACCCCTGCCCGGCCGGCACCCGCTCCCGTACGACGAGCGTGCCCGCGAACACGTCACCGAGCCGCCGTCCCCGCGCCGATACGAGGGAGGCGATACACGCGACGACACCGAGCGTCATCAGAACCTCGACGACCCCGACCGCACCGCGCACCAGCGCGTGCCGGAACCGGATCGGCCCCCCGTCGTCCCGCACCACCCGCAGCCCGAACGCCAGCTTCCCCAAGGACCGCCCATGGCTGAGCGTCTCCACCGCGATGGGCCCGCCGACCAGCACCAACAAGAAGCTGGCGATGGACACGGCGGTCTGCGCGGCTGCGTCCAGACCGGCCGCCGACACGGCGAGAACCACGGTCACGACGATGTAGACGATCATGGTGACGACCAGATCGAGCAGCACGGCGAGCGCCCGGCTCGGCAGCTTGGCGGGGCGCAGCTCCAGCGCCACCGCCTCACCTGTCACTAGCTCACTCACGTGCCCGATCCTTCCCCTCGCCCGACCCCGGAACGGCCAGTCTGCCAAGCTGGGGGCAGATCGCGCCCCAGTACGACAAGCTGACACGCAGTTCGAGAGGACGAGGAGCAGCGAACCCCATGGACCTCGACGTCTTCGTGTCCGCCCACCGCGCGGAGTGGGATCGCCTCGACGCCCTGCTGCGCCGCCGGCGCCGGCTCAACGGCGCCGAAGCCGACGAGCTCGTCACGCTCTACCAGCGCACCGCCACCCACCTCTCCGTGATCCAGTCCAGCGCCCCGGACCCGCAGCTCACCGGGCGCCTCAGCCAACTGGTGGCACGCGCGCGCAGTGCCGTGACAGGCACCCGCCGAGCCTCCTGGCACGACGTCACGCGCTTCCTCGCTCACGGATTCCCCGCTGCGGTCTATCGCGCACGCCACTGGTGGATACCCACAGCGCTCCTTTCCACGGCCGTGGCCGCACTCCTGGGGTGGTGGATCGGAACGCACCCGGAGGTCCAGTCCTCGATCGCCGCTCCTGCAGAACTGCGCGAGCTGACCCGCCCCGGCGGCGAGTACGAGACGTACTACTCCAGCAACCCGGCCGCGTCCTTCGCGGCCCAGGTGTGGACGAACAACGCGCAGGCTGCCGCCATGTGCCTGGTCCTGGGCATTTTTCTGGGCCTTCCGGTCCTCTGGATCCTGTTCCTGAACATGCTCAACCTGGGCGTGGGCATGGGCCTGATGGCCTCGGCCGGCAGGCTCGACGTCTTCCTGGGGCTCGTCCTTCCCCACGGTCTGCTGGAACTGACCGCCGTCTTTGTGGCAGCCGGCACGGGTCTACGGCTCGGCTGGACCCTCATCGACCCCGGTCCGCGTACTCGCCGCACAGCTCTCGCCGAGGAGGGCAGGGCTGCGCTCGGCATGGCGATCGGCCTGGCTCTCATCCTGTTCGTCTCCGGGGCGATCGAAGGTTTCGTGACCCCCTCCGGACTGCCCACGTGGGCACGCATCGGTATCGGCATCGCTGCCGAGCTGGCCTTCCTCGTGTACGTCTATGTCCTTGGGGGGCGCGCGGTCAGAGCCGGCGACACCGGTGACCTCGAGGCACCGGAGCGGAGCGCTGCCGTCCCCACAGCGGCCTGACAACGCGCGGATCACCGCCACAGCACGACCACCACCGGATGTGCAAGCGCCCGCGCTGAGCTGTTAACCTCTTCTTCGCCCCGCGGGACCTGTTGACACAGGTTGCCCGGGGAGGTAGATTCGAACAGTTGCCTGGAGGGGACATCCCCAGTTGGCAACGATGACAATCTGTCTGCTTCTCGGAGCGTCGAAAGACTCGATACCGACGAAGCCCCTTCCGATTGATTCAGAAATGGATGACCGGTCAGTCCGGCCCAGATCTTCTGATAAAGTCGGAACCGCCGAAAAGGGAAACGCGAAAGCGGCTACCTCGAAAGCGCCGAGGAAATCGGGCCCGAAAGGATCTGATAGAGTCGGAACCGCCGGAAAGGGAAACGCGAGAGCGGGAACCTGGAAAGCACCGAGGAAATCGGATCGGAAAACGATCTGA
>JODX01000045.1:0-2500 GCA_000719105.1 Streptomyces sclerotialus | reverse complement strand
CTCAACGTCGTGACTGCGTGCCTTTTGAAGAATGAGCCTGCGAGTTAGCGGTGTGTAGCGAGGTTAACCCGTGTGGGGAAGCCGTAGCGAAAGCGAGTCCGAACAGGGCGTTTGAGTTGCACGCTCTAGACCCGAAGCGGAGTGATCTAGCCATGGGCAGGCTGAAGCGGAGGTAAGACTTCGTGGAGGGCCGAACCCACCAGGGTTGAAAACCTGGGGGATGACCTGTGGTTAGGGGTGAAAGGCCAATCAAACTCCGTGATAGCTGGTTCTCCCCGAAATGCATTTAGGTGCAGCGTCGTGTGTTTCTTGCCGGAGGTAGAGCACTGGATAGGCGATGGGCCCTACCGGGTTACTGACCTTAGCCAAACTCCGAATGCCGGTAAGTGAGAGCGCGGCAGTGAGACTGTGGGGGATAAGCTCCATGGTCGAGAGGGAAACAGCCCAGAGCATCGACTAAGGCCCCTAAGCGTACGCTAAGTGGGAAAGGATGTGGAGTCGCAGAGACAACCAGGAGGTTGGCTTAGAAGCAGCCACCCTTGAAAGAGTGCGTAATAGCTCACTGGTCTAGTGATTCCGCGCCGACAATGTAGCGGGGCTCAAGCGTACCGCCGAAGTCGTGTCATTGCAGCATGTACGCCCAACGGCGGCTGTGATGGGTAGGGGAGCGTCGTGTGCCGGGTGAAGCAGCACCGGAAGGTAGTTGTGGACGGTTCACGAGTGAGAATGCAGGCATGAGTAGCGATACACACGTGGGAAACGTGTGCGCCGATTGACCAAGGGTTCCTGGGTCAAGCTGATCTGCCCAGGGTAAGTCGGGACCTAAGGCGAGGCCGACAGGCGTAGTCGATGGATAACCGGTTGATATTCCGGTACCCGCTGTGAAGCGTCAAACATCGAGCATCGTGATGCTAAGGCCGTGAAGCCGTTCCGGACCCTTCGGGGAATGGAAAGTGGTGGAGCCGCCGGCCCAAGCGGTTAGTAGGTGAGTGATGGGGTGACGCAGGAAGGTAGTCCATCCCGGGCGGTGGTTGTCCCGGGGTAAGGGTGTAGGCCGTGCGGTAGGTAAATCCGTCGCACATGAGGCTGAGACCTGATGCCGAGCCGATTGTGGTGAAGTGGATGATCCTATGCTGTCGAGAAAAGCCTCTAGCGAGTTTCATGGCGGCCCGTACCCTAAACCGACTCAGGTGGTCAGGTAGAGAATACCGAGGCGTTCGGGTGAACTATGGTTAAGGAACTCGGCAAAATGCCCCCGTAACTTCGGGAGAAGGGGGGCCACACCCGGTGATCGGTCTTGCGCCGTGAGCTGGGGGTGGCCGCAGAGACCAGCGAGAAGCGACTGTTTACTAAAAACACAGGTCCGTGCGAAGCCGTAAGGCGATGTATACGGACTGACGCCTGCCCGGTGCTGGAACGTTAAGGGGACCGGTTAGCTCACTTTCGGGTGGGCGAAGCTGAGAACTTAAGCGCCAGTAAACGGCGGTGGTAACTATAACCATCCTAAGGTAGCGAAATTCCTTGTCGGGTAAGTTCCGACCTGCACGAATGGCGTAACGACTTCTCGACTGTCTCAACCATAGGCCCGGTGAAATTGCACTACGAGTAAAGATGCTCGTTTCGCGCAGCAGGACGGAAAGACCCCGGGACCTTTACTACAGTTTGATATTGGTGTTCGGTTCGGCTTGTGTAGGATAGCTGGGAGACTGTGAAGCAGCCACGCCAGTGGTTGTGGAGTCGTCGTTGAAATACCAGTCTGGTCGTGCTGGATGTCTAACCTGGGTCCGTGATCCGGATCAGGGACAGTGTCTGATGGGTAGTTTAACTGGGGCGGTTGCCTCCTAAAGGGTAACGGAGGCGCCCAAAGGTTCCCTCAGCCTGGTTGGCAATCAGGTGGTGAGTGTAAGTGCACAAGGGAGCTTGACTGTGAGACCGACGGGTCGAGCAGGGACGAAAGTCGGGACTAGTGATCCGGCGGTGGCTTGTGGAAGCGCCGTCGCTCAACGGATAAAAGGTACCCCGGGGATAACAGGCTGATCTTCCCCAAGAGTCCATATCGACGGGATGGTTTGGCACCTCGATGTCGGCTCGTCGCATCCTGGGGCTGGAGTCGGTCCCAAGGGTTGGGCTGTTCGCCCATTAAAGCGGTACGCGAGCTGGGTTTAGAACGTCGTGAGACAGTTCGGTCCCTATCCGCTGTGCGCGTAGGAGTCTTGAGAAGGGCTGTCCCTAGTACGAGAGGACCGGGACGGACGAACCTCTGGTGTGCCAGTTGTTCTGCCAAGGGCATGGCTGGTTGGCTACGTTCGGGAGGGATAACCGCTGAAAGCATCTAAGCGGGAAGCCTGCTTCGAGATGAGGACTCCCACCTCCTAGAGAGGGTAAGGCTCCCAGTAGACGACTGGGTTGATAGGCCGGATATGGAAGCACGGTAACGTGTGGAGTTGACCGGTACTAATAGGCCGAGGGCTTGTCCTCAGTTGCTCGCGTCCACTGTGTT
>JODX01000044.1 GCA_000719105.1 Streptomyces sclerotialus | reverse complement strand
GGTGGTGGTCTTGTCCCCGGTGTGGGTGAGGTCGTCGATGCCCGCGGACGCGGATGTCATGACGGCCTCGGTGCGCAGCGGGTTGATCTCCGACACGGCCCCGACGAACGTGGTCTTGCCCACGCCGAAGCCGCCGGCCACCACGATCTTCGCGGAGGTGGTGGAGCGACTAGGAGAAACCGGCCCTCCGCTAGAGCTTGCGAAGTCCACTGAGCACCCTTTCGAGCAGTGTCACGTCTGGCTGGCCACCGGCGTTCTCGTCGCCGCCGGGCTGATGGATGGCGACCAGGCCCGCCTCCGCCAAGTCGGCGACGAGGATCCTGGCCACGCCGAGGGGAATGGTCAGCAGCGCCGAGATCTCGGCGACCGACTTGATCTCTCGGCAGAGGTGGCAGATCCGCTGATGCTCGGGCAGTTGCCCCTGCATCTGGTGCGGCTGCGCGGTGGTGTGCACCAGCGCCTCGATGGCGAGCTGGTAGCGCGGCCTGGTGCGGCCGCCCGTCATGGCGTACGGGCGCACCAGGGGGTTGCTCGACGCCCCCGCGGGCGCCGGCTCAGGGGTGCGGCGTTGCGGCTGCACGGGCTGGATGCGTGGAGCCTGCGGCTGGTCGTACGGCGACTGGCCCGGACCCTGGGGGCTCGGGTGCGCGTACGGCTGGCGCTGCTGGCTCGGTGCGGAGGGGAAGTTGTACCGGTTCTGCTCACCCTGGCCCTGACCCTGGCCAGGGCCGTAGGACCAGTTGCCCGAAGACGAACCGCCTGGGGGTGTTGCCACTTTCTCTCCTCCTCCGACTGTGCCGGGCATCCATCACCGTGGAAGCCGCGTCCCGAAACCTTACGGCCACGGGACGCCAAAACGCACCGTCTGTCTGTTAGTTGAGAAGGCTCCCTTGGAGCTCCGCTCGCAGATCGGGGGTCAGGACCGTACCGGCACGGTCCACCAGAAGGGCCATTTCGTACCCGATGAGGCCGATGTCCGCTTCCGGGTGGGCGAGGACCGCGAGCGACGAACCGTCGGAGATGGACATGATGAAGAGGAACCCTCGCTCCATCTCCACAACCGTCTGGTTCACGCTGCCGCCCTCGAAGATCCGGGAGGCGCCCGCGGTCAGCGAGGTCAGTCCGGAGGCGACGGCCGCGAGCTGGTCGGCGCGGTCGCGCGGAAACCCTTCGGACATCGCCAGAAGGAGTCCGTCGGCGGAGACCACCACCGTGTGGGACACCCCCGGGGTGTTGTCCACGAAGTTGGTGATCAACCAGTTCAGGTTCTGTGCCGCCTGGCTCATCGGGCTCACACTAACGCTCCTGGTTGTAGGTGCTGTCAGGACCACGGTGTTCATTCTGTGTGGCCTGGCCGTTCGTTTCAGTGCCTGCGTTGCGTCCCCGCTGGACACCCCGGCGCAGGTTGCTCAGCCTGCCCCGGACCTCCTCGGGGTCGCGGGAGACCTGTGGGCCTCCCTGTGGGGTCGAGGTGGCGGCCCCTTCGACCAGGTTGGCCTTGGGTACCCGCCGCGGCAGGCCGGACGATGTCACTCCGCCCGCCTTGGGCTTACGGAGCTGGGAGGCCTGCTGCCACCGCTCGTCGTTCGCGGAGCGCCAGTCGCCGCCCGTCTCCGTGGCCGCCGGGTCCTGCGTCCCGTGCTGCCGGCCGGCGGCGCCGTTCGCGGAGGAGCCGCGGCGGGGCAGCCCGGCGTCGGTCAGCGAGTGACCGGTGTGGGGAGCCGGTCCCGGACGGTCGAAGCCTACGCGGTCCGGTTCCGTGGCGTCAGCGGCCTGCGCAGATTCCGGTTCCGGAGCGTACTCGGCGCCGTAGCCGTTCCGGTAACCGCCCTGCTGCGGCCAGTCGTCCTGATAGGACGGCTCCTGGAAGGCGGGGAACGCCTCCGGCGCGGCGGGGTGCGCCCCGGTCTGCTCGTTCGGGGACGGCTCCGCATACGTGGGCTCCGGGTACCCGGCGGCCTGGGTGAACGCCTCGCCCTGCGGCACGGCGCCGTTCGGCGGGAAGTACGCGTCGTCGTACGCGGGCTGCTGCGGCGCCTCGTACGCCGTCCGCTGGTCGTACTCCGTCCCCTGGTCCGGGTACGGGGTCTGTCCGGTGTCGTAGCCCGGCTGTCCGCCCGGCTGGAACCCGTCCGCCTGGAACCCGTCGCCGTACATCGGCGCCTCAGGGGTCTCCGGGTGACCCGGGACCTGGCCCTGCTGCGCCTGGGCCTCCAGGGCCAGCCGGCGGTTCTCACGCATCAGGGAGCGGCCGACGGGGTCCAGCTCGCGGAGGTCGTTCGGGACCTCGGTGTAGCGGGTGTCGTCGAAGCCGAGCTCCGCGGCCGTACGCATCGGGGCCGGGCCCTGCTGCGCCTGCTTCTCGGGGATGATCTGCGAGACGGTGAACTCGTCCGCCGCCGGCTGCTGCTCGCCACCGCCACCACCGTGGGTGATGGCGTCCGGGAGCATGACCAGCGAGGTGGTGCCCGCCTGCTCGCCGGAGGGGCGGAGCTGGACGCGGATGCCGTGCCGGTCGGAGAGCCGGCCGACCACGAACAGGCCCATGCGCTGCGAGATCGCGGCGTCCACGGTCGGCGGGTTGGCCAGCTTGTGGTTGATGTCCGCGAAGTCCTCGGCGGTCAGGCCGATGCCCTTGTCATGGATCTCGATCATCACGCGGCCGTCGGGCAGCCGGGTCGCGGTGACGCGGACCTTTGTCTGCGGGGAGGAGAACGTGGTGGCGTTCTCCAGCAGCTCGGCGAGCAGGTGCACGAGGTCGGTCACGGCCCGGCCGTGGATCTCGGCCTCCGGCACGCCGGACAGCTCGATGCGCTCGTACTGCTCCACCTCGGAGGAGGCGGCGCGCAGCACGTCGACCAGCGGCACCGGCTGGTCCCAGCGGCGGCCGGGCTCCTCGCCGGCGAGAACGAGGAGGTTCTCGCCGTTGCGGCGCATACGGGTCGCGAGGTGGTCCAGGCGGAAGAGGTTCTCCAGCTGGTCCGGGTCGGCCTCGTTGTTCTCCAGGTCGGTGATGAGGGTCAGCTGGCCCTCGATCAGCGACTGGTTGCGGCGCGACAGGTTGGTGAAGATCGCGTTGATGTTGCCCCGCAGCAGGGCCTGCTCGGCGGCGAGCCGGACGGCCTCGCGGTGCACCTGGTCGAAGGCGCGGGCGACCTCGCCGATCTCGTCCGTGGAGTGGATCGGGATGGGCTCGACGCGGGTGTTCACCCGGCCGGGGTCGGTGCGCGAGAGCTGGTCGACCAGCGCCGGCAGACGCTGCTCGGCGACGCCGAAGGCGGCGGAGCGCAGCTGGCGCATCGAGCGGCTCATCTGGCGGGCCATGCGCCCGGCGATGATGAACGCGGCGAGCAGGGCGAGCACCACGATCGCGGCGGTGATGAAGGCGTCCGTCCGGGCGTCGTCGGCGATGGTCGACGCCTCGTCCACGGCCGCGTCGGCCATGTCCGACTCGATCGAGCCGTAGGCCTCGAACTTCAGGGTGTTGACCGCCCACCAGTTCTCGGCGGTGATGCCCTTCTGCGCGAGCGCCGTGCGGGCGGCGGGCTCGGTCGAGGTGAGCCCGGCGATGGCCGCGATCATGTCCTGGGGGTCGGACGGCGGGGCCTGGTACGTCTCGCCGGCGGCCTCGGCCTCCGCCTTGGCCTGCTTGGCCAGGTTGGCGGCGTCGGCCTCGACCTCGTCGGTCTCCCGTTCCAGCCGCTGCGCGTCGGCCTCGGTGCCGCCTCCGATGTACTCCTCCATGGCGATGCGCTCGAGGTAGGCGTACGAGAGGAGCGCGGTGCGCTGGCTGGACAGGCTGCCGGCCCCGGGGCCGGGCTTGACCAGCAGGTGCATGCCGATGGAGCGCTCCAGCGAGAGCGCGGCCTTGGTGAGCGAGATCGCGTAGACGGTACGGCCGTAGCTGGTGATGTTGCCGGTGCCGAGGCCGAGCTCGTTGGCGAACTCCATCAGGGGGTGGGCGACCTCGGTGTAGCCCTCCTCGGTCTGCACCCCGGTGAGCTTGGAGGTGTACGCGTTCGCGCGCAGCGTCTCCAGCTTGCCCTCGACGTCCTTGAAGATCTTCAGACGGCGCTCCAGGCCGTCCTTCTGCGGCATGTCCTTGGTGGCGGCGTCGAAGGCCTCGGCGGCCTTGTCGGAGGCCGCGCGCGCCTTGGTGACCGTCTCGTCGTCCTGGCCCTTGCCCTGGAGCAGGGGCGCCGCGGTGATGTCGCGCTCGTTGTAGAGGGCGTTCCCGTAGGCGAGCGAGGCCTGCACGAGGCGGGCGGTGCTCTCCGCGTCCTGGGCCTCCCGCCAGGTGTCGATCGAGCTCTTCACCTGGAATCCGCCCATCACCAGGCCCACGAGCACGGGTATGAGGAGGATCGCGTTCAGCCGGGTCGGCACCCGCCAGTTGCGCGGAGAGAGACGTCCGCCGCTCGGGGCGGGCGTGGCCGTCGGCTCCGGGCCGGGCACTTGTGCGGGTGCCGCCCCGCGCGGCGGCGGGGTGAAGTTGCCCCGCGCCGACGACGGCTCGGGACTGCTCTTGCTTCGCCTCACTCGACCAACAACCTCTCGGCGCCGGCACTCAGGTCGTGCCGCGGGTGACTCCAGGCCCTAGTACGTCTTTGACTATTGGGCAGTTCAGGCATTCCAGCACGTCAGCCTGCGCACTTCCAAACATCGGAAAGCGCGGATTGCACGTGATGTAAGTCCCGAATAAATCGGTCATAAAGAGCGAGCCGCGGCAAAAGAGGGGTGCTTTGTGAGCGCAGCGACACCATGTGACCGCGACGCGTGGCCGTACCACTGCATATCTCTGTCGAAACGTTATGAACATCGATGCCGACCGTGTCAAACGACACAGTCGGCATCGAGGCACCTACGGCAACTTCCGTACGGCGCCGCCGACTTGAGTGCTGTAACTGTACGGGCTCAAGTCGGGGCAACGGTGCGTAGGGGGCGTCCGGGACGTCTTACCGCAATCGGGCCATGAGGGCGTGCTCGACGAGGGTGATGAGTGCGGACTTGGCGTCGGCGCGGTGGCGGGCGTCGGTGGTGATGATGGGGGTGTCGGGGCCGATCTGC
>JODX01000043.1 GCA_000719105.1 Streptomyces sclerotialus | reverse complement strand
GAGCTTCACTGTGCGGTCGCGGTGAGCGGACTCGGGAGAGACGACCTCGACGACGAGCTGGACCTCCTCGGGCGCGTACCAGGTGCGGTCCGGGTCGTAAGGCGGTCGTCGCCAGGAGGTCCGGTTCCGGGCGGTTGCGGGCGTCGAAGCGGATGGTCATTCCTCGCTCGACTTCGAGGCCCTCCGGGGCCTGTGCCATGAGTGCGGTGGCGGGAGTGGTGATCCCCGGGTGACCCTCCGGTGCAACCACCCGGCGACGGGCGGCCCCGACGGCACACTCCCGCAATCGGACTCGAGGCCTGTAACGGGATTATCCGCGGTGTTCGGGGACAGAGACGGGGGCGGTGGACGGCGGACCACATGAGGCTCGTACGCATACCTGGTGACGATCGGCCGTGCCGTTTCCGCGGCCGAGGCGGTGACGATCGGATCGTGTGCGTCGCGTGGTCGGCCGGAGCGGCATGCGTGTTCGTGTGCCGGAGACGTTCCCTGTCGTCTCTCCGCTGCGGCACTCGATCCCGTACCTGCGCGTACGGGTTCGAGTGCCGGGTACTGCGGAGCCGCGTCGAAGTCACCGCCGAGGACGACCGGCAGACCGTCGGCCTCCTCGTCGATGTAAGAGTCATCCGGCCGTCGATGGGGCTAGGCGCGCACAGGACCGCGCGCGGTTACCCGTTCGCGCGCACGGTGACCTCTCCTTGGCCGTAGGCCGTCATGCGACGCCGACGCTCTCGATCATGACGTGGTGGTCGGAGTACGCGGAATCGGCCACGACGCACCAGCGGCGGGTTTCGCTGCTGAACAGGTAGTCGATCTTTCCGCCGAACTCGTGCGTCGGCCGGCCGGTGCGCTCGGCGCCGGTCTGGTCGCACTCCTGGTAGCCCGGGGTCCCGGGACCCTTGGAGTAGAGGTCGGCGGGCCACACCCAGGCGGCGGTGTTGTTCGGGTCGTCCGGCGGCAGTGAGTTGAAGTCTCCGCCGAAGACCGTGTTCGGGAACGTGTCCACGACGGCTTCGATCTCGGCGAACTGGTCGTCGCGGTAGTCCCAGTCGGGGTGGTCCGGGTTGCTCCCCAGCCGTGCCGCGTGGACGGTGCACAACCTCGTGTCCCAGTACGCCGCGGTCGCGCAGTGGAACGGGGTCTGCTGGCCCGTCCACGGCTGGGTCGTCGGATACGCCAGTGCGTCCGTCATCTGCCCTTTGACGACGATCGCCGTGCCGATCCGGTCACCGCGCCCGTCGTCCTCGCCGCACCGGCTGTTCCACTTCACGCCGTTCTGCGACCACTGGTAGGGCTGGAAGCTCTTGCTCCAGCCCGTGCCCAGCTTGGTCATCAGCAGCGTGAGGTCGTCCTCGCATATCTCCTGCAGCAGGGCGGCATGCACCCAGGTGTTGTCGACGTGGTAGTTGACGACATCGGTCTTCTGCTCGGGCGTTCCGGTGCCCTCGCAGTGCCAGGTGGACCGCTGTGATCCGCACATGTTCCAGGACATGACCTGGAGGTTCTTCGGCTCGGCGGCGGTAGCCGTCGGTGCGCCGAGACCGACGGCAAGCAGCAGCGGGCTCAGCAGGCCGACGGCCTTCTGGGCGGCTTCGGTGATTCTCATCGAGGCGTGGCCTTCTCTCGTGCCGCGGTCGTGCGGCGGTCGTGCGGCGGGAACTCGCAGCGGATCCGGTCAGAGGATGGTCTGTCCCGCTTCCAGCCGACTGATCGCGGTGCGACAGGCCGCGGCGAAGGTCCAGAACGTGTCGTTGGTGCTGGTGGGCCGGCCGGCACGGGTGTTGACACCGAACATGCCGTTGCGCAGCTCGGTGGTGAGCTCCAGCTGCCCGCCTTCGCCGAGCATGGTGCGGTTGCACGGGTTCTTCTCGTGGTCGCCGTTCAGGTCGGGAAGGGAGGCACCGTCGATGGTCTGGAAACCGGCTCTCCGCAGCTCCTCGGTGAGGTACAGGCGGAAGGTGGCGTTGCGGCCGCCGATCACGACCGCCTCCGGGCGGCTGGTGGGCGCACCGGCCTGAGCGGCCTTGCAGCCGTGCAGGCTCAGCACGTTGAGACTGGAGGCCGCCATGGACAGGGCGACGTGGTCGTCGCAGTTCTTGGCCGTCACGTGGAGATCGCCGTTGCCGGACGAGAGGAGTCCTTCGAACATCCAGTAGTCGTGGACGGGGCCGCCGGTGGGAGTGGTCTCGAAGGTGGCAGGGTGGTATCCGGCTATGGCGAGACAGAGTTCGGAGGTGCCGGTCTCTATGCCACCGCCGTGCATGGCCATGATCGTGGTGCGTACGTACGGCCGCACCTCGCCGAGACTGCCGTCGTACAGCTCGTGGCGCTTGTAGCGGCGGGCGAAGTCGGAGCCTTCCCGTCCCGCGAGTCTGGTGTACAGGTCGGTGTTGGAGGCGTACTCCTCAGCTGTGACCGCGGCCTGGGCGGGGGTGGCGCTGAGCGTGGACAGCGCGGGGGCGGCAGCTGCGGCACCGGCGAAAGCGGTCAGGACGGTGCGGCGACTGGGGATGTGTCCGGGCACGGAAGGTCCCTTCGTGATCGGGTGGGAATCGGGTGGGAATCGGGTGTCGAGAAGCGGCGAGGCGCTGCGTCTGCGGCCTCGCCGACGATGGTGAGGAGGCCCGCGCTGCAGGGAACGGCGACTACTTCGGGACGACCACGACGGCGTTGCCGATCCTGCGTTCGGCGGGGCCGGCCGCCCGCCAGTTGTCCATGGGCCGGTTGTGGAGCGTGCCGTTGAGCAGGAGCGTGGTGTCGCCTCCGGAGCCGAGGCTCAACGCGTCCTGGGCGCCCAGCCACTTCATGACGTCGGCGGCCTCGTGGAGAGTGACGCCCACGCTGGTCTGCGGCAGCCGTCCGTCCACGGTCACCAGGAGCAACTCGCCCTGTTCGGTGACTCCGGCGAGGGTACGGGGATGGCGCTGTACGACGGCGCTGGTGACGCTCTGGTAGTCGGGGTTGAGCATGCCGTTGGCGTCCGCGTTGAGCAGCACTTCGCCGTCGCGGACCAGGGCCGGTCCGCCGCCGGCCACCGCCGAGAAGGTGGGGCTGGTCACCGGCACTCCCCGGGAGTCGGTGATGCTGGTACCCGGTTTGAACGCCTTGCCCACCACGGCGTGCGCGCGCAGCCAGTCCGCGCCGGTGCCGATGCCCTGCAGGACACGGCTGCCCGCGGGGATGGGGCCGCCGGCGGGGCGGAGTTCCTTGACGACCCAGTTGCCGTCCATGACGACGTCCACGCTGTTGCGCACCTCCGACCGGGGCGCGGGCGTACGGGCGCCCCACTCCGGGCGGAAGGCGACGACCTCGTTGTCGTCGACGCACAACGTGTTACGCCATGGCCGCAGTTCCGGGTCGTCGCCCTTGCCGTCCTCGCGGCGGTCCTCGCCGACACCGCCGCAACCGAGGTTGCGCCCCGGTACGCGGTTGATGCCGTCGACCTGCCGTACCTGACCGTCGGGCGCCGTCACCTGGGTACGTGAACTGACCTCGTCGACGCGGATACGGGAACCCGCTCCCTCGAGCAGCAGGGCGGTCCGGCCGTTGTTGGCCTCGCTGAGCAGGGCGTTGCCCTGCACGTAGAGCCCCTGCGGATCACCTCCGTAACCGGAGAAGGCCGGGTTGTTCGGTGAATCGATGTCGAAGTCGGACCCGTTCACCGCGGCCAGGGCGCCGGCCGCCTCGCCCATCTCCCTTACGGTCTCCGCCGAACCGACGTCGCTCCCGTGGACGGCCTTGAACGTGACGGCCGCTGCGGGATCCACCGTGACGACCCGTACCTCCCAGGGGCCGGTACTGGGGTTTCCGTCCTCGGCCGTGTAGACGGTCCGTCCGGTGAAGCCCGCGCTGTGCAGCGACTCCTTCAACCGGTCAGCCTCTGCGGGTTCGCCGGGACCGAAGCCCCCGACCCGCACACGGTGTTGCACCGTGCCGATCCCGACGCCCGGGCCGGCCGGCAGCTGCCGGGTGTCGACCCGTCCGGAGAACCCCTCGGCCGCCAGGACGTCCACGAGGTCATCGGCGTACGTCCTGTTGCCGACGGACCAGGACCGGCCGGTGGGGTGGGGTATGGACAGCTCGACCGACCACACATCGGTCGCCCGGCCCTGGGTGAACTTCTGATACGTCACCCCGGGCGCCGGCTCCTGCACGGCAGCGGCCACCGTCACGAGGTCCTCGGGGCCGAGCGGCATACGGCCGATCGGTGCTCGCGGCAGGGCGGTGGCGGCCGTGCCGGTGGCGGAGGGAAGAGAGGCCATGGCGCACAGTGCCGCGGCGATGGCCGCGATACGGCGTGCTCGGTTCACGGTGAGGGCTCCTGTGGTGCGGTGGCGTGCGGTGCGGTGGCGTGCGATGCGGAGCGGGGACGGCTGGACATCATGCGCGCGCAGATGCGGTGCTTCGGCCGCCTTCGTGGTGCGCATGTACCGCTCCTTCACCGTGGATGCCTGAGGTCTGTCACCGTCCTGGCGCGCCCCGCCCGGCTGCGGCGGTCAGGGGGTGGGGAGGAGGAGCGGCGGCCGGACCGGCGTACCGATCCACCCGGATGGTGAGGGCCTTGCCGCGGGCGCACAGTCTCCGTGATCACCACGGGCAGAACGGTCTCGGTCTCAATCTCGGTCTCCGACTCGGCCTCAGCCACGGCCTTGGCGGGGAGGCTCCGCTTCGGAGCGCGGGTGCCGCTGTCGTCCCGGAATCCGGTGCCGAGGACGTCCGTCGCCGTGATCACGACCTCTTCGGGACGCCCCATGCGGTTGTCCTGATTCACTGACGTCTCCCCCTCGCGTCCAGTGAGTCCCGTTGGATCATGCCATGTCGATCGCTCGTTCGATGCGAGAGCGCATCTCTGGACCTCCACGCCGAACCTTTCCGCGCCGCGCTCGTAGCGTCCTGGTCGTGATCTTCGAGGGAGCGCGCCCACGGTGCGGCGCGCAGTGAGGGAGGCGACGCGTACCGATCTGCTCAGTCGGGGCCTCGCTGCCGGATCCGTCGACTCCGCGCAACCTGTCCTCTCCGAGCTGGTCGGCGATTCCGTGCGGGCCTGCGGGGTTCACGTGCCGCTCGTGGTGGAGGTGTTTATGACGTCGTACGGCATTGCAGTGAACGTGCACGACCTGGATGCCGGTGCTGTGCCGAGGCGTCGTGCGATATCGCTCGACAGCGCGGAAGCGGAGGGTGGGCGGGGGCTCGGGCTGATCGACTCGCTGGCGCCCGGGTGGCACGTGCGGCAGTCGGCGATCGGGAAGCAGGTGCGCTGCAGGGTGCCCGCTGAAGTGCTGTGAATTCGTCCGGGGGGACGCCGTCCGGAAGCGCGCCGCTCCTTTGCGGCGGCGATGACACCGGGCGGGTATCCCATGCGAGCAGGGACACGTGAGCAGGCCGGACGGGTCCGGGTTCCGGCGAGCCCGGACCCGTCCGCATTCCCATGCCGCCTTGGTATCGCTCAGGTGTGTCGGCGCGGGGTGAGTGCGTCCAAGTCGAGGCTGACGGGAAATGGCACCGGGCGCTTGAGCAAGCCTCGGTGAATACCCGCAGGCGCGTAGGCGCGGGTCGGCTCGTCCAGTTCGTAGACGTGGACGACTGGAGCGTCGTGCTCGTCTTCGATGCACCAGTAATGAGGGATTCTCGCGTCGGTGTACTTACGAAGCGTGACCGTCCGGTCGCGGTGCGCGGACTCGAGGGAGACGACCTCGATGACGAGCAGGACGTCTTCCGGGGCGTACCACGTGCGGTCGGGGTCGTGCGGGGCGGAAGTCACCAGAAGGTCGGGTTCCGGACGGTTGCGAGCGACGAGGCGTGGCTGAGCGGCCGGTCGAGTGCCTGGAACTCGTAGTACTGGTACTCGCTCACAGGGCGGACCCTATCGCCGCCGCAGTCGGTCATACGCATGATGCGGCGAACGGCGCGCTTCGTCAGCCTATGGGCCCCAGTGGCGGTAGGCATGAATCCACTTGGTGCCTCGGGGTGCCGGGACCGGCAGCGGAAGGTCGAGGATGCCGATGGCCTGCCGGTGCTCGCCTCGCGCACAGATCGCCACGATCCCGCTGCCGGGCAGCAGGTCCACCTTCTCCACGGTGGTCTCGACACCGAGAATCACCGTCTTGAACGGGACAGCCAGATGCTCTGAGAGCATCGTGAACAGGCCCGTGAGCTGCTCCTCGCTGCCATAGGCGTCCACGGTGGCCTGCTCGACCAGCTCGTCGAGGTCCGCGTCACTCAGCTGCCCGCGCACAGGAACACGGTACTGGCCGGGTCTGTGGCTCAGGGCCTTCCTCGGTCGACTGCTCCGCTACTCCGAGACGGGACGAGGCTGTGGAAGTCCAAGGTGACCGCGAACGGTACCGGGCGTTGCATGGTGCCGCGGAAGATGCCGACGGGTGCGTAGGCGGAGGTCGGCCGGTCCAGTTCGTAGACGTGGACGAC
>JODX01000042.1 GCA_000719105.1 Streptomyces sclerotialus | reverse complement strand
CCACCGCCACCGCCACCGCCACCGCCACCGCCACCGCCACCGCCACCGAGGGGAGCTGAGCGTGGATCGCGAGGAGTTCGCGCTGGTCCGTGACATGCTGCGGTCGCTCGCGACCCGGTTCCACACGGGCTCGGCCGACGACGTCAAGCCGCGAACACGCGCGGACGCGCAGCAGGCGCTCGACGAGCTCGGCCTGGCGGAACTCCGCCGCGCCACCCCACCGGACGCGACCGCGCAGGAGTGCGCCCTGCTCGCCGAGGAGCACGGCAGGCAGCCGTTGACCACGTCCCTGCTGGGCACCGTGCTGCTCGCTCCCGAACTGCTGCGTCTCCTCGCCGCGGGCGAGCGGGCCGAGGCCGCCACCGGCTCCCGGCCCACCGTCGCCCTCCCCCACGACCTGCGCTTCCCCGGTCACGGCCGCGGCACGACCCGCCCCGTCGCCTGGGACTGCGACGGGGCCGACGGCGCACTGTACGTCGACGCCGAGGGGAACGTGACCCACCTCGAGCTGGGGTCGCCCGCCCCGACCGCGGACCTGCTGCGCACCGTGCGCAGGTCCGACCCCGCCAAGGAACGCCCCGTCGGCCGGCTCACACCCGAGGCACACCTGCGCTGGCAGGCGTACGCCCTGGTCGTCGTGGCGAGCGAACTGGCGGGCGCGGCCCGCTCCTTCGTCGGGCAGAGCGCGGACTACGCCCGGGAGCGTCACCAGTACGGGCGGCCGATCGGCTCCTTCCAGGCGGTGCAGCACCTGCTCGCCGACGCGACCGTGCTGGTGGAGGCGTGCACGAGCGCCACCCGGTACGCCGCCTGGTGCCTGGACCACGAACCGCCCGACCGTGCGCTGACCGCGGCCCGCGTGGCCAAGGCGGAGGTCAATACCTCGGCTCTCGAGACGGTGTACGCCGGGATGCAGGTGTTCGGCGGCATCGCCCAGACCTGGGAGCACGTGGCCCATCTGTACCTGCGCAAGGTCCTGGTCGGAGCCACGCTGCTGGCGACGACGGCCGACCTGCTGCCCGCCCTGGCCGTACCGGAGGCGACACGATGACCGGCACGACCGGCACGCACCACACGCCCGGCACGACCGACACGCCCTTGGTCTTCGGCGACCCGGCGGACCTGGAACGCCTGCGCCACGACTTCCGTGCCTGGCTGGCCGGCCACCCGCTGCCCGAGCGGCACGCCGAGGAGCCGGTCCCGGTCTTCCTGCGCCGCTGGCACCGCCTGCTGCACTCCGGTGGCTGGGTCGGCCTGGACGTGCCGGAGGAGTACGGCGGCCGGGGCCTGACCGCCCTGCACCAGGTCGTCGTCAGCGACGAGCTCGGCGCGCGCGGCGCGCCCGGCGTGCCCCGCATCGGGTATCTCGCCCATGCCCTGCTGGAGTTCGGCTCCGAGGAGCAACGCCGCCGCCTCCTGCCCCGCATGCTCTCGGGCGACGACGTCTGGTGCCAGGGTTTCAGCGAGCCCGGCGCGGGCTCGGACCTGGCCGGCCTGAGCACCTACGCGGAACACCGGCCCGAGGGTCACTACCTCGTCAACGGCCAGAAGCTGTGGACCAGTTACGCCCAGTACTCCGACTTCTGCCTCCTTCTGGCCCGTACGGACCGCACCGCACCTCCGCACACGTCCATCTCGGCGTTCGTCCTGCCCCTGGACCGCGCCGGCGTGACCGTACGGCCCCTGCGGGCGGCCAACGGCGACGACGAGTTCTGCGAGCTGTTCCTCGACGACGTGAGGCTGGAGGAGGCCGAGCGGATCGGCGCCGAGGGCGACGGCTGGCCGTTGGCGATGACGACGGTGGCGTACGAACGCAACGCCCTGGACACCGGGCACCTGTCGACGTACGGGCTGCTGGTCGAACGCCTGCGCCGTACCGCGCACGAGCGTCGCGGCACGCTCCCGGACGGGCTGCTGTCGGAGATCGGCCGGTGCGTCGTCGACTACCGGGTCCTCGTCGCGCACGCCCGGCGCCGCACCGCCGAGCGACTCGCCGGGCGGAGCGCCGGCCCGGAGTCGTCCGTCGACAAGCTGCTGATGACGCGGGCCGAGCAGCGGCTGTACGAGACGGCGCTGAAGGTGTTCCCCGAGGAGCTGTACGGGGAGGGCGGCGAGGCCCCGGGCCTTCCGGGCGTCCTGGGTGACTACCTCTACTCGCGCGCCGCGTCCGTGTACGGCGGCACGTCCCAGATCCAGCGCAACATCATCGCCAAGCGGTTGCTGCGCCTGCCGGCCGACCGCCGTGTCTGAACGGAGCCCCGTCATGCGACACGACCGACACGACCAGCTCTTCCGGAGCATTCCGAACGTGGTGAGAGTCGCCGCGCGACGGTTCGGGGACGCCCCCGCCCTCGTCGACGGCGAGCTGCGGCTCTCCTTCCGGGAACTCGAGGCCCGGATGATCCAGGCGGTGCGGTCCGCGCTCGCGCTGGGCATAGGGCCGGGTGACCGGGTCGGCCTGTGCGCGCCCAACTCGGCGGAGTGGATCGTGGCCGCCCTCGGCATCCAGGGCGCCGGGGGTGTCGTCGTACCGCTCAACACCCGTTTCAAGGCGCGGGAGATCTCCTACATCCTGCGCAGGTCCGGCGCGAAGGCGCTGTTCGCCGCCGCGTCCTTCCTCGGCACCGACTACATCGCGGACCTCAGGCGCACCGATCCGGACCTGCCCGCGCTGCGGACCACCGTGTCGCTGCCGGCACCGGGGGGACACGAGGACGCGCACCCGCCCTGGTACGAGCTCTTCAGCACGAGCAGCGCCTTCACCGAGTCGTTCGCCCGCACGTCCATCGACCGGCTCACCCCGGACGACGTCTCCGACGTGATGTTCACCTCCGGCACCACCGGCCACCCCAAGGGCGTGGTCCTCACCCACGGGCAGACCCTGCGGGCCTACGGCTGGATGTCCGCCGAGTACACCTTCACCGCCTCTGACACCTTCCTGGTGATTCCGCCGTTCTTCCACTGTTTCGGCTACAAGGCGGGCTGGCTCGCCTCCCTGATGCACGGCGTGACCGTCGTCCCCATGGCCGTCTTCGACGCGGGGCGCGCCCTGCGGATGATCCACGAGGAGCGGGTCAGCATCGTCCTCGGCCCGCCCACCATCTTCCACGACCTGCTGAACCACCCGGACCGGTCCGCGTACGACCTGTCGTCGCTGCGGGTGTCCATGACGGGCGGCACGACGGTCCCGGAGTCGCTGATCCGGGCGATGAAGAAGGACCTGTCCTTCGACATCGTGCTCAGCGCCTACGGGCTCACGGAGGCGTCGGCGCTGGTGACCACGGGCCGCGTCGGGGACACGGAGGAGACGGTGGCCCGCACCACCGGCCGGCCGATCCCGGACGTCGAGGTCCGCATCGCGGACGACGCCGGCCGGGAGGTGCCGCCGGGCCGGGACGGGGAGATCCTGGTCCGCGGCTACACCGTCACCCGCGGCTACTGGGACGACCCCGAGGCCACCGCCGCCGCGATCGATACCGACGGCTGGCTGCACACCGGTGACGTCGGGCACGTCGACGCGGACGGCAACCTGGCGATCGTCGACCGCAAGAAGGAGATGTACATCGTCGGCGGCTTCAACGCCTACCCGGCCGAGATCGAGAAACTGCTCCTCGGCCACGCGGCGCTGGCCGAGGTCGCGGTGATCGGTGTCCCGGACGAGCGGCTCGGCGAGGTGGGCTGCGCCTTCGTCGTGCCGAGGCCGGGCGCGAGCGTCACGGAGGAGGACCTGATCGCGTGGGCCAGGGAGCACATGGCCAACTTCAAGGTGCCCCGCCATGTGCGCTTCGTGGACCGGCTGCCGCGCAACGCGAGCCAGAAGGTCCTCAAGCACGAGCTGCGCGCCGGGTACGGGGGCTGAACGGTGACGACGAGCGGCGGCCCCCTGGCGGGCATCACGGTGGTGGCACTGGAGCAGGCCGTGTCGGCCCCCATGTGCACGCGGACGCTCGGCGACCTCGGCGCCCGGGTGATCAAGGTGGAGAACCCGGAGGTCGGCGACTTCGCCCGGCACTACGACGACGTGGTCGGCGGTCTGGCGGCGCACTTCGTGTGGGTGAACCGGGGCAAGGAGTCGGTGGCCCTGGATTTGAAGTCGGACGCGGGCGCGGCGGTGCTGCACCGGCTGCTGGAGCGCGCCGACGTCCTGGTCTCCAACCTCGCCCCCGGCAGCACGGCCAGGCTGGGCCTCGCCCCCGCCGACCTGGAGGTGCGCCACCCCGCCCTCATCGCCGTGGAGATAGACGGGTACGGCCCCGGCGGGCCCCTGTCCCACAAGCGCGCCTACGACCTGCTGGTCCAGGCCGAGTCCGGGGCCTGCTCGGTGACCGGCCACCCCGGGGCGCCGGCCAAGCCGGGCCCGCCCGTGGCGGACGTGTGCAGCGGCCTGTACGCGGCGCTGTCGGTGCTGGCGCTGCTGCACGCCGGGCGGCCGGGGCAGGTGGCGGTGAGCCTGTTCGACACCATGACCGAGCTGATGGGGTATCCGCTGACGTACACCCGGCACTCGGGGGTGGAGCAGCAGCCGCGCGGGATGGGTTCGCCCGCCGTGTCGCCGTACGGCGCCTACGGCACGGCGGACGGGCACACCGTCGTGCTCGGCACCACCAACGACCGCGAGTGGCAGCGGCTGGCGCGGGAGCTGCTGGGCCGGCCCGACCTGGCGGACGACGAGCGGTTCCGTACGAACGCCGGCCGCGTCGAGCACCGTGCCGTCCTCGACGCGGAGATCGGCGCCTGGTGTGCGCGCCACGACCTGGGTCACGTCCAGGACCGGGCGGACGGCGCCGGGATCGGCAACGCCCGCTACAACACGGTCGGCGACGTGCTCGCCCATCCCCACCTGGACGCCCGCGGCCGCTGGCGGCAGATCGGGACGCCGTCGGGGCCGGTGCCCGCGCTGCTGCCGCCGCCCGTGATCTCCGGGTACGACCCGCCGATGGGCGCGGTACCGGCCCTGGGTGAGCACACCGACGCCGTGCTGGCCGAACTGGGCTACTCGCAGGGGGACATCGACGGCCTGCGGGCGCGGGGGGCGGTCCGGTGAGCGTGCTGCTGACGAGCGACGCCGACGGCGTACGGACCTTGACCCTGAACCGGCCGCACCGCAGGAACGCGCTCGACGCCGAGCTGTGGGAGGCGCTGCGCACGGCCCTGGTGGCGACAGGCGGTGACCGTTCCGTCCGCGCGCTCGTCCTCACCGGCGCGGGGGGCGCCTTCTGCTCCGGTGCCGACGTCCCCCGGAAGGTCGGCGGCGGCCATCCCCTGTACCGGATGCGGACCCTCACCGAGGTGACCCTGCTGCTGCACGAGTTGCCGGTCCCCACGGTCGCCAAGGTGACCGGCGTGGCGGTGGGGGCCGGCTGGAACCTGGCGCTCGGCTGTGACCTGGTGGTGGCCACGCCCGGGGCGCGGTTCTCGCAGATCTTCGCGCGGCGCGGGCTGTCCCCGGACTGCGGCGGGTCCTGGCTGCTGCCCAAGCTCGTCGGGCTGCAGCAGGCCAAGCGGCTCGCCCTGCTCGCGGAGACGATCGGCGCGGACGAGGCGCGGGAGCTCGGCCTGGTGACGTGGGTGGTGGACGACGGCGAGGTGGACGCCTTCGTCGCGGACCTGACCGCGCGGCTGGTGGCGGGCCCTCCGGCCGCCCTCGCCCAGACCAAGGCGCTGCTGAACGAGGGCGCCGACCGCACACTGCGGGACGCCCTGGCGAACGAGGCCCGGGCGCAGGCGGTGAACTTCGCCGGCGCGGACGTCCAGGAGGCGTACGCCGCGTTCGCCGACCGACGTGAACCATCCTTCACGGGCCGCTGGGCCGTGCCGCCGAGTCGAACGGGAGAGGACGACACGTGATACGGGAAGCGGTGATCGCGGCAGCGGTCCGTACCGCCGTGGGCAAGCGCGACGGCGGACTGGCCGGCGTGCATCCGGCCGATCTGTCCGCCACGGTCCTGAACGCGCTCGTCGAGCGGGCCGGGGTCGATCCGGAGGTCGTCGACGACGTGATCTGGGGCTGCGTCTCACAGATCGGCGACCAGTCGAGCAACATCGGCCGTTACTCGGTGCTGGCGGCGGGCTGGCCGGAGAGCATCCCCGGCACCACCGTCAACCGGGCCTGCGGTTCCAGCCAGCAGGCGCTGGAGTTCGCCGTGCAGGCGGTCCTGTCCGGGCAGCAGGACGTGGTGGTGGCGGGCGGGGTGGAGGTGATGAGCCGCGTGCCGCTCGGCGCGGCCAAGGCGGACGGGACGCCGTACGGGCCTCGGGCCCTGGCCCGGTACCACGACTTCTCCTTCAACCAGGGCGTCTCCGCCGAGAGGATCGCACGGAAGTGGGGCTTCACACGGGCCCGGCTCGACGCGTACGCGTCGCTGTCGCACGAACGGGCGGCGGCCGCGCAGGACGCCGGGGCCTTCGAGGAGCAGATCGTGCCCGTGGCGGGGGTCACCGCCGACGAGGGCGTGCGCCGGGGCACCAGCGTGGAGACGCTCGCGAAGCTCAGGCCGTCCTTCCAGGAGGACGGCGTGATCCACGCGGGCAACGCCTCCCAGATCTCCGACGGGGCGGCGGCCCTGCTGGTGACGACCCCGGAGCGAGCCCGGGAGCTGGGCCTGACGCCGCTCGTGCGCCACCGGGCGGGCGCGGTCGTCGGCTCCGACCCGGTGCTGATGCTCACCGGGCCGATCCCGGCCACCGAGAAGGTGCTGCGCAAGGCGGGGATCGGGCCGGCGGACGTCGGCGTCTTCGAGGTCAACGAGGCCTTCGCCCCCGTTCCGCTCGCCTGGCTCGCCGAGACCGGCGCCGACCCGGGCCGCCTCAACCCGCTCGGCGGCGCCATCGCACTCGGTCACCCGCTCGGCGCCTCCGGGGCCGTCCTGATGACCCGCATGATCCACCACATGCGTGACCGCGGTATCCGCTACGGCCTGCAGACCATGTGCGAGGGCGGTGGCACCGCGAACGCCACTCTCGTCGAACTGGCCGACTGACAGGGGATGGTGTCGTGCGACGCGATGTCTTCACCGCCGACCATGATGCGTTCCGGGAGCTGGTCCGGGACGTCGTGGCCAAGGAGGTGGTCCCGCACTACGCCGAGTGGGAGAAGGCGGGACACCTGCCCCGGTCGTTCTTCGAGCGGCTCGGCTCGCTCGGCCTGCTCGGCATGGCGGTCCCGGAGGAGTACGGCGGCGGCGGACAGCCCGACTACCGCTACAACGTCGTCCTCCAGGAGGAGGCGGCCCGTGCCCTGGTCACCCTCGGCACGGTCCGTACCCAGCTCGACGTCGTCCTGCCGTACTTCCTCGCCTACGCCGACGAGGAACAGCGCGGACGCTGGTTCCCCGGGCTGGCCTCCGGCACGCTGCTGACCGCGATCGCGATGACCGAGCCCGGCACCGGCTCGGACCTCGCCGGGATCCGCACGACCGCCGTACGCGACGGCGACTCGTACCTCCTCAGCGGCTCCAAGACGTTCATCACCGGCGGGCTGCTCGCAGATCTGGTGATCGTCGTGGCGCGCACCTCGTCCGACCCGGACGACCGGCGGGCGGGGCTCACCCTGCTGGTCGTGGAGGACGGCATGCCCGGTTTCACGCGCGGCCGGGTGCTGGACAAGATGGGCATCAAGGCGCAGGACACCGTGGAGCTGGCCTTCGACGGCGTCCGTGTGCCCGTCGCCAACCGGCTCGGCGAGGAGGGCCGGGCCTTCGGATACCTCGGGCACAACCTGCCCCAGGAGCGCATGACCGTCGCGGTCGGCTCCGTCGCGCAGGCCCGGGCCGCACTCGACACCACGATCGCCCACGTCAAGGAACGTGAGGTGTCCGGGACACCGGTCGGGTCCTTCCAGAACACGAAGTTCGAACTCGCGGCGGTGGCCGCCGAGGTCGAGGCCGCCCAGGCCGTGCTCGACCGGGCCGTACGGGAACTGGTCGAGGGCCGGCTGTCCGGCGCCGACGCCGCGAAGGTCAAACTGTTCTGCACCGAGATGCAGGCCCGCGCCGTCGACCGCTGCCTCCAGCTCTTCGGCGGCTACGGCTACGTGCTGGAGCACCCGATCGCCCGGCTGTACGCGGACGCTCGCATCACCCGCATCTACGCCGGGACGAGCGAGGTCATGAAGGTCATCATCGCCAAGTCCCTGGGGTTGTGAGACATGACGGGTCGTGAGACATGACGGCGGACGACTTCTCCGGCCGGCCGGGCCTGGCCTTCGTCACGGGCGGCAGCGGCGGTATCGGCGCCGCCATCGTACGGACGCTGGCCGCCCGCGGCAGTGACATCGCCTTCACCTACCGCACCAACGAGGCGGCGGCGCAGGAACTCGCCGGGGCGGTGAAGGCGTACGGCCGCCAGGTCACCGCGGTGCGGGTGGACCTGACCGACGAGACGGAGACGGCCCGGGCGGTACGCGAGCACGGACGCATGCGCGGCGGCATCCACACCCTTGTCCACGCGTCCGGGCCGCACGTGCCCATGACCCATCTGAGCAAGGTGACGCCCGGTCAGTACCGGGCCCAGCTGGAGGCCGACGCGGTGGCGTTCTTCAACCTCGTCCACCCCGCGCTGCCACTGCTGCGCGCGAGCCGCGGCAACGTCGTCGCCGTCACCACCGTCGCCACCCGCCGCTACCCGGTGCGCGACGGCTTGTCGTCGGGCGCCAAGGGAGCGGTCGAGGCGGTCGCCCGCGCCCTGGCCGCCGAGGAGGGCCGCTACGGCGTCCGCGTCAACTGCGTCGCCCCCGGCATGCTCACGGACGGCATCGCGGCCCGGCTGATCGACACCGGTGAACTGGACGAGGAGGCCCTCGCCGTCACCCGCCGCAACATCCCCCTGCGCCGGTTCGGCGAGGCCCGGGACATCGCGGAGGCGGTCGCGTTCCTCGCCTCGGACCGGGCCGGGTTCGTCACCGGGCAGGCGCTGGGGGTGGACGGCGGGTACAGCGTGTGAGCGGTGTTCAGCACGTGATCGGCCGGCCGCCGACGTAGGCGGCCCGTACGACGTCGGCTGTCAGCGCGTCGAGCGCCTCGCGCAGGGGCACGTGAAGCAGACACAGGTCGGCCTCCGCACCGATCGTCAGTCTCCTCGGCACGCCGGGCCGTTCCGGCCCGCCGAGGAAGAGCCGCAGCGCCGCCCCAGGTGTGATGCCCTCCCCGTCCTCGCGCGCGACGGCGGCCCGCATCACCGCCCACGGGTCGTGGGTGCCGTACGGCGCGTCCGTTCCGGCCGCGACCGGGACGCCGGCCTCGGCCAGGCTCCGGCAGCGGTAGAGGTGCGGCCGGTCGTCGGGGTGGACCTCGGTGGCGTACGCCCGGCTCCGCTCGACGGGGAAGTGCGGCTGGGTCACCACGGTCACGCCGAGCCGGCTCAGCCACGGGATGGTCTCCGCCGGGATCACGGACCCGTGCTCGATCCGGTCGCCGTCGGCCGGGCCCGCCTCCTCCAGGGCGAGGAGCGTCACCAGCAACTGCACGCGGGTGACGCAGTGCACGGCGACCGGGCGGGGCCTCGTCCCGGCCACCGTGGCGGCCAGGTCGGCGGGGGACGGAAGCGTCAGGTCGTCGAGCATCAGCTTCACCGGCGGGCCGGCGCCCATCACGACGGTCCTCTGGGGCAGGACGGACAGCACCTGTGCGAGGCCGTCGGCGGGGTGCGGGTCGGCGTTGGTGAACCCGGTCACGCCGAGGTGCGCGGCCCGCCGTCCGACCCCGGCCAGGTCGAGCCGGACGGGCGGTACGGCAGCACGCAGCCGCGCGTCCTCGCGCCACAGGCGCCCGTCGTCCCGGTCGCCGTCCAGCCCGGCCGCCCGCAGCGCGGCGCTGTTCAGGAACCACATCGCCCCGCTGCGGTGCTGCACCCGCACCGGCCGGTCGGCCACGAGCGCGTCCAGTGCCCACCGGTCCAGCTCCCCGGCGACGCTCTCGTGGTAGCCGACGGCCCGCACCCACTCCCCCGGCCTCCCGGACCGCAGTGCCGCCGCCAACGCGTCGCGTCCGGCGACGTCGGCGGGGCCGACCCGTACCGAGGACGCCTTCGCGGCCAGCGCGGTGAGGTGGACGTGGTGGTCGTGCAGCCCCGGCAGCAGCGCCCCGCCGCGCCCGTCCACGTCGGCCGGACCCGCCAGCCGTGGCCCGATCCCGGCGATACGACCGTCCACGATCCGCACGTCCACCCGACCGCGCCCCTCGACCTCCACGTTCCCGATCAGCACGGCCGCACCGGGGCGCCGGCGAGCGCTGCCGCGCAGTCCGCCATGGACACGCACAGCAGTTCCCCGCCGCCGCGATCGAGGGAGCGGGCGACGGCGTGGGCGGCGTACAGGCCGGTGACGGGGTCGGCCAGCGCGTCGCCGAGGAACACCGGGTCACCGTGGGCGTTCCGCCCGGTCAGGCCGCCGGCGACCGCCGCGTCGTCACCGAAGGCGATCCGGTCGTCCGCGCGGCCGTACCCGGTGATGCCGACCCAGACCCGGCCGGGGCGGGCGGCCAGGAACTCCTCGGCGCGCACACCGAGCCGCCGCAGCGCCCTGGGACGGGACGCCTCGATGACGACGTCGGCGTCCGCGACCACGTCGGCCAGCGCGTCCCGGGCGCCGAAGTCCAGCACCAGGGTCGCGTGCCCGTCGTGCAGCCAGTGGTGGAAGGCGGGGTGCGCGGACCGGGTCCGGTCCGGCCGGGTCGCGCTCCGCACCTTCAGCACCCGGGCCCCGGCCCGGCCCAGCAGCCGCGCGCACAGGGGGCCGGCCCACAGCGCGGACAGGTCGACGACCCGGAGACCGGCGGGATCCCGCGGACGCCGTGACTCCCCGTGGCGTTCGGCGCGTACGGGGGCACGTCCGCCGCACACCGGGCCGACGGCCGCGGCGGCGATGCCCAGCAACTGTGCGGACCGGGCGAGGCGGTCCGCC
>JODX01000041.1 GCA_000719105.1 Streptomyces sclerotialus | reverse complement strand
CTGGACCCGCACCTGACAACCGGCCACGCACAGACGAAAGGGTGAAGCGATGACGGCCCACGCCGGGGCTTCCCTCGCCCCTCCACGAAGACATCGCTGATGACCCGGGGTCCATCGCAACAGGCCCGGCCAGGCGCGCATGGGCCGCCGCGGCATCCGCGAGGGCAAGTATCTCGGCGACGCGGGCCGGCGCTGTGCCGCGGTCGGCGAGCCGGAACAGTTCGGCGAGCTGGTCACCGTCGGCACGTACGTCCAGGGCGTTGATGCGGATGCCGCGTTCCTGTGTCGGTTCCTGTCCGGGCCGCACGCCGACATAGGTGCCGTCGTCGTGTACCGGTGCGCGGGTCGTTTCGTTGGCACCGCGGCGTCGGTGACGCCGTCGAAAGTGGCCGAGGGGAAAGGTTCGTCGCGGGGCAGGAAGTGGTCGGCGCCCCGGGCACGCGCGAACTGCTCGGCGTGTGCGGAGGCGAGGGCGGTGACCTTGAGACCGCGGTGGTGCGCGAGTTCCACGGTGTGCGCGGCGGCGCCGCCCGCCGCGCCGGTGACCAGCAAGCTTCCCCGGAGGTGCCTCTATGACTTCGGTCAAGGGGCGATCGGGGTTGGTGGTTGGTAGAAGGTGCCGTCGCGGAGCATCGCGAAGAGAACGTCGGCTCGGCGGCGGGCGAGGCAGAGGAGGGCTTGTGCGTGGTGCTTGCCCTCCTTGATCTTCCTGTCGTAGTGGGTGCGGGAGGCGGGGTCGGCCAGGGCGGCGAACGCGGAGAGGAAGAAGGCCCGCTTGAGCTGCTTGTTTCCTCTCCTGGACTGCTGTTCGCCGCGGATCGAGGTGCCCGAGCTCCGCGTCGTGGGAGCGAGGCCGGCGTAGGCGGCCAGGTGGGCTGCCGACGAGAAGTTGGTGCCGTCGCCGACATCGATGAGGATGCGGGCTCCGGTCCTGATGCCGATGCCGGGCAGGGACATCAGGACCTGGGAAAGAGGGTGGGACCCCAGCAGTTCCTCGATCCGGGCGGCGATGAGTATGCGCTGGTCGAGGACGGCGGTGAGCGAGTCGGCGAGGCTGGGAACGATCAGCGCGGCCGCGTCCGTGCCCGCGACGACGACGGTCTGCTCGTCGAGCGCGGTGAACACCTCGTCGACGAGCCGCTCGGCCATCCTGGGTGCCTTCGGGCGGATCAGGGTGACCAGCCGTCGGCGGCCGGCCTTGCGGATCTGGGCCGGGGAGCCGTACTGGCTGAGCACTGCTAGCACGGCTGGGTGCTGCATGCGCGGGGCCCAGGACACGTTCGAGATGCGGGTGGACCTGCGTGAACAGGTCCCGGAGCCGGTGGGAGAGCCGGGTCGCTTCCGCGGCCAGGTCGTCGTCGAAGGAGCTCATCGAGCACCCGGGCCAGCACTACGAGATCCTCTCCAACCACTTCGGCGAGACCATCGCCCGCTCCGCGAAGTGGATGGCCGAGACGCTCGCCGAGTAGTACCGCGCCCGTGCTCGGGCCGCCGCACGCCCGGCCCGTACCCGGCCGGGCGTGCGGCCCCGCCCCGTGGCTCCAGCCGGCACCGGGCGACCGCCCCGCCGAGAGGACGTCCAGGACGTGTCCCACCCCGCCCAGCCGGTTCCCGCACCGGCGGAGCCGGGGAAGGTGCCGCTGCCGCTGGTCGGCGGTGCGTTCCTCGTCGTGCTCAACGAGACGATCCTCAGCGTCGCCGTCCCGTCGATCATGCGCGACCCGGACGTCAGCGCCGGGACCGCCCAGTGGGCCACCAGCGCCTACATGCCGACGGCGAGTCCGGAAGTCTCGTACGCCACGTAATAACAGGCCTATTGGCGCGCCCCGGCCTGTTCCCAATAACAGGCCCTTGGGCCTCCTCGCGCCACCAGGATCACTGAGCCAGGACAGCAGCAACAGCAGGAGGGGTGCCTGTCCTCTCCTCCAGTGGCATACCGGGCGGGCGCAGGACAGCCGGGCCGTCCTCGGGCAGGGTGCCGGCGTGGTTGACGAACAGGCGCACCCACGACCGACGCGCACCCACGACCGTCTGGTGCCGTGGGCGCGTGCGACCAGCTCCGCGCGGAGCGGGAGCCGGCGCTCCAGGCGGCCCGGCTGACGGGGGAGAGGGGGATACCAGGCGCTGTCCGCCTCGGCCGCGCCGCGCCGCGGGCGCCGCTGGATGTACACCGCCTGGTTGCCGTCGGCCAGATGTGACTGGCGCAGCGCGGTCAGTTCCCCGGCGCGCGGGGCCGCGTCCAGGACCAGGGAGAGCACGGCGGTGAGCCGCGTCGACCCCGGCGACATCGTGGTGCCGAGATGCTGGTCGAGCCGGCGGTGCAGGGCCGCCAGGGTGCCGTAACCGGGAGTGGGCCGGAGCGGTACCCGGCGGCATGGGGAAGCGGTCGGGTGTGGGTGCTGTTCGGCTACGCGGCCGGCAGCGGAACTGCTGCGCGCCAGGTGTGCGGACGGTCACTGACTTGCTCGGCGAGGCCTGCGGTGGCTCGGCTGCGCGCCCAGGGCCACGAGGTCCGGGACGGCCGCGCCCGGGACCCGCGTCACCCTGCTGATCCCGGAGGCCGGACCGGAGCGGCTGCGGCTGGGGGTGCCCCCGCGAATGAAGCCCAGTGTGGGGGAGGCTGCTGCGGAACCAGCGTGGCGCGGTCGTCGCGCACGCCGTACGGCGGGAGACGGACGCGGTGATCTGCCGGCTCCGCTTCCGGCTGCTGTGAGCCGGGCCACCGACCGTCGCAGTGGCCTGCTCGCCCGTACGGGCCGGGGCCGTAAAGACCCCGTCAAGGCCGTGGCCGCCCCGTAAGAACCCCGTCAAAGCCGTGGGCAGCGCCGTATGGGAGCCGTCAACGAGCGGTCTCTTCCAGCCATCGAGGCGCTTTCCTCTAATCGTCCGTTTCCACCGAACCTCACTTGAGGAGTTCGCGATGGCCGATCTGGCCTTCGTCGTCACCGTGCTCGCGGGTTTCGCGCTGGTGGCTCTTGTCGCCAAGGGGGTGACGAAGCTGTGACCGTCGAAAACGTCGTCGGCCTGGTCGTGGCCGTCGCCCTGCTGGGTTATCTCGTCCTCGCCCTGATCTTTCCGGAGAGGTTCTGAGCCACACCATGGGTCCCGTAACCGCCGGCGTGCTCCAGTTGCTCGCCCTCGTGGGCGCGTTGGCGCTTGTGCACATCCCGCTCGGCAACTACATGGCCAAGGTCTACTCCTCGCGGAAGCATCTGCGCGTCGAGAAGTGGATCTACAAGGGCATCGGTGCCAACCCCGATGCCGAGATGACCTGGCCCGCGTATCTGCGCGGGGTCCTGGCCTTCTCGGCCGTCGGTGTCCTCTTCCTCTACCTGCTGCAGCGGCTCCAGGGCGTCCTGCCGGGCTCGCTTGGCTTCGCCGCGGTCGACCCGGACCAGGCGTTCAACACGGCCGTGTCCTTCGTGACCAACACCAACTGGCAGTCGTACTACGGCGAGCAGGCCATGGGCCATGTCGTGCAGACCGCCGGCCTGGCCGTGCAGAACTTCGTGTCGGCCGCGGTGGGCATGGCCGTCGCCGTGGCGCTGGTGCGCGGCTTCGCGCGCTCACGCAGCGGTGAGCTCGGCAACTTCTGGGCCGACCTGGTGCGCGGGGGCACCCGCATCCTGGTGCCGCTGGCGTTCGTCGCCGCGGTGGTGCTGGTCGCCTGCGGGGTGATCCAGAACTTCTCCGGTATTCACGAGGTCGGCCAGTTCATGGGCGGCTCGCAGCAGTGGAACGGCGGCGCGGTCGCCTCGCAGGAGGCCATCAAGGAGCTGGGCACCAACGGCGGCGGCTACTTCAACGCCAACTCCGCCCACCCCTTCGAGAACCCCACCCCGTTCACCAACCTCTTCGAGATCTTCCTGATCCTCGTCATCCCGTTCTCGATCACCCGCACCTTCGGCGTCATGGTCGGCTCGGTGAAGCAGGGGTACGCCATCCTCGCCACCATGGCCACCATCTGGGTCGGCTTCGTCGCCCTGATGATGTGGACCGAGTTCAGCCACCACGGCCCGGCGTTCGACATCGCGGGCGGGGCCATGGAGGGCAAGGAGGTCCGCTTCGGCATCGGCGGCTCGTCGATCTTCGCGACATCGACCACGCTCACGTCCACCGGCGCGGTGAACTCCTTCCACTCCTCCTTCACCGGCCTCGGCGGCGGCATCACGATGCTCGGCATGATGCTGGGCGAGATCGCGCCCGGCGGTGTCGGCTCCGGCCTCTACGGCATGCTCGTCATGGCGGTCATCGCCGTCTTCATCGCCGGCCTGATGGTGGGCCGCACCCCCGAGTACCTGGGCAAGAAGATCGGCACTCGGGAGATCAAGCTCGCGGCCTGCTACATCCTGGTCACCCCGGCGCTCGTGCTCATCCTCACCGCCTGCGCCATGGCGCTGCCGACCCCGGCGAACTCGATGACCAACAGCGGGGCGCACGGCTTCTCCGAGATCCTGTACGCCTACACGTCCGCCGCCAACAACAACGGCTCGGCCTTCGCCGGCCTGAACGCGGACACCCAGTGGTTCAACACCACGCTCGGCATCGCGATGCTGCTGGGCCGGTTCGTGCCGATGGTGTTCGTGCTGGCGCTGGCGGGCTCGCTCGCCGGGCAGCGGCCGGTCCCGGTCACCGCGGGCACCCTGCGCACCGAGAAGCCGCTGTTCACCGGCCTGCTGGTGGGCGCGATCCTGATCATCACCGGTCTGACGTACTTCCCGGCCCTGGCGCTGGGCCCGCTGGCCGAGGGGCTCGCGTGATGACTATCCGAACACAGACTCGTACAGAGAAGACAGAGGGCTCCATGTCCACCGCCACTCCCACCCGGGCGCCGCACAGCGACGTCCCCACCGGGCACAAGCCCGAACAGGGCCGTGTCGGTGCGGGCCTCTTCGACCCGGCACTGCTGGTCAAGTCGCTGCCGGAGGCCTTCCGCAAGCTCGACCCGCGGGTGATGGTCAAGTCGCCCGTGATGTTCGTGGTGTGGATCGGCTCCGTCCTGACCACGGTGTTCTCCTTCACCGACCCGGCCGACTGGTTCGGCTGGACGATCAGCGCCTGGCTCTGGCTGACCGTGCTCTTCGCCAACCTGGCGGAGGCGGTCGCCGAGGGCCGCGGCAAGGCCCAGGCCGACACCCTGCGCAAGGCCAAGACCGACACGGTCGCCCGCCGTCTGGTGGGCGAGCGCGAGGAGCGAGTTCCCGGGACCGACCTGAGGATCGGTGACCTCGTGGTCTGCGAGGCCGGGGACGTCATCCCCGGCGACGGAGACGTCGTCGAGGGCGTCGCCAGCGTCGACGAGTCGGCGATCACCGGTGAGTCGGCGCCCGTCATCCGCGAGTCCGGCGGCGACCGGTCCGCGGTCACCGGCGGGACGAAGGTCCTCTCCGACCGCATCGTCGTCAGGATCACGACGAAGCCCGGCGAGACCTTCATCGACCGGATGATCAACCTGGTGGAGGGCGCGGCCCGGCAGAAGACACCGAACGAGATCGCGCTGAACATCCTGCTCGCCTCGCTGACCATCGTCTTCCTGCTCGCCTGCGCCACTCTGCCGCCCCTTGCGCACTACGCGGGTACGGATCTGACGATGGTCGTGCTGGTGGCGCTGCTGGTCTGCCTGATCCCCACCACGATCGGCGCGCTTCTGTCGGCGATCGGCATCGCGGGCATGGACCGCCTGGTCCAGCGCAACGTGCTGGCCATGTCGGGCCGCGCGGTCGAGGCCGCCGGTGACGTCTCCACACTGCTGCTGGACAAGACCGGCACGATCACCCTGGGCAACCGGCAGGCCGCCGAGTTCGTGCCGGTGAGCGGCACCACCCAGGCCGAGGTCGCCGACGCCGCCCAGCTCTCCTCGCTGGCCGACGAGACACCCGAGGGGCGCTCCATCGTCGTCCTGGCCAAGGAGAAGTACGGCCTGCGGGAGCGGCACCAGGGCGAGCTGACCGGTGCCGAGTGGATCGCCTTCACCGCCCAGACCCGGATGTCCGGGGTGGACGTCGACGGCCGTAAGGTCCGCAAGGGCGCGGCCGGTTCGGTCATCACCTGGGTGAAGGGGCAGGGCGGCACGGTCGCCGAGGACGCGGACCGGATCACCGACCGGATCTCCGAGGCCGGCGGCACGCCGCTGCTGGTCGCGGTGGACGACGAACGGGGCGCCCGCGTCCTGGGTGTCATCCACCTCAAGGACGTCGTCAAGGAGGGCATGCGGGAGCGGTTCGAGGAACTGCGCCGCATGGGCATCAAAACGGTCATGATCACGGGTGACAACCCGCTGACGGCGAAGGCGATCGCCGAGGAGGCGGGTGTCGACGACTTCCTCGCCGAGGCCACCCCCGAGGACAAGATGGCCCTCATCAAGCGCGAGCAGGCGGGCGGCAAGCTCGTCGCGATGACCGGTGACGGCACCAACGACGCGCCCGCGCTGGCCCAGGCGGACGTCGGGGTGGCGATGAACACGGGCACGTCGGCCGCCAAGGAGGCCGGCAACATGGTCGACCTCGACTCCAACCCGACCAAGCTGATCGAGATCGTCGAGATCGGCAAGCAACTCCTCATCACGCGCGGCGCGTTGACGACGTTCTCCATCGCCAACGACGTCGCCAAGTACTTCGCGATCATCCCGGCGCTGTTCGCCGCCGTCTACCCCGGCCTGGACAAGCTCAACATCATGGGCCTGTCCTCGCCGGACTCCGCGATCCTGTCCGCGGTCATCTTCAACGCGCTGATCATCATCGCGCTGGTGCCGCTGTCCCTGAAGGGCGTGCAGTACCGGCCGGTGAGCGCGGACAGGATGCTGCGGCGCAACCTCGCCGTCTACGGCCTGGGCGGCCTGATCGCACCCTTCATCGGCATCAAGATCATCGACCTGCTTCTCTCCCTCGTCCCCGGGCTGCATTGAATCGAAAGCGTGCTGACCGTCATGAACAACTCCGTGACCAACACCGCCCGGTTGCTCGGGGCGGGCCTGCGCGCCCTCCTCGTGCTGACCCTGGTGACCGGTGTCGTCTACCCGCTGGCCGTCACCGGCATCGCCCAGGGGCTGTTCCCCGCCGAGGCGAACGGCTCCGAGACCGAGGCTGACGGCCGGGTCGTCGGCTCGTCCCTGATCGGGCAGTCCTACAACCTGCCGTTGGAGGAGGGCCAGGAGACCCCGGACGCCGACTTGAAGTGGTTCCAGGGCCGCCCGCAGAACGGCCTCGGCACCAACAGCGTCAACACCCGGTACGAGCTCATACTGTCGGGCGCGACCAACCGCTCCGGCGACAACGAAGAGCTCGTCCAGTGGGTGCAGGACGCCAAGGCCGCCGTCATCGAGGACAACTCCGTTCCCGGCTACACGGTCGAGCCGTCCGACGTCCCCGCCGACGCGGTGACCTCCTCCGGCTCCGGCCTGGACCCCCACATCTCCCCGCAGTACGCGGACATCCAGGTCCACCGGGTCGCCGAGCAGAACGGCCTGCCCGTCACCGAGGTTCAGAAGCTCGTCGAGGAGCACACCCAGGGCCGTACGCTCGGCTTCATGGGCGAACCGCGGGTGAACGTCCTGGAACTCAACATCGCGCTCGAGGAACTCGTCGCGAAAAGCTGACGGCGTTACGCGACCCACACGGGAGCCGGCGGCCGGGGAGGCATCCCGGTCCGCCGGCTCCCGCCGCCATGAAGCCGCTCACTCCGCTGCTTTCCCCGCTTCCGGCGCACACGGCCCGACGTACGGCAGGAGAGGCACACCCCTGACCCGGGTGCCGGTGGTGGAGGACGACCCCCAGCTCGTGCGGGCTCTCGTCATCAACCTGCAGGCACGTCAGTACGGCGTGGATGCCGCCATCGACGGGGCCACGGCCCTGCGGCTCGCCGCCGTGCGCCGGCCCGACGTGGTGCTGCTCGACCGGGGACGGCCGCTCGTCCGCGAGACGACGCTGGTCGAGACGGCGGACTTCAGTGCCTGACCGAGGAACGACATGGCACGTGGAAAGCTGCGGATCTGCCTCGGCGCGGCACCCGGCGTCGGCAAGACGTACGCGATGCCGGCGGAGGCGCACCGCCGCGTCGAGCGGGGCACCGACTGCGCGGTGGCCTGGGTGGAGCACCACGACCGGCCGCGCACCGAGGTGATGCTGCGCGGTCTGGAACAGGTGCCCCGCAAGGAGATCGAGTACCGGGGCGGCGTCTTCACCGGGATGGACGTGGACGCCGTCCTGCGGCGGGCCCCCGCCGTCGCCCTGGCCGACGAGCCGGCCCACACCGACGTCCCCGGCTCCCGCGCCACCAAGCGCCGGCAGGACGTCGAGGAACTGCTCGCCGCGGGCACCGACGTCATCTCCACCGTCAACATCCGGCACCTGGAGTCGCTGGACGACGTGGTCGAGTCGATAACGGGGGTACGGCAGCGCGAAACCGTCCCCGACGAGGTCGTTCGGCGCGCCGACCAGAACGAGCTGGTCGACATGTCGCCGGAGGCGCTGCGGAAGGCGGGCGGGACACGGACGTCTCTTCCACCGTTTCGCACCGACCGACCGGAGGGGGACCGGTCGGCGGTTCTCCTCGGAACCGCATCCGTCCGACCTCCGCAGCCGTCCTCGCGAACAGTCCGTGCGCCACTTCCCGGCGTCCTTCCGGGGCGCTTTCCATCCCCTTTCGCCAGGCGCGTCAGCATCCCGTCAAGGCCGTCGGGATCACCGTCAGCGTCCCGTCAGGACGGGTCCGGAACCCAGGAACACCGGGCATACCGTCGACGGCGAGCCCCGGTCCGCCTCCCCGCGTCCGGGGCGTCCAGAAGCCCGGATCCGCGCTTCCGCACACCACTCATGCCCTTCGGAAGGCACTCATGACAGAGCTCCTGTACGGCGACGACCCCGAACCCTCCGATCGGTTCCCGGCCGGACCCCTGTACGTCCCGGTCCGGCCGGGCCCCTCCGGGTGTACGGCCCGGCTGTTCCGCACACCGCTCGGTGACCGCACGGCCGTCGGCTTCACCTCCGCGCGCAGGCTGACCGCCACGCTCGGCCCGGCCCAGGCGTGGATCCGTCTCGCCGCGCCGGCCCTGCGCGCGCTGACCGCCCCGCTCGGCATCACCACCGTCACGGTCGACCCGCAGTTCACCGCCCCGGCTCCCGCGCCGGTCAGGGCGGTCACCTCGACGAGCCCCGTGTCAGCACCGGCCCCCGCTCTGCGGAACGCCTGAAAGAGGCAGAGACGATGACCACGTTCCAGACACTTCCCGCCCCCGCCACGGCCGCCGAGCTGTCCCTGTGGCCCGCCTCGGCCACCGAGCCACGGCCGGGCGCCCTGACCGTGGGCGGCGTACCGCTCACCGACATCGCCGACCGCTTCGGCACCCCCGTCTACGTCCTCGACGAGGCCGAGGTCCGCGACCGCTGCCGCACCTACCGGAACGCCTTCCCCGACGCCGAGATCCTCTACGCGGCCAAGGCGTTCCTGTGCCGGGCCATGGCCCACTGGACGGCCGAGGAGGGCCTCGGTCTCGACGTCTGCTCGGCCGGCGAGCTCGAACTCGCCGTCACCACCGGGTTCCCGCCGGACCGGATCGTGCTGCACGGCAACGCCAAGTCCCCCCGTGACCTGGACACCGCCCTGCGCCTGGGCGTCGGCCGGATCGTCATCGACAGCCCCTCGGAGGTCCCCCGGCTGGCCGCCGCGGTCGGCCCCGGAAGCCGCCAGAAGGTCATGGTCCGGGTGGTGCCCGGCATCAGCGCGGGCGGCCACGAGAAGATCCGCACCGGCACGGACGGCCAGAAGTTCGGCCTGTCGATCACCGACGGCTACGCCCAGCACGCCATCGCCCGCATCCTCGACCAGCCGCAACTGCACCTCACCGGCCTGCACTGCCACCTGGGCTCCCAGATCACCAGCGTCAGGCCGTACCTCGTCGCCGTACGCCGCCTGGTCGGCCTCATGACCCGCCTGTACGAGCAGCACGGCCTGGTCCTGCCCGAACTCGACCTCGGCGGCGGCCACGGCATCGCCTACCGCACCGGCGAGCAGTCCCTGGACCTGACGGCACTGGCCCGCAAGGTCCGCACCGAACTCGCCGACGCGTGCACGGCGGCCGGCCTGCCGGTGCCCCGCCTGATCATCGAACCGGGCCGGGCGATCGTGGGTCCCGCAGGGGTCGCCGTGTATCACGTCCTGTCCGTGAAGCACACGGGGGACCACGTCTTCGTCGCGGTCGACGGCGGCATGAGCGACAACCCGCGCCCCGCGCTGTACGGCGTCCGGTACGCGCCCCGCCTGATCGGCCGGCCCGGCACCGCGGAACGGGCCCGGGTCACCGTGGTGGGCCGGCACTGCGAGGCGGGTGACGTGCTCGCCGCCGACGTGGAACTCCCCGCCGACGTACACCCCGGCGACCTGCTCGCCGTACCCGTGGCCGGTGCCTACCACCTGTCGATGGCCTCCGGCTACAACCTGGTCGGACGCCCTCCCGTGGCCGCCGTACGCGACGGACTCGCCCGCCTGCTCGTCCGCCGGGAGTCCATCGAGGACATCCGGAGCCGCGACGTGGGCCTGTGACCATCCGACACCCCGGCCACGCCGGACAGGGAGGGATGCTGATGGTCGCCATGGTCATCGAGCTGGCTGTATGAGGCCAGCACGTTGGTGACGCCCTCACGCAGTCGAGTGGCTGGCGTCTGGCCATCTGCTCCGCTGTGGGGCCGGTGACGGTTGTAGCGGATGTTCCATACGGCGCATACGGCGAGGGCTTCGCACCGCTGGTCTTCGGAGGTCCAGGCGCGGGCAGAGAGGAACTCCTCAGCCAGAATCCGGTGGTAGCGTTCCACCTTGCCGTTGTGCCGGGGCGTGTAGGGCGTGATCCGTTGCTGTCGCGCTCCGAGGAGTGATCGTGCGAACGCGTCCGCGCGATAGCAGCTGCCGTTGTCGGTCACGACGCGTTCGGTCTGGGTGATGCCGTGGGCCGCGAACCAGGCTCGTGCCCTGTGGCGGAAGGCGACAGCGGTGACGGCCTTCTCGTCCGGCAGAGCCTCTGTGTATGCGAGGCGGCTGAATCCGTCGACGGCGGAGTGGAGACAGACGTAGCCGCCGCGTTCGGTTCGCTTCTTGCGACGCCCGACAGCCTTTGCCTGTTCGCTGCCGCGCCCGTGTGAGCGCCAGCCGCCCCCGTCGGGGTCGCGGCCGACCTTCTTCGCGTCGACGTGGACCATGTGTGCCCTCGGCCTGGAGCTCGAATGCGATCCTTGTGGCCGACCACTTCTGGGTGCGACGGAGGTGTTCGATCCGGGTGACCACGTCGGTGGCCGTCGCTGTGGGCTGCCGTCGGGGTGTTGAGGCACGGTCCAGCAAGCCGAGCTCGCCGTGGCGGCGGAAACGGTTCACCCACTTGGGCGCGCAGGCGCGGGAGATGCCCATCTCCGCGGCCACGTGGGCGATCGGCCGGCTCTTGCGTTCGATCAGACGACGGCGGCCCTCGGGCGACAGGGGCGCGTTGCGGTGGGTCACCGTTGGCCTTCCCCAATGACCATGGATGCCTTCTCATCGGGTGTCAGCGGGAGCACACCGACATGCTCGCGGGGCAGGTCGGACTGCTCGGCCAGGTCGACCAGCGCGCGGGCATGGTCAGCGCGGCTGATGCGACTGGCCAGGTCCCCGACCTCGGTGAGGGCATATCCGCCGACGGACGAGGTGTCCGGGCCGAAGTCTCCTGCGGGACTCACGGCGGCCCACCGCAGGCCGGAGGCGCCGATCACCTCCAACGCGATGCGGTGCCCCAGGGAGAACGGCCGGTACTCCGCCGGAAAACCGTCGGTGTCGACGGCCGGGACGCCCGAGGCATCGGGCAGCAACGAGGCGATGCTCACCCAGACCAGCCGGACAACCCCTGCGTTGTGCAGACCGGTCACCAAGCCGTCCGCCGCGGCCCCGAAGAAGTTCCTCGGGTCAGTCTGAGCGGGTGCCACGGCCGCGATCGCAACATCGTGACCCGATGCGGCCCGTGTCACTGCTTCCGGGTCGGTGATGTCCGCGTCAGCGCCTCTCAACGAGGTCACGCCGTGCCCGCGTGCGGTCGCCTCGGCCACCGCGGCCCTGCCGCTCCTGCCACCTGCTCCAAAGACCACGATCCTCATCATGCGTTCGACGCTAGGCGGACCCCCGGTTACCGATCGGGTACCTACACTTGGGCTATGCGCCGACTCTCACCCGAGACGTTCGACGAGCTGTGCCCCTCCTCGATGCT
>JODX01000040.1 GCA_000719105.1 Streptomyces sclerotialus | reverse complement strand
GCCCACACCCGCCGCTCCCCTGCCCCCGCCCGCGACGCCCGCCCCTGCGGCGCCCGCCCCCACGGCACCCGCCCCTGCGGCGCCCGCCCCCGCGACGCCCCAGTCCGACCAGGCGCTTCCCCCGCTGCCGCAGGGCTACACGCCCGCGCAGCCCGTCCAGGGCGTACCGCAGCAGGCAGGGCAGCAGGATCAGCAGGCCGCTGCCGCCGCCGCGCAGGCCGCCGGGTACGGCTACCCGCAGGCCCCTGCCCAGCCGCAGCCCGGACAGCCCGCCCATCAGGCCCCTCCGCAGGGCGCGTTCGGTCCGGCGCAGCCGCTGCCCGGATACCCGGCGCAGGGCGGCCAGCCACCCGCACCGGTCGACCCGCGCCAGGCCCACCAGCAGCCCGCACAGCCCCAGCCCGCCGCATACGGCTACCCCCAGCAGGCACCACAGGCCGGACAGCCCCAGCCCGCGCAGCCGCAGCCCTCCGGATACAGCTATCCCCAGCCCCAGCCCCCTGCCCAGCCGATGCCGCAGCAGCCGCAGCCGCAGCAGCCGGGCCAGGACGGCTACGGTTACCCGCCCCAGCAGGCCGCCTACGGTTACCCGCAGCCCGGACAGCCGCAGCAGCCCGCGCCTCAGCAGCAGCCCCCGGCCCAGCCCATCCCCCAGCCGCAGGTTCAGCCGCAGGCACAGGCCGGCCAGCCCATGCCGCAGCCGCAGCCGCAGCCGCAGCCGCAGCCGCAGCCGCAGGCGACCCAGCAGCCTCCCGCCGCCCCTCCCGGCGCCTACGGCAACCAGGGCGGCTGGACGCCGCCGCCCGGGCCGCACGCCGGGCCCGGCGCGCCCCAGCAGCAGGCCGCGGCCGGCATTCCGCTCGGTTACAACGCCGCCGTGGAACTCTCCTCCGACCGGCTGCTGCGCAATCAGCCCAAGGTCCGCAAGAACAACCAGGGCCCGTCCCGCTTCAAGTTCGGTGCCAAGAAGGAGGAGGCGGAGCGGCAGCGCAAGCTGGGGCTGATCCGGACGCCGGTGATGTCCTGCTACCGGATCGCGGTGATCAGCCTCAAGGGCGGCGTGGGCAAGACCACGACGACCATGGCGCTCGGTGCCACGCTCGCCAGCGAGCGGCAGGACAAGATCCTGGCGATCGACGCCAACCCGGACGCCGGCACCCTCGGCCGACGGGTGCGGCGCGAGACGGGCGCCACCATCCGCGACCTCGTGCAGGAGATCCCGCGGCTGAACAGCTACATGGACATCCGCCGGTTCACCTCGCAGGCGCCGTCGGGCCTGGAGATCATCGCCAACGACGTGGACCCGGCGGTCTCCACCACCTTCAACGACCAGGACTACCGCAGCGCTCTCGAAGTGCTGGGCAAGCAGTACCCGATCATCCTCACGGACTCGGGTACCGGTCTGCTCTACAGCGCGATGCGCGGAGTCCTCGACCTCGCCGACCAGTTGATCATCATCTCCACCCCTTCGGTGGACGGTGCCAGCAGCGCCTCGACCACGCTCGACTGGCTGTCGGCGAACGGGTTCGCCGATCTCGTCCAGCGGTCGATCACCGTGATCTCCGGTGTCCGTGAGACAGGCAAGATGATCAAGGTGGAGGACATCGTCGCGCACTTCGAGACCCGCTGCCGTGGTGTCCTCGTGGTGCCCTTCGACGAACACCTCGCGGCGGGCGCCGAAGTGGACCTCGACATGATGCGCCCCAAGACCCGCGAGGCCTACTTCGATCTCGCCGCCCTCGTCGCCGAGGACATCGCCCGTACGCAGCAGGGTTTCGGCAACCCGGGCACGCAGGTCCAGCAGCCCTGGCAGGGCGGCGGGTACGCGCCCCAGCAGCAGCCCCCGCAGCAGCCTCAGCAGCCCTACGCCGAGCAGCAGCCCCACGCCCAGCCCGGACCCGGCGGTGTCCCCCAGCCGGGTCAGGCGTGGCAGCAGCCCCCGCAGCAGCAGCCCGCACCGGGCCAGGGCTGGCAGCAGCAGCCTCCGCAGCAGGCCGCGCCGCAGCAGGATCCGTCTCCGGGTCCGGCGCAGAACCAGCCGCAGCAGGGCGCCGTACCGCCTGGCTGGATGCAGCAGTAGCCGGCGGACCCGACGGCAGGACAACGGCGGAGGGCCGGCACCTTGATGGTGCCGGCCCTCCGCCGTCTGCCTGCGCTGTCCCCGGTATGCACTACTGCTGCAGATCGAACTCCCCGTCGCGCGCGCCGAGAACGAACGCCCGCCACTCCGCCGCGGTGTAGCGGAGCACCGTGTCGGGGTCCGCGGAGTTGCGCATCGCGACGGCGCCGCCCTCCAGATAGGCGATCTCCACCCGCTCGTCCTGGGGACCATCCGGGGAGCCGACCCACTCGACGCCGCTGATGTCCATGGCGTACAGCGCTTCCTTCTCCTGCTCGGTCGCCACCGGGTTCTCTCCGTTCCACTGACCTCAAGGACGAGGAGAATCCTACAACTGAGCGCCGGAGCACGGACTTTCCCAGCGAAGCGGACAAGGACGGTCGAACACGATCAGACTCAGACGGTGCCGTCCGCCGCCTCGAGTAGTTCCCGGCAGCGCTTCACGTCCGCCGCCATCGCCTCCAGCAGCGCTTCCAGCGTGTCGAACCTCTGCTGCCCCCGTACGAAGGCGAGGAAGTCGACGGCGACGTGCAGCCCGTACAGGTCGAGGCCGACCCGGTCGATGGCGTACGCCTCCACGGTCCGCTCGGTGCCGTCGAACTGCGGGTTGGTGCCGACGGAGACGGCGGCGGGCATGGCCTCGCCCCGGACGTGCAGCCAGCCCGCGTAGACGCCGTCGGCCGGGATGGCCGTGTGCGGGAGCGTCTCCACGTTCGCGGTGGGGAAGCCCAGTTCGCGGCCGCGCTGCGCACCCCGCACCACCACGCCCTCGACGCGGTGCGGGCGGCCGAGGATCTCACGGGCGCCCTCGACGTCCCCTTCGGCCACCAGCCGCCGGGTCAGCGTCGAGGAGAAGGGCCGGCCGCCGCCCGCCTCACCGGACACGTAGAGGTCCACGACGTCCACCTCGAAGTCGTACGTCTTGCCCTGCTCGGCCAGGAACGCCACGTCGCCCGCGGCCTTGTGGCCGAAACGGAAGTTGGGACCCTCGACGACGGCCTTGGCGTGCAGCTTGTCGACCAGCACCTTGACCACGAAGTCGGCGGGCGAGAGCTTCGAGAACTCCGTCGTGAAGGGCAGGATCAGCACCGCGTCCACGCCCAGCTCCGCCATCAGTTCGGCGCGGCGGTGGTGCGGGGCGAGCAGCGGCGGGTGGCTGCCGGGGCGGACGACCTCGCTGGGGTGCGGGTCGAACGTGACGGCGACGGACGGCACTCCCAGCTCACGGGCGCGCTCCACGGCATGCTTGAGGATCAGCTGGTGCCCGCGGTGCACTCCGTCGTAGGAGCCGATGGTGACGACGCTGCGCCCCCAGTCCTGGGGGATGTCCTCCAAGCCACGCCAGCGCTGCACTGTGACTGCTCCTTGTCGCACGTTCGCACGTTCCGGACCCCTGCCCGGGACCCCGTGTCCGTAATAGCTCATACGCAGGTCTAAGGGTGCCATGCCGGGTCGGCCCGGTCCGCATCGGCATGGTGGCTGTGACGGGCGGCACGCCGAGGTGAGGGGACCGGGTGGTGAACGCGCCCCCTTCCACTCCCTCGGTTCACTCCGAGCGCCTGCTCGTTGGGGTGAATAGCCGAGGACGGTTGGATACACCTCAGGGTGGGGGAACCGAGGGGGGACCGTGGAGCGGCGATCTCGGGATCTTGTTTCCCGCGATCGCCGCTCCACGGGCAACACGCCGCTCATGTTCCGCACGGCCGTCACGACGGCCGCTCACGAACCGCACGGCGGTCGCCGCTCTGCCCGTCAGCCGAACACGGCCACGCTCTTGGCCTTGCCCTTCTCTTCCTCGACCAGGGCCAGGAACCGGCCCTCCGGGTCGAAGACCGCCACGGGACCGGCTCCCGCATACGTCTCGGGCATCTCCAGCCGTACGCCGTTCAGCAGCAGCCGGGCACGCTTCGTGTCCACGTCCCAGCGTGGGAACGCGGCGGCGGCCGCCTCGGCGACGGGCATGACGGTGAGCGTCTCCTGGAGCTGGTCCAGGGTCTTCGCCGCGTCCAGCCGGTACGGCCCGACGCGCGTCCGGCGCAGGGCCGTGAGGTGTCCGCCCACGCCGAGGCCGGCGCCCAGGTCCCGGGCGAGGGCCCGGATGTAGGTGCCGGAGGAGCAGACCACCGACACGACGAGGTCCAGCACCGGGGTGCCGTCCTCGGCGACCGCGTCCCGGACGTCGTACACGGTGAAGGAGGAGACGGTCACCGGGCGGGCCGGGATCTCGAACTCCTCGCCCTCCCGCGCCCGCTTGTACGAGCGCACGCCGTTGATCTTGATGGCGCTGACCTTGGACGGCACCTGCATGATGTCGCCGGTCAGCCGGGCGATCCCGGCGTCGATGGCCTCCCTGGTCACCGCGGAGGCGTCCGCGGAGGAGGTGATCTCTCCCTCGGCGTCGTCGGTGACCGTGTTCTGGCCGAGCCGGACGGTGCCGAGGTACTCCTTCTCGGTCAGGGCGAGGTGGCCGAGGAGCTTGGTCGCCCGCTCGACGCCGAGGACGAGCACACCCGTCGCCATGGGGTCGAGCGTGCCGGCGTGGCCGACGCGGCGGGTCCGCGCGATCCCGCGCATCTTGGCCACGACGTCGTGCGAAGTGAAGCCCGACGGCTTGTCGACGATGACAAGGCCGTCGGGCGTGGTGGTCTTCTGGGTCATGCGGTGGTGTCGTCCTCGTCGTCACCCGGCTTCTTGTACGGGTCCGCCTCCCCGGCGTACTTCGCGCCGGAGGCCGTCTCGCGCACCGCCGCGTCGGAGGCGCGCGCCTTGTCGAGGAGGTCCTCGATGGTCTTGGCGGTGTCCGGGAGGGCGTCCGCGACAAAGGCGAGGGTCGGCGTGAACTTCGTGCCCGCCGCCCGCCCGACCTCGGAGCGGAGGATGCCCTTGGCGCTCTCCAGGCCCGCGGCCGCGGCCGCGCGCTCCTCGTCGTCCCCGTACACCGTGTAGAAGACGGTCGCCTCCCGGAGGTCACCCGTGACCCGGGTGTCGGTGATGGTGACGTGGGAGCCGAGCCGCGGGTCCTTGATCCCGCGCTGCAGCTTCTGGGCCACCACCTCTCGGATGAGGTCCGCCAGCCTCTTAGCCCGCGCGTTGTCGGCCACTGGTCCGTCTCCTCGTTCTTCCTGCTGTTGTTCTGAGTTCCTGGTTCGCGGTCGTTCAGTCGTCCTCGCCGTGGAAGCGGCGCCGCACCGAGAGCAGCTCCACCTCCGGGCGGCCGGCGACCATCCGCTCGCACCGGTCGAGTACGTCGGTCAGGTGCTCCGCGTCGCCGGAGACCATCGCCAGGCCGATGCCGGCCCGGCGGTACAGGTCCATATGATCGACCTCCGCCGCGCTGACCGCGAACTTTCGCTGGAGGTCGGCCACGATCGGGCGGACGACGGAACGCTTCTCCTTCAGCGAACGGACGTCGCCGAGCAGGAGGTCGAAGGACAGAGTCCCCACGTACATGTATGTCCGGATGACCCGCCGGTCCGGGATCGATGGCCCCGCCATCCGTATGGGCAGGGACACCAGAACCGTACAACGAACGTCCGGTGCGCTCGACGGGGTTTCTTCCGCCCCCGCCGCCCCTACCCGGGCCCAGCCCCTGCGGGCTGCGCCCCAGCCCCCACAATGGGACGGGTAGGGACCGCGGGGGTGCGAAAACGACGGTCGGGGCCGCCCGGCGGGGAACGGTGTCCCCGCCGGGCAACCCCAGCCCGGTTCAGCTCGCCGCAGGCGTCACGAGCGCGGCTTCTCGCGCATCTCGTACGTCGCGATGACGTCGTCGACCTTGATGTCGTTGAAGTTTCCGAGGTTGATACCGCCCTCGAAGCCTTCGCGGATCTCGGTGACGTCGTCCTTGAAGCGACGCAGACCGGAGATGCTGAGGTTCTCCGCGATGACCTTGCCATCGCGCAGCAGGCGCGCCTTGGTGTTGCGCTTGACCTCGCCGGAGCGGATGAGAACACCCGCGATGTTGCCCAGCTTGGACGAACGGAAGACCTCGCGGATCTCCGCCGTGCCGAGCTCGACCTCTTCGTACTCCGGCTTGAGCATGCCCTTGAGGGCCGCCTCGATCTCCTCGATGGCCTGGTAGATCACCGAGTAGTACCGGACGTCGACGCCCTCGCGCTCCGCCATCTGCGCCGCGCGGCCCGCAGCGCGGACGTTGAAGCCGATGACGATGGCGTCGGAGCCGGTCGCCAGGTTGATGTCGGACTCGGTGACCGCACCCACACCGCGGTGCAGGACACGGATGTCGACCTCGTCGCCGACGTCGAGCTGGAGCAGCGAGGACTCGAGGGCCTCCACCGAACCGGACGCGTCGCCCTTGATGATGAGGTTGAGTTCCTGCACCAGACCGGCCTTGAGCGCCTCGTCCAGGTTCTCCAGGGAGAACCGGACTCCGCGCCGGGCGAAGTTGGCGTTGCGCTCGCGCGCCGCGCGCTTCTCGGCGATCTGGCGGGCCGTGCGGTCCTCGTCGACGACGAGGAAGTTGTCGCCGGCGCCCGGGACGTTGGTGAGACCGAGGACGAGGACCGGGGTCGAGGGACCCGCCTCTTCCACGTTCTCGCCCTTGTCGTCGAGCATCGCGCGGACACGGCCGTACGCGTCGCCGACCACCATGGTGTCGCCGACCCGCAGGGTGCCTCGCTGGACCAGGACGGTCGCGACGGCGCCGCGGCCACGGTCCAGGTGGGACTCGATCGCGATGCCCTGCGCGTCCTGCTCCGGGTTGGCCCGCAGGTCGAGCGAGGCGTCCGCGGTGAGGACCACGGCCTCCAGCAGCTGGTCGATGTTGAGACCCTGCTTGGCGGAGATGTCGACGAACATCGTGTCGCCGCCGTACTCCTCGGCCACCAGGCCGTACTCGGTCAGCTGACCGCGCACCTTGGTCGGGTCCGCACCCTCGACGTCGATCTTGTTGACCGCGACGACGATCGGGACGTCGGCCGCCTTGGCGTGGTTGAGCGCCTCGACCGTCTGCGGCATGACGCCGTCGTTGGCCGCGACCACCAGGATCGCGATGTCGGTCGACTTCGCACCACGGGCACGCATGGCGGTGAACGCCTCGTGACCCGGGGTGTCGATGAAGGTGATGCGGCGCTCTTCGTCGTTGACCTCGGTCGTGACCTGGTACGCACCGATGTGCTGCGTGATACCGCCGGCCTCGCCCGCGACGACGTTCGTCTTGCGGATGGTGTCGAGCAGTCGGGTCTTTCCGTGGTCGACGTGACCCATGACGGTCACGACCGGCGGACGCGCGACGAGGAACTCCTCGCCACCCTCGTCCTCGCCGAACTCGATGTCGAAGGACTCGAGCAGCTCGCGGTCCTCCTCCTCCGGGCTGACGATCTCGACGACGTAGTTCATCTCGCCGGCGAGCAGCTGGAGGGTCTCGTCGGAGACGGACTGCGTGGCGGTGACCATCTCGCCGAGGTTCATCATCACGGCGACGAGCGACGCCGGGTTGGCGTTGATCTTCTCCGCGAAGTCGGTGAGGGACGCACCGCGCGACAGGCGGACGGTCTGTCCGTTGCCGCGAGGCAGCATCACGCCGCCGACCGACGGGGCCTGCATGGCCTCGTACTCCTGGCGCCTCTGCCGCTTCGACTTGCGGCCACGACGCGCGGGACCGCCGGGACGGCCGAAGGCGCCCTGCGTGCCACCACGGCCGCCGGGACCACCCGGACGTCCGCCGAAGCCGGGACGGCCACCGCCGCCACCGGGACGACCGGCGAAGCCGCCGCCACCGCCACCGCCACCGGGACCACCGGGACGACCGGCGAAGCCGCCACCGCCGCCACCGGGACGACCGGCGAAGCCGCCGCCACCGGGACGACCGCCGCCGCCACCGGGACGACCGCCACCGCCGGGACCGCGGCCACCGGGGCCACCGCCGCCGGGACGCGGGCCGGCAGCGGGACGCTGCGGCATCATGCCGGGGTTGGGACGGGGGCCGCCGGGGCCGCCGCCGGGACGCGGACCGCCCTGCGGACGGGGCATGCTGCCCGGCGTCGGACGGGGACCGCCCGGAGCCTGCGGACGAGGACCGCCGGCGCCGCCCTGCGGACGGGGACCGCCGCCCTGGCCCGCCTGGGGACGCGGAGCGCCACCCGGGGCACCGGGGCCGCCGGGGCGCGGCGCGCCGCCCGGACGGGGCGCCTGCGGGCGCGCCATGCCGGTCGAGCCACCGGAGGTGAAGGGGTTGTTGCCCGGACGCGGGCCGGCCGGACGGGCACCCGGACGCGGCGCGCCCCGGTCACCACCCGGACGCTGGCCGCCGGGGCGCGGGCCCTGACCCTGGCCCTGGCCACGGTCGCGGTCACGCTCGCCACCCGGACGGGCACCGGGCTTCGGACCGCCGGGACCCGGACGGGCACCCGGACGCGGAGCCGGAGCCGAAGCCGCGGCCGGCGACGGAGGCGCCGTGAACTCGGGCGCGGTCGGAGCCGGGGACGCCGGGGCGGGCCGCGGCGCGGGCTTCGGGCCGGGCGTGGGGCGCGGACCCGGAGCCGGGGCCGCGGGCTTCTCGGCCGCGGGCGGCTTGGGAGCGGCCGGACCCGGGCGCGGCGCGGCCGGGCGGGCGGCCTGCGCGGGGGTGGGTGCCGCCGGCCTGGCCGGGGCAGCCTTGCGGGGGGCCGACTTGGCGCCCCCGTTGCCCTGCTGGAGGGCGTCAGTCAGCTTGCGTACAACGGGCGCCTCGATCGTCGAGGACGCCGAACGGACGAATTCACCGAGTTCCTGGAGCTTGGCCATGACGACCTTGCTCTCCACTCCGAACTCCTTGGCGAGTTCGTATACCCGGACCTTAGCCACTTCGCTCCTTTGAGGTCCGGGTTGCGTCCGGACCGTCGCTACTTCATGGGCGTACTCATCGCGTACTCATCGAGTGCTCATCGCAATCTCGACCTGCTTTCGACTCGCGAGGTACCAGAGCCGCACGGGGTTCCGTGCGGCACGTCTTACGGTGTTGCCTGCTCAGCAACTGTCTGCCTGCTCGACGTGTTGGCGCAACGCCTTTGTGTCGAGCGGTCCCGGGACACGCAGCGCCCGTGGGAACGCCCGGCGGCGTACCGCCTGGTCGAGACAGGCGGATGCGGGGTGTACGTAGGCACCCCGGCCGGGCAGCGTACCGCGAGGATCGGGAACGCACTGTTCCTCGATCGCCACGATCCGCAGCAGATCGGCCTTGGCCGCTCGCTCCCGACACCCCACACAGGTGCGTTCAGGGCGTGCGCGGGCTAGCGTCCGGCCGGACACGCTCAAGTCTACCTCCCCGCACCGACGCCACCCCTTTGGGGCGGGTATCGGACAGTTGCCTCGCACGAACCTGACGTGATCTGAGCGGCCTGCGGCTCAGATCTATTCCCCGGCCGGGCCCCGGACCGCCGCCGGCCGGATCAGTCGGACTGCTGCTCGGTGTCCGGCCGGATGTCGATCCGCCACCCGGTGAGCCGGGCCGCGAGGCGGGCGTTCTGGCCCTCCTTGCCGATCGCCAGCGAGAGCTGGTAGTCGGGGACCGTCACGCGCGCGGAGCGCGCCGCGAGGTCCACGACCTCCACCTTGGACACCCGGGCCGGGGAGAGCGCGTTCGCCACCATCTCGGCCGGGTCGTCCGACCAGTCGACGATGTCGATCTTCTCGCCGTTCAGCTCGCCCATGACATTGCGCACACGGCCGCCCATGGGGCCGATGCAGGCGCCCTTGGCGTTCAGGCCGCTGCGGGTGGATCGGACGGCGATCTTCGTACGGTGACCTGCCTCACGCGCGATGGCGGCGATCTCCACCGAACCGTCGGCGATCTCCGGCACCTCGAGCGCGAAGAGCTTCTTCACCAGGTTGGGGTGCGTGCGGGAGAGGGTCACGGAGGGACCGCGCACGCCCTTGGCCACCCGGACGACATAGCTGCGCAGGCGCATGCCGTGCTGGTACGGCTCGCCGGGGACCTGCTCCTGCACCGGCAGGATGGCCTCCAGCTTGCCGATGTCGACGAGCACGTTCTTCGGGTCGCGGCCCTGCTGGACGACACCGGTGACGATGTCGCCCTCGCGGCCGGCGTACTCACCGAGCGTGGCGTCGTCCTCGGCGTCCCGCAGGCGCTGCAGGATGACCTGCTTGGCGGTGGTGGCGGCGATGCGGCCGAAGCCCGACGGGGTGTCGTCGAACTCGCGCGCCTCCTGCCCCTCCTCCAGGTCCTGGGGGTCCTCCTTCGCCCACACGGTCACATGGCCGGTCTCCCGGTTGAGCTCCACGCGCGCGTGGCGGCGGCTTCCCTCGGTGCGGTGGTAGGCGATGAGGAGGGCCGACTCCAACGCCTCGACCAGCAGGTCGAAGGAGATCTCCTTCTCCCGTACCAAGCCCCGCAGGGCACTCATGTCGATGTCCACGGCTACGCCTCCTCCTCTTCCTTCATGTTCTTGTCGTTGTCCCGGCCGACGTCGCCGTCGTCCTTGCGGTTGAACTCGACCTGGACGCGCGCCTTGTCGACGTCGGCGAGGGCGAGCCTGCGGGTGGTGGCCTTGCGGCCCTTCACTCCGGGGACCTCCAGGTCGAGGCCGTCCTCGTCCACGGCGAGGATCCTTGCGACCAGGTCGCCGCCCTCGCGCAGCTGGAACCGCACGAGACGGCCGGTGGCACGCACGTAGTGCCGGTGCTCGGTGAGGGCGCGCTCGGCGCCCGGGGTACCGACCTCCAGGGTGTACTCGCCCTCGCCCATCGCGTCCGTCTCGTCGAGCTTCGCCGAGAGAGCGCGGCTCACCTCGGCGACGGCGTCCAGATCGGCGCCCGTGTCGGAGTCGACGACGACACGCAGCACACGCTTGCGTCCGACCGAGTCCACCGCGATCTCTTCGAGATCCAGGCCCTGGGAGCGTACGAGCGGTTCGAGCAGTTCTCGCAGCCTCTCGTTCTGGGTGGTGCTCATCCGGGTGACTCCTCGGCCGCGTGTGCTGTTGTGGGAAGGTCGCGTGTCAGGTCAAAGGGTATCCGGTCCCGGGGGGTGTTGCGGTCCACCCGGACGCCACAGAGGTTCGCGGGGCGCGCGCTGGCGGGCAGTGCGCCGGGGCGCGGGTACGGTGATCCCACGTCAACCGCTCTTCCGTTCGCATCACCCTGTCGAGGACGTCTGCCGTGTCGTTCATCCTGCCGTCGCGCACCCCGTCGGGGCCGCGCAGAAGGAGTCTGCTCGCCGGGGCCGCCGGCGCGGTGCTGCTCGTGGGCTGCTCGTCCGAGTCCGGGCCGGAGTCGGCCGGGGGCGAGGACCGGGCCGTGAAGCGGGCACGCGCGCGCGTGGCACGGGACAGCGCGGCGCTCGCCGAGCGGTACACGGCAGTGATCGCCGCGCATCCTGAGCTGACGGAGCTGCTGACTCCGCTGCGGGCCGAAGTCGTCCGGCATGCGGAGGCGTTCGGGGACAGCGCGGCCACGGCGACGCCCGCCCCGTCCTCCTCCGCCCCGTCCTCGTCGGCCGCGGCGGCGGCGCCCTCCCCGGTGCCCGCCGATCCGGAGTCCGCTCTCGCCGGGCTGGCGACGGCGGAGACGGAACTCGCGGACCGCCGGACGAAGGCGCTGCTGGACGTACCGGGCGAACTGGCCCGGCTGATGGCGTCCGTGGCGGCGGCCGGGGCGGGGCACGCGTATCTGCTGAGGGAGGGTGCGAAGTGAGCGGGACGGCGGGCAGGAACGGGGCCGCGAAGGCCGCGAAGAAGGAGGAGCTCCGGGCTCTGCAGGCGGCGCTCGCGGCGGAGCACGCCGCGGTGTACGGGTACGGGGTCGTGGGCGGCCGGATCGGTGAGAGCCGCCGGGCGGACGCGCGCGCCGGGTACGACGCCCATCGCGCCCGGCGTGACGAGCTGATGCGCGCCGTGCGGGACCTGGATGGCAGCCCGGTGGCCGCGTACGCCGCGTACGCCCTGCCGTTCACCGTCACGGACACCGGCTCCGCGGTACGCCTCGCCGCCGAACTGGAGGAGCGGGTGGCCGGGGTGTACTCCGATCTCGTACGGGCGTCCAAGGGCGACCGGCGGCGCGCGGCGGCACAGGCGCTGCGCGAGGCGGCGGTGCGGGCCGTGCGGTGGCGGGACGGGAGCGTAGCCTTCCCTGGTCTCGCCGAGCGGGCGGCCTCATCGGCCCCGTCGGCGGCACCGCACACGTGAGGAACGCGACGTGGAAGGGAACGACTCGCGCATGGCTTTCGAACCGCCGCGGCGTCTCGTGCGGGCACTCGCCGAGACGCCGTACCACGGGGTCGACGAGGCCGGCGACTGGCTGCACCGACTGCCCGAGCTGGTCCGGCAGGCGGTCGAGCTACGCGGGTTGACCGTCGAACGGGTCCAGGCACCGGGCGGGCGCAGCAGCGTCGTCCTGCTGGTGCGGCAGGCCGACGGCACCCCGGCCGTGCTGAAGCTGGCACCGCCCCGGGCCCGTCCCGAGAGCGAGCGGACGGCCCTCGCGCACTGGAACGGGCGGGGCGCGGTGCGGCTGCTCACCCCCGCAGGGGACGGCGGCAGGGACGACGACGGGGCGCTGCTCCTGGAGCGGCTGCACCCCGACCTGTCCGTACGGTCCCTGCCCGAGGCCAGAGCGCTGCTCGAGGCCGCCGGGACGCTGCGGCGGCTGTGGGTGGAGCCGCCCGCCGGGCACGTCTTCGAGACCGTGGCCGGGCGGACCGGCCGGCAGGCGGAGGCGATGCGGGCGGGTGCCGCGGCCCACGAGGACGTGGCGCCGCTGGTCGACGCGGCGCTCGCCGCCCGGGAGGAACTGCTCGCCGCCCCGCCCGGGGAGCTGCTGCTGCACGGCACGTTCCGGCAGAGCAAGGTGCTCGCCGGGGAGCGCATGCCGTGGCTGGCCGTCGGGCCCGACCCGGTGGTCGGCGAACCCGCCTTCGACCTGGCGCGGCTGGTGCGGGACCGGGTGGAGGACCTGATCGCCCAGCCGTCGGGGGCGGCCACGACCCGGCGCCGGGTGAAGCGGCTCGCCGAGTCACTGGAGGTGGACCAGGAGCGGCTGCGCGGCTGGACGCTGTTCCGGGCCGTGGAGTCGGGGGTGCGGGCCCGCCGGGTGGGGCGGCCGCAGGACGCGGAGCTGCTGCTGGAGTTCGCGGGGTGGCTGTAGGGGGCCGGTCTCCGCAGACGTAGACCCGGCGCACACGCGAAGGCCCCTGCCGCGCACGCGGCAGGGGCCTTGACGAAGCCGCTACGCCGACAGGCGCGCGATCGCCTCGTCCACCGTCAGCTCCTCGCGCTCACCGGTCCGGCGGTCCTTCAGCTCCAGGACGCGCTCGCCCGCGCGGCGGCCCGCCACCAGGATCTTCGGCACGCCGATGAGCTCGGCGTCGGTGAACTTCACGCCCGGGGAGACGCCCGCGCGGTCGTCCACCAGGACACGTACGCCCGCCGCGCCGAGCGCCTCGGAGACCTCCAGCGCCAGTTCGGTCTGCAGGGCCTTGCCCGCGGCGACCACGTGGACGTCGGCCGGGGCGACCTCCTCCGGCCAGCACAGGCCCTGCTCGTCCGCCGACTGCTCGGCGAGCGCGGCCACGGCGCGGGAGACGCCGATGCCGTACGAGCCCATGGTCACGCGGACCGGCTTGCCGTTCTGGCCGAGGACGTCGAGCTGGAAGGTGTCGGCGTACTTGCGGCCGAGCTGGAAGATGTGGCCGATCTCGATGGCGCGGTCCAGCTTCAGGCCGGAGCCGCACTTCGGGCAGGGGTCGCCCTCCTCGACGACGACCACGTCGAGGTAGTCGTCGACCTCGAAGTCACGGCCCGCGACGACGTTCTTCGCGTGCTTGCCGTCCTTGTTGGCGCCCGTGATCCAGGAGGTGCCGGGGGCGACGCGCGGGTCGGCGAGGTAGCGGACCTTGTCCAGGCCCTGCGGGCCGACGTAGCCGCGCACCAGGTCGGCGCGGCCCTCGAAGTCCTCGGCGGTGACGAGCTCGACGACCGCCGGGGCCAGGTGCTCGCCCAGCTTGCCGAGGTCGACCTCGCGGTCGCCGGGGACGCCGACGGCGACGATCTCGCCGTCGACCTTCACCAGCAGGTTCTTCAGGGTGGCGGAGGCCGGGACGCCGAGGTGCTCGGCGAGCGTCTCGATGGTCGGGGTGTCGGGGGTGTCGAGCTCCTCGACAGCCGGGTGCTCCGCGCCCTCGACCGGCTTGAGCGCGAAGGTGACCGCCTCGGTGTTGGCCGCGTAGTCGCAGCTCGGGCAGTCCACGAAGGTGTCCTCGCCGGCCGCGGCGGGGGCGAGGAACTCCTCCGACGCCGAGCCGCCCATGGCGCCCGAGACGGCGGAGACGATGCGGTAGTCCATGCCCAGACGCGCGAAGATCTTCTGGTACGCCTCGCGGTGCAGGCGGTACGACTCCGCCAGGCCCTCGTCGGTGGTGTCGAAGGAGTACGAGTCCTTCATCTGGAACTCGCGGCCGCGCAGCACGCCGGAGCGCGGACGGGCCTCGTCCCGGTACTTCGTCTGGATCTGGTAGAGCATGACCGGCAGGTCCTTGTACGAGGACGCCTGGTCCTTCACGACCAGCGTGAAGATCTCCTCGTGGGTCGGGCCGAGCAGGTACTCGCCGCCCTTCCGGTCCTTCAGCCGGAAGAGGAGGTCGCCGTACTCCTCCCAGCGGGCGGAGGCCTCGTACGGCTCCTTGGGCAGCAGGGCCGGGAGGAGGACCTCCTGGGCGCCGATCGCGTCCATCTCCTCGCGGACCACGCGGGAGATGTTGTCGAGGACCTTCTTGCCGAGCGGCAGCCAGGTCCAGATGCCGGCGGCGTTGCGGCGCACGTAGCCCGCGCGGACGAGCAGCTTGTGGCTGAGCGTCTCGGCGTCCGCCGGGTCGTCACGCAGTGTCTTGACCATCAAACGGGACATGCGCTGGACCTGGGCCATGTTTCTCGACTCCTGCTGCGTAAGGGTGATGGCCCCGAGGTTAGCCGGGCGGTGCGGGGCGGCGGAAATCGATAAGCTCCCGCGGCTGCGCGAGATGGCGGAAGACGTGTCCGCCACCGGCCGCTACCTGCGACGCAGCGGCAGCAGTGCGCCCATCACCGCGTACGGCATCGGGGCGCTGGGGAAGAGCACCTGCCGGGCCAGGTCCTGGTAGCCGAGCGAGTGGTACAGGCCGCGGGCCGGGCTGTCGGTGTCGATGGCGGAGAGGATCGACCGCGGCTCGACGGCACCGTCCGTGAGGCCGGTGATCAGGGACCGGCCGATGCCGCGGTTCTGGTACTGCGGGTGGACGTGCAGTTCGGTGATCACGAAGCAGTCGTCCAGCCAGGACTCCTGGCCCCGCGCACGCAGGTACGGCTCGACGACCGTGGACCACCAGTGCGTGCGGTCGTTGGGCATGCCGTAGACGAAGCCGACGAGCCCCCCTTGCAGCGTGGTGGCGCCGAGGGCGCGGGCGCCCGGGTGGGTCAGGTGCCGCAGCACGATCTGCCGGCGTACGGCCACCTCGTCGGCGCCGAGCCCGAAGGCCAGGGCCTGCACGGCGAGGGCCTCGTCCACGCGCGCGGAGAGGTCGACCGGGCCGATCATGATGTCGTCGGGGCGGCGGTGTGCCTGACCGGGAAGGCGCATGTGGGGAGAGTACAGGGGGGCGTGGGCCGCGGTCGGGGGGCGGGCCCCGGTGGCCCGCCGGGGCCGTGGGGCGGCCCGCACCGGAGTGTCAGAACAGCACGCTCATGAACGCGCCGACCTCCTGGAAGCCGACCCGCCGGTACGTGCGCCGCGCGGGCGTGTTGAAGTCGTTGACGTACAGGCTCACCACCGGTGCCACGTCCGCCAGCGCATAGCGCAGGACGGCGGCCATGCCGGGCGCCGCGACACCGCGGCCGCGGTACTCGGGGGCGACCCACACCCCCTGGATCTGGCAGGCCTGGGGCGTGGCCGCGCCGATCTCCGCCTTGAAGACGACCTTGCCGTCGCCGTCCAGGCGGGCGAACGAGCGGCCGGAGCCGACGAGTTCGGCGACCCGGGCCTGGTAGAGCAGCCCACCGTCGCCGGCCAGCGGGGAGACGCCGACCTCCTCGGTGAACATCGCCACACACGCCGGCAGGACCGTCTCCATCTCGTCCTTGCGCATGCGGCGCACATACGGGTCCGGAGCGATGTCGGCGGGCAGCCGGTCGGCGACCATCAGCGGCTGGTGGGCGCGGACCTCGCGGGCGGGGCCCCAGCTCGGTTCGAGCAGCCGCCAGAGCAGGGCGGTGGGCTCGGCCGGCCCGACGATGGAGGAGCAGCGGCGGCCGGTGCGGCGGGCGCGGTCGGCGAAGGCGCGTACCGCGCGCGGGGTGGCGCAGATGGGGACGAGGTTGGCGCCCGCGTAGCACAGGGACGTGAGTATGCCGTCCTCGTACCAGCCCCACATCTCGCCGCCGAGCCGCCAGGGGTCGAGGCCCGCCACCTGCACCCGGGACGTCACGAAGGCGTTCGGGTCTCCACGATCTTCGACTCGGGCACGGTCTTGATGACCTCGCCCTTCACGAAGATCTGGCCCTTGCCGTTGCCGGAGGCCACGCCCAGGTCCGCCTCACGGGCCTCGCCGGGGCCGTTGACGACACAGCCCATGACCGCGACGCGGAGGGGGACCTCCATGCCCGTCAGGCCGGCCGTGACCTCCTCGGCCAGCTTGTACACGTCCACCTGGGCGCGGCCGCAGGACGGGCAGGAGACGATCTCCAGGCCGCGCTGGCGCAGGTTCAGGGACTCGAGGATCTGGTTGCCGACCTTGATCTCCTCCACCGGCGGCGCGCTGAGCGAGACGCGGATGGTGTCGCCGATGCCCTCGGAGAGGAGGGCGCCGAAGGCCACGGCCGACTT
>JODX01000039.1 GCA_000719105.1 Streptomyces sclerotialus | reverse complement strand
CTACCTCCCCATCTTCATCACCCTCGGCACCGCGGAGGACCCCGAACAGCCCGCCCGAACCGTCATCGACGGCTACATGGTCGGGCTCGCGAAACGCTCTTTCCAGCTGCGCTGACTCACACCGCGCCTTCTTGAACCTCAGGAAGCAGACCGGCGAGGACCGCGTCTCCATCCGGCCCTCCCCTGGAAGCGGGCCGGCTCCGCTCCCGCTTCGCCGCTGTCCCGCGCACAGCGCCCTGTTCGATTCCTGACCGCGTCGGCGCTGTTCGACGGTCATGACGTGGTGATCAACATGAGGCGGCGTACACTCCGGTCACAGAGCGCTGAAGTGGTGCGCCTGGGACACAACCGGTCCGTGCAGAAGGTCGTGGACGCGGCGCTGGAGGAGGACGCACACGGCGCGGCCGTGTACTCCTACCGGCGTGGCCGCTTGGAGTACCACGAGTATTCGTGAAGCTGCTGGGCGAGGCGGCCGCGGGCCATGTACGGGTCTTCGGCGGCGGGACGTCATCGCGCCGGAGGAGAGCGACCGGCTCTCCGGGGCCGGAGTGCGCATCTACCCGCCGGAGGACGGGCAGCGCCTGGGACTAGGGCGTTTCTGACGCATCCCCGCGGCGTCGCGACGCCCGGCACGCACTCTCGCCGCACGGCGCGAAGGGCCAGGTGGCTCCGCCACATGACCCTCCGCGCCGCACACCGAGAGCACGCACCGAACGCCGCTCCTTCTCCCACGGAGATCCATCAGAAACGCCCTAGCCGGAATGATCAACACGGTGATCAGGGACTGCGACGCCTCTCTGCGGCACGAGGCCCGAGTGAGCCGTCCGCGGTGCTGGCCGGTGAACGGCACGCGCTGGCTCGCATGATCAGTGGTCTGGGTGCCGGGGCGGTCGGGGAAGCGGACCTCGCCGTGGTGTGTGAGGCCGTAGCGGCAGACGGGGTTGCCGACCGCGGAAGTCCGAGGCGGTGCTCTACCGACTGCCCAGGATCAACGACCTGACAGGACGGGACGCCACCCGACCCACCGACGTACCCACCATCGACAACGCAATCACCTGCCACCTTCGTCTGACAAGCTTCATGACGCGGACCACAGCACCCGGTTGGCTCCTGAGTACCGGCAGCGGTCGCGATCACAGACAGGCTGCGAGTCCGTGCATGGCCGTCGACCAGATGCGGCCACTGATCGCCGAGTGAAAGGCCTGCGCAGGGTCCACGGTCGCCGCCGTACCGGTATCGGTTCGATGGATCGGATCGGGAGCCTAGCGCCGAGTCCGGGAGCCCTCGGTCTCCCGTTCCCTCAGGACTCGACGCAGCAGCTTTCCAGTCGGGGTACGGGGCAGCGCCTCAGTGAAGGTGATGTTGCGAGGGCACTTGAATTTCGACAGGCGGTCGTGGCACCAGGCCAGCAGTTCCTGCTCCAGCTGTTCACTGGCCTCGACACCGGCGGCCAACTGGACGACGCCGGTGACCCTTTCACCCAGTTCTGGGTCAGGCACGCCGAACACCGCCACATCGAGCACCGACGGATGGTCGATGAGAACGTTCTCCGCTTCCTGCGGGTAGATGTTGACCCCGCCGGCAATGATCAGGTCACTGCGTCGGTCACTGAGGTACAGGTATCCCTCACTGTCCATGCAGCCGACGTCACCGGCGGTGCGCCAGCCGCGTTCGTTGCGGGAACTCGCTGTCTTGTCCGGGTCGTTGAGATACGTGAAGTCGAAGCCGCCCTCGGCCCAGATGGTGCCCACCGTGCCGGTGGGCACTTCTTGGCCTCCGTCGTCGAGTATGTGGACGGTGCCGACCACCGCACGGCCCACTGAGCCCGGATGCGTGAGCGCGTCACTGGACTTGATCACGGTGAGTACGATGTTCTCCGTGCACGAGTAGTACTCGTCGACTATCGGACCGAGCCACTCGATCATCTGCCTCTTCACCGTGGGTGGGCACGGCGCCGCGGCGTGTATGACAGCGCGCAGTGAGGAGAGATCGTAGGAAGAACGCTCGGCGTCGTCGAGCTGGAGAAGCCGAACCAACATGGTCGGCACCATTTGGGTGTGCGTCACGGAATGCCGTTGCATCAGCTCCAGGGCATGGCGAGCGTCGAAGCGCTCCATCACGACGACGGTTCCACCGAAGCGGTGCACCGTGTGGCAGAAGCGCATGGGCCCCGCGTGGTAGAGCGGCGCCGGCGAGAGATAGACCGTCTCGTCGTCGAATCCCCAGGTCGCGGCGAGCCAGGGCGCCACCCCCGGTGGTGTGCCGAGGGGTGGCAAGGGGAGGTCGGCGATGATGCCTTTGGGGCGCCCGGTGGTTCCCGAGGAGTACAGGAGGTCGGTACCTTCGCGTTCCTCACCGGTCGGTTCGGCCGGTTGAGCCCGGATGAGGGGGCGGGCATCGGTCAGCACACCTCCTCCGTCGAGGCTGAACGTCATGACCTTGCGATTGACCCGGGCCAATGCGTCTTGAGCGAGCGCGGCGAGATCGGCGCAGGTGAACAGCACCGCTGTGCCTGAGTCCTGAATGATGTAGGCGATGTCGGCCGCGTTGAGATGCGTGCTGACGGCCACGTAGCGCAGTCCGGAGCGCTGACAGGCCCAGGAGACCTCGAAAATACCGGGCCGATTCGGCAGCAGGAACGCTACGACGTCGCCGGCCTGCACACCGTACACGCGCAGCAGGTTGGCGATGCGTATGGAGGAGTCGACCAGCTCGCGGTAGGTCACCACGTGCTCCCCGACGATGTAAGCGATCCTGTCGGGCCGCTGGTCGGCGTGGACATCGGGGAAGGACACGCGTGTCACCTCGTTTAGCGAACGCTCACCAGGTAGCTGCGAGAGTAACGATGCACAGGTGCGCACTGTCAAGCACCGGGATCGCCTACGATTCCATCGCACACCTCATCCACGGCGCCGACAGGACGATGGTCGCTGCACGCCTTGTCGGGGAAGCGCCGCGTGGCTGCCGGCTGACTACCATTTCCCGCATGGTTCGCCGCGCATGTTCGCTCGGTGATCGGATCGAGCTCGAACGGGAGCAGCAATGGTCGATGGAGTGGTGCACTGGCGTTCCGTAGGGGAACTCGAGCTCCCTCCGATCATGGCCGCGGCTCGCGACGCCTTCTTCGAAGCCGGTTACCACGGCACTTCGGTGCGTGACATCGCCCGTCGGGTCGGCGTCACGGTGCCTGCCCTCTACTACCACTTCCAGAACAAGGAAGCCCTGCTGCTGGCCATCCTCGACGCGTCGCTCGATCATCTGACGCGCATGTGCGAGGCCGCGGTGGCCGAGGCCGGGCCGAGGCCGGACGACCGCTTCCTGAATCTCGTCGAGTGCATCACGCTGTACGAGGCGAACGCGGGCCGTACCGCGAGCGTCGACCTCGAGGCGCGGTTGCTTTCGTCCGGGCCACGCTCGGCCTATGCGAAAAAGCGCAAGGTCATCGAAGATCTCCTGCTCTCGGTGGTGGAGGAGGGTGCGGAAGCCGGCTTGTTCCGGAGCACCAACCCCAAGGAGACCACGCGAGCCATTCTGGGCATGCTGCAGGCCATCCCGAGGTGGTTCCATGCGGATGGACCGCTCGACCCTCAGGATCTGGCGGTGCGCTACAAGGACATCTGCGCTCACACTGTTGGGGCGAAAGCCTCAGTCATCAACAAGGTATACAAAGCAAGCTGAATCCCCCTCTCCATTGAGCCTTGCTGTCGGCGCTCCGGCACCGCCTTGTGGGACCTGCTGGGGCTGATGCACGAACGCCTCCAACTCCGCGGCAGGCATCTTCAGTGAACGACCGCGAACTGAGGCGGGCGACGCAGCTCGCACCGCGATGCCGCCGCGCGTCCGCTCGCGCGCCCTGACGCCCCCTGATTCGGGGGCTCGTCGGCATCCGGGTCCCTCGATGCCGCCGCGGTTTCCGCCGCCTCTGGCCCTCGAGCCGAAGGGGCGAGTCGGCGAGCGCCGAAGCAGTTCCGGTGCCGCGAAGGGGCGCTGCGGCCCGACCCCGGCGAAGTGCAGCACCCCATCTCCGGACGACTCTTGACGGGAGGTTGAGCCGCTCTCTACCGTACTGAGCGAGCGCTAAGTAAGGGTGATGGGATGAAAAACGCCGTTATCGTCGATATCGTTCGCACTCCTTCCGGGAAGGGGAAACCGGGTGGCGCCCTGTCCGAGGTGCATCCCGCCGACCTCCTGGCCACGGTGATCCGCTCATTGGTGGACCGCACAGGCGTGGACCCGGCCATGATCGACGACGTCATCGCCGGCTGTGTCGGGCAGGTCGCGGACCAGGCATTGAACGTCGCACGCACTGCCGCCTTGGTGGCCGGTCTCCCGGAGTCGGTCCCGGCCACGACCGTGGATCGCCAGTGTGGGTCCAGCCAGCAGGCGGTTCACTTCGCCGCCCAGGGCGTCATGGCCGGGGCCTATGACATCGCGATCGCCGCCGGCGTGGAGAGCATGAGCCGCGTGCCCATGGGGAAGAGCGCGGTCGGCGGCGACCCCCACGGACCGTTGCTGCACCGCTACCCGGAGGGGCTGGTCAACCAGGGGGTGTCCGCTGAGATCATCGCCGCGCGTTGGAAGCTCAGCCGTCACCAGCTGGACGAGTACTCTGCACGGTCTCACGAGCTCGCCGCGGCGACTGCGGCCGCGCGCGGCTTCGACACGGAGATCGTGCCGGTCGACGTGCCGGGTGACGGCGGCGTCGTCGAGCACTCGAAGGACGAGACCATCCGGGCGGGTACGACGGTGGAGGGGCTGGCCGCTCTCAAGCCGTCCTTCTACGACGAGTCACTCGCCGCACGTTTTCCGGACATCGAGTGGCGCATCACCCCGGGCAACTCCTCGCCGCTGACCGATGGTGCGTCCGCCGCCCTCCTCATGAGCGAGGAGAAGGCGAAGCAGCTCGGGCTGCGGCCACGAGCGCGGTTCCATGCGTTCTCGGTCACGGGAAGCGATCCGCTCCTGATGCTCACCGGCGTCATCCCGGCCACGCAGAAGGCACTGGCCCGTGCCGGACTCTCGATCAACGACATCGACGCGTACGAGGTCAACGAGGCGTTCGCGCCGGTACCGCTGGTCTGGGCCCACGAATTCGACGCGGATCTCGCGAAGCTCAATCCGCGTGGCGGCGCGATCGCCCTCGGACACCCGCTCGGCGGCTCCGGTACTCGGCTGATGGCCACGCTGCTGAATCACCTCGAGGCCACCGGCGGGCGATACGGCCTCCAGACGATGTGCGAGGGCGGCGGCATGGCCAACGCCACGATCATCGAGCGGCTCTGACCCGACGTCTCCGGCAGGGAACCGACAACAGGAAGAGAGAGCATGGACATCGCAGGCAAGGTGGCTCTGGTCACCGGAGGAGCGTCGGGCCTCGGGCTGGCCACCGTCAGGAACCTCGCGTCGAAGGGGGCGAAGGTCGTCATCGTCGACCTTCCGTCGTCCAAGGGCGAGCAAGTCGCCGAGGAGGCCGGCGACTCGGTCTTCGTCGGCACGGACGTCACCGACGAGGCGCAGGTCCAGGAGGCGGTGGACGTCGCGACGTCGCTCGGAGACCTGGCGGTACTCGTGAACTGCGCCGGTATCGGCAACGGGGCGCGGACGGTCGGCAAGCAGGGTCCTTTCCCGCTGGCCGATTTCCGTAAAGTCGTCGAAGTCAACCTCGTCGGCACCTTTAACGTCATCCGCCTGGCGGCCGCGGCGATGGTGGCGCGCGAAACCGAGGAGGAAGAGCGCGGCGTCGTCGTGAACACGGCGTCGGTGGCGGCGTTCGACGGCCAGATCGGCCAGGCCGCGTACAGCGCCTCCAAGGGCGGCGTGGTCGGCATGACACTGCCGATCGCACGCGACCTGGCTCAGCACCGGATCCGGGTGAACACCATTGCGCCCGGTCTCTTTCTCACGCCTCTGTTCGAGACGCTTCCCGAGCAGGCGATCGCCTCTCTCGGCGCACAGGTTCCGCACCCACAGCGGCTCGGCAGGCCGGAGGAGTACGCCGACCTGGTGGCTCACATCGTGGACAACCCGATGCTCAACGGCGAGACCATCCGACTGGACGGCGCGATCCGAATGGCGCCTCGGTGACGGCCGACACGGTCGAGACGGCCGCGAAACTGGAACGCGCAGGCTCGGTCGGCATCATCACGCTCAACCGGCCCCAGGCGCTCAACGCTGTCAACGCCGACCTGTCCGGGGCCGTCGGAGCGGCGTTGGAGGAGATCAATGCGGACCCTGCCATCCGGGTGGGGGTGGTGACCGGCGCCGGCCGGGCGTTCTGCGCCGGTGCCGATCTCAAGGCGATCGCGGCCGGTGAACCGGTCACGGCGCCGGGGCACCCGGAGTGGGGTTTCGCCGGCCTGGTCGAGCATCCGATCGACAAGCCCCTCGTCGCAGCCGTCAACGGCTTCGCCCTCGGGGGCGGCACCGAGATCCTCCTCGCGTGTGACCTCGCGGTCCTCAGCCAGGAGGCGGCTCTGGGACTGCCCGAGGTGAAGCGCGGCCTGTTCGCGGCCGCCGGTGGCCTCATCCACCTGCCGAGGCAACTGCCCATCAAGATCGCGATGGAGGTGGCTCTGACCGGAGAGCCGATGTCGGCGACGGAGGCGCTGCGCTGGGGACTGGTGAACCGCGTCGTTCCGACGGATCGGGTGCTGGCGGAAGCCGTCGGGCTGGCCGAGCGGATCGCCCGCAACGCGCCACTGTCCTTGCGCACCAGCAAGAAGATGATGCAGAGGGCGGTGGGGGCCGGGTCGGACTGGGATCGCGACCTCTGGGCCCGGCAGGCGTCCGAGATCCGCACCATCTTCGCCAGTCACGACGCGACGGAGGGCGCGACGGCCTTCGCAGAGAAGCGCGAGCCGCTGTGGACAGGCACATGAGCGCCGCCACCGGCTTCAGCAAGGGCACGGATCTGCAGGCCACCTTGCTCAAGCCGGCCGACGGGATCGCCACCAGCACCCTTCGTCGGCCGACGGTTCTCCATGCTTTCGCCCATCGGATGGAGCTCGAGCTGATCGAGGCGTTCGACCGCTGCGACCGCGATGATGCCGTCCGGGCGATCGTCCTCACCGGTGCGGGCGACGCCTTCTGTGCAGACACGAACCTGTCCAGGGGCACGCAGCCCTTCGCCGACCGGCGGTCGACCGGCGGTCCCGCAGGGTCCCCGGCGGAGCCGTTCGGCACGCCCATGCGACGGGCCGGCGGGCGCCGCGTCGTGCTGCGCTGCCGGGACCTCCCCGACGTCTCCACGCCACTCCCGATCCCGTCGTACCGCGAACCGACCCTCAGCGAGGAGAGCCAGCCATGAGGCGTGGGCTGTACACGGCCGACCACGAGGCCTTCCGCGATGTCGTCGCAGAGTTCGTCGCCCGCGAGGTCACGCCGAATCTCGAGCGCTGGGAGGAGGAGCGCCTGATCGGCCGGGACGTATGGCTGGCCGCCGGGAAGCAGGGCCTCATCGGTCTTTCGGCACCGACGGAGTTCGGGGGCGCCGGCATGGCGGTCGACTACCGCTACCGGAACGTCGTACTCGAGGAGCTCGCGAAGGTCTTCGCCGCCTCCTTGGCTTCCGGGTTCTCCCTCCAGGACGACATCGCGATCCCGTACATCGTCTCGTTGGGGACCGACGAGCAGAAGCGGCGCTGGCTCCCGAAGATGTGCGCAGGGGAGACGATCGGTGCGATCGCCATGACCGAGCCAGGGACCGGCAGCGACCTCCGGGCCATCAAGACGTCCGCCAAGAAGGTCGACGGCGGCTGGCTCGTCAGCGGCTCGAAGACGTTCATCACCAACGGCATCCACGCCGACCTCGTGATCACGGTGGCGCGTACCGATCCTGAGGCCGGTCCGAACGGGTTCAGCCTGCTCGTCGTCGAGCGCGGAATGGAGGGCTTCACCCGCGGCCGCAAGCTGAAGAAGGTCGGTCTCCACGCCCAGGACACCGCCGAGCTGTTCTATGCGGACGTCTTCGTACCCGAGCAGAACCTTCTCGGCCTCGAGGGCGCAGGGTTCCAGCAGCTCATGTCGCACCTTCCGCTGGAGCGGCTCTCGATCGCCGCGCACGCGGTCGCCGTCGCTGACGCGACGCTGCGGACCACGGTGGAGTACACGCAGCAGCGATTCGCGTTCGGCCAGCCGATCGCGGACTTCCAGCACACGAGGTTCCGGCTCGCGGACCTGGCTACCGAACTCGACGTCACCCGCGCCTTCGTCGACAAGTCACTGCTCGCCTACAACGAGGGCGACCTCAGCGCGGTCGACGCGGCCAAGGCGAAGCTCCGAGCCAGCGAGATGCAGCACAGCCTCATCGACGAGTGCCTGCAGCTCCACGGCGGATACGGCTACATGACCGAGTACCCGGTCGCGCGTGCGTACCAGGACGCGCGCGTCCAGCGCATCTTCGGTGGCACGAACGAGATCATGCGCCAGATCATCGGCAGGGACCTGATCGGCAGGAAGTGAGCAGGATGAGACTGGGAGCAGGAATCACTTGAGCGGACAACGGTTCGTCCTGGGCGTTGGTGCCTCGGGACCGCAGGTCGTCGAGGGCCGGCACGCCCAGCCATAGCCCAGACCGCTGGCGCGCACCAGGGCGCCCTCTGTATAGGCGGCATGGGCGCACGCGGCGTCACTTCCACTTCGAGGCCTTCGCCCGGATGGGGTTCGAGGCCGAGTGAGCCCGGATTCAGGATCTCCGCCTCAGCGGAGCGAATGGTGTCGGAATCCGTGAACACAATCCGGACGATGGCCGAGCCGGCCGGCTGAGCGGTCCTTCGCAACTGCCCGATCGAGGCTGTCGGCCCCTCGGTCCAGATACGAGCGCGGCGACGACCTGCTGCCGCTCTCTGACAGGGAAGCGGCTCGCCGTTGGGCGTTGCTCGGCATGTTGCCGGCCATGGGCCGCTCGCACCGCGATGACTGGCCTCGCCTTGTAGGACGTTGACGTCGCAGCGTCCCCCTGAGGGAACGGCCGGTGTCATGAAGAGATTCGCATGACGAAGGGCGCTTCGGCGCGGTGAAGGAGTCAGTGATGACGGCGATGTTCGACCTGACCGGCCGGTGTGCCGTCGTCACGGGCGGAGGCACGGGCATCGGCCTCGCCATGGCGAAGGGGCTCGCCTCAGCAGGGGCGGCGGTGTCGCTCTGGGGTCGCAGTGAGGAGCGGCTCCGCCCGGGCGCCGAGGCGATTGCCGCCGCGGGAGGCACGGCCCACGTGCAGCGAGTCGACGTCTCCGACGAGGAGCAGGTCCGCGAGGCATTTCGCGTGGCGGTCGACCTCCTGGGCGGCGTGGACGTCGTGGTCGTCAACGCCGAGGTCGCGCCCCCTCTGGCGCCACTCGTCGACACCTCGACCGAGACCTATCGGTCCACTATGGCCACCAACCTCGACGGTGCGTTCTGGACGATTCGAGAAGGAGCACGCGTCATGGTCGACCGGGCGAGGCCCGAGCGGTCCGGCGGCTCGATCATCGGCATCGCGAGTCTCGCCGCAGTCGAAGGGGCAGGGCGCAATCACGCATACGGCGCCGCGAAGGCGGGACTGACCGCACTGGTTCGGTCCTCCGCCGTGGAACTCGCACGCCACGGGATCCGGGTCAACGCTGTGCTGCCGGGGTGGATCGCGACGGACATGACCGCGAGAGCCCAGAAGTCGACGGGATTCGCCGACCGCGTCCTGCCCCGCGTGCCTGCCGGCAGATGGGGCCGTCCCGATGACTTCAGCGGGGTGGCGGTCTACCTCGCGAGCGACGCCTCCTCTTATCAGACCGGGACCACCTTGGTGGTGGACGGCGGCTACAGCATCTTCTGACCTTGAAAGCGTCGAAAGCGAGCCTGTCACTGTGAGAACCCGGAACACCGTCACCACGAGCGACACGCCCGGCCCGCTGGCAGGACTACGCGTCCTGGAACTCGCCGGCATCGGTCCCGGGCCCCATGCCGCCGTGGTGCTCGCCGACCTGGGCGCAGACGTCGTAAGGGTGGACCGGCCCGCGGGCCGGACACCGCAGTTCGTCGACCCGTCGAACTCGGGCGCCGGTCTACGCGGCCGGCGATCGATAACAGTGGATCTCAGAACCGAGAAGGGGCGCGAGTTCGTCCTCGATATGGCCGAGCGTGCCGACGTACTGATCGAAGGGTTGCGCCCAGGCGTCGCGGAGCGCCTCGGTGTGGGACCGGACGACTGCATCGGCCGTAATCCGGGCCTGGTGTACGGGCGGGTCACCGGTTGGGGACAGGAGGGGCCTCTGGCCCAGGAGGTCGGCCACGACATCAACTACATCGGGCTCACCGGTGCCCTGTACGCGATGGGCAGACGCGGGCAGACCCCGCCGCCTCCCCTGAACCTTGTCGGCGACTTCGGCGGCGGTTCCATGCTGCTGCTCGTCGGCGTCCTGGCAGCGTTGTTCGAGCGGCAGCGGTCCGGCCGGGGACAAGTCGTGGACGCGGCCATGGTCGACGGCACGGCGATGTTGTCGCGAATGATCCTGGCACTCAAGGGCATGGGCGAGTGGACCGACGAGCGCCAGAGCAACATCGTCGACGGTGCAGCGCCGTTCTACGACACCTACGCCTGCTCCGGCGGAGGTTTCGTCGCCGTCGGGGCGCTCGAGCCACAGTTCTACGCCGCACTGCTGCAGGGCTTGGGGATCGACCCGAAGTCACTCGGCGATCAGAACGACCGCGCCGGATGGCCGGCGATGCGCGAGCGCTTCACCGAGTTGTTCGCGTCCAGAACCCGTGACGAGTGGGCTGCTCATTTCGCCGGCACCGACGCCTGCGTAACCCCGGTGCTCTCCTTCGACGAGGCATCCCTGCACCCTCACCTGGTCGCGAGAGGTACCTATATCGAGGTCGACGGTGTGGTGCAGGCGGCCCCGGCGCCGCGGTTCTCGCGCACCCCGGCCGGCCCACCTGCGTCTTCGGCACGATCGAAGTCGTGGACCGGGGCCGATCTCCTGACCGGATGGTCGTAACCCCCTGGGCCCCGCTGATCGATTGTTCGACGGCGTTCGGAACCGACAGGACCTACGTTGAGGTAGAGCATGGCTGATGCGACACATGCGGGGGCCGATACAGCAGATGCAGGGATCGACCTCGATATGGCGGCGCTTCGCCTTTGGATGAAGGAGGTGGCGCACGAGACGGTTGTCGGCGACCTGTCGGCCAGGCTGATCACGGGCGGCCGGTCCAACCCGACCTACGAGATCTCCGACGGCCGACGGGCGTGGGTGCTGCGCAGGCCACCGCACGGTCATGTCCTGCCGACCGCACACGACATGGGCCGTGAATATCGCGTACTGAGCGCTCTCCGGACCACTGCGGTGCCCGTGCCACGCGTCGTAGGTCTCTGCTCCGATGAGAAGGTGCTCGGAGCGCAGTTCTACGTGATGGACAAGGTCGACGGGATCACCCTCCGGACCCAGAAGGACACCGCCCGGTTGACGCTCGCACAACGCGGACGTCTGGCCGATGCCATGGTGGACACGCTCGTCACCCTGCACAAGGTCGATCCCGCCGTCACCGGGCTGTGCGACTGGGGGAGGCCCGAGGGTTATCTCGAGCGACAGCTACGCCGGTGGCGACGACAGTGGGAGGCGTCGGTGACGCAACCACGGCCGGAGGTCGAGGAACTGCTGCACAGGCTCACGGCCGCGCTCCCGGTGCGTGATCACCCGGGTATCGTCCACGGCGACTTCAAGGTCGACAACGTCATGGTCGATCGGGAAGACCCAGGCCGGATTCTCGGGGTCCTGGACTGGGAGATGTCCACCCTTGGTGACACACTGACCGATCTTGGGATCCTGTGCTCCTTCTGGGACCAGGAAGGTGAGTTCTTCAATCCGATCACGGCCGGAGCCACCGCTCTGCCGGGTTTCCCGTCCCGGACAGAGATCGTGGATAGGTACGCGGCTGCACGCGGCATCGAGGTCTCCGGCCTCGACTGGTACCTGGTGTTCGCGGACTTCAAGATCGCGGTGATACTCGAGGGCATCCACGCCCGGCACCTTCAGGGCCACGCGACCGGGGCGGACTTCGAGAACGTCGGGGCTATGGTCGGGCCGCTGCTCGAACGGGCCCTCGACCTCGCCTCTGCCTCGTCCATCCGCGGACTCCGTGGCTGAGTGAACGGCCTCGATGGCTGCACTACCGGGAGCATCCATGGGGAACGGGACAGCTCTCTTCGGACAGGAAGCAGATGAACCACCACGTGAACACCGCAGCGATGCCCGCTTCACCGGATGCCGACTCGCTGGACCTGCGTCCGTCACCAGGCCGCGCTTGAACTGCGCGAGAAGTTGGTCGACTTCATGCACGGCCATATGTTTCCCGCGGAGCAACGGTCCTGCCGGTGGTCGAAGGAGCTGAAGGCAGAGGCGCGGCGGCGAGGTTTGTGAAACCTCCTCCTGCCGTCGGAGTCGGGCATCGGCCGGCTCGACCACGCGGAGCTGGCCGAGATCACCGGCCGGAGCCTGTACTTGGCTTCCGAAACCACCCACGGCCACGTACCTGACTCGGGCAACATGGAGCTGCTGCATCTGTCCGGCACCGATGGACAGGAGGAGCAGTGGCTCCGACCCTTGCTCGACGGCGAGATCCGTTCGGCCTTCCCCATGACCGAGATAAACGTCGCAAGCTCCGATGCCATCAACATCGGGGCCGGCATCGTCCGCGCCGGAGACCAGTACGTCATCAACGGCCGCAAGTGGTGGACCAACGGAGCGACAGATCCTCGCCGCAGGCTTCTCATCGGCATGGGCAAGACCGATCCAGAGGAGGCACGGCACCGTCAGCAGTCGATGGTCCTCGTCCCGGTCGGCACCCAGGAGTGGCCTTCGTGCGCGACGTCCCGGTGTTCGGTCGAAACGACCAGCACGGCCACTGCGAGGTGGTCCACGACGATGTGCGGGTGTCGGTCACCCACCTCCTCGGAGAGGAGGGCGCCGGTTTCGCCATGGCGCGGGATCGGCTCGGGCCAGGACGCATCCACCCCTGCATGCATGCGCTGGGGGGCGGCGGAGCGGGCACTCGGCCTGATGACCTCCCGGCGAAGCACCGCGGCGACTTCGGCATGCCGCTCGCCGAGCAGGGGAGTGTGCAGCAGCAGATCGGAGAGTCGCGGATCGCGGTCGACCAGGTCGGCTGTTGTGCCGGCCGGCGTCGAGGACCATCGACGTTCACGGCAACAGGGCGGCGGCGCCGAACGTGTCGGCGGCCGAGGTCGCGGTACCCTCGTCACGCTGGAGGCCATCGGCCGCACCATCCAGGTCTACGGCGAGCCGGCGTCAGCGACGACGTCCCGTTGGCGGCCATGTACGGCTGGCAGCGCGCCATGCGTGTCTTCGACGGTCCCGGTGAGGTGCACCTGCGGACGATCGCGAAGACCGGGCCGCGCAGGAACGCCGGCTGACGCCCCCTGACGGGGCTCGGCGAGCCCGAAGCAGGATCACGAAGCACGATCGCCCCGGTCACCCATGCGGTGCCCGGGGCGATGTTGATCCAAGGGACTCGCGACAGCGGGTCAGGACGAGGCGGCGTCCGCCCCGAACAACAGGGCCCAGCCCGCCCGCTCGGATCGGCCGGACGTTTCGTAGGTGATCGCCTTCTCCTGGGTGTACTCGTCGAGCGCGTCCGGACCGAGCTCCCGCCCGAAGCCGCTCTGCTTGTACCCGCCGTAGGGCAGCTTCTCGTTCAGGTTGTGCCAGTCGTTGACCCACACTGTGCCCGACTCGAGCTGCTCGGCGACCTTGCGCGCCCGGTCGAGGTCGGTGCTCCAGACGCCGTTCACGAGCCCGTACTCGGAGTCGTTGGCGATCGCGACCGCCTCGGCGTCGTCGTGATAGCGGATGACGGACAGGACGGGCCCGAAGACCTCTTCTGCCGCGATCCTCATGTCGTTCGTGACATCGGTGAGGATGGTCGGCGGCACCCAGTTGCCGCGAGCGTACGTCTCTTCGTCGAGATCCGCCTGATAGGCGACCGACGCGCCTTCCCCGGTGGCCTTGGCCAGGTAACCCATGATCGTGTCGCGTTGGCGCGCGGTGATGACCGGGCCGATGTCGGTGCCGGGATCGACCGGGTCGCCGACCTTCAGCTGTCGAGCACGTGCCACCAGCCGGCCGACGACCTCGTCATGGAGGGAGTCGGGGACCAGCAGACGGGTGCCCGACTCGCATGCCTGCCCGGCGTGGACGAGGAACGCCCACAGCGAGCCGTCGACCGCGAGATCCAGATCGGCGTCGTCGAGGATGATGTTCGCGCCCTTGCCGCCCAGCTCCAGCGTGAGCTGCTTCAGGTTTCCCGACGCAGCGACCATCACCTTGCGGCCGGTGGCGGTGGAGCCGGTGAAGGAGATCTTCCGGACCTCCGGATGTCCGGCAAGGTGCTCGCCGACCCCGTCACCGTCCCCGCTGACGATGTTCAGAACACCGTCGGGCAGTCCGGCCTCGAGAAGCAGCTCGGCCAGGACGGTGGTGCCGCTCGGTGTCTTCTCGTCGATCTTGAGAACGACGCTGTTGCCGGTGAGGATCGCCGGGACGGCCTTCCACACCGCGAGGAGCAGCGGGAAGTTCCACGGGACGATGCCGCCCACGACCCCGAGCGGTTCCCTGCGGATCGTCCCCGTCATCGTCCCGACGGCCTCGACCGGTTGCTCCCACTGGTAGTTACGGGCGAGGCGGGCGAAGTACTGCATGTGGGCGATGGGGAGCCCGACCGCCAGTCCTTGCGCGATGCGTATCGGGGTCCCGTTCTCCCGGGCGGCCAGTTCACCGAGTTCGCCGGCGCGCTCGGCCATCCGAGCGGCCACCGTCTCGATGATCTCGGCGCGTCGGGCCATCGGCGTCTCACGCCAGCCACTCTCGCGGTAGGCCTGCCAGGCCGCGTCGACCGCCGCGTCGACGTGCTCGGCCCGGCCCTTCGCCAGTGTGGCGACGACCTCCCCAGTCGCGGGGTTCACGATGTCGTAGCGCTCATCCGTGTCGACCCACCGATCGCCGATGCGCATGGTGTAGTGCTGCATACAGTGTGTTCCTCGTCTGCTGGGAGTGGCCGCGTCAGTGATCGCCCACCACCGTGGGGCATGGCTCACGCAGCGACTGCATGTGTGCTGGTTCGGTACGTCGAGGCGGTCCCGCTCGTGATCGATGACCACCACGGCGTGCTTCCGCCGGCCAGGACCATCTCCGCCGAGGGAAGCCCGATCGTGGTGAACCACGTGGCTGTCTCCCGACGGCGGCCGGCCGGCAGGATCCACTGCCGGCCGGTGCGAGGAGGAAGCACCGGGCAGGACGACTGCATGCCGAGTGCCCCGGTGCGAAGGCGGCGACGTCGTCGCGACCGACCGCCCCGGTACCCCTCTCGACAGACCCGCCGTGCCCGTTGCCGTGGCCCCGCGAGCCCTTCCAACGCGCCGTCGTCGTGATCCCGACGTTCTGGCTCCCTCGGCACCGCCGGGCTGCGGCAGGTACGCCCGCGGCTGCGGGGACCACAGGTCGTCGCGGGGTCAGAAGGGGTACGGAGCGATGCTGGACCGCAGGGTCACCCACTGCGTCTCGGTGAAGGCGTCGAGGTTGGCCGTCGCTCCTCCGACACGTCCACCGTTGCCGGAGTCCTTCACACCGCCGAAGGGCGCGTAGGCCTCGTCGGAGACGGTCTGCTCGTTGACGTGGACCTTGCCGGACTCAAGGCGGTCGGCGATCTGCATGGCCATACCGACGTCGCCGAGGATGGACGCCGACAGGCCGTAGTCCGAGTCGTTGGCCAGTGCCACCGCCTCGTCGACGGTGCTGAACCGCATCACCGGCGCCACCGGGCCGAAGATCTCCTGTCGCCAGGCAGGGTTGTCGGGCTGTACGTCGGCGAGCACCGTCGGCAGGTAACCGGCGCCGGCGGGCTGTCCACCGGCGACGAGCCGCGCTCCCGCGTCGACTGCGTTGCGTACGACGGTGTCGATACGGTCCCGCTCGTGCGTGTCGATGATCGGTCCCAGTGCGACCGCCTCGCGCGCCGGGTCGCCGACGGGCAGGTTGCGCGCCTTCTCGGCGAGTGCGTCGACGTAGGCGTCGTACACGTCCGTGTGCACCAGGTGCCGTCCAGTGGTCATACAGATCTGCCCCTGGTGCAGGTAGCTGCCGAACGCCGCGGCCGAGGCCGCGGCCGCGAGGTCGACACCAGGAAGGACGATCATGGCGTTGTTCCCGCCGAGCTCGAGGTGAGCTCGCTTGAGCAGCCGGCCGGCGGTCTCGCCGATGATCCTGCCGGCCCTGGTGGAGCCAGTGAACGCGATGACGCGCACCGCAGGGTGCTCGACCAGCGCGGCGCCCACGTCCGCACCGCCGGGCAGGAGCGACAGCAGCCCTTGAGGCAGTCCCGCATCCTCGAAGATCCGCATGATGCTGACGCCGCCGCTGACAGCGGTTCGCGGATCCGGCTTGAGCAGCACGGCGTTCCCGAGAGCCAGCGCCGGCGCCACGGCGCGGATCGCGAGAATCAACGGGAAGTTGAACGGTGCGATCACCGACACGACGCCGACCGGTCGACGCCGGGCGAAGGACCAGCGCTCCTCATTCGTCGCGAGCACCTCTCCCGCCGGGGCCGTCGACAGCGCCGCTCCTTCGAAGCACTCCGCCGCGGCGGTGTGCACCTCGAGACCGGCCTTCGCGGGGACCGAACCGGCCTCCCGCACGATCCAGTCGCCGACCTCGCCCGCGTGTTCCTCCCACAGCTGCCCGGCACGACGCAGGACCGCAGCGCGATCCTCCGGCTTCCGCGCCGCCCACTCCTTCTGCGCCTCGACGGCGCGTGCGGCCGCGCGGTCGACGTCTTCCACGCTCGCCAGGCCGACCATACCCAGCACCGCACCGGTCGCGGGTTCGACCACGGACCTTTCCCCGGCGCCGCCCCGCCGCCAGCCGGCGATGTTGATGCCTCCGCTCCAGACATCCGCGTCACGCAGGATGCCGGACTTGGTTTCCGCCTCGGTCATCACGTCAGTCACTTCGCCCCGCCGTTCTGGTGCGCCGGCGTCTTCGCCGTACGCTCCTGCTTGCGCGCTGCTGCGCGTCGCTCCTTGAACTCCGGCGTCACGAGATCATCGGAGAACGGTGTCTTCCGCTCGGGCGCGCGGTCCTGGAGGGCGAAGATCAGCCTGAACGCACGCCGGACGATGCCGAGCAGCAGCGGATTCACCTTGGGTATGCCGTGCCGCGTGCGCACCCGCTCGTTGACGAAAGCGAGCACGATGGCCCGGCCGACCGGGTGCAGCACACGAGGGAAGTATTTGTCGTTGAACTGGGCGATGATGGCGTCCGACACGATTCGCCCCTTGGGCGTCGGGGCCCAGTCACGCGACTCGAACTCGACGGCGAACGCTTCTGCATCCTCGTAGGTCGCCGGGAAGTTCGTGAACGGCCCGTTCGGTCCACGCATCTGCGCGGCGATGTCCCGCCAGAGGTGGTGGAGGGCGATCTGCCTGTTCCGGCTCTGACGAGGCGCGCCGACCAGATCGCGCATGCGGTCGTTCTGGATGATGAGGAAGCAGAAGGTGTAGATCCAGTCGTCGTCCTTCTCGAACGAGGCGGGGAACTTCTTGGCCACGCCGGCATGGATGCTGTTCAGCCGCTCGATGGCCCGCTGCACGTCCGGGTGAGAGGGGCCCTTGAGCATGAAGGCGGTCGCGAACTCGATGGAGTCGAAGAACCGGGTCTGGGGCCGGTCGATCACCTTGCCCGTCCCGACGAGCACGTCGGTGCCGGGCACCGGGAGCGGGACGTGGTGGAACTGGACCGAGTAACCGAGGTTCATCGAGAACTCGTTGAGCTCCCATTCAGCCATCAGGTGCACGATGCGCTCGTAGTCGACCTCGGGGTCGAGCCGCGCGATCTCTCGTCGCACCCACCCTCGACGCCGGCTGTCCGCGTGCGCTCCGCGTCCCGTCGTTTCAGTGATCTCCTTGGCCACTTGTCTCACCTCTTGCTCTTATGACAGGCGTCACATCGCCTCCGCTTCATCAGTGTGGAGCGCTCGCTAAGTCGTGCCAAGCAGCTTTTTTTGGTATAAGGTCTCGGTTTTTCTGAGGAGGCAGAAATGATGCCGCGCTACACGCTCCGCCAGCTCGTCTACTTCGTGGGGGCGGCGGAGACCGGCACCATCTCCGGCGCGGCGGAGCGGTTCTTCATCACGCAGTCCGCGATGTCGGCCGCGCTGGCGGATCTCGAGAACGCGGTGGGTGCCCAGCTCTTCGTGCGACGGCGCGGCCGTGGGCTCGAGCTGACGCCGAGCGGTCGCGCGTTCCTCCCTCAGGTTCGGCGGCTCCTGCAGGACGCCGACGACCTCGGCTCGCTTGCGGGGGCCTTGCAGGATTCGTTGACCGGCAGGCTGGCGGTAGGGTGCTTCAACGCGATGGCCCCGGCCGTACTGACGCCGCTCGTCGTCGAGTTCGCTGCCGCGCATCCCGACGTCCGGTTGGACATTCACGCGGATGCCCAGGACGTTCTCATGGCGAGCCTCGTCAGTGGTGAACTCGAACTGGCTCTTATCTACGACTTCGAACTTCTGGATGAGCTGGTCTTCGACGAGGTGGCCGCTTCGGTGGCGCATGTCCTGCTGCCCGTGGACCATCCGCTGGCGACTCAACAGGACGTACGCCTCGACGATCTCGACGACACGCCTCTGATCGCGGTCGCAACGCCGCCTGCTCGATCACTCACCCAGACCTTCCGGCTGTCCGGCGTCCATGTGTCACCGCAACTGGAGCTGGCCAACTTCGACCTGATCCGAGCGCTGGTCCAAGCCGGCCGCGGCTACACGATTCTCAGCCAGCCGCTCGGCGGGACGCCTCCACACTGGGGTTCCGGCGTCGTCGCGGTGCCGATTGCAGACCCCCTGCCCCCTTTGACAATCGTCCTGGCCCGTCGGCGAGGGATCCGGCTGACGCGACGCGCGCAGGCGTTCCGTGAGCTCTGCGTGTCTCGTGGTCAGGACTTGCTGAGCCATCGGACGGATGTCCGGCGTCGGAGGTGACCGGTGTCCGGCACGTCATGACCGGCCACGCAGCCGTGCCCGATGACGGCCGGCCGGCAGGACGTGCTCTCGGACACGCGGCTTGCGGGTGCGGGGAACGGGAAGGCATGATGCGTCATATCGAGCGATCGCTAAGGGTGATCGGCGAGATGCGGCCCGGAGATACTGCCGCCTTCGTCGCGCAGATCGAGTATGCGTTCACGCGTTGTCCCGCATGAAGTGGTGTTCATAGGCAGCGAGGGCCGCGGGTCCTGCTCGGCGGCCTCCGGACGAATGCGCCGACGCGATCGGCGGGCGCACCGCGCGTTGACTGCCCAGGGCAGCCCTGGCGGAGTCGGCGAGGCCCGGTGTCCCCGACGAAGTCGCGACCATGAGGCAAGCGAACACTCCATGCCGGCCCGCCGTCGCATGTTCGAGCCGCGGTGGTCGACCGATCGCGAGAGCTGACACATCTCATCCGAGCGAAGGAACAAACATGACTGACAGCGGCACGGCCTTGGCCACGGTCCGGGCATTCGAGCGCTACTACGCGGTACTCAACCGTCGCGACCCTGACGGGTTCGCGGACGTCCTCTCGCCCGATGTCGTCTTCGACGACGATGCGCTGCGCCGTGCGGACGTGCGGGGCGCCGATGCGGTCACCGGGCTCTTCACCGTCATCTGGCAGGCGATCCCCGACCTGACCTTCAGCATCCTCGCCGGCCCGTTCTTCGCCTACGACAGTGCCCACTGCATGGTGCACCTGCGGCTGAACGGCATACTGGTCGAGCCGATGCCGGCGTTCGGTCGTACGAAGATCGGTGGTCACATGGACCTCGACTGCATGGCCTTGTACGAGGTCCGCGACGATCGCGTCGCCCGGGTACGTGTCTGCTGCGATCCAGGGGTGCTCGACGAGCAGTTGGGTTCGATCAACGCCCGCTGATCGGCACGAGACTCCGGGACGACTGCGAGCGACTTCACGTGACTCATGGGACGCACCGGCCCTTCTTGCGTAGGGCCTGAGCGCGCGGAACTGATCACGAACCGCTGAGGCCCCCTGCGCACCGGCGTGTGACGGAACGCCGCGGCGGCGCCGTTGTCATACATGCGTGCGCCGGCCCGGCAGCCGTGGAGGGGCCGCCGGTGAAAGGCGCGGCTGCCGACGATCGTCCGCGGGGCGCGCCTCGTGGGTGTGGCGATCCGCCCAGCGCCCCTCCCCGGCGGTGCGCGATCCCGGAGTACGACGGCCAGGGCGACGCCAGGCGGAGGTGGCCTACCAAGCGCGTGGTGGGGGACACGCGCAGACGGCGCACGTCAGGCTCGCAACTTTCCCCGGTTCGCAACGACGCCACGTCCGCCTCTCTACCGACGGGACGTCAGGTGGCGGCCTGGTTCACAGAAGCTCCGCCGTCTTGACGTGGCCGGTCAGGGGGCGACTGCGTATCGGGGCGCTCATGCTGGTCGCGGGCGTCAAAGCCCCGACGGTAACCCGGTCAACGTCACGAGCCGATCCCGGCCCGGTGACGCTGCTACGGGGGCGTCCTGATCGTGGGGTGCCTGCGGTAGAGAACAGGTTTCGGCAGCGGCCACCTCGATGCCCATCAGGACGGGCAGCGCGCGACACAGGGTCGGCGGCGCGGGCCCGCTCGTCGTCCGGGCCGAGGACGCCCGGGTCGGCTGGGGCACGGAGGCGGGCGGCACGCGGGTGGGCCGGGATGCGGTCGCGACGGGCAGCGGTGACGCCGTGGCTGCGGCCGGGCCGGACGGCCGAGAAGCACACCGGACGGCCCCGCTCGTCGGCCGGCGGGAGGACGCACAGGCCATGGCGGCGATGCCCGCCGGAGCAGTCCGCAGTTCGGCCGGTTCGCTCTCCGGTACGGCGCCGGGTGGGTGGGATGGGGATGCCGTCGATCAGGGCGGCCTCCCCGTCCCGCCGGGCGGTCTTCTTGAGGGCGGTACGGGCGAGGAGCCTTCGCGGCCGGCCGGCTTCGTGCGCTTCCCGCGCGACGGCTCCAGCTTGCCGACCGGGACGGCGGCCTGCCGCAC
>JODX01000038.1 GCA_000719105.1 Streptomyces sclerotialus | reverse complement strand
CGTGGGCCGGGCCCGGCCGCCGTCGGAAGCCGCGGCGGCCGGGCCCGCGGGGAAGGGGGCGACGGCGAGCGCGCCGCCCAGGGCGAGCAGACCTCTGCCCAGCTGACGGCGGGTGGGGCCGCCCGCGCCCGGATCCGTGTCTGCCGTGCTCCGCGTCGTCCCGGTCATCGAAGGCCTCCCGCCGCACCGACCGAAAGTAACTTCCGCAGTTCGTTCAGCGGGTTGAAACTTTCATGTCAAAGTGCGGCGGGTGTCAATGCCCCGTACGGATCAACGGCGGTGCTCGGCGACCCGGACCACCTTCAGCTTCGGCGAGGACAGGATCTCCTTCTCGCAGAAGCGCGACGTCACCCACTTCTCCTCCGAGAACAGCCGGGTCTGGTCGCTGAAGTACGGCGAGGCGGGGTTCGACGACTGCGAGTACGTCAGCAGGGTGCGGGCCACGGGGCAGCTCCCGCCGTTCCAGCCCACCGCCTGCAGGTAGCTGGACCCGTGCGCCACCTCCGTGTAGGCGCCACCGGCCGCGTCCCACACCGGCTCGATCTTGTTCCACACACCGAGCGCCTCGGTGCCGCCCGGCACGGGGATGCGCTCCCCGTCCCGTACGACGAACTGGTGGTCACCCAGCTTCGCGTCCAGCGGGATGCCCGCCGCGCGCAGCTCCGTCACCGCGTCGGCGAGCGCCGTGGCGACGCCGGGCGCGTCCGTGTTCAGCGTGTTCGGGGTGCGCACCGGGTCGGCCGCCGAGTACGGCACCTTCCAGAGCTGCGCCGCCGGCACCGACTGCGTCAGCTTCCGCCAGAACCGGTCGAAGAGCAGTGCGCCCCGGCTGCCGGTGTCGGTGGTCCGGTCCCACGCCTTCAGCACGCCGCACGCCTCGCGGACGTCGACCGGCCTGCCGTCCGTGCCCGTCGCCGTACCGCCCGGCAGCGCGGCGCACGCCCGCACCAGGTCGCCGGCCACGAGGTCACCCGCGGGCACCCGGTTGGCGAACTGCTGCCGCTGCAGGTCCCGTACGGTCAGACCGCCCCGCTCGGCCATCGCCGACACGTCCTCGAGGGCGCCGCGCGTGCGCATCCCGAGCTGGGTGCCGACCGTGCCGAAGACCCGCTCGTAGCCCGTGATCGGCCGGTCGGCGTTGGCCAGCCACGCGGTGCCGTTGGAGTTCTCCGCGTACGGGGCGTCCTTCAGCGTCGGCATCCGCGAGGGTCCGAAGATCCCCGGCTGCACGGCGTCCGAGTCCCTGCCGAGCGCGCAGTCGCCGCGCGAGCCGTCCAGGACCGCGATCCCGGACGCCGGATACGTGGCCCGGCCCAGCGCGGTCGAGCAGCGCTCCGCCAGCTCGTCGGTGATGCGGGGCAGCACCTGCGACTGGGTGAACAGGGAGTGCCCGGAGGAGTCCGCGGCGATCGTGTTCACCCACGGGATGCCCTGGTTCCGCTTCAGCGACTTCAGGACGTCGTCCGTGCTGCGGGCCTTGCTGAAGCCCAGCCCGGTGTCGGCGAAGCGCAGGTTCTTCGCGTTCGGGTCGTGCAGCGCGTACGCGGTCGTGGTGGTCCACGGCAGCGGAGTCCGCGGGTCGAGCGAGGTGATGACGGGGCCGTAGCGGGTCCACCACTGGGTACGGGTCACCGGCGCCCCGTCCTCGACCGGGACGGTCACGGTGCGCTTCGTCATCCGCTCGCGCTTCCCGTCCACCAGGTACACCGTCGGATCGTCCGGATCCAGCGTCAGCTGGTGGAGGTTGGCCGGGATGCCGGTGGAGACGGTGTGGCTCCAGGCCACGTGCGCGTTGTGACCGATCGAGACCGTCGGCGTGCCGAGCAGGGAGCCGCCCGCCACGTTCAGCTCACCGGGGATGGTCTGCTGCGACTGCCAGAACCGGCGGCCGCCCTCCCACGGATAGTGCGGGTTGCCGAGCAGCAGACCCCGGCCGTTCGCCGTGGTGGCACCGCTGAAGGCGACCGCGTTGGAGCCCATGTCGGCGTTCTCGGCGCCATAGAGCTCGCGCGCGGCTCGTGTCACGGCCTCCGCGTCGGCGGTACGGGGCGCGGAGGAGGCCTCGGCGGGCGGCTGTGCGTCGGTGATCGTGTTGACGAACCGCCCCTCCCCGGCGATCACGACGATGGCGTAGCCGCGCGTCGCCACGTCGAGCGCGGTGACCGGCCGCACCCAGTCGGCGCCCTGGCAGGCGGGGTCCGTGACCTCGTTCTGCCGCAGCCAGGCGTTGTAACCGGCCGCCCAGCCGCGCATCAGGTCCCGGACCTCGCGGCTCGGGCCCACGGGTGCGGGCTCGGCGAGCAGCTTCTCCACCGTGCGGGACTTGCGCACCCCGCGGAAGTACAGGTCGCTGCTGAGGTTGTCCGCGGCCGAGGAGAGCGAGCCGTCGGGTGCCGCGTCGGCCCCGAAGTACCGCGACCGCTCACCGCGCAGGGTGACGAAGCCGTCGGCGAGCGTGCACACCTGGTCGGCGGCCTGCGCCCAGCCCTCGCCGAAGCCGAGGCCCGCGTAGTCCTTCGCGAGGATGTGCGGGATGCCGTACTCGGTGTAGCGGATGGTGGCGGACAGGCCGCCGTGCGAGGGGTTCTCCTGACGGCCCCGGTCCCCGGCCGCGGCGGCGGGCAGGGACGCGGCGGCGGTGAACAGAGCGGCGGCCACGACGACGAGTCGTCTCAGGTGGGTGCGCAATCGAGCCTCCCAACATCCTTGGCGGAAGAAGTGGTTGAGCGTAACAACGGTCAACTGGAGTTGTCGGTGGGTGCGCCCGAGAAGTGTGGTGGTTGACCGTGATCACGCCAGATACGGAAGCTCCCCGCCGCGTGCCGGACGCTTGACCCCGCTCGCACCGCCGCACCAGGATCACGCCAGGGCGGCGGAGCGAAGGAGCGGGACATGACGGTGGCGGCAGGACACGAGGTGACGGTGGACGGAGTCCTGCGGCGCAGCGCCCGGCGCACTCCGGCCCGCGTCGCCCTCCACTACGGGGCACGCTCCTGGACGTACGCCGAACTGGACGACGCCGTCTCGCGCGCGGCGCGGGCCCTGCGCGACACCGGACTCGCCCACGGAGACCGCGTCGCCGCCTACGGCCACAACTCGGACGCGTATCTGATCGCCTTCCTGGCCTGTGCGCGTGCCGGTCTGGTGCACGTCCCCGTCAACCAGAACCTGACCGGTGACGACCTGGCGTACCTCCTCGGCCAGTCCGGCAGCGCGCTCGTCCTCACCGACCCGGACCTGGCCGGCCGGCTGCCCGCGGGGACGCGCACCCTGGCGCTGCGCGACACCGGGGACTCCCTGCTCGCCCGGCTCGCCGCGACGGAGCCGTACGACGGGGACGAGCCGCGCGCCGAGGACCTGGCGCAACTGCTGTACACCTCGGGCACCACCGCCCTGCCCAAGGGCGCGATGATGACGCACCGCGCGCTGGTGCACGAGTACCTGAGCGCGATCACCGCCCTCGACCTCCAGGCGGGCGACCGACCCGTGCACGCGCTGCCGCTCTACCACTCGGCGCAGATGCACGTCTTCCTGCTGCCGTACCTGGCCGTGGGCGCCGAGAACGTCGTCCTGGACGCGCCCGACGGCGACACGATCCTCGACCTGATCGAGGCGGGCCGCGCCGACAGCCTGTTCGCCCCGCCGACCGTGTGGATCGGGCTGTCGAACCGCCCCGACTTCGCCGGCCGCGACCTGAGCGGACTGCGCAAGGCCTACTACGGGGCGTCGATCATGCCGGTGCCCGTGCTGGAACGGCTGAAGGAGCGCCTGCCGAAGCTGGCCTTCTACAACTGCTTCGGGCAGAGCGAGATCGGCCCTCTCGCGCTGGTCCTCGGGCCGTACGAGCACAAGGGACGCATGGACTCCTGCGGGCGGCCGGTGCTGTTCGTCGAGGCGCGGGTCGTCGACGAGTCCGGCGCGGACGTGCCCGACGGGCAGCCGGGCGAGATCGTCTACCGCTCCCCGCAGCTCTGCCAGGGCTACTGGGACAAGCCGGAGGAGACCGCCGCAGCCTTCCGCGACGGCTGGTTCCACTCCGGTGACCTGGTGGTACGGGACGCCGAGGGGTACTTCACGGTCGTCGACCGGGTGAAGGACGTCATCAACTCCGGTGGTGTGCTGGTCGCCTCGCGCCAGGTCGAGGACGCCCTCTACACGCACGGGCGGGTCGCCGAGGTGGCCGTGATCGGGCTGCCCGACGACAAATGGATCGAGGCGATCACCGCCGTGGTCGTCCCGCGCGGGGACGTCACCGAGGCCGAACTGCTCACCCACGCGCGCGAGAAGCTCTCCGGCTTCAAGGCGCCCAAGCGGGTCCTGTTCGTGGACGAACTGCCACGCAACGCGAGCGGCAAGATCCTGAAGCGGGAACTGCGGGACCGGTTCGCCGGGGCCGGAGGGGCCTGATGACCCGGCAGTGACGGAAGAGGCTTAGGATCACCACGGTGACGACCGGTGCTTCTGTTGTCTGCTGTGAACTGGTGCGCCCGTGACGGGTGTTGCGTACATCCGGTCGTCCCGACCGTGCACGCATCTGCTGAGGAGACGGGCCCCATGACCGACCGAGCGATGAGCCCCGAGGCGGCGGCGAGGCAGAGGATCGACACCACGGTGCCGCACTCGGCCCGCATCTGGAACTACTGGCTGGGCGGCAAGGACAACTACCCGGTGGACGAGGAGGCCGGTGACGCCTACACCGCCGTCTTCCCGGGCATCGTGACCATCGCCCGCAGCAGCCGCGCCTTCCTCGGCCGCAGCATCCGCTACCTGGTCCAGGAGGCCGGCGTCCGGCAGTTCCTGGACGTGGGGACGGGCCTGCCGACCGAGGACAACACCCACGAGGTCGCCCAGCGGTACGCGCCCGAGTCCCGGATCGTCTACGTCGACAACGACCCGATGGTCCTCGCGCACGCCCGCGCCCTGCTCTACTCCTCTCCCGAGGGCGCGACGTCCTACGTGGACGCCGACGTGTTCGACACGGACGGCATCCTGGCGGCCGCCGCCCGGACGCTGGACCTCGAGCAGCCCGTCGCCCTCATCCTCAGCGGCATCCTCGGTCACATAGAGGACTACGACGGTGCCCGCGCGCTCGTGAGCCGGCTGATGGACGGCCTGCCGTCCGGCAGCCATCTGTGCGTCAACGACGGCTCGCGCGGCACGGACCCCGACTACGAGCAGGCCCAGGACGCGTACAACGAGACAGGCGCGGCCGGGTACTTCCTGCGCCCCGTGGACCGGATCGCGGCGTTCTTCGACGGCCTGAAGCTGGTGGAGCCCGGCATCGTCTCGGTACCGCTGTGGCGCCCGGAGCCCGGCACCGACCCGAAGCCGATCGGCCAGCACGGCGGGGTGGGACGCAAGCCCTGACCGGGCCCGCGGATGTGCGATTCGCTTCACCGGGCCCGCAGATCCACGTTCCGCTCACCGGGCCCGCAGATCCACGATCCGCTTGATCTTCCCCACGGAGCGCTCCAGCGACTCCGGCTCGACGATCTCCACGGCCACCGAGACGCCGATGCCGTCCTTCACGGCCGCCACGATGGCCCGGGCCGCCGCGTCCCTGATCTCCGGCGTGGTTCCGGCGCGCGCCTCGGCCCGGACGGTGAGTGCGTCGAGCCGGCCCTCACGGGTGAGCCGGAGCTGGAAGTGCGGGGCGACACCGGGAGTGCGCAGCACGATCTCCTCGATCTGGGTGGGGAAGAGGTTCACCCCGCGCAGGATCACCATGTCGTCGCTGCGCCCGGTGACCTTCTCCATCCGGCGGAACGTACGGGCCGTGCCCGGCAGCAGCCGCGTCAGGTCCCGGGTCCGGTAGCGGATCACGGGCATCGCCTCCTTGGTGAGCGAGGTGAACACGAGTTCGCCTCGCTCACCGTCGGGCAGCACCTCGCCCGTCACCGGATCCACGACCTCCGGGAAGAAGTGATCCTCCCAGATGTGCAGTCCGTCCTTCGTCTCCACGCACTCCTGGGCGACCCCGGGGCCGACGACCTCCGAGAGCCCGTATATGTCGACGGCGTCGATCCCGCACCGCTCCTCGATCTCGCGCCGCATCCCCTCGGTCCACGGCTCGGCCCCGAAGATTCCCACCCGCAGCGACGTGCCGCGCGGATCGACGCCCTGCCGCTCGAACTCGTCGAGCAGCGTCAGCATGTACGACGGCGTCACCATGATGATCCGCGGCCGCAGATCCTGGATCAGCCGCACCTGTCGGGCCGTCATACCGCCGGACGCCGGCACGACGGTGCACCCGAGCCGCTCGGCCCCGTAGTGTGCGCCGAGCCCACCGGTGAACAGCCCATAGCCGTAGGCCACATGGATGGTGTCGCCGGGGCGCCCGCCCGCCGCGCGGATCGAGCGGGCCACCATGTCGGACCACATGGAGAGGTCGTTCTCCGTGTAGCCGACGACCGTGGGTTGCCCGGTCGTCCCGCTCGAGGCATGGATGCGCCGGATCCGCTCCCGCTCCACGGCGAACATCCCGTACGGATAGTGCGCCCGCAGATCCGCCTTCGTGGTGAACGGGAACCGGGCGAGATCGGCGAGCTCGCGGCAGTCCTCCGGGCGGAGCCCCGCCCTGTCGAACGCATCCCGGTAGAAGGGCACGTCGGTGTACACGTGCCGCAGCGTCGCCTGCAGCCGCTTCAGCTGCAGGGCCCGCAGCTCCCGCGCGCCGAGCCGTTCTCCCGCGTCCAGCAGCGCCGCATCCGCCATCGGAAACCCTCTCCCGCCGACCACAGCCTCCGGTCGACCGATCATTCGGTCGTCACTTCCGTGATCAGTAATCCAGCCGGGAACGCCCCGGGCAAGAGATCGGACCGTACTTTTTCCGGCACCGCGAGTACGTGCGACATGGCTGCCGGGCATCCGGACCCGCCACCCGAACCTCCCCCTCACATGGCCTGTCGGCAGCGGTGACCGATCGCTAGTCTGGCGGCGGACGACGAACCGGGAGGAGCACGGACGTGGCGGAGACCACCATGGAGCAGCCCTCACTCGCGGGCTGGAACAAGCCTGACCTGGACCTCACGGGCGCCGAGTGGCGCTCCAGCAGCCGAGGGCGGGGCGACGTCCAGATCGCCTTCGTCGAGGGCTTCATCGCGATGCGCAACGGCGGCCGGCCCGAGAGCCCTTCCCTGATCTTCACTCCCGCAGAGTGGGGCGCGTTCATGTCGGACGCGCGCGAAGGGGAGTTCGATCTGACCTGAGCCGACCCGCGACCGAGGGCAGATGGTGTGCGCGCACATGTGGCTCCCGTACGTGATCGGCACGCCACGGGGGTGAATCACCTCCTTTTCCGGACACCCGGTCTGTGAGCCGCCTCGGAGCCGGCCCCCGACACACCCAGGCTGGCTCCAGGAGACGAAGTGTGTGCCGGAGGCGAGGAAACGATGAGCACTGCGCCGGTCATCGCGGCCGTCGACGGGTCGGAGGGCAGTCTGCGCGCCCTGGAGTGGGCCGTCACGGCTGCCCGGACGCGCGGGGCGCCCCTGTGCGTCGTCCATGTGTGGCAGCGCATGGTCCTGGGCCGGCCCGAGGTGACGGCCGTCATGCCGCCCGATTTCGTCGACGACCCGGTCCTCGACGACGTACGCGCGCGGCTGCGGGACCGCACCGGACCACCGGCCGTCGAGTACTCCCGCATGGCGGGCGCCCCCGAAGTCCTGCTGCCCGAGCTCGGCGCCACGGCACAGCTGCTGGTGGCCGGCTCGCGGGGCCGGGGCGGATTCGCCGGGCTGATCCTGGGCTCCAGCAGCATGGCCGCCGCGCGGGACGCCGACTGTCCCGTGGTCGTGGTGCCGCCGTCCGGGCGCGAGGTCCACGACTCCGTGCCCCTCGCCCCCGGACCGCGTGTCGTCGTCGGACTGCACGCCGACAATCCCGACGCCGCCTCGCTCGCGTTCGCGTTCGCGGAGGCCGACCGCCGTGACGCCCGCGTCCAGGTGGTGGTCGCGTACCCGTGGCCGCTGGGGGCATGGGCGGTGCCCGGCGACTTCCCGCCCCCGGTGATCGACCCGGACGCCGTCGCCCGGGAGACCCGCTCCCTGGCGGAGGACCGCACCGCCGCGCTCCGTGACCGGTTCCCCCGGGTCGACGTGGAGTTCACCGTGCTCGCGGGCGACGCGGCCGGGCATCTCGTGGCCGCGTCCAAGGACGCCGAACTCGTGGTGGTGGGCCGCCACCGCAGGCGCATCACGGCACCGGCCCGCATGATCGGCTCCGTCACCCATGCCGTCCTGCTGCACGCGGCGAGCCCGGTCGCGGTGGTACCCCCGGAGCAGCATCAGGAGGAGCAGGAGCACGAGCAGGAGCACGGGCAGGAGCACGACTGAACGTGAGCACGCCGCGGCCGGGCAGGCACGGTGTGCCCACCCGTCCGTCCCGTCTCCCGGGCCTCGCCCGCACGTCGTCGCATCCGGCCGTGCACGTACCATGGCCGCATGTCCTTCCTCCGCCGCCGCAGTGCCACTCCCGCCGGCCCCGACTTCGACGTACTGGCCATGGACCCGGGCGACTGGCCCGGCAATCTCGGCGCGGGCCTGCTGCCCGCTCCCGACGGCAGCTGCCAGGGCGTCTTCCTGCGCTACGACCTGTTCGGCGGCCGTGGCCCCGCCATGATCATCGGCAATCTCCCGGAGGGCTCCCCGGCACGCGAGACCGAGGAGGGCGAGATCCCGTTCGAGGTGGCCCAGCTGCTGCTGGCGCTGGAGAACGACGAGGAGATCACCGTCGTCGGGTCCGAGGACATCCCGGTGATGCAGGGCGACAACCTGCTGATCGTACGGCGCCTCAAGCTCTCCGAGGGCCGGATCTCCTGCGACGAAGGGCCGGGGCGCGAGCCCCGGCCCTTCGTCGCGCGCCGGTTACCGGGCCGACGGCAGCAGCCGCACGTCCGCCGCCCGTACGTACGCCACCCGGTGGCCGAACTGGATCTCGTAGTACTGGTCCTCACCGACCACGACCCGGTGCACGCCCGTGTCGAAGGTCGGCGCGTAGAAGTACTCGCCGGGCACCTTGCCGCCGGCCGCGTACCGCTGGCCCGCGAGCAGCTTGTACGGCAGCGGGGAGACCGCCTGCACCGGCACGCCCTCCGGGTAGGCCTCCTTCTCCGGGTACGCCCTCCCGTACACGGGCACCTCGGTGAGCCCTTGCCTGGGCGTGACGACCGGGCCGGACGCGTTCCGCGCCGTCGGCTGCTTGCGCGGGTTGTGGAACCAGGCCTTCTGGCCCAGGTACCAGATCGCCGTCCAGTCGCCCGCACGGTCGGCCACCGCGTACCGCTGGCCGGTCGACACCCGTGAACCGACGTCGTTCACGTCGGTCGTCGAGTCGCCGCCGCCCGGCCGCAGGCCGATGTCCTTGACCAGCGGGGCGTCCTCGGCGGGCGCCGTGCGCAGGCGTACGGCGCTGGAGCCGTGCACCGGGCAGGGCTCGCCCGCGGTGGCGCAGCCGGTGTACGCGGGCCGGTTCCTCGAGAAGTCGGGGGCGATGGTCACCAGGCCGCCCTTGGGGCCCGCCGTGGCGGTGAACGGGCGGCCGATCAGGGTGAAGTAGTGCTGCCAGTCCCAGTACGGGCCGGGGTCGGTGTGCATGCCCGGGATGTTCGCGGAGGTCACCCCGGGAACGTTGTCGTGGCCGAGGATGTGCCGGCGGTCCAGCGGAATGCGGTACTTCGTGGCGAGGTACCGCACCAGACGGGCCGACGTCCGGTACATCGCCTCCGTGTACCAGGCGTCCGGCGAGGCGAGGAAGCCCTCGTGCTCCAGGCCGATCGACTTGGCGTTGACGTACCAATTGCCCGCGTGCCAGCCCACGTCCTTGGCCTTCAGGTGCTGGGCGATGTGACCGTCGGTCGAGCGCAGCGAGTAGTGCCACGAGACATACGTGGGGTCCTGGACCAGCTTCAGCGTGGTGTCCCAGGTGGCCTCGGTGTCGTGGACGACGATGTACTCGATGCGCTGCGACGCCGGACGGTCGGCCAGGTCGTGGTTGCCGTAGTCGCCCTCGCCGAACTCCTCGTACGGCGCCGGGATCCACTCGCACGACACGCTCCGCGGGCACTCCGTGCCCTCCGCGTCCGCCGCGCGCAGCCCGGCCCGCGCGAGCTGCGCGGTGTCGGGGCGGAGCCCGGGCGTGGCGGCGAGCGTCACCCGCTGGCCGGCGTCCGTGGTGCGCCGCTCACCGGTGCGGATCACCTCGAAGACGTCGTCGGCGTACGCGGCGGCCGTCGCCCGGTCGTCCGCGCCGGAGAACCGCGCCACCGCCCCGTACCAGTCGGCCGGGTCGTCGCTCGCCGGCTCGCCGAGCCCGTGCTGCGCGGCGGCGAGCAGCGCGGCCCCGCCCGCCACGTTGGCCGCCGCGTCCGTACGAAGCTCCTCGGCCGGCAGCCCGGTCAGCTCGGCGGCCCGCGTCAGGGTGCGCAGCCGGGCGGGGAGTTCGGAGTCCTCCGGCACGTCCGCCCGGGGCGGCACCGCCGGCCGGGAGTCGTCGCCGCGGGGGTCCTCCGTGCCCTCGCTGTGGTGCGGGGCCCCGTCGAGGGCCGTACGGGCGTCGGTCAGGTGCATCGGACCGTAGCCGCCCGTGACACTCGGCGCCCCGCCGTGCGCGTCCCAGCGGGACTGCAGGTACGAGACACCGAGGAGCACGCTCCGGGGTACGTCGTACCGGTCGGCCGCGGTGGTGAAGGCGTCCTGGAGCCGGGTGGCGGAGTCCTCCGCGGTGTCGCCGGACGGGGCGGCGCCGAGCAGGGGCAGCAGCAGCGCCGCCGAGGCGACGGTGACCGCTGCCGTTCTGCGTGCGCGTCTGTGCCCGGCGGCGCGCCCGCGGTCGGTGGTGGGTCCTCGCAAAGCAGCCTCCTGGGACGGTCGGTCCTTGGGTGGGGGTGTGGTGCTGTTGCGTCCTGCTGCGCCTCCGGGACGCGGAGACCCGTGTCGAGGGATCGCGTAGGTGTGTTCCGAAGGCTTCGGCGTGGGTCAGTGGTATCGGCTCGCCGACGATCCGTCAATCATGCCGCTGTGGTGTCGGTTCGCCATGTCGGCCGAGGCGAGGGGAGGTTTTCCGCGGCGGTGGCCCTGGGGCCTGCGAGGCGTCAGTGGAGTGGACCGGTGAGGGCCGGGGGAAGCCGGTGGGGCGGACATGACGAAGGTCCGCGGTGCGCCGTTGCCCCGAGCGCACCGCGGACCCTCGTCCCCCGTCAGCGAGTGCCGACCGCCGCTCGCACGGCCCGGCGGGCGAGCTGGCAGTCGTCGTGCAGCCGCCTCAGCAGCAGCCGCTGTTCCTCGCCGGTCGGCGCAGCGCCCGGATGGGCCGGTGAGGGGGCCATGTCGTGCATCGAACGCTGCACGGCGGTTTCATAGGTGCGGATCTCACGGGTCAGCACGAGCATCAGGTTCACCAGGAACGCGTCACGCGACGCCGGGCCGGCCGACTGTGCGATCTGGCTGATCTGACGGCGCGCGACCGGGGCGTCCCCGAGCACCGCCCAGAGCGTCGCCAGGTCGTAGCCCGGCAGGTACCAGCCCGCGTGTTCCCAGTCGACCAGGACCGGGCCCGCCGGTGACAGCAGGATGTTCGACAGGAGGGCGTCGCCATGACAGAACTGGCCCATGCCGTGCCGGCCCGCCGTGTGCGCGATGCCGTGCACCAGCTTCTGCAGATCGCCCATGTCCCGGTCGGTGAGCAGACCCAGCTCATGGAAGCGGGCGATCCGCTCCGCGTAGTCCAGCGGCGCGTCGAACAGGCCCGCCGGCGGCCGCCACGCGTTGAGCCGGCAGACCGCTCCCAGCGCCGCCCGGATGTCCGCGCGGGCCGGGGCCTCCACCGGATGCCGCTGGAGCGCGGCCGCCCGGCCCGGCATCCGCTCGATCACCAGCGTGCAGTTGTCCGGATCCGCCGCGATCAGCCGTGGCACCCGGACAGGCGGCCGGTGCCTCACGAACGCGCGGTACGCAGCTATTTCGTGCCTGCTCCGCTCCGTCCAGATCGGAGAGCGGTCCAGCAGGCACTTGGCGACGGCGGTGCTGCGGCCCACCGTGCCGACGAGCAGCACGGAGCGCCCGCTTCGGCGCAGCACCTGCACAGGAGTGAACTCCGGGCAGATGCGATGCACCGAAGCGATCGCCGCGCGAAGCTGTGCGCCCTGAGGGCCGGACAAGTCGAGTCTCCCGCTGAGCGGTTGGGTGCCGGGCCCCGGAGCGCGCAGCGGCCTGCCGGCACCGAGCACGGCGGCCGCCGGGCGGGCGGGGTCCAGGTAGGGGCCCCCGCCGCCGGGGCGGGGGCGCAGCGACCGGGGAGGGGCGGACACGGAGGACGACGCTGCGTGCATGGGCGGAACAGATCCCTTCGTGTGCCGGAGAGTTCAGCGCGCAACCCGGCCCGGCCGCCCTGGTCGCACCCTGGGGAGTGTCCTGCGGCGACCGGGTCGGGGTGGCGCGTTCCTACCCGACACCCGATCGCCGGTGGCACACCATCTGGCGTGCCCTGGCGAACCCTGGCGAATAGTCCCGCAGCAACTGACACAGGGCTACTGTCAAGTCAGCCGAGAACCCTGGGGGCTTGACGTGAGCGGACAACCCAACACCCGCCTCGCGGACCTGTTCGGCCTGGCCGGCTGGTCCAAGGGCGAACTCGCGAGGCTCGTCAACCGGCAGGCGGCGGCCATGGGCCACCCCCAGCTGGCCACGGACACCTCGCGGGTGCGGCGCTGGATCGACATGGGAGAAATCCCGCGCGATCCCGTACCGCGGGTGCTGGCGGCGCTGTTCACCGAGCGTCTCGGCCGTGTCGTGACCATCGAGGACCTCGGTCTGGTCCGGCACGGGCGCACGGGGAGACGGCAGAGCGGCGGGAGTGCGGAACATCCCGACGGGATGCCGTGGGCGCCCGAACGGACCGCCGCGGTCCTCACCGAATTCACGGGAATGGACCTCATGCTCAACCGACGCGGCTTGGTGGGCGCGGGCGCCGCGCTCGCCGCAGGATCCGCACTCAGCAGCGCCATGCACGACTGGCTGCACTCCGATCCGGCCCTCGCTGCCGACGCTCCCCGACTCGACGATCCCCTGCACGCCGACCCCGCTGGGTACGACCGCTACGAGGCGGCCCCCATCGGGTCGCAGGAGATCGAGGAACTGGAGCGCTCGGTCGAGGTGTTCCGGGCCTGGGACGCATCCCGCGGTGGCGGGCTGCAGCGCAAGGCTGTCGTGGGACAGCTCAACGAGGTGGGCGGCATGCTCGCCTACCGTCACCCCGACCATCTGCAGCGGCGCCTGTGGGGCGTCGCCGCCAACCTCGCCGTCCTCGCGGGCTGGATGTCGCACGACGTCGGCCTGGAGCCCACGGCGCAGAAGTACTTCGTCATCGCCGCGCATGCGGCCAGAGAAGGCGGTGACCGGCCCCGCGCGGGCGAGGCGCTCTCCCGGGCGGCCCGCCAGATGGTGCATCTGGGCCGGCCCGACGACGCGCTCGACCTGATGAAGCTCGCCAAGTCCGGTTCCGGCGACGAGGTGCTGCCGCGCACCAAGGCCATGCTCTACACCATCGAGGCCTGGGCACAGGCGTCGATGGGCAAGGGCCAGGCCATGCGGCGCACCCTCGGCGAGGCGGAGGAGCTGTTCGTCTCCGACAAGGGGGACGTGCCACCGCCGAGTTGGATGCAGATGTTCGACGACGCGGACATGCACGGCATGCAGGCCCTGGCGTACCGCACCCTCGCCGAGCACGATCCGGCCGCGGCCGGTGACGCGCAGCGCCATGCCAAGCGGGCGCTGGAGCTGCGGGAGGCGGGCCGGGACCGGTCGAAGATCTTCGACCACATCTCGCTGGCCTCGGCCTGCTTCATCGCCGACGACCCCGAGCAGGCGGACACCTACGCCCGGCTGGCCCTGACGTCGATGAGCACGAACTCTTCGCACCGCACCTGGGACCGGCTGCGCGAGATGTACCGGCTCACCGGGCAGTACACCGGCTTTCCCAAGATCCAGGACCTGAGGGAGGAGATCCGGCTGGCGCTGCCCAAGGGACAGTGGAAGGCCTCCGGAGGCACCGGAGGCAACAGCGCGCGGGTATGAGGCGGCGACCCGTGTCCCGGTGAGGGCATCCGTGCCGCGGTGACCGTGCGAGCGGCCGCACGCGACCCGGATCAGGGCACGACCCGCGCGACGAGCACACAGGCGTCGTCCTCGCGCTCACTCCCGCCGAACTCCTCGACGACTGTCCGTACGCAGTCCTGAGCCGTGCGGGCCCCGTCGAGGCGGGGAGCCAGGCCGAGCAGCCTCCGGGCCGCCTCGGTGCGGCTGTGCCGGGGGACCAGGCCGTCGGTGTGCAGGAGCAGCAGGTCGCCCTGTCGGAGGGCGACCTCGGCCTGCCCGTAGGCGGCGCCCGAGGTCGCCCCGAGGAGGACGCCCTCCGGCGCCGTCAGCGCGCACCCCGTCCCGTCGCGGAACAGCAGCGGGGCGGGGTGTCCGGCCTGTGCCCACAGGAGGGTGCGGGACCCGGGCCGGTAGCGGCAGCACACGGCGCTGCCGAGGGCGGGCTGGACGGTGACGTCGAGCAGCTGGTTGAGCCGGCCCATGATCTCGCCGGGTGCGGTACCGGTCACGGCCATGCCGCGCAGGGCGCCGATCAGCATCGCCATGCCCGAGGTGACGGAGACGCCGTGCCCGGTGAGGTCGCCCACGGTCAGCAGGGTGTCGCCGTCGGGCAGTTCCAGGGCGTCGTACCAGTCGCCGCCGATCAGCTCGCCGGCCGAGGAGGGCAGCTGGCGGGCGGCCAGGTCGAGTGCCTGGGGGCCCTGCCGCGGGAGCCGCAGGGAGCCCCGCCACGGTGGCAGCACGGCTTCCTGCAGCTCGACCGCGAGCCGGTGCTCGGTCCGGGCGATCTGCCGGCGGCGTTGCAGCGAGTCACGGGTCTCGCTGACCGTCCGCTGGCTGCGCCGCAGTTCGCTGACGTCCCGCAGCACGGCCCACATGGACGTGGTGCTGCCGTCGGCGCCGAGCACGGGCTCGCCCATCATGTGCACGGTGCGCTCGGTGCCGTCCGGGCGCACGATCCGGAACTCCCCGTCGATGCGCTGCGCGTCGACCAGGCAGTCCGTGACCATTCCGGTCAGCCGGGGCCGGTCCTCGGCCGGTACCAGCGACGGAAGTTCGTCCAGGGTGAGCGGGGGAGCGGCCGGGTCGCGGCCGAGGATGCGGTACAGCTCGGCGGACCAGTTCGCCTCGTCCGTCAGCAGGTTCCACTCGGCGCTGCCGACGCGGCTGAGGAGGGAGCCGCCGGGGGGCGCGGCCGGTGCGGCGAGAGCGCCGGTGCCGTCACCCGGGAGCGGTGGCGGCCCGTCCCGCAGCTGGGCCAGGTGTTCGTCCAGGTCGTCCAGCTGGTGCAGGGCCAGGTCGTACAGTGCGCGCTGCCAGCGCTCCTCGGGGTGCCCCCCGTCGCTCGCGGTGTCCCTGCGCACCGCGTCCACATGGCCCCGCAGCCGCCGCGTCTGCGTGATGAGCGCGTCCACCGTGCCGCGTTCGGGCGGCTGGGCGGGCGAGCGGTCCGCGGAGAGATGGGGCGGCATGACGTGCTCCGATACGAGGCGGTACGGCCAACTCGGACGGAAGGACCGGTTACGACTGTTGCACAGCCCGCGACGCGCTGTAAGGGCTTTGGCAACACCCGATGTGGTGGTGCTTCCGGCATATGCCGCAGGCCTTCCGGAGCGTGTGCCCGGCCCTTTCGCAGGTTGCCGACGGAGCGTGCAAGTGACGGACACCATACGGGAGTTGACGTCCGGGAGGAGCCGGATGCGTGATCTCCGCACCCGCGAGCGGCGATCGCCTGTCCAGGCGTGCGTACGCCGGAGCTGTCTCAGTAACGCAGCGCCCCCGCGATCCCCTGTGCGTCCCCGAGGGTGCCGTCCGGTACGAAGCGGACCTCGGCGCCGGTCTCCAGGCACAGTTCGACGATCTCGTCCACGATGTCCTCGCGGGCGTCGAGGTCGCCGGTCTCGGCCGGGACGAGATGGTCGCCCCCGTCGTCACGGACCGTCACACGGTAGTTCTCCTCGACGGCGAGCAGCCGTACGCGGCCCTCCTCGGCCTGTCGCCACACCTCGTCGACCCCGGCGGCGAACTGCCGCCGGTTGCGGGCCCGTTCCAGTTCCCGGGTCACGGCGTCGACGTGCCGGCGGTCCTCGGCGGCGAGCAGCGGGCGCAGCGCCTGCCGGACCGCCTCGGGCGTGCCGTGCGCGAGACCGCCGCGCGGCACATGGGTGGCGGACCTGGTGACCGTGCCGACCTCGTACAGGAGGGACAGCGCCGCCTGCTCGCCGGTGACGTACAGCGGCCGGGGGTTGTGGCGGAGCACGGCGGCCACGGCGGCGTCGGCCTCGCGCAGGAAGGCGCGGGTGCGCTCGTCGCGGAAGGTGCTGGGCAGATCACCGACGCGCTCCTTGCGTTCGGCGTCCGGGTCCGTGAGGCTCCGGGTGCGCGGGAAGCCGCCGGTGTGCTCCTCGACGACACGGTCGCCGCCGCCGTTCCACAGCGTGATCCGGTCGGCGGAGACAGACAGGGCCCAGAACGGCCGCTCGGCGGCCTGTGCGGCCACCAGGTTGCGGGTCAGGAAGGTGTCCGAGAGCACCACGCGCTCGGGCACCGGGCGGGCCAGGGACCACACCTGGTGCTCGCCGGGCGCGGCGAAGATCAGCAGGCCGTCCTCGGGGTGCGTCAGGTCGATCTCCGCGAGCGCCCGGTCGAGCTGCCCGGCGACGTCGTTGCGCCGCTCCCGGCTGACCGCGGGATCGGCCTCGAGCTGTCGCTTCGCCTCGGCCAGCGCGTTCCGCAGCCGGAGCCGGTCCTCCGCGCCCCCGGGCTCGCGGCGGTGCGTCGGCGTCAGCACGGACACCGCCGGGTAGGGCCGCGGACGGCGCAGCTCGGCCAGTGCCTCGGGGCTGAGGGTGTGCTCCATGACAGCACCATAGGACCGTTTCCCCGGGCGGGCATTCGGTGGTGAGCGGGATTTTCCGCCCGTCCCGTGTGCCGGTGCGCGTCCGCGTGAGGCGGCGCGCGGTGCTCACTCCTCGGGCCCGCACGAACTCCCGTGGCCCGGCAGCGATCCGTAGAGCAGGAAGTCGTCGACCTTCCGGTGCACGCACTCCGACGACCCGTAGCCGGTGTGTCCCTCGCCCCTGTTGTCGAGGACCACGGCCGAGGGGCCGAGCCGCTCGGCGGTCCCGACCGTCCAGCGGTACGGTGTCGCCGGGTCGCCGCGCGTGCCGACGAGCAGCATCTTCGGGGTGTCGACGGCGCGCACCCGCTCCCGGATGAAGTCGGTGCCCGCGGGACGGCCGTGACACATCAGCATCTGGGTGAGCCGGGACGGCCCGAACACCGGGGACGCCTTCTCGTACGCCGCGCGCAGCCGGCCGATCTGCCGGGTGATGTGCTCGGCGGAGGGGCGGTCGGGGTCGTCCGCGCAGTTGACCGCCATCAGCGCGGCGGGAAGGTTGTCGAGCGGCACCTCCGTGTCGTCCACGAGGCCGCCCTTGCCGTCGCGGCGGTTGCCCTTCTTCTCCGCGCGGTCGCCGGCCTCGTCGAGCGCGGCGGAGTGCGTGTCCCGGAGGGGGCGCGACGGGTACGGGGCCGCGTGGCCACCGCCCGCGAGCTGGATCAGGCCGTGGGTGTCACCGTCCATGAGGAGGGAGTTGAGCGCCTGGGTGAGCACGGGCCAGGACCGCTCGCTGTACAGCGCCTGACCGATGGCGTTGACCAGGTCCTGGCCGGTGAGGTCCGGGCCGTAGTCCGTGGGGACGGGGTCGTCGTCGAGCGAGCCGATCAGGTGGACGATCTGCTCCCTGGCCGCGCGGGGGTCCTGGCCGAACGGGCACGTGACCTGCTCGGTGCAGGCCCGGAGGTAGTGCTCCAGCGCGGTCTGCTGGGCCCGCGCGGCCGCCAGGCCCTGCTCGGCCGGGGTGTCGGTGAGCGTGTCGACGCCGTCCAGGGCCATGCGCCCGACCCGGTCGGGGAACCGGGCCGCGTAGACCGCGCCCAGCCGTGTCCCGTACGAGAACCCCAGGTAGTTGAGCTTCTTGTCGCCGAGGGCCGCGCGGATCACGTCCAGGTCGCGGGAGACGCTGACCGTGCCCATGTGGGGCAGGACGGGACCGGAGTTCTCGCGGCAGTCGGCCGCGGCCCTCCGGAGCTGTCTCAGCGCGGTGCGGGGGTCCCTTGCGTCGTCGGCGCCGTCGGTGGCCTCCAGGAACCGGCCGGTGCCCGCGCCGCAGGTGACGGGGGAGGAGCGGCCGACGCCACGCGGGTCGAAACTGACCACGTCGTAGCCCTTGGTGAGCTCCATGAAGTCCTCACCGGCATGGGCGAGCGGCGGTATCCCCGCGCCGCCCGGACCGCCGAAGTTCAGCAGCACGGAACCGCGTTTCTTCTTCGCGGTCGCCGTGTAGCGCGCCAGGGCCACGTCGAGCGTGCCGGCGCCGGGCCGGGCGTAGTCCAGGGGTACGGTCACCTTCCCGCACCGCAGGTCCTCGGGCATCTCCTCGCCCTCGCACCGGGACCACTCGATCCGCTGTGCGTAGAAGCGGGACAGATCCGGGCCGTCGGTGCCGGCCGGGACCGCCGGCAGGCCGGCCCCGAGCAGGGTCAGCGCCGCGGTCGCGGCCCCGGCCGTGCAGCTTCTGTACGTGGACCGCATGCATGCCTCCAGGGACGCCCGGCCCCCCGCCTCACGATAAGCGGGCGCCTCCGGCCGCGCCTCCGGGCGGGCGGGGTGCCGTGCGGTGCCGTACCCTGCGCCGTCCGGCGGGTGGTGGAGCCCTCAGACCGGGTCCCCGGCGGGCGGTCCCGAGGTACCCCGGACCTCGAGTGCCGGGGTGGTGAGGACGGTCTCGGCGGCGCGGGCCGGGTCGGCGAGGCGGTCGAGGAGACACCGGGCGGCGTGGCGGCCGACGTGGCGGCCGCCGTTGTCCACCGTGGTGAGCCACAGATGCCGCAGCCGGGACAGATACGTGTTGTCGTACCCGACGAGGGACAGGTCGCGCGGCACCTCGAGGCCCAGTTCCTCGGCGGCCGAGAGCGCGCCGACACAGGCGATGTCGTTGAACGCGAAGACGGCCGTGGGGCGTTCGCGGGCGCTGAGCAGGCGGACCGCGGCCCGGTAGCCGCCCTCCTCCGTCAGGTCGCCCTGCTCCACGACCGCCGTGCGGGCGAGGCCGTGCTCGCGCATCACCGTCTCGAAGCTGTGGCGGCGCAGTTCGCCGACCACTCCCTGCCCGGCTATATGGGCGATGCGCCGGTGGCCGAGCCCGATGAGGTGCTCGGTGGCGAGGCGGGCGCCGTGCGCGTCGTCGCCCGCGACGATGTCCACGTGCGGCAGGACGGGTTCACGGGAGCCCGCGACCACCGTGGGGATCCGCCCCGCCGCCGTACGCAGGGCTTCGGACGGCGGCAGTGTGCCGACCGCGACCAGCCCGTCGAGCCCGACGCCGGTGAAGGCGCGGGGGAGGTCCTCGCCGAGGCGGCGGTTGAGCCGGCCGTCGGCGAGCAGCACGTTCAGGCCGCTGTCGTGCAGCCGGGAGCCGAGGCCGTCGAGCAGCTCCACGAACCAGGGATTGCGCAGGTCGTTCAGGAGGACGCCGATGGTGCGGGTCCCCTCCGGCCGGGTGGAGCCGGGAGCAGGGGCGGTGGTTCCGGCCCGGGGTAGGGCGCGCTGCTCGCTCAGGCTGCGCGCGGCGGTGTTCGGCCGGTAGCCGAGCTCCTCCACGGCGGCCAGCACGGCCCGCCGCTTCTCCGGGCGCACCTTGCCGGAGCCGCGCAGCACCAGCGAGACCAGCGATTTGGAGACGCCGGCGCGTGCGGCGACGTCACGGATGGTCGGCGACCTCATGTTTTGGACCGTTCCACAAGCCTGTCCCGCCTGTCAAAGAATTGACACACGCTGCCGCGACGCCTCAGGGTGAGTGCGGACGTCCTGGGCCCTCCTGGACCGGTCCAAAGAGAGGGAGTCATGGTGAGTACGCTCGGCGTCGCCGTCGTGGGGTTCGGCTGGATGGGGCGGGTGCACACCCAGGCGTACGCGCGCGTCGCGCACCACTTCCCGCAGCTCGCCGTCCGCCCGGAGCTGGTGACGGTGGCCGAGGAGGTGCCGGGCCGGGCCGAGGAGGCCGCCGCGCGGTACGGGTTCGCCTCGACGGCCCGTGACTGGCGCGAGGTCGCCGCCGACCCCCGCGTCCAGGCGGTCAGCATCACCGCCCCGAACTTCCTGCACCGCGAGATCGGCGTCGCGATGGCCGAGGCGGGCAAGCACATCTGGATCGAGAAGCCGGTCGGCCTGACCGCCGACGACACCCGCGCGGTCGCCGACGCCGTGGCCAAGGCCGGGGTCCAGGGCACCGTCGGTTTCAACTACCGCAACGCGCCCGCCGTCGCCGCCGCCCGCGAACTGATCGCCGCCGGTGAGATCGGCACCGTCACCCACGTCCGGATCCGTCTCTTCAGTGACTACGCCGCCCACCCCGAGGGCGCCCTGACCTGGCGCTACGAGCGCGAGCGCGGCGGCAGCGGAGTGCTCGGGGACCTTGCCTCGCACGGCGTCGACCTGGCCCGCTTCCTGCTGGGCGACATCGCGTCCCTGACCGCCGACACCGCTGTCTTCGTGCCCGAGCGGGCCCGCCCTACGGGCGCCACGGCCGGCCACACGCGCGCCACCGGGGGCGAGCTGGGCCCGGTGGAGAACGAGGACTACGTCAACTGCCTGCTGCGCTTCGCCTCCGGAGCGCGGGGCGTCCTGGAGGCCTGCCGGGTCTCGGTCGGCGAGCAGAACAACTACGGCTTCGAGGTGCACGGCACCAGGGGCGCGGTCTCCTGGGACTTCCGCCGCATGGGCGAGCTGGCCGTCAGCCGCGGCACGGCCTACCAGGACCAGTCCGTCAGCACCGTGTTCGTCGGCCCGGGCCACGGCGAGTACGCCGCCTTCCAGCCGGGCTCGGCCAACAGCATGGGCTACGACGACCTCAAGGTGATCGAGGCCCACCACTTCCTGCGCTCGATCGCCGAGGGCACCGCGTACGGACCCACCCTGGACGACGCCGTGCACATGGCCACCGCGCTGGACGCCATGAGCCGGTCCGCCGAGCGGGGGAGCTGGGTGGAGCTGGGCTGAACGGCCCCCGCGCGCGGAAGGCCGCCGGCGCCCGTCAGTTCCGTACGAGGAGCTGGAACTCGAACGAGTAGCGCGAGGCCCGGTAGACATGGGTGCCGTACTCGACCGCGCGGCCGGTGTCGTCGTACGCCGTGCGCCGCATCGTCAGCAGGGCGGCGCCCTCCGGCTCGCCCAGCCGCGCGGCCTCCTCGGCGCCGGCGCTGCGGGCGCCGACGGACTGCCGTGCGCTGTGCAGCGTGATCCCCGCCCCGCGCATCATCCGGTACAGGCCGGTCGCCTCCAGCTTCTCCGGGTCCGGGTCGAGGAGACCTTCGGGGATGTGGTTGGTCAGGTACGCCACGGGCTCGCCGTGGGCGAGTCGCAGCCGCTCCACGTGGTGGACCGCCGCTCCCTCGGCGATGCCCAGAGCGGCCGCCACCTCGGCCGGAGCGGGCCGCACCTCGGCGGTCAGCACGCGGGTCGCGGGGTTCTGACCCGCGGTCTGGAGGTCGTCGTACAGGCTGGTCAGCTCCATCGGCCGCTTGACCTGGCTGTGGACCACCTGGGTGCCGACGCCCCGGCGGCGTACGAGGAGGCCCTTGTCGACGAGGGACTGGATGGCCTGGCGCACGGTGGGCCGGGACAGCCCGAGCCGCCCGGCGAGCTCGATCTCGTTGCCGAGCAGGCTGCCGGGGGTCAGCGTGCCCTCCTCGATCGCGGCCTCCAGCTGCCGGGCGAGCTGGTAGTACAGCGGCACGGGGCTGGTGCGGTCGAGTGCGAGGTCGAGGCGGGCGGCGGCGGTACTGGTCACCTGTCGAGCGTATCCGCCCGTGCGGATGACAGAAGTGCTCGTCATCGTGTTGTCCTGACATGAACGGGCGGGGAGGCCGGGCGAGCCGTCACAGATGACGTCGGCGGCCGGCGGCGTGCCGGTCGTACCTTTCCCGGGCCCGTACCGCCGCCTCGCGGTCGGCCACCTCGGCGACCGGCACGTCCCACCAGGCTTCGGCCGGGGGAGCGGAGGGCGTCGGGTCGGTCTCGACGTACACACAGGTCGGCCGGTCGGAGGCGCGGGCCCGGGCGAGCGCGTCGCGCAGCTCGCCGACGGTCTTGGCGCGCAGCACGTCCATGCCGAGGCTGGCCGCGTTGGCGGCGAGGTCCACCGGCAGCGGGGCGCCGGTGAAGGTGCCGTCGGCCGCGCGGTAGCGGTAGGCGGTGCCGAAGCGCTCGCCGCCGGTCTCCTCGGAGAGGCCGCCGATCGAGGCGTACCCGTGGTTCTGGAGCAGGACCAGGTTGACCGGCAGGCCCTCCTGGACGGCGGTGACGATCTCGGTCGGCATCATCAGATAGGTGCCGTCGCCGACCAGTGACCAGACGGGGGTGCCGGGCGCGGCCTGCTGGACGCCGATGCCCGCCGGGATCTCGTAGCCCATGCAGGAGTAGCCGTACTCCAGGTGGTACTGGCGCGGTGAGCGCGCCCGCCACAGTTTGTGCAGGTCGCCGGGGAGCGAGCCGGCCGCGTTGATCACCACGTCCTCGTCGCCGACGACCGTGTCCAGGGCGCCGAGCACCTGCGTCTGGGTGGGTACGGCACTGTCGTCGTCCGCACGGAAGGCGGCTTCCACGACCCGCTCCCAGCGTTCCTTGCCGGCGCGGTACTCGGCCTCGTACGCCCCGTCGACCCGGTGGCCGGACAGCTCGCGTGCGAGGGCCGTGAGGCCCGTACGGGCGTCGGCGACCAGGGTGCGGGCGGCCAGCTTGTGGGCGTCGAAGGCGGTGATGTTGAGGTTGAGGAAGCGGACGCCGGGGTTCTGGAAGAGGGTGCCGGAGGCGGTGGTGAAGTCGCTGTAGCGGGTGCCGACGCCGATGACCAGGTCGGCGGTGCGGGCCAGGTCGTCGCAGACCGCGGTGCCGGTGTGGCCGATGCCCCCGAGGTCGGCCGGGTGGTCGTGGCGCAGCGAGCCCTTGCCCGCCTGGGTGGAGGCGACCGGGATGCCGGTGGCGTCGACGAGTGCCTTCAGCGCTTCCTCGGCCTCGCTGTGGTGGACGCCGCCGCCCGCGACGATCAGCGGGCGCTCGGCGGCGCGGATCGCCCGTACCGCCTCGGCGAGCTCCAGCGGGTCAGGTGCGGGACGGCGTACGTGCCAGACGCGTTCGGCGAAGAACTCCTCCGGCCAGTCGAACGCCTCCGTCTGCACGTCCTGCGGCAGGGCGAGGGCGACCGCGCCCGTCTCGGCCGGGTCGGTCAGGATCCGCATGGCGTTCAGCGCGGACGGGACCAGCATCTCCGGGCGGGTGATGCGGTCGAACCAGCGGGAGACCGGGCGCAGCGTGTCGTTCACGGACACGTCGGCCTCGGACGGGTGCTCGAGCTGCTGGAGCAGCGGGTCGGCGGCGCGGGTGGCGAAGTAGTCGCCGGGCAGGAGCAGCACCGGCAGCCGGTTGATCGTCGCGAGGGCGGCGCCCGTGACGAGGTTGGTGGCGCCGGGGCCGATGGACGTCGTCACCGCCTGCGCGGAGAGCCGGTTGAGCTGGCGGGCGTGGCCGACGGCCGCGTGCACCATGGCCTGCTCGTTGCGGCCCTGGTGGAAGGGCATGGCCTCCTCGCCGGCCTGGAGCAGGGCCTGGCCGAGGCCGGCGACGTTGCCGTGGCCGAAGATGCCCCAGGTGCCGGCGATCAGCCGGTGCCGTACGCCGTCGCGTTCGGTGTACTGCACGGACAGGAACTGGACCAGCGCCTGGGCGACGGTCAGGTGGCGTACTGACGGGGTGGGGTGGCTCATCGGGTCCTCACTGCTCGGGGGCGGTGTAGAGCGGCAGTCGGGGGTCGACCGGCTGCCCGGGCCAGGTGTCGCGGATCCAGGCGTGGTCCGGGTGGTCGCGGATCAGCCAGGCGCGGTCGGGATCGGGGCCCGCCATCACGTTGAGGTAGTACATGTCGTGGCCGGGGACGGCCATGGAGGGACCGTGCCAGCCGTCCGGGATCAGCACCACGTCCCCGCTCCGGACCTCGGCCAGCACGTCCGTGCCGGTGCCGTGGCCGGAGGGGGAGACCCGCTGGTAGCCGAGGCCGGGTGTGCCCTCGTGGTCGGCGAACTCGAAGTAGTAGATCTCCTCCAGCTCCGACTCCTCGCCGGGCCGGTGCGCGTCGTGCTTGTGCGGCGGGAAGGAGGACCAGTTGCCGCCGGGGGTGATCACCTCCACGGCGATCAGCCTGTCGCACGCGAAGACGCCGGCCGCACCGAAGTTGTTCACCTGGCGGGAGCAGTTGCCCGTGCCGCGCAGCTCCACCGGGACGGCGGACGCGGGCCCGTACCGGGCGGGCAGGCGGCGCTCGCAGCGGGCGCCGGTGAGGGCGAAACGGCCCCCACTCTGGGAGGCGACGAAAACCTCCGCGTCCCGGGGCACGTACGCGAAGTCGCTCACCCCGCTGAACACGCTCGCGCGCCCGGCCAGCCGGAACATCTCGTCGCCGACGGTGACCGTGCAGGAGCCCGACAGGGGCAGCACGATCCACTCGCTGTCACCGGCCGCGTAGGTGTGCCGGCCGCCCGGCGGCAGCTCCAGTACCCGCAGGCTGGAGTGGCCCCAGCCGGCGGACTCGGGAGTGACGTCGACGGAGTAGGCGCCGACGCCGGTGCCGGCCCTGCCGGCCGGGAGGTGGTGCTTGGAGGTCATGTGGGTTGATCCCTCGATCGATCCGGGGCGTGGGGTGGGACGGGTCGATGTGGCTGGACGGGGCGGTGGGCCGGACTCAGAGCAGCCCGACCGCCGTGTCGACGGCGGTCTCCACGCTGCCCTCGGCGGGGTAGAGCAGGGAGCGGCCGACGACCATGCCCTGCACGGTGGGCAGGCGCAGCGCCTTGCGCCATCTCTCGTACGCGCCCTCCTGGTCCCGGCCGACCTCGCCGCCGAGCAGTACGGCGGGCAGCGTGGACGCCTCCAGCGCCCCGGCCATGTCGTCGGGGTCCTCGGTGACCGGCAGCTTCAGCCAGGTGTAGGCGGAGGTGCCGCCGAGACCGGAGGCGATGGTGAGGGAGCGGGTGACGGCCTCGCGGCTCAGGTCGTTGCGGACCCGGCCCTCCACCCGCCTGGATATGAAGGGCTCCACGAACACCGGCAGCCGGCGGGCCGCCATGTCGTCGACGGCCCGGGCGGTGGCCTCCAGCGTGCGCAGCGAGCCTGGGTCGTCGTAGTCGATGCGCAGCAGCAGCTTGCCGGCGTCGAAGCGGAGCCGTTCGAGGTCCTCGGCGCGATGGCCGGTGAAACGGTCGTCCATCTCGAAGGACGCCCCGGCGAGACCTCCGCGGTTCATGGAGCCCATGACGACCTTGCCGTCCAGGGCGCCCAGGAGCAGCAGGTCCTCCAGGATGTCGGCGGTGGCGAGCACCCCGTCCACGCCGGGCCGGGCCAGCGCGGTGCACAGCCGCTCCAGCAGGTCGGCCCGGTTGGCCATGGCCAGGGCGCGGTCGCCGACGCCGAGGGCGCCGCGCGCGGGATGGTCGGCGGCCACGATCATCAGCCGGCCGCTGTCGCCGATCAGCGGGCGGCGCACTCGCCGGGCGGCGGCCTCGGCGACGGCCTCCGGGTGCCGGGCGCGCACCGAGACGAGGTCGGGGATGCTGATGGTCATGACAGGCTCCGTTCAGGGGTGGCGGTGGCCGGCCGCACGGTGCGGGGTCCGTGACCTCGCGTTCGTGGGCGGCCGCGCCGTGGTGAGGTCCTCGGTGCCGGCCGGACGCGCGCGGTGACCGGCCGCACCGCGCGGAGGTCCGTGGCCTCGGACGGGGTGGTCAGCCGTGCGACAGGAGGTCCTCGACCTCGGACGCGGTGGGCATCGCGGAGGAGCAGGCGAGCCGGGAGGCGACGAGCGCGCCGGCCGCGTTGGCGTACCGCATGGTCCGCTCCAGGTCCCAGCCGGCGAGCAGCCCGTGGCAGAGGGAGCCGCCGAAGGCGTCCCCGGCGCCGAGGCCGTTGACGACCTCCACGGGCACGGGTGGGACCTCGGCGGTGGTGCCGTCGCGGTGGACGGCGAGCACGCCCTTCGGGCCCTGTTTGACGACGGCGAGCTCGACGCCGGCGTTCAGCAGCGCCTCGGCGCAGGCGTGCGGCTCGCGCACCCCGGTGGCGATCTCGCACTCGTCGAGGTTGCCGACGGCGACGGTCGCGTGCCGCAGCGCCTCCGTGTAGTACGGGCGGGCGCTCTCCGGGTCCTGCCAGAACATCGGCCGCCAGTCCAGGTCGAAGACCGTGGTGCCGGACCCGGTGCGGGCCCGGAGGGCGGTGAGCGTGGCCGAGCGGCTGGGCTCCTCGCTCAGGCCGGTGCCGGTGACCCAGAAGATCCGGGCCGCGCGGACCGCGTCGAGGTCCAGCTCGGCGGCGTGGATCTCGAGGTCCGGGGCCTTGGGGCGCCGGTAGAAGTAGAGCGGGAAGTCGTCGGGCGGGAAGATCTCACAGAACGTGATCGGCGTAGGGTAGGCATCGACCGGGGTGACAAAACGGTCGTCGACTCCGAATCCCCTCAGGGCCTGGTGCAGGAACGTACCGAAGGGGTCGTTTCCGGTACGTGTGATCACAGCGGTAGCGTGGCCAAGACGTGCGGCGGCCACGGCCACGTTGGCCGCCGACCCCCCAAGAAACTTCCCGAAGGACTCGACTTGCGGCAGCGGCACCCCGGTCTGCAACGGATAGAGATCGACACCGATCCGTCCCATGGTGATGAGATCGAACGATCCGGCCTCGCCGACCTCGAAGGCTCCGGTGTCGAGCGGTCCGGCGGACTCAGGCATGCGCGTCACTCCTCGGTCGGGACGGCGGGCCGGCGGCGGCCCGGAAGGCGCGGGGGGATGCGGGCACCCGGGCCCGGATGTATCCCAGGTGTAGGACTCCGGACGCGCCCCTGTCAAGCATTTGTACTTACATTCGGACCTGCGCGGGAAGCGATGTCTGTGTGAAGTGATGTCTTGACAAAGTATTGACAGCTGGTTGGGCACGCACTTGTATCCCGTCCCAGCGAAACCGCCGCCACACGGCATCCGCCGCCACGCGGCACAATGTCCCGGGCTCCCCGCCCGGGACCGCGCGGGTCTTCCACGCCCGACGCCGTCTCGTACCCGTTCTCCCCGGTCGCACAGTGAGGTGCTGGAATAGATGGACCGCACGTTTCGCCCCCGCTCCCGTCGCACGCGCAGAGCCGCCCCGCTCGTCGCGCTCGCCGCGGCGAGCGCGCTGCTCATAGCGGGCTGCTCCAGCAGCTCGGGCGGCAAGAAAGCAGAGGAGCGCGCCGCCGAGGCCGCCGCCGCGGGCAAGGCCGACACCCCCCGGATGACGGTCGCCCTGGTCACCCACCAGGCGCCCGGCGACACCTTCTGGGACATCGTCCGCAAGGGCGCCCAGGCCGCCGCCGACAAGGACAACGTCGAGCTCGTCTACTCGGCCGACCCCAACGCGGGCAACCAGGCGAACTTCGTCCAGAACGCCATCGACCAGAAGGTCGACGGCATCGCGGTCACCCTCGCCAAGCCGGACGCCATGAAGGACGTCCTCGCCAAGGCGGAGAAGGCGGGCATCCCGGTCGTCGGCATCAACTCCGGCATGGACCGGTGGCAGTCGCTGGACCTGCTGTCGTTCTTCGGCCAGGACGAGTCGGTCGCCGGTGAGGCGCTCGGCAAGAAGCTGAACGAGACGGGCGCCAAGCACGCCGTCTGCGTGATCCACGAGCAGGGCAACGTCGGGCTCGAGTCCCGCTGCGCCGGGGTGAAGAAGACCTTCCAGGGCAAGACCGAGACGCTGAACGTCAACGGCACCGACATGCCGTCCGTGAAGTCGACCATCACGGCCAAGCTCAAGCAGGACAGCTCCATCGACGAGGTCGTCACGCTCGGTGCGCCCTTCGCGATGACCGCGGTGCAGTCGGTGGCCGACGCGGGCGGCAAGGTGAAGATCGCCACGTTCGACATGAACAAGGAACTGACGGACTCGATCAAGAAGGGTGACATCGAGTTCGCCGTCGACCAGCAGCCCTACCTCCAGGGCTACCTCGCGATCGACTCGCTGTGGCTCTACAAGAACAACGGAAACTACAGCGGCGGCGGTGAGGAGCCGGTCCTGACGGGCCCGGCCTTCGTCGACGAGTCCAACGTCGACACCGTCGCCGAGTACGCCGCGAAGGGCACCCGGTGATGACCATGACCCAAGCATCGGCACCGGCGGCGGAGCCCGCCCCGCCGGACTCGCCGGCCGGCAGAAAGGACGGCCGCGCCACCGAGCGCTCGGTGGCGCGCCGGCTGCTGGCCCGCCCGGAGGTCGGCGCCCTGATCGCCGCCGTCGGCGTGTACGTCTTCTTCTTCGCGGCGGCCCCGCCGTTCCGCGAGGCGAGCTCGCTCGCCACCGTCCTCTACCAGGCGTCCGTCATGGGCATCATGACGCTGCCGGTGGCCCTGCTGATGATCGGCGGGGAGTTCGACCTGTCGGCGGGCGTCGCGGTGACCACGTCCGCGCTCACCGCCGCCATCCTCAGCTACCAGCTCACGCTGAACGTGTGGACCGGCGTGATCGTCGCGCTGATCGCGTCGCTCGCCGTCGGCGCGTTCAACGGCTGGCTGCTGATCAAGACGGGACTGCCCAGCTTCCTGGTCACCCTCGGGTCCTTCCTGATCCTCCAGGGCGCCAACCTCGCCGTCACCAAGATCTTCACCGGCAATGTCGCCAGCGACTCGATCAGCGACATGGACGGCTTCGACCAGGCCAAGTCGGTCTTCGCCTCGGAAATCTCCATCGGCGGGGTGAACTTCAAGATCACCATCTTCTACTGGCTGGTCTTCGCCGCCCTCGCCACCTGGCTGCTGCTGCGCACGAAGTTCGGCAACTGGATCTTCGCGGTGGGCGGCAACCAGGACAGCGCCCGCGCGGTCGGCGTCCCGGTGAAGTTCACCAAGATCGCCCTGTTCATGGGGGTCGGCCTGGGCGCCTGGTTCGTCGGCATGCACCTGCTGTTCTCGTTCAACACGGTGCAGTCCGGCGAGGGCGTCGGCAACGAGTTCCTGTACATCATCGCCGCGGTCATCGGCGGCTGCCTGCTCACCGGCGGCTACGGCTCCGCGGTCGGCCCGGTGATCGGCGCCTTCATCTTCGGCATGGTGTCCCAGGGCATCGTCTACGCCAACTGGAACCCCGACTGGTTCAAGGCGTTCCTCGGCGTGATGCTCCTGCTCGCCGCCCTCGTCAATCTGTGGGTCCGCCGCCAGGCGACCAGGAGGTGACCCGGTCCATGACCAGCAACGACAACGGCACCGCGAGCGGCGGCACGGCCGTCAAGGACGCACCCGGGAACGCCGCCCCCCTCGTCGAACTGCGCGCCGCGGGCAAGTCGTACGGCAACGTCCGCGCCCTGCACGGCGTCGACCTCGCCGTCCGGCCCGGCCAGGTCACCTGCGTCCTGGGCGACAACGGCGCCGGCAAGTCCACCCTCATCAAGATCGTCTCCGGGCTGCACCAGCACACCGAGGGCGAGTTCCTCGTCGACGGCGAGGCGGTACGTTTCAGCACCCCGCGCGAGGCCCTGGACCGCGGTATCGCCACCGTGTACCAGGACCTGGCGACGGTGCCGCTGATGCCGGTGTGGCGGAACTTCTTCCTCGGCTCCGAGCTGACCAAGGGCCCCTGGCCCGTCCGCCGCCTCGACATCGAGCGGATGAAGAAGACCGCCGACGAGGAACTGCGCGCCATGGGCATCGTCCTCGACGACCTGGAGCAGCCCATCGGCACGCTCTCCGGCGGCCAGCGCCAGTGCGTCGCCATCGCCCGCGCCGTCCACTTCGGCGCCCGCGTCCTCATCCTGGACGAGCCGACCGCCGCCCTCGGTGTCAAGCAGTCCGGTGTCGTGCTGAAGTACATCGCCGCCGCCCGCGACCGCGGCCTCGGCGTCATCTTCATCACCCACAACCCCCACCACGCCTACATGGTCGGCGACCACTTCAGCGTGCTGCGCCTGGGCACCCTGGAGCTCAGCGCCGCCCGCAGCGAGATCACCGTCGAAGAGCTGACGAACCACATGGCCGGCGGTGCCGAGCTCACCGCGCTCAAGCACGAGCTGGCTCAGGTGCGCGGCGTCGACGTGGAGGAGCTGCCCGAGGAGGGGGACGTCCAGGTCCCCGCCGCGACGCCGTCCGACGGGACTCCGGACGGCACCGCGTCCGAGACATCGTCCGGCACCGCGTCCGAGACATCGTCCGGAACCGCGTCCGAGACATCGTCCGGAACCGCGTCCGAGACATCGTCCGAGAAGACCCCCTGACGGTCGCGTCCGCTGCCGGCCGGCTATCCCTGGACCGAGCCGGGCCCGTACGGCTGCCTGCCGGCGGGCCCGGCCCGGCTCAGTGACGAGAGCCGGGGAGCGGTGCCGTCGACGTCGTACACGCACATGATGTGCGTGCCCCAGAAGATCCACTCGAAGGGACGACCACCCACCATGACTCAGCGCGGAACGCTCGGGGTCGCCGTCATCGGCACCGGCCGTATGGGGGCCGACCACGTACGCCGTATCGACGAGGTGATCAGCGGGGCGCGGGTGACCGCCGTCGTGGACCTCGACGCGGAGCGCGCCAAGCGGCTGGCCGACGGCATCGAGGGCTGCACCGCCTACTCCGACGCGGCCGCCGCCATGGCCGCCGACGACGTGGACGCCGTCCTCATCGCGTCGCCCGGCCCGGCTCACGAGGCCGACCTGCTGACGGCCTTCGCGCACGACCTGCCCGTGCTCTGCGAGAAGCCCCTCACCCCGGACGCGGCCTCCGCGCTGCGGGTCCTGGAGGCGGAGCAGCGGCTCGGCCACCGCCGGGTCCAGGTGGGCTTCATGCGCCGGTACGACGCCGAGTACATGAAGCTCAAGGCGCTGCTGGACGGCGGCAGCCTCGGCCGGCCGCTGATGCTGCACAACCGGCACCGCAACGCCTCCAGCCCGCCCGGCTTCACCAGCGAGAACCTCATCAACGACTCCGTCGTCCACGAGATGGACGTCACCCGCTGGCTGCTGGAGCAGGAGATCACGGCGGTCACCGTGCTGCGCCCGCGCCCGTCCGCGAACGCGCCCGAGGGCCTGGCCGACCCGCAGTTCGTCATCTTCGAGACCGACGGCGGCGCGCTCGTCGACGTCGAGATGAGCGTCAACACCGGCTTCGGCTACCAGGTGAAGGCCGAGGCGGTCTGCGAGCGCGGCACCGCCCGCATCGGCGAGGAGCAGTTCCTCGTCACCGAGACGGCCGGCCGCTGGGGCGGCACCATCGTCCAGGACTTCACGGAGCGCTTCGCCGACGCCTACGACCGCGAGGTGCAGGCCTGGGTGGACGCCACCCGGCGCGGTGAGGTGACCGGCCCGAGCGTGTGGGACGGCTATGCCGCGGCGGCCGTCTGCGAGGCGGGCGTCCGCGCCCTGACCGAGGGCGTCCGCGTCGAGGTGGAGATGACCGAGCGCCCCGCCCTCTACCGCTAGCCGGACACGTCACGCCGTACGCAGGGCCACGCCGCCCGCGACTGCGCCGTGCCCCGGGAACCGCTCAAGGCGCCTTCGCCTGGGCCGGCTCCCGGGGCACCGGCGTGTCGGCGGGTGCGTATTCGTCCCGGGACCGGAAGGCCCACGTCATCCGCGGTTCCACGACGAACCGGAACACCGCGCGGACCGGCGGGCTGCACAGCACCGTGATCCCGCCGACCGCCAGCGCCGTCACCGCGAGCTCGCCGAGCGGGGTGTGCACCCAGGCGGGGGCGTACCAGTCCCAGAAGCGGGACGACTTGATGACGAAGCCGTGCAGCAGATAGCCGTACATCGTCCCCGTGCCGAGCGCCGTGAACCAGGTGTGCCGCTGCGGCACCCACGCCAGGAAACAGGCCGTCAGCAGCAGCGCCAGGGCGAACAGCGCGGGCGTGGTGAACAGCCCCGCCCAGGCGGGCGCGCCCTGCCCGGTGACGCTGCCCCGGTGGTAGAACCACCCCGCGTCGAACCACGGCGCCACCCAGTACGCCGCCACCAGCGCGCCCGCGCCCACCGGCAGCGCGAGCAGCCGGACCGGCCGGGTGCGCAGCCGCTCGAAGTGCTCGCCCCGCAGCGTCAGCCCGAGCACGAAGCAGGGCAGGAACCCCAGTACCCGCTGCAGCCCCATGTCGCCGCCCAGATCCGGTGAGACGGAGGCCAGCACGGCGATGCCGAGCGCGACCGGTACCGGATGCCGCAGCGTCAGCCACAGGGGAGTGGTCATCCGCCACACGAAGAGCGCGAGCAGGAACCACATCACGTACCAGGGGTCCAGCAGGCTCAGCGGATACCCCGGGTCGTCCCGCGCCCAGCGGTAGAACAGCGTGTACGCCGTCTCGAAGACCAGGTACGGCACGACGACCCCCGTGACCAGCCGCCGCAGCCGGCCCGGAGCCATGTCGAAGCCGCGCGAGAAGTACCCGGAGACCAGGGCGAACGCGGGCATGTGGAAGGCGTACACGGCCAGGTACGCGGCGGTCGCCGCCCGGCTGCCGTACGTCAGCGGCTCCCAGGCGTGCCCGCAGGCCACCAGCACGATCGTGAGGTACTTGGCGTTGTCGAAGTAGGGGTCCCTGGAGCGGCGCGTGGAGCGCTCGGGCCCGGGTGGCGCGGGCGCGGTGCGGGCGGGCGCGGTGGGGGCGGGGCTGTCGTGCTGCACCACGTCGGACATCCTCCGGACTGCGACTGTGACGGACAGCGGATCCCGGGCGCATGCCCCGCCCCCGGGATCTCACTCCTTCCTGTCACCCTTCCGTACGAACCGGTGGTGCAGGGCTCTCACGTCCTCGACCAGTTCCGGCACCGGTCCTTCGACGGCCACCCCGGGCGCGACCTCGTGCACCGGCAGGGTCCGCACCGGGGGCGCGGGCGCGCCCCACTCGGTGAACCAGGAGGTGAGCTGGGCGGAGGAGGTGACGTACACGATCCGTCCCAGGCCCGCCCACGCGTGGGCGGCCGCGCACATCGGGCAGTGCTCGGTCGAGGTGTAGACGGTGGCCGCGGCTCGCTGATCGGGTGTCAGGCGGGAGGTCGACCAGCGCGCCAGTGCGAACTCCGGGTGGCGGGTGCGGTCGCCGGAGGCCACCCGGTTGTGGTCCTCGGCCAGCACCGTGCCGTCCCCCGCGACGAGCACCGAGCCGAACGGTTCGTCACCGGCTTCGAGCGCCTGCGCGGCCAGTTCGACGCACCGTCGCAGATGGGGCAGTTCGGAGTCGCTCACCATGTCGTACGCACCTCCCGGGCCGGGTCCGCGCGGCGCGGGCACGTCGACAGCCGCCCCGCCGCGATCTTCGGGTGCAGCCTACGTGTTCCGGGGCTGCTCGGGTCCCGGTTCCCGGGCGGGCTGCCAGGTCACGCCGTTCACCGGTCCGGTGCCCGGCGGGACGACCGTGCCCTCGACGACCCTGCCGGTGCCCGGAGGGTCCGCGGGGTGCTCGGACTGCGGCCGGTCCGCGGCCTGTTGCTCCTTCATCGCCTTGGCCTCGGCCTTCAGGATGCGGGCCGACTTGCCCGCGCTGCGGGCCAGATCGGGCAGGCGCTTGGCGCCGATGAGGAGGACGACGACGATGAGGACGACGGCGAGTTCGCTGAGTCCGAACATGAGGGTTCTCTCTTCTCCGTGATTCTCCGTGAGGTGTCCGGGCGCCCGCGTAAGAATCTACAGCACTGTAGAAGAGGCTGGGGGTGACAGGGACAGGAATACGATGAAGCGCTCGTGCAATGAGGGACGGCGGAAGGGAGACAGGACGTGACGGACCACCGGCAGCGTCCCCGGCGACGGGGACAGGGCGAGCTGGAGGGGCTGGTCCTGGCGGCCCTGCGGGAGGCCGACGGTTCCGCGAGCGCGGGCTGGGTGCAGGAGCGCCTCGGCGGCGACCTCGCCTACACGACCGTGATCACCATCCTGACCCGGCTGCTGGCCAAGGGCGTCGTGACCCGCGAACGGGCCGGCCGCGCCTTCGTGTGGACACCCGCGTCCGACCACGCCGGGCTCGCCGCGCACAGGATGCGCAAGGTGCTGGACGCCGAGGACGACCGGCAGGCGGTGCTGGCCAGCTTCGTCACGGCGCTCGGCCCGGACGACGAGCGGCTGCTCAGGGAACTGCTGGACCGGCCGGAAGCCGGGCCCGGCACGGACGGCGAGGGCTGACCTCCCGTAAATGCGTTGCCGCGGCGGGACCCGGATGGTGGGGTGCCCCCATGGATCACGCGGAGGTACTGGCCGAGTTCGACCGCGACGTACGGGAACGGGCACGCCCCGACGGTCCGGGCGCGCGGATCGAGCGTGCGGACGGGGTGGTGCGGCAGGTCGGCGACGAACCCGGCGGGGACGCGGTGCTCTGGTCGGACCTGGACGAGACGACCGCCGACGGGGCCGTCGCCGCGCAGGTGCGGTACTTCGCCGGCCTCGGCCGCGAGTTCGAGTGGAAGCTGTACGGCCATGACCGGCCCCTGGACCTGGGACGGCGGCTGCGTGCGGCCGGGTTCACGCCCGAGGCGGAGGAGACGCTGATGGTCGCGGACCTGAGCGAGATCACCCTGGACGCCGAGCCACCGGAGGGCGTACGGCTGTGCCGGGTCACCGACGCCGCGGGTGTGGACCTGATGGCAGAGGTGCACGCCCGGGCCTTCGGCCAGGACAGTCCGGAGCTGCACCGCCGCCTGCTCGCGCGGCTCGCCGCCGACCCCGACACGGTCGTGGCCGTCCTGGCGCTCGCCGGGGACCGGCCGGTCAGCGCGGCGCGCATGGAGATGGTGCCCGGTACACGCTTCGCCGGGCTGTGGGGCGGCGGCACCGTGGAGGGCTGGCGCGGCCGCGGCATCTACCGGGCGCTCGTCGCCCACCGGGCCCGCGTCGCCGCCGAACGCGGCTGCCGCTACCTCCAGGTGGACGCCATGAGTACGAGCCGCCCCGTCCTGGAGCGCCTCGGCTTCGCACCGCTGACCACGACGACGCCGTACGTGTGGTCGCCGGGCACCGGCGCGACGGACGTTTCCTGAGCTGCCCCGGCCCGCCGTCGGGCGGTGCCGCCGGGCGTTGCCGCCCGACGGCGGGCCGGGATGCCGGTGCGCCGCGCGCTTCTGCCGCTGCTACCGGGACGTCAGCGCCGTTGCCGTGCGCGTGTCCCGTCGAGCGCCGCGACGCCCAGCGCCGCCAGCCCGATCTGGATGAGCCACTCGATCCAGTCGACGCCCCTGGTGTCCGCCACGCCGAGCGCGGCGGCGATCGCGGAACCGATGAGAGCGGCGACGATGCCGACCACGATGGTCAGCAGAATGCCGATGCGCTGGCGTCCCGGGACGACCAGCCGGCCGAGTACGCCGATGACGATGCCGATGACGACGGCACTGATGATGCCGGAGATCTCCATCTCGACCCCTTTTCGCCGAGCACCCGCGCCTGGGGGCCCGGCACTCGTGGGCCCCCGCGCCGGGAGCCGGCACTTGTGGGGTCCCGCGTCCGGGGCCCCGCACTCGCGGAGCCCCGTTGCCGATCGCCCCGTACTGATGCGTGTGCCCGCTGGTTGCGGGGGCAGTCCGTTCCGCTTGCGTGCGCCCCCCTCCGTGCTGCCGAGCACACCCGCCGTGCGTGCGGCGATCCCTCACCCGCCCGCCGGTGCGTCCGTGCGGCAGTCACGGTGGCACCATGTGCGCAGGACGGCCTCGCGCTCCTTGTGCCGCCGTACGACGGGCTCGTCGCCGGTCAGGACGAACCCGGTCGACGCGGCGACCGCCTCGCTCGCCGTGTTGCCCGCCTCTATGCGGAGGACCACACGGCGCGGCCGGGTGTGGCGCGCGGCGTACTCGGTGACGAGGCGCACCGCGGCGGAGGCCAGGCCGCGGCCGCGGTGGGCGGGCCCGACGCCGTACGCGAGTTCGACGTCCCGCTCGTCGGTCGCGCTGGGGAACACCAGCACCTCGCCCAGCGGCAGCCGGCCGTCCGTGGTGATGGCCAGCTGGACGCCCCGTCCGGCGGCCCGTCTCCCGTGCGCGGCGGCGATGTAGAAGCGCGCCGCGCGGGCGTCGAAGGGGGTGACGACCGGCGTCCACCGGGCGACCTCGGGATCGTCGTACACGAGGACGAGGGCCGCCACGTCGTCGTCGTGCCATTCGCGCAGCCGCACACCGAAGCCCTCCAGGCGGAGGGGCGCCGGAAAGGTCAAACGCCGCTGGGTGTCCATGGGGAGATCCTGTCGCGCGGCGCGCCGGGAGGCCAGGCACGCGGCACCGCTCCGCCGGAACCGCGGCACCGCTGTCGGCCGTTCGGGGCCGCCGACATTGGCGTGCGGCTTTCCGGCTGCATAACGTGGAGTGACGCTGGAGTCACCGCTCGGTGCCGATCAGGCAGGCGCCCGGGCGTCCGCGACCGCACGCGCTCGGCACCCTCGAGCGACGAGCCGAGGAAGCCATGACCGACAAGCCGACCTTCGTCTACGTCAGCTACATCCGCGGCACGGCGGAGCGGGTGTGGGACGCGCTCACCGACGCCGCACTGACCGCCGCCTACTGGGGTCACGCGAACGTCTCCGACTGGCGGCCGGGCTCCCGCTGGGAGCACCTGCGGACCGACGGTTCCGGCGTCGCCGACGTCGTCGGCACCGTCGTGGAGAGCGACCGGCCCACCCGGCTGGTGACCTCCTGGGCCGACCCGGGCGACGAGGACCGGCAGGACCGGTGGTCGCGGGTCACGTTCGACATCCGGCCGCACGCCGACATCGTCCGGCTCACGGTCATCCACGAGGACCTGGCGGACGAGGCCGAGCGCGACCAGGCGGCCGCCGGCTGGGCGGCCGTGCTGTCGAACCTCAAGACGCTGCTGGAGACGGGCAGCACGCTGCCGCAGGAACCGTGGCTCGTGCCGACCGACGACCGGCCCGAGGCGGACGGCGACGAAAGCCCGTGACTGTATGGCGGCGGCCGGTACGTGACTGTATGGCGACGGCCGGTTCATGACCGTACGGCGACGGCCGGTTCATGACCGTACGGCGACGGCCGGTTCATGACCGTACGGCGACGGCCGGTTCATGACCGTACGGCG
>JODX01000037.1 GCA_000719105.1 Streptomyces sclerotialus | reverse complement strand
GAGCTTCACTGTGCGGTCGCGGTGAGCGGACTCGGGAGAGACGACCTCGACGACGAGCTGGACCTCCTCGGGCGCGTACCAGGTGCGGTCCGGGTCGTAGGAGGCGGTCGTCGCCAGGAGGTCCGGTTCCGGGCGGTTGCGGGCGTCGAGGCGGATGGTCATCTCTCGCTCGACTTCGTAGCCCTCCGGGGCCTGTGCCATGAGTGCGGTGGTCAGGCCGGTCACGACGCGGCCGTGCCACGACCTCTGCGGCGACACCATGAAGACGAGCGCTCCGTCGATCAGCTCGGTGTGGCGGGGCGCCTCGGGAAGGCGGTCCAGGTCCTCCGCGAACCATCCTTCCGGGCGCGGCGGGCGCATCCAGTCGGGCAGGGCGGTCATGGCACAACCGTAGCAACTCGGCCTGGGCCGAAGCAGGGGAACGACCTCGTGCGTGGTGCCCCGCGAACCGCTGACGAAGGGCCTTCCGGTGAATGCATTCCACTGCTGGATCCGAGCTGGTCCGGAAGCGATGCGCGGGTGTTCGCACAGGCTGCAGTCCCACCACCGACATCCCGGTACAACGTGTGAGCAGGCATGCGGGAGGGGCCGGGTTCGTCATGGCACAACCCTGGCGCCCCGGCCGCTCCTGGGGCCGGCCTCCGCGTTCACCCCCCTCCCGTCACCCTCCCGCAGGCCTCCGCGTACCCCCGCACCAGAACGCGTCCACCGTCCGCGCGGCGCCAGGCCAGGGCGTACTGGCCGGGGGTGAGACCGCGCACGGGGCGGGCGGTGACGCCACCCAGGGTGAGGAGGGGGACGTTGCCCGTGGCGACCAGGCACACGCCGAGGCCGGCGACCAGGGCCTCGTACGTCTCCTCCGTGCTCGCGATCTCGGCGCCGATCCGGGGCGGGCGGCCGTGCCGGGCGTCCAGGGCGAGGAAGTGGTCCCGCAGCGGGCCCGCGCCCTCGGGCAGGGCGAGGAACGGTTCGTCGAGCAGGTCCGTGAAGTCGATCTCGGGGTGAGAGGCGAGCGGGTGGGTGTCGGGGAGGGCGACCATGCGCGGCTCCTCGGCGACGACCGTCCAGGCGTAGCGCTCCCGGTCGGGCAGCGGCAGCCAGACGAACGCGACGTCACAGGTGCCGTCCGCGAGGCCCGCGGTGGGGTCCTCCCAGTTCACCTGGCGCAGCCGGAGCGTGGCCCCGGGGTGCGCGGCCGTGAAGCGGGAGCGGATGGCCGGCAGCAGACCGCCGCGGCCGGGGCTGGTGCTCATACCGATGACCAGCGTGCTGTGCTGGGCCGCCCGGGCCGCCTCCACCGCTGCCGCGCCCTCCTCCCAGGCGGCCAGCGTCCGGCGGGCGTACGGCAGCAGGGCCGTACCCGCCGCGGTGAGGGCCACACCGTGCCGGTCGCGCCGGAAGAGGTCCACTCCTAATTGCCTCTCCAGCGCCCGGATCTGCTTGCTCAGCGCCGGCTGCGACACGTACAGCCGCTCCGCCGCGCGCGTGAAGTGCAGTTCCTCCGCCACCGCGACGAAGTAGCGCAGGTCGCGGACATGCACGTCCGTTCTTGTCATGCCCATCGGTTATCACCGTGGGTCTTGGACAGGCAACAGCCCGGCACAGCAGGCTGGTTGAGGCAGACAGCAGACAGCAGACAGCGGGCAGGAGCGGTCGTGAACAAGGTGTGGCTGGTGACCGGGGCGAGCAGCGGTTTCGGGAGGGCGATCACCGAAGCCGCGCTCGCCGCCGGTGATGTGGTGGTGGGCGCGGCGCGGCGGACCGAGGCGCTCGCCGGGCTCGTGGACGCCCGTCCCGACCAGATGGAGGCGCTGCGCCTGGACGTCACCGACACCGCCGCCGTCGCGGCGGCCGTGGAGGACGTCGTGGCCCGGCACGGGCGTATCGACGTGCTGGTCAACAACGCGGGGCGGACGCATGTCGGCGCCTTCGAGGAGACCACGGACGACGAGCTCCGTGCTCTGTTCGACCTGCATGTCTTCGGGCCCGCGGCCCTGGTGCGCGCCGTGCTGCCGCACATGCGGGAACGGCGCTCCGGCGCGATCGTGCAGATGAGCAGCGTGGGCGGGCAGCTGTCCTTCGCGGGCTTCTCGGCGTACAGCGGCACGAAGTTCGCGCTGGAGGGCATGTCCGAGGGGCTGGCGGACGAGGTGGCCGAGTTCGGCATCAAGGTGCTGATCGTCGAGCCGGGTGCCTTCCGCACCGGGCTGTTCGAGGGTGCGCGGGCGGGCATGAGCGCCGACAGCGGCGTGTACGCCAAGGTCGGCGAGACGCGCGCATCCGTCTCCGGCGGCGACGGCACGCAGCCCGGCGACCCGGCGAAGGCCGCGGCCCTCGTCCTCGCCGCGCTCGACGCCGAGCGGACCCCGCTGCGGCTGCCGCTGGGGGACGACGGCGTCACCGGGGTCCTCGGCCACCTCGACCGGATCCGCGAGGACATCACCGGCTGGGAGAAGCGCACCAGGGCCACGGCCTTCGACGACTGACCGGGTACACACGACTGACCGGATACATACGACTGACGGGTCATGCGACCGACGGGTACACACGTCGCGTCCGGTGCGGGTGGCAGCGCATGCCGCCTGCACCGTCGTGTGCGCCGCCCGCGTACCGCCCTCACGCGTCTCCCGCTTACCATGCGGCGAAGTCGTACGTCAGTTCCCGTGATCCCAGTGAGAGGCAACGGTACTCGTGGCCATACCTCCGTCCCCGGGGCCCCAGGAGCCCCAGGGTCAGTACCCGCCGCCTCAGCAGGGTCCGGTGCCGCCGGCTCCCGATCCGTACGCGCCTCCGGGCTCCGGGTACCCGCACGCGCAGCCGTACCCGCCTCCACATGCACATCCGTATCCGTATCGGCCCTGGTCACAGGGTTACGTGCCGTACGGTGCGTCCCTCCCGCCCGTCAACGGATTCGCCATCGCCGCGCTCGTGCTCGGCCTCGTGTGCTGCCTGCCGCTCGTCGGGCTGGTCCTCGGCGGCATCGCGCTCGCGCAGATCAGGAAGAAGGGGGAGCGCGGCAAGGGCATGGCGGTCAGCGGGATGGCGCTGTCCGCCGTCGGCACACTGCTGCTGGTGGTCTTCTTCGCCACGGGCGGTGCCCGCGCCTTCTGGGAGGGCTTCGAGGAGGCGGCGCGCGAGAACGGCACCACCTTCTCGGTCGACGTGGGGGAGTGCTTCAACGCGCCGAACGGCTCCCTGGAGGGGTACACGTACGACGTCGACACGGTGCCGTGCGGCGAGGAGCACGACGGCGAGGTGTTCGCCGACTTCGACCTGCCGGACGGCGAGTGGCCCGGCGACGGCGCCGTCACCGAGACCGCCGACGACAAGTGCTACGCGCTGGCACCTGCGTACGCCATGGACCACTGGACCTGGTCGTCCGACGCCGGCGTGTACTACTTCACGCCGACGCGGGAGAGCTGGGACGCCGGCGACCGCGAGATCACCTGCGTGTTCGGCGCCGTGGACGAGGAGGGCGGCCTGACGGGGTCGCTGCGCACCGACGAGGCGGACCTGGACGCGGACCAGACGGCTTACCTGGAGGCGGACGCCCTGCTGTACGAAGCCCTGGAGAGCGCGCCCGAGGAGGCGTACGTCGAGGACGCCCTGGAGGAGCACAAGGACTGGGCGGCCCGGATCGACGAGGCGCTCGGCGAGCAGATCGGGATGCTGCGCGCGCACGAGTGGTCCGCGGACGCCGACGGGCCGGTGGCCGGTCATGTGGAGGCGCTGGAGAGCGCCCGGAAGGAGTGGGCCGAGGCGGCGCGGGTGGGCGACGCCGACGCTTTCTACGAGCACTACGGGATGGGCATGTCGCTTCTTGAGGGCACCCCGACGGTCACCGCGCGCAAGGCTCTGGGTCTGGCCTCGACACCGCCCGTATACGGCGAGAGCGGCGTCGGGGACGACGGAGCGGGAGACGGCGGAGGAGACGGCTCCGGCGTGGAGGTGTGACGGCGGCGTCGGCGGGGAGGAAACGCCTGGGCAGAGCGTGGCCGGGCATCTGTCATCACTTCGAGTGATTCTCTGGCCTTTGCTTGCACGGCACAACCCGTGGTTGCCACGCTGTTGCTGTCTGTACAACCTGATGGGAGCGGCCAGTGACATTCGGTGAGCAGCCGGCGTACCTGCGCGTTGCGGGGGATCTCCGCAAGAAGATCGTCGACGGTTCACTTCCGCCTCATACCCGTCTGCCCTCGCAGGCCCGTATCCGCGAGGAGTACGGCGTCTCCGACACGGTCGCTCTGGAGGCGCGCAAGGTGCTCATGGCGGAAGGACTCGTCGAGGGCCGTTCCGGGTCGGGCACGTATGTGCGGGAGCGGCCCGAACCCCGCCGGGTCGCCCGCTCCGGGTACCGGCCGTCCAGCGGCGCCACGCCCTTCCGTCAGGAGCAGGCGGACGCGCTCGCGCGCGGCACCTGGGAGTCCCGCAGCGAGCAGACCGAGGCCGGCGTCGCCGTCGCCGAGCGGCTGGGCATCCGGCCCGGGGACCGCGTGATGTGCAGCAGGTACCTGTTCCGCGAGGGCGGCGAGCCGATGATGCTCTCCACGTCGTGGGAGCCGCTCGCAGTGACCGGCCGTACGCCGGTGATGCTGCCCGAGGAGGGACCGCTCGGCGGGATGGGTGTCGTCGAGCGCATGGCGGCGATCGACGTGGTCGTGGACAACGTCACCGAGGAGGTCGGAGCCCGCCCCGGCCTCGCGGAGGAGCTCCTGGCGCTGGGCGGCGTACCCGGGCATGTCGTGCTGGTCGTCCAGCGCACGTTCTACGCGTCGGGCCGTGCCGTGGAGACGGCGGACGTGGTCATCCCGGCGGACCGGTACCGCGTGGCGTACCACCTGCCGGTCAAGTAAGCGGAATGCGGGTGGTGGGAGTCGTTCGGAGCGGCGCGGTCGGCGGGGGCCGCATCTCTCCGCCGCGGCCGTGCCGCGCCCAAGTCGCGTCCGCCTTCGCGTAGTTGGAATTTAGCCGTTCTTGCGGGTGTACTTCGGAGTGAACAGCCCCCGCTCCGTCGCTGCTCCCCGCGGTTCGCCCGCCGCTCGCCGAAGCGTCATGGGGGCGCAAACGGCGTGGTCCGCGGCGTGCCCGCTCGGATGAGCCCCCAGGGCCGTGGCTGGTTGCGTACCTCTTTGTGAGAAGTCGTGCGCGTTGAGTGAAGGTTAGGCGTACGCTCAGGCATATGCGGATTGCGGTTTCCTTAGGTGGCGGGGCGCGGCGAGGGCCGGGACAGGGAAGTGGAGGGGCGCGATGAACGACAGCACGACCACTCTTCCCTGGCTCGTCGTCAGGCAGGACGACAACGGCAATCGCTACCGCGTGGGCAGGTACGCGACCAGGGCCGAGGCGCAGAAGATCGTGGACCGTCTCGATGCGGACGGGCCCAAGCGGCTGTACTGGGTGGAGAACATAGGGCAGAACGGAAAGAACGGCGGCGGCTGAGCCGTCCTGCTCTCCGCCCCGTCCTGCCCTGTGCACCGCCCGGCTCCCGTAGGCTCCCGCGCATGACCGAACCGATCGTGGTGGTGGGGGCCGCTCTGCTGAGCGGCGGGCGTCTGCTCGCCGCGCGCCGCAGTGCACCGCCTGAACTGGCTGGACGCTGGGAGCTTCCCGGCGGCAAGGTCGAGCCCGGGGAGACCCCCGAGCAGGCCCTCGTCCGTGAACTGCGCGAGGAGCTCGGCGTCGAGGCGCAGCCGGTCGAGCGCGTGCCCGGCGAGTGGCCCCTGAGAGTCGGCCTCGTCCTTCAGGTGTGGACCGCCCACCTCGTCTCCGGCGAACCCAGAGCGCTCGAGGACCATGACGAGCTGCGCTGGCTGACCCCGGACGAGGTGTGGGACGTCGACTGGCTCGACCAGGACGTACAGGCCGTCATGGAGACGGCGCGGCTGGCGTGGGGGAGGGAGGGGTCGGAAGCGCGCTGAACGGGGCGGGGCGCCGGCCCGGCTGTCGGGCGGTGGGGCGAGGGTCGCCCGGCCGCCCGCTTTTCGTTCGTACCGAGGCCGTGCCGGGGCCGTGCCGGGCGGGCGGCTCCCGGGGGCGCGTGTACGGCGACGGCGCGAGGCGCCGGGGTGCGTCAGGCGTACCCCTTGTGCGAGTGCGGTGTGATCGCCGCTCCTGTCGTGTCGTACACGCGCCCGTGCCTCTCGGGTCCGCGGGAAGCATGAGGTGACTGAGGCGTGCTCCGTCTACGCCGTTCGTGCCACAGTGCGCTCCCGTGCACGGTAGCCGGTAACCGATATCGGGTATGTGGCAATTAACCCTGTGAAACCGGACATCCTCCGCTTCTGGCCTGGGAAGTGATCGGCGTGATCGACACCGAAGGCGGCTGCGCCACCTGGACGTTCCCGGCCGAACCCGGTGCCGTCCGCTCCGCCCGCACCGTCGTCCGCGACCGGCTGTGCGCCTGGGGTCTCGCCTCGGTCGCCGATGTCGCCGCCCTGCTCGTGAGCGAACTCGTGACCAATTCGCTGCGGCATGCGACCGGACCCATCGGTGTACGCCTCGTCCGCCCCATGGGTCCCTTGGGTGTGCTTCTGGTCGAGGTCTCCGACCCGCTGCGGGACCCGCCCCGCGAGCGCGTGGCGAGCCCCGACGACGAGAGCGGCCGCGGACTGCTGCTCCTGGCGCGCTCCTCACGGGCCTGGGGCACCCGGCCGGAAGAGGCCGGAAAGACCGTGTGGTTCGAGCTGGCCGTGCCCGGCTGAAGCACGGAACGTGACGGGGTGGCTCCCCGGGGCGCACGGAGAACGTCGGGTTCAGGCCACGGGCGTCACCGGAGGTCTTTGGTTCGAGGGGGCATCACCTGGTTAGAAGACTGGGAGTATGACCCGGCGGGTCCAAAAACGATCGGGATCGTGCTGTGATCGTGAACACCGTGTCGTGGGGTGCCGTAGTGCTGTATACTGCGGGCAACCGCCCCCGGTGACCGAGGCCGGACGCGGTGAGCTGGAGGGGACGGTTCGCGTGAGCGAGATACCAGCGAAGGCGACGGAGTCGGATGACCCGTCGGACGGCGCGAGGGCTGAGGCCGTGGGCGGTGCCGTCGCGGGCCGACCCCCACACGGCGGCACACGCGACAGAAGGGCTCGGACGGCGGACCACCGGCCGGATGACACGAGCCACGGCCACCACGGCCCGGACGCGGCCGCCGAAGGCGCCGGGGCGCCGGGCCGCCACGTGATGAGGAGCGGCGGGCCAGGCGACACGAGTCACGGACCCGGCGACACGAGTCACGGGACCGACGGTGCGCGTCATGGGTCCGACGGCAGGCCGGCGCAGGCGCCCGGGCAGGCGCCCGGTGAGGCACCCGGTGAGCCGATCTGGCAGACCAGTCCGCCCGGCTCCATGTACGACTACATCAGGGTCGCCTCCTTCTCGATCGGCCCCGACGGGCTGGTCGACCAGTGGAGTCTGCGCGCCGAGCAGATCTTCGGCATCCCCGCCGAACGCGCCGTCGGCATGGACCCCATCGCCGCCTTCGTCGCGCCCGACCTGTACGACCGCGGCCAGCGCAAGATGGCCGAGATACTCGACGGCCGCGAGTGGACGGGAGTGATCCCGTTCCGGACGCCCGAGCCGGAGGGGACCGAAGGGCTCGCCGAGGTCTATGTGATGCCCACCACCACGGACGACGGGCAACGGGCCGCCGTCTGCATCGTCGTGGACGTGCGCACTCTCCGCCGGATCGAGACCGACCTCGCCGCCTCGCAGGCGATATTCGGTCAATCTCCCTTCGGCTTCCTGCTCATCGACGCCGATCTGCGGGTACGGCGGGCCAACGAGCGCTTCGCCTCCACCTTCGGCGGCACACCGGAGGACCACCGGGGGCACGGCGTCCGCGACTACCTCGTCTCGCCGGAGGCCGAGCGGGTCACGGCGACCCTGCGCCGGGTCCTGGAGACCGGCGAGTCGATCACGGACATGCACATCACGGGCTTCGTACCCGGGTCCGACGAGCGCCGCCACTGGTCCATCAACCTGTACCGGGTGCACAGCGGCACCGGCCGTCCCATCGGTGTCGCCTGGCTCGGCACCGATGTCACGGCCCGCCGCGCCGCCGCCCGCGAAGCCGCCGCCGCACGGCACAACCTCGCCCTTCTGAACGAGGCCGGCGCCCGCATAGGCAACTCCCTCGACCTGGAGACCACGGCCCGCGAACTCCTCGACGTCGTCGTCCCCGGCTTCTGCGACCTCGCCAGCGTCGACCTCTACCAGAGCCTCCTGCTGGGCGAGGAGGCCCCGCCCGGTCTCGCCGACGGCAGCGCCGAACTGCGCCGGGTCGCCTTCGCCTCCGCCGTCTCCGGCGCGCCCTTCGTCGGCGGCCCGGCGCCCGTGTCCGTCGGCGCGGTCCACCACTACGCCTTCAACTCCCCCTGCGCGGACGCCCTGCGCACGGCCCGTCCCCGGCACGTCCCCGCCGAGGGCGGCGGCGTCGTCCAGTCCACGCTCGCCGTGCCGATGGTCGCCCACGACACGGTGGTGGGGCTGGTCCAGTTCTCCCGTACGAAGGGCAGCGAGCCGTTCGGCGAACGGGACCGCGAGCTCGCGATGGAGCTGGCGGCGCGCGCGGCGGTCTGTATCGACAACGCCCGTCTGTACCGCCGCGAGCACCAGCGGGCCCTGATCCTGCAGCGGTCCCTGCTGCCGCCGGGCGACCCCGAGGCGTCCGGACTGGACATCGCCTGCCGCTATCTGCCCGGCAACGCGGCCACCGAGGTCGGCGGCGACTGGTTCGACGTCATCGAACTCCCCGGGCACCGCACCGCGCTGGTCGTCGGCGACGTCATGGGCCGCGGACTGCGCGCCGCCGTCGCCATGGGCGAACTCCGCACCGCCGTCCGCACCCTCGCCCTGCTCGACCTGGAGCCCGCCGAGGTGCTCTCGGCGCTGGACGAGATCGCGCGCGGCCTCGGCACGCCCGGCGGTATCCAGCAGGCCTCCCGCACGGCCCGCCAGCCCCGGGACGCGGACCTCTCCGAGGTGTACCTCGCCACCTGCGTGTACGCGGTGTACGACTCGGTCACCCGGCGCTGCACCTTCGCCAACGCGGGCCATCTGCCGCCCGTGCTCGTCGAACCCGGCGAGGACGCCCTGATGCTGGACGTACCGCCGGGCATGCCGCTCGGCGTCGGCGGGGAGCCGTTCGAGGAGGTCGAGGTCGAGCTGCCCGAGGGCGCCCTGCTCGCGCTCTACACGGACGGCCTCGTGGAATCCCGGGACCACCCCCTGGACGAGGGTCTCCAGGCGTTCGTCGGGGCGCTCACCGATCCGTCCCTACCCCTGGAGGACGTCTGCGACCACGTCCTCACCACCCTCGACACGCACCACGGCGAGGACGACATCGCGTTGCTGATGGCACGTGTACAGGGGCTGCCGGCGGAGTCGGTGGGGGACTGGACCCTGCCCCGTGAGCCCCGCAGCGTGGGCCGCGCCCGGGAGTACACCCGCGCACAGCTGCTGTCATGGGATCTCGAACCCCTGGTGGACACCACCGAGTTGCTGGTCAGCGAGCTGGTCACCAACGCGCTGCGGTACGGCGAGGGCGAGATCCGGCTGCGGCTGCTGCTGGACCGGACGCTGGTGTGCGAGGTCTGGGACGCGGGCCTGGTGCAGCCGCGCCGCCGCCGTGCCCGGGACACCGACGAAGGGGGCCGCGGACTGCAACTGGTCGGCCTGCTCTCCGCGGCCTGGGGATCGCGCCGGACGCCGCGCGGCAAGACGGTGTGGTTCGAACTGCCGCTGCCCGACGGGGACAAGAGCCTCACGGATCCGGCGGAGGCCCTGCTCAGCCTGTTCTGAAAGGGTGGCCCGGTGGCGCTCACACCCGCCCGGACGCCGTCCGCCGCCCCCGCGTCCCGGGCCCGCCGTAGCAGGCGGGCCCTCGGAGACCGTCCCCGCCGCCGGGCACGTCCGCGAGGAGGACGCCGCCCAGCAGGGCCACGCCCAGCCCGTCCCCGAGCGGCCCGTCGTGCAGGTCGCCGTAGGCCCGTACGTCCCGCTCGGCCAGCCGCCGGGCCTCCTGTGCGAGGAAGCCGGCCCGCCGGGCCTCGATGAGCGGGGAGGCGTTCGCCCGGGGCCCGTCGGCCGGCAAGGCGTCCCGTGCCTGGACGAGGTGCCGTTCCGCCTCCGCGAGCCGGGTGCGCGCCGCGCTGCCGACCGCGCCGCGATGCGTGGTCACGAAGTCCCGTACGGCGGCCACGTCGCTCTCCGCCACCAGCACGGCGCCCTCGCGCAGTGCGGCCCCGTCCTGCTCGAACGGCAGGCTGTGGGCGGGCAGGCCGTCGGCGCCGACGTCGGCATGGACGAGGCGACGCAGGGCGTCGAGCGGGTCGTACGGCCCGTCGGCCGTCTCCCGGCGCGCCTCCGGCAGCCGCTCCGCCGCGGCCAGCTCGGCCGCCAGCCGGCCCACGGCGGCCGCGAGGAGGTCCGCCTGGTGCACGGCGCCCTCCGCGGCCCGCAGTCGCAGGGCCGCCGTACCCGGGTCGCCCCGGTCGAGGGCCTGCCGGGCGCGGTTGAGCCGGGAGGTGGCGAAGACGAGCCGGTCCTTGGCCTGCTCGACATGGTCCTCGACGGACCGGCTCGCGTCGGGTGCGTACCGCTCGTGAAGCCCGGTGAGCTTCCCTCCGGCACTCCTGACCCGGCCGGTCAGCTCCCGGAAGCGGTTCTCCGCGTGCTCCAGCGCACCGGCCGGGTCCCGCTCCAGCGCGCGTACCTGGTCGAACGCGGGCGCCTGCGCGTCGAGCCGGTGCCCCGCCTGCGTACACCCTCTGACGATCTCCTCCAGGGCCCGCCGCCGGTCGTCGGCGGAGAGCCGGTCGGAGGCGTCGTCGAGCATCTGCCGCAGCCGGAACGCCTCGGCCAGCTCGCCCCGCGCGCATTCCAGTGCCTGTGCGAAGGGCCGCGCCGTGTCCTCGCCGTACCGCTCCGCCACGAACCCGAGTTCCTCGGCGCTGGTCCGCACGCAGTCGTCGGTCTCGACGAGCAGCCGCCGCCCGCGCCGGTCCAGTTCGTCCGACGGCACGACCGGCTCCACGGCGGCGGCCGGTGTCGTACGGGTCCTCGTCCGCCGCGTCCGCCGTACGTGTGCGTATGCGGCGGCCGCACCCGCCGTGCCCACCGCGGCCACCGGCAGCACCAGGTCCGCGGCCACCGGTCCGCCCTCACCGGACTCCTCGCCGGACTCGGGACGGGACGCCCCGGCAGACGCCTCCGGTCCCGCGCGCACCGGTGCCGTCCCGCCCGTGTGCGTGCCGAGGGGCAGCACCAGCAGCCACCCCGCTGCCACCACCCCGCCGAACGCGGCGAGCGCACCCCGTGCAGCTATGTGCCGGGCAGCGCTGCCCACCTCTCTCCGACCCGGGGACGACATCATATTTCGGAGCATATGGACGGATAAGCCCCTACGCGACCGCAGTGCACACGACCGCAGCGCACACGACCGCAGTGCCAGGGCGCTCAGCCCGCCGAGGAGCGCCTCCTGATCTTGGAGCCCAGCCAGACCAGCGGGTCGTACTTGCGGTCGACGGCCCGTTCCTTCAGCGGGATCAGGGCGTTGTCCGTGATCTTGATGCCTTCGGGGCAGACCTCCGTGCAGCACTTGGTGATGTTGCAGTAGCCGAGGCCGTGCTCGTCCTGGGCGGTGCGCTTGCGGTCCAGGCCGGTGTCGGCCGCCGCGTCCAGGGGGTGCATGTCCAGCTCCGCCACCCGCATCAGGAAACGCGGGCCCGCGAACGCCGGCTTGTTCTCCTCGTGGTCGCGGACGACATGGCAGGTGTCCTGGCACAGGAAGCACTCGATGCACTTGCGGAACTCCTGCGCGCGGTCCACGTCCTCCTGCATCATCCGGTACTCGCCGGGGAGGAGGCCCTCGGGCGGGACGAAGGACGGGACCTGACGGGCCTTGTCGTAGTTGAAGCCCACGTCCGTCACCAGGTCCCGGACGACGGGGAACGCGCGCAGCGGGGTGACCGTGATCGTCTCCTCGCGGTCGAACACCGACATCCGGGTCATGCACATCAGCCGCGGGCGCCCGTTGATCTCCGCGGAGCAGGAGCCGCACTTGCCCGCCTTGCAGTTCCAGCGGACGGCCAGGTCCGGGGCCTGGGTCGCCTGGAGGCGGTGGATGATGTCGAGGACGACCTCCCCCTCGTTCACCTCCACCGTGAAGTCCGTGAGATCTCCGCCCCCGGTGTCCCCGCGCCAGACCTTGAAGCGGGCCTGATAGCTGCTGCTCACTCGTACAGCTCCTCTTCGGTGAGGTACTTGACCAGCTCCTCCTTCTCGAAGAGGGCGAGCAGGTCGGGGCGGACGGGTTCGGTGGTCTCACGGGTGAGGGTGATCTGGCCGCGGACCGGGTCGGTCGCGGCGAGCCCGTCCGTGGGGTCGGTGAGGGAGCAGAGCAGGTTGATCCGGCGCCACTCGCGCTCCATCGACGGGTGGTCCTCGCGGGTGTGGCCGCCGCGCGACTCGGTGCGCTCCAGGGCGGCGCGGGCCACGCACTCGCTGACCAGCAGCATGTTGCGCAGGTCCAGCGAGAGGTGCCAGCCCGGGTTGAACTGGCGGTGCCCCTCGACGCCGGCCCGGCGCGCCCGCACCCTGAGGTCCGCGAGCCGCTCCAGGGCCTCGCGCATCTCGCCGTCCCGGCGGATGATGCCGACCAGGTCGTTCATGGCCTGCTGGAGTTCCTGGTGCAGGGTGTACGGGTTCTCCGGCGGGCGCCCGGCCTCGGAGTCGGCGGTCTGGCCCTCCGCGGAGAAGGGGCGCAGCGCCTCCGCGGCGGCCGAGTCGACCTGGGTGTCGTCCACCACGGGGCGCGAGGACAGCTCCGCCGCGTACGCCGCCGCGTGCAGGCCGGCGCGCCGTCCGAAGACCAGCAGGTCGGAGAGCGAGTTGCCGCCCAGCCGGTTGGAGCCGTGCATCCCGCCCGCGACCTCACCGGCCGCGAACAGGCCGGGCACCCCGCGCGCCGCCGCCGTGTCCGAGTCGACCGCGATGCCGCCCATCACGTAGTGGCAGGTCGGCCCGACCTCCATCGCCTCGGCCGTGATGTCGACGTCGGCGAGCTCCTTGAACTGGTGGTACATCGACGGCAGCCGGCGTTTGATCACCTCGGCGGGCATGCGCGTCGACACGTCCAGGAAGACCCCGCCGTGCGGGGAGCCGCGGCCCGCCTTGACCTCGGCGTTGATGGCGCGGGCGACCTCGTCGCGGGGGAGCAGCTCGGGCGGGCGCCGGTTGTGGTCCGGGTCCTCGTACCAGCGGTCGCCCTCGTCCTCCGACTCGGCGTACTTCTCCTTGAAGACGTCGGGGATGTAGTCGAACATGAACCGCTTGCCCTCGGAGTTGCGCAGCACCCCGCCGTCCCCGCGCACCGACTCGGTGACGAGGATGCCCTTCACCGACGGTGGCCAGACCATGCCCGTCGGGTGGAACTGCACGAACTCCATGTTCAGCAGCGGCGCCCCGGCCAGTAGCGCCAGCGCGTGCCCGTCGCCCGTGTACTCCCACGAGTTCGACGTCACCTTGAAGGACTTGCCGATGCCGCCGGTGGCGATCACCACGGCCGGGGCCCGCAGCACGAAGAAGCGGCCGGTCTCGCGCTCGTACGCGAACACGCCCGACACCCGGCTGCCGTCCTTGAGGATCCGGGTGACCGTGCACTCCTGGAACACCTTCAGCCGGGACTCGTAGTCACCCGTCTCCCGGTGGTCCTCCTGCTGGAGCGAGACGATCTTCTGCTGGAGGGTGCGGATCAGCTCCAGGCCGGTGCGGTCGCCGACGTGGGCGAGGCGCGGGTACTCGTGGCCGCCGAAGTTGCGCTGCGAGATCCGCCCGTCCTTCGTACGGTCGAACAGGGCGCCCCACGTCTCCAGCTCCCACACCCGGTCGGGCGCCTCCTGGGCGTGCAGCTCGGCCATGCGCCACTGGTTGAGGAACTTGCCGCCGCGCAGGGTGTCGCGGAAGTGCACCTGCCAGTTGTCGCCCATGTTGACGTTGCCCATGGCGGCCGCGATGCCGCCCTCCGCCATCACCGTGTGGGCCTTGCCGAACAGCGACTTGCAGATCACGGCCGTACGGGCACCGCGCTCGCGGGCCTCGACGGCGGCGCGCAGCCCGGCGCCGCCGGCACCGACCACGACGACGTCCCACTCCTGGTGGTCGACCACGGACATCAGAGAGCCCCACTCATTTCGCTAGGAAATCGCTAGAAGAATCGCGGATCGTCGAAGGCACCGGACGCCACGAGATAGACGTAGAAGTCGGCGAGCGCCACGCTCACCAGCGACGTCCACGCCAGCAGCATGTGCCGGGCGTTCAGCCGCCCGACGAACTGCCACATCCGGTAGCGCACGGGGTGCCTGGAGAAGTGCTTGAGCTTGCCGCCGACGATGTGCCGGCAGGAGTGGCAGGAGAGCGTGTACGCCCAGATCAGCACGATGTTCAGCAGGAACACCAGCGTGCCGAGGCCCATGTGGCCCCACCGGTAGTTCTCGTCGCGGAAGGCGAGCACCGTGTCGTAGGTGAGGATCCCGGCGACGAGCACGGCCGCGTAGAAGAAGTACCGGTGGATGTTCTGCAGGACGAGCGGGAAGCGCGTCTCGCCGGTGTACTTCTTGTGCGGCTCGGCGACCGCGCAGGCCGGGGGCGAGGCCCAGAAGCCGCGGTAGTAGGCCTTGCGGTAGTAGTAGCAGGTCAGCCGGAAGCCGAGCGGGAAGATCAGGATGATGAGGGCGGGGGAGAGGCCCCACCAGCCGCCGAGAATCTCCCAGTTGGGGCCCGCGTGCATGGGCGCGCAGTTCTCCGCCAGGCAGGGGGAGTAGAAGGGCGAGACGTACGGCGCGGCGTAGTAGTACTCGTTCGCGAAGGCCCGCCAGGTCGAGTACACGATGAAGGCCAGCAGGCCGGCGGCGGTGACGGCGGGCGCCAGCCACCAGCGGTCGGTGCGCAGATGGGGGGCGGCGATCGCGGCGCGCGTTCCGGCGCGTACGCCGCCGCTCCGCGTAGCGCTGCTCGTGTCGCTGTTCGTCTGGGGGTCCGTACCAGTGGCCAACTTATGACTCCGGTCGGGGGGGCGGGCTGGTGGTCGGTGTCGTCGTGGGTGGTCGCGGGCGGTGCGATCGGGGTGTGTGGGCGTGGGCTCAGGGCGCGCGGCGGTCGCGGCCGCCCAGGCCCTCGTCGTCCGAGTCCGTCCACAGGGAGCTGTCGTACGGCGTGTCGGGAATGGGGACCAGGTCGGGGCGGACGGCGGGGGACAGTGCGGGAGCGGCCTCGCGCAGGAGGGCCAGGCTCTCGCGCAGATGGTCGGCGTCGGTGCGTACGCGGCGCATCTCCAGGCCGGCTCCGAGCTGCTGTTCCAGCCGGCCGACCGTCCGGGACAGGTCGTCCAGGCAGCGCTGGACCGAGGTCAGATCGTCGTGAACGGACATGGCTTGCCCTCACTTCCGCGGGCGCGGGGTCCCAAGGCGGCACCGTTCATGCGCCTGCGAGTGTCGCGCGTCACACGACTCCCTGTGAAGGCGTGTGCACGGATTGGTGGCTCGCGGACCGTCGAATGCGCCGGTACGGCTGAATCCGGAGGGGGGCGGTCGGGTTCCGCGGGGTGGCGCGCGTTGCGCCGTACGGGTGGTGTCGTTTCCGTCGGCCGCCGTGTCTCCCGGCGCAGCAGAACCCTTTCCCCTTCAGTTGGCTCATTCGTCTGATCAGTAAGTGATCGGAACGGGACGGGAGTCCTCCGCGGCGGATCCGGCGGGGCCGGCCAGGCTGGCGGCGTCGGCGGGAGCGGCGGAGCGAGGAGGTTGCAGTGGTGTCCCACGACCGCGTCGGACCGCGCGCGGTGGCGCGCTCGGTGGTGTTCCTCACCGCGGGGCTGCTCGCGCTGCCCCTGCTGACCGCGTGCGGCGAGGAGGACAAGGCCGGCAAGCCCCTCGCCGGGCAGGACACCGCCCCCGCGGCCCGCGGCCGGATCGCCGACGGGGGCACCCTGCGGTGGGCCGTCGACGCGTTCCCGGAGACGTTCAACACCTTCCAGGCGGACGCCGACGCCACCACGTCACGCGTCGCCCAGGCCGTCCTGCCGTCCCTGTACCGACTAAACGCGAACGGGCGGCCGGAGCGGAACGCGGACTACCTGGAGTCGGCGAAGGTCGTCGACCGCGAGCCCAAGCAGGTGGTGGTCTACCGGCTCCACCAGCAGGCGGTCTGGAGCGACGGCCGGGAGATCGGCGCCGCCGACTTCGCCGCCCAGTGGCGTGCCCTTTCGGGCAAGGACTCCGCGTACTGGACGGCCCGCAACGCCGGGTACGACCGGATCGAGAAGATCGAACGCGGCGCCAGCGACCTGGAGGTGCGGGTCACCTTCAACCGGCCGTACGCCGACTGGAGGTCGCTGTTCTCACCGCTGTACCCGAAGCAGGTGACGGGCACGCCGGACTCCTTCAACGACGGGGCGCGGCGGAAGCTGCCGGTCACCGCCGGGCCCTTCGCGCTGCGGGACGTCGACCGCGAGGACGGTGCGGTCACCCTCGCCCGCAATCCGCGCTGGTGGGGACGGACCGCCAAGCTGCAGCGGCTGGTCCTGCGCGCCGTGCCCCGCGACCAGCGGCTGAAGGCCCTGCTCGACGACCGGGTCGACCTCGCGGAGGTCGACCCGGGCCAGGCCCGGCGGGTCTCCCTCGCGGGCGGGAGCGGCGGAGGGTCCGTGACCCGGGGCGCCCGGGGCCCAGGGGCGGGACTCGGCGCCGCCGGCGCCCTGCGTTCCTGGGCCGTCGCGCACGGCTCCGACGAGGTGGCCGCCGCCGCGGAGACCGCCGCCCGCGAGCAGCGGCGGAAGGCCCTCGCCCGGTACGCCGGGCAGCAGTCCGTCCTGCGCGGCTTCGAGGTCCGCAAGTCACTGGAGCCCGCCCACACCCAGCTGGCGCTCAACGGCTCCCGGGGCCCCCTCGCCGACGAGCGCGTACGCCGCGCCGTGGGCCGGGCCATCGACCGGGAGGAGCTCGCGCGCCTGGTGCTGCGGCCGCTCGGGCTGCCCGGCGAGCCGGTCGGCAGCCATCTCGCTCTGGCCGGCCAGGCGGCGTACGCCGACAGCAGTGACGCCCTCGGAGGCGAGGACACCAAGAAGGCGCGGGCGCTGCTCGCCGACGCCGGGTGGGTGCGGGGCGGCCCGGTCGAGGAGAAGGAGAAGGAGAAGGAGAAGGGGGACGGCGAGGAGGAGGCGGCCGGCAGCGGGAGCGGGAAGAAGACGGACTCCCAGGACTCAGGGGACTCCGGCAGCGGCGGCGACGGCAGCGATGGCGGCGACGACGGGACGTACATCGTCGGCGAGGACGACAAGCCGGGCGTCGGCGGGGGCAGGGAGCGGAAGACGGGCTGGATGCCGGCGGACGACGGCGCGGCGCGGCACCTCGCCCGGGACGACGAGCGGTTCCGCCGCGAGCAGGCGCAGCAGGGCGGTGCCCCGGGCGCGTACGCCCCCAAGGGCACGGCTGCGCCTGCCGGGTCGGAGGACCGTGCGCTCGCCAAGCGCGGCAAGGCGCTCACCCTGCGCTTCGTGCTGCCCTCCGGGCCCGGCTCCGAGGCGCTGCGGGCCGTGGGTGAGCGGATCACCCGCATGCTGGCCCGCGTCGGCATTCGCACGCAGACCGTCAAGGTGCCGGACGACAGCTACTTCAAGGACCACATCGCGAACGGTCAGTACGACCTGGCGCTGTACTCCTGGCCCGCCTCCGCCTACCCGGCCACCGACGCCCGCCCCGTCTACGCCAAGCCGGTCCCGGGGGCCGACGGCTCCCTGAGCGTGGAGCAGAACTACACCCGCGTCGGCACCGACCGGGTCGACCAGCTCTTCGACCAGGCCGTCGCCACCCTCGACGAGCGCGAGGCCGTCTCCCTGCTGCGCAAGGCGGACGCCCGCATCTGGGCGGCGGCCGGATCGATCCCCCTGTACCAGCGTCCGCAGCTCATGGCCGCGCGTGCGAGCCTCGCCAACGCGGGCGCCTTCGGGCTGCGCACCCCGGTCTACGAGGACATGGGCTTCCTCAAGAAGGGCGCGAAGCCGGCCCGCGGGCCGTCGCCGGCGGCCGGCTGATCCCCGGGAACCCGGGCACCCGGAGAAGGGGACCGACTCCTGCCCGGCCGTCACCGCGGGCCGGTACACCGTGTCGCCGAAGGGCTTCAGGCGGAGCCGCGGCCCGGGCGGCGAGCCGATCACCGGGCTGCGCCCAACGGCCCGGCGAGCTCCAGCGGCAGCGGCCCCGTACCATGGGGTGAGGCCGTGGCATGTTGAGCCCGGCAGGGCCCGCGCTCCACTGACGTACGTGCCGGGCATTCCTCACCACTCCGGGAGTACGCGTACTTATGGCCACGCGCCACGACATCCGCAACGTCGCCATCGTCGCCCACGTCGACCACGGCAAGACGACCATCGTCGACGGCATGCTGAAGCAGGCCGGTGCCTTCGCCGCCCATCAGCTCGACTCGGTCGACGACCGCATGATGGACTCGAACGACCTGGAGCGTGAGAAGGGCATCACGATCCTCGCCAAGAACACGGCGGTGAAGTACCACCCCAAGGACGGCGGGGAGCCCATCACGATCAACATCATCGACACCCCCGGCCACGCCGACTTCGGCGGCGAGGTCGAGCGCGGTCTGTCGATGGTCGACGGTGTCGTGCTGCTCGTCGACGCCTCCGAGGGCCCGCTGCCGCAGACCCGCTTCGTGCTGCGCAAGGCGCTGCAGCAGCGGCTGCCCGTCATCCTGTGCATCAACAAGACGGACCGCCCGGACTCCCGGATCGACGAGGTCGTCAACGAGACGTACGACCTCTTCCTGGACCTGGACGCCGACGAGGACCAGATCGAGTTCCCGATCGTCTACGCCTGCGGCCGTGACGGTGTGGCGTCCCTCACCAAGCCGGCGGACGGGACCGTCCCCGCCGACTCCACCAGCCTGGAGCCGTTCTTCTCCACGATCCTGGAGCACATCCCGGCCCCGACGTACGACGAGGACGCCCCGCTCCAGGCCCACGTCACCAACCTGGACGCCGACAACTTCCTCGGCCGCATCGCGCTGCTCCGCGTGCAGCAGGGCGAGCTGAAGAAGGGCCAGACGGTCGCGTGGATGAAGCGCGACGGATCCGTCAGCAACGTCCGCATCAGCGAGCTGCTGATGACCGAGGCGCTCACCCGCAAGCCCGCCGAGAAGGCAGGCCCGGGTGACATCTGCGCCGTCGCCGGTATCCCCGACATCATGATCGGCGAGACCCTGGCCGACCCGGAGAACCCGGTCGCGCTGCCGCTGATCACGGTCGACGAGCCCGCGATCTCCATGGTCATCGGCACCAACACCTCCCCGCTGGTCGGCCGCGGCGGCACCGGCAAGGGCGCCGACGCCAAGTCGGCCGTCAAGGACCGCAAGGTCACCGCCCGACAGGTCAAGGACCGCCTGGACCGCGAGCTGATCGGTAACGTCTCGCTGCGCGTGCTGGACACCGAGCGTCCGGACGCCTGGGAGGTCCAGGGGCGTGGTGAGCTCGCGCTCGCCATCCTGGTCGAGCAGATGCGCCGTGAGGGCTTCGAGCTGACCATCGGCAAGCCGCAGGTCGTCACCAAGGACGTCGACGGCAAGGTGTACGAGCCGGTCGAGCGCATGACGATCGACGTGCCCGAGGAGCACATGGGCGCCGTCACGCAGCTCATGGGCGTCCGCAAGGGCCGGATGGACAACATGTCGAACCACGGCTCCGGCTGGGTCCGTATGGAGTTCGTGGTGCCGTCCCGCGGTCTCATCGGCTTCCGTACCGAGTTCCTGACCCAGACCCGCGGCACGGGCATCGGCCACTCCATCCACGAGGGCCACGAGCCCTGGTTCGGCACCCTCCAGACCCGTAACAACGGCTCCCTGGTCGCCGACCGCTCCGGCGCCGTCACCGCCTTCGCGATGACCAACCTCCAGGAGCGCGGCGTGCTGTTCGTCGAGCCCGGCACCGAGGTGTACGAGGGCATGATCGTCGGCGAGAACTCGCGCTCCGACGACATGGACGTGAACATCACCAAGGAGAAGAAGCTGACGAACATGCGGTCCTCCACCGCTGACGTCGCCGAGTCCATCGTGCCGCCGCGCAAGCTGTCGCTGGAGCAGTCTCTGGAGTTCTGCCGCGACGACGAGTGCGTCGAGGTGACCCCGGAGGCCGTGCGCATCCGCAAGGTCAACCTGGACGCCCGTGAGCGCGCCCGCGCCGCGAGCCGCGCCAAGCACGGCTGACGCAGGTCGGTGGACCCGGCGGGTCCGTAGACCCGGCAGGTCCGTAGGTCCGTACCCGGCAGACACGGCACCGGGCACACCGCTTCGGCGGTGTGCCCGGTGCCGTGTCGTCGTTGTGGCTCGTCGTGGCGGCCGGCTCGGCGCCGCGCGAACGCGAAAAGAAGAATAGGGAAAACCCTCTGATTTCCGGAGACGGGCCCCGGAAGTGTCCGTTCGCACTAACCTGCTGCGGAAATGGCCGTCTTGGCGGCCATGCGGTCTCGTGCTGTGCACCCGCCGAGCCGCCCTCGCCGAACGGCCGTGCCGGAGGTCGCAGACGCGGCTTTCCGCGTGTGACGCTCGCCGCCTCGAGGCACCTCGCCCTATGGCAGCTTGCCCGGCGGCCGTAAACCTCCGCAATCGCTTTTTCCCTGCAGTGTGTCCGCTATTCGGACACTCGTTACCGGTAGATGTGTAACAAGTCCGTTTCGCAGGGATCTTTCACCAAGCCGTTTGTCCGGATTTTGGAAGATGTATACGCCAGCTGTGATCGGATCGAGACCTCAGGAGTGTGGTTCGGCCTCGGCACATGGCAGATAGTTAGGCGCGTAGAGCTCGGGTCAATGGGTCACGCGCAATGGGGAGCGCCGACTCACGAGCACACTCGGGGCAACGGACAGCGACAGCCGTCAGGTGAGTCGGCGGTCACATCCGCTGCCCCTTATGTAGTGATCAGTGGACTCATGAGGAGGAACCCATGCGTGGTGCCAAGAGCGCCAAGTGGGTCGCGGGTGCAATAGTCGTCGCTCTGGCCGCCACCGCCTGTGGAAGCGGCGACGGGGACAGCGGCAAGAAGGGCACCGCGGGCCAGCCGGCCGGTTACGTCTCGATCGACGTCGGTGAGCCGCAGAAGCCGCTGATCCCGGCCGACACCAACGAGACGCTGGGCTCGTACGTCATCAAGGCCCTCTTCGCCGGTCTGGTCACCTACGACGCCAAGGGCAACCTGGTCAACCAGAACGCCGAGTCCGTCGAGACCAAGGACTCCAAGTCCTGGACCATCAAGCTCAAGAAGGGCTGGAAGTTCCACGACGGCACCCCGGTGACCGCCAAGTCCTACGTGGACGCGTGGAACTGGTACGCCAACATCAAGAACAACCAGCAGAACAGCTTCTGGTTCGCGGACATCGAGGGCTACGAGGACGTCCACCCGGCCAAGGGTGACCCCAAGGGCGACGCGATGTCCGGTCTGAAGGTCGTCGACGACACCACCTTCACCGTCGAGCTCTCCGCTCCGGTCCCGTACTGGAACTACAAGCTGGGCTACACCACCTGGGCCCCGCTCCCCGAGTCCTTCTACGACGACCCGAAGGCGTTCGGCCAGAAGCCGGTCGGCAACGGTCCGTACACGTTCGAGAAGTGGGACCACAAGAAGCTCATCCAGGTCAAGGCCTGGGACGAGTACCAGGGTGAGAACAAGGCCGAGAACAAGGGCATCCAGTTCAAGAACTACACCACCGTCGAGGCGGCCTACCAGGACCTGCTCTCCGGCAACCTGGACATGATCCGTCAGGTCGGCCCGAAGGACCTGCCCAAGTACAAGCAGGACCTCGGTGACCGCGCGGTGGACGAGGCGTACGCGGCCGTCCAGACCATCACCCCGGCCTTCTACACCAAGCAGTGGAAGGACATCGACCCCAAGGTCCTGCAGGGCCTGTCGATGGCCATCGACCGCGAGACGATCACCGAGACCGTCCTCAACGGCACCCGCACCCCGGCGGACAGCTTCACCCCGCCGCAGGTCAACGGCTACCAGAAGCTGGACACGGACGTCTTCACGTACGACCCCGCCAAGGCCAAGAAGCTGATCAAGGAAGGCGGCGGCGTTCCGGACAACAAGATCTTCATCCAGTACAACGCCGACGGCGGCCACAAGGAGTGGGTGACCGCGGTCTGCGAGTCGATCCGCAAGGCCACCGGCGTGGACTGCGTCGAGGACGCCAAGCCGGACTTCCAGACGGACCTCGAGGCCCGCGACAACGACCAGGTCAAGTCGTTCTACCGCGGTGGCTGGGTGGCCGACTACCCGCTGAACGTCAACTTCCTCCGTGAGCTGTACTGGACGGAGGCCGAGGCGAACAACGGCCGCTTCTCCAACAAGGAGATCGACGCGCTCTTCAAGCAGGGCGACAACGCCAAGTCGCTGGAGGAGTCCGTCAAGATCTACCAGGACGCCGAGAAGGCCGTCCTGGAGCAGATGCCCTCCATCCCGCTGTGGTACTACCGCATCAACGGCGGCTACTCGGAGAACGTCGACAACGTGAACGTCGACTTCCACGGTGACTTCATCCTCAACGAGGTGACCGTCAAGTAACGGTCCTCGGGCCGCACCCACTCGAACCGCCCACCCGCCGGCGCGGGCACCCGCGCCGGTACCGGGCACACCCGGGACAGCCGCTCACCACATCAGGGGAGCGGCTGTCCCGGGGCAGTAATCCCCCACGGAGGCACTCATGGGGCGCTACGTCGCGCGGCGACTGCTCCAAATGATCCCGGTTTTCCTCGGATCAACCTTCCTGATCTTCTGCATGATGTACGCCCTTCCCGGTGATCCCGTGCGGGCGCTCTACGGAGACCAGGCCATCGACGAGGCGCAGATCGCCGCGATCAAGCAGTCGCTCGGCCTCGACCAGCCGTTCATGGTTCAGTACTGGAACTACCTCACGGGTCTGTTCCAGGGGGACTTCGGCACCCAGATCGCCAGCCAGCAGCCCGTCGCCGACGTGATCGCGGACGCGTTCCCGATCACCGTACGGCTGACGGTCTTCGCGTTCCTGTTCACCGTGGTCGTCGGCATCACCCTCGGCGTCATCGCCGGGCTGCGCCCCAACACCGTGGTCGACAAGTCGCTGCTCGTCCTGACCCTGCTGCTGATCTCCGTCCCGTCCTTCGTGCTGGGCTACACCTTCCAGTACGTCTTCGCCTTCCAGCTCGGCTGGGTCGATCCCAACGTCAACGACCCGGAGAACTACGGCCAGCTGCTGCTGCCCGCCGTGGTCCTCGGCTCGCTCTCCCTCGCGTACGTCGCCCGCCTCACGCGTACGTCGATCGCGGAGAACCTGCGTGCCGACTACGTCCGCACCGCGGTCGCCAAGGGCCTGCCGCGCCGCCGCATCGTCGGCATCCACCTGATGCGCAACTCCCTGATCCCCGTCGTGACCTTCCTCGGCTCGGACCTCGGCGCCCTCATGGGCGGTGCCGTCGTCACCGAGGGCATCTTCAACGTCCGCGGCGTCGGGTACACCGTGTACGAGGCGCTGACCCGCCGCGAGGGTTCGACCGTGGTGGGCATCGTGACGCTCATCGTGATCATCTACCTCGTCTGCAGTCTGCTCGTCGACCTGCTCTACGCGGTCCTGGACCCGAGGATCCGGTATGCCTGAGGCTCTTGACACCACCGCCAAGGAGAAGCTGCCCGCCGCCGAGCCGGCCACCGTGCCGGTGCCCGTGGACGCCAAGCCGGAGAAGGCCCGCAGCCTCTGGTCGGACGCCTGGGACGACCTGCGCCGCAGCCCGATGTTCCTCATCTCGGCGGCGCTGATCCTGCTGCTGCTCGTCATGGCGGCGTTCCCCGGCCTCTTCACGGGCGCCTCGCCGCGCGACGGCGACCTGAGCAACCACTACCTCGGCGCCGCGAACTGGACGAACTTCTTCGGCGCCGACTGGTTCGGCTACGACGTCCAGGGCCGCTCCATCTGGGCCCGCATGGTCTACGGCGCCCGCGCCTCGATCCTCGTCGGCGTCGGTGTCACCGTGCTGGTCACCATCGCCGGAACCCTGATCGGCGTGCTCGCCGGCTACTTCGGCGGCTGGCTGGACGCGATCCTGTTCCGCCTCACCGACGTGTTCTCCGGCATCCCGTTCATGCTGGGCGCCATGGTGGTCCTCACCACCTTCACCGAGCGGAGCGTCCTGGTCGTCGTCCTGGCGCTCGCCTTCCTCGGCTGGACCACGATCGCGAGGGTCGCCCGCGGCTCGGTGATCACCATCAAGCAGGCGGACTACGTGACGGCGGCCAAGGCGCTCGGCGCCTCGACCAGCCGCATCCTGTTCCGGCACATCCTGCCGAACGCCATCGCCCCGGTGATCGTCGTCGCGACCATCGCGCTCGGCGGCTACATCGCGGCCGAGGCCACGCTGTCCTACCTCGGCATCGGTCTGTCCGGCGTCTCCTGGGGCATCGACGTCTCCGCCGGAAAGGACCAGCTGCGCAACGCGCCGCACGTCCTGATGATGCCGTCGGTCATGGTGTCGGTCACGGTGCTGGCGTTCCTCATGTTCGGCGATGCGGTGCGCAACGCCCTCGACCCCAAGATGCGCTAGGAGGGCGTACGTTGACCATCATCGACAACACCGCGGCCGCCCCGGCGCCCCGGTCCGCCGACGACGGCTCCACCCCGCTGCTGGAAGTCCGCGACCTGCACGTCGAGTTCCACACGCGCGACGGCGTCGCCAAGGCCGTCAACGGCGTGAACTACACCGTCAACGCCGGTGAGACGCTGGCCGTCCTCGGCGAGTCGGGCTCCGGCAAGTCCGTCACCGCCCAAGCGATCATGGGCATCCTCGACATGCCGCCCGGGAAGATCCCGCAGGGCGAGATCCTCTTCCGCGGCGAGGACATGCTGAAGATGCCCGCCGAGGAGCGGCGGAAGATCCGTGGCTCGCAGATCGCCATGATCTTCCAGGACGCGCTCTCCTCGCTGAACCCGGTCCTCACGGTCGGCTACCAGCTCGGCGAGATGTTCCGCGTGCACCAGGGCCTCTCCAAGAAGGAGGCCAAGGCCAAGGCCATCGAGCTGATGGACCGGGTCAAGATCCCGGCCGCCGCGGCGCGGGTGAACGACTACCCGCACCAGTTCTCCGGCGGTATGCGCCAGCGCATCATGATCGCCATGGCGCTGGCCCTGGAACCCGACCTGATCATCGCGGACGAGCCGACCACGGCCCTGGACGTGACGGTGCAGGCCCAGGTCATGGACCTGCTCGCGGAACTCCAGCGCGAGTACAACATGGGCCTGATCCTCATCACCCACGACCTCGGCGTCGTCGCCGACGTCGCGGACAAGATCGCCGTGATGTACGCGGGCCGGATCGTGGAGACCGCCCCCGTGCACGAGCTGTACAAGCGGCCCGCGCACCCCTACACCCGGGGTCTGCTGGACTCCATCCCGCGCCTGGACCAGAAGGGCCAGGAGCTGTACGCGATCAAGGGCCTGCCGCCCAACCTGCTGCGGATCCCGACGGGCTGCGCCTTCAACCCGCGCTGCCCGATGGCGCAGGACGTCTGCCGTACGGACGTCCCGCCGCTGTTCGACGTCACCGAGCGGGACGGCGGCGAACTGCCCGGCCGCAGGAGCGCGTGCCACTTCTGGAAGGAGCAGATCCATGGCTGAGCTCGGCAAGAAGGACGACGCCGTGGAGAAGGCGGACGCGACCCCGAACACCACCGCGGTCGAGGTCGTCGACGCGGCCACCGAGGACGCGGCCGTCGCGGCGATCGAGGCGCCCGTCGAGCGCGGCGAGCCGATCCTCCAGGTGCGCAACCTGGTCAAGCACTTCCCGCTGACCCAGGGCATCCTCTTCAAGAAGCAGGTCGGCGCGGTCAAGGCCGTCGACGGGGTCTCCTTCGACCTGTACCAGGGCGAGACGCTGGGCATCGTCGGCGAGTCCGGCTGCGGCAAGTCCACCGTCGCCAAGCTGCTGATGACGCTGGAGCGGGCCACCGCCGGCGAGGTCTTCTACAAGGGCCAGGACATCACCAAGCTGTCCGGGCGCGCCCTGAAGGCCGTGCGCCGGAACATCCAGATGGTGTTCCAGGACCCGTACACCTCGCTCAACCCCCGTATGACGGTGGGCGACATCATCGGGGAGCCGTTCGACATCCACCCCGAGGTGGCCCCCAAGGGCGACCGGCGCAAGCGGGTGCAGGAGCTCCTGGACGTCGTCGGCCTCAACCCGGAGTACATCAACCGCTACCCGCACCAGTTCTCCGGCGGCCAGCGCCAGCGCATCGGCATCGCCCGCGGCCTCGCGCTCAACCCGGAGATCATCATCTGCGACGAGCCGGTGTCCGCGCTCGACGTGTCGGTGCAGGCGCAGGTCGTCAACCTGATGGAGAAGCTCCAGGACGAGTTCAACCTCTCCTACGTCTTCATCGCGCACGACCTGTCGATCGTCCGGCACATCTCCGACCGTGTCGGCGTGATGTACCTGGGCAAGATGGCCGAGATCGGCACGGACGTGGAGATCTACGACCACCCCACGCACCCGTACACCCAGGCGCTGCTCTCCGCCGTCCCGGTCCCCGACCCGGAGGCCCGCGAGGGGCGCGAGCGGATCATCCTCACCGGCGACGTGCCGTCCCCGGCCAACCCGCCGTCCGGCTGCCGCTTCCGCACCCGCTGCTGGAAGGCCCAGGACAAGTGCGCCGAGGAGGTGCCCCTGCTGGCGGTCCCCGAGCGTTTCAAGGGCACGGACTCCAAGGCCGCGCACGAGTCGGCGTGCCACTTCGCCGAGGAGAAGGACGTCGTCCACGCGGCGTGATGTCTTGCGTCGGAGGGGCCGTGAACCGGGGAGGTTCGCGGCCCCTTTGGCTGTTCTGGGGCGGGTTGTCGCTGTACTTCGCCGCGTTCAGAGATGGTCGTACGGCGGGATGATCCGAGTGATCGCGACAAGGCGGAGCCGGGGTACGGGCAAGGCGTAGAACCATCCGTCGGAGAGCAGAGGGATGCGGCGAACACCGCCCGGAACACCGCGCCGGGGCCCCTCACCGATGTCGGTCACATCGACGCCGACTTCGGCAAGGGCGACCAGCTCCGCCGCCAGACGTTCGACCTCGTTCACGACGTGTCGCGGGAATCCGGCTGCGACGTGCTCGGCATCGGGGTCGTACTCCCAACGCCAGACCTCTTCGTCTCCCATGTCGTCACACGTCCCAGGCCCGCTCGATCCCGGCCTCGGCGCAGGCCGTGTCCAGGATCCGGCCGATCTCGGCCGCGATGGTCCGCGCTTCCTCGACACTTTCGGTCACAGCGGCACGCGCCTCCAGGGAACGCAGTCTGGCAGCCCGCTCGGGATGCCGTTCCAGCGCGACGTACACCGCCCACTGCCCCACGAAGCGGCGCATCGGCGCGGCGCTGACCTGTTCGCGCGCCTGTTGCACGGCTGCGTTGCGTTCGGCGTCGAACGTGGGCAGGGCGTCAGGCGCCAGGTGCGCCAGGGCAGCACGCAGGCCTTCCGGGGTGCCGGCCGGCTGTGGTGTGACGGAGTCGCCAGAACCGGGGTGTGCGGCGGTGCTCATACACGGTCTCCTCGGGGTGGTACGGCCGTCTGACCACTGGCCGTCAGCGTACCCGCGAGCCGGTGGCGCGGGCTGGATCCGTGGGCGACTCATGCCTCGTCCCCGGCCCTCTTCGTAACGACGCTGAACCAGACGGCCTTGCCGCACGGGTAGCTCCTGACTCCCCATCGATCGGCGCACGCCGCGATAATTCCCAGGCCGCGCCCGTGTTCGTCGCCGTCCGCGGGGGAGCGGGGGGTGGGAGTGTCGGGCTCGTGGTCCCACACCGTGACGCGGAAGTCGTCCAGGGTGCGTTCCATGCTGACGTAGGAGTCCGTCGTGGAGTGCCGGTAGGCGTTGGTGACGATCTCGGAGGCCAGCAGCTCCACCGTGTCGACGATGCAGTTGAGTCTGGCGGCGGCGAGGACGCTGCGGATCGTGGCCCGGACCACGCGGACGGCGCGGGCGTCGTGGGGGATGGACAGACCGTAGGTCCAGAGAGGCTGGGGAGTTTCGGGCGTGCGCATGGAGCGGCCTCCGGGTTGAGTACCTTGCGTGACTGGCGCCACACGTAAGGTAGCGACTCTAGTTGTAGGTCTACAACCCACTCACTGAAGTTGTCGGTTGAGCGATACTGCTGAGGCGGAGAGCGAGGAGGCGCAGGTGGGGCTGAGGGCCAAACCGACATACCGGCAGCGGAGGTTCGGTGCTGAGGTGAGGGGGATGCGGGAGTGTGCGGGGTTGTCCACCAGTGAGGCAGCTGCGGTCATGCGCATGCAGGCGCCGCACATCAGTAACGTGGAGTTCGGCCGTACGTCCCTGTCTCCGGAACGACTTCACCTGCTGGCCGAGGCGGTGGGGTGTAAAGACATCACCTATGTCAGTGCGCTTGTTTCACTGGGGCAGGCCTCAGGTAAGGGCTGGTGGAGCGAGTACCGGAGTCGTCTGCGTCCTTCTCTGCTGGACCTCGCGGAACTGGAGGACAGCTCCCGCGAGATCGTCTGCTACGAGCCGATGTTCCTTCCTGGGCTGCTGCAGACCGAGGAGTACGCCACTGCCGGGTACCGAGGCGGACACACAGGAGCGTCGCAGGCGGAGCAGGATCGGGAGGTCGAGTTCCGGATGCGTCGGCAGGCCGTACTGACCGGGGAGAACGCGCCGCATCTGCATGCTGTGATCCATGAAGCGGCCCTGCACATGTCGTTCGGGGGCCCGGAGGTGAGACGCGGACAGCTCATCCGGCTTCTGAAGGCCGCGGAGCTTCCCAACGTCACGATCCAAATTCTCCCCTTCGACGGAGCGGTTCCGTTCGGTACGTCGTTCACGATGCTGCGGCCGCCAGTGCGCAAGCTGAGCACGGTGATCGTGGCGCACATCGAGAAGTCGCTGTACCTGGGCGACGCCGACTCCCTCACCAGGTACGACGACTGGTTCGCTAGGCTGTGCGAAGTGGCGCTGCCGCCGATAAGTGCAACCCGTCGGGACGGCTCGGGCACCGTAAGGGACTCACAAGGGCTCGTTCAGCGCCTTCTGTACCCACTGCTCTAGAGAAGGCGAGCATGCCACAACTGGCCTGGCAGAAGTCGACGTTCAGCGAGCCCGGTTCCGACACCTGCGTGGAGGTGGCCCTCGACCCGACCGGACGCCTCCGCCTCCGGGAGAGCGACACCCCCAGCCGCGTCATCGTGACGACTTCCGCTGCCCTCGGTTGTCTGCTCCGTGCTGTCGCGGACGGCGCCGTGGGAGCAGGCTGGCGCTGACTTGCTGCGCCACGTCGAGTTCTGAGCCCTCGACCTGTCCTGCGGCCCTTGCATGGGGCGGTCTCCTGACCCGCCGCCCAAGGGCTATCCCGTAACGGTGTTTGCGGACAGCCGTAGCCTGGTCAGGTGCTCGGGTTCCTCCACAGATGTCGCTCGTCCAGGGTCCCGAACCGCATGTCCCCACACTCAAGATCGACGAGAATGGGCCAGCAGTCCAACAGCTGCTCTCTCACATCGCGCGAGGCGAGGTACTGCGCAGAGTTGTAGGGCACGATCAGGAGCCCGTTGCTCTCGCGGACTCGCTCTGTGTCGATGACAAGGGTCGGCTCGTCATCGCGCTGGCTGTTCGTGAGAAACGCCGCCGCGAGCTGCAGGGCTTCGTCCTGCTCCATCATTCGTCTCCAGTCCGTGGGCTCGACGGCGGCACCCTAACCAGCCTGAGATGACCTCCGTGTGGCAGGTGTGATCACGGCGTCGGAGCCGTCCTGGACACGCCCCTTCGCTGGGCTGAGCCCTCGGAAGTCCGCCAGGCTGACCACCGCAATGCGACGTGAGGGTGCCGACCCGGTCCGCAAGGGTCGGCCCTGGGGGCTACCGCTCCCAGCGATCCAATGTCAGTGCCGTCTGTAACTGTGGTCCCGCGACGACCATCATCATCTGTGCAGACTCGGAAGTGACCAATGTCAGCACCTGAAAGAGACCGCCCACGCCTGCCCACAGGCACCTCTGACGCGAGTGCATCCGAAGCGGTCAACGGAAGACGTGTGAACGGTAAGGCCCGGCTGCCCCCCTCATATCTGCTGTGGCTCGCTGGCATTTTGGCGTCTCTGGCGGGCAACGCGGTCTTCTACTTCGCTCTCGGCTGGGCGGCGAGCGAACACGGTGGAGCCGTTGCGGGTCTAGTCCTCAGCGCCATCACACTCCCCCGGGTCCTCCTGTTGCTCGTCGGCGGCGCGGTGAGCGACCGGGTCAGTGCGCGCCGCGTCTTGATCGCGGGCGACGCGGGGATGCTGGTCTTCTCCCTCGTCCTGGCCGCTGTCGCCTACCACGTGGGGCCCCGCCCGCGCTGCTGATCACGGCGGGCATAGCGGTCGGTATCGCCGATGCCTTCTACCTGCCGGCTTCCGGGTCCATGCCTCGCCGCCTGGTCGCGAAGGAACACCTGCCGCGCGCGTTGTCGCTGCGCCAGGTCGGCGGCCAGGTGATCAACATGGGTGGTGGGCCGCTCGGCGGCCTGCTCGTGGGTCTGGCCGGGCTGGCGGGCGCCGCCCTGGTCAACGCCGTCACCTTCGCCCTCACCCTGATCGTGCTGATCGTCATCCGGCCACGGCACGAGGCGCCGCCCTCCCGCCAAGGATCCAGTCTGGCCAAGGACGCCTCGGACGGCGTACGCGTCGCGGTCTCCCATCCGGTACTGCGCCCGGCACTCCTGCTCACGGGTGCCGCGGCCGGCTGCCTGCTGCCCGTCCTGCCGCTGCTGCTCCCGCTGCTCGCACGGGAGGCGCACTGGGCGCGGCAGCCGCGGGGCTGGTGACCGGGGCGCAGGGAGTCGGCATGGTGGCGGTCACCCTGGTCGTCGTGCGGCGTGGTCCGCTGGGGCGTCCGGGGCTCCTGTCGGCGAGCGGACTGGTGCTCGCGGGGCTCGGTGTGCTCGGCCTGGGGCTGGCGCCCGGCGCGGCGGGAGCAACGGCCGCCAGCCTGGTCATCGGCATCGGCAACGGTGTCTTCTCCGCGCACATCGCGCCGCTGGTCCTCGCGGAGACACCGGAGAGCCACTTGTCCCGCATCCAGGCCGTCCTCGTGCTCGTACAGAGCCTGGCCCTGCTGCTGATGAACAATGTCCTCGGCGTTCTTGCCGACCTCGAACACCCAGCGGTCGCCGTCGTCACCTGTGCCGCAGTGGTCATCGGCACCGGACTGCTGGGGCTGGCCTCCGGCCCGCTCCAGCGTGTGCGGCTACTTCGTCGGCTGGGCCGCTTCCAGGAGCTGCTTTACCGCGGTCGCGTTCTTGCCGTGAGCTTCCTTCTCCAGGCCCTGCGGTTCATCAGTGCTGTGGATGGATGCGGTTTTCGCGGCGCTTTCGCCGGTGCCGACCTTGCCGGCGCTTTCGCCGGTGCCGACCGTTCCGTCGTCGTAGGGCATGGCGTGCAGGGTCGTGCCCCACTTGCCGTCATCGCCCTTCACCAGCAGGGCGATGTACTTGTGGCCCTCTTCGTAGCGGGGCTCGCCCTGCCAGGCGAACTCCCGCTCGCTGCCGCCCTCCCACCACCAGCCCAGGAGCTCGACCGGGTAGGTCTCCGGCGCGGCCTCGGCGCCGGGCTTGGACCACAGCACCTGGTCGACCTTCATCGTCGCGGTGCGGGGGATATGCCCTTCGCCGTTGTCCTTCTTGTCCTCCGGCAGGGCACCCTTGTGTTCGCTGCCGGGCACCATCTCGATCACAACGGCGTGGTCGCCGTGGGTCACCCAGTCGGACGCGGTCAGGGTCGGGAAGGCCTCCGACATGTGGGCCGCGACTGCCAGTGGCCCCTCGTCGCCTCCATGGGCGGTGGCAACGCCGGCGATAGTTCCACCGGCTACGGCAGCCACCGCGACGGCGAGGGCAGTCAGGCGCCCGCGCCGGGTTGCGGGCAGCCACCGACCCGCAGCGGGCTGGTCACTATTCGCACGAAACATGAAACGGTTTCCCCTCGTGTGGTCTGGTGCAGCCCACCGCCTCGACGGCCGGACTCGTAGCTGCCGTCGTCGACAGCCCTCATCGCTCTTGGGCCCCACCTTGCGACAGGATGGGTTACAGAGGCCGAACGGGCGCTGTCATTTCACTGTTAGGCGCCCCCGCTTAGCCTGGTCACAGGGCCTTGGCCGGGATGTCCCTGGTTCAGACCGCAGGAAGGGAGCAGGCAGATGAAGGGGGGACCACCCCGACGGTTGGCGAGCCTGACCGCCTGGCTCGGCCTGCGCCGTGGCACCGCCCGCGTGCGCTTCACCGCCTTGTACGTCACGCTGTTCCTGCTCTCCGGAACGGCACTGCTCGCCATCGCGGCCGTGGGCGGATCGCTCTCCAGCCCGGCCGCGCTCGACGACGGCATGAGTTGGCCTGGCAGGGCGTCAAGTACCCAGGCCCGCATCGACGAGCTGGAGCAGCAACTGGCTCAGGCACACGACAATCGGACCAAGGAAATCCTGATCGGGTCCGCCATCGCGCTCGGCGTCATGGCGGTGGTCTCGGTCGGTCTCGGCTGGTTCCTCGCAGGCCGGGTACTGCGTCCACTGCGCGTGATGACGGCGGCCACCCGCCGGATCACCGCCGACAGCCTGCACGAACGCCTGGCGATCGATGGCCCCGTCGACGAGGTGAAGGACCTTGCCGACACCATCGACGACCTCCTCGGCCGCCTGGAGCGCTCCTTCGAGGCACAGCGCCTCTTCGTCGCCAACGCCTCCCACGAACTACGCACTCCGCTCACCACGATGCGAGCCTCCCTGGACGTGGCCCTCGCCAAGCCAGGCACTGTGCCTGAGAAGCTGTTGCTCTATCGATCTTGGTGGGCGTGAGTTCGAGGTCGTCGACTCGGTCGGGTGATCTCGTGGCCGACCGGGCATGAAAGCGGGGCCTCCC
>JODX01000036.1 GCA_000719105.1 Streptomyces sclerotialus | reverse complement strand
CAGGATGCCGCTTCGAGATCATCCTGCCGGCCGCCGACGCCCATCGGCCGGAACGGGCCGTGTCGGACCGGCGTCCCCGACGGGCGGCTCGGTAGACGCGGGCAAGAACGGTGCGGACGGCGCGGCCGGGGCTGCCGCCGCCAGGGGCGGGAGGGTGTTCGAAACCGCTGCTGCCGGAGGCGTGGCGCAAGGCAGGCCTGGAGCAGATGCTGCACCGAGCGGATGGCATGTCGCAGCGCGGATGCACTTCGGCCCTCCGGCGCACACAGGCCGGAAGCGTCCCCGAGGCTGCCCCGGACGCCTGGACAGCGCCGGCCTGAATGCGCCGTCACCGGCCCACCGGATCGCCGTCGGCACCGTCGCTCCGCATGCGCAGCATCACATGGCCGCCGTGGTGCAGCGGTGTGCCCGACTTCTCCCGTGGCCAGGTCGATCACGGTCAACAGGTCCGGCCACGGCGCGGTGTTCTTGCCCAGGCCGGTGGTGACGGCCGGACGGCGGCCGGACGGGTCGCAGGCGAGGTGCTCGGCCGGCACGGCGACCGGGACCGCGAGTGCCACGAGCCTGTCGCCGAAGGCGTCGAGCACCAGTAGTTCTCCCCGGCGGTCGTCGACACGGGCCCCCCGTCTTCCGGCAGACCAGGAACCCGGCGTGCTCGGACAGGTGACGACCGGTGAGGCGGCCTGTGGCGGTGCCGTCCGGCACGGTCGGCACATGTACGGATCCGTCCAGGTGGTCGGAGACGAGCAGCGCGGGAGCGGCAGCGGGCATGGGGACCTCCGGGGAACCGATCTGGTGAAAATGATTATCATGTATCTTCGGTGCGTTCCGAGTCCCTGAGAAGAAGCGAGGGCATCGATGCTGCGCTCACCGTCGAGATTCGTCCGCAGCTGGATCACCGCTGTGGTGGTGGGTTCCGTCCTGGTCGGCTGCGGTTCGTCATCCGACGAACCCGCCGGTGACAAGGCCGAGCCCGCCGCGAAGACCGACGTCACCGTCGAACCCATCAAGGCGGCGACGGAGTTGACCGACACGAACGGTGTCAAGATCGCGCTGAAGAAGGAACCGGAGCGGATCGTCTGTCTGTTCGCGCTCTGCGACGACATCCTGACCGAACTGGGCATCGTCCCGGCGGCCACCAACAGCACGCTGCTCGCCCACCCCGGCTTCCTGGGGGAGGAGAAGGCGAAGGAGGTCGACGTCGTCCCCGGCGGGTTCATCGCCCCGGAGGTGGAGGCGATCCTCTCCCACAAGCCCGATCTCGTGATCGGTCTGGGGGACACCCACGGCAAGCTGGCCCCGGCGCTGAAGGACGCCACCACGTTCTGGGCCATGCAGCCCGAGACGTGGGAGGACAGCGTGGGCTACCTGCGCGATGTCGCCGCCCTCACCGGCCGTACCGCCGAGGGGGAGAAGGCCGAGAAGACCTTCCGGACCAAGCTCGCCGAGGCCGAGAAGACCCCGAGCGACAGGACCGCGCTCATCATCTACGGCAGTGACGAGAACTTCGGCGTCGCCACCCCGGAGGGGGACGTGACCGCCAGCCTGTTCCCCAAAATCGCCGACTACCCCTGGAAGTCCCGGGGCGTGGAGGGCAGTTACAGCCTCGAGGAGATCCTCGCTCAGGGTGTGGACGTGCTGTTCGTCGAGACGATGAGCTTCGGCGACGCGGACGGCAAGCTCTCGGAGAAACTGGCGAAGAACCCCCTCTGGAGCAAGATCCCTGCGGTGAAGAACGGCGCCGTCCACGAGGTGAACTCAGAGGTGTGGGCCAAGGGACGCGGCACCCGCTCGCTGGGTATCGTCCTCGACGAGGCCACGGCCGCGCTGCGGTGAAGGCGCTCTTCTCGGCGCCCGCCGCGGCGGACGGCACGGTGGGCGCCCGGCGGCCCGCACGTCGTGCAGGGGGGTGGCAACCGCTCCTGGTCGTCGCGCTGTTGACCGTCTCGTCCGTGTGCGCCCTGAGCCTCGGTACCCCCTACGTCCCGCCGCACCGGCTCGCCGGTGCGGCGCTGGACGGGGACACCACGCTCGCCGGGATCGTCGTCACCGAACTCCGCACACCCCGCCTGGTGCTGGCGCTCGTCGCCGGCGCCTGTCTGGGGGCGGCGGGACTCGTGCTCCAGGAGGCGCTGCGCAATCCGCTGGCGGTGCCGGAGATGCTCGGTGTGTCCTCCGGGGCCGCGCTGGGGGTGGCCGCGCCGCTGGTGCTGACGCTGTCGCTGCCCGCCGCCGTCCAGCCCTTCCTGGCCATCGGCGGGGCCGCGCTCGGCGGCGGGCTCACGCTGCTCGCCGCCGGGCTGGGCCGCAGCCCGTCCGCCGTGCTGCTGACCGGCTCAGCGGTCGCGGCCGCGCTGCAGGCGGCGTTGCTCGTGCTGATGGTCATGGCCGACCAGCTGGACCTCCAGCTGATCTATCGTTACCTGCTCGGCTCCCTCTCCGCCCGGACCTGGGACGACGTCGCGGGTCTGTGGCCGTGGCTGCTCGTCGCGGCGCCCGCCCTCGTGCTGTGCGCGCCGGTGCTCTCGGTGATGCGGCTGGGCGACGAGGACGCCGAGGCGCTGGGCGTGCGCGCCCAGCGGGCCCGGCTGGCCGCGCTGGCCATCGCCGTGGTGCTGATCGCGCCTGTGACGGCGGTGTGCGGGCCCGTGGCGTGGGTGGGATTCCTCGCCCCGCACCTGGCCCGGTGGTTCAACCCCGCGGCGGGGGCGGTGCGGTGGCTGTCCTGGTCCGCCGCCTGGGGTGCCGTCGTCGTCACCGTCGCCGATGTGCCGGCCCGGCTGGCGCTGGCGCCCGTGGAGACGCCGGTCGGAGCCTGGACGGCCTTGCTGGGTGTGCCGGCCGGGGTCGTCCTGATGCGCTCGGGCGGTCGAGGTAGCGGTCGCGGTCGCGGCCTCGGCCGGGGCCGGGGCAGGACGGCGGGTCCCGCCGCCGTGCCCACGGCGGCGGCGCCGGGTGCGCGGGCCGTGCCCTCGGGTTCCCCACGCGCATCCCTTTCCGCCGGGGCACCGCAGGACGCCCGTCGGGACCCGCCCGGGGGCGACGGCCCCCACAGGGATCCGCTCCTCTCCCCTGAAGCGACCGAAACGACCGAAACGGAGGACGCACGGTGAGCCGGCGTTTCGCGGCGCTCGCGGCCCTGGCCGTCGTCTGCGCCGGAGTGGAACTGGTGGCCGGGCGCGGCATGTCCCCGGCCGTGGTCTGGGACGTCCTGGGCGGTGGCGGTGACGCGACGGAACGTCACATCTTCCTGCAACTGCGCCTGCCCAGACTGCTGGTGGCCCTCGGAGCGGGCGCGTGCCTCGCCATGGCGGGGCTGGTCCTGCAGTCCGCGCTGCGCAATCCACTCGCCGGGCCCGAGGTGACGGGCGTGACGCCGGGGGCGGTCCTCGGGGCCGTCACCGCGACCACCCTGGGACTCGCGGGGTGGGACTCGCCCCTGGCCGTCGTCCTCGCCGCCTGCGCGGGCGGCTGCGCCGGAGCGGCGCTGCTGTGGCTGCTGGCCGGCCGCGGCCGTGGCGAAGCCGCACAGACCGCCGTGCACGGGGTGCTGGTGTCGGCGGTGCTCGGCGGGCTCACCGCCATGGTGCTCCTCGTGGAGCCGGGCGAACTCGGCAGCGTCGTCCAGTGGCTCGTCGGCACGACCGAGGGGCGCGTGTGGCAGCACTGGCACCTGCTGTGGCCGTGGGCGCTGGCCTGGGGGGCCGCGGCCTGGCTGCTGGCCGGGCCGCTGACCCTGCTGCGCTGCGGGGACGACATCGCCCTCGCCGCCGGCCTCTCCGCCCGGCGGGCCCGGACCCTCGCCCTGCTGTGCGCGGTGGCACTGACGGCGGGCGCGGTGGCCGCCGTCGGGGCGCTGGGCTTCGTGGGGTTGCTGGCCCCGCATCTGGCCGTCGCCCTCTTCGGCGCCGACCTGCGGGCGAGCCTTCCCGGTGCCGCCCTGGTGGGCGCGGTCGTGGTGTGCGGGGCGGACGCCGCGGCGCAGCTGTCCTCGCGGCTGCTGGCGGAGGTGCTGGACTCCGGCCGGCTCACGCTGCCGGTCGGGGCGCTCACGGCCTGCCTCGGCGCCGCGCTGCTGCTGGTCGTCGTGCGCCGCACGCCGAGCCGTACCTTCTGATGTCCGACGGAGGACCAAGCATGACCGAGTCCATGGGGATCCGCGTCGAGGGGGTTCAGTTCGGGTACCCCGCACGACCCGTACTGAGGGGCGTCGACATGACCGTCCGGCCAGGTGAACTGACCGCCCTCATCGGCCTCAACGGCTGCGGAAAGTCGACCCTGCTGCGCCTGGCTGCCGGACTGCTGCGACCGGACCGGGGGCGCGTGCTGCTCGGTGGGGACGACCTCGCCCGGCTCTCCCGGCGCGCCGCGGCCCGAAGAGTGGCGCTGCTGCACCAGTCCGCGCCCGCCGTGCCGGGGATGACGGTGCGTCACCTGGTACGGCAGGGGCGGTACGCGGCGCGTGGCCCGCTGGGCATGCTGCGCGAGGGCGACGACCCCGTCGTGCAGCGGGCGCTGCGCGACGTCGGGGTGGAGCGGTGGGCCGACCGCGACGTCGACGCGCTCTCCGGTGGCGAGCGGCAGCGAGTACGGCTCGCGATGGCGCTGGCTCAGGACACCCGCGTCCTGCTGCTCGACGAGCCGACCACCTACCTGGACCTGCACCACCAGCTCGACGTGCTGCGGACGGTGGTCCGCCTGCGCGAGGAGCGCGGGCTCACCGTGGTGATGGTGCTGCACGACCTGGCCCACGCGGCCCGGTTCGCCGAGCGGATCGTCGCGCTGCGGGACGGCCGTGTGGTGGCCGACGGGACGCCGGAGGAGGTCGTCACCCCGGGCCTGCTGGCCGACGTGCTGAAAGTGGCGGGCCGGGTCGGCCGGGACCCGGAGGGCGGATGGCCGGTGTGTTACCCGGACCGCCCCCTCGTCGATCTGGGATACGAAAATCAGATCCATTAGTGGGGTGACGTGGCGCTCACCCGAACGCCGCATCTCCCTGATGAGAGCGGACGCCGACGCGCCGCACATCCGCCGCACCCGCCTACGGGTCGGCTTCGCCGTCCACCTGGCCCACCTCACCGCCCTGCGCCACGGGCCGACCGCCCGGCCCGTCGGCTCCTGGCGGCAGGCGGACCTCGGCGCGGCGCTCGGCGCCGCACCGGGCCGGGACCGGACCGTCCACGGACTGGCCCTCGGCACCCGCCACGCCGACGAGGAGAACACCACGTGATCGTCCATCCCGAGCTGCGCCGCGCCGCCCGGCGCGCACGGCGCCCTCTGCTCACGGCCACCCTCCTGCAGGGCGCCGTCACCCTCACCCACCTGGCGCAGGCCGCCCTGCTCGCCGTCGGACTCGCCGACCTGGCCCGCGGCGACACCGGCCGGCTCCCGTGGCTGCTCGCCGCGGTGCTCGCCGTCGTCGCCGCCCGCGTGGGTCTCGCCCTGGAGCAGCGGCGCACCGCCACCCGCGCCGGAGCCCGGGTCAGGGTGGCCCTGCGGGACGAACTCCTCGCCCACCTCGGACGGCTGGGACCCGCGCACCTGACCAGCGCGCGCGCCGGGGCCGTACGCACCACCCTCGTCGACGGGGTGGAGGGCGTCGACGCGTACGTATCCCGCTACCTGCCCCAGCTCCTGGTCACCGTCACCCTGCCGCCCCTGGTGCTCACCGCCCTGGCCGTGGTGGAACCGTGGGCTCTCCTCGGTCTCGTCCCCGCCCTGCTGCTCGCCCTGTGCGGCCCGCGCGCCTGGGACCGGCTCCTCGCCGCCCGCGGCAAGGAGCACTGGGACACCTACGAAGGGCTCGGCGCCGACTATTTGGAGGCCCTGCAGGGCATGCCCGCCCTGCGCGCCGCCGGCGCGGTCGGGCGTACCCGGGCACGCCTGGAGGAGCGCTCGGCGGCGCTGCACCGGGCGACCGTCGCGAAACTGCGGGTGTCCCTGGTCGACACCGGCATCACCGACCTCGCCGTCCAGGGCGGCACCGCCGCCGCCGCGCTCCTCGCCTGCTGGTCGGCCGTCACCGGATCCACCACGGCGACCGGCACCTACCTGGTGCTGCTGCTGGCCTCCGAGTCCTTCCGGCCGGTCCGTGACCTCGCCCGCGAGTGGCACGCCGGCTACCTGGGGGTGTCGGCCGCGGACGGGCTCGCGGCGCTGCGCACCGCCGAGCCCGCCGTCCCCGACACCGGAACGGCCCCCGTCACCTGGGCGACACCGCCCGAACTGCGTTTCGAGGACGTCTCGTTCACGTACGACGGCGCACAAGCACCCGCAGTACAAGGCGTCTCCTTCACCGCGGAGGCGGGACGGACGACCGCGATCGTCGGTCCGTCCGGCGCGGGCAAGTCGACGCTCCTCGCCCTGCTCCTGCGCCACCACGACCCGCAGGAGGGCCGGATCGCCCTCGACGGTATCCGCACGACCGAGTACGCGCTCGACGCGCTGCGGCAGGGCATCGCCGTGGTCTCGCAGGAGACGTACCTCTTCCACGCCACCATCGCCGACAACCTGCGCCTGGCCCGGCCGGGCGCGACGGACGACGACCTGACGCGTGCGACGCGCACCGCCGGCGTCCACGACGAGATCGCCGCCCTTCCCGACGGCTACGCCACCGTCCTCGGCGAACGGGGCGCCACCCTCTCCGGCGGCCAGCGCCAGCGGCTCGCGCTCGCCCGGGCCCTGCTGGCCGACGCCCCGGTGCTCGTCCTCGACGAGGCCACGAGCTCGGTCGACGAACGCCGTGAGGCGGACATCGTCCGGGAACTGTCGCAGGCCGCGACCGGCCGGACCGTCCTGGTGGTCGCCCACCGGCTCGCGGCCGTCCGGCACGCCGACCGCATCGTCGTCCTCGACGCGGGACGGGTGGACGCCGTCGGCGAGCACGCCGGCCTGGCCGAGGCCGGGAGCGTCTACACGCGCCTCCTCGAGGCCGGCCACGCCCACCGAAAAGGAGTCCCCGCATGAGCAGCGCCGCCGACACCGCCACCACCGGCGCGGACGTGCCCGCGCGGGGCTCCCTGCGCGCCCTGCTCCCCGCCCTCGCCGGGCACCGTGCCATGACGGTCCGCACCTGCGCCGCCGCTCTCCTCGAACAGGGCTCCCTCGTCGCGCTGGTGACGCTGGCCGCGCACACCGTGGGGACGGCCGTCATCGAAGGGCACGCCCCCTCGGCCGCCACCGTCACCGCGCTCGCCGCCCTCGTCCTCGTACGCGCCCTGATGACCTGGCGCGAGATGGACCTCTCGCACGACCTGGCCTACCGGGTGCTGGCCGCCCTGCGCGTACGGGTCTTCGACGGGCTGGCCCGCAGCGCGCCCGCCCGGGTCGCCGGCCGGCGCAGCGGGGACCTCGCCGCCACCGCGATGGCGGACGTGGAGGCGCTGGAGTTCTTCTACGCCCACACCACCGCGCAACTCCTTGCGGCAGGAACGGTCTTCACCGGTGGCGCCATGGTTCTCGCCACGGTGGAGCCCTGGCTGCTCGCAGCGGTGCTCCCGGTCGCGGCGCTGCTCGCCGTGGTGCCCTTCGCCGACGCGCGCGGCCGTGCGGCGCGCGGCCGCCGCACCAGGACGGCCGTCGCGGGACTCTCGGCGGACACGGTGGAGACCGTCGACGGGCTGCGGGAGCTCCTCGCCTTCGGAGCCCTGGGCGAACGGCGCCGCCGACTCGCCGGGAGGGGGCTGCAGGTGGGCGACGCCCAGCGTGCCGAGGCCACCTGGGAGGCCGTCGCCGCCGCGGTCCGCGACCTCCTCATCGTGGTCGCGGTGCTCGGCGTGGTGGCCGCGGCGGCGCAGTCCGTGACCTCGGGGCGGCTGCACGGCGCATGGGCCCCGGCGGCGATGGCGCTGGCCCTGGCGGTCCTCGGCCCGGTCGCGGAGTCGGCCCGTTCCCTGAGCCAGGCCATGGCACTGCGCGCCGCCGCCGCCCGGGTCGGTGCGGCCGTCACGGCTCCCGCGCTCGCCCCGCCGCCCGCCGCACCCCGGTCCCTGCCCGCCGGTCCGCTGGGCGTCCGGCTGCACGCGGTGAGGTTCGACTACGGCGGCGGTCCCGTACTGGACGGCGTCGAACTGACCGTCCCCGCGGGCCAGACCCTCGCCCTGGTCGGTGCCTCGGGCGCCGGCAAGTCGACCTGCGCCCATCTGCTGGCCCGGTTCTGGGACCCGTCCGAGGGCGCGGTCCAGCTGATACCGGCCGACGGGGAGCCCGTCGACGTGCGCGAGGTGAGCGACGCCGAACTCCGGCGCGCCGTCGCGCTGGTGGGCCAGGACACGCCCCTCTTCCACGGCACCCTCGCCGAGAACCTGCGGCTCGCCGCACCCGACGCGGACGACGAGCTGCTCACCGAGACGGCCCGCCGGTGCGGCGTCGACCGGATCGCCCCGATGGACACCCCGGTCGGCGAGCGCGGATCCACCCTCTCCGGGGGCCAGCGGGCCCGCATCGCCCTCGCCCGCGCGCTGCTGGCCCGGCCGCGGGTCCTCGTGCTCGACGAGTCCACCGCCCACCTGGACAACGCCAGTGACGCCCGGCTCGCCGCCGCACTGGAGGAGGAGGGCCGCACCACGATCGTCATCGCGCACCGCCGCGCCACCATCCGCCGTGCCGACCGCATCGCCGTCCTCGAAGCCGGCCGTGTCGTGGAGGAGGGCACCTGGGAGGAACTCACCGGACGCCCCGACAGCGCGCTCAACCGCAGCCTCGCCCACCTCCCCTCCTGAGGGCGGCGGATCGCCGCGCCCCGGCCGCGGGCCCGCTCGGGACCAACTGTGGGATGTCGATTCCCGGAGTTGGAGTTGGAGTAGTGAGAGGCGACGAACAACCACGCACACTGGCAGGCCTGGGGCCAGGAACACCCTGACGAGCTCGAGAACGGAACGGGCGTCTTCCCTGCCGTGGCGGAGACGCAGTCACTGATCGAATTGATCAATTCCGGTTTCCCTGCCGCACGCGCCGACCAGTACTTCCTGGTCATCGACCTTCCGAGCGTGTACAACGCCATCCGGTACATGGAAGGCCTGGGCGACCCCGAAAAGATCCGCAGGCGAGATCGATCGAGCTCGTGACCGATCGCTACAACGAGATGCTCGCTAGCCTCGTGGCGAAACTGGCCCAGCGGGACCGGGCACCCGCCCAAGTCCACATCCACCTGGTGACCATGAGCAAGTGGATGGACTACGTCAGCCGGAATCCGGAGGCTCGGCAGCTGTCGAAAGAGGCCCAGCCCGCAGGTGTCGAACCCTTCTACGGCCCCGGCGTACCGCCGGCTCCGGCACAGGACCCCGTACCGGCTCACATTCGCCGGCGCGTCACCACAAGCGACCTGGCCCGTCCCACCCAGGCGGCTCGCAGTCTCATCGCCCGCTACTTCGTCACCCGGCTGCTGAAGAGCGGACACACTCCGGGCCGGCTCGGCTTCGGCGCGCCCGCCGCCCTGTTCTGCTACATCGACCGCGACATGGGCCTGTCCCGGTGAGCGACCCCCGTTCGGGCCGGGCGCCGCTCGATGAGACGGTCACCTTCGTCGATGGTCGCTGACACCGTCCGCCTTCCGGTCGGACCGGTGGGGCGGGCTGCACGAAGCGATCCTGCACCGGCTGGACGACGCGGACCTGCTCGGCCTGTCCCGCGCCGTACTCGGCTCCGCTCACGTCCGCCGCAACCCTCCGCGACCGTGGCGACGCCCTCGTCGGCTACCGGGACGTGGGGCTGGGGGTCGGAGAACCGGTGTTGACGTCCAGGTCCGGGCGCGGGGTGAGGGCGACGACCGGTGCGCCCGGCTGGGGGGCGGGCGGGGTGAGCTGGTCCTTGGGCAGTTTGGGCGGGGCGGTCTGCTGGAAGTTGACCTGCTCGTAGTTGACCAGGCCGGTCTTCTCCAGGACCGTGATGTGGTCCAGGACCGTGTCGTTGGCCAGGTCGGCCAGCTGGCGGACCAGGGTGTTCTCGGTGCTGGCGCGGATCTTGGCGATGGCCGGGAAGATCTGGCCGTGGGTGATGCGCATGATGTTGACCGCGGTGGAGTCGAACTCCTTGCCGCTCTTGGCGTCCACGGTCGCCACGAACTGCTGCTGCTGCGGGGTGGCCTGGTTGGGCAGGGTGATGTTCAGTTCGGGGGCGATTCTGCGGCACATCGCATCGAGTCCGGCGTGCCCGACGATCAGGTGCTCGCCGGCCTCCTTCATCTCCTCCGTGGTGCCGCGCTCCATGGCCATCTCGCCCAGCGGGTACTCCCACAGCCCGGCCGAGCGCACCTTGACCACGAAATCGCGGTCCGCCTCGGTCAGCGGCCCGAAGGGGGTGCTGGCGATGGTGCGGGACGACGAGGTGGACGTGTTCTCCACGCCGAGTACGGCGGGATAGGCCAGGGCGGTGGTGGTCAGAGCCAGCGCGCCGATGACGAAGATGGTCCCGGCCGTGTTGCGCGAGACGGGCATGGGGCCTCCTGACGTGAGCGGTTCGTACGCCAGGAGGTACGAAGGCGGCGGGCGGATCATTCATCGCCCCGAGCAGATCTTGCGCTTCCGCAGTGCTTCGCAGTGTTCCGTGCACACGGTGATGTGCCGGCCCCGGCTCTCGTCCGCCGGCCGCTTCAGCGGCCGGCGGGCCGGAAGCCGCGCAGTCGCAGGCTGTTGCCGACCACGAAGACCGAGGAGAAGGCCATGGCCGCTCCGGCGATCATCGGGTTGAGCAGGCCGGCGGCGGCGAGCGGCAGGGCGGCGACGTTGTAGGCGAAGGCCCAGAAGAGGTTGGACCTGATGGTGCCCAGCGTCCTGCGGGAGAGGCGGATGGCGTCCGCCGCGACCCTCAGGTCGCCCCGTACGAGCGTCAGGTCGCCGGCCTCGATCGCGGCGTCCGTACCCGTACCCATCGCCAGCCCCAGGTCGGCCTGGGCGAGTGCGGCGGCGTCGTTGACACCGTCGCCGACCATGGCGACCGAACGTCCCTCGCCCTGCAGGCGCTTGACGACGTCGACCTTGTCCTGCGGCAGCACCTCGGCGATCACGTGCTCGGGCGCGATGCCCACCTCGGCCGCGACCGCCTCGGCGACCGCCCTGTTGTCGCCGGTCAGCAGCATGGGTGTCAGTCCGAGGGCGCGCAGCCGCTGGATGGCCTCCGGGCTGGTCTCCTTGACGGCGTCGGCGACCTCGAGCACCGCGCGGGCCTCGCCGTCCCAGGCGACCGCGATGGCCGTACGACCGGCCGCCTCGGCCCCGGCCTTGGCCCGCCGCAGCTCCACGGGCAGGGACATCGCCCACTCGGCGAGCAGCTGCTCCCGGCCGACGAGGACCGCGTGGCCCTCGACGACGCCCTGGACACCGAGGCCGGCGATGTTCGCGAAGTCCTCGGGAGCGGGGAGGGTGCCGATCCGGGCGGCGGCTCCGGCGGCGACCGCCTGGGCGACGGGGTGCTCGGAGGAGTGCTCCAGGGCGCCGGCGAGACGCAGGACGTCGTCCTCGTGGGTGCCGTCGGCGGTGTGCACGGCGAGCAGCGTCATCCTGCCGGTGGTCACGGTGCCGGTCTTGTCCAGGACGATCGTGTCGACCTTGCGCGTCGTCTCCAGGACCTCCGGCCCCTTGATGAGAATGCCGAGCTGGGCGCCGCGCCCGGTACCGACCATGAGGGCGGTCGGCGTGGCCAGGCCCAGGGCGCACGGGCAGGCGATGATCAGGACGGCGACGGCCGCGGTGAAGGCGGCGGTCAGGCCCGCGCCGTTGCCGAGCCAGAAGCCCAGGGTGCCGAGCGCCAGGGCGATCACGACCGGGACGAAGACCGCGGAGATCCTGTCGGCGAGCCGCTGGGCGGCGGCCTTGCCGTTCTGTGCGTCCTCCACCAGCTTGGCCATGCGGGCGAGCTGGGTGTCCGCGCCGACGCGCGTCGCCTCGACGACCAGGCGGCCGCCGGCGTTCAGCGTGGCACCGGTGACGGCGTCCCCGGTGCCGACCTCCACCGGCACGGACTCGCCGGTCAGCAGGGAGGCGTCCACCGCGGACGCCCCCTCGACGACCACGCCATCGGTGGCGATCTTCTCTCCGGGCCGTACGAGGAACCGGTCACCGGCCTTCAGCTCACCGACGGGGACGAGTTCCTCGTGTCCGTCCCGCAGCACGGTGACCTCCTTGGCGCCCAGCTCCAGCAGGGCCTTCAGCGCCGCCCCCGCCTTGCGCTTGGAGCGCGCCTCGAAGTACCGCCCGGCCAGGATGAAGGCCGTGACACCTGCCGCGGCCTCAAGATAGATGTTCCCGGCGCCGTCGGAGCGGGCGATGGTGAGCTCGAAGGGGTGCGTCATGCCGGGCGTCCCGGCCGTGCCGAAGAACAGCGCCCACAGGGACCACAGGAACGCCGCCGACGTGCCGACGGAGATCAGCGTGTCCATGGTGGCGGCACCGTGCCTGGCGTTGGTCCAGGCGGCCCGGTGGAAGGGCCAGGCGGCATACGTCACCACGGGCGCCGCCAGCGTCAGCGAGAGCCACTGCCAGTACTCGAACTGCAGCGCCGGGACCATGGCCGTCGCGATCACCGGCACGGCCAGGACCACGGCGGCCGTCAGCCGCAGCCGTAGCGGCCGCAGTTCGTCGTCCTCGTCCCGCGCCGGGCCGCCGCCCGCTTCCGGCTCGGCGCGTACGGGCTCGGGCTCGCGCGCGGTGTATCCGGTGGCCTCCACCGTGGCGATGAGGTCGGCGACGGTGACGTCCTCGCGGTAGGCGACCTTGGCCTTCTCGGTGGCGTAGTTGACGGTGGCCTCGACCCCGTCCAGACGGTTGAGCTTCCTCTCGATGCGAGCGGCGCACGAGGCGCAGGTCATGCCGCCGATGGCCAGTTCGACCTCGGCGGCACCGGACGTGGTGGTGGTCATGTCTGCTCCTCATCTCCGTGACACTTCATACCGACTCCAACGTATACCCCCCGGGGGTATGAAGTCGACTCCATGTATATACCCCGGGCCCGTATGTGAGGCAAGGGTGGCGCCCCACTTGACTGTATACCCCAGGGGGGTATGTTGAGCGGTGTCGGTCGCGTCCATGACCGGCCTGCAGGTGACCAGAAGAAGAAGAAGAAGAAGAGGAGTCGGTCATGAACACCGGACTGCGGATCACCGCCTTCGCCGCTGCCCTCGCCGCCACGTTCGGCACCGCCTACGGCGTGGGCGGAACGGTGGGCGCGATCTCTCCCGGGCCGAGGGGCGGCGCACACGGCGGTCCCGAGGGGCATGCGGAGGCCGGGCGCGAGGAGAGGGGCGGCGGCGGTCATGAGGCGGCGGCGCCCGGGGGCCTCGAGATCTCGCAGGGCGGCTACACGCTCGACCTGAAGACCCCGCGCCTCGACGCCGGTGAGAGGACCGACCTGCGCTTCGCCGTCGTGCGGGACGGAACAGGCCGCAAGGTCACGGCTTATCGGCGCGAACACGGCAAGGAGCTCCATCTGATCCTCGCCTCACGTGATCTCACCGTCTACCGTCACCTGCATCCCGTCCGGGCCGCGGACGGGACCTGGTCCACCCCTGTGACGCTGCCCGAGGCCGGCGGCTACCGGGTCTTCGCCGATTTCAGGCCCGAGGGCGGTGAGGCGCTCACCCTCGGCGCGGACCTCGCCGCGGCCGGCCCCTACGAGTCCGCTGAACTGCCCGAGCGCAACACCGTCGCCGTGACCGACGGCTACGAGGTGGAACTCGACGGCGGCCTGACTCCCGGCAGGGCCGGTGAACTGACGCTGACGGTGACCAGGAACGGCGAGCCGGTCCGGGACCTCCAGCCGTATCTGGGCGCCTATGGCCACTTGGTCGCTCTGCGATCCGGTGACCTGGCCTACCTGCACGTCCACCCCGAAGGGGAGCCCGGCGACGGCAGGACGCGGCCGGGCCCCGAGGTCTCCTTCACGGCCACGGCGCCCAGTGCCGGCGCGTACCGCCTGTTCCTGGACTTCCGGCATGAGGGCGAGGTGCGCACCGCGGCCTTCACGGTGTACGCGGGAGGCGGCGCGGACGGGTCCGGGAAGCCTGCGCAGACCGAGCCCGAGGGGGAAGGGTCCGGGCACGCGCACTGAGGCGGGCGGCCCGCGTCCCTCCAGGAATACCCCCGGGGGTATTCCTGTTAGGGTGAGCGTCAGATACCCCGGGGGGTACTTCACTCGCTCAAGAGGAGGCGTGGTCGTGTTCTTCGTCGACACCCTGGAATTCGAGGGCCTGGGCAACCGCAGCTACCTGGCCGGCGGGGCCCGGACCGCGCTGGTGGTGGATCCGCCCCGCGACATCGACCAGGTCGTCGCCGCGGCGGCGCGGCGCGGGGTGGGCATCGCCTTCGTCGCCGAGACCCACCTGCACAACGATTACGTCACCGGCGGTCTGGAGCTGGCCCGCGTGACCGGAGCCCGCTATCTGGTGCCGGCCGGGGCGTCGGTCGCCTTCGCCCGCACCCCGGTCGCCGACGGTGACACGTTCACGGTGGACGGAAACCTGGTGCTGCGGGCGATCGCCACGCCCGGTCACACCCCGCATCACACCTCCTACGTCCTGGAGGAGGACGGCCGGGCGGTGGCGGCGTTCACCGGCGGATCGCTGCTGATCGGCACCGTGGGCCGGCCGGACCTGGTCGAGCCGCGGCTGACCGAGCGGCTGGCCCGCGCCCAGCACGCCTCGGCCCACCGACTCGCCGACGAGCTGGACGACGAGGTCCCGGTACTGCCCACCCACGGGTTCGGCAGTTTCTGCTCCTCCGCCCAGGCGGAGGGCGACGCGACCACGATCGGCCGGGAACGCCGGACCAACGACGCGCTGACCCGGGACGTGGACACCTTCGTCGCCGAGCTGCTCGCCTCCCTGGACGACGTGCCCGCCTACTACGCGCATATGAGCCCGGCCAACGCCGCCGGCCCCGCACCGGTCGACCTCACCCCGCCCGCGCCCGCCGACGCCGAGGAGATCGCCTCCCGGCTGGCCGCGGGGGAGTGGGTGGTGGATCTGCGCAGCCGGGTCGCCTTCGCCCGGGGACATGTGGCCGGCTCCTTCAACTTCGAGGGCGACGGCAAGCTCGCCACCTACCTGGCCTGGCTGATCCCGTGGGGCAAGCCGGTCACCCTGCTGGCCGAAACTCCCGAGCAGATCAGCGCCGCGCAGCGGGAGCTGGCCCGGGTCGGCATCGACCGCCCGGCCGCCGCCGCCACCGGCGACCCGGCCGGCTGGGTCCGTGCGGGCGAGCGGCTCGCCTCCTTCCCGCGCGCCCGCTTCGCCGACCTCGCCGAGACGCGTGGGCGTGGCGAGCAGGTGGTGGTGCTGGACGTGCGCCGGGACGCCGAGCGTACGGACGGGTTCGTCGACGGTTCGGTCCACATCCCGATCCACGAGCTGCCCGGCCGTATCGGCGAGGTGCCGGACGGGGTGGTGTGGGTGCACTGCGCCGGAGGGATGCGCGCGGCGATCGCCGCGTCCCTGCTGGACGCCGCCGGCCGTGACGTGGTCGCCGTCGACGACGGCTTCGACGCCGCCACCGCGGCGGGCCTCACCCTCACCGGGCCCGACGGCACCGACTGAACGACCTGCACGGAGTGATCAAGTAATGTTCTCGCTTCATCGCCGTGGTCCTGCCCGCCTCACCCTGCGGCAGGCCGTCGGCACCCCGCGACTGGCTGCCGGCACCTCGCGGCAGGCCGTCGGCGTCCTCACCGCTCGCGGTGTCGAGGCCACCGGTGTCGCCGACGGTACGACCGCCTGGGCCCGCGAGGGGCTGCCGGTCACCGAGGGCCGCGGTACGAGCGGTGGCGCGGCGTGAGCGCGCTGGTTCTGGCCCTGGTCGCCGGCGCCGTGGTCGGCCTGGCCCTCGGTGGGCTGGGCGGGGGCGGCAGCGTGCTGGCGGTGCCCGCGCTGATCTACCTGCTCGGCTTCACCCCGGCCGCGGCCACCACCGCGAGCCTGATCATCATCACCGCCACCTCGCTCACCGCCCTGTACGCCCACGCCCGGGCAGGGAACGTGCGCTGGAAGGCGGGAACGCTGTTCGCGGTGGCCGGACTGGTGCCCGCCGCCGCGGCGGGCACCGTGGCGGCGCACCTGCCGCAGGCCCTCCTGACGGCAGCCTTCGCCGCTGTCGCCGCCCTGGCCGCGGCGCGCATGCTCCGTCCTGCCTGCCCGGCAGCCGGTCACAGCCGCCACGCGGCGCAGCCGGCGAAGGCCGCGGGGGCCGGCGCGGGGCTGGGGGCGCTGACCGGACTGCTCGGGGTCGGCGGGGGCTTCCTCGCCGTGCCCGCCCTGGTTTCGGTGCTGGCGTTCGAGATGCAGGCCGCCGTCGGCACCAGCCTGCTGGTCATCTCGGCGAACTCGCTCGCCTCGCTCGTCACCCGCGGCGCCACCACGGCAGGCGTCGACTGGACGGCTATCGCCCCCTTCACCGGAGCCGCGATCCTCGGCGCCTGGGACGGCAAGCGCCTGGCCGCCAAGGTCACCGGCACCCGGCTGCAGCGCGCCTTCGCGCTCGTACTGCTGGCCGTCGCCGCCCTCATGCTGGTCGACGCCTTCCGCCGAGTCGATGCCTTCGGCTGAGCCGAGCAGTCCGGCCGGCGGCGTCGGCGGCACCGGCCGCTGAGGCCGGCTGCGTGAATCGGCTCGAATCGGCTCAGGCCAGCGACAGGAACAGCTTCTCCAGACGGGCCCGCATCTGCTCCCGGTCCTCCGGCGCGGCCATGTCCGTATCGGTCAGGCAGTGCTGCAGACCGGTGGCGATGATCGCGAATCCGGCCTTGTCCAGGGCCCGGGAGGCGGCCGCGAGCTGCGTGACCACGTCCTCGCAGTCCCGCCCCTCCTCGATCATCTTGATCACGCCGGCGATCTGGCCCTGCGCCCTGCGCAACCGGTTGACCACCGTCTTCAGTTCCTCGGCCGCCATCGCCAGGTCCACAGCCCACACTCCCTCTCGGATACCCCCATGGGTACCCTATCGAAGGGGGAGCCCAAGAAGAGCAAAGGAAAGTCCCCGTGTCACCCAGCACCTCCCTGAGCGCCGCACAGGCCCACGCCCGCCTCGCGGACCTGACCGTCGTCGACGTGCGCACCCCGGGCGAATACGCCTCCGGCCACCTGCCCGGCGCCCACAACGTCCCCTTGGACCACCTCGACGCGGCCCTGCCCGCCCTGAGGGCCGCCGCCGACCGCGGCGGCCTCCTCCTGGTGTGCGCCTCCGGTGCCCGCTCCGCCCGGGCCCGTGAGCGCCTGGCCGAGCACGGCGTCGCCGCCGCCGGCCTGACCGGCGGCACCGACGCCTGGATCCGGCTCGGCCACGACGTCCACCGCCCCGCCGGCGCCCGCGCCGCCTGGGCGATGGAACGCCAGGTCCGCCTCGCCGCCGGCTCCCTCGTCCTGGCCGGCCTGCTCACCGGCCGGCGCCTGCCCGCCGCCCGCTGGCTGTCCGCGGGTGTCGCCGGCGGCCTGGTCTTCTCCGCCCTCACCGACACCTGCGGCATGGCCAAGGTCCTCGCCAAGCTCCCGCACAACCGGCCCGAGGCCACCGACCTCGACGCCACCCTCGCCGCCCTGGCCGGCTGACACACAGTCCTGGTCGTCGGCCCGGAGCGCCCGCGGAGGCGTTGACGTCAGACGTCGGCGTCAGACATCGGCGTCAGACGTTGACGTCAGACGTTGACGCCGAAGTCGGCGGCGATCCCGGCCAGTCCGGAGGCGTACCCCTGGCCGACGGCGCGGAACTTCCACTCGGCGCCGTTGCGGTACAGCTCGCCGAAGACCATGGCCGTTTCGGTGGAGGCGTCCTCGGACAGGTCGTAGCGGGCGATCTCGGCGCCGCCGGCCTGGTTGACGACGCGGATGAAGGCGTTGCGGACCTGGCCGAAGCTCTGGCCGCGGTTCTCGGCGTCGTGGATGGAGACCGGGAAGACGATCCTGTCGACCTCGGCGGGGACGGCCGCGAGGTTCACCTTGACGACCTCGTCGTCGCCCTCGCCCTCACCGGTGAGGTTGTCGCCGGTGTGCTCCACCGAACCGTCCGGGCTCGTCAGGTTGTTGTAGAAGACGAAGTGCCGGTCCGACAGGACCCTGCCGGACGCGTCGAGCAGCAGGGCGGAGGCGTCGAGGTCGTAGTCGGTACCGGTGGTGGTGCGTACGTCCCAGCCGAGGCCGACCAGGACGGCGGTCAGGCCCGGCGCCTCCTTGCTGAGCGAGACGTTGCCGCCCTTGGACAGGGAAACTCCCACTGCGTACTCCTCCGTGGCTGTGGCTGTGGCTGTGGCTGTGGCCGTGGCGTGTGCGGTCAGGGCCCGCGGTGCCAACCTGCCGTGCGGACCCGTACCGACAATCTACATGCTTGTAGAAGGTGGGGTGAGCCGGCGGGGGCGTATGGAACGGTCCGCTCCGATCGCTTGCGCGCCGCCCGTCAGTCGCGGGAGTTGTCGAACAGCAGGCGGTGGGCGATCGGCAGGACGAGCGCGCCCGCGATGCCGAGCCCCAGGTCGCGGCGCCGAAGAGCTGCCGCTGTACCGGCCGGTCGAGGGGCGTCGCCGACAGCCGGCCGCCCAGGAGGGCGCCGGCGATGCCGATGAACGTCGTGCCGACGCAGCCGCCCGGGTGTCCTCGTGCGGACGGGCGTATCCGGGCAGCCTGCCTTCTACAGCTCCGTAGATTCACTCCGTCGCCCGTTCGTACTTCTACAAACATGTAGAGTTCCGCTGTTCGGTGCGCACGGGCACCGTTCGCTCGTGAACGGCTGACCGGCCGGAGCGGCTGAACGAGGCGGGGCCGGGCTCTGGCCGCCAAGGCGCAGTCCGAGCTGACCGACCCGAGCGCGCTGTACGGCTTCCTGAGGTCCGCCACCAAGTCGCTGACCACGGACGAGGACCTGGCCGGCATCGAGCCGCCGTACGGACTCGCCTCCGCACTCCAGGACATCCCGGGCGACCGGCTGGCGTTCCTCACCGTGCCGAACTGTCCGCTCGAGGCGGACGTGGCCACCGGCAAGGCCAACGTGGCGTGGCGGTACCCGCAGGCGGCGACCCTGTTCACGCCCCTGGCCAGGGACAAGGAGGTCGACAGGGAGGAGCTGGGGGCGGAGGCGAAGGAGCCCGTGTACGCCTCCTCCGTACGTGTCCAGGTCCTCAACGGCACGGGAGTGTCCGGGCGGGCCGCGGCCGTGGCCGGGAGGCTGCGCGAGGCCGGGTTCACCGTCGTCGGCACGGGCAACGCGCCGGAGGCCGCCCGCACCACCGCGGTCACCCACCCGCGGGGCCTCGACGCGCCGGCCGAGGTGCTCGCCTCGCGGTTGCCCGACGTCCGCGCCGGGGAGGACGCGGACGGCACCCCCGGGGTGGTGACTCTCGTCATCGGGAGCGACCTCGCTCTCGACGACGTCAAGTGATCGCGGGTCGCTGCTCCCGTGCCCGTTTCTGTTCCCGGTCCCGTGTCCGTCCCCGTCTCCGTGCGTGGCGAAGGAGACGGGTGCCGGGCCGGCGCCGTCACCGGCGTCCGCCCGGCATGAACACCATGGGGCGTCAAGGGACCGGATCAGAGGTCGAACTCGTGCGGCGGCAGGTCGAGCGTGAAGCACGCCTCACGGACGACGGCCTGCTCGGTCTTGTCGAAGTCGCCGTCGGCCCCGCCGATGACGATGCCGATCTGGATCACGGCGCGGGCCTCGGCGGGCTTCTTCTTCGCCTTGGCGATCTCCTGCAGGACGCTGACCTTGCCGAAGTCGAAGTCGGCGGTGAGCTTGTCGAGGTTGGCCTCGAAGCGCCGCTGCAGGTCCATGGCGTCGAAGTTCTGCAGCACCTCGTTGGAGGCGATCAGCTGGGCCACGCGCCGCCGCTCGGCCGGATCGATCGTGCCGTCGGCGGCGGCGACCAGGGCGCACATCGCCATGCTCGCGTCGCGGAAGGCGCCGCTCTTGAGGTCGTTTCTCTTCGCCGTCAGCTGGGTCTGCATCGTCGATGCGGACTCCTTGATGCGGTCCCACAGGGCCATGAGGACTCCGTACGTGTCAGAGGTGAACCGGAGGACGGGCCGTTCCGGACACCAGTCTTCTACATCAATGTAGAAGTTACCAGCGGGCCGAGGCGCGGGGGCTCTCCACCCCGTCGGGCATTTAACGCGTTCGTATGATCTTCGGTGACTTCGGCGTGGCGTCGCTGTTGGACGGAGCGAGCGTGCCGGAGTGGCCGCTCGACGCCACCAGAGGATGTCAAGGAGCCTGCTGTGAACGAACGTTGGGCACGCGCACTGTCTCGTGGAGTGCTGATGGCGGCGGTGGTCGCCGTAACGGCCGCCGGGGTGACGATCGGCACGGCGCACGCCGATGAGCAGCACCGCGACTCGCACAACGCCCCTGTCGTCGCGCTGATCAACACGGGCCAGATCGACGACCCGATGGAGGACGTGCTGGAGCACACCCTGCTGATCGGGGACGGCTACAGGTGGAGCTGAGCTGAGACCCCGGAGATCGGGTCCCGGTCGCGGACCGCCGTCTGCGACCGGGACCCGACGGCTTTCGCGTGTGTCCGGAACGTGGGTCGCGGCCGTGCTACGACCGCCGCCGCGGCTTTCCGCGCCGGCCGTTCCCTGATCCGCTCTTCGCCCCGCTCTTCGACCCGCTCCTGGAGCCGCCGGACGAGCCGGACCCGCCCGACGTGCCGCGCCGGTTCTGACCGGCCGACCTGCCCGCCGCCGGCTTCCGCTGCGTGCCGCCGCCCGTCGTGGGGCGCTCGGCCTTGGGCTGCGCGGGAGGCTGCTGCCGGCCACGCGTGCTGTTGACGGTCCGTCCCCGGACGATGCCGATGAAGTCCTCCACCAGGTCGGTGGTGGCCTCCCCCGGCCACGACAGGACGACGCCCGACTCCGGGGCGCCCGTGATCGGCCGGTAGGTGAGGTCCTTGCGGTGGTGCAGGCGGGCGAGGGACTGCGGCACCACCAGGAGCCCGATACCCGCCGCCACCAGCTCGACGGCGTCTGCCGTGGTGGCGGGGCGCTCGAACGCGGGCAGGCCCGGCGGGCGCTCCCAGCCCAGGACGTCGTCCAGGGGATGCAGCACGATCTCTTCGGCGAGATCCTCGGTGGACACCTCGTCGACCGCCGCCACGACGTGGTCCTTCGGGACCACGACGACCGTGGTCTCGGTGTAGAGCGGAATGGCGCTGAGGACCGTACGGTCGACCGGCAGCCGTACGAGACCCGCGTCGGCGCCGCCGTCCCGCAGCACGTCGCCCGCTTCGGCGGCGGACACCGTGACGAGGTGCAGGGGTACGTCGGGCAGCCGCTCGTTCCAGATCCGCACCCACTTGCTGGGCGTCACTCCCGGGACGTACGCGAGCCGGAACGAAGGGGACACTTCCGAGCCAGTCACCCCGCCAGGTTACCGGGCGTGGTCGGGACTGGTTCACCTGCTCGATACCCTTGACACCATGACGTCGCACCAGACCACCCAGACGATGAAGCCCGCCACCGCGGCGAAGAAGCTGGGTGTGTACCTCGAAGCCACCCCCGCCGAGTTCCGTGAGGGTGTCGTCTCGCGCGCCGAACTGAACGCGCTGCAGACCGACCCGCCGGAGTGGCTGAAGGAGCTGCGACGCAACGGTCCGCACCCCCGCCCGGTGGTCGCCGCGAAGCTGGGCGTCTCCATCGCGGGTCTCGCCCGTGGCGGTGTCACCGAGCCGCTCACCACGGAGCAGATCGACGCGCTCAAGCAGGACGAGCCCGAGTGGCTGCGGCGGGAGCGGGAGACCCAGGCCGAGGTGCGCAAGGAGGCTGCCCGGATCAAGGAGAAGAAGCAGCAGGAGCAGCAGAAGGCGTAGTAAGCGCAAGCCATCCGGACGCCTCCCGTGGGGAGGCGGAACGGAACGAGCGGCACGAAGGCCCGCTCCGCCCCGCGGAGCGGGCCTTCCCTGTCATGAGGCCGTGCCGGGCGGAGCGAGCGGCCGCGCTCCGCGGAAGTCGCTGACCGGCGCGACATGACCGTTGACAGAGGGCCGGCAGGGGCGCAGACTCAGCCCATCGCCCAGTGAAGATAACTTCACCAGACGAACAAGCCCCACACGAGAAGCCGCACCGGCTCGCGTCCCGGCCGGCCGACGCCGAGCGCCGGTCCGGGACGTGGGCCCGTCCTCGACGACGAGGAGAACAGTTCATGCACACGACCGTCGGCATCATCGGCGGTGGCCCCTCCGGGCTGCTGCTCGCCCGCCTGCTGCGCCGCGCCGGTATCGACAGCGTCGTCCTGGAGCGCCGCGACCGCGCCTACATCGAGCAGCGGCAGCGCGCCGGGATCCTGGAACAGGCGACGGTGGACGTCCTGCGCGCCGCCGGCGCGGGGGAGCGGCTGGACCGCGAGGGCATGCCCCACGACGGCATCGAGCTGCGCTTCGGCGGGCGCGGCCACCGCATCGACTTCCCCGAGCTGACCGGCGGCCGCCGGGTGTGGGTCTACGCCCAGACCGAGGTCGTCAAGGACCTCGTCGCCCTGCACCTCGCCGACGGCGCACCGCTGCTCTTCGAGGCCGAGGTGCACTCGGTCGAGGGCGTCGACACCGACCGTCCCGTGATCCGGTACACCCACGAGGGCCGTGAGCAGACCCTGACCTGCGACTACGTGGTCGGCTGCGACGGCTTCCACGGGGTGGCCCGGAACGCGGTCCCCGAGAGCGCCAGACGGACGTACGAGCGGACGTACCCGTACTCCTGGCTGGGCATCCTCGCCGACGCCCCGCCCGTCTTCGAGGAACTGATCTACGCCCACTCCGAGCGGGGCTTCGCGCTGGCGAGCATGCGCTCCGAGTCCGTCAGCCGGCTCTACCTCCAGGTCCCGAACGGCACCGACCCCGCCGACTGGTCCGACGAGCGCATCTGGGACGAACTGGACGCCCGGCTCGCCCTCGACGCCGACCCGGCCTGGCGGCTCGAGCGCGGCACCGTCACCGCCAAGTCGGTGCTGCCGATGCGCAGCCACGTGACGGAGCCGATGCGGTACGGGCGGCTCTTCCTGGCCGGGGACGCCGCGCACATCGTGCCGCCGACCGGCGCCAAGGGGCTCAACCTCGCCGCCGCCGACGTCATCGTCCTTGCGCGGGCGTTCGAGCACCTGAAGGAGACCGGTTCGGCCGGGCTGCTGGAGGAGTACTCCGCGACGTGCCTGCGCCGCGTGTGGCGGGCCGAGCACTTCTCCTCCTTCATGACCACCACCCTGCACGCCGACCCCGAGCAGTCCCCCTTCGAGACGAAGCTCCAGCTCTCGCAGCTCGAGCGGATCGCGAGCTCGCGGCACGCGGCCGCCGAACTGGCGGAGAACTACACGGGGCTGCCGTTCGCCGAGCACTCCTGACGAGCGCGGGGAGCGACCGCCCGCACGAGCCGCGCGGGCGGTCGACCGTGTTTCCGTCGAACAACTGAAAACAAGTCAACCGTGCGAAGTGATACGGCAGACTGACGCCGCTTGGACGACTGATCGATCAAGGAACCAAGGGGCGGAATAGTCGTGGACTTCGAGCGGAGAGCGGGCGGCCGGCACGCGGTCGTGGTCGGGGGAAGCATCGCGGGACTGCTCGCGGCGCACGTCCTCGCCGGGCACGCGGACCGGGTGACGGTCGTCGAGCGCGACCGGCTTCCGGAGGGGGCCGGCCCGCGGCCAGGGGTGCCGCAGGGCCGGCATCCGCACGTGCTGCTCGAAGGCGGGCAGCGGGCCCTGGACACGCTGCTGCCGGGGTTCGCGGAGGAGCTGCGGGCGGCGGGCGCGCCCCGGGTGGGCATGCCGGGGGACATGGTGCAGTGGCAGGCCGGACGATGGTTCCGGCGGACGCCGTCGTCGACGTACATCCACACCGGTTCCCGGGCCCAGATCGAGGACCTGGTGCGCCGGCGGGTCCTCGCCCACCCGGCGATCACCGTGGCGGGGTCGACGGACGCCGTGGGGCTGCTCGGCGACGCCTCCCGCGTACGCGGAGTCCTGCTGCGCGAGCGCGGCGAGGGGGCCCGCGTCGCGGACGTACGGCCGCTGGGGGCCGACCTCGTGGTGGACGCGTCCGGGCGCGGCACGAAGGCTCCGCAGTGGCTCGCCGCGATCGGAGCGGAGGCGCCGCAGGAGGAGATCATCGACACCGGGCTCGCGTACGCGTCACGGGTGTACCGGGACCTGACCGGCACCCTGGGCGGTGACGCCCTCGGCTACAACATCGTGCCCGGTCCGGCGCAGCCCTACGGATGTGTCGTCCTGCCCCTGGAGGACGGCACCCACCTCCTCACGTTCTCGGGGCTGCGCGGGGACGAGCCGCCCACCGGCGAGGACGAGTTCGTGGCGTACGCGAAGCGGCTGCCGCATCCGTTCGTGCACCGCTGGCTGCGCGAGGCCGCCGAACCGCTGTCACCGGTGTCCGGCTTCCGCAGGACCGCCGACGTACGGCGCCGCTACGACCTGCCGGGCCGCCGTCCCGCCGGGTTCCTGGCGACCGGCGACGCCCTGTGCACGTTCAACCCGATCTACGGGCAGGGCATGACCGTGGCCGCGCTGAGCGCGGTGGCCCTGCGGGACGCGCTCGCCGACGGGCGTACACCGACCACCCGCCGGGTGCAGCGGGCCCTTCTCACGGCGTCCCGGCAGGCATGGGACATATCGGGTGGGGCGGACAAGCAGATGCCGGGGGCCGTCGGCAACGCGGCGAGCGCGCGAGCCGTGGACCGGGTCACGGCCTGGTACCTGCGCAGGGTGCAGGAGCGGGTCTCGGGAAACCCCGAGGTGGGCGCCGCGTTCCGGTCGGTCGTCTCGCTGGTCTCGCCGGCCACCGCCCTGTTCGCCCCGCGGGTGGCCCGTGCCGTGCTCCTCGGCCGGCCCGCCGAGCCGCTCGCCGAGCCGCCGCTGACACGCGACTGACGATCCGTGGAGGTCCGGGCGGATGGCCGGCCGCCGCCCACGGGCGGGCGGCCGGCCACTCAGGTCCGGTCGCCCTTGGGCTTGCCCGACTGGTCCGGCGTACCGTGCGGCGGCGGGTTGAACGGCTGCGGTGAGGTCGCCGGCGTCACCGGGGAACCGGTGCGCCCCGCGCTCACCTCGGGGCGCAGGGCGGCGGGGTCGCCGGACGTCGGTTCGCCCCCCGCGCGCAGCTGCTCCAGCCGGGCCGTCAGCACCTGGACCACCGGGAGACGGTCGGCGTGCTCGCGCTCGTACGCCAGCAGCTCCTCCACCTCCTCGACGGTGAGCGAACGGACACGGCTCTCCACGCTGCCGATGGGCAGCTGGTCGTAGTCGGGCAGCGGCAGGGTGCTGCGGTCGGCCATGACGGTGTCTCCCTTGCGTCCGGGGGCGTGCGGAGTCGATCGGAACCGGAGCGAGGGCGCCCCGGGTACGCGGCATACGTACGTACTCGTGGCGCCCTCACCCGTCAGTGCGCGCCCAGTCCTCCGCTGCCGAAGGAACCGCTGCCGCCGTTGCTCCAGCGGCGCGGGCGCTTGTCGGGACTGGGCCGGGACGAGGAGTTGCCGAACCCGTGCAGCTCGTGGGGGAGCATCCGGTTGTCGCTCCGCGGCATCTCGTCGGGCTCACGGCAGCCGCTCTCCTCGTACACCGGCCCGCCGTCGGGCATCCTGGGCTGCTCGTCCGGCCGGGGCCTCGGCAGCTCGCGGCGCCAGATCCGCCTGCCCATGAAGAGGGCGCCGATCAGCACCGCCACCACGACCACTCCGGCAACGAAAGGACCGATGCCGATCAGGTGGTCTCGCGCGGCAAAATCCATCCATTCCGTGCTCATACGGACGTGAGTACCCCGGGGTCCACCACCGAACCGGACCGGATCACTGTCACTTCTCGCGGGCGCGACGCGTGCTCGTGCGGTTCGCCTTGCGGATCGCGTCGAGCAGCTCGGGCTTGGTCATCCGGGACCGCCCGCCGACGCCGAGACGCCGGGCGACCTCGTAGAGGTGTTCCTTCGTCGCGTCCTCGTCGACGCCCTCACCGCTGCGCCCGCCCTGTTGCCGGGGCCGCGCGGACCGGGGGTCCGAGGGGCCCCGGCGGCCGCCTTCCTTGCGCTCCCAGTGGTCACCGATCTTCTCGTACGAGTGCTTGAGGGCCCCGAAGGCGACACGGTGCGCCCGCTCGCCCTCGCCGTACTGTTCGACCGCCGAGTCGTGCGCCTTGATCCAGGTGCGCCGGGCGCCCTCGGGGGAGCGCTCCAGGGTCGAGGGCAGTTCCTGCCGTCCGGGCACGATCACTCACCTCCCGCAATGGGTACGGGCACGGGTGCCCGGCCGTATTCCCCGGAAACGGATGCGCCGTCCCCCGGTTTGGTGTAAGGCGTCACGGCTACCCGCCCCCTGTGACATCGACGACTTCCCAGCAGGAACTCTTCCGCTTCCTCGAGGATCGTTTCGCGTGTGCGCAGGCGTGCACCGAATGCGCGCGGGCCTGCGCCCTCCGTGCAAGTCTCGTGGATCCGGACGGGTCCGCCGACCAGGAACGCGTACGGCGCAAGGGCATCATGTGCGCGGAGGTGTGCGACGCGACGTGCCGCGTGCTCTCCGAGCAGGCGGGCCAGGACGAGGCCACCCTCCGGGTGCAGGTGGAGTGGTGCCGCACCGTCTGCCTGGAGACCGCGCAGGCCTTCGACGACCACCCCGGGGCGGAGGAGGGTGCGAAGGCGTGCCGCGAGTGCGCCCAGGCCTGCTCCGACTTCCTCGCGACGCTCGACACCTGAGCGCCGCGCCGCCGCCACGGCGCGCACACCTGTGCGCACCGCGCGGGCCGTCGCCCGTGTCCGGAACCGTACAAAGCCGGACCACAGCCCGCCATACTGGACGGGCTGGGGCGGGGCCGGACACATCGGGGGGCGGTCGCAGGCGATGGGGGACTCCAGGCTGATCCAGGGCCGGTACCGGTTGCTCGACCGCATCGGGCGCGGGGGGATGGGCGAGGTGTGGCGCGCGAAGGACGAGTCCCTCGGGCGGCACGTCGCCGTGAAGTGCCTGAAGCCGCTGAACGCGCAGGGCGGCCAGGCGCTCGACCGGGTGCTCCGCGAACGGTTCCGCCGCGAGGCCCGGGTCGCCGCCGCGCTGCAGCACCGCGGGGTGACCGTCGTCCACGACTTCGGCGAGGCGGACGGTGTGCCGTACCTCGTGATGGAGCTGCTGGAGGGCCGGAACCTGAGCCAGCTCCTGGAGGACAACCGGCACCATCCCCTGTCCGTCGCCGACGTCCTCGACATCGCGGGCCAGGGCGCCGCCGCGCTCGCCTACACCCACCGGCAGGGCATCGTGCACCGCGACCTGAAGCCCGCCAACATCATGCGGCTCACCGACGGCACGGTGAAGATCTGCGACTTCGGCATCGCCCGGCTCGGCCACGACATCGGCCCGACCTCCCGGCTCACCGGCACCGGTATCGCCATGGGCACCCCGCACTACATGTCCCCCGAGCAGATCGGCGGCGACCAGGTCGACCACCGCAGCGACCTGTACTCCTTCGGCTGCGTGCTGTACGAGATCGCCACCGGTGTGCCGCCCTTCGACCTCGACGACGCGTGGGCCGTTCTGGTCGGTCACCGGGACACCCCGCCGGAGCCACCGCGCAGCCACCGGGCCGAGCTGCCCGCGCACCTGGAGCGGATCATCCTCGACCTGCTCGCCAAGGAGCCGGAGCAGCGCCCGTACGACGCGACCGAGCTGGCACGCCGGCTCGGCGCGGGCCGTGCCGGGTCCGCCCACGTGCCGGTCGTCGGGTCCCGGCCCGTGACGCCCGGGCCCCGGTCGCGCCCCGGCCCGGGCCCGTCCCGCGAGCCCCGCCTGCCGTCGTGGACCCGGGGCATGACCACCGGGCACAAGGCGACCGGCGCCGCACTGCACACCACCCCGCCGGACCCCTCCGCCGGCCTCAGCGGCGACTGGGTCGCCCGCCCCGCCCTCGACCGCGCCGAGGAGCCGGCGGCCGCCGAACGGCCCACGCCGCCCCCGCACCTGCTCGCCGCCCTCGCCGGACGGCACAACGCCGGGCTCGGCCTCGGCCGCCTCGGCCGCTGGGTGGAGGCGGGCGAGGTGCACCGCGCGGTCGCCGCCGAACGCGAGCACGTCCTCGGCCCCGACCACCCCGACACCCTCGCCAGCCGCTACGAGATCGGCTTCACCCTCAGCCGCACCGGCCGCACCGCCGACGCCCTGCGCGAGTACGAGCACGTGACCCGCGCGCGGGAGCGCGTCCTCGGTCCCGAGCATCCCGAGACCCTGGCCGCCCGCCAGGAGACGGCGTACGTCCTGGGCCGGCTGGGCCGCCACTCCGACGCCCACCAGGCGTACACCCTCGTCCTCGCCGCGCGGGAGCGCGTCATGGGCCCCGACCACCCGGACACCCTGCGCTGCCGGCACAACCTCGCCTTCAACCTCAGCCGGCTGGGCCGCCTGGAGGACGCCTGTGCGATGGCGTCCGAGGTGGCCGCCGCCCGCGCGCGGGTACTCGGTCCGGCGCACCCCGACACGCTCGTCACCCGGTACGAGGTCGCCTATCTGCTGGGCCAGGCAGGTCACTGGCCCGAGGCGCTGAGCACGTACCAGGAGGTCGCCGAGGCCCGCGCCCAGGTCCTCGGCCCCGACCACCCCGACACCCTCGCCGCGCGCTACGAGGTCGGCATCAGCCTCGGGCGGCTCGGCCGCAGCGCGGAGGCCCTGACGCTCTATCGCGCCCTCGTCGACGACCGCACCCGCGTGCACGGGCCCGCCCACGCGGAGACCCTGCGCGCCCGCCACGGGCTCGGCGTCAACCTCGGCCGGCTCGGCCGCTGGGAGGAGGCCCTCGCCGAAGCCCACGACGTGTGCGCGCTCCGCGAACGGGTGCTCGGCCCCGACCACCCCGACACCCTGGTCAGCCGTCGTGAGATCGCCGTGGGGCTCGGCTGGCTCGGCCGCTGGGCCGACGCGCTCACCGAGTACCGGCACGTCGCCGACGCCCGCGAACGGGTCCTCGGCGCCGGCCACTCCGACGCGCTCGCCAGCCGCAACGACGAGGCCCACTGCCTGGAGCAGCTGGGGCGCGGCCAGGAGGCCGTGGAGCTGTACCGGAGGGTCGCGGTGCTGCGGCAGCGGCGGGCGGCGGACGGCCACTGAGAGCTTCTGCCGGGACCGCCCGGGCGCGCCCGGGTCCGCCCCGTCCTCTGGCCGGTCACGGCCCGCCCGTGTTACCTGGAGCGATGCCCGCAGCCGAAGAACACCACGCCCACCACGCCCACGACGCCCACGACGCCGTCATCGTCGGCGGCGGCCACAACGGCCTGGTCGCCGCCGCCTACCTCGCCCGCGCCGGGCGGTCCGTGCTCGTGCTGGAGCGGCTGGACACCACCGGGGGCGCCGCCGTGTCCACGCGGCCCTTCGCCGGGGTCGACGCGCGGCTGTCGCGCTACTCGTACCTGGTCAGCCTGTTGCCGCGGAAGATCGTGCGGGATCTCGGCCTCGACGTCCGGCTGCTCCGGCGTCCGATCTCCTCGTACACGCCCGCGGAACGCGCCGGACGCCCCACCGGTCTGCTCGTCGGGGGCGGGGAACGGCGCACCCGGGCGGCGTTCGCGCGGCTGACCGGCTCGGACCGGGAGTACGAGGCCTGGCGGCGCTTCTACGGGATGACCGGCCGCGTCGCCGAACGGGTGTTCCCGACGCTCGTCCAGCCGCTGCTCTCCCGGGACGAGCTGCGGGCACGCGTCGCCGACGAGGACGCCTGGCGGATGCTCTTCGAGGAGCCGATCGGCGTGGCGATCGAGGAGCACTTCGCCGACGACCTGGTCCGCGGGGTCGTCCTCACCGACGCCCTGATCGGCACGTTCGCCGACGCGCACGACCCGGCCCTGCCGCAGAACCGGTGCTTCCTCTACCACGTGATCGGCGGCGGTACGGGCGCCTGGGACGTGCCCGTCGGCGGCATGGGCGCCCTCACGGACGCGCTGGCCGCGGCCGCGCGGAAGGCGGGCGCCGTACTCGCCACCGGACACGAGGCGGTGCGCATCGCCACCGACGGACGGGCCGCGGAGGTCACGTACCGCACGGCGGACGGCGAGGGCACGGTCGCCGCCCGGCACGTGCTGGTGAACGCCTCGCCCCGGGAGCTGGCCGCCCTCACCGGCGACGAGCCGCCCGCCCCCGCCGAGGGTGCCCAGCTCAAGGTGAACATGCTGCTCGAGCGGCTGCCCGGGCTGCGCGACGGTTCCGTCGACCCGCGCGAGGCCTTCTCCGGCACCTTCCACATCGCCGAGGGGTACGAGCAGCTCGCGGCCGCCCACGCCCAGGCGTCGGCGGGGCGGCTGCCCGAGGCGCCGCCCTCCGAGATCTACTGCCACTCGCTCACCGACCCGAGCATCCTCGGCCCGGACCTCGCCGAGCGGGGCCGGCACACGCTCACCCTGTTCGGGCTGCACACCCCGGCCCGGCTCTTCGAGCAGGACAACGACGGCACCCGGGAGGAGCTGCTGAGGTCCACCCTCGCCCAGCTGGACGCGCATCTCGCCGAGCCGATCGCCGGCTGTCTGGCCACCGACGCCGACGGCCGCCCGTGCATCGAGGCGAAGACCCCGCTCGACCTGGACCGCGAGCTGCGGCTGCCCCGCGGCAACATCTTCCACCGTGAGCTGTCCTGGCCGTACGCCCAGGAGGGCGCCGGCCGCTGGGGTGTGGCGACCCGGCACGTGAACGTGCTGCTGTGCGGGGCGGGCGCGGTGCGCGGGGGCGCGGTCAGCGGGGTGCCGGGACACAACGCGGCGATGGCGGTGCTGGAGGTGACCGGAGCGGCCTGACCGCTTGTTTCGCCTCCTCCGGGGCGGGGTACCGCGTCATGTCCGCAATGACCGATATGGCCGTGCTGCTCGTCGGAGCGTACGGCCGGTACCCCGCGAGGAGACCCCATGGCCGAGCTCAGCCCCATCGATGTGCAGAAGGCCCTCAAGGGCATGGACTACCCGACCGACAAGAAAAAGCTGGTGGACTGTGCCCGCAAGAACAAGGCGGACGACAAGGTCGTCAGCCGCCTCGACGGCCTCAAGACGGAGCACTTCGACGGCCCCAACGAGGTGACGAAGGCCGTCTTCAACGAGTGAACGACCTGAACGGATGAACGAGTGAACGACGAGTGACGAGCGGCGGCCGGTTCCGTCGGCGGCTCAGTCCGCCGACGAGGTCCAGCCCGTCACCTCCATGCGCCCGGCGTCCGCCGGGCGCGCCTCGTCGAAGAGGAGACCGCCGCCGTCGGTGACCCGCAGTCCGTCCACGTAGGCGCCCCGGCCCACGTACAGCCGGTCGGTCGTGTACCGCCAGCGCAGTACCGTCCCGGCGGCCCGCGGGACGTCCGCGGAGACCTGGTGCCAGGCCCGTCCCGACCACCCGGTCACCGAGCCGTCCGGGTGCTTCCGGGGCTCCCGGTCCCGGTCGGGGCGCACGGCCGTGAAGGGTACCGGCTGCCACGTGGTCTTTCCGTCCGTGGAGGCCTCCAGGAAGAGGGCGTCCGCGCGCGGCTCGGTGTCCCACCACAGGGCGCAGCGCAGCCGGGGGCGGGCGCCGGTGGTGTCGAGCGGCGGCAGGGCGAGCGTCGCCGTCGTGCCGTTCGCCATGCCGGAGAACCAGGACGCCCGCCCGCGCGCGGGACGCACGGGAACGGCGCGGGCGAGATGGTTCGCCGCCGCGACCCGCGGCGCCGACCCCGACCGCCAGGTGCGCACGGGGTGGACGGAGTTGCCGAGGAGCACCAGGAACGAGTCCGTCGTCGGGTCGAGCACCAGCGAGGTGCCCGTGAAGCCGGTGTGCCCGGCGGTGCGCGGCGTGGCCATCGCGCCCATGTACCAGTGCTGGTACAGCTCGAAGCCGAGCCCGTGCTCGTCGCCGGGGAAGTCCGTGTTGAAGTCGGTGAACAGCAGCTCCACCGACTCGGGCCGCAGCACGCGCGCGTGGCCGTACACACCGCCGTTGAGCAGCGCCCGGCCGAGCACCGCGAGGTCCCAGGCGCAGGAGAAGACCCCCGCGTGGCCGGCGACCCCGCCCAGGGCGTACGCGTTCTCGTCGTGCACCTCGCCCCAGACGAGCCCGCGGTCCAGGCCCGACCACGGCGGACGGGAGTCCTCCGTCGCCGCGATGCGCGGCCGCCAGGAGGCGGGCGGGTTGTAGCGGGTGCGGTCCATGCCGAGCGGGCCGGTGATGCCCTCGCGCAACAGCACGTCCAGCGGGCGCCCCGTGATCTTCTCCAGCACGAGCTGGAGGGAGATCAGGTTGAGGTCCGAGTAGAGGTACGCGGAACCCGGCGGGCTGACCGGCGCCTCGTTCCGGATCAGCCGGAGTCTTCCCGCCTGCGTGGGCTCTCGGTACAGCGGCAGCCAGGAACGGAACCCCGAGGTGTGCGTGAGCAGCTGGCGGACCGTGACGTCCTGCTTGCCGGCGCCGGCGAACTCCGGGAGGTACGAGGCGACCGCGGCCTCCAGTTCGAGCGCGCCGCGTTCGATCTGCTGCACGGCGAGGAGCGAGGTGAACAGCTTCGACACCGAGGCGAGGTCGAAGACGGTGTCCCGGGCCATCGGAATCTGCTCCGACGCCGGGAACTCGACGCCCGTGTCCGTGTCCTCGTCGTAGGCCCGGTAGCGCACCGCCGTGCCGATCGGCTCGTGCAGCGCGACCGTGCCGCCCCGCCCGGCGAGCAGCACCGCGCCCGCGTACCAGGGATGGACGGGGGAGGGGCCGAGGAAGGATTCCGCGTCGGCCACCAGCCGGCGCAGATGGCCGGGGAGCAGTCCGGCACGCTCGGCGGAACCGTGCCGGAGCGTGGGCCGGGCCCGGCCGCCGCGGCGTCCCCCGGCGGGCCGGCCCCGCCCCCCTCCCCGCCCCGGTCCCCCCCGCCGGGCCGGCCTACC
>JODX01000035.1 GCA_000719105.1 Streptomyces sclerotialus | reverse complement strand
GTGTGCGACGCAGCGGCGCGGCGGCCCGCCTCGGTGCGGCCGGCGTCCACGGTGAGCACGGGCATCCGGCGGGTGACGCGCCGGGCGGTGCGGGAGAACGCGCGCGGGTTGCCGAACGACTCCAGGTGCAGCAGGGCGAGGTCGGTGCGGCCGTCGCTCTCCCACCACTGGAGCAGGTCGTTGCCGCTGACGTCGTACTTGTCGCCCAGGGACGCGAAAGTCGACACGCCAATGCCGAGGCGGGACAGCCCGTCGAGCAGGGCGATGCCGACGCCGCCGCCGGACTGCACAGCAACGCCCGCCGTGCCGGGGCACGGGTGATCGGCGGCGAACGTCGCGTCGAGCCGCACGTCGGGGTCGGTGTTGGAGACGCCGAGGCAGTTGGGGCCGACGAGTCGCATGCCGTACGTGCGGCAGGCGGCCATCAGCGCCCGGGCCTGGTCGGCGTCCAGCCCGGAGGACACGACGAGGAGGGCCCGTACGCCCGCCTTGCCGCACTCCTCGGCGGCGGCCGGCACTGCGGCGGCGGGCACGGCGAGGACCGCGAGGTCGGGAGTTGCGGACAGGGCGGCGACCGACGGGTGGCAGGACACGCCGAGAATCGCTTGCGCGGCGGGGTTGACGGCGAACAGGCGCCGGGTGCAGTCGCCCGTCTTCAGGTGGTGCAGGATCGCCCGGCCCACCGACCCGGGCCTGCGCCCTGCGCCCACGACGGCGACCGCGTCCGGCCGGAACAGCGGGCGCAGGCTGGCCACGTCGGCGGCCCGGCCCCGCTCCTCCACGGCCGACAGATAGGCGTCCTCCTGGTCCAGCCGGATGGTGCAGTGCACCTCGGGCCCGTCGAAGTGCCGGGCCATGCGCAGACCGAGGTCGGCGAAGAGCCGGAGCACCTCGTGGTTCTCGCACAGCGCGTCGGCCGTGAACGTGGTGATGCCGTCCGCGCGGGCGGCGGAGACCAGGTGCTCGACGAGCAGGGTCCCCACACCCCGGTGGTGCAGGCCGTCCGCGACCGCCACGGAGAGCTCGGCAGTGGTCTCCGCACCGGCCGTGTCCCTCACGTCAGCCGTCTCCTCCCTCCCACCGGTGTCGTACTCGGCGAGACCGACCACCCGGTCCCGTACCTCGGCGAGCAGGGTCCGGTGGCCCGGCCGAGGCGGGCCCCCCGCCCCCGCGGGGGGCCAGGGCCGCCGACCGGCGGCTCACCGCGAAGAACCGCAGCCGCAGGTTCTCCGGGGACATCTCCTCGTACAGCCTTTGCAGCCGCTGGTGGTCGTCGGGCCGGACGGAACGTATACACACGGTACTGCCGTCCGCGAGCAGGGCGTGGACTGGGGGGCGGTCCAGCACATCATGATCGTGCGTCGTCATGGCGGTCTCCTCCAAGCCTTCCCACGCTTCGAGCATCCAGCGGACCGGGAACCGGTCCCATGGGCTGACCGGGGTAGGTCCGGGACCGTTCGGCCCTACGGCCGGCCGGTCCGCCGGTCCGCTGTTCGTGACGAGTGCGCCTGAAGGCGGCCCCGTAGGCGTGCGCCAGCGAGTACCCCAGCTCCCCGCCCTCGTGGATGGAGCCCGGCACCTCCGGCGCGACATGGCTCGGCACCCCGCCAGGAAACGAGAACTGCCTAAACAGCCGCGCCATGCCCGCCGCGTCCCGGGACACGTCCGGATACGTATCGCTGTAACTGCCCTCCAGCCAGGAGTTCGCCAGCACGGACGGCCCGCCGTGCCCCGGCCCCCACACGCACAGCGCGTCCAGGCCCCGCGCCCCGATCACCCGGTTCAGGTGCGTGTACACGAGGTTCAGCCGCAGGGACGTGCCCCAGTGACCCAGCAGCCTCGGCTTGATGTGCTCGGGGGTCAGGGGTTCGGTCAGCAGCGGGTTGGCGAGCAGGTAGATCTGGCCCGCCGCCAGGTAGTTCGCGGCCCGCCAGTGGGCGTCCAGGGTGCGCACCTCCTCGTCCGTCACTACGGTGCTGCTTCGCGGGACTTCGGCCTTCGGCATGAACGGCTCCTTCGGTCCCGGACGGGTGGGGAGAGGCGAGGCGACATGGCCGGCAAGAAGGAAGAGAAGGGAACGACGCTGCCACGGAAGGTGTACGAGCGAGAACTACTGCGCCTGCAAAGCGAGTTGGTCAAGCTGCAGGAGTGGGTGCGGGCCGAGGAGGCGCGCCTCGTCGTCGTCTTCGAGGGCCGGGACGCGGCGGGCAAGGGCGGCACCATCAAGCGGGTCACCGACCACCTCAACCCGCGCGTGACCCGGATCGCCGCCCTGCCCGTCCCGACCGAGCGCGAGCGCACCCAGTGGTACTTCCAGCGCTACATCGGGCATCTGCCGGCCGCCGGGGAGATCGTGCTGTTCGACCGCTCCTGGTACAACCGGGCCGGCGTCGAGCATGTGATGGGCTTCTGTACGCCGGAGGAGCACCGGCTCTTCCTGCGTCAGTGCCCGGCCTTCAAGCGGATGCTGGTGGAGGACGGGATCCTGTTGCGCAAGTACTGGTTCTCCGTGAGCGACGCCGTGCAGCAGGAGCGGTTCCGGCGCCGGCTGGAGGATCCGCTGCGGCGCTGGAAGCTGTCGCCGATGGACCTGGAGTCGGTCACCCGCTGGGAGGCGTACTCGCGGGCCAAGGACGAGATGCTGGTCCACACGGACATACCCGAGGCGCCGTGGTACATCGTCGAGAGCGACGACAAACGCCGGGCCCGGCTCAACATGATCGCCCACCTGCTGGAGACCGTGCCCTACCACGACGTGCCACCGCCGTCACTGCGGTTGCCCGAGCGGCCGCCGTCGACCGGGTACAAGCGCCCGCCGCGCGATCTGCAGACGTACGTTCCCGATCACTCGGCGAACCTGTGAGCAGCCGTCCGTTGTGCTGTCGTCCGTCATGTCCGGCTTCCTTCGGGCACGACCGCCACGGGGCAGGCCGAGTGGTGCAGCATCGCGTGCGCGACCCGGCCAAGCGCCGGCCCGACGTGCCCGGTGCGACGCCTGGCGCCGACGACCAGGAGATCGGCGCGGTGGAAGGCCTGTACCAGTGCCCTGCGCGCGGGTCCCTCGGCGGTGCGCCGCCGCACCACCGCGTCCGGTGGGACGTCACGGAGCGCGGCCCCCAGCATCTGGGCGGCCCGCTGCTCGTACAGGCGGGCAGAATTTCCGACGAGCTGGGGGTACCCCCGGACGAAGTCTGGGGGAGGGTGATCGATGGTCTCGTGCGCGGGGCAGCGCCAGGCCCGCACCGCCTCCAGCGGTACGTCACGCAGCCGGGCCTCCCGCAGGGCGAACCGCACCGCCGCCGAACCGGCCGGTGCCTCTCCGACCCCCAGCAGGACAAGGCCGTGCTGCCCGGCACCGCCCTGGTTGTCGTGGCTGCCACGGAGCACGATCACCGGGCAGTCCGCGTGGGCGGCCACGGCCAGGCCGACGGAACCGAGCAGCAACTCCGCGACACCGCTGCGGCCGCGGCTCCCCACCACCAACGCGCAGGCGTTGCGGCTCTCGCGCACCAGCGCGTACTCGGGTTCCTCGGGCAGTACCGCGAGGGAGAGGTGCACGTCGGCCCGACGCCGGTGGGCACGCCGCGCGGCGTGGCCGACGATGTCCTCGGCCCGCATCTGCGCGCCCGGCTTTCCGGCATCCCAGGCCGGAGCGGCGCCCTCGTACCGCTGCCACATGAAGGCGTACACCAGCCGCAGCAGCACCCCGCGCAGGGCGGCATCGTCGGCCGCCCGCAGACTGGGCTCGGATCCGTCCACACCGACCACCAAAGGCAGTTCCGCCATGGCGTCTCCTCCCCGCCGGTCGACCGCCGGTCGTCGGCACGTCAGTCGTGCGGAACGACGGCAACGGGGACGGCGGCATGGTGCACGACCGCATGCGTGACTGTCCCGATGTGCGCGCCGAGGGGGCTGCGCCGGATTCGCCGGCCCACAACGACCAAAGAGGCGTCGACCAGGTGGTGGGCCGGGCTGCCGTAGCGGGACTGCTCGAGAACCTCGACGTGCGGGAACTTCTGTCGCCATGGCCGCAGCACCTCGGCCAGCGCGGCTGCCACGCCCCGCGCCAGTGCCTCCTGGCACTCGGGGACCGTGGCCAGGCCGTACGCATAAGAGGATGGCGGATTCCAGCCGTACACGACGCGCAGGGACGTGGCCCGGCGCACAGCCGCCTCGAAGGCGAACCCGATCAGCGACTCGTCGGGCCTTTTGATGTCGAGGCCGAGGACGACGGGCCGGAACGCGGCCGCGGCCGACGGGACGCCCGCGGGGTCCATCTCATGCTCGTCAACGGCCTGTTCCCCGGCCCGCACCAGCACCACCGGCCGCTCCGCGTGCGCCACGACGGACAGCTCCACCGAGCCCAGCAGCCACCCGCCGACGCCTCCCAGGCCGCGCGAGCCCAGGGCGAGCAGCTCGGAGGAGTTCGCCGCCGAGCACAACACCTCGCTCGGGCGGCCGGTGACGTGCTCGACGGCCACCTCGATACCGGGGTGGCGCAGACGCAGCCCCTGGACGGCCTCCCAGGAGATCCTCCTCTCGCGGGCCGCCCATTCGGCGGCGGCCCGGCTCTCGGGCGATCCGTCGACACCGACCGTGACGGTGCGGAGCATGATGCCCTCCTCCCCTGATACGGGGCGACGGTTCCAGCATCGAGCGCGGAGCATCCCGGGAACAGGGGCCGCTGGTCCCTTCCCGAAGCAGACCGGCTCCTGGGTGGGGCGGGAACTCGATCTCCCCCAGGTGCTGCGGCGCATCGTGGAGGCCGCCGTGGTATTGGTGGACGCCGAGTACGGGGCGCTGGGCGTGATCGGCGTCCACCGCCGGCTGTCACAGTTCCTGACCGTGGGCGTCGACGAGGAGCAGCGGGCGCGGATCAGTGACCTGCCCAGCGGCCACGGCATCCTCGGCGAGCTGATCCGGCACCCGGAGGCTCTGCGGCTACCAGAGCTTTCGGAGCACCCGGCCTCGTACGGCTTCCCGTCCCACCATCCGCCAATGCACTCCTTCTTGAGGGTGCCCGTCCGGGTGCGCGACCAGGTCTTCGGGAACCTGTACCTCACGGAGAAGCGTGGCGCGGCCGAATTCGATGCCGAGGACGAGGCGGTACTGTCCACGCTCGCCGTGGCCGCCGGAGTGGCCGTCGAGAACGCCCGGTTGTACGAGGAGGCGCGGCTGCGGGAGCGGTGGCTGCGGGCAGCTCAGAGGTCACCAACGCCCTGTTATCGGGCGCGCCGGGCACCGAGGTGCTGGAACTGATCGCCGGGCAGGCCCGCGAGATCGTCGCCGCCGAACTCGGAATGATCGCGGAGTACGTGCCCGGGGCGGACCGCCTGCGGCCTGCCGTCGCGGTCGGCACCGATGCCGCCGGACGGAACGGGCTCCTGCTCTCCGCACGCGACGACTTCGCCGGCGCCGCCCTGACCACGTCCCAGCCAATCGTGACCGCGGACGTACGGCACGATGCGCGGACGGGCGATCCGGAGGCGCACTGGACCGGCCTCGGGCCCGTCGTCGCCGTCCCCCTCGGCGCGGGCGGCAAGGGCCCGCGGCGTACTCCTGCTGGCGCGGCAGGCAGGCGGTACGCCGTTCACCGACGCCGATACCAGCCCCCTGCTGGGCTTCGCCGGACAGACCGCACTCGCCCTCGAACTCGCCGAACGGCGCCGGGACGCCGAGCAGCTCACGCTGCTGAAGGACCGCGACCGCATCGCCCGCGATCTGCACGATCTCGCGATCCAGCGGCTGTTCGCGGCCGGGATGACCCTGCAGGGCACCCAGCGGTTCGTGGACCATCCCGAGGCCCTGGAGCGGCTGTCCCGGACCGTCGACGACCTCGACGACACCATTGAGATCATCAGGTCCACCATCTTCGGCCTCCGCACACACGGCGCCGCCAAAGCGAAGAGCGGACTGCGCGGGCAGGTCTCGGAGGCGGTACGGGCCTCCGCGGCCTCCCTCGGTTTCACGCCCGCGCTGCGCATCAAAGGGCTCGTCGACACCGAGGTCCCCGGTGACGTCGCGGACCATGTACTGGCCGTGCTCGGCGAGGCTCTCAGCAACGCGTCCCGGCATTCCGGAGCGCTCGCAGTGGACGTCCATCTACGATGCGCCAGCGGCGAGTTGACGCTCATGGTCACGGACGATGGGTGCGGGGTGCCGGACGATGCCGTCCGCAGCGGACTGGCGAACCTGGCCGACCGGGCCGCCGCGCTCGGGGGCACCTTGGCGGTGGGCACGCGGTCGGAGGGCGGCGGTACGCGGCTGGTGTGGCGGGTGCCCACGGGCTCGGTGGACGGCTGACCCCGGCCCGTCCTCCAGCGCATGCCGTGCCGCCCGGCGCGGTGAACTGGCACCTGCGGGACCGCACCCGAGGTAGGAGGCATGCACGTCGTCGGCGAGAGCGGATGATCGAAGCATGTCCGGAAGTACACGCCTGTCAATTCCCCGGCCGCGGTGGCCGGGGCAACCGCGCTCCGCCACCCTCACGCGAGCAGCTCCGCGACATCCCGTACGACGATGTCCGCACCGTGCCGCAGCAGTCGTCGCCCGGTGTCGGGACCGGGATCGCGGGCCACGCCGACGACGAACCCGAAGCCACCGTTCCGGCCCGCCTCCACGCCCGCCACCGCATCCTCGACCACGGCGGTACGGTCCGCGGGGACGCCGAGCCTGCGGGCCGCCTCGAGGAAGAGGTCGGGCCGCGGTTTGCCCGGCAGCCCCAGCCGCGCTGCCTCAACCCCGTCGACCAGCACGTCGAACAGCCCCAGGACCGCCGCCCGGTCGAGCAGTTCCCGGGCATGGCGGGAAGCGGAGACCGCCGCACACGGAACGCCCGCCCGGCGCAGGGCACGCACCAGCCGTACGGTGCCCGGATACGCTTCCATGCCCTGCTCACGCAGCCGCGCGGAGAACAGCCGCTCCTTGGCCTCGGCGACGGCCCGCACCGTCCCGGGCGGTGGGCGCAGGCCGCGCGAGGCGAGGAAGGCGGCGGCACCGTCGAGCCGAGACCGGCCGTCCACGTACCGCGGGTAGTCGTCCTGGACGTCGAAGGGACGGCGCTGCTCGAGCACCTGCGGCGGATGCTCGGCCAGGTAGGTGTCGAAGGCGGTCTTCCACGCGGCGGCGTGCATCCGGGCCGAGTCTGTGATCACCCCGTCGGTGTCGAACACGACGGCCCGCGCGTGCCGCAGCACGGGAGCGAGCGCTTGATCGGGTCGAACGTCCATGCGTGTTCCTCCAACGGACGAATACGGCGGCGCCCCTACCGAGTCGTGTCCGTCCCTGCCGTCGGCACCTTTGTTCCGTCCCGCACGGTGAAACCGCTACCGGGGTCTCCGCCACCGTGCCACCGGCGGACCGGCGGCAGAAGCGTCACGTCGGCCGGTTACCCGAGTCGTTCGACTCGACGGGTCGGGCGCGGTGGGCGTGCCCAACCGTGCGACCGCAACGCGTCTCGCTTCTCATCTCGGCTCCCTGCTGGTCGGCTGCACCACGACGGCCGGGCACTGCCCAGTTCGCCGTCGCTCCGCCGGGAAGGGAAGCGTCCAGGGCCGAACGGCCCGCACCTGGTGGCAAAGGTCCTGCGGTGACGACCCATACACATCCGACGACGCGCCATCACCGGCCGAAGGGCCGGTCGGCCCACGCACGGCATACAGCAGTGCCCGAACGGCCCCTGCCCCGTCGGCTGGTCCCGCCAAAGAGTGGAGGTAGCAGCCGGGAGGTGAGCACCATGCGGGCGAACTCACGCGTCCCACGGTCGCTGTGGCGCTGGCGTCGCAACCCGCTGCGCCGTTGCGAAGACGTCGTCGAAGGCTGGCTCGTCCTGGCCGCATGGCTCGTCGTCGCGGTGGGAGGTCCTTGGGCGGGCGCGATGAGCGCGCAGGCGACGGAGGAGACGCTCGCCCGGCAGGGCGCCGAGCGGCAGTCGGTCACCGCCACCCTCGTCACCGATGCGGCCGACAGCGGTGGCGACCGCGCAGAACCGGCGGGCGAGCGTGTCTTCGTCACCGTCCGCTGGACGGCGCCGGACGGTACCCTGCACATAGGCAGGGCCCGAGTCGACGCCGGGACGACAGCCGGCGAGCGGGCCGTCGTGTGGACCGACCGGCAGGACCGGATCAAGCCCCGGCCACTGACACCGGTCCAGGCGGAGTTCCAGGCCGTCATCATGGGCGTCACGGCCTCCCTCGCCCTCGCTGGAACGGCTGCCGGCGGATATCGCATGGCACGTGCCAATCTCGACCGGCGCCGACACCGTGCCTGGGACGCGGAATGGCAGGAGGTGGGGTGCCGTTGACCGACCAACGGTGATCCGAGCGACCGTCGATGAGCAGTCGGCCCGCTCGGGGTCGGCGAGCATGTCCCGGATCATCCGTGTATTAGTCACGGCGGTCGTTGTTGCGCTCGCCGCTCCTGCCGAGGAACAGCACGTCGTTCGCGCCGTTCCGGCCCTTGCATTCCTGAACAGCTGACGGAATCTGGGCAGTTCCTCGGAGTGATCTTGAGGAACGACGTTTTTGTTATAGCAAAGCAGGCAGGTTCGACCGCGGGCCGAGCAGTGTAGGGCATCCGGCACGCAGGAACCGTTAATGCGCTGTGATGGCCCTTTGGCCGTGGATACGCCAGCCGGTTGGGGCCGACATGGACGAAGTCAGTACAGCGTCACCGAGCGAGGACATAGCGGCGGGGCCGCCGCCCTGCCGCTATGGTGCCGCTTCCCTGGAGGACGGGCCGGAGCAGGCGGAGGAGCGATTCCGGGGATTGTTGGAGGCGGCGCCGGACGCGATGGTGATCGTGGACGACGCGGGCCGGATCCGGCTGGTCAACGCACAGACCGAGTCACTGTTCGGCTACCGGCGCGCAGAGCTTCTGGGCCAGCCCGTGGAACTGCTGATCCCCGGCCGGTTCCGCCCCCAGCACGCCGGACACCGCGAAGCGTACGCCGTGACCCGGCAGGTACGGCCGATGGGCGCCGGCCTGGAACTGCACGGGCTGCGCAAGGACGGCACCGAGTTCCCCGTCGAGATCAGCCTCAGCCCGCTGGAGACCACCGACGGACTCCTCGTCTCCGCCGCCGTCCGCGACGTCAGCGACCGCAAAGCCGCGGAGAAGAACATCAACCAGCTTGCAGCCCTCGTCGAGTCCTCCCAGGACGCGATCCTCGCCAAGACCCTCGACGGGTACATCACCTACTGGAACGCCGCCGCCCAGCGGCTGTACGGCTACAGCGCGGAGGAAGCGCTCGGCCGTCACGTGGCGATGCTCGCTCCGCACGACCGCACCCATGAGATCACCGCGCTCCTGAAACGGCTGGCCCGCGGGGAGAAGATCGAGCGCTTCGAGACGCTCCGCGTCACCCGCGACGGTCAGCTGATCGACGTCGACGTCACCCTGTGGCCCACCCGCGCCGCCGACGGCACGGTCGAGGGCGCGTGCGCCATCGTGCGCGACATCAGCGACCGCAAGCGGGCCGAGGCCGAACTCCATGCCCTGTACGAGCAGCAGCGGCACATCGCCCTCACCCTCCAGCACAGCCTGATGGGCACTCCGCGGGCCATTCCCGGACTTGCCACCGCCAGCCGCTACCTGCCCGCGACCCAGGGCGCCGGGGTGGGCGGCGACTGGTTCGACTTCCTCCCTCTGGGGGCCGGCCGGGTCGGCATCCTCATCGGCGACGTGATGGGGCGCGGCCTGGACGCCGCCGCCGTCATGGGCCAGCTGCGGGCGGCCGCCCACGCCCTGGCCAAGACCGGCATGGAGCCCCGCCAGCTGATGCAGGCCCTCGACGCGATAGTCACCGACCTCGATCTGCCCGACCAACTGGTCACCTGCTGCTACCTGATCCTCGCCCCGGACACCGGTGAGATGACCATATGCTCGGCCGGTCACCTGCCCGCCCTCCTGGCCGACCCGGCAGGCGGGGCGCGGCAGATCGAGGCCCCCATCAGCGCACCGCTCGGCGTCGGCGGCATCCTCCACCAGCAGGCCCGCACCGCCGTCCCGCCCGGCGCCGCGCTCGTCCTCTACACCGACGGCCTGATCGAAACCCCCGGCAGCGACATAGAATGCCGCCTCGCCCACCTCACCCGCTCCCTGGACGACGCCTTCACCACGGCCGACAGCCTGGAAGCCGCCGCCGACCACATCCTCACCTGCCTGCTGCCCGACGCCGAGGGCCATGACGACGACGTCACCCTGCTCCTGGCCCGGCTTCCCGCCGCCCCGCTGGCCACCGCCACCACCGACCTGCCCGCCCTCTCCTCAGCCGTCAGCGACGGACGCTGCTTCCTCAGCAAGACCCTCACCACCTGGAACTGCGCCCACCTCGCCGACGACGCCCGGCTCCTGGTCTCCGAGGTCCTCACCAACGCCATCCAGCACGCCAAGGGCCCCCTCAGCCTCCACCTGCGCCGGACCGCCACCGAACTCACCGTCGAAATCAGCGACCACAGCCCCCAACTGCCCCAACCACGCCTGGCAACCCCCGAGGACGAGTCCGGCCGCGGCCTCCTCCTCGTCGACACCCTCGCCGACAGCTGGGGAGTACGCCCCACCGACGACGGCAAAACCACCTGGTTCACCCTGCGGCCATAGACCCTGAAGACGGCCCCGCCCGGTCCGACGCCCGCCCGGCCGCACCTCGGGACGCCGTTGACGTGGGATCGCACTGGGGGCGGGCAGGCGGCTGACCCGAGAGCCGGCCAACTGGGCCGGACAGCCCCGTACGACCGGCCCGTCGGCCCTCGCCGTCGGCTCCGGACGCGAGCGGCCCTGGGTATCGGGGAGGAACCGGCCGCGCACCCGCACGGGACGGACGGGCCGACGCCGGTGGGCTCGACGCACACTGCGTCGAGCGTGAATCACCGGGCGCGGACGGCCGAGACAGACACTTCTCGCGATCGCGCGGCCATAGCCGGGGGGAGGAGGAGCCATGAGCGGCTCGGTGGTCGTGGGAGTGGACGGCTCCGCATCGAGCCTGGACGCCGTGGCGTACGCGGCCCGTGAGGCCGCATGCCGGAAGGCCACTCTCCGGGTAGTGCACGCCCTCGCCCGGCCCTCGGCGCACTTGCCGCTGAGCTCGACACTTCCGGTAGCGACTCGAGTCCGACTGCTCACGGTGGCGGGCCGTCTGGTGGAGGACGCGGTGCGTGAGGCACGGGCACTCGTGCCGGACGTCGACGTCTTCGGCGTGGTGCTGCCGGGAGGACCGTTGCCCGTGCTGCAGGCCGAGTCGCGGACCGCCGACCTGGTCGTCGTGGGAATCAGGGGCCTGGGCGGTTCGGGTCCCTGCTGCTGGGCTCGACCACGACCGAACTGGCCGCCCATGGGCGGTGCCCCGTGCTGGACGTGCGCCAGCAGGCCGACCCCGCCGGGCCGATCGTGCTCGGCGTCGACGGGGCCCCGGCCGGCGCCGTGGCCGTCCGCTTCGCCCTGGACGAAGCCGCCCTGCACGGTGCCCGTGTGGTGGCCGTGCACACGTGGACGATGTGGAACGCTCCGATGCCTCCTTCCCAGGAGGCTCTGCCCTACACGAACCAGCCCGGCGCGCTGGCCGCCGCGGAGGAGCGACTGCTGGCCGAGGCCCTGGCGGGCGTCTGCGAGCGGTATCCGGAGGGTGGAACACAAGGTCGTACACGGCCCCACACGCCAAGCGCTGATCGAGGCCAGCCGCTCCGCCCGGCTCACCGTCGTCGGCTCCCGAGGGCGCGGCGGGTATACCGGGCTCCTGCTCGGGTCGGTCAGCCAGGCCATACTGCACCACGCGCACGGCCCGGTGGCTGTGTGCGAGGAAGAACACGGTCACCGCACGCCAGCCCACAGTTGTCACGTGGCGGCGCACCACAGCCACAGCCGACCGCGCCTTTGTTCACCTGGCCCGGGCGGCCCAGGCGCACGGCGTCAGCAGCCTTCGCTACGCAGACGGTTCTGGACCTGGGTGGTGATGACGGCTGCCTGGATACGCCGCTGCACGCCGAGCTTGGCGAGTAGGCGGGAAACATGGTTCTTCACGGTCTTCTCGGCCAGGTACAGTCGCTGCCCGATCTGCCGGTTGGTCAGTCCCTTTCCGATCAGGACCAGGATCTCTCGCTCCCGCTCGGTCAACCCGAGCAGGGCGCCGTCCTCCCCTTCCTCCTGCAGCTCTTCGTCCCGCAGCCGCTCCAGGAGCTTCCTGGTGGCGCTCGCATCCAGCAGCGACTGGCCGCGCGCCACGGTCCGCACCGCCGAGACGAGGTCGGAACCCCGGATCTGCTTCGGGACGTACCCGGAGGCACCCGCCATGATCGAGTCCAGCAGCGCCTCCTCGTCGTCGAACGAGGTCAGCATCAGGCAGGCCAGGTCCGGCATACGCGAGCGTAGTTCCCGGCGGACGGTCACGCCGTCGCCGTCCGGCAGTCGGACGTCCAGGACCGCCACGTCCGGCCGCAGAGTGGGGACACGCGCCAAAGCCTGCTCAGGTGTGACCGCCTCAACGACGACGGCGATGTCCGGTTCGTCATCCAGCAGATCGCGCACCCCGCGCCGTACCACCTCGTGATCGTCCAGTAGAAAGACCCGGATTGAGGTGCCGCGGCCGGCCTGCGCGCTGTCCGCCATGGCTCGATCCCGTGGTGAGTGCGGCTGCCACTTGGCGTCTTCCCCCTGTCTGGGCCTTGTGGCCAGAGCCGAGCTGACTTGTGACAACTCAGCGCCGTCCGGCGTTCATCGCGTTACGGGGCGAGTCGGCCGTCTCCCGGCATACGGTGCTGAACCGGTGGTGCGCGCCGCAGTCGGAGGCAGACTGCGGCGCCGCCTGCCGACGCGCCGGGCTCGTACCAGGCGTCTCCGCCGACGGTCCGGGCGAGAGCTCGGACGAGCCACAGGCCAGGCCGAGTCCGGTGCCCTCCCGCCTTCCGGGCGGTATCGGGCGCACGGCTGAAGCGTCGAAAGAGGCACGGAACGCAGTCGGATGGCACGCCGGCCCCGTGGTCCCGCACCCGGATCCTAAGGTGAGTGAGTGGCCTGTACCACCTGACGGGACGAAGCCCTCTTGCTCGCCTTTTCTGTCCCTGGTCACATGTTCATTGGTGCCTGAGGCGATGCGAGACAGGGGTGAAGGACGTGGACGACCTACGAGTATCCGTCTGGAAGCGGTACGGGCATGACCGTCTCTACGTGAACCGGTCAGACGGCGCGAAGGTGGCTTGGTTCGATCGTCGAACGGGGCACCTGAAGCTCCTGATTGAGGATCAGCGAGACGCAGTACTTGACGTGCTCGCCCCCTACCTCACTGCGCCTACTGGGCCTGGAGTGCACGAGAGACTGAGACCTGAGGACGACCTCGCGATGAACCGCCCCGGCGAGGCACTGCAGAGGAAAGTGGACGATTTGACGCCCGGATTCTGGCGCTGGGCGTTGGCCAGGCTGTCCGGTCGGAGTCTCGAGGTGGACAGCTGGCGCACAGGACTGGCCGGCGAGCAGCGGGTGGGAGCGGAGCTGGAGAAGCTCGCACGGCGAGACTGGCGAGTACTGCATTCCATACCCCTGCCGGGCGATGTCGACATCGATCACGTCCTGATCGGCCCGAGCGGGGCCTTCTGCTTCAACACGAAGTGTCACCGTCGGGCGCGCATCTGGGTCGGCGATGACTCCGTACGCATAGGCAATCAGTCGTACCCCCACGTGCGAAAGAGCCGGACCGAGGCGCGGCGGGCCTCGGTGGCGCTGACGCGCGCATGCGGCTTCCCCGTCGACGTTCAGCCCGTACTTGTCTTCGTTGCGGTGGCACAACTGACGGTCGCGCCGTCGCTTCAGGACGTGCGTGTCCTTCGCGAGCGAGACGTCACGATGTTCAGACACATTACTGCTGGATGGACATCGGACAAGATCGAGCTGGTCTACGCCGCGGCACGTGACCGTCAAACGTGGGTCCGATCCTGACGGCTGGCCGTCTTACAGCCAACTTTCGCAATATGTGGCCTATACATGCCGCTACTCGCAAGTTCCTGTTGAAGGCGCCACTTTCCTCGCGCATCCTGGAAGGCTTTTCATCCAGCCATGCCCTGGGGGGATAGGTGTCTCTGCATTCTGAACTCCGTGCGAACGCTCCGGAGGCGGTCCACCACACGCGCCAGCTAATCGAATACATGCGCGACATTGTTCGGGCTTCCTACAAGCCCGTGCAGGACTGGCAGAAGTATCCGGAGGTTCTCTGGCTCTCCGGCCTGCCGAACGATGCGCTCCGACGGCGTCCGGATGCGGAGCGGACACTTCTCGCAGTGGACCATCGTCCGCCCCGTCCGGCTCCTGCCCTGCCCGCAGCGCTGGAGGGGTGGGTCGATCCCGAGGCTGCCGTCACCGCGACGGCCGAGGATCCACCCCTGGCCGAGTCGGGACCAGGTCAGGGGTGGGAGGAGGACGAGAACGGAGATCTGTTCGAGGTCTCCGAGATACGCCGGGCGGACGCGCACGATGTGCTGCGTGTCTACACCCGATGGGTCGCCGCATGGCGCAAGTGGTCGGAGAGCGAGCGCGCCGATCAACCGTACAGAGAGCTCTATCAACAGCTGTATCGAATGGCGACCAGACTGCAGCAAGACGGTGAGGAGTACGAAGCCGTACTGGGCGCCGGGCTCCTGACCGTCGGAGCCATGCGTCCGTCGGCACGCATCGCCCGGCACATTGTGACGGCACCCCTCATGCTCACCGTGGACCCCGAGAACATCTCCATCACAGTCGCTCTTGCCCCGGGCACCCCTGCACGCCTGGAAGACAACGAGTTCCTCGACGGAGACAACGGTTACAGCACACGCCTGCTGGGCTCGCTGCGGGAACGCGTCGGCACGGAAGGACTCCATCCGCTGTCCGCCGACTCCCTTGAAGTGCTCGGCGGCTGGTCGGAGAGGGCGTTCGGCACCGACCGCGCGGTAACGTTCCATCCTGGCTGGCACCGTCCGCCGGCCGATCCGACGCTACCGGTACCCACTCTCGGATTCGCGCCGGCCATCATCCTGCGTCACCGAGGCCAGGGCGCCCTCGTCAACTTCTACGAAGGCATCGCGAACCGCCTCGCCCAGCCCGATGCCATTGCCCCGTTGGGTCTGGCCCAACTCCTGTACCGGCTGGAGCCGGAAGACCGCAGGGCGTGGGGCACGACGGGGAGTCACGAAGTGCGGCCGGCTCTCGGCCCTGATCCACTGTTCCCGTTGCTGTCGAACGATGCTCAGCGGGAAGTACTGAGGCGCCTCCAGACGGATACAGGCGTCGTGGTCCAGGGCCCACCCGGTACGGGAAAGACGCACACCATCGCCAACCTCGTGTGCGCCCTGCTGGCCGACGGCAAGCGGGTGCTTGTCACCAGCGAGAAGGGGCAGGCTCTGAAGGTCCTGCGGCAGCAGTTGCCTCCCGCACTGCGCAGCCTGTGTGTCCTGCAGGGTGATCGGCGCCAGGACGGCAGTGACGACCTGGAACAGTCTGTACGCGCTCTCTCCCAGCTCAGCGCCACACAGTCGCCGGAGCGTCTCGCCGAAAGAATCAGAAGTCTGGAGGCGCTGCGCTCGGAACTGTCGGCCAGCCGAGCGAGGCTACGTGACGACCTCCGCGCTGTTCGTGAAGGGGAATGGCGTGAGCACCTCGACGTGGCACCCGGATACGGCGGACGGCTCGCAGAGATCGTGGAGAGCGTCATGACCAACGCTCCCAAGTACGACTGGATGCCCGCACTGCCTGCTACGGCACCGCGAGAACCTTCGCTGAGCCCGGATGAAGCCCAGCGTCTGCTGGGTCTCGTGTCCAGGCACGGGGCTGGAGTGCTGGACGAGCATGCCGCTCGCTGCCCGGACCCCGCCGAATTCATCGCACCCGTCCTCTTCGAAGAGGCAGTCAATGACCTGGACGCTGCCGTGCGCTCCTGCGCCGAAGCAGCGTCCGATATTCTCTCCCTGGAACTAGCGAATCGGGGCGGTGAACTCATCGCCACGTTGGTCGGGTTGTTGGACGCGGCGGAACACGCGCTCCAGAGCGAGGGCCTGCCCGGCGATCCGGCCGCTTGGCCGCCCGACGAATGGACCACCTGCGCCTTGCGGGACGGAATGGCCGGCCAGCGTCAGCAGTTGTGGGACGGAGTGCGCCGGGCAGCTGCCCGCGCCGAGGAAGCGCAAAGCGCTCTCCGGCAGATTCCCTTCGCCGTCCTCGACGTGCCTGAAACGACGCTTGCCGAGGAAGCGCGCCTCATCGCTGCAGGTCGGGACCTCGAACAGTTCCTGCGCGGCGGTGGCAAACTCCGCAAGCTGGCTCCGAAGGCGGTACAGAAGGAGGCACAGGTTCTTCTCCGAGACTGCCGGGTGGACGGGCGACTGCCCAGCACGCCGGACGAGATCTCCGCGGTGGTGGCCCACCTGGCGGCACGCCAGTGCGTCCGGCAGCTGGACGAGCGGTGGCAGAGCGTCGGCGTTTCCGCAGCCGAAGGCCCCACGGAGGTGGCTTTGTCGGAGCTGTTGGACAGAATGCCCATGCTTCGCGCGGTGGACGAGTTCACCCACTCCGTACGCGAGGTCCACGACGTCCTCCTCAAAGCTCGAGTCAAGGCCACTGTACGAACGGCGCAGCAGTGGGACGACGTACGTTCATCCGCAACCGGAGCAGAACGCCTGCTCCATGCCCGCGACGCGGAAGAGAGGTTGCGCTGCGTCGCCGAGCAGCTCCCGCAGCCCGATGCTCGTGGGGTGGCCGAGCTGGCGCAGGTGCACCGGGCCGTCGCGGCCCGTGACCCACAGGCGTACGCGTCTGCGATCGCAGCCCTGACCGAGGCGTTCCATCGTGAAGCCGATCGCCGGGAGGCACGCAAGCTCCTGGACCGATTGACCGAGGATCACCCGGAACTGGCCCGTCGTCTCGCCGACTCTCCGACCGATACGGCCTGGGATACCCGCCTCGTGAATCTGGCCGACGCCTGGGCATGGCGACAAGCGCGAACCTTCCAGGACACGATGCTCGCACCCGGAAGGGAAGCCAAGCTGGAAGGGGAGCTGGAGGCAGTCGAGGCTCGGTTGAAGGACACGGTGACGCAACTGGCTGCCGACCGAGCCCTGCGCCACTGCCTGGCTCGGATGACAGTCGGCCAGAAGCAGGCACTCAGCGCCTACGCATCGGCCGCGGCGAATGCTGGCAAGGGAACGACGGGACTCAGCAAGCGGCACTTGAAGGCCGCCCGTTCCGCCATGCGTGACGCGCGTGGGGCAGTTCCGGCATGGGTCATGCCGATCAAGCAGATCGCCGAAATGATCGATCCAGAGCCGGATGCCTTCGACGTCGTCATCGTGGACGAGGCCAGCCAGGTCGGGCTGGACGGATTGATGCTGCTGTGGCTCGCTCCAAGGATCATCGTCGTGGGTGACGACCGGCAATGCGCTCCCTTCTTCACCGGAGGCAAGCACGACCGGATCAACGAAAGTCTCGACACGCGCCTGCCCCATCTCACGGACTGGCAGCGGGACGGGTTCAACCCCAAGTCCAATCTCTACGACCTGTTGTCCGCGCGCTTCAGTCAGACGATCCGGCTCACCGAGCACTTCCGGTGCATGCCGGAGATCATCAAGTGGTCCTCCGCCCAGTTCTATCCCGACAACGAACTCGTGCCGTTGCGACAGTACGGAGCGGACCGGCTCAAGCCTCTCGAAGTCGTCCATGTCCGCGAGGGCCACTGCGAGGGACAGCGAGAGCGGCTGGTCAACCGGCCCGAGGCCGAACGTATCGTCGCCAAGCTGCGTGAGCTCACGGAGGACGAGGCGTACGCGGGACGAAGTTTCGGAGTCATCGTGCTCCGTTCCGGACACCAGACGAGGCTGTTGGAAGATCTCATCGACACGAAGATCGACCCCGCGGTCCGGGAAAGGCACAACATACGTGTCGGTACGGCCGAACAGTTCCAAGGAGATCAACGCGACGTCATTCTGCTTTCGCTGGTCATCGATGCCGACAACAACCGCGCGCTGACCGGCCGGGGCGACGGAAGGCGTTTCAACGTGGCGGCCAGCCGGGCCCGCGACCAGATGTGGCTGTTCACCTCCGTCACACCGGACCAGCTGCGCAGCACGGACCTGCGCCACTCCCTGCTCACCTACATGCAGTCGCCGCCGGAACTCCAGGGCGCCTCTCCCAGCCTTTCCACCGTCTCGCCCGACGAGCTGTGCCGGCCGTTCCAGTCCCTGTTCGAGCAGCGAGTCTTCATCAAGATCAAGGAGCGCGGCTACCACGTCGTCCCTCAGTGGGAAGTCAGCGGCAAGTTCATCGACCTGGTCGTCGTCGGTGAGACCGGCCGCCTCGCGGTGGAGTGCGACGGAAGTCCGTATCACTCCACCACCGAGCAGATCCGTGACGACTACGAGCGCGAGCGGGAACTGCGGCGGGCAGGATGGCAGTTCTGGCGCGTACGCAGCAGCGAATTCGCCCTGTCGCCCGAGGATTCGCTGGCTCCTCTGTGGCAGCGACTCAACGCTCTCGGCATTCGGCCCGGAGTCACCGAGGAGGCTCAGGACAAGACCGCGAACGTGTGGATCCCGGTCGAACTGGACGAGACCGTCCTCACCACTGACGAACTCGACGACTTGTCCGATGAGGATGCGTCCGTCCCTCTCGAAGGAGTCTGATGTGAACGAAAGCTTCGACGACAGCACCCTGACGGAAATCGCCCACCTGATCTGTGGGGACGATACGCCGCTGCTCTACCGGAAGGGGTATGAGATAGCAGCATTCCTCAAACGGGCCGGCTGGGACGACGTTCCGGAGTACGACGGCACACCGAGGCACAAGTGGACCTCGGATCTCCTCAGGGAGCGGCAGGAGGATGGCACGGAGGACGCCAAGCGCGCCGTCCTGCGTCTGGCGAACCGACTTGAGTACTACAACCAGCAGCGGGAGTACCACGCCACACTGGAGCGGCTCAACGGGATACTCGTGCTCGCTGGTCGACGAATCGATCACAACGAAGGTCAGCCGGTTCTCGTCCGGTGCACGGCCGGGTTCGAAGCCGAGGCGCGGCGGATGCCGCGAGTCGAACTGAAAGTCTCCGTGACTCAGGTGGTCGGCGACCCGGAACTCGCCGCGACCGTGCAGCTCCGACTGGACGAGGCGCGCATCTGTTATGAGCACGGCGCCTACACGTCATCGGTCATCATGTTGGGCAGCCTCCTGGAAGGTGTGCTCGCGCATGCCGCAGAAGCCCGTATCGGCAGGATGCGATTGCCGAAGCCATTGCGCGACATGGGGCTGAAGGATCTACTGGACTTCGCGCATCGCAACAAGTGGATCGAGCATGACGCCAAACTTGCCTCGGAGCTCATCCGGCATTGCAGGAATCTCGTCCACCCTCTGGCGGAGAGAAGGACTGGACACAGCCCCAACCGCGACACGGTCGACATGTGCTGGCCGGTGGTGAACGCCACACTGAACGACCTCGCGGCCACGGCAGCAGCGTCCCCTGCTCCGCCTTCCCCACACGCGTCCCCCGATGAGAGCCGTGGCCGCAACCCCAACACCTCCGCACAACGCCCAACGCCGGCCACTGTCGCTCGCCGCCGTCCGGGCGGGGGCAGAACAGTGGGCGCCTGAGCTGTCGCTTCGGAGCCCATCCGAGCCGCCGATCTGGGGCGAAACAGCGGGCGGAGGTGTGCGCGGCGGCCGACCGGAAGGCTGGCCAGCGGGCGTCAGAGCTCGCGTTAGGTTCCTGGTCAGCTATCAGCCAACTGGCGAATACGTATGTTTCGCCTTGCGGTCGTGTCGGTAATTTCCCGGAGCATCTAAGTCGGCAGCTGACGGCGTAGGGGGACGCGTGAGCAACGGCAGCAACAGCACAAATGGGACGCGCCTGTCGCTGCCTGTAAGCGACGACGACAATGTGTTGATGGTTCGCAGCAACGCCCGCCAACTGCTTGCCGAGGTGTCGGAGGTCGATATGACGGTCCCGCTGAGCTCGCTTTCGTCCGAACCCTTGGTCTGCATGGACAAGGGCTGCGACATCGTAGAGGTCGTCGGCCTGCTCCCGAGTGCCGGCCCGCTTACGACAGCCTGCGCTCAAATTCATGTCTGGCAGACAGCGGAACGACCTGCTGTTCACCACACCCGAGGCAACACCACCGCGCTGGTCGACAACGGGTCACTACCCGGCCGTGGTCCGGTACGGCACCTGCGCTTGCTGTACGAGCGAGCTGCCTGCTGATCGGGCTGCCATCCGGCTGACCGTGGTGTGAAAGCCGGCAGTGTCGAGCACGTTCTCCGTAGCCCCGCCTCGCGCGCTTTGGCGGGTCCGAACGCACTAGCGCCGCTGTTCGACTGAGTGACCGGTCGGCCATGCACGGCTGGCCGCACATCCGACCTGGGGAGGGGCAGTCGTGACGAGTACTCCGAGGACCGAAGAAGTCCTGCATAGCCTCAAGCAGCAGGTGACCGTGTCGGTGCATTCCACGCGAGCACTGGTGGGCAGTGTCCAGGAAGCTGCCGCGGGCAAGGAACGTGAGCGCTACGAGACGTTCCAGAAGCGGCAGGAGGAGGGCAAGACCAAGTTAGGAGACACCTACGAGCCGCTGCGACGTAAGCCGGGGCTGCGTCCGCTTCCCGGCCAGGAGCTCGGCCTGTCGGTGCAGTTGACGTTCTGGGATGTACTGCACCACCTTGGCCGCGCGCTCACGCTGTCCCAGCGCGGCGCATCACGTGGACTGGCCGAACACTGGGGCAGCCTGAAGTACTGCCAGGCACTCGGCGCGGACAGCGATACCTACCTCAGGCTGTCCGAGGAAGGCCAACGGATCGCCACGTACTACAAGGCCTTGCAGTCCGAGGAGCTGGGATATGCCTTCGCGCTGGCCGTGAGCGAGCAGATTCTCACCCGCCGCTTTCCGGACCACAACGTGTCCTTCGTCCGTGCCGACACTGCGCTGCGGGCTGGGTGGACGTTGACCAGCCGGGACAAGGCGAGAAGCAAGACCGTGGGCTATCACTACCGTCCGCAATTCTTCGCCGAGGTCTGGCGACCGGGGGAGTCCTCGCGCGTCTTCCCGATCGCGTGCAAGGGCAACCACAGCGACCGGCAGAAGGCGTACGAACAGCTCGCCTCCGCGGCAGTCCATGCCGACGGAGTACACATCGGAACCTGGAACGAAACTCCGGCTTTTCTGTTCAGCACGGAGATATCCATGGACGGCCCGCTCACCGTGCACGCCCTGCACGCCGAAGGCCCCGGTGGCTGGCTGCACATCCCACAAGGCACGCCCGCCGACCACGTCGGCCAGCCCTTGGAGGACAAAAACCCGGGCATAGGCATCTTGAAACCGGGGCACGGCGAGGAGCCCGACTCCTCCGAGCCCGGATGCCAGGTCGGGCCCGACTATTACGAGTGGTTCCAGCGTGCCTTGGCCCGCGTCGGGGCCGCCGGGTTGATGGCCTTCGCTGGCGACGGCGAGTCCACCGCCGCGCTGTTGAACACGAGGCAGGGCAGCGATTACTTCCAAGGCTTCGCCCATGCCTCGGCCGGCAGTGTCCAAGATGCGCGCTATAAGCTGCTGGGCGAGCAGTTCGAGGGAACGGATCATGTTTTCCGACTCAACGGCGAGAGGGTGCAAGCCTTTTCCGGCGTCGCGAAGGACATACTCGATATCCTTGTCACCAGAAATGGATCTGAGACACCCGATCAACGCGCCGACGTCGCCGCCCACCGACAACGAGTACACGAGTGGAAAGCCGTGCGACACGGGACATTTTGGGATCGCAAGTGGGGTGGTCTGGTCTCGATCAGCCGGGACGGCACGGCGCTGGCCATGCGCCAGATTGCACCATTCAAGGATGAATGATTACAAACACGTGCTTGTAATGCGGCGTGCTCCTGACTGCCGCCACCCGCATCGGGAACGGATCACCCCTTGCCTGGAGTCGACTGACGACCGGGGAAGCAGCGCACGACATGGCCGCGGATCTCCGGTCATTGAGGTTTAGCTCGACTTGCAATAGGTACATCACGACTCCGACGAACTGCCGGGATCGTCGCCCGGAATTCCCCGCACGTCAGAGCTAGGGATGGTGCGTGCGCACCCGAGGAAATCTCCGTCGAGAACTCCAGGGAGGAAACGCTCGAATCCCTCGGCGCACTGGCGCGTCGCGGCGCAACCGGCAGCCCAGCCCTCAGCACGCCCACGACCCTTCGCACGTGACCTTCGCTGCTGCAAGGTCGATACTGCCGATAGCAAGAGCCCCGCCGACCCGGGTCCGACCAGCCCGCAGACCTGACGGACCGTCATCAAAGTCAGCATTAAGTCAGCATCAGTACCGCCAGAGACCGCCTACGACCGCTACGGACCGCCGAGATCAACAACTGGCACCACCCCGCCTGACCAGGCAAAACGCAGGTCACAGCCGCACCTGATAACCTCACCAGGAGGTAGCCATGAGGATGCTCATCAACGTCCCGGAGACCGTGGTCGCGGACGCTCTCCGCGGTATGGCGGCCGCCCATCCCGAGCTGACCGTGGACGTCGAGAACCGGGTGGTCGTACGGAGGGACGCCCCCGTGGCGGGCAAGGTGGCCCTCGTCTCCGGCGGCGGGTCGGGGCACGAACCGCTGCACGGCGGGTTCGTGGGGCCGGGCATGCTGTCCGCGGCCTGCCCCGGAGAGGTGTTCACCTCGCCCGTGCCGGACCAGATGGTGCGGGCGGCCGCCGCCGTCGACAGCGGTGCGGGCGTGCTGTTCATCGTGAAGAACTACACGGGTGACGTGCTCAACTTCGACATGGCCGCCGAACTCGCCGAGGACGAGGGCATCCAGGTCGCGAAGGTCCTCGTCAACGACGACATCGCCGTGACCGACAGCCTGTACACCGCCGGCCGGCGCGGTACCGGTGCCACGCTGTTCGTGGAGAAGATCGCCGGTGCGGCCGCCGAGGAGGGCCGGCCGCTGGAACAGGTGGAGTCGCTGGCCCGGAAGGTCAACGACAACTCCCGCAGCTTCGGCGTCGCGCTCGGCGCCTGTACCACTCCGGCGAAGGGCAGCCCCACCTTCGACCTGCCGGCCGGGGAACTGGAACTCGGCGTCGGCATCCACGGCGAGCCGGGGCGGGAACGCCGCGCCATGATGACCTCCCGCGAGATCGCCGACTTCTCCGTCGACGCCGTTCTGGAGGACCTCGAGCCGCGCAATCCCGTACTGGTCCTGGTCAACGGCATGGGCGCCACCCCGCTGCTGGAGCTGTACGGCTTCAACGCGGAGGTGCAGCGCCGGCTCGCCGAGCGGGGGGTGCCCGTGGCGCGCGTCCTCGTCGGCAACTACGTGACCTCGCTCGACATGGCCGGCGCGTCGGTGACCCTGTGCCAGATCGACGAGGAACTGCTGCGGCTGTACGACGCCCCGGTGCGGACGCCGGGGCTGCGCTGGGGCGTCTGAGCGCCCGTGCCCGATGCTCCCGTTCAGCGACCACTTTCCGTATCACGCAAGGAGATTCCGTGCTCGACGCCGACTTCTTCCGCCGTTGGATGACGGCCACCGCGGCGGCCGTGGACCGCGAGGCCGACCGGCTCACCGCGCTCGACTCGCCGATCGGGGACGCGGACCACGGCAGCAATCTGCAGCGCGGTTTCGCCTCCGTGGTGGCCATGCTGGAGAAGGAGGAACCGCAGACGCCCGGCACCGTTCTCGCGCTCGCCGGACGGCAGCTGATCTCGACGGTGGGCGGGGCGTCGGGACCGCTGTACGGCACCCTGTTGCGGCGTACCGGCAAGGCGCTCGGCAATGACGCGGCCGAGGTCACCGAGGAGCAGCTGAGGGACGCGCTGCGCACGGGCGTGGCAGCGGTGACGGCGCTCGGCGGGGCCGTACCCGGGGACAAGACGATGATCGACGCACTCGTTCCGGCCGTCGACGCGCTCGGCGAGTCGTTCGCCGCGGCGGCGGACGCGGCTGAGCGGGGCGCCGAGGCCACGACTCCCCTGCGGGCGCGCAAGGGCCGGGCGAGCTATCTGGGCGAGCGCAGCGTCGGGCACCGGGATCCCGGCGCCACGTCAGCGGCGCTGCTGGTCGCGGCCCTCGCGGAGGCCGCCGATGTCTGACGTCGACGTCGCAGGGAAGCCGGTCGGGATCGTGCTCGTGTCGCACAGCGCCGCGGTGGCCGCCTCGGTCGCCGAGCTCGCGCAGGCGCTCGCGGGCGGCGGGGCCGGGGTACCGGTCGCCGCGGCGGGCGGCACCGCGGACGGCGGCCTGGGCACCAGCGCGGAACTGGTGTCGGCGGCGGCCGCCTCGGTGGACCGCGGGGCCGGGGTTGCGGTACTGACGGACCTCGGCAGCGCGGTCCTCACCGTCAAGGCTCTGCTGGCCGAGGGCGACGAGCTCCCCGAGGGCACCCGCCTGATCGACGCGCCCTTCGTCGAGGGCGCGGTCGCCGCGGTCGTCACGGCCTCGGCGGGCGCGGACATCGCGGCGGTGGAGGCCGCGGCGCGGGAGGCGTACGCGTATCGGAAGGAGTGAGTCGTACCGGGAGGGCGAGGGCGGGACGCCGGGCGCCGAGTCGGGCGTGCACGAGCGAAGCCGCTGCCTCGCTGCGGGACAGCGGCTTCGCTTCCGTATGCCGGAAGGCGGGGGCATCAGCCCTTCGCTCGCGTGCGGGCGGCGGACCGCGCGCATGCTCCCTCGTCCTCCTCACCCCGTTCTTCCCATCCGTCATTCGCCTCACCATGCGCCTCACCTCTCCCGCAGGAACGCACGCGCCAGCGCCTCACCCTGGGCCACCGCCTGACGGTGGTCCTCCAGGGGAGTCACCTTGGAGTTCCTGAAGACGATGTACGTGACCCCGTCCGCGGCGCCGCCGCTGCGCGGGCCCGGATCGAGGCCGAGTGCCTCGGCCGTGGCGTACGAGGCCTCGCCGATTATGTTCTTCGGTCCGGTGTCGCCGACGACCGCGTACTCGATGCGGTCCCGGTGGATGACGGCGACGACGGAACCGCCGCGAACGCCGTGGGCGCGGTAGTCCCAGATGCCGCTCGGGGCGGGGACGACGACGTAGGGGAGCGTCTCGGCGCTGAGGTACCGGCCGTCGGACTGCCGGAAGGCCGTGGTGGGCTGGAAGTTCGGGTCGGTGCCGCGGTTGCAGCGGGGGCCGGCCCGGCCGTCGCAGTCGATGTCCATGTCCGCCGTCCAGAACACCGCGTCGTGGGTTCCGCAGACAGGGATCCGGGCGGGGGTGTGGGAGTCGCTGCGGTAGCGCCCTTTCGACACCGGCCGGCAGTCGCGCACCCCGGCCAGCAGGTCGGCGGCGCGGACGGGTTCCTGCGGCTGTGCGGCCCCTGGCGGGGCGGGAGCCAGCAGGGCGGCGCCGGCCAGGGCCAGGGCCAGGACGGGCGACTTGAGAGGCAGGATGCGGGACATCCCCCGGAGACGGCGAACGGTCACTCCCTCACGGTGCCGGGGCCGATGGCCGTGAGCCACCGCACAGGGCCGAACGGCGGACGGCGCCCGGCGTTCCGGGAGCGGTGCACGCCGGACACCCCCTTGACGCGGTCACGCCACTCGCGCCATATAGGTACAGACCAATTCCGTCGGAGGGAGGCCGCACCGTGCGACGCGTTCCCGTGCTGGTGCTCTGTGGCTCGCTGTTCCTCACCGCCGCCTGCGGCCAGGACACGCCCGGGGAACGCCGCCTGCCCGCGGCCCCCGTCGGCGTCACGGCCGAGGCGGGCAGCTCGGGCAGCGTGCACGTCATGTGGAACCGCGTGACCGGGGAACCGGAGATCGCCGGGTACGAGGTGTACCGCGGGCGGACGAAGGTCAAGGAGGTGCCCGGTGCCACGCACATGACGGACGTGGTCGGGCTGGAACCCGGCACGGCGTACGTCTTCACCGTCCGGGCCCGCAGCACCGCCGGCGACCTGGGCCCGGCCAGCCTGCGGGTGCGCGCCACGACGCCCGCCGCGGCCGCCGCCGACGAACGGGCACCGAGCCGTCCACAGCGGCTGAACGGCAAGGCCGTCGGCAGCCGCGCGGTCCAGCTCTCCTGGGAGAAGTCGGCCGACGACCGGGGCGTGGTGTCGTACGACATCCTGCAGGGCGGCTCCCGGGTGCACAGCGTGGGCGGCGGGCAGACGGCGGCCGTCGTAACGGGGCTGCGGCCCGGTACGCGCTACTCGTTCAGCGTGCGGGCCCGGGACGCGGCGGACAACGCCTCCACCGCGAGCGGAGCCGTCCGGATCACCACCGCGCCGGGGTCGGACGACGGCCGTGGTACGGCGCCCACCCGGTTCCGGGCGACGACCCGCCAGGTGGACGGGGCGTACCAGATCGACCTGGCCTGGGTTCCACCGCGGGCCGACGGGACGATCACGGAGTACGAGATCCACCTCGACGGGCGGCTCGCCACCTCGCTGGTGTGGGGCGGCACCGCGCCCCGGGACGAGGCCAAGCACAGCTTCTACGCGGGACGCGAGTCCGGGGTCACGCACCGGGTGCGGATCAGGGCGAAGCTGCCGGACGGGACCTGGGGCGGCTTCTCGGCGGAGCGGACGGTGACGACGGGCCGATGAGGCCGGTCGCCGATGACGCCGGGAGCCGATGACGCCATGGGCCGGTGAGGCGGTGAGCCGGGGCCCCGGCCGGCCGTTCCGTTGTCGCTTCCTCCGCCGGACGCGGGAATCCGTCACCTGGCCGGTCGATGTCCAGGTGCGCGCCGGGGCCGGCGCACGTTGGACTCGGCCTCAGGCAGCACGGGTTCCCCGACCCACGGCGGCGCAACGAACGTACCGCCGACCGTGCCGCCGGAGGGCTGCCCCATGCGTATCAGACAGATACTCCCGCGCGTCGCCGCCCTGACCGCGGCCGCCACCTCACTCCCGCTCGCCCTGACCGCCTCCGCGCAGGCCGGGCCGGGCATCTCGGTGAGAACCGTCGGCTCCTCGGTCACGGTGACCACCGCCGCCTGCTCCGCCATGAACACCGACGGCAGTTTCGGGCGGGCCGCCCTGCTCGCCGGCGGGCAGTCCTCCTTCGCCCAGGGCCGCCACTCCACGCTGACCGGCACAAGCACCGGCCAGTCCGCCGCCTGGGCCAACGTCGGTGCCGGCACCTACACGGTCACCGTGGTCTGCAAGGACGGGACCACGGCCGGCACCCAGGCCATCCTCGTCTCGGGCGGCCCGACGATCTCCGCCACGACTCTGCCCTCCCGCTCCGTCCCTTCGTCCCCGTACCCGTACCCGTCCGTCTCGCCCTACCGCTCCGTCCCGCCGTCGCCCTCGTCCTCGCCCTCGCCCTCGCGCGGCGTCATGGGCGGTCTCGGCGGGACGACGAAGGACTACGGCCGTCTCACCCTGCTGGTCGGCGGGACCATGGTCGCCACGGGTACGGGAGCGGCGGTCTGGTACCTGCGGCGCCGCGCCAGACCGGGCCGGTACTGAAACGGGGAGCGGACGCGCGAGCTCCCCTCCGGGCGGGCTCGCGGCGGGCTGCGGTTACGACGGCCGTTCCTCCGCCGGCAGCCGCTCGAAGGTCTCGAGCGCCTGCGTCAGCCACCGGGTCCAGAACGTCTCCAGGTCGATGCCCGCTCTGAGGATCAGATGCTGGAGCCGGTCCTGCGGGGTGTCCCTCCCCGGCCCGAAGTCCCGTTCCTCGATCTCCTCGTACTCCGTCAGCTGCCGCTGGTGCCGAGCGAGATGGCGGCGCAGTTCGGCCTCGATACCCTCCGTGCCGACCACGGCGGAGGCGCGCAGCCGCAGCAGCAGCGCGTCCCGGAGGGGCTTGGGCTCCTGGGCGGTGGCGGTCCAGCGGGCGAGCTCGTCCCGGCCCGCCGGCAGCACCTCGTAGCTCTTCTTCTGCCCGCGTGCCGGCTGCTCGGATGGCAGGGCGCGGATGTACCCCTCGGCCTCCAGTTTTCCCAGCTCGCGATAGATCTGCTGGTGCGTCGCCGACCAGAAGTAGCCGATCGACCTGTCGAACCTCCGGGTCAGTTCCAGCCCCGACGACGGCTTCTCCAGGAGGGCGGTGAGGATCGCGTGCGGGAGTGACATGGGGTCATCCTAGGGATGAGCCCCCTACAGAGCGGCAGCCAGTTCCGTGCCCTGCGCGACGGCGCGCTTGGCGTCCAGTTCGGCGGCCACGTCGGCACCGCCGATGAGGTGAGCGGTCCGGCCGGCGGCGACCAGTTCGTCGTACAGGCCGCGGCGCGGCTCCTGGCCGGTGCAGAGCACGACCGTGTCGACGGGCAGGACCTGGCGCACACCGTCGACGGTGACGTGCAGTCCCTCGTCGTCGATCAGGTCGTACCGCACGCCCGGGACCATGGTGACCCCGCGGTGCTTGAGCTCGGTGCGGTGGATCCAGCCGGTGGTCTTCCCGAGCCCCGCCCCGACCTTGGACGTCTTGCGCTGGAGCAGATGCACGGAGCGCGGCGGTGCGGGCCGCTCGGGCGCGGCGAGACCGCCGGGCGCGCGGTACTCCATGTCGACGCCCCACTGCCGGAAGTACGCCGCCGGGTCCTCGCTCGCCCGCTCGTCGCCGTCGGTCAGGTACTCGGCGACGTCGAAGCCGATGCCGCCCGCGCCGAGGATCGCCACCCGCTCGCCGACGGGGGCGCCGTCACGCAGCACGTCCAGGTAGCCGAGGACACTCTTGTGGTCGATGCCGGGGATGTCGGGCGTGCGCGGGGTGACCCCGGTGGCGACGACCACCTCGTCGTACCCGGTGAGGGCGTCCGAGGTGACGTACGTGTCCAGGCGTACGTCCACGCCGCGCAGTTCCAGCTGGGTACGGAAGTAACGCAGCGTCTCGTCGAACTCCTGCTTGCCCGGGACCTTGCGGGCCACGTTCAGCTGGCCGCCGATCTCGCTCGCCGCGTCGAAGAGGGTGACGTCGTGGCCGCGTTCGGCGGCGGAGACCGCGCAGGCGAGGCCGGCCGGACCGGCGCCGACCACGGCGATCCGCTTGCGCAGCCGGGTCGGGGCGAGGACCAGTTCGGTCTCGTGGCAGGCCCTGGGGTTGACCAGGCAGGAGGTGATCTTCCCGCTGAAGGTGTGGTCGAGGCAGGCCTGGTTGCAGCCGATGCAGGTGTTGATGGTGTCCGGCCTCCCCTCCCGCGCCTTGGCGACGAAGTCGGGGTCGGCGAGCATGGGACGGGCCAGCGACACCATGTCGGCGTGGCCCTCGGCGAGCAGCCGCTCGGCGACCTCGGGGGTGTTGATCCGGTTGGTGGTGACCAGCGGGACGGCGACGGCGCCCATGAGCTTCCTGGTCACCCACGCGTACGCGCCGCGCGGCACCGAGGTGGCGATGGTGGGGACCCGGGCCTCGTGCCACCCGATGCCGGTGTTGATGAGGGTGGCGCCGGCCTCCTCGACCGCCCTGGCCAGCGTGACCACCTCGTCCCAGGTGGAGCCGCCGGGCACCAGGTCCAGCATCGACAGCCGGTAGACCACGATGAAGTCCTCGCCGACCGCCTCGCGCACCCGGCGCACGATCTCGACGGGGAAGCGCATGCGGTTCTCGTACGAGCCGCCCCAGCGGTCCTCGCGGTGGTTGGTCTGCCGGGCGGTGAACTCGTTGATCAGGTAGCCCTCGGAGCCCATGATCTCGACGCCGTCATAGCCGGCCCGGCGGGCGAGCACCGCCGTCCGCGCGTAGTCGTCGATCGTCTGCTCGACCTCGGCGTCCGTGAGCGCGTGCGGGACGTGGGGGCTGATCGGGGCCTGGAGGGCGCTCGGCGCGACCAGGTGGCGGTGGTAGGCGTACCGGCCGAAGTGGAGGATCTGCAGCGCGATCCGGCCGCCCTCGCGGTGCACGGCGTCGGTGATCATCCGGTGCTGTGCGGCCTCGTCCTCGGTGGTGAGCTTGGCCCCGCCCTCGTACGGGCGGCCGGCCTCGTTGGGCGCGATACCGCCGGTGACGATGAGGCCCACTCCCCCGCGCGCGCGTTCCGCGTAGAACGCCGCCATGCGCTCGAAGCCGCGCTCGGCCTCCTCCAGGCCCACGTGCATGGAGCCCATGAGGACCCGGTTGGGGAGTGTGGTGAAACCCAGGTCGAGAGGCTCGAACAGGTGCGGGTAGCGGCTCGTGGGGGTCATGGGGGCCTCCGTGCGTGGCGTCATCGGGACTGTTGTAGACGACGGCGCAGCCATTGTGCAACTAGTTGCACAATGGCTATGGGGAAGGCCACACGAGGCGCGGCCATATGGGGTGGGGCACATGTGGGGTGGGGCACATGTGGAGTGTGCGCTGCGGCCCATGTGCTGGGGACACATGGGCCGCACGATGTCTCGCAGGCGCGGGCCAGGAAGGCGTGACGCCACGAAGACGTGACGCCCGGAAGGCGTGACGAAGCTAAGAAGCCCGGGCGGGCCGGGTGCCGATGACGACGTGGGCGTGCCATTCCTCCGACACGGCCACCCGGGCGGTCAGTCCGCCGCGGCCGAGGGCCTCCGTCGCGAGCGGCGCCTGGCGTTCGCTCGTCTCGACGAACAGACTGCCCCCGGGGGCCAGCCACCGTGCCGCCCCGGCCGCGACCCGCCGCAGCACGTCGAGGCCGTCGGCGCCTCCGTCGAGGGCGATCGGCGGCTCGTGGTCACGGGCCTCCGCCGGCAGCAGGGCGATCTCGCCGGTGGGGACGTACGGGACGTTCGCCGCGAGCAGGTCGATGCGGCCGCGCAGGCCGGCGGGCAGCGCGGCGAAGAGATCACCCTGGTGCACATGGCCGCCGAAGGGCGCGACGTTGCGGCGGGCACAGCGCACGGCCGCCGGATCGACGTCGGCGGCGTGCAGTTCGGCGCCGTCGAGGGACGCGGCCAGCGCCGCGCCGACCGCACCCGAGCCACAGCACAGGTCCACGACGACCGGCGCCCCGGGCGGGGCGGGCGCGGCGGCCAGCGCCTGCTCGACGAGGAACTCGGTACGGCGCCGGGGCACGAAGACCCCGGGGTCGACGGTGATGCGCAGTCCCCGGAACTCGGCCCAGCCCAGGACGAGTTCGAGAGGCAGTCCGGAGGCCCGCCGGTCCACCATGGCGGTGGCCTCGTCGGGGGTGCGGGCGGTGGACAGTATCAACTCCGCCTCGTCCTCGGCGAAGACACAGCCGGCGGAGCGGAGCGCGGCGACGACGGCGGAGCTGGGAAGAAGTGACATGGTGCCGAGAAGCCTTTCGGTGAACGAAGGGCGCTCCCGCGCGACCTACCGGCGGCGCACCGCGCCGTGCGGTGGGGCCAGGGGTCGCGGAGGTGAGAGCACCCGACCTGACACTGCGGTGATCGGTCCCACCTCCTCGGCGACTTGACGGTCTGACGACCTGACGACAGGCCCCGTCACCTTACCCCACGGCCAACCCCTCACCGCCCTCTTCCGCCGCCTTCCGGTTCCTTCACCTTCCGGCCCCCACCGCCTCCTCCCGCACCGCCGCGGCAGGCACCCGGGCCGTCATGAACCTGGTCCTGCGCCGCAGCGCGAAGCCCAGCGACTCGTACAGCCGGATGGCGCTCGTGTTCTCCGCGCCGGTGTGCAGGAACGGGGTCTCGCCGCGCTCGCGGATGCCGTGCGCGACAGCGCGGATCAGCCGGGTGGCCAGGCCCTCGCCACGGGCGTCCGGGTGGGTGCAGACCGCGCTGATCTCGGTCCAGCCCGGCGGGTGCAGCCGCTCGCCCGCCATCGCGACGAGGCGTCCGTCCCGGCGTATGCCGAGGTACGTGCCGAGCTCGATCGTGCGCGGCAGGAACGGTCCGGGCCGGGTGCGCGCGACCAGGTCGAGCATCTCGGGCACGTCGGCGGGTCCGAGCGGGAGCGCCTCCGGGTCCGGCGCGCCGGCGACCCCGTCGTCGACGAGCTGTACCCCCTCGATGTGCTGTGTCACCTCCCAGCCGTCCGGGAGGCGCCCGTTGAAGCCGAGCAGCGGTGCCTCCGCGCCGGGGCCCGCCAGCTCCGCGAGGACGGCCCAGTCACGGGCGTCCGGGTCCTCGGGCAGGGCCAGCCACGGTGTCACGTCGACGGGGTAGCGCAGGATGCGGCCGTGCCGTTCGGCGAAGTGGGCGTGCGGGCCGGTCAGGGAGGTGCGGGCAGGGTGGTCGAGGACGTGTCCCGGGGAGGGGTCGAGGACCTCGTCGCCCGGCAGCGTCCCGTCCTTCCCGTCCGCGTCCTCCGCAAGGCCTGTCGGGGTACGGCTCATCGGGCGACCTCGAGCACGATCTTGCCCGTGGCGTGGCCCGCCTCGACCTTGCGCAGCGCCTCGGCGGCGCGGTCCAGCGGGAACGTCTCCGTGACGTACGGCCGCAGCCTGCCGTCGACGACGAGCTTCGCCACCTCGTCGAGCACGGCGGCGTTCCGGGCGCGGGCGACGGGGGCGCCGCCGAGCTCGGCCACGATGTCCTTGCCGCCCGCGGTGATCAGCTTCGTCCGGTCGGGCACCAGCTCGGCCGCGGCCCTCAGGACGTCGCCGCCCACCAGGTCGTACACCGCGTCCACGCCGTCCGGCGCCGCGGCCCGCACACCCTCCGCGAAGCCGGGACCGGAGGGCACGTGCACCGCGCCGAGCGACTCGACGAGGTCCTTCTTACCCGCGCCGGCGACACCGACGACCCGCAGCCCGAAGGCGCGGGCGATCTGCACGGCGGCCACGCCGACCCCGCCGCCCGCGCCCGTGACCAGGAGGGTGGCGCCGGCCGGCAGGTCCAGCTGGCGGACGCCGTCGTACGCGGTGGCCGCCGCGACGGGCAGGGCCGCCGCGTCCGTGAAGGAGACGGCGGCGGGCTTGTGCGCGGTGACCGTGACGGGCAGCAGCGCGTACTCGGCGTAGCCGCCGGCGACCGGATTGCCGAAGACCTCGTCGCCGACGGCGAACCCGGTCACCTCCGGGCCCACCTCCTCGACGACCCCGGCGGCCTCGTTGCCGAACACGGCGGGCAGCTCGCGTGCGGTCTGGCCCGGGCGGGCGTACCCGCTGCGCTGCTTCCAGTCGACGGGGTTGACGCCCGCCGCACGTACCGCGACGAGCAGTTCGCCGGGGCCGGGGACGGGCCGGTCCTGCTCGACGAGTGCCTCGGCCTCCGGTCCGCCGTACCGCTCGAAGACGTACGCCTTGGGCATGGGCTCTCTTCCTCTCCTGCGCTGTCACACCGTGCCGGCATCAGCGGCAAGCAAGATCGTGTCCCGGCTATTCCCGAGCCGCCGGTGCGTTCCCGAGGTTTCACGAGGCCGCAATGATCGCCGGAAGTGTGCGGAAGCCGCCGGGGACGGGGTGCCGAACCACCGACCGCCGCCGCCGCGTACGGTGGATGGTACGAATCGCACACACGATCACGCCCGGCCGGCTCATCATCCGCACGGCCGGCCTGGAGGCACCGCACCGCCATGCACGTCACCCGAGGCTTCACCGGGCGCCCGCGCGTCCCCGACGCCGGACTGCCACCCGGCCAGTACGACGCCGGGGAGGACTGGCCCGTGCTGTCCGCCGAGGTCACACCGCACCTCGCGGCCGCCGACTGGACGTTTCGGATCGACGGCCTGGTGGCCGAGCCGCGCACCTGGGACTGGGACGCGGCGCACGCGCTGCCCGCTTCCGCGTACGAGGGCGACATCCACTGTGTGACGGGCTGGTCGAAGTTCGGTACGCGGTTCGGGGGCGTGTCCCTGGATGTGTTCCTGGACATGGTGCGGCCTCATGCCTCGGCGACCCATGCCGTGGCGTACGCGCACACCGGATACACCTCGAACCTGCCGCTCGCCGACCTCAGGGGCGGCCGGGCCTGGATCGCGTTCGAGTACGACGGGCAGCCGCTGCCCGCCGAGCACGGCGGACCCGCACGGCTGCTGGTGCCGCACCTGTACTTCTGGAAGAGCGCCAAGTGGATCGCGGGCCTGCGGATCCTCGACCACGACGAGCCGGGCTTCTGGGAGGGCAACGGCTACCACGAGCGGGGCAACCCCTGGGAAGAGCAGCGGTACGCCGGTGACTGAGATCGTGACCACCCGGACGACCGTTCCGACGGCTTCTCCTGCGACTTCTCCGGCAGCTTCTCCGGCGACCGTTCCGGCGCCCTTCACTCCTCCGACGCGTTTCGCCGTGCCCGGGCGGATCGCCGTGAGCGAGCAGGCCGCCTCGACGTGGCAGACCGCGACGCTCACCGGGATCCGCCGCGAGACGCCGCGCGTCTCGACGTTCCGGTTCGCCGTGCCCGCCTGGGCGGGGCACCTGCCCGGCCAGCACCTGATGCTGCGGCTGACCGCCGAGGACGGCTATGTGGCCCAGCGCCACTACTCGATCGCGTCGCCTCCCGACGACACCGGGCACATCGAGCTGACCCTGGACCATGTCGAGGGCGGCGAGGTGTCGGGCTGGTTCCACACGACGGCCCGGCCCGGGGACCGGATCGAGGTGCGCGGTCCGCTCAGCGGGTTCTTCGCCTGGCCGGGCGACCGGCCCGCGCTGCTGATCGGCGCCGGCTCCGGCGTCGTCCCCCTGATGTCGATGGTGCGCCACCACAGGGCGCGGAACCTGTCCGTACCGGTGCGGCTGCTGGTGTCCGCGCGCGGGCCCGAGGACCTCATCTACGCGCGGGAGTTCGGGCCGGAGACGACGCCCGTGTTCACGCGGCGCGCGCCCGAGGGTGTGCCCGTGGGACGTATGACGGCCGCACATGTGGCGCCGCTCCTGGCCGAGCGGCCTCCCGGTGGGTGGGAGGCCTATGTGTGCGGTTCCAACTCCTTCGCCGAGCACGCCTCGCGACTTCTGGTGGAGGCCGGTCAGCCCGTGGACCGCATCCGTATCGAGCGCTTCGGCTGACACGACCGGGCGTACGCAGGGCCGGCTGCGGAGCCGGCTGCGGGGCAGGCCCTGCCCGGGGTCGTTTCGGAGTGGTCCGGCTGGGAACCCGCTCGCCTTCTCGGTCCGTACAGCAGGGGCAGGCCGTGTCCCCTCGCCGGAGTGCCGGCGGCGGCGTGCCGGGTCCCGCCGGTGCGCGGAGGAACGGTGTACGCGGCATGCGTGGGCGGTACGGGCTCCGATGGTCGAAGGAGGCCGGGATGGAGAGCCGGGTGCGCGGCTGGCGTTGGCGTCCCAGTCCGCTGCGCCGCCGCTCGGACCTGGTCGAGGCCTGGACGGCCCTGGCGGTGGCGGTGCTGCTCGTCGTCGGCGTGCCGCTCGCCGCGCTCCTTGCGGGGTGGTGGGCGTACGCGGACGCACAGGCCCGGGCCGCCGCGGAGCGGGCCGAGCTGCGCCGGGTGAGCGCCGTGGTGCTGACCGACGCCCCGGCCGCGATGCCTTCCGCGAGCGGGGACAGGCAGCCGACGTACCGGGTGCGGGCGCGCTGGTCGGAGCCCGGTGCGGGCACGCGGACCGGGCCGGCCCGGGTACCCGCGGGCACCCGGCGGGGCGACCTCGCCGACGTCTGGCTGGACGGGCGGGGCCGGAGTGTCGGCCCGCCGACGTCCGGGACCGTGGTGTGGCAGCACACGCTGGCGATGGGGGCCTGTGCCGCAGGCGGCGTCGCCGGTGTCGTCCTCGCCGGGCACCTCGCCGTGCGCCGGGCCGCCCTCCGGCGCCGTATGGACGAGTGGGAGCGGGCCTGGGCGCGCACCGGGCCCGCGTGGGCGCGCCGTCGGGCCTGAGCGAGCACAACCAGCAGGTGGACCGGCTCTGGCGACGGACGTCCCGGCACCGTACGGTGTGATCACTCGCAAACAGAACTCAACAAAGGTGTTCATCGATGGCCCTGTTCGACCTGCCCCTCGATCAGCTCCACGGTTACCGAAGCGCTTCCGCCGAGCCGGGCGACTTCGACGCCTTCTGGGCGAAGACGCTGCAGGAGGCCCGGGAGCACGAGCTCGATGCCGTCTTCGCGCCGGTCGAGACGCACCTCAGCACGGTCGAGGTGTACGACGTCACCTTCGCCGGCTACGGCGGGCACCCGGTGAAGGGCTGGCTGGTCCTCCCGGCGGGGGCCGAGGCACCGCTGCCCACGGTGGTGGAGTACATCGGGTACGGCGGTGGCCGGGGTCTGCCGCACACCCATCTGCTGTGGGCCTCGGCGGGGTTCGCGCACTTCGTGATGGACACGCGGGGCCAGGGCAGCGGCTGGGCGGGCGGCGACACGCCGGACCCGGTGGGCAGCGCGCCCGCCTACCCCGGCTACATGACCCGCGGGATCGAGGACCCGGAGACGTACTACTACCGGCGCGTGTTCACGGACGCCGTGCGCGCCGTGGAGGCGGCCCGCGCCCACCCGCTGACCGACGCGGCGCGGACGGCGGTCGTCGGCTCCAGCCAGGGCGGCGGCATCGCCATCGCCGCCGGCGGACTGGTGCCGGACCTGGTCGCGGTCGCCCCGGACGTGCCGTTCCTCTGCGACTTCCCGCGCGCCACGACGCTGACGGACCGCAACCCGTACCGGGAGATCGGCAACTACCTGAAGACCCACCGCGGCCGCGCCGAGCGGGTCCGGCGCACGCTCGCCTACTTCGACGGGGTGCACTTCGCCGCGCGCGGCCGGGCGCCCGCCCTGTTCTCCGCGGCGCTGGAGGACCAGACGTGCCCGCCGTCGACCGTCTTCGGGGCCTTCAACGCCTGGGCGCACGACGACAAGCGGATCGAGGTGTACGACTTCAACGACCACGAGGGCGGCGGCCCCTTCCAGGAGGCGGTCAAGCTGGCCTGGCTGCCGTCGCACGTCTGAGCCCTACGGGCCCACGGGCCCTTCCTCACGGTCCGACCAGTCGGTATGTTCGATCGGTACGTTCGATCAGTACGTACAGGAGGCCCGGGCCCGTCCCGGGCTTTCCCGCGCGACGGACGACGGAGGGCTCATGTCCCAGGTTCACGGCCACTGCGATCCACGGTTCGGCGCGGTGCGCACGGCGTTCGAGGAGAACTTCCAGGACCGTGGCGAGCTGGGTGCGGCGGTGGCCGTGACGCTCGACGGCGAGACCGTGGTGGACCTGTGGGGCGGCTGGGCGGATCCCGCGCACACCCGCCCCTGGGCCCGGGACACACTCGTCAACGTGTGGTCGACCACCAAGGGGCCGACCGCACTGTGCGCGCACATCCTGGCCGACCGCGGTCTGCTGGACCTGGACGCGCCCGTCGCCGCCTACTGGCCGGAGTTCGCGGCGGCGGGCAAGGAAGGCGTTCTCGTACGGCATCTGCTGTCCCACCGGGCGGGCCTGTCCGGGCCGCGTGAGCCGCACTCGCTGGAGGAGCTCTGCGACTGGGAGCTGACCGTGCGGCGGCTCGCCGCGCAGGAGCCCTGGTGGGAGCCGGGAACCAGGTCCGGGTACCACGCGCTGACCTTCGGTTTCCTGGTCGGTGAGGTGGTGCGGCGGATCACGGGCCTGCTGCCGGGCGCATTCCTGGAGCAGGAGGTGACCCGGCCCCTCGGCATCGACTTCACCATCGGGCTGCCGGAGAAGGAGTGGGGGCGGGCGGCCGAACTGGTGCAGGCGCCGGTCACGGACCGCGGCGCACAGGCCGCGGTCCTCGACCGGCCGGCGCCCGCCGCGATCGCCGCCTTCACCAACCCGGTGGTGGGCGCCGCCGGCGCCAACTCCCCGCGGTGGCGCGCCGCCGAGGTGCCCGCCGCGAACGGCCACGGCACCGCCCGGGCGATCGCCGAGCTGTACGGCATCCTCGCGCTGCGCGGTGCGTGGGGCGGGCGCCGGGTGCTGTCACCGGAGGCCGCCGAACGGGTCCGCGAGGGGCAGGGAAGCTGCCGTGACCTGGTGCTCGGCGCCGGGTTCGGGCACGAGACGGAGCTCGGGCTCGGGCTGTGGCTCAGCGGTCCGAACGGCTCGTACGGGCCCAACCCGAGGGCGTTCGGGCACGACGGATTCGGCGGCTCCTGCGGGCTCGCCGACCCCGAGGCCGGTGTCTCCCTGGGGTACGTCATGAACCGCATGGGCTCGCACATCGCCGACGACCCGCGGAAGATGGCCCTCGTGGACGCGGTGTACGGCTGCCTCTAGGCAGCTCGCACACCGCTAGGCAGGTCGCACACCGCCCGGCTCCGTGGCCGCGGCAGGCCGCCGGGTCGCCACGACCAGCCGGCACCGCGGGCTGCCGTCGGGTCTCCGTCCGAACCCGGGCAGTGCAAACAGCTCCACGTCGAAACCGGCCCGTTCCAGTCCCGGCCGCACGAGCCCGAGCCGGAACGGCCGGTAGTACATGACGAACGGCGGGCGCCACACGGCGTTGCGCACGCGCATCGCCGTGTCGAAACCCAGCGTGGCCCAGTACGGCAGAGATCCGGGCGGGGCGGGCGCGGGCAGCGGGAACGCGAACCGCCCGCCCGGCCGCAGTACGGAGTGGACCTGGGCGAACAGCGCGGGCAGTTCCCGCGGCAGGAAGTGCCCGAACGCTCCGAAACTCACGACGAGATCGAAGGCGGGCCCGAACGGCAGGGCGAGGGCATCGCCACGCACCAGGGCGGCGCGCGGTCCGGACGGGGCGGGGTCCACCGGACCGCGCGCCGCGTGGACGGCGAGCATGCCCTCGCTGATGTCCACCCCGGTCACGCTCTCCCGGCACAGCTCGCGCAGCACACCCGTCCCGGCGCCGGTACCGCAGCACAGGTCCAGCCCGTGGTCGAACGGGCCCATGGCCGACAGCGCTTCCTCGACCGCGTCCAGGACGTGGTCGGGCGTACGGAACGGCGTGTGGTCGAACTTCGGCGCCAGCAGGTCGTAGCCGTGCTCGACGGAGGACAGGGCCTGGACGGCGAGTTCGCGGAGGCTGGGACCTTGCGGGGTGAACATCGGCTCAGCTTAGGCGCAGCGGGCCGGGAGGCAACCGGCTGAGCGGCTCCGCCGCCGGAGCGGCGGGGCAGCGCCACGCGCGCGCACTGGCCTATCGTCGCGTCATGACCACGTTCCGTCCCGCCCCCGCATGGCTGGCCGACGCCGTCTTCTACCAGATCTACCCGCAGTCGTTCGCCGACTCGAACGGCGACGGCATCGGCGACTTCAACGGGATCACCGAGCACCTCGACCACCTCGTCCGGCTGGGCGTCAACACCGTCTGGCTCAACCCCTGCTTCGTCTCGCCGTTCCGCGACGCCGGGTACGACGTCGCGGACTACCTGAACGTCGCACCCCGCTACGGCTCGAACGACGACCTCGCCCGGCTGGTCGACGAGGCGGGCCGGCGCGGCATCCGCGTCCTGCTCGACCTGGTCGCCGGCCACACCTCCGACGAGCACCCGTGGTTCCGCGCGTCCATGGACGACCCGGACGACCACCGCTACATCTGGGCGTCCGAAGGCTGCCCCCAGGGCTTCGTCCCCTCCCCCGGTACCCGCCCGGGCGCCTACCTGCCGAACTTCTTCGACTCCCAGCCCGCCCTCAACTTCGGCTACGCGCGCGACGACCCGGCCGAGCCGTGGCGGCAGCCGGTCGACTCCGCGGGGCCGCGCGCCAACCGCGAGGCGCTGCGCACGGTCATGGACCACTGGCTGCGTCTCGGCGTGTCCGGGTTCCGCGTCGACATGGCGTCGTCGCTGGTCAAGGACGATCCCGGCAAGGTGGAGACCGCACGGGTGTGGACGGAGCTGCGGCACTGGCTGGACGGCGCGCACCCGGAGGCGGTGCTGCTGTCGGAGTGGGGCGAGCCCGAGGTGTCGGTCCCGGCCGGCTTCCACGCGGACTTCTTCCTCCAGTTCGGCGGGCCCGCCGACGGGCTGGCCCTGCGCTCGCTGTGGAGCAACGGCGAGGGCACGGTGAACGAGGCCTGGGACCCCCTGGACTGCTTCTTCGACGCGAGCGGCAAGGGCTCGCCGCGCCCTTTCGTCGAGGCCTGGCGGAAGGCGGCCGCCGCCGTCGGTGACGCCGGGTTCGTCGCCCTGCCCACCGCCAACCACGACTTCTCCCGGCTCAACTGCGGTCCCCGCACCGCCGAGCAGCTCCCCGCCGCATTCGCGTTCCAGCTCACCTGGCCGACACTGCCGGCGATCTACTACGGCGACGAGATCGGTATGCGGTACGTCCCGGACCTGCCCGACAAGGAGGGCAGCGTCCTCGGTCCGCGCTACAACCGGGCGGGGTCGCGTACGCCCATGCAGTGGGACGACGGCCCGGGCGCGGGCTTCTCCAGCGCCCCCGCCGACCGCTTCTACCTGCCGCTCGACCCGTCCCCGGGCCGCCCGTCCGTGGCCGACCAGCGCGCCGACGACACCTCCCTGCTGCATCTGGTGCGCCGCCTGATCGCCCTGCGCACCAGCACTCCCGAGCTGGGCTCCGGCGGTTCGGTCGAGGTGCTGCACTCCGGCCACCCGTTCGTGTACGTACGGGGCGGGCGGTATCTGGTGGTGGTCAACCCGGGCCGTGACGAGGTGCGTTGGCCGTTCGAGGGGAACGGCGGGGTGCTGGAGGCGTCGGGGGTGGTCCTCGGCAACGGCACCGTCAAGGCCCGGGGCTTCGGCTTCGGGATCTTCGCGCTCGACCGCGACCACTAGCACCGCAAGCGGCCTCCGTCCCGTCAACGGCCGGGAGTGGACGGGACGGGGGCCGCGGCGGGGGCCGTCTTCCCGTCCTCCGCCGGATGCGGCCCGTACGCCGTCAGGAAGCGGTCGCGGAAGGCGTCCATCCGCCATACCGGGGTGTCCTTCCGGGGCTTCAGACCGTCGGCCCAGCCCCAGTCGCCGATCCGGTCGAGGACCTCCGGATCGTGGGCGACGATGCTGACGGGCACGTCGTGTCCGGCGCCGTCGCCGCTGACCCGGGCCATGGGCTGGTGGTCACCGAGGAAGACGAGCACCGTGTCGTCGCTGCCGTACCGTTCCACGTACTCGAAGAGGCTGCGCAGCGAGTACGCGATGGACCTGCCGTACTCCCGCTTCACCTCGGTGCCGTCGGAGAAGACGTCCGCCGGGTCCTCGCCCGCCTTCTCGATGTCCCGGTAGACGGATCCGTCGCCGACGTCGTCCCAGTCGATCATCTTCGGCAGCGGCGCCCAGGGCTGGTGGCTGGAGGTGAGGATGAGCTGCGACATCAGCGGCTTGTCGTGCTTCCTGCCGTGTTCCAGGCGTTCGTACGCGCTGAGGGCGTACTGGTCGGGCATGGTCGACCAGCTGAACTTCGGGCCGCGGTAGCCGAGGTCGCGGGAGTCGTAGACCCGGTCGAATCCGTAGAAGCGGCCCTCGGGCCAGTTCTTGGTGACGCCCGGCATGATGCCGACCGTGCGCCAGGCGCCGGTGCGCCGGAAGGCACCGGTGAGGGTCAGCCGGTCCCCGGCGGTGACGGTGCGGTAGCGGCTCTGGTTGTCGATCCAGAGCCCCGTGAGGAAGGTGGAGTGGCCGAGCCAGCTGCTGCCGCCGTACGTCGACGAGGTCAGCCAGCCGCTCCTGGCGGAGTACCCGGCCTCGCGCAGGCTCTCGGTGCCGGCGTCGAGCACGGCGCCGACTCCGGGCGCGGTGGCCTCGTCCTCGATCGCGCTGCGCCCGTAGCTCTCGATGAACGCGAAGACGACGTCCTTGCCGCGCAGTGCGGTGAGCAGCCGGTCGGACGGTACGTCGGCGAAGGCGTCCCGCCGCGCCTGAGCCGCGAACACGGCCTCGTCGTGCAACGCCGCCCGCACCCGGTGCCCCCGTTCCTGGACCAGCCCGATGGTGTTCCTCGACGCGACCGGCGTGGTGCCGAACAGGTGCAGCCCCAGCGCCGCGCAGGTGATCCACACGGTTCCGGCGGTGACTACCGTCCGTACGGCGGTGTCCCGGTTGCGGGCCAGGAGACCGGCCAGCCGGAGCACCGCCAGTGTCAGCGCGGCGAGCAGGAGCAGGACGAGCACCGCTGCCCCGGTCACGGCGCCGAGCGCGCCCGTACGGCCGGCGGTGTCCTCCAGGTACGACGTGGCGTCGTCGAGCAGCCCCCAGTCGAGCACCAGGTTGAACTCCCGGCCCAGGAACTGGTGGAACCCGATGTCGAGGACCTTGAGCACCACCAGCGCGGCGAGGCCGGCCCCCATGAGCACGGCGGCGACCCGCCTCGGCCGGTGCGGCAGCACGAGCAGCAGCCCCGCGCCGAGGATCGCCTCGACCGGCAGCCGCAGGAACTGCTGCGGCCCGAAGCGCTCGGCGTCGCCCGGCATGAGCAGGGCGAACAGCACGAGGGCGGCGGCCAGAACACTGACCGAACGGGCGAGTGCGCGTGCGGCGGCCGGGTACTTGGCGCGCCAGGCGCGAAGGCGGGCTCCCCGTCCCGGGGCCTCGGCCTCCTGCCCTGTCGTCTCGTCCGGAGCCGCCCGGTCCGCGTCGGGCAGGTGACGGAAGCGTGTGAAGAGCGACACCCCGAGTGTCCTTCCGGTGGGTGGCACGGTGGTGGCAGGCAGGCCGGCCGGCGCGGTGGGCCGGCCGGCCACCCCCACCTGTACGGCTCCTGCGCGTCCGGGGTTCAACTCGCGCCGAGGTCTCTGCCGCGCAGATTCCCCCGCCGGATGACCCATGACCGGTGTTACAGTGTGGTTAGCACACGTGTGCGCCCCTTCTCGGGTGCCGGTGCCAGTTCTTCATCCAGTTCGCCGATCCGCCCGTCGATGTCCGGCCAGGCGTAGCGGCTCCCGCAGCACCGCATCGTGCGTCAGGTGTCACGCGCCGCAGATCACGCATCGCAGATCATGCGTCACAGATCACGCGCCGCGCGTCACGATCACCAGGACGCGGTGTCTCCCGCCGTACCGAGGCGTGTCCCTTCCGCCTCCGCACGGCTTCTCCCTCTTCTCCCCCCTGCGTCTGTCCGTTCTGTACCGAGAGGACACCCACCCATGACCACCACACTCGAAACCTCCTCCTCCCCGCGGCGGTCGACGGCCCCCGTCTCCGGCGTCCTCGACCTCGTACCGGGCGGCCAGGGCCACCTGCGCACCGAGGGCTGCCTGCCCTCCCCGGGCGACCCGCAGGTCCCCGCCGCGCTCGTCCGCCGGTACGGGCTGCGCAAGGGCGACACCGTCGACGGCGTGGGGGGCGACCGGCGCGCCCTCACCGAGGTCGCGCTGATCAACGGCCGTGCGCCCGAAGAGCTGCGCACCCGCCCGCACTTCCGCGACCTCACCCCGCTGCACCCGCACGACCGGCTCCGCCTCGAGCATCCGGCGAGCGGGCTGACCGGCCGGCTCGTCGACCTGGTGGCACCCGTCGGCAAGGGCCAGCGCGGCCTGATCGTGGCACCGCCGAAGACCGGCAAGACGGTCCTGCTCCAGCAGCTGGCCGCCGCGATCACCGGCAACCATCCCGAGTGCCGCCTGATGGTCCTCCTGCTCGACGAACGCCCCGAGGAAGTCACGGACATGCGGCGCTCCGTACGCGGCGAGGTCTTCGCCTCGACGTTCGACCGGACACCGAAGCAGCACATCGCACTCGCCGAACTCGTCGTGGAGCGCGCCAAGCGCCTCGTCGAGCAGGGCGAGGACGTCGTGATCCTGATGGACTCGCTGACCCGCCTGTGCCGGACGCACAACAACGCGGCCGCAGCCGGTGGCCGCACCCTGAGCGGCGGTGTCGACGCCGCCGCGCTGCACGGCCCCAAGCGGCTCTTCGGCGCCGCACGCCGGACCGAGGAGGGCGGCTCGCTCACCGTCCTCGCCACGGCGCTGGTGGAGACCGGCTCACGCGCCGACGACTTCTTCTTCGAGGAGCTCAAGAGCACCGGCAACATGGAGCTCCGCCTCGACCGCGCCCTCTCGGACCGCCGGGTCTACCCGGCCGTCGACATCGTCCCCTCCGGCACCCGCCGCGAGGAACTCCTGCTGTCCAGCGGCGAGTTGACGGCCGTACGCGGACTGCGGCGCGCCCTGCGCTCCCGCGACGGCCAGGACCGGGCGTACCTCGAAACACTGCTGGAGCGGTTGCGTGCCACTCCGGACAACGCGGCCTTCCTGCGCCAGGTGCAGCCGACGCTGCCCCCTTCGTGAGCGTACGCTCCCCCTTCCGGGCCCCCTTTGATGCATCCGAGTGCTCGGACCCCGCCCTCGGCCCCGGCACCCGGACGGACGCCGTGCGCGTTCCTACGTTGGCGGCATGACCATCGGATTCTCGGCCCGCGTCCTCTCGGCCCGCGTTCTCTCGGCCCGCGCCTTCTCGGCCCGGGTCGCGGTGTCCTGCTCCGCCGTCTGTGCGATCGGAGCGACGGCTCCCGCCCTCGCACCGGGGGCCGCCGCGGCCCCTCCCCCCATGGCGGACCCGCGCGCGCCGAGAGCCACGGCCCCGCCGCGGCAGCCGTCGCTGCACGGGCCCGGAACCCGGGTACGGATCCGGCCGGGGGCGCCGAAACTCCCGGACGACGTCACCGCGCTGTCGTGGCT
>JODX01000034.1 GCA_000719105.1 Streptomyces sclerotialus | reverse complement strand
GGGGGGGGGGGCGGCCGCACCGCCCGGCCCGCCACCTTGGAACCCTGGCCCCCTGCCCCGGTGTGCTCGTCGGCGAGCTGCTCGCTCATCCACTGCCACATCCGCGCCGGTCACGGCCAGCTCGTCGCGCTCATCTCATACCTCTGACGGCTGCTCGACCAGCTGCTCTTCGAGTCCCTCCAGGTCCACACATCACACGGTGATCCGCTCCAACACCTCGGGATCCATCAAGGCCGACCGAAAGGACAGCTCACGTCGTACCACAGCAGCTGAGCCGCCCCGCCACGCTTGCCGAGCGCCCCGATCGTCAGTCGAAGCCGGAGGACGCACCCACATCTTGCTGTGCAGCGACGTGCGCTACCCCGGAGCGCTGTGTGGTAGCGCCGCAGAGAAATCTCGCCCCTCTCCTGGCGGCCCAACTGCCGACCCGCAGCCGGACTCGTTGGTTCGGCCGCTGGCTCCCGCGAAGGTGGAGCCCTTCCTGAGCTTGAACACGTGCGAGCCGAAGGCGGCGGGGTCGGAGACCGAGCAACTGGCGCCGGGTCCTGGCCACGGCAGCCGGTCAAGGCGTCGCCGACGACGGCCGGGAGGACCAGCGCTGGAACCGGGCCCGGTGATCGGCCGGCGCTCTGCCCCGACCGCCATCAGCCAGCCAGCTCGTCCGCGAGGAGAGCCCGGCTTCCAGGGACGGCGGGAACCGCGAGGGGCGCAAGAGCTTTTCCTGGCACGACCACCTCGACCTGCTGATCGCAGCACACAGGCAGCTCGGCGGCCCGATCGTTCTCCTGCGAGGCAATCCCGACGTTCACAGGGGCGCCGACCTGCGCGGATGGCGGATCAGGGCTCAGTGGACGTTGCGATCGGTCCCCGCCCAGTAGGTACGGCGCAGTCCCTGCTTGTCGATCTTCCCCACAGCGGTTCTGGGCAGGTCGTCGACGAAGGTCACGGACTTCGGCGCGTAGTGAGAGCCCTTCTTGAGCTTCACCAGGCCCTGCAGTTCCGCTTCGCTGACCTCGGCGTCCCGGCGGACCACGACGACCGCGGTGACCTGCTCGCCCCAGCGCTCGTGCGGCACTCCGAAGACAGCCGCCGAGGCGACCGCGGGATGGCTGGTGAGAATGTCCTCGACCTCCCGGGGATAGACATTGAAGCCACCCGAGATGATCATGTCCTTCTTGCGGTCGATGATGTAGTAGTAGCCCTCGTCGTCCCGCACTGCGATGTCCCCCGTGTGCAACCACCCATTGCGCAAGGTCTCGGCGGTGAGTTCGGGCTGTCCCCAGTACCCGCGCATCGTGCACGCGGTCCGGATAACGATCTCACCGGGACTGCCATCGGTGACCGGCTCGTCGTTCGCATCCACGATGTCGACCGTGACTCCGGGCATGGGCCGACCACAGGAGCCCATGAGGTGCGGCAGCTTGCGAGGATCGTGCTCCTCGCGCCACAGACTGGTTCCCTGGGCCAGACACTCGGTCTGACCGTAGAACTGAGTGAACACCTGGCCGAACCGCTCGATGCCCTCCGCGAGTCGGGTGGGGGACATCGGCGAGCCGCCATAGGCGACTGTCTCCAGACTGGACAGGTCCACGCCTGACAGCACCGTCGAGTCGAGCGCTGCGTAGATCATCGTCGGGACGACGAACGCGAAATTGACGCGTTCCGCCTCGACCGTGCGCAACCAGCGGTCCGGCTCGAAACCCTTGTGGAAGATGACGCAGCCGCCCGAGAGCAGTGTGGGCATCAGCATCAGGAAGGAGCCGTGAGTGATGGGTCCGGTCGCCAGGTACCTGGGCTCGGCCGGCATCTGCCAAGCGCGCGTGGCGTTGAGGTTCATGTGCGCCACGGCATGGTGAGTGAACTCGACGCCTTTGGCCCGCCCCGTCGTTCCGCCCGTGTAGAAGACTCTGTGCAGATCATCCTGAGTGGCAGTGGAAACGCCGGCCACCGTGGCGACCGGGGCAGCTGTTTCCGCCCGGCCCAGGACATCCACGCCCAGCGCCGAGTGGCCCAGGGTGGCCACGACCGGGGTGCCCCTCATGTGTTCGAGCACGGTAGCGGCGTGGTCGGCGTAGTGGGGGTCGACCAGCAGGATGGACACTTCACCGTCGTCGCACATGGCGGCATGCTCCTGCGCCGACGACAGTTGGTGCAGCCCGGCGTAGCGGCCGCCCAGGACCGCGATCGCCAGCTCTGCGAGGTACATGTTGGCCGAGTTCGCAGCCAGGCATGCCACGGCCGTCCCCTTGGTCACGCCGAGCTCGGCGAAGACCGGGATGAGGCGACGAAGCCGGTCGTAGGCCGCGGCGTAGGTCACGTTGTCGCCGTTGTCCTCGACGAACGCCACACGGCTGCTGTGACGGGAGAAGGCGTACTCGATCTGGGCAATGAACGTGGATGCCTGTTCTGGCCTCACTGCACTCACATCCTTGTAGAGCGTGATCAGGTGCGTATCGGTGCTGGTGTGTCGGGGTGGCGGAGCGGACAGGCTCGCTCCGGGTCGCGAAGGGTGTCTGTCGCTCGCGGACGACCTGATGGCAGCTCAGGCCAAGGCCACGTCTTGCGCGTTCAAGCAGGTCGCCGCAGGACGCGGAAGTCATGCGCGGCGGAGAAAGGGGTGCTGCCGACCGCTCCAGGTGCAGTCGGTATGGTCAGAGGTCGCGGGAGAGCACATCGGACGGCCGGGACCGCCCCGACGGCGTGCTGAAGGCATCCTCGCGCGGGGGCTAATTCCACGGTTGGTGGTGATGGGACGGGCAAGTACCTACCCGATCACCACGCACCACCACAACCCTTCTGCGGAGTCACATACTCCTCAAGTCCGCGTCGACCACGGGGAAACGCGTCACCGCTACTGACCTCATCAGACCCTCTCGGTGATCGACCCATCGGGCGGAGGCGCACCACGTCATCTCAGTCGAAGACGGGACGGCGGCGCTCCAGGAAGGCACTGACGCCTTCGCGGAAGTCCTGGGAGCCCAGCAGACGGGCCTGCTCCCGGGTCTCCCTGGCCAGCGCTTCGGGGAGGTGGGCCAAGGTCGACGCGTTGATCGCCGCCTTGGTCGACGAGAGCGCAGCCGAGGGCCCGTTCGCCAGGTCCTGCGCCCACTGGTCGACCGTGGCCTCCAGGTCCCCCGGGTCGCACGTCGCCGCGATGAGGCCGCTGTCGAACGCGGCCCCCGCGTCCAGGCGCTCCCGCCTCAGCGCCAGGCGCATCGCACGAGCGCGACCGATCGACGCAGCCACTGTCACCGTGGCACCTCCGTCCGGGAGGAGGCCGATGCCTGCGAAAGGCAGAAGAAAGTAGGCATCGCACGAGGCCACGACCAGGTCACAGGCCAGCGCAAGGGAAGCGCCCACTCCCGCTGCCGGCCCACGCACCATGGCGATCACCGGCACGGGAGAGGCCGTCACTGCCCCGATCACTCGGGATGTCACGTGCATCATGTCCAGGTGCCGGTCCACCTCCGCGTCCGGACCCGGCACATCGCTCAGGTCAGCGCCCGAGCAGAATGCTTCTCCGGTCCCGGTCAGAACGATGCACCGCACGTCATCGCGATGGCCTGCCCGCTCAAGAGTGCTCGCCAAAAGCCCCATCGCCGCGATGTTCAGGGAGTTCCTTGACGTGGGGCGGTCGATCGCGATCCGGGCCACGCCATCGGCCACTGCCATCCGAATCGGGGACTCGACGCCCTGTTCCCGCAGGTCCTTGCTCATGAGTTCGACCTCTTGCCGGCTGACGTCGGCCGGGTGGAGACGGCCACTCCTACTCCTCGGTCCAGTCGAAGTCGACCTTCACCATCTCCGCGAGCTCACGCGCGGTGACGTCGAAGCCGAAATGGTCCCGCCCCAGCTTTGCGGTCCGCTCGAATTGGCCCTTGGGCCATGACCGGATCTCAGCGAGAGTCTCCTTGGGCAGGTCGGACACGTTGCCACGAGTCCACACCTCCATGAGGTTGATGCGCCCACGGAACAGCGAGGTCTCGCTGGTGTCGCCCACTACGTTGATGACGCTGGGCAGTCCCGACCCGAAGGAGCGCTCGAGGGCCGGCCTGATCTCGTGGGCCTCCGTGACATGCTCAGTGTGGCAGCCCACAGCGCGCATCATCTGATCGTACCGAACATCGGACAAATCCCCTGAGGCCCGCTCGGGGTACCACTGGTCGTGGCCCCAGGCTCGGCCACCCCAGGACGAGTTGTTGAAGACGACCACGACGGCGGGCAGGCCGTACCGGACCATCGTCTCCATGTCCATGCCGGCGATGCCGAACCCACCGTCTCCGATCAGGGCCAGGACCTGCTTGCCCGGACGAGCGACCTGAGCGCCGATGGCCATGCCGATGCTGTGGCCCAAGGTCTGGAAAGTGCCGGCGTCCAGGATCTGGCCGGCCGCCTGCGACCGCAGATGGCTGGTCAGTGACGGTGAGGCCGAGAAGGAGTCGAAGATCACCGTGGCGGACGGGTCGAGGAAAGCAGCGATCTCGCCCGTGAGGGTGTGGGGGTGCAGGGGGCGCTGCGTCGCGAAGTGCGCCGTCTGTGCCTCCATGCCGGCTGCGATGCGTCGGCGGGCCGCTTTCAGCGCGTCGAGCCAGGCGCCACGGTCCGGAGTGAACTCCGACAGCTCCTGCCGTGCGTGCTCGCTCATCTGCTGCAGCACCAGCTTGCTCGATCCGATGATCGCGATGTCGGTCGGTCCGCCGTACCACAGCTCTGACGGCGTGTCCTGAATCTGGATCCAGGTGGCGTCGTGGTTCCACTCCGGCGGCTCGAACCACTCGTCCATGCCGTTCACGGGATTGCCGATGAGGCAGATGACGTCCGCGTGCTCGAGGAAGCCCCTACGGAAGGCGAACGTGAAGGCAAGGGGGTGGGTCTCCGGCAGAGCTCCGCGTGCCGTCCGGCGCGTGCAGGTGGGGATGTTCATCTGCTCGGCGAAGCGGATCAGCTCCTGGGCGCCGTCCGACCAGTAGACGCCGTCACCGGCGATGATGACGGGGCGCTCGGCGTGAGCCAGCGCACGCACGGCTGCCGCAACCGAGGCAGGGTCCCCGCCTGTCAGCGGAGCGGTCGCCGCGCGGTCCTCGGGAGGGTACTTGAGCTGAGAGGGACGGCCTCGCTGCGCAAGGGTGTTGTAGGCGACCTCCAGGGTGATGGGGCCCGGGGTCGGCTGCACCGCGTCCCTCAGTGCCTTGCGGAACCAGTAACCGGTGGTGCGAGCGTCGATGATGCGGTGTGTCCACTTGCACGTGTCCTGCAGCAGCCGCGCCGGGTAGGACTCCTGCCAACCGGTGAGCCCGTCCTGGATGGGGGCGTGACTGCCCGCCAGGAGAACCACCGGGCTGTTGGCGCCCTTGGCGTGGTACATCGCGCCCACGACGTTGGCCACACCTGGTCCGTTCGAGGTGTAGGCCACCCCGGGCTTACGGAGCGAACGGGCGTAGCCGTCCGCTGCGAAGCCACCTGCCTGCTCATGTCGCGTGACGAAGTGTTTGATGCCCAAGGGGTTGGCAGGTTCGGCGATGAGGTCGGTGGCACCGATGACCCCGAACATCGCCTCGACGCCTGCGTCCTTCAGCGCATGTGCGGCTACTTCGCCGCCATAACCCTCTGCTGACTCCACGTTCGGTCCCCTCATCGTCTGTCCCGTTTCGCCCCGGCGACCGCGCCGGTCAACAGGGCAGTACCGCACCGGCGTGCGCCCACCTTCCGCCAGCCCTTGAATTCAGTCAACCGTTTGGACGAATTATTTCGAGCCGGTGGACCGATGCCGCACCAGCGGCGACTGGCTGTCCCGCAGGGGGAAGGTTCGATGCTCGACGAGTGCACATTGGATGCGGTCCGAGGAGGCCGGGTCGTCGTCAAGCCCTTCGGGGTCGCTGTGCGCAGCAGGGCTCACCGCTCACCGACATGCATGCTTACCGAGCGATCGCTAAGGCGTTTGTGGTCACCGTAGAGTCCTCGCGAACTGCGGGTCAAGAGATCCGCCAGCACCTCGGAGGCCGTCCCGTCCTTCCTTTGTCTCCCCGAGGCAGCCCGGAACAGGACGCCACCTGCGAGCGCGAGCAGGCGCCGCTCGATGCCCTCGCGCGGATCGGCCATCGCCGCCGACGAGATGGTCGGTCCCGTCCCGGCCCCTGCCACGCCCCGCCTGAAGTTCCTCGTCCCTTACGCGACGAAGACGCCACCGACGACGAATGAGCCGGGACTCGGCACCGCCCCGGACAGGCAGATCTCCCTGTGCGGGGCGGCGTGCAGCGGGCCTTACCCAAGGACGTCCGTGTAGCCGTGGCCGTCGACGCCTTCGCCTGCGAGGGTTCCGGTGACGGTGCACACCCCGGCGTACAGGCCGTCGCGGGAGTCCGGCAGTCCGCGATGGGTGATGTCGAGGGATGCGCCGAGGTCGGGGATGGTCAGCCTCCAGGCGCCGTTGGCGCGGTCGGTGCGCTGGGCGCGGGTGATGGTGTGTGTCCCGTCGGCCTTGAGTGAGGTGAGCCAGGAGGTGCCGTCGCCAATCGTGTCCCACACGCTCAGGTACCGGCCGGCGCCGAGGTCGAGGCCGAGCCAGGTGAAGCGCGGGGGCTCGGCGCTCTCGGAGTTCTCGGGGGCCCACTGGCGGTCGAACCAGGTGCGCCCGCTGACCGGGTACGTGGTGCGGTCGACGGTGAGGGTGCCGGTGGTGGTCAGGCCGGGCAGTGCGTACTGCCCGGTGGTCCCGCCGAGGAAGGGGAAGATGCCGGAGCCGCCGTTGTAGAGGACGGGCTCATCGCGCCGCAGGGTGAGCCGTATCGACGCGGTGTCCGTGGCGCCGGTGATCTCCAGGTTGTTGAGGTCCCCGCTCATGGCCAGGATCGAGGTCTTCATGGCGAGGGCGTCGGTGGACGATGTTACGGCCTCGAGGCTCTCGACCGTCTGCTGGTGACTGGTGTGGCCGTCCGGTTCCTGGAGCAGGGCGACGGTGCTGTGGCAGGTGCCCTGCACGGCCATCGTGTGGATTTTTGCCCAGAAGACGGCCTCGTCGGCGTGGATCCGGGCGGCGAACCACCAGGAATCCATCGTCTTGGACGGGTCGGCGGGCAGTTCGTCGGCGGCGCTGATCAGGGTGGGGTGCGTCATGGTCATCGTGTCTCCTGTGTGCGGGGCAGGCGATGGCGCGAGGTCGTGCGCGGTCAGACGGCGGCGATGTCGATTGACTTCTCCTTGAACTGCCGGGCGGCCAAAGCCTTCATCACGCGCTTGCCGATCGGACGGCTCATCAGCGACTGCGTGAAGGTGCGGATGGCCTTGTCCCTGCCGCTCTGGGGGACGAACATCGTCAGGCCCTGCGTACGGCCGCCGCGCTGCTGGACGGCGATGAAGGGGCGCAGGCGCTGATCCCATTCGCGCAGGGCCCGTGCGGTGTTTCCGCCGTTGCGCTGGAGCAGGGTGCCCAGCAGGTCGGCGCCGGCCAGGGCGGTGGAGGCGCCCATGCCGGAGTACAGGGTCAGGCACCAGGCGGCATCGCCGAGCAGGACGATGCGGTCGGTGTGCCAGGTGTCCATCTCCACCTGGTGCACGGAGTCGAAGAGGTAGTCGTCGGCCTGCTCGAACTGCTCCAGGAGGTGTTCGAGGACGGGGCCGGTGGGTTCGGGGCCGAAGGCGGCGCGCAGGGACTCGATGGGCGGGCGGCGGAACTGGGCGTCCTCGTCGTCGGTGCGGTAGTTGAAGAGCACGCCGGGCTGGTGGTCGGTGAAGGGGAACGTCCAGACGGAGCGGCCGGGTTCCGCCAGGACGAGGCCGTCCTGAGGCCGGTAGCCGGGTACGTTCTCCTTCAGTATCGTGGCGCCGATGATGTGGTGGAGCGGCCGCATGAACTCGGAGTCGGGGCCGAAAGCGAGGCGGCGGACGGTGGAACGCAGGCCGTCGGCGCCCACGACCAGGTCGAAGCGCTCCGTGCTCTCGCTGGCCTCCTCGCCCACACCGGTGCGCAGGGTGGCGTCCACGCCGTCGGGGCGTTCGTCGATGGCGATGGGTGTGGTGCCGTAGCGGATCTCGGTGTGCGGTGCGACAGCGTGGTACAGCGCGGCCTCTATGTCGCCGCGCAGGAGCAGGCGGGGCGCGCCGGGCAGGTCGCCGTATCCCATGCCGGGGCGGCGCTTGCCCGACCGGTCGATGTCGTAGGTGATGCTGTCGGTGCCGGCCCGGTTGCCGATGGCATCGAGCACGCCCATGCGCTGCGCGGTGGCACGACCGGTCTCGAACAGGCCGATGAAGTAGCCGGCGGGGCGCCGGGCCGGGGCGCGTTCGACGAGTACGGGCTCCCAGCCGATCTCGCGCAGGCGCATGGCGGTGGCCAGGCCGCCGATACCCATTCCGACGATCAAGACGCGGGGTGTGGTCATGACGAGCTTTCCTCTTCTTTCTCGGGCGGTGTGTCGGGAGGTGGGACGGGGTCACATGTGGACGGTGGGCGCCGCCTCGGGGTCCTGCTCGGGCACACCCCGGCGGAAAAGCAGGCCGCACACGAGCGCGCCGAGCGCGAAGAAGGCGGCAGACCACCAGTAGGCGATGGAGTAGCTCTCCAGCGCGGACTGGGCGGGCAGGTCCGGGGTGGGGGTCTGGCCCGCCAGTAGTCGGTGGCGGCGTCGGCAGCCACGGTGCTGAGCAGGGCGGTGACGATCGAGCCGCCGACCTGCTGCATGGTGTTGACGCTTGCGGAGCCGACGTGGCGTCGGCCGGGCCGATGCCATAGGTGGCTGCGCTCATCGCCGGCGCCGTCACCAGGCCCAGGCCCGCCCCGAAGACCAGCAGCGGCGGCAGGACGTGGGCGGCGTAGATGGAGTCGGTGCCCAGCGTGGTGAGCCAGGCCAGGCCCGCGGAGGCCAGGACCATGCCGAGCGGAACGATCGGCTTCGGGCCGAAGCGCGGGGTGAGCACGCTGGTGGCCATTAGCTGGGCGATCGCGATGACCGTCAAGATCGACCAGCGGTGGCGGTGATGGCGGCTCGGGCACTGATTCGAGGACGGATCTTTCTGCGGCGGGCTGTCTTCGAGAGGCGGGGTGCTCATGGCGCTCTCCGGGCACGGGCGTCAAGTGGAGAAGATGTCTCCAGTTACAGGCCCACCGTAACACTGAACCGGAGATGTCATCTCCACTTGGCTGGGTACAGTGGGTGCCATGAGCCGATCGACCGCCTCCGCCGCCCGCCCCGACAGTCCCCAGAAACGCCCCCTGCGGGCGGACGCGGAGCGCAACCGGCAGCGGATCATCGCGGCCGCCCGGGAGGTCTTCGCGCAACGCGGCCTCGAGGTCACCCTCGATGACATCGCCCGCCACGCGGGCGTCGGCGTCGGCACCGCCTACCGGCGCTTCGCCAACCGCGAGGAGCTCATCGACGCCGTCTTCGAAAGCACCCTGCAGCACCTCATCGCGCTGGCGGAGCGGGCTTACGCCCACGAGGACCCCTGGGAAGGGCTCGTGCAGCTCTTCCTCGCCACCGGCCAGGACTTCGCCCATGACCGCGGGCTCAGACAGCTCCTCCTGGAGGGCGCACGGGGCGAAGACCGGACAGCCACCGCCCGGGAGCGCCTCACCCCCGCGGTCAGTGCCGTCATCACGCGCGCCCAACAGGCCGGCCTGCTGCGGGACGACATCGAGCCCACCGACTTCCCGCTCATCCAGCTCATGCTCGGAGCCGTCACCCAGCACAGCCGGGATGTCAGCCCCGAGCTGTGGAAGCGCTACCTCACCCTCATCCTGGACGGCCTGCGCCACAACCGCGATCGGCCCACCCCTCTGCCCCGTCCGGCGCTCGACCTGGAAGAATTCGACCAGACCATGACATGACCTGCTGTCCGGCAAGTTGCGCACGACCCTCTGCGACGGCGGTCACGCGCGGGCCCTGCCCCGTCGGGCAACGCCGCTCACTGCCCAGCGGTGTCCTGGCTCAGCGCCGGCCGCCGCCGGGCGCGAGCAAGATCGTGATCTCCGCAGTCGCCTCAGCCGAGGGATGGAAGGAGCGCTGGACGTTCTCCGGCTTCTTGTGCCGCGACTTGGCCATGAGTATCGGAAGACTCGCCCCGGCCTCGCCGGGATGGGTGAGGCCGGGGTGCCGCCACTCGTACAGGTTCCAGCCCGTGCCCGTCACGCCGCCGACACTCGGATGCCCGTCCGGCAGGGCGCGAGCCTGCCTGTACGACAGCCCGGCCAGGCCGGTGTCCGGGCACACGTTCCGCAGGCCGACGACCTTGCCGGGGCCCGGCTTGCGGTGGGGATGAACACCGGCCCGCGGCTTCGCCTCTTGACCAACCGGGGCAGCAGCCTGGCCGTGCCGACTTCCCAGAAGATGTTGCTCCAGTACGAAGTCCTCGCGCGGGGCGCCGCGGCGCCGCGTAAGCGGCCGAGCACCCTTCGCCTGCACCCGGGCCCGGCGGCCGGCCAGGTCCAGCGCCTCGATGTCGGCGCCGAGGATCCTCCTCCGCCCGTGCGCAACTCTCGTACAGCATCCGCTACAGCGTCTTCTCCCGCAGATGGACATTGCGGCGGGCGATCAGCCGGTCGATCGCCATCTTCGAGCGGGCCGGGGTCTGCGAGTCCGGCGGAGGCATCCGCCTCGCCCGAGCCGGCACCCGCGGTCCGTCGTACCCGCGCTCGGCACACCAGCCCAGCCACGACAGCACCGCCGCCCGCCGGGCGTTCCGGGTATTGACCGACGCCTCGCCCCACATCTGTTCGAGGGCGGAGGAGGCAAGCCAGGCAGCCTCACTTCACGCTTGCCGCGCACATCGGGCGTTCCAGTCGCCCGAAACGGCATCGAGTGGTGTCCTGAATTCACTCGCCTCGCGAAGTGTGGGCGGAACGTGGGCACCCGGCCCGCAACCAAGCCCTCACCCCTGTGAGCCCGCCCATCCTCTGAACTTCAGCCTCCGCCAGAATCGACGGAACGATGAGAAGACCGAACTGTTTCGCCAGACCATCGGCGTCAAGCGGGCCGTCGGCATGGAACCATTGCGCCATCGAATTGAGCTGTCCGACGATCATGATCGTCGCCAGTCGCACGTCGATGTCCGCGTCAAATACGCCGTGACGTACGCCGTCCTCGAGGATCGAGGTGAGTACTCGGTAGTAGGAGTCACCGCGCCCCTCCAACTGGTCCCGCCGCGTCTCTGGCAATTGGCTGAACTCTCGCACCTTGATGCGGAAGATCGGCAGGTTGTCGCGAACGAAGCGGACGTGCGCACCGACGAAGCCCACCAGCCGGTCTGCGGGATCCCCCACATCGTCGGCGAAGCCGGCGACGGTATCGTTGGCCACGGTGTAGAAGTGGTCTATCAGCTCGAAAAGGACGTCCTCTTTGCCAGGGACGTAGTGGTAGACGCTCGCCTTGCGGAGATCGACGGCATCCGCGATGTGCTGCATGCTCGTAGCGTCGTACCCGCGTTCCAAAAAAAGCTTGGCGGCCGCGTCGACAACCTGCCTCCGCCGATCGGGGTCCGGACCGGTCCGCGGGCGGCCGGGCCCTGTCCTACCAGTCGACATCTCCGACGCTCAGCCTTCCAACACGAGGTGCAAGGGCTCCCGCCCATCACGTGCAGGAGCCATCGGGATAGTAGCCCGCCTGCCGCCTGCCGCCGAAGACCCTCGAGGAACAAGCAGCCCTTGCACACTTCTCCACAGCTCAGAGGCGGTCCTGCGCCCGTGCATACTGAGGCGCCTCGGATGTCGGATTGCAGTGGAATCCGAGCCGCTGTCCGCGAAGACGGTGATCCTCTGCCTGCACCGGCCACCATTGGGCAGAGCTTGCTCATCGGCCTCCTGGCCAGCCGGTGTACGCCCCACTGCACCGCGAAAGGACTTCGCCGAAGTCGCCGCCGTCATCCTCAGTACGCCCGGTCACGAGTCCAAGCGTGCGAGCTGTCCGGCGATGTCGCCTGGAACTTCGACGAGTTCACCGCCACCGCGGCGGAACCGTTCAACACCCCGGGGCGCTACCAGGCGCTTGCCGCCGAGCAGGAGCGCGAGTAGTTGATTGCCCTCGGCCTCGACGAGATCACCGCGGGCTTCATGGTCGCGCTCAACGCCGACCTGCGCGACGGTGCCCTGGCCTCCACCCCCGGCGACTTGGCCCGCCTCATCGGCCGCCCGACCGAACCACTGGCCGCCACTCTGCGGACCTGGCTCTGACCATCCCCCGCATCTGAGCAGCCGACTCGCAGTACTGGCGGAGGAGGCACCAGCGCCTCCTGTGCCTATCCCGACGTCTCCTGATCCCGCCATTCCTCTCACCCGTGCAGGCAGGTAGGTGGGGCATGGAGGAGCGGGTGCCACCCACGCAGGCCCAGCCGACATCCGGTCCGGCCAAGGCTGCGCGTTGGCCGAGCGGCACGCGGTCCTGCCCACGCGCCTGCGGCTATCACGCTCACCACATCGCGGAAGGCGTCGAGTGTCGAGTGATCATCCGGCGTCTCACAATCACTCGGTCATCTCCGCACACTACTTGACAGTCATAGAGACGCCTCAGTGCGCCCAGGTGTTCCTGATGCCCTTGACAGGATCGCCCGACGAAACTGCGAAGGTGTCTCACCATAGACCTGCTTGAAAGCCTGAGCGAAGCGCGAGGGATTCACCATGCCCCACCGGGTAGCGATCTCGCTCACTGGCAATTCCGCGAGATCGGGATTGGCCAGGTCCTCACGAGCCCGCTCAAGACGCAAGCGGCGTACACGAGCCGACAGCGTCTCCGGTTCATCTTCGAACAAACGGTGCAGGTAACGCACCGAAACGTGAACGGCCCGGGCGACACTTCGCGGCGACAGCGTCGGATCCCCGAGATTTCGGTCGACGTACTGCTTGACGGTGGCGAGCATGCCCGGTTCGTCAGCCGGGCGACCAGCGCGCAAATCTCGTACGAGTGCGCTACTCAGCTTAATGAGCGCTGCGCCGCAATCGTCGTCCTGAGCCGAGTCGAGCACGACGTCCTCTGTCAGCAAGCGTTGAATCAGGGCGCAGGTCGCCCCGGCGAGGGGCACTTGAAGGCTCACAGCCACGAGATCAACTAGTTCTGCGGTACCCAACAGCAAGAGGTTACGAGGAACCTGCAGAGTCAATGACTGGCACTCAGCGGAGAACGTGACACGGCACGGGTGCAACGGTTCGACCAAAGCCATGTCCCCCGGCCCCAGGGCAGCGGTACGGCCCATCTGCTCGACCGTCGCCTGACCTGTCACGACCCACACGAACTGAGCTGACGCGGTAACGCCCGCAGCTATCTCTTGCGCCGATCGCAGGAAGGAGCATGCCGAGATGTTCAATTCGCTGACCTGTGCGGGGCCGATATCGCGCACAGAAATTGCTGCACTGAAGGGCGACTCTGACACGCGCAGGTCAATCGGAGCGAACAGTTCTGTCATCAACGCCACCCAGCGCGTTGCCTGAGCGGACTCGTCCCCCTGCGACGTGTACACCTTGCGTACGACGCTCATTCCCCAGCCTTACCATCGAGACCTGGCCCACGGCGCGCCAGACCACCGACACTACAACCAGGCGCGCCAGCACCTGTGCCCCGATTGATGCTTCAGCCGATTCCAATGAGAGCAGACTGCATGGGAATCGGCCATTCGCGCATCCAGCAGGCTCTTGCAGTGGGGGCCGGTTTTGCAGGCGGCTGAGGTGCGGACCATCTCCTCGTCGGAGATGGGGCTCATCTCACTCCGCTTACCAGGATGGGGCAGGGTGACCGGGCAACGTCCTCGCCGAGTTCGGCGAGGACGTTGTCGACCATGTCATCTCTTGCGGGATCGGTGGCAGAGGCTGATGCGCGTCATCTCCTCAGCGGGGTACGGATCAGAACGGGGTGTCGTGCGGACTCGGCGCGCGCGGTTGCCCACTGGGGTGTGCTGGTGAAGGCCTCCAGGCCGGCGCGGCTTTCGACGCAACCGATTCACGATGCCCCGACCGTACCGAGCGGGTCATCGTCGGCGGGTCGTTGATGTGCATCAGAACCCGACGACATGCGATCCGCCAGCGCGAGGCTGGTGGACGGGCCGGCAGTGAGCATCTCTATTCGTTCTCGCAGGCGAAGGCGGCGGCCTCGTCGAGAGCGTCAAAAGGCTGCACGCATGCGACCGGCCCGAACACTCACGCGTCGTAGGCTCGGGATACCGGGGTGACAGTCCGCGAGCACAGTGGGCCGGAAGAACGGCCGACAATGGTCCCGCCCCTGCATCAGGCGGGCACCGGCGGCGAGGCTGCGGTCCACCAGTTCCTGTATCTTGGCGAGCTGACCCGAGTCGACCATTCTTACCGCCGTAGCCTATTCCGACGCCGAGGCGGGAACATGCACGACCGGGCACAGTGAGGGCTCAGCGGAGTAGGCTCCCGCCCGCTCCCGCTGATCGTGAATGCTCTTCATCTTGGCACCGCGCCGCGCCGCGGCCTGCTTGTCCTCGGCACTTCCGTAGATCGCGGAGAAGGGCACTCGCGGATCCGGCAGCACCTTCTCCTGGAGACGCATGAAGTTCCCGAAAACAGCCTTCACGATGCGCCCCGTAACCACGCCAGGATCACCCATCCGGTGGGCACGACGAACCGCCTCGGGGGTAACGAGCAGTGCCAGGTTCCTCCCGAACCAGTGCAGGGGGCGCGGGAAGAAGCGGTCCGTGAAGTCCTGTACGACCCAGTGCATGAGGTATTTTCCTGCATCGGTCTGCGGCCAGTTCCGAGCCTCGAACTCTTCCACGAATCGGCGCATGCCGGCGAAGTCTTCCGGGAAGTCGACCACCGGTCCCGCCAGGCCACGCATGTTGTCTGCGACGTCGCGGAGAAAGTGATGCCACGCGATATCCAGGTTGGGAGACTGTGGCCTGAGTCCCAAGGCCTCACGCAGGCGAGGTGTGAAAACACCGAGGGAGCAGATCGTGTAGACGAAGTCCTCATTTCGAGAGAACACGGACGGGTAGGTTTTCGCGAGAGCCAAGTGCCATCGGTTCAGCTTCTCGACCGAGACTTTGAACTCTTCGCTGTCGGTACCATTGAAGAACCAGGTGAGAAAGAAGCGGTTGCTGTCATTGAACCGCGCCTCGCTGCGATGCACCATCTTCCTGGTCGATAGCAGTGTCTCCGGGCCGTCGGGAGGCAGGTTGGCCCCCGCCAGGCTGACGATGGTCGTCAGGTTGATGCCCATGTAGTTCAGCCGGTAGTTGGCCACCAACTTCATTATTTCGTTGTATTCGGTTTCGGGATCCAGGCTGTCGATTTTCTTCTGTACCCACCTGCGCTTCATGGACTCGCCCTTCCTCGGCAGACCTCAACGGACAACTGCACGAAGCACGCTTCCATGAGCCAAGGGCGGCCGTCTCGTCATCCAGTGCCGTGGCGATGTCGGTTGAGTGCCCAACACTGCCGCCTGCAATTCGCTGCATGACTGCAGGCAGGCTCAGTGAGCGACTCTGTCGGGAATCTTGGGCGGCTGCGGCACTTCCCACTTGCGCACCGCTGTCCGCCGACGAGCTGGATGTCCATGGCCGGCCCCAGCCTTCGGCGTTCCGGACCCGAGAGCGGCACCGGCAGATCCACGAGCGTCTCGAACGGGGCGACAGCCAGCGGGCCATCGCCCGCGAGCTCCGCCTCAGCCGGGGCACCGTGGCTCGCTCTGCGCGGGACGTCGATGTCCAGGAACTACTCGCCGCGGCCACCCGCCGCCCCAGCCTGATCGACGACTACCGTCTCTACTTACATCACTGCTGGTCGGAGGAGTGCACCAACGCAGCCGCCCTGACCCGTGAGATCCGGCAGCTGGGCTATTGCAGCGACATCGACACCGTCCGCCGCCACCTTCGTCCCTACCGCGTGGGAGCAGTTCCGGTGGACGTCCCGCTGCCCTCGCTGACCGGCCGCCGCGTCACCGACTGGATGATGCGCCCCGAACTCCTCACGGACGCCGAACGCAGGCTCCCGGCCGATCTGTGCGAACGAAGCCCTGCGCTGGCCGCGACCGCGGGTACACTCGCCGCCTGGCCGCCCTCCTGCGCGACCGGCGCAACGAGCACCTCGCCTTCCAAGTCTGACTCGCCGACGCCCGCCTCGGCGGACCACGCGAACTGCGCGGCCTCGCCAGCGGCAAGCGCTGCGACCTTGCCGCGATCCTCGCAGGCCTCTATACCACTCACAGCTCAGCAGCCGTCGAAGGCAACGTCACCCGGATCAAGCTGCTGAAGAGACAGATGTACGGTCGGGCCAACGTCGACCTGCTACGACGACGCATCCTCCTCTCACCCTGATCATCTTGGCACCCCCGAATCAACGACAGAGCCCAGAAGTCGAGCCAGAGCCGTGGGTCGTGAACAAAGCCAGCGCCGTGATGCCGGGCAGCACGGTGGTGCGGAGGACGTTTCGCAGCGAGGGCATGGTGCTGCAGCATCCGCCCGCTGGCCCGGTCATCACCCCAAAAGCTGGCATTTGGCCGAGTCAGTGCGCGGAGGTACGCGACTGGGGCGCAGAGCGCCTCTGCCACGGCTGTTTGTGACCGATTCGGGGGTGCGGCTTCGGGCGGGGTATCGGCTCGTCAGACTGGCGCTGCGGAGACGGTGAGTGTCGGCGAGGTCGCGGGGGAAGCCATGACCGGGACGGGCGGTCGGAGAAAGGGCAATTTTCCTGCCGAGACCACGAGTTTCATCGGCCGGGGCAAGGAGCTCACCGCGGTGCGGGAGGCCTTGGGCGGTGCCCGTCTCGTCACCGTGACCGGGGTCGGCGGGGTCGGCAAGACACGGCTGGCGCTGCGGGCCGCCGAGGGGGTGCGGGCCCGCTATCCGGACGGGGTGTGGCTGGTGGAGCTGTCCCCGCTGCGCAGTGCGGAGCCGCTGGCCCTGGCGATCGCCGAGGCCCTGCGCCTGGAGGACCAGACGGTGCGGCCGATGCCGGAGGTCCTGGCCGAGTGGGTGCAGGACAAGGAGCTGCTGTTGATCCTCGACACCTGCGAGCATCTGGTGGACGGATGCGTGGATCTCGTCGCCGACCTGCTCACCGTCGCCGCGGGGCTGACCGTGCTGTGCACCTCCCGCCAGCCGCTGCGGGTGCGCGGGGAACACCGGCTGGAACTGGGCCCGCTGGCCCTGCCCGGCGACCCGCAGGCAGACGGCGCCGAGGAATGCGAGGCGTTGGCGCTCTTCACCCAGCGGGCCGCGGCCGCCGTCCCCGGGCTCCGTTTCACGGGGGCGGAGGCGGCGGCCGCGGCGGAGGTGTGCCGGCGGCTGGACGGCCTTCCGCTGGCCCTGGAGCTGGCCGGCGCGCGGCTGCGGCAGATGTCCGTGCAGGAGCTGGCGGACCGGCTGCAGCAGCGCTTCGAGGTACTGGTCAGCGACGAGGAAGCGGGCGGAGACGGAGCTACCGCACTGCCGCGCCACCGGATGCTGCGGACCGCCGTCGGCTGGAGCCATGAGCTGTGCGCGCCGCTGGAGCGGCTGCTGTGGGCCCGGCTGGCGGTGTTCGCCGACGGCTTCGACGCCGAGGCCGCCCAGGCAGTGTGCGCCGGAGGGCCGCTGCCCGCCGGGCGCGTCCCCGGCCTGCTCGACCACCTCGTCGACCAGTCCGTCGTGCAGCGTGAGAACCGCTCGGGCACGGAACGCTTCCGCATGCTGGACACGGTGCGCGAATACGGCGCCGACTGGTTGCGCGAGCTGAGCGAAGAGGACGACTTGAAGCTATGCCACTGCAGGTACTACCAACGCCTGGCCCGGCGGGCCTGCGCCGAGTGGAACACCTCCCGCCAGCTGGTCTGGTGCGAGCGCGTGCGCACTGAGCATGCCAACCTGTGTGCGGCCGTGGACTGGTCTCTCGATCAGCCCGACCGGTCCGCAACCCTGGAGTTCGTGGGTGCCACGGGCTTTTTGTGGCTGCAGAGCGGGCACCGGCGTGACCCGAGGCACCGCCTCGACAAGGCCTTGGCCGCCGGAGTGCCCTTCGGTCCGCAGCACCTGCCGGCCCTGTGGGCGCGCGGGATGATAGAGCTGTCCATGGGGGACCGGGAAGCAGCCGTCGTGTGGGCACAGCGGTGTACGGAGGTGGCACAGGAATGGAGCGCTTCCGGTGGTGACGTTGCCGCCCTGCACCTCACGGCCAACCGCCACATCTTCAGCGGCAGGCCGGACGAGGCGCTCAGTGTGCTGACCGGCATCGAGCCCGGCCCCATCAGGCCCGACTGGCTCGGCTCGCTCCAGCTGCAGGTCCGTCTCATGGTGTCCTTCGCGCACTTGCTGCGCGGCGATGCCGCAGCAGCGCGCGCGGTGGCCGAGGAAGGTCGTGCGCTGAGCCTGCGGCACGGCGAGCAGCTGGCTGGAGCCGCCGCCGAGTACTTCCTGGCGCAGACGGAACTCGCCCGGAACGACATCGACTCGGCCCTCCGCAAGGCCACCAGCGCCCTCCGGGGGCATGCGAAGGTCCACATGATCAGCAACCTTGCTTTGGACATCGACGTCCTCGCCACCGCCGTCAGAGCCGCCGGCGACGCCCACCGGGCAGCACGGCTTCTCGGTATCGGTCAGCGTCTGTGGGATCTCACCGGCCGTCCTCAGATCGGCTCTCCCCACCTCCTCGCCTCCCGCCAGGCCTGCGAACGCGCCATCCGCGACAAGACCGGCGACACGGCCTACGAACACGCCTACCAGGAAGGCCGCGCCATGTCGCACGAACAGGCCATGACCTACGCGACCGACGGCACGGACGCCTGGTCGTCACAGACCTCGACGACCCGACCGCGAACCTCCTGACCGCCGGGCGACACGACTGCCGGACCACACCGCGCGCAGAACCAGGTGTGGCTGGAGATCGTCCAGGTCGCCCTCGATCTGCTGGCCTGAATGCCGATGCTCGCCCTGACCGGCAAAGCCCGGCTCGTACCCTGCGCACGTTCGCGGACGAACCCCGAAGGCAACAACCCGCCGCCGCGGACTGAACAGAAGCCCAGTCCCGCGCAGGCTCGAGGGCTTTCCTGCCGATGCTGTTCGAGCGCGCCGTCACCGCCCCCGCGGGGACGCCTGGCCGAGCGGGTGAGTGCCAATCAATCGGCTGATTCTGGGTGTCGAGTGTCAGACGTTGCTCGGGGTCAGGCGGTCTTCGGAGGCGATCTGGCAGGCGTTCAAGGATGCCGTGCGTATCTCGACGTCGAAGGAGAGGAGAGGAAGGGCCGGACTCGGCCCGGGCGTCCGACCACAGCTTCACGACCGACGGATACTTCCTGCCCAAGGCCTCCTGAAACTTCAAACTGCTCGGTGGCGGCGTCCTCGCCGGGGGGCGGTGTAGACAAGCTTGAGCGCCTTGACGATCTTGTCCCAGCCCTGCGGCCGCATAGCGGAAATTGTCCCGCAGCAGGTGCGCCACACACGTCTGGACGATCGTTCGAGGCCAGACGGCCTCCACCGCGTCGGGCAGCCCCTTCAATCCGTCACAGACCAGCATTGGCACGTCCTCCAGGCCGCGGTTCTTCAGCTCGGTGAACACGTGCAGCCAGTACTTGGCGCCCTTACCGCCGTCGCCGACCCAGATGCCGAGGATGTCGCGGGTGCCCTCCATGGCCACCGCCATCACCACATAGACCGGTCGGTTCGCGACCTGCGCGTCCCTGCTCTTGACGTTGATGGCATCGACGAACAAAACGCGGTAAACGCGATCGAGCGGGCGGCTCTACCATTCCGCCATGCCCTCCATCACCGTCTTGGTGATGGAGGAAACGGTTTGCCTGGACACCTCCGCGCCGTAGACCTCGGCCAGATGCGCCGCTATCTCCCCGTGCGTGAGGCCCTTCGCGGATAAGGACAGCACCATCTCGTCGACGCCGGTGAGCCGGCGCTGCCGCTTCTTGACGAGCCGCGGCTCGAAGCTGCCCGCGGTGTCCCGTGGCACGGAGGAGGCAATATAGCCGGACATTGCCGGTTTGGGGAACCGGCACCTAGCCGGATGCTTTGAACGGCTGTTGGGTCGTTCGTGGCCCTCAGCTCTCGTGCAAGCGCGGAAGCAGGAAGTGCATTGACATACGACGAGCATTCGGGACCTCGTATCAGAGGAGACCAGAGGTGGCAGGAGAAGGCGGCCTGTGCCGTGGCTGTCGAGGTGTCGAGGGATCCCGATCTCTTCTTCCCGGCGAGACTGGTGGATGGACAACGCGTTGCTCTGGCGAAAAGTATCTGCTCGTCCTGTGAGGTCAGGATGGCATGCCTGGAAGCCGCTGTGGAGTGCGGCGACAACGACGGTATCCGCGGTGGAATGACGGAGTCGGAGCGCAAGGCTGTACGGCGTCGGTTTGACCTCCGTTGTGACCCTGCCCGCGTCGCTGCAGCACTGTCGGGGAAGGACGTGCACCTCAGCGGTACAGAGCGGCAAGAGCTGATACGGCAAGCGGTCATGTCGAACGCATCGGTCGACCGGGTGGCCCGGGTTCTCAAAGTGTCGGAGGCTCATGTGCAGAAGCTCTTCCGGTGTGAGCGTCGTAAGTTCACAGGCACCCATCTGAGAACGCCCAGCGCCTCACAGGTCACTTGCGAGGGGATCTCGGCATGATAGGAGCCGAATCGGTTCACGGCGCAGCCGGAGGTGAGGGAGAGAGGTACCTAGGAGTTGATGAAGCAGCGGTCTATCTCAGTATGAGCAGACGCTGGATTTACCGGGAATCCAGGCGCCATGGGCTACCGCGATACTACTTCGGTGGAAAGATCAGATTCAAAGTGACGGACCTGGAAGACTGGGCACAACAACAAAAAGTGCACTGAAGGGGGGCGGGATCATCCCGCCCTCCTTCGTTATAGGCCCTCGTTAAGAAGCTTCGCGGCGCGCCCGATCGATGCCGGCATCAGGTGGCGGTAGATCTTGAATGTCATGTTGATGTTCCTGTGTCCCATCCATTCTGCGACGTCCGTGATGGGTATCCCCATGGCCAGGCAATTAGAGGCGAAGAAGTGTCGCAATGCGTAGGTGGTGAGCCTCCTGGTAATGCCTGCTCGCTTCTTGGCGGCGTTCCACTGGTACTCCAGCGTCGTATGCGCCCAGTACGGTGAGCGTTGGGTTCTCAGGAGGTACCCGTCTGCGCTGGCGCCGTGATCCTTCTCGTATCGGAGGAGTGACTCCCGGACGGTCAATGGCATGGGAGTCTCACGGAAATCGCCGGGCTTGCGGTGCTTGAGAGGAACTCGCTCACGTGTGGTGCCTTCGATCTGTTCGGTGACGCGGTAGACGTCGTCCGCGACCATCCGCTCCAGGTTGGCGGCGTAGGCTTCTCCGTTGCGGAGACCGCAGCCGGACATGAGGTCGATGACGATGCGGAGCCCGTCACTGCCGGCGTCCTTGAGGGCGTGGATCTCGTCGAGGGTCGGAATGGTGATCTTCCGCGGTATGTACTCGGGCGGGATGACGCCCTCGAACGGGTCCTCGGTGATGCCGCCGCGACGGCGTGCGTCGAGAAGGATTTTCCTGAGGGTGTCGAAGGCGTTCTGCTGTGCGGCCAGTCCGACGGAACGTTCCTCCATCGACATGATGAAGTCGTCGACGACCGTCGATGTGAACGCATTGATCCGGCGCGATCCGAGGACGGGCAGGATTTGACTGTTGAGAACCTGGTTGACCGTGCGAACACTGCCGTACGCGTAATGGCGTTGCCGGGAGAGCCAGGTGGAGGCGTACCGCCCGAAGCGCTGTTTCCCGATTTCGCGCTTGAGTTCGGCCCGTTGGGGCGGGGTGTTCCGTTTCTCCTCATAGACTTGCGTCAGCCGGTCGAGTGCGGACTGCTGTGTCCTGTAGCCCGTCTCCTCGCGCTGACGGCCGGTCGTGTCGCGGTAGCGAATGACGTAGGAGTGGGAGCAACGGCTCTGCCGGGCGCAGGCGCAGCTCTTGTAGAAGCTGCCCATTCCGCGGATGAGCTGGGTCGCCAACGTGCACGTCTCCTGACTCATGCTGGGAGTTTGCTGACCAAGGGCCCCTCAGCATGGTCCTGACCTGCGGCCGCGCCAAACTAGGAGACGTTGATGAGCATCCTCATGGGTACCTCCTGGTGAGGTCGGAAGGTGTGGCTGTGACCTGTATTTCGGCTGTTCAGGTGGGGTGGTGCAAGTTGTCGATCTTGGCGGTCCGTGGCGGTCGGGAGCGGTCTCCGGCGGTACTGGTGCTGACTTGGTGCTGACCTGGTGCTGACTTCGATGACGGTCTGTCAGATCTGCGGGCTGGTTGGACGCGGGTCGGCGGGGCGCTTGCTATCGGCAGTATCGACCTTGCGGCAGCGAAGGTCACGTGCGAAGGGTCGTGGGCGTGCTGGGGGCTGGGCTGCTCTGCCGCTCCGGCTTTGTCTGTTGACGAAGGCTGATGACTTCTTTCGCATTTCCAAGGGCGACTTCCATGCGGGGAGTGGCGGGCGGGGGGACACATTCGCTATCAGTGCGAACGCTGCTGTGGTCGAGGCCTGCGATGCCATCAACACCGACTATTCTGAGAAGTTTTCGATTGGCTCCGATGTGGTTCGAGGAGAAGTTGGAGTCGCTGGCGGCGCCAGCTTTTCCCGGGCCTTGGAGCGGCTGGAACCGACGTTTTCCACTGGGGCAGGCGGACCGGAGGAGTGGACCCAGCGAGGACTCGGATACAACAACGCCCTGTTCATGGCAGCTGAGCTGCTGCTGCTCGGCAACAGTGAGACCGCGCCTCTGCTGCTGATCGAGAACCCGGAAGCTCATCTCCATCCTCAGCTTCAGAGCCGGGTAATGGAACTCCTGCGAGAACGCGCCGAGGAATCGAGCCCGCCGACGCAGGTCATCCTCAGCACGCACAGCCCCCATTTCGCCTACGCCGAGCCGGTCCAGCACCTCACCCTTGTAGAACGCGGCAGATCCTTCAGTCCGGCCCCTGGTTGCACACAGCTCGGGGCCGTTTACTAGCTTTCCTCTCGCGCTTCCTCAACGTGACCAAGGCGAACTTATTCTTTGCCCGCGCCGTCGCCATCATGGAGGGCGACGCAGAAGCTCTGCTTCTGTCGGCTCTCGCCCTGGCCGTCGGCCGTTCCTTTGGCAAGTCCGACGTCAGTGTGGTCAATGATGGGCACACCGGCCTGTACCGGTGTAGCCGTATCTTCCAAAGGAATGGTGAGCAAATCCCGGTGACGTCGCCTATGTTCGCGACCGGGACCTATTCTCTAAGTGGTCGTCTTGCTCAGTAGGTGAACCGTGTCGACGTCCAGGGCACCGGTCAGAGACACCAGCGCCGCGCGCTCACCCGCTTGCTCGTAGTCAATGACCAACGGGACCTTCTCGCCTCGGCTCATTGCTACCGCCTTGGACCAGTGATCGACAGGTCCTCCCGCGGCCCGCCGCTGCACGGCCTCCAGCATGGCACGGACCTTGTCTCTGCGGTTCGGTTCCCGTCGTGAACTGAAGCAGCTTGTTGGACACGCGGAAAGGCCCGGCTGTTTGGGCCTGCGGGTGAGGAGGGGAGTGCCTGAGTCGTATCGCATCGTCGTCCGCATGGCAGGGCTGCTTCGTGATCCGCGTTGCGACGTACGACGTTGGCATCGACGCCTCGCGCGGAGCCGCCGTCGACCGCCACGACGGGCGTCTGGCCCTCGCTGGGAATGCCGTGACGGCCACACACCGTCCTGGCTGACGCTCTTGGCCGCGAGGCGCCCTACGCCGAAATCGTCCGGCAGCCCGACCTGGGCGCGCGGCATCACGCTGGCCGTCGTGCTGATGGCCGAGCTGATGAGCACTCTGAACGGGGCGATCCTCCACACGGCGCTGCCGTCCATCCGGGCCGGTACAGGGGCGCTCCGGCGCAGTTGCAGTGGATCCACGCGGCGTACGCGCTGACGTTCGCCTGGGACTCGTCGTAGGCGGGCGGCTGGGCGATCTCCACGGCTGCCGACGGGCTTCCTCGCCGGAACCGCCGTGTTCACCCTCGCCTTGCTCCTGTGCGGCACCGTCACCGGCCCCGCACCGCTGATGGCGGCGCGACTCCTGCAAGGCGCCGCTGCCGCGGCGATGGTCCCGCAGGTGCTGGCCATCCTCCACGTGACCTTTGACGAGAAGACCCGCGGTACGGACTTCGCCCCGTACGGCACGGTGCTGTCCGGGCAGCGTGACCGGACCCGTGCTCGGCGCAGCCCTCACCGGAGTGGATCTGTGCGGCCTTGACTGACGGACGGTCTTTCTGATCAACCTGCCCCTTGGCCTGGCCGTCCTCCTGCTTGGGCGGCGCTTCCTACCGGAGTCCAGGGACCGCCGCCCTGAGGCCGGACCTTCTCCCGGGCCGCGGCTGCCGGTGGCGTGTGGGCTGTTCCTCGGCGGCTGCAGCCCACCATGGGGGTGCCCTCGGTCATCAGTGCAGCAAGGGTGCCTTTCACCGGCAACCGTGCTGCGGGCGGAAGTGCCTCGCCGGTGTCGGTGGCGGGAGCCTGCCTCGGTGAGGACACCGACTACGCATGAGGGATCAGGCCCCTCCTTCCATAGGCGTATCCGGACGTCCGTCTCGCCGTCCAGGTCGGCACCGGGCGAACGGCGTTCGTCATCTGGCGCCGATCTCGCAGCGCGCCCGCTCAACCAGGTCGGCGTGCGCGCGGGGATGCCGCTACCGCCGCAGGTGCCGTCTCCTGCGGCACGACCCGGGCTGGGTGGGAGGACGATGGGCAGACACCGACTCGCGTAGGTGGTTCTCAACGAGGAGGGGAAGCGATGACGTCATCTTCCAATTCCTCAGGCAGCGGCTCTCCGTACGGTACCGGGCCACCGGACGCCTCCGCCGCCGGCCCGTTGGGCGCGGTGGCGAACATGGGCTGGCAGATCCTGCTCACCACGGGTCTGGCGGCCATCGCCCTGGGTGTGGTGATCTTCGTCTGGCCCCGGGAGACGTTGCGGGTCGTCGGTGTGCTCTTCGGCGTCTATCTGCTGGTCACCGGCGTCTTCCAGCTGGCCGCCGCGTTCGGCACGCACGTTCCCGGGCACCTGCGGGCCCTGCACTTCGTCACCGGTGCGTTGTCCGTGCTGCTGGGACTGCTCTGCTTCCGGGGCACCCTGGAGTCCCTTCTGCTGCTCGCTCTGTGGATCGGTTTCGGCTGGCTGCTGCGCGGCGTCATGACCACGGCCACCGCCGCCTCCGCCGAAGCCATGCCGGCGCGGGGCTGGATGCTGTTCTCCGGGATCATCGGCATGCTGGCGGGCATCGTGCTGATCGTCTCGCCGTTCACCTCGATCGCCGCGCTCACTCTGGTGGCCGGCGTTATGGCCATCATCCTCGGGGTGATCGAGGTATGCCATGCCGTCAGGATGCGCCTCGAAGCCGGCCGCCTGGCGTCGGGTGCCTCGGCCGGACGGCGGCCCTCGTTCGGCTCGCAGCCACATCCCGAGCACTGATCGCGGCGCCTCCGGCTCTCACGGCACCCGGCATCATCGCCGGGGCCGCCGCTCTCGCGGCCGGCAGGGCTGCCCGGCCGGGGTCCCGCTGCCGCGCTGCGCAGCCGCCCGGCCGCCGGCCCGGCCGGGGACGTCGAGTGCATCGGCGCCGAGCAGCTGTTCTTTGCCGCCGGTGGCGCCGCGGGATGCGCCAGTGTGGTCGTACGGCACCCTGGATCGGCTTCCACAGGCCGGCCAACGGCCGGTCGTGTGGCGGAGGAGGGCGATGATGGCCGGCATCGGGACAGGCACCCGGGTTGTGATCGTGGCGAATCCGCACTCAGGCGGCGGCAAAGCTGCTCGGTCCGACCTGATCAACCGGGCCGAGGGCCTGGGGGCACGAGTCTGGCCGACTACGGCCGAGCACGACGCGGCGTTGCTGGCCAGGCGCGCCGTTGGGGAAGGGACACAGGTGCTGGGGGTCGCGGGCGGTGACGGCACGGTGACGGCCGTAGCCGCGGTGGCCGCCGCCGCTCACCGGCCACTGCTGGTCATCCCGGCCGGCACGCGCAACCACTTCGCCCGGGACCTGGGGCTGGACATCCGCAACCCAGTCCTTTCACTGAACGCCCTGGACAACGGCATCCTGGCACGGGTGGACCTCGCCACGGCCGGCCCGCACGTCTTCGTCAACAACGTCTCCTTCGGCATCTATGCCGACGCCCTGCTGGAGCCCGGGTACCGGGAGGACAAGGCGCGTACCTTCGCCACGGCCGCACCGGGATACCTCAAGGGAGAACAGTGGGTCGAGGCCGACATCGACACCCCGCAGGGCCCCATCAGGCGCCCGCAGGTGGTGCTGGTCTCCAACAACCCCTACCACCTCGCCACGCCCCGCTACCTGGGGCGCCGCTTCTCCCTCACCACCGGGACGCTCGGCTGCATCGTGCTCCGGCGTCCGCCCGACACGCCGCCGGACCTGCTCCGGCGCCTGCGCCGCGACCTGCGCCGGCAGGGCGATCCGGGGCGGACGGGCGAACCGGTCGTCGCCTGGACGGCAGCCGACATCGCGGTGTACGACGGCACGCCTCACCTCAACGCCGGGATCGACGGCGAACTCGTGACGCTGCCGCTTCCCGTCACCTGCCGGATCCGACCGGGCGGCCTGCAGGTTCTGCTGCCGAGGGACCGGCCGGGGATCCCACGCGAGCCCGCGCCCGGGCGCTCGGGAACACGGCACACCGGTGCCGCCTCTGCCGACCCCGCCGGCGCGGGCCGACCTCCCGGGGGCCTGCGCGCAAGGTGACCGTGAGCCTTCGTCCGCGCCGGCCTGCCTCACCGGTACGGCCCCGGCCGGCATCACCGAAGCCTCGTCGTACACCTGCTCCGGCACGGACTTCCCCCTCAGGGGGTGAGCCGCAGATGAGCCGAAGAGCATAGCGTCGGGAAGGCAAGCGCCGTAGCCGGCTTCATCGGGCACCAGCGGTGGGCTTCATCCCGGGCCGACAGCCAAGGCGGGCCTGCAGGTGGCCCCACGAACTGCCGGGCACGCCCGGCCGGACCAGCCGATCCGATGAGGGGAGCCTGTCATGAAGGCGCTCTCTGAGCAGCTCAGCGAACTGGCGGAACGAGCCAGGAAGGTCGAGGACGTGGTCGCCGCCGCACGCGAGGACAACCGTGCGCGGCTGGAGACCAAACAGCGCGAACTGCAGAAGTCCGTAGCGGAAGGCAAGGCCAGGGCCGACCAGCGCATCACGGCCGCACGAGAGACGGAACGGAAACGGTGGAACGCCCTGCACGCATCGGTGGACCAGTGGTTCGCCGAGTTGCGCGCCGCCGACGACAAACGTCGTGCGGAGCGGGACGTCCGCAAGGCACAGCGCCGCGCGGACATGCTCGAGGAGGACGCCGTCAACACGATCAACCTGGCGCTCTACGTCCTCGACCAGGCCGAGTACGCCGTCATCGACGCCGTCGTCGCCCGCGCCGACGCCGACGACCTGACCCAGCACAGCTAGCACCCCGGGCAGCCTGCGCCGAGCGCCCCACCTGAAACGGCGTATGGACGCGTCCCGTCGGGAGCTGCCCGCTGCGCCTGTTGTCTGACCCGTCGGCGGCCTGTTGCCGTGCCGGTCGGTGGCGGGTCCGCTCGCGCCGGCGCTGGCCGAAGAGCCGGCTCCTGGACTGTGCGGCTTCGCCTCCGTGTGACGGCGGATGATCGGTGCGCGGCGTCGTCGACATCGGCGCGGGGTGGTGCAGGCTCTGAGCAGTTGCTTCGCGGGCACGGTCCTCGGGGGAGACGCCAAGCGGCAGGGACACGGCGGAGGCCCGCAGCCGCTGGGCAGCCACGGGCCTCCATGGTTCGGACTCACTGGAAGCCCCGCACACGCCAGTTCGGACCAGCGGCTGCTACGAAGCAGGCGGCGGGTCGACGCTCGTGGCGAAACCGACGGCTCGTCGCCGGCGGAGGGCAGCCCGCAACCGTGCCGGCGCCCGCCGACAGGCCTCACCCACCTCGGGCATGGTCATCGACACCCGGGCCCGCTTCGGCTTGATCACAGCGCCCGGCAGCAACGACGACGCCCGCGTTGCGGGGCGTGCGGGTTCCGCGAGGCGACGGTCCGCGCGTTGGCGGACATGTCGCCCGGAGTGAGATAGAGGACGGGCACCGAGCGTGCATGGTGTGCATCTGCAATCCCGCAGTGCCCTGGCGGGGCTGTTGCTCCTCGGCTCCCTCGTGGTGCACTTCTTGCTTCGCGGTGGTTCTCCGTCCGGTTGCTGTGGTGCTGGGCATCTCGGCTCCTCGCCCGGTGCTTCGTCGGTGCGCGTTCCCTGTGGCTGGTCCGTGCCGACGGGTGCCGTGCTTTCGTGCGGGCAAGTGGGGGAGTTCGGCTGCTTTTCCGCTTTCCGCGCATGGAGCGCCAGGGTCAGGGTACTGGCGCGGTGCCCCCAGGGCGGGGCACCGCGTCGAGCCGGAGGGCGGGTGGCGCAGGGTGGGGTTGCCGGGGCTGGGTGCGGTGCGGGAGGCCGCACAGTCGGTGCTGAACATGCTTCGCGTCCGGGAAGACCGTCTGTGGTTCTTCGACGGCCGGGCGCATATCGCCGTGCGGGGCGTGCGCGATGCGACAGACGGGGACGCGGGGGTGCCGGCACTGGTCGAGCAGCGGCTCGCTGCGCTGCCGTGCGTGGAGTGGGCTGCCGTGAACACCGTGCTCGGCTGCGCCGTGGTGGCCACCGCGGGCCCGTCCGACGACCCGGCGACCGTGCGGGCCCTGCTGGAGACGGTGCGGGCGGTCGAAGAGGAGCACGGCCTGACCGGCCCGCTGCCCGAGCATCCGCTGGCCGCGGCTCCCGCCGTGCGGACCGCCTGGCCGCTGGCGGTGCAGGCGGCCGCCCTTCCCCTGGCCCTGACGGCCCGTCTCACCCGCCTGACGCCCGTGCCGGCCGCACTCGGCGCGGTGTCGGGTGTGGTGGACGCCCAGCCGCGGCTGCGGCGGCTGCTGGAGCGGGCGGTCGGCGAGCACCGCGCCGGGGTGGTGCTCGCCGGTGTGAACGCGGTTGCCCAGGCCGGCGCGGGCGGGGTGGTCGGCCTGGCCGTGGACACCGCCCGACACGCCCTGCGGGTCGCCGAACTCGACGCGCGGCGCCGGGCCTGGCGGACCGCCGAACCCTGGCTGATCGGCGCCCCCGAGCATGCCGCCGCCGTCCTGGCGCCTCCCGTCCCGCGCGCGGCACCGCTGCGCGCGGGGTGGGCGGAGCGGTATGCGGATCGTGCTGCCCTGGTGGCGGGCGCGGCCTTCGCCGGGACGCTGGCCCTGACACGCCGGCCCGGCCGGGCGGCGGGTGCGGCCCTGGCCGCCCTGCCCAAGGCACCCTGGGCCGCGCGCGACGCCTTCACCGCCACCCTGGGCCGGGCCCTGGCCCGGCGGGGGGTGCTGCTGGCCGACCCCGGCGCGCTGCGGCGGCTGGACCGGGTGCGCACCGCCGTCCTCGACACGGACGTCCTGACCACCGGCCGGTACCTCCTCGCCGAACTGGGCCCTGTGGAGGATGACGCGCCGACCGGCGATCTCGCCGCGGTCGCGCACCGCCTGTTCGACCCTGCCGATCCCACCGGGGTGCGTCGGGACGGCGTCTGGGAGCTCGGCCCCGTCGACGGCCTTCGCCTGCGGGGGCGCACCGGCGCGCAGGCGGGCGACCGGCTGCGGCGCGAGGGTGTGCACCATGTTCTGGGGCTGGCCGAGGACCGGCGGCTGCGGGCTGTGATCAGCGTCGTGCCGGAGCTCGACGAGACGGCCGACGCCCTGGTCACGGCCGCCCGTCGGGCCGGGCTGAGGGTCTTGGCCGCAGGCGAGCACGCGGGCGCTGCCGCGCTGTCGGAGGCCGACGGGATCCTGCCCGGCGGCGACCGCCTGGCCGGTGCCGTGCGCGACCTGCAGCAGGACGGCACCGCGGTGCTGTTGCTGTCCCGGTGCCCGGCCGCACTGGCCGCCGCGGACGTCGGCCTCGGCCTCCCCGGACCGGACGGGAGGCCGCCGTGGGGCGCGCACGTCCTCCTCCCGGGCGGCGCGCGGGACGCGGTCGTGCTGGTCGAGGCCTGCCGGGCGGCGCGGACCGTCACCCGGCGCGGCGTCCGGCTCGCGGAGGCTTCGGCGGTGCTGGGCGGCGCGATGACCCTGGCCGGCCGTCGCGGCCGGCGCGCCGACGCACGCGGTCTGATGACCGTGCAACAGGCGGCCGGCCTGGGAATGGCACTGGGCGTGTGGTCGGCGGCCGAGCTGCTGCGGCGCCCGCTGCCGCCGGCCGCCGCGCGGCATCCCTGGCACGCGCTGACCCCGGAGACGGTGCTCGGCCGGACGGGCAGCACGCAAGACGGGCTGACCGCCAAAGAGGCACAGGCCCGCAGCACACCTTCTGGTGAGGAGGTCCGGCGGCCCTCGCTCGCGCGGGCCTACCTCTCCGAACTGGCCAACCCGCTCACCCCGGTCCTCGGCGGCGGCGCCGCCCTGTCCGCGGCGGTGGGCGCGGTGCTGGACGCCTGGATCATCGTGGCCGTGACCGCCCTGTCGGGACTCATCGGGGGAACCCAGCGCCATCTCACCGACCGGCTGGTGGACCAGCTGCACCGGCGGGCCGCGGTCACCGCCACCGTCGTCCGGGACGGCGAGGAGACCACGCTGCCTGCCGAGGAACTGGTCGTCGGCGACGTGGTGACCCTCAAGGCCGGCGACGTCGTGCCCGCCGACGGCCGGCTGCTCGAGGCGTACGGGCTGGAGACCGACGAGTCGGCCCTGACCGGCGAGTCGCTGCCCATCGCCAAGGATGTCGCCCCCGTCCTGGCGTCCGACCTGGCCGACCGCATGTCCATGGTCTATGAAGGCACCACCGTGGCCGCGGTGCCGTTCCTTGTCACGGCGGCCCAGCTCGCGGCCGCGCGCCGGCTGTCCCGGCAAGGAGCGCTCGTCCGCAACCCCCGGACCATCGAGGCCGCCGGCCGCGCCGACGTGCTGTGCTTCGACAAGACCGGCACGCTCACCCACGGCCGGATCACCCTGACCGCCGTGTCGGCCGAGGGCCACACCCTGCCCCTGGACCGACTGGAGCAGCACCAACGGGCCGTCCTCGCAGCCGCCCTGCGGGCCACACCGCGCCGCCACGACGACGCCTTCGAACACGTCACCGACCGCGCCGTCGTCGAAGGCGCCCGCGCGGCAGGGGTGAGCCGCACCCACGCGGCGCCGGGCTGGCGGCGCTCCACCAGCCTGCCGTTCGAGCCCAGCCGAGGCTTCCACGCCACCCGGGGCCGCTGCGGTAAACAGCGACTGCTGTCCGTCAAAGGGGCCCCGGAGGAGATCGCCGGACGGTGCGCCACTTACCACGGCCGCCCACTGGACGCCATCACCCGCGAGGAGATCCTGACAGGCGGCGAGAAGCTGGCCGCCGAAGGCCACCGGATACTGGCCGTCGCCGAGCTGCGCGACGCCCCCGGCGGCCGGCTGACCGACGCCTCCGTCACCGGACTGGACTTCCTCGGCTTCCTCTCCCTCGCCGACGAGGTGCGTTCCACGGCCGCCGAGTCGGTACGGCGGCTCACCGACGCCGGAGTGCAGATCGTGATGATCACCGGCGACCACCCGCAGACCGCCGAGACGGTGGCCCGCGAGCTCGGCATCGTCAACGGGCACCAGGTGGTGACGGGCGCCGCACTCGACGCCATGGACGACCGGGAACTGGCCGCCCGGCTGCCCGCCATCGGTGTCGTCGCGCGCGGCACCCCGCTCCACAAGGTGCGGGTCGTGCAGGCCTTCCAGTCGCTCGGCCGGACGGTCGCCATGACGGGCGACGGCGCCAACGACGCCCCCGCCATCCGGCTCGCCGACATCGGCATCGTCCTGGGCCGGCGCGGCACCCCCTCCGCCCGCGCCGCGGCCGACGTCGTGGTGGCCGACGACCGGCTGGAGACGATCCTCGCCGTGCTCGTCGAGGGCCGCGCCATGTGGGCCTCGGTGCGGCAGGCCCTGGCCATCCTGGTGGGCGGCAACCTCGGCGAGATCGCCTTCACCCTCCTCGCCGCCGCCGTCACCGGCACCTCACCCCTGACGGCCCGCCAGCTCCTGCTGGTCAACCTGTTCACCGATCTGGCCCCGGCGATCGCCGTGGCGCTGCGGCCGCCCGGCGGCCCGGAAGCCGCCGGACGGCTGCTGCGGGAAGGCCCCGAAGCATCCCTCGGCACCGCACTCACCGACGAGACCACCGTCCGCGCCGCCGCGACCGCCCTGGGCGCCGCGGCGGCCTGGTGGGCGGCCCGCGTCACCGGCCGCGAGGCCCGCGCCCGCACCGTCGCCCTCGTCGCACTGGTGGGCGCCCAACTGGGTCAGACGCTGCTGGTCGGCGGCAGGTCCCCGGCCGTGGCCGCATCCGCGGCAGGCTCCCTGGCCGCCCTGGCGGCGATCGTCCAGACGCCCGGCATCAGCCAGTTCTTCGGCTGCACCCCCCTCGGACCCGTCGGCTGGGCCACGGCCCTGGGCGCCGCCGCAGCGGCCACCGCGGGCTCCCTCCTGCTCCCACCCTTGGCCTCACGCATCCGCGGACACCTCGCACCGAAGGACGACGGCACGCACGGCGCCAACGCGGGAAGCGAGCCGAACGCAGACGACCGGCAGGGGGAGGGAGAGGACCGGCAGGATGGCGGGGAGGACCGGACTCCCGGCTCCGCCGTACCGACCCCAACGGACACGCCCCGCCTCGTGTCCGCAGCCGGTCCCCTCACGGGGTAAGTCCCAAGAACTTCCTCGCTCCAGCTGGCCGGACGCCTTCGCCATGTGACATCGCGATGGCCTACGCGCCGTGAACCGAGGAGGTCCGACCGCCGTGTCGGCCGGGCCTCCGTACGGCGTCAGTGGAAGTGCGGCACGATCAGACAGATCCCGTACACCACCACCGCCGCGCACGTGAGGAAGCACAGAGCGGCCTGGGCGAGGCCGAGAGCCGAGGCGGTGCCACGCTGCTCGCGCGTCTCCTCGTTGTCGGCCATGCCCCGGACGCCCAGGGCGAATACGACGACCACGGCGACGGTGACGCCGGCGCTCACCGCGGCGACCTGGCCGAGTGCCGTCCAGTCAGGATTCATGGGCTGTCACTCCCGATGCGATGATTCCGTGGCTCAGACCGCCGTGCCGACCTCGGCCGGTGGCACCGCGCGGAGGGCGACCAGCTCGGCCCCGGCCAGCCCACGCTCGCTCGTCATGGACCAGTTCTCCGCGGACGACCTCAACGTCGTCGTGGACGACCGGGCGGACGTACACGTCAACAGCAAGGACGGACGCTTCTATCTCGGCTTGTTCCCGCTCGGCCGTCCAGGCACCGACGGCGAAGGCTGGAAGACCGCCGTCACCGGTACGGCCAAGGTGCGTGGCTACCAGGTGGCTTTCGACACGGAGACACCGGCCGAGATCGTAGCCGCCGCCGCCGTCGCTCGCGTGCTGGCGACCTCCCAGCGCGTATAGCGCCAGCAGCTCAGGCCGGACGCCCTCCACACTGGAGGGTCGCTCCCGTCACCGGCGGTCCGCAGGCCGCCACCCCATCTGCTGCCCCCCGCTTGAAGGAGGCTGTCCATGGCACATCCAGAAGAAATGACCGTCGGCGATCTCATCGACCTCTTGTCCGCCGTCGATCGCAGTACCCCGGTGCGGCAGGCGATCAATCCGTTCTTTCCGATGGCGCACCGCCTCGAACAGGTCGTCCAGGCCGCGGACGAGACCGGGCAGCCCGTCGTCTACCTCGCCGAAGGGCGGGATGCGGACACCCAGCTCGGTCATCTGCCGCCGGAGGCTGCCGTAGCCCTGGCCTGGCAGGAGCCCGTCCAAGCACCCCCGCGTCGTCCCCGCCGCCGTGCCGGCGGCGGCAAGTAGCCCACCAGCCCCTCGGAGGCGTCCCTGAACTTCGACTTCCCGCTCGGCCCGTCCACCCCCTCCAGCGCCCAGACCGCCTACTGGGTCGGTCCCCGGCACTTGGCCGGTGACGACGGACGGCTCTACGACACTGTCGCCGACATGCTCGTCGAGCTCGGCTGGACAAGCCTGACGATCGTCCGAGGACGTCAGGAGCCGGACGAGGTGCCGGAGGACCGGCAGGTCGTGCGCAGTACTGTCCTGCACATCAGTCCCGACAATCTCCGTTGGGCGCAGTGGCTGCTACCGGACGAGCCGTTTCACCTGGGTGAGCGGCCCATCGCATGGCAGGTCTCTGCTCGTGAGGACGTATATACGCCCTTCGCGCGATGGTCCGCCTACTTCACGCCCGACGTTCCCGGAGAGGTACTCGCCGACTTCCTCGTCGCGCTCGACGCCCGCGATCAGCCTGTCGCGCCGCGCGCGGGCCCCGAGCAGGTGCTCGACGTCGTCACCGCACACGGTTGGCTCCGCGACATCGACCAGCCCCACGCGGGTGCGACGGACCCGGCTTTCACCTCTCACCTCAGCCTCGGTGAGGTGCCGCCCCTGATCCAGGACGGCGATCCGCGGACCTTCATGACCGAGAGCGGAGAGGAGGGCCCGGCCGGCTGGCAGGCATGGGCCGAGCCGTTGATGGGCGCGCCTTGCTTGTGGGCCGCGTCGTTCGCCGCCGGCGTGCCGCATGACCTCGTCGCCGCGTTCGCTGCTTCCCTCAGCTCCGCGGCTTCGGTCCTGCGCCGGGTGCTGCCCGAGAGCACCAGGGATCGGCTCCTGTGCGCTCCGGCCGACTGACGGCACGTACGTGTTCGTGAACGCCGCTCCCAAGAGCCACTGTGAGTCCGCACGCGGAACGAGGCCCGGCCGCTTTCTGCCTGCCCGACATCGCCCAAAGCCCGGCCATCCTCGAGGATGGCCGGGCTTTGCGCGCATCAGCGTGATGACGATCAGTGGCCGAGGTGCCGCAGGCAGTCCTCGAACGTCTCGTGGTGCGCGTCCGCAGGGCCAGCAAACCGGTTGTACCAAGCGGTGTCGAGACGAGTCTCCTGCTGCTGGTGGCCTTGGCGGCAGCGCAGCCAGATCTGGTCCCGTGTGGAGAGGATCAGCCAGTCGCGGTATGCGCCGCACTTGGCGCACACCACCACCTCTCTGTCGAGGACGATCGGCTGCACCCAGGGCATCATCCGGCCATCGAGCTGGTCATGGCTCGGCACGCGCAGCTCGCGAGGAAGGAAGTCGTCCACCGAGGGTGCTGGCTCAGCAGGCTGCTGCGCGGCCCGAACTCGTTCGACCTCCACCGGCACCTGGCCGGCCATCCGCACGTATGCCTCGTAGCTGCGGCGCTCCAGCTTGCTGGGCTTTGTTGCTCGCCGACGGCGTATCCGGTGAAACACCCTGACGTCCCTCCTTGCCTCGTCCTGCACGCGTCGTGATCGTGACCTAACCCCTGGACTGCTTCAACTCACGAACTCCACAGTCATGAGCGGCCAAGCCGTCGCCTTGGCGCTTCCTCGGCGCTGGCCCACTTCGCGGAGATCGCTCACACGCGGGTCAAATGGCGTTACGGTGCACGTAGCTCCCGACAAGATGGCTGCATGGGGCAGGCGATTCGGTCGCCGTCGAGGCGGACATGCCTCCGTGTCGGTGGCGTTTGGTCAGCCGCTGGCCATGCACGCCCCCACTGTCAGCCGCCCGCGATAATCGCACAGAACAGGACTCCGGCCAGTGCGGCTACCGGTTCGCTCGGCTGGGCGCCGTAGGCCTGCTCTGTGGCCTACTGCTGATCCCTGGCCAGCGGATTACCTGAGCGGGACGGCGATACTGGACAGGGAGCACGCTGCCTCGGCTTGTGCATGGAGTGTCCCGTCGGGGTTCCGTCGTGTGCCGTGTTGGTCGAGTCAGCGGGCAGGTCCGCGGCCCGGCGCAGGCGCCATACGAGGACATCGCTGATCGACGCGGCCGTGTTGAGTTCGCGTTGCTCCACAGCTTCGGTGAGCAGAGCAGCCCGGTCGTGACCGGCGGCCTCCACGTCGGCGAGAGTGGCAGCGAGCGCGTACCAGCCGGGTTCGGCGAGGATCTGCTCGGCCAGCTCCGGTACTGCTGCACGCAGCAGCGCCGTCTGCCGCAGTCGGAACGTGCGATCGAGGCGTCGTCCCCGTTGGTACAGGGCGGCGAGCGGCGTCGCTGCGGCGGCCTGGTAGGCGGCGCGGAGGTGCTCGGCGGCCCGGTGGGCTGCCGCTGCCTGCTGTGCGTGGTTCTTCTTGGCGTGCCAGTGGGCGGCTGCGGTGATGAGGAAGAAGAGCATGTCGATCGCCATCGCCGTGGTTGCCGCGTCCTCACCGCGACCGAGGACCGGGCCGCTGTGGACGAGGTCCCGGGCGGCCTGCCGCAGCGCCCGATCGTGCCCCCGTTCGGCACGGACGTGGGAGCGGGAGGCGCGCTCGAACGCATCTGCCGCCTCGCGTAGTTCGTGACGGGTGTGGGCGGCGGATGTCTTCGCGAGCGCGTCCAGTACCTCGCCGGCCGCTGCGATGTGCGCGGCGGCGACCGCATCTTCGCCATGCTCGATGACCAGCGCCGCCGTCCACGTCGCTGAGGCCGCTCGTCGGCGCGCGGCGGCCGGGCTGGTCATGGCTGCTGAGCCAGTCCGGTCAGCTGGTGAGGCGTCCCGCGCGCGGCTGTCCGCGGACCAGCGCTCCCGGATGCGCGGCAGAGACAGGTCCGGCGCTAGGCGGGCGCCGGGGTAGAACACGGGCTCGTCGGCCTTGTTCCGGTCATCGGGCAAGGCGACCTTGTATCCGAGCAGGTCACCGGAAGGGGCGACTCGCTTGCGGATCAGCAGGCCGGCGGCGGCCAGCCGGTCGAAGAACTCCTCCTCGCTCGTCGCGCCGGCCACCGCGCGCCGCACGGTCTCGCGCAACTCCTCTCGCGCCGTGCGTGCCCGGCCCTGGCGCTCGGCCTTGTGACGCTCGGCACTGGTCGGTCGCTGGGCGGCGGTTCCGTCGCCGGGAGCAACCTGGTGAAGGCCGAGTTCCTTCTCGATCAGGCGGCACTCGGCCTGGGCCCGCTTGCCGGAGCGGAAGTCGTCGGGGCGGCTGCCGTCCTCGCAGACCAGGGTGGCGACGATGTGGATGTGGTCATCGGCGTGCCGTACGGCGGCCCAGCGGCAGCCGGGTCGGCCGCCGCCGAGGTCGATACCGGTGGCGGCCACGACGCGTCGGGCGATGTCGCCCCACTCCGCGTCGGTGAGGACCCGGTCGTCGGCGGCTGCGCGCACCGAGGTGTGCCAGACGTGCTTGGCCGGACGCGCGTGTTCGGGGAGAGCCTGGACGGGCTGGTCGAGGAGTAGCTGGAGATTCTTGAGCGTGGCCTTCGGATCGCGGCCGGGGTCGGGGGACATGCCGTCGAAGGAGGCGACGAGGTGGGGATCGATGTGTTCCTCGTGCTTGCCCGGACCGTAGAGGTAGGCGAGCAGGCCGATCGTCCTGGAGCCGGACTTGTTGATGCTGGGGATCATGAGGTGTGCTGCTCGATCAGTCGGGCGGAGGCTGCACGGACCGTCTCGGCGGCGCGTTGGACGGCGGCGACTGCTGCGTCGATCTGTGGTGCTTCGGCGCCGGAGTTGAGGGCCTTGACTGCCTGGTTGAGGTTGCTGCCGGCCCAGCCGAGCCTGCGACGGCTGTCGAACAGGGCTGTGATCACTTCACGCTCGTCGGCGATCTCGGCGCGGGTGCGGTCGAGGTCCCGGGCGGCTGCGAGCGCGGAACGGGCGAGGAACCCGGCGACGGTCAGGTTGCACCGGTCGGCGGCGGACTTGATCAGGGCGTACTCGGCGTCGTTGAAGCGCGTCGCGGGCTGGTGAAGGCGCTTCGTCTCGCGCGGCTGACGTGGACGCTGGCGGACGTGGGCAGTGCCCTCCAGGCGGCTGCGGCGCTCGAACGGCTCCTCCTCCCGCTCCAGCTTCGATCCGCCCTCGGTCGAAGCCTCCAGGACCCGCGCCCCCTGGCGCTGGTCCTGGCCCGCCCTCTCGGGGGCGGGTTCGGCGGAAGCTATGCTTCCGCCCCAACTTGCTCGCTGCGACACCGAGTTGGAGTCTGGAGCAGGTTCAGGCGCGGTGCCGTTCTGATTCGGGGTTGTCATCGGGTACGGGGCCTCGCTGAGCGGCGGATGCGGTGCTGAACGGCGGCGACCAGTTCGACGACCTCGGCCGGACCCGGCAGGGCGCTGACGAGGCCGTCGGGTTCGTGCTGGATGGGCCACTGGCCGGTCGGGGCGAGAACCGCGGCGTGCAGCAGCCGTCGGCCGACCAAGACCTCCGCCCAGGCGCAGGCCTCGGCAGCCGTGGGCGTGGACGGGCGGGTGGAATGGGGAATCATGCGGTGCCTCCTGGAGCGGGGGAGTGGCCCGACGCAGCGGCGGGCTCCGTGAGTAGATAGGTGTTTGACCTGCTGCTTTGCAGGTCATCCGCATTCGGGGCAGCGGCTGACGTGGGTACTGAGTGCCCGCGCCATGAGCGCCTTCGTCGACGCGGCGTGCTTCGCGCTGGACTTCGCCGACGGCCTGCCGGCATGCCGCTCGGAGTGGGCGTTCAGGAAGCCGATCTCCCGTTCGTATTCCTCGCGGAGGGTCTCGAACCGGTGGCAGGTCTTCATCGTGCGGTGTTCCTTGTGTTCGTGGTGCCTTCGACGCTCCGCAGCTGCTGGAGAACGAGGCCCAGGCGGTCGTTCCGGACGCCCTTGAGGCCCTCGCGCCGGAGGATCTCCCTCAGCTGGACCCGAGTGACGGACTCGTTGCCGTCCCGGTCGAGCAGGGCGGGGACATGAGGGCGGACCTGCTTGATGAGCTGGTCCACGGACTCCTGCAGCTCCTGCGGGGGACGCTGCGCGTGCGAGGTGCGGGTCCGAGCGTCGCGGGACCGAGTGTTGCGGGACCGAGCGTCGGACTTGGCGTTGCTTCTGGCCTTCGTGGTAGGCCTCCGGTTGAGGGAGGCCTTGTGTCCCCGGTCCCCGGTGGCTTCGGTTCCGGTGTCCGGGTTGCTCGGTGCCTGGTCCCCGGGAACGGTCTCCGTGTCAGGGTTGCTCGGTTCCCGGTCTCCGGTGAGTTCGGTCCCTGACTCGGCCTCTTGCGGTCTCCGGTGCGGCCCATGGGCCTGAGCAGGGATGACAAACGAGTGGCAACCGGTCCCCGCGTGATTTTTGGGCCACTCGTTGGACGTCGGCTTGACGGCCCCGGTCCCCATACCACGGTCCCCAGCCCCAGCCCCGGTCCCCGCACCACGGTCTCCGGTCCCTGTGCCAGGGTCCCGAGTCCCCGCGTCCCGCTCTGTGGTTCGGGGGACCGGTCCCCTCCTCTGGTGCAGTCCCCGGTCCCCGATCGGTTCGGCGCCATCGCGGCGACAGCCGATGGGGACCGCGGGGATGCGGGCCTCCGGCGCGGGGACCGTAGCGGTCGTCCTACTGTCGTGATGCGGGGACCACGGCGAGGGCAAGGAAACCGTGGCGAGCGCGAGTGCGTGCCGACGGGCGGCGAGCTGGTCGAGCAGCTCGGCGCGCTGGGCGGGGTCCGTCCCGACTGAAGCCCTGCCGATCGCCTTCGACAGCCGTCTCGTGAGTCGTCGGCCGTGCCAGCTCTGCTGTTGCTCCGAAGTGCACTCGGCGAGGCGGGCCGCGAGGGCGACGGCGCGGGCGGTGGCCCGGTCGCGGGTGATCTGGGCGGCGTCGCGGTCCCGGGCGGCGATGCCGAGGCGGGACAGCAGTCGCTCGCGCACCTCCCGTCCGAGGGTGGCGATCAGGCCGTGTGAGGCTGCTCCGGGGGTACGCAGTCGCAGCTCGATACCCATGGCGAGATGCCACAGCATCGCCGCCATGATGGGGCCGACGAAGGCACGGACCGTGCCGCCGACGGGACCGCTCTCGGCGTAGGCGGGGATCACCTGTACGCCGGTGATGACCCAGACCAGGGTGCCCGGCAGTCCGGGTGCCCCTTGGACCGAGAGGTTCTGCCGAGCCATGAGCGCGGTAGCGAAGAGGGCGAGTTCGGCTGCGCCGAACATCGCAGCGCGCTCGGCGGTGCCGGCCATGTCGAGGTAGTCGGCGGCGAATCGCCATGAGGTGTCGGCGCTGTAGGCGGTACAGCCGAGCGCGGCGAGCGCCGCGACCTTGACCGCCGGGCTGCCCGAACGATTCCGCGGGCGTGTTCTCCGGCGGCGGATCACCCAGCCGGTCAGGGCCAGAGCCAGGGTCGAGATGGTGATGGGGACGCCGATGGCGAGGATGAGGGACAGGTCCGGTACGGCACCGAGGGACAGGACAAGGTGAGTCATGCGGCCTTTCGGGAGAGGGCGTGCACGGAAGCCGACGTCACCGGACGGGATACGGGCCGTCTCATGCCGGGTTCGGTGGTCGCGGGCCGGCCCGTTGTCGGGGAGGCCTGCGACGTCCTCTTCTTGCGCCTTGGCACGCCGAGGGTCCGGTCCCTGTCGAACACCTTGTTGGCGGCCTGCCGCAGCAGGTCACGGGCGTACTTGTGGCTGATCTGGAGGGCGCCGGCGAGCCGGTCGGGGCGCCAGCCACGGACGTACGCGTGGTCGATGACGACTTGGCGTTCGGCCTCGGTCAGATGCACGTCGCGTCCGTTGAAGAAGGCGAGCACGCGGCTGTAGTCGAGGCGCCGAGGCAGTCCGTTGTGCCAGGGGCGCCGCTCGGCCTCGGTGAGCCCGCCCCAGATGCCCTCCTTCAGGCTGTTCTCCAAGGCGTAGTTGAGGCAGTCGCGGCGGACCGGACATGCGGCGCACAGCTCCTTCGCCTCGGCGATGGCCTCGTGGTCCCGTGGCAGCGGGAAGAAGACGGCGTCGGCGTCCTCGGGCTCCATGCCGTGGCACGCGCTACGGGCATGCCAGCTGATGTCGCCGATGCCGCGCAGGCCGGTGGTCGGCGCGTCGTGCGTGGTGATGTGGTGCAAGGTGGTCTCCGATGTGCTGCCGCGCCGGCCGGTCGGAGTCGGCGGTGGGCGGACGCGGGGTCGGGTGTCGGCTGCGGCGCTGGGTAGGGCGCCGCAGCCGGGGCGGAACGGTGGTGTGAGGGAGGCGGTGCACCAGATGTGTGCACCGGCGAGGTAATGGTCAGACCATTGCGGGCTGTTGAGCCTGCTGGGTGGCTTGGGCCTGCGGGGTGCGCTGCGCTGCGGCGAGGTCCAAGCGGCCGGGGTGCGGTTTTGTGCGCGGGGTGTTGTCGCGTGCCGTGCCCTCGGGGCCGACCTGTCGGCGGCGGCACGGCTCACCGACCTCGGCGTCGCACCATTCGCACCGGACCGAGAGCGCGTCGGGCTGCCCCTGGGAGACGGCGGCTTCCCGGGCCGCACGGGCGGGCCGATAGGGCGCGAGGGCGGCCCGGGCTTCCGGCGGGATGCAGGAGCCGACTTCTCGCAGCCTCGCCTCCAGCTCTGGGTCGATCCGACGGCTGGTGAGCTGCTGGTACTGCGCGGGCTGAGCACCGCCGCTGGCGACTGCGCGCCGGGTGCCGGCCAGCTCGGCGGTCCAAGCCGCCTGGTCGTCCGGGTCTGCGGACGGAGTGGGGTCGGTGTGCCGCTCCAGGCGGTCGCGTCGGTAGCTCTCCCATGGGCGGGCGATGTCCGCGGGCAGGATCTGGTACGGCGAGACGCGGATGTGCCGGCGGGCGGTGATACGGGCGTCCCAGCCGTACGGCGTGGCCAGGGGCACGTCGGCGAGCAGCTCGTACCACTGGGCGAGTTGGTCGCGGGCCTCGCCCTGGTCGGTGCGAATGGTGCGGGGATCGAGTCGGCCGATGTAGGCCAGCAGGGCGGCGATTTCGCGGCGGTCCATGGCTACTCCGATTCGGTCGGCTCGTCGAGGGCGGCGAGGAGGGCGGCGGTGTGGGCCTCGGCGCGGGTCATGCCGCCTCGCGGTGCGGGGCCGTCGGTGCCGGGTGGGGAGTGCAGGTTCGGGCGGCCCGGGGCATGCTCCCGGGCGATCCAGGAACGCCAGTCGGCAGCCCAGGCAGCAGCCGACCGGGGTTTCCAGTCGGCCCGGTAGGCACGCCATTTCTCGTCGGCGGTGCGCAGGCCCTCCTCGCCGAGGCGGGTGAGGTGCCCCTGATGGCTGGCCCAGGCGTGGGTGGCTGGGTCGATCTGCCACTCGCCGGCCGGGGTGACGGCGGTACCACCACTGCTGTACCTACGGTTCACCTTTCGATCACTACGGTTCTGGGGGCCGGTTTCCGGTCCATCGCTGTGCCGGTCTTCGGTACGTCGGGGTGCCGGTTTCCGGCGGGAGGGGCCGGATTCCGCACCTGCCGGTTTCCGGTATGTGGCCGGGTAGGCCGGTACCTCACGGGAACGGATTCCGTACCGTCGCAGAGCCGAGATCCGAGGTGCCAGGTCAACCTCGGCGTGCGCGTCCGGCGGTGTGGCTGCGTCGTCCTTCTCCTGCTGCCGCGCGGCTTCCGCCAGCGCTTTCGCTACGAGTGGCAGTCGGTAGACCGTGCTGCGTTGCGGGCCGGTGAGGTCGTAGAGCTGCTCCAGCTCGCCGCTGCCGAGCAGCCGGTCGAGTGCTTCGCGCACCGTGGACCGTGAGGCTCGCGTGCGCTGCGCCAGGCTGGCCAGGGAGGCCCAGGCGATGCACTGCTCGTCGGCCACCCGGTCGGCGATCGACAGCAGGACCAGGCGTGCGGTTCCTTTGCTGGTGCTGTGCTCCCACACCCACTCGCGGGCATCGACGCTCATCGGCCGCTCCTGCTGAGGAGGCGGGACGGGTGGTTCACCGAAGCCCTGGTGATGTGCTCTGCCTCGGGGTAGGAAGGCATCCAGCCCCAGGTGGCTGCCGTGCAGCCCAGGCGGTCGGGCTTTTTGCGCAGGACAGGAGGCATGCAACAATCCCTTTCGCAGTGTTGCCACGCTGACGTGCCCCGTGGAAGGGATCAGCGTGGTGATGGTGGGCAATAGCCGCCCTAGCCGGGGCGGTTGTGCCATTCAGCGTTCGGCGTCCGGGAGTAGCCGCTCTCGGGCGCCGTCGCTGTATGCGGATCTCGCGAGTTGATCGGTACCTGTGTGCTCCTTACGTTCGTGGCGCCGGGCAAGCCGCCTGGGGACGACGAACATACGCACGGACCCGTGTCAAGATCCATACTTGGTTCTCAATCTCTGTAGTGGTTGCAGAGTGTGACGAGTGCGAACGCTCGCTTTCACAGTCGCTCGCGAAACTCGGTACACGCTGCCGCAGAGCCTCCAGGCGGTCCGTAGCCGCGGTTGCCCGGAATGCTCGATGCGCGCCGGAAGGCCCGGCATGGGGCGAGGGATTGGGATTCCCCAGGTTGGCAGCGCAACGTGGATGAGGTGTGCCCACTGTCGCTCCCACGCTTCCCCGTCGAACGTTGATCAACTCCTGCACTGCCACTGCCGGGCATGACGTGAGGCGCTGGGCGGCGGTGGCTTGCGCCACGACGCCCAGCGTGCCCGTGCCGGTGAACCCGGTAAACGCAGACTGACCGCCCCGAAGGGCGGCGTGCGCCACGCAGAAACGTGCTGGTGAGGAAGAACTTTCCACACGTCAGAACGGTGAGTCAACTGGTGTTAATCTCGGAGGGCAGTGATCGAACTGCTATGGATCCCGGCCTGGAGAGGATCATGAGAGAGCCGACAGAGGGGTCGATGAGTCCGCGTGCGCGGAAGCTCAGTGACCGGCTCAACCGCCTGTTTGATGCGGTGCACCCGCCCGAGCGCGGCCCGTACAGCAACGCCGAAGTGGCCGAGCTGATGGCCGAACGAGGGCTCGAGACGGTGACGCCCACCTATCTGTGGATGCTGCGCACCGGCCGCCGCGACAACCCGACGATGCGTCATCTCGAAGCGCTGGCGACGTTCTTCGGCGTCCCCGCTGCTTACTGGTTCGACGACGAAGTCGCCGAGAAGACCGCGCAGGAGCTGAAGTTGCTGGCGTTGCTCCGCGACACGAAGATCAAGAACGTGCTCCTTCGTCTCTCCGATGTCTCGGCGGACGGCAAGGACGCGGTTCTTGGTCTCGTGGATGGCGTGCGAAAGATGGAGGGGCTGCCGCCCCCCGAGTAGCCGGCTCTCGGCTGCAGTTGAGGAAGCGATCGAGGAACAGCGATGTGGTCTGTACGTAGGCGGCGCCAGGATGATCTCCTGGCCGAACTGAATCTCCCTCATGTCACAAGCGTCCGGGACCTACGGGACGAGGTATCTCGTCGCACGGGTCGCACGGTGGTGCTGGAGCCCAGAGAGCAGACCGCGTCGGTCTGCGGGGCATGTGCCGTGACCGAGAGAGCCGTCTACGTGTTCTACGACCCGCGGACCAGCCCTCTGCACCAGGACCACATCATCGCCCACGAGTTCAGCCACCTGCTGCTCGGGCATCACGAGTCCCGCTCGCTGGCGACTCTCGCACCGAGCCTGATCACCACCATGGATCCGGCGGTCGTGCAGATGATGCTCGGGCGGACCAAGTACGACGAGGCCGAGGAGCGCGAGACGGAGCTCCTCGCCTCGCTCCTGCAGCGCCAGATCATCGATCACTGGCTGCGCAGCGACGAGCCCACCGGGGACGATGTGCAGGACCGGGTCACGCACACGCTGCTGCCTCGACGGGAGGCGCGACGGTGAAGGACCTGCTCCACCCGATCAGCCTCGTCGTCGCGATCCTGGGGTTCCTCTGCCTCCTCCGGGACTTGCCCGCCCGTCGCCGAGACCCCGCCTCGACGGCCCTGGCCGCCGTATTCCTGCTCTCAGGACTGTCGTTCCTGTTCTCCATCACACCGATATGGCAGCACCTCGACCGCGTTCTGGGCACCGTGAACCTGTCCGTCCCCCTGGCCCACGGGTGCGTGGTCGGCCTCCTGGTCTGCCAGCAGGTGGTTCTGACCTACTGGGGCTCGCCGTCGGACGTCGCGCGGAGGAGAGCGCGAGCATGGCTCGGCGTCGGCCTGGCGGTCATCGCGGGACTCCTGGTGCTCTTCGCCCTGCTCACGCCCAGCGCACCGCGACCGATCGACTTCACCCTGTACTACGCGCACGACGACGTGTATGCCGCGTACCTCACCTTGTACGTCACGGCGTACACCCTCGGGGAGCTGTTCCTCGCCCGAGCTTGCTGGCGGTTCGCCCGGCGCAGTACCCACACTTCCGTTCGCGTCGGTCTGAGCGTCGTCGCTCTCGGTGCCGTGGTCACCCTCGGATACAGCGCTGTACGGATCGGCAATGTGATCGCGGGAACCTTCGGCGCTTCTCTCCACGCCTGGGAGGGCTTCGCGTGGACCTGCGGCGACGTGGGCGCCATGCTGACGCTCGTAGGCTGGCTCGTGCCCACCCTCTCCGACCAGGCCCGCAGCATCCAGTACAGGATCAAACAGCACCGCAGCTACCACCGCCTGCGCCCCCTGTGGCTGGCGTTCTACAGCGAGGCACCCGAGATCGCCCTCCCGATCGACCGCGCCGACCCCGACCAGCGTCGCCGCTTCCGAGGCATCGCAATCAAGCTCTACCGACGCGCGGTCGAGATCGGCGACGGCCGCTTCGTCATCCGCCCGTACCTCGATGTCGGGGTCCGCGAAACCAGCGAGGCCCACCACCGCGCGAGGGGCCTGCACGGCGACGAGCTGAACGCCGCCGTCACCGCCGACCAGATCCGGGCCGGCATCGCCGCCCGAGCCGATGGTGCCCGCCCTGACACCGACCGGCTCACTGACTTCGCCGACGTCGAACGTCAAGCCAGCCGGCCAATGGACGACATCGAGGCCCTCCTCGCCGTCGCCCGACACCTTCCCACCGAAACCGCCCGCACCCCCCACCCCGAGCGAGCCACCGCATGACCACGGACCTGTCACTCCAGCCCGCGCACGTCCAGCTCCGCGCACTTGACCACCGCGAAATCTCCAGCCGCGAGCTGCTCGATCTCCATCTCGCCCGAATTGACACCAGCACGGTGAACGCAGTCGTCACCCGAGACGACGACGCGGCCCGTCAAGCCGCCCATGCCGCCGACGAACGCCGGGCCCGCGGCGAGAACATCGGCGTTCTCGACGGCCTTCCACTCACCATCAAGGACTCGTTCGAAACGGCCGGACTGCGCACCACCAGCGGCGCCGAAGACCTGCAGAACCACGTGCCCGCGCAGGACGCGGACGCCGTCGCCCGGCTCCGCCACCAAGGGGCAGTGATCATGGGCAAGACCAACACCCCCGCCTACTGCCAGGACCTCCACACCGACAACGCTCTCTTCGGCCCCACCCTCAACCCTCACGACCCGGCTCGCACGGTCGGAGGCTCCTCCGGCGGTCCGGCCGCGGCGGTCGCCGCCCACCTCACGCCCGCCGACCTCGGCAGCGACCTCGCCGGCTCTCTCCGCCTCCCGGCTCACTACTGCGGCGTCCACGCTCTACGACCCACGCACGGGCTCGTCCCGGCCCGCGGACACATCCCGCGGCCGCCGGGCTGGCTCACCAGCAGCGACATGATGACGCCCGGACCCCTGGCCCGCGACCCCCGCGACCTCGACCTGCTGCTCACCGCGCTGACGACACCGGCCCCGAGCGAGAACACGCCCTGGCGCGTGGATCTGCCGACGCCGAGCAAGCACATCGACCAGCTCCGCGTCGCTATCTGGGCCGAGGACCCGAGCTGTCCGGTCGACAGCGCGACCACCAAGGCCCTCACCACCACCGAACACGTGCTGTCCGGCGCCGGCGCCGTGGTCCGCCACATCGCCGAACCTGTGGACTTCTCCGTCTCCACACGCCTGTTCGAGCAGCTCCTGCACGCCACCGCGACGGCCACCGCCACCGACGAAGCCGCCGCCGAAGAACTGGCGGCCGCACGAGCACTACGGGACGAGGACACGAGCCCCCGCGCGACGTTCCTCCGCCACCGGACCCAGACACACCGCACCTGGCTACTCGCCGTCGAGGAACGCGCCCGCCTCCGGGCCACCTGGCAGCGGTTCTTCACGGAGTATGACGTCCTCATCACGCCGGCCGCGCCCACCGCCGCGATCCCTGCGGGCAGCCGCACGCTTATGGTCGACGGTCAGGAGCGCAGCTTCTTCGACCAGACGGGCTGGGCCAACCTCACCAGTCACGTCGGCTTGCCCAGCCTGGTCGTGCCGGTGACCACGACTGCGGAAGGGCTGCCGATCGGCGTGCAAATCATCGGCGCTCCGTATGCGGACCGGGACCTGCTCGCCGTGGGGGAAGAGTTGGCGGCAGTACTTCGGTGAGCGGCTGAAACGTGCTGAGACGATGGTCAACGGTTCAGCAGCGTGGCGGGCCCGGGGATCAGTCGGCCGATCCGTCTGCGGCGGGAGCCCGCACCGAAGGATCACGAGGTAGGTGGCCAAGGTGATCACCATCACCATGGCGTAGGCCGTGAGCAGTGAAGATTAGCGCACAGTCTGACCCTACACGTGCATGATCGGAGCCTGGCCGGGGCATGACCGGCCGGGCTCCGTGCCGTTTACCGCCGCCCGAGCTGCTTCAGGAAGTCATCCACGAACTTCTCGATCTCTGCCAGGGCGCTTACTTCCTGCACGTTCAGCCGGTCGACGACCTTCACCCCGGCGTGCAGGAGCTGACGGGTACGGCTGTGGTCGTTGCCGGCATGGCCCTTGTGCTGAGGGCCGTCGATCTCGATTACGCCGGCGTATCCGCGATATGTGATCAGCAGGTCGGGTTCGAACACCCGACGCAGGACCCGTATGCCTCCAAGCGGCATGATTCCGATCGTCTCGTTGTCCGGCAAGGCGGCCTGCCGTTGCTTGAGCACCTGATAGACGCGGTGCTCGTACTGGTTCGTGAAGTGGAGCCGATCTTCCATCGGGTGGTCCGGCTCGAGCCGCGCCTTGCGAGCCTGATTGTTGGGCCTGGGGCCGTTGACGGCCTTCACTTGATCCCTCCACCCGAGGGCGAGCCGGGGAAGCTCCGGGCGGACATGGACTTCGTCAACGTCCTTGCCCGCTGACCCAAGCACCATCCGCATGGCCTTCTCGATGCTTGCCAGGGCGGCTTCGTCGTAGCGCGGAAGCAGGCCGGGTTCCACCACGAGCACGATCTTGTAGCCCTCCTGGTGCCGCTGTGTATTCCACAGCTTCACTTCCAGAGAGGTCACGTCCGCGATCAACTCGGCCACCCGAGTGGCTCCCTGGTGCTGCATGAGCACAGCACTCGTACCGAGAAGCCATTCACCGACGATGGCGCTGTTCTGCGGCGCGTCCAGGGCGAGGGACATGTCAGGCGACGGCAGCTCATCACTCATGACCGGATCGTTGCAGCTTCTACTGATAGTGGAAGAGCGCGCATGTGCCGGAGGCATGTGTTCGAGTGTTCGCGTTGCACGATTGGTTGAGACGGCGCACCGTTCGAGCGCCCGCGCACTGGCGGAGTGTTCCGGCAGGGCTGATCTCTGAAGTCGCACCGACTCGAAGTTGGTGGAACTTCAGCGTGTTGCCGAGCCCAAGTTGCAGGTCTGGGGGGAGGGGCACACGAGTCGGGCCGATGAACTCTCCGGCAGAGTGACAGCCCTTGGAAGCGCGACCTTCCTAGCTCTTCTCTCGAAACGGGGTGAAGTGTGCGGGCCTGTGATCGATGGGCAGATCGGGGCGCCAGGCCGTGAGGATCTGTGCCGAGCAGACGAACAGTCCCTGGGGGAGGTTCGCCGGACTGTGCCACTGCCACGCACCGACCCTCTCGCCCGGCTGGTCGGCGGGCTCGCCTTCCCATGCCGTGACGATGGCGCCGACAGTGACGCGCGGCACGTTGTCCATATGGTCGACCAGCGTCCCAAGGAGGGTGACGTTCTCACGGGTTGCGCGCAGGCCCGTTTCCTCGGCCAGCTCGCGTACGGCGGCTTCTTCGAAGCTCTCGCCCGGCTCGACCGCTCCGCCTGGGAGTTCCCACGTTCCTCGGCGGTGACGGCCGAGCAGCAGTCCCTGGTCGCCGAGGAGGATGGTGCCGACGCCCACGGCGGCGTGCGGGACCGGCGCCCGGTGCGTGCGGGGGCGGCTGGAGATAAGGACCGGTGGTCGATGGGGGCGGCGTCGTGCCCGTACGAGCTGGATTACTACGGGGTTGTCGTCCTGGGGCGCCCGCAGCAGGTCCACGGCCTCGACGGTGAAGCCGTACTCGGTGAGCAGGTCCTCCCACTGTTGTGGGGTCAGCACCCACATGTGGGTGGGGATGGGTTCCTCGTCCCGGAGCCGGATGAGCTGCTCACGCGGTGCCACGGTGCCGGAGGGGCTTTGGCCGTCGCTGTCGGTGTGCAGGGCGGAGAAGACCAGAGGGGCGTTCTCGGTGAGCCCGTCCCGCAGCGCCGGCAGCAGCTGATGCGGGTCGATGCAACCGAAGGTGCGGATGCCGTAGGCGGCGTCGTACGGCTCCGCGCGCCGCAGGTGCTCGATGACGTCGGCGCAGATGAAGTGCACGCCCGGTTCGGTGCCGTGCTCGGCAGTGGCGCGCTGGTGCTGCGTGGGGGACAGGTCGATCCCGTCCACGAGGGCTCGGTGGGCTCGCGCGAGGTGGACGGCGTGGTGGCCGGGCCCTGAGCCGATGTCGAGTACGCGCTTGCCGCGCAGGTCGCCGAGGACTTCGGCGCCGGGGCCGACGCCGGGCCAGAACGCCCAGTCGATGCGGTGCGGTACCGGGGGCGTGTATCCGTGATCCAGCTGGCGCTGCCCGTAGACGGTCCAGCTCCGCTCGTTGATCGACTGCACGGTCATCGGCATGTCCTTCCGGAGGGTGGGCGGGTCACGACTGCAGGGCGTAGCAGAGGAAGGAGGGGTCGAGCTCGGTCACGCGGACGCGTGGCCACGACGTGGTGAGCAGTTCGGCCTCCTTGATGGTGAGGTCCCACGCCTTGGGCCGGCCGTGGGCGGGGTCGTGCACGGAGGTGACTACCCAGAATGTGCCGCCGGGCGCGAGGGAGGCTGCGTACGCGGTCGCGGAAACCGCTCTTGTCGGGGATCCACCGGTAGACGAGGCGGCAGGCGATGACGCTGAACGCCGGGTGGGGCAGGCGAGCGGGACTGTTGGTGTCGAAGTTGCGCAACATGAACGTGAGGTGGGGGTGGTTGGCCTGGGCGGTGGCCACCGCGGTGGGGGCGCAGTCGATGCCCGTGGTGCGGTAGCCGAGCTGGGCGAGCCGGGCGGTGAGCGCGCCGTTGCCGCAGCCGATGTCGAGCGCGGGCCGGTCGCGGCCGGGGCCGAGGTGGCGGCGTAGCGCCTCGGATTCGGCCTCGCTGATGGTTCGGTAGCGCCGGCCTTCCTGCCACACCGGTTCCCAGTACGCCGCGCCCGTCGTCGTGGTGTTGTGTGCCGGCCGGTTCATGCGGGCCAACCCATCTGTGTGTACGGCTCGCCCTGGGCGATGGCGGCCAGGGCGGTGCGGGTGTAGTCGACGAGCTGCTCGGGCAGTGCGTCCAGCGGCCACCACCGCCACTCGGTGCACCGGTCCGGTTCGAGGACGCGGGGTTCCCCGTGCCAGCGGGAGGCGGCGAAGAAGAGCTGTATCCGGGGGATCGTGCTGCCGGGGTCGAGCAGGTCCAGGGTGTGTACCAGCGTGAGGTCGCTGGCGGCGATGGTCAGACCCGTCTCCTCGGCCGCCTCGCGGACCGTGCAGGCCAGGGTGGATTCGCCGTGCTCGCGGTGCCCGGCCGGCAGGTGCCAGGTGGAGGGGGCGAAGGCGCTGTTCGGGTGGCGTTTGCCGAGCAGGACCGTGCCGCCTTGGAGGAGGACGAGGTGGGCGCCGACGATGCTGCGGCTTCGGTCCCCGTTCGCCTCGCGCACCTGGACGGTCGGCGGCGTGCCGTCGTCCGCCGGGCGCGGGTGCGGGTGGCGCTGGTGCTCGCGCAGGACGGCCGCGGCGCCGGGGTCCATGGTCATCTCGGCTGTCTCCTCGATGCGGGTCCACCGCAGCTGGATGCCCTCGTTGAGTTCGATTTCGTGCGCGGGCCGGTTGAGCGTGCCCCTGTAGACCAGGACACGGTCCCTGAAGGCGCCGTCGGCGCCGAGGGTGTCCAGGGTGACGAAGGGCGTGAGGTCGGGGATGACCAGGCCGGTCTCCTCGTGCAGTTCGCGTGCGACGGCCTGGTCGCAGGTCTCGCCGCGTTCGGTGTTCCAGCCCGGCAGAGCCCACCGGCCGGGGCGCCAGATGGGTTTGTTGGCGGAGCGCAGGTGCAGCAGGTAGCGGCCCTGGTCGTCGGTGAGCAGGGCCGCGGTGCCGGGAATGACAGGCCAGTCGATCGTAATCTGTGTGTGCTTCTTGCGGAGCACATGCGGCCTGTCGGTGCCGGGTGCGGCTTCGGCGGTGTGCAGAGGCCGGACGGTGATGCGCGGGCAGCGAGCCGCACGGTGATTGCGCTGCCAGTGCTGGACATGATCGGCCATTTCCTTGGCGGCCGGGCGACCGGCCGGCCCGTAGCCGTGCACGACCAGCTCGTGCACACCGTTGCCGTCTTCGCCGTCCGCGATGCGCTCGGTGGCCAGTCGCGCGAGGGAGGAGCCGCGCACGATGGCCGCGGCCGGCCAGTGCCGGGGCGGCGGGCTGAGGACCCCGTTGTCGCCGTCGGGGTCGACGGACAGACGGCAGAAACCGGAGAGCGCGCCTGCCAGGTACAGCGTCAGGGAGTCGAAGGGCTCCTGGCCCCCTACGGTGACGCCCGTACGGACCACGGACGGCTCTCGGGTGAGGGCCGGAGCGAGCTGGTCGACGGGCAGAGGAGTGCCGTCCTCCCAGGCGAGGTGAACGCCCGTTCCTGGGACGGCACGCCGGGGCGCCTTCCAAGCGCCGGCGCCTTGCATGGGGACGAATCCACAGACGATGAGCGGCTCGTCGCTGACGAGCGCGCCGTCGCGTTCGGTGAAGCCGATGGCCCACACGTACTGGTGCAGGCGCAGCGGTGCAACGAGACGTCCGCCTCCTGCGAGAGCGTGAATCCAGGGCAGGTCCCAGGTGTCGACCGTGACCAGCACGGCGTCGAAGCCCTTTTCGGGAATGACGTCGGCAGGCAGGTGTTCGGCGTCCGCCGTGACGACGCGAACGCGGTCGTATCCGGTCTCGGAGAGGAAACGGGTGGCGCGGTCGGTCACGGCCGGATCGATGTCGAGGGCGGTGACGCTGCCCGTCGGGCCGACGAGTTCCGCGATCAGGGCAGCGTTGTAGCCTCCGGAACCGATCTCCAGCACGCGGTGGCCGGGCTGAATGCGGGCCGCCTCGAGCATGTCGGCCTGGAGCCAGGGCGCGGACACGGAGCTGGTGATCCGGCCGTCGGGCGCGCGGCGGGTGGGGATGATGTCGTTGGCGTACGCCTTCTCGGCCAGCACTTCGGGGGCGAAGGCATGGCGGGGCACTGTGCGGAAGGCGTTCTCGACAGCATTGGTGCGGATGTGGCCGACCGCGAGAAGTTGGTCGGCAAGCTGGTCACGCAGGGTGCTGTGGGCGATCGTCTGCTGGGTCTCGGTCACATGCGTCTCGCTTCTACGGGCGGCAACGGAGGGGCGTGAACGGCTCTCGAGGCGGATCAACGGGCTTTGGCCGGGGCGGCGAGTTCGGTGAGCAAGCCGTCGGCGCTGACCAGGTCCTTCACTTCCCGTGTTCGATGACCCGGCCCTGGTCCATGACGAGGATGCGGTCGGCGAGGCGGCTGTTCTTGAGCTGGTGGGTGACGACGATGGTCCTGCGCTCGGTGGCGTCCTCTTGTCTTCCAGGAAGATGGCGTGCTCGCCGCGAGCAGGGTCACAGCAGGGCGCGAAGCTCGGCTTCTCCCTGCGCCACGGCTTCCGTAAGTGCGTCCTGCTGGGGAGTCGGCAAGTGGCCGACCCCGAGACCTGACGAGCTGACGGCAGTGCTGAGTCTCTGCTGCTGCTCGCTGGTCAGCATCAGCGATGCCACTGGGTGATGCAGGACTTCGCGCGCGGCATATGCGTCCAGGGTGGCAGCATCGACGAGGGCTTGTTGCGGTGGGCCCAGGGCGCTGACTGTCCGGTCCCGGGTCAGGTCGAGTGCAGCGAGTCCGGCTCTGGTCCGGAATGCGGCGGTCGACGGTTCGGGCTCTGCCATCAGCGCGGTGACCTTGCTCAGGACGCGGTCGAGGACGGGTTGAGGGACGGGGGAGGACTCGGGGCGGCAGTGGGCTCGCAGGAGGGCGCCAATGGTTTTCTCCCACGACTCCGTAGGTTGTGTGGCGTCGATCAGGTCGCGTGCTTGCTGGTCGAGGCCGCGTTCCATGAGGGACATGACCTTGATCTGTCGGCCGTCGAGGAGACGGGTGCCGATGCCCCGGTGCTTGGCCATGGCGTCGGCGGCCTCGGTCCAGCGGCCGATGCAGGCCAGGGCGCGGGCGCCGTCGACGAGCACGGTGACCCACAGCTCCTCGCACACCTTGCGGTGGCCGGCGTCGGTATCGGTCAGGGGGGCCAGGTCAATGGTGTGGCCGTGGATCTCGGTTTTCTCCCGCTGCTGGGCAGCGCGGTAGAGGCGGATGAGTATGTCGTAGGCGCCCTCGCCGTCGCCGTCACGGGTCAGCAGCCGGGATAAGTTGATCAGCGGCATCAACGACATCACGGCGATATCACCGGTCAGGCGCCCGGCGTCGGCGAACACCTGATGCTGACGCCAGCACAGGTCGGTGGCCAGGTCGGGCATCCCGACGTCGGAGGCGATCAGCGCGGCGTAGTTGAGGACCCCGCAGGCGCGGGCCACCAGGTCGTGGTGGCTCGCACCGGCGGGCGCGACGGTCAGCCCGGTGAGGTGGGTGATGCGCTCCTGTAGAGGGAGCGCCGGCGCCTTGGTGCGGCGGACCAGAGGGATGCGGCTGGCTATCGCGGGGATCATCGGTTCAGCCCTTGCGTGCCCAGTCGACAACGAGGCGGCTGTACGGCTTGTCGATGACGAAGCGCGGGTCGGCGGCCGAGAGCTGGTCACGGGCTTCGCCGACGGCCATGCGGAAGTCGGGCGCGGGCACGTCATTGCCGCCGGTCGCGTCCCAGGCTCGGATTTCGCTCACGACCCGCTCGGCGAGCGCGTTTCCGACAGACCCGTGGCCGACGACGCCGATCTCCCAGAAGTGCCCCTCGTCGTCATCGTCCTCGCGGATGGTCAGATAGGCGAGGGAGCCGTCTTCCAGCGCGGCCATGGAACCCCAGCCGAAGTGCGGGGTGAAGCCGGGGCGCTGTCCCGGAAGGCGGGAGAGGCCGTTGGGCAGTACGCACGCCAGGTAGAGGTACACCCACTCCCATGCGAAGGGCCCGCGGAACTTCACTCCGGTGTGGATCTTGGTCTTCTGCTGGTCCAGGACGGTGCGGAGCGCTTCGCGGTCGACGTCCTGTTCGCTGAACGTCTCCAGGCGGACGTTACCTTCGCCCTCCATGGGCACGAGGGTGTAGAGGTCGTCGCAGACGCCCTTGCGCAGGGGGATGAAGGTGGCCATCTCGCAAGAGACGCTCCTCCAGGTGTCGCCGTCGCGTTCGAAGGCGAAGCTGCGGCTGATGCTGCCCCGGATGCGCATGGGCAGGACCAGGCGTCCGCCGGGGGCGAGCTGGTCGAGGATCTTCACGGGCACATCGCCCGCACCGACCGTGAACTGGATGCGATCGTACGGGGCGTGCTCGGGGAGACCGGCGGCGCCGTCGGCCAGCATGGCGGTGGCATTGCTGATCCCGGCCTGGACGAGGTTCTTCTGTGCTCCGGCGACGAGATCCTGGTCGACGTCCAAGGTCCACACGTTTCCGCTGGGCCCCACGATCTTGCTCAGGAGCGCCGCGTTGTAGCCGGTGGCTGCTCCGGCTTCCAGGACCTTGTGGCCGGGCTGCGCACCGAGCTGTTCGAGCTGGGTGGCGACGATGGACGGCGCGGAAATGCACGAGATCATCTCGCCGGTCTCGTCGTACTTGATGGGGACCGCGTCCTCCTTGTACGCCGATTTGAGGTCGACGCCGGGAAGGAACCGGTGGCGGTCGGTGGTGCGGAAGGCGTCGATGGCGGCTTCGCTGCGCAGATGGCCGCTGTCGACGAGGCGCTCGGCCAGGGCTTCACGCAGGTCCGCGGGGTCGGTGACGGGTGCCACGGTGGTCTCCATTCGAGCGAGGTTAGGGTCCACGGAAGTGGACTTGCGGGTAGACACGTCAGCTCCTTGTCCGGTGGAGAATGCGACGTGACGGCCGAGCCACGCGGTGGCGGCCTGTTCCTGGGCGGGCACGCCCGCGCGGTTGAACGCGAAGATCGCGTGATGGGCGAGAACGGCGCGCAGGCCGCGTACCAGTCGCCCCTCAGTGGCGAGACTGCGCAGGTGACGGCCTGCGTCCTCGAACGCGGCGACGCGCTCGGCCCAGCCCGGCTCGGCATCCGGGCGGCGGGCTGCGTCCGCGTTCATCAGGCGCCGCATCGCCGACACGGAACGCTCGAGCGCGCTCCCACTGGGCGGGGTGATGGGGGGCCGCAGGGCGGCGAGACGGGCCCAGACGTCCCCGGCTTCGAAGGGGTCCAGGCCGGCTTCGCGGATCATGGCGGACAGCAGCATCACACAGCGCTCGCGCGTGCCGGTGCTGCCGGTCTCGGGCAGGGCGCTGCGGCTGTCGGCGCAGAACACGTCGTGGGCCACGGTTATGCCCTCAGGGCCGCCAAAGGCTGCGGTCTCCGGTTCGTAGATGCCGCCGACCCAGCCGATGATGATCTGTTCGGTGACGAGATGGTCCAGCAGGGCGGCGGACGGGCGTTCGGTGCGCAGACGCAGCCCCGCGTCCTTGCGGAGGAAGTGGAAGCGCTGATTGTGCAGCGCGCTCGCCAGAGCCTGCGCGGATTCGGCGCGCACCGCGCCGCCGGGTAAGGCCACGCTGGCGTGCCACCAGGTCGACTCGCGGGTGATCGGAAGGTTCTCGTCGTTGAAGTCCATGCGCGGGGACGCTCCTCGAGAAAAGGCTCGTGGCCGAGTCAGTTGATCAGCAGTGCGCGGGTCCAGCCCGTGGTGTCTGTGCCGTCGAGGGCGAGTTGAGCACCGCTGCGGCCTTCCATGAACCCGGGCTTCGGTAGTCGGTCCACCTCGTTGGCCAGGCGTTCGCTCAGGTCCGCTATCACCGCGGTGAACCGCTCCGGGGTGAGGCTGTCGGCGGCTGTGGCGCGGGTGAGGGCCACCAGGCCGGCCCAGCCATGGCACAAGGTGGCGTCGGTGATACGGGCCAGCTGAAACGGATCGATCAGTGTGCGCACGATGGCGTCTTCGGCCGCTTGGCGCCGGGCCGGATCACCAAGGGCCAGCGCGGCGAGGTGCTGAGCGCGGGCGATGCCGGGCAGGCCGTAGCACCACGACTGGCGGGCGGGTTCTGACGTGGGCGGCTCGGAGGCGTCCAACTCGGCGCGGGTGGTCCAGTAGCGGCCCGCTTGCCTGTCGAGCCAGTTCGCGAACACCTCGATCGCCTCACTCTGCCCCGGCACGCGCACGTCGTACCGGGCGGCGAGGGAGAGCAGGGCGAGAGGACCGGCTATGCCGTGCGCCATGCCGTTGTTGCCGTGCCCGCCCGCCATGTCCTCGCCGCCGGGCCCGACCGCGGACCACCACCCCGGCAGCATCCGGCCGTCGGCGCGAACGGGACGGGACAGAGTGACGAGATGGGCGAGCACGTCGTTCAGCCGGGTCGAGGGTGCTTCGCGGGTGAGCAGCAGCGCGCCCAGTCCGGCAAGGCCCCGGATCAGATCCCAATCGGCGAGGTTGGGCAGGACCCCGGACTCCCGTCGCCGCCGTGCTGCTGCCAGTCGCTTGTCCACCACGCGGTCGACCGCTTCACGGACGTCGCAGCCGGCATGCCCCGCACGGTCGAGCACGAACTCCAGCGCGGGGGCGCCGTGAAACAGGCTTGCGTTGCTTCCGGTGCTCACACCGTTGGCGACAGCTTGCGCGAGGTGGCGGCGGGCGAGGGACATGTCACCGCGCTCGATGCTGAGCAGCGCCATCCCCAGAGTCCCTTCTGACAGGTCCTGCGTGCGGGGCGGGCTCGTTGTGGCGGTCATGAGCGTGCCGCCAAGGGAAAGACGAGGCTGTGAGCCCTGCCGTCGATCCACCCGTCGGCGTCGGGCGGCGGCGCCTCGTGCAGTGTGGCGACGCCGATCGGGCTGGCGTCCAAGTGGGCGCGCAGCAGATCACAGTGGACGTCCTGGGCCAGGTCGAGGAGAAGCTGCTGATCGTCCTCGACGAGGAGTACCCGCTCCGGAACGCGGAACCGGCGACGCCAGGCGTGGAGCTGGTCGCTCCACTCCTCCAGGGATGCGGTGGGGCGTGGGAGGTCGCGGGTTCGCACCTTCCACCGCGCGGTCGCCAGGATGGAGCGCCGGTAGGTAAGCGCCGGGGTGAAGGGCAGCGTCCAGGCGGCGCCCCAGTCGAACCAGGTCACCTGGGGCGCGGTGGCCCGGCTGATCTCTCCGAGGAACCGGGCCATGGGCGGCGTGTAGTTGTTCCAGAGGAAGTTGATGGCGGTCGGCGCGAGCAGCTCCAGGTGCGTTCCGGTTGCGATCTCCATCAGGTGTGGGTGGCCATCGCGGACGCTGACAGCCAGGTCAGAGGGGAACAGCACGCCGTCGCCGGGTCGGCAGAACTCCCCGACGCTCACCAGCCGGGGCAGCACGCGCGGGGCGCGGGTGAGCAGGTCGGCAGGGACCCGGCCGGCGTGGAACGAGAGCTGCGCCAACTCGGCGCTCGGCTCGAGTGTGGGCAGATCTGTGTACGTCGCCCCCGTGTCCGGGAACAAGTGCCAGAATCGGCCGGTCATCGAGCCGGCTGATCGGGAGACGGTGACCACCCGCAGCCGGAAGTTCCCCTGGTCCAGGTCCTGGATCGAGCGGGCCTCGACCTGAGCGGCCAGTTCGAGGTGCGGCGCGATGAGGCTGGGCTTCTCCCTAGCCGCCTCGAACTCCTCGATCATCGCCCCGGTCAGCGCCACGGAGCGCGTGCCTTCGACTGCGGCGGTGCCGGCCAGCTCCAGCAGCATCCGGTCCCGGCGGGACATCGGGCGCGGCGGCTCCACCGTCTTGACGAACCCGTCGGGGAATCCCACGCCCCTGTCGGGATCTGTCACTACCTCTACGGGCACCGCGGTGTTCTCACCATAGCGTTCGGTAAACCGCTCGACCCAACGGCGCCATACTGGAGTGCCGTTGGGGTGGGTGGCGAGCCGGGCCAAGACGGTTGCGGCCGTTCCCGCTTCGATCAAAACCTCGTGCGGCAGCCGCACCATGGCGTTCAGGCGCAGATCAGTCGCCGGGGGCCGGTCACGTACCTGTGCACGCAGCGCGGCGGGTAAGGCTTCGGCGGGGTCGATGACGGTGGCGGGAGCGCGCAGGGAGGACCGCAGCAGCCGTACCCGAAGCAGCTCCCCGAAAAGCTTGGTGCGGGCGTGGTCGGAGACGGCAGGGAACTCAGCGGCGAACTTCTCTGTCAAGAGGGAGTAGCGGATCGGGAAGCGTGCTGCGTCGAGCACGAACCTGAGTGCGGGGCTGCTCAGGGCGAGCCGGTATTCGGCGTCGCCCTCGGACGGCACGTAGATGTGTCCGCCGCGCCGACGGGCGAGGTTGTTGACGCACACCTCGACGTCGCCCAGCAGGGCGCTGTCGCTTTCCCACTCGCTCACCGCCTCGTCGAGTGCTGCCGGATCGGGACGGGTGACGGACTGGTGCTGGTCGCCGAAGCGAAGAGCGGCGGTGTCTCCGAACTCGACGAGTGCGACACCGGCGAAAAGGCCGTACGGGGTGGAGCGCCGTGCGTACCGGATGGCGTATCTGGCTGTGGCCAGTGCCGTCCGGCGAACGCGTCGGAGCTTCGGGGAGCGGCCGCCGAGGATGGCCTGTACCCGATCGGCCAGGTCCGGGCTGGCACTGGTTACCGCCTGTCGGAAGCCCCCGTCGCCCCACACGGCGTCCAGCCACGCACGCCAGTCCTCGAGTGACGCCGAGCCCCCCGGCCACGACGGCATGGCCGGTCCGGTGAGATGCACGGCGGCGCGCAGCATCGCCTGTCCGGCACCCTCGTACAAGCTGTGTCGTACGCGTGTCATCACCACGCTCCGTTTCTTGTAGGCGGGGTGCGGACCGGACGGACAGTTCGTCCGGTCCGCACTTGTCGAGCTGCCCGGCGGTTACGAGGTGGTGCAGGCGCTGGGGCAGGAGCTGCCGCAGGTGTCGCCCGTGCTGCACATCAGGACCGTTTCGGTCGCCGGCGTGCCCTCGATGAAGGAGATGTCGAGCCCGAACGGGTCGGTCTCGTCGACGGTGTCGACAGCCGGCTGCACGGGAGCGACCGGCTTCTCCGTCTGAACGGCGGTCATGCTTGCCTCCTTGGGTAATGACAGGTGGTGCAGGACTCCGGGACCCGGCTGGGGCCCGGTGCTCGGTACCGGGTGACCGCGACGTGACTTCGCCGTTATGGCGTGGTCCCTCGGAAATCGGTGGGTCGGGGAGTGCCCCGAGTGCGCGTCATGCCGCGCCTGCCAGGACCTGGAGTAGGGCGGTGTCGCCGCCTGCGTCGCGGGCGGGGAGTGCGGTGAGGCGTCGGGGGGACCGCAGCTCTACAGGGGCGGCAGTCAGCCCTGGGGCGGGGGTATGGGGACACAGCGGGTCATATCGGTTCCTGATATTCGGACGGTGATGCGGTCGGATGTAGCTCGGGCACCCAAGGCAGCGGACACATGCGCGGTGGCAGCTGGATCTGGCGCGCGCCGCTATACGTGCACCTTCTGAGCAGGAGCCCGCGCAACGGATTCCTGGAGCCCGGTTCGAAGGTCGGCGTAGATCTCGTCGACGAGGCGGAGTTCCCACTCCGTGAGCGGGGGCCCCAGGCAGCTGTAGTTCTCTTCGACTTGCTCCTCGGTGTTGAAGTCGATGACGACCAGGCAGTGGTCACCGCGCTGCAGGCAGGAGCGAAGGGCCAGGCACGTCAATGTGCCCGGCGCGTCGCCGAAGTGGGTGTGGAGGGCGTGGAGGCGTTCCTTGATTTGTTCCCCATGTGGTGGCGTCAGTCCTGTGAGCCTCGGTGTTGAGGTATGTGCTCCGGGCCGGGTGAGTACGCCGCGAGTCAGCGGAGCGGCCAATACCAGGCCCACACCGTGTCGTGCGGTGAAGGAGAACAGATCCTCGCCCTCGAGCAGGATGGTCGGCGTGAAGGCGTTGAACCGGGTCCAGACCACGTCGGGTTTGATCAAGCGGAACAGGTACAGGAACCGCTCCACTTGCCTCTCCCGCTCATCGGGTGAGGCTGTGCAGTCCGCGTACGGGCCCCGCATCCCGATCGCCTTGATGGATTCCACGTCCCGGAGTGTGCGCATGGTGTCGATGGCGTTCCCGAGGTAGCGGTCACCGCTGCCGAAATCGAAGGAGTCGAGTGTGTACAGGTCGAGCTGCTCGGCGTACAGGTTCTCCAGCGACTGCTCGAGCTGATGGTGAATGTGCCGGCCGGCGTATGGGTGCGGCGCGGTACCGCGTACCTGCCCCACTGTGGTGCTCAGCTGGACGGGAAGGTTTGGGTGCTCGCGAAGGAATCGGCCGATCACGCGCTCTGAGTGGCCGCAGCCGTAGGAGGCGGCGGTGTCCAGGAAAGTCGCTCCGCGCTCGACCGCCCGACGGAGGCCGCCGAGGAATCGTCCGATGTCCGTCGCTCCTTCTGAAACAGTGCCATCCCTGGCCACCGCGCAGTGCAGCCCGAGGGGGTGGGCGAGGATGCCGCTGCACAGGTGGCGGCTGCCGAGGTCGCGAGCTGTCACGTATCGCTCCCGGCCAGGCTGAAGGCTGCGGTCACGACCTTGCCGACGGCGGTCCGTTCCACCCACCAGGCGGTGGCGAGCTGGGATACCAGGTACAGGCCCTGCCCGCTCTCTGGCAGGGAGTCCATGCTGGTCGTGTCGAGTTCATCCTCATCCAGGGCAGCCAGGTAACTGATCGGCGAGGTCGGGACGGCGGTGGGGTCCGTTCCTCGGTCGACAACGCTCACGGTGGCGCCCTTCTCGTAGAGACCAAGAGCGAGAGACTCCGGGCCGTCGGCGTGCCGGATGGCATTGGCCATGAGTTCGTCCATGACCAGGACGGCGTCGTCGACCTTGCCCTGGTCGGGCCAGTCCCTCAGCGCGATTCGTACCGTTTCGCGGGCCCACGCCAGCGGTTCGGCTACCCCGACGAGGCCGAAGATGTGATGGTCGATCAGTTGTCCCAGGGCCTGGATACGGATCAATTCAGCTGCTGTCGGCTGCACCCTCGTCTCCTCAGCGTTCGAGACGCCTTGTGGCAAGGGCCGGGGGGCCGACCCAGGCACAACCCTTCCCGACGGTTCGTGGCACCGGTACGCCAAACCGTGGCCACGTTGTGGCCATCTTCGTGGCGCCGATCTTCCGCACGGTCCCAGAAGGTTGAGTCCGGGTGCTGGTCGAGGACTTCCCCTGCGCCGGAACATCGACAACTTGGCCGCAAGTCGGCCGCAGTTCGGCGTATCCGCGCCCTGCAGAATCGATCAATCTGGCAGAGCCGGCGACGCCGAATGCCTGTTCCTCGCATCGGGCCAGTCGGCGCCGCGGAACAGCTGCCTGGAAGCCGTGACCATGACGTACGGGTAAGGACCGAGCCGCCGTAGCGAACGACGGCGGACCCGGTCGATTGCCCACGTCCCGTATCGCGGACTGCCCGGGCCTCCTACACGACCGGGAGGAACTTCATGATCATGCACCCCATCGAGGATTACGCGCTGATCGGCGACCTACAGACAGCTGCGCTGGTCTGCCGCGATGGCACCATCGACTGGCTGTGCCTGCCCCGCTTCGACTCGCAGGCCGTCTTCGCGGGACTGCTCGGCAGCGACGAGCACGGCCGCTGGCGACTTGGGCCCGTGGTCGACGACGCCTGCCCTGCCAATGCGACCCGCCGGACGTACAGGGGCGACACGCTCATCCTCGAGTCGGAATGGGATACAGCGACCGGCACAGTACGGGTCACGGACTTCATGCCACTCGGCGAGGGCACACCGCAGGTCACCCGCATCGTCGAGGGGATCGACGGCATCGTTCCCATGCGCTCCGACGTGCACATGCGCTTCGGCTATGGGCAGGTCGAGCCCTGGGTCAGATGCGTCGAGGGCTGGACGGTCGCCGTGGCCGGCCCCGACTCCATGTGGCTGAAGTCGACGTTCGCCTCGCCTGCCGACGGTGAGCAGACCTGCATGGAGTTCACGGTCAGGCAGGGTGAGCGAATCGCCTTCACCTTGGCCTGGTACCCCTCCCATCAGGGCCCGCCCCAGACGGGCGACCCGCAGGAGACACTCCAGGCTACGGATGCCTTCTGGCGGTGCTGGGCCAGTCGATGTATGTACGACGGTCCCCACCGCGCTGCTGTCATCCGCTCGCTCATCACTCTGAAAGCCCTCACTTATGCACCGACCGGCGCGATCGTCGCTGCGCCGACGACCTCGCTGCCCGAGGACATCGGCGGGGTGCGTAACTGGGACTACCGGTTCACGTGGCTCCGGGATGCCGCGATCACGCTCTCGGCGCTGCTGCGTACCGGCTACCTGGACGAGGCCCGGGCCTGGCGTGAATGGCTGCTCCGAGCTGTCGCAGGTGACCCGGACAACCTCCAGATCATGTACGGGATCGGCGGCGAGCGGACCCTGACCGAGATGGAGTTGCCGTGGCTCCCCGGGTACGAGAAGTCCGCGCCGGTCCGGATCGGCAACAAGGCCGCCGGACAACTCCAGCTCGACGTCTACGGCGAGGTCGTCGAGGCCCTCTATCTCGCCCACCGTGCCGGGCTGGACGACGACAGCGCCCACCACCTCCAGTTGCGGTTGATCGAAACGCTCGAACGTCGCTGGCAGGAACCCGATGAAGGCATCTGGGAGGTGCGCGGGCCGCGGCGACACTTCGTGCACTCGAAGGTGATGGCCTGGGTAGCGGTGGACCGTACCGTACAGCTCATCGAGTCAGGGGACGTAGACGGACCGCTGGACCGATGGCGGGACCTCCGCGACGAGATACACCGAACCGTCTGCGAGAAGGGCTACGACCCACAGCGCAATACGTTCACCCAGTACTACGACGACTCGGGGCCGTCCACCGAGCTGGACGCTTCATTGCTTTTGATCCCGCAGACGGACTTTCTGCCGTGGAACGACAAGCGGGTCGTCGGCACCATCGAGGCGATCCAGCGGGAGCTGTCCACCCCGGACGGGTTCATCCTCCGCTACCCGACGGTCGGCCACGACGCAGGCGTGGACGGGCTGCCCGGTGATGAGGGCGCTTTCCTGGCCTGCTCGTTCTGGCTCGCCGACGCCTTGGTGATGACCGGCCGTGTCGACAGGGCGCGCTGCCTGTTCGGCAAGCTCCTGGCGCTGCGCAACGACCTCGGACTTCTCGCGGAGGAGTGGGACCCCCGCCTGCAACGACAGGTCGGCAACTTCCCCCAGGCTTTCAGCCACCTCTCCCTGGTTGAGACGGCGCTCCGCATCGAGGGCCTCCTGCCCTTCCCGCAACCGCGGCAAGCCGACGAGCTGCGAGTGGGAGAACAGGTCATCGTCTCGTGACCAGCTACGTACCAGAACGTCGACCGACGCCTACGGGCCGGCAACGACATGCAGCTCGTGCCTTGCGGCGTCAGCGACTCCGGCACTCGCCTGCCTGTGTTCGCCGTTTTCGGGCCCGTTCGATGAGACAGGGCTGAGCCTGACTCTCGTGCGTGCTGTGACCGATGAGATGACCGTGTCCGGGAGGCTCTCCGGTACGGACATCCGGATCTATGCCGCCGACTGACACTTCAGTCCTATCTGTCCACTTCGTCCCCTTGACCCCCCGACAAGGCACCCCATCTCATGTCTTCAACCCCAGCTGTCTTCCGTGTCTCCGACCACGCGGCGGGAGCGCATCGATGAATTCGGATGGCATGTCCCTGATAATTCATCCTGCCGGCCGCGACGAGGCCCTCCGTGTTGTGGTCGAAGACCTGCGAATGGGCCACTGGCACTCGACCAGGGACCTCCTGGCCCGCACAGGCGACGACTGGGCTCTGCGTACGGCGCGCAGCCAAGTGATCGCCTCCGTCGATCCCAGTGGGGAGAACGTCCGCGCATGGCGCCAGGACGAACCGAACAGTCCAGACGCGCTGATGATGTGGGGACGCACCCTCACCGAAGGTCTGCTCGCCGCCAGCCGCCGCGGGCCGGTGCCGTACGACGTGGTGGAGCGGGCACGGCAGGCGTGTGGGAACGCGTCCCAGGCGTACCCCTCCGATCCTGTGCCATGGGTGTGCCAGCTGGCCCTTACCGTGCTCGACACGGACCCGCTGAACCCGCACCGTCCCCACCACTGGGGCCGGACGCAGGACCCGATGCTGCCGCGCGGCCCCTGGAAGCTCCTGGACCAGGTCCACGCTCGTCACCCCGAGGGCTCGCGTGAGGCGTTCCTGCGCATGTACCAGTGCCTCCACGCTCGCAGGTACGGAGCGCTCGACTTCGCCTGCTGGGCCAACCAGGTCGCCCCCGAAGGCTCCCCGGTGCAGCCGCTTGTGCTGCACGCCTACGCCGCGCTCGCCCGGGAACGGCTGGGAAACGGGCAGATCGGCAACACCCTGGGTTTCTGGCAGGACGGTCAGGTCGTCTACTGCACCGAGCGTGTACGCGACCACTGGTTCCGCAAGCTGAGCCACCCCGAAGCCGCCCCCCTGACCGACCTCAACCACCTGGCGTACGCCCTGACAGCCACCGGCCTGTCCGGTGCTGCAGAGGTGTTCGAGGCAATCGGCCCCTACGCCACCCCCGCTCCCTGGGAGGACTTGAGCGTCACGGGCTACTGGACCCACGACTTCCACACCGCACGCCGGGGCGCGCTACGGCGGTGGAGATGACTTCCCAGCCAAGCGCCACCAACTCTCACCCGCCCGTTCTTGTCACTCCCCTTCCACATGTGAGGAAACTGCGGTGTCCGCAAGACGAATGTCTTCCCGCCCCCTGCACGGCGACGACGCAACCGACGACGGCGTTCTGCGAGCGCTCGGCTACAAGCCCGTCCTGGCCCGCCGGATGAGCGCCTTCGGTAACTACGGCATCTCCTTCAACGTAATCTGCCCCCTGGCCGGCTGCTTGACTTTGTTCGGGTTCGGCCTCAACACAGGCGGCCCGGCCGTCATGATGTGGGGCTGGGTCATCATCGGAGCTCTCACACTCCTCGTGGCCCTGTCCCTGGCGGAGGTCACCTCCGCGTACCCCACATCCGGCGGCCTCTACTACATGGCCCACCAGCTCGGCGGCGCCAAGTGGGGCTGGTTTACCGGCTGGTTCAACTTGTTGGGTCTGTTGGGTGCGATCGCCGGCATTGACTACGGATGCGCGCTCTTCATCGGCGCCTTCGCGAACCTGCAGTGGGGCATCACGCCGTCGCCCGAGCTGACCATGTTGATCTTCGCGGGCATCCTGCTGGTCCACGGAGCGCTGAACACGGCCGGCGTACAACTGGCATCCGTACTGAACAGCATCAGCGTCTGGTGGCAGGTGTGGGGCGTCACCCTCATCATCGGCGCACTCAGCCTGGCACCGGCGGAACACCAGGACGTGAGCTTCGTCTTCGGGCACTTCGAGAACGCCACCGGCTTCAGCTCGCCCGTCTACGTGTGCCTGATCGGTGCGCTGCTCGCCGCGTACACCTTCTGCGGGTACGACGCCTCGTCGCACTTGTCGGAGGAGACCAAGAACGCGAGCGTCGCCGCACCTCGCGGCATGGTCCGGTCCGTGTGGACCGCTTGGATCGTCGGGTTCCTGCTGCTGGCCGGCCTGCTGTTCGCCATCCAGGACTACGCCGGCACCGTCGCCACCACGACTGGTGTGCCGCCCGCGCAAATCATGCTCGACGTCCTCGGCGCGACCACTACCAAGCTCCTGCTGCTCGTCGTCATCGTCGCGCAGCTGTTCTGCGGCAACGCGGAGACAGCGGCCGCGTCCCGCATGGTGTACGCGTTCTCCCGGGACGGGGCCCTGCCCGGCTCGCACCTGTGGCGGCGCGTCAACCACAACAGCACGCCCGTCGCCGCGGTATGGGCCTCCGTCGGTATCGCCCTGCTCATCGCACTGCCCAGCCTGTACTCGCCGACCGCCTACGCGGCCGTCACCGCGATCAACGTCATCGGCATCACCCCGGCCTACATCATCCCCGTCTACCTGCGGCGCCGGCACTCCGCCCGTTTCGCACCCGGCCCGTGGAATCTGGGCCGGTGGAGCGGACCGATCGGTTGGACGGCAGTCGCCTACGTCGTCGTGATCACGGTCGTGTTCTGTCTGCCGCAGGCCTCGCCCATCACCGTCAGCAGCTTCAACTACGCCGGCGTGACGGCACTGGCCATGGTCATCCTCGCAGCGGTGATGTGGAAGGTCCGTGGCAGGAGCCAGAACTACAAGGTGCCGACCCTTGGCAGCGTCGACGAGCAGACCGAACTCACGAGAGGCGTTTTGTGACGCCGGTCCGACCAGGTCTCCGCATCCGGCCTGAAACGACGGGCGGCTGCGGATGAAGGGTGGGGAGGCCGACCCTTGCCTCGGGCCTCCCCGCCACGCCCCACGCTCCATGCCGCCGCCCATCGGGACGTCACACCCCGAGCGGCGGGGCGGTCGGTGCGGCGCGTCCTCCCGTCGTACGGAAAGCCCGGTCCATATGCCTATCTGCGCGGGGCGAGTCATCCGCCCCGTCGTCCACGGGCACGGCACAGACCTGATCAACCGGACCTGGAAGGCCGCACGCTGCCGCCCACCGCCGACGAGATCGGCAACCCGGCTGCATGGATCCGCCGCACCGCCCTACGACCCAGCCACACTCCCAACCTCACCAAGGACTCGCGAGATGACCACCCACGACGAAGCACCGACACCGCCTCTGACCGGCATGCTCACCCTCGATGGCCTCAAGAAGTGGGTTGACGAGGGGCTCATCACGACCGTGCTGCCCGTGCTCCCGAACATGGGCGGGCTCTTGCGCGGCAAGCGTCTGTCCGCCCGCAAGTTCGCGGAGGCGGCGTCCCAGCCGGGGCACCCGGTCGCGGAGGCGTGTGCCTACGTTCTGGCCACAGACATCGACATGAACCCGGTCGATGTCTACGACCTGACCAGCTGGCTGTCCGGTTTCCAGGACATGGGAGCAGTGCCCGACCTGGACACGATTCGCATCCTGCCCAGGTCGTCCGGTACCGCGCTCGTTCACTGCGACGCCGTACACCCCGGCGGTCAGCCCGTGCAGGTGGCGCCCCGGCACATGCTGCGCCGGCAGCTCGATGCGCTCACCAGCGAGCATGGCGTCCAGCTGCGCGTAGGGCTGGAGAGCGAGGTGGTTCTCTACGACGCGACCTCCCTGCGCCCGGTGACCGAGCACAACCTCGACTACTCGCTGCAGCATCCCCGCGGCCTCACCCTCTTTTTCACCGAGCTCGAGCGGGCGCTGGCCTTCTCCGCCACGCCCGCGGAGTCCGTGAAAACAGAGGGATCGCCCGGCCAGGTCGAGGTGGCGTTCCCCTATGGGCCCGCTATGAGGGCGTGCGACGACTACACCGTCTACAAGCATCTGCTGAAGGAGATCGCCGATGATCACGGTATGCGGCCCACCTTCATGGCTGCCCCGCAGACCGAAGTCGCCAGCGGCCTGCACGTGCACGTCTCCTTGTGGCAGGGCGACGAGCCCGCGTTCGCCGTCACCGAATTCAAGGAGCTGCCCGAGGTGATGCGGCATGCCATCGCCGGCTTGCTCTTCGTCCTGCCCGACCTGGCGCCGCTGTACGCGCCGAACCCAAACAGCTACCGCCGATACCAGCCGTACTCCTTCGCGCCGACGCACTACACCTGGGGAGTCGACAACCGGACCTGCGCGATCCGGGTCACCGGCCACGGCAAGGGCACCCACTTGGAGGTTCGGCTGCCCGGCGCCGACGCCAATCCCTACCTGGCTGTCGCCGCAGTCTGCGCGGCCATCAACTACGGCCTGGCCTCCAGCCTCGAGCCGCCCGAGCCGTGGGCCGGCGACGGTTACGAGGCCGAGGACGACAAGGGGGTGAGGCCCGTCCCCGGCAGCCTCACTGCCGCAGCGCGCGCCCTGGAATCCAGCGGCATCGCCAACGAGTGCTTCGGCGGAGACGTCGTCACACATTACGCCACGGCGGCATACCAGGAGGTCAAGGCACTGGAGCAGCTCGTGCCGGACACAGAGATCAACCGCTACCGGGACAGAATCTGACCAGCCACGGCAGGCCATGCCGAACGTGAAGACGTTGCCTGGCCCGCGACGGGGTGGCTGCGCCCGCCCTCACGCCGACACCACGCAGCAGTCGGGTTTCCGTCGGACCATCAGCGGCGCCTTCCTACGGGATGGATGTTGAAAGCACGCGTGTGCGAGCAGCGAGGGCGCCTCGCCCCCCATCACACCAGGGGGCGAGGACGTAGGGGTACGCTGCGTACGACGTCCCAGCGATAGGCAGGGTGTGAGCCGCCGGTTCGGCGGAGCTCAACGAGATCCACACTGGTGATGTCCAGGCGTACGGGCGGCAGGCCGCGCAGGCGAGCGACGCTGTCGATCACCGGCATGGCGGGACGGTCCTGGTTGTTGTACTGAATACCCAGGTGCGGCCGGAAGGCCGAGGTGGGCTTCCCTCCCGGCACTCCGGCCTGCTGGCCCGCGGCACTGAGTGCGGCGTGCAGGCGGACCAGCTGGGACCAGGGCGTGAGGGTGAAACGCACCGCACCGCGCGAGCCGGCCATAGGGTGCGCGGCGATACGGAACGCATGCAGGGGCAGCTCTCCGACCAGGTCGGTGAGCCGGCGAACTTGTGTTGCGGAGACCTGATCGGTGTCTCCGATCCGGGTCAACGTCACGTGGAGTCCGTCCTCCGGAACCCGGTCCATCCGCAGATGTGCGAGTTCGTCCTGGCAGTGCCGCGCTCGGCTGAGAAGCTCGGGGGAGTCGGGAAACGTCAGCATCCAGTAGTACGCGCGGCGACCATCGGTCCACCCTGGCCGGGTCCAGTGGTTCGTGACCCGGTTGACGGCGGTGAACGCATTCCAATCGTGTGCGACGAGCTGCTGAGGATCGTCAAGGTCCGCCGGCGGGTCGGCGGGGAACGCTCCGGGGTGGACGTCCAGTTCGGGCGTCACGATTCTCCTTACCGCTGTGGCGCGAGTTCGGCGCCCGAGCCTGTGACGATCGGTTCGGCCTGCGGCTGCGAACGCCAGGCGCGCAGCTCCTCGGCATAGTCCCTTACCCCAGGCTCGGTATGCCAGCGCTCGGCGTTCTCGTACAGCTCGATCGCGCGCTGCCATACGGACTTGATCGGGGCGGTGGTCCCTGCATGCAGCGCGCTGCGGCCGAGGGCCATGGCGTGCTCGATTTCAGGCTGCTTCTGTTGGAGAAGGGCCGTGGCGACATCAAGTCGGACGAGAGCGCGGCTCCACTCCGAATCGGACTGCTCGACCAGGCTGTCGATCTGCTCCGCGCAGGTGAGAACCTCGTCTGTGTCGCTCAGGGACAGGCGCGCAGTGATCACGTTGGCCAGGGTCCTGGCGATGCTGTAGGCATCGAACGAGATGCACGAGGTGATCCCGGAGGGCAAGGCCGGCTGCTGCTCGGAAAGATCGAGCGCCGTACCGATCGCCCGCTCCGCACCCCGCCGGTCACCGAGACGGGCCAGGGCACGGGCTCGTCCGTTGGCCAGGAGGCGGATCGCCTGACCGTTGTTCGGGGCGAGGTCAATGCCCGCCACAGCTGCGGCGTCGGCATCCGCGTAGCGACGCTGGTAGTACAGGCTCAACGATCTGGTCCCAGCGGCCCACATCTGCAGTTGCGTGTCACCGATATGCTGGGCGGCCGCCTCCGCCTCCGCGCAGTAGGCCTCCGCAACCTCTGGAGCAACTCCTGCGTTGACTGCCATGTAAGCGAGAAGACCCGCAGCGCGCCCGACCAGCGCGAACAGCTCGGTGCGCACCAGCGGCGGCTGCCGGCCCTTGAGCAGAGTGTGCGCAGTGCTCCGCAGCACGCGGACCTCGCCGGCCAAGGCTCGCGGGCCGAGAGCCTCGTAGCGGCCCACCACGCCCACCAGCTGCTCGTGCAGAAACTCGAGTAATGCCGCATCGGCGTTGGACTGGGCCAGGATCTGAGTTTGCGCTACCACTTCCAGCGGGCTGTCGAACACACCGTGGCACATGCTGCCGGCTGGGGTGGTCCGGGAAGGAGCACTCGGCTCAGCCGCTGGCGGTGAGGGGGATACGTCCGCGTCCCCGGCAGTGGCGCCGGGAGTATCGAACAGCACCGTGATCGGGCGCTGGAAGAGGTGCTCGAGAATGATCCGGGCATCGCGCTGAGGCAGCCTCTTCAGCTCTCCGGCCATCCACCGGTCGAAGGTTCGCCGGGGGACCGTGACGCTCGCAAGACCGCGTTCTCCGGTCAGTTCGGCTAGTTCCCGAGCCGCCTTCGCGAAGTGCGTACTGAAGGTCTCGACCGTGGTCCAGTGCCGTACCTGCACCAGTTGACGAAAAAGCGTCACTCGCGTCATCCGCATTGCGTGTACCTCCGGGACACGACCCGTCGGCCGGCTCAGCCGAGCCGGCCGAATGTCAGCAGGGGTACGTCGTAAAGGCTGGCCAACCTGGGTCGGGTCAGAGTGGGCTCGGCGATCTCCGTGACGATCATCTCCGTGATGAACTGCACCGTGGCCCCGAGGAGGTGACTGGTGCGACCGTCGGCGGAAGCCTCCTTCACTCCTGCCGAGACGTGGATATGGGGCGCGAGCCGGTCGTTGTCAGCGTCCCAAGCCAGAGTGCCTGAGCCGAGTACCTCAAGGGTGGCGACGTCGACGTGGTCCCAGAGGGGGGCTTCCGGATTCTCCATGGGCTCGCACGTGCCCACCAGGCGGGCGCGGCGGAACCCGCCGATGAAGCTGATGTAGCCGGAGCGGACCTCTTTGTCGGTACAGAACTTCTCCAAACTTTCGAAGAAGTCCTCACCGTGGTCCATGGCGACCATGAACTCGCGTCCTCGGACGATCTGGGCGGCTCGCATGGGTGGCTTCCTCCACAGGGTCAGCAGTACGGGGCGAAGGCGTTCACGATGGCTTCTCGGTCGGAGCCGGCACGTAGGTGGGCGAGCAACAGGAGCCGGGCTTTGCGGGCGTCGAGGGAACCAGCGCGGATCACGCCCCTCCCCAGCAGGTCCTGCTCCGAGCCTGCGAACGTATAGGTACTGGTCAGAACGCTTCCTGCTCCTGTGCGTGTGGCGAGTACGACGGGGATGCTGCTGGCGATCTTCTCGATGCGGTTCACCCAGGTAGCCGGTAGGTGACCCGCGCCGAAGGCGGCGACGACGACCCCGTCAACGTGTCCCTCCAGGCCGTCTAGCAGCACGCCGCTGCTGCCGAGGGATGCCTCGACGATCTCCACGTCGGCGGGACGGCAGAAGGGAGACAGAGACCCAGTGCTGCGCTCAGCACTGAAGTGGAAGCGCACGGAATCCTCGATGACGTGGCCGACAGGTCCGGCGTTCGGCGATGCGAAGGCGCCGATGCTGGTGCTGTGCACCTTGCGCACATGGCGGGCGGTATGAATCTCGTCGGCGAAGACAGCGAGCACACCACGGCTCCTGGCCTCGGGGCTGGCAGCCGTGCGGACGGCGGCGAGGAGGTTGGCAGGTCCGTCGGCGCCGGCCATGGTGGGGTTTCGCATGGCACCGGTCAGTACGACGGGTGCTTCGCCGTGGTAGAGGAGGTCCAACAAGTAGGCCGTTTCCTCCAGGGTGTCGGTTCCCTGGAGTCTCGTGGGCTCGGAGATGTGTATAAGAGACAGGGTGATGAGGTCCCGGGCAGTGAGCTGCGGTGCAACGCCTCCGCCGGTGGACCTGGTCATGGCGATCGTGCCGCCAAGGGCGATGATGTGGATACGCCGGGCGGACGGGGCGGCCGGACTGGGCAAGGCAGCGCCTTTCGTTTGATCGGGATGAGATGGAAGGGATGCCCTGCGCTTCAGCGGTCCGGTGGTAGGGAACCGACGAAGCGCAGAACTCGATCCAGGGCTTCCAGCGTGATCAGCCTGCTGCGGGGGCGGACGAGGCCGGCGATACCGCTCGTACCGAGAGCGAGGCAACGTCGGATGAGCCAGGGCCAGTCGATGTCCAGATATTCCGCCAGCGCACGAAGCCTGCTGGCCGGGGACGGGCCGTCCATGACGCTGGTGGCCGATGCGTCGTTGAAGATGGCTCGATAGGCCCGCAGATCGGATCGTGCGGTGATCGTGTCTGCTCGCCAGAGGGCATCGGTGCGCACCCAGTTGGCCACGACCGCGCGTTGACCGGCGGCCAAGGCGAAGCCGTCGACGGCGGAGTACTCCGGGCGGGGCGTCACCCGGACATGGATGTGGTGCATCTCCATCAGGGCGATGGCCAGAAACAGCAGAATTCGTTCGTACCGGCTGCTGCGTGTTACCTGGGTCTCCGGGATGCAGAATGCCCTGGACATCGTCGCGGATGCCTCGGGGAAGCGGTCCTGCAGGGTTCGCAGGTAGGTGTGCTTGTGGCGGAAGAACAGCCAGGCCGCGGCTTCTTCTCCTGTCTGCTCCCGGGTCCAGAACACCGGTGGCTCCGTGACGCCGTCGAGGCGCCGCTGAATGTGCTGGGCGCAGAAGGCGCTACCGAGCCAGTTCGAGCCGACGGTGGTCAATTCCGGTCGGGCCTCACGACTGAGGGCGGATCGGGGCAGGGGCAGGAGGGCGTCCATCGTCTGCCGCTCTTCCTCGAGGATCTGATCGGCCGCCAGTAAGCCGTCGTCCAGTTGGAGGAGTGCCCAGATGAAGGCGTAGGTCGTGTCGTCGAGTTCGTTGGCGGCCGGGAGCGTCAGTACCCCATCCGGCCCGGGGAAGGAGGCGAGAACCTTTCGGACGGTCGACGAGTCGACGACATAGATCTTTGGACCATTCTCGTCGCCGTGCTCGTCGACAGCGATGAGAAGGCCTCGCCGTGCCGGCATGAGGAAGCGCCTGAGGGATTCGGCGTCGGCCGCAGCCACGTGCACGACGTCGTCGGCTGCCGTCGCTGAGTGGAACTGGACTGCTGTCGTCGTGCCATCGAGGCAGGACCGGCCCGCAAACTCCCATGAGTCTGCGGCGTCACCGGCTGTGGACAGGAAGAGCCTGGAGGTAGCCCACCGGTCGCTGATGGCAATGGACGCGCTCAAGCCGCTGCGGTCGTGCACGGCCCTGGTGGTGCCGAAGACGTCTGGGGGCGGGCCGAACAACTCGGTACAGGGGAAGCCCAAAAGGTGCTCCAAGATCACCCGGGTGTCGCGCTGAGGTAGCTTCTTCAGCTCCCCGGCCATCCATCGGTCGAACGTCCGGCGAGGGACGCTGATTGCGGCGAGGCTCGGTGAGTTGCGCTTCTTGGCAGTGTCACGCGCTGCTCGCTCGAAGTGCTCGCAGAACACGGTCCAGTTGTCCCATCGCCTCTCCTGCGCCAGAAGGCGGAGCAACGTAGGGCGCATCGCGACAGCCCTCCTGGGGCGAAGGTGGACGACCGTTGATCAGTGCCATCAGCGACATTCGCAGGACCCGCAACGGCTGCGGCACAGATCGTGACCCCGGCCAGGATGCTCCCCCGGCTGTGTTCTGCGCAACACGACCTAGAAAATTGCTGCATAGATTCGGTTGTCGCGCGCACGCCGAGCCGTCAGACTGGCCACCATGCCGGACGCGAAGGACTCCCCGTGGTCACTGACGCTTACTGAAGTCGGGAGCCGCCTGGAGGAGCTGAGGGAGAGGCAGGACCTGACCCAAAGCGCTGTCGTCGAGCGACTGCACGTCCGTGGCATCAAGACGAACATCTCGACATTGAGCCGGATCGAAGGCGGCAAGCGACGAGTCGTCTCACGCGAATTCGTCGAAGCGCTCCTCGACTGCTACGGCGCGGACGCTGATGAGCGCCGGGACGTCCTCGGCCTACTGAGCGTGGACACGACCCCCGCGGGGCGCCGCCGTCGGCCGGCTCTCTGGCGGCGGCATGCGGCGCTCCTCGGGCCGATGCAGTTCGAGGGTTACCTCAACCTGGAGCCGCGGGCGTACCTCCTCCGCAACTACCAACCGCAGATCATCCAAGGCCTCCTGCAAACCCGGGAGTACGCCCATCACGCCATCGCCAGCATGCGGCCCGACCTCAAGCCGGCCGAAGTCCGCGGGCTGGTCGACGTCCGCATGGACCGTCAGCGGAAGATCGCCGACGGCGCCCTGCAAGAGTTCCAGGCCCTGATCGAGCAAGGCGCCCTGTGCCGCCAGGTCGGAGACCCGCAGGTAATGCGCGGCCAACTGGAACGTCTCCTCCTTGCGTCCGAAGATCCCCAGTTCTCCATCCGCGTCCTTCCCGACAGCATCGGGTGCCACCCGGGGCTGGCCGGTCCGTTCGTGCTGATGAGCTTCCACGAGACCACGCGTGACGTCCTCTGGGTGGAGACCATGAACCGCTCGGTCTACTTCGACCAGACACAGGACGTGGAGCCCTACGCCGAGGTTTTCACCGATCTGTGGGGGCGGGCATTGGACCTCGCCGACACTCGCGTCCTCCTCAAGGAAATGATCAAGGAGCTGTAAGTGACCAACCAGAAGCCCGATCCGTCCGAGCTCGACCTGACAGACTATTTTCCCTTTCCTGCTCTTTTTAAAAAACCTGCACTTTTGCGTGGGCGGCCGCCCTAAGGGTGGGGGGTCGGCCGCCACTGCTGTGGCCCACTCTTCCGCCGTGGGTCGGCAGAAACCAGCGCCTCCCCCCATCGGCGCAGGGCGCGTTCGGCTCGCGTCCATGTTGTGCGAGATGGTGTCGCGTCGGCTGCAACGCCCCATCACCCCGCCCGAGGTCGGGCTCTCGACACCGGACAGGGGCGCAGTCGCGGTACCGCAGTGGAACGTCGATACGCTGACAGCGCTGGTAGACCTTGGGAGAAGCGACGTGTACCTCGAACGCCGCCGACTGCTGGCCGGCGCTGCCTACTCGGTGGGTGGCCTGGTCCTGCCTGAACAGCAGTGGTGGGACGAGGCGCATCAGCGGGCGAAGTCTCGCCCGGCCGCGACCAGCCGCAGAGTCGGCGCCGCAGAAGTCAGCGCCGTCCGTGAGATGACGGAGTTCTTCTCGCGGAGAGACCAGCGACACGGCGGCATGGACGGCCGTACGGCTCTCCATCAGTACCTCGTCGATGACATCGCCAGGTACATCGGCGGGGTGTTCACCAGCGACGACACCCGCTGTGCCCTCCTTTCCGCTGCCTCCGAACGTGCGGCGATCGCAGCGCTTCTCCGGGCCGAGGACGACTTCTCCGCAGCGGATGCCGGTGACGAGGATCCGAGTCGGGTGTGGTTCTTCCAGCGGGCTTCCCTGGCCCACGAGACCGCCCGCACCCTGTGGACGCTCGGTGATCTCGACGGAGCGCTCCGAGAGTTCAACAACAGCGTACTGACCAGGAAGGCCGACACCTTCAGCCGGACCCACGCGGTGACGTTGGGCTACATGGGCACCGTGCAGGCCCGCAAGGGAAACGTGGAGGCCGCGTGCCACACGTGGGCGCAGGCGCTGGACGCGATGGAAGGCGTGCAGTCGGGCAGAGCGCGCGAGGCCGCGGTGAACATGCGCCGGGTGCTGTCCCCCTTCCGCAATCGGGGAATCAGCATCGCAGCGGAGATCGACGAGCGGGCCAAGGCCGTACTCGAACGAGTAGCCTGACGGCGCCATGACGGTGAAGGCGGGCATGCTGTGATCGACCGCCTCGCCGTGCCGCGAGCGGAGAAGGGGGAACCCGTGTCCACAAAGTCCATCGAGGTGCCGGTGATCGCCGACGTGGTCGGAGGCCACAAGGGGCGGCTCGACGACTTCAAGGGCGGTGTGGAGTCGATCATTCGACTGCGGCCGGAGTACCCGGAGGAGACGCTGCAGGGGATCGAGGAGTTCTCCCACCTCCAGGTCACCTGGTTCTTCAACTTCGGCTCTCCCGAAGACGTCGCCCTCCACGTGCGCAGCCCGCGGGACAACCCGGCATGGCCGGCGACGGGCACCTTCGTGCATCACAACCACCGGCGCCCGGCCCGACTCGCGACCTCGTTCCCACGGCTGCTCCGCGTCGACGGACGGGACCTGCACGTCACCGACCTCGACGCCGACGACGGCACCCTCGTGGTGGACTTGGTGGCGGTCTTCGAGGAGTTCCTGCCGCGCGGCACCGTCACCCAGCCCGCGTGGCCCAGCGAGATGCTGGAGGACTACTGGAGGGACGCCGCCGAACGCTGACTCGGGCATCTTCCGGAACCGAAACAGGCGGCCCGACGGGATACAGCCGCCCGAGCGGACGCCAACGACAGCGGTCGCGCGGGGCCGTACCGGCAGGCAGGCATCACTCGGTACCTCCGGCGGCGAGGGGCGGTGCGGCTCCGTCCGACGGAGCCGTCTGCTCACCGCGGATCAACAGCGGATGTGCGCCGACTTCGGTCAGCTGACGGCGCCGTTCAGCCGCTATGGGCTTGGGACCGAGGTGCGACAGGGCGGGAAGTACGACTCCATGAGGCCCAGTCGCCGTGAGGGCATTGAGCATGCCCACGAACGCGGATGGCGTGGCAGAACACGCTCCATGTAGACGCCGCCCAGCGTGAGCTCGTGACGACGGCAGTACTCGGTGATCGCTGTTGTCAGGGCCAGCTGCCGAGCGCGCGACACACGCACCAGGCGCAGAAAGCCGAACACGAGCGACCGGTGACGTGCCGCTGTTCCGTGAGGGGTTCCATGATCATGACCGTCCATCAGGCCGTCGTTGGAGGGGCACTTCGAGCCTGATGGCGACCGGGCGGTCGGGGAATCCACGGCCGTCCCACTTCTGTCCCACTCTCGCCCACCTGGCGCGACACAGCGTGCTTCGATGGCGACAGAAAGGAATGGCACGTGGCGACCGTTCATGAATGGACCGGCTTGGAGGCGCTTGCCCCCCCGCAAGGCTCTCCGCCTGAGCGTGCGTGCCTTCGCCGAAACATTGGGCGTCTCGGTCATTACCTCCAGTAACTGGGAGAAGTTTCTGGCCAAGAGGCGGCCCAATACGGAGAGCCAGGTCACCTTGGATACAGCGCTCGCCCAAGCGAACGCGGCGACCCACGTGCGCTTCTCAACAGAGCTTGCCAAACAGGTCGCGGGGGACACCTCCTTGGAGGCGGCTGGGCGCGTCACCATTCCCCGCCCGCGGGCCTGGGACTGCGAGACCTGGGCCGACGACCTCGAACGCGCAGTCGTGGCCCTCTCCCGCCAGAACTTCCCCTTCGCAGAATCACTGCTGCGCCGCTGGGCCTCTCCTGCAAAGCCTCGGAACTAAAGGGCGTTGCAGAAGGCCGCGAGCGCGGCATCTCCGGCGTATGGCTGCGGTTTTGAAGGCCGAGCGGGTATGGGGGGACGTTCACCGGGCTGCGGTCGGAGCAGTTCGGACGGCTGCTGCGGGCGGTTTGGGAACGTGGCGGTGAGAGTTGCGGGTGGGGTCGGCCGTAGCGGCTGCCGCTGGCCGAGCGGGTGCTGCTGGTGACCGTGTACTGCAGCATCCACCTGACCATGCGGCAGCTCGCCCCGCTGCTCGACTCGCTGGCGACCGTGTGCCGCGTGATCCAGCGGCTGGGCCCGCTGCTGGCGATGGAGCCGGCCCGGGCGTCCGCTGGCCTCGCCGACCGGTTGTGGATCGTGGACGGCACCCTCGTTCTGGTCCGCGACCGCACGGTCGGGGCCTCACTCGGCCTGGTCCTCAACGCCACCTTCGGCTGGTCCTGGGCCGCCCCGATCGCCGCCCTGGTCAACGCCGCCGTCGCCGTCAAGGGAGGCCGCGACGCCTGGCAGGGCAAGGGCTGCTGCGCACCCACCGCCGCCACGACCCCCTTCGGTGGCGTCGACGCCGCAGACGCATGCGGCTGCCGTCCCGGATGCGACTGCTGCAGCTGATTCTCCCGGCGCACTGTGGAGCGGTACGTCAAGGGGCAGCTCAAGCGGCCCCAGGGTTTGTGGGGCCGCCTGGAGTGCGAGGTCAAGAAGTGCTGGCAGCCGCAGAGGGCCAAGGCCAAGAAGGGGGCGGTCTTCACCGGCGGCCTGGTCGCCGGGCGCTCGTAAGCGGGTCGCAGATGGAGGGGCAGCGGGTGCATCGCCGACCCGGCCAGAACAGGAGGCGGGCGGGCCTCGTCTCCGGTCCGCGAAGCAGTTCACTTGACGCTTCAAGTCACGCGTGCTCTACTTTTACTTGAAAGGTCAAGTCATTGAGAAAGGTTCGACACCGTGCATGTCACCCTCTGGGTCATCGCAGGCCTTCTGGCCGCCGCGTTCTTCCTCGCCGGTCTGATGAAGGTCGCCCAGCCGAAGGAGAAGCTGGCCGAGTCCGGCATGGGCTGGACCGGTGACTTCTCCGCCGGGGCGGTGAAGGCCATCGGCGCGGTGGAGGTGCTCGGCGCGCTTGGCCTGATCCTGCCCGCGGCCCTGGACACGGCGCCGGTCCTGGTGCCGCTGGCGGCCACCGGACTCGCGCTCACGATGGCCGGTGCGGCGGTCGTTCACGCACGCCGCAAGGAGAACCAGATGATCGGCGCGAACGTCGTCCTGCTGATCCTGGCCGCCGTCGTGGCGTGGGGCCGCTTCGGACCCTACGCCTTCTGATTTCGCTCAAATCATTCCGAATTCCCACTCATTCTGTTGGAGATCGTCATGCGCGCATTCAACGTTCCCGAGGCCGGTGCCCGGCCCGTCGTCTCCGATCTGCCCGTCCCGCCGGTCGCCGAGGGCACGGTCCTGGTCCGGGTGAAGAACGCGGCATTGAACCCCGTCGACAACGCTCTGGTCTCGGGGATGATGGCCGAGATGCTTCCTCACGCCTACCCGCTGGTGGTGGGCCGGGACGCCTCCGGAATCGTCGAGGCGGTCGGCGAGGGCGTCGACCACGTAGCGGTCGGCGATGAGGTCCTCGGGCACGTTCTGCTCGCTCCGCCGGTCCAGGCGGGCACCGTCGCCGAGTACGCGCTGTTCCCGGCAGCCTCGGTGACGGTCAAGCCCGCCGGGCTGGACTTCGCCACAGCTGCGGCTCTGCCGCTGGCGGGCGCCACTGCCCACGCCGCGGTCGAGGCGCTCGACGTCCGGCAGGGGCAGGCCGTTCTGGTGGTCGGTGCCACCGGCAGCGTCGGCTCCTACGCCGTGCAGCTGCTCGCCGCCCGCGGCGTCACCGTGGTGGCCACCGGGACCGCGACCGACACCGACCGGCTCACCGCTCTGGGCGCCGCGACCGTGGTCGACCACACCGCCGCCGTCCCGGTCGTCGACCAGGTCACCGCCGCCTACCCCGAGGGCGTCGACGGCCTCATCGACCTGGTCGCCTACAGCCCCGACGCTCTGCCGCTCGGCGCCCTGCGCAAGGGCGGCAAGGTCGCCAGCCCGCTCAACGCCGCCGACGAGCAGACCCTCACCGCTGCCGGACTGTCCGGCGCCAACATCATGGGCGCTCCCGTCCGCGAGGTCGTCGAGCCGCTGGCGGCCCTGGCTGCCGCAGGCACTCTCAAGACCGACATCGCCGAGGTGTTCTCCCTGGAGCAGGCCGCCGACGCTCTCGCAGCCCTCACCGCAGGCGGCACCCGCGGCAAGATCCTCGTCCGCGTCGCCGACTGACCCAGCCCACAGCGGTCCATCCCGCCATTCGCGCCCTTCGCTCCGCAACGGAGTGAAGGGCGGGCAGTGATCTCCGAAAGAACCCAGGAGAAGGAAATACTCATGATCGTCGTCACCGGTGCCACCGGACAGCTCGGCCGTCTCGTCGTCGAAGACCTCCTCACCCGTGTCCCCGCCGGGCAGATCGTCGCGGCCGTGCGCACCCCGGAGAAGGCATCCGACCTCGCCGAGCGCGGCGTCAAGGTCCGCGAGGCCGACTACGACCGCCCCCAGACCCTCACGAGTGCCTTCGAAGGCGCCGAGAAGGTGCTGCTGATCTCGGGCAGCGAGGTCGGCCGCCGTGTTCCCCAGCACCAGGCCGTCATCGACGCCGCCCGGCAGGCCGGCGTCTCGCTGCTGGCGTACACCAGCGTCCTGCACGCCGACACCTCCACCCTGCCCGTAGCCCCCGAGCACCGGGCCACCGAGGAAGCGATCAAAGCCAGCGGCCTGACCTACAGCCTGCTGCGCAACGGCTGGTACAACGAGAACTACATCCCCACCGCCCAGCAGGGCGCAGCCGCCGGCACCATCATCGGCAGCGCCCGCGACGGCCGTATCGCCGCGGCTTCGCGCGCCGACTACGCCGCCGCGGCGGCCGTGGTCCTCACCGGCGACGGCCACGCCGACACCGTCTACGAGCTGTCCGGCGACACCGCCTTCACCATGGCCGACCTGGCCGCCGACACCGCCGCCGTCACGGGCGTCCCGGTCGTCTACCAGGACTTGCCTGCCGATGCCCACGCCAAGGCCCTCACCGAGGCGGGCGTGCCCGAGGAGTTCGTTCAGATGCTCGTCGCGATCGACGCGGGCACCGCCGACGGACAGCTCGCCGACACCACCGGTGAACTGTCCCGGCTCATCGGCCGGCCCACCACCCCCCTGCGCGCGACCCTCGCCGCCGCACTCGGCAACTGAGACCCGGACCGCACACACCGTTCCACCCGTGGCGGAGACGCTCTGGCGCCAGACCGACGGCCCCGGTCGCCGGTCAAGCGCGCCCGGAGCACCTCCGCCGGCCTTGCCCGTCCCCTCGTCCAAGGAGTCCTTCCATGCCCACGTCGCCCTCCTCTGCCGGCGAAGTCCCCTCGACGTCCATACCGCAGGCACCCGGACGGGTTGCGGTCGCGGGGTGGCTGGCCGCGGGCATCGTGGCCGCGAGCATCGCCGACGCGGTCATCGCCCTGCTCGCCCGCGCCGCCGGAGCCTCGGAGGACTTCCAGCCCCTCCAGCCCGGGGCTTACGTCTCCTTCACCGTCCTGGGCGTCCTCATCGGCGCGGCCGGATGGGCGGTCGTCCGGCGCCGGTCGGCGGAGCCGCGCGCCCTGCTGTCCTGGCTGGTCCCCGCCGTCGTGGTCGTCTCTCTCGTCCCCGACCTGGCGATGTTCGTCAGCGACTACAAGCCGCACGCCGACGCCGCGGGCATCATCGCCCTGATTCTCATGCACGTCGCGGTCGCCGCAGTGGCCGTCGCCGCCTACCACCGCGCCCTGCCGCTGAACGCCATGCCTCCGCGCTGACCTGCAGCCGACCGCAGCCATCCGCCGCAGTACCCGCCCAGCCGCAGACCGGGGAGGTCACCATGCACCAGGAAGCAGCCGACATCGGGCTTGAATCCTCAAGTTACCGTGAGGGCATGAACACTGATGAGCCCCGCTGGCTGGACAGCGAAGAGCAGGAGACCTGGCTCGCCATGATCAGCATGCTGGTCAGCCTCCCTGCGGCCCTGGACGCTCAACTGCAACGCGACGCGGGCATCTCTCATTTCGAGTACCAAGTCCTCGCCGGGCTCTCCATGTCCCCCGGCCACACCCTGCGGATGAGCGACCTGGCCGAGTTCGCCGAAGCCTCCCTCTCCCGCCTGTCCCACACCGCCAAACGCCTGGAGAAGAAGGGCTGGCTCACCCGCACCCCCGACCCCGCGGACGGCCGGTTCACCCTGGCCACCCTCACCGACGCCGGCTGGGACAAGGTCACCGCCACCGCCCCCGGCCACGTCGCCGAGGTACGCCGCCTGGTCATCGACCCCCTGACCAAGGCACAGGCCCGGCAGCTGCGCGAGATCAGCCGCCGCATCACCGACGCCATCCACCCCGACCGCACCTGCCCCCCGATGCTCAAGCCCTGACCGGCAGCGCACCGGCCTCCACCATCCACCCCGTACCCGACCACACGCCGCCGCCCTTGGAGGCCACCATGACCGACCTGCTGAACCCCGCGATACCCGCCGGCGCCTACGACGCCTTCCTCCCCGACGCGCTCACCCGGGCCGCCGCCCACCGCCCCTGGACCCCCGCCGACGGGCCCCTGCCCGCGATCTACCTCAGCCACGGCGCCCCGCCCCTCTTCGACGACGGCCCCTGGCTGCGCGCACTCTCCGACTGGGCCCTTTCCCTGCCCAAGCCGAAGGCCATCGTGATCGTCTCCGCGCACTGGGAGGACGCCCCGCTCATGCTGTCCGCCCCCGCGGCCCACACCCCCTTGGTGTACGACTTCGGCGGCTTCCACCGCCGCTACTACCAGATGCGCTACGACACCCCCGACGCGACCGGCCTCACTGCCCGCATCGCCGCGATGATGCCCGACACCGAACCCCTCTACCAGCACCCCACCCGCGGCCTGGACCACGGCGCCTGGATCCCGCTCATGGCCATGTACCCCCTCGCCGACATCCCCGTCCTGCAGATATCCATGCCCACCCACGACCCGCAGCGCCTCCTCGCACTCGGCCGCCGCTTGGCCCCCCTGCGCGACGAAGGCATCCTCGTCATCGGCTCCGGCTTCATGGTCCACGGCCTGCCCCACATCACCCGCGACATGATGATCCACAACACCGTGCCCTCCTGGTCCTCCGACTTCGACACCTGGGCCGCCGACGCCCTCGCTCGCGGCGACATCGACACCCTCGCCTCCTACGCCGCCCACGCCCCCGGCATGCCCTACGCCCACCCCACCCCCGAGCAC
>JODX01000033.1 GCA_000719105.1 Streptomyces sclerotialus | reverse complement strand
GCTCACGGACCTGCCGACGACACCGGGCCTGCGCCTGGCGGCGCGCTATCTGCCGGCCACCCGCGGCATGAACGTCGGCGGCGACTGGTACGACGCCTTCCGCCAGCCCGACGGCGGGCTGATCACCGTCATCGGCGACGTGACCGGGCACGGGCTGCACGCCGCCGTGATGATGAGCCAGCTGCGCACCGCGCTGCGCGCCTACGCCGTCGACGGGGGCAGTCCGGGACAGCTCCTCACCCGGCTGCACACGTTTCTGCACCATCTGCAGCCCGACCTGTACGCGACGGCCGTCATCGCCCGCTTCCACCCCGACGAACCCACCCTGACCTGGGCCGCCGCGGGACATCCGCCGCCGGTGCTGCGCACCCCCGACGGCCGGGTGCGGGCCCTGGACGCCAAGCCGGGCGCCATGCTCGGCATCCCGCTGCGGCAGCAGATCGGGGACCACACCGTGCCGCTGCCGCCCGGGTCGACGCTGGCGCTCTACACGGACGGTCTCGTCGAGCGCCGGGCCCAGGGCATAGATCCGGGCATCCACCGGCTCTCCTCGGCCCTCGCGGAGTTCGGGTCCGCCGAGCTCGACGCGGACCTGGACGGTTCCGCCGACCGGCTGCTCCATCCGCTGCTGCACGACTCCGAGCACGACGACGACGTGTGTCTGCTGCTGTGCCACGTCCACAGCTCGGCGGCGGACTCCACGGCGCCGCCGGCCCCCGTACCGCGCCTCTGACGCGTCAGTCGCCGGCCGCGCCGCCCCGCTCGGGCCGCGCGTCCGCCAGGACGTGGGCCTCGTGGAAGCCGCGCAGTATCTCCTGCAGTGCCGTGCGCTGCCCGGGGGACAGCACGTCCAGCGCGGTCGCGAGATACGCGGACAGCCGGTCGGTGACGTCGGCGAGGAACCGGTCCCCGTGGGCGGTCACGACCAGCTGCACCTCGCGCCGGTCCACGGGCTGTACGGTGCGCCGCAGCAGCCCCGCGGCGACCAGCCGGTCGCACATCCGGCTGGCGGTGGGCAGCCCGATCTCCAGGTGTTCGGCCAGTGCCGTGAGGTTGAGTTCGGGTCTCCGGCGCACCACCCGCAGGGCCTGTATCTGGCGGGCGGGAAGCCGCGGGGTGACGTCCTCGACGGCGGCGAACCAGAGGGTCACCAGGCTCTCCACCGCATCGGTCACCTGCCGGGCGACCCGGCCCTCGCGGACGTCGGCGTCCTGTTCACAGCCCACCGCCCGTCACCTTCCGCAGCGGCGGGCATGGCGGAGTTCCGGCAGGCCAACAGCTCCAGCGGTAAGCACGAACGTGTCTCTTTCAGTCGGCTCCGGACAAGACCTCGTCCTCGGTCACGCTCAAGGACGTACCCGAAGCGCCTGGGAGTACACGGCCGCCCTTCCATCTCCTCGCCCGGCCGGGGCCTGCCGGGCGGACGGCTCACAGGTCCGTCGGGATGCCGCTCGCCTCGGCGATGCCCCGTAGCTCCTGATCCTGCCGGTACCGTTCGCGGATGCAGTCGGCGATGTCCGCGCGGCGCTCCGGGTCGGACGCCGTGGCGGCGTCGGTGACGATGCGTACTTCTCCGCAGCCCTCCACGTCGATCTGGATCAGTTCGTTGTCGAGACGGCCGGTGACGGCCGTGGCGACGACCAGGGCCGCCTCGTCACGGATGTTGTCCGGGACCCCCGTCACCTCGTCGTCGTCCAGTCCGAAGCCGACCGGGGCGGGATCCTCCTCCTCGATCGCCCGCAGCACCGGAGCGACGAGGCCGAGCAGGATCTCGTACTCCTCGGGCGTCATGCTCACACGCAGGAGATCCAAATGGACGTCCAGCGCACGGCTGTTCGGTGGCAGATTCGGCTCGTTCATGTCCTCCGGGTTCCCCGAAAACCCAGTCGTTCCCACACATCCCGCCGGACACAGCGAATCCGCACGCGGCGAGACGGTGCTGCAGCTTGTGCGTCCTTGCGGGAACACAGGCCGAAATTGTCCGAACGCCGTTCGCCGACCGTGCCCATCGGCCACCATGGGAACCAGGGGAACCGCCGCACTCCGTGCGCGTCGGGCACCTCGACTCACCCTTTCCCGGCGCCAGTTGCCGCCCCGAGCGGGCACGGGCGGGCCGCGCCGGCAACTCGATGCGAGACCTGGATGGCCACCGTGACGGACGGACGACCGAGAGACGCGGTGAAGGCGGTCGCGCCCCAAGGGAGCGGATGCCCGGGGACGGCCGCGTGAGAGGGCCGCACCAGGAGGTCGCCCGGGAGGAGGCCCTCGCCGCGGAACTGATCCGCAGGATCGAGGAGGAGCGGCGGCTCGCACGGGAGATCCGCCCGGCCCCCGGCGCTCCGGCCCGGCACCGCATCGAACGGTGCCGGAACGACAACGCGCGGGCCCTCAGGGTGATGGTCGACCGCCACGGCTGGCCCACCGCCGAACTGGTCGGCGAGCCGGCGTCGACAGCGGCCCTGATGATCCTGCTGCACGCACCGGACCTGGGGTTCCAGCTCCTCTGCCGCGACCTGATCGCGGAGGCCGCGGCGGACGGCGGGTGCCCGACCGTGCACCACGCGTACATCGCCGACCACTGCGCGGTCGAGCTGGGCCAGCCGCAGTTCTACGGCACCCGCATCGACCCCGCCACCCTCACCCCGTACCCGCTGCGGCACCCGCAGACCGTGGACGAACGCCGCCACGACGTGGGACTGGGCCCACTGGGCGAACACCTGCGGACGCTGCGCTCCGGCCTCAGGACGAAGGGGTTCTAGGGGCCTCTTCCCCGCCGGTACCGGCGGTACCGGCGGTACCGGCTGTCGGCCGAGGCCGAGTGGAAGCACGCGTGCCGCGCCGCTGCGACCTCATGGGACGCGTGTTGCGCCTGTCCACGCCGGGTACTGGGTGAGGTCCGAGAAACGAAAGGGATCGGCCGGTGTGCGGGCTCGCGCAGCCGGGTCCGAGGCCGGTCGGCTCCTTGCGCCGGAAGGGGCCGGGAGCATGGTGAACGAAGGACCGCGTCCTGGTGTTCCGTGGCTGAGTCTGGTCCGGGGCGCCGCTCTGGAGACAGGCTGGGCCACGATGCGGCTGGCCGGGCTGCCGCTCGATCTGGCCGTTCGCGGCGCGCGGCAGGTCGCCGGGTGGCTCGGGGGTGACCAGGAGGTGCCGCCACCGCTGGACTGCGCGGGCCTCCCGGGCCTGCCGGTGATGTTCGTGCACGGGCTGGCCGACCGCGCCTCGATCTTCTCGCGGCTGCGCGGCGGGCTGCACGACTGCGGTGCCGGGCCCTTCGTGACGGCGTCGTACAACGCCTACCACCCGGACATCCCCACGGCCGCCCAGGAGCTGGGCGAACAGGTGGAGGAGGTGCGGAGACTGACCGGCGGGCGGCCCGTGTGCGTGGTGGGGCACAGCCTGGGCGGGCTGATCGCGCGCTACTACGTGCAGCGGCTCGGCGGTGACGCCCACGTACCGCTGTTGATCACGCTGGCCACGCCGCACGGCGGTACCGCGATGGCCCAGTGGGCCCCCATGCACCCCCTGCTGCGGCAGTTGCGCCCGGGCAGCCCGCTGCTGGCCGAGCTCGGCGAGCCGTGCCCCCGCTGCCGTACGCGGTTCGTGTGCTTCTACAGCGATCTCGACGAGGCCGTCGTCCCCACGAGCAGGGCCCGCCTCGACCACCCGGACCTGCGGGCGCGCAATCTGCTCGTCCATGGGGTGGGGCATCTCATGCTGCCCCTGCACCAGCCGGTGATCGACGAGGTGCGCGCGCTGCTGGCCGAGACGGCGGAGCTTCCGCTGGCGGGATGACGGCCGCCGGCCTCACCTCTGCCGCCGCAGACGCCGGGCCAGGACCAACAGGTCCACCGCGGTCACGAGAGCCAGTACGGCGCACCCGACGGTGAGGCCGACCAGGACCGCGGAGTCGGGCCTGTCACCGGGGTCGTGGCCGGCCGCCCACACCCCGAACACCACGGCCGCGGCGGCGAACACGGGCAGGAAGACCGCGGCCAGGACCCGGCGCAGCCGCAGGGCGGTGCGGGCGGTCCGCGGCTCGGTGCCGCTCCCGGCCAGATAGCGCCCCGAGGGTTCGGGGGCGGGTGTCCGGTGCCGGGAGCCGCCGGCATACCGGCGGCGGTGCGAGGGCTGGGAAGAATGTGCGCTCACGGCCCACCTCCTGGAGTTGCGTGAACACCGGGGTTCGAGTACCTCATTCACCGCCTCCGCACGCCTGGGAAAGCGCTGGATTCACGGGAAAACCCTGGTCGGACCGGTCCGAGAGGGCGGTGGATCGGCCGCCGCGCCGCGTGTGGCGGGACCTCCGCCGGGTACTGGGGCACGCATGAACGAGCCGAAGAACCCCACCGAGCAGCATGCCCAGCCCGACTTCCCCGCCCAGGAACAGCCCCACCCCGGCTGGACCGGCCCCATGGACCCGCCCCCGGACCACGGGGAGGAGTCGTACCGGGGCAGTGGCCGGCTGGAGGGCCGCAAGGCGCTGATCACCGGCGGCGACTCGGGCATCGGGCGGGCGGTCGCCATCGCCTTCGCCCGGGAGGGCGCCGATGTGCTGTTCACCCATCTGGACGCGGAGAAGGACGACGCACAGGAGACCGTGCGCTGGGTGGAGGAGGCCGGACGGCGTGCCGTGCCCGTCTCGTGCGACATCCGCGAGGAGGGCAACTGCCGGGCGCTGGTCGACCGTGCCGTCGACGAGTTCGGCCACATCGACGTGCTGGTGAACAACGCCGCGTACCAGATGTCGCAGCCGGAGGGGATCGAGTCGATCTCCACCGAGCAGTTCGACCGGGTGATGCGCACCAACCTCTACGGCATGTTCTGGCTGTGCAAGTTCGCGCTGCCGCACATGCGCGAGGGCGGCAGCATCATCAACTCGACCTCGGTGCAGGCCTACAAGCCCAGTCCGCACCTGCTGGACTACGCGACGTCGAAGGGCGGCATCGCGACGTTCACGCAGGGGCTCGCCCAGATGGTCATCGACCGGGGCATCCGCGTCAACGCGGTCGCGCCGGGGCCGGTGTGGACGCCGCTGATCCCGTCGACGATGCCGGACACGACGGAGTTCGGCAAGCAGGCACCCATCGGCCGGCCGGCCCAGCCCGCCGAGATGGCCCCCGCGTACGTCTTCCTCGCCTCGCAGGAGGCGTCCTACATCGTCGGGGAGATCGTCAACGCGACGGGCGGGACGCCGCTTCCGTAACACCTGACACGAGGCAGCAGGCACCAGGCACCAAGCACCTGCCACTTGGCACCTTTCAACCTTCCGTCCGGAATTGTTCCGCCATGCGTGTTTCCATTGGGACCCCTCAGGCAACCCGGGACCCTCCGACCACCGACGTGACGGGAGGCACGCATGACCCTCACAGCCCAGCAGTCTCTCTCCCGCCCCGGCCCGCACGGCCTGCGCATCGGCGTGCTCGGCTCCTACGGCGGCTTCAACATCGGTGACGAATCGATCCTGACGTGCGTGCTGGGCTGTCTGCGGGCCCACCGCCCGGACGCCCGTCTCGTGGTCTTCAGCCGCGACGCCGAGCACACCCGTGCCCACCACCGTGCCGCGGACGAGGTGGTCGCCTGGGAGAACGTCGCGCAGCGGCAGGTCCTGGACGCACTCTCCGGCCTGGACCTGCTGGTGCTGGGCGGCGGCGGCATCCTTTACGACAGCGAGGCCCGCCGCTATCTGCGCCTGGTCCGGGCGGCGCAGAGCCGCGGGGTGCGCACGTTCGCGTACGCCGTCGGGGCGGGCCCGCTGCGCGAGGCGGACGACCGCGAGGCGGTGCGCACCGTCCTGCACGCCATGGACGACGTGGTGGTCCGGGACGAGGAATCGCGGCTCGTCCTGGAGGAGGTCGGGCTGGAACGCGAGATCACGGTGACCGCGGACCCCGCCCTGCTGCTGTCCGCGGAGCCGTTCACCACACGGATGATGCTCGCCGAGGGCCTCCCCAGCGGGCGGCGGCTGGTCGGGATGTCGGTGCGCGAACCCGGCCGGGCCGCCGAGAAGCTCGACGAGGGCGACTACCACGCGCTCCTCGCCGATGTGGCGGACTTCCTGGTGCGGCGGCTGGACGCCCATGTGGTGTTCATGCCGATGGAGCGCCACGACGTGCGGCACGCGCACGCCGTGCTGTCCCACATGAGCGCACCGGACCGCGGGCGCATCCTGCACGGCTCCTACAGCCCGGGGCAGGTCCTCGGCTTCATGCGCCATCTGGACATGGCCGTCGGTATGCGACTGCACTTCCTGATCTTCGCGGCGCTGTCGGGGCTGCCGGTGCTGCCGCTGCCGTACGCGGGCAAGGTCTTCGACTTCGCCCGCCGTACGGGCGCCCCGGGCCTGGTGGGCGTGGCACGGGAGCAGGCCGGGCTGCTGCTGGCGGAGGTGGACCGGCTGTGGGACGAGTACCCGCAGCGGCGCGGCGAGCTCCAGGCCCGGGTGCACGAGCTCGTCGAGCAGGCCCGGGAGACCTGTGTGCGCTGCCGGATTCTGCTCGACGACATCGACGGCGGCGAGCAGGGCGCCTCCCCAGAACCGCACGTGTGCGCGGGGGGCGCCGTCCGGGACGGTCCGAAGGAGATGACACAGAGCCTCTGACCCGCCCGGATCCCCGTTCGCCCGGATGGTTGGACGGTCGCGGGGCCCGTGCGCGTACGGCAGCCGGCGGAAGGGAACCGATGCCCGTTCTGGAACAGCCCCCCGAGGGCCTCACCGTCACCCTGCCGCCACGGTCCGCCCGGCACGGGGGCCGGACCGACGTCCTGGTGGTCGGCGGCGGCCCGGCCGGTGTCGGCGCCGCGCTGGCCGCCGCCGACGCCGGCGCCGACGTCGTCCTCGTGGAGCGGTACGGCTTCCTCGGCGGCAACGCGACCGTGGCGCTCGTCATGCCCCTGATGTCGTTCCACAACGAGCACCGGCACGTCGCGGACGCCCGGCCCGACCGGACCGTACGGCTGCTGCCCCCCGACCACGGCGAGGGGGAACCGGTGGTCGCCGGGGTGCTGTGGCGGCTGCTGGACCGGCTGGCCGAGCGCGGCGGCTGCGTCCCGCCCTCCCTGGACACCGGCTACACCGTGCCGTTCGACCCCGAGATCCTCAAGCTGGTGCTGCTGGACCTGATGGACGAGGCGGGAGTGCGGATGCTGTTCCACGCGTTCGCCTCCTCCGCGCTGCCCCTGGACGACGGCCGGCGGGTGGTCTTCGAGACCAAGTCGGGCCCGGTGGTGATCGACGCCGACGTGGTCGTGGACTGCACGGGCGACGGCGATGTCGCGGTCGCCTGCGGGGCCCCGTACGAGATCGGCCGCCCGGAGGACGGGCTCGTCCAGCCGATGACGCTGATGGTCCGCATGGCGGACTTCCTCCAGCCCCGCTTCGCCGAGTACGTCCGGTCCCACCCCGACCAGTGGCGCGGCGTGCACGGCCTGTGGGACCTGGTGCGGGAGGCCACGGCGGCCGGCGAACTCGAGCTGCCGCGCGAGGACGTGCTGTTCTTCGCCACCCCGCACGCCCACGAGGTCAGCGTCAACAGCACCCGGGTGACCGGTGCGCTCGGCACCAATGTGTGGGACCTGACCCGGGCCGAGTGGCTGGCCCGCCGCCAGCTCGCGCAGATCGACCGCTTCCTGCGTACCCGGGTGCCGGGCTTCAAGGAGGCGTACGCCGTGCAGAGCGGCACCCAGATCGGGGTCCGCGAGACCCGTCGCGTCGTGGGCGACTACCGGCTGACCCGGGACGACATCCTGCTGGCGCAGCCCCACGAGGACGTGATCGCGCACGGTGCCTACCCGATCGACATCCACAACCCGCGGGGCACCGGCACCCTGCTCAAGCGGGTGCCCCCGGGCCGCTACTACGACATCCCGCTGCGCTGCCTGCTCCCCCGCGACACGGAGCGGCTGCTGGTGGCCGGGCGCTGCATCTCCGGTTCGCACGTGGCGCACTCCTCGTACCGGGTGATGCCCATCGCCATGGCGACCGGCCAGGCCGCGGGCGTCGCCGCGGCGCTGGCCGCGCGCCTGGGCCGGGCGCCGCGGGAACTGCCGCACACCCTGGTCCAGCAGGAGCTGCTGCGCCAGGGGGCCCGGCTGAACGTCGGTCGGGACCGCTGACGCCGCGGCCGTGGCTCAGTGGCCGCTGACGGCGCGGGGCGTGTACGGCCGCTCCAGTTCCCCGGCCTCCTCGTCGGTGAGCTCGACGTCGAGGGCGGCGATCGCGTCGTCGAGGTGCTGCGGCTTGGTGGCGCCCACGATGGGGGACGCCACGGTGTCCTGGCGCAGCACCCAGGCGAGGGCGACCTGCGCGCGCGGGACACCCCGTTCGTCGGCGACGCGCCCGACGGCGTCGACGATCTCCCGGTCGCCCTCCTGGTACAGGGTGCTGCCGAAGCTGTCGGTACGGCTGCGCTCGGTGTCCGTGTCCCAGGCGCGGGTCAGCCGGCCGCGGGCGAGCGGGCTCCAGGGCAGCGTGGCGACCTGCTGGTCCGCGCAGAGCGGCAGCATCTCCCGCTCCTCCTCGCGGTAGAGGAGGTTGTAGTGGTTCTGCATGGAGACGAACCGCGTCCAGCCGTTCAGTCTCGCGGTGTACTGCATCTTGGAGAACTGCCAGGCGTACATCGAGCTGGCCCCGATGTACCGCGCCTTGCCCGCCTTGACCACGTCGTGCAGGGCCTCCATCGTCTCCTCGACCGGGGTGTCGGGGTCGAAGCGGTGGATCTGGTAGAGGTCCACGTAGTCGGTGCCCAGCCGGCTGAGGCTGTTGTCGATCTCCGTCATGATCGCCTTGCGGGACAGGCCGTGGCCGTTGGGCCCCTCGTGCATGGCGCCGTGCACCTTGGTCGCGAGGACGATCTCGTCGCGGCGCGCGTACTTCGCCAGGGCGCGGCCGACGATCTCCTCGCTGGTGCCGTCGGAGTAGACGTTGGCGGTGTCGAAGAAGTTGATCCCGGCGTCCAGGGCACGGCGGATCAGCGGGAGCGACGCCTCCTCGTCCAGGGTCCAGGGGTGCGGGCCGCGCTCGGGCTGCCCGAAACTCATGCAGCCCACACAGATCCGGGACACGTCCAGACCGGTCGGACCGAGCTTCACGTACCGCATGGTCACCTCTCTCGTCATTGGGTGGTCGTCATCGGGTGGTCGTCATCGGGTGGTGCGCCCGAGAAGCAGCGTACGGGGGAGACGGAGGAGAAAGGAGAGCCGGTCAGATGCGGTACCGGCGCAGTGCCGGTGTCACGGTCGCGAGCAGCAGCGTGGCGGCGACCACGAGCAGTCCGCCGCCCGCCACGGCCACGCGGGGGCCGAAGGCCGAACCGGCCGTGCCGTGCAGCACGTCGGCGAGGCGCGGGCCGCCCGCGACCACCACCGTGAACACGCCCTGCATCCGGCCGCGCATCTCGTCGGTCGCGGCCGACAGCAGGATGGCCCCGCGGAAGACCATGGAGACCATGTCGGCCACTCCGGCGACGGCGAGGAACGCGGCCGCGATCCACAGGCTGTCGCTCAGGCCGAAGCCGGTGATCGCCACGCCCCACGCCACGACCGCCGCGATGACCATGAGTCCGTGCCGTCGCGCCCGCGAGAACGTGCCCGAGAACAGCCCGCCGAGCACCGCGCCCACGGGGATCGCCGCGAAGAGCAGCCCGAGCGCGAGGCCCTCCCCGTACGGTGCGTAGGTCTCGGCGGCGAGCTGCGGGAAGAGGGCGCGGGGCATGCCGAGGACCATCGCGATGATGTCGGCGAGGAAGGAGAGCAGCAGCACCTTGTGCAGCGCGATGTAGCGGAAGCCCGCGGCGACCTCCCGCCGGCCGGCCCGGCGCTTGACCGCGCTGTCCAGGGGCGGCAGCGGCGGGAGCCGGTACACCGCCCAGAGGGTGGCGCACAGCGCCAGGGCGTCGATCAGGTACAGCTCCGCGAGGCCCACGACGGGGATGAGGGCCCCGGCGAGCAGGGGTCCCGCCACGAGGCCGGTCTGCATCACGGTGGAGCCGAGGGCGTTGGCCGCGGGCAGCTCGTCGGCGGGCACCAGGCGGGCTATGGAGGCGGTGCGGGCCGGCGAGTTCAGGCCGAAGAACGCCTGCTGGAGGGCGAGCAGCAGCATCAGCACCGGCACCGAGTCCAGCCCGACGGCGGCCTGCACCCAGAACAGCAGCGAGGTGACGGCGATCCCGGTGTTGGTGACCAGCAGGAGCCTGCGGCGGTCCATGGTGTCGGCGATCGCGCCGCCCCAGAGCGCGAACACCATCAGCGGCAGCAGGCCCGCCAGGCTCGCGTAGCCGACCCAGGCCGAGGAGCCGGTGATGTCGTAGATCTGCTTGGGCACCGCGACGGCGGTCAGCTGGCTGCCGACCGCCGTGACGATGGTCGAGGTCCACAGCCGGCGGTAGGCGGGGCGGCGCAGCGGGCGGGTGTCCATCGCCCAGCGACGCCATCCGCGCGCGCGGGGCGCCTCCGGTTCCGTCGCGCGGCTCGTGCCGTCCGTGCCGCCTCGGCCGTCGTCGGCGTCCGGCCGCTCGGCGGTGCTGTTCTCGCTCGTGTCCACTGACGTCCTGGTTGCTCGATACATCTATCTGTCCGGGCATCACTATCGCCCAGGAGGAGGACAGCACGGTAATCGGACGGGAACGGGAGCACCCCCTACAGAGCCCCGGCGATCAGCGAGCCCCCGAGGACGAACATCGTCGCGGCGACCAGTCCGTCCAGCACCCGCCACGCCCCCGGCCGGGCCAGGTACCTGCTGAGCAGCCGGGCACCGAACCCGAGCGCGGCGAACCAGCACAGGCTGGCGAGGACGGCGCCGAGACCGAAGGTCCAGCGCAGCGGGCCGCGGTCGGCCGCGATGGAACCGAGCAGGAACACCGTGTCCAGGTAGACGTGCGGGTTGAGCCAGGTGAGCGCCAGGCAGGTGAGGACGGCACGGCGGCGTGACGTCGTCGAGCCGGCCGCCGCCCGCAGCGCCCCGGGCCGCAGCACGCGCCGCGCGGCCAGCACGCCGTACACCAGCAGGAACGCTCCCCCGACCAGGCCCACCACGGTCAGCGCCGCCGGCCAGGCCACCACGACGGCGCCGACGCCGCCCACCCCGAGCGCGATCAGCGCCGCGTCGGACAGGGCGCAGATGCCCACGACGGGCAGCACCGCGTCCCGGTGGATGCCCTGCCGGAGGACGAAGGCGTTCTGGGCGCCGATGGCGACGATGAGGGAGAGGCCGGTGCCGAACCCGGCGGTGACGGCGGATACTGCGCTGTTCACTCGTTCGACGCTAAGGCGCCCCGCGCGGTCAGTACAGCTAAAGATTCTTACGTACCCTTAGCGCTCGTGATGTGCCCATGAGTGTGCCCATGATGCCGGAACTCCCCCTCGACCTGGTCCGCACGCTGCTCACCGTCGTCGACGAGGGCACGTTCGACGCGGCGGCCCGCATCCTGCACGTGACGCCGTCCGCGGTGAGCCAGCGCGTCAAGGCCCTGGAGCAGCGCACGGGCCGGGCCCTGCTGATCCGGACGAAACCGGTGCGGCCGACCGAGTCCGGTGAGGTGGTCGTCCGGTTCGCCCGTCAGCTCGCCCGCCTTGAGCACGACACGCGGGCCGCGCTCGGCACGGGCGGCTCCCCCGGCGCCACCCGGCTGCCGATCGCCGTGAACTCCGACTCCCTCGCGACCTGGTTCCTGCCCGCCCTCACCCGGGTGCCGGAGGAGGTGCGCCCCAGCTACGAGCTGCACCGCGAGGACCAGGACCACACGGCCCGGCTGCTGCGCGAGGGGCGCGTGATGGCCGCGGTGACGTCGTCGTCCGACGCGGTCACCGGGTGCCTCGTCCGGCCCCTGGGACGGATGCGGTACGTGCCCGTGGCCGCGCCCGCGTTCGCGGAGCGATGGCTCGGCGCCGGACGGGACGTACCGCTGCGGGAGGTGATCGCCGACGCGCCGGTGGTGGTCTTCGACCGCCATGACGACATCCAGGACGCCTTCGTCCGCGGGCTGCGGCGGGGCGGGCGGGCCGGCGCGCAGCGGCACTTCATGCCGACCTCGGAGGGGTTCGCCGAGGCCGTGGCCACCGGAATGGGCTGGGGCATGGTGCCCGCGGTGCAGGCGGAGCCGCTGCTGCGGGCCGGCCGGCTGCTGCACCTGGCGCCGGACCGCGATCTCGCGGTCCCGCTGTACTGGCAGCAGTGGAAGCTCGACTCCCCCGCGCTCACCGCGGTCGCCGAGGCCGTGGCGGCCGCGGCGGCGGAGGCACTCGGCCCCTGAGCGCGGATCAGTGCGGACCGGCGCCGCTCCCCGCACCCGCACCCGCACCCGCACCCGCACCCGCACCGAACGGCCCCTCCAGCGCCGCCCACTGCAACAGCATGATCGTCTTCGCGTCGGCGATCTCGCCGGTGCGGATCATCTCCAGCGCGCGCCGGAAGGGCAGCTCGACGAGTTCGATGTCCTCGCCCTCCTCGTCGAGGCCCCCGCCCTCGTGCGTACGGGTCGACGGGCCGTACGGGGCGGCGTAGAAGCTCACCCGCTCCGTCACCGAACCGGGGCTCATGTAGACGTCGAAGACGTGCTGGACCTCGCCGATGGTGTGGCCCGTCTCCTCGACGACCTCGCGCCGCACGGCGACCTCGGGGTGCTCGTCCTCCTCGTCGAGCAGCCCGCCGGCCGTCTCGATCAGCATGCCGTCGGGGTGGCCGTTGACGTACACGGGATAGCGGAACTGCCGGGTGAGCAGCACGGTCCCGCGTCCGGCGTCGTAGAGCAGGACGGTCGCGCCGTTGCCGCGGTCGTGGGTCTCGCGCTCCTGGGTGCTCCAGGTGCCGTCGGCGTGCTGGAAGTCGAACGTCGTGGTGCGCTCCACGTACCAGTGGCAGGACAGCAGTCTCACGTCCCGCACCTTGACCCGCGGGTTGCCGGTCAGGTCCCGGCCGGTCCGGTCGAGTCCGGTACGGCCGCGGCGGTCCGGGGTGTCGATGCCCGCGGTCATCGGACGCGGACCGGGTGGCACGGAGCGGGCGCGACAGGGGAAACGGGAACAACAGGGGCGCTCTGCAAATCGGTCATGACCGCGCTTCTATCATCCCCGTCCGCCCGTGTCAGGTCGCTTTCGCCGCCGCCCCGGCCCGGCGGTCGCGTCGCGCGGCACAAGGGAGTTGGCGGATTCGTCCCCTCCGGGACAGCATGCCTGCATGAAGGGTGATCTTTTCTCGGGCGAGCACCTGGTGCAGCCGGCGTCCGCGCCGGGCATGAGCGTGCAGAACGCCAAGTCGATCAAGTACGCCGTCAGCGGGGAGATGTTCGCACGGCAGGGGGCGATGATCGCCTACCGGGGGAATCTGCAGTTCGAACGCAAGGGCCAGGGCGTCGGCGGCATGCTCAAGCGGGCGGTCACCGGCGAGGGACTGCCGCTGATGACGGTCCGCGGCCAGGGCGAGGCCTGGTTCGCGCACGAGGCGCAGAACTGTTTCATCGTCGACGTCGAGCCGGGCGACGTGTTCACCGTCAACGGACGCAACGTGCTGTGCTTCGACGCCACGCTGGCCTATGAGATCAAGACGGTGAAGGGCGCGGGCATGACCGGCGGCGGCCTGTTCAACAGCGTCTTCACCGGGCAGGGCCGGCTGGGCCTCGTCTGCGAGGGCAGTCCGCTCGTCATCCCGGTCTCGCCCGGGCAGCCCGTCTTCGTCGACACCGATGCCGTGGTGGGCTGGACGGCGCACCTGCACACCTCGCTGCACCGGTCGCAGTCCTTCGGCTCGATGATCCGCGGGGGTTCCGGCGAGGCCGTGCAGCTGAAGCTGGAGGGGGAGGGATTCGTGGTCGTGCGGCCGAGCGAGGCGACGCCGCAGAAGGCGCAGCAGCACTGAGGGATTCGCTCCGGCAGGCACGGGTACTCGGCCGCCGCGAACGTGACGTATCCGACTTCTGGGAGGAAGCAGTGTCGCAGGTCGAGGAATCCGTAGAGGTCGACGTCCCGGTGCAGACGGCGTACAACCAGTGGACGCAGTTCGAGTCCTTCCCCGAGTTCATGAGCGGGGTGGAGCGGATCGAGCAGCGCACCGACACGCTCACGCACTGGGTGACCAATGTGGACGGGGTGCGCAGGGAGTTCGACGCGGAGATCACCGAGCAGATTCCCGACGAGCGGGTCGCGTGGACCACGGTCGGCGGAGACGCCCGGCAGGCCGGGGTCGTGACCTTCCACCACCTCGGCGAGGGGCACACGAAGGTGATGCTGCAGATGGACTTCGATCCCCAAGGCGTCACGGAGACCGTCGGTGACAAGCTCGGCTTCGTGAAGCGGCAGGCCAAGGGTGACCTGGCGCGCTTCAAGGAGTTCATCGAGCAGCGGGGCCGGGAGACCGGTCAGTGGCGCGGCACCGTGCGGTGACCCCCGGACCCCCGCGGGCGATGCGGACACCGCGGGCGACGAGGGCCGGGAAGGGCGTGGCGCGCTTCCCGGCCCTCTTCTGTCGTGAGGTCGTGCGGATACGGATGCAGATTACGGATGCAGATACGGTATGGATCCGGTCGGTCCTCGGGGCGCGTACCGGCCGCGCTACGCCTGCGCCCGTCCCGCCGTACGGCACTCCGGGTGACCCCAGCCCTGGTCGTTCTTCGCGATCTGCTCCCCCGCCGCGTACGCACGGCCGCAGACACAACGGCCCGGGAACTTCGCCTTGAGCGTGCGGGAGGAGGACGACGACGAGCGCCGGGCGGGCTTGCCCGACCCCGAGCGCGCGGAGGGGACGCGGCGTGCCGTGGCCGCGGGCGCGTCGGGCGCGGGCGGCGGTTCCGGGGAGCCGAGGGCGCTGCCCGCGGGCTCCTGGGCGGTGGCCGCCTGGCTCGCGGCACGGTCGGCGAAGTCGTTGAGGCGGTCCCCGTCGACCTGGTGGGCTGGGACATAGCGGAACTCGACGGAGCGGCCGTCGAGCAGCTCGTCGATCCGGGCGACGAGCTCCTGGTTGGCGACGGGCTTGCCGGACGCGGTCCGCCAGCCCTTGCCCTTCCAGCCGGGCAGCCAGGTGGTGACGGCCTTCATCGCGTACTGGGAGTCCATCCGGATCTCCAGCGGCACGTCCGGGTCGACGGCCGCGAGCAGCCGTTCCAGCGCGGTGAGCTCCGCGACGTTGTTCGTGGTCCTGCCCAGCGGGCCGGCCTCCCAGCGGGCGGGGGTCTCCGCTCCGTCGGCGACGACCCAGGCCCATCCGGCCGGTCCGGGGTTCCCCTTCGACGCCCCGTCACAGGCGGCCACAACACGTTCCAGCATGGCACCGATCATGCCACGAGCGGACGCCCGGTCCGCTCGCGGGTCATGTGCCTCCGTCCGCCTTCCGGCGTCCGGGGGCCCGTCGTCTCAGGTCACGTCGTGCGTCTTCGGGAGCTCGCCGCGGGCCGTGTCGGTATCGATCACGGAGAACGAGGCGCCCTGCGGATCGCTGAAGGCGGCGAAGCGGCCGAACGGACTGTCCATCGGGCCGAACCGCAGGACGGCGCCCCGCCGGGTCGCCCGGGCGGCGGCGGCGTCGCAGTCGTCGACGGCGAAGTACACATTGATGTACGGCGGCACGTCGGGCGGGAAGGCGTCCGTCATCCTCATCCGGCCCAGGACCGTGTCCCCGCCCGCGTCGAACAGGCGGAAGTCCACCTCCGGGTCGTCCAGCTGCTTCGCCCGGTAGCCGAAGACGGCCGGGAAGAACGCGTCGGACTTCTCCGCCTCGCGGGTGAAGATCTCCGCCCAGCAGTAGGCGCCGGGCACGCCCGTCACCTCGAAGCCCTCGTGGGTGCCGGCCTGCCAGACGCCGAAGACGACGCCGCCGGGGTCGCGGGCCAGCAGCATGGAGCCCAGGTCGTCGGCCCGTGTCGGTTCCATCAGCAGCTCGCCGCCGTGCTCCCGGATCCGGGCCGCGGTGGCCTCGACGTCCGGGGAGGCCAGGTGGACGTACCAGGCGGACCGCTCCTCCTGGCCGGGCAGGGGCATCGGGGGCATGAGGGCGGCGACCGCCCTGCCGTCGGCGTAGGCCTGCGTGTACGTGCCGGCGTCGGACGGCATCTCGCGGTAGGTCCAGCCGAACACGTCGCCGTAGAAACTCTTCGCCCCCTCGACGTCACGGAACATCGCGTCGGCCCAGCAGGGTGTTCCCTCGGGTTGTACGGCCATGGCTGCGGCTCTTTTCGCTTCGACGGATCGTTCTGCGCACGGTTGCACGGTTGCACGGTTGCACGGTTGCGCTGTCTCGCTGTCTCGCTGTCCCGGCTCACGCTAGCCAGACCGGCGCAGCGCCGTACCCTAAACGACAAAGTGCACCAAACTGGTGTCCGGCGCGGGGGAGACGACGAGGTCAGGGGGTGTCGGACGATGCGCGCGTGGGAGGTGGTGCGGCCCGGGCCGATCGAGGGCGGGCCGCTGAGGTTCACCGAGAAGCCGGTGCCGGTGCCGGGCGCGGACGAGCTGCTCGTGCACGTCCGCGCCTGCGGGGTGTGCCGGACCGATCTGCATGTCGCCGAGGGCGATCTGCCGGTGCGCCGGCCCGGGGTGACGCCCGGGCACGAGGTCGTGGGCGTGGTGGCGGCGACGGGCGAGGACGTCCGCGGCCACGCCGTCGGCGACCGGGTGGGGGTGGCGTGGCTGCGGCACACCGACGGCCGGTGCGGGTACTGCGCGCGCGGGGCCGAGAACCTGTGCCCCGAGTCGCGGTACACGGGCTGGGACGCGGACGGCGGATACGCCGAGTACACGACGGTTCCGGCGGCGTTCGCCCACCGGCTGCCGCGGGAGGTCGACGACGTGACGGCGGCACCGCTGCTGTGCGCGGGCATCATCGGGTACCGGGCGCTGCTGCGGGCGTCGCTGCCGCCGGGCGGACGGCTCGGACTGTACGGGTTCGGCGGCAGCGCCCATCTGTGCGCGCAGGTGGCCCTCGCACAGGGGGCGAGGGTGCATGTGCTGACCCGGGGCGCGGGTGCGCGGCGGCTCGCGCTGGAACTGGGCTGCGCGTCCGCGAACGGGGCGTACGACGCGCCGCCGGAGCCGCTGGACTCCGCGGTCCTGTTCGCCCCGGTCGGGGACCTGGTGCCGGTGGCGCTGCGTGCGCTGGACCGGGGCGGGGTGCTGGCGGTCGCCGGCATCCATCTGACCGACACGCCGCCGCTGCACTACGAGAGCGAGCTGTTCTACGAGAAGGAGCTGCGCAGCGTCACCTCCAGTACCCGCGCCGACGCCCGGGAGTTCCTGACGCTGGCGGCCCGGCACGGCGTACGGGCGACGACGCACACGTACCCGCTGTCCGAGGCGCCGCGGGCCCTGGCGGACCTGAAGGCCGGACGCTTCGAGGGAGCGGCCGTACTCGTCAACGATCTTCCGGCGCGCCACTGACACGGCTGCGCTCCTGCCTCTTCGACGCCCGGAGGCTGGTCACGGTGGTGACACCGAGGACGATCACGATGAAGGCCAGTGAGAACCCGATGCCGATCTCGGGGACGTGCACACCGGACTCGTGCAGCGCGTGCAGCACCAGCTTCACGCCGATGAAGGCGAGGATGAGCGACAGGCCGTAGGTGAGGTGGACCAGCCTCTTCAGCAGACCGCCGATGAGGAAGTACAGCTGGCGCAGCCCCATCAGGGCGAACGCGTTGGCCGTGAACACGATGTACGGCTCCTGGGTCAGCCCGTAGATGGCGGGGATGGAGTCCAGTGCGAACAGCACGTCGGTCGAGCCGATCGCGAGCATGACGACGAGCATCGGTGTCATGACGCGCTTGCCGTGCTGCTCGATCCACAGCGCGGTGCCGTGGTAGCGGTCGGCCACACCGAAGCGCCGCTCGATCGTCTTGAGCAGCTTGTTCTCCTCATACTCCTCGTCGTGGCCGCCCTTGCGGGCGTCCTGGACGAGCTTCCACGCGGTCCAGATCAGGAAGGCGCCGAAGAGGTAGAACACCCAGGAGAAGGCGGAGATGATCGCGGCACCGAGCGCGATGAAGACGGCACGCAGGACGAGCGCCACCAGGACGCCGACCATCAGCACGCGCTGCTGGTACTGCGGGGGCACCGCGAACTTCGCCATGATGAGCACGAAGACGAAGAGGTTGTCGACGCTCAGCGACTTCTCGGTGATGTACCCGGCGAAGAACTCGCCCGCGGGCCCGCCCCCGGCGACGGCCCAGAGGCCGCAGCCGAACGCGACGGCCAGGGCGACCCAGACGGCGGACCAGATGCCGGCCTCCTTGACCGACACCTCGTGGGGCTTGCGCCCGATGACGAAGTCGACGGCGACGAGCAGGCAGAGCACCGCGATGCTCAGCACCCAGCCGGTCAGGGAGACGTGCACGGTTCGTTCCTCCGGGCCTGTGGAACGGCGGTCGGCCTGCCGCCGCCCGGGATCACTTCCACCCGGACCGGGGGAACGACACCTGATCGCCCGGCAAACGACCTGCCTGGGCGGGCGGTCCGCTCACTCCCCCGCGAAGGCCTTCTCCAGGGCGGGGAGGTCGAGCTTGCTCATGGAGTACATGGCACGGGTGACGCGGGCCACCCGCTCCGCGTCCGCGTCGCCGGTCATCTCCAGGAACCGGACGGGAACGACCTGCCAGGACAGCCCGTACCTGTCCTTCAGCCAGCCGCAGGGGCCGGGCTCGCCGCCGCCCTCGGTGAGCCTGCTCCAGTAGTGGTCGACCTCCTCCTGGCTCTCGCACAGGATCTGCAACGAGACGGCCTCGTTGAACCTGAACTGCGGGCCGCCGTTCAGGGCGACGAACTTCTGCCCGTTGGCCTCGAACTCGACGGTCATCACGGAGCCGACGCGCACGGCCGGGACGCCCTCGGGGCTGTCCACGGTGTGGCGGGTCACCTTCCCGAGCCGGGAGTTCTTGAAGATGGAGACGTAGTGGGCGGCGGCCTCCTCGGCCTGGCCGTCGAACCACAGACAGGTGGTGAATCCGTACGCGGGCATGGTGCCTCCTCGGCGCGAGAGTCGCGGGAGTCGCGAGTGTGTCGTCGCCTGTACAGACCGATGTCCGGCCGTGAACTCATCGGTGGTCCGCACCCGGAGTCGCCCCGGCGCCCCTCTCCCGCTGCTCCTCTGCCCGTGGCGAATCTGCTGCGGGCAGAGAAAGCCCATGTCACGGGGCTTGCGCGGCGAGAGTGGAGAGGACGGCACGACCTACAGGGAGGACCCAGCCATGACCCCGCTCATCGCCACCGGCCCCGCACCGGGCCCGGCGCCCCGCGCCGAGGAGGGGGACACCCCGCCCTCGCGGTTCGACGACCATCTGGCCGCACAGCTGCTCGCGCAGCGGATCGTCTTCCTCGGCACCCAGGTCGACGAGGTGTCCGCCAACCGGGTCTGCGCCCAGTTGCTGCTGCTGTCGGCGGAGGACCCGCGCACCGACATCAGCCTGTACATCAACAGCCCCGGTGGGTCCGTGCACGCGGGACTCGCCATCTACGACACGATGAAGCTGATCCCGAACGACGTGTCGACGCTGGCCATGGGCTTCGCGGCGAGCATGGGCCAGTTCCTGCTCAGCGTGGGCACGCACGGAAAGCGGTACGCCCTGCCGAACGCGCGGATCATGATGCACCAGCCGTCGGCGGGCATCGGCGGAACCACCGCGGACATCGAGATCCAGGCGGACAACCTGGAGTTCACCAAGCGGACCATCGAGCGGATCACCGCCGAGCACACCGGCCAGACCCCGGAGACGATCTCCCGGGACGGCGACCGCGACCGCTGGTTCACCGCCGAGCAGGCGAAGGAGTACGGCATGGTCGACCAGGTCGTCGCCTCGCTCGACACGGTACGGCCGGCCACGACACGACGCAGGATGGGGCTGTAGGCATGGGCACGTACACGATTCCGAACGTCGTCGAGCGGACCCCGCAGGGCGAGCGGTCGTACGACGTGTTCAGCCGGCTGCTGTCCGAGCGGATCATCTTCCTCGGCACCGAGATCGACGACGGGGTGGCCAACGTCGTCATCGCCCAGCTCCTGCACCTGGAGTCGTCGGCCCCGGAGAACGAGATCGCGATCTACATCAACTCGCCCGGCGGATCGTTCACCTCACTGATGGCGATCTACGACACGATGACGTTCGTGCAGGCGCCGATCTCCACGTTCTGCGTCGGGCAGGCGGCCTCCACGGCGGCCGTGCTGCTCGCGGGCGGCGACCCCGGGCGGCGCTTCGTCCTCGAACACGCCCGCGTGCTGCTCGGGCAGCCCGCGAGCGGCGGCCGCCAGGGGACGGTCTCGGACCTGGCCCTCCAGGCGAAGGAGATGGTCCGCATCCGCTCCCAGGTGGAGGAGGTCCTGGCCCGGCACACGCACCACGACGTCGCGACCCTCCGCGGGGACATGGACCGTGACAAGGTCTTCACCGCCGAGGAGGCCGTGGCGTACGGGCTGGCCGACGAGGTGCTGAGCCGGCGGCTCGTGGGCGTCTGAGCCCGGGCCGCCGGCGGCCGGCGGGAGGTCCAGGCGGTCAGGCCACCAGGCAGAGGCCGTCGTACGGCGAGGTGGCGGTCGTCGTGCGGGGGGCCGCCGTACGCGAGACCGTCGTCCGCACGGTGCTGGTGACGGTGCGCGTGCGGGCGCGGCGCGCCAGTTCGCCGTGGACGCGGGAGAGCAGATCGCCGAGGCCCAGTCCGAGGGCGTGGGCGGCGGCCGCGAGGACCTCCGAGGAGGCCTCCTTGCGGCCCCGCTCCAGCTCCGAGAGGTACGGCATCGAGATCCGCGCCGCCTCCGCCACGTCCTTCAGGGTCCGCTCCTGCGCCAGCCGTTCGCGCCGCAGGACGTCGCCGACGAGGTCGCGCCAGAGGGGTTCCCTGGCGGACGGCTCGCTCTGCTCGTCCGCCGGCCGGACCGCCGCCGGACGCAGGGGGATGACACGGGCTTCGTTCGTCGCTTGCTTCCTCTGATCGCTCACCTCTTCAGCCTAGGAGCCACGGGCCCCACGGGAAGTGGCCGGCGTTCCGCCCTCAGGGAAATACGCCGCCCGCCGTCCGGGACGGTTCGCATAGGGTCGGTCCGGTCGAGGGGGAGACCGATGACTTCACACACACGCGACACGTCCGGCACGCCGAGCACGTTCTCGATCGGCGGTGACCACCGGGTGACCCGGCTGGGGTTCGGCGCCATGCGCCTGCCGACCGCCCCGGCACCCGACCGGAAGGCCGCCGTCGCGGTGGCCCGGCGAGCCGTCGAACTGGGGGTCACCCTGATCGACACCGCCCATCTGTACGGATGGGGGGCCAACGAGGAACTCCTCGCCGAGGCCCTGCACCCGTACCCGGACGACCTGCTGCTCACCACCAAGGTCGGGGTCGTCCGGACGGACGGGCCCGAGGGGTGGGCGTACGACGCACGGCCGGAGAGCCTGCGCGAGCAGGTCGAGCAGGGCCTGCGGCGGCTGCGGACCGAGCGCGTCGGCCTGCTCCAGCTGCACCGGATCGACCCGAAGGTGCCACTGGCGGAACAGGTCGGCGCGCTCCGCGACCTCCAGCAGGAGGGGAAGATCGGCCACATCGGGCTGTCCGAGGTCACCGCCGGGGAACTCGCCGAGGCCCGCGGCACCGCCGAGATCGCCGGCGTGCAGAACCGCTACAACCTTCTCGACCGGGAGTACGAGCCCGTTCTCGAGGCATGCGAGGCGGCCGGCATCGCCTTCCTCCCCTGGCGCCCCGTGGCCGCGGCAGCCCCCGGCCCGGCCGCCGAGCTCGACGCCGTCGCCGCCGAGCTCGGCGCCACCGTGCCCCAAGTCCTGCTGGCGTGGCTGCTCGCCCGTTCCCCGGTGATGCTGCCGATCCCGGGCACCGCCTCGCTCGCCCACCTGGAGGAGAACGTCGCCGCGGCGGACCTCCGCCCGACCGGGTCCCAGCTGCGGCGGCTGGACCGTACGGGCGCGTCCGCCTCGCACACCGGCTGACCCCTCCGGCGCGCGAGGCGCCCCGCCTCTGCCTAGCGTGGGCAGCATGAGCGCCCCGACGCCGCACCCGCACTCCCCCGCCGCTCCGGCGCCCGGCCGGCGGGCGGCCCGCCACGGCTGGGCCGAAGCCGTGGCGACGGTGCTCGTCGGGTCGGCCGCGATGGCCCTGGCCGCCGCGCTCGGGCTGTGGGCGGCCGGTGCCGGGGACCTGCCGGACAACGCGTTCCCGCGGGTCGTGGCGGCCTGTGTCGTCACCGCGGTCGGGGGCGCCGTCGAGATGTCGGGCGACGCGGGCGCGCTCGCGGACAGCCGGGCGGGCCTGACCGTGATGCCGCTGTCGGTGACGCTCGTCGGCGCGCTGGTGATCGGCGCCGGTTTCCTGCGGCCGCTCAGGCACCGGGCGGTGGCCGGGGCGCCCGAACTGGCGGGCTGGGCCGCCCGCATCGCCCTCCTGTGGCTGCTCGTGCTGATCGGCCTGGCGTCCGCGGCCCGGCAGACGTTCCGGATCCCGCTCGGCGACGGCCTCCTCGACGATCTCGGCGAGTTCTTCGGCATCTCCCCCGAGGCGGGCTTCACGACGGACGTGCCGCGGACGGTGCTGTTCGGGCTGCTGTGGCTCGCGGGCGTGTTCGTGCTGGCCCTGCTGGTCTCGCCGGGGGCGCCGCTGCCGCCCCGGCTGGTGCGTTTCCACGGGGCGGTGCGTCCGGCCGCGTACGCGACGGTGGCGCTGCTGCTCGCACACGTCGCCGTGGCCCTGGTGATCGCGCTGGTGGTGGCCGCCACGCGGGGGCACACCGGGGACACGTTCGCCGTGATCCTGCTCGGGCTGCCGAACCTGGCCTGGCCCGCCCTCACGATCGGGCTCGGCGCCTCCTGGCGGGGCCGGGTGGACGGGCCCTTCGAACTGCCGGTGCCACGGCTGCTGGACGAGGTGCTGCGGACGCCCGGGGAGTCCACGCTGAACCTGCGGACCCTCGCCGGGCACGACGGCAGGGTGTGGTGGCTGGTGGTCGTGGACGCGGTGCTGTTGCTGGCCGCCGCGTATCTGATGGCGTCCCGGTCCCCGGCCCGGGTGCGGCCGTGGCAGCACGCGGTGCACCTGGCGGTCGCGCTGGTGGCGGCCGTCCTGATGATCTGTCTGACCGCCCGGATCTCCGCCCGCTACGGACTGTCGGTGCCGGTACTGGGCGACCTCGGCACCGGACTCTCCGGTGAGGTGTACCTGCGGCCGCGGCTGTGGTCCGCGCTCGGACTCGCCGCCCTGTGGGGGCTCGTGGCCGGGCTCCTCGGCGGGCTGTCGGCGCGGGGCGTCCGGCGGCGGCGCTGAACGCCCGCGGGACGCCCCGCACTTCCGGGTCAAGCGGCGGGCGAGGCCATCGCGTGGGCCATGCGCTGCATCCGGAGCGCGTCGACGGACTCCGCGAGCAGTTCGTACTCGGTGGTGTCGTCGCTGGTGGCGACGCGGACCAGATTGCCGGCGGCCAGCTCCTCGGCCACGTACTCCTGCTGGGCGGTGTCGCCGCTCCAGGCGCGCAGTACGCCGGGGACGTCAGGGATGCCGTCCGCCACCGGGACGATCGCGTTCGGGGGGTAGGCCGGGTTCTCGGGCCGCGGGTCGAGCCGCTCGGCGATCCACAGGGCGCGGTCGCGCATCCACCACAGGGCGAGGGCGAGGGTGGGGGCGCGGTACGTCCCCAGCGGTACGCCCACGCGCCGGCCGCCGCAGATCCCGTACGCCGTGACATGGCACAGGAATTCGTCGTGCACGTTCGTTCGCTCCCCCATCGCAGCCGACTGCCGATGCGGCTCCGTACGTTTGCGCCCAACCTGTCGTACACGCGGGGCGATGAGGTGATCACGAGCGGTGAAGCGAATTGTTCATGACTCAAACGCCCTGGACATCGAGTATCGCCACTCCTGACACTCTGTCACCACACGATTCCGGCCAGTCTTTGCATGCGCGCGCCCCATCGACTGGCCGGATAGGAACGCAACCCGCCTCGCCGCACCCGTGCCCGGCGCCGTCGGCATGACCCGCGAGGTAATCGACGCCGCCGCAGGGCCCCGGGCATCGTGGTGTCACCGGATCACGGCGGCCCCGGCCGGCCCGGGACCCGGCTTCCGCCAGCCTCGTACGACCTCATGGGAGTTGATCGGCCATGTCCACGAACACGGAGCGTTACGAGTCCGCAGTGGCCCGGTACCTCGCGGCCTGGAACGCGGCCGACGAGCGGGAGCTGGGCTCCGCGGTCGCCGCCGCCTGGGCCGAGGACGGCAGTTACACCGATCCGCTCGCCGACGTGCGCGGTCATGAGCAGATCGCGGCCCTGATCACGGCGACACGCAAGCAGTTCCCGGGGTTCGCCTTCCGCCCGGCCGGTGCCGTCGACGGGCACCACGACACCGCCCGCTTCGGCTGGGAGCTGGCCGGCGAGGGCGACGGTCCGGCGCCGGTGGCCGGATTCGACGTCATCACGCTGGACGACGAGGGACGGATCCGGAGCGTGTACGGGTTCCTGGACCGGGTGCCGTCCGGGGCGGCGTAGGCGCCCCACCGCCCGGGTACGGGCAGGGCGCCCCGCCGCGGGCAAGGGGGGCTAACCCGCCGTCTTGATCACCGCGTCGATGCGCGCCAGCTCCTCGGCGTCGAAGTCCAGGTTGCGGACGGCCGCCACGCTGTCCTCGAGCTGCTGCGGGCTGCTCGCGCCGACGAGGGCGGAGGTGACGCGGCCGCCGCGCAGCACCCAGGACAGGGCGAGCTGGGCGAGGGACTGACCGCGGGACTTGGCGATGTCGTCGAGCTCGCGGAGCCGCCGTACGAGGTCCTCGGTGACCTTGTCGGCGCTCAGGAACGGGCTGTCGCTCGCGGCGCGCGAGTCCTCCGGGATGCCGTCCAGGTAGCGCGCCGTCAGCAGGCCCTGCTCCAGGGGCGAGAACACGATCGACCCGACGCCCAGCTCGTCCAGGGTGTCGAGGAGTCCCTCGTCCTCGGGGCGGCGGTCGAGCATCGAGTAGCGCGGCTGGTGGATCAGCAGCGGGGTGCCCAGCTCGCCGAGGATGCGGGCGGCCTCGCGGGTCTGCTCGGGCGAGTAGTTGGAGACGCCGGCGTACAGCGCCTTGCCCTGCTGCACCGCCGAGTGCAGGGCGCCCATCGTCTCCTCGAGCGGGGTCTCCGGGTCGGGGCGGTGCGAGTAGAAGATGTCGACGTAGTCCAGGCCCATGCGGGTGAGGCTCTGGTCGAGCGACGACAGCAGGTACTTGCGGGAGCCCCATTCGCCGTACGGGCCCGGCCACATCAGGTAACCGGCCTTGGTGGAGATCACCATCTCGTCGCGGTAGGGCGCGAAGTCGGCCTTGAGCGCCTCACCGAAGGCGGACTCGGCGGCACCGGGCGGCGGGCCGTAGTTGTTCGCCAGGTCGAAGTGCGTGACGCCCAGGTCGAAGGCGCGGCGCAGGATGGCGCGCTGGGTCTGCACGGGCCGGTCGGGGCCGAAGTTGTGCCACAGACCGAGCGACAGCGCGGGCAGCTTCAGACCGCTGCGTCCGGTGCGCCGGTAGGGCATGTCCGCGTAACGGTCGGGATGTGCGTCGTACAACGCGTACTCCTGTACCTCTGGGAGAACGGGAAGGCAGCCGGTCCGGTGCCAGGTGGACACTCTGGCCTGCCGGGCGGCCAGCAGTCCAACAGGAGAATCCGATGGGATTCAGCCGATACGCTTCTCAATCGTGGAACTGCGCCATCTCCAGCACTTCGTCGCCGTCGCCGAGGACCAGCACTTCACCCGGGCGGCCGAGCGCCTCATGGTGTCCCAGTCCGGCCTGTCCGCCTCCATCCGCGCCCTGGAACGGGAGCTCCAGGCACCCCTGTTCGTGCGCACCACGCGCCGCGTGACGCTCACCGAGGCGGGCCGCGCGCTGCTGACGGAGGCCGAACGGGTCCTCGACCGGGTGCGGGCCGCGCACGAGGCGGTGGCCGCGGTGCAGGGCGTCCTGCGCGGCACGCTCTCCCTCGGCACCGAGCAGTGCATCGCGGGAGTGCACGTCGCCGGGCTGCTCGCCGCGTTCCGGCGGCGCCACCCGGACGTGGAGGTACGGCTGCGCCAGGTGGGGGCAGGCGCGCTGGCGGAGGAGGTCGCGGCGGGCCGGCTCGACCTGGCCTTCGGGGTGCGGACACGGACGGACGACGAGCAGTTGCGGTCCGTGCCGCTGACCGGCGAGCCCATGGTCGTGCTCTGCCATCCGACGCACCGTCTGGCGGTCGCCGGGGCCGCCCTGACGCCGCAGGACCTGAGCAGCGAGACGTTCGTCGACTTCCATCCCGACTGGGGGCCGCGCCGCATCACCGACGCCGCCTTCGCCGCCGCGGGCGTCCGCCGGACCGTGGCGCTGGAGGTCAACGACGTGCACAGCCTCCTCGACCTGGTCGACGAGGACCTGGGCGTGGCGGTGGTGCCCCGGCACTTCCGGCACAAGCGGAAGGCGCTCACCGCCCTGCCGCTGAAGGGCACCGGCGACGCGGTCTACGAGACGGTCGCGCTGCTGCCGCCCCCGGAGGCCACCAGCCCGGCGGCACGGGCGCTGATGCGGCTGCTGGACGACGGACGGGAACGGCGGGACCGACAGCGGGACCGACAGCGGGACTGACAGCGGGACTGACGGCAGGACGGAACGGCGCGGCGCTCGGGGTGGCGCTCCGCTCACTCCCCTCCGCCGCGGAGCGCGGCCGGCGCCACGTAGAGGTCGAAGCGGCCGGACCGGTGGGAGGGCCAGTCACGGGCGTACCCGGGCGGCGCCGCCCCCGGTGCGGTGAGCGCGGCGACCGGGATGCGCTCGGCGGTACCGAGGATCTCGGCGCGGGTGGTGTTGGCGTTGTTGCCGTGGGTGTGACCGGAGGAGCAGCGGGCGTAGAACCCGACCGGGATGGCCTCGTGACCGGTCAGCAGGCAGGGTGGCCGCACGCCGAGACGGTGCAGTTCGGCGGCGGTGCGGGTCCACTTCTCGCGGCTCGCGGTGGTGCGCTCCACCGTCCGCGACAGCACCGAGTACTGCGCCGCGAGATGTCCGGCGAGCACCAGTGCCAGCAGTGTCGCGGCGACCGGCCGCCAGGTCCGGCCCACCCCCGTGACCAGGTGCGCCAGCCCGTCGGCCACCACGAGGAACAGCAGCGCGTAGGCCGGCAGCAGGAAGCGCGGGGCGGCGTACCCGATCAGGAGGAGGTACGGGACGGCCGCCGTCACGGCACACGCGAGGGGCACCAGCGTGTTCTCGGCGCGCCGGGCCCGGACGGCCACGACCAGGCCGAGCACGGCGAGCACGGGCAGGACGTACCACCACAGGGTGACCGTCAGGTCGGGCGCCCCTCCGGTGCACGGCCGGCACAGGGTGCGCCCGCCCAGGCTGCGCAGCTGGTCGTCGACGGCGAGGTTCCAGCCGAGGCCGCCCTGCACACGGGACCCGTCGGACAGCCGCTGCCGCAGACCGCCGTACGCGGTGTACGCCTCGATCACCCAGGGCGCCGCTCCCCCGGCGAGCCCGACGAGGAGCGCCACGAGCAGCCGCGGACGCCTCCGGCCGGGCACGCACACCAGCAGGAGGAGCAGCGGCAGGGTCACCCACACCGCGTCCGTGGGGCGCATCACCGCCATCAGCGCCGCGCCGGCGCCCACGCCCCACCGGGCGGCCCGGTCGCCGGGGTCGGCCTGCGCGCGCAGGAAGCAGCCGACGCAGAGCAGGGCGCCGATCGCCACCCAGTAGTTGGGCATGGCCTGCGGACCGTAGAAGAGCGTCACCCACAGGGTGGCGAACAGGGCCCCTGCACCGGCCAGTACCCGCACCGGGAACAGCCCCCGCCAGGCGCGCAGCGCCAGATACAGGGCGAGCCCGGACAGCACGGCCAGGAAGACCCGCAGCAGCGGGGTCGACGACGACCAGGAGGCGACCGGCGCCACCAGCCAGGACACGCCCCGCGCGCGCGGGGCACTGAAGAACGCGGCCGGGGCGTCGGAGCTCACCTGGCTGACGTACACCGACTCGTCCCAGCCGAGCCCCAAGCCCGGCCGTACGAGGACGAGCTGGGCCGCGGTGAAGACGCCGGCCACGGCCCACAGCCACCCCTCGCCGCGCGCCCGCACCGGACTGCCGGTGCCGTCCACCGGACCGGGGCGCCGCGCTCCGACGAGCGTGACGTTCGAACTGCCGACCATCGTCCACCCTTCACCCCTGTGGGCCCAAGGGTCCCCTCAGCCTCCAGGAGCAACAGACACATCAGAATCAACGACCAACGGGAATCAATGCAAACAAAGTGAACAAAATAGTCAAATAGGTAGGCGTGCGCGGCCTGGAGGCACGCCGGGAAGGAGGCCGGGCCTGTGCACCGACCGGCCCAGTGGGGCACGGCACCCAGGCGGGCCCACGAGGTCCGTGGGTGCAGAACCCGGATCTCCGGAACGGCTCAGTGGACCTGCGGCCGACGGCCGACGGGAGTGCCCCGCGCCGGACGGTCCGGAGCTCTCCGTGCCGGCGGTCCCGGCCGAGCGGGGCCCGGCGCTCTGGCTCCACGCCACGGGCGCCGTGGAGGCGGAGGATGCGCGGCGGGACCGGAGCCGCTCACGACGAGTTCCGACAAGGCCGCCTCCTCCCCCGAGGGCAACCGGCGCGCCCCTGTGCGCCGTCCGGGCGCGTACAGTCTGCACGCCGCGTTGCGGTGCGACCACCGAGAGGAGTCGTCTTGCGCCATGCCGGCCCGTGTCCGGGAAGGTCGGCCACGGCCGCCTCCGGACGCCGGTGGCGCGGGTCCGTCGGCCGCACGGCGTGGGAGATGCGCAGGCGGAGCCGGTTCGCCGGCTTCCGCGAACGGCGCGGTACGGCGCGATGGGGAGGAGGACGGGACCGGCGGCCGCTGTCCCGCGGTCCTGGGCGGAAAGGGCGGGAAGTCGCCGGTCGGCGCGACCGCGCCGCGTGCCCGCGGCCGTCGCGGTGTGGCTCCCGTGCCCGGGGTGCGGCCGGGCGATCCCCCTGGCCGCACCCCGGGCAGGCGGCTAGCAGATGCTCTGGCTGCTGTTGACGAGTGTGTTGTTGCGGAAGGTGGTGTTGGTGCCGCAGGGGTTCTCGCGGATCGCAGAGTTGGTCACCGTGAGGTTCTGGATGGTGATGTCGGAGTTGTTCGGGAACTCCGAGCGGGCCGCGAGGCGGATCTCGCCGCCACCGGAGACGGTGCCGCTCTGGGCGGCTATGTTCACGTTGTAACAGTTCTCGACGAGAATCGCGTTGTTGCCGGTGTTGCTGAGGTTGACCCGGTCGATGACCGCGCCGCCGCTCTCGGACACGCAGAACACCCCGCGTCCACCACCGCGCGCGACGACCTCGCCCACGCGGATGTTGGTGGGGTAGGAGCTGCCGACCCGGCCGTTGCGGTTGGCCATGCGGAAGGCCGCGTAGCCGGTGCCGGTGCCCGCGCCGTCCGCGTCGACCTTCGTCACGGTGGCGTTGATCGTCTGGTTGAGGAGCAGCCCGGACTCGCCCACGTTGCGCGCGGTGACCGTGCCGACGGTGAGGCCGTCGACGCCGTACGTCTCGACCGCGTGGCTGCTCGCGCCGGAGACGTACACGTTGTCGATCCGGACGTTCTTCGTCCACTGGCTGGTGTCGCCCCGGTTGTCGATGCGCACGCCGAGACCGGCCGAGAGGCGCATGTCGATCTGGCCGAGGACGACGTTCTGCACGTTGCGCAGGAAGATGCCGTACAGCGGGGCGCCGGTGACGTTCAGGTGCTGGACCTCGATGTCCCGGGTGCCGCGGGAGTAGACCGGGGCCTGGTCGCCGGACCCGCTCCCGGTGACGTTGATCGTGCCGCACACGTCGAGCACGGTGTAGCTGGGCAGGGAGATCCGGGAACCCGCGCTCATCGTGCCCGAGCCGCGTACGACGACCCTTTCCTTCGACGTCCGGTTCGCGGTCAGGCTGCCGATGGCCGCCTGCACCGCGGCCCGCATGTCGCTGCCGGTGTACACGGTGCCGCTGCCGCGCCGGGCGGTCCAGGTGCTCCCGCTCAGCACGGCCTCCGCCTGGTACGAGCCCTCACCGCAGGCGGCCGCGGCGGCCTGCTGCGGGGCGGTGGCCACTCGGGCCGGCACCGCGCCGGTGGGGGCCGCGGTGGCGGGAGCCGTCAGCGCGGACGCGCCGGTGAGCAGGGCGGTGGCACAGGCGGCGGTGAGGGCGGCCCGCTTCCCGCGGCTCCTGCGGGCGGCTGCGGTCACGTCGATCGGATGAGCTGCGGCTCTGCGTCCCATCTCGTTGTCTCCTCGGTGAGGGTGGTACGCCTGCCGGCCCACACCCCGTCACCGTCGAACGCGATTCGACATGAATCGATTCACTGCCGCTTCACCATTGCGTGCACATGACGTGCAGAAACAGATCGACAGCAGGCCTCGGAGAGTGGCGATGACGAGTGAGGGGCGACGCAGCAAGCGTTTTCTACGGCGGCGCCGAGTGTGGCAACGCCGACTCCGGGGGTCAAGAGGAGGTGCGGCGGCCGTCCGTACGGGAACGCGGTCGGCATGGAAACGAACGACGTTCTCATCGAAGCGTACGGACGCATCAAAGAAGAGGTGCACTCCCTCGTCGGGGACCTCACGCCCGACGACCTGAACAGCCCGCCCCAGGGCGGGGCCAACCCCATCGGCTGGCTGGTCTGGCATCTCACCCGCGTCCAGGACGACCACGTCGCGGACGCGGCCGGTCATGAGCAGGTGTGGGTGGCGGAGGGCTTCGCCGACCGCTTCGGCCTCGGCCTGCCGGTCGAGGACACGGGGTACGGGCACACGCCCGAGCAGGTCGCCCGGGTCCGGGTCGGTTCGGGCGACCTGCTGCTGGGCTACTACGACGCGGTGCACGAGCGGACGCTGGCCTTCCTCGGCTCACTCACCGCCAAGGATCTGGACCGCGTGGTGGACGAGGACTGGGATCCGCCCGTCACCCTCGGCGTACGGCTGGCCAGCGTGCTGTCCGACGACCTCCAGCACGTCGGACAGGCCGCGTACGCGCACGGGCTGCTTCAGCGCGCGGCGTCGTAGCCCGGCAGGTCGTACCCCGGCAGGATCACGTCCCGGATGAGGGCGACGCGCTCGTCGTACGGGAGGAAGGCGCTCTTCACGGCGTTCACCGTGACCGTGCGCAGGTCGTCGAGCGTCCAGCCCGCCTCCTCGACCAGCAGGGACATCTCGCGGGTCATGGTGGTGCCCGACACCAGACGGTTGTCCGTGTTGAGGGTGACGCGGAAGCCGAGGTCCTTCAGGGCTGTGATGGGGTGTCCGGCGATGGAGGCCGCCGCGCCGGTCTGGAGGTTGGAGGTGGGGCACATCTCCAGGGCGATCCGGCGGTCGCGCACCCAGGCCGCGAGCCGGCCGAGCTTGCCGGCCGCGAGGTCGGGGATGTCCTCGGTGATGCGGACGCCGTGCCCGATGCGCTGGGCGCCGCACACCTGGAGCGCCTGGTGGATGCTGGGCAGGCCGTGGGCCTCACCGGCGTGGATGGTGAACGGGACGCTCTCGGAGCGCAGGTACGCGAAGGCGGCCAGGTGGTCGGCGGCCGGGAAGCCGTCCTCGGCGCCGGCGATGTCGAACCCGACGACACCCGCGTCCCGGTAGGCCACGGCCAGGTCGGCGATCTCGCGCGTACGGTCGAACATGCGCATACCGCAGAGCAGGGTGCCCACGCGGACCGGGGTGCCCGCGGCCGCCGCCTTCGCCATACCGGCGGCCAGGCCCTCCTGCACGGCCTCGACGACCTCCGGCAGGGTCAGGCCGCCGTCGAGCATCAGCTCGGGCGCGTAGCGGACCTCGCCGTAGACGACGCCGTCCGCCGCCAGGTCGAGCACGTACTCCTCGGCGGTGCGCAGCAGGCCCTCGCGGGTCTGCATCACGGCGAGGGTGTGCTCGAAGGTGGCTATGTAGCGGACCAGGTCGCCGGAGTTGGCGGCCTCGTAGTACCAGGCGGCGAGCTCCTCCGGGTCGGTCGTGGGCAGCGTGTGGCCGACCGCGTCGGCGAGCTCCACGAGGGTGGCGGGGCGCAGTCCGCCGTCGAGGTGGTCGTGCAGCACGGCCTTGGGGAGGCGGCGGAGGGTGTCGTTGTCGATGCGGGGAGCGGCGGTCATGTGGTGCGTTCCTCGGTGAGTCGTACGTGTGTGAGTGTGTGAGTGTGCGGTGTGCGGGCCCTCAGCCGGCGGCTGGCTGGAGCAGGTCCCAGCGGTTGCCGTACAGGTCCTGGAAGACGGCGACCGTGCCGTACGGCTCGTGGCGCGGCTCCTCCAGGAAGGTCACGCCCGCGGCGCGCATCCGCGCGTGGTCGCGGGCGAAGTCGTCCGTGTGCAGGAAGAAGCCCACACGCCCGCCGGTCTGGTCGCCGACGCGGGCCCGCTGCTCCCCGCCCTTCGCCCGGGCCAGCAGCAGCGCGGTGCCGCCGTGCCCCTCGCCGTCCGGTTCGACGACGACCCACCGGCTCCCGTCGGGCCGCGGCGCGTCCTCGGCGAGCCGGAAGCCGAGCGCGTCCGTGTAGAAGCGGATCGCCTCGTCGTAGTCGTCGACGACGAGGGTGACCAGGGCGATGTGTTTCATCGGGGCGTCTCCGGGGCGGGCGTCGTGCACTGTGCGCTGTTTGACGGGGGACGTTATACGTAACACTGCAGGTACGGCAAACCGTCCGCCGGTCACGCGGGGAGGGCTGCCGGTCACGAGCAGGCCGCTACTCCATGCGAATCACGCGCCACTCGTCGTCCTGCCGGTCCACCAGGAATCTGGTGTAGCCGAAGGGATTGGTGTCCAGGCGTACGGTGTGCGTGGTCCGCCGCTTCTCCGCTCTGGTGTCGTCGTCGGTCAGCTTCATCGCCGCCACGGCCGCACGCTCGGCGGCGGTCAGCGAGTCGGCCAGGTCCCGTACGGCGGCGGGGCAGTCCTCCTGCCCCTGCTGGGTCGTCAGGGCGGTGGCAGCGGGTTTGGTGAGGACACCGCAGGCCTCGGCACCGTCTCCGCGGCCGAGCGCGTGCAGGAGCGTGTTGGCGGCACCAGTGGCCGCGGCCTCGTCCGCCTCGGCCTTGCGGGCGGACGGCGCCATCAAGGCGAAGGTGATCCCGAACATCACGATCAAGACACCGACGACGATGAACGTCGAAGTGTGGTCACGGGTACTCATGGTGCGGATCCTACGAGGCGCGTCGGTCCGGTGGCCCGGAGTCAGGTGCATGACACCGCGGGCCACCGTCCGACGCCCGCGCGCAGTCGTCAGCAGTACAGGTTGGCTCCCGCCGACACTCCCAGGATCTGCGTGAACCGCTGGTAGTTGTTCACCCGGCTCTGCACCTGCGCGGGGTTCTTGCCGTCGCACTCCAGGGAGCCGTTGATGCTGCGGATGGTCTGGCCGAACCCGGCGCCGTTGACCATCGCGTTGTGGCCGGTCATCGTGCCCGGGCCGGTCTGGGTGTTCCAGTACCACAGGGCGGTCTTCCAGGCCACGGCGGAGTCGTTCTGGACCAGCCAGGGGTTGTTCAGCAGGTCGATGCCGAGGGCGTCGCCGGCCGCCTTGTAGTTGAAGTTCCAGCTGAGCTGGATGGGGCCGCGGCCGTAGTAGGCGGCCTGGCCGGCCGGGCAGCCGTAGGGCTGGCCCCAGTCGCAGTAGTGCGGGTAGTTGGCGGTGTTCTGCTCCACTATGTGGACCAGTCCGCCCGTCTCGTGGCCGACGTTGGCGAGGAAGGCCGCGGCCTCCTGCTTCTTCGTGGTGTCGCTGCCGGTGTTGGCGAAGGCGGGGTACGCGCCGAGGGCCGCCTTCAGACCGCTGTACGTGTAGAAGGAGTTCCGGCTCGGGAACATCTGGTTGAACTGGGCCTCGCTCACGACGAAGCCGGAGGGGGTACCGGGGTTGGAGCCGCCGTCGCAGGCGTACGGCTCCCAGTACCAGGTGCTGATGACCGGGTCGTAGCCCGGGTTGGCATGCTCGGCGATGTACGCCTTGCCGTCGGTGTAACGGACGATGTCACCCGCGTTGTACGACTTGCCGGCGACCCAGTTCGGATAGCTCGAACAGGGTGCGGCCGACGCGGACTGGGCGGGCAGCAGCACGGGCGCGGCGGTACCGACGACGAGCGCGGTCAGCACGGCGGAGATACGGCGTCTCGACACGGGATCGACTCCTTCGCAGGACAGGGCCGCACCCGTACCGGGGCAGGGTGGAGCGAACCTCGTGTGCACGTGCCGGACGAGCCGGCCACGGTGTGGGGGCGGCCGTGGTGGGGGGGCTGTGTGCAGGCACACTCAATCGCTTTGGTCTGTACCAGTCAAGGGTTTAGACCAGTCAATCCGCGGTGCCCCAGGGGACCCGGGGAAACGCAGGGATGCGGGAGACGCGGGAGACGCGGGGAAAGAATGGGCCGCATGACCTCTTCGCCGCTCGCGCCCCATCCCCTCGTCCTCCGCGCCCGCCGGCTCGCGGACGAGCTGCTCGTTCCGCACGGCGAGCGGGTCGACCAGGAAGGTGTGCCCGCCGGCCACGTCGAGGCCCTGAAACGGTCGGGGCTGCTCGGCGTGAGCGCGCCCGCCGCGTGCGGAGGAGCGGAAGCACCCGTCGCCGTGGCCCGGGAGGTGGCCGAGATCCTGGCCGGGGCGTGCTGCGCGACCTGGTTCGTGCAGACCCAGCACCACACTCCGGTGAAGCTGCTGTCCATGGCCGAAGGCCCCGTGCGCGAAGAGTTCCTGCGGCCCCTGGCGACGGGCGAGGCGCTGGCCGGTATCGCCTACGCCCATGTCCGCGCCTTCCCCCGTGTCCCGGTGCGTGCGACCGCGGAGCGGGGCGGCTGGCGCTTCGACGGCGTGGTGCCGTGGTACACCGGCTGGGGCCTGAACGATGTGATGCTGCTGGCCGGGGTGAACGACGCCGACGAGGTGGTGTTCGCCTGCGCCGGGGCCCGCGAGCAGCCGGGGATGCACGCGTCGGCCCCCATGCGGCTCGCGGCGCTCACCGCGGCCCGTACGGTCACCCTGACGCTGGACGGACTGTGGCTGGACGAGGACGCGGTCGTCCTGCGCACGCCGCGGGAGGAGTTCGCCCGGGTCGACCTGCCGAAGAACACCAACGCGTCTCCCGCGGTCTTCGGGATCGCGTACGCGGCGCTCGGGCTGCTGGACGGCGCCGCGGAGGCGGAGGAGACCGCGGACACGCTGCGCGGCCGGATCGACGACGTACGGCGGCAGGCGTACGAGCTGGCCGACCACCCGGTGCCGCACGAGCACATCGAGGAGCGGCTGGCCCTGAAGACCCGCGCGTACGACCTGATGCGCGCGGCGACGACCGCGGCGGTCGTGGCCGGGGGCGGCCGGTCGCTGGATCTCGCGAGCCGCGCCCAGCGGCTGGCCCGGGAGGGCATGTTCCTGCTGGTGCAGGGCCAGACGACCGAGGTGCGCCGGGCCCACCTCGGCGCGCTGGCCGGGGCCTGAGGCCCCGGCCGGCGGGCGGGCTTCCCGCCCCACGGAGCCCGCTAGCTCGCGAACGGCACCTGCGCCGCCGCCGGGGCGGCCCGCCGCCCGTCCGGGTGCCGCCACAGCCCCCGCGCGGCCAGCCGCGGCAGGACGCCCTCGCCGAACCAGTACGCCTCCTCCAGGTGCGGATAGCCGGAGAGCACGAACTCGTCGATGCCGAGGGCGTGGTACTCCTCGATCCGCTCGGCGACCTCCTCGTGGCTGCCGACGAGGGCGGTGCCCGCGCCGCCGCGGACCAGTCCGATGCCCGCCCAGAGGTTGGGGTGGATGTCCAGGGAACCGCGCGTGCCGCCGTCGTGCAGGGCCAGCATCCGCCGCTGCCCCTCCGACTCGCTGCGGGCGAGCCCGGCCTGGACGGACCGTACGGTCTCCGGGTCGAAGCCCGCGAGCAGTCGGTTCGCCTCGGCCCACGCCTGTTCGGAGGTGTCCCGGGTGATGACGTGCAGCCGGATGCCGAAGCGGAAGGTGCGGCCCTCCTTCGCCGCCAGCTCCCTGATCCAGGCGATCTTCTCGGCGACCTGGGCGGGCGGTTCGCCCCAGGTGAGGTAGACGTCCACGTGCCGGGCGGCGACCTCGCCGGCCACGGGTGAGGAGCCGCCGAAGTACACCTCCGGTATCGGGTCGGGTACGCGGGCGAGCTTCGCGTCCTCGACCCGGAGGTGCTCCCCCGCCAGGTCGACGGTCCTGCCCTCCCACAGCCCCCTCACCACCTCCAGGAACTCCCCGGTACGGCGGTAGCGCGCCTCCTTGTCGAGGAAGTCGCCGTACGCCCGCTGCTCGTGGCTCTCGCCGCCGGTGACGACGTTCAGCAGGAGCCGCCCGCCGGTCTGCCGCTGGAACGTGGACGCCATCTGCGCGGCGAGCGTCGGCGACAGGAAGCCGGGCCGGAACGCGATCAGGAACTTCAGCCGTTCCGTCTGCTGGCTGACCATCGCCGTCGTCAGCCACGCGTCCTCGCACCACGCGCCGGTCGGGGTGAGCGCGCCGACAAAGCCCAGGTCCTCGGCGGCGCGGGCGATCTGGCTGAGGTAGGCGACCGTGGGCGGCCGGTCCCGGCCGGTGGCGGTGGCCGGGGTGCCGTGGCCGCCGCCGACGACGTCGCGGCTGTCGCCGTTGGTGGGCAGGAACCAGTGGAACGTGAGGGGCACGGGGGAACTCCGATCGGGTAGGTCCGGCATCCGCCGGAGGAGGCCTAGAGGAGGCCGTGGCGGGGCGGCCGGGTGCCGGTCAGCACATGGCGGCCGATGTGCTGGATCTTCCAGCGGGCCGGATCGTGCAGGGTGTGGGTGCGGGCGTCGCGCCAGTGGCGGTGGAGGTTGAGGGAGTCCAGCGCCGCACGCGTGCCCGCCACCTCGAACAGAGCGCCCGCCACCTCCACGGCGGTGGCGGCCGCGTGCGCCTTCGCCGCGGCCACCGCGATCGACGCCTCGGCGGCGGAGTCGTCGGTCAGGTCGGCGCGGGCGGCGTCGACCTGCCGGGCGGCCGCGCCGAGCAGCGCCTCGGACGCCCGTACCTGGACGGCGAGTTCACCGAAGCGCTGGACCAGCAGCGGATCCTCGGTGGCGCTGTCGACGCCCGCCTCGAACCACGGCCGGCTCTTGGTGCGCACGAACTCGGCCGCCTCCACGAGCGCTCCGCCCGCGATGCCGGTGTCGATGGCCGCGTGCAGCAACTGGGCGACGGCGCCGTGCAGTTGGGGGCCGCGGAAGGTGAGGTGGTGCGGCAGGACCCGGTCGGCCGGGACGTGGACGGCGTCCAGGCGGACCGTGCCGCTGGCCGTCGTCCGCTGCCCCATGCCGTCCCAGTCGTCCACGACGGTGACCCCCTCGGCGCCGCTCGGGACGTACGCGACGTGCAGGGCACCGTCCTCGTCCGCGGCACGCGCCAGCACCGGGATCCAGTCGGCGAAGAGCGCGCCGGTGGAGTAGTGCTTGACGCCGGTCAGGGTGTACGAGCCGTCGGGGCGGGGCTCCAGGCGGGTGCGGATGTCCTGGACGTGCTTGGTCCCCGCCTCCGACTGGGCGTTGCCGAACCGGCGCCCGGCGAGCACCTCGCCGAAGAAGAACTCCTTCTGTTCCTCCGTTCCCTGGCGGCGGATGACGTTGACGTACACGAAGTGGCTCTGCGGGATCTGGGCGAGGCTGGCGTCGGCCGCGGCCAGCAGCCGGAAGATCTCCGCGAGGGTCTCCTGCGTCACGTCCGCGCCCCCGTACTCGGCGGGCACGGTGACCGCGAGCAGACCGGAGGCCGAGAGGCGGTCGAGTTCGGCGCGCGGCAGCCGGCGCCCGGCGTCCCGCGCGGACGCTCCCGTACGGAACTCGCCGGCGAGGGCCGCGGCGAGGGCCAGGGCCTCGAGGTCGTCGGCGATGACCTTGGCGCTCACGGTGTCAGCTCGCCGCGGCCAGGAGCGGGGTGCGGCCGAGCGCCGCCGAGAACTGGTCGACGACCTGGGTCAGCGCCTCGGCCGCCGCCGGGGCGACGGTGACGGAGCCGTCGTCGTGGGCGGTGATGTCCTTGTCGAGGGTGAACCAGCCCTGCACGATGTGCGCCGCTCCCATGGAGCTGAGCACGGGGCGGAGCGCGTAGTCGATCGCGAGGACGTGGGCGGTGGTGCCGCCGGTGGCGAGCGGCAGCACGGTCTTGCCCGCGAGGGCGTACTGCGGCAGCAGGTCGAGCAGCGCCTTCAGGACGCCCGAGTAGGCGGCCTTGTAGACGGGGGTGGCGATGACGACGCCGTCGGCGCGCTCGAACAGCTCCGTGGCCTCGACGATCGCCGGGTGCCGGAAGTCCGCGCCGAGCAGGGCGTCGGCCGGGACGGTGCGGATGTCGAGCGGGATCACCTCGTGGCCCTGGGCGGCGAGGCGGGCGTCCAGGTGGCGCAGCAGGCGTGCGGTCCGGGAGGAGGCGGAGGGGCTGCCGGAGACGGACAGGACGGTGGTCATGGGTCCTCTTTTCGGGCGGGGAGCCGGGGGTGCCCGCCCGTGACGGGCACCCCCGGGGGGAGCGGAAGCGGTCAGGAGTACCAGGTGGGCTGGGGCAGTTCGCCGTCGAGGACCCAGCGGCCGACCTCGCGGCGCTTGTAGGCGACCGGGTCGTGGAGGGTGTGGGTGCGGACGTTGCGCCAGAACCGGTCCAGTCCCTCGGCGGTGGCGGTGGAGCGGGCGCCGGTCACCTCGAAGATGCGGTTGCTGATCTCCAGGGCGACATCGGTGGCGCGGGCCTTGACGGCGGCGACGCGGACCTCGAACTCGCCCCGTGCCTGCTCGGTCACCGCGTCGGGGTCGTCGTGGAGCTTCTGCCCCTCGGCGGCGACGGCGTCCGCGAGGGCCTCCACCGCCCAGAGCTTGGCGGTGAGGTCCCCGTAGACGTCGATGACATACGGCTCGTCGGTGGCCTTCTCGTACCCGCCGTGCAGCCAGGACCGGGACTTGGTGCGGGTGTAGGTGGCGGCCGTCTCCAGGGCGCCGCTCGCGATGCCGAGGTAGAAGTTGACGAAGACGAGCTGGATGGTGGGGACGTTGAGGGTGTTGTAGACGCGGGGGCGGAACTCCTTGTCGACGTAACCGGCCGCCGACGACCAGGGCGTGCGTACCCCGTCGAGCGTGACGCTGCCGCTCTCGGTGAGCCGCTGGCCGATGTTGTCCCAGTCGTCGTGGAAGGTCAGACCCTCGGAGTCGGAGGGCACGATGGCGAAGACGTGCTTGTCGGTGCCCTCGAAGACGCCTTCCAGGACGGTGACGTCGGAGACCCTGCTGCCGGTGGAGAAGGTCTTGCGGCCGGTGAAGACCAGGTCGTCGCCGTCCTCGGTGACGGTCACGTCGTTGTCGCGCGGGTTGACGGCGCCGCCGAAGAACCAGCGGTTCCGGGCGGCCTCGGCCTCGACGTGCTCCCACTGCTCGCGGGTGCCGACCAGCCGGGCCGCCCAGTTCCACAGGTAGTGGTAGCCGAGGAGCTGGCCGATGGAGCCGTCGGCCTTGGCGACCTCGCGGACGACGCGGTAGGCGGTGGGCCAGTTCTGTCCCCCGCCGCCGTGCTCGGCGGGACCGAGCAGGGTGACGAGACCGGAGTCCTTGAGGAGCCGCACCTCGGCGTACGGGGCGGCCCCCGCGCGGTCGCGCTCGGCGGCGTCGGTGGCGAGGACGGCGGCGACCTCGGCGGCGCGGGCGATCCAGTCCTGGGCGGTCCGCGGGGCGGGGCGGGTCTGCCAGTCGGTGGGCGTGACGGTGCTCATGGGGGTGTGTCTCCCTCTCTGGCGTTGGGGTGCGTCAGGCGGGTACGGGGACGGAGCCGGTCTCGCCGGCGGGGAGCTGTGCCTCCAGTTCGCGGACCAGCGGCAGGACGCGGCGGCCGAAGTACCCGACCTCCTCGTGGTAGTGCAGGAAGCCGAGGAGGAAGAGGTCGACACCGAGCCGCTTGTAGGCGACGATCCGTTCGGCGATCTGCTCGGGGGTGCCGATGAGGCCCGTACGGAAGCCGTCGTTGTACTGGACGAGGTCCTCGAAGGTGGAGTCCTGCCACATGCCCTTGCCGTCGGCGGTGGACTGCCCGGCCTGCTTGACGGCGGCACCGAAGCCCTCGACGGCCTCGGTGTCGGCCTTCGCGACGATCTCCCGGAGGGTCTCGCGGGCCTCGGCCTCGGCGTCACGGGCGATGAGGAAGCCGTTGAGGCCGAACCTCGGCGCCGGGCGGCCGGCTTCGGCGGCGGAGGCGCGGACGTCGAGGATCTGCTCGGTGACGCCGTCGAAGTCCTTGCCGTTGGAGAAGTACCAGTCGGAGACGCGGCCGGCCATGACGCGGGCGGCGGTGGAGTTGCCGCCCTGGAAGATCTCCGGGTGCGGGCGGTCGGGGGTGTTGAGGGGCTTGGGCTTGAGGGAGAAGTCCCGCAGCCGGTAGAAGTCTCCGGCGAGTTCGGCGTGGTCCTCGGTCCAGATCGAGCGCAGGGCGCGGATGAACTCCTCGGCGCGTCGGTAGCGTTCGTCGTGCTCCAGCCAGGGTTCGCCGAGGGCGGTGAACTCGCCCTTGAACCAGCCGCTGACGACGTTGACGGCGAACCGCCCGCCGGACAGGTGGTCGGCGGTGGCGCCCAGCTTGGCGAGCACGCCCGGGTGCCACAGGCCGGGGTGGACGGCGGCGATGACCTTCAGCCGCTGGGTGGCGAGCAGCAGGGCGAGACTGAAACTGGTCGACTCGTGCTGGTACTCGGCGCCGTAGCTGGCCATGTAGCGGACCTGGCCGAGGGCGTACTCGAAGCCGTTGTTCTCGGCGAGGACGGCGAGTTCGCGGTTGTAGTCGTAGCCCCAGTCGGTGCGCTGCTCGATCCTGCTGGTGACCAGGCCGCCGCTGACGTTGGGAACCCAGTAGGCGAATTTGAGGGGTTGTGTGGAAAGGGGTGCTGCGGGCATGGCGGACTCCTGTCGCGGAATCGCGGGCACGCCGAATTCAAAAGGGGCGCGACGAATTGGTGGGACACGTCACCGCGGAATTCAGGCGTACGAGGCGTACGGAGGGTGAGGGCGGCGCACGGCCGGGCACGGACACGGCCGCGGCCGGTGCGGACGCGGGAGCGGGAGCGGGGCGCGGAACTCGCGGACCGTGCGGGACACGGCGAACGAGAGGCGGCGGACCGGGAGGTTCAGGCCGCGGGGCAACAGAAGGCGCTGGAGACGCGGGCGAGGTCGACATGGCGTCGCCGCGTGAGGTCCGGTCGCATCTTCATGACATGAATCGTGGCAGCCACCGGACCGCCCGGTCAAGGAAAACCCGATGGGTCTCGTATCCCGGACCACCGAATTTCACGAAGGCGTGACAGGGAAACCCTTGAACCGGCCCTATGCCGACCGCATTCTGCGAGGGTGCGAATAGAGCAGCTCGAATACATCGCGGCGGTCACCCGGCTCGGTTCACTGCGGCGTGCCGCCGAGGAACTCCACATCTCGCAGCCCGCGTTGAGCGAGACCGTGCGGAACCTGGAGCGCGAGCTCGGCGTCGACCTCCTGGAGCGCAGGCGCAGCGGCGCCAGGATGAGCGGTGAGGGCCGTGAACTGCTGCCGCACATCGTCGACGTGCTGGACGCGGTCGACCGGTTGCGGGCCGCCGCGGGCGAACAGCACCGCATCAGCCGGATGGTGCGCCTCGGCACGGTCAACGCGGCGACGGTGCCGCTGCTCATCCCCACGGTCCGCGAGTTCCGCGCCACCCATCCGCTGACCCAGGTCGAAGTGGTGGGCGCCCAGCAGTCCGACATCCACCGCGCGCTGTCGGAGGGCGGCTTCGACCTGGGACTCGTCAACCATCTGGACGGGGACGACCTGCCCGCCGCGTTCGAGTCCACGGAGCTGCTGCGCGGCCGGCCGGTGGTGTGCGTGCGGCCGGATCACCCGTTCGCGTCGCGGCCGGCCGTCACCGCGGACGACCTGCGCACCCAGCCGCTGATCGCGATGCGCTCCGGCTATGTCATGCACCGCTATCTGCACCGGCTGCTCCGGGACGGGACGACGCCCGCCCTCGCCTACTCCACGGACGGCGCCGAGATGGGCAAGCTGCTGGTCGCGGAGGGGCTGGGGATCACGGTGCTGCCGGAATTCAGCGTGGCGGGCGACCCGCTGGAGCGGTGCGGGGCCCTCACGTACCGCCCCATCGCCGGGGACTCGACCGAGGTGCTCCTGATGCTCCAGCGCCGCCGGGCGGACTCGGTGCCGCGTGCGGTGGAAGATCTCCGGCTGGCGTTCGTACGCCGGGCCCGGGCTCTCACGGGCGGCTGACCGGGCGGCACGGCCGTCGTACCGGCCGGGCACTCGGCCCCGGTGACGACCGGGGCCGGCGGCGGGGCGGGTCAGTCGTCGTCGCGCGCGGGAATCACCACGAGGAAGGCGTCCGACTCCAGGTCCATCACCACGGTCGCCGGTTCACCCTGGGCGCGGCGCTCGGCCGCGTACTCCTCCGCCGGCCACGATCCGCGCGGGGCTCCCGCAGAGAACTTCTCCAACACCTTCGCGCGCATAGCGGCGAACACCTCCCGCGTCTACCTGCGACTGGAACCGACCACTCTCGTTTCCTTGCGCTTGCCCCGGATACGGGCGGACATGTCAACCGATGCCGGAAAACCACACCGTCGGCGGTCAGGGTCGCACCGCTCATGCTGATCATGTACATCACTACACATAACCGGCGAGTAAGAGCAATATGGATATAGGAGGCACATTCGCGACATCCGACCCGGAAAGGCCGGGTCCGCAGAGATCAGATCCAAGGAGACCCATCATGGCCAGAGCCTCGTACAGGGACGACATCAGCAGTCATCCCGATGTCTCCGAGATGCGGGACAGATACTCCCGGATGGTCGGACGACGCGATGTGGCACTCGTGGACGCGCCGGTGTTGCTGCTCGGTCTGTACATCGCCGTGTCCCCGTGGGTGGTCCACTTCTCGGGCAGTCACCCGGCCCTGTGGCCGCACAACCTCGTCATCGGCATCGCGACAGCACTGATGGCCATCGGGTTCACCGCCGCCCCGGGGAGGATGTATGGCCTGAGCTGGGCCATGTGCGCCCTGGGCCTCTGGATGATCGTCTCGCCGTGGGTCGTCGGCCGGTGGCCGGACGGCGGTGTCATCACGAACCAGATCATCACCGGCGCTCTGCTGCTGATCATGGGACTGGTATGCGCCGGGACGGCGGCGCGGAGCAGCAGCGCACGGCAGACATGAGAGCCGGCGTGACAGCGGACGTGCATGCGTGACGGCAGAGCCCGCGAGGGGAACGGCGGCCGGTCCGCCCGGGGGGACCGGCCGTCGCCGTACGGTCATGAACCGGCCGTCGCCGTACGGTCATGAACCGGCCGTCGCCGTACGGTCA
>JODX01000032.1 GCA_000719105.1 Streptomyces sclerotialus | reverse complement strand
GAGAACAGGATCACCGGGTTCTCGAACTCGCCCGCCACCTCGCGGAAGATGTGCACCGCCTCGGACTCCAGCGCGTCCAGGTGGGAGAGGGCGTACGGGCTGTCGGTCTCCTCGGAGACGGAGGCGACGGTCGTCATGCCAGACCCCTTTCGACGAGCAGCTTGTGGAGCGTGGCCGCGGACTCCTGCACGGTCTGGTGCTGCGACTCGATGCGCAGGTCGGGGGAGACGGGCTCCTCGTAGGGGTCGTCCACCCCGGTGAGCCCGGAGATCTCGCCCGCGGCCTGCTTGGCGTACAGCCCCTTCACATCGCGTACGGAGCAGACGTCGACCGGCGTGGCCACGTGCACCTCCACGTACGCGGCACCGCTGACCTCGTGACGCTTGCGCACCGCCTCGCGGCTGTCGGCGTACGGCGCGATGACCGGCACCAGCGCCTTGACGCCGTTGCGGGCCAGCAGGTCGGCGAGGAAGCCGATGCGCTGCACGTTGGTGTGCCGGTCGGCGCGGCTGAAGCCGAGGTCGGCGGTGAGGAACTCGCGGATCTCGTCGCCGTCGAGCACCTCCACGAGGTGGCCGTCCTCGCGCAGCAGCCGGGCCAGCTCGTACGCGATGGTGGTCTTGCCGGCGCTTGGCAGACCCGTGAGCCAGACGGTGGCTCCGGTGGTCACTTGGTTCTCCTGGTTCTGCGGAAGGGGGGCGTTCCGCGATGTCTCGGCCATGTCAGCCGTGCAGTCCGCACTCGGTCTTGGCGCGGCCCGCCCAGCGGCCGGCGCGCGCGTCCTCGCCCTCGAGGACCCGGCGGGTGCAGGGGGCGCAGCCCACGGAGGCGTATCCGTCCATGAGCAGGGGGTTGGTGAGCACGCCGTGCTCGGTGACGTAGGCGTCCACGTCGTCCTGCGTCCAGCGGGCTATCGGCGAGATCTTCACCTTCTGCCGCTTCTCGTCCCAGCCGACGACCGGGGTGTTCGCCCGGGTCGGGGACTCGTCGCGGCGCAGGCCGGTCGCCCACGCGTCGAACCGCGCGAGGCCCTCCTCCAGCGGCTTCACCTTGCGCAGGAAGCAGCACAGGTCGGGGTTCCGGTCGTGCAGCTTCGGGCCGTGCTCGGCGTCCTGCTCGGCCACCGTCTGCCGCGGCGTCAGCGTGATGACGTTGACGTCCATCACGGCCTCCACCGCGTCCCGGGTGCCGATGGTCTCCTCGAAGTGGTAGCCGGTGTCGAGGAAGACGACGTCGACGCCGGGCATCGCGCGGGAGGCGAGGTGGGCGACCACCGCGTCCTCCATGGAGGAGGTCACGCAGAAGCGCCTGCCGAAGGTGTCGGCGGCCCACTGCAGGATCTCCAGGGCCGAGGCGTCCTCCAGGTCGCGGCCGGCCTGCTCGGCGAGCGCCTTGAGTTCGGCGCGCCGGGCGTCCTCGGCGCCGGCCGTCTCCTGGTCGTGCGGGGTCGTACCGGAATCCGCCTGAGCGGTCTGAGCGGTCGTCATATGTGATCCCCTCCGCTGTCGGCTCGTTGAACCCCCCGGGCCAGCAGCCCGAGATACTTCAACTGGAAAGCTCGGTTGCACGCGCGGCATTCCCATGCGCCGTGAGCGGCCTGCTCACCCGGACGCAGGTCCTCGTCGCCGCAGTAGGGGCAGTGGAAGGGCGCGGCCCGCTCGCTCATGACAGCGCCTCCTCGGAAGCCCTGGAGACCCAGGTCGCGAACCGCTCGCCGTCCTCGCGCTCGGCCTCGAACCGCTTCAGCACGCGCTCGACGTAGTCGGGCAGTTCCTCGGAGGTGACCTTCAGACCGCGCACCTTGCGGCCGAAGCCGGCGTCCAGGGCCAGCGCGCCGCCCAGGTGCACCTGGTAGCCCTCGACCTGCTCGCCCCGGTCGTTCAGCATGAGCTGCCCCTTGAGACCGATGTCGGCGGTCTGGATGCGGGCGCAGGCGTTCGGGCAGCCGTTGATGTTGATGCTGAGCGGCTCGGAGAAGTCCGGCATACGGCGCTCGAGCTCGTCGATGAGGGAGGCCCCGCGTGCCTTGGTCTCGACGATGGCGAGCTTGCAGAACTCGATGCCGGTGCAGGCCAGGGTGCCGCGGCGGAACGGCGACGGGTTCACCTGGAAGTCCAGCGCCTCGAGACCGGCCACGAGGGAGTCGATCTGGTCCTGCTCCACGTCGAGGATGATCATCTTCTGCTCGACGGTGGTGTTGAGCCGGTCGGAGCCGTGGGCGGCGGCCAGTTCCGCGATCTTGGTCAGGGTGGCGCCGTCGACGCGGCCGACGCGCGGGGCGAAGCCCACGTAGTAGCGGCCGTCGCGCTGCTTGTGCACGCCGACGTGGTCACGCCACTCGGAGACGGGCTCCGCGGGCGCGGGGCCGTCGACGAGCTTGCGGTGGAGGTACTCGTCCTCCAGCACCTGACGGAACTTCTCCGGGCCCCAGTCGGCCATCAGGAACTTCAGCCGGGCCCGGGTGCGCAGCCGCCGGTAGCCGTAGTCGCGGAAGATGCCGACGACACCGGCCCAGACGTCCGCGACCTCGTCCAGCGGCACCCAGGTGCCCAGGCGTTCGGCCAGCCTGGGGTTGGTGGAGAGGCCGCCGCCGACCCAGAGGTCGAAGCCGGGGCCGTGCTCGGGGTGGACCACGCCGACGAAGGCCACGTCGTTGATCTCGTGGACGACGTCCTGCACGGGGGAGCCGGAGACGGCCGTCTTGAACTTGCGCGGCAGGTTGGAGAACTCCTTGCTGCCGATGTACCGCTCGTGGATCTCGTCGACGGCCGGGGTGCCGTCGATGATCTCGTCCGCGGCGATGCCCGCCACGGGGGAGCCGATGATCACACGCGGGCAGTCCCCGCACGCCTCGGTCGTGGAGAGCCCGACGGCCTCCAGCTTCTCCCAGATCGCCGGCACGTCCTCGATGCGGATCCAGTGCAGCTGGATGTTCTGCCGGTCGGTGATGTCCGCGGTGCCGCGCGCGTACTCCTGGGACACCTCGCCGATGGCGCGCAGCTGGGCGACGGTCAGCCGGCCGCCGTCGATGCGCACGCGGAGCATGAAGTACCGGTCGTCCAGCTCCTCCGGTGCGAGGACCGCGGTCTTGCCGCCGTCGATGCCGGGCTTGCGCTGGGTGTAGAGGCCCCACCAGCGCATCCGCCCGCGCAGGTCGTTGGGGTCGATGGAGTCGAAGCCACGCTTGGAGTAGATCGTCTCAATGCGTGTCCGCACATTGAGACCGTCGTCGTCCTTCTTGAACTGCTCGTTGCCGTTGAGCGGGGTGTGGTGACCTACGGCCCACTGCCCCTCGCCGCGGTGACGGCTCACCTTGCGGCGGGGCACGGCGGGGTTCTGCGGGGTGGCGGCCATGGTTGTTACGTCCTTCGGGACAGGCGGGAATGCGGCTCTGACCTACGCGCGCGGGCGCATTACGGCATGCGTGCCGGGCTTGCGCTCCGTTGCGCGGGCGAGGCGGGGAGGGAGAGAACGGCGGTGCTGCGGCTCGTCAGCCCGCCGGACAGATGGCGCTGGACATGCGGCCGAGGTCGACGTGCCGCCGACTCACCAAGGCAATTCCAGTTCCAGACATGACGGAAGCGTGGCACGGCTTTTTGGACTCAGTCCACCTTCATCCAAATGATGGACAGGAACGTCCCGAATGACGAGACAGTGTGATCTGTGTCATGCGCGGGACGAGTGTCATTGCCAGTGTCGGTGCCGGTGTCGGTGTCGGGTCCCGCTCCGCCGCGCGCGCCGGGCTCAGGCCCCCGGCCACGGCCCCGGGGTGGCGGCCACCGGCTCCTCCTCGACCTTGGTGTCGAAGAGCCTGAACCCGCGCCGCCGGTAGTTCGCCATCGCGTGCTCGCCGTCCTTGCTGCAGGTGTGCAGCCACACCCGCTCGGTCGGCGGCAGCTCCGGCCACCGCTCGGCCAGGTCCCAGGCCCGCGCGGTCGCGTACGACAGCAGGTGCCCGCCGATGCGGCGCCCGCGGAAGGCCGGCAGCAGCCCGAAGTACACGATCTCCACGGCCCCCTCGGCCTGCGGCTCCAGCTCCACGTAGCCGGCGGGCGTCCCGCGGTCGTACGCCACCCAGGTCTCCACCCCCGGCCGGCCGAGGTGCTCCTGCCAGCGGGCGTACGACCACGGCAGCCGGTCGGTCCAGCTGATGTCACCGCCGACGGAGGCGTACAGGAAGCGGCTGAACTCGGGCGAGGCAACCCCGGAGCGGAGGACGCGGACGTCTCCCTCGGGGGCCCGGGCGGGCAGCAGGTCCGCGGGGGACGTCTGCTCCAGGGACCAGGTGGTGACGGTGATCGTGGCCATGGAGGTCATGGGGGTCAGAAAATCATGCGGTCCACTCCTGCGACCAGGGCAGGTCCGTTCCGTGGATACGGACGTACCGGCACGGACGCGGCGCGCTCAGTCCAGCGCCTCGTCCACCGACGCCAGCGGCACCGCGTACAGCACCCGCTCCGAGGGGGCGTCCGGCCGTTCCGTGAGCGTCCACAGTTCGCCGGTCTCCTGCCAGTACGACAGCGACTCGGTGTGCCGCCCCCAGCAGGCGCGGGACCCGTCGGCAGTGCACTCGGCGGCCTCGGCGCCGTCCTCGTCCTGCCGCCACAGCGTGCCGTGTCGGCCGAGGTTCTCGTGGGTGCCGCCCACGTACCAGTCGGCCTCCTCCGCTCCGGGGTGCCGGTGGGAGAGTACGCCCCGGGCGCCGGCCGCATCCGTCTCGTACGCCTCCACCGCGTCGATCCGGCCGAAGGGGTCGGCGCCCAGCAGTCCGGTGCGGTCGGCCGAGGTGCTGAAGGGGTAGCGCCAGACGCGTGCCGGTGCGTCGTCGCCGGAACCGGACCGGCCGGTGGACCCGGTGGACCCGGTGGACCCGGTGGACCCGGCAGGCTCGGTGGCCACCAGGCTGTGCGGGACCGAGGTGCGGTCCAGCGAGAGGGAGGAGAAACAGGGGGCCGCGTCGCCGTGTGCGGCCGTGCACGTGCCGCCCGGCGGGCGGTAGGAGCCGACCGCCGGCAGCACATACCGGTGGTGGTGGGCCGACCAGCCGCCGTCCACCCGGCCGACCGCGTCGTCGCTCACGTCGGTCCGCAGGACGCGGTCCAGGTCGAAGACGAACAGGGCGTCGTCGTGGGCGGCGCCGGTGCTCGCCGTGACGATCAGCTTGTCCTGGTACCAGACCATGCCGCCGGCCCGGGAGCGCACCGGGTCGAAGTCCCGGCCGCCGTCGCGCGGCGCGACCAGCAGGACCCAGCGGTACTTCAGGTCGTCCGGGTCGCTCGCGTCGATGAACGCCACCCGGGCGAGGCCCCGGTCCGCCGCCGGTTCACCGGCCCTGCGGTCGTTGTGGGTCCAGCCGGCCAGGATGACGCGGTCGCCGCCCCAGGTGCCGTCCTCGTCGGCGTCGCCCGAGGTGGTGACCGACCGCGGGAGCCACTCCTGCGTGGTGGCGTCGTCGGTGTCCCAGCAGTACGCGCGCGTGGCGGTGGGTTCGACGGGCAGCGCGGAGCGCTCGGAGTCGGAGCAGTCGTCCTCGTTCCGCATCGGGTGGTCGGCGTCCCGCAGCACCTCGTGCACGGTGACGCCGCCGCCCATCGCGTCGGTCAGCGTGTCGAGCGCCGGCTCGCCGGTCAGGCTCTCGCGGAGCCGGAAGTCGTCGATCTCCGCGGGCGAGGTGAGCGCGGTCAACGGGCCGGGGGTGTCCCCGCCGGCGGCCTGCGAGGTGCTGATCAGAGTGGCGGCGGCGGTCAGCGCGAACGCCGTACCGGCCAGCCCCGCGCGCAGTGCACGTCCTCGTCCGCGCCGTCGGTGCCTGCCGCGGTGCCTCATGAGACCAACCTTCCGATGGCGACCGGCCAACTGCGGCCAACGTTGACGGCGTTGACAGAGAAGCAGATGGGGTGGTTCGGGAGGGATGCTACTTCAGAGGACACGGGGCCCGGACGGGTACCGGAGGAACGCAGGGTTATCCCTCGCACCGCGCGTTCCCGCCCCGACCGGCCCCGCGTTCCGCTCCGCCCTCCGTCCGGCGGGACGCCTCGCGGGCCCGCAGCACTCCGGGCGCCAGCGACCGGGGGAACAGGTCCAGCGGATCGTCGGGCAGCAGCACCTCCACCTCCACGCCCTCCGCGAAGCGGTACGGACGGTGCTCCAGGAACGCCCCGAGCCGGCGCCGTACCCGGGACATCTCGGCGCGGGCCGTGACCGTGCGGGCCGGGTCGCCGAACAGGTCGTCGGCGAGCGCGGCGGCGCTGCGGCCGGTGCGGTGCCGGGCCAGCAGGTACAGCAACTCCGCGTGCCGGGGACTGAGTTCATGGGTCCAGGAGCACGCGCCGCCGGATACGGTCACCGTCCAGCGGTGCGGACGCGTCAGGTCCAGTACGAGGCGGGCGGTGCCGGAGGCGGCCGGCGGCCCGTCGCAGGGCCGGACCAGCCAGCCCCCGGGCAGCGCTTCCACCGCGCACGGGCCCAGGGCCGGCAGCCGGGACCGGCCCGGGGAGAGCGCCGCGGGCAGGGCGAGGCGCCGGGTGTACGGCATCCCGGTCACCGCGGCCGTCCAGCCGTGGTCGTCCACGGCCACCGCGCGCCCGCCGATCCGCGCCAGCACCGGGGCGGCGACCGCGCGCAGCCGCTCCAGCGAGGTCAGGTGCAGGTCCCATAGCCGGGCCTCGGCGAGTTTGGCCACCGACTCGACCAGGGCGAGCGTGGCCGGGTGGTGACTCTCCAGCGGACCGCTGACGTCGACCGCGCCGAGCAGCCGGCCGTCGCGCGGGTCGGTGATGACGGCGCCGGTGCACGCCCAGGAGCGCAGGATGCGCACGAAGTGCTCGGCGGAGGCGACCTGGACCGGGCGGCGGGTCACCAGCGGGGTGCCGAGCCCGTTGACGCCGACCACCTCCTCGCGCCGGTCCACGCCGACGGCGAGACCGTGCCCGTCCGCCCGGCGCAGCCCGGAGGCGCCGCCCACGCGCCACAGCACCCGGCCCTCCGCGTCGGCGACCATCACGATGTGCTGCCCCGAGCCGGTGAACGGCTGCAGCCCCTCGTGCAGGACGGGCAGGACGTGCCGGAGCCGTGAGGTCCGCCGGCGCCGCTCGATCTCCTCGCGGCTGAGCAGGTCGCTCCGCAGGTCGTGATCGGGGTCGATGCCGCCGCGGACCACCCGGCTCCAGGACTGCCCGGCCGCCGGCCGGTGCGCGGCCCCGGGGCGCCGTCCGGCCGGTGCGGCGGCATGGGTTCCCTCGAGTGCCCGCGCCGCCGCCCGGTGCGCGTCATGGGCGGTGGGCCGTGTGACATCCGGCGGGTGCGCCACTCGTTCCTCCCGGCGGGCTCTTCCGGCCGTGGCCGGTCTCCCGGCCACGGCCGTTCGCCATGTGCGTTGACGGCGGGTCTCATAGTGTGCCGCCGATCGACCACGGAAGGGGGCACTCCGGTCACAGAGAGCCGCCGACGGGCCGATGACGAGCCGATACGGGCGGACCCGGACCCGTGGCGCACCGCTGGAACGGGTGACTTGCAACCCCCTGCAACCCTGGCGAACGGCAGCCCGCGTGCCGAAACTTGTTGAACGCCGCCCGCGAGGGCGGCGGTGCTCCGGCCAGGGGCCAGATGACGGGGGTGGTGCCGTGTCGGCGCAGCACCACCCCCGTGCCGGCCGCCTCAGCCGACCGGGCGCGCCCGGGTCACCACCGAGGCGAGGTCCAGGGTGTGCGGCAGGGTGCCGAGGGCCGTGCCCCAGTCGCCGCCCAGCCGGGAGGCGCAGAACGCGTCGGCGACCTCCGGGGGCGCGTACCGGACCAGCAGCGAGCCCTGGAGCACCAGCGCGAGCCGTTCCACGAGCCGGCGCGCGCGGGCCTCCATGCCCTCCAGATCGGCCAGTTCGGTCAGCACGTTCTTGATCGCGCCGTCCAGCCGGTGGTCGGCGCCCCGGGTCTGCCCGACCTCCTGGAGGAACGCGTTCAGCGCCTGCGGCTCGCGCTGCAGCGCCCGCAGCACGTCCAGCGCCTGGACGTTGCCTGCGCCTTCCCAGATCGAGTTGAGCGGCGACTCGCGCAGCAGCCGGGGCATCCCCGACTCCTCCACGTACCCGTTGCCGCCCAGGCACTCCAGGGCCTCGGTCACGACCGGCGTACAGCGCTTGGTCACCCAGTACTTGGCGGCGGGCACCGCCAGCCGAAGGAACGCGCGCTCGCTCTCGCCGCCGTCGTCGTACGCCGCCGCCAGCCGCAGGCCGAGCGCGGTCGCCGCCTCCGACTCCAGCGCCAGGTCCGCGAGGACATTGCGCATCAGCGGCTTGTCGATCAGCTTCCCGCCGAACGCCTCTCGGTACGTGCAGTGGTGGACCGCCTGGGACACCGCCTGCCGCATCAGCCCGGCCGAGCCCAGCACGCAGTCCACGCGCGTGGCCGCCACCATGTCGATGATCGTGCGCACCCCGCGGCCCTCGTCGCCGACCCGGCGCGCCCACGTCCCGTCGAACTCGACCTCGGCGGAGGCGTTGGACCGGTTGCCCAGCTTGTCCTTCAGCCGCTGGATGCGGAACACGTTGCGCGTGCCGTCCGCCAGCACCCGCGGTACGAGGAAGCAGGTGAGGCCTCCTGGCGCCTGCGCCAGCACCAGGAAACCGTCCGACATCGGCGCCGAGCAGAACCACTTGTGGCCCCTCAGCTCGTACGTGCCGTCCTCCGCGAGGGGCCGTGCCGCGGTGGTGTTCGCGCGGACGTCGCTGCCGCCCTGCTTCTCCGTCATGCCCATGCCGAACAGGACACCGGCCTTCCGGGCGGCAGGCCGCATGTCCTGGTCGTAGACCATGGACGTCAGCCGCGGCTCCCACTCGGCCGCCAGCGCGGGATCGGCGCGGAGCGCGGGCACCGCCGCGTGGGTCATCGACAGCGGGCAGCCGTTGCCCGCCTCGACCTGCGACCAGACGAGGAAGGCGGCCGCGCGCCGCACATGGCCGCCGGGCCGGGCCCAGGCCGCCGTGAGTCCCTGGGAGACACCCTTGCCGAGGAGCCGGTGCCAGGAGGGGTGGAACTCGACCTCGTCGATCCGGTTGCCGTAGCGGTCGTGCGTCCGCAACACCGGCGGGTTCTCGTTGGCCAGCCGCCCCCACTCCTGCACCTGGACGGAGCCCGCCGTACGTCCGAACGCCGACAGTTCCGCGCGGACCTCGTCGAGCAGGCGGGGGTCGAGGTGCCGCTCGACCGCCTCCGCGAGGGCCCGGTCGGCGGTGAAGACGTCATGGCCCTGCAAGGGCGGGGGCTGGTTGCTCACTTCATGGGTGCTCGCTGCCATGTGCGGAACCTACCCCTCGGTACGGGGACCCTCACCCGGCATCCGGCGGGTGGGCGTCCCGGTGCGACGGCCCCCGGGAGCGGCGAGGCGCCCCGGGGCCCTGGGGGGACACCGGAGCGCCGCGGTCGGGCGGTGCGTGGTCAGGCCGAGCGGGAGATCAGCGGCAGCTCCTCGGTGTTCAGGGCGTCGTCGCCGTACAGGTCGCTCACCCAGCCGTCGCGGTACACGGTGTCCAGGTAGCGCTCGCCGAGGTCCGGGGCGATGGCCACGGCCGTCAGGTCGTCGCCGCCGTTCCGGGCCAGCCAGTCGGAGGCGCCGCTGACCACCGTGCCCGTGGAGCCGCCGAACAGGAACCCGCGCCGGGCCAGCCGGCGGCAGGCCCGCACGGTGTCCGCCTCCTCGACGCGCACCAGGTCGTCCACCCAGGACTCGTCGAGCAGCGGCGGGCTGACGCTCATGCCCAGCCCCGGGATCATCCGGCGGCCCGGAGCCCCGCCGAAGGAGACGGAGCCCTCGCTGTCCACGGCCACGATGCGCACGCCGCGCCGGTGCTCCCAGAACCAGCGTGCGCATCCCATCAGCGTTCCGGAGGTGCCCACGCCCACGAACAGCACGTCCAGGCGCGGGAACTGCCGGGCGATGGCGGGGGCGGTGGTGCGGTAGTGCGCCCGCCAGTTGCCCGAGTTGGTGTACTGGTCGAGCCAGACGTAGCGGTCGTCGGAGGCGCACAGCGCGCGGACGTACGAGATGCGCGCGCCGAGGAAGCCGCCGTCGGTGGCCGGCTCGGTGATGACGTGGACGTCGCTGCCCAGCGCCTCCATCAGCCGGCGTGTCTGCGGGTTGCAGCGGGAGTCGGTCACACACAGGAACCGGTAACCCCTGCTCGCCGCGATCATGCTGAGTGCCACGCCCAGGTTCCCGGACGAGGACTCGACGAGGACCGAGCCCGGCGTGAGGACTCCGTCCCGTTCTGCGGCCTTCACCATCTCCAGCGCCGCCTTGACCTTGATGGAGCCGGCGAAGTTGAAGCCCTCGCACTTGAGGAAGAGGGAGTGCCCGACGACCGGTTGAAGATCGACGTACAGCTCCTCCTCGTTGAAGTCCGTGGGTACGGATATGACTGGCACTACGGCCCCCCTGTTTCGCGCTTGCCGTGCTGTCATAAGTGGCGTGTTGTATCGGTAACGGACTTGTTGTCGTGCTGTTTTCTGTTTTTCGCGCATATTTCCGGTGCGCGAGACGCACAAGGGATGGTCGGGCCCGTATGTGCGCGTGTGCGGAGCCGCGGTGCCGCGGCGGTCAGCCGTGGCGGCTCAGTTCATGGAAGAAGCCGTCCACGACATGGAGCCGATCGGCCCGGGACACGGCCTCGTGGACGTACGCGCCCACCGCCAGGTCCAGGACGCCGAGGCCGAACGGTGAGAAGATCACCGGCCGGTCCGACGGCACGCCCACCCGGCCGGCGAGCACGTCGTCCAGCGTCCCGGTCAGGAAGTCCCGGCCCCCGGTGAGCTGCTCGGCCAGGTGCGGCGAGGTGTCCGCCTTCAGGCAGTGCTCCACGTCGTCGACGAAGTTCGCCGAGCCGAGCAGGATCTCCGGAGCCAGGTCGCGCAGCGACACGTGCAGCACCAGCGGGTCGTGGGCGAACCACTTCGGCTCGTGGATGTGCGGGGTGCCCGCGACCGTGGCGAAGACCACCAGGTCGGCCGCGCGGATCGCCTCCTCCGCCGTGCCGTGCACGGTGATCCGGGCGTCGGTGCCCGACCGTTCCAGGTAGGACGTGAACCCGGCGGCGCTCTCGGCCGACAGGTCGTGCACGCCGATCTCCTCGAACGGCCAGCCGGTGGCGGCCAGGTACGTGTGGAGGTATCGGGCGATCAGGCCCGTGCCCACGAACAGCACCCGGGACGGCTTCGCGCGCCCCTTGCGGGCGTCGCTCAGCCGGTGGGCCGCCAGCGCCGCCGACGCCGCCGTCCGGGCCGCGCTGATCACCGACGCCTCGAGACAGGCGAACGGGTAGCCCGTGACCGGGTCGTTGAGGATGAGCACGGCCGAGGCGCGCGGCAGACCGGACTCGATGTTCTCCGGGAAACTGGAGACCCACTTCAGCCCGTCGACCCGCTTCTCGCCGCCCAGCGACGCGGGCAGCGCGATGATGCGGGAGGAGGGACGGTCGGGGAAGCGCAGGAAGTACGACGGCGGATTGACCGTGTCGCCCGCGCCGTGCAGGCGGTAGACGGACTCCACCAGGTCGACGACCTCGCGCTCGTGGCCGGTGAGGACCTGCCGCACCTGGGCGCCGGTGATCACGGAGAAGGACGGCGCCTTCCTCGCGGGCGTCGCCGCCGGTTCGTACGCGGTCATCGGGCGTTTCCTTCCAGGGGCGTGGAGACGTCGGCGAACCTGACCGGGTCGGCGAGGCCCACGAGCACCTCGCGCGGTCCCTCGAAGGGCTCCCGGCTGTGCGCCGTACGGACGTTGTCGACGAGCAGCAGATCGCCCGCCTGCCACGGCTCGCGCAGGGTGTGGGCGGTGTACACGTCGTTGATCGCCTCGACGACGTCGGGGCCGATCGGGTCGCCGTTGCCGTAGCGGGTGTTGAACGGCAGGCCGTCCTCCTCGTAGACGTCCACCAGGTATTCGCGCACCTCGGGGTCCATCGTCCACTCGTTGAGGAACGCGATCTGGTTGAACCAGCAGCGGCGGCCCGTCACCGGGTGCCGCACCACGGCGCTGCGGCGCTGCCGGGTGCGCAGGGAGCCGTCGTCCTGCCAGTCGAACTCGATGGCGTGCACCCGGCAGTACGCCTCGATGGCGCTCCGGTCGTCCGTGCCGAAGGCCTCCTCGAGGGTGGCGCCGATCTCGTCGTTGTAGCTGCGGGTGAGCAGCCAGCCCTCCCGCTCGAACCGCTCGGTCAGCTCCTTGGGCAGCGCCGCCAGCACGGCCTCCGCGTCGGCCACGGTCGTCGCCCCGCCCTCGGCGGGCGCCGTGAGGCAGGCGAAGAGCATCAGGCCGGGGAACTCCATCGCGTAGCTCAGCTCGTGGTGCATGCACATCTGCTGGTTGGGCGGCCAGGCCGTGGAGGAGTGGACGCCGTCGCCGTACGCCTGCCGCGGCGCGAACGCCTCCTTCTCCGGCATCAGCTCGTCGGCGAGCTGCCGGAAGACGGCGCCCGCCTGCGTCCGGTCGCTCACCCCGAGCCCGCGGACGAGCACCGCGCCGTGCTCGGCGACGACCGCGCGCAGCGCGTCCCGGTGCGGGGTGAGCCACTCCCGGGCGTCGCCCGGGACGCGGAGCAGCGGTGGCCTGCCCTCGTCCAGGGCGACGTCGTCGCGGAGCAGGGAAGTCGAGGACGACATGGTCGTTACGGTCCTTTCGGTAGTACGCGTGGCACGGGCTGTGCGGAAGAGGTTCATGGCGTGGTGGTCCCGGTCCGTACGCCGGTGGTGCCGGAGCCGGTGGGCGCGCCGGGAGCGGCGGCCGGTGCCTCCGCCCCGGTCCGGGCGTCGATCAGTGCGGCCAGCTCGGCGAGGACCGGGTGCCGGGTGATGTCCTTGGGGGACACCGTCCGGTCCAGGGCGATCGCCAGCTTCACGGCCGAGAGCGAGGTGCCGCCGCGGTCGAAGAAGTGGTCCTGCCGGCCGACGCGGGCCGGCGGGAGACCGAGCACCTGGGCCCACGCGGCCGCCAGCCGTTCCTCGGTCGGCGTCCCCGGCGCGGGAGCGGGGAGGCCGTCCCCGGCGGTGCCCAGCTCCTCGGCGAGAGCGGTGAGCTGCTTGCGGTCGACCTTGCCGTTGGCGGTCAGCGGCAGGTGCTCGCGCCAGTGGACGACCGTCGGCACCATGTACGCGGGCAGCGAGGCGGCCAGCGTCCGGCGCAGTACCTCGGCGTCGAGCTGCTTGCGCCCGCTGTAGAAGGCGACCAGGTGCTCGCCCCGGGCCACGACCACGGCGCCGTCGCGGACGCCCGCCACCTTCAGCAGCGCGTTCTCGATCTCGCCGATCTCGATGCGGAAGCCGCGCACCTTCACCTGGGTGTCCTTGCGGCCCAGGAACTCCAGCTTGCCGTCGGGCCGCCAGCGCCCCTGGTCGCCGCTGCGGTACAGCCGCTCGCCCGGCCGGTACGGGTCGGCGGTGAAGGCCCGCCGGGTCCGCTCGGGATCGTTGACGTACCCCCGGCCGACACAGACCCCGGAGAAGACGATCTCGCCCGGGGCGCCCAGCGGCACCAGGCCGAGGTGCTCGTCCACGACGTACACCCGCACGTTGCGCACGGCCCGGCCGAGCGGCACCCGGTCGCCCTCCGGCGGCCGGCGCAGCACCTCGTGGTTGGTGTCGTCCGAGGTCTCGGTCAGGCCGTAGGCGTTGACCAGCGGGACGGTCGGGTGCGAGGCGAACCAGCGCTCGGTGAGCTCCTTCTTCAGCGCCTCGCCGGTGACCGACACGATCCGCAGGTCGGGCAGCGCGCGCGGGTTCTGCTCGAGATGGGCGAGGACGGCCTCCAGGTACGACGGCACGACCTGGAGCACATTGGCCCGGCCCGCCGTGATCCGGTCGACGAACCGGTCGACGTCCAGGATCACCTCCTGCTCCACCAGCAGCGTCCGCCCACCCACCAGGAACGCGGACACCAGCTGCCACAGCGAGATGTCGAAGCACTGGGGCGCGGTCTGGGCGACCACCTGCCCCTCCTCGATGCCCAGGTCCTCGATCTTGGCGAGGACGTGGTTGAGCATCCCGGCGTGCTCGCACATCGCGCCCTTCGGCTCACCGGTGGAGCCGGAGGTGAAGTAGATGTACGCGAGCCGGTCGCCGGAGACGGGCACCTGGGGGTCGTCGTCGGCGTGCCCCTCCTCGTAGGCGGTGTCGACGAGGAGGCTCTCCACGCCGGACAGCCGGGACAGCGCCGCGTCGAGCGTGGCCGTGCTGCCGTCCTCCGTCAGCACCAGCGCGCACTCGGCCCGGGACAGCGTCTTGGCGATGCGCCCGGCGGGGAAGTGCGGCTCGACGGGCAGATAGACGCCCCCGGCCTTCAGCACCCCGAGGACGGCCGCGGCCCAGTCCAGGTTCCGCTCGGTCACCACCGCGACGACGCCCTCGGGTTCCAGGCCGCGGACGAGCAGGGCCCGGGCGATCCGGTTGGCGCGGGAGTTGAGCTCCCGGTACGTCCACCGGTCGGCGCCGCACACCGCGGCCACCGCGTCCGGGTGGGCCCGCACCCGGTCCTCGAACAGCTCGTGGACCCGCCGGTCCGGCAGCTCCCGGCGCGGCCCCGCCAGCCCGTCGAGCTGCCGGCGCGTCTCGTCGGCGGAGAGCAGCCCCTGCCGCCCGTAGTCGGCCTCCGGGTCCAGGGCCAGCGAGGTCAGCGCGGTGACGTGGTAGCCGGCGATCCGGGCCGCGGCCTCTCCGCCGAGCACGTCGGTGCGGTGGCGGACCCGCAGCCCGATCCGGTCGCCCTGCCGCTTCAGGCCCACGCGGAGCACGGCGTCCCCTTCCAGGGCGCCGTCGCTGCCGGTGGCGTCCAGCACGGTCTCGAACGGTGCCGACGCGAGTCCCAGTTCCTGCCGCAGCTCGTCGACCGGGTAGTCCGCGTACGCCCGGACGTCGGCGGTGACCTGCCGTGCGTGCCGCAGCAGCTCGCGCCACGAGCCCGTCCCGGTGGTCAGCCGGCAGGGCAGCGGACGGCCGTCCGCCACGGCCACCCAGCCGGTGGTGACCTCCCGCTCGCCGGTCAGTACGGCGAGCACGCGTGCGTGGGCGGCCAGCAGGACGGAGTCCAGGGGCAGTGCGAGGGCCCGCACCGCCGCCAGGAACCCGTCGGGCAGCGCCACCTCGACCTCGCCCGTCCCGGCCGCGGGAGCCGGTGTCCAGCGGGGGACGACCGTCGGTCCGCCCGCGGTGAGCACCCCGCGCCAGAACTCGCGGGCGTCCTCGGCCCGCTTCCGCTTCATGTCCATCAGGTCCATCGGTTCGGTTCCCCCGCTCACCGTCGTCCCCGGTCCTCCGTGGCCGGGTTGCCGCCCCACCGCGCGCGCGGCGGTACTTGCTCGCCCTTCAGCAGAAAGGAGTCGGCGGCGAGTTCGGCCCCGTCGCCCATGGTCACGCCGTAGTGGACCAGCGAGCCGACCCCGAGGGTCACGCCGTCGCCGAGCCTGACGTGGTCCGACTTGAAGGTGCCGTCCTCCTGCGAGTGCGCCTGGAGCCTGCTGCCCATGTTGAAGGTGCAGTCGTCGCCGACCGTGGACAGCGTCCGTTCGGTCAGGTAGAGGCCGTCGTCGAAGACCCGCTTCCCGAACTTCGCCCCCATCAGCCGCCAGGCCCAGACCTTGAACGGGGTGCCGTTCAGCACGCCGAGGTGCAGGTCGGGCACCTTCCACAGGCGCTCGATGTGCCAGAAGCGCTCGTCGTAGATGGAGAAGAGCTCCGGCTGCAGCGGGCGGAAGCGCAGGATGCAGCGCTCCACGAGCGCGAAGTACACGACGATGAACACGAGGCTCAGCACCATGAACGCGGTGACCACGGCGAGTGCCGCGGTGCCGTGCCAGTACAGGTCGACGGCCGCGAAGCCGAGCACCGTGAGCACGAAGCCGCACACCCACCTCAGGGCGAACAGCATCCCCATCGACTTCAGGTTGTAACGATTCTTCGCATGCAGCCGCCGCTGGAACTCCGCTCCTTGGCGCAGATGGTCGAAGCGGCTGTCGCGCTCCACCGACCGCGGGATCTCGAACGGGGGCGAGCCGAGCAGCCCCACCCCTTCGCGGACCTCGCCGTCCAGGGGCACCAGCACCTTCGTGGCCAGCAGGCAGTTGTCGCCCGTACGGCCCCCGGCCGGGTAGGCGATGGCGTTGCCGAGGAAGTTGCGCGCCCCGATCGACGTCCGGCTGACCTTGAACGAGGTGGCCGAGTACTCGGCGTTCATGATCGACAGGCCGTCGGCGACCATCGTGCCCCGGCCGACCGTGGACAGGAACGGCGTCTCGTGCTTCAGCTCGGTCCCGAAGTTGGAGCCGGTCTGCTGCACGCGGGACAGGTTGTACCCGAGGGCCTTCAGGTAGTAGACGATGTACGAGCTGTCACCGAACAGCCACTTGTAGAACAGGATGTTGGTCAGACGGGTGATCGTGCGGTGCACCCCGTACTGGAAGCCGTACAGCGGATACACCCTGTCCGGCTTGATCATCCGGTTCAGCAGGCGCGGCACGAGGAGCACCGTGACCGCGCCGATCGCGGTGCCGCCCAGGAACAGCACCACGGACAGCACCAGCGCCTCGACGTAGAAGCGCAGCGAGCCGATGTCCCGGGCCTGCGCGTCGACGAGCGCCTCGAGACCGGGGGCCACCGCGAACAGCAGGTACAGGCCGCCGACGGCCAGCGGCACCCACAGCAGGAAGACCTGGAGCAGGGAGCCGGCGGCGTAGCCGGCCCGGCGGAGCGTGCCGCACGGCGCCGGGGCGACGCGTATGTGGTCGACCGTCGTGCGCTCGGCGGGGGAGCCGTGCCAGCTCTCCCCGGCCGGCACCGACTCGCCGGGACGCAGCGCGGAGGAGTGGCCGAGCTGGGATCCGTCGCCCATCGAGGTGTTGATGTCCAGCACGGTCCGCTCGCCCACGAACACGTCGCGGCCGAGGGTGACGGGGCCGGTGCGCAGGCGCCCGGCGTGGGCGTGGTAGCACTGCAGCGACGAGTCCTTGCGGATCACCGTGCCCTCGCCCACCGTGAGCAGATCCGCGGCGACGGGCACCGAGCGGCTCAGGATCGTCGTGTTCCGGCCGATGCGGGCACCGAGGGCGCGCAGGTAGACCGCGTACAGCGGGTTGCCGACGAGGAGCATCGCCGGGCTGGTGTGCAGCAGCGCCCGGACGATCCAGAACCGTAAGTAGGTCATGCCCCAGACCGGGAACTCGGCCGGCCTGGCGCGGCCGATCAGCAGCCACTTGGCGGCGACCGGCAGCAGGGTCAGCCCGACGACGAGCAGGCCGCCGAACAGCGCCGCCCGCAGATAGACGCCGGCGGCCGACGGGGCGGCGGCCACCCACTCGTACCCCTGGGTGAGGGCGACCGCGCCGAGCAGGCTGTATCCGACGAAGACCAGGAACTGCAGCGTTCCGCAGAGCGCGTGGCGGAACGAGCTTCCGGGCGGCACCGGCTCGGCCTGCACGGGCGCCCGCTCGGGGCCCGGTTCCTCGGCCCCGGCCAGGACGGCGGCCAGACCGCGGACCGTCGGATGGGCGTAGACGTCCTTCATCGACACCGACGGCAGGTCGGACCGCTTTCGGATCCGGGCGCAGAAGTGGGCCATCACCAGTGAATTGGCGCCGAGGTCGTCGAAGAAGTGGCTGTCGGCCGACACCTGATCGACCCGCACGACCGCGGCCAGCACCTCGGCGAGGATCCGCTCGGTGTCCGCGCGCGTGAGCTGCCCGGAGTCCGGGCGCGCGGCCTGCGCGCCGTTGTCCGTGCATGCGACCTGCGCGGCCGGAAGGTCGGGCGGAGCGGCAGTCGTGGCCTCACCGCTGTTTCCCACCACATGAACTCCTAGTGCATGTTCGTTTCAGCGTCTGTGTTGTGTGTGCGGCGCGCGGAGCGGCGCCGGATCGCGGGCGACCGCGGCGAGGGGCCCGGCCGCCTCGCGGCGGGCCCGGGCGCACGGTCCGCCCGTTGCAGGGAATACGCCCGCGCCCCGTTGTCCGGTTCCTGGCGTGGGCCGGTTACCGGGGCGTCAATAAATGTTTGTCAGGGGCCGTGACAGATCACGTCGCACCCGGCGCGCATTGCGTCGCAGCGGCGGCGACATGCGGAAACGGGTGGGAAAGAGGAGTGCGTGGCGCGAGTGAATGCATGGATTTCTCCGGGGCGGTTCACAGTTGAAATACGCCCTGGGCTGAGCGGCGTGGCGCGTAATGACATGGCGAGCGGTTATGTCCAGTCGGCGTGTGAAAGAGTGGAACCGGACAGCCATGTGGGTCGGCACGGAGCAGTACGGGGGTGATCCGCCCGGATCTCCGGCGGATCACGGGCAACGCTGCAGCTAGGACACTTGGTCAGGTGTCCCCACGTCCCCCGTTGTGCGGCGCCCCTCCCCCTTGGCGGTGGTCCGCAGTGGAATGCAATCTGGATTCTTTCGGTGTATTCACGAACAGGTCAAGGGAGTTCGGGCAATTGACGCTTTCCCGTGCTACGGCCGATCTTCCGCGGCTCCTTCGGTGCAGCCCGCGGATGTGCTTCAACGGGGAACTTCCCCTCTCGCTGAAGCGGGCGTCATCAACCATCCCGCCGACCGACCCCACCTGATTCGGCCAGCGAGAGCATGACAGAAAGTGCATGAGTAATCTTCGCTGGTTTCCCATGGGTTGCCCTCGTATTTCTGCCGTGCGGCGGGACCCGTGGGAAGCGTGCGGTCCGGGGGCGCGGGCGGGTGGGGCCGCGGGTACCGACGGGGCCTACGGCCTCGGTAGCGGGGCCCCGGCATCGGTACGGGACGGCCGGGGCACCGGTGACGCCCCCGCTCCGGCGCCCGTACCGGAACAGGCCCGGCAATCCGTACCGCCGGGAGCCCCGGCATCGGTACCGCATGGTGAGGGCCGCCTGTCGCGGCGGATACCGTAAGAGGCGTGCAGCCAGCAAGAAAGTTCTCCGAGAGCCCCTCCGGCCGTCTCCACCGGGCCCGTGCCCTCTACCGGAACGTCTCCAAGCGCAGAACAGCCTGGCTGCTGCTGAAGGACACCGTGAACTCGTGCATCGAGTACCGCGTTCTCGGCCTCGCGGCGGAGGCGGCGTTCTTCACGCTGATGTCCGTGCCGCCGCTGCTCGTCAGTCTGATCGGCCTGCTCTACTACGTCGACGCCTGGACGGGCGCCGACACCATTTCCAGCCTGGAGAACAACCTTCTGGAGGCCTCCCGCACGGTGCTGTCCGACCGCGGCGTCCAGGAGATCGCCCAGCCGATTCTGGACGATGTGACGCAGGGCGGCAGACCCGACGTCATCTCCGTCGGTTTCCTCTTCGCGGTCTGGTCCGGATCCCGAGCGGTGAACGTCTTCATCGACACCATCACCGTGATGTACGGCCTCGACGGTGTGCGCGGCATAGTCAAGACCCGGCTGCTGGCCTTCCTGCTGTTCATCGTGGCGCTGCTGATCGGGTCGGTGGCGCTGCCGCTGATGGTCGCGGGCCCGGACGCGGTGGTGAACGTCCTGCCGTGGTCGACGACCCTGGTGCAGATCCTGTACTGGCCGGTCGTGATCGTCCTGTCGGTCGTGTTCCTGACGACGCTGTACCACGTCTCCGTGCCCGTGCGCTCGCCCTGGGTCGAGGACGCCCCGGGCGCCCTGGTCGCCCTCGGCATGTGGGTGCTCGGCAGCTTCCTGCTGCGGATCTACCTCACCAACACGATCGAGGGCGCGACGATCTACGGCTCCCTCGCCGCCGCCGTCGCCGTCCTGCTCTGGATCGGCGTGTCCGCGTTCGCGGTGCTGGTCGGCGCCGCCGTCAACGCCGCCATCGACCGGGTCTGGCCGGCCGCCGCCACGGCCGCCGCGCGCGCCGCCAACGAGCGTCTGCGGGAGGAGCTGGCCGCCGAGTACGTCGCCCGCGCCGCCGCGGCCCGCGCCGCCGAGCCCCACGACCCCGACGATCCGGACATGCCCTCCGAGTTCCCCGAACGCTGGTCCCGCTTCCTGCCGCCCGAGGACGTCACCTCGCGCCTGCGCACCCATGCCAAGGCGTCCGACAAGCCGGGGGGCGGGGCGCCGCCGGGGGAGTGAGCCCGGGGAGACCGCCGGACGGGGCCGGTCCGTCGTATAAGCAGGTGCTGCCTCCGGGGCAGGCACTGCCTCCGTACGACGGGCCGGCCCCGCGGCGTCCATGCCGCCGGGCGTCAGCCATCCCGCCCGTCACACATCGGCAGCCCAGGTGCCCGCCGCGGCGGCCTCCCGCGCGAAGTCCGCGAAGTCGCGCGGCTCGCGGCCCAGCACCTCCCGGACGCCCGGCGTGACATGGGCGTTGCGGCCGTCCAGCAGCGTCTCGAAGATCTCGACCAGCACGGCCGCCTCCCCGGGCGGGATGCCGAAACCGGCCAGGGCCTCGCCGTACTCGCGGGCGGAGACGGGAACGTACGCGAAGTCCCGCCCCGCCGCCTTGGAGACCTCCGCGACCGCCTCGCGGAAGCCCATCGGGCGCGGCCCGGTCAGCTCCAGGGTCCGGCCGGCGTACCGGCCGCCCGCCGTCAGCGCGGCCACGACGACGTCCGCGATGTCCCGCACATCGATGAAGGGCTCCGCCACCTCGCCCGCCGGGAACACCAGCTCGCCCTGGCGCAGCCCGTCCACCAGCGGGCCCTCGCTGAAGTTCTGGGCGAACCACGCGGCCCGTACGACCGTCCAGTCCGCTCCCGAGGCTTTCAGCGCCTCCTCCGCCGGGAGGGCCTGGTCCTCGCCGCGCCCCGAGAGCAGCACCAGGTGCCGCACCCCGTGCGCGACCGCCTCGCCGGCCAGCGCGCCGATCGCCCCGGCCGCCGAGGGGTGGCCGATGTCCGCGGGATACATCAGGTACGCCGCGTCCGCGCCCCGCAGCGCCACCGCCCACGTCGACCGGTCCGCCCAGTCGAAGCCCGTCGCACGCGACCCGGCCCGCACCGTGAGCCCGGCCGCCCGAGCCGCCGCGGCGACCCGGCTGCCGGTCCGCCCCGACGCCCCGGTCACCAGTACCGTCCTGTCCGTCCCGTCCGTCCCGTCCGCCCTGTCCGTCCCGTCCGGCCCGCTCCATGTCATCTCTGTCATGGCACCAGTCAACGGTCGCGCTCCGCAGGCGAACATCGGCGAACGGCTCAATTCCATATGCGCGCGTCTACGCTGACGCCATGGACCCGCTCGCCGGCCTGCTGGAGGGCCCCCGCGCCCGTGGCGCCCTCATGATCCGGGCGTGCTTCGACCCGCCGTGGTGCGTCCGTGTCGAGGACCGCGCCCCGCTCACGGTGATGCTCATGGTCCGCGGCGAGGCGTGGATCGCCCCGGACACGGGGAAGCGGCTCCGGCTGAGGGCGGGGGATCTCGCCATCGCGCGCGGCCCGGCCCCGTACACCTGCGGCGACGACCCGGCGACCGAGCCGCGGGCCGTGATCTCGCCGGGCGGGGAGTGCGCCTATCCGGACGGCCGCCCCCTCAACGGTTCCATGGACCTCGGCGTCCGGACCTGGGGCGACCGGCCCGACGGCTCGGCGGTCCTGCTGATCGGCACCTACCTGTGGCCGGGCGAGGTCGGCGGACGGCTGCTGGACGCGCTGCCGCCGCTGCTGACCCTGTCCTCCGACACGTGGCGGTGCCCGCTCACCCCGTACCTGATGGACGAGATCGTCCGGGACGAACCGGGCCAGCCCGTCGTCCTCGACCGGCTGCTCGACCTGCTCGTCATCGCGGCGCTGCGGACCTGGTTCGCCCGCCCGGAGGCCGAGGCGCCCGCCTGGTACCGGGCGCTGGGCGACCCGGTCGTGGGCCGGGTGCTCCGGCTTGCCCACGACGACCCGGCGCACCCCTGGACGGTGGCGTCGCTGGCCGCCGAGGCCGGGATCTCACGCGCCGCACTGGCCCGCCGTTTCGGCGAACTCGTGGGCGAGCCCCCGATGACGTACCTCACCGGCGTGCGCCTCGCCCTCGCCGCCGACCGGCTGCGCGACACGGACGACACCCTCGACGCGATAGCCCGCCGGGTCGGCTACGGCAGCGCCTTCGCTCTCTCCGGCGCCTTCAAGAGGGTGTACGGCATCAGCCCCCAGGAGCACCGCAACCGCGCGGCGTAGCCTGGCGCACGTGTACGCGGAGAGAGCGTCCCGGCTGCCGGGCGCGGTGGTGTGGACGAGAACCGGCGGCGGCTCGCCGTCGCCCGCCACGGGGCTGGTGCTGCCCGACGGCTGCATGGACCTGCTGTGGCACGAGGGGCGGTTACTGGTCGCCGGGCCCGACACACGCGCGCACGCGCCCGGGGCGGCGTCCGGACCCTGGGCCGGTGTCCGCTTCCACCCCGGCACCGCGCCCGCCTACCTCGGCGTCCCCGCCCACGCACTGCGCGATCGGCGCGTCGAGCTCGCCGACCTCTGGCCGGCGGCGGAGGTACGGCGCCTCACCGCACGGGTGAACGCCGCGGCCGACCCGGCGCGCGGACTGGAGGAAGCGGCGCTCGCGCGGGCGGCCGCCTCCGCCGCCCCCGATCCGCTGCTGCGCAGGATCGTCGCCGCACTCGACGCGGGCCGCCCAGTCGCCGCGACCGCCGACGAACTCGGCATCGGAGCACGCCAGTTGCATCGCCGCGCCCTCGCCGCGTTCGGTTACGGCCCCAAGACGCTGGCCCGTGTCCTACGGTTCCAGCGGGCGTTGGCCCTGGCCCGGAACGGGGTGCCCTTCGCCGAGACGGCGGCCCGCGCGGGCTTCGCGGACCAGGCCCATCTCGCGCGGGACGTCAGGGAGCTGGCGGGGGTGCCGCTCGGGGAGCTGCTCGGCGTCTAGGCCTCCTGCCGCGGGCCGAGCGGGGCGAAGAGATCCACCCCGTTGCCGTCCGGGTCCTGCACGACCGCGTACCGCTGGCCCCACGCCGCGTCCCACGGCTCGAGCTCGCCCTGGTGCCCTGAGGTCACCAACGCGCGGTACACGGCGTCCACCTCGGCCGGGCTCTCGCACAGCAGCGCCAGCGAGGTCCGGCCGCCGGGGCCCGGTTTCCAGTCGGCGTGGAAGGAGCGCACGGTCTCCTCGGTGTCGAGCAGCAGCCGCAGCCCGCCGGGCAGCCGGGCCTCGGCGTGCGGCGCGGTCCCGGAGCCCTCGGGAAAGGCGAAGCCGAGACGGCGGTAGAAGGCGACGGAGGCGGCCATGTCGGAGACGACGATGCCGACCGCATCGAATCGTGGAGTCATGCGGCCACCGTAGGAGGGGTACGGGGCGGGGGTCTTGAAGGAATCGGACACGCAAGGATTCGGACACCGAGCGACACCTGTGGAGCGCCAGTGGAACACCTGTGCGGCAGGATGAAGGCATGATCCGTGTCGCGCGCCTGCTGCCGCCCCTGACGCTGCTGCCCTTGCTGCTCCTCACTGCCTGCGGCGATGAGAAGGCCGTGACCGGCGACCGCGAGCCGCGGCCGCTCGCCTCCCCCGGCGCCGGACTCCGGGAGCGGGCCGAGGCGCTCGGTATCGGGCCCGAGCTCGTGTACCTCACCGAGGCCCCGGGGTTCACCCTCGCCGAGCAGTCGGTCGGCGTGTCCGGCGACGACGGCTTCTCCGCCGTCTACTGGTCCAAGGAGAAGGGCGCCCAGCTGCAACTGCGCGTGGAGCGCGGCACGATGACCGCCGAGGACTGCCCGGAGCAGCAGGTCGGCGAGGGCACCGGAGACCGCGTCACCTGCGAGCCCGACGGGAACGCCTGGTACCGCACGACGGGTGCCTGGCACGAGTACGCCGTCCCGGAGGACGGTCACGTGATCCGGGTCGGCGGCGACACGGCCACCGTGGACCGCGACGTCCTGCGCACCGCCGCCGAGGCCGTCCACCGCCCGACCGACGAGGAGGCGGCCCGGATCCTCCCGTCCCCTCCGGCCGGTGAACCGGTCGAGCGCGGCGACCTGCCGCCCGAGGGGGACGGGGCCCCGAACAACGACGTGGGTGTGGGCGGCTGACGCGGCATAGGCTCGCCCGCATGACAGCAGCCCGCATCCTCGTGTACACCCGCACCACCGCCTACCGCCACGACTCCGTCCCGGCCGGTGTGACCGCCCTGCGTACCCTCGGCTTCGGCGTCGACGCCACCGGGGACCCGGCGGACCTCGAGGCGCCCCTCGACCCGTACGCGGCGGTCGTCTTCCTCTCCACGAGCGGTGAGGTGCTGACGGAGGCGGCGCGCGCGGGGCTCAGGGCGTACGTCGAGGAGGGCGGCGGCTTCGCCGGGGTGCACGCGGCCGCCTGCACCGAGTACGACTGGCCGTACTACGGCGAACTGCTCGGCGCCCGCTTCGCGCGCCACCCCGCGTACCAGCCCGGCAAGGCCGTGATCGAGGACCGCGGCCACCCGGCGACCCGCCACCTCCCCGCCGTCTGGGAGTTCACCGACGAGTGGTACGACTTCCGGGAGAGCCCGCGCGGCGCGGTGCACGTGCTCGTCTCGGCCGACGAGTCGTCGTACGACGGCGGCGGGATGGGCGAGGACCACCCCCTGGCGTGGTGCCGCGAGCAGGGTGCGGGCCGGGTCTTCTACACCGCGCTCGGCCACGCCTCCGAGGCGTACCAGGACCCGGACTTCCTCGCCCACCTGCGGGGCGGGATCGGCTGGGCGGCCGGGCTGCCGGACTGACCCGCCGGCCGTCAGCTCCGCGGCGGCGCCGTACTGGACCGTTCCACCAGCCGCGTCGACAACTCCGTACGCGTCCCCTCCGGCCGTTCGCCCGCCATCATCCGCACCAGCAGGCGCAGTGCCGTCGCGGCCATCTCCGACAGCGGCTGACGCACCGTCGTGAGCGCGGGCGCGGCCCAGCGCGCCTCGGGCAGGTCGTCGAAGCCGACCACGCTGACGTCGTCCGGCACCCGCAGCCCCCGCTCGGCCAGCGCCCGGTACACCCCGAGGGCCATCGTGTCCGAGCAGGCGAACACGGCGGTGGGCGGCTGCGGCAGGCCGAGGAGTTCCAGCGTGCGGTGGTACGCCGTGGTCTCGTCGAAGTCGCCGTGCCGGACGTACTCGGGGCGGTGCCGTATCCCGGCGGAGGCGAGCGCCGAACGGTAGCCCGCGATCCGTGCGTCGCCGCACATCGTGCCGCGGTCCCCGCCGACGCAGGCGATCCGCTCGTGCCCCAGCCCGAGCAGGTGCCCGGCGGCCGTGACGCCGCCCTGCCAGTTCGCCGCGCCCACCGACACCACGCCCGGCGGCGGCTCCACCACGGGGTCGATCAGCACGTACGGGACGCGGTGCCGGTCCAGCCAGGCGTACTGGGCCGGGGTCGGTTCGGCGAGGTCGAGCAGGATCCCGGAGGGCCCGCGCGCGGTGAGCTTGTCCAGCCAGTCGCGCTCGGGGCCGCCGCCCCGGGACCGGACCGAACCGGTGGTGACGACCACCTCCAGTCCGGCGTCGTGCGCCGCCTCCTCCACCCCGTGCAGCACCGCGCCCGACCAGGAGCTGTCCAGTGAGCGCACGACGAGGTCGATCAGTCCCGGCGCCTTCGTCGCCTCGAAGCGGGGTCTGCGGACGTAGCCGAGCCGCTCCAGCGCCTCGGTCACCCGCCGTCTGGTCTCGGGTGCCACGTCCTCCCGTCCGTTGACCACCTTGGACGCGGTCGGCACGGACACGCCGGCCTCGCGCGCGACCACGGCCAGTGTCGGCCCGGCCGACGTACCGCCGCCGGTACCCGCACGGGCGGGCGCCATCGCACCGCCGCTCCCGGAACGGACCATCGAAGACCGCCTCTCCGGCCCGCCCGAGGGCCATGCACCTGACAGAGAGCACCCGACAGAAAGCGCTTCCTACCCTAGGTGGACCACACAGCGACGTGAAGACATCGGGAATCGGACCGGAGGCGATGCGATGCTCTGATCCACGACGACGATGCACATGACGGCGATGCACATGACGGCGATGCACATGACGGCGGTGCACGGGACAGCGGTGCACGTGGCGACGGTGCACGGGACGACAGTGGGCAGGGCGACGGCCCACGAGCGCGAGGAGCTGGCGGACGATGACGGCAGACCGGACGGAACCCGTGGTCAGGACGCCGTACGGGGACGTGCGCGGAAGACACGAGCACGGGGTGGCGGTCTTCCGCGGCATCCCGTACGCGGCACCGCCCTTCGGCCCCCACCGGTTCCGGCCGCCCGTGCCGCCCGAGCCCTGGGAGGGCGTGCGGGACGCGGGCGCGTTCGGGCCGACCCCGCCGAAGCCGCCGTACTCGGAGGCGTTCGCCAGGATCCTGTACGACCCGGTGGTGGCGGGCGACGACTGTCTCAACCTGAACGTGTGGACGCCCGAACCGGGCCGGAACGCCCGGCTGCCGGTGATGGTGTGGATCCACGGCGGAGCGCTCACCCGCGGCTCGTCGGCCGTCCCCGTCTACGACGGCCACGCCTTCGCGCGCGACGGCGTCGTGCTGGTGTCGGTCAACTACCGCCTGGGCGTGGAGGGGTACGGCCTCTTCCCGGACGCCCCGGCCAACCTTGGCCTGCGCGACCAGCTGGCCGCCCTGGAGTGGGTGCACCAGGCGATCGCGGAGTTCGGCGGCGACCCGGACCGGGTGACCGTCTTCGGCCAGTCCGCGGGCGCCATCAGCATCGGCGCGCTGCTGGCCGCCCCCCGGGCCCGGGGCCTGTTCCGGCGGGCCGTGCTGCAGAGCGGGCCGCCCGAGGCCACCGACCGCGACAAGGTGCGGCGCATGGTGCGCCGGATGGCGGCCCGGCTGCGCGTCCCGGCGACCGCCGCCGCCTTCGCGGAGGCCGACCGCCACGCCCTGGCCGCGGCACAGGCCGAGGTCGGCAGGCGCAGCAGCCCGGTGCTCGGCGGGCCCGCCTTCGGCATCGTCGTCGACGGCGACCTGGTGCCCCGCAACCCCCTGGAGGCGCTGCTGGCGGACGACGCACCGGACGGCGGCCCCGCCCACGGCGTCGACCTGCTCCTGGGCTGGACCAGTGAGGAGCACCGGCTGTGGCTGGCCCCCAGCGGGCTCCTCGACCGCGTCGACCGGCTCGGCCCGGTCGCCCTCGCCGGAGCCCGCGCCCGCTGCCACTGCGGCCCCGAGGTCCTCCGCGGCTACCGCCGGCTCCACCCGCGGGCCACCCCCGCCGAACTCGTCGGCCGGCTGGTCACCGACCATCTGCTGCGCGTCCCGCTGCTCCGCCTCGCCGACGCCCACCGCGCCCGCGCCGCCACGTACGTCTACGAGTTCGCCTGGCCGTCCCGTGTGCCCGGCCTCGGCGCCTGCCACGCCCTGGAGCTGGGCTTCGTCTTCGACACCGGCGCCACACCGGCATCGGTGTCGCTCGCGGGCGAGGGAGCCCCGCGGGAGCTCGCCGACGAGATGCACACGGCGTGGGTGCGGTTCGCGGCCACCGGTGACCCGGGCTGGCCGGCCTGGGACGCCACGCACCCGGTACGGATCTTCGACGATCCGGCTGCCGGGGCCGGGGCCGGGGCACTGGGGCCCGCCGCCCTCGGCCCGTACGAGCCCCGGATCGTCCACGGGCCGTACGACCGCGAACTGGCCCTGTGGGAGGCCGACCCGCGCCGGGCGTCCCGGGCCGCCCCGGTCGGGTCCCTCACTCCGGGCGGCACACCGGAGCTGCGTTCGCCCGGTTCGCCCATGTGGGCCACGAGACCCACATGGCCCTTGTTCGGAACGGCACCGCTGTCGGCCGTACGGCGCTTCCGGCGCTCACGGTCCGGAGGGGTCCGTCGGTCGTGAGCGCGGGTCAGCCCGTTGGCGCCCCTCTGTGTACCACTCCCGCGATCTCCGTGACCGTCTCCGGCCCCACCCGGCAGCACCCGCCGATCAGCCGTGCCCCGGCCCGCACCCACCCCGCCACGCGCCCGGTGGTGAAGGTGCCGCGGCCGGTCCACGCGCGCGTGTCCGCGTCCCAGGCCTCGCCGCTGTTCGGGTAGACCACGACCGGCTTGCCCGTCACGGCGGCCGCCGTCGCGACGGCGCCGTCCACGTCGTCGGGGTCGCAGCAGTTCACGCCCACCGCGATCACCTCGTCCACGCCGGCGGCCAGGGCGAACGCCTCCTCCAGCGGCTGCCCCGCGCGCGTGCGGTCACCGGCGACCGTGTACGACAGCCACGCGGGCACCCCGAGTCCGCGCACCGCCCGCAGCAGCGCCTCGGCCTCGTCGGTGTCCGGCACGGTCTCCAGGGCGAGGACGTCGGGCGCGGCGGCGGCCAGCACCTCCAGGCGCGGCCGGTGGAACCGCTCCAGCTCGGCGACGGTGAGCCCGTAACGGCCCCGGTACTCGGAACCGTCGGCGAGCATCGCCCCGTACGGCCCGACGGACGCGGCCACCCGCAGCGGGCGCCGTCCGGCGGCCGTGCCGCCCCCGGCCCGCAGTGCGGCCTCGCGTGCCGCGTCGACGCTCAGCCGCAGCAGCCCGGCCGCCCGCTCCCGCCCGATCCCGCGCCCGGCGAACCCCTCGAAGGTCGCCTGGTAGCTCGCGGTGATCGCCACGTCCGCGCCCGCCTCGTAGTACGCGAGGTGGGCGCCGGTGACGGCCTCCGGCCGGTCGGCCAGGAGACGGGCCGACCAGAGGGTGTCGCTCAGGTCGTGGCCCGCGGCCTCCAGCTGGTTGGACATGCCGCCGTCGAGGACGAGCGGGCCCCGGGCGAGGGCGTCGGCGAGGGACGGGAAGGGGCTGCCGGTCATGCCACGACGCTACGTCCACACACGACCGGCAGTCGCCTGGGCACCCCGGGCGCCCCTTCGGGGAGGTGTCCCGGAAGGTGAGGTGTGGCTCGTCGGGACCGTCGAGCCACTACGCCGAATCGGCATCGAGGCCGGCGGGCTGGGGCGTCATCTCCCGCAGGCCGGCGTCGAGGCTGATGCGCGGCCGGTAGCCGAGGTCGGCGTGATCGGCGCGACGACGGCCCGCGGGACGCTACGGCTGCCGCTGACGTCGACACCCTGGGTCGCCGGCAGGGCGGTGAAGAAGTCGCGGATCGGCATGGGGGTGCCGTCGGTGACGTAGGCAGGGGGCGCCGTGGCGACCGCGGGTGAGGGCCGGCCCGACGGCGTCGGCGAGGTTGCCGACGTGGACGAAGTCCATGGTGTGGCGGCCGCCGCCGATCCACATCCACCGCCCCTTGCCGGAGGCGACGACCGCCTCGGCGAGGGTGGTCGGTCCCGGGCCCCAGATGAACGGCGGACGCAGGATCACCAGAGTCATTCCCGGCGTCGTGGCACCGCGCAGCGCGTTCCCGGTGGCCGGCTCGACCCGGCAGTAGGCGATGGCGGGGGTGCCGGTGCCGGTGTTCTCGTCGACCACGGCGGCGCGTCGGGTGCCGATGGACACGCCGGAGACGCTGATGAGCACGAACCGGGACACCCCCGCTTCCGCCGCGGCTGTGTGCAGGGCGACGGTCGGGTCGTGGTTGTCGGCCCGGAAGCCCGCGTGGTCGCCCCAGAACTTCATGCGGGCCGCGGCATGCACGACGGGTCGACGAGGTGCGTTCCGCGCGACCCGTTGACCTCTTCGTAACACGCCCTTACCTTTTCGGCGTTCGGGATGACAGATCTTGTGCGAAATGTCGAACGTTCCTGTTCTCTTCTGTGCCCCTTCTGCTTTCGTCCCCCGTGCACCCCCACCTGAGAGGCAGCCCGCATGAGCCCTGACGACAGCCTCCCCACCACCCCCGACCGGCGCCTGCTCCTGAAGGGCGCCCTCGCCGCGGGCACCCTCGGTGCCCTGCCGCAGGCAGCCCACGCGGCCGCTGCGGGGACCGACGCGGAGGCCGGCCGCAAGCCCGCCGCCCCCTACGTCAACCCCCTGGTCCGCAACCGCGCCGACCCCCACATCCACCGCCACACCGACGGCCGCTACTACTTCACGGCCACGTCCCCCGAGTACGACCGGATCATCCTGCGCCGCTCCCGCACCCTGCGCGGCCTCACGACCGCCGACGAGAGCGTCATCTGGCGCAAGCACGCCACCGGTGACATGGGCGCGCACATCTGGGCACCGGAGATCCACCACATCGACGGCAAGTGGTACATCTACTTCGCCGCGGCCCCCGCCGAGGACGTGTGGGCGATCCGCATCTGGGTACTGGAGAACGCCCACCGGGACCCCTTCAAGGGGACCTGGGTAGAGAAGGGGCAGGTCAAGACGGCGTGGGAGACCTTCTCCCTGGACGCCACCACCTTCACCCACCGCGGCACCCGCTACCTCGCCTGGGCGCAGCACGAGCCCGGTATGGACAACAACACCGCGATCTGGCTGTCGGAGATGGCCGACCCGGTGACCCTGAGGGGTCCACAGGTGCGGCTCACCACGCCCGAGTACGACTGGGAGTGCATCGGCTTCAAGGTCAACGAGGGCGCGGCGGTCATCAAGCGCAACGGACGTCTGTTCATGTCGTACTCGGCCAGCGCCACCGACCACAACTACTGCCTCGGCCTGCTCACCATCGACGCCGACGCCGACCTCATGAACCCCGCGAACTGGTCCAAGTCCCCGGTCCCGGTCTTCACCAGCAACGACACCACCGGGCAGTACGGTCCCGGCCACAACTCCTTCACGGTCGCCGAGGACGGCCGCACCGACGTCCTCGTCTACCACGCCCGCCAGTACAAGGAGATCACCGGCGACCCGCTGAACGACCCCAACCGCCACACCCGCGTCCAGCGCCTCGGCTGGAAGCGGGACGGCACGCCCGACTTCGGTGTCCCGGTCGCCGACGCGCCCGCCGCGGACGGTGGAGGGGGTGGAAGGGAGTGAGTGGGACGAGACGCGCGCACGCCGTTCTCCTCGCCCTCTGTCTGGCGGTGGCCGGAGCCCTCGCGACGGCGGGCCCGGCCCAGGCGGCACCCCGGACGATCACCAACGGGACGCAGTTCACGGACACGAGCGGGAACCCCGTCCACGCCCACGGCGGCGGGATCATCAGGGTCGGCACGTACTCCTACTGGTTCGGCGAGCACCGCAACGACGACAACACCTTCCGGTACGTGAGCGCCTACCGCTCCACCGACCTGAAGAACTGGGAGTTCCGCAACCACGTCCTCACCCAGGCGACCGACCCCGAGCTGGCCGTCGCCAACATCGAACGTCCGAAGGTCATGTACAACGCGGCCACCGGCAAGTTCGTGATGTGGATGCACAAGGAGAACGGCACCGACTACGGCGAGGCCCGCGCCGCCGTCGCCGTGTCGGACACCGTCGACGGCGACTACACCTGGCAGGGCAGCTTCCGTCCGCTGGGTCAGCACATGTCCCGCGACATCACGGTCTTCACCGACACGGACGGGACCGGCTACATGGTCTCGGCCGCCCGCGAGAACTACGACCTGCACATCTACCGCCTGACCGCCGACTACACCGGCGTCGCCGCCCTCGTCGCCGACCCCTGGCACGGCGGCCACCGCGAGGCCCCGGCCCTGTTCAAGCGGAACGGCGTGTACTTCATGCTGACGTCCGGTGCCACGGGCTGGAGTCCCAACCAGCAGCAGTACGCCACCGCCACCAACCTCGCCGGGCCCTGGTCGGCCATGCGGAACGTGGGTGACTCGACGGCGTTCGGCTCGCAGACCGCGTACGTGCTGCCCGTGCAGGGGAGTTCGGGGACGTCGTACCTCTATCTCGGTGACCGGTGGGGCAACTCCTTCGGCGGGCGCGTCAACGACTCCCGCTACGTCTGGCTGCCGCTGGCCTTCCCCACCTCCACCACGCTGTCCATGACCTGGACCCCGGAGGTGACGGTCGACACGGCCGCCGGGACGGTCACGGGTGTGAGCGCCACGTACAGCACCCTGGTCGCCCGCCACTCCGGACGGTGCGCCGACGTGACCAGCCAGTCGCAGTGGCCGGGGGCCCAGCTCAAGCAGTACGGCTGCAACGGCGGCGGCAACCAGCGGTTCTGGTTCAGGTCCGTCGGCGGCGGCTACCACCAGCTGGCGGTCCGCAACAGCTCCCTGTGCGTGCGGGAGAACGCCGCCACTGTCACCCAGGAGAACTGCGACGCGTCGTCCGCCGCCCAGCAGTGGTCGGTGACGAGCGACGGAGGATATGTGACCGTCACGTCGCGGGCGACCGGCGAGTGCCTGGACGTGAACGGCGGGTCCACCGCCGACTCCGCCGCGATCATCACGTACGCGTGCAACGGCGGCACGAACCAGCAGTGGACACGTGGCTCATGAGAGGAGCACGACAGTCGTGCGACGCACACGGAGACGTACCGCCATCGCCGGGCTCGCCGCCGCGGCCCTCGGCACCCTCCTGTCCGCCGTGCCGGCGCAGGCGCGCGAAGGCGGCGGCCCCGGGCTCGGCCCGGAGAACTGCACCGCCACCGCCTGCCACTTCGACGTCCCCTCCGGTACGTACGACGTGAAGGTCGTCCTGGGAGGCGCGGAGGCAGCGAGCACGAGCGTCACCGGGGAGACCCGGCGCGCGCTCCTGCCGGAGACCGCCACCGAGGCGGGCGAGCGGGTCACCCGCAGCTTCACCGTGAACGTCCGCACCCCCGAGGGCGAGCCCACCGGGACCGAGGGCACGCCCGGTCTCGACCTCGCGCTCGGCGGTGACGCGCCCGCCCTCGCCGACATCCGGGTGACCCCCGCCCGCCACACCCGGCAGATCTTCCTCGTCGGCGACTCCACCGTGTGCGACCAGCCCGGTGACCCGTACTCCGGGTGGGGCCAGCAGTTGCCGCAGTACCTGCGCAAGGGGCTCTCCGTCGCCAACTACGCCGACTCCGGCGAGAGCACGGTCTCCTACCTGGCCGACTCGCGGCTGTGGGGCACCGTCCAGCCGCAGATCCGCCGCGGCGACCTCGTCCTCGTCCAGCTCGCGCACAACGACAAGCAGACCGACGAGGCGACGTACCGCGCGAACCTGGAGAGCCTGGTGGCGGACATCCGCGCCGAGGGCGGCCGGCCGGTACTGGTCACGCCCATCGTGCGGCGCTGGTTCAACGCGGACGGCACCCTGAACAACGGCACGGCGCTGCTCGTCAACGGGCTCGGCGTGGACCACCCGGCCGTCATCCGCCAGGTCGCGGCCGACCAGGACGTCCCCCTGATCGACCTCACCGCGAGGACCAAGGAGCTCGTCGAGTCGCTGGGGGCGGAGGACTCCAAGGCCCTGTACCTCTACAACGAGAAGCGCGACAACACGCACACCTCCGTGCACGGCGCCACCGTGTACGCGGGCCTGGTCCGCGACGAACTGGTCGACCGGCACCTCGTGCCGAAGGGCGCGGTGCGGCCGGCCGAGTGAGCCCCTGGGACGCCCCGACCGGAACCGGGGCGTCCCAGGTTCCGGCCGGGACGTCCCCGCAGGACCGCAACACTTCGGCCGGCGCCGAAACGACGCGCTCCTAGCGTGGACCTCATGGACTTCCACCGGCTCCACCACGGCGACGCGCCACTGCTCCTGCCCAACGCCTGGGACCACGCCTCGGCGGTCGCGCTCGCCGCCGAGGGCTTCCCCGCGATCGGGACGACGAGCCTCGGTGTCGCCGCCTCCGCCGGTCTGCCCGACGGCGCGGCCGCGACACGCGACCGGACGCTCGCCCTCGCCCTGGCCCTCGGCTCGGAACCGTTCCTGCTGTCCGTCGACGCCGAGGGGGGCTTCAGCGACGACCCGGACGAGGTGGGGGAGTTCGCGCGGGAGCTGTACGCCGTCGGGGCCGCCGGTATCAACCTGGAGGACGGGCTCGGCGACACGGCGCTGCACGCCGCGAAGATCGCGGCGGTCAGGGCGGCCGCACCCGGCCTGTTCATCAACGCCCGCACCGACACATACTGGCTGGGCGACGGCAACGGCAACGGCGACGACACGGACAGGGACACCAGGTCCCGTCTCGACGCGTACCGGCAGGCGGGCGCCGACGGCGTGTTCGTACCGGGCCTGACCGACCCGGACGCCGTCGCCTCCCTCGTACGCTTCCTCGACGTGCCGCTGAACATCCTGTACTCGCCCACCGGCCCCACCGTCGCGCACCTCGGCGACCTGGGCGTGAGCCGGGTCAGCCTCGGCTCCCTGCTGTACCGGCGGGCACTGGGCGCGGCCCTGGATGCGGCCACCGGCGTACGGTCCGGACGCGCGCCGTCCGGCCGCACGCCGACGTACGGCGAGGTGTCCTCGTTCGCCCGGACGGAACGCGGTGGTCACTGACCGCCGGGCTCAGCGGACCGGCGCGTACAGCACCCCCAGCTTGTCGATCTCGTCGCCCGAGCGGCCCGTGAAGCCGACGATCTGCCAGCCCGAGGGCGCCGTGAAGGTGGCTGCGTCCGAGGTGGGCGAACCGGCCGTCACCGTACGGCCCTTGTCGGTGGTGAAGGCCGCGGAGAAGACCCGGGTACGGCCGTCCTTCTCACCACGCGTCAGCCGCACCGACGTGAGGTGCTCGCCGGAGGCCAGGGTCAGGGACGCGGCCGTGCCGCCCGTACCGCCGTGGGACAGAACCGTGCCGCCGTCGTGGGTCAGGGACACCGCGTCCAGGCGGGAGCCGCCGCGCAGCGTCAGTGTGCGCGGTGACGGCGCGGACGGCAGGTCGTCGGCGTCGTTGAAGGCCGTGCCGTGCGGTCCGCCGAAGAAGTCGCTCGCCCGGAGGGACGGGTCGGGTGTGTACGTGAAACCGACCGTGTGCGGGAAGTGGTCGGACAGGTGCTCGCCGTCGGATCGCAGGAAGGACGCCCACTCGTTGCCGTAGCGGGTGGCGTCGAGGGCGACGAGGTCGCTGCTCCGGTACAGCACCTTGTCCACCACCTCGCAGTCGTCGGCCGGGGCCGCCGCGTCGCACACCAGCGGGTCACTGCCCTGCGCGGGAGGCGTGCCGCCGCGCACCAGTTCCACCCAAGGGTCCGTCAGCCCGTTCTCGTCCAGCAGCGTGCGGATGTTGTCGCCGGTCCGGGTGTAGCGCGTGTTGGTGTCGCCCATGACGATCACCGCGTTGCCCGCGGAGTTGGCCCGGATGAAGTCCGACAGCTGCTCGATGTTGGCCCGGCGGGCGGCCAGGGCGGCGTCCGTCACGTCGGCGTTGGTGTGGACGTTGTACAGGTCCACGAAGACGCCCTCGGCCAGCCGCACCCGTCCCAGCGTGAAGCCCTTCGGGGTCAGGCAGTCCGTGCCGGTGCAGTCGTCCCAGTCGACCCGCTCGAAGTCCTCGAAGGGCCGGTCGGACAGGGTGTTGAGGCCGTCGCCGAGGCCCGCGCCGCCGCTGGTGGCCGTGCGGTACGGGTGGGTGTCGTTGGCGTACAGCGCGGCGTGGTGGTTGAAGTCCTCCTGGAGGTTGACGATGTCGTACGCCCCGAGCCGCTGCCCGATGAGCGGTGTGTTCGTCTCCGGATCGCTGTCGCCGAGCCCGAGCGGCAGGCCCGCGATGTTGTACGTCAGGATGTCGAAGGTGCCGCTGCCACTGGCGTCGGAAGAAGCTGCTGCGGGTGTGGTGCCGGCGCCGAGCGACGCGGCGAGGGCCAGCACACCGGCCGTGAGGGTGCCGAGGATTCGTCTCATGAGAAGGTGTCTCCGGTCCGTCCGTCTGCCTGGGGGAAGGAAGAGCGTCGGCACCCAAAGTCGCGGTCGGAAGGTGTGACGTACAAGGGCGGCCGGGAAAACTGTGAGTGCTGAGGCGAGCGGCCGCGTCCGTGACGCCCGCCGATCATCCCCCTGTCGTACAACATTCATCTTCTGCCTGGATTCTCCTCACGCGGCGCAGTGGCGCCGCGCACGACAGCGGTATCCAGGAGGCGCGCCATGGGGCACGGACACGGGCATCACCATCACGGACACGACCACAGCCACGACCACGGTCACGCGCACGACGCGGCGCCGCTCCCCGCCGCCTTCGACATCACCGTGCCCGACGAGGCGCTCTCCCCCGAGCAGCAGTCGCGCCGCTCGCTGCTGCGCCGCGCGGGCCTGCTCGGTGCGGGTCTGGCCGCCGGCAGTGTCATCGGCCAGACCGCCGGCGGCGCCGCACCGGCGTACGCCTCCGGCAGCGGCAGCAGCCGCAAGAAGAACGGCTTCCTCTGGCTGTCCGGCGACCACCACATCCACACCCAGTACAGCAGCGACGGCAAGTACCGCGTCGTCGACCAGGTCCGCCAGGGTGCCCGGCACGGCCTGGACTGGATGGTCATCACCGACCACGGCAGCGCCACCCACGCCAAGATCGGCGTCGAGAAGGTCAACCCGGACATCAAGGAGGCCCGCGCCGCCTACGAGGACACCCTCGTCTTCCAGGGCCTGGAGTGGAACATCCCGGCCGCCGAGCACGGCACGGTCTTCGTGCACCCCGGCAAGAACGAGGTCTCCGTCCTCAAGCAGTTCGAGACCGGCTACGACGGCGCGGTCAAGGGCGCCACCGCCTCCTCCGCCGCCAACGAGGCCCTCGCGATCGCGGGCCTCAACTTCCTCTCCGACCAGGTGAAGCGGCGCAAGGTCAAGGACGCGCTGATGCTCGCCAACCACCCGGCGCGCAAGGGCATCGACTCCCCGCACGAGATCCGTGCCTGGCGCGACGCGACGCCCGCGGGCCACCGCATCGCCGTCGGCTTCGAGGGCGCCCCCGGCCACCAGGCCGCCGGCCTGCCGAAGCCCAACGGACCCGGCGGGGCCCGCGGCATCTACGACGGCAGCCCGAGCGCCAACTCCTATCCCGGCTACCCGCTGGAGAGCTACCGCACCTGGGGCGGCTTCGACTGGATGACCGCCACCGTCGGCGGCCTCTGGGACAGCCTCCTCGCCGAGGGCAAGCCCTGGTGGATCACCGCCAACTCCGACTCCCACCAGATCTACGCCGACACCGCCGCGCGCGGCGGCGGCGACTTCAACGCCAACGGCCGGTACGACGACCCGGTCTACGGCGGCCAGATCGACCTGACGGAGAACGACTTCTGGCCCGGCTACTACAGCCGCACCCACGTCGGCGCCGAGAGCTTCGAGTACGCCGCCGTCATGGACGGCATCCGCGCCGGCCGCATCTGGGTCGACCACGGCCAGCTCCTCAGCGGCCTCGACGTCCGCGTCTCGGGCGGCAGCCGCTGGGCCACCCTCGGCGGCGCCCTCCACGTCAAGAAGGGCACCAAGGTCACCCTCACGGTGGACGTGGCCCTCGCGGGCGGCCCCAACTGGGCCGGCTTCGTGCCGACGCTCGCACGCGTCGACGTCATCCAGGGCGACGTGACCGGCGAGGTCGAGGACAAGGACACCTTCACCGCGCCGACCGCCAAGGTCGTCAAGTCGTACGAGGTCAACAAGAACACCGGCACGGTCCGCCTCACCTACGAGCTCGGCCGCGTCGACCGCCCGCTCTACGTCCGCCTCCGCGGCAGCGACGGCAAGCGCACGGCCGTCGGCGCGATGGGCGCGGCCGTCGACCCCGCGGGCCCGGCCATCGACGTGGTCGGCGACGCGGACCCGTGGCAGGACCTGTGGTTCTACTCGAACCCGGTGTGGGTGCTGCCCTCGTAAGGGCTCGGTCGCCGAGGGCTCAGAACTCGGTGGGGCGGGTATCGCCGCCCGCCCCCCGGCGCTCGTAGTGGCTCGGGAAGGGGAAGCAGGCCTCGAGGAAGTGGTGGAGCTCCTCGGCGATACGCTGCCGCTGGTCGACCGGACTGTTGACGTCGTTGAGGCAGAAGAAGTCGAAGCGACGGGTGCCGAGGAGATCCGCCGTCTTCTCGACGGCATCGGGCCTGGCGATGTCTGAACTCGGAAGATGGCTGGACGCCGCCGATCTGAGCCGTGGGGACTGGCTGCAGACCTAGATTCCAGGAATCTACGAGTTCAAGGACCAGCTGAACCCCGGAACGTACGTCGGCAAGACAAAGAATTCCAACAACCGCCTGCAAGGCCACCTCGATAGCGGATGCTTGAAGAGTCGTGCAGATGCGACGTGTACGCACGTTTGCGGAACGAATGATGACCTCTTCGTTGCCGAGCATCTCCGAATGGGAGAACTGTGAGGCCAGGAAGTCGAGTTGTCGAATGGCATTGCGTCGCCGGGCAAAAAAATCCTTCATTGTCGATCGCCTCGGCGCCGAGCAGGCCGTCCTCGTCGTCGACGAGACTGGCGACGTGAAGAAGGGGAACGCGACCGTCGGAGTGCAGCGACAGTGCACCGGTACCGCCGGGCGGATCGAGAACTCCCAGGCCGCGGTCCATCTTGTCCATGCCACGCCGTGCGGACACGCCGCCGTCGACCGTGAGTTGTACCTGCCCAGAGCATGGCCCGACGATCCCGAGCGGTGCCGCAGGGCGGGCCTGGAACCTGACGAGGTGCGGTTCGCCACCCAGACGCAGCTCGCTGCCGCGATGCTCGAGAGGTTCTGGGCCGGCCGTCACACGGCCGGCCGGGTCACCGGCGACGAGGTCTACGGCGGCAACCCGGCCCTGCTGTCGATGATTGCCACGCACGGGAGGGGATACGTCATGGCCGTCTCCTGCCGCACCGAAGTACACACTCCTGTCGGCAAGTTCCGTGGTGACGTGCTGATGCGCACGGTGCCCCGAAGAGGCTGGCAGCAACTGTCCGCGGGCGCTGGCGCAAAGGCCCGCGCCCTTACGTCTGGGCCGCCGTCGACCTGATCCCCACCCACTCGGCCGGCACCTGCCAGCTGCTGATCCGCCGCAACCGCACCACCGGCGAGGTGGCCTATTACCGCTGTTTCAGCCCGCGGCCAGTACCGCTGCCCGCCCTGGTCCGCGTCACCGGAACCCGCTGGAGGGCCGAGGAGACCTTCCAGGCCGGCAAGGGCCTCGCCGGCCTGGACGAGCACCAGGTCCCGCCGCCACACTCTCTGGCTGCGCTGGTTGACCCTCGCGATGCTCGCCCACGCCTTTCTGGCCGTCATCCGTGCCGACGAGCACCGCGAACACCCGGCCCCCGCCACAACATGAAGATCCACAACTGCGGGCGGAGCATGTCAGCGCGGCCCGAGGGGCCCTCAGGCCGCCACCAACGCCGCCAGGGCGCGGTCCATCGCGGCGTTGAACTCTTCCGGCGTCTGCGGCAGCCGGGACTTGACGTCCCGACTCCATTGGTCGGCGAGGACCTCGGCGGAGCCCGCCTCGACACCGTCGAGCGCCGCGTCGGCCAGGTCCGAGGGAGCGATCTTGTCCACGGGCCAGCCCGCCGCCATGTCGGTGTCGGCCAGGCCGAGGTGTACCGCTGTGACGAGCGTGCCCTGCTCGGCGAGCTCCAGGCGGACGCCGTTGGTCATGGCCCAGGCGGCGGCCTTGCTCAGGTGGTAGGCATTGGCGCCCTTGCCCCCGAACCACGACATGGCGGAGAGGACGTTGACGATCGCGCCCCCGCCGTTCCTGGCGAGCGCCGGCGCGAACTCCCGGATCATTCCCAGGTGGCCGAACATGTTGGTCTCCAGCTCGTGCCGCACGGCGTCCAGCGAACCGGTCACCAGGTCGGTCCCCGTACTGATTCCCGCGTTGTTGATGAGTAGCGAGACGTCCGGGGCGGCCTCGGCGGCGGCCCTCACGGATGCGGGATCGGTGATGTCGAGGGGCAGCACCTCGACCCCGGGCAGGTCCACGGTCACCGGTCGGCGGGCCGTCGCGTAGACCTTGTGGGCGCCCCGTTCCAGCAGGCGCTGGGCGAAGGCGCGGCCCAGGCCGCGGTTGGCTCCGGTGACAAGGGCGACGGAGTTGTTGATGTCCATGCCCGGTACGCTAAAACCTGACGCTGGCGTCAGAGGCAAGTGCCGGCCGTCAGGACCGGGGCGAGGCGAGAGGGATCACCATGACCGTCACGGAGGCCGCGGCCGAGCGGCTGATCCGCATCGGCGAGGTGGCACGGGGCGCCGGCGTCTCGGTACGCGCCGTGCGCTACTACGAGCAGCAGGGGCTGCTCATCGCGGAGCGCAGCCCGTCCGGCCAGCGCCTCTACCGGCAGGACACCGTCACCCTGGTGCGCTTCTTCCAGCAGATGTTCGCCGCCGGTCTGACCAGCCGAAGGATTGCGGAACTCCTTCCATGCTGGGACACCGGGCACACCGACGCCGAGCAACGAGCCATGCTGCGCGCCGAGCGCGACCGCATCCAGGCCAAGGTCGACGACCTGCAGGCTGCTCTGGACCGCCTCGACGAGGTCATCGCGATCACGGACACGCACCCGTAGGCGCGGTCGGTCGGACGTCGCACCAGCGATCTACGGCTGGAGTACCAGCCCCTGTCGCATTTGATGTCCACAAGGATGTACTGAAGGCCCGCCGGAATGGTTCCGTCGGACCTTCCGAGCCTTCTGACGGCCACGTCAGTGGACGATCGGAGGCGGAGTCGGACGTGGGCGTAGACGATCGCGCGGTCGCATCAGATCGCGCCGGCCCGCCCGATATGTCGGGTCCGTCGGGCATGATGAGGGAGGCCGAGATTGCACCGGTTCCCGGGGCGCTGCGGCGGTATGGGCGGGACATGACCCGGCCGTCGGCGGCTCGCAAGATCATGTAAGCATTCCACGCGGATCGCGGGAACCGTATCCCGGCATCGCCATTCACTTGAATGCGAGGCTATCGACGCTGAGTGCACGGACAAAGGCGCGCCAAGCGGCGGGAGTGAAAGTCAGTGGGGAACCGGATATCGCTTTCGCATCACGGACGTCAATCCTCTGTGTAGTTGATTCCCCTTACGGATCGGTCATTTCCCCGGCGATCTGGACGATCCGCGCCTCGGAGTCCAAGGTGCTGAGAGCTGAGGCTCCCAGGTGGTCGAAGGCGCCGCCCAGGCGGACCGTATCCTCTCGGGATTCCAGATAGGCGTGGCCCGCGAAGTTCTCCAGCAGGGCCACTTCGAGCTCTGCGGGGGGAGGGAAGCTGTAGATCAAGTAGGAATATGGTCCGCCCTGGCAGGCGCCTGCGGTGAAGGGCAGTACCTGCAAAGTCGCTCCATGCGTACGCAGACCTTGGTCTGCTGGTCTGCATTGAGGGTGCCGGCGATACCTCCCTGGATCACGGCTGTCGCGTACGCCTTCGTCCGGAACAGGCCCGGCACGATGCAAGGCTGGAATTCCCTGCACTCTGATACCTCGTCCTCGAGCGCGACGAGGTCCGGGAAGTCCTGCGGTAGTCGGTCTTCGAGGACGTGCCACCAACGTTGTGTGCGGCGGCTTTCGCGCGCCGGCGCGAGCCAGCTCTCCCGCTCGTTGAGATCCGTCACCACTGTTGCACGGAATCTGTTCAGGCTTCGGCCATCTGAGCGTCGTCGGTTGGTTCCGGTAGGTCGCCGTTCCGATGGCAGGCTACGAAAGTCGGTTCACTGCTCCCACGGCTTCACAGCTCTACCGTTCCAGCGCGACTTCGAGGCAGGTCACATGTCGTTCCCCGTGCAGTCCAGGCCTTCCGGACGCGACGTCGCGCCGCCCTCGTACGCCGACGCCCTCACCGTCGACACGGACGTGACCGACCTGCTCGTGGCCGATCACCTGCTTCAGACGCTGGCGTCCGAACTCGGACTCCCCCCCGACGGGTTCGGCTGCACGCACCTGGTGCGGAACGGCGACCGCCCCCGGGTCGTGCTCTCCTTCGCGCTGCCGACGCGGGAGGTGCGGGACTCCGTCCACGAGTGGCTCACGGCCAAGGGGTACGAGGTCACGGACGGCGCCCCCGACGAGGTGGGCCGTGCGGTGCTGTACCCCGGCGTCGCGTCCCTCACCGGCACCCTCACGATCGCGGACCTGCTGTCGCGCAGCGCGATCGACCGGGTGACCGTCCTGGGAGCCCAGGAACCGCCGGCCGGAGACACGGAGTTGGTGACGCGGGACCACGTACGGCCGCAGTGGCAGAACGGCGAGCTCGTGCTGGCCGCCATGCCTGCCGTGGGCGGTGTCCTGGTGCCCTTCGAGGTACCGGACCCGACCCCGTGCTGCGCGGACCACTGAAGGCGGTGCGCCGAAGGCGGGAGGCGCCTTTGCCAGTGGTGGCCGTTAGCGTGCCGCCATGGCTGACGCGTACCCCACTTTGTGGACCAACGACACCTGCAAGGCGCTCATCTCCGGCGGTTACGAGGGGGAGCGGCCGAATGTGCTGTTCGGCGGGCCGCACCAGTCGTTGCCCAGTTTCGTCCGGGCGGGGGTCAAGCCCGGGGACCGGGTCTATCCCACCGCTCACCTTCGACCGGGCGGTGCCCGGGGAGCTCCTCGCCCGGCTGACCTACCGCTCGCGGCGCGGCGAGCGGCAGATCAAGCACGTGGTGGACGGTGAGCTGCGCAGTGTGGTGAGCCTCCAGGGGATCTACCGGCCGGCACCGGAGTCGGCCGGCGAACTGGAGGCGCTGGTCACGGCTGCGGTCACGGCTGCGGGGTGAACACGAACGAGAACTCCGCCCGCCCCGCCCGCAAGTGGTACTGCGGCAGCGCGCCCGGACCGCACGACTGCGAGCCGATGCCCATCTGACCGTGGTCCAGGTTGACCCACACCCGGTCGCCGTCGGGCCGGAGATCCGTCAGGTGGTCGGCCGCGTCCAACTGCTCGGTCGTCCAGCGACGGGCGGTGAACCAGAACTCCGGCTCGCCCTCGACGCGCAGCCCGCCGAGTTCCGCCCAGCGGACGTCGGCCCGGGCGCCGTTCTCCTGGGGGCGCACGTAGGGGGTCTGGAGGTCGTCCACCGTGGAGTGCCACAGGCCCAGCATCGAGGCCGACCGGGTGTCCGGGTACGCCTCGCCGGGGCCGCCGCCGAACCAGCGCACGGTATCGGTGGACGACGACGGAAGACCGAAGCGGATGCCCAGCCTCGGGAGCGGCAGCGTCCAGTCGCCCTCGGGGGTGACGGACACGGTCAGCTTCAGGCGGCTGCCGTCGGACGTCCAGCGGTAGACCGTGGCGAGGCCCAGCTCCCAGCCGGCGGGTGCCACCCGGGTCCGTACCGTCAGGGCGTCGGCACTCTGCTCCACCGCGTCCAGCCGGTGCCGCATCCGGTGCAGGCCCAGCCTGCGCCACAAGGGGCCGAGGCGCGGGTCGGTCTGCCAGTGCGCGCCGTGGTCGTTGTCGGTGGGCGCCCGCCAGACGTCCAGACGGAGGCCGGTCGGCTCCGTGGTGCCGATCGTGCGCAGCTCGCCCGTGCGGGCGTCGAAGGTGGCCGGGCCGAGGGTGAGCGACCGGTCGCCGGTCACGGGGCTCGCCGAGGCGGCGACGGACGTCGACTCCGCGCGCGCAACGGGCAGTTGGGCCCACGCCACCACGTGGCCCTTCGGACCCCACGCCGTGTCCTCCGCCAGCAGCGCCCGTACCGTCCACTGGGTTTCCGCGATGCCGCCGCCCGCTGCCGTCGGCGGCTCCGGCAGCTTCAGCTCCGCCGTCTCGCCCGGTGCGAGCGCCGGTACGGACAGCGAGCCGCCCTCCACCGTCTCGCCGTCCACCTGGTACGACCACTCGAAGGCCAGGGTGGACAGGTCGGCGAAGTCGTACCTGTTCGTCACCCGTACGGTGCCTGCCCTGCCCTCTCCTTCGATGCGGACCGGCTCGATCACCTTCTTGTACTCGACGAGGCCCGGCGACGGCGTACGGTCGGGGAACAGCAGGCCGTCGCAGACGAAGTTGCCGTCGTGCAGCTCCTCGCCGAAGTCGCCGCCGTACGCGAAGCCGTACCGCTCGTCCGCGATCCCGTGGTCGATCCACTCCCAGACGAAGCCGCCCTGGATGCGGTCGTGCGCCTCGAAGACGCGCTGGTAGTCGGCCAGGCCACCCGGGCCGTTGCCCATGGCGTGCCCGTACTCGCACTGGATGAAGGGCAGGTCACGGCGCTTGTGCGGGCCGCCGTCCAGGCCCTGGCCGATCCGTTCGACCTCCTCGTGGGGCGCGTACATGCGCGAGTAGACGTCCGTGTCGCGGCAGTTCCAGTCGCCCTCGTAGTGGATGAGGCGGGAGGCGTCCCGGTCGCGGATCCATTCCGCCATGGCCGTCAGACCGCGTCCCGTGCCGGCCTCGTTGCCGAGGGACCAGATGACGATCGACGGGTGGTTCTTGTCGCGCTCCACCATGCGGGCCGCGCGGTCCAGCAGGGCCGGGGTCCAGCGGTCGTCGTCGACGGGGTTGTCGCGCCAGGCCTGCTCGACGAAGCCGTGGGTCTCCAGGTCGCACTCGTCGATCACCCACAGGCCGTACTCGTCGCACAGCTCGAGGAAGGCCGGGTGCGGCGGGTAGTGCGAGGTGCGGACCGCGTTGATGTTGTGCCGCTTCATCAGCAGCACGTCCTCGCGCATGGTGTCCAGGTCGAGGGCGCGTCCGCGCTCGGGGTGCCACTCGTGGCGGTTGACGCCCTTGAAGAGGACCGGACGGCCGTTGACCTCGATCAGACCGTCCTCCAGGGCGACCGTGCGGAAGCCGATCCGGAGCCGGACGCGCTCGCCGTCGGTGGCCAGGACGCCGTCGTACAGCTTCGGTGTCTCCGCCGTCCACGGGGTGACGGGGACGGTCACCGACTCGCCCGTGGCGACGTCGACGCCGAGGTCGGGCACGGTGATCCGGCCGGGGACGTCCGAGTCGACGCGCAGGGTGCCGGTGCCCTCGGTGTGGTCGTACGACGCGTGCACGAAGTAGTCCGTCACCGCGCCCGCCGGGCGGTGCAGCAGCGTCACGTCACGGAAGATGCCCGGCAGCCACCACTGGTCCTGGTCCTCCAGGTACGAGCCCGCCGACCACTGGTGGACGCGGACCGCGAGGACGTTCCCGGACGGCTTCAGCAGATGGCCCACCGCGAACTCGTGCGGCAGCCGGGAGCCCTTGAACTCGCCGAGCTCCGTGCCGTTCAGCCAGACGCGGGCGCACGACTCGACTCCGTCGAAGCGCAGCAGCACCGAGTCGTCACCGGTTTCGTCCGTAGCCGGCCAGTCGTCCGGCAGGTCGAAGGTGCGCAGGTGGTCGCCGGTCGGGTTCTCGGTCGGCACCCGGGGCGGGTCCACCGGGAAGGGGTAGAGGTGGTTCGTGTAGATCGGCGAGCCGAAGGCGCCGTCGCCCTGCAGTACCCAGTGGCCCGGTACGGACACCTCGGCCCAGTTCCCGGCGTCGTACCCCTCGGCGGCGAAGGAGTCGTCCTCGGCGTCGGCCGTGTCCGAGAGCCGGAGACGCCAGCTCCCGTTCAGGGACAGGGACTTGGCGTCCGAGGAGCCGGTGGCGTACCAGGCGCGTGGCGGCAGTGCGCCGCGACCCGGGGAGACGTCCTCGACGTAGCCGGCGGAGCCGGCGTCGTCGGCGTACCCGGTGGGAGTGATGTTAGCGGTAACAATTTCGGCAGCGGTATCGCGGAGGGACATTCGGTCTGTCTCCTGGTTCAGCCCTTGACGGTGGTTCGTGCGACGTACGACGTGCGACGCCCCGCACCCATCGGCGTCCAGGGAAGTGGAACACGAACACCGCGTGTTCTCCAGCCCCCCTGGGTGCTCGGCTGCCCGGACGGTTCGGCACCGGTACGACTAACGGTGCCGCCCGGCGCGGCGAACGGGGTTGCCGGTGCTCGTCGGCACGATGGGCGTGCGGGAGCCAGTGCCTAGGAGAGCGGAGAGCAATGGTGGACATCAGTCGCCGGGGTGTGTTGCGGCGTGGAACGCAGATGGCGACCCTGACCGGTGCCGCTCTGATGCCGGGCATGCCGGGCGGGGCAGCCCGGGCCGCCGCGGTGCGGGAGCCGCGGGACACCGGTGTCGCCGACCTGCCCGCCTCGGCCTGGCGGCAGCTGAGCCGCGCCCTGAGCGGCGGCGCGGGACTGTACCGGCCGAAGGACGCGCCCTACGAAGGGCTGATGCTCCCGAACAACCGGCGTTACGCGGCGGTGCGGCCGGCCGGGATCGCCGCGTGCGCCACGGAGGGCGACGTACGGGCGGCCCTGGGCTGGGCCGCCGGCCACGGGATGCCGTTCGCCGTCCGCTCGGGCGGCCACAGCTTCGCCGGCCTCTCCACCACCACGGGCCTGCTGATCAGTCTGCGCCGGATGAAGAGCGTGGTGCCCAGCGGGGAGGACCGGCTCGTGGTGGGGGGCGGGGCCACCGTCGCGGACGTGTACGACGCGCGGGCCGCCCACCTGTACGTCCCCGGCGGGCGCTGTCCCACCGTGGGCATGGCCGGGCTGACGCTCGGCGGCGGGCTCGGCTTCAACGACCGCAAGTGGGGCATGACCTGCGACCGGCTGGCCGAGACCCGGCTCGTGCTGGCCGACGGCTCCCTCGTGCGCGCCAGTGAACGGGAGAACGCCGACCTGTTCTGGGCCTGCCGGGGCGGCGCGGGCGGCAACTTCGGCATCAACACCGGTTTCACCTACCGCGCCGTCGACGTCTCCGGGCAGTCCGTCGGCGTCTTCGAGCTGTCCTTCCCCGCCGTACGCGGCGTCGAGGTCATGGACGCGGTGCAGGACGTCCTGGCCGCCGACCGGCATCACGACTTCGATCTGCAGATCACCTTCAGGAACCCCGGGGACGGCAGCGGCGCCGTCCTCTCCCTGCTCGGACAGCGCCTGGGCGACGAGGACGCGCTGCGCCGCACCCTGGCCCCGGTCCTCGCGCTGAAGCCGGCCGGGAAGTTCCTGGAGCAGCGGCACTTCTTCGACGGGCAGAAGTACCTGTGGACCGCACCGCCCAAGCCCGAGGCCGGCGCCTTCAAGTGCCTGGTCGCCGACCGCCGGCTCGACCGGCACACGGTCGTGGACGTCATCGACTGGATCGAGGAGTGGCAGCCCGGCAAGGGGGAGAACTCCGTCTACGTGGCGATGTTCGCGATGGGCGGCGCGGGCACCGCCCCGGATCCGGACGCGACCGCCTACCCGCACCGCCGGGCCGCCTTCGTCATCGACATCGGCACCCACTGGCAGCCCGGCGCCCCACGGCACGTGACCGACCGGCTCCTCGCCCAGCAGCGCGCCCTGTACCGCACCCTGCGCCAGGGCCTGCGCACCGACGCCGCGTACGTCAACTTCGCCGACCCCGATCTGCACGACTGGCAGCACGCCTACTACCAGGGCAACTACGACCGCCTCGTCGCCGTCAAACACCGCTACGACCCGAACGGGCTGTTCCGCCACGCCCAGAGCATCGGCGGGTCCGGCGGCCACCGCGAGACCTGACGGGGGTGCAGGACGTGCTCCGCTACTCGCCGCTCACTCGCCGCCGAGCACGTCCCGTACGAACGCGTTGCGGAACTTCCCCGCCGGATCCAGGGAGCCTGCCAGCGCCCGGAAGTCCTCCAGCCGCGGGTACCGCTCGCGGAGCGCCGCCGACGGCACCGTGAACACCTTGCCCCAGTGCGGGCGCGGCGCGAACGCCTCCAGCACCTCCTCGATCCGGCGCACCACGGGCAGTACGGCCGCCGTGTTGTCGATCCAGGTGAAGTGCAGGGCGACCGTGTCCCGCCCGTAGGAGGGGCTGAGCCACTGCTCGTCCGCGGCCACGGTGCGGATCTCGCAGATCTGCAGCACGGGCGCGATCACGTCCCGTATCCCGTCCAGCGCGTGCAGCGCGTCCGTCGCGTGCGGGCGGGGCAGCAGGTACTCCGACTGGATCTCGGCGCCGCTGCTCGGCATGAACTCGGCGCGGAAGTGCGGCAGCCGCTCGTGCCAGGGGCCGGGCACGCCGGACTGCTGCGTGCAGTTGACCGCCGGCATCCCGGGCACGGGGTGCACCGCCTCCGTCGCGGGCGCCGCCCACGGGAAGTCCGGCAAGGGCTGGTCGGTGCGGCGCTTGACCCACACGTGGTTGAAACGCGGCGCCCGCCAGTCGGTGAACACGCTGACGCTGTACGCCGTCGCCGCCACGGCCGCGTGGTCGAGGCCGGCGAGGGGCAGGTCGACGAAGACGTGCTGCTCGACCTCGAAGGCCGGCTCCAGGTCGAGGGTGAGCGCGGTCACGGCACCGAGGGCGCCCAGGTTGACCACCGCGCCGCCGAAACGGGCGTCCCCGCGGGCCAGGACGACCGTCTCCCCGTCCGCGGTGACCAGCTCGACCTCCCGTACGGCCGACGAGAGCGGGCCGTTCGCGTCGCCCGACCCGTGGGTGCCGGTCGCCACCGACCCGGCCACGGAGATATGGGGGAGCGAGGCCATGTTGGGCAGGGCCAGCCCGTGCCGGTGCACGGCGGCGGCGAGTTCGGCGTACCGGACGCCGCCCCCGACCCGTACGGTACGGGCCGCCGTGTCCACCTCGATCAGCGGTGGCAGCCCGGCCAGCGAGAGCAGCACACCCTCGCTGCCCGGCTCGGCGATCCGGTTGAACGAGTGCCCGCTGCCGAGGAACCGCACCCGCGCGCTCGCCGCGACCAGGCTGCGCAGCGCCTCGACGGAGCCCGGCCGGTGCACCTCCTTGGCCGCGTAGGTGATGTTGCCCGCCCAGTTGGTCACGGTCTCGGCCATCGGTGGTGTTCCTTCCCGGAGGTGCGTACGAAGGAATATCAGCCGATGGACACCCTGTGATCAAGAGCTGGTGGCCAGAACCTCACGGATGACGTGCCGGGCGATGTCCGCCATGACCGGGTTCGTCTCCCGGTAGGCGCTCAGTTCGAGGAGCGCGACGGACAGGGCCCAGCCGCGGCCGCGCGCCCAGGCCGCGTCGTCGGCCCCGTCCGCCAGCGCGGTGCGGAAGACGGGACGCGCACCGGCGGGCAGCAGGTACCAGGCGGCGATCAGGTCGACGGCCGGGTCGCCGAGGCCCAGACAGCCGAAGTCGATGACGGCACTGAGCCGGCCGCCGGACGTCAGCACGTTCCCGGGCTGGAGATCGGCGTGGATCCAGACCGGCGGGCCGGGCCGTGGCGGGGCGTCGAGCGCCGCCGCCCAGACGGGCACTCCGTTCGGCGTCCGGGCCGGCACTCCGTTCGGCGTCCGGGCCGGCACTCCGTTCGGCGTCCGGGCCGGCACTCCGTTCGGCGTCCGGGCCGGCACTCCGTTCGGCGTCCGAACCGGCACCCGGACCGGCCGCCGCACCCGGCCACGGATTCTCCCCGTCCAGCCACCGGTACACCGACCACTCCCACGGGAAGCCCTCACCCGGCGCGCCCTTCACCAGCGGTACCGGAACGGGCACCGGAAGGCGCGGGGCGAGCCGGGGCAGCCACGCGTGCTCCTTGTCGACGTCCTGTGCGGCGCCCGCGATGCGGGGGAGCCGGACGGCCAGGTCCGTGCCCAGCCGGAACATGGCGTTGGCCGTGCCGGCGGAGTGCACGGGATCGACGGGGAGGTCCGCCCAGCGGGGGAACTGCGCGGCCAGCAGCCGCCGTACGAGGGAAGCGTCGATCATGCTCTCGTCGACATGCATCGGGCTATGGGAGCGCCCCTGATGGGGGCACGTCAACCGAATTGATACCGGTCGATACCGGGACCGGCTCGCCGTCATCCGGGTGACCCACGCCTCCGAACCACCCGTGACCTGTGTCACCCCCGCGCATCCCCGGTGCCCGTGGGGGGACCCGCCGCCCGTCCCGCCCAGGCGGGGGCATACCGTGAGGAGTCGAGCACAACAGACGGGCAACCCTGAGCGAGTCGGGAGCGAGGAGAAGAAGGATGGGCAGCCGTACGGCGCTGGTCGAGGATCTGATGGAACGGTTCCCGCACGTGCCGCGGGAGGCCGTCTTCAAGGAGGACCTGCTCAGGGGCGGGGTGGCCTTCGACAAGTCGGCCCTCACCGGCAACGAGGACGGTGACGTCAAGCCGAAGTCGTACTTCATCTTCTCCTTCGACCACGGCACCCTGCCCGAGCTGGGCGAGGCCGCGCTGAACCGCCCGCCCGAGGAGATCATCCTCACCGGCGGCCCGTACGACCTGCGGCGCACCGTGGTGTCCGTGCGGGTGAACCCGTCGTCCCCGTACCGGGTCGCCGCCGACGAGCACGGCATGCTCGGCCTCTACCTGGACGGCAAGCGGATCTCGGACGTCGGCGTGCCGCCCATGCCCGAGTACTACCGGCACAAGCTCTCCAACGGGAAGTCCGTGATGGAGGTCGCCCCGACCATCCAGTGGGGCTACCTGATCTACCTCACCGTCTTCCGGGTCTGCCAGTACTTCGGTGCCAAGGAGGAGTGCCAGTACTGCGACATCAACCACAACTGGCGCCAGCACAAGGCCGCCGGGCGCCCCTACACGGGGGTGAAGGACGTCGAGGAGGTGCTGGAGGCGCTCGAGATCATCGACCGCTACGACACCGCGAAGGCGTCCACCGCCTACACCCTCACCGGCGGCGCGATCACCAAGACGGTCTCCGGGCGCGACGAGGCCGACTTCTACGGGCACTACGCCAAGGCCATCGAGGAGCGCTTCCCGGGCCGCTGGATCGGCAAGGTGGTCGCCCAGGCGCTGCCGCGCGACGACGTGCAGCGGTTCAAGGACTACGGCGTGCAGATCTACCACCCCAACTACGAGGTGTGGGACGAGTACCTGTTCAAGATCTTCTGCCCCGGCAAGGAGCGCTACGTCGGCCGCGACGAGTGGCACAAGCGGGTACTGGACTCCACGGAGGTCTTCGGCGCGCGCAACGTCATCCCCAACTTCGTGGCGGGCGTCGAGATGGCCGAGCCCTTCGGCTTCAAGACGGTCGACGAGGCCATCGCCTCCACCACCGAGGGCCTGCGCTTCTTCATGTCGCACGGCATCACGCCCCGCTTCACCACCTGGTGCCCGGAGCCGACCACCCCGCTCGGCAAGGCCAATCCGCAGGGGGCGCCGCTGGAGTACCACATCCGGCTGCTCCAGGCGTACCGGCAGACGATGGAGGACTTCGGGCTCTCCTCCCCGCCCGGATACGGCCCGCCCGGAGCCGGCAACGCGGTGTTCTCGGTGAGCTCCTTCATGGACAGCCTCCCGGCGGTGGAAGGGGACACCGAGGGGGGCGTCGAGGAGGACGTCGCGGTCTGACCCGCCCCTGGCCCGTCCCTGATCCGTGCCCGACCCGTCCACCCTGGAACGGTTGACTGCACAACTTCCGTTACCAGTGAGACGATTGGGTCTCCAGTTCTTACATGGACGCAGGAGATCCATGCCCGACCTGCCCACGCCTCAGGACGCGCACGAGGCCACGCTCCTCTCGGAGTGCTGGGACGCGGTCCTCTCGTACGCCGATCTGTGCACCTCCGGGTCGGCCTCGGCGACCCGGCTGGCCACCGAGGCGTTCACGCACGGCGTCCGGGAGATGCGTGCCGAGGAGGCCGGGGCGGGCCGGGGCAGGGGCCGCCGGGTGCCGCGGCCGTCGCGTGTGCCGTTCCTGCTGGCGGCGGTGCGCACCACGGCCGCGTCCTGGGAGGCCGCCGGGCAGGGCCACCACCTCGACCCGGACCTGCGGCTCTGGCTCAACTCCGACAAGGCGGCCCGCTACACCGGGCCGCCCCCGCGCCGCCCGCTCGCCCTGCGTGCCCTGGGCGAGCTCCAGGAGGCGGACGCGGACCTGCTGTGGCTGGCCGAGGTGGAGGCGCTGCCCCTGCCCGCGGTCGCCCGGCGGCTCGGCCTCGACCCGGGGTCGGTCTCCGGCGGACTCGAGCAGGCGCGGGCGCTGTTCCGGGACCGGTGCCGCCGCGGCCACCTCGCATCCCCCATGGACGCCGGCTGCCGCAGCTACGCACGGCTGCTGGACGCCGTCACCCGCGTACCCGGCACCGACGCGCCCGAGGACCTCTCCCGTCACCTCGCCACCTGCGCCGGCTGCGCGGAGGCGGCCGCCTGTCTGCGGCTGCACGGCGGCGGGCTGCCCGCCGCGCTGGCCGGCGGCGTGATCGGCTGGGGCGGCCTCGCCTATCTGGAGCGGCGGCGCCGGGCCGCCGAGGCCGGGCTGAGCGCCGGCCGCGCCGACTCCTCGGGCACCGACCGGGGCCTGTCGCCCGGCCGGGAACCCAAGCCGCGGATCGGCCGCACCGGCCTGCTGGCGGCGACCGGCATCGTGTCCGTCCTGGCTCTCGCGGTCACCCTCATGCCCCAGGACCGCGAGCGCGGTGACACGGCCGCCGGGGAGACGGAGAGCAGCGGACCGGTGGCGGAGACGGCTCCGTCGCTGCCCACCGTCGCTCCCCGGCCGTCCGGTACCCCGGACGACCCGTCGGGATCACCGCGCGCGACCGTGACATCCACATCCACCGCCGCGTCCACGCCCGGGTCCACGCCGACGACCGGGGGCTCCGAGCCGGAACCGCGGGGCGAGGGCCCCTCTCCCGCCCGTGTCTCGCACCGGCCGATCGAGCCCACGCGCTCCACGGACGCCTTCTGCCACCTCCGCTACGAGATCGTCAACGAATGGCCGGACGGCTTCCAGGCCACGGTCACCGTCACCTCCGTCGAGGCCCTCGACGACTGGAGCATCGGCTGGGCGTTCGAGGACGGCCAGCGCGTCTCCCAGATGTGGGACGGCTCCTTCCAGCAGGACGGCTCCCGCGTCACGGCCTCCGCGGCCGACTACAACAGGACCGTCAGCCCGGGCGGCACCTTCGGCGTCGGTTTCATCGGCTCCCGGCAGGGCGGCAACGGCGTCCCGGACCGGTTCACGCTGAACGGGCACGCCTGCGCGACGGTGAGCTGAGGGGCGGGCGCACCTGCTGCCGGGCGGCTTACTCGGCTGCGACGCAAAATGCAGGTCCGGATCCTTCGATATCACTCCATCGTGTAATGGATTGTGCTGCGCGTGCAGGCGTAGCATCAATTTCGGTAATGGCGAATATGCGATGAGGGTGATAAGGAAAGCCGCTCGCGGAATCAGCGGTTCTCCTGCCGGCTTCGAGTTCCGGTCCATCGATCACCTCTTCAGCAGCCGCGGGCTTTCACTCAGGTCATTCCTCGTGCGCCGAGATGCGCCGAGATGCGTCCGCTCGGCTATCGGCAGGCAGCGTCCGCTTCCCAGCGAGGGAGACCGAATGACATCGTCCGATGCACGCCGCGAACGTCTGCCGCTGTCGGCCGCCCAGCGTGAGGTGTGGCTGGCGCACCAACTGGACCCCGACGGCCAGTACTACCGCATCGCCGAGTTCCTGGACATCGCCGGGCGTATCGATGCCGCGGCGCTCGGGGACGCCCTGCGGCAGGCACTGAAGGAGGCCGAGGCCCTGCGCGCGCGGTTCCACGAGGACGCGGACGGACTGTGGCAGGTCATCGCGCCGTGCGAGGGATGGGACCTCCCCGTGTTCGACGTCAGCGGCGAACCGGACCCGCGGGCCACGGCCGAGTCCTGGGCGCGCGCCGACCTCGCGCGGCCGCTGGACCTCCGGCGCGACGACCTCTTCTCCTTCGCGCTGTTCGAGCTGGGTCCCGAACACTTCCTCCTGTACCAGGCGATGCACCACATCGTGGTGGATGCCATGGGCGGGGCGCTCTTCACCCGTCGTGTGGCCGAGCTGTACACCGCATGCGCCGAGGGCGCCTCCGCCGACCCCGCTCCGTTTCCTCCCCTGGCCGTACTGCTGGAGCGGGACGCGGAGTACCGCTCCTCGCCCGCGTACGCCGAGGACCGCGCGTACTGGCTGCAGCAGCTGGCCGACCTGCCGGATCCGCCCCGCCTGAGCGCCCGTCCGAGCCGGCGGCCGGCCGGGAACCTGCGGTACGGCGAACACCTGCCGGCCGCTACCGAGGCACGGCTGCGCGCGACAGCCCGCGACATCACCGTGCACTGGTCGATGCTCATGACCGCGGTCGTGGCCGCCTACCTGCACCGCATGACGGGCGCACGCGACATCGTGCTCGGCCTGCCGACGACGGCCCGCACCGACGCCGAACTGCGGCGCATCCCCGCGATGCTCGCCAACGTACTGCCGCTGCGCGTGTCGCTGGACGGTCGTTCGACGGGCCGGGAGCTGGCGCGGCAGGTGACGCGGAAGACCAAGGAGATCATGCGTCACCAGCGGTACCGGGGTGAGGAACTGCGGCGCGACCTGGGCCTGACCGGCGGGCTGGACGACCTGACGGGTCCGCTGGTCAACATCAAGGGGTTCGCCTACGACCTGCGGTTCGCCGGGCACCGGGCAGCGGTCCGGAGCATCGCCAACGGCCTGGTCGACGATCTCTCCATCGACTGCTGCGACCCGTCCGACGGCGAGGGCCTGCGGATCGAACTGGACGCCAACCCGCATCTCTACGACCAGGTCGACCTGGCCGCCCACCAGCGCCGTCTGGTCGCCGTGCTGGAGGCGGTGTGCGCGGATCCGGACCGGACGATCGGCGGCATCGGCCTGCTGACGGCCGGGGAGCGGGCGCGGGCGCTGGCGGCCGGGACGGGGCCGGTGCGGCCCGGGCCGTGGGCCACGCTGCCGGAACTGTTCCAGGCACAGGCGGAACGGACCCCGGACGCGGTCGCGGTACTGGCGGGGGACACCACGCTGACCTACAGGCGACTGGACACGGCCGCGAACAGGCTGGCACGGGTGCTGATCGACAGGGGCGTCGGGCCGGAAAGCGTGGTGGCGTCGGCACTGCCACGCTCCCCGGAACTGGTGATCACCGTCATGGCGGTGCTGAAGGCAGGCGGTGCCTACCTGCCCCTGGACACCGGCTATCCGGCCGAGCGGCTGACGCTCATGCTCACCGACGCGGCGCCCGCCCTGCTGATCACCGCCGCCGGGAGCGCGGCCCGGCTGCCGGATGCGGACGTGCCCCGGCTGGTGTGGGGCAGCGCGGAGGCGGATGCCGCAATGCAGGGTGCTTCGGCCGCCGCGGTGTCCGATGCGGACAGGGTCCGGCCGCTCGTCGCCGGGCATCCCGCGTATGTGATCTACACCTCCGGATCGACGGGACGGCCGAAGGGCGTGACGATGCCCGGTGGTGCGCTGGTCAACCTGGTGGACTGGAACGGCCGGGCGCTCGGTGGCGGGGCGGGCACGAGGACGGCGCTGTTCGCCGCGCTGAGTTTCGACGTGTGTGCGCAGGAACTGCTCTCCGCCCTGCTGTCCGGGAAGACGCTGGTGCTGCCCAGGGAGGAGACGCGCCGCAGTCCGGACGAGCTGGCCGCCTGGCTGGACGGGCTCCGGGTGAACGAGGTGTTCGCGCCGCATCCGGTGATCGAGGCGCTGTGCGACGCGGCGCAGCGGCAGGGCCGTGCCCTCCCGGATCTGACACATCTGGTGCAGGCCGGTGAACCGTTCCGGCCCTCTGAACGGGTGCGGGAGTTCGTCCGGCGGAACCCGTCGCTGCGGGTGCGGAACAACTACGGACCGACCGAGACCCATGTGGTGACGACGTTCCCGCTGCCGGCGGACGCGGCAGACTGGGAGACGGCGGTGCCGATCGGCTGTCCGCTTCCCCGGACGCGCGCCCATGTGCTCGACGGCGGCCTGCGGTTGGTGCCGCCGGGGGCGGCCGGGGAACTGTACGTCGCCGGGGCCGGGCTGGCGCGGGGGTACCTGGGCCGGGCGGGGCTGACGGCGGATCGGTTCGTCGCCGATCCGTTCGGGGCGCCGGGGGAGCGGATGTACCGGACCGGGGACGTGGTGCGCCGTCGGCCCGACGGGCAGCTGGAGTTCCTCGGCCGGTGCGACGACCAGGTCAAGATCCGGGGCTTCCGCGTCGAGCCGGGCGAGGTCGAGGCGGTGCTCGCCGCCCATCCGGGCGTGGCCCGGGCGGCGGTCGTGGCCCGGCAGGACCGTCCGGGGGACACCCGGCTCGTCGGCTACGTCGTTCCGGACGCGGCCGGCCACACCGAGCACGGCGGGCCGGACGGACGTGCGGTGCGGGCCTTCGCCCGGGAGCGGCTGCCGGACCACATGGTCCCGTCGGCGGTCCTGGTCCTGCCGGAACTGCCACTGACGCCCAACGGGAAACTGGACCGGCGCGCCCTGCCCGCTCCGGAGTCCGGCGCGAGCACCTCCCGGCGGCCCCGCACCCCCGGCGAGGAGGTGCTGTGCGCCGTCTTCGCGCAGGTCCTGGGTGTGCCGGACGTCGGCGCGGAGGACGACTTCTTCGAACTGGGCGGGCACTCGCTGCTGGCCACGCAAGTGGTCACCCAGGTCCGTGCCGCCCTCGGGGTGGAGCTCCAGGTACGCGCCCTGTTCCAGGCCCCCACCCCGGCCGCGCTGGCGCGGGAGGTGGCCGGCGCGAGTGCGGCACGACCCCCGCTCCTGCCGGTGGAGCCCCGTCCGGAGCGGCTGCCGTTGTCGTACGCGCAAGCGCGGCTGTGGTTCCTGCACCGGCTGGAGGGTCCGTCGGCGACCTACAACATGTCCCTGGCCGTACGGCTGCACGGCCGTCCGGAGGTGCCGGCGCTGCGGCAGGCACTGGCCGATGTCGTGAGCCGGCACGAGGCCTTGCGGACGGTGTTCCCCGAGATCGGCGGTGTACCTCAGCAGACCGTCCTGGAGGCCGCGGACGCCCGGCCGGAACTGGCGGAGACCGAGGTCACCGAGGCGGAACTGGACGAAGCGGTGGCCGAAGCTGCCCGGTACCGCTTCGACCTGGCCGGTGAAGTCCCGGTGCGCGCGCGGCTGTTGAGGGTCTCCTCGACGGAGTGCACGCTCGTGCTGATCGTGCACCACATCGCGGCGGACGGGTGGTCGCTGCGGCCGCTGTGGCGTGATGTGTCCCATGCCTACCAGGCCCGCGCTCAGGGGCGGGCACCCGCGTGGGCGCCGCTGCCGGTGCAGTACGCCGACTACACACTGTGGCAGCGGAACCTGCTCGGTGATGCCGAGGATCCCACCAGTCTGTGGGCGCAGCAGGTGGCCTACTGGAAGCGGACGCTGGCCGGGCTGCCGGAGCGCATCACCCTGCCCACCGACCGCCCGCACCCGCCCCGGGCCAGTCACCGGGGGGCCGTCTTCCCCTTCGAGTGGGACCCGCGGCTGCACACCGCGCTGGTGGACCTGGCCCGGCAGTGCCGGGCCACTCCGTTCATGGTGGTGCACGCCGCGCTGGCCGCCCTGCTCACCCGCCTCGGGGCGGGCACCGACATCCCCGTCGGTATCGCTGTCGCCGGCCGTGTGGACCAGGCGGTGGAAGACCTGGTCGGGTTCTTCGTCAACACCCTGGTGCTGCGGATCGACACCTCGGGCCGGCCCGCCTTCCGTGACCTGGTCCACCAGGTCCGAAGGAGGAGCCTGGAGGCCCACACCCACCAGGACGTGCCTTTCGAGCACTTCGTGGACCTCCTGGCCCCGACCCGCTCCCTCGCCCACCACCCTCTGTTCCAGGTCGTTCTGGCCTGGCAGAACACCCCACGGGGCGAGCTGTCCATGCCGGGCCTGCGGGCCGAGAGTCAGTTCGCCGACACCAGTACCTCGAAGTTCGACCTGACCGTTCACCTGGCCGAGCGGCCCTCGGCCGACCGGAGGCCACAAGGCCTGACGGGGGTGATCGAGTACAACACCGACGTCTTCGACCACGCGACGGTCGAGGCGCTGAGCGGCCGCCTGACCAGCTTGCTGGAGGTGGTGTGCGGGGATCCGGAACGGTCGATCGGCGGCATCGAACTGCTGACGGCCGGGGAGCGGGCGCGGGTGCTGGCGGCCGGGACGGCTCCGGTGCGGCCCGGACCGCGGGCCACGCTGCCGGAACTCTTCGAGGCTCAGGTGGCACGGACCCCGGACGCGGTCGCCGTGGTGGGGGAGGACGGCAGGCTGACCTACGGCCGGCTGGACGCGGCCGCCAACCGGCTGGCGCGGGTGCTGATCGGCAAGGGCGTCGGGCCCGAGTGCGTGGTGGCGGTGGCGCTCGGCCGCTCGGTCGAGCTGATCGTCACACTGCTGGCGATCGGCAAGGCCGGCGGAGCGTACCTGCCGCTGGACGTCGGCTATCCGGCCGGGCGGCTGGCGTTCATGCTCGCTGACACGGCGCCCGTCCTCCTGGTCACCGACGCCCGCACCGGGCCGGAACTCCCGGACGCGGGCGTGCCGCTGCTGGTGCTGGACTCACCCGAGGTCAGAGGCGTGCTGAGCCGGGCGTCCGACGCGGCGCCCGCGGACGCCGACCGGGTGGGGCGGCTCCTCCCGGAGCATCCGGCATACGTGATCTACACCTCCGGTTCCACGGGCAGGCCCAAAGGAGTGGTGGTCCCGCACACCGGGCTGGCGAACCTGGCGGCCACCGCGGCCGGACGCCAGAGGGTGACGGAGGACTCCAGGGTGCTGCAGTTCGCCTCGGCGAGCTTCGACGCCGCGGTGTGGGAGCTGTGCGCGGGGCTGCTGTCGGGGGCATCGCTGGTGGTGGTGCCGGGCCATCGGCTGCTGCCCGGCCGGCCGCTGGCCGACACCTGCACCAGCCACGGCATCACCCACCTCATGCTGCCGCCCACCGCGTTGGCGGCGATGCCTGCGGGAAGCCTGCCCGCGGGAATGGTGCTGACGGTGGCCGGTGAGGCGTGTCCGGGAGGACTGGTCGCGGAGTGGTCCGTTGGCCGGCGGATGGAGAACGTCTACGGGCCCACCGAGACCACGGTCTGCGCGACGATGGCCGGACCGCTGGCCAAGACGGACACGCCCCCCATCGGCCGGCCTCTGGACAACACGCGGACGTATGTCCTGGACGACGGGGTGCGCTTGGTGCCGCCGGGGGTGGCCGGGGAGCTGTACATCGCCGGGGCCGGGCTGGCGCGGGGGTATCTGGGCCGGGCGGGGCTGACGGCGCTCCGGTTCGTCGCCGATCCGTTCGGAGCGCCCGGGGAACGGATGTACCGGACCGGGGACGTGGTGCGCCGACGGGCCGACGGGCAGCTGGAGTTCCTCGGCCGGTGCGACGACCAGGTCAAGATCCGGGGCTTCCGCATCGAGCCCGGCGAGGTGGAATCCGCTCTGACGGCCCACCCGGACGTCGCACGGGCGGTGGTCGCCGTCCGCGAGGACGGCCCGGGCGGCAAACACCTGGTCGGTTATGTCGTCCCCGCCCACCGGACCGGGGAAGCGGAACGCGAGGACGAAGGGCGACGTGTCGGGGAATGGCGCGGGATCTACGACCAGCTCTACGGCCGGCGGCAGGCTGCCGCGTTCGGCGAGGACTTCTCGGGCTGGAACAGCAGTTACGACGGGCGGCCGATCCCGCCGGAGGAGATGCGCGAGTGGCGGCAGCGAACCGTGGAGCGCGTGCGGCAGCTGCGGCCCGGGCGGGTGCTGGAGATCGGGGTGGGCAGTGGACTGCTGCTCAGCCGGCTGGCCCCGGACTGCCGGAGCTACTGGGCCACCGACTTCTCACAGCAGGTCATCGAAGCACTCGGGCGCCGGATCGCGGAGCGGCCCGAGCTCACCGGGCGAGTCGAACTCCGCTGCCGGCCGGCGGACGACCTCACCGGACTGCCGACGGGATTCTTCGACACGGTGGTGGTGAACTCCGTGGTCCAGTACTTCCCGAACGCGGACTACCTCACCCAGGTCCTCACGGAAGTGATGGGACTGCTTGCTCCGGGCGGGGCGGTGTTCGTCGGGGACGTGCGGAACCTGCGTCTGGCACGGTGCCTGCGCACGGCCGTCCAACTGCACCGGGCGCCGGCCGGGACACCTCCGGCCGCGGTGCGCGCCGCCGTGGAGCACGACCTGCTCGTGGAGAAGGAACTGCTGGTGGCCCCGGAGTACTTCACCGCACTGCGGGACCACCTGCCGCAGATCACGGCGGTGGACGTACGGCTCAAACGCGGCAGCCACCACAACGAACTCAGCCGCTACCGCTACGACGTCACCCTCCACACCCGGCCGTCGCCCGTCCCGGCCCCCGCACGCCGCCTGGCCTGGAACCGGGACATCACCGACACCACCGCTCTGACCCGGCACCTCATCGCCCACCGGACCACCCGCCCGGCCGACGGCCGCACCGGCCCCCTGTCGGTGACCCGCATCCCCAACCAGCGCCTGGCCCGGGAGGCCGCCGCGCAGCACGCCCTCTACGACGACCGCCCCCTGACCGTCGCCCTGCACCACCTGACCGACCCGGACGCGGCCGGGGGAGCCGACCCCGAAGCACTCCACCGACTGGGCGAGGAGCACGGCTTCCGCACCGTCACCACCTGGTCCCGCGACCAGGACGACCACTTCGACGCGCTCTTCGTGCCCGAGAACCCGGACGCCGACGAGGCGATCGTCGAGGCCTACCGGCCGCTCCCCGCCTCGGGTCAGGAGCCGTCCGCCTTCACCAACCGCCCCACCACCAGCACCCGGCTCGGCACTCTGAACACCGCCCTCCGCGCCCACCTCGCCGGGTCCCTGCCGCCGTACATGGTGCCCGCGGCCATCGTGCTGCTGCCCGAGCTGCCGGTGACTCCGAACGGGAAACTGGACCGCCGTGCGCTGCCCGCCCCGGTGTTCGGCGCGCGTGCCTCCCGTGGGCCGCGGACCAAGGCGGAGGAGGCGCTGTGTGAAATCTTCGCGCAGGTCCTGGGCGTGCCGGACGTCGGCGCGGAGGACGACTTCTTCGAACTGGGCGGGCACTCACTGCTGGCGACGCGGCTGGTCTCCCGAGTGCGCTCCACCCTGGGGGCGGAGCTGGAGGTCCGCGCCCTGTTCGAGGCGCCCACCCCGGCCAGGCTGGCCCTGGCCCTGGACGGCGGCCCGTCCGGCGACGCGCTGGGCGTCCTGCTGCCGCTGCGCCCCGAGGGCAGCCGGCCTCCGCTGTTCTGCCTCCACCCGGCAGGCGGGATGAGCTGGCCGTACGCCGGGCTGCTGCGCCATCTTCCGGTGGAGCGGCCCGTGTACGGCGTCCAGGCGCGCGGGCTCAGCGATCCGGAGCATGCGCCCGCCACGCTGGAGGAGATGGTCGGTGAGTACGCGGAACGCATTCGTTCGGTCCAGCCGGCCGGCCCTTATCACCTGCTCGGCTGGTCGTTCGGCGGAATCACCGCGCACTCCCTGGCCTGCCGGTTCCAGGACGAAGGGGAAGAGGTGGCCTTTCTCGCCGTGCTGGACGCCAGGGCTTTCGGAGAGGGAGAACTGGCGGAATTCGCCGACACGCCTCGCGACGAACAGGAAGTGCTCGGCTTCCTCCTCGATTCCGGGGGCTACCGAGCAGAACGGTTCCTGGGCCAGGACCGTGGCACCGTACTGGAATTCCTGCGCCGTGACGGCACTCTGCCGCCGGAATTCCTGGAGGAGCGCACCCTTGCCGCCGCCACCACCGTCTACAACGACAACCTGCGGTGCATGCGGCACTTCAACCCGGAGCGCTACGACGGTGATCTGCTGCTGTTCTCCGCGACGCCACGGTATTTCGGCGTGGAGGAACTCTCCGACAGCTGGCGCCCGTACGTGAGCGGCACGATCACCGAGCACTCCGTCGCCCACAGCCACACCCGCCTGATGCGGCCGGAGGCCCTGGCCGACATCGGGCCGGTCCTCGCCGCCGCGCTCGACGGCACCGCCCGGCACCGTCCCCCTGCAGGGAGCTGACCATGGACAACCCGTTCGAGGACGAGAACGGCACCTTCCTCGTCCTCGTCAACGACGAAGGGCAGCACTCCCTGTGGCCCGCCTTCGTCGACGTACCCGCCGGATGGACCGTCGCCCACCCCGAGAACACCCGCCGGTCCTGCCTGGAGTACGTGGAGCGGAACTGGACCGACCTGCGCCCCAGGAGTCTGGCCGACGCGATGGACGGGGCCGATACCGGTGACGACGGCTGAGGGGCGCCGAAAGTCCGGTGGCACCCGAGCGGCTGCCTCTCCTGTGGTGAGCCGGACACGGCGCAGTGGCTGTCCGCCGCTGCCGATCGAGTGAGCGAGCGAGGAACGGGAGGTGTGACCGATGGCTGTCCCTGAGCCGGGCGCTGCCCGCGATCAGAAGTCGTTCATCCACTCCACCTCCGTGGCCACCGGCTGACCCTTACCGCATCACCCGCGCCCGCGTGCGCGCACAGCCGGAGCCGCCCCTCGAAGGGTTCCCCTTGTATTCCTCTTCTCTTCCGGCTTCCCCGACGTCGTCGCACCCCCTCGCCCGCCTGCCCCCGCGGCCGGCCGCGGGCCGACGGACCTGCACCTCGGTGGCGTCCAGCCGGAGCTCGACCCCACGGATGTGTCAGCACGGATTCAGTTCCCCTGCCCCGCCGCGTGCTGCGCCTCGACCGTGGGCAGTGCGACGTCGCCACGACGAGGCGTTGCGCTGAAAAATTGCTGGTGCATCGTCCGGCCAGGTGGCTAGGGTCGTGTTCGTTCCTGTGGCTGCTTCGTGCCGCCGCTGTTCGTTGCGCGTGACCTGGGAGGTGTGACCGATGGCTGTCGTTGCGATGGGCGTTGCCCGCATCCGGAAGTGCATTCAGTCCATCTTCGTGGTTTCCGGCTGACCTCACTCTTCTCCCGCGCCAGTGGGCGCGGTGCCGGGGCCACCCGTGTGAAGGGTCACCCCTTGTCTTTCTCTTTTCCTTCGGTTTCGTCGCACCCTCTCGCCACCTATGGCTGGGACGAGGAATGGGAAGCCGAGTTCGCTCCCTACGCCGAGCAGGGTCTCCTGCCCGGCCGCGTCGTGCGCGTCGACCGCGGCCAGTGCGACGTTGTCACCCCCGGCGGCACTGTCCGGGCCGACACCGAGTTCGTCGTCCCGCGTGACCCGATGAAGGTCGTGTGCACGGGGGACTGGGTCGCGGTCGATCCAGAGGGCAGCGACCCCTTGTACGTGCGGACGCTGTTGCCGCGCCGGACCGCCTTCGTGCGGTCCACGTCGTCGAAGCGTTCTGAGGGCCAAGTCCTGGCCACTAACATCGATCACGTCGTCATCTGTGTGTCGCTCGCGGTCGAACTCGACCTCGGGCGGATCGAGCGGTTCCTGGCGCTCGCCATGTCCAGTTCGAGCGGTGAGGCACTGCTGCATAACGCGGCGGACTCCTGGGAGTCCGGCGCGCAGCCCGTGGTCGTGCTCACCAAGGCCGACCTCGTGCCGGACGCGGTGACGGTCGGGCATCTCGTGGCCGACGTGGAGGGGACCGCGCCGGGTGTGCAGGTGCTGCCCGTCAGTGCGGCCACCGGGGACGGCATCGACGTCCTCGGCGCGGTGCTGGCCGACGGCACGTCCGTGCTGCTCGGGCAGTCCGGCGCGGGCAAGTCGACGCTCGCCAACGCACTGCTGGGCGAGGACGTCATGGCGGTGCAGGCCACGCGTGACGTCGACGGCAAGGGCCGCCACACCACAACCACCCGCAACCTGCTCGCCCTGCCCGGCGGCGGGGTGCTCATCGACACCCCCGGGCTGCGCGGCGTAGGCCTGTGGGACGCGGAGACCGGTGTCGGCCAGGTCTTCGCGGAGATCGAGGAACTGGCCGCCGACTGCCGCTTCGACGACTGCGCGCACACCGCGGAGCCGGGGTGCGCGGTGCTCGCCGCGGTCGAGTCGGGCGCGCTGCCGGAGCGGCGCCTCGACAGCTATCGCAAGCTGCTGCGCGAGAACCAGCGGATCGTTGCGAAGACCGACGCGCGGATGCGCGCGGAGCTCCGCCGGGAGTGGAAGCGCAGGGGTGCCGAGGGGCGCGCGGCGATGGAGGCGAAGCGGGGGCGCCACATGTGAGGTACCGGACGTGAAGTGCCTGACGCCTTCCCGGCCCGCGCCCGCGGGCCGGGGAGCGTCATGTCCGATTCCCGCCAGCCGGGCCGGCCGGGGTCCCGCAGACTGGACAGCGTGATTGACGAAGAGACCGGGTACGAGGCCGTGCGCAGCAGGGACGCGCGGTTCGACGGTGTGTTCTTCTTCGCCGTCGGCACCACCGGGATCTACTGCCGGCCGAGCTGCCCGGCGGTGACCCCGAAGCGGCACAACGTGCGGTACTACGCGACCGCCGCCGCTGCCCAGGGCGCCGGGTTCCGGGCCTGCCGGCGCTGTCGCCCGGACGCCGTGCCCGGCTCCGCCGAGTGGAACGTACGCGCGGACGTCGTCGGTCGTGCCATGCGCATGATCGGCGACGGCGTCGTCGACCGGGAGGGCGTCACCGGGCTGGCCGCACGCCTCGGCTACAGCGCCCGCCAGGTGCAGCGGCAGCTCACCGCCGAGGTGGGCGCCGGCCCCGTGGCGCTCGCCCGGGCCCAGCGGGCGCACTCCGCGCGCGTACTGCTGCAGACCACCGACCTGCCGGTCACGCACATCGCGTTCGCGTCCGGGTTCGCCAGCGTGCGGCAGTTCAACGACACGATCCGCGCCGTGTACGCCGCCACGCCCACCCGGCTGCGTGCCGCCGCTCCCCGCCGGGGAGCCCGGGCCCGGCGCGAGGCCACCCCGTCCGCCGGCATCCCGCTGCGGCTCGCCTACCGGGGGCCGTACGAGTCGGCCGCCGTCTTCGACCTGCTGGCCGCCGAGGCGCTGCCCGGCGTCGAGGAGGTGAGCGGCACCCGCGGGCGCCGTACGTACCGGCGCACGCTGCGGCTGCCGTACGGCACCGGGATCGCCGCGGTCGGGGAACGGCCGGGCGGCGGCGGCCCGGGCCGGCACGGCGGGTGGCTGGACGCCCGTATCCACCTCACCGATCCCCGCGACCTCACCACCGCCGTCCAGCGGCTGCGCCGGCTCTTCGACCTGGACGCCGATCCGTACGCCGTCGACGACCGCCTCGGCCGCGACCCCCGGCTCGCCCCGCTGGTCGCCGCCCGTCCCGGGCTGCGGTCGCCCGGTGCCGTGGACCCCGAGGAACTGGCCGTGCGCGCGCTCGTGGGCACGGGTGAGGCGGAGCGGCTGGTGCGGTCGTACGGGAAGGCGCTGGACGCCCCGTGCGGAACGCTCACCCACCTGTTCCCCGAGCCCGCCGCCCTCGCCGCCGCGTTCCCGCCCGGCGAGCCGCTGGGCGCGCTCACCGCCGCGCTCGCCGACGGGACACTGCGGCTCGACGCGGGGGCCGACCGTGACGACGCGGAGCGGGAGCTGCTCGTGCTGCCGGGCATGGACGCCCGTACCGCCGCCGTGATCCGCACCCGCGCCCTGGGCGACCCCGATGCCGCACCACCGGACGCGGACGCCCCCGCCGCCTGGCGCCCCTGGCGCTCGTACGCCCTGCGCCACCTGTACACCGCGAGCGCGTCACCGCGAGAGAAAGCCGGACCCTGATATGCCTGACATGTTCGAGCCCACCTACTACACCCACCTCGACAGCCCCGTCGGCCGGCTGCTGCTCACCGCCGACGACTCCGGCGCCCTGACCTCCCTCTCCGTACCCGGTCAGAAGGGCGGCCGGGTCGCGCTGCCCGCGTGGCGGCACGAACCGCGGCTGTTCGGCGCGGCGGAGGAGCAGCTCGCCGCGTACTTCGCCGGTGAGCTGAAGGAGTTCGCGCTCCGGCTGAGCAGCGGCGGCACCGCGTTCCGCGAGCGGGTGTGGGCGGCGCTCACGGACGTCCCGTACGGGGCGACCGCCACGTACGGCGAGATCGCCGCGCGCATCGGCGCCCCGCGCGCCGCCGTCCGGGCCGTGGGCGGCGCGATCGGCGCCAACCCCCTGCTGATCGTCCGCCCGTGCCACCGGATCATCGGCGCGAACGGCTCCCTCACGGGCTACGCGGGCGGCCTCGACCGCAAGCTCCGGCTGCTGACGCTGGAGGGCGCCCTGACGGCCTAGCAGCGGTGGGTGGCTCAGCCCCGGGCTCAGTCCCGGGCCACCCACCCCCGCTCGTACGCCTGCCAGCCGAGCTGGAGGCGGGTGGTCACGCCCGTCAGCTCCATCAGGCGCCTGACCCGCCGCTGCACGGTCCGCAGGCCCAGGTCGAGCTGTTTGGCCACGCTCGCGTCGGTGCAGCCGGCGAGAAGCAGCGAGAGCACCTCCAGATCCGTGGCGTCGGGCCCGCCGGGCGTGTCCTCCGTGACCTGGTCCGCGCCGCCGAGCCGGAGCGGCAGCGCCTCGCGCCACACCGACTCGAACAGCCCCGACAGCAGCTCCAGCACATTGCCGGCGTGCACGACCAGCGCGGCCGGCTCCGCCGTGAGCGAGGTCAGCGGCACCATCGCGAGGGTCCGGTCGGCGATCACGAGCTTGGTCGGCACCGTGTCCGTCACCCGTACCCGCTCGCCCCGGCCGAGCGCGGCGGTCAGCTCGGTGAGCCCGCCCGGCTGGTCCAGCACCGACCGCTCGATCACGGCGCGGTAGCGCACCCCGCGTTCGGCCGCCTGCTCCTCCGCGTCGTTCTCCGCCCCCGTGACGGCGACCGGGGTGGCGGTGACCAGCGCGCACACCTCCTCGCTCGCGCCGAGCTGGAGCTGGAGGAACCGCTGGGCGACCGCCGCCGCCCCGGTCACCACCTCGACCAGGTCGTGCACGGCGGGCTCCGCCGACCGCGCCCGGTACTCCTCGGCCAGCAGCGCCACCCCCAGCTCCGCCTGCTCCAGTTCGTGCCGCCGCTGGGTGAGCAGCGCGCCGAGGGCGACCCCGGGCGGCGCGGCCACCCAGCGGCCGGGCCGGGCCGGAGAGCGGGCCGTGAGGCCGTGCCGCTCCAGACGGCGCAGGGTGCGCTCGGTGTCGTACTCGCCGAGGGCGAGCCGCCGCGCGAGATCGGGCACGTCGGCGGCGCCCATGGACACCAGTGCCCGGTACGCGGCCTCGTGCGCCTTGTCCAGACCTATCGCCTCCAGCATGCGGCGCTGTTCCTCCCGGGTAGTCGGCACGGTGCGGTCGGGCGGTCCACGGGCCGGGGCGGCGCTGCCCCGGCCGGTCGCCCGCGTGGCGGAAAAGCGCCATGGCGCACTTCCGCCCCGCCACATCATCGCCGTACCACCTGCCGAAATGACAAGGTGTCACCACCAGGGACGACCGCACATCACAGCGAAACCCCAGGAACGCGGGGCACATTCAGGACCCCGGCCGGCCGCCGCCGACAGCGTCGCGGCCACATATACGCCGCCGGGCGGTTCTCCTGTGGGGGGTGGGACTGCCCGGCGGTCACCTTCGGGCCCGGCGGCGCGGCACCTCGCCGGCCGGGTGAGTACGGCTCCGCTCCGTACCACGCCCGTACCGCCGTTCGACGCCCGCGCCGACGTGCCGTACGGCGTCCGGACACCCGGCCGGTTTTTCCGGGAGCGCCGTTTTCAACCGCGCGCAGCGGTGGACAATTAGGGGCATGAGCCAACAGGGGGAGAGGCCCACCGGTCCCGAGGACAACTGGTGGAGGCAGTTGTACGACGACTCCACCGACGACACGGGGCCCACGGCCGCGGCCGACTCCCTCGACGACCGGTTCGCCTCCGCGGCGGGCACGGTGGGGAGGGAGAAGCGCAGCGGCAGGGGCACGGGGAAGGAAACACAGACGGTGTCCCCGGAGCAGGGGCCCGATGCTCCACTGCCGCCCCAGCCGTCCGTGCCGCCGCCCGGCGCGCCCCCGGTGCCGTCCGTGCCGCCCCCGCCCGCTGAGCCCCCGGGAGGACCCGGGCAGCGCGGGCGCGCCCCGGACGGCCGGGTCCCGGAGCCAGACCGTCCGGGCCTCGCCGACCGGTTCCGACGCGGTGGTTCCGCTCCCCGGCCCGCTTCCCGGCCCGCCCGCCGGTCCGCCCCCTGGGAGCCCCCGCCTGCCGACCCGCCGGGGCCCGCGACCTTCCCACCCGGGCCCAAGCCGCCGGGCTTCCGCGCGGAGGCCCCCCGTGCGGAGACTCCCCGTACCGAGATTCCCCGCCCCGACCGCCCTCCCACCCAGCCACCCGGCACATCTC
>JODX01000031.1 GCA_000719105.1 Streptomyces sclerotialus | reverse complement strand
GTCCCGGTTGTGCTCGAAGCGCTTGGCGTTGTCCAGCGCGATGCTGGCCCGCCGGGCGAGCTCGATCAGCATCACGGCGTCGTCGGCGTCCCAGCGCTCGTCGTGCGGCGACAGCGTCAGCACGCCCAGCGGAGCCCGCCGGGTCAGCAGCGGGATGCACAGCAGGGGCCGGCCGGGATCGAGCGCGGACGGGGGCTGGTCGTCGACGCCGGGCAGACCGCCGGGGTGGTCGGCCGCGTACTGGGGCCGGCCGCTGCGCGCCGCGAGGACGGCGGCGGCCGGACGCGGACCGCTCGGGCGCCTGTCGGCCCCCTCCTTGTCGTCCTCGTCGAACAGCCACACGTCGACGGTGTGGGCGTACCGGGGCACCAGCAGGGTGGGCAGCAGCCGCACGATCGCGTTGTGGTCCAGGGAGGCGTTCAGGGCGGCGCTGGCGTCGGCCAGGAAGGTCAGCCGGCCGCGCGCGTTCTCGGCCTCCTTGCGGGCGCGCTGCTCGGCCGCGAAGAGTTCGCGCTGCGCACGCCCGGCGGCGTCGAGCTCGGCGTGCAGGGCGAGGACGCCCTGGTTGGTCTGGTGCAGCTCCTCACGGTGGAAGGCGACCAGCCGCTCCTGCTCGTCGAGTCGCTCCAGCACCAGAGCCGCGTCCTCGTCGGCGCCGAACAGGGCCTCCGCGAGCGACGCCGGGTCGTCCGCCACATGCTCGGCGCCGTCGCCGCCGTCCTCGGGGCAGGCGACGGTCAGGTGCCAGGGCGGCTGCCGGTCGCCCGCCGGGCGCTTCTCCGGCGTCATCTCGAAGTCCAGCCGGCCGCCCCCGCCCGGCGAGAACGTCGTCTCCACGCCGAGCCGCCAGGAGCCCCCCTTGGTGAGGCACTGCCGCAGCTGCCCGGTGAGCGCGCTGACCAGCCGGGCGCGCTCCACGGCGCTCACCCCGTGCGCGGTGGCCAGCCGGGCCGCGGCGATACGGGCGCGCGCGGCGTCGGTGACGGTGCTGACATGCCAGGTGCGGGTCATATGGCGGGGTCCGGCGGGGAGGGGCTCAGTACGGCGACGGCGGTGTCGTCGCGTACCGGCCGGGCGGGGCTGCTCGCGTCCCGCACGAGGGCGGCGGCGATCACAGCGGGGTCGAGGAAAGGGGTGTATGCGGCCGGACCCGGGCTCCAGCGGCTCGGCAGGCCGTCGCTGTGCAGGACCAGCAGGCAGTCGCCCTCCCACCCCACCTGGTGCTGGGGCAGGCTCGCCGGCCGGTGGGCGCCGACGATCCCGGGACGGGAGAGCAGGGGCTTCCAGCTGTCACCGGTGCGCAGCCGGGCGCCGATGTTCCCGACGCCCGCGAAGGACAGCCGTCCGGCCCGGACGTCGAGCTGGGCCACGGCCACGGCCGCGCCCCGGGTGTCGCGCAGCGGGCCGTCCAGCCGCCGCAGCAGCTCCGCCGGCGGGAGCCGGGGCGAGCGGTGCAGTTCGTCCACGGCGGCCGAGGAGGCGCGTGCCGCCTCCGGGCCGTGGCCCAGACCGTCGGCCAGCATCAGCGTCAGCAGGTCGCCCGAGCGGATCCATGCCCAGGCGTCCCCCGAGTGCTCGGCGTGGGCGAAGGGGATGTTGACGCCGCCGGCCCGCACCGGGAAGCGGTCGCCGTGGTCCGGGGCGGGGGAGCGGCCCTTGCGTGCGCCGACGCGTGCCATGGCGACGGTGCCGCGCCCCGGGATGCTGTGCAGGTCGAAGTCGTCCGCGATGCGCCGGCAGGTGCCGAGACCCGCGCCCAGCGAGGACGTCGTGGAGAAACCGTCCCGCAGCGCGGCCGGCACGTCGCGGATGCCCGGGCCGTGGTCCACCGCGACGATCTGCACCAGCGCGGGCCCCGCACCGCTGTCGGCCGCCAGGGGGGAGCGCACCGTGTCCAGCAGGACCTGACCGCCGTCCGCGTGCTTGAGCAGATTGGTGGCGAGTTCGGTGGCCACCAGCGCGGCGCTCGCGGTGCGGTCGTCGTCGAGACCCGCCTGGGCGGCCGCGGCCTCGGTGGCCACGCGCACGTCCCGTACGCGGGTCGAGTCGTGCACGGGGATCTCCCAGACGCGCGGCATCACGGCTCCTCGCGCGGCCGCGGCGGCCCGGAGATCCACGACGTCACCGTCACGGTGGTGCCCGTGCCGGGGCTGCTGTCGATCCCGAACTCGTGGACCAGGCGGCGGGCACCGCCCAGCCCCATGCCCAGGCCGTCGCCGGAGGTGTAGCCGTCGCGCAGGGCCAGGTCGAGGTCGGCGATGCCCGGCCCCTCGTCGCGGAAGACGAGGCGCATGCCCTGCACACCGGCCCTGCTCACCGGTGCGCACTCCATCTCGCCGCCGCCCCCGTGGACGAGGGTGTTGCGGGCGAGTTCGCTGGCCGCGGTGACCAGCTTCGTCTGTGCCACCAGCCCGAAGCCGAGCTGGGCAGCGGCCTGCCGCACATGCTGCCGTACCCACACCAGATCGAGATCCGAGTGGATCGGCAGGCAGGCGGAGACACCGCCGGCTGTCTGCATCAGGGACTCTCCTGGCGTGTGCGCCCGGGCCGGGGGGAGACGGAGGCGTGGTCGAGGAGGTGCATGGCCTGCTCGGTGCTGAGCGCGGTGCGCAGTCCCGGCAGGGTCAGGCCCAGCTCCACCAGAGTGATCGCCACGGCGGGCCGCATGCCGGCCACCACGGTCTCCGCGGCCAGGAGCCGCGTCTTGGCCGCGATGTCGCCGATCACCCGGCCCAGGAACGAGTCGACGATCTCCACGCCGGACAGGTCGAGGACCACACCGCTGATCCGGTTGTCGGCGGCGGCCTCGCTGATGTCCTGCTGGAGCTGTTCGGCCTGGCTGTCGTGCAGGTCGCCCTGGAAGGTGACGAGCAGCACGTGCCCGAGCCGGAGCACGGGCACGGTGCCCCCGTACGGGGTGGGGATGGGGCCGGTCACCGGGACTCCGCACCGCCCGGCACGTGCGCCACGATGTCCGTGCCCAGCTCCCGCAGGGCGTAGGCCAGGGCGTCCGAGAGGCTCGCCCGCGTCATCACCGAGCTCAGGTCGATGCCCAGGTGGACGATGGTCTGCGCGATGGCGGGCCGGATGCCGGAGATGATGCACTCCGCTCCCATCAGCCGGGCCGCGGCGACGGTCTTCAGCAGGTGCTGGGCGACGAGGGAGTCGACCGTCGGCACACCGGTGATGTCGAGGATGGCGAACCGGGCGCGCTGCTCGACGACGGTGTCCAGCAGCGTCTCCATCACGACCTGGCTGCGGGCGCTGTCGAGGGTGCCGATCAGCGGTACGGCGACGACGCCCTTCCAGAGCTGGATCACCGGCGTGGCGACCTCGAGCAGCTGCAGGCGCTGCCGGTCGATCAGCTCCCGCCCGGCACTCAGCGACGTCTCCAGGACGACCAGGCGCAGCGTGCCCATCAGCACGGTGAAGGCCGTGACGCAGTCCCGTACGTACTCGGCGGGCCGGTCGGACAGGTCGGCGACCAGCAGCTCCTCGGCGGGTCCGCGCAGGGCGTCGACCTCGAGGGAGATCTGGCTGGTGGTGTAGCCGGCGCGGGACCGGGCCGCCGCCGTCCGGGCGAGCTGGTCGCGCACCACCGCGAAGCCGTCGGCCTCCGGGTCCTCGATGCGCCGGGTGGCGGCCACGGCGGCCAGCGCCTCCACGACGGCCCGGCCGGCCTCCGCGGCCTCGTCCCGCGAGACCGTGAAGACGGTGCGGAAGAGCGCCGCGTCGGCCCAGCGCTGGGCGATCTGTTCGCGGCGCCGGTGCAGGAAGTCCGTGACCTCCTGGGTCGGCGGTCCGTGCTGTGCTGTCGCTTCCTGCTCCGGCACGTACTTCACTCCTCAGGTGCGGGGGCCGGTCCGCTCCGTACGGACGGCACTCGTCGGTGGTCGAACTCTTTCTTGCCGCCCGACAACTGTAGACACCCGTCGGAGCCGGACAACACCGGTGTACCCCTCCATGATCCATATCGGACGATCACGTTCTACTGCGGACCGGGCCGCCCGAACCAGTCCAGACAGAGCACCAGCGCGTCGTCGTCGGGCACGGGCGAGCCGCGGTGGCCGGAGAGCTCTCTGAGCACGGCGCCGGGCACCTCCGCGGCGGGGAGCAGGCTGGTGGAGACGATGGCCCGGGCCAGCGCGCTGTCCCCGTACCGCTCCCCGCCCGGCCCCGAGACCCCGTACACCCCGTCGCTGACGAAGACCAGCCGGTCGCCGGGCTCCACCCGGACCTCCTGGGCGACGTAGTCGGTCTCCTCGAACATGCCGAGCGGGAGCTGTGCCTCGAAGTCCACGTGGGTGACGGACCGGTTGCGCAGCCGCAGCATCCTCGGCGAGCCGGCGTCGACGACCCGCAGCCGGCCGGTGACCAGGTCGAGGTCGAGCAGGAGCACCGACAGATAGGCGTCGCCCCGGTAGTGGGCGTGGATCGCCTGGTCGGCGAGGGCCGCCTGGTCGGCGATGGGGATGCCGGCGCGCCGCGCGTTGCGCAAAGCGTTGATCCCGAGGCTGGTCAGCAGCGCGGCCTCGATGCCCTCGCCCATGCCGTTGGTGATGTACAGCATCAGGCGGTCGGCGCTCGCGGACCAGTCGAAGTTGTCACCGAAGATGGCGTACGCGGGCTCCAGCTGGGCCCCGAGAGCGTACTCCGCGCGCGCGGAGGCACGTCCCGGCAGCAGCTGCCACTGCATCTCCGCCGCCAGCGTGAGGCGGTCCTCGCGCCGGGCCCGGAGGTACAGGTCGGTATCCCGTTCCGCGACGACGATCTCGTGCGCCAGGACCTGGGCCACCTCCGCCAGCTCGGCCCGGGACTCCTCGGCCTGCTCGACGGAGGCCATCGTGACCGTCAGCACCCCGAGCCGGTCGCCGCGCACGGTGACCGGGAGGTGGACCCGCACCGGGCCGTCGCCGCACACCTCGGTGAACGGTTCCTGCGCGCCGAAGGCCCGCCCCGCCGGGCTGCCGTGCACCGGCAGCGACTCCGGCCGGTCCGGGAGCGGACAGACGCAGCGGAGCACGGTGAGCCCGTAGTCGGCCATGAAGAGGTCGACGGCCTTCGCCGCGTAGTCGCCGCACAGCGCCTCACGGACCGCCTCCACCAGCCGGTCCGGAGGTGCGGAGCGCAGGGCGCGCTCGACCGCCACTAATCTGTTCACGATGTCGGATACGCCATTCTTTCCACGAGGACGTCCGGGGGGCCGCACCTTCGCGGACGCCACTTGCCGGTGTTTCTGTATCTGTGTCGACGTATGGTGCGTGGTGTGACCTGCCCGACCCGGCGGGCTGACACTGTCCGAGAAGCCTGGAAGAGTGGGATCGTGACTCCTTCCACCTCCCATCCCCGGCCGGACGAGGTGGCGCGTGTTACCTCGGAGGCGGCGGAGTTGCTGGAAGTTTTGTGGGGGCGTGCCTCGACGGCGCCGGTATCGGCGTCGCAGATCCGCGTGCTGTTCATCCTCGAACACCATGACGGCATCAATCTGCGCTCGCTCGCCGACGCCCTGGGATCCACGCCGCCGTCCACCAGTCGGCTGTGCGACCGTCTGCAGGCGGTGGGCTTCGTGGAGCGCGGGCCCAGCGCCGCCAGCCGCCGCGAACTGCGGCTGCGGCTGAGCCGGCGCGGCCGGGCGTTCCTGGAGGAACTGCGGGCGCGGCGCGAGAGCGCGCTGAAGTCCGTGCTCGAGCAGATGCCGAGCGCGCAGCGGACCGCGCTGCTGGAAGGACTGGAGGCGTTCTGCGCCACCGCAGCGGCCCAGATCCACGAGGAGGGCGACGTCTCCGGCGCGAGAAGCGCCTGACCGCCGTGCGCGCACTGCCGTGGTGCGGTGCGCACCCCCGCTTCGCCGATCGGCACATTCCACACCCCCTCCGCGCGCTTGACCGCGCTCACTTTCTTGCCTCGCGGCCATAGTTGTCAAACGACAACTGTTGGCCACGGGTGAGCCGTTGAGTACGACAGACGCCCCCGCGACGGACGTGGCCTGCCCGTCCGGAGGTACGTCCACCGTCCGGCGGTGCGCCTAGCGGACGGGCGGCTCCTCCTGGCCGGGTTCCGCGGGCTGCTCGGCCGGCCGCCGGGAGTCCACCAGCGCCAGCGCCTCCTCGACGCTGTCCACCGTCGGCACGGTGATGCTGACACCGGTGAGGTCCAGGATCCGCCGCACTGCGGAGGTCGGCCTGATCACGTACACACCGCCGGAGATGTCCCGCGCCTCCTGGTACACCCGGAGGATGATGTTCATGCCGGACGAGTCCATGAAGGGCACGGACGAGACATCCAGCAGGAAGTGCCGTCGGCCGTGATGCAGCTGGTTGGCCAGATGGTGCTGCAACTCGGTCGCGGTATCGATGTCCAGATCGCCCTCGACCGTGAGCAGCACGGCATCCTCCCGGGGCACCGTCACATGGATCGACAGGGGGTTCTGGGCAACTGACACAACTACCTCCACAGGCGTCGCCGATCGGGTCCGGATACCCCGGACTCCGTGTTCGATGCACCGCACGACAACAGCGGGCGGTGCCGCCGTGACCGGGGACCGCCGCGGCGGTGCCACCACCCGGCGCGGCCACGTCCCCCGACGTCATGACGCCTGGGCCGGCCACTGCTGGCGTGGCGATGCGCTCGTGCGCCTACCCCCGAAACGGGCACCCACACGAGGCGCGTTCACGCCGTGCGACATGTTCCCGGCGTTCGGGTGGTTCGCGGTTTCGTACGCCGCCGAACGGTCAGCCGGTGTAGTGAAGACAGTGGAGACAAGGACGACACAACGGGCGTCCCGCACCGCATGCCGGCGGGGAACGCGGACGCCCTCGGGTGATCGACGGCATGAGCACCGCCCTGGCCCCGCGGCAGGCTCCGTCGCCCCGTCGGTCGAGTCAGGGAGCGAAAGGATGCTTGAGCGATACCGGGTCCGTCCCACCCCTTGCCCGGCTGCCCTCCCGGCCCGCCCCCCGTGCGGGCCGCAGAGCCCCGCGGAGGCCCGCACCGCCGTCAGGCGGGCGGTGGCCGCACGGGCGGCAGGCGGCGGGTGCGACCAGACCGCCCTCTCGGACGCGTTGCTCGTGGTCTCGGAATTGACCACCAACGCCATGCTGCACGGCGGAGGCGTCACGGACGTCGACGTCACCGTCGTCGGCGACGACCTGTATCTGTCGGTCAGCGACCGCAGCCGCAGGCTGCCCGTGGCGTCGGCGCCGGTCGACGACCACGGCCGGCGGCGCTGCGGGGGTCACGGCTGGCCGATCGTGTGCCGGCTGGCGCGCGATGTGCTGGTGTCGGACCTCCCGTCGGGCGGCAAACGCATCACCGCGGTCGTGCCGCTCCGCACGGACCGCCGGACGGCATGGAAACGAAACCCGGCAGACCGGGCATGAGCCGGGGATGCGGGGGTAGGCGCGTGGCGGTCGGCCCACCGCTGCGGTGGGCGTCGTGAAGGCGGGAGCGAAGGAAGTGGCACACAGCGCGCACGACGGCAGGCGCACCCTTCCCCCGCTTCCCCCGCTGATGGAACCGTTGGAGTCCGACGCGGTGGAGCTGAAGGACAGTGCCGGGTACGAGGGGCGGCCGGAGGACATCGCCGCCGCCCGGCGTTTCGCCGACGACTTCCTCGTCCGGGCGCACACGGAGCGGAACGTACCGGTCCCGGCGCGGGTGCGGGGGGCGGTCCAGCTCATCGTCAGTGAGCTGGTCACGAACGCCTGCAAGTACACCGGCGGCCCCTGCCTGATGGACCTGGAGCTCGCGGGCGGCACCATCGCGGTGACGCTGTGGGACAGCGGGCCCGTCCTGCCGGTCGCCCGTGCGGCCGATCCCGGCCGCGTCGGCCAGCACGGCCTGGAGATCGTCCTCGCCCTCTGCGAGGCCTACGAGGTCCGCCGCGAGCCCGTCGGCAAGCGGGTGCGGGTCACGGTCGGCCTGGACGGCGCCGACGCCACAGGCTGATCTTCCACGGGCCGTGCCCGGCGGGGGGCGACGGGGGCATTTCCTGGTCCGCGCCCGGCGTACGGGAACCTGTGCGTGCTCGTACGGGCACGTCCGCCCGCATACGGAAATCCCCGCACGTCCGCCCGCATACGGGAATCGCCGCCGGTACGGGACACCGAAGCGCCGGTACGGGACACCGAAGCCGTGTGGCTCACGGTGTCCCGTACCGGCGGGGGTTTCTGTGGCAAGTCGACAAAGGTGGCCCGGGTACCGGCCGGCGGCGTCCGGGTCAGGCGACGTCCGGTTCCAGGAGGCCGGCCCGCAGCCGCTTGATGATGCGGCTGATCAGCCGGGACACATGCATCTGGGAGACGCCGAGGTGCCCGGCTATCTGGGACTGGGTGAGCTCCTCGACGAACCGCATGTGGATGATCCGCCGCTCGCGCTCGTCGAGCTCGGCGATGAGAGGTGCCAGCGAGTGGAAGTCCTCCACAAGTTCCAGGGACGGATCCTCCTCACCGAGAACGTCGGCCAGGACCGTCTCGCCGTCCTCGGCGCCGGTGGGGGTGAGGGCGGCGTCCAGCGAGGAGGAGTTGTAGCAGTTGGCCGCCTTGCGCGCCTCGATGACCTCTTCCTCGGAGAGCTGCATGAGTTCGGAGAGCTCCCGCGTGGTCGGCGTGCGGCCCAGCCGCGAGCGCAGCTCGTCCGTGGCCTTCGCCAGCTCCACCCGGGCCTCCTGCAGGCGCCGTGGCACGTGCACGGCCCAGCTCGTGTCCCGGAAGAAACGCTTGATCTCACCGACGATGTACGGCACCGCGAAGGTGGTGAACTCGACCTCGCGGGAGAGTTCGAACCGGTCGATCGCCTTGATCAGCCCGATCGTGCCGACCTGGACGATGTCCTCCAGGGAGTCCCCGCGGCCGCGGAAGCGCGAGGCCGCGTACCGCACGAGCGAGAGGTTCATCTCGATCAGCGTGTTCCGCACGTACTGGTGCTCGTGCGTGCCCTCTTCGAGGACGGCCAGCCGGTCGAAGAACTGGCGGGAGAGCTCCCTGGCGTCCTTCGGCGAAACCCTCGTCGCATCGTCGATGAGCGGCAGCTCCGCCCCGGTCGTGGTGACCGCCTCGCCCGCCGTGGCCGTTGCCCGTGCTGCCGACACGGCTGCCATGCCGTCCTCCCCAAGTGCCTGAGTACTCGATGTCCTCCCTCGCTTGCCCCACATCGAGCGACTCACTCCCCCTGAATGGCATGAGTTTTCGTGTCACGGACGTTCGACCGAAATGTTCGCGGCGCCGGTCGCTCGAGGTGGACGGGCGCACGGACACATGCGCCGCATGCGGGTTATCGAGCATCCACGGACGGTTGTTTGCCCCCGCGACGGCGGGGCAAGCGGGTTCCGTGCTTCGGACCAGAGGCGCGCCGACGGGTGAGGTGTGCCCGTTCAGGGGCCTCTCCGCCCCGCGCACCCTTTCCCGCGGCAATTCCCCTGAAAGCGTCGTTCAGGAGCGATCCCGCATGCTGGTTGAAACGTCCGCAAACCTTTCCGGCACGTCCACGCGCCCCCAGAACCCCCATCAGAGGGCGCATGACGACGCCCCTGACACCATCGCCGCCTTCGCGCGGCTGCAGAGCCTTCAGGACGGGCCCGAGCGCGAGGCCCTCCGGGACGAGCTCGTCAAGGCGTGGCTGCCCATGGCCCACCGCATCGCGGGCCGGTTCCGCAACCGCGGTGAGTCGCTCGAGGACCTGCGGCAGGTCGCAGCGCTCGGCCTGCTCAAGGCCATCGACCGGTTCGAGCCGGAACGAGGGGCCTTCGAGAGCTACGCCGTGCCCACCATCACCGGCGAGATCAAGCGTCACTTCCGCGACCGGATGTGGGCCCTGCGGGTCCCCCGGCGGGTGCAGGAGCTGCGCAACAAGGTGCGCGTCGCGCGCCGCGAGCTCACCCAGAGCGCCGGCGCCGGCGCGCCCACGGTCGCCGAGATAGCCGCCCACGCCAAGCTCACCGAGGAGGAGGTCGCCACGGGGATGGAGGCGCTGGACAGCTTCAGCACCCTGTCCCTGGACGCGGAGGTCTCCTCGGGAGACGACGGCTACAGCCTCGCCGACACCCTCGGAACCGTCGACTCGTCGTACGACACCGTCGTCGACCGGGAGGCGGCGAAGGAAGGGCTGCGACAGCTGCCCGAACGTGAGCGCGCCATCCTCTACATGCGGTTCTTCGAGGACATGACACAGAGCCGCATCGCCGACCAGCTGGGCATCTCCCAGATGCACGTCTCCCGCCTCATCAGCCGCAGCTGCGCGCGCGTGCGGAACGAGGCCCTCGGCCGGGACCGGTCGCCGGCGCGTCACGCCGACGGCCGCAACCGCCCCGACTGACGTGTGAGACCCGCGCGCCACCTTCCCGTCCCCCGGCCCGACCGGCCGGGGGACGGGCCTGACCACCGCCCTACACCGCCCGAGCCAGGAGTGGAACACATGCTGAAGCCCCATCCCGTGATACTGCGCAAGCTCGTCGAGGAGTACGAGGAGCTGACGGCGCGCGAAGGGAAGGAACGCGAGGGGAAGGAGCGCGACGGCCGGCCGGACCGGCGTGCGCAGGACCTCGCCTACACGCTGTGCGTGTCGACGGGCACCCGTGATATCCGGCGGGCGCTCGAGGAGGCGCACCGCATGCTCGACGCCGCGCAGGAGCCGGCGGCACGGGTGCGCCGCCCGCGCGGGGTCGCGGGCTTCGACCAGTCCGCGGCGGGCGCCCCCGTCTGAGAGCCCTTCCGACAGCCCCCTGCCGAGAACCGATCCACGGCGTGCGCCGGAGCGTGGACCACCGCGCGGTCCCGTCCCGTGCCGTCCTGGGCGGTGCCCGACAGCTCGATGCGCAGCACGGTACGGGCCCCCACACGCTGCGGACGCAGCCGTACGTCCCCCTCGCCGACCGGCCGGAGGGCGCCTTCCGTGAGCATCTGCCGGTCCAGTCTCCACACCGCGAGGATGCGCTCGTCGTGGCTGAACGCCGCCGTCACGGCGAAGGGGTCGTCCGCGTCGTAGCTCAGGTGGGCCTGCACGGGTACACGGTGGGCGTCGATCTCGAGCTGCATGGCCAGGGTCCTGTGCACGAACGGAATCAAGGAAGCCTCCGGAAACGTCGTCGAGTTGTCATCAGGTACCCCGGTTGCGCCGGTGAAGCCCCCGCAACCGGGTGATTCCCTCGAAGAGGTCCCCGTGGGCACCGGGGCGCGGGCCGCGGACCGTGGCTGGAGGGGAGCGGGGCGTTGAATGCGGCCGACGCAACGGGGTATCTGCTGCTGTCGAGGGCGATGACGCGGACGAGCGGCAGAGAGCAGCGCAGAGAGCAGCGCAGAGAAGGGAGCGAAGTGGACTTCGACGACATCTGGTCGTACGCGCCGCACAGCGGCCACCAGGAAGGACAGGACCTGACGGGCTTCTCCGTCGAGGCCAGTGACGGCACCATCGGGCACGTGGACCGGCAGGCCGAGGACACGCCCCGGCGGCATCTGATCGTCGACACGGGTGTGTGGGTGTTCGGCAAGAGCGTCCTGGTGCCGGCGGGGCTCGTCGCACGCATCGACCCGGAGACCCAGCGGATCACCGTGGCGTCCACCCGCGACGAGGTGAAGTCGGCGCCGTTGTTCCGGACGGACCGGGAGACTTCGGACGTCGGGTACCTGGAGAGCGTGGCCGCCTATTACCGTGGTCTGGCCAGGACACGGTCCTCCTGACCCCGGTGGGACGGGGAGGGGACCGGTGTCCGAAAATTGGAGCCGCGAGTGAAGATTCCGCTCATGCTTCGGGACCGAGCGGGTAAGCGGGGCTCGATGATGATTGACCGACGTGTACGGTGCCGCTCTCGGATCCGCCCCGGCGGATACGGCGTCACGGCACCTGCGGAAGCGGCCACGGGGCACGTGGCCTGCCGAGGGACCGCGGCCGCGGGGGCGACCGTGACGAGCGTGGGAAGTGGGAGTGTGCCGATGCCGGACCAGTGCGGCGTCCCGAAAGCCGGGGGCCCGGTGTTCCGTCCTCCGCGCGCGGCGCGGAGCGCGCGCGGACGCGGTGCGTCGCGGGCCGTCCGGGGTTGATGTCGGTGGAACGCCGCACGACCGGGGACGGTGGCTTCGTGAACGCCACCGACGCGACGGACCTCAAGAACGGCCACGGCCCCTACGGCCGGCACGCCGGAGCGGACGGGGCCCCGTCCGGCAACGGAACGCCGACGCGGGCCATCGCTTCGGGCACGGGCATGCCGACGAGACCTTTTTCTCCCGCCTTTCCCGTCTCTTCCGTCTCCTCCGTTTCTCCCGTCCCGTCCGTCTCTTCCGGCGACGGCGCGTCCGGCGGCGCCACCGGGGGAGACGTGAACGGACTGCCGGCCAGGGCCGCCGTTCCCGGCAATGGCGGCGGACCCGTCGGGGGCGGGGCGGCGCCGGCGCCGGTGGCCATCACCAGCGCCGCGGCGGCACGGCACCACGCGCGCTCCGTGGTCCAGGAGTACTGGGGCGCCCCCGGCCGGCGCGTCGCCGAGCAGGCCGTCATCGATCTACTGCTCGTGGTCTCGGAGCTGGTGACGAACGCCATCCGGCACGGCGGCGGCATCGCGGGGTTCGAGGTGGCGCCCACGCCCGAAGGGGTACGGCTGAGCGTGCGGGACCACAGTGATGTCGTCCCCGCCGCCGCCTACGGTCCCGGCACCCTGCCTCTGGCGCACGTCGGCAACGGCTACGGGTGGCCACTGATCATCCGTCTGGCGCGTGACATCGACGTCCGGCGCCGTCCGGAGGGCGGCAAGACGATCAGCGTGTTCGTGCCGCTGGTCTGACGGCCCGTACGCGCGCGGGCCCTCGCACAGCGACGGCGCGGCCCGCCGTGCGCCGCCCCTGTGCGAGGGCCCGTGGGTCACCAGGGCAGGAAGACGTGGATGTCCTTGCCGTCGTCCTGTGCCACCACGCTCACCTGGGTGCACAGTGTGTGCACCAGATGCCACCCGATGCCGCCGCCACCCTTGCTGGGGTGGAACGGGCGGGGCGCGGGCGGCGTGGTGCTGGTGTCGTGCACCGTCACATGCACACCGTCGAACGTGCGGCGCATCGTCAGTGTGAACGGCCCCGGGGCGTACTGGACCGCGTTGGCCGCCAGTTCGTTGACGACCAGCAGGATGTCGTCCCAGTGCTCGGGTGCCGTCGGCGGCGCCATGCGCGCCACGGCACACAGGAACTCCTCGGCGGCCAGACGCGCCCCCGTCACGTCGCCCAGCTCTCCGTCGAAGGCGACGTGGTACTTCTCGATCTCGTCGGAAGGCAGTTTTTCGCTCCAGTGCGGCTCGGTCGCCATCTCACCTTCCCCGGTCCCATCGGTAGCAGGGCCGTTCACAGTGAAATCTCGGTCCCTTCGCTGCTGTTTCCCAGCGAGACAAGGGCTACTCGTCCTGATCTGCCGGGACCTGTGGGACACCGGGGACCGGCCGTCCGGGACCCGGCACGAGAGGCCGCCCGGCGGCCCGGTCCCCGCCCCGCTGTCTCTCCAGGGCCACCGGGTTCCCTCCGGTGGCGAGCCGGAACGGCCCGGACGGGGACGGCCCCTCCGATCCCGGGGACCGCGGCAGTCCGGTGGTCGCACACCGGGTCGGGGAGTCCACGGGAACAGCCGTTATCGCCCGGGAGCGACGGGCACTCGGGGGACGAGAGCGAGCCTTCGCTCTGGCGTCACCGGCCACATGCGTCACCGGCCACATCGGAGTGGAAGGAAGCGCCCCATGCGGTACGACGAGTTCCTCGCCCGTGTCAGGGACCGCGGTGAGTACGCGGACCAGGACGAGGCCGCACAGACCTCCAGGGCGGTACTGGAGGTGCTCGCGGAACGGATCACCGCACCGGAGGCCCGGGACCTGGCTGCGCAGCTGCCGGCCCCGCTGGGCGGCACGCTCACGGCCGCCTCGGCCGACCGGGCCGCGTCCTACGGGGTGGAGGAGTTCTGCCTGCGGGTCGGCGAGCGTACGCCCGCGCACGCCCACAGCCCCCAGTGGGACGTCAACGCGGTGCTGACCAGCGTGGCGGACACCGTCCCGGCCGGGGAGCTGAACCAGCTCATCGGCCGGCTCCCCGCCGGATACGCCGTGTTCTTCGGCCGGGCCGCCCCCACCGGCCGGTGACGCCTCCGGCCGGGCGACCCTGCCGGCCCGGTCCTTCTCCCCACCAGGTCCGGCCCGGTCCCGGTCCCCGTCAGGTCCGGCCCGGTCCCGGGATTCCTTCCGTGATCGTGTCGCCGGGCTCACGATGGACCGTCACCACCAGCCGGGAACCGTCGTCCGGACCGGCCGGCACGGACACGGCCCGCGGGGGCCTGGTCCACCGCAGGACGGCGGCCCCGGCCACGAGGGCTGCGGCGATCACCCAGATCGGCCTGACACGCTTCATCGGTTCCTCCCCTCGTCCCGCCCTCGGCGGGCGGAACAGGGGGCGGGTCCCCGTCGTACCGGGTTCGACTCCTGTGCCGGGGTGACTCCTCACCGGCTCCGGCGTCGCTACTGGGGCGGCTACGCCCGCCCCACGCGCCGGTCCTCGTCCCGGAGGAGCAGGGCGAGCAGGGCTGCGACGCTCAGTCCGGCCTCGGCCGGGTGACGCAACACCTTCTCGGACTCGATCCGGTAGATGTTGCTCCGCCCCTCCTTGGTGTGCGACAGGTAACCCTCCTGCTCGAGGTCGGCGATGATCTTCTGCACCGCGCGCTCGGTGAGCCGGCAGCGTGCGGCGATGTCGCGGATACGGACGTTGTGATCATCGGCGATCGAGGCAAGCACACGCGCGTGATTGGTAAGAAACGTCCATCCGACGTACGACTCCGGCACTCCACCCATGGCGGCCAGTATAGGTCCCAGTATTCCCGTAACTGGATACGCGAAATGCTTTTCGTGTATCCCTTGACGTGTTCTTCGTCCTGGGTGAGCCTGAAGGCAGAGATGAGCGATTGCACGCGAGACCCCGTGGGAGAGGCAGTCATGCCGGAGTCGGCGTTCTCGGGGCAGTTCATGGAGTGGAACGGCGCCGCAGGGTACGCGGCGCTCGCTGACGGCGCGGCCGGCTCCCGGCCGTGCCCGCTGACGGTCGAGAGCCGAGCGGACGGCGACCGCACGCTCGTCGTGGTGTCGGGTGACCTGGACGTCGACACCGGCAGCTTGCTGCAGCATGCCCTGCGGGACGCCCTCGACCGGTCCGTCAGAGGTGTCGACCTCGATCTCGCACAGGTCGGCTTCGCGGACTGCTCGGGTCTCAACGTCCTGCTCGCGATGCGGCGACGGGCCCTGGAGGGCGGCCGCACAGTGGCCCTGCGCGCCGTCGGCCCCGCGGTCGAGCGGTTGCTCGAAGTGACCGGCACCCGCACCCTGTTCGCCTTCTCCGGGCCCGCCTGCCCGGAGTTCGCTCCCGCCCACGCCTCGCCGGAGGGCGGGGAGTCGTCCGCGGAGGACCTGGACGAACTGCGCGTCGAGGTCGGGCAGCTCCGGCGGGCCATGCGGACGCGGCCGACGATCGACCTGGCCCGTGGCGTCCTGATGGCCTCGTTCCGGCTGAGCCCCGAGGAGGCCTGGCACGTGCTCGTCACGGTCTCCCAGCGCACCAACGTGAAACTGCACCGCCTCGCCCACGACCTGGTGGACACCGTACGGGGCGACTCCCTCGCCGAGGAGCTCCAGCGGGAACTGGGCAACGCCGTCACCGCGAGCCGGATGTCCCAGGGGGCGTCCGCCGGAACCGGTGTCCCCGGCGGCAGCGGGACGGAGGACCGGGAACCGTGGGAAAGACCGTGAGCCGTGCGGCCGCGGCGGTGCCCGTCCGGGGCGGCGCGTGACGGTGAGTGTCCCGCTGCGAGCTCTGAAGGACATGCGCGAGGTCCAGGCGTCGAACTGCCCGCGCGGGAGGGCGACTCCCCGATCGACGCCGCCCCCCTGGACCGGCTGGGCCTGAACCGCTGCTTCCCCGGCCCGCGTCGCGCCACCGACCCCACCGGCCCGGCCCTGTACGCCCGCCAGAGCCCTTTGGCCCGCCAGGTCCCGCGCCCCGGCGTCCCCGCACCGTCAAGAGCAGCGGCCACCGGTACGCGGACGTGCTCCGCGCGCACCGGGAACAGGGCCTGCGCGCCGCCTGACGGGGCGTCCGGCCGGCCGGTGGGTGTGGGCGCGGGAGTCCGCGCCCACCGTTGCCCTCCTCTGTCCTCGTGTCTCCTCCTCCCGCCCCCTCCTGTCCCTCAACGAGACCGGTGATTCTGCCGATACCGCGGTACGGGCTGCGCCTCCACAGTGGCATCCCACCCCACGGGCGGTGCCGCAGCCGGAGGCTCCCCACACGTACACGCGTCACGCCGACGCGTCGTCTCCGCCACGGCCCCCTCACGACAGGAAGGACGATGTCGTCGTGCATCAGCACCCGCAGCAGGATCCGTCCACCACGGTGACCGGCGCATGCCGCCGCTCCCCGCGCCGCCGGATGAGCCGGTTCACGGGCATGGTGGCCGCGGTGGCGGCGGTGCTGGGACTCGGCACCATGGCGAGTCCCGGCGCCCACGCGGCGGAGAACCCGTACGAGCGGGGGCCGGCCCCCACCACCAGCAGCATCGAGGCGCTGCGCGGCCCGTACGCCGTGTCCCAGACGTCCGTCTCCTCGCTCCTCGTGTCGGGCTTCGGCGGCGGCACGATCTACTACCCGACCAGCACGGCCGACGGCACGTTCGGCGCCGTCGTCATCTCGCCCGGCTTCACCGCCTACGAGTCCTCCATCTCCTGGCTGGGCCCGCGCCTGGCCTCGCAGGGCTTCGTGGTGTTCACCATCGACACGCTCACCACGCTGGACCAGCCGGACTCCCGCGGGCGGCAGTTGCTGGCGGCCCTGGACTACCTCACCGAGCGCAGTTCGGTGCGGTCCCGGGTGGACAGCAGCCGGCTCGGCGTCATGGGTCACTCGATGGGCGGCGGCGGCGCGCTGGAGGCCGCCAAGTCCCGTCCGTCCCTGCAGGCGGCGATCCCGCTCACGCCGTGGAACCTCGACAAGACCTGGCCCGAGGTCACCACGCCCACGCTGATCGTCGGCGCCGACGGTGACACGGTCGCCCCGGTGGCCAGCCATGCGGAGCCGTTCTACAGCAGCCTGCCGTCCTCGACGGACCGGGCGTACCTGGAGCTGAACGGCGCCACCCACTTCGCGCCGAACACGTCGGACACGACGATCGCGAAGTACAGCGTCTCCTGGCTGAAGCGGTTCATCGACAACGACACCCGCTACGAGCAGTTCCTGTGCCCGCTGCCGCGGGCGAGCCTGACGATCGAGGAGTACCGGGGCAACTGCCCGCACACCTCCTGAACGCCGGAACGCTGTGCGGCCGCCCAGCGCGACACCGTTCGCGCTGTGCGGCCGCACAGGCTTTGCCCGCCCGCGCCGGGCGTTACCCCAGGTAGAGGCGGAGCGTACGCGGAGACCTCGCTCGGATGCCTGGCTTCCACATGGCTTTCCACGGAAGTAACGTCCGCTTCCGTGACCCCACACGCACCCATGAGCGACCCACCGCGGCTGTACGGCCGCGGTGCCGAGCTGCGGGCGACGGCGGCCGTGACCGCGTCCCCGGGCACCGCGGGCACCGGCGCCGGCGCCGTCATCGTGCTGACGGGCGCGCCCGGACTCGGCCGCACGGCCCTGCTCGACCACGCCGCCCGCGCCTTCCGGGGCGGCCCCGTCCTCCGGGTGCAGAGCGCCCGCAGCGAGACACGTCCGCCCTACGGCGGAGTGCGCGCCGTACGGTGCGCCGCGGCCGCCCTGCGCAACGGCCGCAACGGCCGGAACGGCCCGCCCGGTGCCGTCCCGGCCGCCCCGCCCGGACCCGGGGTCCTGCTGGACCTGCTGCGGGACACGGCCGCGGACTCCCCGCTGCTGGTGTGCGTGGACGACGTTCATCTGTGGGACGCAGCCTCACGGGCCGCCCTCGGGTACGCCGCCCGGCGCCTGCACACCGCCGGCCCGGTGTCGCTGCTGCTGACGGTCGCGGGGCACCGCGCCGCCGACCCGCACCTCGCGGGACTGCCGTCACTCCGTCTGGGTCCGCTGCCGGACGCGGACGCGGGCGCCCTCCTCGACGAGCTGACCGGCGGCCGTACGGACCGGACCGTCCGCGCGGAGCTGCTGGACGCGGCGGAGGGCAACCCCGCCCTGCTGCACGCCCTGGTGGGCCGGCTGTCCGCCGCCGAACTGAGCGGGGAACGGGCGCTGCCGTGGCCCCTCGTCGACGGCGAAGTGGTACGCGGCCTGGTGGACGACGGCCCGGACGGACCGGTGGCCGGCCACCGGGACCTGCTGCTCGTCGCGGCCGCCGCCCAGCGGCCGGACCCCGGCGGCGACGGCGCCCACGCCGAACTCGTCTTCCGCGCGCTGTCGTTGACACGTGTCGCATCGTCGGGGCCGCCGGGGGACGAGCTGCCCGCCCGGCAGGTGCCCGGAGTGCTGGTGCCGGACGGCGACCGGCTGTGCTTCACCGGCACGCTGCTGCGCGAGGCGGTGTACCTGGGCGCCCGCCCGGACCGGCGCCGCGCGGCCCACGCCGCACTCGCCCGGGCCGCGCAGGCGCACGGGGACCGGCTCACGGCGCTCGTGCACCGGGCCCTGGCCGTGCCCGGTCCCGCACCGCTGCTGGCGGACGAACTGGCGGCCGTGGCGGAGGATCCGCGCGAGCCGGCCTCCCCCCGGCGGCGGGCCGCCGCCCTGGCGCGCGCCGCCGAGCTGACGCCGGACGCCGCCGCTCGCGCGCAACGCCGGACCGCCGCGGCGGGACACGCCCTGCACGCGGGCCGCCCGGCCACGGCCCGCCGCCTGCTCACCGCGGCCCGCGCCGACCCCGCCCCCGACACGGTGCGCGGGCACGCGGAACTGCTGCACGGACTGCTGGAACTGAGCGACGGAGACGTCCTCGACGCCCACGAGTCGCTGCTGTGCGCGGGCACCCTGCTCGCCGTCCGGCACCCCGCGCAGGCGCGGGCCGCCCGCCTCGCCGCCTCGGACGCGGCCTGGGCGGCCGGCGACATGACGGCCTGCCTCACGGCCCTGGCGGCGGACGCCCCCACCGCCGTACGCGCCGCCATGGGCACCGGCCGCGGGGAGCGGGACCCGGGTGACGCCGGGAGCGACGCCGCGGAGGACTACCGCCTGGGGATGCAGGCCCTGCTGGAGCAGCGGTACGACCAGGCCGTACGGCCGCTGCGGCGCGTCGTGGAACGCGCCGCGGACCGCGGCGACCCGGAAGCGCTGCTGCGGTCGGCGGCGGCCGCCCTGCTGGTGGGCGACGTGAGTGCCGGCTGCCGGGCCGGCGCCCGAGCACTCGCCGAGGCCAGGGCGCGGGGCCCGGCCTCCCTCGTCCCGCGCGCCCTGGAGTACCTGGCCTACGCCGAGCTGCGGGCCGGACGGCACGCCCGCGCGCGGGCCCACGCCGAGGAGGGACTGCGCGCCGCGCACCACTGCGGGCAGCGGAACTCGGCGGCCCACCACCGTGCCGTCCTGGCCCTGGCCGCGTCGATCGAGGGCGAGGCCGCGCTCGTCGCCGAGCAGGCGGAGGCCGCCCTGCACACCGCCCGGCGGCACGGGCTCACCCAGGCGGCCACCCTCGCCGAATGGGCGCTCGGCCGCGCCGACCTGGGCCGGGGCCGGCCCGCCGAGGCCGCCGCCCGGCTCGGCCCCCTGGTCGGCGCCGGTACCCGCCACGGTCACTTCGGTGTACGGATGCTCGCCATGCCCTGCCAGGTGGAGGCCGCCGTCCTCGCCGGGCGGCCGGAGGAGGCGGGCCCGGTCGTCGAGGAGTTCGCCCTGTGGGCGCAGTTCGGCGCCGACCCGCAGGCACCCGCCCAGCTCGCCCGCTGCCGCGCACTGCTGGCCCCGCCGGACCGGGCCGACGCGCTGTACCTGGACGCGCTGGCCGCGCACGACGCCGTGGGCGGCGACTTCGAGCAGGCCCGCACCCGGCTGCTGTACGGCAAGTGGCTGCGCAGACGCAGACGGCTCAGGGAGGCGCGCGACCGGCTCACGGAGGCGCTGGTCGCCTTCGAGCGGTGCGGGGCCGGGGCGTGGGCCGGGCAGGCCCGCGGCGAGCTGCGCGCCACCGGTGCGGCGCCGGCCGGGGAGGGTCGCGTACGCCTCACGGGGGCGGGTGCCACGCTGGGGGAGAGGTACGAGGGCATGTCCGCCGACACCGTCTCGATGGTGCTGGCCGTGGCCTCCTTCGCGTCCCTCGCGGGGGTCCTCGTGTGCGGGCTGGCCGTCCCCAGGTGCGGGCGCACACCGCTCATCGTCGCCTTCATCGTGGTCGAGGGCCTCGCCAAGCTGGTGATCGCCGCCGTTCCCTGGTGGGTCAGCTTCGTCGCATCCGCCGTGATCTGGCAGGTCTCCTTCATGGCACTGCTCGTCCTGGTGCTGTCCGTAGCCGCCTCCGCCGACAGCTCAGGGCGCTGGGTGGCAGCCGCCACCGGCGCACTGGCGATCGGCACAGCCCTGGGACCAGCTCCTTCCGGGTGGGTCCTCGACACGTGGGGTGCACCTGCTTTCGGCGTCATCCTCGCAGTGGCCACCGCAGTAGCGGCCGTTCCCCTGCTGCGCGCCACGCGGGCTGCCTCTGACCGTGGTGCGAAGGTGCCTGTGCCCCATCTGCCGGAGTCGGTCCCGGGAACGAGCGGACCCGGCGGAGTACGGCCGTAATCCTCAGCGTTGTGTAGTGTCTGTCGTACAACGCCGGGGAAAGCGCATCGGAGGTGTCACGTGCCGCGGCAGGTGGATGCACAGGAGCGGATACGGGACATCGTCATGGCCTCCGTCGCCGCTCTCAACGAGGGGGGCCTCCCCGAGCTGACGCTGCGGAAGATCGCAAAGCGAATGGGCGGGTCGATCACTCTCATCACTCACTACTTCGCCGACCGCGAAGCTCTGCTGGGTGCCATCCTGGATCACACGCTGGCCGACGCCGACTCCTTCCTCCTGGAGCTGGCCTCCATCGAGGACCCCCTCGACAGGCTGAGGGCCGCGCTCCAGTGGTTCCTTCCGCTGACGGAGGAGTCCCTCGCCATGGAGAGGACCCGCGTCGCCCTGGTGGCCTACCGGAATGCCGAGCCGCTCCTCCGCGCCCGAAGCGACGAACTGGAACCCGCGATGCGCTCGGTCCTCAGGCACGGGCTGGGGGGCTTCGTTCCCGCCGAGCGGCTGGGCTCCACCATAGATCTGGCTCGGTCCTGGGTGTCGGGAATGGCGCTGTCGGCAGTGGAGCACCCCGAGATGTGGACCCCGGAGAGGCAGCTCGCGACGCTGGACGAGTTCGTCACGCTGCTGGTGCATCAGCGGCAGGCGGCGCACGCCCCTCTCGCCGGCTGAACACGGTACAGAGGAGTCCGCGTGCCTGGCCTTCCGGGGGCCGGCGTCTGCCGCGGCGTCCCCGCATCGCGGAACCGTGCGGGGGCCGGACGAGCCGGCCCCCGCACGTGGTTCACAGCGCCTTGAGGTCGACGACGCGGTCGCTCGGGGCCTCGGCGCGCAGCGTGGCCTTGGCGATCTTGCCGCTGGAGGTGTACGGCAGCGCGTCCCGGAACTCCACATAGCGCGGGACCTTGAAGGGCGCGAGCCCCTGCTTGCACCAGTCGGCGACCTGCTCGGCGGTGAGCTGGGCGCCGGGCCGGAGCACGATGACGGCCTTGACCTCTTCGTCGCGGTCCGGGTCGGGGACGGGAATGACGCCGACCTCGGCCACCTCGGGCATCGTCGAGATCTGCATCTCGACCTCGGCGGCGGCGATGTTCTCGCCGCTGCGTCGGACGATGTCGCGGAGGCGGCCCTCGTAGTAGTGCAGTCCGTCGGCCTCCTTGCGCACGATGTCGCCGGTGCGGAACCAACCGCCGGGCAGAAAGAGCTCAGCGTTGGTCTCGGGCCGGTTGTGGTAACCGAGCATCATGCCGCTGCCGCGCAGGCACAGCTCACCGGAGTGGCCGGGGGGCACTTCGGTGCCGTCCGCGGCGATGACCTTGGACTCGCGGTTGGGGTAGCAGATGCCCATCGAGCCCGACCCGACGAGGTCGTCGCGGTCGTGGGGAACGTAGGTGCCGTTGCCGACCTCCGTGCTGGCGTACACCTCCCTGGCCTTCAAAGCGAACCGCTGCTCCAGTGGCCGGTGAAGGGCGCGCGGCAGAGCGGCGACCGGCGCGAACTCCAGGGCGAGACGCCGGTCGGCAGGGCTCTCGGGCAGGTCCAGCATGTCCTCGTCGATCCAGGCCATGTCGATCCGGTGGTCGAGGAGCCAGCCCATGAATTTGCGGCGGCTGAGGCCGGCGGTGACGTAGAGGGCGCCACCGCCGACGAGGGCCAGCATGAAGTACGCCTGGTTCTGCATGTAGAAGAAAGGGTGATCGGCGAGGATGCGCTGCGCGGGCCGGTCGGCGAAGGAGCCGACCCCGTACACACCGAGTTCCAGCCAGTAGGCGTGGGTCAGCAGACACCCCTTGGGCAGGCCGGTGGTGCCCGAGGTGAACTGGATGTTCACCACGTCGAGCCGGTCGGCTCGGTGACTTCGCGGGGTCGGCTCCTGCGTGAGCAGGTCCGCGAAGGCCGAGGTGCCGGGCATGGAGGGGCCGACGGTGACGATGCGCTCGGTCGGTACCGGGCCGACCGCACCGTCGGCGTGCGCCTCACCGACTACGTCGGCGGCGGCCACGATCCAGCGCGCTCCCGAGTCCTGGAGCACGAACCCGATCTCGCGCGAGGTGTACCGGGGGTTCATGGGTACGGCGACCGCGCCGGCCTCGATCACGGCCAGCCAGGTGAGGGGGAACTCGACCTGGTTGCGCAGAAGGATGCCGACCTTGTCGCCGGGAGCGACGCCGAGGCGTTCGAGCCCGGACCTCACGCGGGTGATGTCCTGTCGCAGTTGGTGCCAGGTGAGTGTCGGCCCGCCGCCTTCCAGGTGGACCAACGCGGTCTTGTCGGGCCATTGGCGGGCTGCGTGGTCGAGGGCTTCGGGGATCGTCATGTCGAGCAGTTGACGTCGATCCGTGGGCAGAGCGCCGGTCACGGCGTCTCCTTTCCGGGAAGCTGGATGAGGTCAGCGGGTGGTCCACAACACGCGCTGTGTGGCGATGAAGCCCGGCTTTTCGCGGTCCTTGACCTCGGCGCGCAAGTCGACGACGACGAGATGACCCTGCTCGCCGCGGTCGATCACCTCCCGCACGTGGCCCTGGACGCGGAACGGGTCGGTCGTGCGGATCGGGGAGACGAAGCGCACACGGTCCAGGCCGTAGTTCCAGGCGAGCCAGGGCCCTTCCCCCCACATGGCGTGGTTGCAGAGGACGTCGAGGAGGCTGAGCAGGTGAAACCCTTCGACCAGGCCCTCGCCGTACCCGTCCTCGCCGCCGTAGCCGTGCGGGTATTCCTCGTGGTACGAGGCGTGCTCGAAGGAGGTGAGCCGGTCCTCGTCGACGACGAACCAAGGGGTGATAAACGTCTTGTCGACGAGGCCCGGTACCTCGGAGGGATCCGAGACGGTCAGTGTTGACATTCCCTCTGTGGAGATGATGCCCATCAAAACTCCTTCATGTAGCAGGTGACGTATATCGGGGGTGGGAACCGCCCACGAAGGGCGGACCGAGGGCTGGAGTCAGGAGCGGCGGCGAGGCTTCCGGCCGGGCCGGGGTACCGCGTCCAGGAGCTGGCGTGTGCAGGGATCCTGTGGGCTGTCGAGGATGTCGGCGGTCGAGCGCTGCTCGACGACGCGGCCGTGATGCAGTACGACGCAGGTGTCGGTGATCTGCCGGACGACGGTCGGCTCGTACGAGACGAACAGGAAACTGACGCAGGTGCGTTCCCGGATGTCGGCCAGAAGGGCCTGTACGCTGACGACGCGCTGGGCTGCCCGCCGGACAGGCCGCGGGGCAGCCGGCCGGCCGCCACAGGAAGATCGACGTCGCGGACGAGGACCTTACGGTCGTGACGGGGCCGGCGGTGACTCCGACGGACGGCATGCTCAAAAGCACCGGCTCGGCATCACCGGCGCTGTGACGCCCCAGGGGAGCGGACTGCGGGCCGTCCGCGCCGCGAGTCGGTCCCGGACTGCTCTGCGCCATCGGGCGCCTACGGATCTGCTGGTCAGGCGTTCCCTCAGGATGTTCAAGGCCACGACCGTGATGACGATGAACACTCCCGCGGTGAGGCTCTGCTGGATGACGCCGTCCAGAACTTCGGACCGGCCTTCGGAGAACATGAGGCCCCATTCGGCCTGCGGTGCCTGCACGCCCAGGCCGAGGAAGGACACGGCGCCGGAGTCCACCAGCGCAGAGCCGAACCCGATCGTGGCCTGTGCCGGCACGATGAGGGCGACGTTGCGCAGCGGACGGACCGAGCAGATGCGCCAGGCCGGCACTCCGGCCGGCGGACCAGAGGGAGGGCGAGCACCGGGGCCCAGAAGCCGGCACCGAACACGGCGGTGGCCACCACGGCCACGAGCACCAACATGATTGTGGTGACGCGGCCGAGGCTTCGGTCGACCCACCCGCCGTACCAAGCGCCGGCGATGGCCGACGCAGTGCCGATGGTGGCACTGCCCAGAACGATCAGCGCGGGCCCGCAGGAGCAGAGCCGGGCTCCGACCAGGGTGCGGGAGAGGATGTCCCGGCCTGGCGAGTCGGTGCCGAGCAGGTGGGCGCTGCCGGGGCCCTGTCCGGCGGCGAGGATGTCGGTGGTCGACGGGTCGTAGGAGGCGAGCCACGAGCCGGCTGCAGCGATCGCGACGAGCAGAGTGGCGATGACGGCGAAGCCCCAGAGCAAGGGGTCCGTGGCGAGCCGCCGGGGACGGCGCAGCGTGATGGGCGGGGCGGTGAGTGCGACCACGGCCTACTGTCCTTTCCGCAGTCGTGGGTCGAGCAGGTTGTGTGCGGCGTCCAGAGCGGTGGTCACCACGACGAAGGCCGCCACGATGATGACCCCGACGGCCGTCACCACCGGACAGTCCTCGGACGAGACGCTTCCGATGAGGAGTGATCCGATGCCGTCGATACCGAAGGCGGACTCCACCACGACGGATCCCGCGACCAGCCCCGCGACCATCAGCCGGACGTGGTGAGCATGGGCAGGGCGGCGTTACGGACGATGTGCCGACGAGGAATACAGGCGGAAGGGAGGCCGCGTCCGCGTGGGGTGACCACATGGTCCGCCCGGGCCTCCTGGCTGATCGCGGCGGTGGTCAGCCAGGTGACGTAGGCGCCGTAGCCGATGGACAGGGCGACGGCCGGGAGTGTCAGCTGCCACAGGCGGTCGGTGAAAAGGGTGCCCACGCCGCTGCGGCGTGACCTGTTCATGAGTCGCCGAGTTCGGTCTGAGGCTGAAGTCCGGGCCCAGCGTGAGCAGCGAGTCGCACAGCTTCCGCACGTCCTGTCCGCCCGAGCAGCCGGCGGCGTTGGCCGGATTCAGCGTGTCGGGCGCCCCGCTCGTGAGGTTCCAGTTGTTCGTTTCCACGTCGCCCCCGTGCCGCGGGCAGCGATGAGACGAGGTCGGCATCCGTGACCGCGGTGTCGTCCTGTTCGGGGGTGGTCCCCGAACAGGAGGTCAAGGCCGCCGCGGTGAGTGCAGCGCTCAACACCGCGGCTGTCCTGGCGGGATGAAGCATGGAAGCTCCCTTCGTCGCTGATCGCGGCCCCGTCCGCAGTACGGTTCGGTGAATGTATAGCGACTGACACACAACCGGCAATGACCGGTTGGGAGGTTTTCCGGTATGGCATCCAGTCGCCCTCCAGCCCTTGACGTGACCGCCCGGAAGCGTTGGTATAGCGACTGCTTTACCAAATCAGCGAGGGAGATCCGTCGTGACCGATGACCTGACGTGGCTCAGCGCGCTTGAGATCGGACAGCTGTACCGGAGCCGGAAACTGTCGCCGGTGGAAGTGGTCGATGCGGCGCTGGCACGCATGGACCAGGTCGACAGTCGCCTGAACGCCATGGTGACGGTCACCGCCGACACCGCCCGTGAGCAGGCGGTCGAGGCCGAGCGGCGTTTCGCCTCCGGGGAGGACCTGCCCGCGCTGTACGGCATCCCCATCACGGTGAAGGATCTGACCGAAACGGCTGGAGTGCGCACCACCTACGGCTGCGTCGCCTACGCCGATCACGTGCCCGACGAGGACGCCGCCACCTGGTCCCGGCTCAAGGAGGCGGGCACGATCCTGCTGGGCAAGACCACCACTCCTGAGTTCGGGCTCCTCGGCGTCACCGAGAGCAAGCTGACCGGCATCACGGGATCCCCATGGGACCCCTCCCGTGCGGCCGGTGGCTCCAGCGGCGGAGCTGCTGCCTCGACCGTCGCCGGTATCGCGCCGGTGGCCTGGGGCTCCGACGGCGGCGGCTCCATCCGCGTCCCCGCGTCCCTCTGCGGAGCGGTCGGAGTCAAGCCCTCGACCGGTCGCATCCCCCTCATCGGCAACACCGAGCCGGACAGCACCGAAGGTCCGATCGCCCGCCATGTCGTGGACGCCGCGCTGCTCCTCGACGTCACTGTCGGCCCTCACCCCCTCGACCGCTTCTCTCTGCCGGCCACCGGCGACCGGTACGCGGAAGCCGCTCTGACCGAGGGCGACCTGAGCGGGCTGCGCATCGCAGCCGACCACGGTCTGCTCCACGGCCCCGTGGACCGGGAGACCCGGCGCGTCTTCTCCGCGGCTCTCGACGATCTGAGGGCTGCCGGTGCGGTCGTCGAGGAAACCCAGGTCGAGGTGCCCGACCCACTGGAGTTCTTCCTGCACTACTGGGGCCCGGAATACCTCACGTACGTCGAGGAGATGCAGGCGAACGGCCTGGACGTCTGGCCGCTGGCGGCCGACATCGCCGAGCGGGCAGCGGCCCTTTCGCCTGCGGAGGTCGGGCGGGCCGGGCGCGACACGAAGACCGACATCTACCTCGCCTACGCGAAGGTGTTCGCCGACTTCGACCTGTTGGTCACCCCCACCACACCCTTTCCGGCCTTCCCCCACGCCGGGGACGTCGGAGGGCCGGCGACCGTCAACGGTCAGCCCCTCGATCAGCCGGGCGGACACCTGCACCGCCTGACCGAATCGCCCAGCCACGCCGGACTCCCTGCCATCTCGGTGCCCTGCGGCTTCACCTCCGAGGGGCTGCCGGTCGGTCTCCAGATCGTCGGTCCCCGGTTCGCCGACACAGCCGTCGTCACCGCCGCCGCCCGCTATGAGCGGGCTACCGACTGGTGCACTCGGCACCCTGCTCTCTGACGGAGCTTCCGTACCCGTCGCAGACCAACGAACTGGTCTCTTCGGCCGACGCGGCCGTATGCGGCGCCGGGGTATGCCGGCCGCGCGGCGCCTCCGGCCGGTGTCGGCCCGAGGGCGAACGTCGCCTGTCGCGGCGCCGCGGACGGGTCGTCTCATGGCCCGTCTCCGCGTCGATGATGTGCACTTCGCCATGGCCGCCGCGGGGGATCACCCTGCTCGGCCGTCGAGGTCCGGCAGACGTCGACGTACACCGAGCAGGGTACCTACTTGCCTGTCTCAGGGTGACGGCACAGCGAGAGGGCGGCATGGTGACGTTCTTCGCCCGGGTGGGCGAAGTCCGGAGGGTACGCGTCGTGGGCCGCTGACCAGTGTCCGTACCCGAATCCGTACCCGTACGACCACGAAGCCTGCTGCTGTCGGGTCAGGCGTCGACGGCGAGCTGCCGGAGCAGTTCCCTGGTGCGGTGCACCGAGGCCCGGCGGCTGTCCCTGTCGTCTCCGACCGGAACGATGAACGCCCAGATGTCGGTGGCTCCTTCGTTCAGCAAGGCGCGCAACTGCCCGCGGACGGCGGCCTCGTCACCGACGACGGCGGCCTCGGCGGGAGAGGACTTGCCGCCGATCTCGAGGATGCGGCGATAGTTGGGCAGGTCACCGTAGACCGCCGCGGTACGGGCTGCCGCCTGACGGGCGGCGACGGGATCGTCGTGCACGGCGACGGGCAGCCCGGCGACGATTCTCGGGGCCGGTCGTCCGGCGCCCGCGGCGGCCTTGTGCAGGCGCGGAGCGACATGGGAGCCGATCGCCCGGGCCGTGGCCATCCAGAGCACCACACCGTCCGCGCACTCGCCGGCCACGCGCAGCAGGCGCGGGCCCAGCGCCGCGAGCAGCACCGGCACACCCGCCGCCGGCAGCACGGCGGGCGGTGGGGTGTGCGCGGACCAGTACTGTCCGGTGAGGTCCGCAGCCTCCCCCCGCAGCAGGGCGGTGAGGATCCGGAGATATTCCTCAGTGGCGGCCCCCGGGGCGTCGTACGACAACCCCAGTACGCCCTCGACCAGCGGCCGGTGGGACGGACCGATACCGAGGGTGAAGCCCGCCCGGCCCATGGCGAACGGTACGGACGCGGCCCGGGCCGCCTGAAGGACCGGGTGGCAGGGATACGTCTGGAGTACGGCCGTGCCCAGCTCGATCGACGAGGTCGCCCGTCCGGCCACCGCCATCGCCGTCAGGGGATCACCCGCCACCCCGCTCGCGTACCACAGCGAACTGAAGCCGTCCCGCTCCGCCTCCTCGGCCTGCCGCACGATCCGCTCGACGCTGTCGGCGCCTCCGGTCAGTCCGATGCGCACGCTCGCCCTCCCTTCCGTCCCCGTGGCGAGGACACCGGTACCGGGGTTGTCACCACCGTCGTGCGGAGCCGTCCGCCATCCGTAGTGGCCGGTGGTACGACAGATCCCCCTCGTTCCGTGTGCCCTTGACGAAACCCTGCTTCTTGAAGAAGCCCGTCTGCAGCATGGAGGCGTCCGCCGTGAGCGCCAGCTCCACGGTGCAGCGGCGCACGGCTATGCGCCATGTGCCGTCACGGCGCTCCATCCGGTCGAGATAGCGGCCGCTCATCAGCTGGGCGGTGGTGCCGCCGCGGTGCAACAGGCCGACCAGGACGTAGCTCTCGCAGTGCGCGGTGTCCCCGTCGATCTCGCACAGGTGCGTGGTGATGTTGTGCGTGTGCAGTTCCGCGACTACGGAGTGCACCGCGTTCGCCCATTGCGCGTACTCGGGACCCGCGTTGACCGCGTGGCCGTGTTCGTCGACGCCGTCCTCGTGATATGCGGCGGTCAACAGGTCGACGTCGAACCGATCGTGACCGCGCGCGTGCCGGGCGACGCAATCGAGGATCTGCTGCCGGTCGGTCAGATACCGCACGTCGCGCTCCAACCGCGCCAGCCGCTCCTCAGGGGGAGGGGGCGCCGAGGACCCCGGTGTGCCGCTCACGCCACCGCCTCCTCGCCCGCGAACGTGATCCTGCGCAGGAGCCGCGGAGAGGTCTGCCTGTAGGGAAGGGCTCGGTGGAGCATGCCCGTGTTGTCCCATATCACCAGGTCGCCGGGGTGCCAGCTGTGGCGCAGGGTGAAGCGGTCCTGGGTGGCCCAGTCGAGAAGGTGCTTGAGCAGGTCCCGGCTCTCGTCCTCCGCCATGCCGACGATTCGGTCGGCCGTGGCCCCGATCAGCAACGAGGCCCGGCCGTCGCCATGGGTCCACACCAGTGGATGCTCACGTGCGGGCACCGCGTCCCAGGCCGCGCGCTCCTTCGGCGAGGGATCGGGGGTCACCAACAGCTGGGCCGCGGCGAAGCTGTGCCGCACCCGCAATCCGGCGAGGTGCTTCTTCTCGTCCTCGGGCAATGCCTGCCAGGCGGCGTACGTGTTGGCGAACTCGGTGTCTCCTCCCTCGTCGGCGACCTGCCGGGCCAACAGCATCGTGGCCTTCTGCGGAACCTCGTCGCGGGTGCCGTCGATGTGCCAGAAGAAGGTGCCCCGGCGTACGGCCGCCAGTTCGCTCCTGGCGGGGTCGAGGGTGATCGTGTCGATCTCGGGGTGGGCGGGAACCCCGCCCAGGGGAGCGGCGACGGGTGTTCCCAGGTTTCGTCCCAGGGCTGAGAAGTCGTCGTCGGACAGATCGGTGCCATGGCACACGACCACGCCGCCGACGTCCAGCGCGGCACGCAACGCGGCGACCGCTTCGGGCTCGCGCAAGCGGGCTCCGGTGAGCTCGCTGGTCTCCGCGCCGATCTCACGGCTGATGGCGGTGAAGGTGACGGACACGATCCAAGCCTTTCCGCTCGCGCTCTCCGGACCGAGCCGGACCGGGTTCTGGCGGTACTTGTTGTGTCGGAATCTCGGGGTCGGTGTGGGGCGAGTGGTGTTAGGCGAGTGCCTAAACTCATGTTGGGCACATGACTAACATCGGCCGGTGCGCGAGTCAAGACCGTTACACTGCACGGGTGTTCACGATCGGCCGCATCCGGCCCGTAGTCGCTGGAAGGTGCTCATGAGAGCGGGCCGCCTGCATCAAGGCGGCGACTCGGCGACCCGCGAGGCGCTGCTGGACGCGGCGGTGGAGCTGATGCTGGAGGACGGCTACGCCGCGGTCAGCACCCGCAAGGTCGCCGCCCGCGCGGGAGTCAATCCTGCGCTGGTGTACTACTACTTCGGTACTGTCGACGAGTTGTTCCTGGCCGTGTTCAGGCGTGGCGCGGAGACGAACCTGCGGCGCCTCGACGACCTCCGTCGGGCCGCCGAACCACTGCGTGCCCTGTGGGAGCTGAGCAGCGACCCGCGGGGCGCCGCGCTCACGGTCGAGTTCATCGCGCTCGCGAACCACCGGCCGGCGGTGCGCGCCGAACTCTCGGCGTACTTGAACCGTTTCCGCCGGCTGCAGGAGGAGATCCTGGAGACGGCCCTCGCCGGCCGGTTTGCCGCCGTCGGCATCCCGTCGCCCGCCGCGCTGACCGTCCTGATCAGCGGACTGTCCCGTGTCCTGGTAATGGATGCCGCGCTCGGACTGACCGGGGGCCACGCGGAAGTGCGTGAACTGATCGACGGCTGTCTTGCCGCGTGGGAGAACCCGGTCCCGACGGATCCCGGCCGGAGCGCCGGCACAGAGCCGGAGCAGACCGGCTGAGCTCCACAGCCGCCCGTGTTCCGGTCGGCACCGGCTCGGGCGACGACCGCGGGCATGCTGTCCCAGCCGCGCACCGTAGTGGTGATGGAGTCACGGTGGGGAGGCGACCAGGCCGACGAGGAACCAGCTGCATTCGGACACCTGCCCGCTACTCTCTGGGAGTGACGCAGCAACCCATGAACGACGAGCGACGGCCCACGAATGAGGGGCCTAAGGCGGCCGCCCGTAACAGGGCCGCCCTTGTCGCCGCTGCCCGTGAGATCTACGCAGAATCCGGTCTGGACGCTCCACTGTCCGCGATCGCGCGTCGTGCCGGAGTGGGGCAGGGCGTTCTGTACCGGCATTTCCCCGACCGAGCCGCCGTGGCGACCGCGGTTCTGGACGAGAACGTCGGACAGATCGAGCAGGCTGCGCAAGCGCGGGGCACGGACATTGCCCAAGTGCTCGGTGTTCTGACCTGGCACCAGACGGAGTCGGCGGCCTTCATCGCCCTTCTGCATGCCGATGGGGCAGCCGACCGTTGCCGCGTTCCCGCTTATGCCGCTGCCCTGTCCGGAAGGGTCGAGCGTGCCCTGCGGAAACACCTGCCGGAGGGGCACCGGCTGGCTGGGGAGAGGGATGACCTCATGATTGCTGTGGCCATGGTCTCCGGTGCTGTCACCGGTCCCACCCGCGAGCAGCGGGAACGCCGAGCGCTGGCCGCATGGCGGCTGCTCGGCGTCGAGGTGGGACCGGTGCGCCCCTTCGAGGAGCTCGAGGAGCTCGAGGAGCTCGAGGAGTGAAGGGCGCGGTCAGCCGCCGTTGGACTGCCGGGTGCCTTCGGCCGGCGCGTCGAAGGTGTACAGGTAGCCGCCGGCAGGGCCGCTGACGGTCATGTAGGCCTTGGTCCCGCCGGGCGTGATGGCCACGTTGGTCGCCGATTCGAGGCCTTCGGCGGCGGCGCGGGTGGGAACCTCGACGGTCGCGAGACGCTCCCCGTGCCGGTCGTACACCGCCATCGCGGGGCGGCCGTGCAGGGCCTGGTACAGGTTGCCGTCCGCGTCCACGGCGATCGAGTCGGTCTGGGCGATGCCTCCGTCGACCCGGATGGCGGTGTGCTGTGAGGCGACGCCGCCCTTGCCGTCGAGGAGCAGGTAGGAGATGCGGTTCTCCGTGAGCTCGCTGACCCACAGACCACGGTGGTCCGCGTCGAACGAGATCCCGTTCGGCGCCGCCAGCTCGCCCGCCAGGACGGTGGCGTTCTTCCCGTCGCGGTCGATCCGCACCACGCGCCCCTTCGCCTCGCCCGTGGACAGGCCACGTGAGTCGCTGATGTAGAGATGGCCCTCCTGGTCGAAGGCGAGGTCGTCGGGGTTCATCCGCGCCCCGTCCACCTCGCCGGAGAAGAAGGTCCGGGGATCGCTGCCGTCCGGGGCCAGGCTGACGATGTCGCCGCGGGAGAAGTCGGTCAGGTAGATGCGCCCGTCGTACGGGCTGAACTGGGCCGAGGTGTAGGTGCCGCGGTCGTCGGTGTGGGCCTGGCGCGACGTCTTCCTCCTGACGTCGACACGCAGGACCTTGGGCTCGCCGGCGGGGGCGGTGACATCGACGACGAGCAGCTTGCCGTCCGCGTCGAACGTCGGGCCCTCGAGCAGGGTCATGCCGGTCTCTTCGTGCACCTTCGTCAGCTGCATGACTTCGTGGGCGCGGATGGTCCGGTGCGCGCCGGTCACGGCGGCCCTGTCCGCGGCCGGGCCTGCGGTCTCGGTACCGCATCCGGTGAGGGTCAGCAGGCCGATCGTGGCGAGCCCGGTCAGGGATCGGATCGGGAGTCGTCGCATGGGGGTCACTTTTCCTGTCCGAGGTGGTTCGAGGTGTGCGGAAGCTGTCTCCACCGCAACCGGACAGCGCTGTCCGGTACTTGTTACGGTAGTACACGGCTGCTCAAGTCCGGTGAGTCTGCGACCACTTAAAGGGCGGAGCGGCCGCGCTGGCAGTGAACCGGAAGGATCGAGGTCCCCCCACATGTCGAACTCCGAAGCGTTGTCCTCCCAGGCGCTCGCCGAACTGAGGAGGCGCTATCACCTCGAACGGGAGCGCCGCGTACGGCCCGACGGCGCCCGGCAGTACCTCTCCGCCGAAGCCCGTTTCGGCTACTACGCCGACGACCCGTACGCGGGTGAGACATCCGAGCGCCGGCCGCTGCAAGACCGGGTGGACGTCGCGGTGATCGGTGGTGGATTCGGCGGCGTCCTCGCGGGAGCGCGGCTGCGTCAACAGGGCATCGGGCGTGTCCGCGTGATCGAGAAGGGCGGCGACTTCGGAGGAACCTGGTACTGGAACCGGTATCCGGGGATCCACTGCGACATCGAGTCGCACGTCTACCTGCCGATGCTCGACGAGACCGGATACGTGCCGGAGTGGAAGTACGCCCCCGGTGAGGAGATCCGCCGGCACGCGGTACGGATCGCGGAGAAGTTCGACCTCTACGCGGACGCGCTCCTGTCCACCGCGGTGACGTCCCTCACCTGGGACGAGACCTCGGGGGCATGGATCGTCACGACCGACCGGGGGGACGAGTTCCGTGCCACGTACGTCGTCACGGCCACCGGCACCCTGACCGAGCTGAAGCTCCCCGGCATCCCCGGCATCGAGGACTTCAAGGGACACACCTTCCACACGTCGCGCTGGGACTACGGCTACACGGGGGGCACCCCGGACGGCGGTCTGACCGGCCTCGCGGGCAAGCGCGTGGGCGTCGTCGGGACCGGCGCCACGGGCGTCCAGGTGGTCCCGAAGCTGGCCGAGGACGCCGGACACCTCTACGTCTTCCAGCGCACTCCCTCCACGGTGGACGTGCGCGGCAACTGCCGCACCACCTCGGTGGACGTCGGCGCCGACCACGACGGGTGGGCGTCCGAGCGCAGGGACAACTTCTTGAGGATCGTCTCCGGCGAGCAGGTCGAGAAGGACCTGGTGGCCGACCGGTGGACCGAGTCCGCAGGCCTCCTGGAGAAGCTCCTGCCGGGCTACCGCCGACCCGAGGACCGGACGGCCTTCGAGGCGGCCTACGAGGTGGCGGACGCCGCCAAGATGAACGAGATCAGGGCCCGCGTCGAGCAGATTGTCACGGACCGGGAGACGGCGGAGAAACTCAAGCCCTGGTACCGGTACGCCTGCAAGCGCCCCACCTTCTCCGACCTGTACCTCCAGGCGTTCAACCGGGACAACGTCACCCTGGTCGACACCGCGGACACCCACGGCATCGAGCGGATGACCGAACACGGTGTCGTGGTCGGCGACACCGAGTACGCACTCGACTGCCTGATCTTTGCGACCGGATTCTCCGTCGGAGTCTCGGGCATCCACTCGGGCAGGCTGCCGGTCCACGGCCGGGACGGAGTCGCACTGCGGGACGCGTGGCAGGAGCGAGGGCCGCGGACGCTGCACGGTTTCACCAGCAACGGCTTCCCGAACCTGATCCAGCTGGGAGGCACGCAGAGCGCCAGCAGCGTCAACTTCACGCACGTGCTCGACGAGCACGCCGTACACGCCGCGGCGCTCGTCGCGGCCGCCGAGGCCAAGGGCGCCGTCGTCGAACCGTCCCGCGAGGCCGAGGACGCCTGGCTGCGGATCCTGACCGAGGGCGCCCCCGACCACGAGTGGTTCCACGCCGAGTGCACCCCCGGCTACTACAACGGTGAAGGGCGTGGCCGGCCCAATGGCCCGATCGCCTACCCCCACGGCGCGTTCGCCTTCCACCAGCTCCTGAAGCGATGGCGCGGGGAGTCCATGGACGAGGTCCTCAAGGTCAGTAAGCCTGCTCAGAGGTAGGGCGGCGCGGCACGTCACCGGACGACAGGAGCTGTCGTCCGGTGATGTGGGCCGAGCCCTCAGTCCCCACCACGCATCTTTCGTCACCACAGGCACCAGGGCGATGAGCGCCGTGTCCGCCACGCCGGACATACGAGTTCTCGCACAGAGGATTCCTATTCTTGAGTTTCGAGAATACAGTTCTCGTCGTTCGCGGGGCGGAGCTGCCATCTGCCGGGCAGAGCACCGACCGGGCCCGGCACACGCTCAACCGCTCGATCGCTCAACTGACGCTCACGGCGAAAGGCGAGTGCGATGGTGTTCCCTGTTGCGAGACGTATAGGCCGTAGTGCGCTCGTCGTGCTCCTGGTCACCATGGCGGTGGTGGCGCTGCTGAGTCTGGCGCCGGGCTCGGTCGCGTCGGTCATCCTCGGCGAGAACGCGACGCCGGAATCCGTTGCGGCGCTGAACGCGAGACTGGGGCTCGACCAGCCGTTGTGGTCGCAGTACCTCGACTGGCTCGCCCGCGCGGTGCGGGGGGACCTGGGAAGCTCCCCGTTGACGGGGCAGTCGGTGAGCGCGGCGATCGCGGAGCGGTTGCCGGTGACGTTGCAACTGGCTGTGATGGCCCTGGTGATGGCACTGATCGTGTCGGTTCTGCTGGCCGTGGTGTCCGCGGTGCGACCGGGCAGCCCGGCGGACCGGGGGATCAACGCGGTGTCGTCGGTGTTCCTCTCGGTGCCCGCCTTCATCGCGGGACCGCTGCTCGTCTACTTCCTCGCGCTCCAGCTCGGCTGGTTCCCGGTGATGGGGTGGTCACCCATCGGTGAAGGTGTCGGTGCGAACCTCCGGTCGGCGCTGCTGCCCGCGACCGCGATCGCGCTCACGGAGATCGCCTCGTTCCACCGGCTGCTGCGGACGGACCTGATCGGGACGCTGGGGGAGGACTTCGTCGGCGCGGCCCGGGCCAAGGGGATGAGCCGGTCCTACGTCATGTTCCGGCACGCGCTGCGGCCCTCGTCGTTCTCGCTGATCACACTGGCCGGCATCAATCTGGGGCGGCTGATCGGCGGCACGGTGATCGTGGAGTCCCTGTTCTCGCTCCCCGGCCTGGGGCAACTGCTGGCCTCCTCGATCACCGCCCGCGACGTGATCATGGTGCAGGGGGTGGTGGCCTTCATCGCGGTGCTCTACGTCGGTGTCAACACACTGGTGGACCTGAGCTACCGCTTGATCGATCCGCGGATCAGGAAGGCGGCCTCGGTATGACGGACATCGATGGGGCGGTGGACCGCGGGACGGCTTCCAGGGCCGCTCCGGCGACGGCGGACGGTCCTGCCGTCGCCCGGCCGCGCAGCTCGCGCTCGGTGCTGGTACCGCTGTCCTACGCCTGGCTGATCACGGTGATCGTACTGGCCCTGTCGGCCGGTCTGCTGCCGCTGACGTCGTACGCCATACCGGTCGGCCCTCCACGGCAGCCACCGCAGTGGGGATCACCGGACCTGCTGCTCGGTACCGACAACCTGGGACGGTCGATCCTGTCGCGGTGCGTCCACGGGGCACGGATCTCACTCGTGGTGGGTACCGTGGCAGGTCTCCTGGGAGCCGTCGTCGGAACGGCCCTTGGACTGCTCGCCGGGTACTTCGGGAAGCGGACGGACTCGGCCGTGCGGCTGGTGGCGGACACGATGCTGGCGTTCCCGCCGCTCATCCTGCTGCTGGCGCTGTCGGCCGTCCTCGTGCCGAGCGCGCGGACGCTGCTGGTGGGGCTGACACTGCTGATCGTCCCCTCGTTCGTCCGGCTGGCGCGGGCGAACACCCTGGTCTGGTCGGCCCGTGAGTTCGTACTGGCCGCGCGGAACATGGGCGCCGGGCACCGGCGCATCCTGCTGAGGGAGATCCTGCCCAACGTACTGCCCCCGCTGGCGGCGTACCTGCCGATCGTCATGGCCGCTTTGATCGTGGCGGAGGGGTCGCTGAGCTTCCTGGGGATGGGCATCCCTCCGCCCCGGCCGAGCTGGGGCGGACTGATCGCCGACGGCAAGGACACCATCACGGAGACCCCGCACCTGGTGTTCGTACCCTCGGTGATCATTTTCCTCACGGTGTTCGCGCTGAATCAGGCGGGCGACCACCTGCGCCACCGGTTCGACCGCACGCTGACCGACTGAGGGTGGTCCCGGCCGGGCGCCCGGCCCTCGCCGGCGTCGCGTTGCCGGACACATCTCCCGGCCCCTGCCACGACCGGGCCTCCCTGCCTTCGTCAGGCGTTCCCCCATCTCGTCCCCGAGCCGCTCCGAGAGGTCAACGGTGATCCGAAACAGCCGCTTCCGTGTGCTCGTGACGGCGTGTGCCGCCGCCCTTGTCCTGGGGGCCTGCAGTGGTACGGGCACCGGCCCGCCGACAGGCGGACCGGAGCCGACCGGCGATCCGGTGGCCGGAGGCACCGCCCGGGTCCTGCAGATCACCGAGCCCCGCAACCTCGATCCCGCCACCATGGGCAACTCCTGGGCGGTCAACGCCTTCCTCGGCAACGCCCTGTACGGAACGCTGATGACGGACGATCCCCGCACGGGCGCCGTCCGCTACAAGATGGCCGAGAGCTTCACCACGGACGACGGGGGCGCCACGTTCGAGCTGAGACTCCGGCCGGGCCTTGCGTTCTCCGACGGCAGCCCGCTGGACGCCGCAGCGGTGAAGTTCAACTGGGACCGCACCAAGGATCCGGCCACCGGCTCCACGTCCGTGAACGAGGCGTCGATGATCGCCAGCTCCGAGACCGTTGACGCCACGACGCTCAAGATCACGATGGTCTCGCCGATCCCCAGCTACGCCCAGGCGGTACTCAGCACCACGATGAACTGGATCGCCTCACCGGCGTCGCTGCGGAAAGGGGCGAAGACCTTCGACGCCGCCCCGGTGGGCGCCGGTCCCTTCACCCTGGAGAAGTGGACCCGGCAGAACACGATCGACCTCGTGCGGAACCCGCGCTACTGGGATGCTCCCAAGCCCTATCTGGACCGGATCACGCTCCGGACCTCCGCCGACTCCGTCCAGCGGGTCAACAGCATGATCAGCGGCGGCGCCGACGTGGCCATCGACACCAACTGGCGCACCCTCGCCAAGGCGCGCGACGCGGGCTTCTTGACCGACACCGTCCCGCTCAACGGCGGCCAGTACCTGGCCCTGAACGCACGGAGGGCGCCGTTCCGGGACGTGCGGGCACGCAGGGCGGTCGCCGCGGCACTCGACCTCCGTGCGCTGGACATCGCCGTGTACAACGGCAGGGGGAAGACCGCGCGCACGCTGTTCACCGAGTCGTCGCCGTTCTACTCCGCCGAGCCGCTCACCAAGACGGACAAGGAGACGGCGCAGCGCCTCTTCGACGAGCTGGCCGCCGAGGGCGAACCGGTGTCGTTCACCTTCAAGGCCTTCGCCTCGCCGGAGGCCAAGACCACGGCCGAGAGCGTCCAGGCCCAGCTCAGCGCGTTCCGCAACGTCGACGTAGAGATAGACACCGTCGACTCCTCGGAGATCGCCGCGCTGTACACGAGGAACGACTTCGACATGCTCATCTCCTCCGCCCTGTTCGTGGATCCCGAACCGCGGCTGTGGAGCGTCTTCCACGGCGACTCCCGGCTCAACCGGTCCGGCGTCGACGACGAGCGGCTGAACGCGGCCCTGGACGCCGGACGGACGGAGACGGACCCCGAGAAGCGCGCGGCGGCGTACGGGACGGTGCAGCGGCGGATGGCCGACCTGGTGCCGGCCATTTTCGTGGGCCGGTCCGCGCCGAGTGCCGTGGCGGCGCCGAACGTGCACGGCGTCCAGCAGTACGGGCAGGGCTCGCTGCTGCCCGAAGAGCTGTGGATCCAGAAATAGCAGAAGTAGCCGAAGTGGCAGTCATCGCCGGACGAGAGGCCGCAGCGGACCATGAGTGCTCACCCTGTTCTGCAGGTGCGCGATCTCCGCGTGCACATCCGCACCCCGAGAGGGGTCGTGCGCGCGGTGGACGACGTGTCCCTGGACGTCGGTCACGCCCAGGCGGTGGGGGTGGTGGGGGAGTCCGGATCCGGGAAGTCCGTGATGGCACGGGCGGTCATGGGTCTGCTGCCGCCGCGGTCGGGCAGTTCCGGGCAGGTGCTGTTCCGGGGCCGTGACCTCCTCTCGCTCTCCCGCAAGGAGAAGACGGAGGTCTGGGGCAAGCGGATCGCCATGGTGTTCCAGGATCCCGGCCGGTCGCTCAACCCCGTGGTGCGGATAGAACGCCAGGTGACCGAAGGCATGCGCCGCCTGCTGGGCCTGAACCGTGCCGAGGCCCGTGACCGGGCGCTCCGCCTGCTGCGGGAGGTCGGCGTCCCCGACCCGGAGCGGCGGCTGCGGAGCTACCCGCACGAGCTGTCCGGCGGCATGCGCCAGCGGGTGATGATCGCCATCGCTCTGGCGTGCGAGCCGGAGCTGCTGATCGCCGACGAGCCGACCACCGCACTGGATGTGACGGTCCAGCGGCAGATACTGGACCTGCTGCGCCGGGTGCAGCGGGAACGCGGCATGTCGCTGATCCTGATCAGCCATGACCTCGCGGTGGTCGCCGGACGCACCGACCGGGTCGCGGTCATGTACGCCGGCCGGCTGGCCGAGAGCGGGTCGACCCGCGAGGTGTTCGACGCGCCCCGGCACCGTTACACCCAGGCCCTGCTGGAAACCACCCCCACGCTCGACCACGAGCGGCACACCCCGTTGCGCCTCATCCCGGGTTCACTGCCGGATCCGACGAGTCCACCGCGGGGGTGCCGGTTCGCGGCGCGGTGCGCGTACGCCGAGGCCGCCTGCGACGACCTCGGACCGCGGCCGGCGGCGGTCGGCCCGGACCACCACGTGGCGTGCGCCAACCCGGCCCACGCCCCCGCGGCGGCCGAGCCGCCGACCCCCCGGACGACGCGTGCTGTCGGAGGCGATTCCCTTGGCGGGTAGTGGAACCGCGCATCTGCGCGGCGAGGACGTGCTGCTCGGGGTGCAGGACCTCGTCGTCGAGTACCCGGGCCGAGCGGGAACCGTGCAGGCCGTCTCGAAGGTCAGTTTCGACGTCCTGCCCGGTGAAACCCTCGGGATCGTCGGCGAGTCGGGGTGCGGCAAGAGCACGACCGGACGGGCCGTGCTGCGCCTGGAACGGTTGACCGCCGGGCGGATCACCTTCGCGGGCGAACCGCTCGAGCAGGCGGGCGAACGGCGCATGCGCACGCTCAGACGCGACATGCAGATGATCTTCCAGGACCCGCTGGGGTCGCTGAACCCCCGTCGCCCGGTCAAGGACATCGTGGTCGAGGGCCTGGCCCTGGCCGGGGCACCGGCCGACGAGCGGGCGGCCGTCTCCGCGGACGTCCTGGCCCAGGTCGGCCTCTCGGGCGACCGCTTCCCCGGCATGCTGCCCCGGCAGCTGTCCGGTGGGCAGGCCCAGCGCGTCGCCATCGCCCGTGCCCTCGCCCTCCACCCCCGCCTGCTGATCTGCGACGAACCGGTGTCCGCCCTCGACGTGTCGGTCCAGGCCCAGATCCTCAACCTCATCGAGGACCTCAAGGCGCAGCACGACCTGACCGTCGTGTTCATCGCCCATGACCTCGGGGTCGTACGGGCCGTCAGCGACAACGTCCTGGTCATGTACCTGGGCAAGGTGTGCGAGTTCGCCGACGCGGAACAGCTCTACGACACACCGGCCCATCCCTACACCCGCGCTCTGCTCGACTCGGTCCCGCTGACCGACCCGGACAGGGGTTTCGCCGGCCCCGCGCTGGAAGGCGATGTGCCCTCACCTCTGTCACCTCCGCGGGGATGCCGGTTCCGCACCCGCTGCCCCCTGGCACGCGAGCGCTGCGCCGCGGAGGAACCGCAGATCAGGGAAGTACGGCCCGGCCGGTACGCGGCGTGCCACTTCCCGCTCCCGGAAGCCCCCTGAACAAGGCAGGGCCGGGCGCCCGCGCGGAGCGACGCGAAGCACCGTCCACAACGTGTCCACGACTTGTCCACGACGAGGACCGGAGGGGAGCGGTGTCGCCTCCTTCCGGTTCCCCGAGCATGGGAGCTGCCACATGCGCACCATCCCCGACGAACTGGCCGAGCGATACCTGGCGGAGGGCTGGTGGACCCGGGACACCATCGGGGAGCTGCTCGAGCGCGGCCTCGAGAGCGCGCCCGACACTGGGTTCCACGTGCACTCGGCGGTCCGGCCCTGGTCCGGGACGTTCCGTGACGTCGAGCGGACCGCCCGCAGGCTGGCCGGCGGGCTGCGGGACCGGGGGGTCGGCCGCGGTGACGTGATCGCCTTCCAGCTGCCCAACTGGATGGAGGCCGCCGCGGTCTTCTGGGCCTCGGCGTTCCTCGGCGCCGTCGTGGTGCCGATCGTGCACATCTACGGGCGCAGGGAACTCGCGTACATCCTGGACGCGGTCCGGCCGCGCGTGTTCGTCTCGGCCGAGCGCTTCCGGCGGACGGAGTTCCAGGCGGACCTGTGCGCGGACGTGCCCGTCGTGGGCGTCGTGGGCCGCGACTTCGAGATGCTCCTCGGCGACGAGCCCTTCACCGGCAGCGCCGCGACGGACCCCGCCGACCCCGCGCTGATCGCCTTCACCTCCGGCGCCACCAGCGCCCCCAAGGGAGTGGTCCACACCCACCACACGCTCGCCTGCGAGATACGCCAGCTCGCCGAGCGCTTCCCGCCGCACCCGGGACCGCACCTGATGAGCGCGCCGGTGGGACACTTCATCGGCATGGCCCACGCCTTCCTCATACCGGTGCTGGACGGGACGCCGGTCCACCTCACCGACGTCTGGGACCCGGGACGGGCGCTGGCGCTGATGGACAGCCACGGGGTGTGCATCGCCGGCGGCCCGCCCTACTACCTCACCAGCCTGCTCGACCATCCCGACTTCCGGCCCCGCCACCTGCCCCACCTGAGGTACGTGGGCCTGGGCGCGGCGTCCGTCCCGGACGCGCTCACCGCCCGGCTGGCGGACCTGGGCATCACGGCGTTCCGCGCGTACGGCAGCACCGAGCACCCGTCGGTCACCGCCAGCCTGCACACCGCGCCGGAGCCCAAGCGCCTGCGCACCGACGGCAGGGCCCTGGGCGGCGTGGAGATCCGGCTGGCCGCGGACGGCGAGGTGCTCAGCCGCGGTCCGGACCTGTGCGTGGGGTACACCGACGACTCCCTCACCGAGCGGGCCTTCGACGACGAGGGCTGGTACCGCACGGGCGACATCGGCGTGATCGACGAGGACGGCTACCTGACGATCACCGGCCGCAAGGCGGACTTCATCGTCCGCGGCGGCGAGAACATCGGCGCCCGGGAGGTGGAGGACGTGCTGCTCACCCTGCCCGGCGTCGCGGAGGCGGCCGCGGTCGCCGCCCCGGACGCACGGCTCGGGGAGCACGTCGCGGCTGTCGTGCGCCTGCTGCCCGGGCACCGTCCGCCCACGCTCGAGGCGATGCGGGCCCACTTCGAGCGGGCCGGACTGGCCCGGCAGAAGTGGCCCGAGGAACTGCACGCCGTCGAGGACTTCCCGCGTACCGCGAGCGGCAAGGTGCAGAAGTTCCGGCTGCGTCAGGACGTCGCGGCACGCGGGAGCACGGAGGAGGCGCCCGGCCGCCGGTAAGGGGCATGCCCTGGGCGGGGCAGGGGGGCATGCCCCGTGCATGCTCCGTGCACGAGCGAGAACCAGGTTCTACTACTTGCAGAACACGGCTTCACAATAGCGAGACTCCTGCTCTAGCCTGAATGCACGTCAGGCGAGGACGAAGCCGTCGTGCACGACGTACGGGAGGTGCGCAGTGGGACCCGAGGCGTTCGACGGTGTGCGTGTGGTCGAGCTCGCGCAGTGGGTGTTCGTCCCCGTCGCGGGGGCCCTCCTCGCCGACTGGGGCGCGGACGTCGTCCGGGTCGAACGCCCGGAGGGCGACCCGTACCGCGGACTGTCGACCCAGGGCATCGGGGCCGACGGCGGCGGCGTCAACCTGTCGATGGCGCTGGCCAACCGCGGCAAGCGCTCGGTCGCCCTGGACCTGCGCAGCGACCGGGGACGCGAGCTGCTGGACCGGCTCCTGGAGACAGCGGACGTGTTCCTCACGAGCCTGCGTCCGGCCGCGCTGCGCAGGCTCGGCCTCGACGCCGAGGAGATCACCCGCCGCCATCCCGGACTGGTCTACGCCCGCGGGCACGGCTTCGGTGTGCGGGGACCCGGCGCCGACCGGCCCGGCTACGACTCGTCGGCCTTCTGGGCGCAGGGCGGCATGGCACACGTCCTCACCCCGCCGGACCGGGACCATCCCGTCGCCCAGCGCGGGGCGATGGGCGACCGCAACAGCGCCATGGCCCTGGCCTTCGGGATCGCCGGCGCGCTGCTGCGCCGCGAGCGGACCGGTCACGGCTCGGTGGTGGACGTCTCGCTGCTCGCCACCGCCCTGTGGACGCTCTCCTCCGACGTCCTCGCCGCGCTGGCCGGCGGGACGCCGCGCGGCGTGTCCGGCCGCGGCGGCGCGGTCAACCCGCTGGTCGGTGCCTACCGCACACAGGACGGACGGCACATCCAACTCGTCTTCCTCGAATCCGACCGCTACTGGAAGCAGTTCTGCGAGCTCCTCGGGCGCGACGACCTCGTCGCCGACCCGCGCTTCGCGGACCACCGGGCCCGCGGTGAGCACCGCGAGGCGTGCGTCGCCGAGCTCGAGGCGGAGTTCGCCCGGCGGACCTTCGCGCAGTGGCAGGACCTCCTGTCACGGATCGACGCGCCGTGGGCGCCCGTCCAGGCCGTGGAGGAACTTCTCACCGATCCCCAGGTGCTGGCCAACGGTTATCTCGGTGACGTCGACACCGACGGCGGTGCGTACCGGCTGCCCGCCGTGCCCGTTCAGTTCGACGAGCGGCCTCCCGAGCTGCGGCGGGCACCGGAACACGGCGAGCACACCGAGGAGGTGCTGCTCGAACTCGGATGCACCTGGCCCGAGATCGTCGCGTTCAAGGAGGAGGGAGTGATCCCATGACGGCTCCGCGGCCACTCCCGGTGCCCGACGCGAACTCCACTCCCTACTGGGAGGCCGCGGCCCGGCACGTCCTGGCCCTGCCGGGCTGCTCCCGCTGCGGAGCGTTCTGCGTCCCGCCCGGACCGACGTGCCGGCACTGCCACGCGGCCGATCCGGCCTTCACGTACCGGCCGGTGAGCGGCCGAGGCCGGGTGCGGTCCTGGACGGTGGTCCGGCGCACGTCCCTGGCCGGATTCGAGGGGGAGGTGCCCTTCGTGCTCGTCGACGTCGAACTGGCCGAGCAGGAGGAGCTGCGCATGATCGGGCGGCTCCTCGACGGGCCGGACGCGCCTCTGCGGGCCGGTGCCCCGGTGACCGTGGCGTTCGAGGACGTCACCGACGGCGTCGCCGTACCCGGGTTCGTCCTCGGAGACGGCTCATGAGCCCGCGGTTCCGGGCCGGCGGCCAGGTGGCGATCGCCGGGTACGCGCACAGCCAGGTCCGGCGCCACGCCGGACGGCCCCTGGGCGCCCTGGCGGTGGAGGCGGCCCGGGCGGCGATCGCCGATGCCGGGCTGGAGCTGCGAGACATCGACGGGTTCGTCACCGCGCCGCTGTTTCCCACCTCCGGCGCGCATACCGCCGAGGACGGCGTCAGTACGGTGTCGGCCGACTGGCTGGCGGGGGCGCTGGGCGCCGCACCCCGGTACACCGCGGGTTTCCAGGGCGTCGGCCAGCTGCCCGGGGCCGTCGCGCTCGCGGTCGGCGCCATCGCCGGTGGCGCGGCCGACTGCGTACTGCTGCACCGCGCCCTGCACAACCCGGCCGGCCACTACCACGGCAGTGCCCGGCACGAGGTGGGCGGGCTCCAGCAGTGGACGGTGCCGCAGGGCTTCTTCGGACCGTTGCCGATGATCGCATTGCCCTACAACGAGTACCTCCAGCGCTACGGGGCCGACCATGAGTCGATGGCGTCCGTGGTGGTCGAGGCCCGTAAGAACGGCGCGAGGATCCCTTGGTCGTACTGGTACCAGCGGCCGCTGACGGCCATGGAGTACCTGGCGTCGCCCATGGTGAACGACCCGGTCCGCCGCCTGGACTGCGACATCCCGGTCGACGGCGTCGCGGCCTTCGTCCTCACCTCGGCCGAACGCGCCCGCGACCTGCCGCACCGGCCCGTCCACGTCGCCGGCTTCGCGAGCAGTCCGCCCCCGCCGCCCAGGCTTCCGCTGCACTGGCCGCTGGACGACATCATGGCCGGCGGCGCGGAGACCGCGCGGCGGCTGTGGGAGCACGCCGGAGTCGGGCCCGGCGAGGTCGACCTGCCCCAGGTCTACGACGGCTTCTCGCCCTTCGTCTGGTTCTGGCTGGAGAGCCTCGGCCACTGCCCGGCCGGCGAGGCGCACCGCTTCGTACAGGACGGCGGCATCGACAGCGACGCCCCCGGCGCCCTGCCCGTGCTGTCGGGCGGGGGCGCCATCGGAGGCGGCCGCATGCACGGCGTCCCCCAGATGCTGGAGTGCTACCTGCAGCTGGCCGGACGCGCCGGTCCCCGGCAGCGCGCGGGGGCGGAGGTCGCCGTCGCCTGCCAGTCCTCGCCCCACTACGGAGGCGCCGTCGTCTACACCGCCCAGCCGTGGTGAACCCGGCCGCGCGTACACCGGTCAGTCCAGCACCGCCGGACGGCGGGAAGGGAGCGAGGCCCGTGAAGGGAATCATCGCGGAACGGCGCACGTACGTGGCCGGCAAGTGGGTCGAGGGGGAGCAGGCGCTGGCCGTGGAGAACCCGGCCGACGAGTCGCACGTCGCCGACGTGGCCGCCACCCCGGCGTCCGGGATCCGGCGCGCCGTCGCCGAGGCGCGGGACAGTTTCGACCGCGGGGTGTGGGCGGACGCGCCGGTGCCCGAGCGCGCCAGGGTGCTGCACGCCTTCCTCGACCACGTCGCCTCCCGCCGCGGGGAACTCGTCGCCACGATGACGGCGGAGGCCGGGCAGCCGGCCGCCTTCGCCGAGAGGGCGCAGCTGGACGGCGGTCTGGCCGTGGCCCGCGGGGCGATCGACCTCTACCTGACCATGCCGCACGAGGAAGCGGCCCCCGTGCCCGTCGACGATCTCGTCCGGGGCCGGGTCGCACTCAGCGTCCGCCGCCACGAACCCGTGGGAGTGGTGGTGGCGATCACGCCCTACAACGGGGCGATCGTCATGGCGCTGCAGAAGATCGTTCCGGCGCTGATGGCCGGCAACTCGGTGATCCTGCGCCCCAGCCCGCTGACGCCCCTGTCCTCGCTGGTCTTCGGCACCGCCGCCGACGCGGCCGGACTGCCGCCGGGCGTGCTCAGCGTCGTGGCGGAACCCGGTGCGGCAGGCGCCGAGACGCTCACCTCCCACCCAGCCGTCGACATGGTCTCGTTCACCGGCTCCACGGAGGTGGGGCGGCGCATCCTCGCCCAGGCCGCACCGACAGTGAAGCGCGTGGCCCTCGAACTCGGCGGCAAGTCGGCGCAGATCTACCTCCCGGACGCCGTCGCGAAGGCGGCCGCGGGCGCCGTGGCCGTCGTCGCCGCCACCGCCGGCCAGGCGTGCGTCGCCGCCACCCGGATGCTCGTACCCGAGGACCACAAGGAAGAGGTGCTCGACGCGGTCGGCCGGGCCTATGCGCGCCTCGTCGTCGGCGACCCCTCCGACCCGGCCACCACGATGGGCCCGGTCATCAGCGCCGCCCAGCGCGACCGCTGCGAGCGGATCGTCGCCCGGGCCGTCGAAGCGGGCGGGACCGTGGTCCGCGGCGGCGGCCGTCCGAGCGGCCTCACGCGCGGGTACTACGTCGAGCCCACCGTCCTCGACCTGCCCGACAACGCCAACCCCGCCGCGCAGGAGGAGATCTTCGGCCCCGTCATCGCCGTCCTGGGCTACCGGGACGCCGACGACGCCGTCCGCATCGCCAACGACACCTCGTACGGGCTCTCCGGCCAGGTGTACGGCGCCGACACCGCGGCGGCCACCGCGCTCGCCCGGCGGCTGCGCACCGGTGCGGTCAACGTCAACACCGCCGTGTTCAGCGCGTACGCGCCGGGCGGCGGCTACAAGCAGAGCGGCCTCGGCCGCGAGCGCGGGCCCGAGGGGATCCGCGCCTTCCAGGAAGTGAAGCACCTGGCGATCGGCGAGCTGCGATGAGCCCGCCCCGACCCGAAGGAGCACCCATGTCCTCCGATCTGCAGCTCGACTGGCTGATCTCCGTCGACGACCACATCCTCGAACCCCCGCACCTGTGGGTCGACCGCGTCCCGAAGGCGGACCGCGACCGGGCCCCGCACATGGAGACGGACGACAACGGCCTCGACTGCTGGGTGTACGACGGCAAGCGCTACCCCAGCTCCGGGCTCAGCGCCGTGGTCGGCAAGTCCAAGGAGGAGTTCAGCCCCGAGCCCCTGCCGTACAGCGAGATGCGGCCCGGCTGCTACGACCCCCGCGCCCGGCTGGAGGACATGGACCGGGCCGGCATCCTGGCCTCCCTCTGCTTCCCGACGATCACCCGCTTCTGCGGGCAGATGTTCTCGGAGGCGAGCGACCGGGAGTTCGGCCTGGTCTGTCTCAAGGCCTACAACGACTGGATGATCGAGGAGTGGTGCGGCGCCGCGCCCGGCCGCTACATCCCCCTGGTGCTCATCCCGCTGTGGGACCCGCGGCTGGCGGCCCGGGAACTGGAGCGCTGCGCCGCCAAGGGCGCCACCACCTTCGCCTTCTCGGAGAACCCGGCGCCGCTCGGCCTGCCCACCATCCACGACTCCGGACGCTACTGGGACCCGGTGATGGCCGCGGCCGACGACCTGGAGATGGTCGTGTCGATGCACGTCGGCTCCTCCTCGCGGGTGCCGCAGATATCGCCCGACTCACCGTTCCTCGCCAACCTCGCCTGGGGCGCGACCCGGACGTCCGGAGCCATGCTGGACTGGCTGTTCAGCGGCATGTTCCAGCGCTTCCCGAAGCTGAAGATCGCACTGTCGGAGGGCGAGATCGGCTGGATGCCCTACTTCCTCGAGCGGGCCGAGCAGGTGCTCGACACCCAGCGCCACTGGGTGAAGCGCGGCGGCCGCTTCAAGGACCACGCCGGCAGCGACGCCGTCGACCTCGACACCCTCGACATCCGCGCCACCTTCCGCGACCACGTCTTCGGCTGCTTCATCGACGACGTCCACGGCATCGCCAGCATCGACGAGATCGGTGAGGACAACATCATGTGCGAGACCGACTACCCGCACTCCGACTCGACGTGGCCCGACTCCATCCAGCTCGTCAAGAGCCGCATCGCCCACCTCGCACCGGAGACGCAGTACAAGATCCTGCGGGGCAACGCCGAACGCCTGTACCGCTTCACCCCGGCCGAGCCGCCCGTCCTCGCGGGGGCCTGAGATGCCCCCGGGACTGCTGACCGGGCGGACGGCCGTCGTCACGGGCGCCGGTTCGGGCGTCGGCCGCGCCTCGGCGCTCCGCTTCGCGGAGGAGGGGGCACGCGTCCTGTGCGCCGACATCGACCTCCCTACGGCCGAGGAGACCGCGGCCCTGATCCGGAAGGCCGGGGGAACGGCCGCGGCCGCGCGGTGCGACGTCTCCCGGGAGGAGGACGTCGCGGCCGCGCTCGCGGCGGCCGCCGACCGCTTCGGCCGACTGGACATCGTCTTCAACAACGCGGGCGTTCCCACGCCGCGCCTCGGCGCGGCACTGGAGGACCACACGGAGGACGACTTCCGGCGCCTGGTCGGCATCAACCTCGGCGGGGTCTTCCACGGCTGCAAGCACGCCGTCGTCCGGTTCAAGCAGCAGGGCGGCGGCGGGGTCGTCCTCAACACCGGGTCGGTCGCCGGCCTCGTCGCCTGGGGCGGTTCCGTGTACGGCGCCACCAAAGGGGCGGTGCACCAGCTCACCCGGGCCGTGGCGATCGAGGGCGCGCCGTTCGGTATCCGGGCCAACACCATCTGCCCCGCCGGGATGCCGCACACGAACTTCATGACGTCCGGCGGGCTCGACGCCCGTCCCGAGTCCGTCGAGCGCGCGGCCCAGCGGATCGCCGCGACCCACCCGCTGGGCCGCGCGATCACAGCCGAGGACTGCGCCGAGGCGGCCGTCTACCTGGTGTCCGACCGGGCCGCCAACGTCACCGGCATCGCGCTGCCGGTCGACGGCGGCTATGTGGCGAGGTGAGCGCATGAGCACGAGCAGGACACTCGACCGGGAACGCGTCCGTACGCTGTTCGACCTGCGCGGCTCCTACCTCGCGGCGGCCGGCGGCGGCTACGAGGACGACCCGTATCCCACCTGGCACAGGCTGCGGGAGGAGGCTCCGGTCCAGCCCGGGACGGTGCACGGGCTGCTCGGCTACGACGGGCCGGCCTACTTCCAGGGCCTGCCCCATCCGGACCGCCCCCACTTCTCGGTCTTCTCCTACGCCGCGTGCGAGGCCGTATACCGCAACGCCGAAGTGTTCGCCGCCTCGCCCGGGCCGGTAGAGACCGGTGAGGGCCTGTACGGGCCCGGCAACAGCATGCTGGCGATGGGCGGCACACAGCACCGTCGCCACCGCTCACTGGTCCAGCCGTCCTTCGTACCGGCCAAGGCCCAGTGGTGGATCCGCAACTGGGTCGAGGAAGCCGTCCACCTGCTCATCGACGGCTTCGCGAGCCAGGGGCGGGCCGAACTGAACGTGGACTTCTGCGCCGCCGTCCCCGTGCTCACCATCACCGGCAGCTTCGGCGTGCCGGTCGAGCAGGCCCTCGACGTCCGCGCCGCGCTGCGGGATCCGGCGGCGGTCGTGGAGATCCTCCGTCCGATCGTGGCGGCCCGCAGACAGGAGCCGCGGGACGATCTCATCAGCGTCCTCGTGGAGGCCGAGATGACGGACGGCGACGGCGTCCCCCACCGGCTCACCGACGACGAGATCTACTCCTTCGCGGTGCTCCTGCTGACGGCGGGCTCCGGCACCACCTGGAAGCAGATGGGCATCACGCTCACCGCGCTGCTCCAGCGGCCCGAGGTGCTGAAGGCGGTGCGGGAGGACCGCTCGCTGCTGCGTCCGGCGATCGAGGAGTCGCTGCGCTGGATGCCGACCGACCCGATGTTCTCCCGGTACGTCACCCGTGACACCGAACTGCACGGCGTGCACCTGCCGGAGGGTTCCGTGGTGCACCTGTGCGTGGGGGCCGCAGGCCGGGACCCGGCCCGCTGGGAGCGCCCGGACGAGTACGACATCACCCGGCGGCTGCGGCCGTCCTTCGCCTTCGGCGGGGACGCCCATGTCTGTCTGGGCATGCACGTCGCGCGGGCCGAGATGCGGACCGGGATCGGCGCGCTCCTGGACCGCCTGCCCGGCCTCCGGCTCGACCCGGATGCCGAACCGCCCCGCCACATCGGCCTGTACGAACGGGGTGCGACGGAGATTCCCGTCGTCTTCGGATGAGACGCGGCCGGCGTGCTGCGCACGGACCGTACGGGAGAGGAGACCTCCATGAGCGAAGCCGGCTACCGCCCACCCGATCTCGGCCTGCTGGGAGCCGAGCACGTCGCCCGCTACCAGGAGACCGGCGGCGAGGTCGGTCACGACTGGAACGGTGCGCGGATCCTGCTGCTGACCACCACGGGCCGCCGCACGGGCCGCCCCCGCACCACGGCGCTCATCTACGGGCGGGACGGCGACGACTACCTCGTCGTCGCGTCGAAGGGCGGGGCGCCGGAGCACCCCCTGTGGTACCTGAACCTGCAGGCGCGGCCCCGCGCCTCCATCCAGGTGCGGACCGCGCACATCCCCGTCCTCGCGCGCACGGCGACGGAGACGGAACGGTCCCGGCTGTGGGAGACGGTGACCGGTTACTGGCCGAACTACGCCGTCTACCAGACGCGGACCGAACGGATCATCCCGGTCGTCGTACTCACCCCGCACCGAGGGGACAAGGGCACATGAGGACTCCAGTAGCGGTCTCCCCGGCCGCCGACCGCTCACCGTCCGTCCAGCGGTCACGCGAGCGCAGCGCGAGGCAGACGGACGCGATCACGCGCGCGGCGCAGCGGCTGATCGAGGAGAAGGGCACCGCGTTCACCACCCGGGACCTCGCCAAGGAGTCCGGCGTCGCGCTGCAGACCGTGTACCGGCACTTCACCGGCAAGGACCAGGTCCTGCTGGCCGTCGTGGAGTCGGTGATCGCCGAGCGGGCCGCACGTCTGGAGGCCGCGGCACGCCCGCTGCCGGACCCGGTCGCCCGTCTGCGTTTCTACGTCACGGCCGTCCTGGCCTCGCTGCGCGACCAGGACAACCGGACGGGGCCGCGGTTCATCACCGCGGAGCACTGGCGTCTGCTCCAGCTCTTCCCCGACGACATGGAGCGGGCCAACCAGCCCTTCGCCGCCCTCGTCGAGCGGGAACTGCGCGAGGCGGCGGCCGCGGGTCTGCTCGAGCCCGGTGACCCGGCCGGGGACGCCTGGCTCGTCATGAAGCTGGTCATGTCGGTGTACCACCACTACGCGTTCGCGACCCCGCACCGGCGACTCGAGGACGTCGCCGAGCACCTGTGGCAGTTCTGCCTCGCGGCCTTCGGTGGTGCCCAGGACGCACGGGATGCACGGGTCGGGGAGGGCACATGAGTGCGGCACCGGTCTTCCGCAAGGGGCGCGACCTCGACGCCGCCGCCCGGGCCCTGGCCCCGTGGCTGTCCGGCCGCCTCCGCGCCGCGGACGTCGAGATCAGGAATCTGGTCTACCCGCTGGGCGCCGGAGTCTCGAACGAGACGATCCTCTTCGAGGCCCGGACCGCCGGCCGTGTCGACGACCTCGTCCTGCGTATCGCCCCCGCACCCGAGCATCAGATGTTCCTCGACCCGAGGTTCCGGCTGCAGTACGACATCCTCGCCGTGCTCCGCCGCCTCGGCACGGTCCGGGTGCCCGAGGTGCTGTGGTTCGAGAACGACCCCGCGGTACTGGGACGGCCGTTCTACCTCATGCGCCGCATGCGCGGCCGCGTCCCGGTGAGCATGCCGGTGTACAACGCGGAGGGCTGGCTGCGCGAGGCGACGCCCGCCCAGCGGCGCGTCCTGTGGGAGAGCGCCGTCGAGCAGCTCGCCGCCGTCCACGGGGTGCCGCTCGCGGAGGTGTCCTTCGTCGACCGCCCCGAACACGGTGCCACGGGGGACGAGCAGCAGCTCTCCTACTGGACCAGGTACACGGACTGGGCACTGGGCGACAGGGTCCCCGACACGGTGCACAACCTCCTCGACTGGCTGACGTCGCACCGGCCGGCCGCCTCCGTACCCGGCCTGTCGTGGGGGGACGCGCGCATCGGCAACATCATGTTCGGCGAGGACTTCCGCGTCGTCGGCGTCATGGACTGGGAACAGGCGTCACCGGCCGGTCCGGTCGCCGACCTCGCGTGGTGGCTCATGTTCGACGCCATCCACAGCACCGAGCGGAACGTACCGAGGCTCGACGGGCTCGGTACCCGTCAGGAGACGATCGGCCTCTGGCAGGAACTGACGGGGCTGCGCGCACGGGACCTCCTGTGGCACGAGGTGTTCGCCTGCCTCAAGGCCGGTCTGCTCGCCCTGCACGCGCGCCGCTCGATGAGGCTGCCCGACGCCGGGCCGCCGAACCCCTTCCTCCAGCGTGCGCACCGGCTGGCCGGCATGCCCGTCCCGAAGGAGGCGTGATGACCCCGCCCGGCGGACCCGCGCCGCACGACGAGGAGACCGTCCTCTCGCCGGCCTGGCTGACCGCGGTCCTCGGCGCGCGTCACCCCGGCGCCGCCGTCACCGGGACGGAGGTCACCGAGCGCATCGAGACGGTCGCCACCAAGGTGCGCTTCCGCGTCACCTACGCCGGCGGCGCCGACGGTTCGGGTGACCCGGACGGACCGCCCGGCGCCCTGTGCGCCAAGGGCTACTTCGACCCGGCCACGCGCCGTCGGACGTCGCCCTCCGAGGCGGACTTCTACCGGCTGCTCGCGCCGCGGCTGCCGGTGTGTACTCCTCCGTGCGTCCACGCCGCCGTCGACGGGGAGACCGGTCACCCGCTGGTCGTCATGGAGGACCTCGTCGAGCAGGGCGCCGTATTCGGTGACCCGCTCGCCGGGTACGGCCCGGAGCAGGCGGCCGGCACGCTCGACCAGCTGGCCGCCCTGCACGCCGCGACCTGGGAGTCCGCCGGGGCCTCACTCGAGTCGTCCTTCCCGCCGCGCATCGCCTCGCTCACCCGGCACATGGGACCCGATCAGCTCCAGTCACAGCTCGACGACGGACGGACGGCGGGCGTCCCGGCACCCGTGCGGCGCGCGGACCGGCTGACCGCCGCGATGGCCGCGCTCGCCGCCATGGGCACCGGCCATCCCCGGTGCCTCGTCCATGGTGATCTGCACACCGGCAACGTGTACGTCACGGCCGACGGCGCGCCCGGCCTCATCGACTGGCAGGTCGTGCAGCACGGGGTATGGGCCCTCGACGTCGGATACCACCTGGCGGCCGTCCTGGACCCGGACGAGCGGGTCCGCAGCGAACGCGGCCTGCTGGACCACTACCTCGACCGGCTGGCCGCGCACGGCGGAACACCGCCGGACCGGGAAGCGGCCTGGTGGGCGTACCGGGCGCACCTGCCCTACGGGTACTTCCTCTGGTCGATCACCCGTGCCGTCGACCGGCCGATCGTGGAACGCCACACCGCCCGCCTGGGCCAGGCCGTCGCCTGGCACGACAGTTTCGGCTTGCTCGGCGTCTGAGACGGCGACGCACGGGCACGTGCCCGTGCGTCGCCACCGGCCAGGGGGTCGACGGCTGCCCCGGCGGCTCAGCCCAGCCTGATGGCCCGTTCCGGGCAGCTCGACGCCGCGGTGCGTACCGCCCGCTCGAACCGCTCCGGCACATCGGGCTGTTCGACGACGGCGTAGCCGTCGTCGCTCAGGTCGAACACCTCGGGGCAGAGAGTGCAGCAGACCGCGTGCCCACGGCAGCGGTCCTCGTCGACGGTGGCCTTCATCGCGTGGCCTCCTCGGCGCGGGTGAACTCCAGACCCAGGTGGGTCAGGCCCCGCAGGATGTACGTCGGCACGTACTCGTAGCGGCGCGACCGGGCGGGGCCGTGCACCCGCTCCGAGATCCTGATGTCCGCCGTGCGGTCCAGCAGGCGTTCGACGGCCACCCGCGCCTCGGCCCGGGCCAGCGGTGCTCCGGGACAGGTGTGGATGCCGCGTCCGAAGGCGATGTGGTGGCGGGCGTTCGGACGGGCGGGGTCGAAGGCCGCCGGGTCCGCGAAGCGGCGCGGGTCGCGGTTCGCCGCCCCGTTCACCACCATGAGCGTGGTGCCGGCCGGGATGTTCACGCCGCCTACCGTGGTGGGCACACGGGAGAGCCGGAAGTCGCCCTTGACCGGGCTCTCCGTCCGCAGTGTCTCCTCGACGAAGTTGGGGATGCGGTCGCGTTCGTCGCGCAGCAGCCGTTGGACGTCGGGGCGTTCGGCGATCACCTTGAGGGCGGAGCCGAGCAGGCGGACGGTGGTCTCCTGCCCGGCCGAGAACAGGTTGGCGGCCACCCGCACCGCGTCGGCGACCTCGGGCAGCGAGCCGTCGGGGAAGGTGGCGGTGGCGAGACCGGTCAGCACGTCGTCACGAGGGTCCCTGCGGCGGTCCTCGATGTAGTCGGTGAACCGCCCGTACAGGAAGTGCAGCGGCGAGTGCGCCAGCGTGTCCCCGCCGGTGCTGCCGATGTCGCTCCCGGCCCTCGACCGGCGCTGCAGCCGGTCGAGGATGTCCTCCCGGTCCTCCTCCGGCACGCCGAGCAGGTCGGCGATGACGAGCAGCGTGAAGGGACCGGCGAACCCGTTGATGAACTCGCCCTGCCCACGGGCCAGGAAGTCGTCCAGCAACCGGTCGGCGATCCCCCAGATGGCCGCCTCGTTCTGCTTGAGCCGTTTGGGCGTGATCAGCCGCATCAGCAGCCCGCGGTGCGCGGTGTGCGCCGGCGGGTCGAGCGTGGGCAACTGGTCGCTCATCGGCAGCTCGTCGCGGTGCCGCTCGATGAGGTCGCCGACGTCGTCACCTTCCAGCGGGACCGGGAAGCCGGGAAAGGGGCCGGTCACCGACAAGCACGACGAGAACGTCAGCGAGTCCTGGGCCACCTGCACCGCCTCGTCGTACCCGGTCACCATCATCACGCCGTGGTGGGGTTCGCGGACGACGGGACAGCGGGCGCGCAGGGCGTCGAAATAGGGATACGGGTCCTCCACCGTCGTGTCGCCCCGGAAGAAGTCGATCGCGCCGATGTCCTCGGACGCGGATGCCGGTACGGGCGGGTCGTCGAACGCCACTGGCTGGCCTCCTTCGCGGTGCGACAGCGGCACCGGTGGTGAACGCGCATCTCGTCGGAAAGAATCTAATTCTCGATACAGGGAAGCGCTAGTCTCCTGCGGTGGTCCCGCCGCTGTCCTCGTGGCGGGGCCGGGCCTCGATCTCGTCGGCCAGCCCCCACCGCCGGGCCTCCGCCGCGCTCAACGGGGCACCGGTCAGCGCCAGGTAGGCGGTTCGCTCCCGGCCGATGCGGGCCGGCAGGCTCGCCGTACCGCCCGCGCCGGGGATGAGCCCCATGCCGATCTCCGGCAGCCTGACCACCGTGTCCGGCGCGACCGTCACCCGCCCGGCGAACGCCCCCAGCTCGATGCCGGCCCCCACGCAGGCGCCGTGCAGATGCGCGGTCACCTTGGACGCGCACCGCTGGAGCAGCGCCGCCGGGCTCCGCCGCACGCGCACCCGGTGGGCCCCGGCCGGATCCCGCGATGTGCCGAACTCGGCGAGATCGCCCCCGGCGCAGAACGCGGGACCGCTGCCGTACAGGTCCACCCGGGCGATCGTCGGGTCCGCGACGGCGACCGTCAGCGCCTCGCACAGGGCATCCCGGGTGGCCGCGTCGAGGGCGTTGCGCACCCGGGGACGGTCCAGGGTGATGGTCAGACGGTCACCGTCGCGGTGGAGCCGGACCGGTTCGGCGGCCGGGCGTGGGGTACGGGGCCGCGCCGAGGCAAGCCAGGACCGGAAACCCGGACCCGCCTGGAGGACCGAGTAGGCGAGGGACTCCACGACCAGCCGGTCGCGCGGCGGGAGGGCGGCGCCCATGCGGAGCACCTGGACCAGGGCGAGACAGGCGTCGGGCTGGCTCACGACGGCGTTCCGCAGACGCCGGGCGGTCGCGTACGGGTCCGCGCAGGAGACCCACGGGCGCGGCGGATCGGGAGCGGCCGTGAGGAATACGTCGAACTCCCGGGCCGTCTCCCTCGGCCGAGCCGCCACCGCGACCCGCACGCAGGGAGCCTCCGGCTCGGACGGCGCTGTGCGGTCGAGGTCGGCGAGCAGGAAGGGGAGCTCCATGGCCACCGGAGTGTAATCTTGCATCACCCCAGGGGAGAAGGGTGTTCGCATGTCGAAGAATGCCGCTCTCGGCCGCTGGATGGCCACCGTCGAGCACCACCTCGGCCCGCTCGGCGCGGTCGTGTCGGACCTCACCGGTCTGACCGGCGTCCCCGTCGACCTTCCCACCGCCCTGTTCCTGCGTGCGCACCTCGCCGGATTCCCGCTGCCGGGAAGGTCCTCGGCGGGCGGCTCCTGCCGTCTCCTCGAGACCGCCGACGGCTGGGCCGCGATCAACCTGGCC
>JODX01000030.1 GCA_000719105.1 Streptomyces sclerotialus | reverse complement strand
GTACCCGAACAGCGACTCGGTCTGCGCGTTGACCAGCCGGATACGACCCGCATCGTCCACGATCACCATCGCGTCCGGCGCCGCCTCCAGCAACCCCCGAAACCGCTGTTCGGCGGCTTTGCGGTCGCTGACGGTACCCGAACAGCGACTCGGTCTGCGCGTTGACCAGCCGGATACGACCCGCATCGTCCACGATCACCATCGCGTCCGGCGCCGCCTCCAGCAACCCCCGGAACCGCTCCTCCGCCTCCCCGGGCCCGTCCCCCACGGAAGAGGCACCGCAGCGACAAGACGACGACCCCGCCGCTATTGCCTCGGCCGCTATCGCCTCGCTCGGTGACGTTGTACTGACCTCGTCCATGTCGGCCCCAACCGGCTGGCATATGTACGGAGAATGGACCATCACAGCGCATCAGCGTCCTCTGCATCCCCGGATGCCCTCTACTGCTCCGACCGTGGCCGAACCTGTGCGCTTCGCTGCAACGAACCATCGTTTTCTGATGACCGCCCACGGATTCGCCCGAATCCTGATGGGATACTCAAAACTTCCCTCCAGGCACCCGGGACGCACAACGTCCTGGAATCACTGTTTCTGACATGCTCCGGAGCCATTACCGGCCAGCCGGTCCTGCCCTCCAACTCGCTACGGAGACCCTCGTGCATCGCTTCGCCGCCGAGCACGATGACCCGCAGGCCGCCTCGAAGGCTGTGCACGGCGCCGCCCGGCTCACCGCCGGCACCGCGGCCGAGGCCCTGACGGCGGTGCGCGAAGTGCACCAGGGCGTGTCCAGCGCCGGTCCCCGCACTCGGCAGCCCGGAGGCGACCGCCACGATCAGCCGCGTCCACACCGAGACCGAACGGCTCGCCCGGCGCATCGCCCCCCGACGCTCGCCGGCACCGACGGCGTGCCGATGCCGGAGCAGCTGGGGGACCCGCGGGCCCGCCTGTACGGGCTGCACACAGTGCTGCGGCCGCGCTTCGCACAGGAAGAGGAGAACCACTACTCCCTCGCGTCGTGCATCGGAACAGTACTGCCGACTGGATGGCACTTCACGACTGCCATGCAAAAACCTCGGCCAGAAAAGCAGAACCATCGCAGAAGCTGTGGTCGCCGAAGCACGTCCTACGCCATGGCGGAGAGATCGGAGGAAAGTCGGCCCGCTTGAACAACGGCGTACGGTGACTGAACAGCCGACATTGAGTGCACGACCTCAAGTGCGTGCCCTGTTTCTAGTCGAGGGCGTCTCGAGAGTGCGGGTACTTGTCGGGATAATCGGCACTTGTTCGAGTGTGGCACCGCGATGCCCTCCGGTGAGGCCAGATCCATCAAGAAGTTCGCACAGCCCGGTGCTCCTGATCCGGACACCGGCCGAAGGTGCCTGACGAACCGAACCAACGCCACTCGGTGGCTTCGGGGGACTCGCTCGTGTTCACGGCGTGCCCGCCCCCTCCGCTCCGAGGCGGCCGTAACCCGACCCCGTGCATGATCCACAAGGCCGCTCACCCCGCCGACGCGCAGGTGGAACCATGATCGGGCGATCAGGCGGTCCGTACCTCCTCCGGTCGGGGCCTTCCGGCCCCTGGCGCGCCTGGCCGGGGGCGGCCACCGTAGGAGGCATGCGGACGCATGCGCGGATCGCCGTCGTCGGCGTCGGGAACGAGTTCCGGCGGGACGACGGTGTGGGGTGGGCGGTCGTCGCCCGGCTCCGGCAGCGGGCCGAGAGCCGGCCCCTGCCGCCCGGTACCGTGCTGGCCACCTGCGACGGCGACCCCGGGCGTCTGATCGGGCTGTGGGAGGGGGCCGGTCTCGCCGTCGTCGTGGACGCGGCACATGCGCATCCCGGCAGTCCTGGCCGGGTCCATCGCATCGAGCTCGACGCCGAGCGTCTCGACCGGCCGCCGACGACCAGTTCGCACGGGCTCGGACTCGGTGAGGCCGTCGAACTCGCCCGCGTGCTGGGCCGTCTGCCCGGGCATCTTGTCATCTACGCGGTGGAGGGTGCCGACAGTTCTCTGGGCACCGGTCTCTCGCCCGCCGTCGCCGGCGTCGTGAACCCCCTCGCCGATTCGGTCGAGGAGGAGATCGTCCGGCACCGCGTCGCTGCGGCCCGGGGGGAGCGATGAGCGTACGGCGCTTCCAGGTGTACGGGACCGTGCAGGGCGTCGGTTTCCGGCCCTTCGTGTACCGCACCGCGAAGGCGCTCGGCCTGGACGGCTGGGTGGCGAACGTGGACGGACACGTGGAAGGTGAGGTGGCCGGTGACCCGGACGTCATCGACGAGTTCGCCGCCCGCCTCGCCACCGGGGGGCCAGTGCTGGCCCGGGTCCGGCGCGTCCGCCTGACCGAGGGACACTCCCCCATGGGCCAAGGCTTCTGCGTACGAGCCGGGCCGGCCCGCCTCACCAGAACAACACCCCGTGAGATTCCACCCGATGCCGCGATCTGCGCCACGTGTCTGCGAGAGCTGTACGACCCCGCAGACCGGCGCCATCGCTACCCGTTCATCAACTGCACCGACTGCGGGCCCCGCGCCACCATCATCGAGGACCTCCCCTACGACCGTGACCGCACGACCATGCGGCGCTTCCCGCTCTGCGCAGCGTGTGCGGCGGAGTACGCCGACCCCGCGGACCGCCGCTTCCACGCCGAGCCCGTGGCCTGCCCGGTCTGCGGGCCGCGGCTCGCCTGGGAGGCACTGCGCGGTGAGGACGCGCTGCGGGCGGCGGTGAAGACGGTCACCGACGGCGGCATCGTCGCTCTGAAGGGGCTCGGCGGATACCAGTTGGTGTGCGACGCGACCGACTCCGCGGCCGTGGCGAGGCTGCGCGGCCGTAAACGCCGTCCGGCGAAGCCGTTCGCGGTCATGGTGCGGGACGTCGGGACGGCGGCCCGGCTGGCACGCATCGGCAGTGCCGAGCATGCGGTGCTGACCTCACCGGCGCGTCCGGTGGTGCTGCTGGCACCGCGCCGCGGGCACGCCCTCGCGGCCGGCGTGCGCGCGGGTGCGCCGCGCCTCGGCCTGTTCCTGCCCACCACCGGCCTGCATCACCTCCTGCTCGACGAGTCGGCCCGCCCCCTCGTGGTGACCAGCGGCAACCTGAGCGACGAGCCGATCGCCGTGGAGGACACCGAGGCCCGTACCGCCCTCGCATCCGTCGCCGACGGCTTCCTCACTCATGACCGGCCGATCCGCTCCCGCTACGACGACTCCGTGGTCCAGCTGACCGGCCGGACGCGGATCACCGTGCGCCGGGCGCGCGGCCTGTCCCCCGCGCCGTTGCCGCTGGCCGTCCGCACCCCGCTGGCCGGAGCCGGCGCCCAGCTCAAGCACACCTTTACGCTCGCCGCCGACGGCCGCGCCCGTCTCGGGCCGCACACCGGAGACCTGGCCGATGTGCCGACGTACGACGCGTTCCGCCGGTCGTACGACGACCTCAAGCGGCTCACCGGTATCGAACCGGCGGTGCTCGCCCACGACCTGCACCCCGGCTACCTGTCCACGCAGTGGGCGCGGGAGCAGCCGCTGCGGCGGATCGCGGTGCAGCACCACCATGCGCATGTGGCGGCGGTCGCGGCGGAGCACGGGGTGCGCGGTCCTTTCCTCGGGGTGGCCTACGACGGACTGGGCCTCGGGGACGACGGCACCCTGTGGGGCGGGGAGATCCTCGTCGCCGATCTGTGCGGCTACCGCCGTGTGGGCAGGTTCGCGACCGCGCCCCTGCCCGGTGGCGACGCGGCGGTACGCCATCCCTCCCGCACGGCGCTCGGCCATCTCCTGGACTCCGAGCCACTGGGCTCGCCGCGCCCCCACCCCCGGCTGTATCAAGGCCTCACCCACCGCCTCGATCCGGCCGGGGTCCGTGCCGTGCGCGCGATGGTGGCCCGCGGGATCAACTGCCCGCGCGCCTCCAGCGCGGGACGGCTGTTCGACACGGTCGCCTCCCTGCTCGGGCTGGCGGACACCGTCCGCTACGAGGGCGAGGCGGCCGTGCTTCTGGAGGCCGCGGCGGGCACCGTGTCCGCGGTGCCCCTGGCCCACCGGATCGTGCGGGCGGACGGCCTGTGGGTCTACGACTCGACGCCGACCGTGACCGATCTGCTGGACCGCCGGGCGAGCGGCGAGTCCGTGGCGCAACTGGCGGCCGCCTTCCACCTCGCGCTCGCCCGCGCCACCGCCGATCTCGTCGCACGAGCCGTCGAGGACGGCGCCCCGCGCACCGTCTGCCTGGGCGGCGGCTGCTTCGTCAACGCCCGTCTGCTGACGGAGGTACGGCGACTGCTGCGCACCCAGGGGCTGCGGGTGCTGGTGGGCGGCGAGGTACCGGTCGGGGACGGCGGCATCAGTTACGGCCAGGCCGCGGTGGCCGCCGCCCGGCTGGCCGAGGAGGAGAGGTGAGGCGTATGTGCCTGGGCATCCCCGGTGAGGTCCTGGAGGTCCACGACGACGCCGGACTGCGCATGGCCACCGTCGACTTCGGCGGCGTACGGCGGGAGGTCTGCCTCGACTACACGCCCGGGGCGGACGTCGGGACGTACGTCGTCGTGCACGTCGGGTTCGCGATCACCGAGGTCGACGAGGCCGAGGCACGGCGCACGCTCGACGTCCTGCGGGCGATGGCGGACGCCGTCGAGACGGAGCTGGGCGAACCACTGCCGTGAGGTCCGGCGTCGGGGCCGTCCGGCCCTGTGCCCTGCCCTACCGGCCTCTCGGGTCCGGAGCTCCCGAAGCGGATGCTGACACTGTCAACCTGCCGACAGCCGACGAAAGGCACGCGATGACCGCCCTTCCTGCCTCCGGTGACGGCGAGCGGGTGCACGCCCTGCTCACCGACGGCACGACCGTGTGCATACGGCCCGCAGGACCGGACGACCGGGAGGCCGTCCTCCGGCTCTACGACCGGATGTCGGACGCGAACCTGCGCCTGCGGTTCTTCACCGTCAGCCGGCGCTCCGGCGAGCAGGCAGCGGCCCGGATCGCCGGGCCCGCGACCCCCGGCCACCGGGCACTCGTCGCCACACACGGCGGCCGGATCATCGGCATCGCCGAGTACGAGACGTCCGGGGAGGCCGCCGGCACCGCGGAGATCGCCCTCGCGGTCGACGACGGCTGGCACCACCGCGGAGTGGGCACGCTGCTGCTCGAGCATCTGGTCTCCGCCGCCCGCGCGCGCGGCATCAGGGCCTTCACGGCCGACGCGCTCGCCGAGAACCACGAGGTGCTCAAGGTCTTCGCCGATCTGGGCCTGCGGACCGCGCGCCACTTCGAGGGGCCGGAGGTCCACTGCACCATCCCGCTCGACGAGACGGAGGACTACCTGACGTCCGTCGAAGGGCGCGGGCAGGCCGCTGACCTGGCCAGTCTGACACCGCTGCTGCGGCCCAGGTCCGTGGTCGTCGTCGGGGCGGGCCGCAGGCCGGGCTCGGTGGGCCGGGCTGTGCTGCGCAAGCTGTCCACCGGTGGGTTCACGGGCCGGCTCTTCGCGGTCAATCCGAACGTCTCGACGATCCTGGGCGTGCACGCCTGCCCGTCCGTCGGCGCTCTGCCGCTGGTTCCCGACCTCGCGGTGATCGCCGTGCCGGCCAGCGACGTCCCGCAGGTCGCCGAGGAGTGCGGAAAGCTCGGCGTGCGGGCGCTGCTGGTGGTCTCCGCCGGACTCGGCGCCCGGCAGGCCGCGGCTCTCCTGGCGGTCTGCCGCAGCCACGACATGCGGCTGGTCGGGCCCAACTGCCTGGGCCTGGCGAACACCGAGGAGACGGTGCGCCTGGACGCCACCTTCGCCGCCGCCCACCCCGAACCGGGCACCGCGGGGGTCGCCGTGCAGTCCGGCGGGGTCGGCATCGCCCTGCTCGGCGGGCTCCAGCGGCTCGGCATCGGCGTGTCCAGCTTCGTCTCGCTGGGCGACAAGTACGACGTCAGCGGCAACGACCTGCTGCAGTGGTGGGAGTCCGACGGCCGCACCGATCTGGCCCTGCTGCACCTGGAGTCCTTCGGCAACCCGCGCGCGTTCTCGCGTACGGCGCGCCGCGTCACCCGGCGCATGCCGATCCTGACCGTCGACGCCGGCCGGACCGAGGCGGGCCGGCGCGCAGCCGCCTCGCACACCGCGGCCGCCGCCACCACGACCATCACGCGACGCGCCCTGTTCACCCAGGCCGGGATCACCGCCACGCGCACCGTCCCCGAACTCCTCGAAGCCGCGGCCCTGCTGCACTCCCAGCCGCTGCCGACGGGCGGCCGGGTCGCCGTGGTCACCAACGCCGGCGGCGTCGGCGTGCTCACGGCCGACGCCTGCGCGGAAGCCGGACTCAGCCTTCCCCCGCTCGCTCCCGGCCTGGTCGACGACCTGCGCGGCGTGCTGCCGCCGGGCGCCTCGCCCGGCAATCCCGTCGACGCCACGGCCGCGGTCTCCGAGGAGCAGCTGCGCGCCTGTGTGGACCGCCTCGCGGCCCACGACGGCATCGACACGGTACTGGTCACGCTGGTGCCGACCGCGGTCGCCGCGGCGACCGGCGACGTTCTGGTCACAGCCCTGACCCAAGCCCCCGGACGTCGCTCCCGAACGGTCGCCGCGGTCCTCCTCGACCAGGAGGCACCCGTACGGCTGCTGCCGTCGGACACCGGCCAGGTGCCCGCGTACGCCGATCCGCAGGCCGCCGCCCGCGCCCTCGCCCACGCCGTCGAACGCGCACGCCGGCTCGCCCGGCCGCCCGGCACCGTGCCCGACCTCGACGGCATCGACACCCCGCGCGCCCATGCGGTCGTCGCCCGCTACCTGGAGAACACCCCGGACGGCGGCTGGCTCGACCCGCGCACCTGCGCCGAGCTCCTCGGCTGCTACGGCATTCCGCAACTGCCGTGGGCCTGGGCACAGACGGAGGACGAGGCGGTGCTGGCCGCCCAGCGGCTGCGAGGACCCGGCGGGCTGGTCGTCCTCAAGGCGTACTGGCCCGGCCTGATCCACAAGACCATCGAGCACGCGATCCACCTCGACCTGCGCGGCGACGCGCAAGTACGCGCGGCCTTCCGCGACTTCGACGTCCGCTTCGGCCATCTGATGACCGGTGTGGTGGTGCAGCCGCTCGCCCGGCGCGGCACCGAGTTGCTGGCCGGTGTGGTGCAGGACGAGGTGTTCGGGCCGCTGGTGCTGTTCGGGCTCGGCGGCACGGCCACCGAGGTCCTCGCCGACCAGGCCGCACGGCTCACTCCACTCACCGACCACGACGTGCACGACCTGATCACCTCCCCGCGCTGCGCCCCACTGCTCTTCGGGGGCGACGGCACCGGTCCGGTGGATCTGCCAGGACTGGAGCAACTGCTGCTGCGTCTGTCCCGGATGGCGGGCGATCTGCCGCAGCTCGCGGAGGCCGACCTCAACCCGGTACTCGCCCGGCCCGAGAGCGTCACCACGCTCGACGCACGGGTCCGGTTGCTCCCTCGCCGGGCCCACGACCCCTATCTGCGCAGGCTCCGCTGAGCCCGCCCGGATCCGCGCGCTCCTGGCACTGCCGAGGAAAGGCGGAAGGCGATGAAGCACAGCAAGGTCGGCACGGTCATGACGAGCGACGTCGTCCGCGTCGCCTACGGCACGCCGTTCAAGGAGGTGGCCCGGCTGCTCGCCGAGCACCGGATCAGCGGCCTGCCGGTGGTGGACGACGACGAGAGGGTCATCGGAGTGATCTCCGAGACCGACCTGATGGTCCGGCAGGCCGAGGCGGCCGGCCCTCCCGGGTCCGGGCGCCGCCTCCGCCGGCTGCGGATGACCGCGAGCACCCAGGCGCACCGTGCCAAGGCGCGGGCCCGGACGGCCGGACAGCTGATGTCCCACCCGGCCGTCACCGTCCACAGCGACGCGACCATCGCCGAGGCGGCCCGCGTCACGGCACACCACCGGGTGGTGGCCCAGGACCTGATGAGCGACCCCTGACCGGTGCCCGACACACCCGCCCCCGAGACGTGCAAGTCGTCCATATACCTGGGGAGACCGTGATGCCCGACGCTCCGCGCATCGTGAGCGATGTGATGTCCCACAATGTCATCGCCATCGGCCGTAACGCCCCCTTCAAGGAGATCGTGCAGCTGATCAACCAGTGGTAAGTGAGCGCTCTGCCGGTCCTGGCGGGCGAGGGCCGGGTGATCGGAGTGGTCTCGGAAGCGGATCTGCTGCTGAAGGAGGAACTACGGGACGCCGCAGGAGAGACGGACGGACGCACCGAACGGGCCAAGGCAGCCGCGCTGACCGCAGGGGAACTGATGAGCACTCCGGCCGTCACGGTGCACGCGGACGCCACGATCGCCGAGGCGGCCCGCATCATGGCGCGCCGCCGCGTCAAGCGGCTGCCGGTCGTCGACTCGGTGGGCGTACTCGAAGGCGTGGTCAGCCGCAGTGATCTCCTCAAGGTGTTCCTGCGCCCGGACGAGGAGATCGCCGACGAGATCCGCCGCACCGTCGTCGCCCCGATACCGGCCGCCTCCCAGGTGACCGTCGGCGTGACCGAGGGAGTGGTGACCCTGGGCGGCGCGTTCCCCGACAGGACACTGGTGCCGTTGCTGGCACGGGCGGTGCGCGCGGTGGAGGGCGTCGTCGACACCCGCATCCGGCTGACACGCCCCTGACGTCCGGCGGGCCACGCCGGGCCGCCCGGCACCCCTGGAACAGCACGGCCCGTGAGACTCAGATCCGTTGGGGCACGATCACCACCGGGCACTGGGCGTGGTGCAGCAGCGTGTGTCCCACGCGGCCCAGCTGAAGGCCGTAGTGTCCGTGCCTGCGCCGGGCCCCGATGATCACAAGGTCCGCTGCGGCGGTACGGTGCAGCAGCACCTTGCGCGCTGGTCCTTCGACCGTGCTGCGATGCACTCGGACCTGGGGATGGTCGGCCACCGTGTCCTGGAGCAGGATGTCGAGGTGGGCGGACGCCTGCTGTTCGTGCTGGTGAGCCGGTTCTCCGATCAGCAGGGGGTGATCAGCGGTCTCCTGCGCGGGACAGCGCCAGGCGCGTACGACGTCGAGGGTGCACGCGCGCGCCTCGGCCTCGCGGAAGGCGAAGCGCACCGCGTCACCGCTCGTCTCGACCTCCCCCGCGCCGAGCGTGATGCGTTCATGCCTACCGGCCAGGCCGGCCTTGTCGCCACGGACCACGAACACCGGGCAGTGGGCACGGGCTGCCACGGCCAGGCCGACCGAGCCGAGCAGCAGCCCTTTCAGCTCTCCGCGGCCGCGGGATCCGGTGACCAGAGCCGAGGCGTTGTCGGCTTCGCGCAGCAGGGCGGAGACCGCTTCCTCCGCCAGTACCTCGCCGGTCACCTTCACCTCCGGATTGCGCCGTCGGGCGCGCTCCGTCGCCGATCCGACGATGTTCTCCATCAACACGCGCTGAGGTGGACGTTCCAGGCTTCCTGGCGATGCGATTCCTTCCTAGCGTTCCCACCTCGAGGCGTACAGGCAGCTCCATCGTCCCCACCGCCTTCCGTCGGGCTGCTGCACGCCGCGCAGCAGAGGACTCCACCCTCACCGTCACACCCCTCACCGGGCGGGACGAGGGTCGATCAGGCCCTCGTGGGTGACTTCCGGCCCATATGCGTCAGCACCGGAATCGATGGGCACCCGTGGGACGCCGAGCCGGGGCCTGATGGCCCATGGCCTCCGTGCCGGTGACGGCCGATGCTGGTATCAGCGCCCTCACGGCATGTGGAGGGAACCATGGCAGGAAGCACCGCGACCGCCGTCCTGGACCGCAACGGACTCGACGCACTGGTCAAGGAACTGACCGCACAGGGCCGTACGGTCGTCGGCCCGACCGTACGGGACGGTGCCGTGGTGCTGGCGGAGCTGGCCTCGGCCGACCGGTTGCCCTGGGGATGGGGAACCCGGGTCGAGGCCGGCCGCTACCGCCTCGTTCCCCGCGAGGACGGCGCGGTCTTCGCCCACACCGCGGGCCCCCAGTCGTGGAAGGCGTTCCTGCACCCGCAGCGCGAGCAGCTCTGGAGCGCCGACCGCGGGTCCGACGGATCCCTGTCGATCGTCGAGGAGCGTGCCGATCCGGCCTCGTACGCCTTCCTCGGGGTGCGTCCCTGCGATCTGCGCGCCATCGCCGTACAGGACCGGGTCCTGACCGGCGGCCGTTTCCAGGACAGCGGTTACGCGGCGCGCCGCACGGGGGCCTTCCTGATCGCCGCCGAGTGCACCGAGCCGGGCGCGACCTGCTTCTGCGTGTCCATGGGCAGCGGCCCGGCCGCCGACACGGGCTTCGATCTGGCGCTGACCGAGGTCGTGGACGACGCCGGTCACCGCTTCTTCGCCCGGGCCGGCAGCACGGCCGGCGCGGAGGTGCTGTCCGGTCTGCCGCACCGTCCGCCCGATCCGGGCACGGAGGCAGCGGCGCACGACGCGGTCGAGGCCGCCCGGGACCGTATGGGCCGCGCCATGCCACCGGTGAGCCTGCGCGACCTCATGGGCGAGAGCCTGGAGGCGAGCCGCTGGGACGATGTCGCCGCCCGCTGTCTGACCTGCGGCAACTGCACCATGGTGTGCCCCACCTGCTTCTGCACCACCACCGAGGACGTCACCGACCTCACCGGCGACCACGCCGAGCGGTGGCAGCGCTGGGACTCCTGCTTCGACCTCGACTTCTCCCACCTCCACGGCGGCCCGGTGCGCGCCACGCCGCGCAGCCGCTACCGGCAGTGGCTCACCCACAAGCTGTCCACGTGGTACGAGCAGTTCGGCAGCTCCGGCTGCGTGGGCTGCGGGCGCTGCATCACCTGGTGCCCGGTCGGCATCGACATCACGGAGGAGGCCGCGGCCCTGCACGACGAACTGGCCGCCCGGCTGCGGCAGGAGGAAGAGAACGACGAGGGCGGCGGGGACGACCGGAAGGAGCCGGAGCGATGACCTCCACCACCACCCTGGCCGCGGCCCTCCCGGCGGAGCACCGGGCCCGGCTGATGCGGCAGGCCCGCGAGGTCTCCTTCCCGGCGGGCACCCGCCTGTTCGAGGAGGGTCGGCGCGCCGACCGGTTCTGGATCGTGCGGACCGGGACGGTCGTCCTCGACGTGCACGTCCCCGGCCGCCGGGCGCCCGTCGTCGAGTCCCTGGGCCACGGCGAACTCGTCGGCTGGTCCTGGCACTTCACGCCGTACGTGTGGCAGCTGGGCGCCGAGGCCACGAGTCCGGTACAAGCCTGGGAGTTCGACGCGGCAGAGGTGCGGGCCCTGTGCGCCGCCGACGCGGAGTTCGGCCGCGCCGTCGCCACCTGGGTCGGCCGCGTGGTCGCCCACCGGCTGCACGCGACCCGGATCCGGTTGCTCGACCTGTACGCCCCTTACGGCAGCGGCAGCTAGCCATGACCGATGTGCCCCTGCCGTACCGGGTGATCCGGGTGAACCGCGAGACGGCCGACACGGTGACCCTCGTCCTCGCGCCGACGGGCCCGGCGACGCTGGCGCCGTTCGCTCCCGGCCAGTTCGCCATGGTGTACGCCTTCGGGGTCGGGGAGATCCCCGTCTCGGTGTCCCGCATCGACCGCCACGCGCTCCGTCACACGATCCGCTCGGTCGGCGCGGTGTCGGCCGCGCTGTGCGCTCTCCGGCCGGGGAGCCGGGTCGGGCTGCGCGGGCCCTTCGGCACCGGCTGGGAGCTCGACCGGGCGGCCGGGCAGGACCTCCTGGTCGTCGCGGGCGGCATCGGCCTGGCCCCGCTGCGGCCGTTGGTGCTGGACGCCCTCGCCGCCCGGCACCGTTACGGGCAACTGAACCTGCTGGTCGGCGCCCGGTCCCCCGGCGACCTGCTCTACGCCCAGCAACTCCGCTTCTGGACGGCGCATCGCGGTCTGCGGCACTGCGCGGTGACCGTCGACCGCTCCGCCGACGGCTGGTGGGGCCACGTGGGCCTGGTCACCACGCTGCTGAACCACGCCGAATTCGCGCCGGACAGCACCACGGCGTATCTCTGCGGTCCCGAGGTGATGATCCGGGCGACCGCCCGCGACCTGGTGCATCGCGGACTGCCCGCACAGCGCATCCGGGTCTCGCTGGAGCGCAACATGCGGTGCGCCACCGGCCACTGCGGCCACTGCCAGCTCGGCGGTGTCCTGCTGTGCCGCGACGGTCCGGTGATCGGCTGGGACCGGGCCGACCCCCTGTTGTCCGTAAGGGAGTTATGACATGGAGCGCCCCACGCTCGCCGTGTTCAAACTGGCGTCCTGCGACGGCTGCCAGCTCACCCTGCTCGACTGCGAGGACGAGCTCCTGGCCCTCGCCGGACGAATCGAGATCGCCCACTTCCTGGAGGCTTCCAGCGCCGTCACGTCCGGCCCGTACGATCTGGCGCTCGTCGAGGGATCGGTCACCACACCGGCCGACGCGGAACGCGTCCGGGAGATCCGCGCACAGTCCCGCTTCCTGGTCACCATCGGCGCCTGCGCCACCGCCGGCGGCATCCAGGCGCTGCGGAACTTCGCCGACGTCGAGGAGTTCACGCGGACGGTCTACGCCCGGCCCGACTACATCGACACGTTGGCCACCTCCACCCCCGTGGCCGCCCACGTGGCCGTCGACTTCGAACTGCGCGGCTGCCCGATCGACCGCGGGCAGCTCCTCGAGGTCATCACGGCGTTCCTGGCGGGCCGGAAGCCGGACGTCCCGAACCACAGCGTCTGCTTCGCGTGCAAGCGGCGCGGCACGGTCTGCGTCACCGTGGCGCACGGCACGCCCTGCCTCGGCCCGGTCACCCACGCCGGCTGCGGGGCGATCTGCCCGGCGTACGGCCGCGGCTGCTACGGCTGTTTCGGTCCCTCCGGCTCGGCCAACCTGCCCGCGCTGATTCCGCTGCTGCACCGCGACGGCCTGGACGACCGCGCCACGGAACGCTTCCTGCGCACGTTCAATGCCACCGCCTTCGCGGAGACCGCGTCCGCCGGCACCGCGGCCACGCAGACCGCGGCCACGCGAACCGGGGAGGAGACGTGACCCACCGGGGCTCCCGCGTCCTGCACGTCGGCTCGCTCTCCCGCGTCGAGGGCGAGGGCGCCCTGCACCTGCGCGTCGCCGACGGCACCGTCGAGGAGGCACGGCTGCGGATCTACGAACCGCCCCGCTTCTTCGAGGCGTTCCTGCGCGGCCGGGCGTACACCGAGCCGCCCGACATCACCGCCCGGGTGTGCGGCATCTGCCCGGTGGCGTACCAGCTGAGCGCGTGCAACGCGATCGAGGACGCCTGCGGCGTCACCGTCGACGGGCCGGTCCGTGACCTGCGCCGGCTGCTGTACTGCGGCGAGTGGATCGAGAGCCAGACCCTGCACATCCACCTCCTGCACGCACCCGACTTCCTCGGCTGCGACAGCGCGATCGACCTCGCCCGCACCCGGCGCACCGCCGTCGAACGAGGCCTCAGGCTGAAACAGGCGGGCAACGCGCTGCTGGAACTGCTCGGCGGCCGCGCCATCCACCCGGTCAACGTCCGTGTCGGCGGCTTCCACCGGGCACCCACGCCCGCCGAACTGCGCCCGCCGGCCGAGCGGTTGCGCCGGGCCGCCGACGACGCCTGGGAGACCGTGCGGTGGGCCGCGGGCTTCGACTTCCCCGAAGCCGCCGTCGACGCCGACTTCCTGGCGCTGGCCGTTCCGGGGACGTACGCGATCGAGTCCGGCACTCCGGCCGTCCTGCGCGCGGACGGCACGGGCGGCGCGTTCCCGGTGCACGATTTCCTCCGCCACGTGCGCGAGGAGCAGGTGCCCCACTCCACGGCCCTGCAGTCCCGTCTCGACGGACGGCGCCACCTCACGGGCTCCCTGGCCCGGTTCGCGATCAACGGCCGCCATCTGTCGCGGACGGCGCTGCAGGCGGCCACCGAGGCAGGGCTCGGCGATCCGGCGGACGGCGCCGTGTGCCGCAACCCCTACCGCTCGATCCTCGTCCGGGCCGTCGAGGTGGTGTACGCGGTCGACGAGGCGCTGCGCATCATCGCCGCGTACGAGCCCCCGCCCCGCCCGTACGTCGACGTACCGTCCGCGGCGGGCACGGGCCACGGCGCGACCGAGGCACCGCGCGGGCTGCTCTACCACCGCTACCGGCTGGACGGCGACGGCACCGTCACCGACGCCCGTCTCGTCCCGCCCACCGCCCAGAACCAGGGCGCCATCGAGGACGACCTGCTCCGCATCGCCCAGACGGCGATCACGGAACACGAGGCGGACGACGAGGAGTTGACCCGGGCCTGCGAGCGGGCCATCCGCAACCACGACCCGTGCATCTCCTGCTCCACCCACTTCCTCGATCTCACCGTCGAACGCACCCGACGCCCCGGGGAACCACCGCGATGAAATACCTCGACGAATACCGCGATCCGGCCCTCGCCCGCCGCCTCCTCGCCGAGCTGCGCCGCACCGCGACGCGGCCGTGGCGGATCATGGAGGTGTGCGGCGGCCAGACGCACACCCTCGTCCGCCAGGGCATCGACGAGCTCCTGCCGGCGGGCATCCGTATGATCCACGGCCCCGGCTGCCCGGTGTGCGTCACCCCGCTGGAGACCCTCGACCGCGCGATGGCCATCGCCGCCCGCCCCGGTGTGGTCCTCACCAGCTTCGGCGACATGCTGCGGGTGCCCGGCACGGACACCGACCTGCTGTCGCTGCGGGCGCGCGGCGCGGACGTGCGTGTCGTCTACACACCGATGGACGCGGTCCGCATCGCCCGGGAGCGTCCGGAGCGCGAGGTGGTGTTCCTCGCCGTCGGCTTCGAGACGACCGCGCCGGCCAATGCCATGGCAGTGCTGCACGCGGCCCGTCTGGGCCTGGCCAACTTCTCGATGCTGGTCAGCCACGTCCTCGTACCGCCCGCGATGACGGCACTGCTGGACGACCCCGACTGCGAGGTGCAGGCCTTCCTCGCGGCCGGACACGTGTGCGCGGTCATGGGCTGGGACCAGTACGAACCGATCGCCGCCCGATGGCGGGTGCCGGTCGTGGTCACCGGGTTCGAGCCGCTCGACCTGCTGGAGGGCATCCTCATGGCGGTGACACAACTGGAGCAGGGCCGCTTCGAGGTCGAGAACCAGTACGTGCGCGCGGTACGCCGGCAGGGCAACACCGAGGCGCAGGACGCGGTCCGCACGGTCTTCCGGGTCACCGACCGGGCGTGGCGTGGTCTCGGGACGCTGCCCGCCAGCGGCCTGGAACTCACCGAAGCGTACGAGCGGTTCGACGCCGCGCACCGCTTCGACGTGGGCGGCCTGCGTCCCGCCGAGGACCCCGAGTGCATCGCCGGCGCCGTCCTCACCGGCGCCCGGCTGCCCACCGACTGCACGGCCTACGGCACCCGCTGCACCCCCCGCCGGCCGCTCGGCGCGCCGATGGTCTCCGCCGAGGGCACCTGCGCCGCCTTCCATGCCGCCGGCCGCACGAAGGAGGCCTCACTGCCATGACGACGGAATGCCCGGCTCCTCATCACGAGGACGATGTCGTCCTCCTGGGCCACGGTGCCGGAGGGCGCCTGACCGCCGAACTCCTCGACACCTTGGTCCTGCCGTCCCTGGCCGGCCAGGAGGGCCCACTGGAGGACGCCGCGCTGCTGCCCGGCCATCCCGACCTGGTGGTCAGCACCGACAGCTTCGTCGTCCACCCGCTGTTCTTCCCCGGCGGGGACATCGGTTCCCTGGCGGTGCACGGCACGGTCAACGACCTCGCGATGCGCGGCGCCTGGCCACTGGCCCTGTCCGTCGCCCTCATCGTCGAGGAGGGCCTGCCCCTGCCGGAACTCCGCTCGGTCCTCCAGTCTCTGGGCAAGGCCGCACGCGAGGCCGGAGTGCCCGTGATCACCGGTGACACCAAGGTCGTGGACCGGGGCGCGGTGGACAAGGTGTTCATCAACACCACGGGCATAGGGCGGCGGCACCCGGCGCTGCGTCCGTCCGCCGCCCTTGCCCGCCCGGGGGATGCCGTCCTGCTCTCCGGCCCGATCGGGCTGCACGGCATCACCGTGCTGTCCACGCGTGAGGGACTCGGCTTCGAGACCGGCATCGCCTCCGACAGCCGTCCCCTGCACCGTCTCGTCCGCGCCCTGGCCCCCCTCGGCGCACACGTCCACACGCTGCGCGACCCGACCCGCGGCGGCCTCGCCGCGGCGCTCAACGAGATCGCCCGCGCTGCGCGTGCCGCCGTCGAGATCGACGAGAGCGCCCTGCCCGTGCCCGAGGCGGTCGCCTCCGCCTGCGACCTGCTCGGCCTCGATCCCCTGACCGTCGCCAACGAGGGCTGCCTGGTCGCCTTCGTCGGCTCCGCTGCGGCGGACCAGGCCCTGTCCGCCCTGCGCACGCTGCCCGAGGGACGGAGCGCGACACGCATCGGAGAGGTGCTGCCGCAGGGGCCCGGCGGCCGGGTGACCGTGCGCACCCTGGTCGGTGCCCGACGCGTGGTGGACATGCCGTTGGGGGAACAGCTTCCGCGTATCTGCTGATCGGTCGCTTCTGGTCACTTCACTTGGTCACTTGGGGTCACTTGATCGCCGTCGGCGCCTCACCGCCCTCAGGCGGCACGCTCGGCGACGAGGCGGGTGCTGCCGTCGAGAGTGACGAGGCGGGGATAGTCGTCCTCGTCCAGGCGGCAGCCGCCGAGTTCGGCGAGGGTCTCCACGAACTGCAGGAAGTCGAGTGAGTCGAGTTCCAGACGGTCGCGGAACTTGTCCGTCGGCCCGAGGGCCGTGAAGTCGGCGTCCGGCACGATCCGGGTGAGTGATGTCTTGACCAGGTCGAGTGCCTGTTCGTACGTCATAGCTCCTCCGGGTGCTGCAGCAGGCGGTTCAGTGTGGTGAGGTAGCGGGCGCCCACGGCGCCGTCCGAGGCGCGGTGGTCCGCGGCGAGGGTGGCGGTGACCATGGGGCGCACGCCCAGCAGGCCGTTCACCGCGCACGGGCGGTCGGTGACCGCGCCGAACCCGACCAGGGCCACCTGAGGCGGATGGATCACCCCGAAGACCGTCTCGACGCCCTGCTCCACGAGGCTGGTGACGGTGAGCGTGGCGCCGGTCAGCTCGCTGCCGCGCAGCCGTCCCGTGCGGGCACGGACCGCGAGGTCCTTCAGGGCCGCCATGAGCGCGGGAAGTCCGAGGGTGTCGGCACCGTGGAGCACCGGGGTGAGCAGACCGCCGCCGCGGAGGGAGACGGCCACCCCGAGGTGGACACCGTCGCCTGGCTCGAAGTGGCCGTCGGTCCAGAAGCCGTTCAGCTCGGGGACCTGGCGGGCGGCGAGGGCCGCGGCCTTCAGCAGCGGTGCCGCGGGCAGCAGGCGCTCGGCGACGGGGCAGGCGTTGTTGTGGGTGTGCAGCCAGGTCAGTGCCGTGTCCAGGTCGACGGTGGTGGAGAGGTAGTAGTGCGGGATCTCCCGCTTGGAGCGGGCCATCAGGGCGGCGATGGCCTTGCGCATGGCCGCGGTCCGGTCCTCGCCGACAGGTGCCGGGGACGCCGTCGCGGGCCGGGTGCGGAAGGGCTCCGGCTTCGGCACCGCCGCGTGTGCCGCGGCGGCCGGTGCCCGGGTCGGCGAGGGCGGGGCCGCTGCCGTGGGTGGGCCGGGCGCGGGCAGGACCGTAGGACCGGTACGTGCAGCCGCGCGTACGTCCACGGCGCGTACGGCGCCGAGTTCGCCGCTGCCTCGCACCTGGGCGAGGTCCACGTGCAGTTCGCCGGCCAGGCGGCGGGCGTACGGCGTGACCCGTACCCGCGGGTGCGTCGCGGTGGCCCGCTCGACGTCGCGGCGGGTGACGCGCCCGCCGCGTCCGGTGCCCCGTATCCCGGCCAGGTCGAGGTGCTTCTGTTCGGCGAGGTGCCGCACCAGCGGCCCGACCGCGACGGCCTCGCGGGGCGGCGCGGTGCCCACGGGCAGCGGCCGGTGGGCGGGCGCCGGCTCGGCAGGCGGCTGCCGTCCGTCCGCATCCGGTGCGCTGGACACTTCCGCCTTCGTACCCGTCTCCGTCTCCGTCTCCGCCACCGCGACCGGTGCCGATGCCGGTGCCGGTGCCGGTGCCGGTGCGACGCCCGTCTCGATGACGGCGAGCGACGTCCCCACCGGCACCCGTGTGCCCGGCTCCACCAGGAGCCGGCCCACCGTCCCGTCCTCGAAGCACTCGACCTCGATGGCGGCCTTGTCCGTCTCGACGACGGCGATCGCATCCCCCTTGTGCACCTGATCGCCGACCGCCACGAGCCACTCCTGCAGCAGGCCCTCGTCCATGTCGGCGCCCAGGGACGGCATCGTGAACTCGGCCATGTCAGCTCACCCTCCCGTCGCCGTCGCTCGGCGACCGGCCTCCGTCGGCGGCGCTCCACGTCGGCCCGGCCACTCGGCGTGCGGCCGCCACGATGCCGGCGGTCCCCGGCAGCGCGGCCTCCTCCAGCTGCCGGGCGTACGGAATGGGCACTTCCGCGCTGCACACCCGCTCGACGGGCGCGTCGAGGTCGTAGAAGGCCTGCTCGGTGATGCGGGCGGAGACCTCGGCGGCGAGGCTGCCGCTGCGCCAGGCCTCGTCGACCACGACCGCTCGATGGGTCCGGGCCACGGACTCCATGACCGTGGTGTCGTCGAGCGGGCGCAGGGTGCGCAGGTCCACGACCTCCGCCGAGACGCCCGCCACGGCCAGTTCCTCCGCGGCGGCCAGTGTCTTCGGCAGTGAACCCCCGTACGTGATCAGTGTGATGTCCGTGCCGGCGCGGCGGACCACGGCCCGGTCCAGGTCCGGTATCCGGGCGTCCGGGTGGAGTTCGCCCGAGGCGTTGTACAGCGCTCCGTGCTCGAAGATCAGTACCGGGTCGGGGTCGGCGAGGGCGGCGGCCAGCATGTGGCGGGCGTCCTCGATGGTCGCCGGTGCCAGGACACGGATGCCGGGGATGTGCGCGTACCAGCCCTCCAGGCTGTGCGAGTGCTGGGCGGCGAGCTGCCGTCCGGCACCCGTGGTCATGCGGATGACGAGCGGTACGGGCAGTTGCCCGCCGGACATGTGCAGCAGGGTGGCGGCGTTGTTCAGGATCTGGTCGAGGGCGAGCAGGCTGAAGTTGACGGTCATGATCTCGACGATCGGCCGCATCCCGGCCAGCGCCGCCCCGATCCCCGCACCCACGAACGCGGACTCGGAGAGCGGGGTGTCACGGATGCGTTCCGGACCGAACTCCTCCAGCAGACCGAGACTGACGCCGAAGCAGCCCCCGTACCGGCCCACGTCCTCACCCATGAGGAACACGCGGTCGTCCGCGCGCAGGGCGTCCCGCAGGGCCTCGCGCAAGGCCTCCCGGTAGGTGGTCTTGTGCTCCGTGCCGTACTCCGTGCTGTGTTCCGTCTCGTGCTTCGCGGAGCCTTCGGCGGTCATGGCGTCCCCACCCCTTCGTCCCTCTCCTGCCTCGGCGGGCCGCTGGTGACGTGGTGCAGGAGGTGCTCGACGGGTTCGGCGGGAGCCCGGTCGGCGGCCTCGACCGCGTGCTCGATCTCCTCGGTGACACGGCCTTCCAGCTCCTCCAGCCGCGCGCCGGACAGCTCCGCCGCCGCGCGCATCCGGTCGGTGAGGAGGGCGACCGGATCGCGTTCCCTCCACCGCTCGATCTCCGCCTTGTCGCGGTAGCGGTCCGGGTCGTACATGGAGTGCGCGCGGAAGCGGTAGGTGCGGATCTCCAGGAAGTGCGGCCCGGTACCGGCGCGGATGCCCTCGACCGCACGGCGCGCGGCGCTCTCCACCGCTTCGACGTCCATGCCGTCGACGGCCCAGGCGACCATCCCGTACGAGGACGCGCGCATCGCCAGATCGGTCTGGGCCTGGGCCCGCTCCAGGGCGGTGCCCATCGCGTACAGGTTGTTCTCGCACACCAGCAGCAGCGGCAGCCCCCACAGAGCGGCCAGGTTGGCGGTCTCGTGGAACTCCCCCTCGGCGACCGCGCCGTCGCCGAAGAAGCAGCAGGTGACGCGGGAGCGGCCGGTCATGCGGTCGGCGAGGGCGAGCCCGGCGGCGAGCGGCAGTCCGCCGCCGACGATCGCGTTGCCGCCGTAGAAGCGGCGCTCCGCGTCGAAGAGGTGCATGGAGCCGCCGCGGCCGTGGCTGCAGCCGGTGGCCTTGCCGAACATCTCGGCCATGACCGCGTCGGCGGGGATGCCGCGGGCGAGCGCGTGGCCGTGTTCGCGGTACGTCGACACGACCGCGTCCTCGTCGGTGAGCGCCTCGTTGACGCCGACGGCCACCGCCTCCTCGCCGATGTAGAGGTGGACGAAGCCCCGTATCCGCGCCGCGCTGTACAGCTCCACGCACCGCTCCTCGAACCGGCGGATGCGCAGCATGGCGTGGAGCAGGTCCTGGCGGTGCGCGGCCTGGCGGCCGGCTTTCGTCCTGCGGTCCGGCCCGTGCTGCCGGGCGGTGCGCGTGCTGCTCATGCCGGTCCCTCCAGAGTCGAGGTGTCGCCTTCGGGCAGGCCGAGTTCACGGGCGCGCAGCAGCCTTCGCATGACCTTGCCGCTGCGGGTCTTGGGCAGGTGCTGGTCGAAGGTGATCTCGCGCGGGGCGACGGCGGGGCCGAGCCGGCGCCGGGCGAAGGCGATCAGTTCGCGCTTCAGTACGGGGCCGGGCTCGTGCCCGGGGTGCAGGGAGACGAAGGCCTTGATGATGGTGCCGGCGACCGGGTCCGGTTTGCCGATCACTCCGGCCTCCGCCACCGCCGGGTGCTCCATCAGCGCGCTCTCCACCTCGAACGGGCCGACGAGGTGGCCCGCCGACTTGATCACGTCGTCCGCGCGCCCCAGGAACCAGTACCAGCCGTCCGCGTCCCGGCGCACCACATCACCGGTCAGGTACCAGCCACCGGCGAACGCCTCCTCGTAACGGGCCTTGTCGTGCAGATAGCCGCGGAACATCGACGGCCAGCCGGGCCGCAGCGCCAGCTCGCCCTCCGTGTCCGGCTCTTCCAGCATGTGCACGTGCCCGTCGGAGGTGATCTTCGCCCGGCCGTCCTCGCCCCGCTCCAGCACCGCCGCCGTCACCCCCGGCAGTGGGCGGCCCATCGAGCCGGGCCGGATCTCGCAGGCGGCGAAGTTCGCGATCATGATGGCGCCGGTCTCGGTCTGCCACCAGTTGTCGTGCACGGGCAGTCCGAGCACCTCCTGACCCCACACCACGGCCTCGGGGTTCAGCGGTTCGCCGACCGAGGCGATGAAGCGCAGGGCGCTCAGGTCGTACTGGCGCGGCAGGTCGTGCGTGCCGCGGCGCGGGGTGGTGCGCATCAGCATGCGCAGCGCGGTGGGCGCGGTGTACCAGACGGTGACCCGCTGCTCCGCGAGGATGCGGTACCAGCGGCGCGCGTCGTAGTCGCCCTCGTCGACGACGACGGTCAGACCGTGGGTGAGCGGCGCGATGATCCCGTACGACATGCCCGTGACCCAGCCCGGGTCGGCCGTGCACCAGAAGACGTCGCCGGGGTGCAGGTCGAGCGCGTACGCGGCGCTGACGTGGTGCGCCACGACGGCCTCGTGGACGTGGACCGCTCCCTTGGGCGTGGCGGTGGTCCCGCTGGTGAAGTGCAGCAGCGCCATGTCCTCGGGGGCGGTCGGCGGAATGACGAACTCGTCGTACGCCTCGGCCAGGAGCGCGGCGTAGTCGTGAGTGCCGGGCAGGTCCGCCGCCCCCTCCCCCACGATGAGGACGTGCTCCAGGCCCGGCAGCTCCGCACGGTGCGGCGCCACCTTGCGGCGGTACAGCTCCGCCGTCGTGACCAGCACCCGGGCGTCACCGAGCCGCAGGCGCTGCCGCACGGGGTCGGGTCCGAAGGCCGGGAAGAGCGGGCACAGCACGCTCGTGTTCTTCAAGGTGCCCAGGACCACGGTGAACAGCTCGGGGCCGCGGCCGAGCAGGGTGAAGGTCCGGTCGCCCCGGCCCACGCCCAGCGCCCGCAGCACGTTCGCGAACCGGGCCGTACGGCGGGCCAGATCGGCGTACGTCACCGAGGTGACCTGCTCGTCACGGCCGACGCAGCGCAGGGCGACCGCGGCACCGTGCCCGTGGTCGACGTGCCGGTCCACGGCCTCGTACGCGATGTTCAGCCCCCGCCCGCCGGGCAGCCCCAGGAGCTGGCCACGGGCGTTCGACCAGGCGAACCACCGCTGCTCCCGTCCGTAGTCGGCCAGATTCGGCGGGACACGCGGTGCGGTGTCCTTGACGATGGTTTCCCACGGCATGACGCCTTCCTTCCGTCCGGTCCGCCCGGTCGTCCGGCTACTTCCGACCATGCGCCCGCGCGCGGGGCGCGAGAAGGGGCCGGAAGACCCTTGCGGGAGGTCCGGCGGCACCTGCTCCCGGCCGCGGCCTGGCAGCGGCTGATGCGGCGGCGCCATGACCTCGATCACCGCGCGACCGTCTTCCTCCAGCTCGGCGCGGAGCCGGCGAACGAGCGTGCAACGCGGAGTGCGGTACTTGGGCGCGACCTTGCCGCCGCGGGTGCGCCAGGTATCCGGAACGGGGGGCTGTGAAGACAGACTGCGGACAGCGCGCTGCTCGGGCCCGGGGCGATCAAGCCCGCCCGGGCCCGGAGTGGTGGTCGTGCCTGTGCATGGACTCTCCCCTGCTCGATGAGCTCGGGGAAGGGTCCTTGTCGTGATCCGCGGGGCGCTGGTCGTCGTGGCCGCCGTGCATGCCGCGCATCATGAAGAACATCATCAGCGGGCAGGCGGCAACGAGGGCGAGCCACATGAGGCTTTGCAGCGGCGCGCCGACGGCCAGGGCGCCGACGACGACGATCGCGGCGGCCAGTGCGTACATCCCGTGGTTGCGCTTGTCGTTCATCCTGTGCCTCCCTGCAGCGGAGGGCTGAGGCCGCGTTCGTGGACGGCCGACCGGTTTCAGGACTTGCTGTACGGACCGGCGTGCAGCGTGTTCAGGCGGCGCCGGTACTCGTCCTCGTCGATCTCCCCGCGGGCCAGCCGCCGGCGGAGGATGTCCTCCGGCGCAGGAGCGACGGGCGTGTGGGTGTGCTCCTGAGGGTGGTTGAGCGCGCGGACGAGCAGCACGACGGCTGCGATGACCACCACCCAGAACAGAATCATGCCGGCCGACATCGCGAACCAGCCCCATCCGCCGACGTCGTGGTCGTACCAGAACATCATCGCCACTCACCTGCTTCGACCGTTTCCGGAGCCCGGGATACGGACGGGCACCCGGGAGCTCTCGGTCTTGCATGTACATCGTCCCGCTGCGGACCGTGACGGCAAGGGGTCCGGATGGGCCAGGACCGTGGGCCCTTCAGCCCTTACCTGGTAGGGGTAACCAGGCGCAGGCTGAAGGGTGGACCTATGAGGGAGGCGAGCGCTCATGGGCGCCCTCGATGTCGTGACCGTCCTGGCCGCCGTGCTGTTGGTCGCCGCGCTGAGCCGGTACTTCTTCGGCCCGCGCCGTGCCGGCGCCGCCCGGCTGGAGGACGGGGTGCAGCGGGTGGAGGTGACGGTGCGGGGCGGCTACCGCCCCGACGTGATCAAGGTCCGTCAGGGCACGCCGGTGGAGCTGGTCTTCGACCGGCAGGAGGCCGGCGAGTGCACCTCCCGGGTGGTCTTCCCCGACCTGGAGGTCGGCGCGGGCCTGCCCGCCCACACCCGCACCACCGTGCGGCTGAACCCGGACCGGCCCGGCTCCTTCGGCTTCTCCTGCGGCATGAACATGGTCCACGGCACGCTGCTGGTCGAACCCGCGGACGGGTCCGCACCACCAGGCCCGGACGGCCGCGGTGCCGCCGCACCTCCCGCCGCCCGCGCCCTGGCCGGCGGGCCGCCGCCGGGTGAGGAGCGGACGGCGGCCGAGGCGGAGGCCGCGGACGCCGCCGAGCGGCAGGCGGAGATCGAGGACCTGACCCGTCGGGTGCTGGTCGGCGCGGTGCTCACGGCGCCGGTGCTGTTCGCGGTGATGGCGCACGAGTTGTCCGGCGCCGCCTGGGTGCCGGCCTGGATGCTGAACCGCTGGCTGCAGCTGGCGCTGATCACGCCGGTGATGTTCTACACCGGGTGGCCGGTCCATGTGACGGGCTGGCTGACCCTGCGTCACCGGGCCGCCGACATGAACTCCCTGATCACCCTCGGCACGTCCGCCGCCTACGGCTACAGCCTGCTGGTCGTCCTCGCCCCCGGCGTGCTCCCCGAGGACGTGCGGGAGGTGTACTTCGAGGCCGTCGGCGTCATCCTGACCCTGATCCTGCTCGGGCGGCTCCTGGAGGCGAGGGCGAAAGCGGGCACCGGCGAGGCCATCCGTGCCCTGCTGGGCCTGCAGGCCCGCACCGCCCGCGTCGTACGGAACGGCACCGAGAGCGAGATCCCCCTCGGGGACGTAGTGGTCGGCGACGCGCTCGTCATCCGCCCGGGAGAGAAGATCCCTGTCGACGCCGAGGTCCTCTCCGGCTCCTCCGCGGTGGACGAGTCGATGGTCACCGGTGAGCCGATGCCCGTCGCCAAGCACACCGGGGACACGGTCATCGGGGCCACCGTCAACACCACCGGGTCGCTGCGGGTGCGGGCGGCCAGGGTCGGCGCGGACACGATGCTCGCCCAGATCATCCGCCTGGTGCAGCAGGCCCAGGTGTCCAAGGCCCCCATCCAGCGGCTCGCGGACGCGGTGTCGGGTTACTTCGTGCCCGCGGTCATCGCCGTCGCGATCGGCACCTTCGCCCTCTGGTTCACCCTGGGCCCGTCCCCCGCCCTCACCCTGGCGCTGGTCTCCGCGGTCGCGGTGCTGATCATCGCCTGCCCGTGTGCGCTGGGCCTGGCCACGCCGCTGTCGGTGATGGTCGGCACCGGCAAGGGCGCCCGTGCCGGCATCCTGATCCGCTCCGCGGAAGCCCTGGAGCGGGCGCACCAACTGGACACCGTGGTGCTGGACAAGACCGGCACCGTCACCGCGGGCAGGCCCGCTCTCACCGACGTCCGCCCGGTCGGCGGGGTCGACGGGACGGTGCTGCTGCGGCTGGTCGCCGGGGCCGAGGCCGACAGTGAACATCCGCTCGCGCAGGCCATCGTCGCCGGCGTCCGTGACCGCGGCCTTCGCCCTTCGACGGCGACGGGTTTCGGCTCGGTCACCGGCGCGGGCGTGCTGGCCACCGTGGACGGGCGTCCCGTCCTGGCCGGCACCGCCCGGCTGCTGGGCGACGCCGGTATCGACACCTCCGCCCTGGCCCCCGTCGTGGCCGCTCTGTCGGCCCAGGGCAAGACGCCCGTCCTGGCCGCGGTGGACGGACGGGCCGCCGGCGTGCTCGCCGTCGCCGACACCGTCAAGGACGACTCCGCCGCCGCCGTCGCCGCCCTGAAGCGGCTCGGCATCGACGTCGTCATGCTCACCGGTGACAACGCCCGCACCGCCGCCGCGATCGCCGCCCAGGTGGGCATCGGCCGGGTGCTGGCCGAGGTGCTGCCCGAGCACAAGGCCGCCGAGATCCGCCGCCTGCAGGGCGGGGGCCGCACCGTCGGCATGGTCGGCGACGGCATCAACGACGCCCCCGCCCTGGCCGCCGCCGACGTGGGACTTGCCATCGGCACCGGCACCGACGTGGCCATCGAGGCCGCCGACATCACCCTGGTCTCCGGCTCGCTCGGCGGGGTCGTCACCGCGATCCGGCTGTCGCGGGCGACGATGCGCAACATCCGGCAGAACCTGTTCTTCGCCCTGGCCTACAACGCCGTCGGCGTCCCCCTCGCCGCCGGTGCCCTGTATCCCCTGTGGGGCATCCGGCTCAGTCCGGTCATCGCCGCGGCGGCCATGGCACTCAGCTCGCTGTCGGTCGTCACCAACGCCTCCCGGCTGCGCCACTGGCGCCCCCGGCCGCTGCCCGGCGCCGGTCCCGCCCCGGGGCGGGACGGTGGTCACCGACGGCGGCAGCACGGCCACACCGGCGGGCCGGACACACCCCCACCCGGCCCCCAGGACGAGGGCGGCGCCACGGTGGTGGACCCGGTGTGCGGCATGCATGTGGACCAGGAGACCGCCGTTGAGCACCGGCACACCGAGAACGCCATCTACTCCTTCTGCTCCGCCCGCTGCGCCGCCGCCTTCGACACCGACCCCGACCGCTGCACCGGCCCCACGACCGGCGATCCGCCGCAGGGAGGCAAAGGGCGATGACCACCCCCACCATCCGACGCGACGCCCACAAGCCCGCCTCAGCACCCGGATACGCCGACCGCAAGGCCGACCACCTGGCCCGTCTGAGCAAGATCGAAGGCCAGATCCGCGGCATCTCCCGCATGGTCACCGCCGACCGCTACTGCATCGACGTCCTCACCCAGATCAGCGCTGCCACCCGAGCCCTGCAGGAAGTCGCCGTCGGCCTCCTGGAGGACCACGTACGCGGCTGCGTCACCCGCGCCGCCCGCACCGGGCCCGTACACGTCGAGGAGAAGTTCACCGAACTCGCCGACACCCTGCGCCGCGCCCTGCGCCTGTAACCAGGCGTCGGGCGGCGGGGGTCACCGCGCCGGCCCGGCACGGCTGCCGCACCACCGGGCCCGCCCAGCGCGGCACCACGGCGCTTCCCGGGCGGGCCGGTGCGTTCTTCGGGGTTCGGTCAGGGCACCTGGCGGGCAGGGCGGGCGCCGGCGAGGCGCCCGCCCTTCCGGATGACGGCTACTTGCCGAGCATCTGGTTCATCTCGGTGATCTCGGCCGACTGCGAGCTGACGATCGACTTCGCCATCGTCATGCAGGGCCCGTAGGCGCCCTTGGCCTGCTCGGTGTGCGCCATCTCGATGGCGCCCTGGTGATGACGGATCATCATCTGCAGGAACGCCGTGTCGAAGGCCTCACCGGACAGGCCCATCATCTTCTGCATGTCGGCGTGCGACATCATGCCGGGCATCGCCAGGTGGTCCTTGCCCATGCCCGGCATGCCCTCCATGCCGGACGGGCTGTCGTCCGGGACCTGCTCGCCCCAGGACTCCAGCCAGCCGGACATGGTGGCGATCTCCGGCCCCTGCGCTTGCTTGATCTTTTCGGCCAGGTCCTTCACCTGCGGGGACTGTGCGCGCAACGCGGCCAGGTCGGCCATGGCCACGGCCTGCCGGTGGTGCGGGATCATCTGCTGGGTGAACGACACGTCCTGGGTGTTGTGGCTGCCGTGTGCGGCGGAGCCGGTGGCCGAGGGGTCGGCGGAGCCCATCGCCCCCGTGTCGCCGGAGCGCCCCGACGAGGACGACGGAGACGAGGAGGAGGATTCGCTGCTACTGCCGCAGGCGGCCAGCGCCACCGCGGCGGTCGCGGCAGTGGCCAGCGCGGCGGTCCGGCGGATGAGGAAACGGCGAGATGCCATGAGACGTACAACTCCTTTGAGTACCCACGCGGTGCGCGGGAGCGAATGCAGGCAGGCCGGAGCGCGCCACCTCTGGTGAAGGGGTGCCGTGTGGGCCTCTCTAGATCCGCAGAAGCTGCAACTCGGACAGGTCCGGCGGTGCCCGGCCGTCAGCCGTCCGGGCGGCCGGGCCGCGGCACGCGGCCGCCGCAGGCGCGACGTGGGCGACCAGGGCGGGCGGCAACGCGGGCGGGGCGTAAGCGGTCGAGACCCCGCCCGCCGCACACGTCCCGCCGGCATGATTCGAGACCATGCCATCGCTGCCCGCATCCGACAGGTGCCGGCAGTCCCCGCCGGCACCGGGGACGAGCATGGAGTGATGTCCTGCGGGCTCCACCGACATCATCACGTCGTGCCGGCCCGCCGCCGGCATGCCGGCGGGTGACAGGGCGTGCATCCCCAGCACCCCCGCCACCACGGCCAGGGCCAGGGCCAGCCACACCCAGCGCACAGCGCTCGTCTCCGAGCCGGTGCGCGCGCGGGACATCATGGGCTCATCGTAGGGGGCCTGCCGCCCTCCGGGAGGGCAATTCCTGCCAAGTACCCCATTCCGCACCGCCCCTGGCTTCCCATCAGCGCGATCCCGTCGTCGGGCGCGTGGGCGATCGTGCTGCTGGACGGACGGCGCACGTCGGTCGTCGAGGCGATGGCAGGCTCGGTCGCACAGGGCAGGCAGGGTGACGACGCCGTCCTCCACCTTCACCCTGATGGGCTCGATGGGCTCGGGAAAGAGATAGGCCACCACTTCACGCCGTACCTCCTCCTCGATGTCCTCGTCGGGTCGCAGGAAGACCTTCAGCAGGTCCACGCGGCTGACGACGCCCTGCAGAACGCCTTCCGCGTCGACGACCGGAAGCCGTTTGACATGGCTGCGTGCCATGACGCGGGCAGCCTGAGCGAGTGTGGCGTCGGCTTGAATGGTCACGGCCGGTGCAGTCATCAGTTCCCCGGCTGTGACAGCGCCCGCCTTGGCGAGGTCGGCCAGGCGGCGCAGTTGGGTGATGGGGTCTCCCGGTCGAGCGGAGCCGAGACTGGGGGAGGTCCGGATCGCTGTCGCGGAATTCTAACGGGCGCACGCAATGAGCCAGTCAACACCCGGCGCTGTTGCGCCCCTTTCCGCCGGCGGTGGATCGGCGTACGGGGAAGGCCGTGCTCCTTGCGCGAAGGGGGATCGGTGCCGCTGCACACGGTCGGTGGCCTGGTGCTGTCCATCAAGCACGCTCCGAAGGACACATGTCTTCACCACCATGCTCCGGCGACGGCGCGCACGCGACCATGGGCCTCCCGGCCCTTGCCGAGGACCGGGAGGCCCGACCGAGCGAAAGCAGGGACCGACCCGGCAGCGCGACCGTGACAGCTGCCGACCAGTCACCGCCACGACATGCTCTTGCGGCGACCGCGCCGTTCGGCCGACCGCCACACGTCACGTCCGGCATCGTGACAGGCGCGGCGTTGAGCGCTGGACTTACCTACTTCAGCCGGCGCTCGGAGACGGAAGACGTTCAATCGCGGTACCACCAATGGTCGTCCTTGCCACCGATGTGATGCCGCTCCTCGACAACGGTCTCCTGTCCACCGGGCCGCTGGTGGCTGCCCGTGGCGCTGACTCACCGTCGACCAGCCCGTGGAAGCCGGCGGCGACAACGACGGCCCCACCCCGGTGGAACTGTTCGTCGCCTCCCTCGCCGCCTGTGTCGCCTTTTACGCAGGCCGTTTCCTGCAACGACATGGTCTTCCTGACGACTGCCTGCGGGTCAGGGCCGAGTTCTCGATGGCGGACGACCGGCCCGTCCGGGTTGCTGCCGTCCGGATGCAGGTCCTGCTGCCCGTTGAGCTCAGCGAGCCCCGAGAGGAGGCCCTGCGCTCGGTGATCGGCCACTGCACGGTGCACAACACCCTGCGGTTCCCGCCCGAGGTCGCGGTCGAGGTCTGCTGACGCGGACGAGCTCCCTGGCACTCTCTTCGACCAGGGCGTGCTGCGCACGGTGGCGAAAACTCCTCAGCAACGATCACTTCGCGGCCCGCGGGTCAGCGGACCTCATCCTCCGCCGGGCGGAAGCAGAGCCACGAGAGGCCATCGGTCCCGTCCCGCCGGAGAACGACCCGTGTCAGACCGTGATCCGGCGCCCGGTGACGACGACCGGTTCGATACACAGCCACTGGTCGCGCCGGCCTCCTGCCCAGGGCCTGCTGTATGCCCGTGCCGCGAGCCGGTCCACTTCGGCGGGATCCGTCACGGCCCGCGCACGGCCGCGCACCAGCACGCTCCAGCCCTCGCTGAACGCCTCGTCGATGCGGTCGACCTCGAAGCCGACCTGTCGGCCGATCGCCTGTGCGGGCGTCCCACCGGGCGCGGTCCGCAGGACGATCGCGCCGTCGACGACGCTGTAGTTGACGGGCACGATCACGGGACCCGACACCGTGGACACGGCGAGCCGGCCGACCCCGTGCGTCGACAGCAAGGCGCGGCACTCCGCGTCGGTCAGCTCGGTGACGTGGGGTGCGCGGGCGGCCTGTCCGAGGCCGGGCGGCAGTTCGGCGTCGCCTCCGGTCAGATGCCTCACCGTGGTCCGAAGCGCTCCGGCCAGCCTGAGGAGTCCGGCTGGGCCTGGCGACGCGGTCGAGTGTTCCTCGAGGTGCTGGAGGTAGGGGACCGCCATGCCCGCTCGGGTGGCGGTCTCCTCCCGGGTCAGGCCGAGTTCCGTGCGGCGCTCGCGGGCCGCCCATTCGGCGGCGGCCCGGCTCTCGGGCGATCCGTCGACACCGACCGTGACGGTGCGGAGCATGATGCCCTCCTCCCCTGATACGGGGTTCCGGTTCCAGCATCGGGTGCGGAGCGTCCCGGGAACAGGGGCCGCCGGTCCCTGCCCGAGGAAGACCGTCTCCTGTGCGACAGCCCGTTCCCCACCTCGATCGGCGTGCCTCGCCGCGGACGCGACGGCCGCGTCGGGGGAGCGCTCCCAGCCGCTACGGTGAGGGCGGAGCAGTGCCGGTCGGTCCACTCTTGTCGCGCGAGCCGGAGGAGACTTCGGCGACGACCGCCGGCTGTCGCAGTTCCTGACCGTGGACATCGACGAGGAGCAGCGGACGCGGATCGGTGATCTGCCCCGCGGGCACGGCATCCCCGGCGAGCTGATCCGGCACCCGGAGCCGCTGCGGCTGCCGGAGTTGTCGGATCATCCGGCCTCGTACGGGGAGGCGAGTTGACGCTCACGGTCGCGGACGACGGGTGCGGGGTGCCGGACGGCGCCGTTCGCAGCGGGCTGGCGAACCTGGCCGACCGGGCCGCCATGCTCGGGGGCACCCTGGCGGTGCGCCCGCGGCCGCAGGGCGGCGGCACGCGGCTGGTGTGGCGGGTGCCCACGGGCTCGACGGACAGCTGAGACCGCTGTTTCCGCAGTGCCCGGTACACCTGGCCGCGGCGATGCTCGCAGGTGTGCTCCGCCTGCGTAAGCACACGGTCCTGACGCGGAGACCCCCATGCTGCCGACCGTGAACGGCGACCGCCCATGTCCACCGCACAGGGAGTGTCCGTGCGGTCAGTCCGCACGGACACCCGGCCGGTTGCGCTCCCGCACACTCCCGGCCGCAGCCACGGTGCACCGACCCGCCGTGGCCTCCCCGGCGGGCCGGTGCACCGTGGCCGAACAGGGGAGCCGCCGCCACCGCACCTCACCCGCTGTCCTGGGGCGGGGGAGCCTTCGCCCACTTCCATCGTCACGCCCCCACGGCATGTCCGGGCCGGGCCGACCGGTCCACACACGGGGACGAAAGTCCTGTTTACGGGGCATCTTGCCTTTCACCTGCTGCTGTTCTCCGGGGGCGCTGAACCGACGCGGCCCCGCCCGCTTCACCGGCGACGGTCTACGGGTGTCCGTGAGAAGAACAACACTCGTTCGCACCAGGGCCGACTCCGCTCACTCCGGGGAGGCGTCGGTCAGCCGGCCCAACGGCCACGGCCCGGGCGCTTCCGGGCAACCGGACAATGTCAGCACTCGAGGCTCCTCACACGAGCAGTTCCGCGAGGTCCCGTACGACGATGTCGGCACCGTGCCGCAGCAGCCGTTGCCCGGCGTCCGCATCCGGTTCGCGGGCCACGCCGACGACCAGCGCGAAGCCACCGTTCCGGCCCGCCTCCACACCCGCCACCGCGTCCTCGACGACGGCGGCGCAGCCGGCGGAGACGCCGAGCCTGCGGGCCGCCTCGAGGAAGAGATGGGGCCGCGGCTTGCCCGGCAGGCCCAGCCGCGCCGCCTCCACCCCGTCGACCAGCACGTCGAAGAGGCCGAGGACCGCCGCCCGGTCGAGCAGTTCCCGGGCGTGGCGGGATGCGGAGGCCGCCGCGCACCGGATGCCCGCCCGCCGCAGGGCGCGCACCAGCCGCACGGTCCCGGGATAGGCGTCCATGCCCTGCTCGCGCAGCCGCGCGGAGAAGAGCTCCTCCTTGGCCTCGGCGACGGTCCGCACCGTCTCGGGCGGTGGGTGCAGGCCGCGCGAGGCGAGGAAGGCGGCGGCGCCGTCGAGCCGGGACCGGCCGTCCACGTGCCGCAGGTAGTCCTCCCGGACGTCGAAGGGACGGCGCTGTTCGGGTGCCGGGGGCGGATGCTCGGCCAGGTAGGAGTCGAAGGCGGTCTTCCACGCGGCGGCATGCACCCGGGCCGAGTCCGTGATCACCCCGTCGGTGTCGAACACGACGGCCCGCAGGTTCCGCAGCACCGGAACGGGCATCGCGTCGGACCGATCGTTCATGCGTACTCTCCTCCGGCAGCAGACGGATGCGGCGGCCATTCCTCCGGACTGCAGGGCCGTTCCTCCGGACTGCAGGACCGTTCCTCCGGACTGCAGGGGCGTTCCCGCCGCCGGCGCCTTCCGCCGTACGCACGGTGGCATCGCGCCGGGGCTCCACTTCCACGGTGCCACCGGCGGACCGCCGGCAGAAAGACATCCTCGGCTCTCGTCGGCCGCACCGCCGACGTGCAACGCCCCGCACAGGGGCCGGACAGAAGCCGGCGACGTGCCGTCCGGCTCTGGCTCGATGGCCACGCGCCCGCAAGTCTGGAGAGAGACGAGGGTCGGTACGCGCCCGGGCTCTTGCCGGGCCCTGGATTGCTACCCTGCTCAGGGGGTTACGGCCGGATCCGCCGCCGTCGAGCCGCACGGCCGGGCGCGGGCGACAGTTCGCGCCGGAAGTGGAGGATGCCATGAACGGCGTCCCCCGGAACGACCCGGTCCGCCGCAGGCCCGGCATGCGGATACCGTCGCCCGGACCGGAACCGGCACTCCTGATCGTCACGGCGTCTGCCGTGGCCGTCGGCGGTGTCCTGTGAGCGTCGGGATCCGCCCGGTTCGCCGGCCTGTGCTGGGCCCTGGGTGCCATCGCGGCCGTAGGTCCCGCGGTCGGCTGGGTGCTGCGGGCGGCGCCTTCGAGCTGCGGGCCAGGGCGACCGAGCGGGACAGCACGTACGCCGGAATCGTGCGGCTGGCCCGGCAGGCGGGCGCGGCGCCGGCGCCGGCGCCGGTCGTCCGGCTGACCGACCGGTACGCGGCCTGGTTCCTGCCGCTGTCCGTCGCGGCCGCGGGGCTGGCCTGGCTGGTCAGCGGCGGCTCGGCGGTGCGGGCGGTGGCGGTCCTCGTCGTCGCCACGCCGTGTCCGCTGCTGCTCGCGGCGCCGGTGGCGATCGTCTCCGGGCTGTCCCGGGCGTCCCGCCTGGGCGTGGTGGTCCGCGACGGCGGCGCCCTGGAGAACCTGGGCCGCGCCCGGACGCTGCTGCTCGACAAGACCGGCACCCTCACCGGCGGCCGCCTGCGCGTGCTGGAAGTGATGGCGCGGGTGGCGGGCGCAGGGTGAGAACGACGGACACATTTCCCGTACGCCCGTAGGAAGGTGATCGCTGTGGAAGCCAAGCAGTGGACCGTGCAGATCCACCTCACCGAGGACGGGGACGAGACGCACGCATGTGCCGTACTCACCACTCGCGAGACCTCGACCCTCACCGGCAAGGGCGTGGCCCGGCGCACCCCCGTCGACCGGCCCGTCCCCGAGATCGGCGCCGAACTCGCCGCCGGCCGCGCACTGGAGGATCTCGCCATCCGGCTGCACGACGTGGCCGCCGACGACATCATCCGGCTGGCGGGTCCGGCCCGGACGTGACCGTACCGTTCCGCTCGTCCCATGGCGTAACGGGGTGTCGTCGCGGCCGGGCGGCCAGGGCGACCACATGTCCCGCCGGGCGTCCGGCTCGGACCGACGGGCGGTGAGGGCCGCTCGGCCCGTCCTCGTGTCCCGGTCAGCCCATGGGCCCGTGGGGCGGTCCACCGGATGCTGGGAGCGAAGGCTTCTCGGAGGGAGGCCGCCGTGACCACCACTCAGGAACCGCCGGGACGGATCGTGTCGGGCATCGGCACCGCCGTACGTGTCCGGTGGGCCGGTCCCGGCGGCCATGACGGGGAGGAGCGCCTGTCACCGCCAGGAGATGTCCGGGCGGATCAGCGGCCGCGACTCTTCTTCCTCAGGAGTCCACCCTCCCGTCCGGCCTCCGGGTGCGGCTCGCGCCGCACCATCCGCACGGCCCGTGTCCGCGCGGACCGGGTCGGCCGGGTCTTCGTGCTCCGCACAGCACAGGGAAGGAGGCAGTCATGATTCCCCTGATGCTGATCGGCGCGATAGTGCTGGGCGCCGGTCTGTTATTCGGCTTCACCTCGTTCATCGTCGGCTTCATCCTCATGCTGGCGGGGGTCCTCGGACTCTTCGCCTTCATGGCCACGCCGGGCGCTGTGCTGCGTCCCGGTGAACGCGAGTTCGTCGAGGAACGGCACTACATGGGCAAGCACGACGACGAGGATTACCGGTACCACCGGTAGGCACGTCACCCGACACCGACCGGAAGGACCAGCCGCATGAGTACGCAGGTGACCCGCGCGGCCCACCCATCCCCGGGTGGGCCGCGGCGCTCGGCCGACGCGTTCAGCGGGCCGGCCGACCGGCCAGGGCCGCCTCGACGAGGAGGACGGTGGAGGCCACGCCGAGGCACACGGCCCACTGCGACAGGTCGAGCGGCACGGTCCCGAAGACGGTCTGTGCCCAGGGGACCTGGACGGCGACGATCTGCACGGCCAGCACTCCGACCAGGCACAGCCACAGAGTCCGGTTGCGGAACTGGTACCGGCCCAGCGGAGGCCCGCCGTCCGCGCGGGCGTTGAGCGCGTTGAAAAGCTGGAACAGCACGAAGGTGGTGAACGCCATCGTCACCGCGGTGTCCGTGCCGACGCGAGGCCGTGCCAGGGCCAGCAGGGTCACCGTGCCCACGGCCATGACGGCGCCGGCCCGGCCGATGGCGAGCAGGCGGCGGGCGTTCAGGATGCGTTCGCCCGGATCACGCGGCGGGCGGCGCATCACGTCGTCACGGGCGGGATCGACGGCCAGGGCCATGGCGGGCGGCCCGTCCATGATGATGTTGATCCAGAGCAGCTGGGCCGCGGTGAGCGGAGCGGGCAGGCCGGCCAGCGAGGAGCCCAGCAGGGTCAGGATGGCGCCGGCGTTGGTGGCGAGCTGGAAGCGGACGAACTTGACGATGTTGCCGTAGATCGCGCGCCCTTCGCGCACCGCCCGGACGATGGTGGAGAAGTCGTCGTCGGTGAGGACCATGTCGGCGGCTTCCTTGGCCACGTCCGTGCCGGTGACACCCATGGCCACGCCGATATGGGCGGCCCGCAGCGCGGGGGCGTCGTTGACGCCGTCGCCGGTCATGGCGACGATGTGGCCCCGGTCCGACAGCGCCCGTACGATCGCGACCTTGTGCTCCGGGGCGACGCGCGCGAACACGCCTATGTCGTCGATGCGTGCGGCGAGCTGCTCCGGCGTCATACGGTCCAGCTCGGCACCGGCGACGACATCGCCCCGGAGGCCGAGTTCCCGTGCGACGGCCGCCGCGGTGTCCGCGTGGTCACCGGTGATCATCTTGACGGTCACCCCTGCCGTACGGCACAGCGCCAGCGCCTGCCGGGCCTGCGGACGCGGCGGGTCGGCGAGCCCGGCGACCGCCAGCAGCGTCAGTGGCGGCAGCGAGCCCGGTGCGTACCCGGCCGGGGTGTCGTCCAGGTCGTCCAGGACGGTGGTGGCCGCGCCCAGGACCCGCAGGCCCGATCCGGCCAGGCGTCCGGTCACGGCGAGGACGTCGTTCCTGTCCCGGTCGTCGAGGCGGCGCACACCGTCCTCGGTGAGGACGTCGGCGCACAGGTCCAGCAGGACGTCCACCGCTCCCTTGACGAACACCCGGACCCGGCCGCCGGGTTCGCTGTGGAAGGTGGCCATGTACTTGGCGGCGGAATCGAAGGGGATCTCACCGACCCGGGGTCGCTGTGCCCGCAGCCGGTCCGCGTCCAGGCCGGCTTTGACCGCAAGCACCACCAGGGCGGCCTCGGTGGGATCTCCGACGAAGCCCCTGTCGCCGCCGACACTGTGGTCGCCGTCATCGCCGCCGTTCAGGCGCGCGTCGTTGCACAGCGCAAAGGGCAGCAACGCCTCCCGCACCGCACGTTCGTTCACCGCCTGCCGGGCTTCGACCGCACAGGACGCACGAGAGGCACGGATGGCGCCCGCCGTCCCGTACCCCTCACCCGTCACGTCGTACAGCCGCCCGGCGGCCCACACCGACCGCGCGGTCATCTGGTCCAGGGTGAGCGTGCCGGTCTTGTCGCTGCAGACGACCGTCGCCGAGCCGAGCGACTCCACCGCGGCCAGGCGTTTGACGACGGCTCCCCGGCGGGCCATGCGGTACACCCCGAGTGCCAGGGTGACGGCGAGCACGGCGGGCAGCCCCTCGGGGATCGCCGCCACGGCCAGGGCCACGGCCCGCAGCGCGATGTCCGGCAGCGACTCGCCGCGGACCAGCGCGACCAGGGCGTACGCCACGACCGCGACCCCGCTCACCGCCGCCAGCCGCCGCCCCAGGCTGTCCAGCTGGATCTGGAGCGGGCTCGCCGGTTCCGCACCGGTGCGCAGCGCCTCGGCGATGGTTCCGAGTTCGGTGCCCATGCCGGTGGCCGTGACGACCATCTCGGCACGGCCCCGGGTCAGGGCGGTGTTCATGAACAGCATGCTGGTGCGTTCGGCCAGCGGCACCTGGGCGGCTCCGTCGCGGTCGACCGGGGCCGTGCTCTTGGCGACGGGCTGGGACTCGCCCGTCAGCGCCGCCTCGGCCACCTCGACCGACTCCGCGACGATGAGCCGTCCGTCGGCCGGTACGCGGTCGCCCGCCTCCAGCAGCACCACGTCCCCCGGGACCAGCGCCTCCGCCTCGACGGCCTGCTCGACGCCGCCGCGGCGCACCCTCGTGGTGGGCACCAGCATCCGCCGCAGCGCCTCCAGGCTGCGTTCCGCCCGCCGCTCCTGCAGGTAACCGAGGACGGCGTTGATCTGCAGCACCACGGTGATCACGACGGCGTCCTTGACATCGCCGAGCGCGCCCGCGACGACCGCCGCCAGCAGCAGGATGCCGATGAGCCAGTTACGGAACTGGTCCAGGAACTTCAGCCATTCCGGCCGCCGAGCCGGTTCGGCCATGCGGTTCGGTCCGTGGGCCGCGAGCCGTTCGGAGACCCGGCGCTCGGTCAGCCCGACGCCCGGGGTGACACCGAGCCGGTCCGCCACGCGCTCCGGGGGCATCCGGCAGGCGTCGGGGAGCTCTGCGGACCGCTGCCCCGCCGGCCGCTCCGTACGGGGACCCGTCGGCGCACCATCTGCTCCCCACAGGACCGGACCGCTCATGACGGCTCCTCTCCGGACACGTTCGGACGTACCGGCAGATCCGCGGTGGGCGGCGGCGAGGCTCTCGGGCCGGTCGGTGGCAGAAGTCCTCGCGCGGCCGGACGCGCAGCCCGGCGGCCACGTCCCGCTCCTGCGGCCAGACTACGAGCCGGAGGACGGGAACCGGCAAGGTGCCATCAGGCCCTTGCGCGCGCGGGAACGGCCGAGGTTTCCTTCACCCGTCGAATCAGTGATGTGGACCTTCGGCGCCACGGGCACCCGCCCTGCCCCCCTCCCGGCCTCCCCGTTTCCCGGCCTCCCCGTTCCGGACGGGACACTGGACGGTCACGCCATCGGCACTTGGGACTCCGTGTGCACGCACCATCGGCCGCCGTCGCGGTGCTCCTGATGGTCCAGCCCATCGCGCGCAGCCGGTCGATCCCAGGGCGGCGTCCGGACCGCCACCGCCGTCCTTCACTGGAGGGCCGCATGAATGTCCTGCTCACCGGCGCTGTGCGAGACGAGCAGGAGTTCGTCGCCCGGTTCCAGCAGCAGCGACGGGTCGGGCGCGGTGGGCGTGCCCGACCGTACGACCGTGACCACGAGCGTGCCCTCGGGCAGTCCGATGTCGCCGAGCCGGCGGCCCGCCGCCTTCGACTGCTCGGTGATGGCGGTCTCGATGATGCCGACTCCGGCGGTGCTCAGCCGCAGCAGGGCGACGGTGTCCGTGGCCGATGTCGCCTCCTCGATGAGGCCGAACGGTCACGGGCACCAGGAACACCGAGCACCTCACGCCGCGCGCGGCCGGTGACGTGCCGCCACCGGCCGTGGGCCGGTCGGCCCGCCCACGGCAGACGGCAGTGCCCGAACGGCCCCTGCCGCGGCGGTCGCTACCGCCGGAAGGTGGAGATGACAGCCGGGAGGTGAGCACCATGCGGCCGAACTCACGCGTCCGGCGGTCGCTGTGGCGCTGGCGTCGCAACCCGCTGCGCCGCCGCGAGGACGTCGTCGAGGGCCGGCTCCTGCTGACCGCATGGCTCGTCGTCGCGGTGGGGGGCCCTTGGGCGGGCGCGATGGGCGCGCAGGCGACGCACGACATTCTCGACCGGCAGCGCGCCGAGCGGTAGTCGGTGACCGCCACCCTCGTCAGCGACGCGGCCGACCGCGGCGGGGACCGCACAGGGCCGGCGGGCGACCGGGTCTTGGTCACCGTCCGCTGGAGGGACCCGGACGGCACCCGGCACACGGGCAGGGCCCGGGTCGACGCCGGGACGAAAGCCGGCGAGCGGGTCGTCGTATGGACCGACCGGCAGGGCCGGATCAAGCCCCGGCCGCTGACACCTGCCCAGGCGGAGTTCCAGGCCGTCACCATGGGCGCCACGGCATCGCTCGGTCTTGTCGGAACGGCTGCCGGCGGATACCGCATGGCACGTGTCGTGCTCGACCGGCGCCGGCGCCGCGCATGGGATGCGGAATGGCAGGAGGTGGGATCGCAGTGGGGGCGGGCGGGCGGCTGACCTGAGGGCGGGTTGTCGGCTGTCCCGGCCGGTTCGCCCCTCGCCGTCGGCTATGAACGCCATCGACCCTGGTACGGGGGGAACCAGCCGCGCGCCCGCACGAGGTGGTCCGGGCCGACGCCGATGGCTCGGCGCACCGCACCGGGCGTGACACGGCCGGGACGGGTACCCCTCGCGGTCGCGCGGCCGTGGCACGAGAGGAGGAGCCATGGGCACCATGAGCGGCTCGGTGGTCGTGGGAGTGGACGGCTCCGTATCGAGCCTGGACGCCGTGGCGTACGCGGCCCGCGAGGCCGCATGCCGGAAGGCCACCCTCCGGGTGGTGCACGCCCTCGCCCGGCCGTCGGCACACCTGCCGCTGGGCGCGACGCTGCCGGAAGCGACCCGGATGCGGCTGCGCACGGTGGCGGGCCGTCTGGTGGAGGACGCGGTGCGTGAGGCGCGGGCGCTCGTGCCGGACGTCGATGTCGTCGGCGCGGTGCTGCCGGGAGGACCGTTGTCCGTACTGGACGCCGAGTCGCGGACCGCCGCCCTCGTCGTCGTGGGCAGCAGGGGCCTGGGCGGGTTCGGGGTCCCGCTGCTGGGCTCGACCGCGACCGGACTGGCCGCCCACGGGTGGTGCCCCGTGCTGGTCGTGCGCGAGCGGACCACCCCCGCCGGGCCGATCGTGCTCGGCGTCGACGGATCCCCGGCCGGCGCCCCGGCCGTACGCTTCGCCCTGGACGAGGCCGCCCTGCACGGCGCCGATGTGGTGGCCGTACACGCGTGGACGACGTGGAACGCTCCCATGCCGCCTCCACAGGATCCGGCCCTGCCCTATGCGAACCGGCCCGGCGCGCTGGCCACCGCGGAGGAGCGACTGCTGGCCGAGGCCCTGGCGGGCACCTGCGAGCGGTACCCGGACGTGAAGGTGGAGCACAAGGTCGTACACGGCCCCACGCGCCAAGCGCTGATCGAGGCGAGCAGGTCCGCCCGGCTCACCGTCGTGGGCTCCCGAGGGCTCGGCGGGTTCACCGGGCTCCTGCTCGGGTCGGTCGGCCACGCCGTGCTGCACCACGCGCACAGCCCGGTGGCCGTGGTGCGGGGATGAGAACGGCGTCACCGGCCCTCACTCCGTAACCGTTCCTGGACCTGGGTGGCGATGACTGCGGCCTGGATGCGCCGCTGCACGCCGAGCTTGGCGAGCAGGCGGGAGATGTGATTCTTCACGGTCTTCTCGGCCAGGTAGAGCCGCTGCCCGATCTGCCGGTTGGTCAGCCCCTCCCCGATCAGGACCAGGATCTCCCGTTCCCGCTCGGTCAGCCCTGGCAGGGTGTCGTCCTCCCCCTCCTGCTGCTGCCCTTCGTCCCGCAGCCGCGCCAGGAGCTTCGTGGTGGCGCTCGCGTCCAGCAGCGACTGGCCGCGTGCCACGGTCCGCACCGCCGAGACCAGGTCGGAGCCCTGGATCTGCTTCAGGACGTATCCGGAGGCGCCCGCCATGATCGAGTCCAGCAGCGCCTCCTCGTCGTCGAACGAGGTCAGCATCAGGCAGGCCAGGTCCGGTATGCGCGAGCGCAGTTCCCGGCAGACGGTCACGCCGTCGCCGTCCGGCAGCCGGACGTCCAGGACCGCCACGTCCGGGCGCAGAGCGGGGACACGCGCCAGGGCCTGCTCGGCCGTGGCCGCCTCACCGACCACGGCGATGTCCGGTTCGTCATCCAGCAGGTCGTGCATCCCGCGCCGTACCACCTCGTGATCGTCCAGCAGAAAGACCCGGATCGAGGTGCCGCTGCCGGCCTGCGCGCTGTCCGCCATGGCTCGCTCCCGTGGTGAGTGCGGCTGCCACTCGGCATCTTCCCCTTGTCCGGGCCCCATGGCCAGGTCCGAACTGCCCTATGGGGACTGGGCACCGTCCGGCTTTCGTCGCGTTGCGGAGCGAGTCGGCCCTCTCCCAGCAGACAGTGCTGAGCCGGTGGCCCAAGTCCAGCCCCTCCTGGCCGAACGCGGCTGCACGATTCCACCCTCGACAGCCAGATTCCGGACACCCGCCGACGTCACCGCGTTCCTCGCCGACAGCAGCCCCACGAAGATCAAAGCAACATGTTGATTCTCTGCGAGCCCTGACGAGTCGGTGCGCGCTGCTCCCCGCGCCGCGTCGGTGCACCGGAGTCCCGTCGGCGGGTTGGCACAAGCAGTTCGCCGGACGCGTCCACCACTCAGCGGGAACGCCACGGAGCGGCCGCGTTCGAGCGAACACCGCCACTGCCGGACGGACCGGTCGTTGCCGCCGGGCGCGGCCGGCACGGCCGGCGGATCTCGGCGAAGGCTCGAGCGGGTCCGGTCATGCCGAGGAGTGGCCTCCTCCCCTACGGGCCTGCGCGGGCGCCCCAGCCGTGCCGGGCGGTGTACGCGGGCCGCTCCGGATCCCGTACCGGCGCCGCCCGGTCTCAGGAGACCGCGCGGCGCCGCGGTGGCGTGAAGGTGTACAGATCGAGGATGTCCGGCTGGGCGGCGACGCCGGGGCCGCCCGCGCGTACCCAGTCGATGATGTCCTCGGTGGCGTCCGGGTCGTTGACCAGCCCCAGCCAGACGGGCCGTGCGCCGGCGGCGCGTCCGGCGGTGGACGGCTGGACGACGATGACGTTGGCCTGGTCGCAGACGTCCAGGCAGGCGGAGACGCGGACGGGTACCTCCGCGCGCAGGCGTGCGGTCTGCGCGGCGTGGTCGACGCCGGTCACCTTGGGGCTGCCGCAGCAGCAGTCCCGGCACACGACCACCCGGCACGGCACCGTGCCGGCCGCCGCCGCGACGGAAGTGTGGGCGGGTGCTTCGTCGGCCGGGCGCGCGGGCATGGAGCATCGCCCCTCTCTCCGGGGAGATCCGCCCCGGTGTTCCGTCGAGGAGGCGACCGCGTGAGTCTCCTGGCTCTCGGGTCGATGCTCGTCCCGGCCTTCCCGCCCTCGCTCGGCGCTTGGGGCCGTGGCCGTGTCGGGATCCGCTCGCCGATCACAGTGGCGGGACCGCGCCGGATTCACACCGGCTTCCTCGGACCGCCGTCGCCTTGTCGCGCGTCATCCTTCCATCCCTGGCGGCACCGCGTCACCCGGGGCCGCTGCCTCCGAGCAGGGATCAGCCCGATTCCTTGGGGTGCGGGCTGCTCGCGGGCGCCTCGGCCGGACGGTCCCGGCCGCCGTCGTGCCCGGACACGGCCACAACGACAAGACCGACCACGATGGCCGCGGCGATCGCTCTGCCCCCGGCCCGCAGCACCCAGCCCGGCACGGAGCCGCCCGCCCGCCGGCCCGGCACGCCCAGCCGCTCCGACCGCCGGGCCGGCCGCAGCAGCCGGATCAACAGCAGCACGGCGACCGGCACTTGCAGCAGCCACAGCACGGTGCGCGGCCACTCGCCGTACCAGACGTTGGTGCCGTACAGCAGCGTGTGCCACACGCTCAACACGTACACGACGATCACGAAGCGGTGCAGCCGGCGCCAGGTGTTCGCGCCGATGCGATGCCGGACGTAGAACAGCAGCCCCAGAGGAATGGCCAGGTAGAGGGCGCCCTGGCCGATCGGGATGGCGATCCGGCCGGTCCCGGAGTCGTACCAGCCGGGGACGAAGGAGTCGGCGAAGCCGGCCCACAACCGTCCCGCCCACGCCAGCTTGTCCTCGTAGCGCACCAGTTCCGCCGCGAACATCAGCGCGTGCGCGAACATCAGGGCCATCGTGGTCAGGCTGGTGGTGCGGTGCCAGCGCTCCAAGGTCTGCCGGGAGACCGGCAGCCGGGCAGGACGCTGACCCGAAAGCAGCAGCCCGAGCATGACCGTGCCCCATGCCCACAGCAGTCCCGACCAGCCGAACGCCTGGCTGAGCAGGTACATCCAGTACGTACCGGCATCGTCCATGAACGGCATGACCGCGACCGTCGCCGAGGAACCCGACTCCATACGCGCCCACAGGAACGCGAACACCGCCGCCGTGACGGCGACCGCCGCGGTCGCGTCGGGCAGTGCGGACCGCAGGTCGGCACGCAGGCGGACCGGTTCGGCGGAGCTCCGGTCGCGCGGGGGCCGTGCGGTCGTACCGCCCGCGTCGGGCGTCGCGTCGGGAAGCATGCCGGGCCTCCTGGGCACTGTTCACCCGCGTCCGGTGCGGATGAGATACCGGTGCACAAGTGTGTCCGGGGGAACCGGTGTTGCAGAGGCTCGATCAAGCCAGAACGGAGAAGCGATCAGGCCGGGGGCACGAAGGGTCCAGCAGTTCGCGTCACACTCAACATCCGTTCCACATACGGCACTTCAGCCATCCACCACATCAGGACAACCCGTGCACCACCTCTGTCGCAACGTCACAGGTGCCCCTAGCCTGAGGAACGCAGTCGGTTCGCGTCCGGCGCCCCACCGGGCGTGCGACGGCGCGATGCAAGAGGGAACCCGGTGCGAATCCGGGACTGTCCCGCAGCGGTGAGTGGGAGCGAACGCCGTCAAGGCACTGGGCTCGTCAGGGCCGGGGAAGCGACGGCGGCAGGTGCCCGCCGGGCCTGGACTTCCGGCGGACGTGCCCACGAGTCCGAAGACCTGCCACTGCGCCCGTGCGGGCAGGCGCGGGTTGTGCACGGTGACCTCGCGGACTGGGTCGGTGGTACGGACGACGGCACGGCGTGCGTGTGGCCGCGTCTCCTTCCTGGTCGGCATGCGGTGCTGGAGACCGACAGGAGGACATGTCCGTGATCACGCGAGCCCTCGCCGTCCGCGCCGGAACACGGCCTGCCCACGCCCTGGGCGAGCGGAACGGGCTGTGCTGACGCTCGCCGGGGAGCTCCGCGCGGCACCCGACCCGCCGGGCCGCACCGTGTCCGGTGTCTGCCACGGCACCCTGGGCGAGCTCTACCAGGGTCCTCTGCGGGCGGCCCCTGATCCGGACATCGCAGTGGTGTCCTTCCCTGTCGACCGGCATTCGTGGGTGTACTTCACCCAGAGCACCCGGGACACCCGGAGCACCCGGAGCACCCGAGGCACCCCAGGCACCCCAGGCACCCGGGAATCGCACGCGCCGGGCCCGCCGCCTCTCGGAGAGAAGTCGGCGACAGCGGTCCGGCTGTTCCTGGAGCACTTCGGGCTCACCCTGCCGCCGGGCCACTGGACCACCCACTCCGACCTGCGGGTGGGGGTCGGCATGGCCAGCTCGACCGCCGACATCGTGGCGACCCTGCGCTGCCTGTTCCGGCTCTTCCACCTGCCGTACGACACGGACGTGGTCCTGGGCGTCCTGGCGGCGATCGAGCGGGCCGACAGCGTGTTCCTGGATGAGTTCGCGCTCCACCTCAGCGGCCGGCACCGGGTGGTGCGGCGGCTGGGGACGGACATCGGCTTCCACACCGCCCACGTCACCGAGCCCGGCACGGTGGACACCGCAGCCGTCACCGACCTGCTGCTGGCGCACTACCGACGGCACGGCGAGGAGTACGAACGGTGCCTGGCCGAGCTGCTGAAGGGCTTCGCCTCCGGTGACCCGGCCGTCGTCGCCCGGGCTGCCACCACCAGCGCCACCCTGTCCCAGCGGGTGCTGCCCAAGTCCACGTTCGACAGTGTGCTGGCGCACCGCGAGCGGTTCGGGGCCGACGGCGTCTTCGTCGCCCACACCGGCTCCCTGATCGGCTACCTCTTCCGCCGCCGCCCCGGCGCCGGCGTCAAGTCCGACCTGTCCGCGTTCTTCCACTCGCTCGGCCACCAGTGCTCATTCGCCCAAGGAGGCTACGGGTGATCCACCCCCACATCGCCGACGCCCTGAAGGTCCCCGACCTGGTCCGGCTCACCGACGGCCTGGTCCTGATCCGGTTCGAGTCGATGAAGATCTACTCGGCGCTCGCCGCCGTCCGCCATCTGCTCGACCGGGGCACGGTCCGCCCAGGGCAGACCCTGATCGACAGCTCCAGCGGCATCTACGCCTACGCGCTCGCGCTGGCCTGCCACCGGTACGGCATGCGGTGCCACATCGTGGCGTCCACCACCGTCGACACCACGACCCGCGCCCAGTTGGAGATCCTCGGCGCCACCGTCGAACAGGTCACACCGTCGCAGAACCTCAAACTCGACCAGGAGTTACGGGTGCGGCGGGTGAAGGAGATCCTCGCCGAACGCCCCGACTGCCACTGGATGCGGCAGTACCACGACGACGTCCACTACCTCGGCTACCACGAGGTCGCCGACCGCATCACCGCCGCGTTCCCCGGCCGCCCGCTGACCGTGGTCGGCGGCGTGGGCTCCGGAGCCTCGACCGGGGGTGTCGTGGAACGTCTAAGAGCCACCGACCCCTCGGTGCGGCTGGTGGGAGTGCAGCCGTTCGGCAGCGTCACCTTCGGCAGCCAGGACCACCACGACCCGGAGGCGATCATCGCCGGCATCGGGTCGTCGATCGTCTTCGACAACGTCCGCCACCACCTCTACGACGCCGTGCACTGGCTGGACTTCACCCACGCCATGTCCGGCACGGTCGCCCTGCTGCGCGACCACGCCGTCTTCGCCGGGCTGTCCACCGGCGCCGGGTACCTGGCCGCGACGTACGAGGCCCGCCGCCACCCCGACCGGCTGCATCTGGTGATCGGCGCCGACACCGGGCACCGCTACGTGGAGCGCGTCTTCGCCCGGCACGCGGAAGCCCTCGATCCAGCGGCGCTCAAGCCCGTCGAGGTCGGCACACCCGAGGAGATGACCATGCCCTGGTCCAGGATGGCCTGGCAACGCGCCGCCTGCCCCGCGCGCTGGAAGGAGCGAGCGGCGTGAGCGTCGTCTGCCTGGAGTCCCTCACCTTCGGCCTCGGACACCTGGTCCGCGCCGCCGACGCGCTCGGCGAGCGGCTGGTCCTGCTGACCCGCGATCCCGCCTACTACGCGTACGAGCTGGACCGGTTGCCCGCGGACGCCGTCGACGTCGTCGAGACCGACACCTTCGACGTGGAGCGGGTGGCGGACGCGTTGCACCGCGTCCCGGACCTGCGCGGTCTGATCAGCTCGACCGACACCTGGACGCTGGTCGGCGCCGAGCTCACCGCCCGGTTCGGGCTGCCCGGGCTCGATGCCGCCGTACTGCGGCTGACCCGCGACAAGGCCGCCGTGCGCAACCGGCTGCACGATGCCGGGCTCACCCGCGGACGGGCCGTCGAGCCCACCGAGGCCAGGAGCGGGGCCGGGGCGGGGCTGCGGGAGCTGCTGCTCAAGGAGGTCGGACTGCCCGCGATCCTGAAGGACACGGCGGGCACCGGCAGCCAGAACGTCTGGCTGGTGCGCGACGAGACCGAACTGGACACGGCCCTTGCCGAGGCGACCGGGCGGGACCTGAAGGGGCGGCTGTTCGCCGAGCCCTACTTCAGCGGCCCGGTGTACAGCGCCGAGACCCTCACCTGGGCGGGCGGCACCCGGCTGCTGGGTGTCTCCAGCCGGCTGATGTCGCCCGAGCCGCACTTCCGGGAGGAGATCACCGCCTTCCCCGTGGCCTTCCCGGAAGTGCGGCGGGCCTCGCTGGAACGGTGGCTCGGCCGGGTGCTCGCGGCCATCGGCTACACCGACCGCTTCGCGCACGTGGAGTTCGTGCTGACCGCCGACGGCCCGGAGGTGGTGGAGGTCAACCCCCGGATCGGGGGCGCCCTGGTGGGCGAGGGCCTGTGCCGGGCGCTCGGCGTCAACGTGTACGAGGCGATGATCGAGGCCGCGCTGGGCCGCCGCCCCGGTCTGATGGACGCGGACCTGCCCGGTGGCCCGGCCGTCGCCTTCGTCCTCGGCTATCCGGCCGCGCCGGGCGTGTTCACCGGTGTCGCCGGGCTCGACCGGCTGGCGGACATGCCGGGCTCCCCGGCCTGGTACCCGGTCAAGCGGCCCGGCGACCGCATCGAGCACCTGGACGACAGCCGCGGGTACGCGGGCATCGTCTACGCGGAGGCCGAGACCGCCGAACTCGCCACCCACCGGGCGGTGGCCGCCGCCAACGCCGTACGCGTACGCACCGAGCCGTTCCCGGTTCCCGACCCGGCGGGCCGGGACACACGGGACACATCCGGTGGGTGAACGCGCCGGGGAGAGCGTGCGGTTGCGGGCGGCGCTGGCCACCCTCGACGGTCCGCTGCGCTTCCTGCTGCTCAGCTCGTTCCTGATCCCGCTCGGCAGCTTCATGATCCTGCCGTTCATGTCGGTGTTCCTGTACGAACGGCTCGGCATGGGGCTCGGCACGGTCGGTGTGGTGCTCGCGCTGGCGTCGCTCGTGCAGTTCTCCGGTGGCATCGCGGGCGGGGCGCTCGCGGAGCGGATCGGGCTGCGCCGCACGATGCTGTGGGCGCTCGTCGTGCGCACGGCCGGGTTCGTCGGGCTGCTGCTGGCCCTGCGCTGGCCTCCCCTGGCCGTCGGCGCGCTGATCCTCACGTGCTGCGGCGCCGCGCTGTACCTGCCCGCCAACAAGGCGTACCTGGTGCGCGGGGTGGACGACGCACGCCGCCCGGCGTTCCTGTCGGCCGGCAACGCGGCCCTCAACGCGGGCATGGCGGTGGGCCCGCTGGTCGCCGGACCGTTCGTGCTGTCCTCGCCCGGCTGGCTGTTCCTGGCGGCGACCGGATCCGCGGGAACCCCGGCAGGGCCTCCTGGCCGGGGTGGCGGTGCTGCCGTTCGCCGCCACCGCGCTGGCCTTCTACCTGTACTTCCACTTCCAGCACTACCTGGCCGTGTACGCCGTCGAGCGGGCCTCCAGCGAGTTCTACAGTCTGGTGCTGCTGCTCTGCTTCACCCTGGTCATCGTCGTCCAGCCCCTCGCGTCCGACCGGATCCGGCGCATGCCGTACGCGGCGGCCCTCGCTGTCGGGTTCACCGGCCTCGCGGCCGGCCTGGCCGTGCTGGCCGTCGGCACCCGGCCGGCCCTCCTGGCCGGCGGCGCACTGATCACCCTCGGCGACATCGTGCTGTTCCTCAAGAGCGATCTGGAGGCGCTGCGCCGCAGCTCACGCTCCGATGCCGTCGTCTTCGGCCAGCAGCGGCTGGCCGCCGGGCTCGGCGCCGGCGCGAGCGGGCTGCTGGGCGGGCAGCTCTACGGCCTCACCGAACACGCCGGGAACACCGGCTGGTTCTGGCTGCTGGCCGCCGCCCAGTGCGTACTGCTTCCCCCCGTGCTGCTGGCCCTGCGCGGCCGCACGGCAGAACCACCTCCTCCCCACAGCGACCACGACAAAGGAGCGTCGCGTACCCATGACAAGGACGGGCGGATTCCAGGACGATGACTTCTGGACCGAGTTCCACGACTTCCTGTTCTCCGAGCAGCGCCACACCCAGGCGGCGGAACTGCTCGACACCTCACCGCTGCTGTCCTTCCCGCCCGGGTCGCGAGTGCTGGACCTGTGCTGCGGGCCGGGGGTGTTCACCGTGCCCCTCGCCCGCCACGGCCACGACGTGACCGGGGTGGACCTGAGCCCGGCCATGCTGGACCGGGCCCGGAAACGGTCGGCCGACGCCGGCGCCGCGGTCACGTATGTGCAGGCCGACGCACGCGAGTACGAGGCGCCGGGCCGCTTCGACGTCGTCCTCAATCTGTTCACCTCGTTCGGGTACTTCGAGGACCCCGCCGACAACGCCCGCGTGCTGCGCACCCTGCACACCTGCCTGACACCCGGCGGCACCCTCGTCCTGGACCTCGCCGGCAAGGAACTGCTGGCCCGCAGGGTCACCCCGCCCAAGGTGGTGCGGTGCGGTGACGACCTGATGGTGCAGACCGACACCGTGCTGGACGACTGGGCGCGGCTGCGCAGCGACTGGGTGCTGGTCCGGGGCGAGCGGGTGACGCGGGCCACGCTGGTCTGGTTCGTGTACAGCGCCGTGGAGTTGCGGGCGATGGTGGAGGAGGCGGGTTTCGGCCGGGTGGAGGTGTTCGGCGGCTTCGACGGCCGCCCTTACGACGAGGACGCCGAGCGCCTGGTCCTGCGGGCGGTCCGCGAGGAGTGACGGGAGCGCGGGAGGTGTACGGCCGGGTGAAGTGACGGAGCGTGGGCGGTGAACGGCCGGGCGAGCAGGCCCTTTTGCCCTCGCTCCGGGGAACCGTAGTATCACCAGGTCATCACCGCGACGGGAGACAGGAAGCCGGTGCGATTCCGGCACGGTCCCGCCACTGTGACCGGGGAGTGCACCCCTTCGACACGCCACTGCGCGCCGCGCGGGAAGGCGGGGGGAACGTCGATCCGGGAGTCAGGACACTGGCCTGTCGCGGGCCCGTTCCGAGGAGCGCGGACTCCCCAGGAGGCTTCACGTGTACGACGGCGTGTCCCGTCCCCCCTTGTTCTCCCCTGCCCGCAAACGCCGGTCCCTGCGCGCCACGGCCGCCGCCGTCGCCCTCTCGGCGGCCCTGCTGACCGCGGGCTGCGGCTCGTCGCAGGACACCGCCGAGGACCCGAAGACCACGGCGTCCTCGCGCGAGGGCTTCCCCGTCACCGTCGACAACTGCGGCGTGAAGACGACGTACGACAAGCCGCCGTCGCGGGTGGTCACCATCCACCAGCACCCGGCGGAACTGATGCTCGCCCTCGGGCTGAAGGACCGCATGGTGGGCACCGCCTTCCCCGACTCGGCCGTCCTGCCCGAGCTGAAGACGGACTACGAGACGATCCCCGAACTGGCAAAAAAGGAACCGTCCTTCGAGACCGTCCTGGAGGCCGAGCCGGATCTCGTCTACGGCGGTTACGGCAGCGCCTTCGCCGAGAACGAGGGCCGCTCCCGCGAGGCGTTCGCCGACGCCGGCATCGACACCCACCTCAACCGCGAGTACTGCGGCGAGAAGCGGGTGACGATGAAGGACACCTACGACGAGATCCGTACCATCGGCCGGATCTTCGGTGTCTCCGACCGGGCGGACAAGCTGGTGTCCGACCTGCGGAACCGGGTCGACAGGGCCACCACGGCCGTGAAGGGCGAGGCCGAGGTACCGGTCTTCGTGTACGACAGCGGCGACAAGGCCGCCTTCACCGCGGGCGGCCAGAGCCTGGGCACCGAACTGATCCGGCTGGCCGGCGGCCGGAACGTCTTCGCCGACCTCGACGACGTCTTCGGTGACGCCTCTTGGGAGCAGGTCGTCGAGCGCCAGCCCGAAGTCATCGCCGTCTACGACTACGCCGGCGCCGGAAGCGTCGAGCGGAAGAAGGAGTTCCTGCTCTCCCAGCCCGCCCTCGCCGACGTACCCGCCGTCAGGAACGAGCGGTTCATCGTCCTGCCGCTGACCGCCACCCTGGTCGGCATCCGGTCCGCGTACGCCGTCGAGGACCTCGCCCGCGGGCTGCATCCCGAGAGCTTCCGGTGACCCGCCCTGCGACGGACACACCTCCCGGGCCGGCCGTCCGCCGGCCGCAACCGGGCGGAAAGCGGACGGGCCGTGGCGCCCTGACCGTCACCCTTCTCGCGCTCGCCGCCCTGCTCGTGGTCTCGGTCACGGCGGGGCTCGCCATCGGCTCGGTGCACGTGCCGCCCGGCCAGGTGTGGGGCATCGTGACGCACGCGCTGGGCGCCCACTGGTCGAAGGCGGACTGGTCCGGGGCACGGGAGACCATCGTGCTGGACGTACGGGCGCCGCGCGTACTGCTCGGCGCGGTGACCGGTGCCGGACTGGCGGTCGTGGGTACCGCCCTGCAGGCCCTGGTGCGCAATCCGCTCGCCGAGCCCTATCTGCTCGGGGTCTCCTCCGGGGCGTCCCTGGGCGCGGTCGCGGTGATCGTGTTCGGGGTCGGCGTGTTCGGGCCGGTGTCGCTGTCGGCCGCCGCGTTCGCGGGCGCCCTGGGCGCGCTGCTGCTCGTCTACGCCACCGCCCGCACCGGCGGCCGCATCACCTCGATGCGGCTGGTGCTGTCCGGGGTGGCGATCGCCGCGGTGCTCACCGCGGTACTCGACCTGCTGCTGCTGACCACCGACCGGGGCAACGAGACCCGCGCCGTGCTCGCCTGGACCCTCGGCGGCCTCGGCGGCGTCGACTGGGGCACGCTGTGGCTGCCCGGCCTGGCCACGCTGCTGGGCATCGGCGTCCTCATGGTGCAGGCCCGCAACCTCAACCTGCTCCTGGCCGGCGAGGAGGCCGCCACCACGATGGGACTGGACGTGGCGCGCTTCCGCGCCCGCATGTTCGTGCTGGTCTCCCTCATCACGGGCGTCCTGGTCGCGGCGGCCGGGCCGATCGGCTTCGTCGGCCTGATGCTGCCGCACATCGTGCGCCTGTTCGTCGGCGGCGACCACCGTCGGGTGCTGCCGACCGCCGCGCTGGGCGGCGCGGTCTTCCTCGTCTGGGCCGACGTCGCCGCGCGCACGGTCGCCGCGCCCATGGAGATACCCGTCGGCGTGCTGACGGCCCTGTGCGGCGGGCCGTTCTTCCTGTGGCTGATGCGCCGCGACGCCCGGCGCGGCACCGATCGAGGGGTGACATGAAGGCGACGAGCGGCATGACGGCGACGAACGGCATGCCGGCGACCGACCTCGCCCTCGACAGCGTCACGCTGACCGCGGGCGCCCGCCACCTGGTCAAGGACGTCACCCTGACAGCCCGTCCGGGCGAGACCATCGGACTCGTGGGCCCCAACGGCAGCGGCAAATCCAGCCTCCTGCGCGCCGTCTACCGCGTGCTGCGCCCCGACACCGGTCAGGTCCTGGTCGACGGCACGAACGCCTGGTCACTTCCCGTGCGGCAACTGGCCCGTACGGTGGCGGCGGTGGTGCAGGAGCCGGGCGCCGACGTCGACCTCACCGTCCGGGAGGTCGTCGCCATGGGCCGCACCCCGCACAAGCGGCTGCTCGACGGCGACACTCCCGAGGACGCCGCGCTGATCGAGTCGGCGCTGAGGTCGGCGGACGCCACCCACCTGGCCGCCCGCCCTTTCGACCGGCTCTCCGGCGGCGAACGCCAGCGCGTACTCATCGCCCGTGCCCTCGCCCAGCAGCCCTCGCTCCTCGTCCTGGACGAGCCGACCAACCACCTCGACATCCGCCACCGGCTGGAGATCCTCGGCACCCTGCGCCGTCTGCCCGCCACCGTCCTCGTCGCCCTGCACGACCTCAACCTCGCCGCCTACTACTGCGACCGCCTCTACGTCCTGCACGACGGTGAGATCACCGCCTCCGGCCCGCCCGCCGAAGTCCTCACCGCCCCGCTGCTCGCCCGGGTCTACGGGGTCACAGCCGAGGTCGCGATCCATCCCCGTACAGGAGCTCCCCAGGTGACCTTCGTTCCCGAGGATCCGCTGCCGGACCCTGACGGCGGGCCCGGTGTCTTCCCCCACCGGGTATGACCATCAGCCCTACGAACTCTTCGGCTCTTCCGCCCGATGTGGTCGACCGGCGGGCATGACGCTCAGGGAAGATGACGGTGATACGGGCGCGGGGACCTGCCGTCTGCGGCGTTCGCGGTTGACGCGGCTCGGGTGGCGGGTCGCCGACGGCGGTGGCTCGGCGCCCGCGACGCTGTTCGCGCCGCGGGCCAGGGCCCTCGGGTATGGAGGCGCACTTACGGGAGGACGATGTCGCGGCCGGGTCCCCCTTCGAGGGAGTCCTTTCCGGTGCCACCGCAGACGAGGTCGTCGCCGCCTTCGCCGTCCAGTGTGTCGTTGCCGGGGCCGCCGAGGAGGAGGTCGCGGCCGTCCCCGCCCATGGCGTGGTCGTCGCCGGGGCCGGCGTGCACGGTGTCGTCACCGCCGTAGCCCTCGATCATGTCGTCGCCCCGGCCGCCCCACATCTGCTGGTTGCTGCTGTCACCCATCAGGTGGTCCATGCCGTCGCCGCCGTGCAGGGCGGCGGGTCCCATGACCATGTCGTTCCCCGTGCCGCCCAGCACCGTGCGTGCGGTGTGGGCGTGCAGTTCGTCGTCGCCGGGGCCGCCGTTGACGGTGCCGATCCCGGGGGTGAAGGCGGCGATCGTGTCGTTGCCGTCGCCGAGGAGGACGTCGATCCTGTCGGGCCGGGAGCTGTCGGCGGGCAGTTCGCAGACGACGGAGGTGGTGTCCTCGGCTCTGGAGTACGCACAGTGGTCGCCCGGTTCGAGCGGGACCACGTCGGTGAAGCCGATCCGCCGGATCCCGTCGCTGGTGTACATGGAGAATATGTTGAGGTTGTTGGTCTGCCCTGCCGCGGCGGTGAAGACGATCGACTGAGTTGCCCAGTCGGCTGCGACGCGGGCCTTCGCCTCGGTGGCGGTGGCGGCGGCTGCCGGGCCGACGGCGAGGCCGGCGGTGAACAGGGTCACGGCGACCGCGCTGACGGCGGCTCGGTTTCGGTACACGAGACCTCATCTCGGTGGAGTGACGGTGGACCGACCTGCTTGGCGTGGTGCTGCCGGGGACCGGGCGGACCCGGGCGTGAAGGCAGTCTCCCCTGCTGATCCGGATCTGCGAGACCGTGAACTGACGCGGCGTCATGGTAAGCCGATGTCCCTCCGGATGCGATGGCTGGGCTTTTTTTGGTCAGGCATGTTCCCGGTGTCACCGTGGCAGGGTTTGCCGGCTCATTCCTGGCTCATTCCTGGCTCAGCGGCAGGGAGTTGGCCGACGCAGTCGATGGTCGGGACTGCCGGAACAGCGGAGGGCGGCTGCCCGGGTGCGGGCGGAGGAGCTTCGCCCGCAGGCGGAACGGATCGCGGTCCCACTCGCCGAGACGAAAGCGGTGTGGGAGCGTCGGGTGATCGACCGGAAGGAGCTCGTCGAGGCCTTGGCTGCGCCGGACGTGGCGGGCGTGCCCGCTGCGGGTGCGCGGGGCGGTATCGGCGGTGGTCGAGGAGGCCCTTGGCGCGGGGTCTGTCGTGCCGCACTGGCACGAGGCGGCGACCGTGGAGGTGCTCGCGGTGGACCACCGGCGGATCGTCGAGCTGGTGGCCGCTACGTGGGTGAGGGCGGAGGGCCCGGCGGGGAAACCATCATCAGTGGGGAACTGGCGACGGCCGAGCCGCAGCCGGGCCGCCCGCTCACCGCGGGGCAGCCCTGTCCGGAACAGCCGTGTCAGCAGACGTGGAACGGACCCGGGCGTGATCAGCCAGGCCTCTTCTCCAAGGCCTGGCTGACGGTCCACCGGGAAGTGTTCCGGCACCTGGTCCGCGAGCGTCTTGGGGCCGCGGCGGCCCAGGTGAGTTGGAGCGCGCCGAGGCCGATCCGCGTTGCCGGTGGCCTCCCTCACTACGGCATCCATGCTCCAGTGCCGTCGGTTCGGATCCGAGGAGTACGCACCTTCCCGCTGATGCCATCGGCCGCGTTCCCCGCCCGACGCGCCGTACAGTCACAGCTCTTACCAGGCAACTCGCCAGGCGAGGCCGACTCGGGCGTACGGCCATGCTGCGAACGCCCCTCCCTGGCATCGCCCCGCACTCCGGTCCAGACCGCATCCTCGCCTTCCGGTCCCGGGAACGGTATTGCCTCCCGGCTCACGGCAGATTCCCTGCTCGCCGCCCACCCCTGTAATCAACTCCGTTTACTCCATTGACATTTCACTCAGAGGACCTACCGTTGGGAGCGCTCCCATGACAGCCTTGCAACTGGAAGGAGCTCCCCCCACATGCGCAGACAAAGTTCATTGACCGGACGTTCGCGGTCGCCCCTCCGCCGGCCTCTCCAGGCGCTCGTCATGCTGTTCGCCGTGGTGATCGGCGCACTGACCTGGTCGGCACCCGCCCAGGCTCACGGCACCATCGTCAACCCCGCCTCCCGCGCGTACCAGTGCTGGAAGACGTGGGGCAGCAACCACATGAGCCCGGCCATGCAGACCGAAGACCCCATGTGTTATCAGGCCTTCCAGGCCAACTCCGACACCATGTGGAACTGGATGAGCGCGCTCCGCGACGGCCTCGGTGGCCAGTTCCAGGCGCGGACCCCCGACGGGACGCTCTGCAGCAACAACCTCTCGAGGAACGCCAGCCTGGACAAGCCCGGGCAGTGGAAGACGACCAACATCAGCAACAACTTCACGGTCCAGCTGCACGACCAGGCGTCCCACGGTGCCGACTACTTCAAGGTCTACGTGAGCAAGCAGGGCTTCAACCCCAAGACCCAGACCCTGGGCTGGGGCAACCTCGACTTCATCACGCAGACCGGCCGCTTCGCCCCGGCGCAGAACATCACGTTCCCCGTCCAGACCTCCGGCTACACCGGACACCACATCCTGTTCGTGATCTGGCAGGCCTCGCACCTCGACCAGGCCTACATGTGGTGCAGCGACGTGAACTTCGGCTGAGCCGGCAAGCGCCGCACACAGCACCGGCCTCCGCCAGGCGCCGGTAACCCGCCGCCCGGCCGACCGAGCTCCGTCGGGGCAGGGGACCCATTCGGTCACCCTGTCCCGACGGGGCTTCCTGCGCTCCTACTCAGTTTTTCATAAGCTCTGTGGTGTTTCGGGGCGGATTGTCAGTCTGGTGTGAGTGAGGAAAGACCACGGGAGTTGCTCGCTGGAGCAGACCCGGCGGATGCCGCGTTCGGCGGCGTCGGCGACATCGGCGAGGCGGTCGCCGGCGAGGTTGGCCGACTCTCGGAGCTTGATGGCCGACCACAGCCCTTCCACCGGGTTGAGTTCGGGTGCATAGGCCGGCAGCCGCTCCAGTGTCAGCCTCCCCTTCTCCGACCAGCACACGCCGGCCCGCACGCTCGGCGTCCCCAGGTGACCACGCGCCTGTGCCTCGACTCCCGCGCGCTGACCACCGCCCTGCTCACGTCGCGCCGCACCGGGCTGACGCGACTGACCGCTCGACCGGACGTCCAGCGGCGGGATGGCCGCCCTCCTCGGCCGCGTCCACCTCGGCGGTGACGCCTTCGCCGTACGCGCCGATGCCTGGCACGGCGACCGGCACGCTGCCTACGCGCTCACCGGACGCGAACAGAGCCGCGTCACCGGCCTGGCCGCCGCGTACGTCATACGGGAACTGCTCACCGGTACCGTGCCGCCGGGTGTCCACCACCTCGAGCAGCTTGCGGGCCTGGCCCGGCTGCCGGACGACCTGGCCGAGCACGGCGTCACGCTGCTGTGCCGCTCGGGGCGGACCGCCCGGCGGTGAGCGGCGACCGGCGGGGATGCGGGCGACACCGTCACCGAGCGCCGCGCGTCCGGCGCGTCCGCGTCCGGCGGGCGGTCCGGTGTCCGCCGCACCCGGACGAGGGCGGGCTGCCAGCCATGCGTGGGCCCTTCACGGTCAGGAGCCCGGCCGGCCCGCGCATCTGTCGGACGCGTTGCCCGATTCCGGGGGCTCGCAGCTGATCACACGGGCCCGGTGCTCGTGCGAGCCTGCGGCGACGCCTCCCGGCCCCGGTCCGGCGCCGGTCCGGCCGGTACCGGCAGCCCGGCGGGACCGGCTCCCGGTGGCCCGTCCCCGGGAGCCGGCTCGCCGTTCTCGCCGAGGAAGCCGCCCGACTGGTGCTGCCACAGCTTGGCGTAGGCGCCGCCCGCGGCGAGCAGTTCCCCGTGGGTGCCCTGCTCGACGACGCTTCCGCGGTCGAGGACGACGAGGCGGTCCATACCGGCCACGGTGCTCAGGCGGTGGGCGACCACGAGGGCCGTACGTCCCTCCATCAGCCGCCACAGGGCGTCCTGGACGAGGATCTCGCTCTCCGAGTCCAGCGCACTGGTCGCCTCGTCGAGCAGCAGGATCGGGGCGTCGCGGAGGACCGCCCTGGCGAGGGCGACCCGTTGGCGCTGGCCGCCCGACAGCTTCACTCCCCGCTCCCCCACCAGGGTGGCGAAGCCCTCGGGGAGCTGGTCGACGAACTCCGTGACGTGCGCGGCCGCGGCCGCCGCGTGGATCTCCTCGTCGGTGGCGCCGGGCCGGGCGAACGCGATGTTGTCCCGCAGGCTGCGGTGGAACATCGCGGGGTCCTGCGGGACGTAGGCGATCAGTGAACGCAGGTCGGCCTGGCGCAGTCGGCTGATGTCCTGACCTCCGATCAGGACGCGTCCGGCGTCGATGTCCGACATCCGCAGCAACAGCCGGGTGAGCGTGGTCTTGCCGCCGCCGGACCTGCCGACCAGACCGATCCGTGCGCCGCCGGGCACGTCCAGGTCGAGGCCCTGGAAGATCGGCTTCGCACCCGCATGGGCGAAGGTCACCGCCTCGAAGCGGATGCCGGTGTCCCGCGGCGCGAGCGGTTCGGGTTCCGCCGCGTCCAGCACGGTGGGCGGGTCCAGCAGCAGCTCCGTGAACTGCGCGGCCTCGGTCATCGAGCTCTCCAGACGCCGGTAGATCTGGTTGAACTCGAACATGATCTGGGTCGCGTTGGAGTAGTAGGTGAAGGCGATGATGATCTGCTCCACGCCCTGGTCCGGGCCACCGAAGGCGATGGCGACCAGCAGGCCCAGCACGTTGGTCAGCACGGACATGGGGGCGATCAGGGTGTCGACGCGCAGGTTGCCGTAGTCCCATGACTTCAGCGTCAGGCGCCGGGAGTCCGCGACGCGCCTGCGGTGTTCGTCGGCCTCTCGCGGCTCGGCCGCGAACGCCCGGATGGTCTCCATGTTCATGAGGCTGTCGGCGACGTGGCCGGAGACCCGGGCGATCGCCGCCTCACGGTCGTGGACGAGCGCCTGCCGGCGGCGGATCAGAGGGGTGGCACCCACCACGGTCAGTGCGATCATCAGCAGGAGGCCGGCCACGAGCAGCGGTTCGTAGTGCCACAGCACCACGGCACCGAACACCAGCGGCACAAGGCTGCCCACGATCCGGTACGTCACCGTGTCGACGAAGTCCTCGAACCGCCTGCCGAAACTCAGCACCCGTTTCGTCAGGGAGCCGGCGAAGTTGTCGTGGAAGAACGCCGCGTCCCGGGCGAAGAGTTCGTCCATGCCGAACACGTACAGGTGCTCCATGCCGAGGGCGTCCACGCGGTTCAGGCAGTGCTGCCCGATCCGCCAGACGGTCTCGGCGAGCAGCAGCACCGCACCGAAGCCCAGCACGTACGGCCACGCCGAGGCCAGGGTGAGACCACCGTCGTCGGCGGCCTGCCCTGCCAGCCGGGCGACCAGCAGCGGGGCGACGTAGCGGATGCCGGTGGTGCCCACGGCCGGCAGCAGCATCGCGGGAACGGCCAGCCGTCGCAGCCGGAACAGTTCCCGGCCGTACCGGCGCAGTGCGAGGACGACCGCGCTCCTGCCCGGCGTCGGCCCGTGCGTATCTGTTGTGCCCATCACGCTCCCGGAGGTCGGAACTCGGGAGTTTTCCGTTGGAAGGAGCCACCGGTCCAGGCAATTACCGCGGACGGGCGATATCCGGACACCGCTGCCCGACGAAACGGGCGAGCGCCTCGGCCGCACCGCGGGGCAGGGCGGCGACCGCCGCCTCCGGCAACGTGGCGATCACGGCCCGCAGCCGTGCGCCCGGCTCCGGCAGCAGGCCCCAGGCCGAAGCGGGGGCATCGACGGCGGCGAGCAGCAGGTCGCCCTCGTAGAAGTAGGCATCGAGCAGCGGCTCCTCGACCAGCAGGCGCACGGCGAGCGGAAGGACGGAGGGCAGTGCCACCTGCTGTGCAAGGAGCGTGCGCAGATCCGCCGGTCCGAGTTCACCCAGGGGTATCCGCCGCAACTCGTGCACGGTGCGCACCAGCCGGGTCGCGTCCGCGGCAGGAGGCGTCCACCGGGGCGGATCCAGCTCGTCGAGCGTGCGGTCGAGGTGCAGCAGATGGTCCATGGAGTTCATTCCCACCGGAACGGGCAAGGGCTTCCGGCCGGGACAGGGGCAGCGGCAGTCCCTCCCGATCGTTATCGGGCACACCTTCGATGCGATTCTTGCCGCGGTCGGTCTGATTCGGTCCGGTCCCTGCCCCTCTTGTGCCGCCTCCAGGCTGACGGGGTCGATCGCGCACCACGACTTCTACTGTATTTCTCATCACGGCTGGCTTGCTTCCGGGAAGAGGCGATCAGTGAAGGCCGAGGGGTGCCACGGACAACTGCCTATCGAGGTGACGAGTTTCATCGGCCGTGCCGAGGAGATCGATACGGCCACGCAGCTCCTGAACAGGGCGCGCCTGGTCACCTTCCTCGGTCCCGGAGGCGTCGGCAAGACCAGGACCGCGCTGCGCGTCGCCGCCCGGCTCGGGGAGGAACTCGACGACGGCGTCTGCATGGTGCCGCTGTCGGCCCTGAAGGACCCCGGCCTGCTGGCACACTCGGTGTCGGCCGCCCTGAACCTGCCGGAGCAGACGGACCGCTCGCAGATCGACACGCTGGTGGACCACCTGAAGGACCGCGAGATGCTGGTGGTGCTGGACACCTGCGAGCACATCGTGGACGCCTGCGGCATGCTCGCCGACATCCTGCTGCGCAGCACACCGTCGGTGCGGATCCTGGCGACCAGCCGTGAGCCCCTGGCCGTGCCCGGCGAGCACACCTTTCCCATCATGCCGCTGGCGGTGCCGAGCGAGGAGGACGAGCACCCCGCCGTCACCGACGCCATGCGGCTGTTCGCCGACCGTGCGACGGCCGTGGTCCCCGGGTTCGCGCTGACCGACGACAACCGCGCGGCCGTCGCCGCCCTGACCCGGCGGCTGGACGGCATCCCGCTGGCCCTCGAACTGGCGGCGGTGCGGCTGCGCGCCCTGTCGCTGGAGCAGATCGTGGACCGGATCGGCAGCCGGTTCCGTATGCTCACCGGCGGCAGCAAGGGAGCCATGCCGCGGCACAGGACGTTGCGCACGGCCATCGACTGGAGCCACGACCTGTGCTCGCCGCAGGAACGACTGCTGTGGGCCCGGCTGTCGGTGTTCGCCGGCGACTTCGACCTGGCGGCCGTGGAGGCGGTCTGCTCCGACGACGCGCTGCCCGCCGAGGAGATCGTCGAGCAGGTGATCGGGCTGGTCGACAAGTCGGTGGTGCTGCGCGGCGACGATGCGGCCGGGGTCCGGTACCGGCTGCTGGACACCCTGCGCGAGTACGGGGCCGAGCGACTGGCCGAGCACGGCGACGGGCGGGCCGTGCAGGTGCGCCACCGGGACCACTACCTGGAGCTGGCCCGCTGGTTCGAGGCCGAGTGGGCCGGCGACGAGCAGATGCCGCGCTTCCACCGGCTCCTGCGTGAGCGCGCGAACCTGCGGGTGGCGCTGGAGTTCTCCTTCTCCGCGCCGGAGGAGGCCCACGCCGGCCTGACGCTGGCCACGACGCTGTGGGCGTTCTGGTTCTGCGCCGCGCGGTTGTCGGAGGGACGCTACTGGCTGCACAAAGGGCTGGAGCTGGTGCCCGAACCGGTCGCCGAACGCTCCGTGGCGCTGCGGTACGCCGGCTGGTACGCCGCCGTCCAGGGCGGTCATTCCCCCGGGCTGCCGCTGCTGCTGACCGAGGCCTGCGACATCGCCGAACAGCTCGGAGACGAGCAGTTGCACGCCCATGCCCAGGCGATCCTGGGCTGCGTCCACATGATGATGGGCCGTCCCGAGGCGGCCGTGGAGCTGTACGAGGCCGCCCACGTCAAGCTGCGCGAGCTCGACGACCGGGTCGGCATCCTCATGTACGGCTACCATCTCGGCTTCCTGCACATGATGCTGGGAGACCTGGAGACCGCGTGCGCGGATTTCGACGTCACGCTGTCCATGGTGGAAGGCACCGAGGAACGCTGGAACCGGGGCTGGGCCTGTTGCCACAAGGCGGTGACACTGTGGCTGATGGGCGACCGCGAGGAGTGTGCCCGGCTCGCCCGCATCGGGGTCCGCTGCAAGTACGACCTGGAGGACCACCTCTGCATCGCGCACTGTCTGGAGCCCCTGGCCTGGATCGCCGCCGAAGAGCCCGAGCACTGCCGGCAGGCGGCATGGCTGCTGGGCGCCATCTCCGGCCTCTACCGCAAGTGCGGTGCCGTCCCCCTGTTCGGCGTGCCCATGCTCCAGGAGTTCCAGCACGCGGCCGAACGGCGGGCCAGGCAGGTCCTGGGTGACGCCGTGTACGAGGCGGCCTTCCGCAGCGGCGCCGGCGCCCCGCTGGACGAGGTGGTCGCCGACGCGACCGGCGAGAAGCCCCGGCCGGCGCCCGCCCCCGAGCCCGAGGAGCAGGAGACGCCGCTGGGCGTGCTGACCCGTCGGCAACGCCAGGTCGCCGTGCTGGTCGCCGAGGGCCTGTCGAACCGGCAGATCGCCGACGAGCTGGTCATCTCCAAGCGCACCGCCGACGCGCACGTCGAGCAGATCCTGACCAGGCTCGGCTTCTCCTCCCGGGCCCAGATCGCCGCCCTGGTGGGCGAGACCGGCGGCACCGCCCGGCAGCCCGGCCTCCTCGACGACGCCGCCGGGCCGGTCGGCTGAGCCCGACGCGGTCCCTACCTAGCGCGCTCCCGGGCCTACCTATGCCGCGGCGCCGCCCCGGCCGTCGGCCGGGCACCGAAATCGGTATGCCGGATCCGTACGTGTCCGGATGGCGCCGCCGCGGCCGTACGAGAGCCTCTTCGCGCCGGTGGTACGGCCGGCTGTACCGGAAGGATCGCGGTGCGAACGACGATGTGGCACGCCGAGCCGACCGTGGGAGTGATCGGGCGGACCCGACAACTGGCTCTGGTGGAGCGGCTGCTGCGCCGCCGGGCACGAGTGGTCACGGTCACCGGCCCGCCCGGAGCGGGGAAGTCCGCCGTGGCCGCCGTGGCGGCGTCGCGGCCGGGCCGGGACGTCTACGCCGAACGCTGCCAACTTCGCTGGGAGGAGGTGCAGTCGCCCGAGGTGGTCCGGCATGTCTCGGCGAACGCGCTGCGGGCGCCCGACGACCGCACGCTCCGTCGGCTGGAGACAGTGCTGGACACACTGGAGAACCGGTCGCTGCTCCTGGTGCTGCACGACTGCGACCACTTGATCCACGGCGTCGCGGAACTGGTGCACGCGGTGATCGGCCGCTGCCCCGGGGTGGACTTCCTGGTCTCGGCCAGGCAACCGCTGCACGTCCCCGGTGAGCAGCTCGTCGTCCTCCCCCCGCTGGCTCCGGCCGCCGCGCTGGCCCTGTTCACCGCGGTAGCGGAGGAGACCGCCCCGTCCCTTCCGCCGGCCGCGCGCGACCAGGCCCTCGTCGCCGAGGTCTGCGAGCGGCTGGACCGGCTTCCGCTGGCCGTCGAACTGGCCGCGCGCAGCCTCTCGGACATGTCGCTGGAGCAACTGGCCGAGCTGGTACGGACGAGCTGCCTGACGCTCGGCGCCTACCTTCCCCTCGTCCACGGACGTCCGATGCACCACATCACGCTGGCCAACGCCATTGGCTGGAGCCACGAGCTGTGCACACCCTCGCAGCGGCTGCTGTGGGCCCGGCTGTCGGTCTTCGACGGCGGCTTCGGGACCGCGGAGGCCGTCGCCCGGTGCGCCGACGAACTGCTTCCGCCCGCCGCCGTCGCCGACGGCGCCGCCCAGCTCCTCGAACGGTCACTCCTGCTCCCCGACCGGCCCGGGGCCGGCCGGGCCCGCTATCGCATGCCCCGCACCGTCCGGGCTTACGGGGCCACGATGCTCCGGTACCTCGGCGAGGCCGGGTAGCCGGGTCCGGGTGGCCGGTCGGGTGGGCGGCCGTCGTCGACGGGCGTGGTTCAGGCGTCGCCGGGCGCCGTGGTCCGGCGGTGCTCGGTCAGTTCGAGTTCGATGAACGCCCCGACCATGGCTCGCCACACGGCCTCGGCGACCTCGGGCGCCAGACCGGCGGACTCGGCCCGCAGCCGGGCGGCGCCGATGACGCGCTCGGCCCGGTCCGGGGCCCGCACGGCCTGTTCGTCCGTCTTGAGGGCCGCCGCCGCCCGTACCAGCTCCTGACGCCGGGCGAGCAGGTCCACCAACTCCCCGTCGAGCGTGTCGATGCGGGCACGGATCTCGTCGAGTGACCGGGGTTCGAGGCTCGGCATGCCGTCATCATTCCACGCGGTGGTCCGCGCGGCAGCCGTCCCCGGCCGACTGGTGACAGCCGCCGGCGGTGCCCGTCGGGGAAGCGGACCTCCACCGTTCCCTCCGCTGCCGCACGGGCTCCGGCGACGGTGAGCAGGGCGCGGGTGTCGTCGCGTACGGCCGGGTCGGCGGTGAGCGTCACCAGGGTGGCGAGCAGCAGGGTGCCGCCGGGGTGGACGACGGTGAGCAGTGGCGTGGCCGAGTGCTCGCCGCAGGCGTTGTGCCCGGTCCGGTGGGCGACCGTGCTCCGGCAGCCGGGCGGGGTGTCCTGCCAGCCCAGCAGGCCGGCCAGGGCGCTGGTCCGGTGCTGCCGGTCACTCGCCCTGCGCTTGGCTGTCGCGCGGAGGCTTGCGATCTGGTCGTAGGTCCGCTTCAGCCGGTTGGAGGTTTTCCGGCCCGGCTCGCGGAAGCTCTTCCGGTGCGCGGCCCGCTGTTCCAGGCGGTGCAGCTGGGCCTTTTCGTCGGGGTTGGGCCACTGGTCCCGGTCGGCCGTGCCGTGCGGGAGGCGGGCGGGGCGACCGTGGTCCTGGTGGCGGCCGTCGGACAGGGCCAGGGGGATGTTGACTCCGGCGTCGATGCCGACCTCGGGACCGGTGTGCGGCTCGGGCGCGTTGCCGCGGGTCCGGACGCGGAAAGCGATGTGCCGGCCGAGCGCGTCCTTGACCAGCCGGGCGCCGGTGACCTTGTTGTCGGTGTCGGCGTCTGCAACACCGCCTGGGCGGCCTGGGCAGGAAGGGCCGCGAGCCAGTCGATGTCCCTGCGGGCCTGGCGGATCGCGGCGTTCACCGCGGCAAGCGTGCGCTTGGGCGTCGATGAGCCGGATCTGTGCAGGGGTCAGTGCCAGCCGGGCGCGGTGCCCGAACTACCGCTTCCCCTACGTATGTTCCGTTGCCACGCGATCACAGTACCGCTCGGTCCATGTCACCGCGCTGGAGTCCGGATCCCGATGTGCGCACCGGTCGTCATGTCGTCCACAACCTTCATGTCCACTTGGTCTTCGTCACCAAGTACCGGCGCAGGGCCATGACAGGCGAGATGCTGACGCGCTGCGGAGAGATCATGCGAGAGGTCTGCGAGGACTTCGCCGTTGCACTCAAGGGCGTCTCCTCCCGCTACCTGCGCAAGGAGTACGACGCTCACGTCCGCCGCTACCTGTGGGGCAGCCACTTCTGGTCCAGCTCCTGCTTCGCCGGAAGCTGTGGCGGGGCGCCGCTGACCGTCGTTCGCCAGTACATCGAGAACCAGCAGCACCCCGAGTGACGGCCGTCGCAGGCGCCGCTCGACAACGCGGATCCGTGCCCGCAGCCGAGGCCGGAGCAGTTCTCAGATGCGCTTCACCTCCGCCCCGAAGGGCGGAGCACTGCGCAGGATCAGAGGTGGAGGAAGGTGATCGATTGTGCAGCGAGAGAGGGACCCGGACAGCGGCCGCCCGTCACTCCCCGGGCGCCTCCCCCAGGTGTCTGCCCACCCGGGCGGCCGTCTCGCGCAGCCAGATGTGGGCCGCGTCGTGCGTGTGCACCGGGTGCCACCACAGTGCCTCCCGCAGCGGTACCGCCTCGTACGGCGGTTCCACCACGCGGACGGCGGCGAGGGGGGTGAGCAGCCGGGCGAGGCGCGCCTGGATCAGGGCGATCCGCCGGGTCCCCGCGACCAGCAGGGGCAGCAGCTGGAAGCTGTCGACGGAGACCTCCGCGCGCGGCTCGACGCCGAGCATGCCGAGCTGCCGTACGGCCGGGGCGTCGTAGGTGCGCTGGTAGGTGACCCAGGGCAGTTGAGCCAGGTCCTGGCGGGTGAGCCGGTCGCCGGCGCTCGGGTGGTCGTCGGCGACGAGGAAGACCCAGCGGTCGTCGTAGAGGTCGGTGGCGGGGAAGTCGCTGATGACACCGTGCGGCATGAGCAGTCCGTCGGTGGCGCTGAGCAGGGTGGCGGTGGCGTCGACGACGCTGGGCGGGGTCTGGCTGAAGCGGAGCCGGATGCCGGGGGCCTCCTCGTGCACGACGCGGGCCAGCTCGGTGCCGAAGACGGCGACGGCGTAGTCGGAGGCGACCAGCTTGAACTCGCGGCTCTCCGCCGCCGGGTCGAAGTCGGCCTGGCTGGCGAACAGGCGCTCCAGTACGTCGTAGGCGGTGAAGGTGCGGTCGAGGAGGACCTGCCCGAGGGCGGTGAGCTCGTAGTGGCCGCCGACGCGGGCGAGCAGGTCGTCGTCGAAGTGGCGGCGCAGCCGGGCCAGGGCGGCGCTCATGGCGGGCTGGCTGAGCCCGATGCGCTGCCCGGCGCGGGTGACGTTGCGCTCCTCCAGCAGGGCGCGCAGGGCGACGACGAGGTTGAGGTCGAGACGGGCCAGGTTCATGTGACTCCCCTGTGCGGTGCGGGGCCGGCCGGGAACGGATGAGCGCGGACGGATAAACGGGACGGATAAACGCGGTGGATGCCGATCATCCACAGAATCTATTTCCCTGATTGCTGTCGGCGGGTCCAGATTAGTCACACCGCAATCAGGAGGACATGTACGTGAAACCTGAAGCCGCGTCTGCGCTCTTCGCCGGGCCCTTCGCCCTCGGCACCCTCTCGGCCCCGGACGGGCCCGCCTTCCCCGCCCTCGTCACCCCCGACGCCCAGGTGCTCGATCTGCGCACCGCCCTCGGCGAGGGGCAGCTGACCGTCCGGGAGCTGCTGGACCGCTGGGAGACGGCCCTGCCGCGGCTGCGCGCCCTGGCCGGTGAGAGCGGACTCGACCGCCACCCGCTGTCGGACTTCGAGGTGCACGCGCCCGTGGAGCCGCGCCAGGTGTTCCAGTCGGGGGCGAACTACCGGCAGCACGTGATCGACCTGCACGTCGCGCACCGGGCCCCGGGCGACGACCGGCCCGAGGAGGAGCGGCGTGCGGAGGCGGCCGAGCTCATGGACCGGCGGGCGGCGGAGGACCTCCCCTACGTGTTCATCGGGCTGCCGAGTTCGATCACCGGGCCGTACGACGACGTCGTGCTGCCCGCGTGGGCCGAGAAGCCGGACTGGGAGCTGGAACTGGCCGTCGTGATCGGCCGGCCGGCGCACCGAGTGTCCGTCGAGGAGGCGCTGGAGTACGTCGCCGGGTACACGATCGCCAACGACCTGACCGACCGCGCCACCGTCTTCCGGCGGGACATGCCGCAGATCGGCACCGACTGGCTGCGCAGCAAGAACGCGCCCGGCTTCACTCCGCTCGGGCCCTGGATCGTGCCCGCCGAGTCGGTCACCGACCCCGGCGACCTCCAGGTGACGCTGAAGCTCAACGGCGAGACCATGCAGGACGAGTCCACCAGGGACATGATCTTCGGCGTGGCGCGCATGGTGTCGTACGCCTCGCAGAGCGCCCGCCTCCTCCCCGGTGACCTGGTGCTCACCGGATCGCCCGCGGGCAACGGCATGCACTGGGGCCGGCTGCTGCGCGACGGCGACGTGATGGAGGGCTCGGTCACCGGGCTCGGCACGCAGCGCACCCGGTGTGTGGCGGAGGCGGCGTCGTGACGGCCCCGGACCGGCAGACCGCCTTGGACCCGCAGACCGCCCTGGACCGGCACGACCCGGAGGGCTCCATCGCGCGGGCGGCCGAGGCGTACTCCAACTGGGGCCGCTGGGGCGAGGACGACGTCCTCGGCACCCTCAACTTCCTCGACGAGGCCAAGCGTCGCGAGGGCGCGGCACTCGTCCGGCGGGGTGTCAGCTTCTCCCTCTCGCAGCGGTTCGACATGGACGGCCCGCAGAAGGGCTGGCGGCGCCGCACCAACCCGGTGCACACCATGCTCGACACCGGCACCGACGCGGCCCTCGGCAACCAGGGCTTCCCGCACGGCATCGGCGGCGCCGACGACGTGATCGCCATGCCGCTGCAGTGCTCCACGCAGTGGGACGGGCTCGGGCACATCTTCGACCACGGCAAGGCGTGGAACGGACGCCCCGCCGAGAAGGTCGTCACCTCCGACGGCGACCTGGTCACCGGCATCGAGCACATGGCGCCGCACGTCGCCGGGCGAGGTGTGCTGCTCGACGTCGGCCGCGCCGTCGGCGGGGACGACGGTGAGCTGCCCGACGGCTTCGCCATCACCGAGGAGCACCTGACCGCGACCACCGCCGCGCACGGGGTGACCGTGGGACGCGGGGACATCGTCCTGGTGCGCACCGGCCAGCTCGCCCGCGTCCGCCGCGACGGCTGGGGCGACTACGCCGGCGGTCCCGCACCCGGGCTGTCCTTCACCACGGCCGGCTGGCTGCACGGCACCGAGATCGCCGCGATCGCCACCGACACCTGGGGCTTCGAGGTGCGGCCCAACGAGTTCGAGCACGCCTTCCAGCCGCTGCACCAGATCGCCATCCCCAACATCGGCCTGCTCATCGGCGAGATGTGGGACCTGGACGCGCTCGCCGAGGACTGCGCGGCCGACGGTGTGTACGAGTTCTGGCTCACCGCCGCCCCGTTGCCCATCACGGGTGCCGTCGGCTCCCCCGTCAACCCGATAGCCGTCAAGTGACGCGTGGAACAAGGGAGTTCCCCATGACACGAACGACACAGCCCCGTTCCGTCCTCGTCGTCGGAGGCGGTGCAGCCGGCAACGCCGTCACGATCCTGCTGCGCCGCGCCGGTGTGGTGGTGGACCTCATCGAGGCCAAGGACGACTGGAACGCCACCGCCGGCTCCGGCATCACCCTCCAGGGCAACGCCCTGCGCGTACTGCGCGAGCTGGGTGTGTGGGAGCGGATCGAGGCGTCCGGCTTCGGCTTCGACGAGGTGGGCATCACCGCCCCCGACGGCACCGTCCTGCACGTCTCCCGCGACCTGCGCACCGGCGGCGACGACCTGCCCGCCACCGTCGGCATGCAGCGCCCGCGGCTCCAGCAGATCCTCATCGACGCCGTCCGCGCGAGCGGGGCGACCGTACGGCTGGGCACCCGGGCGGACTCCTTCGACCAGGACGCCGACGGTGTCACCGTCCGGTTCGCCGACGGCACGGAGGGCCGCTACGACCTGGTGGTCGCCGCCGACGGACTGGGCTCCGCCACCCGGGCCGCGATCGGGATCACCGACAAGCCCGAGCCGACCGGCATGGCCATCTGGCGCATCGCCGCGCCGCGCCCCGCCGGCGTCACCCGCACCGACCTCGCCTACGGCGGCCCGGCCTACATCGCCGGCTACTGCCCCACCAGCGAGGACACGATCTACGCGTACGTCGTCGAGGCCAACCGCGACCGCGCCGGGATCCCGCCGGAGTCGTACGCCGACGAGATGCGCGCGCTCGCGCAGCACTACGGCGGCAACTGGCCGGAGATCACCGCGAACCTCACCGACCCGGCGCAGGTCAACTACACCTGGTTCGACCGGCTGCTGGTCGAGGGCTCCTGGCACCGCGGCCGGGTCGTCCTCGCCGGGGACGCCGCGCACTGCTGCCCGCCCACCCTCGCGCAGGGCGCGGCGATGTCGCTGGAGGACGCCCTTGTCCTCGCGCGTGGGGGCGGTCGTGGAGGCGTCCGTGCAGATCGGGCAGTGGCAGCTCGACGGGGTGCGGGACGCCGATGTGCCCGGGCTCATGGGCCGCACGATGACGATGCTGCGGGAGCTGCCGTGACGAGGACGCCCACGGTGGACGTGCACGCGCACGTCCTGCTGCCCGAGGTGGAAGCCCTGGTCGCGGACCTGCCGGGACTCGCCGAGGCCAAGGCTCTGGACGCCCGCCGCAACGGTCCGGCGGCGCTCGCCGTCAGCGGCCCCATGGTGCGGACACGCATCCCGCGGCTGACCGACGTCGCCGTCCGGCTGGCCGCGATGGACGCGCAGGGCGTGGACGTCCAGCTGGTCAGCCCGTCCCCCTCGCACTACCACTACTGGACGGACGAGGAGACGGCCGGGAAGCTGTACCGGCTCGCCAACGAGGCGACGGCCGCGCACTGTGCGGGGGCGCCCGACCGGCTGCGCGGACTGGGTCTCGTACCCCTCCAGCACCCCCACCTCGCCGTCGAGGCGCTGGACCACGCCCTGGCGCAGGGCCTGGCGGGCGTGGAGCTCTCCAGTCACGCGCCGGGACGCGAGCTGTCGGACCCGGCCTACGAGCCCCTGTGGGCGCGGGCCGAGGAGACCGGGGCGATCCTCTTCCTGCACCCCTTCGGCTGCACCCTCGACGAGCGCCTGGACCGGTGGTACCTGTCCAACACCGTCGGGCAGCCCACCGAGAACGCCGTCGCGCTCTCGCATCTCATCTTCTCCGGCGTGCTGGACCGCCACCCCGGCCTGAAGCTGATCGCGGCCCACGGCGGCGGCTATCTGCCCACCCACATCGGCCGCTCCGACCACGCCTGGTCGGCGCGTTCCGACGCGGGCGCCGGCTGTGCGCACCTGCCCAGCAGCTACCTGAAGCGGCTGTACTTCGACTCCCTCGTCCACGACCCGCACGTACTGCGGGAACTGGTCCGGGTGGCCGGCGCCGACCGGGTGCTGCTCGGCTCCGACTTCCCCTTCGACATGGGCACCGAGGACCCGGTCGGCGCCCTGCGCGCCGCGCGGCTGCCCGAGGCCGACTTCCACGCCGTACGCGGCGGCAACGCCTCCGCCCTGCTCACCCTGCTCTCCAAGGAGTGACAACATGCGCCTGCTCACCCATCTCCGGCACGTCGACCTCGCCGTGCCCGACTACGACAAGCAGCTCGACTTCTACTCCGGCGTCTGGGGTCTGACCAAGGTCGCCGAGGACTCCGGCATCTCCTTCCTCGCCGCCGAGGGCTCCCCGGAGCAGTACGTCGTCCGGCTGCGCAAGGCCGAGGAGAAGCGCCTCGACCTCGTCTCCTACGGCGCCGCGAGCCCCGCCGACGTGGACACGCTCGCCGAGGAACTCCTCGCCGGGGGCGTGCAGTTGATATCGCGGCCGGGCACGGTGGACACGCCCGGCGGCGGCTACGGCTTCCGCTTCTTCGACGTCGACGGACGCACCATCGAGGTCTCCGCGGACGTCGAGGTGCGGCAGCACCGCAAGATCGAGGAGCGCGAGTCCATCCCGGTCAAGCTCTCCCACGTCGTCCTCAACTCCCCCGACCTGAACCGCACCCGGGAGTGGTACGAGCGCCACCTCGGCTTCCGGCTCTCCGACACGCTCAGCTCGCCGCACATGGGCGAGGTCATGCACTTCATGCGGATCAGCAACCAGCACCACTCCATGGCCATCGCGCAGGGCCCGCACACCGCCCTGCACCACATCTCCTTCGAGATGCGCGGCCTGGACGAGTACATGCGCGGCTCGGGACGGGTGATGCGGGCCGGCTACCGCAAGATCTGGGGCCCCGGGCGGCACATGGCCGGGGACAACACCTTCACCTACTTCCTCGACCCGCACGGCAACACCATCGAGTACACCACCGAGCTGGAGTGCCTCGACGAGGACACCTGGCACCCGCACGTCTACGACTTCTCCCAGCCCGAGGTCACCGACCAGTGGGGCACGGCGAACCCGATGAACGAGCTGGTGGCCAAGGAGTCGTTCAACGACCCCGACCGCGGCTGCTTCGTCGCCCCGCCGGTCTGATCCCCCCCAGTCCGCCATGACTCCGGGGGCGCGGCGTTCCTGTCAACAGCCCTGACTGCCCCGCCGCGCCCCCGGTCACCCACCGCCCCGCCAGGAGCCGCCCATGCGCTTCGCAGCCTACGCACACCAGCAACAGCACCGTGTCGCCGTCGTCGACGACGACGGCACCCTGTACCCCTTGCCGGGCACCCGCTCGCTCACCGAACTGATCACGTCCGGCGACGGGCTCGCGGCCCTCCTCGAGGCCGGCGCCGCCTCGCTCGACGTACCGCCCGGCCCCCACGTCTCCCAGGTGCGGCTGCTGCCTCCGTTCCAGCCCGCCTCCGTACGGGACTTCGTCACCTTCGAGGAGCACGTCGAGGGCGTCCGCCGCTCCGTGGACGGCGCCGCCGGGGTGCCCGAGCGGTGGTACGCCGCCCCGACCTTCTACTTCACCAACCCGCACGCCGTCTTCGGCCCCCACGACGACATCCCCGTACCGCCGGGGTCGGGCGTGCTGGACTTCGAGCTCGAGGTCGCCGCCGTCATCGGCCGCGAGGGCCGCGACCTCACACCCGAACAGGCCCGCGACCACATCATCGGGTACACCGTCTTCAACGACTGGTCCGCCCGCGACCTCCAGTCCGCCGAGATGAAGGTCGGCCTGGGCCCCTGCAAGGGCAAGGACACCGCCACCACCCTCGGCCCGTACCTGGTCACCGCCGACGAGCTGGAGCGGTACCGCGACGACGAGGGCTTCCTGCGCCTGGCCCTGACCGCCGAGGTCAACGGCGAGGTGGTGGGCCGGGACCTGCTGTCCAACATGAGCTGGACCTTCGAGGAGATGGTCGCCTACGCCTCCCGCGGCACCCGGGTCGTCCCGGGCGACGTGCTCGGCTCCGGCACCTGCGGCAACGGCGGCTGCCTGGCCGAGCTGTGGGGTGTGCGCGGGGAGCAGAGTCCGCCACCGCTGAGGCCCGGCGACACGGTCACGCTCACCGTGGAGGGGATCGGCACGGTCTCCAACATGGTGGTGCCCGGCCCCGAGCCCGTACCGCTTCCCGCCGGACGGCGCCGCTCCCGGGAACGGCCGTGAGCGACGGACCCGGGCGGCTGCCGGGCAAGGTCGTCGTGGTCACCGGTGCGGCCCGCGGCCAGGGCGCCGCCGAGGCCGAGGCGCTGGCCCGGGAGGGCGCGCACGTCGTCGCCACCGATGTGACCGAGGCGCCCGGCTGCCGCCGGCTGGACGTCACCAGCGCGCAGGACTGGGCCCGGCTCGCCGCCGAACTGCGCGAGACGTACGGGCGGGTCGACGGTCTGGTCAACAACGCGGGCGTCACCTGGCGGGCGCGGATCGACGACGTGACGGCCGAGGACATGGCACGGGTGCACGCGGTCAACGTGACCGGTCCGCTGCTCGGCATCCAGCATCTCGTCCCGCTGATGCCGCCAGGCGCGTCGATCGTCAACGTGGGGTCCGCCGCCGCGCTCACCGCCCACTACCCGGTCGCCTACACCGCGAGCAAGTGGGCGCTGCGGGGCCTGTCCCGGACCGCCGCCATGGAACTCGGCCCGCACGGCATCCGGGTCAACACCATTCACCCCGGCTTCATCGAGACCGAGATGACGGCCTCGGCCGCCCCGGCGTTCCGCGCGGCGAACATCCGCGAGACGCCGCTCGGACGCGTCGGCACCGTCGACGAGATCACCCCGCTCGTCGTCTTCCTGCTCTCCGCCGAGGCGTCCTTCATCACCGGCGCCGAGATCCCGGTCGACGGCGGCCTCACCGCGCACGGCGGCATGAAGTCCGTCTCCGACGCCATGAAAGGACCCGCTGCACCGTGAACAAGGTCATCGGCAGTGCCGCCGAGGCGGTCGCCGACATCCCCGACGGCGCCTCGCTCGCCGTCGGCGGCTTCGGCCTCTCCGGCATCCCGGACGTCCTCATCGACGCCCTCCACGCGCAGGGCGCCACCGGCCTGGAGGTCGTCTCCAACAACTGCGGCGTCGACGGCCGCGGCCTCGGCGTGCTGCTCGCCGCCGGCCGCATCGCCCGCGTCACCGGCTCCTACGTGGGCGAGAACAAGGAGTTCGCCCGCCAGTACCTCGGCGGCGAGCTGGAGGTGGAGCTGACCCCGCAGGGCACCCTCGCCGAACGGCTGCGGGCCGGCGGCGCGGGCATCCCCGCCTTCTACACCCCGGCGGGTGTCGGCACCCAGGTGGCGCACGGGGGTCTGCCGTGGCGGTACGCGTCCGACGGATCGGTCGCCGTCGCATCCCCGCCGAAGGAGACCCGCGTCTTCGCGGACCGTCCGTATGTCCTGGAGCACGGCATCACCACCGACTTCGCGCTCGTCCGGGCCTGGCGCGGCGACCGGCACGGCAACCTGGTGTTCCGCCGCGCCGCCGCCAACTTCAACCCCCTGGCAGCGATGGCGGGCCGCGTCACGATCGCCGAGGTCGAGGAACTCGTCGAGCCGGGTGAGCTGAGCCCGGAGGAGGTGCACCTGCCCGGCATCTACGTGCAGCGGGTCGTACAGCTGACCGCCGAGCAGACCGCCGACAAGCAGATCGAGAAGAGGACGGTACGTTCCTGATGGCCTGGACCCGCGACCAGATGGCCGCCCGTGCCGCCGCCGAACTCACCGACGGCTCCTACGTCAACCTCGGCATCGGCCTGCCCACCCTCATCCCCGGCCACCTTCCCCCGGGCGTCCACGTCGTCCTCCACTCCGAGAACGGCATCCTGGGCACCGGCCCGTACCCGTACGAGCACGAGGTCGACCCCGACCTGATCAACGCCGGCAAGGAGACCGTCACCGTGCTGCCCGGTGCGTCCTTCTTCGACTCCGCGCTCTCCTTCGGCATGATCCGCGGCGGCCACATCGACACCGCGGTCCTGGGCGCCATGCAGGTGTCGGCCGCCGGAGACCTGGCCAACTGGATGATCCCCGGCAAGATGGTCAAGGGCATGGGCGGCGCCATGGATCTCGTGCACGGCGCCCGCCGCGTCGTCGTCCTGATGGAGCACACCGCCAAGGACGGCAGCCCCAAGATCGTCGAGAAGTGCACCCTGCCCCTCACCGGCGAGCGGTGCGTGCACCGTGTCATCACCGACCTGGGCGTCCTCGACGTCACCGACGAGGGCCTGGTGCTCATGGAAACCGCCCCGGGTGTCACCGCCGCGGACATCGCCGCCCGCACCGACGCGCCCGTGCGCGTTTGAAACGGGACGTGTGCCGGCAGTCGCCCGGGCCCTCAGCGTCCCTGGCGAGCGGCGGGTGAGCCGTGCCCCTCGGGGATCTCGGCGAAGGAGTACGGCGGCCACGGACCCAGGAAGCGGATGCGGACGGCGGGCTGCTCCGCCTGGAGTTCGCTCAGCACGGTGCCCACGGCGTCGATGTCGTCCCCGCGCACGAGCAGCGCCGCGGACAGCACGTCGGTCTCCTGCGGGGCGCGGTGGGCGCGGCCCCGGTCACGCAGTTCCTCGGCGACGGACAGCAGCCGTCGCCGCAGGCCGGCGTGGAGGGAGTCGGCGAGCTGCTCGGCCCGCTGCCGGCTGTTGTTCTCCTGCTGCTTGGCGAGCAGCCGGCGCATTCCGGCCGATCGGCTGTTCCCTACGCCCGTGTCCGCGCCGGTCGTGTCCGGCGCGGACACGGCCGTCCGGTCCAGGGTGACCTCGACGCGCAGTTCGCACCGGCCGGCCAGGGAGCCGAGCTGTTCGGTGATCCTCGGCGCCTGCTCGGTGACCCAGTCCGTCAGGCGCTGCTCGGCCGTCCGCTCCTCGCCGGTCCCGTCCGCGTCCGGACCGCCGCCCGCGACCAGGACGTTGAAGGTGGTGGGCAGCAGACTGCCGGTGCGCTCCCACACGGCGGTGACGGCCCGGCTCTGCTCGCCCACCCAGCGGCGCACCTGCTCGTCGTCGCCCTGGTACGGGGCCGCCTCGGCGTCGTGGACCAGCGCGGCGACACCGGTGCCGGGCACGGACAGCAGCCGTACGGGCCGTCCGTCGAGGCCGGTCACCCCGTCGGCGGCACCCTCACGGTCGGGTAGCAGCGCGTACACGTACAGCGCGCCGTGCTCGCTCATTGCCCGGCCTCCTCCGCCCAGCGCTGCGGGTTGATCAGTTTGTCGACGACGTCGTCGACCACCTCGTCCAGGCCCCGGTGCAGATCGGCGACGGACGTGGTGATGCCGTGGTCCTCCTTGATCTGCTCCAGTGCCTCGTCCAGTTCCAGCAGGGCGTCCGCGAGGCGTTCGCTCTCCTCCAGGGTGAGGTCGCCGCCGTTGATGCGGCGCAGGGCCTGGCGTTCGAGAGCCTCCTGGATGACCTCGGTCAGGGTGAGCACGAGCGACAGCACTCCGTGCTTGAGGCTCTTCTCGTCGACGGTCAAGGGCATGTCCCCGTACCTCCTGTCTGTTCCGCGCGGTCGTCCGGTTCCGTCTGCGCGGTCATCCGGTCTTCAGCGGCAGCGGATGCGGCAGCGACGGCCGGGACACGTCCAGCTTCCGCATCCAGGTCTCAGGGTCGCCGGCCGCCAGCCGCACTTCGCCTCCGTCCGCGGTGCGGAGGGTGAAGACGCCGCCGTCCCCGGTGGGACTGCGCTCGGCCGACCACTCCACGGCGGTGATGTCCGCGGTACGGACGACCAGGGCGGGCCGGGAGTCCACGGGAGACTTCCAGACCAGTGCGGACCCGATGAGCCGTCCCTGCCCGCCGCGCCACAGCGGCCCGCCGCGGCGCGGCTCGTGGAACCACAGGTGCCCTTCGAGGAGCCGCTCCTCCTCGACGGCCGGCGTGAACGGGAAGGCCGCGTCGAGCCGGCCGGCGCACGCCTCGGTGAGCCGTGCGTGCAGCTTCTCGGGCTCCTGCGCCGACAGCAGCTCCTCCGTCCCGTCGGCCAGCGCCACCCGCAGCCGCAGCCGCTCCTCGCCGCCGACCGTGCGCTCCGGCTCCAGGCGGACGGCCCGGACGTCCCCGAGCTCGGCCTGCCACAGGATCTCCCTGGGCTCGTCGCGCTGGACGACCAGCCGCCGGTCGGTCAGGTGGACGGTGCCGGGCCGCCAGCCGGTGTAGACGCCTCCGGTCAGCAGATGGCCGCCGCTCATCCGGCAGACGGCGCTCTCGCCCTCCCGCAGGTCGATGCCGCGGCGGCGGGCGGACCGTTCGGCCCAGGCACGGGTCGCCTCGTCCCAGTTGCGCATCATGCCGAACTCCAGCATCGTCTCCATCCCCGCGAGGGCCGCGCGGATGTTGACGCCGATCAGCGGGATGTCGGCCACGGCGACGATGAGGTCGAGGTGCAGGACCGCGCCCTTGTTGAGCAGCACCTCCACCAGGTCGTCCAGGGTCACCCTGGGGTCTCTCGTCGGCCGCAGCGGCCCCTGGTCAGCCGTCATGCCGGGACGCCTCGCCGTCTTCCTCCGTGGTGCGGGTACCGGTACCGGCAGGGAGACCGGCGGAGGAACCCTGCTCCAGCCGGGCCTGTGCGCTGCGCCAGCCGCACCACGGGCACCACTGGCTCAGCAGCTGCTCGACGGGCACGCGCTTGCCGCACTCCGGGCACGTCTCCTTCTCCTCGCGCGCCTGCCGCCAGGCCGCGGTCTCCACGTCCGTGCCCGCCGGGAACTCCAGTCCGTACCGGGCGGCCGTCTCGAAGGAGGCCAGTGCCGCGCGCAGCCGGATGCCCAGCAGTTCGACCCCGGCGACGGAGACCATGATGTCGGCGTTGAGGACGAGTCCCTTGTCCAGCAGCGTCTCCACCACATGGGCCAGGCTGCCCTCTCCGGTCCGCGTGGGCTGCAGCGGCTGGACCGCCCCGCCGCCCCGGCCGGCCGGCGGCACGCCCCGGCCCGCGGCGGGCGACGCGAAGGCGTCCTGAGCCGCCGAGCCCCTCTCCAGGTAACTGCTCATTCCCCGCGCATATCCGCTCCCCCACCGCTTACACGTGCGGCTCTCCCCCGGCTTGCACCTGCGGCTTCCCGCGGGCGCCGCCGCTAGGCCGCGGCCGCGACACTCTTGAACTGCGTCCGGTACAGCTCCGCGTACCGCCCGCCCGCCGCGAGCAGTTCCTCGTGCGTGCCGCGCTCCACGATGCGGCCGGCCTCGACCACCAGGATCAGGTCGGCCGCCCGGACCGTGGACAGCCGGTGGGCGATCACCACGGCCGTACGTCCCTCCAGGGCCTCCGCGAGCGCCTCCTGGACGGCGGCCTCGGAGGTGTTGTCCAGGTGGGCGGTGGCCTCGTCGAGGATGACGACGCGCTGGCGGGCGAGGAGCAGCCGGGCGATGGTCATGCGCTGGCGTTCGCCGCCGGAGAGCCGGTAGCCGCGTTCGCCGACCACGGTGTCGAGGCCGTCGGGCAGGGAGCGGACGAGCGCGTCGAGGCGGGCGCGGCGGAGTACGTCCCAGAGGTCGTCGTCCGTGGCGTCCGGGCGGGCGAGCAGCAGGTTGGCGCGGACCGTGTCGTGGAAGAGGTGCCCGTCCTGGGTGACCATGCCGAGCGTCGCGCGCAGGGACTCGGCGCTCAGCTCGCGCACGTCGACGCCGCCGATCCGCACGGTGCCCGTGTCCGTGTCGTACAGCCGGGGCAGGAGCTGCGCCACGGTCGACTTGCCGGCGCCGGAGGAGCCGACGAGCGCGACGGTCTGTCCCGGTTCGGCGCGGAAGGAGACGCCGTGCAGCACCTCGGCGCCGCCCCGGGTGTCGAGGGCGGCCACCTCCTCCAGGGAGGCGAGGGAGACCTTGTCGGCCGAGGGGTAGCCGAAGCGGACGTCGTCGAACTCGACGGAGACCGGCCCGTCGGGCACCTCGCGGGCGTCCGGCTGCTCCTCGATCAGCGGCTTGAGGTCCAGCACCTCGAAGACGCGCTCGAAGCTGACCAGCGCGCTCATGATCTCCACACGCGCCCCGGCCAGCGCGGTGAGCGGCGCGTAGAGGCGGGTCAGCAGCAGAGCGAGCGCCACGACGGCGCCGGGTTCGAGGCCGCCGCGCAGGGCGTACCAGCCGCCGAGGCCGTAGACCAGGGCGAGGGCCAGGGCGGAGACCAGCGTGAGGGCCGTGATGAACGCCGACTGCGCCATCGCGGTGCGTACGCCGATGTCCCGCACCCGCCGGGCCCGCCCCGCGAACTCCGCCGACTCCTCCTCCGGCCGCCCGAACAGCTTGACCAGCGTGGCGCCGGGCGCCGAGAAGCGCTCCGTCATCCGGGTGCCCATGGCCGCGTTCAGGTCCGCGGCCTCCCGCTGGAGCCCGGCCATCCGGCGCCCCATCCGGCGGGCGGGCACCACGAACACCGGCAGCAGGGCGAGCGCGAGCAGGGTGATCTGCCAGGACAGGGTGAACATGACCGCGCCCGTGAGCACCAGGGTGACCAGGTTGCTCACCACTCCGGAGAGCGTGTTGCTGAAGGCCCGCTGCGCGCCGATCACATCGTTGTTGAGACGGCTGACGAGTGCTCCCGTACGGGTACGCGTGAAGAACGCGACCGGCATGCGCTGCACATGATCGAACACAGCCGTCCGCAGATCGAGGATGAGCCCCTCGCCGAGCGTCGCCGACAGCCACCGACCGAGCAGACCGAAGGCCGCCTCGGCGAGCGCGATCAGGGCAATCAGCACGGCGAGGCGTACGACGTGCGAGGCGTCGTCGCCCGAGACGATGGCGTCCACGACACCGCCCGCGAGGACGGGCGTCGCGACGGCGAGGAGCGCGGTCACCACGCTCAGCAGGACGAACTGCGCGATACGACGGCGGTGGGGGCGGGCGAAGACGGCGACCCGGCGCAGCGTCGCGCGGGCCGGCGGCCGGCCCTCTCGGGCGTGCATGACGCTGTACAGCTGGGTCCAGGCGGTGGTTTCCATGCTCATGCCCAGGACGGTAGAACCTCAAGCGACCTCGAGGTCAAGGAAGTTGCGCCCGTGCGCCGCCCGCCGCCGTTTCTCGCCGTCTCCCCTTGTCCGGCACGTCAACTGCTGCCCCGGCGCCCGCAACCCGCCGTTGCGGCGGCGCGTCCAACCTCTGTGGATGTGACAGCCGTACGACTCACCGAGCGGCACCCCGGCCGCATCGAGCGCACCGCGCGCACCGCGCGCCTTTCACGCGTCCCGGTCCGGCGCCTCCTGTGCCTGCTGCCGCTCCTGCTGGTCACCGTGGTCGCCGTACGCCACCGTGCCGTACTCGCCGAGGGCTTCCGGCACCTGGGCACGGCCGAGTGGCCGTGGCTGGCGGCCGCCGTCGGGACGACCTGTCTGACCTGGGTCGCGGCGGCGTGCGTCCGGCAGGGCGCGCTCGTCGGGCGGCTGCCCGCGCGGAGACTGCTCGCGACGCAGTTCGCGGCGGGCGCGGCCAACCACCTGCTGCCCACCGGGCTGGGCGCGACCGCGGTGAACCTGCGCTTCATGACGGTGTGCGGGGTGCCGCTGGGGACCGCGTCCTCCGCGCTCGCGCTCTATCTGCTGGCGGAGTCGGTGGCCCGGGTGACCCTGTTGCTGGCGCTGCTGGCCGCGTTCCCGGGCGCGCTCCGGCTCGGTGACGTCGTTCCGGGCGCGGCCGTCGGCACCCTGCTGCTCGCGGCGGGCGCGGTGGTGTGCGCCGCGGCGGCGGTCCTCATGACGGTGCGGCGGGTGCGTACAGCCGTACGGTCGTTCCTGCGCACTGCACTGGGCGAGGCCCGCTCGGTGCACGCCCGGCCGGCCAGGGCGCTCGCCCTCTGGGGCGGCTCCTTCGCCTTCCCGCTGCTCCAGGCGGGCGGACTGGTCGCGGTGGGGCTGGCGCTCGACCTCGGCGTGTCCGTGCCGTACATGGCCGTCGCGTATCTCGCCGCCACGGCCGCGGCCGCGCTGGTGCCCACCCCGGGCGGCCTCGGTTCGGTGGAGGCCGCGCTGGTCGTCGCACTGGTGGCGGCCGGCGGCCCGGCGGCCGTGGCGACGGCGGTGGTGCTGGCGTACCGGATCATCACGGTGTGGCTGCCGCTGCTGCCGGGGGCACTGACACTCGGGATGCTGGTGCGACTGAAGGTGATCTGAGCCACCGGCGAGGTGTGAGGGAACCGGCGAGGCACACGGGACCGCAGGTCCGGCACCGAACAGCCTTGCGCATACGGCAGGATGACGGTCACACCCGATGTCGTACACACGTCCGGTCCGACGTACATCGGGTGAAGTCATGCAGACCGGTATCCGATCAGGTGGCAAGGTGACGACACTTCACATCCGGCTCGAGGCCGAGGCCCGTTCCCCGCGTCCTTCGGGAGGCGCCCGATGAACCGGGACCTCACCCTCGACGACCTCGTCATGGCCTCGGTCGCCCTGGCGGCGGGCCTGCTGGCGGCGTTCCTGCTGCGCATGCTGCTGCGCTGGCTGGGCCGGCACGCGTCGCGCACGCGGTGGAACGGCGACGACGTGATGGTCGACGCGCTGCGCACGGTGGTGCCGTGGTGCGCGATCACCGGCGGTGCGGCGGCCGCGGCGGCGGTCCTGCCGCTGACGCGCACGATCGGGCACAACGTCAACCAGTTCCTGACCGTCCTGCTGATCCTGGTGACGACGATCGCCGCGGCCCGCGTGGTCGGCGGGCTCGTGCGGACGTTCACGCAGTCCCGGGCCGGGGTCGCGGGCTCGGTCACGATCTTCGTCAACATCACCCGGGTCATGGTCGTCGCGCTCGGCTGCCTGGTGGTGCTGCAGACCCTGGGCATCCCGATCGCCCCGCTGGTCACCGCCCTGGGCGTCGGCGGCCTCGCGGTCGCCCTGGCCCTCCAGGACACCCTCGCGAACCTGTTCGCGGGCATCCACATCCTCGCCTCGAAGACGGTCCAGGTCGGCGACTACATCCGGCTGACCAGCGGCGAGGAGGGCTATGTCGAGGACATCAACTGGCGGCAGACCACGATCCGCTCCCTCGACAACAACCTGGTGATCATCCCCAACGGGAAGCTCGCCGGCACGAACATGACCAACTACAACCGGCCCGAGCAGGAGATGACCCTCCTGGTCCAGGTCGGCGTCGGCTACGACAGTGACCTGGAGCACGTGGAGCGGGTCACCAACGAGGTCGTGGCCGAGGTGATGAACGAGGTCGCGGGCGCGGTGCCGGAGCACGAGCCCGCCGTCCGCTTCCACACCTTCGGCGACTCGCGCATCGGCATGACGGTCATCCTGGGGGTCGGCGAGTTCAGCGACCAGTACCGGATCAAGCACGAGTTCATCAAGCGCCTGCACCGCCGCTACCGGGCCGAGGGCATCCGCATCCCGGCGCCCACCCGGACGGTCGCCCTGCACCAGGGCGCCGACATCCCGGCGCCGGCGATCCCGCACCAGCGGGAGACGGACGGGGCGCCGCAGGCGCTCTGAGCGACGGCCGGCCCGCGGCGCTGAGCGGCGGCCGGCCCGCGGCGCTGAGCGGCGGCCGGCCCACGGCGGTGACGGTCTGCGGGCCGTGGCCGTGACGGCATGCGGGCCGTGGCGGTGGCCACGGCCCGCACCCGATTCACCGGCCCTCACCGATTCCCGGCCGGGCCCCTGTCGAGACCCGGTCGATCACGAGATATCTTGATGTCGAGCAATGTTGCAGACGTGGAGCGGAGCACCCGGTGACTGACTCGACCATCATCTACACCCACACGGACGAGGCGCCCGCACTGGCGACCTACTCGTTCCTGCCGGTGATCCAGGCGTACGCCGCGCAGGCCGGTGTGAACGTCGACACCCGTGACATCTCGCTGGCCGGGCGGATCATCGCCGTGTTCCCGGAGTACCTGACCGAGGACCAGCGCATCCCGGACGCCCTCGCGGAGCTCGGCGAGCTCGCGAAGACGCCCGCCGCGAACATCATCAAGCTGCCGAACATCTCGGCGTCCATCCCCCAGCTCAAGGCCGCGATCGCCGAGCTCCAGGGCCAGGGCTACGCGCTGCCGGCCTACCCGGACGACCCGAAGACCGACGAGGAGCGCGAGATCCGCGCCCGCTACGACAAGGTCAAGGGCTCCGCCGTGAACCCGGTGCTGCGCGAGGGCAACTCCGACCGCCGCGCCCCCGCCTCGGTGAAGAACTACGCCAAGACCCACCCGCACCGCATGGGCGCCTGGACCCCCGAGTCCAGGACCAACGTGGCGACCATGGGCGAGAACGACTTCCGCTCCACCGAGAAGTCCGTCGTCATCGCCGAGGACGGCGCCCTGAAGATCGAGCTGGTCGCCGAGGACGGCGCCACCACCGTGCTGCGCGAGTCGGTCCCCGTGCTCGCCGGTGAGGTCGTCGACGCCTCCGTGATGCGGGTGTCCGCGCTGCGCGAGTTCCTGACCGCGCAGGTCGCCCGCGCCAAGGAGGAGGGCATCCTCTACTCGGTGCACCTCAAGGCCACGATGATGAAGGTCTCCGACCCGATCGTCTTCGGTCACGTGGTGCGCGCCTTCTTCCCGAAGACCTTCGCGAAGTACGGCGAGACCCTCGCCGCGGCCGGCCTGACCCCGAACGACGGCCTCGGCGGCATCTACAAGGGCCTGGACGCCCTCCCCGAGGGTGCCGACATCAAGGCCTCCTTCGACGCCGAGCTCGCCGAGGGCCCGGAGCTGGCCATGGTCGACTCGGACAAGGGCATCACCAACCTGCACGTCCCGTCCGACGTGATCATCGACGCCTCCATGCCGGCCATGATCCGCACCTCCGGCCACATGTGGGGCCCGGACGGCCAGGAGCACGACGCGCTCGCCGTCATCCCGGACAGCAGCTACGCGGGCGTCTACCAGGCCGTGATCGACGACTGCCGTGCCAACGGCGCCTTCGACCCGTCGACCATGGGCACGGTCCCGAACGTCGGCCTCATGGCGCAGAAGGCCGAGGAGTACGGCAGCCACGACAAGACCTTCGAGGTCCCGGCCACGGGTACGGTCCGTCTGGTCGACCAGGCCGGCAACGTCCTGATCGAGCAGCCGGTCGCCGTCGGCGACATCTTCCGCGCCTGCCAGACCAAGGACGCCCCGATCAAGGACTGGGTGAAGCTCGCCGTCACCCGCGCCCGCGCCACCGGCGACCCGGCCGTCTTCTGGCTGGACGAGACCCGCGCCCACGACGCCAACCTGATCGCCAAGGTCAACGAGTACCTGCAGGAGCACGACACCGAGGGCCTGGACATCCGCGTCCTGTCCCCGGTCGAGGCCACCAAGCTCTCCGTCGAGCGCATCCGCCGCGGCGAGAACACCATCTCCGTCACCGGCAACGTCCTGCGTGACTACCTGACCGACCTGTTCCCGATCCTGGAGCTGGGCACCAGCGCCAAGATGCTGTCGGTGGTCCCGCTGATGGCGGGCGGCGGCCTGTTCGAGACGGGCGCCGGCGGCTCCGCCCCGAAGCACGTCCAGCAGCTCGTCAAGGAGAACTACCTGCGCTGGGACTCCCTCGGCGAGTTCTTCGCCCTGGTGCCGTCCCTCGAGCAGTACGCGAAGGTCACGGGCAACCAGCGCGCCCAGGTCCTCGCCGACACCCTCGACCGCGCCACGGCGACCTTCCTCAACGAGGACAAGTCCCCGACCCGTCGCGTCGGCGGCATCGACAACCGCGGCAGCCACTTCTACCTGTCCCTGTACTGGGCCCAGGAGCTGGCCAAGCAGACCGACGACGCCGACCTGGCCAAGGCCTTCGCCCCGCTCGCCGAGACCCTCGCGGCGAACGAGCAGAAGATCGTCGAGGAGCTGATCGCGGCCCAGGGCGACCCGGCCGACATCGGCGGCTACTACCAGCCCGACCCGGCCAAGGCCGCCGCGGTCATGCGCCCGTCGGCCACCTGGAACGAGGCGCTGGCGACGTTCGCCTGACGTCCCGTCAGGCGATAGCGGGGCACCCCGCACCCAGCCGCCCCGGCCGGAGAGAACTCCGGCCGGGGCGGCTTCTTCTCGTTCGTCTCCTCGCGTCCACCCCGCACGCAGGGCGTCGCTCGCTTCAAGTCTTGACGTATCCGGTTCAGCCCTGTGGGGTCACCGATCACCAACGCATCAGTAATGCGCTTCACGTTCAACTACTTGAACGCAGTCTCGGGCAACGGCGTCACCACAATGACGGACGCCGACGCCGACGGCGTCAAGCTCGTCGGCTTCCTCGTCGACGGCTGCCCCGCCGACTCCTCCCGGCTCATGGAGATCGGCCCGACAGGCTTCTCCGCCGACCACTCCGCCGACCCCACCTCGCTGCACGAGGTGCTCCTCCGTGTGGGCGGCCCTGACACGACAGCACGACAAGGGCCCCGCGGGCTTTCACCCACGGGGCCCTTCACTGTCGGGACGACAGGATTTGAACCTGCGACCCCTTGACCCCCAGTCAAGTGCGCTACCAAGCTGCGCCACGTCCCGATGCGCTTCTCCGCGGTGCGGTGCCCCGCGCGATCGCGCAGCTAAACCTTACCGCACCCGGCCGGTGCCCCCGACCGCCGGCCCTGGCATGCCCACGCTGCGCCGCGGGTAGACCGGGGCACGGGACCGACGGCAGGAAGGCCTGGTGGGGAGCTGATGAGCATGGGAACGTCCTCCGGTGAGCGGACCGCGGCCGCGCTCGACGTACGGCCGGCCGCCGGACACATCGGTGCGGAGATCCACGGCGTGGACCTGACGGCCGAACCGGAGAACGAGGTCATCGCGGGCATCCGCGCCGCGCTGCTCCGCTGGAAGGTGCTGTTCTTCCGGAACCAGAAGCTCGACCACGCCGGGCACATCGCGTTCGCCCGCCGCTTCGGGGAGCCGATCAGGCTGCGGTCCCGCGGCTCGGCCTCCCCGGCCGGCTTCCCGGAGGTCGAGACGACGGCCGACCGCCTGGAGCTGGCCGGGAAGCACGGGATGTCGCACGCCGAGTGGCTGGAGCGTCGGCGGCACTCCACGCTGCGCGGCTGGCACGCGGACCACACCGCCCGGATCGATCCGCCGGCCCTGACGATCCTGCGCGCCGAGCGTGTGCCGCCGTACGGCGGGGACACCACGTGGGCCAACCTGGCCGCGGCGTACGCGGGGCTGTCCGAGCCGGTGCGGCGCTTCGCCGACGGGCTGCGCGCCGAGCACCGGCTCGGGGTCGGCTATCTTCCGCGCTCCGGCCCGGACGCGTACCTGCGGCACCTCCAGGACCACCAGGTGGCCTCGGCGCACCCGGTGGTCCGCGTCCACCCGGAGAGCGGCGAGCGCGCCCTGTACATCAACCCGTACTACGTCGAGAACATCGTCGGCGTCTCCCGGGCCGAGAACCGGCTGCTGCTGGAGATGTTCGTGGAGCAGGTGACGCGGCCCGAGTACACGGTCCGGTTCCGCTGGGAGCCCGGAAGCGTCGCCCTCTGGGACAACCGGGCCACGATCCACCTGGCCCCGAGCGACAACGCCCACCTGGACTTCCCCCGCATCATGCACCGGGTCATGACGGCCGGCGAGGTCCCGGTGGGCGTGGACGGGGCACCCTCGGAGCCGATCACCGGGGCGCCCCTGCACCGGCCCGCCGAGGACTGACGACGGCCCCTGCCTTCGTCAGGCGTTGGGGTCGAACGCGATGCCCGACGGCTTGGCCGCCGCCAGGTGCGAGGCGAAGCTGCCGTCCTTGAGGCCGAAGTTGGCGCTGCCGAAGTCGTACGCGCTCAACTTGTCGCGCAGGCCCGCGGGGTAGCCGTTCCAGCCGACCAGCGCGGGGTACTGCCAGGTGCCCTTGTGGTTCTCCGGGGGCTCGTCGTTCGCGTTCGCGGGGCGGAAGCAGTGCGTGCTCAGGCCGTCCTTGTGGTAGACGATCTTGGGGTGGGTGCCGTCCCAGCGGATCTGGTCCTTGGAGTAGACGCTGAAGCCGCCGTGGGCCGAGGTGGACACGTACTGGGCCTGGTTGTTCTGCACCCACACCACGACGTGCTCCCAGTCGTGCCGGTGCCCGCCGAGGCTGCTGCCCGCCACGGCCTGGTCCTTCTCGAAGTACAGGCCGTAGATGACGGCGCACCAGCCGTTGTTGCACTTGTAGCGGGAGTAGCCGTTGGTGTTGTCGAGGTCGGAGGCGTCGCGGCACTGGCCGTTGAGGGCACCGGTGGGGTTGAGGCCGCCGTTGACGGTTCCGTCGGGGCCGATGGCGGGCGTGGGGTAGCAGCCGTCCGTGTCGTAGTCGTAGGCCGGCTGGTACGTCCGCTCCAGCGCCTCCGCGCCGGCCGGCAGCGCCGTGGGCGGGGCCGCGAGGGCGCTGCCGGGGAAGGCGACCACCACCGCGACGGCGCTGCCGAGAACGAGGGATGCTCTGCGGATCCACGAGCTCTTCTGCACTGTGTCCTCCTGATCGACCCTGGGGGCGGCCCACAAGTGGAACTGGGCAGATCCATTTGACATGCCCGGGTCAGTATCAGGGAACGCCGGCGACGTGGCGAGCATCGACGGGTGTCGCACCGGTGAATGATCAACCAACAGAACCGGCACGCCGCCCCGGCGTCAGGACAGCCGGTGCTCCACCGCCGCCAGGACGTCGTCCGGTGACGGGGCCGGGGCCGGGCCGGCCGCCCAGTGCGGGCGGGCGGCGGCCAGTTTGCCGGCGAGTTCGCGGGCCAGGGCGTGGCGGGCGTCCGGGTCCGGTTCGGCGGCGATGCGGCGACCCCAGCGGACCGTGTCCACCACGGCCGACTTCACCGCCTCGTACGCGAGGTAGTAGTCGAGGTCGGGGCGCAGCCCCGGGCGGCAGTCGGCGGGGGCCGCGCGCTCCCAGCCCTCCGTGGCCGCGCTCCGTTCGGCGGGCGCGTAGGACATCTTGTGGATGTGGTCGGCGAGGTCGTAGACCGGGTCGCCCCACAGGGCGAGCTCCCAGTCGAGGAAGACCACCCGCTTCTCCGGCGTGAGGATCATGTTCCGGCGGTGGATGTCCGCGTGCAGCAGCCGGAAGGGCCGCTGGGTCAGACCGGCCGCGCGGCCCCGGAGCGCGGCGCACGGGTCCCCGGGCACACCGAGGGCTTCGTACAGGCCGCCGAACGCGTCGTCCCGGTGACGGATCTCGCGTACCAGGTCCAGCAGACGCCGGGCGAAACCCGCGGTGTCGCCGGATCGCGGCCAGTCGTCGGGGACCGCGGGCAGGACGTGGGCAGGTACCCGGAGCACCTGGCGAAAGAACGTTTCGACATGGGCCGATACGGGCTCGGGCAGGGGGTCGCCGACGGGGGCCACCTCGTCGACGAGGTGGCCTTCGACGAAGGCGTGGACCTGGTACTCGGGGTGGGAGCTCGTGTGCAGCAGGCGCGGGGCCGAGGGGACGTGAGGGCCGACGGCGGCCAGCACCTCGGCCTCCGGCCACAGGGTCAGGTCCATGGTCTCGGCCCCGTCGGCCCGCATCCGGACGACCACCGGCCCGCATCCGGAGTCCAGCCGGACGTTGCGGTTGTAGTACCCGGACTGGGTGCCTTCGCGCAGGCGGGCCTCTTCGTAGAGCGCGAGAGGGTCCACGGTCATCCCTTCAGCCGGCGAGTGAGGGCGGCGCCGACCCGCTCGGGGGTCATGTCCGGAGGTGATCCCCAGATCAGGCGGGCGGCATTCACTTTCCTGGCCAGGCGGGTGATGAGCACCTCGCGCTCCGCGGGCCCGGCGGTGGCCAGTTGTTTGGAGTAGCGGACCGTGTCGACGATCGCCGATTTGATGCGCTCGTGGGTGAGGTACAGGCCGAGGTCCGAGTCCGGTCCGGCGGTCGCGGCCGCCGGGAGCCGTGCCCGCCAGAGCCGCAGGACCTCGGCCCGCTGGTCGTCCGGGTAGTCCATCTTGTGGAAGTGGATCGCGATCTCGTACGCGGGGTCCCCCCACAGGGCCAGCTCCCAGTCCAGGAACCAGGTGGCGCCCTCATGCACGATCATGTTCTTGCGGTGCAGGTCCGCGTGGAGGACGGCGAACGGGCGGGAGGTGAGGCCGTCCCAGAGCGGGTCGACCACGGCGAGCGGCTGCGCCGGGATGCCGAAGGCGGCGAAGACGTCCCGGTACTCCGCGGCGTACTGGGCGTGGATGCGCCGGGTCAGGTCGGCCAGCAGCCTGCCGAAGCCGGGGCTGTCACCGGAGACCGGCCAGGGGCGGGGCAGCGGCGGGGCCTTCTCCTGCGGGATCCGTGTCAGTTGTGCCAGCAGGGTCACCACATCGGCCGGGACATGGGCGGGGACGGAGCTGCCCCGTGGGGAGAAGCCGTCGAGGACGCGTCCCTCGATGAAGTGGTGGACCTGGAAGCGCGGGTCGGCGGAGACATGGCGGAGTTCGGGTGCCCGGTCGACGTAGGGAGGGATGCGGGAGAGCACCTCCTCCTCGGGCCAGATCCGTACGTCCATGACGTCCGCGGCCGGCAGGGGGATACGGACGTTGACCTTTCCGTCGGGGGTGGGCAGGCCGACGTTGCGGTTGTAGTAGCCGGCGGCGGCGTCCTGCGACCGCATCGCCCGCTCGTACAGGCCCGTCCAGCTCACGCGTTGGCCTCCAGCAGGTCCGCCAGCACGTCCTCGGTACGCCGGTCGAAGTCCTCCAGCGTGCCCAGCGGGCGGAGCGAGGGCCGAGCCCGCTCGGCGGCCGCCTCGAACTCCGCGGTGGGCAGACCGGCTCGCGCGGCCGCGCGGCCGATGGTCAGGATCAGCGAGGGGTAGACCTCGCAGGCCTCGAGCTCCCGTGCGGCGTGCAGCAGCAGCTCCCGCGCCGCTTCCCGCTCTCCGCGGCGCAGCAGCAGCAGCGCGCGGAACATGTCGGCCCGGGCCCGTCCCGACCGGTAACCGGCCCGGTCGAGAGCGGTGTCGGCGCTCCGGAAGGACGCCTCCGCCCGGTCCAGCCGCCCCAGCCGGAGCTGGGCGAGAGCCATCGCGGTGTACGCCTTGCCGATCTCGTGCTGGGCGCCGAGGTCCCGCTGGACCTCCAGGGCCGCGCCCGCCTCCGCCACCGCGGCCTCGGGGTCGGTGAAGGCCAGCAGTTCGGCCCGGTTGGTGCGGACGTTGGCAAGCCCCACCACGGCGTTCACGGCCTGGTACTCCTCCTCGGCCTCGGCCAGGAGTTCCGCGGCGGCGGGGAAGTCGAGCAGAAAGCGGTGGCCCAGATGCATCAGGCGCTTCAGGTCGCCCCGGATGACGCGCTCGTGCGGCGCACAGCTGCCGTGGACCTCCTCCGCCAGTGCGTAGGCCCCTTGGAAGTCGCCCTGCCACATCCGGATGTCGGCGACCCACAGTCCGGCGGAGGTGCGCGCCGCTCCGGCGTGTTCCCGCCAGACCCGTTCGAAGATGCTCGCCGCGTGGCTGCTCTCGCCGGCGATCCGGCGGGCGTTGGCTCCGGCGAGGGCGAGCCGCGCGGAGACGACGGAGCGGACGGGCAGGTCCGGGGCGGGCCCCAGGGCAGGGGTCAGCGCGATCACCGCGCCCGCGTCACCGAGCTCCAGTTTCGCCTCCGCCTCGAGGCAGTCGGCGGCGTCCCGGATGCCGGCGAGGGAGGCGCCGGCGCGCTCCGGCCCGTCCGGGGCGGCCAGTCGGCCGCGGATGTCCTTGACCATGCCGTCGGCCGCCTGTCTGCCGCTCATCACGACGGCCCGGTCCGCGTGTTCCAGAATCCGCTCGGGTGAGATGTTCCCGGCATGCAGCCCGTGGTACACCGCCTCCCGCAGCGGGGACGAGCGGGCCACACCGGAACGGTCCGCTCCCGTCTCCATCCGCCCGGCCAGCTCCTCCCAGTACCGCTGGAGCAGGACGTGCACATGGCGCTTGACGGCCGGTGAGAGATGGCGCTGCAGCGCGGCGACCATCAGCTGGTGCAGCCGGTACCAGCCGTCGGACAGCGGATAGGCGAACGAATAGGCGGTGAGCGAGTCCCAGGTCAGCAGATTGGTGGGGAGGTCGAAGGACCGGCCGATGGCCCGGAACACCCCGAGGTCGAAGGTCCGGGCGACGCTCAGCAGCTCCAGGATCCGCACCTCGTCCGGCGCCACGTGCTGCACGAAACGCTGGACGATCTCCTCCGCCGTCGCGGGGTCCTCCATCCGGGCCCGGTTCTGCGTATGCGTGTCGACGGCGAGGTGCAGGTAGAAGGGCACTCCCGCGCTGGCCTCGGCGATCGCCCGCTGCCGGGGGAGCTCGGTGATACCGGCCTGGGCGAGCAGGTCCAGGCGGGCGGTCATCGGCAGCCCGTCGATCCGGGTCCTGCGGATCACCGCGTCCCAGTCCTTGTCGTACGCCGCCCAGGGCAGGGGCTCCCGGCTCGCCAGTACGGTCAGCCCGCCCTGGAGCTGCCCGAGCAGATCACGCAGCCAGGCGTCCGACCCGTAACTGCGGCCGCCCGGCAGCGGGGTGGGCACCAGCGCCTCGTAGGCGTCGACGAAGAGCACGTACGGCCGCTCCTCGGCCGCCTCCCGCAGCTCCTCGGCGAAGAGGTACGTCACGGCGTTGCCCAGCTCCGCGTTGGACAGGGCGTCGAGTTCCTGGAGCGTCGGATCGGTCTGGATGCGCTGCCGGCGCCTGCGATTGCTCACCGCCCGGCCGGTGAGCCGCACCAGCCCGGCCGCCGTGCCGAAGACCGGCAGCCCCATCGCGTCGTCGAGGATCTTCGACAGCACCTCGCTCTCCTCGGCGAGGGGCGTGTTCTTCCGGTCCATCCGGAGCTGGGGGTGCACGCGCTGCCACAGGACGGCGTAGGCGATGTCGAACCGGTCGAACCGCACGCCCTGCGCACCGAACTCCATGCGCAGCACGGCCAGCGCGTCCTCCTGCTGCCGCAGCGCCGGCACCTGCAGGTCCAGGCGGGCGGTGCGGTGGGCCTCCGGGGTCCGGTCGCGTAACTCCTGGAGCAGCCGGGACTTGCCGATGCCGCCGACGCCCACGACGTTCAGTATCCGCGGCCCCGAGGAGATCCCGCCCAGTTCCTCGTCGTACAGGGCGAGCAGCCCCTCACGGTTGAAGAACTGCCGCTGCAGGGCGGAGACCCGTCTGTAGCGTGGCCTGATGGGCATGGCCGCCCTCCCCCTCGTCCGCGACGCCGCGAGGCGAGATTACCCACAGCCCCACGCCCGGCAACACCGAATACGGAGCCGGACATGGGCGGAAAGGCAGAGGTGCCGGCCGAAGGACGAGTGCCGCCCGGCGCGGAAATGCGTCAGGGGCCGTTCGAAAACGGCCCCTGATCTGCGACGAAAAACGTCGGGACGACAGGATTTGAACCTGCGACCCCTTGACCCCCAGTCAAGTGCGCTACCAAGCTGCGCCACGTCCCGATGCGCTCCTCCGCGGTGCCCCGCGTGATCGCGCGAACAGAACTTTACCCCACGTCGGGGGCTGTCCCGAAGCGGGCGGGTGCGCGAGAGAATCGGCTCATGAGCGGGACATCGCAGGACCGGCCGGTTCGGGAACAGGACCGGGAACAGGACCGGGACCGGGACGAAGAGGGGCGGGCGCACAACGCCCGGCCGCGGGACGGGCTCGGCCGCCCGCTGCCGTACGGCGCCTCCGGTGTGGCACGGCAGCCGGAGGGGGTCGTCCGCAGCCCGGAGGACAGCGTGGCCGAGGCGCAGGCGCTGCTCGACGCGGGGAAACCGTTCCACGCGCACGAGGTGTTCGAGGACGCCTGGAAGTCCGGGCCGGACGCGGAGCGCGGGCTGTGGCGGGGGCTCGCCCAGCTCGCGGTGGGCCTCACGCACGCCGCGCGCGGGAACGTGGCGGGCGGGGCGCGGCTGCTGCGGCGTGGTGCCGGGGCCGTGGAGGAGTGGTCGGCCGGGTCGGGTCAGGTGCGTCCGTACGGCATCGGGGTGGCGGAGCTGGGCGGCTGGGCGCGGGAGCTGGCCGGGGCCGTGGAGCGGGAGGGGGCGGCGGTGGACGCGCGCGCGTGGGCGCCGCGGCTGCGCGGGGACGGGTCGGCGTAGGCGCATCCGGCGCGTCCCGGCGCGTTCCACGGCCCGTCACGGCCGGCCCCGAGCGCGCTCGGGCGACGCGGTGCGGGTGCTGTCGGTGGCGTACGGCAGACTCGGGGGCGTGCGAACGATTCATGTCATCGGCATCGGGGCGGGCGACCCCGACCAGCTGACCCTGCAGGCGGTCAAGGCGCTGAGGCGCACGGACGTGTTCTTCGTCCTGGACAAGGGCGAGGTGAAGTCCGACCTCGTGCAGTTGCGGCGTGACATCCTCGACGCGCACGTGCCGGAGGGCACGTACCGGGTGGTGGAGGCCCGCGATCCGGAGCGCGACCGGTCCGCCGGCGGCTCCGCCTACTCCCCCGCGGTCGGCGACTGGCGCAGCGCCCGCGCCGAGATCTACGAACGGCTCATCGCGGAAGAGCTGGGCGAGGACGAGAGCGGCGCCTTCCTGGTGTGGGGAGACCCCGCGCTGTACGACAGCACGCTGGGGATTCTCGAGGAGATCCTGGAGCGGGGGACGGTGGCGTTCACGTACGACGTCGTGCCCGGCATCAGCAGTGTCTCCGCGCTCGTGGCCCGGCACCGCACGGGGCTGAACCGGGTGGCCCGGCCGGTGCAGATCACCACGGGACGCCGGCTGGCCGAGGGGTTCCCCGAGGGGGTCGACGACGTGGTGGTGATGCTCGACGCCCACCAGACCTTCCGGCAGTACGCGGGCGAGGACATCGACATCTACTGGGGCGCCTACATAGGCACCCCCGACGAGATCCTGGACTCCGGGCCCCTCGCCGAGGCCGGCCCGCGCATCGAGCGGCTGCGGGCCGAGGCCCGGGAGCGCAAGGGCTGGATCATGGACACGTATCTGCTGCGCAGGCACCCGCGCGGCCGGGGGGACTGAGCCGCGCCGCAGCGCGCGGGTGGGGCGGAGCGGCACCGCCCCGTCCCACCCGCGCGGAGCGCCCCGCATGCGCACGGCGCCGCCCGGTGTGAAGGTGGGCCTGTGACGATCACCCGGGAACCGGAGCCCTCGGCCGCTCAGCCACCCGTGCTCGACGTACGTCGTCGCAACATCGTCTTCGTGACGATCGTGCTGGGCCTGCTGCTCGCGGCGCTCGACCAGACCATCGTCGGGACGGCGCTGCCGACGATCGTGTCGGAACTGGGCGGTGCCGCGCACATGTCGTGGGTGGTGACGTCGTACCTGCTCGCCGAGACGGTCGCGACCGTGCTGGTGGGCAAGTTCGGCGATCTCTTCGGCCGCAAGACCGTCTTCCAGGTGTCGGCGGCCGTCTTCATCACCGGTTCGTTCCTGTGCGGCCTCGCCACGAACATGACGCTGCTGATCCTGTGGCGGGCCGTGCAGGGCATCGGCGCCGGCGGGCTGATGGTCACCTCCATGGCCCTGATCGCGGATGTGATCCCGCTGCGGGAGCGCGGCAAGTACCAGGGAGCCATCGGTGCGGTCTTCGGTGTGTCGACCGTCGTCGGGCCGCTGCTGGGCGGGCTGTTCACCGACCACCTGACCTGGCGCTGGGCGTTCTACGTCAACGTGCCCATCGCGATCGTCGTCATCGCCTCGGCCGCCCGCACGATCCCGTCGGTGAAGTCGGTCGCGCGCCCGGTCATCGACTACCTGGGCATCGCCCTCGTCGCGATCGGCGCAAGCGCCCTGATCCTCGCGACGAGCTGGGGCGGCAACGAGTACGCGTGGGGTTCGGGCGTCATCATCGGCCTGTTCGCGGGCGGCCTCATCGCGCTCGCGCTGTTCTGTCTGGTGGAGACCCGGGCTGCCGAACCGATGCTGCCCATGCGGCTGTTCCGCAACCCCGTCTTCACGGTCTGCTCGATCCTCAGCTTCATCGTCGGCTTCGCGATGCTCGGCGCGCTGACCTACCTGCCGAGCTACCTCCAGTACGTCGACGGCGACTCGGCCACGGTCTCCGGGGTGCGGACGCTGCCCATGGTCGTCGGACTCCTCATCGCGTCCGTGTTCAGCGGCAACACGACCAGCAAGACCGGTCACTACCGCATCTTCCCGATCGTCGGCTCCCTGGTCATGGGCCTCGGCCTGTACCTGCTCTCCCGCATGGGCCCGGACACCGGTACCTGGCTGGAGTCCCTGTACATGTTCGTCCTCGGGGCGGGCATCGGGCTGTCCATGCAGGTGCTGGTGATCGCCGTGCAGAACACCGTCGACTACACCGACCTGGGCACCGCGACCTCCGGCGTGACCTTCTTCCGCACGCTGGGCAGCGCGTTCGGCACGGCCGTGTTCGGCACCATCTACGCCAACGCGCTCGCGCCCAACCTGCGGGAGGGCGTCGCGGCGGCGGCCCGCACGGGCGCGGCCGACCCCGGCACGATCGGCAGTGCCGCGCAGAGCCCGGAGGGGCTGCACTCACTGCCGTCCGCGGCGGCGCGGCCGATCATCGACGCGTACGCCGACACGCTGCACACCGTCTTCCTGTGGACCGTCCCGGTCGCCGTGCTCGGCTTCCTGGTCGCGCTCTTCCTCAAGCAGGTGCGGCTGCGGGACAGCGCGCGGGCGGGCTCCGCCGACATGGGCGACGGGTTCGCACAGCCGCGCGAGAGCGACCCGCAGCGGCTGCTGGAGGCCGCCGTCGCGCGCATCGTCGGCGGCGTGGGGCGGGACACCGCACACAGTGTGGTCCGCGCTTCCGGCACCCGTCTCGACATGGCGGGCGCCTGGGCGGTCACCCAGGTCCACCTCTTCGAGCGGATGGTCGGCCACGCCAACCTCAATCTCGTCGCCGCCAGCCGGAACGTACCGCCCGAGGTGCTGGAGCCGGTCTTCGACCGCATGGTCGCCGAGGGCTGCCTCACCCGCCACGGCCCCCTCTTCTCGTTCACCCCGGCGGGGGCCCGCGAGGCCGAGCTGATCAGCACGGCCTGGGCCGACTGGCTGTGCGAGCGCCTGGAGCAGGACTACGGCCGGCCCTCCGGCACGGACCTGCGGGCCGCGGTGGACGCCATCTCCAAGCGGCTTCTCGCGGAGGACCTGACGAGCTCGATGCCTGCGCGGGCCAGGGAACTGGCCGCCGGAGCGGTGCACTGACGGCTGCCGTCCCGAGCGGTGCGCTCAGCCCAGGGCGCGGTCCAGGTGGGCCAGCGCCGCTTCGACGTCCGGCACCGCCGTCACACCCTCGGGCAGGGGCGGCCGCCGTACGACGACGACCGGGAGCGCCAGGTTCCGGGCGGCCACCAGCTTCGCCGCCGTCGCCGCTCCCCCGCTGTCCTTGGTCACCAGGACGTCGATGCGGTGCTCGCGCAGCAGCGCCTCCTCACCGTCGACCGTGAAGGGGCCGCGGGCGAGGAGCACCTCGGTGTGCGGCGGCAGGGGCGGTTCGGGCGGTTCCACCGACCGCACGAGGAAGTGCGGTGCGGTGAGGTGCGCGAAGGCCGCGAGGCCGAGGCGGCCCGTGGTGAGGAAGACACGGCGGCCCAGCTCGGGGACGAGCCCGGCGGCCGCGGCGAGGGAGTCCACCGGATGCCAGTCGTCGCCGGGGCGGGGGCGCCAGCCGGGGCGGCGCAGCACCACGGCGGGGACGCCGGTGGCCGCCGCGGCGCGGGCGGCGTGTGCCGTGATGCCCGCGGCGAACGGGTGGGTGGCGTCGACGACCGCGGCGACCGCGTGCGCGCGCAGCCAGTCCGCGAGGCCCTCGGCCCCGCCGAACCCGCCGGTCCGCACCTCGCCCGCCTGCTCCCGGGGCCGGGCCACCCGCCCGGCGAGGGAGGTGGTGACGCGCACGCCGGGGCGCGCCGCGAGCGACGCGGCGAGTTCGCGCGCCTCGGTGGTGCCGCCGAGGACGAGGACGTGGGTGCGCGGGGACTGCGGCGACTGCGGGGACATGACGTCGAGCGTACGGGCCGGCCGGTGGCCGTCCGTCAGTGGAGCAGCAGCTGGAGCCCGCCCAGTACCGTCGCCGCGATCACCAGCTGCTCGAACAGCCGCTGGTTGATCCGGTCCACGGCCCACTTGCCGACGAGCGCGCCCGGCAGCACGAACAGCACCAGGGCCGCGTCCAGCAGCAGCGAGTGGCCGTCGATCAGGCCGAGCCCCACGCTGAAGGGCACCTTGGAGACGTTGACGATCAGGAAGAAGAAGGCCGACGTGCCCAGGAAGCCCAGCTTCCGGAAGCCCGCCGACAGCAGGTACAGCGACATCACGGGGCCGCCGGCGTTGGCGACCATCGTCGTGAAACCGCCGAGCACCCCGTAACTGCGGGCCTTGACGCGGCCGGACCGGGTGGCCACCTCGTCGGGGTCCGTCTCCCGCTCGGCGGCGCGCCGCCGCCAGATCGTGACGGCCGCCATCATCAGCAGGATCGCGCCGATCGAGACCCGTACGATCCCGTCGTCGGCCCACATCAGGAACACCGTGCCGAGCACGACGCCCGCGGCCACGGCCGGGAAGAGCCGCCACAGCGTGGGCCAGTGCGCGTGCCGCCGGTAGGTGAGCACGGCGAGCACGTCCCCGGCGATGAGGATCGGCAGCAGGACGCCGGTGGACGCACGGGCGGGCAGGATCGCCGCGAAGATCGCGAGGCTCACCGTGTTGGCCCCGCTCACGGCCGTCTTCGAGAAGCCGACGAGGAACGCCGCGCAGGCGAGGGCGGTGAATTCGGCGAGGGACAGCTGCCCCAGTGTCATCGTGTTCATGCGGGCACCGATGCTATGCCCACGTATCTCTGCGTGACAGGACCGTCTCGACAGGTGGCGCCTGCACGTGGACCACCGCCCGTCCGCCTGGAAGGATCTCCGGTCAGCCCTCACCGACGCAGCTGGAGGCAGCCATGACCGAGGCGCGCGAGCACACCCTGACCGGCACCCGCGGACAGGTCGTCGCACAGGAGTGGCCGCACCCGCGGCCGCGGTACGTCGCGCTCCTCGTCCACGGGTACGGCGAGCACATCGGCCGCTACGAGTACGTGGCCGGTGCGCTGACCGCGCACGGTGCGGCCGTGTTCGGGCCCGACCACGTGGGGCACGGCAGGTCGGCGGGCGAGCGGGTGCTCATCGAGGACTTCGAGGACGTGGTCACCGATGTGCGCGCGGTGGAGGAGCTGGCCCGGGCCGCGCACCCCGGTGTGCCGGTCGTGCTGATCGGGCACTCGATGGGCGGGCTGATCGCGGCACGGTACGCGCAGCGGTACGGCGCCGGGCTCGCGGCGCTCGTGCTGTCCGGCCCGGTGATCGGCCGCTGGGAGCTGCCGTACGCGCTGCTCGCGGCCGGGGAACTGCCCGACCTGCCCATCGACACGGCGCTGCTCTCCCGCGATCCGCGGATCGGCACCGTGTACGCCGCCGATCCGCTGGTGTGGCACGGCCCGTTCAGGCGCCCGACGCTGGAGGCGATCGTCCGCGCCCTGGAGACCGTCACCGAGGGCGGGGACGTCGGTGAGCTGCCCCTGCTGTGGGTGCACGGCGACGACGACCGCATCGTGCCGCTCAGCGGGAGCCGCCCCGGTGTCGAAGTGCTGCGCGGCAGGGACTGGACCGAGCGCGTCTATCCGGGCGCACGACACGAGGTGTTCAACGAGACGAACAGGGACGAGGTGCTCGCGGACGTGACGGCGTTCGTGGATCGGGTCCTGGCGCGCTGAGCACACCGCGCGGACGCGTTCCCTCCGCCGACGTGCGGACGCGTTCCCTCCGCCGACGTGCGGACGCGTCCCCTCCGCCGGCGTGCGGTCGGCGTGTTTCCACCCAGGTCGGCTGGGCACCCGCGCCTCCATGGAGTGGTTGCGGCAAGCTGCCTGCGTGGGAGAGGACCCCGATCTCTTCTTCCCCGTGGGCAAGACGGGTCCGGCGCTGCAGGACGTCGCCGACGCCAAGCGCGTCTGCGCCGACTGCCCGGTGATCGACGAGTGTCTCTCGTGGGCGCTGAGCAGCGGCCAGACGTCGGGCGTGTGGGGCGGCCTCGCGGAGGACGAACGCACCGCACTGCTCCGTACCGCCGGGGACGCGAGTGAGCCCCGGCACGACGTGATGAGGAGCAACGCATCATGACGGAAGTGACGAGCACCCTCCCGGAGCCCCAGCGCGGGAAGACCGGGGAGGCCCTGCAGGACACCCTGGTCGATCTGCTGGGCATCTCGCTCGTCGGGAAGCAGGCCCACTGGAACATCGTGGGGCCGAGGTTCCGTTCGATCCACCTCCAGCTCGACGAGGTGGTGGACACGGCCCGTGCGTACTCCGACACCGTGGCCGAGCGCGCGGCGGCGATCGGTGTGCCGCCGGACGGCCGCCCGGAGACCATCGCGTCCCGGTTCTCGCTGCCGAGCACGAAGGACGGCTGGCTGCGGGACACCGATGTCGTCTCGCTCCTCGTGGAGACGCTGGAGGCGGCGATCGGGCGGCTGCGCGAGCGCATCGCCGTGACGGAGGAGTCCGACCCGGTCACCCAGGACCTGCTGATCTCCATCACGGCCGACCTGGAGAAGCAGCGCTGGATGTTCCAGGCCGAGGACTACCCGCGCGAGGACTGACCGGTCCGGACGCAAGGCACGTGCACGAAAGGGGCATCTCATGGCCGACACCGCCGACACCCATGACATCGAAGTGCTGTGGAACGACTTCCACCGCGTGGTGAACATGCCCTCCCCGGAACTGGCGGACTGGCTGCGCATGCACGACGCCGGCGAGAACGTCGAGCCGCTCCCCGACCAGGCGGGCGGCGAGCTCGGCCGGCATGTGCTGGCCATCCTGCAGAAGCGGCGCAGGGACCTCACCGAAAGCGACATCGACGTGATGCAGCACGTCGTGGACGAGATCCTGTCGCAGGTGGACCTGGAGAACGAGCCGGAACCGGAGAGCGGCCACGACACGCTCCGGCGCCACCACCTCATGTCGCTGGGCCACGATCCGCTCAGGGCGCCGCGGACGTAGCGGCGGACGGAAGGCGTGGGTATGGACCGCGTGGTCCAGGAGCTGATCGCCACCGAGGGCCGGACGTACGCCGAGGAGGCGGGCATCCGGCTGAGGGACACTCCTCAGCCGTTGTACCGCCTCCTCGTGCTGTCCTGTCTGCTCAGCGCCCGTATCCGCAGCTCCACCGCACTCGCGGCCGCGCGGTCCCTGTTCGAAGCGGGTCTCGGCAGCCCGCGCGCCATGGCCGACGCCACCTGGCAGCAGCGGGTCGACGCGCTCGGCCGTGGTGGCTACCGGCGATACGACGAGCGCACGTCGACCCAGCTCGGGGACGGCGCCCGGCTCGTACTGGACCGCTGGGGCGGTGATCTGCGGCGGCTGCGGAAGGAGGCCGGCGGGGAGGTCGCCGAGCTGGACCGGCTGCTCCGGGAGGTCCCCGGCATCGGCCCGGCCGGCGCCGCCATCTTCCTGCGCGAGGTGCAGCGGGTGTGGCCGGAGCCGGCCCCCTACCTCGACGGCAAGGCCCTGTCCGGCGCCCGCCGCCTCGGCCTCCCGGACGACCCCCGGCGGTTGCTGAAACGCGCCGGGAACACCGAACCGGCCGTACTGGCGGCCGCGTTGGTGCGCGCGGCGCTCGACAAGCAGGTGGCCGAGGAGTGTCTGCAACGGGCAGGGTGACGGGCGGAGAACGTGCTTTCCCCCGCGGGCGTACGCCCGCGGGGGAAAGCACGTTCCGTGTCTTGCTCACTCCGAGGGACGACCGCGGCGGTAGGCCAGCCGGCCCGCCGCCGTGAGCAGCGCGGCCACCGACGCCAGCGTCAGGACGGTGGTGCCGGTGGAGGCGTAGCCGTCCTGGGCGGTCTTCGCGGTGAAGGAGTACGCGGCCTTCGTCGCGCCCCCGATGTCCTTCCAGGTCTGGGCTCCGTCCGTGCTGACCTGCCAGCGCACGGTGGGCTCCGGGGCACCCTCGGCCGCCGCCACGAACGCGACCTCGTCACCCGGCGCGGCCGAGCGGTCCGTGGGGGCCTGGGTGACCTTCGGGGACATCCGCCGGTCGAACTCGGTGATCCTGCCCTCGGCCGGGCTGGTGACGTAGACGGCGGTGCCGTTCGGGGCGACCGCGAGGGCGGCCTGGCCCGACTGGCCGTGGTTGCCCGGCAGAGCGGCGGGCTCGGCGGCCTCCTCGTACGTCTTGGTGTCGTACACGGCCAGCGAACCGTCGTTGTCCCCGCCGCCGCCGGTGTCCCCGCCGTCCTGCCACAGCACGAAGGCGCACTCCGCTGGTCATCGACATCCTGGTGGACCGCATCCACGCGAAGTGACCGGCCGACCGGACAATGGCATATGTGACCTGGAGCGATGAGCGGAAAAAGCGAGCGCAATGAAAGTACGATCATTCAATGTCTGACATGACCGAAACCACGCCCGGCTGGTTGAGTCCGGACGACCTCGAGTCGGCACGCGCTCACATGCCGATCCTGTACGTCGAGGCCGTTCCGGTACGCGTCGACGACAGCGGCGAAGTCACCAGCGTCGGCCTGCTGCTGCGCATCGGGCCGGACGGCACGGTCAGCCGCACGCTCGTCTCCGGCCGGGTGCTGCACCACGAGCGGGTCCGCGACGCCCTGCTGCGTCATCTGGAGAAGGACCTCGGACCGGTGGCGCTGCCGCGGGTGCCGTCCTCCCTCCAGCCGTTCACGGTCGCCGAGTACTTCCCGACCCTGGGCATCACGCCGTTCCACGACCCTCGCCAGCACGCGGTGGCCCTCGCCTACATCGTCCCGGTGACCGGCGACTGCCGCCCCCGGCAGGACGCCCTGGACCTGGTCTGGTTCAGCCCGCAGGAGGCCGCCTCGGAGGTGGTCCAGAGCGAGATGCCGGGCGGCCAGGGCGTCGTCCTCAAGCAGGCGCTCGCGCACGTCGGCTGCCTGTCCTGACGGGGGCCGTTCCACAGCGGCCACCCCTTGCCCCGCCCCTTGCCCCGCCCCTTGCCCCGCCTCCTGTCCCGCTTCGAACGGGCGCGGGCGTCACTCCGGCGCCCGCGCCCGTCCGGCGTCCCGGACCGGCGCGGGGGCGGGGCTCACCGCACCCGCTCGGGTGCCCGCACGGACACGTACGCCGCCCAGTCCACGATGCGTACGGGGACGGCCGCACCACCCGTCTCCGCCCCGCACCGGCAGCGCGCGTGGTACCGGCGCGCCATGCCGTCCGGATCCAGACGGGAGCCGAAGGCGGGCAGCGCCGCCAGCCGGCGGGCGTACGCCCACAGATGCGGATGACCGGCGACCTCCCGCACCGCGGCCGCGTCCAGATGCGGAACGTGCACGACGTCCAGCCGCACCAGCGTCACCCACAACCGCACATCGGCGGCGGTCGGCCGGTCACCGAGCACGTACTCCCGGGCGGCGAGCCGGCCCTCCAGGACACCCAGCGCGGCCCGCAGCCCGGCCGGCGCCGCCTCGCGCGCCGCCGGATCCGCACCGGGCTCCCCCGCACGCCGCGCGGACGCGACGACGTCGTCGCAGAGCCGGTCGACGGTCCGGATCTCCTCGTCGGCGCCGTACGGGTGCAGGTCGTGGCCCCGTCCGCCGAACCTTCGGGCCAGGTCCCGCAGGATGTCGGGGGCGTGCGTGCTGACGATCCGTCCGGTCCAGCCGTCGCTGAGCACCGGCGCCACGGCCGGCCCGGTGTGCTGGTGCGAGCTGGCCTCGTACAGCGGACGCAGCGCCGAGTGTCCCCCGTCCGGCTCGTCCGGCACGGCGGGCAGCGTCGTCACCCGGAGGGTGTCCTCCAGGCCGAGCAGACCGTGCGTGACGGCTATCTCCAGACAGTCCGGACAGGACGGTGAGAGGTACAGCCGGTAGCGGTGCGGCACGGCGTAGTAGCCGCTGCGCGCGTCACCTCCGATCCTGCTGCGGAAGGAGGGCACGGCGGGCACGACGGCCGGGGACATGGCGTACATACGTCTCCCTGGGAGGGCTCGGTCACGGGCACGGGGCGACGACTGCGCGGGCACCGGGCGCCGGAGAAGAAAGGGAACTGAAGAGAGGGATCTGAAGAGAGGGAACTGTCCAGAACGTGGGACACCGGGAGCCCCGGAGTCACTGTCGGGCGGGCGGGCCCGGTCTCAGGCGCCCGCCACCACGGCGGTCTCGTCGCCGCACGGGGAATGCGCCGCGCTGCAGACCCTCAGCAGATCGATGTGGCGCCGGGAGGTCAGCAGGAGTGGCAGCCGGCCTGCGCCGACCGTGCCTTCGGCGGCCCACCCCGGACTTCCCATGTTTCCCTACCGATTCACTAGGGTTCCCGTCCTGGAGTGTCGATCGCCCGTCCCTCCGGCGTCAAGGGCGCTCCGCCGCTTCTCCGCACGCCGTCTCACATACCGGTACGCCGGAAGCGGCGGCCCCGTGACCGCTGCACGCAGGCTCCCATGACCGGTGGCGGGGCTCACCGGACCGGCCTCCGTCCCCTGTCCCGTGCGTGCGAGGCGGAGTCGGAGTCCGCCGACCGGGCCCGAGCCTGCGGGTGGGGGCGAGCGACTCCGGTCGCATGACGGCATCGGCCTGCCGCACGTGGCGGCGTTCAGGACCAGGTCTACGGGTGCGGTGGGTAGGAACCGGAGTGGCGGGGGCACGAGGAGCCTGCCTCCGCCCCCGGCTGCTCACCGGAGGCCGAGTGGGACGCGGTGTCCGGGGTGGCCCGGGCACCGGGCGCGTCCGTGCCGCGGTCGAACGCCACGGGCAGCGCGTGGAGGCCGAGGACCATACCTCCCGTCTTCCAGTGCAGTTCCTCGTCGGGGATGGCGAGCCTCAGCCCGGGCAGACGTCTCAGCACCGTCTCCAGGGCCACTTGCAGCTCCATACGTGCCAGGTGAGCCCCGAGACAGTAGTGCGTTCCGTGCCCGAGTCCGAGGTGTGGGGATCCCGACCGGTCGAGGCGCAGGGCGTCGGCGTCGGAGAAGGCGGCCGGGTCCCTGTTCGCGGCCGCTGTGGCGACCAGCACGGGTTCGCCGGCCCGGACGAGCGCACCGCCCAGCTCGATGTCCTCGGTGGCGTAGCGAGGCGGCAGAGAGTTGAAGAGCGGCACGTACCGCAGCAGTTCTTCGACGGCCGTGGGAATCAGTTGCGGCCGGGCGCGCAACCGCCGCAGTTCCGCGGGGTGCAGCAGCAACTGGTGGAGGAAGCCCGCGATCTGGTGGCCGACGGTCAGGAGCCCGGCGACGAGGAGGTCATTGGCCAGCGCGAACATGTCCTCCTCCGTGACCCGGCTGTCCGCCTCCCGGCCTCGCACGACGCAGGTGAAGAGGTCCTCGCGCGGTTCCCTGCGACGGAGTTCGAACAGTCCTGCCACGTAGGAGAGGAACTCCTCCGCCTGTGTGTCGAGCTCGTCGTCCGTCGCCGTGCCGGACAGCGCGGCCTCCGCCCAGTTCCAGAAGCGGTGGTGGTCCTCGTCGGGCACTCCGAGCAGTCCGCACAGCATCGTCTGCGCGAAGGGGCGGGCGAACCGCTTCACCAGATCGACGGGCGAGCCCTCCTCCACGACACGGTCGAGCAGCTCGTCGGCGAGCCGGCAGGCCTTGTCGCGCAGGCGCTCGACCCGGCGCGCGCTGAGCTCCTTTGCCACCAGGCTGCGCACCCTCGTGTGCTCGGGCGGATCCAGGAAGAACAACCCGCTGATCACACGGGCCGGGGGACGCATCCGAGGCCGGTCACAGCTCACGGGCCTGGCGACACGGAAACGAGGGTCCGACATCACCGTCTTCACGTCGGCGTACCGGGTGGCCAGCCAGGCATCCTCTCCGTAGGCCAACCGCACCCGGGCGAGCGGTCGGTCGCGCAGTTCGGCGTAGACCGGGTCGAACGCGAGTCCCGGACCGGACGGGAAGGGATAGGCGAGCGGCTCGTGCGAGGATGAAGGTGACTGCATGGGATACCGGCCTTTCGGGTCGGACGGTCGGGGGTGATGGCCGGGGCTGGTTCCCGGCGGCATCACGGGGCGGTCGTTCCGGCGCCGCCGCCCGGCCGGTTCCCCGGTCCGACCCGGTGGCAGGACGCCTCGCCCGGAAAGCGGCAGCCCATGCCGATGACTGCGATCCTGTCGCGGCTCATGGCTTCCCCCCATGTCCAGCGCGCGGCACCTTCTCGGTGAGCGGCCGTCGCGCACGGGGACCACCCAGGAAGGACCCCGCTGCGTATCCGCATGGATACGTACCGTGTTCAAGGGTGAATCATGTACATATACCCCGAAGGTGTGGTCGGTCTGCGCACACTCGAAGGCGCCCGCGAGGGCCTCGGGCAGTCGTCACCGCAGGCCGGAGAAAGTGTCAGGCGCATCCGAACGCTCCCCGACCGCTTCCGGAAACGCGTGAGGGGCCGTTCGAGAACGGCCCCTGCATCGCGATCACACCGTCGGGACGACAGGATTTGAACCTGCGACCCCTTGACCCCCAGTCAAGTGCGCTACCAAGCTGCGCCACGTCCCGGTGTCCGTCTGACCTGGGGTTTCCCCTGGCCGAACGTGCACGGAAACAATACCGCACTCCGGGCGGTGATCGCGCACCCGTTTGTACGCGGAGCCTGTCCGCCCCCTCATTCGGCCACGTGGAGCCCCAGCCGCGGATACGACTCCAGCAGCCGGGGCGGGGCCGCCTGGCGCCAGGAGTCGGCGAGGATGTCGCGCAGTTCCGTCTCGTCGTCCAGCGCGGCCAGCCGGACCCGCACCCAGGCGGAGTACGCCTCGTGCTCGGCGACCCAGAACTTGGCGGGCTCCGCCAGGACGAGTTCCTCGCGCTCGTCCTTCGGGCAGCGGACCGCGACGGAGGTCTCCTCCTCGGGCAGCGTGGCGAACATCTTGCCCGCGACCCGGAACGTGGGCATGCTCCAGGCGATCTTCTCCGTGGTGTCCGGCAGGGACAGGGCGATACGGCGTACGTCTTCGGCGTCCGGCATGGGAGGCACCGTAACGGGCGTCACTGACAACGGCCTTCGCGAGGTCCGGCACCTCGGCGATCAGTGCGGGAGGGCGCCGTCCGCCTCCCCGCCACCCGCTTGTAGTAGATCGACGTGGGGCGCAGCGCCCCGGCCGGGTCCGCCGCGTAGTCCGGGATCTCGCCCACGCGGATCCAGCCCGCCGAGCGGTACAGCGACTCCGCCGGACTGTCCGTCTCGGTGTCCAGGTGGAGCAGGGTGACCCCGGCGGCCGCGGCCGCGCGTTCGGCGGCCGTCAGCAGGGCGCGCCCGAGACCGCGGCCGCGGGCGTCGCGATGCACCATGAGCTTGACGAGCTCGGCGCGGTGGCGGCTGTTGGGCTTGTCCGGGAGGGCGAGGCTCACGGTGCCGAGCACGCGGTCCCGCCCGTCCCGCGCCGCCCACACGTCGAGCGCGCCCGCGGCCACCGCGTCCGCGCGCGCCTTCCACCAGGCGACGGCCTCCGCCCGGTCCAGCGGGGCGAGGAAGCCGACGGAGGCCCCGCCGGCCACGGTGTCGGTCAGCAGCACCGCCAACTCCCCGGCGTGCGCGAGTACTTCGGCCGGTTCGAGCCGGGAGATCGCCGTCGTCACGGCAGCACCACCACCAGCGCGTACCGCGCGGCGTCGGGCCCGGGGCAGCGGAACCGCGTCGGCCCCCACACCCGCAGCCGCAGGCAGTCCCCGGCGTCCAGCCGGTGCTCGACGTCCTGGGCCGTGAAGCGGAGGGTTCCCTCGAGGACCCAGATGTGCTGTTCGAGGCCGGGCACGGGCGGGCGGTCGTACGCGATGTCGGCGCCCGCCGCGAGCCGCCCCTCGACCAGTTCGCCGCGGAGTCCGGTGTGCGGCGGCGACACGGAGCGCCGTACGAACCCGGACGCCCTGTCCTCCCACATCGGCTGCCCGGCCGCGCGGACGACCGTGACGGGCTCGGCCTCGACCTCGGCCAGGAGCTGGGACATGGTCCGCCCGTAGACGGCGCAGAGCCGGTTCAGCAGAGCGGCCGTGGGGCTGATCTCCGCCCGCTCGGCCCGCGACAGGGTCGACCGGCTCACCCCGCTGCGCCCCGCCAGCTCGCCCAGGGACCAGCCGCGTTCGGCCCGCAGCTCGGCCAGGCGCGCCCCGAGCCGGCGGTCGACGGAGTCCGGGACGGACCCGGCACTGGCCTCACCATCAACACGTTTCATATCAGGGATGTTATCCCGCATGCGACACGCCCAGGGAGGGCGGTCAGGGGCGGCTCGTGGTGAGCCGGCGCGCCTCAGACCCGTGCCGCCGCGCGCAGTGCCTCCAGTACCGGGCGGATCAGCGGATGCCCTTCCGCGCCCCGGCGCACGGCCGCGAAGACCCGGCGGGTGGGGGCGGTGCCGTCGACGGGGCGTACGACGACGCCCGTGAGGTCCATGCCGCGCAGGGCCGAGCGTGGCACGAGGGCGACGCCCGCGTCGGCGGACGCGAGGGCCACGACCGCGCGGAAGTCGTCCGAGGAGTGCTCCAGGGACGGCTGGAAGCCCGCGGCCTCGCAGGCCAGCACCACCACGTCGTGACAGGGGTTGCCGGGGTAGGGGCCGATCCACGGGTCCTTGGCCAGCTCCGCGAGCGGCACCTCGCCGGCGTCGGCCAGCCGGTGGCCCACGGGGACGACGGCGTCGAAGGGCTCGGCGTACAGCGGGACGTGGGTGAGGCGGGGGTCGTCGGCGTCCGGGGCGCCCCGGTACTCGACGGCGACCGCGACGTCGACCTGCCGGTCGAGCACCATCGGCAGGCTGGCGTCGCCCTCGGCGTCCCGGACCCGGACGCGGATGCCGGGGGCCGTGCCGGCGAGGCGGGCCAGCGCCGGGGCGACGACCTCGCCGATGCCGGTGGCGAAGGAGGCGACGGTGACGGTGCCGGCCGAGCCGGTCGCGTACGCCGCCAGTTCCGCCTCCGCGCGCTCGAGCTGGGCGAAGACCGCGTGGGTGTGGGCGAGCAGGATCTCGCCGGCCGCGGTCAGCCGTACGCCCTTGGCGCCGCGCTCGACCAGGCGGTGGCCGGTCTCCTGCTCCAGCGCGGTGAGCTGCTGGGAGACGGCGGAGGGCGTGAGATAGAGCGCGGCGGCAGCGGCCGTGACCGTGCGGTGGTCGGCCACCGCACGGAGAATGTGCAGCCGCCGCGCTTCGATCATGCGAACGATTATCGCAGTGTGAGCGGTGTGCGCGGTGTGAGCAGTGCTTCCGGGCCGGTCAGGCGTCCAGCTCCGCCCGCGCCGCCACGAAGGCGTCCACCGCGCGGTGCACGTCCTCGGTGGAGTGCGCCGCCGAGAGCTGGACCCGGATGCGGGCCTGGCCCTGCGGGACCACCGGGTACGAGAAGCCGATCACGTACACACCGCGCTCCAGCAGCAGCTCGGCCATGCGCCCGGCCACCGCGGCGTCGCCGATCATGACGGGCGCGATCGCGTGGTCACCGGGGAGGATCTCGAAGCCCTCCTCGGTCATCCGGCGGCGGAACAGCTCGGTGTTGGCGGCGAGCCGCTCACGCAGGTCGCCGGCCGACTCCAGCAGGTCGAGCACCTTCAGCGAGGCGGCGGCGATCACCGGGGCGAGGGTGTTGGAGAAGAGGTACGGCCGCGAGCGCTGGCGCAGCAGGGCGACGATCTCGGCGCGGGCGGCGACATAGCCGCCGGAGGCGCCGCCGAGGGCCTTGCCGAGGGTGCCGGTGATGATGTCGACGCGGTCCATGACGCCGTGCAGCTCGGGGGTGCCGCGCCCACCGGGGCCGACGAAGCCGACGGCGTGGGAGTCGTCGACCATCACCATGGCGTCGTAGCGGTCGGCGAGGTCGCAGATCTCGCTCAGCGGCGCCACGTAGCCGTCCATGGAGAACACGCCGTCCGTGACGATCAGCTTGCGGCGGGCACCGCCCTCGGTGGCCTCCTTGAGCTGCCGCTCCAGGTCGGCCATGTCACGGTTGGCGTAGCGGAAGCGACGGGCCTTCGACAGGCGGATGCCGTCGATGATCGAGGCGTGGTTGAGGGCGTCGGAGATCACCGCGTCCTCGGCGCCGAGCAGCGTCTCGAAGACACCGCCGTTGGCGTCGAAGCAGGAGGAGTACAGGATCGTGTCCTCCTGGCCGAGGAACGCCGACAGCCGCGCCTCCAGCTCCTTGTGCACCTCCTGCGTGCCGCAGATGAAGCGCACGGAGGCCATGCCGTAGCCCCAGCGGTCGAGGGCCTCGTGGGCGGCGGCGATCACCTCGGGGTGGTCGGCGAGGCCCAGGTAGTTGTTGGCGCAGAAGTTGAGCACCTCGCCCGGACGGCCGCCCGCGGTGACGTTCACGGTCGCGGACTGCGGGGTGCCGATGACGCGCTCGGGCTTGTGCAGGCCGGCGGCGCGGATCTCGTCGAGGGTGGCGCGGAGGTCGTCGCGCACGGAGTCGAACATCATCAGTCCTTTGTGATTCGCTGTGATTCGGCGAGAGCCTCAGACGGCCCAATCGAGGATGACCTTGCCGCCGCGGCCGCTCGCCGCGTCGGCGAACGCCGCCTCGTAGTCGCGGAAGCCGTACCGGCCGGTGATCACGGGGGCGAGGTCGAGGCCGCCCTCCAGCAGCACCGACATCGCGTACCAGGTCTCGAACATCTCCCGGCCGTAGATGCCCTTGAGGGTGATCATCGAGGTGACGATCCGGGCCCAGTCGACCGGGAACTCCTCGGCGGGCAGGCCCAGCAGGGCGATCCGGCCGCCGTGCGTCATGTTGGCGATCATGTCGCGCAGCGCCTCGGGCCGGCCGGACATCTCCAGTCCGACGTCGAAGCCCTCCCGGAGCCCCAGTTCCCGCTGTCCGTCGGCGATCGTCGCGTCGGAGACGTCGAGGGCGAGGCTGACTCCGAGCTTGCGGGCCAGTTCGAGCCGCTCCTCGCTCACATCGGTGATCACGACGTTGCGCGCACCGGCGTGCCGGGCGACCGCCGCGGCCATCAGCCCGATCGGGCCGGCCCCTGTGATCAGTACGTCCTCGCCGACCAGCGGGAAGGACAGCGCGGTGTGCACGGCGTTGCCGAACGGGTCGAAGATCGCCGCGACGTCGAGGTCGACCGGGACCCGGTGCACCCACACGTTGGACGCGGGCAGCGCCACGTACTCGGCGAACGCCCCGTCGCGGCCGACGCCGAGCCCGACGGTGGCCCGGCACAGATGACGGCGTCCGGCGAGGCAGTTGCGGCACTTGCCGCAGACCAGGTGGCCCTCGCCGCTGACGCGGTCCCCGACCGCGATGTCGGTGACGTCGCGCCCGGTGTCGACGACCTCGCCGGCGAACTCGTGGCCGACGACGAGCGGGGTGCGGATCGTCTGCCGCGCCCAGCCGTCCCAGTCGCGGATGTGCAGGTCGGTGCCGCAGATACCGGTCCTGAGGACCTTGATCAGTACGTCACCCGGGCCGATCTCCGGCTCCGGTACGTCCGTGAGCCACAGCCCGGGCTCCGCCTTCTCCTTGACCAGCGCCTTCACGCAACGGCTCCTACGGGGGTGAGGTCCCGGACTAGGGCATGCCGAAGGAGCCCGTTCCGGGGGGGTGGAATGTCAGGGGAAACCCGTAGTGAATCTTCCGTGCGCCGCGGTCTCCGGTCCATCGAGCTTTTCTTAAGCTCCGCCGCAGCTTTCCTTCACACCCGCCCGCACTCGCCCGCACCCGCCGCCACGGCCCGCACCGGGACCGGGACCGGGACCGGCTAAGAGAGGATCTCCCGCCGCTCGAGCGCCGCGGTGAGGTCGGCCGCCGTCGCCTTGATGGTCTCCAGCCCTCTCCTCCCCCACGGGCGGGGGGCGACGTCCGCGACACAGACCGTGCCGAGCGCGATTCCCGTGCCGTCGACGAGCGGGGCGCCGAGATAGGAGCGGATGCCGGTCTCGTCGACGATCGGGTTCCCGGCGAAGCGCGGGTAGTCGCCGACGTCGTCCAGGACCAGTGCCTTGCGGCGCACCACCACGTGGGGGCAGAACCCGTGACTGCGGGGCAGGCGGCGGCCCATCCCGCGTTCGATGCCGTCCGGCGCGCGCACGGTGCCGTCCGGTGCGCACAGTCCGGCGAAGAACTGTTCGTGCTCGCCGATGAAGGTGACCATGGCGTAGGGCGTCCGGGCGAGCTGTGCGAGCCGGTGCGCGAAAGCGTCGAGGGCGGGTTCCGCGCGGTCGCCGAGGCCGAGCAGGCGCAGGCGTCGTACGCGCGCGGGGGCGTCCCTGTCCTCGGGGGTGAGCAGCAGCCGGCCGGGCGGGCGCGGCGGGTCGTAGGTCATGGTCGTGCTCCAGGGCCCGTGCCGGTGTTCATCTGTGGGCCCCGTGGCTCGGCGCGTGCCCGGGGGTGTGGGCGAGGAGGTGGCGGACGAGGGTGAGCAGGGTCTGCACGGCGGAACTGGAGATCCGGGCGTCGCAGCGCACGATGGGGATCTCGGGATCGAGGTCTATCGCGGCGCGGACCTCCCCGGGCTCGTAGCGGTGGGCGCCGTCGAACTCGTTGATCCCGACGATGAAGGGCAGGCCGCGCTGCTCGAAGAAGTCGACGGCCGCGAAGCAGTCCTCCAGGCGGCGGGTGTCGGCGAGGACGACCGCGCCGAGGGCGCCCTCGCAGAGCTCGTCCCACATGAACCAGAAGCGCTGCTGCCCGGGGGTGCCGAACAGGTACAGCACGTGTTTCCGGTCGAGGGTGATACGGCCGAAGTCCATGGCGACCGTCGTCTCGACCTTGTTCTCGACGCCGTCGAGGTTGTCGGTGCCCTCGCTCACCGTGGTGAGCAGTTCCTCCGTACTGAGCGGCGCGATCTCGCTCACCGCGCCGACGAACGTCGTCTTGCCTACTCCGAATCCTCCCGCCACCAGGATCTTCAGTGCGGTGGGGAACGGGTCAGAGCTGTCGTCGTAGACCATCGAGGACTGCCTCCAGAAGGGCCCGGTCGGTGGGATTGTCGTGGAACGACGGCGGTCTCTCGGTGAGTGCTCCGCAGTCCACGAGGTCGGACAGGAGCACCTTGGTGACCGCCGCCGGAAGTTTCAGGTGGGCGGCGACCTCGGCGACCGAGACGGGCGCCCGGCACAGGTCGAGTGCCTGGGTGTGCTCGGGGCCGAGGTAGCCGAGGGGGGTGGCGCCGGTGGCCATCACCTGCGACAGCAGGTCGAGCGCGGTGCTCGGGCGGGTCCGTCCGTCGCTGACGGTGTAGGGGCGCACCAGCCGTCCGGCCGCGTCGTCGAGCCAGGGTCCGTCGCCGGCCGCGGCCGCGTTCAAGGCCTCATCACCGGGGGTTCGGCGGCGGGCTGCCTGGGCGCGGTGACCAGGTACGGCCGCACGCTCTTGACGAGCATCGCCATCTCGTAGCCGAGCACCGCCGCGTCCGCCTCGCGCCCGGCGAGGACGGCGAGGCAGGTGCCGGAGCCGGCGGTGGAGACGAACAGCAGGCTCGCGTCGAGCTCGACGACGACCTGGCGCACCTCGCCGCCGTCCCCGAAGCGGATGCCCGCGCTGCGTCCGAGGGAGTAGAGGCCGGAGGCCAGTGCGGCCATGTGGTCGGCGCTGTCCGGGTCGAGTCCGTGGACCGACTTCACGAGCCCGTCGCAGGAGAGCAGCACCGCGCTCGTGGTGTGCGGCACTCGCTGCACGAGGCCGCTCATCAGCCAGTCGAGGTCGGACACGTGGCCGGTCGGCGCTTCGCTCGCCATGGTGCATCGACTCCTTGGGGTACGGGGGTCCGCGGGAGCGGAGGAGGTGGGTGGGGGGAGAGCGGGAAGTGTGGTCATCCGGCCGGGGCGCTCCCGTCCGGCCGGCGGGCGAGGCCGGGAACGGGCGGGGTCCGGTCCGTGCCCTGCGCCTCGTCCGGCCCGGGCACGTACGGACCGCGCAGGCGGGTCGCGCCCGGGGCCGGCGGCTGCGCGACCGTGGGGGCGGTGTCCGGCGCGGGCGTTCCGGTGCCGGGGGCCGGGTCCGCGCGCGGCACGTCCCGGTGCGCGCGCTCCGCACCGCGTACGCCCCTGGCGAGGACGTCCATGGAGTGCGCGTCGGCGGGATGCGCGTCGGCGGGCTCCGGGCCCGCCGGTGCCCTGCCGGGTCCGGGCCTCTCGTGCCGGTCCGGCTCCGCCTGGCGGGTCTCCGCGAGTCCGATGCCGCGCTGGAACGCGGCCATCAGTCCCGGGTCGTGGGCGACGTACTGGTCGGGGCCGTTCCGGGGCGCGGGCGCGGGGCCGCCGCGGAGCTGGGGCACGAGGTGTTCCTGGGCGCGGCGGCGGGGCAGCTGGGGTTTGCCCATGGTGCCGCGGACGGCGCCGCTGCGCGGGGTGGGCGGCGCGGCGGTGTTCTCCCGCAGGGCAGGCCGGTCACCGGGGCGGATGCCGGGCAGGGCGTCCGCCGGGGTGGGCCGCTCCCGGCGGGTGTCCCGCACGGGCAGCGGCAGCGGGCCGCCGTTGCCCGCGGCCGGGGACTGCCCGCCTCCTCCGGCCGGGGACTGTCCGCCCGCGGCCGGGGGCTGTCCGTTCCCGCCCGGGGCCTGCCGGTACGGTGCGCCGGGCGCGGCGCCATGAGCGCCCCGGGGTGCGGATCCGGCCCCGTGGGCGGGCGCCTGTGCGGGGGCGGGAGCGGTGCGGTTGCCGGTCCCGGGCGCGGCGGACCACGTGGGCCGGCGGGTGCCCGCCGGCTGCGGGGACCGCTCCTCCGGTACGTCCCCCTGCTCGTCGCCGGGGGTGCCGGGGTCCATGCCGAGCAGCCCTTCGGGCACGACGAGCACGGCCTGGACGCCGCCGTAGATGTTGGACTGCAGCCGTACGTGGATGCCGTGCCGCCGGGCCAGCTGCGAGACCACGAACAGGCCGATGCGGCCGTCCTGCAGCAGGCTCGCGACGTTCACCTGGTCGGGGTCGGCGAGCAGGGCGTTCATCCTGTTCTGCTCCACGGTCGGCATGCCGAGGCCGCGGTCCTCGACCTCCACCGCGAGCCCCGAGGTGACCAGGCCGGTACGGAGCAGGACCTGGGTGTGCGGGGCGGAGAACACCGTGGCGTTCTCGACGAGTTCGGCGAGGAGGTGGATGACGTCGGCGACGGCGTGTCCGCGTACGGTGCCGTCGATCGGGGGCACCAGCTTGACCCGTGAGTACTGCTCGACCTCCGCGATCGCGGAACGGAGCACCTCCGTCATGGGGACCGGGTGGCTCCACTGGCGGCGGGAGACGGCACCGCCGAGGACGGCGAGGTTCTCGGCGTGGCGGCGGATGCGGGTGGCGAGGTGGTCGACGTGGAAGAGGCCCTTGAGCAGATCGGGGTCCTCGATCTCGTGCTCCAGCTCGTCGAGTATCGAGATCTCGCGGTGCACCAGGGACTGCAGGCGCCGGGCGAGGCTGACGAAGACCTCGACCTTCTGTTCGCTGCCCGTCCGGCTGGAGAGCTGGGTGGCCCGGACGACCGCGCCGACGGCGGCGTCATGGGCCCGCGCGAGGTCGGCGGCGAGCAGCTCGAACTCGTCGGCGCCCGACGGGGGTTCGGTGCGCGGCGCCCGCGCGGGCGGGCCCTCGCCGCGGCGCAGCGCCTCGACCAGGGCGCGCAGTTCGGCCTCGCCGTGGGCGCTGGTGCGACGCAGGGCGCCGAGGCGGGCTCGTACGGACTTGGCGGTGCGGTCGGCGGTCACGGCGGCGATCACGATGCCCGCGAGGGCGACGCCGACGGCTCCGGCGAGCACGGCCCAGAGAGTGGGGCCGGGGACCGCTCCGGTGGAGCGGACGGTGAACAGCACGGCGGCGCAGGCGCTGAGGGCGACCGCCACGGGGGGCAGTACCGCAAGACGCAGCAGCTGCGGCCGTATCGCGGTCTCGGCGAGGGAGGGGGCGGAGCGGGCGACGGGTCGTCCGTGCCGGCCGCCCTCACGGCGGTCCGTGCGGGTGGCCGGTGCGCGAAGGTGAGACATCGGTGTCCTCGTACTGGTGCGTCGGAGGCGTGGGGGCTCCCGCGTCTGCGCGACCCGGGCGTGCGCCATCGCGTGCCGGTCGAGGGAGCCGCACAAATCGGCCCGGTGTCGCCCGACAGCAACGCACAGTAGTCGGCAACGCATCAGGTGCGGTGGGGAGTTGACAAAGTCCCCCGCAAAGCATTCCGCTCTGATATGAGGCTTCGCACGTCGTGTCGATTATTCGTCGGACATTCGTTCCCGCTATCGGCATCCCCCGATCGAAGCTGGTCAGAAGCGGTCTCAAAGGGTCAGAGGGGGAACGGGGAAGAAACAGAAAGGGCCGAGAGGCTTTTTGCTCTCGTCCCTTGGATTACCGCGCGGAATTCACCCGGCGGGTACCGCTTCCGGCTCTCCGGTGTCCTCCTCCGCCCCCTTCGAACGATCATCCGCTGTCATGGTCACGCCCTTCACGGCGGCCGGGCGGCCCCCCACGGAAGGTACGGCCGCGGCACGCCACCAGGGATCCGACGGGACCGTCCCGGCGGTCGGCTCGAAGGGCTCGCCGGGCCTGGGCAGGGCGACGGCGGCGCCGACCGCGCGGGCGGCGGTGAGCGTACCCTCGCCGGGCTCGGCCCACGGGTGGAGCGCCAGGTTGAACGTCGCCCAGTGGATGGGCAGCATCACCCCGGACGGGCGGCCGCCCTGCAGGTCGAGATGGGCGCGCATGCCCTCCTCGGGCGTCATGTGGATGTCGGGCCAGAACTCGGCGTACGCACCGATCTGGATCATCGTGGCGTCGAAGGGGCCGTGCTCGGCGCCTATGTCGGCGAAGCCCGCGAAGTACCCCGTGTCGCCGCTGTGGTAGATCCGGTGCTCGTCGCCCGCGACCACCCAGGAGGCCCAGAGGGTGTGCTGGGCGTTGCGCAGGCCGCGGCCGCAGAAGTGCCGGGCGGGGGTGGCCGTCAGGGTGAGGCCGCCCACCGTCGTCGACTCCTGCCAGTCCAGTTCGCGGATCCTCCCCTCGGACACGCCCCAGCGCTCCAGGTGGGCGCCGACGCCGAGGGGCACCGCGAAGAGCGTGTCCGTGCCGGCCAGGGCCCTGATGGTGGGCAGGTCGAGGTGGTCGTAGTGGTCGTGGGAGATGACGACGACGTCGAGCGGGCCGAGCGCGGCCAGCGGCAGCGGTACCGGGTGCAGCCGCTTCGGACCGGCGAAGGGGAACGGGGAGCAGCGCTCGCCCCAGACGGGGTCGAAGAGGACCCGGTGCCCGTCGATCTCGGCCAGGACGCTGGAGTGCCCCGTCCAGGTCAGGCGCAGGCCGCTCGCCGGCGGCGCGGCGAGGTCGGCGACGGTCGTGGGGTGCACCGGCACTGAGCCGGCCGGAACCCGGCGGGCGCGGTCCTCCTTGCGGAACCAGGCCTTCGCCATCTCCAGCGTGGAGCCGCCGGAAGGGCGCACGCGCGTGCCCTCCGGGTTCACGAAGGAACCGTTCGCGAAGTGCGGCGATCTCCGGATCCGGGCGAGGCGCGCTCCGCTCGGGTCGGCGCCGAAGGCGAGGGGCCGCAGCCCGCTGAGACCGGGGATCGGGGAACGTGGACCGGGCACGGCACCTCCTGGTGAATCCGCTGAGGCGTTCCATTATGGTCCGCCCCTACGACAGCCTCCGGCCCACCCGGGAGGACCGGGGTCCCCGCCCGCCGGAAGCGCCCGGCGCCGGCTCGCATCCCGGTGGTCCCGGGTGGCCCCACCGAGGCGGGACGCCGGCCGGCCGCGACCGACCGGCCGGCCGGCCGCCGTGTCTCTCAGGCCACCGCCTCGATCCGCGTCCTGATGTCCTCCGGGGAGAGGCTTCCCTTCGCCACCACGTGGTCCCCGGACGACTCGCCCCGCAGCCGCCGGCCGATCCACGGCACCAGGTACTCACGGGCCCAGTGGATGTCGTCGCGGCGGACCTCGAAGGTGCCGCGCGGCGGCAGCGGGGGCCACGGCTGGTCGGGGTCGGCGGGGACGTCCATCCCCAGGACCTGCCCGGCGCGCAGGGCCACGCGGGTGTGCCCCTCGGGCGACAGGTGCAGCCGGTCGTGGTCCCACGCGCGCCGGTCCTGGACGGTCCTGAGCGACCACAGGTCCAGCACGGGGCAGCCGTACCGGTCGGCGATGGCGCGCACATGCAGGTTGTACGTGGCGATCTTGCCGCGCAGGTGCTTCAGCACGGGCACGCCACGGGTGTCGAAGCCGGTGGTCACCATGACGGTGCCGGCGGCGGAGGTGAGGTCGGCGACCGCGCGCTCGAAGCGCTCGGCGACCTCGTCGGGATCGGTGCCGGGCCGGATGATGTCGTTGCCGCCCGCACAGAAGGAGATCAGGTCCGGCGCCAGTTTCCGCGCCCTCGGTACCTGGTCGGCCACGATCTGGTCGAGCAGTTTTCCGCGCACCGCGAGGTTCGTGTAGCGGAAGTCGCCCTCAGGGAGCCGATCGGCGAGAAGTACCGCGAAGCGGTCGGCCCAGCCGACGAACGCGCCGTCGGGGCCGGGGTCGCCGACGCCCTCGGTGAAACTGTCACCCACCGCCACGTACGACCCGATCACTGATCTGCTGTCATCACTCTTCGAATCGTCTGCCACGTCGGCCCATCATTCACCTTGGGATGTGAGCTACGCGACCGTAGGAAGGGGTTGACGGGCGGTGAGATAGGCCACTCGTCAAGTGTTGGTCAATTGCGGAATAAGCAGTACGGCCGGTGACGTGCACGCCGAAGGCCGGGCCCCGCGGATCGCGGGGCCCGGCCTTCGGCCGTTGTCAGGCGTGACGACGGTCGGACGTGACCGCGGCCAGGTGGCGCGAGCGTCAGACGGAGACGCCCTTCGAGCGCAGGTACGCCAGCGGGTCGATGTCCGAGCCGTAGTCCGGGGTCGTACGGATCTCGAAGTGCAGGTGCGGCCCGGTCACGTTGCCGGTCGCGCCGGAGAGGCCGACCTGCTGGCCCGCGCTCACGCTCTGGCCCGCCGAGACGGAGAGCGAGGACAGGTGGGCGTACTGCGCGTAGTGGCCGTCCGCGAGCCGGACGACGACCTGGTTGCCGTAGGCGCCTCCCCAGCCCGCGGAGACGACCGTGCCCGCGCCGACGGCCTTGAGCGAGGTGCCGGTCGGCACCACGAAGTCGACGCCGGTGTGGTAGCCGCTGGACCACATGCTGCCCGCGGTCTTGTACGCGGTGCCCACGGAGCCGGAGACGGGAAGGGTGAAGCCGGAGGCGCTGCTGTCCGCGGTCTGCGTGCTCGGGGTGGAGGTCTGCTTCTCCGCCGACGTCCCGGTCGCCTTCTCGGTCTTCTCGGTCTTCTCGGTCTTCTCGGTGCTCTCGGTTCCCTCGGACTTCTCGGCCTTCCCGGCGGACGAGCCGGTCTTCGCCTGGGCCTCGCCGTCCAGGGTGAGCTTCAGGCCGGGGTGGATGAGCGACGGGTCGGAGCCGATCGCCTCGCGGTTGCCCGCGTAGATCGCCTGCCAGCCGCCGGTGACGTCCTGCTCCACGGCGATCTTGGAGAGGTAGTCGCCGGCGCGCACCGCATAGGTCCGCGTCGTCGACTCCTCGGCCCCGGACTTCCCGGCGGCGGACTTCCCGGCCTCGCTCTGCTGCGAGGTCTGCATGACCTGGGAGAGCCGGGGAACCTGGGAGACGGACTCCGTCGGCGTCGAGGCATGAGCCCCGGTGGCCCCGATCAGGGGCAGGGCGAGCGCGGCGCCACCGGTTCCGGCGGCGGCTATGGAGCGGGTGAAGCGCTGGGGCTTCGGGCGGCGATGCTTACCCTTCGCGGGCATGACGGATTCCTCTCCGGCGCCTGCGAGGTGAGCTGTCGGGTGCGGACTGGAGATGTCCGGCCGCGGCTGCGCACGGCTTAACCCCTAGCCTGTTCCGGGAACCGGAACAGGCGGTCATACCTGTGGGTCCCCCGCTCCTGCCGTGCACGGGTGAGTTCTGGCGGCTCCGGTCGGCGGCAGGATTCGGCGACCGTCCGGATTGACGCCGAACGTAGGCGACTTACGGCCACCGGGACAACCATAAGAATTTCCTGTGCCTCTCGAATTCGGGCGGTTGCGCGAATTACCCGTCACCCTGCGTCAATCAACGATCATTGAATCTTGTCAACACCGCAGTGATGCAGGGTGAGTTACCCGTCCGTGACGGCGACGCTGCGTCACGATATGAGCCTGGTCACGCACCCACCGACCGGTGCCCTTTATTCCCGGGCCAGTTGGACCCATCTCCCCTTTTCGGGCGAAACGCTCAGATACGGCGCAGCCGGACGACCGTCGCGTCGAGATCGCCCCGCAGTCCCAGCGGAAGCCCGTGGTGCACCAGCACCGCGCCCCGGTACGTCTCCCCCGTTTCACGGCACTCATACGTCGCCGTTTCGTCGAGGCCGCGCAACCGCAGCGGTGCGAGCGGCTCCCCGTACCGCTGGGCCTGGAGCCAGGCCAGGACGACGGCCTCGTCGCCGAGGACGTAGCTCACGGCGCTCAGTCCGCCGGCCGGCGGCCGCAGCCGGTAGAGGTCGCCGCGCTGGACGACGGGCCGGATCTGCTTGTAGAGAGCCACCCAGTCCCGTGCCTCGACGAGTTCCTGCTCGCTCCAGTGGGCGAGGTCGCCGCCGATGCCGAGGACACCCGCCATGGCGCTGACAAAGCGGAAGCGGAGCGAGCTCACCCGCCCGTTGAGCTGGGTGTTCGGGCTGTCGGTGACCCAGGCGGCCATCACGCGCGCGGGATGGAGCTGGCTGAAGCCGTGCTGGATGGCGAGCCGGTCGAGGGGGTCCGTGTTGTCGGAGGTCCACACCTGGTCCGTACGGGACAGGACGCCCAGGTCGATCCGGCCGCCGCCGCCCGAGCAGGACTCGAAGGCGACCTTCGGATACGCGGCCCGCAGCCGGTCCAGCAGGGCGTAGAAGGCGTGCACGTGCTCGACCCACAGCTTCTGCGGATACGGCTCACCGGGCCAGCCGGCGTCGGTGAAGCAGCGGTTGAAGTCCCACTTGACGTAGTCGACGGGCGCGCCGGCGAGGAGTGTGTCCAGGCGCTCCCACAGGTACTCCTGGACGTCCGCGCGCGCGAGGTTGAGGACGAGCTGGTTGCGGAACTCGGTCCGTGCGCGGCCCGGCCGGTACTGCACCCAGTCGGGGTGCGCCCGGTACAGGTCGCTGTCGGGGTTGACCATCTCGGGCTCGACCCAGATACCGAACTGCATGCCGAGCCCGTGCACATGGTCCGCGAGCGGCTCGAGCCCGGCCGGGAAGCGCTCGGGGTTGGGCGTCCAGTCACCGAGGCCCGCCCGGTCGCTGGTCCGCGACCCGAACCAGCCGTCGTCGACCACGAACAGCTCGACGCCGAGGGACGCCGCCCGTCGCGCCAGCTCGCGCTGCCGGTCCTCGGAGATGTCGAAGTAGGTGGCCTCCCAGGAGTTGTAGAGCACCGGACGGTCCCGGTCCGCGTCGGGGATCACGTACGCGCGCTGGTACGCGTGCCAGGCGCGGCTCGCCCCGCCGAAGCCGCCGTCGCTCCACAGTCCGGCGAAGACGGGCGTCGTGTACGTCTCACCCGCCGCCAGCCGCAGCAGTCCCGAGTCGTCGTACCCCGCGCCGCCGGTGATCTGCACGCGCGCGTCGGGGAGCTGGGCCACGCAGATGCGCCAGGTGCCGGACCAGCCGAGCGCGCATCCGTACACCTCGCCGCGCTCCTCGGTCGCCCCGTCGGCGTCGAGCGCCACCCAGGGCAGGTGCTGGTGTCCGGTGTGCCCGCGCCGGCTGCCGATGACCTTCTCGCCGTAGGTGAGGTCCGTGCGGACGAGCCGGGACTCGGCCGCCCAGCGCCCGTGCAGCTGGGACAGCCGCCAGCCCTCCTCGCGCGGCGGGAGCGTCCAGGTCGCGGAGTCGGCGCGCAGCACCTCCACCGGGGCCGGGCCGTCGTTGACGAGGGTGACCCGGCGCTCGACGACATCGCCGCGCATCCGGTAGTGCAGGGTGACGGAGAGCCCGTGGTCGGTGAAGCGCAGCCGCAGTTCGCCGTCCTCCGCCTCGTACTCCGCGAAGGCCCACTCGGTGCCGCGCACCTCGTCCGTGCGGACGGACAGCGCGGGCCGTACGAAGCGGGCGCCGCCCTCGACCGGGTACTCCTCGCGCCCGTCGAGCCGGGACTCGAAGGGCCAGTGCGGGGGCAGCGGCCGGGCTGCGAGCTCCTCGGCGTCGGCGAGCCCGATGCGTGCGCCCCAGTGGAGGTGCAGCAGTTCGTCGTCCTCGGTGAGGCGCAGCGCGTAGCTGCTGGCCGGTCCCGACAGGAGCCAGGTGCGGCCGTCTCCGCCGATCTCCAACATGGCACCCCTATAGATCCGATAGATCCGATAGATCCGACAGCTCTGACACAGATCCGAACACAGGCGATCAGGCGTCAACATCATCAAGCTCGTGGGACGTGCCTGGCAACGGTGCGGGGGAACTCCTTGCCCTGCGCACTCATGTCGTATCGTCAAGGGCGCACCTGTCGGCGTGCCGAGCCGCGCACCGCCGACGGCCTGGTGGGAGGAGCCCTACGTGACGCAGCAGATCCCGTCGACCGAGCCCGAGCTGACTTCCGTGCGCAACTTCCGTGACGTGGGCGGGCTGCCGACCGTGGACGGCCGGCGCGTGGCCCGGGGGCGGCTGTTCCGCAGCGGTCACCTGGCGCACGCGAACGGCGAGGACGCCGCGTTCCTGGCCTCCCTCGGCCTGCACACGGTCTTCGACTTCCGCAACGCCGCCGACCAGAAGCTGGAGGGCCCGGACATCGAGCTGCCCGGCGTGCGCAATGTGAACCTGCCGCTGAGCGACCCGGCGGACGGCGCCGAGTTCTGGCGGCTGGTGCGCGACGGCGACCTCGACCAGCTGCGCTCGATCCTGGACGACGGCAAGGGCGCGGATCGGATGATCGGCTCGTACCGCACGATCATCACCACGCGCACGGCGGAGCACTCCCGGGTGCTGCACGCGCTGGCCGAGGACAGCGTGCCCGCGCTGATGCACTGCGCGGCGGGCAAGGACCGCGCGGGGCTGTCGATAGCGGTGACGCTGCTCGCCCTCGGCGTCGAGCGCGAGGCGATCGTCGCCGACTACCTGGAGTCGAACGCCACACACCGCCGCTACAAGGTGCACCGCAGCTCGAAGGCCGCGAGCGCCTACTCGCCCGAGGTCATGGAACTGCTCAGCCCGCTGTTCGACGCGCGCGCCGAGTACCTCCAGGCGGCCTTCGACGCGATCGGGGAGAAGTGGGGCGGGGTGGACACGTACCTGGAGACGGGCCTCGGCCTCACTCCGGAGGTGCGGGAGCGGCTCCGGGAACGGCTGCTGGACTGAGCGGCCAGAGCCCGTAGTGGCGGGGCTCGGGCCCGGCCCCGCCGCCGGTCACTTGGCGCCCACCTCGAACAGCAGCCAGATGAAGGCGGCGAAGAGGTGGCCGACCGCGATGTAGATGATCAGCCGGACCCACAGGCCACGGGGGAACTTCGTTTCCAGGTCGCTCACGGGGTCACTCCGGGGTGATCGGGCCGAGGCACAGCGCAGTGGCCGGGCTCTGCAGCAGGGTGTGGACGAAGAGCAGGTCGGCACCGTCCTCGTCGGCGGCGGCGATCCGGTGCGGGGTCAGCGAGTCGAAGTGCGCGCTGTCCCCGGGCAGGAGTACGTGCGCGGCGTCCGCGAGGCGCAGCCGCAGCCGGCCCTTCAGGACGTACAGCCACTCCTCGCCGGGGTGGACGCGCACGATGTCGCCCTGCGAGCCGTACGGGACGTGCACCCGCAGGGACTGCATCCCCCGGCCGGGGGCGCCCGCCGGCCAGTAGGTCCAGCCGCCCGCGCGCGTGGGTTCCATGTCGGCGGCGCGGACGATCGCGTCACGTTCGGGGACCGTCTCGCCCAGCAGTTCGGAGACCGTCGTACCGTAGACCCGGGCGAGCGTGAGCAGCACGGGCAGGGAGGGCTGGCGGTGGCCGGTCTCCAGCCGCGAGAGGTGCGCGGCCGACAGCCCGGCGGTCCGGGCGGCTGCCTCGAGGGTGAGGGAGGCGCGGTGCCGCAGGCTACGCAGTTGCGGGGCCACGGCGGGCAGGTCGTCGACCGGCCCGGGCTCGGGGGCTGGGGCGCTCATGCACCCATTCAGCCGCACTTTTGCCCGAGCGGCAAGTTTCTTGCCTGTCAGGCAAAGCGGCAGCATTCCCGCATGCGCGAAGGGGGCTCCCTACCGGTGGGCCACCGCCTGCCTCATCAGCGTCTTCCCGAAGTCCCACAGCAGCCCGTTCCCGCTGTGCGCGTCATCCATGACGTCCGCGAAGGCGTCCACGAAGCGGTCGACGTCCGTCTCGTCGACGACCAGCGGCGGAATCAGCTTGATCACCTCCAGGTGGTCGCCGGAGACCTGGGTGAGGATGCGGTGCCGGCGCAGCAGCGGTACGACCACCATCTGCGCGAACAGTCCCTTGCGGGCGGCCTGGAGCACGGTCCAGCGGCTGCGCAGCCGCAGCGACGAGGGCCGCCCGAACTCGATGCCGATCATCAGGCCACGGCCGCGGACGTCGGCGAGCAGCTCGTACTTGTCGATCAGGGCCCTGAGCCGGGACGTCAGCCGCTCCCCCATGGCCCGGGCGTGCGCGACCAGCCGCTCGTTCTCCAGGACCGACAGCACGGCGAGGCCCGCGGCCATGGCCTGGGCGTTGGCGCCGAAGCTCGCCGAGTGGACGAGGACGCGGTCCATCGACGAGTAGACCTTCTTGAAGATCCAGTCCTTGCCGAGGGTCGCCCCGACGGGCACGTACCCGCCGGAGAGCCCTTTCGCCACGCAGACGAGGTCCGGCTCCACACCGGGCTCGTACTGGTAGGCGTAGAAGTCGCCCGTGCGGCCGAGCCCGGTCTGCACCTCGTCGGCGATGAGCAGCGCCCCGTGCGCGTGCACCAGGTCCTGGGCGGCACGGAGGTAGCCGGGCGGGGCCTCGTACACGCCCTTGCCCTGGATCGGCTCGACGATGAGCGCCGCCACGTCGTCCTCGCACAGCTCCCGCTCCAGGGCGTCCAGGTCGCCCAGCGGGACCGCCGTGTCCGGGAGCAGGGGTGCGAAGCCGTCGCGGAAGGCGGCCTCGCCGTTCACGGACAGGGCGCCGGTGGTGAGCCCGTGGAAGGCGTGCGCGCAGTACAGGACGCGGGGCCGGCCCGTCGCGTACCGGGCGAACTTCAGGGCGGTCTCCACGGCCTCCGTGCCGCTGTTGCCGAAGAACACCCGGTCCAGGTGCGGGCTGTGGGCGAGCAGCCGCTCCGCCAGCAGCCCGGGCAGGGGCTGGCAGTCGAAGCGGGTGAGGTCGGCGAGGGAGGCGTCGAGGACGTCGTGCAGAGCCTTGCGGACCACGGGATGGTGGCGGCCCACGGCCATCACCCCGAACCCGGCGAGCATGTCCAGGTAGTCGTTGCCGTCCGCGTCCCAGAAGTGGGCGCCCTCCGCCCGCTCGTACACCTTGTCGAAGCCGATGGTGTGCAGCATGCGCGGGAGCTGGTGGTTCAGATGCCGGGTGTGGAGGTCGTAGCGCTCGGCCCCGCGCTCGGCGAGGAGCCCTACGAGGTCGAACTCTCCGGCGCCCGCCGGACCTGCCGGTTCCCCGGTGTCCGCCGGACCCGCCGGCCCTTCCGCTGCGGTCATCACGTCGTCTCCTCGGCGAGCTCGTCCTTGGCGGCCAGGACGGCGCTGATCCGCCCGGCGATCTCCACCGGCGTCAGGCCCACGTCGGCCAGCACCTCGGCCCGTTTGGCGTGGGCGAGGAACCGCTCCGGGATACCGAAACGCCGTACGGGCACGTCGACGTCGGCGTCCCCGAGGGCCAGCGCCACCGCCGAGCCGACCCCTGCGGCCCGGCTGTTGTCCTCCACGACCGCCACCAGCCGGTGCCGGGCGGCCAGTGCGGGCAGCCCCGGGTCGACGGGCCTGACCCAGCGCGGGTCGACGACGGTGCAGCCGATGCCGCGGGCCTGGAGCAGGTCGGCGGCCTGCAGGCAGACCGGGGCCATGACGCCGACGGAGACGAACAGCACCTCCGGCCGGTCCCGGTCCCGGTGGAGGACGTCCATGCCGCCCACCCGGTCCACCGCCGGGATGTCGGGCCCCACGGACTCCTTCGGGAAGCGGACCACGGTCGGCGCGTCGTCGACCGCGACCCCCTCCCGCAGCTGCGCCCTGAGCTGGCCGGCGTCGCGCGGGGCTGCGATGCGCAGGCCCGGTACGACCTGGAGGACGGACAGGTCCCACATGCCGTTGTGCGAGGGGCCGTCGACGCCCGTCACACCGGCCCGGTCCAGCACGAACGTCACCCCGCAGCGGTGCAGCGCGACATCCATGAGCAGCTGGTCGAAGGCGCGGTTGAGGAAGGTGGCGTAGACGGCGACGACCGGGTGCAGTCCCCCGGTGGCGAGCCCGGCCGCCGACACGGCCGCGTGCTGCTCGGCGATCCCGACGTCCCACACCCGGTCCGGGAACCGCTCGGCGAAGGCACCGAGCCCGACCGGGTGCAGCATGGCCGCCGTGATCGCCACGACGTCGTCGCGCTCCTCGCCGATCCGCACGATCTCGTCGCCGAACACCGAGGTCCAGGAGGGCCCGTCGGACGGGGCCAGCGGTTCACAGGTGAGCGGGTCCATCACGCCGACGGTGTGGAAGCGGTCCTGCTCGTGGGCGAGGGCCGGCCGGCAACCGCGGCCCTTCTCGGTGAGGCAGTGGACCAGCACCGGACCGTGGAAGCGTTTCGCGCGCCTGAGCGCCGACTCGACGGCCTGCACGTCGTGCCCGTCGATCGGCCCGACGTACTTCAGCCCCAGGTCCTCGAACATGCCCTGCGGCGCGAACGCGTCCTTGAAGCCCTTCTTCGCGCCGTGCAGCGACTCGTAGAGGGTGGTGCCGACGAACGGGGTGCGCAGCAGTACGTCCTTGCCCCAGGCCAGGACCTTCTCGTAGCCGTCGGTCGTGCGGAGGGTCGCGAGGTGGTTCGCGAGGCCGCCGATGGTCGGGGCGTACGACCGCTCGTTGTCGTTGACGATGATGATCAGCGGCCGGTTCCGGGCGGCCGCGATGTTGTTGAGCGCCTCCCAGGCCATGCCGCCGGTGAGGGCGCCGTCGCCGACGACCGCGACGACATGGCCTTTCTCTCCCTGCACCTGGCGGGCCTTGGCGAGCCCGTCCGCCCAGCCGAGAGCGGTGGAGGCGTGGCTGTTCTCGACGATGTCGTGCTCGGACTCCTCGCGCGACGGGTAGCCGGACAGGCCGCCCTTGCCGCGCAGCTTGGAGAAGTCCTGGCGCCCGGTCAGCAGTTTGTGGACGTATGCCTGGTGCCCGGTGTCCCACACGATGCGGTCGACGGGCGACTCGAAGACCCGGTGGAGGGCGATGGTCAGTTCCACCACCCCCAAATTGGGCCCCAGGTGCCCGCCGGTCCTGGCGACCGCGTGCACGAGGAAGGTCTCCACGATCTTCGACTCGGGCACGGTCTTGATGACCTCGCCCTTCACGAAGATCTGGCCCTTGCCGTTGCCGGAGGCCACGCCCAGGTCCGCCTCGCGCGCCTCGCCGGGGCCGTTGACGACACAGCCCATGACCGCGACGCGGAGGGGGACCTCCATGCCCGTCAGGCCGGCCGTGACCTCCTCGGCCAGCTTGTAGACGTCGACCTGCGCCCGCCCGCACGAGGGACACGAGACGATCTCCAGCCGCCGCTGCCGGAGGCCCAGCGACTCCAGGATCTGGGCGCCGACCTTGATCTCCTCCACCGGCGGCGCGCTGAGCGAGACGCGGATGGTGTCGCCGATGCCCTCGGAGAGGAGGGCGCCGAAGGCCACGGCCGACTT
>JODX01000029.1 GCA_000719105.1 Streptomyces sclerotialus | reverse complement strand
CGCCTACGGTCATCTCTTCTGAATGTGCCATGGACAGCCTCCTTCAGGCGGGGGGCAGCAGATGGGGTGGCGGCCTGCGGACCATCCGTGACGGGAGCGAACCTCTGGTGGAGGGCATCCGGTGCGGGCTGCTGGCGCTATACACGCTGGGAGGTCGCCAGCACGCGAGCGACGGCGGCGGCTACGATTTCGGCCGGTGTCTCCGTGTCGAAAGACACCTGGTAGCCGCGCACCTTGGCCGTACCGGTAACGGCGATCTTCCAGCCTTCGCCGTCGGTGCCTGGACGGCCGAGCGGGAACCAGCCGAGATAGAAGCGTCCGTCCTTGCTGTTGACGTGTACGTCCGCCCGGTCGTCCACGACGACGTCGAAGTCGTCCGCGGAGAACTGGTCCATGACGAGCGTGGGCTGGCCGGGGCCGAGCTGCCACTCATGCAGCCGTAGTGCCTCGACCGTGGTGGAGAATCCAGGGCTCGCGTGGGCCACGATCACGAGATATCACCTCTCTGACGTGGAGTTTTCCGGGAAGGTCGTCTAGGTTGACATGCCTCTGGATCGTTGGCCAGTCCTTCATGGATCTTCCCTGTCTGCCCCCGGCGAACTGTGACGCGCCGCCTCGCCGACTCAGCTGCTCAGCGACGGCCAAGCCCCAGGCCGTGCTGCAACGATCAACCTCATCGACGTCCTGGCAGCCCCGCTCCCGCACCTCGGCCAGGGCACCTTCGGCCCAGATCATGGCAGCCACTTGTACGTTGACCGACGCTCCCGCGTCGCACCGACGGCCCAGGTGCTCATCCCCCGTCGCTCGCACCGTAGTCGATTACACCATGTGCAAGGCGAGCACAGTATGCAACGAGGAACGCGATTGCCTCGTCCCAGCACCTAGCCGGGAGACCACGAAGGGTCCGGCAGCTTGAGCTGTCGGACCCTTCGCCTCTGTCCGTCAAACAAGCCTGGACTCAGTCATGACGTGTCCGTCCAGGACATCGGCGGCCGTATCAGCCCAGTAACGCCGCGGCGGACCTCCACGGTGCGCCCTGCCCGCCCTCATGGGTTGACCGTTCGCGGCCTTCATCCGGCTTCGCACACATCCGCTGCCACATCCGACACGGCCTCGCGCGCGTCGGCTGCTACCTGCAGTGGCAACTCAACTGCTGTTGGCCGCGACAAGGAGGAACCGAAGAAGGATTCAAAAATCAGATCGAACTCGCAGTCGGCCGTCTCCTTGAAAACGGCCAGACCACGGATGTCATCTGCCGTGGCGTGGCGCTCGCAGAAGCTGCGGGCGCGGTCGTTCTTGTTATTCGACTCGTTCGTCTTCAACGGTGGATAGTACGCCTCGATCGCCCCTCGCTCCCACACGTAGATGTCCTCTTGCCTAAGCATCTGCAGGAGCTCCAGCTTCATCTTCTCCAGCTCCGGGTCCTGAGCCTCTTCAAGGATCTGCCTTGCGGTGCCAGAGGTGGAACGGGCGAAGAAGGCAGAGATTGCGGCGTCCAGCTCCTCCCACTCGCACAGCCCCTGGATGTGCTCCACTCGCTTGAGCTGAGCCTGGCGCCACAGCTCTCGTACGGAGCCGCTGGTGCGCATGCTCTTGAGAGTCCTGCTCGGCACCTCGGCATTCTCGTCCTCAACCAACTGATTGACCCTGGACACGAGCCGGTCACGCAGCTCATGGCATTCACGACTGGCACCCAGCTTGTCGAACCCGTCGAGGACCGCGTCCAGGTCTGCGACGACCGCGACTCTCATCTCAAAGCGGCTGAAGAAAGCGCGGTACCGCGCGATGCTGCCCTTGCCCTCGACCTTGGCGATCGCAGCACCGTGCTTGTCGAAATCCCACTCCGGCTTGAGGGTTCGCGCAATATGGGGGATGACGATGTGATCGCTCGGGCCTTCTACGAGAAGCACTGAGTTGGCGAAGAAGGCGGCCTCGTTGTTCTCGTGCGTGATGATCTCGAACTGATCTCGGGTGTCCAGGTCGGAGAGGTCGACCACGCACGTCCGGCTGGCCGGCGGGTTCACGGCATAGTCTTTGATCACCTTGACGAAGGTGCCTGTCGCCCCCGGGGCGTAGAAGGCCGACGAGTGTGTACTGACCAATACGTCGTTGTAGTCGGAGAACAGGGTCAGGGCTTCGAAGAGCTTGCGCTGCGCCCGCGGGTGAAGGAAGACTTCGGGTTCTTCAAACAGCAGGAGGCACGGCTGCTGTGCGCTGTCGGGCCCGGTCGGCCGAGCCGTCTTCAGGTCCGCATACGCCCGCAGGATGGCGAACGCCACCGACCTGCGCAAACCGTCTCCCTTGGTTTTGAACGCCCCGGCGATGCCGTCGTCGACGGCGATCTGCGCTTCTTCCAACAGGCTACGCAGGCGCGGCGGGGGAATCTCCAGGCGCACACTTGCGCGAGGGAAGGATTCCTGCAGGTTCCGCTGGATCAGCGACTCGATCTCACGCACCTCAGGCAGGCGCTGATCCGACTCCGTACCGTCCTCATGCGCCACCACGTTGAGCTGAGCGCGCAGCCGCTCGAAGGAAGACTCCAGCTGGGGGAGCTGATGCTCGATGTCCTCGAACAGGATGGACAGCAGGCGTCCGAACGTCGCCGTTCCGGTGGTCTTGAGCTCGTCGTTGAGCTCCTTGACGGCCGGGATGTAAATAGGCTCCGGAAGAAGCGAAGCCACCGACTTGTCCAGGCCCGTCGGCAGTGGCTCATCGCCCGTGGTGTAGTCCTCGTGTGTGAGGGCAGCGACAATCTCGCTCCACTCACGCCGGACCGCTGCACGGGTGATCTTCCCCGGCAGCTTCGCGTAGATCTCCGGATAGGTGTGCTTGACGTTCTCTGTGAGCTCCTCTTCGGAGATCTTGGGCCTGAGGATGTCATCGAGGACGGCGCGCCGATAGCGGGGGTCGGTCGGCACCTGTGTGACCAAGCGCAGTACACCCTTTCCAGGCCCGGCGTAGATCCGAGCCAGGGTGAGGCGCTCGTCATGGATCTCTAATTCGATACGAGCCCGGTGACTGTTCTCGAGGCGTAGCAGGTCCGCTTCCTTGATGCCGCCGAAGGTGAGCTGGATCCGGACCGGCCGAGCAAAGTTCAGGAAGTCGGTATCCGCCGCAGAACCCGAGCGCAGGAACATATTGAGGGCTTGGAACACTGACGACTTCCCCGCGTTGTTCTCGCCGATCAGACAACCGAAACGGGAGAACGACATGTCCACATGGCCGAGGCCACGGAAGTTGTCGATCTTGATGTGCTCGAGGCGCATGGGGCTCCAGAGGATGATCAAACCGAGTGAACATCGTAGAGGCCGGTGTGACCTCGCCGCGGGAGTTCAGCGACAGAGAACTCACCGGCTGCTGCATGCTGATCGACCGTCACCATGGAATCGACCGGGCCGAAAGGGGCGTGTTTGAACATATTGCCCGTCGGGCTCGAACGGGCCGGACGTTCGCGGGCGAGGCCCCGGCAAAGGCTCTGGTCACCGCGGCGACGGCGGCTGAACGGTCACGGCGAAGGTGTGCGAGTGGACAGGCAGCTTGGTTGGTGGAAGGGGTCAGCGGCGTCGACCGGAGGCCTGGACTGGTGAAGGCACTACGGTCTTCCTGGCTGAGCGGTCGGCAGCACGCACGAGTGAGGACACCTCCCAGGTATGCGGGAACCAGACTCGGGTGTACTGCTCGATCGCGTCACGCAGTCCCGTGGTCACGGCGCCTTCCCAGGGCGGCTGACCGGGTCGGTGGTACTTGTCGAACGTGCCGTACTTGCTGCTGTTGCGGGAGGTGTTGCGGGCTTCATCGCGGCGGTGGAAGGTGCCGTGGTCCACGAAGCTGAGGGCTACGGCGTCGATCTCGCCCCGATCGGCGTGGATGACGGCCGCTCGCAGACCACCGAACGTGTCCGCGTAAACGGTGCCCGTGAAGCTGATACGCAGCCGCAGAGGCCCGCCCGGGACGGGAGCGGCGTAGTAGGTGTTGCCGACGACGGTGCTGTCAGTGAACGGGAGACACAGCTCAGTGAAGAATTCGGCAGCTCGGAGAGACAAGGAGGACTCCCGGCGGTAGCGGACGAGCGAGGGATCACCGGCGAGGGCCGGGCACGGCGGGGCGGCTGGTGGTGCTCCAACGCGGGACGCTGGAGGTGGGCAGCGTGGCCGGGCGGCGCGATGCTGCCCTCTGGACGTCGAGCGGCGTGGGAGCGGGTGGTGCCGGCGGGAGGATCGGGGCGAGCTGAGCGAAGTCCTTGACGTAGCTGTAGGTGTCCTGCCGCCAGCGCGGCAGTGGTGCGGGGTCGGAGACGCACTCGGTGACCGCCCGGACGAGGGCGACGGGGGTATCGGTGCTGGCGGTGGCGTACCAGAAGGGGCGGGCGAGGGAGGTGCCGGCCCAGAGTTGCCAGCGCGTGTCGCGGCTGGTCAGCTCGGCTTCCGGGTCGAGGTGTCCTGTGGTGAACTCCAGCCCGGCGAGCCCGTCGGCCGACTGGACGGCGAACACTCCCCAGCGGGGGCGGTCGATCTGCCAGCCACGCTCGATGAGGGGTACGACCGCGAGGAACGGGTCACGGTCCTTGCTCCTGGGGTCGGGGGCCGCGAGGTATGCGTCGGGTCCCTGCTCGTACGCCGCGGCGAGCGCGGTGGTGAAGGCGGTGACGAACTCCGTCGGACAGAAGTCGTTGAAGCAGACGCCCCATACGGGCGGGCCGAACGGGTCCTTGTAGGCGTTGATGCGCCACAAGCCGTCGTCTTCGCCTTCCGGCAGGTAGCCGAGACGGACCCTGCGGTCAGGAGCGTTCAGGTATGCGTTGCCAAGGTCGTCGTTCTGCAGGTCCCAGCCGAGGTCGCGAAGCGGGGCGAAACCGGGGTCACCGATTGCGGTGGTGCCGGCGAGGTGGCGCGGGAAGACGTAGACGTCCCCGTCGATGGTGTGGAGGTCGTCGCGGGATGGCATGCGGCTCCTGAGAGAAAGGGAGACGGCGATGGGACAGCCGAGTGGTGCGCAGAAGGCTGTCTGCAGGGCCTCGGGCTGGCCGGTGTAGTGCAGGGCGCATAGTCCGCCAGCTCCCGGCGGCGGGGCAGTTGTCGGCACGGTCGTCGCTGGAAGGCGCGCTGCGGGTCGCTGGCGCAGTCGTGGCCAGGGCGTGCCGGTAGGCGTCCAAGACGGGCCTGCAGATGAATGCGAAGCTGAGGAAATAGCCGGTCAGCAGGCCGCAGCTGCGGCTGTGGCGGATGGACCGGCTACGCGGCCCAGGCGTGCCGGCCACCGCGGTCGGTCTCGCTCGCGGTACGGGGAGAGACCTCGACGCCTAGGGAGCGGATCGCCTGCTCTGCGCGGGACTGGGCGAGGTCTGCCGTGGGCGCTGTGGTGATCACGTAGCCGATGCGCGCGGTGAACATGTCGCCGCCGTCGGCGGGCAGTGTCAGCTCGTCGCCGGGGTGGTGCTGGAAGTGGAGGCGCTCCAGCCACTGCGGGTGAGGTCCATCGAGGTGGAGGTGGGTGAGGGCGCCTGAGGTATCGGGATAGATCAGGCGGATCGCGGCTGCGGAGGACCTGGTCGGGGTGAGGTCGGGGGCACGGTCGCAGGCGATGTCGGCTGCGGCGCGCGGCAGGTCGATACCGGTGGCGAGGTGGACCAGGTGGCCGATCATGTCACCTCCCAGCCGTCCGTTGACCTCGACGAGCCGGGGGCGTCCGTCGACGAGGCGCATCTCGACGTGGCTGACGCCAGTGGTGATGCCCAGAGCGCGGATCGCGGCCCGGGCGGCAGGCGCTACCTGGGCGAGGAGCGGGTCCGCGGCATCGACGGAGTGCGCCAGCTCCTCGAAGTACGGCGGTTCGCTGACGGTCTTGCGGGTGACGGCGACGACGGTGGTCTCGCCGCTGTAGGTGACGCACTCGACCGACACCTCGGGGCCGTCGAGATACTCCTCTACCAGCACGTCTGTGTTCTCCACGCCCATGCTGGCGGCCCGGTCGGCGAGCGAGTATGCGGCGGTGAGCTCGTCGGGCGTGTCGACACGGACCACGCCGATGCTGGCTGCGTGGGCGGCGGGCTTCAGGACGACCGGGTAGCCGATTCGCTCGGCGGTGGCTCGTGCTTCCTGAAGGGTGCGGACGCTGACCGATGCAGCCGACGGGACGCCGTGGCGGGTGAACAGGGCGCGCGCGGTGGCCTTGTTGCGGCATGCCTGCATCACCTCCGGTGTGGTGGTCGGCAGGCCGAGCTGGCGTGCGAGGCGGGCGACCGGAACGAGATACCACTCGGTCCATGTGAGCACCCCTGCGATGTCGTGGCGCTGGGCCAGGGAACGGCCGGCGGCTGACAGTGCCGCCTGGTCGGTCGGGTCGGGCACGACTATGCAGTCCTTGATGTACGGGACCTCCCACGACGGCTCATCGCCGGTGATGAGGACGACGTCGTAGACGGCAGCGATGCTTTCGAGGCAGTAGCCCCGGTATGCCTCGGCTTCCATGTCGGCGGCAGCGACGACCAGGACGACGGGTCGGTCGGACAAGAACAGCTCCTCATCAATGCAGGAAGGTGGGGTGGGGCAGAAGGTCCGCTGCGCTGCCCTTCGCGGGTCGTGTCGGCGGCGTCAATGGCGGTGGCCCACTCGGGGTGGACGGCGACGCAGCGTGGGCACAGGGCCGCGTAGTCGTGGTTCGCACTGGTGCGGAGGAACAGTCCTGCCCTGTCTGATGCTGGACGAAAGGGGCGGGCCTGTGCAGAGAGTCAGGGTGCCGGTGCGGGCACGGCTGGCAGGGTGCGCAGCCGGTTGAAGGCGGTTACGAGACCGGCTGCTTGGAGCAGCGCGGCGGCGGTGACGGCGTGGTTGAGCTGTGCGGGTGGGAGGGCAGCGACGATGAGCCCAGCGGCAGGAAACGGCAGCAACAGCAGCAGGATCGTCACGCTGAGGGTGCTGCCGAAGACGTCGGCCGGGATCAGATGGGAGCGCAGGGTGCGCAGGACGACGGTGAGGCCGCCTTCGCCGGCCATCAGAACGGCGATCAGCAGCAGGTAGCTGTGATAGGTGTCGGCCTGGGAGACGGCGAGGGTTGCTGCGGTAGCGAGGACGGCGGCTGCGGCACCGACCGGCCACAGGCCCCAGCGGTCGATCGCCCTTCGGGCGGCGGTGATGGCGAGCAGGGAGGCGACGGCGGCAGCGGACCAGATGAGTCCGGCGTCGGCACTGGAGCGTTGCAGTTCGGTGACCACGATCACCGGCATGGCCGCCTGCAGGACCGCGACGGCCGTGTTGGAGACGACGAGGCCGCCGACCAGCCAGGCCAGGGCGGGCAGCGAGCGCAGTGTCGCCCATCCCGCCCGGAGCCCTCCCTCGGCCGACGCCGTGCTCGTCGTAGTACCGCGCTCTGCGAATCCGAGGGCGGCGGCGAGCAGGGAGAAGGTCGCGAGTGTGCCGAGCATGGCGGTCGGCCCACCGTGCTCCAGCAGCAGCCCGGCAACCAACGGTCCAGCGAGCGTGGCGGTCTGGTCGATGCCCAGCAGGACGGACTGCACCCGGTGGGCCTGGGAGCCCGCGCTCCGGCTCGCTGCGCCGCCGGCGGTCTCGGCGGCCACGTAGCTGAACTCGGTCAGGATGCCGGTGGACGCAGCCAGCAGCATGACCGCGGCGGTCACCGCCGACGATCCGGCATCGAGCGCGGCCAGGACTCCGGCAGCGGCGAGTACGACCACGGCCCGCGCGAGGCAGGCTGCCCGGAAGACGCGGGCCGCTCCGAAGCGGTCCACGATGGTGCCGATCACAGTGAAGGCCGCAATGCGCGGAGTCCATTCCAGTGCGAAGGCGAGGCCGGTCAACGCGGCCGATCCGGTGGCGGCGAGGACAAGGAGGGGGGTGCCGTAAGTGGCCATCGCGAAGGCGGCGCCGTCGGCGCTGCGCGGCAGGTAGATCCTGCGGAAGAGACCGGGGGTGGACGTCACGCGGCGACGCCGTAGGTGCTCCGGGTTCGCCGATGAGTGTGGACCCACTCGGCCATCAACCGCTGCACACGGCCGAGGTCAGCGTCGTGCTCGCCGTTGGAACCCTGCGCGTCGGCTGACGTGCCCAGGAGAGCAAAGGTGTGCTGGATCCGACCGGCGAAGTCGCAGAGCGCGGCGGGGTAATCGTGCCGCCGGGCCCACCGCGCGGTCGCGTCGTACACGTCGGCGAGATCCCGGCCGGCTGACGAAAGACTCAGGCTGCCGGGGGTGCGGGTGAGGAGTCCCAGGGCGTCTGCTTGCTCGACCGCCTGACGGATCTGGCGGGTGGGGAGGTCCGTGAGGGTGCGTGTCAGGCCGCGCACCGGTATCGCTCCGTGGTCGTCGATCTCGCTGACCAGGCGAATCAAGCCGGCGGAGGACAGCTCCGTGCACATGTCGTGGACCTGCTGGTGAGAGAGGGCGGGGATCATCGGCGGGCCCCTCCCGTCGGCAGGGCGGCCTTCACGCGGGCGGGCGCGAGGGCGGGAGCGACGTGGGAGAACAACTCGCCGGGCTGCCAGCCGGGGCGGTGTACGGGCTGCGGTAGTACGGCAGGGCCCGGGGGGACGGTGGGGGCAGGGAACCGGGACCGGTGGCTTGTCCAGGCGCGAGCAGCAGTCACGGTTCTCGGGCCGGGCTGCCCCCAGAGCGGATGCCGGGCAGCGTGCTCGAGCGGCCGTCCGGCGGACCACATGGACAGGGCCCCGAAGACGGGACCCAACGCGTCACCGGCCTGCGAGAGGCGGTAGGGCTGCCCGTTGCCCGCGGTCGCCACCAGTCCGTCATCGATGAGTTGGCGCAGCGGTGGGTAGATGTTGGTCCAGTAGCCATCGGGCATCACGATGCGCGCCAAGGCCCGTGCGCTTACCTCCTGCCGCGACTTCAGCACCCACAGAATCGCGGGAGCCTGGCGACGGGTGAGGAGGTCGAAGCTGTCCTCGATCTGCTCGATCGCGGACAGCGGCTGCTCCGGCTGCTCCAGGTGCTCCTGGGCCCAGGCAGCCACCACGGGGAGCACCGGCAGGAGCTGTCGCCCGCGGGCGGTGAGACCGTACGTGACGTGGCGCGCGGAGTGTTCGTCGCGCTCGGCCAGGCCGGCGTCGCACAGTGAGCGGATCTTGGGGTGCAGCTGGCCGCTCTGAAGGTACGGCAGCTTGGCCGCGATCTCCGTGTAGCGCTGCGGCGACTGGTTCATGGCCAGCAGGATCCGTACGTTCCAGCGTGGGGTGATCATCTGAAGGGCTTCGGTGACCCGGGCGACGTCGGCGTCGTCGGCGGGCGGCAGACCGGTGGTGGCCAAGGGGTGGAACTCCTGAGTGGGGATGGCCGGGCGCTGTCGGGTCAGCGGCTGGGGGCAGGGCCCGTGGCTGGTACGGGCGGAACGGGAACGGGGGCCGCGGTGGAGGTGGTGGGTGGCTCCGCTGCCGGAGCGCGGCCGAGGCTGCGCAGAACCGCGTCGGCCGTTGCGGCTTGTGTGTCGCGGACGGCGACGGCTTCGGCGAGCCGGCGGGCGCAGTCGAGGATGTGGGAGACCTCGCGGGCGCCGATCTGCCGCTCGGGGTCGGTCATATGTTGCAGCCGCTCTCGCTGCACGATGACGCTGCGTTCGGCAAGAGCCAGGGTGTGATGGCTGCCGAGCAGCGCGGCCAGCATGCCGCGGGCCTGGTCCTGGGCGTGTGCTTCGAGGCTGGGCAGCGGTGCGCCGTACAGTTCCTCGATCCGCGCCGCGATCTCAGCGGCAGTGGGATGGAGCAAGCGGCAGGGCCTTCTTCATCGTCGGCTCCGGGCCGCCCCGGCACGCTCAGGTGCCGGGGTGGCGGAGGCCGGAGGCAGGGCGGTGTTGACCGTCTGCTGGGCGCGTCGAGTGGAGCGACGAGTCTGCTGGTGGAGCGGGGGCATGGTGCGCAGCAGGTCGTCCAGCGCGGTGCGGTAGCCGTCGCGGGCCGACAGCGCTGCCTCCAGCCACTGCGCGTCCATCCGCAGGTCGTCCGCGGACAGGTCGTCCATGGCGTGCTCAGGCGCCATCGCCTCGTGGACGCGGTCGCGGATCCGGGTCACCTGCTCCTCGGCGAGGGCGAGGAAGCTGCGCAGTTCCAGAGCCCGAGTGACGGCCGCAGGGGCGTCCGGGTCGGCAACTCGCTCGTACAGATCGGTGACGGGGATGCCGAAGACCTCGCGGAGCCGGGCGTCCTGGGTGCAGGACTTGTCGCGGATGCTCATCGCAGGGCTCCCCGGTCGGTGGCCGGCGCTGTCGTGGGCCGGGCCGATGCGCTGGTGGGCACGGCCGGGCCCTGAGGCCGGCCGCGGTTGAGGCGGGCCGGCCGGTCGGCGGCGGGGCCCCGTTTGCCCGGCGCGTCGGGGTCGAGCAGCCACCGCACGACCATGGCGCGACCGTCACGGATGTAGACGGCGGCGTTGACGCGGTGGGCGAGGTCCATGGTTCGGTCGTCGACCTCGCTGGGTTGCGTCTCCAGGGCGTGCAGAAGGTCGTCCTCCGCCCTCTTCAGAGCGGCCTGGCTTTCGGTGAGCAGCCGGTGCCAGCGCACGACCTCGGTGGCCCCGCGATGGACGTTCGGCGAGGCTGCGACGGCGGCCTTCAGTGTGCCGATGCTCATGCCGAAGCGTTCCTCGATCTGCTCTGTGAGCACGCCCACGACATCGTCGGCCTCGTCAGGCACAGGGCTTTCCTTTCTGGTGGGCACACGGGGCATCGGCAGGCGGAGGACGAATCTGGGTCAGCTCAGGCACATGCGGACGTCGCGATAGACGTAGGTGCCGGAGACCCAGCCCTTTACGCCGGTCGTCTTGTCCGTGGTGTAGAGCCAGTTGCCGCTCGTCTTGTGCACCGTGAACTTGTGGCTGCGGTAGAGAATGCCGAGGCTGGTCGACTTCGCCGACGCCTTTGAGCGGATGGTCACGGCTTCCGCGTGGACCTCGTACGGGAGTGGCGGGAGGTTGTGGCAGCTGCTGGCGCTGGTGGTTGTTGCGGCAGTCGCAGCCGTTGCTGCGTTGGCGGTGGGAGCCGACAGCAACGGCAGAGCCAGCGCTCCGAGCATTGCGGCGGGAATCGCTATTCGGGATGAGCGCATGCGGAAGTGACCTCCGTACGGGAAAAGGGGATGCAGAAGGGAAGCGAACCGGGCGTTCGCCCCGTCGTCCGCTACTAGAGTCCTTGGAATTGCCGGTTTGGCTAACCGGCGAACGTCGTCTATATTTCCGGCGCCTCGCGCGTGATATCAGCGACTGCGGCCTGCAGCGCGTTGTGCCGGCGACGGGAGGGAATTACCGGGTCGTGGGGCGGACCGAGGCTGAACCGGCGGCAGAGGAGGTGCCTCGCCGCTGAGGGCGTCCTCGCACCACTGGAGTGCTTCTGCGTACGTGGCGAAGCCGCCCTCGCGCAAGGTGTGGGTCCAGGAGGCGATGTCCACGTCCTCGTGAAGGACGCGAAACGGAAAGGGACTGCGCTCGCCCAAGGAGCGCAGCACCACGACGGTCGCGGAATTGTCGGGGTCGTCGTCGGTGTAACTGTGCAGGAGGGCGAAGTGATTGCCGTCAGCGCTGAGCCGCGCTTCCAGCGCACGGGTCACCTCGTCCGCTGGGGAGGTTCCCGCACCGGGCGTCAGGCTGATCTTCTCGGGCGGGCAGCCGCGGTGGACGAGCCAGGCCTGTGCCATCGCCGGTAGCGGCAGGGTCGCGTGCTCGAAGCGGAACGTCTTCGTCGGAAGGTCGCGTTGCAGGTGCAGGGCGACGAGCTGCGGCTCGCCGGGGATGCCCCAAGTGGCGGCGGCGTTGTGGAGGACGTAGTAGCTGCCGCCGTCGGGGGCGTGATGTTCGGCCAGCGGAGTGAGCTCGGTCTGTTCGATCTCGATCGCGTGCCGGAAGGCTTCCCTGGTCTGCTCGTCGGCGGCTTGGAAGCCGTCCAGCCGGAGATCGAGTTCGGATGAGTGCATAGGCGCGCTTTCGGTGGGCCGGGCGGAGATCAGTGGCGGCTGCTGCGTGTGGCCGCCGGCCAGTTGCCGGGCCGGGGCGCGGCCGGTGTCGTTGCCGTGCTGCGCGTGCGGTTGCGGGCCAGGGCGGCACGACCGGCTTCGGTGAGGGCGACCGGTTGTCCCGCGTGCACAGGATGGCCGGTGTCCCGGGTGACGAACCCGGAGGCTTCGAGGTGCTGTAGCTGGTCGTATGGGATGCGGGTGCCGGAGGCGGTGACGACGGACAGCCGATTGGTGAGCAGATGCTGGTGGAGCTTGGCGCCGCCTGCGATGGCCAGCAGTGCTGCTTGGTCGGCAGCCGGGATCGGTTCACGACCGTCGGGGGTGGCGCTGCGGGCGGCGGCTTCGATCGGCTGCAGGGCGGCGATCACCCGTCGCTCGGCAGCGTCACGCTGTCCGGCAGCCTCCTCCAACTGGTCCACCGTGCGGTCGATCCGCTCGCAGAGGGCGCCGTCGACAGGGAATTCGCCGCTCGAGAGGCGGTGCAGCAGGGTGCGGTAGAACGTCACACCGGTGACGGCCTGGGCCACCTCGCGGTGCAGGTCCACCAGGTGCGTGTGCTGCTCGTCCAGGGCGCCAGCATCGCGGCGGGCCCAGAGCGTGTCGACGTCATGGCCGGTCGCGGCCTCGATGCGGTGGTCCAGTGAGGAGACCGATCGCCGGGACATTTCCGGCGTGGCTTCGGGGGGCGTGGGCAGGCGTTTTCCTTGGGTCAGCGGGCCTGATGGTGCGCGGGCATTCGAGCGGGGCGGGGAAGGCCGGGCACGGTCGAGGGCAGAGGTCCCGGCTTCGGAATGGGACCGCGAGAGGGGAGCTGGGGCGAGCGAGAGCGGGCCGCGTGAGTCCGGGCGCTGAGCGGTCGGCGGTTCATGCCCAGGCGCTTGCCGACGGTGTCGTAGACGTCGTTGTCGGCACGAGGACGTACCGCGACAACGTGGATCTCCCGTCGGTGCGCGGACGTCTCGGGTGCCGGGCGAATGCCGTAGATGACGCGCCACTCCTTGCGGGAGTCCACGAACAGCTTCCGGTAGCCCTCCAGGTCACCGGTCAGTCTGGTCCCGAACCGCTCAGCGTTCACGACTTCTTGCAGGTAGGCAAGGGTGAGGTCGCGGATGTCGCTCGGGGCTTGGACCAGGTCGGTCAGGGCACGCGGGTCGAGGCTGAGGCCGAAAGTCGGCTGCTGCCCGCCGCTCATGACGTCGACTCGCCCGACACGCCGGCATCCGACACGCCCGCATCCGACGCGTTCGCCTTCTCCGTGCGGGTTGAGGGCGGCGGGCCGGGCAGAAGGCGGTGCGCGGGCCGGTCCGGTGAGGTCATGCACGCCGACAAGGGACCGCCCGGCCCTCTGACGGCGGCCATGGTGTGGGTGAGGAAGTCCCGGTGCCACACGAGCAGACCACTGAGACCGGCCTCGGGGTCCTTGTGCTGCTGGTAGGCGAGCCACAGCGCGTGCAGCCAGGCCACGACGTCGCTGTGCTCCTGCCACCGCAGGCACCACGGGGCGGCCGTGGTGACCTCGGCCCCGTATACGGCCAGCAGGAAGTCGTCCACCCAGTCCGACAGGGCGTCCAGTTCGTCCTCGTACTCCTCGCCTTCAAGCTCGAGGATCGGCCGAGGCTCCGGCGGCGCCGCCGGGTGTGGTGCGCCGAGGCCCGGCATGCCGAAGGCGGCGAATGGAGAGGCGCCCGTGGGCGGTGTGGGGGCGGCAGCGAGGTGGTCGAGCTGTTGGGCTTGCTGAGCGGACTGCTCCATCAGCTTCCGGACGCTGGCCTCGATCTCTTCGAGGTGGAGATCGGGGATACGAACGGGTTCCAGCTCGCCCTCGTCTGGCGGTACTGCGGGTTCGGACATGACTGGGCAGGGCCTCCTTGAGCCGCGGCTGTCAGGGGATGCCGCACCAAGGCGCCGACACGGGGGCTGGTGGGCGGCTGGGCGGTGGTGTCAGACGGTCAGGACGACGTCGTCCTGGGTCAGGGTCTGACGGACGGTCTCGGCCAGTCGGTCGGCCGCGATGCCGGCGTAGTGCTCGGTCTTCTCCACGCCGATGAAGTCGCGCCCCTCCAGCAGGGCAGCGACGCCTGTGGAGCCGGAGCCGGCGCAGAAGTCGAGCACCGTGCCTCCCTCGGGGCTGATCCGGACCAGTTCGCGCATCACCTCGACCGGCTTCTGCGTGATGTGCTGCCGCTTCGAACCCGACGGCTGGGAGGCGGAGTACAGGCCGGGCAGATAGACCGGGTTACGGGAGCCGTCGATCGGACCCTTCGACGCCCAGACGATGAATTCGCAGTTCTGGGTGAAGCGGCCCTTCTGCGGCCTGGCCTGCGGCTTGTGCCAGGCCAGCACCCCTCGCCACAGCCATCCCGCGGCCTGGATCGCGTCCGTGGTGACGGGTAGCTGACGCCAGTCGGTGAACAGCAGGGCGGTCCCGCCGGTCTTCGTCAGCCGGTGGGCCTCGGTCATGATCTGGGTCAGCCAGAACCCGTACGACCTCTGATCCATGTTCTCGCCGGTGAAGTCCGGCAGGGTGTGCTGGGCGTCGGCGGAGGTGTACTTCTGCTTCGCCGAGCGGGACGTGCGCTCCTTGGCGGTTCTGCCGCCCGAGTTGTACGGCGGATCGGTGATCACGGAGTCGACGCAGTCGTCCGGCAGCGTGCACAGCACGCTGAGGGCGTCGCCCTGATGAAGGGAAAAAGGCAAAGAGGTATTCCGATTCGGGCGTGGGAATTTGCGGCGCCTTCTCGCTCCGGAAGATTCGGGCAGGCTGGAAAGCAGGCATGCAGAAGCCTGGGGAATCCACGGAACGGGGGCAAGGGGCGTCCCAGAACTGTAGGAGTGAATAGGCCGCTCACCAAGAAGCGGCTGCAAGGGGTCCGGATTCCGACCCCTCACAGCGTCTTTTTGGTCAACCGCAGTTCTGGGCCTACTGTTTCTGAACCGCCCGGCGCACACCGCCGCTGGCACCTTCCCACCACGCCATGCGGAGATTCCCCTGCCCGGCACACCTGGCTACCTTGGCCCACGGACCGAGCCTCCACTCGCCCACAGGGCCAGCGTCTCCTGATCACCCATCCCGGCCGTCACGCCTTCCCCCGTCCTCACGCGTGCCCGGCACACCGAACACCCACTCCGAAGGGAGCCTTCATGATGTCTCGTTGCCCGCCCCTGCCCACGCCTACTGCGCTGCGAGGGAGCCGCACAGGTTGAAGACGCTCGCCGCCGGCATCGGCGTCGTCTTCCTCTCCCCCATCCTCCTCGGCGGCGCGGCCATGATGATGGCCACGTCGAGCGAAGCCGCCGCCCAGAGCAACGCGTCCCTTCAGTGCCTGCCCGACCTGGACACCGACAAAGTCACGGAACAGGTCACCAAGATCCTCGACGGCGCGGACGCCTCCGCCATCGGCATCGACATCGAGGGCCTGGACCTGCCCGGTGAGCAGATCCCGAACGCACGAACCATCGTCGCCACCGGCATCAGCCTTCACGTGCCCAAGCACGGTCAGATCGTCGCCCTCGCCACCGCCATGCAGGAATCCCGCCTGCGCAACCTCTCCTACGGGGACCGCGACTCCCTCGGCCTGTTCCAGCAACGACCGAGCCAGGGCTGGGGGACGCCCGAGCAGATCCGCGACCCCGTCTACGCGTCCGAGAGGTTTTACGCGGCGCTGGTGCAGGTGAACGGCTGGCAGCAGATGACCGTGACACAGGCAGCCCAAGCTGTGCAGATGTCCGGCTACGCGGACGCCTACGCCCAGTGGGAGGCGCTGGCGACCGCACTGCAGAAGGCCATCGCCGGCACCTTCCCCGCCTCCGATGACGGTGTCGGCCAAGAGACCGACGAGCCCACGTCGGTGTCCGACTGCGCCACGGAGGACGGCTCGTCCTTCGGGGTGATCCCCGAGGGCGCCATCCCCCAGGGTTACAAGATCCCCGAGGACGCCGACTCACGCGCCCGCAAGGCGATCGTCTGGGCGATGCACCAGCTCGGCACGATGTACCAGTGGGGCGGCACCTGTACCGCGCCGCACGGACCCGATCCGATGGGCCGCTGCGACTGCAGCTCGCTGATGCAGCAGGCGTACGCCAAGGCCGGTATCCAGCTCACCCGCACCACGTACACGCAGGTCGACGAAGGCAGGGCCGTCTCAGTAAAGGCCATGAAGCCCGGTGACCTGATCTTCAGCCGCGGCACCGCAGCGCGCCCCGAGCACGTCGGCATGTACGTGGGCGAAGGGCTCGTCATCGAGGCCCCGCGCACGGGCAAGCCCGTGCGCATCACGCCGCTCAGGAACTGGGACGTTCTCGCCGTGCGCCGCGTCCTGTGACATCGGCCTCCGCCCGGCCCTTCCCTTCCACTTCCCACTTCGACCCTCCGGCCTGCGTACGCAAGGAGCCTTGCCCCACCCATGACACCTCTCGCCGACCGGCTCCATCTCGCCTTCGACCCCGGAATCACTCCTCAGGGAGGTGGCCTTCCCGGGCTGTCCGTCCTCAAGAACGTCGTCAGCTCGATCAACCTGTTCGGCATCATCGCCGTGGTCGGCGCCCTCGCCGTCAGTCTGGCGGTGTGGGCCTGGGGTCACCACACCGGTGGCCACCAAGCCGAGGCGAACGGCAAGAAGGGCGCGACCGTGGCCGCGGGTGCCGCCCTCGGCCTCGGCGCCGCGAACGGCATCGTGGCCTTCTTCAGCAGCCTGGGGTCGCAGGTTCACTGATGAAGAACCGCTTCTCCTTGTCGGCCTACGGCGTCGGCTGGTCAGCCAACCGCCGCATCCTCGCGATCACCGTGGTCCTGGCATCGCTGCTGGCCCTGGCAGGCGTCACCGCCTACGTCACCGGCCGCCACGGACAGCACGACGCGTCCGCCGGCCCGACGCCGTCGGTACCCTCCAGCTCGTCAACGTCGAACGCGCCCTCCACCGAACCGGAAGCCGAAAGGGTTTCGGTCCCCCGGCCTCCGCAGGTATCCGACCCCATCGCCTTCGCCAAGGCCGCAGCCCAGATGCTCTGGTCCTACGACACCCGCGACACCAACCGTGAGCAACAGCTCGCCGGTATGGAGGCGTGGATGACGGAGGAGAGCGAGTACAGCGACTGGGCCTCGGTCTCCGCGCAGATACCCGATCCGACTCTGTGGTCGCGCATGGCCGACCAGAAGCAGCACGCCACTGCCACCGTCGCCGAGGCTCACTATCCGACTGCCTTCCAGCAGGCCCTGGCGGAGGACCCTTCCGCGATCACCGAGGCGTACATCTACGCCGTCACCGTGACCGGCAAGCAGACCATCGCCTGGGCCAAGGGCGGCGGCGGTGCGGAGGACCGCTCCATCACCCTCGCCGTGCAGTGCCGGCCCTCGGCCGACTGCTCGCTCGTCGCCATCGCCCCGAACGTCGCGCCCTGACCGTGACCGAAAGGAGTCCCCATGGGGTTCTGTGACCTCCCCCTCGCGGACAAGGTCTGCGCGGTCGGCGAAGCCGTGGACTTCGCGTCCAACCCGGGCAAGGCGATCGGCGACTGGATGGCCAAGAGCGCCGGCGAACTCGCCGCAGCAGCCGCCGACCTCGCGTCCAAGGCCGTCGACAGCACGACCAGGGTCGATCTCAACGCGGGCTGGTTCCGCGACAACTACGAGACCGTCCTGCCCATCGGCCTGGTGGCCCTGGTGGCCACCTTCTGCGCTCAGCTCGTGCGCGCCGCGATCAGGCGTGACGGGCAAGCCCTGGCCCAGGCGTTCACCGGCACCGCGTCCGGCGTGATCTTCGCCTTCGTCGCCATCTCCTTGACCACCGTCGCGATCGAGGTCGTCGATGCCCTGTCCGCCGGCCTGTTCAAGGCCGCCAACATGGACGTCGCCTCCGCAGTTCGCCGCATCGTGAAGGTCAACCAGATACCCGGGCTCACCGAGCTCGGATGGCTGGTCACCGTCTTCGCCGGCCTGGGAGCCGCCATCGGCGCCGTCCTCTACTGGTGCGTCATGATGGTCCGCAAGGTGGGCATCCTGGTCATGGTCACCCTGGCCGTCTTCGCCGGAGCCGGCGGAGGCTGGGAGGTCGCGCGTCGCTGGCGCAAGGGCTGGATCGAGGCCACCGCCACCCTCGTCGTCTCCAAGCTCCTGATGACGATCATCTTCGTCCTCGGCATCGCCGCCATGGGCGAAACCGAGGCCAAGGACGGTCTGGCCGCGCTCGCCGATGTCCTCGCGGGCATTGTGATCATGATCTTGGTGTTGCTGTGCCCCTACGCGACCTTCAAGTTCGTGCACTGGGCAGCCGAGGGCTCCGACGGCGAAACCCTGCACCGCGCCGGCGGCGCCGGTGCGCAGCTCGCCAAGCAGCACGCCGAGCGCACCGGGCGAAAGGCAGCCGCGATGGCAACCACCGCTGGAACCGGCGGCGCGGCAGCCGGAGCAGGCGCGGGAGCCGGGGCCGCTCCGCAGGGACCGGAGTCGATTCCAGGTGGCGGAGGGTTCCCTGGGGACATTGCCTCCAGTTCGAGTGGCGGAGGCAGCGGTGGCGCCGGCCAGGAGAGCGGGCAGTCCGGTGGCTCTGGCGGCGCTCCGGGTGGGGCTTCCGCCAAGTCCGGCTTGGAAAAGGCCGTGCAGCCTGCGCCGACCAGTGGCGTCGATGACATGAGCAGCCAGGTCGGCGGCGGCCCTACCAGTGGCGGCTCAGGCTACGGATCCGGATTCGGCGCTGCGCCCGGTCGGGTCGGTGGCTGGACTTCCACACCGCCGTCCACCACACCACCGTCCACGACGCCTCCGCCGCAGGGCGCCCCGCCGTCCTGCGGCTCGCAGGCCGCCGGTACCGGCAGCGACGCGACATCCCCGCCGCCCCCGACCAGCCGCTGATCTCCCTCTCCACTTCCGGGGGCGGGACCTGACCGTCACTCCCCTGCCCCGCCCCCGGACCTTGCCCGCGCCCCTTGGACCACCCTCTTGTCCGATCCCTCCGTCGCCCCGGTCACGGTGAAGTTCCCGCACCGGTCCCGCCGCGGCATCCTCCTCGGCCTCTCCCTCCCGCAACTCGTCCTCGTCTCCGCCGCCCTGGCGCTGCTGCTCGTGACGGTGGTCTTCACCGGCCTGCTCGGCGCCGTGGCGCTGGCCCCGCTGTGGGCAGCCGTCGCCGCGCTGGTCACGATCCGCCGCCACGGCCGTTCCCTGATCGACTGGGCACCCATCGTCATCCGCTACGCGAGCCGCCGCCGTACCGGGCACAAGCTCTGGCTCGCACGCCCGGTCACCCGGCCCCGGCAGGACGGCATCCTGCACCTGCCCGGCACCGCCGCGTCCCTGAAGGTCGTCACCCCCGGCGACTCCGCCAACGGCGCCGCGGCCGTCCACGACCCGCACCACCAGACCCTTACCGCCGTCGCCCGGGTCACCTCTCGTGCATTCGCCCTGCTCGACCCGGCCACCCAGAACGCAAACGTCAACAGCTGGGGCCGCGCACTGGCCGGCATCGCCCGCACCGGCCACGTCGCCACCGTGCAGGTCCTGGAGCGCACCGTCCCCGACTCCGGCGACACCCTCTCCCGCCACTGGGCCCAGCACGGCCGACCCGAGGTTCCGGTCGCCGGGGAGATCTACTCCGAGCTCGTCGCCTCCGCGGGACCGGCCGCCGCCCCGCACGAGACCTACCTCGCCATCTCCCTCGACCTGAAGGCCGCCAAGCGGCTCATCAGCCAGGCAGGCGGCGGACTGCCGGGCGCCTTCACGGTCATGCAGCAGACCACTTCCTCCATCGCCCAGGCCGCCCGCAACGCCAGCCTCATGGTCACCGGCTGGTTGTCCGCCCGGGAGATCGCCGCCGTCATCCGCACCGCCTACGATCCCAAGGCCCTCGCCGCACTGCAGCAGTGGTCCGACACCGGCCGGGCCGAGGCCGATCCCTCCGCCGCCGGTCCCGTCGTCCAGGTCGAGGAGTACGACCGGCTCGCCACCGACACCGCACGCCACGCCACGTATTGGGTGGAGAACTGGCCGAGGGTCGAGACGGGCGCAGGATTTCTGCACGGGCTGATGTTCACCGCGGGCGTCCGTCGCAGCCTCTCCCTCATCTACGTTCCCCAGGCGCTCGAGGCCGCGCTCCGCGACGTCCAGCGCCGCAAAGCTGCGATCATCGCCGACGCCAACGAGCGCGCCCGCCGCGGCCAGGTCGACAGCGAGGAAGACTCCGTCGAGTACGCCGACGTCAAGCAGCGTGAGCGGCAGCTCATCGCCGGGCATTCCGACGTGGCCCTGACCGGTCTGGTCACCGTCACCGCCGAAACCGACGCTCTGCTCGACGCGGCCTGCGCACAGATCGAGACCGCCGCCGTCACCGCCGGAGTCGACCTGCGCCGCCTCAACTACCAGCAGCCCGATGCCTTCACCCTCGGCGCACTGCCCCTCGCCCGTACCGCTCTGTGAACGACGGCGTCACCGCCGAGATCGTTCCCCCCGCCCTGCCACCGGTCGGCGGCAGGAAGGACTGCCCTCCTTGAGCACCACCTCTCACGACGACGCACACCCCTACCTCCGTGCCGCGAGCGCCGGAATCCGTCACCACCGCAAGATCGCGCAGACCGAGCACACGCCGGTCGACCGCGCTCACCTCGACACGCTTCACGCCCACCTCACCGCCGTGCACCTGCTCCTCGACCAACTCGCCGACACGACCCGTCCCTCCCACCCCGCCGCGGGCCGGCACCTTGCCACCGCCCAGACCCGGCTCTGGCAGGCCACCGCAGAGGTCCACTCCGCCTTCCATCTCCTGCCGTCACCCTTCACCCAGACCAGCCCCCGGATCACCGAGTGCCATCCCGAGGAGCTCCCCGAGGGGCCGCCGGTGCTGACCATCTGTCAGCGCCACCTGGCAGCCGGGCATGTCGTCCGCCGCAAGAACACCCCCACCGACCTGCACCGCCCGCCGCACACCACCGCGTGCGTTCGATGAGCGGAACCCGCCGAATCGAGGGCCCTCGATGAGCCACCGGCCCGCCCGCCGAGCCCGGCGTGCCTCGGCCTCCCCCCTGTTCACTCCGCACGGTACCGACCGGGCCAGCCGCAAGGCAGCCCGCCGCCGGCTCGCCGAGGCCGTCGCCAAGGCCCGCTCCGAAGTCGCTGGGCAGGCAGCAGGAACAGCCACGGCTGACCACGAGAGCCCGGCACCCCTCTACCCGCCCAGCGGACGCCCCGGCCCCGCGTCGGCCCGCGGTAACCGGCTTCGGCTCCCCGACCACCGCATGACCACCGCCATCGCCGCTGGGGCGTACCCCTTCCTCGCCGAGGGCGGACTCGGCGCTGAGGGCATCTACATCGGCCGCGACGTCCACGCGGAAGCCAGCTTCGTGTTCGACCCGTTCGCCCTGTACGGCAAGGTCGAGGGTTTCACCAATCCCAACGTGCTGCTGGCCGGGGTGATCGGGCAGGGCAAGAGCGCGCTGGCCAAAAGCATCGGGCTCCGCTCCGTCGCCTTCGGCTACCGCGTCTACGTACCCTGCGACCCCAAGGGCGAGTGGTCTCCCGTGGCCGCCGCGCTCGGCGGCACGTCCGTCGCCCTCGGCCCGGGACTCCCCGGCAGGCTGAACCCGCTGGACGCCGCGCCGCGCCCCGCCTCCCTCTCGGAGACGGACTGGGCAGGAGAGATCCGCAAGCGCCGACTGCTCCTGCTCGGATCCTTGGCCCGCACCGTCCTGGGCCGGGACCTGCTCCCGATGGAACACACCGCCCTCGACGTCGCCCTCGACACTGTCGTCACCCGTGCTGACGACTCAGGCCGAACACCGCTCCTCGGCGATGTCGCATCCACCCTCAACAGTCCCGAACAACTCGACGAGGCCGCCGGCCTGATGTCCGGACGGCTCGGGGACGCCGCCCGCGACCTCGCCCACGCCATGCGTCGACTCGTCCACGGCGACCTCGCAGGCATGTTCGACGCCCCCAGCACGGTCGCCTTCGATCCCGACAGCCCAATGCTGACCATCGACCTCTCACGGCTGGGCGGATCCGGCGACGACACCGCCCTCGTCCTCGCCATGACCTGCGCCTCCGCCTGGATGGAATCCGCTCTCACCGACCCTCGCGGCGGCCGCCGCTGGATCGTCTACGACGAAGCCTGGCGACTGATGCGCCATCCCGGACTTCTCCAGCGCATGCAGGCCCAGTGGAAGCTCTCCCGCGGTCTCGGCATCGCCAACCTGATGGTCATCCACCGGCTGTCCGACCTGCTCACCGCTGGCGACGCCGGATCCGAGGGCCGTGCCTTGGCCGAAGGACTCCTCGCCGACTGCTCCACCCGGATCATCTACCGCCAGGAGACCGACCAGCTCCACGCCGCAGCCACCCTGCTCGGTCTCACCTCCGTCGAGGCGGAAGCCATCGCCCACCTCAACCGTGGGCGCGGTCTGTGGAAGGTCGCCGGCAGGAGCTTCATCGTCCAGCACCTTCTCCACGCCCATGAGCTGGCCCTCTTCGACACCGACGCCCGCATGCACTGAAAGGTCCGTGAGTTCACGAATACTGACGTCGTAATCCCCTTGAACCCAAGGGTGATGGGCCGATGACGCGCCTTACCCAGGGGTCGGTTCAACTGGGCCAAGGCGCGATACGCGAACCACACATCCACTGGCGGGACACCTCATTCGGTCGACCTCGGCCCCTCGTCGAGAACAGCTTCATCGGCGAACCGAAGAATCCGCTCCTGTTCCGCCCTCTCATCGGTGGCGTCATAGTGCCGCACTTGATTCCACCAGCGGTCGTGGTCGAACCCCTCGCAGTGGTTGAACGGATGTGCGGTACTGCGCAACCGCTGCCACTCACGCACGATCGCAGCCCGCTGCCACGCATCGGGCTGTTCCAACCGAAGGAGAGTGTGCAGGCACCCGGCCGAGTCACTGACCAGGATGAGCAAGGACCGCATCGCGAAGGAGGTCTCGCCAGTTTCACCCACCACCTCGTATACCCGCCCGAGCTGCGTGTTGAGGAACGTCTCCAAGGCTGTGACGTCTTCGTGCGTGAGGTCAGCGGCGTAGGTGAGGGCGCGCTCGGCCTGCGGGCTTGTCATGCGGTTGTGTCCTCCCGTTCGGTCAGGGTCAACGCAGCTGGTCAGCTCCGCCCTAAGGTCTCAATGATCAGCGCTGGAGGCCACCGAGTTGTCGATGTGGCCGTTGGCCAGGTCGGGGTGCTCGAGGGTGTTCGCGTAGCGGAGTGCAGCGGTGATCGAGAGTCCGAACAGGTCGCAGATGCGTCGGACGTCCCCGCCGGTGGCGTGGATCTCCTGAAGAATGCGGTCCTCCCGCAGAGCCTGCGGTTTCAGCTGTGCCGCGATCCACGGGAAGTTGCGGCTGACCGGTGTGGTTCGTGGTGCGGTCCTTCGGTTGATGAAGAGGTGGGCGTTCAGCGTCGCGGGCCAGGTCTTCGACCGGTGGTCGAGGTAGACGGACAAGCGGGCCAGGACGGGGTCGGCCAGCGGAATCGTTCGGTCCTGCAGGGTGAGGCGGCCGTCCCGGACGTCGGTCAGTTGCATCGTCGTCAGCTGCGGGCTCGTCACCGCGTGGAAGGCGACGAGCGCGACGGCCAGGGCCACAGCGGGGTCGGGCGAGTTGAGTGCCTTGCGGATGGCCTCGCTGTCCAGCGGGAGGGGCACCGTGGCGTTGACGGGAGTGATGGTGAGTCCACGCGTTGGGTCGATAAAGATCATCTTTTGGGCCTTGAGGACTCTGAACAGAGAGCGGAAGCCTTGCTCGGCGAAGTTGCGGTGTGCCCCTCTGGCCGGGAGAGCAGCGACGAAGTCCTCGCGGCTGACCTCGGCCAGGGACTGACGCCCCGCTTCCGCCCACGTTCGCAGGATCGGGCTCATGCCGAGGATGTGCAGGTGAGCGGTCTGCGGGTGCCGTGCACGCCTGCGAGGCGCCTGCCGGCTACCTTCGATCATGACGTCGAGCCACGTCTGGAGCTGGCTGACCATCGTCGGCGGCAGGTCGGCGGTGTGTTTGGCGAAGTAGTGGCGTACGGCCAGCGTGCGGTCGTCGATGAGCAGGTCGGCCGCGGCCAGGATCTCCAGGGTCGACAGCGCGGTGCCGCCGATCCGTGGCAGTTCGAGGACGTCACTGGCATGGATCTTCGCCCCGGGGGTGTCCTGGAGGGCGTGCAGGAGCTTGAGGGAGCGTTTGACCTCGTTGGTGAGCTTCTTGCTCCAGCCGTGCCGAGCAGCGTGGTCACGCAGGACGGAATCGCAGTAGGCCAGCATTTCGGTGTCGGGGACGGCGATGCGTCTCTTCAGGGCTCCCTGGTTCGGCGGCATGCGGAACAGCAGCAGTTGCCTCCATCGCAGCGGAGTGAACTCAGCTATGGCGCTGCGGCGTTGGAGGCACGCGATGCCTGTCGGTTCGCCTTGCAAGCGAGGCCGCTTGCCGCGCGGCACGTAAGTGTGATGCGGGTTGGCCAGGTAGAGCTGCTGGCCGTTGCGACTGACCGCTGCGAGGTCGACCGCCCGGCCTGGTTCCTTCATGCGGCGGCCTTCCACACTGCACAGGCGGCACGTGCCGGCGTCGCCGATCGGTGTGTGGCAGCCGCAGACCATGCATTCGGCCGTCGGATAGTGGGTCGCCCACCAGCGGCAGCTCCAGCAGTACCAGCTGTGGGCGCGGTAGACGCTCCAGGCCAGGCAGCCACGGCACGACCCGGGATGCATCGGGGCGCCGGGGTGGCAGGAGTCGCACTGGCCCTGGCTGAAGTACCGGTCACGGGACCCGCAGCCTCGGCACGGAGGTGGCGCGACCGGGCCGCCGGGCAGGCACTCGTAGCAGAACTCCATCCGCGGCTTGGTCCACGCGATGCGGTTGACCTGGCAGATCGCGCACTTCGGAGGCGGCGGGGTGCTCACAGGGGCGGTTCCGATCGGGGCCGTCCGAATCGTGGCGTGACCACTACGGGAGTGTCCGACGTGGCGGACGCTGCCTGCTGCGGCTGGGGGCGGCGGGCGGCGACCTTGTCGGGCTCTCGGATCAGCAGCGCGGTGGGGTCGCAGTCGAGGACGGCACAGATCACGTCCAGGTCATCGAGGCGGATCGTGGTCGGGGTGCCGGTCCACAGCGCCGACATCTTCCCCGCGCTGATCTCCAGACCGGCCGCGGCAAGGTGGCGGCGCATGTCCGTGGACTTCCAGATGCCGCGCTCGGCCGCCTTCATCCGCAGATTCCACCGCACGAGGTCACACCTCCATTCCGAATCGAGCTTCGAGCCGCTGATTGGCCTGTGTCCACGCCCGTTCAATGTGCTCGCTGCGCACGTGGATGTAGCGGGTCGTAGTGGACAGCCATTCGTGCCCGAGCAGCTCTTGAAGCGCCTTGAGATCCATCCCGTCGCCGTACAGAGAGGAGGCGCAGTAGTGCCGAAGGACGTGGGGAGTCAGTCGTCCGGCCCACGCCGGGAGCCACAGCTTCGTCTGAATTTTCAATGCCTGACGCAGGGCATCGTCGCCGACCCGCGCGCACCGGTTGAGCAGCTCGTCGTGACGCTCGCTGGGCAGCATCGGCGCGTCCGGGTCCGACCAGTCGGCCCCGAACTGGTGGCGGACCTCTGCAAGCCACCAGTCGATCAACTGATCCGCGCCGTTGATGGCGGGGACCAGCCGGGGCTTGGGACCGCGACCTCTGCTGCCCTTGCCGAACCGGACATGCAGCTTCCCGAACTCGCCCAAGTCAGGACGCCAGTCGCGAAGGTCGAGCATGACCGTCTCGTTGATGCGCAGGCCCAGGCGTCGCCAGAGCGAGGCGGCGAAGTAGTTCCGCGCCGCGGGCAGATACTTGCGCGCCTCGGGAATGCTCGCGCGCCACTGGCGGAACAGCACGTCGACCTCGGTGTCGGACGGAGGAATACGCAGCTCCCCCGCCGCCCGGCCCGGAGGCCGGTTGTACTCGTCGATCGGCTGCTCGACGACACATCCTGTCAGCGCATGGATGTCGCCCTGGTATCGGCTGATCATGAAGTCGAAGAACTGCGCCACCGTACCGGCCTTGCCGGCGCGAGTGTTGGCGGTGTTGCCCAGCCGTCGGAGGCCCGCCAGGAACCGGTCCGCGTCGTCGCAGGTGGCCGTCCACAGCGGCCCCGACAGGGTGCGCGCGAAGTCGATCACCACCGTCCGGCTATTCCCGATGTAGCCATCTGTCAGGCCAGCGGCAGCCATCGCCAACGCGTAATGGTCGACGATCTCCTGCTCGAAGACCTCGACCTCCTCCGCCGTACGCAAGGCTCGGGCCGAGGCCAGGTTGCGGACGACAGCAAGAGTCATCGGCCGCTCTGTTCACAGAACTGGCGCATGCGTCAGGGATACAGCCAGAGCTTCGGGATTCTCGACGAAACGACGGATTCTTCATCCAGTCGAGTGAACCCCCGCCGACCTGCACCTGCAGGTCACAACGACGTGCCCGCGGCAATCGAACCCGCGGGAGTAGAGACAAGAGCCGGTGAGTTGGCGTCGCCCCAGGCCACGCCGCGTGGTCGGCACGCCCCCCGCCGCTGAATCATCTGCCCGCCACCGCATGGAGATCCCCCTTTGGATCCTGCCACTCACTTCGTCTTCGGCACCCACGACGAGCATGGCTTCGTCGTCTCTGCCAACGCCTCGATGCCTGCCTACCTGGCCCACTGGTTCCTTGTCCGGGAGCAGTTCGAGGCCGTACCCGATGAGCCGGGCCTATACCGGCTCACCGACCCCGAGCGTGACGGACCTCGCCGTACCCTGCAGGCCGCCCAAGACCTGCGTCACCACGGCTACGCCGTGCACATCGACGCCGACATCGCCCTCACACCGGCCAACCCGCCACGCCCGCACCGGCCGAAGGGACTCGTCGAACGCCGCAACCACATCGCCCAGGCCGCCGCAAGCCAGTCACCGCGTCGGCGCACGGCGCCGACGACCTCGCCACCGACCGCGCGTCCAATCTCACCGGGACTCACCTACACACCATCCGTTCACCCGCCCGCTTCCACTCCCGGACGCTCCCGGTGAAGCCCGACGCCCAACCGATCCGCATCAGCCGCGGGCCAGGCGGCGAAGTCGAAGTCGAAGGCCGCTTCGACTCTCTCGCCGCCGACATCCTGCGCCATGCCGGGTTCCTCTTCGAACCCGCCCTGCGTGGCCACTGGATCCGGCTTCCTTTCGACATGGGACGCGACTGGGAGAACCAGCGCGCGACCTGGGCCGCGGAGATGCTCACCGCCGCCCGATACCTCGTACATCTCGCCTCGGACCTTCGCCCTGGAGGTCCCGAGACATCGACGCTCCACCCACCGGCCCGCTTGCTGAGTACGACCGGGCAGGTGCCTTCTGGGCGACGGCCGCGTCGCTGACGCTGACCATCGCCCGGCGTCCGCACACCGCCCGTAACGCCCCGAACGTAGGAGATCTCTTCATGGCTGTCCGCACACAGTGGACCATCACGCACGACTGCGGCCACGAAGTCGTGCACGACCTGTCCGATCGCCCCGCCGACAAGCGGGCCGGATTCGCCCGCTGGCTCGCCGCCAGGGACTGTAGGGACTGTTGGAAGGCATCCCGCGACGCCGACACCGAATCCAAGGAGCAGTGGCTCGCCGCCAAGCGGGCCGAGGAGCAGCAGGCAGCCGCCGAGTGGGCCGAACGCTTCGACATGCCGCCGTTGGAAGGCCCCGAGAAGGCACTCGACTGGGGTGAGCGTTCCCGCCACCAGCTGATGATCGCCGCGCACACCGCCCTGGTCATCGAGGGCACCTGGAACGAGACCGACTGGACGCAGCTGGAAGAGAAGGCCCGCATGATCACCAGGGCCGGATGGTGGATCGACCAGCGCGAAGCAGAAGGCTCTGACCTGATCGAACTCCTCGACGCGGCGACCGAGTCGGACCGCGGATCCGAGAACCCGCACCGGTAAGGACGGCCCGGAACATAGCCAAGGGTGGCCGGTTGGCCAAACCGGTGATCCTCCGGACCATTGATCGTCCCGCCACCATCCGACCCGTGTGTGGAAGGACCTGTGTGAACCCGTCCTCCTGGATCCCGCCCTCGACGCCGGCTTTCTCTCCGACGCCCGACCCGCTCACCCCCGCCCGCGACGTCACCCACGCCCACTTCGAAATCGGGGACCAGATCATCGTCCTCAAGGGAGTCGCCGCCGGAGAGCTGTGGGGGGACACCATGCGAGTCGTCGCGCCCTCCTGGCACACGCCGACCGACGAGGACGGCTGGCGGCTGCGCGACCCCACAGGCGGAGCGCAGACGTACATCACCGGTCATCCGCGCTACCTTGCGCACCTTTCACGCCGCTGCCCGGACTGCTCGATCTACCTGCGCGCCATGGAGAACCACCTCCTGCCGAAATACGCCGGGCAGGACGCGCTGATCGACTGCGGCTGGTACACGACCACGGCCCTCGGCCAGCTCCTGCACATCGCCGACGCACAGCGCGGCCAGTGAGCCTGCCCGTCCACCGCCCGGCACCGGCTCGAACTCGATCTCGTGCACTTCCGCGAGACCGACGCGCTGCGACGACTCGTGACGCCGCAGCGGAGCCTGTCGCGCCATCGACCGGGCCCTGGGCCTGCTGCCACCGGGTGACATCGCGGTTCCCGAGCCGCTCCGGTGCGCAAGCACTTCCGGATCACACCAAGTCACGGTCTCCGGCACCAGTTCCTCCAGACAACCGGAGCACCGGCGCACCGACGATCGCGACACCGCACGCCACCAGGAGCTGAGTACAGGCCGCCTCTGCGATATCCAGCCGGTCTTCGACTCCACGGCGGCCGCCTGGACAGTCCGGCGCGAACCGGCGTTGTACCGGCCCGCCCGACCGCAGTGTGAAATGCCCGACGACGATCACCATAGGAGCTTCGCCCCGTGCCGCTGTCCGACCGATTCCTGACCGTCCGCCGCGACCCTCACTCCGACGAGGTGCTCGCCCGAGGCGGTGACCCCGAGGCCCACAGCATCCTCCAACGCGCGGGATTCGTCCCCGTCGTCCGCCTCCACGAGACCTATCACCGCGCACCCGTCGGTCTCACGACGGACGAGGAGACCCGTCTCGCCACCGAAGCCGTAGCCCGGCTATGGGCCGCCGGGTACCACGTCGACTGCGACGAGGACTTCCGCACCGACCGACGGCCGCCTCGCTACCTGCCCCTGGGCGCGCAGATCGCGCAGCTCGCCGAGCGCATCCGCGAGGTCGGCACCACCGACGAGGTGGCCGAGGTCCTCACGGAACTGACCGCCTCCCACGACGGGATCCTCACCTCCCTCGAGGAGATACTGCAGGCCACCGCGGACTTCCACGACGGCTTGGACGAGGCGACCGATCCGCATGTCGCCCGTCGCCTGCGCCACCTCGCCGACGAGCGCCTGCACGTCATCCGCACCGATCTCATCCACAACCGGAACAACCTCGCCGACCGGCACACCCGGCACCCCGGCCGCAGCGCCTGCGCCGCAGAGGTCCCCGCCACCGAGCGCGAACGCTCCAGCCGTTGCGCCTGCCCGCCCTCGCCACGCACGGTGCCGGCACCGCCGCCACCCGTCGCCCCCGGGCCGCGCCGCTGACGCCGCCCACCTGACAAGGAGAACATGCACGACCACGACTCCGAGCGCCTTGCCTCGTTCGCCGACGTCCTCGCCGGTGAACTGCCCGGCATCTGGGCCAGTAGGTACCACCCGCCCGAGGACAAGGACGACCTCGCCGAACTCACGGATCGGGTCTGGGACATGGATCTCGTGGCCCAGACACTCGCGGAACACCCGCTTCAGCAGGCGGCGGTCCTCACCCGCCAGGACGGTGCGCAGCTGGTCGTCCTCGACCGGCCCGGTCGGGGCGGGTTCCTCGTCGCTGCCGTCGCCCCCGGTGACGTTCCGGCGGAGGCATTCCGAGGCATGCGCGAACCGGACGGGATCGTCCTGACCGACGATCCCTTCCAGAGCGCTGAGCTGGTCGCCGGCGACCTGCTGGCCCGCTTCGACACCGCTCTCGCGCAGGTCCGCTGCAACGCCGCAGGCATCCACCCGACCCAGCCGGACCGCGTCGTCCTGACCTGGCAGCCGGACGGCAGCCTCGCCGCCGACCCTGTCAGCGAGACGGTCGCCGTAGTCCTGACCGCCAACGGATTCGTCCGCGACGAGAGCGGCGTCCACCGCCTCAGCGGCGACGACACCACCGCCCAGGCGCGCGCCGTGCGGGCGATCGGTCCGCTGCTCGACGCGCACGGCATCGCTACCGCGCTCCAGCACCCCTCGGGCCGGATCGCGCCCACCGCCACCCCGCCGACACCCATGGCGTCCCCGTCGGCCGCCAGGGCATCAGCCGGGCGGGGGCGATGAGGCACAACGGCGGCGAGCCGATTCGGCGCCTCCCCGCACCAGATCACGACCCGACAGGTGACCCAGCGCTATCTCGCACGCTGATCTCACGGGCACGGCAGGCCACCGGCGCCGCTGACCACTCGACTATCTGGAAGGCGCCCATGGGCAACCTCGCCGACGACTACGGCACTGACGTGGAGATCTACCGCAAGGCGCTTTCGACCACCGTCCACGCCGACACCCCGACCGGCGCCCCTGCCCAGCTCCTCGACCTCCTCGGCCTGCAGCGCAAGCAGGTTCGCACCGCCGGGCCCGTCTACACCTGGCACGAGGTACCCGAGCACCTCGACCCGGATGAGCAGAAGCGTCTCGCCACCCGCGCGATCCCCGTCCTCCTTATCGCCGGATACGACGTGAACTGCTCCCCCGAGGTCTTCGACGAGACGGCCTACCACCAGGCCCTCCGCGACCTGCGCACCAGCAACACCCGGCCGACCGTCCCGAGTTCAACCTCGACCGCCGCCGCTTCCAACGTCTCCGCCCGACGCGCCCTATGAACGTACGGGCGGCCCCAGCACCTGTCGGGGCCGCCCACCCCAGCACCGAACGGAGCGTTCGCAGTACCGCGCACACCACCCTCGATGTCCCACCGCCTCACACCGCGGCTCGCCGGCGCCCTGTTCCGCCGCTACCTGCGCGCCTGCATCCCCACCGGCCCCGACCGCACCGCTCCGCCGGCCGATCTCCGGTCCGAGACGCCGCAGCTCAGGCAGATCGGCCACCGCCACCACCACTGATCTCGCTCCTCGTTCGGGAGGACCATGCCTCGCACCGCCCCGCACCCGGTACAACTGGCCGACGAGATCGCGCGCCGGCTGGGCCGGCTCACCGACCAGCTCTCCCTGCTTCCCGCGCACGAGGCCTCTCAGGTCGTCGCACGGGTTCTCGAACCGCAGGACGGGGTCCTCGGCCGCGTCGCCCACCTGGTGGCCACCGGCTCCCACTTCGCCAAGGACCAGGCCGAACGCGGCGTCCTGCCGGCCGAGGTATGGCTCGCGCTCGGCCGGGCCGCGAACGAACTGCACGACATCGCGCTCGACCTCGACGACCACACCGACGTACTCACCGCGCTCGCCACCCGCCCTGTAGACACTCCCGTACCGCCCCCGAACGCCGCACCCCTCGTCGTCCGGCGGCGCCGGTGAACAAGGGGCAGTGGCGTGGCTTGGGCCCGAGCGAGCAAGCCGAGCAGCACTACCTGGTCGAGCCGCGTGCTCTCGCGGGCGGCGGGGACATCCGCCACGTCTCCGAGTTCCTGCGCGCCTCCGGGTGGCGGGACCGGTCGAAGCCTGGCGGACCCCTGCTCATGAACAGTCCCGACCGCAGCATCCATATCGGGTACTCCCCCTCCGCCCGACCCGGCGGCTGGACCATTCACGGCAAGGCCACGGCCCACCAAGAGGAATGGACCACGATCCTGGACGGGCAGACACCGGTCGAGATCGTCGCCGGGCTCACCGATGCGCTCACCCTCCCCCGCTCCGCCCACGCCCCCAACGTGTGGGCCCCGCTGCAGGGGCAGCGCTGGCGGACTGCACCTGACGCCGAGCACGTCACCGTGGTGAGCCCCGACGGCTCGGCCTGGTTGCAGTTCCACCAGGATTCCAGTGGCCACGCCATGTGGTGGTCCGGGGCCCATGACCAGCAAGGCAACGGCTGGACAGCCCAGTTCACGGCCACCACCCCGATGCATCTCGTCCAAGGCTTCGCCGTCGCGCTCGCGAGCCCCGAGCCCGTCATGCGCCCCCGTGGGCGCGTCCCTCACAGCACCCGGATCCGCACCACGTCCGTCTCGGTCCTCCCTTCACAGCTCAGCGCCTGGCAGCAAGCCCGCGTCGCCGCCGCCCGCGCGGCCACCTGGGCCCGCAACTCCTGGAAGACCAACCGATCCCGTACTGCTGCGCGGTCCCGCGCCGACCAGCGCGGCGCTCGCGCCCACCGCTGCCCCCCGCCCTCCGCCTCCGAGGAGTCCTGTGCCTGCCTCCGCCCCTGCCTCCGGCGACATCCAAGCCGTCACCGACACCCTGGCCCGGCTCACCGAGTACCTACGCGAGAAGCCCGAACCCGCCGAGGCACTCAGTCTCATGGAGCCGCTGCTGGACGAGTACACCGGTGTCCCCGTCCAGCTCGCCGATGCCCTGCGCGCCCTGGCGCGTGCCGTACAGGAGCACCCCTCCACTCCGCACACCCGCGGAACCGACCTGTTGATCCAGGAACTGCGCACCGCCGCATGGGAGCAGGCCGACCAGCACACCCTCCACTACGCCCTCGACGACCTGCGCGCTCTGAACCGGAAGGCGCCCGAGAGCAGGCCGGAGTGTGGCCTGTGCCCGTGAGCGAGCGGCAGCTCGCCGCCTTCGCCGACACTCACGCCTGGCGTACCCCGTTCGACACCGGTCCGCGCCACCTGGCCGGACCCGGCGACGGCCGGCACGTCACCCACGGCCTGGCCGCGGCGGGATGGACCCTCACGTCCGACCCGCTGAGCCCTCAGATCGTGCTGACCAGCCCGGACCTCCGGCACAGCCTCCAGTTCGACCCGCAGTCCGCCACCGACGCACAGTGGCGGCTGCGGGCCGAACCCACCGACACTGAACCGGGCTGGTACGCGAAGTTCGGCGCACTCGTTCCCGCCGAGGTCCTCTGCGCTGTTGCCGATGCCCTCGTCGTTCCCTCGGCCGCCGAGCCACGCGATCCCTTGGACGCGGCGGATGCCGCAGGCTGGCTCATCGATACGCGCGGCGCTGCCGGCTCCCTCGACGCAGCCTGCCGAGTCGAACGCTACCCCGGAGGAAACACCGAAGCAGCCGTGTCCTGGCACGTGCAGGCGCACGAGCCAGAACGTGACTTCCGAGGCCCTCGACTGTGGCACGCCTGGTTCGACGCACAGACACCCATCCACCTGGTGGAAGCCTTCGTCACCGCGCTCACCGACCCCGCCCCGCTCCAGCGCGGCAAGTTCGACCGCACCGCGCACGCCGCCGTACAGGAGCCGAGCACTCTGTCCCCGCAGCAAGTGGTCGACGCGCACACCGAGCGTATCCGCGCCCTTCGTGCCCGCGCGTGTGCGGTCCGGCGGCGCCCTCAGCCCGCGACGGCGAAGGCCCCCGTGCCGTCGTCACCCCTGCCGACTTCCATACGGCGCTGACCGACCGGGCGCGGAACTCCGAACACCCCTCCCCGCTACCAAGGACTCATTATTTCCGCCATCTCAAACGCCCACCGCGCCACGCTGAAGCAGCTCTCCCGTTTCCTGCGCGAGAGCGCCTGCATCCTGGCCAACTGGGACTACTACTCCGAGATGAACACCGACCTCGACGGCTGGCCGTTCGACCAGCACGCCTACGGCCTCCGCCAGAGCCAGCGCGACCGCGAGATCGCCGAGGCGTTCGAGTCCGTCCGCTCCACCGCCCGCCAACTCCTCGCCACCGCAGAGGACCAGCTCGCCCGGCTGCCTGCCCAGGCGGTCCAGGCCCGCTGGGCCTGGCAGCTGAGCACCCTGCGGGACGCACTCGACCGCCTCGACACCTTGCACCAGGAGTGGCAGCAGACCCGCGCCGCCCTCCCTCTCACCGCCCGGCCCGGCACGCCCGCGTACGACGAGGCGCTCGCCGACCATGACGCCGAAGCGTGGAGCTACCTCGACGACTGGGCAACGCACGGCCACATCGTCATCGACATCAACACCACCGTACGTACCACACCGTCGACCCCGGCCCCGCAGCCCACCGCGAAGCCAGCGCCCGTGTCCGGCCGGCCAACTCCGGCACGCAGGCAGTAGTCCTGCGTTTCTGGCACGTTGATGTCGCATGCAGCACCTCACGCCGCCTGGCCCACGGCGGCTCCGAGCACTCCGCGGCATCCATCAGCCGATCCGGGTCCTGTCCGCTGAACTGTTCCCCGCTCGCCCGGAATGACATCGCCCTTGCCTCCTTCCGCAACCAAGCCCTCCGACGTCGACGGCTACGACATAGCCTTCCGCCTCCTCCTCGGCGTGCTCGCCGTCGTCGTGCCCCTGTCCCACCTCACCTGGCTGTCCGGCAACGTCACCTCCTGGCTGACCGGCCAGCCGTGGGCCGCATACGAACCCGCCACTGCTCTGCTCCACCCCGACCAGCTCTGGCCCCATACCGAAGAGACGTCCCTCCTCATCGGGGCCCGCATCGTCCCCATCACCGTGCTGCTCACGCTCGCCGTTGCGGCTGGCGTCCTGTGGCCCCGCCACAAGACCAGCGCAGGACGAAAGAAGATCTGCGGCATGGCCAAGCCGAGGGACATCGAGCCTCTGATGGCCAAGGCGATCACCGCCAAGGCACGCTCCCTGCGACCGAGCCTGAAGACCTCCAAGCGCATCGACGCCAAGGACACCGGCATTCTCCTCGGCAACCTGCAAGGCACAAAGCATGAAGTTCGCATGGGATACGAGGACGTCGCCGTCGCAATCATGGCCCCACGCTCGGGGAAGACCACCTCGCTGGCGATCCCGTCGATCCTCGACGCGCCCGGCCCGGTCCTGCTCACCAGCAACAAAGCGGCCGGGGACGCCTACACCGCGACCACCGACGCCCGGGCGACAGTGGGGCGGGTGTGGTCGATGGACCCACAGCAGATCGCGCACGCGACCCGCGAGATGTGGTGGAATCCGCTCGCGGACGCCAAGACGCTGGACGGTGCCGGCCGCCTGGCCGGGCACTTCCTCGCCGCCTCTGTGGACGCGAACCAGCAGGGCGACTTCTGGTCCAAGGCCGGCAGTAACATCCTCAGCCAGCTCTTCCTCGCCGCCGCGCTCGACGAGCGGCCCATCACCGACGTTATGCAGTGGCTCGCCTTCCCCGCCGACCGTACGCCGCTGGACATCCTGCGCGACCACGGCTTCACTGCCGTCGCCGCGCAGCTCAAGGGCACCGTGGAAGGCCCGCCCGAGACCCGCGACGGCATCTACGAGACGGCCCGCCAGTACGCCGCCGCCCTGCTCAACAGCGAGATCGCCGCATGGGTCACCCCGCAGAAGGACGTCCCTGAGTTCCGGCCGTCGCAGTTCGTCACTTCCACCGACACGCTGTACCTGCTCTCCAAGGACGGCGGAGGCGGAGCGAGCGCGCTTATCGCGGCGTGCGCGGACTCCGTGATGCGGGCCGCGACCGCACAGGCCGAGCGCGCCGGCGGGCGCCTTGACCCACCGATGCTCGCGATCCTCGACGAGGCCGCCAACGTCTGCAAGATCTCGGACCTGCCGGACCTCTACTCCCACCTCGGCAGCCGCGGGATCATCCCGATCACGATCCTTCAGTCCTACCGCCAGGGCCAGAAGGTCTGGGGAGACGCCGGCATGGACGCGATGTGGTCGGCCTCGACCGTGAAGGTCATCGGCTCCGGTATCGACGACCCGGACTTCGCCGACAAGCTCTCGCGGCTGATCGGCGACCACGATGTCGAGACCACCTCCACCTCCCACTCGGACTCCGGCAAGTCGACCTCCGTGTCGATGCGACAGGAGCGGATCCTGCCCGCCGATGCGATCCGCGCCCTGCCCAAGGGCACCGCGCTCTGCTTCGCCACCGGCATGCGCGCCGCCATGCTCGCCCTGCGTCCCTGGTACCTGGAGCCCGGCGCCGACGAACTCGCCGCCGCCTCCGCCCGAGCGTCGAAGGCCATCACCTCCCGCGCCGTCGCCAAGCACGCCCCCCAGCAGACCAACTACGGTCCGACCGCTTAACCGGACTGCGCCACACCCCGGTCCCGCTTACCGCCTTGAACCACCCGGAACCCCATGGCCCTCACCGATCACCACGACGTCTTCATCGGCTCCACCACCGACGGATGGACCTTCGTCGTCCTCAACCGCCCCATTGGCAACGCAGCCCGCATCCTGACCGGTGCGGGATTCACCGCCCGCAAGCACCAAGGCCGCACCCTCTACCTCCTGCCGCCCGAGACCAGCGAGGACGCACACGAACGTGCCGGCGTCGCGGCCTACGGGCTGATGGCCCACACGCTGGACCTCGTCGACCTCGCCTGGACCACACGCCAGCACGGCGCAGGCACAGCTGCCGAGCCCGACGTGACCATCCGTTTCTCCGACGGCACCGTCACCGCGACCGCCAGCACGGACAAGGCCGAGACCATCCTCGCCCAGCATGGCTTCACACCTGCGGAAGCAGCACGACAGTACGAGCTGCCACTCGGGTCCGGTGAACGCGACGCACTGGGCGCCGTTGTCCGCGCCGAGGCCCATCTCCACGCCGACGGCATCAGCGTGTGCATCGACCTCGGTTTCGCGACCCCGCAGGACATCCCGCCGGCACCGTCCCGTCTCGGCGCCGCCCCCGCTCCGCCGTCCACCACACAGGTACAGCGGCGCAGCCGCTGACCACCGCGCCTCGCCCGGACCAGCAACACCCTCGAGCTCGACCTGCGCGCAGACATCAACCAACTACTGCAGCTCGTCAGCAGCTTCGCGGACTTGCACGGTGAGATCCGCTCACTCACCTCGGCGCGGACGACGAGCGCATCCTCACCCCCCGCACCGCACAACTGGCCAAGCGTCTGACCGCTGCCCGGGGGGAGGCCGTCCCTCCGCGCCAAGCCCACACTGCCCATCCGCCGTTCCTCACTCATCACTGCCCGCATTTCCCATCTCCCCGCCGAGCACGCCCCGGCCCTCACCTCCCCAAGGACCCGTCATCCCCGAACTCCCCGCATTTCGAGCGATATCACTGGGCGCCGGTGTTCAGTCCAGTGCGATGCTCGCCCTCTCAGCGGAAGGCACCCTCCCGAAGGCCGACTACGCCATCTTCGCCGACACCGGCTGGGAACCCGCTGCCGTATACACCCATCTCGACCGCCTCGAGAGGGAGATCGCCGCGCCCGCCGGAATACCCGTGCTGCGCGTCTCCTCCGGGAACATCCGCAACGAAGCCCTCGACCCGGAGCACCGGTTCGCGTCCATGCCGCTCCACATCCTGAACAAGGACGGGAAGCGAGGAATGACTCGACGCCAGTGCACGGGTGAGTACAAGATCAAACCGATCAAGAAGAAGGTCCGAGAGCTCCTCGGATATCCCTACCCGCAGCGCGTCCCGAAGGACGTCTTCGTCGAGCAGTGGGTCGGCATCTCGACCGATGAGTTTTACCGCGCCAAGGACGCCGACGTCCGCTACATGCGTAACCGCCACCCGCTCATCGACATGGGCTGGTCGCGCACCGACTGCGTTCGCTATCTCACGTCTCTGGGGCTGGCGGACACCCCGAAATCAAGCTGTCTCGGATGCCCCTTCCACGGCAACGCGCAGTGGCGGCACATCCGTGACACCAGCCCGGAAGAATGGCGGGACGTCGTGCAGTTCGACGCCGCCATCCGGAAGGGGAACGCCCGGGCGAACGCGAGCGGCAGCCGTCTGCTGGGCCAGGCGTTCCTCCACCGCTCCCGGGTGCCGCTCAGCGAAGCACCGATCGACCATGTCACCGCCGCTGAGTGGGCGGCCCGCCAGCAGGAGCTGGCCGCCGCGCCGAGCTTGGAGGAATTGGAGCAGGGCGTGGTGGACGGCTGTTCGCCGTGGGCCTGCCGTGGCAGCACCGAGCCGGTGCAGGACGACTTCGGACTGGCCTCTTGATCGTTCTGGATCTGTTCGCCGGTCCTGGCGGCTGGAGCCATGCCCTCTCCGTCCTCGGCGTGCGCGACATCGGCCTGGAATGGGACCCCTGGGCCTGCAGGACCCGAGCTCGCGCCGGGCAGGCGACACTGCGCACCGACGTGGCCCTGTATCCGACATGGCCCTGGGTCGGCCACACCCGGGGGTTGATCGCGAGCCCTCCGTGCCAGGCGTGGTCGATGGCCGGCAAGCGCCTGGGGCTGGTGGACCAGCCGCTGGTGCACCAGGCGGTCGCGGACCTCGCCACCGGCCGAGACACCCGTGAGCAGCTGCTGGCCGCCTGCCGGGACGAGCGCAGCCTGCTGGCCGCCGAGCCCATGCGCTACCTCTACGCCCTCAACACGGTCGGCGAGCCGGAGTGGGTCGCCATGGAGGAAGTCCCCGACGTCCTACCGCTCTGGCGCCAGTACGCAGCCGTCCTCCGTCACTGGGGCTTCTCTGCCTGGACCGGCATTCTCAACGCCGCCGACTACGGCGTACCACAGACCCGCAGGCGCGCGATCCTCCTCGCCTCCCGTAACCGTACGGCCGCACCTCCGTCGCCCACCCATGCCCAGGTCGCCGAGCCCGAGTCGCTGTTCGGACCCGGCCGCGTCCGATGGCTCAGCATGGCCGAGGCCCTCGGCTGGGGCGCCACCGACCGCCCCGTCCCCACCGTCTGCGCCGGTGGCGGACCGGGTGGTGGCCCCGAACCGTTCCCGTCCGGCTCACGCCAGGCACTCGCGAACGCCCGCAAGCGGGGTCTCTGGCGCCCTCAGTCCCCTCCCGCGGATGGGGTACCCGAACCACAGACCCGTGGAGCGGCCCGCACCTTCCGACACGGCACCCGCTCGGCCACCCCCGCAGACGCCGCGGCGCCCACCTGCACGAGCGAGGCCACCCACTGGCAGTGGTCTCTGCGCAGCAACAATCAGGCCAACGCCACCGTCCGGCGGGCGGACGAGCCGGCGGGAACGCTGTTCTTCGGACACCGCGCGAACGAATGCACCTGGGTCGCAGAGCCCGCCATCGCCCAGCCACAAGACACCGAGTCCCCAGCCGTGCCGGAGCCAATCCGAATCACCGCCCGCGAGGCCGGCCTCCTGCAGACCTTTCCCGCCGACTACCCCTGGCAGGGCAACAAAGGCCAGCAGTTCTCGCAGATCGGCAACGCCGTTCCCCCATTGCTCGCCGCCCATCTCCTCGCCCCACACCTGCGCGTGCCCCTCAACCCCGACGACTTCACCCTGGCCGCCTGATGTCCCGCATGCCCGACCCCGAACGCGACGAGGACGACCTGGACACAGCTCCGCCACCGCAGCCGGTGTTCTATGTCGAGCAGGCCCTCCTCGGCGCGCTCCTGCTGGAGCCCTGGCGTCTCGACGACGTGACGGGGGTCGGCCCCGACGCATTCTCCACCGCCGCGCACGCCGCCGTACTCGCCGCGATCCGCTCCCTGCCGACACCCGCCCCGGCGGAACACGCCGAGAGCACGAAGTGGCTCAACGCGGTACTCACCTCTGCCCGCGAGCGAGCCCGCGGGCTGACGGCCTCCTACCTCCACACTCTGATCCAAGCCTGCCCGTGGCCCCGGCACACGCCCGCGTACGCGCGGATTGTGGAGGCCGAGCATGCCCGCCGCCAACTGCGCGCCGCCGCCGAGCGCCTCGCGCAGACCGCGCGGGACCTCTCGCTTCCGCGTCCAGTACCCACGGCCTTCGCCGCAGCCGACGCTCTCGCCGGCATCTTGGACGACGTGGCCGCACGGTTCCGCCCACACCCCGGGTCCCTGCCCCGCGCCCCCGCAATGGCGACGGCCGCCACACCCGGTGACGCCGAGGAAGCAGCCGACGAAGAGCGACTGCTGCTCGCGACCGCAACCGCGCACCCCACGGACGTCGAGCAGATGCCGTGGCTCACCTCCGACGACTTCACGCTCCCCCTGCACGCCGGGCTGTGGCAGTGCCTGACCGCCCTGACCCGACGCCGCGCCCCCGTCGACCCGGTCACGGTGCTGTGGGAGGCCCAGCACCGCGGCCTGCTCACCGACGGCGTGGACCCCCGAAAGCTGCTCCCCCTCCTCGGAACACCGGCGGGCTCCCCAGAGCACTGGGGCGAACGCATCCTTCAACGCTCCGTCCTCGCAACCGCACACCAAGTGGCCAGCCGCATTGAGGCGTTCACCGACGACCCGGCCACGACGCCGTACCAGCTCGTCGTCGGAAGCCGCCGCGCACTGGCCGACCTGTCCGCCATGCGCACCCGCTGGCAACACGCCACCTCAGCTGCCTCGGCGACCAGACCCGCATGTACCCGGACCACGGCCTCACCCCGGGCCAGCCCGCCACCAACCACGACTCCTCCCACCGTACGTATCTCCCGCTGACCTGAACCCGCCGGTGGTGGCCGGGCCTGCACGGCCCAGCCACCACCGGCAGGAACGAGCACCCCTCCGTGTCGACGCCCTCCATCGACGCTCACGTCCGCCTCGACAGCCACCCCACCAGCACGGTCTGCCATCTGCGACCAAGCGCGGCGCCGCATTCACTGCGGCATGGGCCAGGCCTCGGAGGTAGGTGCGATCCTCATAGATGCACCACCGTGGATCAGTACTGAACCGCGGAACCCAGTACTCACCCGCCGCACGGTCCGCCCCACCGAACACCGTGATGCCGCCCATGGCTACGGGAGGACACGAGCCGCCTGCCCCGTTCCCGCATCACCATCCCGGCCAGTTCCTTCAGCCCGCAGGAACAGCCGGTGCTGGAGACCGTCCCGCGTGATGGCGGCGCGGGCGACGGATCCGGTGGCGACGATGCCGACCGTGATGCCGATCGCGTCCAGTGCCTGGCACATGCCCAGCAGGGCGAACAGTCCGTCGCTGTCGCAGTAGGAAAGCGCGGACATGTCCAGCAGCAACCTACGGTGATCGCCCAGGCGCAGCGCCACCTGCACGATCGCCTCGCGCAGCAGAGCCGTGGTGTCTAGATCCAGCTCGCCGGACAGGCAGACCAGCACCGTGGACCGTCCCGCCGACTCCTGGCGGATCACCAGCCGGGCCTCGGCTCCCCCGGCGTGCGGCGCCAGAAGCACTGGTGCCTGTCCGCCGGGCTGGCAGGTCCCGTCGCCGGAGGTGCTCACGGATCCGTCGATTCCGTGTCGGTCTCGCCAGGGAACCGCAGGCCGTCGTGAAGGATTGCGCCGGCGAGGTCGCTGAGGTCCATGCCTTGGCTGACGGCGTGGGCGCGTAGCGGATCCGAGGCCTGGTCTACGGGGACTGCGTGGTGAGAGCAGATCACGCCGATGGCCTGGCGGAGGAGGGCTTGGGGCTCCGGGAGGCCGATCAGCAGGCGGCCGCTCTCGGGAGTGCGGGCGGTCTGCAGGAGCAGGAGCGCAGCGCCCGAGTGATCGCCAGCGGTGTGCTGGTCGGCAGGGGGCAGGGATCCGGGCCGGCCGCTGTAAAGGCGCGGGACGAGGCCCTCGCGGTCCGCGATGCGGGAGCAGGGCGGGGCGGGCAGGGCGAAGGCCGCGCGAATGCCGCGTTTTTGGGGCTGGTGGGTGAAGACGGGAAAGAGCCGTGCGGTGCTGGAATCGGCCAGGTCGTCGGCGAGGACCGTCGCTCGTTGCTGCAGGGCCTGCACGCACAAGCTCTCGCCGAGGTTGATCTCCAGGGTCTCGCCCGCGTCGGTCAGCGGGCCTTCTCTGCACAGCGAGATCCGGTGGGCCATGGCGGGGTCCGCAGCCAGCGTCAGCCCCACCGAGCACGGCGTGTGCAGCGCCGCCCGGCAGACTTCGGCGAGTGAGCCGGAACCTCGTTGATGGTTGAGCAGGTGGTCGGCCAACTGCGCGGCCTCCGGCCGCAGGCCCGTCACGCGGAGCTCGAAACAGAACAGGGCGGGGCGGCTGCGGCCCCCGGTGCGGCCATGATGCGGGCTCCGGTCTCCGGCATTCACCGCCGATGCCACCCCGACCGGAAGCCAATGTCAGTGTCGCCAAGCGATAGGGAATTAGCGGTATACACGGGCGGCCTGCCCCAACCCTACGCCTCATCCGCCTGCCGGGAGTCCGCCCAGCCAGGATCACTTAGAGGGCATCTGATCTAGGTAGTTGGTATTCTGGGATGTTTTTGTGACTGGCGGCGTTGGCGGTCGTTGCATGGTGTGTGAGTGCTCGTCGCCCGTACCGCAGTGACGTCTCCGATGCCCGCTGGGCCTTGATCGAACCGGTCTTCACCGCCTGGCGAGCGAGACGGACCGGGCCCGGCACGGCCGCCCGGGTGCACGACCTGCGGGAGATCGTCAACGCCATCCTCTACGTCAACCGCACCGGCATCCCATGGGAGTACCTGCCGCACGACTTCCCGCCCTGCAAGACCGTCTACGACTACTACGCCAAGTGGGAGGCCGACGGCACCACCCAGCAGGTCCACGACCTGCTCCGGGACAGGACCCGTCGGGCTCACGGCCGCGGCGCGGAGCCGACCGCGGCCGTGATCGACGCGCAGAGCGTGAAGACCTCGACCAACGTGGCCGAGACCAGCCAGGGCATCGACGCCGGCAAGAAGATCAAAGGACGCAAGCGGCACGTGATCACTGACACCCTCGGCCTGGTCCTGGCCGTCCTCGTCACCGCCGCGAACGTGCACGACACCGTCGGCGGCAAGCTCCTCCTCACGGACTTGGCCGCGGCCCATCCCGGCGTCACCAAGGTGTGGGCCGACGGCGGCTACCAGAGCAGCATCTTCAACCACGGCGCCCGACTGGGCATCGACGTGGAGGTGGTCCAGCGCCCGCGGGCGAAGGGGTTCGAGCCGCTGCCGAAGCGGTGGGTGATCGAGCGGACCTTCGGCTGGCTGATGCAGCACCGCCGCCTGGCACGGGACTACGAAGCCCTGCCGCAGCGATCAAGGGCGATGGTCCACTGGGCGATGGCTAACAAAATGTCCCGCGAACTGGCCGGAGAATCCACACCAACCTGGCGAATCGAAACGGACATGCCGACCGTAATGGCCTGAACGATGATCAGATGCCCTCTTAGGGGCCCCCAGCCGCGCCGTGAGATCTGGCCGGAAGGCGGGCGCGGGTGCATCCCTGCCTCGCCCCCCGCTGGCACGGCCCTATGTCCGACGCTACGGAGGGTGCGCAACAGGCCTTCGAAGGGGGTGGGGGCGGTGCGGTCGGCGCATGTGCGTCTTCGCCTCTGACATCGTCTCGCAGTCGCGCACATGCCTGGCGGCGCAAACCGGAAGCCCCCATGTCCCTGCGCCGCGCACAGGTGATGTCCGCGCCGCCGGTATCGAGCAGCGAGGCCACTCATCGCCCTTCCCTCGCGTTAGGGCAGAAGGCGGCCGGGAGCGGCAGCGGAGCGGCCCGGACCCGGTGTCTCTCCTCCCCAGGCCACCATCACGCGCCACGTGCCACCGCACCATCCACCACCCAGCCCAGCGGGTGAGGTTCCTGATCAGCCGGCATCGGCGCCGACGGCTCTCCCCCGGCTTCGTTGAAGGCGGTCAGGGCCTCGATGAGCCGCGCCCGTTGCTCGGGGGCGAGCCGTTCCACGATCGTGGCGATCTCGGCGCGGCGCCGTGCGGTCACGTCCTCGACCGTACGCCGCCCCTCGTCGGTGAGCCGCAACAGCGTCTCGCGACGGTTGGCGGGGTTGATCTGCCGGTCGGCAAGCCCAGCCGCGATCAGCCGGTCGACCATGCGCATGGCCGTCGAGGGGGCGACCTGGAGCAGGTCGGCGAGCGCGACCTGCTTGGTGGCTCCGCGCGTGGACAGCACAACCAGCATCCGGAACTGCGGTAGCGTCACCCGCTCCTCGACAGCGGCAAGTGACCGGGCGGACACCGCCACCAGCAGGCGAGAGGCGGTCAGGACCGCACGGGTGACCACATCGACGTCGTCCGCGGCCTCAGGGTGAGTCTCACGCTCCGGCATGCGTACTTTCTACCGCTCCGCAGTCCTTGCCCACTCGCTCAGTGGGAGCAGATTTTCCCTACCCATGACCGTGGCGGCGCAGGCGGAGCATCGTGGCGCCGTCGTAGGCCGGTCCGGCGGCATGCTGAACACGGCCCTCGCGCAGCGCCCGCAAAGCGTGGTGCGCCTTGTAGCCCCTCAGCGAGGAACGCGCCGAGCATCACCGCGAATCTCCGCATCCGAGCGAACGCCGGGGTGGCGCCCCAAGCACCCGACCGAGAAAGGAACGGCAACGGGCCAGAAGGTCGACACAACGTTCGTACCCGGGAGGCGGACGCGGTGGGTGAGCTGTGACAGCCGAGGGACTCTCGCGTCGCCCCGTCCCCTGAAACTCCGGATGAGCGCGCCAATCTGCGGAGCGGGCCCCGCGCTGCCAAAAGCCACCGCGAACCTCGCCTCCACAGCTTCGTGTTCGTCCGCGTCCACACCGGACGAGCAGTCGGTCGCTCGAAGCCTGCGTCCGACGTCCCGGCGATCTCACCGGACAGGACTTGGAACGGGGGCACCTCGCCGTGGGCCACTGCCGAAGCACGCATCAACGCCCTTGCCCGGCCTCGAAGGCGTTCGACCGGACCGTCTCCGTGGGTGAGCCAACCACCACGAACCGTGGCATGATGCAACGGTGCCTCGAGCCCGGTACGCCCTGAAAGGCCCCGGTCGAGGCTGGTGCGCCGGGAAGCCTGGTCGGCATGCAATGCCTCGCGTGCCGAAAGGGGGCCAGCATGTCCGCCGTCCAGGCCGCGCTCAGCCGGGCGATGCACCTCGACGGCGCGATGGGCGCCGCCGTCGTCGACTACATCAGCCGCATGGCGCTGGGCACCCTGAGCCGCCGCAAGGATCTTGACCTTGACCTGGCCGCGTACGGCAGCACGGACGTCGTCCGCGCCAACCTCTCGGCCCTGAACCTGGCCGGCCGCAAGCCGGAACAACTTCAGGACATCCTGATCACCCTGGACGGGGAGTACCACCTCATCCGCCCCCTGGCCCGTCGGGCCTACGAGGGACTCTTCCTCCTGCTCATCCTGGACCGCGACCACGCCGATCCGGACACCGCGCGCAAGGAGCTCCGCAACATCATCGAGGATCTGTTGTGAGAGCAGCAGTGCCGCCAGGGAATGAAAGCGGTGGCGTTCCCGCTGTCCCGTCCTCCGCCGCCTGCCTCGACTGAGCGCGCTCCCCCCCGGGAGCGCCCGCACATCTCCGACCAGCAGGCGCACTCCCTCTCCGTCCGGAACGTCACGCCGGTCACGCCGCGTCGACGTGGTGCTTGCCCGACGAATCCTCGTGCGCTGGGGCGTGCGGCCGCACAGTCTGTGGCGCCTGCTCCACGGCCATGAGGAGGAACTCTCGCTCGCTGTCATCCTGCTGGCGTTCCGCCAGGCATACGGACAACCGGTCCAAGCAGGCGTCCGGTGCCAGCGAATCCAAGCCACCCGCCTGCGCCCGAAGAGCATTCAGCAAAGTGTGCTCGTCACCGTCCCCCTGCTTCTGTTGCGGAGACGCGTCCATGTGCAGCAGCAGCCGCCGGCCCGAGGCGAGCCGCACTGCCGTTGTGTAGATCGGCAGAAGACCTGCTCGGTTCTGCGCGAACCGGCCGAGGGACGGCAGTGGGGCGAGGACGTTGAGCGGCTGGGCGTTGCCGTCGGCCAGGAACAGAGGTGGTCGGTGACCGCAGCAGATCACCTCGGCCGCGGCTGGCGAGGCGATGGAAACCATCACGGCGTTGACGCATCGAGCGCCCCCGTCGTGCTCGACACTGACGGCCGCGTCCAGGCGCCGGGCCACCTCGGCCAGGCCCGCCTCCTCCCCGGCGATTCTCGCCCAGTGGTAGAGCAGATGCGCGGCGGTCTTCTCCGGGCGCGCGTCTCCGTCCGGAGAGGCGAAGAGCAGCAAGCGGGTGCCGAACCGGGTGGCCCTGACGTCGTACGACACCCGACACAAGCGACCCTGCCCGCCGACGGGCAGAGCCAGGGCCGCCACTTGCACGTCCTCGGCCCTGGCGGACCAGACCGTCGGCAGCTGCGGCTGTGTCGAGACCAGCGGCAGCGCGGTGCCGGAGTCGGTCGGCTGCACGGCATCCGTCCGGGAGGACACGGAGCCCGCCATGCGCCGCACGAGAAAGGCGACCAACGCGATGTTGATCAGCGTCCCGGTGACCACGATCGGCCGGTCTCGCCACTCCGTCGCGCCGAGCCCCAAAGCGACGGCGAACGCGATGCCCCCGGTGAGCAGCGGCAGACGACGCCGGTGCAGCAGTATCAGGGAGAGGGCCGGAACGGCGACCAGCAGGGTCATGATGCCCCGGTGGGTTCCTCGGAAGGCCACGTCGCACACCGCGACGACGGCCACCAGTATCACAGTCGCGGCCCAGGTCATCAGGATCGCCCGAGCAGCGGACAGTTGAGTGAGCACCGCCTGTGGCCTTCTTCCTGCTTCGGCCCCGTCCATGAATGCCCAGCGTAGTCACGGGCTGTGAGGCCGTCAGGGCGAAATCCGCAATCCGGACGAGACGACCTCAGGGTGTCGCAAGGTCCCATAAGATAAGTCGAGTTGCGCACGCGGACGCCCTTGCGCACCAACTGCGGGTCGGGGTCATCGTCTCGCGGTCGGTCGGCGCAGGAACTGGCACCGGCTGCGGTTCGGACGGGGCCAGGTCGCGGAGCTCCCCAGCATCATCGAACAGCATGTCGGCATGCGCCGTCGCGTCGCGGCACCTACGTGCTCAGGGGGTCGGGGCAGGTTCTCCACACGCATCACCGTGGTAACGCAACAGCAGCATCGTCGTGATGCGGGCCTGCGGCGTGTTGGACCAGATCCTCGCGTAGTGCCTCCAACGCACTACGGGCATCGGGGTCCTTGAGTAGATGGGCCCGGTCGCCGAGCGGGTAGAAACGGTCGTCCTCGTCGCGGGCCTCGGTCACGCCGTCGGTGTACAGCAGCAGTTGGTCACCAGGTGTGAAAGCCACGTGATAGGGGCGCGGGCACTCCCCTCCGTACTCGCCCAGGCCAAGCGGAAGCGAGAAGGCGGGCGGAGACGGAAACTCGACGGTGCCGTCCTGGCGCATGAGCAACGGGTCCGGGTGACCACGGTTGAGCAGCACGACTTCGTGGTCCGAGCCGACCCCGGCGAGGATGGCGGTCACGAACTTCTCGTCATCCAGATCCCGGGCCACGCTGCGCTCCAGCCGCTCCCCGAGCCGCACGAGATCCGGCTCGTCGTACGCCGCCTCCCGGAACGCGCCGAGCACCACCGCGGCCGTCTCGACCGCGGCCAGCCCCTTCCCCTGCACATCCCCGACGATCACCCGGACGCCGTACGGCGAGGCGACCACCTCGTACAGGTCGCCGCCTATGCGCGCCTCCGCCACGGCCGAGGTGTACGACACCGCCGCCTGGAGCGCGCCCGCGGTCCGTGGCACCGGGCGCAACAGCATCCGCTGGGCGACCTCGGCGATCGACCGCACACTGGCCAGCTCCGCCTCCCTGCGCGATCGGGGGATCCAGTGACGCTGAAGGTTCCGTACTCGCCGACGTGTGCCAGCGGCCTCGGTCCCGATCGCGCGGGAGGCCGCGTGGACGGCGGCGTACTTGGCGGCGCGCATGGCCTCGGCGGCCTCCGCGTGCACCAGGGAGGTGTCCGAAGTGCGAGCGCGGCCGGGTTACGGCTAGGCCGTTTCTGACGGCTCTTGGAACCGCCCGCAGACGGTTGCGAGTGGGCACGATGAGACAACCGACGCCTCGCGAGTCGCCTCGCGTGGCGTCGCTCAGCCGGATGATCTCCGACCAAGAGCCACCAGAAGCGCCCTAGACGGTGGCACCAAGGTCGAGCTCGAATCGTTCCGCCGTGCTCGGGCTCGACTGGGCAGCGTAAAGCTCGGCCTCTTCCGCAACTGGGAGAGTCCAAAAACTGCGCTGCTCCGGCGTCACCCGGGTGCCGGGCTGGGTAATGGCCGATAGCTGGCGCAACGGTTATCCAAGCGCGGCGTCGAGCTCCTTCGCTGCCACCCGCAGACGCTCCTTCAAGGCGGGCCCGTCCTTGCCATGGGTCTTGTTGCGATGGCAGTTGGGGCAGAGAGCAATCATGGCACTCGGGTGATCGCGGCCACCCTTGGCATGATCATCAATGTGATCGACTTCCAGAAGCGCCTCTCCGGCCTTCGTGCGGTACGGCAGGTCGGGCATCAGGCACTCCGGGCTCTCGCAACGCCCTCCACTCCGCAACAGCACGGCTTGGCGTGCCGCTGAACTGCGCACTCGGCGCTCGCCGGCCACCAGGCGCCGTTCCTTCCCCTTGCCGGCCCGCTCGCTCGCCTCAGCCTGTCGGCGTAGCAAGCGGTACTTCGCCTCCTTGGAAACAGTTGCGCGCGCCCTTCGGCACTCGTACGGCACCGCACGCAGGAACTGTTCGCTGTTTCGCAGTGCCTCTTTCACAGAGCCGGATGCAAACTCTCGGCCTAGACGCCACAGCGAGGAGGCCCGACTCTGCCCCTCTTGCACGAAAAGGCGGTGGCATTCGTCGACAAGAACAAGCTCTGTCGGCTCACGAAAGACCCGGTGGGCTATGAGATAAGCCATCGACATCGTCTTTCCTCCGCCGAGGAATAGCAGTTCCTCGACTTCCTCCGCACCGCTACCAGACGCTTCCTCCTCCAGCCAGTACTCCCTGTGCACTGCGCCTTCTATTGCATTGTCGCCTATCAACCAAGCAGGCAGATGCCGTCCCCCCGAGCCACCATTCCCCGCTGCGAGCACGTGCTCTCCCTGCCATCTCGACGGATATCCTGATGGTGTCACACACCACCGACAACAAGGTCGAAGTGGTTGCTCACCGCCGCGTACTCCACGAACGCACGCTGATCGATCTTGGGTTTCCGGGCCACGCTGCCCTCCTGTATCAGGTACCTCACGAAGAGCCTACGGAGGAGGTCTGACATTGAGCCGTCCGTACCGCCCGCCGAGGTCATAACAGGTCGGATGGCGCAGGAAGCGCCACGGGACGCCTCCGTGGCCAGCCGCCGGTACAGAACTCCTACAGGGTCCTGGCGGCAAGGCATCTTCTGCGGCCTTGTCATCGCTCTCCTGCAGCGCGCGATATCAGCAGCTGGGTGTCCTGGAGCGTCGCGGTGATCGGTAGGCCGCTTCTCAGGATCGCGACGACATCAGCGTGGTCTCCTGCCCTTATACGGGCAAGGAGGTTGCCCTGCCCATCGGTTACGCCGATCTCATGAGCGGGCTCGACCTCCGACCAGCGCAATTTCACTGCAGACAGCCAGGTCGGCCATCCGTCGACCTCGATCGTGATTTCACCGTCTTTGAGCAGGGTCCGCAGGAGGCTGCGCTTGCGGACGCGCACGTACTCGATGAGGTCTTGGACCTCAAGATCACTTGGCTGGTACATCGCCCGCCACGTGGTGATGTGCTGCTGCGCAAGCCATGTGCGCAAGTCGGTGGGAGCAACGTCTTCGGCTGCGGCTTGACGGCCGATGGCGTGGGCCAGGGTGCGGGAGTGCACACCTGAGGTGAGTAGGTGAATGGCTTGCTCGGTATCGACGCCGTATCTCACGCACCAAGCCGTGTCAGGGCGTAGCCGAAGTGGCGCTGCGGCTTTGGCGAGGTGGTCATTGGTGATGTGAATGAGGGCTCCGAGTGTCCAGGAAAGGTAGTGCTCGAAGGTCTGGCTGATGTTGGCGACCGTTTGCTCCAAAGCCCAGTCGATGGGCGCGTCGGGGAGCCATTGACGTGCGAGTTCGGGAATGGGTGTGCCGTCGATCCAGGCGTGCATAGCGTCCTGAAGATTGACGTCGATAGTCGCGCGGTTACTGCCCGCACGCCGGTCGTAGAACGTCCATGCTTTGCGGCGCTCGGGGAGGCGTAGGAGGGTGTCGAAGGCGCGCTCCTCGTCCAGGAGGCGCAGTGTTTCGTCAAGCGTGAGGACGTCTGGGTTGATGATGTCCCAGGCGCTGACCGTGAACGGGTCGATGTCGCGCTGGAGACGGTCGGCGATGCGCATCGCCGTCTCGTCCAGAGTTCGAGCACTGCGGAGGCTGGTGCCTGTGGTGGTCCACCGGCGGCGTGTGCTCGGCGACGTGGTGAGGTACTGCCGTTCGGTCTGTTGGGCGAGACGTTGCCATCGCACCTTGATGTCATCGGGCAGTTGTTGCATGGCCAGTAGCCGATCAACCGCGTGCAGCGGACTGGCCTGGGTGAGGTGTTCGGCGGCATCGAGCACGAACCAGACGTAGGTGATGAAGTCGCTGGCGATTGTTCGTGTGACGGCCATGACGCCGTCGGCGCTTTCGGCAATGAGCTGCTCGGCTGCCGCGAGGGCTTTGAGTGCCTCTTCACCTGTGAGTGCGGAGGTGACCTGGAGGTCTTCGTCAGCGGGTGTGAACAGGTCATGGTCGCTTCCGTCGATCTTGCGGTTGAGGGCGAGAAGGATCCATCCCTCGCTCTCCCGGCCGGCTCGGCCAGCGCGCCCTACGGCATTGAGCAGCTTGGCGGCATCCAGGCCCGGGACGCCATTGCTTTGAGCCCGTGGATCGTCGCTGAGGGCGGCGGTGATGACGACAGTGCGCACGGGCAGGTTGACGCCGTCGGTGAGGGTGGTGGTGCTGACGACTGCCCTAAGGTGATCGTTGCGAAGGGCATCCTCGATGGCTTCGAGCACATCGGTGGGAAGGGCGGCATGGTGGAAAGCAATGCCGTGGCGCGTGCACCTGACGAGTGGGTGTTCCTCCCCTAGTTGGGCACTGAGTTGTTCCGCCAGAGAGTGCGCCGGTTCGTGTTCCGGCAGGTGGTCAGCCATGGCTCGGGCCGTGTCCTGAGCGAGCCGGTGGGTGCTGGTCACCACGAGCATGGCGCCCGCAGGCAGGAGGTACGTCGCCGCACGGGCGAACATCTTGTAGGCACGCGTGCTGGCGCTCTTGTCCCGGTACGACCAGTCCCTGAGGTCTTTCTGGCCGAAGACGAGTTCGCCGAGTGGGTCGTCGTGGCTGGTGGTGAGTTCCGCGATCCTTGCGGCCTGTGCGGGGCGAATGCTGATGCGGACCGTCAGAGGTACCCGGGTTGTCCAGGGCCTTTGCTTTGACCGTCGCGGGACGGTGGTTTTCTGCTCCCACAGGGCGTTGGTCGTGAGCAGTCCGTGAAGGCGGCGAGGGCCGCGCCATGGAGAGGTGAAGAGGACCTCTGGCTCGTCGGGGTCGAGCCACTGAGCGAGTGCGGCGCCGTTGCCGATCGCTGCCGACAGCAGGACAAGGCGCGGGGCGGAGGGATGGGCCTGGCAGAAGGCCAACAGGCCCTCCAGGAGGAAGCCACGCTGGTCTTGCGCGAGATGGTGGGCTTCGTCGATGACAATCAAGGTGACGTCACTGAGAGCGTTCTCTGGGTCGTGGCGCAGGGCATGCATAAGCCGTTCGGGGGTGACGACATCGATGTCCGGATCGTCGTCATCGGGCTCGTAGGGGCTACCCCAGAGGGGGAAGTCAGGTGTGTCGGCGCCCAGCTCACGGTCGAGGACTCTGAGGCGGTCGCGCAGGGACCGGCGCATCTCGCGACTCAGACTGCGCAACGGTGACACGTAAATCACGCGTCCGGGCACGGTGGCCAGGTGGGTGCACATGATCAGCTGTGAGATGAGGCTTTTGCCAGCACTGGTGGGGACACTGATCAACAGTCGGTCGGTTGCAGGATCCAGCGGGTTCGCGGTTGGGCGGGTGAGGAGTTCGCGTTGGGGAGGCCACAGGGTCAGCACCGGTGGAGAGGTGAGAGTGAAGGCCTGCGCGACAGCGCGTGGTGTGCCGGGTGGCAGTAGGTCGTAAAGGCTGGCCTCAGCCAGTTCGCCGATCAGATCCAGGAGATGTGCGGCTACCCAGCGCGCATTGAGGTCACCGCTGCCGGCCTCCCCATTGAGGACGTTGAGCAGGGCAGTCTGAGCACGGGTGAGCTGGTTGCGGGCTCCATAGGTGAGGAAGTTAGCCATCGCGGACACGGCGTTGATCACGGCCTCGGCCGGCCCGAACAACGTGCCACCGAGGTCGGCTTCCTGTAGTTCGGCAGCGAAGTCACGCAGTTGGTCGCGCCAGTGGCCCACCAGCCTGCGCACGCTTGAGGTCTGCAGACCAAGAAAGGCAACACCAGCCTCCAGCGCGAGGGTCTCGATGTAATCCCGGACCGTGGGATCAGACACGTCGAGGTCGTCCGGTGTACCGAGGGGCTGCGGGCCGTGGCACAGGTGGCTGATCCGCCGGAAGACCGCAGTGGCGTTGGGGTCCTGGCCCGCACGCCGGTACCCGACCTGCGCAGCGAATGCGAGTGACAGCAGTTCCGCAGGTGGTCGTTGCTCGTCAGCGAGCGCGAGATCGAAAATGTGGGCGCTGACCGCAAAGGCCCGTCGCCGACGAGTCGGGGTATACAGTTCGGCAGCTTCGGTCAGGGCGCAGACGCCGTGCAGGTACCAGGCCGTACGCAGCACGTTGTCGTCGATGTCGAAGCGGTTCATGATCGCTCCGACCTCGATGTTGGCTATGAGTTGTATAAGTTCCTCGGGGCTGGGCAGCGCATCCGGCTGAGGGGGTCCGAGTGCCTCGCGTAGAGCGGGCAGGTTCAAAGTGCGCTCCACAGGAACCTCCTCACCTGCGCCGCGAAGGCCGTGAAGTCCTCAACCGCGATCACCAGTCCTCGCAGCTGACCGGGATGCACCATTTGCGGAAGGTAGGTCGGTACCTGGGTGAAGGCGGCCCGTTTCGGCGCGGTAGCCGTGTTGGTCGACACGCTCACTCCGGCGCCACCCCGCGGGTCGGCGCGCATCCACAACTCGGTCAGCTCCGTCATCAACAGGCCAAGGTCGCCGGGCAGCTTGGAGTTGGCCCAAGAGATCTTCGACACGTATTCGTCGCCGCGGTTCGCCAGCTGCGAGGCGGCTTTCGTGACCGTGTCGCTTATCGAGCCGCCACCGGTGAACTTCTTGATCTCCCACAGTTTGAAAACCAGCGTGGTGTCGGTCTCCGCGGGGATCCTGTGAACGACGAACCCGTCGCCGCCACCCTCGGTCACGCTCCAGCTCGGCGCCTCCAGCAACGCCAGCTCATGATCCGGCAGCTGTTCCTCACGTGTCAGCAGATACCACAGCCACTCCCCGACATGACCGGGCACGTGATCCTCTGCTTCCGATCCCTTGGGCGGCAACCCAAAGACAGGCCTGATGAAGGGGCGCACCAATCGAGCGTCATCGCCAGCCAGCGCCAGACCCTTCAGCGAAGCGTCCCGCCACAGATGGTAGGCACGGCAGTGTCCGGCGCGCCCCTCCATGATCTTGTCTGCGATGATCCACGCCACCGCAGCACGTTCCTGCGCACTACCGCCGACGAAACCGACCAACTGCCACGGGCAAACGGCGTCCGCAGCCCTGACCGTACGCGTCATGAATGCAGAAACCGTGTATGCACGGGAAGCCGCCTCTCGGTCCGCCTCCACAACAGACGCCACAAGATTCGCTTGCGCCATCGCAGCGCTTCCTCGCTCCCCCGGCCATAGCCGCCCCACTACCCCGTTCTAGGCACATACGTTCTGAATAATTGCACCACACAGCTCCGGCCGACCGGTCGCGGAGAAAGATGCGCCCCCTTGGGTCAGGGCCAGGCAGAGGTGACGAGCGCGATGAACGCGATGCCCAGGGACAAGGTGCCGGCCAAGGCGAGTCCCGCCCGGGTAAGGGCCGCGGCAATAGTGGCTCCGTCCCAACGGGCCAGTGCCGCTGCGGTGATGCCTGCCGCCAGGGACAGCGCCAAAACAGTGACCAGCAGAAACAGCACTATCGTGGTGCGAGGGGACATATGCTCCATACCGCCTATGGCTCGGGCCGTCGGTTGCCTGAGATGCAGTTCCACGATTCCTGGGCGTGCTCCAGCGAACGAGCGGTTGGATGTTGTTGCAGGGACAAGCCGGGGGTTGTTGTCAAACAAAGGTCGAGAGGAGTCGGGCCTTGGGGGAGCAGACTCGTGCCGGGCGGCCGTGGACGCCAGCACGTGGTTCATGCGCGGAGATCAACGAGCTCGTCGGGACACTGCGGGCGTGGCTGGACACGGCCGGGGTGTCCGTGGGGAACCTGCATCAACGGCTGACGGTGGAGCACTTCGTCGACGGCCGGGTGCCGTCACTGAGCAGACTCCGCAGGCAGCTGGCGGGTGAGAGCCTGACATGGGATTTAGTGGAGGCCGTCGCCGACGTCTGCCACCCCGACGACGACAGCGTCGCGGCGAAGCGGCGGCTGGCCGGTGCGCAGAAGTTATGGGCGGAGGCGCAGACCGCACCCACGGCCACGGACGGCAGCGGCCCCCGGGTGACCGCGCGCGAGGTGCTGGAGGCCCAGCGACATGCGCTCACGGCTTACGAGGAACTCGCCCGGGCCCGGCGGTCCTTCGAAGCCGCGGAGCAAGGGCGGCAACAGGCGTTGCAAATAGCGACGATCCTGTTCGGCATGCTCGGCCAGGCACAGGCGAAGGTGTTGGAGCTGACGCGGCGGATCGATGCCCTGCGGACCGCCGCGCCGCTGGATCCGGCCGGTGTGGCGAATCTGGAGCAAACCCGACGGCGGGCTTCGGGACAGGAGCTGGAATTGCGTGCACAGCTCGCGCGGGCGGATGGGGACCGGCAGCGGGCGCAGGCTGTTGCCGACCGTGCGGCACGGCGGATCCAGGAGCTGGAGGCCGAACTCGCGGCGCTCAGGGCGAGGACGGCCACGACGAACGGCGTGTACGACGGGGCGGGGCCGGTGCCCGCTTTGCTGGAGTCGCCCGAGCCGGTGGAGGCCGGTCTCGATGCGGTTGATGAAGCGCTGGAGAAGGTGCGCTTCGCGCTGGATCGTGAGCACGACGCCGTCGAGGAGGCCGCCGAGGGCCTCGGCCTGGACATCATCGCCTCTGCCGAAGACGGTAGCGGTCACGGGGTTCCGGCCTTTCCGGTGACCTCCATAGAAGGGCTTACCGTCCCCGCACAAGGCGATGGGTCGTTGTTCGCAACAATCACGCACAACTCCGTGAGCAGGACGATTGTGCCGGGTGAGCTGACCGAGGAGCCGGTGCCATCGCTGGACCGCATGCGGTTCGCCTCTGCGGCGACCGAGCGCATCGCCTCGGGCGTCGACATCGAGGAAGTGGTGGCCGGCTTCGGTGACGCGGCCGTGCCGGAGTTCGCCGACGGCATCCTGGTCTATCTGAGGGAACCTCTGCAGGACTATGAGGCGTCGTCCCTTGGTGTCGTGCGTCTCGCCCGCCGCCAGCAGGGGCCTTCCAGCGACGCGGCGGCAGAGCCGCTGTTCATGGCCGCGCAGGAGGAACTCACTGTCCCTCCAGATGGGCCTTTGGCGGAGGTCCTGGGCAATGTGCGTCCCGTCTGCGTTACCGATGCCCTCTCGCGCGCGGCGCTGCAGCAGGTCACAGGGCACGTCCTCACGAATCAGCCAGGCGTAATCGTTGCACCGCTGCAGAGCAAGCGGCAGCTACTCGGGTTCGCCGTCCTGCTGCGACACTCGCGCACCTCTTTCGACGAAACGGACCTGCTCGTCGCGGCGCAGATGGCCACGCATACCGCCCTGGGCGTCGACCGGGCACTGCTGGTGCAAAGCCAGGCCTACGTCATGAGCGAACTGCAGCGCACCATGCTGCCCGAAGTCCTGGCTCACCCCAATGGTGTCCAATTGGCCTTCCGTTATCTGCCGGCCACCGAGACCGCACGCGTCGGCGGCGATTGGTATGACTCAATCCCTCTACCCGGCAGCCGGGTGGCCTTGGTCATCGGCGACGTCATGGGGCACACCAGTGTCTCCGCCGCCATCATGGGCCAGCTGCGCACCACCGCGCAGGCCCTGGCCGGACTCGATCTGCCCCCGCAGGAGATGCTGCACCTCTTGGACGAGCAGGCCCAGCGCTTGGGCATGCACCACCTGGCAACCTGCCTGTTCGCCGTCTTCGACCCAATCGCACACCGCCTCACCATCGCCAACGCCGGCCACCCGCCGCCCATCCTCGTCCACCCGAACGGTGATGCGGAGGTCATGCAGGTATCGCCGGGCACCCCCATCGGAGTGGGCGGGGTGGACTACGAAGCCATCGAAGCGGATGCACCTGTCGGCGCCACCCTGGTGATGTACACCGACGGCCTGGTCGAAGCGCGTGACCTGGACATCTGGACAGGCATAGAGCGACTGCGCAACCACCTCACGGCGCACTCCGCCACCGACAACCCGCCGCATTCCCCGCTCGAGAGCCTGTGCGACAGCATCGTCCACACACTCTCCGGCTCCAGGGACAGCATCCGCGAAGACGACATCGCGCTGCTCGCCGCCCGCCTCGACGGATTCCCGCCAGATGACGCTTGCCTTTGGTACCTCGACCCGGACGACACAGCCCCCGGCAAGGCCCGCCGTCTTGTCCGCGAAACCCTTTCACGCTGGGACCTCGAGGAGCTCATGGACGCGACCCAGTTGCTGGTCAGTGAGATCATGACCAACGCCGTACGGCACGCATCCCGGCCGGTAACTCTCCAGCTGCTGCGCACCACCGTACTGCGCTGCGAAATCGCCGATGACGTGACTGGCATGCCCAGAGCTCTCCAGGCCAAAGCCACGGATGAAAAGGGACGCGGACTCCTCGTCGTCAACAGGACGGCGCGCCGCTGGGGCGCCAGCCGCCTCTCCACCGGGAAAGTCGTCTGGTTCGAGCTTGCTCTTCCGCACAACGAATCAGCATCCCTCGACCTGGATTCCACCACCAGGCGATGAAGGAGCCTTCGCCGAGGGGCGCAGCCGAGTTCGGTGACGTGCGCGACGGTGGTGTGGCGATGTCTGCCTGGACGATGCGAGCCGGGGAGTGAGGCTGCCTGGGTCTGTCGACGTTGCAAGTGAGGGATCAAGCCTTCGGAAGGAGATCCGCCGAGTCGGTCTGCAGCACCAAGGCCGAGGACAGGTTCCACAGGCAGCGCGAGGAGGACGACCTCCTGCTCGAAGCCGCGAGCCACGGGCTGGAAAGGGATCCGCTGCTACCGGCGCTGGAGGACCTGCGCGCGGAGAAGGACGAGCTGGACGCCCGCATCCGCCAGCTGCTCTCCTTCGGTCGTCACCCACGGCCGGCGCCCCCACAGCCTGGAGGAGCTCGCCCACTCCGCCAGGTACAACTTCTCCGGAGCGCGCACCGCCTACGGTGAGAAGGAGATCCAGCACGTCGGCCACCAGATCGGCAGAGAACCGAATCGGCCGCCCGCGCCGGCAGGACTGATGACACTCAGTGACCACGGCAGACAACCAGCAGGTACGCGCCCCGTCACTTGAGCTGTTCTTCTGTCGCTGAACAGCTCAGGCTGTATGCGGTCCGGACATCGACTAGCAGCAGACGAAGGGAAGCCCGTACAGAGTTCACCATGTCCTTCGACCATCCGGCCCGCATCCTGTCCGTCCGGATCACCGTCGTTCCCCCGCCCGCCCTGTCCGCACAGCGCCACGCGGCCCTGCCTGCTGTCGCCTCCCACTGCACGGTGCACAACACGCTGCGTCGGTCACCGGAAGAAATGTCCGTCGAACCGGCACCCGAACCAGAGGAGCCCTGACTGAGACAGCGGAAGCCGTGGCGGCTACGAAGAGACCTGGTCACCCGTACGCGCTGCGTCCGCCGACCAGCGCCCCGACGCCGAACGGCCCGTGTCAAACCGTGATCCGGCGCCCGGCGACGACGACCGGCTCGATGCGCAGCCACTGCTCGCGCCGACCTCCCGCCCAGGGCTTGCTGTACGCCCGTGCCGCGAGCCGGGCCACCTCGGCGGGATCCGTCACGGCCCATGCACGGCCGCGCACCAGCACGCTCCAGCCCTCGCTGAACGCCTCGTCTATGCGGTCGACCTCAAAGCCGACCTGCCGGCCGATCGCCTGCGAGGGCGTGCTGCCGGGCGCGGTACGCAGGATGATTGCGCCATCGACGACGCTGTAGTTCACGGGCACGATCACCGGTCCCGCGACCGCGTATACGGCCAAGCGACCCACCCCGTGGGTCGACAGCAGGGCGCGGCACTCCTCCTCCGACAGCTCGGTGAACCTGGGAGTCCGGGCGGCCTGACCGAGGCCGGGCGGCAGCTCGACGTTGCCGCCGGCCAGGTGCCGCACCGTGGTCTCGAGCGCTCCGGCCAGTCGGAGGAGGACGGCTGCCTCCGGGAAGGCGGTCGGGTGCTCCTCCAGGTGCTGGAGGTAGCCCGTCGCCATGCCCGCCCGGGCGGCGGTCTCCTCCCGTGTCAGGCCGAGTTCCACGCGGCGCTGGACGATCCGGCGCCCGAGATCACCCACAGGTCGCCCCACCACGGCGTGCGACGGAACGTGTTCGCTCATGATGGATCACCTTTCTCGTTCGCCGGACCGCTCGAGTGGGCTCAAACGCTGCGGCCGTGACGCGGACACCTGATCCTCACCGGGTCCCACAGGCGTCCGTTCCCCCGTCCCGTCGGATCGTCATTCCGTCAGCTCACGGCCGATTCGCGCCGCCCACGCCCGTATCCGGTCGAAGTCGCGGAAGTCACCGCCCTGTTCATTGCGGAGGATCATCCGGGCGACCCATCCCTTCGCACCCTGCTCCAGACAGCCGCCGAAGGTGGCGTGCCCCCGGGCGTCAAGCCGGCCCATGGCCTTCTTGACCCCTGGCACGGGCGGAATATCCCGCTCGCCGGCCGATGCGTCCAACGGACCGCTGCTGAAGAACCACAGCGGGCGTTCGGCCAAAGCCTTGCGGTGATGCCGGACGAAGCGGCGGGCGTCCTTGTGCCAGTGCCCGGAGTAGAGCCCGCCCCCGACCACCACGGCGTCGTACGCCGCCACACTCGGTACGGCGTGGGCGGGTCGCGCCCTGGCCACCAGCCCGTACTTCCGCAGAACTTCGGCGATGGTCTCAGCGATCTCCGCCGTCGATCCGTTCGTCGTTCCCTAGGCGACGAGCACGTTCGTGGGCATCACTGTTCGCCTCTTCTCACAGCCTGCGCAGCCAGTCGTCGGCCACGCCGTGCAGTGCCTGTTCGTCCGGTTGCAGACGTGCATCGTCCAGGCGCCAGGTGAGCTGGTCGACGACGGCGACCACGCCGTCGATCTGCCGGGTCATGGAGACGGCGATCTCCGTCTCGCTCTTGCGTTCCAGCCGTCCGGCGAGTGTGACCACGCCTTCCGTCACGGACACGTCGATGCTGCGCGGCGCCAGCCACAGCGCCCGCACCAGCACTTCGTGGATCACCTCGTTGCGGATGTCCGCGTCCGGCCGCAGGAAGACCTGGAGCAGATCACTCCGGGTGACGATGCCGACCAGCCGGTTTTCCTCATCCAGCACCGGCAGCCGTTCCACGTGCCGCTGGGCCATGGTCCGCGCGGCTTCCACAATGGTGTCGTCGGCGTGCGCGGTGACCGGCGGTGTGCTCATCAGCTGCCCCCCGTACCGGCGGTCGCCTTCGCGGCCCGCCGCCGGGCGGCGGGCGTCAACACGGCGAACCGGAAGCGGTAGCCGAGCTTGCTCGCCTCGGAGGGCTCGGCCTGGTGGGTCATCAGATCGGTCTCGGAGACGACACCGATGACCCGGTCGTCCTCGTCCACCACGGGCAGCCCGCTGATGCGGTGGTCCACGAGCAGCCGGGCGACTTCCTTGAACGGGGAGCCGTAAGCGGCCCGGATCACGTCCGTGGTCATCACGGAGCCGATCTTGTCGTGTTGCATGGCGGTTCCTCCTCGGCCGGCTCTATGGGTTCGACGGGTTCGGCGACTCAGCGGAGCCGGCGCAGATAGGGGTTCTGGGCCCGGCGCGGCAGCAGGCGCACGCGGGCGTCGAGGACGGTGACCGCGGCGGGCGTGGCCAGGACCGGGTTGAAGTCGGCCTCGGCGAGCTGCGGCAGGTCGCTCGCCATCCGCGACAGGCGCAACAGCAGTTGCTCCAGTCCGGGGAGGTCGACGGGGCGGCTGCCGCGCGTGCCGAGCAGCAGCGGTGCGTAGCGCGGGGCCGTGATCAGGTCGTGCACGTCGTGGTCGGTGAGCGGGGCGAGCCGGGCGGCGTGGTCGGCGAGCACCTCCGTGGCCGTGCCGCCGAGCCCGAACAGGACCAGCGGCCCGAACACCTCGTCCTGGACGACGCCGGCGAACAGTTCGGTGCCGCGCGCCGCCAGCGGCTGGACGATCACGCTCTTGAGGAGGTGGCCGAAGCGGACGTCGAAGTCCCGGAACGCTGCCCGTACCTGGGCGTCACCCTGGAGATCGAGATGCACGGCGTGCTCCTCGGTCTTGTGCAGCAAGCCCGGCCAGTAGGCCTTCATGACCACCCGGCCGTCCGGGCCGCGCAGCCGCCGGGCGGCGAGGACCGCGTCCTCCTCGGTCTCGGCCCAGGCCCACGGGATTTGCGGGATGCCGTAGCAGCCGAGGAGCTGGGCGCAGGTGCGCGGGTCGAGCCAGCCGCCCTCGGGGTGTGCGGTGAGGTAGGTGTCGGCGATCTCGTGGGCGCGGGCGGTGGCGATGCCGTCCAGGTCCGGGACGGTGCCGAGGGGGTGGGCCAGCCAGGCCGACCGGCGTGCGGCGTGGGCCAGCGCCCGGGCCGCGGCCTGCGGTTCGGCGTATGAGGGGAGCGTGGTGCCGTCGGCCGCGGGCAGCAGGGTCACCGGTACATCCTGTTCCAGGCGGACGACGGCGACCGGCCGGGCCCGGCGTCCCGGCGCCTGGGTGAGGGCGCGCACCAGGACGTCGCCGGTTGCCTCGGCGACCGCGGTGGGCACCAGCGTCACCAGCACCGCGTCGATACCGCCGTACTGGATCAGCCGGTCCACGCACCGCGCGAGCTGTTCCTCCGTCGCCGCGGCCGTGACGTCCACCGGGTTGCCGACGGCGGCCCCGGTGGGCAGCACGGTCCGCAGGTCATCGGCCACTTCCGGAGTGAGCGACGGCAGCGCCAGCCCCGCCTCCGCGCAGGCGTCGGCGGTCAGCACGCCGACCCCGCCCGCGTTGGTGACGACGGCGACGCGGGTGCCCGCCAGGGGCGGTTGGGAGTGCATCAGAGCGGCGGTCTCGAGGAGTTCGCCGATCGAGTGGGTGCTGGTGATGCCGGCCTAGGTGAACAGCGCCTGCCGGGTCATGGTGCGGGTGGCGGCCGCCGCGGTGTGCGACGCAGCGGCGCGGCGGGCCGCCTCGG
>JODX01000028.1 GCA_000719105.1 Streptomyces sclerotialus | reverse complement strand
AACGCCTACCGCGACTACCTCGAACTGCACGGCCTGTCCGTGCAGCTGGCCGAGGCGCTCGCCGAGTACTGGCACGCACGCGTCCGCGCCGAACTCGGCATCGCAGGAAGCGACCCGGCCGCGATGGAGGGCATGTTCCGCACCGAGTACCAGGGCTGCCGCTATTCACTGGGCTATCCGGCCTGCCCGGATCTGGAGGACCGCGCCAAGATCGCGCACCTGCTGCGGCCCGAGCGGATCGGTGTGGTCCTGTCCGAGGAGTTCCAGCTCCACCCCGAACAGTCCACCGACGCCATCGTCATCCACCACCCACAGGCCGGCTACTTCAACGCCGGAGGCCGCTCATGAGCACCCTGCGCCAGGCGCTGGCCGACCGTACCCCCACCTTCTCCTTCGAGTTCTTCCCGCCCAGGACCGACAACGGCGAGCGCACCCTGTGGAACGCGATCCGCCGCATCGAACCCCTCGCTCCCACCTTCGTGTCCGTCACCTACGGAGCCGGCGGCTCCTCCCGCGACCGCACCGTCGACGTCACCCAACGCATCGCCACCGACACCACCCTGTGCCCCGTGGCACACCTGACCGCCGTCGGCCACTCGGTCGCCGAACTACGCCGCATCATCGGCCGGTACGCCGACGCGGGCGTCCACGACGTGCTCGCACTGCGCGGCGACCCGCCAGGCGACCCCAACGGCCCCTGGACCCCCCATCCGGACGGTTTCACCCACGCCCACGAACTCGTCGAACTCGTCCGGGAACTGGGCGCGTTCACCATCGGCGTCGCGGCCTTCCCCGAGATGCACCCCCGCTCACCCGACTGGGACAGCGACGTCAAACACTTCGTCGCCAAATGCAGAGCCGGTGCCGACTACGCCATCACCCAGATGTTCTTCGACGTCGAGGACTATCTGCGCCTGCGCGACAGGGTGGCGGCCGCGGGCTGCGACACCCCGATCATTCCCGAGATCATGCCCGCCACCGACGTACGCCAGATCAGCCGCTTCGCCGAACTCTCCCACGCCGCCTTCCCCGAAGAACTCGCCCACCGCCTCGAAGCGGTCGGTGACGACCCCGCCGCAGGTCACCGCATCGGCGTCGAGCACGCCACCGCCATGGCCGACCGTCTCCTCACCGAGGGCGCCCCCGGTCTGCACTACATCACCCTCAACAAGTCCACCGCCGCACTCGACATCCACCGGAATCTGACCGGGTGCGCACCGTCGTCGCCAGTCGCTCCGCCCGCACGCCGAGGAGGACCAGTCATGACGAACCCACCACTCCCGGAAGGGAGCCCCGTATGAGGCTCTTCGTGACGGGCGGCGCCGGATTCATCGGTTCGCATTACGTCCGTACGCTCCTGAGCGGCGGGTATCCCGGATATGAGCAGGCCGACGTGACGGTCCTCGACAAGCTCACGTACGCGGGGACCCGGTCGAACCTGCCGGCGGACCACCCCCGGCTGCACTTCGTCGAAGGCGACGTCTGCGATCGCGCCCTGCTGTTCGACCTGCTCCCCGGCCACGACGCGGTGGTGCACTTCGCCGCTGAGTCCCATGTCGACCGGTCCCTGACCGACGCGAGCACGTTCGTGCGTACGAACGTCGGCGGCACCCAGACTCTGCTCGACGCCTGCGTCGCCTCCGGAGTGCAGCGCATGGTGCACATCTCCACCGACGAGGTGTACGGGTCGATCGCCGAGGGCTCCTGGACCGAGGCGTGGCCGTTGCTGCCCAACTCGCCCTACGCCGCATCCAAGGCGGCCGCCGACCTTGTCGCGCGGGCCTATTGGCGCAGTCACGGCTTCGACGTGTCCATCACCCGCTGCTCCAACAACTACGGCCCCTACCAGCACCCCGAGAAACTGATCCCACGTTTCGTCACCCGCCTGCTGCGTGGCGAGACGGTCCCGCTGTACGGGGACGGCGGAAACGTACGGGAGTGGCTGCACGTCGCCGACCACTGCCGGGCCGTGCAGCTCGTGCTCACCCGTGGCCGGGCCGGTGAGGTCTACAACATCGGGCAGGGCAACGAACGCACCAACCGCCAGATGACCGATGACCTGGTGCGGCTGTGCGGCGCCGATCCCGCTCTGGTGCGTATGGTGCCCGACCGCAAGGGACACGACCTGCGTTACGCCCTGGACGACACCAAGATCCGTGAGGAGCTGGGATACGCCCCGGCCGTCCCTTTCGAACGGGGGCTCGCCGAAGTCGTCGACTGGTACCGGTCCCACACCAGTTGGTGGGATGCGCGACGCGTCGGGGCCGGGGTCGCGAGCCGTCTTGCGGCGGCGGGCGTCTGAGCGGGAGTTCGCGCCCATGCACCTGGGCGGGTGCCGGACCCAGGAGGCCGGCACCCGCCTCGGTACGGCGCCCGCATCTTCGTCGGGCGCCCGTCTGCGTACCGTCGACTCCGGTCGTCACCCGGTCGTCAGGTCCACGGCGACGTTGCCCCGGTAACGGCCTCCCAGGAGTTCCAGGAGTGCCTGCGGCGCAGCCGCCAGACCACCGTCGACCACGGTGTGCGGGTACACGAACCGCCCCTCGGCCAGCCACGTCGCGAAGTGCTGCGTCCACGCCGCGATCTGGTCGGGGGTGTGGTAGGTGGCGAAGGGGCGCAGCTCCAGGTGTTTGGTGATGGCCGTCATCAGGTCGAGGCGCGGGGCGGCCTGGCTGCCGTTCTGGGCGGACAGCGCCCCGCAGAGCGCGAACCGGGCGTGCGGGGCCGCAACCTGGATCGCCGCCTCGAACTGCTCGCCGCCCACGTTGTCGAAGAACACGGTGATGCCCTCCGGCGCCAGCTCCCGGAGCCGGTCGATCACCGGGCCGTCGTGATAGTCGAAGGCGGCGTCGTAGCCGAGCTCGTCCACGAGGTACGCGACCTTTTCCTTGCTGCCCGCGCTGCCGATCACCCGTGCGGCACCCCGGCACTTGGCGATCTGCCCGGCCAGCGAACCGACCCCGCCCGCCGCACCGGAGACGAACACGACGTCGCCGTCGCCCACCCGGGCGATGTCGGCCATGCCGTAATACGCGGTGGGGCCCTGCCCGAGGTAGTACACGGGGCTCGGGAAGAGTTCCGGGTCGACCTTGAAGTAGGTGTGGGCCGGACCACTGGAGTACTCCGCCCAGCCCGTCATCGACTGCACCGTGTCGCCCACCGCCAGGTCGGGGCTCGCGGACCTGACGACGGTGCCGATCGCTCCGCCACCGAGCCGGTGACCCACCTGGAAGGGCGGGATCGGCAGGGGGCAGTCGCTCTTCATCATGTCCTGGTACGCCGCGGCCAGGGGCAGGTAGTCCGTGCGCACCAGCACCTCGCCGGGGGCGGGCTCGGCCACCTTCACCTCGACGATGTCGAAGTGGTCGAGCGTAAGGTCGCCCTCCAGATACCTGGTCATTTGTACTTCCAGGGCCTGCTGCGGAATCTCCGGAACCACGTCGGCGCTCATCAACTCTCCTTCGGCCTCTCACCACGGCGGAAACGCTCACTCATACCTACGCGGCCGCGCTCGTGCCCTGGTCGGACAGGCCTCGGGCCGGTCCTCCGTATGGACTCGACCACGGCCCGAGACACCACGGGTGTACTGGGACCACAGGACCGACCCAGGAGAGGGAACCGCCATGCCGGACCAGCCCCTTGCGGAGCACACCGTCGTCGTCACGGGAGGCGGCACCGGCATCGGCCGGGCCGCCGCCCTGGCCTTCGCGGAGCACGGCGCCACGACCGTGATCATCACAGGGCGCCGCAAGGAGCGGCTCGCCGAGGTCGCCACCCTGCACGAGGCGATCGTGCCCGTGGCAGCCGACGTGACCACCGACTCGGGCGCCGAAGCCGTCGCCGAAGCGGTGCGTAAGCACGGCGGCACCCTGGACACCCTGGTGCACAACGCGGGCATCTTCCGCTTCAGCCCGCTCGCCGCCCTCGACGCCGGCAGCGCCCGTGAGGTCCTGGAGATCAACGTCCTCGGCCCGCTCCTGCTCACCGCCCGTCTGCTGCCGCTGCTGCGCTCCCCCGGCGCCGGCATCGTCCTGGTGTCCAGCCGCGGCGGCCACAACCCCACGCCTGATGGATCGGTGTACGGGGCGAGCAAGGCCGCCCTGCACAGCTTCACCCGCAGCTGGGCCGCCGAACTCGCCCCGCGCGGTATCCGGGTCAACGCCGTCGCCCCCGGCTTCGTGCGCACCGAGGCCTACGCGGCCAACGGGCTCGGCCCCGAGGCGGTGGAGGGGCTGTTCGCCGGTGTCACACCCACCATCCCGCTGGGCCGGGTCAGCGAGCCCGAGGACATCGCCCCTTGGATCACCCGCCTCGCCGACCCCGCGAACGCGCTCGTCACCGGCCAGATCATCACGGTCGACGGCGGCCTGGACATCGCCGGCCGCTAGGCACGTGCGCACTTCCCTGCCCACCCACTTCTCACGAAGGGACCCTCCCGTGACCACCAGCGCCACCGAGGCGGACACCTCGGAAGAGGCCACCGAGGCCAAGACGTTCCCGTACGCGCGCACCTGCCCGTTCACCCCGCCCGCCGAGTACGCGGAGATGATCGACAAGGATGTTTCGCAGGTCACCCTGACGGGGTCGGGCCTGCGCATATGGACGGTAACGGGCTACCGGACCATCAAGGCGCTGCTCACCGACCCGCGGGTCAGCGCCTCCCGCAAGCACGGGAACTTCCCCTTCTACTTCGTCGCCCCGCCGGAGTACCGCACGGAGACGTCGTTCATCGGCTACGACGGCAAGGAGCACAGCTCCACACGGCGCAGGGCGGCGCTGACGTTCACCAACCGCCAGGTGCAGCGCCTGCGTCCGCGCATCGAGCGGATCGTCGACGACCACCTCGACCAGCTCCTCGCCCTTGAGCCCCCGGCGGACTTCCACCGGGTGTTCTCCCTCGCCGTCCCCATGACGGTGATCTGCGAACTGCTCGGCATCCCGCAGGACCAGCACGACTTCTTCATCAAGCACGGCACGGCCCTGCTCGGCGGGCACAGCTCCACCGAGGAACGGCAGGCCGCCATCGTCGAGGTCAACGCGTATGTCAACGACCTGATCCAGCTCAAGCGGCGCGAGCCGGGCGAGGACCTGCTGAGCCGGGCCATGGCCGACTACGCGGAGTCCGGTGAGGAGTACACGGACCGCGACCTGTTCAACATGGTGCGGCTGCTCATGAACGGCGGCCACGAGACCACCGCCAGCCAGATCTCGCTGGGCACGGCCTGCCTGCTGGAGAATCCCGACCAGCTGCAGCTGCTCCTGGCCGACCCCTCCCTGGTGAAGCCGGCCGTCGAGGAGCTGGTGCGCTACGCGACCATCGGCGACACGGCCGTGCCACGCGTGGCGCTGGAGGACATCGAGATCGGCGGCCAGGTCATCCGCAAGGGAGACGGCATCCTCTGCCTGGGGCTCGCCGCCAACCGCGACCCGGAGGTCTTCCCCGAGCCCCAGAAGCTCGACATCACCCGCGGCAGCCGCAAGCACCTGGGCTTCGGGCACGGCGTGCACCACTGCATCGGCGCGGATCTGGCCCGGCTGGAGCTGGAGATCGTGTGGAGCAAGCTGTTCCAGCGCGTCCCGACGCTGAAGCTGGCCAAACCGTTTCTGGAGATCCCGCGCAAGGAGGGCGCCGTCATCTACGGCTTGTGGGAGCTGCCCGTCACCTGGTGAGGCCGTTCCCCGGAACGGCCGGGGGCCCGGTACCGAAGCGGTACCGGGCCCCCGGCCGTCGTACCCGGGGCCGGCGTCAGTCGGGGTCGGCGGCGATGTCCGGGCGCGGGGTACGGCCCGGGCAGGTCGCGCGGGGTGCGGGCAGCACGCCGTCCACGAGGTAGCGGTGGACGATGGCATCGACGTGCGGGTTGCCGCCGAGCACATACACCTCGTGTTCGCCGGAGTCCTCGACCGTGAGCAGATGGTGGCCGAGGCGTTCCGCCATGGCCACGCCGCCCGCGTAGTGGTCCATCGGGTCGCCGTCGGCCTGCACCACCAGGCCCACCGGGTAGCCGTCGCGGACCGGGACGACCGGGGGTTCGGCGGGCTGGAAGGCGCGGAAGGCGCCCACCCAGGGCTGGGCGCGCAGCACACCGTAACCGTACGGGTAGCGCTCCCGGAACTTCCGCATGTCCTGGTAGTAGACCTCCAGGTCGGCGGGCCACGCGTGCTCCAGCGTGATGGCCTCCAGGACGCCGCAGCGCAGCGAGCCCTCGCTGTCGTCGGGGCGCCAGGTGCCCTGCTCGTGCAGCAACCGCCGGCAGGCCTCGGCGTCACCCGCGGCCGCCGCCTTGCCCAACTCACCTGTCAGCGTGCCGAGGTCGGCCCACCGGCCGCGGTCGGTCGCGCGGTTGCCGACGGCGCCGTCGAACAGGGTGCGCAGGTGCGGGCCCTGGCCGAGGCTGTCCAGGCGCACGACGACGTCCTCGACCCGGGCGAACACCTTCTCCGGTGCGTCACCCAGACCGAAGTGCAGATGGCGTGCGGCCGTCCACTCGGCCCACCGCTCGACGTTGCGCCGCACCGCGTCGCCCTGCCACAGGAACTGCTCGCGCCAGGTCCAGTCGGGGTGGACGCACGAGTCGAGGACGCTGCGGTCGAGGCGGGCGGGGAACAACGTGCCGTACACGGCTGCGACGTACGCCCCATAGGCGTATCCGACGAAGTTCAGCTTCTCCTCGCCGAGCACGCCGCGGATCACGTCCAGGTCGCGGGCGGTGTTGGGGGTGCTGATATGGCGGCGCAGCTCGCCGCCCGCCCGGGCGCAGGCCTCCTCCCGCAGCCGCATGTCCTCGGCGAGCTGCCCGAACAGCTCGTCCGGCGGACGGGAGTCGAACGGGGCATCGGGCACGGTCACTTCGGCGAGCAGGCTGGTGGACGCGCCGGTGCCGCGCGGGTCGAAGCCGATCAGGTCGTACACCTCGTGCAGCGGCGTGCCGGCGAACCTGTCGGGCAGTCCGCGGCCGGCGCCCCAGTCGCCGCCGGGGCCTCCGTTCACCCCGAGGAGGATGCCGCGGCGCCGTTGCGGCGCTGCCGCGCGGCGGCGGCTGAGGGCGATCTCGATCCGTTCGCCGTCCGGATCGGCGTAGTCGCGCGGCACGTCGATGGTCGCGTGTTCGAGCAGCGCGTCGTCGGGATCCGGCGACCACTGCGGCCGCTGGGCGTAGAAATCGGTGAGCACCGCGAACCTCCCGTTCTGGTCAGGAGGCCCAGCGTCTCCTTCTCCCCTCGAGGCCCCCTGGATCCCTCCCTGACCAGGCGCTCCGCCGGGAGTGCCGCGATGGAGGTGCCGCTGTCTCACCCGCTCCCGCCCTTGCCCCTCCCCCGGCCCGGTACCGCCAGCGCGGCGAGGAGGCCGATGGCAGCGAACCCGGCGGCGCCCGTCAGGGCGAGGCCGTGGCCGGAGGCGAGCGCGTGGGCGGATGGTGTCAGACCGGGGGACGACGCCTCGTCGATGCGGTGGGCCGAGAGCGCGGCCAGCGTCACGAGGCCGAGGGCGCTGCCGAGCTGGCGTGTGGTGTTGAGCAGCCCGGAGCCCAGGCCGACCTGGTGGGCGGGCAGGCCGGCGGTGGCGGCGTTCGTCGTCGCGTTGAGCACGGCGCCCATGCCGAAGCCGAGCAGCAGGACGGGGCCCAGGAGGTCCGCGACGTAGTTGGCGTCCGCGTCCGCCCGTGCCAGCCACAGCAGGCCCAGGCAGGACAGCGTCAGCCCGGTCAGCAGAACGGGCCGCGGCCCGGTGCGCGGGACGAGTGCGGATGCACCCCAGCCGCCGAACGCGATGCCCGCGGACAGCGGCAGGTAGCTCAGGCCGGTGTGTACGGGGCTGTAGCCGAGGACCTGCTGGAGCAGCAGCGTGAAGAAGTAGAAGGTGCTGAACAGTGCCGCGACGCCGAAGAAGGCGACCAGGTTGGCGGCGGCCACCGAGCGGATGCGGAAGACGTCGAGCGGCATCAGCGGATGCCGGGCGAACCGTGCCTGGATCAGCACGAACAGCGCGAGCAGCGCGGTTCCGCCGACGAGCGGGGCGAGGACCGCTGCCGACGTCCAGCCGTAGGTGTGTTCCTCGGCGACCGCCCAGACGACCGCCATCAGGCCGAGCGTGACGGTAACGGCGCCCGGGACGTCGAGGCGGGGCCGCGGCCCGTCGCGGTGCGGTCCCCGCGGCACGGCCCAGCGGACGGTGGCGAACAGGACCAGTCCGACGGGGACGTTGACAAGCAGGGTCCAGCGCCAGGACAGCCACTCGGTGATCGCGCCGCCGGCCAGCACGCCGACCGCCCCCGCCGCCCCGGACACCCCGCTCCACCAGGCGAAGGCCCGCGCGCGTGCCTCGGGCCGGGTGAACGTCGTACCCAGCACGGTCAGCGTGGCGGGCGCCATGACGGCGGCGCCCAGTCCCTGGAAGGCGCGGGCCAGGATCAGCATCGTGGCGCTGTCGGCCAGCCCGCCGACGGCGCTGGCGAGCGTGAACAGACCGACGCCGGCGAGGAAGATCCTGCGCTGCCCGAACAGGTCGGCGAGTCTGCCACCGAGCAGCAGGAAGCCGCACACCACGACGGTGTAGGCGTTGTTGACCAGTGGCAGGTGGTTCCGATCGAGGTGCAGGTCGCCGGCGATGGCGGGCAGCGCCACGTTGACCACCGAGGCGTCGAGCACGTTCATGAACTGGCCCAGACAGCAGGCGGCGAGGATCAGGGAGAGCCGCCGCTGCCCGCGGGCGGCGTGCGGCGCGGCGGTCCGTACGATCGAAGCGGTCATGCCGTCACGCTCCCCACGCGCGATCGACCGCCGATGGTGCCCGCCTAGGGCGCCGCGGACGAGCATGCCGTACCCCGCGACGCCGACATGATCCGCCGGACAGGCCCTGGAGCGGTCCGGCGCGGAACCGCCCGCCGCCCGAAGTCCCGCCTGAGGAGCGCTCAAGGCCGTCTCCAGACGAGGTCTGCACAGTCCTGATCCGAACGCCGGCCGGACGACATTCCCCGAGGAGAGCGCCATGGCCAAGATCACCTACCAGCACCCCGACGGCACCCTCACCGTCGTCGACGTCCAGGCACCCGACACGGTCATGCGCGGCGCGAAGCTCAACAACATCGACGGCATCGAGGCCCAGTGCGGTGGCTCCGCGCAGTGCGGCACCTGCCACGTCTACATCGACGAGGCGTCCACGGTGCCGCTGCCGCCGATGGACGAAGTCGAGGACGACGTGCTGTACGGCACGGCCTGCCCGCGCCGCGAGAACAGCCGCCTGAGCTGCCAGCTGCCCGTCACCGACGATCTCGACGGGCTCCTGGTGCACCTGCCCGAGGCGCAGAGTTGATGGCCGCGCGCTCGGTCGCCGTCATCGGCGCGGGGCAGGGCGGCCTGGAAACCGCGGCCGCGCTGCGTGCCAAGGGCTTCGACGGCCGGATCACCCTCGTCGGTGAGGAACCGGTCCCGCCCTACCAGCGTCCGCCGCTGTCCAAGGGCTTCCTGACCGGCGCCGTCGGCCACGTCGATCTGACGCTGCGCACCGAGTCGTTCTTCGAGTCCCAGGACATCGATCTGGTCACAGGTGACCGGGTGTGCCGCATCGACCTGTTCCGCAGCCGCGTCGAACTGGCCTCCGGCGGCCGGCTCGACTACGACCGGCTTGTCCTCGCCACCGGCTCCCGGCCGCGCGTCCTTCCCGTGCCCGGCGCGAACCTGGACGGCGTCCTGACCCTGCGCACCCTTGCCGACGCCGAGGAACTGCGCGCGCTCCTGGACGGCCCGCCGCGCCAGGTCGCCGTCGTCGGCGCCGGTTTCGTGGGCCTCGAACTCGCCTCCACCGCACGGGCGCTGGGGCACGAGGTGACGGTGGTCGAGGCTCAGCCCCGGGTACTCGCCCGCGCCCTGACCCCGCAGCTCTCGCACTGGCTGGCCGACCGGCACCGGCAGCAGGGGGTGCGGCTGCTCATGAGCAGCGAGGTGGCCGCCCTGTCCGGCTCCGCCTCGGGCCGGGTGGAAGGCGTGCTGCTGCGCGACGGCACGCGCCTGCCCGCCGACCTGGTGGTCATCGGCATCGGTGTGCTGCCGCGCTCCGAACTCGCCGCCGACGCCGGGCTCCTGGTCGGTGACGGCGTCCTCGTCGACCCGTGGCTGCGGTCGAGCGACCGTTCCGTGTACGCCATCGGCGACTGCGCCCGCTTCCCCGGCGGCGGGCCGGGGCGGCACATCCGCCTGGAGTCGGTGCAGAACGCGTCCGACCAGGCCCGGTGCGTGGCCACCGCGATCTGCGGCGGCGGCGCTCCGTACACCGCGGTTCCCTGGTTCTGGTCGGAGCAGTGTGCTCTGCGGCTGCAGATGGCCGGTCTGACCGCGGACCACGACGAGACGGTCACCGTCGGCCATCCCGACGAGGGCCGTTTCTCCGTGCTCTGTTACCGCGAGGGCGCCCTTGTCGGTGTCGAGTCGGTGGGCCGCCCCGCCGACCACGGCATCGCCCGCCGCCTGCTCACGACCGGCGCCTGGCCCAGCGCCGACGAGGCGCGCACTCCCGGCTTCACCCTCAAGTCCTTCGCCGTCGAACGCCCTTCGGAGGGACTGCCCACCCACGCCTGACGCGGGCGCGGTGCGGGCACCGCGCCCAGGCGCGACCCGGGTCCTCTCCCACCGGTCCACGTGAAGCGGCCCGGAACCATGGAAGGTTCCGGGCCGCTTCGTCCCGTCCACGAAACCGGCCGGCTCAGCCGCCCCACACCACCGGAAGGCTGGTCAACGTGTGGTTGATCTCTCCGACGTGCCACGGCAGTTCGGACTCGGGCACCGCCAGGCGCAGGTCGGGGAAGCGGGACACCAGGCCTTCGATGGCGATCACCAGCTCCATGCGGCCGAGATGCTTGCCCAGGCAGTAGTGCAGACCGTGCCCGAAGGAGATGTGCGGGTTGTGCTCGCGGGCCAGATCCAGCCGGTCCGGGTCGGTGAAGACGGCCTCGTCCCGGTTGGCGGAGGCCAGGGCGAGCAGCACCGCGTCGCCCTTGCGGATGGTGACGCCGCCGACCTCGATGTCCTCGGCGGCGATCCGCGGGAAGCCGGAGGTGTCGGTGGCGAACAGGTTCACGTGCCGCAGGAGTTCCTCGACGGCCGCCGGGATCCGGGAGTGGTCCTCGCGCAGCCAGTCCCACTGGTCCCGGCCGTCCACGAGCAGCGCGAGCACCGAGTTGGCGAGCTGGTTGGCGGTGGTGTCGAAGCCCGCGCCGATCAGCGTGAAGCCGAACGTCACCAGCTCCTGCTCACTGAGCCGGTCGTCGTTGTCGCGGGCGGCGATCAGCTCGGAGAGCATGTCGTCGGTGGGGTTGGCCCGCTTCTCGGCGATGAGACCGACGATGTACTCGCTGAGCTTGGCGAGCCCGTCGAGGGACTCCCTGCCTCCGGCCCGCTCGTCGACGGTGGCGAAGGCACGGGCCCACTTCTCGAAGGTGCGCAGGTCCTCGGCCGGTACGCCGAGCAGCTCGCCGATCACGGTCAGCGGCAGCGGTACGGCGAACTCCTGCACCAGGTCGGCGGTGCCGCCGCGGGCCTGGATGCCGTCGAGGAGCTCGTCGCAGACCTTCTGCACGTTGTCCCGCATGCGCTCGATCCGACGCATCGTGAAGGCGCCGGCCACCAGCTTGCGCAGCCTGGAGTGCTCGGGGGAGTCGAGGGAGATGATCATCTCTGGGGTGGTGTGCATGGTGCCGCCGATCCGGGGGGCACCCTCGCCGCAGGCCATGGAACGGCTCAGCCGGGGATCGGCGGACAGCTCCCGCACGTCCTGGTAGCGGGTCACCAGCCAGGCGTCCACCCCGCCCGCGGTGCGCACCTTGACCACCGGCCGGGTCCGGCGCAGCTCCGCGTAGCGCGGTGCCGGACCCCGGTACGACGAACCGGGCAGGGGGTACACATCGGTTTCCTGAAGGGCAGTCACCATGACTCCTCCGCTGTAGCCACCAAGGTCTCCACCACCGTAGGAACCGGTGATGGAGACCAAGTCGGCTGGAACTGGAGCCGAGCGGTGCCCGGCATCCTCAGGCGTCAGCGGGGCCGAGCAGCACCGTGGAGTAGTTCTTGCGGGCCGCGGTGTCGTACTGCAGGGCGACGTGGCTGGTGGCCGAGGTGACGTCCCGCCATGTCCGCTGCAGGGCGTGCGTCTCCCCGAGGCCGCCGGTGCCGGTCGCCCGCACCAGCAGCTCCAGCGCCTCCTGGAGGAGTTCGGCCGAGAAGGTGGCGTTGCGCTCATTGCGTGCCATCAGCTCGGGCGTGAAGGCTCGCGTGTCGAGGACGTCGGCGTTCTGCTCGACGAGGTGCCGGGCCGCGTCGATGCGTCCGGAGGCCCGTACCAGCTTGGTCTCCGCGGTGACGGTGCGCTTGCGCCCCGTCAGCAGCCCGCCCGCCGCCTGCAGCGCGCCGGCGCCGGCACCCACCACGGGCGCGATGAACGTCAGCCCGCCGACGGCCTGGAACGGCACGTTGTGGACGCGTACCTGGGACGTGGCGTTGCGCCCGCTGAGCATGTCGCCGCGGGCGAACGACAGATGATCCGCCACGAGGACGTCGTCGACGACGACCGTGTGACTGCCGGTAGCCCGCATACCGACGCTGTCCCAGGTTCGCTCGACGCTGAACGAGCCTGAGGGCAGCGCGAAGAACCGCAGCTCGGGTGACCCGTCGCCGCCGGGGCGGGCCACCGCGGCGCACAGGAGCGCCCAGTCGGCGAAGTCGATGCCGCTGACGTAGGCCCAGCGGCCCGTCAGCCGCCATCCGCCGTCGACCGTCCGGGCCCGCCCGGTCGGCATGAGCCCCGTGGCGATGACCGTGTCCGGGCTCTCGCCCCACAGTGCCCGATGTCCCTCGGCGGGCAGGTGGGCGGCGAACCGCGCCGAGTACGCGGCCAGGGACGCGCACCAGGCGGTGGCCGCACAGCCCTCGCCGACGGCGAGGACCGCGCGGGTCAGCTCACCGAACGTGCCCTCGCTGCCGCCCCACCGCCCGGCCACGAAGTGCCGGGCGAAGCCTGCCCCGGTCAGCGCCTCGGTCACCGCCGGAGCGAGAGCGCGCCGCCGGTCGGCCTCGGCGGCGTGCTCGGCCGCGAGCAGGCGCAGCTTGTCAGCGGCGGGGAGCAGGCCTGTTCCGTTGTCGGAGTCGTTTCCCATCCCTGTGACCTCCTGTCGTGACCAGACGGGTCAGACGCCGCGCGCGACGGCCTGCTCGAAGCGCTCCAGGGTCTCCCCCGGGCTCGGGCCGTCCAGGGCGCGGAAGATCCGCTCGGCGCCCTCACCGTGCTTGTGCAGCTTGACGTGCGCGAGCGACACCTTCGTGCGGGTGTCGTCGACGGGCTCGAAGTCGACCTCGATCTCGCTGGCCCGCTCGTCGTCCGGGATGGACTGCCAGTTTCCGTCGATGCGCCAGGTCATGACGAGCCGGCGGCCGGGCTCCCACTCCAGGACCCGGCCCCAGGCGATCTCGGTGCCTTCCACGTCCCACTCGTAATAGCGGCCGCCCACCCCGGGTTCGAAGGCGAGCCCGGCCCGCTCCTTCTTGACCAGCACATGGGACGGCGGCCACCACTGGCCGGGCTGTTCGGTGAACACCCGGAAGCAGTCGCCGGGACTCGCCACCACGGTCACCGACTTCCGCACATCGGGGATGGTCTGCGTCTGCTCGGGCACGGGTCCTCCTCATCGGGCTCTGCACTGGTCCGGCTCACGCTGCCGCCTCCGCCTCGACGGGCCCTCGAACCCGGGTCGCGCGGACCGGCCCGGGCCGGGGTCCGCACCGGTGTCACCGGGCGGGGCCGGACGTGACGGCGAGGCCTCGCTCCGGCGGGAGGCGAGTGGCGTCCTAGGCCACACGGTCACGGTCGTCCCGTTCCGGGCCCCACGACCTCTTGGGAGAGCACGATGACAGAAGCGGGACGACGGGTTGCCTTCGTCACCGGCGCGACCAGCGGGATCGGCCTGGCCGTAACCGAACTGCTGGCCCGGCAGGGGGCCGCGGTCTTCGGGGTGGCACGCGCGGAAGACAGCGTCCGTTCGGTGGTGAAGCAGCTGCGCGAGGAGGGTCTGGAGGTCTCCGGCGCGTTCTGCGACGTCACCTCCAGCGAGCAGGTGAAGGCCGCCGTCGAGGCGGCCGTGGCCACGTACGGGCGGATCGACATCCTCGTCAACAACGCGGGCCGCGGCGGTGGTGGAATCACCGCCGAACTGCCGGACGCACTGTGGCTCGACGTGATCGACACGAACCTCAACGGCACGTTCCGGGTGACCCGCGAGGTGCTGAGCACCGGGCGGATGCGGGACGGCGACTGGGGCCGCATCATCAACATCGCCTCCACCGGCGGCAAGCAGGGCGTCGAGCTGGCCGCCCCCTACTCGGCCTCCAAGCACGGCGTCGTGGGCTTCACGAAGGCCGTGGGCAAGGAGCTGGCGAAGACCGGCATCACGGTGAACGCGGTGTGCCCCGGATACGTCGAGACCCCGATGGCACAGCGGGTCCGCCAGGGCTACGCCGAGCACTACGGCGTGAGCGAGCAGGACATGCTCGAGAAGTTCAACACCAAGATTCCGCTGGGCCGTTACTCGACACCCGAGGAGGTGGCCGGTCTGGTCGGCTATCTCGCCTCGGACACCGCCGCCTCCATCACCGCCCAGGCGCTCAACGTCTGTGGCGGCCTCGGCAACTACTGATTCCCCCCCCCATCACCGCAGATCTCCGGATCGCCGCAGTCGGCCGGTGATCGCGGCAGCCCTCGCTACGAGAGACGGAGCCCACGATGACCGACACCGGTGGCAAGACACTCGCCGAACCCATGACCGACCTCGCCGCCTTCCGGGCCGCGATGGGCCGCTTTCCCACGGGGGTCACCCTGCTCACGCAGGGCAGCGGCGACCGCACCGTCGTCATGACCCTCAACAGCTTGACCTCGGTGTCCCTGGATCCCATGCTGCTGCTCGTCTCGGTCAAGTCGGACGGCCGGATGCGTCCGAGGATCGTGCGCGGCGAGGGCTTCGCGGTGAACGTGCTCGACGAGTCGCAGCGCGACCTGGCGCAGGAGTTCTGCCGTCCGGACCGCCTGGCCGGCCAGGCCGCGATGACGCGCATCGGCGCGGTCGAGGGGACCCTCGGCCATGCCGTGATCCCGTCGGCCGAGGCGTACTTCGAGTGCGAGCTGTATGCCGAGCACGAGGCCGGCGACCATGTCCTGCTCGTGGGCCGGGTCGTCGCCCTGCACGACCGGCCCGGCGAGGCGCGGCCCCTCGTCTTCCACCGGGGCGGGTACGCCCGGGTCGCCGCCGCCGCACCGGACGTCACGGCCCGGGGCAGGGCCGCATGAGCACGGCGACGGCGGCCGCCCCCACGCTCGACCAGGTGGCGGACGGGGTGTACGCCTACGTACAGCCCGGCGGCGGATGGTGTGTGAACAACGCGGGCCTGGTCGTCGGCGAGGACCGGACGGTCCTCGTCGACACGGCGGCCACCGAGGCCCGTACGCGGCGGCTGGGCGAGGCCGTGGAGCGGGTCGTGCCCGGCGGGGTGGACTTCGTGGTCAACACGCACTTCCACGGCGACCACACCTTCGGCAACGGCCGGTTCACGCCACGGGCGCTGGTCGTCGCCCATGAGGGGACCCGGTCGGACAGCGCGGAGGCGGGGCTGCATCTGCGGGGCCTGTGGCCGCAGGTGGAGTGGGGCGAGACGCCGCTGACCCTGCCGACGGTCACCTTCCGGGACGCTCTCACCCTGCGCACGGGCGGCCCGCGGGTCGAGCTGTTCGACGTCGGCCCGGCGCACACGGCGCACGACGTGGTGGCCTGGGTCCCGGAGCGGACGGTGCTGTTCACCGGTGACGTCGTGTGGTCGGGTGTGACCCCGTACGTCCTGATGGGCTCGGTCACCGGCTCGTTGCGGGCGCTGGAGCGGTTGCGGGCGCTGGGGCCGCGCGTCGTGGTCCCGGGCCACGGGCCGGTCGGCGGGCCGGAGTTGCTGGACTTCACCGAGGCGTATCTGCGGCTGCTCCAGCGCCTGGCCGCGGACGGACGGCGGGCCGGCCTGACGCCCCTGCAGGCGGCCGAACGCGCCGATCTGGGCGGGTTCGCCACACTGGTGGACGCCGAACGCCTGGTGGGCAACCTGCACCGGGCCTACGCGGAACAGCAGGGACTGGCGCCCGGCGCGCGGCTGGACGTGGTGCAGTCGTTCAAGGAGATGGTCGCCTTCCACGGGGGCCTGCCGACGTGCCACGCCTGACGGCCCGTACGACAGCGTGCGCCGGACGGGGTCGAACCGACCCGTCCGGCGCATCCGTGTTTCCTCACGCCTGTACCGGCGGCTCCACCGGCTGGTCCCGGTGGATGACCCGCCGCCGGGTGAAGAGCACGCCCCCGCGCCGCACCAGCTCGTCCTCCACGGTGAAGGTCGGCTCGAAGGCGACGTTGCCCTCGCGGTCGGAACGGGTGACGAGCGAGTAGTACGACACGTGCAGGGTGTCCTCGTCGGCCGGGTCGGGCTCGATCAGGACGTGGTCGAACCAGTGCCGTACGGCGATGTCGCGGTAGCGGGGCAGCGCGGCCCGCATCCCGGCGAGCATCTCCGCGCGCCCGCGCTGCACGGCGCCCCCCGCGTGCACGACCTCCCCGTCCTCGGTGAACGTGGCGGCGAAACCCTCGATGTCCAGCGCGTCGACCCGGCGCATCTGCCAGGCGTAGAACGTCCGGACCTCGGCATAGAGCTCCCCCGTGACCTGTGCATACGTATTCCTGACCGCCTGGGACACGGTGTCTCCCCTCAGTGACAGCGGCCACCCGACTCCGGCGGCCCGACTACCGCCACGCTGCCCGGTACCGCTCCATCCCCGCTGGAGGCCCGCTCAGCCCGGCACCGGCACAGCTGTCCCGAGGCGACGCCGCTCGGAAAACCGGCAGGTCAGACGCCCTTTGCAACGGGCTCCAGGATCGCCACGCACTCCACATGATGAGTCATCGGGAAGATGTCGGCCTGGCCGCAGGCAGGAAAGCAGCAGGTCAGAGATGCTTTCGAGTCCCGGATGAGAGCCGCCGGGCGCCCGGAGCGTCAAATGAGCGTAAACGGCCCTACGTCGGTTCGGCACCGGGGTCTGTCATCCCTGAAGGAGCGGGGCCGGTCAAGTGACGGCCTTGTCCTTTCTTGTCCTGGTTCCCCGAGGTCTCCGGGCAGCGTCGAGCCGAGGCACGGGGCCGAACACGTTGCGGCTCGAGCCGTGCCCGGTATCCCTCGGATCTGTTGCACCGAAGTCGGGATCATGCGGTTGTGTGTCGCGCCCCAAGGGTGTCGTCGTGGTGTGGGCAGGCTCGGCTGCCGGTCATCCCCTCGCAGGCGCGTGTCCCGGCCTTTCGGCACGGGCCGGCCTTGGCATGGGGCGTTCCTCGACGACCGACGGGATCAATCAAACGAACGGCCGCGCCGCCGGAGCGGGTGCCAGACAGACAGCGATCACGCGTCGGCCGCGTTCCGGCCTGCTCATGCCGTGGCCCGTTTTCCCAGGCAGCGGACCTCGCCGTCGCGCAGGGCGCAGTAGACCAGGGTGAGCAGTTTGCGGGCCGCGGCGGCCTTGGCCACGTTGCGGACCTGAGTGCCGCGGCGTTCGATGATGCGGTCCCTCAGCTGCCGCATCGGAGTGCCGGAGCTGCAGCGCTGCACCGCTTCGACGCAGGCCCGGCGCAGCAGCGGTGAACCCTGCTTGGTGATCGATCCGCGGCGGACCTTGGTGTCGGACGCGCGGTGGCGGGGCGTCAGCCCGGCCCAGGAACACGGCGGGGCGGGGCGGGGCCGCCGAAGCGTGTGACATCGCCGATCTCGGCGACCATCACGGCGGCGAAGACCGGGCCGATGCCGGGAATCGTCTGCAGGCCTTCCCCGGCCGGACGACTTCGCCGTCGTCGACGTGCCGCTGCCCGAGCCCGGACCCGGGGAAGTACTGGTCCGCAACCGTCATTTCGGTGTCGTGTCGGGGCTGCGTACCCTCCTCGGCGGCCGGGAGACGACGTCCTCGTTCCCCTCGATCCGGCCCGGCGACCCCCTGTTCGGCGCGGCCGTCGGCGAGGTGGTCGCCGCCCCGGACGGCGGACGCTTCCGGCCCGGCGACGCGGTCGTCCACCCCTTCGGCTGGCGCGAGTACGCCGCCGTCGCCGAGACCCACTGCGTCCCCGTTCACCCGCGCTTGCCCGACGCCGCCGCACACCTCGCGCCCAGCAGCCCCGCGTACGGCGCGCTCACCCGGCTCGCCGCCGTACGCGAGGGCGACACCGTCCTCGTCACCGGTGCGACCGGCGGCGTCGGCTCGCTCGCCGGGCAGGTCGCCCGCCTGCTGGGCGCGGGCCGGGTCCTCGGTACCACCCGCTCGGCGCACAAGGCCGTCCGGCTGACGCGGGAGCTGGGTTACGACGCCGTCCTCGTCCCCGGCGAGGCGCCGCTGTCGGAACAGCTGGCCGAGGCCGCACCGGACGGGCTCGACGTCGTCCTCGACCTGGTGGGCGGCGAGCAGTTGCGCGCCGCCGTGGACGCCGCGGCGCCCGGCGCGCGCATCGCGCTGGTCGGCTCGCTCGCGGGGCAGCTCGACCCGCGCCACGACGGGAGCGCCTCCCCCGCCGAGATCGACACCTTCCGCATGATCACGCTGGGGGTGACCATGTCCGGCTACCGCTACCCGGACCATCTGGACGTCGAGGCCGAGTGGACCGACCGCTTCGCGCAGTGGCTGAGCACGGGGCGGATCAACTTCCCGCAGGTGCGCGTCCCGGGCATCGAGGGAGCCCCGCGCGCGCTCAAGGAGATGATGGCCGGGCGCCACCTGGGCACGGTTATCGTGGATCTGACCGGCTGAGGGGCCGGGGAGAGGGGGCAGGGCCCGTGGAGACGCAGACGTACGAGGGCCCGGGCATGCGGATCGGCGACGCCGCCGCGGCGGCCGGGACGACGCCCCGCGCGCTCCGGTTCTACGAGCAGCGCGGTCTCCTGCCCCCGCCCCGGCGCTCCGCGTCCGTCATTCGGCCGGGCCGTCCGAGGGCTGCGGCTCGCCGAGCATCTGGCAGGTGGCCGCTTCGACGAGCGTCTTGTTCGCGGTGGCGGCCTTCTCCTCCTTGATGCCGAAGTTCGTGCTCGTCAGGACCGCGACGCTGCGTCGGCCGCCCGCGTCGGTGTAGATCTCGCTGGAGTAGCCGGGCAGGCCGCCGGTGTGACCCCAGACGGTGCCGCAGGAGGTGTCCACCCGCATCAGGCCCAGTCCGTAGCCGCCGCCCTCCTCGGGCGCGTCGACCGTGGTGCGCATCTGCTTCAGCTGTGCCTCGGGCAGCAGCTCGCCCGACATCAGCGCGGTCAGGAAGCGCTGCCAGTCCTGTGCGGTGGAGACCATGCCGCCCGCCGCCCAGGACCAGCTCGGGTCGATGCCGGAGGTGTCGACGGTCTCCTCGGGACGTTCGGGACCGGCGAATCCGACGTCTTCGGGCAGGTCCACGGTCCCGGAGAGGATGTTCCGCAGGCGCTCGGCGTCCGGCTCGTAGCCGGTGACGTGCTGCTTCCTGGTGGTCTCGTCCGTGTCCCAGTCGGCGTTCGTGGCGAGGAACGAGTCCTTCATCCCGAGCGGCCCGGTGATCTTCTCCTCGATCAGTTCGGCCAGGCTGGTCCCGGTGGCCTTCTCCAGGATGAGCCCGAGCGCCTCGTAGCCCGCGTTGCTGTAGGAGTACGTCCCACCGGGCGCGGACTCCTGCTGGGGCGTGACGGCGAGGAGCTGCTCCGGCGTCCAGGTGCGCTCCTCCTGTCCGGTGAGGGAGGGCAGGAACTCCGGCGTCAGCAGGAAGTCGCCGAGCCCGCTGGTGTGGTTGAGCAGCATCCGTACGGTGATGTCCGCGCCGCCCTCGACCAGGCCGGGCAGCCACTTCTCGACCGTGTCGTCGAGGCTGATCTTCTTCTCGGCGACCTGTTGCAGGACGAGGGTCGCGGTGACCGTCTTGGTGTTGGAGCCGACCCGGAACCGGTCGCCCGCGGCAAGGCGGTGGTCGTCCTCCGTCCAGGTGACCTGCTTCGCGATCTCCACGGGCGCCCCGTCGCCGGAGTCGACCCGGACGATGACGCCGAGGGAGCCGGTGTCGGCCGCCTGCTGCGCGAGACCGGCCAGCCGGGTGTCGGCCGCCGGGCTCGCCACGCTCCGCCCGGCCCCGTCCGACTCCGCATCCGAACAGCTCACGAGCGCCGCGCCCATGCAGGTCGCCAACGCCACGGTGAGCGCCCCCCGGCGGATCCGGTGACGGCGGAACGGCGTGTGCACGGACATGGTTGTTTCCCTTCGGCGCAAGACAGTTGCTCTGTGCGTCGAGGGACCCGGCATGCAGCCGTCGAGCGGCCTTCCGGCGGGCCCCGCGCACAACAACCATTCAGCCGGCGGCGCGTTCCCGGTACATCGCTCGATGGCGGGCTTCCCGATGGCGCGGGATCACTCCAAGGATTGACCCCGGGGTACACGGCGCCTCGCCGACCCGCCCGTCCACCGGGGCGGGTCAGGACAGGGTGTTCCTGGCCAGTACCGCCGCCTGCGCCCTGCTCTGGCAGCCGGTCTTGGTGAGCACACGGCTGACGTGCGTCTTCACCGTGTGCAGGCTCACCACCAACCGGTCGGCGATCTCGGCGTTGCTCAGCCCGTCCCGGATCAGACGCAGGACGTCGGCCTCCCGCTCGGTGAGGCCCTTCAGCCGGGCCAGCTCCTGGTCGCTGGGCCGCCGCCGGCCGCTGAGATGGCCCTCGATGATCCGCTGGGTCACCGCGGGGCTCAGCGCGCTGTGCCCGGCCGCCGCGGCACGGACGGCCCCGGTCAGCTCCTCGTACGAGCTGTTCTTCAGCAGGAAACCGGACGCCCCGGCCGCCAGCGCGTCGTCGACGTACTCGTCCAGGTCGAACGTCGTCAGCATGAGCACCCGGCTGCGCCCCGGCCCGAGCAGTCCCCGGCGGCCCAGCTCGGCCAGGGCCCACAGGCCGTTGCGTCGCGGCATCCGGATGTCCATCAGCAGCACGTCCGGCCGCAGCCGCGCGCACACCTCGACGGCTTCCGCACCGTCGTCCGCGGTGCCCGCCACGGTGATGTCCGCCTGGCTGTCCAGGATCGCGCTCAGCCCGGCGCGGATGATCGGCTCGTCGTCCACGACGAGCACGCTGATCTGCTCAGACACCGGCAGGCTCCCACGGCATCGTGGCCACGACGCGGAAGCCGCCGTCCCCGGTCGGGCCCGCGACGAGTTCGCCGTCCAGCGCGCCCACCCGTTCCTCCATGCTGACCAGGCCGAGCCCGACCCCCGCGCCGGCCGTGCCGCGCCGGGCGGCGCGACCGTTCACGATTTCGCACCGCAACTCTCCCGCAGCGTCGTCGACACTCACCCGGACCGGCGCCCCGGGCGCGTGCCGACGCGCGTTGACCAGTGCCTCCTGCACGACGCGATACGCCGCCAGCTGCACCGGCCCCGGCACGGACTCCGGCGCGCCGACCGTCGTCAGCTCGACCGTTCCTCCCGCGGCACGGTGACTGTCCAGCAACGCGTCCAGCTCGCCGAGGTCCGGCACGGGCTGGAGCGGGGCCGCGTCCGCGGGGTCGCGCAGCATCCGCAGCAGGTCGCGCAGTTCGCCGCTGCTCTGCCGGCCCGCCGCCGCCAGCCCGTCCACCTGCGTGCGGGCCCAGTCGGGCAGCTCCCCGCCGCGGGCCCGCAGGGTCTCCGCGTGCACGACGAGCAGGGTCAGCGAGTGCGCGACCACGTCGTGCATCTCTCCGGCGATCCGTGTCCGCTCGCGTTGCGTGGCCTGCGCCGCCTGAAGGGCCTGCGCCCGGCGCGCGTCGGCCGCCCGCCGCTCGGCCGCGGCCAGCAGTTCCTGCCGGGTCCGCGCGGCGAACCCCAACGCCCACGCCAGCGGCATCGGGGCCAGCGCGGCGAGGACGTCCAGACCGCCCTGCAAGTCGCCGGAATCGGTCGTCATCCGATTCAGCCACAGACCGGCCGCGCCCAGCACGGCGACGCCGAGGAGCGCCGACACCGTCCGCCTCCAGCTCGCGCAGTGACTGCCCATGGCGTAGAGCAGCACCGCCAGCGGCAGGAAGACCAGCGGCGACAGCTTGGCCCCCGCGCCCGCGCTTCCCACCAGCGCCACCAGCAGGACCCCGAACCCCACGACGAAGGCGGTGGCCGGCAGTCGCCGCCGCAGCAGCAGGATCACCACGCCCACCGCCTCGTACACCGTGAGCGACGCCCACGCCGCCCCGGAGGTGTCCACGTACGGCTGCGACAGCAGCGGCGGCAGAAGCGTCAGCACGACCAACCCGGCGTCGGCGCCCCACCCGGGCCACCTGCCGTCCATCACTCTCATCCCTCCGACACTAGGACCTCGCACGCCGGCCTCCATCACTCCAAAGAGCCACTCGCGCTCCAGAGCGGGACCACCGGTCCTCCGTGTCACCGGCGCAGGCTGTGTGGCGTGGCAGAGGGTTCGGCTGGTGACGGCCGGCGATCACGCCCCTCTTGGGGGCAAGAGGGGCGGACCGGCGAAAGCGCGGACAGTCCCCTGCCGTGACCGCTCCTGCGGCTCGACTCGCCTCACGAGGTACCGGAGATGAGCGCCCGTCGGGCAGCGGTCAGCAGATCGACGACCTCGCCGGCGGCCGTCCGGACGGTCTCCTCGTCCACGGGGGCGGACGGTTCGACTGCTGCCGCGACGGTACGTCCGAGCAGGTCCGCGCGATGCTCCGCGGACGCGGCCTCACCTTCGGGGACCGCGACGCCTCCGGTGATGAACCCGGCCAGGACCGCGTCGATCGTGTGGATCTGGTCCACCGCCGGCATGATGCGCGTGACCAGCCCGTGCAAGCGCCCGAGGTCGACGAGGCGCGCGAGCAGGTCGTGGAAGCCGAGTTCCTGTGCCACGGAGCGTCCGCTGGCGGGATTGGCGAGCGCGCCCAGGACGTCGGTGTCGCCGGTGTGAATGGCCCGGGCGAGGGGGCGCCGGGACTGCTGCCCCTTTCAGGGCATTTCACCCCTCCTTGCGCCTCGAACGTCAGAAAACGGGGAACCAGACCGACAGACGCTTGGCGATGGCCGGTACATCGACGTTGTCCTGCGCGACTTCCTCGACGAACGGGCCGGCGACGGAGACGTGCGGCGGGACGGTACCGGCGCTGACGCCGTTGAACCGGAGGAAGACGCGCATGGTGAGCCAGGCGGTGCGCTTGTTGCCGTCGATCAGCGCGTGATTGCGAGCGACGGAGTGCAGGAGTGCTGCCGCTTTCTCATGCAGCGTGGGATACAGCTCGGCCCCGAACACGTTGGTCCGGGGCCGCTCGATCGCCGACACCAGAAGGCCCATGTCGCGCACACTGTGCTCGGTTCCGTTGACCGCGCGGGCGATCGCCAAGATTTCGTCGATCTGGATGTAGCGCACTTCGGTCACTTCAGGTAGTCCAGGATCTCCGCGTCACTGTCCATCAGCTCGGCCAAGACGTCGTCGATCTTCAGCTCGGCCCGGTCCTGAGCGTCACGAATGGCCTCGATGGCGAGTTCCTGCTTGCTACGGCCCTCTCGACGAGCACGCTCGGTGAGCTTCGCGTCAAGGTCGTCGGGGAGCCGGAGTGTCATCGCCATACAGAGATGATACCAGGCCGGTATCAGACGGCGCGGTCAGGCCGCGCTTCCGGCTCCGCGTAGTGCGGGCACGGATGGCCGCTCGCACCGCTACCGCGGAGGTGCAGCAGAGACATCCGTTCCGAACGTCGTCCGAGCGTCAAGGATTTCCGAGAGAGCCGCTGAAGGCGTCGCCGCTGTAAGCGCGTCACTCACATCTTCGCAGGTCAGAGAGCTTCTGAAGAGCGACCGTCCACTCGAACCGCTACAGGGAGGGAAACAGGTCGAGCAACCCACCCGGACAACAGAAGCGCAGGTCAGGACCCCTTGCCAGCAGGTTCGAGGATCGCCACGCACTCCACATGCGACGTCATCGGGAACAGATCGAACACCCGCAGCGTCCGCACCCGGTACCCCCCGTCCCGGAAGTACCCCAGGTCCCGCGCCAGCGCCGCCGGGTCGCAGGCCACGTACGCGATCCGCCGCGCGCCCAGCGACGACAGGTGCTCCACCGTCTTCCGCCCCGCGCCCGCGCGCGGCGGGTCCAGCACCACCAGATCCACCTCGGTGATACCCGTCCGCGGCAGCACGGCCTCGACCTTGCCCTGCTCGATACGGACCCGCTCGAAGCCGGCGAGGTTGTGCCGGGCGTCCTCCACCGCGCGCTTGCCGGACTCGATGCCGAGGACCGCGCCCTTGTCGCCGACGCGGTCGGCGAGGGCGCCCGCGAAGAGGCCGACGCCGCAGTACAGGTCGAGGGCCGTCTCGCCCTTGCGCGGCAGCAGGCCCTGCATGACCGCCTTCACCAGCGTGTCCGCCGCCTTCGGATGGACCTGCCAGAAGCCGCCGGAGCCGACGCGGTACGTACGGTCGTCCGCGCGCTCGCGGACGAAGGGGCGACCGTGGACACGGTGGACGCCGCCGTCCTTCTCGCCGACCCGCATCACCGACACGGGGCGGTCCAGTTCCACGATCGGCAGGCGCGCGCCCGGCCGCGGGGTGAGGATCACCTGGCGGTCCTGCGAACCCGTCGCCGCGATCGCCTCGACCGACTCCATGCCGGTCCAGTCGCGCTTCTCGATGCCCAGCTCGCTGACGCCCTCGGCGGCGATCATGCAGTGGTCGATCGGCTCGACCTCGTGCGAGCGGTGGCGGCGCAGGCCCGCACGGCCGTCGGGCGTCACCGCGTACTGCACGCGCGTGCGCCAGGACGGGACCTGGCCCGCCGGGACCTTGTCGCCCTCGGCCGGCATCACCGTGCCGTCCCAGCCCGCCTCCTCGGGCGTGAGGCCCGCGAGCCGCTGCAGCTGCTCCACGACGACCTCGCCCTTCAGCCGCCGCTGGGCGCCCGGCTTGGCGTGCTGCCAGTCGCAGCCGCCGCAGCGGCCCGGCCCGGCGAACGGGCAGGGTGCCTCGATGCGGTCCTTGGATGCGTCCAGGATCTCGACCGCGTCGGCGCGCAGGAACCGTGCGCCCTCCTCGCCCTCCGTCACCCGTGCGACGACCCGCTCACCGGGCAGCGCGTGCCGGACGAACAGGACCTGGCCCTCGTCCGTGCGGGCGATGCAGTGGCCGCCGTGGGCGACGGGGCCGATCTCGACCTCGTACTCCTCCCCCACCAGCGATTTCTTCGGTTCTGCCTGCATGGTGGGTGACTCCGTGGGGTGATCGTGAGGTGCGAGATGCCGAGCGGCCGGACAACAGCCCACCAGTCTACGGGGCCGACGAGGACTCCTTGTCCCGGCGGGGAGCCGGACCGCGCCGCACCGCGCCCGGTGCGCTCCACTCCTGCCGCCTGCGCGCCCGGCGCTTCGCCGCCTCGGAGGACTCCAGCTGGTACGGCACCGAGGTGACCATCACACCCGGGGTGAACAGCAGCCGGCCCTTGAGGCGCAGCGCGCTCTGGTTGTGCAGCAGGTGCTCGTACCAGTGGCCGACCACGTACTCGGGGATGATCACGGACACCACGTCGCGCGGGGACTCGCGGCGCAGGCTCTTGACGTACTCGATGACGGGCCGGGTGATCTCGCGGTACGGCGAGTCGAGGACCTTCAGCGGGACGTCGATGCCGCGCCGGTTCCACTCCTCCTGGAGCGCCTTGGTCTCGGCCGGGTCGACGTTGACGCTGAGCGCCTCCAGGGTGTGGGAGCGCATCAGCTTGGCGTAGGACAGGGCGCGCAGGGTGGGGCGGTGGATCTTGGAGATCAGGACCACCGAGTGCACGCGCGCGGGCCGTACGACGTCGTCGGCAGCCTCCTCCTCCGGCGCGGCGATCTCCTCGGCCACCCGGTCGTAGTGGCGGCGGATCACCGACATCGTCGCGTAGAAGATGACCATGCCGAGCAGGGCCACCCATGCGCCGTGCGTGAACTTGGTGACGAGGACGACGACGAGGACCATGGCCGTGAAGAAGGCGCCGAACGCGTTGATGGCGCGGGAGCGGACCATGTGGCGCCGCTTGGCCGGGTCCTTCTCGCCGGCCAGGTGGCGGTTCCAGTGCCGCACCATGCCGGTCTGGCTGAGGGTGAAGGAGACGAAGACGCCCACGATGTAGAGCTGGATCAGGCGCGTGGAGTCGGCGCCGTAGATCCACACCAGCAGTACGGCCGCGCCCGCGAGCAGCACGATGCCGTTGGAGAAGGCGAGCCGGTCGCCGCGGGTGTGGAGCTGGCGCGGCAGGTAGCGGTCCTGGGCGAGGATCGAGCCGAGCAGCGGGAAGCCGTTGTACGCGGTGTTGGCCGCGAGGAACAGCACCAGCGCGGTGGCGGCGGCCAGGACGACGAAGAAGAACGTGCCGTCACCGAAGACCGCGGCCGCGACCTGCGAGATCACCGGGTTCTGGACATAGCCGTCGCCGACCGGGACGCCGTCGCGGAGCAGGTCGTGCGCGGGGTTCTCGGCCATGCGGACGTCGGTCGCCATGGCCAGGCCGATGATGCCGCAGAACATGGTGACGGCGAGCCCGCCCATCAGTGCCAGCGTCGTCGCCGCGTTGCGCGACTTGGGCTTGCGGAAGGCGGGCACGCCGTTGGAGATCGCCTCGACGCCGGTGAGTGCGGCGCAGCCGGAGGAGAAGGCGCGCAGCAGCAGGAAGACCAGGGCCAGGCCGGCGAGTCCCTGGTGCTCGGGCTCGATCTCCAGATCCGCGGTCGGGGCGCGCATGGTGTCGTCGAGGACGAGACCGCGGAAGGCACCCCAGACGATCATGGCGAAGACACCGACGACGAACACGTACGTCGGGATCGCGAAGAGCTTCCCGGACTCCTTCACGCCGCGCAGGTTCATCAGCGTCAGCAGCACGATGATGCCGACCGCGCAGAGCACCTTGTGCTCGACGACGAAGGGGATGGCCGAGCCGAGGTTCTCCACACCGGAGGAGATCGACACGGCGACGGTCAGGACGTAGTCCACGAGCAGGGCGCTCGCGACGGTGAGGCCGGCCCGGGGGCCGAGGTTGGTGTTCGCCACCTCGTAGTCGCCGCCGCCGCTGGGGTAGGCGTGCACGTTCTGCCGGTAGGAGGCCACCACGGTGAACATCAGCACGACGACCGCGACCGCGATCCAGGGGCTGAAGTGGTACGCCGACACGCCCGCGATGGAGAGGACCAGCAGCACCTCCCCGGGCGCGTACGCCACGGAGGAGAGCGGGTCGGAGGCGAACACGGGGAGAGCGATGCGCTTCGGCAGGAGTGTTTCCCCAAGCCGGTCACTGCGCAGTGCGCGCCCGATCAGGATCCGTTTGGGCACGTCGGTCAGTTTGGACACGCAGAGGATCGTAAGCCGTGGAGGTGGCGAGCGCCCAGCCTCCCCCGCGCCCGGCTCGTCGCCCGGGCGGCGCCGCGGTGGCCTCTGCTTTCCGAGTGAATTGGGGTGCCGGCCGGGCTGAGGAGTCCGCCGCACGCCGTACGGGCGTGTCTATATGACAAAACCTTTTCTTGCGTATGACACAACCTTTTCCTTCGCTTTCCCTTCCTTCTGCCCTTCTGGAGATCACATGACGCACGCCGCCGCGGAACTGATCGGCGCCACCGCCGCACTCGTCGGTCTCGGCGTCCTGACGCTGCTCAGCGTCCGCAGCATCGGCCGCCGCTGACCGGCGGCCGGCGGGCTGTCGTGCACGGGGGTCCCCGGGCCGACCGCGCGTGTGTAGCTTGGGCGTCGGTCTGAGACCCTGGTGTCTGCGTTGCGGCGCCGCCGCGCCGCCGCATGCCAACGTGTTGGCCGAGCAGGAACCATTGACACACCGGAAGGACGGTCGTGCACATCGTCATCATGGGCTGCGGAAGAGTGGGCTCCGCTCTTGCCCAGACCCTGGAGCAACAGGGGCACACGGTCGCGGTGGTCGACCAGGACCCCACCGCCTTCCGACGACTGGGCTCCGGGTTCGGCGGCCGCCGCGTCACCGGGGTCGGCTTCGACCAGGACACCCTGCGCGAGGCGGGCATCGAGGAGGCGGGCGCGTTCGCCGCGGTCTCCAGCGGTGACAACTCCAACATCATCGCCGCCCGCGTGGCCCGCGAGATGTTCGGCATCGAGAACGTGGCGGCGCGCATCTACGACCCCCGCCGTGCCGAGGTCTATCAGCGCCTCGGCATCCCGACGGTCGCCACCGTCCGCTGGACCGCCGACCAGATGCTGCGCCGGCTGCTGCCCTCGGGGGCCGAGCCGCTGTGGCGGGACCCCACCGGAGGGGTGCAGCTCGCCGAGGTGCACGCCTCCCCGGCCTGGGTGGGCCACAAGATCAGCAAGCTGCAGGAGGAGACCGGCATCCGGGTCGCGTTCCTGACCCGGCTGGGCGAGGCCATGCTGCCCACCTCCCAGACGGTGCTGCAGGAGGGTGACCTGGTCCATGTGATGATGCGCACGGACGACATCGAGAAGGTCGAGGCGGCCTTCGCCGAGGGTCCTTCAGAGGAAGGCGGTCACTGATGAGGGTCGCCATTGCCGGAGCCGGGGCGGTCGGCCGCTCGATCGCGGGCGAACTGCTGGAGAACGGCCACGAGGTCCTGCTGATCGACAAGGCGCCGACGGCCATCTCGGTCGAACGCGTCCCGCAGGCGGAGTGGCTGCTCGCCGACGCCTGCGAGATCACCTCCCTGGACGAGGCGGCGCTCCAGCGCTGCAACGTCGTGATCGCCGCCACGGGCGACGACAAGGTCAACCTGGTCGTCTCGCTGCTGGCGAAGACGGAGTACGGCGTTCCGCGCGTCGTCGCCCGGGTCAACAACCCCAAGAACGAGTGGCTGTTCAACGAGTCCTGGGGCGTGGACGTCGCCGTCTCCACCCCGCGTCTGATGTCGGCCCTGGTCGAGGAGGCGGTGAGCGTCGGCGACCTGGTCCGGCTGCTCCGCTTCAGCCACGGCGACGCCAACCTCGTCGAGCTGACCCTGCCGCCGGAGTCCGCCCTGGCCGGCACCCGGGTCGGTGACGTGGAGTGGCCCGAGGACACGTCCCTGGTCACCATCATCCGCGGCACCCGGGTCCTCACCCCCAGCCAGGAGGACTCCCTGGAGACGGGCGACGAGCTCCTCTTCGTCGCCGCCCAGGCCCGCGAGGAGCAGCTGGAGGACCTGCTGTCGGTGCGGCGCGAGGACGCTCCGCACTGAGGGCCCTGTGTCATCCGGACACACATGAGTGGGGGCGCCCGGGGATCCCCGGGCGCCCCCACTCATGTACGAGCGGCTCAGCCTTCCCTGCGGTGGCGGCCGGCCGTCGCCTCGCCGCTCTCACCCGCCAGGGCCGCCTTGCGTTCCTTCTCCGCGCGCTCCTCCGCCTCCATCTCGGCGAAGACGTCGATCGGCGCGGGCGCCTTCGCCAGGAAGATCCAGGTGATCCAGACCGCCAGCAGGAACGGCGGGATCTTCAGCGCGACGAGGACCCAGCCGAGCTGGGTGGTGTCGGCCCACCAGTACAGCGGGAAGAGGATCGCGCACTTGGCGAGCAGGATCAGGCCCCAGGCGTAGCTGGCCTTGGCGTACGCCTTCTTGCGGCCGGGGTTGCGGGTGCGCCAGGAGAGGTTCTCCTTGAAGACCGGGCCGAGGACCAGCCCGAGCAGCGGCACGCCGGCGAGCGTCGTGATGATGTACGCCAGGCCCAGGCCGAGCGTGTAGAGCATGCCCGGCAGATAGAAGTCCTTGGCGTCGTTGGTCATCATCGCGAAGACGACGCCGAAGGCGACACCGAAGACGCCGCTGAAGGCGTGCTTGAAGGTGTCCCTCATCACCAGGCGCACGACGACCATGACCAGCGACACGGCGAGGGCCGCGATGGCCGACGCGTGCAGGTCCTTGTTGATCGTGTAGATCGTGACGAAGAGCAGGCCGGGCAGCACGGTCTCGACCATGCCGCGGACGCCGCCGAACGCCTCGAACAGCGCGGCCTCCGTCACCGCCTTGCTGTCGTGCCCGTCCTCCGGGGTGTCGGCTGCGGCTCCGGTCGGCTTGTCGACAGACGTCACCGGCTACTCCCGTCCGAGGGGTCTGAGTTCGTATTTCGGATTGAACAGCACCCTACGGCCCCGGCTCATCGAGATCCGGCCGGATGCGATCAGTTTGCGCCCCGGTTCTATCCCGACGATGGAACGCCGGCCGAGCCACACCACGTCGAGGGCGGCCGTACCGTCGAACAGCTCGGCCTCCAGGGCCGGGACTCCGGCCCGCGGGCGCAGCGTGACCGTGCGCAGGGTGCCGGTGACGGTCACGATCTCACGGTCCCGGCAGTCACCGATACGGGTGCATCCCGCCGTCTCCGCGTCCTCCCGCAGTTCCTCCGACTCCAGGTCCTCCTGCGAGGTGGAGAGCCGGTCGAGCATGCGCCGGAAACGGCCCGCCGGCTTTTCGGGTCGAGGGACAGGACTCATACCGAAAGCGTACCGGGGGCGTCCGGCGCCGGTTGCGCGAGTGGGCCCACGTGCGTTCTTTCGCGCGCGGGGCCGGTGGTACGGGCGGCTCGCTACTTCTCGAACCGGTAGCCCATCCCGGGCTCGGTGATGAAGTGCCGCGGGTGCGACGGGTCGGCCTCCAGCTTCCGGCGCAGCTGGGCCATGTAGACCCGCAGGTAGTTGGTCTCCGTCCCGTACGACGGCCCCCACACCTCCTGGAGCAGCTGCTTCTGGCCGACCAGGCGGCCGGTGTGGCGCACCAGCACCTCCAGCAGGTGCCACTCCGTGGGCGTCAGCCGTACGTCCCTGCCGTCCCTGTTGACCTTCTTCGCGGCGAGGTCGACGGTGAACCCGCCGGCCTCCACCACGTCCTCCTCGCCGCCCCCGGCGGGCTCGGCCCGGCGGACGGCCGCGCGGAGCCGGGCGAGCAGTTCGTCCATGCCGAAGGGCTTGGTGACGTAGTCGTCGGCGCCCGCGTCGAGCGCCTGGACCTTCTCGTCGGAGGAGTGGCGCGCCGACAGCACGATGATCGGCGTCCGGGTCCACCCGCGCAGCCCTCTGATCACCTCGACGCCGTCCATGTCGGGCAGCCCGAGGTCGAGGACGACGACGTCGGGGTGGCGGGCGGCCGCGAGCCGGAGCGCGGCGGCGCCGTCGGCGGCCGAGTCGGCCTCGTACCCGCGTGCCTTGAGGTTGATCACGAGGGCACGGACGATCTGCGGCTCGTCGTCGACCACGAGCACCCTGGTCATGAGGCTGCCTGCCTTTCCGGTTCCGGTTCTGCGGGGCGCGGGGCGGCCCCGGGGCCGTCCGCCGCGCGGAGGGTGAGCACCATGGTGAGTCCGCCGCCGGGGGTGTCCTCGGCGTTCAGCGTGCCGTCCATCGCCTCGGCGAAGCCGCGCGCCACCGCGAGGCCGAGCCCGACGCCCGCGCCGCGCGGGGCGTCGCCGTGGCGCTGGAAGGGCGCGAAGATGCGTTCCTTCGCCTCGTCGGGGACGCCGGGGCCGCGGTCGACCACGCGCAGTTCGACGCGGCCGGCGTGGGCGCTCGCGGCGACCAGGACGCGCTGCCCGGCGGGGCTGTACTTGACGGCGTTCTCGACGACGTTGGCGACCGCCCGCTCCAGCAGCCCGGCGTCCACGGCGACCATCGGCAGGCTCTCGGGGACGTCCAGGTCCACGCTGTCCTCGGGCACGCCGCCGAGCGCCATCGGCACCACCTCGTCCAGGTCGATCTCCCGGATGAGCGGGGTGACGGTGCCGGTCTGGAGCCGGGACATGTCCAGGAGGTTGCCCACGAGGTGGTCGAGCCGGTCGGCGCCCTCCTCGATGGCCTCCAGCAGTTCTGCCTGGTCCTCCTCGGACCAGGAGACGTCCTCGGAGCGCAGGGAGGACACCGCGGCCTTGATCGCGGCGAGCGGGGTGCGCAGGTCGTGGCTGACGGCGGCGAGCAGCGCGGTGCGGATGCGGTTGCCCTCGTCGAGTGCGCGGGCCCGCTCGGCCTCCTGCTTCAGGCGCTGGCGGTCCAGGACGACGGCGGCCTGGGCGGCGAACGCGCCCAGTACCCGGCGGTCGGAGGCGGGCAGCACGCGCCCGGACAGGGCGAGCGCCATGTGGTCACCGACCGGCACGTCCACGTCCGCGTCCTCGGGCCGCCCCACCGGCCGTCCGGTGCCCGCCCGGCCCGCACAGGTCCACGGGTCGTGGCCGCCCGTCCGCTCCAGCAGGGCCACCGACTCCATGCCGAAGGTCTCCCGCACCCGTTCCAGCAGCGCTTCCAGGCTGCTCTCGCCGCGCAGCACGCTGCCCGCGAGGAAGGAGAGGATGTCCGCCTCGGCGCGCAGCCGGGCCGCCTGGTGGGTGCGGCGGGCGGCCAGGTCCACGACCGAGGCCACCGACACCGCGACCCCGACGAAGATCGCGAGGGCGACGATGTTCTTGGGGTCCGCGATGGTGATCCGGTGCAGGGGCGGCGTGTAGTAGTAGTTCAGCAGGAAGGTGCCGAGCGCCGCCGAGGCCAGGGCCGGCAGCAGCCCGCCGAGCAGGGCCGCCGCCACGGTCAGCGCCAGGAACAGCAGCATGTCGTTGGCGAGGCCGAGGTCGACGGTGTTCAGCAGGAGTGTGAGCACCACCGGGCCGAGCACGCCGACGAGCCAGCCCCAGACGATGCGGGCCCGGCCGAGCCGTGCGCCCCGGGCGACGGGCAGTCCGCGCCCCCGGGCGACCTCCTCGTGGGTGACGATGTGGACGTCGAGGTCGGGGCCCGAGTCCCGGGCGACCGTGACGCCGACGCCCGGCCCGAACACGTACTGCCAGCTCTTGCGACGCGACGATCCGAGGACGATCTGGGTGGCGTTGGCGCCGCGCGCGAAGTCGAGCAGCGCGGCCGGGATGTCGTCGCCGACGACGTGGTGGAAGGTGCCGCCGAGGTTCTCGACGAGGGTGCGCTGGACGGCCAGTTCCTTGGGCGAGGCCGAAGTCAGCCCGTCGCTGCGGGCGATGTAGACGGCCATCACCTCGCCGCCCGCGCCCTTCTCCGCCAGCCGTGCGGCCCGGCGGATCAGCGTCCGGCCCTCCGGGCCGCCGGTCAGCCCGACCACGATCCGCTCCCGCGAACCCCAGATCGCCGACACCCGGTGCCGGGCGCGGTACTCGGTGAGGTACTCGTCCGCGCGGTCGGCCACCCACAGCAGGGCCAGCTCGCGCAGGGCGGTGAGGTTGCCGGGGCGGAAGTAGTTGGAGAGGGCGGCGTCGACCTTGTCGGGCTGGTAGACGTTGCCGTGCGCCAGCCGGCGGCGCAGCGCCTGGGGCGACATGTCGACCAGCTCGACCTGGTCGGCCCGGCGCACCACCTCGTCGGGCACCGTCTCGCGCTGCCGTACGCCGGTTATCGACTCGACGACGTCGCCGAGGGACTCCAGATGCTGGATGTTGACCGCGGAGATGACGTCGATGCCCGCGGCGAGGAGCTCCTCGACGTCCTGCCACCGCTTGTCGTTGCGGGAGCCGGGGACGTTGGTGTGGGCGAGCTCGTCCACGAGGGCGACGGCGGGGGCGCGGCGCAGCACGGCGCCGACGTCCATCTCGGTGAAGACGGCGTCCCGGTGCTCCAGCTCCCTGCGCGGTATCTGCTCCAGGCCGTGCAGCAGCACCTCCGTGCGCGGCCGGCCGTGGTGCTCCACGAAGGCGACGACGCAGTCGGTGCCCCGCTCCACGCGGCGGTGTGCCTCGGAGAGCATGGCGTAGGTCTTGCCGACGCCCGGTGCCGCGCCGAGGTAGATCCGGAGCTTGCCGCGTGCCATAACCTCATTGTCTTCCCGTCACCGCTCTGTACGCAGCGTCGACCCTACGGCCAACAATCGCGGCGGACGGCACAGGGAGCGGGCCGGGGATCGTCCTTGACGCAACCCTGACGCCGCCGGCGGCGGACCCCGCGGTCGGCAGGCACGATCTCCCGTCGCCGTTCAGGCGGCCAGGATCTCTCCGTCGCGGAGCTCCAGCACCCGGTCGGCGAGGTCGAGGAGCGTGGTGTCGTGGGTGGCGACCAGCGCGGTGACGTGCTCGGTGCGGACGACGGCGCGCAGCAGCTCCATGACGGCGAGGCCGGTCTCCGCGTCGAGCTGACCGGTGGGCTCGTCGGCGATGAGCAGTGCGGGGTTGTTGGCGAGCGCGCGGGCGATGGCGACGCGCTGCTGCTGGCCGCCGGACAGCTCGCCGGGCCGCTGCCGGGCGTGGTCGGCGAGGCCCACCAGGGACAGCAGCAGCTCGACGCGCTCTTCGCGCTCGCGCGGATCGGCGCCGCGCAGCCGCAGCGGCACTCCGACGTTCTCGGCGGCCGTGAGGATGGGGATGAGCCCGAACGACTGGAACACGAACCCGATCCGGTCCCGGCGCAGCCGGAGCAGCTTGTCCTCGTCGAGTTCGGACAGGTCGAGCCCGTCGACGGTGATCCGCCCCCGGTCGGGTTCGTCGAGCCCGCCGACGAGGTTCAGCAGGGTGGTCTTGCCCGCCCCGGAACGGCCCTTGAGGGCGACCAGCTCGCCGCGCGGCACCTCCAGATCGACGCCGCGCAGCGCGTGCACGGCGGCGGCTCCGGTGCCGTACGAGCGGTGCACGTTCTCGACGCGCACCATCGTGTCCGCCATGGGCCCCTCCCCCTTCGACCGGGCGCCAGTATGGTCAACGACGCCCCGTCGATCAATGCTCCGGCAGGGAGTGCGCCTCGGGTGACCGGCTCGGATCCGCGTGCCGGGTCCGGTTCCGGTTCCGGTTCCGGTACGACGACGGGCCGCACCCCGTCGGGGGTACGGCCCGTGCGGCTCTCGGCCGGTGCCGTGCGTCGGTGCGCCGGCTACCGGACCTCCGTGATCTCCGGTCCGCGCTGGAGCTGGCCCATGCCGCCGGCGAAGCGGGAACCGCCCTGTGCGTCCTGCTGGACGCCCTCGGGCACCATCTGGGCGTCGTTCGGAAGCTTCAGGACGATCGGGTCGCGCGGGGCCATCGGACCCTCACCGCGGACGACGACCGTGTCGCGGAAGATCTGCTCCAGCAGCCCGGCGGTCTCCGGCTCCACGGCGCCCCGGCCGGAGATCACACCGCGCAGGAACCAGCGCGGCCCGTCGACGCCCACGAACCGTACGACCTGGAAACCGCCCGTGCCGTCCGGCAGCTGCACCGGCACCTGGGCCCGCAGCTCCCAGCCGAGGGGGCCCTCGACCTCGTCGATGACACCGCCCTGCTGGGTGATGCCGGTGGCGATCTCCTCGCGCACCTCGCCCCAGATGCCCTCGCGCTTGGGCGCCGCGAAGGCCTGGAGCTGGATGGCGCTCTCTCTGAGCACGACGGTCGCCGCGACGATCGCGTCCCCGGCGACCTCCACCCGCAGCTCCATGCCGTCGACGCCGGGCACGAAGAGGCCGCCCAGGTCCACGCGGCCCTCGCCGGGCTCGCGCACCTCGGAGTCGTCCCAGGGACCGTCGGGGCGCGGCTCGGGCTCCAGGCGCACGCGCTCCCGCTCGCCCTCGTCCGTCTCGGTGTCGACGGTGTCGACGACCTGCTCGGCCTCGCCGGCCGCGCTCTCGGCGGCATCCTTCTTCTTGCGACGTCCGAACACGTCACTGTCCTTCCCGGTCGGATACGACCGAAGCGTATCGATTCCCACCCGCTGTGCCGCCCACCGCGGCATGACCGCCGGTGGACCCGAAGCCCCCCTCGGCCCGCGCCGAGCCGGGAAGCTCCGCCGCCTCCTGGAAGCGCACCTTCTCGACCTGCTGGACGACCAGCTGGGCGATCCGGTCGAAGCGCTCGAACCGCACCGGTTCGCGCGGATCGAGGTTCACCACGATCACCTTGATCTCCCCACGGTACCCGGCATCAACCGTCCCCGGGGCATTCACGAGGGCGACACCGCAGCGGGCGGCGAGACCGGATCGCGGGTGCACGAAGGCCGCGTACCCCTCGGGGAGGGCGATCGCCACCCCCGTGGGCAGCACCGCACGCTCGCCGGGCGCCAGCTCGCAGCTCTCGGTGGTGCGCAGATCGGCGCCCGCGTCCCCGGGGTGCGCGTATTCCGGGAGCGGTACGTCGGGGTCGAGGCGCCGGACGAGCACCTCCACGGGCGGGCGGCTCACGGGTTCACCTCGAAGGCGCGGGCGCGGCGGACCTGGTCCGGGTCGCTCATGGCCGCCTCGATCTCCGCCGGGCGGCCGTGGTCGATGAAGTGGTCGACCTTGACCTCGACGAAGAGGGCGTCCGCGCGCACGGCCACGGGGCCGTCCGGGCCGCCGATGCGCCCGGTGGCGGTCGAGTAGATCTTGCGTCCGGCCACCGCGGTGACCTCGGCCTCCAGATGCAGGGTCGTGTCCACCGGCACCGGCAGCAGGAAGTCGGTCTCCAGCCGTCCGGTCACGGCGATGGTGCGCAGCAACCAGTTGAGGGAGCCGAGGGTCTCGTCCAGCGCGGCCGCGAGGACACCGCCGTGGGCGAGGCCGGGAGCGCCCTGGTGGGCGGGCTGCACGGTGAACTCGGCGGTGAGGGAGACCCCTTCTCCGGCCCTGGCCTCCAGGTGCAGTCCGTGGGGCTGTCCGCCGCCGCAGCCGAAGCACCGGTCGTAGTGCGCGCCGAGCGGCTCGCCGGGGGCGGGGGCGTCGGGGTGCCGCACCGGTGTCTGCGCGTCGGCCGGCGGGGTCAGGGCTGCGGAAGTACCACTCACAGGCGCGAACCTTACCCGCGCGCGGGCGGTTGTCCGACACCGTGCCAAGCTTGACGTCATGCAGCTCTCCGCGTCGCCGTACGAAGAACGCCTCACCGCTCCCCGCACCTGGTGGCTGATCTCCCTCCTGGTCGGGGTCTCCATGGCGCTGATCCTGCTTCCCTTCGGGACGCTGCCCATGCTGGGCGGTCTGGCCGGCGGCACCGCGGTCGCGGCGGTCGCGGCCAGCTCGTACGGCTCCGTCCGCATCCGGGTGGTCGGGGACTCCCTGATCGCGGGCGAGGCGAAGCTCCCGGTGTCGGCGCTGGGGGACGCCGAGGTGCTGGCTCCCGAGGAGGCCCGTGCGTGGCGTACGCACAAGGCCGACCCGCGCGCGTTCATGCTCCTGCGCGCCTACGTCCCCACGGCCCTGCGTGTCACGGTCACCGACCCGCAGGACCCGACGCCGTACCTGTATCTGTCGACGCGGGAGCCGGAGCGTCTGGCGGCGGCTCTGGAGGCCGCGCGCGCGAAGGCCTAGAACGCCTCGAGGGCGCCTGGTGACGGGCGCCCTCCGGTCGGGGACTCCTGGTTCGCCGCGGATCCGCGGGTGGTACGCCACGTGTCCGGCGCAGGGCTCACTCCGAACGCAGGGCTCACTCCGAGGCCGAGCGGAACCCTCCCCCGCGGCCGAGCCCCTTCGGCAGCCCGCCCACGTCCAGGGGATCCGCCGGTTCCTCCAGCGGCGGCAGCTCGCGCAGCGCCTCCCAGGGGACCTGCCTGCCGCGCAGATCCTTGCGGATGCGCTCGGCGAGGTGCTTGGTGTCGCGCCGGTTCATCACCGCGCCGACCGCGGCCCCCACCATGAAGGGCATCAGGTTCGGCAGGTTGCGGATCATTCGCTTCATGATCTGCTGCCGCAGCTGCCGCTTCATCTGGCCGCCCAGCGCCCCGTCGACCGTCGCCGGCCTGGTCACGTCGATCCCGCGCTCCCCGGCCCAGGAGCTCAGGTAGGCGGTGCTGCGCTGCCGCAGGTTCCCCGGCGGCCGCTGCCCGTACACCTCGTGCAGTTCGGCGATCAGCTTGATCTCGATCGCGCCGACGCCGGTGATCTCGGCGGCCAGCTCCGTGGGCATCGCCGGCGGCACCGGCATCATGGCCACGGCCCCGATTCCGGCCCCGACCGCGGACGAGGCGCCCGCCGCTCCGGCGACCAGCTTGTCCGCGAGCTCCTCGGGCCCGAGGCCCGGGAACTGGCGGCGCAGGGTCGCGAGGTCCCGTACGGGGATCCGGGGCGCCGTCTCGATCAGCCGGTCGGCGAGGTACGCCAGGCCCGCTCTGGCCCGGCTGCCGCCCTTGCGGGCACCCGCCCGCAGTCCTTCCTTCAGCCCGCTCCGGACGACCGCTGCACGCCGTCGGGCGGCGGGCGCCGGAGAGGGTGCCGGGACCGGGAGGCCCGGTCCGGCCGTTGCGCTGTGCGCGTCCGCTGCGTCCCCCGACGCCGCACCGTCCGTACGCTCGAGCGAGGCCGCCTCCGGATCGGAGGAGCCTCGCTCGTCGTCACGCACACCGTGAGGGCCCCTGGCGGGCCCTTCGTCCGCTCCCTTGCGGAAGCGGCGCTTCCAAGGAGGGGTCGAGCCAGTCACGGCCGACCCTGCCTCAGTCGCAGTCGCGGCAGATCGGCTGGCCGTTCTTCTCACGGGCCAGCTGGCTGCGGTGGTGCACCAGGAAGCAGCTCATGCACGTGAACTCGTCCTGCTGCTTGGGCAGCACCCGGACGGCCAGCTCCTCGTTCGAGAGGTCTGCGCCGGGCAGCTCCAGGCCCTCTGCGGCCTCGAACTCGTCGACGTCGACGGCCGAGGTGGACTTGTCGTTCCGGCGGGCCTTGAGTTCTTCAAGGCTGTCCGAGTCGACGTCGTCGTCGGTCTTGCGTGGGGTGTCGTAATCCGTTGCCATGTCGCTCTCCCCCTCTGGGTGTCTGCGGTGTCTCCAGCGCACGTAACGCGTGAGAGGCCGGACTTGTGCCCGACCCGAGGCGGAGATTTTGCCTCACATCAAGGTCTGTTACTCAATCGACACCCAACCGGACTCCTCAAGAGTGATCGGCTGGGATGGCGAAGGGGACCGTACACGGTCCGCGTGCCGCACTTCAAAGGCGTCTCACCGTGTACTTCCCGTGATCAAGACCCCCGAAAACCCGGATTTTCCCGACTTTCCGACAGGTCACATGATCACAGAGAGTAGATGGCCGGATCATCACCCCTGTGATCGATCACACACGCCTCCGATGGAGCGGCCACCGGAAAATTCCGCTCAAAGCGAACATCATCCGGTGTCGGCGGGCATGATCTCAGATCCCCGCCGCCCGCGCATGTCAGGTCGGGAGAGTGACACGCATCACGAGCCCGCCTCCCTCATGTGGCTGTGCGGCGATGTGGCCGCCGTGCGCCCGGGCCACCGACCGGACGATCGACAGGCCGAGGCCCACTCCCTTGTCGCTGCCCGTGCGCTCCGTACGCAACCGCCGGAACGGCTCGAAGAGGTTGTCGATCTCGTACGCGGGCACCACGGGGCCGGTGTTCACGACCACCAGGACCGCCTGTCCGTGCTGCGCCCGGGTCGTGACCTCCACCCAGCCGTTCACGCCCGCCACGTTGTACCGGACGGCGTTCTGGACGAGGTTCAGCGCGATGCGCTCCAGCAGCACACCGTTGCCTTGGACAACCGCCGGGGCCAGGTCGACGCGGAGGTCCACGCCCTTGGCGTCGGCCTCGGTACGCACCTGGTCGATGGCCTGGGAGGCCACCTCCGCGAGGTCCACGGGCTTGCGCTCGACTATCTGGTTGTCGCTGCGGGCGAGCAGCAGCAGGCCCTCCACGAGCTGCTCACTGCGCTCGTTGGTGGCGAGCAGGGTCTTGCCGAGCTGCTGCAGCTCCGTGGGCGCCCCCGGATCGGACAGATGCACCTCCAGCAGGGTCCGGTTGATCGCCAGCGGTGTCCGCAGCTCGTGCGAGGCGTTGCCCACGAAGCGCTGCTGGGCGGTGAAGGCCCGTTGCAGCCGCTCCAGCATGTCGTCGAAGGTGTCCGCCAGCTCCTTCAGCTCGTCGTCCGGGCCGTCCAGCTCGATCCGCCGGGACAGGTCCGAGCCCGCCACCGCGCGCGCGGTGCGGGTGATCCTGCCGAGCGGGGAGAGCACCCGGCCGGCCATCGCGTACCCGAAGGCGAACGCGATCACGGCGAGGCCGAGCAGCGCCAGCAGCGAACGGCTCAGCAGACCGTCCAGGGCGTGCTGCCGCACGGCGTCGTTGCACGCCTTGAGCGCGGCGCTGCGCGCCTCGTCGGTGGGCGCGTCGTCGAGCGCCGGACAGGTCTCGCTGCTGATCCGGATGTTGCTGCCGGAGACCTGGAAGGTCTGGGCGCTGCTGCCCTCGTGGATGGCCTGCGCCGCCAGCAGATAGATGATCGACAACAGCAGGATGCCGGCGATCAGGAACATGCCGCCGTACAGCAGCGTGAGCCTTATGCGGATGGTCGGGCGCAGCCAGGGGAACGGAGGCTCCGGCTTCCTGGGGTCCCAGGTGGGCTTCGGGGGCGCCGCGGGGGGCGCCGGTGTCGCGGCCACCCGGATCAGATCCGGTAGCCGGAGCCGGGCACGGTGACGATGACGGGGGGCTCGCCCAGTTTGCGGCGCAGGGTCATCACGGTGACCCGCACGACGTTGGTGAACGGGTCCGTGTTCTCGTCCCAGGCCTTCTCCAGGAGCTGCTCGGCCGAGACGACGGCGCCCTCACTGCGCATCAGGACCTCCAGGACGGCGAACTCCTTGGGCGCGAGCTGGACCTCCTTGCCGTCCCGGAAGACCTCGCGGCGATTCGGGTCCAGCTTGATGCCGGCGCGCTCCAGGACCGGCGGCAGCGGCACGCTCGTACGCCGTCCGAGGGCCCGCACGCGCGCGATGAGCTCGCTGAAGGCGAACGGCTTGGGGAGATAGTCGTCGGCGCCGATCTCCAGGCCCTCGACCCGGTCGCTGACGTCGCCGGACGCGGTGAGCATCAGCACGCGCGTGGGCATGCCCAGCTCGACGATCCTTCGGCAGACGTCGTCGCCGTGCACGAGCGGGAGGTCGCGGTCGAGGACGACCACGTCGTAATCGTTGACGCCGATGCGCTCGAGGGCGGCCGCACCGTCGTACACGACGTCGACGGCCATGGCCTCCCGGCGCAGTCCGGTGGCCACCGCATCGGCGAGCAGCTGCTCGTCCTCGACGACGAGTACGCGCACGTCCCTTGTCCTTCCTCGTTCCACCCGCGCGGCAGCTCGCCGGCATGCGGGCAGGGTTCTCCTGGGTGTGTGCCTCCATCCTGCCCTTTTCGGTCATAAGTCGGCTGTAAGCCGGGGCGACCGAGCCGGGTGGCAAGGATCGGCCGAGGTCGGGGAAGCGAGAATTTCTCGTCCGGCCGAGGTTTCCCCGGAAGTCCGCGGGGGGAGGACGGTTTACACCCCGCGATCACGCTCTGCCTGTGCCGCACCATCACGTGGCCCGCAGCGATCCGCTTCCGCAGAGCGGGCGTGGGTGTCCGGCACCGTCGCCGCCCGGCAGGGCAGCGCTGGGCACCTACCGGAGACGTGATCGCCCCTCCCAAAAACGGCACACCCCCGTGCCACCGACCCACGACCCTGGACGAGGGGGCGCAGCATGGACGCTTTCACCGCAGGACTTCTGCAGCGCATAAGGACGACCGAGTCCGACCTCACTCGGGCGCGCGAGACGGGCGACGACTTCCTCGCGGAGGTCGAGGAGGCGGAGCTGGACGACCTGCGCCGTCTCGCGGCCGAACACGGTGTGGAGGTCACCGCGTAGCGCGTCTGATCAGCACAGGAAGCGGGCCCCGTTCGATCCAGGCGGGGCTCTGCTTTTTTTGGGGCCCGGTTCGCCTCCGGGGCGCCGGAGCCTGTGTCGAGAGGGCGAACGTGCTCAGCCCTTCGGGCCTGCGCGCTCCCCTTGGCTCTCGGCTGCGCTCGAGCAGGGCGGTGCCCCATCCCTCTCGACACAGGCGCGCCCCTTCGGCTCACTCGCCTTGGGCGCCTTACCGTCAGGCGAGTCCGTCAGTCGTGCCAGGCGCCCAGCTCCTCCAGGCGGGCCTGGAGGAGCTCGAAGAGTCCGGGCGGGGCCGCCACCGTCAGCTCGGGCGAGAGGGGCTCTCCGGGGCGTCCACCGGTCAGCGCGCCCGCCTCCCGGGCTATCAGGTCGCCCGCCGCGTAGTCCCAGGGGTTCAGCCCGCGCTCGTAGTACGCGTCCAGGCGGCCCGTGGCCACGTCGCACAGGTCGATCGCGGCCGAGCCGCCGCGCCGGATGTCGCGCACCTGCGGGATCAGCTCACGCACCACCTCGGCCTGCCGGGCGCGGCGCTCGGCCAGATAGCCGAAGCCGGTGCCGACGAGGGCCAGGCCGAACGCGGGCGCGGTCCGCACGCGCGCGGGACGGTCGTTCAGGTAGGCACCCTGCCCCAGGACCGCGCGCCAGGTCTCGCCGCGCACCGGGGCGTACACCACCCCGACGACCGTCTCGCCGTGCACCCGGGCCGCGATGGACACCGCCCAGCTCGGCAACCCGTACAGGTAGTTCACGGTGCCGTCGATCGGGTCGATCACCCACTGGACGCCGCTGGTGCCCTCGACGCTGGCGCCCTCCTCGCCGAGCACGCCGTCGTCGGGCCTGCGCTCGGCCAGCAGCCCGGTGATCAGCTTCTCGGAGGCGATGTCCATCTCCGTGACGACATCGACGGCGCTGGACTTGGTGGCGGCCACGCCCAGGTCGGCGGGCCGGCCGTCGCGCAGGAAGGCGCCCGCGCGGGCCGCCGCGTCGAGCGCGATCTCCAGCAGCTCCGCCTCGAGGCCGGTCGGTGCGCTGCGCTCTGCCTGGTCGGTCACGTCGCTCCTCACGCGTAGGGGCTGTCGGCGCCCGCGGCGGCGGGCAGCGGGTTGCGGGACGGGCAGCAGCCCACCGGGCACACGTTGTGGCTCGCGCCGAGCGCGCCGAGGGCGCACGGGGTGACCGGGCGGGCGCTCTCCGCCGCGGCGCGCTCCAGGATCAGCTCGCGGATCCCGGCGGCGAACCGCGGGTCGGCGCCCACGGTGGCCGAGCGGCGCACCGGCAGACCCAGCTCCTCGGCCTTGGCCTTGGCCTCGGTGTCGAGGTCGTACAGGACCTCCATGTGGTCCGAGACGAACCCGATGGGGGCCATCACGACGGCCGGGACGCCGGCGCCGTGCTGCTCCTCCAGGTGGTCGCAGATGTCCGGCTCCAGCCACGGGATGTGCGGGGCGCCGGAGCGGGACTGGTAGACGAGCTTCCAGGGACGGTCGACACCGGTCCGCTCGCGCACGGCGTCGGCGATCACCTGCGCCACGTCCAGGTGCTGCCTGACGTACGCGCCCCCGTCCCCGTGCTCCTCGACCGGTCCGGAGGTGTCCGCCGCCGAGTCCGGGATCGAGTGGGTCGTGAAGGCGATGTGGGCGCCGTCGCGCACGTCCTCCGGGAGATCGGCGAGGGACTCCAGCACGCCCTCGATCATCGGCTCCAGGAAGCCCGGGTGGTTGAAGTAGTGCCGCAGCTTGTCGATCCTCGGCAGCTCCAGACCCTCCGCCTCCAGGGTCGCCAGGGAGGCCGCGAGGTTCTCCCGGTACTGGCGGCAGCCCGAGTACGAGGCGTACGCGCTGGTGGCGAGGACGAGGATGCGGCGGCGGCCGTCGGCGACCATCTCGCGCAGGGTGTCCGTCAGGTACGGCGCCCAGTTGCGGTTGCCCCAGTAGACCGGCAGGTTCAGGCCGTGCTCGGCGAAGTCCTTGCGCAGCGCGTCGAGCAGGGCGCGGTTCTGGTCGTTGATGGGGCTGACCCCGCCGAACAGGAAGTAGTGCTGGCCCACCTCCTTGAGGCGTTCCTTCGGGATGCCGCGGCCACGGGTCACGTTCTCCAGGAACGGGACCACGTCGTCCGGTCCTTCCGGGCCTCCGAAGGAGAGGAGCAGCAGTGCGTCGTACGGGGTCGGGTCAGTTGCGTCGGGCATGTCTACGATCCTGCCACTGGCCACTGACAACCGAGGTCCCGGCCCGCCCGACGCCATGCGTGAGGGTTACCTAACCTGTAATCTGTATCGGCGGGAGTCACGCCTTACTGATCCGTTCGCCAGTCGTACCGATCCGTCACCGATCCGTCGTCCGGGCTCACCGGATCCCACGGCAGACCCTCGGAGAGCCCCGTGCCCAGCCCCTACCGCGCCCTGTTCGCCGCCCCCGGCAGCAAGGCCTTCACCGCCGCGGGCCTCCTCGGCCGGATGCCGCTGTCGATGATGGGCATCGGCGTGGTGACGATGGTCTCCCAGCTCACCGGCCGCTACGGCCTCGCGGGCGCGCTGTCGGCGACCATCGCGCTGTCCGCCGCGGTGGCCGGCCCGCAGGTGTCGCGCCTGGTGGACCAGTACGGACAGCGCCGGGTGCTGCGCCCGGCCATGCTCCTGACCCTGGCCGCGGCGGCCGGGCTGCTGCTCGCCGCGCACTTCCGGTGGCCGGACTGGGTGCTCTTCGTGTGCTCGGCGGGCGTCGGCTGCACGCCCAGCCTCGGGGCGATGACCCGCGCGCGCTGGGCGGCCCTCTACCGCGGCACCCCGAAGCTCCACACCGCGTACTCCTTCGAGTCCGTGATCGACGAGGTGTGCTTCATCTTCGGGCCGATCATCTCCATCGGCCTGTCCACCGCGTGGTTCCCGGAGGCCGGGCCGCTGCTCGCCGCCTGCTTCCTCGTGGTCGGCGTCTTCTGGCTGACGGCCCAGCGCGCCACCGAGCCGGCGCCGCATCCGCGCGAGACGGACGGCCGGAGCCGCTCGGCCCTGCGCTCGCCCGGGCTCCAGGTCCTCGTGCTCACGTTCGTCGCGACCGGGACGATCTTCGGGGCGGTCGACGTGGTCACCGTGGCCTACGCCGAGCAGCAGGGGCACAAGGGCGCCGCGAGCGTCGTCCTCGCCCTGTACGCGGCGGGTTCCTGCGTCGCGGGCATCGTCTTCGGGCTGCTGCGCTTCGCCGGGCCCCCCGCGCGCCGGTGGCTGCTGGGCGTGTGTGCCATGGCCGTGAGTATGATCCCCCTCCAACTGGTCGGGAACCTGCCGTTTCTGGCCGTGGCGCTCTTCGTCGCGGGCCTCGCCATCGCACCCACGATGATCACCACGATGTCCCTCGTCGAGGAGCACGTACCGCGCGCGCAACTGACCGAGGGCATGACCTGGGTGAGCACGGGTCTGGCGGTCGGGGTCGCGCTCGGCTCCGCCGTGTCCGGCTGGGTGATCGACGCCGCCGGGGCGGACGCCGGGTACGGGGTTCCGGCCGTCGCCGGGGCCGTCGCGGTCGCGGTCGGTTTCCTCGGGTACCGCCGGCTGCACAGGCCGACGGCGCAGCGGGAGGGGACCCATGAGCGGCACAGCGAGCGGGACGGCGACCACGAGCGGCCGGGCGTGGCGTAACTGGGCCGGGAACGTCACCTCCCGGCCGGCACGGGAGGTCACCCCGGCCTCCGTCGACGAACTCTCCGCGGCCGTCCGGCAGGCCGCCCAGGACGGCCTGCGGGTGAAGGCCGTCGGCACCGGGCACTCCTTCACCGCCGTCGCCGCGACCGACGGCGTCATGGTCCGCCCCGATCTGCTGACCGGTATCCGCCGCGTCGACCGCGAGGCCATGACGGTCACCGTCGAGGCCGGCACCCCGCTCAAGCGGCTCAACGTGGCGCTCGCGCGCGAGGGGCTCTCGCTCACGAACATGGGCGACATCATGGAGCAGACGGTGTCCGGCGCGATCAGCACCGGCACCCACGGCACCGGCCGCGAGTCGGGCTCGCTCGCCGCCCAGGTCACGGCGCTGGAACTGGTCACCGCCGACGGCTCGGTCCTCACCTGCTCCCGGGAGGAGAACCCGGAGGTCTTCGCGGCGGCCCGCATCGGCCTCGGCGCGCTGGGCATCGTCACCGCGGTCACGTTCGCCGTGGAACCGGTCTTCCTGCTCACGGCCCGCGAGGAACCGATGCCCCTCGACCGGGTCCTCGCCGAGTTCGACCAGCTCTGGGCCGAGAACGAGCACTTCGAGTTCTACTGGTTCCCTCACACCGCCAACACCAACACCAAACGCAACAACCGCAGCGCGGGCCCGGAGCGACCGGTGAGCCGGGTGCGCGGCTGGCTGGAGGACGAGGTCCTCTCCAACGGCCTCTTCCAGGCGGTCAACTGGGTCGGCCGGGCCGTACCCGCGACGATTCCTCCGCTCGCGGAGATATCCAGCCGCGCCCTGTCCGCGCGCACGTACACCGACATCCCCTACAAGGTCTTCACGTCCCCGCGCCGCGTGCGCTTCGTGGAGATGGAGTACGCCGTCCCGCGCGCGGCCCTGGCGGACACCCTGCGCGAGCTCAAGGCGATGGTCGACCGCTCGCCCCTGCGGATCAGCTTCCCGGTCGAGGTCCGCACCGCTCCCGCCGACGACATCACGCTGTCGACCGCGTCCGGCCGCGACAGCGCCTACGTCGCCGTCCACATGTTCAAGGGCACCCCGTACCGGGCCTACTTCACCGCCGCCGAGCGGATCCTCACCGCGCACGAGGGACGGCCGCACTGGGGCAAGGTGCACACCCGGGACGCCGATCACCTCGCCGGGGTCTACCCGCGGTTCGGCGAGTTCACCGCACTCAGGGACCGGCTCGATCCGGATCGGCGGTTCCGGAACGACTACTTGCGGAGGGTGCTGGGCTCGTAGCGGACGCGCCGGGGGCCAAGCTCGCGTCCGACTCCTCACCGGCCGTCGGGCTTTCGGAGGCGTCCGGCGCCGCACTCTGCCCCGTACCGCTGCCGCCGTCCGTCGGCGTACCGCCGCCCGACACGGACGGCGCGACCGAGGGCGATCCGCTGCCCTCCGGGGAACCTCCGGAGTCGGGGGAGGTCGAAGAACCGGGCGCCTCGGTGGAGTCGGTGGAGTCGGTGGAGTCGGTGGAGTCGTCCGGGTCCGTCGAGTCCGTCGAGCCGGAGGAGCCCGAATCGTCGGCGGAGGTCGGCTTGTTGTGCCCGGACAGGGCGTCGCCGACCGTGGTGCTGTTCCCGCCGCCGATCCCGGAACCCGAGACCAGCTCGTACGTGGTGATTCCGGCCATGGTGACACCGAAGACCACGGCGGCGGCGATCACCGGCCGCTTCCACCCCCTGCCCCGCGCGCGGTGCACGGTCGCCGCACCGAACTCCCCGGGCGCCGGAACCGGTTGCTCCCTGGGCCTCGTCTGCACCGCGGCATCGCGCAACTGCTCCCCGGTACGCCGGAAGAAGTGCTGGAAGAGGGTGCCCCCGCAGGTGGCGATCACACTCACCACACCGGCGCCGAGGATCGTCCCGTAGACGCCGAAGTACGACGCGAGTTTGGCGGCCACCACCGCGGCCACCGCGCTCCCCGCGACCTGGGCCAGGCTCAGCTCGAGCTTGTTCCTCCGGCCCTCGACGTCCTTCGCTTCCTCACCATCGTGCGCTTTCGTCGGCATTCCCGGGACTTGCCTGCCTTTCCCGTACTTGGTCGTCCGATTGCACGAGAGGGTGACGTACGGGCGGAACGATTGGTTCCATTTCTGGTGATTCAGTGAAGTGCGCCACGCCCAGTCGCCACGAAAGCGACGCTTCGGACGGCCAACTCGCACCCCTCGCCGAAAGTTCGGCGGCGCGCCGATCCACGCGAGTGGCCCGAATGGAGTACTGTTGCGAGCCCTGGGTCCGGACTCCCGCCAGGGTGTCCGGGGCCTTTGAGGACCGCCGGGAGGGGGAGCTTTGCGCAGGGTGATGAGATTCGTCACTTAGCGTTGCGAATTGGTTACCGTGCCATAACGGCGGTCCAGGGCCCACGCCCGACACGCCGGGCAACTCGGCAAGGTTGTGGCAGGCTGCACCCGGGCAGGCCACACTCGACTAGCGGAAGCAGCGACGCACGTGACGTCGGCAGGCACCACCCGGGAGGTCCCCATGCCCGAACTGCGTGTCGTGGCCGTCTCCAATGACGGCACACGGCTGGTGCTCAAGGCTGCCGACGCAACGGAATACACCCTTCCGATCGACGAACGGCTGCGTGCCGCCGTGCGCGGCGACCGGCCCCGCCTCGGCCAGATCGAGATCGAGGTGGAGAGCCATCTCCGCCCGCGCGACATCCAGGCGCGTATACGCGCTGGCGCGTCGGCCGAGGAGGTGGCACAGCTCGCCGGCATCCCCGTCGACCGGGTGCGCCGCTTCGAGGGTCCCGTGCTCGCCGAGCGCGCCTTCATGGCCGAACGGGCCCGCAAGACACCGGTCCGCAGGCCCGGGGAGAACGCCGCAGGTCCCCAGCTCGGCGAAGCCGTCCAGGAGCGGTTGCTGCTGCGCGGCGCCGAGAAGGACACCGTCCAGTGGGACTCGTGGCGGCGCGACGACGGCACCTGGGAGGTGCTGCTGGTCTACCGGGTCGCGGGTGAGCCCCACTCCGCGAGCTGGACGTACGACCCGCCCCGGCGGCTCGTCCAGGCCGTCGACGACGAGGCGCGCTCGCTGATCGGCGAGTCCGACGACCTCGGGAGCGCCGAGCCGAGCTTCCCGTTCGTGCCGCGCATCGCACGGCTGCCCCGCGACCGTCCCCTGGACCGCCAGACGGAACGTGCCGCCCCGCCGGCCCCGTCGCCCGAGCCCGTCGAGGAGAGCGCCGGCGAGCGCGACTCGCTCACCAGCATCCTGGAGGCCGTCCCCAGCTACCGGGGCGACCTGGTCGTACCCGAACTGCCCGCCGAGGCGCCGGAGGAGAGCGCGCCCGAGGTCGAGACGGAGGAACCACCGGCCCCCGCGGCCTCGGCCGGTTCCGCCTACGCGGACGTACTCATGCCGCGCTCGGTCACCAGCCACCGTGACCGGCTCGTCGGGGCCACCGACCGCCAGGCCGAGGCGGACGGCGTCCGTCCGGGGCGCCGTGCCGCGGTGCCGAGCTGGGACGAGATCGTGTTCGGTACACGGCGGAAGAAGCAGGACTAGCGGAAGCGGCACCAGTCACTCGTACGTGTGAAGGGCCCGCATCGTTCAGATGCGGGCCCCTTCTCATGCGGCCGTCGGTATCACCGAGGGTCCGGGCCCGTCGCCACCGGACGGTCGCCGTTCCGGCTCCACTCCGACCACGAGCCCACGTACAGCGCGGCCGGGATGCCGGCGACGGTCAGGGCGAGAACCTGGTGGGCAGCCGAGACGCCCGAGCCGCAGTAGACGCCCACCTCGGTCGCCTCGGCCGCACCCAGCGACGCGAAGCGGCCGGCGAGTTCGGCGGCGGGCCGGAAGCGGCCCGAGTCGTCCACGTTCTCGCTGGTGGGAGCCGATACCGCGCCGGGGATGTGGCCGCCGACCGGATCGATGGGCTCGACGTCGCCGCGGTAGCGCTCGGCCGCCCGTGCGTCCAGCAGCAGCCCGCTGCGGGCCATCGCAGCGGCCCCGTCGGCGTCCAGGAGCGGCAGGGCGCCCGGCACGGGCACGAAGGTGCCCACCTCCGGCCGAGGAACCTCCGAGGTCAACGGCCCGTCCCAGGCCGCCAGACCGCCGTCGAGAACCCGTACCGATGGGTGTCCCGCCCAGCGCAGCAGCCACCACGCGCGCGCGGCCGCCCAGCCCAGCCCGCCGTCGTACACGACGACCTCCCGGTCGGCCGAGACGCCGGCCGCCCGCATCGCGGCACCGAAGACGCCGAGGTCGGGCAGCGGGTGCCGGCCCGCGGAGCCCGCGGGACTCGCCAGTTCGGAGTCCAGATCGACGAAGACGGCTCCCGGGATGTGGGCCTTCTCGTAGTCGGGCCGCAGATTCGGGCCGCCGAGCTGCCAGCGGACGTCGAGGACGACCGGTGGGTGGGGACCCGCGAGAGCGCCGCCGAGGTCGGACGCGGAGATGATGGCGTTCATGACACCCATCCTCGCGCACCGGGCGGCCGCGACCACGACTCGTACCGCATCGGTTACGTGTCGCACGCGTGAGCGACACCGCGCGCCTGGCGTGCGGAAGGGGAGGAGAAGCGATAATCCAGGCATCCTTCCGTATCTGCCGCCGTACGGCCGTGACGCGGCTGGAACCTGAGGGGCCACGCGTGGTGCGGGAACACGTCGCGCGGGCAACACAACGGGACGGGAGCGCGCGGAACGGCGGTTCGCGCGTTCGGTGAGCGGACCTGACACGGCTGCCGCGAGCGGCCGGGAGAAGAGTGACGATGACCGAGGTACGGGTACCGGTCGGCCCGGACGGTGCGGCGCGTCCGTCCGGCACGCCCTGCTGGGTGAGTCTGATGGTGCACGGGCTGGCCGCGACCCAGGAGTTCTACGGCGCGCTGTTCGGCTGGGAGTTCCGGCCCGGGCCGCGGCAACTGGGGCCGTACGTACGGGCCCTGCTCGACGGCCGCGAGGTCGCCGGCATCGGCCAGCTGCCGCCCGACCGTCATCTGCCCGTCGCGTGGACGCCCTACCTGACCTCGGACGACGCGGACCTGACCGCCGAGTTGGTGCGGCACTGCGGGGGCACCGTCGGGGTGGGTCCCCTGGACGCCGCCGAGGCGGCCCGCCTGGCCATCGCCTCGGACCCCTCGGGCGCCGTCTTCGGTGTCTGGCAGGCGCAAGAACACCGGGGCGCCACCGTGACGGACGTGCCGGGCGCCCCCGCCTGGCACGAACTCCTCACCCGCGACGCACCCGTCGTCGCCAAGTTCTACCGGACCGTCTTCGGCTACGAGGAGGAACCGGCCGTCTCCTCCGGCCCCGACGGCCTCGACCACATCACCCTGCACATCAAGGGCCGTCCGGTCGCCGGCATCCACGGCGTCGGCAACGCCCTCCCCCGTGACCGCGGCCCGCACTGGCTGACCTACTTCCGGGTCGTCGACACCGACGAGGCGGTCAGCAGAGTGAGCGACCTCGGCGGCCGTCTCCTCGCACCGCCGCACGACACCGTCCACGGCCGCGTCGCGACGGTGGCCGATCCGGAGGGAGCGGTGTTCTCACTGGTGCACGGGGTGCGCTGACGGCCGCGCCGCCGGCTCCGCGTCCACCGGCAGCACGTCCGGCGACAGGGCGCCCGCCCGAGCCGTGGCCGCCGTCATCCGGCGCCGGTGGTGACGGCGGCAGAGGACCTCGTACCCGACGGCCTCGGACTGGTTGACGTCGCCGACGACCACCTGGGCCCCCTCGACGACCATCCGGCCGCCGATCGTGCGGGCGTTGTGGGTGGCGCGGGCCCCGCACCAGCACAGCGCCTCGACCTGGAGCACCTCCACCCGGTCGGCGAGCTCGACCAGGCGCTGGGAGCCGGGGAAGAGCTTCGAGCGGAAATCGGTGGTGATGCCGAACGCGTAGACGTCGATACCCAGGTCGTCCACCACCCGGGCGAGCTGGTCGATCTGCTCCGGGGCGAGGAACTGGGCCTCGTCCGCGATCACGTAGTCCGCGCGGCTGCCCTGCGACAGGTGGTCCACGAGGTGGGCGTACAGGTCCTGGCCGTCCGCGACCTCCACGGCGTCCGTCACCAGGCCGAGCCGTGACGACAGCTTGCCCTCGCCGGCGCGGTCGTCGCGGGTGAAGATCATGCCCTGGAGACCGCGCGCCGAGCGGTTGTGCTCGATCTGGAGGGCCAGCGTCGACTTCCCGCAGTCCATCGTTCCGGAGAAGAACACCAGCTCGGGCATGGGATTGTCAGGGACCTTTCGGGGTGGGACCGGAGGAGCGGAATCGAGGGCGGGCAGGGGTGTGCCGGTCAGGCGCGTGCGTCCGGAAGGGGAACCATCAGGTGCGTACTTCCAGCAGGGGGACGAGCTGTTCCGCCGGCGTCATCGAGCCGTGGTTGCCGGTCATCGACGACTCGTTCGGTTCCCGTTCCGAGGCGATGAGCAGGACGTCGTCGTGGGCCGCCGCGACCACGTCGCCGATCCGGGCGTACACCCGCTCGTCGACGGCCGGGCCGAACCAGCCCGCAGCGACCGCCTCGTCGCGCGAGGCCACCCAGAACTGCTCGCCCAGCACCTCGCGCCAGACGGCCAGCACGTCGCCCGAAGCGCCGGGCACCGCGTAGACATGGCGGGCCCGGCCCTCGCCGCCCAGCAGGGCGACTCCGGCGCGCAGCTCCCAGTCCTCGTCGAAGTCGATGCGGTGCTGCTCGTCGAAGGGGATGTCGATCATGCCGTGGTCGGCGGTGACGTACAGGGCCGTACGCGGCGGGAGCTGCTCGGCGAGACGCTGGACCAGACGGTCCACGTACATGAGCTGGCCGCGCCAGGCGTCCGAGTCGATGCCGAAGCGGTGGCCCTTGCCGTCCACCTCGGCGTAGTACGTGTAGACCAGCGAGCGGTCGCCGGCGGCCAGCTGCCCGGCGGCCAGGTCCATGCGCTCCTCGCCGGAGAGCCGGCCGTGGAACGTTCCGCCGCTCAGCGCGATCTGTGTCAGCGGGGTGTGCTCGAAGGTGGGCGAGGAGACCTGCGCGGTGTGCACGCCCGCGCGGTCGGCCAGCTGGAAGACGGTGGGGTACGGCTGCCAGACGGCCGGCGGGGTCCACGGCTTCCAGCGGAGCTGGTTCATCAGCTCGCCGGTGTCCGGGTTGCGGACCGTGTAGCCGGGCAGGCCGTGTGCGCCCGGCGGCAGGCCGGTGCCCACGGAGGCCAGCGAGGTGGCGGTGGTCGCCGGATAACCCGCGGTGATCGGGCGTCCGGTGCCGCCGCGCGAGGAGGACAGCAGCGAGGTCAGGAACGGCGCCTCGTCCGGGTGCGCCCTCAGCTGCTCCCAGCCCAGCCCGTCGATCAGGAAGACGCAGTTCCGGTCGGCCGGGGTCAGCTCCGGTATCGCGGCGGTCATGCCGGGGACGCCCAGGCCGGCCGCGAGTGTGGGCAGGAGATCGGCGAGCGAGCCGGTGCCGTACTCGGGTACGGGCGCGGAGCCGATGGCGAGGGGTTCGGCCTCGTCCCATGCGGGATCGAGCGGGGCGGGCGCGGAGCGCCCTCGATCAGGGGTGGCGGGGGGAGACGGGTGGGACATCAGCGGGTCATGTCCGCGGTCGCCTCGGAGAGGGCCTGGGCGAAGGCGAGGGCCTGACGCACCGTCTCGGGGCCGTCCCCGGCCTCGCTGACGCGCAGGCTGAGGTCGTCCGCCGTCGAGTTGCCCGTGTAGCCGTGGTCGGCCTCGCAGTTGGGGTCGCCGCAGGCAGCGGGCTCCAGGTCGATGCGGGAGACGGCGCCCCAGCCGATGGTCAGCACGACCTCGCGGGGCAGCGTGCCCGGCGTGTACGACTCCGGGTTGGCCACCACGCGGCTGACGACCACCGAGGAGATCCGGCTGAGTTTCACGGACTCGGTGGACGTCGTGGCGTACGGCGTCGGGGAGGTGTCGTCCGCGGCCTGCTCGTCGGTGTGGCTGACGATGAAGCGGTTGCCGGTGAGGACGAGCACGGTCACGTGCCGCCGCACCTCGTTGGCGTCGAACGTCGTCTCCTGGTGGACCAGGTACGACCGGATGGCCTCGCCGCCGACAGCGGCCTCCACCGCCTCGGCCACGAGAGCCGGGTAATAGCCGCTGCGCTCGATCGCCGCGCGCAGCCCCTGGGTCGTCGTACTGGTCTTGGCCATGTCCTCCATCCTACGGGGGCGCACTGACTGCGAGGCACCGCTCAGTACGCGGCAAGTGCCTCGGTGCGCGGGGAGCCACCTCCGTACGCGTGGAACCACCTCAGTACGCGGGAAACGCCTCAGCACACGGGGAGCCCCTCAGTACACGGGAAGCGTCCGCGGGCCGAGATCGTCGCGGGCGGGCGGGCGCGCGAGCCGCACGGTGGCGTCGAGGACGCTGAGGCCCCGGGTGGCGACGACGACCGGCTCCAGGGAGACCGCGACGACCTCGGGGTGATCGTCGACCAGCCGCGACACCCGCAGCAGCAGCTCTTCGAGGGCGCCGGTGTCGACGGGCGCGGAGCCCCGCCAGCCGAACAGGAGCGGTGCCGTCCGGATCGAGCGGACGAGGGAGGCCGCGTCCCGGTCGGCGACCGGTATCAGGCGGTGCGCCGTGTCCCCGAGGAGCTGGGAGGCCGCCCCGGCGAGCCCGAAGGAGAGCACCGCCCCGGCCGCCGGGTCGATCACGGCCCGTACGACGGTGTCGACGCCGCGCGGGGCCATGGCCTGCACGACGGGGCGCAGCTCCGCGGGCGCCCCGAAGAGATCGGTCAACTCGGTGTACGCCCTGCGCAGTTGCTCCTCGTCCGCCAGGTCCAGCCGGACGCCGCCCAGGTCGGCGCGGTGACGCAGATGGGGGGCGGTGGCCTTGAGGGCGACCGGGTAGCCGATCGCGCGCGCGGCGAGCACGGCCTCGTCGGGACCGGGGGCGGGCCGGGCCTCGCGCACCTCGATCCCGTACCGGGCGAGCAGCTCACGCGTCCGGGCGGTGTCGAGCGTCAGCCCCTCGCCCGGCTCGAGCAGCGCGTCGATCTGCTCGGCGGCGCCCTTCTCGTCGATGTCCTCGTACTCGGGGACCTTCCCCGGCTCGGCCGCCTCGCGGCGCCACTGGGCGTACCGCACGGCCTCGGCGAGGGCCCGGACGGCCCGCTCGGCAGCCGGGTAGGCCGGGATGCGCCGGGTGTCCTCGGGGGACGGGGTGTCCTCCGCGCGCGCGGGGACCGGTTCCGTGTCGGGCAGGGGCGGGGCGGCGTGGGGCGCGGTGCCGGTGGCCTTGGAGAGGGCGTCGGCCAGTCCGCCGATCTCCACGTGCACGACGAGCACCGGCTTGGCCGGGGCCGTGGCGGCGGCCGAGCGGAGCGCCTCGGCGAGGTCCTCGTCGGAGGCCGGGGCCTCGCCCACGCGCGGGATGACGGTCACGACGACGGCGTCGCACGCGTCGTCCGCCAGCGCGCGCGTGAGGGCCGTCCGGAAGTCCTCCGCCGTGGCGGCGGTGGTCAGGTCCCGTGGCGGCCGCGGCCGCAGCCCTTCGGCCAGGCACGCGTCGTACGTCAGCAGCCCCAGGGACTCGGAGTTGCCGAGGATCGCCACGCGCGGGCCGGCGGGCAGCGGCTGACGGGCCAGCAGCAGGCCCGTGTCGACCAGCTCGGTGATCGTGTCCACGCGGATCACGCCGGCCTGCCGCAGCACCGCGGAGACGGTGGCGTGCGGCAGCCGCGTGGCCCGTACGGCGTGGCCGGTGGGCGCCGCTCCGCCGTGCCGCGCGCCCTGGACCACGACCAGCGGCTTGACGGCGGCCGTGCGGCGCGCGAGGCGGGCGAACTTGCGGGGGTTCCCGATGGATTCCAGGTACATCAGGGCGACGTCGGTGTCCGGGTCGTCGTACCAGTACTGGAGCACGTCGTTGCCGGAGACGTCGGCGCGGTTGCCGGACGACACGAAGGTCGACACGCCCGTGATTCCGGTCACGCCCCCGCCGCGCCGGTGCAGCCGGGAGAGCAGTGCGATGCCGATGGCTCCGGACTGGGCGAACAGCCCGATCCGCCCGGGGCGCGGCGTCTCGGGGGCCAGCGAGGCGTTGAGCCGGACCGCGGGGGAGGTGTTGATGATCCCGAAGGCGTTGGGCCCGATGAGGCGCATGCCGTACGTCCGCACCCGGCGCAGCAGCTCGCGCTGGCGCTCGCGCCCCTCGGGGCCGCTCTCGGCGTAGCCGGCGGAGACCACCACGAGTCCCTGCACCCCGTGGGCACCGCACTCGTCGACGACGCCGGGGACGTGCTCCGCGGGGACGGCGACGACCGCGAGGTCGACGGGCTCGGTGATCCCGGTGACGGAGCGGTACGCGGGGACGCCGTCGATCTCCTCCTCGCCCCCTGGATCCCCCTCCTCCCCCACGGCCCGGTTCACCGCGTACAGGCGCCCGGTGAAGCCCGCCTCCCGGAGGTTGGTGAGGACGCTGCGGCCCACTCCCCCGGGTGCGCGGCCCGCGCCGATGACGGCGACCGAGCCGGGGGCGAGCAGCCGCTGCACCGAGCGGGCCTCGGCGCGCTGCTCCCGCGCGCGCTGCACCGCGAGGGAGCGGTCGGTGGGCTCCAGGTCGAACTCCAGACTGACGACGCCGTCCTCGAAGCTGCGCTTCTGCTGGTACCCGGCGTCCGTGAACACCTTGATCATCTTGGTGTTGGCGGGCAGTACCTCGGCGGCGAAGCGGCGGATGCCCCGCTCCCGGGCGACGGCCGCTATGTGTTCCAGGAGGGCGGAGGCGACGCCTCTGCCCTGGTGGGCGTCCTGCACCAGGAAGGCCACCTCGGCCTCGTCGGCGGGGGCGGAGCCCGGCAGGCCGTCGGCGTCGATGCGGTCATAGCGTACGGTGGCGATGAACTCGCCGCCGACCGTGGCCGCGAGTCCCACCCTGTCCACGAAGTCGTGGTGGGTGAAGCGGTGGACGTCCTTGGCGGACAGGCGAGGGTACGGCGCGAAGAAGCGGTAGTACTTCGACTGGTCCGAGACCTGCTCGTAGAAGCTGACGAGACGCTCGGCGTCGTCGACGGTGATGGGCCTGATGCGCGCGGTGCCGCCGTCACGCAGCACCACGTCGGCCTCCCAGTGAGCGGGGTACTCGTACCGGTCCGGCGAGGTCTGCATGGTTCCCCAGAGTACGGCTCGCGTCCGGCAAGGGCGCGGGGCAGGCTGGGGATCCACCGGGGCGTGGTCAGGCCGTGGGCCACTTCCCGAGCCGCTGCACTGTATGGGAAAGTGGTCTAGACAACTTAAAGTGGTCTAGACAAATCTGTCACCGAAGGGCATCAACACATGGCTGAGCGCCGCGTCAACGTCGGCTGGGCCGAGGGCCTCCACGCCCGTCCCGCCTCCCTCTTCGTCCGGGCCGCCACGGCCGCGGGAGTTCCCGTGACGATCGCCAAGGCCGGCGGGACTCCCGTCAACGCGGCCTCCATGCTGGCGGTCCTGGGCCTCGGCGCCCAGGGCGGCGAGGAGATCGTGCTCGCCTCCGACGCCGAGGGCGCGGACGCCGCACTGGACCGGCTGGCCAAGCTGGTCGCCGAGGGGCTCGACGAGCTTCCCGAGACCGTCTGAGCGACCCGGCGGTGACGCCTGGCAGTCACCGGCACTTACGCCGAAGGGCTCGCCCCGATTTCAGGGCGAGCCCTTCGCTTTTCCTCTTCATCGACATCGCATTCCCTCTCGGGCGCCGCGCGAATATTCGATGCGCGGGCAGCAGAAATAATCCCCCGCGAATTCCTCCCTCTTTGTATACGGCCACCGTGTTAATGCCGCAGGCTCGTCATGTTTACGCGGTGTTGCGAAGTCCTCACACGTTCGGCGCGGTCCGCGCCGGGGAACCGCAGCCGGTGTGTGTCGGCCGCCCGCTCGGCGTGCAGGGCCGTGACCGCCCGCGCCCGCTCGCCGTCCCCGCGCGCGACGGCGTCGACGATGCCGCCGTGCTCGGCCCAGGACCCCACCGGGTCGGCGGTCGCCTCCACCGTGTACATCCAGGCGATCTTGTGCCGCAACTGGGCGAGTGTCGAGGTCAGGGCAGGGCTGCCGGACGCCTGGGCGAGCGTCTCGTGGAACCAGCCGCCCAGGGAGCGCAGGTCCTCGCTGTGCCCCCGCCTGGCCCGCTCCTGGCCCAGTCTGACCAGGCCGCGCAGTACCTTCAGATGCGCCTCGGTGCGGCGCTGGGCAGCCCGCTGGGCACCCAGCGGCTCCAGCAGCATGCGCATCTCCAGCAGGTCGGCGGCCTCCTGTTCGGTCGGTTCCGCGACGCACGCGCCCGCGTGCCGGCGGGTGACCACGAAGCCCTCCGCCTCCAGGGTGCGCAGGGCCTCGCGCACAGGGACACGGGAGACGCCGTAGCGGCGCGCCAGCAGCTCCTCGGTGAGCCGGCTGCCGCGCTCGTAGACACCCGCGACGATGTCATCACGGATCGCCGTGCACACCGAGTGCGCCGGAATACGCATGACCGACCTCCGCCTTAATTTCCGCGAAACGCCAAACGCCGTCGATTGACGCGCGTTCCTGCGACTGTATTGCAGCGGGCCAGAATTTCCGATGCCGAGCGAGAACCCAGGGATATTTTTTGGACAGCGGACGTCACGACGACGTGTCACGCCGACGTGTCACGCCGACATGACACAAGGGCGTGCCGCAACGGCGAAAGCCCCGGCTGGGGGTGCCGGGGCTTCCTGGGGCTGCTGGGCCGAGGGCGCGGGGCGGGATGTCCGCCCCGGGGGCTCGCTCTCCGGTCCAGGGGGCGCCGCCCCATGGGTTGTCGCCTGAGGGTTGTCGCGGCGCGGCGCGGCGTCTCAGGGGGTCAGACGTTCGCGCCGTGCGCGCGCAGGTAGGCGACAGGGTCGATGTCCGAGCCGTACTCGGCCGTCGTGCGGGCCTCGAAGTGCAGGTGCGCGCCGGTGACGTTGCCGGTCGCCCCGGAGAGGCCGATCTGCTGTCCCGGGGCGACCGTCTGGCCGACGGAGACGCCGATGGACGACAGGTGCCCGTACTGGGTGTAGGTGCCGTCGTTCATCTTGATGACGATCTGGTTGCCGTACGCGCCGCCCCAGCCCGCCTCGACGACGGTGCCGGAGCCGACCGACCGGACGGCCGTACCGGAGGCGGCGTGGAAGTCGACGCCGGTGTGGGTGCCGGAGGACCAGACGGCGCCGCCCGCCCGGTAGCCGGTCGAGACGTATGAGCCGGCGATCGGGGAGACATAGGTGTTGAGGCGCTTGCGCTCGGCCTCGCGGGCCGCACGCTCCTCGGCCTCGCGCTCCTTCTCCGCCTTCTCCGCGGCCCGCTTCTCGGCCAGCGCCTCGGCCTTCTCCCGGGCCGCCTGCTCGGCTGCCGCCTCGGCCGCCTGCTGCTGGGCGGCGGCCTGGGCACCGACCCGATCGGCCACCGTGTCGCCGACGCTGAGGGCCCGGGTGAGGCCGGTCTGCTCCGCGGCGGGCTCCGCGGCGAGCGCCGAGGTGGCCAGGGTGCCGATGACGCCGGTGGTGGTGAGCGCGGCGACACCCACGGTGCGCGTGGTCGCCTGCTTCACCCGGCTGGGACGGCGGTGCTTCCCGGTGGCGCAGATGAACGCCATGTAGTGGCTGGTCCTTTCCTTCCCTCTCGCCTACCGGGTTAGCTGACGGGTTCGGAGCAGGAAGGTCTCCTACGGACTCCCTTCACCAGGTGAAGGGCGCCCGATTCACCCCAGGGGACTGCGATGGGTCCCCGGCTCCCCTGGCTCGCGCCGTACGGGGACTCGGCGATGACTGTCCGCTGCCGCGGGTGCGGCGCGCTGCCTGACGAACAGCCGGACCGACGCTAAGGGTCCCGTCTTTCGAACGACAAACGAAAGATGGTTTTTGTAGCGCACGCCACAGGGCAGACGGGAAACACCTCCATCAATACGGACAAAAAGGTGCCCTGGTGGCACCTCAGCCACCAGGGCCCCGGCGCCGGCGGGACTTCCGTTCCGCCGGCGCCGCATGCTCCACCGGGTGTCTACTCCGCCCGGACGACGGTCACTTCGCCGATCCCGAGGGCGCCGACGGGCCCCTCGATCTGCGCCGCGTCGCCGACGAGGACGGTCACCAGCCGGTCCACCGGGAAGGCGTTCACGACGGCCGCGGTCGCCTCCACCGTGCCCGCCTCGGCCAACTGCCGGTACAGCGTCGCCTGGTAGTCGTCGGGCAGGTGCTGCTCGACCTGGTCGGCCAGCGTGCCCGCGACGGCCGCCGCCGTCTCGTACTTGAGGGGCGCCACCCCGACGAGGTTCTGCACGGCCACGTCACGCTCGGCGTCCGTCAGGCCGCCCTCGGCGAGGGTGCGCAGCACGGTCCACAGGTCCGCCAGCGCCGGACCGGTGTTGGGCGTGTCCACGGAGCCGCTGATGGCGAGCAGCGAGGCACCCGTGCCGTCGGGCGCGGAGCGCAGCACCTGGCCGAACGCCCGCACACCGTAGGTGTAGCCCTTCTCCTCGCGCAGGACGCGGTCCAGGCGGGAGGTGAGGGTGCCGCCGAGGCAGTACGTGCCGAGCACCTGGGCCGGCCACACCCGGTCGTGCCGGTCCGCGCCGACACGGCCGATGAGCAGCTGCGTCTGGACCGCGCCGGGACGGTCCACGATGACGACGCGGCCGGTGTCGTCGGCGGTCACCGGGGGCACGGGCCGCGGTTCGGCCGAGGAGCCCGTCCAGGCGCCTAGGGTGTCGCCGAGCAGCGCGTCGAGGTCGACCTCGGTGAGGTCGCCGACGACCACCACGGTGGCCGTGGCGGGGCGGACGTGCTTCTCGTAGAAGGCGCGCACGGCCGCCGAGTCGATGGCCGATACGGTCTCCTCGGTGCCCTGGCGCGGGCGCGACATGCGCGAGCCGGCCGGGAACAGCTCCTTGGAGAGCTCCTTGGCGGCGCGGCGGGCCGGGCTGGCGAGCTCGTGCGGGATCTCGTCGAGCCGGTTGCGCACCAGCCGCTCGATCTCGCCGTCCACGAACGCGGGCGCCCTGAGGGCGTCGGCGAGCAGGCCGAGCGCCTTGGGCAGCCGGGAGACGGGGACCTCGAGGCTGAGGCGGACGCCGGGGTGGTCGGCGTGCGCGTCGAGGGTGGCGCCGCAGCGCTCCAGCTCGGCGGCGAACTCCTCGGCGGAGTGCTTGTCGGTGCCCTCCGAGAAGGCCCGCGCCATGATCGTGGCGACGCCGTCGAGGCCCGCGGGCTCGGCGTCCAGGGGCGCGTCGAGCAGCACCTCCACGGCGACGACCTGCTGGCCGGGGCGGTGGCAGCGCAGTACGGTCAGGCCGTTGTCCAGCGTGCCGCGCTCGGGGGCCGGGAACGCCCAGGGCCGGGCCTCGCCGGCCTGGGGCTGCGGGTGGAAGTCCATGGTCGCGAGCTCGGTCACTTCGCCGACTCCTCGTTCTCGTCGGTGACTTCGGCGGTGGTGGCGGCCTCGGGTGCCTCCGCGACAGCGGCTTCGGAGCCCTCGGTCGCGGCGGCCTCCTCCAGGGCCTCCGCCTCGGGGGCGACCGGCTCGTAGACGAGCACCGCGCGGTTGTCCGGCCGCAGGCGGGCCTTGGCGATCTCCTGGACCTCCTCGGCGGTGACGTCGAGGACGCGCTGTACGGCGGTCAGCGCGAGCTGCGGGTCGCCGAACAGGACGGCGTACCGGCACAGTTCGTCGGCGCGGCCCGCGACCGTACCGAGCCGGTCCAGCCACTCGCGCTCCAGCTGGGCCTGGGCGCGTTCCATCTCCTCGGCGGTGGGGCCCTCCTCGGCGAACCGGGCGAGCTCCTCGTCGACGGCGGCCTCGATGACCGGGACCTCGACGTCACCGGAGGTCTTGACGTCCAGCCAGCCCAGGGAGGGCGCCCCGGCCAGCCGCAGCAGCCCGAACCCGGCGGCGACAGCGGTGCGGTCGCGCCGTACGAGCCGGTTGTACAGGCGGGACGACTCGCCGCCGCCGAGGACGGTCAGCGCCAGGTCGGCCGCGTCGCACGCGCGCGTGCCGTCCTCCGGCAGCCGGTAGGCGGCCATCAGCGCCCGCGCGGGGACCTCCTCCTCGACGACCTCGCGCAGCTGCTCACCGATGATCTCGGGCAGCGAGCCGTCGCGCGGCTGGGGCTTGCCGTCGTGGGAGGCGATGGACCCGAAGTACTTCTCGACCCAGGCGAGCGTCTGCTCCGGGTCGATGTCGCCGACCACGGAGAGCACGGCGTTGTTGGGCGCGTAGTACGTGCGGAAGAACGCGCGCGCGTCCTCCAGGGTCGCCGCGTCGAGGTCCGCCATCGACCCGATCGGGGTGTGGTGGTACGGGTGGCCCTCCGGGTAGGCGAGCGCGGTGAGCTTCTCGAAGGCGGTGCCGTAGGGGACGTTGTCGTACCGCTGCCGGCGCTCGTTCTTGACGACGTCCCGCTGGTTCTCCATGGACTCCTCGTCCAGGGCGGCGAGCAGGGACCCCATGCGGTCGGCCTCCAGCCAGAGGGCGAGCTCCAGCTGGTGGGTGGGCATGGTCTCGAAGTAGTTGGTGCGCTCGAAGCTGGTGGTGCCGTTGAGCGAGCCGCCCGCCCCCTGGACGAGCTCGAAGTGGCCGTTGCCCTTCACCTGCGCCGAGCCCTGGAACATCAGGTGCTCGAAGAGGTGAGCCAGGCCGGTACGGCCCTTGACTTCGTGCCGGGAGCCGACGTCGTACCAGAGGCACACCGCCGCGACCGGGGTCAGGTGGTCCTCGGAGAGCACCACGCGCAGGCCGTTGGCCAGGCGGTGCTCGGTCGCTGTCAGGCCCCCGGAGCCTGCCTCGGCTGTGGCCGTGTGACCCATGGGCATGTACGTCCCTTCGATCGCGGAAACTATCGGTGGAAGTGCAGAGTTCCTGCCGGTCCTGCCACTGTATGCAAGCGCGCGGACACCTGGCCAAGTTCCCGGACGCGGTACGCCGAGAGCGAGAGGCGGGGCGACGGGGACGGGGGGTGCGGGGTGCGGTGAGGGTGGAAGGGCGAACGGGGCGCGGGTTCCCCCGCTCGCACGCACCACCCCCGTCGTGCACCGATCCCGAACCCGGTCGCGCAAGGCTCCGGACCCGGCCGCGAGAGGCCTCCGAACCCCTGTCTCTTATACACATCTCCGAGCCCACGAGAC
>JODX01000027.1 GCA_000719105.1 Streptomyces sclerotialus | reverse complement strand
CGGCTGGACGAGCCTGACGATCGTCCGAGGACGTCAGGAGCCGGACGAGGTGCCGGAGGACCGGCAGGTCCTGCGCAGTACTGTCCTGCACATCAGTCCCGACAATCTCCGTCGGGCGCAGTGGATGCTGCCGGACGAGCCGTTCCACCTGGGTGAGCGGCCCATTGCGTGGCAGGTTTCCGCTTGCGAGGACGTGACCACGCCCTTCGCGCGATGGTCCGCCTACTTCACCCCCGACGTTCCCGGAGAGGCACTTGCCGACTTTCTCGTCGCGCTCGACGCCCGCGATCAGCCTATTGCGCCGCGCGCGGGCCCCGAGCAGGTTCTCGACGCCGTCACCGCACACGGCTGGCTCCGCGACTTCGACCAGCCCCACGCGCAAGCGACGGACCCGACTTTCACCTCTCACATCAGCCTCGGTGAGGTGCCACCCCTGATCCAGGACGGCGATCTGGGGATCTTCATGACCGAGTGCGGTGAGGAAGGCCCGGCCGGGTGGCAGGCATGGGCCGCGCCGCTGATGGGTGCCCCCTGCTTGTGGGCCGCGTCGTTCGCCGCCGGCGTGCCGCACGACCTCGTCGCCGCGTTCGCTGCTTCCCTCAGCTCCACGGCTCCGGTTCTGTGCCAGGTGCTGCCCGAGAGCACCAGGGATCGGATCCTGCGCGTCCCAGCTGGATGATGACCGGAGTTCTGCCTTCGGCCCAGCACGGAGAGAGGGGGGTACCGCCCTGCCCTCGCCCGACACATAGCTCGCGAAGGCGCCCGCCAACGAAGGCGAGTTACACGTACCTGAGCGCCCTCGACCGTCATGGGGTGTGAAGCGCCCGGATTCGGCACCGGGGCCCGGCTGCACTGCGCCCATCCGACACACGCGAAGCCCGGCCACCCTGACAGCGGCAGCCGGGCTTCGCATGTGTCGGCACATTGAAGCCCCCAAGGTCTTCGGCGGTGCCCCGCGCCGGCTGGTCGCTGCGTCAGCTTCCACGGATGTCATGTCCGGACACGAGTTGAGCGTCCTCGCCTCAATCGCCGGGGTCGGTGATTCCCTGCTCTGGGCGGGCGGTTTTCCGCCTGGAGAGGGTGCTCTGTGCCGTGCTGTCGGTCGGGAGGGGGAGCTTGACAGTGCCGTCGATCACGTCGCGAGCGAGGTCGGCGATGCGGACCTGGTGGTGGCGGGCGTAGGCGCGCAGGCGTTGGAACGCGGTCTCGGGATCGACGCCGTGGTGGGAGGTGAGGTAGCCCTTGGCCTGATCGATGATGCTGCGGGTGGTGAGGGCCTGCTGCAGCTGCATGCTCAGCGTGCGGTGGTGGTCCAGGCACGTCTGCTGGAGCAGGGAGATGGCGGTGATGTCGGCCAGGGCCCGGGCCAGGTGCCGGTCGGCGTCGGGCAGGGGACCGGGAGTGCGGCGGAAGAGGTTGAGCACACCGATGGTCTGCTCCCGCAGCTGAATGGGGGTGGCGTGCACCGAGTGGTAACCGGCGCGGTGCACGCGGGCGCTGAAGGCACGCCAGCGGGAGGGGACGGCCAGGTTCTGGTGGTCGACGGGATGGGCCTCGTGGTAGGCGGTGAAGCAGGGGCCCTCGCGGGCGTCAAGTTCAAACAGCTCAATGAGGCGTACGCGTTCGGAGGTGGTGGCGACCAGGCGCAGGGGCCCGGCGCCGGGGGTGGCCAGCATGACGCCGGCGTCGCCGATGTCGAGGAGGTCCATGCAGTGCTCGGCGACGCGGTACAGGAAGTCGGTGGGGTCGAAGTCGGCGACCAGGATGTCGGCCAGGTCGATCAGCGCGGCGGTCACCCGCATCTCCCGGGGAAGGCGGACCGGCTCACTGTCCGGGGGAAGCGGGTCCGGCGCGGGAACGGGTGGGAGGGGCATGATCGACTCCGATCGGCGGTGTCAGCGACCGGGATCGGAGGATCATGCACGGGTCCGGGTGGATAACCACCCCGTCAGCGCTGACCTGAGGCCAGGCTAACGCCGGCAGTCGGGCATCTGAAGCCCGGTGAACGCCGAACGCCGCGACTCGCGCGGACCACGAGCAGCGATCGGAACGAGACGGCAACGACGGTCACGCCGAGGACGGTAATGGCGCCGCGGATACGCATGGCGGAGCTGATCCCTCCGGCACATCGCGACGTTCGGGCAGCGCGGGCCCGGCGGCCCGGTGGGGTCGTAGGGACGGCAGTCAGTGGCCGAGGTGCCGCAGGCAGTCCTCGAACGTCTCGTGGTGCGCGTCCGCAGGGCCGGCGTGCCGGCCGTACCAAGCGGTGTCGAGCCGAATCTCCTGCTGCTGATGTCCCTGGCGGCATCGCAGCCAGATCTGGTCCCGAGTGGACAGGATGAGCCAGTGCCGGTACGCGCCGCACCCGGCGCAGGCAACGACCGCGCCGTCGAGGACGATCGGCTGCGTCCAGGGCATCATCCGGCCGTTGAGCTGGTCGTGGCTCGGCACGCGCAGATCCGGCGGAAGGAAGTCGTCCGCTGTCGATATCGGCTCAGCGGGCTGCTGCGTGGCCCGCGTCCGTTCGACTTCCGGCGGCACCTGGTCGGCCTTCCGCCTGTTGAGACCCTGTCCCTGTCCCGGGGCCCCAAGTACTCAATCCGCAGTCAGCGCTGCTGTCGCCGCTGTGACGGCAGCGGCTACCTTCCCAGGTACATCACCCCCGACGGGGCCGCCGACACCGCCGTCCCCTGCCCGGCATGCCCCGCCTACCGCGTCCTCTTCGCGAACCTGCCCCTGTGACCGCTCCATTTCCTCGACCGGCTGCGCCGCCGGATCGGCGTGCGGCGCCACACCACCGGCCATCCGCCCCTGCCCGCCGACAAGGCCGGGCCCGGCTGGGCCGGAGGCTACGACGACGAACCACCGTTCTGACCCCAGGCTGCGCCCCGGCCCGTTCGGGTCATGAGCCGTCCCGGCCCCGCACGCACCGCGCGTGCGGGGCCGCTCGCGTGCAGGCCGGTCTGCGCACCGACTACCTCTTCCGCATCGCCAACCAGCGCGGCGGCATCGTCCTCGGCACCGGCGACCTCTCCGAGCTGGCGCTCGGCTGGTGCACGTACGGCGTCGGCGACCAGATGAGCCACTACAACGTCAACGGCGGCGTGCCGAAGACGCTGATCCAGCACCTCATCCGGTGGGTGGTGAGCAGCGATCTGTTCGGGGACGAGGCCGGGCAGATCCTGACCGCGATCCTCGACACCGAGATCAGCCCCGAGCTGGTCCCCGGCGAGGAGCTGCAGTCGACGGAGTCGAAGATCGGCCCGTACGCGCTGCACGACTTCACCCTCTTCTACGTCCTTCGCCACGGCTTCCGGCCCTCGAAGATCGCGTTCCTGGCGTGGCACGCCTGGCGGGACAAGGACGCGGGCGAGTGGCCACCCGGCTTCCCCGAGTCCGACCGGGGCTCCTACGACCTCGCGGAGATCCAGCACTGGCTGGAGTACTTCTGCAAGCGGTTCTTCGGGTTCGCGCAGTTCAAGCGGTCCGCGATGCCGAACGGGCCGAAGGTCTCCGCCGGTGGCGCGCTGTCGCCGCGCGGTGAGTGGCGCGCCCCGTCCGACGGCAACGCGCGGGCGTGGCTGCGGGACATCGAGCGGTGGGAGTGGCCCACCGACTGACCCCCGGTCACGTACGGGGCCGCCCGTTTCAGACGGGCGCCGTCTCGGTGCGGAAGGTGCGGCGGTACGCGCGCGGCGACACCCCGATCGCCGCCTGCAAGTGCTGCCGCAGCGACGTGCCCGTGGCGAAGCCGACCTCCGCCGCGATGCGGTCCACGGGCAGGTCGGTGGTCTCCAGGAGGTGGCGGGCGCGGTGCACACGCTGCTGGATCAGCCAGCGGCCGGGGCTCGTGCCCGTCTCCTCCTGGAAGCGGCGGGCGAAGGTGCGCTGGCTCATCCGGGCGTGCGCCGCCAGGTCGCGCAGGGCCAGCGGCTGGTCCAGGTGCTCCAGGGCCCAGGCGCGGGTGGCGGCGGTGCCGGTCTCGCCCTCGTCCGGGACGGGCTGCTCGATGTACTGCGCCTGGCCGCCGTCGCGCCACGGCGGGACGACGCAGTGCCGGGCGACCCGGTTGGCGACCGCGCTGCCGTGGTCCGAGCGGACGACGTGCAGGCACGCGTCGACGCCGGACGCGGCGCCCGCCGAGGTGAGGACGGGGCCGTCGTCGATGAACAGCACGTCGGGGTTGAGGTCGACGTGCGGGAACAGGGCGCGGAAGTGGTCCGCGAGCGCCCAGTGCGTCGTCGCCGTGCGGCCCTCCAACAGGCCCGCCGCCGCGAGGGTGAACGCGCCCGTGCAGATGGAGACGATGCGCGTACCGGGGCGGATGCGGGCGAGCGCCGCGCGCACCTCGTCGGGCAGGTCGGCGGAGAGCCGCCGCAGGTCGTAGGGCGGGACCACCACCGTGTCCGCCGTCTCCAGCGCCTCGGGACCGTGCTCGACGGTGATCGTGAAGTCCGCGTCCGTGCGCACGGTGCGCTCCTGCGACGCCGCGCACGTCACCACCTCGTACGCGCCCGGCACCAGCGGGAAGACGCGGTTGGGGATGCCCAGCTCGAAGGGGTAGACGCCGTCGAGAGCGAGGGTGACGACGCGGTGCGGCCGAGGGGTGATCCGTATGTCAGAGGGCATGGCACGATGTTATCGGTTCATGGCAATCTTGCCATTGCCGAGGTCGGCGGCGCGGGGCAGGCTGGCTCCATGACCACCAACGACACCACGGGCAAGCCCACGATGACCGCCCTCACCCAGGACACCCTCGGCGACCCCGGCGTGCTGCGCGAGGCCGAGCTGCCCCGCCCCGAACCCGGCATCGGCCAGATCCTCGTCGCGGTGCACGCCGCCGGGCTCAACCCCACCGACTGGAAGCACCGCGAGTCCGGCCTCTTCCTGGGCGAGCCGCCGTTCACCCTGGGCTGGGACGTGTCCGGCGTCGTCGAGGCGGTCGGCCTCGGCGTCTCCCTCCACTCCCCCGGCGACGAGGTCATGGGCATGCTGCCCTACCCGTACGGCGCCGGTTCGCACGCCGAGTACGTGACCGGGCCCGCCCGCGCCTTCGTGCCCAAGCCCGCCGGGCTCAGCCACGTCGAGGCGGGCGCGCTGCCGCTCGCCGCGCTGACCGCCTGGCAGGCGCTCGTCGACCATGCCCGGCTCCAGGCAGGACAGCGCGTGCTGGTCCACGCGGCGGCCGGTGGCGTCGGCCACCTCGCGGTGCAGATCGCCAAGGCGCGCGGCGCGTACGTCATCGGCACGGCCAGCGCCGCCAAGCACGACTTCGTGCGGGGCCTCGGCGCGGACGAGGTCATCGACTACCGCACCGCCGACTTCACGGCCGAGGCCCGCGACGTCGACGTCGTCCTCGACTCCCTGGGCGGCGAGAACTGCCTGCGCTCCCTGGAGGTGCTGAGGCCCGGCGGCGTCCTCGTGTCGATCCTGCCCGACAAGTGGAGCCAAGTCCCCGTCAAGGCTGCCGAGTTGGGGGTGCGCGCCACCTTCATGCTGGTCGAGCACGACCAGGCGGGGATGGCGGCGGTCGCGGCGCTCGCCGAGTCGGGGCAGCTGCGCGCGCACGTCGAGCGGACGTACTCCCTCGCCGAGGCGGCCAAGGCGCACGCGGAGGGCGAGACGGGCCACGTCACGGGGAAGCTGGTCTTCGACGTCCGTCCGTAGAGCCGCCGTCGCGGTCCCTGATCACCGGGGGTACCTTGTGCCCCGCACGTCACACACGCGACGCGAGGGGGCCGCATGACCGACCGGGAGATCCGCGCACGCATCGACACCTCACGGCCGCACCCGGCGCGGGTCTACGACGCGCTGCTCGGCGGCAAGAACCACTAACCCGTCGACCGGGCCGCCGTCGAGGGCTCCCTGCGGCGCAACCCGCGCGGCTACCTCGACGTGCGCCACAACCGGGACTTCATGCGGCGCGCGGTGCTGCACCTGACGCGCGAGGCGGGCCTGCGCCAGTTCCTCGACATCGGCACGGGCCTGCCCACCCGCCCGAACGTGCACGAGATCGCCCAGGACGTCGCCCCGGAGACCCGCGTCGTGTACGTGGACCACGACCCGGTGGTCCTCGCGCACGCGCGGGCCCTGCTGTCCAGCAGCCCGGAGGGGCGCACCGCCTACCTCGACGCGGACCTGCGGACCCCGGACGCGATCCTCGACGGGGCCCGCGCCTCGCTCGACCTGGACCGGCCGGTGGCGCTCGGGCTCTGCGCGATCCTGCACTTCGTCGAGGACCCGTCGATGTGACGCCCCTGCCACGTGCGGTCCCGCCCTCCGGCCGGCTGTTGCGGCGCTAGCCCGACGTCCGGCCAACGTCCCGCCTCGTCACGGGGCGGTCAGCCCCGGCAGCAGCGTCGGAGGGACGAACGATGACCACCACCACAACCCAGCCCCCGCGGACCCGCATCACCAACGAGAAGCACGCAAGGTCGAGGCGAAGCTGGGCGCTGCGACCGGTGCCGAGGTCGCCCTGACCGACTCGCTCACCGCGCTCGCACCATGCCTAGGCAGATCAAGGTCTCCGTCCGCACGGACTACTTCTCCGGTGGCGGCGCGATCCGTGTGAACGTCTACAACCTCCCGGAGAAGGGATGGGGGTACGTTCGGGAGACAGACAGGTGGGGAGAGCCGCGCTGGGTGCCGGGCCGGCAACTGAGCGCGATTCTGGCGGCTCCGAAGGAGATTCACGGCGCCTACAACTTCGACGGCTCGGACCCGAGGGTCTACTACTCCCACGTCAACTACTACGGCCAGGTCGAAGTCGACTGGCGTGAGCGCCCCTGATCCAGCCCCGGCTGCGCCCCGGCCCGTTCGGGTCATGAGCCGTCCCGGCCCCGCACGCACCGCGCGTGCGGGGCCGCTCGCATCGGTGTGACGCCCCTGCCGAGTGCGGTCGTGCGGCCCCCGGAGCGCCGAGCCGGCCGTCCGTGGTGAGGGTTGCCCGCCTTAAGTCTCGTAGCTGCGCCGCTGCAGCTCGCTGGGCTCCGCCGCTCGGCGGCGTATGCGGTGGAACATGCCGGCGTTCTCCCTCGTCCCGTCCTGTACGCCTGGTGATCGTGACCTGACGCCCCGACCTGTTTCAATGCACCGGCTCAACAGCCGTGATCGGCAGGGCCGTCGCCTTGGTGCGCCTCGTCGTCGCAAGGCCGTGCCGGGGTCTGTCGCCGATCCCTGGCTGGTGGAATCTCTGAGTGGGACCATGCTGCTGGATGTGAGCCACGCTGCCTCGGCCGGCGCGTGAAGTGCTCCGTCGGGTCTCCGTCGTGCGCCATGCTGATCGTGTCAGCGGGCAGGTCCGCGGCCCGGCGCAGGCGCCATACGAGGACATCGCTGATCGACGCGGCCGTGTTGAGTTCGCGTTGCCCCACAGCTTCGGTGAGCAGAGCAGCTCGGCCTCGGAGCCGGCCGCGGCCAGATCCTGCGCCGCGTCGTGCTCCCGTCGACCGTCCCGTACATCCCCACGGGCGCCCGTCCGGCCATGGGCAACAGCTTCCCGTGTGCTGCGCCTGATCGCGTTGCGTGTACTGCACAAGTACGGAGCTAAGGTGTAAACGGAGACTGCAGTGATCAACGGGGGCAACGGGGGAAGCACAGCGACCAACGGGGGAAGAACGGAGAGCACAGCACGTGAGCACTTCCTCGTCCACGTCCCGCACCCTGGTCCTTGAGGAGTTCGGCACTCTGCCGCGGCTCGGGGAGCGGACCGTGCCCGCGCCGCGCCCCGGACACACCCTCGTACGGGTGGCGGCGGCCACCGTCGCCCACCTGGACCTGAACATCCTAGACGGACAGTTCGGCATCCTGCCCGAGCTGCCGTTCGTCCCCGGCACCCAGGGCAGCGGCTACGTCGTCGCCTCGGACACGCACCCCGAGGGCGCTCTGGTCCGACTGCGCGGCGAGGGACTCGGCCTCAGCCGGGACGGCGCCTGGGCCGAGCACGTGCTCGTGCCGGACGCGGCCGCGGAGGCCATGCCCGAGGGCACCGACCCCGCTCTCGCCTGCATCTACTTCTCGCCGGTCGGCACCGCGTGGGCGACCGTGCACGCGATCGCCCAGGTGCAGCCGGGCGAGCGGGTACTGGTCACCGGCGCGTCCGGCGCGGTCGGCGCCGTGGCCGTGCAGCTCGCGGCGCGCGCCGGCGCGGAGGTGGTCGGCGCGGTCGGCCGCCCCGCGAAACTGCCGCACGTGCCCGGCGTCGCCAAGGCACTGCTCGCCTCGGACCTGTCCGAGGAGGCGATCGGCGGCAAGGTCGACGTACTGATCGACACGGTCGGCGGCACGATCCTGCGCAACGCCCTCACCCTGGTCCGCCCGCGCGGCCGGGCCGCGCTCCTCGGCTACACGGCCGGCCGCGAACTCACCCTCGACCTCGCGGACTTCTTCCTCGCCGACGTCTCCCTCCTGCCCGTGAACATGATCTCCCGCAGCGAGGAGGTCGCCCCCGAGGTGCTGCGCCTGCTGCCGGACCTGTCCTCGGGCGCGCTGTCGCTGCCGTACGAGCGGTACGGGATGGACGCGCTCGGCGAAGCGGTGGAGCGGCTGCGCGCGGGCACGGCGGTGGGCAAGATCGTGATCGACATGGGGGACGCCGGGAACTGACCGTCCTCCGAGGAACGCGAACGCGGGCCCAGAGCCTGAACCCGCGAAGCTCCGCGTCACGGTCTGACCGCCGGCCTCCACGCCTTCTCAGGCCGGTGGGGGCCGAGCGGAGCCTTCAGCGGGTGGCCACCGCGCGGCACTGCTTCCTGCTGTCACTGGGCCTTGCCGGAGGCGGGCGGGCGGCAGCGCGGGCGGCTGGACCCACGCCGAGGATGTGCAGGGTTCGTGTGGCTCCGGCGTTCCGGCCGACAGCGGGTCCGGTGTCAGCCGGGCCTGAGCGGCCGGGCCTGCGCGGCCGGGCCTGAGTTGTGCGGCGCACTGCACGGTTTGTTCTCCTTCCAGCCCGGTCCGGGCTGCCGTCCGGCATGAGCCGGCTGTCCGGGCATCAGGGCCTGTCGCGTGCAGATCGAGACATTGACCGGCCCGGCTGACGGCCGGAGTCTTCACGGCCGGCCATTCCGGCCGACTCGGGGTGCTCCGGGACGAACGGCACGTGAGACGCGGCAGCGACTCCCCGGTGCGCCCCGGCGACGGCATCTCCGGGGCCGACAGCTTCAGAGAGCACTCTGCAAGCCTTTCATTTCGGCTACAGGTACGTGAACAGGTCAGTTGCTTGAGCGTTCCACTATGTCTGAAAAGTCTTTCAGATCTTTGCGCAAGACGTGCACACGTCATAAGGATGGCGTCCGTCAGGGCCCGACAGACCTTTTTCGCCGTCATCCGAAAGGACGTTCCTCGTGAACCACAGCCGTCCCCGAACCCGCCTGCGCCTGGGTTTCGCCGCCGTACTCGCCCTGTTCCTCGGGGTGCTGGTGGCCCCGCCGGCGCTGGCCGCGCCGTCCGCGCCGTCCGCGAGAGCGGCTGAGAACTCCGTCGTGGCGACGTTCAACGTCACCACGTACACACAGTGGGGCCAGCAGGTATACGTGACCGGGAACCGCCCGGAGCTCGGGTCGTGGAACCCGGACAAGGCGGTGCCGCTCTCCTCGGCCTCCTACCCGACCTGGTCGGCGACCGTGGTCCTGCCGGCCAACACCGGCGTGGAGTACAAGTACATCGTCAAGGCCGCCAACACCCCCGTCGTGTGGGAGACCGGCCCCAACCGCACCACCATCACCCCGCCGACGGGCACCTACATCACCCACGAGACCTTCCGTAACTGACCGCCCGCGGTGGGGGCCGGGCGGGCGGACCCGCCCGGCCCCCACCGGCGGCGCCAGGCGTGCTGTCCCGACGTGTCGGTGACGGCACGCGCCTGGCGTGGGCGAGGGCCTTCTTGTTCCGGTGGAGATCGCGACATCGTCCGCTGGTCAAGGGGGCTCTCGTCTGCTATGGCCATACCCGGCTGACTCCGACCGGGAGGCTGCGCCCGGCCAGGAGGGTGGTCGAGGACGGCCGGCCATTGCGTCGAGCGGCGGCCGAACGGTCCCAGGTCGGCCGGACCACCGCCAAGCGATGGGCCGACCGGTACCGGCCGCTGGGACGGGCCGGCATGTATGACCGCTCCGGCCTTCCCCGTTACTCACTCACGCGCAGTCGCCGCCGCAGTCGAGGACCAGGCGGTGCGGATGCGGCCAGGAGTGCCGACCGGATGGCTCAGGCCGGCTGCCCGCACCGGTCCTGATGCCTGCCTGCTGACCCGACCTGAGGACGACGCTCGTCCTGTACGGCCGTCAGTTGCAGGGGGCGCGTGTGCGCGAGTACGGGCGAGAGATCGTCCGGCTGCCTGGGCTTCTCGACTCATCATCGGGGGAGAGGGGGGTGGGATTCCGGACTCCGTTCGGAAATTCGGCGTGTCAAGGATGCCGTAGACGCGGTCGGCCGGGTGGCGACACCGTCCGCATGATTGATCCACCCCGGCGCCCGAGGCCAGGGCGACCTCGCCATTCAATGGTGTGACGTGCACCGTTCCCTGGCGAAATGTTTCGGTACTGGACGCGAACTTGCGAGAGGTATTGACGCCGTTCGCCGGTTCTTTATCATTCAGGTTGCCCGACACTCCGACCGTTGTTCGATATAGCGAACGCGCCGGGGTCGCTCCATTGCACAGCAGGGCATCTCCGGGTCGCACCCCGCGCACATCGAGCCGCAAGGAGCCTGCCGCATGCGTATGTCATGGACTCGTCAACCCTTTTCTCGTCGTCACGCGCTGACGGCCGCCACCGGCCTCGCCGCCGGCACGGTCCTCCCGCTGACGGGAGCCCCCCGCGCCGCAGCCGCCCCCGCCCAGGGGCCGGCCCACGCCGCCGCCGGGGAGTACACGAACCCGGTCATCTGGCAGGACTTCGCGGACATCGACGTCATCCGCGTCGGGAACACCTACTACGCCTCGGCCTCGACCATGCACTACTCGCCGGGCGCGCCCGTCCTGCGCTCGTACGACCTGGTGCACTGGGAGATCGCCGGCCACTCGGTGCCGGTGCTGGACTTCGGCGCCAAGTACGACCTGAACGGGGCCCGTGGCTACGTCAGGGGGATCTGGGCGTCGTCGCTGGCCTACCGTCCGAGCAACAGGACGTTCTACTGGCTGGGCCAGATCGACTTCGCCCGGACGTACCTCTACACCGCGACGGCCGTCGAGGGGCCGTGGAACCGGCTGACGACGATCAGCACGCCCTACTACGACGCGGGGCTGCTGGTCGACACCGACGACACGCTCTACGTGGCGTACGGGAACACCACGATCAGCGTGGCCCAGCTGTCCCCCGACGGTCGCACCCAGGTCCGCACGCAGCAGGTGTTCACGACCCCGTCGAGCGTCGGCACCCTCGAGGGCGCCCGCTTCTACAAGATCAACGGGCAGTACTACATCTTCCTGACCCGCCCCGCGAACGGGCAGTACATCCTGAAATCGTCGGGCGGCCCCTTCGGCCCGTACACGATGCGGCAGGTGCTCCTCGACCTGCGCGGGCCTATCCCCGGCGGAGGCGTCCCGCACCAGGGCGGACTGGTCCAGACGCAGAACGGCGCCTGGTACTACCTGGCGTTCGTCGACGCCTACCCCGGCGGCCGAGTGCCCGCGCTGGCCCCGGTCATCTGGACCTCGGACGGCTGGCCCGTAGTCCAACTGGTGAACGGCGCATGGGGCACCTCCTACCCCAGTCCGGCCGTGCCGCCGCCGCCCCGCCAGGTCACCCCCATGACCGGCGTCGACACCTTCACCGGCACGGCCCTGGCCCCGAGATGGGAGTGGAACCACAACCCGGACAACACCAAATGGTCGGTCGGCAACGGTCTGACCCTGCGCACCGCGACGGTCACCGACGACCTGTACTGGGCCCGCAACACCCTCACGCACCGCATCCAGGGCCCCACCTCCACCGCCACGGTCCAGCTCGACCACTCCGCCATGCGGGACGGCGACCGGGCCGGACTGGCGCTGCTGCGGGACTCCTCCGCGTGGATCGGTGTCAAGTGCGAGGGTGGCGCCACACGGGTGGTGAGGGTCGGCGGGCTGACCATGGACAGCAACTGGAACACCACCGGCACCGGCTACGAGCTCGCGAGCGCGGCCGCTCCGGGCAGCCGGATCTGGCTGCGTGCGAGCGCGGACATCCGCCCCGGCGCGGCACGTCCGGGGACCTTCTCCTACAGCACCGACGGCATCACGTTCACCCGGCTCGGCCCCGACTTCTCGATGGGCAACGACTGGCGGTTCTTCATGGGATACCGGTTCGCCCTCTTCAACCATGCCACCCGGGCGCTCGGCGGCTCGGTCCGCGTCACGCGGTTCGAGCTGTCCACGCCCTGAACCGGGCCGGTACCGGCCCATCACCCACCGCAGCACACCGCACCACACCGACAGTCCGGGCAACCTCTGACGAGGCCGGCCGGAACCGCCCACTCACGGTCAAGGAAATTCCCATGCACCCCATGCACCCCATGCACGTCATGCACAGAGGTAGTTTCAGCCGCAGACATCCGTCCGCGGTGCTCGCCGCCGCGGTCGCGGTCCTGGCCGCGCTGGCGGCGATGCTCGTCGCCACCCCGGCTCAAGCGGCTGCCAGTGGCTCCTTGCGCGGTGTCGGTTCCAACCGGTGCCTCGATGTGGTGGGCGCCGGCCAGACCGACGGCACACAACTGCAGATCCACGACTGCTGGAGCGCCGGGACCAACCAGCAGTGGACGCTGACCGACGCCAATCAGCTGACCGTGTACGGCAACAAGTGCCTGGACGTTCCGGGCCACGCCACCACGGCCGGTACCCGGGTGCAGATCTGGACCTGTTCCGGCGGTGCGAACCAGCAGTGGCGGGTGAACTCCGACGGCACGGTCGTCGGCGTGGAGTCCGGGCTGTGCCTGGAGGCCGCGGGCGCCGGCACGGCCAACGGCACGGCGGTGCAGATCGGGACGTGCAACGGCGGCAGCAACCAGAAGTGGACCGGCCTGACCGGGAACCCGCCGACGGACGGCACGTGCGCGCTTCCCTCGACGTACCGGTGGTCGTCGACGGGTGTGCTGGCGCAGCCGGCGAACGGGTGGGCCGCGGTGAAGGACTTCACCACCGTGACGCACAACGGCAAGCACCTGGTCTACGCGTCGAACGTGTCGGGATCGTCGTACGGCTCGATGATGTTCAGTCCCTTCACGAACTGGTCGGACATGGCGTCGGCCGGCCAGACCGGGATGAGCCAGGCCGCGGTGGCGCCCACGCTGTTCTACTTCGCGCCCAAGAACATCTGGGTGCTGGCGTACCAGTGGGGTGCGTGGCCCTTCATCTACCGCACGTCGAGCGACCCCACCAACCCCAACGGCTGGTCCGCCCCGCAGCCGCTGTTCACCGGGAGCATCTCCGGCTCCGACACCGGCCCGATCGACCAGACCCTGATCGCCGACGGCCAGAACATGTACCTGTTCTTCGCCGGTGACAACGGCAAGATCTACCGGGCGAGCATGCCGATCGGGAACTTCCCGGGCAACTTCGGCTCGTCGTACACGACGATCATGAGCGACACGAAGGCCAACCTCTTCGAGGGCGTACAGGTCTACAAGGTGAAGGGCCAGAACCAGTACCTCATGATCGTCGAGGCGATGGGCGCCAACGGGCGCTACTTCCGCTCCTTCACGGCCTCCAGCCTGAACGGGACGTGGACCCCGCAGGCCGCGAGCGAGAGCAACCCCTTCGCGGGCAAGGCCAACAGCGGCGCCACCTGGACCAACGACATCAGCCACGGTGACCTGGTCCGCAACAACCCCGACCAGACGATGACCATCGACCCCTGCAACCTGCAGTTCCTCTACCAGGGCAAGTCCCCCACCGCGGGCGGCGAGTACGACCGGCTGCCGTGGCGCCCGGGTGTCCTCACCCTGCAGCGCTGACCCGACCCGCTGACCGACACTCAGCGCCTCGGGGGACCCCGGCCGTGCGGCGGCCGGGGTTCTCCCACGGGAGCGCGCACTGCGGCGGCGTGAGGTTCCGGCGGCAGCCTGCCGGGTCAGGACCGGGAAACACCAGCCTGCGCGGCGAGTCGGTCCGGGTTGACGGGGAGCCAGTCATAGTCGATGGAGTTCCAGAAGGCGCACTGGCGACGCGCTTCGTACACCTCGGTCTTCAGGGCCCGGCTCTCACCGCCCGGCAGCAGGGACATGAACGTTCCCGCCCGGTACGAAGGCCAGGCGGCGAGCACTGGGGTTGCGGGGTTCCCGTGCTTCATGAACGAGCCCCAGTAGCGCACCGTCTCCAACGGATAGTGCGCGAGCACGGCGTCGGCCTCGTCCGCGAACTCGATCCGGACCGCTCGCTCGTACTGCTCCTTCGTCGCGTCCGCGAACGGCGTGGCCCGCGAGCGCACTTCGTCTCGGGTGTGGCCGATGAGGAGGGGGACGTTCGCGGTCCGGCCGGTGCGTACCGCCTTGAGCGGCGCGACGGGTAGTTCGGGAACCCCGGACACGGGCAGCGAGCCGCTCAGGGCGCCACCGGTGAAGTTCTGCGCGGCGGCTTGGAGTTCACTGGCCGGCTTGGCGCGCAGGCAGGCCAGACCGACCGGGGACGCGGAGCAACCGGCGGCCGCCGCGTACTTCTTCCCGCGGGCGACGGCCTGCTTGACGGTGTGGCTGGGGCATCCGCCGCTCTGGATGATCGCGCCGGAGAAAAGACCACGGGCCGGGGGAGAGGCCAGGAGCGCGCAGACGGAGTGGCCGCCGGCCGATAGACCGGCGATGGTGACCCGGCTCGCGTCCCCGCCGGACGCGCCGATGTTGCGCTGGGTCCAGCGCAGCGCCGCCTGCTGGTCGAGCAGGCCGTAGTTGCCCGCGCCCTGCTTGCTCAGTCCGGGGAGGCCGAGGAAACCGAACACACCGAGGCGGTAGTTGATCGTGACGACCACGACGTCGTCGGTCCTCGCGATCAGCGAGCCGTCCTGCGTGTCTCCCGAACCGGAGGAGAAGCCGCCGCCGTGGATCCAGAACAGCACCGGCAGCGGGCGGTTCTTCCGGTGGGCCGGGGTGTAGACGTTCAGGTACAGGCAGTCCTCACTCATCCCCGGGCCCGTGTCGCCACCGAACTGCAGGCAGCGGGAGCCGGGGGAGGTGGCCGACCGGGTGCCCGTCCAGGCAGCGGCGGGTGCCGGAGGCTGCCAGCGTCCGGTACCGACGGGCGGAGCCGCGTACGGAATGCCGAGGAAACGGTCGACCTCGTCCGCCGAGGCTCCCGCGACCGAACCTTTGTCAGTGGAGATGGTCAAGGAGCGGGGGGCGGCCGACGCGGGTACAGCCGCTATGAGGCCCAGCAGGACAAGGAGGCTCACCAGACAGGCAGGTCCTTGTCGGAGAGTAGATCGCACTGAATCTCCTGAGAGGTCGGAGCGATGGGGGAGCCATGATGTGCCTCGCGCAGGAGACGTACGACGTCCCCGGTCCGTTCAACGGACCCGCGGCGGAGGGTGGGGCCGCACCCGGTGCGGGTGTCACTGTTCGGTCCTTCTGCTCACGCCCCTCAGCTCCCTTGCGACTGCTCGCTCGAAAGCGCCCCCGTGCTTCGTGCCACGTTCATGTCCAAGATCCATTGCTTGGTCATCTGTTCAGGTCAGGGGCATGTTTCAGTCGCTCGGGTCAGCAAGAGGTCAGCATGAGACGCGGAGGCGTCCCGGCTTGCTGACCTGGTGACCGTCGCGGCGGGAGACCTGGGCACAGATGTCTGGCTCCCGCTCGGGAGATTCGCTAGGAGTTCCCCTGGGACAGCGACTGCTACGCCCCCACCGGGAAGATGGTGGCCGACGGCGGTCTGGACCAGCTCACGGGCTTCGGCGCCATCTGCTTCGGCGCCGTCGGCTGGCCCACCGCCGCTGACCACATCAGCCTGTGGGGCCTGAGGCTGAAGATCTGCCAGAGCTTCGACCAGTGGGCCAACGTCCGCCCGGTCCGCTTCCTGCCCGGCATCACCAGCCCGCTGCGCAAGGCCGACGACAACGAACTGGACGGGGTCGTCGTCCGCGAGAACAGCGAGGGTGAGTACGCTGGTCTCAGCGGCCGCAACCTCTCGGGACGCGGACCCGGCGGTGGTCGCCGTGCAGTCCGTCCTGTTCCCAGGTCGGCTGGGAGCGCATCGTGCGTTTCGCCTTCGATCCCGCGTGTACCCGCACCCGCCGCAAGGTCTCTCCGTCACCAAGAGCAACGCCCAGCAGTACGGCATGGTGCTGTGGGACGACGTCCTCAAGCGCGTCGCCGCCGACTTCCGGACGTGGAGAGCGGAAGGGAAGCGGGCACTGGACCTCCACGGAGAACATCACCGACTCCGGGGCCGACTCCCCCGGAAGGCTGATCACCCAGGCGCTGGAAGCCACCGCGCACGGACGTGCTCCGGCCGCCCGCCTGAGCCCCAGCGTGCAGCTGCTGATGGTCGCACGGACGCACTACCCCACGCGAAGACACCAGCACACGGAGCGGCCCCGGCCGGTTGGCCCTTTGGCCTTCGGCGTCGGCCACGGCGACGCGCAGCTGTGGGCGCCAAGCCACGGACTGGGCGGAGCTCCGTTCCGGCGGACTCGCAAAACAACCGTGACGCGCGAAGGCCGCCCTCTTCAACACTTCCCGGGCACGCATCAAAGCGTCCAGGTGCTGCCGGACGAGCAGGTGCAACGGGCCTCACAGAGAGCCCTGGCGCGAGCACCTCGACTTCAACGAGGCGGATGACCTGATCGCGGCACCTGAGCACCGCTGCCGCGATCATCAGCCTGTACCTGACCGGAATGCGCCCGCAGGAAGTACAAGGCCTGCGCTCCGGGTGCTGCCCCGACCCCGCACCCACCGCCGGCGGCGCCCCTGGACGGCACTTGTGCTGGAGCGCATGGTGCCGCCCGGGGAAGTCCTGCTCAACGCCGCCCACCACAGCAACTGCGGCACATCGGGCGCGCTGAAGAAGCAGACCCTGACCAAGCGCATCGAGTCCTTCGTCAACTGGGCCACCCGCGAAGCCCTGACCCACGGGCTCCCCGACCAGACCACGTAGACCTGAAGAACGAGTGCTACGAGCGCGTCCGCACGGAGACCCCACAGGTCCCGGAAACCGAAGGACGTCTCCGTGAAACCGTCACCCAGCTCAAAGAGACCGTCGCCAACCAGCGAGCTGAGATCAAGGAGCTTCGCCAGCTGGTAACCAGGCTGAGCCTCGCCGGCGCCGTCCTCATCCAAGAGGGCGACAGGCACGCGGAAGAAGACCCGGTCTCCCGCAACGTCGTGCCGTTCCCCCGCTCAACGACCTGAAGCCACCCAACCCGCGGGCCCGCTCCCGCTCAGGCCGCCGCCCGGCCCCCGACCGTAAGCCGCGATCGGCATCACGGGGATGTGGGTGGCCTGGCGCAGGCACCGACAGGGAGACAGGGGCTACTCGTTGTGCAGCACCTCGGCGATAGTCAGTCGCGCTGCCGACCTCGCCGGAATCAGCGCGCCGAGGACGGCGATCGTGACGCCCGCCACAATCAGTGCGGCCAGCTGCGGCAGGTGCCAGACCTGCTTCATGGATTCCGGGAACGAGATCACTCCGACGTGGTCCACGACCAGCCGGTGCGCGACGATGCCCAGGGGGATGCCCAGCAGCCCGCCGGCCAGGCCCAGCGCGGCGACCGACGACACGGTCATCGTCATCACCTGGCGTGGTGTCATCCCGATCGACTTGAGCATGCCCAGGTCACGGCGCCGCTCTCGGATGTTGAGCAGGACGGTGTTGAAGACCCCGAGCGCAGCGACGACGGTGAGCAGTACGGTGAACACCGACGCGAAACCGACCACGGTCGTGGTGGCGGTGTCGTCCGAGCGCCGCAGTGCGGGGCGGAGAGCTGGATCGGTCGCTTCGACGGCTGTGATGTAGCGGCGGGCGTCGGCGTCGCGGGCGAGTCGGACCGTGTACTCGGCAGCTTGCATCGTCGAATCGAGACGCGCCAGCGTTCGCCAGTTCGAGTCCAGTGCCTGGGCGTTGCCTTCCATGAGTTCCCCCACGATGGTCACGGGCGTCTGCTTGCCGTTCAGCTGGACGGTGACCCGGTCGCCCACGGACAGCCCGTGCTGACTGAGGAACGCCGGCCCGGCTGCGGCCTCCCCCGCGCCGGCCGGCCAGCGGCCCTTGACGATCTCGGAGGCGAGGTCTTGGGTGTCTCCGCGGTAGAAGTTGGCGAATACGGTCTGCGTGTATCCGGCGAGGCGCACCTTGGTGAGCGCGCGGGCGGTCACCCGGTCCGCGCCGGGCAGGGAGCGCAGCCGTTGTTCGATCTGCCGGTCGCTCAGTTCCGAAGCGGTCCGGCCGGCCGCGGGCGAGCCAGACTGCACGTCGACCCGGGCGGTGCCGTCGCCCTTGCCGGCGTTCCCGTAGGCGACCATGGTGCTGGTCAGACCGGTCGTCAGGGTCACGGTGGCGACCCCGAGGACGATGGCCGCCATGGTCAGCAGGGAACGGCCCGGCCGGGCGAACGGCTGGCCCAGTCCCAGGCTGACGGGGCGCGGCAGCCGGGTTCCGCCGAGTCGACGTTGGGCCCGCAGCCCGCGTCCGGTCCGCGGTGCGCTGCCTGCCGTGATCGCCTGCGCCGCGGACAGCCGGTGCGCGCGCACGGCGGGGATCAGGGCGGCGACGACGACAAGGGCGGGCATGCCCACCAGGCAGAGGACGGACGGCCACCATCCGATACCGATCGAGGCGCTGCCCGTTTCGATGCCGGAGAAGGCCACCCGCAGGAGGGGGGCGGCCACCGCGTTGCCGATCAGCGTGCCGATGACACAGCCGATGACCGCGGGGACGGAGACCATTGTCAGGTAGACCGCCACCACCTGGTTCGGGGTGAAGCCCAGCGACTTGAGTACGCCGATGTGCCGGTGCCCGGAGACGACCGCCCCGCTGACGACATTCCCGACGATCAGCACGGAGACCAGCAGGCCGAGGACGCCGAAGAGCGTCATGAACGGCAGATACGCGTCGGCCTGTGCGGCGAAGGCCCGCTTGATGGTGAGGTAGGACTGCGCGGTGGTCAGCGAACCGGCGGGCAGCCCGGCGGTGGCCGTGGTGAGGCCGGTGCGCAGCTGCTGATCGGTCGCGGCGTCGGTGAAGCGGTACAGCATCTGAGCCGTGGCCGGGCGGAGTTGGTCGATCTGTTCGGGCGAGACCCAGGCTCCGGCGGACTTGCTCATGCTGGTGGCGAAGCCGACGACGGTGAGGGTCGGGGCTCCGCGAGCCTTGAGCCTGGTGCCGAGTCGGCCGGGGCCGGGCGTGCCGTCGACGGGCCAACTGACGACGATCTCACCGGGTGCGGTGGCCCAGCGGCCTTCCAGGAGGCGGATGCGGTCCACCGGGCCGTCCGGATCGGCCCGGCCCACGACGGAAAGGGACCCGGCCGACATCCACAGCCAGTCCTCGGGCATCTCGAGGACGGCTTGCCCGAAGGGTCCGGCGGCGGCCTGGACGCCGGGTCGACGGGCCGTCTGCGCCAGCTGCGGACGCGACGCCTTCGTCAGGTCGAACGCCGCCACGGTGTGGGCCCCGCGCTGATGGGAGAAGGCTCCGTCGAAGGGGGCTGAGGCGGCGGTGAGCAGTGCCAGCCCGAGCAGGACGGTCGTGGTGGAGCACAGCACCACGAGCCCGATGACGCATGTCTGCAGGCGGCGGCGTTTCACCGCCGCCCGCGCGGCCCTCCACACGGCGCTCATGCGGCGGGCTCCAGGGTGCTCTCGCGGGCCACTCGGCCATCGGCGACCTCAATCAGGCGGCCGGCGCAGCGGGTGGCCAGGTGGGGGTCGTGCGTGACGATCAGCAGGGTCTGCCCGATCTGGTTGAGGTCGATCAGCAGGTCCATGACCTGCTCGCCCGAGCGGCTGTCCAGCGCGCCCGTCGGCTCGTCGGCCAGGAGCAGGGCCGGGCGGTTCATCAGCGCCCGGGCCACGGCCACGCGCTGCCGCTCGCCTCCGCTCAATGCCGCCGGGTAGGTGTCCTTGCGGTCGGCTATGCCGAGTTCGTCGAGGAGTTCCAGCGCGCGGCGCCGGGCCTGCCGGGCGGACGCGCCGGTCAGCTGGGCGGCCAGCGCGACGTTGTCCAGTGCGGGCAGGTCGTCGATCAGGTTGAAGAACTGGAAGATCATGCCGATGTGCCGCCGCCGGAACAGCGCCAGCCCGGTTTCGTTCAATGCTCCCAGGTCCTGGCCGTGTACCTGCACCGTGCCCGACGACGGCCGGTCCAGTCCGGCGACCATGTTGAGCAGCGTGGACTTGCCGCACCCGGAGGGCCCCATCACCGCGACCGCTTCCCCGGCGCGGATCTCCAGGCAGACGCCGTCCAGGGCCGTCGCGTCGCCGTACTCCTTGCGGACGTCGTCCAGCCGCACGACGGTCCGTGGCGGGCGGTTGTCCAGATCAGTTGTCATGGCATGAACCTAAAAGCGGCAGGGCAGGTGTGACGTCCCTCACCGGATGTAACCGGTCCCGCGGGTCATCCTGGGGATGTAGGTGTCTGGATCCACAGCATGACGCGGATGGCATGCTGGGCTGCGAGGCTTGTGCGGTGGGGAGTTCGGGGTTGGTCTGGCTGGTCACGGCGTTGGCGGCGGCGTGCGCCGCGGTGATCGTCCTGAGTGCGGCGCTCGTCCGGGCACGGCGGCGGCACCGGGCGGCCATCGAAGAGCGCGGCTGGTCGCTGGAGCGCGAGCGGGAGAGCGCGGCGCGGACCGCGGTCGACGCCGAGCGAGCCCGGATCGCGGCCGAACTCCACGACATCGTCAGCCACAATGTGAGCCTCATGGTGGTGCAGGCCGGGGCCGCCCGCGAGGTGCTGGCCACCATGCCCGACGAGGCCGAGGCCGCGCTGAGTGCGGTGGAGGGCGCCGGGCGGACCGCGATGACCGAGCTACGGCACCTGCTCGGCCTGCTCGCCCCCGCGCAGAGCGGCGACGACGAACCCTACGGCCAGGATCTGGCACCCCAGCCGAGCCTGAGCCGGCTCAGTCCACTGATCGACCGGATCGCCTTCGCCGGCCTGCCCGTGGAGGTGCGCATATCCGGGGAACCTCGCCCGCTGCCGACCGGCATCGACGTCACCGCCTACCGGATCATCCAGGAGGCGCTGACCAACGTCCTCAAGCACGGCGACGGAGCGAAAGCCGAGGTGACAGTCCGGTACGCGGAGCACTATCTGCGCGTCGAAGTCCTGAACAGCGGACCGAGCGTCCTGTCGGGCGACGCTTCCGGACCCCGCAGCCGCCCGGCCGCGGAGCGGCCCCACGGAGCGGGACGCGGGCTGCTCGGCCTGCGGGAGCGGGTCGCCGTCTACGGCGGCGACCTGGACGCCAGGCGCCGCCTGGGCGGCGGTTACCGCGTCCGCGCCCGGATTCCACTGGACCGGCCATGACCACACCCACCGACCCCACCCCCCGCGTGGTGATCGCTGACGACCAGGAGCTGGTCCGCACCGGCTTCCGCCTCATCCTGACCGCACGCGGCATCAACGTGGTCGGCGAAGCCGCAGACGGGGCCGAGGCCGTGCGAGCCGTACGCCGCCTGCGTCCAGACGTCGTCCTCATGGACATCCGCATGCCGAACATGGACGGCCTGGAAGCCGCCCGCCGCGTCCTCGCACAGGCCCCCGGCTGCCGAGTGATCATGCTGACCACCTTTGACCTCGACTCCTACGTCTACGCAGCCCTCGCAGCCGGCGCCAGCGGCTTTCTGCTCAAGGACGTCACCCCGGCACATCTCGCCGCCGCCGTACGCCTGGTCGACACCGGCGACGCACTGCTCGCGCCCTCGATCACCCGCCGTCTGGTGGAACGCCACGCCTCCAGTGCCGGACGGACCGCTCCTGGCTCGACAAGCCTCACTGTCCACCGTGACCTCGCCGTACTGACGCCGCGCGAACGTGAAGTGCTGACCCTCATGGGCAGAGGCCTGTCCAACGCCGAACTCGCCCAGGAACTGACACTGAGCGAGGCGACGGTGAAGACTCATGTGGCCAGGATCTTCGCCAAGCTGACCCTGCGCGACCGGGCCCAAGCCGTCGTACTCGCCTACGAGACAGGACTCGTCACGCCCGGCGAGACCGTCGACGGCAGTTGCTAGCCCGTTATCACCAATATCAGACCCTGGAGTCCTAGCCCGAACACCAGGGACCAGGTAACTCATCGATAGCTGTCTCGGCTTCGTAACCGTGCTCTTCTTCGGTTGGCGTGGGACGGTCCTGGTCTTGTCGAGGTGTCCATACACCGTGGAGCGCGGCACGCCGAACATGTCGGCGACCTGCTGGACGGTCTTGTCCCGCTTGTCGTTGAGGCGTTGGGCGAGCGCGGCTTGGTCTTCGGTGAGGCGCGGTCGGCGTCCGCCGACCCGGTGGTGCGGATTCTGGTCGGCGGTCGAGACCCGCACGTAGCCGATGAGCTATCGGCTGGGCCGTGCATCGCCGTTGATTTCCGAGTCGAGTTGTCGGCAGTGCCCACCTGCGGGTTCGTGATCACAGTGACGAGTGTCGGCAGACGGTCGTTCCTCGACACCCGAGCGAGGTCTGCCGAGCGCCAGATGGCGCGGCTGGCTCCCTGCAACGCCGGGCCGTCGCGCCCGCAGTGCACGCCTTGCCACTTGGTCGACGCAGATGGCTATAGTGCTAGGCAACTAGATAAACGGAGGAACCGGTGATTGAGTTCCACCTGAACAGCCGGTGCGGCCTGTCCCCGTACCAGCAGCTGGTCCAGCAGGTTCGGCACGCACTGCGCCTCGGCCTGCTGGACGAGGGAGACCGGCTGCCGACCGTCAAGGACGTGGCGAAGCAGATGGCAGTCAACCCCAACACGGTGCTCAAGGCGTACCGCGAGCTGGAGCACGACGGCCTGGTGGCCGCCCGTCCCGGCGTCGGGACGTTCGTGACCCGGACGCTGGCCGACGGCACGCTCGCCGCACACGGACCGCTCCGCAAGGACCTGCAGCGCTGGCTGACCAAGGCCCGCCTGGCCGGGCTCGACGACGAGAGCATCGAGGCGCTGTTCATGAACACATTCCGCGACGCCGCCGGAGAGGACGTAGCGTGAGCGCCGTCTTGCGAGCCCAGGGCCTGGGCAAGAGGTACAAACAGCGCTGGGCGCTGCAGAACTGCGACCTGGACATCCCCGCCGGCCGGGTGGTCGGCCTGGTCGGCCTGGTCGGCCCCAACGGCGCCGGCAAGTCGACCTTATTGAACCTGGCCTCCGGCATGCTCACCCCGACGGCCGGCACCATCGAGGTGTGCGGCGGCCGTCCTGCCGAGGGTGTGGAACAACTGGCCAAGGTCGGCTTCGTCGCCCAGGACACCCCGGTCTACGCGGCGCTGAGCGTCGCCGACCACCTCGACCTCGGCAAGCGCCTCAACCCGGCCTGGGACGACGCCGTGGCGCGCGACCGGATCCGTCACCTCGGCCTGAATTCGCGGCAGAAGGCCGGCAAGCTGTCCGGCGGCCAGCGCGCGCAGCTCGCTCTCACCCTGGGCATCGCCAAGCGCCCGGAACTGCTCATCCTGGACGAGCCGGTCGCGGCCCTGGACCCGCTCGCCCGGCGGGAGTTCATGCAGGACCTGATGGAGGCCGTCGCCGAGCATGAGCTGAGCGTCGTGCTCTCCTCCCACCTGGTCTCCGACGTGGAGCGGACCTGCGACTACGTCATCGTCCTGGTCGACTCCCGGTGCAGGTGGCCGGCGACATCGACGACCTGGTCGCCTGCCACCACCGGCTCACCGGACCGCGCCGGGACCCGGAGACGCTGCCGGCCGGTCAGCACGTCATCACCGCCAGCCACACCGACCGGCAGACCACCCTCCTGGTGCGCACCGACACGGCGGTCCACGATCCGGCCTGGACCGTCAGCCCGCTCGGTCTGGAAGACATCGTCCTGGCCTACATGACCCGGCCCGCCGACGCGGTACGCGACACCCGGCCCGCACTGGAGGTACTCCGATGATCTGGCTGACCTGGCGCCAGTTCCGCACCCAGGCCGCCGTGCTGTTCGCCGCCGTGGCCGCCCTCGCCGCCACCCTCGCGGTCTCCGGCCCGCAGCTGGCCGACCTCTATCGGACGGCCGGCAGCAGCCTGGTGGACCAGGTCTCCCGCGGACCAGACCCTCTACTACACCGGACTGCTGGTCGTGCTCGCCGTACCGGCGGTCATCGGGATGTTCTGGGGCGCGCCGTTGATCGCCCGGGAACTGGAGACCGGCACCCACTACCTCGCATGGAACCAGGGCGTCACCCGTACCCGCTGGCTGGCGACCAAGCTGAGCCTCGGTGCGGCGGCCTCCATGACCGCTGCCGGACTGACCAGCCTCGCGGTGAGCTGGTGGAGCAGCCCCATCGACCGGGCTGTCAACGGCGGCGGCGCGACGGACACGTACTTCCCGCGGCTCGACCCCGTGGCCTTCGCCGCACGGGGTGTCGTCCCCATGGCCCATGCCGCCTTCGCCTTCGTCCTGGGCGTCGCCCTCGGCCTGGTCATCCGCCGCACCCTGCCCGCGATGGCCACCACGTTCGCCCTCTACGCCACCGTCCAGATCGCCGTGCCGATGTGGATCCGGGCCCACCTGGCTGCCGCGGACCGGACCACCGTGCCGATCGAGCCCGACGGCGCCCCCATCAGCATCCAGGACGACGCCGGGCAGATCGTCGCGCACCTCGAAGAAGTGCCCGGGGCCTGGGTCACCTCCCAGCAGACGCTGAACGCCGCAGGCCAGCCGGCCCTCGTGCCGTCGTCCTTCGCCGACTGCCTGCGCACCGAGGCGGGCCCGCCCGCCCTGCAGCAGGTCGACGGCTGCGTCGCCGACCTCGGCGCCCTGGGCTACAAGCAGCAGGTGACGTACCAGCCCGCCGGGAACTTCTGGGCCCTTCAATGGGCCGAGACCGGGCTCTACCTCGGCCTCGCCCTGGCCCTGACCGGGTTCTGCGCCTGGTGGATCCGCCGCCGCGTGACCTGACGAACGCCAGTCCCACTACGGGAGTGACCGTGAGGGGCAGCTGAGATCCGGCTGCCCCTCACGGCGTCGGCAGGGTCCTCTCACCATTCAAGATCAATCTCGCCGGTATCGGCTCGCCTGCCGATAACTACTGGCCGGTCACATGCTGCCTGGTGTCCGAGCTAGGTGTGCTGTTCGGGCACGTTGGTGACGGCATGCGGTCTTGCATGGGTGAGGGCCTTCCGGAGTCGGTGGAGGTCGCGACATCTGCCGCCGGTCCGAGGAGCCGGGCCTTGACCCCGGATCTCGGACACACGAGACGCTGGATCCTGAGGATCCGAGAACGGACATCTCGTGGTCATGAAAAACTCTCCGCCGCAGTTCAAGGCGGACGCGGTCGCGCTGTACCGGTCGCGGCCCGAGGTGACGATCCGGCAGGTCGCCGCCGATCCGGGAATCACCTCGGAGACATTGCGGAACCGGGTTCGGGCGGCCGGTGCGAGTCGGCCGCGGGGCCGCCGGGCGGAGGTGTCCGTCGAGCCGCCCACGCCGCTGGAGGCGGGTAATGCCGCGCTGCACAAGAAGGTCCGTGAGCCGGCGGAAGAGCGCGAGGTCCTGCGGAAGGCCGCGAAGTATTTCGCCTCGATGTCGAGTCGATCGGGCGGCCCATTCCCGAGAGGGCGGTGGCTGACGGATGCTGCCGCGGTGCCCAGGGTGATGGTCCGGATCTGATCCGCGGGCTTGCCGACGGATCGACTCATCGCCTCCTATGGCGTCGCGATGTCGGCGCTCTCCTCTGCCTGCCGTCGGTGGGTTGAGGGATCGACGACGGAGGCGCACAGCGTGGCGACGCACGCGCCGGCCTGGGGGCCCTGAGGAGGCCTGTCGCGCTCGACGCGGCGCGGGAGGTGCGCAGCCGGGCGCTCGGGTGACTGCGTACGGGGAGGTGCGGGTGGTGCAGACCCGCAGGTCTCCACCACGTCTCGCGCATGGGGTGCGGCTCGACCGTTGACAGGCGTGCGACAGTGGCGCCATGAATGAAAACGACAATCATGTGAGGCGGGTTCCGGTGGGGGCAGATCCGTACGCGCTGTCGGCCGAGTACATCGACATCATGATCGCGGAGACCTGGGAGGGTTTGGCGTCCGAGGTGAAGTCGGTCCTCAAGGGATTGCGTGCCTCGGAGGGGGTGGTGGTCGACCTGGGGGCGGGATCGGGCAGGGGTGTGCGCGCCGTTCGGGAAGTCCTCCCCGGCGTCCCGGTGCTGGCCTTCGAGCCTTCCCCGGCCATGAGGGCCGTGCTGCTGGCCCGAGTGCATGATGAGCCGTCACTGCGCACCGGCGTCACGGTGTTGCCCGCAGATGCCTCGAACGCCGAGTTGCCCGACCGGATACGAGCCGTACTCGTCATGAACGTTCTGGGGCATCTGCCGCCGGACCAGCGCCGCTCCCTGTGGAGGGAAACCGCTCGTCGTCTCGTTCCTGGTGGAGCCCTGCTTCTTACGGTGACGCCTCCCTTCGCACCTGAACCGGTCCCCCGAGCGCGCATGGCACACCTGACTCTAGGGGGTCTGACGTACGAGGGCTGGGCGCAGGCCGAGCCGGCCGGCGAGGACCAGGTGGTCTGGCACATGGACTACCGGGTTGCACGAGGAACCGATGAGGTGTCCCGGGTGTCGGTCGACTACCGGTGGTGGGTGATGGGGGACGACGCACTGGCCGAGGAGGTGGCGGCTGAGGGTTTGGTGTTCCGGCCTGCAGGGCGGTCGGAGCTCGGGCTGCGTGTGGTGACGCGCGCCGACGAGTGAGCGTCGGCATGGCGGGTGTGGCGTCCTTGTCCTGGCGGGCGGGCCGCGTTCGGCCCTCGCCGCCGGGGCGGGATCGCGGCAGGTCCACTCCGGGCAGCAGTACTTCGTCGAAGTCCACCCGCGTTCATCCCCATCGGCTGTGAGTCAGGTTTCGGCAGAACCGGTGACCCGGGCGGTCCACGCCGCCCTCCACCCGTGGTCGTACGGCGGCACGTCCCGTGCTCACCCGGTAGCACCATGGGCCGTTACGGGTCGGGCACGGTCTTCATCACCGTGCTGGTCGTGCCTGGTCACCGGGCAGCGCGAGGGTCGCCGCACCGTCCACAGTCTCCGCGACGGCCACGTGGCCGCGCTCCTCGGCCGAGCCGTCCACCACATCGGGCATGCGCGACTCGGCTAGGCGAGTTCGGGTGACGTCGGCCGGTTCTCGACCCTGCCGCACCCGGAGTGCACACACGTCACTCACTTTTCCGTTGCCCTCTCAGTTGAAAATGATTACCATGTGACTTGTCGGTGCATCTTCAAAGCGAAGTGCGCCTTCGATCCGGGGGGATTCATCATGCGTGCCTTGACCCGCGTCTCGTAGCGGACCGATCCGAGCGGCCATCCCCCGGTTCGTCCCCGTACAACTCCCATCTCCTGAAGGAATCACCTTGCGTACCCTTGCCCGCACTCTGACCATCTCCGGCTCTGTGGCCGCGGCCGTCGCGCTCGGCGGCCTCATGGCGACCCCGGCGGCCGCCGCCACCACACTCGGCAGCGGCCACGTCGACGTCCTCGACGCCGAGTGGGACGGCAGCGACCTGCACCTGCACGTCCACGACGAGGAGGCCGGCGCCGAGTACGAACCCGCGGACGTCACGCTGTCCGTGCCGGCCGCCGCCAAGGTCTCCAACCCGGGCTACGGCTTCCTCGGCACCGGCAGCCAGATCTGGCTGCTGCCGGAGGACGAGCTGAAGGCCGAGGCCGCCGGCGTGCTCTTCCCGGGCATCTCCACCGAGCACCTGACCACCGGCGTCTTCGCGAACGACACGGTGACCTACCGCCTCACCGGCGCCACCAGGAACGGCTCCTCCACCGACGACTTCAGCGTCTACGCGGGCGCCGGTTCCCGCTGGTACGACAGCAACACGGCCACCACCAGCTACAAGTCCAAGACCTTCGGCGTCGGCACTCACAACCACGCCAACTGGGCCTTCGAGGAGCCCGGCACCTACCAGCTGACCTTCCGGGTGTCCGGCACGGTCGGCGGCGTCACCAAGTCCGCCACCGAGACGTACACCGTCGTCGTCAGCTCGTGATGAGGGCCCTGACGCGCGGCGGACGCGCATATACGACCGCGGTGCTGACCGCGGCGATCGCGGCCTTCGTGGGCGCGGCAGGGCTGGTCGCCGGCGGCAGCGGGGATGCCCGCGCCGCCGGCGGTGCCGTCGTGCTCGGTGAGGGCGAGCTGGACATCGCGCCCCGACCGGCCGACGGAGATCTTCAGTTGCAGATCCACGACCGGAGCGGTGCCGCACCGGTCGTGCGCGAGCCGTCGACCGTGGTCCTGCACGTCCCACAGCTGTCCCTGCAGTACACGCCGAACCCGGCCGCCAACGCGCTCGGCACCACCGACCTGGACACCTGGCAGCTCAACGGCTGGGCGTCCGAGGACCTCTTCGCGCCCGAGCCCGGCTGGAAGGGCACCGAGGCGGGCGGTGACACCGAGGTGACGCTGTCCGGGTACGACGGACCCGGTGACTTCGGCATGTTCACGTACACCCAGGAGATGGACTGGTCGGACCAGGCGCCGGACATCCACCTCGGGAACACCGGCGAGGCCCCGCGTTCCTTCACGCTCTCCGGCGACGAGGAACGGAAGCTGCCCGTCTGGATGTTCACCGCCGAGGGCGTCCACCGCCTCACCTTCACCGTGACCAGCGGCGCCGCCACGGACACCGAGACCCTCGCCGTCGTCGTCGGGGACGACGTCGACCCGGCCGACGTCCTGCCCGGCGACGGCTCCACGCCGACGGCGACCCCGACCCCGACCGGCACCACGGCCCCGAGCCCCAGCCCGACGGCCACCTCCCCGGCGGCACATGTCATCGCCAGGGGCCACGTCGACCTGGCCGCCCGCAAGGCGGACGGCGACCTGCAGTTCCAGGTCAGGGAGGGCAGTGCCGAGGACTACGACTGGTACGAGCCGGACGAGGTCGTCTTCCATGTGACCCCGGTCGCGCGGCGGAAGATCCCACAGGGGTACGACTTCCTCGGCACCCCCGGCGACCAGGTGTGGTGGCTGCCCCTGAGCCAGCACCCGGACATCGTCTGGCCGGGATGGTCGACCACGGACTGGGCCAAGCGCGAGATCGACGGCCGGTTCACCTACCGGCTCGACTCCGTGCGGGGACCCGGAGCCGTGGCGCTGTTCAGCGACGGCTCGCTGGGCGGAACGGACGTCCAGGTCAACAGCGGTGACGGCCTGCCCGACGCCACGACGATCAACGCGGACACCCACCGGCACACCTACTGGGCCTTCACCGCCGAGGGCGTCTACCGCACCACCTGGACGTGGAGCGCCACCCTCGCCGACGGCCGCGAGGTCAGCGACACCGAGACGATCGCCTGGGTCGTCGGGGACGACGTGGACCCCTCCACGGTGACGCCGGGAGCGGGTGACGAGCCGACGGCCACCCCGACGGCCACGGGATCGCCTTCCCTGTCCGCCTCGGCCCCGCCGTCACCGCCGGCTTCCTCCTCGGGGCTGCCGTCCGCGTCGCCGACGGCCGACCCGGCCTCCTCCGCCTCGGGCGGCGTGTCCACGGCTGGGGGATCCGGATCCGGCGGCACGGACACGGGCGGTGGTTCGGTGCCGGGCAGCACACCCACCGGCGGGCTGGCCTCCACCGGTACGGGTGCCGCGGTGCTCGCCGGGGCCGCCGCGGCCGCACTGCTGGCGGGCGGCACGGCCGTGATCGCGGTCCGCCGACGGCGTAGCGCTCGATAGGAACTCCGCGTACGGCGGACCCGCCCGGCAGCGTTCCGGTCCGCCGTACGCGGCTTGATCATGTCCCCGCCACCGGGGGCGCAAGAGAAGGAGGAGCCTCATGCGGGGGCACCCCAGAGGCACCACGAGGGCAAGGGCCGCGCTCGCGGCAGGCTGCGCACTGCTCGCCACGGCGGCGGCCGGGTGCAGCGGCGCGCGGCCCGGCGCATCCGACGCCGCGTTGACGGTCTCGGCCACCACGGCGATCGTCGCGGACCTGGTGAGGCAGGTGGGCGGCGAGCGCGTCGACGTGACCTCGATCGTGCCGCACAACGGCGATCCGCACTCCTACGAGCCGAGCCCCAAGGACGCGGCCAGGGTCGCCGAGGCCGACCTGGTGTTCAGCAACGGGCTGCTGCTGGAGGAGCCCGGAATCATGAAGATGGTCCACAACAACGCGCCCAAGGGCACTACCAAGATCGCACTCGCCGAAAAGCTGGAGCAGTACGGCGGCACGGTCATGAAGCTGGAGGAGGATCTCGGTCTCGACGTGCTCTGGCTGGGCTGGGCCGTCGAGGGCGAGGTGGCAGGCGAGGGGTCCCAGGTCCGGACGACGGCCACGAAGCTCGAGGGGCCCGGCGAGCTGCGCGTCTACCTCACCGACACGCTCGGCAGGCCGAACGTGTACATCGACTCCGCCGACGGCTTCGGCGCCGAGGACTCCTTCACCCTGCCGCCCGAGGCACACACGCACGTCAACTGGGCCTTCAGCAAGCCCGGTACGTACAGGCTGACCGTCGAAGGCCGCACCGAGACCCTCGACGGCAGAGCCGAGGAGTTCGGCAGCGGCACCTTCACCTTCACCGTCGGCGACGGAACCGACGCCCCCGACGGGACGACCGTGCTCGACGGCGGGCATGCCGATGTCACGCTCAACGCCGAGAGCGGCAAGGTCGATGTCCGCGCGGAGGACGGCAGAAGCGGCGCACGCACCCGGCACCCGGCCGACCGGGTCGTCCTCAACGTGCCCGACCGGGCGAAGGAGGCCGTGCCGAAGGAGAAGCCGTACGCGTTCCTCGGCCGGCCCGGTGACGAGGTGTGGGTGCTGCCGCAGGCCGTCATCGGCAAGCACGTCCACGGCGACATGGACCCGCACGCCTGGGAGGACGTCGCCAACGCCCAGGCGTACGTCCGCCGCGTCGAGGCCGAGCTGGTCAAGGCCGATCCGGACGGGAAGGCGACGTACGAGAAGAACGCCGCGGCGTACCTGAAGACGCTCGACGCCCTCGACCAGGAGGTCGCCCGTGAGCTGGCGGCCGTCCCCGAGGAGAACCGCGAGCTGATCACCACGCACGACGCCTTCGGGTACCTCGCCGAGGCGTACGGCATGGAGGTCGCGGGCTTCGTCGTACCGGTGCCCAACCGGGAGCCGAGCGCGGCCGAGGTGGAGGAGCTCGGCGCCACCATCCGGGAGAAGCAGGTGCCTTCGGTGTTCCTGGAACCCAACCTCGCCGCCCGCGCCGACGTGCTGAAACGGGTCGCCCAGGACCAGGGAGTCGGGGTCTGCACGATCTACGGCGATTCCTTCGACGACCGGATCCACGACTACGTATCGATGATGCGGCACAACGCGACCGAACTCGCCACGTGCCTGGGGAAGGAAGCCTGATGAGGGCCATGGGGAACGTACGCAGGGAACGCGTCGCCGCGGCGGTGGCGCTCGCGGCCGCGCTCACGGGCAGCGGCGTCGCGGCGGCGGCGGACGACGGCGGCACCGGCGCACGCTCCGGGCCGGGCCGGATCGCCTACGCGGACGGGGCGTTGAGCCTGGGCGGCCCGGTGGACCAGGACGGAGCCGCGGCATCCGTCATCGAGGTCCCGGTCACCGGGCCGGCCGACGCAGCGGAAACCGGGTGGGACACCACCGGGGTGCCCGAGGGCACCGTGGACCGGGACACCGTGCGGTGGTCGCTGACCGGGCTCGACGGACCGGGCGACCTGAAGGTGTACGCGCGGGACGGCGACGGTGGGACGGGCTCGCTCCTCTTCGACAGCGCGGACGGACTGCCCGACGGCTACGAACTGCCCGCGGGTCAGAAGGGCGCCACACGGTGGGAGTTCACCGCCGAGGGCACCTACCAGGCCGTCTTCACCGCCGAGGCCAGGACGCTCGACGGGCGGGAGCTGTCCATCGGGTCCGTCCACACGGTGCTGGTCGGGGAGGAAGCCGCCGGTGAGGCCGACGCAGCGCCGGGCGGCGCTGCCGAGGTCCCGCCCGCGGTCGTCCCCCGCACGGACCCGTCGGCCGAGCCGCCGCACCTCATCGCCCCGGTCGCCGGGGCGGCGGCCCCGACCGTGTCCTCCGCACCCGCCGCCGCGAAGCTCTCCGCACCGGCCGCCGCGAAGGCCGAGACGGTCGTGTCGACGCCGAAGGTCATCGACGAGGGCCACATCGACATCGCCGCCCGCGTCGTGGACCGCACGATGCGGATCCACATCAAGGACGGCACGGTCTCCGGGAAGACCACCTGGCGCGAACCCTCCTCCGTGGTCCTGCACGTCAAGCCCGCCGCCAGGAACACCGTTCCCGACAGCGACGACTTCACCTTCCTCGGCAAGGCCGGGGACCCCGTGTGGCTGCTCGACCAGGTGCAGCAGGACGGACTGCTGTGGCCCGGCTGGTCCACCGACAACATCCAGGCGGGAGCCACCAAGGGCGGAGTCACCTTCTCCCTCACCGGGGTCGAGGGCCCCGGCACCGCCGCGCTCTACACCTACGACGCCATGTCGGGCGCGACCGTCCTGTTCAACAGCAAGGACGGGGTTCCGGACGCCTTCGACATCCCGGCGAACACACACGCGCACGGCGGCTGGGCGTTCACCGAGGAGGGGACGTACCGGCTCACGTTCAAGATGAGCGGCGAGCTCGCCGACGGCACGGCGGTCAGCGACACCGAGACCGTGGCGTTCGTGGTCGGCGACGAGGACCCGAACGCCGTGAAGCCGGGCAACGGATCCGGCAACGGCTCCTCCTCCGGAACGGGTGACGACGGACCCGGCGGAGCGAACGGCGGCTCGTCCGGCACCGGAGCATCCGGCGACGACACCTCCCCGGCCGCCGGAGACTCCTCCGACGGTGACGGCGGCGGCTCCATGGCCTCGACCGGCGCCGGGAACGCGGTACTGGTGGGCGGGACGGCCGCCGTACTCGCCGCGCTCGGGACCGCCTTCGTCGCCGTCACCCGCAAGCGCCGCGGCCGCACCGCCGGGAGGACCGCCGCGTGAACGCCTCCGAGCCACTGCTGCGGGCGCGTGACGTGCATGTGCTCCTCGGCGGCAGACCCGCCGTCCAGGACGCGCGGCTGACCGTGCACCGGGGCGATCTGCTGGGCCTGCTCGGCCCGAACGGGGCGGGCAAGACGACCCTGCTGCGCGCCGTGCTCGGCCTGGTCCCGCTCGCGGGCGGCGATGTGCTGATCGACGGCCTGCCCCCGGCCCGCGCCCGGCACCTCATCGGTTACGTCCCGCAACGCCACGAGTTCGCCTGGGACTTCCCCGTCGACATCGCGGGGGCCGTGCTGTCCGGCCGTACCCGCTCCATCGGCTGGCTGCGCCGGGCGCGGCCCGCCGACCGGGCGGCCGTCGACGAGGCACTGGAGCTGGTCGGCCTCGCCGAGCTGCGCCGCCGCCCGATCGGGGAGCTGTCGGGCGGGCAGCGGCAGCGGGTGCTCGTGGCCCGCGCACTGGCCTGTGACCCCCGGCTGCTGCTCCTGGACGAGCCGTTCACCGGCGTGGACGTGCCCACCCAGGAACTGCTGAACGACCTCTTCGGCCGCCTTGCCGCCGAGGGCAGGGCGCTGCTGATGACCACCCACGATCTGGCGGCCGCCGCCCGCACCTGCACGCGGGTGGCGCTGCTCAACCGCACGGTCGTCGCCGAGGGCGGCCCCGGGCTGCTCGCCGATCCGGAGCAGATGCTGCGCGCCTTCGGCCTGGACACCGCGATCGGAGCCGCCGCGTGACGTTCCTGGAATTCCTCACGGACCCCTGGCAGCTGCCCTTCATGCAGCGGGCGTTCGCCGTCGCCGTGATCACCGGGCTGGTGTGCGGGGTCGTCGGCGTGTACGTCGTGCTGCGCGGGATGGCGTTCATCGGCGAGGCCGTGTCCCACTCGGCGTTCCCGGGGGTCGCCCTCGCCTACGCCTTCCAGGGCAACCTGCTCCTGGGCGGCGCGCTCGCCGGCCTGACCACCTCCCTCCTCATCGCGCTCGTCTCCCAGAACCGGCGCCTGAAGGAGGACACCGTCATCGGCGTGTTCTTCTCCTGCGCGTTCGGCCTCGGCATCGTCCTGGTGTCCACGCAGGACAGCTGGTCCACCGACCTGTCCTCGTTCCTGTTCGGACAGGTGCTCGCGGTCGGCCCCGAGGACGTGTGGACAGCGGCGGGCCTCGGCGCGGTCCTGGTGACGGTCGTCCTGCTGCTCAGCAAGGAGCTGGTCGCCGTCAGCCTCGACCGCGAGACGGCCCGGGCGGCCGGACTCCCCGTTCTGCGGCTCGACCTCATCCTCTACGCCGTCGTCACCGCCACGATCGTGATGTCCCTGGAGGCGGTCGGCAACATCCTCGTCCTCTCCCTGCTCATCACCCCGGCCGCGGCGGCCCGCATGCTCACCGAACGGCTCTGGGCGATGACCCTGCTGGCCTCCCTGCTCGGCGGCACGGGCGCACTGGCCGGGCTGTACGTGTCGTACGCCTACGACCTCGCCGCCGGCGGCTCCATCGTCTGCGTCCTGACCCTGCTGTTCACCGTGACCTGGTGCCTGGCACCCCGGCACGGGCTGCTCGCCCGGGCGCGGCGACGCGGGGGCGACGTCGACGCGCACACCGCTCCGGAACCCGCTCACTGACGGAGGCAACCGTGACAGAACCCCGAGCGGTGCTCCTGCGGAGGTGGTCGACGGACTGAGGACGGCACCGGTCGGCTTCGACGTCGTCGTCGACATCGGAGGCACACCCCACCGACGCCGTCACTTCGACGCCACCGACGGCGGCCGGTCCACTCTCGGGCTGCGTCCTCCTCCTCGCTCGCCGCGAGACAAGTCGGCATCCGCGTCGATCACGTGCGGGTCCCAGGCCGGAGAGCTCCGGCGGTCGGAGCCGGGCCTGCGGTCCGCTCGGGTCCGATGACGCCGCACCGGGCGAGCACCTCGGCCCCGTACCGGCCGGCGCTCCCGGCAGGGCGGTCGCGGTCGGGGCCGCTCCTCAGAGTGGTTGCCGGACGCGGGCCGGCGCCGACGTGGTGAGGACCTGGTCCGGATGCCCCTGTGCGGCGAGGCGGCCGTCCTGGAGCAGAAGGCATGCGTCCGCCGCGCGCGCGACCTCCAGGTCGTGCGTGGCCTGGACGACCGTCACCCCGTCGGCGACGAGTGCCGTCAGCAGCGTCCCGATCCGCTCCCTCGCCTCCGGATCCAGACCTGTGGTCGGCTCGTCGAGCAGCAGCAGGTCCGACTCCTGCGCCAACCCCTGCGCGATGAGCGCGCGTTGTCGCTGCCCACCCGACAGTTCGCCCAGTTGACGTGAGGCGAGGTCCCGGATGCCGAGCCGGTCGAGCGCCGCGTCCACGGCCGTGTGGTCCCGGCGGGTCAGCCGGCGCCACGGACCGCGTTCGCCCCAGCGCCCCATCTCCACGGTCTGCCGGACGGTGAGCGGCAGGGTGTCGCCGACGGCTCCGCGCTGCGGTACGAACGCGGGTGCCCGGTTCCCGGTGCGGTGAAGATCACCGGATGTCGGACGGATCACACCGGCGAGAACACCGAGCAGGGTCGACTTGCCGCTGCCGTTCGGTCCGACGAGCACCGTTGTGGCCAACTCGGGTATTTCCGCGGTCACTTGACGAAGGACGGAACGGCCTGGATAGCCGGCGCACAACCCGGAGAAACGGACGTGAGCAGTCCGCTGCGGGGGTGGGGTGGGCGAGGGCGGAGGTTTATTGAACATGATTTTCATTGTAGTGTCCTCGGCATGGAATGGCTGACGGCCCCCTTCGAGGTGACCTTCGTACAACGAGCCCTGTGGGCCGGGATACTCGTGTCCGCGATCTGCGCGCCGGCGGGCACCTGGGTGGTGCTGAGGGGGATGGCCTTCCTCGGTGACGCCATGTCCCACGGGTTGCTGCCGGGCGTCGCGCTGGCCGCGCTGCTCGGCGGGAACCTGATGGTGGGCGCGGTGGTCAGTGCCGCCGTCATGACGGCCGGCGTCACCGCGCTCGGCCGTACGCCGAGGCTGTCCCAGGACACCGGCATCGGGCTGCTGTTCGTCGGCATGCTCTCGCTCGGAGTGATCATCGTGTCGCGCTCGCAGTCCTTCGCGGTCGACCTGACCGGCCTTCTCTTCGGTGACGTCCTCGCCGTCAGGCAGCAGGACCTCCTCGTGCTCGCGGCGGCGCTGCTCGCGGCACTGGTGGTGTCGGTCCTCGGCCACCGCGCCTTCCTGGCCCTGGCATTCGACTCGCGCAAGGCCCATACCCTGGGGCTGCGGCCGCGCCTGGCCCACGCCGTGCTGCTCGGCCTGCTCGGTCTGGCGATCGTCGCCTCGTTCCACATCGTGGGAACGCTGCTCGTCCTCGGACTGCTCATCGCACCGCCGGCGGCCGCTCTGCCCTGGGCCCGCAGCGTGCGCGGGGTCATGGCGCTCGCCGCCCTGCTCGGCGCCTCCGCCACCTTCGGTGGCCTGCTGCTGTCCTGGCATCTGAGCACCGCCGCCGGCGCGACCGTCGCGGCCCTCGCGGTGAGCCTGTTCTTCCTCTCCCACGCGCTGTCCGGGCTGCGGTACCGCCGTACGCGCCACGCCCACGCCCCGGCCCCCGTACTCGAAGTCAACTGAAAGAAGCCTGAGGCGATCGTCATGACCGTCCGCAGAAAAGTCACTCCGTGGGCTTCGGCCGCACTGGTGCTCACCGCGCTGCTCACCACAAGCTGCGCGGGAGACAAGGGCAACGACGCCCGCCCCGCGGCGAGTTCTCCCTCCGCCACCCCGCACGGGTACGTCGAGGGAGCACAGGAGGCAGCCGAGCAGCAGTCCCGGCTCCTCCTGAACGACCCCGACAGCGGAGACAGCAGGGTTCTCGACCTCATCACCGGCAAGGTGCACAAGACAGCCCAGGTGAAGGGTGCCGTCCGGCTGGGGACGGACGGCAGGTTCGGCTACTTCCACGCCCCCGGCGGCACCCATGTGCTCGACAGCGGCGCCTGGATGGTGGACCACGGGGACCACGTGCACTACTACAGCGCCGCGATACGCGACGTGGGTGAGCTTCCCGTGGGCAGCCGGGCACAGGTGCGCAGCGACGTCGTCGTGACCGCGGTGACCGACGAGGACGGGCGCACCCTCCTCTACGACCGGACCAAGCTGGAGAAGGGAGGGATCGCATCCCCCCGGACGCTGCCGGGCACCTACACCGGCGCCGTCGTGCCGTACGAGGAGCACCTGCTCGCCTTCGCGGACGAGGGCGGCACCACCGAGCTCGTCGTCCTCGACCGCGAGGGTGAGCGCGTCGCCTCCCCGGGCGTGGAGTGCGCGGAGCCGCGAGGAGACGCCGTCACCCGGCGCGGCGTGATCCTGGGCTGCGCCGGCGGCGCCCTGCTCGTCCGTGCGGAGGGCGGCGCCTTCACCGCCGAGGAGATCCCCTACGGAAAGGACGTCCCGGCGAAGGAACGGGCCACCGCCTTCCGCCAGCGACCCGGCAGCGACACCCTCACCGCCCCGGCCGGAGACGACGCCGTATGGGTCCTCGACGTCACCGAGCGAACCTGGACCCGGGTGGACACCGGACCGGTCGTCGCGGCCAACACGGCAGGAGAAGGCTCTCCACTGCTCGTCCTGGAGACCGACGGCTCGCTGCACGGCTATGACATCGCCACCGGAAAACAGACCGCGCGGACCGAGCCGCTCCTGACGGGAGGAGAGCGGGCCGGCACCGACGGCAGCGCCCCCGTCATCGAGGTCGACCGCAGCCGCGCCTACGTGAACGACCCCGAGGGCAAGAAGGTGTACGAAATCGACTACAACGACGGCCTGCGCATCGCGCGCTCGTTCGACCTGGACGTCAAGCCGGCCCTCATGGCGGAGACCGGACGATGAGCCGGACCGAGGCGAAGCAGCGCGCGAGGGTGGGCATCGCCCGCCTGCGCAGCCTGATCGTGGGCCTGCTCGCCCTCGTCACGGCCGCCACCGCCACCGCCTGCACCACCGATGAGGACCAGCCCGGCATCGTTGTCACAACCAACATCCTCGGCGACGTCACCCGGGAGATCGTCGGTGACGAGGCCGACGTCACCGTCCTGATGAAGCCCAACGCGGACCCGCATTCGTTCGGCCTCTCGGCGGTGCAGGCCGCCGAGCTGGAACGGGCCGATCTGGTCGTCTACAACGGCCTGGGCCTGGAGGAGAACGTACTGCGGCACGTGGACGCCGCCCGCGAGTCCGGTGTCGCCACCTTCGCGGCCGGCGAGGCGGCCGACCCGCTCACCTTCCACGCGGCCGACGACGGGGGTCCCGAGGGCGAGACAGGACAGCCCGACCCGCACTTCTGGACCGACCCCGACCGGGTGCGCAAGGCCACCGGCCTCATAGCCGACCAGGTCATCGAGCACGTCGACGGCGTGGACGCCGACACGGTACGCGGCAACGCCGACCGCTACGCCGAAGAACTCACCGACCTCGCCGCCTGGATGGAGAAGTCCTTCGACCGCGTCCCCGAGGACGAGCGGGCCCTGGTCACCAACCACCATGTCTTCGGTTACCTCGCCGACCGCTTCGGCTTCCGGGTGATCGGCGCGGTCGTCCCCAGCGGCACCACACTGGCCTCACCCAGCTCCTCGGACCTCCGCTCACTCACCGAGGCGATGGAGAAGGCAGGCGTACGCACCGTCTTCGCCGACTCCTCCCAGCCCAAACGGCTCGCCGAGGTACTGCGTACCGAGATGGGCGGCCAGGTCCGGGTCGTCGAGCTCTACTCGGAGTCGCTGACCGCCGAGGGCGAGGGCGCCGACACCTATCTGCGGATGATGCGCGCCAACACCACGGCCATGGTCGACGGCCTGGCCGGCGACTGACTCTCCGGATCTCCCGGCACACCGGCCGACGGGCCGGCACGTCACACCCCCATACCGCCATACCGCTGTCGAGCGGCGCGGAAAGGAACACACCGATGAACAAGTCCATACGCAACAGAGCCCTCACGGGCACGGCACTCGCCCTGGCGGTGTCCACGGTTCTGACCGCCTGCGGAGGCGAGGACTCCTCCTCCGCCGACGCCAAGTCCGACGGCACCGCAAGCGCCACGCCCGCCGCGGCGGTCAAGGACCCGCTGGTCGCCACCTTCGACGGCGGCATGTACATCCTGGACGGCGAGAGCCTGAAGCCGGCCAAGACCATCAGGCTTCCCGGCTTCAACCGGGTCAACCCCGCGGGGGACGAGGACCACGTCGTCGTCTCCACCGACAGCGGCTTCCGTGTCCTGAACGCCACCCAGCAGACCCTCACCGACATCGAGTACAAGGGCGCCAAGCCCGGCCACGTCGTACGTCATGCGGGCAAGACCGTGCTCTTCACCGACGGCACCGGAGAGGTCAACGTCTTCGACCCCGCCGACCTGAGCAGCGGCAAGAAGCCGGAAGGACGCACTTACACCTCCGCCGAGGCACACCACGGCGTCGCCATCGAACTGGCCAACGGCGAACTCCTCAGCACCCTGGGCACCGAGGAGAAGCGCACCGGCGCGCTGGTGCTGGACGAGAACAACAAGGAGATCGCGCGCAACGAGAACTGCCCCGGCGTCCATGGTGAGGCGGCCGCCAAGAACGAGGCCATCGCCGTCGGCTGCGAGGACGGCATCCTGATCTACGAGGACGGCAAGTTCACCAAGATCGACGCCCCCGACGACTACGGCCGCATCGGCAACCAGGCCGGCAGCGACACCTCGCCCATCCTCCTGGGCGACTACAAGACCGACCCCGAGGCCGAGCTGGAGCGGCCCACCCGTATCTCCCTCATCGACACCGAGAAGAAGAAGCTGCGCCTGGTGGACCTGGGCACCAGCTACTCCTTCCGCTCACTGGCCCGCGGCCCGCACGGCGAGGCCCTGGTCCTCGGCACCGACGGCGCCATCCACGTCATCGACCAGAACACCGGAAAGGCCGAGAAGGAGATCCCCGCCGTGGGCGAGTGGCAGGAGCCGCTGGACTGGCAGCAGGCCCGGCCCACCCTCTTCGTCCGCGACCACACCGCGTACGTCTCCGAACCCAGCAAGAAGGCCCTGCACGCCATCGACCTGGAGACGGGGAAGAAGATCACCTCCGTCACCCTGCCGGAGAGCACCAACGAGCTGTCGGGCGTCGTCGCCGGACACTGACCCCACCTCCGTGCCCTCGCCGCCGCGGCCTTCCGGTTGCGGCGGCGAGGGCACACCGCCACGTACCGCTCGCGCGGCGCTGCCGGCGGCGGGAACGGTCCTCACCCCACGGCCCAGCAGCGGCAGCTCGCCGAAGCGATCAAGAACGCCCGCGAGATGGCGCTGCCCGCCAGACACCGAAGGCACGCGGGTGACCCGGCGGCTGCGGATTCTGCCGCGATCGGAGATGAAGCTCCGCAGCAGATCGGTGTCCCTGTAGCCGAAGTAGGTGATCCCGGCTGCGTCCAGCGGGTTGGGGCGGGACTTCGGCGGCTTGCGGGGGCCTTGGCGGGGGGCCATGGGTGCTCCTTGCGTGATGGGTGGGCGGCCGGGCCGATGCGTGGTCCAGGTCTGGACGACCGGGTCGAGAAGGGGGCGAACGCGGTCGGCAGGCGCTTCCACATCTCGGGTCCTGCGGCGTACTCGGCATCGGTGAGCAGGCAGAGATGGAGGAGTCGTGCGAGCCCGTCGCGATCGAGTCCGGGCGAGGTGAACACGAGGTGCCGGCAGCGGTCGCCGCGCTCCGGGTGCCAGTCCGGTGCGGCTGTGGCCCGGCGCACGGGCGGGACCGGGTCCCAGGCGGCGTCGGGCAGGGAAGCCAGCCAGGGGCCGGCGTCCTCCACGCACAGGGCTCCGCCGGCGGCGTCCCAGGCGAGCAGGGTGTCGGGGCGGTCGGCGAGCCAGAACCGCCCGCGGCTCCGGGCGGCAGCGCAGCAGAGGTCCTCCGGCGCGTACTGGCTGCCGAGCGAGGGCCGGTATGTCCGGCTGACACTCAGCGCGAAGGCGATCGAAACCGTCGACAGCATCGGCATCGAGGCCGCCGTGGCCCGCATGCGAGCCCGGGGAGGGAAGGCCTGACGGGCAAGAAGAGCAGGATCGCGCAGAACGAGAAGCGCAAGGCGATCCTCGAACGGGGGCGGAGTGCCGCGGGTCCGGGGCTGTCATGGTGTCGTCAGGGCAGGCGCAGGAGGTTGAGCCGGTACCCCTCGGCCTGAGGGAGCCGCTGCGCGGCCAGCACGGACAGCATCTCTCGGTAGGGGACCGGTAGTTCGTCGACCAGGGTGCGAGAAAGGCTCGTGAGGGTGTGCGACGCCAGTACGCGGACGCCCGGCCGCCAGGCGGCCGGCCCGGCCGGGCCGGGGCAGTACCAGTGCATACGGGCCGCGACCTTGCTGAGGGCGTCGTGCTGTTCCTGGGTGTCGAAGAAGCCGGGACCGGCGGTGTCGAGCGCCAGCAGCGAACCCTGGAAGCGGTCGGAGAGGAGGTCGAGAACTCGTCGGACATCGGGTTCGTGCAGATAGGGCAGTACGGCCTCCGCGACGAACAGGTACGGCCCGTCGGTCCGAGAGGCCACCTCGGCGGCCCATGCCTCGTCCGTCACCGAGGCCGCGATCATCGTCCGCCGCGCAGTGTCCGCGAAGAAGTTCCCGCGCAGGGTGATCACGTCGGGCAGGTCGAGGTCGAACCACCTGGCCCGGCCGTTGTCGAGGCGTTCTGGCGTGTGTTCAGTCCGGTGCCGATCTCGACCACGGTTCCGTCGGGATGTGCGGCCAGGAAGTCGGCCACCCACCGGTCGAAGAGCACGGTACGCAACATCGCGCCGATGAGGCTGGGAAGACCGTCGAAGCGCGCGAAGTCGTACTCGATCGCGGCGACGATCTCCTCGGCCCGGGCGTCGCGCAGTATGGGGAATTCCTTGCGGTTCTCCATCGCGCGTGCGTACAGCGGAAGGAGGAGAGTCTCCTGGACCGTCCCCAGGTTCGGCTGCTCCCTGTCCATGGTGGCCTCCCTGACGCGGATCGTGTACCGGGCCGGACGGCGCCGTGGCTGCGACCACCGTCCGGCCCGGAGTCTCAGCGACCCGTCATGGCGGTGAGGGGCTCGTGTTCGTGCGCACAGACCTCGTCGAGGCCGTAGGTGTCCCAGGCGGGGAAAGGGTCGGAGCGGGGATGCCGCTCGTCTTCCCTCATGAGGCAGTCGGTCAGGGCCGCCCGCAGAGACTCGGCGTTCAGGTCGGTGCCGATGAACACGAGTTCCTGGGCGAAAGGGCTGTCGACGTTACGCGCGGACGAGGGCTCGAAGCGTGCCACCGAGCCGGCCTGGGACCACAGCCCCGTTATGTGAGGGCGACTGGCCAGCGTGAAGAAGCCCTTGGACCTGAGCACCTGTCCGTAGGCTCCGCTGTCGAGAGCCTCGGTCACGAACGTCCACAGTCGCCCGGGGTGGAAGGACGTTCCGGAGCGGAAGACGGTCGAGGAGATGCCGTACTCCTCCGTCTCGGGAACATGGTCACCATTGAGTTCCCTGACCCAGCCCGGGGCCTGCTGCGCTCGCTCCAGATCGAAGCGGCCGGTGCCCAGGACCTCGCCGACCGGTACACGGCCCCGCACGGCCGGCACCACGCGGGCGGCGGGGTTGAGCCGCGCCAAGGCGGATCGCAGCCGGCCGGCGGACGCGGCGTCTACGAGATCGAGCTTGTTGAGGACGATGACATCGGCGAACTCGATCTGGTCGATCAACAGGTCGCTGACCGTGCGTTCGTCGTCCTCGTACTGATCCAGGCCCCGTTCGGCCAACTCGTCACCTCCGGCCAGCTCGGGCAGGAAGTTGGCGGCGTCCACCACCGTGACCATCGTGTCCAGCCGGGCCAGTTCGCCGAGGGTGGCGCCGTCGTCACGGGCGAAGGAGAAGGTGGCGGCCACCGGCATGGGCTCGGAGATGCCGGAGGACTCGATGAGGAGGTAGTCGAAACGCCCCTCGCGCGCCAGCCGGTCCACCTCTTCCAGCAGATCGTCGCGCAGGGTGCAGCAGATGCATCCGTTGGTCATCTCGACCAGGCGTTCCTCGGTGCGCGACAGCGCTGCCTCGCCGCCGCGCACCAGGGCGGCGTCGATGTTGACCTCGCTCATGTCGTTGACGATGACAGCGACGCGCAGGCCCTCTCGGTTTCCGAGGACATGGTTGAGCAGGGTGGTCTTGCCGGCACCGAGAAACCCCGACAGAACAGTGACGGGAAGACGCGCCGAGGGGACGTGGGTCATACGGTGTCAGTCCTCGGGGTGGAGCAGGCCACGCTCGTACGCCTTGGCCAGCCGCTGGGGGACGCGGTACGGAACCCCGTCCACCGTGACCGTCACGAGCTGAGGCGTCGTCGCCTTCCAATGCGCGCGACGGTGCCGGGTGTTGCTGCGCGACATCTTGCGTTTGGGTACGGCCATGTGGACCTCCGGTGTGACGGTGAGCGAGGTAGACGGTACATGAAAATGGATGTCATTACGACCTGCTGGTGTTCCGAGCCCGTCCGAGGACGGGGGCGAGGGGTCGTGCTTGAGGTCGCGGTGAGCTGCGGTGACCTGGGCGAACGCGAGGGTCAGGTGACGTGCCGGTCGCACGCCGTCGTGGTCGGCGAGCCGGTCGTCACCGGGGAAGGGCGGTTCCTGCCTTGAAGCTGCTCAGGCCGCCCGAGAAGCGGCTGGCGCTCGGGTGCTCCATGCCTGACGCATCGCCGGTCGCTGAGATCGTGGGCGTGATGTCGTCGGGGGCAGACGGCCGATGAGGGCTGCGGTATGCACGAACCATGAGGTATCCGCGGCGGTGGCCTGACTGCTGAGCGGCGGGCCTTCCGCGAGAGGCTGCGCCTGGAGGCGGGGGAGTTGTTCGCGGCCGGGCGGGACAACGCGCTGGTGGCCGAGCAGTTGCGGGTCGGTGTGCCCTCGGTGCAGCGCCGGCGCCGTGCCTGGCCGGGCGGCGGACCGCCGACCTTGCACTCCAAGGGCTCGGCCGCCCGGACCAAGCTCAGTGAGGACCTGGTCGCGGTGCCGGCACGGGAATCGGCCAGGGAGCCCGGTCGCGCACGGCCGGCCGGACCGGACCTGGATCCCGGAGCGCATCTAGACACTGGTTGGGTGCCGGTTCCACAGGAGCATGCGGCCTGGCGTGCCTCGGAGGGCAAGATGGCGGGGTGGCTTATCTGCTGTGGGACGACCAGGTCGCGTGGCTGCTCGATCCAGCCGATGGGGGCTGCCTCCCCGACGTGTTCGTCGAGGAGACGACAGCGGCGGACTGGCAGGTCGTGCTCGACCTGATCGAGGAAGAGGGCTGGGTCTTCGAGTACGCCGAGGGCGACGCGGTGCTGCCGCTGCCCCGAGCCGAGGCCGTGCTGTCCCGCCCGGCCGGCGCCGAGTGCCCGAGCCTGAGAGTGTGGCCGTATCCCGGAGTCTGTGCGATCTTCCGCTTCCTCGGGGACGAGCAGATCGACTTCGACGTTGACCTCCGGGAACTCCAGGGACAGGAGCGGCTGGATGTCCTGTGCGGGTTCCTCACGGTGATGGGGCGACGGCTGGGCAAGTCGGTCCTGCTTTTCCCCGAGGGCGGCGGTACGGAGCCGCTGCTCGGGTTCGACATCGCCGCCGACCGGGTCAGGGTGATGTGGACACAGCCGGACAAGTGAGCCGGAAGCCAGAGGGGCGGACCGTTTCCTCCTGAGTCACCGGATGGCCAAGCGCGGGCACGCCCCGGTCGTCCGGGTGCGGGGCGGTCCCCAGCCTTGGGGACCAACAGAACAGCCAGTAACGCTAAGCACTTGATCTTGGGCCTCTAGCACGGGTGATCGGTGCCGTGCGGGGGTTCGGCGGAAGGTCCTCAATCACTAGGGGGTGATGGTTACGGTCCGCCGCATGCCGGTGGAATTTCTGACTGATGAACAGGCTGAGGCGTATGGAAAGTTCGCCGAGGAGCCGACGAGGCCCGAGCTGGAGCGCTTCTTCTTCCTCGATGACGAGGACCTGAAGCTGATCGCGAAGCGGCGCGGCGACCATAACCGTCTCGGTTTCGCTCTCCAGATGTGCACGGTGAGGTATATCGGGCTGTTCCTGGAGGACCCCCTCGCGGTGCCGTGGCCGGTCGTCGAGCATCTGGCCGAGCAACTGGAGATCGGAGACGTCTCCCAGATCAAGCGGTATACCGAGCGCAGGCCGACGGCGTACGAGCACGCGTGGGAGATACGTGATGCGTACGGCTACCACCAGTACGAGGACCACGACCAGGGCCGGAAGTTCCGGGCTTCTTTGCACGGCCGGGCGTGGACGGCGCACGCGGAGGTGCCGAAGGCTCTGTTCGATCACGCCGTGGGCTGGCTGTGCCGGAATCGGGTGCTCCTGCCGGGGGTGAACGTGCTGGCCCGGCAGGTCGCCGAGGCGCGTGCCGTCGCGGACAAGTGGCTGCACGCCACGGTCGCCAGGGCGGCCCGGCGGGCGGACCCTGCGCTGCCCGGCGACCTGGTCGCCACGCTGAAGACGCCTGAGGGCAAGCGATACTCGGAGCTGGAGCGGATGCGCCGGCCGCCGACGCGGACCACCGGCACCGCGATGAAGGCCGCGTTGCTGCGGGGCGAGGACATCGCCGCCTTCCAGCTGGGCCGCCTCAAGCTGGAGCAGATCCCGCCGAACCGGCTTCCCGCGCTGGCCCGGTACGGGCTGGGCACCAAGGCGCCGAAGCTGGAGCGGACCCCGGAGCCCAAGCGCACGGCGATACTCACCGCGGTGATGCGCCACCTGGAGGCGAAGGCGATCGACGACGCGTTGGACCTGTTCGAGATCCTGATGGCCACCCGGCTGATCAGCACCGCGAAACGGTCCACGGACAAGCAGCGTCTGTCGACCCTTCCGCAGCTGGAGAAGGCGGCACGGATCACCGCCCGGGTCTCGAAGGTGGTCGTCGAGGAACTGGAGCTCATCGAACAGACCGGCTGCGATGTGGACGTGGCCGCGCTGTGGCGAGCCCTGGAAGAGGTCGCGCCCCGGGCCGCGCTCTCCAGCGCGGCCTCCACAGTGGTGAGCCTGGTGCCGGACGACGACGACACAGCGGAGACCGCGCTGCGCGGGGCGCTGGCACTGCGCTACAACACCGTCAAGCCGTTCCTGTCGCTGCTGGGCGAGTCAAAGGCGCTGGACGCGGCACCCGGCGGCAGACGGATCCTCACCGGGTACAGCGGCTCCCGGCCCTCTCCCGGCGGAAGGTGGGCGAGAAGCGCCGTGACATCTTCGCCTCCCCCTCGCACCGCTGGTCCGACCCGCGTGCCCGGCTGCTTCAGGGCAAGGGGTGGGACGCCGTACGCGAGGACGTCCTTGCGGGCCTGAGCCTGGACGAGGACGCCGAACAGCACCTTCGGGAACTGGTCGTTGTACTGGACGCGACGTGGAAGCAGATGGCCGCGCGCCTTCACGAGGCAGGCGCAGACGCAAAGATCAGCGTTGAGGTGCAGCCCAACGGCCGGGTGAAGCTGAACGTGGAGAAGTTTCACGCGCTCGGCGAGCCGAAGTCGCTGAAGTGGCTGCGCGAGCGCGTCGAGAAGATGCTCCCGAAGAACGATCTGCGAGACCTGCTGTTCGAGATTCACGCCTGGACCGGGTTCTTGAACGCCTTCGTGTACCTGGGCGATGGCAGAACCCGGATGAAGGACCTGACCACCTCGGTCGTCGCCCTGCTGGTGAGCGAGGCGTGCAACATCGGGATGACCCCGGTCATCAACCCGAACCACGAGGCCCTGACCCGCTCGCGGCTGGTCCACGTCGACCAGTACTACCTGCGCGCGGAAACCATCGCCGCGGCGAACGCCGCTCTGATCGAGGCCCAGGCCCAGGTGCCCATCGTTGAGCACTGGGGCAAGGGCCTGCTCGCCTCCGTCGACGGCCTGCGCTTCGTCGTCCCCGTCCGCACCATCAAGGCCGCCCCGTCACCCAAATACTTCGCGAAGAAGACCGGCATCACGTGACTCAACGCGATCAATGACCAGGTCATCGGCACCGGGCAGATGGTGGTGCCCGGCACCCCGCGCGACTTCCTGTTCATCCTGGACGCGCTGCTGAACCTGGACGGCGGGGTGAAGCCGGAGATGGTCGCCACCGACAACGCCTCTTACTCCGACATGGTCTTCGGCATCTTCAAGCTACTCGGCTACCGCTTCTCCCTGCGCTTCAAAGACCTTGAAGACCAGCGGTTCTGGAAGGCCCAGATGCCCGGTGCCGAGACGGCGGGCGGGTACGGGCCGCTGGAGGCGATCGCGCGGAACAAGGTGAACGTGAAGAAGGTGATCACGCACTGGCCGGACATGCTGCGGGTGGCCGGCTCCCTGGTCACCAACCAGGTCCGCGCCTACGACCTGCTGCGGATGTTCGGCCGCGAGGGGCATCCCACCCCGCTGGGGCAGGCGTTCGCCGAGTACGGGCGCATCGCCAAGACCCTCCACCTGCTCGCCGTCGTCGACCCGGTCGACGACACCTACCGTCGCCAGATGCACAAGCAGCTCACCGTCCAGGAATCCCGCCACAAGCTCGCCCGCGACATCTGTCACGGCAAGAAGGGCACCATCCACCAGGCGTACCGGGACGGGATGGAGGACCAGCTCGGGGCGCTGGGGCTCGTGCTGAACGCCGTGGTGCTGTGGACGACGCGCTACATCGACGCCGCTGTCGCCCAGCTCCGCGCCGAGGGCCACGAGATCAGGGACGAGGACATCGCGCGGCTGTCCCCGCTCAAGCACAAGAACCTCAACTGCCTGGGCCGTTACAGCTTCACCGCATCCCAGCCCGTGAAGGGGCTCCGGCCCCTGCGCGACCCGGACACTGCCGAGCCTGACGATGACGACGACGGCCAGGAGGAGTGAGTGCCGCATCCGCCGTCCGGGGCGGATAGTTGCACTCCGGGAAACCCGCCGCCGACCGGCGGGACGGGACAGAGATCGCGGCAACTTCGGCAGCGGGTATCGAATGAGGCCCGGTCGCTCCGTGCCTATATCAGACCGCCGCTCAGAACACGATCGAGTGCTACCCGGCCTGCGGGTCCCCATGTCGGCTTGCCGCCAGGAAGGCCCCGGTCGCCGTTCTGGCCCATCAGCATGAGGAACAGGCTCTTCAGGGCGGCCAGCCCGCGGGCGCGCCGGATGGTCCCCTCGTCTGCCTGCGCGTATACGTCGAAGAAGCGCGAGGCGGTGCCAGCGGGAAGGACGACCCATGCGGCGGCGAGGTCCCACGCCGGATCGCCAGCGAACATGGCATCGAAGTCGATCACGCCCGAGAGCGTCCCGTCCGAGACGACGACGTTCGCGGGGTGAAGGTCGCCGTGCACCCAGAGCGGCGGGCCCTCCCACTCGGGTGCCGCGACGGCGTCGTCCCAGACGGCGCGGACGTCGTCGGCGAGGTCGTCGGGGACGACGGCGTGGAAGAAGTGGTCAAAGCCGTCCGTGCACTTTTTGGGGTGGTCGCCGCGGTCCTCACTGATCGGCGCGTCTTCGGGTGCCTCCACGTGGAGCGCGGTGAGGAAGGCCGCCAGCGTGTCGGCCGCGTGGTCGCCGCGGCTGATGGAGGTGTAGTCCAGTGCTTCGCCCGGGACCCACGTCATGACGGTCCAGGGCTTCGGGAAGCGCGTGGACGGTTCACCGATCCGTACGGGGTTGGGGACCGGAAGCGGCAGGCGCGGGGCCAGGACGGGCAGCCACCGGCACTCTTTGCGCAGGAGGTCCGGGGCACCTTCTGTACGCGGCATGCGCACAGCCAGGTCGTCCCCAAGGCGCCACATTTGGTTACCCCACCCGCCCGCTACTTCGCGGATGGCCAGTCCTGCGAGGTCCGGATGCTGCTCCTGCAGCAGGTCATGAACCAGGTCTGCGGTGATCTCGATCTCGGAGTCGGTCATGCGAAGCCACACTACTGGGGCAGGATTCTGGCTTCGCTCGTGATCCGCGACTGGCTAGCTGCCTGAGCCCGTGGCCGACGGCGGTACCTCGACGACGAAGAACAGGAAGTTGGGGTTGGTCGACAGGTCCTGGAAGCCATCCGGGAACAGTTCGCGGGCGGCCGGTTCAGGCTGCGGCTCGCTGATGACGGAAAGGCGGAAGCCGGTCGGGTCGCGGATTCCGGTGCGCGTAGGCCGTGAAAGGGTGGCTCACCGACGTGATCAGCCGGCCGCCGGGCCTGAGTACCCGCCGCAACTCGGTCAGTGCCGGCCCCCAGTCTTCCAGGTAGTGCAGTACTAGCGACGCGACCACGTCGTCGAACGTCCCGTCGCCGAACGGCAGAGCGTCGCGTAGGTCGACCACGTGGAGGGCTGCATCGTCGCCGAGCCGCCGCCTCGCCAGCGCCAGCATCCCAGCCGCTGGCGTCGATGCCGGTGACGACGGCACCGCGGTCGCGTAGTGCAGAGGACAGGGGGCCCTGAGCCGCAGCCGGCGTCCAGGATCCGACGGCCAGTCACGTCTCCGGCCGAGGCCAACATTGCGGCCCGCTCGTAGTACGCGTTTACGAGGCTGTTCTCGTTCTCCGCTGCATACGTTGCGGCGAAGCTGTCGTAGTCGTTCGCCTGGCCCCGATCTGCAGACTGCATCGTCGCAGCCTAGTAGTCACATGATCCGCCGGACAGGCCCCCACGTCCCGACAGCCACTCAACCTTCGCTGCGAGAGATCACCCCCATCCCCGTCGTCACGGGGTAACGCGGTCTTCAACACGATCGTTTTCTGAAGATCATCGGGCGAGGGCCCGCACGCTCCCACAGGGCCTGCAAAAAACCCTTCAAAAACCTGGGTCATTCAAGAACCCCGGATCACTGTTTTCTGACATGATCCGAGGCCACGAGTGACCTCCCGGAGCCATCCGGCCATCCCGAACTCCTCGTCGCCGAACCTCTCGTACGCACCGAGATCAAGATCGGGTACGCCCGTGTGTCGGGAAGCGGCCAGAAGCTCGAACAGCAGATCGACGCCCTCACCGCCGCCGGATGCCGGAAGATCTTCGCGGACAAGAAGTCCGGCAAGACCGACCTGCGCCCGGAGCTGAAGGCGTGCCACGCCTTCCTCGCCGCCGGCGACACGTTGGTCGTCCCCTCGCTCGACCGCTACGGCCGCAGCCTCCAGCACCTCATCAACATGGTCGCCGCACTGCGCGAGCGCGTCATTGGCTTCACCTCGCTGCACGAGAACCTCGACACCACCACCACCCGGCGGGCGGCTTGTCTTCCACGTCTTCGCCGCCCTGGCCGAGTTCATCCGCGAACTCATCGTCCAGGGCACCCGCGAAAGCCTGGCCGCCGCCCGCGCCGCGGCCGGGTCGGGGGACGCCCCACCGTCGCCACCTAGGAGATCATCCGGGCCGCCCGCGACCTGCTGCCCGACCCCGGCCGCTCGATCACTTCGATCGCCAAGCTGCTCGGAGTCTCCCCGGGCACCCTCTACAACCACATCCCCGACCTGCGCGATCTGCGCTCCGGCACCGTCCCCCACCAGCTCGAACCCTGGGAGCTGTGACCACATGCCGATCCAGCCCGAGAACCGCAGCCGATACCTCAACAACTATTCAAGCTCGGTTTGCTTGCTCCGGGATCGGACGAAAGCTGTGGTGACGGGTTCCAGGTAGCGAGCAGACAAGGGGGAGGTATGGCCGACGACGTGGCGCGGGTGATTGCCGCTGCGAGCGCACTAGGGACTGCGTGCAACATGGCAGTAAGCTACGCCAACTATCGGAGGAAGAGGCCAAAGGTCAAGCTCACGGTCTCATGCACCATGCTCCATGAACACCGCGAGGAGCATGAGTTGGTGCGGCCGCAGTTCGAACTACGACTGCGCGATTTGAGCGAGTCCCCCGCGAAGTCGTGGCCGTCGAAGTTCAGGCGTCCCCTTCGTACTTCAGCGGCACGGCTCTCTGGCAACTGACGCACCATCGACGAGTTTGGGGGGCGGGCGCACACACGACCTGGTCATGGAGGACGGCCGGAGCATCTCCGCATACGGGTATGACGAGGTGGGCGAGCTCCCGTGGACGCTTGAGCTCTTCCAAACGCTGAAGTGGTGTGGCGTTACGGACGGCCACTTCTGGTGCCGATACAGCGGGCTGCGCGGTCGTTCCGTCGTGAGAACACGCGCGTGCTTCCCGGGAGGCGAGTCTGTCGAGAGCCGGTGGATGCCCATCTCTACCGAAATGCGGGCTTCTACATGCCTCACATGTGTCGAGAAGACAGGCTGGGACAGCCCGAACCAGTTGTCGTTCGACGACGTCTGAGTCACGCAGCCCGCCCGCTCTCGCGGACAGCTACACAAGATCGATCCTCGGCGGCACTTCCTGTACCGCAACTACTCACCCGGAGGCCAGTCGTACAGCCCTCGAAGCCTCCGGGTAGCTTGGCGTTCGAGCTGTAGCGCCTACTTTGCACCGTGGGCCAGAGATAGGACACCGGGGCCTCACCCTCGGCTGCGCAATCATCTGCTGGCGGCGCCTCAAAAAGCAGCGCTGATCTGAGCCCTCAGCCCGAACCGGCGACCAGCGCCTCGCCCAGCGGGGTGCGCCGGTAGAGCACCGACCGTCCGGACCGGGCGCGGACGAGCAGCCCCGCGCCTCGCAGGATGGCGAGGTGGTCTCCTACCGCGCCGGGTGCCATGGCGAGGTTTCGGGCGAGGTGGCTGGTACTGGCCGGGGCGTCCAGCGCTACCAGCAGCCGGGCTCGGGCCCGGCCGACCAGAGCGGTCAACGCGTCCGGTTGAGGGACGGTCTCCTGCTCGCCCCACAGGGCAGCGGTGCCGCGGGCAGGATAGACCAAGGTCCTGGGCCAGGGGTCTTCCGTGTGGGCGGCGATATGCCCGACGACGGCCGATGGGATCAGCAGGAGCCCGTCGCCGGCGAGGCGGACTGTTCCGCCTCGGAAGAAGCCGATCTCGATGCCGCCGGCTTGCCAGGCGATGCCCGGGTGCAGGCTCTCGATGGTCGTGGCCCATCCGTGGTCGCCGATCACACCCACCCGGTGCACGACATCGCGCTCACAGATCGCGCGCAGTTGCGGCCAGTCCGTGGCGAGCAGCTCGTGCCACGCCTGGTCCATCGCCTCGGCGATCCTGGGGACGGCGTCCTTCGAGTCAAGCACTGCGCGTACGCGGGGATCGCGGGCGGACAGGCCAGGCAAAGTGGTGGCGAATTCGTGCCGGGCCGCTTCCAGCGGTGTGGCCCGGATCATAGCCAGGTCGTCTGCCCAGGTCTGGTTGAGGCCGCGTGGAGGCGGGGCGACGAAGTTCGGTCCGGATCGCGGGGTCTGCAGGGCAAGGGCGGCGTTCAGTTCGGTCTCGCGGCGAAGGCGTTCAAAGGCTGGCATGAGCCGGGCGGCCCATGCTCGCGGCAGCGGCCGGTCTTGACCGGCGAGCGAGCGCAGCAGTAGGCAGAGGTCCAGCGCGGGCGACAGAGCGAACCGGCTGCGCAGCAGGTCCTCGACGGAGACTTCGAAGCGCAGCACTCTGCCATGCTACCGCGGACGTTGTTCCGATTCGTCCAGCGACGAATCATTGGTGAGTGGCGTGGGCGCACGGAGAGGCTGGGCGTCATGACCCCAACCGCCGAGCCCGCGCCGGGCAACCACCGTGCCACCTACCGGGAGGTGCTGGCCGAGCCGCGATTCCGGCTGCTCTTCTCAACCCGCGCCGTCGCGATCACTGCGGACGCGCTGCGGATCACCACGTTCTCGGTTCTGGTCTTCTCGGCCACCGGCTCCGCGCTGCTGAGCGCAGTAGCCTTCGGCATCGGCTTCATCCCACAGCTGTTCGGCTCGCTGTTGCTGGGCTCACTGGCCGACCGACTGCCGCCCCGCGCGCTCATTACCGGCGGCTACGCCTTGACGTGCGCCGCCGCCCTGCTGCTCGCCCTGGTGCGGATGCCGGTCGCGGCAAGCCTTGGTGTCGTGGCGCTGCTCTCCCTTGCCACACCGGTGTTTCACGGCGCGTCGAGTCGGCTGGTCGCGCAGTCGCTGGAGGGCGACGCCTATGTACTGGGCCGTTCTCTGAACAACATCGCTGGCGCCGGCGCGCAATTGTTCGGTCTGGCGCTGGCAGGTGCGGTCGTCGCGGCACTCGGCCCACGCCGGGCGCTCGCGGTCAGCGCCGTCCTTTACCTCGGCTGCGCGCTTGCTATCCGTTTCCGGCTACCCCGGCTGCAGCCGGGAGAGTTCGGCGGCACACCCGGCAGCGCTGGGGGCGACAGCGGGGCCGTCCGTGCAAGCCTGCATGGTGCAGGCATGCTGCTGCGCGGACGCACAGTGCGACGACTGATGCTGGCCCAGTGGTTACCCGTCGCGTTCGTAGCGGGCGCGGAAGGCCTCATCGTCGCTTACGCGGGAGAACGCCACTTCGCGCCCGGCTGGTACGCGGTGCTGATGGGCTGTCTGCCAGTTGGCATGCTTGTCGGTGACCTGCTGGTGGGTCGACTGCTACGGCCACGCGCCCGGGAGCGACTGGTAGTCCCGTTGATTGCGTTGGCGGGGCTGCCTCTGATCGGCTTTGCTGTCGAGCCCGGAGTGGGCGTTTCGTCCTGTCTGCTGCTGCTCAGCGGCCTCGGATACGCCTACGGTCTCGGCCTGCAACGCCCGTTCCTGGACGCCCTGCCGCAGGATGGCCAAGGCCAGGCCTTCGGCTTGCTCGGCTCCGGCAGCATGACGCTACAGGGTGTCGGACCGGTTTGCTTGGGCGCGGTGGCCGCAGGCATGGGAACAGGCGGCGCAATCGCCCTGGCAGGCGGCGCGGTGGCGCTTACCGCCGGCTGGATTCTCACCTGGCACCGGCCCACCTCCCCGGTCCCCGTCCCGAACCTCTCAACGGGATCAGAGAACGGCACCGAACAGCATGCGTGTAGTTCTCCTGCGCAGTGACCGTCGTAGGTCGGGTCGGCCGCGAGCCGTCACGCACCCCGCCCCCGCCCCCACGTCTCTCTGACAGGCAGTCATTCCCGGTAGCTCATTGTGTGAGGAGTCCTTGACTCGGCTCTGCCAGCCCAACGAGCTACCCCTCGACGCCCCCGGCCACGTGCCGTGGTGGCGGAAGCCGTATCCCAACACGAACCTGTTCGCCGTCATGGTCCATGTCCTCAGCGAGTCCAACCGGCATGCCGGGCACGCCGATATCCTGCGCGAGGGCCTCGAAGGCCGGACCGGGGTGCGCCCCGAATACGAGCAGCAGATCGACGAGGAAGCCCGTGCAGCCTACTGCGCGAAGATCGAGCAGGCCGCCAGGTCGGCCGCATCAATCAAGGCTTAGTCGGACATGTCGGGCGGCCTGGCATCAGCTCCCCTGCCGGCGCTTGCGATTCCCGAGCACCCGGCCACCTGATATGCCCGCGTCACCCGATGCGGGCGTTCAGTCCGCGCATGCGTCGTCTCCGTCCAGCTCGAGCGCGTCCGCGTCGCTCAGCGGGCGCAGGGCGTCGGCGGCCGGGGTCGAGGCGGTGAAGCTGTAGCGGCCGAGCAGGTTCAGGTTGCGGTGCTTGAGAGGGGAGAGCCGGGTGATGTCCTCCTCGCGGATCGCGTGGCCCTCGGCCTGGTAGCTGGGCGACGGCGGCGTCGACGTAACGGGTCGTCCAAAGCACGATGGTGCTGAGGACCAGAGTGAGCGAGCCGAGCTGGTTCCGTCCCGGGCCAGCTTGTGGCGGGAGATCGCTAGCCGAGCAAGATCAATCTCAGCGGCACTTTCTGTACCGCAACTACTCACATCCGCACTACGACCGTGAACATCACGCCCGCACCCGCGGTGGTCGGCGCGTCCCGTGCCGGCAAGACCACCTTGGTCCGGCTCATCGCCCGTTTCTTCGACGTGGACGCCGGATCGGTCCGCGTCGGCGGCACCGACGTGCGTGAGATGCCCGTGGACATGGAACCAGGACCAGGACACGTACTTCCCCACCCCGGACGAGGTGTACGCCGGACTCGCCCTGCCGTCCTTCGGCTGGACCGTCGAACGAGCCGACACGCCGCGACGCGAGGCGACTGGGCCAGGCGGACAGGTCGCTACGGTCACCGACCACGCCTTCGTGAAGCACCAGCTTGCGCTTAGCAGCGCGTGTAGAGGGAAACGACTATCCCGGGACGGTCGTCGTGACGACGAATCGACGGCCGGCTGACGTGGGGAGGGTACTTCGTGAAGGACGCGCCCTTGTATCTGAGGCCGCGGGTGGATCCGCCGCTGGCCTCGTTGCTGGGGGATGTGCCGTTCCTGCACTCGCTGGTCGACGTACTGGGCTCGCCGCTCAATGTGCTGCTCCCGGAGGCCGTCGCCGAGAACGCCGAACGTTTCCGGTCCGTCTACCGCCGCCATCACCTCGCCGGCCGGGTGTACTTCGCGCACAAGGCGAATCGTTCCAGCGCCCTGGTGCGGAGGCTGGCCGCCTGTGACCCGGCCGGCGTCGGCATCGACGTGGCCTCTCTGGAGGAGCTACGGCATGCGCTGAGCTGTGGGTTCACGGGGGACCGGGTGATGGCCACCGGTCCCAAGGACCGGGAGTTCCTGTGGCTGGCGGCCCGGGTGGGGGCGACGGTCAACCTGGACTCGGTCGGCGAGCTGGAGCAACTGGCGCAGCTCGTCCGGACGTACGGACTGGGCAGGGTGGACGTGCTGGCGCGTCTGTCAGGGTTCGAGTCGGACACCGGGCACGGCGGTGCCGGCACGCGGGTGCTGTCGCGCCGCAGCCGCTTCGGTACGCCTCTCGCCGAAGCCGATGAGCTGTGGGCGGCGCTGGAGCGGCATCAGGACGCCGTCGCACTGACCGGTCTGGCGTACCACCTGGACACCACCGGGCTGGAGGAGAAGGCCCGGGCGCTGGAGCGGTGCGTGCTGGCGATGGACGAGTGCCGGGCGCGGGGCCTGACGCCGCGCGTCGTCGACATCGGCGGGGGGTTCGGAGTCGGTTACGTCGCCGAGGCGGGCGAGTGGGAGCGGTGGACCACCGCGCTGAGCGAAGCGGTGCTCGGCGCGCGGCCGTCCCTGACCTGGCGCGGTCACGGCTACGGGCTGCGCAACGAGGGCGGCACGGTACGCGGCGCGGCGGCCCTGTACCCCGCCCACCGGCCCGTCGCCGGACCCGGCTACCTCGACCAACTGCTCTCGCGTACCGCCCCGGTCCTGGGCCGGCCGCCCGCCACGCTCCTGCTGGAGCACCTGAACGATCTGTACGTCGAACCGGGGCGCGCCCTCGTCGACCAGTGCGGACTGTCACTGGCCCGCGTACTGGACGTGCGGCCCATGGACGGCGACCCCACCCGGCACCTGGTGCGCCTCGGCATGAACGCCGGGGACGTGAGTCTGGAGGAGCACGGGGTCCTCGTCGACCCCGTGCTGCTGCCCCGCGGTGACTCCCGGGACGCGGCGCCGGACGACGGACCGGTCGGGGTCCATCTCGTCGGCAACCTCTGTCTGGAGGCCGACCTGATCACCCGGCGGCTGGTCTTCCTGCCCCGCCTGCCCCGCGCCGGGGACCTGCTGGCCTTCGTCAACACCGCCGGCTACGTCTCGGACTTCCATGCCCACCACGCGCAGCGGCAGCCCGTCGCGCGGACCGTGGCGGTCACGGAGGAGGGCGGTGCCCGGCACTGGTGTCTGGACGAGGACTACTGGCCGCTCACACACCCGCAGGGAGTGCCGTCTTGAGATACGACAGCATCACCGAGGCCATCGGCAACACACCGCTGGTCCGCATCGATCCGTCCGTGCACGGACTGGACAACATCGACCTGTACGCCAAGCTGGAGATGCTCAACCCGTTCGGGTCCGTCAAGGACCGGCCTGCCTGGCACATGGCCCGCCCGCACCTGGAGGAGGCGGCCGGCGGTGACGGCACGGTCGTGGAACTCTCCAGCGGCAACACGGCCAAGGCCCTCGCCCTGCTGGCCGGCCTGCACGGGCTGAAGTTCAAGAGCGTCACCAACCGGATGCGCGTCCCCGAGATCAAGGAACTGCTGCTGCTCCTCGGGGCGGAGATCGAGGAACTCCCGGGGCAGAGCGAGTGCCTCGACCCGACGGACACCGACGATCCGCTCACCCGCTTCCACCAGGCCCTCTCGGAGCCCGGAAGCACGTATCTGCACACCGACCAGTACTTCAACCCCCGCAACGTCGAGGCACACGCGGCCGGGACCGGGCCGGAGATCGTCAAGGACCTGGACGGGCAGGCACCGGACTGGTTCATCGCCTGCGTCGGCACGGCCGGCTCCTCCACCGGTGTCGCCCAGGTGCTGCGCGAGCACGATCCGCAGGTCCGGGTGCTCGGGCTGGTCGCCGACAAGTCCGACTTCATCCCCGGCATCCGCACCATCGACGAGGTGCACCAGGTCGGTCTGTTCGACCCGGCCACGTACGACTCCCTCGCGTCGGTCACCTCCCAGGAGGCCATCGACGGAATGGTCACCCTCATCCGCCGCTGCGGGCTGCTGTCGGGCCCGACCGGCGGTGCCGCCTATCAGGGAGCCATCCGGCACCTGGCGTCCGTCGACGCCGGGCTGGCGGGCACCGGCCGTCGCCAGAGCGCCGTCTTCATCGTGTGCGACCGTGCCGAGAGCTACCTGAGCTATGTGCGCCGGCGCCGACCGGAGCTGCTGGGCAGAGCACGGCGCGGGCCCTCGGTGTCGTCGCTCACCGACAGCGAGATACGTGCCGAGGCCCGGGTCATCGGCGTCGAGGACGCCCGGCGCTGGACGGCGGAGGGCGATCCCCGTCCTCTGGTGGTCGACCTGCGCGGCCCGCACGCCTACGCCGCCCTGCACATCGAGGGCTCGGTCAACATCGTCGACGAGATGTTCGAGGAACTGGTGCGGACCGGGCTGCCGTTCAGCAGGCGGACACCGGTGCTGCTGGCCTGTCCGGTGGGGGAGAAGTCGCTGCGCTACGCCGCGCTGCTGACCCGCATGGGGCACCCGGACGTGCGCAGCCTGGCGGGTGGCATCGTCGCCTGGCGGGACGCGGGCGCACCGCTGACGAGGGAGTGACCGTGCACGGCACGACCCATGACGGAGACGGGCCCTGGCAGCAGAAGCTGAGGGCGCAGTTCCCGATCATCACGGCGCATCCGGAGCTGGCGTACCTGGACAGTGCGGCGACCTCGCAGAAGCCACAGGCCGTCCTGGACGCCGTACAGACCTACCTGACGACGTCGAACGCCAACGCGGGCCGCGGCACCTATCCCTGGGCCAACCGGACCACGGAATTGATCGAACGGGCCCGTGAGCGGGTCAAGGAGTTCCTCGGCGACCGGGAACCGGACCGCTCCACCGTCCACTTCACCAGCGGAACCACCGAGGGCCTGCGCACCGTCGCCCGCGACTGGCTCGTGGAGCACCTCACCGACGGCGACGAGATCCTGGTCCCGTTCGCCGACCACCGGGCCAACCTCGAACCCTGGCTCGAAGCCCGGCGCCTGCTCGCGGAGCGCGGCACCGAGGTGCGCGTCCGCGCCCTGCCGTACCAGGAGGTGTCCGGCGACTACGACCACCGTGCCCTCGCCGACGCCGTCGGCCCCCGCACCCGCTTCGTCGCCGCCACCCATGTCCACCATGTCTACGGCGGGGACATGAACGTCCACCGCCTCCGCGCCGCCGTGGGCCCTGACGTCCCCATCTGCCTGGACGCCGCGCAGAGTGTCGGCCATCTTCCCGTCCGGGTCGGCGATCCGGCGCTCGACGTGGACTTCGTCGTCTTCTCCGGGCACAAGGCACTGGCCCTGCCCGGCACCGGCGCGGTCTGGGCGCGCAACACCCGCGGACCCGCCCTGGTGCCCTCCGGCTGGCAGGGCACCCCCAACACCGTGGGCGTCGTGTCGTTGCTGGCCGCCCTCGACTGGCTGGACGCGGTCGGCGTCGACCGCGTCGCGGATCACGTCACCCGTCTGGCCACCCGCCTGACCGACCGGCTGCGCCGCCTGGACGCCTACGAGGTCCTCGGCTGCCCCGCCAGTCTGGCCGCCGACTCCGCGCTGCCCGCGGCCCAGCGACGGCACGGCATCGTCACCTTCCGGCACCGCGGCATCCCGTCCGACGACCTCGGGTTCGTCCTCTTCAGCCACGGCTTCATGGTCCGGGCCGACAGCCTCTGCCAGGCGGGCGCGGACGACAAGGCCGGATCCGTACGGGTGAGCCTGCACGTCTACAACACCGACGAGGAGATCGACCGCCTGCTGAGCGTTCTCGCCTCCCTGGCGTGAATGGTTATTGATAATCGTTTCCACCTGTAGATTGCGCAGCAGGTGCCGACAGGTGAGAGACGGAAGAGGTGGCGCAACCGGATGGGCGTGAGCATGGATGCGGCCAGGACGTGGGTGGAGCGCTGGGAGCGGCAGCAGCAGCGGTACGCGGTGGACCGCGAGGAACGTTTCACAGTGATCTCGGACGTCGTGGAGCACGTCTGCGCCGGCCGTACCCGGCCGCTCCTGCTGGACCTGGGCTGCGGACCCGGTTCCCTGTCCGCCCGGCTCGCCCGCCGCCTGCCGGACGCGGAGATCGTCGCGGTCGACATGGACCCCGTACTGCTGGAGCTGGGGCGCACCCACCACGCGGACGCCGCCCGCTATGTGCACGCGGTGATAGGCGAGGACGGCTGGGCCGATGCCCTGGAGCTGCCCCGCAGCCTGGACGTCGCCGTCTCGACGACGGCGCTGCACTACCTCCCCGCCCGCGACCTGCTGGAGACCTACCGCTCCCTCGCGGCTCTGCTCCGCCCCGGCGGGGCGCTGGTCAACGGGGACCACTTCCCTCCGGACATGCGGTCCTGCTCGGACCTGACCGCCCATGTGGGACGCCGCCGGGCCGAGCGGGCGGGTGTTCACGGCAGCGAGGACTGGGAGTCCTGGTGGCGGGCGGCGGCCGCGGACCCCGAGCTGGCCGACCTGTTCGAGCAGCGGGAGCGAAGCCGTCCGTCGTCCGGCGGCGGAGGCGGCAACCGGCACCTCCCCGTGTGCCGCCACGCCGAACTGCTGCGCCAGGCGGGGTTCAGCCGCGTCACGCCGGTGTGGCAGGTGGGGGACAGCTGTGTGCTCGTGGCGTTGAAGGACTGACGGGCTCTCGGTGCTCTCGGTCCTGTGCCGGACCCTGCCCCGGCGCTCCGCCGGGAGGCGTTGTCGCCGGGGGGTGTCGACGCCGTCGTAGTCGAGGCCGTCGTCACGGTACGAGGCTCATGAGGATCTCGTCGCGGTCGTCACCGGGCGCCAGGCGCAGCGCACCCGGCCACCGGCCGACCTCGGTCCAGCCGGCCCTGCGGTAGAAGTGCTCGAGTCCCAGACCGGCCCGCACCGCCAGTTTGAGTCGTTCCAGGCCCATCTCCTCCCGTGCGACATGGCGGACGCGGTGCATCAGCGCGGCCCCGATACCCAGGCCCCTGAGGTGCACCTGCGTCTGCACGTGGTTCACCACACCGCAGTGCGCTTCGAGCGGGTGCCCTTCACGGCGGACGAGCAGCCAGCCCGCGAGAGCACCGTCGAGCGTGGCTGCCAGCAGCCTGCTGCGCTCCGGCGCCAGGCTCTCCGCGATACGGCCCACGGCGGCGTCGACGTCCGCCGGCGTCAGGGGCGGCAGCGGACAGTCCGCTGGAATGACCGCCCCGCCGGAGTTGACCACCGCTGCCCAACAGGCGGCGAGTTCCCGCCGGAGGGCGCCGGAGAGCTCGGGCGGCCGGGTGAACTGGGTGAACGTGAGTGCGGCGACGTCGAATGCGGTCACGAGGAGAAGCTTGTCACGGCACGCCCGACCCGGTGTTGCGTTCGAACTCGGGTGAACTGTCAGCACCCTTGTGTTCCCGCACCGATCACCAGGTCAAGGGTGTGCGGATCCCTGATCGGACTGGGCGATGTGTGGCCGCGTCGACGGCCCGTCTCGGTGTGGCGAAGGGCGGGCTCGGAGCCCGCGCCGTAGTCGCCGAGCACCAGCGGTCCCCTGGCGGTCGCGGACGGACACGACGCTGTTCACGAGGACCAGCATTCTGGCCGCGGCCGCCGCGGCCGCCGCGACCGGGCCACCGCGGGGCCCCGCACAACGAGCACCCGCGACCCCGTGTCAGGGAAGATCACAGTTGGCAGCAGAGGGAGGCCTGTGCCACGGCCGTCGAGGTAGCAAGGGACCTGCCTGGAAGTCGCTCTGGAGTGCGGCGATACCGAAGGTGTTCGCGGTGGCATGACAGGGTCCGAGCGCAAGGCTGTCCGGCACCGGTTCGAGCTCCGTTGTGATCCTGCGCGCGTCGCTGCGGCACTATCGGGAAGGGACGTACATCTCAGAGCTTCGCGGCGCGTCCGATCGATGCCGGCATGAGGTGGCGGAAGATCTTGAACGTCATAACGTCATGTTGATGTTCCTGTGTCCCATCCATTCTGCGACGTCCGTGATCGGTATCCCCATGGCCAGGCAGTCGGAGGCGAAGAAGTGGCGCAATGCGTAGGTGCGACATGAGGCCGATGATGACGCGGAGTCCGTCACTGCCGGCGTCCTTGAGCGGCGAGTATCTCGTCGAGGGTCGGAATGGTGATCTTGCGCGGTATGTACTCGGGCGGCGGGAGAGCCACGAGGAGGTGTACTTCCCGGAACGCTGCTTCCGCGCCGCACCAGGAGACGTTGATGAGCATCTTCACGGGTACCTCCTGGTGAGGTTGCCCAAGGCGGCACGGGGAATTGGCTGGGTAACGCTTCGGACGCCGGTGCACCGGACAGCGCACCTCGCAGGTCGAAGGCGAGTCGGGCGTGTACTACCAGTAGACGAAGAATCTACTCGGGTGCTTCAGGCGGCTCTCCGCGGCTCAATCCAAAAGGGAGTGGAGCACGTCGTCCGTGCGAGGCTGAGTTTTTTCCACCCGGTCCGGGATCACGACCTGAGCGCTGCGCCTGATTCGGGCGGGCCCGGCCTTCCGCCGGGCCCGCCACGCCGGCTCCATACCGGAGCCGGACCCGTGTCATGCCGTCAGCGCTGCAGTGTCAGCAGGCCCGGACGGTAGGGCAGGAGGCCGTAGTCGCCGCCTGAGCTGGGGCTGCGCCCCTGGTAGAGCAACTGCAGATGGCAGGGATCGACGGTCATGGTCTGATCGGGGCTGGTGCGGAGCAGTTCGCCATGGCTGATGTCGTTGGTCCAGGTGGCGCCGCTGTTGGCCTTGCCGGCGAAGGGATTGCTCTCGGTCGCGGCCTGGGGTGTCCACGAGCCGTTCAGGCTGGTGGCCGTGAACGAGCGGAAGTAGCGGCCCTGCGAGCCGATCGCCTCGACGATCATGAGGTAGCGGTTCTGGCCCTGCAGCTTGTAGACCTGCGGGGCTTCGAACAGGTTGTTCGTCGTATCGCTCATGACCACGGTCGAGTTCGAGCCGAAGCTGCCCGGGAAGTTCCCGATCGGCATACTGGCCCGGTAGATCTTGCCGTTGTCGCCGGCGAAGAACAGGTACATGTTCGTCCCGTCGCCGATGAGTGTCTGGTCGATGGGTCCCGTTCCGGAGCCGGTGATGCTTCCGGAGAAGAGCACCTGCGGGGACGACCAGCCATTGGGGTTGGTGGGGTCGCTCGACGTCCGGTAGGAGAAGGCGCTTCCGCCCCACTGGTAGGCGAGTACCCAGATGTTCTTCGGCGCGAAGTAGAAGAGCGTGGGCGCAACGGTGGACGTCGACATGGTGTTCTGCCTGGCCGAGGCCATCTCCGACCAGTTGGTGAACAGGTCGAAGTTCATCGAACCCCAACTCGTGCCCGTGTCGTGCGTCGTCGCATAGACGAGTTGTCTGCCGTTGTAGGGGGCGACGGTGAAGTCCTTGAGTGAGACCCACCCCTGCTTGGGCTGCGCCAGCGCGCCCGTCGATGTCCAGCGGTAGGTCGACGGAAGAGCGCACGAACCGGGGGTGTCGGCGCCGACCTTGACGAGCTGCCACTGCTGGTTGGTGCCGCCCCAGTCGTCGTACTGGACGATGTTCGCGTTGTCTGCGGTGGAGGCGCCTTGTACTTCGAGGGCCTTGTTGCTGTGGCGCGAGATCAGCCTCACGTAGCCGTCCGAGCTGTCGGCCAGCCGCCACTGCTGGTTGGTGGCGTTCAGATCGGCCCACTGGACGATCGAGCCGCCGTTCGCGTTGGACCAGTTGTAGACGTCCAGCACCTTGCCCGAGTGGCGGGACTTGATGCGGTAGTAGCCGTCCCCGGAATCGACGAACTGCCACTGCTGCTGGTTCTGATCGTTCCTGGTCCACTGGGTGATGCGGGCGCCGTCGCCGGTCGCCATGTTGTAGACGTCCAGGGCCTTGCCGCTGTTGCGGTTGACCAGCACATACGAGGCGTTGGGGTCTACGGTCGCCGCTTCGGCGGGCTGTGCGCCGAGGAAGGCGGCCACGAGCAGCAGGGGTGCAAGGACGGCGAGTAAGCGTCTATGACGGATCGAGGACGGGTGGCGAAACCGCATCGAAGTGTCTCCTTGGAGAGGGGTGAGGTGACGTCGATGAACCGCGGAGCGGCCGTACCGGGGGCAGGGACGATTCGAAACTTTCGACGAGTTCCCGAATCTTTGACGCCACAAGCTAGGAATGTGGAGCCCCCTGGTCAAGGTTTATCGCCGATCTGTCGCAAACAGCTCCTCCGCTTGGAGCGTGCCAAGCTGTTGCGCCGACCGCAGACACTCCGGAGTTCGGCGATACGGCACGCCAGTCCGAGGGTCCACGCGGGGGTGGGTTGAGCAGGCGGCGTCCGCACACTCGTCCTGGTCCCGCCCCTGTCCCCACGGCATCCGCCGACAGCGGCGCCGGGGGATTCGCCGTCCGACTCGACGGCGGTCCGAAAGTTTCGGACGGGAAACGGAAACTTTTTCCGCGGTAAGTATTGACGGTCACCGGCAATCCCTCAATCATCCCTGTCTGGGAAACCGACCACAGACCGAGATTTCGAACCACGTCGGCCCTGAGCAAACCGTGCCGCACGGCAGATCCGCGCACCAGAGCACCTGCGCCATGCCGTTTCGTTCCGGTGAGGTTCGCAGCAGCGCAGCCTGGCTCTTCGCATAGTCGGAGAGCTCCGCGACGCCGCGTGGCGGTCCCCCGGCTGAGCCGCGATGGAGTACCCCCATGCCTTCGTCGAACCCCCGCCCCAGCCTGCCGTGCGTCACCCGAGGGCCGACCGGGTGCCGTCCGTGCCGGTCGAGATCGTCCCGGTCTCATGACCGCGGTGTCGGGTGATTCCTGCTGTCCGGGTTCCGGCCTGCCCGTCCGTCTGTCCTGTGGGAGCGGACGGCGCGTTTCCCTGTGTTTC
>JODX01000026.1 GCA_000719105.1 Streptomyces sclerotialus | reverse complement strand
AAGACTTCCGGTAGACGGGGTATCAACATATCTGGCGTTGACTTTTGGCACGCTGTTGAGTTCTCAAGGAACGGACGCTTCCTTTGTACTCACCCGAGATACTCTCTCAGGCTTTCCTCCGGGCGCTTCCCTTCGGTCTTGCGTTTCCGACTCTATCAGACCGTTTCCCGGTCCGATTTCCTCGGCGCTTTCCAGGTTCCCGCTCTCGCGTTTCCCTTTCCGGCGGTTCCGACTCTATCAGATCCTTTCGGGCCCGATTTCCTCGGTGCTTTCCGGGTTTCGCTTTCGCGCTTTCCCTTCCAGCGATTCCGACTTTATCAGAAGTTCTGAGTCGGGATTTCCGCCCCGCTCCGGGAGGTGCTCCCGGTGCTCGGAGCATCCGGGTTCCCGTTCGGGCGGAGCCGTAAACGTACTGGAGCGGGGCGCCTCGATGCAAATCGAGGCGCCCCGCTCTCAGTTGCCGCGTGCGTGGACCTGCACTGCAGGCCGCACGGCGCAGGTCAGACCTCCACGACGACCGGGAGGATCATGGGCCGGCGCCGGTACGTGTCCGACACCCACTTGCCCAGCGTGCGGCGGATGAGCTGCTGCAGCTGGTGGGGCTCGACGACGCCGTCCTGGGCCGAGCGTTCCAGAGTTTCCGTGATCTTCGGGATGACCCCGCCGAAGGCGGAGTCGTCGATGCCGGAGCCACGGGCCTGGATGTGGGGGCCGGCGGTGATCTTGCCGGTGGACGAGTCGACGACCACGAAGACCGAGATGATGCCCTCGTCACCGAGGATCTTGCGGTCCTTGAGCGCGGGCTCGCCGACGCCGCCGACCGAGAGGCCGTCCACGTAGACGTATCCCGCCTGGACCTTGCCGGAGATCTTCGCCTTGCCCTCGACGAGGTCGACGGCCACACCGTCCTCGGCGATGACGATCCGGTCGTGCGGGACGCCGGTCATGGCGCCCAGCTCGGCGTTGGCGCGCAGATGGCGCCATTCGCCGTGGACCGGCATCAGGTTCTTCGGGCGGCAGATGTTGTAGAAGTACAGCAGCTCGCCGGCGGAGGCGTGGCCCGAGACGTGCACCTTGGCGTTGCCCTTGTGGACGACGTTGGCGCCCCAGCGGGTGAGGCCGTTGATCACGCGGTAGACCGCGTTCTCGTTGCCGGGGATCAGCGAGGACGCCAGGATCACCGTGTCGCCCTGGACGATGCGGATCTGGTGGTCGCGGTTCGCCATCCGCGACAGTGCCGCCATCGGCTCGCCCTGGGAGCCCGTGCAGACGAGCACGACCTCGTGGTCCGGCAGGTCGTCCAGCGTCTTGACGTCCACGACCAGGCCCGGCGGGACCTTGAGGTAGCCGAGGTCGCGTGCGATGCCCATGTTCCTGACCATGGAGCGGCCGACGAAGGCGACCCGGCGGCCGTACTCGTGGGCGGCGTCCAGGATCTGCTGGATGCGGTGGACATGGCTGGCGAAGCTGGCCACGATGATCCGCTTGCGGGCGCCCGCGAAAACCTGGCGCAGCACGTTGGAGATGTCGCGCTCGTGCGGGGTGAACCCGGGGACCTCGGCGTTGGTGGAGTCGGTGAGGAGGAGGTCGATGCCCTCCTCGCTCAGCCGGGCGAACGCGTGGAGGTCCGTGAGCCGGTTGTCCAGCGGGAGCTGGTCCATCTTGAAGTCGCCCGTGTGCACCACCATGCCGGCGGGGGTGCGGATGGCGACCGCGAGGGCGTCCGGGATGGAGTGGTTGACCGCGATGAACTCGCAGTCGAAGGGGCCGACGCGCTCGCGGTTCCCCTCGGCGACCTCGAGCGTGTACGGGCGGATGCGGTGCTCCTGGAGCTTGGCCTCGATGAGGGCGAGGGTGAGCTTGGAGCCGATCAGGGGGATGTCCGGCTTCTCGCGCAGGAGGTACGGAACGCCGCCGATGTGGTCCTCGTGGCCGTGCGTGAGGACGATGCCGTCGATGTCGTCGAGACGGTCCCTGATGGACGAGAAGTCCGGCAGGATCAGATCGATTCCGGGCTGCTCCTCCTCCGGGAAGAGCACCCCGCAGTCGACGATCAGAAGGCGGCCGCCGTACTCGAAGACGGTCATGTTGCGGCCGATCTCGCCGAGGCCGCCGAGCGGGGTGACCCGCAGGCCGCCCTCGGGGAGCTTCGGCGGCGGGCCGAGTTCAGGATGCGGATGACTCAAAAGACTCTCCTCACCACACACGCCACGTGCCTGTAGGGCACGTGGCGCGCATGACGTTCGTGCAAAAGCAGTTGTTGGTGGGGTGCAGGCACCTGTGTCCTGCCTATTCAGTTGTGAAGTCCGGTATCAGAGCTGTACCCCGCCGGCAGCAAGATCGATCTTGAGCTGGGCGGTCTCCTCGGATGTCAGCTCGACCATGGGCGCCCGCAGCGGCCCGGCGGGCAGGCCCTGCAGGGCGAGCGCCGCCTTGGTGGTCATCACGCCCTGGGTGCGGAACATGCCGGTGAAGACCGGGAGCAGCTTCTGATGTATCTCGGTCGCCTTCTGGACGTCACCGGAGACGTACGCCTCGACCAGGGCGCGCAGCTCGGGGGTGACGACATGGCCGACGACCGAGACGAAGCCGACCGCTCCGACGGAGAGCAGGGGAAGGTTCAGCATGTCGTCGCCGGAGTACCAGGCCAGGCCGGAGCGGGCGATGGCCCAGCTTGCGCGGCCGAGGTCGCCCTTGGCGTCCTTGTTGGCGACGATGCGCGGGTGCTCCGCGAGGCGGACCAGCGTCTCCGTGTTGATCGGGACGCCGCTGCGGCCGGGGATGTCGTACAGCATCACCGGCAGTTCCGTGGCGTCGGCGACGGCCGTGAAGTGCCGGTAGAGGCCCTCCTGCGGGGGCTTGTTGTAGTACGGCGTGACGACCAGCAGCCCGTGCGCACCGGTCTGCTCGGCGGCGCGGGCCAGCTCGATGCTGTGGCGGGTGTCGTTCGTGCCGACGCCGGCCACCACGTGGGCGCGGTCGCCGACGGCCTCCAGGACGGCCCGTACGAGATCCGATTTCTCCGCGTCGCTGGTGGTGGGCGACTCACCGGTGGTGCCGTTGATGATCAGGCCGTCGTTGCCTGCGTCCACCAGGTGGGTGGCGAGCCGCTGTGCGCCGTCGAGGTCGAGTGCGCCGTCCGCCGTGAAAGGCGTGACCATGGCGGTGAGGACCCGCCCGAAGGGGGTCTGCGGAGTGGAGGTCGGAGCCATGGGTAACACGCTACTCGTTGCTCAAGGCGGGGTCTGCCCTCGGGGGGCGGGAAAAGTCCTGACAAAGGTGGAGCCCGGCACTGCCTGCTCGGGGGTTCAGGCAGTGCCGGGTCCGTTTGATCAGGCTAGATGAACTTCGCGAAAGGTCGCAATCCAGACACTTCGCCCGGTTGACCCGTACATGCGTGCGCCCCTGGGCCCAGGGGCGTCACGGTGCCTCCCGGGCCCAGCCGGAGACCGCTGCCGGCCGCTACGGGGCAACGCGTCCGTTCGCGTTGAAGGCCGCGTACGTCAGCGGCATGAGCTTTGCCCACTCCGCCTCCATCTTCTCGCCGACCATCTCGATCTCCCGCTGGGGGAAGGACGGCACCTTCGCCAGCTCGTGCTGGGTGCGCAGGCCGAGGAAGTGCATCAGCGAGCGGGCGTTGCATGTGGCGTACATCGACGAGTACAGGCCGACGGGAAGGACCGAGCGGGCGACCTCGCGGGCGACGCCCGCGGCGAGCATCTCCCGGTACGCGTCGTAGGCGTGCCGGTAGGAGTCCTGCATGACGCGGCCGACGAGCTCCTGCTGCCCCTGGGTGCCCTCCACGAAGCGGTACTTGCCGGGACGGCCCTCCTGGACCAGCTTGCGGGACTCGTCGGGGACGTAGAAGACCGGCTGGAGCTCCCGGTAGCGACCCGATTCCTCGTTGTACGACCAGCCCACGCGGTGCCGCATGAACTCGCGGAAGACGAAGATCGGGGCGCTGATGAAGAACGTCATCGAGTTGTGCTCGAAGGGGCTGCCGTGCCGGTCCCGCATCAGGTAGTTGATCAGACCCTTGGAGCGCTCCGGGTCCTTGTGCAGCTCGTCCAGGGACTGCTCGCCGAGGGTGGAGACGCGGGCGGCGAAGAGCACGTCGGCGTCGGACGCGCTGTGCTTGACCAGCTCGACGGTGACGTCACTGCGGAAGTCGGGCTTGAAATCGTCGGCGGGGGTGTCGGTCACGGCTCGGGGGGTCCCTTTCTTCACTTCTCTGGGGCGGCGCCCACTCTACGGCCCGGCACCGACAGCGGGCGGTTGCGCCGTGTGCCGCGGGGGACTGCCACCTACTGCTGAAAAGTCAGTGAAACAGGGCACCATCCGGGGCACTCGCTCGTCTGTGTTGATGAAAGTGTTTCGTACGAGTTCCAGTTCCCGAGGGGAAGCAAAACCCATGCTCCGCCGGCGCGAGCCCATCCCGTTCGCCTTCGTCGCCGAAGCCGACAGGTTCCGCAGTAACGTCACTCCCCCGCCCCGTGAACGCTCCTCCGTGAGCGAGCTGGCCGGGCGGTGGCTGGTGGGACTCACCGTGGTCGCGGGCCTCGCAGGATCCCTGCTGTTCGGCATGCCCGCGTTGTCCGCCGATCAGTCCGCCGCCCACTCGCAGCAGTCCGAGGCGTCCCAGAACCGCTGACAGCCGCCGTACGGCGCCATGGGGTCCCCACGTGACCCCGTGGCGCCGTACTGCTGTCGGCGGTCCGTCCGCCGCCCGAATGGCACGGCACACGCCTCCTGGACCGCCCGCGGGTGGTCAGCGGGGATCCGGCTCGATAACCTCACCGGGCACAGCCCTGGTGGATGGAGTGAGGAACAGCCGTGCCCCTGCCTTTCCTGACCGCCGACCGCGCTTTCGACGAGGCAGCGGACGATCTGGCACTGCCCTTCGACGACCGCGACCGCTGGCGGCGGCCCTACCGTCCCGGTCCGTGGCGGGTGGGTGCGGCCGCGCTCCTCCTGCTGCTCTCCTCGTACGTGCTCGCCGCGGCGGTCATCATCACGTTCGCCGGCACCCTGTCGGCCGGCGCGGTGTGCTTCGCAGCGGCGCTGCTCGTCATCGCCTGCGCCCTGCGGCTGCTGCGCATGGGGACCTGGGTGAGCGCGCGCGGGCTGCGCCAGGTGGGCTTCCTCACCACCCGCACCGTCCCCTGGGAGCAGGTCGTCTCCGCCCGTACGGTCCAGCAGCCGGTGCGCTGGCTCGGTCTGCCGCGTACGGTGCAGGGGCAGGCGCTGGTCGTCGACCGGCAGGGACGGGCGTCCGAGGGCCTGCCGCCGCTGATGACCACGCACAACGCCGACTTCATGGGTCGTCCGATGGCCTTCGACCGGGCCGCGGACACGGTGGAGGCATGGGTCGCGGAGTACGGTCGGCGGCCCTGAGGGCAGCCGGACGCAAGACGTCGGTCAGGGGCCGGTCCGCGTGGTGCGGACCGGCCCCTGACCGACGTGGAGGTGCACCTCGGCAGGTGCGCCTCAGACGGGCTGGCCCGGCTTGCCCTCGTGCAGGGCGATCGCCCGCTGCATCGCCTTGCGGGCCCGCGGGGTGTCCCGGGCGTCGTGATAGGCGATGGCGAGGCGGAACCAGCTGCGCCAGTCGTCCGGGGCCTCTTCCGTCTCGGCCTTGCGCCGGGCGAAGACCTCGTCGGCCGAGTCACGGTCGATCCGGCCGCTCGGCGTGCGCTTCAGCTCGTCGGCGGGCAGCCCGCCCTCGGCGTCGAGCTCGGCGGCGAGCTGGTTGGACCTGCGGACGAACTGGGTGTTCTTCCACAGGAACCAGAGCCCGATCACCGGCAGGACGAGCACGGCGGCCCCGAGGGCGACCGCCACCGGCTCACCGGTCCCGATGAGCAGCACGCCCCGGCTGCCGACCAGGACGAAATAGACGACCAGGACGGCGGCCGTGACGGCATACGTGATCTTCGCGCGCATCGTGTCAGTGTCGGCTCTCGGCTCAGCCCAGGTCGAGGAAGTGCTCGAGGCCGAAGGTGAGACCCGGGGTGCTCACCACACGGCGGGCGCCCAGCAGGATGCCCGGCATGAAGCTGCTGTGGTGGAGGGAGTCGTGGCGCACGGTGAGGGTCTCGCCCTCACCGCCGAGCAGCACCTCCTGGTGGGCGAGCAGGCCCCGCAGGCGGACGGCGTGGACGGGCACCCCGTCGACGTCCGCGCCGCGGGCGCCGTCGAGGGCCGTGGCCGTGGCGTCCGGCTGCGGGGCGCTGCCCGCCTTCCGGCGTGCCTCGGCGATGAGCTGGGCGGTGCGCGTGGCGGTGCCGCTCGGGGCGTCCACCTTGTTCGGGTGGTGCAGCTCGACGACCTCCACCGACTCGAAGTACGGCGCCGCAATCTGCGCGAACTTCATGGTGAGCACCGCTCCGATGGAGAAGTTGGGCGCGATGAGCACGCCCGTCTCCGGGGACTTGGCGAGCCACCCCTGCAGCTGCGCGAGGCGCTCGTCGGTCCAGCCCGTCGTACCGACGACCGCGTGGATGCCGTGCCGCGCGCAGAAGTCGAGGTTGCCCATGACGGAGTCCGGGGTGGTCAGCTCGACGGCGACCTGGGCGCCCCGCTCGGCCAGCGTCTCCAGGCTGTCGCCGCTGCCGAGGGCGGCCACCAGCTCCATGTCCTCGGCCGCCTCCACGGCCCGTACCGCCTCGGATCCGATGCGGCCCCTGGCACCGAGGACCGCCACGCGCAGCTTGCTCATGTTGTTGTTTCCTTCTGAGTGGGAACGACCGGCCGTCAGGCGACCGCGTCGTGCAGCCGGGCGGCCTGCTTGTCCTTGAGCGGGCCGATGACCGACAGCGAGGGACGCTGTCCGAGGATGTCGCGGGCGACCTCACGGACGTCGTCCGGGGTGACCGCGGCTATCCGGCCCAGCATGTCGTCGACGGACATCTGCTCGCCCCAGCACAGCTCACTCTTGCCGATACGGTTCATCAGCGCACCGGTGTCCTCCAGGCCGAGGACCGTGGAGCCGCGGAGCTGGCCGATGGCGCGCTCGATCTCCTCGTCCGGCAGACCGTGCTCGGCGACCTGGTCGAGCTCGTCCCGGCAGATCTTCAGCACGTCGTGGACCTGGCTGGGCCGGCAGCCCGCGTAGACACCGAAGAGTCCGCAGTCGGCGAAGCCCGATGTGTACGAGTACACGCTGTACGCCAGGCCGCGCTTCTCGCGCACCTCTTGGAAGAGCCGGGAGGACATGCCGCCGCCGAGCGCGGTGTTGAGCACGCCGAGGGCCCAGCGGCGCTCGTCGGTGCGGGCGATGCCGGGCATACCGAGGACGACATGTGCCTGCTCGGTCTTGCGGGACAGGATCTCGACCCGGCCGGCGGTGCGGATGGCGCGCCGGCCGTCGCGCGGGGCGACGGGGGTCGCGTCGAGGCGCGTGAGGGCGCCGGCGCGCTCGAAGGCGGCGCGGACCTGCCGTACGACCTTGGCGTGGTCGACGTTGCCGGCCGCCGCGACGACGAGGTGCGTCGGGTCGTAGTGCTTCTTGTAGAAGCGGCGGATGCGGTCGGCGGTCAGGGCGTTGACCGTGTCCACCGTGCCGAGGACCGGGCGGCCGAGGGGGGTGTCGCCGAGCATCGTGTGCGCGAACAGGTCGTGCACGCAGTCGCCCGGGTCGTCCTCGGTCATCGCGATCTCTTCGAGGATGGCGCCGCGCTCGACGTCGACGTCCTCCTCTCGGATGTGCGAGTCGGTGAGCATGTCGCACACGACGTCGATGGCGAGCGGCAGGTCGGTGTCGAGCACGCGCGCGTAGTAGCACGTGTACTCCTTCGCCGTGAACGCGTTCATCTCGCCGCCGACCGCGTCTATGGCGGAGGAGATGTCCAGCGCGCTGCGCCGCGAGGTGCCCTTGAAGAGCAGGTGCTCCAGGTAGTGCGTGGCGCCGTTCAGCGACGGCGTCTCGTCGCGGGAGCCGACGTGCGCCCAGATGCCGAAGGTGGCGGAGCGCACGGACGGCAGGGTCTCGGTGACGATGCGCAGGCCGCCCGGGAGGGTGGTCTTGCGGACCGTACCGATGCCGTTCTCGCCCTTGATGAGGGTTTGGGTACGGGCGACGGCCCGCGCCTCGGTGGAGGTGCGGGCCGTCGCCTTCGTGCTACGGGACGTCACTGCTCGGCGTCGTCCTTCTTGTCGTCGTCGGAGTTCTCTTCGCCCTCGATCACGGGGATCAGGGAGAGCTTGCCGCGGGAGTCGATCTCGGCGATCTCGACCTGGACCTTCTGGCCCACGCCGACCACGTCCTCGACGTTCTCCACGCGCTTGCCGCCGGCGAGCTTGCGGATCTGCGAGATGTGCAGCAGACCGTCCTTGCCCGGGAGCAGCGAGACGAACGCGCCGAAGGTCGTCGTCTTCACGACGGTGCCCAGGTAGCGCTCGCCGACCTCCGGCATGGTCGGGTTGGCGATGCCGTTGATCGTGGTGCGGGCGGCCTCGGCGGCCGGGCCGTCGGCGGCACCGATGTAGATGGTGCCGTCGTCCTCGATCGTGATCTCGGCGCCGGTGTCCTCCTGGATCTGGTTGATCATCTTGCCCTTGGGGCCGATGACCTCACCGATCTTGTCGACCGGGATCTTCACGGTGATGATCCGCGGCGCGTTCGGGGACATCTCGTCCGGCTTGTCGATCGCTTCCATCATCACGTCGAGGATGTGGAGGCGGGCGTCGCGGGCCTGCTTGAGGGCCGCGGCCAGGACGGAGGCCGGGATGCCGTCCAGCTTGGTGTCGAGCTGGAGGGCGGTGACGAACTCCTTGGTACCGGCGACCTTGAAGTCCATGTCGCCGAAGGCGTCCTCCGCACCCAGGATGTCGGTGAGGGTGACGTAGTGCGTCTCGCCCTCGATCTCCTGGGAGATGAGGCCCATGGCGATACCGGCGACGGGGGCCTTCAGCGGCACACCGGCGTTCAGCAGCGACATGGTGGAGGCGCAGACCGAGCCCATGGACGTCGAGCCGTTGGAGCCGAGGGCCTCGGACACCTGGCGGATCGCGTACGGGAACTCCTCGCGCGTCGGCAGCACCGGCACCAGGGCGCGCTCGGCGAGGGCGCCGTGGCCGATCTCGCGGCGCTTCGGGGAGCCGACGCGGCCGGTCTCACCGGTGGAGTACGGCGGGAAGTTGTAGTTGTGCATGTAGCGCTTGCGGGTCACCGGGGAGAGGGTGTCCAGCTGCTGCTCCATGCGGAGCATGTTGAGGGTGGTGACGCCCAGGATCTGGGTCTCGCCACGCTCGAACAGCGCGGAACCGTGGACCCGCGGGATGGCCTCGACCTCGGCGGCCAGCGTGCGGATGTCGGTGACACCGCGGCCGTCGATGCGCTTCTTCTCCTTGATGACGCGCTCACGGACCAGGGACTTGGTCAGCGAACGGTACGCGGCGGAGATCTCCTTCTCGCGGCCCTCGAACTCCGGCAGGAGCTTCTCGGCGGCGAGGGACTTCACGCGGTCGAGCTCGGCCTCGCGCTCCTGCTTGCCGGCGATGGTGAGCGCCTGGGCGAGCTCGGTGCGCACGGCGGCGGTCAGCGCCTCCAGCACGTCGTCCTGGTAGTCCAGGAAGATCGGGAACTCACCGGTCGGCTTCGCGGCCTTGGCGGCGAGGTCGGCCTGGGCCTTGCAGAGCACCTTGATGAAGGGCTTCGCGGCGTCCAGACCGGCGGCGACGACCTCCTCGGTGGGCGCCTCGGCGCCGCCCTTGACGAGCTGGATGGTCTTCTCGGTGGCCTCGGCCTCGACCATCATGATCGCGACGTCGCCGTCTTCCAGGACGCGGCCCGCGACGACCATGTCGAAGACGGCGTCCTCGAGCTCGGTGTGCGTCGGGAAGGCCACCCACTGGTTGTTGATCAGCGCGACGCGGACGCCGCCGATCGGGCCCGAGAAGGGCAGGCCGGCCAGCTGCGTGGACGCGGACGCGGCGTTGATCGCGACGACGTCGTACAGGTGGTCGGGGTTGAGCGCCATGATCGTGGCGACCACCTGGATCTCGTTGCGCAGGCCCTTCTTGAAGGACGGGCGCAGCGGGCGGTCGATCAGACGGCAGGTGAGGATCGCGTCCTCGGAGGGCCGGCCCTCACGGCGGAAGAAGGAACCGGGGATCTTCCCGGCCGCGTACATGCGCTCCTCGACGTCCACCGTGAGGGGGAAGAAGTCGAGCTGGTCCTTCGGGTTCTTGGAAGCGGTGGTGGCCGACAGCACCATGGTGTCGTCGTCCAGGTAGGCCACGGCCGAGCCGGCGGCCTGACGGGCCAGGCGGCCCGTCTCGAAGCGGATCGTACGGGTGCCGAAGGCGCCGTTGTCGATGACGGCCTCGGCGTAGTGGGTCTCGTTCTCCACCAGCGTTTTCTCCTCGTCTTCGTCCCTGGTCCCGCCCGTGTGGCAGGGGGACGGTGGCGGAGAAGCGCCTCCGTCTGGTGCGGGCCGGTCTTCGATCGAAGCACCCGGGGTCCGCTGTCCCCCGGGGGCCACTACCGAGGACCGGCGGCGGCGAGGTGCGCTTCTCCTCGTTCGTTGTGCGTGACGTCATCCGTGTACCCGGTGCGGACCGGGTGCTGTCACGCTGAGTCGTACGTATTGCGTTGTGCTACCACCCTACAAAGCGGCGGTGACAGCGCGCACGTTTCCGCACGTACAGCGATGTCCGTGCGTACAGCAAAGGGAGCGGTTCCCCTGACGTGGGAACCGCTCCCTTCACGGCGTCTTACTTGGCGCCCGCCGCACCACGGCGGATGCCGAGGCGGTCGACCAGCGTACGGAAGCGCTGGATGTCCTTCTTGGCCAGGTACTGCAGCAGGCGGCGGCGCTGACCGACCAGGATCAGCAGACCACGGCGGGAGTGGTGGTCGTGCTTGTGGGTCTTGAGGTGCTCGGTCAGGTCCGAGATACGGCGCGAGAGCATCGCGACCTGGACCTCGGGGGAGCCGGTGTCGCCCTCCTTGGTACCGAACTCGGCGATGATCTGCTTCTTCGTAGCGGCGTCGAGCGACATGCGTACTCCTTGTGAGTCTTCGTTGTTGCCACCGAGTGCCCCTGGTCTTCTTCGCAGGGGAGCTTCCACGACTCGGAAGGCGGGGATCCGCTGGGCGCGGCCTCCAGATGCGGCTCTCGCCAGGCATTCCGGGGGTGCGTACACAAACGGCCGTCACACAGCGTACCAGCCTGCGGCGGCGGCCTGCCCGCTACGCACAGGCGTGAGCCCCGGGACCACCTACAGAGCCGCCTATAGCATCCCGATCATGCACTCGTCCTCCGAAGCAGCGATGAGCCACCCCGAGACAGCGGCGTCCTGGCGGCGTCGTGTACGGACGCGACGGGTGTGGCTGGCGGCCGAGATCATCGTCTGGGCGGGGATCCTGCTCCTCAGTGTGGTGTCCGGGGAGGAGTGGGCCATCGGGTCCTTCGTCATGGTCACGGTCTTCGCGTTGCTGATCGTCCCGGCCACCGTCACGGCTCTGGTCTCGGCCCGGCGCATGGGCCGCATACTGCGCGCCTATCCATGGCAGGAGCACCCGTGCACGTTCAGGCGCAGGGCACAGGTGACCGTCGTGGTGCTCCGGCCTGAGCCGGGATACGAGGTGCCACTGCAGCCCGTCGTCCTCAACAGCGATCTGAGCAGGGACCGCGGGAGCACGGTGGAGAGCATGTGGTTCGCGGGTGACCTGCGCTTCGGCGGCGTGGTGTCGCCGCCCGGCGGTCACCGGGTGGTCCGTGTCGCGCGGACCAGCCCGGCCAAGGCCGCCCGCTCGCGCAAGGGCGCCTCGCCCACCGCGGACACCCTCGCGGAGCAGGTGGGGCTGACCCGTGGGCGGAAGCCGCGGAGGGTCTGATCCGCACGGCGCAGCGGCCGTCACCCGGTGGGTGACGGCCGCTGCGCCGTGCTGGTGGCCGATGCCGGTGGCCGGCCGGTCAGCCGCTGGTCATGCCCCGGGCGGCCGCGTACAGGTCGAGCACCGCCAGGCAGAGCGGGACGAGCGAGAGCAGGACCGCGCCTTCGGAGAGGTCGAGCATGCGGCCCCAGAACGGGGTCACGCCCTTCCGCGGTACCACCAGGGCGATCGCCACGAGGAGCACCGCGCACAGGGCGACGGCGGCGGAGAGCCAGATGGTGCGGAAGTCCAGCGGGGCGCTGTTGTGGTTGTAGGTGAGCTCTTCGATGATGTCGGCCGGCGGGTTCAGGGCGAGGCCGAGCACGAGCAGGCAGAGCGTGACGATGCCCGCGAACATCAGGGTCACGACCTGGGACGTGTACAGGAAGAGGCGGGCCCGCATCAGCATCGCGAGGCCGACGGCCAGCGACAGGAGCTGGGCCCAGCCGCTGGTGGAGAAGCCGAGCACCACACCGGCGGAGGCCACGGCGCCGACCGCGCAGCCGCCTACGAGGCCGAGCAGCAGTTCGTGTCCGCGGCGCGCCTGGGCGGTGATGAGCTGGTAGTCGACCGGCTCCTGCTCCTGCTGGTCCTCGGCGCGCCCGCGCTTGGCGATCTGGTCGGGCGAGCGGAAGCCGATGGGGAGCTTGGCGAAGCGGGAGGACCAGCCGGGCAGGAAGGCGACGGCGGCGACCATGACGACGGCGGTGACGGCGGCGGCGTGGCGCGGCTCGGCCTCGCTGACGATCGTGGCGAAGGTGGCGAGGACGCCGACGCCGGCGGCGAACGAGGCGGCGACGAAGGGCGCGTCGTTCTGCGGCAGCATCAGGACGAGCAGCACCGCGGCGATGAGGACGACGGCGCAGCCGACGAGCAGGTGCAGCCGCCCGGGTCCCTCGCCCGAGGCGACGCCCACGATGCCCGAGCCGCCCACCATCAGGTGCGGCAGCGCGGCGAGGCCGAGGGCCACCGCCGCGAGGTGGTCGTCGTAGACCCGGGCCCGTACGGACGCCAGCGCGACGAGGACGACGCCGGTGACACCGGCGATGACGCCGGGCAGGCCGTGCATGTCGTGGGCGAGGGGCTCCGAGAACCACAGCACCAGCGCCATCATGGTCAGCAGCAGCGCGCCGGCGGCCAGGCCGACGCCGCGCATCATGCCGTCGTTCCAGCTGCGGCGGTCGGTCTCGACCGCGGCGGCCACGGCGTCCACGACGTCGTCGAAGACGGCCGGCGGCAGCGACTCCGCGAACGGCCGCAGGAGCAGCAGTTCGCCGTCGCGGATCTGCTGTTCGGCGAGCGAGCGGCCGTCGTCGAGGACGGAGCCGTCGCCGCGCACCAGGTTGTACCCGACGGGCGCGGCCTCCTCGGGCGTCTGGCCCGACAGCCGCAGGATCTCCGGGTACACGTCAGAGAGAGGCACGTCCTCCGGAAGTGCCACATCGATCCGGCTGTTCGGCGCCGCCACCGTGACTCTGCAGAATCCGGTTGCTGAAACCGTGCTCACCTGACGGTTCCCCCTCGTCCAGTGCTTGGTGCTCGGACGCGGTTTGCCGGGGCGATCCCCGTCCCGCGCTTCTTCAGGGCCGTCACCCTACCGTCCCCTCTCGTCATCTCCTCATCCCCTCCCGTCTCAAAGACCCCGTAGAACAGTAGGATCAACGCCCGACTCATAGGCCCGGTGAAGAGCCCGGCGAGTGGACGTGCGTACGGGGGCCGTCGCCACGGGGGCGGTTCAGGATTGCGATTGCGTGAAGGACTGGTGCATCGGTGAGCGTCGTCATCGTCAAGCGCCCGCCGCGGGTTTACCCGCCGGAGGTGCCGAGTGAGGAGGTCAAGCTCGAGTCACCGCCAGAAATCCCTCGCAACGAGGACGACAGCCTGCTGATGAACCTGCTGCCGATGCTCGGCATGGGTTCGTCGGCTGCTTTCTTCTTCATGCCGGGCGCGCAGGGCTTCATGAAGATCATGGGCGTGCTCATGATGGCGTCCACGCTCGTCATGGTGGTCGCCCAGATCGTGCGGGCCCGCAAGGGTTCGTCCGGCCAGATGGCCGAGGCCCGTCGCGACTACCTCAAGTACCTGGCGCAGAAGCGGCGCGAGGTACGGCGCACCGCGCACAAGCAGCGCGACGCCCAGCACTACCTGCACCCGGCGCCGGAGCAGCTCTGGGCGCTGGTCGCCGAGGGATCGCGGCTGTGGGAACGGCGCTCCACGGACCCGGACTTCGTCCAGGTGCGGATCGGTCTGGGCCCGCAGCAGCTGTCGACGGCGCTGGTCGCGCCCGAGACCGCGCCGGTGGACGAGCTGGAGCCGCTGACGGCCCACGCGATGCAGCAGTTCATCGCCGGCTACGGCACGGTCAACGAACTGCCGCTGGCGGTCGGGCTGCGCTCCTTCTACCACGTGACGGTCTCCGGCGACTCGGAGACGGTCTACGGCCAGACCCGGTCGATGGTCGGTCAACTGGCGTCGCTGCACTCACCCGAGGACCTGGTGATCGCGGTCGTGGCCGCGCCGGGTGCGGCGGTGGAGTGGGAGTGGACCAAGTGGCTGCCGCACATGCAGCACAAGGAGTCCGACGGTGCCGGTACGCGCCGGCTGATCTGCTTCGACCTCGGCGAGCTCGAGGAGATGATCGCCCAGCAGCTGGAGGGCCGGCCCCGGTGGAGCCGGGACGGCCAGCCGGTGCTGGACCAGCCGCACGTGGTCGTCGTGCTGGACGGCGGCGGTGTTCCGGCGGACTCGGTCCTCGCCTCGGCGGAGGGCCTCCAGGGCGTGACCATCCTCGAGGTGGTGCCCGGTGAACTGGACGAGCCGCGCGGTTCCCTGACGCTGCGGGTGTACCCCGACGCCCTGGAGCTGGAGGCCGGTACGGGTGTGTTCACCGGCACTCCCGATGTGCTGTCGCAGGCGCAGGCGGAGTCGCTGGCCCGTCAGCTGGCGCCGCTCAGGCTGGGCGCCGCCGACGCGGACGAACCGCTGCTGGCGAACCTGGACTTCACCGACCTCATGCAGATCGGCGACGCGGGGAGCGTGGACGTCTCGCGCACCTGGCGGCCGCGCACGCTGCACGAGCGGCTGCGCGTCCCGATCGGTCTCGGCGAGAGCGGCGAGCCGGTCATGCTGGACATCAAGGAGGCCTCGCAGGAGGGCATGGGCCCGCACGGCCTGTGTGTCGGCGCCACCGGTTCCGGTAAGTCGGAGCTGCTGCGCACCCTGGTGCTGGGTCTGGCGGTCACCCACTCGTCCGAGACGCTCAACTTCGTCCTCGCGGACTTCAAGGGCGGCGCGACCTTCACCGGCATGGGCAGCATGCCGCACGTCTCCGCGGTGATCACCAACCTGGCCGACGAGCTGACGCTCGTGGACCGTATGCGCGACTCCATCACCGGTGAGCTGACCCGCCGCCAGGAACTGCTGCGGCAGGCCGGCAACTACGCCAACATCACCGACTACGAGAAGGCACGCGCCGCGGGCGCCCCGCTGGACCCGCTGCCGTCGCTCGTCCTGATCATCGACGAGTTCAGCGAACTCCTGGCCGCCAAGCCCGACTTCATCGAGATGTTCATCCAGATCGGCCGCATCGGCCGTTCGCTGGGTGTGCACATGCTGCTCGCCTCGCAGCGCCTGGAGGAGGGCAAGCTGCGCGGTCTCGACACGTTCCTCTCCTACCGCATCGGTCTGCGGACCTTCTCGGCGGCGGAGTCCCGTACGGCGATCGGTGTGCCCGACGCCTACCACCTGCCGAACGTCCCCGGCGCGGGCATCCTGAAGTACGGCACCGAGTCGATGGTGCAGTTCAAGGCCGCGTACGTGTCGGGCACCTACCGGCCGAACGGGCCGGTGGTGCAGGGCGGCGGCCGGATCGACCGCTCGCCGGTGCTGTTCACCGCCGCGCCGGTGCCCGTGCGGATACTGGCCGAGCCGGAGCCGGAGACCCGTCCGGACCAGGTCGACGACGCACTCGCCGACACCGTGCTGGACGTCATCGTCGGCCGTCTGGAGGGCCAGGGCCCGTCCGCCCACCAGGTGTGGCTGCCCCCACTGGACGAGCCGTTCAGCCTCGACCAGGTGCTGCCCGCGCTCGCCATCAGCGCGGAGCGCGGTCTGCACGCGGAGGGCTACCAGGCCCAGGGCAAGCTCGCCGTCCCGGTCGGCCTGGTCGACAAGCCCTTCGAGCAGCGCCGCGACGTGATGTACGTGGACGTGTCGGGCTCCGCCGGTCACACGCTGATCGTGGGCGGTCCGCAGTCCGGCAAGTCGACGCTCGTGCGCACGATGATCGCGTCGTTCGCGCTCACGCACACGCCCGCCGAGGTGCAGTTCTACGCGCTCGACTTCGGTGGCGGCGGCATGCTCGCCCTGGAGAACCTCGCGCACGTGGGCGGTGTGGCCTCCCGGCTGGACCAGGAGAAGGTCCGGCGTACGGTGGCGGAGGTGCACGGCATCCTCAACGCCCGTGAGGAGTTCTTCCGCGCCAAGGGCGTCGACTCCATGTCCACGTTCCGCACCCGCCGGGCACAGGGCCACTACCCCGACCAGCAGTGGGGCGACGTCTTCCTGATCATCGACGGCTGGGCGACGTTCAAGAACGACTACGAGATGCTCGACCCGGTGATCGCGGACATCGCGACCCGCGGTCTCGGTTTCGGCATCCACCTGATCGTCACGGCGACCCGGTACACCGAGATGCGGCCGGCGCTGCGCGACCAGATCCTCAGCCGGCTCGAGCTGCGCCTCGGTGACGCGATGGAGTCGGAGTTCGACCGCAAGCGGGCCGAGAACGTGCCGATGGGCAAGCCCGGCCGCGGTCTGTCCCCGGACAAGCTGGACTACCTCGCCGCCACGCCCCGCCTCGACGGGTCGACGACGGTGGACGACCTCGCCGACGGCATGGCGAACCTGGTCAGCAGCGTCAACGGCGCCTGGCAGGGCCCGACGGCGCCGAAGGTGCGGATGCTGCCGACGATGCTGCCCGCCTCCGAGCTGCCCTCGGGCGGCGACTTCGCGAGCCGCGGCATCGCGATCGGCGTCGACGAGCTCACCCTCTCGCCGGTCTTCGTGGACTTCGAGACCGACCCGCTGTTCGTCATCTACGGCGAGAGCGAGTCCGGCAAGTCCTCGCTGCTGCGGTTCATCGCCAAGCAGGTCTCGGAGCGGTACGAGCCCGGCAAGGCGCTGTTCGTGGTGTCCGACTTCCGGCGCGCGCTGCTCGGCCAGGTCCCCGAGAGCCACATGTACAAGTACTGCGCCTCGGGTCCGCAGCTCCAGGAGGTCCTGGAGTCGCTGGCCGGCTCGATGAGCCGCCGTATGCCCGGCCCGGACGTCACCCCGGAGCAGCTGCGCAACCGGAGCTGGTACTCCGAGCCCGACGCGTTCATCTTCATCGACGACTACGACCTGGTCGCCACGTCGATGGGCAACCCGATGTCGGTCCTCATGGAGTACCTGCCGTTCGCCCGCGACCTGGGCCTGCGCATCATCCTGGCCCGCACCACCTCCGGTGCGTCGCGGTCGTCCTTCGAGCCGGTGCTCACCCGCATCAAGGAGCTGGGCGCGCAGGGCATCGTGCTCTCCGGTGACCCGTCGGAGGGCCCGGTGTTCAACAACCTCAAGGCCACTCCGCTGCCGCAGGGCCGTGGCCAGTACATCTCGCGCCGGACCAGTGGTCAGCTGGTCCAGACGGGATATCTGCCGGAGAGCTGAGGCTCATCCGGTCTGGGGGTGGGCCGGACCTACGGTCCACCCCCTGTGTTTTTTGCACGGAACGGGGAGGACGCATGACCGACTACTTCAAGACCGACACCGAAGAGCTGGGCCGGTTCAGGAAGACCCTGGAGGACGCGAAGGCGGAGCTCGACAACGTCCGCAAGCTGATGCAGGACGTGGCCGCGGCGGACATCGGCACCAAGGAGCTGGACGCGGCCTGTGCCGAGTTCCACGAACACTGGAAGTACGGCTCCGAGCAGATCGCGGAGATGACCGGCAAGTTCGCCGAAGGCGTGAACCAGAGCCAGGCGAACTACGAAGAGGTCGAGAAGGCACTCGAGGAAGGCTTCGCCAAGGCCGCGGCGCAGGGGGGCGGGAAGTGACGGCGAACCCGTACCCGAACCTGGGCTTCAACCCGGTACCGGGCAGTGTCCCGGTCGTCTCGGCCCTGACGGCGAAGCTCCAGAAGTCCGCACAGACCATCTCCGACGCGCACCGGATGATCGAGAACCTGCGGTCGGGGAGCTCCTGGGAGGGCGACGCGGCGGTCGCCTTCCGTGAGCAGCTCGACGGTGCCCTGCCGACGAACCTGAAGAACGCCCACACCTCCATCACCAGGGCCGCCACCGCGCTGGGCGAGTGGCAGAAGGCCCTGGACGGCTACCAGGACCGGGCCAGGACCCTCGACGGCCAGGCCAAGGCCGCCAAGACGAAGATCGAGACGGCGGAGGGCACCGAGAAGACGGCCTCCGCCCACCCCGACCTCAAGCTCGCGGGCCAGTCGTTCACCGACGACGCAGCGCTGAAGAACGCCCAGGCCCGGCTGGACAAGGCCACCGACGAGCTCACCAAGGCGCGGGAGGCGGTGACCGAGGCCAAGAACGCGTACAACGACATCATCAAGCGTGCGCAGGAGCTGGAGGAGGACCACGCCACCGACGCCCGGGGCAAGGCGCGCACCTTGCGGGACTCCACGGACAAGCTGGCGCCGGAGGAGCCGGGGTGGTTCGAGAAGGCCATGGACTGGGTGGGCGACAACCTCACCGACATCCTCGGCGCGATCGCGGCGATCGCCGGCCTCGCGGCACTGTTCTTCGCCGTGCCGGTGGGACCGATCCTGCTGCTGGTCGCGGCGGCGGCGAGTGCGGCGACGATGATCAGCCGGCTCTCGGATCCAAAAGTCCGGGCCTCGCTGAAGGACGGTTTCACGAAGGGGGAGTTCGACGCCGATTTCTGGAGCAACTCGGTAGGACTGGCCGGTGACGCTCTCGGCATGGTCCCGGGTGCCGGCGCCGTGGCGCGCGGCATCAACGGTGCCGCACGCACGGCGAGCGCGAGCGGCGAGGTGCTCTCGCTGGGACAGATGCTGAGCAGTGCGGGGGGCAAGACCTGGCTGGCCGCCCAGCGTCTCTCCACGGGTGGCCCCAGCCCGTTGTCGACCTGGTTGGTGAAGGGAACGTCCAACCCCACCCTCTACGGGAATGTCCTGGACAGGAGCGTGGCCGGTGCGGGCGTCCTCACCGGCACCTACGGCGTGGCCAAGAACGCCTGGGAGGACATCAAGGATCCCACCGCCGAGAAGACCGCGACCGGCATGGACGCCGGCCGGGCCGCCACGTTCGACGGCATCGCCCACAGCTCCACCGTCATCGAGACTCTGAGAATCCTCAAGGTGCTGAAGTGATGACCCGGACAGACGAGACCGACTACGCGTACGTCATCGACGACTCGGCGCTGGAGAGCGGCTGCGACCTGTGGTTCGCCATTCCGCCCGGCTTCTCCGAGATCTCCCTCGGCGATCTCTTCCCCCGTCCCGACTCGGAGGAAGGGCAGCGGGCCGTCGAGGCCGTCGACGCGATCCTCTCGCTGGTGCCCACGGAGAGCAGGGATGACTTCCTGACCCGGCTGGCATCCGCACGCGAGGTCGCCCTGCTGATGCTCAAGGAAGGCGTCGTACACGTCTCCGTCGGTACGCACCATGCGGAGGACGGCAGAGTGCTCGAGTCCTTCCTCACCGTCACACGCACGGAAGTGCCGTTCTCCCCGCCCAAGCTGGCGGCGGTGCAGGCGGCGACGAAGCGGCGGAACGCGGCACCCGTGGCGGTCGCGGACATGCCCTGCGGTCCTGCCGCCTTCGTCGAGGCAGTGGTGGAGTTGCCGGCGGCGGCCGACCCCGGCCGGCACTCGATGTACGAGATCACGGCCTACCTCCCGTATCCGGACGGACGGAAGCTCGCGGTGCTGACGCTCACCACCACCGCGGTCGAGGCCCGTGAGCACTACCGTGACATCCATCGGGCCATCGCGCAGACGGTGAGCTTCGACAACCCGCTGCCGGACGACATCAGGGAAGAGATCCCTGAGTCCGAGGTCGCCGCATCGGTACGTGCGGTCTTCGGCTGATCCTGACGAGGAGTGGACACACTGATGAGCGTCCCCATGACCAAAACGGCCTGGGAAGATCCCGCGACCCGGTGGGGCTGTCGTCGTACGGTACTGTTCCGGCTCGGCTTCTTCCTCTTCTCGATCGGGCTTCTCGTCGGCTGGCTGTACGTCAACGTCGTGTTCCTCACCCCGATGTGGCTGTGGGTGACGTTCCCGCTCTTCCTGGTGCTCCTCTACGTGTGGATGACCGCGCTGGGACAGCTGCTGAGTGTCCGGCGGTTGCGCCGGATCCTGCGGGTGTACCCGTGGCAGCCGGTGCGGGGCGCGGCTCGGATCGCCAAGAACGGCAGCACGCGGTTCACGTTCCAGGACCCTGAGCGGCCGGAGAAACAGGTCTCCCTCATGGCCGGCGATTGGCTCGGCGGCCGCTGCACGTTCTGGGTCCGCGCCGTGAAGGCGGGCTCGGTCGACGAAGTGTGGTTCGCAGGGGACCCGAGGTTCCTGGGTGTGGTCGCCACGCCGGGGCCACGCCGACTGGCTCCCCTGGTTCAGCCGGAAGCGGCCAACGACCGGATGTCGGCCCGCAAGCGCGGCGTCGGCCCCGAGGCGCGGGAGCGGGCCCGGGCGGCGGGTGCGCGGGTCGGCTGAGCGGCAGTCCGCAGGAAACGGCGGTGGCGGTACCCGGCCGGGTACCGCCACCGCCGTTTCCGTCTTCGTCCAGCCCTCAGCACCCGTCAGAGGGGGGAGTCCAGCAGCTTGCGGAGTGACGGGGACAGCTCCGGCACCACCGCGCCGGCGGCCTGGGCCTCGGTCAGCCGGCTCAGGTAGCGCCGGGCCTCGGCAGCCAGCTCGCCCTGCCGCCTGCCCAGCCGGTACCCGGCCACCCACGTCCAGACGCCGAAGCCGACGAGCAGCACGGCTGCGAACGCCGCGGGCACGTCCTGGACCACGGCGTAGCCAACGCCGACGGCTCCTGCGCCGACGAGGATCCAGCCCGTCTCGTCGTGCCAGCCGCCCTGCTCGGCGATCCGTTCGTACTCCGCGACCGCCGCGGGCTTCGGCGGCAGCGACGCCCCGGTCGCGGCACCGCGGGCGGACCGCGGGCGTGCGGGGGCGCCGCCGGGCGGTGCGGTGTACGACGGCAGCGGGGCCGCCTCCACCTCCCCACCGCCACGGCCGGTCAGCCAGGCGGGGACGAGCGTCACGGGCACGCCGTGCGCGAGCGCCGCCGCGAGGACGTGCCGGTAGCCCTCGAGGAAGGGATGGCGCAGCTGCCGCCTGCCCTGACGGTGGACCCGGACGAAGGCCGCGACCGCCAGGGCGAGCAGGACGACGGGGGGTGCGACGGCGAGCCCGACGTTCCCCGGTCCGCCGGCCGCCGCCCACACCAGCCAGGCGATCCCGACGGTGCCCGCGATCCCGGCCGACCAGACCAATCCCCCGCTCGCCGTCCTGCGCAGGGACGCCTCGTGCTCGGCCAGCAGCCGTCCGACCGTCCCGTCGTCGAGGTAGTCGTAGCCGTAGGTGCTGCCGAACTGCCGTATCACGCTGCGCAGCCGTGGGTCCGCGGACAGCGCGTGTGCGCTGACCGGCAGGAGGTCAGTGGGGTTGTTCTTCATGGTGTGGCCGCCTCCTCCGGTCGGCCTGTACGAGGACGACCTCATCCGAGAAGGGCCTCTTCCGAGGACGGCCTCACGCGAGAACGAAGTCACCCGAAGACGGAGTCGCCCGGGCCGCGCACCGTCCGCGTACAGGGCGAGACGACCTCGACGACGAGCCGGCGCCGGCCGGGGACCAGCGTGGCGTTGACGCGGTGTCCGGAGCCGCCGTCCGCAGCCAGTGACGTGTACTGGCCCGGCGTCCCCGACAGCTTCAGCCAGCCCTGCGCCTGCAGGGTCTCGTCGAGCCGCCCGACGGCGACGGCGAGCAGCGCGTCATCGACGTCGTCCAGCTGCCACCGGTGGCGTGCCGCGCACACCGACCGCAGCCCCCTGGCCGCGCATGCGCCACAGGTGACCGCGGACACCACGTTGCCCTCGTCCATGCGGCCGCGGACGGCGAGGGCGTCCAGAACCCGGCTGGACTGGACGTACAGCTCCTGGACCACGGCCGGGTCGGGCGCCACGTCCGGGACCGGCTGGACCTGGGAGAGCGCCGCCGCCATCCGCGCCTCCTCCTCCGTGGCCCAGTCCAGCGTGCGGACGATCGTCGCGAAGAGTTCCGAGTAGAAGTCCCAGTCCTCCATGCAGGGGGTGGAGAGCTCGAACACCAGCATGTCGGCGTCGTTCGGCAGCGGGATGTAGACCTGTATCTGACCGCGTGGCACCTCCAGCGGCTGACCGGTCGGGGACACCTCCGGAGCGAGCGTGAAGGGGGCGTCACCGATCCGTACGACGGCCCTGGCCTCGCCCTTGCCACAGGGCAGGGCACTGATCCGGACGTCGTCGTCGGGGTAGGCCCGCTGCAGGGCGGTGGAAGCCTCCGCCAGTACGTCCTCGGCGGTGATGTTCTGCAACGGCGTGCGGTAGACCGCGACACTGGCGGTACTGGGACGCCCGCCCATGTCCATGGCGCAGAACCCCGCGTACACCGCCCCCGCGTCGCGCAGCTCACCGACGATGGAGGCGTAGGTGACGAACATGCGGAACCGCTCGTCGTCCGTGCCGCCGGGCAGGACTTCCTGGACCGTCTCGTAGAGCCGCTCACCCGCCTCGTCGACGTCATCCGTGTCCACGGGCAGTTCGTGGAAGAACGGCGGCACGATCCACCCGACGTGGAGCAGGGACCTCTCCGTCTCGGAGTCGGGAGTGGCGGCGGTAGCGGTAGCGGTGGTGGGTCCGGTCATCTCGCTCAGGCCGCCAGGGTCTGGTGGAACTTGTCACCCGTGGCCACGGGGTACGGCATCGTCCGGACGGGCTGCTCGCTGCCCCGGATCAGCTCGCTGCTCCTGGGGTCCGCCGGGTACGGCATCGTCTGAACAGGCTGGTCGCCGCCACGGATCAGCTCGCTGGTCCTGGCATCCGCCGGGGCGGGCTGCGTGGTGACCGGCTGCCGGCTGCCGCCGTCGTCACTCCCGCCGACGAGGTGGCCGAGGCCGAAGCCGGTGGAGAAGCCCTTGACGCCGACGGTGATGAGCGCGGGGTCGACCGCGTACTTCCCCAGCCCCCAGTTGACCAGCTTCGTGCTCACGGGGTTCGTGATCTGGTTGACCATGGTCCTGGCGCCCGGAGCGATGCCGGAGGCGAACTTCCCCCCTGCTTTCACGGCCTTGACTCCGGAGGTCACGCCCTTGATGGCACCGCCGACGCCGGGGATCACACCGAGCGCATCGAGGCCCACCTTCCACATCGGGGCCCCGCCCATCCAGTGACCCGCCATCGCGGCTCCGGCGAACGCGACCGAGCCCGCGCCCAGGATCGCCGAGGCGACCTGGCCGCCGACCGGGATGACGTTGACCACGATCGCGGCCGCGGCCAGTGCGCTGGAGATCGTGGAGAACAGGTCCGCGTTGTCGATCAGGAAGTCCTTGAAGCCGTCCCAGGCGCCCTTCAGCCCGTCCGTGATCTTGTCCCAGATACCGAGGTCCGGCGGCCGGTTCTCCGCGGCCTCGCGGATGGCCTTCTCGGCCTTGCCGGCCTGCTCCTGCCAGTACTTGAGCAGCGCCTCGGCGTCCTCGATGGTTCTCTCGAGATCCCCCGCGGCCTGCTTCGCCGCCGACTCGGCGGCCCTGGCCTCCTCGTCGAGGGCCTTGGCCTCCTGCTCGGTGAGCTGCCGGAACATCGCCTGGCCGATCTTGTCGTTGACCCGGTCGACGGCACTGTTCTTCTCCTCGAGGAGCCTGCGCTCCTCGACCGCCTCGGCCTCCAGGCTCTTGGCCTGCCGCTGCATGGTCTGCAGCTCCGAGTGCCAGGACTTGAGCGCCTTCGAGCAGGCGGTCATCGACTCATGGCCCTGCTTGAGGTACTTGGGCAGCTCGCCGATCTTGTCCTGGAACTTGGTGGCGGCTTCGCCCTCCCACGCTCCGTCCGTCTTGCCGATGCTGACCAGCATCTCCCGCATCTCGTCGAGCTCGTCGCCGACCGTCTTGACGTCGTACGCCAGTGACTCGATCGTGTGCAGGTCGCCCTTGGCCGGGTTGAACTTCAGACCGGGCCAGTCGGGGTCGTCGAACATCCCCATGGTTTTCTCCCCGTTGTCGTGCGGTGCGGTGCGAGTTGTCGGAGCGTCGGTGGTTCCGGTACCGGCACCGGAGCCACCTGTCGGCAGCCACGTGCCAGGGCTACTTCTGGCTGAAGCCCTTCTGCAGGTCCTGTTCGGTCGTCTGGTAGGACTCGAGCGTCTTCTTGAGCCCCTCGTGCAGTTGCTTGGAGGCTTCGGCGATCCGCTTGATGCCGTCGCCCCAGTCGTCCTGGAAGCCGTCACAGGCGTTGTCGAGGCCGTCCGTGCCCAGGCCCTTCGGACCCACTTTGTTCAGCCGCTGCTGGGCGCCGCGCATGCGGTCGTCCACCTGGTCCAGCCTGTTGATCAGGGTCTTCATGCGATCGACATCGATCTTGAAGTCCGCCATCCCCGTGTGCCTCCCCGTAGCCGTGATCGAGTCACCGCCGTGCAGGCTACCGAAGCTGCAACTACTGAGGTACACGGGCCTCTTCGCCGTCACATACTTGTGGCGTTCGTGTTCAACCTCGGTCCCATACGTGCAGAACGGCCTGCGCATAGAGCAGCCGGTGGTCCAGCCGGGGCGAGGAGAGCCGGTAGACGCCGCCGGTCCGGTAGTCGATGACGGCCTCCGGACCGGCGGACGTGCGCCATTGCGTACGGCACGGAGGCTCCAGCTCCCAGGCCGAGTCCTCCTTGGCCCCGCGCTTGTCCCCGATCAGCAGCAGCACCAGCCCCTGGACAGCCATGACCGCCCAGGCGGCGAAGTAGAGCGGGAAGCCGAGACTCATGGCCACCCACCCCTTCACCGTCCCGACCTTCCCGGCCAGCGGCTCGCCCCCCTGGGCGGACTGCACGGTCCAGTGCACGCGGCGCGGCCACGGCAGCACCAGACCGCTGCGCCGCGTGATCCGGCCGATCGCGGCGCCGTCGCTCCCGTGCACGTCGTACACGCCTCCGCCGACGGGCCTGACAGAGCACAACAGTTCACCGTTCAGGCCGGTCACCGTGAACGGCGGCCGTGCCTTGCGTCCGCCCTTCGGGGCGTCCTGGGGCACGTGGACGTACGCGAGCCGGCTGCCCCCCGTGCCTGGCGCACTCGGCTCCGCCTGCCGGATGGTGGTGGTCTGCTCCCCGGGCTCGACCCGGGCGTACCTGCGTAGCCTTCTGTTCTTGATCTCGATGTCGATCGAGGTGTCCGCTGCGAGTGGGGGCGTGGGCGGGTACACAGGCGCGTGTGCGGACGGGTGCGCCGGTGTGGGCTGCTGCGGGAACTGCGCGTGCGGGTGCGCGGGGGTGGGCTGCTGCGGGAACTGCGGGTGCGATCCTGGCTGCTGCCCCTGCGAGGCCCGATCCTGGTTGCTGTAATTCACGAGTGTCCCTCTGGGATGCCGGTGACGGTGACGATGACGATCGACAGAATCTCGCAGGCCGTTCCGCCCGGGGAAGCCGCGTGGCCGTCCTACCGCGCCTCGGGGTATTCGACGTACTCCAGGATGTCATGCCAGCGCGAATTACCCACATTCAGGGCTTCCGGGTCGATCTCCCTCATCTGTTCCGTCAGGCGCCAAACCGCACCGTCGACGTCGAGCTCTTCCCGCTCCGACTCGAAATCGTAATTCGGGCGCTCCTTCTCCAGCAGGTAGAGGAAATGAGCAAAGGAAGGAAGGTCTTTGTTCAGCGGATATGTATCCGACTCGTCGGCCGGAAGACAGTGAACGATGCCCGTGGCTCCGTCCAGAGCGATGTCGTCATAGGGAATCATGCCGAGAAGGAGCCAGTTCTCGGCACCCTCGGGCAGATTGGTCCACCGATCGCGGAGGTCGTCGTAAGCAGCACCAACCGCCCTCGCCTGTTCTGAAGTGCCGTCCACGAGGTCGAACCAGGGATTGGGGCGTGCCGGAATTCCGACGTGCCGCAGGAAATGCACACTCGGCTCATGCCGGATGTTCACCACCGCTTCCTCGGAAAACGTCGTGAGCTCTTCCGGACCGAACTCGGTCTCCAGCGTTTCCCGGTCGATGGGGGGTGCCATGTCGTGACCTGCCTGCCTCGCGAACGATGGGGGTGTCCGATGCTAGCAGCAGCAACGAAGCGGCTCCCGGACGACCGCGGACACGAATGGACCCGGGAATCACGGAATGCGCGAAATGCATGGAATACATGGGCTACGCGGGATATGTGCTTCATCTGTTCCGATTCCCTCTCAGGCGGTCCAGATAATTCATCATCTCCGCGTTGCCGTCCGCTCGGGATTCACGCGTGGAGCCGTATTCGATGCTGTGGCTCACATCGACGTGCGGCAATGTCTCCTTCATCCACGCGCTGCAGTTCGGGGCGGAGGAACAGGGGGCCCTTTCCGTGTACAGCTCGGTCATGCGGCCTCCCGCCCCGTCTCTGAGGACCGGGAAGCCGATCATGCGCTCGGAGTGGCGGAAACCCGAACTCCGGGCGACCAGGACGAAGTCGCCGTCGTCCTTGGCGTTGTTGAAGCGTGCGGCGGCGTAGTTGTTGCTCTCGAACTTGTCCTGCCCGTTGACCTGCTTGTGGTTGCCGTAGCTCCCGTCCGCGTGGCGGGCCAGCTGTACGGCCCGGGACAGTGGGGTGCTGCCGAGTCCCACCTGTGTCGAGTCACTGAGGGGACGTGGCCGCTCCCTGCCGTGGAGCTTCAGGCTCGCTTCTCCGGCCACCGGTCGGCCGACGTTGTCGCCGTCGTCGCCGCCGAACCTGAGACCCATGCGCTGTCTGTCCTCGTCGGTCAGATCCGCGCGCTTGCCGTCCGACTGCAGCCGCTTGACGGTTCCGTCGTCGCCCATGAGGTACATGGGTGTCCTGTCGGCACGCTTACCGAGCTGGGCCAAGGACAGTGCGGTCTCGTCGTCGTTGTCCTGGTGGTTCCTGGCCATCTTCTTGAGGCCGCCGGTCATGTTCTCGTCGAGGTGGTCGGCGGATCTCTTGACGCCCCGCTCGATGCCTTCGATGACCGTGTCCAGCATGGCGTTGGCGGCGTCCGCGATCGGGTCCTTGCCCTTGGTGCGGCCGTGCGTGGTCCTGGCCCGGGATATCTTCCCGCCCGCCTGGTCGCGGAGCTTGCCGCCCGCGCCCTTGAGCTGGGTGCCGGCCCTGTCGTACGCATCGGGGTCCAGGCTGAACTGACCGCCTCCGCCGCCCCCGCCACCCCCGCCACCGGAACTCCCGGAACCGCTCCCGGATCCGTCCGCACCGGCCAGGGCCATCGACCCGTCGAGGCCCGCCTTGGCGCTGTCGACACCGTCGCTCAGACCCTGCTTGCCCGCCTGCGCGGTCTGACCGAGGTCGACACCCTTCTGCACGCCGAGGGCACTGCCGCCCAGCTGGACCACCAGATCGCCGGTCATGGCTCCGAGGGCCTGGAAGACGGGGCCCATCGCGGTCTCGACCACCTGAGTGACTACCTGCTCGGCCACCTCCTCGAAGATACGTTTCACCGCGATCCGGGTGACTTGGGTGCCCGCGATGCCGCCCAGCGTCGACAGCCCCAGGGTGAGCGGCGCGGCGGCGATGGCTGCCGCGATCTCGGCGGCCAGGATGCCCAGCTGGGCGATGGCGGCCACCTTGGCGCCCTCGATCAGCACGGCCACCCCGTCCAGCGCGGTCGCCGCCATCCGCCCGGCCTCGGCGAGGTTGGTCAGGTGGGTGCCCTTGACCTTGCCCCAGTGCGTCTCGAGCGCCTGGACCGCCAGGCCCTCATTGGTCCCGATCAGATCCATGATCGCCGCGTGGGCGTCGGCGGCGCCGTCATCGACGTCGTCGGCGAACTCCCGCATGGCCTGGGCCATCTCGCGGTAATCGTCCTCGTCCACGTTCGGCCAGCTGACGCCGATCAGGTCCAGGGCTTCGTCCAGGTAACCCGGCAGCGTGACACCCATGAGACCCCCGCGCGCATCAGCACCAGACGCATCGTTCGTTCGGACAGAGGAACGAGCGTACAAGAGGCGCAAGTCAACCAGCGTGCCGATGAGTTGGCCGAGACGGCCGCATGCCACTCCTGTGTACGAGAGGTCACGGAAGAAACGGGGCTGATCGGTGCCCGAAGCGCTGCTTGTAGGGTGTCATGAGCATTAACGGGGAGGCTGAGGCATGAGTGGCGAGGCGCCGCCCGTGCGAACACGCTGAAGTCGATCGCGTTCCACCGGTGCGGCCGGAGGCGGGCGGATCGACTGCATCTGCATCACCGCCGGCTGCGACCGGCCCACCGGCCCCGGCCGACGGGGTCGAACGGTCGCGGAACGCTCCAGTCCTCATGAGCTTCGCGGGCCACGACCTCTCCGATGCCTGCGCGGGCACTGCTCGGTCCCGCGCACCATCGACATGCAGGGGAGAGGGAGTTCATGTCGTACCCTCCGCCGCCCGGAGGGCCGGGCGGCGCGTATCCGCAGGGGCAGGGGGGCTGGGCGCCGCAGCAGGGTGGCGCGCCGTCGCCGTACCAGCCGCAAGGAGCACCGGGGCCTGGGCCTGGGCCTGGACAATTCGGGGCTCCGCCGCCTCCGCCCGGCACGGCCCAGGGATGGCCCGGAGTCCCCGGCGCACCGTACCCGCAGCAGCCGTTCCCCGGTGGAGGCAGCGGTGGGGTCGGTGGCGGTGGTGGCGGTCAGGGCAAGGGCCTGAAAAAGGCCGTCATCGGTGTGGTCGTCGTGGCCGTGCTGGCAGTCCTGGGCGTCGGCGGGCTGGCCGTGTACAGGGCCGTCGGCGGGGGCGCGCTGCCCACCGCGGGGGGCGGTTCGCAGAGCGAGCAACTGCTCGGCGCGGAGGAGATCGAGGAGCTGCTCGAGGGCCGGAGCCAGGCCTTGAAGAGCGGTGACGAGGACGCGTACCTCGAGCCCTTCTCCGGCAAGGCCAGGGAGACGCAGAAGAAGCTCTTCAACAATCTGCGCAAGATACCGTTCGCGCGGGCCGAGTACTCCGTCCTCTCCCAGAGCGGCTCCGGCGACGACAACTACGGCACCGGGGCGACGGTCTCCCTCGATGTCGCCTTCGTCCACCAGATCCAGAACGTGGACGTCCGGCCGGTGTCCGAGTGGTACCACTGGGTCATCAAGCGGGAGTCGAAGAGCTCCGAGCCCCGGATCACCAAGGTGGGTCCCTCGGGCAACGCCTACGGCTCCTCGAGCTACGTGTACTACCCGGCTCCCTGGGACCTCTACGAGGACATGCACGTCGTGCGCCAGGAGCACTCGATCACGGTCTCGGACAAGAAGCACGCGGCGGACACGGACCGCTTCGCGCCGTACATCGAGAAGGCCGCGCAGGACGACATCTCGCTGTGGAAGTCGAGCGGCCCCGCGGAAACCGAAGTGCCCTCGGGTTTCTTCACCGTCCTCGAGCCCGACCGCAAGACCTACTCCACCCTGTACTCCTCGGACGCCGAGGAGTGGGAGGCCGGCCAGAGCCTGCCGATGCCCACCTTCGACGCCGAGTTCAGTGGTACCGAGAAGGATCTGGAGTACGGCGGCGCCCGTATCAAGATGGACTCCTCCGGCAACCACTTCACCCACGCGACGCGCTGGCAGCTCGGCGTCGAGGGCCTCGCCCACCACGAGTTCGCGCACGCCCTCGTCCAGCCGCTCGAGGCCGCCTACGGCGGGTTCGGTTCCGACGGGGCCAGTACCGAATGGTGGGTCGTGGAAGGTTTCGCCGAGTACATGGAGCTGCGCTTCGACTCCGAGCGCGCCTCGTGGAGCATCCAGGGCATCAAGGAGTTCGACGGCTCGCTGCCCGGTGGGCCCGGCGTCCTCGAGAGCGAGGTCTCCTCGCAGTACGCACTCGGCTACACGGCCGTCCGGTTCATCGCCGAGAAGGGCGGCGAGAAAGCGGCCCTCCAGTTCGTCGCGGACCATTACCGGAAGCCCGGCGAGCTCGACCAGCAGCTGCAGGAGGCCACGGGCATGGGAGAGGGCGAGTTCGAAGCCGCCTGGGCCGGCTATGTGAGGAGCATCAGCTGATGACCACCGATGGCGTGCCCAACGGCACACAGGGAGCCGGCGGCGGCACGGGCGGCCAGCAGGCGCCGTTCGTCCCACCACCGGGATACGGATACCCGCTGCAACCCCCGGCTCCGCCGCAGGCCGAATCGCATGCCGCACCGCAAGCCGCACCGCAGGCACCAGTCCAGCCACCGGCTCCGGCTTCAGCTCAGGCTCCGGTTCCGGCTCCACAAGGGCCCCCTCCGCAGCAGTACGGGTACGGTGCGCCGCCCACGCAGGCACCGCAACCCACACCGCCGCAGGCTCCCCCGCAGGGGTACGGATTCCCGCAGCACCCTTCTCAGGGGCAGGGCCAGGCACAGGGATACGGATTCCCGCAGCAACCGCCTCAGAAATACGGATGGGGCGGACCGGCTGGGCCCATAGGCCCCGGAGGAGCCGGAGGACCCGGCGGACCCGCCGGGCCCGGAGGACTCCCTCAGCAGGGCGCCGCCCGGAAGAAGCCGGTCGGACTGATCCTGGTGCTCGTCATGGCGCTGCTCGTGCTGGGCGGAGCCGGCTTCGGCGCCTGGTACATGTTCGTCGGCTCGTCGAGCAACAACGTGTACTGGAGCGTTCCCGCCGTCAAGCAGGGTGACATGTCCAACGGCCAACTGATGCCGGAGACCCGGGGCACCTGGTTCACCGACGAAGCCGTGGTGCACGTCCTGCCCGACGGCATCAAGGCGTACGACATCGACAACGGCAAGGAGCTGTGGGGCACGCCGCTCCCCGGTGACAGCAACCAGACCTGCGTCGCGCCCGAGAACTCCAATGGCGACATCGGTGTGGTCGCGTACGGGGCAGGCCGGGTCTGCGACCACCTCGTCGCGTACGACCTCAACACCGGCAAGGCGGCCTGGGACAAGGCGCTGCACCCCGGTGAGGACGCACTGCCGAGCGACATCTCGGTCGCTCGCACCGAGGATGTCGTCGTCGTGACCGCCGGGAACGCGGCGCTGGCCCTGAAGGCGTCCGACGGCAAGGCTGCCTGGGACCCGAAGCGGTCCGCGACCTCCGAATGCCGCACCGGTCGGTTCACCGGCGGCAAGGCGCTGATCAGGGTCCGTGGCTGCATCTCGGAGGACTTCAAGACCGAGTGGAACGAGGTCTCGCTGATCGACCCGGCCACCGGCAAGGCGCAGTGGACCTACCGCCACGAGGCACCGGACGGCAGCCAGGAACTCGACAACGCGGGAGTCATCTCGACCTCTCCGATCGTCCTCGCGCGGCAGGAGCCGAAGCAGAAGGCCCTCTTCGCCCTCGACGACAAGACGGGGAAGGTGCGCAGCGAGTTCTCCCCCGCCCAGCCGGCCAGGTATGTCCAGACGCAGGACGCGGAGGGCAGCCCCTGGTCGGAGGCCGGCGCCTTCGGTGACACCTTCGTCATCAGCGTGACCGATGAGAAGAACAGGGCTCTCCTCGTCGCGTACGACCTCGACAGCGGCAAGCAATTGTGGAAGACCGAGCCGGAGGAGTTCAAGTCCTACCACCCGCTACCGGCGGCCGGCAGCGACCGCATCCTGGTCTACATGACCAAGAGCGGCAACGACGCAGGACCTGAGCTGGTCGAGTTCGGAGCCCAGGACGGCGCGATGAGCACCGTGGTCGAGTATCCGGAGGATGTCGACAAGGGCATGTCCACGTTCGCCAGGCCCTACTGGAACGAGGACCGGCTCTACGTGTCGGTGGTGAACCACACCACCACCTTCGACGAGGAGTCGTACTCCTTGGTCGCTCTGCCCGCCACTGATTAGCCCGATCAGCCCGGGCCGTGCGCGCCCGGCAGACCCGAGGGTCTGCCGGGCCGATGTCGCAGTGGTGCGGTATTCGGTGGCGGCCATGGGCGATGTCGCACCCCGCCTCCCGGCCAGCCACCGGAATCGGCACCGGCGAGGGGACCGACCCCATGACCGAGGACACCCAAGGTCACTCCGGCACCCCCACCACCCCCGACGAGGCTCTCACCATCGTCCGCAGCCGCTACGCCCCGCCCGACCTCCCGGCCTTCCCGCCCACCACCGACGCCACGGGTCGGCCGCGCCCCGCGCCGTCAGGGGGCAGCGACATCGTCGTCGCCAAGGACACCGGCGAACGGCGGAACCATCGTCGTCCCCGACCTCCCGGCACGGCCGAGGCGGCCATCGCCCTGTACCGCCGGCACATCGGGAGAGCCGAGTGCCGCCGGCACATCGCCGGAGCCGACGGCCGAACCCCACACCTCGGGGCCTGAGCGCACTTCTTCAGACTCCTTCCGTCCCACTGATACTTTGCTGCCCCTGCCAGTCAACCCCGGGGGAATCAGTGAGCCAGCCGCCGTTCGAGCCGCCGCCGCAGCCACCGCACCGTCCCTACAACCCGTACACGCAACCAGCCCAGCCCCCACTGCCGCCCCAGCGACCGGAGTTCGGCTCGCCACCCGTCCCGGGACAGCCGCCGACGCAACCGGCACAGCCCTGGCAGCAGATGCAGCCCGGCTCCCCGCACCAGGCACCCCCGTACGGACAGCAGCCGAGCACGGGCAATCCGGCCGGTGCCGTCTTCCTCGCGTTCTTCGCCTCGGTCGTCGTGTCGCTGATCTACACCGGGGTCGTCTTCGCCATGTACAAGGCGCAATCGAGTGCTGTGCCCTGGTGGCTGCTCTACATACTCCACGGACTGCTCAACGGAGTGGTCGTCGGAGCCCTGGCCGGCCTGGTGGGCCGTGGCAGCAACGGTGCCCGGGTCGGTGCGGCCGTCATCGCCCCACTCGGCGTCTTCTTCGGCTACGCCAACATCCTGCCGCTCCTCTTCGCCGATTCCTCAGGGTTCGAGTCCGTCAGGTTCATGCTGGAGAACGACCCCTTCTTCCCGGCCAGGTCCTGGTGGAACATGACGACCGACCGCCCCTTGGTCTCCCTGCTCGGCATCGGTGTTGCCGCCGTCGCCGCCTGGGGGCTCGCCTACGCGGTCGGCAGGAGGGGCCGCCGGTCCTGACCTCGCGGAGGATGCATGGCGGGGTCAGGACCTGGGCCAGGCTTCCAGCCACGTCCCGGTCCGTCGGACGCCCGTCGACGGTGGTGGCTCCGGTCGGCCGGCGCAGGACGGGCCGTGGCCCGACGGCCGCCCGATGCCTCAGACCGTCATGCCGCTGCCGGCCGCCGGCGGCCCCGCAGCGCCAGGAGCAGTCCGCCGATCAGCATCAGCAGCCCCACGCCGGCGGCGCCGAGGCCGGTCAGCCACAGACCCTGTTCCAGCTCGAGGTGGGTGGTCTTCGACGTGCCCACGGGCGTGGCGAAGCGCTCCTCGTTTCGACATGCTTCACCGGCACTGTCCCGTAAGCGGGCGGTGCAGGCCGCGGCCTGCACCGCGGCAGCGGCGGCGATGCGGTCGATGGGTGGCACGGTGCCGTCGAGGATCACGTACGCCTTCTTCCGGACGGCCGTCATGGCCTGTTCCAGCGTGGGCGCGAGGGCGGCCAGCAGGTCGACGGCCTCGCGTATGCAGCGGTAGGCCGTGGCGATCCCAGATGCGGAAGCCCGCGGCAAGGCGGGCGTTGGGGGTGCCCCCGGCCGGAGGCTGGGGGAGTGTCGCCGCAGCGCAGGCGGGCCAGGACGAGCAGGGCCTGCCGGCCGCAGGTCAAGCGGCGCCGGCGCGAACCGAACCGAACCGAACCGAACCGAACCGAACCGACGGTGGTGACCTGCGAGGAGACCGGAGAGATGCCGCAGAGTGCGGCTGGACAGATCGATGCCGGACGGGCAGACAAGCACGCGGAAGCTCCTGGCGGACTGGTGATCTTGGTCGCGAACCCGTCCACCAGGAGCTTTCTTCATGCCCGCCGCCGGGGCTGCCGGCCCAACCACCCGTCAGGTCGGTCGATCCATGATGAACGGCGCTGCCCCTACCGGCGTAGAGCGAGCGTCGATCGGGTTGCGGCGAGTGCGGAGGCCAGGGCGAGGGCGGCGAGGAGCAGGCTCATCTGTCCCCAGGGAACGCTGAGCTGGAAGTCGGGGATCCGAGTGGCCAGAGCCACGGTCGGGACGATGGCGATGAAGAGCCCGAGGAGAGTGGCGGTTCCCAGAAGCAGGGCGTACTGCCAGAGGATGATGTGGCGGCCCCATGATGGCGGGATACCGAGCGCGATGAGGCTGTCGATGTAGGTCTTCAGTGCTCGGGTCTGGCCGCGGAGCGCGGTGAGGACGGTGGTGAGCGCAAGCAGGGCCAGGGCCGCGGCGGAGACGTAGAGCGCTGTATCCGGGACCGGTGGTTCTGGCTCGACATGGATGTAGGCGGCGCGCGCGTCGATCGCGTGGTCCTGAAGGATCTGTTGCACGCGCGTGTCCTGGCCGTCGTCGGCGTCGGCGTCGGCGACCATGATCGGGCCCCGCACGGCGATCGGGAGGTCGAGGCGGCGGGCGGTGTCGATGAGGAGGATCCCGTCCGTGCCGGCGCGCCAGCCCGTGCGTGCCAGTGCCAGTGGCACGGAGGGCAGGGGAGGGGTTTCGCTGAGGATGCGGTCGTCCTCAGCCACCACAAGTCGGGTCGGCTGTCCTTCGGGGGGCGGGGCGTTGTCGCGGTCCGCCCAGACCAGGAGGCCGCCGCGGTTGAGCAGCGCACGCTGGTCGGCGGTAAGGGGGCGGCCGGTCAGGACGGGGACATCGTCGGGTGAGTCGACGGCTAGGATGCCGCCGTCGCTGCCTTGGCGAGTTGTGCTGGGGACGGGACCGGTTTCGTCCACGGATTCCTTCGAAAGGCGGTGGAGTTCCACCTGGGGAAGGCCTTCGAGAACCTTGCTCTCCTTGAGCACGGTGAGCATCCGCTCGGGTGGTGCGAAGGCGCTGCTGGCCCGGTGCGCCAGTAGTACCTGGCCTGGCAGGACCTCCGGTTGCACGGTGTTCTCGCTGCTGCGGATCAGGGTGTCGAGAAGGGCAAGCATGCCCAGGCTGGCGCCGATGATCACGGTAAGGACGGCGAGGGCGGCCTGTGCCCGCCGTCGGTCGGCCTGCAGTTGACGGCGGGCCAGCCTACGGCGGGCGTCACGCTCCGTGAGCAGACGGGTCGCGAGTCCGAAGAACTCCGGCAACGTCAGCACCACCGCGGCCGTGATCAGGGCGGTCAGGAACATGCCCTCGGACGGGGTGTCGAGGTGTGTCGCCGTGTAGACCATGCAGACGCACCAGACGCCCAGTGCGGCCAGTTGACGGACATCGCGGACAACCGTCGCGGCACTCCTCCTGCGGAGATTCTTCGCCTGCGGCTGGTGTGCCGGTGATGTGGTGGTGGGGCGAGGCTGCTCGCTGCGGGTCCGGCGGGCCAGGAGCAACCCCGCGCCGGTCAGTACTCCGGTTGCCGCGACCAGAGCGAGGAGCTGCGTAGCAGCGTCTGTCATCCCTTCGACATCTCCCGCCGGCCGGTCTTGCAGGTGCGCCAGGAGAGGTCGTAGGGCCCAGCCGGTGGCAACTCCGGCGGCAGCACCGGCGGTAGCTGCCGCCAGGCACCAGGCCACGCAGGCGAAGCTCACGGCCGCTACCGTGGTGGCGGGTCGCAGCCCCGAGGAGACCATGGTCTCCGTGGTGCGCCGCAGGCGTCGGTCGACGAGCCCGAACATCAGCAGCACGGCGCTGATGGGGACCAGAACGGCGGGGATGGTGTATCCGGCGGGGGACTTCTCGATCCAGTAATCGGCTGCTTCGGTCTCCAGCTGTGCCCGAAGCATCGGCGGGCCGGGCAGAAGTTCCGGTCCGCCCTTGGCCTCCTGTGAGCTGGAGCCATCGCTGTACGGCGTAAGCGTCTTCGTCACCGCATCCATGACGGCTTGTTCCGGACCCCCGGTCCACAGCAGGTACGGCTGTGCGGCCAGGGAGGGGTAGCCCTTGGCGAGTTTCGGGTCCAGACTGCTCCACGTGCCTGGCGCGGCGAGCAGGGCCGGAGTGTTCGCGTAGTGGTTGTCTGCGACGCCCACCACGCGCAGCCGAACGTCACCGAGCACGGTGAGCGTCTGGCCGGGCGCGGCTTTGACGTCCCCGGGGTCGGTCACAACGATCTCGCCCGGCTGTTGCGGCCAGTGCCCGGCCGTCAACTCGTACATGTTCGGGTACGGGTTGGGCTTCCACTGCCCCTCCAGCAGGGTCACGTTCCGTGCCGGCGTGACGGCGAGCTGCACGTCGAGCGTGGTGAGGAAGGCGGCGGACTCGTTCGCACCGGCCTGCCGTGCCGCCCCGGCCATGGCCGCGGCCGGCGTCTCACTGCCGGGGGGAAGCGTCATCTCAGCGCTCGCGAGAGCGTCGAAACGGCCCAAGTCGCGATCGGCCTCCTGAGCACCTGAGAGTGACAACGTCGACAACGTGATGAACATGGCCATCGCGAACAGACCCGCCACGAACACCGTCGAAGAGGCACCGATCCATTGGCCCAGGCGCCGGCCCAGCCGCCATGCCAGCCGTGCCGCGAGCCGTAGCTGCGGCAGGACCGATGTGCCCTTGTCTGCCTGCTTCGGCTGCCGCGCCATCAGCGGCGCTCAAGACGGCCGTCGACAACCTCATAAATCGAGTCGGCGAACTCCCGGCAGCGGGGATCATGGGAGCAGACCACTGCCAGCACCCCCTCGTCGGTCAACTTCCGCAGCAGCGTGAACATCTCCCTCGTAGCGGCCGAATCCAGCGCTCCTGTCGGCTCGTCCGCCAGGAGCACGGCGCGGTCACCGGCCAGCGCGCGGGCGATACCCACCCGCTGCCGCTGGCCGCCGGACAGCTGACCTGGAAGTCGGTCCTCCAGCCCGGCCAGGCCCACGCGGGCCAATTGGGCGAAAGCCTCCGCACGGGCAGCAGAGGACGTATCCCCGCGCGCCTCCAGCGGCAAGGCAACGTTCTCGGCGGCGGTGAACTCCTCCACCAACTGGTGATACTGGAAGACCACTCCGACGGCATCCAACCGCAGCCGCGCGCGCCGGGCCTCATCCGCCGCACTGACGTCGACACCGGCGACCTGGATGTCACCGGTATCGGCGACATCCAGGCCGGCCAGCAGGTTCAGCAGGGTCGACTTCCCGGAGCCGCTCGCCCCGTATACGCAGACGAACTCGCCCGCGGCGGCGGTAAAGTTCACCTCCCGTGCGGCCCACACCGTCTCCACTGCCGATCGGTAGGCCTTACACAGGTCGCGCGTTTGGATCAGCGGTGCTCCGGTCATGTCGTCAGCCCTTCTGCTCTCTGAGCGGTTCAGCAGCCGTACCTGGTTCGCCACGAGCTGACCTCGTCGCTGTTCGCGGCGAGACGTTGTTGTCGTTGGCTTCCTTGGCCATGCCCTGCCTGTCGCCGGTGCCGTTCCTGCCGCCGTTCTTGCCGCCGTACACGCAGCCCTCGTGGGTGCCCGACTCGTTGGACCACGAGTCCATCGCGTTGTCCTCGTCGCCGCTCGGATTGACGAGCGTGCCGCTGCCGTGGTGCCGCTCGTCGAGCATCCACTGGTAGTCGTTGTTGCCCCACAGGCACATGTTGTTGTTGCAGTCGCTTATCGCCGCGTTGGCCACGGGCGTGACCATCAGGGCGAAGCCGACGAGCATGACGCAAGCGATAGCTTTCCTGATCATCACGTGCTCTCCCTCTCGTGATTCCCGACATCGCACGTACACAGGCACCTCGGGTTCACGCCGCCAGACAAGCCGCGCTACGCAGCACGAACGCCTCGTCCGTACCGGCAGAAACTTCCCCCTCCCCCCAGGGGCTGGCAAGATCGGATGGAATCACGTTGCGGAGCGTCTCGACGGCGCTCAGTGCCAGATGTGATCTAAGGCACGACGCAAAAGGGGTCGTGGCAACCACCCGCCCCTGCAGGGCTTCGCCCCGCGGCCGCTCTTCGCCTGGCCCCCGGAGCAGGACACCGGGCGACCTGCCATTGACCGTCGAATACGGCGATACGGCGGATTCGAAGCAGAAAGGCAACGAGGAAATGGAGTGATACCTCAACAAAAGCAATCCCAGAAATCCGTAGGAACTGACCGCAGACGGTGAGCTTCACACGCGGAAGCAACTAGTACTAAATCGGCAGCACGCAACCGGCAAGCACGAATCCGATACAACGATAGGACGGCATGTGTCCCCGCTCGTCGACCGCGCGATGATGGAGTCGGCCTTCCCCCCGGAGAGGCTCGAGATCTGGGAGGACGAAAAGCTGCCCGCTCGGCTTCACGAGTCGGCCCGCGCGATCCTGACCGACGTGGGCCTACCGCACGACCGGAGTTCTTTCCTTCAGCTCGACGGCCGGCTCTTCGATGGGGATGATTCTCCCAACAAGTTTCGCACGTGCGCGGAACTGGACTACTTCTCTCGCTACAAGGACATGCCGAGAGGCTGGGAGAGCTGGCTGATCATCGGGGAGATGTTCTATGACGTCGTCACCCTCGATACCCGCTCCGGAACGGTGTACTGCCTGCCGGACGGCGAATACCGGGCGCACCGGCTGAACCAGAGCCTCGACTCCTTCGTCTACTTCACCTACCTGCTCGAGGTCGAACGCCCTCATTATGACTTCACGGTGTCGGACGAGATCCCGGACTCGGAGGGCGTGGCGATCTCCCTGCGGGAGCGGATGATCCAGGCCGACCCGGTCCCCTTCGAAGGGGTGGAGCCCGCCTGGTCGGAGGCTTTCGACTGGGAGGCCGGTGATGCGCCTCGTATGCCGACGTGGGACGTCGCCCTGTCGAACGTGTACGAGTCCATCGGATAGGAACGCGGACAGGAACAAATCGTGACCGCCCCGGTGACCGCCCCGGTGACCGCCCGCCTCCTGGAGGACCTCCTCTCCGCGCAGCACGTCTCACGTACGCCACTGGACCGGCAGAGCACTGTTCTCGTTCACGCCGAGTCCCGGACATTCCTCGCCGACATCGGTATTCCGAAATCCGACGGAGCACTGATCCACATCAGGGACGACCTCGCCGAAGGCTTGACGCCTCTGCTGTCACACGGCGCTCGACGGCGTATCGCATCTCTCGAGAAATCGAGGCGGAACTCTCCCGGGTCGGCCCGATTCCTTTTGCATCCCCCGGGCCCGGGCCCCGGGAGGGCGTGACCACCGATATCACCAGCAGCATGTGGTAGTTTCCGGTATCGGTAAGCAACAATCCTTTCCCCCGGGGGTGCGCAACAATGGGCGACGACGGTATCCGGCATTTCGGGAGGACCGCGACCAACGCCCCGTCCGACACCGTGGAGAGCGTGCGGCGGCTCGCACAGATCGCCGTCCCCCTGGAGGTCGGACCGTACTTCGCGACGGCCGAAACCGACTCCGTACGGCTGGAGGAGTTCGCGCGTGCCGTCGGGCGCACGGTCGTACAGGACGACTGCCGGGACTGGGCGCGGCTCGGCTCGGACCGCGGATTCGAGATTTGCGCCGACCACCAGGGCGTGGTGCGCGCCGTACTGCTCGACTGGGACGAGGCGTTGCGCTTCGTCAACGCGACCCCCGAGGCGTTCGCGCAGTCGCTCACCGCGCTCGACCACGCCCTCGGAGTGATCCTGGGCACCGACCGGCCGCAGGAGGCCTCCGCCGCGTACGCGGAGCTCGAGCACCGGCTGCGCACGATCGACGCCCAGGCGTTCGAGGGGCGCGAGAACTGGTGGCCGCTGGTGCTCGACGACATCAGGGACACCGCGAGCGCGGAGTGGTTCACCGCCTTCGAGATCGTGAACGACCGGGGCGAGAAGCAGATCGTCACCCAGGCCGGAGGCATCGGCATCCACCCGGAGGAGCGGCTGTGGGCCCGGCTGCGGGCGGCGGGCGTCGAAGCGGGGCAGGTCCTGCGGATCCACACCGAGCTGGAGGCGTGCTTCATGCCGGGGCACTACTGCTCGATGTGGCTCGGACAGGTCTTCCCCGAGGCCCAGCTGACGCACAACTTCCCGTACGGAGAGACGGCCGAGTCCCGCGCGGAGGGCATCCGGCAGCTGCGCGAGGCGGCGGAGCAGCCGCCGCAGTAGGACGCGGGGCCGCAGTCCGCGCAGACGTAAGGACGGACGTGAAGACGGGCGTGAAGACGGACGTGAAGACACGATCCGCCGGGCCGCGGAATGTCGGTCCACGCGAGGGCGGCAGCACACGCAGAGGCGACAGCACTCAAAGAGGGGGCAGCACACCATGACAACCGGGACCACGGGGACCGCCGACGCCGCCGTACCGGACATCGCCTCCTGGCCGCCGCTGGACACCGACAAGCGGGCTCAAGGACGGCAGCTGCTCGACTGGGCGGCCGCCGGGACCGCCGGCAACGGGACCGCCGACAACGGAACCGTCGGCAACGGGGCCCGTCCCCGGCTGTGCCTGGTGCGCGGCGCCGAAGGCAGCGGCAAGAGTCATCTGCTCGCCTGGTTCCTGGCCGGGTCGGCCGGCTGTCCGCGTACGACCGTCCACGCCACCATCCCCTCCGAGGGGCTGACGTCCCAGACCTTCGCGTGGGAACTGGGGCGGCAGCTCGGCTACGGTCCCCTGTCCCCGCAACGTCTGCTGGACCGGATCGGCCTGGACGAGCGGCCGTTACTGCTGCTCGTACCCGATCTGCACCGTGCCGGAGCCGGCCCCGCGGACCTGCCCGCGGCGACCCCGGCGGCCCTGGTCGCCGAACTGCTGGAACCCTTGCTGGCACTCCCCCACCTGCGCGCCGCCGTGGAGGTCGGCGCATCGGAACTGCTGTCCGCGGACGGAGCCGAGACCATCGACCTGGGCGGCAGCACCACCACGGCGCACCTGAAGGTCGAGGAACAGGGCAAGGCCTCCTTCACGGACCTCATCGCGGCGATACCGCACACACCCGCCGGGCGCCCCGACTGGTCCCAGGCTCCCGACACGGTCCGCAGCCATGTCCTCGACGCCGCACTGCGAGCCGACGCCGGAGCCACGGTCCCAGCCACGGGAGCCGCCGTACGCAGCCTGCTGGCGGACCCAGGGTTCCTGGTGCACGGCCCGGCCACCGGCCTCACCGCCGTACTGGCCGACGAGCGCATCCCCGTGCCCGGGCAGCTCCGCCGGGTGTGGCAGCGCGCCGCACCCGAACTGACGGCACTCCGCACCGACTGGACCGAGCGTGCCGCCCTGCTCCACGCCGCCGCCATCGGCACGGACACGACCCTGACCGAGTACCTGCGCCCCCTCGCCCAACGCCACCACTGGTCGGCGGTGTGGGCCCGCCCCGACCTCCCGGTCGCCGCGTCGGCACCGGTCCCGGGCGACGAACGCCACCTACTGGTGGCGGACACCACGGGGCGGCTCCGGACATACGACCTGGACACCGGCACCCCGGCCGGAACGATCGGCTCCCCACCATCCGTACGGCCCGTCTCCCTCGCCCCGTACGACGCCCGCTCCATGCTGCTGCTGGACCAGGCCGGCACACTGCTGCCCCTCGCGCCCGAGGACGGCGACGGAACGGCCGCGCCCCTGCTCGAGCACATCGCCGAGCACCACGGTTCGGACGCCCTCGCCGACGGACAGTCCCGGATCACCGCGCTCGGCACCGCTCCGCGCAGCCCGTACGCCGTCGTCGGCGACCAAGAGGGCACCCTCCACGTCTGGTCCTTGAGCACCTACCAGGACGTTCCGCGCTCCTGCCGCGTGCACGAGCAGCCGGTCACGCACACCACCTGCCTCCAGCTGACCGCGGACGGACTGACCCTCACCTTCAGCGCCGCGCTGGACGGGTCGGTGCGCCTGTGGGAGACCTCGGCGGACCCGATGCCGGTCCCCGTGCAGCAGCGCCGGTACCTGGTCACCGCACTCGCCGCCGCCGACACCCCCGCCGGTCCGGTGCTCGCCGTCGCGTGGAGCGATGCCGAGCTGCACCTGTGGCATGTGCTCTCCGGCAGGATGCAGGTCCTGCCCCTGCTGCACGCCTGCGACGCTCTGACCCTCAGCCCCGAGGGCCTGCTCGCCGTCGGAGGTGCCGAGGGGTTGTACGCGGTACGGCTCCGGCTGGATGCGCTCTGGGACCGATGACGGAAGCGAGGAGCGCGCCGCGAGGCGGGCAGCAGCCATGTCCGCAGTGCGACCAGGACTGGGTTCACACGTACCGCAGGAAAGACACTGGTGCACTGTTCTTCATGTGCCCCGAATGCGAATCACTCTGGTTGAACCAAGAGGACGTCAATGACCCGACAAACCTCTACTTGAGCGAGTACATGGCCCAATATGACGCCGTATCCGTATGGAAGGTCATCCAACAGGTCTCTTGAGGACACCAACCACACACGCCTGTAGTCGCGCCCACTCACCGACGGCAGCAGCACACCCGCCAACCGCGAGTCTAAGGGCATGCCATGGTCACCACGTATCGCTACAGAAAACGGAGCCCGATCGGCGGGCTCGCCGCCGACATCAGCGCAGAGGCCGACACGTCCGGGAGCGCCCCGCAGCGCGCCGTGCAGATCGACAGCAAAGTGTGGCTGGAACTGCCGGATACTCCGCTGCACTGGCTTGACGCCGCGTGGATGACGTACGGCCTGTCCCTGCATGCGAAGATTCTGCACACGCTGCACCCGCAGGGGCTCACCGTGAAAGTGCACAGGTTCTCCTTCCCCCTGAGTGACTACGTAGCCGAGGTAGCAGCTTTCGCCATGGAGGGATGGGTCCGAGAGGCGTTCGACTTGACGGCTGCGCGTATCGCCGTCGAGTACGATGCCGCTGGCTCCGGCTATGTTTTCTCCTGGGGCGACAGCACGCCGTTCTCCGATCGGACGTCGGGCATCTTCGTACGCCATACCCGGTGATGCGCTGCCGGCGCTGCCGCTCTGCCCGCCTGCACACGTTCCGTCGAGAGAACCGGATCCAATCCTTCCCGCGTTGACGGATCAGGCGAACGCGAGGTTGAGGAAGCCGATGAAGCCGATGAAGCCGAGGGGACAAATTGATGTGGCGTAATCTGGTGCTGCGGTTTCCGCATGTCGAGTTGCGTGATCCCGCAACCGCTGGCGCGTTGACGGCCATAGAGAGTCGAACCGGTCAAAAATTCCCTCAATCCCTTCGATCCCTACTGATGGAGACTGACGAGATCGACGCCCAGTACGGGACGGAGCTGGTGTGGAGAACCGAGAAAATCTTCGCCGAGAATGTCGCCTTCCGCGACAACGAACAGTTCCTCAACCTCTACATGCCCTTCGACGCACTGCTGTTCTTCGGCGACAACGGGGCAGGGAACCAGTTCGCTTTTGTGCGCTCCCCGGAGCGAGAAGACATCTTCGTCTGGGATCACGAGACGGATAGCCGCACCTGGGTTTCACCCTCCCTGGAGAGCTTCCTCAGAAGCTCCTTGAGAAGTGGCAGCGAGGAAGGGCATGATCAATAGTCGCGTGCCGCCGGAGCAAGCGGTATCCGGCTGCGTTACGGATATGAGTGAGCGGGCCGTTCGCCTGCCCTGTCCGGCGGTCAGGTGAACGGCCCGCTCACAGGCGCATAGCTAGGAGGTGCTGTCCCGCCGCCCCGTCCGGTCGCCGTCGTTCTTTCCGTCGTCGTTGACGTCGCTGTTGCCTTCGTCGGCGTCCATGCTCGCCATCGCCCCTGGGAAGTGACCGACGAAGGGGGCCAGCAGACCGGCCGCGACCGTCCACAGCCGCCAGGCGGCGTCGTCCGGCACGAGAAGCAGAGCGGTCAGGCAGCCGAAGGCCACGAGCCACCCCGCTACCACTGGCGCGGACGCCGTCACCAACCAGCCCGCTCCCAGGTCCAGCGTCCGGACCTTCCGCTCCGGATCAGGGTGCGCGGGAACGGTGAGCCGCGCGTCCACGATCTGCTCAGCCACCTGGATCGGGACCGCGCCCGGCAGTCGCCAGCCGTCGTCGCCCACTAGCTCGGCGAGTACGTCGTGACCGCGGCGTTGCCCAGGGTGCCAGAGGAGCCAGCCCTTCGCCCCTGACAGTGCGTGCCCTGCGGGTGCCGCTGCCATTTGGGAGTGGAAGAGGATCCGCTGCCCGCGGCCGTCCAGCATGAGCCCTCGCAGGCTGCGGGTGTTCTCCCGGCGCTTTTTCTCATTGGCCGCCTCCGGACTACCGGGCGGTGGCGCGTCGATATGTGTCCCGACTCCGGTGACGGCGACTCGTACCGCCTGCCAGTCGGGGCCGACGGTTCGCGCGGCGCGCCGCGTGCTTTCCATCCTCCACCAGGCGACGAGCATGGCGAGGGTCACCAGGGGCCAGAACCCGGTGAACGCCCACGCATTGCTGACCTCCAGAGCCTTCCCCGTGAGTTGGCGCTCCACCTCGGCCCGCCGGACGTGGCCGATGGCACCCAGCTCGGGCCGCTTCGGAACATACGCCACGTACATCTCATCACCGACGTCCGCAGCCCCGGTGATCGATGCCCGGTAAGTCGTCGGCACACCATGCCCACCGGTCGGCGAGGGCAGCAGGACGGTGTAGTCGGCCGTGACGTACGAAGTGTTACGGCCTTTCTGCACCACCTTGTGCTCGATCCTCGAGATGGGGCGTTGCTCGATCACCGCGCCCGCCTCGGCCAACACGGCACTCGTGCCCGTACCCCGCGCGTCGGCCGCGGCAAGCATCCCCCAGAGGGCCAGCAAGGTCGGGATGGCGACGTGAAGTCCCCCGGAACGGACGGACAGCCAGCTCGTTCCCCCCAACCTCAGCGGCACGGTCCCCTCTCCTCGTCCCAAGGATCCCGAGGCGACTCTCACGGCGAACCGGTACGTTTCGCGACGGGATCGACTGCCCCCGACCGCGACCGCCACGCCCAACACCACCAAGCACACGGCGAGCAATGTCAGTGAGCACCACAGAACGGCGACACCCACCGGTGTGGGTCCCAGAAAGAGCCACGCGGCGGCCAGCGCCACGAGGGCGAGGGGACCGGCCACGGTGACGAACCGCCCACAGCGCACGAAGTCACGGACACTCATCACGTCACCGGCACCGTTCCTGTTCTTGCCAACCACCCACTCGCTGCTCACCCGAAAGCTCCATACCGCAGAGGGTCAGGCCGTTCCCGCAGAGACTTGGCTTGCTCACTCGCGTCCTTCCGTGCGTCAGCGGCCGCACCGGGCTTGTCAGCGTCCTCCTCAGCATTGGGGTCCCCGTTGACCTCCGCCTCGAAGTTCTTGGAGAGGTTGCCACCCGCACCGAGTGCCGCGCTGATGGGAGCGTTGGTGGCCACGTCACCTGTGAGCGTGCGGGCCGCAGATAGTGTCTGTCCGTCCGTGGCCCGGTGGACGGCCGCTCCGGCGGAACCACCGGTGAGACCTCCCGCCACGGCCCCGAGGGCCATCTGCGAGGCATCGAACTGCTTCCTCGCGCGAAGGGTGTTGATGGTGTCACCGACAACTGACGAGGTGACGCCCGCTGTCGCACCACCTGCCGCGTTCGCCAGCAGCCCTCCGCCGAGCCTTTCGGCCAGCGGGCCCGCCACACACTTACCGCCGAGGACACCGACCGCGCCGTTGACGAGGTTGTCGCCCAGGTCGGCCTTCTCGCCCATGGCCAGGTTCGTCGCGACTCCAGTGCCTGTCCCGGCGGCCCACTGGACTCCCAGTTCTACAAACAACTTCAGCTTCTTACCGTCCCTGACAACTCTGCGAAGGCCGCCGAAGAACCGCGCGACCGTGCTGAGCAGCCGCCCCAGCCTCGATGCCGCACTGACGGCCTGCGCTCCCAGCCGCACCGCGTTGGCAGCCCCGGCCGCCGCCGAGAACCCCACCGTGACGAAGGAAAGCGCGACGGACACCCCGATCGAGATCCCGATCTCGACGTAGATCTTGTGGATCTCGTCGTTGATCTCCTCGATGTTGTCGGCCGCCTCCTCCAGCCCCTTCGCCGCCTGCCCGAAGAGCGGCACGGTCTCGTCGACCGCGTCGCCGATCTTCTGCCAGTGCGCACGGAAGGCCTCGGCGGATTCACCCCGCCAGTGCTCGTCGAGGGTCGCCCGCGCCTTCCTGTCGAGCGCGGTGTACGCCTCCTCCAGCTCCTCGCCCATGGTGCGCCAGCCCTTGGCCGCCGCGCGCAGCACCTCCGGGCGGCCGCCCGGGTTCACCACCTCGATGCCGGCCTCGTAGACCTTCTCCGCGGCGCTCTCGTCACTCACTGCTTCCGGCCGCCCTTGAACAGGTCGGCGAGAGCGTCGTCCGACGCCTCCGAGTTCTTCGCGTTGCCCTTGAGTGCCTGGCCGACCTCGTCGAAGTGCCGGGCCACTTTCTCCAGTGAGTCGGCCATGTCAGCGGCCAGTTCGATGTAGGCCGACGTGACCTCCTCGGACTCGGTCAGGAGCCCGAAGCCGTCATAAATCTGCTCCGCACCCGTCCTGCCCTGGAAACTCTTGACCGCACTGGACAGGTCGTACGCCCGCGTATCAAAAGCTCGCGCCAGCATCGTCAGTTCATGTGTGTCTACGTAGAAGTCATCGGACATGCGCCGTCCTGCACACCGTTCGCTCGCGTCTCACGGTCAAGGGGCTGACACGGTAGCCATGCAAGGGGATGCGCAAGGCGTCCCGGCCTCGTCGGAGCCGGCCCGGCTCAGCAGGTGCCTTCACGTTCCGTCCGCATCCGCAATCACTGCCGCGCCCGGCCCGTGGAGCGTCGACCGCAGCATCTGCCGGGTTCGACCGCTTGCCCTCCGCGTGACTCCTCGCAGCAGGGAACAGGCCGAGCACATCCGGCGAGGCGTCGAGCATCTCGCTCGATGGGGCGACCGGCATGTACACCGTTGACTCGTACCTGCGGACCTACCGACTACCGTGCCAGGCACTGCGGCAGGACCGCGTAGGCCGCTGCCGGCCCACCCACCGCCCACCTCGGCCCGAAGCAGGAGTAACCATGTCCCCCAGCATCGGTCTCTTCGAGATCCAAGTAGGCGTCTACGCCACTGCCCAGGACGTCACGTCGATCGTCGAGCGGTGCAGGCTGACCCTGGGACAGCGGGTGCCGTGGCAGCTCGGTGTTGTCGACGAGCAGAGCGCTCGACCAGGCGGAATGCCCCTCACCGAGTTCTATGACGAGTTGCCGCAGCAGTGGAGTGACGAGCACCCGGGCGTCGATCCGGGCCAACGGCGGATCCACGAGATACGCGTAGGCGTGGTGGCTTCACGAGGTGAGGCGGACAGCATTCAAGAGAATCTCTTGCGCGTACTGTGCCCAGACCCCGATCACCGGTCTCCGTGCCCCGTGCCCTGGTCCACGAGCTGCAGCGATGCCGCGGACGACTGCGACCGCCGCGCCGACCTGGAAGAGCGGTATGCGGGGCTGCGGCGACGCTGATCCGTGGGGCCTTGTCGAAGACGTTCGCGATTCCGTTGATGATCGGTGCGACGAGCATCAGGAGTACATACAGAAGTCCCCACGACCACGACCACGACCACGACCACTGGAAGACGTATCGGCTCCACAGTCTGAATGCCGATTCGGGAGGGCAGGGACCTTACGCCGGACCTGCCTGGTTCATGCTCATCCACTCATCCACTCATCCGCACGGGCCGATACTCGCGGTGCGGTCGACTACCCCACCGGCCGTCTCACATAGGTCGTCGATCTTCACCTGCACCACCTCGGATCCGTGCGGACTCGGGTACCGAACGCCCGAGAATCCTCCATACGCCTCCATACGGAGACGGCAGGACCGCGACCATGAGACGCGGCTCACATTCGCCCATGTCACAGGGCGCGGGGCTGTCTCGTCCCAGGGGTGTAGCCACTGACGACCGCAGAGGAGCACCCACACCATGAACGCTCGGCTCGACTACTTCGCCAGCCCGACCGCCGGCAAGGCCCTCAAGCACTTGATGTCGGCGGGCAAGACGCTCAAGGAATCTTCGCTGCCGACCGCCACGCAGGAGCTGGTCGCCCTGCGCGTGAGCCAGATCAACGGCTGCGCCGTCTGCATCCACATGCACACCAAGGATGCCGCCGCCGGCGGCGAGAGCGCGGTACGGCTGCACCTGGTCGCGGCGTGGCGGGAGGCCACGGTCTTCACCGAGGCCGAACGGGCCGCGCTGGAGCTGGCGGAGCAGGGGACCCGGGTCGCAGATGCGGCCGGCGGTGTCAGCGACGAGGTGTGGGCGCGCGCCGCCAAGCACTACGACGAGGAGCAGCTGACCGCCCTGGTGGTCATGATCTCCTTCATGAACCTGGCGAACCGGCTGAACGTCATCGCCCAGCAGCCGGCCGGGGACTACGTGCCCGGGCAGTTCCACTGAAGCCACGGGCACTGCGTGGGAACGTACGCGAGCGCAGACACAGGCACGGGCTCGGGCACGGGCTCGGGCTCGGGCTCGGGCACAGGCACAGGCACGGACACGCGCTCGGATAATTGGCTCGGGGCCCGCTTGCGGGCTCCGGGCCCCGGACTCCGAAGGGGTAGGGAGTCGGTGTGAGCAAGGCCGAAGAGTTCGAGGAGCTGCGACCGCTGCTGTTCTCGATCGCCTACCGGATTCTGGGCAGCGTGAGTGAGGCCGAGGACGCGGTACAGGAGACGTGGCTGCGTTTCGACGGCTCGACGACCCGGCCCACGTCGGCCAAGGCCTTTCTGTCGTCCGTGGTGACACGGATCTCGATCGACGTGCTGCGCTCCGCGCGGGTGCGGCGGGAGGAGTACGTGGGCCCGTGGTTCCCCGAGCCGCTGCTGAGCGATCCGTACCAGGATCCGGCGCGGTCGGTGGAGCTGGCCGACTCGGTGTCGATGGCGGCGCTCCTGCTGCTGGAGCGGCTCAGTCCATCGGAGCGGGCGGTGTTCGTGCTGCGGGAGGTGTTCGGCTTCGGGTTCGACGAGGTCGCCGTGGCGGTGGGGCGGTCGGAGGCGGCGTGCCGGCAGTTGCTGGTGCGGGCGCGGCGGCACATGCAGGCCGGGCGACCGCGGTTCGCGGCGGAGCGGCAGGAACGGCAGGAACTGGCGACGCGGTTCTTCGACGCGCTGAAGGATGGGGACGTGGGAGGGCTGCTGGAACTGCTGGCTGCCGATGTGCAGTTGGTCGGTGACGGCGGCGGCAAGGCCCCCCAGCTGGCCAGGGCCGTCGTCGGCGCCGAGAAGGTCGCCCGGCTCCTCGCCTCCGTGTACCCCTTGGTGGCACGGATCGACGTGACGTCCGAGCCGCACGAGATCAACGGCCAGCCCGGCGCGGTTTTCCGCGACCGCGACGGCAAGGTGCTCCACACCATGGCGCTCGACGTACTCGGCGGGCGGATCCAGACCATCCGCTCAGTGATCAACCCCGACAAGCTCGGCCACCTCGGGCTGGTCGCCGACGCCTGGGCCGTGGACCGCGAAGTGAAGCGGGCCCGCCGGCGTCGGCAGCCGGACTGAAGGATCTTGATACGGTCACGCCAAGCAGTGAGCGCATGAGATCCGGGGACCATGAACTGACTGCCTGACTGCCTGACTGCCTGACTGCCTGACTGGCTGACTGCCTGGCTGAGCAACTGAGCAACTGAGCAACTGAGCAACTGAGCAACTGAGGACGACATCCGGTGATCGTGACCGAACGTACCCTCCCGCGGCGGGCTCGCGCCCTTCTGCTCCCGTCCGTGATCGTGCTCGGGTCGGTGGTGAGTCTCACGGGATGCGGGATGTTCTCCGGCCCGGTCCCGGAGGAGTACGGCATCGACCGGCGCACCATCGAGGCCGAGGTCGGGGAGGAGTTCTCCCTGTCCCTCCCCATGGAGCCGAGCCAGGGCGAGTGGTGGTACCGCGTCGCCCCCCAGCCCGATGAGAAGATCGTCCGCAGCCAGGGCGACCGTGAGGACTACGAGGGCTCGGACCTCGACGGCGGCGGCGACGGCACCCAGAGCTTCGACTTCGAGGCGGTGGCAGCCGGCACCACCGAGATCAAGGTTCTGCACTGCCCGGTGGGCACGTGCGTGGGCAAGGGGGCGTCGGCGTCCCCCGAGCCGGGTGCGAAGTCCACGAATCCCGACCAGGCCGACGAAGCCCGCTACTACACGTTCACTGTGACCGTGCGGGGCTGAGCACGGATCGCGCCGGGTCCGGGGGCTCGGAGATCTGCCGGTGAGGGCGAGGGGAAGCGAACAGATGAGTGCCGTGGTGTTCCGCGTGGATGGGACCACCGTGCAGCAGAGGAAGCAAGCCGCATACAAGCTCGAGTACGCCGTCAGGCCCCGCGGCGGACGTGACGTCGTGTATGCCGGGCGGGGCATGCCGACGGGATACAAGAGTCAGGACCTTCGCCCCCGATTCACGCTCTACACGGACCTCGAGGGCCGACAGCCGTTGTGTGTCGTGGCCCGACCTGTGACGGGTCGGGCCGGTGGCGACCGCGTTCTGCTCGTGATCGATCCGCAGGGGGCAACTCTGGGGGCCGTGCACATGCCCACCAAGCGGGAGTGGTGGCGTCAGCGCCACGAGATCCGGCTGCCCCGCGGTGACAGGCTGTCGGGACGGGTCGGCACGATCCCGTCATGGATCATGTTCGCGCTGCTCTCGCCTCTGTGGCTGGTCGTCAATCTGATGCTTGCCGTCAGTCAGGGAGGACTCGACGACATGTACTGGTCGCTGCCGAAACGCACGGCATGGAGGCCGAGGCCCGGCGGTACATCCGGGCTCTCCCCCTTGAAGTTCTACGGCCTGACCGAGCGGTACAAGGTGCGCACGCACCGCCTGGACCTCCGCGTCGCCTACGCGCAGGCCGTGCTGCACCATCAGGTGTCGCCGAAATGAGGCGATGGCTCCCTCACGCGACCCCGGAGTCGGACAAACGGCACCCCGGAGTCGGACAGACGGCATGCAAGACCTGTAAATCGCGGATACATCGCGGATACATCGCGGACGAGACGGCGAGGTGAGTGCCCGGATGAGCGAAACCGACCGTAACCGTGACCCGGTCGAACGGGCGAGGGCGGCTGCACCGGCCGGAGAAGTGTTCCGCGGTGAGCACCGGGTCGCACTGGCCGCCCGGGCCCCGAAGCCCGGCTACCTCCGCCGCCCGCGCGGTCTCCGCTCGGAGAGCCGAACGCTCTGGAGCTGGTGCATGCTCCCGGTGCACGGGATCACGAACCTCGTCTCCCTCACCTGGAACCCGTTCGAGGCGTTCTTCGAGGCCGTCCTCTGGCGTGGGCGTGGGCGTGGGACCGGGAAGCCGGGCAAGCCGTTCCACGGCGGCTGGAACAGCATGGCCGGCCTCCTGGCACGCGCCATCGCGCCCCGCACCAAGAACGGCGCGTACGTGATCATGCAGGTCACCGGCGACCGCCTCCAGCTCGCGTACGTTTCCCGCGCGGGCTTTCTCACGGGCGCGCGCGGTCCGGTCGAGATCGGATGGACCACGGACCTCCGCGACGTGACCTGGGTCCGGGACCGGAGCGACGTGGTGGGCGGCAACCACGAGATCGGCTTCGCCGACGGCTCGTGGTGCTCGGTGCAGTTCCTGGGCCAGGGCTGGCGCCGTATGCCGGCGGCGTTCCCGGTCCGCCGGCTCTCCCACCTGGACCCGGTCCCGTAACCGGGATGAGTAAGGACTCCTCGCACCGACGTGAACTCGTGGTCGCTGCCCTCTGTCAGCGAGGCATGGCCGCCGGGCTGTTGCGCTCACTCCCCACGGCGAGACAGATGACCACCCGTGGCCGGCTGGAAGTGGCGAGTCGCTCAGTGAATGCGCCCGAGCCCGGCTGCCTTCGCCCTGGCGATACGGTCCGGTCCGGCCTGCTCGCGTTCGGAGGCCAGTTTCTCCCATTTCTCGGGGCGTATCAGGAGGAACGAGCCGCTGTCGGGCGCGATGACGACACCCCCGAAGGGGAGGTCCCCGGCGATCCACACGCCGTCCTCGAACCCCTCGGGGCGCCGCTGCCGCCCCAGCCCCTCAACGGCCTCCATGAGCGGCGACCGTCCCGGCTCGTGATCCTTGATCCGGAGCGTGAAGACGGCGCCGAACTTCGTCCGCCTGTGGGCCTTGATATCCATGCCCGGCCGATGTTCGAGCGGGTAGTGCCGCAACACTTTCCGACGCCTGGCCAATGACAGCAGCGCGATCGGAAGACGGTACGCCATGAGGACGAAACCCAGTACCGCCGCGTAGATCAACAGTCCGGGAACCGGTGAGTCCCACACCCGCCCCCAGGCCACCGCCGCCACGATCAGCACTCCGAAGACACCGACGCGTACGGCAATACCCTTCACCAGCAGGGATCTGCCGCGTTTCAGCACCTTGTCCACATGTGCAGCGTCGAGCGTGCCTGCAACGCCGGAATGGTCTGACACCACGTCACCTTTCATGAGTCGTCCCCCACTGCTCAGCCGAACGGGCTCTTGCTCTCGGCAGCGGCGGAACCCGGACCAGTGTCGCAGGCGCCGCCCGAGGACTCTTCGAGGAACGGATCCGTGAACGTCAGAGTGGACGCAGTGCCAACCAGTACGTTCCGGTAGTCATCGATGTGGTCGAGAGCGGCTGTGACCAACTGCATCACGATGATGTCCGAGGCAGCCGGACCCGCCACTGCCACCGTTCCCTGCCAGACGACTCCCTCCAGGGCGCCCTCACTGCCTTCGGGCGGAGTGCCTGGCGCGGTCGTACGCACCTCACGCTCGGCAAGGAATCCCAGACCACACGGCAGCTCGAGGGGCAGCACGTCTTGCCCTTCCTTGTCCGCCATCGAGCCCAGCAGACTGGCCAGCGCCAGCTTCACATTGGCGTCGGGCGCGGAAATGGTCGAGACCGTGAGCACGGAAGACGCGACTTCGCCGCTGTCGTCCGGGTGCAGACCAAATGCGCATGACTGCACTTTCTGCGCATTCAGCAGCGTGAGCACACCGGCATAGAACCGGACCACCTGCTCCGCACGCTCCCGCACCTCGTCGGGAAGGCTGAGCACCTGCTCAACCAGTGCCTCGACATGCTCGAGCGCGGGATCGAGATCCAGCTGCACATAACCACGCGGGAGCCCGTACCAGAAAGCCGGCTTCGGCTCGCTGCCCACTGCCTCCCCGAAGAACCCGCTCACGACCCCGCACACCTCTCCGGCCTCACGGCCTTCACGGCCCTCACGGCCTTTACTGCGCTTACGGCCCTTACCGTCATATGAGCCCCACCAGTCCAGCGATGCCATGCAGGGTGGCACTGGCCTTGAAAGACTCCGCGGTGTTGTGAGCGGCGCCTTCCTTCGGCACAAGCCCCATCGATTCGGCGGAGGACACGAGGTTCGCACTCACGTTGACGCCGTTGACGCTGATGTCGGCGATCCGCTTCGCCCCTCCTGTGGCAGCGCCCGTAGCGGCCTGTTCCGCTGCTTCGCGCGAGAACACCGGGACGATGTCCTTGACGAACTCGGTGGCCTTGGCACCGCGTGAGACCGTCTCCCCGAATCCCTCAGCCATTCTGGCGGCGTCGGACACTTCGCCCGCCGCCTTACCCAGCGCACCGACTCCGGGAATCATGCCGAGGGTGTCACCGGCGATGGACGCGTACGCGGAGAACGTGTCCATGTTCCAGCCGAACTTGTCACCCCACAGGGCCGACCTGAATTCCGGATCGGTCAGGTTCTTCGTCATCGACGTCGCACTCGCCACCAGGGCGATCCCCGCGAAGAGCGGCGTCAGCGGCGTCGGGAAGAGCGCCAGCAGTCCAGCGATGGCGCCGATGGTTCCCGCGTGTTCGTACAGGAACTCACCGACGGCCTTCACGCCCTCCCAGATACCGGCGACGGCCTCGCTCAGCCAGCCGGGTTCCCGCGGAGCGAGCTTGTCGGTCGCACCGTCGAGCGACTTGGCGACCAGGTCCGCCTTGTCCGTGTGCGAGTGCTCCAACTGCTCGGCCTTGCGGATGACGTCGTTGTACGCCTCGTTGGCGCTGTTCAGCGCGGTGGTCGCCTCGTTGAGGCTGCGCTCGGCGGAGCGGAGTCGCTGCTCCGCGGCATCGGCCTCCGCCTGCGAGGGGTACTGCGTGTTCGCGAGCTTGAGGTCCGGATGCTCCTTGGCCTGGCTGTGCCGTTCCTTGGCCTTGTCCGCGGCGGCCTTCCTCTCGCCGGCCTCCTCGTCGTACTTCCGGGCCAGGTCGCGGTGGGACGCCAGATCCTCGTCCCAGCTCTTCAGCTGTGCGGCCGCCTTCTCCAGAGAGCGCGCCGCATTCTTGATGTAGGTCGACAGATCGCCGTCGAGCGCTTCACGGAACTTCTTCGCCGCATCACCCTGCCAGTAGCTGCTCTCACCGCTCAGCCGCTGGATCTGGTTGTGGCAACTCCGCAGCGAGGTAGCCGCGTGTGTGACCTTCTGCTGAAGTGCGTGCACTTCACCGGGAACACCCGGAACGGGGTTCCAGCCGAGATTCTGATAGGGGTTCGCCGCCACTTACTTCGCTCCCCCGCCCACGCCACCCGTGGATGCCTTCTCCAAGTCCGCGAAGGCCTTGCTCAAGGCCTCCTCGACCTCTTCGTAAGCCTTCTTGTTGGTCTTCACACCCTCAGTGATGGCGCCAATCATCTCTTCGGTCTGCTCGGCTCCGTACTTCCAGCGCTCCTGAAAACCGTCACACGACTCGTCAAGGCGCTGAGTTCCGATTTGGTCGGCCCGAACGTGAGCCAGAGCAGTGCGGGCATCATTGAGCTCTTTGACGCAGCCCTCAAGCGTCCGTATGAACGCACCCAACTGATCGATGTCGGTCTTGAACTGCTGCTCCCCCATGAACTCTTTCTTTCTGTACGGCTACGACAGCACGTCCCGGAGCGCGAGGACGAAGAGTCGAGGCCGCGCAAGTGCGCTTCCCCCACCGCCGCACCACGCCGGATCCGATCTCGGCTCGATGCAACCCACGGTCGACACGTGTCAACAAGATCGTCGCTACCTTACAACTGGGCGATCGAGGCCGACACCCGTCCTCACGTCGGCCTCGCACGGAGGCGCGCGACCCTCAACAACATCACGCAGCCTTCACGAAAACCGCACGTCAGACACCTTCTCGCGCCTCACCGCGCAAGGTCCGCCATTGCCATTTCGCCGCCCGGCCGCCCGGCCGCCCAGAACAGGTCGCCGACGTTGGCACTCCACACCGGGCAGGGGATCGGGATATGGAACTCGTGACTTCGGCAGGAGGGAGCTTCCGCCTTCGGTTACTCGACCGAGCGGGAAGGTAGTGCTCCTGATGTCGACCTCGAACGTCAGACGGGACACGACCGAGCGGGTCCCGCCTCTTCCCCCCTACCGATCCTGGCGAGCTAGGACAGCGCTGCCGGCGTGTCGCAGCCGTGGCGGGCGGCGGACCGTTCGGCGAAGTGGGCGAGGTCTGCGCGTTCGGCCTTGGTGAGGGGATCCTTCTTGAGGTCGCGGTCGCTGTCCCTGGACACGGAGGCGTGGTAGTAGCCGAGTCCGAGTGCGCCCTTGCAGGTGGCTGTCGTCCAGGCAGTGGAGCGATCGATGCCCGAGGGAGTCTTGTGACCGGCGTACTTACCGTCCGCGATCGCCTGGCGGGCATCGCTGTACGGGCCGTAGTGGGCGAGCAACCGTAGACCGCCGGTGAGCCCGCACTTCTCGATCGGCGACGTCCCCGCGGCGGTCTCCCGCACCGTGGACGCCGAGGTCATCCCCTCGCAGGTACCCGAGGCCTTGTCGGCCGGAACGGACTTCGTGCCGGTGCCGGGATCGGTCAGATCATCCCCGCTACCCAGGTCGGTCTCGCAGCCGGACTTGTCCGCGGCCCGCTGTGCGGCCCCGGTGAGGAGTCGGGCGAGATCAAGCCGCGCCTTTTCCGGAGCCTCGTAGTCGTAGGAAGCTCCGGCGCTCACAAGAATGCCGCTGCCCTCCGTCTCACTCCAGTTCCGGCAGTTGAGGAGTAGCGTCGCGCTGGCGCCCTCATCCCCGGGGAGCATGAAGCCCTGCCATCCCGCGTTCAGCGGAAGAGGAAACTTCGAGTCCTTCGTGTATGTGGCGAAACTGGTACGGGCGCGGTCCGAGGGTTCGATGGTGATGTTGGCGCCGTCGAACTCGCATCTGGTCGCCGGCTCGTCCGCCGCACCGAATGACCTGTTCGACTGCCCGCTGAAAACCTCGTAGTGGATGCCCAGGGGAGACCACCGCGACTTCCCCGTGAGATTCAGTACCGGGTCGACCGGAAGCATCCCACCGCATGCTCGCTCGACCTTGGCGGCCGGGTACTGGCCCCAGAAACCGTAGCCCGCGGCCCCCAGGACGGCGAGTGCCACCGCGCAGCCGATCAGTCGGCGCTTCAGGTTCATCAGTCCGCCCTCTTGTCCTGGCCGTAACCGTCCAAATTGCTGTCTGCCGCGAAGAAGCCGGTCTCGACCGCGTTGGCCAAGATGTTGTCGTAGTCGGCGGTGTTGTCCACACCCTGCGCTTCGGCGGCGTTCCGGTAGGCATCCTGGACAACCGCCGCGGTGGAGTACTTGGCTTCCTCCCAGTCCTTACCGCTGGAGTACACCGCGTTCCCCTTGGTGTCCTGTTCGGCTCCCTTGACGATCTGATTGATGAGATCACCCGTGATCGTGGTGGCGGCGCCCCCGACCCCGGCTCCGACGGCCGGGGTGGCGATGAAGGAGGTGCCGACCCCGATGCCGGTGCCCACGATGCCTGCCGCGTAGCTGCCGGCCCGTCCCATGGCCTCGTTGTACGCCTTGTCGGCCTCTACGGCGTCGCCGATGTCCGACTCGCGCCTGCCGATCGCGATGCTCCCCTGGACCTCCCCAGAGGACTTGGCGATCTCCCCCAGCGCTGTGTCCGTGGAACCTCGGAAGGCGTTGGGGTTCTGCACGTGGTAGTCGATGAGGTTGGACGTGTACGCGGTCTCACCCAAGGAGATGGCCGCGTAGCCGTCCGGGTCCTTGCCGACGGTCATGAGGAAACGCGAGACGTTCTGCTCGGCATTGTCTTGTTCTTCGTCGGTGTTGAAGTCGGCCACCGTGCCCGAGACCGGGTAGAGCTCGTCCGCGTTGTCGGTCTGGTCCATCGACAGGGTCCGGTGGATGTCCGGCATGTACTCCCCGGCCATCCGCCCCAGACTGTCCTGCATCCCGTCATGGGCCAGCCCGTCGTCCTTGGAGACCTTGCCGACGATCTCCGACATGAGCGCGGCCTGCTTCTCGTTGTGGGCCGGGGTGTCCGCCGACGGGCTCTTGTCGTACGCGTGCCCCGTGACCGCCGACTCCAGCGCGTGGCCCAGGTTGTTGTAACCGCTGGGCTCCTTGGAGTCGCCGGTCCACGCGCCGCCGTCCGGCCAGTGCCGGTCCTCCAGCAGGTAATCGAGGTGATCGACCTTTTCGCCGTTGACCTTGGTGTCCGAGGAGAAGAACTCGGTAGAGGCCTCCGGGTTGTGACCCAGCGCGTCCATGAAGCCGGTCATCGGGTCGAGCGCGCCGATGTTGGTCGAGCCCAGGAAGCGCGTAGTGCCGCCACCCCAGTAGGCATCGGGGTTCTGACCGCCGGCCTTCTCCGCACTGATGAGGGCGCCGCCGTACTCCTGGAGGAAGCCGGTGTCCCACTTGCCCTCGCTCATCAGGCTGCTGGTCAGCTGGTAGCCGGTGAGCCCGTAGGGGGACTCGGTGGGGTTGGCGTTGAAGTTGTGCTGTCCCGCCTTGAGCAGGTCGTCCTGGAACTTGGTGATCGCCGGGTCGGGACCGCCCTTGCGGTGATCATCCGACGTGGTGGCCGTACCGATGGTGGTGCCCAGGTCCCGCTTGAGCTTCTTCAGCTGAGCCAGTTCGTCCTTGGAGAGCTGGGTCCCCGCCGGCGGGCTCACCAGCTCGTTGTACTTGCCCAACATGTCCTCCGCGCCGGTCTTCGTCACGAACGCGCGTGAGAACTCCGGGTCGTTCTTGTTGGCGGAGAGGAGCAGGCTGAGCTTTTTGGTCTCGGCGTCGGTGAGGCGCCCGTCCTTCTTCATCAGCGCGGACGCCTGGTCGGCCTCGATGGCGTCGAGGCTGGTGTAGACGCTGGTGTTGAAGGTCTTGTTGTCGCCGCCGTTGGCGTCACGCTGCAGAGCCGCACTGGCCGCCTCGTCGGCGGCGGTGGCCTGCTCGAGCACCCGCGTCAGACGGGACACGATCGAGTCCAGCTTCTCCTTGCGCTCGGTCGCGAAGCCCGGAGCGGCGGAGGCGGTGGGGCTGTCCCAGCGCGAGTCGACGTCCTCGACCTTCCCGTCCTCGGACACGTGGAACTTGTCCTTGCGCGCCTCGTCGAGGAGGGCCTGCAGCTGCTTCTGGGACTTGCCGAACTCGGTGTGCGCATCCCGCAGCAGCTTGCCGATACGGCCCGCCTCGGTGGCGGCGTTCTCGTACTCCGTACGGGCCTTGGCCATGGTGGCGAACGCCGCGTCGGCCGCGTCACCCTCCCAGTGGCCCTTGAGGTGGTTGATGACGCGCTGCTCGAACTCGCTCTGCAGAGCCTCGTACTTGTTCGTCAGCGCGCTCCACGAAGCGGCGGCGTCGGCCAGCGGGCCGAGGTCGGCCTTGTCGAGGTAAGGGATGGACACCACGTGCAACAGCTCCTAAAACCACGCATGAAGGCCACGCGCGAATCGATACAGGTTTCCGTTCCGGCTTGCGGCGTGGTCCCGGGCAGCGCTCCGCCCGGGACCGACTCACCCGAAGGGAGTGCGGATCGCGTTCTGCCGGTCCTTCTCCTGCTGCTCGGTACGCGTGTAGTGGCCGGAGGTGGTGTGCAGCTTGTCGCTGATGTCCTGCAGCATGCGCTTCAGATTCATGACCTGCTCGCCCCACCGGACATCCATGGTCATCAGCGCGCCCGCCGTGGCCCACGAGCCGCCCTCGGCCATGCCCCCGGCGGTGTGCTTGTTCAACCCCTTGACGGCACTCATGGTGTCCTCGTCGGCCTTGTTGTCGGCGTTCTCCGTGTCACCACGCAGTTCGACCAGGGCGTTGGCCGCCTTGTCCAGATGCTGGGTGTCGACGTTCGTCGTCCCGCCGGCGCCACCTCCGCCCCCGCCCTCCGCGGGTACGGAGTTCAGCCGCATGCCGACGGTTCCGCTGTGCTGTGGCGCATCGAAGGGAGTGCTCATCCCTTTCCCCCATCCCCGTTACGAACAATGGATCGGTATGTCCCCTCGCACCCAATCCCACGGGTCTGTTCGTTCCGCCCGCATGACGTGGTGGTGCTCCTGCCGGCCGAGCACCACGCTCGACCATGAGCAAGAACATGCCAATCAGAGGCCGAAGATACCGGATCCCAACTCGGGCGACCCACCACTCAGCAGTCGCAGCCAACAGACGAGTGGCAGGCCGTAGCGACCTGCCGACATGACGGCACGCTGCCATGTGGTTACCTGTGCGCCCGCTTTCATCTTCCTGCGTATCCCAGGCTTCGCTACCCGGGACCCGATACGGCGACGCTCGCATACCCCACACGCCAGTCGTTTCGGCTGCTTTTCCCCCGACACTCAGTCGATCGGGTCTGTGGCGCGAGCGACCAGGGGGAACGAAAGCCATATACAACCCGAGAAGCCAGCGCATCACTCAGGTGATCCCTACACTCACTTACTGTTGACGTGCTCGCGTCGCAAATCGAAAGCCTGCACTTCAATCACGGCGATATCAGACATGGGGGATAAGACGTGTCATCCGGGACGGAAATCGAGGATCCAGCAGCGCTCAACCGGGCGGGCAACGGGGCGCAGGAGATGGCGGGGCAGACGCGAACCGCCCGCGCTCATCCCGTTGACGAGTCGCGCTCGGCATCCCGTGACTTCGGCAGCGGCAACTGGGACGGCGGGCTGGGCAGCGCCCTGACCAACCTGGCGGAGACCTGGTCGAGCCAGGTGTCCGCGCTCGCGACCGACTGCGGCAACCTGTCCCGGCAGTGCGGTGGTTCGGGAATGCTGTATCAGCGCACCGAAGCCACGAACACGCAGACCATGCGTTCCTTGTCGAGCGAGCCTTCGCCCTTCGGCTGATCAGGCCCGACAGCCACAACCACAGCCGACGAGGCGCACGCACGACTCAAAGACGCACGCACGACTCAACGGGGACATCACCAAGCTCATGCCGACGTACGAGCAGCTCTACCACCTCAACCTCAGCAACCTCAAAGCGGCCGCCGACCGCTGGGAGGAGACCGCCACCAAGTTCAAGGGCCTGCACACCTCGTACGGTGACCAGGTCGCCCGCCCCTTCAAGCAGGCCGGCTGGACCCAGCCGGTGCTGACGGCGGCCAAGGCGGACAACGACGTAGCCGCCGCTCAGAAGCAGTTCGAAAGCGCCCAGAAGCAGGCGCACGGCATCGCCGGCGTTCTCACCTCTTTGCACACCGAACTGCAGAAAGCCAAGGAAGACCTGCACCACCTCGCCGACGTCGAGGCCAAGGAACAGGGCCTCCATGTCAGCGCGACCGGCAGGGTCACCGGGCGCTACGACCTCTCCCAGGACACCGGCGCCCGCCACGACCCCGACGGCCAGGCCGCCATCCGCGAGCAGCAGGACGCCTGCGACGCCCTGGTCCGCCGTATCGAACGTGTCCTGCAGCGCGCCGCCGACGCCGACGAAAGCGCGTGCTGGGCCCTGCGCCGCGACCTCGGCTCCAGCAAGAGCGACTTCAACTCCAAGGTGGTCACCTCCCTCGACGACGCCGACGCCACGCGCGCGGCCGAGCTGATGAAGAAGGGGGCCAAGCTCACCGACACGGAGCTCACCCAGCTCAACCAGCTGATGAAGGCCAACCAGAGCGACCCGGTCTTCGCCACCCGCTTCTACCAGCAGCTCGGCCAGGAGGGCTCCCTCCAGCTGTACGGCCAGCTGGCCCTGCAGACCTCCGACGCGAGCGACGAGCGCAAGGCCCTGCTCCAGCAGATGCAGCGCAACATGGGCAACACGCTGGCCACCGCCACCGACCCGGACAACAAGCCGCACCTGTCCAAGGAGTGGACCTCAGACCTGCGCAAGCTCGGCACCCAGCACATCGAGTTGTACGAGAACTCCATGACCGAGGGCCCCTACGGCTACCAGCTGCTCGGCGGCATCCTCCGCTACGGCAACTACGACACCGAGTTCCTGACCCCCGTCGCGGAACACATCACCCAGCTCCACGCCGACGACCCGTCCTTCTTCGCCAACACGAAGTCGACCATGGGCGACCCCGAGTACGGCTTCAACCCGTCCGGCAAGAACGGCTCCGGCTACGACCCCATGAACAGCGTCCTCGAAGCCCTCGGCCACAGCCCCGAAGCCGCCACCGACTACTTCACCCCACCCATGCAGAAGTACGCCGAGGACGGCACCCACAAGGGCACCCTCTCCGACATCGACGGTTCCTCCAGCTACCTGGACTACCTCGTCGACAAGGACTACGAGTACTTCCCCGACATCACCGGCCACCACCCCGACGCGGTGGGCAAGTCGGCGAACTACTTCCCCGACGCCCTCGGTCACGCCCTCGAGGCCGCCACCACCGGGCGCCCTGCCGGCGCCGGCCCCGATGCCGACTCCGTGCTGCACACGGAGGAGCAGGCGAGTCTGGCCCGCCAGATCGTGGACAAGTTCGGCGGCCAGGACGGCCCTGCACTCCTCAACGGCAAGGACGGCGCACCTTATGAGGCCACTCGAGACAGTCTCGGCAACATAGCCGCCGAATACATGGGGGATGTCCAGCGAGCTATCTCTGGGCATGATGATCTACCCGTATCCGGCGCCTCGGCCGAGTTGCGGGCTGCTACCACTGAACCTTTCCTCGCCGCTGTCGGCCAAGACCCGGACGCGTATGCCGCAATCACGGGATCCCAACAGGCATACACCAGCGTCATGGTGAACGATGTGATAAACGGCGACTCGGATTCCACCGTCGACGACACCGAGCGCGTCAAACAGGCCGTAGCGCCCGGTTCAATCGTGGCGGGAATCATGAGTGAGGCTCGCGCAGACGCGGTTTTCGACACACACCGAGCCAGCGACGCGGAGTTCAACGAGTCGGCCGAGACCGCCAACAAGTGGGTGGGCCGCGGCGTCGGCTTGGCGACAGAAGCCATCAGAGTTCCGGGTGTCGGTGCCGTCACAGGCTGGGCCGTTGAGGACATTCAGAGCAGCGTCATGGAGAGCATGCGGCGGGACACCACCACCGAAGCGCGGTACGAGGCTGGACTCGAGTACACCGAAGGCCGAGAGACCACTCAGGACGCGGCTGCGGCAGCCGTCGACCGGGCGACAGCGGACAGCCGACTCAATCAAGACACGATCGGGGACCTCCGGAAAGCAGCTATTTCCCAAGCTGGAACAAGCCACTCCGAAGGATCTCAGTGGGAGGACTCGCGGCATGGCTGAGTACCGAAGGAGCGCGTCGGCAGCGTTCGGTCTGCTGGCAGTAATCTCTGCCGCACTCGTGGCGTCCTGCAGTGCAGACGAAAAGACACGAGAGTATGCCCTGCCCGACAGGGTCTGCGGCATATCCGTCGCGCCCGAACTCGTGCAGCCTCTTCTACAGCCCGGCAAGTCCATCGATACGGGCGAGTCGCTTACCGGCCCAGACGACACGCAACGATGCGCAGTGCTGATCGATGACAAGACCGCGGTAGAAATTACCGGCCAGCGATATCCGGATGCGGTGGGAGTGCAGGACATAGCCTCGAACTATCTCAACATTCCCACTGACGACTTCGGAAAAACGAACGCTGATAATTCGGTTATGGTCTGGGATTCCCGGATTGTCGGCGTCACAGATTGCCTCAGGTATCCGACAGATGCCGCCGGCCGGAACACTAAGCGGTACTCCATCACGATTGAAGCCTCGTACCCGGATGACGCGACTACTCGGCAGGAGGAACTTCGTAACCTGCTGCCCTCATACCTAACAGCTGCTGCCCGCGCCCTGGGCTGCTGACCACTTGCTTCGCTCACCGGGCCTTCAGTTGTACCGCTCCAGTCTGACTACGGCTTTGGCCATTGACGTCAGGCGGTTTGGGCTGCAGCGGGCGTGACGGGAGAGCCGCCAGGACTTGCGGTGGGCGACGCCGCTCTCGACCGGGGCTCGGGTCCGTGCCAGCGCCCGCTTCACGGTGTGCTGAGTGGGGACGAAGCAATGTCGACGGCATCGACAACTGAGTTCTTCTTCCGCCCTTCACGCTACCTTCATCCAATGTCGAGGTGTCCACAATGAACAACGCAAGCGGCAGACCGTTTCGGTCGCGTTCTCATCGCCTCGTTATCTGGGCGACAGTCGGTGCGGTTGGCTTGGTCTCGGCAACCGGCCTCGGGTGGTGGATCGTCCAGTCGTCGAATGAGCCAGCTGTCGCGGTTCCCGCGAGTGTGTGCGGAGGATCGATCCCGGGGAGCCCGGTATCTTCCTTGCTGCCCAAGCATGGGTCAGAGTTTGAAGAGAAGCATCAGAGCTTCAACCGTGGCGGCTTCAATACCGGGCACTGCTTCCTTCGTGGCGCCGGCATGAATATCGGGATCAACTACACCATGCATGCAGGAGGCGAGTTCACCGAAGCGCAAATTGAGGAGACGGCGAAGACCCCCGGACGATCCACTTTGACGATCGGGAAGTCCAAGGGAGACGTTAGTAATACAGGTGGCACGCTATTTGTCCCCTGTCCTGCCGAAGACGATCCTGGCTCACTCGTCAGGATCGAGGCGGCATACTATCGCCACCCGGACGACGTGCAGAGCTCATGGAAGGCAGATTTCCGAGATTTGATCATCTCGGCAGCTCGCCATGTTGCTCAGGACGTTCTAAAGTGCGAGGGATCCGAGGGACTCGGAAAGAACCGAAGGAACTGATTGCCTACCATGACCGACCACCATCCTAGCCGCTTTATCGGCTGCATAGCGCTTTCGCTAGCCGCACTTCTCCTCTCGGCCTGCTCTAGTGAAGCCCGGCCCAAGGTCGAGTACGCCTTGCCTGACACACTCTGCGGGTCCGATGTCGGGAAAAACATCGTTGAGCCCTTCTTCCCGCCGGGCAGCAAGCTGATGAAGACGGGCGACTCTTTCGATAACGGCACGTACGCCTCTAGTTGCACCTATGTGGTCGACGGTTCCCCCACACTCATCGTGTCCTATTTCTTCCACGAAAGCACTTCGAGCGCCCGACAGATCGCCACGCAAAGGGCCGCTCGCTACAGCGATGGGGACGCAAAGGGTGCAGTCGACATAGTCGATGACATCGCCCTATACCCCCGCGGTGCCGTGGCGGTGGAGCAATGTCCCGGTTACCCCTCCGACACGGACGGTCTGCCACGCGACAACTTCTCCGTCGAAATCATGGCGTACTACCCGAAGGACCTGTCCAAGGAGGAGAAAGCACTCGCGCAACTAGTCAAGAAGATCATCCCCGTCGTGGCGAAGGCCAATGGCTGTTGAGCTTGTGCGGCTCACCGAATCCGGACGGTCGCGTGAGGCGGGCCTCCGCGACGAGCGGTGTACCTCCCGTGATAGAGACCGCGGTTGAAGACTGACGTGACGAGTGAGATCAAGGCCGGGGAGGCCGGTGTGAGTGGAACGAGTGCCGCGGATGACGGGCTGGTTGCCGAGCTGGTGGCCCGGACCCGGGCCGGCGGGGTGAAGCTCACCGGGTAGGGAGGCCCGTTGCAGCAACTGTCCAAGCGGGGGTTGGAGTCTGCGCTGCAGGGCGAACTCACTGATCACCTGGGGCACGTGCCTGGTGAGCGGGCCGAGGGCGATCGGGCATCGGGAGACTGGTCGGCGCAACGGAAAAGCGACGGACGGCATCAGTGGAATCCTGGTGCTGTCCGTCTGCCCCGAACAGTACGACCCGGATTCGAGCTGAAGGTCCCAGTTCGCGTCGTGGACTCCTGGTCTACCGGAGTCCACGACGCTTAGCTGGCGTTCGACGCGGTGGAGGTGCCGTGAACACCGGACGAGGGCCGCACGAGGAGGCGTTCACCGCACTCCGGTGCGCCGGAGCATCTCCGTCACCTTTCGCCTTCCTCACAGCTGCGAGGGAAGAGCTCGGACACGTCCGGCAGCGGCTGGAAGTGAGGAGCGCAGTCCGGGCAGGCATACACGCTCCATCCCGGGCCGCTCGCCTGGTGCACCTCCGAGACGAGTACCGGAACATCCGTGAGCACGTCGCAGCGCACGCACATCCGCACCGGTCGACGGGGGGCCGGTCGGCTGATGGGGCCGCAATGCTGGCAGAGCTGTTGGCGCCGGCCAGTGGCGGCGCTGGTGACGGTGGCGTGAGGACCGTGGGGCGAGCCGCACACCTCGCACGAGCCGCGTGTGTCGTACGCGCTGTCCGGGTCGTCCGTATCACCTGTGTCGCCCGCGCTCTCCCATGCGCGGCCGGTGACGTTGCGGTGCGGGCCGTCGTGCCCAACGAGTCGCATGCAGCCCAGCGTCGACGGCGCTGGCGGCAAGGCCCCGCATTCCTCCACGCTGGGCGTCATGCTGGGTGGTCGGGGCCAGGTGTAACCGGAGGCGTCGCGATGGTCGCCGTCGTGAGCTTCGGCCAGGGTGCAGGCCGGGCGGTGACGATCGCCCATGCAGGGCTGATCGCCTCCGGGACGTCGGATGCTGCAGAGCGAGGTGGCGGACGTATCGGCGCTGTTCATCAGGCGGCTCCCGCACCGACGCGCACGCCGTGGATTACGTCCGGGCCGATGTCGATCCCATCGAGCGCCAGCAGCAGCGCTACCCGCCGCTCCCTCTGCCGTTCTCGCTTCTCGTGGGCGGCGAGGTAGGGGCGAACCATAATCGTCTCGTCGCCGTTCAGCGGCTCATGAAGCCCGTAAGGGCTCCGCAGACTGGGCATCTTGGGTCGGCTCTGCTGAGCTGCAGGGGGTCGAGGAGAACGCGGCGGGAACGCGGCGGCCATCCGAATCCGGTCAGCGCGGTGACGGCCTCGCGGACGCAGGCCGAGCACCTCCTTCAACAGCCCGATGAGAGCACAGATAAGGTCGGTCATGTCATCGCTCCTGTAAGCGGTGGCCACACCCCGGGACGGTGCCAGCCGTCGCCGGGGCCTTCTGCACTCCCACGGTACAGGCACTTGTCAGGTGTTGTCATGTGACGTCATGTGTCGGCATGCATTATCGCAGGTCAAATAGGGTCGATATATGACTGTTGATCTCGAGGGGCCAGAGCCGCTGTACGAGCAGATCGCCACTGTGCTCGCTGCTCGGATCGCAGATGGCACGTACCTGCCGCGGCGCCGCGTCCCGTCAGAAGCAGCAATATGCACAGAATTCAACGTCTCGCGGCCGACTGCTCGGTCAGCTATCCGCCTACTGAACGAGCGCGGACTCGTCGTCACCGTCCGCGGCAAGGGCACATTCGTCAAGGAGCGGCAGCCGGCGGGCTCCAGCAAGGACCAGGCCGACGAGGAGGGGCCGACCCAGGCATGATCTGCGCCGCCGCGAGGTGACGGACCATGCGTGATGACATGAGGTGAGTGGACGCCGACGTTGCTACTCCAGTCGGCAGGGGTGGAACTCACAACAGTTCGCAGACAGACTGACAGTGTTCGCCGTCCCATCTCATCGTGGCACACACCTGAAGCGATGATCGGTTCGGTTGGCTGCACCGATGTCTGAGTAACATCTCCCCTCTTCAATCTCCCAGACCGGCTTGGCCTGTAGCGCTTCCAGCGCCCACTGGCCCCGTTCGGTTCAATCGGCAGATGCAATGAGAGCCGCCGCCAGAAGTGGCGCGCCAGCCAGCGCCTTCGCGCTTAGTGCACGCATCGTTCACGCAAAAGCTAAACGCGGGCGTGACCCTAAGGCCACGCCCACGCATCCTACATAGCAAAACTTGTGCCATCCTGTTCCTGCAACTACTGCTGGGGTGGCCACTGGCCGTGAGGCGGAGTCGACTGCTGCTGATAGGGATTCTGCTGCGGCGAGATGGGCTGCTGGTATGGGATCTGCTGCGGCGGGACAGGCTGCTGGCCGTATTGCGGGTAACCAGCAGAACCGCCGGGGCCACCATCCTTGTCCTTATTACGCCTGGCCAGCCTCACGATCAGAAACACGATCAGGCCGAGCACTGCCAGTCCCAGGAGAGCGATGACGATCAGGAAGATCATTTGTTTCTGATCAGCCTTCTCGTTTTCTGCCGCATAGTCTTCGCCAGACTTACCAGCACCCGGGGAGGCTGTCGCTGAAATCGGATCCTTAAGTGGCCCGTACTTGGAGCCTGCCGGGATGTCCTCCGTCAATGCAGCCAGCGGTCGGATGCTCCCGTAACCGTACTTCTCGTCTGGAAGAGAAATCCCCTGGGCAGATCCTGGCAGAACGGCCGTCTTCACGAGCCTGTTGGCGATCTGACCTGCTGTGAGATCAGGGAACTTTGATCGCAACAAGGCAGCAGCCGCAGATACGAACGCGGTAGAGTCCGACGTGCCGTCGGCGATGCGGAGCTTATTACCAGGCCAACCTGCACCAACAATATCAGTGGCGGGAGCCGTCAGGAGGACTTCAGGACCATAATTAGATTTCTCCCAAATGGATCCATCCTCAGTCACTCCTCCCACCGCCACGACACCTGGAGACATGGCAGGAAAACCCACCCTACGTTCCCCAAGATTCCCCACTCCGGCGACGATTAGGACGTCGTTCTGCAGCGCGTAGGAGATTGCCTCAATATCTTCTGGAACAGCACCCGATTGAAATCGCGAGTCGCGGAGGTCTTGGGAGACGTTGATGATATCGGCCCCATTGTCCACTGCGTAACGAATCTCATCGGCGATGCCAGTATTGGCGGTGTAATGAATCCGGATTGGGAGAATTTTGGCTTCTGGCGCTAGTCCCATGACACCGTCTGCCGCCCCTGCGCCATGTCCGTGCCCAGCGATCACCGAAGCCATTCCCGTACCATGGTCGTCGTCAACGGGAGAGGCATCATCGTCGCCATCAACGAAGTCTTTGCCCGTGAGTACGTTGTTTCTAAGATCGACATGATCGGCATTGACGCCAGTATCAATGACAGCGACCGTAACGCCTTGCCCCTTTGAGATACCCCAGGCGGACTCCGCCTGTAGCGCGTCCAACGCCCATTGATCACGTCTGGTCTGGTCGGCAGAAGCAGAAGGAGCCACCGTCAGAATCAGCGAGCCAGTCAGTGCCGTGGCACTCAATACACGCATCGTTCGCGCAAAGGCCATTCCGTCTTCCCTCTCCCCATACCGGACGTGGGCGTGACCCTGAGGTCACGCCCACGCATCCTGTCACGTGCCCGCGAGCATCGAGCGACGATGGCTACTCGATGACTCGAGGAGCTGCATTGGTCTGCGGGGCCCAGGTTTCCTCGTCCTCGACCAGGTAGTCGGGGCGCTCGCTCTCGCGCTGTTTCTGGTCCGTGGGGCGACCATTGCGTGCACCGGGGGCACCTACCATGCCGCCCTTACGAACAGCGCCGGCTCCCCCTCCTGCAGCACCGCGGCTCCGGTGCAGACCAGAACCGCCAGCAGTACCCCTGCCCGCACCTGCGCCTGCTCCTGCGCCCGCCCTGGGTGTTCCACCTACCACGCCGCCGCTCTGGCGAGCCATGCTTCCGGCGCGCGCGGCACCACCCTTGGCAGTACCCGCCCCGGCAGCGCCACCCACGCCCGCAGCGCCAGCACGACCGGCCGTACCCGCGCCAGCTGCGCCACCCACAACTCCAGCACCAGGGCGACCCGCCACGCCCGCAGCGCCAGCACGACCGACCGTACCCGCGCCAGGGCGGCCCACTGTGCCTCCAGCACCGGCACGACCGACCGTGCTGCCGGGAACAGCGCCGGGAACTCCGCCGGGCGCACCGCCGACGAGACCGGGATTGCCAGCCGTACCAGCGGGGCTGGCCGATCCGCCACTGACCGTCGGCGTTCCAGTGCGACCGCCGGAGATGCCGTCAATCGCTGTACCCACATTCTGATTCTGAGTCGGCACAGTCGGCTTATGCGCTCCACCCGTAACTCCCGAAGGCGGAGCCACAGGCTTCGACTGGCTGATGGTGCCCGTCTGGGCAGGCCGAGCCGTGCCCGGCGACACACTCTGCGGGCTTCGGGGCGAGGGCGTTGTCGGCATAACCACGGGCGAAGGCGCGATACCACCGGGATCACCGGGGTAGTCCTGCGTATCGTCTACGTTACCAAGCCTCCACGACCCCATCTCTCTGGCCCGGCTGTTATAAGCCGCACCCAAGATCTCCATCTGAGCAGCCATCTTCAGCTGCGCCTCTCGCCCCGCCGACAGGCTACCCTCGTTGTTCTTGAGGGCCTCCTGCGAACCAGCGCCGCCCTTGATATCGCCGTCCGCACCGGAAGCGTCCCGATTGCCGAAATTGAGCCCGTAGTCGATCGCACTGTCGAGCTTGCTCGGCTTTTCCATCGCCAGCACCTTGGGCTTGACGTCCGCGAGGATTACGGCTGCGCCCTTGAGGGATTGCGCGGTATTGTCAGCGTACTTGGCACCGTCGGTGATCTTTTTGCTGATTTCCTGCGCCCGTGCCGCGAACAGGTCCGCGCTCTTACCTTCCCAGTGGGCCATTACATGCTTGACCGCAGACTCGAAGGTCTCCTTGATTCCGCCGCTGCCGACGAGATCCTTGTGGAGAGCTGCCCAGCCCTCAGCCACATTCTTGACAGTGTCCGGGTCTGCGCTCTGGACCATGGCTTTCATCTGGTCCATGTCGTAGTCGAGCCCGAATGGAGTACTGTGCTTCTCCGCGAAACACACATTGTCCGGCTCGAGGTACTCATCGCCGCCGATCCTTGCGCCGCCGGTGCTTTCGCCGCCCATGCCCACGCTGGTCATGTCTACAGCCCCCTCGCATTCAGGTAGTGGGACACCCGATCACTTGCCGTTGAATGCTGCATGGTTTTCTGCCTCGGCGTCCTGGTACGCATCATGTGTCTTCTTCGTCTTCTGCCCGAAGTCGTCCAGCACGTTCTCCAGATGCTGGACGATCTGCTCGAGCGCCCTCTTCATCTGCTGGTGGGCGCCGTACAGCTGCGTGGCCTCTGCGAAGCCCGTGCCCAGCGCGCCCTCTGGCAGGTAAGTCTTGCTTTTGGCGCTCGCGGAAGACGCCCCCATGTCCCTCAGGACACCGTTCAGCCTCGAAATAGTCCCCTCGATCTCACTCAGATCGACCTTGTACTGCTCAGCCATACTCAGCTCCCCGTTGACTGCATGTGCGTGTTGTTACCGTTACCGATGCCACCGGTGCCCGCGATGCCCTGCTTACGCCGCCAGTCCCCCAGCACTCGCCCGCCGCCGAACAGAAGCACCACCGCGCCCAGGCCACCGGCCAGCACGTACAGTGCATACCTTTCCATTCGCTCCTGGCGGGACTCTCCAAGCACAAGAGTCGCGGCCTGGACGTCGGCGGAGCCGCCCTCGGACCCGACCGGAGCAGCGGTCGGACCGTCCTCGGAGGGTTCCGTGACGTCCTCGTTGACGGCGGCGGCCGGGTCGATGACGCCCCAGCCGACATAGGGGTCATGGTCCGGCTTCGCTCGGTCGGCCGTCTGCTCGATCTGGGTGATGACCTGCTTGTACGTCCACTCCGGGTGCTTGGCGCGGATCAGGGCCGCGACGCCCGAGACGTACGGGGCCGCGAAGCTGGTGCCCTGGTCCACGCAGTGGCCGCCCGCGGGGACCGTCGAGACCATGTCGATGCCGGGGGCCGCGACGCCCAGGAAGTCGCCCGACTGGGAGAAGGGGGCGCGGGCGTTGTTGCGGTCGGCGGCCGCGACCGCGAGGACGCCTTCGAACGCCGCCGGGTACGTCTTCCTCTCCTTGCCGTCCGCGCCGTTGTTGCCGGCCGCGGCGACGATCAGGACGTCGTGCTCCTCCTGGACCTTCGTGATGGCCGCCTGGAAGGCCGCGTGGACCGCCGGGTCCATCTGGGAGGCGGTGTCCTGCGAGATGTTGATGACGTCGGCGTCGGCCTCGGCCGCGTACTCGATGGCATCGATCATCGTGCCGACGTTGCCGCTGCCCTGGTCGTCGTTCTGCCGGATCGGGATGATCGTGGCTTCCGGGGCTATGCCGATGAAGCCGCTCTCGTCGGACTTGCGGGCGGCGATGATGCCCGCCACCTTGGTGCCGTGGCCGACCTCGTCGGTCTTGCCGGTGCCGCCCTTCGACAGGTAGTCCTTGCCGTTGATGACGGCCGACTTCAACTGGTCGTTGACGACGTCGACACCGGTGTCGATGACGGCGACCTTGACGCCCTTGCCCTTGGTGTCCTGCCACAGCTGGTCGAGGACGATGCGCTGCAGGGACCAGGGCGTTCCCTTGATGGGATCGGACGGGAACGAGCAGCTGGTGTCGTCGATCTGGAAGCGCACGTCGTCGTCGGCCAAGGTGGTCCGCACGTGCTCCGCAGCGGCGGCCGGCGCGGCGCCGGCGAAGGGCAGCCCGCAGGCGACGACCGCCAGTGCGGCGGCTCCTGCGGCGCTCCGACGCGCGGCGCGCGATGCCCCGGATCCCACTGTCTTACGTCCTCCCGTTGGTGTTCCTGTTACGACGCGACGGAATGTGGGGGCGGGCCGGCGTCCACGGTCTCCACGACTTCCGTCTCGGCGAAGTGCGTGCAGCCGGAGGCGGCCCGTCCGTACGTCCCGTCAACCGCCAATGGGGGCGAGTGCGCCGCCGCGCACCCGCCCCCATCAAGCGATCACGTCAGCCGCCCCAGATCGAGGCGTTCTTCTGCTCGGTGGCCTGGTAGTTCTGCGCGGCGCTGTCGAGGGCCTTGGCGATGGCCTCCAGCGTCTGCTGCATGGAGTTGGCGCGCTGGTCCCACTCGGCCTGCTTGGCGCGGTAGGCCTCCTGCGCCGAACCTTCCCAGCTGTTGGCGATGCGCGCCACGCCGGCCTCCAGCTCGTCCAGCTGGCGGCGGATGCTGCTCGCCGTCGAGCGGACGTCCTGGGAGGCCTGGGAGATCGTCTGGAAATTGACGAGAATCTGCCCGGACATGTCTTCTGTCTCCTCAGATGTGTCGATGGTCGGTCACGGCCGTGCGCCGCGGCGCACGGGGCCGATCATCCGAACGGGGACTGGGCAGCGATGCTCTGGATGGACGCGCGCTGCTCCTCTTCCGAAGCCGCGTAGGCCTTGGTGCTCTGGTCGATGGCTTCCTTGATGTCGTTCAAGATCTGGTTGATCTTGGTCGCATCCTGGTTGACCTGGTTCTGCAGGTTGTTGTACGCGGTGGCCGCCGAGCCCTTCCAGCCGCCCGTGATGGTGTCGATCACGGTCTGCAGCCGGCGGATCTCGGACTGAATCGAGGAGTTGACCGAGGAGATGCGACCGCTGAACGCGACCATCTCCTCCTCGGTCATGGTGAACTGCTGTCCAGCCATGCTGTGTCCCCCATGAGACGTAGGAGTTCTGGGTGGATCCAAGTGCGGGAGACCACCGCCGGGCGGCGGAGCCGTTCCCTGTTTGAATCCTGTCCCACTCTAGTAGCATCCGCCGACAGGAAGAACATCGGATTGGTTCTGTAGCAGGATCGCGATGAACCCAACTCAGCACTTTCACATGTGAGTTTGTTGATTGTTCGACCGATTGACGGTCAGTACGGATCAGTACGGATCAGTACGGTCAGTAGTGACCGGTCGGCGGTGTGATGCCCGTGCGGCGACCGGTGCGAAACCGGTGCGACGCACGGAGTTCGGTCAAGAGCCCTGTGCCTGCTGCGCGTTGCCGCTGCTGAGCTCCGGGCCCGCGGCGAGCAGGTCCGACCAGGCCGCCGGGACCGAGACCGCCTTGATCTTGCCGTAGCCGAGCCTGACCTGCGCGGTGTTGGTCTGCTGGGCGTCGGCCTTCTCGCCGCCGGTCACCTCGCTGTCGTTCCGCGCGGGGACCGAGTAGCGCAGGCCGGTGTCGGTCACCAGGTAGCTGTTGCCGCCGCCGGCGTCCTTGCCCGTGATCTTCTTGTACAGCAGGCCGCTGCCGGGCGAGACGTAGGTGCTGGAACCGCTCTGCGCGACGTCCTTCGGGTAGTCCTGCGAGGTCCAGACGGTCATCTTCGGCAGGCCGGTGTACTCGTCGTCCTTGCCGTGCCAGATGCTGCACGAGACTTTGTTGCCGCCGGCCTCCCAGTGCGTGTTGGCCTGGGTCACCGGCTCGCTGGGCCAGTTCTTCTCCGAGTTCCACTCGCCGTCCGCGGGCTGGATGTCGTTGAAGGTGACCTTCACCGCCTCCGGGTTCTCTCCTCCGTACAGGCCGTTCGCGAAGCTGCTGCGCAGCCAGAGCTGGGCCGTGAAGTCGGACACCGGCTGCACGCGGTCCTTCAGGACGATGTACTTCTGCGTCCCGCTGCCTGAGGGGGCTTCGAGGACGAGGCCCACCTTGGAGTAGTTGGGGTCGAGGCCCACGACGTCCGCCGGTGCGCCTGCCTCCCCCGCCATGTCCGGGAAGTCGACGTCGCCCACCACGTTCAGCGTTTCGATGAACTCCCTGCTGACCTTCTGCGGTGTCGCGCCGTCACCGAATATGGCGCGCTCGAGCGTCTTCATCGCCTGCTCGCTGCGGAGCTTCCAGTCCTTGCCGCCCATGGTGTAGGCCCGGCCGTCCGAGGTGACCATGTACCGCTGGCCGATCTCGCTGCCCTGGACCGGAGCCTCGACGTACAGGGCCTGGCTCTGGTTCAGCTCCTTCTTGCCCTTGTGCAGCAGGCTGTCGTAGTCGGCCTGGTCCAGCACGTACGTGGCCCTGACGGGCTGCTCGTCCTCGCCCGGGGCCTCGCACAGCGCCCAGGTCTTGACCGTCTCCGCGTCCTTGGCGGAGGGGAGCCGGTCCGGCGCGAAGGGGATGCCGACGGTGGCGCCCATCGCGTACTTGCTCTCGTCGAGCACCGACTCCTTGATCTTCATGACCTTCGGGTTCTCACCGTTCAGCAACAGCTTGGCGGACGCCAGGTTGAGGACCGGGTGAAGGCTGAGCTTCTCCTCGCCCTTGGTCTTCACCAGGACGTAGCGCGTCGTCGAGTCGCTGCCGACGAGGATGTTCTTGCCCTCGCTGTCCCAGCCCTTCGGCGCCGTCGGGCTGAGCATCCCCCACGCCCCGAAGCCGACGACGATCAGCGTCGCCACACCGACGCTCGGCAGAACGGTCTTGAAGGGGCGCGGCGCGGCTTCCTCGGAACCGTGCGGGGACGGACTCAGGAACGCCGCCACCGTGCGCCTGCGCGCAAAGGAGTAGGCGTTCAGCTCATCCCGACGTGTCGCCATCGATGGGTCAACTCCCCGTTTTTTCGCTTTGCTGCCGTGTTCGCAGGATTGCCTGGCTTGTGCGCAGGACTGCCTGCCGTGTTCGCGGGATCCCCCCAGGCCGCCTGGTACTTCCGTGGCCTTTGCGCCTGCAGGGGCCCCTACTATGCCGTGTGACGATCGCACCGTACGGTACGGGGTAGCGTGGTGCGCCGCCAGCTCAAGTCGCGGCCGGACAAAAGCAACAAAGCAAAGGGGTTGTAGCGGGGGATGAGCACTGCGACCAGGTCCCGGCGCCGGAACGGCAGCCGTCGCGCGCAGGGAAACCAGGAACCGGAACACGGATCGCACGGAACACCCGGGACGCAGGGAACGCAGGAGGCATCCGGGCAGTCGTCCGCCGCTGCCCGCCGGGTGAGCCCGGCCTCGCCCGCGCTCTCCAGACGCCCCGGCAGCATCGGCCCGCTCCGCGTCCAGCAGCTGGTCGGCTTCGAGCTGGCCGCCGCGGTCATCCTGATCGGCTGGCTGCTCCGCCCCATCGGCCTCACCATCGGCATCGTGCTGGCCGTACCGCTGGTCCTGGCCGGCCTGCTGCGCCGGCGCGGCCGCCCGCTGCACGAGTGGTTCACCACCGCCCGCGCCCTGCGGGACCGCCGCAAGCGCAACGCCGACCCCGTACCGCCCGGCACCGATCCCGGCTTCGCCCCGGCCGTCGAGTGCGACCCGGCGCTGCGCACCTATGCCTTCCACGACCGTCAGCAGCGCGAGATCGGCATGCTCGGTGACGGCACCTTCCTCACCGCCCTGGTGCAGGTGCAGGCCGCGGACACCCCGCTGCGTCCCGCCCGCGGCACCCGCGACATCCCTCTCGATCTGATCCAGGGGCTGCTCGAGGTGGACGACATCCGGCTCGCCTCCGTCCAGGTCGTCCAGCACACCCAGCCCGCGCCGGCGCCGCACCTGCCTCCGCAGGCCATGGCCGTCCGCTCCTACGGGCCGCTGCAGGCACAGAGCATGACGCCGGCTCTGCGGTTCACCTGGGTCGCGCTCAAGCTCGACCCGGAGCTGTGCCCGGAGGCCGTGGAGGCCCGCGGCGGCGGTATGCAGGGGGCCCGGCGGGCACTGCTGCGGGTCGCCGACCAGCTCGCCAGCCGCCTCACGGGTGTCGGCCTGGAGGCCAAGGTGCTGAGCGAGCAGGAGATCGTCGCCGCCATCGCCACCTCCAGCTGCGTCAACCCGCTGGCCACCACCGGCGGTGCCGCGCGCGACGGCAGCCGTTCCACGCGCCGTACCGCCGAGACCTCCCGGGCCTGGCGCTGCGACGACCGCTGGCACACCACGTACTGGATCTCCCGCTGGCCCCAGCTCGGCAGCGGCGCCCTCGCACTTCCCCAGCTGGTCGGCGCGGTGACCTCCGCCCCCGTGCTCGCGAGCACCTTCTCGCTCACCATCGCCAGGAAGAGGGGCAGGCTCCTCGCCCTGTCCGGGCACGTACGTCTCACCAGCCGCGGTGAGAACGAGCTGGCCGAGGCGGACCAGCAGGTACGGCGGGCCGCGTCCGCGCTCAAGACCGGCCTGGTGCGGCTCGACCGTGAGCAGCTGCCCGGAGTTCTGGCCACCCTGCCGCTGGGAGGTACCCGCTGATGCCCGCCCCCACCGTTCCCGCCACCGGCCGCCCCGGCTTCGGCTCCGCGACACCGGGCTTCCCCGGGCAGCGCCCCGGCCACCTGCCCCGCGATCCCGAACCGGCCCACGGGCCGCAGCGGCGCCTGCGTGCGGCCTTCGGTCTGCTCGGTCCCCGGCGCGAGCGCCATCTCGTGGACGCGGACGCGCTCGCTCAGCTGACGCTGCCGGTCGGCGACGACGGTCTGATCCTCGGTATCGACCCGTCCAACCAGCCCGCCGTACTGGGGCTGTGCCGGCCCACCCGACTGGACGCCGTACTGGTCGGCGGCGCCTGGATGGCCCAGGTCATCGCCCTGCGCGCCGCGGCGATCGGCGTCCGCGTGGCCGTGGAGACGGCGCGTCCCCAGCTGTGGTCGCCGATGGCGCAGGCGGCCGGCGGCGGCCAGCAGTGCGTGACGGTGCACCAGGTGAGACGGCTGGCCCCGCAGGGTCCGTCCCCGGCCAGCCCGGTGCTCATCATCCGCGACCTGGGCACCCGCCCGCCGCGCAGCCGTATCACCACGCAGCCCTGGCAGTCGGTACTGACGCTGCTCCCCTATCTCGGCCCGACCGCGCCGCGGCTGCTGTCCAACGCCGATGTCGTCGGAGTGCAGCGGATCTCCCCCCAGGAGGCCGAAGTGGTGGGCAAGGTGATGCGCCTGAGCCAGGACAACGTCACCGCCCTGCCCTCCCTCTCCGACAACGTCGCCCTGTGGTGCACGCAGAAACACCAGCAGTACGTCATGACCCAGCCCACCGACGCGGAGACCGGGCTCCTCGGTGCTCCTCGCCGTATGGACTGAGGCGCTGAGGTACTCAGGCGCTGAGGCGCCGAGGTACTGAGGCACGAGGAGGTACGGGCCTACGCCCACCGCTCGGACGAGTGACCTCACTGCCGGGGCTGCCGGACCCGGCTGCCCCGGCAGTGACGCGCATCCATCCGGTCGATATCCAGCGCGTCCCGTCCCTGTCGTCGCATGCAGCGACGCTTGTTGACTTGGGGCTGACCCGTGTCGTCCCCTGGAACAACGATGCGAACCGGTCACGCCATAGGCGCTTTTCCGTCCCGCCAAGCGAGTGATTAGGCTGCTGTTGATGCGGTGACGAACGCAGCCGCGTGGGACTCGCCGCCCGGTCCGCCCGGCCGGAACGACGTCCAGCTCAGCAACGGTGGCTGACCAGGAGGCAAGTAGTGAACAGGGATCGGTCCGAGTACAACGGCGGCAGCCCGTCCTCGGACGGGGACGATCACGAGGTGGATCTCACCGGCGAGTTCGAAATCGTCTACACCCCTCCCGCCTGGTACGCCCAAGGCACGCAGGGTGGCTCCGCCACCGGTGGACAGCAGGACGCCGGACAGACATCACCACCACCGCCGACCGGACAGCCCCTCGGACCGCCCACCGGGTCCCCGATCGGCTCACCACCGCAGGCCCCCGCACCGCACGTTCCCGCACCGGCGCAGCAGCCCGCCCAGGGCGCGCCCGGACCGGGTGGTTACGGATATCCGCAGCAGCCGGTGCCGGACCAGCCGCAGGCCGCTTCCCCGGCACCGGACGTCCCCGCACAGCCCGCGCCCGTGCAACCCCCCGCGCCCGTGCAGTCGCCCGCGCCCGTGCAGCCCGCCGCACCTGCGCAGCCGGTGGCCGAGCAGCCGACGGTCGAGCAGCCGACGGTCGTGCCGCAGCCTGCCGCCGCCGAAGAGACGTCCACGGAAGCGCAGAGCAGCGCAGCGCAGTCGCACTCGGGTGACTCCGCCGGGTCCGTGTCCGGTGCGGAGCCCGTGTCCGGTGCGGAGCCCGTGTCCGGTACGGAGCCCGTGTCCGGTACGGCGGGGGGCGTCGAGGCTGCGGACGCCGCACCTTCCGCGGACTTCCCCGGGCAGCCCGCGCAGCCCGCGCAGCCCGGTGCCGACGCCGTGTCAGCGCCGGTGACAGCGGAAGCCGAACCGGAGGCGGCGGCAGCGGCGGAGCCCACACCCTGTCTCTTATACACATCTGACGCTGCCGAC
>JODX01000025.1 GCA_000719105.1 Streptomyces sclerotialus | reverse complement strand
GGGTGGGGGTGGGGGTGGGGGTGGGCGCCGAGGCGGCATCGTTCATGCTTCAAGCTTGCCATTCGCCCATGCTTCGGGCACGTCCGGCGCTGACGCGCCCCCCTCCTCACGGAGTGTGGAAGCGTCGGGCACCGGAGTCACGTCCACGGACGGCATGGGAAGTGCAGGAAGGTGTGTCAGCTGCGCGACCGCAGGGATTCGGGCTCCCCCGCCTCACCCGAGTGGCGTACTGCCGGACGGCCTGGCCGAACCCGACCGTCGTCGCATGCTGCGCGCGGATGTGCCAGGTCGGGTACGGCGAGCTGCGGCGCGCCGGCCACACTGGCGCGGCGGCACGGCGACAGTCCCGGTCACCCACCGTATCCCTCCTCGCACCGGATGCGTACGCGCCTTGATGGGGAGATGCTCGACGCACGCAGGGGGGACGACTCCCGAGGAGCAGTCCATGTCACAACGGACCGGCGGACCCGGCACGCGCGACCGCGACGCGTACGAGGACGGAACGCACGAGGACGGAACGCACGAGGACGGCACGTACGAGAAGGCCCTGTACGAGAGGACCGCGCGCGGGCGCGATCCCTACGACCCCTCGCGCGACGACCCGTACGACCCGTACGAGGAGCGCGAGCGCGACCCCGGGGAGCTGCCCGCCCGGAATCCCCGTGAGAAGCCCCTCCGTCCGTACGAGGACGACCGGGACGCCGACATACGGGACGGCTACCGGTAGACCGCCGTCGGCCTACCCGCTGTGACGGGACGGGCGGCGGCACAACGCCGCCGCCCGTATCCGTGCGGCGCCTCCTCAGTCCAGCGCGTGCCCCGTCGTCGCGTCCACATGGTCCGGAACCTCGTCGTGACGGTCGCCGACGGTGAGGGTCCCGGACGGCTCGAACATCAGGATGGAGGCGCCGTCCGGGGCGCTCGGCCGGTGCTCCGTGCCGCGGGGGACGGTGAACACCGCACCCTTGGAGAGCACGACGGTCCGCTCGCCGGCCGGCTCCCGGAGGGCGATGTGCAGTTCGCCGTCCAGCACCAGGAAGAACTCGTCCGTGTGGTCGTGCGCGTGCCACACGTGCTCGCCGGCCACCTTGGCGACGCGGACGTCGTAGTCGTTGACGGTGGTGACGATGCGAGGGCTCCAGAGGGCGTCGAAGGAGGCCAGGGCCTGATGCAGGGACACGGGCTGATCGATTTCCATGAGCCCATCCTGGGGTGCCCGAAAGCACCGTACGAGTGCTAGAAATCGCACATGCCGCAACGATCCTCGCACCGGGTCGTCGTCATCGTCGACGAGAGCACCAATCCGTTCGAGATGGGCGTCGCCACCGAGCTGTTCGGGCTTCCACGGCCCGAACTCGGGCTGCCCGACCCGCTGTACGAGCTCACGCTGTGCGCGCCCACGCCGGACGTGAGGATGAACCACGGGTTCTTCACTCTCACCGGAGTCGCGGGTCTGGAGGCCGTGGACACGGCGGACACCCTGCTGGTCCCAGGGCGTCCGGACAACGTCGTCCCGCGTCGCCCGCCCGTGCTCGACGCCATACGCCGCGCCCACGCGCGCGGGGCCCGTGTCGTCAGCTTCTGCACCGGAACCTTCGCTCTCGCGGAAGCCGGACTGCTCGACGGGCGCCGCGCCACCACTCACTGGCGCTGGGCCGACTCCTTCCGCCGACTGCATCCGCAGGTGCACCTGGAGCCGGACGTGCTCTTCGTGGACGAGGGCGACGTGCTGACCGCGGCGGGGAGTGCGGCCGCCCTGGACCTCGGACTGCACCTGGTCCGCCACGACCACGGTGCCGAGATCGCGAACGCGGTCTCCCGGAGGCTGGTCTTCGCCGCCCACCGGGACGGCGGGCAACGGCAGTTCGTGGAACGGCCCGTGCCCGAGGTGCCCGACGAGTCGCTGGCCCCGCTGCTGGCGTGGGCGCAGGAGCGGCTCGGCACACCATTGACCGTGGCGGACCTCGCGGGCCGAGCGGCGATCAGCCCGGCCACGCTCCACCGTCGCTTCCGCGCCCAGCTCGGTACGACCCCGCTGGCCTGGCTCACCCGGGAGCGGGTGGCGCTGGCGTGCCGGCTCATCGAGCGCGGGGAGGAGCGGCTGGACGTGGTGGCGACGCGCAGCGGCCTCGGCACGGCAGCGAATCTACGGGCCCGGCTGCGGCGCGAGACCGGGCTCAGCCCGTCGGCGTACCGGCGGCGCTTCGGGCCGGCGCCCGTCGACGACCACAGCCGGCAGCGCGCGAGCGGTCGTGGCTAGCGACGCGGCGGCTCCAGGCCCAGCACCCGGTCCTTCAGCGCGGGGAACTGCTCGCGCGTCGTCGCCACCTTCGCCGGGTCGAACTCCACCGTGAGCACCGTCTCCCCGGGGCCCGCCTCGGCGAGCACCTCGCCCCAGGGGTCGACCACGATCGAGTGGCCCGCCTGGGGGACTCCCGCGTGCGTCCCGGCGGTTCCGCAGGCGAGGACGTACGCCTGGTTCTCCACCGCCCGGGCCTTGGCCAGCAGCGTCCAGTGGGAGCGGCGGCGCTCCGGCCAGCCCGCCGGGATCACCAGGGTCTCGGCCCCGGCGTCGACGAGGCCGCGGAAGAGCTCGGGGAAGCGGAGGTCGTAGCAGGTCGCCACGCCGATGGTGGTCTCGGGCAGCCGGACCGTCACCAGTTCCGTGCCCGCCGCCATCAGCACGGCCTCGCCCTTGTCGAAGCCGAAGCGGTGGATCTTCCGGTAGGCGGCGGCCAGTTCCCCGGAGGGGGAGAAGACGAGGGACGTGTTGCAGAGCGGGCCGTCGCCCGTCGCGGAGTCGTCTCCGGGACCGCCGACGAAGGGCGCTCGCTCGGGGATCGAGCCCGCGTGCAGCCATACGCCCGCGTCGCTCGCGGCCTTGGACATCACCTCGAAGGTGGGCCCTTCGAGCGGCTCCGCCCCGTCGGCGAACGCCTTGTAGGCGAAGGCGCCGGTGGTCCACAGCTCCGGGAGGACGACGAGATCGGCTTCGGCCTGTTCCCGTACGAGGGCAGCTGCACGCTGTCGACGAGAATCGACCGATTCGCCCTCGTCTACGTCGATCTGGATGAGCGAAGCGCGCACACTACCACCGTCCTGACATTCGAGCCGTCCACACGGGCCTACGATCGTCACACGAAAGCACTGCCGGGGTGCCTCGCATCAGCGTAACTTGGGGGTCCCCCCGTTCCACGACTCCCACCGACCGCCGACACCGCCGACCGCCGGCCGCAACTGCCCGTGTACCGACCGCCCGAGGGGTCCCGTTCCGTGAGTCTGCATCCCACTCTCCAGCCCTACGCCGATGCCTGGACCCATTCCGTGGACGCGATATCCGAGCTGGTGGCACCGCTCGTGGAGGGCGAGTGGAACCGCCGGACGCCGTGCCCCGGCTGGTCGGTGCGTGACGTGGTCTCCCACGTCATCGGCATGGACTGCGAGATGCTCGGCGATCCGCGCCCCATCCACACGCTGCCGCGCGACCTCTACCACGTGCAGAACGACCACCAGCGCTACATGGAGATGCAGGTCGACGTCCGCCGCCACCACACGGCGCCGGAGATGACCTCCGAGCTGGAGTACACGATCATCCGCCGCAACCGGCAGCTGCGGAACGAGTCGCGGGACCCGGAGACCAAGGTGCGCGGCCCCCTGGGGGTGGACCTCACCCTGGAGCAGGCCATGCGGAACCGCGCGTTCGACGTCTGGGTGCACGAGCAGGACCTGCGCACGGCGCTCGGCCGCCCGGGCAACCTGGACTCGCCGGGCGCGTACGTCGTCCGTGACGAGCTGCTCTCCGTCCTGCCGAAGGTGGTCGCCGAGGACGCGCAGGCGCCGCGCAGCTCGGCGATCGTCTTCGACGTGCACGGACCGATCGAGTTCCTCCGGACCGTCCGCGTCGACATCCAGGGCCGCGGCACGCTGGAGACGACCCCCGCGCTCGGCCCCGCCGCCACCATCGCCCTCGACTGGGAGACCTACGTCCGGCTGGCCTGCGGCCGGGTGACCCCCGCCGCGGTGGCCGACCGGATCAAGGGTGAGGGCGACGCCCAGCTCATCGCGGCGATCCTGCGGTCGTTCGCGGTGACGGTGTAGCCGGCGACGGGGCAGCCGGTGCCCGTTCGGCAGCGGCCACGCCCGTCGTCACGCCCGTTGTCACGTCCCTCGTCACGTCACGTCCTTCGTCACGTCCGCTGTCAGGCCCGTTGTCAGGCCTGTCGTCCCACCGGTACATGCACCGTCTCCACGCGGCTCGCCACCAGGCGCTCGCGCTCGCGGCGGACCGCGCGTCCGCGCAGCCGGAGCATCTGGCTGATACCCAGGGCCTGCAGCACGAAGACGGACGAGAAGGCGATGCGGTAGTCGTCCCCGGTGGCGTCCAGTAGCACGCCGACCGCCAGCAGCGTCGTCATGGAGGCGACGAAACCGCCCATGTTGGTGATGCCGGAGCCCGTGCCCTGACGCTCGGGCGGGTTGGCGGGGCGGGCGAAGTCGAAGCCGATCATCGAGGCCGGACCACAGGCACCGAGCACCACGCACAGCACCACCAGCAGCCACATCGGCGCGTGCTCCCCGGGGTAGGCCAGCGTGGCCGCCCAGACGGTCGCCGTGGCCAGCACCGTGCCCAGCGCCAGCGGCAGCCGCGCCCTGTGGTGCCGGGCGATGACCTGCCCGTACACCAGGCCGACGACCATGTTCGACAGCACGATCAGGGTGAGCAGCTCACCGGCCGTCCCCCGGCTCAGCCCCTGCGCCTCGACCAGGAACGGCAGGCCCCACAGCAGCAGGAACACCATCGCCGGGAACTGGGTGGTGAAGTGCACCCACAGTCCCAGCCGGGTGCCCGGCTCCCGCCAGGACGCCGCGATCTGCCGCCGCACGTACGCCGCCCCCTGGTGCGGAACCGGATCCGGCTCGTGTCCCTCCGGGTGGTCCTTCAGGAAGAGCACCATGAGGACGAGCACCACGACGCCCAGGGCCGAGCTGCCCGCGAACGCCGCCGTCCAGCCCACCCCGTGCAGCAGCCGTGCGATCACCAGCGTCGACACCAGGTTGCCCGCCATGCCCGCGAGCCCCGCGAGCTGCGCGACCAGCGGGCCGCGCCGGGCCGGGAACCAGCGGGTGCCCAGCCGCAGCACGCTGATGAACGTCAGCGCGTCACCGCAGCCCAGCAGTGCGCGCGAGGCCAGTGCCAGACCGTAGGTGGGGGAGAGGGCGAAGCCCAGCTGTCCCACCGTGAACAGCACGACGCCGATCGTCAGCACCTTCTTGGTGCCGAGCCGGTCGACCAGCAGGCCCACGGGTATCTGCATGCCCGCGTAGACCAGCAGCTGGAGGATCGAGAAGGTGGACAGTGCGGAAGCGTTCACATGGAAGCGGTCGGCCGCGTCGAGGCCGGCGACCCCCAGCGACGTACGGAAGATGACGGCGACGAAGTAGACCGAGACGCCGATGCTCCAGATCGCGATCGCGCGTCCGCCGCCGGGCGGGTCCCCGGGCAGTCCGGAGGTCCGGGCCGCCGAGTCCTTGGAGAGGCTCATCGGACCTCCCCCCGGGCCAGGTGGGAGAACCAGCTGACGTGCCGGTGGACGAGGTCCACGGCGGCGTCGGCGTCCCCGGCCCGCAGCGCCTCGAGGATCTCCTGGTGTTCGGCGAGCGTCTTGGTGACCCGGTCGGGGTGGGAGTGCATCACGGCGACGCCCATGCGCAGCTGCCGGTCGCGGAGCTGGTCGTAGAGGCGGGAGAGGATCTCGTTGCCGCCGCTGCGGACGATCTCGGCGTGGAAGCAGCGGTCGGTGACGGCGGCGGCGGCGAAGTCCCCCGCCGCGGCCTGGGCCCGCTGCTGCTCCAGCAGCTCCTCCAGGCGGGCGATCAGCTGCGGTGAGGCGGGGACCGTCTTGCGGACCGCATGTGCCTCGACGAGCTGGCGGGTCTCCACCACGTCCGCGATCTCCTGGGCGGAGACCGGCAGCACGAGGGCGCCCTTCTTCGGGTAGAGCCTGATCAGCCCCTCGACCTCCAGGCGCAGCAGCGCCTCGCGCACCGGGGTCCGGGACACCCCGACCGCCTCCGCGAGTTCACCCTCGGTGAGCAGCGTGCCGCCCTCGTAGCGGCGCTCCAGCACGCCCTGCTTGACGTGGGTGTAGACGCGGTCGGCGGCGGGTGGTTGCTTCACGGGCGCGGACGCGGGCGCGGATGTGGATACGGGTGCCGGTGTGGGTGCGGAAGCGGGTGGAGGTGGTGACGAGGGCGGGGCGGAAGGCATGCCCACAGGATAGATACAACACGTACGCGTGACGGCGCTCGTCCACATACCGGGATCCCGCCCCCATTCCTCCCAGCATTCGCACAACCTTCCGTGCTACTTACGTGTCACACGAGAAGCGGCCCTTCCATGCCACTGCCCAGTGGCCGTACCTCCGGAGCCAAGTGGCCGCACTCCACAGACATTTGACGTAATCGGGGTACTCAACTTGATAACCGGCATACAGGGCGTGAAGGTCCGCAGAGCCGCCGCCGTCGCCATGACCACCGGTGCGCTGGTCGTCGGCGGCGCCCTCGGCACGGCTCCCGCGCAGGCCGCCACAAAGCCCACCATCAACGCCAAGGGCGGGTTCATCATGAACAACGCCAACGGCAAGAGCCTGTTCACCAAGTCGGCGGACACCAAGCGCGCCACGGGCTCCACCACGAAGATCATGACCGCCAAGGTCGTGCTGTCCCAGAAGAACCTGAACCTGGACGCCAAGGTCACGATCAAGAAGTCGTACAGCGACTACATCGTCGGCAACGGCGCCTCCTCGGCCCGGCTGATCGTCGGCGACAAGGTCACCGTCCGACAGCTGCTGTACGGGCTGATGCTCCCGTCGGGCTGTGACGCGGCGTTCGCGCTCGCCGACAAGTTCGGCTCCGGCTCGACGCAGACGGCGCGGGTGAAGTCGTTCATCTCGAAGATGAACAGCACCGCCAAGAGCCTCGGCATGACCAACACGAAGTTCGACTCGTTCGACGGCATCAGCAACGGCTCGAACTACTCGACACCGCGCGACCTCACGAAGCTCGCCAGCAACGCGCTGAAGTCCTCCACGTTCCGCACGATCGTGAAGACCAAGTCGACCAAGCAGAAGGTGACGACCAAGAGCGGCGGCTACCGCTACATGAACTGGTCGAACACGAACAACCTGCTCAGCGAGTACAGCGGCACCATCGGTGTGAAGACCGGCTCGGGCTCCCTGGCCAAGTACTGCCTCGTCTTCGCCGCCACCCGCAACGGCAAGACGGTCGTGGGCGCCGTGCTGACGTCGTCGTCGGCCGCCAACCGCACGTCGGACGCCAAGAAGCTGCTGAACTACGGCTTCGCGTCGCTGTAGCCGGCAGCCGTCCTCGGCCGCGCACGGCAGAGGGGCCCGCCGGGAAGTCCGGCAGGCCCCTCTCGTCGTACAGGCGCAGTACGTCCGTACGTGTCGCCGTGGCGGCTTACGACCAGGTGATCAGCCGCTTGGGCCGCTCCAGGACCGCCGCCACGTCCGCCAGCACCTTGGAGCCCAGCTCCCCGTCGACCAGACGGTGGTCGAAGGACAGCGCCAGCGTGGTGACCTGCCGGGGCTTGACCTTGCCCTTGTGGACCCAGGGCTGGAGCTTGATCGCGCCGACGGCGAGGATCGCGGACTCGCCGGGGTTGAGGAGCGGCGTGCCGGTGTCGACGCCGAAGACGCCGACGTTGGTGATGGTGATCGTGCCGCCCTGCATGGCCGCCGGGGACGTCCTGCCCTCGCGGGCCGTGGACACCAGCTCGGCGAGCGCCTCGGCGAGCTGCGGCAGCGTCTTGTCGTGCGCGTCCTTGATGTTCGGCACGATCAGGCCGCGCGGGGTCGCCGCCGCTATGCCCAGGTTCACGTAGTGCTTGCGCACGATCTCCTGGTTGGCCTCGTCCCAGGAGGCGTTGATCTCGGGGTTCCGCTTGATGGCGACCAGCAGGGCCCGGGCGATGAGCAGCAGCGGGTTCACCCGCAGCCCCTGCATGTCCTTGTCCTGCTTGAGCTCCTCGACCAGCTTCATCGTGCGGGTCACGTCGACCGTCACGAACTCCGTGACGTGCGGTGCCGTGAACGCCGAGCCCACCATCGCCGCCGCCGTCGCCTTGCGGACGCCCTTGACGGGGACCCGGGTCTCACGGACCGCGTCGTACGACACCACGGGCGTCGTCACGGCCGGGGCGGGCTGCGCGGGAACGGACTGCGGCGCGGCCGGCGCCGGGGCCGTGGGCACCGCGGTCGTCGGCTGCGGAGCCGCCGTGGGCGCCACCGCCGCGTGCACGTCCTCGCGCGTGATGATCCCGTCCGGGCCGGACGGTGTCACCGTCGCCAGGTTCACCCCGAGGTCCTTGGCCAGCTTGCGCACCGGCGGCTTGGCCAGGGGGCGCCGGGTGCCACCGCGCCCGTTCTGCCCGTTCAGCTCGCCCTGGACGCCCTGGAGCGCGGTGTCCGCGTCGTACGGCGTGTCCGCGGGAGCCGGCTCCGCGGGCCGGGTGGCGCCCTTGCGGGGACGGCGCTTGGTCGACGACTCGGCGACCCCGTACCCGACGAGGACCGGCTTGCGGCCCTGGGGCGCCTCCGGCTCGGACGGGACCGCCTTCTGCGCGGGGGCGGCCGGGGCGGCGGACGCCTCCTCGGCGGGGGCGCCGCCGGACACGTCGACCGCGATGATCGCCGTGCCCACGTCGACCGTGGTGCCCTCGGGGAAGTGCAGCTCCCGTACGACACCGTCGTAGGGGATCGGCAGCTCGACGGCCGCCTTCGCGGTCTCCACCTCGCAGACGACCTGCCCGTCGGTGACCGTGTCCCCGGGCTGGACGTACCACTTGAGGATCTCGGCCTCGGTGAGCCCCTCGCCCACGTCCGGCATCTTGAACTCGCGAACGGACGCTTCGGTCATCGTCGTCACGACCCTCTCCCTCAGTACGCCAGCGAGCGGTCGACGGCGTCGAGCACCCGGTCCAGGTCCGGCAGGTAGTCCTCCTCCAGCCGGGCCGGCGGATACGGCGCGTGGTAGCCGCCGACCCGCAGGACGGGCGCCTCGAGGTGGTAGAAGCACCGCTCGGTGATCCGGGCGGCGATCTCCGCGCCGGAGCCGAGGAACACCGGCGCCTCGTGCACCACGACCAGCCGGCGGGTCTTCTCCACCGAGGCCTGGATCGCGTCGAAGTCGATCGGGGAGACCGAGCGCAGGTCCAGGACCTCCAAGGACTTGCCCTCCTCGGCGGCGGCGTCCGCGACCTCCTGGCACAGCTTCACCATGGGCCCGTACGCGACGAGCGTGAGGTCGGTGCCCTCCCGCACGACGCGGGCCTTGTGCAGCGGGTCCGGGATCGCCTCGCGGCTGACCTCGGCCTTGTCCCAGTAGCGCCGCTTCGGCTCGAAGAAGATCACCGGGTCGTCGCTCTGGATGGCCTGCTGCATCATCCAGTAGGCGTCGTCGGCGTTCGACGGCGAGACCACCTTCAGGCCCGCCACGTGCGCGAACAGCGCCTCCGGGGACTCCGAGTGGTGCTCCACGGCGCCGATGCCGCCGCCGTAGGGGATGCGGACCACGACGGGGAGCTTGACCTTGCCCAGCGAGCGGGCGTGCATCTTCGCGAGCTGGGTGACGATCTGGTCGTACGCCGGGAAGACGAAACCGTCGAACTGGATCTCCACCACCGGGCGGTAGCCGCGCAGGGCCAGGCCGATCGCCGTGCCGACGATGCCGGACTCGGCCAGCGGCGTGTCTATCACCCGGTCCTCGCCGAAGTCCTTCTGCAGGCCGTCCGTCACCCGGAACACACCGCCGAGCTTGCCGACGTCCTCGCCCATGACGAGCACCTTCGGGTCGGCCTCGAGGGCCGTGCGCAGCGACTCGTTGATCGCCTTGGCCAGTGCCATCTTCTCAGCGGTCATCGCTGCTTGCCCTCCTCCACATCGGCGAACGACGCCTGGTACGCGGCGAACTGGGCGCGCTCCTCGTCGACGAGCGCGTGACCGTCCGCATAGACGTTCTCGAAGATCGCGAAGCGGTCCGGGTCCGGCATGGCACGCACCACTTCACGCACTCGCCTTCCCAATGCCTCGCTCTCCTCCTCGAGTTCCGCGAAGAATCCCTCGTCCGTGTCCGTCTGGGACTCGAGGTACGTGCGCAGGCGGGCGATCGGGTCCTTGGCCTCCCAGGCCGCCCGCTCGTCGTCGCCGCGGTAGCGGGACGGGTCGTCGGAGGTGGTGTGGGCGCCCATGCGGTACGTGAACGCCTCGACGAGGGTGGGGCCCTCGCCCCGGCGGGCCCGCTCCAGGGCCCACTTGGTGACCGCGAGGCAGGCCAGCACGTCGTTGCCGTCGACGCGGACGCCGGGGAAGCCGTACCCCTGGGCGCGCTGGTAGAGCGGCACCCGCGTCTGCTTCTCGGTCGGCTCGGAGATCGCCCACTGGTTGTTCTGGCAGAAGAACACCACCGGGGCGTTGTAGACCGCGGAGAAGGTGAACGCCTCGGCGACGTCGCCCTGGCTGGAGGCGCCGTCACCGAAGTAGGCGACGACCGCCGCGTCCGCGCCGTCCTTGGCCACGCCCATCGCGTAGCCCGTCGCGTGCAGCGCCTGGGAGCCGATGACGATCGTGTAGAGGTGGAAGTTGTTGCCGTTCGGGTCCCAGCCGCCGTTGTTCACGCCGCGGAACATGCCGAGCAGGTTCGTCGGGTCGACCCCGCGGCACCAGGCGACGCCGTGCTCGCGGTAGGTCGGGAAGACGTAGTCGTCCTCACGGGTGGCCCGGCCGGAACCGATCTGGGCGGCCTCCTGGCCGAGCAGCGAGGCCCACAGGCCCAGCTCGCCCTGGCGCTGGAGAGCGGTGGCCTCGGCGTCGAACCGCCTGGTCAGCACCATGTCGCGGTAGAGCCCGCGCAGCTCGTCGGGGGTGATGCCGGCGACGTACGGGTCGTACTCGGCGTTCTTGACCCGCTTGCCCTCGGGGGTCAGCAATTGGACGAGTTCGGGCTCGCCGTCCCCTGCCTTCCTGGCAGCGGTGCGGGTGGTGCTCTTGGTGCCTGTGGTGCTTCGCTTGCTGCCGGTGGTGCCGGCCTTGCCTCCCGCGCTGCGTCGCGGCTTGCGCGCGGCAGTGCTCTCCACGGTCACGTGTGCTCCTCCGTCTGTCCGGCCCCCGGGATTGCCGGGTGGGCTGGGAGTCCCCTCGCTCTTTCGGAGCTCGGGGAGCGGCTCGCCTGTCCCGTAACCCGGGCACGGGGTGGGTGCCCTCGGCCGGGAACAGGCGTGACAGGTGCCCCGGCGAGCGCCCTGCACAGTGCACGTTACCCAGTGCGCGACATTCCTGTGAAACCCCTCCTGACCTGCGCATTTCCTTGGATTTCCAAGTATCCGGCTGCTTGGATCTCCTAGTACCGCAGTCTCGTCGGGAACAGTCGCTGGTCACAGCACCGGTCACAGCCTCGCAGGGGGCCGGAACACCGGCACGTTATCCCGGCCACATGGAGCACGGGAAGAGTTCGCCCGGTCCCTTCCCGTCGTCCGGAGAGCGGGCGCGGCGGCCGGCTTCCTGTGTGAGACTGACCCCGTGCCCGGGAACGGAAGAATCACCGTGTTCCTCCTTGATGATCACGAGATCGTCCGTCGTGGGCTCCATGACGTGTTCTCGGGCGCGGACGACATCCAGGTGGTCGGCGAGGCGGGTACGGCGGCCGGCGCACTGGCACGCATTCCGGTCATCCGCCCGGATGTCGCGATCCTGGACGTGCGGCTCCCGGACGGCAGCGGCCTCGAGGTATGCCGGGAGATCCGCACACGGCTCGCGGACGTCAAGTGCCTGGTGCTGACCTCGTACGCCGACGACGAGGCACGCTCCGGTGCGATCGCGGCGGGCGCGTCCGCCTACGTCCTGAAGGCGGTACGGGCCGAGGAGCTGCTCGCCACGGTCCGGGCCGTCGCCGCCGGAAGATCCCTGATCGAACCGGAGGCCACCGCGCGCGGGCCGGAGCGGCCACGGGACGCGGCCCCCCAGGAGAGCCACGGGAAGGACGACGGGGCGGACGGCGGGGACGACCGTCTCGCAAGCCTCACCGAGCAGGAGCGCCGGATCCTCGAGCTGATCGGCGAGGGGCTCACGAACCGGTTGATCGGCGAGCGGCTGCACCTCGCCGAGAAGACCGTCAAGAACTATGTCTCGAGCCTGCTGGCCAAACTAGGTATGCAGCGGCGCTCTCAGGCCGCGGCGTACGTGGCGCGCATTCAGGCCGGGCGACGCTGAGTCCTTCCGCGTTCGAGCCTGTGTACCTGCAGGTCGAGCCGCCGTTCGTCACCTCGTATGCCACGGAAGAGTGGCTGAATTCGGTCGGCGCCGCCTCAGGCACGTGAAGTGACCGAAGACGACTGTCTGTGACAAGCGCGAGCTCAACGGCCCGGAGACGTGCCCTAACATCTGGCGCGTGCTGCGCTCGTCTGTACCACCCCCCGAGCTTCACACGCCCCCTCTGCGCGACCTGTTGCGACGGTACGCCGCCGGGTCCGCGCTGACCTGTGTCCCCGTCGAGCAGGGGCTGCTCAACCGCGGCTACCGGCTCTCCACCACCCACGGCCACTACTTCCTCAAGCACCACTTCGACCCCGAGACCGCCGATCCGGCCGCGATCGACCGCCAGCACCGGGCGACCCGGCGGCTGGCGGCCCTGGGCGTACCGGTGGCCCCGCCGCTGGCCGGCCGCGACGGACGCACGGTCGCCGTCGTCGGCGGCCATGCGTACGCCCTGCACCCGTGGATCGAGGGACGGCACCGCCACGGCGGCCAGCTCACCACCGAGCAGTGCGGGCGGCTGGGAGCGCTCCTCGGGGTGGTGCACTCCAGCCTGGAGCGGGTCATGCCGCCGCAGAGCAGGGCGGCGGCCGCGCCCCCGCCGAGCGCCGACCCGGACGACACCCGCGCGCTCATCGACGACCTGCTCACCCGGGTACGCCGCCACCGGCCTCCCGACGCCTTCGACGCACTCGCCCGCCACCGCCTCCTGGAACGGCGCACGCTCCTGGAGCAGCATGCGGACCGCCGGCCCCCGCAGGGCGGCTCCGTGGGCTGGGTGCACGGTGACTTCCACCCGTTCAACGTGCTCTACAAGGGCGGTGCCCCCGCGGCGATCGTCGACTGGGACCGGCTCGGCGTACAGCCCCGCGCGGAGGAGGCGGTGCGGGCCGCGGTGATCTTCTTCCTGCGGCCCGTCGGCACCCTCTATCTGGGCAAGGTGCGGGCCTACGCGCGCGCCTACCGCCGTACCGCGCGCGCCACCCCCTCCGAACTCGCGGCCGCCGTGCACCGCGTGTGGTGGGAGCGGCTCAACGACTTCTGGATGCTGCGCTGGCACTACGAACGCGGGGACACCCGCGCCGACTGCCAGTTCCCGGCGTCCTCGGCGCTGGTGGTGTGGTGGACGCGGGAGTACGACGCGGTGTGCGAGGCGTTCTCGGGCTGAACCGCTGCCCGGGGCCGCGGCCGGGCGGCCGTCCGGGCCCGGAACGGCACGCGCGCGTGGAGCCCGTTCCCGGGCCGCACGCGCGCGTGGGGTGTTCTCGCCAGGCGGGTCAGAGACCGTCCCCGCCGAGGGTGGTGCCACCGTCCGACGTGTCGCCGGTGCCGCCGTCGTCCTCGCTCGGCAGCGGACTGCCGGTCTCCGGCGGCTCCTCGGTCTCCGGCGGCTCCTCGCTCTGCGTCGCCGAGTTCGTCGGCTGCCCCGGCTCTTCCTCGCTCTGCGTGGCCGACGGGCTCCAGCTCGGCGACGGCGTGTACGAGGGCCAGTACTCCGTGCCGCCGTCGGTGCCCGTGTCGGTGCCGCCGTCCGTCTCCTCCTCGGTCGCCGCGTCGCTGGGCGACTCGCTGGCTTCCTTCGTCTCGGAGGACTGGCTGACGGACGGTGACTTCGTGGTGTCACCGCCCCCGTCCGGGTCTTTCTTGGTCCCGTTCATCGCCAGCGCGACACCCGCCGCGACGGCGATGACCGCGAGCACCGCGAGGACCCACAGTTTGCCGCGGCCGCTGCCCTTGTTGCCGTGCCCCTCGAAGCCGCCGTCGTCGTAGCCGCCGCCGTTCGGCAGGATCGGCTGCGGGATCTGCGTGGTACCCGCTTCCCCGGGGTGCGGCAGCACGGCCGTGCCGGCGAAGCCCCCGGCCGGGGTGTGCCGGCCCTCGTGCCCGCCCACGGGCCCGGTGTTCCAGGTACCGGTGTGGCCGCCCTGGTCGTACAGCATCTGCAGGCCGTACTGGACCATTCCGCGCATCTCTTCGGCCGTCTGGAACCGGTCGTCCGGCTCCTTGGCGAGGGCGCGCATGGCGAGGCCGTCGAGCTCCGGCGGCGCGCCGTCCGAGACCTCGGACGGGGGCACCGGGATGTCCTGGACGTGCTGGTAGACCACGGACAGCGGCGTCTCGCCGACGAACGGCGGCCGCAGCGCCAGGAGTTCGTAGAGCAGACAGCCGGTGGCGTACAGGTCGGAGCGGTGGTCGACGGCCTTGCCGAGCGCCTGCTCCGGGGAGAGGTACTGGGGCGTGCCCATGACCATGCCGGTCTGGGTCATCGTCGTGGACGCGCCGTGCAGGGCGCGCGCGATGCCGAAGTCCATCACCTTCACGGCGCCCGTGGTGGTGATGATCACGTTCGCCGGCTTGATGTCGCGGTGCACGATGCCGTGCTGGTGCGAGTAGGCCAGCGCCTCCAGGACGCCCGAGACGATGATCAGCGCCTGCTCGGGCCCGGGGGCCTCGGCGTTGAGCAGCAGATCACGGATCGTCCGGCCCTCGACGAGCTCCATCACGATGTACGGCACGGGAGTGCCGTTCACGACGTCCTCACCGGAGTCGTACACCGCGACGATCGCGTGGTGGTTGAGCCCGGCCACCGACTGGGCCTCGCGTGTGAAGCGAGCCTTGGAGACCGGGTCCTCGGCCAGGTCCGACCGCAGCAGCTTGACCGCGACCGTGCGGCCGAGACGTACGTCCTCGGCCGAGAACACCTCGGCCATGCCGCCCCGGCCGAGCCTGCCGGTCAGCCGGTACCGGCCGTCTCCGACAAGCCCGCCGTTACCCCACAATTCCGGCGCGTCTGACATACCGCCGCCAGCCGCCTCGGGGTCGGACGGGCCCTGAGCGCGCTGCTGCTGTGCCATCAGTCCTCGCCGTCGTTTCTGCCCGCGGTCCGCGCGGTGGTTGTTACGGTCTCCGTCGGGCCACGCTACAGCCTTTGCCCAAGGCGCCGGTCCGACTTGGATACGAGACGGAATCAGATAGGGACCGGCCATCCAACCCCCAGCGGCCCCCCTCGTGCAAATCCCGTGTACCAGCCGTACATCCGCTGTAACGCTTACGCGACGCTTCCTTCGCGTACGGTCACGGAACGGGCACCTCACTTGACGTGTCCGTGCCCTCGGGCAGACTTGGCCGTGGATACCGAGATCACGAGAATCGCCGACCGCGGGAGGCAGAGCGGCAACCATTTCCCGCGGTGCCGATGGGGGACGCCGAAACATGGGCCAGGACGGCGCGCAGGACCGTTACGCGGGGCGCGCGCTCGCAGGCGGCCGCTACCAGCTGCGTGCCCTGCTCGGCGAGGGCGGCATGGCCTCGGTCCACCTGGCGTACGACTCGCTGCTCGACCGGCAGGTCGCCGTCAAGACACTGCACACCGAGCTCGGGCGCGAGCAGGCGTTCCGCGAGCGGTTCCGCCGCGAGGCCCAGGCCGTGGCGAAGCTCACCCACCCCCACATCGTCTCGGTCTTCGACACCGGTGAGGACACGCTGCCCGACGACGGCTCCACCGCGGACGACGGTGGCTCCGCCGCGGGCGGCAGTGCGACGACGCCCTACATCGTCATGGAGTACGTCGACGGCCGGCCGCTCGGCTCCGTGCTCGACGCGGATGTCCGCGGTCACGGTGCGATGCCGGCCGGCGAGGCGCTGCGGATCACCGCCGAGGTGCTGGCCGCGCTGGCGGCCAGCCATGAGATCGGCCTGGTCCACCGTGACATCAAGCCGGGCAACGTGATGGTGACCAAGCGCGGTGTGGTGAAGGTCATGGATTTCGGCATCGCCCGCGCCGTGCAGTCCGGCGTCACCTCCATGACACAGACCGGCATGGTGGTCGGCACCCCTCAGTACCTGTCGCCGGAGCAGGCCCTGGGGCGGGACGTGGACGCGCGCTCCGACCTCTACTCGGTCGGCGTCATGCTGTTCCAGCTGATCACCGGGCGGCTGCCGTTCGACGCGGACTCGCCGCTGGCGATCGCCTGCGCGCACGTCCAGGAGGAGCCCGTGGCCCCCTCCTCCCTCAACCGCTCCCTGCCTCCGGCGGTGGACGCGCTGGTCGCCCGTGCGCTGAAGAAGAACCCGAACGAGCGTTTCGCGAGCGCGGAGGCGATGCGCGACGAGTGCCTGCGGGTCGCGTCGGCGCTCCGGTCAGCCGCGCCGAGCATCGTCCCGGGCGCGCGGACGCCCAGCGGCTCGAGGGTCGGCTCGGGGGTCGGCTCGGGGGTCGGCTCGGGGGTCGGCTCGGCCGTCTTCCCGTCCCTGTCCCCGTCCCCGTCCCCCGCCCCGGCCCCCGCCCCGGCTCCCTTCCTTGCTCCGTATCCGCCCTCCGCGCCGCCGACACCGCCGCCGTACCAGCCGGGTCACTCCTATGGCCCGGCGGTTCCCGGCCCGACGCACGGCCTTCCTCAACCGGGCGGATATCCGGCCCTGCACCCCACGGTGCCGGGCCCGGGGATCCCGGGCGGCGGCAGGAACGGCAGGGGAGTCGTCGTCGGCGCGATCGTCGTCTCGCTCGTCGCCGTCGGAGGGCTGGTCACGGCCCTGGCGCTGAACACCCGTGATGACGAGACCAGCGGCGGTACGGGCACCGGCGCGTCGGCACCGGCGTCCGAGGTGGCCGGGCACAAGGGCCCGGACAGGACGAGGACCGTCGAGACGACCGACTGCACCGAGCCGCGGGAGTCGTACACCGAGCCCGGGAAGATCCAGATCCCGAGCTTCATGTTCAAGAACATCGACTCGGTGAAGCAGTGCCTGGAAGCCGCCGGCTGGACGTACGACACGGAGAGCGTCGACGAGAACGTCTACGGCGAGGGCACGGTCATGGAGCAGTACCCCGCGGCCCGCACGGCCGCCGATCCGGACGATCTGCCCGAGATCGTGCTGGGTGTGTCGACGGGGAACCCGCAGTCCTGAGCGGACCGTGCCCGGTGGCCTGCGTGGCCTGCCTGGCCTGCCTGGCCTGCCTGGCCTGCGTGTGAGCATGCGGGAGGGCCCGGCACCCCGCAGGTACCGGGCCCTCCCGCATCGCTTCCCGGGCCGTGCGGCCGTTCCGCCGCGCCGGCGCTACAGGTACGGTCCGCCCGAGCGGCCGCCCGCCCGCGGGTCCTCGTGGCCTTCGCCGCCCACGCCCGGCGGAAGGGCGCGGCGCATCTGTTCCAGCTGGGCCCGGGCGGCCATCTGCTGGGCGAACAGCGTGGTCTGGATACCGTGGAAGAGGCCTTCCAGCCAGCCCACCAACTGGGCCTGCGCGATGCGCAGTTCCGCGTCGCTCGGCACCGCCTCGTCCGTGAAGGGCAGAGAGAGCCGCTCCAGTTCCTCGACCAGCTCGGGCGCGAGTCCGTCCTCGAGCTCCTTGACCGAACTGGCGTGGATGTCCTTCAGCCGGGCCCGGCTCGCCTCGTCGAGGGGTGCCACCCGAACCTCCTCCAGCAGCTGCTTGATCATGCTGCCGATGCGCATGACCTTCGCGGGCTGCTCCACCTGCTCCGTCACCGGGATCTCGTGGGAGTCTTCGTCCCCGCCACCGCCGCCGCCGATTGCCATGCCGTCCTGGCCGACGACCAGGATCTGGGGTTGCTCGGACGACCGTTCGTTCCTCGGCATCTCCATGCCGCCATTCTCTCGCACGTGTACACCTCATCACCGTGGTGCCCCCGGGAGATGGTGATCCACCATGTCTGTGCGTTTTGTCCGCCGGGTTCGTTCGGCGTACACCCGCCCGGCTCCGGCATGCGCGGTCGGCGGTGGCATGTGAGCCTGAGGTGACCGTGCCGAGGGGCTGCCCCCGGCCTTCCTGTGCCTTCGCCCTTCGCCCTTCGCCTCCGGAAGAGGTCACCGGCGTGAATCCATGGTTGTGTTCGCCGCGATGGTGCCGGCCGCCCGGCCGGGTTCTTCCGCGGCTGTTTCTTCCTCGGCTGCTCCCGGCCCTCGCCCTGGCGGTACTCGTCCCGGCGGTGCTCGTCCTGTCGGTGCTCATCCTGTCGGCGGGCGCCATCCAGGCCCCCTCCTCGGCAGCCGCCGAACCGACACCCGCCGCCGAGACGTCCCGTGCGGGGAGCCGCGCGGGTGAGGGGCGGGAGCGACCCGGACGGGACGACCCCGCGGCCGGGAAGACCGACGCCGAAGAGGCCGGCGTCGCTGATCCACCGGCCGCGGAAGGGACGCCCCGCGGCTCGGCCCACCCGGAGCAGCGGGCGGACGCGCCCGGGTCGTCCCGGGAGCGGGGCACCCGGAGCGATGCCGCCGAGGGGCCCTCCGTACGGGTACTGCCCCTCGGCAGCGGTCTGGTCCTCATCGGTCTCGGCCTCGGGCTCGCCCTCGCAGGCCTGCGCCTGCGCCGCTCGTGACCGGCCGTATCCGTCCGTTCCCGGCCGTTCCCGGCCGTTCCGATCCGGACTAGTCCGTCACCAGCAGCACCTTCCCGACATGTCCGCTCTCCTCCAGCACCCGGTGGGCCTGCGCCGCCTCGCTCATCGGCAGTTCGCGGTCGACGACCGGACGTACGTGGCCGCCCTCGATCAGCGGCCACACGTGTTCCCGTACCGCCGCCACGATGGCCGCCTTCTCTCCGAGCGGGCGGGCGCGCAGCGAGGTCGCGCTGACCGCGGCGCGCTTGCCGAGCAGGAGACCGATGTTCAGCTCGCCCTTCACCCCGCCCTGCAGGCCGATGATGGCGAGGCGCCCGTTGGCGGCGAGGGCCCGCACATTGCGGTCCAGGTACTTGGCGCCCATGTTGTCGAGGATGACGTCCGCACCCGCGCCGTCGGTGGCCTTCTCGATCTCCTCGACGAAGTCCTGCTCTCGGTAGTTGATGAGGATGTCCGCGCCGAGTCCGGCGCAGTGGTCCAGCTTCTCCTTGGTGCCGGCCGTGACGGCGACCCGCGCGCCGATCGCCTTGGCCAGCTGGATCGCCATCGTGCCGATGCCGCTGGAGCCCCCGTGCACGAGGAGGGTCTCACCGGGCCGGAGGTGGGAGATCATGAACACGTTCGACCAGACGGTGCAGGTCACCTCGGGCAGCGCGGCCGCCTGCCGGACATCGAGGCCCGCGGGGACGGGCAGCAGCTGACCGGCCGGGACGGCGACCTTCTCCGCGTATCCGCCGCCGGAGAGCAGCGCGCACACCTCGTCGCCGACGGCCCAGCCGGAGACACCGGGGCCCAGTGCGGCGATCCGCCCGGAGCATTCCAGGCCGGGGTACGGGGAGGCGCCGGGCGGCGGGTCGTAGAAGCCCTGGCGCTGCATGATGTCGGCGCGGTTCACCGCGCTCGACGCCACCTCGATGAGCACTTCGCCCTCGCCGGGCTCGGGATCCGGGACCTCGGCCCACACCAGCGCCTCGGGCCCACCGGGTTCAGGAATCGTGATCGCGTACATGGAGGGGACGCTACTCCTCATACCTTCCGCACCGGGCGAAGGTACGCGGCCGGTCCCTGCCCCCGTCGCGCGCCCGGTCAGTCCCGGTGCGCCCCGGCCGGGACCCCGGCGCACCGTTGGTCCCGGTCGTGGTGCGGGCAGTGTTCAGGAGCGGCACCGTTGAGACGTACGGCCGCGCGAGCTCCCTCGCGGGAAGGGCGGAGCCACCCGGCCCCACGCGCCTGCCGGGACGGGGGTTCCCGTACGGCGACCGATGAGTTGCGGTGGTCCCGTCGGTCTCTCTTGTGTGGTCCCGTGCACCGGGGCCCGTACGCGGAAGGACCCCATGACATGAGCGGACAGACGTCCGGCCTCGCGATCGAGACCGCGGGTCTGGTGAAGACGTTCGGCGAGACCCGGGCCGTCGACGGCATCGACCTCTCGGTACCGACCGGCACGGTGTACGGCGTCCTCGGCCCCAACGGCGCCGGCAAGACGACGGCCGTGAAGATGCTCGCCACCCTGCTGCGCCCCGACAGCGGCCGGGCCCGCGTCTTCGGCCATGACGTCGTACGGGAGGCCGACGCGGTACGCGGCCGGGTGAGCCTCACCGGTCAGTACGCGTCCGTGGACGAGGACCTGACCGGCGCGGAGAACCTGATCCTGCTCGGCCGGCTCCTCGGGCACGGCAGGAAGGCCGCACGGGAGCGCGGCGACCAGCTGCTGGCGGCCTTCGGGCTGAGTGACGCCGCCGGGAAGCAGGTCCGGCACTACTCGGGCGGCATGCGGCGCCGTATCGACATCGCCGCGTCCATCCTGAACACGCCCGACCTGCTCTTCCTCGACGAGCCGACGACCGGCCTGGACCCGCGCAGCCGCAACCAGGTGTGGGACATCGTGCGCGCGGTCGTCGCCCAGGGCACCACCGTCCTGCTGACCACGCAGTACCTGGACGAGGCGGACCGGTTGGCGTCCCGGATAGCCGTCATCGACCGGGGCAAGGTGATCGCCGAGGGCACCAAGGGCGAGCTCAAGGCGTCCGTCGGCGCGGGTTCGGTGCATGTACGGCTGCGTGACGCGGCGCAGCGCCCGCGGGCCGCGGAGGTGCTGCGGCTGGCGCTCGGCGCGGACGTGCAGCTCGACCCCGATCCGGTGGCCCTGACGGCGCCGGTCGGCGCGGGCGCGGCGGGCGGGCGGGGGGCGGCCGAGCAGGCGGCCCGCGCACTGGCCGATCTGGCCCGCGACGGCATCACCGTCGACGACTTCGCCCTGGGACAGCCCAGCCTCGACGAGGTCTTCCTCGCGCTCACCGGGCACGACACGAAGGCCGAGGACACCACCGGACCGTACGTCGGCACGAAGGACGAGGCTGCGGCATGAGCAGTACGACGACCTCCACGGGGAGCAAGGAACTCGCCCCCGTCAGCGCCGAGTCGCTGGCCGCCCTGCTGATCGCCGGGGAGCGGCCGCCGCGCCCCAGCGCCCTGTCGGCGTCGCTGACCTTCGGCTGGCGGGCGATCCTCAAGATCAAACACGTGCCGGAGCAGCTCTTCGACGTCACCGCCTTCCCGATCATGATGGTGCTGATGTACACGTACCTCTTCGGCGGTGCCCTGGCCGGGTCGCCGGAGGAGTACATCCAGTTCCTGCTGCCGGGCATCCTGGTGATGTCGGTCGTGATGATCACGATGTACACGGGCGTCTCGGTGAACACGGACATCGAGAAGGGCGTCTTCGACCGGTTCCGTACGCTGCCGATCTGGCGGCCGTCGACGATGGTCGGGTACCTGCTGGGTGACGCCCTGCGCTACACGATCGCGTCCGTGGTGATGCTGACGGTCGGGGTGGTCCTGGGCTACCGCCCGGACGGCGGGGTCGGGGGCGTGGTCGCCGGCATCGCGCTGCTGATCGTCTTCTCGTTCGCGTTCTCGTGGGTCTGGACGATGTTCGGCCTGCTGCTGCGCACGGAGAAGTCCGTCATGGGCGTCAGCATGATGGTGATATTCCCGCTGACGTTCCTGTCCAATGTGTTCGTCGACCCGACGACCATGCCGGGCTGGCTGCAGGCCTTCGTCAACAACAGCCCGGTCACGCACCTGGCCTCGGCGGTGCGAGGCCTGATGGCGGGCGACCGGCCGGCCGCGGACATCGTCTGGTCCCTGGGGTGGGCGGCCCTGTTCGTGCTCGTCTTCGGGCCGGTGACGATGCGGCTCTACAACCGCAGGTAGTGCCCTGTACGGCCCTGAGGGCGCCCACCGGTGCGGTGGGCGCCCTCAGGGCCGTTCTCCTCGGGTCCCGCTGGTACCGGGCCGGCTAGTCCTGGGGCAGCGGCCGCATGTCGGGGGCCACCCTGGTGCCCGGTGTGGCCCGGACGATGGTGATCAGCCGGTCGGTCAGCTGCAGTTCGCCGATGGCCGGGTCGTCGTACCCGAGCACCCGGTGTCCTCGTACGACGCTCACCACGAGGTCGTCGATGTCCCGGACCCCGCGTCCCGCCTCGGCCTTTATGACCGGCCGTTCCACGATGTCCAGGCCGCTGCCCTGCTGGATGAGGTCCTCCATGACCATGCCCGCGGCGGGGCTGAGAACGGAGAGCCCGAGCAGCCGCCCGGCCGCGCTGGCGCTGGTGATGACCACGTCGGCGCCGGACTGCTTGAGCAGCGGCGCATTCTCCTCCTCGCGCACGGCGGCCACGATCTTCGCCGCCCGGTTGAGCTGCCGGGCGGTGAGCGTCACCAGGACGGCGGTGTCGTCCCGCTGGGTGGCGATGATGATCTGGCGGGCCTTCTGGACCTCCGCGCGCAACAGCACATCGCTGCGGGTCGCGTCCCCTATCACTCCCGCGTACCCGTGTGCCGTCGCCGCCTCGATCACCTTGGAACTGGGGTCGACGACGACCACCTGCTCCTTCTGCAGGCCGGACGCCAGGACGGTCTGCAGTGCCGACCGCCCCTTCGTGCCGAAGCCGACGACAACGGTGTGCTGCCTCAAGGCCGCCCTCCAGCGGTTCTGTCGCCATTCCTCGCGGGTGCGTTCCGTGAGGACCTCGAGCGTGGTGCCGACCAGGATGATCAGGAACAGCACACGCAGGGGCGTGACGACGAAGATGTTGATGAACCGGGCAGCGTCGCTGACCGGGGTGATGTCGCCGTACCCGGTGGTGGAGAGGGTGACGGTCGCGTAGTAGAAGGCGTCGAGCAGGTCGACCTTGCCGTCCGAGTTGTCGTTGTAGCCGTCGTTGTCGGCATAGACGATGAAGGAGGTCGCGACCAGCAGAACGAGGGCCATCACCACCCGTTTGACGACCTGGCGGATCGGGCGCTCGACCGCCCGTCTCGGGAGTTTCACCTGGTGGGTGACGAGATGCTCGTCCGCCTGCCGAGCGATCACGTCGTAGCCCGGAAGTTTCACGTGAAACACCGCCTGCTTCTCACTGCGGCATCCCGGCTGCACACTGTGGTCACCACGATCCTGCACCTGCTCCGTTTCACGTGAAACACACCTGGACTCCCGTGGTCGCCCAGGGCAGATCCAGCAGTCTCAGTTCCTCTCCGGGGCGTGCGCCGCCCGGTGGTACGACGGCGAGGGCCGCCGCCGCGGCGATCCCGCGCAGCATGGCGGGGCCGTTGTAGTGCAGTGGCACCGCCTGGCCGGCGCGCAGGACGACGGGAACGAGCCGGGTGTCGTGCGGGTGACCGTGCACCGCCTCCTTCACGGGCAGTTCGTACGGCTCCGGGGCGGCACGTCCCGCGAGGGTGCGCAGCAGGGGCTCGGCGAGGGTGAAGAGACCGGAGACGGCCGCCAGCGGGTTCCCGGGAAGCCCGACGAGGTGCTGGTCGCCCCTGGTCCGCGCCAGGAGCATGGGGTGGCCCGGGCGGACCTTGACGCCGTCGACGAGAAGCTCGGCACCGATACGGGCCAGGGTGGGGTGGACGTGGTCGACGGGACCCGCCGCGGTGCCCCCGGTGGTGACGATCAGGTCGGCGGAGGAGTCCCGCAGGGCCTTCTCCAGGGCGTGGGCGTCGTCTCCGATCCGGCGGACGGCCGTCACCTCGGCGCCGAGCGCCCGCAGCCAGGGCGGCAGCATCGGGCCGAGCGCGTCGCGGATCAGCCCGTCGTGCGGAAGGCCCTCGGTGAGCAGCTCGTCGCCGAGGACGAGTACGTCGACACGCGGCCGGGGGATGACGGAGACCGTGTCGTATCCGGCGGCGGCGGCGAGACCGAGCACGGCCGGCGTGACCGGTGTGCCCAGCGGCAGCAGCTGGTCACCGTTGCGGCACTCCTGTCCGCGCGGCCGGATGTCCTGGCCGTGGTCGACCTCCCGGGTGGCGTGCAGCCGGCCCCTCGCGTCGATCCGGCCGTGCTCGCTGCGCAGGACGGCGGTGGTGTCCGGGGGGATGCGGGCGCCGGTGGCGATACGGGCGGCCTCGCCGTCGGTGAGGCGCTCGAGTCCCGCGTGCCCGGCAAGGACACCCTTGTCGCGTACGGCCCAGGGGCCGGGCCCCGCCACCGCCCAGCCGTCCATGGCGGAGGTGTCGAACGAGGGCAGATCGGTGAGGGCGCCGAGGGGAGCCGCGAGCACCAGGCCGAGGGCCTCGTCGAGAGCGAGATCGACCGGAGCGCGGCGGGTCACCGACCGGGCGGCGCGCTCGGCGAGCGCACGGGCCTCCGGCCAGGAGGTCGCCCGGTGACGGGTGTCATGGGCCTTGTGCGGAGCCCCTGAGGTGGCCACGGGGGCTCCGGTGGTGGTGGAGGCGGGCCTGTCGTTGACCAACGCCAGCGCCTCCTCCACATACAGTTCCTCGGCGTCCTGGGCGGTCATCCGGCGTCCGTGGTGGCCTGGGGGGCGGCACCGGCGTCGTTCTCGTCGGCCCACCGGAGTGCCAGGGCGGAGGCCTTGCGTGCGGCCTCCGCGACCGCCTCCGGTCCCCCTCCGGCCTGTGCGGCGGCGTAGCCCACGAGGAACGTGGTCAGCGGGGCCGCCGGCCGGGCCACCGAGTGCGCGGCGTCCCGGGCCAGATCGAGCAGAACGCCCGTGTCGACGCCGAGATCGATGCCCAGCTCGTCCTTGACTGCGGAAATCCATTCATCCAACACGTGCCCATGCTCCCTGATACGTGCCCGGGCGGCGGCGATGTCCTCCCAGGTGTCGCAGTCGAACGACGCGACGGGGTCGGAAATGCGGGTGAGGTCCAGCGCGCCGGTGAGGCGCCGCAGGGGCAGCCCGGCCGGACTGCCGTACTCGGCGACGAGCGCGGAGAGTTGGCGTCGCAGCGCGTCGGACCGGTAGGCGGCGACGAGGGGCTGGTCGCGGCCCTCGGAGTCACTGAGCAGCACACCGTCGGGTGGGGCGTTCCGCCCCACGGCGTCCCCGAGGGCGCCCAGCAGTCGCCGTACCGTCTCCTCGCCGAGGAACGGCAGATCGGCGGAGAGCAGGACCACGTACGGTGCCGTGGTGTGCCGGAGGCCCGCGTCCAGCGCGGCGAGCGGACCGCCGCCGACCGGATCCTCGCGCGCCCACACCACGGGTCGCGCGGTCGCCCGGGGATCGGCCACCACCACCGTGGTCCGGGCGCCGGAGCAGGCGGTCAGCACCCGGTCGAGCAGTGCCCGTCCACCCACGCGCACGCCTGGTTTGTCGGTGCCGCCGAGCCGCCGGGCGGCGCCCCCGGCGAGGACTACGGTGTCGAAAGCGGGCCCGGCGCCGCCGTACGGGTCGGGAGCGCCGGGCTGTGGTTCGTCCGGAGGGTCGTACGCGGTCACCCCCCGAGTATGCGCGCCGTGGAAATCACAGGGAACGCAGGAGTACCGCGGGCTGTTCGACGCAGTCCGCCACGTAGCGCAGGAAACCGCCCGCCGTACCGCCGTCGCACACCCGGTGGTCGAAGGTGAGCGAGAGCTGCACGACCTGACGTACGGCCAACTCACCTCGGTGGACCCACGGCTTGGGGACGATGCGGCCGACGCCGAGCATGGCCGCCTCGGGGTGGTTGATGATCGGCGTGGAGCCGTCGACGCCGAACACGCCGTAGTTGTTCAGCGTGAAGGTCCCGCCGGTGAGCTGCGCGGGCGTCAGTGTCCCGGCCCGCGCGGCCTCCGTCAGCCGGGCGAACTCGGCGGTCAGCGGCTCGGCGCCCAGCGTGTGCGCGTCCCGCACCACGGGGACGACGAGCCCGCGCTCGGTCTGCGCGGCGAAGCCCAGGTGCACCTGTTCGAGCAGGACGACCTCACGGGCCTGCGTGTCCACCGTGGAGTTGAGCTCGGGGAACCGTGCGAGGGCGGCGGTGCAGATCCGCGCCAGCAGGGCCAGCAGGGAGATCTTCGGCCCGCCTGCCGCGTTCATCGCCGAGCGCGCGCTCAGGAGCTCTGTGGCGTCGGCGTCCACCCAGCAGGTGGCCTCCGGGATCTCCCGGCGGCTCCGGGCGAGCTTGTCGGCGACGGCACCCCGCACTCCGCGGAGCGGGACACGGGTTCCGGGCGCGGTGGCGGCAGGATCGGCGTGAGTGGCGGGGACGGCACCCGTGGTGTCGCCTCCCGCGCGCGCGGGGACCTCGACGGAGGCCCGGATCGCGGCCTCCACGTCGGCGCGCAGGATCAGCCCTTCGGGACCGGACCCGGACAGGGTCCGCAGATCGAGGCCGTTCTGCCGGGCCAGCCGGCGGACGAGGGGCGAGATGACCGGCACGGGGCCGTCCGGCTGCGTCGGGGCCACGCCCGGTTCCTGAGCCGTCACTGCCGACGCCCCGCTCGCCGCCGCACCGTCGGCGGTCCGCGTGGTCCGCCCCGGCCGCACCCGCCTGCGCCGTGCCGGAGGCGCCCCGGTGCCATAGCCCACCAGTACGTTCCCGGAGCCGCCCCGGTCCTCGTCCGACGGCGCGCCCACGGCGACGGTCAACAGCGGCGCGCCCACCGGCAGTTCCGTGCCCTCCTCGCCGAAGCGCGCCGTGACCACGCCCCCGTAGGGGCACGGAACCTCGACCATGGCCTTGGCCGTCTCGACCTCCACCACCGGCTGGTCCACGGCGACCACGTCCCCGACCCGCACCAGCCAGCGCACGATCTCCGCCTCGGTCAGCCCCTCACCGAGGTCGGGCAGCCTGAACTCCAGCACCTGGGCCATCAGCTCTCCGCCTCCCACTGCAGGCGTCCCACGGCGTCCAGGATCCGGTCGACGCCCGGCAGGTGGTGCCGCTCCAGCATGGGCGGCGGGTACGGCACGTCGAAGCCGGCGACGCGCAGGACGGGAGCCTCCAGGTGGTGGAAGCACCGCTCGGTCACCCGGGCGGCGATCTCACCGCCCGGCCCGCCGAACCCGCCCGACTCGTGGACGACCACCGCGCGCCCGGTGCGCCGTACGGACGCGGCGACCGTCTCGTCGTCGAACGGCACCAGGGAGCGCAGATCGACGACCTCCAGGTCCCAGCCCTCGGCCCGGGCGGCCTCCGCGGCCTCCAGGCAGACGGGTACGGACGGCCCGTACGTGATGAGCGTGGCGGTGCGGCCCGGGCGCCGCACCACGGCCCTGCCGATGGGCTCGACCGCCTGCGGTTCCTCCGGGTTCCAGGAGTCCTTCGACCAGTACAGCCGCTTGGGCTCCAGGAAGACGACCGGGTCGTCGGAGGCGATGGACGCGCGCAGCAGCCCGTACGCGTCGGCGACGGTCGCGGGCGTGACGACGTGCAGCCCCGGGGTCGCCATGTAGTACGCCTCGGAGGAGTCGCTGTGGTGCTCCACACCGCCGATGCCGCCTCCGTACGGGACGCGGACGGTGACCGGCAGGGGCATCGCACCGCGCGTGCGGTTGTGCATCCGGGCCACGTGCGAGACGAGCTGCTCGAACGCCGGGTAGGCGAACGCGTCGAACTGCATCTCCACCACGGGCCGCAGCCCGTACATCGCCATGCCGACGGCCGTGCCGAGGATGCCGGCCTCGGCGAGGGGCGTGTCGGTGCACCGGTCGTCGCCGAACTCCGCGGCCAGCCCGTCGGTGACGCGGAAGACCCCGCCGAGCGTCCCGACGTCCTCGCCCATGACGTGGACGGCCGGGTCGGCGGTCATGGCGTCGCGCAGCGCGCGTGTGAGGGCCTGGGCCATGGTCGCGGGCTTCACGGCGACGGTGGTCATCGGCCCGCCCCTTCCGGTCCGGCCGCTGCCCCCGTGTCCGCGTCCGCCTGTGCCTCGGCGTCCAGCTCGGCCCGCAACTGGTCCCGTTGCTCCCTCAGTTGCGGGGTGGGCTCGGCGTACACGTGGGCGAACAGGTCCATGGGGTCGAGCACCGGGTCCTGGTTCATCCGCTCGCGCAGGTCCGCGGCCATGGCCTCGGCTTCCTCGCGCACGGCCCGTATCCCGTCCTCGTCGACGATCCCGCGCGCGGTCAGCTCCCCCTCCAGGAGCGCGATCGGATCGTGCTCGCGCCAGGCCTCCACTTCGGAGTCGCCCCGGTAGCGGGTGGCGTCGTCGGCGTTGGTGTGGGCGTCGATGCGGTAGGTCACGGCCTCGATCAGCGTCGGGCCGCCGCCCGTGCGCGCGTGGGCCAGTGCCTCGGCCAGGACCTGGTGCACCGCGACCGCGTCGTTGCCGTCCACCAGACGGCCCGGCATCCCGTACCCGACGGCCTTGTGGGCCAGGGAGGGGGCGGCGGTCTGCTTGGCGAGGGGCACGGAGATCGCGAAGCCGTTGTTCTGGACGAGGAAGACGACCGGGGCCTGCCAGACGGCCGCGAAGTTCAGCGCCTCGTGGAAGTCGCCCTCGCTGGTGCCGCCGTCGCCGACCAGGGCGAGCGCGACCACGTCGTCGCCCTTGAGGTGGGCCGCGTGCGCGAGCCCGACGGCGTGCGGGAGCTGGGTCGCGAGCGGGGTGGACAGCGGCGCCACTCGGTGCTCGTACGGGTCGTAGCCGGTGTGCCAGTCGCCGCGCAGCAGGGTCAGGGCCTGGACCGGGTCGACGCCGCGGGCGACGGCGGCGAGCGTGTCACGGTAGCTGGGGAACAGCCAGTCGCGCTCCTGGAGGGCGAGCGCGGCGGCGACCTCGCAGGCCTCCTGACCGGTGCTGGAGGGGTAGACGGCGAGCCGGCCCTGCTTGGTGAGGGCGGTCGCCTGCACGTTGTAGCGGCGGCCGCGCACCAGCTCCGCGTACAGCCGGCGCAGCAGGGCGGGGTCCGCCTCGGCGGCCGCCTCGGTGCCCAGGACGCGGTACGGACGCTCGTCGGGCAGGAGTGGCACGGGGTCCGTACGGGGCTGCCAGGCGGGCGGCGGCGTGGGCCGGTAGGCGCCCCGCTGCTCCATGACCGTCATCACGGCACCTCCTCGTGGGAGCGGCTTCGGGAGGCGCGCCGTGTGTGATGCGCCTCACCTACCGATTGTTCGGTCGTCGGCACATTTTGGCTACAGGCACCGCCAGGCTGTGGACAAACGGTTCTCCACAGCCTGTGATGGACGCAGTACGTCCATGGCAGGGAGGCGGGGGGACATGGCACCTGAACGAATGGCCGAGCCGCCGGAGCCCACTCCGGTTCCGCCACCGCCGCGCCCGCTGGACTCGATAGACCGGGACATCCTGCAGATACTCCAGGCGGACGGCCGCGCCTCGATACGCTCCGTCGCCGAGCGCGTCCACGTCTCCCGCGCCAACGCCTACGCGCGGATCAACCGCCTGGTCGAGGACGGCGTGATCCGCGGGTTCGGCGCCCGCGTCGACCACGAGCGCGCGGGTCAAGGCACCTCCGCGTACATCACCCTGAAGATCGTGCAAAATTCCTGGCGCACGGTCCGCGAAAGGCTCAGAGCGCTGCCGGGAGCGTCCCACATCGCCCTGGTGGGCGGGGACTTCGACGTGCTGCTGCTGGTGCACACACCGGACAACAGAGCACTGCGCGAGCTGGTGCTCACCCGGCTCCAGGCCATGCCCGAAGTGCTCAGCACGCGGACGCTGCTGGTCTTCGAGGAGGAGGACCTGGAGCCGGAGGGGTGAGCGGCTGACGCCGCCCGGTCCGCTCAGCGCTCCGCGCGCAGCCCGGCGAACACCACTTGGGCCACGGCGTCGGCGACTTCCCGCTCGCCCGCTCCCCGGCCGTCCGGCCGGTACCACTCCACGATCGAGTTGATCATCCCGAAGACCAGCCGGGTGGCGAGCCGTACCTCCACGTCGGCGCGTACGTCCCCGTCGGCGGCCGCGGCCTTCAGCAACTCGGCGACCCGGTGGTCGAACTCGCGCCGCCGCTCCAGCGCCCAGCGCTCGGTACCGGTGTTGCCCCGCACCCGCAGCAGCAGCGTCACATAGGGCAGTTCGGCGATGAGCACCTCGACCATGCGCCGCACCACGTACTCCAGCCGCTGCACGGCACGCCCCACGCGCGCGTGTTCCTCGTCGAGGATCCCGAAGAGCCCGTCGAGCGCTCTGCTGACGGCGCGGCGCAGCAGCTCCTCCTTGCCCGCGACATGGTGGTAGATCGACGACTTGGAGATGCCGGCCGCCTTGGAGAGGTGCTCCATGGACGTGCCGTCGTAGCCCCGTTCGTTGAAGACCTGGACGGCGACGGAGAGCAGCGTCTCCGGGGTGTACGTGTCGCGCTTGGCCGTGGTCATGAGGTGCCCTCCCGCTTCTCGGAGGCGTATGCGTGGCGGTAGAGCGCGAGGGACGGTGCGTAGCGCCCGGAGGGGTCGCGCAGGTGCAGCTCGTCGAGGAGGTCGTACGCCCAGCCACGGCCCAGCCTCCGGCCCCATTCGAAGGGCCCCAGGGGGTAGTTGACGCCCAGACGCATCGCCGTGTCGATGTCCTCCTCGGTGGCCACGCCCTTGGCGACGGCGTCGTGCGCCAGGTCGACGATCCGGGCCACCGTGCGCGCCACGATCATGCCGGGGACGTCCCCGATGACGCTGACGTCCTTGCCGAGCGCCTGGAACAGGCCGGTGGCCTCGGCGAGGGTCTGCGGCGAGGTGTCCTGGGAGGCGGAGAGGGCGATGCGGGTGGCCCTGCGGTAGTCGAGCGCCAGGTCGAAGTAGACGACGTCCCGGAACTCCACGGAGGTCTGGCCGTCGGCGAGGACGAGCTGGCCGCCGCTCGGCAGCACGAACCGGGTGCCGTGGTCCTCGTCCTCCTCGCGGACGGGGACGCCGGCCTCGCGCACCAGCGCGAGCAGCTCGGCGGCGGGTCCCAGGTCGCCCTCGGCGACGACGTACGCGGGCGGCCGGGCACGCTCCGCGGTGTGCGGCTCGGGGCGCTCGGCACCCTCCTCGTAGTCGTACCAGCCCCGCCCCGTCTTGCGGCCGTGCCGGCCGGACTCGACCAGCCGCCGCTGGGCGAGCGAGGGCGTGAAGCGCACGTCCTGGAAGAAGGCCTCCCACACGGAGCGGGTGACCGATTCGTTGACGTCCTGCCCGATGAGGTCGGTCAGTTCGAAGGCGCCCATCCGGAAGCCGCCCGACTCGCGCAGGACCGCGTCGATGGTGGCCGGGTCGGCGGCCTGCGCCTCGTACACCGCGAAGGCCTCGGCGTAGAAGGGCCGCGCGAGGCGGTTGACGATGAAGCCGGGGGTGTCCGCGCAGGCGACCGGGGCCTTGCCCCAGTCCCGGGCCGTCTCGTACGCGCGCGTGGCCGACGAGACGTCGGTCGCGAACCCGGAGACCACCTCGACGAGCGGCATCAGCGGCGCCGGGTTGAAGAAGTGGAGCCCGACGAACCGGCCCGGGTGGCGCAGCGCGCCGCCGATGGCCGTGACGGACAGGGACGAGGTGTTGGTGGCGAGCAGGCAGTCCTCGGCGACGACGTCCTCCAGCGCGCGGAACAGCTCCTGCTTCGCCTCGAGGCGCTCGAGCACCGCCTCGACGACCAGACCGCAGTCGGCGAGTTCGGCGAGAGCTCCGGCGGGGTGCAGCCTGGCCCGTGCCGCGTCCCGGTCGGCACCGGAGAGCCGCTCCTTCTCGACGAGCCGGTCCAGACGGGCTCCGATCGCGTCGGCCGCCTCCTGGGCGCGGCCGGGTACGGCGTCGTACAGCCGTACGGGGTGGCCCGCGACCAGCGCCACCTGGGCGATGCCCTGGCCCATGGTGCCGGTGCCGACGACGGCCACGGGGCTGCTGAGGTCGAGTGCTGTCATGTGCGCGATCCTCCCGCACGACGTCGTCCACGGATACGGCGGACCCCCTTGTCCCGACCGATCGTTCGGTTACTCTAGCCGTGTCGTCCGTTCCCGTCCCTGTTTCCACCCAGGTCCTGAGCTCGACGAGGAGCTCCTGAGACGAGGAGTTGGTCCCGCATGGCCGCCGAGTCCCTCCCGCACGAACTGATCGCCAAGCACCGGCCCACCCTCGACCAGGCGCTGGAAGCGATCCGCACGCGCGCGTACTGGTCCCCGCACCCCGAGCACCCCAAGGCGTACGGCGAGCACGGCAGCCTGAGCCTCGCCGAGGCCAAGGCGGCCTTCGACGCCCTCCTGGGTACCCGTCTGGACCTCGGCCAGCCGGGCACGGACGACTGGGTGGGCGGCGAGGTCTCGCCGTACGGCATCGAGCTGGGCGTCACCTACCCGCACGCCGACGTGGACGTGCTGCTGCCCGCCATGCGCGCGGGCCAGGGCGCGTGGCGGGACGCGGGCGCGGAGCTGCGCGCCGCGGTCTGCCTGGAGATCCTGAAGCGGATCAGCGACCGCACGCACGAGCTCGCACACGCGGTCATGCACACCAGCGGCCAGGCCTTCATGATGGCGTTCCAGGCGGGCGGCCCGCATGCGCAGGACCGCGGACTGGAGGCGGTCGCGTACGCGTACTTCGAGCAGACGCGCACTCCCGGTACCGCGGAGTGGAGCAAGCCCCAGGGCAAGCGCGACCCGCTGGAGCTGACCAAGCGGTTCACGCCCGTGCCGCGCGGCATCGCTCTGCTCATCGGCTGCAACACCTTCCCGACGTGGAACGGCTACCCGGGCCTGTTCGCGTCCCTGGCCACCGGGAACGCGGTCCTGGTGAAGCCCCACCCGCGCGCGGTGCTGCCGCTGGCGCTCACCGTGCGCATCGCGCGCGAGGTGCTCGCCGAGGCGGGCTTCGACCCGAACCTGGTGGCGCTGACAGCCGAAGGGCCCGGTGAGGGCATCGCGAAGACGCTCGCCGTGCGCCCGGAGATCCGGATCATCGACTACACGGGCTCGACCGCCTTCGGCGACTGGCTGGAGGCCCACGCCCGCCAGGCACAGGTCTACACGGAGAAGGCCGGCGTCAACACGGTGCTCGTGGAGTCGACCGACGACTACCAGGGGATGCTCTCCAACCTGGCCTTCTCGCTGTCCCTCTACAGCGGCCAGATGTGCACCACCCCGCAGAACCTGCTCGTCCCCCGCACGGGCATCACCACGAACGAGGGGCCCAAGTCCTACGACGAGGTCGTCACCGACCTGGCGAGGGCCGTGGACGGCCTGCTCGGGGACGACGCGCGCGCGAACGCCCTGCTCGGCGCGATCGTGAACCCGGACGTGAAGGCCCGTCTGGAGGCGGCCGCGGCACTCGGTGAAGTCGCCCTGCCCTCCCGGGAGATCGTCAACCCGGAGTTCCCGGAAGCGGTCGTACGCACCCCGGTGATCGTCAAGCTCGACGGTGCCAAGCCGGACGCGGAGGCGGCGTACCTGAGCGAGTGCTTCGGCCCGGTCTCCTTCGCCGTCGCCGTGGACTCGGCGGCCGACGCGGTGGACCTGCTGCGGCGGACGATCCGCGAGAAGGGCGCCATGACGGTCGCCGCGTACACCACCTCCCGGGCCGTCGAGCAGGACGTCGAGGAGGTGTGCCTGGAGGAGGCGGCCCAGCTCTCGCTGAACCTCACGGGCGGGGTGTACGTCAACCAGACGGCCGCGTTCTCGGACTTCCACGGCTCGGGCGGCAACCCGGCGGCCAACGCCGCGCTGTGCGACGGGGCGTTCGTGGCGAACCGCTTCCGGGTGGTGGAGGTACGCCGGCAGGCCTAGGAACCGAGCGGTGCGCCCCCGCCGGCGCTCCAGTGGAACAGCGTCATGGCCACACTGGTCGCGAGGTTGTAGCTGGACACCTGGGGGCGCATCGGCAGCGACACCAGGTGATCGGTGCGGGCCCGGAGCTCCGCGGACAGCCCGCTGCGCTCGGAGCCGAAGGCCAGCACGGCGTCGTCCGGGAGCTTCACCCCGCGGATGTCGTCGCCCTCCGGGTCCAGCGCGAACACCGGGCCCGGCGGCAGCTCGTCCACGTCCAGCCGTTCCACGGTGGTCGCGAAGTGCAGGCCCGCGCCACCGCGTACGACCGTGGGGTGCCAGGGGTCCAGCGTGCCCGTGGTGACCACCCCGGTCGCCCCGTAGCCGGCCGCGAGCCGGATCACGGCGCCGGCGTTGCCGAGATTGCGCGGGTTGTCGAGGACGATCACGGGGGCGGTGCGCGGCGTACGGACCAGTTCCCGCAGACCGGCCTCCCGCGAGGGGCGCACCGCCAGGGCTGCCACGGCGGTCGGATGCGGGCGCGGCACCAGGGCCGTGTACGCCGCCTCCGGGACCTCCGTCAGCAGCGCGTCGAACTCGGCCCGGACGTCCGGGGCGAGCTCGTCGGCGAGGGCGAGCGCCGCCCGCCGGTCGGCCGTGACGGCCATCGGCACCTCGGCACCGAAGCGCAGCGCGTGCTTGAGGGCGTGGAAGCCGTCGAGCAGGACGGAGGAGTCGGCAAGCCGCCGCCAGTCACGTACCGGATCGTTCATGCGTGAAGCCTACGTGCGGGTGCCCGGCCGCCTCGGGGACACCCGGCTGCCGCCCGCCCGGCACGGGAGACCGGTGGTTCCACCGGCTCCGACGTGAGGGGAGCCTCCCACGCGCGCGTGCCGCCCCTCGGCCCAGCCTCCTCAGGAAGGACGTCGGCAGGAACACCGCGTCGGCGGCGATCATCGCGAGGGAGAAGAACGGGAGGCCCAGCACGACGGCGATCACGGCGTGCTCAGTGATCATCAGTGCCAGGAGGACGTTCTTCACACGCCGGTTGAAGACCGTGAACGGGAAGGCGACCTGCACGACGACCGTCCCGTACGTCACCAGCATCACCAGGGTGCCGTGGGACGACAGCAGCTCCGACAGGGCCGGCCAGGGCGAGAAGTAGTCCAGGTGGAGGGGGTAGTGGACCGCGGTGCCGTCCTGCCAGCGCGTGCCCTGGATCTTGTACCAGCCGGCCGTGGCGTAGATCAGACAGGTCTCGACCATAATCACCAACAGGGCCGCGTTGTGGGCGAGGTTGGCGATCAGGTCGAGCAGGATCCGGGGCTCACCGCTCCGCGCGCGGTGCCCGACGAGCCACCACAGCCCCTGTACGGCCCACATGCCCCAGAAGAAGCCGAGCCAGCCGGCGCCGAGCCAGCCCGCGAGCGACACGAGAAGCAGCGCGAAGCCGAGGACGGCCCACAGGGCGGGGCCCACCCGGTCGGGCCCGATCCGCCGCCCACGCGCGCGTGCCTCGCGCACCGACCGTGCCCGGCGCGCGTCCAGGGACCACACCTGGCCGCAGCGCGTGAAGACCAGGTAGATCGCCATGAGGTGGATGACGTTGTCGCCGCCGTCCCCCATGAAGACGCTGCGGTTCTGCAGCGAGAGGACGCCCACCATGAAGAGCACGCTCATGGTGCGGGTGCGCCAGCCCAGCAGGAGCAGCGCGGCGGCCAGCACGGCCAGTCCGTAGACGGCCTCGAACCAGACGGAGCTGTCGGACCAGATCAGGACCGTGAAGGCGTCGTTGCCCGCGACGAGCTCCTGGGCGAGGTCCCAGCTCCAAGGACCGTCCGGGCCGTACATCTCGTGCCGGTGCGGGAACTCACGGAGCAGGAACAGCAGCCAGGTCCCGGCGAAGCCGATGCGGACGACGGCCGTCTGGTACGGCCCCAGCGGGCGATCCGTGACACGGGCGATGCCACGGCCTATCGCGGCGGCGAGCCGGCCCATCACACGCCCGCCCCCGTCCGGTCCGCTTCGGTCACCGGCCACCAGGGGAGTTCCCGTACGACGGGCTTGTCCGACACCTTCTCCTCGCTCCACTCGGGCGGCGGCACATCGGTGGTACGGGAGCGCACCTGGACACGCTCGACGACTTCTCCCGCCCCCGCGGCGCCCTCCCGCTCGAGACGCATGACGACGAGGCGGCGCAGATACCGCTCGGACAGGTCTCCGCGCCGGCCCGTCGCACGGTCCTCCCCGTCGTGCGAGGACACGTAGAAGTCCCAGGCGCGGCGCAGCGCGTTCTGCTGGGTGTGGCTCGGCAGGAGGTTGCCGTCGATGGCCTCGCCGTCCAGCGCGGACAGGTCGTACCAGCCGGTCGTGCGGACGCCGCCCTCCGCGGTGCCGACCTCGGCACGGACCTGCACCGCGATGTTCTGCTGCAGCGGGTTAGGCGCGAAGAGCTTCCAGTTCTGCTCGAACTCCGGGTAGATCCAGTCGTCGATCGCCTCACCGTGCTGCTTGGTGACCGTGTTCGAGGGCGCGACGTGCAGGAACACCATCCCGAGATGCACACAGGCGACCACCGCGACGACCGCCAGCGCGAGCGCGACCAGGATCTGGGCGGGAAGGGAGAGAGCGGCAAGACCGGCGCGCCCCCGGGTGAGCGGGTCGTCGGCCGCCCGGTCGTCCCCCGCCGGATCAGCGGCCCCGGGGCCGTCACCCACCGGATCACCAGCCCCCGAGGCACCGACCACCGGATCAGCAAGCTCCGGGCCGTCGACCGCAGGGACCTCACCTACAGGCTCAGCGGCCTCCGGGTCGCTGCTCGCGGACGCGACGGCCACCGCGTCCCCCGCCGGGGATTCACCGGCCGACGGGTCACTCACCTGCGAGCCACCATCCGTCGGGGCGTCCGGCCCGCGCGAGGCCCCAGGCCCGTGCGGGGTCCAAGGCCCGTGCGGGGCGTCCGGCCCGCGCGAGGCTTCCGACTCGCGCGGAGCGTCAGAGCGCTCGTCGTACGTGTCCATTCCGTCCCGATTCCCGAAGTACGGTCCGCTTCGCTCCGCAGCGCCCGGGCTTGGGCCCGGCGCTCGTCACCGCCCCTGCCCGGCCCGGCGGCAGCCGGGCACCGCGGTGTTCGCGCGGAACGGAACGGTACTCAGGCGCGCCCGCCCGGCGCAGCCTCTGTGGAAACAGCGGTCGTATCAGCACACCGCACACACGGACGCCATGGGTTGTCCACAGCGGTTGACACCTTACGGCGCCTCGACCCACCATGGACCGGAGCGAACCGAACGATCGGTCGGGAGCGAGCGAGAGGTCAAGGGGGACCGATGGCGACAGCAGCGCACCGGGCGGCCCGGACGCACACGGACGGCCGGGCCGGCGAAGCCGCGCTCGAGACGGCGTACAAGATGGCCTTCGACGCCGCCGTCGCGGCCGACGAGCGCATCGAGCCACGCGACTGGATGCCCGACGCCTACCACGCAACGCTCGTCCGGCAGATCGCCCAGCACGCCCACAGCGAGATCATCGGCATGCAGCCGGAGGCCAACTGGATCACGCGCGCGCCGTCCCTGCGCCGCAAGGCGATCCTGATGGCGAAGGTCCAGGACGAAGCGGGCCACGGGCTGTACCTGTACAGCGCGGCCGAGACCCTCGGCACCAGCCGCGAGGAGCTCCTCGACAAGTTGCACAGCGGCCGCCAGAAGTACTCCTCGATCTTCAACTACCCCACCCTGACCTGGGCGGACGTCGGCGCGATCGGCTGGCTGGTGGACGGCGCGGCGATCACCAACCAGGTCCCGCTGTGCCGCTGCTCGTACGGGCCGTACGCGCGCGCGATGGTCCGCATCTGCAAGGAGGAGTCCTTCCACCAGCGCCAGGGCTACGAGCTGCTGCTCGCCCTGAGCCGCGGCACCCCCGAACAGCACGACATGGCGCAGGACGCGGTGAACCGCTGGTGGTGGCCGTCCCTGATGATGTTCGGCCCGCCCGACGACGAGTCACGGCACTCCGCGCAGTCGATGGCCTGGAAGATCAAGCGCCACTCGAACGACGAGTTGCGCCAGCGCTTCGTGGACATCTGCGTCCCCCAGGCCGAGTCGCTCGGCCTCACGCTCCCCGACCCGGAGCTCCGGTGGAACGAGGAGCGGGGGCACCACGACTTCGGCCCGATCGACTGGGACGAGTTCCAGCAGGTCCTCAAGGGCAACGGACCGTGCAACGAACAGCGGATCAACCAGCGTCGGCGCGCTCACGAGGAGGGCGCCTGGGTGCGGGAGGCGGCCGCCGCGTACGCGGCCAAGCACAGCGAAGAGGCGGGAGCGGAGCGAGTATGACGAACACCGACTGGCCCCTGTGGGAGGTCTTCGTGCGCTCGCGACGCGGCCTCTCCCACACCCACGCCGGCAGCCTGCACGCCCCGGACGCCGAGTTCGCCCTGCGCAACGCGCGCGACCTCTACACCCGCCGTGGCGAGGGCGTCTCGATCTGGGTCGTGCCCTCCGCCGCCATCACGGCGTCCTCGCCCGACGAGAAGGACCCGTTCTTCGAGCCGGCCGCCGACAAGCCGTACCGGCACCCGACGTTCTACGAGATCCCGGAGGGGGTGCAGCACCTGTGACGACCACGACCACCACGACCACTCCGACGACCCCGGCCGCCGCCCTCGCCCTCGGCGACGACGCCCTGGTGCTCTCCCACCGGCTGGGGGAGTGGGCGGGCCACGCTCCCGTCCTGGAGGAGGAGGTCGCCCTCGCCAACATCGCCCTGGACCTGCTGGGCCAGGCCCGGGCGCTGTTGTCGATGGCCGGTGACGAGGACGAGCTGGCGTACCTGCGCGAGGAGCGCGCCTTCCGCAATCTCCAGCTCGTCGAGCAGCCGAACGGCGACTTCGCCCACACCATCGCCCGCCAGCTCTACTTCTCCACCTACCAGCGGCTGCTGTACGGGCAACTGGCCGCCGGGCGCACCCGGTTCGCCGGACTGGCGGCCAAGGCCGTGAAGGAGGTCGCGTACCACCAGGACCACGCCGAGCAGTGGACGCTGCGTCTCGGCGACGGGACGGACGACAGCCACGCGCGGATGCAGCGGGCGTGCACGACGCTGTGGCGCTTCACCGGGGAGATGTTCCAGCCGGTGGACGGCCTGGAGGAGGTCGACCGGAAAGGGATGCGGGCCGCCTGGGAGGAGTCCGTGGGCCAGGTGCTCGCGCGAGCCACCCTGACGGTCCCCGAGGGGCCCCGCACCGGTGCGTGGACGGCGGGCGCCGGGCGCCAGGGCGTGCACACCGAGCCCTTCGGCCGGATGCTCGCCGAGATGCAGCACCTGCACCGCAGCCACCCGGGGGCGTCATGGTGACCTCCCCGATCACCTCGGCCTCCCCGACCGCCCTGGAGGCGGAGCTGCTCCGGCTGGCCGGGTCCGTGCCCGACCCCGAACTGCCCGTCCTCACCCTGGAGGACCTGGGCGTCGTGCGCGCGGTCCGTGTCCGCTCGGCGGACTCGGTGGAGGTCGAGCTGACGCCGACGTACACGGGTTGTCCCGCGATCGAGGCCATGTCCGCCGACATCGAGCGGGTGCTGCGCGAGCACGGAATGCGGGAGGTCTCCGTCCACACGGTGCTCACGCCGGCCTGGTCGACGGACGACATATCGACCGAGGGACGGCGCAAGTTGCACGAGTTCGGCATAGCGCCCCCGCGCGCGAGCCGTGCGCCCGGACCGGTACCGCTGGCACTCGGACCGACCCGCACCACACACACGGGCGTGGGGACCTCGCAGCCGCACCCGGAGCCCGTGCGCTGCCCGCACTGCGGGTCGGCCGGCACCGAGCTGCTCAGCCGTTTCTCGTCCACCGCGTGCAAGGCACTGCGGCGGTGCCTGTCCTGCCGCGAACCCTTCGACCACTTCAAGGAGTTGTGATGGCGCGCTTCCACACGCTCCCGGTGGCCGCCGTCGACCGGCTGACGGACGACTCCGTGGCGCTCACCTTCGCCGTGCCGCCCGGGCTCCGCGAGGCGTACCGGCACGCACCCGGCCAGCACCTCGCGCTGCGCCGCAGGTCCGACGGCCCCGGTGGCACCGAGATCCGCCGCACGTACTCGATCTGCTCCCCGGCCCCGGCACCCGGCGCCGACGGCCCCCGGACGCTGCGGATCGGCGTGCGGCTGGTCGAGGGCGGGGAGTTCTCCACATACGCGCTGAAGGAGATCGCCGTCGGCGACGAGGTGGAGGTGATGACCCCCGCGGGACGCTTCACCCTGCAGCCCGCGGCCGGGCTGTACGCGGCGGTGGTGGGCGGCAGCGGCATCACTCCCGTGCTGTCGATCGTGACGACGTTGCTGGAGCGGGAGCCGGAGGCCCGGTTCTGTCTCGTGCGCAGCGACCGGACGTCGGCGTCGACGATGTTCCTGGAGGAGGTCGCCGACCTCAAGGACCGGTTCCCGGAGCGGTTCCAGCTCGTCACGGCACTCTCCAGGGAGGAGCAGCAGGCGGGCCTGCCGTCCGGGCGGCTCGACCGGGAGCGGCTGACCGGACTGCTGCCGGCGCTGCTGCCCGTGCGGGAGGTGGCGGGGTGGTTCCTGTGCGGACCGTTCGGCCTGGTGTCGGAGGCGGAGCGGGCGCTGCGCGGCTTGGGGGTGCCCCGGACCCGGATCCATGAGGAGATCTTCCACGTGGCCGCCGCACCCGCGCAGTCCCCCACCACGGCCGCCACCGCGGCCACCGCCCCGACCGCACCCGCGCACAGCGAGGTCACCGCCCGTCTCGACGGCCGCGGTGGCACCTGGCCGGTACGCGAGGGCGAGTCACTGCTGGACACCGTGCTGCGCAACCGCCCCGACGCGCCCTACGCCTGCAAGGGCGGGGTGTGCGGAACCTGCCGGGCCCTGCTGGTGTCGGGCGAGGTCCGGATGGACCGGAACTTCGCGCTGGAACCGGAGGAGACCGACGCGGGCTACGTCCTGGCCTGCCAGTCGCACCCGGCGACCGAGGAGGTGGAACTGGACTTCGACCGATGAGCCGCGAAGACGGACGCCGGGGCGGCCCCGACGGCGCGGAGCGCCGCCGGCCGGACGGACGGGCTCAGAGCACGAAGCCCGGCTGCCCCTTGCCGTCCACGACCGGGCGTCCGCCGGCCGCCCACGCCTGCATGCCACCGTCGACGTTCACGGCGTCGATGCCCTGCTGGGCGAGGTACATCGTGACCTGCGCCGACCGCCCGCCACTGCGGCAGATCACATGGACACGGCCGTCCTGCGGCGCCGCCTCGGTCAGCTCACCGTACCGGGCCACGAACTCGCTGATGGGGATGTGCAGTGCCCCCTCGGCATGACCCGCCTGCCACTCGTCGTCCTCACGGACGTCCAGCAGAAAGTCGTCGTCCTTGAGGTCCGTGACCTCGACCGTGGGTACGCCAGCTCCGAATTGCATGCGTACGACGCTACCCGACCGGCACAGCCACCGAGCGTCGCCGGAGGAGCACCACTGCCCAGGGCGGCCCCGGCCCCGGGCGGCTACCCCTGCCCCAGAAGCCGCCCCAGCTCCGTCTCGCGCTCGGCGACCTGGGCGAGGAGCTGTTCGGCGATCTCGTCCAGGAGGCGGTCGGGGTCGTCCGGTGCGAGCCGGAGCATCGCGCCGATGGCCCCCTCCTCCAGCTCCCGGGCGACCAGGGTGAGCAGTTCCTTCCGCCGGGCGAGCCATTCGAGGCGGGCGTAGAGCTCCTCGCTGCGGTCGGCCCTGCGGTCCTCCGGAACGGGACCGGCCTCCCACTCCTGGGACAGCTCCCGCAGCAGCGCCTCGTCGCCCCGGCCGTAGGCGGCGTTGACCCGGGCGATGAATTCGTCGCGCCGCTTGCGCTCCTCCTCGTCCCGCGCCAGGTCCGGGTGGGCCTTACGGGCGAGCTCCCGGTAGAGCTTGCGGGCCTCCTCGCTCGGCCGCACCCGCTCCGGGGGCCGTACGGGCCGGTCGGTGAGCATGGCCTCGGCCTCGGGAAACAGCCCCTCCGAGCCCATCCAGCCGTGGAAGAGCTCCTCCACCCCCGGCATCGGCATGACCCGCGCCCGGGCCTCGTGAGCGGCGCGTACGTCCTCCGGGTCCCCGGTGCGCGCGGCCTTCGCCTCGGCGATCTGCGCGTCCAGCTCGTCGAGCCGTGCGTACATCGGCCCGAGCTTCTGGTGATGCAGCCGCGAGAAGTTCTCCACCTCGACGCGGAAGGTCTCCACGGCGATCTCGAACTCGATCAGAGCCTGTTCGGCCGCCCGGACGGCCCGCTCCAGCCGGGCCTCGGGCCGCTCGTCACCGGCGGCACCGGTCCGGGACGGGGACTCAGGCTGGGACTCGTGGGGCTGGTGGGACTGATCGGCTTCCGGGCTCGTCACGCGACCAGCGTAGGCCACAGCCCCGGACCGGACCGGACCGACCGGATCACCTCCTCAGATCCCCAGTTCCGCGGCCACCCGGCCCTCCCGGATCGCGGCCACGAGACCGGCGTGGTCCGCCTCCGTGCGGTCGGCGTAGGCGACCGCGAAGGACGCCACCGCCTCGTCCAGCTCCTCGCTCTTGCCGCAGTAGCCGGAGACGAGGCGGGGGTCGGCGCTGTGACTGTGGGCCCGGGCCAGCAGAGCGCCGGTCATCCGCGCGTAGTCGTCGATCTGGTCGGCGGCCAGCGCGGCCGGGTCGACGCTGCCCTTCCGGTTGCGGAACTGGCGGACCTGGAAAGGACGCCCGTCGACCGAGGTCCAGCCGAGCAGGTTGTCGCTGACGACCTGCATGCGCTTCTGGCCGAGGACCACCCGACGGCCCTCGTGGGCCGCCTCGGGGGTGTCGAAGCCGGCCTGCGGCAGGTACGGGACCAGCGCCGAGGGCCGGGCCTCCTTGACCTGGAGGACCAGCGGCTCGCCCCGGTGGTCCAGGAGCAGGACGACGTACGAACGCATGCCCACGCTGCCCGTACCGACCACACGGAACGCGACGTCGTGCACCGCGTAGCGGGCGAGGAGGGGCAGCCGGTCCTCGGAGAGGGTCCCCAGGTACTCCTCCAGGGAGACCGCCACCGCCGCGGCCTCCGCGTCGGGCGCGCGGCGCAGCACCGGCGGCGCGTCCACGAAACGGCGGGTGCCGTCGTCCAGCACCTCCGTCGACTTCGCCGCGAACCGCCCGCTCGTGTTCGCCCGGGCCTTCTCCGACACCCGCTCCAGCGTGCCGATCAGGTCGTAGGCGTCGCTCTGGGACACCAGCTCCTCGTCCGCGATGGCGTTCCACGCGTCGAGCACCGGAAGCCGGGCGAGCAGCCGCATCGTGCGGCGGTACGCCCCCACCGCGTCGTGCGCCGCCTCCCGGCACCGGTCCTCGTCCGCGCCCGCCTCGCGCCCGGCCAGCACGAGCGAGGCGGCGAGCCGCTTGAGGTCCCACTCCCAGGGGCCGTGGACGGTCTCGTCGAAGTCGTTGAGATCGATGACCAGCCCGCCGCGCGCGTCCCCGTACAGACCGAAGTTCCCCGCGTGCGCGTCACCGCATATCTGGGCGCCGATACCGGTCATGGGTGTCCGCGCGAGGTCGTACGCCATGAGCCCGGCCGAGCCGCGCAGGAACGCGAACGGCGTCGCGGCCATCCTGCCGACCCGTATCGGCGTGAGTTCGGGTATCCGTCCCCGGTTGGACTCCTCCACCGCGGCCGCCGCCTCCGGCCGGCCGCCGTCGAGCGTCAGCTCCGCGTGCGCGGCGCGTCCCACCCGCGCGCGCAGCGCCTTCCCCGCCGCCTTGGGCGACCCCTGCGACGGCCACCGCGCGAAACCCCGTATCCAGGGCACCCGCGCACCGCTCTCCGTCCCGGCCGCTGTCCCGGCACCCGCCGTGGTCCTCTCGGTCACCACGCCCGCCTCCCCCCATGCGCGAACATCAACTCCGATGACCGTACAACCGCTCGACGGGACGCGTAACGGGTCAACCCGGACCGTCCGGACTCCACGACGGCATACGCGTGCGATCCCGGAGCCTGCTGTTCCGGGTCGTGCCGAGTCGTGGGAGTCATGACGAGTCGTGGCGCGCAACGACACGGCCGTCTTTGATGTCCCCATGGAGAAGAGGACCCCTGTGTTCGCGTCCGACCTGCTCGTGCGCCCGGCCGTCGCCGCGGATCTCGGGGCCGTCGCGGACATCTACGCGCACTACGCCACCGAGACGCTGGTCACGTTCGACGAGAAGCCCCGGAGCCCGGCCGAGTGGACGCGGATCCTGGAGGACCGCGGCGACCGCGGACTGCCCTTCCTCGTCGCCGAGCTCGCCGGTTCGGTGGTCGGCTACGCGTACGCCTCGCCCTGGCGCCCCAAGCCCGCCTACCGGCACACGGCCGAGGACACGGTCTACCTCGCGCCCGGGCACACCGGCCGGGGACTGGGTGCGGCCCTGCTGGACGCGCTGCTGACGCAGTCCGCCGCGGCCGGGGTGCACCGGATGATCGCGGTGATGGCCGACACCGGCGACGGCACCTCGCTCGCCCTGCACCGCAGGTTCGGCTTCACCGAGGCGGGCCGGCTCACGGCCGTCGGGCACAAGCACGGCCAGTGGATCGACACGGTCCTCATGCAGCGCGCCCTGAACGAGCGCTGACCGGGCCGGCACCCCGACGTGATATACCTCACCGCCGGCGCCGGGCCCACGGCAACGCGCCACAACCACGCGCCGCAGCAATGCGCTGCACCAACGCTCCGCGAAAACGAGAAAGGGTCTCCACCGGACTTCCGTCCTGGTGGAGACCCTTCCAGCTGTGCGCGAGGGGGGAGTTGAACCCCCACGCCCTTGCGGGCACTGGAACCTGAATCCAGCGCGTCTGCCTATTCCGCCACCCGCGCATTGGGTGTGTCTTCCGGCTCCCGCCCCTTTCGGTGCTGGCGCCTTCCGACATGCAGAAGATTAGCACGCTGGAGCGGGTGGGTTCACATCCCTTCTTCCGGCCCCGTCCCCGGGTTCCGGGCGCGCCGTCGCAGGGCACCGGACGCACACGGCCGCGGCCGCCCGCACAGGCACCCGTCCGCACCCGTCCGCACCCGTCCGTCCCCAGTCACCGCCCGCTCGCCCTCCCACCCGGTCGTCCCCCACCCCTGAACGCCCCCTCCACGTATCGACACGTGCTGGTTCACGTATCAACCTCGTACCGGTCCCGGCCATCTCCCCAGGAGACGGGCGGGGTCCACAGCCGGGTGCGGGACACTGGTCTCGCGTCGCCTCTACGATCCAAGGCAGAAGTACCGCGGCAGGTACCGCGGAACGAGGAGCGAAGGAGTTCGAAGAAGAGCTCCGACGGGAATCCGGGAGGGGACTTCAGTGGGCGTCGACACCCGTCGACCTGGCCGACAGGGGGAACCAGCCGATTTCCCGGCGCGTGGATACGATCAGTAAGCAGTACGTACGCGGTACGCAGGACGACACACAGGACGACAACGACGGAGGAGGTGCCCCATGGGAGTCCTGAAGAAGTTCGAGCAGCGTCTCGAAGGTCTGGTCAACGGCACCTTCGCCAAGGTGTTCAAGTCCGAGGTGCAGCCCGTGGAGATCGCGGGAGCGCTCCAGCGCGAGTGCGACAACAACGCCACCATCTGGAACCGCGACCGGACCGTCGTACCCAATGACTTCATCGTGGAGCTGAGCGCGCCGGACTACGAGCGCCTCAGCCCCTACTCGGGACAGCTCGGCGACGAGCTGGCCGGCATGGTGCGCGACTACGCCAAGCAGCAGCGCTACACCTTCATGGGCCCCATCAAGGTGCACCTGGAGAAGGCGGAGGACCTCGACACCGGCCTGTACCGGGTGCGCAGCCGTACGCTCGCCTCGTCCAGCAGCCAGCAGGCGCCCCCGCCGGCCCCGGCCGGCCGTCCCGGCCCCGCCGGCGGCAACGTCCCAGGTGGCGGCGGCTACGGCTACCCGCCGGCCGGCGCTCCCACCGGCGCACCTCCCATGCCGTCCACGCCGCCGCCCGGAGCGGGCCCCGGCGGCTACGGCTACCCGCAGCCCGTGAGCGGCCAGCGGCCGCCCGCGCCCCCGGCGGCCGGGGGACGCACGCGCTACTGGGTCGAGATCAACGGCACCCGCCACCAGATCTCCCGCTCGACGCTGGTGCTGGGCCGCAGCACCGAAGCCGACGTGCGGATCGACGACCCCGGCGTGTCCCGCCGGCACTGTGAGATCCGGACCGGAACGCCCTCGACGATCCAGGATCTCGGATCCACCAACGGCATCGTGGTGGACGGGCAGCACACCACCCGCGCTACGCTCCGCGACGGCTCGCGGATCGTCGTGGGCAGCACCACCATCATTTACCGGCAAGCCGAAGGGTGAAGCGGGGGCAATGTCAGAGCTGACCCTCACGGTCATGCGGCTGGGCTTCCTGGCCGTACTGTGGCTGTTCGTGATCGTGGCCGTGCAGGTCATCCGCAGCGACCTGTTCGGTACGCGCGTCACCCAGCGGGGTTCGCGCCGTGAAGCCCCCCGTCCACAGGCAGCGGCCGCCCGGCAGACGCCGCCGCCGCAGCGCCAGCAGAGCGCCGGCGGCCGTGGCCGCCGCGGCGCCCCCACCAAGCTCGTCGTCTCCGAGGGCACCCTCACGGGCACGACCGTCGCGCTGCAGGGGCAGACCATCACGCTGGGCCGCGCGCACGACAGCACCATCGTGCTGGACGACGACTACGCCTCCAGCAGGCATGCCAGGATCTACCCGGACCGTGACGGCCAGTGGATCGTCGAGGACCTGGGGTCGACCAACGGCACGTATCTCGACCGGACCCGCCTGACGACCCCCACGCCGATTCCGCCGGGCGCGCCGATCCGCATCGGCAAGACCGTCATCGAGCTGCGGAAGTAGTGCTACATCATGAAAGAGCGCGAGCGGAGCGAGCACGCAGCGGTCCGGAACCCGGACCCCGGCGCGCTCCCGACCGGAGGGTGGGCACCGTGCGGATGTACCCGGAGCCGACGGGCGAGGTGCGCATGAGTCTGTCACTGCGTTTCGCCGCCGGATCGCACAAAGGCATGATCCGGGAGGGCAACGAGGACTCCGGTTACGCCGGTCCGCGCCTGCTCGCCATCGCCGACGGGATGGGCGGCCAGGCGGCCGGTGAGGTCGCGTCCTCCGAAGTGATCTCCACGATCGTCGCGCTCGACGACGACGTCCCCGGCTCGGACATCCTGACCTCGCTGGGCGCCGCCGTACAGCGCGCCAACGACCAGCTGCGCGCGATGGTCGAGGAGGACCCCCAGCTCGAGGGCATGGGAACCACCCTGACCGCCCTGCTGTGGACCGGCCAGCGACTCGGGCTCGTCCATGTCGGCGACTCGCGCGCGTACCTCCTGCGGGACGGCGTCCTCACCCAGATCACGCAGGACCACACCTGGGTGCAGCGTCTGGTCGACGAGGGGCGCATCACCGAGGAGGAGGCCACCACCCACCCGCAGCGCTCCCTGCTGATGCGCGCGCTGGGCAGTGGCGACCACGTGGAGCCCGACCTCTCCATCCGCGAGGTCCGCGCCGGCGACCGGTACCTGATCTGCTCCGACGGCCTGAGCGGCGTCGTGTCCCACCAGACGATGGAGGACACCCTCGCCAGCTACCAGGGTCCGCAGGAGACCGTGCAGAACCTGATCGAGCTGGCGCTCCGCGGCGGCGGCCCCGACAACATCACGGTCATCGTCGCCGACGTCCTCGACATCGACTCCGGTGACACCCTGGCCGGGCAGCTCTCCGACACACCCGTCGTGGTCGGCGCGGTCGCCGAGAACCAGCACCAGCTGCACGACGACGGCGCCATGCAGACCCCGGCCGGCCGTGCCGCCGGCCTCGGCCGCCAGGTGCCCGGTCAGAACGGCGGAGGCGGTGAGTTCGGACCGCCCGGCTCCGGCGACACCACCGGCTACGCGCCCGCGGGCAGTTTCGGCTCCTACTCGGACGAGGACTTCGAGAAGCCGCGCAAGCCGCGCCGGTGGCTCAAAAGATCGTTCTACACGGTGCTCACCCTCGCCGTGATCGGCGGCGGTATGTACGGGGGCTACCGCTGGACGCAGACGCAGTACTACGTCGGCTCCAACGAGGACCACATCGCGCTCTACCGGGGCATCAGCCAGGACCTGGCCTGGGTCTCGCTCTCGAAGGTGGAGAAGGACCACCCCGAGATCGAACTCAAGTACCTGCCGCCCTACCAGCAGAAGCAGGTCGAGGCGACCATCGCCGAGGGCAGTCTGAAGGACGCCCAGGAGAAGATCGACGAGCTCTCCGTCCAGGCGTCCGCCTGCGCGAAGGAAGCTCAGCGCCGCGAGGCCGAGAGCGAGCGCAACTCGAAGACCGGTGAGGGCGAGGCCGGGGGCGTCACGGGAACCACACGCTCCTCCTTCACGTCCAAAGCCACACCGACGCCGGATCCGCAGTCGTCATCGCCGTCTTCGCCGTCATCATCGCCGTCAGCGACGGCCACCGTCGAGCCCGAGCCCACGCCAGGCCCCAGCCTCTCCGACGAAGAGCAGAAGCTGGTCTCGCGGTGCGGTACGCAGTAGGCAAGCCGTGAGGGGCCACGTCATACGATGAGCAGTACTACCAACACCTCGACGCAGCACACGTCCACGATCGGTGCGATCGGCGCACCGAGCCGACGCAACACCGAGCTCGCGCTGCTGGTGTTCGCCGTGGCGATTCCGGTGTTCGCCTACGCCAATGTCGGGCTGGCCATCAACGGTGAGGTGCCGTCCGGCCTACTCGCCTACGGCCTCGGCCTGGGCCTGCTCGCGGGCGTGGGTCATCTCGTAGTGCGGAAGTTCGCGGCGTACGCGGATCCGCTCCTGCTGCCGCTGGCGACGCTGCTGAACGGGCTCGGGCTGGTGGTCATCTGGCGGCTGGACCAGTCGGAGCGGCTGCAGCAGCTGGCGGAGCGCTCGTACGGCGTCTTCAGTCCCTCGGCGCCGAACCAGTTGATGTACTCCGCCATCGGGCTGGCTCTGTTCGTCGCGGTGCTCGTCTTCCTCAAGGACCACCGCATCCTGCAGCGGTACACGTACATCTCGATGGTGGCGGCCATCGTGCTGCTGCTCCTGCCGCTCGTTCCCGGTATCGGTGCCAACGTGTTCGGCGCCAAGATCTGGATCAACATCGCCGGCTTCTCCATCCAGCCCGGCGAGTTCGCGAAGATCATCATCGCGATCTTCTTCTCCGGCTACCTCATGGTGAAGCGGGACGCGCTGGCCCTGGCCAGCCGCCGGTTCATGGGTCTCTACCTGCCCCGCGGCCGCGACCTCGGCCCGATCATTACGATCTGGGCCGTCAGCCTGCTCATCCTCATCTTCGAGAACGACCTCGGTACGTCGCTGCTGTTCTTCGGCATGTTCGTGATCATGCTGTATGTCGCCACCGAGCGGACCAGCTGGATCGTGATCGGTCTGCTGATGTCCGCGGGCGGCGCCGTCGGCGTGGCCTCGTTCGCCGGCCACGTGCAGGCCCGCGTCGACGCCTGGCTGGACCCGTTTGGCTGCTACAAGGAGTTGGGCGCCTGCGAGCAGATCGGCCAGTCGATCATGTCCTTCGGCTCCGGCGGCGTCATGGGCACCGGGCTCGGACAGGGCAACTCGGACCTCATCGGCTTCGCCGCCAACTCCGACTTCATCTTCTCCACGTTCGGTGAGGAGCTCGGTCTGGCCGGCGTGATGGCCGTCCTGCTGATGTACGGACTGATCATCGAGCGGGGCATCCGTACCGCGCTGGCCGCCCGCGACCCCTTCGGCAAGCTGTTCGCCGTCGGTCTGTCCGGCGCCTTCGCGCTGCAGATCTTCGTGGTCGCCGGTGGCGTCATGGGGCTCATCCCGCTGACCGGTATGACGATGCCGTTCCTCGCGGCCGGTGGCTCCTCCGTCATCGCCAACTGGGCCCTCATCGGCATTCTGCTGCGCATCAGTGACACCGCGCGCCGGCCGGCCCCCGCACCCGCCTCGAACCCCGACGCCGAGATGACCCAGGTGGTCCGACCGTGAACAAGCCTCTGCGACGAATCGCGATCTTCTGCGGACTCCTCGTTCTGACGCTGCTCATCCGCGACAACTGGATCCAGTACGTCCAGGCCGACACGCTGAAGAGCCACGAGTACAACCGCCGTGTCTCCATCGAGCGGTACGCCACCCCCCGCGGCGACATCATCGTCGACGGCAAGGCCATCACCGGGTCGGTGGCCACGGAGGGAACCGACTACAAGTACAAGCGCACCTGGAAGGACGGCGAGATGTGGGCGCCGGTCACCGGGTACTCCTCCCAGATCGTGGGCGCCACGCAACTGGAGAACCTCGAGGACGGCATCCTCACCGGCAATGACGACCGGCTGTTCTTCCGCAACACCCTCGACATGATCACGGGCGAGAAGAAGGAGGGCGGCAGCGTCGTCACCACCCTCAACGCCGACGCGCAGAAGGCGGCCTTCAAGGGACTGGGCGACCGGAAGGGCGCCGTCGCCGCCATCGACCCGAAGACGGGCGCGATCCTGGCTCTCGCCTCCACGCCGTCGTACGACCCGTCGACCTTCGCCGGCATCAGTGAGAAGGACAGCAAGACCTTCTCCGAGCTGGAGAAGGATAAGGACAAGCCCATGCTGAACCGGGCGCTGCGCGAGACGTACCCACCCGGCTCGACCTTCAAGGTGGTCACGGCCGCCGCAGCGCTGGAGAACGGCGAGGTCGACGGCATCGACGAGGCCACCGAAGCCCCGGACCCGTACCAGCTGCCCGATACGACGACCGACCTCACCAACGAGCACGGCGAGTGCAAGAACGCCACGCTGCGCTACGCACTGATGGTCTCCTGCAACACGGTCTTCGCCAAGCTCGCCGACAACGTGGGCAACGAGAAGATGATCGAGATGGCCGAGAAGTTCGGCTACAACAACCCGGAGCTCGACACCCCGGTCCGCGCCGCCGAGAGCGTCTATCCCGAGGACAACCGGCCGCAGAACGCCATGGGCGGTATCGGCCAGGCGTCCAACCGCGCCACCCCGCTCCAGATGGCGATGGTCGCCGCCACGGTCGCCAACGACGGCAAGCTGATGAAGCCGTACATGGTCGACCAGCTGACGGCCCCCAACCTCGAGACCATCGAGACGACCGAGCCCGAGGAGCTCTCGCAGCCCGTCTCCGCCGAGACCGCCCAGGCGCTGCAGCAGATGATGGAGACGGTCGTCAACGACGCGCAGGGCACCGGCGGCAACGCGAAGATCGACGGCGTCACCGTCGGCGGCAAGACCGGTACTGCCCAGCACGGCCTCAACAACAGCGAGAAGCCGTACGCCTGGTTCATCTCGTACGCCAAGGCGGAGGACGGCAGCTCGCCCGTCGCCGTCGCCGTGGTCGTCGAGGATGGAAGCGCCAACCGGGACGACATCTCCGGTGGCGGTCTCGCCGCCCCCATCGCAAGGAACGTGATGAAGGCAGTCATCGACAGCAAGAAGTGACCCATGTCACGTTGCCTTCACAACAGTGCACGTTGCGATACCGGTCCTGTATCGGGTGACGACAGCGGCCAGGTCACGCAGGGCGAGCCGGGTACGGTATGCCCGGACAGCACACCGCCGGACCACACGTGGGTGCGGTCGGGACCGACGGAGAGGGCTGGTAGGTAGCTATGGAAGAGCCGCGTCGCCTCGGCGGCCGGTACGAGCTGGGCCATGTGCTCGGCCGTGGTGGCATGGCCGAGGTGTACCTGGGGCAGGACACCCGCCTCGGCCGCGCCGTGGCGGTGAAGACGCTGCGCGCTGACCTCGCGCGCGACCCCACCTTCCAGGCCCGGTTCCGCCGGGAGGCCCAGTCCGCCGCCTCGCTCAACCACCCGGCGATCGTCGCGGTGTACGACACGGGCGAGGACTACATCGACGGCGTGTCGATCCCGTACATCGTCATGGAGTACGTCGAGGGGTCCACCCTCCGGGAGCTGCTGCACAGCGGGCGCAAGCTGCTGCCGGAGCGGGCCATGGAGATGACCATCGGCATCCTCCAGGGCCTGGAGTACGCCCACCGCAGCGGCATCGTCCACCGTGACATCAAGCCGGCCAACGTCATGCTCACCCGCAACGGCCAGGTCAAGGTCATGGACTTCGGTATCGCCCGCGCGATGGGCGACTCCGGCATGACGATGACGCAGACGGCCGCGGTCATCGGCACCGCCCAGTACCTCTCCCCGGAGCAGGCGAAGGGCGAGCAGGTCGACGCGCGCTCCGACCTGTACTCCACCGGCTGTCTGCTGTACGAGCTGCTGACGGTCCGCCCGCCCTTCGTCGGTGACTCCCCGGTCGCGGTCGCCTACCAGCACGTACGGGAGGAGCCGCAGCCGCCCAGCGTCTTCGACCCCGAGATCACGCCCGAGATGGACGCGATCGTGCTGAAGGCGCTGACCAAGGACCCCGACTACCGCTACCAGTCCGCCGACGAGATGCGCGCCGACATCGAGGCCTGCCTCGACGGCCAGCCCGTCGCGGCCACGGCGGCCATGGGGTCGGTCGGCTACGGCGGCTACCCGGACGAGCAGCCGACGACGGCCATGCGCCCCGTGGACGCGCAGGCCACCACCATGCTGCCCCCGATGAATCCGGACGACGGCGGCTACGGCTACGACGACCGCCCCGACCGGCGCCGTCAGAAGAAGAACAACACCTCGACGATCCTGCTGGTCGTCGCCGGTGTGCTGGTGCTCATCGGCGCCATTCTGATCGGCAAGTGGGCGTTCACCGGCGACAGCAACAAGAACGAGCCCTTCGGGGCCCCCCGCTTCGTCGGTTCGACGCAGGAAGAGGCCCAGCGGATGGCGGAGAACCGCGATCTCACGCTGGACATCACCGAGAAGCCCTGCGAGGACCAGAAGAAGGGCAACGTCTGCGAGCAGAATCCCAAGGCGAACGCCGAGGTGCAGAGGGGCGACACCATCGAGATCGTGGTGTCGACCGGGGCGCCGAAGGTCGCGGTCCCCAACGTCCTCGGTGACAAGGTCGAGGACGCGACCAAGGAGCTCAAGGGCGAGGACTACGAGTTCGAGGTCAAGACGGAGACCAAGGAGTCGTCCACCGAGGAGCCGGGCACCGTCCTGGAGACCGACCCCATCTACGGCAAGGAAGTCGAGAAGGGGTCCACCATCACCCTGACGGTCGCCGAGGAGGTGGTGAAGTCCACCGTCCCGAACGTCGCCCGCCAGGACTGCGAGACGGCCAAGCAGCAGATGGCGGCCAACGAACTCGTCGGTGAGTGCACCGAGGTGGAGACCGACGACGCCAGCCTGGACGGCAAGGTGATCCAGACGTCACCGCAGATCGGCTCGCAGGTCGACAAGAACAGCAAGGTGACCATCCAGATCGGCAAGAAGGCCGAGGAGGAGAAGGTCAAGGTCCCGGGCGTGCGCGGCAGCTCGCTGAAGGACGCCAGGAAGACGCTGGAGGACGCCGGCCTGCAGGTCAACGTCAGCGGCTCGCAGAACGACGACGCCCTCGTCGTCGCCCAGGACCAGGAGGGTGCCGAGGTGCCCAAGGGCACCACGGTGAACCTGGTGGCCGCGGACGCGGGGAACAACAACGGCGGCAACAACGGCGGCGGCGGCCTCTTCGGAGGCTTCGGCGGCTGACGCGACGGCCAGCGGTACGACGGAGCCCCGGCACTCTCCCGGTGAGAGTGCCGGGGCTCGTGTCTGTCGGGCATCCCCCACCGCCGACACCCGCGTCCTTTCCCTTCGCTGTCACCCCTCGAACCGGTCGCATACCGGTTCAACAATCGGTCGTGCCTTCGTACTTGACGTCTCGTTGACCGGATGGGCTGGGGCCTCGGACATCTGCCCTGGCTCCGGGAAACACCGAGCGGGACGAAGGGCGGGATGTGATCGACGAATCGGTGCTGCTGGAATCGAAGACCCTGCGCGACGGCGTGCTGGAGCGGACAGACGTGCTCGACAGGGTGAAAGCACTGTCGCTACTGCCGGACGGGATGCATGTGACGACGGCGATGGTGGCCACGTATTTCGAGGTCACCGTAAAAACTCTCGAATCAGTCAGGGAGGACCATCGGGAAGAACTGCAAGCCAGCGGGTACCAAGTCCTGACAGGTACGCGACTGGCCCTCTTCAAGAGGGCCAGTGGGATCCAGTCGCGCACACGAGCCATGGCCCTCTTCTCCCGCCGTGCCGTCCTCAATGTCGCCATGCTGCTCCGAGACAGCGAAACCGCACGTCAGGTGCGTGTGTATCTCCTCGACGCGGAGTACGCGACACGCACACAGCCTGTGGAAAACCCCGCTCACAGGACCACCCCTGCTTTCCTCGACGACCACATCGACCAACGCATCGCCCACATCCTCGGCACGACAGTTGTACCGATCTTCAACGCCCTGATCGCCGCCTCCGGCGAACACCGCAGCGAACTCATCACTCTCCGCGAGGACGTCCAGAACGTCGAACGCAGGCTGTGCTGGCACCACCAAAGGATCAGCACACTGGAGGGAGGGGCTCCGACGGACCGAGTGAGGACCTCCATCGCCGCCATGACCTGGCAGGCGCTCGAACGCCATGTGGCCGAGCTGCTGCGCCGGGACGGCTGTACGGACGTCGTCGTACGCCAGGCCCGGAGCGACCGGGGCATCGACGTCACCGCCCGGACGGCCGACGGACGTACCGTGGCTGTCCAGTGCAAGAACCGGGCCCATCACGGATCCGTGCCGAGCGCCGACATGCAGAAGTTCGCCGGTGCGGCACGAGCCATCGACCGGGTGGACATCGCGCTGTTCGTCGCCACCTGCAACTCCAGCAGCGAAGCACAGACCGTCGCCGACCTGAGCGGGGTCATCACGGTGAACCGCGACGAGCTGGAGGCATGGAGCGCGGGAGTGCACCTCAAAGCGCTGCGACAGGCGTCGCACGCGGAAGGCCCGAAGCCGCAAAGGACAGTTGCGGCTTCGGGCCTCCGTCATGCTAAGCGACCGAGGTCCTCGAAGGACCTCACCAGCTCACCGCAGCTCCTCCGGCGGCGTCCGCTCCCTGTCCACCTTCTCCACGCGCTCCAGCTCGCCCCACACGATGTAGCGGTAGTTGGAGGTGAAGACGGGCGTGCAGGTGGTGAGGGTGATGTACTTGCCGGCCTTCTTTCTGCCCGACTGCTTGGGGACGGCCGAGAGCACGTCCACGTTGTACTTCGAGGTCTCCGGCAGCATCGCGTAGACCTTGTAGACGTACCAGTCGTCCTTCGTCTCGAAGACGATCGGGTCGCCCTTCTTGATCTTGTGGATGTTGTGGAACTTGGCGCCGTGGCCGTCGCGGTGGGCGGCGAGGGAGAAGTTGCCGTCCTTGCCGCTCGTCGGAAGGGTCGCCTTCACGGGGTCGGTGTAGTAGCCGGCGATGCCGTCGTTCAGATACTTCGTCGAGGTGCCCTTGCCGACCAGGATCTCGTCCTTCGACATGGTGGGCACGTGGAGGAAGCCGATGCCCTTCTTCGGGTCGAACTCGGCCGGCTTGCCGCCCTCCTCGTGAGCCCAGGTGTCACGGACCTTGTCACCCTGCTCGTCCGCCTCGCGGTCGGCGAGGACGTTCGTCCACCACAGCGAGTAGACGACGAACAGGCCGAGGACCACACCCGCGGTGATGAGGAGTTCACCGAAGACGCCGACCGCCGTCGCGAGCCGGCCGGTGCCGCGGCGGCGCGGGGCCGGCGGTGACTGCGGGGACGGTGATGACTGCGGTGACGGCGACGCGGAGGCCTCGTCGGTCTCCTCCGCGTGCCGTTCCTCGTGCTGCTCCCCGTGATCGGTGGTGGCTGCCACTGCATCTGCCCCGTCTGTTCCAGGTACCGCGTGCTCTGCGTGCTCGTGCGTCGGTGCTCAGTTGCCCACGTGCTCAGGTGCTCATTGGACGAGCGCGTCCGGCTTCCCCTCGCTGCGCGGCCGTTCCTCGACCATCTTGCCCCACACGATCATCCGGTACTTACTGGTGAACTCCGGCGTGCAGGTCGTCAGCGTGATGTAGCGGCCGGCCTTCGTGAAGCCCGAGCCGTCGGGGATCGGGTTGAGCACGGCGATGTTCGACGGCTTCGTCACCGGCAGGATCGAGGCCATGTCGTAGACGTAGTACGTGTCCTGCGTCTCGACCACGATCGGATCGCCCGGTTCGAGCCGGTTGATGTAGCGGAAGGGCTCCCCGTGGGTGTTGCGGTGACCCGCGATCCCGAAGTTGCCCGTCTTGTCCTCGGGCATGGCCGTCTCGATGCTGTTCTCGTCGTAGTGGCCGACCATGCCGCGGTCCAGGACCTGCGACTTGCTGATGCCCTCCGCGATCGGGACGACCACGTCCAGCTTCGGGATGTGCAGGATGGCGAAGCCCTGCCCCGGCTCGAACGCTCCGGGTGCGCGCGTGCCGCTCGCCCACTCCTCCTGGAGGTTGCTGGTCTCCTTACCGGCCTGGGCGTGTGCCCGGATGTTCGACCACCACAGCTGGTACGTCACGAACAGCAGCATGAGCACGCCGGTGGTGATGAACACCTCACCGATCAACCGGCTCGCCACAGTGCCGACGCTGGGCCTGTGCGCCCGGGCGGCCCTCCGGGCCTCCACCCGCGAGCGGGGCGCCGACGCGGAGGGCTCCTCCTCCGCCGTCTCGCCGCCCTGAGCGCCGTTCCGCGCCCTCCTGGCGCCCTGGCGCGGCCCTGGGGCCCCGAGACCCTCCTGCGGGCTTCCGGAGCCACCTCGCCGCCCGTTCCGCTTCGCGGCCTTCCGGCGGGCCGCACGGCCTCCGGGCGCGGGCGACGCGGAGGTCCCGGTCGCGCCGGGCACCGCGGGCACGATCGCCGTGGAGTCCGTTACGTCCGTGGAGTCCGTTGCTATGGACTCGACCGCTGTGCCGGTGTGCCGCACCCGGGCCGCACGCCGGGTGTCCTTCAGCCGCAACGCCACCGTCTCGTCGGTGATCGGGGGATGGTGCGTGTGCTGTGGATGCTGCTCGGACGCCGTCGCCGCCGCGTACGTATCGTCGTGCGGGGCCGGGGGGCGGCTCCGGAACCACGGCGACGGATGCGGTTCCTCCGCGAACGGCTGCTGCGGCTGCGGCTGCTGCGGCTGCGGCTGCTGCGGCTGCGGCTGCGGCTGCGGCTGCGGCTGCGGCTGCTGTGGCCGGCCCGGCAACGGATCCATGAGCGGGTCCGACAGTTCCTCGACCGCCGCCTGGAATGCCTCCGCCCGGAGGACCTCCGCCTCGAACGCGTCGGCTCCCCCGTACCCGGCCTCGCCGCCGTAGGGGGAGCTGTCGCGCTCGGGGCGCAGTGCCGTCACGCCGTGGCCCTGCCCACCACCGGGGCAAGCCCCGCCGAGCGCTCCACGGCGCCCTGGTCACCGCACTCCACCAGCCAGTTGGCCAGCATCCGGTGGCCGTGTTCGGTCAGCACCGACTCGGGGTGGAACTGCACCCCCTCGACCGGGAGCTCGCGGTGCCTCAGGCCCATGATGATCCCGTCCTGGGTGCGTGCCGTGACCTCCAGCGCGTCCGGCACGGTCGCGGGCTCGGCGGCCAGCGAGTGATAGCGGGTCGCGGTGAAGGGGGAGGGCAGCCCGGTGAAGACGCCCCGGCCCTCGTGGTCGACGGGCGAGGTCTTGCCGTGCAGCAGCTGGGGCGCGCGGTCCACGACACCGCCGTACGCGACCTGGATGGACTGCATGCCGAGACAGACGCCGAAGACGGGCACGCCGGTGTCCGCGCAGTGGCGGACCATGTCGACGCAGACGCCGGCCTGCTCGGGCGTGCCCGGACCGGGCGAGAGCAGCACGCCGTCGAAGTGGTCCTGCGCGTGCGCGGTGGTCACCTCGTCGTTGCGCAGCACCTCGCACTCGGCGCCGAGCTGGTACAGGTACTGGACCAGGTTGAAGACGAAGCTGTCGTAGTTGTCCACGACAAGGATGCGGGCACTCACTGGTCGTCCACCGTCACATCGTTGAAGGGCAGCAAGGGCTCGGCCCACGGGAAGACGTACTGGAAGAGGACGTAGACCACGGCCAGGATCAGTAGGAGGGAGATCAGCGCCCTCACCCATGCGTTACCCGGCAGATGCCGCCAGATCCAGCCGTACATGCCGTCCCTTCCCTCACCCCACGGCACCGGACTCAGGCCGTGCCCCACCAGACTAACGGCGTAACGCCTCAGGTTTCCCGGCGTCCACGGGCTGAGTGGATTCCAGGTGCGCCCACACGATCAGCCGATGGCTGTGCCCCCACTCCGGATCGCAGGTGGTGAGCGTCAGGTAGCGGCCCGGACGGGTGTACCCGGACTTCCGTGGGACAGGGTCGATCACCTGGATGTCCGCGGGCAGAGTTTTGTACGGTCCTTTGTCGATCCGATACGTGAACCAGGTCGTCCCGTCCGAGAGGACCACCGCGTCGCCCCGGCGCAGCTCGGGGAAGTCCTTGAAGGGGTCGCCGTATGTGCGGCGGTGGCCGGCGACCGCGAAGTTCCCCTGCCCGCCGAGCCGGGCGGTCGCCGCGTAGTGCCCGAGGCCCTTCTTCAGGGTGCTCGTACGGGTTCCTTCGAGTACGGGCTTGTTCCACGTGAAACCAAGACGCGGGATGTACATGAGGGCGAAGGGCCTGCCGTCCCTGTAGGGCGCGGCGGCGGGCTTCCGGCCGTCCTCCGCCCACTGCTGCTTCAGCGACTCGACCTGCCGGTCCATCTCGTTGTCGGCGTCCACGCCGGTCCAGAACAGCACATAGGCCACGAAGAGGACGATCAGTGCGCCGGCAGTCATGCACAGTTCGCTGACGGTCCTGACGATCAAGCGCACCGGCAGCTCCTGGAAGGACCGAGATCTGCCCGCCCTACTCGACGGGTTTCGCGTGGTGCAGGTCCACTGTGCCCGAGTAGCCGGGGAGAGTCACCCGGCCGTCCTCGGTGACTTTCCAGCCGAGACCGTAGACGTTGACGTACACCATGTAGTTCTGGATCGCGGGCGAGGCGGCCAGCGCATTCTGCAGCTTCTCCGGGTCGCCGACGGCCTGGATCGTGTACGGCGGCGAGTAGACGCGGCCCTGGAGGATCAGCGTGTTGCCGACGCAGCGCACAGCGCTGGTGGAGATCAGCCGCTGGTCCATGACCTTGATGCCCTCGGCTCCGCCCTCCCACAGGGCGTTCACCACGGCCTGCAGGTCCTGCTGGTGGATGACCAGGTAGTCGGGCTGCGGCTCGGGGTAGCCGGGGAGCTTGGCGGTGGCGTCCGGCGGTGCGTCGTTCAGCGTGACCGTGATCGCCTCGCCCTTGAGCTTCTGGGTGCCCGCCTCCTTCTCCAGGCCGTCGAGGCGCTCGTCGTCGGCCTTCGTGCCGCCGTTGTCCCGTTCGGCGAGGGCCTCGACGTCGTCACGGAGAACCGCGTTGGACTCGTCGAGCCGGGCGTTCTCCTGGCTGCGCTCGTGGATGAGGTCGGAGAGCTTCAGCAGGGAGGCGTCGGTGCGGATGTCGGTGCCCTTGGCCGTGTGGAAGCTGGTGAAGAAGATGAGGCCCGCCAGGGCGAAAACGGCGACGGTGAGGATGCGGACGGGCGGGAAACGGCGCCCGGCCGTCGGGCTCGGTGCCCGGCCCGCCCCGACGGAACCGGAGCCCTGCGTCTCGGTGTTCCGGGTCTCGGCGTCCTGGGTGGAGGCCGGGAAGGCTGCGGAAGCCAGCTCCGGGAGGGGCACGGAACGCCCGTCGGACGAGTCGCCCGACCCCGCCCCGGGTGTGTCGGCGGAATTGCTCAACGTACCCTTATCTCCTTCGGCGCCGCGGAAGCACTACGCTAACGGACGCCAGGGGGAACGATCAGTGTCCCCGTGACTCTGCCCCGGCACCCGCCCCAGTTCCCTGCGCGGCCACGCAGCGCATCGACAGGAGAGACCCTCGTGCCGAAGTCACGTATCCGCAAGAAGGCCGACTACACGCCGCCGCCGACGAAGCAGGCGGCGAACATCAAGCTGAGCAGCCGCAGCTGGGTCGCCCCGGTCATGCTGGCGCTGTTCCTCATCGGCCTGGCCTGGATCGTCGTCTTCTACGTGACCGACGGCTCGATGCCCATCGACTCGCTCGGCAACTGGAACATCGTGGTCGGCTTCGGCTTCATCGCGGCCGGATTCGGCGTCTCCACACAGTGGAAGTGACGGCCGCCTCCTGGTGAACACAGGCCCTTGCCGGGCCTGTCCGCCATCCGTCCGCGAGCTCTGCCCACGGCCCCTCGCAGAGTTATCCACAGGCGTTTTCCACATGGGGAAAAGAAACGACGATCTGTGGATAACCGTCCCGGCATTGACGCCGGTACGACAGACCTACCGTCAATCGCAAAAACGTTCGCCCCCTGCCTCACCTGCGGAAACACGGGTGAGCGACAGGGGGCACACCTGTTGCCGTACCGTATGCACAAGATCCACCACCATCTGTGGACAACGGCGGCGGCCGGTACCGCCAGGCGTTTTCCTCAGACGAGCTGAGCCGTCCTGACAATCGTCATGACCACCACGACGACCAGGACCAGCGCACAGACTCCGTACTGGACCAACGCCCGCCGCTCGCGGGGGGCGTGGACCATCGCGTAGCCGATGAGGACACCGCCGACGAGACCGCCGATGTGGGCCTCCCAGGCGATGTTGCCCCACCCGAACGTGATGATCAGGTTGATCACCAGCAGGATGACGACCGGGCGCATGTCGTACTTCAGCCGCCGCAGCAGAACGGCGGTGGCACCGAACATCCCGAAGATCGCGCCGGAGGCGCCCAGCGACGGCTGATTGGGTTCGGCGAGCAGATACGTGAGCGCGCTTCCCGCGAGGCCCGAGACCAGGTAGAGGGCGAGGTAGCGGGCACGGCCGAGCGCCGCCTCCAGGGGACCGCCGATCCACCACAGGCTCAGCATGTTGAACATGATGTGGATATAGCTGCCGTGCAGGAACATCGCCGTCAGCAGCCGGTACCACTGCCCCTCCGCGACGCCCTGCAACGAGCCCGAGTCCAGCCACGGCACGTAGGCACGGCCGAGGAGGTCGAACCGGTCGGTGAACTCGTCCCCCAGCGACATCTGGACCAGGAAGACCAGCAGGTTGATCCCCAGGAGGATCTTGGTCACCAGGCGGGGGTCGGCGGTGACGGTGCCGCCGGCGAGCGTACGCGGCGCGGAGGCGGACGGCGCATGGCCGGTGCCGGATCCCCCACGGACACACTCGGGACACTGGAAGCCCACCGAGGCGCTGACCATGCAGTCGGGGCAGATGGGCCGCTCGCACCGGGTGCAGCGCACACCGGTCTCACGGTCCGGGTGCCGGTAGCAGCCGGGCAGGTTGTGGGCGCCCTGCGGTCCCGGGTCCTGCGGTCCTGGGTCCTGGGGCCCCTGCGGGCCCTGTGGGCTGCCTGGCGCCTGGTCCATGGGGTCCCCTCATCCTCCTGCGTCGGCACATGGCGGGGCGGCACGGAGTCCGCCCGCGCAGCGCCGCGCCCCGCTCATCCTTACGGTTGAGCGGGGCGAATGGTTCCCTTCGGGCACTGCGCTCCCTCGGGGCACGGCCCTGTGAACCCGGCTCTCCGGGGGCTCGGCCCTGACGGACCCGGCCCTGCCGGACTCAGCCCTCGCGGGTCTCCACGACGACCGACTCGATGACCACGTCGTTGACCGGCCGGTCGGTGCGCGGGTTGGTCTGGGTGGTGGCGATGCTGTCCACGACCTTCTGGCTGGCCGCGTCCGTGACCTCACCGAAGATGGTGTGCTTGCGGTTCAGCCAGGTCGTCGCGGAGACCGTGATGAAGAACTGCGAGCCGTTGGTGCCCGGGCCGGCGTTCGCCATGGCCAGCAGGTAGGGCTTGTCGAAGGCGAGCTCCGGGTGGAACTCGTCCTCGAACTGGTAGCCGGGGCCACCCGTGCCGTTGCCCAGCGGGTCACCGCCCTGGATCATGAATCCGCTGATCACCCGGTGGAAGACCGTGCCGTCGTAGAGCTTGTCCGTGGACTTCTGGCCGGTGGCCGGATTGACCCACTCACGCTCGCCCTGGGCGAGCTCGACGAAGTTACGGACCGTCTTGGGCGCCTGGTCCGGCAGGAGCCGTACCTCGATGTCGCCCTGGTTGGTCTTCAGGGTGGCGTAAAGCTGCTCAGCCACGATCTGCCTTCCGTTGTCCTCTGTGACCCCCCGATCCTCGCACGGACGGCGCCGTGCGTCGCCCGGCCACCACATCCAGGCGAACACGCATGTCTCGCGCTCACGGCCGCGACGACGTCCCACCGCACCTCTGAAGGGCGTACGGAGTGCCGCAGGAGCCACTTCCGGTGGCGCCCCGGGGAGCCGGTCGTCCCCGCGAGTCTCCGGCCTTCTCCGAGAAAACCGGTCGAGTCACGCAGGACAGCAGCGCGTCACGTCGATCCGTGGCATTGTCGTCGACAAGCGCCCGTTGCCCCGTATTCATCGGCTATCGCACGTGATCGTCTCCCGCGGTCGACCTGCCCGGCACCCCCTCGACAGCACCCAGAACCGCGTCGGTCCACCGGGGAACGTCGACCGGGGCCCGGACGCCCAGCCGGACTCCCCACCCGGATGCCCGCCCTCACATGCCCGGAAGCCCTTGGGCAGGCATGATCCGTAAAAGGGTGGAAAGTCGAAATACCGTACGCCACCGAGGAGGAGGATCCCGTGACACGCAAAGACAGCGTGCGCGCAGCGGCCGAGTCGGCGAAGGACAGCGTGCGGCACGCCGCGGAAGTGGTGGCGCCCTACGCCGACACGGCCAAGGACAGGGCCGCTCACTACACGCACGAGGCACGTGTGCGGCTCGCACCGAAGGTGTCGCAGGCCGCGGACCAGGCACGGCTCCAGTACGACGCCCTTGTGGCCCCACGCCTGGAGCAGGCCCGCACCCATGTGCCGCCGAAGGTGGACGCAGCGGCACACGAGGCCGCTGTCCGCACGCGTAAGGCGGCCCGCCAGGCCGCGGACTTCACCGCTCCTCGCATGGAACGCGCCATGGCCGCGGCCGGGCCCGTCCGGGAGGAGGCCGCGTCCCGCGGGGCCGCGGCGCTGGCCGCGCTGCGGGGGCAGGTGTCACCCAAGGAGATCCAGCGACTGGTCCGCCGGCACGAGCGGCGAGCCAGGGCCGCACGTCTCGTCAAGGGAATGGCCGTCCTGAGCCTCCTGGCGGGCGGCGCCATCGTCGCCTGGAAGTGGTGGGCCAAGCAGGCCAACCCCGACTGGCTGGTCGAGCCCCCCGCCGCGACCGAGGTGCCCGACACCGGCCGTCTCACCTCCGTGGACGGCAGCGGCCAGGCCGTCCTCGATCCCGAGGTCCAGGCCAAGCAGGCCGAGGAGGAATCGGCGAAGCGGGACGACCGCCCCTGATTCGCGCGGTATCGACCCCGCTCAACAGCGCGGTGGGGCAGAGGACTCGGGATGCCTCTGCCCCACCGCGCTGTTTCACGTGAAACAGCGCACCGCGACGGAGCGCACAGGCTCTGTCACAGAAAGTATCCTGCCTGCACCGCTCGCTCCCCTGCCATGGCCGGATCCACGGTTTTCGCAGATGCGTATAACGAAAGACGCGTTCCCCCTTCTTCCACCGCATACCGCCCGATCTCGCGGCCCCGGCACGCATCACGATCGCGATGACGCCAGCCGCTCCGCGGCCCAGAGCCCCGAAGACCCTTCCATCGCGCCACCCGCACGAAAAGAACCGGCCCGGTCGCCGAGGAGCGACCGGGCCGGTTGCGGTGTGTGGAGCCTAGGGGAGTCGAACCCCTGACATCTGCCATGCAAAGACAGCGCTCTACCAACTGAGCTAAGGCCCCTCAAGAGAAGCGTCCACCCGGAGAACTTCACGACCGGAGGGCGCCGCAGACCAGAGTACCGGTTCACCCCCGGGATTCCGCAAAAAGATTGGGGGTCCCCGTGAACAACCACTCTCCGTAAGATGCACGTCGTGGTTCGCTACAGCGAACCACGGTTTTTGGGGAAGCGATGGGGAGACGCAATGGACGCCGCACAGCAGGAAGCAACCGCAAGAGCCCGGGAGCTGCAGCGGAACTGGTACGGGGAGCCGTTGGGGGCGCTCTTCCGTAGGCTCATCGACGACCTGGGTCTCAACCAGGCACGTCTGGCAGGGGTACTGGGTCTCTCCGCGCCGATGCTGTCGCAGCTGATGAGCGGTCAGCGCGCGAAGATCGGGAACCCTGCGGTGGTCCAGCGGGTGCAGCTGCTGCAGGATCTCGCGAGTCAGGTCGCGGACGGCAGTGTGAGCGCCGCGGAGGCGACCCAGCGCATGGACGAGATCAAGAAGTCACAGGGGGGCTCGGTCCTGAGCAACACAACGCAGTCGACGACGAGTTCCGGGGCACCCACCGTCAAGCGCGTGGTCCGCGAGATCCAGTCGCTGCTGCGCTCGGTCGCGGCCGCGGGGGACATCATCGAAGCGGCGGACACCCTCGCCCCGACCCACCCGGAACTGGCAGAGTTCCTCCGGGTGTACGGCGCGGGCCGTACCTCCGACGCCGTGGCGCACTACCAGGCCCACCAGAGCTGAGCCGGCTCCCGGTCGCCGAGGGGGTTCGGCGACCGGGAAAGCGACCGGGCGTCCACGGCATAACGGCTCCGGCAGCTGGGGAGTGGGACACGGCGGGCGCAGGCAGGCCCAGCGACGGAGGACAACAGAACAAGAAAGCTGGGAACCCGGTCACCGGACCCCGCGCAGGGCAACGGAAGAGCGTGCGGGGGAGGAGAAGCGTACGGAGAACGCAAGCGGGACTCGACGGCCGTCCGGACCACCGGTCGGCCGTGGCCGAGCCGGCCGAGGGGAGCGGTGGCGCTCGCCGAGTGGCAACCAGCCAAAGGGGGACTGAAGGGGGAGCGACGCACAGCCATGGGTGAGGTCTTCGCCGGCCGGTACGAACTGGTCGACCCGATCGGGCACGGAGGGGTGGGCGCCGTATGGCGCGCCTGGGACCACCGGCGGCGTCGCTACGTGGCCGCCAAGGTCCTCCAGCAGCGCGACGCGCACTCCCTGCTGCGCTTCGTACGGGAGCAGGCCCTGCGGATCGATCACCCCCATGTGCTCGCACCGACCAGCTGGGCCGCCGACGACGACCAGGTCCTGTTCACCATGGAACTGGTCACCGGAGGTTCCCTGGTCAACCTGGTCAACGACTACGGCCCGCTGCCGCCCGCCTTCGTGTGCACCCTGCTCGACCAGCTCCTCTCCGGACTCTCGGCGGTCCACGCGGAGGACGTCGTGCACCGGGACATCAAGCCCGCCAACGTGCTGCTGGAGGCCACCGGTACGGCCCGGCCGCATCTGCGCCTCTCCGACTTCGGTATCGCGATGCGCCTGGGGGAGCCCCGGCTGACCGAGACCAACTACGTGGTGGGGACGCCCGGCTATCTCGCTCCGGAGCAGATGCTGGGCGCGGAGCCCGACTTCCCGGCCGACCTGTTCGCCGTGGGCCTGGTCGCCCTGTACCTCCTGGAAGGCGCCAAGCCCGACACCAAGGCGCTGATCGAGCACTTCGCGGCCCACGGCACGCCCGGCCCGCCCGTGAACATCCCGGAGCCCCTGTGGCAGGTCGTGGCCACGCTGCTGCAGCCCGACCCCGATGCCCGCTTCCGATCCGCCACGGGGGCCCGCAAGGCGCTCGCCTCGGCCGTGGAACTCCTGCCCGAGCCGGAGGCCGACGACGACGAGCTGGTCGAGGTCTTCGACCAACTGGCCCCGCTGCCCGAAGGGTTCGCCGAGACGGGACCGCTCAAGAGGGCGTCCGGCCTGGACACGGGCGCCACCACGAGCCGCAGGCCAGGCGGCGCGAGCCGGGCCGCGGGCGGAGGCACGGGCCATGGCGCGGGCGAGGCAACGGGCAGCGCCGAGAGGCCGTCACAAGCCCCTCCGTCGAGTACCGGCACGGACACCTCCCCGCCGGCTTCCGGCACGTTCTCCGTGCCCCGGCCGCCCGCCACACCGCCGCCCATGCCGAGCAGCGCCCCCTCGCCCGCCACCGGCTCGGGACATGGTGCCGTACCCCCACGTCCCGCACGGAATCCCGAGCCCCCGCGGCCGTCCACGATGTCGGACACGGGCAGCTTCCATCTGCCGCCACCGCAGCCTCAGCCTCAGCCTCAGCTTCGGCCACCGGTGCAGGATCCGGATCCGGATCCGGTGCGGGATCACCTCACTTACGGCCGCCACCGGCACCAGCAGCACGGGCCGCCCCCCGCTCCCCCTGCCCCGACAGTGCTGTCGAGCCGGCTCCCTGTCCCCGCTCCCCCGCACACGGGCCCAGTCCAGCCACTGGCAGCGACCACGACGGTCCAGCAGCAGGTGTCGGCTCCTGGCGTGTCCACCGCGCGCTCCCCGAACGTCCCACGCCACTCCAGGCGCAAGCCGAAACGGGCAGCGCGGCGCCGTCCGGGGCCACCCGCCGAAGTGGCCGTGCCGGTCCTGCTCCTGGCCCTGGCCTGCTTCGCGGTGGGTTTCTGGGCCCTGGCTCAGCTCTGACCGGACCGCACTGCCGCCCGGACTACCGCCAAGCAGCCGCGCGCCGCCGCGCCACGAGCGTCCACAGCCCGAGCATCAGAAGCAGCAGACTGCCGGTTCCGATGCCTCCCGCAGCCAGCAGCTTCATGGCGGTGGCGTCGTCCCCCGGCTCCCGGGCCGCGTTCGAGGACGCTCCGCTCCCGATCCCGTTGGAATCCTCGTCCCCGCCGGAGCTCCCGGCGCCCCCGCCACCCGCGGCCCTGGTGGCCTCCTTGCTCTCCGCCTCGCTCCGGTCCTCGTCCGTGACAGCGAACACACTCCGCGGCTCGGACTCCCCGACATACTCGGGCCCGTCGTCCTCCGAGCCCGCCACCCGCACCCGCAGCGTCAGCCCGATCGGCCTGTCACCGAAGCGGTCCGCGACCGACGTCCCGAGGTGCACCGCGAGGTAGTACCAGCCCGCGAACCGCATGCCCTTCGTCTGGTCGTCGACGGCGAAACGGTTGTCGTGGTGCACGGGCGGCAGCGGATCCAGGGTGATGGACCGCTGACGGCCGTCGTAGGGGGACCTCATGTCGTCCACGAGTCCCCGTACGGGGTTGTAGAGGGACATGACGGCCGCGTTGCCCGTGAAGCCGTCCCCGCCGCCGTTCGCGCTGCCGAGCTCGGCCGTGGCGTACACCTGCCGGCCCCAGCCCACGGGCACCTTGTAGTAGAGCGTCTGCCCGGGTCTCAGATCGCCCGTCTCCTCCCATACGCCCTGGCCTACGGGGCTCGCCGTCGCGAAACTCGTACCGCCCGTGCGCCGGCCGCCGCCGTCCGTGACGGTCTCGGGCGGCGCGGAGTTCCAGCTCTCCGGTGCCGCCGCCGTGGCACCGGTCTCCTTCACGGGCGGTTCCCACACGTGCTGGAGCTCCAGTCCCCAGTCGCCGCTCCGCGTCCCCTCCGCCGACGTTCCCGCACCGATGCGCTCGACGAGCAGGTGGTACGTCCCGGCCCCCTGGCACATGTACGCATCGCGGCCGATCTCGCGCATCGCCCAGGCGGTGATCGGACGCGGGCTGCTCGTCGGGCCGAAACGGGCCGTCCCGGAGGAGCACCGGTGTCCCTCCGCGTCCTGCACCGTCACCTTGAGGCCCTCCGAGGAGGCGACCGTCGTACCCGGCCCGGGGACGGCCGTGGCGGAGACGTAGGCGTTGTCCGCGTCGTCGAGGTCGAGACGGTAGTAGAGCTTGCCGTCCTCGGGGACGGAGCTGCGGTACGTCTTCCCGCGGGCGAGCTGTACGGCGCCCGCGGTGTTCGTCGCGCCCTCGACCGTACGGGCGTCCTCGGCGAAGACATAGGGAGCGGCGTCCGGGTCGGGGGCGGCCACCGCGGGAGGGGACAGTGCGCCGGCCCCGCACAGGAGCACCGCCGCGGCTGCCGCCACTCGCCACCGGACCGTGCGCCGCCCCATCACGCGCCCCCCTCGTCATAGCCTCGGACGCCGCCCATCCTGCCCCGCCGGCCCGGACGTCACCCGCTCTCCGCCGATGACTGCCCGAAACACGCCTCCTCCGCGGGCTCGATCCTTTCCGGGCGACCCGACCGGCACAAGAGCCGCTCCGGCCCACCCGTGCAACACAAGACCCCGACCGCGAAGGAAGCGGTCGGGGTCTGTTCTGAGACTGGTGTCGGCACTCACGAACCCGTGGGCACGGAGTCGGTCGCCTCCGTCCACAGATCCTGCTCGGCCCGATCCGCCTGGATCTGGCGGTACACGAGGAGCCCGCCGATGGCGGCCAGTGCGACCAGGAGAAGCTTCTTCACCGCGCGACCTCGTCTTTCTTGACGTAGGGGACTTCTGGCGCCCGACTATACACACCGATCGATATCGATCAGTGATCTGCGTCGACGGCCAACTCCCTAGCGGATTACCGCGCCAGGAGCGGTCCACACCCCTCCGATCTGAGGCTGATCGCACCAGGGATCACGGAACGCCCACGGCCGGATGGCCTCGATCTATGACAATCCCACCCTCTTGCGCCCATCCGGGTGGTGTTCATCCGAAGGTCGACGCGCCAGGGGCGTCGGTCCCCCACTTCGCACTCCGCATACACATCATGAGGAAAGTACGCAAATCGCCCAACCCGAAAGTGAGGTGCCATGGCCCGGAACACGGTCATGAAGCTGTGGACCACCCTCGTCACCGCCTTCCTCGCGCTGTGCACGGCGCTCGGACTCATCACGACCACGGCGTCCGTCGCGGTACCGCAGACCGAGTCGGCGTGCAACAGCACACCGGCGGCGGCAAGGCCCGCGGCACCGTCCCGGATCGCGCCTCCCGGACGCTCACTGCCTCCCACGATGAAACAGCGGATCCGCGCGGAAGCCCACGGCTCCTCCCCGTCCTGCCGCATCCGCCCCGCCTCGGACGCCACGACGAGCCGTACAACGGACTCGGTCACGGACACCGACACGGCAGCCGCGGACGTCACGGACAGCACGGAGGTCCTGTCACCGGCCCCGGTACCGATTCCCCGGGAGTGATACCGCCCCCGCCCTCGCCTCTGACGTTCTCCGCTCCACACGGGCCCCCAACCGCGAACGGTTGGGGGAACTCGTGCTGTGGGGCCCACCGACTCCAATCCGTGGTCTCTGTCTTCTCAGGGCTGAGTGGTCAGGCCCGAGTCGCAGCCACCCTCATGCCGAACCCGATCGGAACGACGCCTGTGACACGGTCCATGGCCCGCCGCACAACGGCGCCCGAGCACTGGACCGCCCCGCCTCTCAGGGAAATTCGTGGCGTACGGGTTTCGTGAGCAACATCTTCGACCCGACAATCGCTGTCTACGGGTCTGAGGACGGGACGGCAGTGGGCATGGGACAGGCGAAGATACCGTCAACCGGCGAGCAGATCTGGGCCGGTGTGGCGCTGCTCGTCATCGACTTCATGGTCATCGCCTGCGCGGTGTACGTCTACGGGATAGCGGGATGGGCCGACAGCTACGACAGTGACACCACCAATGCGTCGCGTGCGTCGGAATCGGCATCGCAGGCATCGTGGCTACTGGTAGGCGGCGCAGTGGTCACAGGCGGTGGCCTCCTCGCCCTGGGCTGGCGTATTCCTGGCATCGTGCAGCTGGTTGTCCTCGGGGGCACGGCGGCACTGTTCTCTTCTGCTGCCGGTGGATAGCCCCCCCCCCCGCCAAGCCAGATGCCTGGCGTTGGAGGACTAGCGCGTGAGCCTCCTACGAACCCAGCCCGCTCCGAGAGCGATCGTGGCGACCACTGCCAGAAGGATCGCTCCGAGAACCACCGTCGCCCCTGCTGAGATCACGAAGATTCCCCACCACGGCGGATCGCCTTCCACTGGCCCTCCCCGAGACTCATGCGTACCAAGCACGACGCTTGGGCTCTGGGAGCTGGTTCCGCGACCACCACTGATGTCAGCCGTAGACGCCAAAGACCCCCGGCCCAATCGGACCGAGGGTCTTTCAGCTGGTGGGGCTAACAGGATTTGAACCTGTGGCCTCATCCTTATCAGGGATGCGCTCTAACCAACTGAGCTATAGCCCCGCCGCGCTTTGCGGTGTGTCCCGCGCGCTGACTCCTGAAGATTAGCGCACTACGTGGGCAGTCCCAAAATCGATACCCGGCGGGGCCTTCCGAGGCCCCGCCGGAAGCCGGGGCGGCCACCGCGCCGGCCGCAGCGGCAGCGCACCCGCACGCTCACTCGTCCTCGGCGAGCGTCAGCTCCACACCGCCCACGAAGCCGGCGGACAGGTTGTAGATGAACGCGCCCAGCGTCGCCAGCGCCGTGGCGAGGACCACGTCGATGACCGCGATGATCGAGGTGAAGAGCAGGACGTTGGGCAGGGACAGGAACGACTGCAGGTCAAAGCCGTTCGACTCGTTCGAGCCCGTCGCCTCGGAGATCGTGCCGCCGACCGTCGAGAAGACACCCATCGCGTCCATGACCATCCAGAGCACAGCGGCAGCGACGATCGTGCAGATGCCGAGCGCGATGGAGAGCAGGAAGCTGACCTTCATCACCGACCACGGGTCGGCCTTGGCCACGCGCAGCCGAGCCTTGCGGGTACGAGGCGTGGTGCGCGCGCCGGTGCGTGGGCGGCGCACGGCGCCCCCAGGGCCTCCTGCGGGGCTCGTCGGCCCCTCCGGCCCCTCCGGTGCGCCACCAGGGCTTTCCTGGCCCTCCGGAGCCGTACGGTAGGCCTGCGGCGGGTGGTACGGCCCGGACTGCTGCTTCGACCGGCGCTCCCTGGGCAACGGCGAAGCGAACTGGGTCGTGGGCCGGTCACCGGGAGCAGCCGATCCCCCATCGGTCGCGTACTGCTGTGTCTGCGGACCTCGGGCGTCCGTCACAGTTCCCCCCTGGGATTCCTCGGAGTCGTGAGAGGCAGTCGAGCCTGTGGCGGAGCCACGGCCGCCGTCCGTTTCCGTACCGGTCGATCCGGCGCCCGTGGCTCCGCTCACGATGACTCACTCCTCGCGCTACTCGGCCGAGGACTGCCCGCCCTCGTCCGTGCCGGTGTCCGTGACGCCGCCGGCCGTCTCGTCCACGGCCTCGTCACCGTCGACCTCCTCGGCCTCGCGCCCCGCCTCGGCGTTACGTGCGATGCCGACGACGGCGTCGCGCTTGCCCAGGTTGATCAGTTGGACGCCCATGGTGTCACGACCGGTTTCCCTGACCTCGCTGACTCGCGTACGAATCACACCGCCGGACAGCGTGATGGCGAGGATCTCGTCGCTCTCCTCGACCACCAGCGCGCCGACGAGGGAGCCGCGGTCCTCCACGATCTTGGCGGCCTTGATACCGAGGCCGCCACGGCCCTGAACGCGGTACTCGTCGACGGCGGTCCGCTTGGCGTACCCGCCGTCCGTGGCAGTGAACACGAACGTACCCGGTCGAACAACATTCATCGAGAGCAGCTCGTCGCCCTCGCGGAAGCTCATTCCCTTGACGCCCGAGGTGGCACGGCCCATCGGCCGCAGCGTTTCGTCGGTGGCCGTAAACCGGATTGACTGCGCCTTCTTGCTGATCAGCAGCAGATCGTCGTCGGACGAGACCAGTTCGGCTCCGATCAGTTCATCGTCCGAGCCGTCCTCCGTCTCACGGAGATTGATGGCGATCACACCGCCGGAGCGGGGCGAATCGTAATCCTTCAGAGGCGTCTTCTTGACCAGACCGCCCTTGGTGGCCAGCACCAGGTACGGCGCGGCCTCGTAGTCGCGGATGGCGAGGATCTCGGCGATCGCCTCGTCCGGCTGGAAGGCCAGCAGGTTGGCGACGTGCTGCCCGCGCGCATCCCGGCCGGCGTCGGGGAGCTCGTACGCCTTGGCCCGGTAGACGCGGCCCTTGTTGGTGAAGAACAGCAGCCAGTGGTGGGTCGTCGAGACGAAGAAGTGGTCGACGATGTCGTCTTCCTTCAGCTTCGTGCCGCGTACGCCCTTGCCGCCGCGCTTCTGGGCGCGGTAGTCGTCGGTCTTGGTGCGCTTGACGTAGCCGCCGCGCGAGACCGTGACGACGATGTCCTCCTCGGCGATCAGGTCCTCGATGGACATGTCGCCCTCGTAGGGGATCAGCTTCGTCTTGCGGTCGTCACCGTACTTCTCGACGATCGCCGCGAGCTCCTCGCTGACGATGCCGCGCTGACGGATCGGCGAGGCGAGGATCTCGTTGTACTCGTTGATCTTGGCCTGGAGCTCGTCGTGCTCCTGGACGATCTTCTGGCGCTCCAGGGCGGCGAGGCGCCGCAGCTGCATCTCGAGGATGGCGTTGGCCTGGATCTCGTCGATCTCCAGGAGGCTCATCAGACCGCCGCGCGCGATCTCGACGGTGTCACTGCGCCGGATCAGCGCGATGACCTCGTCGATGGCGTCCAGGGCCTTCAGCAGACCGCGCAGGATGTGCGCGCGCTCCTCGGCCTTGCGCAGCCGGAAGCGCGTACGGCGGACGATGACCTCGATCTGGTGCGTCACCCAGTGGCGGATGAAGGCGTCCAGGGAGAGGGTGCGCGGCACGCCGTCGACCAGCGCCAGCATGTTGGCGCCGAAGTTCGTCTGCAGATCGGTGTGCTTGTAGAGGTTGTTCAGGACGACCTTGGCGACCGCGTCCCGCTTGAGGACGATGACCAGGCGCTGGCCCGTACGGGACGACGTCTCGTCGCGGACGTCGGCGATACCACCGATCCTGCCGTCCTTCACCAGGTCGGCGATCTTCTGCGCGAGGTTGTCCGGGTTGACCTGGTACGGCAGCTCCGTGACCACCAGGCACTGGCGGTTCTGGATCTCCTCGACCTCGACGACCGCGCGCATCGTGATGGAGCCGCGGCCGGTGCGGTACGCCTCCTCGATGCCCTTGCGCCCGACCACCAGGGCGCCGGTCGGGAAGTCGGGGCCCTTGATCCGCTCGATGAGGGCGTCGAGCAGCTCCTCGTGCGACGCCTCGGGGTTCTCCAGGTACCACTGGGCGCCGGCGGCGACCTCGCGCAGGTTGTGCGGCGGGATGTTGGTCGCCATGCCGACCGCGATGCCCGCCGAGCCGTTGATCAGCAGGTTCGGGAAGCGGGCCGGCAGGACGGTCGGCTCCTGGGAGCGGCCGTCGTAGTTGTCCGTGAAGTCGACGGTCTCCTCGTCGATGTCGCGGACCATCTCCATCGACAGCGGCGCCATCTTGCACTCGGTGTAGCGCATGGCCGCCGCCGGGTCGTTGCCCGGCGAGCCGAAGTTGCCGTTGGAGTCCACCAGCGGCATCCGCATCGACCACGGCTGCGCGAGGCGGACCAGCGCGTCGTAGATCGAGGAGTCGCCGTGCGGGTGGTAGTTGCCCATGACGTCGCCGACGACGCGGGCGCACTTGTAGAAGCCCTTCTCGGGCCGGTACCCGCCGTCGTACATGGCGTACAGGACACGGCGGTGGACGGGCTTGAGGCCGTCCCGCACGTCCGGCAGCGCGCGCGAGACGATGACGGACATCGCGTAGTCGAGGTAGGAGCGCTGCATCTCCGTCTCGAGCCCGACCGGCTCGATGCGCAGCGTGGTGTCCCCGCCCTCTTCGGGCGTCACAGGGGTGTTGTCGTCGGCCATTGCCGGTGAAGATCCTTCCTGGTGCGGTCAGCCGGGCGGCTGGGACCGACTCAGATGTCGAGGAAGCGGACGTCCTTGGCGTTGCGCTGGATGAACGCGCGGCGGGCCTCGACGTCCTCGCCCATGAGGACCGAGAACAGGTCGTCGGCCTGGGCGGCGTCGTCGAGCGTGACCTGGCCGAGGACGCGGTGGTCGACGTCCATGGTGGTGACGCGCAGCTCCTCGGCGTTCATCTCGCCGAGACCCTTGAAGCGCTGGACCGAGTCGTCCCTGATGCGCTTGCCGTTCTGCCGGCCCAGCTCGATCAGGGCGTCCCGCTCGCGGTCGGAGTACGCGTACTCGAAGTCGTCCTTGCCCCACTTGATCTTGTAGAGCGGGGGACGCGACAGGAACACGTGACCGGCCTCGACCAGCGGCCGCATGAAGCGGAACAGGAAGGTCAGCAGCAGGGTGTTGATGTGCTGGCCGTCGACGTCGGCGTCCGCCATCAAAATGATCTTGTGGTAGCGGAGCTTCTCGATGTCGAAGTCCTCGTGGACCCCGGTGCCGAAGGCGGAGATCAGCGCCTGGATCTCCTGGTTCTGCAGGATCTTGTCGATCCGCGCCTTCTCCACGTTGAGGATCTTGCCGCGGATCGGGAGGATCGCCTGGTACTCCGGGTTGCGGCCGGACTTGGCGGAACCACCGGCGGAGTCGCCCTCGACGATGAAGATCTCGCACTTGGTGGGGTCGTTCGACTGGCAGTCGGAGAGCTTGCCCGGCAGGGACGCGGTCTCCAGCAGGCCCTTGCGCCGCGTGAGGTCGCGGGCCTTGCGGGCCGCCACGCGCGCGGTGGCCGCCTGGATGCCCTTGCGGATGATGTCCGCGGCCTCGTTGGGGTTGCGGTCCAGCCAGTCGGTGAGGTGCTCGTGGACGACCTTCTGCACGAAGGTCTTCGCCTCGGTGTTGCCCAGCTTGGTCTTGGTCTGGCCCTCGAACTGGGGCTCCCCGAGCTTGACCGAGATGATCGCGGTCAGACCCTCGCGGATGTCATCACCCGTGAGGTTGTCGTCCTTCTCCCGCAGCAGCTTCTTGTCGCGCGCGTAGCGGTTGATCAGACCGGTCAGCGCGGCCCGGAAGCCCTCCTCGTGCGTACCGCCCTCGTGGGTGTGGATGGTGTTGGCGAAGGAGTACACGCCCTCGCTGTAGCCGTTGTTCCACTGCATCGCGACCTCGACGGACAGGAGCTTGTCCTTGTCCTCGGCCTCGATGTCGATCACGGAGGGGTGGACCACCTCGCCCTTGCGGGAGTTGAGGTACTTCACGAAGTCGACGATGCCGCCTTCGTAGTGGTACGTGACGGTCTTGACCTCGGCCTTGTCGTCCGCACCCGCCTCGTCGGCGCCCGTGGTGGCCTTGGCCGACTCGCGCTCGTCGGTGAGCCTGATCTTCAGGCCCTTGTTGAGGAACGCCATCTCCTGGAAGCGCCGCGAGAGCGTCTCGAAGGAGTACTCGGTGGTCTCGAAGATGTCCGCGTCGGCCCAGAAGGTGACCGAGGTGCCGGTCTCCTCGGTGGCTTCGTGGCGCTCGAGAGGTGCGGTCGGGGCACCTCCCTTGTAGTCCTGCGTCCACCGGTAGCCGTCTGTCCTGATCTCGACGGAGAGCTTGGTGGAGAGCGCGTTCACCACGGAGACACCGACACCGTGCAGACCACCGGAGACGGCGTAACCGCCGCCGCCGAACTTGCCGCCCGCGTGCAGCACGGTGAGCACGACCTCGACGGCCGGCTTCTTCTCGACGGGGTGGATGCCCACCGGGATGCCACGGCCGTTGTCGATGACCCGGACGCCGCCGTCGGCGAGGATCGTCACGTCGATCATGTCGGCGTAGCCGGCCATCGCCTCGTCGACGGAGTTGTCCACGACCTCCTGCACGAGGTGGTGCAGACCGCGCTCACCGGTGGAACCGATGTACATGCCGGGTCGCTTGCGGACCGCGTCCAGCCCTTCGAGGACGGTGATCGCGCTGGCGTCGTACGAGGACGAGGCCGCGACCTCACCGGTGGGGGAGGCGGCCTCGGCGTTGGTGCCGGCGTCGGTGGACGGGATGTTCTCGTTGGGGTTGCCGGAATCGGCCACGAAGCGCCCTTTCTGGCACAGCACAAGCCGACTCCCGGCTGGTCCGCCGGAGCGGCTGCGGCATGGTGCGGTGGAAGCCTTTGTCAGCGTTGCACAGTGTTTCCGAAACGGTCCCCACAAGTGGGGCTGGATTAGCTTCCAGTCTACCGGTAGCGCTGACAGTGATGGGGGTTTGCCGGTACCTGAGTCCCCATGTGCCGCCCTGAACCGGTCTCGGCCGACTCCCCATATGCGGAACGGGGCTCCAAGAGCCTCACAGCGGCACTCAGCGCTTCCGGACGTCAACCCTTCGCTACTCCCGGGTCAGGTCGGTGTCCGCAGCCGTGCGGGCGCCCTGGAACAGGTGTGGAACGGCAGCCGGAACCCCTGCTCAGGGCCTCGGTCGCCGTGACGCATCCCTCTGTGTGACTCCGGTCACTCCGGGGTGTCGTGGGCTGCCGCGGGGCCTCAGCCGTAGGTGTCCCCGGGTCCGGTGCTGCCGGGGGCGCGCAGCGGACCGTAGCGGCGGGCGGGGCCCCCGGGGCCCTGCACCTTGATCAGCGCGACCCGTCCGTGGCCGAGGTCCTGGTTCAGCCGGGCGACCAGTTGCGGGGCCAGCAGGCGAAGGTTGGTCGCCCAGGCCGTGGAGTCGCAGCGCACGGTCAGGATGCGCTCGTCCTCGTCGTACTTCTCGGGCACACAGTGCTTGGCCACGTCCTCGCCGACGATCTCCGGCCAGCGCCCCATGACACCGCCGACGGCCGCGGGGGCCTCCCATCCGCGTTCGGTGATCAGACGGTTGATCGCGGAGCCGAGGGCCATCGGGTCGCGGCCGTCGGCACGCGCGCCGGAGCGCAGCCCGCCACCGCGCCGGGCCTGCCGCTTCTGCTGGGCGGCGTCCCCCCGCGCGCGTGCCGCCTCCCTCGCCGCCCGGAGCGCCACGCGCGCGAGGTCGACGCCGGAGGGCTCGGGCGCCTTCCGGGGCGCGGCTTTCCCGGGGTCCGGTTTCCGCGGGTCCGGTGCGGGTCCGTCGCCGCTCATGCGCGCTCCACCGTTCCGCCCGACACCGCGTACCGCGTCCCGGTCAGCACGCCCGGTACGTCGTCGTCGACCGCGGCAGTGACCAGCACCTGTTCACCGGGGGCGACGATCTCGGCCAGCCGCTCCCTCCTGCGGGCGTCCAGCTCGGCGAACACGTCGTCGAGGACGAGCACGGGTTCGTTGCCCTCCGCGCGCAGCAGGTCGTACGAGGCGAGGCGCAGCGCCAGCGCGTACGACCAGGACTCACCGTGGGACGCGTACCCCTTGGCGGGGAGCTGACCGAGCTTGAGCACCAGGTCGTCGCGGTGCGGGCCCACCAGGGTCACGCCCCGCTCGATCTCCTGCTTGCGGGCCTCGGCGAGAGCGGCCGTCAGCTGCTCGTACAGCTCCTCGCGCGTGTGGCCCTCGCCGGGCGCGGACGGCTTGTACTCCAGGGCGACGGGCCCGCCGCCGGGCGCGAGCTGCTCGTAGGCCTTGTCGGTGAGCGGCTCCATGGTGGCCACCAGGTCCAGGCGCTGGGCGAGCAGTTCGGCTCCCGCGCGCGCGAGGTGCTGGTCCCACACGTCGAGGGTCGACAGGTCCATGGAGCGGCCGCCGTGCCGACGGGCGAGCGCGGCCGACTTCAAAAGCGTGTTGCGCTGCTTGAGGACCCGGTCGTAGTCGGAGCGCACGCCGGCCATCCGGGGGGAGCGCGCCGTGATCAGTTCGTCGAGGAAGCGACGCCGCTCGCCGGGATCGCCCTTGACCAGGGAGAGGTCCTCGGGTGCGAACAGCACGGTCCGTACGATGCCCAGGACGTCACGCGGCCTGACCTGCGAGGACCTGTTGATGCGGGCGCGGTTCGCCTTGCCCGGGTTCAGCTCCAGCTCGACGAGCTGCTGCCGGTCGCCCTGGCGGACCTGGGCCCGGACGACCGCCCGCTCGGCGCCCATACGGACCAGGGGCGCGTCCGAGGCGACGCGGTGGCTGCCGAGGGTCGCGAGATAGCCGACCGCCTCGACCAGATTCGTCTTGCCCTGCCCGTTCGGGCCCACGAACGCGGTGACGCCCGGGTCCAGGGGTACCTCGGCCCGGGTGTACGAGCGGAAGTCGGCCAGCGACAGATGCGTGACGTGCATGGTCGTGTGCCGACCTCCCCAACGTGGTGCTTCGGGCGGCCGCGGCGGCGGCGGGGCCCGCCGTGGCTTCGGGCTCCCCCGGTTGTCCACGACCTGTGGACAACCGGGGCGTTCCCGGGGGCGCCAGGGGATCGCCCCGCTGGTCACCCCCAGGGTGTGGATTACTTCTTCTCGACCGCGTGGCCGCCGAACTGGTTGCGCAGCGCGGCGATCATCTTCATCTGCGGGGAGTCGTCCTGCCGGGAGGCGAACCGGGCGAACAGCGACGCGGTGATCGCGGGCAGCGGCACCGCGTTGTCGATCGCCGCCTCCACGGTCCAGCGGCCCTCGCCGGAGTCCTGCGCGTAGCCGCGCAGCTTGTCCAGGTGCTCGTCCTCGTTCAGCGCGTTGACGGCGAGGTCGAGCAGCCAGGAGCGGATCACGGTGCCCTCCTGCCAGGAGCGGAAGACCTCGCGCACGTCGGTGACGGAGTCGACCTTCTCCAGCAGCTCCCAGCCCTCGGCGTAGGCCTGCATCATGGCGTACTCGATGCCGTTGTGGACCATCTTGGAGAAGTGGCCGGCGCCGACCTTGCCCGCGTGCACCGCGCCGAAGTCGCCCTCCGGCTTGAGCGCGTCGAAGACCGGCTGCACCTTGGCGATGTTCTCGGCGTCGCCGCCGTACATC
>JODX01000024.1 GCA_000719105.1 Streptomyces sclerotialus | reverse complement strand
GCCCGGACACGTCCGTCGCGGCGGCCAGTTCCCGCAGCAGGGCCAGGGTCTCGTCCGTGACCAGGTTCTTGGAGTAGTCGATGTGCAGATCACCGACCTCGAGCACGTACCCGGTGCCACGCCCGGGTTCCGCCGCGAACAGCTCACGCAGCTGTACCTCGCCCAGCTCCTCCCGGTGCTTGGCCAGCGCCGTCCACTCGGGCGTCTGCTGGAGCCTGGTGCGGCTTTCTGCGTTCATCCGGTCTTCCGCCTTCTTCCGTTCCGGCCTGCGTACGTACCTCGAAGATACGTCCGCCACCGGCCCCGGTTCCGGTGCGGCGCCGGACAGCACGAAGAACGCGGCCGGACACCACTCGGTGCCCGGCCGGATCGCGACTGCCTAGATCTCGCCCCTCAGTTTGGCGAGCGCCTCGGCGAGGATCGCCTCGCCGTCCGCGTCGCTCCGGCGCTCCCGTACGTACGCGAGGTGCGTCTTGTACGGCTCGGTGCGTGGCGGGTCCGGCGGGTTGTCCCGGTCCTGTCCCGCCGGAAAGCCGCAGCGCGGGCAGTCCCAGGTGTCGGGAACCTGCGCGTCGCTGGCGAAGCTCGGCTGGGTCTCGTGCCCGTTGGAGCACCAGAAGGAGATGCGCAGCCGGGGGGCGGACTCGCCGCGCTCGGCTTCGCCCATCGGCCCCGCCCCGACCCGGCTTCCTCGGATCGCGTTGCCACTTGCCACGGTCGTAACTCCCTGCGTGATGGTGCCGCGAAGCGAGTCGGCGTGACGCTTCGCCGCGAGCGCCTCAGTCTACGTAAGGCCCAACGCGCGTCCAGTCGTTGGAGTTACACCCCGCCCCCTAGACGCAAGCCCCATGATAGGCCGCGCCGTTGAGCGCGTACCGACCATGGGGCTTTACGTGCGGATTGCTGCGTCTGTGACGTACTGACGTCCCGGCGTGCCGCGTTTCGGTCAGTTGTTGACCTTCATGAGGATGCCGAGTACGACAATGCACGCGAACCACAGCAGACCGACCACCACGGTGATCCGGTCGAGGTTCCGCTCGGCGACCGAGGAGCCTCCGACGGACGACTGCATACCGCCGCCGAACATGTCGGAGAGGCCGCCGCCCTTCCCCTTGTGCATCAGCACCAGCAGCATCAGCAGCAGGCTGAAGACGATCAGGGCGATCGAGAACCCCATAACCACGGCTGGACCAACTTCCTCGGACTGATTGGGACGACGGGGGCCGAAGCTCCGCAGAGCCTCCGGCCCCCGCAAGGGTACGACGGATCGTCTCTAGCGCATACTCACCGGTCGCCTCACCGATCGCATCATCGGTGGCATCACTGGTCGCGGAAGCGCACGATCCTGACGAACTCGTCGGCGTCCAGCGAGGCGCCGCCGACCAGGGCGCCGTCGATGTCGGGCTGCGCCATGATCTCGGCGACGTTCCCGGCCTTCACCGAGCCGCCGTACTGGATGCGGATCTTGTCGGCCACGTCCTGCGAGTAGAGCTCGGCGAGCTTGCCGCGGATGGCCGCGCAGACCTCCTGGGCGTCCTCGGAGCCGCAGACCTTGCCGGTGCCGATGGCCCACACGGGCTCGTACGCGATCACGATCGTCTCGGCCTGCTCGGCGGGGACGTCCTTGAGGCCGCCCTCGACCTGGCCGAGCGTGTGCGAGACGTGCTCGCCCGCGTCGCGGACCTCCAGCTCCTCGCCGACGCACAGGATCGGGGTGATGCCGTGCTTGAAGGCGGCCTTGACCTTGGCGTTGCAGAGCTCGTCGGTCTCGTTGTGGTACTGGCGGCGCTCGGAGTGGCCGACCGCCACGTACGAGCACTTCAGCTTGGCGAGCATCGCCCCGGAGATCTCACCGGTGTAGGCACCGGAGTCCTGGGCCGAGATGTCCTGGGCGCCGTACTTGATCTTCAGCTTGTCGCCGTCGACCAGGGTCTGCACGGAGCGCAGGTCGGTGAAGGGCGGCAGGACGGCGACCTCGGTGGCCTCGTAGTCCTTGTCCGCGAGGGCGAAGGCGAGCTTCTGGACGTGGGCGATGGCCTCGAGGTGGTTGAGGTTCATCTTCCAGTTGCCCGCCATGATCGGCGTGCGGCCCTGTTCGGGAGTGGTCATCGAGGGTCAGTCCTCCAGTGCGGCGAGGCCGGGGAGCGTCTTGCCCTCGAGGTATTCGAGGGAGGCGCCGCCACCGGTCGAGATGTGGCCGAAGGCATTCTCGTCGAAGCCGAGCGTGCGCACGGCCGCGGCGGAGTCTCCGCCGCCGACGACCGAGAAGGCCGGGGCGTCGACGAGGGCCTGGGCGACCGCCCGGGTGCCCTCGGCGTAGTCGGGGTGCTCGAAGACGCCCATGGGACCGTTCCAGAAGACGGTGCCCGCGTCGGCGATCTTCGAGGCGTACAGCGTGCGGGTCTCCGGACCGATGTCCAGGCCCTCCTGGTCGGCCGGGATGGCGTCCGCGGCGACGGTCGTGGGGTTGGCCGGCGCCTTGGTCTTGAGGTCCGGGAAGTCGGCCGCGACCAGCGCGTCGACCGGCAGGACCAGCTCGACACCGGTCTTCTCGGCGCGCTCGATGTACTCGAGGACGGCCGGGATCTGGTCCTCCTGGAGGAGCGACTTGCCGACCTCGTACCCCTTGGCCTTGAGGAAGGTGTACGCCATGCCGCCGCCGATGAGCAGCCGGTCGGCCTTGCCGAGGAGCTGGTCGATGACGGCGAGCTTGTCGGAGACCTTGGCGCCGCCGAGCGCGACCACGTACGGGCGCTTGACGTCCTCGGTGAGCTTCTTCAGAACGCCGACCTCGGTGGTGATGAGGTAGCCGGCGTAGTGCGGCAGGCGGGCCGGGAGGTCGAAGACCGAGGCGTGCTTGCGGTGCACGGCTCCGAAGCCGTCGCCCACGTACACGTCGGCGAGCGCGGCCAACTGCTCGGCGAAGGCGGCGCGCTCGGCATCGTCCTTGGACGTCTCGCCGGCGTTGAAGCGCAGGTTCTCGACGACGGCGACCTGGCCGTCGGCCAGGGCCGCGACGGTGGACGTGGCGGACTCGCCGACCGTGTCGGTGGCGAACGCGACGTCGGCGCCGAGCAGTTCACCGAGGCGCGCGGCGGCGGGGGCGAGCGAGAAGGCGGGGTCCGGGGCGCCCTTGGGGCGGCCCAGGTGGGACGCCACGACCACGCGCGCGCCGGCCTCGGCCAGCGCCTTGACGGTGGGGACGACGGCGCGGATCCGGCCGTCGTCGGTGATGGTGGTGCCGTCGAGCGGGACGTTGAGGTCGGCGCGGACGAAGACCCGCTTGCCCGCGACCCCGTCCGCGAGGAGTTCGTCGATCGTCTTCATGGGGTGTCTCCTACCAGAGGGCTCTGAGTGGTCCGCGGGCGCCCCGGCCGTCACGTGGGGAACGAGGACGGCGGGCGATCGGTTCCGCGGGAGCGCGGCGGTCGGGCCGCACAGGCAGCGCCGCACGGACAGCGCGGCGCAGGGCCCGGGAGCGCCGTGCGGCGCTGCCCGAGCCCTGCTCTCACATCGAGGTGCCTGCTCCGGAGATCAGAGCTGGCCGCCGACGAAGACCGTCAGGTCGACGAGGCGGTTGGAGTAGCCCCACTCGTTGTCGTACCAGCCGACGACCTTGACCTGCTTGCCCTGGCTCATGGTCAGGGAGGAGTCGAAGGTGCAGGAGGCCGGCCAGTTGACGATGTCCGAGGAGACGATCGGGTCCTCGGTGTACTCGAGGATGCCCTTGAGCTGGCCCTCGGCGGCCTTCTGGAAGGCGGCGTTGATCTCGTCCTTGGTGACCTCGCGCTCGAGCTCGAGGACGAGGTCGGTGACCGAGCCGGTGGGGACCGGCACGCGCATGGCGATGCCGTCCAGCTTGCCCTCGAGCTGCGGGAGCACCAGGGCGGTGGCCTTGGCGGCACCGGTGGTGGTCGGAATGATGTTCTCGGCGGCGGCACGGGCGCGGCGCAGGTCCTTGTGCGGGAAGTCAAGGATGCGCTGGTCGTTCGTGTACGCGTGCACCGTCGTCATCATGCCCTTGACGATGCCGAAGTTCTCGTCGAGGACCTTCGCCATCGGCGCCACACAGTTGGTGGTGCAGGAGGCGTTGGAGATGACGTGGTGGTTCGCCGGGTCGTACTTGTCCTGGTTGACGCCCATCACGATGGTGATGTCCTCGTCCTTGGCCGGAGCCGAGATGAGGACCTTCTTGGCGCCGCCCGCGATGTGCTTCTCGGCGTCGGCCTTCTTCGTGAAGATACCGGTGGACTCGATCACGATGTCGACGCCCAGCTCGCCCCACGGGATGTCGGCGGGGTTGCGCTCGGACAGCACCTTGATGGTGTGGCCGTCGACGGTGATGGTGTCCTCGGTGTGCGACACCTCGGCCTTGAGGCGGCCCAGGATGGTGTCGTACTTCAGCAGGTGAGCCGTGGTCGCGGTGTCACCCAGGTCATTGACGGCCACGACCTCGATGTCCGCGCCCTGCTCCAGCAGTGCGCGGAAGTAGTTACGCCCGATGCGGCCGAAGCCGTTGATGCCTACGCGGATCGTCACGAACCGATCTCCTCGTTGGTACGCCGACCGTCGATGCCGGCGAGCTGTATGGGATGTCCCCGACCGCATACGACCCTACCTCCCTGGGGCCCCGGTGGTGACATTGAGATGGCCCATACCCGGCAGGGCGGTCCGTACCCGTCGGTAGGGGTACGGACCACCCCGCTGTCCGTGCGCGGATGATCACATAGCGGTGACCGTCGTCCCGCCTCCCGCGCGGCCGGGGTCAGCCGTCCAGCGCGGCCAGCGCCTTGCGCAGCAGGGCCGTGCGGTCGGCCGCCGCGGTGACGTGCTCCAGGCCGTGGCCCAGCAGCACGGTGTGCTCGGTGGTGACCGCGCCGTACGTCCGGAACAGCTCGCCGGACAGGGCCCAGTCCCGGATGACCGCGGGGCTGCCGGCGGGCGGCCCGGACGTGGCCCAGGCGCCGAGGGAGGTCTCGAATCCCTCGGTCTGCTGCGCCGTGCCGCCGATGACCACGGCGGCGTCGTCGGCGAGGACGCCACGGCCGCCGGAGCCGGGGTCGGTGATGTAGCTCAGCGACACCTCCACCGTCTTCCCGGCGTACGGCGACAGGTCGAACTCGGCCTGCTGCCAGCCGTCGGAGGCCCCGGTGAAGCTGTTCCAGGAGCCGCTGGTCCCGCTGGGCGTGCAGCCGTTCTCGTCCCGGGTCAGATAGCGGGCCAGGGCGGGGTGGGCCTGCAGGAAGAAGCCGGCCTCGCACTCGGTGGGCACCGCGGTGCGGGTGAGGCCGTTCTTCTCGGGGAGCGTGGTCCGGTCGTCGGCGCCCGTGGTGCGGGCTTCGAGCACGGCGTGGTCGTAGCCCTCCTCCGTGTCCCAGAGGAGCCGGGTGCGCAGGGTGGGCGCGTCGGCCGCGGTCACCGAGGTGAGGTCGACGGTGCGGGTGAGCCGGTTCCAGGCGTAGTCCGAGTGGGTGACGGCCGCCATGGAGGAGCCCGCGTACGGTCCGTACGGGTTGACCGTGCCGGGGTACCGGCCCGCTCCCGCGCTCGCGAACTGCGGGAACGTCTCCACGGGCAGGCTGTCCGAGGTGACGCCGAAGGAGCCCGCGGAGTTCAGCGGATTGCCGGGCGCGTCGCCGAGCGGCGCCTTGACGCCCGCCAGTTTCCCGGCGCCCTCGAAGGCGGTGACGCCCGGAAGGGTCGTACGGGTGTAGGCGCCCAGGTAGTACTGGCTGAAGTCGTTGGACAGGTTGCCGCCGCCGAGGTCGACGGAGCCGCCGGCCGACTCGCCCGCCTCGATCAGCCGGCCACCCTCGTTGAGGTAGGCGCGCAGCTCGAGCTGGGTGGCGTTGCCGGGGCGGACGGCGCCCGTGTAGTGGACGACCGTGTCGAAGTGGCCGAGCACGCCGAGCGCGTCGGGTGCGCCCTGGGTGGCGACGTCCCAGACGAGCGCCTTGCGGCCGTTGGCCTTCAGTGCGTCCACGTAGGTCTGGGCGTGGGTCGCGGCCGCGCCCTCCTCGGCGACGACGAGGGTGTCCGCACGCGGGCGTTCGGCGACGGTGTACGTGAAGCGCTCGCTGGAGGTGGCTTTCCCGCTTCTGGTCTCGCCGGTGAACCAGACCTCGACCTTGTCACCGGGCTCGCCGTCCTTGACCTTGGCCCGGTACTCGTCGAAGTACAGGTTGTCCTCGCCGCCGTACCGCTCGCCGCCCTTCCAGGGCTTCAGCGCCATGTCGTGCGTCCGGCCGCCGTTGACGCGGTACTTGAGCTCCTTGTCGCGCACCGACTTGCGGACGACGACGGAGACCTCCTGGTCGGCGCCGCGCGAGTACGAGGTGGTGAAGGGCGCCGGGGTGAAGTCGGGGGCGTCGATGCCGACCGAGGACTTGGGCCGGTCGGGCGTGCGGGCGGACTCGGCGACGGAGAGCGCAAAGGGGATGTTCTTCGCGAACTCCTCCTGGATCAGCTTCTCGTCGTCCGGGAAGGTGAAGACGGAGGCGCAGTCGCCGGCCTCCCAGGCGTCGTCCGGGTAGAGGTCCGAGATCGTCTGGCAGGTCGACATCTCGGGGGTGAACATCGCCGTGCCGTTGACGTTGGCGGCGTGGCCGTCCGCCTCGCCGTTGGTGGTGTAGAGCTCGGAGGAGACCTGCGGGTGGTAGCCGGGGATCGCGGAGTTCTCCGGAGTACCCGCGAGGGCCTTGTAGAGGACGTCGTCCGGGGTGTCGGTGGCCACCTGCCAGCCGACGCCGTACAGCAGCAGTTCGGCCGCCGAGTGGTAGTTGATGCCGTACTCGAAGCCGATGCGCTTCTGGAAGGCGTCGATGGCCTTCGTCTCGGGCTCGGAGCCCGGGCCGGCGCCGCGGTAGGTCTCACTGGTGGGGTACGGGGACGAGCCCTCGTCGTCGTAGCCCCACTTGTAGGCGAAGTTGCGGTTGAGGTCGACGCCGTCGCCGACGGTGATCCTGCCGTCGCCGTTGACGTCGCGCAGGTTCTTGCGCCACTGGCGGTTGCTCGCGGCCTGGTGCGTGTGGTCGTAGCCGTCGGGGTTGGCGGACAGCACGAACCACAGCTCGGTCGAGTCGACGATCTTCTTGATGCGCTTGTCGGTCCTGTAGTTGTCCAGGTAGTGGTGCATCAGGCGCCGGGTCATCTCCGGCGTGATCCACTCGCGCGCGTGCTGGTTGGACATGTAGAGGACCGAGGGCTTGGCGCCGTCCTTGGTCTTCTTGGCGTTCTTGCTGACCTTCAGGGCGAGGATGTCCTGTCCCTGGAGGCTCTTGCCGATGGAGACCACCTTGGTGAGGGACGGGTGTTCCTGGCCCGTCGCGACGATCTCCTCCTCGAGGTTGCCCTTGCCGCTGTACGGCCGGTAGACCCCGTCCCCGGCGGCGGCCACGCGCGCGCGGGTCTTCGCCGAGAGGGTGTGCTCCTTCAGGTCGATGCCCTGGTGTTCCAGGTCCTCGGCCTGTTTGTCGGTGAGGTAGACCTCGACGTCGGCCGTGCCCTTCTCGGGTGCCTGCTCACCGAGTTCGTGTGCGTCCTGGCCGGCCGCCAGCAGCAGCGGGATCTGCTGCTTCGTCACCTCGGCGCGGAAGACCTTGACCTCTTCCCCGCCGGTCGTCCCGGTGGTGCCGTCCCCGGCCGCCTGGGCGACGGGCGCGATGCCCGCGCCGCCCAGCAGGAGTGCGCCGACAGCGAGGATCGGTCTCGCTCTTCGTCTCATGTGCCCCCCTTGCAGTGGTTCGCCACAGCAGCGAACAGATGCCAGGCTGATGACAGTCCATGGTCAAGTCAAGGGTGCCTCGGGGCGGGCCGCGGCCCTCCTACGGGCAGACTCATGCGCGAGTCGGCGTCTCTCAAGTGGGGGTTCGGACAGGTGTGTTGACGGTGCGCCGGGAGACGCCCGCCTGCCGTACCGCGGCGCACCGCACTCCGCCCCGGCCGGGGCCCGAGAGCCCGAGGGCCCCGGGAGCATTCCCGCCGGTGAGGGGCGAGCGTCGGGACCGGGGCCCGGGGCTCAGGCGCCGGGCCGGGGAGAGGACAGAGGCTCTCAGCCCGCCAGGTTGTCGGCCAGCTCCTCGGAGAGGTTGGCCTCCGTGCCCGGGATGCCGAGGTCGGCGGCCCGCTTGTCGGCCATGGCCAGCAGCCGGCGGATACGGCCCGCCACGGCGTCCTTGGTCAGCGGCGGGTCGGCGAGTGCGCCCAGTTCCTCCAGGGAGGCCTGCTTGTGCTCCATGCGCAGCCGTCCGGCCGCCGCGAGGTGCTCGGGGACCTCGTCGCCGAGGATCTCCAGGGCGCGCTGCACGCGGGCACCGGCGGCGACGGCCGCGCGCGCGGAGCGGCGCAGGTTCGCGTCGTCGAAGTTGGCGAGGCGGTTGGCGGTGGCGCGGACCTCGCGGCGCATCCGCCGTTCCTCCCAGGCCAGCACGGACTCGTGGGCGCCGAGGCGGGTGAGGAGCGCGCCGATGGCGTCCCCGTCGCGGACGACGACCCGGTCCACCCCGCGCACCTCGCGGGCCTTCGCGGCGATCGACAGCCGACGGGCGGCGCCCACCAGCGCGAGCGCGGCCTCCGGCCCGGGGCAGGTGACCTCCAGGGAGGAGGAGCGGCCGGGCTCGGTGAGCGAGCCGTGCGCCAGGAAGGCACCGCGCCAGGCGGCCTCCGCGTCACAGGTGGCCCCGGAGACGACCTGCGGGGGCAGGCCGCGGATCGGGCGGCCCCGGCCGTCGACGAGGCCGGTCTGGCGGGCCAGCTGATCACCGCCCGCGACCACGCGCACCACGTAACGGGAGCCGCGGCGCAGTCCGCCGGGCGCCATGACGATCAGCTCGGAGCTGTGGCCGAAGATCTCCAGGATGTCGCGCTTGAGCCGGCGCGCGGCCATGGCCGTGTCCAGCTCCGCCTCGATCACGATGCGGCCGCTCACCAGGTGCAACCCGCCCGCGAACCGCAGGATCGCCGAGACCTCCGCCTTTCTGCAGCAGGTCCGGGTGACGGGTAGCCGGGAGATCTCGTCCTTCACCGCTGCCGTCATCGCCATGGGCCGATCCTTCCATGCATCCGAAAAATACGGTCGTACGCGGCGGCCAACAGCTCCGGGTCGTGCCGCGGAGTCCCGTCGGTCCTGGCCACCGGCGCCAGCTCGACCGCCGCCCCGAACCGCTTGGCGGCCTCGGTGAGCGACTCCCGGTCGGGCACGGCTGCCGTGTCGGCCAGCACCACGTCCAGGGCGAGTTTAGGGGCGTGTCGTGCCAAAACCTCCAAATGACGCTGCGGGGAGAAGCCCTCGGTTTCTCCGGGCTGCGGGGCGAGGTTCAGGGGCAGTACGCGGCGCGCCTTGGTCTGTGTGAGGGCGTCCAGCAGCTCGGGCACGAGCAGGTGCGGAATGACCGAGGAGAACCAGGAGCCGGGGCCGAGAACCACCCAGTCCGCGTCGAGGACCGCCTCGACGGCCTCGGGGACGGCGGGCGGGTCGTGCGGCACCAGGTGCACGGACTGCACCTCACCGCCCGTGAGGGCGACGGTCGCCTGCCCCCGTACGGTGTCGATGTCGTCCGGGCGGTCCGGGTCGTGCCCCTTGACCAGCGCCTGGAGCTCCAGGGGTACGGCGGACATGGGCAGCACGCGCCCGTGCGCGCCCAGCAGCTTGCCGACCAGGTCGAGGGCCTGGACGTGGTCGCCGAGCTGTTCCCACAGGGCGACGATCAGCAGATTGCCGACCGCGTGCTCGTGCAGGTCGCCCTGGGACTGGAAGCGGTGCTGGATGACCCGCGCCCAGGTCTGGCCCCAGTCGTCGTCGCCGCACAGCGCGGCCAGCGCCTTGCGCAGGTCACCGGGCGGGAGCACGCCCAGCTCGTCACGCAGGCGCCCGCTGGAGCCGCCGTCGTCGGCCACGGTGACGACGGCGGTGAGGTCGCCGGTGATCCGGCGCAGGGCGGCGAGCGAGGCGGACAGGCCCATGCCGCCGCCGAGCGCGACGACCTTGGGCTGGGCGCCGCGGCGGCGCGGCCGGCCGCCGCGTGCCTCGCGTGGTTCACGTGCCTCGGCGGGTCTGCCTCCGCGGCCCTCGGGGACGACCCGCCGCAGCCTGCTCAGCCGCAATGTGCGTCCGGTCATTCGCGGCCCATGTCCCGGTGCACGACCACGGTCTCCACGCCCTGGGAGGACAGCCGGGCGGCGAGCTTCTCGGCGGTGGCGACCGAGCGGTGCTTGCCGCCGGTGCAGCCGACCGCGATGGTCACGTACCGCTTGCCCTCGCGGCGGTATCCGGCGGCGATGAGCTGGAGCAGCTCGGAGTAGCGGTCGAGGAACTCCTTGGCGCCGGGCTGGCTGTAGACGTACGCCGACACCTCCTCGTTGAGGCCGGTGTACGGGCGCAGCTCGGGAACCCAGTGCGGGTTGGGCAGGAACCGCATGTCCACGACCAGGTCGGCGTCGACCGGCAGGCCGTACTTGAAGCCGAAGGACATGACGGTGGCCCGCAGCTCGGGCTCCTCCTCGCCGGCGAACTGGGCGTCCATCTTGGCGCGCAGCTCGTGCACGTTCAGGGAGGAGGTGTCGATCACCAGGTCGGCGTCGCCACGCAGCTCGCGCAGCAGTTCGCGCTCGGCGGCGATGCCGTCGACGATGCGGCCGTCGCCCTGGAGGGGGTGCGGGCGGCGCACGGATTCGAAGCGGCGCACCAGGGCGTCGTCCGAGGACTCCAGGAAGACGATCCGCCGGGTGACGTGCCGGGCCTCCAGGTCCGCGAGGGACTCACGGAGGTTGTCGAAGAAACGGCGGCCGCGGACGTCGACGACGACCGCGATCCGCGCCACGTTTCCCTGGGAACGGGCGCCGAGCTCCACCATGGTGGGGATCAGCGCGGGCGGCAGGTTGTCGACGACGAACCAGCCGAGGTCCTCCAGGCACTTGGCCGCGGTCGACCGGCCCGCGCCGGACATGCCGGAAATGATCACCAGCTCGGGGATGGCCGCGTCGGGGAAGCCCGTCGCTTCGATGCCCGTACTCACATGTGCTCCGTCTTCCCGGGACGCCGGCGCGGGATGCCGTGCGGTTCGTCCGCCCACGTCGCCGTGGGCGTCCTCGAGCCGCCGTGCCGAGCGCTCCTCGCGCTGCCGCCCGTCCACCTCGCGCCCGTCTCCGTACTCGTCTTTTCGCTCGTCGCGCTCGGTCATCTCTCCTGCCCCCGTCGTCCGTCCGGGGAACCCGCGGACACGGGTTCCCCCGAGGGGCCCGCCGTCGCACCGGTCTCCCCGCCGTCCGAGGGACCCGCCGCCGACGTTCCGGTGGGCTCCTCATCGTCCGGGGGACCGGCCGTCGTACCGGGCCCCTCGTCATCAATGATCTCTCCGGTCGCCGTGTTCACAGCGGGTGCGGCCGGAGCCGCCTCGGCCAGGGCCACGGCGACGTTCTCCGCCGTCTTGCGGCCTATGCCGGGGACTTCGCAGATCTGGTCGATCGTCGCGGACCGCAGCTTCTTCACCGAGCCGAAGTGCTTGATCAGCGCCTGTTTGCGGGTCTCACCGAGGCCCGGCACGTCGTCCAGGGGGCTCGACCGGAAGCGCTTGGACCGCTTGGTGCGCTGGTAGGTGATCGCGAAGCGGTGGGCCTCGTCACGGACGCGCTGCAGCAGGTACAGGCCCTCGCTGGTGCGGGGCAGGACGACCGGGTCGTCCTCGCCGGGTACCCATACCTCCTCCAGGCGCTTGGCCAGCCCGCACACGGCGATGTCGTCGATGCCGAGCTCGTCGAGGGCTCTGCGGGCGGCGGCGACCTGGGGCTGTCCGCCGTCCACGACGACGAGCTGGGGCGGGTAGGCGAAGCGCTTGGGACGGCCGTCCTCTTCCTTGGGCCGCCCTTCCGCGGCGGCCGGCTCCTCGGCGTCGGCGTCGGCTTCCGCCCACTCGCCGGTCCGCTCCTTCTCGGCGAGGTACCGCTTGAAGCGGCGGGTGATCACCTCGTGCATGGAGCGGACGTCGTCCTGGCCCTCGAAACCCCTGATCTGGAACCGCCGGTACTCGCTCTTGCGGGCCAGACCGTCCTCGAACACGACCATGGACGCCACCACGTCCTCACCCTGGAGGTGCGAGATGTCGTAGCACTCGATCCGGAGGGGGGCGCCGTCCAGGTCGAGGGCGTCGGCGATCTCCTCCAGGGCGCGCGAGCGGGTGGTCAGGTCGGAGGCCCGCTTGGTCTTGTGGAGCACGAGCGACTGCTGGGCGTTGCGCCGCACGGTCTCCATGAGCGCTCTCTTGTCGCCACGCTGCGGGATGCGCAGCGAGACGCCCGCGCCGCGGCGGCCGGTGAGCCACTCCTGAACGGGCTCCACGGGATCGGGCAGCGCCGGGACCAGGACCTCCTTGGGCACGGAGTCGCCGGTCTCCTCGCCGTAGAGCTGCTGGAGGGCGTGCTCGACGAGGTCGCCGGTGCTGACCGCCTCGACCTTGTCGGTGACCCAGCCGCGCTGGCCGCGCACCCGTCCGCCGCGGACGTGGAAGATCTGCACGGCCGCTTCCAGCTCGTCCTCGGCGACCGCGATCAGGTCGGCGTCGGTCGCGTCGGCGAGCACGACCGCGTTCTTCTCCATGGCCTTCTTCAGGGCCTCGATGTCGTCGCGCAGGCGGGCCGCCCGCTCGTACTCCATCTCCTCCGCGGCCTCCGTCATCCGGGCCTCGAGGCGGCGGATGTACGTGCCCGTGCGGCCGGCCATGAAGTCGCAGAACTCCTCGGCCAGCTCCCGGTGGTCCTCGGCGGAGACCCGCTCGACGCAGGGGGCGGAGCACTTGCCGATGTAGCCCAGCAGGCAGGGGCGGCCGGTGCGGGTGGCGTTCTTGAAGACGCCGGCCGAGCAGGTGCGTACGGGGAAGACGCGCAGCAGCAGGTCGACGGTGTCGCGGATGGCCCACGCATGCGCGTACGGGCCGAAGTAGCGCACGCCCTTCTTCTTGTGGCCGCGCATCACCTGCACGCGCGGGAACTGCTCGTTCATCGTCACCGCGAGGTACGGGTAGCTCTTGTCGTCGCGGTACTTGACGTTGAACCGGGGGTCGAACTCCTTGATCCAGGAGTACTCCAGCTGGAGGGCCTCCACCTCCGTGGACACCACCGTCCACTCCACGGACGCGGCCGTGGTGACCATGGTGCGGGTGCGCGGGTGGAGGCTCGCCAGGTCCTGGAAGTAGTTCGCCAGGCGCTGGCGCAGGCTCTTCGCCTTCCCGACGTAGATCACCCGGCGGTGCTCGTCGCGGAACCGGTAGACCCCGGGTGAGTCCGGGATCTCTCCCGGCTTGGGGCGGTAGCTGGAGGGGTCGGCCATGTCAGACACCCTACTGGCGGCGACTGACATCGCGGCGGCCCTGTGGACGGTGACCCGGCGTCCTTGCGGAACGGGATGGTCCGGTGGCCGTGAGCGCGGCGCGACACGCTGTGTTTTGGCCGTCGTCATCCGCCTCCCCGGCCCGCCCCCGGACCGCTCCGAGGAACCGGCCACCGTCCGTCCGGGCGGCGGAATCCGGCGCAAGTGGGCGCTTCCGGCCCGCCCTGCGCCTGTTCGGCCGGGGCCGGAAGCACGGCTTCCGGCCCCGTGCGAAGTGAGGCCGGTGTTGCGCTGCCGGTGTTGTCGGCGCATGGTCAACACGCTTCAATGCGGGATGACTCGGGGCCGTCCACAGCCCTGAAGGGCGTGCCCGAGCCCTCCCGGACGCTCCGGTGACACCCCGGTCGACCCTCGCGAACGGTCTGACCAGCCATCGCGCTCCCTCACAGAGAGGTTTCTGCATGCGGCACGGCACAGAGCACGCGGACGTCGGCACCGCAGGCACGGCGGAACTGGCGTCGGCCCTGCAGGGCGGCCCCTTCCATGTCGCACTGCGGGCCGCGATCGCCGCACGGGGGCTGCCGCTGCAGCGTGTCCAGCACCACCTGTCCCGCTACGGGGTCAGGGTCGGCGTGACGAGCCTGAGCTACTGGCAGCAGGGCGCCCGGCGCCCGCAGCGCCCCGAGTCGCTGCGGGCCGTACGTGCTCTGGAGGAGATCCTCCACCTCCCGGACGAGTCGCTGATCCGCCTGCTCGCCGGGGCCGACGAGCGCCCGTCCCCGGACCGCCCGGCCGGCCGCTCGTACCGTTCCCTGGTGGCGGCCTCGGGCGTACTGGAGCGGCTCCTGGACGAGCTGGAGGCGTCACCGGAGGGCGGGCTGCAGACCATCGGCCACCACGAGCGGGTGCGGATCGGCGCGCGCCGCGAACTGCTGAGCCGCGAGTCCCACCACATCGTGCGCGCCCACCGGGACGGTGTGGACCGCTATGTGGCCGTGCACCACGGCGACCCGGGCTGCGTGCCGGAACGCATGTCGGTGCGCGCGCTGGAGAACTGCCGGACCGGGCGTGTGCGCTGGCACCACGACACCGGGGTGCTCGTCGCCGAGCTGCTCTTCGACGTGCGGCTGCGCATCGGCGACACCTTCCTCTTCCGGTACGCCGTCGAGGACGGCACGGCCGGCACGTCGCGCGAGTACGTCCGCGGGTTCGGCTGCACGGGCGGGCAGTACGTGCTCCAGGTGCGCTTCGACGAGCAGTCCCTGCCGGCGCGCTGCCACCGGTTCACGCAGCACACCCCGGCGGCCCCGCGCAGCGGCCACCGGGAGCTCGCGCTGAGCTCCCGGCACCGCTCGGTCCACCTCGTCGAGCCACGTGTGCGCTCGGGGATCCTCGGCATCGGGTGGGAGTGGGAGTGACGGGTGCACGTACGCGCGCGTGAGCGCCTGCACGGACGTTCGTGGAGTCCGTGATCCGTGATCCGGGGCCTGAAGAAGACCGGAGACTGAAGAATGGGGGTCCTGGAACCGCGCAGCTGCCCAAGGAAGGACACTCCTGTGATCGTCGTCGCCGGTGAGGCACTGATCGACCTGGTACCGCAAGGGGCGGGTGCGCTCGCGGACCTGCGGCCCGCGCGGGGCGGCGGCCCCTACAACACGGCCGTCGCGCTGGGCCGTCTCGGCTCGCCCACGGCCTTCTTCTCCCGTGTCTCGCGCGACGCGTTCGGCGAGGCACTGCTGGAGGGACTGCGCGCGGCGGGTGTCGACGTCGCGTCCGTGCAGCGCGGGCCGGAGCCGACGACCCTCGCCGTGGCCTCGCTCGACGAGGACGGCTCGGCCGCGTACTCCTTCTACGTCGAGGGCACGGCGGACCGTCTCTTCGAGGCGCCCGGCCGGCTGCCGGAGGGCACCGGGGCGGTGTCCTTCGGTACCTGTTCGCTCGTCCTGGAACCCGGCGCGAGCGCGTACGAGGAGCTGATGCGGACCGCGGCCGAGCGCGGCGTCTTCACCGCGCTGGACCCGAACATCCGGGCCGGCCTCATCCCGGACGCGGACGCCTACCGGGCCCGGTTCAAGAGCTGGCTGCCCTATGTGTCGCTGCTCAAGCTCTCCGTGGAGGACGCGGAGTGGCTGGGCGGCACGCCGCGCGAGTGGCTGGCCGCCGGTCCGTCGGCCGTCGTGATCACTCAGGGCGGCGACGGGCTGACCGCCTTCACCCGTGACGGCGCCGTCCACCCGGTCCCCGGGGAGGAGGTGGAGGTCGTCGACACCATCGGCGCCGGTGACACGGTCAACGCAGCCCTCCTGCACGGCCTGGCCGCGCGCGATGCCCTCTCCCCCGCCGCGCTGTCCGCCTTGTCGCCCGCCGACTGGACCGGCCTCCTGCGATTCGCCACCCGCGCGGCCGCGATCACCTGCTCCCGGGCGGGCGCGGAGCCGCCGTACGCGGCCGAGCTGGAAGGTCCGTGACGACCCGCCGGACCTACCGAGCGAGCTGATCGGCGAAAACCGCGGCGCCCCGGGAAGAGTCCCCGGGGCGCCGCACGTTCGCCGACCGTACCGGCCGTTCCCGTCAGGCCTTGCGGCTGCGCGTGGCCTTCTTGGCGGGGGCCGCCTTCGCCGTCACCGTCCGCTTCGCCGTCGACTTGGCGGCGACCGTCTTCCTGGCCGCGGCCTTGCGCGGGGCCTTCACCGGGGCGGCGTCGCTGACGCGCTCGGCGCCCAGGATCTCGCGGAGGAACTTGCCGGTGTGGCTGGCCGGGACCGCGGCCACCTGCTCCGGCGTGCCCTCGGCGACCACGACGCCACCGCCGCTGCCGCCCTCGGGGCCCATGTCGACGAGCCAGTCGGCGGTCTTGATCACATCGAGGTTGTGCTCGATGACGATGACCGTGTTGCCCTTGTCGACCAGGCCGGACAGCACCTGGATGAGCTTGCTGATGTCCTCGAAGTGCAGACCGGTGGTCGGCTCGTCGAGCACGTACACCGTGCGCCCGGTGGAGCGCTTCTGCAGCTCGCTCGCCAGCTTGACGCGCTGCGCCTCACCACCGGACAGCGTGGTGGCGGGCTGGCCGAGCCGGACGTAGCCGAGACCGACCTCGTTGAGCGTCCGCAGGTGGCGGGAGATGCCCGGCACGGCCTCGAAGAAGTCGAGAGCCTCCTCGATGGGCATGTTGAGGACGTCGGCGATGGACTTGCCCTTGTAGTGGACCTCCAGGGTCTCCCGGTTGTAGCGCGCCCCGTGGCAGACCTCGCAGGGGACGTACACGTCCGGCAGGAAGTTCATCTCGATCTTGATGGTGCCGTCGCCGGAGCAGTTCTCGCAGCGGCCGCCCTTGACGTTGAAGGAGAAGCGGCCGGGCTGGTAGCCCCGCACCTTCGCCTCGGTGGTCTCCGCGAACAGCTTGCGGACGTGGTCGAAGACACCGGTGTACGTCGCCGGGTTGGACCGCGGGGTGCGGCCGATGGGCGACTGGTCGACGTGGACGACCTTGTCGACGAGGTCGTCGCCGTCCACGCGCGTGTGCCGGCCGGGCACGCTGCGCGCGCCGTTCAGCTCGCGGGCCAGGTGCGTGTACAGGATGTCGTTGACCAGCGTCGACTTGCCGGAGCCCGACACGCCGGTGACGGCCGTGAGCACGCCCAGCGGGAAGGACACGTCGATGTCCTTCAGGTTGTTCTCGCGGGCGCCGTGCACCGTGAGCGCGCGGCCGGGGTCGATCGGACGGCGGACGTCCGGGACGGCGATGGCCTTCCGGCCGGACAGGTACTGCCCGGTCATCGACTCCTCGTTGTCCAGCAGCTCCTTGAAGGTGCCGCTGTGGACGACCTCGCCGCCGTGCTCACCGGCGCCGGGGCCGATGTCGACGACCCAGTCGGCGACCTTGATCGTGTCCTCGTCGTGCTCGACGACGATGAGCGTGTTGCCCATGTCGCGCAGCCGGACCAGGGTCTCGATCAGCCGGTGGTTGTCGCGCTGGTGCAGGCCGATGGACGGCTCGTCGAGGACGTAGAGCACGCCCACCAGGCCGGAGCCGATCTGGGTGGCGAGGCGGATGCGCTGGGCCTCGCCGCCGGAGAGCGTGCCGGCCGCGCGGTTCAGCGAGAGGTAGTCCAGGCCGACGTCGACCAGGAACCGCAGCCGCTCGTTGACCTCCTTCAGCACCCGCTCGGCGATCTTCTTGTCGCGGGCGTCCAGCGTCAGCTCGCCCAGGAAGTCCGCGCAGTCGCTGATGGACATCGCGGAGACTTCGGCGATCGACTTCCCCATGACGGTGACCGCGAGGACGATCGGCTTCAGGCGCGTGCCCTCACACGTGGGGCAGGGCACCTCGCGCATATAGCCCTCGAAGCGCTCGCGGCTGGTGTCGCTCTCGGCCTCGCTGTGCCGCCGCTTCACGAAGGGGACGGCGCCCTCGAAGGCCGTGGTGTACACGCGCTCGCGTCCGTACCGGTTGCGGTAGCGGACCTCGACCTGCGTCTTGTGTCCGTACAGGAGGGCCTTCTTCGCGCGCTGCGGCAGGCCGGCGAAGGGGATGTCGGTCCGGAAGCCCAGCGCTTCGGCGAGGGCGCCGATCAGCCGGGCGAAGTAGTCCTTGGTGTGCCCGTGCGACCAGGGGTGGATCGCGCCCTCGTCGAGGGACTTGTCCTCGTCGGGGACGATCAGCTCCGGGTCGACCTCCATGCGCGTGCCGATGCCCGAGCAGTCGGGGCAGGCGCCGAAGGGCGAGTTGAAGGAGAAGGAGCGGGGCTCCAGCTCCTCGAAGGACAGGTCGTCGTACGGGCAGTACAGGTGCTCCGAGAACATGCGCTCGCGCTCGGGGTCGTCCTCGGGGAGGTCGACGAAGTCGAGGACGACCATGCCGCCGGAGAGACCGAGCGCGGTCTCGACGGAGTCGGTGAGGCGGCGCTTGGCGGAGTCCTTGACCGTGAGGCGGTCGACGACCACCTCGATGGTGTGCTTCTCCTGCTTCTTCAGGGTCGGCGGCTCGGTGAGCTGGACGGTCTGCCCGTCGACCCGCGCGCGGGAGTAGCCCTTGGTCTGGAGGTCGGCGAAGAGGTCGACGAACTCGCCCTTGCGCTCGCGCACCAGCGGCGACAGCACCTGGAAGCGGCTGCCCTCCGGCAGCTCCAGGACCCGGTCGACGATGGCCTGCGGCGACTGCCGGGAGATCGGGCGGCGGCACTCGGGACAGTGCGGCTTGCCGATGCGCGCGAACAGCAGCCGCAGGTAGTCGTAGACCTCGGTGATCGTGCCGACCGTGGAGCGCGGGTTGCGCGAGGTCGACTTCTGGTCGATGGAGACGGCCGGGGACAGACCTTCGATGAAGTCCACGTCCGGCTTGTCCATCTGCCCGAGGAACTGCCGGGCGTACGAGGACAGCGACTCCACGTAGCGGCGCTGGCCCTCGGCGAAGATGGTGTCGAAGGCCAGCGAGGACTTGCCCGACCCCGACAGGCCCGTGAAGACGATGAGCGAGTCGCGCGGCAGGTCGAGCGAGACGTTCTTCAGATTGTGCTCGCGCGCGCCACGGACGATGAGACGGTCGGCCACGCCGGTCCGCACCTTTCTTGAGTGAAGAGACAGGGGCGGGGCCCCCGTCGATTCCAGACTAGGGGGAGCCACTGACAGCGCCGGTCCTGTTTCCCCGTTCACAACAATCCCGGGCCTTCCAAAATGCCCGGCGCCACCCACGACCTTATAGCACGCGCATTCGATTTACCGGGATCATCGACATCCTTCACCCGGTCGCGTGGCGCGGGCTAGGGTCGGCCGCATGATGGATCACGCGCGCGACCTGGCCTCTGTACGCGACGCCACCGAGCGGCTCCTCACCGCGGCCGCCGCACTGGACGACACCGCCGTGACCGAGGCCTCACGGCTGCCCGGCTGGACCCGGGGACACGTCCTCGCCCACCTCGCCCGCAACGCCGACGCCCTGGTGAACGTCTTCGAGGGGCGCCCCATGTACGCGTCCGCGGAGGCGCGGGACGCCGACATCGAGCGGGACGCGCCGCGCCCCCTGGACGCCCAGCTCGCCGACGTACGGGACAGCGCGGCCCGCTTCCAGGACACGGCGGCCGCGCCCCAGGACTGGTCCCGCACCCTGGAGCTGCGCAACGGGGTGAAGGACTCCGCGTCCCGGGTGCCGTTCCGGCGATGGGTGGAGGTCGAGCTGCACCACGTCGACCTGGGCATCGGGTACGAGCTGGAGGACCTGCCCGAGGAGTTCACGGAGCGGGAGACCGCCTTCCTCGCCGAACGCTTCGCCGGGCACCCCGAGGTGCCGTGCACCCGGGTGACCGACGGCACGCGCGCGTGGAGCACGGGAAGGCAGGCCGCCGGGCCCGAGGTGACGGTGACCGGCCCGGCGCCCGCGCTGCTCGGCTGGCTGTCCGGGCGGCGCGACGGCACCGGGCTCGACGTCTCGGGCGGCCCCCTGCCGTCGCTGCCCCCGCTGTAGGGCACCCGCGCGCGGCCCGGCGACGGCCTGCTCCCCGTACCGCCTCCGCCCTAGACTGACGGCCATGACGTACAGCGGAGCGGTGAAGGCCGGCGGCCCGGCGGACGTGCACGAACTGCAGGACCTGATGATCTCCAAGGTCGCGGTCGGCCCGATGGACAACAACGCGTATCTCCTGCGCTGCCGCGCCACGGACGAGCAGCTGCTGATCGACGCGGCGAACGACGCCGGCACGCTGCTCACCCTGATCGGTGACGACGGCATCACGTCCGTCGTCACCACCCATCGGCACGGCGACCACTGGCAGGCGCTCGCCGAGGTCGTGGCGGTCACGGGCGCACGGACGTATGCGGGCCGGGACGACGCCGACGGCATCCCGGTGCCGACCGACGTCCTGGTCGACGACGGCGACACCATCCGGGTGGGGCACGTCGCACTCACCGCACGCCACCTGGTGGGCCACACACCCGGCTCGATCGTCCTCGTCTACGACGACCCGCACGGGCACCCGCACGTGTTCACGGGGGACTGCCTGTTCCCCGGCGGTGTGGGCAACACCCGCAAGGACCCGAAGGCCTTCGCGAGCCTGATCCACGACGTGGAGACGAAGATCTTCGACGCGCTTCCGGACGAGACCTGGGTCTACCCGGGCCACGGCAACGACACGACGCTGGGCATGGAACGCCCGCAGCTGCCGGAGTGGCACGCGCGGGGCTGGTGATCCGGCTGCCTACGGACACTCAGGCGTCGGTCCGCCCGGTGCCCGCCAGCGCGGCAACCCGCTCCACGGCGAACACGTACCCCTGCACCCCGCACCCGGCGATGACCCCGTCGGCGCGCAGCGAGACGTACGAGTGGTGCCGGAACGACTCGCGCTTGTGGATGTTGGAGATGTGGACCTCCAGCACGGGCAGGCCGTCACAGGTGTTGAGCGCGTCCAGGATCGCCACGGAGGTGTGCGAGTAGGCGCCGGGATTGATGACGATCCCCGCGTGGCTCAGCCTCGCCTCCTGGATCCAGTCGATCAGTTCGCCCTCGTGGTTGGACTGCCGGAAGTCGACCGTGCCGCCGTGCGCGGCCGCCGCCTTCGCGCACATCTCCTCGATGTCGGCGAGCGTGTCGGAACCGTAGATCTCGGGCTGCCGCTGGCCCAGAAGGTTCAGATTGGGCCCGTTCAGGACCATGATCGGGGCGTTGGCGAGGGTGCGGGGCACGATTCCTCCGGTCCGGTCGGCTGGTCGGCGCGTGATAGGCCGCTGCTCGAACCCGGTTTATCACGGTGCGCCGACACCGCTACCGCGCGCCCCCGTAACTCCTTGTCACTCAGGGTAGTTGACGCGGCATGCATCCTGCACACTCCGTGAAACGACCTTCCATGCTGCGGCTCGCGAGCGCCTCGCTCGCCGGGACGGCCATCGAGTTCTACGACTTCTTCGTGTACGGCACCGCGGCCGCACTGGTGCTCGGGCCGCTGTTCTTCCCGACGTTCTCACCGGTGGCGGGCACGCTCGCGGCCTTCGGGACCTTCGCCGTCGGATTCGTGGCCCGCCCCCTGGGGTCGGTGCTCTTCGGGCACGTCGGGGACCGGCACGGGCGGCGGCCGGTCCTCGTCGCCTCACTGCTGCTGACCGGCGGGGCGACCGTCGCCGTCGGGTGCGTACCGACGTACGACACGATCGGGCTGACCGCTCCGGTGCTCCTCCTCGTCCTGCGGTTCCTGCAGGGGCTGGGGCTCGGCGGTGAGTGGGGCGGCGCCGTGCTGCTGACGGCGGAGCACGCGCCGGCCGAGCGGCGGGGGCTGTGGGCGAGCTTCCCGCAGATCGGCCCCGCGGTGGGATTCCTGCTGGCCAACGGCGTCATGCTGGTCCTCTCGGCAACGTTGTCGGACGCGCAGTTCGCCTCCTGGGGCTGGCGGGTGCCCTTCTGGGCGGCGGGCGTCCTCGCCGTGGCCGGTCTGTGGCTGCGCCACTCGCTCACCGAGAGCCCGCAGTTCCTCCGGATCGACGACCACGCGCGCGTGCCGCTCGCCGAGGTGGTGCGCGATCACTGGCGGCTGGTGCTGCTGACGGCCGGGGCGCTGTCGGCCGGGTACGCCGTGTTCTACATGGTGACGACGTGGTCCCTCTCCTACGCGACCGAACGCCTGGGGGTGAACCGCACCGTCATGCTGGCGTGCATCATGGCCGCCGTGGTGGTGAAGGGGGCGCTGACCCCGCTGGCGGCGATCCTGGGCGACCGGTTCGGCCGACGGCCGCTGTGCCTGGCCGGCAGCGCCGCCTCCGCGCTGTGGATGTTCCCGCTGGTCGGTCTGCTGGCGACCGGCGAACCCCTGCTGATGTTCTTCGGCTTCCTGGTGGCGATGCTCGCGTTCATCACCATGTTCGCCGTGATCGCCGCCTATCTGCCGGAGCTGTACGAGCCCCGGGTGCGCTGCACGGGCGCCGCCGTGGGCTACAACCTGGGCGGGGTGCTCGGCGGGGCACTGACGCCGCTGGTGGCGACGGCCCTGGCGCAGGGTGAGCGGGTGCCATGGGGCGTGGCCGCGTATCTGACGGGCATCGCGCTGCTGAGCCTCGGGTGCTTCGCGCTGCTGCCGGAGACACGGCCGGTGCGGGCGGTGGCGGCGGAGGCTCCTGCGGGATGAAGGACGAGGCGGGGCCCGGGGCGTGGCGCGGTGAGGGCGGCGGCCGGCCGGGCGGCGCCCTACGGGTTGGCCGCCAGTTCCAGGAACGCCGCGAACAGCACCAGGTGGACCCCGCCCTGGAGCGGTGTCGCGCGCCCCGGCACCACCGTGAGGGAGCTCACCACGACGGTCAGCGCGAGCAGCACCATATGGGTGCCGCCGAGGCCCAGGACGAGCGGACCGGGCAGCCAGAAGGACGCCAGGGCGACCGCGGGAATGGTCAGGCCGATGCTGGCCATCGCGGAGCCCAGCGCGAGGTTGAGACTGGTCTGCACCCGGTCACGGCGGGCCGAGCGCAGCGCCGCGATGGTCTCGGGGAGCAGCACGAGCAGGGCGATGACCACACCGACGACGGCGTGCGGCAGTCCGGCCGCCGCGACGCCCGACTCGATGGTGGGCGAGACCCCCTTGGCGAGGCCGACGACGCCCACCAGGGCGAGCCCGAGCAGGCCGAGGCTGGTCAGGGCGGTACGGGTGGTCGGTGCCTCGGCGTGGTCGCTCGCGGTGATCACCTCGCCGTGCCGGCTGATCGGCAGGAAGTAGTCACGGTGGCGCACGGTCTGGGTCGCCACGAAGAGCCCGTACAGGACCAGTGAGAACAGCGCGGCGAAGACGAGCTGGACCGTGGAGAACTCAGGGCCGGGCCTGCTGGTGGTGAAGGTGGGGAAGACCAGGCTGAGCGTGGCGAGTGTGGCGACCGTCGCGAGGGCGGCGCCGGTGCCCTCGGGGTTGAAGATCGCGACCCTGTGGCGGAGCGAGGCGACGAGCAGGCTCAGGCCCACGATGCCGTTACAGGTGATCATCACGGCCGCGAAGACCGTGTCGCGGGCGAGGGTGGCGCTCTTGTCCCCGCCGTCGGCCATCAAGGTGACGATCAGGGCCACCTCGATGATCGTGACGGCGACGGCGAGGACCAGGGAGCCGAAGGGTTCCCCGACGCGGTGTGCGACCACCTCGGCGTGATGCACGGCGGCCAGTACGGACGCGGCGAGCACCAGCGTCACCAGGGCCACCATCACCCCGGGCAGGTCGCGGCCCCAGGTGAGGATCAGCAGGACGACCGCGACCACCGGCACGATCGTCGTCCACTGCAGCACGTACGACCCGAGGCGAACGACCATGCGGCGATCGTCGCAAAGGTACGGGGGCCCCGCACTCCGGTGGTTCGGGCGGTGCGCCCCGATGCCCTGAACGAGCACCGGGGGTGGTGACCGGCGAAGCGCCGTTCACCACCCCCGGTGCGGGGTTCTCAGGACAGAAGGGGCGTCAGGCCTCGACGCTGTCCTTGTCCTTCGAGCCGGCGTCGATCTCCCGCTGCTCGGCCTCCGCCTTCTTCTTGGAGGCGATCAGGCTGGTGATCGTGGTAATGACCAGGACGCCGCAGATCACGCTGAGCGAGACCGGAAGGGTGACCTCGGGCACGTGCACGCCGGACTCGTGCAGCGCGTGCAGCACCAGCTTCACGCCGATGAAGGCGAGAATGACCGACAGGCCGTACGAGAGGTGGACCAGCTTCTTCATCAGACCACCGATGAGGAAGTACAGCTGGCGCAGACCCATCAGGGCGAAGGCGTTGGCCGTGAAGACGATGTACGGGTCCTGGGTGAGGCCGAAGATCGCCGGGATGGAGTCGAGCGCGAAGAGGATGTCGGTGGTGCCGATCGCGAGCATCACGACCAGCATCGGCGTCATGACGCGCTTGCCGTTCTCCTCGATCCACAGCTTGGTGCCGTGGTAGCGGTCGGCCACACCGAAGCGGCGCTCGATGGCCTTGAGGAGCTTGTTCTCCTCCCACTCCTCCTCTTCCTCGTCGGCGCGGGCCTCCTTGATGAGCCCCCAGGCCGTCCAGATGAGGATGGCGCCGAAGATGTAGAAGACCCAGGAGAAGTTGGAGATCATCGCGGCGCCCGCGGCGATGAATATGGTGCGGAGCACAAGGGCCACCAGCACACCGAAGAGCAGCACACGCTGCTGGTACTGCGAGGGCACCGCGAACTTCGCCATGATGACGACGAAGACGAAGAGGTTGTCGACGCTCAGCGACTTCTCGGTGATGTAACCGGCGAAGAACTCCCCGGAGGCCTGTCCGTCGCCGAAGACGAGCAGACCGAGCCCGAAGATCGCGGCGAGGACGATCCAGACGATCGTCCAGATACCGGCTTCCTTGATGGACACGTCATGGGGCTTGCGGCCGATGAAGAAGTCGGCCGCGATGAGGGCTATGAGGCCCGCGATGGTCAGGACCCACAGGGTCGTTGAAACTTCCACTGCGCCTCCGGCAGTACGTAACGGCAAATGTCAGCGTCGTCGCTACCGGAGGTCTCTTCCACCCGGGGCACCGGTGGGCGCGCAGGCGCCTGGTACCGCGGGCCGACGCCCCGGGATCCGGCTCGATCGCTCGAACCTGGTCCGTACTGACGGGCACGCCGCAGGGCAGGGAGTACTCCCCTCCGTGGAGAACGAGAGTACCCGAATCACCAAGGAAAGGTAAAGAGGTTAGTAAAGAAGGATCCAAGTGCGCTGATCAGGGTCCGGATCGGGCCAGGTGCGCGCCCCGAACGGCTCAGCGGTTCCGGGAACGGCGGGCCTCGGCGACCCGGCCGAGGACGTGCTGCAGCACCCGGCTGCCGGCCGGCACGAGGACGGGCTCGTACGTCCAGGCGTGCCCCACCCACGGGTCGGCGAGATGGTCGTCGGGCACGGGCGTCAGGCGCAGCAGCCCACGCCACAGCGGGTCGAGCAGCGGTCCGTACCCTGCGGCGTCCTGACGGTCGGCGACCATCATCAGGTGGACGCCCACGGCCGGGCCCTCGTCGGCGAGGTAGCGCAGCCGGGTCACGGCCCGGTCGTCGAAGCCGTGTGGGAAGTCATTGACGATCAGCAGCTGCTCGGCCGTGTCCGGACCGGCCGGCAGAGCGTCGGGCGCACCGCCGCGCACCGCCATCTGCACCAGGTCGACGCGCTGGGCGAGCCGGCCCAGGACGTCCGTCACGCCCGCGGCCCCGGCGGCGGGCGGAGCGGCGAGCACCCCGCTGTCGGAAAGCGGCGCGAACGCGGACGTACCGGTGCCGGCCGGATCGACGACGTGGACGGTGAACTCGCCCGGCGGATGGACCGCGAGGAGCCGCGCGGCCAGCGCGGTGGCCGTGTCCAGGGCGAGACGGCGCAGTCCGTCCGCGTCGGCGAACGAGGCACCGGCGGCTCCGCTGCGCCCGCTGTCGACCCACAGACCGCGCTCCAACGGCAGCCGGACCAGCATCGGGATGCGCAGGCCGGCGCTCTCGGGCAGCCGGAGGTCGCCCAGGCGGAGGGCCATCGGGTTCTCCACCGGCACCCGGTAGCCGTGCCAGACGGGGTTGTCCCAGCGGGCGTACGCCGGGGGCAGTGCGGGCTCGACCACCTCGGCCTCGGCCCTGAGCTGGGCGAGATCCCGGTCGAGGGCCTCCCGGGCCCGGTCGACCAGCCGGCTGTGCCGGTCGCGGGCCGCGTCGCGTGCGGCGTCCGCCCGGCCGTCGACGCGGCTGCCCGGATCGGCGAGGATCCGGTCGAGCTCCTGCTCCCTACGGGAGTCGGCGAAGTCGACCGCGCCCCGGTACGCGGCCGTGGTGCGGGCGAGGTCCTCGAACATGCCCCAGACCTGGTGGTAGAGCCGCTCGTCCAGGGACCAGCCGGCCGCGTCCCCGGCGACGGGTCGCGCGGGCTCCCCCGGACCGCCCGGAAGAGCGGCCTGCGGGGGCGCCGGTGGGGCGGTGGTCCGCCGGCCGGGGTGGGTGTAGTCGATGGGGCCGTCGGTAGCGGGCGGGGCCGGTGCGACGGGAGACGAGTCGGTGGGCCGGGCCGGTGGGGCGGCGGGCGGATCGGTGGGCGGAGACGGGGCGGCGGCGGGCGGATCGGTGGGCAGGGACGGAGGGGCAGCGGGCAGGTCGGCGGGTACGGGCCCGGCCGGGGGTGCCGTACGGCCGGGCAGCGTGTCGTCGTGCGGGCCGGAGGTGCCGTCACGGGGCGAGGGGACGTCCTGCGCACCGGCTGCGTCCCTGTGCTGCGAGGGAGCCGCCACCGGACGGGTGAGGCCCCGGGCCGCCGCCTCGTCGATGGCGCCCGCGAGCTGCCGGGCCTCGGGCAGGCCCTGGTCGGCGAGGAGTTCGGCGAGACCGCCCGCGTAGCCCTGGCCGACCGCGCGGACCCTCCAGGCGCCCTGTCTGCGGTAGAGCTCCAGGGCGACGACGGCCGACTCGGAGTCCAGGCCGGTGAGGGTGTGACTGGCGACCTCATGGCCGTCGGGGCCGGTGACGGCGACGTAGGGGGCGGCCACGGCGCCGAACCGTACCGGTCCCCCGGCTCCGGACGGCAGCGCGAGCAGCACGCTCACCCGGTGCACGGACCGCGGCAGGGCGTCCAGGTCCACGGCGAGGCGGTGGTCGGCCGCCGCCTGCCGGGACACCTCGATCTCGATCCCGGGCAGGGCGGGCGCACCCGGGTGGGCCACCCGTTCGACACCGTGCACCGTGCCGTGCTCGTCGGCAAGTGTGGCCCCCACCACGACCGGCTCCCCGGCCGAGACCCGTATCTCGAGTCGGGCCCCGGGGAGTGGATGGTTCTGTCCCCGGACCAGCTCGGCCGTCATCGCCGCAGTCCCCCTGTGTCGCCCGGTGCGCGGTCGCGCCTACAGGACCGGCAGGATGGCCGGCATCAGGTCCTGGAAGGTGCGGCCGTTGGCGGGGACCCCGAGGGCGGTCATCTGCCAGCCGCTGCCCGCGCGGTGCACCTTGGCCATGATCTGGGCGGTGTACGCGCCGCCGCCCGCCAGGGTGTAGCGGGCGAGCTCCTGGCCGTTGCTCTCGTCGACCAGGCGGCAGAACGCGTTCTGCACCTCCTGGAAGGTCTGGCCCGTGAAGGAGTTCACGGTGAAGACGATCTGGTCGATGTGGACGGGGACGCGCTGGAGGTCGACGAGGACGGACTCGTCGTCGCCGCCCTGGCCGACACCGCCGACGAGGTTGTCACCGGTGTGGCGGACGGAGCCGTCGTCGCTGACGAGGTGGCGGAAGAAGACGACGTCGACCGGCTGCTTCTCCGCGAACAGCACGGCGGAGGCGTCGAGGTCGACCTCCCGGGTCCGGGTGCCGAACAGACCGCGCCGGGGGGCCGCCTGCCAGCCCAGCCCCATACGCACCGCGGTCAGCGTGCCCCCGTCGTTCTTCTGCAGGCTGATGGCCTGCCCCTTGGTCATGTTGACCGTCACGCCGATCCCCTCTCACACCGTCCCCTGTTGCCGCGGAGCCCGCGGATGACCAGAACCTTACGGTTCGGCACTGCCGGTGCCGAAGCCCGGAACGCGGTTTGTGTCGGTCCTGCAACACAGTGCGACACCCTGCGACACCGTGCCGCTCCCGCCGGGCGCGGGCAGCCGTCAGGCCAGGCCCGCCTCCTTCATCTGGCGCAGCTCCTTCTTCATCTCGGACACCTCGTCCCGCAGCCGGGCGGCGATCTCGAACTGGAGCTCGGCGGCGGCCGCGCGCATGCGCTCGGTCATCTGCTCGATCTGCTCGGCGAGCGCGGCGGCCGGACGGTCGGTGGGAACCGTCGCGGCGGCCTTGCCCTTGGCGCCCTTGTCCGCCTTGCCCAGAGAGGGCACGGGGGCCTTGGCTCCCTTGCCGTCCTTCAGGTTGCGGTAACCCGTGCCGAGCAGCTGCTCCGTGTCGACGTCCTCGCGGGCGATCTGCGCCACGATGTCGTTGATCTTCTTGCGGAGCGGCTGCGGGTCGATGCCGTTCGCCTTGTTGTAGGCGATCTGCTTCTCCCGGCGGCGGTTGGTCTCGTCGATGGCCTTCTCCATCGCCGGGGTGATCTTGTCGGCATACATGTGGACCTGGCCGGAGACGTTGCGCGCCGCGCGGCCGATGGTCTGGATGAGGGAGGTCCCGGAGCGCAGGAAGCCCTCCTTGTCGGCGTCGAGGATCGCCACCAGGGAGACCTCGGGCAGGTCGAGGCCCTCCCTGAGGAGGTTGATGCCGACCAGGACGTCGTACTCGCCGGCGCGCAGTTCGCGCAGCAGCTCGACGCGGCGCAGGGTGTCGACGTCGCTGTGCAGATAGCGGACCTGGATGCCGAGCTCGACGAAGTAGTCGGTGAGGTCCTCGGCCATCTTCTTGGTGAGCGTGGTGACGAGGACGCGCTCGTCCTTCTCGGTGCGCTTGCGGATCTCGTGCACCAGGTCGTCGATCTGGCCCTCGGTGGGCTTGACCACGACCTCGGGGTCGACCAGGCCGGTGGGGCGGATGATCTGCTCGACGTAGCCGTCCGCGCGCGAGAGCTCGTACTGGCCCGGGGTCGCCGACAGGTAGACGGTCTGCCCGATGCGCTCCGTGAACTCCTCCCACTTCAGCGGACGGTTGTCCAGGGCGGAGGGGAGCCGGAAGCCGTGGTCCACGAGGGTGCGCTTGCGGGAGGCGTCGCCCTCGTACATCGCGCCGATCTGGGGCACGGTGACGTGCGACTCGTCGATGACGAGGAGGAAGTCCTCCGGGAAGTAGTCCAGCAGCGTGTTCGGCGGGGAGCCGGGGGCGCGGCCGTCGAAGTGCATCGAGTAGTTCTCCACGCCGGAGCAGGTGCCGATCTCGCGGAGCATCTCGATGTCGTACGTGGTGCGCATGCGCAGCCGCTGGGCCTCCAGCAGCTTGCCCTGCCGCTCCAGCTCGGTCAGGCGCTCGGCGAGCTCCTTCTCGATGTCGCCCACGGCGCGCTCCAGGCGCTCGGGGCCCGCAACGTAGTGGGACGCCGGGAAGACGTAGAGCTGCTGGTCGTCGCTGATGACCTCGCCGGTGAGCGGGTGGAGCGTGGAGAGCGCCTCGATCTCGTCGCCGAACATCTCGATGCGGACGGCGAGCTCCTCGTACACGGGGAAGATCTCGATGGTGTCGCCACGGACGCGGAAGGTGCCGCGGGCGAACGCCGTGTCGTTGCGCGTGTACTGGATGTCGACGAAGCGGCGCAGCAGGTCGTCGCGGTCGATCTCGTCGCCGACCCGGAGGGGGACCATCCGGTCCACGTACTCCTGCGGCGTGCCGAGGCCGTAGATGCAGGAGACCGAGGCGACCACGACGACGTCGCGGCGGGTGAGCAGCGAGTTGGTCGCGGAGTGGCGCAGCCGCTCCACCTCCTCGTTGATCGAGGAGTCCTTCTCGATGTACGTGTCCGACTGCGGGACGTACGCCTCGGGCTGGTAGTAGTCGTAGTACGAGACGAAGTACTCGACGGCGTTGTTCGGCAGGAGCTCACGGAACTCGTTCGCCAGCTGGGCGGCCAGTGTCTTGTTCGGCGCCATCACGAGGGTGGGGCGCTGGAGCTTCTCGATCATCCAGGCGGTGGTGGCGGACTTGCCGGTGCCGGTGGCACCCAGCAGGACGACGTCCTTCTCGCCTGCTTCGATCCGCCGGGCGAGCTCGGCGATGGCCGTCGGCTGGTCACCGCTCGGCTGGTAGGGGCTGACGACCTCGAAGGGCGCCCCCGTGCGTTCGATCTTTGATACGGGCCGCATGGCATCAACCGTACGGCCCCGCACTGACAACCGGCCCGTGTCACCAGTTCTGCGGGGTTCGGGAGCCCGGGTGCCGGGGGTGGCAGTGGTGTCGGCGGAGCCGGGAGACCTCGCGTCCTCCCAGGTGGGAGGCGGTGGCATGGGCCGGGATGCCGGGGCGGCGCGCCTCGGCGTCCCAGCCGGGCCCGCCCATGACCATCCGTGGGTCGCGCATCACGACGACGGCGGCGAGGGCGAGGAAGACGATCGGGCCGATCATCATCGGGGCGAGCAGGGCCGCGGCCGACTCGCCGGGCGGGGTGCCGTCCGCGGCGTGGAGGTGGACGGTGAGGGCGGCCATGCCCGTGTAGTGCATGCCGGTGACGGCGAGTCCCATGACGAGGCTCGCGCCGACGCTCCACAGGAAGCCGCGGACCTGTCCGGCCGCCCACAGGGCGGCGATCGCGGCGACGACGGCTATGACGACCGAGGCGCCGACGGTCAGGGTGTCGTACTCGAGCTTCCCGTTGAGGCGCATCCCGGCCATGCCCAGGTAGTGCATCGAGGCCACGCCCAGTCCGGTGAGGGTGCCTCCGGTGAACAGGGCCGTTCCGGTCGCGCCCCAGTACCCGACGATGAAGATGCCGACGCCGACCATGACGACGGCGACGGCGAGGCTCGCGAACGTGGTCGGTGCATCGTAGTGGACGGGGGTCTCCCTGACCTGGAACCCCATCATCGCGACGAAGTGCATGGTCCAGATGCCCGAGCCGATCGCCGCGGAGCCCAGGGCCAGCCAGCCCGCCCGCCAGGAGCGGGTCACGAGCATGGATCTCATCGTGCAGCGCAGGCCCAGTGCGCCGCCGAGGCAGGCCATGAGATAGGCCGCCAGTGGTGTGACGAGCCCGTAACTGAAGCCGTCGACCGTGCCCTGCATCCGCGGCTACCCTTTCCGCCCCGATATGTACGTACATTCAGTGGGATTCCCCCGCCCCAGACCGCGGTAACGGTCATGGTTGAGGCAGAGAGTATGACCCCCGATGGAATGGTCGAACGATATTCCGGCAAAGAAACACGGAGCTGCCCCACTTGTGCGGTGACCGTGAGGGCACACGGGCAACATCGTTGAATACCCGGCCATCCTGTAACCCTCTTCCGTTCACACTCCGCTGCCACCGTTGAGCCGTCTGTGATCACCTATGCGAGGAGTACGCATGCACGTGCGCTCAGTTGCCGCCGTGGTCTCCGCACTCGTGGGGGCGGCGGCCGCCCTCCTGCTCCCCACGTCCGCCGCCCACGCCACCTCCGGCGGCGACCGTCCGATCGTCGTGGCGCACCGCGGGGCCTCCGCCTACGCACCCGAGAACACCCTGGCCGCCGTCGACCGGGCCGCCGACATGGGCTTCCGCTGGGTCGAGAACGACGTCCAGCGTACGAAGGACGGCGAGCTCGTCGTCGTCCACGACGCGACACTCGCGCGGACCACGAACGTGGAGGAGCTCTATCCCGGCCGGTCGCCGTGGAATGTGAAGGACTTCACCGCCAGGGAGATCTCGCGCCTGGACGCGGGCAGCTGGTTCGGTGCCCGGTACGCGGGCGCGCGCGTGCCCACCCTGGAGCAGTACATGGAGCGCGTCTCGCGCAACCACCAGAAGCTCGTCCTGGAGATCAAGAACCCCGCGCTCTACCCGGGCATCGAGCGGCAGACCCTCAAGGTGCTGGCCAACGAGGGGTGGCTCAGCCCCAAGCACCTGCGGTCCCGGCTGGTCGTGCAGAGCTTCAGCGCGGACAGCATCCGCACGGTCCACGCGCTGCGCCCGGGCGTCAAGACCGGTTTCCTCGGCACCCCCGACGTCGCCGACCTGCCCGAGTACGCGACGTTCGCCGACCAGATCAACGCGCCGCACACGAGGATCTCCCCCGAGTACGTCGCCGCGATCCACGGGCACGACGGACCCCACGGCAAGCCACTGGAGATCCTCACCTGGACCGTGAACGACGCGGCCACCGCCCGCCGCGTCGCCGGCTACGGCGTGAACGGCATCATCACGAACGCCCCCGACGTCGTCCGTGAGGCGACGGACGGCTCCTGATCCCGCCCCGCTCCCGGTACGCCCCCGGTACGGACCCTGGCCGGTGTCCGTACCGGGGGCGTTGTCAGTGGCCCGCCGTACGGTGGGTCGCATGAACAGCCTTGGGCAGGACGAGCAGCGGCTCGTGTGGGCCGTCGTCGGCACGGACATCGGCCCGCTGCTGCTGGCCGCGACGGGCGACGGCCTGGTGAGCGTGGTCTTCCACGCCACGGACGCGGTCCGCGGCAAGGCGCTGGACCGGCTCGCCTCCCGGCTCGGCACCGAACCCGTACCGGACCCGGGGTCACCGCTGCTGGCCGAGGCGATACGCCAGGTCACGGCGTACTTCGCGGGCGAGCGCCAGGGCTTCGAGCTGCCGCTGGACTGGTCGCTGAGCTCCGGTTTCAACCGCCGGGTGCTGCGTGAGCTGGCCTCCGGCGTCCCGTACGGCACGGTCGTGGGCTACGGCGAGCTGGCCGGCCGGGTGGGGCAGCCGGGTGCGGCCCAGGCGGTGGGTATCGCCATGGGCTCCAATCCGCTGCCGGTCGTGGTGCCGTGCCACCGGGTCGTCGAGAGCGACGGCGGAATCGGGGGGTTCGGGGGCGGGCTGGAGACGAAGAGGAAGCTGCTGGCGCTGGAGGGGGTGCTTCCAGAGCCATTGTTCTGACGGTTGTTGTCGTCCGGCGGAGCCGGTAGCAGACTCCGCCCTGCGCAGGCACTGCGTTCTGAAGCCATGGAGCCGAAGGGACGGCGGTCGCTCATGAGCAAAAGCGGGAACAGGGCAGTCGCGTATCTCAAGCCCGGGGCGGTCGAGGTCAGGACCATCGACTACCCGACGCTGGAACTGCGGGAAGGGCCGGGAGTGGCTCCCGGCAACGTCGGCCGCACATGCCGGCACGGAGTCGTCATCAAGGTGCTCGCCAGCAACATCTGCGGCAGCGACCAGCACATGGTGCGGGGCCGTACTACGGCACCTGAGGGGCTGGTCCTCGGGCACGAGATGACCGGGGAGGTCGTCGAGCGGGGCCCGGACGTCGAGTTCATCGAGGTCGGGGACATCGTCTCGGTGCCGTTCAACATCGCCTGCGGGCGCTGCAGGAACTGCAAGGAGCGCAGGACCGGAATCTGCCTGAACGTCAATCCGTCCCGCCCCGGGGCGGCGTACGGCTACGTGGACATGGGCGGCTGGGTCGGCGGCCAGGCCGAGTACGCGATGGTCCCGTACGCGGACTTCAACCTGCTGAGGTTCCCCGACCGGGACCAGGCGCGCGAGAAGCTCCTCGACCTGACCATGCTGTCGGACATCTTCCCGACCGGCTTCCACGGCGCGGTCACCGCGGGCGTCGGGGCCGGTTCCACGGTGTACGTCGCCGGGGCGGGCCCGGTCGGTCTCGCCACCGCGGCGGCGGCGCAGCTCCTGGGCGCCGCCGTGGTCGTCGTGGGCGACCTCAACGCCGAACGTCTCGCCCAGGCGAGGAGCTTCGGCTGTGAGACGGTCGACGTGTCGAGCGGCAGCCCGGGGGAGCAGATCGCGGAGATCCTCGGCGAGCCCGAGGTGGACGCGGCGGTCGACGCGGTCGGCTTCGAGGCCCGGGCCCACGGACCGGACGCCCAGGAGGCACCGGCGACCGTCCTGAACACGCTGATGGCCATCACGCGCGCGGGCGGCGCCCTCGGCATACCGGGGCTCTACGTCACGGACGACCCCGGCGGGGCCGACCGGGACGCCACATCCGGAACCCTCAAGGTGCGGCTCGGCCTGGGCTGGGCGAAGAGCCACAGCTTCACCACCGGGCAGTGCCCCGTGATGCAGTACAACCGGCAGCTGATGAAGGCGATCCTGCACGAGCGGGTGCACATCGCGAAGGCGGTCAACGCGACGGTGATCGGCCTGGAGGACGCGCCGCGCGGCTACGCCGAGTTCGACCGGGGTGCGAGCCGCAAGTATGTGCTCGACCCGCACGGGGCGCTGCGTGGAGTCCGGCCCGTCTGAGGCCCGGCCGCACCAGGGGCACCACCACACGGCGGGCGGCACGGATCTCGGACGGTCTGGTTTGACCGGCTGTGCCGCCCGCCAGGGATGAGGGAGGAGCGCGAGACAGAGAGCGGAAGCAGGGAACAGGAGGCAGGCACGTGGTGCTGGTGGTGTCCGAAGAGGTGCGGGAGGCGCTCGCCGCCCGCCGTCCCGTGGTGGCCCTCGAGTCCACGATCATCGCGCACGGGCTGCCCCGTCCGCAGAATCTGCAGGTGGCGCTGGAACTGGAGGAGGCCGTACGGCAGGAGGGCGCCGTACCGGCGACGATCGCCGTGCTCGACGGAAGGCCCCATGTGGGTCTCGGCAAGGAGCAGGTGGAGCGGGTCGCGAACGGGGACGGGATCCGCAAGCTGGGTCACCGGGACCTGCCGCTCGCGGTGGCCTCGGGGGCCGACGGCGCGACGACCGTGTCGGCCACCGCGCTGCTGGCGGCACGCGCGGGCATACGGGTGTTCGCGACGGGCGGGCTCGGCGGGGTGCACCGGCAGTGGACGGTGACGCAGGACGAGTCGGCCGACCTGGGGCTGCTCGCACGGACGCGGATCACGGTGGTGTGCGCGGGCGTGAAGTCGATCCTGGACGTGCCGGCGACGCTGCAGCGCCTGGAGACGCTGGGCGTCGCGGTCGCCGGGTACGGTACGGAGCGCTTCCCCGGCTTCTATCTGTCGGACTCGGGACATGCGGTGGACTGGACGCTCCGTTCCCCCGAGGAGGTCGCCGGCGTCATGCGGGCGCAGGACGCGGTCGGCGGACCTGAGTCGGCGCTGATCGTCGCCAACCCGGTGCCCGAGGAGGAGCAGCTCGATCCGGGGCTGCACGCGCGCGTGCTCGCCGACGCGCTGCGGGCCTGCGAGGAAGAGGGGATCACCGGTCAGGCGGTCACCCCCTTCCTGCTGGGGTATCTGGTGCGGCACACCGAGGGCGCGTCCCTGAACGCGAACCTGGCGGCGGTACGCGGCAACGTGCGGCTGGCGGGACGGATCGCGGCGGCCTGGGCCGAAGGGTGAGCGGGCCCGGGGGCGCCCTGCTCGTCGTCGGGGACGTGGTGACGGATGTCGTGGCCCGGCACCGCGGTCCGCTCGCGGCGGGTACCGACACGGCCGCCGCGATCCGGACGCTGCCGGGCGGCGCGGGCGCCAATGTGGCGTGCTGGGCGGCGTACCGGGGCTGTCCCGACGTACGGCTGCTCGGGAGGGTCGGCGCGGACGCGGTGACGTGGCACGAGCGGGAGCTGACGGCGGCGGGGGTGCGGCCCCGCCTGGTGGTCGATCCACGGGCGCCGACGGCGACGGTGATCTGCCTGGTGGACACAGGCGCCTCGGCCGAGCGCACGTTCCTCACCGACAGCGGTGCGGCACTGCGGCTCGGTCCCGGTGACTGGTCGGACGCACTGCTCGACGGGACCGGACGGCTGCACCTGTCCGGCTATCTGTTCTTCTCCGCGCCGGGGCGGGCACTCGTGGCGGTGGCCCTGGACGCGGCACGCGCGCGCGGGGTGCCGGTGAGCGTGGACCCGGCGTCGGCGGGATTCCTCGCGCTGCTGGGAGTGGACCGCTTCCTGGAACTCGCCGAGGGCGTCGACGTACTGCTGCCCAACCGCGACGAGGCGTCCCTGCTGACCGGGTTGCCCGACCCGGCGGACGCGGCGGCCAAGCTGAGCCGCCATGTTCCCCTGGTGGTCGCCAAGCAGGGCGCCGACGGCGCGCTGGTCGCCCGCGCGGGGGCCGTACGGACGCGGGTTGCCGCGGAACCCGCGCAGCCCCTCGACACCACGGGCGCGGGTGACGCCTTCACCGGGGCGTTCCTCGCGGCGCTCCTCGCGGGAGCCGAGGCGGAGGGGGCCGCGGCCGAGGGGTGCGCGGCCGGGGCAGTGGCGGTGGGGAGGGTGGGCGGACGGCCGCCTGGGCCCGGGTCGCCCGGGGCGCCGGTACCGCCTGCCTGACGCGGGTGCGGATCGTCGCGGGGCCGGCTTTCCGCCCATCGGCTTACAGCTTCCTCCCCCACGCGGAGATCATCGGCGCCGTGGCCAGGTCCAGGCTGCCGGAGGCCACGTTCGCGAGGTGGCGGTCGATGTCCTCGCCGGTGGCGAGGCGCGACGAGACGAGCTCCTCGCGTACCTGACGGATCGTCGCCGTCTCCAGGGCGGCGCAGGCGGGCGAGACGACCGGGAAGTACGCCTCGGCCCGCACCCCGCGCAGACCGGCCTCGCGAAGCAGGCGCGGGAGGCTCCGGCCGTACGCGAGGTCGATGCCCCGCCTGGTGAGCAGGGTGCGGAACCCCTGGCGCAGCCGGTTCGCCAGCTGCTGATCGGGACCGTACTCGTCGGGGCAGGCCAGCGGCTGGAGGGCCGGATCGGCGTCCTCCACCAGGAGCCGCCCGCCGGGGCGCAGGGCCCTGACCATCGAGCGCAGCGCCCACTGCCGGTCCTGCACGTGGACCAGGGCGAGCCGGGCGTGGACCAGGTCGAAGTTCTCCCCCGGCGGATCGTCGGCGCCCACGTCGTGAAGGTGCACCTCGACCGGCGGGCGCGCGACCGGGGCCATCCATGAGATGTCGGGACCGGTCGCGAGAACCTTGCCGGTCGGTCCGACCTTCTTGGCCAGCCAGGAGATCACGGAGGTGCCCCCCGCACCGACCTCCCAGCAGCGCCAGCCGGACCCGAGGCCGAGGTCTTCGATGTGCCGGAACGTCGTGGGGTCGAAGAGCGGGGCGAAGGCGTCGAGGCGCGTGCCCGCCTCCACCTTCGCCGAAGTCTGCCGATTCCCGAAGGAATGTACCTGAGTGCGCATCATGCGCTGATCATCCCAGTCGATCGACTTATACCGATAAAGCGACGCTCCCGCGACCCAAGAGAAGGGCCCGGGAGAAGGGCCGAAGAGAAGCGGATCATTCCGTTCCCACAGGCTTTCCCGCCATCTGATCTCTGCTGGCAGACTGGCCGCGGCAAGGCGCAGAGTGCGGCGCGAGGAGATCCACCCAAGGAGATCCAGATGTCCATGGCAGGAAAACTGCGAAGGATCGCGGGCCTCGACGGGGCGGGCGGTCTCCGCACGGCAGGTGACGGCCTGCGCAAAGTGGCACGGCTGGCACGGCGTCGCCCCCGGGTCGACCTGAGCCACCCCGCCCGCTCACCGCTGGGCTCGACGGTGGTGAACTGTGTGACGTACCGGGACGGGCAGCGCGTGACCGGCGCACGCGATCTCGTGGAGGCCGTCGAGCGGGTCCGCAAGGCACGCGCCGGCTTCGTCTGGCTCGGGTTGCACGAACCGACGGAGCGTGAGTTCGCGGACGTGGCCGAGCTGTTCGGGCTGCACCCGCTGGCGGTCGAGGACGCGGTCGAGGCCCATCAGCGCCCGAAGCTCGAGCGGTACGGCGACACGCTGTTCGCGGTGTTCAAGACGGTCTGCTACGTCGAGCACACGGAACTCACGGCGACCAGCGAGGTGGTGAGCACCGGCGAGATCATGCTGTTCGTCGGGCACGACTTCGTCATCACGGTGCGGCACGGCCGGCACGGCTCCCTGGGGCCGCTGCGCGAGGAACTGGAGGCCGACCCCGAGCAGCTCGCCAAGGGACCGGCCGCGGTGCTGCACGCCATCGCGGACCATGTGGTGGACGAGTATCTGACCGTCACGAACTCCGTGCAGGCGGACATCGACCAGGTCGAGACGGACGTGTTCGCCGAGCACGGCGCACGGGCCGACCCCGGTCGCATCTACCAGCTCAAACGTGAACTGCTGGAGCTGAAGCGGGCGGTGGTCCCGCTGGCCCGTCCGGTGCTCGAGCTCGCCACCCGGCCCGAACGGGTGGTCCCACCGGAGATACAGGCCTACTTCCGGGACGTCTCCGACCATCTGCTGCGGGCCACCGAGCAGATAGCAGCCTTCGACGAGCTGCTGAACTCGATCCTGCAGGCGCACCTCGCGCAGGTCGGTGTCGCGCAGAACGAGGACATGCGGAAGATCACCGCGTGGGCGGCGCTCATCGCCGTGCCGACGATGGTGTGCGGGCTGTACGGCATGAACTTCGACTTCATGCCCGAGCTGCGCTGGAGATTCGGCTATCCGCTGGTTCTGGGGGTCATAGCCGTCGCCTGTCTCGCCCTCTACCGGGGCTTCAAGCGCAACGGCTGGCTGTGACCGCTCCTCAGCCACCCCAGGCAGGGCGCCGGGGGTCGTCGGCGCGCACGAGGACGTCGGCCGTGGCAGCCGGGTCGATCTCCGTCTCGTAGCGCTCGTGGGCAGGGAGCGTCCAGTGCTCGGCCTCGGGCGCACGGCGACGCAGGGCGCCCGGAGAGAGGAGGACGTGGACGGTCAGATCGAACGGGAACCAGTGCTTGAGGAGGAACGGACCGTGCAGCAGCAGAACCCCGCCGGGCGGGAGCAGGGTGTACGGGCTGCGGGTGGCGCGGTCGGTGACGGGGTCCCACAGATCGGGCAGGACCCGGCCGGTGCCGTCGGCTTCGAGCGGGCCGAAGACCTCGCGCCACAGGGCGGGGACGTCGGACCAGCCGTCGTAGTAAGCCTCCACGTCCTCGTGCCCGTGCTCGAACCGGAGGGACGCGGGCCGCAGGAAGCCCTCGGTGCCGACGACGAGCGAGGGGCGCCCGCGCAGCCGCAGCGCCTCGGACACGCGCCGGGCGAGGTCGCCGGGGCGGGCGGCCGGGGCTCCGTCGAAGGCGACGCGCGGCCGGCTGCCGCCGTCGTCCGGTCTCAGGTCGAGCAGACGGTCGGCGAGGAGGTCGCCGAGCCGTTCCCAGGTGATCGCTTCGAGTCGCACACGGCCCATGATGCCGCCGCGCGGCCCCGTGCGGCGCTACCGGATGTCCTGCGGACGCCCGGCGGGAGACGCCGCGGCCGCCGGCGGCTTGAACCGCGGGGCGTGCCGGGAATGAAGCGCGTATGGCAGCACCCGCGATTCCCCCGTCCGGTACGGGACTTGTCGTCGTCCAGGCGCTCAGGAGGAAGAACTGCGCCGAGTGCCGGAGCGGCCCGCTGGCGCTGCTGGTGCTGGAGGACGGTGTGCCGAGGTGCCTGGACTGCGCCGATCTCGGGCATCTGGTGTTCCTGCCGCGAGGCGACACCGCGCTCACCCGGAGATCGCGGGAGGAGAGCACACTCTCCGCCGTGGTCGTGCGGTTCAACCGGCGGAAGGGCCGGTACGAGCGGCAGGGCGTCCTCGTGGAGGACGCCGCGCTCGCCCGGGCCGAGCAGCGGTGCCTGGCCGACGAGGAGGCCCGGCGCCGGCGCCGGGCGCGGGACGCCGAGCGGCGGGCGGCCGAGGACGTGCGGTTCACGGACGCGTTCGCGGCCGAGATACTGCGGCTGTTCCCCGGCTGCCCCGCCGGGCGGGCGCGGGAGATCGCCGCGCACGCCTCGGTGCGCGGCAGCGGCCGGGTGGGGCGGAGCGCGGCGGGACGGGCGCTCTCCGGGACCGCGGTGTTCTCGGCGGTCGTCGCGTCCGTACGGCACCTGGACACGCCGTACGACCAGCTGCTGATGAGCGGGGTGCCACGGCACGAGGCGCGCAGACGGATCGCGCAGGCCGTGGAAGGGACGTTGCGAGTATGGCGGGGACGATGAGGCCGGTGCGGCCCATGCGACCGGTTTGATCGGTGCGACCGGTGCGACCGGTCAGGGGGGAGTGGACGTGATCGACGGACCGTACTTCGTGCTGACGGTGCTGGGGATCATCGGGACGGGGCTGGTCGCGGGGGTCTTCTGCGGGTTCTCGACGTTCGTGATGAGAGGGCTCGCCGCGCTGCCGCCCGCGCAGGGCGTGGCCGCGATGCAGGCGGTCAACGTCGCGGCGGTGACCCCGGCCTTCATGGTGGTGTTCGTGGGGTCGGCGGTGCTGTGCGCCGTGCTGGCGGTGGTCACGTTCGTGCTGTGGCCGGACCGGGGCGCGGTGGAGCTGCTGGTGGGGAGCGCGCTGTATCTGTTCGGCAGCTTCGGGGTCACGGTGGCGGCGAACGTGCCGCGCAACGACGCCTTGGCGAGGCTGAAGGCGGGCACGCCGGAGGCCGCCACGTACTGGCCCGTGTACGTCAGCGAGTGGACGACGTGGAACCACGTCCGCACCATAGCCTCGGCCGCCGCGGCGCTCTCGTACGTGCTGGCCCTCACCTGAGACGTACGACGGATCGGACGGCGGGCACGGCGGACGCGGCGTATCGTTGCGGAAGACGGTGCTTCCCCGAGGAGACGGGGGGAGACGGCCATGGCCGAGCCCGACTTCAAGGCCTTTCTGACGACGCCCCGGCGGGAATGGCCCCGCAGGCCCGTCCGGGAGCGGGTGCGGGACTGGGACGAGGTGTACGTCCCGGGGGCACTGCTGCCGATCATCCGCCGGCAGGCGGACCGCTGCATGGACTGCGGGATCCCGTTCTGTCACGACGCCTGCCCGCTGGGGAATCTCATCCCCGACTGGAACGACCTCGTCTCACAGGACGACTGGCGGGCGGCGAGCGACCGGCTGCACGCGACGAACAACTTCCCCGAGTTCACCGGAAGGCTGTGTCCCGCGCCCTGCGAGGCGGGCTGTGTGCTCGCGATCAACCAGCCCGCGGTCACCATCAAGAACATCGAGGTGGCCATCGCCGACCGGGCCCTGGACGAGGGCTTCGCGCCGCCGCGGCCGCCGGACCGGCTGACCGGGCGGACGGTCGCGGTGATCGGTTCCGGGCCCGCCGGGCTCGCGGCGGCCCAGCAGCTGACCCGGGCCGGGCACACCGTGGCGGTGTACGAGCGGGCCGACCGGATCGGCGGGCTGCTGCGGTACGGCATCCCCGCGTTCAAGATGGAGAAGCGGCATCTGGACCGGCGGCTGGAGCAGTTGCGGGCCGAGGGCACGAAGTTCCGTACGTCGGTCGCGGTCGGGCGGGACGTCGGGGCGGCGGACCTGCGGGCACGGTACGACGCCATGGTGATCGCCACCGGCGCCACGGCGTGGCGGGATCTGGACGTGCCGGGACGGGAGCTGGCGGGGATCCACCAGGCGATGGAGTACCTGCCGCTCGCCGACCGGGTGTGCGAAGGGGACCTGGAGGTCTCACCGCTGTCGGCCGCGGGGCGGCACGTGGTGATCGTCGGGGGCGGTGACACCGGGGCGGACTGTCTGGGGACGGCCGTGCGGGAGGGCGCGGTGTCGGTGACCCAGCTGGACATCCGCCCGCTGCCGTGCACCGAGCGGGACGAGGACGCGGAGCCGTGGCCGACGTACCCGGAGGTCTACCGGCTCTCGGTGGCGCACGAGGAGGCGCGGGATCTGGGGACGGCGCCGGCGGCAACGGCGGACGCGCGGCTGTTCGCGGCGTCCACGCTGCGCTTCACGGGGGACACGGACGGGCGGGTGCGGGCGCTGCACCTGGTCGAGGTGGACGCGGACCGGCGCCCGCTGCCGGGCACCGGACGCATGCTCCCCACCGATCTCGTCCTGCTCGCCCTCGGTTTCTCCGGGCCCGGCCGCGACGACGGGGTGATCGACCAGCTGGGGCTCGCACTCGACCCGCGTGGCACGATCGCCCGCGACGCGGAGTTCGCCACGAGCGTCCCCGGCGTGTACGTCGCGGGGGACGCCGCGCGCGGGCAGTCCCTGATCGTGTGGGCGATCGCGGAGGGACGGGCGGTGGCCGCCGCGGTGGACCGTCACCTCACGGGAACCACCCGGCTGCCGGCGCCGATCGGGCCGTACGACCGCCCGCTGACGGTGTAGGCCCGGCCTGCTTCCCGCCCGCCCCTCGTCCGCCCTTCATGGCTCGGGCGTCAGGCCTTGCGCCCCACCGCCGCGTACCCCGGAACCACGTCGTCGTCCTGCCCGGGCACCGGCTCGCCCAGTTCGGGGTGCCAGTCGGTCACCTGCGACACCCCGGGTTCGACGAGTTCGAGGTTCGCGAAGAACCGGGCGACCTCGTCACGGGAGCGCAGGGCGAGGGTGATGCCGCCGGCCTTGTACGTCGCGGCCGCCTCCTTCGCCGTCTCCGGCGTGAAGTCGGCCGACGCGTGGGACAGCACCAGGTGGCTGCCGGAGGGCAGCTCGGACATCAGCCGCTCCACCAGCTCGTGGGCACCGTCCTCGTCGGTGACGAAGTGCAGCAGCGCGACGAGCGAGAGGGCCACGGGCTCGTCGAAGTCCAGGACCTTGCGGGCCGCCGCCATGATGCTGTCCGGGTCGCGCACGTCACCCTGCACGTACTCGGTGACGCCCTCGGGCGTACCGCGCAGCAGGGCCGCCGCGTGGGCCAGCACGATGGGGTCGTTGTCGCAGTACACGACGCGGGCGTCGGGCACGACCTGCTGGGCTATCTGGTGCAGGTTCGGCTCGGTGGGGATGCCCGCGCCGATGTCCAGGAACTGCCGCACCCCGTTCTGGGCGAGCCAGCGCGTGGCACGGTGCATGAACGCGCGGTTGACCCGCGCCAGTACCTGCACCCGCGGTTCGAGGGCGAGCATCTTGCGGCCCAGTTCCTCGTCGACCGGATAGTTGTCCTTGCCGCCGAGGAACCAGTCGTACGTCCGCGCCGGATGCGGTCTGCTGGTGTCGATGTTGAGGGGGCCCTGCCCGTTCATGAGGAACTCCGTAGGTTCTGCGCGATGGAAGGTGCGGAAGGAAAGTGCGGGAAGTGCGGAAGGTGAGCTGTGGGAACCTGTGCGGTGGCCGACGGCCGGGTCGACCCGCTCCGTACTCGTACTCGTACTCAGAAGTAGCGCCAGTTCAACAAAGGTGACCGATACACCGGTGCGCGTCGGCCGGTTGGGGAAAAACTCATGTCAGCAGGAAGTCGGCCACCCCCGCCTTCGCCCCCTGGATGAAGGCGTTCATCTCGTCGGTCGTGTAGATCAGGGCGGGGCCGTCCGGGTCGGTGGACTGACGTACGGCGATCCTGCCGTCGGCGAGCTTCATCGCCTCCAGGCAGTTGCCGCCGTTGCCGCCGCTCCACGGCTTGTGCCAGCCCTCGCTGCCCAGTTCGCGGGCGGGCATGCCGTTGTAGACGCGGGTGTGCGACTGCGGCTGGGTACGGTTCATTGGAGCTCCTTGCGAAGATCCCGGAGGATCTCCTTCGTGCGTTGTGCTGTGGCGGCCTGTGCCGCCATGCGGTCCATGACCTCGAGGTGGGTGGCCACCTCGGTGCGCGCGTCCAGATAGATCGCGCCGGTCAGGTACTCGCTGTAGACCATGTCGGGAAGTTCCGGCACGGCGAATCGGAACAGCACGAAAGGCCCGTACGTGCCGGGGTGCGGCCCTCGTTCGAAGGGCGCCACCTGGAGCGTCACGTTGGGCAGCTCGGTCGCCTCGAGCAACCTGTCGAGCTGGTCGCGCATGACCTCGGGGCCGCCGACGGGGCGGCGCAGCACGGTCTCGTCCATCACGACCCACAGCCGGGGTGCGTCCGCGCGCGTGAGCAGCTCCTGGCGCTGCATGCGCAGGGCCACATGGCGGTCGATGTCGTCGGGCCGGGTCTGGCCGATGGCGCCGGCCTTCAGGACACCCCGGGCGTAGTCCTCGGTCTGGAGCAGTCCGGGTACGAAGTGGGGTTCGTACGAGCGGATGAGGCTCGCCGCGCCCTCCAGGCTGACGTACATCGAGAACCAGCCCGGCAGGATGTCGTGGAAGCGCTGCCACCAGCCGGGCTTGTTCGCGTCCTCGGCCAGCTGGACGAAGGCGTCGGCTTCCTCGTCGGGGACGCCGTAGGCCTTGAGCAGCAGCTGGAGGTACGGGATCTTGAGGCCGACCTCGGCCGTCTCCATGCGGCGCACGGTGGCGGGCGCGACGCGCAGGACGCGCGCGGCCTCCTCACGCTTGAGGCCCGCCTTCTCCCGCAGGTCCATCAGACGCCGGCCGAGCACGACCTGGCCGACCGTGGGCGCGGACCGCGGCTCGCTCATCTCGTCCCCTCTCCTTGCCCTGTCGGCACAGTGGTCCTGACCCTGCGGCGCGATCGTCCCGGCCCCCGGGCCCCGTCTTCGGGTTCTGTCCTCGGGTTCCGCCCTCGGGCGGGACCCCGTCCGCACGGTCGCCGCTGCTCCCGACAGCCTTGCGGCGCCTGTCCGGAGCCCCGCCGTGCCCGTGCGTGTCCATGCGATCACGCGCGATGCACCTCTGCGCAGGTCCCAACTGGCGCCGCTTGACGTGCTGTTGGGAGCAGTGTGCCATGCCCCTTCAGACAGTCACACAGCACTCTGCATTTTTCAGAGTGACACTTGCCAAGTGTTCCCGGCGGGGAGATAGTGGCAAGCGTGATTCCGCCCGCGCCTTTAGGAACAGAAGCCGTCCCGGTCCGGTTCACGCCCGGTACGGATACCGGGCTGCGACCGGAACCACGCACGGTCGCCGGGTCGCGCCCCCGACCCGGTACGGGGACCGATACGCCCCCAGGAACGGACGATGAGCGCCGGTTCCGCTTCGAGTTGACCGCGCATCCGAGCGCCGTGGCCCAGGCCCGGCGGATGACGCGGGCCCGGCTGTCCGGCTGGGCGTTGTGCGAGGACACCTGCGACACGGCGGTCCTCGTCGTGTCGGAGCTGGTCACCAACGCGATCGTGCACGCCGCCGGCGAGCGGGTCGTGTGCGAACTGCACGACGGCGACGACCGCGTCCGGATAGCCGTGCGCGACGAGGGCTGCGCCCCCGGCGTTCCGCACCCCTCACCGGGACTGCCCGAGGAGGAACACGGGAGAGGTCTGCTCCTCGTCGAGGCCGTGTGCCGGGCGTGGGGTACCCAGGAGGTGGGACCGGGACTGCTGGTCTGGGTGGACCTGCCCCGGGGGGCCCGGGCGGCACGCTCCGCGGAGGCCACGCATACGCGGCCCCTCGACTTCACACGCCCTGTCGGCGCCCCGCCCCGCACGGCGGACGGCATCGCCACGTACACCGGGGCCCGGTCCGACCTGGGCTGGAGCGCGAAGAAGCCCCCCACGGAGGAACGGGGCAGCGGAACGCGTACGCCCCGCGGAACGGGGGCCGAGTGGAAGTGACGGCGTCCACCGGAGCGCACCTGGCGGGCCGTGCCGCCCCGGTGGTGTGCCTGGACACCCTGATCCGCCTGCGTCGCGGGCAGCGGGCCCCCGTGCTCCCCCGTCTGACACCGCCCGAGGGCATGACCGCCCCCATGGGCTGCGACGCCGTCGAGGTGCCGGCGGAGCTGGGCCGGGAACTCATGGCGGGGCTGCCCCAGGTGGGCTGTGTGTACGCCGACGACGCGCATTGGTGGTGGCTGGTGCCCTCGGATTCGGACTACGCCCTGCGGTGGCCCGCGCCCGCCCGGTACAGCGCGGGCGCCTTCCTGCCGGGCACGCCTGCCGTCCCCGGTCTCGTCCACCGGCCGGCGGGGACGATCCCGTACACCCCGCCGATCCCGCTCTACCTGACGCTGTGCCGGGTGACGGGAACGACCCCCACCTGGTCGGAGCCGCTCAGCGCGTGACCGGGCGGAGCCGGCCGTTCGGTACGGCCACGCCCGGCGCACCTCCGACGGTCCGTCGCGATACGGTCGTGCGCCCTGGCCGCCCGGCGTCCGCCCCGCAATAGTGGCCTCCTCCATGACCAGGGGAACCTGTCCAGGGGAGGCCGACGGTGGGCAAGGGACATGATCCGGGCAAACACGATCCCGACAAGGGCGGTTCGGAGCCCTCGGAGTCGGAGGTACTGCTCTTCGGCGGTCCGCTGCGCTACGACATGGGCTGGTCCCAGCACCAGGGCGCGTTCCTGGAACTGAACTTCCGCACGATGCTGCGACGGCTGCCGTCCCTGCTGGCGGTCGGCTTCCGGCTCGCCTGGCAGGCCGACCGGCGGGCCGCCCGCACCGTGCTGGCATCCGAGATCGGCCGGGGCCTGGCCCAGGCGGTGAGCCTGCTTGCGGTCAACTCCGTGCTGGCCCGGCTGCTGGCGGACGGCACTGTCGAGGACCGGCTGCGGGACGCGGTGCCCGCGCTCGTCGCGGTCGCCGTCGTCATGATGCTCGCCGCGCTGCTGCGGGCCGCCTCCACGTACGCCACCGGACGGCTGGAGCCGCGCGTGGAGCGTGTGGCGACCGAGCGGTACCTGGAGTGCGCCGCGGCCGTGGAGCTGTCCGCGATCGAGGACCACACCTTCCACAAGCTCCTGGACACCGCGAAGTGGGGCGCCCAGTCCGCCCGCCGCATGATCGCGTACTCCGCGCGCGTGGTGAACGCGCTGATCTCGCTCGTCGCCGCGGCCGGCGTACTGACGGTGCTGCACCCGGCCCTGCTCCCGCTGCTGATCACCATGACCCTGCCCAGCGCCTGGAGCGCGCTGACGACCGCCCGGCGCCGTTACGAGTCCTTCCACACCTGGGTGCAGCACTCGCGCGCGGGACAGCTGCTCGCCAGGCTGCTCGCCGAGCCGGAGTCCGCGCCGGAGATCCGGGTGCACGGAGTGGGTCCGTTCCTGCTGCGCCACTACCGCGCGATGTCGGAGACGGCGGAGGCCGAGCAGGCCCGGCTGGCCCGCCTCGCGGCGCGCACCGGGCTGATCGCGGCGGCCTGGACGGGGCTGGCCACCGTGGCGACGTACGCGACCCTGGGTGCCCTGCTGCTGGCCGGCGCCATGGCGCTCTCCGTGGCGGCCACCGCGGTGATCGCGATCCGGACCGGCTCGGCGAGCCTCAACACACTCGTCCTGGAGGTCAACGCCCTGCACGAGGAGGCTCTCTTCGTCGGCGACATGCAGCGCCTGTACGCGGAGGCGGCCGAGCGGGCGATCCCGGCGGGCGGGGAGTCGCTGCCCGCGCAGCCGCGTGAGATCAGGCTGGAGAACGTCACTTTCGGCTACCCGGGCAAGACGGCCCGGCCCGCCCTCTCCGACGTCACCCTCACCGTCCCCCTGGGCAAGATCGTCGCGCTCGTCGGGGAGAACGGCTCGGGCAAGACGACGCTGGTCAAGCTGCTCGCCGGGCTGTACGCACCGGACAGCGGCCGGATCCTGTGGGACGACGTGGACGCGGCGACCGCCGACCGGCAGGAGATCGTCGAGCGGATCGCGATGGTCGCCCAGGACTTCAAGCGGTGGCCGTTCACCGCCCGGGTGAACGTGGCGGTCGGCCGCCCCTCGGCGCCGCTGACCGAGGAACGGCTCGCCTCCTCCGTCGCCGAGGCCGGTGCCCAGGACGTGGTGGCCGATCTGCCGCGCGGCCTGGACACCCTGCTGGCCCGCGAGTTCAGCGGCGGGCACCAGCTGTCGGGCGGCCAGTGGCAGCGGCTGGGGATCGCGCGGGCCGCGTACCGGCGCGGGCAGATCCTGATCGTGGACGAGCCGACGGCGGCGCTCGACGCACGGGCGGAGCTGGAGGTGTTCGAGAAGATTCGCGCCCTGGCGGGCACCGGTCAGACGGTCATCCTCATCACGCACCGGCTGGCATCGGTCCGCCACGCCGACCTGGTGCACGTCCTGGACCAGGGCCGTCTGGTGGAGTCCGGCACGCCCGAGGAGCTCCTCGCCGGGGGCGGCCTCTACGCGGAGCTGTACGCGCTGCAGGCAGAGCAGTTCGCCACGAACACGACGGACGCCACAAACGCGACGAACACAGCGAGTACGGCGAGTACGGCGAGCACGGCGAAGGTGCCGGTCAGGGAGGTCGGCTGACACCCCGGGGCCGGCCCCGGCCGCGTCACTCGACGGTGTCACCCCCGCGGACGATCACCAGGAACGTGTCCGTGGCGAGGTCCATGACGACCTCCGCGGCCTGTCCCTCCAGACGGCGCGCCTGCGCGAACTCCTCCGCCGGCCAGGACCCGCGCGGCCCTCCGGCCGGGAAGCGCTCCAGCACTGTTCTCCCGCTCACCATCCACCTCCCGGTCGTAGTGCGTTCATAGAGTTAAACGCCCATGACCGGGTGATCGGCTCGCGGAGTGACGGGACTGAGACCTAGCTGACACGCGGCCAACATCATGTGCCGGGCAACGATCACACAGCGTCAGTCCTCGTACTCGTCGTGATAACGGATCCGGGGACTACCGGCCGGCGCGCCGAGCTCCGACGCGCGCCCCCTGGGCTCCTCCCACTCCTCCTGCCGCCCCAGGGCGGTGAGGTCGAGCAGGCTGGTCGTGGAGCCGAGCCCGTCCAGCCCGCGCCCGTACGTCGAGTACGTGTGGAAGATCCGGTCGCGGTCCCGCAGGAAACAGCTCAGCCCGGGCCGCTCGACGATCCCGCCTTCGGCCGCCTCTCCGGCCGCCTCCCCGGCCTCCTCGAACGACACCCGGAAGTCCTGGTTGAAGTCGGTGGCGTACGACGAGTACCAGGGCACCGTCCAGCCCATACGGGCCTTGAACGGCAGGATCCGGATGTACGGCGCCCGGGAGACGGCCGCGAACTCGGTACCCCGCGCGCGGAGGTGGGCGAGGTGGCCGATCTGGTCGAGGAACGCCGAGCAGCTGCGGCAGCCCGCCTCCCACTCGGGCGCGAACATGAAGTGGTACACGATGAGCTGGTACCTCCCCCGGAAGAGATCGAGCAGGGTCGCCTTGCCGTCGCCGCTCTCGAAGACGTACTCCTTGTCGAGCTCGACCATCGGCAGTCGCCGCCGCTCGGCGTTCAGCGCGTCCCGCGCGCGCGTGGCGGCCTTCTCCTTCGCGAGCAGTTCCTCGCGCGCGGCGCGCCACTCGTCGCGCGGGACGATCCGCGGAAGTGTCATCGGTCCTCCTGGAACACGGTCCTCTTCGGGGTGGACCGGGCGGAGGAACGGAACTCATCGGTGGGCGCGGACTTTTTCCGGCGCCGGGCGGCGGAGCGTCGCGCCGCCGCTCACCCGGGCGGCCTGTCGTACTCCTGGATGCGCACGCCGTGGCCGCGGTCGACGAGTGCGGGCAGACGTTCCCCCAGTTCCCGCACGGTCTCCGCGACATCGATCGTCAGCAGCTCACGGTCGCGCATGAGGACACGGCCGTCGACGATCGTCGTACGGACGTCACCCGCGCGGACGCTGTGCACGAGGGTGGCGGCGAGGTCGTGCACGGGCTGGGTGTGCGGTCCGGTGAGATCCACGAGGACGATGTCGGCGCGCCGGCCGGGGGCGAGGCTGCCGATGCGGTCCCCCAGCCCGACGGCCCGTGCGCTCTGCAGCGTGGCGTGGTGCAGCGCCTGCCGGGCGGTCAGCCAGCGCGGATCGCCCTCGGCCGCCTTCTGCGCCAGCGCGATGAGTGCCATCACCTGCCACAGGTCGAGGGAGTTGTTCGAGGCGGCCCCGTCCGTGGCCAGCCCGACCGGGACGCCGATGCCGCGCAGGGCCCGTACGGGCGTGGTGGACCAGGCGAACTTCAGGTACGTACGGGGCGCGGTCGCGACGCCGACGGGTCCTCCGGCACGCTCCAGCACGGGCAGATCGCGCTCGACGATGCCGGTGCCGTGCGCGATCAGGACCCCCGCCGGAAGGTCGAGGAGACCGGTTCGTTCCAGCACCTCGACGGGCGTGACGCCGTGCCGGGCGAGGCTGTTCCCGGTCTGGTCGCGGCTCTCGGCGGCGTGGAGGTGGACGGGCAGTCCGTGCTCGCGCGCGAGACCTGCGGTGGCGGCGAGGTCGGTGTCGTCGACGGTGTACGGGGCGTGCGGCGCGAGAGCGGTGGTGATGCGCCCGCCGGCCGCGCCCCGGTGCCGCAGCGCGAACCCCACCGACCTCGCGCGCCCCTCCGGCCCCTGCGAGGAGAAGAACGCCTCCCCCAGGTGGGCGCGCAGCCCGCTCTCGTCGGCGACGGCCGCGACCCTGTCCATATGGAAGTAGTGGTCGGCGAAGCACGTCACCCCGCCGCGGATCATTTCGGCGCAGGCGAGCCGCGTGCCCAGTTCCACGTCCCGCGGCGTGAGGTTGGACTCGATCGGCCAGACGACGTCGTTGAACCACTCCTCGGCCGGCAGGTCCTCGGCCACGCCGCGCAGGGCCACCATCGCCGCGTGCGAGTGGCAGTTGATCAAGCCGGGCACGGCGACCTGCCCGCGCGCGTCGATGTGCTCGGCGGCCGACAGGGACAGGGCACGGACGTCCGCGGCCGGGCCGACGAAGTCGACGACCCCGTCCCGTACGACGACGGCGGCGTCCTCGAGGAACTGGATCCGCTCCTGCTCGTCGTGCAGGAGGGCCGTGCATCCGGTGATGAGGAGATCGGCGGGAGGCTGCGTCTGCTGCTGCGTCTGCTGCGTCGTCGCAGGGGGCGTCATGCGGTCACGGTACGGCGGGGCGAGGGCCCCGCGAAGGTGAACCGAGGACGGACTTCCCCGCCCGGCCGCTCACCACAGGCTCTTCAACGGACTCTGCCGCCCGGCCGCTCATACGGCCGGGCGCAGGCCCGCGGGCTCCTCCGGTCCTTCCGCTCCGCCGCCCAGGCCGATCCGCCGGCGTCGCTGCTCGAGCTCCTCCAGCAGGGCGTCGATCCGCCGGGTGTACGCCGGTACGAGCCGCCCCTCGTCGTCGAGGTGGACGGCGCACGCGGTGGTGGTGTCGACGAGGTGCTCGAGCGTCGCGGCCACCTCGTTCGCGCCCTCCGCCTGCCGGGCCAGGGCGGGCAGCTCGGCTGCGGCGAGGTCGATCGCCGCGCGGGCCTCGGCGAGCGTGCGGTAGGCCTCGCGGCGCAGCGTCCACCGCCGTGCCCGGTCGTCGGGCTCGCTCGACGCGCCGAGGACGTGCCGGAGGTAGGCATGGGCCGCGTCCGTCGCCCGCTCCAGCCGGGCCCGGACGCCCCCGGCGCGCTGTCCGGGCACCGGCAGATGGCCGACGAGCAGCACGATCGCGCAGGCCAGCAGCGTCTCGCCGATACGGGTCCAGGTGGCCTGCGGGGCTCCGCCCAGCTCCACCAGGGCGAGCACGATCACGGTGGCGACCGCGGTCATGGCGGCGAAGTGCCGCAGCGCGACGGGGATCAGCGCGCCGCTGAGCGCGACGAGCGCGACCAGCCCCGCCGCCCGCGGCAGCAGCGCGGCGAACCCGGCGAAGACGAGGGCGCCCAGCACGGTGCCGGCGGCCCGGCTCAGCACCCGGGAGACGAGCGGCCCGAGGTCGGGCTTGACCAGGAAGACCGCCGTGACGGGCATCCAGTACCAGTACTCGTGGTGCAGCGCCTGCGCCACCGCGGCGCTCGCCCCGTACGACACGGCGACGCGCACCCCGTACTCCCGCCCGCCGGGCCCGAGGGCGGCGCGGACGGAGCCCTTGGCGCTCCGGTACCGCCGGTGCAGCCCGGGGTGACGGCTGTCCTCCGGCCGGTCGAACACCTCGGCGGCGCGCAGCAGGGCGTCGTCCAGAGCCCGCAGTCCGGGGGCGTGGCGGGACGGCGCGGGCAGGGGTCCCGTGTGAGCGCCGCCCCGTACGGCGGCGGCGAGGCGCCGGGGTCCCTCGGCGGCCCGGCCCGGCACGGCGTCCCCGGCCCAGAAGAGCGCGGTCGCCGCCTCGGCGAGCGGGAGCGCGGCGGCGTACTGGGCGTGCAGCCGCCGCTCGGCCCCGGACCGGACGTACCGCCGCAGCCGGGGCCCGGCGAGCGCGTCCTGCGCCTGGTCGAGGGCGGCGGTCAGCGCGGCACGCCGGGCGACGGCCCCCGGCCTACCGGTGGCGTCGAGCAGCGCGGCGATCGCGTCGTACACGGCGGCGACGGCGGCCCGCTCCCCGTCGAACCGGTGGTACTCGGCCCGCAGCGCGGACCGGAAGGTCCCGGCGACGGCCACGGCTCCGGGCGCGGGCTGCACCAGCGCGAGCAGCAGCAGCCACCCGCCGCCGAAGGCGAACGCCAGCGCCCGCGCCCACCCCGGGTCGGTCGCCGTCATCCCGGCCCCGAGGGCGAGTGCGACGAGCGCCTGCGTCCCGGAGGCGGAGGCCACGGGCCCGGCGGCACTGACACACCCGACGAGCAGCCCGACCAGGGTGAGCAGCACGGTGAGCACGACGGGCCCGGCGCCGCTGTACTCCCCCGCGTACGTGCCCACCAGCACGCCCGCCGCTCCGACAAGCACGGGCACCCCGATCCGCTTGACCGCCGACCGCCGGCTTCCCGGACGGTCACTGAGCCCGGCCAGCATCGCCCCGATCGCGGCGAAGGCCCCCAGCGACACCTGGTCGAGGAGCAGGGCCACGAGCAGCAGCGGCCCGGCGGCCAGGGCGGCGCGCGCCACCGCGTTCCAGGGAATCGGACCGCGCGGGGTGTGCAGGGCGTGCGTGAGCCAGGAGGGAAGATCGGCGATCATTGCGCGGACACCGGACCGTGCGGGTCGGGCGAGTCGTGCGGGTCGGGACACAGGGCTCCTGTCGACTTGTCGAGGGCGGGTGAGCTCTCGGGCGACGTCGGCCGGGCTGCGCGATGGGTCCTGTCAAGGATACGGAGTGTTTGCGGGGCTGACGAAACGCGCGTGTTTCGGGTCCGTGACCTTCAGCGCGGAGGGCGCGAGGTCCTCATGCGCGAGATCGGCGCCGGTCCGGTCATCGCTTTCACCGGTGGAGCCAACCGACCGCGCCGTACGAATATTCCGTGGCGTGCGCAGCGCGGATACAACCCTCGTGGCCCGTCGCGAGTCGGAGACGGTGCGATGAGGTGAGGGCCTGAGGTGAGAGCCCTCGTACAGCCGCGTACAGCCAGGACACAGGACTGACATACGATGCGCGCGTCCCTCATAAAGATCACATAAGAGGATGTACACGCCATGCCAATCCGTGCCCCGTACCGTTCCCTTCGCGGCATATCCGCCGTTGCCGCCCTGCTCGCGATCGGCGCGGTGGGATGCTCGGACGTCTCCGACGCCGTCGACAGCGCCAAGGACGGCGCGAAGAAGGTGGCTCGCCAGCGCTCGGTGTTCTCGCTGGACGTCGGCGACTGCTACAACCCGAACGGCAAGGCCGAGGGGACGGCGTACGCCGTCGAGATCGTGCCCTGCGACGAGGCGCACGAGGGCCAGGTCGTCGGCGAGTTCGCGGTCGACAAGGGCACGGAGTACCCCGGCGATGACGAGGTCTCCACGATCGCGGACAACCGCTGCCCGGTCGAGGCGCAGAAGTACGCCCCGGACACCTGGGCGCTCCCCAAGGGCGTCGTCCTCTTCTACTACACCCCGACCAAGGAGAGCTGGGCGACGGGTGACCGCGCGGTGAGCTGCACGTACACCGCGGAGAAGGGCACGTTCAGCGGCTCGCTGGACACCGCGAAGTCCCTCGAGCCCGAGCAGACCACGTATCTCGAGGGTTCGAACGCGGTCTACGAGGCCCTCTGGGCGAACCAGCCCGAGAAGGACACCGTCGAGGAGGACCTGGCCGGCTACAAGGCGCAGGCCAAGGCCGTCGCGGCCGCCCTCGACGCACACGTCAAGGGTCTGGACGGCATCGAGGGCACCGAGGTCGGCAAGCTCCGCGCGACGCTGACGAAGGCGGCCGGGAACTGGCAGAAGGCCGCGAACGCCGCCGACGTCGACGCGTTCTACGTCGCCTACGACCCGGCCTTCACCGACATCGACCCGAACAAGTCGGTCGCCGCCCGCAAGGAACTGGGCCTGGCCACCACCGTCCCGGCCGACGAGGCCGAGGTCTGGGCGGGCTGACGCTCCGTCGGATCAGCGGGGCCGTGTGCGGATGGTGCGCCGTGCACCACTCTCACCGACGCGCGACCGCGCCGGACCGCGCCCGGCCCCCGCGCGGCCCGCGCACGTGTTCCCGGCCACCCTGGTGTCACCCCGCACAAGTGACACCAGGAGGGTGTGGGACCCCACAGCCCCCCCCAGACCTCAGAACTACGACCGCTCGGTCACCCTCGACCCGCTACCTGCCGGAGCGATGCGGATCCGCCTCTCAAGAGCCGGAGAAGCCGGAGCCGGAGAAGCGGTCGAGCGCTGAGGCAGTGCGCGCTTGCAGCAGTGCTTCGACGCCTTGCAGGAACGTCTCGGAGATCAGCTTCGGATCGAAGAGGCAGCCGGCCGCCATGGCGCCGTCCCGGAGCATGACGAAGTGTCGGCCGGCCGCGTCGGCGGGCCCGTGACCGGTCTGCGCCAGCAGCTCCGTGACGGTGTCCAGGAACCACTGCCGGTGGGCCAGCACGGCCTGGTGGATCGGGTGGGCCGGGTCGGGATACTCGGCCACCGCGTTGAGGAAGGCGCATCCGCGGAACCCGGGGGACCTGATGCCTTCGGTGATGGCCCGGCCGACGGCCCGTACCCTGTCGGCCGCCGACCCGCCGCTTGCCAGGGCCGCGGTGACCTGCGCCCGGATGCCTCGATCCGCCTGGTCGAGATACGCGAGGACGAGCTCTTCCTTGCCCTTGAAGTGCCGGTACAGCGTGGCGCGGGTGACCTGCGCCTCCGCGATGATCCGGTCGACGCCGACGGAGTGGATCCCCTCCGCGTAGAAGATTTTCGTCGCCGTACCGAGCAGCCGCGATCGCGCCTCGGACGTGCTGCCACCTGCTCTGCTCCCGCTCATGGCGCCCACGTTATCAACCCGCGAGGGAGAACGTTCGGTCTTGACAGGGAGGCGCCAGTGACCTTGGATCCCTTGCAAGACCGAACGTTCTCCCTCATGAGGATGTGCCGGTCCGGTCACCGACCACACCGCCATGCCGCCATGCCGCCATGCCGCCACAGAAAGGCATTTCCGTGGACACTCTCTCCGCCACCACCGCCACCACCGCCCCCGCGGCCCTGCGCAAGCTCTACTTCCTGCGCTTCGCGTTCGCCGCCGTGTGGGCCGCCCTGTTGTTCGCGACCGCCGACACGCTCGGGCCGCTGAGTGCGACGCTGCTGGTGATCTACCCCCTGTTCGACGTGGCGTGCGCCGTCGTCGACGTCAGGTCCGCCAAGGCGGACGCCGGCCCGGTCCGCGGCCTCTACGCGAACATCGCGCTCAGCACCCTCACCGGCATCGGCCTGGCCGTCGCCGCCACCTCCGGTATCCCGGCCGTGCTGCGCGTCTGGGGCGCCTGGGCCGTCACCGCGGGCGTCGTCCAGCTCATCGTCGGCGCCCTCCGACGCCGACTGGGCGGCCAGTGGGCGATGATCGCCAGCGGTGCCGTCTCCACCCTCGCCGGCGCGTCCTTCTTCGCACAGGCGGGCACCGACGACGCCTCCCTGAGCGCCCTTGCCGGCTACGCCTTCCTCGGCGGCGTCTTCTTCCTGATCTCCGCCCTCCGCCTGAACCGCGCCGGCAAGGAGGCGTGAGCCCGCCCGGCCCACGAACCGATGGGTACGGACGGCCGGCGGAACACCGCAGCTGCGTCGGGCCGACCGGTCCGCACAACCGCCTGCGGCAATGGCAACGGCAACCTTTCCCTCCCCTGTGACCACTGACGAGTCGAAAGCCGTACTCTCCTGAACCGCGTAAGGACTCCTCCGTGGCGCCCCCTTCCCACCCGCACAGTCACCGCCGGCCGCCCCGCACGCGACGACCTGCCGCCCTCGTCTCCGCGGTCGTCGTGGCGGCCGCGGTGCTCGTCGTCTCGCTGGTCGTGGCCCTCCGTCCCGCCGAGGAGGCCGACACCGTGCAGGCCAGGGACACGTCCGTGGCCGACACCCGGGCGAGCTCCTCACCGACGGAGTCGAAGCCGGAACGGGAACCGACGAAATCCATGTCCGCCTCCCCCACGGAATCCCCGGACGGGAAACCGGCCGCCCCCACTCCCTCGACACAGCCGTCGGCCACGAGCGCTCCCGCGCCCGACCGCCGGGCGGCGGCGCCCACTTCCGCATCACTGGCCGGCCGGATCGAACCCGGCACCACCTACGACGGAGTCGCCACCCACTACGACGCCGCGGACGGCGACGGCGCCTGCTCGTTCGGTCCGAGCCCGGACCTCATGATCGCGGCGATGAACACCACCGACTACGAGACGTCCAAGGCCTGCGGGGCGTACATCCTCGTCCGTGCCGCGAACGGCGCCTCCGTCACGGTCCGGATCACCAACGAGTGCCCGGCGCCCTGCGCACCCGGCCAACTCGACCTCAGCAAGCAGGCCTTCGCCGAGCTCGCCGCCCTCTCCGCCGGCGAGATAAAGATCAGCTGGAGCCTGCTGAGCCCCGGCACCTCCGACACGATCTCCATCCGCTACAAGACCGGATCCACCCAGTACTGGTGCGGCATCCAGGCGATCGGCCACCGCAACCCGCTGGCCCGCCTGGAGGTCGGCACCGGCAGCGGCTGGCGGCAGCTCACCCGTACCGAGTACAACTACTTCCTCTCCCCCGACGGCACCGGCTGCGGCGGCCCCATCAGGCTCACCGACATCTACGGCGAGCAGCTCACCGTCGAGGGCATCTCCGTACGCCCGGACGCCGTCCAGCGGACCGGAGTCCAGTTCGGCCGGCACTGACGGCCAGAAGGTCCGAATGCCCCTGGCCGGCATGCGTCGGGCGTATCACACCGGCTGGAGCCGATAGAACCGGTGGGTGCTCAACGGGAAGCACGAAGAAAGGATGTCGGACGTCAACGTGCCGTCGAGGGCATCCGCCAGGAACTGCGTACAGGTAGTGGCGTAGTGCTCCCAGTGATCACCGCGCGCTTCATTGATCATGACCGTCCACTCGGCCGGGTCTTGATCCGGTCGAACGAGCCAGTACAGACACTCGCCGTTGTCCGTGCCCGCCCAAGGAATCACCCGGGTGCCTTCCTCCTCCAGCTCAGCCGGTTTCCTCTCGAACTCCCAGAGCCCGTCGAGCGCTTCGGTCTGCCGGCCCTCCCACTCGATGAGGTCGTAGTTGTCGTTGGGGCATCCAGGTTCCAGGACATAGAGGTAGTCGTCCCAGTCGCCGCCACCGTATGTGCGGATGAGTTCCTTGTAGTCCGGCGGGAGCTCCACGCCGAGCGCCCGCTCGACCGAGGTCCAGTCCTTCTCCCGGAACTCAGCCGGCGGCGGGATCAACCGGACGAGTCGAGCGAGTGCGGTGTACAGGATGCTCCCCTTCCGTACCAGTGGCCGGTGACCGAACACCCTATCGACGCGGACCGGCCCGTACGCCCCGCCCTGTGCCAGGCGCCGGCTGCAGGCCACGTACATTCCCGACTCACCTTCATCGCAGGGCTGTTGGACAATGAAGCGACTGACGCGAAGGAGGGGAAGGGGGAGATCCGCGTGCCGGACGGACGCGCGGTGGACCCGGGGACCCTGCTGGACGTGGCGAAGGACGAGGCCGGGCCCGCAGCCCGCACCGCACGCTGCGCAGCCTGAGCACCGGGCCCGACCCGAAGCTGCGGGAGACGGCCACCGGCGTGCTGCGCGGCGACCTCACGGTGCGGGAGGCGTTCACCGACCCCGAGCACACGGCCGCCCTGTTCTCCGGTGCCGCCGAGGTCCGCCGCGCCGGAGAGGGGCGTAGCGCCGCCGAGGCCCGCCAGGCCGCCGAGCGTTTCGACGGCTGGCAGCGGGAACGTCACGCCGAGCACATCGAGGACGAGCACGAGCCCGCCGAGCAGGACACACCGCGGCACGTCACGACGACCCACTCGGCCCCCTGGCAGATCCCGGGCCCCGGGCCCCGGTGTGACTCCGGCTCGGGCGGCCCGGGCGGCTCGGGCGGCCTCCGCCCGACGGGCCCCGCCCGCCACCGCTGAGCCCCGCCCACCACATGCGCGACCGTCCGATCTCCCGCCTCACCAGCGGCAATTGCCCATTCCCTCACCGTTGGCGATCACCTCCCGTACTAACGTTCGACCACCACAGTCAGCTTGAGGTGCTCCTGCCAATATGACGCGGCGGTCGCGGTGCCCCTGGCGGCGGAGACCGTAGGCGGAGCTTTGGAAACTTTCGTTGGTCAGCAGATCGACGACACCGCCAAGAACTACGAGGTGGACAACGGCGAGGACACGGAAGAGGCGCGGGATGGTTACCGGGAGACCGCGGAGAGCCGCGCGGCGCTTCCGATCACTGCCTATAACACGGCCACGGAGCAGTCCCACGATCAACCTGCTGATGCCCCGGCTCGGCAACGGCATGATCGACCTGGCCCCGGACTTCCGGCGGCATGCCGGCATCTGGTCCGGCGAGGAGCAGATCCGACTGATCGAGTCACTGCTGCTGCGCATTCCCGTCCCCTCCTTCCACGCGGCCGAGACGGAGGACAGCGAGTGGGCGATCATCGACGGCATCCAGCGGCTCACGGCCATGGCCCGGTTCCTTGCGCCGTGGGCTCTGTCCGAGGTCGCAGGCACCGACGCGGGACCACTGCGGCCACGCGGTCCGGAGTACTCACGGTGGAGTTCTGCACGCACAACGGGCAGACGTACGCGTGGCGGGCCCAGTACTTCCCGGAGCAGGACGTACTGCCGCTCCCCGAGCGGACGACGCTCCCTGCGCCCTTGCGTGAAGCACGCCCCTGGATCGGGCACCTGGCGGCATGGACCGACGGGTGGCCCGCACGGTCGGTAATTCGGCTGCGTCCCTGCCGACGAGAGCGGAAGATCGGCAGGTCTCCTTGTCCCGTCTCCTCCCTCGGAGAGCACCCATGATCCGACGCGTCACCGTCCCCGGCCTCTTCCCGCCCCCCGTCTACTCCCACGCCTCCGTCGTCGAGGCAGGCACCAAGCTGGCCTTCCTGGCCGGCGCCGTCCCCCTCGACGCCGACGGGAAGCTGGTCGGCGAGGGCGACCCCGTACGGCAGGCCGAGCAAGTACTCGCGAACCTCGGGGAACAACTGCGCGCGGCCGGCAGTGACTTCCAGCACGTCGTGTCGACCGATGTGTACGTCGTGTCCGATGACCCCGCGGTCCTCTCCCGGGTCTGGGAGGTCGTCGAGGCCGGCGGGCTCAGCATCGGCCCGCACTCCTCCACCCTCCTCGGTGTGGCCTGCCTCGGCTACACCGGCCAGCTCGTGGAGATCACGGCGACCGCGATGGTCCCGGAGTAGGCGCGACGTCGCGGACGAAGGCGGCCGGCTCGGCTCAGCGCCGCGCCGCGTACCTGTCCGTAGCCGCCACCAGCGCGTCCACCATCCCCGGCGCCCCCGCGTTGTGCCCTACCTCGTCGACGAGCACCAGCTCACAGCCCGGCCAGGCCCGCTGGAGCAGCCAAACGGTGCCCAGGAGGTTGCCGGGATCGAGGCTGCCCTGGACGAGGGTGCCGGGGATGTTCTCGAGGCGGGGGGCGTCGCGCAGGACCACGCCCTCCTCGTCGCCCTCGCCCAGGAAGTGGCCGTTGCCCCAGTAGTGCGTGACCGTGCGGGCGAATCCCATGCGGAAGACCGGGTCCTCGTATCGCGGGACGGAACGCGGCGGGAGGGCCGCGACGGCGGTCTCCCAGTCGGTCCAGGCCCGCGCCGCCCGGGCGCGCACCTCGGGATCGGGCGACTCGACGAGCCGGTTGTACGCCGCCGCCAGGTTCCCCGCGGGGTCCTTCCGGTCCTCCTCGGGCAGCTCCGCGACGAACCGTGCGAAGGCCTCGGGGAAGAACTGCCCGAGCCCCCGCGTCATCAGCGCCACCTCGCGGTCGGCCCCGGTGGCGACCGCGGTCAGTACCAGCTCGGACACGGCACCCGGATGCGTCTGCGCGTACCGCAGCCCGAGCACCGAGCCCCACGACACACCCCACACGAGCCACCGCTCGATGCCCAGGTGCCGCCGCAGCCGCTCCAGGTCGGCGATGAGGTGCGCCGTCGTGTTGACGCTCATGTCGGTGTCGTACGCGCTCGCGTGCGGGGTGGAGCGGCCGCAGCCACGCTGGTCGAGGAGGACGATGCGGTACGCGTCGGGGTCGAAGTAGCGGGGCGAGTCGGCGTTGCAGCCCGAGCCGGGGCCGCCGTGCAGCACCACGGCGGGCTTGCCGCGCGGGTTCCCGCAGACCTCCCAGTACACGTGGTTGCCGTCGCCCACGTCGAGCATGCCCTGGTCGTACGGTTCGATCTCCGGATACAGGCCCATGCGCGCGACGCTAACCGGCGCCCGGTACCGCCCGCAGCCCGTTTTCCCGTCCCCGCCCCGCCCCGCCCCGTCCCGCCTCGCCCGCTCCGGCCCGGCTACGGCTCCGGCCCGGCCGGCAGCCCCGCCGCCCCCGCCGCCGTGCGCAGCACCTCCCGCAGCATCGCGGGAGTGAGCCGCCCGGTGAAGGTGTTGCGCTGGCTGACGTGGAAGCAGCCGAAGAGGTCCAGCGGGCGCGGCTCCCCGGCCAGCGTGACGTGCGCGCCGTGTGCGAAGGCGGGCCGCGGCCGGGGCACCCCCCAGCCCGCCCCGGCCAGTGCGGGCAGCGCTGCCTGCCAGCCGAAGGCGCCGAGCACGACGACGGCCCGTACCGTGGGCCGCAGCAGTTCCAGCTCCGTGACCAGCCAGGACCGGCACGTGTCCCGTTCCTCGGGCGTCGGCTTGTTGGCGGGCGGTGCGCAGTGCACGGGCGAGGTGATCCGGACGCCGTACAGCTCCAGCCCGTCGTCGGCGCTCACCACGGTACGGCGCGACGCCAGCCCCACGTCGTACAGCGCCGCGTACAGCACGTCCCCGGAGCGGTCCCCGGTGAACATCCGCCCGGTCCGGTTCCCTCCGTGCGCGGCCGGTGCCAGGCCCAGGATCAGCAGGGACGCGTCGGCGGGGCCGAAGCCCGGCACCGGCCGCCCCCAGTAGGTCCAGTCCGCGAAGGCGGCGCGCTTCGTACGGGCCACCTCCTCGCGCCAGTCGACGAGCCGCGGGCACGCACGGCACCCGGTGATCCGCGCGTCGAGCTCGGCGAGGCTGCTGTCCATGTCTCCACGGTAAAAGGTTTCGGACCTCACCCGTCGACGGGCTAGGGTCGAGGGCATGGCTACAGAGGGTGCGGACGTGCGGGCCGCTGCCGGACCGGTCGGCGAGACGGGCAACCAGGACGACAGGGCCTCCGTCGACGCCGTGGCCGCCGCCGAAGCCGCCCGCCCGGCGAACGGCGAGACCGTGCGCATCGACAGCTGGATCTGGGCCGTCCGCCTCGTCAAGACCCGTTCGCTGGGCGCGACCGCCTGCCGGGGCGGCCACGTCCGCGTCAACGGCGAACGCGTCAAGCCCGCCTACGCGGTCCGCGTCGGCGACGAGGTACGGCTGCGCCACGCCGGCCGTGAGCGGATCGTCGTCGTCAAGCGGCTGATCCGCAAGCGGGTCGGCGCCCCGGTCGCGGTGCAGTGCTACGTCGACAACAGCCCGCCGCCCCCGCCCCGCGAGACCGTCGCTCCCGCGGGCGTCCGCGACCGCGGCGCGGGCCGCCCCACCAAGCGCGACCGCCGCGAGCTGGAGCGCCTGCGCGATCTCGGCGGACCGGGCGACAGCCACGGACGCGACAGGCCCTGAAAGCCCCGGGAGCCCCGAGAGCCCCGAGAGCCCCGACAGCCCCGGAGGCCAACGGCTCGGAGCACGGCCGGTTCAGAGCGTGAACCAGCCGTGCCCGACGTGCCAGTGCTCGCCCGCCCGCAGATGGTCCCCGACCGCCCGCTCGACACTCGTCCGCCGCGGCAGCGTCTCCACCGGCAGGTCCGGGTTCCCGAAGACGAAGCGGACGGGCGAGCCGTCCGACGGCACCGTGTCGACGTACGTCGTCTCGAACAGGTCCTGGAACCGCACGATGTTGGAGTCCCCGGGCAGATACCGCCGCAGCTGCGGATCCAGCAGCCAGGAGTGGCAGCCGGCCGCCTCGTGGCGCTCGTCCGGGAAGTGGCGGGGGAAGAAGTCCCGCGCCAGGGCGAGCGACCGTGCGCACGCGTCCGGCGACAGGGGGCCGCGGAAGTCGGGGATGTGGAGGCCGAGATACGGCTCCCCGGGCCGTATGTACAGACCGGCCGCCGCGAATCCCGCCGCGTTGAACTCGGCCAGCCGCGAGCGCTGGAACTGGAGCCGTCCCAGCTGGTACAGCTCGCCGTGGAAGTGCAGCGCGAACCAGTCCGGCGTCTGCAGCCCGCCCGTGCCGTGGCGCCTGCGGTGCAGCGACAGGCCGCGGCCGACGTCCGCGAGCGTACGCCGCGACACGTCGTCCGGGACACCGTGCTCACGGTGGTAGGCGCGTACGTACGGCAGGGCGGCGGCGAAGACGTACACGTAGAAGTACCGCCCCAGCGGGCCGGACTCCGGGGGGAACTCGGGGAACCGCGGTGCTCCGCCCGGCTCCCCCATGTCGCGCACGAGCTCGCCCACGCACCGCTCGAGGAGCCGGAGCGCCTCCTCGTCGGCGGTCAGCACGGCTCGCAGCGCCAGCAGCTCATTGACGTCCTCGTACGGCACCGCCAGGTCCAGCAGCAGGTCGGGGAGGTCGTCGGGGGAAGGAAGCCGTACGTCCACGCGCGGGACGCCATCCGCGTCGTCGGTTCCACGCGCCTTCAGCCACCGGGCCAGTTCACCGTCCGCGCGCAGCGTGTCCATCAGCACGGTCGCCTCCCCCTGCTCGACTTCCTCGCTCGCCTTCCTGGCTCGCCTTCCTGGCTCGCCTTCCTGGCTCGCCTTCCTGGCTCGCCTTCCTGGCTCGACTCCTGCGTACACCGCCGCGCGGTCACGAGTCGAAGTGTGCCGCGTGCAGGTACTCCGGATTGGGGTCGAGCGCGGCCGCGAGACGAAAGTGCCGCTGGGCCTGGTCGGGCAGGTTCCGCCGCTGGTAGGTGCGCGCCAGCGCGAAGTGCGCGAACGCGTTGTCCGGCTCGCGCTCCAGGACGATCGTGAACTCCAGCTCGGCGGGCCGCAGTTGCGCGGCCGCGAAGAAGGCGCGGGCGCGCAGCAGCCGGGCGGCCGTGTTCTCGGGGTGCGCGGCGATGACGGGGTCGAGGAGCTTCACCGCGCCCCGGGGATCGTTCGCCGCGAGCAGTTGCTCGGCCGCACGGAAGTCGATGACGTGCGTCTCAGGAGTACGTCCACTGGTTCCGCTGTTCTCGGGCACGTCTGCATTCCTTCCCCTTGCCGCAACGGTTCAACGCCGCCGTGGCGGAGCGCTATTCCTGGAGCGGTTCCCGGGTCGCTTCCTGGGTCCGCCGCGCCCTGCGCACGAGCTCGGCCCACACGTCCCGCACCCGCCGCTGAAGGTCCTCCAGCGGTACATCGTTGTCGATGACGATGTCCGCGATCTCCCGGCGCTTCTCACGGGTTGCCTGGGCGGCCATCCGCGCGCGGGCGTCCTCCTCGGTCATGCCGCGCAGCCGGACCAGCCGGTCGAGCTGGGTGGCGGGGGCGGCGTCCACGACGATGACGAGGTCGTACAGCGGGGCCAGCCCGTTCTCGGTGAGGAGGGGAACGTCGTGGACCACGACGGCGTCCTCGGCGGCGGCGTTCTCCAGCTCGCGGGAACGGGCGCCCACCAGGGGGTGCACGATCGAGTTGAGCACGGCGAGCTTCTCGGGGTCGGCGAAGACGACGGAGCCCAGCCTGGGCCGGTCGAGGCTGCCGTCCGGGGTGAGGACCTCCTCGCCGAAGGCGTCGACGACCGCCGCCAGCCCGGGTGTGCCGGGCGCGACGACCTCGCGTGCGATCCGGTCGGCGTCGATCAGTACGGCGCCGCACTCGACGAGCAGCCGCGACACCTCGCTCTTGCCGGCCCCGATGCCCCCGGTCAACCCCACTTTCAGCATGAGCCGAAGCTTAGGCCCCTGCCGGTGGTGCCCAGCCGCCGCCCTCCCCCGCTCAGCCTTCGCCCTCCCGCTCCGCCAGGAACTTCTCGAACTCGCGCCCGATCTCGTCCGCGGAGGGCAGGTCGACGGGCTCGGCCAGCATGTTGCCGCGCGTCTCGGCGCCCGCCGCGGCGTCGTACTGGTGCTCGAGGCCCTGGACCAGGGAGACGAGTTCGTCGTCGCCCTCCTGGATCTGCCGGTCGATCTCGGTCTGGGTGCGGTGCGCCTGGGTGCGCAGCGCGTGGGCGACGCCGGGCAGGACCAGCCCGGTCGCGGCGGTGATCGCCTCCAGGACGGTCAGGGCCGCGTCCGGGTACGGGGAGCGGGCGATGTAGTGCGGCACGTGCGCGGCGACGCCCAGGACGTCATGGCCGGCCTCCATCAGGCGGTACTCGACCAAAGCCTCGGCGCTGCCGGGGACCTGCGCCTCCTCGAAGGGGCTGCGCTGACCGGGTACGAGCTCGGTGCGGTTGCCGTGCGGGGTGAGGCCGACCGGGCGGGTGTGCGGGACACCCATGGGGATGCCGTGGAAGTTCACGGACAGGCGTACGCCGAGCCGCTCCACGATCTGCTGGACGGCCACGGCGAACCGCTCCCACTCGACGTCCGGCTCCGGGCCGGACAGCAGCAGGAAGGGCGCCCCGGTGGCGTCCTGGACGAGCCGCACGTCCAGCGTGGGCTCCTCGTAGCCGGTCCAGCGGTCCCGCTTGAACGTCAGCAGCGGACGGCGGGCGCGGTAGTCCACGAGCCGGTCGTGGTCGAACCGGGCGACGACCTGGTGGGGCAGCGAGTCGAGGAGCCGGTCGACGATCTGGTCGCCGGTCTCGCCCGCGTCGATGTATCCGTCGAAGTGGTAGAGCATCACCAGCCCGGCCGACTCCTGGGCCAGCGCCATGTCGACAACGGCCAGGCCCTTCGGCTCCCATGCGTACAAACCCTGCGGATCAAGCACTGCGACCGCTCCTCCTCGTGTCCGTCACGCACAACGCCGTGCGGGGCATGGGCATTCCCCCGCCGGCATGACTGTGTCGGCCGGAGCCCTGTCCGTACGCCCGCCCGGTCCCCGGCACCGTGCCGGCGGGGAACCCCATGCCCCGCGGGCGCATACGCCGAAGGCCCGCACCCAGGTGGGTGCGGGCCTCGGTCAGCGACTGTCGCCGCTCAGCGGTTGAGCGTTTCCCCTGCGGGAGAACTCAGCCTTCGAGCCTGCTCAGCTCTGGCCGCCGGCGAGCTTCTCGCGGAGCGCGGCCAGGGCCTCGTCCGAGGCGAGAGCGCCGGAGTTGTCAGCGCCCTCGGAGGAGTACGAACCGCCGCCGGACGCGGCCGGAGCGGCGGCCTCGCCACCCTCGGCAGCAGCCTGCTCGTCCGCCTCGCGGGACTTGATGACCTGCGCCTGGTGCTGCTCGAAGCGCGTCTGCGCCTCGGCGTACTGGCGCTCCCACTCCTCGCGCTGCTTCTCGTAGCCCTCGAGCCAGTCGTTGGTCTCGGGGTCGAAGCCCTCGGGGTAGATGTAGTTGCCCTGGTCGTCGTAGGACGCGGCCATGCCGTACAGGGTCGGGTCGAACTCGACCGCCGTCGGGTCGGCACCGAAGGACTCGTTGGCCTGCTTCAGCGAGAGGCTGATGCGGCGGCGCTCGAGGTCGATGTCGATGACCTTGACGAAGATCTCGTCGTTGACCTGGACGACCTGCTCCGGGATCTCCACGTGGCGCTCGGCCAGCTCGGAGATGTGGACCAGACCCTCGATGCCCTCGTCCACGCGGACGAACGCACCGAACGGAACCAGCTTCGTGACCTTGCCGGGCACGACCTGGCCGATCTGGTGGGTGCGGGCGAACTGCTGCCACGGGTCTTCCTGGGTCGCCTTCAGCGACAGGGAGACGCGCTCGCGGTCCATGTCGACGTCCAGGACCTCGACGGTGACCTCCTGGCCGACCTCGACGACCTCGGAGGGGTGGTCGATGTGCTTCCAGGACAGCTCGGAGACGTGGACCAGACCGTCGACGCCACCCAGGTCCACGAAGGCACCGAAGTTGACGATCGAGGAGACCACACCGGAGCGGACCTGACCCTTCTGGAGGGTCGTGAGGAACGTCTGGCGGACCTCGGACTGGGTCTGCTCCAGCCAGGCACGGCGGGACAGGACCACGTTGTTGCGGTTCTTGTCCAGCTCGATGATCTTGGCCTCGAGCTCCTTGCCCACGTAGGGCTGGAGGTCGCGGACACGACGCATCTCGACGAGGGAGGCCGGCAGGAAGCCACGGAGGCCGATGTCGAGGATGAGACCACCCTTGACGACCTCGATGACGGTACCGGTGACGATGCCGTCCTCTTCCTTGATCTTCTCGATGGTGCCCCAGGCGCGCTCGTACTGGGCGCGCTTCTTCGAGAGGATCAGGCGGCCTTCCTTGTCCTCCTTCTGGAGAACGAGGGCTTCGATCTCGTCACCGACGGCGACGACCTCGTTGGGGTCGACGTCGTGCTTGATCGAGAGCTCGCGGCTCGGGATGACACCTTCGGTCTTGTAACCGATGTCGAGCAGGACCTCGTCCCGGTCGACCTTCACGATGACGCCGTCGACGATGTCGCCGTCGTTGAAGTACTTGATCGTCTCGTCGATCGCGGCGAGGAAGGCTTCCTCGTTACCGATGTCGTTGACCGCTACCTGCGGCGTGGTGGCGGTGGTCTCGGTGCTGCTCGTCATGTGGGAAAGGGCTCCGGTACGGACATTGAAGTCGTAGGTACTGCTTACGCCGGGAGCCCGTTTCGCTCTGCAGAAGCCGGACAGCCAAGGAAGCGCCTCTCCGGATCAACCGGTGGTGGCGCCTCGACAACCGAGGGGACATACAACAGATGCGAGCGCAGCCTGCTACGTCTGAGGTGCGCAGGCCCGCAGCGCAACTTGTAGCATACGGGGGCAGCCGGACAGGGTCAATGCGCGAAGGCGCACACCCGGGGCGGATCGCCTCATAACCGGCACAAGAGCACACGCGACGCCGCCCGTATGCCGTAGTCGGACGACGCTCCGGAGCCGCTCGGGCCCGGGGGGTCCCTGCCGTGACGTTACCGGTACGGAGACGGAAGAGTACGACGAGGGAGCAGATCATCCAAGAGCCCGAGACCTTCCGGAATCCCGGCGCACATCCCGGCGCGGTTCCCGGCGCATCCGAGGCCTCCGAGCCCGAGGCCACGCGCCGCGCGGCGGGGGTCACGGAGAGTTCCCGCGCCAACCGCGGCTGGTGGGACCGGAACGCGGACGAGTACCAGACCGAACACGGCACCTTCCTCGGGGACGACCGCTTCGTGTGGGGTCCCGAGGGGCTCGACGAGGTGGAGGCGGAGCTGCTGGGCCCGCCGGAGGACCTCAAGGGCAAGGAGGTGCTGGAGATCGGCGCCGGAGCGGCCCAGTGCGCGCGCTGGCTGGCCGCCCAGGGCGCCCGCCCGGTGGCCCTGGACCTGTCCCACCGCCAACTCCAGCACGCGCTGCGGATCGGCGGGACGTTCCCCCTGGTCTGCGCCGACGCCGGGGCGCTCCCCTTCGCGGACGCCTCCTTCGACCTGGCGTGCTCGGCGTACGGGGCGCTGCCCTTCGTGGCCGACCCCGTGCTGGTGCTGAGGGAGGTGCGCCGGGTGCTGCGTCCGGGCGGCCGTTTCGTCTTCTCGGTGACCCACCCGATCCGCTGGGCCTTCCCGGACGAGCCCGGCCCCGAGGGGCTGAGCGTCTCCGGTTCGTACTTCGACCGCACGCCCTACGTCGAGCAGGACGAGGACGGCCGCGCGGTCTACGTCGAACACCACAGGACGCTCGGCGACCGCGTCCGGGACGTCGTGGCGGCGGGCTTCCGCCTGGTGGACCTGGTCGAACCGGAGTGGCCCTCCTGGAACACCTCCGAGTGGGGCGGCTGGTCCCCGCTGCGCGGCAGCCTGATCCCGGGGACGGCGATCTTCGTGTGCGAGCGGGACTGACAGCGGCGGGAACGGTGGCGGGGACACTGGGGGCGTGATCCGTTACGACGCCCTCGACACGCTGCCGGTACGCGGCGCCCTGCCCGCCCTGGACGACGCGCTGGACGCGCACGGCGCCGCCGTGCTGGTGGCACCGCCCGGCACCGGCAAGACCACGCTGGTGCCGCTGGTGCTGGCGGGGCTGGTCGGCGGCGGGCCGGCGCGGCGGGTCGTCGTCGCCGAGCCCCGGCGCATCGCCGCGCGGGCCGCGGCGCGGCGGATGGCGTGGCTGCTCGGGGAGCGGGTCGGGGAGAGCGTCGGGTTCAGCGTGCGCGGCGAGCGCGTGGTGGGACCACGCGCGCGCGTGGAGGTCGTGACGACCGGCGTGCTGCTGCAGCGGCTGCAACGGGACCAGGAGCTGGCCGGCGTCGACGTCGTCGTGCTGGACGAGTGCCACGAGCGGCATCTGGACGCGGACACGGTGGCGGCGTTCCTGCTGGACGTACGGGCCGCGCTCCGCCCGGAGCTGCGTCTGGTGGCCGCCTCCGCCACGACCGACGCCGAGGGGTGGGCCCGGCTGCTGGGGGACGTGCCGGTGGCCGAGGCGCAGGGCGTCTCCCATCCGGTGGAGGTCGTGTGGGCGCCGCCCGCGCGACCGTCCCCCACTCTCGGCTTCGCTCGAGCGGGAGGTGCCCCCATGCCTCCGCACGGGATGCGCGTGGACCCGGCGCTGCTGACGCACGTGGCGTCGGTGGTGCGGCGGGCGCTGGCCGAGCGGGCGGGCGACGTGCTGTGCTTCCTGCCCGGGGTGGGCGAGATCGCGCGCGTGGCCGGGCAGCTCGGGGACCTGGGTGACGTCGAGGTGCTCCAGGTGCACGGGCGGGCTCCGGCGGCCGTGCAGGACGCGGTGCTGTCCCCGGGGACGCGCCGCCGGGTGGTGCTGGCCACGTCCGTGGCCGAGTCGTCGCTGACGGTCCCGGGGGTGCGGGCCGTCGTGGACTCCGGGCTCGCCCGGGAGCCCCGGGTGGACCACGCGCGCGGGCTGAGCGCACTGACGACCGTACGGGCCTCCCAGGCGGCCGGACGGCAGCGTGCGGGGCGGGCCGGGCGGGAGGCCCCGGGCACCGTGTACCGCTGCTGGGCCGAGGCCGAGGACGCCCGTCTGCCGCGCTTTCCGGCGCCGGAGGTGCAACTGGCCGACCTCACCGCGTTCGCCCTCCAGACGGCCTGCTGGGGCGATCCCGACGCCTCCGGGCTGGCGCTGCTGGACCCGCCGCCGGCCGGGGCGATGGCCGCGGCACGGACGGTGCTGGAGGCCGTCGGCGCGGTGGACGCCACCGGCCGGCCGACGGAGCGCGGCGTACGCATGTCCCGGCTGGGGCTGCACCCCCGGCTGGCCCGCGCCCTGCTGGACGCGGCCGGGCAAGTCGGCGCGCAGCGGGCGGCGGAGGTCGTGGCGCTGCTGAGCGAGGAGCCGCCCCGGGAGTACGGCGACGATCTCGCGGCCGCGTGGCGGACCGCCCGGCGCGGCGGCGACGGCTATGCGCAGCGCTGGCGGGCGGAGGCGCGGCGGCTGCGCGGCAACCTGGGTGAGACGCGGTCCTCCGCCGCCGGGCCGGCGGTGCCCGGGACGCGGGAGGACGGCCGGGACGAGCGGGACGAGCGGGACGACCGGGTCGCGGGGCTGGTGGCCGCGCTCGCGTTTCCCGAGCGGGTCGCGCGGGCGCGCGGCGGGTCGTACCTGATGGCGTCCGGGACGCGGGCCGAGCTCGCGGAGGGCTCCGGGCTGCGCGGAGCCCCCTGGCTGGCCGTCGCCGTCGCCGGCCGGCCCGTCGGCGCGGGGCACGCGCGCGTGCGGCTCGCCGCCGTGGTGGACGAGGAGACGGCCCGGCTCGCGGCGGCGCCCCTGGCCGCGGCGGGCGAGGAGGTGCGCTGGGCCGGCGGGGACGTCGTCGCGCGGCGCGTCGAGCGGCTCGGGGCCGTGGAGCTCGCGGTGCGGCCGCTCGAGGACGCCGACCCCGGCCTCGTACGGCAGGCGTTGCTGGAAGGGCTGCGGGAGGAGGGGCTCGGGCTGCTGCGGTGGTCCCAGGACGCCGGACGGCTGCGGCAGCGGCTCGCCTTCCTGCGGCTGCACCTCGGCGCGCCCTGGCCCGACGTCTCCGACGACGCCCTCCACGCGCGCGTGGACGACTGGCTGGAGCCGGAGCTGGGCCGGGCCCGGCGCCGGGCCGATCTGGCGCGGATCGACGCCGGTGAGGCGCTGCGACGTCTGCTGCCGTGGGCCGGTGGGGAGGCCCTGCGGCTCGACGAGCTCGCCCCCGAGCGGATCGTCGTGCCGAGCGGGTCCGGCGTCCGGGTCGACTACTCCGATCCCGACCGGCCCGTGCTGGCCGTGAAGTTGCAGGAGATGTTTGGGCTCCAGGAGTCGCCCGTGCTCGCCGGGGTCCCCGTCCTGGTGCACCTGCTCTCCCCCGCCGGGCGGCCGGCCGCCGTCACCGCCGACCTCGCCTCGTTCTGGCGGGAGGGCTACCGGGCGGTGCGGGCCGAGCTGCGCGGGCGGTACCCGAAACACCCCTGGCCGGAGGACCCGGCGACCGCGGAACCGACCCGGCACACGAACGCGCGCCTGGGCCGCCGTACGGGATGACGCCCGCCCCGCGGGCCGTACGACACGACGACGGCGGCGCGCCCCGGGCCGGGGAGCGCCGCCGTCGTACGGCAGCCGGAGCGGGTGCCCGCTATGCCGTGGGGCTCGTCGACGGGGTGGGCGACGACTCGGGCGCCGCCACGGTCAGTTCGACCGTGAGCGTCGCGCCGCCCCTGGTGGTGATGCGGAGCAGGAACGTGCCGGTCGTGTCGTCCGCGTACAGCTTCGGCAGCTCGAGCACGCCGTTGTCGTCGGTCGCCAGGTCCGTCAGGGTGCGGACGGCCTTGCCGTCGGCGTCCTTGAAGTACGGGCCCTCGTCGTTCTCCGACAGGTCGTCCGCCGACTTGACCAGGGTCGCGGTGGCGGCCACCTTGTCCGCGACGGCGCCCTTGTAGGTGGCCTTCACTTCGACCCGCTCGGCGAACTCGCCGCCCGGAACGCAGGTCAGCGCGGTGTCGTCGGTGCGGGCGAGGACATCGGCGGCGCGGGCCGTGACGGTCGCCGTGTAGTCGAGGGCGGACACGGAGCGGCCCACGACGGTCGCCCGGACGGTGAACTTCCCGGCCTTCTCGCCCGCCTGGAGCGCGGGCGCGACCGCGACTCCGGAGGCACTGGTGACGACGGTCGCGACGGTCTCGCCGCCGGCGAACGTGGCGTCGGTGTCCCCGGTGATGGTGAACCGGATCCTGACCTTCGCGACGGTCTTGCCCGCCTCCGTCTCGGCACGGGTGCTGATCTTCTCGCCGAACGCGTCACCCGCCGTCGCCGTGAGCGTCGCGGTGCCCGCGTCCTCCAGGTGGTGCACCGTGTCGGTGGCGGTGGGCGGCGTGGTCGACGGCGGGGTCGTGCCGGGAGCGGTGCTGCTGGGCGGAGGCGTCGGGGTGCCGGACCCGCCGCCCGAACCCGGCGTGGACTCCCCGGGCTCGGGGCTCTTCCCCGGCGAAGCCGTGTCCTGCGGCGGGCTGGTGGGCGTCGGGCCGGGGCTGTTCGTCCCCGTGCCGGTGCCGGTGCCGGTGGTGCCGTCGCTCTCGTTCTCGGGCAGCGTGCCCGTGCCGTCGGGGATCTCGTGGGTGCCCTTGCGGTAGTACTCCAGCCACGACAGGACCGTGTTCAGGTAGTCCGTCGAGTTGTTGTAGCTGAGGATCGCACTGCGCAGGTCCGCCCGGTCGGACAGGTCCCAGTCGAACCGGCACAGGTAGTGGCCGGCGGCGAGGGCCGCGTCGTAGATGTTGTTGGGGTCCTTGACGCCGTCGCCGTTGCCGTCGCGGCCCGCCCACTCCCAGGTGGACGGGATGAACTGCATCGGTCCGACGGCACTGTCGTACGTGCTGTCGTCGTCGTACACGCCGTTGTCGGTGTCGAGGATGCTCGCGAAACCGTCGCCGTTGAGCTGCGGGCCGATGATCTTCCCGATCGTCGTGCCGTCGGCGTCGACGCGGCCGCCGCGGGCCTGCCCCGACTCGACCTTGCCTATGGCGGCGAGGAGCTGCCAGGGCAGGTTGCAGCCCGGCTTGGACTCGCGCAGGGCCGTCTCGGCCTTCTTGTAGGCGTCGAGGACGGTGGCGGGGATGCCGCGCTCGGTGCTGCCCGTGATGCTCGACGTCTCGTCGCCGGTGCCCGTGCCGGACGTCGGGTTCGGGCTGTCGAGGGGCGGCAGGTCCGTGTAGTAGCGCGAGTTGCCGGTCGCGGTGTCGTCCGCGGCCCCGTCCGGCGAGGGGCTGCCGGCGGTCTGCGGTCTGCCGGCGCCGTCGGTGGTCGCTCCGGGAGCCTGGGAGGCGGCCAGTGCCGCGACCACGACCGCGGCCACGGCGGTGTTCGCCGCTCCCTTGCGCAGCCTCTTGCCGATGTGCGCCGCCATTGAGTGGACCCCTCCTCGTGGACGATCGCCTGCGCGTCTTCCCTGTGGTGCCGTCTGCCGTCGTGGACGTGTCCGGTGGCCGCCGGCCGGTGGACACCTCTCGCGTCCTGCCAGGCGTCTTCTCGGCTCCCGGCGCGCTCCCCGACACGGTGACCCAGGCGACCCTACGACAACTTCCTGCGCTCGGGCACCCGTTCGCACCCGGTATTCGCCAGTTGGCCATATACGGATCGCCGGTGACGCGGGGTCGGCTCGCCCTCCACGCCCAGTCAGGCGCGAGCCGGCTCCCGGGACGGCCGGAGGAGGACGGGCCCGGCCGGGACACGGGCCGTACTGGCGTCGGGCGCGGAGGCGGGCACCCGTCTGAGCCCGGCCGGCAGAAGGACACGGAGGGTCGTCGCGGTACGGCAGCGAAGCGTGCGTATACCCATGCCCGCATCCTGACGCCGCCCGCCCGCCGGGGGCGCACCTGCGGGGGCCAGGTGGGTGACGTGACTCTTCGCGGCCCCGAGCAGTGGGGGCACGCCCTCGGCGTGCCCCCACTGCTCGTCGCCACGGGCTAGTGCGCGGCCGACTCCCAGTCCGGGCCGTGGCCCACGGACACGTCCAGCGGAGCCCTCAGCCGGACGGCGTCGGCCATCTCGCGGCGGACGAGTTCCTCGGCCCTCTCACGCTCGCCGGGGGCGACCTCGAGGACGATTTCGTCGTGGACCTGGAGGAGGATGCGGGAGGTGAGCCCGGCCTCGCGCAGCGCCCGGTCGACGTTCAGCATGGCGATCTTGACGATGTCCGCCGCCGTGCCCTGGATCGGGGCGTTCAGGGCCATGCGCTCGGCCGTCTCACGGCGCTGGCGGTTGTCGCTGTTGAGGTCGGGGAGGTAGCGGCGGCGGCCGAAGAGGGTCTCCGTGTAGCCCGTAGCCCGTGCCTCGTCGACCACGCGGCGCAGATAGTCCCGTACCCCGCCGAAGCGCTCGAAGTAGGTCTCCATCAGGGCGCGGGCCTCGCCCGCGTCGATGTTCAGCTGCTGGGACAGGCCGAACGCCGACAGACCGTACGCCAGGCCGTACGACATCGCCTTGATCTTGCGGCGCATCTCGGCGTCCACCGCGTCCCGCCCGACCGCGAACACCTGCGAGGCGACCGTGGTGTGCAGGTCCTCACCGGAGGTGAACGCCTCGATCAGGCCCTCGTCCTCGGAGAGATGGGCCATCACCCGCAGCTCGATCTGGCTGTAGTCCGCGGTCAGCAGGGACTCGTAGCCCTCACCGACCACGAACCCGCGGCGGATGGCCCTGCCCTCGTCCGTGCGGACGGGGATGTTCTGGAGGTTGGGGTCCTGGGAGGAGAGGCGGCCGGTGGCGGCGACCGTCTGGTTGAAGGTGGTGTGGATCCGGCCGTCCGCCGCGATCGTCTTGATCAGGCCCTCGACGGTGACGCGCAGCTTCGCCTGCTCGCGGTGGCGGAGCATGATGACCGGCAGTTCGTTGTCGGTCTGGCCGGCGAGCCAGGCGAGTGCGTCGGCGTCCGTGGTGTAGCCGGTCTTCGTGCGCTTGGTCTTCGGCAGGCCCAGCTCGCCGAAGAGGACCTCCTGCAGCTGCTTGGGCGAGCCGAGATTGAACTCGTGGCCCGCCGCCGCGTGCGCCTCCTTCACGGCCTGCTGCACGGCACCCGCGAACATCTGCTCCATCGACTCCAGGTGGGCCCGGTCCGCCGCGATGCCGTGGCGCTCCATCCGGGCCAGCAAGGCCGAGGAGGGCAGCTCCATGTCGCGCAGCAGATCGGCCGCGCCGACCTCCTTCAGCCGCTCCTCGAACGCCTCCCCCAGGTCGAGGATCGCGCGGGCCTGCACCATCAGCGCCTCGGCCTCGGCGCCCTCGTCCGCACCGAAGGCGAGCTGGCCGTCGGCCGCGGCCGCGGGGGCCAGCTCCCGGCCGAGGTACTCCAGGGACAGCGCGTCCAGGTCGAAGGAGCGGCGGCCCGGCTTGACCAGATAGGCGGCGAGCGCGGTGTCCATCACGACACCCTCGACGCTCCAGCCGTGCTCGGGGAAGACCCGCATGGCGGCCTTGGCGTCGTGGAACACCTTGGGCCGGTCCGGGTCGGCGAGCCAGGCCGCCCACGCGCGCTCGTCGGCCTCGTCCAGCTCGGCCGGGTCGAACCAGGCCGCCGCCCCGTCGGCCGCGGCCACCGCGATCTCGGCCACCGAGCCGGTGCCCAGCGCCCAGGCGCCGACCGTGGCCACACCGAGGACCGCCGTGCCGTGCCCGTCCAGCCACGGCGCGAGCTCGCCCGAGCCGATCACCGTGCCGTCCAGCTCGACGCCCGCGACGGCGACCGGGTCGGGCTCCGCCTCCACCGCGCCCGGGTCCACGGCCAGCAGCCGCTCGCGCAGCGACGGGTTACGGATCTCCAGGGTGTCCAGGACCATCGCCACGGCCTTGCGGTCGTACGGCGCACGCTCCAGGTCGGTGACCCCCTTGGGCAGGCCGACGGTGCGCACCATCTCGGTGAGCCGGCGGTTGAGCTTGACCGCCTCCAGGTGGTCGCGCAGGTTCTGCCCCGCCTTGCCCTTGACCTCCTCGACGCGCTCCACCAGCTCCGCGAACGAACCGAACTGGTTGATCCACTTCGCGGCGGTCTTCTCACCGACGCCCGGGATGCCCGGCAGGTTGTCTGACGGGTCACCGCGCAGCGCCGCGAAGTCCGGGTACTGGGCCGGCGTCAGCCCGTACTTCTCGACGACCTTCTCCGGGGTGTACCGGGTCAGCTCCGAGACGCCCTTCGTCGGGTACAGCACCGTCGTGTTCTCGGTGACCAGCTGGAACGAGTCACGGTCACCGGTGACGATCAGCACCTCGAAGCCCTCGGCCTCGGCCTCGGTGGCGAGCGTGGCGATGATGTCGTCCGCCTCGTACCCCTCGACCGCGAAACGGGCCGCGCCCATCGCGTCGAGCAGCTCGCCGATCAGCTCCACCTGTCCCTTGAACTCGTCCGGGGTCTTGGAGCGGTTCGCCTTGTACTCCGTGAACTCCTCCGAACGCCACGTCCTGCGGGAGACGTCGAACGCCACCGCGAAGTGCGTCGGCGCCTCGTCACGCAGCGTGTTCGCCAGCATCGACGCGAAACCGTAGATCGCGTTCGTCGTCTGGCCCGTCGCGGTCGTGAAGTTCTCCGCGGGCAGCGCGAAGAACGCGCGGTACGCCAGCGAGTGCCCGTCCATGAGCATCAGCCGGGGACGGCCGCCGCCGGGGGTCTTCTCGGTCTGCTTCGATGCTGTCTCTGCCACGTCCCCGATCCTGCCACGAGCCACTGACAGTCCGCGGCCACCGGCCCGCGCGGCCACCGCGGTGCCCACCGGGCGCCGCAGAGAGCGCACCCCCGCCGGAGCCCGCCCCCGTCCACGGGATGATCGAACACTGTCGGCGCCCCGTGACAGGATCGGGGCAACGAGCGGAGCAAGGGGAGCAGCGATGGCCAGCAAACCGCCCACAGGGGACCCGGTTCAGGACGCGCCCGAGATCGCCGGGCCGCAGCACGCGGCGGCCGGACTGCCGGCCATCGGGCACACCCTGCGCATCGCCCAGCAGCAGATGGGCGTGAAGCGCACGGCGCTGACGCTGCTGCGCGTCAACCAGAAGGACGGCTTCGACTGCCCCGGCTGCGCCTGGCCGGAGGGCGAGCGCCGGCACACCGCCGAGTTCTGCGAGAACGGAGCCAAGGCGGTCGCCGAGGAGGCCACCCTGCGCCGGGTCACCCCGGACTTCTTCGCCGCCCACTCCGTCGCCGACCTCGCCGGCCGCAGCGGCTACTGGCTCGGCCAGCAGGGACGGCTCACCCGCCCCATGTACCTGGCGGAGGGCGGCGACCACTACGAGCCGGTGTCCTGGGAACGGGCCTTCGACATCATCGCCGAGGAGCTCACCGCGCTGAGCAGCCCCGACGAGGCCCTCTTCTACACCTCCGGCCGCACCAGCAACGAAGCGGCGTTCCTCTACCAGCTCTTCGCCCGCGAGTTCGGCACGAACAACCTGCCGGACTGCTCCAACATGTGCCACGAGTCGTCGGGCTCCGCGCTCACCGAGACCATCGGCATCGGCAAGGGCAGCGTCCTGCTGGAGGACCTGTACAAGGCCGACCTCATCATCGTCGCCGGGCAGAACCCCGGCACGAACCACCCGCGCATGCTCTCCGCGCTGGAGAAGGCCAAGGCCAACGGCGCGAAGATCATCAGCATCAACCCGCTGCCCGAGGCCGGCCTGGAGCGCTTCAAGAACCCGCAGACCCCCCAGGGCATGCTCAAGGGCACCGCGCTCACCGACCTCTTCCTGCAGATCCGCATCGGCGGCGACCAGGCCCTCTTCCGCCTGCTCAACAAGATGGTCCTGGAGACCGACGGCGCCGTCGACGAGGAGTTCGTGCGCGAGCACACCCACGGCTTCGAGGAGTTCGCCGCCGCCGCACGGGCCGCCGACCGGGACGAGACCCTCACCGCCACCGGCCTCACCCGGGAGCGGATAGCGGAGGCCCTGCGCATGGTGCTCGCCTCGAAGCGCACCATCGTCTGCTGGGCCATGGGCCTCACCCAGCACAAGCACTCCGTGCCGACCATCCGCGAAGTCGTCAACTTCCTGCTGCTGCGCGGCAACATCGGCCGCCCCGGCGCCGGCGTCTGCCCCGTCCGCGGCCACTCCAACGTCCAGGGCGACCGCACCATGGGCATCTTCGAACGGCCCGCCCCGGCCTTCCTCGACGCCCTGGAGAAGGAGTTCGGCTTCGCCCCGCCACGCGGACACGGCTACGACGTCGTACGGGCCATCCGCGCCATGCGTGACGACAGGGCCAAGGTGTTCTTCGCGATGGGCGGCAACTTCGTGTCGGCGTCCCCCGACACCGGGGCCACCGAAGCGGCCATGCGGCGCGCCCGGCTGACCGTGCACGTGTCGACGAAGCTCAACCGCTCCCACGCGGTCACGGGCGCGCGTGCACTGATCCTGCCCACCCTCGGCCGGACCGAGCGCGACCTCCAGGACGGCGGCGAACAGTTCGTGACCGTCGAGGACTCCATGGGCATGGTGCACCCCTCGCGCGGACGCCTCGAGCCCGCGAGCCCGCACCTGCTGTCCGAGCCGGCCATCGTGTGCCGGATGGCGCGCCGGGTGCTCGGCGAGCGCAGCGTGGTCCCGTGGGAGGAGTTCGAGAAGGACTACGCGACGATCCGCGACCGCATCGCGCGCGTGGTGCCCGGCTTCGAGGACTTCAACGCGCGCGTGGCGGGCTCCCGCGGCTTCGCACTCCCCCACGCCCCGCGCGACGAGCGCCGCTTCCCCACAGCCACCGGCAAGGCCAACTTCACCGCGGCCCCGGTCGAGTACCCCGAGCTCCCCGAGGGCCGGCTGCTGCTGCAGACGCTGCGCTCCCACGACCAGTACAACACCACCATCTACGGGCTCGACGACCGCTACCGGGGCATCAGGAACGGCCGCCGGGTCGTGCTGGTGAACCCCGAGGACGCCCGCGAACTGGGCGTCGCGGACGGCTCGTACGTCGACCTGGTCGGCGAGTGGAAGGACGGCGTCGAACGGCGGGCGCCCGGCTTCCGGGTCGTGCACTACCCGACGGCGCGGGGCTGCGCGGCCGCGTACTACCCGGAGACCAACGTCCTGGTGCCGCTGGACTCGACGGCGGACGTCAGCAACACCCCGGCCAGCAAGTCCGTCGTGGTGCGTCTGGAACAATCGGCGACCGACTGAGCGTTTGCTCAGCCGATCGATCCATGACGTGATCCACGACGGACGGAGCCGGGCCCCATGGGTGAGCAGCACACCGCGAAGTTCCCGCAAGAGGTCATCGACGAGTACGCGGCGCTCGGCGTCGACCTGGCCGCCCTGTTCTCCGCGGGCCACCTGGGCACCCGCATGGGCGTCGAGATAGTCGAGGCGTCCGCGGACCGCGTCGTCGGCACCATGCCGGTCGAGGGCAACACCCAGCCGTACGGGCTCCTGCACGGCGGCGCCTCCGCCGTGCTCGCCGAGACCCTCGGCTCGGTCGGCGCCATGCTGCACGGCGGCGCCGCCAAGCTCGCCGTCGGCGTCGACCTGAACTGCACCCACCACCGCGCCGCACGGTCCGGGCTGGTCACCGGCGTGGCCACACCCGTGCACCGGGGGCGCTCGACGGCCACGTACGAGATAGCGATCACCGACGAGAACGGCAAACGGGTCTGCACCGCGCGGCTGACCTGCATGCTGCGCGACGTCCGTCCCGACGACGCGCAGCACGTCCCCGCGGCGGGCTGACCGCCCCCCGACCCCGTGGGCCCGGGGTGCCGCCGGACCGTTGCTCCCGGGCACCCCGCGCCCTAGCGTCGAAACATGACGACGGGAGGCGCGGCCCGGCCGGGAGCGGCGCTCCGGTGTGTACTCGGGCTGGTGCTCCTGGCCTGCGGCCCGGTCACCGCGTGCGCTGCGTCCGACGCGCGGGGCGGACCGGCGGCGGACACCCGGCACGCCGAGGAGGCCCGGCGCGCCGCCTCCGGCGCACCGTCGTCACCGGTCGCACAGCGCCCGGAGGACCTGTGCACCCGGATCGTCGCCCACTGGTCGCGTGAGGTGCTCGACTCCGGGACCTACGGCGACTACCAGTCGATGGGCCTGTCGAACGGGCAGTACGACATCCTGCGCCGCGTCGTGGACCGGGCGCGTGCCGCGCGGGAGCGCGACGGCCCGGAGGCGGCCGGGCGGATCGTCGACCGCGAGGCGCGACGGGGCTGTGCGGCCCGGTACCGCGACGGCGGCCCGAGCGAAGGTCCCTGGCAGTGAGCGGCGTCGGCCCCGTCGAGCCGGGCGAGGGCACGCGCGCGCGGGACACCGGTTCCGGCTCACCGCCCGTACCCGGCTCATCCCGCGCACGCCTGGCCGCCCTGTACACCCGGCACCGCCGCGCGGTGCTCGCCGGCGCCGCGGCCGCCGTCCTGCTCGCGGGCGGCGGCTATCTGTACGCCACCCGCGAGCAGGAACCCGACCCTCCGAGGGTGGTCCCGTCACAGCTCGTGCGAGTGACGTACCTGGGTGCGGAACACACCCCTCCGTCCGCTCCGGCCAGGAGTTTCAGTTTCGCGGTGCAGCTCACCGCACGCCCCGGCCCGGCGGTCACCGTGACCCGCATTTCACAGCCGTACGCCGCTGTTTCCCTGAGCTCGGCACCTCGGCCGCCTTTTCCGGCCAAGGTCGGATTCGCGCACAAGATCGTGATCACCATGCATGTCACGAATTGCTCTCAGGTGCCGGGGAATGCCGGACTCCCTTTCCTGGACGTAACGCTGCGTAATAAATTCGCAATACAGAACCACAGCTTCCTCCTGGGCGACCGGTATGCACAGGACGTCTCAGAGGCCGTTCGGGGCCTCTGCGTCAACGCCATCAAGTCATCACCAAAACCCTAAGACACTACTGAAATCATCAGCCTGCATCCTGCAGGTTCTCACTATCCGGACCGGGCGAATCAACCGGAATTCCGCTCTTCCACCCACCGAGTACCGCTCTGCAATACGTCGTGTCATAACAAGAGAGTCACAGCCTCCGTCAGACTCTCCTCCGCGTTCCCTGCACACGCTTAGAGTCACGGCCAGTCACCGCGCCATCGGATTCGAATCTTTTTCGGCCCAGCGCTCGACTCGGACCCTTCCGCCAGGACGGGCCGTGCCAGGGAAAGGACTGATCGTGCGTCAACGTTCGCTCATCGCCATCACCGCCGCGCTGGCGGCCGGAGCACTCACCCTCACCGCCTGCGGATCGCGCGACGAGGGCGGCAGCGGCGGCTCGGACAACGGCGGCGGCACCACCGTCGTCATCGGCGTCGACGCCCCGCTCACCGGCGACCTGACCGCACTGGGCCTCGGCATCAAGAACTCCGTCGACCTCGCCGTCAAAACGGCCAACAAGGACAAGTACGTCGACGGCGTCACCTTCGAGATCCAGGCCCTCGACGACCAGGGACAGCCCTCCTCGGGCCAGCAGAACGCCACCAAGCTGGTCGCCGACGAAAAGGTTCTCGGCGTCGTCGGCCCCCTGAACTCCTCCGTCGCCGAATCCATGCAGAAGGTCTTCGACGACGCCAAACTGGTCGAAGTCTCCCCCGCCAACACCAACCCGGCCCTGACCCAGGGGCCCGACTGGCAGACCAAGAAGGAACGCGTCTACGACTCGTACTTCCGCACCGCCACCACGGACGCCATCCAGGGCCCGTTCGCCGCACAGTACGTCTACAACGACGCCAAGAAGAAGAAGGTCTTCGTCATCGACGACAAGAAGACCTACGGCGCCGGCCTGGCCTCCACCTTCACCGCGGAGTTCAAGGAACTCGGCGGCGAAGTCGCCGGCACCGAGCACGTCAACCCCGACACCAAGGACTTCTCCGCGGTCGTCACCAAGATCAAGAACTCCGACGCGGACGTCGTCTACTACGGCGGCGAGTACCCCGTCGCCGGCCCCCTCAGCAAGCAGATCAAGAAGGCCGGCAAGGACATCCCGCTGGTCGGCGGCGACGGCATCTACAGCGCCGACTTCATCAAGCTCGCCGGCACCGAGGGCACCGGCGACCTCGCCACCTCCGTCGGCGCCCCGGTCGAGGACCTCCCCTCGGCCAAGGAGTTCGTCGCCAACTACGAGGCCGAAGGCTACAAGGAGGCCTACGAGGCCTACGGCGGCTACTCCTACGACTCGGCCTGGGCGATCATCGAGGCCGTCAAGAAGGTCGTCGAGGACAACGACGGCAAGCTCCCCGACGACGCCCGCGCCAAGGTCACCGAGGCCATGCAGAACGTCTCCTTCGACGGCGTGACCGGCAAGGTCTCCTTCGACGAATTCGGTGACGCCACCAACAAGCAGCTCACCGTCTACTCCGTCGAGGGCGGCCAGTGGAAGCCGGTGAAGTCCGGCACCTACACCGGCTGACCCCACCCGCACCGCCCACGAGCCGCGCGGGGCGCCGCATCACTGGCGCCCCGCGCGTACTCGCATGGGCCGCCACGCGCGCTCACCCGGGCCACCGCACCACCCACGCCCCGCGCGCACTCGTATCCGGTCACATCCCTCGACAATCCGAAAGCTCGGAGGACATGCGGTGAACGAACTGCCGCAGCAGCTGGTCAACGGCCTGCTACTGGGATCCATGTACGGGCTGGTCGCCATCGGCTACACGATGGTCTATGGCATCGTCCAGCTCATCAACTTCGCCCACGGCGAGATCTTCATGACCGGAGGCTTCGGCGCCCTCACGGTCTGGCTCTGGCTGCCCGACGGCACCAGCATGTGGATCGCACTCCCCCTCATGCTGATCGGCGCCGTCATCGTCGCCGTCACCGTCGCCATCGGCGCGGAACGATTCGCCTACCGCCCCCTGCGCGGCGCACCACGCCTCGCCCCGCTCATCACCGCCATCGGCCTCTCCCTCGCCCTCCAGCAGGCCGTATGGGCCTGGTACCCCGAAGCCAAGAGCCCCCGCGTCTTCCCCGAACTGCCCGGCGGCCGCATCGAACTGGGCAGCGTCACCATCCAGAGCGGCGACCTCTTCCTCATCGCCGCCGCCCCCCTCTGCATGTTCATCCTCGGCTTCTTCGTCATGAAGACCCGCACCGGACGCGGCATGCAGGCCACCGCCCAGGACCCCGACACCGCCAAACTCATGGGCGTCAACACCGACCGCATCATCGTGATCGCCTTCGCCCTCGGCGCCGTCTTCGCCGCCGTCGGCGCCGTCGCCTACGGCTTCAAATACGGCGAGGTCCGCCCCACCATGGGCTTCGTCCTCGGCCTCAAAGCGTTCACCGCGGCCGTCCTCGGCGGCATCGGCAACATCTACGGCGCCATGATCGGCGGACTCGTCCTCGGCGTCGCCGAAGCCCTCTCCACCGCCTACATCGCCGACATCCCGGGCATGTCCCAACTCGGGGGCCAGTCCTGGGCCGACGTCTGGGCGTTCGTACTCCTCATCGTCGTGCTCCTCGTCCGGCCCCAGGGCCTCCTCGGCGAGCGCGTCGCAGACAGGGCGTGAGACACGATGACCACACAGATCACCAAAGACGCACCCAACACGCCCCCGCCGGCGCCCGCACCGAAGGGCCTCATCCCCCTCCCCGAGAACACCGCACGCGCCACCGCCACCGCAGGCGGCGCCCTCACCGCCGCCTCCGCCTTCCTCGCCTGGACCTGGACCGCCGACTTCCCCGGCGACCTCACCGTCTACGGCTACCCCGGCGGCCTGCAGTGGCTCGTCCTCATCGGCGGCGCCCTCACCGCCCTCTACGGCCTCACCTCGTACGGCATCAAAGGCCTCCGCTGGCTCGCCCCCGCCGGAGCCTACGCCGCCCTCAAATTCGCCGCCCTCGCCGCCTTCGCCACCACCTGGTACACCGTCCTCGCCATCAGCACCGAACTCGGCGGCCTGGTCAACCTCGAACCCGGCGGCTACATCGTCGCCCTCACCAGCCTCGCCGCCCTCCTCGGCGCCCTCGCACTCCCCTTCCAACGGCCCGAACCCGACCCCATCGACCCCGACGACACCGGCTGGGAACACTTCAAGCACCGCCTCCGACACGGCTGGGACACCACCAAAGCGGCCTTCGCCGCCGACGCCCCCCGCCCCGTCGGCACCCTCCCCTCCTACGCCGAGATCCTCATCATCACGGGCGTCCTCGCCCTCGGCCTGCTCGTCTTCACCTACGGCATCGGCACCGAGTACGACGAACTCTTCGTCGGCTTCCTCATCACCGCCGGCTTCGGCTTCGCCGCACTCAACAAAGCCGGCCTCGTCGCCCACGCCTCCCAGATCACAGCACGCCACCAGAACATCACCATCTGCGGCGCCTTCGCCGCCGCCGCCTGCTTCCCCTTCACCCAGACCGACGACCAGTACGCGACCCTCGGCGTCTACATCCTCATCTTCGCCACCGTCGCCCTCGGCCTGAACATCGTCGTCGGCCTCGCCGGCCTGCTCGACCTCGGCTACGTCGCCTTCCTCGGCGTCGGCGCCTACGCCGCGGCCCTCGTCTCCGGCTCCCCCAACTCACCCTTCGGCGTCCACTTCCCCTTCTGGGCCGCCATCCTCGTCGGCGCCGGAGCCTCCCTCGTCTTCGGCGTCCTCATCGGCGCACCCACCCTGCGCCTCCGCGGCGACTACCTCGCCATCGTCACCCTCGGCTTCGGCGAGATCTTCCGCATCGCCGTCAACAACATGGACGGCACCTCCGGACCCGACATCACCAACGGCTCCAACGGCATCTCCTCCATCCCGAACCTCGAACTCCTCGGATTCGACTTCGGAGCCCAGCACACCATCGCCGGATTCACCATCGGCCGCTTCGCCAACTACTTCTTCCTGATGCTGGTCGTCACCGCCGTCGTCGTCCTCGTCTTCCGGCGCAGCAGCGACTCCCGCATCGGCCGCGCCTGGATCGCCATCCGCGAGGACGAGACCGCCGCCCTCGCCATGGGCATCAACGGCTTCCGCGTCAAACTCATCGCCTTCGCCCTCGGCGCCTGCCTCGCCGGAACCGCCGGCACCGTCCAGGCACACGTCACCTACACCGTCACACCCGAGCAGTACCTCTTCGCCGGACAGGTCCCGCCCAACTCCGCCTTCCTCCTCGCCGCCGTCGTCCTCGGCGGCATGGGCACCATCGGCGGCCCCCTCATCGGCGCCGCACTCCTCTTCCTCATCCCCAACAAGCTCCAGTTCCTCGGGGACTACCAACTCTTCGCCTTCGGCCTCGCGCTCATCCTGCTCATGCGCTTCCGCCCGGAAGGCCTCATCCCCAACCGGCGCCGCCAGCTCGAATTCCACGAAGAGGCCGAAGCACCCACAGTCCTCAGCAAGGCAGGGGCCTGACCACCATGACCACCGACACCACCACCAAGGGCACCGCCCCGGGCGCCACCACCCCCGGCGACACCGTCCTCGACGCCCGCGGCGTCACCATGCGCTTCGGCGGCCTCACCGCCGTACGAGGCGTCGACCTGCACGTCAACAGCGGCGAGATCGTCGGCCTCATCGGCCCCAACGGCGCCGGCAAGACCACCTTCTTCAACTGCCTCACCGGCCTGTACATCCCGACCGAGGGCGAAGTCCGCTACAAGGGCCAGGTCCTCCCCCCGAAATCCTTCAAGGTCACGGCGGCCGGCATCGCCCGCACCTTCCAGAACATCCGCCTCTTCGCCAACATGACGGTCCTGGAGAACGTCCTCGTCGGCCGCCACACCAGGACGAAGGAAGGCCTCTGGTCGGCGCTCCTGCGCGGCCCCGGCTTCCACAAGGCGGAAGCCGCGTCGCGCGCCCGCGCCATGGAACTCCTCGAGTTCGTCGGCCTCGCGGAGAAGGCCGAGCATCTGGCCCGTAACCTCCCGTACGGCGAACAGCGCAAACTGGAGATCGCGCGGGCGCTGGCGAGCGAACCGGGGCTTCTGCTCCTCGACGAACCCACGGCCGGCATGAACCCGCAGGAGACCCGGGCCACGGAAGACCTGGTCTTCGCCATCCGCGACCAGGGCATCGCCGTCCTCGTCATCGAGCACGACATGCGCTTCATCTTCAACCTCTGCGACCGCGTCGCCGTCCTCGTCCAGGGCGAGAAACTCGTGGAAGGCGACAGCGCCACCGTGCAGGGCGACGAACGGGTCGTCGCCGCCTACCTCGGAGAACCCTTCGAAGGCGCACCCGGCGACGAGGAAGCCGCGGAGGTCGAGGCCGCCGAAGCACACGCCGAGCCCACCACGGACGCCGCGCCCGGCAAGGAGAACGACCGATGACCGCACTGCTCGAAGTCGAGGACCTCCGGGTCGCCTACGGCAAGATCGAAGCCGTCAAGGGCATCTCCTTCAAGGTCGACGCCGGCGAGGTCGTCACCCTCATCGGCACCAACGGCGCCGGCAAGACCACGACCCTGCGCACCCTGTCCGGACTGCTGAAGCCGGTCGGCGGCCAGATCATGTTCGACGGCAAGTCACTGAAGAAGACCCCGGCCCACGAGATCGTCTCCCTCGGCCTCGCCCACTCCCCCGAGGGGCGGCACATCTTCCCCCGCATGACCATCGAGGACAACCTCCGCCTCGGCGCGTTCCTGCGCAACGACAAGCCCGGCATCGAAAAGGACATCCAGCGGGCGTACGACCTCTTCCCGATCCTCGGGGAACGGCGGAAGCAGGCCGCGGGCACCCTGTCGGGCGGTGAGCAGCAGATGCTCGCGATGGGCCGCGCCCTGATGTCCCAGCCGAAACTGCTCATGCTCGACGAGCCCTCCATGGGACTCTCGCCGATCATGATGCAGAAGATCATGTCGACCATCGCCGAGCTGAAGTCCCAGGGGACAACGATTCTGCTCGTCGAACAGAACGCCCAGGCGGCGCTGTCGCTCGCCGATCAGGGGCACGTCATGGAGATCGGCAAGATCGTGCTCTCCGGCACGGGGCAGGACCTGCTGCACGACGAGTCGGTACGGAAGGCGTACCTGGGCGAGGACTGAGCCTTCGGTACGGATATACGAGAGGCCCGCGCCCTGGGAAGGGGGCGCGGGCCTCGTCGTTGCTGTACCGAAGGCGCTCAGTCCTTGTCCGCCTTCGCCGCCTTCTTCTCCTGCGCGTCCTCGATGACCGCCTCAGCGACCTGCTGCATCGACATCCGACGGTCCATCGACGTCTTCTGGATCCAACGGAACGCCGCCGGCTCCGTCAGCCCGTACTCGGTCTGGAGAACCGACTTCGCCCGGTCCACCAGCTTCCGCGTCTCCAGGCGCTGCGAGAGGTCCGCGACCTCCTTCTCCAGCTCCTTCAGCTCCGTGAACCGCGACACCGCCATCTCGATCGCCGGCACGACGTCGCTCTTGCTGAACGGCTTCACCAGGTACGCCATCGCGCCCGCGTCCCGGGCCCGCTCCACGAGGTCGCGCTGCGAGAACGCGGTCAGCATCAGGACCGGGGCGATACGCTCCTCGGCGATCTTCTCCGCCGCGGAGATGCCGTCGAGCTTCGGCATCTTCACGTCGAGGATCACCAGGTCGGGCTGGTGCTCCCGGGCGAGCTCGACGGCCTGCTCACCGTCGCCCGCCTCGCCCACGACGGAGTAGCCCTCCTCCTCGAGCATCTCCTTGAGGTCGAGACGGATCAGCGCCTCGTCCTCGGCGATGACGACACGGGTCGTCAGCGGAGGCACGTGCGACTTGTCGTCGTCGGGGGCGTCGACGGGCTGGGGCGTCTCGGGGGAGGTCACGTGGGCTCCTTGTTCAGGGCAGGGTGCTGCTCCCTGAAGCCTACCTAGCTGCGGTAAGGTAGTGGGCCAAGGGGGGCCACTCCTCCTTCCTTTCTAAGGCCCCAGTACTCCAACTGGTTAGAGAGGCCGCTCTCAAACAGCGGACAGTGTGGGTTCGAATCCCACCTGGGGCACTACACCTTCAAATCTTAGGTGAGTACCGATAAGCGGATGTTCCCGTTCTCGTGAACATCCGCTTTTTGCTGCGCACGACTACGGTCGGTGACGCAGAGTATCCGCATGCAGTTTCACGACACACAGGTACGACAGCAGGCACTCACGCTTCTGCGTGACGGCACGTCGAACGCGAGCGTGGCAAGAAAGCTCAATCTCCCGGCAGGAACGGTGAGTTACTGGAAACACCTGGACCGAGCGAAACGCGGTGAGCTCCCAGGAAGGCACGACCCTGCATGCCCCCGCTGCGACGGACGAGAGCTCGCCGAAGCGCCGTACAGCTATCTGCTCGGCCTCTACCTCGGCGATGGTCACATCAGCCACTATTCCGAGCACCGCGTTCCCAACCTCATGATCACGTGTACCGAAACGTGGCCCGGCCTCATGGACGCGTGCGAGCAGGCCATGCACGCCGTCTTCCCCGACAACTCCGTGTGTCGTGTTCGTCGGAAGGGCTGCAGCAACGTCAAGGTCTACTCCAAGCACTTGCACTGCCTCTTCCCCCAGCACGGCCCCGGCAAGAAGCACGACCGACACATCGCCCTCGAACCCTGGCAGCAGCACATCGTCGACGCTCACCCCTGGGAGTTCATCCGCGGCCTGATCCACTCCGACGGCTGCCGCATCACCAACTGGACCACGCGACTCGTCGCCGGTGAGCGCAAGCGCTACGAATACCCCCGCTACTTCTTCTCCAACAAGTCCGACGACATCCGGAAGCTCTGTACGGACACCCTCGACAAGGTGGGCGTCGAGTGGACCACCCTTGCCCGCGGCAGCGACCCGTTCAACATCTCCATCGCCCGCAAAGCCTCAGTAGCCCTCATGGACACCCACGTGGGCCCCAAGCACTGAAGGCACTGAAAAGGGCCCCTCACCACGAGGGGCCCAGCTCAACCGCGCACCTAGCGAGCGCCGTCGCCCTCGCCGATGTGGTGCACCCGCACCATGTTCGTCCCCCCGGGCACCCCCGGAGGCGACCCCGCCGTGATGATCACCAGGTCGCCCTTCTCGCAGCGCCCGTACCGCAGCAGCAGTTCATCCACCTGTCGCACCATCGCGTCCGTGGAGTCCACGTGCGGGCCGAGGAAGGTCTCCACGCCCCAGGTCATGCTGAGCTGGGAGCGGGTGGCCGGTTCGGGGGTGAAGGCCAGGAGCGGGATGGGCGAGCGGTAGCGGGACAGGCGGCGGACCGTGTCGCCGGACTGGGTGAAGGCGACGAGGTACTTGGCGCCGAGGAAGTCGCCCGTCTCGGCGGCCGCGCGGGCTACGGCGCCGCCCTGGGTGCGGGGCTTGTTCTGCTCGGTGAGGGGGGAGAGCCCCTTGGCGAGGAGGTCCTCCTCGGCGGCCTCGACGATGCGGGCCATCGTGCGGACCGTCTCTGTGGGGTGCTTGCCGACGCTCGTCTCGCCGGAGAGCATCACGGCGTCCGTGCCGTCGATGACGGCGTTCGCCACGTCCGAGGCTTCGGCCCGGGTGGGGCGGCTGTTGTCGATCATCGAGTCGAGCATCTGGGTGGCGACGATGACCGGTTTGGCGTTGCGCTTGGCCAGTTTGACGGCGCGCTTCTGGACGAGGGGGACCTGTTCCAAAGGCATTTCGACGCCGAGGTCGCCGCGGGCGACCATGATGCCGTCGAAGGCGGCGACGATGTCGTCGATGTTGTCGACGGCCTGGGGTTTCTCCACCTTGGCGATGACGGGGAGGCGGCGGCCCTCCTCGTCCATGATGCGGTGGACGTCCTCGATGTCGCGTCCGTTGCGGACGAAGGAGAGGGCGATGACGTCGAAGCCGGTGCGGAGCGCCCAGCGGAGGTCGGCTTCGTCCTTGTCGGAGAGGGCGGGGACGGAGACGGCGACGCCGGGGAGGTTGAGTCCTTTGTGGTCGGAGATGAAGCCGCCCTCGACGACCTGGGTGTGGACGCGGGGGCCGTCGACCTTCAGGACTTCGAGGGAGACCTTGCCGTCGTCGACGAGGATGCGTTCGCCGGGGGTGACGTCGCCGGCGAGGCCGGAGTAGGTGGTGCCGCAGGTGTGGCGGTCTCCTTCGACGCCGTCCTCGACCGTGATGGTGAAGCGGTCGCCGCGTTCGAGGAGTACGGGGCCTTCGGCGAATCGGCCGAGTCGGATCTTCGGGCCCTGAAGGTCGGCGAGGAGGCCGACGCTGTGGCCGGTCTCGTCGGCGGCCTTGCGCACACGCTGGTAGCGGTCCTCGTGCTCGGCGTACTCGCCGTGGCTGAGGTTGAATCGGGCGACGTCCATTCCGGCGTCGACCAGGGCCTTGATCTGGTCGTACGAGTCGGTGGCGGGCCCGAGAGTGCAGACGATCTTTGCTCGGCGCATGAGTTCGACACTAGGGCTTACCGGCCGGTAGTGAATTGGTCGGGTATGACGACTCAACGGCCGTTGGATGAAGGGTTGTTGACAAGGGTTTAAGAGTGCGGCGGGGCGCTCCGATGAGCGTGTCGGCAGGGTCCGTGGGGGTCTCAGAGGCGTGGTGGTGCCATGGTGAAGCGGGCGTTGACTTGGGCGTACACATGTTGCCGCTGGGGTTCGAGGTCGAGGGGGGCGGTGGTCTCCTCGGCTGCCGCGTCGTGGGCCATGGAGCGTATGAGCCCGCCGGGGGCCTGGGGCGGGTAGGGGTGGGGGGTCTCGGCGCCGATGTCGGCGATCTCGATGAGTGCGGTGAGGGTGGTGTCGAGGGCGTCGGCGTATTCGCGGGCGCGTTGGACGGCTTCGCGGACGGCTTGGGTGCGGGCGCGGCGGTGGGTGGGTGAGTCGGGGCGCAGGGCCCACCAGGGGCCGTCGATGCGGGTGAGGTCGAGGTCGGCGAGGCGGGTGGTGAGTTCTCCGAGGGCGGTGAAGTCGGTGAGTTCGGCGGTGATGTGGACGCGGCCGTGGTGGGTGCGGACGCGTTCGCCGCGGCCGTGCTGGGTGAGTTCGGGGGTGATGGTGAAGGCGCCGGTCTCGAGGCGTTCGACGGCTTCTCCATAGGTTTTGATGAGGTCGAGGACGGTGGCGTTGCGGTGGGTGAGGTCGTCGAGTGCGGTGCGGCGGTCCTTGCCGCGGGCGCTGATGGTGATGCCGATGCGGGCGATCTCGGGGTCGGCTTCGAGGTGGGCTTCGCCGCGGACGGCTATGCGGGGGGCGTCGGGGGTGGCGTAGGGGGC
>JODX01000023.1 GCA_000719105.1 Streptomyces sclerotialus | reverse complement strand
ATCGCCGGGAACAGGAGGGTGCCCTCGCGCTGCATCTCGTACAGCCGGTGCACACCGGTCGTGGTCTCCTCGGTGACACCGCGGATCTCGGACGCCAGCGTGACCCAGTCCAGGGCGGTGTTCTCCAGCAAGGCGCGGACCACGGCCAGCTCCTCGTTGGAGGCCTCGGGCAGCTTGCCGGTCTTGTGGTGCTCCACGCCCAGGTGGACCAGCAGAGTGGCGTCACCGCCGTCGTCGAGGATCATGTTCGGGCCGCCGGTGGGGCTGTCCGGCCAGGTCAGCGCCTGCTCCGTGCACCACCAGTACTCCTCCAGGGTCTCGCCCTTCCAGGCGAAGACCGGAACGCCCTGCGGGTCGTCGGGGGTGCCGTTCGGGCCGACGGCGACGGCGGCGGCCGCGTGGTCCTGGGTGGAGAAGATGTTGCAGGAGACCCAGCGGACCTCGGCGCCGAGGGTCACCAGGGTCTCGATCAGCACGGCGGTCTGGACCGTCATGTGCAGCGAACCGGTGATCCGGGCGCCGGCGAGCGGCCGGGCCTTCGCGTACTCCTCGCGGATCGCCATCAGGCCGGGCATCTCGTGCTCGGCCAGGGTGATCTCCTTGCGGCCGAACGCGGCCAGGGAGAGGTCGGCGACCTTGAAGTCGCTCAACTCAGCGGTCTTGGCGGGCATGCGCGGGCCTTTCGCTCAGGGGGTGACGGGCATGGTGAGTGTCGAGGCGCTGCCTTGAGCGCCTCTCGACCGGCTCCGGAACCGGCACACGGATTCGGACCACGGTCGGGGCGCCGCCCGGATCAGCTCGAGCCCCGGCGGCCGGCGACCAGCTCCTCCAGCACCGGGACGGTGTCCAGAGGACTCGGCATCGCCAGCCAGTCGGCGTGCAACCGTGCGGCCCCCTCCCGGAACGACGGCTCGGACAGCAGCCGCAGCAGTCCTTGACGCATCTCCGCGGCCGACAGGTGCCCCGGGTGCGCGTACAGGCCCGCCCCGTGGCGCACCGCGTAATGGGCGTGCGCGGCGTACGCGATGCCCCGGTCGTCGACGACCGAGAGCTGCGGCACACGATGCGCGACGGCGGCCGTGAACGTCCCGATGCCACCGTGGTGGATGATCGCCGAGCAGCTCGGCAGGAGCAGGTTCAGCGGAAGGTAGTCGACGGTGCGGACGTTGTCGGGGACGCGAAGGCCGGCCAGTTGGGAGGAGTCCAGCGTGGCGATCACCTCGATGTCGAGGCCGTCCACCGTGTCGAGCAGCGCCGGGATCATCACCCGGTCGTTGTCGAACATCCGCTGTGTCACGCCGAGCGAGAGGGCCACCCTGGGCCGTTCGGGCGTGGTGCACAGCCAGCCGGGGACCTCGGCGGCGCCGGAGTAGGGGATGCGGCGGATCGGCACGGTACGGGCGCGGCTCTCCAGCCGCATGTCCGCCGGCGTCGGATCGAGCGTGAACTGGCCCAGCAGCAGCTCGTCGTCGACCTCGACCCCGTGCCGCTCCGCGGCCGGACGGACGATCTCGGCGACCGGGTGCGCCAGACCCGCGGCCGTCAGTTCCTCCCGGTGTGCTGTGGCCCGGTGGTCCGCCCACCCCAGGAAGTCGCGGCCCCACAGGATCCGGCCCTGCGCGGCGCCGCAGGCTCGCGCGGCGACCGCCGCGCCCGGCCAGTTCGGGTCCCACAACACCAGATCCGGCCGCCAGGCACGCGCCACCGCCACCAGGTCGTCCACTCCGCCCCACCCGGCGGTGCCCGAGGCGTCGGCCGGGTGGAATATCCGCGAGGACGCCAGCGTGTACGTGCTGAGCGTGGCCCAGACGTCGGCCTCGACGTCGGGCGAGACGGACAGCGCCTTCGCGAGCCGGTCCACCGTGTCCTGGGGGAGCAGATGGTCGCCGACGGTGTAGGGGGCCGCGATGGTCTGCGGGGTGCCGAGCGGGATCGCGTGCAGCCCTGCCCCCGTGATGGCCGGTGACAGGTCGGGATGTGAGGCGATGCGGACCTCGTGGCCGGCGCCCTGGAGGGCGTGGGCGAGGGGGAGAGCCGGGTTCAGGTGGGCGGTCAGGGGCCACACCACGATCAAGACGCGCATGGATGCTCCTCTGTGGCCCCGAGGCTGTGACCGACGGTCCGCCACGGGCCTTGGGCAGGCGGAAGACCGGAGAACGACGCCGGACGCGCCGCAGGCCGGTGACCGGCACGATGACGAGGCGGCAGGGTCACACGCGTGGGTCGAGGGCGGCTCGAGGGCACGTCCCGCGGGCGGCCCCCCGGGCAAGAGCCGTTCCTGAGCGGCAGTCGAGCGCCGCCCCCTACCTTCCGGCCATGACGACAACCGAAGCAGGGACGCTGCCGGGGGCAGGCCTGTCGGGCGAGGCCGCCCCCGCGGGATTCATCGCCGATCTGACCGGAACGGACCCGGAGTTCACCGCCAACCCCTATCCGTACTTCGCGAAGCTGCGCGCCCTCGGCCCGGTGCACCGCGCCCGCGTGATGGACGGCAGAGTCGGCTGGCTGATCGTGGGGCCGAGCGAGGCACGTGCCGCGCTGAAGGACCCGAGGTTCAGCACGGACCAGCGGTACATGACGGCTTGGCCGGACATGGGCCGCAGTGCCATCGGCACCAACATGCTGCAGGCCGATCCGCCCGACCACACCCGGCTGCGCAAGCTGGTCTCCAAGGAGTTCACGCCACGCCGTATCGAGGCGCTGCGGTCCCGCATACAGCAGATCACCGACGAACTCCTGGACAGGATCGTACGGTTGGGGTCGGCGGATCTGGTCGACGCCTTCAGTCTGAGGCTGCCGCTCGCGGTGATCTGTGAGCTCTTCGGTGTACCGGAGCAGGACCGCGAGGACTTCCACCGCTGGTCGAGTGAGATGTCCGCGCCGCCGAACCCGGAGGCGGGCCAGGCCGCGGGAGAGGCCATGGCCGGTTATCTGGGGGCCCTCATCGCGGGCAAGCGCGGTGGTGACGGCACGGACCTGCTGAGCGATCTGGTGCGCACCTCCGACGAGTCCGGGGACCGGCTCTCCGACGATGAACTCTTCGGCATGGCCTTCCTGCTGCTCGTCGCCGGGCATGAGACGACGAACAACCTGATCGCCAGCGCCGTCCTCGCACTGCTCCGGCACCCGGACCAGCTCGCCGCGCTGCGCGCCGACTGGTCACTGCTCGACGCCGCCGTCGAGGAGACGATGCGCTATGAGGGACCGGTGGAGGTCTCCGCCTTCCGCTACACCACCGAGCCCGTCGTCATCGGCGACACCGAGATACCGGCCGGGGAAGTGGTGATGGCCGGCCTCGCATCGGCGTCCCGCGACCCGGAGAGGTTCACCGACCCCGAGCGCTTCGACATCCTGCGCGACCCGCGCGAGACCCGCGGCCACATCGGGTTCGGCCACGGTATCCACGCCTGCATCGGCGCCCCGCTGGCCAAACTGGAGGCGGGTATCGCCCTGCGGACACTCCTGGAGCGCTGCCCCGGCCTGGCACTCGCCGTCGATCCCGCCGACCTGGTGTGGCGTCCGCCGACGCTGTTCCTGCGCAGCCTCGAGCAGCTGCCCGTACGTTTCTGAGAGCGACGACGGTGCCCGGGTTCCGCTCCGCGGCAGGCGGAGCGGAACCCGGGCACCGTCGTGCGTGATCAGAGGGCAGAGGCGACGGACGCGGCGCGTACCCGCACCGGCAGCGACGTCAGTCCGCGCATCATGACGCTCGGATGCCACAGCAGCGCGTCCGCGTCGACGGCGAGTGCCAGACCGGGGCAGCGCTCCAGGAGTGCTCGCACGGCGGCCTTGGCCTCGAGACGGGCCAGGGGGGCGCCGAAGCATGCGTGGATGCCGTGGCCGAAGGCGAGGTGGCCGCTCGCGTCGCGGCGGATGTCGAAACGGGCCGCGTCGGGGAACCGCGCAGGGTCCTGGTTGGCCGGCGTGTTGCCGATCAGCACCAGTTCGCCGCCCCCCGGCACGACCACGCCGTCGAGGTCCACCGGCGCGGTGGTGAAGCGGTGCAGCGAGGTACCGGTCGGTCCGCTGTACCGCAACATCTCCTCGACGGCGCCGTCCAGAAGAGAGAAGTCGGCTCGCAGGTCCGCGAGCTGGTCCGGGTGCCGGAGCAGTGCGAGGACGCCGTTGGCGATCAGTCCCGTGGTGGTCTCCTGTCCGGCGACGAGCAGCAGGACGGCCATGCCGACGAGTTCCTCGGTGGACAGCGTGTCCTGGTCCTCGCCACTGGTGCGTACGAGCGCGCTGAGCAGATCATCGCCGGGCCGACTGCGCTTGTCCTCCAGGAGAGCGGTCAGATACCCCATCAGTTCGCCCATGGCCGCCTCGGCGCCGCCGTCACCGAGCCGCTTGGTGATCTCCGTGGACCAGGCGTGGAACTTCTCGCGGTCGTCGAAGGGCACTCCGAGCAGTTCACAGATCACCGACGCGGGCAGCGGATAGGCGAAGTCCGTGACGAGGTCGACGAGGCCGTCGGGGCGGGCCAGCATCGCGTCGATCAGCTCGTTCGTGATCTGCTCGACGCGGCCCTCGAGGGCCCGAATGCGCCGCGGCGTGAACTCGCGCACCACCAGTTTGCGCAGCCGGGTGTGCCGGGGCGGGTCGGACATCAGCATGTTCGGGGCGTCGGCGACCAGGTCGGTGAGGTCCGCGTCCTTGGCGTTGCGCATGTCGTTGGACAGATGCGGATGGGCGAGGGCCGTGCGGGCGGCCTCGTAGCCGACCACGAGCCAGGCCGTGAACCCCTCCGGAAGCAGTACCCGGTGCACCGGTCCCCGGGCCCGCAGTTCGGCGTAGACGGGATGCGGGTCGCGCGCGAAGTCCTCGCCGAGCGCTGCCAGGTCGATGACGTCCTCTTCGCTCATGGTGTGCCCCTTCAGGCCAGGTTTCCGGTGATGCCCGCACGCTATGGGGGGCCACTGGAGGACCGATGGGACCGAGGTCAAGCCCGCGGAGCGGCTCGGACGGGCGACAGGGGCACACAGGGCGTCGAGCGTGGTTTCGGCACTTCGCCGCGGAGACAGGTCAGCGACTGCCGCATGTCGCCTAGCGTGAGGACGCCTGCCGGGCACGCCGTACGCAAGGAGGAACAGCATGGCCGTCGCAGCGATCCCCGAGGGGTACACCGCGGTCACACCCTGGATCATCTCGGCCGACACCGCCGCTCTCATCGACTTCCTCAAAAGGGCTTTCCAGGCCGAGGAACTCGGGCGCATGGTCGGTCCTGGTGGACGCGTCGAGCACGCCGAGGTGCGGATCGGGAACGCGGTGGTCATGATGTTCGACCGGCACTCCCCGGACTGGCCGAGTACCCCCGCGTACCTGCGCCTGTTCGTCGAGGACGCCGACGCCGGGTACCGGCAGGCGATCGAGGCCGGAGCCACGCCGGTGACGGAGGTGACCCACCTGGCCTTCGGTGACCGGGTCGGCCGGGTGCGTGACCCACTGGGCAATCTGTGGTGGATCCAGACGCACGTCGAGGACGTCTCCCCCGAGGAGTTGCGACGGCGCTTCGCCGACCCGGAGTTCACCGCGCGCATGGAGTACGTGCAGAACGCCGAGTTCTTCCCCCAGGAGACGGGGCAGGGCTGAGCGGGGCTCCTTCGCCCCGCCCCGTGGCACCCGGACCGAGGGCAGGGCGAAAGAGGGTCAGGCAACCGTGGCCTCGACGATGGACATCAGACCGGGCGTGGGCAGCGTCCGGTGCACCCTGAAGCCGGCCGTGCCGAGGATGTCCTCGAACTCTTCCTGAGTACGCTCCTTGCCGTCGTGGATGACCATCATCATCGCGTCGATGGTCTTGCTGGCGTGCGGTTCGTTGCCCCGCGGGATGACCGGGTCGACGACCAGCAGACGGCTGTCCTCGCGCATCCCTTGCCGTACGGACTTCAGGATGCGCAGGCAGTCGTCGTCGCTCCAGTCGTGCAGGACCGACTTCAGGAGGTAGTAGTCGTAGTCGGCCGGGACCCGCTCGAAGAAGTCGCCCGCCTCGACGCTCCACCGGCCCGCCAGCTCCGGCACGTCCAGACGGTGTTCGGCGAGTACGGACTCCTGGTCGTAGAGCGTTCCGGTGATGGCGGGGTGGGCTGCGAGCACCCCGCGCAGCAGGTCGCCCCGGCCACCGCCGATGTCGACGACACGCGCGCCCGCCGGGAACTCGTAGCTCGAGGCGATCTGGTCGATCCACTGCCGTGAGAAGCCCGCCGTCCCCGCGTTGAACAGGGTCGACAGCTCCGGGACCGTCTGCAGGTACGGGAAGAACTGTGCGCCGTACATGTCGTCGAAGACCGTGTGACCGGTGCGCACGGTCTCGTACAACTTGCCCATGGGCTTCCAGTACAGCTCCTCGTTGCCGAGCATCAGGAAGCTGTCGTGCAGTGAGGCGGGCACGCCGGGACGCAGCAGGTTCGCCAGCGGCGTCAGATGGAAGCGGCCCTGCTCGTCCTCGCGGAACACATCCCGCGTGGCCAGGTAGCGCAGGATGCGGTGCAGATGGGGGCCACTGACATCGGTCAGCTCAGCCAGCTCCGCCGGGGTGCGCGGGCCGTCGACGAGATGCTCGGCGACGCCGAAGCGCGTCACCGCGTAGAGCGAGGCCGTGTAGAGAAAGCCGTTCATGTGCTCCGAGAGCGTCGCGCTCAGTTCGTTCACGTCGGGCGGAGCGGAAGTCATCTGTGCCTCCTGTGTTGAGGGGTGGGAACGAGCCCGTCGGCGGATCCGTGCGGGGAGGGGCGGTGGTTCAGTCGCGGGTGCCGCGAGCCCTGACCTCGGCCTGGTCGAGCAGCCGGTCCTCGGCGTCGTAGACGTGTGACGTGCCGGAGCTGGTGAAGACGTCACCGTCCAGAGTGACGTGCTGCTCGATGTCCACCCACCCGGTGTATGTGCCGTCCTGCTCGAAGACGAGCTCGGCGATCCGGAAGGTGAACCGGTTCTCGCCGGTCGCGCTCCAACTGCCCGCTCCCACGCAGCCGGGACGCGGTCCGCGCAGCAGCAGCGCCCGGCCGTTCTCGGTGAAGCGCAGGGTGCTGGCATAGGTGCCCCGGGACAGGAACAGTTCCTCCCGCCAGGTGCCGACCGGTGACTGCGTCACAGTCCCGGGATCGGTCGCCGTCCGACTCATCTCTTCTCCTCACTCCGTGTGCCGCGCAGGCCCGGCCACCATCGGGCCCCGGGCTCGACACACGCTCGAGCCGCGGTCTTCCGCGAGGGGAGACAACTGTTCCCGGAACCCCCACCCCTCGTCCGCGGCGGTCGGCCGACCCGGCCGCCGCCCAACCGTGAAGGAGCCTCCGTGGTCGTCCGACCGTCGCAGGGCCCCGTCCGCATCGGGGTCATCGGAGCCCGCGCCGACATCGCGGTACGCCGGATGCTGCCCGCCTTCGCCGTCACACCGAGCGCCCGTCTGGTGGCGGTGGCCAGCCGTGACGCCGCCGCGGCCGACGCGATCGGTCGTGCGCACGGTTGCCGCGGTGTGCACGGATATGCCGAACTGCTGTCCGCCCGGGATGTCGACGCGGTCTACATCCCGCTGCCGGCGGCCCTGCACGCGCCCTGGGCGGAGGCGGCGCTACGGGCCGGCAAGCACGTACTCGCCGAGAAGCCGCTGGCCCAGGACCCCTACGAGGTGGACCGCCTGTTCAGGCTCGCGGCCGACAGAGGGCTCGCCCTGATGGAGAACGTGATGTTCACCGCGCACGGCCAGCACGCCCTCGTACGCCGGCTCCTCGACGACGGAGCCATCGGCGAACTGCGCTCCTTCCATGCCGCGTTCGCCGTGCCGGCGCTGCCGCGTGACGACATCCGCTACCGGGCCGACCTGGGCGGCGGCGCGTTGTACGACACCGGCGTCTACCCGGTCAGGGCGGCCGTTCACTTCCTCGGGCCCGGCCTGCGGGTCGTCGGGGCGAGCCTGACCCGCGGCCGGGGACACGAGGTGGACACATCGGGCGCCGCACTGCTGCGCACCTCCGGCGGGGTGAGTGTCCAGCTGTCGTTCGGCCTCGAGCACGCCTATCGGAACGACTACGAACTGTGCGGCAGCATCGGGCGCATCACGGTCGACCGTGCCTTTACCCCGCCCGCCGACCATGTGCCGCACATCCGGCTGCAGGACACGACCGGCAGTCGGCAGATCGTGACGGCTGCGGACGATCAGGTGGCGGGCACGGTCCGGAGGTTCTGCGCCGCGGTGCGCTCGGGGGCGGCTCCCTCGGACCCGGTGCGCGAGCAGATCCGGCTGCTCGACGAGATTCGGCGGTGCGCCGCGGACGGCGGGTGAGCACTGCACCGCTCCTCGACCGGCGGTTGAGGCCGGTGCTGCAGGGTGCTCCACGACAGAGGAAGGCCGGTGCCGGCACATGGCAGCGAAGGGGACGAGGCGATGACCGACAGGGCAAGCGAGCTGGACACGCCGACGCCGGCGGGCGCGCCGCCCGAGGCGGCTCTGATGCCGCTCCTGATGGGGGGGTTCGTCACCCAGTCCATCAGCGTGGTGGCGCGCTTCGGGGTGGCGGACGTGCTCGCCGAGGGACCGCGGCCCGTGGAGGAGATCGCCGCCGAGGTCGGGGCGCACACGCTCAGTCTGTACCGGGTGCTGCGGGTCGTCGCCGACTTCGGTGTGCTGACCGAACTGCCCGGCCGCCGCTTCGCCCTGACGGCACAGGGTGAACTGCTGCGCAGCGACCACTCCCCGTCGCTGCGCGGGCTCGCCACCCACTTCGGCTCGCACTTCCACCGCGCTGCCTGGAGCCACCTGTACGAGAGCGTGGCGAGCGGCCGGCCCGCCTTCGACCTCGCCCACGGTGAGCCGCAGTTCGAGTACTACCGTACGCATCCCGAGGAGGCCGCGATCTTCGACGGGGCGATGACCTCGGTGGCCTCCACCATCTACGCCACACTGGAGGCGTACGACTTCAGCCGGTTCGGCACGGTCGCCGACATCGGCGGCGGGAACGGCGCCTATCTCGCCGGGATCCTGGCCAAGAACCCCGAACTGCGCGGCATCCTGTTCGACCTGCCCGACGTCGTCGAGCGCTCCGCGTCCGTGCTGCGGGGTGCGGGCGTCGCCGACCGCTGCGAGGTGGTCGGCGGCTCCTTCTTCGACGGTGTCCCCGCGGGCGCCGACGCCTACGTCCTGACGGCCGTGGTCCACGACTGGGAGGACGATCGCGCGGTCGACATCCTGCGCACCGTACGGGCCGCGATGCCCGAGCACGCCACGGTCCTGCTCGGTGAGCCGGTCGTGCCGGACGGCCCCGAGCCGTCCGTCGCCAAGCTCCTCGACCTGGAGACGCTCGTCGGTACCACGGGCCGGCAGCGCACCGAGTCGGAGTTCCGTGACCTGCTCGACCGGTCGGGTCTGCGACTGACCCGGATCATCCACAGCTCGGGCCCCGACAGCCTCGTGGAAGCCGTGGCCCGCCGATGACGGCGTCCTCCGCGGGGTCCTCCCGCACTCCCCGCTCCGACACCACCAAGGAGGGCGAGAAGCCCATGGGTAACGCAACGGATCTGGACGGCAGCCTTCGGCTGCTGGAGATCGGCGACGGCTTCATCTACGCCAGTGCCCTGCACCTGGCGGCGGAGCTGAAGCTCGCCGACCACCTGGCACAGGGAGCACGCTCGGCGACCGAGCTCGCGGAGCCCACGGGCACCCATGCGCCGAGCCTGCACCGGCTGCTGCGGGCGCTCGCCGGCTGTGGCGTGTTCACCCAGGACGGCACCGGTCGCTTCGCGCTGACCGATGTCGGCGAGGCCCTGCGCTCGGATCATCCGCGCTCGGTACGTACGACGGTGGCCCAGCAGGGCCGGCTCACCGTGCGCACCTTCCAGTACGCGGAACATGCCCTGCGCACCGGCGAGGGCACGTTCACCAAGGCGTTCGGACAGCCGGTCTGGGACTACCTCAAGGACCACCCGCAGGAGGGCGCCGACTTCGACACCGCGATGCACGAGCACAGCAGGGTGGAGCTGGCCGCCATCGTCAAGGCGTACGACTTCACGGGCGCGGGGCGCATCGTCGACATCGGTGGTGGTGACGGCACCCTGCTCGCCACCGTGCTCGCCGACCGCCCCGAGGAGAGCGGGGTGCTGTTCGACCTTCCGCACGTGGTGGAGCGCAACCGGATCGCGGACGCCGGGCTCAGTGACCGCTGCGAGGTCGTCGGAGGCGACGTCTTCGGGGAACTCCCCGCAGGCGGCGACCTCTACACGATGAAGTCGGTGCTGCACGGCTGGACGGACAGCGAGGTCGTCACGATCCTGCGGGGCGTGCGCGCGGCCATGAGCCCCGACGCCAGGCTGCTCCTCATCGAGCGGGTCATACCCGCCGGAGACGCCCCGCACCCGAGCAAGGCGTTCGATCTGGCCATGCTGATCATGGCCGGCGGTCAGGAGCGGACCCAGGAGGAGTACACCGCGCTGCTCGCCGAGGCCGGGTTCCGCGTCGAGCGGGTCATCGGCACGGAGTCGGTGCTGAGCATCGTGGAGGCACGGTCCGTGGACAGCGGGCGTTGACCTGCTGTGTCCTGAGCCGCCCGCGAAGGGAGGGGCCGCCGGCCGCGAGGCCGGCGGCCCCTCCCTTCGTCGTACCGGGGTGCACGTCGTGCAAAGGAGCGCCGAGCTGCGGACCAGCCGCGCCCTAGGGGCCTGTGGCACCCTCCCCGCATGACAGCCACAGCGAAGATCTCCCTGATCACAGGTGCCGGCAAGGGCATCGGTCTGGAAGCCGCCCGGAGTCTCGGACGGCTCGGCGCCGTCGTGCTGGTGGGCGCCCGCGACCGGGCTCGTGGCGAGGCCGCGGTGAAGGCGTTGCGCGAGGAGGGCGTGGACGCGCACTTCGTGCAGCTGGACGTCACGGACGACGTCGACATCGCCGCCGCCGCACGCCGGATCGATGAGACGTACGGGCGCCTGGACATCCTCGTCAACAACGCCGGAATCAATGTCGAGTGGCCCGCCGCCAGGGCGAGCGAGGTCTCCCTCGACGCGCTGCGTACCACCTTCGAGACGAACGTCTGCGGCCTGGTCGCGGTCACCAACGCGATGCTCCCGCTGCTGCGCCGTTCACCGGAGGGCCGCATCGTCAACGTCTCCAGCGAGATGGGCATCCCGGCCTGGCTCGCCGGCTCCGAGATGCCGGCGATCACCGGGTACTCGGTGTCGAAGGCCGCGGTGAACATGCTGACCGTGCTCTACGCGAACGAGTTGCGCGACACGACGGTCAAGGTCAACGCCTGCTCGCCAGGGTTCGTCGCCACCGACATCAACCGCGGAGTCGGTGTCCTGACGGCCGAGCAGGGCGCGCAGGTCGAGGTCGCCGCCGCGACGCTGGGTGCCGATGGCCCCAGCGGGGTCTTCCTCACCGCGGACGGCACCGTGCCCTGGTGATCTCCTCGCCGCCGGTTTCCCGCCCGTACGGCCGCGGTCCACGGACTCGAAGGTGAGTCCGTGGACCGCGGCCGTAGGGATCTGTACGGAAAGGGGCCCGGGCGCCTCAGGCGGTGGCGCGGGAGGCGGGGGCCGACTCGGTCACCGGCACCCGCGATGCCCCTTCCGGTGCTTCTGCCGCTTCCGCCGCCTCCGTCGTCTCCGGCGCGGGAGCGGCGGCACCGTCCTTGGCGGGCTCCTGGGCCGTGAACTGGGGCTGTGCCGACTTCGGCAGGGCGAACATCAGCAGGAAGGCGAGGGCCATGCCGCCACCCACCCACCACAGGGTGTCGGTGAAGGCGCCGATGTAGGGCTCTCCGCCGGTGACGTGCGACGGCACGCTGGTGAAGAAGGCCACCGAGGTCAGTCCGAGGCCGAACGAGAGACCGAGCTGGTTGACGGTGTTGACCAGGCCGGACGCGGAACCGGCGTGCTCGCCGGGTACCTCGGAGAGCACCGCGCTGGTGAGCGGCGCCATGATCATCCCGAGGCCCACACCGGCCACCACGAGCGGCACGATCAGCAGCGGTGTCGTGACACCCGTGCCGTGCTCCTGCGCGAGCCACCCGTAGATCGCGAGGCCGGCGATCAGCAGCAGCGCGCCGGTCTGCAGCACCTTGCGGCCGAACCGGGGGACCAGCTTCTGGATCGAGTAGATCGCCGACAGCGACATGGGCACGCCGAACATGAGGCTGGCCAGCGCCGAGTGCACGGGTGTCCAGCCGAGGCCGATCTGCATGTACAGCGCTCCGGTCAGCGAGAACAGACCGAAGGCCGTGCCGAAGATCAGTTGGACGACGATGCCCGCGGAGAAGCTCCTGACCTTGAACAGCGAGAGTTCGACCAGCGGGAAGCCGTCGCGACGGATCCTGGACCGCTGGTGCAGCACGAAGCCGGCGAAGACGAGCAGGCTCGCGGGCATGCACACCAGGCTCCAGGCCGGCCAGCCCAGCTCCTGGCCGCGGGTGAGCGGGTAGAGCAGCATCAGCAGACCGAGTGTGGCCAGGACGACGCCCGGCAGGTCGAGACGCGGTGCCGAGGGGGCCTTCGACTCGTTGAGGTAACGCCGGCCCAGGATGAGGCCGACGATGCCCACGGGAATGTTGACGAGGAAGATCGGCCGCCAGCTCAGACCGAAGACGTCCCACTCGGTGAGCAGCGCGCCGAGGACGGGGCCGGAGACCGCGCCGATGCCGCTGACCGCGCCGAACATTCCGAACGCCCGGCCCATCTCCTGCGGGGCGAAGGTGACCTGCATGATCGACAACACCTGCGGCACCATCAGCGACGCCATCAGGCCCTGCAGAATGCGCGTGCCGATCAGCACCTCCGGCGCTGTGGCCACACCGGACAGCGCCGAGGCGACGGTGAATCCGGCCATGGCGAGCAGGAAGACCTTCTTGCGGCCGAAGATGTCGCCGAGCCGGCCACCGGTGATCAGGCCGACGGCGAAGGACAGTGTGTAGCCCGCCGTGATCCACTGCACGGCCGTGTTGGATGCGCCGATGTCCCGCTGGATGCTCGGGATCGCGACGTTGATGATGGTTGCGTCGAGCAGATCCAGCAGAGTTGCGGTCAGCAACACGGCCAGGGCCACCCAGCGCTTCGGGTCGGCAGCGGGAGTGGCCGCCGCTTCACTGGCGGAGCTCATGGGCCTCTTGACCTCTCCTGTGAGGGGACTTGGATGTGACGCGAGTCTGGGACAGGAGGCTCGAGTGCCGCTCGCGTCGCGCCGGAGGCGTTCATTCCGCCGTTCAACAACCGTGGGCACGCGGGGCGGTCCGGGGGTACGGTGCGTGTCCGGATCAGGCGTGTGGACCGGTGGTCACCGTGCCGACGGTGAGTTCGGGCCGCCCTTCGAGGACGGCTCCGACGCGCTCGGCCTCCTCGCGCAGCGCACCGAGGTGCGCCGCGGTCAGCTCCTCGAGCGGCTCCACTGTGAGGTGGATCCGGCGGCCCGATCTGCGCTGGTGCCACACGCCGGCGACAGTCCCGTCGATCAGCAGCACCGGATAGTTGCCCGCCTGCCCGCTCGGCGCCAGGGCACGCCCGGCGGCCCGACCGGGGAAGAGGAGCTCGCGGGGGCGTCCTGCCACCACGTAGGCGTCGAAGTACGGCAGCAGGCGCACACCGCGCGGCGGCGTCGACGGCATCCGGGTGTCACCCGTGTTCACCCAGCACGCCGTGCCCGCCAGGTCGACCTGCTCGATCTTCCCCTCGAGGGAGCGGAACAGCTCGGTCGCCCACCCGCGCGGTGCGTTCAGCCACTGCGCGAAGTTCTGGGCGGTCGCGGGACCGTAGGCGTGCAGGTACCGATGGGCCAACTCCGCCTGGGCGGTCCCCGCTTCAAGGGGTTCGAAGGCGGGCAGGAAGCGTCGCGGGTTGGTGTACGTGACCTTGCGGCCCCGGTTCGGCGCGAAGCACAGGACTCCGCGGTGCGAGGCGAGCGTGATGGCCTGCCGCCAGCGCGGCCACATGCCCTGGAAGGCGGGCATGACGAGGTCACCGGCCCAGGGGCCGGTCGCTTCGACGACGGCGTCGCTCAACTCGTCGATGGTGAGCTCAGCGTCGGCGAGTACCTGCCCGATGGCCGCGACGACCTCCTCCGTCTGCTCCGGCGTCATCCGCACGTGCGCGGGAAACGGGCTCGCGGACGTCGGTATCGAACTCAGCGCGCCGATCCACAGCGGCAGGTCGGTGGTCGGGAGCAGATGGACGGTGCCGCGCGGTCCGAACATCTTGACCAGGCTGCGCCGCTGCCACAGGGCCTCGCGGACATCGGCACGGGTGGCCCCGGCGATCCGGATGCCGACGGAGAGCTCGGCCGCGGAGAGGACCTGGGCGTGCACACCGCACAGGGCGGCCACGACCGATGCGGGATCGTCCGAGTCGGACGGGGCCGCGAGCCTGGTGCGTTCCAGACGGCGGGCGGACACCTCGGTCCACGACACTCCTGGGATGCCGGAACTCATGGGTCTCCTCCGTGCTTCACCGACAGATCAGGGTTCGGAACGCATCTATACCCAGTGCCGCTCGAGCCCCGCTCGAGCGGCACCACCGTGTCCGAGCCGCACTCCACAGCCGTTCGAGCCGGACCCGCCACGGTGGAGCCGACCCGAAGCCCGTACGGCTCACGCGCCCTGGAGGACGAGACGAATGGTCATCGACGCTTGCCGTATCTGTGGCAATCGCACCCTGTTGCCCGTGCTCGACCTGGGGTCATCCCCTGTCACCTGCATCTTCCCGCGCAACCGTGAGCAGGAGGTCCCCGAGGTACCGCTGGAACTGGTGCTGTGCTCACCGGACGGCTGCGGACTCCTGCAGCTGCGGCACACCGCCGACTTCGACCTGATGTACGGCGAGCACTACGGATACCGCTCAGGCATCAGGCCGTTCATGATCGAGCACCTGCGGAGCAAGGTCCGCGCGGTCACGGCCCGGGTCGATCTGGGCCCCGACGACCTGGTGCTCGACATCGGCAGCAACGACTCGACGCTGCTGCGCTGCTACCCCCAGGACGGCCCCGCGCTGGTCGGCATCGACCCCTCGGGGGAGAAGTTCCGCCCGCTGTACCCGCGGCGCGCGGAGTTGATCTGTGACTTCTTCTCCCAGGAGGTCTTCGCGAAGCGGTTCGGCGACCGCCGGGTGAAGGCCGTCACGTCCATCGCGATGTTCTACGACCTGCCGAGGCCGCTCGACTTCATGCGGGACATCGCGGCGATCCTGCACGACGACGGCGTCTGGGTGATGGAGCAGAGCTACCTGCCCGCGATGCTGGAGGCGGGCGCCTATGACGTGGTGTGCCACGAACACCTGGAGTACTACGCCCTGCGGCAGATCGAGTGGATGGCCGAGCGCGCCGGGCTCGTCGTCATCGACGCCGAGTTGACCGCTGTGTACGGCGGCAGCCTGTGCGTCTCGCTGGCCAAGGCGGGCTCTCGGCACCGCGTCGACCACGAGCGGCTCGACCGCATCCGCGCCCGGGAACGCGCACTCGCCCTCGACACCCAGGCTCCCTTCGAGGCCTTCGCCGAGCGGACCCGCGACAGCCGCGACCAGCTCCTGGAACTGCTCGCCGACTCGCGCAAGGCCGGCCTGGTGACCGTGGGGTACGGCGCCTCCACGAAGGGCAATGTCATCCTGCAGTACTGCGGCCTCGGCCCCGACGACCTGCCGTGCATCGGCGAACCCAACGAGGAGAAACACGGCTGCTTCACCCCGGGCACCGGCATCCCCATCGTCTCGGAGGCCGAGGCGAAGGCGCTCGCACCGGACCAACTGCTCGTCCTGCCCTGGATCTACCGGGAAGGGTTCCTCGAGCGGGAGGCCGCGTACCGGGCCCACGGTGGCAAGCTGATCTTCCCGCTGCCCGAGCTCACCGTCGTGTGACCGGTCTCCACACCGGCTCCCGTCCAGGAGGGCGATCACCATGCGTACTCGTGAACTCGCCGTAACCGGCGCCTTCGAGTTCACCCCCCAGGTGTACACCGATGCCCGGGGCCGATTCGTCTCGCCGCTGCAGGAAGAGCCGTTCCTCGCGGCGGTGGGGCGTCCCTTCCCGGTGGCGCAGACCAACCACAGTCGCTCGGCCCGCGGTGTGCTGCGCGGCGTCCACTTCACGACGACCCCGCCCGGCCAGGCCAAGTACGTCCACTGCGCGCGCGGTCGAGCCCTGGACGTGGTGGTCGACCTGCGAGTCGGCTCCCCGACGTTCGGCGTCTGGGACCAGGTGGACATGGACGAGGAGAGCTGCCGGGCCGCCTACTATCCCGAGGGCGTGGGGCACGCCTTCCTCGCTCTGGCGGACGACACGGTCATGTCCTACCTGGTGACCACCGGCTACCGGGCCGAACTGGAGCAGGCGGTCTCGCCGCTGGACAAGGAACTCGCGCTGCCGTGGCCGCACGACCTCACCCCGCTGCTGTCCGAGCGGGACCGGATCGCGCCCACCCTCGCCGAGGCCGCCGCCCGGGGGATGCTGCCCCGCTACGCCGACTGTGTCCACGCCTGACGGGAGAGACGATGAGGACGACGGCCGTGCGACCCCGCAGGGTCGCGGTCCTGGGGGCGACCGGCTGCGTGGGCCGGCATGTCTGCGCCGCGTTCGCGGGCCGGGGAACAGATGTCGTGGCGGTCGCCCGGCGAGCCGCCCGGCACATGAGCCCGTACACGTTCCGATCCGTGGACGTGGGGCGCAGCACCAGTACCGAACTCGCCGGGCTGTTCGCGGAATGGCGCGTGGACACGGTGGTCAACGCCATGCTCGGCTGGGGCGAGAGCGCCTGTGAGATGGCCGACGCCAATGTACGTCCGGTGGAGGGGCTGCTCGCCGCCCTGCGGTCGCTGGCCGGCCCCGTCCGCTACGTCCATCTCGGCACGATCCACGAATACGGCCCGATCCCGTACGGCACCGCTGTCGACGAGACGGCCGAGCCCCGCCCCACCTCGCTGTACGCCCGGTCCAAGCTCACGGCGTCGCGCCTGGTGCTCGACGCGGTGGCGCGGGGCGAGTGCGACGGGGTGGTCCTGCGGCTGACCAACACGCTGGGCCCGTACACGGCTCCGGAGAGCTTCTTCGGCGCTCTGGCGGCACGGTTGCGCAGGGCCGCCCCGGGCGAGGTCACCGACGTCGCGGTGGCCGCCGCCCACCGCGACTTCGTCGACGTACGGGACGCCGCGGCCGCCGTGTACGCGGCCACCGCCGAGAGGGCCCCCGAGCCGCTGATGAACATCGGACGAGGCGAGGCGGTCGCCGTCGAGACGCTCGTCCGGGCCTTGGTCCAGGTCAGCGGGCTGCCACCGGAGGCGGTGCGGCTGCGCCGTGCCCAGGTACGCAGCCGTAGCGCCGGCGCGGACTGGATCCAGGTGGATCCCGCACGCGCCCGGCGGTCACTGGGCTGGCAGCCCGGGTATCGACCGACGGACTCCTTGAGGGCGGTGTGGCGCACCGTCGAGCCGGCTGAGGTGCCGTTCACCCCTCGATGACCACCTCGCCCTTGGCGTGCTGTGCCGCCGGCAGCAGGAAGGCGAGCAGCCGCTCGGCCTCCTCGCCGGTCTGTGAGGTCTCGTCGGGGTTCAGCGCGCGGTAGGGCCGCACGTGCAGGGTGCCGTCCCGCCACGACCAGATGCCGCGCACGAATCCGTCGACCAGGAAGACGGGCCGCACCTCGCTGCCGGTGATCACCCGCGCCCGGTCCTCGTCGCTGATGACGCGCGTACGGTCCGCGTGGCTGAGGATCAGGTTGTCGAAGGCGGGCAGGAAGCGCACGGGAGCCGGCACGTCCGCATCGGCGAGTGGCGCGTCGGGCAGGTCGAACAGTTCGCGACCCGTGGCGTCCCGGTACGTGCACAGACCGGAGCGCATGCCGTCGAGCACCGTGCGCAGCCGGGTCAGACCCGACCACGCCTGGACGTCCATCACCGAGGCCGGGCCGTACACCGCCAGATACCGCGTGACCACGTCCTCGATCCGGGGTGCCGTCTCCAGGGGGCGGCCGATCCATTCCTCGGCGAGCACGAGCGGGGTGGCGCCGCGGTCGCCCCAGGTGCCGCTGGGCGGCGGATGCACATGAGCCACCAGGGACTGCGTGGCGTACACGAGGGCCTGCCGGTCACGGCCCGGGAACCGCTCGGCGAGCCGGCCGGCCAGCTGCGGCCGGGTCAGCCCCTCCCCGGACATCAACTCACGTCCTGCCGCCTCCAGGTCATGGAGATCGAGGCCGGCGATGGCTCGCCCGAAGGCGCCCTGACGGGCCTTCTTGAGGACCTGTTCCAGCAGGGGCCGCAGCCGGCGGAAGTCCTCGGCGGTGACCAGGTGCTGGGTGTTGCGGTGCAGCTTGGCACGCACGACGTCCCGACCGTGCAGCAGTGCCGTGAGCTCGGCGTGCCGGAAGTCGGCCAGCCGCGCCCACAGGCTCACATAGGGGGAATGGGACTCCTGGGCCTGCAGGCCCATCAGACGCTCGACGGCCGAAAGGGCCGGGAGCGGGCTACGGCGCAGCAGTGACTGCCGCTCCAGAAAGGTTCGGTTGAGAGTACGCGCGCTGAGCTGGTGAGGCATGCGTGCCATTGTCGTGGCGGCCGCTGGACCCTCGCTCGAGCGCGACGGCCCGCGTGGTGAACAAGGAGAGCAGGCTGCGCGCCTGGACGTTGAGGTAGTGACCGTGCCGCACCAGTGCGGCGAGCCGGGCCGGTGAGACCCACCGGTAGTCGGGCGGCAGTACATCCGGTACGTCCCCGGCCGCGGCCTCGACCAGCAGGTAGCGGCTCTCGGCGTTGCGGAACCTCCCGCCCTCCTCCGAGTGGACGGCCTCGTACATGATCCGGTCGGGGGTCGCCCGCAGCACCGCGTCGAGGAAGCGCGGCCGGTCGGCCGGGGGCAGCCACGCGTGGTTGTCCGGCACGCACTGCACGGTGGGCGCCAGCTCGACGGTGTCGAGGAGACCGCCTTCGACCTGGGCACGTACCAGGACCTCGACGCCTTCCCCGGACCGGCGCGTCAGGAAGGCTGTGACACCACGGCCGACGGGCTCGATCAGCGGCTGGGTCCAGCCGCTCACCTCCCGGCTGCCGGCCTCGACGGCCACTGCCACCACCCGGAAGTACCGGCCGTCCTCGTGCTCGATCTCGCACGGGGTACGGCGCCAGCCCGAGACGTCGTTCAGCGCCATGAGCTCGCTGCCGACCGTGTGACGGGAGCGCTCCGTGATGAACCAGGACAGCAACCCGGTGTCGTCGTGCAGCGGTTCGTCGCCACGGTCCGGCAGGGGTACGCACGACAGGACGGTGCGGGCATCCATGTTGACCAGGTTGTCGATGCGCAGCAGCTCGCCGATCTGGCCGAGGGTCAGCCAGCAGAAGTCGTCACCGACCGGAACGTCGTCCATGGTCTCGACGATCATGTTCCGGTTGCGCTTGCGGTAGAACCAGGAACCGTGCTCGGACTGCAGCACGTCCGCCACCACGTGTGCCGCCCGGGGCCTCAGGAAGTGGCCGAGGTAGGGCACGTCCGCGCCACGGTGCACCTTGGTGTAGTTGCTGCGCGTCGCCTGCACCGTGGGGGAGAGCTGGACCGGATTGGGGTTGCCCGGTTCCATCTTGGCCTGCATCAGGAAGTGCGGCACCCCGTCGAACTCCTTGGTCAGGATGCCCAGGATGCCGACCTCCGGCTGCCGGATGATCGGCTGCTGCCAGGTCCTGAAGGGCCCGGTGTCCACGGACACCCGCAGGCCTTCGACGGTGAAGAAGCGCCCGCTGTGATGGATCAGGTTGCCGGTGCCGGGCGCGAAGGCCCAGCCGTCGAGCGCGGCGAACGGGATGCGCTGCACGGCGAAGCGGTGCGCGTGGGCGCGTCGCGCCAGCCACCTCGGTACGTCACGGGTCCGCAGCCAGGAGCCGGCGTCGGTGACGGCGGCGGAGCGCGCCAGGCGCTCGGCCGCCGAGGGCCTCGGGAACAGGGGAGCGGACAAGGGCAACCTCCACCGTGAACGGGGTGGTCAGGACGGGTTGTGGATCTTGTCGGCCCAGGCCGGCGAGTCGTGCGTGACCAGGCGGGAACGTGTGTACAGCCTGCCGTCGAGGCGGACCAGGACGTCCTCCACGACCGTCGTCGGCTCGAAGCTCACCTTGCCCGCGGCGTCGGTCATGCTCACGATGGCCTGGTACCTGACGTGCAGGGTGTTCTCGTCGACCGGATCGATCCGCATCCGGTCGAACCAGTACCGGTACACCAGTCCGTCGTAGTACGCGATGTTCTTCTGCCGCGCCTCGCGCGCCGACACCTCGTCGACGAGCGGCCGCTCCGGGTCCCCCCGGCGCTGCTGCATCTCGGTCAGCAGCCGTCGGCGCCCTTCGATCTTCCAGCCCCCGGGACGGTGCTCGATCGAGCCGTCCTCGGTGAGCGTCTGAAGGAACTCCTCGAACCTGCGTTCCTCCAGGAGTGGCATCTGGTGCGCGTAGAACTGCTGTACCTCGATGTAGAGGTCCGGGGTGACCCGCTGTCCGGTGCCCTGCGCTGTCCGAGACACACCGACTCCTTCCGTTCAGGGCACGCCGCCGCTGTTCACGGCGACGTGGCCGGGTGTTCTGACAGTGGCCCCGGTTCCTGGACACGCTCTGGAGCGCCGCTACAGAACCGGCTCGGCGAAGCGCACGCCGTGGCGGTCCGCGTCGGCCGCGGCGAACCCGAGCAGCCGTGCGCCCTCCTCGGCCAGCGCGGCGCGGTCCGCGTCGGCCGGCGTGGTGAACGGCTCGATCAGCAGGGTGGCCGTGGCACCGTCGCGGTCGATCCGCCAGGTGCCCCGGACGAAGCCGTCGACCAGGATCGTGGCGCGGACGATGCCGTTGCGAGTGAAGATCCGGGCACGGTCCCGTGTCGAGATGATCCGGTTCCGATCGGCATGCGACAGCAGGATGTTGTCGAACTCCGGCAGGAAGCGGACCGGGGCGGGAGTGTCGGGGGCGGGCAGCGGTGCTCCGGGGACGTCGAAGAGTTCGTTGCCGTTCGTGTCACGGGCCAGGCGCAGGCGCGGACGCAGGCCGTCGATGACCGTGCGCAGCCGGGTGAGTCCCGACCAGGTCTGGACGTCCTTGACCGTGGCCGGGCCGAAGGCGGCGAGGTAGCGCAGCACCATGTCCTCCAGTGACGGCCGGGTGGCGAGCCGCTCACCGAGCCAGGACTCCGCGGTCGCGTAGCGGGTCTGGCCGCCTACACCCCAGATCCCGCGGGGCGGTACCTGTACCAGAGGCAGGAGGGTGCGCGCCGCGTACGCCAGGTCCCCGGCCTCGGCGCCCGGCCACCGCTCGTGCAGCGCCGCGCCCAGTTCCTTGGTGGTCAGAGGGCGCTGGGCCAGCGCGGCGCGAGCCTCGGCGGCCAGCGCCGGCACGGGGACATCCGCCACGCGCGCGCCCGAGCCGGAGGCCCGCAGATCACGGTCGAGAGCGGGTTGGGCCAGCGGGCGCAGCGCCAGACAGTCGGCGGCCGTGACCAGATGGACCGTGCTGCGCATGATGGCGAGGCGGACCAGGGAACGGTCCTCGATCGCCTGGGCGAGGTGCGCCGTCGTGAAGTCCGCCAGGCGGGTCCACAGGCCGATGTAGGGAGGGTGGGGCGCCTGGGCCTGCAGGCCCACCAGGAGAGCCACCGCTTCGACCGTGCCCAGACGGTGGCGCTGCAGCAGGAGCTGGCGGGCGAGGAGCGCCCGGTTCAGAGCGGTGTCGCACAGGGTGGGGACGTCCGTGCGGACGCTCTGCCGTCGGGGTCCGCTCGGCGTTGTCCGGATGGCCATCTGATGTCCTCGGGTGGGGGCGGGCGATGTCTGCCCCACTGCGGGGGCGCGGGGCTCGTCGTCGGCTCGAACTTCGGCCGAGCACCAGCGGGTGTTGAGCGTGCCGCGACCCGACGGCCGCATTCTGCGCCAGCACGTCAGGACCGACGGCCGTCGGGTCGCGGCGGCCCGGTGACACCGCGACGGAGGACTTCCCATGAAGGCACTCGTGCTGGCCGGAGGGCTGGGCAGCAGGTTGCGTCCGTTCAGCCACTCCATGCCCAAACAGCTGATCCCGATCGCGGGCCGGCCGGTCCTCTGCCATGTCGTCGGAAGCCTGCGCGACATGGGCGTCGTCGACATCGGCGTCGTGGTCGGGGACCGGGGCGACGAGATCGCCTCGGTTCTCGGTGACGGGGGCCCGCTGGGTGTGCGGATCACCTATATCCGTCAGGACGAGCCACGGGGCCTGGCCCACTGCATCGTCATCGCCAGGGAGTTCCTGGGCGAGGACGACTTCGTCATGTATCTCGGCGACAATATGCTCACCGACGGGGTCCAGGACATCGCCGACGCCTTCCGCGCCCGGCGCCCGGCTGCCCAGATCGTGGTGCACAAGGTGCCCGATCCCCGGGAGTTCGGCGTCGCCGAGGTGGGCGAGGACGGTCAGGTGCTCGCGCTCACCGAGAAGCCGGCCCGGCCGCGCAGCGATCTGGCGGTGATCGGCGTGTACTTCTTCACCGCCTCGGTGCACGAGGCGGTCGCCGCGATCCGGCCGAGTGCCAGGGGGGAGCTGGAGATCACGGACGCCCTGCAGTGGATGGTGGACCGGGGGGCGGACGTACGGGCCCGCATCTACTCCGGCTTCTGGAAGGACACCGGACGGATCGAGGACGTGCTGGAGTGCAACCGGGAACTCCTGGACCGTCTCGCGCCGTCCCTGTGCGGTGAGGTGGACGGGGAGAGCGAACTGGAGGGTTCCGTGGCGGTCGGGGAGGGTGCACGCGTCATCCGGTCGCGTATCACCGGACCCGTGGTCATCGGGCCCGGTGCGGTCGTCAGGGACAGTGTCGTCGGCCCGCACACAGCGATCGGTGGGGACTGCGTGCTCGACACGGCCGAGGTGCAGGACTCGATCCTGTTGGACGGCGCGGCGCTGCGGCGGGTCGGCGGGGTGCGGGCGTCGGTCATCGGCCGGGACGCCACCGTCAGTTCGACGGTGTTCGCCCGCTGCGGCAAGCTGGTCGTCGGTGACCACTCCAGCGTCGAAGTGGCCGCGTGACGTGGGGACACGACGAGCGCGCCGGCGGCTCCCGACGGGGAGCCGCCGGCGCGCGCGGTCCGACCGGCGGCACAGGCGGCAGGGACGACGGAGTTCGTCGCGGAGCGGCCCGGGCTGTCTCGGGCCGCAGGATCGCTCAGGTCGCGTTGGCAGCGTTCTGGCCCAATGCGACGGCGATGGTCTCGCCGGTGATGTAGCGGGCTTCCTCGGAGCACAGGAACACCATCGTGTTCGAGATGTCCTCACAGTCGGCCCATGCCTTCGGGATGGTGTTGAACTGGCTGAACGCCTGCACGACTTCTTCCTGGCTCGGGTTGTCCAGGTGCGGCAGGAACAGCTTGAGCGAGCTCGGGTTGTTGATCATCGGGGTGTCGACCGCTCCTGTGCACACGACGTTGGCCGTGATCCCGTGCCGGCCGACCTCCGTGGCCACCGACTTGACCAGTCCGATGAGCCCCCACTTCGTCGCGGCGTAGTGGCCGACGTTGGCCATGCCCATCTTCCCGGCCATCGACGACGTCGCGATGATCCGGCCCCGGCCCCGTGCGATCATGCCGGGCAGCACGGCACGGATCGAATGGAACGCGCCGGTCAGGTTCACGTCGACCATGTCCTGCCAGGTCTGGTCCGACATCTCGGCGATCTTGGAGAACGAGAAGATCCCGGCGTTGGCGAGCAGGAAGTCCACACCGCCCAGTTCCTCCTCGACCTGTTCGACGAAGCTGCCGAGCCGCTGCGCATCCCGCACGTCCACCCTGCCGGAGACACACTTGCGGCCGAGGTTCTCCACCAGTTTGGCGGTCTCGTCCAAGTCGTCGGTGCCCGGCATCCCGTAGGGCACGGAGCCGACCTGCGCCGCGACGTCGATGACGGCGACGTCGGCTCCCTCGCGGGCGAACCGGATCGCGTGAGAGCGCCCCTGCCCCCGGGCCGCTCCTGTGACCAGCACAACCTTGCCGTCGAACTTACCCATCGCTTTCCTCCGTCATGAGTCGGTCGGTCTCCCGCCACCTTCGGTGTCCCGGGTCGGCTGCGGCTGGAGCGTCGCTCGGCCCGGCCGCCGGAGGACTCAGCGCAACGTCCGGAAGAACGAGCGCAGTTCGTCCACCAGGAGTCCCGGCTGCTCCAGGGCCGGGAAATGGCCGCCGCGCTCGTGGTCCGTCCAGCGGCGCAGGTCCGTGAAGCGGGCCTCGCACCAGGGGCGGGGCATCCGCGCATCCTTGGGGAACACGGCGAGCGCGGCCGGCACAGGGACGGGGGCGAGGGCCATCCGGTTGTGGCTCTCCCAGTAGATGCGGGCCGACGAGGCGCCGGTGCGGCACAGCCACGCCAGCGTCACCGCGTCGAGCAGCCGGTCGCGCGGGATCACCTTCTCCAGGTCACCGTCGTGGTCGGTCCACGCCCAGTACTTCTCGGCCATCCAGGCCAGCTGGGCGACGGGCGAGTCGACCAGGCCGTACCCCAGGGTCTGCGGCCGGGTCGCCTGGATCGCCGAATAACCGCCCTCGTGACGCTGGAACTCCTTGAGCGCCGCCAGGCCCGCCACGTCCCGCTCGTCCAAGGTCACTTGTTCCTGAGGCGGGCGGGCGAACGGCATCGCCAGGTGGATGCCGGTCAGATGCGCGCTCTCGGTTTCGCCGAGCACGCCGGTCAGGAACGAGCCCCAGTCGACACCGTGGGCCCCGTAGCGCTCGTAGCCGAGCCGGCTCATCAGCTCGGCCCAGGCCGCGGCCGTGCGCTCCACCGTCCACCCGGTGGTCGTCGGCTTGTGGCTGAAGGCGAAGCCGGGGAGCGAGGGCGCCACCACGTGGAAGGCGTCGGCGGGGTCGTCGGGGTGTGTCAGCGGCCTGATGAGATCGAGGAACTCGATGACCGAGCCGGGCCAGCCGTGGCTGACGAGGAGCGGCATCGCGTCCGGGTGTGGGGAGCGCACGTGCAGGAAGTGGATGCCGAGGCCGTCGATCTCGGTGCGGAACTGCGGCAGCGCGTTCAGGCGGTCCTGGGCGGGCCACCAGTCGTAGGCCGTCCTCCAGTACTCGGCCAGCTCCCGCAGATACTCCAGGGGAACGCCCTGGGACCAGTCGTCCACGGGCTCCGCCTCGGGCCAGCGGGTCCGGGTCAGCCGGTCCCTGAGATCGGCGAGATCCTCCTCGCCGAACTCCACATGGAACGGTGTGACGCTCCTGCTCCTCACTGGCCCTCCCGGATCGCGTACGTCCTAGGTGTCCCGCGGAGGCTAGGTGCGGGTGCTCGAGCACGGCTGGAACGCCGGGTGGCCGCCGGCCACGGCGAGCACCCGTCCCCCACCGCCCCGCGGATCCGAACGGCGCGGTGACCGGCGTGTTCGAGTGTGGTGCGAGTCCTCCTCCGGCGGCGTTCCAGAAGCGGCCAGCAGCGTTCCGGCGACGACGAGAAGGAGCCGCAGATGGCGACTGGCACAGGACCGTTGCACGGCCTGCGGGTGGTGGAGCTCGCGGCGATCGGGCCCGCACCGTTCGCCTGCATGATGTTCGCGGATCTGGGGGCCGACGTGGTGCGGATCGATCGGGCCGACGGCGCCCGGTCGTTCGCGGACTGGCACGGAGAACTCGACCGTGGGCGCCGGTCGGTGGAGCTGGATCTCAAGGACCCGGGCGACGCCGACTGGCTGCTGCGGCAGCTGGAGCAGTCGGACGTCCTGGTGGAGGGGTTCCGGCCGGGCGTGGCGGAGCGGCTCGGTATCGGCCCGGAGGTATGCCTCGCGCGCAACCCGCGTCTGGTGTACGGCCGGATGACCGGCTGGGGTCAGGAGGGCCCGCTCGCCCGTACCCCCGGTCATGACATCAACTACCTCGCCCTGACCGGCGCGTTGCACGCGATCGGAGAGGCCGGCGGTCCCCCCGTGCCGCCGGTCAATCTGCTGGGTGACTTCGCGGGCGGCGCTATGTTCCTGGTCGCCGGGGTGCTGGCCGCGCTGTACGAGCGGCAGACCTCCGGCCGGGGGCAGATCGTGGACGCCGCGATCGTGGACGGGGCCGGGGCGATGCTCGGCATGCTGACCGCGATGGCCGACAGCGGCCAGTGGCGGCATGAGCGCGGGGTCAATCTGCTGGACGGTGGCGCTCCCTTCTACACCTGCTACGAGTGCGCCGACGGAGGACATGTGGCCGTCGGCGCGCTGGAGGATCGGTTCTACCGGGCGCTGCTGGCGGGCCTGGAGCTGGACCCCGAGCGGTTGCCCGATCGGAACGATCCGCTGAACTGGCCTCCTCTGCGACGGGTGTTCGCCCGTCGGTTCCTCACCCGGAGCCGCGACGACTGGGCCCGCTGTCTCGAGGAGACGGAGGCGTGTGTGACGCCTGTCCTCAGTGTCACGGAGGCTGCCGCACACCCCCACCACCAGGCCAGAGGCAGTGGGCCCGCCACCCCGGCGCCGCGCTTCAGCGGGACGCGGGCGGGATTCCACTGACCGCGGTCATCCCTCCCGCGCAGCTTTCAAGCAGCCTTCCGGCCCGCTTCGAGTCGCCGGCCGGACTCTTGGCGCAAGCCGCGCAGCGAACCCCGCTGCAGGCCGACAGGAAGGAGGGGCGATGGCGCAGCAGAGCTTCCAGCTCTACGACACGACCCTGCGCGACGGCACCCAGATGGCGGGCCTTGCCCTCACCGTCGACGACAAGCTCGCCATTGCGCGCAGCCTGGACGCCCTCGGCGTGGGATTCATCGAGGGCGGCTGGCCCGGCGCGATCCCGAAGGACACCGAGTTCTTCCGCAGGGCGCGCACCGAACTCAGGCTCGAAAGCGCCCGGTTGGCGGTGTTCGGCGCCACCCGCAGGCCCGGTGTCGCCGTCTCGCAGGACCCGCAGGTGCGGGCGCTGCTCGAGGCGGAGACGCCTGTGGTGACGCTCGTCGCCAAAAGCCACACCGGGCATGTGGACCGGGCGTTGCGCACCTCGCTCGCCGAGAACCTCGCCATGATCCGGTCCACCGTGCAGCACCTGGTGCTCGCCGGTCGCAGGGTGTTCCTGGATGCCGAGCACTACTTCGACGGATACGTCACCAACCGTGAGTACGCCCTGGAAGTGGTGCGCACCGCCGCGGAGGCCGGCGCCGAGACCGTCGTGCTGTGCGACACCAACGGCGGTTCGCTTCCGGAGGAGGTGAAGGCCGTCGTCGCCGACACCATCGCCATGACCGGTGCCACCATCGGCATCCACTGCCACGACGACACCGGCTGCGCGGTCGCCAACACCATGGCCGCCGTGGACGCGGGTGCCGTGCACGCCCAGGTCACCGCCCACGGCTACGGCGAACGCTGCGGCAACGCCGACCTGTTCACCGTCATGGCGAACCTCGTCCTCAAACGAGGCCGTGAGGTGATCCCGCTGGAGCGTCTCGCGGAGCTGGAGCCCACCGGACGGTTCATCACAGAGGTCACCGGGATCCCCGGCGTCCCCGCGGCCCCCTACGTCGGTGCGGCGGCCTTCACCCACAAGGCGGGCCTGCACGCCTCGGCGCTGCGCGTCGACCCCGGCCTGTACCAGCACATCGACCCGGCCCGCGTCGGCAACACCATGCGCGTCCTGGTCTCCGACATGGGGGGACGGTCCTCCGTGGAGCTGAAGGCCCGCGAGCTCGGCTACGACGTCGGGGCCGGCTCCGAGGCGGTGGGCCGGGCCGCGGCCCGGGTCAAGGAGCTGGAGAGCCGCGGCTACAGCTTCGAGTCCGCCGACGCGTCCTTCGCGCTGCTGCTGCGTGCGGAGCTGGCCGGGGACACCCCGCCGGCGCCGTTCGGCGTCGAGTCCTGGCAGGTGGCACTGGACGGGGACGGCGGCGCACGGGCCTCGATGCGGGTGCGTGTCGCGGCGGGGGTGCCGCGCACCGCCACCGGCCTCGGCCGGGAGCCCGTGCACGCTCTGGACGCCGCCCTGCACCAAGCCCTGGACCCGGTCTTTCCCGAACTGGCCGGGCTGCACCTGACCGGGCACACGGTCCGGGAACTCGCCGGGGACCGTACGACGCCGCCCGCGGTGCGGGTCCTGCTGTCGTTCCGGTGCGGCGAGCGACGCTGGGGCGCCGTCGGCGTGGACCGGCACGCGACAGGGGCGGCTTTGACGGCCCTGCTGGACGCCGTCCACTACGTCCTGTCCGACGCGCCGGAGCGGCGCCAGGACGCCGCGAGCCTCGTGGCCGCACCGACTGGCTGACCTCGTCGAACCCTTTGGAGCGGCTGTGCGTGTGGAAGACATCTACCTGCGGGGGACCGCCGTACGTCTACCGTCCCGACTGCGTGTCGAGGACGCCGTGGCTGCGGGCGAGTGCCCGCCCGGCCTCGTCGCCGCCACCGGCGCCGTCTCGGTGGCGTACTCCCCGGACGAGTCCGCCGCCGAGATGGCGGCGCAGGCCGCCCGGGCGGCACTGGCCCGGGCGGGCAGCGCCCCCGCCGACGTCGACCTGCTGCTGCACGCGGACACCTACCACCAGGGCCAGGACCTGTGGCCCGTGGCCTCGTACATCCAGCGGGAGGCCCTCGGCAACAACTGCCCCGCCGTGGAGATCCGGCAGATGTCGAACGGAGGCCTCGCGGCCCTGGACCTGGCCGCCGCCTACCTCACGGCCGGCCACGGGCACGGCGACGCGCTGCTCACCAGTGCCGACCGCTTCTGCACCCCGGGCATCGACCGCTGGCAGACCGACCCCGGCACGCCGTACGCCGACGGTGCCTCCGCCGTCGTGCTGTCCCGGCGCGGCGGCTTCGCCCGCCTGGTGTCCCTCGCCCTGCACGCCGACCCGTCGCTGGAACCCCTGCACCGCGGCGACGAGCCGTTCACCAGGGCCCCGTTCAGCAGCCGGACGCCCGTGGACTTCGAGGAGGCCAAGCGCGCCTTCGTCGGCCGGGTGGGGATGTCGTACGCCATCACCCGGGCGCACGCCGGGCAGCAGACCGTGCTCAAGCAGGCGCTCGCCGACGCAGGCATGGATCTCGGCGATGCCCGGTGGGTGGTGCTTCCGCACTTCGGACGGCGCCGGCTGCAGTCCATCTACTACAAACCGTTCGGCATCGATCCGGCGCGTACCACCTGGGAGTTCAGCCGGACCGTCGGCCACCTCGGCGCCGGTGACCAGTTCGCGAGCCTCGATCATCTGCTGGTCTCCGGCAAGGCCGCCCCCGGCGACCGCTGCGTACTGGTGGGTGTCGGGGCGGGATACAGCTGGGGCTGTGCCGTCGTGGAGATCACCGAACGCCCGCACTGGGCCCAGGGACGGGAAGCGAGTCCCGACAGGTCCTGAAGCCCTGCCCGGCCCGTTACGGCCGGTCTCCACCCGCCGTCGAGGTGGGCTCGAGGCGGCTGTGCCACTCTGCTGATCGCCGTCACGGACGGCACGAATCGAAGGAAGGACCCGCCGTGGCGACGACCGTTGCGAGCGAGACACCGGACACCGCCTCCCCTGTCGGCACACATCTGACGGAACACTCCATCACCGTGGCGGCGCCGCCGGAGGCCTGCTATGCGCTGGTGGCAGACGTCGCCTCCTGGCCCCAGGTGTTCGGGCCCACCGTCCACGTCGAGGTGCTCGAGGAGAGCCGGGACGAGACGGGCGCGGGCGAGCAGCTGCTGCGCATCTGGGCCATCGCCAACGAGCAGGTGCGCACCTGGATCTCGCGCCGCACTCTCGATCCGCACTCCCGCACGGTCACTTTCCGCCAGGTGGTCTCGGCCGCCCCCGTCGCCTCGATGGGTGGCACCTGGCGCATCGAGGCCCTGGAGGACGGCACGACACGGGTGGTGCTGCTGCACGACTACCGCGCGGTGGGCGACGGCCCGGAGGCCGAGCAGCTCATCGAGCGCGCTGTCGACCGCAACAGCGTCGCCGAACTCGCGGCCCTGAAGAACGCGGCGGAACTCGGCGAGTCCGCGGACGGACTCCGGTTCAGCTTCAGCGACTCGGTGACGGTCGCCGGGGCCGCCGGCGACGTGTACGCCTTCCTGGACCGCGCCGACCTGTGGCCCGAGCGGCTGCCCCATGTGGCGCGGCTCGCCCTCACCGAGGACGAACCGGGCATCCAGCACATGGACATGGACACCCGCAGCCCGGACGGCTCCCTGCACAACACCACCTCGGTCCGCGTGTGTTTCGAGGACCGCAAGGAGATCGTGTACAAGCAACTGCGGGTACCGGTGGCCATGCGGGTGCACACCGGACGCTGGACCATCGAACCGTCGGGTGACGGGGAGACCCTCACCGTCACCTCCTGGCACACGGTGGTGCTCGACCCCGAGGGCGTCCGCTCCGCGCTCGGCGCCGACGCCACGCTCGCCGAGGCCAGGGCTCTGGTCCGCAAGGCCCTGGGTACCAACAGCTCGACCACCTTGGGCCATGCCAAGCAATTCGCGGAGGACCTGCATGCCGGGACGTGAACTCACCGGGCCCGTCACGATCATCAACCGTTTCGAGGTCAAGGGCGACACCGACAGGTTCGAGCGGATGTTCAGGGAGCACTCCCAGTTCCTGCGCCGGCGCACCGACTTCGACTTCCTGGTGACCGTGAGGCTCGCCGACCATCCGCATGTGTACGTCCACCTGGGGCACTGGCGTACCCTGCGTGCCTTCCGCGACACCGTGCACGACGAGACGTTCCTGGGCCATGTCGAGCGTCTGGAACCGCTCGTCGAGACGGAGGTCGACCAGGCCGTCAGCGTCGGCCGGGTGCTGCGGGTCAATGCGCGGGTCGGCACCGAGAGCGTCGTTCTGCTGCGCGCCCGGGTCGCCGGGGACTGGCGCGCCTTCGAGCGGCGGTTCGCCGGTTTCACCGACCGACTCGGCGAGGCGGACGGCTTCGGCGGCAGCGACCTGCTGCGCTCCCTGCTGCGCCCCGCGCTCTACACCGGCGTGCTGTGGTGGCGGGACGCCGAGTCGTTGGAGCGGGCCCTGGACAGCGAGCCGGTCCAGGCCGCCCGGCAGGAGCTGGAGCGAGGTGCCGAGGTCGTGCTGGAGCGGACCCGCCACGTGGCCTACGAACGCGTGATCGACTGATCGCAACCCCTGAGGGGCGGGCGCCCCAGTGGTGACCGAGCCGAGGACTTTCCGGTCCTCGGCTCGGTCGCGTTCGGGACGCGAGGGCGGCTCTAGGTGGTGCATGCACGCTGGTGCCATGACCGACGAGACGCACATCACCGTGGTGCGGGGCCGGCCCGACGCCGCCGAACTGGCCGCGGTCACCGCCGTGCTGCTGGCCCTGTCCCGCCGTGACCGGGAACCGGACCAGGAGGCGAAGGCGGCGTACGCGGACTGGACCGTCCGACACGAGGGGCACCGGGTGCCGTCCTGGCCGGGGAGATGACCGGCGGACCACGACCACCTGTCGCCCCGGTGTACGAGAGCGACATCACGACACGAAAGGGGAGGGCGTTGACCGGCCACCGGACATTCACCGACATCGTGCGGAGCAGAGTCGTCGAGTCACCCGACCGCGAGGCGCTGATCCTCCTCACCGAACAGGACGGAGCACTGCGACCGGAAACGGTCACCTACGCCGAACTCGACCGGGCCGCACGGACGGTGGCCGCCCGGATCGGTCGCCATGCGGCGCCCGGTGAGCGGGTCCTGATCCTGCACGAATCTCCCAGGCTGTTCGGCATCGGCTTCCTCGCCTGCCTCTACGCGGGCGTGATCGCGGTGCCCGCCGCGCCCCTCGGTGCCCTCGGCCGGCCCGAGGAACGCGTCACGGGTGTCGTCAAGGACTCCGGCGCCGGTTGTGTGCTCACCTCGCTCGCGGAGGCCCCCGACGTCACTCAGCTGCTGGCCCGTACCGGACACGGGCACGTCACCTGTATCCCCACCGACGCCGCCGTCACCGACGCCGCCGACGGCGCGGACGGCGCGGACGGCGGGCAGCCGTGGCAGCCGCCGCGGCGGGAGTCCGACGACGTGGCGTTCCTGCAGTACACCTCCGGCTCGACCCGCGAGCCCCGCGGGGTGATCGTGACGCACCGCGCACTGCTCGCCAACCACCGGGCCATCCAGACGGCGTTCGGCACCGTGCCGGGCGGCAGGATCGGCGGATGGCTGCCGCTGCACCACGACATGGGCCTGATCGGCCAGTTGCTGCACGCCCTGTGGCTCGGCGGCACCGCCGTCCTGCTTTCCCCCGTCGCCTTCGTCAAGCGCCCGGCGCACTGGCTCGAGACCATCTCGCGCTACGGACTCACCGTGAGCGGCGCGCCCGACTTCGCCTACGACCTGTGTGTGCGCCGTGTCAACGACAGCCAGCTCGCCGGGCTCGACCTGTCCGGCTGGCAGGTCGCCGTGAGCGGCGGTGAACCCGTCAACTCCGCCACCATGCAAGCCTTCGCCGACCGTTTCGCCACCGCGGGCCTGCGCGCCGAGGCGCTCGTACCCGCCTACGGCCTCGCCGAGGCGACGCTGCTCGTCAGCGGCGAACGCACCACCCGCGCGTGCCGTACCCATATGCTGCCCGCGCCACCGGACGCCGCCATGCCGGAGCGCGAGGCCGTGGCCTGCGGCCGGCCCGCGGGCGTCGAGGTGCGCATCGCCGACCCCGGCACGGGCAGGGCGCTCGAGGACGGCCGGGTCGGGGAGATATGGGTGCGCGGCGAGTCGGTCTCGCCCGGCTACTGGGGCAGCCCCAGGGACAGCGCCGACATCTTCGACGGGCGGATCAAGGACGGCGAGGGCGGCTATCTGCGCACGGGCGACCTCGGCGCCCTGGTCGACGGGCGCCTGTGCGTGACCGGACGGATCAAGGACGTGATCGTGGTGGCGGGACGCAATCTGTATCCGCAGGATCTGGAACGCACGGTGCGCGAGGTCAGCGCCCTGTTCGGCTCCGGGACCGCGTTCGGGGTGCCCGGCGAGCGCGAACACGTCGTCGTGGTGCAGGAGGTGCGGGGCCGCAGCCGCTACGGTGTCGACCTGGCCGACCTCACCGCCGGGGTGCAGCGGCGGCTGAGCGAGCAGCACGATGTCGCCCCGAGCGGTGTCCTCCTGGTCCGCCCCGGCACGGTCCGGCGCACCACCAGCGGCAAGCTGGAACGGGCCGCCATGCGCCGGATGTTCCTCGACGGTGAACTCACCGCACTCCACCAGTGGGTCGACCCGGAAGTCGAACGGCTGGTGCGAGGCGGCACGCCACGAAAGAGTCTGCGATGACGACGCCCTCCGACCCGCAGGAACGGATCGACGCCCTGGAGGCTGCCCTCGGCCCACTCGACGATCCCGTGAACCCGCACGGCGCCGCCGCGCTGCTCGCCGCCGACGCGGCGGGTGAGCCGGTTTCCGGTGCCGAGCGCGTACTCGACGTGTTCGGGCTGAACGCGGAGTTCGTCCCCGCCGAACTGGGCGGGCGGCTGCGGCGCGTGGACGTCCTCGGCCGGCTCCTTCGCCCGCTCTTCCGCCGGGACGCCTCCCTGGGCTTCGGATACGGCCTGAGCTGCTTCTTCGCCGCGGTGCCGGTGTGGACCGCGGGCAGCGCCGCGCAGCGCCGCTTCACCGCCCGGCTGCTGCTGGGCGGCGACCGTGTCGCCGTCGCACGGCACGAGGTCGCGCACGGCAACGACTTCGTCCGCGACGAGCTGACCGCCCGGCCCGTCACCGGCGGCGGCCTGTCGGTGAGCGGCAGCAAGACCGCGATCGCGAACGCGGCCCGCTCCCGCGGCCTGGTGGTCTTCGCCCGCACCGCGGACGCGCAGGGCGGCGGCCGCAGCCACTCGGTGCTGCTCCTGGACCGCGCCGCCCTGCCCGCCGACCGGATCACCGACACCGGGCGGCACTCCACCACCGGGATGCGCGGCGCCGAGTTCGGCGGCCTCGCCTTCACCGACTGCCACGTGCCCGACAGCGCGGTACTCGGCCGGGTCGGCGACGGCTACGAACTGTCGTTGCGCTCCTCCCTGCTGATCCGCGGCCTCATCCCGTCGATCGTGCTTGCCGGTGTCGACACCGCCCTGCGCACGGTGGCCGCGTTCGCCACCCGGCGCCGGGCCGACGGCCGCTCCTCCCTCGACGTGCGGCATGTGCGGGACGTGCTCACCGGCGCCTTCCTCGACCTGCTGCTCATCGACTGCCTGGCCCTGGTCGCCACCCGGGCGGTGCATCTGCTGCCGCAGCAGATGAGCGTGTACGCGGCGTCAGCGGCCTATCTCGCGCCGCGGCTCGCCGCCGAGACGATGGACGAGATGGCGGCGGTGCTCGGCGCGGAGAGCTTCGCGGTGAGCGGCACGTACGGGATGTTCCAGAAGCAGCTGCGCGACCTGCCCGTCACCTCGCTCGGCCACGCCGGCAGTGCGGGCCGCCAGGTCAGCATCCTGCCGCAGCTGCCGCACTTCGCCCGGCACGCCTGGTTCGCGGAACCGGAGGCACCCGTCGCGCTGTTCCGGCCGCACGAGGATCTGCCGCCGCTGGACCCGCCACGCCTGTCCCTGCTCTCCGGCAGCGACCCGCTGGCCGCGACCCTGGTCGCCTGCACCGCATGGCTGGAGTCGGCCGACCTCACCGCGCCGGGACGCGAGGGCTGGCCGCTGCTGCGCGCGCTCGCCCGGGCGTTCACCAGTGAACTGCGCGAGCTGGCGCAGACGTTCGGCAAGGTCGACCCCGGCGACCGGGCCACGCTGGCCAGCCCGCACCACTTCGCGCTCGCCGACCGCTACACCCTGGTCCTGGCGGCTGCGGCCTGCCTGGGGACCTGGCGCGCGCAGACCGGTGCTCCGGACGACGCGTTCCTGGCCGATCCGGCCTGGGCGTCCGCGGTGCTCCACCGCCTCGCCCGACGCCTCGGCCTGTCCCTGCCCGACCTGTCCCAGGACCAGGCGGGCGGGGGCAGCACCGTCGCCGCGTGCGAGCAGCGCGTGCTCGCCGAGGTGCTGGACCGCCTGCATGGCCGCCGCAGCTACGACCTGTACGGCTCCGCGCTGGCCTGATCCGCCGGCGGAGGCATCCACCCGAGCCCGAGATGGAGCACCGATCATGTCTGAACCCCAGCACTACGACGCACACGACGACTCCTTCGGCGCGGCCCAGCGCGAATGGCTCACCGAGAGGCTCAGCCACTACCTCGGTGTGCCGGTGGACGACAACGTGCCGTTCCACGAGTACGGAGGCTTCGACTCAGTGGCCGCGCTCAGCCTCTACGGCGACATCGAGGAGGAGTTCGGGCCGGTGATCGACCCCGCGGACATCGAGACGTATTCCACCGTGCGCGAGCTGGCCCGGTACATGGCCCAGCACGATCCGCGTCCGGCGGGCGGCGGCCTGGTCCGGGCGGCCTTCGTGTTCACCGGACAGGGCTCGCAGCATCCGGGCATGACCTCCGGCCTGTACTGGAACTGCACCGGCTACCGCGCCCATCTCGACCAGGCCGCCGCCGAGTTGCTGCCCTACACCGGCACGTCCGTGGTGGAGCTGATCCTGGGCAACGACCCGCGGATCCACCAGACCGCGTTCACCCAGCCCGCGCTGTTCGCCGTCGAGTACGCCCTGGCGCAGACCCTGCGGGAGGAGGGCGTCACTCCGATCGCCGTCCTGGGCCACGGCATCGGTGAGTTCGCGGCGGCCGCCGTCGCGGGCGCTCTGTCGCTGCCCGACGCCGCCAAGCTGGTCGCGTTGCGCGGCGCCTTCATGCAGCTCCTGCCCTCCGACGGCGGCATGATGGCCACCTGCGCGGCCCCGTTCGAGGCGGCCGAGCTGATCGCGTCCGAGCCCGGCGTCGGCATCGGCGCCATCAACGCCGCCAAAGCCACCGTGCTCTCCGGCGATCGCGCGGGTCTCGAGCGCATCCAGGAGCAGTTGGAGAGCCGGGGCATCGCCTGCCGGCATCTGACGGTGACCCACCCTTTCCACTCGCCGGTGATGGCCCCCATGGTGCCGAAGTTCGAGGCCGTGGCCCGTCGGGTCGCGGGCGGCGCCGCCCGGGTGCCGTTCTACTCCACCCTGTACGGTCGGCTGGCCACCGAACCGCTCTACGGGGCGTACTGGAGCGAGCAGATCACCTCGCCTGTCCGCTTCGCCGACGCGGCCCGGGCGATGCTCGTCCAGCAGACCCCCACCCATGTCGTGGAGATCGGACCCCGCGTGGTGCTCACGCCGTTCCTGCGCCGGATGGGCGGCAACGACGGGCCGACCTGCCTGGCGGTGTGCCGCGGTCCGGAGAGCGACGCGGTGGACCTGGCCGGCGTGATCTCGGCACTCGACGCGGGACCACTGGCGGCGGCGCTGGCGGGGGCGTGAGCCGATGACGACGATCGGCCGGCCGCTGTGCGTGCCGGGACCGGAGAGTCCTTGGGAACGGGTGCACGACGAACTCGTGCGCACCGGCAGCGTCCTGGTGCACGGCAGGATGCCCGGCTGGCAGCCGGACGCAGGCGCGGCGGACCTGCGCCTGCTCCTCGGACGTGACTGGGCTCGTTACGAGAAGCTCGGCCGGACCGGTATGCGAGAGCGCTTCCTCGCCTCCCGGCTGTTTCTGCGGTACACCGCAGCGGCTGCTGTGCGGACACTGCCACACCTGGTGGACCTGGCGTATCTGCCGGGCGGCCGCCCCTATGTGCGCGGCCTGGACCAGATCGACATCAGCCTGAGTCACACCGACGAGACGATGGTCGTCGGCGTCACCCGACGGGGCCGGATCGGAGTGGACGTGGAACGCGCGGACCGGCGGCTCGCGCACACTGGTTCCGAGGCGCAGGCCTGCACCCCGTTCGAGAAGCGGAACCTCGACCGGGGCCTGGAGCACGCCCGCAACGACACGATGGTGCGACTGTGGACCCTGAAGGAGGCCTACAGCAAGGCGCTCGGCCAAGGCCTGCGGTTCCGTTTCACCGAGTTCGGCTTCGCCCTGGACGGTGCGTCAGGTGCCCGGCTGGTCCGTCCCGACGGTTCCGCCACGGATGACGGTGGCTGGACGTTCGGGACCTTCGCCGTCGGCGGCAGCCACGTGGTGAGCGTCGCGGTGTTCGACGACGGGTTCGGGGAGCTGTCGGACGTCTCGGTGGGGACGACGCTGCACGAGGGGCTGCTGGACGCGTTGTACGGGGCGACCGGCGAGAAGCTGCCCGGCCCGGCGGGCTCAGGGAATCCAGCCGGCGTCCTCGGCGATCCGGATGGCGTCGACACGGTTGCGGGCGCCTAACTTGCCGACGATCGAGGTGAGGTAGTTACGGACGGTGCCCCTGGTGAGGTAGAGACAGCCGGCGATCTCGGCGGCATCGGCTCCCCCGGCCGCCAGCCGCAGCACCTCCATCTCCCGGCGGGACAGCGGGTTGTCCGGGTAGTCCCAGGCTGTCAGGGCGAGTTGGGGGTCAACGACACGTCCGCCCATCGCCACGGAGCGCACGGCGCTGGCGAGCTGGTCCGGAGGGGAGTCCTTCAGCAGGAAGCCGGACACATGAGCCGACATCGCACGGCGCAGGGTGCCGGGCTTGCCCAGGCTGGTGAGGATCAGGGAGCGGCAGCTGGGGAGCTGTTGATGCAGGTCGGCGGCGGCCGTCAGACCGTCCATGCCCGGCAGGTCGACATCGATCACCGCCACGTCGGGCCGGACATCGAGCGCGGTGCTGACGATCGTGTCGCCTCGTTCCACCGTGGCGATGACCTTGAGATCGGGCTCGAGTTCCAGCAGGGCGACCAGCGCGCCGCGGATCATGTGCACATCCTCAGCGAGCAGGACAGTGATGGACAGCACCTGTTAGCCCCCCTAGGCAGCAGTGGCTCGTCTGAGCAGCCCTGTTCGGGCTGCGGAACTCTAGGCGTCCGGCGCGCAGGCCTCGCCCTTGCGCGGCTGGAGCGGAGCCCGTGCCACGAGGCGGAACAGGCCCTCCTTGTCGACGCCGGCCGTCAGTTCCCCGCCGATGGCGGTGAGCCGGGTCCGCAGATTGTTCAGACCGCTCCCCCCGAAGCCCGTGTCGGGCTCCCCTCCGTTCGCCACTCCGTCATTGACCAGCGTGAGGAGAACCGTTTCCGCTTCGCTGGTGGCCTTGATGGTACATACCTCCGCCTTGCTGTGCCGAAGGATGTTGGTGACTCCCTCCCGCACCGTGGTCGCCAGGACCGTGTCGACCACAGGATGCAGCCGTTCGACCCGCACGTCGACATCCGTGCGGACATCCGCCGACTTCAGGATCCCCGCGGCCGATTGCGCCTCGTCGCGCAGCGACATGTCCCGGTAGCCGCGGGAGACCAGACGTACGTCGGTCAGGGCCTGCCGCGCGACGAGCAGCAGGGATGTGGTCTCGTCCGCGGCCAGCTCCGGCCGGGTGGGTATCAGCCGGTTCACCAGCTCGCCCTTGAGCGTGATGGCGGACAGGCTGTAGCCGAGCAGGTCGTGCAGGTCCCGGGCGAAACGCAGGCGTTCCTGGGTGACCGCCATGCGGGCCAGCTGTTCGCGGGTGTCGTGCAGTTCCGTGACGAGGTCGGTCAGACGGGTCAGGCCGTAGATGACGAGGCCGGCCAGAGTGACGGAACTGAAGACATAACCGCTGTACAGGCCGCCCGAGCCCTTCAGGAGCGGATATACCGGGGAGGCGGCCACGACCGCGGCGAACATCGGCCATGCGACACGGTTGGGCAGGGTGAGCAGGACGGTTGCGGCGAGCGGCCCCTGCATGCTTCCCCAGTCGAGGCCGAACCAGGCGGCGGGCAGGTACGTCAGGACGGCCTGCACCCCGAGGGTGACGAGGCGCCACCGCAGGGGCCAGAGGCGGGCCGAGGGCGCGGCGAGGGCGAACTGCACACCGAACTCGAGCAGGACGATCCCGACGCAGGCCGTCAGCTTGGCGGCGTTCGCCCCTCCGGTCTGCAGCACGTTCAGGATGATGATGGAGCAGTAACAGATGAGTACGAGCAGAACGATGGCGCGAGCGAGGCGCGGAGCCAGGGCCAGGCGGCTCGATGCCGGCGGGGAGCCCTCGGCACCCTCGTTGCTTTCCGTTCTTCGTGAAGCGTCCGGCATCCTGACCTCCTCCCCCGGGACCCTGGCGGGACGCAATGGTATGGCTCACGGCAGGAACGGGCCACCGATCGGTGTCATATGCCGATCTCAAACGAACAGCGGAATCGGGTTGAGGTCGTCGTAACGCGTCGCGGACCTGACATGGCCGAGCGTCACCGGGACGTCGTAGAGACGCCCGGGCGCGAACCTGGCCCAGAAGTGACGCATCCCCGGAACGATCACCTTGACCACGGGAAGTCGCACGTCAGGGCGAGTCTGATCGAGGACGAGCAGTTCCATGCCTCGATCCCGCACCAGGCTCTGCGCCACCGTGAGGTCGTTGTGCAGATCCGTGTGTGCTTCGCAGACGTAATTCGCGGGAGTACGCGGTGACTCGGCCGGGTCCGGGACGAGATATGGCTGATTCCGGGTGGTCGCCTTCACCCACCAGGAGGCCAGTTCCGGGTGGAGGGAGGCGAACTCACCTTCCGCTTCCGTGTCCGGCGGCGGCAACAGCTGTGCCATCTCGGTCACCGCGCGACGCAGTGCCGTACGCGGGTCGAAATGCGCGCCGAATCCGAAGCAGATGCGCCGTGGCGCCCCGTCCGCGCTATTGCGGCAGGAGACGGCTGCCATGACCGGAATGCCGAAGTCCGCGGTGAGGTCGAGGACCCACATGTCACGGCCCGTCCTCGCGTACGCCACTCGGGCTCCGGCCAGCCAGGGCTCGTCAAAGGCATCCAGGTCGACGGCGGGCCGGCGCGTGCGGTTGTACCACCACAGGGCCACCGCGTCGCGCTCGACCACTTCGAGGAAACCCTGGAGCGCCGCGTCCTCGAGACTGCTCCCGGCCGCGTTGCCGTTGGAGTCGGCCCACGGCGCCGACGGCCGCCGGCCGGGTGCCGGGCCGAAGTACAGCATCGAGGTGGGCAGCAGCCGGTGGGTGCCCGCGGTCACCGACCACACGGGGGTCCACTCCGTGGGAGTGTGCGGGTCGAAGGCCGGCGGAACCTGCTGGAACGCTGCGGCCGAGCGGTTCCAGCGCGCTCGCTCGGCGAACTGCCGGTCCGCGTACAACTGGCAGGCATTGGGGTGCAGTGCGTCCTCGCCGAGCCCCGCGAGGGTGTCGACGACGACCGGCTCGTCCCCCTGCCGGGTCGCGCTGTAGCGCTCGACCGCCTCGCACAGCGCGCCGACCTCGGCCTCCAGCGGCGTGATTCCCTTGCCGCCGCTGTGGCTGCGCAGCCCGTGCCGCAAGGCGGCGAGGGAGTCGGCGCGCAGCGCGCGATTGCGTCCGGAGACATAGCGGTTGAGACCCTCGGGAGTGCCCGGGGCGGGTCGCAGCTCCGGCACCACACCGGTGAGCGGATCGACCAGGTGCCGGTAGCGGGAGAGCACGCTCTCGGGCGGCAGAGCCCGGTGACCGCCGCCTGCGGTGCCCGACTTCGGACGCGAGACGAAGACCACCGGGCGTCGCACGGCCGCCGCGACCAGACCGGGATCCCCGCATGCGGGGCACTGGGGGCGCCGGGTCACCGGGTGGTGGCGCGTGCGCAGGGTGCGGGTGTCCAGAGCGCACAGGGCGGCCTGCTCGGCGTGGCGCATCCCGGCGACCCACTTCATCGTCTCCAGAGCGGCGGTCTGCAGCCCCAGCGAGCGGACGGACGCCAGGTAGGCCCGCGGAAGCGGCACCGGGCCGGGCAGCCCGAGCATCCGCTGCACCGGCGCCTGAGTGGCGCGGTGACCGCGCAGCCGGTGCGTGAGGCACCACCAGCAGGCCCGGTCGGGAATGCCGAACACCGGACCCACCCATGCCTCCACACCGCACGGCTTGGCGAGCAGCCAGGGCCGGCCCGCGGCCCGGTGCCGTGCGTCCACGTCGGCCAGCGCCGGGTCCAGGTAGTCGTCGCACACGACCAGCGTGAACGCGGCGGACCGTTCCTCGTCGGCCAGGGTGAGACCGGCGGCGAGGCACTCCTCGCGAACGGGACCGGGGTCCGTACGGCCCAGCACCAGGAGCTGCACCGGTGTACCGCGCAGCGCCGCCTCCGCACCGGCGCCGTTCAGTCCGGACAGTTCCCAGTACGCCTCGGCCGCGGCGTCCGCCGACACAGCGCGATACCCGATGAGTTGGGCTTCGGCGAGGGCGGCGATCGTCCGGCCCGCCGTGGCGACGTCCACCACGGCCGCGGCCTCCTGGAGGACGGCCTCCAGGGACCGGGTCCCGTCGAGCAGCGGGGCGATGACCTCGACATGCGGGCCGTGCAGGGCGGTCGTACCGCGCTCCGACAGCAGGTACACGGCCTCTCCGCCGATGACCTCGACGCGCAGGTGGGGCTTGAATCCCACCGGCGGTGCCGCCCGGGGCAGGGGGGATCTGCTCATGCGGCGGTGGTTCCGGAGCCGGCGAACGGGACCTGCTGGCCGCACAGCCAGCTGTTGTAGCTGACGGTCGTGTCCCCCTGGTCGAGGTCCTCCAGCAGAAACGGTGCTGCACCGGCTTCTGCCAGGTAGACGGGTTCCGCCGCCACCACCCCGAACTCCGCGAGAACCGACACCGGGTCGGTGAGGTAGCGCTCGGCCAGCTCGGGTTCGAGCCCTGCCCGGGCCGTGAGGAGTGCGATGCGGTGTTCCTGCGCGGACGGTGCGGCCGGACGGGCCTGGGCGGGGATGGTCAACGTGCTCATGGAACCCTCCAGAGTCATGAGTGTTGAGAAGCGCTGCGAATCGGGAATTCGTTCGGCGTCCCGCGTCCTCGCATTCTGATGGGCGCTCTTTCGAGCCGCACAGTGTGGCCGTCATCATCGCGGTATGACATTTTCATAGGCCTCTTCATGACCCGCGCACTGTGACTCGATCCCGGCTGCTGCGAAGCTCTTGCCTTGCTCGGGAGGCAGCGACCGCCGGCTCCTTGGCCGACGGCAGCACCCGTGTAGGACGGGGGCGGGCAGGGCCCGCGCGAGACGGGAGAGTGATCACATGGACATCACGGTACTGGGTCGTCTCACGGCCGAACTGAACGGCGTGTCGGTGGTGCCGAGTGCCGCCAAGCCGCGGCAGATTCTCGCCCTGCTCGCTCTGCAGAGCGGACGCGTCGTCACGGTGCCGACTCTGATGGAGGAGGTGTGGGGCGAGGACATACCCCGCAGCGCCGCCACCACCCTGCAGACGTACATCCTCCAGCTGCGACGCAAGATAGCGGCCGCCCTGGAGGGCGGCGCGAGCCGGCAGCCCAAGGACATCCTCGTCACCCAGCACGGCGGCTACCTCCTCGAGGTGCAACCGGGACAGATCGACGTCCAGGAGTTCGAGCAGCTGTGTGCCTCCGGCCGGGACGCCCATGAGGCGGCCGACTACCGGACCTCCGCGGAGCTGCTGCGCAGAGCCCTGGACCTGTGGCAGGGGCCGGCGCTCGTGGACGTACCGGTGGGCAGCGTGCTCGAACTGGAGGCGCTGCGGCTGGAAGAGGACCGGATGGCGGCGCTGGAGCTGCGAATAGAGGCCGATCTGCGTCTCGGACGGCACGCCGCGATCGTGCCCGAACTGCGGGTGCTGGTGGCCAAGCACCCCATGCACGAGGACTTCTGCGCTCATCTGATGACCGCGCTGCATCGCTCGAACAAGGCCTGGCGGGCCCTGGAGGCGTATCAGCGGCTGCGCGGTTCGCTCGTCGAGGAGCTCGGCCTGGAGCCGTCGCCCCGACTGCAGCAGTTGCACCAGTCGATCCTCTCCGCGGACCCGGCACTGGACGCCGACCTGCGCCATCGGATTCCCTTCTCCGCGGCGGGCTGAGCCGACGGCCCCCCGTCCGCGGGCGTTCGATTCCGCGGATCCCGCGAGCGGTCGGCCACGTCGGTTCCCCGCTCCCGACGGCCGGCCGGATCCGCCGCCCCGCCTCGAGGCAGGTTCGAGGCAGCGGGCCTACTTTCGGCCGATGACGATCCTCGACGACCTCGCGGTCTCCACCGTCGCCCCTGACCTGCGCCGAGCCGCCGCGGAGCTGCGCCGCATCAAAGAGGAAGTGAGCCGCGGCCCCGATCCCGAAGCCACCCGGCGCCAGCACGCGAGGAACAAGCTCACCGCACACGAGCGGCTGGCGGTCCTCTTCGACGAGGGCACCTTCACCGAGATCGAACCGCTGCGCCGGCACCGCGCCACCGGCTTCGGCCTGGAGGACAGGAAGCCGCACGGCGACGGGGTGGTCATCGGCTGGGGCCTGGTGCACGGCCGTACCGTCTTCGCGTACGCCCATGACTTCCGGGTCTTCGCCGGGGCGCTCGGCGAGGCCCACGCCGCCAAGGTGCACAAGGTGATGGACCTGGCCGAGGCGGCCGGAGCACCCCTGGTGTCCCTCAACGACGGGGCGGGCGCCCGCATCCAGGAAGGCGTCACCGCGCTCGCCGGCTACGGCGGGATCTTCCGCCGCAATGTCGCGGCCTCCGGCGTCATACCGCAGATCAGCGTGATGCTCGGCCCGTGCGCGGGCGGCGCCGCCTACTCGCCCGCGCTCACCGACTTCGTGTTCATGGTGCGCGAGACCGCCCAGATGTTCATCACCGGACCCGACGTCGTCCAGGCGGTCACCGGCGAGCAGATCACCCACAACGGCCTCGGCGGCGCCGAGCCGCACGCGACGGTCTCCGGCGTCTGCCACTTCGCGTACGACGACGAGACCGAGTGCCTCCAGGACGTCCGCTTCCTCATCTCGCTGCTGCCGTCCAACAACCGTGAGATGCCGCCCGCCGCACCGGCCGACGACCCCGCGGACCGGAGCACGGAGGCGCTGTGCGACCTGGTGCCCGCCGAGCCGGGACGGTCCTACGACATCCGTGCCGTCATCGAGGAGATCGCCGACGACGGCGAGTACTTCGAGGTCCACGAGGCGTGGGCGCGCAACGTGGTGTGCGCGCTCGCCCGCCTGGACGGGCACACCGTCGGCATCGTCGCCAACCAGCCCGCCGTGCTCGCCGGCGTCCTCGACATCCACGCCAGCGAGAAGGCCGCCCGGTTCGTGTCGACCTGCGACGCCTTCAACATCCCGCTGGTCACCCTCGTCGACGTACCGGGCTTCCTGCCGGGCGTCGACCAGGAGCACCACGGCATCATCCGGCACGGCGCGAAACTGCTGTACGCCTACTGCAACGCCACCGTGCCCCGCATCTCCGTGGTGCTGCGCAAGGCGTACGGCGGCGCCTACATCGTCATGGACTCCCGCTCCATCGGCTGCGACCTGTCCTTCGCCTGGCCCACCAACGAGATCGCCGTGATGGGCGCCGAGGGCGCCGCGAACGTCATCTTCCGCCGGGAGATCAACGCATCCGACGACCCCGACGCCGTACGGGCGCAGCGCATCAAGGAGTACAGGACCGAACTGATGCACCCCTACTACGCCGCCGAACGCGGCCTGGTGGACGACGTCATCGAGCCGGCCGAAACCCGCTCCGTACTGATCCGGTCCCTGGCCATGCTGCGTGGCAAAAAGGCCGAAGTACCCGCCCGCAAGCATGGCAACCTCCCCACCTGACCTGCATGGATGCAGCGTCCACGCGGACGCGAGCGGCCGTCGAGCACCGGCACGTTCCATGGGATGCACCGGATACGGCAACACGCCACAAGCGGGTGGCCGTCCGGGCCGGCCGGCCGGGGTGAGCTCCCATCCACGGCAGCCCCGGCCGCCTACACCGCAGTGCTCCGGACGAAGGGATCGACAGTGGCCCGCACAGTTCCATCCGGCAGGGAGTGCGCGATGCACCCCGCCCCGTCGAAGGCGAGGTAGACGATGCGTCGAGTTGCCATCACCGGACTGGGCGTCGTGGCCCCTGGCGGGATCGGCGTCAAGGAGTATTGGGACCTGCTCACCGCGGGCCGCAGCGCCACCCGGACCATCAGCTTCTACGACCCCTCCCCGTTCCGCTCCCGGGTCGCCGCCGAGTGCGACTTCGACCCGCTGGCGGCCGGGCTCTCCCAGCAGGAGACCCGGCGCCTGGACCGGGCCGCGCAGTTCGCGGTCGTCTCCACCCGGGAGGCGCTCGCCGACAGCGGCCTCGACACCTCCGCCCTCGACCCGGGCCGGATCGGCACCTCCCTCGGCAGCGCGGTCGGCTGCACCACCAGCCTGGAACGCGAGTACGCCGTGGTCAGCGACGGCGGCCGCAAGTGGCTCGTCGACCACGAGTACGCCGTCCCCGAGCTGTACCGCCACTTCGTGCCCAGCTCGATGGCCGCCGAGGTCGGCCACGCGGCCGGCGCCGAAGGACCCGCCGCCGTCGTCTCGACGGGCTGCACCTCCGGCCTCGACTCCCTCGGCCACGCGGTCGAACTCATCCGCGAGGGCACCTGCGACGTGATGATCGCCGGCGCGACCGAGGCCCCGATCTCCCCGATCACCTCGGCCTGTTTCGACGCCATCCTCGCCACCAGCCCCCGCAACGACACCCCCGAGAGCGCCTGCCGCCCCTTCGACCGGACCCGCAGCGGCCTGGTTCTGGGGGAGGGCGCCGCCGTCCTGGTGCTGGAGGAGCTGGAGAGCGCACGGCGCCGCGGCGCGCACATCTACGCCGAGATCGCCGGCTTCGCCCAGCGCTGCAACGCCTACCACATGACCGGCCTCAAGCCCGACGGCCGCGAGATGTCCGAGGCCATCGACGCCGCCCTCGCCGAGGCCCGGCTCGACGCGACCACGATCGACTACATCAACGCGCACGGCTCCGGCACCAAGATGAACGACCGCCACGAGACGGGCGCGTTCAAGCGCAGCCTGGGTGAGCACGCCTACCGGACCCCGGTCAGCTCCATCAAGTCGATGATCGGGCACTCGCTCGGCGCGATCGGCTCCCTGGAGATCGCCGCCTGCGCCCTCGCCATGGAGCACGGCGTGCTGCCGCCCACCGCCAACCTGCACGAGCCGGACCCCGAACTCGACCTCGACTACATCCCGCTGACCGCCCGGGAGAAGCAGACGGACGTCGTCCTCAGCGTCGGCAGCGGCTTCGGCGGCTTCCAGAGCGCGATGGTCCTCGCGCGACCGGAGAGGAGCATCGCATGACCACGACCACCGTGGTGACCGGCCTCGGCGTCGTCGCCCCCAACGGGCTGGGCACCGACGACTACTGGAAGGCGACCCTTGCCGGCGAGTCGGGCATCGCCCCGGTCAGCCGCTTCGACGCCACCCAGTACCCGGCCCGGCTCGCCGGCGAGGTCCCGGGGTTCGTCGCCGAGGAGCACATCCCCAGCCGTCTCATGCCGCAGACCGACCACATGACCCGCCTCGCCCTGGCCGCCGCCGAATGGGCCCTGAAGGACGCCGGCCTCGACAGCGGCGAACTGCCCGAGTACGCCATGGGCGCGGTCACCTCCGCCTCCGGCGGCGCCGTCGAGTTCGGCCAGCGCGAGCTGCAGAACCTGTGGAGCAAGGGGAAGGAACACGTCAGCGCCTACCAGTCCTTCGCCTGGTTCTACGCCGTCAACACCGGCCAGATCTCCATCCGGCACAAGCTGCGCGGGCCCAGCGGCGTCCTGCTCACCGAGCAGGCCGGCGGCATCGACTCGATCGGCCAGGCCCGCCGCCATGTCCGCAAGGGATTCCAGGCGGTCGTCTCCGGAGGCGTCGACGCGGGACTGTGCCCCTGGGGCTGGGTCCCGCAGCTCGCCTCCGGCCTGATGAGCACCGGGCAGGACCCGGCCCGCGCCTACCTGCCGTTCTCCGCCGACGCCCGCGGCTACGTACCGGGGGAGGGCGGTGCGATCCTGGTCGCCGAGAACCTCGACTCGGCCCGTGAGCGTGGCGCGGCGCACGTCTACGGCGAGATCGCCGGGTACGCCGCCACCCTCGACCCGGCTCCCGGCTCGGGCCGTCCGCCGGGCCTGGCCAGGGCCGCCCGCAACGCCATCGCCGACGCCGGGCTCACCCCCGACGGCATCGACGTCGTCTTCGCGGACGCCGCCGGCGTCCCGGACCTGGACCGGGCCGAGGCCGAGGCCCTGGCGGAGGTGTTCGGTCCGCGTGCCGTACCGGTGACCGCGCCCAAGACGATGACCGGACGGCTGCTCGCCGGCGGCGCCGCCCTCGACGTGGCCACCGCCCTGCTCGCCCTGCGCGACAGGGTGATCCCACCCACCGCGAACGTCATCGAGGCCGCCGCCGGCCACCCGATCGACCTGGTCACCGGGGCTCCCCGGGAGGCTGACCTGCGCAGCGCCCTGGTGCTCGCACGGGGCCACGGCGGCTTCAACGCGGCCCTCGTCGTACGCCGTACGCCGTGACCAGTCACCACCACACCCAACACCCAACGGAGGACCCGCCATGACCGCCACCACGACCACCACCGTCACCCTGGCCGACCTCACCCGCATGCTCCGCGAGAGCGCCGGCGAGGAGGAGGGCGTCGACCTGGACGGCGACGTCCTGGACACCCCGTTCCTGGAGCTGGGCTACGACTCGCTCGCCCTGCTGCAGGTCGTGGGCGAGGTCCAGCGCACCTACGGCATCAACGTCCCGGACGACGCGGTCGTCGACGCCGAGACCCCCCGCGCGCTGCTGGAGCTCATCAACTCCGGTCAGATCAGCGCGGCGTGAGCCGGACGGTGCGGGCCCTCGATCCCGTATTCCCCTCAGCAGGGGGCCCGCACCGTCCCCCCGTTCCGACTCCTTGCCCACGCCCCCTGGTTCCTGTCGATCGTTACCCCATCCGCCGCGGCGGTCCGCGGCCCACGAGGAGGTACCCATGGCGCTGACCGCTGACAGCGCGGTGATCCGGAGGCTGATGGTCCGTCCGGGCCCCGCGGGAGAGGACAGGGCGCCGGTGCCCGCGTCGGCCGCCGCGGTCTCCGCGGTGCTGCGAGCCTTCGGCCGCTCCCCGCGGGATCTGCCCGTACGGACGGTCGTCTACGTCGGTGCGCACGCACCGGATCCGGGGCTCGCCCCCGAGCACGAGGGCTTCACGGTACGGGCGGCCTCGGCACCCGGCCGCGCCCTGCGCCTGGCCCACCAGGAACTCCACGACGGCAGCGCGGACTTCGCCATCGTCGCCGGATTCGACGAGCCGGAGGCCGGCACCATCACGGTCTACGCGGTCAAACGGGCCGCGGAGGCGGTCGCGGACGGCGACACCGTCCTCGGCACGCTCGATCTCACCCACACCGCCGACCACGATGCCGCACCCGGGCTGAAGGCCCTCAGACACGGTCACCGCGCCACCGACCCGGACCGGCACCGGCTGCTGCTGTGGTCGGGCCGGGACGAGAAGGACGAGCAGCGGGTACGCGGCGAACTGCTGCCGCTGCTCTCGAACCTGCACCGGGAGGGGTTCCCCGCACTGCCCACCGTGGTGCCGTGCGGCACGGAGCCCGGACCGGTGCGCGGTGCCGCCGTCACCGTCGCCGCGCTGTCCGCCGCCACGGTGCACAGGGCGGCGGCGGTGACCACCCGCAGGCCCCGGCCCGTCGCCCTGCTCTTCCCGGGCCAGGGCTCGCAGCACCACGCCATGGCTGCCGGCCTGTACGGGCGGGAGCCGGTGTTCACCGCCGCCTTCGACGCGGTCCTGTCCCACATGGGCGACGAGGGCCCGCGGATCCGCGCGGACTGGCTCACCGACGGCCGGCCCCGCATTCCCGTCGACGACGTGCGCCGGGCCCAGCCGCTGCTGTTCGCCGTCGACTACGCGCTCGGCCGCATGGTGATCGGCTGGGGGGTGCGGCCCACCGCCGTACTCGGCCACAGCGCGGGCGAACTCGTCGCCGCGACCATCGCCGGTGCCGTCGCCCTGCCCGATGCGGTCGCCATGGTCATGGAACGCGTCCGCCAGGCGGTGAGGATCCCGTCCGGCGGCATGCTCGCGGTAGCGGCGGACGAACGCCGACTGCGCCCCTACCTCGTCGGCGACGTGGCCATCGCCGCGGTCAACGCCAACCAGCAGACCATGCTGGCGGGTCCGTCCGAGCCGCTCGCCGAGGTCGCCGAACGGCTGCGGGCCGACGGCCTCACCGTCGTCGCCGTTCCGGCCACCAGTCCCTTCCACTCCCCGGCGATGGCACCCGCGTCGGAGGCCGTCGAGGCGGCCTACCGTGACATCCCGCTCCGCCCGCCGACGCTGCCGCTGTACTCCGGGTACACAGGGGAACTGCTGCGCCCCGAAGAGGCGCTCAGCCCCCGCTTCTGGGCCCGCCAGATCACCGACACGGTGTACTTCAAGCAGGCCCTGGAGTCCCTGCTCGCCGCCGACGACATGCTGTTGATCGAGGCGGGCCCGCGGCAGACCCTGACGGCCTTCGCCCGCCGGCACCGCGCCGTACGGCTCGGCGCCGGTGCCGCCGTCCCGCTGCTCCCGGGCCGCCCCGGCACGGCGGAGGCCGACCGCCAGTCGGTGCTCACCGCAGCGGCCCGGCTCTGGACCGAGGGCCACGTTCCCGACCCGGTCGCCCTGTCCGCCCTGTGGACCTGGACCGCCACCCCGCCCACCCGGCACGGCGACGCCGGCTCCGCGCCTCGGCTCGCCTCCACGGCGTCATGAGGGGCACGGCGGTGACGACAGCGGTGCGCGCCCTGAAGGCGATCTACGGAAGTCTGGTCGCGGCCGGATGCATGTGGGTGTGCATACCCTTGGACGACCTGCACCCCGAACCGTCCGGCCCCCCGCCCCACCACCCCGAACGCCTCCGCCCCGATCTGCCCCTGACCGAGGCCGAACGCGCCCTGGAACGACAGCTGACAGGAGACCCGGCCCGCTGAGCCGGCCTGTGCTGCCAGGTGATGTCCCGGCGCTGGAAGAGGACAGTGGCCGCGACGACGACGGCCGGGGGCGGAGCGGCTTGCACCACGTGGAGTGCGTGGCGATCCTCAAGCCGCTGGTGAAGGGCATCTGACCTGCTGCTCCTCCGGCTCTTCCGGCACATCGGCCCTTCCGGGTCACGTGACGCCCTTTCGCACCGGACCCCTCCCGGTTCACCGCGGGCGAGGGGCCCGGTCAGCCGGTGCGGGCCCCGGACGGGCCGGTACGGGCCCCGGATAGACTCGCCCGCATGGTCCGATCGTCCCGCGGTGAGGCGAGCCCCGGGATGTGGCGGCGCGAGGCGGGCACCGTGGTGCGCCAGGCCGTGGAGCTTCCGGAGCAGGCGGTGGCCCCTTCCGCCATCACCGCCGGGTTCCGGGTTCCCCGCGTTCCCACGGAGTGGGCGCCGCACTCGCACTCCTCGCACGAACTCGTCTGGGTACGCCGAGGGACGCTGACGTCCCGGGTGGGGGACCGCGTCTTCACCGTGTCCAAGGGGCATGGGCTGTGGATGCCCGCGGGGGTGGCGCACGCGGGCCGGGCGACGGCGGGTGCGGAGTTCCACGACGCCTTCTTCGCCCCCGAGCGCTCGCCGATCGCGTTCGAGGAACCGAAGGCGATCGCGATGACGCCGTTGCTCGAGTCGCTGTTGACCCATCTGTCCCGCACGGATCTCGACGCGGCGGCCAGGGCGCGGGCGGAGGCGGTCGTGTTCGACGTGCTCCAGCCGGCGGAGCGCCAGTTCGCGTTGCAGTTGCCCGGTGACGCCCGGATCGCCGCGATCGCCGAAGCTCTGCTGGACGATCCTGCCGACAGCCGCTCGCTGGAGGAGTGGGCACGGTGGCTGGGGATCAGCGACCGGACGATCACCCGCGCGTTCCGTCATGCGACAGGTCTCTCTTTCGCACAGTGGCGGCAGATGCTGCGCGTGCACCGGGCGCTGACGCTCCTCTCCGAGGGCTTCGATGTGCTGACGGTCTCCGAAACGCTCGGCTATGCGCAGCCCAGCTCCTTCATCGCCGCCTTCCGGCGGGTCATGGGGACCACTCCGGGCGCGTTCTTCGACGTGGTCGACGTGGTCGATGCGGTCGATGCGGTCGACGGGGTTGACGGCACACCCGAGGGTGTCCGGAATCCCGTATCGCGTGTCCAGAACTCCTGATTGTCGACACGGCGAGCGGAATATAGCCTTCTCGGAGTTAGGTAACCCTTCCCTTAGTTGTTGCTCGACGCGACGGTGCTGCCGTGCGTGGGAGACTTCGCGGCCCGGCCGGTGTCGATGAAGGCCGGACGGAGGGTGCCGCGTCCTCGCCCCTCCGACCACCCGGACCCATCGATGTTCACAAGCCCCTTCCGGCACACCGGTCGCCCGGTGGCCGACCCCGCAGCGCCGGTCGCCGCCCTCAACGGACACGATCTGGTACTGCGGTACGGCGGCAAGCCGGTCGTCCACGGCGTCTCGCTCGACCTGGCACCCGGCCGCGCGACCGCCCTGGTGGGGCCGAACGGCAGCGGGAAGTCCACGCTGCTGCGCGCACTCTCCCGGCTGCACCGGGTGGACGGCGGCCGGGTGACGCTCGGCGCCCCCGACGGACGGCCGGAACGTGACGCGGCCCTGCTCAGCCCCCGTCAGTTCGCCCGCGAGGTCACGCTGTTCTCGCAGTCGAGGCCCGCGCCCCAGGGGCTGACGGTCTCGGAGGTCGTGGCGTTCGGACGCCACCCCTACCGCCGTGGTTTCGCGGGGCTGACCGCCGAGGACCGGACCGCCGTCGACCACGCCATGGGCGTCACCGGAGTGCGGGACATGGCCGGCCGGCCGGTCGGGGAACTCTCCGGCGGGGAGATGCAGCGCGTCTGGCTCGCGGCCTGCCTGGCCCAGGACACCGACGTCGTTCTGCTGGACGAACCGACCAACCACCTGGATCTGCGCTACCAGATCGAGACGCTCGACCTGGTGCGCGATCTCGTCGAGGAGCACGGCATCGCGGTCGGGATCGTGCTGCACGACCTCGACCAGGCGTCCCGTGTCGCGGACACGATCGTCCTGATGCGCTCCGGCCGCGTGCACGCGGCGGGCGCACCCGCCGACGTCCTCACCGCCGAGAACATCGGCGAGGTCTACGACATCCGTGTCGAGGTCAGCGCCGACCCCCGCACGGGCCGTCTCCGCATCGACCCCATCGGGCGGCACCCTGCCGTCTGAAGCGGCACATCCGCGCTGCTGCGACGAGTCGTCACAACAACGGCTCGCAAGGAACAAGAAAGAGGATCCTCCATGAACCGTGCCCGTCGCCTGGCGGCGTCAGCCTCCACCGGGCTCGCCCTCCTCGCCGCAACGGCCTGCGGCACGACCGACGTCGACAAGGCCGAGGCCGAGGCCGGCGGCAGCAGTGCCACTGCGTCACCCGCGTCGAAGGACTGCGCCCAGGACACCACGACCACCTCGACCGGACCGGTCTCCTTCAAGGACGGCGTCGGCCGGCAGGTGAAGCTCGACAAGCCCGCCGAGCGGATCGCGGTCCTGGAATGGCAGCAGATCGAGGACGCGCTGACCCTGTGCGTCACCCCGACCGCGGTCTCCGACCCGAAGGGATACCGCACCTGGGTCAGCGCGGAGAAGCTGCCCGACGGGGTGACCGACATCGGCACCCGTGAGGAGCCCGACCTCGACACCCTCTACGCGGCCAAGCCCGACCTCATCATCGTGGAGGCGTTCGACGCCGACGACGAGATGATCGCGAAGCTGGAGAAGAGAGGCGTCCCCGTGATGGCCACGCGGGGAGCGAACCCGAAGGACCCGATCGGGAACATGCGGGAGGTCTTCAGCATGATCGGCGAGGCGACGGGCCGCACCGAGCGGGCCGACCAGGTGCTCGAGGAGTTCGACGAGCACCTCGCGACGGCGAAGCAGAAGGTCACCGACGCCGATCTGCCGACGAAGGACTTCCTGTTCTTCGACGGCTGGCTGCAGGGAGGCAACCTCACCGTCCGCCCGTACAGCGACGGCGCCCTGTTCACCGAGATCGGCAAGGAGCTCGGCATGAACCCCGCGTGGACCGACGACATCAACAAGGACCACGGGGACGGGGGCGTCGACCCCTCCTACGGCCTCGCGCAGACCGACGTCGAGGGGCTCACCGCGGTGGGGGACGCCAACCTCTTCTACGCCAACGACGAAGGGGCCGGCGGGTACGTCGCGGCGCTGGAGAAGAACCCGATCTGGAAGAAGCTCCCGGCCGTGAAGGAAGGCCGCGCGCACTCCTTCCCCGCGCGGGTGTGGGGCGCCGGCGGTCCGCGCTCGTGCGCGCAGGCGATCGACGCGTACGTCGACGTACTCGACAAGAAGTGAGCACAGCGGAAAGGTGAACGCACCGCAGGAAGTGAGTACACCGCGAGAGGTGGGCACACCGCGGACACCGGCATCCGGATGGGCATCCGGAGGGGGAACGCCGCCGCGCGCCGAGCGCGGCGGCGGCCCCGCCGGAGTGGCCGTCCTGGCACTCCTTGCCTCCGTGACCGTCCTGGTGGGCATGTGGCACCTGACGCAGGGGACGTCGGGCGTCGGCGTCGGCGACCTGGTGCGGTATCTCGCCGGGGACGCCGGGGTCCGGGAAAGCACCGGCGGGGCGCCGGTCGGTGAGATCCTCACCGGCTCGCGCCTGCCGCGCCTGCTCGCGGGCGTGGCGGTGGGCTTCGCCCTCGGCTCGGCCGGAGCGCTGCTCCAGTCCGTCACGCACAACGCGCTCGCCTCCCCCGACACCCTCGCGGTCACGGCCGGGTCCTACTTCACCCTCACGCTCGTCGCGGCCTTCGGCCTCTCCGTCCCGCTGTGGGCGTCGGGCGCCGTCGCCTTCGCCGGCGGCCTGGTCGCGGCGGCGCTCGTGCTGCTCCTCGCGGGCCGGGCCGCGGGCACCACGGGCACCCGCCTCGTCCTCGCCGGATCGGCGACGGCACTGGCCCTGGACGCGGGGACCAGCGCGCTCCTCATCCTGTTCAACCAGAACACGACCGGCCTCTTCGCCTGGGGAAGCGGTTCGCTGGCCCAGCTGAACATCGACGCGTCGATACGGGCCCTCCCCGTTCTGGCCGTGGTGCTCTGCGCCGCTCTGGCACTGTCCCGGCGGCTGGACGTGATGAACCTCGGCGACGACGCCGCGGCCGGCCTCGGCGTGCCGATCCGGTCCACCCGCGTGACCGCCGTGCTCTGTGCGGTGCTCCTGACCAGCACGGCGGTGACCCTCGCGGGGCCGATCGGCTTCGTCGGCCTCGGCGCCCCCGTCCTGGCCCGCCTGATCGCGGGACGGGTCCGGGCGCTGCGCCGCCACCTCGTCCTGGTGCCCGCGGCCGGGCTGCTCGGCGCACTGCTCATCCTGCTCGCGGACGCAATCCTGCGCGCGGTGCAGGGTGCCGACGGGGCCGCCTCCATCCCCACCGGCGTACCGACCGCGCTGCTCGGCTCCGTGGTCATCGTGGTCCTCGCGCTGCGCCTCCGCGACACGGGCCAGGTCCGGCGGCCGCCGAACGCGCGGATCGCCGTACGGTCGCGCCGCGCGTTCCTCCTCGTCGTGTCCGGCACGGTGGCACTTCTCGCCGTTGCGGTCCTCGTGGCGGTCCTGGCAGGGAGCCTCTGGCTGCGTACGGGCGACGTCGTGCTCTGGGTCCAGGGCGCCGCCCCGGACCTGATCGGCCAGGCGCTCGACGACCGGGTCCCGCGTGTGACCGCCGCGGTCCTCGCCGGCGCGGCGCTCGGACTGGCCGGGTGCGTCGTGCAGAGCTCGGTGCGCAACCCGCTGGCGGAGCCGGGCGTGCTCGGCATCACGGCGGGTGCCGGGCTGGGTGCGGCAAGTGTCGTCACCTCGAACCTGCCCGGCGGACAGCCCGTGCTCATCGCGGTCGCGGTCGCGGCGGCGCTCGCCACGTTCGCGGTGATCGCCCTGCTGGCCTGGCGCGGCGGCTTCCTGCCCGACCGGTTCGTACTGATCGGCATCGGCTGCGGGTACGGCCTCACCTCCGTCACCACCTTCCTCCTGCTGCGCGCCGACCCGTACAACACGCCCCGGATCTACACCTGGCTCTCCGGCACGACCTACGGCCGTACGCTGCCCGACGTCGTACCGGTCGCGGTGGCCCTGGCGCTCGCGCTGCCCGTCCTGCTCGCCCTGCGCAGTCGGCTCGACCTGCTCGCCGTCGACGAGGACACTCCGCGCATCGTCGGCGTCAAGGTCGAACGCACCCGCTTCACCGCACTGGCGGTCGCCGCGGTGCTCGCGGCGCTCAGCGTGGTCGCCGTCGGCGTCGTCGGCTTCGTGGGCCTCGTCGCCCCGCACCTCGCCCGGTCACTGGTGGGCGCCCGGCACGGCCGCGCGATCCCGGTCGCGATGCTGCTCGGCGGGCTGCTGGTCTGCGTGGCCGACGCCCTCGGCCGCACGGTCGTCGCACCCGCCCAGGTGCCGGCGGGCCTCATGATCGCGCTGGTCGGAGCTCCGTACTTCGTGTGGGTGCTGCGGCAGTCCCGCGGCTGACACCGGGCCGCGGCCGCCGCTGTTCGCCCGCGCGCGGGCGCGTTCCCGCCCCTGGCTCCCTCCTCGCCCCAGAAAGAAACGCCCGTGAAGAGCATCATCGTCCCGTTCGAGCCCGATACGTCACCGACCCTGCTCAAGAAGCTCGGACACCACGGACACCTTGAGGTGCCGGAGCGCTGGCATGCGGTCGACCGCTCCGGACACGCCCCGCACATCGTGGCCGTGCCGGGTGACGACGGTGACGGCGGCGGCGACGACGGTACGGACTGGATCGCCGCCGCACTCGTGTCGGCCCGCCCGCACACGGCCTACCTGAAGATCGTCGACGCCGTCGGCGACGTACAGGCAGCCGTCGCGGCCGTCGTCGACCACGCACGCCGCCAGGGGCTCGCGCAGGTCAAGTGGGAAGGATGGACGGTGGGCCCCGAGGACGCCGCTGCCGCCGGTTTCACGCCGCTGCGTCCCCCGCTCACGCAGGCGGAGGACGCCTCCGGGCCGGACGCCGGTTATGTCCGCTGGCTGCACGACGACGCGGTGACCACGGTGACCGACCCCCCGTACTACGGGCAGACCACCCACTTCACCTGCGGCGCCGTCACCGCCCTGGTCGCTCAGGCGCACGCGGGGGCGCTGCCGCCGGAGGCGCTGGACCGCCAGGCGGAGCTGACGCTGTGGCGCGACGCGACCAACTTCAACGCGTGCGAACCCGTCGGACTGGGCGTCGCCGTGCGCCGTGCGTGGCCGTCGTCCCCCGTCACGGTCCACCTGGACGTGGACCGGCCCGTCATGCTCGACCACCTCCCGGAGAACGAGCAGGAATGGCGTGCCCTGCTCCAGCGCGCGTCGCGTTCGGACGCCGAACGGATCGGCGTCCCGGTCGACCCACGCCACCTCTCCCTGCACGAGATCCGGAGCGCGATCGGCCGACGGGAACACGTGCTGCTCCTGCTCTCGCTCACCGCGATGCAAGGGTTCGACGTGCCGCACTGGGTGCTCTGCCACGGTGCCGTACCCGGCGCCGTAGTGATCGACGACCCGTGGGCCAACGCGGCCACGGGGGACACCTGGGTCGACGCCCATCTGCTGCCCGTGTCCGACGCGTCGCTCGACACGATGTCGACCCTCTCGGCGGATCGCTTCCGGGGGGCCGTGACCATCGGCCACCCGGAGCGGCGAGGCGCGGGTGCGGTGTGAGGAGAACTCACTCGGATCCGATGCAGGCGGCGACCACCCCCGCGCCGACGAGCAGCGCGACCCCGGCCACGACAAGGGCGAGCCGGGTCCCGTCGCCGGCCGACGCCGCTGAGCCGGTCACCGCGCCGAGCACCGCCACGCCCAGTACGGCACCCGTCTGGCGAGCGGAGTTCAGTGCACCCGAGGCGATGCCGGACTGCTCCTTGGCCACCGAGCCCACGACCGCGGTCATCAGCGGCGGGATCGCGAAGGAGACTCCGAAGCCGAGGACCAGCAGGCCGACGCACATCATGACGAGGGATGCGGTGGAGTCCGAGGTGCACGCGGACTGGATCAGCACTCCGACACCCATCATCAGGAAGCCCGCGACGGCCGGTCCGCGGGCGCCGACCCTGCCGACGAGGCGGCCGGTGAGGACCGGGTTGAAGGCCGTGGGGAGGGTCAGGGGCAGGAACGCGAGGCCCGCGGTGAAGGCCGAGTGGCCGTGTGCCTGCTGGAAGAACAGCGAGAGCACGAAGAGCACGCCGGAGAGGCCGAAGTTCACCAGCCCGCCGGCGAACAGGCCCGCGGACAGCGTCCGGTTGCGGAACAGACCGAGCGGCAGCATCGGGGCGTGGTCCGGTGTCTCCGGCCGGCGCTCGGCCAGGACGAACAGCACACCGCACACCGCGAAAACGGTGAGCCCGCCGAGCACCTGGGGCGAACCCCAGCCGTGGGGCCCGCTCTCGATCAGCGCGTACGTCAGACCGGCCAGGGTCGGCACCGCGGTGAGCTGCCCGGGCAGGTCGAGTCCCTTGGAGGGCGGCTCGGGGAGGTCGGCCGGAGCGTGCCGCATCGTGAGGGCGATGCCCAGCAGGGCGACCGGCACGTTGAGCAGGAAGATGGCCCGCCACCCGAGGGTGTCGGTGAGGACGCCCCCGACCAGTGGGCCGGCCGCGAGCGCGCTGCCGCTGATGGCGGCCCAGGCTCCCATGGCCCGGGCCCGGGCCGCCGGTTCGGCGTAGGCGTGCGCGATGACGGCGAGCGAGGCGGGCAGGAGCAGGGCGCCCGCCACTCCCAGCAGGGCCCGCAGCGCGATCAACGCACCCATCGAGCCCGCCGCCACCGAGGCACCGGAGAAGACGGCGAAGAGCCACATACCGATCAGGAGGACTCTTCGTCCCCCGTAGCGGTCGGAGAGCGCGCCGGCGGTGAGGAGCAGGGCGGCGAAGGCGAGGGTGTACCCGTTGGACACCCACTGCAGCCCGCTGAGCGAGCCCGAGAGGTCCGTACCGATGGCGGGCAGCGCCACCGTGACGACCGTGGTGTCCAGCATGACCATGAAGTAGCCGAGGGACAGCCCGAGAAGGAGCAGCCCGCTCGGCCGCGGAACCGCTGGGACCGGCCCGTCGGGCGGCCCCTCCGCCGACGGCCGGGGGGTGTCCATGGGGCGTGCTGACCGGCTGGACATACGTGTCCTTCCAAGGGAGTGCGGGAGCGCGGAAGATCGCCGTAACCGGTTGTGAGCAGGTGGCGACGGCTGAAAGCCTGGCAGCGCAGCAGCAGTTGAAGAAGCGGGGTTCGCCGATGGCGGCCATCGGCGGAACCGATCAGAAGGGCGGGACACACGTGGAGCTGCGTCACTTGCGGACATTCAGGACCGTGGCACGGACACTCAACTTCACGCGTGCCGCCGCCGAGCTGCACTACGCCCAGTCCAGTGTCACCGAGCAGATCCAGGCCCTCGAGTCCGAGCTGGCCGCGAAGCTCTTCGACCGCTCCCGGCGCAAACTGTCACTCACGCCCGCCGGTGAGCGACTCGTCGAGTACGCAGACCGGATGCTGCTTCTCGCTCAGGAGGCCCACACCGCCGTGAGCGAGGAAGCCCAGGAGCCGGGCGGTCTGCTGACGGTCGGGGGCCTGGAGACCCTGTGTGCCCACCGCCTGCCGGCGGTCCTGGCTCACTATCGCCGACTCCACCCGCGCGTCCAGGTCTCCGTGCGCCCCGGCGGCCGTGGCGAGCTGTACGAGTGGGTCCGCCGCGGAGAGGTCGATGTCGCGCTCACCTTCGGCCAGGCACCCGAGGACAAGCTCTTGACCAGCGAGTTCCTCACCACTGACCGGCTGATGGTGGTGACGCCCATCGGGCACGGGCTCGCCTCGTACGCACAGGTGGACGGCGCCGACCTGCGTGGGGAGGCATTTCTCGCGACCCCTCGGGGCTGCGGCTTCCGGGACATGCTCGACGACCTCATCCGCACACTGGGACCCGACGCCCCGCTCATCGATACGGAGGTCGCGAGCATGGCCGCGCTCTGCCAGTGCGTCTCGGCGGGCATGGGCTGCGCCCTGCTCCCCGAGATCGCGGTGGCCGGAGCGGCCGCACGAGGCGAGGTGGCCGCCGTGCCGGTGACCGGCGACGCCGCGCGGACCGAGGTCACGATGACGTGGCTGCGCAGGGGGGAACCCGATGCCAGGGTGCTGGCGTTCCTCTCCACTGCGCGTGCGGTCTTCGAGGACCTGGTCGCCGACCGGGCCGCCTGACCGCGGTGACGGTGACCTCGAAGTTTCCATGGGGCGGGCCCGGGTACTCCGGTGCCGCGGCACACACCGGAGAGTGTCGGAGAGGAGCACCGTGTCGGCGGAGAGCAACGGCCCCGTCCTGGTGGTCGACGCGGGATCGTCGAGTCTGCGGCTGACCGTGTTCGGTGACGGCGGGGAGATCCTCACCGAGCACCGCAGCGACTCGCCGCCCGGCGACGACAGCTCCGGACCGCTTCGGCGGCTGCTGGACGAAGCGCCCGCCGTCGCGGCCGTCGGGCACCGCATCGTCCACGGCGGACCGGAACTGCTCAGCCACACTGTGGTCGACGACGACGTGCGCGCCCTTCTCGGCCGGGCGGCCGATCTGGCACCGCTGCACGTGCCGCCCGCCCTCACCGTTCTGGACGCGGCCCGGGAGCTGCTGCCCGGTGTCCCGCACGTCGCCTGCTTCGACACCGTCTTCCACGCCGGGCTGCCCGCCGCCGCCCGGGAGTACGCGGTGCCGGCCGTGTGGCGCGAGGAGTACGGGCTGCGGCGGTACGGCTTCCACGGGCTGTCGTACGCCTGGGCACTCGGGCGGACGGCCGAGCTGCTGGACCGCCGTCCCGAGCAGCTGCATCTGGTGATCGTCCACCTCGGTGGGGGCTGCTCCGCCTGTGCCGTGCGCGACGGAAGCAGCGTCGATACGACGATGGGGCTGACGCCGCTGGAGGGGCTGGTGATGAGCCACCGCAGCGGCAGCGTCGATCCCGGTGCCCTGACGTGGCTGCAGACCCGGCACGGGCTGTCCGCGGAGGACATCGAGGACGCGCTGAATCACGAGGCCGGGCTGCTCGCCCTCTCCGGTACCTCCGACGACACGCGTGATCTCGTCCGCGGGCGGGCGGCGGGGGACGAACGTGCCGCGCTCGCCCTGGACGTCTTCGCCCATCACTGCCGTCGCGGTGTCGCCGCCATGGCCGCGTCCCTCGACCGGCTCGACGCCCTGGTCTTCACCGGGGAGATCGGAGAGGACCAGCCCGAGGTGCGCGAGGAGGTCTGTGCCGGGCTGCCCGTGCTCGGTCTCGCGGGCGGCCTGCGTGCGCTCGTCGCGGAGCGGCCCGACCGCCCCGAGGTCGTGAGCGGGGCCGGGGCGCGGGTGCCGGTCGTCGTCGTGGCCACCGGTGAGGCGCAGCAGGTCGACCGTGAGGTCCGGGCTCTTCTGGGCCGCCGCTGAGGTGGTGTCTCGCGGATCGGGAGGTTTCCCCGCGATCCGGGCAGGTTAGACAGGTCTGCTGAGGACGGGACTCTGCCTTGCCGACCGCGGACCGAGGACCGGAACAGACCTGCGTCAGGAAGAGACCCCGTATGACGTCGGTGGACAGCAGAGCCCCCCAGCCCCAAGAGACCCCCCAGCCCCACAAGGACGTCCGGTCCCGCGAGGCCGACCGGGCCCGCCGAAGCGCGACGCGCCTGCGCACGGGCAAGGCGGTGGTGCGCTGGCTGACCACCACCGATCACAAGGTCATCGCCCATATGTATCTGGTGACGGCCTTCGGGTTCTTCCTGTTCGCGGGGGTGCTCGCGATGCTGATGCGGGCGGAGCTGGCGCGGCCGGGGCTGCAGATCGTCGGGCAGGAGCAGTACAACCAGCTCTTCACCATCCACGGCACGGTGATGATGCTGCTGTTCGCCACCCCCACCTTCGTGGGGTTCGCCAACGCGGTGGTGCCGCTGCAGATCGGTGCGCCGGACGTGGCCTTCCCGCGGCTGAACGCCTACACCTACTGGGTGTATCTGTTCGGCGGGCTGATGGTGGCCGCCGGGTTCCTCACCTCGCGCGGTGCGGCGTCCTTCGGGTGGTTCGCCTACGCGCCGCTGAACGGGCCGGTCCACACCCCCGGCAGCGGCGGCGACCTGTGGACGATGGGGCTGGTGGTGTCGGGGCTGAGCACGATCCTCGGCGCCGTCAACTTCATCGCGACCATCGTCTGTCTGCGCGCACCCGGCATGACCCTCTTCCGCATGCCGATCTTCACCTGGAACGTGCTGTTCACGTCGATCCTGGTGCTGCTGGCCTTTCCCGTGCTCACCGCCGCTCTGCTCGCCCTGATGGCCGACCGGAGGTTCGGCGCCCACGTCTACGACCCGGCCAACGGCGGGGCACTGCTGTGGCAGCACCTCTTCTGGTTCTTCGGGCATCCGGAGGTGTACATCGTCGCCCTGCCGTTCTTCGGCATCATCACCGAGGTCATCCCGGTGTTCAGCCGCAAGCCCGTCTTCGGCTACTTCGGGCTGGTCGCCGCCACCGTCGCCATCACCGGCCTGTCCGCCATCGTGTGGGCGCACCACATGTTCGCGACCGGAGCGGTGCTGCTGCCGTTCTTCTCCATGGCGTCGTTCCTCATCGCCGTGCCCACGGGGGTGAAGTTCTTCAACTGGATCGGCACCATGTGGCGCGGCTCCCTGTCCTTCGAGACGCCGATGCTGTGGGCCCTTGGCTTCCTCGCCACCTTCCTCTTCGGCGGGCTGACCGGCGTGCTGCTGGCCTCCCCGCCGCTGGACTTCCACACCACCGACAGCTACTTCGTCGTCGGGCACATGCACTACGTCCTGTTCGGCACCGTGGTGTTCGCCATGTTCGCCGGGTTCTACTTCTGGTGGCCCAAGTTCACCGGGCGGCTGCTCGACGAGCGGCTGGGGAAGGCCCACTTCTGGACGCTGTTCGCCGGGTTCCACCTCACCTTCCTGGTGCAGCACTGGCTGGGGGCCGAGGGCATGCCGCGCCGCTACGCCGACTACCTGGCCGCCGACGGCTTCACTGCGCTGAACACGCTGTCCTCCATCGGTGCCTTCCTGCTGGGGACCTCGACCCTGCCGTTCCTCTACAACGTGTTCCGGACGGCGCGGTACGGCGCCAAGGTCGCCGTCGACGACCCGTGGGGTTACGGACGGTCACTCGAGTGGGCCACTTCCTGCCCGCCGCCGCGCCACAACTTCGTCGCCCTGCCCCGCGTACGCTCCGAGTCCCCCGCCTTCGACCTGCACCATCCCCAGCACGCCGAGAAGGCTCACCCGCGGTCCCCGGCGGGGAACCCGGGGAATCGGCAGCGGCAGCAGGAAGGAGCGTCGTCGTGAGAGCCGAGTCCGCCCTCTTCGCCGGGGTCAGCCTCTTCTTCGCCGTCTGCGCCGTCGTCTACGGATGGTGGTCGCGGGAGCCCGCCGGCCTCGCCGCGCTGGTGATCGCCTGCCTGATGGCGGCGCTCGTCTCCGTCTTCCTGCTGCGCCAGTATCAGAAGGAGGGTCCGCTCCCGCAGAACCGTAAGCAGGCCGAGGTCCAGGAGGGCGCCGGGCCCGTGGCCTTCTTCCCGCCGCGCAGCGCCTTCCCGGTGCTGGCCGCCGTGGGCACGGCCCTGGTGGGGCTGGGCACGGTCTACGGGCTGTGGCTGTTCCTGATCGGTGTCGGGATTCTCGCCCCGGGCGTGTGGGGGTTCGTTTTCCAGTACGGAGACCGCGGTACTCACACAGGCGCGTCCGAGTGAGGAGTGCCGATGCGACACAAGCAGCAGACGGTCGTGGTGACCGGGGCCAGCGCCGGGATCGGCCGGGCCACGGCGAGGATGTTCGCCGCCCGCGGGGCCAGGGTGGCGCTGCTCGCCCGGGGGTGGGCGGGCCTCGAGGCGGCGGCGGCCGAGGTGCGGGAGGCGGGTGGTCAAGCACTGCCCGTCGTCACCGACATGGCGGAATGGGAGCAGGTGGAGCGGGCCGCCCGCCGCGTCCGGGAGGAGTTCGGCCCGGTCGACGTATGGGTGAACAACGCCTTCACCTCCGTGTTCGGCAAGTTCACCGATGTCTCGCCGGAGGAGTTCCTGCAGACCACCCGGTCGACGTACCTCGGGTACGTGCACGGCACCCGGGCCGCCCTCGACCACATGCTGCCGCGTGACCGGGGCACCATCGTGCAGGTCGGGTCGGCCCTCGCCTACCGGGGCATCCCGCTGCAGAGCGCGTACTGCGGAGCCAAGCACGCCATCCAGGGCTTCACCGAGTCGCTGCGCTGCGAGCTGCTGCACGACAAGTCCCGCGTCCGCGTCACGATGGTCCAGATGCCGGCGGTGAACACCCCGCAGTTCAGCTGGCTGCGCTCGTACCTGCCCCAGCACGCGCAGCCGGTGGCGCCGATCTACCAGCCGGAGGTCGCGGCCCGCGCCGTGCTGTACGCGGCCGACCATCCGCGGCGGCGCGAGCGCTGGGTGGGGGCCTCCACGGCGCTGACCCTGATGGCGAACGCCGTCGTACCGGGGCTGCTGGACCGCTACCTCGCCCGTACCGGCTTCGACTCGCAGCAGACGGACGCCTTTCCGCCGCCCGGGGGACACGGCAACCTCTTCGAGCCGGCGGACGGGACGAGGGACTACGGCGCGCACGGCGTCTTCGACGACCAGGCGTACGCCGTCAGCCCGCAGTGGTGGGCGAGCCGGCACCACCTCGGCCGGGTGGCCGCCGTCGGCGGACTCGCGGCGGCGGCCGGGTACTACGGGGTGCGCCGGCTCGCGTCCTGAGCCCTTCCCTCGTCCATCTCCTCGCCCGCCTCGCCCGGATACGGCACCCGGTCGCCGTAGTACCAGCCGCTGAGGACGACCCTGAGCCGTTCCCTCCGCCGCACCGGGGCCCCGTCGGCCGGGGGAGCGGGCAGGGGAGGTGCCGGGCGGCGGCCGAGGAGCAGCAGGCGTTCGGGACCGGGGACCGGGCGGTGGCCCTCCCGGTAGGTGCCCTCGACCGACTGCCGGAGCTCGCCGCTCTCGTCGCCCTCCCGCAGCCGTTCGCCGTCCCGGTCCTGGAGGGCCAGGCAGACCCGCCGCGTCAGCCAGAACGCCACCGGCGGGCCGGCGAGGACGGCGATCCGCAGCGTCCAGGTGAGCCCTTCGAGGGAGACGTCCAGCACGCGCGCGACGATGTCCTGCCCGCCCGCCAGGAGCAGCACGCCGTAGAAGACGATGCCGGCGACTCCCAGCGCGGTGCGCGCGGGGGCGTCGCGGGGCCGGTCGCACAGGTGCTGTTCGTCCCGGTCGTGGGTGATCCAGCGTTCCAGGAAGGGATACGTGTACAGGGCGGCGAAGAACAGCAGCGGGAAGACCACGGCGGGCAGGAACGGGTTCCAGTTGACGGTGTGGCCCCAGAGCCGGGTCTCGAAGCCGGGCAGGAGCCGGATCGCGCCCTCCAGGAAACCCATGTACCAGTCGGGCTGGGCGCCGGTGGACACCTGGTCCGGCCGGTAGGGGCCGTACGACCAGACCGGGTTGATCTGGGCCACGGCCCCGAGGACGGCCAGGATGCCGGCGACCAGGGCCAGCAGGCCCGTGGACTGCACGGTGAACTGCGGGAACATCGGCTTGCCCAGCACGTTCCGGTTGCTCTTCCCGGCCCCGGCCCACTGGGTGTGCTTCAGCTTGAACACCAGGTTCAGGTGCAGGACGACCGCTCCCAGCAGCGCACCCGGCAGCAGCAGGATGTGCACCGGGTACAGCCGGGACACGATCTCCTCCCCGGGGAACTCACCGCCGAAGAGGAACATGCTCAGGTACGTGCCGGCCACCGGGACCGAGAGGACGAAGCCCTGTGCGGTGCGCAGGCCGGTTCCCGAGAGCAGGTCGTCCGGGAGCGAGTAGCCGGCGAAGCCCTCCAGCACGGTCAGCAGGAAGAGCGTCGTGCCGATCACCCAGTTGACCTCACGCGGCCGGCGGAAGGCGCCGGTGAAGAAGACGCGCAGCATGTGCACCCCGACGGCCGCGGCCATCACCAGGGCGGCCCAGTGGTGCATCTGACGGATCAGCAGACCGCCGCGCACGTCGAAGCTGATGCGCAGGGTGGAGGCGAACGCCTCGCTCGTACGCACCCCGTGCAGGGGGACGTACCTCCCCTCGTACACCACCTCGTTCATGCTCGGCTCGAAGAAGAGGGTCAGGTACACCCCGGTCAGCAGCAGCACCGCGAAGCAGTACAGCGCCAGTTCGCCGAGCAGGAACGACCAGTGGCCGGGGAAGGCCTTGCGCAGCAGCGAGCCGCCGGCGTCCAGCAGGGGCACGCGCCGGTCGAGGCGTACGACGCCCTTCTGCGCGGCGTCCGCCGCCCTCCGCCGCATGCGTGCTCCGGGTCGGGACAGCAGCACGGGCAACACCTCTCGGGACGTCGTGGTCGGCGTTCCAGGACCGTCGCTAGGCAGGACTACCCCGTGACCACCCCGTGGAGCGGGACGCGTCGCCACACCGTCCGCCCTGGTTGCACCGTCCGGCCCAGTGCGGGGTACGGCCGAATGCCCGGCTCTCCGGTTTGTCGCCCATGGAGTCGGGTTACAGGTGCTGGGCTGCTGGTGGTCGTATGTCGTAGTGGAGGGCATCGCATGGAGCCGGTCGACCTGCCCCCGCCCGTCGTCCGCCGCTCGCCGGTGTCCGTCGACGCCGAGGCCCTGGAACGGGACCTGCGCGCCCGGGTCGACGGCGAGGTCCGGTTCGACACGGGCACGCGCGCGGCGTACTCGACCGACGGCTCCAACTACCGCCAGGTCCCCATCGGCGTGGTGATCCCGCGCAGTGTGGAGGCCGCCGAGGAGGCCGTCGCGGTGTGCCGGGAGCACGGGGCGCCGCTGCTGTCCCGGGGCGGCGGCACCAGCCTGGCCGGTGAGTGCTGCAACACCGCGGTGGTGCTGGACTGGACCAAGTACTGCCACCGGCTGCTGTCCGTGGACGTGGCGAACCGCCGGTGCGTGGTCGAGCCGGGCATCGTCCTGGACGACCTGAACCGGCGGCTGGCCGAGTACGGACTGCAGTACGGGCCGAGGCCCGCCACCCACCCGAACTGCACCATCGGCGGCATGATCGGCAACAACTCGTGCGGGTCGACGGCCCAGGCGTACGGGAAGGTCGTCGACAACCTGCACCGGCTCCAGGTGCTGACCTACGACGGCACCCGGATGTGGGTGGGCCGGACGGACGACGGCGAGCTGGAGCGGCTGACGGCGGGGGAGGGGCGGGCGGCGGAGCTGTACCGCGGGCTGGTGGCGCTGCGGGACCGGTACGCCGGCCTCGTCCGGGAGCGCTACCCCGACATCCCGCGCCGGGTGTCCGGCTACAACCTGGACTCGCTGCTGCCCGAGCACGGCTTCGACGTCGCCGGGCTGCTCACCGGTTCGGAGTCGACGCTGGTCACCGTGGTGCGCGCGGAACTCGAGCTCGTGCCCGTGCCGAAGCACACGGCCCTGGTCCTCCTCGGCTACCGGGACGTCTGCGAGGCCGCCGACCATGTGCCGGCGGTCCTGGCGCACGAGCCGGTGAAGCTGGAGGCCGTGGACCACCAGCTCATCCACTTCCAGAAGCAGAAGCACCTCAACGCGGAGGCGTTCCAGTACCTGCCCGAGGGGCGGGCCTATCTGATGGTCGAGCTCGCCGGTGACACCCGCAAGGAGGCGGAGGACAGGGCCAGGGCGCTCATCGACGCCAAGCCCGACGACGTCGGCCACACCTGGTACGACGACGAGCGGCACGTGCACGAGCTGTGGCTGGTGCGCGAGTCCGGGCTGGGCGCCACCGCGCACGTCCCCGGGCAGCCGGACACCTGGGAGGGCTGGGAGGACGCGGCCGTCCCGGTGCACCGTCTCGGTGACTACCTGCGCGACCTGAGGCGGCTGTACGCGGAGTTCGACTACGGGCAGCCCTCGGTGTACGGGCACTTCGGCCACGGCTGCGTCCACACCCGCATCCCGTTCGACCTGACGTCCGAGGAAGGCGTCGCCCGGATGCGGGCCTTCGTCGAGAAGGCCGCCGACCTGGTCGTCAGCTACGGCGGCTCGCTCTCCGGGGAGCACGGGGACGGCCAGTCGCGGGGCGAGCTGCTGGTGAAGATGTTCGGGCCGGAACTGATCGAGGGGTTCGAGCGGCTCAAGGGGCTGTTCGACCCCGGCAACCGGATGAACCCCGGCAAGGTCGTCGTCCCGTACCGCCTCGACGAGAACCTGCGCCTGGGCGCGGACCACCTCCCCTGGGAGCCGGACACAACCTTCGCCTACCCGCACGACGGCGGGAAGTTCAGCCGGGCCGCCACCCGGTGCGTCGGCGTCGGCAAGTGCCGTTCGCTGGAGGGCGGGGTGATGTGCCCGAGCTACCGGGCCACCCGGGAGGAGGAGCACTCCACCCGGGGCCGGGCCCGGCTGCTGTTCGAGATGGTCAACAACGACGGCGACTCGCCGGTCACGGACGGCTGGCGGTCGCAGGAGGTGCGCGACGCGCTCGACCTCTGTCTGGCCTGCAAGGGCTGCAAGACGGACTGCCCGGTCAACGTCGACATGGCCACCTACAAGGCCGAGTTCCTGCACCACCACTACAAGGGCCGGCTCCGTCCCCTCGCGCACTACTCGATGGGCTGGCTGCCCGTGGTCGCCCGGGTGGTCGCGCGGATGCCCCGTACGGTCAACGCGCTGACCGCCGTGAACTGGGTGGCCCGCACGGCCAAGGCGCTCGGCGGTGTCGCGCCCGAGCGGGACGTGCCCGTCTTCGCCGAGCAGCGCTTCACCGACTGGTGGCGGGAGCGGGGCGGACCGCGCGGCGACGGTCACCGGGGCGAGGTCGTGGTGTGGCCCGACACCTTCACCGACAACTTCCACCCCGCGATCGGCCGGGCCGCCGTCACGGTCCTGGAGGCGGCGGGCTTCCGGGTCAAGGTGCCCGACACGGCGGTGTGCTGCGGGCTGACCTGGATCTCCACCGGCCAGCTCGGCGTCGCCCGGCGGGTCCTCGGGCGCACGATCGACGTGCTGCGGGAGGACCTGCGCCGCGGCACCCCCGTGGTGGGGCTCGAACCGAGCTGCACGGCGGTCTTCCGCGCGGACGCGGCCGAACTGCTGCCGAAGGACCCCGACGTGGAGCGGCTGCGGGATCAGACCCGCACCCTGGCCGAACTGCTCGTCGAGCGCGCCGGGGACTGGGAGCCGCCGGCGGTCGACGCCCGTGCGGTGGTCCAGCGGCACTGCCACCAGTACGCGGTCATGGGCTTCGACGCGGAACGGGAGCTGCTCGAACGGGCGGGGGTCGACGCCGACGTACTGGACGCGGGCTGCTGCGGGCTGGCCGGCAACTTCGGCTTCGAGAAGGAGCACTACGAGGTGTCCATGGCCTGCGCCGAGGCCGGGCTGCTGCCCGCCGTGCGGGAGGCGGACCCCTCGACGCTGGTCCTCGCGGACGGCTTCAGCTGCCGTACGCAGATCGAGCAGGCCGGTACCGGACGCACCCCGCTGCACCTGGCGGAGGTGCTGGCGGCGGCCCTGCGGGGACGGGGACAGGACGCGGAGGCCGAACGTCCCGCGGCCCCGGGACCGCGGGCCCTGCTGCGGCCGGCCGCCGTGGCCGCGGGCGGGGCCGCGCTGGCCGTGACGGCGGCCGGGGTGTGGCGCTCCGTGCGGAGGCGCGGCCCGTCCCGGATCCGGGTGCTCACAGCCCGGCGGCGGTGACGGCCCCGTCGCCGCCGAAGCGCGCCGAGCACTCCAGCAGCAGCGCGTGGACGAACGCCTGCGGGAGGTTGCCGCGCAGCTGGCGCTGGGCGACGTCGTACTCCTCGGCGAACAGCCCGGACGGTCCGCAGGCCGAACGGGTGCGCTCCAGCCACCGCGCGGCCTCGGTGTCCAGGCCCTGGGCATGGCCGGCCAGCGCCATCGTGAAGCCGCACAGCAGGAACGCCCCCTCGGCGTCGCCCAGCGGCTCGTCCCCGTGCCGGAACCGGTAGACGTAGCCGTCCTCGGCCAGCCGGTGCGCCACCAGTGCGCGGGTGACGGCGAGGCTGGGGTCGGTGGGCGGCACGGCCCCGCGGGCCAGGGGCAGCAGGAGGGCCGCTTCCGGTCCGGTGTCGTCGGCGGCCCGCTGCCAGTACCCGTCCGGATGCAGACAGCGCGCCCGGGTGGCCGCCAGGATGCGGTCCGCCAGCCGCGACCAGTCCGTGGACGCCGGGCTGCGCACCTCGCGCGCCAGGTCGCGCAGACCCACGACGCACGCCAGCCGGGAGTGGGTCCACCAGCGGTCGTCCAGCTCCCACAGTCCGGCGTCCGGCTCCGTCCAGCGTTCGGCGACGGCCTCGACGGCGATCCGGGCGGCCTTGGCGGTCCGGGCGTCCCAGGCGCCGTGCCGGGCGGCCGCCGCGAACATCTGGAGCGCCTCCCCGAACGCGTCGAGCTGGAACTGGTGGCCCGCGCGATTGCCGCTGCGGTTGCTGCCGCCGGGATAGCCGATGAGCGGAAGGGAGCGCTCCGGGGGCAGCGGATCGCCGTCGACTGTGTAGGCGGGCCGCAGACCGGCGCCGTCCTCCAGGACGCGCTCGGTGACGAAGCCCACCGCGCGGTCCAGCAGCGGGTGCGGACCGTGCGCGGCTACCGCGATGCCCGCGTAACACTGGTCGCGGACCCAGGCGTAGCGGTAGTCGTAGTCGCGGCCGGTGTCGGCCCGTTCGGGCAGCGAGGTGGTGGCCGCCGCGACCATGCCACCGGTGGCGCTGGTCAGGCCGTGCAGCACGGCGTACGCCATCCGGGTGTCGCGGGGCGCCGCGGTGCCGGAGCAGTCGGGGACGGCGGCCCGCCACCACCGCTCGGTGGCGTGCCACAGGGACCGGGGATCGAGGGCTGCGCCTCCCGCCCCCCGCTCTTCCGTTCCCGTGGCGATCTCCAGGACCAGATCGTGGGAGCCGCCCTCCGGCACGTGCAGCCGGGTGGTCAGCCCGCCGTCCGGGCCGGGACGGGCGTGCCCGGCGCCCGTGAACCGCAGGCGCAGGGGGCCGGTGCGGGCCCGCCACGTGCCGCCGTCGTGCCGGAGATCCGTCATGGGCCGGCGCCCGTGGTCACCGCGCACGTCCAGGTCCACGTCGACCACGGCGTCGCCGCGTACGGCGCGGACCTGCCGGAGCAGGACGACGCGGCCGGGCTCCGCGGGGACGGCCAGGGCGTCCCGGCAGCGGACGATCCCGTCGCGGGTGACCCACCGGCTGACGTGGACGAGGGTGCCGTCCTCGTAGTAGCCGCCCCACACATGCCAGTGATCGGCGGGTCGGACCCGGTACCGGCCGGGTCCGCCGAGCAGGCCGGCGAAGACGGCGCCGCTGTGCCAGACCGGTGCGCACAGCCAGGCGATGCCCCCGTGCGGGTCGACGAGCGCGCCGCGTTCCCCGTCGGCGATCAAGGCGTAGTCGCGCAGTGCCCAGGGGCCGTCGGCGGGCGCCGGGCCGGTGAAGCCGGTGGTGTCGTGACCGCTCATCCCGTGCGGTGGCGTTCGGCGGCCGCCCGGTTCAGGGTGAGGCCGTGACCGGGCTCTCCGGACGCGCCGGGGGTGACGGTCCCGCCGGCGGGGTCGAGAGTGCCGTGGAACAGCATGTTCTCGACGCGGACGTGGTCGTGGAACCACTCCAGGTGGCGGGTGTTGGGCACGGCCGCGGCGACATGGGCGTGCAGGTGCGGGGCGCAGTGGCCCGAGATGTGCAGCCCGAGCCCCTCGGCGACGGCGGCGGCGCGCAGCCATACGGTGACGCCGCCGCACCGGGTGACGTCGGCCTGGAGGCAGTCGACCGCGCCCGAGGACGCCATCCGGGCGAAGTACGGCAGGTCGTAGCCGTACTCGCCGGCCGCGACATCGGCGGTGACCGCGTCGCGCACCTCGCGCAGCCCGGGGAGGTCGTCCGAGGAGACGGGCTCCTCCAGCCAGACGACGCCGAGCTCCGCCGTGGCGGCGGCCACGCGCACGGCCTGCTTGCGGGTGTAGCCGCCGTTGGCGTCCACGTACAGCTCCGCGCCGTCGCCGACGACGCGGCGGGCCAGCCGGGTGCGGTGCAGGTCACGGGCCTCGCGGCGGCCCCAGGACTCCCCGATCTTGATTTTCACGCGGTCGATCCCCCGCTCGGTCCAGCCGCGCAGCTGCTCCTCGAGCCGGGTGTCGTCGTACGTGGTGAAGCCGCCGCTGCCGTACACCGCGACCTCGTCGCGGGCCGCGCCCAGCAGCCGTACCAGGGGCATCCCGAGCAGCCGGGCCTTGAGGTCCCACAGGGCGGTGTCCACGGCGGAGACGGCCCCCGCCGCGACACCGGGCCGGCCGGCGTTGCGCAGCGTCCGGCCCATGCGGTCGTTGGCGGCGGGGACGGCGAAGGCGTCGTGCCCGACGACGACGGCCGCCAGTTCGTCCTCGACGATGCCCACGGTGGCGGCCGCCCCGTAGGTGTAGCCGATGCCCGTCTCTCCCGCCGCGGTGACCTCGACCAGGACGAGGGTCGTTGCGTCCCAGGTCAGCGTGGCGTCTCCGCCGGGCTCGTCCGTAGGGACGCGGTAGGCGGAGGCGGTCAGGCCCGCCACGACGGGACCGCCGGAATCGCCGTGGCGGACGGAACCGTCGTGGCGGACGGAATCGTCGTGGTGGGTCCGGGGCGCCGCCCCCTCGGTCACCCGATCAGCCTTCGGTGCTGTCGTCCGTGGCACCCGGCCGGTCACCGCGGTGCCGGCCGCCGGGCAGGAACTCCTGCACCTTCGCCTTGAACCCCTGCTTGATCACGCCGGCGCGGTCGCTGTCGCCGTGCAGGATCGCCGAGGCCGCGGCCTCGATCTGGTCGAGCGAGGCGTGCGGCGGGATCGGCGGCACGGCCGGGTCGGTGCGGAAGTCGATCACGAACGGCCGGTCCGCGGTGAGGGCCTGCTCCCAGGCCGCCTCGACCTGCTCCGGCTTCTCCACCCGTACGCCGTCCAGGCCGAAGGTCCGGGCGATCTCCGCATAGGGCAGGTCCGGGATGGCCTGCGACTCCTCGAACTGCGGGGCGCCCTCCATCGCGCGCATCTCCCACGTCACCTGATTGAGGTCCCGGTTGTTCAGCACCGCCACGACCAGCCGCGGATCGGACCACTCGCGGTGGTACTTGGCGGCCGTCACCATCTCCATCATGCCGTTCATCTGCATCGCCCCGTCACCGACCAGGGCGATCGCCGGCCGCTCCGGATGGGCGAACTTCGCGCCGATGGCGTACGGCACACCCGGCCCCATCGTCGCCAGCGTCCCGGACAGCGAGCCGCGCATCCCGCCGCGGAAGCGCAGATGACGGGCGTACCAGTTGGCCGCGGAGCCGGAGTCCGCGGTGACGATCGCGTCGTCGGGCAGCCTGCCGTCCAGGGCGTGCACCACGTACTCCGGGTTGACCGGATCGGCGTCCACGGCGGCCCGCCGCTGCATCACCTCCCACCAGCGGGAGACGTTCTTCTCGATCTCCTTGCGCCAGGCGCGGCTCGCCTTGCCGCTCTTGCGCCGCAGGTGCGGCAGCAGCCGCGCCAGCGTCTCGCGGGCGTCGCCGACGAGGTTCACCTCGAACGGGTAGCGCAGGCCGATCATGTGCGGATCGATGTCGATCTGCACGGCCCGCGCCTGGTCCAGCTCCGGCAGGAACTGCGTGTACGGGAAGCTGGAGCCGATCGTCAGCAGGGTGTCGCACCCCATCATCAGCTCGTACGAGGGCCGGGTGCCGAGCAGGCCGATGGAGCCGGTGACATAGGGCAGGTCGTCCGGCAGCACGTCCTTGCCCAGCAGCGCCTTGGCCACCCCGGCGTCCAGCAGGTCCGCGAGCTGCTCCACCTCGGCCCGCGCACCCCGGGCGCCCTGCCCGACCAGGACGGCGACCTTCTCACCGGCGTTCAGCACCTCGGCGGCCCGCTGGAGGTCCTCCTCGGCCGGCACCGGCGCGTAGCGGCCCAGGCCCAGGCTGGAGGGCACCATCTTGAAGGCGTGCCCCGGCGGGCTGTAGTCGAGCTCCTGCACATCGGCGGGCAGGATGACCGCGGTGACGGTGCGCTTCGCGTACGCGGTGCGGATCGCCCGGTCGATCAGGTTCGGCAGCTGCTCCGGCACCATCGCCGTCTCGCAGAACTCCGAGGCGACGTCCTTGTACAGGTTCTGCAGATCCACTTCCTGCTGGTACGAGCCGCCCATGGCGCTGCGGTTGGTCTGCCCGACCAGCGCCACCACGGGCACGTGGTCCAGTTTCGCGTCGTACAGGCCGTTCAGCAGGTGGATCGCCCCCGGCCCGGACGTGGCCGCGCACACGCCCACCGTGCCGGAGAACTTGGCGTACCCGGTCGCCTCGAAGGCCGCCATCTCCTCGTGCCGCGCCTGCACGAACTTCGGCTTGTTGTCCGCCCGGCCCCAGGCCGCCAGCAACCCGTTGATGCCGTCGCCCGCATAGGCGAAGACATGGTCCACGCCCCAGTCGCGCAACCGCTGGAGGAGGTAGTCGGACACCTTGGTACTGGCCATCGGCACTCCGTTTCCACGCCGGCCCGGTACGACAATCCATGGGTAACCGTGCGGATCCGGGGGAAACGTCGCGACCGGGGGCATCACCTCCACGGCTGCCCACGGCCGGCTCTCATGCGGGCGGGCCGTCGGGCCCCACGTGGTGCACGGTGACCAGCTCGGTGAGCCCGGAGATGGTCAGCACGGACGCAAGGACGGGCGGGGCGACGAGTTCCAGGCGGTCGGCGTGGGCGAAGAGCACGTTCAGTCCCGCACTGTCGAGGTACTCCACCGCCGTCAGGTCGAGGACCACGGGACCGGACGTGTCGTCGAGAGCCCTGGTGAGGCTGCCGATGTTGCTCATGTCTATCTCGCCGACGGCCGTCAGCAGCGCGGTGCCGTCCGGGCGCCGGCCGGGGGTGAGGGTGAGCGGGGTGGTCATCAGGCGATCCTCGTGTGCATGTCGACGGTGGTGCCGGACGGGCCGGAAGTGATGGTGACCTGCTGCATCATGGCTCGCATCAGAGCCACTCCACGGCCCCGGTGGGCGTTCAGCTCGGGCCGCGGGGTCTTCCACCGGCCGGTGTCGGCGACGACGAGGTGCAGATCCTGGGCGAACGCCTCGGCACGCAGCCGCACGGTCTCCCCGGGACTGTGCCGGTGCCCGTGCTCGATGGCGTTGGCACACGCCTCCCCGACGGCGACCAGCACGTCCTGCACCGTGTCCTGCGGCAGGTCGCACTGGCCCAGCCAGCTGCGCAGGGCCTTGCGGACGGGCGCGAGCTGGGACGACTCGGCGGGGAAGGTCATGTCCAGCGGGGCCGGATGCCGGTACAGCAGCAGGGCGACGTCGTCGTCGTACCCCCCGGTGGGCGCCAGCCGGGTCATGACGTCGGTGGCGAGCTCGTCGATGGCGACCTCACGCCCCTGCTGCACGGCCTCGCTCGCCTGGTGGATGCCCGCGTCGAGCGGCCGCCGACGGCGTTCGACGAGGCCGTCGGTGTACAGCAGCAGCGTGGCGCGGGCCGGCAGCGTGCACTCGCCCTCCGGGCGCGCCCGGCCGGGCCGTACGGCCAGCGGGAGCGACCGCCCGTCGTCCAGGAGCCGTGTCGTGCCGTCGGGCCGGGCGAGTATGCCCGGCGGGTGCCCGGCGCTGGAGTACGTCAGGTGTCCCGTCTCGGGGTTGAGGACACCGCAGAAGACGGTGGTGCACGTGGCACCCGGGATGCCGGCGGCGAAGTGGTCCAGGGCCATCAGCGTCTGGGCGGGGCTCGCGTCCTGCAGCAGCAGGGCCCGGCAGGCGCTGCGCAACTGCCCCATCACGGTGGCCGCCTCCAGACCGCGCCCGACGCAGTCGCCGACGACGATGCCTATCCGGCCGTCCGGCAGGGCCACGGTGTCGTACCAGTCACCGCCGACCTCCAGCGGGCGGGTGGCGGGCTCGTAGCGCACCGCGAAGCCCTCGGGGAGCCGGGACGGACCGAGGATGGCGCGCTGCAGGGCGATCGCCGTCTCGCGCTGCTGGTCGATCTGGTGCGCGCGGACCAGTCCCTGGGCGAGATGCCCGGCCAGCAGCGACAGCAGCAACTGGTCCTCGTCGGTGAAGGGCCGGTGTTCGCCCAGGTCGATCCAGAGGACCAGCGGACCGTCGGGATGCTCCAGCAGCACACTGGCCCCGGTGGGCTCGGCGACCGGAGTGAGCGGGGGCCTCTCGCGCAGGTCCGCGAGCGACCCGCGGCGGTCGGCGGGCAGGTCCTCCCAGCGCAGCCGCCCGTCGGTGGAGGTCAGCGCCGGGGTGTCGCCCCCGTCGAAGACGGTGGCGAGGACGTCCTGGGCATGCCACAGGCGCTTCAGCTCGTCCAGGGCCCCGGACAGCGCCTCGGGCAGACTGGTGGCCTGGGACAGGCTCGTGCTCAGCGCGGCCCGCGCGGTCTCGCGCTGGACGGCGTAGTGCTCGGCGGTGACGTCGCGGAAGGTGCCCACGGTGACCCGGCGGCCGGTCACGGGGTCCTCGACGTCGGTGAAGGTGGCCGTCACCCACAGCCGGTGCCCGTCCCGGTGGGTGACCGGAACGGTGTAGGACCCCTTCGGCCGGTCGAGGAGCAGGGCGAAGGCCTCCTCGACCTGCCGGTGCGCCTCGGGGTCGGACTCGGCGTCCGGCCACCACGGGTGGACCGGCGCGTAGGGCAGGCCTTCCGGGCCGTAGCCGAGGGTGTCGGTGAACGCCGCGTTGATCTCGATGACGGAGCCGTCCTCGTCGCAGACGAAGAACGCCTCCTGCAACGAGTCGACGAGCGCGGTCCGCCAGCGGGCGTGATGGGTACGCAGCCGCGACAGCTCCACGTTGGCCCGCACCCGGGCGAGGAGCTCGGCGGCCGCGAACGGCTTCACCAGGTAGTCGTCGGCCCCGGCCTGCAGCCCCTCGATGGAGGCCTCCTGCCCGGCGCGGGCCGACAGCAGCAGAACGGGCACGGCGGCGGTGCGCGGATCGCCCCGCAGCGTCGCCACCAGCTGCAGCCCGTCCATCCGCGGCATCATCACATCGCTGACGACCAGGTCGGGCGCCTCCCGGCGGATCGAGTGCAGCGCCTCCACGCCGTCGGTGACCGCGGTGACGTCGTAGCCGGCGTCCGCGAGGAGGCGGGTGAGGTACTCGCGCATGTCGGTGTTGTCGTCGGCCACGAGGACGCGGGCCCGGGCCGCCGGACCGGGGGCCGGGGCGCCGGCCGGCTCCGCCGCTCCGGTTCCCGCGGCGGCCGTTGTACGGGTGTCCCCGTCACCGTCGTCGGGCAGCCAGCGCAGGACTTCCTGCACATACGGTTCGGCGGCGGACGCCGCGGGCGCGCCCGCCCGGGACGCCGCCGCCCCGGCGGGCAGATGGGCGGTGCCGAAGGGCAGCCGGATGGTGAAGCAGGTGCCCGCGCCCTCGGTGCTGTCGGCGGTGATCGTGCCGCCGTGCAGGCCGATCAGTTCCCGCACCAGGGCCAGCCCGATGCCGCTGCCCTCGTTCGAACGGGAGCGGGCGTGCTCGATGCGGTGGAACCGCTCGAACAGCCGGGGCATCTCCGCCTCGGGCACACCGATGCCGGTGTCGGCCACGGCCACCACGGCGGAGCCGTCCTCGGCGCGCACCGTCACGCGGATCGAGCCCTCGAAGGTGAACTTCAGCGCGTTGCTGAGCAGGTTGAGGATCACCTTCTCCCACATGCCGCGGTCGATGTGCACCGGCTCGTCGAGCGGCGGGCAGTCGACGTGGAAGGCGAGGCCGGCCTTGTCGATCGCGGAGCGGAAGACGCTGGCCAGTTCGGCGGTGACGGCGGACAGGTCGACCGGCTCGTAGCTCGCCCGCATCCGCCCGGCCTCGATCCGGGAGAAGTCCAGCAGCGTGTTGACCAGCTTGCCCAGCCGCAGGCCGTTGCGGTGGACGAGCTCCAGCTCGTGCCGCACCTGCGGATCCGCCCCGGCGAGCCGGCCGCGCAGCTCCGCCACCGGTCCCATGATGAGCGTGAGCGGCGTACGGAACTCATGGCTGATGTTGGAGAAGAACGTCGTCTTGGCCCGGTCCAGCTCGGCCAGTTCCTCCGCCCGGCGCTGCTGGGCCTCGTAGGAGCGGGCGCTGCCGATGCCGGACGCGATGTGCCCGGCCGTCAGCTCGACGAAGCCGCGATAGCCCTGGTCCAGCGCGCGGTAACGGTTCAGCGCCGCCACCAGGAAGCCGTACGGGGCGCCGCCCTGCCGCAGCAGCGGCATCACGAGCGCCTGCACCGGCGGATCGGGCCAGTCGCCCGGCGGCAGCGCGGTGAACGGGCCGCCCGTGAGCTGGACGAGCGTCGCCTCCCCGCGGGCCAGGGCCGCCACCGGCCACACCCCGTCCGGGTCGCCGGCCGGCAGCAGCGGCGGGGCGGCCGGGTGACCGGCGGGCATGCCGGCCGCGCCGACCAGCCGGGCGGCGCCCCCGTCGTCGAACAGATAGGTCAGCGCGAACGGCAGGTCCCTGCGGTTCCGGGCGAGCTGCCGGCCGGCGAAGGACAGCACCTCCTGCTCGGTACGGACCACGCTGGGGTCGGAGCCCAGGTCCCGCAGGGTGGCCATCCGCCGTTCGCCGATGACCCGCTCGGTCTCCTCGTTGACCACGCACAGCATGCCCACCACGTCGCCGTCGTCGTCCCACAGCGGGCTGTAGGAGAACGTGTGGTAGCTCTCCTCCGGATAGCCCGACCGCTCCACGAACAGCAGCAGCCCCTCGTCCCAGGTGGCCTTCCCGGTGCCGAGCACCGTGTCGATCCGCGGGCCGATGTCGCCCCAGATCTCCGCCCAGACCTCGCTCGCCGGCCGGCCCAGCGCCCACGGGTACTTCCGGCCCAGCGTGTCGCGCCGGTAGGCGGCGTTGCAGAAGAACGTCAGCTGCGGCCCCCAGGCCATCCACATGGGGAACCGGGAGGAGAGCAGGATGCTCACCGCCGTCCGCAGACTCTGTGGCCAGCCGTCCGGGTGGCCCAGCGGAGTGGCCGCCCAGTCCACCTGGGCGAGATCCCGGCCGACCTCCGGGTCGGCGGCGAACACCCCGTCCCCGGCCGCGGCGGGCAGCCCGTGCTCCACGTCGTCCGATCGCGCCACGCGACACCCTTCTCATCCGTGCCGGCCCACGGCGCGTCCCCCAGTGCCGATCATGGCGATCGAGTCGGTCTCGCGCGAGAACGGCGGCGGGCCGGTGAGCTTCAGCACGCGTCGTGGAGCGACCCGTGTGCGCTTCCTGTGAAGACGGGACGCACACGCCGCGAAGTCCCGATGCTGATCCATGCCGACTGTTGCGACTTCGTAGGATAAGCCAGCCACTTGGGGAACCCGGCAGGCAGGGCGGGAAGGCGGCACCCCACTGCGAGAAGGGTGCGCGGTCCGAGGTCCGAGGTCCGTGGCACACCATCATCGTGGCGACGATGCCCCGAAAAGCCCTGGCCGCCCCGTTGACGAAGCACACCCGCCGCACAGGAGACACGGTGACCGAGATCGAGGGCACTCTGGCCATCACCCGACAGACCCACCCCGAGGGGCCCGTCGTGCTGCGCGTGGCCGGAGAGCTGGACCACTATACGGCCCCCGGCCTCACCACCGCCGTCGACGAGGTCCCCTTCGGCCCGGGCACGGACGTCGTCCTTGATCTGTCGGGCCTGGAGTACTGCGACTCCACGGGCCTGACCGCGATCATCGGTGCCTACCACCGGGCCGAGAACGCGGGGTCGTCGTTCTCGGTGGCGGGACTGGGGCCGGCGATGGAGCGGATCTTCCAGGTGGTGGGGCTGGATCAGGTGTTCACGTTGTACGGGAGTGTGGACGAGGCTGTGGAGGGGCAGAGGCGGTGAGTGTCCGCCCGGCTCGAGTGGGTGACGCGGCGGAACCGAGCCACTCCGGCGACGCGCTCGGCGTTCGCTGCTTCCCGGGCGGCGGGAGATTCGTCGCCGCGGCCGCCCCGCTCGCCCTCGTTGCGCTGACTGCCGCGTGGCTGTTCCTGGGAGCCACACCGGTACGCGCCGCCCTCATGTGGTGCTCCCTGGTGGTGCTCGCCGCATGCGTCGTGGTCCTGGGCGCGGCGGTGGTGGGCGGGGGCGGCCGGTCCCGTCGTGAGACCTACCGGTGGGCCGTGCGGGCCGCCTCGGCGACCCCGGGACGCGGTGAGGGCACGGTGCCGTCGCGGCTGGGCGGCACGCGCCGGCTGTCGGCCCGTTACGCGGGCGTGCTGGTCGCGATCCCGACGCTGCTGGCGCTCTGGGCGACGCTGGCCGCCGCCGACGCGCGGGGCACGGGCAGGAGTGCCGTACTGGCCGAGGCGGGCGCGGTGATCGAGATGCTTCCGGTCGTGAAGATCGAGAACCAGGTCGCGGAGGGCAGCAGTCCCCGCGCCGCCGCCACGGGCGACTACACCGTCCTGCTTCCCTCGCCGACCGGCGGGGACGGTGTCCCGGCGACGTTCGAGACATCCGTCAATCGGCGCCAGGCCATCGGCAGCGAGCTGTACGTGGCGTATGTGCCGGAGCGGCCCGAGCTGGGCGCCGTCGGTGACGACCAGCGCCAGGACGTGGAGCGCCGACTCGCGGGGCGGACCGTGCAATGGAGCGATGCGTTCGTGATCCGGGGGTTCTGGATCCTGGTGACGTCGGCCCTGGTGGTCGGCTTCTGGGCGACCGGCAGCGTGCGGCGTCGCGCGCGTACCGTCGGCCCCGGCTGGAAGGCACTGCGGGTGACGGTCACCGGGGCCGGAAAGCACACCGACGCGCCACCGCCCGGCAGCGCGGAGGCGGCGGACGAGAAGAAGCGCCGGGAGCACACCCGGCAGTTGCGGGGCCTCATGCTGGACGGCGCCTCACGGGTTGTCCCCTTCCACTCGCAGATGGCCGCGGCACCCGCCGGGGAAGCGCTGTCCGGCGCGCAGGGCTGGCTGCTCTGGCATCCGAAGCAGCGCCGGGGCCGGGACGTCCTCGCCGAGCTGGTGGGTGACGACGGCTGGCAGTTGCCGGGCGCGGTCCCGGTGCAGGTGGCCGAGCAGGTCGTGGACGCGAGGCTCACCGTTCCCGCGCATCCGGACACAGAGCGGCGGGTGCGGACGCTGGACCTGGGGGCGGGCTGGCTGGTGACGGCGTCCGTGCCGGTGGTCATGGGGTGGCTGGTGGCGCTCGGCTGCCTGGCTGCTCTGCTGCTCGTGCCGGATGACGGTGCCTGGCGGCTGTGGACGGCCGGGGCCGGTGTGCTGGCCCCCGCCGTCGGTCACCTCATGCGGGGGACGGCGAGCATGGACGGCGGTGACGGCGACGCCGACCGCACGGGTTGAGGCCTGCCACTTGCGGCGCTCACCGTTGCGCGCGCGGCTGTCGTCGGGGCGCCGGAGACATCGTTCCCCGTTCCGGCAGGACGCTCACCGCCCACCCGGAACGCCCCCCTCCGCAGCCGCCTGACTCTCATGATCCGTCCGCACGCCCGCGGCGAACTCCCGGGCGTGGACGTCCTCGCCGATCGCGCCGCGCACACGGGCGGCGACCCGCTCCACGTCACCCCGCTCCGCAGGCGGATGAGGAGCCCCGGCGTGCTGTCTGGTCGCCGCCGCCGTGCCGAGCAGGCGTGCCGCCCGTACCGCGTCGCCCGTCAGGGAGTGGGCGCCCGCCAGGCCCTCGAGCGCCAGGGCGACCGAGCGCGGATCCCCGGTGGTCACGGCGGCCGCGAGGCCCTCCCGGTGGTGGGCGAGCGCTCGGCGGGCGTCGCCGCGTTGCTCGGCGATGAAACCCAGCTCGGCGAGGACCAGCGCGAGTCCCGGGGCGTCGGCGCGCCGGCGGTTCCAGGAGAGCCAGGGCCGCAGCCGCTCCTCGGCGGCGTCGAGCCGGCCCCGGCGGCGGGCGCCGAGCGCGAGGCCCAGGGCGGCGAACTGCTCGGCGGGCTGGTTGCCCTGCTCGACGGCGAGCCGCAGGGCGCGGGTGTGGAGGTCGTCGGCCTCCTCGTACTGCTGCCTGAGCAGGGCGATCCGGCCGAGGCCGGACAGCTTCGCGGAGACCTCGGGCCACATCTCCAGGGTTTCGGCGATCCGCAGGCTCTCGCGGTGCAGCCGGGCCGCCCGGTCGTAGTCGCCGTCGATCTCGGCGAGCCGGCCGAGGACGTCGGTCGTCTTCAGGCCGCCCCACAGGTCACCCAGGTCGCCGAACCGGTCGCGGGCCTCCGAGGCATCGCTCCGCACCGTCTCCAGATCGCCGCGTGCCAGGGCGAACGCGGCGCGCGTGGTGAGTGCCGCGGCGGTACCCCATGCGTCGCGGAGGGCGCGGAAGCGGGCGAGGACGCGCTCGATCCGCTTCTCGCCGTCGGTGAGGGCACCCACCGTCCACTGGGCGTGCGCCAGGAACCATTCGGCCCTGGCCGACTCCACGGTGCCGTCGCGCGGTTCTCCGGGGGGTTGATCGTCGAGGGAGGCGTGTCCCTTGTCGATGTCGTGCTCGCCGAGCAGCAGACAGATGCCCGCGTGCCAGAACACCGCCTCGGCCCGCTCCCCGGGCGCGGCGGGCCCCGGCGTGTCCAGGGCCGCCGCCAGCGCCCTGCGGGCCTCGCCGAGCCGGCCGCGGACGAACCAGTACCAGGTCAGGGAGTTGACCAGGCGTAACGCGGACCCCGCGGCTCCGGTGCGCCCGGCCTCGCCCAGGGCGCGGTGCACATTGGCCGTCTCCAGGTCCAGACGCTGGAACCAGCGGGACTGGTCGCGCTCGTGCAGCCGCGGCCGGGCCCGCTCGGCGAGCCGGACGCAGTGGTCGAGGTGCCGGGCCGCGATTCCGGCGCCCTCCCGGGACTCGGCGAGCCTTCCGCGCGCGTACTCCGCGACGGACTCGAGCAGCCGGTAGCGCGGGCCGTGGGGGCCGTCCGCCCGTACGGCGAAGGACCGTTCCACCAGAGCACCCAGCGCGTCGACGACATCGGCCCGGGACACACCGTCCCCGGCGCACACCTCCTCGGCCGCGTCCAGGCGGCACCCCTCGCCGAAGACCGACAGGCGGCGCAGCACCGTCCGGTCACGGCTGTCGAGCAGGCCCCAGCTCCAGTCCAGGGCGGCCCGCAGCGTGCGGTGCCGTGCCGGGGCGTCGCGGTAGCCGCTGGTGAGAAGCTGGAAGCGGTCGTCGAGTCGGTCGTGCAGCTCCCTGATGCCGAGGGCTCTGACCCGGGCGGCGGCCAGTTCCAGGGCCAGCGGGATGCCGTCGAGACGCCGGCACACGTCGGCGACCAGGGGCCCGGTGACGGCGTCGAGGACGAACTCCGGGTCCGTGGCGGTGGCCCGCTCGACGAAGAGGCGTACGGCGCCCGCGTTCGTCAGTTCGTCGAGGTCGCGTGGCCGTGGGTCCGCCGGGGGCAGGGACAGCGGTGCCACCGGGTACACCGTCTCGTCCCGCGTGCGCAGCGGCTCCTGGCTGGTCGTCAGGACGCGCAGACCGGGGGAGCGGCTCAGGAGCAGACCGGTCAGGTGTGCGGCGGCCGCCACGACGGACTCGCAGTTGTCCAGGACGAGGAGCAGCCGGCGGGCGGCCAGCGCGTCGGCGAGACGGTCCGCCGGGGTCGTGTGGTCGTCCCCCGCGGCGCTCTGGCGGATGCCGAGCGCGGCCATGACGCGCTCGGCGAGCGACTCCGCGCTCGCGCGCCGTGCGAGGCCGCCGGCGTCCGCGAGTTCCACCAGCCGGACGCCGTCCGGGAGATCCACGGTCAGGCTTTCGGCAACGGCCCGGGCGAGATGTGTCTTGCCGACGCCTCCGGGGCCGGTGAGCGTCACGAGGCGACGCCGGAGCAGTAGGCCCCGGATCCTGTCCACGTCCTGGGTGCGGCCGATCAGGGGCGGGACCGGAGCCGTGGGAAGCGGCCGGGCCGGCAGCGCGGCGGACAACCGGGCGGCCGTGGTCCCGGTCCCGGGCGGGGCCACCTCGGGATCGTGCCGCAGGATCGCGCGCTGCAGCGCCTCCAGGGCCGGGCCGGGAGTCAGTCCCAGCTCCTCGTCGAGCCGGCGGCGCAGATCGGTGAAGCAGTCGAGGGCGTCGGACGGGCGTCCCGCCCGGTACAGGGCCCGCATCAGCGCGCCGCGCAGGCCCTCACGCAGCGGGTGTCTCTCCACCAGCGCGGTCAGCTCACCGATCAGCGGGCCGTGCTCGCCCAGTTCCAGGCGCGCCTGAGCGTGTTCCTCGACCGCCGTCAGGCGCTCCTCCTCCAGGCTTGCCGCCGTCGGCCGTACACCGGGCCGGTCCGCGAACCCGGCGAACGCCAGGCCGCGCCACAGGGCCAGCGCCTCGGTGTAGAGCGCGGCCCGGGCCCGGGGCGCCCCGGCGGCGCGGGCCCCGGCCACCAGGGTGCGGAAACGCCCGGCGTCCAGCGCGGCGGCCGGTACGTCCAGGAGGTAGCCGGGCTCCCGGTACGCCACCAGTCCGCGTCCGCCCGTCTCGGCGTCCCCCAGGGCGCGCCGCAGCTGGGACACCTTCGCCTGTAAGGAAGCAGTCGGACGTGTCGTGAACCCCGAGTCCCCCCAGAGGTCCTCGACGAGCCGGTCCACCGGCACGGTCCGGCCCCGGTGGGCGAGCAGAGCGGCGAGGAGCGTACGGACCTTGACCTCGGGCACGCGTACCGGCCGGCCCTCGTCCGTCCACACCTCCAACGGCCCCAGCACCCCGAACTCCATGATCTTCAGCGTAGCCGGGTGCCGAGCGGGGCGACCGTCCGAAGCGAATCCGAAGGGGCGTGGGACAGGCTTCCGAGGGCCAGGGCGGAAGCCGGGGCCGGCACGACGCCTTTCGACTCGGAACACTTCGGAGGAACCGATCCATGAGCAGCAACCACACGCCGGCATCGGCGTCCGTCTCGGTGATCGGCCTCGGCCTGATGGGGCAGGCGCTGGCCGCCGCCTTCCTGAAGGCGGGCCACGCCACCACCGTGTGGAACCGTTCGGCGGAGAAGGCCGAGCGGCTCGTCGCGGACGGCGCGGCCCTGGCCGCCGCTCCCGCCGACGCCGTGGCCGCGAGTGATCTCCTCGTCGTCTGCGTGTCGACATACGACGTGATGCACGACGTACTCGGCGGACTGGACGAGGCGCTGCGCGGCAAGACCCTGGTCAACCTGACCACGGGCTCCTCCGAGCAGGCCCGGCGGACCGCCGCCTGGGCGGAGAGGAACGGCGTCCGGTACCTCGACGGGGCCATCATGATCACCCCGCCCGGTATCGGCGCCGAGACCTCCGTTCTCTTCTACGCCGGCGACAAGGCCGTCTTCGACAGCCACGAGCCTGTGCTGAAGCTGCTCGGCGGGGGCACCACCTACCTCGGCACGGACCACGGCAAGCCGGCCCTGTTCGACGTGTCGCTGCTCGGCCTGATGTGGGGCGCACTGAACAGCTTTCTGCACGGGGTCGCCGTCGTGGAGACCGGCGGGGTCAAGGCGCAGGAGTTCCTGCCCTGGGCGCACATGTGGCTGGACGCCATCAAAATCTTCACGGCCGACTACGCCGCGCAGATCGACGCGGGCGACGAGACGTTCCCGGCCAACGACGCCACCCTCGAGACCCACCTGGGCGCGCTCAGGCACCTCGTCGAGGAGAGCGAGGCGCTCGGCGTCGACACGGAACTGCCCCGGTACTCCGAGGAGCTGATGGAGCGCGTCATCGCGCAGGGGCACGCCAAGGACAGCTACGCCAGCGTGGTCAAGGCGTACCGTCGCCCGGTCCGGTAAGGGTGCCGGTACGGGTCGCGGTCATCGCGGAGCGGCTGTGGGGTCAACCGGCCCGCAGCCGCTCCGCGATGTCCGCCAGGTGCCGTCCCTGGTAGCGGGCCGCCTCCAGGGTGGCTCCGTCCGGGCCCTCCCCGCCGCCGCTGGGCCAGCTCGTGCCGTACGGGTTGCCTCCGGCGGCGTACAGGAGGGGGTCGGTGTAGCCGGGCGGGACGATCAGGCAACCCCAGTGGTAGAAGACGTTGTTCAGGGACAGCAGGGTGGACTCCTGGCCACCGTGGCGGTTCATGGCGGAGGTGAAGCTCGTGGCGGGCTTGCTGTTGAAGACGCCCGCCTGCCACAGCCCGCCGGCCTGGTCGATGAACTGCTTGAGCTGGGAGCTCACGTTGCCGAACCGGGTCGGCGTGCCGAATGCGTACGCCGTCGCCCACTCCAGGTCCTCCAGCGTCGCTTCGGGCACCTGGTTCTTGGTCGCGTCCACGTGCGCGCGCCAGGCGGCGTTGGCGTCGATGGCGGAGTCGGGGGCCAGCTCGGGTACCCGGCGGAGCCGGACCTCCGCGTCGCGGGCGGCGGCTCCGGCCGCGACGGCCTCGGCCAGTTGGTGGACATTGCCGGTGGCGCTGTAGTAGACCACGGCGACGCGAACACTCATGGAGAAACTCCCGGCTTCTATGACTTTTGCGACCTCTACGACGTTCGATCTCTCACTGTCTCCGGTGAGCGGGCGGCCGTGTCGCGTCACACCGCCGTACGGTCGCACCGCCTCCCCCGAAGGCAGCAACGGTGCGCGGCGCGGGGTGTGCGGACCGGGTCGTCGGGCCGGTGTGCGTACGCGCGCGTGGGGAGCGGATTCCGGCCGTTGTGCCGAGTGAGGGCGTAGCGGTCCGTGTCGCTGTTGGGCCGAACAGGTGACCTTGCGTAAGAATTGGCTGGTGCAGACTTTCAGTGCGACCCAGGGGGAGGGCCGGTGAACAGCCACGATGTCACCGACGAACAGTGGGAGGGGCTCGCCCAGGTCGTTCCGTTGCGGGGCCGGGACGCATGGCCGTCGGCGGTCGGCCACCGCTCGATCCCCGATGCGGAGACCGAGTCGCGGCGCCGTTTCGTGGTCCTGCGGGTCAATGTGTTCGCCGACGCCCGCGACGTCGCCGAGACCCTGATGGCGGGGATACCGGTGCTGCTGGACCTCACGGGAGCCGAGGTCGAGGTCGCCAAGCGGGTGCTGGACTTCAGTACGGGCGTCGTCTTCGGCCTGGCGAGCGGCATGCACCGCGTCGACCGGAACGTGTTCCTGCTCACACCGCCCGGCACCGAGGTGCGGGGGCTGATGGAGGAGGCCGGGGTTCCCGGTCTGTGACAAAGGCGCGGCATGACGCGGCGTGACGTGGCGTGACGTGGCGTGACGTGCGTGAAGACGGCGGGCGGCGATGCGCCGGGGAGCGCGTGGCGCTACGTGCGCGCACGGCAGGACGTACGCGCCGGTGGGTCCACGGGGCCTGACGTCCGGAGGCCTTGGGCCGCCTGGGCGGGGGGCTCCTGCGCTGCTCCGGGCGGTCCCTCGATCGTGGGACCGGCGCGAGGGTGGAACGGTTCGCCCGGCGGACCGACGCCTACCGTCCGCCCATGACCGCGTCGTCCCTGTCAACGCCCCAGCCCGGTACACCGGAGTGCCCGGAGCGGCCGGACCTTCCGGTCCGCCCCTGCGTCGTCGAGCTGCGGCTGTCCGCGTTCGCCGGGCACCGCGGCGCGGTCCTCCCGCTGGGGCCGCTGACCTTCCTCGCGGGGCGCAGCGGCAGCGGCAAGTCCACCGCGTTGCGCGCCTACGAGGCGCTGGCCCTGCTGGCCGGCGGTGCCGCACTGGGCGAGGTGTTCCCGGAGCCGCTGGCGTGCGTGCCCGAGCGGGCGCGGCCCGACGCCCAGCGGCGCCGCGGCTTCCGCATCGGCTGTACGGCCGACGGCCCCGAGGGCCCCGTTCGGCTGGACATCGCCGTCCAGGCGGACCCCGAACTGCGTGTGGTGGGCGAGCGGCTGACCGGAGGCGGGCGGATCCTGCTGGAGACGGCCCTGCGCGACCCGGGCCGCCCCGTCGTCCAGGCGGCCTGGCACACCGCGGGTTCGTCGCCCGTCACCCGCGGGCCCCTCCCCGACGACCGGCTCGGTACGGCCCTGTTGCCGTTGCGGGTGGCGGGCCGGACCGCCGGCCAGCGCCGGGTGCTCGCCGCGGCCGAGCAGATGGTCGTCGCCCTGCGGTCCGTCTTCCCGTGCGACCCGCGGCCCGCGGAGATGCGCGCCCCGGTGCCGCCCGGCACGGGACGGCTGCTGCGCGGCTGCGGCAACCTCGCCGAGGTGCTGTGGCGTACGCGTACGGAGTGCGGCCGGCGGCACGCGCAGCTCGTCGCGGCGGTCCGCGGCGGATGCACGGGACCGGTCGCGGACGTGCTGGCGGAGCCGCTCGGCGACGGTACGGTACGGGCGCTGCTGGACCGGGGCGACGGTACACGCACCCCGCTGGCGCTGCTCGGCGACGGCGAACTGCGGTTCCTGGCCCTCGCCCTCGTGCTGCTGACCGGGCCCGGGGTGCTGGAGGTGGATCCGGCGGGCGAGGTGCCCGCGGCCCTGCAGGGGCTCACCGTCCTGGCCGACGGGTTCGACCGGGCCATGGACGCGCGGCAGACGGGCGGCCTTGTGCGGCTCGCGGCCCGCACGGCCGAGCACGGGCACATCCGGCTGGCGGGGGTGGTGAGCGAGGCGTCCTCGGCGGTGGAGGCCGGAGTGGGCGGGGCGGCCGTGGTGAACCTGGGCGGGTGAGGGAGCCGCCGGGCGCGAGCACCCGGGTGTGCGGGCCGGGGGTCCGAGCCGAGTGTCCGAGCCGGGTGATACATCTGGATCCCGTGACAGAACTGGACGTGGCGGCCCTGCAGCGACGGCTCGCCGACTTCGCGGCGGCCCGCCACTGGCAGCAGTACCACACCCCCAAGAACCTTGTCGCCGCGCTGAGCGTCGAGGCCTCCGAACTCGTCGAGATCTTCCAGTGGCTGACCCCGGAGGAGTCGGCACGCGTGATGGAGGACGCGGGGACGGCCCACCGCGTGCGCGACGAAGTCGCGGACGTGCTGGCGTACCTGCTCCAGCTGTGCGAGGTGCTCGGCATCGACGCCCTCGCGGCGCTGGACGCCAAGATCGACCGCAATGAGCGGAGGTTCCCGACGGACCCGCAAGGACTCTCACCTTCCGTTCGTCACTCTCCGGAGTCATGAAGTTGTCCGAGTCCAACTCGTTGTCCACAGATTTCGGTCTTCCTCTGGCTATTCGTCCCACCTGCCTTCACTCTGGGTAGTGGTAGCGGAGTTCGGACGGACGTGCGAAGAGCGCGTCGGACAGACGGGGACAGCGCATGGACGCGGTGCGGCTCATCGTGGCGAGCAGGCGTGCCCTGGCGGAAAGCGGAGAACAGCGCGACGTCATGACGGAGGCCTGGCAGGCACAGGCCCTGGCCCAGGCGATAGGCAGCCGCCTGGCGGTGTCGGGGCCTCCCGAACTGCGGGGGGAAGCCCTCGGGCTGACCGAGTTGTCGGGCAGAGGATGCGGGGTCCTCGACACCCCGCCGCTCTCCACCGACGCCCTGCGGGCCGCCCAGCTCACCGAGTTGGGCGATGCCCGTCAAGCGCTTCTCTGTCTCGGCGGACTCCTCGGCGAGGTCGGCATAGCACTCGTCGGCACAGCCTGCGCGGCGGCCGACGAGGGGACGTACTGGCAGTGCATGGAGGCCATCGACGCGGCCGACGAGTCCCGGGACCGGGTGCTGGAGATGCTGCGCCGCCTCGCGGCCAGGGACCAGGCGCTTCCGGAGCGGGAAGCGGGGTGACGGCGGGCGGCCCGGCGAAGGGAGGTCAGGCGGGGCCGGTTCCGTCCACCGGGGTGTCCGTCGCCGCAGCGCCTGTCGAGGTGCCCGCCTCAGCGCCTGAGCCTGAGCCTGCGCCTGCGCCTGCTCCTGTGCCCGCCGAGCTGTCCCCCGGAGCGGGCCGGGAGCCCGTGAGGTCCGCGTCGAGGCGGGACAGGTCGGCGGTGAGGGCCGCCATCAGCTCCTCCATCTGCTGCAGCAGCCCTCTGGGCTGTGCGGGCTCCGCGCACTTCGCGGGCTCCGTGAGCTCGGTCCGATCCGGCACGGATTCGGCCTCGGCTTCGGCTTCGGCTTCCTGGGTCATCACGGCCTCCTCTGGGCCCCTTCGGGCCTTCGGCCCCGGTGCGGGGGCCCGTGAGCAGTCGTCCCGGCAGCGGCGGCCGCCGGCGACGGGTGCCGGGCGGTCCGGCTCCGCCCACGCCAACGACGGCCGTCGGACCGGGTCACTGGGCCCGGATGCGGCGCGGCCTCCGGTTGACGGATTTCACCCGGCCGGGGTGGCAGCGAACCCCCGGGACCGGTGACGTCGAACTGCCCACGAGCGTGCAGGATGGAAGCATGGATCTTCGCATCTTCACCGAGCCCCAGCAGGGCGCCACCTACGACACCCTCCTCACCGTCGCCAAGGCCACCGAGGACCTCGGCTTCGACGCCTTCTTCCGCTCGGACCACTACCTCAGCATGGGGTCGGGGGACGGTCTCCCCGGCCCGACCGACGCCTGGATCACCCTCGCCGGGCTCGCCCGGGAGACCAAGCGCATCCGGCTCGGCACCCTGATGACCGCCGGCACCTTCCGGCTGCCCGGCGTGCTCGCCATCCAGGTCGCGCAGGTCGACCAGATGTCCGGCGGCCGCGTCGAACTGGGTCTGGGCGCCGGCTGGTTCGAGGAGGAGCACAAGGCGTACGGCATCCCGTTCCCGAAGGAGAAGTTCGCGCGTCTGGAGGAACAGCTCGCCATCGTGACCGGGCTGTGGGCGACGGAGGTCGGCCGGACCTTCAGCTACGACGGCACCTACTACCAGCTGGCCGACTCGCCCGCGCTGCCCAAGCCCGCGCAGCCCAAGGTGCCCGTGCTCATCGGCGGTCACGGCGCCAAGCGCACCCCGGCGCTGGCCGCGCGCTACGCGGACGAGTTCAACATCCCCTTCGCCTCGATCGAGGACAGCGAGCGGCAGTTCCAGCGGGTGCGCACGGCGGCCGAGGAGGCCGGGCGCAAGGGCGACGACCTGGTGTACTCGAACGCCCTGGTCGTCTGCGTGGGCAAGGACGACGCGGAGGTCGCCCGCCGCGCCGCCGCGATCGGCCGCGAGGTCGACGAGCTGAAGGCCAACGGCCTGGCCGGTTCCCCGGCCGAGGTCGTCGACAAGATCGGCCGCTACCGGGAGATCGGCTCCCAGCGGGTCTACCTCCAGATGCTCGACCTCGACGACCTGGACCACCTGGAACTGATCTCCTCCCAGGTGCAGTCGCAGCTCCGGTAGCGACCGGAAGGACCACCCGCGAAACCACCCGCGAAACCGCCCGCGCATTCGCCCCGCGAACCCGTGCGAATAAACGAAGGCGCCGGTCGGGCGGCCTGTGGGATGGTTTCCGGAGTCGTCCTGCCCCGCCCCCAGGATCACCTCCTGGGGGCGTTCGTGCGTACGGCGACGCCCCTGGACGCCACTACCCAAGAGCCCGCTCGGAGAGGTCCTCCGGATGTTCCTGACGATCAGCACCACCGGCACCCCGGAACGCCCCGCGACCGCACTCGGTTACCTGCTGCACAAGCACCCCGACAAAACGCAGGCGTTCTCCACCTCCTACGGCACGGCGCACGTCCTCTACCCCGAGGCGAGCGCGGAGCGCTGCACGGCGGCGCTGCTGCTGGAGGTGGACGCCGTGGCGCTGGTCCGGCGCGGCAAGGGCAAGGGGCGCGGCGGTGCCCCCGACGCCGCGCTCGCGCAGTACGTCAACGACCGCCCGTACGCGGCCTCCTCGCTGCTCGCGGTCGCGCTGAGCGGTGTCTTCTCCAGTGCCATGAAGGGGGTCTGCCGCGCCCGGCCCGAACTGCCCGACCAGCCCCGCCCCCTGCGCGTGGAGATACCCGCCCTGCCCGCGCGCGGCGGCCCCGGTCTGGTCGGCCGGCTGTTCGAGCCGCTCGGCTGGACCGTGACCGCCGACGCCGTGCCGCTGGACACCGAGTTCCCCGAGTGGGGCGACTCCCGTTACGTACGGCTCGTGCTGGAGTCGGAGGCGCTGACACTCGCCGAGGCGCTGCGGCATCTGTACGTCCTGCTGCCGGTCCTCGACGACGCCAAGCACTACTGGGTCTCGAACGACGAGGTCGACAAGCTGCTGCGGGCCGGCGAGGGCTGGCTGCCCGCCCACCCGGAGCAGCAGGTGATCACCAGCCGCTATCTGTCGCGCCGCTGGTCGCTGACGCGGGAGGCGAGGGAGCGGCTGGAGCTCGTCCGGCTCGCCGAGGCCGACGACAGCGAGGTCGAGGAGATCGACAACGCGGTGGCGGCGGAGAGCGAGTCCGAGGAGGACGGGACGGAAGCCGGTACCGGGTCCGAGGAGTCCGAGCAGGAGGGGGCGGAAGCCGGTACCGGGCCCGAGGAGAAGCCGGTCCCGCTCGCCGCGCAGCGCCGGGACGCGATCCTCGGGGTACTGCGGGACGCCGGCGCCGGGCGGGTCCTCGACCTCGGCTGCGGGCAGGGCCAGTTGGTGCAGGCCCTGCTGAAGGAGCCGCGTTTCACCGAGATCGTCGGCGTGGACGTGTCGGTGCGGGCGCTCACCATCGCCGCGCGCCGGCTGAAGCTCGAGCGCATGGGGGAGCGGCAGGCCTCGCGGGTCAGGCTGTTCCAGGGCTCGCTGACGTACACCGACAGCCGGCTCAAGGGGTACGACGCCGCCGTGCTCAGCGAGGTGATCGAGCACCTCGACCTGCCGCGGCTGCCCGCCCTGGAGTACGCGGTGTTCGGCTCGGCCCGCCCCCGGACCGTGCTCGTCACCACGCCGAACGTCGAGTACAACGTCCGCTGGGAGTCCCTCCCGGCCGGGCACGTCCGCCATGGCGACCACCGCTTCGAGTGGACCCGGGAGGAGTTCCGTACCTGGGCGGACGCGGTCGCTGAACGCCACGGCTACGACGTGGAGTTCCAGCCGGTCGGCCCGGACGACCCCGAAGTGGGGCCGCCCACGCAGATGGCCGTGTTCCGCACGAAGGCCACGAACGGCGACCCGAGCAGCAGCACGAACGGCAACACGAACAGCGAAGAGGTGAACGCGGCATGACGGAGATCCAGATCCCGGTGCAGGGGACCCCGGTGCAGGGGCGCGTCCTGCCCGTCACCGACCTCTCCCTCGTGGTGCTCGTCGGTGCTTCCGGCTCCGGCAAGTCCACCTTCGCCCGCCGGCACTTCAAGCCCACCGAGGTGCTCTCCTCCGACTTCTGCCGGGGGCTCGTCGCCGACGACGAGAACGACCAGAGCGCGAGCGGTGACGCCTTCGACGTCCTGCACTACATCGCGGGCAAGCGACTGGCGGCCGGCCGCCGGACCGTCGTCGACGCGACGAGCGTGCAGCAGGGCGCCCGCAAGCAGCTGATCGACCTCGCCCGGCAGTACGACGTGCTGCCCATCGCCATCGTGCTGGACGTGCCGGAGGAGGTGTGCGCGGCCCGCAACGCCACCCGCACCGACCGGGCCGACATGCCGCGCCGGGTGATCCAGCGGCACATCCGGGAGCTGCGGCGCTCGCTGCGGCACCTGGAGCGCGAGGGCTTCCGCAAGGTGCACGTGCTGCGCGGCACCGAGGAGGCCGAGGCGGCGACCGTCGTCACCGAGAGGCGGTTCAACGACCTCACCCACCTCACCGGCCCGTTCGACATCGTGGGCGACATCCACGGCTGTTCCGCCGAGCTGGAGGCGCTGCTCGGCAAGCTCGGGTACGTCGACGGAGTGCACCCGGAGGGCCGTACGGCCGTCTTCGTCGGCGACCTCGTCGACCGCGGCCCCGACACACCGGGCGTGCTGCGGCGCGTCATGTCCATGGTGGCGGCGGGCAACGCGCTCTGCGTGCCCGGCAACCACGAGAACAAGCTGGGCCGCTGGCTGAGGGGCCGCAAGGTCCAGCTCACGCACGGGCTCGCCGAGACCGTCGAACAGCTCGAGGGCGAAAGCGAGGAGTTCCGCGCGCGCGTGCGGGAGTTCGTGGACGGGCTGGTCAGCCACTACGTCCTCGACGGCGGCCGGCTGGTGGTGTGCCACGCGGGCCTGCCGGAGAAGTACCACGGGCGGACGTCGGGCCGGGTGCGCTCGCACGCGCTGTACGGCGACACGACCGGGGAGACGGACGAGTTCGGCCTGCCGGTGCGCTACCCGTGGGCGGAGGACTACCGGGGCCGCGCGGCCGTGGTGTACGGCCACACACCCGTGCCCACGGCCACCTGGCTGAACAACACGATCTGCCTGGACACGGGTGCCGTGTTCGGCGGGAAGCTCACGGCGCTGCGCTGGCCGGAGCGCGAGCTCGTCGACGTACCGGCCGAGCGCGTCTGGTACGAGCCGGCCAAGCCGCTCGCGACGGAGGCGCCCGGCGGGCACGAGGGACGCCCGCTGGACCTCGCCGACGTGCACGGCCGCCGGGTGGTGGAGACCCGGTACTCCGGGCGGATCACCGTCCGCGAGGAGAACGCGGCGGCGGCCCTGGAGGTCATGAGCCGGTTCGCGATCGACCCGCGGCTGCTGCCGTACCTCCCGCCGACCATGGCCCCGACCGCCACCTCGCGCGTGGACGGCTACTTGGAGCACCCGGCGGAGGCGTTCGCGCAGTACCGGGAGGACGGGGTCGCACGGGTCGTGTGCGAGGAGAAGCACATGGGTTCGCGGGCGGTGGCGCTGGTGTGCCGGGACGCGGAGGTGGCGCGTGAGCGCTTCGGCGTAACGGGCCCGACCGGCTCCACAGGCCCTACAGGTTCCCTGTACACCCGTACCGGCCGGCCCTTCCTCGACGACGCGGCCGTCACGGAGGAGATCCTCGGCCGGGTGCGGGAAGCCGCCGACGCCGCCGGTCTGTGGGACGAGCTGGCGACCGACTGGCTGCTGCTCGACGCCGAGCTGATGCCGTGGTCGCTGAAGGCGTCCGGGCTGCTGCGGACGCAGTACGCGGCGGTCGGGGCGGCCGCGGGCGCGGCGTTCCCGGGCGCGCTGGCCGCGCTGGAGGGTGCGGCGGCGCGTGGCGTGGACGTGGGGGAGCTGCTGCCGCGGCAGCGGGAGCGGGCGGCCGACGCGGGGGCGTTCACGGAGGCGTACCGGCGGTACTGCTGGCCGACGGACGGACTGGAGGGCGTGCGGCTCGCCCCCTTCCAGATCCTCGCGGTCCAGGGCCGCAGCCTGGCCGGGCTGCCGCACGACGAGCAGCTGGCCCTGCTCGACCGGATGGTCGAGCACGACGGGTCCGGGCTGCTGCAGACGACGCGACGGCTGTACGTGGACACCGGGGACGAGGAGTCGGTGCGGGCGGGTGTCGACTGGTGGCTGGAGATGACCGGCCGCGGCGGCGAGGGCATGGTCGTCAAGCCGGTCGGGGCGCTGGTGCGCGACAAGCAGGGCCGCTTGGTGCAGCCCGGCATCAAGTGCCGGGGCCGGGAGTACCTGCGGATCATCTACGGCCCCGAGTACACCCGCCCGGACAACCTGGCCCGGCTGCGCGGCCGGTTCCTGAACCACAAGCGGTCGCTGGCGATCCGCGAGTACGCCCTGGGTCTGGAGGCGCTGGACCGGCTGGCCGAGGGCGAGCCGCTGTGGCGGGTGCACGAGGCGGTGTTCGGGGTGCTGGCGCTGGAGTCGGAGCCGGTGGACCCGCGGCTGTGAGGCGGGGGCGGCCCGGTGCGGAACACCGGGCCGCCCCGGCCGCGCGCTGCCCCGGCCCGTGCGACGCCCCACGCCGAACAGGGCAATGGAGGGTGATTACGCGCTCGGACTGGTCAGGATGGAGACATGGGATTCCACGTCGACTCCGAAGCCGGACGGCTGCGCCGGGTCATCCTGCACCGGCCCGATCTCGAGCTCAAAAGGCTCACCCCCAGCAACAAGCACGCCCTCCTCTTCGACGACGTGCTGTGGGTGCGCCGGGCGCGCCTGGAGCACGACGGGTTCGCGGACGTCCTGCGGGACCGCGGGGTCACCGTCCACCTCTTCGGTGACCTGCTCACCGACGTACTGGAGATCCCGGCCGCCAAGGAGCTGATCCTGGACCGGGTCTTCGACGAGAAGGAGTACGGGCCGCTCGCCACGGACCACCTGCGAGCCGCCTTCGAGACCCTGCCCACGGGTGAGCTCGCCGAGGCCCTCGTGGGCGGGATGACCAAGCGGGAGTTCCTGGAGGCGCACGCCGAGCCGACCTCGGTGCGGTTCCACGTCATGGACCTCGACGGCTTCGTGCTCGGGCCGCTGCCCAACCACCTGTTCACCCGCGACACCTCCGCCTGGATATACGACGGGGTCTCGATCAACGCCATGCGCTGGCCGGCGCGGCAGCGCGAGACCGTCCACTTCGAGGCGATCTACCGGCACCACCCGCTCTTCCGCGACGAGTCCTTCCACGTCTGGTCGGAGGGGCTGGCCGACTTCCCGTCCACCATCGAGGGCGGCGACGTGCTGGTCATCGGCAACGGCGCCGTGCTCATCGGCATGAGCGAGCGGACCACGCCGCAGGCGGTGGAGATGCTGGCGCACAAGCTGTTCGCGGAGGGCTCGGCGCGCACCATCGTGGCGCTGGACATGCCGAAGCGGCGCGCGTTCATGCACCTCGACACGGTGATGACGATGATCGACGGCGATACGTTCACCCAGTACGCGGGGCTCGGCATGCTCCGCTCGTACACCATCGAACCGGGCGCCGACGACGAGGAGCTCAAGGTCACCGACCATCCGCCGGAGCACATGCACCGCGCGATCGCCGCCGCGCTGGGGCTCACCGAGATCCGGGTCCTGACCGCCACGCAGGACGTGCACGCGGCCGAGCGGGAGCAGTGGGACGACGGCTGCAACGTCCTCGCGGTCGAACCGGGCGTGGTGATCGCCTACGAGCGCAACTCCACCACCAACACGCATCTGCGCAAGCAGGGCATCGAGGTGATCGAGATCCCGGGGAGCGAGCTGGGGCGGGGACGGGGCGGACCGCGGTGCATGAGCTGTCCGGTGGAACGGGACGCCGTGAGCTGAGATACGCGGCAGCGGGGTGGCGTCTTGCATATAAATGTTGAAGGTCGTATAGACTTCCAATCCGTTCGTTCGTACGTTCATCCGCCCCACCTCGCCCCCGCACCCAGGAGCGCCCCATGGCGACAGTCCCGACCGCCCTCGCCGGCCGCCACTTCCTCAAGGAGCTGGACTTCACCCAGGAGGAGTTCCGCGGCCTGATCGAGCTGGCCGCCGAGCTCAAGGCGGCCAAGAAGGCCGGGACCGAGACGCAGTACCTGCGCGGCCGGAACATCGCGCTGATCTTCGAGAAGACCTCCACCCGTACGCGCTGCGCCTTCGAGGTCGCGGCCGCCGACCAGGGCGCCTCGACGACCTACCTGGACCCGTCCGGCTCGCAGATCGGCCACAAGGAGTCCGTGAAGGACACCGCGCGGGTGCTCGGCCGGATGTTCGACGGCATCGAATACCGCGGGGACAGCCAGGGACACGTGGAGGAGCTGGCCGCGTACGCGGGCGTGCCCGTCTACAACGGCCTCACCGACGACTGGCACCCCACCCAGATGCTCGCCGACGTGCTCACGATGACCGAGCACTGTACGAAGCCGCTGACGGAGACCGCCTTCGCCTACCTCGGTGACGCGCGCTTCAACATGGGCAACTCCTACCTGGTCACCGGCGCGCTCCTCGGCATGGACGTCCGGATCGTCGCCCCGGAGGCCTACTGGCCCGCCGAGGAGATCGTCACCCACGCCCGCAAGCTCGCCGAGACCAGCGGCGCCCGCATCACCCTCACCGAGGACGTCACCGAGGGCGTCCGGGGCGCCGACTTCGTCGCCACCGACGTGTGGGTCTCCATGGGTGAGCCCAAGGAGGTCTGGGCCGAGCGGATCGCCGCCCTGACCCCGTACGCCGTGACCATGGACGTACTGCGCGCCACCGGCAACCCGGACGTGAAGTTCCTGCACTGCCTGCCGGCCTTCCACGACCTCGGCACCAAGGTCGGCCGCGAGATCCACGAGACGTACGGCCTGGACTTCCTGGAGGTCACGGACGAGGTCTTCGAGTCGTCGCACTCGGTGGTCTTCGACGAGGCCGAGAACCGCATGCACACCATCAAGGCGGTCATGGTGGCGACGCTGGGCCGCTGAGCGGTTCCCCGCCGGGCGCGTCCTACCGCGCCGGCACCACCGGCAGCCTGAACCACACCGCCTTGCCGGACGCGGTGGGACGGTGGCCGCACGACGAGCTGAGCGCGCGGATGAGGAGCAGTCCGCGCCCGTGCTCCTGCCAGGGGTCGGGCTCCTCCGTCACCGGCTGTGCGAGGTCGCCGGGCGGGTCCGGGTCCGGGTCGTGGACCTCGACCCGGCAGCCGGTCGGCAGCAGCTCCACGACCAGCTCTATGGGCGCCTGGCCCGTCGTGTGCTCCACGGCGTTGGCCACCAGTTCGGCGGTGAGGAGCTCCGCCGTGTCGCTGTCGGCCGCGGGCTCCTGCTCGGCCAGCGCCGTACGGACCAGCGCGCGGGCGGTGGGCACGGCCGCGGCCGTGTGCGGCAGCGCGACGCGCCAGGAGGCGGGTACGGGGGGTTCGTGCAAGGCGGGTCCGTTCATGAGCAGGTCATCCTGCTTTCAACTTCTGGAATGGTACGGCGCGGCTCACCCGTACCGACGCACGGGCCCGTGCGAGCGCGCCCGCCGTTACGGGGCTGTCGCGCAGGCGTGACCGTGTGACGGGCGCCGGCCGGACCGGAGCAGGGTTGTCGCGGCTTCGTGACGACAGTCACAGACGGGTGATAGCTTCATGAGGTAGCCCCGGCAGGCACGGCATCCGGCAGGCACGGCAGCCGCCCCGTGGCCTGTCCCGTGTCGGAGGAGGCCGCCCCCCTCATGAGTCCCTTCACCGGCTCCGCCGCCCGCACCTCCGACTGGCGCCATCTGCGGTGCGCCGTCGACGACGGCGTCGCCACGGTCACCCTCGCCCGCCCCGGGAAACTGAACGCGCTCACCTTCGGCGCCTACGCCGATCTGCGCGACCTGCTCGCCGAGCTGTCCCGGGAGCGGTCCGTGCGCGCCCTGGTGCTGGCGGGGGAGGGGCGCGGCTTCTGCTCCGGCGGCGACGTCGACGAGATCATCGGCGCCACCCTCGCCATGGACACCGCCTCGCTCCTCGACTTCAACCGGATGACCGGCCAGGTCGTCCGGGCGATCCGGGAGTGCCCGTTCCCGGTGGTCGCCGCGGTGCACGGGGTGGCCGCGGGTGCGGGCGCGGTCCTGGCGCTGGCCGCCGACTTCCGGGTCGCCGACCCCAGCGCCCGGTTCGCCTTCCTCTTCACCCGGGTCGGCCTGTCCGGCGGCGACATGGGCGCCGCCTATCTGCTGCCCCGGGTCGTCGGCCTGGGGCACGCCACCCGGCTGCTCATGCTCGGCGAATCGGTGCGCGCCGCCGAGGCCGAGCGGATCGGGCTGATCAGCCTGCTGACGGACGAGGACAGCGCCGACGAGGCCGCCCACGAACTGGCCCGCCGGCTGGCCGGGGGCCCGGCACTGGCGTACGCCCAGACCAAGGCCCTGCTCACCGCCGAACTGGACATGCCGCTCGCCGCCGCCGTCGAGCTCGACGCCGCGACCCAGGCGCTGCTCATGCACGGGGAGGACTACGCCGAGTTCCATGCCGCGTTCGGCGAGAAGCGCGCGCCGAAGTGGCAGGGGCGGTGACCGGGGTGGCGGGGGCGGTGACCGCAGCGGACACATCAGGTCGTCGTCCCCTCCGCGTAGCCGTCGTCGGCGGCGGACCCGGCGGCCTCTACGCCGCCGCCCTGCTCAAGCGGCTCGACCCCGCCCGCGAGATCACCGTCTGGGAGCGCAACGCCCCGGACGACACCTTCGGCTTCGGCGTCGTGCTGTCCGACGAGACCCTCGGCGGCATCGAGCACGCCGACCCCGTCGTGTACGCGGCACTGAGCGACGAGTTCGTGCGCTGGGACGACATCGACATCGTGCACCGGGGCGTGCGCCACACCTGCGGCGGCCACGGCTTCGCCGCGCTCGGCCGACGGCGGCTGCTGGAGATCCTGCACGAGCGGTGCCGTGCGCTCGGCGTGGACCTGCGGTTCCGTACCCGGGCGCCGCACCCGTCGCGGCTCGCCGAGAGCCACGACCTCGTCATCGCGGCCGACGGCGTGCACAGCGCCAGCCGCGAGGCGTACGCACACGAGTTCCGCCCCACCGTCGAGGACCACCGCTGCCGCTACATCTGGCTCGCCGCCGACTTCGCCCTCGACGCCTTCCGCTTCGACGTCGCCGAGACGGAACACGGCGTGATGCAGCTCCACGGCTATCCGTACGCGGCCGATGCCTCCACCGTCGTCGTCGAGATGCGCGACGAGGTGTGGCGGGCCGCCGGCTTCGCGGACATGGACGTACGCGAGTCGGTCGAGCGGTGCGCGAAGATCTTCACGGACGCCCTCGGCGGACGGCCGCTGCGGGCGGGCACCTCCACGTGGACCACCTTCCGCACCGTCGTCAACGCGCACTGGTCCCACGGCAGTGTGGTCCTGCTCGGCGACGCCGCCCACACCGCCCACTTCTCCATCGGCTCCGGCACCAAGCTCGCCGTCGAGGACGCCCTCGCCCTCGCCGCCTGCCTGGAAGAACGGTCCTCCGTCGGCGAGGCGCTCACCGCGTACGAGGAGGAGCGGCGTCCCGTCGTCGCCTCCACCCAGCGCGCGGCCCGGGCCAGCCTGGAGTGGTTCGAGGACCTGGCCCGGTACCTGGACCAGCCGCCCCGCCGGTTCGCCTTCGGTCTCCTCACCCGCAGCCGCCGCGTCACCCACGACAACCTGCGGCTGCGCGACGCCCGCTTCACCGCCGCCGTGGAGCGCGAGTTCGGCTGCCCGCCCGGCACGCCCCCGATGTTCACGCCGCTGCGGCTGCGCGGACTGACCCTGCGCAACCGCGTCGTCGTCTCGCCCATGGACATGTACGCGGCGGCGGACGGCCTCCCCGGCGACTTCCACCTCGTCCACCTGGGCGCACGGGCCCTCGGCGGCGCCGGGCTGGTCATGACCGAGATGGTGTGCGTGAGCCCGCGGGGCCGGATCACCCCGGGCTGTGCCGGACTGTGGACGCACCGGCAGGCCGAGGCCTGGCGCCGCATCGTGACGTTCGTGCACCGGCACGCGCCGGGCACCGCGATCGGCGTCCAGCTCGGCCACTCCGGCCGCAAGGGCTCCACCAAACTGATGTGGGAGGGCATGGACGAGCCCCTCGACGAGGGCAACTGGCCGCTCGTGGCCGCGTCCCCGCTCCCGTACACCCCGCGCAGCCAGACGCCCCGCGAGCTCACCCGCGCGCAGCTCACCGACCTCCGCGAGGAGTTCACGGCGGCCGCGTGGCGCGCCGCGCGCTGCGGCTTCGACCTCCTCGAACTCCACTGCGCCCACGGCTATCTGCTCTCCGGCTTCCTCTCCCCGCTCACCAACCGGCGCACCGACCGGTACGGCGGCTCCCTGGAGCGCCGGCTGCGCTACCCGCTCGAGGTGTTCGACGCGGTGCGCTCGGTGTGGCCGGAGGAGCGGCCCATGACCGTCCGTATCTCCGCCAGCGACTGGGCCGACGGCGGCACGACCGCCGAGGACGCCGTGGAGATCGCCCGTGCCTTCGCCGCGCACGGCGCCGACGCCGTCGACGTGTCCACCGGTCAGGTCGTCGCCGAGGAGCGCCCCGCGTACGGCCGCTCCTACCAGACCCCCTTCGCGGACCGCATCCGCCACGAGGCGGGTGTCCCGGTGATCGCCGTGGGCGCGATCTCCTCCTGGGACGACGTCAACTCGCTGATCCTCGCCGGGCGCGCGGACCTGTGCGCGCTCGCCCGCCCGCATCTGTACGACCCGAACTGGACCCTGCACGCGGCGGCCGAGCAGGGCTACGAGGGGCCGGGCATCGTCTGGCCCGCGCCCTACCGGGCCGGCAGCCGCCGCCCCCGCACCGGACGCACGGACGCCCCCAGGCCCCGCCTGACGCTCGGGGCCTGAAGGCGTCCGTGTGCCCGTACTCGGATACCCGAAGGGCTACGACAGCTCGGCCATGCCCGCCGTCAGCGTCGCCCCGTCCGCCGGGTCCACCAGGAGGAACGCGCCCGTGCGGCGTACGGCCGCGTAGTCGTCGAGCGCCAGCGGCTCGGCGGTGCGCAGGGTGATCCGGCCCAGGTCGTTCGCGGTCAGCTCCGCCGCGCCGTCGGTCCCGTCGAGGCTCTTGACGATCGCCTTGACGGTCCGCGTGGTGTGCCGGACGAGCACCCGGTCGCCGACCTTCAGCGGCCGGTCGGCCAGATGGCACACGGCGGCCCGGACGTCCTGCGTCAGCGAGGGCACATCGGCCCCGGCGGTGATCATGTCGCCGCGCGACACGTCCCGCTGGTCGGCCAGGCGCAGGCTGACCGACTGCGGCGCGTACGCCGTCGCCGCCGCCTCGCCGAGCACGTCGATGCCGGTGATCTCCGAGGTCTCGCCCGACGGGTGGATCGTCACCCGGTCGCCCACCCGCAGCACGCCCGACACGAGCTGGCCCGCGTAGTAGCGGTCGTCGCCGTGCCGGATCACGTACTGCACCGGGAAGCGCGCCGGGGCGTCGACGGACTCGTCGCCGACCGGCACGGTCTCGAGGAACTCCAGCAGGGCCGGGCCCTCGTACCAGTCCATGTGCGCCGAGCGCTCGACGACGTTGTCACCCGCCAGCGCGGACACCGGGATCGGGGTGAAGCCGGGCAGGCCCAGTTCCGCGGCGTCACCCGCGAAGTCCTGGACGATCCGGTCGAACTCCTTCTCCTCGTAGCCGACGAGGTCCATCTTGTTGACGGCGAGGACGACGTGGGGGACGCGGAGGAGGGCGGCGATGGCGGCGTGGCGGCGGGTCTGCT
>JODX01000022.1 GCA_000719105.1 Streptomyces sclerotialus | reverse complement strand
GGAAACGCCCGGTTACATTCCGAACCCGGAAGCTAAGCCTTACAGCGCCGATGGTACTGCAGGGGGGACCCTGTGGGAGAGTAGGACGCCGCCGAACAAATATTGAAGAGTTGGTCCCCGGACTTCAGTCCGGGGACCAACTCTTTTTTGCTTTGCGTCACTCGGCGTTCACGTTGCGCGATCACCATCCCTGTCATGGGTACCGTTGGAATGCTCAGAGCGGCGGGCATCGGCTCCGGTGACGAGGTCGTCGTGCCGGCGTTCGGCAACGTCGAGGTCGCCGAAGCCGTGGCCCAGGCGGGTGCCGTGCCGGTCTTCGCCGACATAGATCCGGCGACCTACTGCCTCGATTCCATGGCGGTGGACGCAGTCATCACCCCCCGGACGGCTGCTCTCGTCGTCGTACACCGTTTCGGCCGGTCGGCCGACATCGAGCGGCTGCGCTCGCTCGCCCAGCGGCACGGGCTTCTGGTGCTGGAGCACGGAGAGTCCGAGGCACCGTACGACGAGATAGCCCAGCGCCGGCAGCGGGCCGCCTACCTCGATGCGAAGCTCAGCGGAGTGCGGACGCCGGAGGAGGCCGAGGGGCACACGTACCAGCAGTACGTCGTGCGTGTGCCGGGCAACGGGAGGCCGGACCGGGACGCCTTCGCGCGGGCCGTGCGGGCCAGGGGCGTGGAGTGCCGGGTGCCGGTGAAGACGCCTGTGCACCGTACGCCGGCGTTCCGCCGGGACGTGTGCCTGCCGGAGACCGAGCGGGCCGCGGACGAGACGCTGGCGCTGCCCGTCGACGCGGCGCTCACCAGGCGGGACATGCAGCGGATCGTCTCCGCGTGCAACGCGCTCGGTGGACTGCTGCAGCCCGCCTTCTGATCGGTTCCCGACGAGCTGGACGCGGTTGGGAGTACAGGTCTGTTCGGGGTATGATCTATTCCGTTGCCGCGAGGGAAACCTCGGAAAAGGCGACAGGCCCCTATAGCTCAGTCGGCAGAGCGTCTCCATGGTAAGGAGAAGGTCAACGGTTCGATTCCGTTTGGGGGCTCAGACAGAAAGGCCCCGCCCATTCGGGCGGGGCCTTTTTCGTGTTCTCGGCCCCCTTCGGCCCTTCTCAGTCCTTCTGCAGGCCCGGTACCCGCATCGCCAGGATCGCCATGTCGTCCGACGGGGCGTCCGAGGCGAAGCGTTCGACCGCGCGCATGATGCGGGCCGCGACAGCGCCCGCCGTCAGGCCCGTACAGGTCGTCAGGACGTCCGCGAGGCCGTCGTCGCCGAGCATGCGCGTGCCCTCGCGGCGTTCGGTGACACCGTCCGTCACGCACAGCAGGACGTCGCCCGGGTCGAGCCGTACCTCCTGCTCGTACAGATCGAGCTCGTCCATGACGCCGAGCAGCGGCTGCGGGTCGGCGGCCGGCTCCACCGTGCCGTCCTGGCGCAGGCGCAGCGGCAACGGGTGACCGGCGCAGACGACCTTCAGCAGGGCGCCGCCGTCCTCCTGAGGCTGCAGCTCGCCGTAGAGCAGGGTCAGGAAGCGGCCGCGGTCGCCCTCGTCGAGGATCGCGGAGTTCAGCCGGTCCAGGACGGTCGGCCCGCTCAGCCCCTCGCGGGCCAGCAGCCGGAGCGCGTGCCGGGCGAGGCCGGTGACCGCGGCCGCGTTCGGGCCCGTACCGCAGACGTCGCCGATGGCGAAGCCGTACGCGCCGTCGCGGATCGGGAAGAGGTCGTAGAAGTCACCGCCGACCTCGTTGCCCTCGCCCGCCGCGCGGTAGATGACGTCTACCTCCACGCCGTCGATCTGCGGCAGGCCGGGCGGGAGGAGGCTGCGCTGGAGGGACTGGCTGATCGCCACGCGTTCCGAGTACAGGCGGGCGTTGTCCAGGGCCAGGGCGGCCCGGCGGCTGAGGTCCTCGGCCAGTTCCAGGATCTCCTGGCGGAAGTGCTCGTCCGTGGGCTTGCCGAGGGTCAGCATGCCGATCACGCGGTTGCGGGCCACCAGGGGCAGGACGACCGTCTCGCCGCCCACCGCCGAGGCCGTCGCCAGGGTCGTACCGATGCCCGAGCTGACCGTGGCCGGCTCGCCGAGGCCGAGGCTGCGCATGGACTGGCGCAGCGCCGCCTGGTGGGCCGCTGCGGCCGGGGCCGACCAGACACGGGCGCCCGGAGTGGGGATCGGTTCCGGCGGCGGGATCTTGGACAGGAGGGCCTTCAGGCCGTCGATGCGCTCCTCGTCCTCGTGCAGGACGTACGACAGGTACGGCTCCGAGGCCTGGTCGGCGATCGTGTACACCGCGCACCAGGTGGCGAGGGTCGGGATGGTCATCTGGGCCATCAGCGCCAGGGTCTGGTCGCGGTCGAGGGTGCCGGCGAGCAGGTCGGACGCCTCGACCAGGAAGCTGAGCGAGCCGCGGCGCAGCCGTTCCAGCTCGCCCAGGCGGGCCGACTCCACGGCCAGCGCGATGCGGTCGGCGGCGAACTGGAGGCGCAGCGCCTCCTCGTTCGAATAGCGGCCGGAGGACTCCGCTGCCACGCCGAGCGAACCCGTGAGGCGGCCCTCGACCTTCAGCGGGACCGTGACGACCGAGCGCATGCCCGTGCCGTTGAGAAGGGGTACGGCGCCGGGGACGGCCAGGAGGTCGTCGTGGACCGCGGGCATACGGGCCGAGCCGTAGCGGCCGGGGCCGGCCTCCACGGGGACGCGCGCGAAGCGCTGCCGGGCGGAGGGCAGGCCGGTCGAGGCGCGGACCTCCAGCTCGGTCTCGTCGTCGGTGGCCAGGAGCAGGAAGGCCGCGTCGCCGTCGAGCATGTCGCGCGCGCGTTCGACGGTGCGCTGCAGCAGGCCGTCCAGGTCGTCGGGGGCGGGGGAGCCGATGAAGACCTCGAACGGATCCACGCTCTGGCTCTCGGGCGCGGTCGCCGTGTCGGAGGACGCGTTGCGGAGCGGGGTCTGCAGGACGGCGCGTTCGTGGTCCCGCACGAGGAGACAGACCGTCGAGGGTTCGCCGTCCGTGTCGCGTACGCGCAGGTGGGAGGCGTACACGGGGGTGACGCGGCCGTTGGCGCCGCGGACGCCGTAGCTGCCCTCCCAGCGGGAGAGCTGAAGGGCCTCGGCGATGCCGGTGCTGGTGCCCGGGGTGTGCGGCCAGGCGGCGAGGTCGGTGAGGGGCTTGCCGACGACCTGCTCGGCCGGGTAGCCGAAGAGTTCCTCGGCGTCCTCGTTCCAGGCGCTGATGGCGCCCGAGCGGTCGATCTGGACGACCGCGACGCGGACCCGGCCGTCGGCGGCGAGCGGGAGCAGGTCGGCCGGCAGCGACGGGCCGGCGGCTCGGGTGCCCACCGGGCGCTCGGGAAGGTCGAGCTGGAACCAGACCTGCTTGTGCGTGGGCGTGTACTCGACACCCCAGCGGGTGGCCAGGGCCGCGCAGAGCTGCAGGCCGCGGCCGCCCTCACGGTCGGGGCTGCCCATGGTGACGGGTGCGCCCTGGAGAGGGATCTCGCGTTCGGGGTATCTGTCGGCGACCTCGATGCGGACGCCGTCCTCGGTGCGCAGGCACAGGACGTCCGCCGCGGTGCCCGCGTGCACCACCGCGTTGGTGACCAGCTCGCTGGTCAGGACCACGGCGTCGTCGGCGATGTCGGCGAAGCCCCAGCCCTGGAGGGTGTCGCGGACGAAGGAGCGGGCGGTCGCGACCGATCGCCCGACGGGCTCGAAACTGGCGGCCGCGCGCGCGGTGATCACAGAACTCCTTGTGCGGTTCTCGACGTGCGGGTGTCCGCGGCCGGTCCGCTCCTGCGGGAGCAGGGGCAGGCGATGGTGCTCCGTCGGCCGAGGATCCTGGGGCTGTCCCCCAGGATGCAGTCCGGTGGTCATGGTGCGGCCGCCCCTCCGATGCCTGCCCGCTCGTGCTCGTGCCACCGCCCAGGCCGGACGGACCGGCACGGCTGGACAGCCGCATGCAAGGTTACTTACCTTCGCCGTCCATGCGGATGCCGGTCGCCTGTGATTCCGCCCCGGGGGCGTTGCGGGCGATGTGCGAAGCTGCCGAACTGTTATGGCCTGGTTCAGCCATGGTGAAACACTGGGCAAGCTTCTAGGGAAGGTCCGGCCGGGTCGAGTGCCTTCCGTACGACCGGGCAGCAGCATTCCGGCGGCTCCTGGTATATCGAGGCAGCACCACGCGGCTGTGCACGGCACGCCGAGCAGCACAGGAAACACGCAGAGCAGTGATGGTCGACCCCTGCGGGAGGGACACAGTGGAGTCTGGCGCAGCGGCGCGGGGCACGAAGACGCGCGCGAAAGGCGGACAGTCCCTGGGTAGTAGGCGCACCACGCGCAACAGCACCACCGTGGTGGAGACGGCTTCCCTGAACCGGCTGCTCGCGGCCCTGGAAGCGATGCGCGACGGCAACTTCCGCAAACGCCTGCCGGTCACCGGCGACGGGGTGATGTCGGAGCTCGCGGCCGTCTTCAACGATGTGGCCGACCGCAATCTTCATCTGACCGGTGAGCTGTCGCGGGTGCGGCGTGTCGTGGGCAGAGAGGGCAAGCTCACCGAGCGGCTGGAGACGGGTGCCTGCGAGGGTTCCTGGGCGGCGGCGATCGACGCCTCCAACGCGCTGGTGGACGAGCTGGCGCGGCCCGTGTCCGAGGTCGGCCGGGTGCTGTCCGCGGTGGCGGACGGTGATCTGTCGCAGCGCATGGAGCTGCGGGCCCAGGGCACGGACGGGAACGGCGGGCATCCGCTGCGCGGAGAGTTCCTGAAGGTCGGGCGTACGGTCAACAATCTGGTCGACCAGCTGTCGACGTTCACCGACGAGGTCACGCGCGTGGCCAGCGAGGTCGGTACCGAAGGCAAGCTGGGCGGCCAGGCGCGGGTCCGCGGGATGTCCGGTTCGTGGAAGGACCTGACCGATTCCGTCAACACGATGGCGTACCGGCTGACCGCACAGGTGCGGGACATCGCGCTGGTCACGACGGCGGTCGCCAAGGGTGATCTGTCGCGCAAGGTCACGGTGCACGTGGCCGGCGAGATGCTGGAGCTGAAGAACACCGTCAACACGATGGTCGACCAGCTCTCCTCGTTCTCCGCCGAGGTGACGCGGGTCGCGCGCGAGGTGGGCGTCGAGGGAGAGCTGGGCGGCCAGGCGCAGGTGCCCGGGGTGGCGGGGGTCTGGAAGGACCTCACCGACTCGGTGAACCTGATGGCCGGCAACCTCACGGCCCAGGTGCGCGGGATCGCGGAGGTCACGACCGCCGTCGCCAACGGTGATCTGTCGCGGAAGGTGACCGTGAGCGCGCGCGGCGAGGTCGCGCAGCTCGCCGAGACGATCAACCAGATGACCGAGACGCTGCGGACGTTCGCGGACGAGGTCACCCGTGTGGCGAACGAGGTCGGTGCCGAGGGACGCCTGGGCGGTCAGGCGAACGTGCCGGGCGCGGCGGGCACCTGGAAGGACCTCACGGACTCCGTCAACACCGTGTTCCGGAACCTCACCACGCAGGTGAGGGACATCGCGGCGGTGACGACGGCGGTGGCCAACGGTGATCTGTCGCAGAAGGTCACCGTCGACGTCGCGGGCGAGATGCTCGAGCTGAAGAACACCGTCAACACGATGGTGGACCAGCTCTCCGCGTTCGGTGCCGAGGTCACGCGTGTGGCCCGGGAGATCGGTGTCGAGGGTGAGCTGGGCGGCCAGGCGCAGGTGCCGGGCGCGGCCGGGACGTGGAAGGACCTCACCGACTCCGTCAACACGGCGTTCCGTAACCTCACCGGACAGGTGAGGAACATCGCCCAGGTGACGACGGCCGTGGCCAACGGTGATCTGTCGCAGAAGGTCACCGTCGACGTCTCCGGCGAGATGCTCCAGTTGAAGAACACCGTGAACACGATGGTGGACCAGCTGTCGAGCTTCGCCGACCAGGTCACCCGTATGGCCCGCGACGTGGGCACGGAGGGCCGCCTCGGCGGCCAGGCCCGCGTGGACGGCGTGTCGGGGACGTGGAAGGAGCTCACCGACTCCGTCAACTTCATGGCGGGGAACCTGACCTCACAGGTGCGGCAGATCGCCCAGGTGACGACTGCGGTGGCCCGCGGTGATCTGTCGCAGAAGATCGATGTGGACGCGCGCGGGGAGATCCTCGAGCTGAAGAACACCATCAACACGATGGTCGACCAGCTCTCCGCGTTCGCCGATCAAGTGACACGTGTTGCGCGTGAGGTGGGTACGGAGGGCCGGCTGGGCGGTCAGGCGCAGGTGCCCGGTGTCGCCGGTGTGTGGCGTGACCTCACGGACTCCGTGAACGGCATGGCCGGCAACCTCACCGCCCAGGTGCGCAACATCGCGCAGGTCGCCACGGCGGTGGCCCGCGGTGATCTGTCGCAGAAGATCGATGTGGACGCGCGCGGGGAGATCCTCGAGCTGAAGAACACCCTCAACACGATGGTGGACCAGCTCTCCAACTTCGCCGAGCAGGTCACGCGCGTGGCCCGCGAGGTGGGCACCGAGGGCATCCTCGGCGGTCAGGCCGAGGTCCAGGGCGTCTCCGGCACCTGGAAGGACCTCACGCAGTCCGTGAACGGCATGGCCAACAACCTGACCATGCAGGTACGCAACATCGCCGAGGTCACGACCGCCGTCGCCAAGGGTGACCTGTCGAAGAAGATCACCGTCGACGCCAAGGGCGAGATCCTCGAGCTCGTCACCACGGTCAACACGATGGTCGACCAGCTGTCCAACTTCGCCGAGCAGGTGACCCGGGTGGCCCGTGAGGTGGGCACCGAGGGCAACCTGGGCGGTCAGGCGCGGGTGCCCGGCGTCACCGGCATCTGGAAGGACCTCAGCGACAACGTCAACGTGATGGCCGCGAACCTGACCAGCCAGGTGCGCAACATCTCGCAGGTCGCGACCGCGGTCGCCAACGGTGACCTGACGAAGAAGGTCACCGTCGAGGCGAGCGGCGAGGTGGCCCAGCTCGCCGACACCGTCAACACGATGGTGAAGACCCTGAGCTCGTTCGCCGACCAGGTGACCCGGGTGGCCCGCGAGGTGGGCACGGACGGGATCCTCGGCGGGCAGGCGCGCGTGCCGGGCGTGTCCGGTACGTGGAAGGACCTCACCGAGTCCGTGAACCAGATGGCGTCCAACCTGACCGGCCAGGTGCGCAACATCGCGATGGTCACGACGGCCATCGCCAAGGGCGACCTGACCAAGAAGATCGACATCGACGCGCGCGGGGAGATCCTCGAGCTCAAGACCACGATCAACACGATGGTCGACCAGCTCTCGTCGTTCGCCGAGGAGGTCACCCGCGTCGCCCGTGAGGTGGGCACGGAGGGCCAGCTCGGCGGCCAGGCGCGCGTGCGTGACGTCGACGGCACCTGGCGCGACCTCACCGAGTCGGTGAACGAGATGGCCGGGAACCTGACCCGGCAGGTGCGTGCCATCGCGCGCGTGGCCACCGCGGTGACCCGCGGCGACCTCAACCTGAAGATCGACGTGGACGCCTCGGGCGAGATCTCGGAGCTTCAGGACTACATCAACAAGATGATCGCCAACCTGCGCGACACCACGATCGCCAACAAGGAGCAGGACTGGCTCAAGGGCAATCTCGCCCGGATCTCCGCGCTGATGCAGGGCCGCCGCGACCTGGCGGACGTGGCCTCTCTGATCATGAGCGAGCTGACGCCCGTGGTCTCCGCGCAGCACGGAGCGTTCTTCCTCGCCCTGCCGCTGGTCGACGGCAAGGACCTCAACGACCTCGGCACCGGCGACGACGACGCCTACGAGCTGCGCATGCTCGGGTCGTACGGCTACTCCATGGGATCCATGCCGACGTCGTTCCACCCGGGCGAGGGGCTCATCGGGACGGCGGCCACGGAGAAGCGCACCATCCTCGTGGACAACGCGCCCAGCGGCTATCTGAAGATCTCTTCCGGACTCGGCGAGGCGCCCCCGGCCCAGGTCATCGTGCTTCCGGTGCTCTTCGAGGGCACCGTGCTCGGCGTCATCGAGCTGGCCTCCTTCACGCCGTTCACGCAGATCCAGAAGGACTTCCTGAACCAGATCGCCGAGATGATCGCGACCAGCGTCAACACCATCTCCGTCAACACCAAGACGGAGGTGCTGCTGAAGCAGTCGCAGGAGCTGACCGAGCAGCTGCGGCTGCGCTCGGAGGAGCTGGAGCAGCGGCAGGCGGCCCTGCAGGCCTCCAACGCCGAGCTGGAGGACAAGGCCGAGCTGCTGGCCCGGCAGAACCGCGACATCGAGGTCAAGAACACCGAGATCGAGGAGGCGCGGCAGGTGCTGGAGGAGCGCGCCGAGCAGCTCGCCGTCTCCATGCGCTACAAGAGCGAGTTCCTGGCGAACATGTCGCACGAGCTGCGCACCCCGCTCAACTCGCTGCTGATCCTCGCCAAGCTGCTCGCCGACAACCCGGAGGCGAACCTCACCCCCAAGCAGGTCGAGTTCGCCGAGACGATCCACGGCGCGGGCTCCGACCTGCTCCAGCTCATCAACGACATCCTCGACCTGTCCAAGGTCGAGGCGGGCAAGATGGACGTCTCCCCGACGCGCATCGCGCTCGTCCAGCTCGTCGACTACGTGGAGGCCACCTTCCGCCCGCTGACCGCGGAGAAGGGCCTGGACTTCTCGGTGCGGGTCTCGCCGGAGCTGCCCGCCACCCTGCACACCGACGAGCAGCGTCTGCTGCAGGTGCTGCGCAACCTGCTGTCCAACGCCGTGAAGTTCACCGACACCGGCGCTGTCGAGCTGGTGATCCGGCCCGCGGGCGCCGACGTGCCCACGGCCATCCGGGAGCAGCTGCTGGAGGCCGGCTCGCTGCGGGACGCGGACGCCGATCTGATCGCGTTCTCCGTCGCCGACACCGGCATCGGCATCGCGGCCAGCAAGATGCGGGTGATCTTCGAGGCCTTCAAGCAGGCGGACGGCACCACCAGCCGCAAGTACGGCGGTACGGGCCTCGGGCTGTCCATCTCGCGGGAGATCGCGCGCCTGCTGGGCGGTGAGATCCACGCCCAGAGCGAGCCCGGACGCGGCTCCACGTTCACCCTGTACCTGCCGCTGCACCCGAGCGAGCTGCCGCCCCAGGGCTACTCGCAGGCGGCGCCCGCCATGGAGGCCGGGGAACTGGTGGAGGCCGAGGCGGGCCCGCTGACACCGTCCGGCATCGAGACGCCGGCCGAGGTGAGGTCGTACCAGGCGACCCAGAACGGGCCCGCCGCGCTCTTCAGGCGGCGCCGCAGGGCGCTGCCGGCGGCGGACGGACGAGGCAACCGGCCGGCCGGGCCCGCCGCGCCCGCGCGGCCCACCGCGCAGGAGCAGTCGTCGCCCAACGGCCAGGAGCCGGCGGCGCAGCCGCGTCAGCCGATCCGGTTCGACAGCGAGAAGGTGCTGATCGTCGACGACGACATCCGCAACGTCTTCGCGCTGACCAGCGTCCTGGAGCAGCACGGCCTGTCGGTGCTGTACGCCGAGAACGGCCGGGAGGGCATCGAGGTCCTGGAGCAGCACGAGGACGTGGCGGTCGTCCTGATGGACATCATGATGCCCGAGATGGACGGGTACGCCACGACGACGGCGATCCGGCGGATGCCCCAGTTCGCCGGGCTGCCGATCATCGCGCTGACGGCCAAGGCGATGAAGGGCGACCGCGAGAAGGCCATCGAGTCGGGCGCCTCGGACTACGTCACCAAGCCGGTCGATCCCGATCACCTGCTCTCGGTGATGGAGCAGTGGATGAGGGGCCAGTGACCGGTGCTCAGGGGTGCGAGGGTGCGCCCGGACGGTCGTGAGCGCGGTGGTGCGGGCCGTGGAGCGCCGGGCCGACGCGGCCGAATACGGGTCTCGGGGTGGCGAGTTGTCGCCCCCTCGGGACCGGCGCCGCATAACTGACTGTGGTGGAAGTCGTGTAGAAGTGCGGGATTCGGGGAACCTTCTGGTCCCCCGCTACGTTTCTGCTACGTGCACGGTGACATCGTGGTGACAGGGTGTGGCGACTGGCGGGGTACGGCTACGATGACCGGCACAAGGACGGGCGGCACAAGGGAGTCGTCCCCTGGGACGGCTCCCGAGGGTGCCGCTCCAGGTCCTGCGGACAGGGGAGGCCCCACGCCGGGGCGAGGAGGGCGGGCCATGGTGCAGAAGGCCAAGATCCTCCTGGTCGATGACCGGCCGGAGAATCTGCTGGCGCTGGAGGCCATTCTCTCCGCGCTCGATCAGACGCTGGTGCGGGCATCGTCCGGGGAGGAAGCGCTCAAAGCGCTGCTGACGGACGACTTCGCGGTCATTCTGCTGGACGTGCAGATGCCGGGCATGGACGGTTTCGAGACGGCCGCGCACATCAAACGGCGGGAGAGGACCCGGGACATCCCGATCATCTTCCTCACCGCCATCAATCACGGCCCGCACCACACCTTCCGTGGGTACGCGGCGGGCGCGGTCGACTACATCTCCAAGCCGTTCGACCCGTGGGTGCTGCGGGCCAAGGTCTCCGTCTTCGTCGAGCTGTACATGAAGAACTGCCAGCTCAGGGAGCAGGCGGCGCTGCTGCGGCTGCAGCTGGAGGGCGGTGGCAGGTCCGCGGTCGACGAGAGCAAGGAACCGGCCGGGATCCTCGCCGAGCTCTCCGCACGGCTCGCCGCCGTCGAGGAGCAGGCGGAGGCGCTCTCCAAACAGCTGGACGACGAGTCCGCGGACGCCGCGGTGGTGGCCACGGCGGCCCATCTCGAACGCAAACTGACGGGGCTGCGCCGTGCGCTGGACGCCCTGGAGCCGGGCACGGGCAGCGGAGCCCCTTCCGTGCCGTCGCCGAACTGACGGCGGCGGTGGAGGAGGGCCCCGCCGGGACGTGCCGCGTAGTGCCAAGTGGCGTACGTTCCGTGAGGACGCGTCAGGACTCCTCCGGACCGCGTCAGTTTTTCGTGCCTTCCCAAGCGACACGAACGGGTGAAGCGGTAGGCACACGTGTCCGTTGTGGTCTCCACCGGTAATCTCGCCCTCATGGCCTCACGTCAGTCCGCCGCCAAGAAGCCGCCCGCGAAGAAGGCGGCCGCTTCCGCGAAGGCTCCGGCGAAGAAGGCCCCCGCGAAGAGGACTGCCGCGAAGAAGGCGCCCGCCAAGAAGGCCGCGGCCAAGAAGGCGGCTCCGAAGAAGCCCGCGCCCAGTCCGACCGGGGGCGTCTACCGGCTCGTACGTGCCGTGTGGCTCGGTGCCGCCCATGCTGTCGGCGCAGTGTTCCGGGGCATCGGGCAGGGCGCGCGGAATCTCGACCCGGCGCACCGCAAGGACGGTGTCGCGCTGCTGCTGCTCGCTCTCGCCCTGATCGTGGCCGCGGGCACTTGGTCCAGCCTGCAGGGCCCGGTCGGCGAACTGGTCGAGATGCTCGTCACCGGCACCTTCGGCCGGCTCGACCTGCTCGTGCCGATCCTGCTCGGGGTCATCGCCGTACGGTTCATCCGCCACCCCGAGCAGCCCGAGGCCAACGGGCGCATCGTCATCGGTCTGTCCGCGCTCGTCATCGGCGTGCTCGGACAGGTCCACATCGCGTGCGGTTCGCCCGCGCGCAGCGACGGCATACAGGGCATACAGGACGCCGGCGGCCTCATCGGCTGGGGCGTGGCGACCCCGCTGACGTTCACCATGGGCGAGGTCCTCGCCGTACCGCTGCTCGTGCTGCTCACGGTCTTCGGGCTGCTCGTCGTCACGGCGACCCCGGTGAACGCCGTCCCGCAGCGGCTGCGGCTGCTCGGCCAGAAGCTCGGCATCGTGCAGGAGGACGCCGGCCGGCACCCCACCGAGGACGACGAGCGGTACGAGGAGCAGTGGCGCGAGGCGCTGCCCGCGCGCTCCCGCCGCCGCGGTACCGGCTCGCAGGCGTACGACCCCGACGACGCCGAGCAGGAGGCGCTCTCCAAGCGCCGTGGACGGTCCCGGCGCTCCGGGGCGTCGCAGCCCGACCCGAACCGCCCGAAGGGCCCTGTGGACGTCGCAGCGGCCGCCGCCGCCGAGCTCGACGGAGCCGTGCTGCACGGCATGCCGCCCTCTCCGCTCGTCGCCGACCTCACCCAGGGCGTCACCACCGAGCGCACCGGCCACGAGGAGACCACGCCCGTACCGGCGGCACGCCCCAAGGAGCCCCGGCCGGCCGCCAAGGCGCTCCAGGAGGAGAAGTCACGCGCCGGCGTCCCGGACCTCACCAAGGCTCCCCCCGAGGCGCCCCGTGACCTGCCCGCGCGCGCGGAGCAGCTCCAGCTCTCCGGCGACATCACCTACGCGCTGCCCGCCCTCGACCTGCTGGAGCGCGGCGGCCCGGGCAAGGCGCGCAGCGCGGCCAACGACGCCGTCGTCGACTCGCTCACCACCGTCTTCACCGAGTTCAAGGTGGACGCCCGGGTCACCGGCTTCACCCGCGGCCCGACGGTCACCCGGTACGAGATCGAGCTCGGCCCGGCCGTGAAGGTCGAGCGGATCACGGCGCTGACCAAGAACATCGCGTACGCCGTCGCCAGCCCCGATGTGCGGATCATCAGCCCCATCCCCGGCAAGTCCGCGGTCGGCATCGAGATCCCCAACACCGACCGTGAGATGGTCAACCTCGGCGACGTGCTGCGGCTCGCGGAGTCCGCGGAGGACGACGACCCGATGCTGGTCGCGTTCGGCAAGGACGTCGAGGGCGGCTACGTCATGCACTCGCTGGCGAAGATGCCGCACATGCTGGTCGCCGGCGCCACCGGGTCCGGCAAGTCGTCCTGCATCAACTGCCTGATCACCTCGGTCATGATGCGGGCGACGCCGGAGGACGTCCGGATGATCCTGGTCGACCCCAAGCGCGTCGAGCTGACCGCGTACGAGGGCATCCCGCACCTGATCACGCCCATCATCACCAACCCCAAGCGCGCCGCCGAGGCCCTCCAGTGGGTCGTGCGGGAGATGGATCTGCGCTACGACGACCTGGCCGCCTACGGCTACCGGCACATAGACGACTTCAACCGCGCGGTGCGCGAGGGGAAGGTCACGCCGCCGGAGGGCAGCGAGCGCGAGCTCCAGCCGTACCCGTACCTGCTGGTGATCGTCGACGAGCTGGCCGACCTGATGATGGTGGCGCCCCGGGACGTCGAAGACGCGATCGTGCGTATCACGCAGCTCGCGCGCGCGGCCGGCATCCATCTGGTGCTCGCCACGCAGCGGCCGTCCGTGGACGTCGTCACCGGCCTGATCAAGGCGAACGTGCCGTCGCGGCTCGCCTTCGCCACCTCCTCGCTCGCCGACTCGCGGGTCATCCTGGACCAGCCCGGCGCCGAGAAGCTGATCGGCAAGGGCGACGGGCTGTTCCTGCCGATGGGCGCGAACAAGCCGACCCGTATGCAGGGCGCGTTCGTGACCGAGGAAGAGGTCGCGGCCGTCGTCCGGCACTGCAAGGAGCAGATGGCGCCGGTCTTCCGGGACGACGTCACCGTGGGCACCAAGCAGAAGAAGGAGATCGACGAGGACATCGGCGACGATCTCGACCTGCTGTGCCAGGCGGCCGAACTGGTCGTCTCCACGCAGTTCGGCTCCACCTCGATGCTCCAGCGCAAGCTGCGGGTGGGCTTCGCCAAGGCGGGGCGGCTGATGGACCTCATGGAGTCCCGCAACATCGTGGGGCCCAGCGAAGGGTCGAAGGCGCGGGACGTGCTGGTCAAGCCCGATGATCTGGACGGTGTACTGGCCACGCTCCGTGGGGAGGATTCCTAGGGGGGCCGGTCGTCGGCCGGTTTCTCACGCGTACGTGTACCAGGGGCGGGTAGACGATTGTGACTCAGCCGTGAGGAACCGGTGAGCAACCGTTTCCCTCCGGCGTACGTCAAGTTGAGGGAGGGGACAGTCAGCTGTCCCACCTTCAGGATGTCCGGCCATTCTGATGGCGTACAAAGTCCTACCGCCCGGTTGCCCCACCCTTTCGCACCCCCCCTAGACTGAACCTCCAGCACAGGTGGCTACACCCTCGAAAGGCGCCCCCGTGTCCATCGGCAATCCCTCTGACGGCATCTCCCCCGAAGACGAGCGTCCGTTCGACAGTGAGCGAGACGAGCACGAGGCGGAACGCCCCTCGATCGGCCAGGCCCTGAAGCAGGCGCGCATCGCGGCCGGGCTGACCGTCGACGACGTCAGCAACGCCACCCGGGTCCGCATCGCCATCGTGCACGCGATCGAGCAGGACGACTTCGCGCCCTGCGGCGGTGACGTCTACGCGCGCGGGCACATCCGCACTCTCGCGCGCGCGGTGCACGTCGATCCGGAGCCCTTGCTCGAGCAGTACGACGGCGATCACGGCGGACGGCCCGCGCCCACCCCGGCGGCCCCGCTCTTCGAGGCGGAGCGCATCCGTCCGGAGCGCCGCGGCCCCAACTGGACCGCCGCCATGGTCGCCGCCATCGTCGCGGTGATCGGCTTCGTCGGCTTCACGCTGTTCAGCGGCGACGACGGGGACGGCAGCAGGACGCAGGTCGCCGAGGGGTCCACGCCGACGACGAGCAAACCCGCCTCGCAGGCGCCGAAGACCGAGAAGCCCGAGCCGGATCCGGAGCCGTCGGACAGCGCCATCGCGGCCGCGCCCCGCGACAAGGTGACCGTCAAGGTGAGCGCCGTCGACGGCCGCAGCTGGATCTCCGCCAAGGACCACAACGGCCGGCTGCTCTTCGACGGGCTGATGGAGCAGGGCGACTCCAAGACCTTCCAGGACCAGCAGAAGATCGACCTCGTCCTCGGTGACGCGGGTGCGATCCAGCTGTACGTGAACGGCAAGAAGATCGAGGACGAGTTCCGGGCGGGCGCGGTCGAGCGCCTGACGTACACCAAGGGGGACCCCGAGGCCGGATAGGACCGGCCGGACGACTCGATCGCACAGGCGTCGCACAGAGGTACGAGGACACGGGGTTGGCCGGGAACGGCCAACCCCGTCGACGTGGGCTGTCCGTAGGACGAAGTAGTCTTGAGCCCATGCCTGAACGCCGTACCGTCGCACTTGTCACTCTTGGCTGCGCCCGTAACGAGGTGGACTCGGAGGAGCTCGCAGGCCGCTTGGAGGCGGACGGCTGGGAGCTCGTGGAGGACGCCGAGGACGCGGACGTCGCCGTGGTCAACACGTGCGGCTTCGTCGAGGCCGCCAAGAAGGACTCCGTGGATGCGCTCCTGGAGGCCAACGACCTCAAGGGGCACGGCAGAACCCAGGCCGTCGTGGCGGTCGGCTGCATGGCCGAGCGATACGGCAAGGAGCTGGCCCAGGCGCTGCCCGAGGCCGACGGCGTGCTCGGTTTCGACGACTACGCGAACATCTCCGACCGGCTTCAGACCATCCTGTCCGGCGGTATCCACGCCTCGCACACGCCGCAGGACCGGCGCAAACTGCTGCCGATCAGCCCCGCCGAGCGGCAGACCGCGGGTGCGGACATCGCCCTGCCCGGGCACGCCCCGGTCGACCTGCCGGAGGGCCTCGCCCCGGCGTCGGGCCCCCGCGCGCCCCTGCGCCGCCGGCTGGACGGCTCGCCCGTCGCCTCGGTGAAGCTCGCCTCCGGCTGCGACCGGCGGTGCTCCTTCTGCGCCATCCCGTCCTTCCGAGGCTCCTTCATCTCGCGCCGCCCCAGCGACGTCCTCAACGAGACGCGCTGGCTCGCCGAGCAGGGCGTCAAGGAGATCATGCTGGTCTCCGAGAACAACACCTCGTACGGCAAGGACCTCGGCGACATCCGGCTGCTGGAGTCGCTGCTGCCCGAGCTCGCCGAGGTGGACGGCATCGAGCGGGTGCGCGTCAGCTATCTCCAGCCTGCCGAGATGCGGCCCGGGCTCATCGACGTGCTCACCTCCACGCCGAAGGTCGCGCCCTACTTCGACCTCTCCTTCCAGCACTCCGCGCCCGGCGTGCTGCGCGCGATGCGGCGCTTCGGCGACACCGACCGCTTCCTGGAGCTGCTCGACACCATCCGCGCCAAGGCCCCGCAGGCCGGTGCCCGCTCCAACTTCATCGTGGGCTTCCCCGGCGAGACCGAGGACGACCTGGCGGAGCTGGAGCGCTTCCTGAACGGCGCGCGACTGGACGCGATCGGCGTCTTCGGGTACTCCGACGAGGAGGGCACCGAGGCCGCGACGTACGAGAACAAGCTGCACGAGGATGTCGTCGCCGAACGTCTCGCGCGCGTGTCCCGGCTGGCGGAGGAACTGGTCTCGCAGCGCGCCGAGGAGCGCGTCGGCGAGACGCTCCAGGTGCTGGTCGAGTCGGTCGACGGCGAGGACGGGGCGTACGGCCGCGCCGCGCACCAGGCGCCCGAGACGGACGGCCAGGTGCTGTTCACGAGCAGCGAGGGGCTCCGCGTCGGCCACATGGTCGAGGCGAAGGTGGTCGGCACGGAGGGCGTCGACCTGGTGGCCGAGCCGCTCGGGGGCTCGACGGTGTGTACCGAGGAGGCGGCCAGATGACGGGAGTCCCGGCATCCGCAGCGGACGGGTCCTCCAGCGCCCCCGGCGCCCAGGAGGACACCAAGCCGGTGCGCGGCGGGAAGCTGGGCGCTGCTGCCGTCGACCAGGCCAGCCTCTGGAACATCGCGAACATCCTGACCATGCTGCGGCTGCTCCTCGTGCCCGGCTTCGTCGTGCTGATGCTGATGGACGGCGGGTACGACCCGGTGTGGCGCGCCTGGGCCTGGGCGGCCTTCGCCGTCGCCATGATCACCGACGTCTTCGACGGGCATCTGGCGCGCACGTACAACCTCGTCACCGACTTCGGGAAGATCGCCGACCCCATAGCGGACAAGGCGATCATGGGGGCGGCGCTGATCTGCCTCTCCTCGCTGGGCGACCTGCCGTGGTGGGTGACCGGCGTCATCCTGGGCCGGGAACTCGGCATCACCCTGCTGCGTTTCCTGGTCATCCGGTACGGGGTCATCCCCGCGAGCCGCGGCGGCAAGATGAAGACGCTGGCGCAGGGCACGGCCGTGGGAATGTACGTCCTCGCACTGACGGGACCCCTGGCGACGCTGCGGTTCTGGGTGATGGCCGTCGCGGTCGCCCTGACCGTGGTGACCGGACTCGACTACGTAAGACAGGCCATTGTGCTGCGCAGGCGCGGGATCGCCGAACGGGAGGCCGCGTCGAAGGAGGCTGAGCGGTGAGTTCCACGGCCGCCGACGTGCTGCGACTACTGACGGTGAAGGGTCAGACCCTTGCCGTCGCCGAGTCGCTGACCGGCGGCCTGGTGGCCGCGGAGATCACCGCGACGCCCGGGGCCTCCCGGGCCTTCCGGGGGTCGGTGACCGCCTACGCCACCGAACTCAAGCGGGAGCTGCTCGGTGTCGACGGCACTCTGCTGGCGACCCGCGGCGCCGTGGATCCGCAGGTCGCGGCCCAGATGGCGGCCGGCGTGCGGAAGGCGCTCGGCGCGGACTGGGGCATCGCGACCACCGGAGTCGCCGGTCCCGACCCGCAGGACGGGCAGCCGGTCGGCACGGTCTTCGTGGCCGTCGAGGGACCCGGTGACCCTGACTCCGGCGGTTCCGGTGGCGGGAAAGTGTCCTCGCTGTGGTTGAACGGCGGCCGGGCGGAAATTCGTAGAGAGAGTGTACGGAGCGTACTCGCCCTGCTCCTCGAGGAGCTCAGGGGCGAACAGACCGGGAACGAGCGGGCACAGGATACGGAACAGAACGGGGGGACTTGATGTTTGCAGCCCTGAGTGAACACGACAGCGCTCCCCGCACGGCCGCGGCGCAAGGCGGTACGGTGGGGCGTGAAGGATGCGGTTACGCGGTCCGAGGAGGGAGCCACCGATGATTCTGCTCCGTCGCCTGCTGGGTGACGTGCTGCGTCGGCAGCGCCAGCGCCAGGGCCGTACTCTGCGCGAAGTCTCCTCGTCCGCCCGAGTCTCACTCGGCTATCTCTCCGAGGTGGAGCGGGGGCAGAAGGAGGCATCCTCCGAACTGCTCTCCGCCATCTGCGACGCGCTGGACGTACGGATGTCCGAGCTCATGCGGGAAGTGAGCGACGAGCTGGCCCTCGCGGAGCTGGCCCAGTCGGCAGCGGCCACCGATCCGGTGCCCGCACCTGCGCGCCGCCCCATGCTGAACTCCGTCTCGGTGACCGGTGTGTCACCGGAGCGGGTCACGATCAAGGCGCCCGCCGAGGCGGTGGACGTGGTCGCCGCGTGAGGTGTATACGCGGGTGAGCCACGTGCGGGACAGACGTCCGGCGCAGGCCTGAGGAAAGTCGCCAAGCCCCGGCCGGGGTTTTCGCCGTTCCGATGGCGGGTCGTACTCCGCTTGCCGGTCCGTGGCACGACGGTCATCGTGGAAGGGCGAGTGGAGCGGAGGCGAGCGGAGCGCGAATGGCGCTCGTGAACCGTGAGCGGGCGCCGGCGTGTACGGCGCGCTCGGCGGCCGGTAGGCGCGTGTCGTGCGCCGGGTACGGAGCCGACGTGGTGCCCGTGAGGCTGTGGTGCCTCTCTGTGCCCACGGTGCGCCCTGCCGACCGACACGGGCGGCGGCCTAGCGTCGGGGCGGAGGGCTTCGAACGGTCCCGAACGGCGGGGCGGCCTGGAGGTGGCGGCCATGCGGACAGTGCGCTGGGGAGCGGTACTGGGGCTCGGGGCGCTCTGGTGGTGGGGTGTACTGCGGACCGTGTTCGCTTCGGACGCCGGCCTGGTGGAGGCCACGGTGGCCGCCGGGGGATGGGGGCTGAGCCTGCTGCCGGTGCACTGTGCGCCGAAGGACCGGCTCGTGCCGGGGGCGGAGCCGGAGTCCCAGCTGGATTCCGAGCCGGAGCCCGAGCCAAGGGCCGGCCGCTGAGCACCGGGCCTCCGGGCCGTCGTGAACGATGCCGTGGGCGCGGTGCTGCGCGGCCGGGCTTCAGAACGCCGTACGACGCTGGGGACGGCGTGCGGTGACCGGGGCCGGACCCGACTGGCAGGTGGGGCACCAGTAGGTGACGCGTTCGCCGGTGCCGTCGCTCTGGTCGGCCACGCGGACGGAGGTCCCGCAGCGCAGACAGGGGCGGGGCGCGCGGCCGTACACGAAGAAGTTCTGGCGGGGGAGCCCCGTGGTGTTGCGGACCGGGCGGTCGCGGTTGGCTTCCAGAAGCTTCTGTGCCAGCTCGGGCAGCTGAGCGGCATGGCCCGGCGGGAGGTCGCCGACCGGGAGCCACGGGGTGACCCGGAGCAGGTGGCAGAGCTCGCACTTGAAGACGTTGCCGATGCCGGCGAGGTTGCGCTGGTCCAGGAGCGCCTCGCCGAGGGGGCGGGCGGGGTCGGCGAGGAGGTTGGCGAGGGCGCGGTCCGGGTCCCAGTCGGGGCCGAGGAGGTCGGGGCCCAGGTGACCGACGACGCGCTCTTCCTCGGAGGTACGCAGCAGAGCGAGGACGGGGAGGCGGTAGCCGACGGCCGTACGGTCGGCGTTGCCGAGGATGGCCCGGATCTGGTGCGCGGGGCCGCCGCTCCAGCGCCGGCCGTTCTCGAACACCTTCCAGGCGCCCTCCATCCGCAGATGCGAGTGCAGCGTCAGGCCGCCCTCGATCCGGGTGAGGAGATGCTTGCCGCGGGGGGTGACGTCCAGGACGGTGCGGCCGGTGAGGTCGGCGGTGGCGAACCTCGGCACCCGGAGGTCGGAGCGGGTCAGCACCGTGCCCGCGAGGGCGGTGTGCAGCCGCTTCGCGGCCTGCCAGACGGTGTCTCCTTCGGGCATGGCTCCAGGGTGGCATGTCGGTGGACGGGGCGAGGAGCGAGGGCACGGCGGGCCGTGGGCTCATGGACGCAGCCGCAGCCCACGAGGGGTCGCGATGAAGCCTGCTCCTTCCAGGAGGGTGCCGAGGGGAGACGTGAGCGCGGAGGCGCCGTTGACGCGCTCCACCGTGACCGTACCGAGGGAGCCCGCGCGGGCGGAGGCGGCGAGGGCCTCGGCGGCGGCCGGCAGGCGCGGGTCGTCGGTGAGCGCGCCGTCCGGGGCGGAGGGCCAGGCCAGCAGGGTCTTGCCGCCGCGCTCCATGTACAGGGTCAGCTCGCCGTCGACCAGGACGACCAGGGACCCGGCCTTGCGGCCCGGCTTGTGACCGGCTCCGGTCGGGGGCTCGGGCCAGGGGAGTGCGGCACCGTACGCGTTGGCCGGGTCGGCGGCTGCCAGGACCACGGCCCGGTCGCTGCCGTCGCCGCGGCGGCGCGGACGGCCGGGAGGGCCCGCGGAGTAGCCGTACCCGCCTTCGCGTCCGCTGCTTCCATAGGCGGAGCGGCGGCCGTCAGCGGGCGCGGAAGCGCTGCGTGAGCCGGAGGCGTCGAAGGAGGGGGTATCGGCGCCGGTGATGTCTCCGGGGAACTCGAACGGGTCGGCGGGAGCGGCGGAGGAGCCGGGGAGGCTGTCGGCGTCGCCGGGATCGGCCGGGAGGTCCGGCAGGCCTCGGTGGAACGAGAAGCCGGGCTCTTGGGAGGGGCCGTCCGGGCCCGTGGCGTTCCCAGGCCCAGGGGCGCCGGTCCGGCCGAGGTTCGGGGGGAACTCCGGTGGCGCGAACCCGGTTCCGTTTCCGGTTTCGGCTCCGGGTTCGGCTTCTCCGCGCTCCCGCGCGTTCGCCGTCGCGCGCAGACGGTCCACCGCGCCGTCCATCGCGAACTGCGCCGCGCCGAGCCCCTCCACGACGTAGCCGCGGCGCGCCTGCCCGCTGTCCTCGAAGGCGGACAGCACGCGGTACACCGCCGAGAAACCGCCCTCGACGCCTTCGGCGGCGACGGCGCCCCGGGTCACCACGCCGTGGCGGTCCAGGAGGGTGCGGGCCAGGGCGTGGGCGCGCACGGTGGGGTCCTGCTCCTGGGTGGGCAGCAGCGACCAGCGGCCCGCGACCGTGGGAGGGCCGGTACGGGACTGGGGGCGGGCGGCGGCGGTCAGGGAGCCGTAGCGGCCGCGCGGGACGGTGCGCTTGGCGCGGTGGGCGGTGGAGCCGGCCGTACGGCCCGAGCCGAGGAGTGCGCGCATCGGCGTGAGCGTGTCGTTGGTGAGGAGGCCCGACCAGGCCAGCTCCCAGACGGCGTCGGCCAGCTGGGGATCGGTGACGTCGGGGTGTGTGGTGGCGCGGACCTGGTCGGCGATCTGGCGGAAGAAGAGGCCGTAGCCCCCGGACAGCGTGTCGAGCACCGACTGGTGGAGTGGCGTGGTCTCGAGGGGGTGCGGGGCCGGGAGCAGCAGAGGGGCCGCGTCCGCCAGGTACAGCGAGACCCAGCCGTCCTTGCCGGGGAGCGCCCCGGCGCCCGCCCAGACGACCTCGCCCGCCGACGTCAGCTCGTCGAGCATCGACGGCGCGTAGTGCGCGACCCGGGACGGCAGGACCAGCTTCTCCAGGGCCGAGGCCGGCACGGAGGCACCCTGGAGCTGTTCGACCGCGCGGACCAGTCCGTCGAGGCCGCGCAGCATGTGGCCGCCGCCCACGTGCTGCCAGCGCGGCAGGAACTGCGCGAGGGCGGACGGCGGGACCGGTTCCAGTTCGTGCCGCAGCGCGGCGAGGGAACGGCGGCGCAGCCTGCGCAGCACGGTGGCGTCGCACCACTCCTGGCCGATGCCCGCGGGATGGAACTCGCCCTGCACCACCCGGCCGCCCGCGGCGAGACGCTGCAGCGCGCCCTCGGTGACGGCCACGCCGAGACCGAAGCGGGCGGCCGCCGTGGCCGAGGTGAACGGGCCGTGCGTGCGCGCGTACCGGGCGAGGAGATCGCCGAGCGGGTCCTTGACCGGCTCGGTGAAGGCCTCCGGGACACCGACCGGCAGTGCCGTGCCGAGCGCGTCGCGCAGCCGGCCCGCGTCCTCGATCGCCGCCCAGTGGTCGGCTCCCGCGATCCTGACCTGGATGAGGCGGCGGGCCGTGGCCAGCTCCCGGGCCCACTGCGGGTCGGCGCCCCGCTCCGCCAGCTCGGCGTCCGTGAGCGGGCCCAGCAGCCGCAGCGCGTCCGCCACGCCCTCGGGGTCCTTCACCCGCCGGTCCTCGGCGAGCCACTGCAGCTCCCGCTCCAGCTCGGTCAGCACCTCGGCGTCGAGCAGCTCGCGCAGCTCCGCCTGGCCGAGCAGCTCGGCCAGCAGCCGCGAGTCCAGCGACAGGGCGGCGGCGCGGCGCTCGGCGAGGGGCGAGTCGCCCTCGTACAGGAACTGGGCCACGTACCCGAAGAGCAGGGAGCGGGCGAAGGGGGAGGGTTCCGGGGTGGTGACCTCGACGAGCCGGACCTTGCGGGACTCGATGTCGCCCATCAGTTCGCCGAGCCCGGGGACGTCGAAGACGTCCTGGAGGCATTCGCGGACCGCCTCCAGCACGATCGGGAACGAGCCGAACTCACTCGCCACTTCGAGCAGCTGGGCGGCCCGCTGGCGCTGCTGCCACAGCGGGGTCCGCTTGCCCGGATTGCGCTTGGGCAGCAGCAGCGCGCGGGCGGCGCACTCGCGGAACCGCGATGCGAAGAGCGCGGAGCCGCCCACCTGGTCGGTGACGATCTGGTCGACCTCACCCTTGTCGAAGGCCACGTCCGCCGCGCCGACGGGCGCCTTCTCGGCGTCGTACTCCGTGCCCCCCTTCATGGGGTCCTGGTCGAGCAGGTCCAGACCCATCAGGTCGGTGTCCGGCAGGCGTAGCACGATGCCGTCGTCGGCGTGCATGACCTGGGCGTCCATGCCGTACCGCTCGGACAGGCGGGAGCTCAGGGCGAGCGCCCAGGGGGCGTGGACCTGGGCGCCGAAGGGAGAGTGCACGACGACCCGCCAGTCGCCCAGCTCGTCGCGGAAGCGCTCGACGACGATGGTGCGGTCGTCGGGCACATGGCCGCAGGCCTCGCGCTGCTCGGCGAGGTACGCCAGGACGTTGTCCGCGGCCCAGGCGTCGAGGCCGGCCGCGAGCAGGCGCAACCGGGCCTCCTCCGGGGACAGGGAGCCGACTTCGCGCAGGAACGCGCCCACCGCGCGGCCCAGCTCCAGCGGGCGGCCCAGCTGGTCGCCCTTCCAGAACGGCAGCCGGCCCGGGACACCGGGCGCGGGGGAGACGAGTACGCGGTCGCGCGTGATGTCCTCGATCCGCCAGGAGCTGGTGCCCAGCGTGAAGACGTCCCCCACGCGCGACTCGTACACCATCTCCTCGTCGAGCTCGCCGACCCGGCCGCCGCCCTTCTTGGGATCGGAGCCCGCGAGGAACACCCCGAAGAGGCCGCGGTCCGGGATCGTGCCCCCGGAGGTGACGGCGAGGCGCTGTGCGCCGGGGCGCCCGGTGACCGTGCCGGTGACCCGGTCCCACACCACGCGCGGGCGCAGCTCCGCGAAGGCGTCCGACGGATAGCGGCCCGCGAGCATGTCGAGCACGGCCGTGAACGCGGACTCCGGGAGCGAGGCGAACGGCGCCGCGCGGCGGGCCATGGCCAGCAGGTCGTCGACCTGCCAGGTGTCCATCGCGGTCATGGCGACGAGCTGCTGGGCGAGCACGTCCAGCGGGTTGGCGGGGATCCTCAGAGACTCGATGGCACCCTCACGCATCCGCTCGGTGACCACGGCCGCCTGGACCAGGTCGCCGCGGTACTTGGGGAAGACGACACCCGTGGACACCGCGCCCACCTGGTGGCCCGCGCGGCCCACGCGCTGGAGCCCGGAGGCGACCGAGGGCGGCGACTCCACCTGGATCACAAGGTCCACCGCGCCCATGTCGATGCCGAGCTCCAGACTGGAGGTGGCGACGACGGCCGGCAGGCGGCCCGCCTTCAGGTCCTCCTCGACCAGGGCGCGTTGCTCCTTGGACACCGAGCCGTGGTGGGCGCGTGCGATGACCGGGGGAGCGCCGTGGGCCGCGCCCGAGCCGCCCATCATCTCGGCCGGGGAGTGGTGCTCGTCCAGGGACTCCCCGGTGATCCGCTCGTAGGCGATCTCGTTGAGACGGTTGCAGAGGCGCTCCGCGAGGCGGCGGGAGTTGGCGAACACGATCGTCGAGCGGTGCGACTGGACGAGGTCGGTGATCCGCTCCTCGACGTGCGGCCAGATCGAGGGACGCTCAGCGCCCTGGGCGTCGTCCGCCACGGGGGAGCCGCCCAGCTCGCCCAGATCCTCGACCGGGACGACCACGGAGAGGTCGAACTCCTTGCCGGACGGCGGCTGGACGATCTCCACCTTGCGGCGCGGGGAGAGGTAACGGGCGACCTCGTCGACCGGGCGGACGGTCGCCGAGAGGCCGATGCGGCGGGCGGGCCTCGGCAGCAGCTCGTCGAGCCGCTCCAGGGAGAGGGCGAGATGCGCACCGCGCTTGGTGCCGGCGACCGCGTGCACCTCGTCCAGGATCACCGTCTCCACACCCGCCAGCGCGTCGCGTGTGGCCGACGTGAGCATCAGGAACAGCGACTCAGGGGTGGTGATCAGGATGTCCGGCGGACGGGTGGCGAGGGCACGGCGGTCGGCGGCCGGGGTGTCGCCCGAGCGGATCCCCACCTTGACCTCGGGCTCGGGCAAGCCGAGGCGTACGGACTCCTGGCGGATGCCGGTGAGGGGGCTGCGCAGGTTCCGCTCCACGTCGACGGCGAGGGCCTTCAGCGGGGAGACGTACAGGACGCGGCAGCGCTTCTTCGGCTCGGCGGGGGGCGGGGTCGAGGCCAGCTGGTCGAGGGCGGCGAGGAACGCGGCCAGCGTCTTGCCGGAGCCGGTCGGGGCGACGACGAGCACGTCCGAACCCTCGCTGATCGCCTGCCACGCTCCGGTCTGCGCCGCCGTGGGCGCGGAGAAGGCCCCCGTGAACCAGGCGCGGGTCGCGGGGGAGAAGGCGTCGAGCGGGGAACCAGCCATGCACCCATCCTGCACCCGTGCACTGACAACGGGGATGACCTGCGAGAATGCCGGTGATTCGAGCAGGGCGCGCTGGGGAGCGTCCTGATGTCTCGGGAGAATGACGACATGGCGGATTCCGAGGAGCGGGCGCGGCACTGGCGGTATGCGGAGCTGCCCGGTGTCGATCTGCTGCGGGCCCGGTACGTCGAGAAGCGGTTCGTGCGGCACACGCACGAGCAGTTCGTGATCGCGGCCATCACCGACGGGGTCGAGGTCTTCCACCACGGTGGTGCCGATCAGTACGTGGGGCCGGGCGCTCTGGCGCTGGTGAACCCGGACACCCCGCACACGGGGCAGGCCGGCGGCCCCGAGGGATGGCGGTACGGGGCGGTCTATCCCTCCCCGGAGCTCGTCGCCGAGATCGCCGCCGAGACGACGGTGATCCGGGGGACGCCCGGTTTCCGCAGTCCGGTGCTGGAGGACCCGTACGCCGCCGGGCTGGTCCACCAGGTGCTGCGGGCCACGGACGAGGGGAACGCGCTCGCGGCCGACACGCTGCTGCGCGTCGCCGTGACCCGGCTGCTCCGGCTCAACGGCGGAACGCTGCCCCGGCGCGCCGTGCGTACGGCGGGGGCCCGCATGGCCGCACGCGCGCGTGCCGTGCTGGAGGAGCGGATGACCGGGCCGCCGACCCTGGAACGGCTCGCCGCGGACCTCGGCACCAGCCCCTTCGCGTTGCTGCGGGCCTTCCGGGAGACCTACGGGATGCCGCCGCACGCGTGGCTGACCGATGCCCGGGTGCGCCGCGCACGGCGTCTGCTGGACGCGGGCACCACGCCCGCGGAGGCGGCCGCCGCCGTGGGATTCACCGACCAGCCGCACCTCAACCGGCACTTCGGCCGCATCGTGGGAGTGCCTCCGGGCGCATACCAGCGGGAGCGCAAGAACGTACAAGACCGCGCGGCCCGATCTCCGTACGGTCCGAGGCATGGCACAACAGACAGCACCAGCAGATATATGTGATGGAAAGCCCGATTCCGCCGTTGTCAGAGATGCCCTGGGAGTCGGGATCGCCGTCGGACTGTCCGGTTTCGCCTTCGGGGTGACCTCGGCCGGCAGCGGGCTCACCCTGCTGCAGACCTGCGCGCTCAGCCTTCTGGTCTTCACCGGCGCCTCGCAGTTCGCCCTCGTGGGGGCCCTGGCGGCGGGCGGCAATCCCTTCACCGCGGCCGCGGGGGCATTCTTCCTGGGCGTGCGCAACGCGTTCTACGGGCTGCGGCTCTCCCAGTTGCTGGCCCTCCCGCGCGCGGTGCGGCCGTTCGCAGCCCATTGGGTGATCGACGAGTCAGCGGCCGTCGCTCTCGCGCAGCCCACGCGGCGGGCCGTCCGTATCGGCTTCACCGTCACCGGGCTGAGCCTTTACGTGCTGTGGAACCTCACCACGCTGCTGGGCGCGGTGGGTGCCGAGGCGCTCGGGGACACCGACGCCTGGGGACTGGACGCCGCCGGTCCCGCCGTCTTCCTGGCGCTGCTCGCACCGATGCTGAAGACGGTCACGGAGCGCGCCGTCGCGGGCCTCGCGGTCGTCCTGGGACTCGGTCTGCTGCCCGTGCTGCCCGCCGGGGTGCCGGTCCTCGTGGCCGCACTGGCCGCCCCGGCCGTCCTGTGGGCGGAGGGGCGGCGCCGGGCACCGGCGGGCGGGACGCCGGCCGCGGACGACGTACAGGGGGAGAACCGTTGACCATCTGGATCGCGATCGCCGTGACGGCGGTCGGCTGCTATGCCGCCAAGCTCCTCGGTCTGCTCGTGCCCGCGGGCGCACTCGAGCGGCCGCTCGTCCGGCGCATGGCCGCCCTCGTGCCGGTGGCCCTGCTCGCCGCACTCACGGCCCAGCAGACCTTCGCCGACGGAACCGCTCTCGAGCTGGACGCGAAGGCCGCCGGGCTCGCCGTGGCCGCCGTCGCGCTGCTGCTCCGCGCGCCTTTCCTGCTCGTCGTGGGCGTGGCCGTCGTGGTGACGGCCGCTGTGCGGGCGATCACGGGCTGAACGCGGGCCGGGCCGTCACGCGCGCGGGCCCGGACAGACCGGGGATGTCACAGCCGCCCGTACGCGCGGAGCGTGAGCAGCGCCTCGATGGTGACGATGGGGCGGCTCTCCAGTTCGGTGACGGGGGCCCACCCGCGCCGGGGCTGCGGCTCCTGCGCCGAGCAGCGGGGGCGGACCGGCCAGCCGCCGTCCTCCCGCTGGCCGGCCACCAGGAAGTCCAGCGAGCGGGCCATCTCCTCGTCGGTGAACCACGCGCGCGCGAGGGAGTCCGGAGTGCGGGCGAAGTCGTACGGATAGTGGTGCTCGCCCGGCGCGTAGCCGGGCGGCACCGGGTACCCCTCCAGGTCCTCCGGGTCCAGTACGGCCAGCCGGTGCTCGCGGACCAGGCGGCCGAGCCGGTCCGCGGCCGCCTCCGCACGCGGCCGGTCGGGCACGGCGTCGAGGAAGGCCACGGCCGCATGGATCTCGTACGGATGCGACGTCTTCAGGGACTCCACCGCCTGCCAGCAGAAGTCGGTGGCCCGGAACAGCCAGGCGTGCCACACCTCGTTGCCGTGCAGCAGCCCCACCACGGGCCCGGTGGCGAGGAGGTCGCTGGGCGGGGCGTCGACGACCGGGAGGAAGGGGGCCGCAGGATAGTCCCGCTGGCTGGGATGGATCGCCGGGAGAGCGCCGTCCGGCGTCGACACGGACGTCAGATAGCGGCACACGCGTTCCGCCCGCTGTCCGGCGCAGCGCCCGATCGAATCCAGCACCCGCAACGCGTGCCCGGTGTGCAGCGGCTGGCTCACCGGTCCCCGCAGATCGGGTTCGAGCGCGTGGCCGTACCCCTCGTCCGCGTTGCGGTAGGCGGCCAGCGCGGTCTCCACCGCGTCGGCGCTCCCGCCCAGGAAGTGGTACGCGAAGCGACGCTGCTCCAGTACGCGCGCGGTGAGCCAGACGAAGCGCTCGGCGCGCGTGAGCGGGGTGTGCGCCGGGGACGTCGGGGGGAGTGGGGATGCTCCTGTTTCGGCCATGCGTCAGACCGTAGGACGGAAAGCGTTCTCGGCAAGCGGTCCCGGCTCGGCCCACCCCCGGGCGCGGGATACTGATGTCATGCGGTTGACGGTCTTCTGGCAGCGGATGGCGGATCACTTCGGTGAGGGGTACGCCGACACTTTCGCGCGCGATCACGTGATGACGGATCTGGGCGGGCGCACAGTGCGGCAGGCGCTCGACGCCGGCTGGGAGGCCAAGGACGTGTGGCGCGTGGTGTGCTCGACGATGAACGTTCCGGACGAGAACCGCTGAACGCCCGCCGGAGCCGCGGATCGCCCGCATCGCCCGCACGAAGATCCGGGGGCGGGGACTGATTGTCACCGGCGTGGGCGAGACTTGCTCCGTGCCACCCTCAGACGAGACCGCGCCGGTCGACCAGTCCTCATCCCCGCACGGCACCGCGCCGCCCCCGCCGCCTCCGGCGGCCGCCGGCACCGGGCGGGGCGACCGCATGCCGCGCTGGCTGCCGCGCGCCATGGTGCTGGCCCTGTCGCTCATCGCCGCCTTCCAGCTCGGCAGCTGGGCGTTCCACCAGCTCATCGGGCTGCTGGTCAACGTTCTCATCGCGTTCTTCCTGGCGCTCGCGATCGAACCCGCGGTCAGCTGGATGGCCTCGCGGGGGCTGCGCAGGGGCTTCGCCACCTTCATCGTCTTCTTCGGCGTGCTCATCGCGACCGCCGGGTTCTTCACACTGATGGGCTCGATGCTCGCGGGCCAGATCGTCAGGATGGTCGAGGGGCTCCCGGAGTACCTCGACTCCGTGATCAGCTGGATCAACACCACCTTCCACACCGAGCTGAAGCGGGTGGACATCCAGGAGGGCCTGCTGCGCTCCGACTGGCTGCAGAGGTACGTGCAGAACAGCGCCACGGGTGTCCTGGACGTCTCCACGCAGGTCCTGGGCGGTCTCTTCCGGCTGCTGACCATCGCGCTGTTCTCGTTCTACTTCGCCGCCGACGGCCCCCGGCTGCGGCGCGCGCTGTGCTCCGTGCTGCCGCCCGCCAGACAGGCCGAGGTGCTGCGCGCCTGGGAGATCGCCGTCGACAAGACCGGCGGCTACCTGTACTCGCGCGGTCTGATGGCGCTGATCTCCGGTGTGGCGCACTACATACTGCTGGAGTACCTGGGCGTGAACTACGCGCCCGTCCTCGCGGTGTGGGTCGGCCTGGTCTCCCAGTTCATTCCGACCATCGGCACCTATCTGGCGGGCGCACTGCCGATGCTGATCGCCTTCACGGAGAACCCGTGGTACGCGCTGTGGGTGCTGATCTTCGTGGTGATCTACCAGCAGTTCGAGAACTACATGCTGCAGCCCAAACTGACCGCCAAGACGGTGGACGTCCATCCGGCGGTCGCCTTCGGGTCCGTCATCGCGGGCACCGCCCTCCTCGGTGCTGTCGGGGCACTGATCGCCATTCCGGCGGTCGCCACTCTGCAGGCGTTCCTCGGGGCGTACGTGAAGCGGTACGACGTCACGGACGACCCGCGGGTGCAGGGTCATCACAGACGGGGCCCCAGCAGAGCCCTCGCCCGCGCGCGGCGGGTGCTGGAGCAGAAGCGACGGCAGGCGCCGCGCACAGGTGGCGGCTCCTCCTGAGGTGCTGAGGGCGTGCGGTGCCGTGTGATCCGGTGAGCCGCGGGTGCGTCGATCCAGGTGCGAGGCCGCCGGGGCGTACGCCTTGCCGGTGGCCCGTGGTGCGCTTGACACTAAATTCGAACATCCATTCTTATGGAGGCTTCGGCGGAGCTCTCGGGGGTGGATTGCGCCCGGTTTGGCGTGTTTTCCACTGAGGAGTGCCGGAGTTATCCACAGGCCGGACGGGCGTCAGGGCGCATTGTCAGTGGCAGGCGTTAGCGTTTTTGACGTGAAGCGAACGACTCAAGCAAACCGGGTGGAACCCATGGCAGGAACCGACCGCGAGAAGGCGCTCGACGCCGCGCTCGCACAGATTGAACGGCAATTCGGCAAGGGCGCGGTCATGCGCATGGGCGAGCGGTCGAAGGAGCCGATCGAGGTCATCTCGACCGGGTCGACCGCCCTTGACGTGGCCCTCGGCGTCGGCGGCCTGCCTCGCGGCCGTGTGGTGGAGATCTACGGGCCGGAGTCCTCCGGTAAGACCACGCTGACGCTGCACGCCGTCGCCAACGCGCAGAAGGCCGGCGGTCAGGTCGCCTTCGTGGACGCGGAGCACGCCCTCGACCCCGAGTACGCGAAGAAGCTCGGCGTCGACATCGACAACCTGATCCTCTCCCAGCCCGACAACGGCGAGCAGGCTCTGGAGATCGTGGACATGCTGGTCCGCTCCGGCGCCCTCGACCTGATCGTCATCGACTCCGTCGCCGCGCTCGTCCCGCGCGCGGAGATCGAGGGCGAGATGGGCGACAGCCACGTCGGTCTGCAGGCCCGTCTGATGAGCCAGGCCCTGCGGAAGATCACCAGCGCGCTCAACCAGTCCAAGACCACCGCGATCTTCATCAACCAGCTCCGCGAGAAGATCGGCGTGATGTTCGGCTCCCCCGAGACCACGACCGGTGGCCGGGCGCTCAAGTTCTACGCCTCGGTGCGCATCGACATCCGCCGCATCGAGACGCTGAAGGACGGCACGGAAGCGGTCGGCAACCGCACCCGCTGCAAGGTCGTCAAGAACAAGGTCGCGCCGCCCTTCAAGCAGGCCGAGTTCGACATCCTCTACGGGCAGGGCATCAGCCGTGAGGGCGGCCTGATCGACATGGGCGTGGAGCACGGCTTCGTCCGCAAGGCAGGTGCCTGGTACACGTACGAGGGCGACCAGCTCGGTCAGGGCAAGGAGAACGCCCGCAACTTCCTGAAGGACAACCCCGACCTCGCCAACGAGATCGAGAAGAAGATCAAGGAGAAGCTGGGCGTCGGAGTGAGGCCGGAGGAGCCCGCCGCCGAGCCGGGCGCGGACGCGGCGAACCCGGCCGCGACCGTGGGCGAGGCCGCGAAGACGGTGCCCGCTCCCGCGGCCAAGACAGCCAAGACCAAGGCCGCGGCAGCCAAGAGCTAGTCCGTGACACGGCGAACGGACTGGGCAGAGTACGACCGCCCCATTGACCCGGGGGGCCGATGGGGCGGGAACGACACGGACGCTGCCGATGCCGAGCGTCCGTACGGGGGCCGGCCGGACGACGGCCGTCCGCCGGACGACGGCGGCCGCCCTCGCGGCGGCCGTGCTCAGGGTGACGGTGGTCCACGCGGAGGTCGTGGCCGTGGGTGTCGTCGGCGCGACTTCGGGGAGCCCTCCGAGGGGGCGTCCCGCGGCCGGCAGGACGGAGGTCCCTCCTCTTCGTCGAGGGCCGGGGAGGGGGAGTCCTCGGGGGACCCGGTCGAGCGGGCACGGGCGATCTGCCTGCGTCTGCTCACCGGGACCCCGCGCACGCGGAAGCAGCTCGCCGACGCGTTGCGCAAGCGGGAGATTCCCGAGGACGCGGCGGAGGAGGTGCTGTCGCGGTTCGAGGAGGTCGGGCTGATCAACGACAGCGCCTTCGCGGACGCCTGGGTGGAGTCCCGGCACCACGGCCGGGGCCTGGCCCGGCGGGCGCTGGCGCAGGAGCTGCGGACCAAGGGTGTGGACCCGACGCTGATCGACCAGGCCGTGTCCCAGCTGGACTTCGACCAGGAGGAGGCCACAGCACGCGAGCTCGTCGTCCGCAAGCTGCGCTCGACGCGAGGCCTCGACCGTGACAAGCGCCTCCGCCGTCTCGCGGGCATGCTCGCCCGCAAGGGTTACTCCCAGGGGCTGGCGCTCAAGGTGGTCCGTCAGGCACTGGAGGAGGAAGGGGAGGACACGGAGGGGCTGGACGGGGAGTACTGAGGGAGACGGCAGTTCCAGGAGGGACCTGGGGGTCTGAGGCTTCCTGGAAGAGGGGTCTCCGGCATGCACGGCGGCATGTACTCATGGCGTTACCGGAAGTCCGGCCTCCCGCCAGGCCTGGAAGCCGCCCACCAGGTCGGTTGCCCGGTGGAGTCCCAGTTGCCGGAGGGAGGCGGCCGCGAGGCTGGAGGCGTAGCCCTCATTGCAGATGACCACGATGCGCTGGTCGTGGTCGGTGGCCTCGGGAAGCCGATGGCTGCCCTGGGGGTCGAGGCGCCATTCGAGTTCGTTGCGTTCGACCACGAGCGCGCCGGGGATCAGGCCGTCGTGGTCGCGCAGGGCCGCGTAGCGGATGTCGACCAGAAGGGCTTCGCCTGCCTGCGCGGCCTCGTGGGCCTCAGGCGCCCCGACTCGGTCGAGCCCTTGGCGAACACGCTCCAGCAGCTCGTCGATACCGACGCGACGTCCGATGTTGCCAAGGTCGCCGATGTTGCCAACGTCGCCGATGTTGCCGACGTCGCCGGTATTGCCGACGTCGCCGAGGTCGCGTTCGCCGGGCGTGCTCACTGCCAGTCCTCCGGGCTCTCGACCTGCTCCAGCCTCAGGACCGGGCCCGTACGGCTGTAGCGGCGGATCCGGGGGAGGGGCGGGTAATAGGCGTGGACGGAGACCGCGTGCTGTTCGGTGGACTCGTTGAGCACCTCGTGCACGTGGTGGCGGCCGAACGCCCGGCCCCGACCGGCGGGCAACTGCCGTACACGGTCGACGCCTTCGTTGAGCTCCAGGGTGTGCCAGCCGTCGGTGGGCAGCCGGGCGGCGAGCGAGTTCTCGGTCAGCTCGCCGGCGGCGGTGACGAAGGCGCCCACGGAGTCGGCGTGGTCGTGCCAGCCGGTGCCGGTGCCGGGCGGCCACCCGATGAGCCAGGCCTCGCTGCCGCCGGGGCCTTCGAGGCGAATCCAGGTGCGGCCCTCGGGATCGAGGGGGAGCGAGGCGATCAGCTCGGCGTCGGCGGCCGTACGGCGCGCGAAGTCGAGCAGGTCCGCCGGGGTCGGGGCGGAACCATGGGAGCGGGAGGGGACGACGGGGGCGACCGGGGTGACGGAGGAAACAGCAGGTGATACGGACACGGGTACCGTCCTGAAGATGCCTGAGAACGCACCGAGGGCGTTCGCGTGGAAGCGCGCGGCAGCGCAAGCGCATGGGAACGCGCGGCGGCGCACGGGGAGGGAAGAAGGCGATTCAGCAGGACGGGCGACACACGCAACCCGCATAGCGGACGAGATCCATATGGACCCTCCGCCACAGGTGCACACAGGTGTCGGTCACGGTCCGGAGTACACCACGGCCGAGGGGGGCGGTCAACTCGTTTCCGGGGAGCCCTCTCAGTGAGGCCGGCTTTCTCAATCCGTCTCCGCTTCCGCTTCGGCTTCCACTTCCGCCTTCGCCGCCGCCTCCGCCCGTGCGCGTCCCCCCAGTGCCGCCTCCGCCGCCTCCGCCCGTGCGCGTCCCCCCAGTGCCGCCTCCGCCGCCGCGTACAGGTCCGCGGGGTGCACCCCGCTCAGCGCCGTCACCAGGTGGCCGTCCGGGCGGACCAGCAGGACCGTGTGCGCGGCCGCGCCCGGGTAGCTCTCGGCGACCAGCAGCTCGGCGGGGCCCGGCAGCGCGGTCACGGCGGCCGCCAGCCGGGGCATGATCCCGGCGCCCACCCAGTGCTTGCGCGCCCACACCCCCGTGCCCGGCGCGACCAGCACCACCAGCAGCGCCCCGCGGCCCAGCCGGTCCCGCAGCCGTACGAACGCACCGTCCTCGGCGGTCACCCGCACATCGACGACCGCGGCCCCCGGCGGGGTGTCCACGGCGGTCTCCGACTCGGCGGGCGGAGCCGCGAGGGGTGAGTCGGTGTACGTGCCCGGCGCACCCAGCGGTCCGCGGCCCAGGTGGCCGTCCGCGAGGAGCGTGTCCTGGCCACGGGCCGAGCCGGGCACGTACGCGCGCAGGCCACCGCCGCCGCGCAGCACCGGAAGCGCCTGGTCGGCGGCGCGCAGCCGGGCGGCGACGACCGCCCGCCGCTCCGCCTGGTAGCTGTCGAGCAGTGCTTCGTGCGGGCCGTGGTGCCAGGCCAGTGCCAGCTTCCAGGCGAGGTTGTCGACGTCCCGCAGGCCCTCGTCCAGGCCCTGGGTGCCGAGCGCGCCCAGCAGGTGCGCCGCGTCCCCGGCGAGGAAGACCCGGCCGGCCCGCCAGCGGCGCGCGAGGCGGTGGTGGACGGTGTGGACTCCGGTGTCGAGCAGTTCGTACGCCGGGGTGGAACCGCCGCTCCAGCCGCCGAGCGTCTCCCGGATCCGCGTGACCAGCATCTCGGGTGTGACCAGGTCCTTGCCCGGCGGCAGCAGCCAGTCCAGGCGCCAGACTCCGTCGGGAAGCGGCCGGGCGGCCACCTCCCCGCCCGTGGGGCCGGACGTGCGCCACGGCGGCGTGCGGTGCAGCAACGCCTCTCCGGGCCGGGGGAGTTCCGTGCGCAGCGCCGCCACCGCGTGCCGCTCCACGGCCGTACGACCGGGAAAGCGGATGTCCTGGAGCTTGCGGACCGTCGAGCGGGGGCCGTCGCAGCCGACCAGGTAGCTGCCGCGCCACCAGGTGCCCTTCGGCCCGCGGGTGTGCGCCGTGACGCCCGACGTCTCCTGCTCGATGCCGTCCAGGCGGCTTTCCACGGCCACCTTGACCAGTCGCTCGCCCGCGATGGCCGCGCGCAGCGCACTCGTCAGCACGTGCTGGGGGATGTGCAGCGGGGCGGCCGGTTCCAGCACGGTGCCCGACCTGTCGGCCGCGGCACGGGCGGGGGCGGTCTCCGGCGCGTCCGCCGCGAAGCGGATCTCGCGCGTCACCTGTCTGCGCCGCATCGACCGCCATCCGGTCCAGCGCAGCCCCGCCTCGGCGAGCGGCGCTCCGGTCAGCCGCGTGAGCAACGCGGCCGTGTCCTCGCGCAGGACGACCGTCCGCGCGGGGCGCTGCTCGTCCTTGCCGGGGCCCTCGTCGAGGAGGACGGAGGGGACGTCCTGGCGGGCGAGGGCGAGCGCGAGCGTGAGCCCCACGGGCCCCGCCCCCGCGATGATCACCGGGTCCACGGCGCGGTGCCCCCTGCCCGGACCGGTGTCCTGCGGAACGTTCGGGAACAGGCAGTTGAAGGGGGGTGCGCGATCACAGAACGTATGCAACCCATTGCCGGTGCTTGCGTCAAGTGACGGAGGCAGTGGCGATCACGCCACTGCCTCCAGGAACCGGTACGGACGGGTGGGTGCGCCCGATGCACCGTCAGGCACGTTCCTTCCGACGTCAGGTGGCCTTCTGCAGGTCCTCGTGCTCGCCGGGGGCGGCCAGTTCGGCGACCGCGCCGGCGCCGACGACCGCGCCGGTCGACTTCTTGCCGCGCCGCAGCCGGCCCTCCAGCCAGCTCGCGAAGGAGGTGAGGGAGAAGTTGATGACGATGTAGATGACGGCCACGACGGTGAAGCTGGCGATGACGTTGGCGCCGTAGTAGCCGCTCATCGTGTTGGCCGACGAGAGCAGCTCGGGGAAGGTGAGGACCGCGCCGCCGAGGGCGGTGTCCTTCACGATCACGACGAGCTGGCTGACGATGGCCGGGAGCATCGCGGTGACGGCCTGCGGCAGCAGGATCAGCCGCATCACCTGGCCCTTGCGCAGACCGATCGCCTGCGCGGCCTCGGACTGGCCCCTGGGCAGGGACAGGATGCCCGCGCGGACGATCTCCGCGAGGACCGAGGCGTTGTAGAGGACCAGACCGGTGACGACCGCGTAGAGCGGACGGTCGTCCGAGCTGACGTCGGTGTACTCGGCGAACAGCGCCTGACCGAAGATCATGAGGACAAGCACCGGGATGGCCCGGAAGAACTCGACCACGGCCGAGGCCGGCATACGGACCCAGGCGTGGTCCGAGAGCCGCGCTATGCCGAGCGCCGCGCCCAGCGGCAGCGCGATGACCATGGAGAGGGCGGCGGCCTTGAGGGTGTTCTCCAGACCTGGCCAGATGTAGGTGGACCAGGCCTCGGTGCCGGTGAAGAACGGCTTCCACAGCATCCACTCCAGCTGGCCCTTGTCGTTCAGGGTGCTGATGACCCACCACAGCAGCGCCAGCGCGGCGACCGAGAACACCGCCGTGTAGAGGATGTTGCGCCGCTTGGCGCGGGGACCCTGGGCGTCGTAGAGAACGGAGCTCATCGCTTCACCGCCACCTTCTTGCCCACCCAGCCGAGGATCAGGCCGGTCGGCAGCGTCAGGATCACGAAACCGAGCGCGATGACCGCGGAGATCAGCAGCAGCTGAGCCTCGTTCTCGATCATTTTCTTCATCAGCGTCGCCGCCTCGGCGACACCGATGGCGGCGGCCACCGTGGTGTTCTTGGTGAGCGCGATCAGTACGTTGGTCAGCGGGCCCACGGAGGCGCGGAACGCCTGCGGAAGCACGACCAGCCGCAGCACCTGACCGAAGCTCAGACCGATGGCGCGGGCCGCCTCCGCCTGGCCGACCGGCACCGTGTTGATGCCGGAGCGCAGCGCCTCGCACACGAAGGCCGAGGTGTAGGCGATCAGACCGAGCACGGAGAGCCGGAAGTTGAGCGTCTCGACGACGCCGTCCGCACCGAGGCTGACGTTCAGGGTCTGGTACAGGCCCAGCGACGTGAACAGGATGATCACCGTCAGCGGGATGTTCCGCACGATGTTCACGTAGGCGGTACCGAAACCGCGCATCAGCGGCACCGGACCGACGCGCATGCCGGCCAGCAGGGTGCCCCAGATCAGGGAGCCGACGGCGGACAGCAGGGCGAGCTGCACCGTCGTCCAGAAGGCTCCCAGCAGGTCGTAATCCTCAAGAAAGTCGAACACGATCTCCCGCGCTTCCGCGTGTATAGGTATGCCCGGGTGCGCCGTCCGGGGGACGGCGCACCCCTCGGGCGTTGCCTCAGCTCTTGATGTCGCCGATCTTCGGGGCGGGCTCGTTCTCGTAGTTCGCCGGGCCCAGGTTGGCGTCCACGGCCTTCTGCCAGGAGCCGTCGGCGACCATGGCCTCGAGGGCTTCGTTGATCTTCGTCTTGAGGTCGCTGCCCTTCTTGACGCCGATGCCGTAGTTCTCGTTGGTCATCTTCAGGCCGGCGAGCTTGAACTTGCCCTTGAACTGGGACTGCGCGGCGTAACCGGCGAGGATCGAGTCGTCCGTGGTCAGCGCGTCGATGGCCTTGTTCTGCAGGCCGGACAGACAGGCGGAGTACGTCGGGTACTCCTGGAGCTGGGCCTTGGGCGCCAGCTTGTCCTTGACATTCTGTGCCGACGTCGAACCGGTCACCGAGCACAGATTCTTGCTGTTGAGGTCCTCCGCCGACTTGATCGACTCGTCGTCCGCGCGGATCAGCACGTCCTGGTGGGCCAGCAGGTAGGGGCCGGCGAAGTCGACCTTCTCCTGGCGCTCCGGGGTGATCGAGTAGGTGGCGGCGATGAAGTCGACGTCGCCGCGCTGCAGCATCGTCTCGCGGTCGGCGCTCTTCGACTCCTTCCACTCGATCTGGTCCTCGCTGTAGCCGAGCTCCTTGGCGACGTAGGTGGCGACGTCCACGTCGAAGCCCGCGTAGCCGTCCGGGGTCTTCTGGCCCAGGCCCGGCTGGTCGAACTTGATACCGATGGTGATCTTCTTGTCACCGCCGGAGGAGCCGGTGTCCTTGCCGTCGTCGGAGCCGCCGCACGCGGTGGCGGTGACGGCGAGGGCGAGCACGGCGGCCGAGGCGGCGGTGACCTTGCGGAGCTTCATGGTGCACATCCTTTGCGTGGTGAAGAGAAGAGGGCCGTCGGTGCGGGTGACGCAAGCTGTCGGGATCCCAGGTGAGCGGGACCCCGGTCGGCCTCGAGGCCGACCGAGGCGCTGATCCGGTGGTGATCCGACGGTGAGCCCGCCGGGGACCTCAGTGGTGCAGGATCTTCGACAGGAAGTCCTTGGCCCGGTCGCTGCGCGGGTTGCTGAAGAACTGGTCCGGCGTGGCCTCTTCGACGATGCGGCCGTCGGCCATGAACACGACCCGGTTGGCGGCCGAGCGCGCGAAGCCCATCTCGTGGGTGACGACGATCATGGTCATGCCGTCACGCGCGAGCTGCTGCATGACCTCCAGGACCTCGTTGATCATTTCGGGGTCGAGCGCCGAGGTCGGCTCGTCGAAGAGCATCACCTTCGGGTCCATCGCCAGCGCCCGCGCGATCGCCACACGCTGCTGCTGACCGCCGGAGAGCTGGGCCGGATACTTGTCCGCCTGCGTGCCCACGCCGACGCGGTCGAGCAGCGCCCGCGCCTTCTCCTCGGCCTTCGCCTTGTCGGTCTTGCGGACCTTGATCTGGCCGAGCATGACGTTCTCGAGCACCGTCTTGTGCGCGAAGAGGTTGAAGGACTGGAACACCATGCCGACGTCGGCACGGAGCCGGGCGAGCGCCTTGCCCTCCGCGGGGAGCGGCTTGCCGTCGATCGTGATGTCGCCCGAGTCGATCGTCTCCAGGCGGTTGATGGTGCGGCACAGGGTGGACTTACCGGACCCGGAGGGCCCGATCACCACGACGACCTCGCCCCGGGCGATGGTCAGATCGATGTCCTGGAGCACGTGCAACGCGCCGAAGTGCTTGTTGACGCTCTTCAGGACGACCAGGTCGTCGGTAGCGGCCACGGCGTCCTTGGCCACCGATACTTCGGTCATCGCTTACTGGCTCCGTCCTCCTCGGTTTCGGAGGAGGGTAGTGACCCACTACGACCAGCGTCATTACATCTGAGGGGAATCTGAGCATAACGATCCGATAGCGGGCCGCCACTCCTGGTAGTGGCCGGATGCTGTCGCGCCCCCATTGCGCCCTCGCTGGGTACCGGCTGGGTAACGCCCGGCGGCAGCCACTTGACGCCGTCCTCGGTCATCGGCGTCACTTCCAGGAGACACGCGCGCGTGGCCGTGTTCTCCGCGCGTTGCGACCACGTTCACCAGGACCGGTCCGCGCCGGCCGGACCACGGCACCCGCGCGCGGAAACCGTACGTACGCGCGCGGAACGCGGAAACCGCACCCACGCGCGCGACCGTACGACCGGCAGACACCGAGACACACCGAGACCGAAACTAACCGGAGGGGGCGGAATGAGACTGCTCCTCGTCGAGGACGACAACCACGTCGCCGCCGCCCTGTCCGCGGTGCTGGCGCGGCACGGCTTCGCCGTCACGCACGCCCGCAGCGGCGAGGAGGCGCTCCAGGCGCTCGTGCCCGAGGGCGCGGGCTTCGGCGTGGTGCTGCTCGACCTCGGCCTGCCCGACCAGGACGGATACGAGGTCTGCGGGAAGATCCGCAAGCGCACGAGCATCCCCGTGATCATGGTCACCGCCCGCTCCGACGTGCGCTCGCGCATCCACGGCCTCAACCTCGGAGCGGACGACTACGTCGTCAAGCCGTACGACACCGGGGAACTGCTCGCCCGTATCCACGCCGTCAGCCGGCGCCGCGTGCCCGGTGAGACTCCGGAACCCGGTGGCAGCGTGATCGGACTCGGGTCCGTGCACATCGAACTGCCCACCCGCCAGGTGAGCGTCGACGGCACGGTCGTCGCGCTGACCCGCAAGGAGTTCGACCTCCTGGCGCTGCTCGCCCAGCGTCCCGGAGTGGTCTTCCGCCGGGAGCAGATCATCAGCGAGGTGTGGCGCACCAGTTGGGAGGGGACGGGCCGCACCCTGGAGGTGCACGTCGCGTCCCTGCGGTCCAAACTGCGCATGCCCGCACTGATCGAGACAGTGCGCGGAGTCGGGTACCGGCTCGTCATCCCCGCGGCATAGCGTGCCGGAGTGCGCACTCGTCTGCTTCCGCTGCTCATCGTCCTCATGGCCGCCGTGCTGCTGGCGCTCGGCATCCCGCTCGCGGTCAGCCTGGCGGCCGCGGCGCAGCAGAAGGTGGTGGTCGACCGCATCGACGACACGGCGCGTTTCGCGGCCCTCGCGCAGTTCGTCGCCGACCGTCCCGCCGGTTCGCGGGTGGACGGCACGGACGAGCGCCGGGAGACCCTGCGCGACGAACTCGACCGCTACTTCGAGGTGTACGGCATCCGCGCGGGCGTCTTCGACCGCGGTGAGGAGGCCATGGCGAACGCGCCGCGCAGCTGGTACGTGCCCGCGGAGGGCGAGGGCCGCGACGCCTACAGGGAGGCGCTGCTGGGGCGGCGCAGCCACGACCCGGAGCAGGTGTGGCCCTGGGAGCGCGGGCGGCTGGTCGTCGCCTCGCCGGTCATCCGGGACGGGGACGTCGTCGCCGTCGTCGTGACCGACTCGCCCACCGGGCAGATGCGGTCGGAGATCCAGCGCGGCTGGATGGTGATCGGAGCGGGCCTGATCGCCGCGATGCTCCTCGCCGTCGGAGCCGCGCTGCGCCTGACCGGCTGGGTCCTCAAGCCCGTACGGGTCCTCGACGCCACCACCCACGACATCGCCACCGGACGGCTGAAGTCCCGGGTCGCGGTGGCCGGCGGGCCGCCGGAACTCAGGCGCCTGGCACGGTCGTTCAACGAGATGGCCGACAATGTGGAGGACGTGCTCGAACAGCAGCGCGCCTTCGTCGCCGACGCCTCCCACCAGCTGCGCAACCCGCTCGCCGCGCTGCTGCTGCGCATCGACCTGCTCGCCCTCGAACTGCCCGAGGGCAACGAGGAGATCGCCTCCGTGCGCACCGAGGGCAAGCGGCTCGCGCAGGTCCTCGACGACCTGCTCGACCTGGCGCTCGCCGAGCACGCCGAGGCGGACCTCGCGCTCACCGACATCGGCGAGCTGGCCGCCGAGCGCGTCGCCGCGTGGACACCGGTCGCCGAGAGCAAGGGCGTACGGCTGTCGGGGGACTGCCCGCCCACCACCGCCTGGGCCGACCCGATCGCCCTGTCGAGCGCGCTGGACGCGGTGATCGACAACGCGCTGAAGTTCACCCCCGAGGGAGAGGGCGTCGCCGTGGAGGTGTCCTCCAACGGCGCGGTCTCCACGGTCGTCGTCGCCGACGGCGGGCCCGGCCTCGGCGACGAGGAACTCGGCCGCATCGGCGACCGCTTCTGGCGCAGCCCCGGGCACCAGAACGTCAAGGGCTCGGGGCTCGGTCTGTCCATCTCCCGCGCCCTCCTCGAGGCGGGCGGCGGAGCGATCTCGTACGCCCGCCACGAACCGCACGGACTGAAGGTGACGGTGACGGTGCCGAGGGCGGAGCCGGCGTCCTGACCGTTGACCGGTGCGTGCGGTGCCCTCCCGGGGCGGGCGGCGCCCTACGGTTTGACCGAACGGTAGTACCGCCGCGCGCCCTCGTGCAGGTCCAGCGGCTCCGTGTAGATGGCCGTGCGCAGGTCCACCAGCTGGGCGGAGTGGACGTGCGAGCCGATGCTGTCGCGGCTGTTGATCACCCTACGGGTGAGCCACTCGGTCAGCCGGGGATCCATGTCCGCGCGCGTGAGGAGCAGATTCGCCACGGTGAGCGTCTGCACGGTCTGGCCCCGCTGGATGGACGGGTACGCCTCGGCCGGCATCACCGAGGACCGGTAGTAGCCGAAGGCGTCGTCCTGGTCGTGCAAGGTTGCCACGATGGTGGTGTCGATCTCCACGAACCGGAAGTCGTACTTCTCGGCGAGCTCCTCCAGGCCGCGGGTCGGCAGACCGCCCGACCAGAAGAAAGCGTCGATGCTGCCGCTGCGCAGCCGGTTCGGACCGGTCCTTATCCCGTCGTCCTCCGGCTCGATGTCGTGCCGGGGATCGAGCCCGGCCGCCTGCAGCACCCGGTCCGCGATCAGCCGTACGCCGGAGTTGTCCTGTCCCACCCCCACCCGCTTGCCCTTGAGGTCGCCGACCGTCTCAATGTCCGACGTCTGCGGGACGACGAGCTGCACATAGTCGTCGTACAGCCGTGCCATACCGCGCAGCTTGCCGTGACCGGGCCGCCGGTCCAACTGGTACGCCTCGACCGCGTCGGCGGCGGCGATGGCGAAGTCGGCCTCGCCGGTGGCCACCCGTGCGACGTTCTGCTGGGAGCCGGCGCTGGACTGCAGCACCACCCTCAGGCCGGGCATGTCCCTGGCGATCGCGGTGCGCAGGCGTTCCCCGTACTCGTAGTAGACCCCCTCCTCCGCTCCCGTGCTGATCGTGATCGTTCCGGTCGGGGGCTCCTCGCGCGGCCACAGCCACCACACGAGCAGCCCGAGGACCACGAGCGCGGCCGTGGCGGCCGGCAGTCCGCGGTGGGCGCCGTAGCGGTGGAATGCCTGGAGCATGGCGCGATCCTGCCAGGTCAGGATGCGGCGGCCAAGAGCCGTGAGCGTCGGATGGTGAGGCCGTGACCAACGTGTGCTGCGGGGCGCCGCACCACAGGGCATCGGGGCACAGGGCGGGCACAGGGCGGGCACAGGGCGGGCACAGGGCACGGAGCGCCGGGCCCGCGCACCGCGGACCCGGCACCGGGCCCGGAGCGAGCCCTGGCCCCCCTCGCGTACCGTCAGGCCCCGTCGGCCACCGCGGAGCGCAGGCGGTCCAGCTCCTGGTACATCGTCCCGCCCGGGCACTTCGTCACCATCCAGTCCCGGTGCCCGCTGATCCCCGGGACCTCCTTCCGCCCGCCGTCGACGGGATTCGTGTACGTGACGTGCGCCCACGGGTCGACGCCGTGGTGCCGTACCAGCACGCGGACCAGACGGGTCAGCGACGACCGGGCGGCCGGCGTCGGGCTCCGGTCCACCAGGGTGCCGAGCAGGGCGATGCCCAGGTTCCCGGAGTTGTGGCCGCCCACGTGGAAGGCGGTCACGACCCTGCCCTCGGCGTCGTGCCCGGGCATTCCCCCTCCGTCGGTGTGGCGGCCCTCGTAGATGCGGCCCTTCTCGTCGACGAGGAAGTGGTAGCCGATGTCCCCCCACTCGTTGGTCCCGGTGTGGAGCTCGTAGATGCCGCGCACCGTGGCGGCCGGGTGGGAGTCGCCGTTGGGCGTGGCGGTGTGGTGCACGGTGATGGTCTGGAAGGGGTAGTAGGCGGCCGGTGTTTTCTCGTCGCCGTCCGGATCGAACCGCAGGGACTCGTCCGCGCCCCAGGCCGCCCGCGACACATAGGGGAGGCCCCGCATCCGGGTCGGGGCCGACGGGACGGCCACCGCGCGCGTGGGGCCGTGTGTGGTGTCGAGCGCCAGCGAACGCAGTCCGGTGGCCCCGGCGGGTGCCCTCAGCTCGTAGCCGGCGGCCTGCCCGGCGGGGATCAGCAGCCCACCGCCGTCGGCGGGGGAGCAGCCGTTCGACGGGAACGTCCGCCAGGCGCCCGCGGTCCCGTCCGCCTCGCGCAGCCGGATCGCGCCGCCGGTGGCGTCCGGCGTGCCCTGCCAGCGCACGCCCACGAAGCCGATGGGGAAGGCGGCCTCCACGGGCGCCTCGCCGACGGCCGCCGCGGTGCGGGTCGCGGGGAAGTCTTCGGTCGTGAGGCCGGCCCCCGTGGCGACCGCGGCGGCGTTGGCTCCGGCAGCGCCGGACACGGTGTCGTCCGGTCCGGCCGGACCGGGGCCGGCGGCGTCCGGTGCGGTCGTCCCGGCCATCACGGCCGGCGTGATCACGGCACCGGCGGCGACCGCGCCCGCGGCGCCGATGAGGGCGCGGCGGGTGACACGGGACTGCGCCCGGTGGGCAGGGGAGGAGGAAGGGGCGGATGCGTCAGACGCGGGAGGAACGGTCACGGTGAGTCCTCAACGTTTCGTGGTCGTACGACGGCTGGCTGTGCACGGAACGACCGGCCGGCCCGGGCCACCCGGACCGGCCGTGCTGGTGAAGACCCAACGGAGGGTAGGGGGTAACGTCACCGCCTACCATGCCGCGTGCCGCTGCCGTGAGGTTCTCGGCCGATACCGTCCGCGCGCTGTTGACGTACGCATGGTTGGCGTACACATGTACGGGTGCGCGGAGGGGGCGTACGGCGGGCGGATAAGGTCGCCGCATGCACCACTCTCCCGCCTCCCACGCCTCTCCCGCTTCCTACGTCCGTGAGTTCCATCGCGCCTTCGGCCTCGACGCGCGCACCGTGCCGACGGAGGTGTCGCCGGAGCTCGCCGCGCACCGCGGCGAACTGCTCGCGGAGGAGGCCGCCGAGGTCGCCGAGGTGTCCGTCGAGGGCCCGCTGGACCGGCTGGCGCACGAACTCGCCGATGTCGTGTACGTGGCGTACGGCACCGCTCTGGTTCACGGGATCGACCTGGACCAGGTGATCGCCGAGATCCACCGCGCCAACATGTCCAAGCGGGGCCCGGACGGGCACGTGGCCCGCCGGGCGGACGGCAAGGTGCTGAAGGGCGAGCACTACCGGGCACCGGACGTGGCGGAGGTACTGCGCCGGCAGGGATGGCGGGGCGAGCAGGGCTGACGGGCACCGGGCCGCGTACCGGAGGCGGAGGCTCCCCGGCACACCGCCTACCCTTGTGGCATGAGCAGCAGCGACCGGAGCCAGGCAGTGGGCGTCAAGACCTATGAAGTACGCACCTACGGGTGCCAGATGAACGTCCACGACTCCGAGCGCTTGTCCGGCCTGCTCGAGGACGCCGGCTACGTCCGCGCCCCCGAAGGCACGCGCGAGGGCGACGCCGACGTCGTGGTCTTCAACACCTGCGCCGTCCGGGAGAACGCCGACAACCGCCTCTACGGCAACCTCGGCCGCCTCGCCCCCATGAAGGCCTCGCGCCCCGGCATGCAGATCGCCGTCGGCGGCTGCCTGGCGCAGAAGGACCGCGACACCATCGTGAAGAAGGCGCCCTGGGTGGACGTCGTCTTCGGTACGCACAACATCGGCAAGCTGCCGGTCCTGCTGGAGCGCGCCCGCGTCCAGGAGGAGGCGCAGGTCGAGATCGCCGAGTCGCTGGAGGCGTTCCCCTCCACGCTGCCGACCCGCCGCGAGAGCGCGTACGCAGCCTGGGTGTCCATCTCGGTCGGCTGCAACAACACCTGCACCTTCTGCATCGTCCCGGCGCTGCGCGGCAAGGAGAAGGACCGCCGCCCCGGCGACATCCTCGCCGAGGTCGAGGCGCTGGTCGCCGAGGGCGTCTCGGAGATCACCCTGCTCGGCCAGAACGTCAACGCGTACGGCTCCGACATCGGCGACCGCGAGGCGTTCAGCAAGCTCCTGCGGGCCTGCGGGAACATCGAGGGCCTGGAGCGCGTCCGGTTCACCTCGCCGCACCCCCGCGACTTCACCGACGACGTGATCGCCGCCATGGCCGAGACGCCGAACGTGATGCCGCAGCTGCACATGCCGCTGCAGTCCGGCTCGGACACCGTCCTGAAAGCGATGCGCCGCTCCTACCGCCAGGAGCGCTACCTCGGGATCATCGAGAAGGTCCGCGCCGCCATCCCGCACGCCGCGATCACCACCGACATCATCGTGGGCTTCCCCGGCGAGACCGAGGAAGACTTCGAGCAGACCCTGCACGTGGTGCGCGAGGCGCGTTTCTCGCAGGCCTTCACCTTCCAGTACTCCAAGCGCCCCGGCACCCCCGCGGCCACCATGGAGAACCAGATCCCCAAGGAGGTCGTCCAGGCGCGCTACGAGCGCCTCGTCGCCCTCCAGGAGGAGATCTCCTGGGAGGAGAACAAGAAGCAGGTCGGCCGCACCCTGGAGCTGATGGTCGCCGAGGGCGAGGGCCGCAAGGACGGCGCCACCCACCGCCTCTCCGGCCGCGCCGCCGACAACCGCCTGGTCCACTTCACCAAGCCGGAGCAGGAGGTTCGCCCCGGTGACGTGGTGACCGTCGAGATCACCTACGCCGCCCCGCACCACCTCCTCGCCGAGGGCGCCGTCCTGGACGTGCGCCGCACGCGCGCGGGCGACGCCTGGGAGAAGCGAAACCTCAAGAGCGCGGAGCAGGCGGCCAAGCCGGCCGGTGTGATGCTCGGTCTCCCGAAGATCGGGGTTCCGGAGCCGCTGCCGGTCGCGTCGGGCAGCGGCTGCGGCTGCGACTGAGCCGACACGGCGCGACAGGGCTTGCGACCGGGCCGACAGGGGCCGCGACGGACGAGCCGGTAGCCGGCAGGGCCTGCGGCGGACGTTCCGGGAGTGGCGCAGGGGGAGCGGGCGCCCGGCGCCCGTACGGGACTACGCTGCTGGTCATGCTTGTAGCCGCCGCCGTCTGCCCCTGTCCGCCGCTGCTCGTGCCCGAGGTCGCCTCCGGGGCCGCGCCCGAACTGGACGCCGCGCGGGCCGCATGCGCCACCGCGCTCGGCGTACTGGCCACCGCGCTCCCCGACCGGCTGGTGATCGTGGGCCCGGCCGGGGCGAGCGGCGACGGGGCGCACTTGGAGGCGACGGCCCCCCGCACGGAAGAGCCCGTCTCCTACCCCGAGGGCACGCCGGGCTCCTTCCGCGGCTTCGGCGTGGACGTCGACGTACGCCTGGGCTGCGGGGAGCCGGACACCAGGGCGCCCGGGGCGGAGCTGCCGTCCTCCCTCGCGGTCGCCGCCTGGCTGCTGGACTGCACGGAGTGGGCCGACGTGCCGGTCGAAGGGATCGGTGTGCGGCAAGATCTCACGGCCGAGCGGTGCGTCCGGGCCGGGCGGGAGGCCGCGGCCCGTTCCGAGCGCGTGGCCCTGCTGGTGATGGGCGACGCCAGCGCATGCCGCACCCTCAAGGCGCCGGGGTACCTCGACGAGCGCGCGGCCGGCTTCGACGCGGAGGTCGCACGGGCGCTCGGCGCGGCCGACACCGCCGCACTGAAGGCGCTGGACGCCGGCCTCGCGCGCGAGCTGAAGGTCTCCGGCCGCGCTCCCTGGCAACTTCTCGCCGGTGCCGCCGAGGGCACGGACCTGTCCGGTTCACTGCTGTACGACGACGCCCCGTACGGAGTGGGCTACCTGGTGGCCACATGGTCCTAGGACCTCACTGAGCAGCAGGACGCACATCGGCGGACGGCCGGGAGCGTGGTGCTCCACGGCCGTCCGCCGATGTGCGAGCATGCGGTGCCGCTCTCGTACGGCCCCCGTGCAGCCCTCGTGCCGCTCAGGAGGCCGGAGGCGGAGGGGGTGGCGCGGAGGACGTGCCCGGAGGGGGCGCCGCCCCGTCGTCCTGGTGCGCGAGCCGGTCCACGGCGCCCTTCGCCCTGTCCGTGCCCGTGTGGATCCTGTCGCTGTACCTGCCCTTGGTCTTCTCGTCGACCATCTGCGCCGCCTTGTCGAGGCCGCGCCCGACCTTGTCCCCGTGCTCCTTGGCGAGGTCCGAGATCTTGCCCTTGGCGGGGCCGAGTCTGGCTCTCAGGTTGTCCAGGAGGCTCATCGTCCACCCTCCTCGCGGAAACGCTTACGTGCGGGCGCTCTCGCCGGCCGTGTTGTCGGCCGCCTGCGCCGCGGTCTGCTGTGCGGGGATCTCGACGTCGTCGTCGGTTCCGCCGGAGCTCTCCGGTGCGGCTCCGTGCGGTTCGTCCCCGCCGCCGTTCTCCTCTTCCTCCGGGTTCTCCGGCGCCGCTGCCGACTCCACCGCCTCCCGGGCCGGCTGTACGGCCGGGGAGGAGGAGTCCGCCGCCTCCAGGGATGCCTCCGCGGATGCCTCAGGCCCCTCCGGGTCGGGGCCGGCCGCCGGCGCTCCGGCCGGTGCCTCGGCGGCCGACGCCTCCTCCGCCGTCTTCGACTTGCGGAGAAGTCGTGCAAAAACGCCCATATCCACTCCAACGTTACTCGTGCGGGCGAAATCCTGCGTCGCCCGGTGCGTCCGTTTGCGTCACCCGGGTCACCGGCACTCGGAGACCGGCGGTCAGAACCTCGCAAGGGCAACGAGCCCGGCAGTGTGACGTCACGTAACTCGTTCGAGGGGAGCGCGCCAGGTTTGCGAGACTGGGGCGGTGAGCAGCGCACCCTCGGTCCCCCGTGTCATCGCCGTCGTAGGACCCACCGCGGCGGGCAAGTCCGATCTCGGCGTCTTCCTGGCCCAGCGACTCGGCGGCGAGGTCGTCAACGCCGACTCGATGCAGCTCTACCGGGGGATGGACATCGGTACCGCCAAACTGACGCCCGAGGAACGTGGCGACGTCCCGCACCATCTCCTGGACATCTGGGACGTGACCGTCGCGGCCAGCGTCGCCGAGTACCAGCGGCTCGCCCGCGCGCGGATCGACGCGCTGCTCGCCGAGGGCCGCTGGCCCGTCCTGGTCGGCGGCTCCGGGCTGTACGTCCGCGGCGCCGTCGACAACCTGGAGTTCCCCGGCACCGACCCCGAGGTGCGGGCCCGCCTGGAGGAGGAGCTCGCCCTGCGCGGCTCGGGCGCCCTGCACGCCCGCCTCGCCGCCGCCGACCCCGAGGCCGCCCGGGCGATCCTGCCCGGCAACGGCCGGCGCATCGTCCGCGCCCTGGAGGTCATCGAGATCACCGGGAAGCCCTTCACCGCCAACCTCCCCGGCCACGACTCGGTCTACGACACGGTGCAGATCGGTGTCGACGTGGCCCGCCCCGAACTGGACGAGCGCATCGCCCGCCGGGTCGACCGCATGTGGGACGCCGGCCTCGTCGACGAGGTGCGCTCCCTCGAGGCGCGAGGGCTGCGCGAAGGGCGCACGGCGTCGCGTGCACTCGGCTACCAGCAGGTGCTCGCGGCACTCGCGGGGGAGTGCACCGAGGAAGAGGCGCGGGCCGAGACCATTCGTGCCACCAAGCGCTTCGCGCGCCGCCAGGATTCCTGGTTCAGACGCGACCCGCGGGTGCACTGGCTCAAGGGGGGTGCGGCGGATGTCACAGAACTCCCCGAGCTCGCACTGGCGTTGGTCGAACGACCGGTTACAGCCTGATCACGTCCTGGCATCGGGACGCTCCGGCCGTCATCGGGGCCTCCGGCGCCGTGCCATCATCAAGCTTCGATCGACCAGTGGAGTCCTAGTTGGGAGGGCGCGTGGCGATGGAGGCCGGCCCTCGTGACACCGCACCAGGAGCGGATCACCACACCGCGGAGCAAGGCGAGCGGCAGACCCCGGAGGGGTACCGCCTGGAGCCGGAACCGGAACCGGAACCGGACCCGGGCGGCGATCCGCTGAGCCCCGACGGGCCCGAGGAGGAGCCGCCGGGCGGAGTGAGCGCCGACGGACCGGCACCGGACGAGATGTCCGCCGGGCCGGAGGTCGAGGTGGAGCTGCGCCCGCAGCGCCGGATGCGGATCTGGCAGCTCGCACCCATCGTGGGCCTGGCTGCGGTCGGTTCCCTGATGTTCGCCTTCCCGCTCGCCTTCGAGTTCGGTGACGGCGGCGCCGTCGTCGCCATGCTGGGCCTGCTGATCTGCTTCTGCGCGGCCGGCTGGGGCATGATGGCCGCCCGCCGGGTCGGCAGCACCTGGCCCGGACTGCCGCCGCGCGGCTCCGGCCGGCGCCCCGACTGGCGGGTGGTGCTCACGTACGCGGTGGTCGTCGCCGTACTGGTCGGTCTGGCCGTGTGGCGCGTGGCCCGGCTGCGCTGAGGCCCCGCGCGCGAGACGGTGCTCCCGTCCGGACCCCGCGCCGCCGGGGCCGTCGTGCCCACCCCGTACGATCGAGGGATGAGCACGCGGATCGCCTTCCTCAAGGGGCACGGCACCGAGAACGACTTCGTGATCGTCCCGGACCCCGAGAACGCCATCGACCTGCCGCCGGCCGCCGTCGCCGCGCTGTGCGACCGCCGCGCGGGCATCGGCGGTGACGGCCTGCTGCACGTCGTGCGGTCCGCCGCGCACCCCGAGGCGCGGGCGATGGCGGCCGAGGCCGAGTGGTTCATGGACTACCGCAACGGCGACGGCTCGGTCGCCGAGATGTGCGGCAACGGCGTGCGGGTCTTCGCCCGCTACCTCCAGCACGCCGGTCACGTGGCCGAGGGCGATCTCGCGGTCGCCACGCGCGGGGGCGTGAAGACCGTGCACCTCGCCAAGAACGGCGACGTCACCGTCGGCATGGGCCGGGCCCGGCTGCCCGAGGGCGACGTCACGGTGAGCGTCGGCGAGCGCAGCTGGCCCGCCCGCAACGTGAACATGGGCAACCCGCACGCGGTCGCCTTCGTGGAGGACCTCGCCCACGCCGGCACCCTGTACGACCCCCCGCCGTTCAGCCCGGCCGCCGCCTACCCGGACGGGGTGAACGTGGAGTTCGTGGTCGACCGCGGCCCCCGGCACGTGGCGCTGCGCGTCCACGAGCGCGGTTCCGGCGAGACCCGCTCGTGCGGCACGGGCGCGTGCGCCGTGGCCGTGGCGGCGGCCCGCCGTGACGGTGCCGACCCGGCGGTGACGGGGACCCCGGTGACGTACACCGTCGAGGTGCCCGGCGGCACCCTGGTGATCACCGAGCGCCCGGACGGCGAGATCGAGATGACGGGCCCCGCGGTGATCGTCGCCGAGGGCGAGATCGACGCCGAGTGGCTGGAAACGGCGGCGCGCTGATGCGCCCCACGACTCGGTATCGCGGCATCCGGGGCGCCGGAGGGCAGGGAACCGTGCTCGGCGGGCGCTCGCGCGTACGATCGCAAGGTCCGCGGTGTTTCACGTGGCCCGAAACCGTAAACCCCGAGTCTCTCGCTCGAATGGGTGATCCGTTTCACGCTCGGCGAGAGGCGGTCAACCGCACGTGGTGGGCTCGATAGCATCAAGCACCGGTCCGGACGGGGGAACGACGCCCACCCCTGAGCCGCCGTATGCCCAAGGGCATCCGTCCGCCGGTCCACGGAGCCGGAGGTGTCCATGAGTGCGGAGGCCACGAACCCCCTCACGCCCGCCACTGTGACGACTGCAGCACACCGCAGGAAGAGCCGCCCGCGCATCGATCTGCGCCGCCTCGGCCGGGCCGCCGTGCTCGGCCCGGCCGCCCGCGACCGGCTGCCCGACGCGATCGGCCATGTGGTCGAGGCCCACCGCGCCCACCACCCCGACGCCGACCTCGACATCCTGCGCCGGGCCTATCTGCTCGCCGAGTCCTCGCACCGCGGCCAGATGCGCAAGAGCGGCGAGCCGTACATCACGCACCCGCTCGCCGTGACGCTGATCCTCGCCGAACTCGGCGCCGAGACCACGACCCTGACTGCGTCCCTCCTCCACGACACGGTCGAGGACACCGAGGTGACGCTCGATCAGGTCGGCGCGGAGTTCGGCGAGGAGGTCCGCTTCCTCGTCGACGGCGTCACCAAGCTGGAGAAGGTCGACTACGGGGCCGCCGCCGAGCCCGAGACGTTCCGCAAGATGCTCGTCGCCACCGGCAACGATGTCCGCGTGATGTCGATCAAACTCGCCGACCGGCTGCACAACATGCGCACCCTGAGCGTGATGCGCCGCGAGAAACAGGAGCGCATCGCCAAGGTCACCCGTGACGTGCTGATCCCCCTCGCCGAGCGGCTCGGCGTCCAGGTCCTCAAGACCGAACTGGAGGACCTGGTCTTCTCGATCCTGCACCCCGAGGAGTACGAGCGGACCTGGAAGCTCGTCGCGGAGAACGCCGAGAGCGCGGCGCACGGCGGTGACCTCCTCGCCGGGACCGCCGACGAGGTGCGCGCGGTGCTGCGCGAGGCCGGCATCCAGGCCGAGGTCGTCATCCGGCCGCGGCACTTCGTCTCCGTGCACCGCGTCTCCCGCAAGCGCGGTCAGCTGCGCGGCGCCGACTTCGGGCGGCTCCTGGTGCTCGTGGGCGAGGACGCCGACTGCTACGCGGTCCTCGGCGAACTGCACACCTGCTTCACGCCGGTCGTCTCGGAGTTCAAGGACTTCATCGCCGTCCCGAAGTACAACCTGTACCAGTCGCTGCACACCGCCGTCGCGCGCGCGGACGGGCAGGTCGTCGAGGTCCTCGTCCGTACGCACCAGATGCACCGCGTCGCCGAGGCCGGCGTCGTCGCGCTGGGCAACCCGTATGCCCCTGCCCCGGGGGCCGACGACCCGTCCGACGGCGAGCGCGCCGACCCCACCCGGCCCGGCTGGCTCTCCCGGCTCCTGGACTGGCAGGAGGCGGCGACCGACACCGACATGTTCTGGTCCACCCTGCGCGAGGACCTCGCCCAGGACCGCGAGATCACCGTGTTCCGGCCCGACGGAGGCGCGCTGGGGCTCCCCGAGGGCGCGAGCTGTGTGGACGCCGCGTACGCCCTGTACGGGGAGGACGCGCACGCGTGCATCGGCGCACGTGTCAATGGCCGGCTGGCGACGCTGAGCACGGTGCTGCGTGACGGCGACACCGTCCAGCTCCTCATGGGTCAGGACGCGGCCTCGGAGCCCTCCCGGGAGTGGCTGGAGCACGCGCACACGCCCGGCGCGCGCATCGCCATCCAGCGCTGGCTGGCCACCCATCCGGCGGCCGCCGACACCGCCGACACCGCCGACGCCACGAGCACCACAGGCAGTGGCGCGCAGGCCGACGACCCGGCCCCGCGCCCCCAGGACGCCGCCGCACGCCAGGCGCCGGACGCACCGTCCCTTCGTCCCGCGGCCGCCGGGAGCGTCGTCCTCGACCGGCCGGGAGCCGGCGCCCGGCTCGCGAGGTGCTGTACGCCCGTACCGCCCGACGAGATCATCGGCTTCGCCGTACGAGGGGGAGTGGTCACCGTGCACCGTGCGGAGTGCGCCGGGGTGGAGCGCATGAAGAACGCGGGGCGTGCGGAGGTAGGCGTGCGCTGGGGCGACACCGCGGAGTTCCGCGTCACCCTGGTCGCCGAGTCGTTCCAGCGACCCCATCTCCTCGCCGACCTCACCGAGGCCATCGCGCTGGAAGGCGTGGAGATCGTCTCCGCCACCGTCGAACCGCCCACCCAGCAACGCGTCCGCCACACCTACACGCTGCAGCTCCCGGACGCCGCCCAGCTTCCCGCCCTGATGCGTGCGATGCGCGACGTCGCGGGGGTCTACGACGTGGGCCGGGCCCAGCACCACGCCACGGCCGTGCGGTAGCCGGGGCCACCGGCCGGACGTGGGCCGTTCGGGTGGGTTCGGCGTGCGTCGTCGCCGCGGAGCGCGCGTGCGCTGATAGCCGTGGTCCATGCTGCTCACGCCCCGTCCCAGGACCCGTCGCGCCAAGGCGGCCCCGTTCGCCCCCCGGACCCGCCGTGCCAAGGCGGCCCTCCTCGCCTCCGCCGTCTCCGTCTGCCTGATCGCCGCGAGTGCGCCCCCGCCGGCCGTGCCCCTCGGCGTCGGCGACCGGCTCTTCCCGCACCTCGGGAACCCGGGGTACGACGTGAAGTCGTACGACCTCTCCTTCAGCTATCCCGGCACCAACAGCAAGCCGCTCGACGCCGTCACCGTCATCGAGGCGCGGACGACGGCCCCCCTGGAGCACGTCAACCTCGACTTCGCCCACGGCACGGTGGAATCCGTCGAGGTCAACGGCGCCCCGGCCGCCTTCGTCAGTGCCGAGGAGGACCTGATCGTCACGCCCGGGGAGCCGCTCTCGCAGGGCAGCCCGCTGCGCGTCACCGTGCGGCACACCAGTGATCCCGCGCACGCCGAGGGCCGGCAGGGCGGCTGGGTGCGCACCCGGGACGGCCTGGTGACGGCCAACCAGGCCGACGCCGCGCACCGGGTGTTTCCCTGCAACGACCACCCCTCCGACAAGGCGATGTTCACCGTCCGGGTCACCGCGCCGGAGGGCTACCGGGCCGTGGCCAACGGTCTGCCGGCCGGTGAGGGTCACGCCACCAAGTCGACGTCCTGGACATACCGCACCGAGCACCCCATGGCCACCGAACTCCTCCAGGTCGCCATCGGCCGCTCCACGGTGCTGCACCGGTCCGGACCGCACGGCCTCCCCGTGCGCGACGTGGTGCCCAGGAAGGACCGCACGACGCTGGAACGGTGGCTGGGCAGGACCCCCGGGCACATCGCCTGGATGGAGGGGAAGCTCGGCCAGTACCCCTTCGAGACGTACGGGGTGCTGGTCGCCGACGCCCGGCTGGGCTTCGAACTGGAGACGCAGACGCTGTCCCTCTTCGAGCGGGAGCTCTTCACCCGGCCCGAGTACCCGGAGTGGTACGTCGAGTCGGTGATGATCCATGAGCTGGCACACCAGTGGTTCGGGAACAGCGTCAGCCCGCGCACCTGGTCCGACCTGTGGATCAGCGAGGGCCACGCCACCTGGTACGAGGCGCTGTACTCGGCGGAGAAGGCCGGCAGACCTCTGGAGGAGCGCATGAAGGCGGCCTACGGTGCCTCCGACCGCTGGCGCGCCGCCGGGGGACCGCCGGCGGAGCCCAAGGCACCGGAGAAGGGCCAGAAGACCGGCATCTTCCGGCCCAACGTCTACGACGGCGCCGCGCTCGTGCTGTACGCCCTCCGCCAGGAGATCGGTGCCCCCGCCTTCGAGCGTCTGCAGCGCGCGTGGGTGTCGCTCCACCGCGACGGGACGGCCGGCACGGACGATTACAAGGACCTCGCGTCCGTCGTCGCCGGACGCGACCTGGACGGGTTCTTCCGCGCCTGGCTGTACGGGGAGCGGACGCCTCCCATGCCGGGGCACCCGGACTGGAGGTCCGTACCGGCCGGCGAGTGAAGGGGTTGCGGCGATCGGTGTGCGCGACGGTGCCCGGGCGGGAATAACACGGTGACGAGACGGCCCGTGTCGTGCGACCATCTTCGAGTCGGCGACACGGCCCGCCCGCCGGGGCGGAACCGGACCGCCCTGGTACACCGGAACCTGCGACATCCCGGGGTGCACGGGCGGATTCCGGGAATCTCCAGGAGTACGCGGACGTTGTCACCAGTGACGGACGACACCCGTCGCCGCATCCGGTTCCCATCGACGTAAGGATCCAATGACCTCCTCTTCTTCCCCTTCCCAGGCCGCTCAGAGTGTCATCGCGCAGAACTATTCCGACGGTCTTCGGGCCGATGCCCTGATGGAAGAGGACGTCGCCTGGAGCCACGAGATCGACGGCGAGCGGGACGGCGACCAGTTCGACCGCTCCGAGCGCGCGGCCCTGCGCCGCGTCGCGGGCCTCTCCACCGAACTCGAGGACGTCACCGAGGTCGAGTACCGCCAGCTGCGGCTGGAGCGTGTCGTCCTCGTCGGTGTCTGGACCTCGGGAACCGCGCAGGACGCGGAGAACTCCCTCGCGGAGCTGGCCGCCCTCGCGGAGACCGCGGGCGCGCTGGTGCTCGACGGCGTGATCCAGCGCCGCGACAAGCCGGACGCGGCCACCTACATCGGCTCCGGCAAGGCCAGTGAGCTGCGGGACATCGTCCTGGAGTCCGGCGCGGACACCGTCATCTGCGACGGTGAGCTCAGCCCCGGCCAGCTCATCCACCTCGAGGACGTCGTCAAGGTCAAGGTCATCGACCGCACGGCTCTGATCCTCGACATCTTCGCCCAGCACGCCAAGTCCCGCGAGGGCAAGGCGCAGGTCGCGCTCGCGCAGATGCAGTACATGCTGCCGCGGCTGCGCGGCTGGGGTCAGTCGCTGTCCCGGCAGATGGGCGGCGGCAAGGGCGGCGGCCTCGCCACCCGTGGTCCCGGTGAGACCAAGATCGAGACGGACCGGCGGCGGATCCGCGAGAAGATGGCGAAGATGCGCCGGGAGATCGCGGAGATGAAGACCGGCCGCGAGATCAAGCGCCAGGAGCGCCGGCGCAACAAGGTGCCCTCGGTAGCCATCGCCGGCTACACCAACGCCGGCAAGTCCTCGCTGCTCAATCGCCTCACGGGCGCGGGCGTGCTGGTCGAGAACGCCCTGTTCGCGACCCTCGACCCGACCGTGCGCCGGGCCGAGACGCCGGGCGGGCGGCTGTACACGCTGGCGGACACCGTCGGCTTCGTCCGCCACCTGCCGCACCACCTGGTCGAGGCGTTCCGCTCCACGATGGAGGAGGTCGGCGACTCCGACCTGATCCTGCACGTGGTGGACGGTTCGCACCCGGACCCGGAGGAGCAGCTGGCCGCCGTGCGCGAGGTCATCCGGGACGTCGGCGCCACCGACGTGCCCGAGATCGTCGTGATCAACAAGGCGGATGCGGCCGACCCGCTGGTGCTCCAGCGGCTGATGCGGATCGAGAAGCGCTCCATCGCCGTCTCGGCCCGTACCGGCCAGGGCATCGACGAGCTGCTCACGCTGATCGACGACGAGCTGCCCCGGCCCTCGGTCGAGGTCGAGGCGCTCGTGCCGTACACGCTCGGCAAGCTGGTCGCGCGCGCCCACACCGAGGGCGAGGTGATCTCCGAGGAGCACACCGCGGAGGGCACGCTGCTCAAGGTGCGGGTACACGAGGAGCTCGCCGCGGACCTGGCGCCGTACGTACCGGCACCGGTGGTCTGATCCGCCGTACGCACAACGCGGGAAGGCCCGCTCCTCACCGAGGGGCGGGCCTTCCCGTACGTCACGCACAGGGGGCGTACGGCCGCTGACTACCGGCCGCCGTACTGCCCACTCATCATCGCGTACAACCGCTCGGCCTCCTCGCCCAGTCTCGGTCCGGCGAGCCATGTGTGGTCGGCCGGGCCTATCGACGTGTTCGACACCAGCCTGACCTCGCCGTCGACGGCACGGAACCAGCCGCCGCCCGACGCACCGCCGGTCATGGTGCAGCCGATGCGGTACATCGGCGGCAGGTCCGGGCCGAGCGTGAAACGGCCGGGCCGGTCGAGGCACGTGAACATCGTGAGGCCGTCGTACGGGGGCGCGGCCGGGTAGCCCCACGCGCCCACCGGGCCCGCCGCGGACGCGGGCGGCGCGGAGAAGTCCACGTCCAGGGCCGCGCCGACCGTCTCCTCCAGCGACCTGCCGCCCGGCTCCGGCCGTACGTGCAGGATCGCGTAGTCGTACGCGGCACCGGCACCGCCCGTCCGGGAGCCGCCCGCGATCCACTCCTCGGAGGTCGCGGCCCGGTCCGCCCACCACTGGCCGTACGGGGCGATCTCCCGGGAGGCGGCGTCCGCCAGTTCGGCCGCGGACCTGCCCAGGTCGTTGAAGGCCGGGACGAAGGCGATGTTGCGGTACCAGCCGCCCGACCTGCCCGCGTGCACACAGTGACCCGCCGTCCACACCAGGCCGGACTCGCCCGGGTGGTTCACGTCCGTGACGACCGTGCCCGTGCAGACCATCGAGCCCTCGGGGGTGTCGAAGAAGACCTTGCCCACGGGGGCGGCGTGCTCGCTGTACGGGACCTGCTCGGGTGTGGCCTCGACCGGTGCAGGCACCGGATCACTGAGACCGGCGGCGGTGTCCCGCTCCGGGACGGTCTTCCCCGCCTCGTCGGCGGACCGCATCCGCTCCGGCTTCCACAGCCCCTCGATCACGGGGTTGACGAAGTCCCTGGCCTCGCTGAGCCACCGGTCGCCGTCCCAGTCCCGCCAGCCGCCCTCCAGCCAGTCGTGGATGTCGATGCCGCGCTCTCTGAGCCTGTCGGCCATGTCGTCGGTGAGGCTGCCGTCGGTTCGGTCGGCCGACCGGGACGTGGTGGAGTCCGGCCTGTCGCTTCCCCCGCCGTCGCCCGGCTCGCAGGCCGCCGCGGTGAGCGTCAGGGCCGCCAGCAGCCCGGTCGCCGTGAGAAGGCGGCGCCGAAGTGTGCAGTGCATTGCTGCCCCACCCCCGCGTGAAGGTGTGCGTGCCGCGCCCCCTATCACGGGCGCCCGGGGGACGCACAGCGGGCGGAAGCGCGCATCGGAGCGTCCGGCCCACCCGCGCGCCCGTCACTGGCCGGCGAACTTCTCGCTCACTGCTTTGTACACGCCCTGGGCCTCCGTGCCCAGCCGCGGTCCTGCGAGCCAGCCCGCGCGCGTGGGGCCGATCGAGGTGTTGGACACCAGCGCGGGGCGGCCGTCCGGACCGGCCGCCACCCAGCCGCCCCCCGACGCGCCGCCGGTCATGGTGCAGCCGATGCGGTACATCGTGGGGTCCGACTCGACGAGGGACAGCCGGCCGGGCGCGTCCGTGCACCGGTACAGCGTCTGGCCGTCGTACGGCGCCGACGCCGGGTACCCGGTCGCGGTGAGGCTCTCCACCTCCGGCACGGCGGGCGCGTCGAAGTCCACGGGGAGCGCCGCACCGACCGTCTCCTCCAGCGACCTGCCGTCGCCGCCCGCCTCCGGCGTCACATGGATGACCGCGAAGTCGTACGGCGCTCCGCCCCCGCCGGTCGGACCGCCCTGCTCGATCCACTGGTCCGAGGCCTGCGCCCAGTCACCCCACCAGACGCCGTACGGAGCGATCTCCTCCTTGGTGGCCGTCTCCGCCTCCGCGGCGCTCATGGCGCTGTCGTTGTACGACGGCACGAACACCAAGTTGCGGTACCAGCCGCCCGACCTGCCCGCGTGCACACAGTGGCCGGCCGTCCACACCAGGTTGGACCTGCCCGGGGCGGCCAGGTCCTCGACCACCGTCGCCGAGCAGACCATCTGGCCCTCGGGGGAGTCGAAGAACACCTTGCCCGCCTCGGGCACGTTCTCGTGGTACCCCGCCGGCACGGCCCGTGCCTCCACGGGTGCCGGGACCGGGTCGGTCACACCCCGGTCGCCCGCGAGGTCGTTCGCGTCGACCTCCTTCTCCGGCTCCTCCGCGTCCCGCATCCGGTCGGGGTCCCACAGGTCCTCGACGATCGGATTGACGAAGTCACCGGCCTCGCGCAGCCAGTCGTCCCGGTCCCAGTCCTTCCAGGCGCCGTCGCGCCACCTGTCGATGTCGATCCCGTGCTCCTCGAGCCTGTCCGCGAGGTCGTCCGGGATCCGGATCGTGCCGTCGCGGTCGCCGCCGTCCGTGGCGTCCCGGGCGGTGGACGGGCCGGTGTCCGCCGTGCCGTCACCACCGGCGCCGCAGGCGGTGACGGTCAGCGCGCACGCCATGGCGAGACCGGCGGCGGCCGTCCCGGAGGAGGTTCTGCGGCGCGCGGTCCGGGTTCGGCGGGCGGCGGAGAGCGGGCGTATGGATCGCATGTCTGGAACTCCCCCTGGGACGGAAGCGTTCTGTGCCGCTGCCGGACATCCCATCGGAACGGCAGCACACTGCGTATCGCTGTGGACGACATCCGGCGGAACGGCAACGGTTCCGTCAGGAAGTGGTCTTGCCGGCGGGACCGCCACCGTCGCAAGGATCTTGGGCCCACCCGCTTCCCGGCGCGGGCCACCTCGTTGGTACGTGCGAAGGACCTGTCGTCGGCGCTCAGGACCCTCGGCCGGCTCGCCCGGGGAGCGGAGGAACTGTCGTGGTGGATGTGACCGAGTCCGCGGCGCCCGCTGCCGGCCGTGGCCCCGAGGCGACGCGCACACCTCCCGGGGACGGTGACGGACCGGACGGCGCCGACGTGCGAGCGGCGCACGAGGCGATCCCGCGCCGGCAGCAGGCCCGGGAGCCGGCGGCCCGCACCTATGCGCGGGCCCTTCCCGTAGTGCCGGTGCGGGCGCGCGGGCTGACCGTCGAGGGCGCCGACGGACGCCGCTACCTGGACTGCCTGTCGGGCGCGGGCACGCTCGCCCTCGGCCACAACCACCCCGTGGTACTGGAGGCCATCCGCAGGGTTCTCGACTCCGGGGCACCCCTGCACGTTCCCGGTCTGGCGACACCCGTCGAGGACGCCTTCGTCACCGAGCTGTGCCGCACGCTGCCACCCGGACTCGCCGACCGCGCGCGCGTGCGGTTCTGCGACCCGGCCGGGACGGACGCGGTGGAGGCGGCCTTCGGCCTGGTGCGCGCCGCGACCGGGCGCACCGGCATGCTCGCCTTCACCGGCGCCCACCACGGCCGCACCGGGGGAGCGCTCGGCGCGTCCACGGGCGCGGACGACGTACGGGTCGCGCGGCTGCCGTACCCCCAGGACTACCGCTGCCCGTTCGGCGTGGGCGGCGAGCGCGGTGCCGAACTCGCTGCCCGCTGGACCGAGTCCGTGCTCGACGACACGAAGTCCGGGGTGCCGCGGCCCGCCGGGATGATCCTCGAGCCCGTCCAGGACGAGGGCGGGGTGATCCCCGCGCCGGACGGCTGGATGCGCCGTATGCGCCAGATCACCGCCGCGCGCTCCATTCCGCTGATCGCGGACGAGGCACAGACCGGTGTGGGCCGCACCGGCCGCTTCTGGGCGGTGGAGCACAGCGGCGTCGCCCCGGACGTGATGGTCCTGTCGAAGGCGATCGGCGGCAGTCTGCCGCTGGCTGTCGTGGTCCACCGCGACGACCTGGACGTCCCGAGGTTCGACGGCCCCTCGGGCACGTTCCGCGGCAACCAGCTCGCCATGGCCGCCGGCACGGCCATCCTCGCCCATGTCCGCGAGAACGATCTGGCGCGGCGTGCCGAGAGTCTGGGCGCCCGGATGCTCGGCCGGCTGCGCGGCCTCGCCGGCGAGTTTCCTTGCGTCGGGGACGTACGCGGCCGGGGGCTGATGATCGGCGTGGAACTGGTGCGTCCGGAAGATCCTTTCCCGGGCGGCCCCACCGCGCGGCCGGCCGCTCCCGAACTCGCCGCCGCGGTGCAACGCGAGTGCCTGCGCCGCGGTCTCATCGTGGAGCTGGGCGGGCGCCATGCGTGCGTCGTACGTCTGCTGCCGCCTTTGACCATCACCGACGAACAGGTGGACGCGGTGCTCGACCGGCTGGCGGACGCGGTGGCGGCCGCGTGCCCCGCCCACCCGTCTCCCTGAAGGAGCCGACACCGTGTCTCCCATCGATGCGAGCGCCGAAGACCGGGACAACGAGGACACGATCGATCTCCGTCTGACCGAGGACCTGCTCTCCTTCCTGGTGCAGGAGGACGAGCCCTTCCCGGGCCGGGGCGGGCAGGACACGGGGGACGGGGACCTGCTCGACGGCCTCGCCGGCTGGGGTCCGGTCCGAACCCCGGTGGGTCTGCTGCACCTCGTTCCCGTACGGGCCGAGCGCGACCTCCCCTTGATCGCACGCTGGATGAACGACCCCGCCGTGGCCGTCTTCTGGGGGCTGGCCGGACCCCGGTCCGTGACCGAAGGGCACGTACGCCGCCAGACCGACGGGGACGGACGCAGCGTGCCCTGCCTGGGCGTGCTGGACGGCACGCCCATGAGCTACTGGGAGATCTACCGCGCGGATCTCGACCCGGTGGCCCGCCACTGTCCCGCCCGGCCGCACGACACCGGGGTCCACTTCCTCATCGGCGGTGTCGCCGACCGCGGCCGAGGGCTCGGCTCCGCCCTGCTGCGAGCCGTCGCGGACCTCGTGCTCGCCAAGCGGCCCTCCTGCGCGCGCGTGGTCGCGGGACCCGACCTGCGCAACATCCCCTCCGTCGCCGCGTACCTCAGCGCCGGCTTCCGGTTCTCCGCCGAGGCCGACCTGCCCGGCAGGCGCGTCGCCCTCATGGTCCGGGACCGGGCCCTGCGCGATGTGCTGTAGCGCCGGTACCTCCCCCGTACCCGTCTCGATCAGGTCCCTCGCCCCCGCCTTCGGCACCCGGTTGTCAGTGCTGGGCCGTAGGGTGGTCGCGCTATGACGAAGCCCTCACTCCCCGAACTCCTCCACGCTGCCGTCACCGCCGTCGGCGGCACGGAGCGCCCCGGCCAGGTGACCATGGCCGAAGCCGTCGAGGAAGCCATCGACGACGGCTCCCACCTGCTGGTCCAGGCGGGCACCGGCACCGGAAAGTCGCTCGGCTATCTGGTGCCCGCGCTCGCGCACGGGGAGCCCGTCGTCGTGGCGACGGCCACACTGGCGCTGCAGCGGCAGCTCGTGGAGCGGGACCTGCCGCGTACGGTCGACGCGCTGCACCCGCTGCTGCGCCGCCGCCCGGAGTTCGCGATGCTGAAGGGCCGGTCGAACTACCTGTGCCTGCACCGCGTGCACGAGGGGGTGCCGCAGGACGAGGAGGAGGGGCTGTTCGACCAGTTCGAGGCCGCCGCTCCCACCAGCAGGCTGGGCCAGGACCTGGTGCGGCTGCGGGACTGGTCGCAGGAGACCGAGACCGGCGACCGCGACGACCTCACCCCGGGCGTCTCCGACCGGGCCTGGGCCCAGGTGTCGGTGTCCTCCCGTGAGTGCCTCGGCGCCTCCAAGTGCGCGTACGGCGCGGAGTGCTTCGCCGAGATGGCGCGCGAGCGGGCCAAGCTGGCCGAGGTCGTCGTCACCAACCACGCCCTGCTCGCGATCGACGCCATCGAGGGTGCGCCCGTGCTGCCGCAGCACGAGGTGCTGATCGTCGACGAGGCGCACGAACTGGTCTCCCGGGTGACGGGCGTGGCCACCGGAGAGCTCACGCCCGGCCAGGTCAACCGCGCGGTGCGACGCGCCGCCAAGCTGGTCAACGAGAAGATCGCCGACCAGCTCCAGACCGCCGCCGAGGGCTTCGAGCGGCTCATGGAGCTCGCCCTGCCGGGACGGCTGGAGGAGATCCCGGAGGACCTCGGCTATGTGCTGATGGCGCTGCGGGACGCCGCCCGTGCGGTGATCTCGGCGCTCGGCAGCACCCGCGACAAGTCCGTCCAGGACGAGGACGCGGTGCGCAAGCAGGCGCTGGCCTCCGTGGAGAACGTGCACGACGTGGCGGAGCGGATCAGCAACGGCTCCGAGTGGGACGTCGTCTGGTACGAGCGCCACGACCGCTTCGGGGCCTCCCTGCGTGTCGCCCCCATGTCGGTGTCGGGCCTCCTCAGGGAGAAGCTCTTCACGGACCGCTCCGTGGTCCTGACCTCGGCGACGCTGAAGCTCGGCGGTGACTTCAACGGGGTGGGCGCGTCCCTGGGCCTGGCGCCCGAGGGCACCCAGGGCGAGGACGTCCCGCAGTGGAAGGGCGTCGACGTCGGCTCGCCGTACGACTACCGCAAGCAGGGCATCCTGTACGTCGCCAAGCACCTCTCACGCCCCGCGCGGGACGGCGATCGCGCGGACATGCTGGACGAGCTCACCGAGCTGATCCAGGCGGCGGGCGGACGGACGCTCGGCCTGTTCTCCTCCATGCGGGCGGCCCAGCTCGCGGCCGAGGAGCTGCGCACCCGCATCCCCGAGTACCCGATCCTCCTCCAGGGCGAGGAGACGCTCGGCGAGCTGATCAAGAACTTCGCGGCGGACCCGAAGACCTGCCTCTTCGGCACGCTCTCGCTCTGGCAGGGCGTCGACGTCCCGGGCCCCAGCTGCCAGCTCGTCGTCATGGACAAGATCCCCTTCCCACGGCCCGACGACCCGCTGATGAGCGCGCGCCAGAAGGCGGTGGAGGAGGCGGGTGGCAATGGTTTCATGGCCGTGGCCGCCACCCACGCCGCCCTGCTCATGGCCCAGGGCGCCGGCCGCCTCGTACGGGCTTCAGGGGACCGCGGTGTGGTCGCCGTGCTGGACCAGCGGCTGGCCACGGCCCGCTACGGCAGCTATCTGAAGGCGTCACTGCCCGACTTCTGGTACACGACGGACCGTAACCAGGTGCGCCGGTCGCTCGCCGCCATCGACGAGGCGGCGAAGGAGGCGGAAGGGGCCGAGTGAGGGCCCTGCGGCGGCAGGGCCCGGCGGCGGACAGCGCAGGGCCCCGGAACCGGCGCAGGGGGTTCCGGGGCCCGGATCGGGGGCGGCGTGCCGTCGCCCGCGGGTTCACACCCGCCGCAGCACTGCCACGACCTTGCCGAGGATGGTCGCGTCGTCGCCGGGGATCGGTTCGTACGCCGCGTTGTGCGGGAGGAGCCAGACATGGCCGTCCTCGCGCTTGAAGCGCTTGACGGTGGCCTCGCCGTCGAGCATCGCGGCCACGATGTCGCCGTTCTCCGCGACGGGCTGGCGGCGGACCGTCACCCAGTCCCCGTCACAGATGGCGGCCTCGATCATCGAGTCGCCGACGACCTTCAGCACGAACAGCTCACCGTCGCCGACCAGCTGGCGGGGGAGGGGGAAGACGTCCTCGACGGACTCCTCGGCGAGGATCGGGCCACCGGCGGCGATTCGGCCGACCAGCGGGACGTACGACGCGGCCGGCTTGCCCGTGGTGTCCGTGGGCTGCGCCGTCGTCTGGTCGGAGCCGCGGACCTCGTACGCTCGCGGGCGGTGCGGGTCGCGCCGCAGGAAACCCTTGCGCTCCAGGGCCATCAGCTGGTGCGCCACCGAGGAGGTGCTGGACAGGCCGACCGCCTGGCCGATCTCGCGCATGGACGGCGGGTAGCCGCGCCGCTGCACCGAGTCCCTGATGACCTCGATGACACGGCGCTGCCGGTCCGTGAGTCCCGAGCTGTCCGCCCGGATGCCGGGAGGTCGGCCCGGCAGCGACCTCTTGGGCCCGTCTGGGCTCGTGGCTTCGTTCATCGCGTGTACCGGCTCGTAGCCGCCCCGGGAGCGATCCTGGGCGGTGATGGTGGCGCTGTCTGCGGTCGTGGTCACGTCGTCGGCCCCTCTCGATGTTCTCCCGTGCTGGACAACGGTAGTTGCTTTCGAAAGGTTGCGCCAAACACACGTTCGAGTGAAAAAGTGCGGAATGCCTGACTTGATCTTGAGTCACGGTGTATGGCTGCCGTCCGGCGGACAAAAGGGTCCATTGCTGTACTCTTCACCGCCGGGGCGAGTTCCTGCGGGCTCCGCCGCCGCACCGCCCAGTGTGCCATCAGGCGCCCCGTCGGCCGGGCACCGGCCCCTTCCGCTCCCTCCCGTGCGGCGCCTTCCGCGCGGTGCTCACCGGTCGCGTGACGCCTCCGTGCCCGTGTCGTGACGGAGCGCCGCCGTGTCCCCGGTGGCCGGGCGCCAGGTGTCATATGCCGATACGCGCGCGACACGCGCGGCGTGTGCGGGTTTACGCGCCAATCCCTATATCTAGTGCTTGGATTGCGGGAGCGGCCCACAAGTTGTGGTCCCCCTGGTCTTCGGGCCGTCCGGCATCGCCTATGCTTGGGGCTGCTTCGAGGGGTCCGAGTGACCTTTCGAGGTTGTTGAGTCTGCTGTTGAAGGAGGGTTGGAGTTCCATGCACTGCCCCTTCTGCAGGCACCCCGACAGCCGTGTCGTCGACTCCCGTACGACCGACGACGGCACGTCGATCCGCAGGCGCCGTCAGTGCCCCGGCTGCTCCCGTCGTTTCACGACGGTGGAGACGTGCTCGCTGATGGTGATCAAGCGGTCCGGCGTCACGGAGCCCTTCAGCCGTACCAAGGTGATCAACGGCGTCCGCAAGGCGTGCCAGGGCCGGCCCGTCACCGAGGACGCGCTCGCGCTCCTCGGCCAGCGGGTCGAGGAGCAGGTGCGCGCCACCGGTAGCGCCGAGCTGACCACCCACGACGTGGGGCTGGCCATACTCGGTCCGCTGCAGGAGCTCGACCTCGTCGCCTATCTGCGGTTCGCCTCGGTCTACCGGGCGTTCGACTCGCTGGAGGACTTCGAGGCCGCCATCGCGGAACTCAGGGAAGAGCAGGGGAAGCGCTCGGCTGTGGACGACGGTGAAGCGGACACGGAGCGCAGGGAACCCGAACGCGGGCAGGGAGGGACCGGACAGGTCCCCGAGCCCGCCCACGCCGCCGACTGACCGGCGGGCCGCCCGGACGGGGTCGTAAGGACCCGACGGCCAGCGGCGACCAAGGACCTGTCGCGGTGCGCCAGCGGTGCCGCGACACATGACAGAACACCGTGCCACGGAAACAAAGTGGCACTTCAGGGCGTTTTAGCCCGATACAGGGAGGCGGCATGACAGAGACGGCGAGCGGTCCGGCAGCGCGAGGTTCCCGGGCGAAGGGCACCAAGGCGAGCAAGGGACTGCGTATCGAGCGGATCCACACGACGCCCGGCGTGCACCCGTACGACGAGGTCGAGTGGGCGAGCCGTGACGTCGTCATGACCAACTGGCGCGACGGTTCGATCAACTTCGAGCAGCGTGGCGTCGAGTTCCCCGAGTTCTGGTCGGTGAACGCGGTCAACATCGTCACCAGCAAGTACTTCCGCGGTGCCGTCGGCACGCCGCAGCGCGAGGTGAGCCTCAAGCAGCTCATCGACCGCATCGTGAAGACGTACCGGAAGGCCGGTGAGGACTACAAGTACTTCTCCTCGCCCGCCGACGCCGAGATCTTCGAGCACGAGCTGGCCTACGCCCTCCTGCACCAGATCTTCAGCTTCAACAGCCCGGTCTGGTTCAACGTGGGCACGCCGCAGCCCCAGCAGGTCTCCGCCTGCTTCATCCTGTCCGTCGACGACTCCATGGAGTCGATCCTCGACTGGTACAAGGAAGAGGGCATGATCTTCAAGGGCGGCTCCGGCGCCGGCCTGAACCTCTCCCGCATCCGCTCCTCCAAGGAGCTGCTCTCCTCCGGTGGCAACGCCTCCGGTCCCGTCTCCTTCATGCGCGGCGCCGACGCCTCCGCCGGCACCATCAAGTCCGGTGGCGCCACCCGCCGCGCCGCCAAGATGGTCATCCTCGACGTCGACCACCCCGACATCGAGGACTTCATCGAGACCAAGGTCAAGGAGGAGGAGAAGATCCGCGCCCTCCGTGACGCGGGCTTCGACATGGACCTGGGCGGCGACGACATCACGTCCGTCCAGTACCAGAACGCCAACAACTCCGTCCGCGTCAACGACACCTTCATGAAGGCCGTCGAGTCGGGCGGCAAGTTCGGCCTGACGTCCCGCATGACCGGCGAGGTCATCGAGGAGGTCGACGCCAAGGCGCTGTTCCGCAAGATGGCCGAGGCCGCCTGGGCCTGCGCCGACCCGGGCATCCAGTACGACGACACGATCAACCACTGGCACACGTGCCCGGAGTCCGGCCGCATCAACGGCTCGAACCCGTGCAGCGAGTACATGCACCTGGACAACACGTCCTGCAACCTCGCCTCGCTGAACCTGATGAAGTTCCTGAAGGACGACGGCAAGGGCAACCAGTCCTTCGACTCCGAGCGCTTCCAGAAGGTCGTCGAGCTCGTCATCACGGCGATGGACATCTCCATCTGCTTCGCCGACTTCCCGACCGAGAAGATCGGCGAGAACACCCGCGCCTTCCGCCAGCTCGGCATCGGCTACGCCAACCTCGGCGCCCTGCTGATGGCGACCGGCCACGCGTACGACTCCGACGGCGGCCGTGCCCTCGCCGGTGCCATCACCTCCCTGATGACCGGCACCTCCTACCGCCGCTCCGCCGAGCTCGCCGCGGTCGTCGGCCCGTACGACGGCTACGCCCTCAACGCCGTGCCGCACCAGCGCGTGATGCAGCAGCACGCCGACGCCAACGCCGTGGCCGTCCGCATGGACGACCTGGACACCCCGATCTGGGCCGCCGCCACGGAGGCCTGGCAGGACGTGATCCGCCTCGGTGAGAAGAACGGCTTCCGCAACTCCCAGGCGTCCGTCATCGCCCCGACCGGCACCATCGGTCTCGCGATGTCCTGCGACACCACCGGCCTGGAGCCCGACCTCGCGCTGGTCAAGTTCAAGAAGCTGGTCGGCGGCGGCTCGATGCAGATCGTCAACGGCACCGTCCCGCAGGCCCTGCGCCGCCTGGGCTACCAGGAGGAGCAGATCGAGGCGATCGTCGCCCACATCGCCGAGCACGGCAACGTGGTCGACGCGCCGGCCCTCAAGCAGGAGCACTACGAGGTGTTCGACTGCGCGATGGGTGAGCGCTCCATCTCCGCGATGGGCCACGTCCGCATGATGGCCGCGATCCAGCCGTGGATCTCCGGCGCCCTGTCCAAGACGGTCAACATGCCGGAGACGGCGACCGTCGAGGAGGTCGAGGAGATCTACTTCGAGGCCTGGAAGATGGGCGTCAAGGCGCTCGCCATCTACCGCGACAACTGCAAGGTCGGCCAGCCGCTCTCGGCGAAGAAGAAGGACGACAAGGACAAGATCGCGGAGAAGACCGAGGAGACGATCCGCGAGGCCGTCGAGAAGGTCGTCGAGTACCGCCCGGTCCGCAAGCGCCTCCCGAAGGGACGTCCCGGCATCACCACGTCGTTCACCGTCGGCGGCGCCGAGGGCTACATGACCGCCAACTCCTACCCGGACGACGGTCTCGGCGAGGTCTTCCTGAAGATGTCCAAGCAGGGCTCGACCCTTGCGGGCATGATGGACGCCTTCTCGATCGCCGTCTCGGTGGGTCTGCAGTACGGCGTGCCGCTGGAGACGTACGTCTCGAAGTTCACCAACATGCGCTTCGAGCCGGCCGGCATGACGGACGACCCGGACGTGCGGATGGCGCAGTCGATCGTCGACTACATCTTCCGTCGCCTGGCGCTCGACTTCCTGCCCTTCGAGACCCGCTCCGCCCTCGGCATCCACTCCGCCGAGGAGCGTCAGCGCCACCTCGAGACCGGTTCGTACGAGCCGACCGACGAGGAGGTCGACGTCGAGGGCCTCGCCCAGTCCGCGCCCCGCGCGCAGGAACTGAAGGCCGTCGCCACGCCGAAGGCCGAGGACGAGGCGGTCAAGCCCGCCCCGAAGCAGGCCCACACCAGCGCGGAACTGGTGGAGATGCAGCTGGGTATCCAGGCGGACGCCCCGCTCTGCTTCTCCTGCGGCACGAAGATGCAGCGGGCCGGCTCCTGCTACATCTGCGAGGGCTGCGGCTCCACCAGCGGCTGCAGCTGATCTGACACGCCGAAGGGCGGTACGGCCGACGGCCGTACCGCCCTTCGGCGTCGAGTCGCCCCTTGCTGCCGGGCTCAGCCCTGCTGCGGACCGCCCATGATCCGGGCGAACGACGCGGGGTCCGTGTCGTGGCCACGGAGGACGGGCCGGAAGCTCCACACTCCGGCCTCGTCGCGCAGGAACTCCGCCACGGTCGCGGCCGTCGCCCCGCGGACGTCACCGAAGTCGTGCTCGGTCAGGACGTCGTAGCCCTCACGGATGCGCAGCCCGGGGTGCTGTATGTCGGCGAAGGTCTTCCTGCCGTTCCGCTGCTGGATGGCGACACCGACCACCACGCGCGCGTAGCGACCGGCGAGCCTCTCCAGCTCCAGGACCATGACCTCGTCCCAGCCGAAGCCCTGGCCGGTCCTGCTGTCGCGGCTGAGGGTGATGGTGCCGTCCGGGGAGCGGCTGCCGAAGTGCACCGTGTAGTCCGGGGCGCCGTGCTGATCCGACGTCAGGTAGGTCGCCGCCAGCAGGTCGAGGTCCACGGCCGGGCTGCCGAAGGGACTGGGGTCCCACTTCACCGCCACCTCGACCTTGCGGATGCCCTTGTTCAGGCCGTTCACCGGATCTCCCTCCCCGTGTCACTGTATGTCCGTCTCCCGAACTGCTGTACAGCCGGGACCAGTTGCCCATGGTCGCACGCGCGCGGGGCGTTCGCCCGGATGCGCTTCATCGCGACGTGACCGGCGCCACGTCCCGTGGCCTTACCATGGCGCGGTGCTGGTCAAGTGGACACGCTGCACCGTGGTGGACCGCCGGGGGTTCGAACGGGGGCAGCGGAAGTGGGCGGGGCTTCCGGGGGAGCCGGGTTTCCGTGGGCAGGGCGGCGGTTGGAGCCGTGGGCGCCCCGGTGTGGCCCACATCTTCTCGTTCTGGGAGAACCGCACCTTCTACGACTCCTTCATGGCACGCAACCACGACCGGCTCGCCGCCTCGCAGTCGGGCACCTTCAAGGACCGGCAGACCAAGCTGTTCGACCACCGCTTCGATGTGAAGACCGGCTTCGAGCCGCGCTTCACGGACACCGACCTGGTGCGGGTGGCGCACTGCAGGGTGCGCGAGGAGCGCGCCGAGCACTTCGCGCTGATGCAGGAGAAGGTCTGGAACCCCGCGATGGCCGGCTCGCCCGGCATGATCCGGGGCCTGTTCGGCGAGGCGCCCGGATACGAGTTCCTCATCCTCTCCATGTGGCAGTCGGCCGCCGAGCACGGCAAGTACCGCGCCGAGCGCGTCGAACGGCTGGCCCTGAGAGCCCAGATCGAAGCGGACGTCGCGGCGCTGGCGGGCGACATCGTGGAGCTCGAGCCCGGCTGGACGGTGTGAGCGCCGCACCCCGGACGGGCCGTGCTGCTCCGGGGAGCGCTTGCACGACCCTGTGTGACCTACGCCGTATGCGGCCGTACGGGTGCTCGATCGGCCGCCGATCGATCTAGGGTCTTGGCATGGCACGACCACGGCGCATCGTCCTTGTCCGGCACGGCGAGTCGGAGGGCAACGCCGACGACACGGTGTACGAACGCGAACCCGACCACGCCCTGGCGCTCACCGAGCGGGGCCGGCGGCAGGCGGAGGAGACGGGCAGACGGCTCCGGAAGCTGTTCGGCCGGGAACGGGTCAGTGTGTACGTCTCCCCGTACCGCCGTACCCACGAGACCTTCGAGGCCTTCCGTCTCGACCCCGACCGGGTGCGTGTCCGCGAGGAGCCACGGCTGCGCGAACAGGACTGGGGCAACTGGCAGGACCGCGAGGACGTACGGCTGCAGAAGGCGTACCGGGACGCGTACGGGCACTTCTTCTACCGCTTCGCGCAGGGCGAGTCCGGGGCCGACGTGTACGACCGGGTCGGGGGCTTCCTGGAGAGCCTGTTCCGCAGCTTCGAGGACCCCGATCATCCGCCGAACGTGCTCCTGGTGACCCACGGCCTGGCCATGCGGCTGTTCTGCATGCGCTGGTTCCACTGGCCGGTCGCGGAGTTCGAGTCGCTGTCCAACCCCGGCAACGCGGAGCTGCGAATGCTCCTCCTCGGGGAGGACGGCAGGTACACGCTCGACCGGCCTTTCGAACGCTGGCGGGAACCGCAGTCCTACGGCGCCACCGGCTAAGGTGGCAGTCCATGATCGCTGACTCCTCTTCCGGCCGGCGCCTGGGCCGCGCCCTGGCGAGCCTGCGCGGACTCTCGGTGGGGGACGCCCTGGGCTCGCAGTTCTTCGTGCCCGCGAACTATCCGCTGCTCAAGCGCCGCGAGGTGCCGCCCGGCCCCTGGCAGTGGACCGACGACACCGAGATGGCCTGCTCCGTGGTGGCGGTCCTCGCGGCCCACCACCGGATCGACCAGGACGAACTCGCCCGCGCCTTCGCGGAGCACCACGACTTCGACCGCGGGTACGGCCCCGCCGTCAACCGGCTGCTGCGGCTGGTCCGGGAGGGCGGTGACTGGCGGCTGCTGGCACCCGCGCTGTTCAACGGACAGGGCTCCTGGGGCAACGGCGCCGCGATGCGCATCGCCCCGCTGGGCGCCTGGTACGCGGACGATCCCGAGCAGGCGACCCACCAGGCGGAGATCTCGGCGTACCCCACCCACCAGCACCGCGAGGCCGTCTGCGGCGCCATGGCCGTTGCGGCGGCCGCCGCGTTCGCGGCCGATCCGGCGGGGCCGCCGAGCGCCGAGGCGCTGCTCGACGGTGTGATCGCCCTGGTACCGAAGAGCGCCGTCGCCGCCGGCCTGCGCCGCGCCCGCGACATGCTCGACTACGGGGACGCGGGCACAGTCGCCGCCGTACTGGGCTGCGGGCGGCGCACGACGGCGCACGACACCGTGCCGTTCGCGCTCTGGTCGGCCGCGCGCTCCCTCGGCGATCACGAGCAGGCGTTCTGGACTACGGCCCAGGTGGGCGGTGACGTGGACACGACCTGCGCCATCGTCGGGGGAGTGATCGCCTCGGGGGAGGCGGGGGCGCCGCCCGAGGAATGGGTGCGGCAGACGGAGGAACTGCCGGAATGGGTGCCGGGGCGCAGCTTCCCCTGAGTGAGGGGCGCAGCTTCCCCTGACGTGAGGGGTGTGGGCTCCGTTGACGCGTTGGGCACATCGCCACGCTTCCTGCCTCAACTGTCACAGGCGTGCCACAGAAACGCGTTCCCTCGGAAGAGGTTCTCTCCGTGGGGCATAGCCTTGCGCCACGCCGCCTGTTGATCATGACGGGTGCGCGCCGACGAGACACCGGTCACGGGTCCTCTGCCGCAGTGGCGTGCTGCGTACGGTGAGTTCCGGCGGAACCGGTCGGGAGGGGGTCCCGTGTCCGCAACACCGTCCGCGTCCGAGTCCGGGGACCAGAAGTCCGGTGAGCTCGCCGACCGGACCGGGGGCACCGACAAGGACAAGTCCCGGTCCCGGGCGAGCTCTTCGACGGTGACCTCACCGGCCCCGGAAGCGGCCCAGGCCCCGGAAACGGATTCCCCGGTCCTGCAGCCGGCCGTCGTACCGGGTCCCTGGCCGGCCGGGATCCAGGTCGGTGCCCCACGGCCGATCCGTACGGCCACTCTGTGGAGCGCGCTGGCTGCCGGCCTCCTCGGCATGCTGCTGCTCGGCGCGGGCATCGGCGTCAATCTGCTGATCGTCGCGATTCCGGTCGCGCTCGCCGCCTGGTTCGCCGCCCGGGCGGCCGGGCGGCGCCCGCGCGCGTGGACGCTCGTCTGGGGCGTCGGCGGGCTCTCGCTGCTGACCGTGCCCGCGCTGCGTGACGCGGAGTGGCCCTCGTTCCTCGCCGTCGCCGCCGCGATCGGTGCCGGATCGCTCGCGCTGGACGGCGGCCGCCGCTGGCCCGCCGTCCTGCTCGGCCCGATCGGCGTGTTCCACGCGGTCGTCACCGCCCCGGCCTGGGCCTGGCAGGGGCTGCGTCAGCGGTCCGGCGGCCTCCGCGAACGACTCGGCCCGGTGCTGCGGGCCCTCGTCGTGGCCGTGGTGCTGCTGGCGGTCTTCGGAGCGCTGTTCGCCGCCGCGGACGCCGCTTTCGCCGATCTGCTCGGTGCGCTCGTGCCCGACATCTCCGTGTCCGACGGCCCTTTCCGCGTCCTGCTTCTCGTCCTCGGCCTGGTCGGGGCGCTCGCCGCCGCGCACACGGCGGCGGCGCCCGTCCGCTGGGACCGGATCGAGGTGCCCGAGGGACGTGCCCGCGGCCGCGTCGAGTGGGCGCTGCCGCTGATCGTGCTCGTCCTGCTCTTCGCGGCCTTCAACGCGGTCCAGCTCGCCGTGCTGTTCGGCGGCTACGACGCCGTACTGGAGAAGACCGGCCGGACCTACGCCGAGTACGCGCGCCAGGGGTTCTGGCAGCTGCTCATGGCCACGGTGCTCACGCTGCTCGTCATCGTCCTCGCCCTGCGCTGGGCGCCGCGCACCCGATCGGGCGACCGTGCGCTCGTCCGCGGTGTGCTGGGAACCCTGTGCGCGCTGGCGCTCGTCGTGGTGGCGTCCGCGGTGCGGCGGATGGACATGTACGTCGAGGCGTACGGACTGACGCGGCTCAGGATCTCGGTGCTGGCCGCCGAGCTGTGGCTCGGCCTGGTCATCGTGCTCATCATGGCGGCCGGTGTGTGGGGTGCCCGCCGGCTGCCGCGTGCCGTCGCGGCCAGTGCCGCCGCCGGGGTGCTGGCGTTCGGGTTCATGTCGCCGGACGAGCTGATCGCCGAGCGCAACGTGCAGCGGTACGAGGACACGGGCTCGTTCGACCTGGACTACGCGCGCGGGCTGTCGGCCGACGCCGTACCGGCCCTCGACCGCTTGGAGGAACCCCTGCGCTCGTGCGCGCTGCGGACCGTCGCGGCCGATCTGGGCGAGCGGGACACACCCTGGTACGCCACGAGCCTGGGCGAGACGGAGGCACGCCGCATCCTCCACGAGCGGCCGCTGTCGGCGGAGGCGGACGTACTCGAGTGCGGACGGCTGGGGAACGAGGTCATGTACCGCTGAGGGCTGCGCCGGGTGGGCGTTGCGGCCGTTCACGAATGCGACACCACCCAGGTCGAGCGCTTCCCTGGGGCTGATCGTCGACGGGGTCGTGGAGCCGGCCGTCGAGCTGCTGAGCGAGATCATCAACCGTGGAACGGACCGAGGAGGGGTGCGCCCGGGCGCCACGAACGGCTATGTCCTCGACGCCGTTACGGCCATGACGAGGTACCGCTCCAAGGTGTGCGTGAGCGAATGGCCGGGGCGGGGCGCCGGGGAGATGGCCGCGTCCGGAGTCGTCAGGGGTAACCGGGGTGCAGCGCGGGATTCCGGGCGGCGTACGCTAAGGACGTCATGCCGTACGAACCACCTACTCACACCGTCGAGCGCTCACTGCGCGCCACGACCGGAGCCAAGGTCATCGCCGGTGTCGATGAGGTGGGACGGGGTGCGTGGGCCGGTCCCGTCACCGTCTGCGCCGCCATCACGGGTCTGCGCCGACCGCCGCAGGGCCTCACCGACTCCAAGCTCCTCACGGTCAAGAGGCGCGTCGCGCTCGACGAGGAACTGCGCGAGTGGGTGACCTCGTACGCTCTGGGACACGCCTCCCCCGAGGAGATCGACGAACTGGGTATGACGGCCGCCCTGCGGCTCGCCGCCCTGCGTGCCCTGGACGACCTGCCGGTACGGCCCGACGCGGTCATCCTCGACGGAAAGCACGACTACCTGGGGTCGCCCTGGCGAGTGCGTACGGTGATCAAGGGTGATCAGTCGTGCGTGGCCGTCGCGGCGGCGTCGGTGATCGCCAAGGTCCATCGAGACAAAATGATGGCCGAACTGGGTGTCGACCATGCACACTTCGGTTTTGCGGCCAACGCCGGGTATCCGTCGCCCGTGCACAAGGCCGCGCTGGCGGAGTGGGGCCCCACGCCCTACCACCGGCTGTCGTGGGCGTATCTTGATGCGCTGCCTCAGTGGCGGCACCTCAAGAAGGTCCGCAACTGGACGGACGAAAGCGTTCCGCAGATCGAAGGCCAGCTCGGCTTCGATTTCTGATGGTTTCGTTCGTACTCATGTGCCACCCGCCGACGCGAGTCGCACCGGCGTTTGATTAACATCAGCTCATGCCTCTCATTCCCGAGGAGCCTCAGATTCACGAGAGTGCCCAGGGTCCGCGCGCCACTCCGGCCGCCGGCCGCGTCGCGCCCACCCCTCGCCCCGTACCTGGTCCCCGTCCCGCGGCCCCGGCGCGTCCCGGCCGTCCGGGGCCCGTCAGGCCGATGCCGGGCCAACGCGCACCGCGCGAGGCCGTCGCGGCCAAGCCGGTGCCCCCGTCCGCTCCGGCTCCCGCCGCCGCTTCCGCCACCCCGCAGATCCAGCTGCTCCCGGCTTCGCCGGAGGGCGCGCTGGACGCTGCCGAGGAAGCCGTCGACCTGCTGATCGAGTCGGGCCGTGCCCCCGGTGAGGTGCTGGTGATCACTACCGGCGAACCGCACCCGTGGGCCGAGCACGAGCTGTCCTTCGGCGAGGCCGCCTACTGGGCGCAGCACGACGCGGGCGACGACGTCTTCTACACGGACGCCGCTGCCGCCGAACGGGCCGAGCCCCGTCCCGTCGTCGTGGTCGCGGTGAACGGAGGCCCCGACACGGCGGCCGCGCAGGCGCTGCCACTGGCTCTCACGCGCGCCGGTGCGCTGCTGATCGTCTGCGGGGACCCGCAGCGGATCAACTCCGTGCTGGGCGCGGGGGTCTGAGGAGTTCCGCAGCCTCAGGGCTGCGGCTCCTCGCCGTCCGGCTTCCTCGGGTCCGGCCGGACGACGTCCGGTTCCTTCGGGTCCGGCCTCGTGTCTCCGGTCCGATGCCGGGTGTCCGGTGCCGAGCCCGAGGTGAGCGGCCGCCGACGACGAGCTCCACAGTGACGGTCGCCACGGGGTGACCGCCACGGAGCGACCGTCCTCCGCGAGGCGACCGCCCTGTGCGCGGCTCGCCGCGTGCGGAGTGCTGCCCGGTCCCGATCGAGCCTTCCGGGGTGGTCCCGGGCAGGTTTCCGTGCGTACCGGTGCCGCGCCGTGTGCGTCGTCGGCCGGTGCAACGCGTGTGCGACCGGAGCGCCGGGTTCAGCGTGCGGCGGCCCGGCGCAGTATCTCCGACGCCGCGCCCCCGGTCCGCGGTGGCGGTGGCGGGGCAGCGGTCAGGGGCCCGGCGGGGGAGTCCGTGTGGGGACGGCGCCCGCCCCGGCCCTCACCCAGGACCTGCCAGCCGTCACGCGTCAGCGTGATGTACGCCCCGCAGCGCAGCCCGTGCAGCGTGCAGGCGTCCCGCAGACCCCACATCCACGCCCCGTCCTCCTCCGTCCAGCGCCCGTCCCCGTCGCGGCAGTAGAGCAGCACCGCGGTGCGTACCGGAGTGCGGCGGCGCAGGTCGTGGGGTATGACCCGGCGCAGCTGTGCGAGCAGTGCGTTGCGGAACATCCAGCCGTCCGCGGGAGCCGTGCGGCGGTCGAACGACGCGCTCGCCAGCAGCCGTTCGTCCGGATCGAGAACGGCCACGACCGCGGTGGCCGGCCGGGGACGGTGGCGCGCGTGCAGACCGCTGACGACGTCCCGAGGGTTGCGCAGCAGCGGGATACCGGCAGCGGCCCACTCCGCGGGTTCGAGTATGCGGGCCACCGGGTTGGCGGAAGCGGCGTACAGGTCGGTGGAGGCCGACGTGTTCGCCGCCGAGGACGGAGCGAATCCGAAGGTCACGTTCCTCCCTTCGGCTACGCGCCCATACTGCGGGCGGGAGTCGGACTAAGGGGAGCGCACGCCGCAGCAGAACCCTGACCTGATCGGGAAGATACCGTGCGGGGAGCGGACTTCGATTTTCCCTGTCGAACTTCGTTGCGGCAACGAGCAATCCATCCAGCCGACCGCTTTCCGATGATCTGTCGCCTATATCCCTGCTGTGAGTTCTGCGGCGATGCACGCGTCGGTCAAGATTGCCGCAACTTCCCCCGCCACCGGTTCCCCGATCGCCGTGCGTCGGCCCGACGGCCGTTTCCGCGGCGGGTCATCCCTGTACGGCCAGCACGAGCGGCAGCACACCCTGTGCGCCGGCACGTCTCAGCATGCGCGTGGCGACGGCGATCGTCCAGCCCGTCTCGGTCATGTCGTCCACGAGGAGCACGGGACCGCCGGCCTCCCGCAGGGCATCGGCGAGGCCGGGCGGCACGGTGAGCGCCCCGTGGAGTGCCTTGAGCCGCTGCGCGCTGTTGCTGCGGGAGAGCCGGGTGATCCCCTCGGTGTACTCCAGCGAGCCCAGCAGCGGCAGGCGCCCGATCTCCGCGATCCGTGCACCCAGGGACTGGACGAGCCGTGGACGGGTCCGCGAGGCCATGGTGACGACACCGACCGGCCGCGGGACGTCGGGCTGCCCGGAGGCCCAGCCGCCCGGGCCCTTCGCCCAGTCGGACAGCACACCGATCACGGCCTGCGCGACGTCGTCCGGCACCGGGCCGTCCGGTGCATGAGGTGCCAGCATCGGACGGAGCCGATTGCCCCAGCCGATGTCGGAGAGCCGTCCCAACGCCCGTCCGGTTGCCGACTGTTCATCAGCGGGGATACGCCCCTTCAGGTCGACGCCCACGGCGGGCAGGCCCGTCGGCCACATCTTCCGGGGTTCGACCTCGACACCCGCGCGCGCGAGTTCACCATGTGCGGCGGCCAGCGCGGAGGGTGACACGGAGTCCGGGAACCGGGGCTTCGTGCAGTTGTCGCAGCGTCCGCACGGTGCCGCCTCGTCGTCGTCCAGCTGCCTGCGCAGGAATTCCATACGGCAGTCCGTCGTCGTGACGTAATCGCGCATCGCCTGCTGCTCGGCCGCGCGCTGCTTGGCGACCCAGGCGTACCGCTCGGTGTCGTACGTCCAGGGAACGCCCGTCGAGACCCAGCCGCCCTGGACGCGCCGTACCGCGCCGTCCACGTCGAGGACCTTGAGCATCGTCTCCAGCCGGGACCGCCGCAACTCCACCAGCGGTTCGAGGGCGGGCAGCGAGAGGGGCCGCTCCGCGCGCGCGAGCGCGTCCAGCGTGCGGCGTACCTGTTCCTCCGGAGGGAACGCGATCGAGGCAAAGTACTCCCAGATGGCCTGGTCCTCCTTGCCGGGCAGGAGCAGCACCTCGGCGTGCCGCACACCACGGCCTGCGCGCCCCACCTGCTGGTAGTACGCGATGGGCGACGACGGCGAGCCCAGGTGCACCACGAAACCCAGGTCGGGCTTGTCGAACCCCATGCCCAGCGCCGACGTGGCGACCAGCGCCTTGACGCGGTTGGCGAGCAGGTCCTCCTCGGCCTGCTTGCGGTCCGCGTTCTCCGTCTTCCCGGTGTAAGAGGCCACCGTGTGCCCGCTCTGCCGCAGGAACGCGGTGACCTCCTCCGCCGCGGCCACCGTGAGTGTGTACACGATGCCCGACCCCGGCAACTCGTCCAGGTGCTCGGCGAGCCAGGCCATGCGGTGGGCGGCGTCCGGAAGCCGGAGCACACCGAGGCTGAGGCTCTCCCGGTCGAGGGAGCCGCGCAGGACCAGGGCGTCCGTCCCGCCGCCGGTGCCGAGCTGTTCGGCCACGTCGGCCGTCACCCGCGCGTTCGCCGTCGCCGTGGTGGCGAGTACGGGGACGCCCGGCGGAAGGTCGGCGAGCATGGTGCGCAGCCGACGGTAGTCCGGGCGGAAGTCGTGCCCCCAGTCCGAGATGCAGTGCGCCTCGTCGACCACCAGCAGGCCGGTCGCCGCGGCCAGCTCCGGCAGTACCTGGTCGCGGAAGTCGGGGTTGTTCAGACGCTCAGGGCTCACCAGCAGCACGTCGACCTCGCCCGCGGCCACCTCGCGCTGGATCGAGTCCCACTCCTCCGTGTTCGAGGAGTTGATGGTCCGCGCGGTGATCCCGGCGCGGGCCGCGGCGTCCACCTGGTTGCGCATGAGAGCCAGGAGGGGGGAGACGATCACCGTCGGGCCGGCGCCCCGCTCGCGCAGCAGCGCCGTCGCGACGAAGTAGACCGCGGACTTCCCCCAGCCGGTGCGCTGCACGACCAGGGCTCTGCGCTTGTCCGCGACCAGTGCCTCGATGGCGCGCCACTGGTCCTCGCGCAGCCGGGCGGCGCCCTCCGACGCGCCGACGAGTCGGCTCAGTACGGCATCGGCGGCGGTGCGCAGGTCCTGGCGGGCCTGGCGGTCCGTGGTGGGCTGGTCGTCGTTGGTCATGCCTCCATGCAACCCGATGCCTCGGACATCGTGCGAGCGGGTCTGCCGGTGCTGTGGACAACTCCTGATGTGTTCATGATTGAAATCGATGGCTGGCGTGTCCATGATCGGACTTGTCCACAGGGGTAAGCGGAGGTTTGAGTTCCGCGAGATGGTCGCGGCATGACGAACCACAGCGAAGCGACCGGGACCTCCGGCGACGGCGACATCGGTGGGCAGTGCGGCCATGAGGTGCGCGGCGGTTGCGGCGACCTCTCCCGGCCTCCGTCCATCCGTGCGAATCATGCCGCCCGACCGTCCAGGCGTGCTGCCGAGGGCCGGGACGCGGCAGCAGCACCCGACGTGACTGAAGCCCCCGATGTGGCAGCAGCACCTGATGTGACAGAAGTTCCCGACGTGGCAGAAGTCCCCGACGTGGCACAAGTTCCAGGAGCCTTCGACGCACCGGTGGGGTCTGGAGTGCATGCGGGACTCGGCGCCCCCGGACGGCCTACGGAACACAGTGCCTCCGAGGCGTACCCGAATCATGGCGCCTCCACCGATCCGTGCGGTGAGCACCAGGTCACGCTGCGGACGCCGGCGGAGCTGGCCGACGCCTTGCCCTATCTGCTCGGGTACCGGCCGGAGGACAGCATCGTGCTCGTCGCGGTGCACGACCGGGACGGGCGCGGCCGCTTCGGCGGGCGGGCCAGACTCGGTATTCCGGTCCGGACCGACGACTGGCCCGCCGCGGCCGAGCAGCTGTCACGCGGACTCGTGACCGGCAGCGAGCGCCGGGGGGCCAGGCCGGAGAGCGTGGTCGCCTTCTTCTGCCAGGACCCGTCGGACGGTGAGTCGCGGCGGGACGTGCTGGAACGCCTGCGACCGCTGGCCCAGCTGCTGCGTCTGGCCTGCGGCCGACTCGACGTGCCCGTGGTCGAGGCACTGTGCATCACCGACGGCCGGTTCTGGTCGTACTGCTGTCCAGACAACGGCTGCTGCCCGGCCGAGGGCGGGACGATGGGCCTGCCGGGTACGTCGGTCCTGGCTGCCGCGGCTACCTATGCGGGCCTGCAGGTACGGGGCACCCTGCGGGCACTGAGGGCCAGGCTGACTCCTTGGGAGACCGCTGCCGCGGTACGGCAGGAGGCCGCTCTCGACGCCGCCAACTCCGCGCTGGTGCCGCGGATCCTGCACGACGAGGACCGCGCGGAGGTGGCCGAGGAGACGCTCGCACTCGCGGGTCGCCTGCTGCGCCGCCTCACGGACGCCCCACCGGTCTCCGGCGCGCTCGAGGGGGACCTCCGTGACGACGATCTCGTCGGGCCCGAGGAAGCGGCCTCCTTGATCCTCGGTCTGCAGGACCGCACGACCCGTGACCGGGCGGCCGCGTGGATGGAGGGGGAGGAGGCAGGGCCGGCCCTGCGTCTCTGGCGGACCCTCGCCCGCCGTTGCGTCGGCCCGTACGGGGAACACGCCGCCGCTCCGCTCACGCTCGCGGGCTGGGTCGCCTGGTCCTCCGGCGACGAACTCGAGGCCAGGGAAGCGCTGGCCATGGCCCTCGCCGCCGATCCCGACTACCTCTTCGCCCGCCTCCTCCACCAGGCCTGCAACGAAGGGCTCGATCCCGAGTCCGTCCGCACTTGCCTCCGTGCGGAGGGCGAAGGGCGCTCCGCACCCGTGACCGCCGTCACCGTCGGCGATCGCGGGACGCAGGACGGGCCCGGTTCGAGCCGCCGGCGCCGGACACGTGCCGAGGCGGGTCCCAAAGCTCCGGCCCCCCGGAGGCCCACCCGCAGGCCCCATGCCCGCCGGCGGGTGAGCGACGGCATCTCACCCGCCGGCGGAGGCCCGGGGCGTGAGGGCCCGGGGCTCGGGGGCCCGGGGCGCGTCACCGGCGGTGCGGGCGGAAACGTGAGCGGTGGCCCGCGGAGGAGCGCACGCGGCGGTCCGGGCGCGCACGAGCGGGAGAGGCGCGGCGGTGCCGAGTGACGGCGTGAGCGGACGGGTCGGTGATGGAACACGGCCCGGTCTCGCCGCCGACTGCCTCGGTGAGGCGAGTGAGGCGGGCGAGGCGGGCGAGGCGGGCAAGGCGGGTCTGCCGAGGAAGGCGAGCGAAGCAAGGAAGGCGAGCGAAGCAAGGAAGGCGAGGGAGGCGAGAAAGACAGGAGCGCGGCGTGGAGACGGTTCTCCGTGCCCCGCGCACGCCGCCATTCGGTCGGCATCGGGGCTTCGGGCCGTGACCCGGCACCGGACCCCTCCGTTCACCTGAGTGGCGGAACCCATGGCCAGTCGTACCGTCACACCGCACCCGTCCCATGCACCCGTCCCACCGCCCCCGTCCCACCGGAGCCCCACACCTGGCGCCGAGCTCACCGCAGGCGCGTCGAGCGCAGGAGAAGCCGACTCATGTCTTCGCTCACCCCGCCCTCCGCCCCGGAAGGCGACCGCCCACCTCTCCGCCGTGACGCCCAGTCCTCCCACGACGACGGTCTGCCGGCGACGAGAACCGCGGCGCTCGACAACCCCGCGCCACGGGGGACGGGCACGGGCACCCGGCCGGCGCCGTACCTCAGCACAGGCCACCGGACATGGCACCAGCCCCTGGAGAAGGGCGATCTGCCGGGCCGGTCTCCCGGCCAGGTCCGGCCGCCGGCCGCCCACCCGGACACGCACCGACCGGTCTCCGGTGCCCCGGCGACGGACCACCCACCGTCCCTGCCCGCCCGCGCCAGGAGTGGTATCGCTCCCGGCACGCCCGGCACCGCGCCCCGGGACGACGCCGCGCCCATCCCCTCCGCCGAGGACAGACCTCAGCCCATCGACCCTGCCGGAAGCGACCCGACCGCTTCGAGTCCCTTCGCCCTGCTCGTCAGCCGCCCCGAAGCCGGGCGCCCGGTGCCGCACCGGCATCCGCACGCGCCTCCGCTTCCGGTGCCGGTGTCGGCGCCGTTCCCGCGACGTCCCGCCGACCTGCCTCCCGCCCACACCGCGTTCATCTGTGTCGCCCTGCCGGGCATGGTGCTCTCCACGGCACAGGGACAGCTGACCGGCCAGGGGCTGGAGGGCTTCTACCGCGCGGGGCGGCGCGTGCTCTCCCGCTGCCAGGTGCGGGTGGCCGGCCGGGAGCCGCTCGCCGTGCAGGCGCGGATGGTCGCGGCGGACCGGGCGCGGTTCACGGCGACGCTCCGGGTGTCCGCCGACACCGGTCCGGACCCGGACATCGTGGTCGAGCGCATGCGGTACGCGGACGGAACGGAACGGATCACCCTGCACAGCGCGGTGCTCCGCCCCCTGCGGCTGCCCGTCGAGGTGGCGCTCGGCACGGACCTCGCGGAGCTGGGTGCCATCGCCTCCGGCCGGGCCGGGCGCGAACTCCCCGCCAGCGTGCACGATTCCGGCCTGCGCTGGTCCAGCGCCACCGGGCACTCGTCGGTCACCGCCGACCCGCCGCCCGCCGACGCCCTCGCCTCCGCGGGACTGCTGCGCTGGAATCTGGAGCTCCCGCCGGGCGGCACCCGTACGGTGGAGCTGCGCGTACGCCCGGACGGCGCGGGGCCCGTCAGAGCCGTGGGGCGCGGGGCCACGAGCCCGGTCGCCCAGGCCACGGCGGCCGGCGACGACCCCCGGGTGCAGGCGCTGCTGCACACCTGTGTCGAGGACCTCCGGGCGCTGCTGCTGCGCGACCCGGCCGGCCCGGCCGCCACCTACCCGGCGGCGGGGGCGCCCTGGCGCTGCGGCCTGGCCCCGGCCGACGCTCTCGCCGCCGCCAGGATGACGCTGCCGCTCGGTACCCGGCTGGCCGTGGGCACGCTCCGCATCCTGGCCCGCACCCAACTCGGCGGACCGGGGCCGCGGTCGGGCCTGATCCCGGGGCCGCTGCGGGACGCGGGCCCGTACCTGCCGCCGGGCTGCACCGGTACGGAGGCCACCCTGCTGTTCCCGGTGCTCCTGGCGGAAGCCCGGCGCTGGGGGCTCCCGGAGCAGGAGGCCGAGGAACTGCTGCCGACCGCCGAGCGCTGCCTGAGGTGGCTGCGGAGCACCGTCGGTGACCGGCCCTACCTGCACGACCCGCAGCCCGGCGGGCCGCTGCGCTGTGAGACGCAGGCGCATGCGCACAGGGCGGCGGTGCTGGGCGCCGACCTCCTGGACACGTACGGCAGACCGGGCGGCGCCGAGCTGCGGGAGTGGGCCGGAGAACTGCGCGCCGCGTTCCGGGAGGACTTCTGGGTCGAGGACCGGGGCGGCGGCAGACCGGCGGCCGCCCGCACTGCGGACGGGCGGCCCGTCCCGCATCTCGGCGCGGCCGCCGCCCACCTCCTCGACACCGGCCTGCTCGGCTCCGGCGCGACGGCCCCGGGTCTGCTCGACCGGGTACGGACCGGACAGCTCGCCCGGCTGCTGGGCGGCCCGGCCATGGACTCCGGCTGGGGGCTGCGGACCCTGGGCGCGAAGGAGGCGGCGTTCAATCCCTTCGGTCATCGCGGGGGAGCCGTGCGGGTCCACGAGACGGCGGTCGCGGTCGCGGGGCTGGCCGCCACGGGTTACGAGAGGGAGGCGAGTTCGCTGCTCCGAGGCGTGCTGGCGGCTGCGGAGACCTTCGGGCACCGGCTGCCCGAGATGTACGCGGGGGAGCAGCGTACGGAGGGGAGCGCTCCACTGCCCCACCCGGCGGCCTGCCGGCCCGCCGCGACCGCCGCGGCCGCGGGGGTGCTCGTCCTGACCTCCCTCGCCGGAATCCGCCCCGACGCCCCGGCGGGGACGGTGACCCTGCGCCCGGTGTGCAGTGCGCCACTGGGCGAGATCGGGTTCACGGGACTGCGGGTCGCGGGCGCCCCCTTCTCGGTGCGTGTCAGCAGACTCGGTCTGGCCATGGTCGAGGAGGCTGCCGACGGCTTGCAGTTGGGAGTGTGACCTCGGACGACACCGACGGCGGACCTGAGGGCGGCCGCATGGGAGGGCCGTGGCGGACAAGAAGTGGATCAGGAGGGGGAGCAGTCGACGAAGGGAGTGCTTATCGTCAGGAAGACGACTATGATCGCGGCATGCCCTACGACCCGTCAGCCTTTCCGCCTTTCGCCGTCACCGTGGACCTGGTCGTGCTGACCGTGCGTCGCCATTCCCTGTGTGCGCTGGCGGTACGGCGGGGCGAGCAGCCGTTCCAGGGGCGTTGGGCGCTGCCCGGCGGGTTCGTGCGGGCCGATGAGGATCTGGCCCAGGCCGCCGAACGGGAACTGGCGGAGGAGACCGGGCTGTGCGCCCACGATCCCTCGGCGCCGGCCCAGGACAACGGTGCGCACCTGGAACAGCTCGCGACCTACGGCGACCCCAAGCGTGACCCGAGGATGCGTGTCGTCAGCGTCGCCCACCTGGCGCTGGCCCCCGACCTGCCTGCGCCCAGGGCCGGCGGCGACGCCGACGGCGCACGGTGGGCGCCCGTGGAGGAACTGCTGCAGCAGGGTGGTCACGGCCGTGACGGCGAACCGGTCGCCCCGCTCGCGTTCGACCACGCGCAGATCCTGGCGGACGGTGTCGAACGCGCCCGCTCCAAGATCGAGTACTCCTCGCTGGCGACGGCCTTCTGCCCGCCCGAGTTCACCGTCGGTGAGCTGCGCCGCGTCTACGAGGCCGTCTGGGGCGTGGCCCTCGACCCGCGGAACTTCCACCGCAAGGTGACGGGCACGCCCGGCTTCCTCGTGCCGACCGGGGGGACGACCACGCGCCAGGGCGGCCGTCCCGCCCAGCTCTTCCGTGCGGGCGGTGCCACGCTCCTCAACCCGCCGATGTTGCGCCCTGAGGTCTGAGTTCTGAGGTGACCTGACGCCGGAAACCGTAAAAATGGGGCATATCGCGCTATCTTGCTGTGGATGATCCAGGCCATCGGACTGACCAGCGCCCCTCGCAAGGAGCGTCCGCCCGCCGTGGACAACGTCTCCTTCGACGCGAGCTCCGGTCACGTCACCGCGCTCCTCGGTGCTCCGGGTGCGGGCAAGACGACGTCCCTGAGGCTCATGCTCGAGCTTCAACAGGGGCGCGGAGTCGCGTACTTCAGAGGCCGTCCGCTCCACCGCATCGCGTATCCGTCCCGCGAGGTCGGCGTGGTCCTCGGCGACGTGCCGGGGCACCCGGCCCGCACGGTGAGGGGGCACCTCCGCATGCTGTGCGCCGCCGTCGGGGTACCCGCGCGGCGTGCGGAGGAAGCTCTCGACGTCGTGGGCCTCGCCGGTCTGCGAGACGAACGCCTCGGCACGCTCTCGCACGGCATGGACCGCCGCCTCGGCCTCGCCTGCGCACTCCTGGCAGACCCCCACACCCTCGTCCTCGACGCACCCTCCGACGGGCTGTCCGTCCGGGAAAGCCGCTGGCTGCACGGGGTGCTGCGCGCCCACGCGGTGCAGGGCGGCACCGTGCTGTTCAGCACCCGCGACCCCAAGGAGGCGGCGCGGACCGCCGACCGGGTCGTCACCCTGGACAACGGCAGACTCGTCGCCGACCAGGAGGCGGCCGACTTCGCCCGTACCCGGCTCCGCCCCCGTGTGGCCGTCCACAGCCCGCACGCCACCCGGCTCGCCGCCCTGCTCACCAAGGAGGCCCGCGGTGCGCGGCGCTCGGTCGAGGTCGTGCGCGAGTCCGGCAACCGGCTCTCGGTCTACGGCAGCACCTGTGCCGACGTCGGAGAGACCGTGTTCCGGCACGGCATCCTCGTCCATCGACTCGCCGACGAGACGGGGGACATGGGACCGGTGCCCGCCGCCGACGCCCGGGCCGGCGAGCACGCGCGGTCACGCCGGGCGGAGGCGCCGTCGTACGGGACAGGCGCGCCGTCGCACCAGGCGGAGCCGTCGGCGGACCACACAGCCGCATCGCTGCACCGAACCGCCGCGGCTCCGCCCGGCGACCGATCCCCGCTTCCCCGGCTTCCTGCGCTTCCCCTGCTCTCTCCGTCCCCCCTGCTCTCTCCGCTTCCCCCGCGCATCGCCATCCGCCCGGGCCGCAGCCCCCTGCACCCCCTTCGCTACGAACTCCGCCGTGCCGCCGGAATCGGCACCGGCTATCTCACCGCACTCGCCGTACTGGTCACCTCGGTCCTGCTCGCCCTCGTCCTCGCACGCCTCGGGCGCACCTCGCCGCCGCGTCTCCTGGCCGCCTGGCCGCGGGAACTGCCCCTGCCGCCCGCCGCGCTCGGCGCCGGGCTGCTGGGGGCGCTGGCCTTCGGTGACGAGTTCCGTCACCCGGCCCTGGCCGCGGACCGTGGCACCGTCCCCCGCCGCCTGGGGCTGCTCGTCGCGAAACTGCTCGTCGCCGCGGCCACCGCGCTGCTTCTGGCCGTCCTCACGGTGGGCTGCGACCTCGAGGTGCTCCACCTCCTCCACGGACGGGAGGTCGCGCGAATCCCCGCCGACTGGGTGCCGCTGGGCGCGAGTTGGCTCGGCCTCGTCGTCGGGTGCTCCTGGGCCGGAGTGCTGGCAGCCGGCGTCTTCCGGTCGACGTCCGCGGGGCTGGCCGCCGTGCTCGCGGTGCCCGTCCTCGTCGTACCCCTCGTGCACAAGGTGCTGGAGGGGTCGAGCGTGCGGTCCGCGGCAGGGTTCTCCCTGCGGCTGCGCGAGCTGCCGATGATGCGGTGGCCGTTCGGCGGGGAGGAGTACCTGACGGCAGCGACCCGGGTGATCGCCCAACCCGTCGGCGGAGCACTGCTGTTGTCGCTGACCGCGCTGCTCTGCGCCTACCTGCTCACGACCCTGCGTGGCAGGGTCCGATGACTGCTGTCCGTGCCCATCCGTCGCCGTCCGCTGCGCAACTCCTCGGAGAAAGCCCATTTCTTTCCGATAAGGCGTCAATTGCGATGGGGTGAGCGATCACCCTTTCGTGTGCTTTTCACCAAAGACCTCAAGGCAGTTGAGGACGGCGCCGACAAAGGATGCGTGAGTACCCTTGCGCACACCATGATGACCGCCGCCCGCTCCGCCGACTCCGGCCTGGCCGGCCCGGGCGAACTCGACCGCTACTCCTACACCGAGGCCCCGGGCGCAGACCGTGTCGGCGCTTCCGCCTGGGAGGGCTCCGACCCAGAGCTGGGGCGGGTGGGCCGGCGCGCCGCCGGCAGCCGTGGACGCGGACTGCACGGCCAACTCGTCCAGCAGCTCGGCCAGATGATCGTTTCAGGCGATCTCGGCGCGGACCGCCCGCTCGTGCCCGAGGAGATCGGCCAGCGGTTCGAGGTCTCCCGCACCGTCGTCCGCGAGTCGCTCCGCGTCCTGGAGGCGAAGGGGCTCGTAAGCGCCCGCCCCAACGTCGGCACGCGGGTCCGGCCGGTCAGCGACTGGAACCTGCTCGATCCGGACATCATCGAGTGGCGCGCCTTCGGGCCGCAGCGCGACGACCAGCGGCGCGAGCTGAGCGAGCTGCGCTGGACGATCGAACCGCTCGCCGCGCGCCTGGCCGCCGGGCACGGGCGCGAGGAGGTCCAGCAGCGGCTCGGCGACATGGTCGAGATCATGGGCCACGCCATGGGGCAGGGCGATGCGCTGACCTTCTCGCGCGCGGACGCCGAGTTCCACTCCCTGCTGATCCAGGTCGCGGGCAACCGCATGCTGGAGCACCTCTCCGGCATCGTCTCCGCAGCCCTGCAGGTCTCCGGGGGTCCGGTCACCGGGTGTGACCGCCCCAACGAGGCCTCGCTGGCGCACCACGCCCGGATCGTCGACGCCCTCGCCGCGGGGGACGGCGCGGCGGCCGAGACGGCGATGCGCCAACTGCTCACGGTCCACCCCGAGGTGGAGCGCGTGGTCCCCGCGCCGCGCGAGCACTGACCGCGCACCGGGGGCGGCGCGGTCGCCGGGCGAGGTGTCCTCTCCCCGGAGTGCCCGGCCGGCGTCACCCTCACCGTCGGGCCCCATCGGCTCCCTCACCGGAACCGGCGGGGTCCGACGGTGCACGGGGTGGTGAACGCTCCGGGCACATGCCGGTCATGGCCACGGCTGACCTTCTTTGACCTGATGTGCGCTTATTTGAGCACTTACGGGGTGTGACTCGGGCCACGCGGATTGGGCGTAACGCTCCTCGGGGCAGCGCGATGACCTAAGAGGTGACAGCCGAGGAGGGAATACGGACGCCGTTCGTGGCGCTGTGCTCTCGTCGGCCCCGCCCGCGCCGTCGGCCCATCCTCAGTCGGCGGTCGTCGGCTCCGGTCCACAGTGGACGGGGCCGGAAGCCGTTTTCCTACGTTCCGAGAGGTTGTTCGTGTCGGCCAGCACATCCCGTACGCTCCCGCCGGAGATCGCCGAGTCCGTCTCTGTCATGGCGCTCATTGAGCGGGGAAAGGCTGAGGGGCAGATCGCCGGCGACGACGTGCGTCGGGCCTTCGAAGCTGACCAGATCCCGGCCACTCAGTGGAAGAACGTACTGCGCAGCCTCAACCAGATTCTTGAGGAAGAGGGTGTGACACTGATGGTCAGTGCCGCAGAGCCCAAGCGCACCCGTAAGAGCGTCGCAGCGAAGAGTCCGGCCAAGCGCACCGCCACCAAGACCGTGGCGGCGAAGACGGTCACCACCAGGAAGACCACCGCCACCGCCGCTCCGGCGGCGTCCGCGGCCGACGATTCCACCGAGGGTGCCGCGCCCGCCAAGAAGGCCGCGGCCAAGAAGACCACCACGGCCAAGAAGGCCGTCGCCAAGAAGACCGCCACCAAGAAGACGGCGGCCAAGAAGACGACCGCCAAGAAGGACGACGTCGAGCTGCTCGACGACGAGGCGCTCGAGGAGACGCCGGCCCCCGGCAAGCCCGGCGAGGAGCCCGAGGGCACCGAGAACGCCGGCTTCGTGCTCTCCGACGACGACGAGGACGACGCGCCCGCGCAGCAGGTCGCCGCCGCCGGTGCCACCGCCGACCCGGTCAAGGACTATCTGAAGCAGATCGGCAAGGTGCCCCTGCTTAACGCCGAGCAGGAGGTCGAGCTCGCCAAACGCATCGAGGCGGGCCTCTTCGCCGAGGACAAGCTGTCGGCCGCCGACAAGCTCGCCCCGAAGCTCAAGCGCGAGCTGGAGATCATCGCCGAGGACGGCCGCCGCGCCAAGAACCACCTGCTGGAGGCCAACCTCCGCCTCGTGGTCTCCCTGGCCAAGCGCTACACGGGCCGCGGCATGCTCTTCCTGGACCTCATCCAGGAGGGCAACCTCGGTCTGATCCGCGCGGTGGAGAAGTTCGACTACACCAAGGGCTACAAGTTCTCCACGTATGCCACCTGGTGGATCCGTCAGGCGATCACCCGCGCCATGGCCGACCAGGCCCGCACCATCCGTATCCCGGTGCACATGGTCGAGGTCATCAACAAGCTCGCGCGCGTGCAGCGCCAGATGCTCCAGGACCTGGGCCGCGAGCCCACCCCGGAGGAGCTGGCCAAGGAGCTCGACATGACCCCGGAGAAGGTCATCGAGGTCCAGAAGTACGGCCGTGAGCCGATCTCGCTGCACACCCCGCTGGGCGAGGACGGCGACAGCGAGTTCGGTGACCTCATCGAGGACTCCGAGGCCGTCGTCCCGGCCGACGCGGTCAGCTTCACGCTCCTCCAGGAGCAGCTGCACTCCGTGCTCGACACCCTGTCCGAGCGCGAGGCGGGCGTCGTCTCGATGCGCTTCGGTCTCACCGACGGTCAGCCGAAGACCCTCGACGAGATCGGCAAGGTCTACGGCGTGACGCGTGAGCGTATCCGGCAGATCGAGTCCAAGACGATGTCAAAGCTGCGCCACCCCTCGCGTTCGCAGGTCCTGCGCGACTACCTCGACTGATATCGCTTGTACGTACGAAGGCCCGGCCTCCCTGGTGGAAGCCGGGCCTTCGGCGCGTGTGCAGCATGCGGGCGTCCGCCCGGTGGACCACTCTGGGTGTTCTGTCGACGACCTGGAGTGAGGAGCGCGTATGCGCCGATGTTTCGCCCGAGTGCTGGCCCTCACGGTCGCGGTCACCGTGATACCGCTCGTGACGCCCGCCCCCGCGACGGCCGGCGCCGTGATCGGGGGCCGCCCGGTCGAGATCTCACGGACTCCGTGGGCAGTGGCCCTGTCGAGCCGCGACCGGTTCGGCCCCGCGAGGTCGGGACAGTTCTGCGGTGGCGTGCTGGTCGCACGCTCGACGGTGCTGACCGCGGCCCACTGTCTGAGCGAGGCCGTGCTGGGGATCCCCCAGGAGCGGCTCACCGACCTGAAGGCGATCGTGGGCCGAGGCGATCTGCAGTCGAGGAAGGGCCGCGAGATCCCGGTACGGAGAGTACGGGTCAACCCGTCCTACGACCCCTACACCAACGCGGGGGACTTCGCCGTCCTCACCCTTGCCGCACCGCTGCCGGCGAGCTCGGTCATTCGCGTCGCGAAGCCGGGGGACCCGGCGTACCGGCCGGGCACGGGCGGCGACGTCTACGGCTGGGGGGACACGACGGGCGCCGGTGATTACGCCCGCACACTGCGGGCCTCGCGGGTGGAGGTCCTGCGCGACGCCGTCTGCGAGCGGGCGTACCCGGGCAGCAGCGAGGGCACGTACACGGCCCGGAACATGATGTGCGCGGGAAAGCCGGCGGGTGGCCGGGACGCCTGCCAAGGGGACAGCGGCGGCCCGCTCGTCGCACGGGGGAAGGTCATCGGCCTGGTGTCCTGGGGCAGCGGATGCGGCGATGCCGGGAATCCCGGGGTCTACACCCGGCTCTCGGAGGTCGTCGGTCTGCCGGGCCGTGACCGGCGGGGGAGCCGGTGAGGCCGTCCGCCGGACGCCGTGACGCCGCTGAAGGGTCCGGGTGCCCGGTGTAGTCGCCCGGTGTGTCTCCAGCGGGACCGGCGCTCCTCGTGGGGTGTTCACGGGCACGAGGACGGGCGGTCACTCCCTGTGAGGGAAGTGACCGCCCGGTTCACCGGCCTGGTGCCGGCGCTGGCTCGTCGTGGTGCGAGTGTCAGCGTTCCTCTTCGCCGGCGGAGGCCGGGGTGGACGTCAGGCGCTCCGTCTCGTCCTGTATCTCAGCGGCGATCTTCTTGAGCTCCGGCTCGAACTTGCGACCGTGGTGAGCGCAGAAGAGCAGTTCTCCACCGCTCAGCAGCACGACCCGAAGGTACGCCTGGGCGCCGCAACGGTCGCATCGGTCAGCGGCCGTCAGCGGGCTCGCGGGGGTCAGAACAGTAGTCACGTCGCCTCTTCTCTAGCTCGACGAGCTGTCGTACCAGGGTCAACATCCAACCAGGCCGAAAACGTTCCCGCTCGCGGCATTTCCTCGAAAAATTCTTTCCAGGCCGGCTGTCTGCTGCCGGGTGGCGGCGAATGAGCCGTAGTGCGTCTCTTTGTGCCGTACGGTTTCGCGCTGTCTGTCGGTTGTCAGGTCCTCACCGGCCCCGTCGCCGGTTGTTCATGAGGACGTGCCCGGAGCCTAAATGGTTCATGCCTCGAAGGGAACGTGATATGTACTTCACTCCAACGAGGGATCGAACGCCCGTACGACTCTGGACTACTCTGCCTTCAGAGGAGGGTGGCGTTACAACGGCTCTACCAGGCCTCGGTACCCTCGGAGCGGCGACCGAGCCGACGTCCTTACCCCAAAGGACCCACCTGAAATTCAGCGAGGAGCGAACCGCGTGACCGCCGACACGTCCGTGCCGTCCACAGCGCTGCTGACCGGAGCAGACCGGGACGGCTCCAACTACACCGCGCGGCACCTGCTCGTCCTCGAGGGGCTCGAGGCCGTACGCAAGCGCCCCGGTATGTACATCGGGTCGACCGACAGCCGTGGCCTGATGCACTGCCTGTGGGAGATCATCGACAACTCCGTGGACGAGGCCCTGGGCGGCTACTGCGACCACATCGAGGTGATCCTTCACGACGACGGCTCCGTGGAGGTCCGCGACAACGGCCGCGGCATCCCGGTCGACGTCGAGCCCAAGACCGGCCTCTCCGGCGTCGAGGTCGTCATGACCAAGCTGCACGCCGGCGGCAAGTTCGGCGGCGGCTCCTACGCCGCCTCCGGCGGTCTGCACGGTGTGGGCGCCTCCGTGGTGAACGCGCTCTCGGCCCGCCTGGACGTCGAGGTGGACCGCGCCGGTCACACCCACGCGATCAGCTTCCGGCGCGGCGTGCCCGGCGCCTTCGCGGGGAACGGCCAGGACGCCAAGTTCGAGGCCGGTAACGGCCTGCGCAAGGCCAGGAAGATCCCCAAGAGCCGTACCGGCACGCGCGTGCGGTACTGGGCCGACCGTCAGATCTTCCTCAAGGACGCCAAGCTCAACCTGGAGACGCTGCACCAGCGCGCCCGCCAGACCGCGTTCCTCGTGCCCGGACTGACGATCGTCGTGCGCGACGAGGTCGGGCTCGGCGAGGGCGGCAGCAAGGGTGAGGAGTCCTTCCGCTTCGACGGCGGCATCAGTGAGTTCTGCGAGTACCTGGCGAGCGACAGGCCGATCTGCGACGTCCTCCGTTTCTCCGGTCAGGGCACCTTCAGGGAGACCGTGCCCGTGCTGGACGAGCACGGCCAGATGACGCCCACGCAGGTCACCCGTGAGCTCGGCGTCGATGTCGCCATGCGCTGGGGCACCGGCTACGACACGACCCTGAAGTCGTTCGTGAACATCATCGCCACCCCCAAGGGCGGCACCCATGTCGCGGGCTTCGAGCAGGCCGTGGCCACCACCATGAACGAGGTGCTGCGCACCAAGAAGCTGCTGCGCGTCGCCGAGGACGACATCGTCAAGGACGACGCCCTCGAGGGCCTCACCGCGGTCGTCACCGTGCGGCTCGCCGAGCCGCAGTTCGAGGGCCAGACCAAGGAAGTGCTCGGCACCTCGGCGGCCCGCCGCATCGTGGCGAACGTGATCGCCAAGGAGCTCAAGGCGTTCCTGACCTCCACCAAGCGGGACGCCGCCGCCCAGGCCCGTGCCGTCATGGAGAAGGCCGTCGCCGCCGCCCGTACGCGGATCGCGGCCCGTCAGCACAAGGACGCACAGCGCCGGAAGACGGCCCTGGAGTCCTCCTCGCTGCCCGCCAAGCTCGCCGACTGCCGCAGCGACGACGTCGACCGCAGCGAGCTCTTCATCGTCGAGGGCGACTCCGCGCTCGGTACGGCCAAGCTGGCCCGGAACTCCGAGTTCCAGGCGCTGCTGCCGATCCGCGGCAAGATCCTCAACGTCCAGAAGTCGTCCGTGACCGACATGCTGAAGAACGCCGAGTGCGGAGCGATCATCCAGGTCATAGGGGCCGGCTCGGGCCGGACCTTCGACATCGACACGGCGCGCTACGGCAAGATCATCATGATGACCGACGCCGATGTCGACGGGTCCCACATCCGCTGCCTGCTGCTGACGCTGTTCCAGCGCTACATGCGGCCCATGGTCGAGGCGGGCCGGGTCTTCGCCGCCGTACCGCCGCTGCACCGCATCGAGCTCGTCCAGCCGAAGAAGGGCCAGGACAAGTACGTCTACACGTACTCCGACCGCGAACTGCGCGACAAGCTCATGGAGTTCCAGACCAAGGGCGTCCGCTACAAGGACTCGATCCAGCGCTACAAGGGCCTCGGCGAGATGGACGCCGACCAGCTGGCCGAGACCACCATGGACCCGCGCCACCGCACCCTGCGCCGGATCAACCTCTCCGACCTCGAGGCCGCCGAGCAGGTCTTCGACCTGCTGATGGGCAACGACGTCGCCCCGCGCAAGGAGTTCATCTCGAGCTCGGCGGCGACGCTGGACCGGTCGCGCATCGACGCGTAGGCGCTCCGCTGGGTGCCCGGTCGGAAGGCCGGTGACTGGGTGCGGGTTCGCTGTGGCTGGTCGCTCCCCCAAGTTCTCGGCTGCGCTCGAACAGGGGGGACCCCCATCGCGGCGGAGCCGCACATCAGACACATCCCCGCGCCCCTGAAGGGGCGCGGGGATGTCGTTACGCGCGCGTGGACCACTCGTAGCGGTGTTCCGGGCGGCCGGCGTCGCCGTATCTGAGGGTCAGTCTGGCCCGGCCCGTGCGTTCCAGGAGCTTCAGGTAGCGCTGGGCGGTCTGGCGGCTCAGGCCGGTCCGTTCGGCGATCTCCTGGGCCGACAGCGGGCCTCCGGCCGCCATCAGGGCCCGGCGTACGAGCTCCGTGGTCGCCGCCGAGTGGCCCTTGGGCAGATCGGGCTCCCCGCCCGCCGAGAGGGCCCCGAAGATGCGGTCCACCTCGACCTGCTCGGCCTCGCCGCCGCCGTCGAGCGTACGGCGCAGCTCCGCGTACGCCTCCAGCTTGGCGCGCAGGCCCGCGAAGGCGAACGGTTTGACCAGGTACTGGAGCGCGCCCTGGCGCATGGCGGCCTGGACGGTCGAGACGTCGCGGGCCGCCGTCACCATGATCACGTCGGCCTGGAGGCCGCGCCGCCGCATCTCCCGTACGACCTCGAGCCCTGTGCGGTCGGGCAGGTAGTGATCCATGAGGACGAGATCCAGGCGGGGCAGCGTCTCGGACTGCCGTAGTGCCTCCGCCGCGTTGTGGGCCTCGCCCGCGACATGGAACCCGGGCACCTTGGCCACGTAGGCGGCGTTGACCTTCGCGACCCGTGGGTCGTCGTCCACGACCAGGACCTCGATCATCGCGACTCCTTCTCGGTGGCTGCGGCGACGCTGCCGGCTTCCTGTGCGGGGTCCGCTCCGGTGACCCGCTCCGACGCCGGCCGGTCGCCGGGTCCCGGGTCCGGGGAGCCCTGTCCCGGTGCCGTCAGTGCCTCCGGCAGGACGACGGTGAACTCCGCGCCCCCGCCCTCCGCCTCCGTGGCCCGGGCGCTGCCTCCCTGCCGTTCGGCGAGCCGGCGCACCAAAGACAGGCCGATGCCCCGCTTGCCGTGGGCGGGCGGCTCCTTGGTGGACCAGCCCTCCGTGAAGACCAGCTCGCGCTGTCCGGCCGGGATGCCGGGGCCGTTGTCCCGCACCGCGAGGACCGCCGTACGCCCCTCGGTGCGCAGTTCGACCTCCACGCGCGCGTGCGGGGCACCGGCCGCCGCGTCGAGCGCGTTGTCGACGAGGTTGCCGACGACGGTGACCAGCCCTCTCGGGTCGATCAGCCGGTCGGGCAGCAGGGTCCCGGCCGACAGTGACAGGGCCACCCCGCGTTCGGCCGCGACGGTGGCCTTCCCGACGAGCAGCGCGGCGAGCAGCGGATCGTGGATCCTTTCCGTGATCTGCTCCGCGGTCGTCCTGTGGTCGCCGACCACCTCACCGACGAACTCCGCGGCCTCGTCGTACAGCCGGAGTTCGAGCAGCCCCAGGAGGGTGTGCATCCGGTTGGCGTGTTCGTGGTCCTGTGCGCGCAGGGCGTCGATCAGGCCTCGGGTGGAGTCGAGTTCGCGTCCGAGCTGCTCCAGCTCGGTGCGGTCGCGCAGGGTCGCGACGGCGCCCCCGTCGCCGGTGGGCATGCGGTTGGCGACCAGGACGCGCCGACCCCGGACGGTGAGCAGATCGGTGCCGGTGACGCGGCCGGCCAGCACATCGGTCGTCCGGCCGGCGCCGAGTGCCTCGTCGAGGGTCCGGCCGACGGCTTCGTCACCGATGTCCAGCAGTCGCCGTGCCTCGTCGTTGAGCAGCCGTACGCGGCCGCCGCGGTCCAGGGCGACCACGCCCTCCCGGATGCCGTGCAGCATCGCCTCGCGCTCCGCCAGCAGCGCCGAGATATCGGAGAAGGCCAGGTCCCGGGTCTGCCGCTGGACGCGCCGGGAGATCAGGTACGCGGCCAGCGCACCGATGGCGAGGGCGGCACCGGCGTAGGCGAACAGCCCCGGGACGGCGTGGATCAGCCGGGCCCGCACGCTGTCGTACTCGATCCCGACCGAGACCGCGCCGACGATCCCGCCGCCGGCGTCGCGCAGCGGCACCTTGCCGCGGGCCGAGCGGCCCAGGGTGCCCTCGTCGATCTCCATGACCTCGCGTCCTGCCAGGGCCTCGCTCGGGTCGGTCGAGACGGTCTCGCCGATCTGCTGCGGGTCCGTGTGGGACCAGCGCACGCCGTCCCTGTTCATCACCACGACGTACTCGGCCCCGCTGGCCTCGCGGATCCGCTCGGCCTCCGCCTGCACGGGCCCGCCGGCGGACGGCTCCGACGCGGCGAGGTCCGCGGCGAGCTGCGGCTGGGCGGCCGCGGTCTGCGCGATGGCGAGGGCGCGGCGCATGGCCTGGTCGTCCAGCTGGTCGCTGAGCGGTGCGAGGAACAGCCCGGTGGCGAGGACGGCGACTCCCGCGGCGATGGCCACCTGCATCAGCAGCACCTGAGAGAACACCCGCCGCGGCATGCCGAGACGCAAGCGGCGTGCGGGGGGAGTGGAGCTCATGCGTACGACGTTACGACGTCACGCGGGCGGCGGAGCCGGGTGGGCGACCGTGTGGCGGGCAAGGCGGCGCGTGTGGCCCCGTGCGCGTAGCCTCAGTACGCGGGTGCCGCCACTGTCAGCTCCCGTACGGACACGACGTCCATCCGGGCCGGGGAGCCGAGGGGCGAGCCGCAGCTCTCGGGCCGGGGCGGCAGTGCGGCGCCCTGGGTGACGGCCACATGCCACTGCCGGCCGTCGGCGTGCGCGACGGTCACTTCCCAGCGCGGTGCCGCGCCGTCCGTGCGGACGACGGTGAGCACCTCCGCGGTGGCCTCGCGCGCCGCCGTGCGCACCGCCAGCTCGGCGGCTTGCCCGGGGCGCTCCCAGGCGGAGCTGCCCCGGCAGCCCTCGACGACGACCCGCCCTTCCCGTACGCCCTGGAGGACCTCCTTGACGTGATGTGCCTCGGCGCGGCCGTACGCGTACCCGGACGGCAGGACGAGCACCGTGGGCGAGAACCGGTGGCCGCCCAGGTGGGTGACCTCCCAGACGCCCTCGACCCCCGAGGCGGCCAGCTCGGCGGCGAGCGGCCGGCCGAGGAGAGCGCAGCAGCGGTCGCGCTTGCCGTTGGTGCAGACGAGCGCCAGTGGGTCACCTGTGTGCGGGCGGCCATGGAGAATCGCGTCGAAGGTGTGGTGCCGGCCACTGCCGAGTGCGGCGAAATCGAGGTCGAGGAGCCGCTCGGGGGCGGTCGTGGTGGCGCTGCGCAGCCATATGTTCCCGGGCACGGTGTGGGCCGCGTACACATGTCGTTCGCGTACGTTGCGGCGGTCCGCGTGGCGGCCGGAACGGCGGATGAGCGCGACGCGTACGCCGGTGTTCTTCGCGGCGGCTTCGAGGGCCCGGCCGAGCGCCGGGTCCAGATGGCTCGACGTCAGCGCTTTCGCGCCCCAGGGACCCGGCTGTTCCACCAGCAGCCAGGTCCTCGCGCTGGCCGCGGTCCCCGCCAGGGGCTCGTCGAAGTGCCGCGACGCGGTCGTGCACATAGTCACGGAGGTGAGCCTAACCTGACTTGCCCCTCCGGGGCTTCCGGTTGGGCCAAAGGGGCGCATTTACGGCGCATCGATGGCGTACGCCGGGCGTGAAGCGCTCAGCGTCATCGGAGGGGTGCTGTGCGTGATGACCTCGCGGGAGGTGGCGCGCTCCCGTGACGAACGGGGCGGGGCTCCTGGAGGAGTATGTGACCGGAAGGGAACGGCCGGGCGGTGAGCGGTGGTTGACCGCTCACCACCCGGCCGCGACGCACATGCGAATGTGCCCGGCTGCGGGGAGGCGCCATGATGCTCGGCTGCGCCTCCGGCTACCGGCCGCGGGCCCCGCTCATACGTCGGGGATGTCGGCCTTGGCCTTCACCAGGGTCTCGCGCGAGATGACCACGATGCGCTCGTAGTCGGCTCGGGCGGCATCGTCGGGCAGATGGGAGTCGAGCGAGGCGGTGACGTCCGTACCGATGACGGCGAAGTTCCCGTCCGCCAACTCGAAGATGTCCGGGCAGGTCGCCCCGGAGGTGCTGCCTCGATCGCACGGAGGTACACCGAGACGGCGAATGATCTGGCTCACTGTTGATATCCCTCTGGTCTCAAGCACGCGCCTGATCACAGCTGCGATGTGCCACGTGCATCCCTGTGAGCTGCCTAGACCACCGGCGGATGGAGCGACGAATCTCGTGGCGGTCGTCCATGCGCGGTTGCGCAAGGTCAACCCGCTGACCTAACGACTCGGTTGGCGATCGGTTACGCCGGGCCACGTTTTTTCACACTCAAGAGTGATTCGAGAGGCCGGAGCTTACCCGTGGACCCGACGGTAAGCGAAACGGTTTTGCGCCGTTATCCGTCGCCGTCGTCGGCCGGTGGTTCCCCCACCACCCACCACTCCTCGGTATCCGCCTCCTCCAGTTGCTGCAGCAGATCGTCGACCATCTGTCCGAGCTCCGCTTCTTCGGTGTCCGCGAGGCTCGCGCGCTGCTGCCGGGTGGCGTACCAGTACTCCCGGACGGCGGGGTTCTGCAGGAACCCGCGCACGTGCTTGAAGAACTCCTCGTGGCTGATGTTGCCGATGCGGTAGTTGAACAGCAGGTTGGTGTAGAGCGCGTTGGCGAACAGGTACTGCCGGCGCTGCTTGGGCGAGACCGGTGTCTCGTACAGGTCGAGAACCTCGGCCAGTTCGGGGTCGTCGATGGCCTTGCTCAGCAGTTCCCAGTGCAGTCGCTGCTGGTGGGCCAGGTTGGTGTGGCGCTGGGTGTGGGCGGTGTGCTCCAGCTGCGCCAGCCGCAGGTGCAGCGCTTCCAGCGCGCGGTGCTGCAGCACCCTGGCGACGAGAACGCCCGCGATGACGCCTATGCCCATCGCGGCGGCGGGGCCCGTCCGCCGCGACGCGGTACTTTTAGTGGCCATGTCAACCCCCGGATCGGGCGCCCGTCCGCCGGTCGTCGGACGCGCATCGGGCGGAGAACCGGCGACGGCGGCGGTGCGCTTGCCGTCCTCCAGTGTGGCGGGGCGCAGCCGGGCGGCCGGGAGGGCGGAGAAGGAGGCGCACGGGGGGTACTCCGGGTCGCACAGTCGTGTGTCGCGCTGTGCCGCCGGCGAGCGCTCCGTCACCGCGCCCTTCCTCTCGTGGCGTGTCCGGCCGCTCGTATCCTGGGCCGGCACTCATTGGCCGTAGCGAACGACAGCCGACCGCGGGCCGACGCGCACCGGTTCACGAGCCGTCCTCGTGGGCCGGCCGCGCGCCGGACGGTGCCCGCACCGGTGGAGGGAAGGACGTGTTGAACCAGTCGAGCAGGCAGGGCCGGCCGAGCACGGCGCCGCGTGTCCCGCAGCGGCAGATCCCGGTCGTCGTGCTCGCCGGGTTCCTCGGTTCGGGCAAGACCACCCTGCTCAACCATCTGCTGCACCGCAGCGGGGGCAGCCGTATCGGTGCCATCGTCAACGACTTCGGTGCCATCGAGATCGATGCCATGGCCGTCGCGGGAGCGCTCGGTGACTCCACCCTGTCCCTCGGAAACGGATGTCTGTGCTGCGCCGTCGACGTCGGTGAGCTGGACTCGTACCTGGAGCGGCTCGCCCGTCCCGAGGCCCGTATCGATGTGATCGTCATCGAGGCCAGCGGGCTCGCCGAGCCGCAGGAGCTCGTGCGGATGGTGCTCGCCAGCGAGCATCCCGGGGTCGTCTACGGAGGGCTCGTCGAGGTGGTCGACGCCGCCGAGTTCGACGCCACCCGTGCGAAGCACCCCGAGATCGACCGGCATCTGGCCCTCGCCGATCTCGTCGTCGTCAACAAGCTGGACCGGACGGACGACGAGGAGCGGGTGCTGACGCTCGTCCGGTCGCTCGGCGAGCATGCGGCCGTGGTGCCCGCCACGTACGGCCGTGTCGATCCGGGGTTCCTCTTCGACTGCAGGCCCAGCGAGGAGCGCATCGGACAGCTCTCCTTCGACGACCTGCACGATCACACCGGGGACGGCGAGGAGGCCGCCGAACCCGGCCACGCCGGGCACCTGCACACGGCGTACGACAGCCTGTCCTTCACTTCCGAGGTGCCGATGGACCCCCGGCGGCTGATGAAGTTCCTGGACAGCAGGCCAGAGGGGCTCTACCGCATCAAGGGGTACGTCGACTTCGGGCCCCACGACCGGGGCAACCGGTACGCCGTGCACGCCGTCGGAAGGTTCCTGCGCTTCTACCCGGAGCCCTGGGCGCCCGGAGAGCCCCGTCTCACGCAGCTCGTCCTCATCGGGTCCGGGATCGACTCCGCCGCGCTCGCCGAGGAGCTGAACGGGTGCAGGGACGACGCCCCCCACGCCGACGAGCACGGCATGTGGGGCGTCCTCCGCTACGTACCGGACCCCGGCGGGGAGGCCGGGAACGAGGCGCCCGAGGCCTAGACCGGTCCCGCGACGACCGACACCGTCTTCGCCAGGGACACGCCAGAGCCGTCGCGGCGCGGGTCGAGGTCCGGCATCGGGACCGGGGTGCCGTTCTTCTGCGCGGCCCTGGCCGGTGCCGGGCCCGCCCAGGCCAGGGACAGGCAGTCCTCGCCCTTCAGGAACCGCTGGCAGCGCACACCGCCGGTGGCCCGGCCCTTGCGCGGGTACTGGTCGAACGGCGTCAGCTTGGCCGTGGTCTGCACCGAGTCGTCCAGGGTGCCGCGGGAACCGGCCACCGTGAACACCACCGCGTCCGCGGCCGGGTCCACCGCCGTGAAGGAGATCACCTTGGCGCCCGTGGAGAGCTTGATGCCCGCCACGCCGCCCGCCGGACGGCCCTGGGGGCGCACCTGCGAGGCCTGGAAGCGCAGCAGCTGGGCGTCGTCCGTGATGAAGATCAGGTCCTCCTCACCCGTGCGCAGCTCGGCCGCCCCGACGATCCGGTCGCCGTCCTTGAGCGTGATGACCTCCAGCTCCTCCTTGTTGGACGGGTAGTCGGGGACCACGCGCTTGACCACGCCCTGCTCGGTGCCGATCGCCAGACCCGGCGACGACTCGTCGAGCGTCGTCAGGCAGATCACCGTCTCGTCGTCCTCCAGGGAGAGGAACTCGGCCAGTGGCGCGCCGCCGGAGAGGTTCGGCGACGGCATCGACTCAGGCAGCTGCGGCAGGTCGACCACGTTGAGCCGGAGGAGCCGGCCCGTCGACGTCACCACGCCCACCTCACCGCGGGCCGTCGCCGGGACGGCCGAGACGATCACGTCGTGCTTGACGCGCTTGGCGTTCGTGTCGGGGAAGGGCTCGCCGTTGGCCGTGCGGGCCAGCAGACCCGTCGAGGACAGCAGGACGCGGCACGGGTCGTCCGCCACCTGGAGCGGGACGGGCGCGACCGGTGCGGCGCCCGACTCCAGCAGCAGCGTCCGCCGGTCGGTGCCGAACTTCTTGGACACCGCGGCCAGTTCGGCCGAGACCAGCTTGCGCAGCTCCGCGTCCGACTCCAGGATCCGGGTCAGCTCCTCGATCTCCGCGGTGAGCCGGTCCTTCTCCGCCTCCAGCTCGATGCGGTCGAACTTGGTCAGCCGGCGCAGCGGGGTGTCCAGGATGTACTGGGTCTGGATTTCCGAGAGGGAGAAGCGCTCCATCAGGCGCTGCTTGGCCTCGGCGGAGTTGTCGCTGGAGCGGATCAGGCGGATGACCTCGTCGATGTCCACCAGGGCCGTGAGGAGGCCCTCGACCAGGTGGAGACGGTCGCGCTTCTTGCCGCGGCGGAACTCCGAGCGGCGCCGTACGACGTTGAAGCGGTGGTCCAGGTAGACCTCGAGGAGTTCCTTGAGGCCCAGGGTGAGCGGCTGGCCGTCCACCAGCGCCACGTTGTTGATGCCGAAGGACTCCTCCATCGGCGTCAGCTTGTAGAGCTGCTCGAGCACCGCCTCCGGCACGAAGCCGTTCTTGATCTCGATGACGAGGCGCAGGCCGTGCTCGCGGTCCGTGAGGTCCTTGACGTCGGCGATGCCCTGGAGTTTCTTCGAGCCCACCAGGTCCTTGATCTTGGAGACCACCTTCTCCGGGCCGACGGCGAAGGGGAGCTCGGTGATGACGAGGCCCTTGCGGCGCGCCGTCACGTCCTCCACGGTGACCGTGGCGCGGATCTTGAAGGTGCCGCGGCCCGACTCGTACGCGTCCCGGATGCCGGAGAGGCCGACGATGCGGCCGCCTGTGGGCAGGTCCGGGCCGGGCACGTGCTTCATCAGGGCGTCGAGGTCCGCGTTCGGGTGGCGGATCAGGTGTCTGGCCGCCGCGATGACCTCGCGCAGGTTGTGCGGCGGCATGTTCGTGGCCATGCCGACGGCGATGCCCGAGGCGCCGTTCACCAGGAGGTTCGGGAACGCGGCGGGCAGCGCGACCGGTTCCTGCTCCTGGCCGTCGTAGTTGGGCCCGAAGTCGACCGTGTCCTCGTCGATGGACTCCGTCATCAGGCTCGTGGCCTCGGCCATCCGGCACTCGGTGTACCGCATGGCCGCGGGCGGGTCGTCGTTGCCCAGCGAGCCGAAGTTGCCGTGGCCGTCGACCAGGGGGACGCGCATGGAGAAGGGCTGGGCCATGCGCACCAGGGCGTCGTAGATCGACGCGTCGCCGTGCGGGTGCAGCTTGCCCATGACCTCGCCGACGACGCGGGCGCACTTCACGTAGCCGCGTTCGGGGCGCAGGCCCATCTCGTTCATCTGGTAGACGATGCGGCGGTGCACCGGCTTGAGGCCGTCGCGGGCGTCCGGCAGGGCCCGGGAGTAGATGACCGAGTAGGCGTACTCCAGGAAGGAGCCCTGCATCTCGTCGACGACGTCGATGTCGAGGATCTTCTCCTCGTACGCGTCCTCGGGCGGCGGGGTCTTCGTGCTGCGGCGGGCCATCGCTGCTGCGGCTCCTTCACAGTCTTGCCGGGGCATGGGGCATGGGGCATGAACGGGTTCTGACGGGCTCCATTGTGGACCGCCCCGCTGACAACCCGGACCACGGCCCGGTGCGTGGCTCCTCCGGGGCCGGCGCGGGGGGCCGTCCGGGGCTGGTGCGGGGGCGGGTGCGGGGG
>JODX01000021.1 GCA_000719105.1 Streptomyces sclerotialus | reverse complement strand
GGGAGGCCCCGCTTTCATGCCCGGTCGGCCACGAGATCACCCGACCGAGTCGACGACCTCGAACTCACGCCCACCAAGATCGATAGAGCAACAGCTTCTTAGACGTCGTTTCCTTTGGTGCTGTGTGGCGAAGCGAGGCGTCGCAGGTCGAGGCGCCGGTATCGGCCAAGAGAGCGAAGGCTGGCCTGTCAGCAGCGAAACCGGGCAGCAGCACTGCATGAAGTCCCAACTGCGCTTCACGTTGGCCGCGACCACTCTTGACGCGCCGGACGCTCGCGAGTTGGCGCGGTTCTACCAGGGCCTGCTCGGGTGGCCGGTGCGGAAGGACGAACCGGGCTGGGTTGAGATCGCACCGCCCGACGGCAGTGCCGGGTTGTCATTCCAGACGGAGCCGCTCTTCACCCGACCGCAGTGGCCTTCGACACGGTCCGAACAGCAGATGATGCTGCATCTGGACATCGAGGTGAACGATCTGTCATCAGCCGTCGAGCACGCTCTTGCCCTAGGGGCGACCGTGGCGGACTTCCAGCCTCAGGATGATGTGCGGGTCCTGTGCGACCCGGTGGGCCACCCGTTCTGCCTCTTTGTGCGCACTGGCCCGAGTGCCTAGCGGGCTGGGTCAGGTGGTGAGTCTGCGGTAGTTGATGAGGGCTGCGGCGATGGCGACGAAGGCGAGGAAGTGCTCGGCCTTGCGTTCATAGCGGCGGTGCAGGCGTCTGCATCCGGCCAGCCAGGACACCGTCCTTTCGACGACCCAGCGGTGCCGGCCGAGCCTCTGCGAGGACTCAATGCCTTTGCGGGCGATGCGGTGGCGGATGCCCCGCTTCCCAAGCCATCGGCGCAGGTGGTCGTAGTCGTATCCCTTGTCGGCGTGGAGCTTGCCCGGTCGCCGACGACGCGGGCCGCGCCGGGAGCGGATCGGTGGGATCCCGCGCACCAGTGGCTTCAGGCCGAGGCTGTCGTGCATGTTGGCGCCGGAGACGCCCAGCGACAGGGGCAGTCCGTTCCGGTCCATGATCAGGTGGATTTTCGATCCGCTCTTGCCGCGGTCGGTCGGATTCGGTCCGGTCAGTGGCCCCCTTTTGCGGCCCTGAGGCTGACGGAGTCGATTGCGCACCGCGACCAGTCCAGACCACCGCGAGCGCCGAGCTCGTCCAGGAGGACGCGGTGGAGCCTGGCCCAAACTCGGTCCCGGCTCCAGTGGGCGAAACGGCGGTAGACGGTCGGCCAGGCCGGGCCGAACACCGGGGGCAACTGCCGCCAGGTACACCCCGAGGTGGCTACGAAGATGATTGCGGCCAGGCATTCGCGGTCACCGGCCCGCCGTCGGCCGCCGCCCTGCGGACGTATGACCTCCCTCGGTGGAACCACCCGCCGGAACAGCGTCCATAACTCATCCGGCACCAACCGCTCAACCAGGTCCGTCATACACGGCTAAACGAATGATCACACCAAACGAAACGACGTCTTAGCGGGAACGAAGCATGTCAAGCTCCCGCCACATCTGTAGGCCAGAATCTCCCATAAGAAACGCTGTATTATCTCGATTGGCGAATGCTTCCCGTAGTTCTGCATGTCCGCCGAAGCTCGCCAATGATATGTCTGGGATCGTGATATAGAGGCATACGCTGGCACGCTCTCCCTGCTGCAATATGTGCAGAGCTAGCTGTATGGATTCCGAACTGCGGTTGAATAGATTATGCGCATCCTCGATAGCTAGCAGAATGGCTGGCCGTTCCGGTGTTGGGATGCCGTATCCGCCTTCTTCGATGCGATAATTAAGCATCCTAGACATCGCCTTAAGCAGCTCAAGAGTACCCTGCAAGTCGTTTCCGACGTGCCACCGGGAAGCCACCTTGAGTTGTTTAAAGTGCTTCTGCTCACTTGACCAGTCAAGTAGACCTAGCACGAATATCCCGGAGTTGAGCGCACCGAGCAGGGTAATGCTCAGAACGTTACTCTTCCCAACCCCTGGCGGTCCAGCTATCAAGGCGTGGCGAACTCCGCCTCCAGGTTCGTGAAGCTTGATTTTGGCGCGCCCGCCCCGTCGATCCTGCCCAACAGATATCGTGCCCTCTTCGGAATCATACTCAACCCCAGGAAAGGGTAGCTTCCGGGAGTTAAAATTGTCGCGCGCCGCCATGCGTCGCCAGTATCTAACCGCCTCGGCGTCGTTCAACTCTAGATAGACAGCAATGAGATTGGATGCGGCTTCATAAAATCCCCGTTCAGCCAGGGGCTCCCATGCGGCTACGGCATATTTCGTGCGACCTGCCATGTATGCGCGCATCCCGATGAGCCATTGCCCCTCATCCTCGGAGTTCAGCGCCAACGCCTCTTCCCAAATGAAATCAGGAATTTCCGGCGCAGTCTTACGATTGCGCGACAAGGTGTCTGGGAGATAGTCAAAAGCCTGCCATGTGTGCTCATAAGCTCCGGGAATAAGCAGGCCTGACACGCCATACTGGACGCTGGTAGCCCAGGAAAGTGCCTCGTCCCAAGACTCCGGTCGAAGGGAGGGGCTTATCAGGTAGCGCTCGTGGATGTCTCGCAAGACCTCTATGTCAACACCTCCAGTAAAACCTGCACGCGCCAGGTCGATACTGGCTCTAACTAGAGCGGCACCCCGGGGGTGACCTCCAACGCGACTAGCCCTCTTCCACGCCTGCATCAGCGACGGGCCGGCAGCAAGGTACTCGGCGACTCCGTATGTCGAGCTATGTTTGAGGGCCTCGGATACACGCTCGTCGGCAACTGCATTCGCGCGTTCAAGTTCCAGAGGGCTCCATAGCCGTTCAAGTCTCACGGGGTCCAGCATGCGAAGAAGGCGATTTCCCACGTGCCATGCGTCTCCCTCTTCCCTTCCGGCTACTTGGCGAGGTTGTCCCGTGTATGAGTCAAACAAGTCGTCGCGCATAGTGCTGACAATGGCAACATTTTGTCGCTGTAGCGCTTCTACGAGCGACGGGTCTATCCCTCCCTTCCCCAAGTAGCCGTCAAGGTCGTCCAGCCAAAGCAAGAACGGCCCAACCTTTGAAGAACGCAACAAGTGAGGGAGCGTGGACAGGCGATTCCCAGGTGATGGTGCATAAACTCTATGATGCGCCATGAAGCGTTGAATAAAGTTGTACGCTGTCCGGGTCTTCCCAGAGGTGGAGTCGCCCGTGATGAGTAGCATGCCACCTGTAATGATATCTTCAGCTCGATCGGCTAGCTCAGCATCGATGTCTCGCTCGACGTATGTAGGGAAGACAGGGGACCCCGCGACACTCCGCGTCCGGTGCACGCCCAAGGATAGGCCGCTCAACTCATGAGCTTTGGGCCAGTCGACCGGATCCGGGACGGATTGCTCGTCACTGAAGTAGAAACGCGGGTTGGTGAGCACGGGTGCATTGACATCACCCCCTACAGCCACGGACGCTTCCCCGGGGGATGTGACCTTTTTCGACCTCATGGATTCAAGCGCCCCCTGTCTTCAGTGACTTCTGTGGACAGGTCTCCTAGCGCCTCCCCGCCAATAGCAATACTGCCGGGCCCGCGAGCAGTCGTCCCGTCAGGCGTATCGGTGAGAGGTCGTGCTGCGTTGTCCGCCTGCACGCGCGTACTGACTGAGCCCCGCGTTGAACCACCCACCGCGATGCTGCCAATCCCAGCGGCCGTAACGCCAGGAGAACGGCTCTCGTGCAGAGTTAGTGCAACCTGAGTAGCTACTCCGATAAGCAGCAAGCAGCCCAACGCTACCCACCACGCCAGGTCGGACTCATCGGTGGCTATGTTGGTGACGATTCCCACCGCTGCGGCGACGACTACGGACGCCGCAGCCAGACTGGCCCGTGCTATGGCTGCCGACATGTTCTTCTCCCCCAAGAGCGATCGATCGGCGAGCGCGTATCCTATCGGGTTCTCATGGACATGACCGGGCGCTGACGCGGGAGGCCAGGCCCGGACTGACATCAGCGGCCTTCCTCCGACCACGGCAGGACCCGGACAGAGTGTCCGGGCGACTTCCTGCGTGGGCGGGCACCATCACTTCGGTATGGAGGTATGAGGCGAGGTCAGCTCCCCGCTCATCGTCAGCTCTGTACGGTGGAACGGGCCCCTACGATCAAGCAGGAGGCAGCACCCAATGCGTGGTCTTGGAGATCACCTCAGCATCGGTGAACGCATCGCGTTCTATCGCAAGCGTCGCGGTTATACGCAAGAGGTGCTCGCTGGCCTAGTCGGGCGTAGCACCGACTGGTTGGCGAAGATCGAAACGGGGCGCCGGAAGCCTCCCCGCATCGACATGCTCGCGGAGCTTTCGCGCATCTTACGCGTGCCCCTTGGAGACCTGCTTGGTCAGACCGTGCTTATGGAGGACGAAAAGCAGCAGGACGACGTACCGGCCGTGCGCGATGCGCTGATGAGCCCACGTCGGCTGTCTCGTCTACTCTTCGGCCCTGAGGCTGAGACGCAGCTTCCTACACCTGCGCCTATTGCCGTGCGCGTGGAGCAGGCATGGAACGACTACCAGGGTGGGCGGCTCGGTGGCGTCATCGCCGCACTTCCCGCCCTCCTCCAAACTGCTCAAGAGCTGGAAGAACGAGCGGCGCGGCGTGGCGCGGACCGTAGCGACTGCTGGGCGGTGTCGGCTCGCACCCATCACCTCGCAGCAACGACGCTCGCGAAAATCGGCGAGTCGGACATCTCGTGGCTTGCTGCCGAGCGCGCGATGCGTGCCGCAGACGAGTCTGACAACCCTCTCGTTCTGGCGTCCGCCGCCCGGTCCGGCACGCATGCCCTGTTGGCCAACGGCCGGTACGACGATGCGTTGGAGCTGGGCAACACGGCCGCCGCATGGCTCTCGTCTCAGGTGACTGACAATGAGCCCGCGGCTCTGAGTCTGCTGGGCATGATCCACCTGCGAGCCGCTGTGGCAGCGGCTCGCCGCCAGGACCGGCCCACCGCAACCAGTCTGCTGAACCGAGCCGAGGAACTCGCGGATGACCTCGGTTCCGATGAGAACTACTGGCAGACCGGCTTCGGTCCCACGAACGTCCTGCTTCACCGTCTGTCGGTCGAGCTGGACCTGGACAACGTGTCGTACGTAGTGGAACACGGCCGAATCAACGTCGATCACATGCCGCAGGAGCGCAGCGTGTCGCACCGCATCGACTTCGCGCGTGCGCTGTCGCTCAGCGGACAGGGCGATGAGGCATTCATGGAGCTCCGTACGGCTGAGCGAACATCACCGCAACTCGTGCGCAACAATCCCAGGGTGCGCGAGACGCTGCGTGACCTGATCAAGCAATCACCGGTCACCGGTGGCTCGCGCTCGTCTGAGGTGTTCGTGATGGCGCAACGATGCAGGGCGGTGCAGTGAGATCAAGCAGGCGCGGGGTGCTTGGAGTCGTAGGGTCGGCAGCTGGAGGCGTGGAGGCGCTGCGTACTGGCCTGGTGGAGCCCGCGATACAGCGTGGATGGCGGGTTGCCATCACGCTGACACCAACGGCAGGTAAGTGGTTGCGGATGAGTGGCGAGGCCGATCGGTTGGAGAAGCTGACCGGTCTGCCAGTGCGTGATGAACCGCGCCTACCTGGTGAAGGCCGACCGCATCCGCCCGTTGACTGCTACGTGGTAGCTCCCGCTTCGGCCAACATGGTGGCCAAGCTCGCCGCAGGTCTGATGGACAACCAAGCATTGACGCAGGTAGGCGAGGCGATCGGCACGCTCGGACTGCCCGTCGTCGTCTTCCCTCGGGTGAACGCGGCGCACGCTCGCCACCCGGCATGGCAGCACCACATCGACGCCCTGCGGGCGGCTGATGTGCGCATCATCTACGGCCCGGACGTGTGGCCGCTGCACGAGCCGCGCGAAGCGCCGGCAGGGCGTGAACTGCCCTGGGAGGCAGTGTTGGACGCCGTGGATGAGGTCACCGAATAGGGACACGTCAACTCGACTGACCTGCGAAAAAGAGGACCCGGACAGTCTGTCCGGGTCCTCTGTCGTGCCGGGCCACATGCTCATTGGCATGCCAGGGATCAATGAGCGAAGTGGCGAGCTGGAAGGCATCACTACCGCCGAACTCGCGTGGATCAGAGCGAGTCTGAGCGAGGCGCGCGCCACGGTGGAACAGCTCTCGAGGCGCGCGGACGAACTCACGAGGACGGCGGAGTCTCGCTACCTACGAGCCGCTCAAGGCGATCAAGGCGCTCTCCAAGCAGGTGCAGGGCCTCATGGATCGTACTGAGTTCTGCGGCCAGGGCACTGAACGCCGGACTGCTGCCCGGTTCGCTGCCGAGGGGCACGGCTGGATCGCGGACAAACGTTCCGCGGCCCTGCTGGGTGAGTACCAATCCCTCGTCGCGGAGCTGGCTGAACGCGCTTTGGACAGTCATGAGCTGCACGCCGAGTTCCTTGGCGAGCTTGCGAGCGGCAGGGAGCCGATCGCCTGGCTCGTAGACGCGATCGGGACCTGTGATCTTGTCGCGGAACTGCGTCGCGATCTCCTTGGCCGTGGGCGTCTGCTTAGGCGCTTCGGGGCTCTGATCCATGGCATCGAGAGTAGCCGGACCTAGGTCAATCTCCCATCCTCCGGCGCACCCCCTTGACACTCAGATTGACCTAGGTCAATCTAAGTGCGGAGCGTGAGCCGGACGGCTTGCGAACCACCACGCACGACAACTCAACAGAGTGATCCGCCACAGACACGACGGCCGTGACAGCTCCAGCCGAGGTGAGCGGAGACCAGTCGGACATCTCCCGTTAGGGACACGAGCCGACTCAAAAGAACGGATCTGCCCAAGGGCGCATACGCCGCGCGAAGAACCCGAGATGCGATTCCTCGGAGGAGCGGGACTGAGGCACAGATCCATATCGCGTACGACGGGCCGTCACCTCCCGCAAAAGGTGGCCAGCGCGGCTTAGGCCCGCGCGTTCACAATCTCCGCCGCTTCGCGCGGCGGCCGGTTGCCTCCGCTGCTCGTCCCGTACGAGCAGCGCTGAGGGGAGCCGGTATCGACTCCAACGGCGAGCGGCTCCCGGGGTGCCTCCCGGAAGCCGCGACGGGCCGTTCCGCCTGTGAAGGGAACACGACCCAATGGAACACATCGTCACTGTTCAGGACGCTGTTACCGCGTTCGCCGACTTCATCGAGCCGACGGATGCGGAGCTGGACGCGATCGAGATCGAGATGCCCGTGATCCTCGCGGACGTCGACCTGCTGGACGCGCACATCGCCACCCTGGACCGCACCCCGACCGAGCTGGACGAGCGCCGCATCCGCCGGGCCCGCCGCCGGGCGCTGGCCGCGCGGGTCGCGCTGGTCAACCGCACCGCCGCCGCGAGTCTGCCCGGGGGTGCCGCGTGAGCGCCACGGACCGGAACCTGATGACCGCGCACGCCGAAGTGAAGGCGGAGATTACGCGGACCGACACTAAGACCGCGCTGTTGCTGGCGTTCGTCGGCGCGGTGCTCGCCGGGGCCTGGACGGTCGCTAAGGACGCGCCCTTGACGCTGCCCGCCACTGTGGTGGGCGGGCTCGGGATGGCGCTGCTGGTCGGCGCGGCCGGCATGCTGCTGCTGTCGGTGCGGCCAAACCTGCGCGGCCGGCACGGCTTCCCGCTGTGGGCCACCCTCACCCCGGAGGAGATTCACGCCGCCATCGGCGGGGACCTGGCCGCCGACATCGCGGGCCTGTCCCGGCTCGCGGTCGCCAAGTTCACCCAGCTCCGTCGCGCGGTCGACCTCACCTGCGCGGGTGGGGCGCTGCTCATCCTCGCCGCGCTGATCACGGCGGGGGGTGCGCTGTGACCGTTAAGACGAGCGCCAAGACCGTGCTGCCCGCCGTCGCCATGACGGCCGTGTCCATGGTCCTCACCCTGGCCGTGGTGGTGATGTGGCTGGGCACGGCGGTGCCGTGGGCGGTCGCCGTGGTCGTCGGGCTCGGTATCGACGGCGGATGGCTGGCCACTCTCGCCTACGAACGCCGCCTCGCCGCCCAAGGCGATCACAACCGAGTCGTGACCGCCGTCGGCTGGTCCTTCGGTCTCATCGCCACCGGCGTCCTCGTCGCGCACGCGGTCACCGCCGAGCACTCCGCCGGCGCCTGGCTGGCGGTCGCCTGGCTGCCGCTCGCAGCGAAGGCGCTGTGGCTGGTGCACGGCCTGTGGGAGCGCACCGCGCTCACCCCGTCCGCGCTCGGCTCCATCCGCGGTATCCAGCAGGAAGCCCGGGACGAGGCGGCCGTGGCCCGCGCCCGCCTCCGCGCGGAAGCCACCACCGAGGAGACCCGGCTGACGGCCGTGACGCAGGCCGGTGCGCGCGTCGCACGCGTGCAGGCCAAGACCGCTGCCACCCTCGCCGGAGCCTGGTCGACGCTGGAGACGGCGCGGCGGGGCGAGGACACCGGCAGGGCGCTGACCAGCGTGACGACCCCCGTCACACCCGGCGTCACACCCCGCTGGGAGCTCCCCGTCTGGGGCCCGACCGAGCCGGTGCCCGCGCTGGAGGCGGCACCCGTGCTCACCGATGCGGAGCTGGACGCGCTGGTCGACCAGATCCGCCACAGCCAGACCCCGGCCCTGTCCTACCGGGAGACGGCCGCCCGCTTCCGGGCGGCCGGCCACTCCGCCTCTGAGGTCCGGTTGCGGGCGGCGTGGAAGCGCGTGGCGTGATGGGCGCGCTGCCAGTGTTCCGGTGGCGGCTCGCCCCGGACGGCTACGCCACCCGCCGCCAACTCCGCGCCCGCGGCCTGCGCCCCGGCGGACAGCCGGTGGCCGCCGAGTTGCAGCGTCCCCGCCGACGGCGCGGGCCGCTGGTCGCCTACCTCTACCGGGTCGACCTCGCCGTGCCGGTCCGTCCCATGACTCCCGCGCGGCGGGCGGCACTGGCCAAGGCCAACCGCGCCCGCCGCACCTGCCTCGCCTGCCGCCGCGATGCGGGCTACGTCATCCCCTCCGCGCTCGGCACCTGCGTGCCCTGCGCCTACCCCGACTCGGAGACACCGTGAAGACGACCGTGCGCACGCACAAGCTGCCCGGCTACGGCTCCACCCTCCGCACCGCCCGCCGCCTGACCGAACAGGCCGTACGTCTGGTCGGCCGGGCCGTGCCCGGCACCATTCCGGACGTCGAAGTGGTGCTGACCACCGAGCGCGGCATGGCCGACCTGATGGCCGCCGCCGACATTGCCCTGGTCGGCACCGTCGACCGCCGCGCCCTCACCCGCGCGACCCGGCATGCCAAGCAGGCCGCCAGAGACAACCAGGCGTGCGCCATCCCCCGCCCGGACGGCAGCGCCCTGATCCTCATCGACGCCGACAAGCACCCCGCTCCCGGCGACTTCGCCGTGACGGTCGTGCACGAGCTGGTGCACGCCATGCAGTTCGGCCGCAAGAACGTCACCGAGCGCCTGATACGCGACCTGCGGGACGTGCTCGGCATCGAGCGGCAGTCCCGCCGCCAGGCCCGCGAGCACGAACGGCTGCTGCGCCAGGAAGAGGACGAGGCCTACGGCCGCGAGTACCTCGCCGACCAGCTCGTCCCCGGCGCTACCGCCGCCGCCCGCGCCGCCTGACCCGGCACGACGGACCGCGCCCGGGGTGGCCGCCCCTGCCACGGACCCGGCCACCCCGGCACTCCCTCAACCTCCCGCCCCGAACAACGGGGCAGACAGGAGCTCTCCCAGCATGAGTGAGAACGTCGTACGGCTCCACAAGGACCCTGAGCCGCCCGCCGACACCGCGCCCGTGACCACCCTGACCGTGGTGCCCGACCCGGCCCCGGCCCCGCCCGTGCCGCTGTGGCTGCGCTCCGGCCGCGCGGTGAAGACGGCCGTCACGCACGAGCGGACCAAGGCCACGGTCCGGTTCACCGCCCGGCACAGCCTCTACGTGGCGGGCGGGGCGCGGATCGTGGCCCGCCGCGCCTGGGACGCCCGGACCGCTGCCCGCTATGAGCGCTACATGCGCGCGGCCGAGGCCGCGGGCAACATGGACTCCGCCGCGGAGTGGGAGGAGCGCGGGCAGCGCTTCCGCGAGGCCCGTCACCGCCGCCGCATGGATCTGCTCCACTCGCCCGTGGATGCTGCCAAGGGCATCGCCGTCGGCACCGGCATGGGCATCGGCAGCCTCGTGGCGCTCGGGGTAGTGCTGGCCATCGCCACCAAGAACGTCACCGATGTGGTCACCCCGCTCATGGCGGTGATCGAGTTCATCCAGCTCCTGATCACCATCGTGACCGTGGTGTGGGGTCCGGCCCTCACGATCGGCCCGTTCCTCGCCCTGCTGGGGCTGTGGGCCGTCGGCAAGCACCAGCAGGCCGCCCCCGCCTGGGCACTGCCCGCCAACGTCCGCAACGGCGAGGGCGAGCCCATCACCCCGTCCATCGTGGTCAAGGCCCTGCGCGATCTGGGGGTGCCCGCGCTGCGCAACGCCATCAAGGAGATGGGCGATGCGGGGGCGGGCATGCTGGGGCCGATCCGGATCGCCGGATGCGGCGTGGAAGTCGACGTCACCCTGCCCTCCGGCGTGTCCACCAACGAGGTGCAGAACAAGCGCCGGAAGCTCGCCGAGAACCTCACCCGGCACGAACACGAAGTGTTCATCACCATCCCGACCGCCGCCCGCACGGTCCGGTTGTGGATCGCCGACTCAGGCGCGCTGGACGAGCCGATCGGGCCGTCCCCGCTGGTCACCGACGAGTCCCTGACCGCCGACTACGCCAAGGGCAAGGCGCCGTGGGGGCAGGACCTGCGTGGCGACGCCGCCGCCCTCAGCCTCTACCAGCGGCACCTGCTCATCACCGGCCTGTCCAACCAGGGCAAGACCGCCGCCCTGCGTGCCCTCGCCCTCTGGCTCGCACTCGACCGGTCGGTGGAGTTCCGGGTAGCGGACCTGAAGGGTGCCGGGGACTGGGCGATGTTCGACGGGCTCGCCACCGTTCTGATCCAGGGACCGACCGATGAGCACGTGATCGAGGCGACCGAGATGGTCGAGGGCGGGGTGCGGGAGATGGAGCGCCGCCTGACGGCGCCGCCCGGCACCGCCTTCCCGCCGCTGATCGTGCTGGTCGACGAGGCGCAGGTGGCGTTCATGTGCCCGCTGCTCGACGAGGACAGGCGCCGCTACGGCGGGTCCAAGGCCACCAGCCGGTACTTCATGGCCGCCCGGAAGATCCACAACCAGGGGCGGGCGGTCAACGTGCTGCTGTGGCAGGGCACTCAAGACCCCACCGACCAGAACCTCCCCAAGCTGGTCCGCGAGGGCGCCCACACCCGAGCCTCGCTCGCCCTGGGCACCGAATCTCAGGCCCGCATGGCGCTGGGGGACAAGGCGGTCGACGGCGGGGCCGCGCCGAACCTGCTGCGCCCCGGGCTGGACAAGGGCACCGTCGTCGTCGCGAGCGATGGCATCGAAATTCCGGCCGGCCAGTCCTCCATCACCGTGCGCACGCACTACATCGACACCGACACCGCCGCCGAGATCGTCGAGCGGGCCAAGCGGCTCCGCGACGGCGTCACCACCCTCCGCGTCATCGAGCGCGGGGAGGAGCGCGACCCGCTCGCCGACATCGCCGCCGTCTTCGGCGAGACGCCAAGGCTGGTCACCCAAGACGTGCTCAAGCGGCTCGCCGCGCTCAACGAGGACGCCTACGGGAAGTGGACGTTCGCCGATCTGCGCCGCGTGCTGGAGGGCACCGGTGCGGAGGCGTACAAGTCCGACGGCCGCATGGTCGTCGCCCGCGACCGCGTCACCCGCGCCCTCGCCAACCGGGGCGAGGACGGTTCCGTTTCCGCCGCCGAGTAGAGGGAGGCGCACCCCGCACGGGTCAGGGAGGCAGGGAGAACTCCCTGACGGCCTCCCTGGCCCGCCTCCCTGCATCTGACCAGTGCAAATGATCCATCAGGGAGGCAGGGAGGCCCGCAGGCCAGCGCCACTGAAGCCCCTCCACAGCGTCCCCACAGGGGGTGCCTCCGCCTCCCTGATTCACTCCGCGAAGGGATTCCGCATGTACGCCAACACGCGCTCCAATCCGCCGGGGATCATCGCCCCGCACGTTCCCGCTGACGCCTACCGCCGCGCCGAGGCCACTGGCTCACCGGTCGTCATCGTCGTCCACACCGCCGACCCCACCGGCAGACCGCTGCGGCAGTACCTGTACCCGATCGCCGTCGCCAGCGCGGCCGGCATCGGCGTCTTCGCCACCGTGGCCGCGCTGCTCGCGCTGCTCGACTTCGCCGTGCACACCGCCGTTGCCATCGCCAGTGCCACCGGCCCGATCAGCGTGGGCGGGCTCAGCCTGAAGCTGGCCCGCTCCAAGACCCCGTAGCTGTGCCAAGGGCGGCCCCCTCTCGCCAAAGACCGGGCCGCCCTGACCAACCAGCATCCACCTACGGAACTGGAGACCTCCAGCATGACCCAACCCACCCGCATCCAGCGAGTGGCGCTGCAACTCGCCGCCGCCGGACTGCCCGTCCTGCCCCTGCGGCGAGGCAAGCTGCCGTTCGGAAACTGCCCCGCCTGCGCGGACAACGCCTGCGGTGGTCGGCCGACCATGAAGACCGCCGGGCTGTGTCGGTGCCCCGGCGTCTGCCACGGTTGGGCCGCCGCCACCACCGCCCCGGTAGTCATCGCCTCCGCCGCATGGGCGCCCGCGTGGCGTGAAGCCGTGTCCGTTGCCTATCACCCCGGCGGCGCCGGGCTCACCGTGGTCGACTTTGACAACGCCGCCGCCATCGCCTGGGCCCGCGAGCAGCTGCCCGCTACGCGCATCGTGCCGACGACGCGCGGTGAGCACTGGATCTACCGAGGCGCCATGACTTCGCGCAACGCGGTCCGACCCGGCGTGGACATCAAGTCGTCCATGTCCTACGTCCGGTGGCTCGGTCCCGGCACCGGCACCACGACCGCCTTGCCCGACGCCGTGCGCGCGCTGGCCGTGAAAGAACCCGCCACGGTCCGGCCGATGCCGCAGGCCATCGCCGTGCCCGCCCGGGTCAACACCGGGGAGTGCCCGCACCGCACGCCTGCCTATCTCGCCCGGGGCATCGCCATGGCGGAGCAACGCATCACCGAGGCCCGCAGCGCGGTCCACTCCACCGTGTACCGGACGTTCCTTGCCGTGCTGTCCACACACGGCCGGTGCGGCTGCCTCACCGACGCCCACGTGACGCGACTGTTCACCGCCGCGCAGGCCAAGGGCGAATCGCCCCGGCACTGCTCCGACGCGTGGACCAACGCCCGTACCGCGTTGGGACTGTGACCGTGTCCGACGACGACAAGACCCCCGCCCGCGACGTCATCGCCGACTACGCGCAAGCGCACTTCCGCTACTTCCGCACCGCCGACGGGACCGTGTACGCGCAAAAGAACGGCCACCCCGTGGCCCGACCGATCCGCTCCCAGGGCACCTCAGGCAGCCACCGCCAGGAACTCATGGTCGGTCTGTTCAACGACGGACTGGGCGTGTTCAACGGCACCGCCCTGAAGGAGGCGCTCGACTTGATCGAAGCACTCGCGATGAGCCAGGACGTGCAGCCCGTGCACATCCGCGTCGCCCCCGGATTCGACGGCGCGACCTGGCTGGACCTGGGCCGCGACGACGGCCGCTCCGTTCGTATCCACCCCACCGGCTGGGACATCGCCATCCCCGACCCGCGCGAGGTGTGCTGGCGCCGCACTCAGCTCACCGGGGAACTCCCCCTGCCGGCCAAGGACACCGACGGCAAGGGCATCGACCTCCTGCTGCGGCTGTGCAACTTCGCCACCGCCGAGACCGAGTGCCTGGCCATCGCCTGGCTCATCGGCTGCCTCGGGCCGTGCGTGCCCGTCCCCGCTCCCTTCCTCACCGGCCCGCAGGGCGCGGGCAAGTCCACCGGCGGGCGGATGCTCGTGCGGATCATCGAGGGCATGAGCGGCGACCTGCGCCGGGCCCCGAAGGACGAGGAAAACCTGATCGCGGCTGTGGCCGCCGGATGGGTCACCGCCCTGGACAACCTCTCCCACCTCGGCCCGGACCTCTCCGACGCGATGTGCTGCATCGTCACCGGTGCCGAAACCGTCAAACGCGCCCTCTACACCGATGGCGACGTGGTCCGGGCCCGCTACCGCCGCCCGCTGCTGCTCACCGGCATCGACGTCGGCGTCATCCGGCCCGACCTCGCCGAACGCCTGCTCCCGCTGCGTCTGGAACGCCCCCGCACCCGGCGCACCGAGGCGGAACTGTGGGCGGAGTACGCGGAAGCCCTGCCCGTCATCCTCGGCTCCCTCCTGGACCTCACCGTCCAGGTGCGGGCGGCGGAGGCGGACATCCCCACCGACCTGCGCATGGCCGACTTCGCCCACCTGTGCGCCCAGCTCGACGCGGCCACCGGCCTCGGAGCGCTCAACGCCTACCGGGCCAGCCTGGACGACCTCAACGACGACGTCATTGAGGGCGACCTGCTGGCACAGACCGTACTCAAGCACGCCGCCGGCATCGACCCGGGCACCGAGCAGCGGATGACGTCCGCCGAGTGGCTGCACTGCCTCACCGGCCTCTACAGCGGCGAGGACTGCCGTCCCCTGCCCAAAGGCTGGCCGACCACCGGCAAGGTGCTCTCCGACCGCCTCAAGCGCCTTCAGCCCACTCTCGCCGCCCGGGGTGTCCTCATCGACTGGGGCCGCACCAAGACCGCCCGGTACATCGAAATGGTCCGGCCCCCGGTCCCGGCGCCCCCGCATGAGCAGGCACCGGCGTTCTGACCGGCGTCACCGCCCGTACAAGCAAGAAGAGCACCCCGGCCAGGCGTGCTCTTCTTGCTGTTCGGCGGCGGTGCCGCCCTGCGAAGGTCGCGCCGCGAAGCGGCTCCCCATTCACGCTCTGAGCTGCGCACCACAACAGAGGATCCCCGCCCTTTGTCCGAAGGAAAGAGACGCTGCGTCACCTGCGTCACCCACGGCCGGTAGTCGGCCTGCGGCCTGCTGAAAGAGCGGTGACGCAGAGGGGCGGTGGCTGCGTCACCTCGCGTCACCTGCGTCACCCGGTGACGAGAGCCTGCGTCACCGGTGACGCACCCGCGGAATCTCTGCGTCACTCTTCACCGCAGGTCAGACGTGTGAATGACGCAGATGACGCGGTGACGCAGAAATCCCCACCTCGGACACACGCGGCCATGTACCTCGCCTGGAGTTCCTATGGCACAACCGAAGGACCCCGACCCCCGCGCCACGCTTCGGGGCGGTCTCCCCGATCGGTACCTCACCCCTGACGACATCGCCGACATGTTCGAGGTGCCCAAGGAGACCGTCTACCAGTGGCGTAAGAAGCGCATCGGCCCGCCCGGCTTCCGCGTCGGCAAGCACCTCCGCTACGACCCCGCCGACGTGCGCGCCTACGTAGCCGAACGCAAGACCGCCGGCCGAGACGCCGCCTAACCGAACAACCACCCAAGCAGCAGGGAGAGCCGCCCACAGCGGCTCTCCCTGCTGCTTGCCGTAGAGAGGACCGCCGCCACGTGGCAGGCCACATTCAAGACCGCTGGTACAAGACGGAAGCCGGTGCCGACGGCAAGACTCGACGCGTACGGACCGACCGCTACGGCACGGGCATGCGGTACCGCGCCCGCTACGTAGCGCCGGACGGGACCGAGCGCAGCAAGTCTTTCCCGGACAAGCAGAAGCGACTCGCCGAGGCGTGGCTGACGCAGATCGCGGCTGACATGACGCGTGGCCAGTACGTGGACCCGTCAGCGGGCAAGGTGACGTTCAAGGAGTTCGCCACCCAGTGGCTGGCCTCTCAGACCACGGACCCTTCCACCATCGTGAACATGGAGCTGCGGTTTCGACTGCACGCCTTTCCGTACATCGGCACCCGGCCCGTGAACGCCTTCCAGCCCACCCATATCCGCACGTGGGCGCGGGCTCTGAAGGACTCCGGGATGGCAGCGTCATACCAGCGGACCGTGTTCGCGAACGTCTCAGCCGTGTTCGGTGCGGCGGTCGATGACGGGATCATCGCCAAGAATCCCTGCCGGGCGGGTTCCGTCAAGGCTCCCAAGCTGGATCCCCGGAAGGTCAAGCCGTGGACCCGTGACCGGGTGCTCGCCGTTCGAGGCGGGCTCCCCGAGCAGTACGCGACGATGGTCGACGTCGGCGCCGGGTGCGGCCTGCGGCAAGGCGAGATTTTCGGGCTTGCCGTGGACGAAGTCGACTTCGTCGGGGGAGTGGTGCACGTCGTCAGGCAGGTCAAACTGATCGGCCCGAACATGGTGTTCGCTCCGCCCAAGGGCGGCAAGTTCCGCGATGTACCGCTGCCCGACGTGGTGTCTCATGCACTCGCCACGCACATCACTCGTCGACCGCCCACCGAGATCACCTTGCCGTGGAAGACGCCGGACGGCCCTCCGGTCACGGCCCCGCTGTTGTTCTACTCGCGGGAGCGCAAGGCGATGAACCGGAACTACTTCAACATGTACCTCTGGAAACCGGCTCTGGTCACCGCCGGCGTTATCCCTGAGCGGTCGCAGGGGGAGCGGTTCAGTCATTCGCGCGAGCACGGCATGCATGCGCTACGGCACTACTACGCATCGGTACTGCTCGATGCGGGGGAGAACGTCAAATCGCTGGCCGAGTACCTCGGACACTCGGACCCCGGTTTCACGCTCCGCACCTACACCCACTTGATGCCGAACAGCCAACAGAGGGCTCGTAACGCCATCGACCAGATGTTCAGGGACGGACAACAGGATGCGGCGTGAGACGGCCGTTGACGGGGCCGGGGGACGGATCAGGCCGCGGAGCAGGCTCCGCTATCGGGTCGCCTACCAACGGTTGCCCGCGCGGGGGTAGGCACGTGACGTGAAAGCCGTCGGCCGGCTCTCCTGGAGGCAGGAGAGCCGGCCGACGGCCCAGAGACGGCCCAGGGGAGCGGTTACCCGCTCTGACCTGGGGCGATATCACACGTCGAAGTAGAGCTCGAACTCGTGCGGGTGCGGACGCAGCTGCAGCGGGGCGATCTCGTTGGTGCGCTTGTAGTCGATCCACGTCTCGATCAGGTCGGGCGTGAAGACGTCGCCCTGGAGGAGGAACTCGTGGTCGGCCTCGAGCGCGTCCAGGACGGCGCCGAGCGAGGTCGGGACCTGCGGAACGCCCGCGTGCTCCTCGGGAGCCAGCTCGTAGAGGTCCTTGTCGATCGGCTCGGCCGGCTCGATCTTGTTCTTGATGCCGTCGAGGCCGGCGAGCAGCAGCGCCGAGAAGGCCAGGTACGGGTTGCCGGAGGAGTCCGGGGCGCGGAACTCGACGCGCTTGGCCTTCGGGTTGGAGCCGGTGATCGGGATGCGCATGGCCGCGGAGCGGTTGCGCTGCGAGTACACCAGGTTCACCGGGGCCTCGAAGCCGGGCACCAGACGGTGGTAGGAGTTCACCGTCGGGTTGGTGAAGGCCAGCAGCGACGGGGCGTGCTTGAGGATGCCGCCGATGTAGTAGCGGGCGGTGTCCGACAGGCCCGCGTAACCGGCCTCGTCGTAGAACAGCGGGTCGCCGTTGCTCCACAGGGACTGGTGGACGTGCATGCCCGAGCCGTTGTCACCGAAGATCGGCTTCGGCATGAAGGTCGCGGTCTTGCCGTTGCGCCAGGCGACGTTCTTCACGATGTACTTGAAGAGCTGGAGGTCGTCGGCGGCGGCGAGCAGCGTGTTGAACTTGTAGTTGATCTCGGCCTGGCCGGCGGTGCCCACCTCGTGGTGCTGGCGCTCGATCTGCAGACCGGACCGCTCCAGCTCCAGGGAGATCTCGGCGCGCAGGTCGGCGAAGTGGTCGACCGGCGGGGCCGGGAAGTAACCGCCCTTGTAGCGGACCTTGTAGCCGCGGTTGTCCTCCAGCGCACCGGTGTTCCAGGCGCCCGCCTCGGAGTCGATGTGGTAGTACGACTCGTTCTCGGCGGTCTTGAAGCGCACGCTGTCGAAGACGTAGAACTCGGCCTCGGGACCGAAGAACGCGGTGTCGGCGATGCCGGTGGAGGCGAGGTAGTCCTCGGCCTTCTTCGCCACGTTGCGCGGGTCACGGGAGTACTGCTCGCCCGTGATCGGGTCGTGGATGAAGAAGTTGATGTTGACCGTCTTGTCGCGGCGGAAGGGGTCGACGCGCGCGGTGGAGAGGTCGGCGCGGAGCGCCATGTCGGACTCGTGGATGGCCTGGAAGCCGCGGATGGAGGAACCGTCGAACGCCAGCTCCTCGGCCGGGTCGAAGGTCGCCGCCGGCACCGTGAAGTGCTGCATCACACCCGGCAGGTCGCAGAACCGGACGTCGATGAACTTGACGTCCTCGTCCGCGATGAACTTCTTGGCCTCGTCGGCGTTCTGGAACATCCAGCTCCTCCTACTCCCGGCCGTCCGTGCCGGGGTGGTAGTTCGTTCGTGCGGCCAGTGCGGTGGCACACGCTGGTCCCGACCATAGGGAGGGGTGATTTCTCGGGCGTGACCCATTTGTTTCGCCCAAGTTAACCAGCGCGCGTCCTGCCGACCCGCCTACCGGCCTCCGACCACCCGCGCAGTACCGTGGACGGGTGGACAAGAGGCAAGCAATCGGATCGTGGCTCTCCGGCCCGCGCGCGGCCGCCGAGGATGCGGGCGTCGACTTCGGCTACCGCGGTGAGCAGCTGGGGCTGCCGGAGTCCGGGCCCGGCTCGGTCGCCCGCCCCGGCCGGCGTCTCGGCGCCCTCGCCGTGGACTGGGCCCTGTGCCTCTTGATCGCATACGGTTTGATCACGGACGGCTACGGGCAGGCGACCGGCAACTGGGCCCTGCTCATCTTCTTCGTACTCCACGTCCTCACCGTCGGCACGCTCGGCTTCACCCCGGGCAAGCGCCTCTTCGGCCTCAAGGTGGTCGCCGAGGGCACCGGCACGGTCGCCCCGCTGCGCGTGCTGCTCCGTACGGTCCTGCTGTGCCTGGCCATCCCGGCCCTCGTCTGGGACCGCGACGGCCGCGGCCTCCACGACCGCCTCGCACGCACGGTGGAAGTACGCATCTGACCGGGGGCTCCGGCTCCCCGTCCGCCTGAGCGGGACACGTCCGGCGAGCCGGACTAAAGGGGGCCCCGCCCCCCCCGCCGACGTACGACCGCACAGCCCGGCGGCAGCGTCACCGCATCTTCGGGCCACCCCGCGGCATCCGCATCCCCTTGGGCATCGGACCCTTCGGTAGCGGCATGTTGCTCATCAAGTCGCCCATCGCGCGCAGCCGGTCGTTGGTGACCGTGACCTGCGGGCCCGACAGGACGCGGGGGAGCTTGAGCATCGTCGTGCGCAGCTTCTTCAGCGGCACCTGGCCCTCGTCGGTTCCTACGACCAGGTCGTGCACCGGCACGTCCGCCACGATGCGGGCCATCTTCTTCTTCTCGGCGGCCAGCAGGCTCTTCACCCGGTTGGGGTTGCCCTCGGCGACCAGCACGATGCCCGCCCGGCCCACGGCGCGGTGCACCACGTCCTGGCTGCGGTTGATCGCAACCGCCGGCGTGGTCGTCCACTGGCGGCCGATGTTGTCGAGCACCGCGGCCGCGGCACCCGGCTGGCCCTCCATCTGCCCGAAGGCGGCCCGCTCGGCCCGGCGCCCGAAGACGATCGCCGTTCCGAGGAAGGCGAACAGGAAGCCGGCGATACCGAGATAGACCGGATGACCAACCAGGAAACCGATCGCGAGGAAGACGCCGAAGATGCAGATTGCGACAGCCGCGAGTACAAGACCGATCTTTTTGTCGGCCTTGCGGGTCATCTTGTAAGTCAGGGCGATCTGCTTGAGTCGCCCGGGGTTCGCAGCGTCCGCTGCGTTGTCCTTCCTCGCCATGCCACGAAGTCTACGTGGCCGGGGGAGCGGGGACGACGGCGGTGTCCGGTGGGGCGGGGAGCGAGACGGCTACGGCAGGCGTGAGGCGACGGCCGCGTCGAGGACGCGCTGCGTTTCGACCCGGTCCTTGGCCCGGCGGCGGTCCTCCATCACGGAGGTCCAGGCGTTGCGGCGGGCGGTGCGCTGGCCGCTGCTCATCAGCAGTGACTCGACGGCACGCAGTGCATCGGTGAACGAAGGGATTGCTGTGGCGCGGACAGGCGCGGCCTGCATGATGGAGGTCCCCCCTCGGGATGGCAGCTCTGACCATGTTTATACGAGCTGTGAAACCAGGGTCACTGATTGGTGTTACCAGGGCGTGACCGACCGGTCAAACGCGAATGAAGGTTTGATTTGGGGCGCTCAAACCCCGACGCGGCCCCGACGGTGCCCCCCAACTGCGGGGACGGTCAAGACCGCGTCGTATGAGCCAGTACCACCCGGTATCGGCTTGTGCCCGGATTCACACACGGGAAGTGGCACGCGATGCCACTCGGTGCCGTGCGGAGCCGTACGCCTTCGCTCTCAGACGGCCTGCGAAGCGATGTACGCGCTCCCCCGCTGCGGAGCAGCGGAATGACGCTGCTCCACGGCCATCTGGTAGAGCCGGCCGGCCCGGTACGAGGAGCGCACCAGCGGGCCCGACATGACGCCCGAGAAGCCGATCTCCTCGGCCTCCTCCTTCAGCTCCACGAACTCCTGCGGCTTGACCCAGCGCTCCACCGGGTGGTGGCGGACGCTCGGGCGCAGGTACTGCGTGATGGTGATCAGCTCGCAGCCGGCCTCGTGCAGCTGGCGCAGCGCCTCGCTGATCTCCTCACGGGTCTCGCCCATGCCGAGGATCAGGTTCGACTTGGTGACCAGGCCGTAGTCGCGGGCCTCCGTGATGACCTTCAGGGAGCGCTCGTAGCGGAAGCCGGGGCGGATGCGCTTGAAGATCCGCGGGACCGTCTCGACGTTGTGCGCGAAGACCTCGGGGCGGGAGGCGAAGACCTCCGCCAGAAGCTCCGGGACGGCGTTGAAGTCGGGGGCGAGCAGCTCGACCTTCGTCCGGCCGCCCTCGCGCTCCGCCGTCTGCTGGTGGATCTGGCGCACGGTCTCGGCGTACAGCCAGGCGCCGCCGTCGGGCAGGTCGTCGCGGGCGACACCGGTGATCGTGGCGTAGTTCAGGTCCATCGTGACGACGGACTCGCCCACACGGCGCGGCTCGTCACGGTCGAGCGCCTCGGGCTTGCCGGTGTCGATCTGGCAGAAGTCGCAGCGCCGGGTGCACTGGTCGCCGCCGATGAGGAAGGTCGCCTCGCGGTCCTCCCAGCACTCGTAGATGTTGGGGCAGCCGGCTTCCTGGCAGACCGTGTGCAGACCCTCGCTCTTCACGAGGTTCTGCATCTTGGTGTACTCGGGACCCATTTTCGCCCGGGTCTTGATCCACTCGGGCTTGCGCTCGATGGGGGTCTGGGCGTTCCGGACCTCCAGGCGCAGCATCTTGCGTCCGTCGGGTGCGACTGCGGACACATCGGCTCCCTGTAACTTCGATTCGTGGGCGTATCTCAGCGTACGCCCGTTGATTGTGCGGCAGGGCGGCCGGGTGTCGGCCGCCATCGCCCCTTGAGGGAACTTCGGGTGAGTGAGGGACATTCCCCACGGCCCGGGGCGTGCTCCCGGCCCGGCTCACGCCGTGGCGCGCTCGATCTCGCGCGGCTTGAGCTCGGCGTTCTCCAGGACGTCCCGCAGATGGCGCTCGGCGACCGGCAGGACCTCCTCGATGGTGATGTCCCGGCCCAGCTCGTTGGCGAGGGACGTGACGCCCGCGTCGCGGATGCCGCACGGGATGATCCGGTCGAACCAGGCGTTGTCCGGGTTCACGTTCAGGGCGAAGCCGTGCATCGTGACGCCCTTGGCGACCCGGATGCCGATCGCGGCGATCTTCCGGTCCTCGCGGCGCTGCCCGGCGTTGGACGGGGCGTACTCCGGGCCGTTGAGGCGCGGGTCGAACTCCTCGTCGGCCAGGCGCGGGTCGAAGTCCAGGGAGAGTCCGCCGAGCGCGGGGCGCTGCTCGACCGGGTCGCCGAGCACCCACACCCCGCTGCGGCCCTCGACCCGGGTGGTCTCCAGGCCGAACTCCGCGCACGTGCGGATCAGGGCCTCCTCCAGCCGCCGCACATGGGCCACCACGTCCACCGGGCGCGGGAGCTTCTGGATGGGGTAGCCGACGAGCTGGCCGGGGCCGTGCCAGGTGATCTTGCCGCCGCGGTCCACGTCGACGACGGGCGTCCCGTCCAGCGGGCGCTCCTCGTCGGCCGTCCGGCGGCCGGCGGTGTAGACCGGCGGGTGCTCCAGCAGCAGCACGGTGTCGGGGATCTCGTCCGCGAAGCGCGCCGCGTGCACCCGGCGCTGTTCGTCCCAGGCCTCCTGGTACTCGACGGCCTGGGCACCGAACCCCCTGCGGACGAACCGGAGCTCACTCACCGCTGTGCGCCTCCCTGGAAGCACTGGTTGCGACTGGTTGCAACTGGCTGCGACTGGCTGCCGACCGCCTGCGATCGGGCGGATCCCCTGCCATCGGCTGCGTACGTCAGGCGCGTCCTGCGCCCACGCCACTGTACGCCTGGCCGAATCCCGTCAGCTGAGCGGCTAATCCTCACACGATCGGATGAATGGATGGCGGAAGGTGCGATCGGATGCTCACTCTCCGCTACATTCGCGCCGTTCAGAGGGTAAAAGGGCTGCTCACAGGCAATCCAGGTATCTCGCCGAATCGCCGAAGTCCGGAACGTCAGGAGACCGCACCGCAGATGACGGAACGACCCGCGCAGCGCACTCCCAACCGTCAGCTCGCCGCACTGATCGCAGAAGCGGGGTTCTCCAACGCGGGGCTAGCGCGTCGTGTGGACCAGCTCGGTCTCGAACACGGACTGGATCTGAGATACGACAAGACATCGGTCACCCGCTGGCTCCGCGGCCAGCAGCCCCGGGGCACGACGCCCGCGCTCATCGCCGAGGTGTTCACCCGACGGCTCGGCCGCCGGCTCACCGCACAGGACCTCGGGCTGGACGCCTGCGCGCCCGTCTACGCGGGCCTGGAGTTCGCCGCGTCCCCTGAGGAGGCCGTCGACATCGTCAGCGGCCTGTGGCGCAAGGACTCCGGCAGCCACGCCGAGCTCCGCAAGATCGCGTTCACCCCGGCGGGACTCGTCGTCCCCAGCCGGGACTGGCTGATCGGCCGCGCCGACGACCGGGTGAGCCGGGGCGACCCGGGCCCCGCCCGCATCCCGGCCCAGGGCCGCCCCGCGCCCCCCAAGTCCCCGGCCGCGCTCGTCCAGGCGACGGTCCCCCCGCCCCGGCAGCGCAGCCAGACCGAGCGCGGCCCCGGCCAGCGGGTCACCGGCGGTGACATCGCCGCGCTGCGGTCCGTGGGCGAGCTCTTCCGGGCGCTCGACCACGCCTACGGCGGCGGCCACGCCCGCCAGGCCCTCGTGCGCTATCTGGAGCACGAGGCCGAGCCGATGCTCCGCGGCACGTACGGCGAGCAGACCGGCCGCCGGCTGTTCGGCGCCGCCGCGGACCTCACCCGGCTGGCCGGCTGGACCTCGTACGACATCGCCGCCCACGGGCTCGCCCAGCGGTACTTCGTGCAGGCACTGCGGCTCGCCCAGGCGGCCGGGGACCGGATGTACGGCTCCTACGTCCTCGTCACGATGAGCCGGCAGGCCGTCTACCTCGGGCACGGACGCGAGGCCGTACAGCTCGCGCGCGTGGCGCAGCAGGGCGTGGGGACGTCCGCGCCGCCCGCGGTGCAGGCGCTGCTGCACGCCGTCGAGGCCCGCGGGCACGGCGTGCTCAGCGAGGTGCGCGCCTGCACCGCCGCCCTCGTCCGGGCCGAGCGCGCGCTGGAGTCGGCCCGGACGGAGGACGACGTGCCGCACTGGGCGCGGTTCTTCGACGAGGCACAGCTCGCCGACGAGTTCGGGCACTGCCACCGCGACCTCCAGCAGTACCGGGCCGCGGCCCAGCACGCCGAGCGCTCGCTGCAGCTGCGTCCGGCCGCCTACGCCCGCAGCCGCCTGTTCTGCCGGGTCGTCCTCGCCTCCGCCCGGCTCGGGCTCGGCGAACTCGACCAGGCCTGCCAGCTCGGCGCGGAGGCCGCGGCGCAGGCGACGGAGATGCGGTCGGTGCGCGCGATCGAGTACGTACGCGACTTCGAGCGCAGGCTGGAGCCGTACCGGGACGCGGCGCCCGTGCGCACGTACCGCGACCGGGTGGCGGCGCTCGGGTAGCCGGGCGGACCGAAGGACCGGGGGCGTCCGGCGACCGGGGACACGGTCGGCCGGGCGCCCCCTCTCGTGTGCCCGTGCGCGAGCGTGCTCAGGCCGCCGTCCCGAGACACTCCTCCTCCGGCGGGGCGGCCCGGACGTCCAGGTCCGTGAGGACGGCGTGGGCGGCACGCCGGGCCGAGTGCAGGGCGCCCTGGACGGTGCCCGAGTCGCGGTGGTCCCCGCAGACGTACAGGCCCGCCAGCAGTCGCACCGGGCGGTGCGGGTCGTGCGGCGGGGGCATCGCCGGGACCGCCTCGGCGTCGTGGTGGACGGCGAGGAGCTCCCAGCGGGCCGTCGGCGTGCCGTACAGGCGGGCCAGCTGGGCGCGGACCGTGGCGTCCAGGTGCGCCGGGGCCGGCGGCGTGCCCAGCACGGTCGACGAGATCAGTGCCCGGCCGGCGGGGGCACGGGAGGGGTCGACCTGGCTGATGACCGCCGTGTGCGACACCGGCCCGCTGCGGTCGGCGTCCAGGACCAGCGCGGGCTCGCGGAGCCGGGGCGGCAGTTCGTCCGTGGTGTGGTGCAGGACCGTCACCGGGTGGAAGCCGGGCACGCGCAGGCCGGGGAGCAGTTCGGCGGCGGCGCGGGCACCGGTGGCCAGCAGCACGGCGCGGCAGCCGAGCACGCCGTGCTCGGCGGTGGTCACCGAGGTGGTGCCGACGGAGAGGACGCGCACGCCGGTCCGTACCGTGCCGGGCGGGAGCGCGGCCGCGAGGAGGTCGGGGACGCTGTCCGCGCCGCCCTCCGGCAGGCAGAAACGGCCCGTCGCGAAGGAGCGCAGGGCCAGGTCGGCCGAGCGGCTGGAGGTCTGGAGCGCGGGGTCGCCGAGCAGGGCGGTGAGCAGGGGGCGCAGCAGCCCGTCGACGGAGCGCGCCGGGAAGCCGCGGCTCAGGAGGGCCTGCGCGGTGGGGAGTTCCGGGCGGGCGAGGAGGCGTTCGGGCGGGGTGGCGGCCAGCCGGGCCAGCGAGACGGCCAGCCGGGACTGGTCCGCGGGTGTGCCGAGGGGGCCGGGGCGCGGCGCCCGGGCGGCGCCCTGTACGCGGGGCAGCCGGGGGACGCCTGCGAAGGCGCGTACGGCCGTGAGGGCGCCGCGTGCGCTCCGGGCGTGTGCGGGGGCGGCGGGGCCGGAGTGCAGCCGGCCGTCCGCGTGCAGCAGGACTTCGGACGAGAACGGCCGCAGGACCACGGGGGCGAGGGCGGGGACACGGCGGAGCTCCGGGTACGAGGTGAGGAGCAGCGGGGCCGTCCGGTCGAGCCGGAAGCCGTCGACCTTCTCCGTGCCCATCCGCCCGCCGACCGCCGGCGCGGCCTCCAGTACCGCTACGGACAGCCCCGATCTCGCCAGATGATGGGCGGCCGCGAGACCGGCGACCCCGGCTCCCACGACCACGACGTCCGCCTCCTCGGCGGATTCGGCGGACTTCGCGTATTCGGCGGACTCTGCGCATTCCGTCTGGTGCACCGACTCAAGCACGTGCCCCTCCCGAGGGTCGCGCGGCTGCTGGAGTGCTGGAGACGTCATGCCCCCAACAAGCCTGCTGAATACGTGAGTCCGGGACGAAGGTCAGGTGTCCGTCCGTCCGTCACCGGGGACGGGGGTGCCGCGAGGGATTCCGGTTGACACGGCCCGGGAGGGCCCGGCTCAGCGCAGTGCCGCCCGGATCGCGTCCTCCACCGTCGGGAACGCGAAGGTGAAGCCCGACTCCAGCAGGCGGGCCGGGACCGCTCGGGTACTGCCCAGGACGTCGCCCGCCACCTCGCCGAGGGCCAGGCGCAGGGCCGGGGAGGGCACGTTGAGGAGTGCCGGGCGGTGCAGGACCCGGCCCATCGCGGCCGTCACCTCGCGGTTGGTCACCGGTTCCGGGGCCGTCAGGTTCACCGGGCCCGACAGCGCCGGCGTGTCGAGGAGGTGCCGGAGGGCGGCCACCTCGTCGTGCAGCGCGATGAAACTCCAGTACTGGCGGCCGTTGCCCATCCGGCCGCCCAGCCCTGCCTTGAACAGCGGGAACAGCGGCCCCCACGCCCCGCCGCCGCGCGCGACCACCAGTCCCGTGCGGGCGAACACCGTGCGGATCCCCGCCTCGCGCGCCGGAGCCGCCGCCCCCTCCCACGCCACGCACACCGACGGGAGGAAGCCCTCGCCCGGCGGCGCCGACTCGTCGACCGCGCGGTCGCCCGTGTCGCCGTAGAAACCGATCGCGCTGCCGTTCACGAACACGCGCGGCGGCTCGTCCAGCGTGGCCAGGGCCTCGGCGAGCGTCTCCGTGCCGAGCACCCTGCTCCGGCGGATCGTCGCCTTGTACGCGTCCGTCCAGCGGCGCGACGCCACTCCCGCGCCCGCGAGGTTCACGACCGCCGCACACCCGGCGAGCCCGGCGGCGTCCACCCGGCGCCGTTCCGGTTCCCAGCGCACCTCGTCGTGAGCGCGGGGCGCCCGCCGTACGAGCCGTACGACCTCGTGCCCGTCCGCCCGCAGCGAGCGGACCAGCGCCGAACCGATCAGCCCCGACGCCCCGGCGACCGCGACCCGGGAACCGGGAGGGAGCTGTCCGTCCTTCTCGGCCTCTGTCTGTGCCTCTGCCCCTGCCTCTGCCTTCATGGGTTCATCCTGCCGGGCGAGGGTCCCCGCCCTCCTCGACACTCCCCGGCCCCGGCTGAATCCGGGAACCGGGCGGCAGCAGGTGCCGCAGGCACCGCGCGGCCAGTTCCGCCGGTGAGCCGGGGCCCTCCACCGGCGCGTCCGTCTCCGCCCAGGCCTCCATCGCCACCCGGATCGCGTCCGTGGCGACCGTTGCGGTCAGGCGTACGGCGAGGGGGTCGGCCCCGGCACCCAGCAGCCGGGCCACCAGGGGGGCCAGCCGCTCCTCCGACTCCCGGTTCACGCGATACCAGACCGCGCGCAGGGCGGGGTCGCCGGCCGCCGCCCGCAGCAGGGCGCGGGTCTGGTGGAAGCCCTCGGCCGTGCGGCCGTCCGGGACGGACAGCGCATCCCGGACCGCCCGCTCCAGTGTCTCCGGCAGTGCCGCCGGCGGACCCGGCCGCGCCGCGGCCAGCGAGGTGTGCCAGCGGTCCGCGCCCGCGGTGAGCAAGGGGGCCACGGCGTCCTGCTTGCTGCGGAAGTAGCGGTAGAACGTGCGGGGCGCGACCCCGGCCCGGCGGGCGATGTCCTCCGCGGTCGTGCCGTCGGGACCGTGCTCCCGGAACAGGGCCGCCGCCGCCCGCGCGATGTCGAGCTGTGTCGCGGCCTTGCGGCGTTCGGTCAGGGAGGGGGTGGGGGAGGAGGCTGTGGCCGACGGCGGTACGGGAGGCACGGGAGTTACGGGAGGTGCGGGAGTTACGGAAGGGGGCTGGGTCGTCATCGGAAGACAGCGTACGCCCAGGCGGAGCAAGCGCTTCCGCGGTGTTCGGGGCGGATGACCGGCCCACCTGGCGGGGCGTCATGACGCGATGAGCTCGCCCGTGTCCACGGGACTCGTCGCGTTCCGCGCCTGCTGGGCCTCGGGCGCCACCTCGTCCGCCGTCAGGACGTAGCCCGTCCGGCTGTCGGAGGTGGAGCGGGCGAACACCATGCCGTACACCTTGCCGTCCGTGGTGAGCAGCGGGCCGCCGGAGTTGCCGGGGCGCACGGTGGAGCGGACCGAGTAGATCTCGCGGGTGACCGTCTCCGTGCTGTAGATGTTCTGGCCGGTGGCGTCGATGCGGTTCGCGACCGTGGCCGCCTGGAGGTCGAGACCGCCGTCCTCCGGGTAGCCGGCGACGACCGCGGAGTCGCCGCGCTCGGCGCTGTGGTCGAAGGCCAGCACGGGGGCCTCTAGCGACGGCACGTGGAGGACCGCGACGTCCTTGTCCGGGTCGAACAGGACGACCCGCGCCTCGTACGTCCGGCCCACCCCGCCGACGCGCACGGTCGGCTCGTCGATGCCCGCCACCACGTGGGCGTTGGTCATCACGCGCTGGGGCGCGTAGACGAAGCCGCTGCCCTCGCGGCCCTGGGTGCCGGAGAAGCCCTCGACCTTGACGCTGCTCCGCTGGGCGGCGTTCGTCGCGCTCGGGGTGACGCTGTCGCCGGACGGCTCGGCGACGCCCGCCGACGGTTCGGCCTCGAACGGGTTGAACACCTGCGGGAAGCCCGCCTCCGTGAGGGCGGAGGTGGCCCGGGAGAACCAGGCCGGCGTCGTGTCCGGCATGGTGTCCTGCACGGCGCCCAGCACCGTCGAGCCGCGGATCGCCTGGGTGATCAGTGGGGACGAGGAGGCGGCCAGGACGCTCGCGGCCACCCACGCGACGACGAGGACGGCGACCGTGTTGGCCAGGGCCCCGCCCACCCCGTCGGCCACCCGCAGCGGGCCGCGGTCCAGCTCGCGGCGGAGCAGCAGGCCGAGCCTGCCCGCGAGTTCGTGCCCGACGACGGCGGGGACCAGGACCGTCAGCACGGCGGTGACGGTCGCCCCGGGCGACCCCGGCGTCACCGACACCAGGTCCATGAACGTGGGCAGCACCCACACGCCGACGACGGCACCGCCCACGAACCCGGCCAGGGAGAGGCAGCCGGCGACCAGGCCGCGCCGGTAACCGGACGCCGCGTACGCCAGGATCACCAGCAACAGCAGGATGTCGAGTATGTCCACTCCAGGCCGCCTCTCTCTCGGGCCCCTGGCGGGGGACGGGTCCGGTGACCGGGCACGCGCGGTGCCGTGGGCCCGGTCGGGTGCGCGGGGCCGGACCGTGCCCCACCAGGGTGATGATCTGTCCGGTACCCCGGCTGGAGCGTGTCAGGCGGCGGCCGGCCGGAGCATCCACCCGGATCTCCGCCGAAGTATCCGGATCGTACGTACGCACTGGGTCGATCACAGGAGGTAACGTCCCGGACCGGGACGATGGTTCCAACGGGTGGCATGCCTCACGTCGCGGGACGGGGTGAACCGGGGCAAAGTGGGGTCATGCGCGTCTTCCGGTCGGCGCGCCGTGGACGACCGCGCCGAGGAAGGCTCCGGCGAGAGCAGCCGGGGCGGGAGTGCCTGCGGGCGGACACGGCGCGCACACCCCTCACCGTGCGGTCGTCGGGCGTGGTCCACGTCCCGGGGGCCTCGGGGCCGTGGACCACGCCCGACGACCGCGTACCGCGGGCCCGGCCGTCCGCCCGCACCGCCGCTCTCCTGCTGCTCGCCTGTCTGCCCGGCCTGGCCGCCGTCCTCGGGCTGGTGCTGTGCGCCGTCGGGGCGGACCGCGTGGTGGAGGCGTCCGCCCGCGCGGCGGCCGCCCGGCCCGCATCCGCCCACACGGCACCCCGGCCGCCGATCGTGCCGCGGTCCCGCTGGCTGAGCGGGAGCGCGCGCCACAGCCGGCCGCCCGTGCGGTACGACGACCGGGTCGCCGCCGTCTTCGTGCACCACACCGACAACCCGAACGACTACGACTGCGCGGACGTGCCGCACATCATCAGCGATGTGCAGGCGGGCCAGACCGGCGCCCGGGCCTGGGACGACATCGGCTACAACTTCCTCGTCGACCGCTGCGGCACGATCTACGAGGGCCGCGCGGGCGGCGTCGAGCGGCCCGTCACCGGCGCCCACACCCAGGGCTTCAACCACCGCACGACGGGCATCGCGGCCATCGGCACCTTCACCGAGGGCGTGCCGGTGCCCCGGGAGATGACCGACGCGATCGCCGCCCTCGCCGCCTGGAAACTCGGCCTCACCGGCACCGACCCGCGCTCGAGCGTCCGCCTGGTCTCCAGCAACGACCGCAGCCGGTACGCCGCCGGAACCGAGGCCCTGCTGCCCGCGGTCGCGGGCCACAGCGACGGCTACATGACGGACTGCCCGGGCGCCGCCCTCGCGGCCCGGCTGCCCGGGATCAGGGAGGCCGCCGCCCGCCTCCAGGGCCGGAGTGACAGGCGGGTCGTGGACGCCGCACAGGATCCTCCGAGGTCCTCGCCCTAGCGTCGCCGCAGGGCGGCACCGCGGTGACGCGATGCCGATGCCCGAGTCGGAGGTGGGGGAACGGGGAAGACGAACAGCGGCCGTCCGGGGGACGGAAAACGGCCCGGAACCGCGCGGCACGCCGTCGCCGGACGCGCGGAACGGGGACCGGGAGAACCTCACGCGGCACCGTCCGCACCCGCGCAGTACGCGTATCTGCCGCGTTCGTCGTACGGGAACCGTGGCACCGGTACGGGCACCCGCGCCTGAATCAGGCCCGGAACCGCTCCCAGAGCTTGGGGTAGCGCTCCGCGAGCACGGTGTCGTCCTCGAAGTCCAGGGGGGTCCCCGCGGGTTCGGGCGCCGCGGGCGGAATGCCGAGGTCCGGGGCGACGGTGCCGGTGAGCTGCTCGTACGCCTCGTCCGCCGCGTACCCCAGCTCCTCCCCGTCCCCGTCGAACTCCTCGTCGAAGTCGTCCAGCAGATCGGCGAGGGAGTCCGGGTCGTGCACGGCGCCCTCGAAGACCTCCCGGCCCTGGCCGATCAGCCAGCACCGGAAGAAGTCGAAGGCGTCGTCGCTGGCCCCGCCGAGCAGCACCGCGGCGGCACCCCAGAGCTCCCAGGTGTACGCCCGGTTGTAGCGGGACTCGAAGTGCCGGGCGAAGTCCAGCACCGCGTCCGGGTCCAGTTGGACGAGCCGTTCGACGAGCAGGTCGGCGTGCTCCTCGGGATCGCCCCCGGCTGCCTCCCGTGCCGAGTCCACCAGCTCCCAGAACTCCGTCTCGTCCATCACGGCACCAGCATCGGGCCTGCCGGGGTGGGGCGCACCTGGAGTGCGGTGGATTGTTATGAGCGGTATGGGCGGTAGAGCTCCGCGAGTCGCGCCGCGTCCTCCGCGAACCGCTCGCGCAAGGTCTTGGGGGACAGCACCTCCACCTCCGGTCCCAGTGCCGTCAGCTGGGTGTGCGCGACCTCCTCCGACTCGACGGGGAGCGTGACCGTCACCCAGCCCCGTGCGTCCGCGGGGCCCCCGGCCGCCAGCGCCGTACGCGCCGACTCGGGGTCGAGGGCGTACTGCAGTCTGCGTACCCCCTCCGGGGAGAGCCGCGCCACGACCTCCGCGTGCAGGATGGACCGCGCGAACTGCCGGGCCCGCTCCGCCCAGAACCGCGGCAGGTCGAACTCCTCGTCGCGGGTGAAGCGGTCGTTCAGGGTGGCGACGGCGGTGAACCGGTCGATGCGGTACACCCGAAAGCAATCCCGCTCCTTCCGCCCCTCCCGCCCCTCCCGCTCACCCCGCTCGCCCTGCCCCTCCCGCTCCGGCACCCGTGCGCACAGGTACCAGACCCCGGCCTTGAGGACGAGGCCGTACGGCTCCAAGGAGCGCTCGGCCTCTTCCCCACCCCGCCGGTAGCGGGCGGTGACCACCCGGTCGTCCCACACGGCGTCCGCCACGGCGGGCAGCAGGGCGGGGGCCTCCGGCTCCTGGAACCAGGCGGGCGCGTCCAGGTGGAACCGCTGCGCCGCCGTCCGCGGGGCGTCCCGCAGGGAGGGCAGCAGGGCGGCGGACACCTTGAGGCGGGCGGCGGATGCGGCGTCGTCCAGCCCCATCTCGCGCAGGGCGCCCGGGACGCCGGACAGGAACAGCGCCTCGGCCTCGCCGCGGGCGAGACCGGTCAGCCGGGTGCGGTACCCGCCGATCAGCCGGTACCCGCCGGCCCGGCCCCGGTCCGCGTACACGGGCACCCCGGCCTCCGACAGCGCCTGCGCGTCCCGGGTGACCGTGCGTTCGGACACCTCCAGCTCGCGGGCCAGTTCGGCGGCGGTCATGGAGGGCCGGGACTGGAGGAGCAGCACCATTTTGATGAGGCGGGCAGCGCGCATGGGGTCATGATGGCGGGTGCGTGCGCGGGGAGGGGAGATCGCCCCCGCCGCCCCTACCCGTCCCATCCTCCAGGGGCTGCGCCCCTTCGACCCGCCTCGGGGCTCCGCCCCCGGACCCCGTTCCTTTCGGGCTCCGCGCGGCGCAGGTCATCAACGACGCCGGTGAACTCGCCGGTACGGCAGCGACCGAGGAGATCCCGTCCCTGCCGCTGCGCTGGTCGGCCTCGGGCGAGGTCAGCGAGATGGCGACGCTGGGCGGGGCCTTCAGCCTGGTGCAGGACATGAACGCCTCGGGCGTCGCCGTCGGCTTCTCGGCCACAGAACAGGGCACGACGCACGTTAGGCGAGGATCTGGTGGATCTTGAACGAGACGCCGTCGCGGCGCTGGTCCATGGGCCATCGGCTGGCCGTGAACCGGTAGGCCCCGATCGTGTTCAACGACAGCCCGATGTCGTTCGCGTAGACCTGGAGTGAGGCGTAGGTGCCGGGCTCGTCGCTGTCGGCCGGCCGGGAGCCTCCCTGCTGCCGGATGGGCTCGATCTCCAGTGCGTGGTCGCCGATGGTGAACTGGTCGCCGCTCATGCGCCCGACCCGGTCGCGGTCGCCCGCCCTGCTGCCCTTGGCCCCCGCAGCCACATCCTCGACGCCGGGCACTGCCCGAGGGCCCCGTGGCTGCCGGCCGTCGGCCTGCTCCCCCTGCTGCGCCACCTTGCGCAAGACGAGCGCGTCCGCGGCCTCCGGTTCGAGCTGCGGCAGGACGCTGGTGTACATGTCGGCGGTGAGCTTGTACGAGGAGTGCACGAGCATGACCTGGACGGTCTTCATCTGGCCGCGAGGCGCAGCGTGGCGGCGCAGTCGCGCAGGTCGCGCAGGCGGACGGGCGGCAGGCCGAGCTTCTGGATGAGCCGGTTGAAGATCCGGGAGAGGCGCTCCGGGTGGTACGGGCGTCCGTCCTTCTAGGTGAAGACGCGGCCGGAGTCGACGTAAGGGTCGGCGCCTCCGTACAGGGCCCCGCCTCAAGAGCGAGGTTAGAAATCCTTCTCGATCAGCTTGTAGGTGCGCTCGGCTCGGCCGGGGGCCTGGAACCAGCGCTCGTTGATCTCGGCGAGGAACTTGCGGCCCGTGCTCATGTCGGTGATACCGACCATGCCCAGTTCCCAGGTGTCGCCTGGATGCCTGCCGTCGAGCCGGACAAACACTTCGCGTGGCGGGTCCAGGGCCGGATAGTGGAACGGGCCGTAATCGGCGCGGCTTCCTCGCTCGAAGTCATTGCCGGGCCCGTCGAGGTAGAGCAGCTGGCAGAGGTCGCGGTTGGCATCGCCGCGGATGCCCACGAAGACGAAGCCGTCGGTGCCGCTACCACCGAACACGCCGCTGTCGGCCGTTCCGATGGTGACCCGATACTGCGTGGTTGGGGTGACCGGCTTGAGCGCGAATCGCTGGGTTCGGGTGTCGGTCGCCGTCGAGTGCATCGCATCCTGGGTGTGGTCGAACCAGCGGTTGCCGGCGTTGGCGTACCACAGCCGGTGTGTGTCACGGTCCTCCACCACGATCGATTCCAGCTGCCAGGCGTTGGCCAGGGTCACTTCTCCCAGGTCGAGTCGCACTTCGATGTGGCTCAGCTCGGCCAGCGCCCGGTTGGTGTCCACCCAATACGTCCAGGCGTCACCGTTTTCGAAGTCGTTACCGCTACTGTCGAGCAGATGTTCACTGGTTACCTCCTCACCCTGGCCGTGTTGGATGTTGCCGATGAACTTGACGTACACCGAGCCATCGGTGCCGGCGCCCTGATCATTGCCGGTCTTCATGGTCACGTAAAACCGCGGTCCGTCCGCCATGTCGGCTCCCTCCGGCAGAGGCTTGTCGCCATCAACTGGCAGTAGCGGCAAGGTAATCCTGGGCGACACCGGGCGCCAGCGGTCGAGTCGAAAACGAGTTTGGCCATTCCGCGAGGAGAGCGAACCCTTTGCGCCACCGCGATGCGGCTGCTGCGCGGACCGGATCCATGACCGTGCCCAAATCCTGGCGCAGCCCGGACCAGATCCGGCCATGCCGTCCCCGGCCCGTCACCGACACGCCCATGGAGATCCCGGACTCGAAGGACACCGAGAAGGTGCCGCGGTTCATCCCCGACCAGGACCTCGACCGGCTGATGCCCGCCATCGCTGCGATCGCCTGCCCGTTCCAGCGGGCCGCCCTGCTGGTTCGCCGGGTTCGAGATCGACGTGTTGGAGATCCGCGATCCCTCTGCGGAGCTGTACAACAACGACGCCTCAGACGAGGACCTGGCGGCCGCGGACCGGCTCCCTGCGTCGTCGATCGACGCGGAGTTCCACGAGCTCGAGGCCGGCCGCCACGTACCCCCGGACCGCGTCTGGTCAGCGTGGCTGTGCGGCGACCACCTCGTGAGCGAGCGGCGCGAGGTACTGCGCCAATTCGCCAACGGCATCGTGGAACGGGCAGGGGCGGCGGGGGCGGGGAAACCCCCGCCGCCCGCCGCCCCTGCGACCGTCACACGGTCATGGTCGAGGCCACGGTCAGAGACCGTAGCGCTCCCGCGCCTCCTTCACCGCCGTCGCCTTGACCTCGCCCCGCCGGGCGAGCTGGGCGAGCGCGGCGACGACGATCGACTCGGCGTCGACGCCGAAGTGGCGGCGGGCCGCCTCGCGGGTGTCGGAGAGGCCGAAGCCGTCCGCGCCCAGCGAGGCCCAGTCCTGCTCGACCCACTGCGCGATCTGGTCCGGGACCTGGCGCATGTAGTCGGAGACCGCGAGGACCGGGCCCTCGGCGCCCTGGAGCGCCTGGCGCACGTACGGCACCCGCTCCTCGCCCCGCAGCAGCGCCGCGTCCGCCTCCATGGCGTCCCGGCGCAGCTCCGTCCAGGAGGTCGCGGACCACACGTCGGCGGCCACGCCCCACTCGGAGGCGAGCAGCTGCTGGGCCTTCAGGGCCCAGTGGATCGCGGTGCCCGAGCCGAGGAGCTGGATGCGCGGGGCGTTCGCCGGCACGGTCACGCCCGCGGACTCCGCCGTGTTGAAGCGGTACAGGCCCTTGACGATGCCCTCGTCGATGCCCAGGCCCTGCGGCTTCGCGGGCTGCGGCATCGGCTCGTTGTAGACGGTGAGGTAGTAGAAGACGTCCTGGTCCTCACCGGGCGCGGCCTGGCCGTACATGCGGCGCAGACCGTCCTTGACGATCGTCGCCACCTCGTACGCGAACGCCGGGTCGTACGACAGCGCCGCCGGGTTCGTCGCCGCGATCACCGGCGTGTGACCGTCCGCGTGCTGCAGGCCCTCGCCCGTCAGCGTCGTACGGCCGGCCGTGGCGCCGACCAGGAAGCCGCGGCCGAGCTGGTCGCCGAGCTGCCACATCTGGTCGGCCGTGCGCTGCCAGCCGAACATCGAGTAGAAGATGTAGAACGGGATCATCGCCTCGCCGTGCGTCGCGTAAGCGGTCGACGCGGCGATGAAGTCGGCCATCGAACCGGCCTCGGTGATCCCCTCGTTGAGGATCTGGCCGTTCTTGGCCTCCTTGTAGTACATGAGCTGGTCACGGTCTACCGGCTCGTACGTCTGGCCCTTGGGGGAGTAGATGCCCAGGGAGGGGAAGAGGCTCTCCATGCCGAAGGTGCGCGCCTCGTCGGGGACGATCGGCACCCAGCGCTTGCCGGTCTCCTTGTCGCGGACCAGGTCCTTGACCAGGCGTACGAAGGCCATGGTCGTCGCGACGTTCTGCGAGCCGGAGCCCTTGTCGAAGGCGGCGAACGCCTTGTCGGCGGGGGCGGGCAGCGGGGCGAGCGCGTGCGTGCGGCGGGCCGGGGCCGGGCCGCCGAGGGCGGCGCGGCGCTCCTGGAGGTAGCGGACCTCGGGGGAGTCGGCGCCCGGGTGGCCGTAGGGCACCTGGCCGTCGACGAAGGCGCTGTCCGGGATGGGGAGCTCGAGCAGGTCGCGCATCGCCTTGAACTCGTCCACCGACAGCTTCTTCATCTGGTGGTTGGCGTTCTTCGACGCGAAGCCCGAACCGAGGGTGTGGCCCTTGACCGTCTGGGCCAGGATCACGGTCGGGGCGCCCTTGTGCTCGAGCGCCGCCTTGTAGGCCGCGTACACCTTGCGGGCCTCGTGACCACCGCGCGAGAAGTGGAAACACTCGAGGATCTTGTCGTCGCTCAGCAGCTTCGCCATCTCGGCGAGCGCCGGGTCCTTGCCGAAGAAGTCCTCGCGGATGTAGGCGGCGTCGCGGGTCTGGTAGGTCTGCACCTGCGCGTCCGGCACCTCGCGGAGGCGGCGGACCAGCGCGCCCGTGGTGTCGAGCTGGAGCAGCTCGTCCCAGGCCGTGCCCCACAGCGTCTTGATGACGTTCCAGCCGGCGCCGCGGAACTGGGCCTCCAGCTCCTGCACGATCTTGAAGTTGGCGCGGACCGGGCCGTCGAGGCGCTGCAGGTTGCAGTTGATGACGAAGGTCAGGTTGTCCAGGCCCTCGCGGGAGGCCAGGGCGAGTGCCGCCGTCGACTCCGGCTCGTCCATCTCGCCGTCGCCGAGGAACGCCCACACGTGCGAGGACGAGACGTCCTTGATGCCGCGGGCGGTCAGGTAGCGGTTGAAGCGCGCCTGGTAGATGGCGGAGAGGGGGCCGAGGCCCATCGACACCGTCGGGAACTCCCACAGCCACGGCAGGCGGCGCGGGTGCGGGTAGGAGGGCAGGCCGTTGCCGCCTGCCTCCTGACGGAAGTTGTCGAGGTGCTGCTCGGTCAGCCGGCCGTCGAGGAAGGCGCGGGCGTAGATGCCGGGGGAGGCGTGGCCCTGGATGTACAGCTGGTCGCCGGAGCCGTCGCCCTCCTTGCCTTTGAAGAAGTGGTTGAAGCCCGTCTCGTACAGCCACGCGGCAGAGGCGAAGGTGGCGATGTGGCCGCCTACGCCGTACTTGCTGCCGCGGGTCACCATGGCGGCCGCGTTCCAGCGGTTCCACGCGGTGATCCGCTGCTCCATCGCCTCGTCACCGGGCACGGCCGGCTCGGCGGCGGTGGGGATGGTGTTGAGGTAGTCCGTCTCCAGCAGCTTCGGCAGCGCCAGGCCGCCCCGCTCGGCGCGCTCCAGCGTGCGGCGCATCAGGTATGCGGCGCGGTGCGGGCCGGCCGCCTTGGTGACGGCGTCCAGGGAGGCCTGCCACTCGGCGGTCTCCTCGGGATCGCGGTCAGGGAGCTGGTCGAGCTCGCTCGGCTGGATGGCGTTGGGGTCGGTCATTGCGCCGCCTTCCGGTGCGGAGGGGGGTTCCCTCATCGGTAAGGGGTGGGGGTGCCCTTGGTCTTTGGCAGGACAGGGCGAGGGCTCTGGTCGGAGCCCGTCGAGGACTGTAACTCCCTGATCGATGATCGATCAAAGGGTTGACCGCGAAAACCTCTTGATCACGAGAAAGTCGGCACGCGGTGCCTTGTTCAAGGGCACGCGGTGCCTTCATTTCGGGTGATTTTCGCAGGTGGGAGCCCGTTTGAGCGTCCGCGCCGGCAGGAGAGCACCCGGAGCTCGCCGATGGATGGCCTACGACGGCTCGCTGCCCGTACGCGGTGCGCACCCGAGGACATGGGCCTTCACCAGCTCCGCGATCCGCGGATCCCGGCGGCGGAACGCGGCCACCAGCTCCTCGTGCTCCTCGGCGTACGACTGCTGGACCGTGCCGAGCCAGCGGATGGAGAGGGCCGTGAACACCTCGATACCGAGGCCCTCCCAGGTGTGCAGCAGCACCGAGTTCCCGGCCGCCCGCACCAGTTCGCGGTGGAACGCCACAGTGTGCCGGACCTGGCCCGTGCCGTCCGCCCTGCGGTCCGCCTCGTACAGCGCGGCGACGTGCGGCTCCAGCGCCGAGCAGTCCCCGGCCAGCCGCTCCGCCGCGAGCTCCGCCGCGATGGCCTCCAGGCCGGCCCGCACCGGGTACGACTCCTCCAGGTCGGCCGCCGTCAGATTCCGCACCCGGACGCCCTTGTTGGGTGCCGACTCGATGAGCCGCAGCGACTCCAGCTCCCTCAGCGCCTCCCGTACGGGCGTCTGGCTGACCTCCAGCTCGGTCGCGATGCGTCGCTCCACGATCCGCTCGCCCGGCTTCCAGCGCCCGCTGACGATCCCCTCCACGATGTGCTCGCGGATCTGTTCGCGCAGCGAGTGGACGACGGGCGCGGTCATGAGGGCTCCTTAGCCGGAAGAGCCGGGAGGGGCTTGTCGCCCCCGGGGCGTTGACCTTTAGACAATAAGGCCGTACGGCCGTCGCGGAGGGGCGCACGGAGGCGCCCCGGCGCAGGTGAGACGAGGCTTACACGCCCCCGACACGGTCACAGAACGGCGCTTTTCGCCAAGACCTCGCCAACACCGGCACAGCCGTGACATAGCCGTACGACGGTGCCCCGCCCGGAGAGTTCCGGACGGGGCACCGTACGAACAGACGTACCTCAGGTGGCTGTCACAGACCGAGCTCGACCTCGAACTCGCCCGCCTCCAGGATCGCCTTGACGGCCGTCAGGTAACGGGCCGCGTCGGCGCCGTCCACCAGGCGGTGGTCGTAGGAGAGCGTCAGGTAGGTCATGTCGCGGATGCCGATGACCGTGCCCTCCTCCGTCTCGATGACGGCCGGGCGCTTCACCGTGGCGCCGAGGCCGAGGATCGCGACCTGGTTCGGCGGCACGATGATCGTGTCGAACAGCGCGCCGCGCGAGCCGGTGTTGCTGATGGTGAAGGTCGCGCCGGCCAGCTCGTCCGGGGAGATCTTGCTCGCGCGGACCTTGCCCGCGAGCTCCGCCGTGGCCTTGGCGATACCGGCGAGGTTGAGGTCGCCGGCGTTCTTGATGACCGGGGTCATCAGGCCCTTCTCGGAGTCCACCGCGATACCGATGTTCTCGGTGTCGAAGTAGGTGATCGTGCCCTCGGCCTCGTTGATCCGGGCGTTGATGGCCGGGTGGGCCTTCAGCGCCTGGGCCGCCGCCTTCACGAAGAACGGCATCGGGGAGAGCTTGACGCCCTCACGGGCCGCGAAGGAGTCCTTCGCCGCGGCGCGCAGCTTCATCAGCCGCGTGACGTCGACCTCGACGACCGAGGAGAGCTGGGCCTGCTCGTGCAGCGCCTTGACCATGTTGTCGCCGATGACCTTGCGGATGCGCGGCATCTTGACGGTCTGGCCGCGCAGCGGGGAGGCCTCCAGGACGGGGGCCTTCCGCGCGGCGGGGGCGGCGGCCGGGGCGGCGGCGGCCGGAGCCGGAGCCGGGGCCGGGGCGGCCTTGGCGGCCTCGGCGGCGGCGAGCACGTCCTGCTTGCGGATGCGGCCACCGACGCCCGTGCCCTTGACGGCGCCCAGGTCGACACCGTTCTCGGCGGCGAGCTTGCGCACCAGCGGGGTCACGTACGCGCCGTCGTCCACCGGCTGGGCGGCGGCCGGGGCGGCCGGGGCCTGGGCCGGGGCGGCGGGCTGCGCCGGAGCCGGAGCGGCGGCGGCCGGAGCGGCCTGCTGCGGGGCCGGAGCCGCCGGGGCCTGCGGGGCCGGGGCGGCCGGAGCCGCGGGGGCGGCCGGGGCGGCGGGCTGAGCCGGAGCCGGGGCGGGCTGCGCCGAAGCCTCGGGAGCGGCCGGAGCGGCAGCCGGGGCGGCCGGAGCGGCGGCGGGCGCGGCACCCGGCTGGCCGATGATGGCGAGCTTGGCGCCGACCTCGGCGGTCTCGTCCTCGCCGACCACGATCTCGAGCAGCACGCCGGAGGCGGGCGCCGGGATCTCGGTGTCGACCTTGTCCGTGGAGACCTCGAGCAGCGGCTCGTCGGCCTCGACGGACTCGCCGACCTCCTTGAGCCAGCGGGTGACGGTGCCCTCGGTGACGGACTCGCCGAGCGCGGGCAGGACCACGTCCGTGCCCTCGGCGGAGCCGCCGCCGGAGGCGGCCTCGGCGGTCGGGGCCGGGGCGGGAGTCTCCTGCTGGGTGGAGGGCTGCGCGGCCGGGGTGGGCTCCGGGGCCGGCGGGGCGACCTGCTCGGCGGCCGGGGCCGACTCGGCGGCGGGGGCCGGGGTCTCGGCCGGGGCACCGGTGCCGTCGTCGATGACGGCGAGCTCGGCACCGACCTCGACCGTCTCGTCCTCGGCGACCTTGATGGAGGCGAGGACACCGGAGGCGGGCGAGGGGATCTCGGTGTCGACCTTGTCGGTCGACACCTCGAGCAGCGGCTCGTCGGCCTCGACGCGCTCACCCTCGGCCTTCAGCCAGCGGGTGACAGTGCCCTCGGTGACGCTCTCACCGAGCGCCGGAAGGGTTACGGAAACCGCCATGGTTTCTGTTGCTCCTAACGAATTGCGGAAGTCTGTGTCGTCGCGTGCAACGTGGGCGTCACGTCGACCGAGGGTCAGTCGTGCGCGTGCAGCGGCTTGCCGGCCAGGGCCAGGTGAGCCTCGCCGAGCGCCTCGTTCTGCGTCGGGTGGGCGTGGATGAGCTGGGCGACCTCGGCGGGGAGCGCCTCCCAGTTGTAGATCAGCTGGGCCTCGCCGACCTGCTCGCCCATGCGGTCGCCGACCATGTGGACGCCGACCACGGCACCGTCCTTGACCTGGACGAGCTTGATCTCGCCCGCGGTCTTCAGGATCTTGCTCTTGCCGTTGCCCGCCAGGTTGTACTTCAGGGCGACGACCTTGTCCGCACCGTAGATCTCCTTGGCCTTGGCCTCGGTGATACCGACGGAGGCGACCTCCGGGTGGCAGTAGGTCACGCGCGGCACGCCGTCGTAGTCGACCGGCACGGCGTTCAGGCCGGCCAGCCGCTCCGCGACGAGGATGCCCTCGGCGAAGCCGACGTGCGCGAGCTGCAGCGTCGGGACCAGGTCGCCGACCGCGGAGATCGTCGGGACGTTGGTGCGCATGTACTCGTCGACCAGGACGTAGCCGCGGTCCATGGCGACCCCGGCCTCCTCGTAGCCGAGACCCTGGGAGACCGGGCCGCGGCCGACGGCGACGAGCAGGACCTCGGCCTCGAACTCCTTGCCGTCGGCGAGGGTGACCTTGACACCGTTCTGGGTGTACTCGGCCTTCTGGAAGAAGGTGCCGAGGTTGAACTTGATGCCGCGCTTGCGGAAGGCGCGCTCGAGGAGCTTGGAGGAGTTCTCGTCCTCGACCGGGACGAGGTGCTTCATGCCCTCGATGATCGTGACGTCCGCACCGAAGGACTTCCACGCGGAGGCGAACTCGACGCCGATGACGCCGCCGCCGAGGATGATCGCGGACTCCGGCACACGGTCCAGGACGAGGGCGTGGTCCGAGGAGATGATGCGGTTGCCGTCGATCTCCAGGCCCGGCAGCGACTTCGGCACGGAGCCGGTGGCGAGGAGGATGTGGCGGCCCTGGATGCGCTGGCCGTTCACGTCGACGGAGGTGGGGGAGGACAGCCGGCCCTCGCCCTCGATGTAGGTCACCTTGCGGGAGGCGATCAGACCCTGCAGGCCCTTGTACAGGCCGGAGATCACGTCGTCCTTGTACTTCTGGACGGCCGGGACGTCGATGCCCTCGAAGGTGGCCTTCACACCGAACTGCTCGCTCTCGCGGGCCTGGTCGGCGATCTCGCCCGCGTGCAGCAGGGCCTTGGTGGGGATGCATCCCTTGTGCAGGCAGGTGCCGCCGACCTTGTCCTTCTCGATCAGGGCGACGTCCAGGCCCAGCTGCGCCCCGCGCAGGGCCGCGGCGTAACCACCGCTGCCACCGCCGAGGATCACTAGGTCGAAAACGGTGCTGGCGTCGTTCGCCACGTCACGTCCTCCATGCATGTGCGCCATACGCCGGTCTCCAGTGACCGGGCGGCGGCTGGTGTCCGGCCGCTTTTTTTGCTTCGGCCCTGGGGTGGGGCCCTGTCCTGCCGTGCCCCATCTTTGCACTTGTCGGAGGCGTACGAGACGTGGGGCCCGGGTGTGAGACGCCCCACGCGCCCGCCGAAGCGGGACGAAACGGCCCCGGGCGGCGGGCGCCCGGGGCCGTGTGACGCAAACGGAACGGACCTCAGCCCAGGTCGCCCGCCGCCGTGAGCTCCGCCAGCCGCACCAGGGTGCGCACCGCCGAGCCGGTGCCGCCCTTCGGCGTGTAGCCGAACGGGCCGGACTCGTTGAAGGCCGGACCCGCGATGTCGAGGTGGGCCCAGGTGATGCCCTCGCCGACGAACTCGCGCAGGAACAGGCCGGCGACCAGGCCGCCGCCCATCCGCTCGCCCATGTTCGCGATGTCGGCGGTCGAGGAGTCCATGCCCTTGCGCAGGTGCTCCGGCAGCGGCATCGGCCAGGCGGCCTCGCCGACCTCCTCGGCGGCCTCGTGGACGGCGGTGCGGAACGCGTCGTCGTTGGCCATGATCCCGAAGGTGCGGCTGCCGAGCGCCAGCATCATCGCGCCGGTCAGCGTGGCCACGTCCACGATGGCGTCCGGCTTCTCCTCGGAGGCCTTGGTGAGCGCGTCGGCCAGCACCAGGCGGCCCTCGGCGTCGGTGTTGAGGACCTCGACGGTCTTGCCGCTGTACATGCGCAGCACGTCGCCGGGGCGGGTGGCCGAGCCCGACGGCATGTTCTCCGCCAGCGCCAGGTAACCCGTGACGTTGACCTCCAGGCCGAGGCGCGCGGCGGCCACGACCGCGGCGAACACGGCGGCGGCACCGCTCATGTCGCACTTCATCGTCTCGTTGTGCCCGGCGGGCTTCAGCGAGATGCCGCCCGAGTCGTACGTGATGCCCTTGCCGACGAAGGCCAGGTGCTTCTTCGCCTTGGAGGAGGTGTACGACAGCTTCACCAGGCGCGGCGCGGACGACGAGCCGGCGCCGACGCCGAGGATGCCGCCGTAGCCGCCCTTGGCGAGGGCCTTCTCGTCGAGCACCTGCACCTTGATGCCGTGCTCCTTGGCCGCGGCCTGCGCGACGGCGGCGAACGCCTCCGGGTTCAGGTCGTTCGGCGGGGTGTTGATCAGGTCGCGGGCCCGGTTCAGCTCCTCGGACACGGCGACGGCCCGCTCGAGGGCGGCCTTGTGGGCGCGGTCGCGCGGCTTGGCGCCGAGCAGCGCCACCTCGGCGAGCGGCGCCTTGCCGTTCTTCGCCTTGCCGTTCTTGGCCTTGGCGTCGCCCTTGTCCTTGTACGCGTCCCAGACGTACGCGCCGAGCAGGGCACCCTCGCCGAGGGCGCCGACGTCACCGGCGTCCGTGACCGGCAGGGCGAACGCGGCCTTCTTCGAGCCGGTCAGCGCCCGGGCCGCGGCACCGGCCGCGCGGCGCAGCGCCTCGGGCTCGTACGAGGCGTCCTTCTCGGGCTCCGCCCCCAGGCCCACCGCCAGCACGAGCGGCGCCTTGAAGCCGGAGGGCGCGGGCAGCTTCGTCACCTCGCCCTCGGCGCCGGAGGCACCGAGGGTGGTGAGGATGTCGGCCAGCTTGCCGTCGTACGCCTTGTCCACGGCCTCGGCGCCCGGTGCGACGACCAGGTCCTCCGACCGAGAAGCAGAGCCCTTGGCGACACCGACCACGATCGCGTCGGCCCGCAGGCCGGACGCGGCGGCGGTGCTGAGAGTGAGAGCAGTCACGGTGGTGAAATCTCGCTTCCGTTGAGTTGCGGTGGCCGAACGGATGGGTCGACCGGCCCTGGAGGAAGACCCTAGATCCGCCCTGCGTGGCGGTCCCGGCCGGGCCGGTCGGATCCGTGCAGCGCACGGGCTTCCGCCGGGCCCGGAGGTGCCCAGGACGAGCGTAGGCCCTGTGCGCCGGTTCGATCCCCGCCCGCCTGCGCGTTCGTGGCGCGGAGGTCGTGTCGTCAGCCGGCGGACAGCACGACGAGCGCAGCCGTCGCAGCGGTCTCCGCCAGCGCGCCGAACACGTCGCCCGTCACTCCGCCGAGGCGGCGGGTGCAGCGCCGCAGCAGCAACTCGGCCGCGGCGCAGGCGAGTACGACCGCGAGCACCGCCCGTAGGAGGCCGTACGGTCCGGACAGGGCGCCGCCCGCGACCGCCGCCGCGACGGCGACCGCGCCCGCGACCAGCAGCGCGCTGCGCACGGTGACCGTGCCCGCGACCGCCGCCCCCAGCCCCTCGGGCCGCGCCGGGGGCACCCCCGTGCGCGCGGCCAGGGTCAGGGCGAGCCGGGCCGCGGCCGCCGAGACGACGGCCGCGAGGGCGCCGTGCGCCCACGAGGTGCCGTACGCCTGCGCGAGGGCGGCGACCTGGGCGAGCAGCACGAGGACCAGGGCGATGACGCCGAACGGGCCGATGTCGGACTGCTTCATGATCCGCAGCGCGTCGTCGGCGGGCTTGTTGCTGCCGAGGCCGTCGGCCGTGTCGGCGAGTCCGTCGAGATGGAGACCGCGGGTCAGCACGGCGGGCACGGCGACGGTGCCGACGGCCGCGAGCAGGGGACCGGCGCCGAGGAGGAGCAGCACCGTCCCGAGCGCGGCGGCCGCGAGACCGACGACCAGCCCGGCGACGGGCGCGCACAGCATCCCGGCGCGTGCCGCTCCGCGGTCCCAGCGGGTCAGCGGGACGGGCAGCACGGTCAGGGTGCCGAAGGCGAAGCGGAGGCCGTCGGAGAGCGGGGTGTTGCGCATCGGCGCAGGTTACCCGGCGGTCGTGGGCACGGCGCCGGGCCGGGGAGCCGTACCGTCCTGCTACGTCTGGGCGCCCGAGTGCGCGCTCTCCTCGGCGTTCCCGCCGCTCTCCCCGGCCTCGTCCTCGTTCTCCTGCTCCTGCTCCTGCTCCTGCTCCTGCGCGTCCTCCTGTTCCGGGAGCTCCGCCGCCAGCGCGGCCGCCGCCTGGACGAGGGGCAGGGCCAGCAGCGCGCCGGTTCCCTCGCCGACGCTCACGCCGTGGTCCAGCAGCGGCTCGACGGCCATCCGGTCGAGCGCCTTGGCCTGGGCCGGCTCGCCGCTGCGGTGGCCGGCCAGCCACCAGTCCGGGGCCCGGAAGGCGACCCGCTGGGCGACGAGCGCGCACGCGGCCGACACCACGCCGTCGAGGACCACCGGTGTCTTGCGCACCGCGCACTGGAGCAGGAAGCCCGTCATCGCGGCGAGGTCGGCCCCGCCCACCGTCGCCAGCAGCTGGAGCTGGTCCCCGAGGACCGGGCGGGCCCGCCGCAGGGCGTCCCGCACGGCCGCGCACTTGCGCATCCACGCCAGGTCGTCGATGGGCCGCCCGCCCCGCCCGGTGACCACGGAGGCGTCGGTTCCGCACAGGGCGGCGATCAGCACGGCCGCCGCCGTGGTGCCCCCGACGCTCACATCGCCGAGCACCACCAGATCCGTACCGGAGTCCGCCTCCTCGTCGGCGACCGCGACCCCCGCCCGGAACGCCGCCTCCGCCTCCTGAAGGGTCAGCGCGTCCTCGACGTCGATCCGCCCGGACCCGCGCCGCACCCGGTGGCGCCCGACCTCGGCGGGCAGCTCCTCGGGCGGGCAGTCCAGCCCCATGTCGACCACGCGCACCGGCACGTCCAGCCGCCGGGCCAGCACCGCCACCGGGCTGGTCCCGTCGAGCACCGCCCGCACCAGCTCCCCCGCCGTGCCCGCGGGCCGCGCGGACACGTCCCGCACCGCGATCCCGTGGTCACCCGCGAACAGCACCACCCGGGGGCGCGTGATCGGCCGTACCGGCACCGCCGACTGCGCCGCCGCCAGCCACTCGCCCAGGTCGTCGAGGCGCCCCAGCGCTCCCGGCGGCACGGACTGCCGCTCCCGCCGCGCCTCCGCGTCACGGCGTACTCCGCCGTCGGGGCGCTCGATCAGATCGGTGAAGTCGTCGAGATTCAGCGCGCTCATTCGCCGAACAGTACCGGCCGCGATCGAAGGTGGCCGCGCCACATCGGCGGGACGTCGTTGCACGCGTGATCGCCATCCCATACGTTCCGTTTTGCTCCGTATTGCCTTGTGCATTGCCTTGTGCGTTTCACGGCCGTCCAGTGACCCTGCCGCCCCCGCCGGGAGCCGCCCATGCCCACCGCCCCGCAGCAGCCGTACCTCACCCGGCTCACCCTGCCCGCCGAAACCTTCCACGAGCCCCGCCGGGACGACTGCCCCTGGTGCGGCTCCGACCGGCTGGACACCCTGGTCCGGATGCCCGACCCGGCGCGGCGCACCCCGGGCACCTTCGTGCTCGAGACGTGCCGCGCCTGCGCCCACGTCTTCCAGAACCCCCGCCTCACCGCCGACGCCCTGGCCCTCTACCCCCGCCGTCCGTACGGCGGGCACGGCGGTGCCCGGCGCCGTCCGGCCGCCGCCCGCGCGGTGCCGCCGGCCGCCGAACCCGAGAGCTGGCTCGATGTCGGGACCGGGTACGGCCACTTCCCGGAGGCCGCCAGGGAGGTGCACCCGTACACCTGCTTCGACGGGCTCGACACCACCCCGCGCGTCCAGCACGCCCGCGCGGCCGGGCGCGTGGAGGAGGCCCACCAGGGCGAGCTCACCGACCCGGAGATCACCGCGCGGCTGCGCGGGCGCTACGACGTGGTCAGCATGTTCCACCACCTCGAGCACACTTCCGACCCGCGAGAGGAGCTCCGTGCCGCGCTGGCCGTGCTGCGCCCCGGCGGCCACCTGCTGATCGAGCTCCCGGACCCCGGCTGCGCGTTCGGCGCGCTGCTCGGCCGCCGGTGGGCGCCCTACGACCAGCCCCGCCGGCTGCACCTGCTGCCGCCGCGCAACGTCCTCGCCGAACTCGAGGCCGCCGGCTGCACGATCGTCACCGTGGACCGCTCCGGCCCTCATGTGCCGTACGACCTCACCGGCGCCGTCTCCCTGGCCCTCGCCCGCCGCCGGACCGCCCCGGCCCTCGCCGTCCGCCCGGTGCTGGCCGCCGCCACGGCCCTGGACCGGGGGCTCGCCCCGCTGCTGCGCCGTACCCGCTTCTCCAACGCCTGCCGCGTGCTCGCCCGCAAGCCCGGATCAGCCCCGTAGCGGCAGCGCCTGCCCCGCCACCACCAGCAGCACGTGTTCGCACTCGGCCGCGAACGCCGCGTTCAGGCGGCCGAGTTCGTCGCGGTAGCGGCGCCCGGAGGCGGTGGCGGGGACGATCCCGGACCCGACCTCGTTCGACACCGCCACGACCGTGCGGCGGGTCTGCCGTACGGCCTCGGTGAGGTCCCGCACCCGCGCCCGCAGCGCGCGCTCGCCGCCGTCGGCCCACTCGGCGTCGTCCCACGCGCCCACCGAGTCCATCGCGTCCGTCAGCCACAGCGACAGGCAGTCGATCAGCAGCGGCGGCCCTTCCTCCTTCAGCAGCGGCACCAGGTCGCAGGTCTCGGCGGTGCGCCAGGAACCCGGCCGCCGCTCCCGGTGCGCGGCGACCCGGGCCGCCCACTCGCCGTCCCCGTTCCGTGTGCCGCCCGTCGCCACGTACAGCACGTCCGGGAACGCCTCCAGGCGCCGCTCCGCCTCCACCGACTTGCCCGAGCGCGCCCCGCCCAGCACGAGGGTGCGCCGCGGCACGTCCGGTACGTCCTCGTAGGCGCCGACCTCCAGCGTCGTGCCGTCCGGCACGGCCCGCGCCCCGGCCGCGGCCAGCCGGCGGCGCAGCTCGGCGCCCGGCGGCACGTCGTGGTCCAGGTGCACGGCGATCACGTCGGTCGTGGGGCCGGCCGCGCCCACCGCCCGCAGCCGCGCCAGCGCGTCCGGCCGCCCGATCCCGTCCAGCAGCACCATCGCGAACGGCTCGGCCGGCCACTCCTCCAGCCCCGCGGGCGCGGCCCCCGGCGGCAGGTACAGCAGCCGCTGCCCGTCCGGGCCCGTCACCGCGTACCCCGTCCCCGGCGCGTCCAGCGCGAGCGCCCGCACCCGGTGCCCGCTCATCAGCGCCAGCTCCCGCCCGTCCGGCACCCGCCCCGGCTGCGGCAGCCCCGCCGGGACCTCGACCGCGGGCCCGTCGTGCGGATGCGAGAGCAGCACCTGCCGTACCCCGGCCAGGGTGTGCCCGGAGCGGGCGGCGGCAAGGGCGGCGCCGGGCGTCAGGTCGAGCAGCAGGGTGCCGTCCACCAGCAGCGCGGTCGCCGCCCGGGCGTCGGTGCCCTGGGCGGTCGCGCAGGCCGCGCAGGGACAGTCGGGGCGGGGGAGTCCCGCGGGGGCGCCGGTGCCGAGCAGTGTCAGTTCCACGCGGCTGATTTTCTCGTGTCCCGCGGAGTCCTCGCAGGTCTTGCGCGTCCGACTAGGCTCTGGGCAGGGAACCGGATCTTGTCCGGCGCCGTCCCCGGTGCCGGGCCGGTACTGATGGAGGCTCACATGACGGCTTGGACGTGGAGGTTCGAGAAGGCCGACGGGACGGAGGTCCAGCCGGCCGTGCAGCCCGAGGAGTTCACCACCCAGGGAGACGCCGAGTCGTGGATCGGGGAGCACTGGAAGGCCCTCCTCGAAGGCGGCGCGGACCAGGTCCGCCTGTACGAGGACACCACGGAGATCTACGGGCCGATGAACCTGCACGCGGAGGACTCGGCCGACGCGTAGAACGGTTCCGGCCGGGGCGGTCCGCACCGGCGCGCGCCGGTGCGGACCGCCCCGCCGCCACTCTGCCGCCTACTGCTCCCCCAGCGTCACCTCGGCCGTCCGCTCGTCGTCGTCGCGCAGGTAGGTGACGGTCGCCCGGTCGCCCGGCCGCTTCTCCGCCAGGGCCTCCGTCAGGGTGGTCATGGTGGTGATCTCCGTCTTGTCCAGCGCGGTGATCACGTCCCCGTCCCTGAGGCCCGCCCGGCCGGCCGCGCCGCCCTCCTCCACCGAGACGACGGCGACCCCGGCGGGCCGGTAGTCGTCGCCGACGAGCGTCCGGGCGGTGATGCCGAGCGCCGCCCGGCCCGAGTCGGTCACCCGGCCGTGCTCGACGATCTGGCCGGCGACCGTCCGCACCATGGACGAGGGGATGGCGAAACCGATCCCGGGCGCCGCGCCCTCGCCGAGGCCCGAGTTGGTCGCGGCGAGCGTGGGAATGCCGATGACCCGGCCGTCGAGGCCGACGAGGGCGCCGCCACTGTTGCCGGGGTTGATCGCCGCGGACGTCTGCACCATGTCCGGGATGGTCGCCCCGGTGCCCCCGCCCGAGCTGCTCTCGGTCACCGTTCGCCCGGTGGCCGACACGATCCCCTGCGTCACGCTGGACGACAGCCCGAGCGGCGACCCCATGGCGAGCACGATCTGGCCCACCTCGACGTTGGACGAGTCGGCGAAGGAGGCCGCCTTCAGCCCGGCCGGCACGTCGTCCAGCCGGATCACGGCGAGGTCCTGCTCCGGGTACGAGTACACGAGCCGCGCGTCCAGTACGTTCTCGCTGTTCGCCGTCGTCACCCGGAACGTCCGCGCGTCGCCCACCACGTGCGCGTTCGTGACGATGTTGCCCTTGCCGTCGTACACCACCCCCGAGCCCAGCTCGTCACCCGTCTGGATCTGGACGACCGAGGGCAGCACGTCGTCGACCACCTTCCGGTAGTCGTCCTCCAGCTCGTTGGCCGCCCGGGGCGCCTGGGCGGCCCGGGTCGTGGTCGCACCGTCCTCGACGGCCGGCCTCCGGTCGCCGGAGCAGCCGGAGCCGAGGACGAGGAGGGCGGAGGCGAGGAGAGCGGCGACGGTCACGGGAACGAGCGGCCGCGGGGCGTGCGGGCGCGGGCGGGCTCGGGAGACGTCCATGGCCCGAGTCTCACCGGACGGCGACGGCCCCGGCACGGGATGTGCGTCCGAACGGGCACCGCCGGACGCCCCGCGACGTCAGCCGCGCACCCCGCACAGGTGCAGCAGCGTCGCCACCCGGCGATAGGGGTCCGTCCGGCTCGCCCGGTCCTCCGCCGCGAGCAGCGTGACCATGTCCTGCGGGGTCCGGGGGAGCGGTACGCCGTCCGCCGCGAGATCCGTGAAGACCCGCACCCCGTACCAGGTGTGCAGGGGTGCTCCGATCCCGGCGAGCGTCGAGGTCAGCGCGCCCAGCCGGTCCGCCCACACGTCGGGGCCCGGCCGCGACGGGGACTCCCCGGCTTCGGGGCATTCGGACGGAACCGGGACCCTGGGGGCGTGCGCCGGTGCGCCGAAGGCGGCCAGCGTTCCCGCCCAGTCCCCGGTGAGCGCGGGCCGCAGGGCGGGCGCATCCCCGTTGCGCACGAGGAGCGACAGCAGCCCGCCGGGGGCGAGCATCCGCGCCAGGCCCGCCAGCAGCGCGTCCGGTTCCTCGACGTGCATCAGCACACCGTGGCAGAGCACCAGGTCGAAGCTGCCCGGCAGGAAGTGCACCCCCGTGTCCCGGCCGTCGCCCTCGACGACCCGGACCCGGCCGCGGACGCCCTCCGGCTGGGCGGCGAGCGCCTCACGGGCGACGGCGATCCGCTTCGGGTCGCGTTCGACGCCGGTCACCGCGTGCCCGGCGCGCGCCAGCCGCAGCGCCTGGGTGCCGCGGCCCATGCCGACGTCCAGCACCCGCAGCCGCTGCCCGACCGGGAAGCGCCCGGCTATCTGCTCGTCGAGCTGCCGGGTCACCAGCTCGTGCCGGACCGCCTCACGCAGCCCGTCCCAGCCGCCACTGGATCCGGCCTGTGCCGCATCCTCGGCGCAAGACGTTGCGCTCAGGGCCGCTCTCCGCGCTTGACCTGCGGCTTCGGGAGGCGGAGGCGACGCATCTGGAGGGTGCGCATCAGCGCGTAGGCGACGGCGCCGCGCCTGTTCTCGTTCGGGAAGCGGGTGGCGAGCTGCTTCTTCAGTCGGATGCCGGTGAGGACCGAGTCGATCACGATCAGAACGATCAGGAAGAGCCAGAGCAGCAGCGCGACGTTCTGCAGTGCGGGCACCCGGATCATGCTCAGCACCAGGATGACCACGGCCATCGGCAGGAACCACTCGGCGATGGAGAACCGCGAGTCCACGAAGTCGCGCGCGAACTTGCGCACCGGGCCCTTGTCGCGAGCGGGCAGATAGCGCTCGTCGCCGTTGGCCAGCGCCTGGCGCTGGCGCTCCATCGCGGCACGCCGCTCGTCGCGGTTGCGCTTGGCTGCCTCCTTGCGCGTCATCGAGGTGCTGGCGACGCTGCGGCGCTGGGTACGGGCCTCACTGCGCTTCGGCGTGGGGCGGCCCTTCGGGGCCTGCGGGTCGCGGGGCTGATTGGAGGCGGTCACCGGCGCCTGCGCGGCGGCCTGGGCCTTCTCATCCTTGGCACGGCTACGGAACACAAAACCCAAGGGTACGGGGTTCCCTCGCATGGACCCCAGCCCGGTGGGGAACGATCCGGCAACACCGCACGTCTGTAAAGGGGACGAAAGCGGCCGGAAAGGGAGGGTGGCGGCGGTCGCCGGGGAGGAAGATCGGGGAGGAAGATCGCGGAATATCGTGTTCCGTCCCGTACGGAACCCCGGGAGACACCTACTCCCTACGCCGGATCGGCGCCGTCCGCAGTCGTCCTTGGGGAGGAGCGCATCCGTCCCCGAACAGTGCGGTAATGGATGCAGAACCCGTACCGTTGGTTCTGTTGCAGTCGCTGGAGCTGGAGTCCGTCAGAAGGGGGCGCGCGAAGCCCATGAGCGGTGTCATGAAGCGTATGGGGATGATCTTCCGCGCGAAGGCGAACAAGGCCCTTGACCGGGCCGAGGACCCGCGCGAAACCCTCGATTACTCGTACCAGAAGCAACTGGAGCTGCTCCAGAAGGTGCGCCGGGGCGTCGCCGACGTCGCGACGTCCCGCAAGCGCCTGGAGCTCCAGCTCAACCAGTTGCAGTCGCAGTCCTCCAAGCATGAGGACCAGGGCCGCAAGGCGCTCGCGCTCGGCCGGGAGGACCTGGCCCGTGAGGCGCTGTCCCGCCGCGCCGCGCTCCAGCAGCAGGTGGCGGACCTGGAGGCGCAGCACGCCACGCTCCAGGGCGAGGAGGAGAAGCTCACCCTGGCCGCCCAGCGGCTGCAGGCCAAGGTGGACGCCTTCCGCACCAAGAAGGAGACCATCAAGGCGACGTACACCGCGGCCCAGGCACAGACCCGGATCGGCGAGGCGTTCTCCGGCATCTCCGAGGAGATGGGCGACGTCGGTCTCGCCATCCAGCGCGCGGAGGACAAGACCGCCCAAATGCAGGCCCGGGCCGGCGCCATCGACGAGCTCCTCGCCTCCGGTGCGCTGGACGACCCGACCGGTATGCACAAGGACGACATCCAGGCCGAGCTGGACCGGCTCTCCGGTGGTTCGGACGTGGAACTGGAGCTCCAGCGCATGAAGGCCGAGCTGGCCGGGGGCACCACCGAGCAGCAGCAGGCGATCGAGGGCGGCCAGGGCCAGGGTCAGGCCCAGCCGCAGCACCAGCAGCAGGACACCCCGCGTTTCGACAAGCAGTGACCGGCCACGGTACGGATTCCCACGCCTTCAGGAGGGCGACATGATCGTACGGATCATGGGGGAGGGGCAGGTGAGGCTGGCCGACGGCCACCTCGCCGAACTGGACAAGCTGGACGACGAACTCCTCGCGGAGATGGAGCGCGGTGACGGCCCGGGCTTCCGCCGCACGCTCCACGCCCTGCTGGACAAGGTCCGCGAGCTGGGCACACCGCTGCCGGACGACTCCCTGGAACCGTCCGAGCTGATCCTGCCGTCGCCGGACGCGACCCTGGAGGAGGTCGGGGAGCTGCTCCGGGGCGACGGGCTGATCCCGGGCTGACGGGCACGGCCGGCGGCCGGCGGCACCGCGGTACCGTCACCTGTGGCGACCCCGTACGGTGAACGACCGTGAGCACCTTCCAGCGCGTCATGTCCTGGCTCAGGGCGCACCCGTTGGCGCCGGATGCCGTCCTGGCGGCCGGTGTCCTGGCCTGCATGATCGCCGGCTCGTTCGTCGACCCCCACGCCGAGAGTGGCGACAAGTGGGGTGCCCGCACCCCCGACCCGCTCAGCCTGACCCTCATGGTCCTCGCCGCAGCGGTCCTCGTCCTGCGCCGCCGCTCGCCCATGGCCGTGCTGGCCGTGACCGTCGTGCTCTCCCTCGTCGAGTTCGTCACCGGCGACCCCCGGGCCCCGGTCGCGATGGCCGTCGTCGTCGCCCTCTACACCGTCGCGTCCACCACCGACCGCCCCGTCACCTGGCGCATCGCCCTGCTCACCATGGTCGTCCTGACGGGCGTCGCCATGCTCGTGGGCCCGCTGCCCTGGTACGCGCAGGAGAACCTGGGCCTCTTCGCCTGGACCGGCATGGCCGCCGCGGCCGGCGACGCGGTCCGCAGCCGGCGGGCCTTCGTGGACGCCATAAGGGAACGCGCCGACCGGGCCGAACGCACCCGTGAGGAGGAGGCCCGCCGCCGCGTCGCCGAGGAGCGCCTGCGCATCGCACGGGACCTGCACGACGTCGTCGCCCACCACATCGCGCTGGTCAACGTCCAGGCGGGGGTGGCGGCCCACGTCATGGACAAGCGCCCCGACCAGGCCAAGGAGGCCCTCGCCCACGTCCGCGAGGCCAGCCGCTCCGCCCTTGACGAACTCCGCGCCACGCTCGGTCTGCTGCGGCAGTCCGGCGACCCGGAGGCCCCCACCGAGCCCGCCCCCGGCCTCGACCGGCTCGACGAACTCGCCGGCACCTTCCGCAACGCGGGACTGACCGTGGAGGTCGCCCGCACCGACCACGGCACCGGCCTCCCGGCCGCCGTCGACCTCGCCGCGTACCGCGTCATCCAGGAGGCCCTCACCAACGTGCGCAAGCACGCGGGCCCCGCGGCGAAGGCCGAGGTCAGCGTCGTCCGCGTGGGACCGAACGTCGAGATCACCGTGCTGGACGACGGCACGGGCACCCCCGCCGGCCGCGCCGACGACGGAGCCCGCGCCGAGGGCGGGAACGGTGCGGGGGACGGTGGCGGCGGACACGGACTGCTCGGCATGCGGGAACGGGTCACCGCACTCGGCGGCGCCTGCACCGCGGGCCCCCGTTACGGCGGCGGTTTCCGCGTCCATGCGATCCTGCCGGTGGACGGCCGTACGGCTGCCGCGGCGGACGGTGTGTGACGCGGGGGTGCCGAGGTGGCCGGTCCGGGCGTACCGCCCGTCCGCACCGCCCGTCCGCACGGACACCGCACGCACCACCACCACCACCGCACGCCGTCCGGGCGGCCGAGCCCGGAGGGCCGCCGCCCTGAGGGGGAGACCGCATGACCATCCGCGTCCTGCTCGCCGACGACCAGGCGCTGCTGCGCAGCGCCTTCCGGGTCCTCGTCGACTCGGAGCCGGACATGGAGGTCGTGGGGGAGGCCTCGGACGGGGCGGAGGCCGTGCGGCTCGCGCGTGCGGGGGCGGACGTCGTGCTGATGGACATCCGCATGCCCGGCACCGACGGCCTCGCCGCCACCCGGCTCATCACCGCCGACCCCGCGCTCGCCCACGTCCGCGTGGTGATGCTGACGACGTTCGAGGTCGACGAGTACGTGGTGCAGTCGCTGCGCGCGGGCGCCTCCGGCTTCCTCGGCAAGGGATCGGAGCCGGACGAGCTGCTGAACGCCATCCGGGTCGCGGCGGGCGGCGACGCCCTGCTGTCGCCCGCGGCCACCAAGGGGCTGATCGCCCGGTTCCTCGCCCATGAGGGCTGCCCGGACGACGACGGCCGGGACCCCGCCCGTTCCGAGCGGCTCGCCACCCTCACCGGCCGGGAGCGCGAGGTCCTCGTCCAGGTCGCCGGGGGACTCTCCAACGACGAGATCGCCGAACGGCTCGAAGTGAGCCCGCTGACCGTCAAGACGCACGTCAACCGGGCCATGGCCAAGCTGGGCGCCCGGGACCGGGCTCAGCTGGTGGTCGTCGCGTACGAGACCGGGCTGGTGCGTCCCCGCGCGGAGTGAGACGGCGGGGCGCGACCGTGTGCCGGTACGCCCAAGGGTGGACCGTGCCCGGCCCCGCCCTACTGCGCCCGCAGTATGTGCAGCGTAAGGAAATGGACTCAGGGGCGACGGATCGGCACCGGCCCATGGACCAGGGTGTAGAAGTGGGCGCTCCCATGCGCCCGTTCTCCGCCCAGGCCACAGAAGAGAGACGCTGACCCATGTCCTGGCTGTCCCGATTCAGCCTCGCACAACGGGCCCTCATAGGGCTGATGTCGATCATCGCGATCGTCTTCGGTGCGATCGCGATACCGCAGCTCAAGCAGCAGCTGCTGCCCACCATCGAACTGCCCATGGTGTCCGTGCTGGCGCCGTACCAGGGCGCGTCCCCGGACGTGGTCGAGAAGCAGGTCGTCGAGCCCCTCGAGGACAGCCTCGAGGGCGTCGACGGCGTCACCGGCGTCACCTCCACCGCGGCCGAGGGCAACGCCGTGATCATGGCGTCCTTCGACTACGGACCCGACACCGACCAGCTCGTCGCCAACGTCCAGCAGGCCGTCAACCGGGCCCGCGCGATGCTCCCGGACGACGTCGACCCGCAGGTCGTCGCCGGGTCGACGGACGACCTCCCGGCGGTCGTCCTCGCCGTGACCTCCGACGAGGACCAGCAGGCCCTCGCGGACCGGCTCGACCGGACCGTCGTGCCCGAGCTCGAGGGCATCGACGGCGTCGGCCAGGTCACGGTCGACGGCGTACGGGACCTCCAGGTCACGGTCACCCCCGACGACGGCAAGCTCGCGCGGGCCGGCCTGACCACGGCCGCCCTCGGCCAGGCCCTCCAGGCGGGCGGCGCCACCCTCCCGGCCGGTTCCTTCGACGAGGACGGCGCCAACCGCACCGTCCAGGTCGGCGGCGGCTTCACCTCGCTCGAGCAGATCGAGAACCTGATGGTCACCGGCGGGGGCGAGGACGCGAAGGACGCGAAGCCCGTCCGCCTCGGTGACGTCGCCACCGTCAAGGAGCAGGAGGCGCAGGCCACCTCCCTGACCCGTACCGACGGCAAGCCCAGCCTCGCCGTGTCCGCCACCATGGACCGCGACGGCAGCGCGGTCGCGATCTCCGACGCGGTCCAGGAAGCGCTGCCCAAGATGCGGGACGACCTGGGGTCCGGCGCGACGGTCACCGTCGTCTCCGACCAGGGCCCGGCCGTCGCCAAGTCCATCGAGGGCCTGACGACCGAGGGCGCGCTCGGCCTGGTCTTCGCGGTCGTCATCATCCTGGTCTTCCTGGCGTCGATCCGCTCGACGCTGGTCACCGCGGTGTCCATCCCGCTGTCGGTGGTCCTCGCGCTGATCGTGCTGTGGACCCGCGACCTCTCCCTCAACATGCTCACGCTCGGCGCGCTCACCATCGCCATCGGCCGGGTCGTCGACGACTCGATCGTGGTCCTGGAGAACATCAAGCGCCACCTCGGCTACGGCGAGGAGCGCCAGGAGGCGATCCTCAAGGCCGTCCGCGAGGTCGCGGGCGCCGTCACCTCCTCCACCCTCACCACGGTCGCGGTCTTCCTGCCGATCGGCCTGGTCGGCGGCATGGTGGGCGAGCTGTTCGGCTCCTTCTCGCTGACGGTGACGGCGGCGCTGCTGGCCTCGCTGCTCGTCTCGCTGACGGTCGTGCCGGTGCTGTCGTACTGGTTCCTGCGCGCCCCGAAGGGCACGCCCGAGGACGCCGAGGAGGCGCGCCGCAAGGCCGAGGAGAAGGAGGCCAGGAGCCGCCTCCAGCGCTTCTACGTCCCGGTGCTGCGCTTCGCCACGCGCCGCCGGATGACCAGCGTGGCGATCGCGGTCGTCGTCCTCATCGGCACGTTCGGCATGACGCCCCTGCTGAAGACCAACTTCTTCGACGCGGGCGAGCAGGAGGTCCTGAGCATCAAGCAGGAGCTCCAGCCCGGCACCAGCCTGGCGAAGACGGACGCGGCCGCCCAGAAGGTCGAGAAGGTGCTCGCCGGGGTGGAGGGCGTCAAGGACTACCAGGTCACGGTCGGCTCGTCCGGCTGGATGGCGGCCTTCGGCGGCGGTACGGACACCAACCAGGCGTCGTACACGGTCATGCTGGAGGACGACGCCTCCTCCGAGGACGTCCAGGAGCGCATCGAGCAGGGCCTCCGCAAGATCTCCGGCACCGGCATCGGCACGACGACGATCGCGGCCGACGGCGGCTTCGGCAGCCAGGATCTCAGCGTCGTCGTGAAGGCGGCCGACGCGGATGTGCTGCGCAAGGCGTCGGAGCAGGTCCGCAAGGCGGTGGCGTCGCTGGACGACGTCAGCGATGTGACCAGTGACCTGGCGCAGAGCGTGCCCCGGATATCCGTCCGGGCCAACGAGAAGGCCGCCGCGGCGGGCTTCAACGACCAGACGCTCGCCGCGGTCGTCGGCCAGGCGGTGCGCGGCACGACCAGCGGCACGGCGACTCTCGACGACACCGAGCGCGACATCGTCATCAAGTCGGCGAAGCCGGCCGACACGCTGGCCGAGCTGAAGGCGCTGCCGCTGGGCCCGGTGAAGCTGGGCGACATCGCGGACGTCGAGCTGGTCGACGGCCCGGTCTCCATCACCCGTATCGACGGCCAGCGCTCGGCCACCGTCACGGCGAAGCCGGACGGTGACAACACGGGCGCGGTGAGCCTGGACCTGACCGAGAAGCTCGACAAGCTGGACCTCCCGGCGGGCGCCACGGCCACCATCGGCGGTGTCTCCGAGGACCAGGACGAGGCGTTCGCCAACCTCGGCCTCGCGATGCTCGCGGCGATCGCGATCGTGTTCATGCTGCTGGTCGCCACCTTCCGGTCGCTGATCCAGCCGCTGATCCTGCTGGTCTCGATCCCGTTCGCGGCGACGGGCGCGATCGGTCTGCTGATCGCCACGGGCACCCCGATGGGTGTTCCCGCGATGATCGGCATGCTGATGCTGATCGGCATCGTGGTGACGAACGCGATCGTGCTCATCGACCTGATCAACCAGTACCGGCGCCAGGGCTACGGCGTGGTGGAAGCCGTCCTGGAGGGCGGCCGCCACCGCCTCCGCCCGATCCTGATGACGGCCCTGGCGACGATCTTCGCGCTGCTCCCGATGGCCCTGGGCATCACGGGCGAGGGCGGCTTCATCGCCCAGCCGCTGGCGGTGGTGGTGATCGGCGGTCTGATCACCTCGACGCTGCTGACCCTGCTGCTGGTCCCGACCCTCTACGCCATGGTCGAGCTCCGCAAGGAGCGCCGGGCGAAGAAGCGGGCGTCGAAGCGGGAGAAGAAGGCCGGCGACCCGGCCGAGACCTCCGCCGACGCGGGTTCGGACGAGCCGGAGCCGGCAAAGGTCTGACCGGCCGGCAGGCCCGCACGACGAAGGGGCGCCCCCACCCGGGGGCGCCCCTCCCTTGTACGAGCCGTACAGTCCAGCCAACCGCCCGGAGGGCTACGGCAGCGCCAGCATCCGCTCCAGCGCCAGCTTGGCGAACGCCTCCGTCTCCTTGTCGACCTCGATGCGGTTCACGAGGTTGCCCTCGGCCAGGGACTCCAGGGTCCAGACCAGGTGCGGGAGGTCGATGCGGTTCATGGTGGAGCAGAAGCAGACCGTGCGGTCGAGGAAGACGATCTCCTTGCCCTCGGGGGCGAAACGGTTCGCCAGGCGGCGGACCAGGTTCAGCTCCGTGCCGATCGCCCACTTCGAGCCCGCCGGGGCCGCCTCCAGGGCCTTGATGATGTACTCGGTCGAGCCCACGTAGTCCGCCGCGGCCACGACCTCGTGCTTGCACTCGGGGTGCACGAGCACGTTGACGCCGGGGATACGGGCCCGTACGTCGTTCACCGAGTCCAGGCTGAACCGGCCGTGCACCGAGCAGTGGCCCCGCCACAGGATCATCTTCGCGGCGCGCAGCTCCTCGGCGGTCACGCCGCCGCCCGGCTTGTGCGGGTTGTAGACCACGCAGTCGTCCAGGGACATGCCCATGTCGCGGACGGCGGTGTTGCGGCCGAGGTGCTGGTCCGGCAGGAAGAGGACCTTCTCGCCCTGCTGGAAGGCCCACTCCAGGGCCCGTTTCGCGTTCGAGGACGTGCAGATCGTGCCCCCGTGCTTGCCCGTGAAGGCCTTGATGTCCGCCGAGGAGTTCATGTACGAGACGGGCACGACCTGCTCGGCTATCCCGGCCTCGGTCAGCACGTCCCAGCACTCGGCGACCTGCTCGGCGGTGGCCATGTCGGCCATCGAGCAGCCCGCGGCGAGGTCGGGCAGGACCACCTTCTGGTCGTCGGAGGTCAGGATGTCAGCGGACTCCGCCATGAAGTGGACACCGCAGAACACGATGTACTCCGCCTCCGGGCGCGCCGCCGCGTCGCGGGCCAGCTTGAAGGAGTCGCCCGTGACGTCCGCGAACTGGATGACCTCGTCGCGCTGGTAGTGGTGGCCCAGCACGAACACCTTGTCGCCGAGCTTCTCCTTGGCCGCGCGGGCACGCTCCACCAGGTCCGGGTCGGACGGCGAGGGCAGATCGCCGGGGCACTCGACACCGCGCTCGCTCCGCGGGTCGGCCTCGCGGCCGAGCAGCAGCAGGGCGAGGGGCGTCGGCTGGACGTCGAGTTCCTGGGGCTGGGCGGTGGTCACGACACGCACCCTTTCTGTTCTGCGGCACGCCGGCCCGGGAAGCGGGGCGGAGGGACGTGCACCTGACCTTTTCGTCGAAATGACGTTATCTATCATAACCGCTTCACGTCACGTTGACGATGCCCATAGCGTCGATGTGACGTGAATCCCGGCCGTGGGGTTGTCCACAGGCCGCTGTCCGGTTCGCGACCCGTGTGCGAGCATGAAGAGACCCGAAGGAAATCCGTCGGCCCGGAATGAATCCGCGGTCCGGCCGGTTGCACTCGTCGGCAAGCAGTCTCCGTACAACCCGGGAGAGATGTAGATGTCCGTATCGGACGAGACCAGCACCGTCACCGACGGCATCATCCTGTCCGACGCCGCCGCGGCGAAGGTCAAGGCCCTGCTCGACCAGGAAGGCCGTGACGACCTGGCCCTGCGCGTCGCCGTCCAGCCCGGTGGCTGCTCCGGCCTGCGCTACCAGCTGTTCTTCGACGAGCGCTCCCTCGACGGCGACGTCGTCAAGGACTTCGGCGGCGTCAAGGTCGTCACCGACCGCATGAGCGCCCCGTACCTCGGCGGCGCGTCCATCGACTTCGTGGACACCATCGAGAAGCAGGGCTTCACCATCGACAACCCGAACGCGACGGGCTCCTGCGCCTGCGGCGACTCCTTCAGCTGAGCCGCGGCCACCCCTCGCGCTTCACGCACGTACGAAGGCGGCGTTCCCTCCGGGGGCGCCGCCTTCGCGTCGTCTTCCTGACCTGCCTGTTCCGTGGTGCTCCTGCTCCTACTTCCCGTCGCCCAGCCCGCCCTCCGGGATCTCCTCGCCGTCCGAGCCCACGACCTCGCGGTCACCGAGCGGCGCGTCCAGGCGCACCGTCCGCTCGACGGTCTTGGCGATCTCGACACAGACCCGGTCCGACGGTTGCTCGGTCGCCGTGACCGTCACCCGGCCGGTGGCCTCGTCCGCCGACGCCGAGTACTTGCTGCAGACCCCGCCCCAGAAACTCACGGTCAGGTCCTTGCCGTCGGCCGTCCAGCCCTCGATGTCGACGTCGCGCGTGGCCGGCGCCGAGGTCGGTACGTCACCGCCCGGCTTGCCCGGAACCCGGGTCGACGGCCCGGCCGGAGCCGACGCGGGCGGCTCCGGCGCGGCCAGGTACGCCGGGTCGACCGCCGGCTGCGTCACCGTGAAGTTCCGGCCCGCCCCGCCCGGCCGGATCTCGAACAGCCACGACGGCACCAGCGCCTGCCGGCCGTCCACCTGGTGTGCGGCGTACCCGAAGACGGCGCCCTCGACGACGACGGGCTCCGGCTCCGGCGCCACGGTCGGCGCCGTGCTGGGCGCCACGGTGGGTGCCGCGGTGGGTGCCGCGTGCGGCTGCCCGGCCCGGCCTCCCAGCGGTACGGGTCCGGCGGTGCCGCCGATGCCCCGGCGTCCGTCGTCGCCCGCACCATCGCCCGGATCCCGCCCGTTCAGCAGGTCCAGCGCCTTCCGCGCGTCGATCACGGGGTACGTGTCGCCCTTGACCGGCGCCTTCAGGTTGCCGCTCCCGCCGACCACCCGGCCGTCGCCGCCGACCTGGATGCCGGTCGCCCAGCCGTACGTGGGCACTCCGCCGACCTCGGGATCGGCGTTCACCACCCGGGTGGCGCCCATGACCTGGCCGGCGTCGAGGCCGGCGTCCTCCTGGCCCACGGCCGCCAGCACCGGGGCGGCCGCCTTCTTCGCCGCGGCCTCGCTCACCGGGGTGCCCTCCGCCGCGGTACCCGGAGTGCAGGCGTCCGGTTTCCCGCAGTCGTCCGTGCCCGGCGCGTACCGGCTGAAGGACCAGGTGCCCGGAGCCTGCCGGTTCACCTGGAGGCCGGAGCCCGAACCGTCCCGGGTGGTGCCGACCCGCCACGTCCCGTCCTCGGCCCGGGGAGTGCCCTCGACGCCGAGGGCCTTCGCGAGTCGGGCCACCTCGGCGGCGGTGACCTCGCCCGTCGAGCGGTACACGGGTGCGGAGTCCGGGCCGTCGGGGAGGTCGCCGTCGGAGCGGTAGGTGACGCCGGCGGGGTTCGGTTCGCCCGGGGCCATGCCCTCCGCGGTGTCCGCGCCGTAGCCGTCGAGGGCGAGCGGCGGGGGAGTGCCGCCGGCGCCCGTGCCGCTGTCCCCTCCGGAGCCGCCGGAGGCGGTCGCGGTCAGGTACGCACCGCCGCCTCCCGCGAGCAGAACCGCGGCCGCCACGGAGGCGACGGCCACCGACCTCCGCCGCCGCGACCGCCCCTGCCCGGAGCATGCGCGGCTGTCGTCCGCCGCGGAGCCCGCGGCCGGCCCGGAGTTCGCGGAGACCCCGGGATCTGCGGATACCCCGGGATCCGCGGAGCTCTCCGCCCTGTCACCGATGGCGTCGGTGGCCTCGGGTATCGCGTCGTAGTCCTCGGGCTCGGGTCGCTCGGTGTTCACCGCATCGCTCCTTCGGCTCCACAGCCGTCCCTGGTGACCCGGTCCTGACAGGAAAAAGGGGCACGGAAGGGTCGTATACCGGATCCCCTTCACAGGGGACGGCGATGGGACGCGACGGAGAAGCGCACGGTTCCGTGATCAACCACACGGTGCCCGTGCCCGGCCGTTCAGCGGTGAGCGCTCGGCCGCCCGGCGGCTCAGCCGCTCACTCCCCGTACGCGGACGACGCGTCCAGCAGCCGGGCCGACGCGGGCGGGACCGACACGCCGTGGATCAGCGACGGGGGCACCGGCCGTGGAGCGAGCCGTTCCGGAGCCGCCCAGTGCGGCACCATCCGGGCGCAGTCACCGCGCAGTGCGGCGAGAGTGCCGTCCGGGTCGAGCGGGGCCGATCCGTGGTTCCTCGGATCCTCGACGTTCGTCATACCGGAACGGTACGCACCGCCCGAGCCACCGAAATAGCCCTACTATCGGGTAATTTTCCCTGCTTCAGCGAGCTCGGACGACCGGGTAGCGTGAACTGTCAATCCCCTCCCCTCGCAGGAGCGTGTCCTCGCCGTGCGTATCGCAGTCTCCGGCTCCATCGCCACCGACCACCTCATGACCTTCCCCGGCCGCTTCGCCGACCAGCTCGTCGCGGACCAGCTCCACACGGTCTCCCTCTCCTTCCTGGTCGACGCCCTCGACGTACGCCGGGGAGGTGTCGGCGCGAACATCGCCTTCGGCATGGGCCAGCTCGGTACGCAGCCGATCCTGGTCGGCGCGGCGGGCGCCGACTTCGACGAGTACCGGGCCTGGCTGGACCGGCACGGCGTCGACACCGCCTCCGTGCGCATCTCCGAGACGCTGCACACGGCCCGCTTCGTGTGCACCACGGACGCCGACCACAACCAGATCGGCTCCTTCTACACCGGCGCCATGAGCGAGGCCCGCCTCATCGAGCTGAAGACCGTCGCGGACCGTGTGGGCGGCCTCGACCTGGTCCTGATCGGCGCGGACGACCCCGAGGCGATGATGCGCCACACGGAGGAGTGCCGCGCCCGGTCCATCCCCTTCGCCGCGGACTTCTCGCAGCAGATCGCGCGCATGGACGGCGAGGAGATCCGGCTGCTGCTGGACGGCGCCACGTACCTCTTCTCCAACGAGTACGAGAAGGGGCTCATCGAGTCCAAGACCGGCTGGACGGACGCCGAGATCCTCTCCCGGGTCGGCCACCGCGTGACCACCCTCGGCGCGCAGGGCGTGCGCATCGAGCGCGTCGGCGAGGCGCCGATCGTGGTCGGCTGCCCGGAGGAGGACCGCAAGGCCGACCCCACGGGCGTCGGCGACGCCTTCCGCGCGGGCTTCCTCTCCGGTCTCGCCTGGGGCGTCTCCCTGGAGCGCGCCGCCCAGGTCGGCTGCATGCTCGCCACGCTGGTCATCGAGACGGTCGGCACCCAGGAGTACCAGCTCCGCCGCGCCCACTTCATGGACCGCTTCACCAAGGCGTACGGCCATGACGCGGCCGCCGAGGTCCAGGCCCACCTGGGCTGACGGCGGACGCCAGGAGGCCGGGGACTAGGACACCCGGCGGACCACGTAGACCGAGCCCCGGTCCGCCGGCTCCTCCCCGACGTACTCCTGTCCCCGCATCTCGCACCACGCCGGGATGTCCAGCCGGGCCGCCTCGTCGTCGGCCAGGACCCGGACCGTGCCGCCCACCGGCACGTCCCCGAACACCTTGGCCAGCTCGATGACCGGAATCGGGCAGCGCTTGCCGAGGGCATCCACCGTCAGGGAGTCCTCCCGCACGGTGGATGCCCCCGGCCCGTCCACGGGCGCCCCGAGCTTCGCCCGCACCGCCGCGACCGCCCCCGGCAGCACCGACAGGAACCGCTCCACGTCCTCCGCCGCCGCACCCGGCGGCAGTGACACCCGGACGTTGCCCTCGCTGAGCACGCCCATGGCCTTCAGTACATGACTCGGTGTCAGCGTGCTGCTGGTGCAGGACGAGCCGGACGACACCGAGAAACCGGCCCGGTCCAGCTCGTGCAGCAGCGTCTCCCCGTCGACGTAGAGACAGGAGAAGGTGACGACGCCGGGCAGCCGGCGCACCGGGTCGCCGACCACCTCCACGTCCGGGACCAGCGACGGCACCCGGGCCCGGATCCGCTCCGTCAGCTCCCGCAGCCGCCCGGCCTCCTCGGCCGCCTGGGCCCGTACGGCCCGCAGCGAGGCCGCCGCCGCCACGATCGCCGGGATGTTCTCGAACCCGGCCGCCCGCCCCGACTCCCGCTCGTCCGCCGGGCCCTGCGGCGCGAACCGCACCCCCTTGCGCACGGCGAGCAGCCCGACCCCGGCCGGACCGCCCCATTTGTGGGCGCTGGCGGCCAGCAGGGACCAGTCCCCCTCCACGCGCCCCCAGCCCAGCGACTGCGCCGCGTCCACCAGCAGCGGCACCCCGGCCTCGCGGCACGCCCCGGCCACCTCGGCGACCGGCTGCTCGGTGCCCACCTCGTGGTTGGCGGACTGGAGGCAGGCGAGCGCGGTGTCCGGACGGAGCGCCGCGGCGAACCCGGACGGGTCGACGGCGCCCGTACGGTCCACCGCGACCCGGGTCACCGTGCCGCCCCCGGCCTCATGGACCTCCGCCGCGTGCAGCACCGAGGAGTGCTCGACGGCCGACACGGCCAGGTGCGCCCCCACCCGGCGGCGCCCCGCCAGCGCGCCCGCGATCCCGGAGTGCACCGCGCGCGTGCCCGAGGAGGTGAAGACCAGCTCGTCCGGGCGGCAGCCCACCGCATCGGCGGCCGCCTCGCGCGCCGCGTCGAGCAGCAGCCGGGCCCGCCGCCCCTCGCGGTAGAGACGGGCGGGGTCGGCCCACCCCTCGTCGAGCGAGGCGGTCAGGGCCTGCCGGGCGACGGGGTGCAGGGGAGCGGAGGACGCGGCGTCGAAGTAGGACACGCCGCCACGCTAACCCGTGCCGCCGGCGCACCCCGCGTGCCCTCCGTGGGCACCGCGGCGCGCGGGACGTGTGGGGCGGGCGTGTCGGTAAACCTCCCAAGGGGCCGTCAGACGGGCCCCGGAGCCGGTCATTCCACCCCTTCGGGGTGTCCGGCGGCGCGTTGGGCACCCTCCCCGCGCGACCCCAAATGGCGTCCAGTAGGGTTTGGTCCGCATAAACATCCAAACCCCTGCCCGACGCAGGGCGGCGACCGACCAGCGAGAAGGCCGCAGCCGACCGCGCGGGCGAGACTCTCGGGAAGGCGCTACGTGAGTCCCAACGGCTCCGACCGCTCGCCGCGGCGCCCGATGCGGCGGAAGCTGCTGCAGGCACTGACTGCGGGCCTGGTCCTGGCGACAGCCACCGGTTGCTCGTACAACTGGGAAGACTTCCCCCGCCTTGGTATGCCCACCCCGACCACGGAAGAGGCTCCGCGGATCCTCTCCCTGTGGCAGGGTTCCTGGGCGGCCGCACTCGCCGTCGGCGTGCTGGTGTGGGGCCTGATCCTGTGGAGCGCGTTCTTCCACCGGCGCAGCCGCACCAAGGTGGAGATCCCCCCGCAGACCCGGTACAACATGCCCATCGAGGCCCTGTACACGGTCGTCCCCCTCATCATCGTCTCGGTGCTGTTCTACTTCACCGCCCGCGACGAGTCGGCGCTCCTGGACACCTCCAAGAAGCCCGACGTCACGGTGAACGTGGTCGGCTTCCAGTGGAGCTGGTGCTTCAACTACGTCGAGAACGTCGACGGTTCCGCCGGCGACGCCAAGACGGACAAGAACCTGGAAGCGATCCCGGACCGCTTCAAGAACGACTTCCCGGACAACGCCGGCGGCGTCTACGACTGCGGCATCCCGGGCACCAAGAACGAGCAGACCGGCAACCCCGGCCCGACCCTCTGGCTCCCCGAGGGCAAGACGGTCCGCTTCGTCCTCACCTCGCGTGACGTCATCCACTCCTTCTGGGTGGTGCCGTTCCTGATGAAGCAGGACGTCATCCCGGGTCACACCAACGCCTTCCAGGTGACGCCGAACAGGCAGGGCACCTTCCTGGGCAAGTGCGCCGAGCTGTGCGGCGTCGACCACTCCCGGATGCTGTTCAACGTGAAGGTCGTCTCCGAGGAGCGCTACGAGCAGCACGTCAAGGAGCTCGCGGAGAAGGGCCAGACCGGGTACGTCCCGGCCGGCATCGAGCAGACCGACCATTCGAAGGAGCGGGAGGCGAACCAGCTGTGAGCATCCTCAACGCATCTCAGGGTGCCGCGGCCGACTCGTACGAGAACGGGCAGCCGGCACGGAACCGGCAGCGCGGTAACCAGGTGATCAAGTGGCTGACCACCACGGACCACAAGACGATCGGCACGCTGTACCTGGTCACCTCGTTCGTGTTCTTCTGTATCGGTGGCGTGATGGCGCTCGTCATGCGCGCCGAGCTCGCCCGCCCGGGTACGCAGATCATGTCGAACGAGCAGTTCAACCAGGCGTTCACCATGCATGGCACGATCATGCTGCTGATGTTCGCCACCCCGCTGTTCTCCGGCTTCGCGAACTGGATCATGCCGCTGCAGATCGGCGCGCCCGACGTGGCGTTCCCGCGGCTCAACATGTTCGCGTACTGGCTGTACCTGTTCGGCTCGCTCATCGCGGTGGGCGGCTTCCTGACCCCGCAGGGCGCGGCCGACTTCGGCTGGTTCGCCTACTCCCCGCTGTCGGACGCGATCCGCTCGCCGGGTGTCGGCGCCGACATGTGGATCATGGGTCTGGCCTTCTCCGGCTTCGGCACGATCCTCGGTGCGGTCAACTTCATCACCACGATCATCTGCATGCGCGCCCCCGGCATGACGATGTTCCGCATGCCGATCTTCACCTGGAACGTGCTGCTGACCGGTGTGCTGGTCCTGCTCGCCTTCCCGGTCCTGGCCGCGGCCCTGTTCGCCCTGGAGGCGGACCGCAAGTTCGGCGCCCACATCTTCGACGCCGCCAACGGCGGAGCCTTGCTGTGGCAGCACCTCTTCTGGTTCTTCGGCCACCCGGAGGTGTACATCATCGCGCTGCCGTTCTTCGGCATCATCAGTGAGGTCATCCCGGTCTTCTCCCGCAAGCCGATGTTCGGCTACATGGGTCTGGTCGCCGCGACCATCTCCATCGCGGGTCTGTCCGTGACCGTGTGGGCGCACCACATGTACGTCACCGGCGGTGTGCTGCTGCCGTTCTTCTCCTTCATGACGTTCCTCATCGCGGTCCCGACCGGTGTGAAGTTCTTCAACTGGATCGGCACGATGTGGAAGGGCTCGCTGTCCTTCGAAACCCCGATGCTCTGGGCGACCGGCTTCCTGATCACCTTCACCTTCGGTGGTCTGACCGGTGTCATCCTGGCCTCGCCGCCGATGGACTTCCACGTCTCCGACTCGTACTTCGTGGTGGCGCACTTCCACTACGTCGTCTTCGGCACCGTCGTCTTCGCGATGTTCTCCGGCTTCCACTTCTGGTGGCCGAAGTGGACGGGCAAGATGCTCGACGAGCGGCTCGGCAAGATCACCTTCTGGACGCTGTTCATCGGCTTCCACGGCACGTTCCTGGTCCAGCACTGGCTGGGTGCCGAGGGCATGCCGCGCCGGTACGCGGACTACCTCGCGGCCGACGGCTTCACCGCCCTGAACACGATCTCGACGATCGCCTCGTTCGTGCTCGGCCTGTCGATCCTGCCGTTCTTCTACAACGTCTGGAAGACCGCCAAGTACGGCAAGAAGGTCGAGGTCGACGACCCGTGGGGCTACGGCCGTTCGCTCGAGTGGGCGACCTCCTGCCCGCCGCCGCGGCACAACTTCACCACCCTGCCGCGGATCCGCAGCGAATCCCCGGCGTTCGACCTGCACCACCCCGAGATCGCCGCTCTCGACCAGCTCGAGAACGTCGAGCGTGACGAGAAGGCCCTCGTCGGCGGCAAGGAGGCCGGCAAGTGAAGATCCAGGGCAAGATGTTCATCTGGCTCGCCGTCTTCATCCTGGTCATGGCCATCGTGTATGGCGTGTGGTCCAAGGAACCGGCGGGTACCACGGCGCTCTTCCTGGCCTTCGGCCTGAGCATCATGATCGGCTACTACCTGGCCTTCACGGCCAAGCGGGCCGACACGGGCGCCCAGGACGACAAGGAGGCCGACGTCGCGGACGACGCCGGCGAGCTGGGCTTCTTCAGCCCGCACTCCTGGCAGCCGCTGTCCCTGGCCGTCGGTGGCGCCCTCGCCTTCCTGGGCGTCGTCTTCGGCTGGTGGCTGCTGTACTTCTCCGCGCCGGTCATCGCGTTCGGCCTGTGGGGCTGGGTGTTCGAGTACTACCGCGGTGAGAACCAGAACCAGTAGCACGCGCGACGCGCACGGGAGCCCGGACACTCCGTCGAGGAGGTCCGGGCTCCCTCCTTTGCCGCAGCCGGTTCCCCCGTACGGGTCATCCCGCCGCGCCCGGGCGGACGGCCCTTCCTACGGTGAGGCCATGAACCGCACTCCGCGTCACCGCACGGTCGCCGGCACCACCGCGCTGCTGGCCGCCCTGGGCGCGGCCGTCACCGCCTGCGGCGGCGGCCATCCGCTCGCCGCCACGCCGTACGACGCGGCGGCCGACGTCTCGTTCAGCATCGCCACGGGCGACGGCGAGCAGGCCGACCCGGACCGGCCCCTGGACATCACCGCCGACGGCGACGGGCGCCTCACGGACGTCACGGCCGTGGACGGGTCGGGACGGTACGTGCCGGGCGAGCTCTCCGCCGACGGCGGCCGCTGGCACAGCACGTCCCCCCTCGCCGCCGGCGCCCGCTACACGGTCCGGGTGAGCACGGAGAACGACGACGGCCGCCCGGGCCGCGAGGTCCGCACCTTCCGCACCGGCCGGCCCACCACCACCAGAAGGCTGGACGTCACCTTCGGCCCCAAGGCGGGCGAGTACGGCGTCGGCCAGCCCGTCGTCGCCGAACTCGGCGCACCCGTCCGCGACCGGGCCGCACGGGCCGTCGTCGAGCGCGCCCTGCGCGTCGAGTCCACGCCCGCCGTGGCGGGCGCCTGGCACTGGGTGGACGACCGGAAGCTGCACTACCGCCCCGAGGAGTACTGGCCCGCGCACGCGACGATCCGGGTCCACAGCCTCCTGGAGGGCGTCCGGGTCGACGACCGCCTCCGCGGCGGCCGCGCCAGGCCACTGAGCATCACCACGGGCGACCGCCTGATCGCCGTCACGGACGCCGCGGCCCACAGCATGACAGTGCACCGCAACGGCGAGGTCATCAGGGAGATCCCGGTCACCACCGGCAAACCCGGCTTCGAGACCCGCAACGGCGTCAAGGTCGTCCTGGGCAAGGAGTACTTCGTACGGATGCGCGGCGAGAGCATCGGCATACCGCGCGACAGCTCCGACTCCTACGACCTGCCCGTCTACTACGCGGCCCGGGTGACCTGGAGCGGTGAGTACGTCCACGCGGCCCCCTGGTCGGAGGGGTCCCAGGGCAGCGCGAACGTCAGCCACGGCTGCACCGGCATGAGCACCGGCAACGCCGAGTGGTTCTTCGACACCGTGCGGGAGGGCGACATCGTCCAGGTGGTGAACTCCGGCGGCGAGGCGATGGCCCCCTTCGGCAACGGCTACGGCGACTGGAACCTGGACTGGCGGCGCTGGCGCGCGGGCAGCGCTCTGGTGGCCGACGCGGACGCCGCCCGCCCCGACGAGCGCCCCAGGCTGCGCCCCGAGTCCGTGTGACGGCCCCTGGACGGCCACAGCCCCCGTACGCGTCCGTACGGGGGCTGTGGCCGTGCGGCCAGGCGCTCCGGCTCTCAGGCGCTCACAGCGGCCCTGCGGCGCAGCAGGGAGGCGAGGGCGTCGGCGAACTCCACCGGCTCCACCGGCAGCGTCACCGCCGCGTCCGCGCGGCTCCAGGTGGCCAGCCAGGCGTCCTGCGGGCGGCCGATCAGCAGCAGCACCGGCGGGCAGTCGAAGATCTCGTCCTTGATCTGGCGGCACACCCCCATGCCGCCCATGGGCACGGCCTCGCCGTCCAGGACGCAGACGTCGATGCCGCCCCGGTCCAGCTCCTTCACGACGGCGGCCGGGGTGGCGCACTCGACGAACTCCACGGCGGGAACATCCGGCGCGGGCCTTCGCCCGGCCGCCAGCCGCACCTGTTCGCGAGTGTGGGAGTCGTCGCTGTAGACCAGCACCGTGGCGGTCGGCTGCATGCTTCCTCCGGGACGTCGACGTCGCGCGTACGGAACGGAACGGACAAGACCGTTGCGCGGATGCTACTCCTTCGGACACCCCGTCAGCACCGGTTCGGACAGGGCTTCGATGGGCCATACGGGCAGCGCACGGGGCACGAACACCCCGAACGGCACCCCCGGGAGTGAGGGCGGGATAAGCGACCGACATAATGTCGGTCGTGGCGACAGCAACGACAGTAGATACCGGGCACGCGCACCCGTCGGTCAATCGACCGAACCTCACCAGCGTCGGAACCATCATCTGGCTGAGTTCCGAGCTGATGTTCTTCGCGGCCCTCTTCGCGATGTACTTCACCCTGCGATCGGTGACCGGGCCGGACTTCTGGAGCGAGAAGGCCGACGCCCTGAACTTCCCGTTCTCGCTGACGAACACCTCGATCCTGGTGCTCTCCTCCCTCACCTGTCAGCTCGGCGTGTTCGCCGCCGAGCGCGGTGACGTGAAGAAGCTCCGGATGTGGTTCATCGTCACCTTCGTCATGGGTGCGATCTTCATCGGCGGGCAGGTCTTCGAGTACACGGAGCTGGTCAAGCACGAGGGCCTCTCGCTCTCGTCCGACCCGTACGGCTCGGTGTTCTACCTGACCACCGGCTTCCACGGCCTGCACGTGACGGGTGGTCTCATCGCCTTCCTGCTGGTCCTCGGCCGTACGTACGCGGCCCGCAGGTTCACTCACGAGCAGGCGACCGCCGCCATCGTCGTGTCCTACTACTGGCACTTCGTCGATGTCGTCTGGATCGGCCTCTTCGCCACGATCTACATGATCAAGTAAATCGGGCGCCGTCGGCGGTGCAGCACCGGCCGCGACGGACCGATCCATTCACCAGAAGCATCGACGCAGAAGATCCTGACACCGGGGTAATCCGTGAAAAAGCTCTCCGCACGACGACGCCATCCGCTGGCGGCGATCGTCGTCCTACTCATCGCGCTGGCGGCCACCGGGGGGCTGTACGCCGTCTTCGCGCCCGCTGACAAGGCGCAGGCCGACGAGACCGCGCAGTCCCTGGCCATCGACGAGGGCAAGAAGCTCTACGCCGTCGGCTGCGCCAGCTGCCACGGCACCGGCGGTCAGGGCACCTCCGACGGGCCGTCCCTGGTGGGCGTGGGCGCCGCGGCCGTGGACTTCCAGGTGGGCACCGGCCGTATGCCGGCCCAGCAGCCGGGCGCTCAGGTCCCGCGCAAGAAGGTCATCTACACGCAGGCCGAGATCGACCAGCTCGCGGCGTACGTCGCCTCGCTGGGCGCCGGTCCGTCCGTCCCGGACGAGGAGCAGTACGACCCCGCGGGCGCCGACATCGCCGAGGGCGGCGAGCTGTTCCGCACCAACTGCGCGCAGTGCCACAACTTCACCGGCAAGGGCGGTGCGCTGTCCGAGGGCAAGTACGCGCCGACCCTCGAAGACGTCGACCCGAAGCACATCTACGAGGCCATGCAGACGGGCCCGCAGAACATGCCGTCCTTCCCCGACACGACGCTGTCGGAGGAGAACAAGAAGGACATCATCGCGTACCTCGACGCGGTCAACAGCGACGACACCGTTGAGCCCGGCGGCAACGCCCTCGGTGGGCTCGGTCCGGTCAGCGAGGGCCTGTTCGCCTGGGTCTTCGGTCTCGGCGCAATGATCGCCGTCGCCGTCTGGGTCGCCGCTCGGACCGCAAAGGCCAAGAAGTCATGAGTAGCCAAGACATTCCCGAAGAGAACCTGCCCGCAGCGCAGGACACCGCGCACGGCGCCGTGAGTGTGGCGGACGAGAAGAACCCGTTCGCCGACCCGGGCCTGCCGCCCCACGAGCACCGCATCCAGGACATCGACGAGCGGGCCGCCAAGCGCTCCGAGCGCACGGTCGCCCTGCTGTTCACGGTGTCGATGCTGGCGACCATCGGCTTCATCGCCGCGTACGTGGCGATCCCGGTCGACAAGCACGTCTACATCTGGACGCTCGGCCACATCAGCGCGCTGAACTTCGCGCTGGGCGTCACCCTCGGCATCGCCCTGTTCTGCATCGGTGCCGGCGCGGTCCACTGGGCCCGCACGCTGATGTCGGACGTGGAGGTCGCCGACGAGCGCCACCCGATCGAGGCCTCGCCCGAGGTCCGGTCCAAGGTGCTGGCCGACTTCAAGCAGGGTGCCGAGGAGTCGCAGCTCGGCCGCCGGAAGCTGATCCGCAACACGATGTTCGGCGCGCTGGCCCTGGTGCCGCTCTCCGGTGTCGTGCTGCTGCGCGACCTCGGCCCGCTGCCCGAGACCAAGCTGCGCCACACGCTGTGGCGCAAGGGCAAGCTGCTCGTCAACCAGAACACCAACGAGCCGCTGCGTCCCTCGGACGTCGCCGTCGGTTCGCTCACCTTCGCCAAGCCCGAGGGCCTGGACGAGCACGACCACGGCTTCCAGAACGAGATCGCCAAGGCTGCCCTGATGATCGTCCGGCTCCACCCGGAGGACATCAAGGACAAGCAGGAGCTCGAGTGGTCCCACGAGGGCATCGTGGCGTACTCGAAGATCTGCACCCACGTGGGTTGCCCGATCTCCCTGTACGAGCAGCAGACGCACCACGTGCTCTGCCCCTGCCACCAGTCCACCTTCGACCTGTCCGACGGCGGTCGGGTGATCTTCGGCCCGGCCGGTCACGCCCTGCCGCAGCTGCGCATCGGCGTCAACGACGAGGGTTACCTCGAGGCGCTCGATGACTTCGAAGAGCCCGTCGGTCCTGCCTTCTGGGAGCGCGGATGAGCACTACGAACACCACCGCCGCCGACTCGCGCTCGCGCGGGAAGGCACCGGCCGGCGAGCGCGTCGCCGACTGGGCCGACGGCCGCCTCGGGATCTACTCCCTGGCCAAGGCCAACATGCGCAAGATCTTCCCCGACCACTGGTCGTTCATGCTGGGCGAGATCTGCATGTACAGCTTCATCATCATCATCCTCACGGGTGTGTACCTGACGCTGTTCTTCCACCCGTCGATGAACGAGGTGGAGTACCACGGCAGCTACGTGCCGATGCAGGGCCAGATGATGAGCGAGGCCTTCAAGTCGACGCTGGACATCAGCTTCGACGTCCGTGGCGGTCTGCTCATCCGGCAGATCCACCACTGGGCCGCGCTGATCTTCCTCGCCGGCATGTTCGTGCACATGATGCGCGTCTTCTTCACCGGCGCGTTCCGCAAGCCGCGTGAGGTCAACTGGCTGTTCGGCTTCCTGCTGTTCGCCCTCGGCATGTTCACCGGCTTCACCGGCTACTCGCTCCCGGACGACCTGCTCTCCGGTACGGGTGTCCGCTTCACACAGGGCGCGATCCTGTCCGTGCCGATCGTCGGCACGTACATCTCGATGTTCCTGTTCGGCGGCGAGTTCCCGGGCGACGACTTCGTGGCCCGCTTCTACTCGATCCACATCCTGCTGCTGCCGGGCATCATGCTCGGCCTGATGGTGGCGCACCTGATCCTGGTCTTCTACCACAAGCACACGCAGTACGCGGGTCCCGGAAAGACCAACCAGAACGTGGTCGGCATGCCGCTGCTGCCGGTCTACATGGCCAAGGCCGGAGGCTTCTTCTTCCTGGTCTTCGGTGTCATCGCGCTGATCGCCGGCCTGTTCACGATCAACCCGATCTGGGCCCTGGGCCCGTACCGCGCGGACCAGGTGTCCACGGGCGCCCAGCCCGACTGGTACATGGGCTTCGCCGAGGGTCTGGTCCGCGCCATGCCGGGCTGGGAGATCAACCTCTGGGGCCACACACTGGTCCTGGGCGTGTTCATCCCGCTGGTCGTCTTCGGCCTGGTGCTGGGCATCATCGCGGTCTACCCGTTCCTGGAGTCCTGGGTCACCGGCGACAAGCGCGAGCACCACATCCTGGACCGCCCGCGCAACGCGCCGACGCGTACCGCCTTCGGTGTCGCCTGGGTGACCTGGTACATGGTCGGCCTGATCGGCGGTGGCAACGACCTGATCGCCACCCACTTCCATATGTCGATCAACGCGGTCACCTGGTTCGTCCGCATCGCGTTCTTCGCCGGACCGGTCATCGCCTTCGTCATCACCAAGCGGATCTGCCTCGGCCTGCAGCGCCGGGACCGCGAGAAGGTGCTGCACGGCCGTGAGACCGGCATCATCAAGCGCCTGCCGCACGGTGAGTTCATCGAGGTGCACGAGCCGCTCAGCCAGGAGCAGCTGTACACGCTCACCGCGCACGAGCAGTACCGGCCCGCCGAGATCGGCCCCGAGGTCGACGAGAACGGTGTCAAGCGCAAGGTGAAGGGCTCCGAGAAGCTGCGCGCCAAGCTCAGCAAGGGCTACTTCGGCGAGGAGCACCAGATCGCCAAGCCGACCGTCGAGGAGTACAAGGAGATCACGAGCGGCCACGGCCACCACTGATCACTGCGTTCGCCACGCCACACAGAAGGGCCCCGTCCGTACCGCGGACGGGGCCCTTCTGTGTGTACAGAGGGTGGATAGGGTGGAGCCAGTCTCTTCCCACATGTCTAGGAAACCCAGGAGCGGCTGATGAGCGCTGTGACCCCCGCTGGAGGCGACACCGCGGCGGGCCGCTCCTGGCCCGTCCTGCTGAACGGCCTGCTGGAGGGCCGGCATCTGTCCGCGGACGAGACCGCCTGGGCGATGGACGTGATCATGCGCGGCGAGGCGACCGACGCGCAGATCGCCGGGTTCGCGGTGGCGCTGCGGGCCAAGGGCGAGACCGTCGAGGAGATCACCGGTCTGGTCCGCACGATGTACGAGCACGCGAACGTGATCGAGGTGCCGGGGAACACCGTCGACATCGTCGGTACCGGCGGCGACGGCGCCAGGACGGTCAACATCTCCACCATGTCGGCGGTCGTCGTGGCCGGAACCGGCGCCAAGGTCGTCAAGCACGGCAACCGGGCCGCGTCGTCGGCGTCCGGCGCCTCGGATGTCCTGGAGAAGCTCGGCGTCAACCTGCAGCTGACGCCGCAGCGGGTGGTGGAGGTCGCCGAGGAGGCCGGGATCACCTTCTGCTTCGCGGTGAAGTTCCACCCGGCGCTGCGCCATGTGGCCGCCGCACGCGGTCAGCTGGCGATCCGCACGGTGTTCAACTTCCTCGGCCCGCTCACCAATCCGGCCAAGGTGCGGTCCCAGGCGATCGGTGTCGCCGACCCCCGGATGGCGCCGATCGTCGCCGGCGTCTTCGCCGAGCGCGGCAACTCCGCCCTGGTGTTCCGCGGTGACGACGGCCTCGACGAGCTGACGACGACGGCCACGTCCCGGGTGTGGGTGGTGCGCGACGGCACGGTGACCGAGGAGTCCTTCGACCCGCGGGACGTCGGCCTCGACCTGGTGCCGGTGGAGGCGCTGCGCGGCGCGGACGCCTCGTACAACGCGGATGTGGCCCGGCGGCTGCTGGACGGCGAGTCCGGCCCGGTACGGGACGCCGTGCTGCTCAACTCCGCGGCGGCCCTGGTCGCCCTGGAGCCGGGCACCGGGACGCTGGCCGAGCGGATCCGCGCCGGGATGGACAAGGCGGCGGAGTCGATCGACTCCGGGGCGGCCAAGCGGGTCCTCGACCGCTGGGTGGCCGCGAGCAACGCATAGCGTTCACCGGGTGTCGTCCCGCGATCCGGACACGGGTTGCGGGACGACGATCATTTCGCGTACGTTCCCGTCCAGGTCATGAGTGACAGTCATACGGCCCCGGCCGGCTGTCCGGCAACCCTCCGTCCGTGGCGGGGTGCCCCGGGTGAAGACCAGGTCGCGCACAGCAAGGTGCGTGGCAAGCGCGGACCCCTCGCGCCACCAGGGGTCCTGGTCGTCGAGGAGCCTCCCGTGAGCAAGCGAATGCGTTAGGGCCGCAGAGCCCCGCCTCCGCATCCCTTTCACTCTTTTCCCGCGCTCGAGCCGTGTGCGCTCGCGCGGTGATTCCGCCTGCTTCGTACGGGAGTGCACCCATGTCCGTCCTCACCGCTGCCGCCGACCAGTCCGTTTGCGCCCCGCTGCCCGTTCTGGGCGGGGATGTCACCGTCCCGCTCGTCACCGGCGGCGAGGTCGCCTACGCCGCGCTCGACTACGCCGCCAGCGCTCCCGCCCTGCAGCGGGTGTGGGACGACGTGGCGGCGTACGCGCCCTACTACGGCAGCGTGCACCGCGGTGCCGGGTACCTGTCGCAGCTCTCCACCGACCTGTTCGAGAACGCCCGCGCGGCCGTCGCCGAGTTCCTCGGTTGCCGTGACGGGGACCAGGTCGTCTTCACCCGGTCCACCACCGACTCGCTCAACCTGCTGGCCGCCGCGCTGCCCGCCGGCTGCCAGGTGTTCGTCTTCGAGACCGAGCACCACGCCGCGCTGCTGCCGTGGCGGGACGCGCAGGTCACCTTCCTCGACGCCCCGCGGACCCCGGACGAGGCCGTGACCGTCCTGGAGCGTGCCCTCGCCGACCGCAACCCCTACGGGCCCGCCCTGGTCTGCGTCACGGGCGCCTCCAACGTCACCGGCGAGCTGTGGCCGGTGCGCGAGCTGGCCGCCGCCGCGCACGCGCACGGCGCCCGCATCGTCCTGGACGCCGCCCAGCTCGCCCCGCACCACCCGGTGTCGGTGGCGGACCTCGACGTCGACTGGGTCGCCTTCTCCGGGCACAAGCTGTACGCGCCCTTCGGCGCCGGCGTGCTGGCCGGCCGCGCCGACTGGCTGCGGGAGGCCGAGCCCTACCTCGCGGGCGGCGGCGCCAGCCGCAGGGTCACCCGGGGCGAGGACGGGGGCGTGCACGTGGAGTGGCACGAGGGCGCCGCGCGCCACGAGGCCGGCTCGCCCAACGTCATCGGTGCCTACGCCGTCGCCTCCGCCTGCAAGGCCCTCACCGAGGCCGGGTTCGACACCCTCGTCGCCCGCGAGCGGTACCTGATCGGCAAGGTCCGGGAAGGACTGGCCGCCGTGCCCGGCGTGCGGGTCCTCTCCCTCTTCGGCGACGACGCCCCGCGGGTGGGCGTCATCTCCTTCGTCGTCGCGGGCTGGAACAGCTCCCACTTCGCCGCCGCCCTCTCCGCCGAGTACGGCATCGGCGTCCGCGACGGCCTGTTCTGCGCCCACCCGCTGGTCCGCACTCTGCTGGGCGGCGACCCGCAGAGCCAGGGCGAGTGCGGCGCCCCCGAGGCCGAGCCCGGCGAGAAGTCCCTCAACGCCATCCGGGTGAGCTTCGGCGCGGGCACGCCCGACGAGCACGTGGAGCGGTTCGTGGCCGCGGTCGGAGAGCTCGTGCGGGACGGGGCGAAGTGGAGCTACCGGACGGAGAACGGACGCTGCGTGCCCGACACGGCCGCGTGAGCCACCGGGGCGACCGGGGTGACCGGCGCCCGCCCCGGTAGCCGGGCGCCCAGCAGGATCATCCGCAGGGCACGCTCGGTGGCGTCCGTGAGCAGTTCGGAGCCCCGGAGCAGGGCCTCGGCCAGGGCCATCGGGGCGGGCAGGATGCCGGTGCAGGCGTCCACGCCCGGTACGTCGTGGGCGCCCTCGCCGAGGGTGCCCGCCAGGGCGAGCACCGGTCGTCCGTGCAGCTTGGCGCGGCGGGCCACCTCGGCCGGTACCTTGCCGCGGGGCGTCTGGCGGTCCAGGGCGCCCTCGGCGGTGAGGACCAGGTCGGCGCGGGCGAGCCGGGCGTCCAGGTCGAGGCGGTCCAGCAGGACGTCGAAGCGGGGGAGCAGCCGGGCGCCCAGGGCGGCCAGGCCCGCGCCCAGACCGCCGGAGGCGCCGGTTCCGGCGCCGTGCCGCAGATCGGTGCCGGTGACGCCGAGGTCGCGGGTGAGGATGCGCGCCCAGTTCTCCAGCCCGGCCGACAGCCTCTCCACCTGCGCGGGCGTCGCGCCCTTCTGCGGGCCGAAGACGCGGGCGACGCCGCGCTCCCCGCACAGCACGTTGTACGGATTGCAGGCGACGACCAGCTCGACGTCCGCCAGCCGGGGGTCCAGCCCGGACGGGTCGACGCGGTGCAGCCGGATCAGTTCCCCGCCGCCGGGCGCCAGTTCGAACCCGTCCGCGTCCAGCAGCCGGGCGCCCAGGGCCTGGAGGGCGCCGGCGCCCCCGTCGGACGTACCCGAGTCGCCGCAGCCGACCAGTACGCGTCGTACGCCCGTGTCCAGCGCGGCGCGGATCAGCTCGCCGACACCGTACGTGGTGGTGGCGCCCGGGTCGCGCAGGGTGCGCGGAACAAGGGAGAGACCCGCGACGGCCGCCATCTCGACCACCGCCGTGTCGTGGGAGCCGAGGAGGGCGAAATGGGTGCCGAGCCGTTCCCCGACCGGACCGGTGGCGGCGAGTGCGACCAGCCTGCCCCCGGTCGAGGCGGCCAGCGTGGCGGCCGTGCCCTCCCCGCCGTCGACCAGGGGAATCAGATCGAGCTCGGCGGTGGGTACGACACGGCGGACGCCGGCCGCGATCGCGTCGGCGGCGGCCTGCGCGGACAGGGACTCCTTGAATCCGCTGGGGGCGATGGCGATGCGGGTGAGCATGGGAGGGGCTCCTCACGGACAAGGGCTTAACGGACAACGGGGACACCGAGCAGCGGCCACACCGCGACGGCGAAGACGAGGACCAGGGCGGCCGTCAGCGGCGCCAGGACGGCGGACAGCCGCAGCAGGTCGCGAGAGGTGTACGTGGGGACGCCGGGGATCTCGCCGAAGAGGGTGACCGGCTTCGCGGAGGCGTGCAGGGTGTGGCAGAAGCCCGCGGCCGCGGTGGACGCGAGGGCGGCCGCTACCGGGTTGACCCCGGCGGCCGCGGCGGCCGCGACCACCACGGGAACCAGTACCGAGGAGCGTGCCGAACGGGACTGCAGGGCCAGATGGGCCGCGGTACTGACCGCGATCACGACCGTGAGGAACAAGGTCGGGGAGATCCCCTCGGCGGGCAGCGCGGACACCAGCCACTGCGCCGCGCCCGAGTCGGCGAGCGCGACGCCCATTGCCATCGTCGAGGCCATGAACAGCAGCAGCGGCCAGGGCACCGTCTTCAGTGCGTCCTTCAGCCGTACGGTGCCGAGCGCCGGAGAGGCCGCCACGACCGCACCGATCAGGGCGACTATCGCGGGGGGCACCCGGTGCAGCGGCTCACTGCACCACAGCAGCACGACCGTGCCGAGGAGTGCCGCGCATCGCGTCTCGGCCTGCGACCAGGGGCCGGTCACCGGGCGGTCGCTGTGCTCCTGTATCTCTTCGGTGGTGATCCGCACCGGGTCCTTGCGATCCGCGCGCCGCGTGGTCGTCAGCAGTACGGTCTCGGCGGCGAGATGGGAGCTCGCGACGGCCAGCGGCAGCCCCAGCAGCAGCCACTCCGTGAAGCCGATCCGCTCTCCGGTCGCCTCCCACAGCACCGACACCGTGATCAGATGCGCACCCGCGCCGATCAGGGTCGCCACCGCCGACAGGAGGATCACGGTTGGGAACAGCAGCGCCAGCATCACGACCAGTCGTCTCCGGTCGGCGAGCGCCTTGGCGAGGGCGAGGAAGACCGGCAGCGCGAGGGCGGCCCGGCCGGAGGTGGAGGGCACCGCGAACGCGGTGACCACCAGCGCGGCCGTCGTCAGATGGGTCAGCTGCCGTACGGTGCGCGCCCCGCCGACCAGGAACACCGCGGCACGGCCGGCGAGTCCTGTCCGGGTCACCGCCGCCGCCAGCACGAACGCGCAGATCAGCAGCCACACCATCGAGTCGCCCAGTGTGCCGAACAGGTCGTCGCTGCTGATCACTCCGGTCACGGTCAGGGCCAGACCGGAGCCGAGGGCTATGTACGTGTCGTCGATCGGCGTGGCGATCCAGGCGCAGGTCGCCAGGGCGAAGACGGCGAGTGTGAGCCGGGCGTCGGCATTCAGGCCGGGGAAGGTGCCGGGCACCGCGAGCACCGCGCACAGGGACAGGGCTGCCACGCAGAGGGCGGTATGGGGAACGGATTTCAGGACCACACCAGCCACGATTCACTCGGGCGGTGAGTCCTCAATGAGGCGTGGATGAAGGGAACTTCACGCGGTGCCGCGTCGGCGCCGCGCGCCGTCCCCCACCCTCGTCACGCCCGTCACCCGGGCAGCCGGTACCCCATCCCGCGCACCGTCTCGACCCGTTCCGCCCCCAGCTTCTTCCGCAGCGCGCGCACGTACACGTCGACGATGTTGGAGCCGGGGTCGAAGTCGTACCCCCACACGTGCGACAGGATCTGCTCCCGGGACAGGACCTGCCCCGGGTGCCGCAGGAACAGTTCCAGCAGCACGAACTCACGGGCCGTCAGATCCACCGTCCGTCCGCCCGAGCGGGCCCGGCGCGTGCGCAGGTCCAGGCTGAGCTCGCCGCTGCGCAGCACCGTCACCTCGGGCGCCCGGGCCGCCGTACGCAGTCTCAGCCGCACCCGGGCGAGCAGCTCCTCGAAGCGGAACGGCTTGGTCATCCAGTCGTCGGCGCCGCCCTCCAGGCCGGCCACCGTGTCCCGTACGGAGTCCCGCGCGGTCAGCACGATCACGGGGACCGTCACCCGGGCCTCGCGCAGTTCCCGCAGCACCGTGAAGCCGTCCCGGCCGGGCAGCCCGATGTCCAGGACGACAAGGTCGAAACCGCCGGTCAGGGCGTACTCGTAGGCCGCGTCACCGTCGCCGACCACGGTGGTGGTGAAGCCGTTGGACCGCAGTCCCTTCTCGACGAAGGACGCGATGCGGTCCTCGTCCTCGACGATGAGGATGCGGTTCACGTGCGTGCCTCTTCCAGGGTGATGACGAAGGTGGCGCCGCCACCGGCGGTGTCGTACAGGCGGATGCGGCCGCCGTGGGCCTGCGCGATCGCCCGGACGATGGACAGGCCGAGCCCCGCACCCGAACCGCGCGCCCCGCGCCGGGCGGTGCCGCGCCGGAAGCGGTCGAAGATCATTGCGGCGTCCTGCGGCTGGACACCGGGCCCGCAGTCGGCGACGTACAGCTCCACGCGCGTGCCGTCGGTGCGGGAGCCGATGCTGATGGTCTGGCCGGGGGCGGTGTGCTGTACGGCGTTCTGTGCGAGCTGGACCATGGCCTGGGTGATCCGCTGCGGGTCCAGGTGGGCCTCCCGGTCCGCGACCTCGGCGAGCTGCCAGTCGCGCTCGCCCAGGGTGCGGGCCTTGACATAGACGTCGGCGGTGAGTTCGGCGAGCTGGACCGGCTCGGGGGTGACGAAGTCGGGGCGTTCGGCCTTGGCGAGCAACAGCAGGTCCTCCACGATGCGGCTCATCCGGTCCAGCTCGTCGGTGACCAGCCGGACGGTCTCCTCGCGCTCGGCGGGGTCGTCGCCCATCAGTTCCAGATGGCCGCGCACGATGGTGATCGGGGTGCGCAGTTCGTGGCCCGCGTCGTCCACGAACTCGCGCTGGGCGGCGAAGGCCCGCTCCAGCCGGTCGAGCATCGCGTTGAACGTCTCGGCGAGCGCGGCCACGTCGTCCCGGCCGTGCACGGGGATGCGGCGGATGAGGTCCTGCTCGGTGATCTCGGCGGCCGCGGTGCGCACCAGGCGTACGGGCAGCAGGATCCGCCCGGCGACCACCCAGCCGATGCCCGTGGTCAGCAGCAGGGCCACCCCGGAGATCGCGAGCAGGACGCGGAACACCTCGTCCACGCCCCGCTGTTCGCGTGCCGGGTGGAAGGCGACGACGAACGCGGCGTCCGGCTCGCCGCCGGCCCGGGCGATGACGACCTTGACCCAGCGGATCTCGCCCGACGGACGGTCCAGGGTGCCGCTGGAGCCGGGCGAGTCGAAGATGCGGCGCCGTGCGTCGGGGTCCTTGTGCAGGGGCACGGCGACCGCGACCTCCCGGGGCTGGATGATCTGCGCGGGGCCGCGGTCCTTCCGGCCCACCAGCCCGATCAGCTCCTCGTCCGGGTCGGCGTACTGGCGTTCCAGGAAGACCCGCAGCAGCCGGGCCGGATCGGTGAACGGGCGCCCGGTCTCCGGGTCGACGCCCTGCTCCTCGAAGTGCGCGAACTCACCGGTCTCCTGGGCGAGCAGGCGATTGATCCGGTGCTCGGCGTCCCGCAGCAGGATGGAGCGGGTGGTCGTGGCCACCGAGGCGAGCGCGACCGCCATCACGAGCAGCAGCCACAGCAGGATGCGGACCCGGGCGGATATCGGCCGACGGGGGCCGTCAGCCGTCGCCACCGGGTCCGTCGTCGCCGGATCGGTCGTCGGCCCCGTCGTCGGGTCCGTCGTCGTCGGGTCCGTCGTCGTCACCGGGTCCGTCGTCCCCCGCATCCTGGCCGCGGCCGTCGTCGTCGTCATCATCGTCCACGGGGCCGTCGGTCACCGGAGGCGGCGACACGACCTCATCGCTCGGTGCCGGCCGGGACCGGGGCGATGCGGGCGCGGTCGTGGGGGAGCCGCTCTCCAGTTCCACCTTGGGCGGAACCTTCGGTGACTGCTGGCTGTCGGTGAGGAGGAAACTGGTCGCGGCGATCCCCAGCGGAATCGCCACGACGGCGGCGAGGGCCGCCAGTCTGCGCGAGAAGGCCATGGGACGAGCCTGTGCGGGCCGGTCGGCGGCCAGGATGAGCCGTGGATGAAGAACCTCTCATCGAGCGTCTTCGGCGCGCCGTGCCGCAATACCGTCCTCGCCGAGCGCGAGGCCTCCCCGGAACTCTCGGCGCCCTCGGTGTCCTCAGTTGTCCAGCCCGATGGCGAACGCGGCCTCCAGGTCGTGCTGCGAGTACGTGCGGAACGCGACGTGCGTGTCCGTCGCCTCCACGCCCGGGATCTTGCTGATCCGGCCCGGGATGATCTCGGCGAGGTCGTCGTGCGCCCGTACCCGGACCATGGCGATCAGGTCGTACGTGCCCGTGACGGAGAACACCTCGCTGACGGAGTCCAGCGCGGCGATCGACTCGGCGATCTCGGGAATCCGGTCGACGCTGGTCTTGATGAGCACGATCGCGGTGATCACGGCTGGTTCTCTCCCTGGGGACGGCACTGGACTTTCACCTTACTCAGCTTCGCCGGGGCGGGGCCGCCCGGCCGGGGGCCCGCCGGACCCGCCCCGGGCGGACACGGCGGGCGGCGTACGCCCGTAGCGCACCCACACATACGCGAAGCCCAGCGCGAACCCCACGACATGGGCGAGGTAGGCGACCCCGGGGCCGCTGCTGTCCCGGCCGGCCGCCGCCCACTGCAGGGCGAGCCAGAACGGCAGGGTCACCCAGGCCGGAAAGCGCAGCGGCAGGAAGAAAAGGAACGGGAACAGGCTCGTGACTCGCGCTCCGGGGAACAGGTACAGGAACGCGCCGAGGACCGCGGAGATCGCGCCCGACGCGCCGACCAGCGTCTGCGGCGAGCCGGCGTGGGCGGTCGCGTACCCGACCAGGGCGAGATAGCCGCAGCCCACGTAGAACAGGACGAACTGGATGCGTCCCATCCGCTCCTCGGCCATCGCCCCGAACACGTACAGGAACAGCATGTTGCCGAGGAGGTGCAGCCAGGTGCCGTGGACGAAGAGCGCGGTCACGGGGGTGAGCAGCGCGCCCGGATCGCCGGCGAGCAGCTCGGCGGGCACCACGCCCCAGTCGCGGAAGTACAGCCGCTGCGCGGCGAGCAGTTCGTCCCCGGTGCCGTACGAGGGGTTCAGGCCGGACGCCGGGCCGATCACGAAGATCAGACAACAGGCCGCGATCAGGCCGTACGTCACCGCCGGTGCCGGCTGTTCCCGTCCCGCCCGGTCCCGTTCCGCGCGGCCGCCCGCCGCGCTCCACTTGCCGATCATGAACAGATCATGACGTAACGGTACCCAACCGCACAGACCGCCTCGCCGCTGTGACCGGACGGGCGTCGGGGACCCGTCAGGCCGTAGGGTTACGTGCCACACGCACCAGGGAGGCCGGTGCGTCACGCAGACCGGAAGAAGGAAGAGCAGCCACGATGACGGTTCCCCTGCCGACCGCGACGACCCGCTGGCGCTGCACCCTCTGCGGCAACCTGACCCGGTTCGACGTGACCCGCTCCTCCAGGGTCGTCGAGTACGTGCACCTCGACCTGGCCGGGGAGCCGAAGGTGGAGGAACGCGAGGTGGTCAGTGAGACCATCGAGTCGGTGCGCTGCCGCTGGTGCAACGGCGTGGATCAGGTGGAACTCGTGGACAGGCCGGGTGCCGGCTCCTGAACGGAGCTGCTCCCGCACAGGTATTGGGGTGACGGATGGTGGAGACCGTGGGCGGTGGGCCGGACGACGGCGCCGCTGAGGTGCTCGACCGTCCGCTGCCCGAGGGCGTGCGCAAGCGCGTCGTGCAGATCGTCTCGGACGGCTTCGGCGGGCTGACCGTCGCGGAACTGCCCGCACAGCTCAGGCAGTACGCCCGGTTCGCCCCGAATCGCCGGACCAAGTTCGCGGGCAACGCCATGGCGGCCGCGGTGGAGACCGACGCGCTCTTCAGACAGCGCATCGGGGAGCGGCTCCGCGAGGCCCAGCCGGAACTCGCCGGCGCCCTCGACTCCGGCTCGCCGCCGCCGGCCGCGGATCCGCTGGACGTGGCGGCCGCCGCCTATGTGCTGCGCCCGGCCGGCTGGGTCAAGCTGGTCACCGCGGCCGGCGAGGAGGCCCAGCGGGCCGACGCCGAGCGCGCCGGGGAGGAGAGCCGCGCCGAACTGGAGCGGCTGCGCGAGGAGCTCGACCGGGCCCGCGCGCACACCAGGACCGAGACCGAACGGCTGCGCACGGAGCTGGAGACGGCGAAGAAGGAAGCCGAATCGCTTCACCGGAAACTGCGCGCGGCCCTCAGCGACGTCAAGCGCGGCGAGGCCGCGGTGCGCAAGCTGCAGGGCGAGATGGAGACCGTGCGCGCCGAGGGGCAGGCACAGCTCTCCGCCGCCGAGAGCGAGGGCCGGCGGCTCAAGGCGCGCCTCGGTGAGACGGAGGCCGCCCTGGAGGCCGCCCGCCGGGCGGCGCGCGAGGGGCGCAGTGTCGAGGACATGCGCGTACGGCTGCTCCTGGACACCGTCCTGGACGCGGCGCAGGGCCTGCGGCGGGAGCTCGCGCTGCCGCCCGTGTCCATGCGCCCCGCCGAGACCGTGGACGCCGTCGAGCCGGGCCGGATGACCCCGAAGGACATCGCCGCCCGCGCCCTGTCCGACAACGACCCCGCGATCCTCGACCAGTTGCTCGCGCTGCCGCAGGCGCACCTGGTCGTCGACGGCTACAACGTCACCAAGACCGGCTATCCGCAGATGCCGCTGGAGAAGCAGCGCCTCAGGCTGCTCGGCCAGCTCTCGCAGCTCGCCGCGCAGACGGGCGCCGAGATGACCTGTGTCTTCGACGGCGCCGAGCTGGCCGCGCCGGTGCTGCTCGCGCCGCCGCGCGGGGTGCGGGTGCTGTTCTCCAAGCCCGGCGTCACCGCGGACGAGCTGATCCGCCAGCTGGTGCGCGCCGAACCACCCGGCCGGCCCGTCATCGTGGCCTCCACGGACCGCGAGGTGGCCGACGGCGTGGCCAGGGCGGGTGCCCGCCCGGTGGCGTCGGCGGTGCTGCTCAAGCGGTTCATGCGTGGCTGAAACCCGGCCCTCGGCCGTTCCGGGCCGTACGTCCCATGAGTGCCATAGGTCCCGTCCGTAGCATGCGCGGTGAATGCCGGGAATGGTGGGGACCGTGGGTGACGCAGTGTCAATCCCTTGTGCCCAACCTGTGAGTTGCGGGTGCCGGAATGCCGAGCGTCACATACTTTTTTCACCAGAGGATTTGATCTGATCACAAGAAGGTCACTAGGGTCGGGCGTCGAACCTCCGCTCGGGTGATCACTCATCGGGAGTGACGGCGGAGGGGCACCGCCCACCGGCGTGTCGGTAGGCGGCTGGAGGAAGAAGGAGCTCGCCTTCGTGGCGTCCCACCGTCGACCCAAGCAGCCGAGCCGCGCCCGTGTGACCGTGCTCACCACCGCAGCCATGGCAGCCGTGGCCCTGGGCTCCCAGACCGCCAACGCGGCGCCCAGCGAGAAGCCGAGCAAGGACGAGGTCAAGTCCAAGGTCGACAAGCTGTACGAGGAGGCCGAGAAGGCCACCGAGAAGTACAACGGGGCCAAGGAGAAGCAGGAGAAGCTGGAGAAGCAGATCTCCACGCTCCAGGACAACGTCGCCCGCGGCCAGGACGAGCTGAACGAGCTGCGTGAGGGCATCGGTCTCGCGGCCAGCGCCCAGTACCGCTCCGGCGGCATCGACTCCTCGCTCCAGCTCTTCCTCTCCGCGGACCCGGACGACTACCTCGACAAGGCGTCCACGCTCGACCAGCTCAGCGCCCAGCAGGTCGACTCGCTGAAGAAGATCCAGGACAAGCAGCGCTCGCTCGCCCAGCAGCGCGAGGAGGCCTCCGAGAAGCTCGAGGACCTCGCCGACACCCGCGAGACCCTGGGCAAGAAGAAGAACGAGGTCAAGGCCAAGCTCGCCGAGGCCCAGAAGCTCCTCAACTCCCTGACGGCTGCCGAGAAGGCGGCGCTCGAGGAGGAGGAGAGCCGGGCCACCCGCGCCAGCGAGCGCAGCGCCCTCAGCGCCGGCAGCGACGCCAAGCCCGCCTCCGGCCGCACCGGCTCCGCCTACGCCGCCGCGCAGAGCCAGATCGGCAAGCCGTACGTGTACGGCGCCGCCGGCCCCAACTCCTTCGACTGCTCGGGCCTCACCTCCTGGGCCTACGCCCAGGCCGGCGTCGACATCCCGCGCACCTCGCAGGCCCAGGCCAACTACGGTCAGCGCATCTACTCGCAGAGCCAGCTCCAGGTCGGCGACCTGGTCATCTTCTACGGCGACCTGCACCACGTCGGCTTCTACGCGGGCAACGGCCAGGTGCTGCACGCCCCGCGCACCGGCACGGTCGTCCGCTACGAGTCGATCAACAACATGCCGTTCCAGTTCGGCGTCCGCATCTGACGTCCGGCGTCCGACGCGCAACAGTCCCCCGGCAGACCTCCCTCACCCCAGGTGATGAGGCCCTCTTCCGGGGGACTCGCATGTGCGCCACACCGGCCCGCCCGAACGGGCGAAATCCGGTGGCGCGAGCTGACCCCACACCCCGCTGATCACCTGGGTTCCCGGCGAGGCGTCACGCTCCGTGCCCGCCGAGGTCTTTGGCCGTCGCCGGGCGCGCGGCTACTGTCTGGCGCGTTTCCCCGACACGGCATCCGCGGCCGTTCCCCGACGCCCGCGGTCCCGGCACCCGGGCCCCGCGGCCCGGAACCCCTCCCTCGTGTCACGGGAACCGTCCGTGTCCGACAGCGAAGGGAGTGCGGCTTCCCGTGGGGTCCCATCGCCGCCATGCCCCGTCCGGGTTCGACCGGGGGGTCAGCGCAGTCCTCTGTGTGCTGTCCGCCGCCACGGCGTTCGGCGCCGTGCCGGCCGCCGCCGCCCCGTCCGATCCCGCCCGTGCCGAGGTGGACCGCCTCTACACGGCCGCCGAGCGGGCCACCGAGGCCTTCAACAGGGCCGACGAGCGCGCCGGTGTGCTGCGTGAGCAGGTCGGCGCCGCCCAGGACCGGATCGCCCGGCAGCAGGAGCGCGTCAACACCATGCGGGAGGCGATCGGCTCGCTCGCCGGCGCCCAGTACCGCTCCGGCGGCCTCGACCCCTCCCTCGCCCTGCTGTTCGCCGAGGACCCCGACGACTACCTCGACAAGGCCGCCACCCTCGACCGGATCAGCGCCCACCAGGCGGACGAGCTCAGGGACCTCCAGCAGGCCCTGCGCGACCTCTCCCGGCAGCGCGAGGAGGCCACCGGCCGGCTCGCGGAGCTGGAGCGCAGCCGCAGGGCCGTGGTCCGGCACAAGCGCACCGTGGAGCGGAAGCTCGCGCAGGCCCGCCGGGTGCTCAACGCCCTCTCCGCCCCCGAGCGCACCGCCTACGACCGGGCCTCGCGCGCCGGCACCGGCCGCCTGGAGGTGCCCGACCTCGAAGGCGCCCTCGCGCCGAGCGCCCGCGCGGCCGCCGCCGTCGCCGCCGTCCGCTCCGCCCTCGGCAAGCCGTACATGTGGGGCGCCAGCGGGCCCCACGGCTTCGACTGCTCGGGCCTGATGCAGTGGTCGTACGCCCAGGCCGGGATCGGACTGCCGCGCACCTCGCAGGCCCAGCAGTTCGCCGGCCGGCAGGTGGCGCTGTCCGAGGCGCTTCCCGGCGACCTCGTCGTCTACCGCTCGGACGCCAGCCACGTCGGGATGTACGTGGGCAACGGCCAGGTGGTGCACGCGCCGTACCCGGGTGCTCCGGTCCGCTACGACCCGGTCGGGATGATGCCGGTGGCGGCGGTCACCCGGGTCTGACCGGACGCCGGGCCTTCCGCGGTGACCTTGCCGGGCCGTCCCGCGTCCTGCGACGCCGGACCGCGGCCCCCGTACGATCGGAACGTGGCTGGTCGAAGGTGCGGAGCGGGGGCGGTGGCGGCGGCCCTGGCGTGCGTGCTCCTGGCGGGCTGCAGCGGGAACCGGGCGCCCGACCCGGCCCGCGCGGACGTCCAGCGGGTGCTCGACCGGCGGGCCGAGGCGGTCCTGGAGCGGGACGAGGGGGTGTACCGCGGCACGGAGGCGGTCACGGCCGAAGGCGACGGGCAACGCGCCACCGGAATGGCCGAGTTCGCCAACCTGGAAGACCTCCCGCTCGCCTCCTGGACGTACCGGCTGACCGGCTTCCACCGCTCCGGGGACCGGGCCACGGCCGAGGCGGAGCTGCGGTACCGGATCCGCGGGTACGACCGGGCGCCGGTCACCGCCGCCCGCGCCCTCGTCCTGACCCGTGACGGCGGCACCTGGTACGTCGCCTCCGACGAGCCCGCCGGGAAGGCCGCCGAGCAGCTCTGGGAGCAGGGGACCGTCCAAGCCGTACGCGGGCGGCACAGCCTCGTCCTGGGGGCCGGCCGGACCGACGCCGAGCTGCGCGGGTACGCCGAGGCCGCGGACCGCGCCGTGCCCGAGGTGAGCGAGGCGTGGGGCGACGACTGGGCCGGGCGCGTCGTCGTCCTCGTGCCCCGGTCGCTGGACGACATGGGAGGGCTGCTGGGGGCGCCCGCCTCCCGGTACCGGGGCATCGCGGCGGTCACGACGGGGGAGACGGGCGGGTCGGGGCGGGCGCCCGCGGACCGGATCGTCGTCAACCCCGACGCGTACGGCGTCCTCGGCGACTTCGGCGCCCAGGTCGTCCTCACCCACGAGACGGCGCACGTCGCCACCCGCGCCCACACGACCGCGGCCACGCCGCTGTGGCTTTCCGAGGGCTATGCCGACTGGGCCGGTTACCGGTCGGCCGGACGTGGCGCGGGCGACCTCGCTCCGGAACTCCGGCGCGAGGTGCGCGAGGGCCGGGTGCCGGACGCGCTGCCGGAGGACGCGGACTTCGCGTTCGGCGGCGACGCGACCGGACTGGCGGTGGCCTACGAGGGCGGCTGGCTGGCCTGCCTGATGATCGCGGACCGGTGGGGCGAGGACCGGCTGAACGCGTTCTACAAGGCCGTGGGCGGGCACGAGAAGCGGGCGGGCGCCGTGGAGGAGGCACTGCGGGACGTGCTCGGTACGACGCCGAAACGGTTCACCAGGGAGTGGCGGGAGTACCTGCGCAGCCGGCTGGGCTGAGGTCCCGGGTCAGGACGTGAGCTGTTTCCTGCCGGCGCGAGAGGCCTGACCGGGAACCGACACGGAGGACGGTGCGGTCACCGTGGACCGCCACAGCTCCCGGGCGGCCAGCACGGCGGCGGCGACGAGGAGGCCGTTGCGCACGACGAGCAGGGTGACGCCCCACCAGTCGCTCGCGACCACCTCCGCGAACCAGACCGGGAACTCCAGCGCGGTCACCAGGCTCGCGGCCACGACGAGGTACGCGGGCCGCACCAGCACGCTGTCCCGGAAGCACAGGCAGACCGCGGCCAGCCCCACCAGCCACACCATGTACTGGGGGCTGATCACCCGGCTGGTGACCGTGAACATCAGCACCGCCACGAAGGCCGCCTCCGCGAGCGTGCGCGGCGTCAGATGCCGCACCCGCAGCCGCCACAGCAGCAGCCAGCCGAACGCGAGGGCGCTCAGGCCCAGCGCCGCCGTGCTGACCTCCTCGACGTACGGGCCCATGAACTCCATCGAGCCGTAGTGGAACACCACCCGGCCGTCCCAGCCGAACCAGCGGGCCACGTGGAACACCAGCGCACCCAGGGACTCCACCTCCGTGCCCCGGTCCCGCTGGAAGGTCAGGAAGGCGAACGCCCCGGGCAGCCACAGCGCGCACAGCGCGGCCAGCACCACCGCGGTCACCGCTGCCGAGACCCACGTCCTGAGGCGGGCCGCGCCCAGCAGGAGCAGCGCCGGCCACACCTTCAGCAGCGCGCCGAAGGCCACCAGCGCGCCCAGCACCCTCGGACGGCGGGCGCCGGCCAGCAGCGCCGCGACCGCGACCGCCGTCACCATCACGTCGTACCGGGCGTACACGGTCGGCCCGATGAGCGGCACGCCCACCACCCACACCCAGACGCCGCGCAGCGTCCTGCTCCGCCCACGGCACGCGTACAGCAGCAGCACCAGTACCGCGAGGTCGGCGAGACAGGCGAGGACGAAGAACGCCTCCGCGTAGCCCAGGAACGGCAGCAGCGCGGGGGAGAGGACCGGCAGCGCGGCGACCGGCGGGTACTGCCAGGTCACGTCGTCCAGCGGATACGTGCCCGCGCTCAGGACCTCGTACCAGCCCCGGTAGGTGTACGCGACGTCGCTGGTGACGTCCGGGCCGGGGAAGACGAGCACCTTGAACACGAACAGCAGCAGGAGCAGTCTGGTCGCGGCCCAGGTGACCAGCAGTGCGACCGGGATCCGCCGTATGCCCGCCATGTCCACATCTGCCCCTGTTCATGTGTGTCGGGGTGGAACGGCATTATCTCCCGGACGGCTGTGCGGAGGCTGGCAGCGCGGCCGGGCGTGGCTGTGCGCGGAGGTTCGGTTAGGGTCGGCGGCGATGCACAAGACCCTGATCGTGACCAACGACTTCCCGCCCCGGCCCGGGGGCATCCAGGCGTTCCTGCACAACATGGCGCTGCGCCTGGACCCGGAGCGGATCGTCGTCTACGCCTCCACCTGGAAGCGCAGCCGGGAGGGCGTGGAGGCGACGGCCGCCTTCGACGCCGAACAGCCCTTCACCGTCGTACGCGACCGGACGACCATGCTGCTGCCCACGCCGGGCGCCACCCGGCGCGCGACGCAGCTGCTGCGGGAGCACGGCTGCACCTCGGTGTGGTTCGGGGCGGCGGCGCCGCTCGGCCTGATGGCGCCCGCGCTGCGCCGGGCCGGGGCCGAGCGGCTGGTGGCCACGACCCACGGGCACGAGGCCGGCTGGGCCCAGCTGCCCGCCGCGCGCCGGCTGCTCGGCCGGATCGGCGAGTCCACGGACACGATCACCTACCTGGGCGAGTACACGCGCGCGCGGATCGCCACCGCGCTCACTCCCGCGGCCGCCGCCCGGATGGTCCAACTGCCGCCCGGCGTCGACGAGAAGACCTTCCATCCCGGCTCCGGCGGCGACGAGGTCCGGGCCCGTCTCGGCCTCACCGACCGCCCGGTGGTCGTCTGCGTCTCCCGGCTGGTGAAGCGCAAGGGGCAGGACACCCTCATCCGGGCCCTGCCCCGCATCCTCGCCCGGCAGCCGGACACGGTGCTGCTGATCGTCGGCGGCGGCCCGTACGAGAACGATCTGCGCAGGCTCGCGGAGACCACCGGAGTCGCCGCCTCCGTCCGCTTCACGGGCTCGGTGCCCTGGTCGGAGCTGCCCGCCCACTACGGCGCCGGAGACGTCTTCGCCATGCCCTGCCGGACCCGCCGGGGCGGCCTGGACGTGGAGGGCCTCGGCATCGTGTACCTGGAGGCGTCCGCGACGGGACTGCCCGTGGTCGCGGGCGACTCGGGCGGCGCGCCGGACGCGGTCCTCGACGGCGAGACCGGCTGGGTGGTCCGCGGCGGCTCCGAGGAGGAGACCGCCGAGCGCGTCCTCGCCCTCCTCGACGACCCGGAACTGCGCCGCCGCATGGGGGAACGGGGCCGCGCGTGGGTCGAGGAGAAGTGGCGCTGGGACCTGCTGGCGGAGCGGCTGAAGGAGCTGCTCTGACGGGACGGTGCCCCGGACGAACGCCGACGGCGCGGGCCCTCCCTCGGGGACCCGCGCCGTCGGCCGTTCCGTACCGGCTGCTTCCGTACCGGCTACTTCCGGTAGAGCGCCTCGATCTCGTCCGCGTAGTCCTTCGCCACCACGTTCCGCTTGAGCTTCAGGGACGGCGTGAGGTGGCCCGACTCCTCGGTGAACTGGGTGGACAGGACGCGGAACTTGCGCACCGACTCGGCCTTCGACACCGCGGCGTTGCCGTCGTCGACCGCGGACTGCACCGCGGCCAGCAGGTCGGCGTCCTCGCGCAGCGACGCGACCGTGGAGCCGGCCGGCTTGCCGTGGTCGGCGCACCAGCGGACCAGGAACTCCTCGTCGATGGTGACCAGCGCGCCCACGAACGGCTTGCCGTCGCCCACCACCATGCACTCCGCGACCAGCGCGTGCGCGCGGATCCGGTCCTCGATCACGGCCGGAGCGACGTTCTTGCCGCCCGCGGTGACCAGGATCTCCTTCTTGCGGCCGGTGATGCTGAGGTAGCCGTCCTCGTCGAGGGTGCCGAGGTCGCCGGTGTGGAACCAGCCGTCCTCGAGGGCCTCCTCGGTCGCGGCCGGGTTGTTCCAGTACTCCTTGAACAGGTGCTCGCCGTGCAGCAGCACCTCCCCGTCGTCGGCGATGCGGACCACCGAGCCGGGCAGCGGCTGGCCGACCGTGCCGATCTTCGGCCGGTCCCAGGGGTTGAACGCGGTCGCGGCGCAGGACTCGGTCAGGCCGTAGCCCTCCAGGACCGTGAAGCCGATGCCGCGGAAGAAGTGGCCGAGACGCTCGCCCAGCGGGGCGCCGCCGGAGATGGCGTACTCGCCGCGGCCGCCGAGGACCGCCCGCAGCTTGCCGTAGACGAGCTTGTCGAAGACGAAGTGCTTGATCTTCAGGCCGATCGACGGGCCCGACGGGGTGTCCAGCGCGCGGCTGTACGCGATCGCCGTGTCCGCCGCCAGGTCGAAGATCCGGCCCTTGCCGTCGGCCTGCGCCTTGGCCCGCGCCGAGTTGTAGACCTTCTCGAAGACCCGGGGCACGCCGAGGATCAGCGTGGGCCGGAACGAGGCCAGCTCCTCGGTGAGGTTCCTGATGTCCGGGACGCAGCCCAGCCTGATCGGCGCCATCATCGGCGCGATCTGCACCAGGCGCCCGAAGACGTGCGCGAGTGGCAGGAAGAGCAGCACCGAGCACTCGCCCGTGCGGAACAGGGGACGCAGCCGCTCCACGATGTTGCCGCACTCGGCGAAGAAGCTGCGGTGGGTGAGCACACAGCCCTTGGGCCGGCCGGTGGTGCCCGAGGTGTAGACGATGGTCGCCGGGTCGTCGGCCTTCGCCAGCGAGCCGCGCTCCTCGACCGTCTCGTCGGTGACGCCCTGGCCGAGCCGGCCGAGCTCCTCCACCGCGCCGGCCTCGATCTGCCACACGTGCTTGAGGGCGGGCAGCTCCTCCCGCACCGACTCCACGGCCTCCGCGTGGGCGGGCAGCTCCACCAGGCAGGCGGTGGCGCCCGAGTCGCCGAGGATCCACTCCACCTGCTCCGGCGAACTCGTCTCGTACACCGGCACGGTCACGGCGCCCGCGAACCAGATCGCGAAGTCGAGCAGGGTCCACTCGTAGCGGGTGCGCGACATCAGGCCGACCCGGTCACCGGGCTGGACGCCCGCGGCGATCAGTCCCTTGGCGGCGGCCTGCACCTCGGCGAGGAACGCGGTGGCGGTGACGTCCTGCCAGACGCCCCCCGCCTTCCGCGCGACGACGGCGACGTCCGGGTGCTGCGCGGCGTTTCTGCGGACGATGTCGGTGAGATTGCCGTCCGTCGGGACCTCGTACAAAGCCGGAAGGCTGAACTCGCGCAAGACTGCTGCTCCTCATAGGGCGCCGGCGCCACGACTCTGTGTTGCTGCGACGGTGCGGTCCAAGGATCGGGCTGGTGCCCGGGGGGTCGTCGGCCGACACCCTGAGCATGAATGGACTGCCCGGACGTTACCCGCCGGTATGGCCTCCCAACAGGGGGTCCCGGCGAGATGTTCTCTCCGTCACATGTGGGTGACTTACCTGGCGCACAGTAGTCCACAGTCTCCGGGACTGGCGAGTAACCGCAGGTAGGGGCATCTCTGTTCACGTTTGCCCCATGGCCCCTACCCTTGATCGACATGGCATCCACAACCGGCGGACACACCGGAACCCGCGTCCACGTGGTCAGCGACGTGCACGGCAACGCGAAGGACCTCGCCAGGGCGGGGGAGGGCGCCGACGCCCTGATCTGCCTCGGCGACCTGGTGCTCTTCCTCGACTACGCCGACCACGCGCGCGGCATCTTCCCCGACCTGTTCGGCAAGGAGAACGCCGACCGGATCGTCGAGCTGCGCACCGCCCGCCGCTTCGAGGAGGCCCGCGACTTCGGAGCCCGGCTGTGGGCGGGGATCGAGGAGAACCGGGCCGCGGTGATGGAGAAGGCGGTGCGCAAGCAGTACGCCGAACTCTTCGCCGCCTTCCCCGCCCCGACGTACGCCACGTACGGCAACGTCGACATGCCGCGCCTGTGGCCGGAGTACGCCGGGGACGGCACCACCGTGCTGGACGGGCAGCGCGTGGAGATCGGCGGATGGACCTTCGGCTTCGTGGGCGGCGGGCTGCGCACGCCGATGAGGACGCCCTTCGAGATCAGTGACGAGGAGTACGCGGCGAAGATAGAGGCCGTCGGCGAGGTGGACGTGCTGTGCACCCACATCCCGCCGGAGGTCCCGGAGCTGGTGTACGACACGGTGGCCCGGCGCTTCGAGCGCGGCAGCCGTGCCCTGCTGGACGCCATCCGCCGGACCCGGCCGCGCTACTCCCTCTTCGGCCACGTCCACCAGCCGCTGGTGCGGCGGATGCGGATCGGGGCGACCGAGTGCATCAACGTCGGGCACTTCGCGAGCACCGGCAAGCCATGGGTACTGGAGTGGTGACAACGGGCCGCCGGGCGCGCGATAGCCTTCAGGCTGCACACACGTGCGTACCTACCCCGTTCCCCGGACCGGCCGCGCCGGCCAGGGGCGACCTTCGATCCGGACCGCATCTGGAGGAGCCACGGCGATGGCGGAACACACCAGTTCGAGCATCACGATCGAGGCGGCACCGGCCGACGTCATGGGCGTGATCGCGGACTTCGCCCGCTACCCGGACTGGACCGGAGAGGTGAAGGAGGCGGAGGTCCTCGCGACGGACGGCCAGGGCCGGGCCGAGCAGGTCCGCCTCGTCATGGACGCGGGCGCGATCAAGGACGACCAGGTCCTCGCGTACACCTGGACCGGCGCCGACGAGGTCTCCTGGACCCTGGTGAAGTCCCAGATGCTGCGGGCCCTCGACGGCTCGTACCTGCTCAAGCCGTCCGGTGCCGGGGCCACCGAGGTGACGTACCGGCTCACCGTCGACGTCAAGATCCCGATGCTCGGCATGATCAAGCGCAAGGCGGAGAAGGTCATCATCGACCGCGCGCTGGCCGGGCTGAAGAAGCGGGTCGAGTCGGGGGCGGAGTAACCGGACGGCGGCCGGCGAGGGCGAAGGCATCCGCGCACCGGACGGCGGACGGCCCGCTCGCGGGGCGCGGGTACCGTTCACCCCCATGCGCTCCCTCCTGATCACCGGTCCCGGCGGCAGCGGCCGTACGACCGTCGCCGCGGCCACCGCGCTCGAGGCCGCCCGCGACGGCGCCCGCACCCTCGTGCTGAGCGCCGACCGCACCGACGGCCTCGGCGCCGTGCTCGGCGTCCCCACCGGCAGCGAGCCCGTCGAGGCCGCGCCCGGACTCACCGCATGGCGTCCCGACGCCGCGGAGGGCTTCCGGGCGGATCTGGTCGCCTTCCAGGAGCGGGCGGCCGGCGTCCTCGACCTCGTCGGCGCCTCCCGCCTCGACGCCGAGGAGCTCACCCCGCTGCCCGGCGCCGGGGAACTCGCCCTGCTGCGCGCCCTGCGCGACGCCGTCCTCTCCGAGGCGTACGACCTGCTCGTCGTCGACCTTCCCCCGGCCCCGGAGGCCCTCGACCTGCTCGCCCTCCCCGAGGAGTCGCGCCGCTACCTGCGCCGGCTGCTGCCTCCGGAGCGGCAGGCCGCCCGCGCGCTGCGCCCCGTGCTCGGCCGCCTCGCCGGGGTTCCGATGCCCGCCGGGTGGCTGTACGAGACGGCCGCCCGCTGGGACGCCGAACTCGCCGCCGTCCAGGCCGTCCTGGCGGAGCGCACCACGACCGTGCGGCTCGTCGCCGAGCCCGGCCCGGGCGGCGCCGACCAGGTGCGTGCCGCGACCACCGGCCTCGCCCTGCGCGGACTGCGCCTCGACGCGCTGGTCGCCAACCGCGTCCTGCCGCCCGCCACGGCCGACACCTGGCTCGCCGGTCCCGTCGCCCAGCAGCGCAAGGTCCTGGAGGAGTGGCAGGACACGTACGGGAACGGGGCGGACGCGGCCGTTCCGGTCCATGCGGTCGCCCACCTCGGGCGCGACCCCCGCGGCGGCGACGACCTCGCCGCCCTCGGCGTGCCCGGGGCCGGCCCGGCGCCCGCCCCGGTCGAGTGGCCCGTCACGGACGCCCTCGCCGACGAGGGCGCGCTGGTCTGGCACCTGCCGCTGCCCGGTGCGGTACGCGAGGAACTCGAGCTGATCCGGCGCGGCGACGAACTCGTCGTCACCGCCGGACGGTTCCGCCGCATCGTCCCGCTGCCGTCGGCCCTGCGCCGGTGCACGGTCGGCGGCGCGGCCCTGCGCGACGGCGAGCTGCGGATCCGTTTCGTCCCGGACCCGGAGCTGTGGCCGAAGGGCCGCTGAGCCGCCGGGCGCGGCGAGCACGGACAGGGTGAACCGGGCGCCGCCGTTCGGGTACCGTCGAAGACACGACCCTTGAGGCAGGAGTCCGCCATGAGCGAAGAGCGCCCCACGTCCGACGCCGCTCAGGAGGAGGCGGCCGACGAGGTGCGAGCCGCCCGCGCGGCCGACCCGGACGCCTGGGCGACGGCGTGCGAGGAGGACCTCGCGGCGGAGAAGGCCCGTCGCCGCACCCAGTACGGGCCGCCCCCGGGCTCGGCCGCCGAGGAGCTGCGCAAGCTGGTCGACGCCGTCGCCGACAAGCTGTCCGGCCTCCAGTCACCCCTGTTCGGGGCGGCCGCCTCGGGCGCGGCCCAGCAGATGGTGAACCAGGTGGTGCGCCAGGCGAAGGCCGCGGTGGAACCCGTGATCGAGCGTAATCCGCAGGTCTTCGACCACCTCGCCGCGGCCGGCTCCGAGCTGCTCGCCGCCTACCGCTCGGCGGTCCAGGCCCAGGAGCGGCGCTGGGCCGACCGGGACACCGCGCACCGGGACGAACGCCGCGGAGGCCGAAACGAGGGCGACGACCCCGGCCCGGGGGAGCGCATCGACGTGGACTGAGGGGTCCCTCGGGTACGGTTGGCCGTAGCGGGGCTCGACCGAAACTGAGGGATTCATGGGACTCACCATCGGCGTCGACATCGGCGGCACGAAGATCGCGGCCGGCGTGGTCGACGAGGAAGGCAACATCCTCTCGACCCACAAGGTGCCGACTCCGGGCACGCCCGAGGGCATCGTGGACGCCATCGCCTCCGCCGTCGAGGGCGCGCGGGCCGGGCACGAGATCGTCGGTGTCGGCATCGGCGCCGCCGGCTATGTGAACCGCCAGCGTTCGACGGTCTACTTCGCGCCGAACATCGACTGGCGGCAGGAGCCGCTGAAGGAGAAGGTCCAGGCGCGGGTCGGCCTGCCGGTCGTGGTGGAGAACGACGCCAACGCGGCCGCCTGGGGCGAGTACAAGTTCGGTGCGGGCAAGGGCCACCGCAACGTCATCTGCATCACGCTCGGCACCGGCCTCGGCGGCGGCATCATCATCGGCAACAAGCTGCGCCGCGGCCACTTCGGCGTGGCCGCCGAGTTCGGTCACATCCGGATGGTGCCGGACGGCCTGCTGTGCGGCTGCGGCTCGCAGGGCTGCTGGGAGCAGTACGCCTCCGGCCGCGCCCTCGTGCGGTACGCGAAGCAGCGCGCCAACGCCACGCCGGAGCGCGCCGAGGTGCTGCTCTCGCTGGGCGACGGCTCCCCCGAGGGCATCGAGGGCAAGCACATCTCCATGGCCGCCCGGCAGGGCGACCCGGTGGCCGTCGACTCCTACCGGGAGCTGGCCCGCTGGGCCGGTGCCGGCCTCGCCGACCTGGCCTCGCTGTTCGACCCGTCCGCGTTCATCGTCGGCGGCGGACTCTCGGACGAGGGCGAGCTGGTGCTCGACCCGATCCGCAAGTCCTACAAGCGCTGGCTCGTGGGCGGCAACTGGCGCCCGGTGGCCGACGTGATCGCCGCCCAGCTCGGCAACAAGGCCGGCCTGGTGGGCGCGGCGGACCTGGCGCGGGCGTATCTTGATCGCCATGGCGACCACCACGGAGCTTCCCGCCTCCCGGACCGAGGCCGACGGTTCCGCCGTCGTACGGGTGCTGAGCTACAACATCCGCTCGATGCAGGACGACACCGCGGCGCTGGCCCGGGTGATCGCGGCCTGCGCCCCGGACCTGGTGCTGGTCCAGGAGGCCCCCCGGTTCTTCCGCTGGCGCAAGAAGCTGGCGCGGCTGGCGGCGGCCTCGGGGCTGGTCGTCCTGTCGGGCGGCGCGACCGCCGCCGGTCCCGCCCTGCTGTGCTCACTGCGGGCGACGGTCGAACGCACCGAGGACGTTCTGCTGCCGCTCACCCCCGGTCTGCACCGGCGGGGCTTCGCGACGGCGGTCGTCCGGTTCGGGGCCGCCCGGCTGGGAGTGCTCAGCTGTCACCTGAGCCTGCAGAAGGACGAGCGGTACGAGCAGGCCGGCATGCTCCTCGACCGGCTCGCCGGGATGGGCGTGGAGCACACGGTCGCGGGCGGAGACATCAACGACACCCCGGACGGCCGGAGCTTCCGGCGCCTCGCCGCCGGGCTCGCGGACGGCTGGGCGACGGCCCCCTGGGGCGGGGAGCACACCTCGACGGCGACGGACCCGGTGAAGCGGATCGACGCCGTCTTCGCCGGGCGGGGCGTCGAGGTGCTGGGCTGCGGGGTGCCCCTCGGCCAGCCCGGGGTGACCGAGACGGACCTGAGTGCGGCCACCGACCACCTGCCCGTGCTGGCCGCCCTCAGGGTGCCCGCGTCGTCCTGACCGGGAGAACCAGGTGGCTGACCGAGGGCCGGTACGCCGGTACCGGCTCAGACGACCGCGCCGCGTCCCGGATCCTCGTCCTCCTCGTCGCCGTCCTTCATGCGCATCACCAGCGTGGCGAAGCCGCCGAGGAAGCCCCCGATGCTGAGCGTGGTCAGCCACCAGGTCATGTGCCAGCCGAGGAGTACGGCGAGCAGCAGCAGGAGGGGTCCGCCGATCACCCCGAGCCAGGCGAACCTGGCCGTGGTGTCGGCGGCGGGCAGCGGCGGCGGCTCGGGCGGTACGAAGTGGCCCTCGTCGTCCTCGTCGAGGTCGTCCTCGGCGGGTTCGGCCAGCCGGTAGTCGCGCGGCCCGCCGACACCGGGCGCGAACACCACGGAGCTGCCGAGGGGCGTCGTCGAGGCGGGCCCGCCCTGCTCGGCGGACGGGTCGGAGGACTCCTCGGGGGACTTGCCGACGGGCTTCGCGCCGGTGTCGTTCGCGTCCGTGTCCAGCAGTGCCAGGTCCTCCACCGACTTGAACGGCTTGGCCCCGGGCGGGTCCGGCGGCTCCTGTCCGTACCCCGCGACGATGGCCCGCCACGCGGCGTCCTCGTCGAACGGCACGTCCTGCCGGTCGCCCGCGGGCGTGCCGGACGGCGGGGACGCCGCGCCGGGTGACGTGCCGGGTGACGTGCCGGCGGACGTGTCGGCGGGCGCCTCCTTCTCCTCCGGCTCCCGCTCCGAGTCGTGCTCAGCCACCACTGGCCGTCCCTTCCTGCAGTCCCACCGGTGCCGCGGTCGCCTCCCCGTCGGCGGAGGGCGCGAGCCGGGCGATGAACGCGTGGCTCTCCTCGAAGATCAGGTCCGCGTCATTGTCCAACGTCGCGACGTGGTAACTGTGTTCCAGCAGGATCTCCGTGAAGTCCGTGGACGACACACGGCTCAGGATGCGCGCCGAGTCGGCGGGCGGCACCACATGGTCCTCCGGGCTGCGCAGCAGCAGCAGCGGCTGGGTGACCTGGGGCAGGTCCCGGTCGACCAGCCGGAGGAAGGCCCGCAGGGAGTGCGCCGAGTGCAGCGGCACCTTCTCGTAGCCGACCTCGATGCCGCCCTTCTTCTTGATGTCGCCGACCAGTCCCCGCGTCGTGGGGACGAAGTGACGCAGCACGGGCAGGGCGTGCGAGGCCAGGCCGTGCACCTTGTTCGCCGGATTGACGAGGACGATCCCGCTGATGTCGTCCCCGTGCCTCGCGGCCAGCCGCAGGGTCAGGGCACCGCCCATGGACAGCCCGCAGACGAACACCTGCGTACAGCGCTCGCGCAGGGCGCGCAGCTCGCGGTCCACCTCCGCGTACCAGTCCTGCCAGCCGGTGATCCGCATGTCCTCCCACCGCGTGCCGTGCCCGGGCAGCAGCGGCAGCGAGACGGTCAGACCGCGTTCGGCGAGGTACTCGGCCCACGGACGCAGCGACTGCGGGGAACCGGTGAAGCCGTGGCAGAGGAGGACGCCGACCTCCCCGCCCTCGTGGCGGTACGGCTCGGCTCCAGGAAGGACCGGCACGTTCGGTCTCCTGTTCGGTGAGGTGAGGCTGATCGGTGAGGGCCTCTTCGAGGCGTACTTCACCGTACGCGACCGCACTGACACCGACCAGGGGTTTCGCCCACCCGGGACGACCGCCCGCCACCGCCCCGGGGACCTCCCGGGTGCGGCCCCGACCCGGTGCGTCCCGGCCCGGCCGCCCTCCGCGCGGTCCGCTTCCGGGCCCGTAGGGCCTGGGGCCACCGCTCCGGGTTAAGGTCTGATCGACAGAACACAGGAGGCACTCGGTTGTTGTACGGCGCGATGAAGGTGTCCATCGGAGGGCCGCTGAAGCTCGCCTTCAGGCCCTGGGTGGAGGGCCTGGAGAACGTTCCCGCCGAGGGCCCCGCGATCCTCGCGAGCAATCACCTCTCGTTCTCCGACTCGTTCTTCCTGCCCGCGGTCCTCGACCGCAAGGTGACGTTCATCGCGAAGGCGGAGTACTTCACCACGCCCGGCGTCAAGGGCCGGCTGACCGCCGCCTTCTTCAAGGGCGTCGGCCAGCTCCCCGTGGACCGCTCCGGCGCACGTGGCGCGGGCGAGGCGGCGATCAGGAGCGGTATCGAGGTGCTGGAGCGCGGTGAGCTGTTCGGTATCTACCCGGAGGGCACGCGCTCGCCCGACGGCCGGCTGTACCGGGGCAAGCCCGGCGGCCTCGCGCGCGTCACCCTGGCCACCGGCGCCCCGGTCATCCCGGTCGCCATGATCGACACCGAGAAGATCCAGCCCCCCGGGAAGGTCGTGCCGAAGCTGATGCGCCCCGGCATCCGGATCGGCAGGCCGCTCGACTTCCGCCGCTACCAGGGCATGGAACACGACCGCTTCGTCCTGCGTGCGATCACCGACGAGGTCATGTACGAGATCATGAAGCTCTCCGGCCAGGAGTACGTCGACATGTACGCGACGGCCGCCAAGCGGCAGCTCGCGGAGGCGGCGAAGGCGGAGAAGCAGGCCCAGAAGGAAGCGGACAAGGCGCACAAGGAGCTCGAGAAGGAGCACGAGAAGGAACGCTCCGGATCGTAGGCGCGTCCGTCAGGGGTGGGGGTGGGCCGAATGCCCGAGCGCGAGAAAGTCATGAGGATGTCGGTCGAGCAGCCGCTGTGGCGTGCCCTGACCGGCTATCGCATCCTCACCCTGGTCTATGCGACAGGCCTGTTCATCAGCGCGTACGACGAGTTCGTGCGCCCCTGGGTGGCGATCGCCTACTTCGCCGTGCTGTTCGTGTGGACCCTGGCCACCCTCCCCAAGGTGGCGAACGCCGCCAGCTGCACCAAGCGGTTCCTCGCCGTCGATCTGACCATCGCGCTCGCCGGCATCCTGCTCACCCGGGTCGCCGACGACGCGACCCGGATCGAGGCAGGCGGGCCCACGCTGCCGTCGATCTGGACCGCCGGCGCCGTGCTGGCGTTCGCGATCAAGGGCGGCTGGCGCTGGGCCGCCTTCGCCTCCACGCTGGTCGCCGCCGTCAACCTGGTCGAGCGCGGCGCCCCGACCCGCGACACCGTCCACAACGTGCTGCTGGTCTGCATCGCCTCCATCGGCATCGGCTACGTCGTCGAGGTCGCCCGTGCCTCCGAGCGCACCCTCGCCCGCGCCCTGGAGATCGAGGCCGCGACGCGGGAACGGGAGCGGCTGGCCCGCGACATCCACGACAGCGTGCTCCAGGTCCTGGCCATGGTGCAGCGCCGCGGCAACGCCATCGGCGGCGAGGCGGCCGAGCTGGGCCGGCTGGCGGGCGAGCAGGAGGTGGCGCTGCGCAGCCTGGTCTCGGGCGGGCTCGTCCCCGTGTCCCGGGCGTCGGAGGACGCGGCCGAGGGCGCGGTGGTCCGCATGGTGGCGGACCCGGACGTGCCGGAGGAGCCGGCGGCGGGCCCGGTGGACCTCCGGACGCTGCTCACCTCGTACGCCGGTGCCAGGGTCACCCTCTCCGAGCCGGGCGCCCCGGTGCCGCTCGCCCCGCGCACCGCGCGCGAGCTGGCCGCCGCCGTCGGTGCCGCCCTGGACAACGTCGACCGGCACGCCGGTACGGGTGCCCGCGCCTGGATCCTGGTCGAGGACGAGCCGGACGAGGTGATCGTCACCGTGCGCGACGACGGCCCCGGCATCCCGGAGGGGCGGCTCGCGCAGGCCGAGGGGGAGGGACGGCTCGGTGTCGCCCTGTCCATCCGGGGACGGCTGCGCGACATCGGTGGCACGGCCGAGCTGATCTCGGTCCCGGGACAGGGCACGGAAGTCGAACTGAAGGTACCGAAGGCCCGCCGGGGGCCCGAGGACACACGGGGGAAGGCACAGCGGAGATGACGGGCGGAGCGGAGCGCATGGACGACGGCGGGCAGGACGGACGGCAGGTCCCGGTCCGGGTCATGGTGGTCGACGACCACCCGATGTGGCGCGACGCCGTCGCCCGCGACCTGGCCGAGTCGGGGTTCGACGTGGTCGCCACCGCGGGCGACGGTGAGCAGGCGGTGCGCCGTGCGCAGGCCGCCGCGCCGGACGTCCTCGTGCTGGACCTCAACCTGCCCCTGAAGCCCGGTGTGCAGGTGTGCAAGGAGCTCGTGGGCGCGGACCCGGGGCTGCGCGTCCTCGTCCTGTCGGCCAGCGGCGAGCACGCGGACGTGCTGGAGGCGGTGAAATCCGGAGCGACCGGCTATCTGCTCAAGTCGGCCTCCACCGAGGAGCTGATCGACGCGGTGCGCCGCACGGCTGTCGGCGACCCGGTCTTCACGCCCGGCCTCGCGGGCCTGGTCCTCGGCGAGTACCGGCGCCTGGCCTCCGAGCCCGCCCCGGCGCAGGGCGCCGGCGAGCCCGACGCGCCCCGGCTCACCGAACGCGAGACCGAGGTGCTGCGCCTGGTCGCCAAGGGGCTGAGCTACAAGCAGATCGCGGAGCGGCTGGTGATCTCCCACCGCACGGTCCAGAACCATGTGCAGAACACCCTGGGCAAGCTTCAGCTCCACAACCGCGTGGAGCTGGTGCGCTATGCCATAGAGAGGGGTCTGGACGAGGCGTAAAGCGAAGAATGCACCCCATCGAGTGATGTCTCCCTGATCAACTCGCCCGTATTTCATTGGAATTGACCTTTCCTGGCATGCCGAAGTGACCTGGATCACTATTAGCGTGACGGCTGTCAGGTGATGTGCGTTCACGACGCACGTCAGGCACGCGTATGGCGAAGGGACATTTCCATGCGGGTCGGAGTACTGACCGGAGGCGGCGACTGCCCCGGGCTCAACGCCGTCATCCGGGGCATCGTCCGCAAGGGCGTGCAGGAGTACGGCTATGACTTCGTCGGCTTCCGGGACGGCTGGCGGGGTCCTCTCGAGAACGACAGCGTGCGGCTCGACATCCCCGCCGTACGCGGGATCCTGCCGCGCGGGGGCACCATCCTCGGCTCCTCGCGCACCAACCCCCTCAAGCGGGACGACGGCATCCGGCGCATCAAGGAGAACCTCGCCAAGCAGGAGGTCGAGGCGCTCGTCGCGATCGGCGGCGAGGACACCCTCGGGGTGGCCGCCGAGCTGACCGACGAGTACGGCGTGCCCGTCATCGGCGTGCCGAAGACCATCGACAACGACCTCTCGGCCACCGACTACACCTTCGGCTTCGACACGGCGGTCGGCATCGCGACCGAGGCGATCGACCGGCTGCACACCACGGCCGAGTCCCACATGCGCGTCCTCGTCGTCGAGGTGATGGGCCGGCACGCCGGCTGGATCGCCCTCCACTCCGGCCTGGCGGGCGGCGCCAACGTCATCCTCATCCCGGAGCAGCGCTTCGACGTGGACCAGGTGTGCGCCTGGGTGACCTCCCGCTTCCGGGCCTCGTACGCGCCGATCGTGGTCGTGGCCGAGGGGGCCATGCCCAGGGACGGCGAGATGGTCCTCAAGGACGAGTCCCTCGACTCCTTCGGGCACGTCCGGCTGTCCGGCGTCGGCGAGTGGCTGGCCAAGCAGATCGAGAAGCGCACGGGCAAGGAGGCCCGGACCACCGTCCTCGGCCATGTCCAGCGCGGCGGCACCCCGAGCGCCTTCGACCGGTGGCTCGCCACCCGCTTCGGACTGCACGCGATCGACGCCGTCCACGACGGTGACTTCGGCAAGATGGTCGCCCTGCGCGGCACGGACATCGTCCGCGTCCCGATCGGGGAGGCCACGGCGAAGCTGAAGACGGTGGACCCGAAGCTGTACGAGGAGGTCGGGGTGTTCTTCGGCTGAGGCCTGCTTCGCAGGGCTGCCGGAAGGGCCGTTCCCGGCCCGTCCGGCAGCCCTTCCCGCCCCCTCCTACCGCGGGACCGCGTCCGTGTCCTGCACCTGCCCGATCAGCTCCCGTACGACAGCCGCGCCGCGCAGCGACAGCACCGACTCCGGATGGAACTGCACGCCCGCGAAGCCGGGCCCGCGCACCGCGTGCACCTCGCCCGACCCGCTCCGGCTGACCTCGACCCCGTGCGCCGCCAGCTCGGCCGCCGCCGCGTCGTCGCACGTGGCCACGTAGCTGTTGTAGAAGCCGACGGTCTCGGTGCGCCCGAACAGGTCGATCTCCGTCTGCGCCCCCTGGTACGGGACCTCCTTGCGCACGATCTCCAGCCCCAGCTCGGCCGCGATCAGCTCATGGCCGAGGCAGACGCCGAGGACGCCGTGCCGGTTCTCCCTGATGACATCGGCGGCCAGCCCGCGCAGGAACCGCATCTTGGGGTCGTCCATGTCGGAGGGGTTGCCCGGCCCAGGGCCCAGCACCACCGGGCCCTCGTGCGCGAGCACCGCATCCCGCAGTCCCGGCGCGTCGTACCGCCGGACGGTCACCGTGAGCCCGCTCGACCGCAGGACGTGCGCGAGCATCGCGGTGAAGGTGTCCTCGCCGTCCACGACGAAGGCGTGCCCGGACAGCTCGCCCGTGGTCCGCTGCATCCGCAGCCAGAACGGAGCCAGGGAGGACCGCCGCCCGTCGAGCGCCGCCCGCACCCGGGGGTCGTCCGCCAGCCGGGGCTGCGCCCCCTCCGCACGCGGCCTGCCGGGGCGCACGCCCAGCGCGGCCAGCACCCCCGCGGCCTTGGCGTGCGTCTCGGCGACCTCGCCCGCCGGGTCCGAACCGCGCACGAGCGTGGCCCCCACGGGCACCTTCAGCCGGCCGTCCGCGGCGATGTCGGCGGTCCGGATCAGGATGGGGGAGTCCAGGGTCTGGGCGCCGCCCGCGTCCCTCCCGAGCAGCGCCAGCGCGCCCGCGTAGTACCCGCGGCCACCCACCTCGTGCCGCTCGATCACCCGGCAGGCGTTCTGCACCGGCGACCCGGTGACGGTCGCCGCGAACATCGTCTCGCGCAGCACGTCCCGCACGTCCAGCGACGACCGTCCGCGCAGCTCGTACTCGGTGTGCGCGAGGTGGGTCATCTCCTTCAGGCGCGGGCCGACCACGACCCCGCCCATGTCGCCGACCGTGCACATCATCTTGAGCTCCTCGTCGACGACCATCGACAGCTCCTCGATCTCCTTGCCGTCGGCGAGGAAGCCCAGCAGGTGCTCCGGCGTCGGCCCGTCCGCCGGATAGCGGTACGTCCCGCTGATCGGGTTCATCACCACCGTCCCGCCGGACATCCGCACATGCACCTCGGGGCTGGCCCCGACCAGGGTCCGGTCGCCGGTGTGCACCACGAAGGTCCAGTACGCGCCGCGCTCGCCCGCCAGCAGCCGCCGGAACAGCGCCAGCGCGTCGGCCCTCCCGAACCCGGGGATCTCCCCCTCGTACGTCCGCCGGATCACGAAGTTCGCGCCCTCGCCCCGCCCGATCTCCTCGCGCAGCACCCGTCCGACGATCCCGGCGTACTCCTCGTCGTCCACGTCGAAGCCACCGCCCTCGACGCGCACATCGTGCCGGGGCAGCTCGGCGAGTGCCTGCTCCAGCGGGAAGCGGTATGTGACCTCGGGCGTGAGGACCGTGAGCGGGGTGCCGTCGTCGCGGACGTCGAAGCCGCGCTCGCGGATCTGGCGGAACGGCACGAGGGCGAGCCCTTCGCCGGGCAGATCGGCGAGTCGTTCGTAGGTGGCGACCGGTCCGACCAGCAGTTCCACCGTCTCCTGGTCGTGACCGGGAGTGCGGCGGCGCAGCAGGGCGAACGGGCGGGGATCGTCCAGCAGGTCGAGCAGACGCATGGCGTGTTCCTCTCGTGCACCAAGGTGCGACTCGGTGGGAGAGAAGCGGCCGGTTCCCGGCGGGAGAACGCCGAAGGCCGCCTCTCGGGCGGCCTTCGCGAAGTCTTGAGTACGCGCAGTCAGCGGGCCGCCGGATGAGCGGTCCACCACCAGTTCTGGTTCGAGTGCGCGAACATGCGCCGCACCCTACCGCATCCCGGGCGTCCCACGTGGTCGCTGTGCACCACGGCACCACGGCACCACGGCTCCGCGGGCCCGCGCGGCCACCGCTCGGCGGAGTGCGGTGTGTCTCACGTGATGGGCAGCTGCCTGGACGCCCGACACGACCCCGTAATGTTGACGTCGTGACCGTGAACGCTAAGACCGGCGCGAGCGTCGGCAACACCTGGCGAGACCTGCCCGCGGCGCAGCAGCCCGAGTACCCCGACCCCGAGGCTCTGCGCGCAGTGATCGCGGACCTCGAGTCGTATCCGCCGCTCGTCTTCGCGGGCGAGTGCGACCAGCTGCGCGCCCGGATGGGAGCCGTCGCCAAGGGCGAAGCGTTCCTGCTCCAGGGCGGCGACTGCGCCGAGGCCTTCGACGCCGTGTCCGCCGACCACATCCGCAACAAGCTGAAGACGCTGCTCCAGATGGGCGCCGTCCTCACGTACGCGGCCTCCGTGCCGGTCGTGAAGGTGGGCCGGATCGCGGGCCAGTACTCCAAGCCGCGCTCCAAGCCGACCGAGACCCGTGACGGCGTGACGCTGCCGACCTACCGCGGCGACTCCGTCAACGGCTTCGACTTCACGGAGGAGGCGCGCGTCCCGGACCCCGAGCGGCTGAAGCGGATGTACCACGCGTCCGCCTCGACGCTGAACCTGGTGCGCGCCTTCACCACCGGCGGCTACGCCGACCTGCGCCAGGTGCACGCCTGGAACCAGGACTTCGTGAAGTCGTCCCCGTCCGGGCAGCGCTACGAGCAGCTCGCCCGCGAGATCGACAACGCGCTGAACTTCATGCGGGCCTGCGGCACCGACCCGGAGGAGTTCAGGACCGTCGAGTTCTTCTCCTCGCACGAGGCGCTGCTGCTCGACTACGAGTCGGCGCTGACCCGCGTGGACTCGCGCACCGGGCAGCTCTACGACGTCTCCGGCCACATGGTGTGGATCGGTGAGCGCACCCGGCAGCTGGACCACGCGCACATCGAGTTCGCCTCGAAGATCCGCAACCCGATCGGCATCAAGCTCGGCCCGACCACGACGGCCGAGGAGGCGCTGCAGTACATCGAGCGCCTGGACCCCGAGCGCGAGCCCGGCCGGCTGACCTTCATCGTCCGGATGGGCGCCGACAAGGTCCGCGACAAGCTGCCCGAGCTGGTGGAGAAGGTCACCGCCTCGGGCGCGACCGTGGCCTGGGTGACCGACCCGATGCACGGCAACACCTTCGAGGCGGCCTCCGGGCACAAGACCCGCCGCTTCGACGACGTGCTCGACGAGGTCAAGGGCTTCTTCGAGGTCCACAAGGCGCTCGGCACCCACCCGGGCGGCATCCACGTGGAGCTGACCGGCGACGACGTCACCGAGTGCGTGGGCGGCGGCGACGAGATCTTCGTCGACGACCTCCACCAGCGGTACGAGACGGCCTGCGACCCGCGGCTGAACCGCAGCCAGTCGCTGGACCTGGCGTTCCTGGTCGCGGAGATGTACCGGGACCAGTAGGGGCCGACCGGCAGAGGCTGTGCGGGACGGAACGAAGGGGCGCGGATCACACGATCCGCGCCCCTTTGCACTTTTGCACTTCCTCAGGGACGGGTAAGGTTAGGTTTGCCTCACCGATCAGTTCGGGCCCTTGGTCAGTCGCCTTCGGTTCCATCGGTACGGCATGACCCTGGAACCCCGTCGGGAGGTGGAGCGCGTGTTCGTCTGCAGCTGTTTCGGCGTGACCGAGGAGCAGGTGAAGAGCCACGCGGAAGCCGGTGCCTGCACTCCCCGGCAGATCGCCTCCGCCTGCAAGGCCGGTACCGACTGCGGCGGCTGCGTCAGACGCATCCAGGCCATCCTCGGCCGCGGCGCGTGCCCCCGCAGGCAGCTGATCGACAAGGGGCAGCCCCCTCTCGCGGCGGAGCTCCCCGAAGCCGCCTAGCCCCTACGGCGTGCGGAAGCCGTGCGTCCCGGGCCCTGAGGGGTCGGGCTGGGACTGCTCGATCACCGTCGAGATGTACAGCGCCTCGCCGAGCTTCTCGATCAGTTCGAGCTGGGTGTCGAGGTAGTCGATGTGGTGCTCCTCGTCGGCGAGGATCGCCTCGAAGACGTTCGCCGACGTGATGTCGTTCTTGTTCCGCATCACCTCGACGCCGCGCCGCAGCCGGTCGATCGCCTCCACCTCGATCTCCCGGTCGGCCTGGAACATCTCCGTCACCGTCTGTCCCACGCGGACGTGGAAGAGCCGCTGGTAGTTGGGCAGGCCGTCCAGAAGCAGGATGCGGTCGGTGAGCAGCTCGGCGTGGCGCATCTCGTCGAAGGACTCGTCACGCGTGTACTTGGCGAGCTTCGTCCAGCCCTTGTGGTCCTGCAGCTTCGAGTGCAGGAAGTACTGGTTGATCGCGGTCAGCTCGGCGGTGAGCTGCTCGTTGAGGAATTCGAGGACCTCGGGGTCGCCCTGCATCGCAAAGGCTCCTTCCGGATGGAAGTGGCGGGATGCGCCGCATGATTGCACCGCCGTGAAGGGGTGTCCAGTAAGTGCTTACTTAGTAAGTAAGGGCATGCTTAGTCCGAGTTGTCCGATTTCACGGCGACCCGGGTCATCTTCACCGTTCCGTGTCTGTCAGGATGGAGTCATGGGTCAGCCGGTGGAACGCGAATCTGGAACTCGTACATCTGGAGAGCGCATTTCGGACGGCGCGGCACAGCAGCTACCGCCGGGCCAGCGGCTCCAGCGCGGCTGGCCGGTCACCCACTACGGGCCTGTCCCCAAGTTCCGCCCCGAGCGCTGGGACTTCCGGGTCTTCGGTGCCACCGCGGACGGCGAGAAGCACTCCTGGACCCACGAGGAGTTCACGGCCCTGCCCTACGCCACGGTCGTGGCCGATCTGCACTGCGTGACGAAGTACAGCATGCTGGGGGCCGAGTGGGGCGGCATCCCGGCCCGTACGATTCTGGACATCGCGCCGCCCGCGCCGGGCGTCACCCATGTGATGGTCTGGGCCGAGTACGGCTTCAGTTCCAACCTGCGCCTCGAGGACTTCGTGTCCGAGCGCGCGATCTTCGCCACCCACAAGGACGGTGAGCTGCTCACCGCCGAGCACGGCTTCCCGCTCCGGCTGATCGTGCCCCATCTGTACGCCTGGAAAGGGCCGAAGTGGGTGCGCGGCGTGGAGTACATGACCGCCGACCGCCGCGGCTTCTGGGAGGAGCGCGGGTACCACAACATCGGCGACCCCTGGAAGGAGCAGCGGTACTCCTACCAGGAGGAGGCCGGGGACGGTCCCGGGCTCTGAGCCCTTCCGGAAGCCGCCCCTTCCGCCGTCAGCCGTCCCTGAGTTTCTTCAGCCGCTCCACGTCCGCCGCGTGCCCCGCCTGGCCGCCGGGCGTCTCGATGACCAGGGGCACGCCCTCGGTGGCGGGGTGGGTCATCAGCGCACGGAACGGGTCCTCGCCGATGTGGCCGGCGCCGATGTTCTCGTGCCGGTCCTTGTGGGCGCCCGCCACGTCCTTGGAGTCATTGGCGTGGATCAGCTTCAGCCGGCCCTCGCCGACGGTCTCCACCAGCAGATCGAGCGTCTGGTGCATCCCGCTGGGCCCGGTCAGGTCGTGGCCCGCGGCGAAGATGTGGCAGGTGTCCAGGCAGACGCCCAGCTTCGGATGGGCGTCGAGCGCCTCGAAGTACGGGCCGAAGTCCCAGGTGCGCGAGCACAGGGAGGCGCCCTGGCCCGCGGTCGACTCCAGCAGCAGATACGGGTCGTCGTCGTGGGTCAGCTCGTCAAGGAGCGGCAGCATGTGCTCACGGACCTGCGCCAGCGCGACGGAACGCTCCCGTCCGCCGGTGGCGCTCCCGGTGTGCACGACCACACCCAGGGCGCCGATCTCCCGGGCCCGGCGCAGCGAGTGCCGCAGCGACGTGACGGACCGCTCCACGGTCGCCTCGGTGTGCGAACCGAAGTTGATCAGATACGGGGCGTGCACATAGGCGGGGACCGACTCGTCCGCGCAGGCCTGGCGGAACGCCTCGTCCTGCTTCGGGTTGCCCGGGGGCGTGGCCCAGCCGCGTGGGTTGGCCACGAAGACCTGGACGGTCTCGGCCTTCAGCTCACGGGCGTAGGAGAGGCCGACGGAGTGCAGGCCGCCGGCCACGGGGACATGGCCGCCGACGGGGTTGCGAAGGTACGTGCTGCTCACCCTTCAAGGGTGACATGCGCGGGCACCATGCTCCGCGCCCGCCCGTCAGCCGATCCTGATGGTGATCGTCGACCCCTTGGGCGCCGTGTCGCCGCCGTCGACCGACTGGCCCTTGACCTCGTCGCTGAAGAAGCCGAGCAGCCCCCGGTCCTCCTTCACCTCGAAGCCCGCGTCCTGGAGCTTCTCCGTGGCCTCGTCGGCGCTGTCGCCCACGACGTCCGGGACCTCGATCATCTCGGGGCCCTTGGAGACCGTCAGCGTGACCGTGTCGCCCTCGGCGAGCTCCTTGCCCTCGCCCGGCGACTGCTCGGCGACCTGGCCCTCGTCGAACTCGGAGTGGACGCGCTCCTCGGCGATCCGCACCTTGAGGCCGGCGTCCTCCAGCTCCGTGGTGGCGTCCTCCACGGAGGTGTCCGTGACGTCCGGCACCTCGATCGGGGCACCCTTGCTGACGGTCAGCGCGATCGCCGAGCCGGAGCGGCGCTCCGTGCCCGGCCCCGGCTTCGTGGCGGTCACCGAGCCCTTCGGCACGTCCTCGCTGAACGCGCGGGTGACCAGGCCGGGCTCCAGACCGGCGTCCTTCAGCCGGGTCCTCGCCTCGCCCAGCGGGACGCCCTCCAGGTCGGGCACCTTCACGGTCTCGGGGCCCCGGGAGATCGTCAGCGTCACCGTGCCGTTGTCCCGGATCCGCCCGCCCGGCTCCGGGTCGGTGCGGACCACCTTGCCGCGGTCGATGGTGTCGCTGTACGCGCGCTCGATCTCGACGGTCAGCCCGGCGTCCTCGACCCGCTCCCGCGCGTCGGCCTGCGTCCGGTCCAGCACCGCCGGGACCTTCGTGAACTGACCCGCGTTGATGTACCAGACGCCCGCTCCGACGCCGAGCACCAGCAGCAGTGCGGTGACGAGCGCGAGCAGTCCGCGCCGGGGAGCCGCCCTCGGCCGCCGGGGCGCGGCGGGCGGCGCTTCCAGCCGGCTCGTACGGTGCATCCGGTCGTCGTCCACCGGCCCGGGCTGCGGCACCGTCAGCGCGCGCGGGATGACGCTCGTGCGGTCCTCGGAGTTGTCGTGGTGCCCGTGCTCCGCGGAGACCGCCTGCGGGGGTACCGCGTCCAGCTGCCCGTCGGTCAGTGCGGCCCGCGCCCGGCGCGTCCGGGCGAGCAGCTCCACCGCGTCGTGCGGGCGCAGCTCGGCGTCGCGGGCGGTCGCGGCGGCCACCAGCTCGTCCAGCTCGTACGCCAGCCCCGGCACCGCGGCCGACGGCGGCGGCACGTCCGTGTGCAGCGCCTGGTAGAGGACCTGGGCGGGGGAGTCCCCGGAGTGCGGTTTGGCGCCGGTGAGCATCTCGTACAGGACGACCCCGCACGCGTACACGTCGACCCGGGTGTCCGCCGTGCCGTGTTCCAGCTGCTCGGGGGCGAGGTAGGAGACGGTGCCGAGGACCGAGCCCGTCGTGCTGGTGACGGTGCCCACGGAGCGGACGAGCCCGAAGTCGGCCACTTTCACCCGGCCGTCGTCGCCTATCAGGACGTTCTCCGGCTTCATGTCCCGGTGTACGAACCCGGCGCGGTGCGCGGAGCCGAGGGCGGCGAGCACCGGCTCCAGGATGTCGAGCGCGGCCCGCGGCTGGAGGGCGCCGCGCTCGCGCAGCACGTCCCGCAGGGTGCACCCGGCGACGTACTCCATCGCGAGGTAGACGTAGCGCCCGTCCGTGCCCTGGTCGAAGACCCCGACCACGTTCGGGTGGTCCAGCCGCGCCACCGACTTGGCCTCGCGGATGAACCGCTCGACGAACGTGCCGTCCGCGGCCAGGGTCGGGTGCATCACCTTGAGCGCGAGGACGCGGTCGAGCCGGGTGTCCACGGCCCGGTAGACCGTGGCCATGCCGCCGACCGCGATCTGCGCGTCGATGCGGTAACGGCCGTCGAGCACCTGGCCGACCAACGGATCCTGAAGGGTCGTGTCCACGCAGGTGAGTGTACGAGCCGCCACTGTCGGGCCCGTAGGTCCCGGGGCGCGGGAGGCGGAATGCAGCAGAGTCGTGACTGTTGTGCGACGGTGGCGGAACGGCTCCCGGTCAGAAAGCGGGGCGCTCGGGATCGAACTCCGCGCGGCCCTCTGCCGGGGACGACGCCCGGGCGAAGTGGCGCCGCGGGATACGGCCCGCCCGGTACGCGAGCCGGCCCGCCTCCACCGCGTGCCGCATGCCCTCCGCCATGAGCACCGGCTCCTGGGCGCGGGTCACGGCCGAGGCGAGCATCACGCCGGCGCAGCCCAGCTCCATCGCGAGCGCCACGTCGGAGGCCGTCCCCGCGCCCGCGTCCAGGATGACCGGCACGCGCGCGTGCTCCACGATGAGCTGGAAGTTGTGGGGGTTGCGGATGCCGAGCCCCGATCCGATGGGCGAGCCGAGCGGCATGATCGCCGAGCAGCCCACGTCCTCCAGCTTCCGGGCGAGGACCGGGTCGTCGTTGGTGTACGGCAGCACCGTGAAGCCGTCGTCGACCAGGGTCTCGGCGGCGTCCAGCAGCTCGATCGGGTCGGGCAGCAGGGTGCGCTCGTCGGCGATGACCTCCAGCTTGACCAGGTCGGTGCCGAGGGCCTCGCGCGCGAGACGGGCGGTCAGCACGGCCTCGCCCGCGGTGAAGCAGCCCGCCGTGTTGGGCAGCACGCGGATGCCCAGCTTCTCGAGCACCGACAGGACCGAGCCGTGGGACTTCGCGTCGACGCGGCGCATCGCGACCGTCGTCAGCTCCGTGCCGGAGGCCACCAGCGCGCGCTCCAGGGTGTCCAGGCTGGGGGCGCCGCCCGTGCCCATGATCAGCCGGGACGAGTAGGTCGTACCGCCGAGGACGAAGGGATCGTCGGCCATGGGTCAGCCTCCTTGGACTGCGGTGAGGACTTCGACGCGGTCCCCCTCGGAGAGGGAGGTGGACGACCACTGCGCGCGCGGGACGACGGTTTCGTTGAGGGCGGCGGCGACGCCGGAGGGGGCCGTGGTGAGGGTGCTCACCAGCGCGTCCAGCGCGGTGCCCGGGGCGATCCGCCGGGGTTCGCCGTTGACCTGGATGTTCATGCGGGCTGCTCCGAGAGTGCGGTGGCCGGGCGTGCGGTGGCGGCGGCGAAGCGCCGGGGGCTGAAGTCGCGCGCCAGGTCCGGGAGCGCGCCGGTGGTGAGGACATCGGCCAGGACGTCGCCGGTGACCGGGGTGAGGAGCACGCCGTTGCGGTAGTGGCCGGTCGCGAGGACGAGGCCGTCCAGACCGGTCGGGCCGAGCAGGGGCGCGTTGTCGGGGGAGCCGGGGCGCAGTCCCGCGCGCGTCTCGGTGAGCGGCAGCTCGGTGATCCCGGGGACCAGCTCGTGCGCGTCCCGCAGCAGCTCGTACACCCCGCCCGCGGTCACCGTGGTGTCCCAGCCGAGCTCCTCGCTGGTCGCGCCGACGACGAGCTCGCCGTTCTCGCGCGGCACCAGGTAGACGTGGCTGCCGCGGACCACGGCGCGCACGGTCCGGCTCAGGAACGGTGCGTACGGCCGCGGCACGGCCAGCCGCACCACCTGCCCCTTCACGGGCCGTACGGGCGGCAGGACGTCGCCGGGGAGCCCCGCGAGCCGTCCGCTGAGGCTGCCCCCGGCGAGCACGACCTGCCCGGCGGTGAGAGCGGTGCCGTCGGCGGTGCGCACCCCGGTGGCCCGTTCCCTCACGACGGTGAGCTCCTCGGCCCACACCCGGTGGAAGATCACTCCGGCGCGCTCGCAGGCGGCGACGAGGGCCGCGGCGAGGCGCCGGGGGTCTATCTGGTGGTCGCCGTCGACCCGCAGCCCGCCGCGCACGCCCGGCGCCAGCATGGGCTCGAGGCGGCGGCACTCGCGTCCGCTCAGCCACTGCGACTCCAGACCCGACCGGAGCTGCAGGGCGTGCAGGTCGCGCAGGTGGGCGCGGTCGTCGGCGTCGAGGGCGACCGCGAGCGTGCCGCACTGCCGGTAGCCGAGGTCGAGGCCCGTCGCCTCGGCGAGCTCGGCGGCGAAGGCGGGATAGCGGCGCGCGGACTCCAGGTTGAGCCCGAGCAGGGTCTCCTCGCCGTAGTGCAGTTCCGTGACGGCGGCCAGCATCCCGGCCGCCACCTGCGCCGCTCCGCCGCCGGGCGCCGGGTCCACCACGGTTGTGGCGAGCCCGCGCTGCGCGGCCCGCCAGGCCGTCACCAGCCCGATGATCCCGCCCCCGACGACGAGGACGTCCGCCGCGCGGGCGTCCGGTCCGTGTGTACGCGACATGGGCGTCCAGCCCCTCCCTTCGCCGGCATGACCCGGATCAGGTTCGTACGGTCGGAGGCCGCCAGCCTCCCTCTCAGCCCGGTGCGTCCGGGCTCCCGCGAGTGCCTTACGGTGGCCACCCTAGCCCGCGGCGCTGCGAACCCGTAAGGGAGCCCCGGCCGGATCCGGGCGGGGCGTGCGGGCGGCATGCGGGCGGCGTGTCGCATGCGAGCGGCCGGTGGGTACCCGCGTGGCCGGGGCCACGGCCCACGGCCACTGACCGACGGAGCGTCAGGTGACTATGGTGATCAGGTGAGCGATCAGACGCAGGAACGGGGCACGCAGGCCCAGGGGCGGACACGGCGCGTCGTCGTGGTGGGCGCGGGCATAGCCGGGGTGCAGACCGCGGTCGCCCTGCGCGAACAGGGATTCGGCGGTGGGGTGACGGTGATCGGCGCCGAGCCCCACCAGCCCTACGACCGGCCGCCGCTGTCCAAGGCCGTCCTGCTCGGCAAGGCCGAGGGCTCCGCCTTCGACATCGACTTCGAGGCGCTCGGCATCGAACTGCTGCTCGGCCGTGAGGTGCTGGGCGTACGTCCCGGGGACCACGAACTCGACACGGCCGAGGGCCCCGTCCCGTACGACGTCCTGGTCGTCGCGACCGGCGCCGAACCCGTCCGGCTGCCGGGCACGGAAGGCGTGCCCGGGGTCCACCTGCTGCGCACCCTGGACGACGCGGAACGGCTGCGTCCGGTCCTGGCCCGGCAGCACGACATCGTCGTCGTCGGGGCGGGCTGGATCGGTGCGGAGTTCGCGACGGCCGCGCGCGAGGCGGGCTGCGCGGTCACGGTCGTCGAGGCCGCGGACCGCCCGCTCGCGGGCGCCCTGCCCGCCGAGGTGGCGGCGCCGATGACCGCCTGGTACGCGGAGAGCGGGGCGACCCTGCGCACCCACGCGCGCGTGAAGCGCGTCGAGGACGGCACGGTGATCCTCGACGACGGCTCCCGGGTGCCGGCGGACGCGGTGGTCGTGGGTATCGGTGCCCGCCCGGCGACGGCGTGGCTGGCCGGTTCGGGCATCGAACTCGGCGCGCACGGGGAGGTCGTGGCCGACGCGCACCTGCGCACCTCGGTGCCCGACGTGTACGCGGTCGGCGACTGCGCCTCCTTCCCCTCGGGCCGGTACGGCGAGCGCCTGCTGATCCACCACTGGGACAACGCCCTCCAGGGGCCCCGTACGGTCGCGGCCGACGTCATCGGGGAGGCCCCTGGGGCGTACGACCCCGTGCCGTACTTCTGGTCGGAGCAGTTCGGCCGCTTCGTGCAGTACGCCGGGCACCACGCGCCGGCCGACGCGACGGTGTGGCGCGGCGACCCGCAGGGCGCGGCCTGGACCGTCTGCTGGCTCCGCGGGAACCGGCTCGTCGCCCTCCTGGCGGTGGGCCGGCCGCGCGACCTGGCCCAGGGCCGCCGGCTGATCGAATCGGGCGCCGCGATGGACGGCACCCTGCTGGCGGATCCGGCACGGCCCCTGAAGGCGGCCACGCTGTAGGAGCGCGCCCGGGGGGGGCACCAGGTGTCTCCCCGGCCAGGGGCATGGCAGGCTGGTTCCGTGACCGAGATTGACGCAAAGATCGATGCTCTCGTCCCCGCGTGGCTGACCCTGCCCGACATCGCCGAGCAGCTCGATGTCGAGGTGACCCGTGTCCGGCAGCTGGTCAAGGAGGGCCAGCTCATCGCCGTACGCCGGGGTGAGAACCGCGCGCTGCACGTCCCCGCCGCCTTCATCGACGGGGACAAGGTCGTCAAGGGCCTGTCGGGCACCTTGACGCTCCTGAGGGACGACGGCTTCAGTGACGAAGAGATGCTGGAGTGGCTCTTCACCCCCGACGACAGCCTGCCCGGCACCCCGGCCCAGGCCCTGAGCGAGAATCGCGGCACTGAAGTCAAACGCCGCGCCCAGGCGCTCGCCGTCTGAACCTGATCATTCACCGTCCGGTGTACGGGCGGGGCCGGGCCACGGGACGGCCCGGCCCCGCCCGTACGCCACTGACATGGGGGGGAGCACCACCATGCCCGACTCCGCGCGAGCGCAGCTCGCCGACGCCCGCCTGTACCTCTGCACGGACGCCCGCACGCGCCAGGGCGACCTGCCGGAGTTCCTGGACGCGGTCCTGTCCGGCGGTGTGGACATCGTGCAGCTGCGCGACAAGGGCATGGAGGCCGCCGAGGAGCTCGAGCACCTCCAGGTGTTCGCCGACGCCTGCCGCCGCCACGGCAAACTGCTCGCGGTCAACGACCGCGCGGACGTGGCCCACGCCATCGGCTCGGACGTCCTGCACCTGGGCCAGGGCGACCTGCCCGTGCCCGCCGCCCGCGCGATCCTCGGCGACGGCGTGCTGATCGGCCGTTCCACCCACGCCGAGGCGGAGGCCGCCGCGGCCGCCGTCCAGGACGGCGTGGACTACTTCTGCACCGGCCCCTGCTGGCCCACCCCCACCAAGCCCGGCCGTCCGGCCCCCGGCCTCGACCTGGTCCGGTACACCGCCTCCCTGGGCACGGACCGCCCGTGGTTCGCCATCGGCGGCATCGACCTCGGCAACCTCGACCAGGTCCTGGAGGCGGGCGCCCGCCGCGCGGTCGTCGTCCGGGCGATCACGGAGGCCGACGACCCGGGAGCGGCCGCCGCGGAGTTCACGAAGCGTCTGCGCGCCCTCTGAGGGTCTGAGGGCCGCACGGGGCGGGGCGGGCAGGCGTGAGCAGCGCACGCCCTTCTGTCCGAGGGGTGGACAGCGAACCGGCATATCAGACAATACGCCCCGCTCTGGTTGGGGTGCCGCCTCAGCCTGGCTAACCTGCCGGTATGGCCCTAGGAACCGCCTCCACCAGGACGGATCGCGCGCGTACCGTGCGCGACATGCTCGCGTCCGGCAGGACGACGTACTCGTTCGAGTTCTCGGCGCCGAAGACGCCCAAGGGTGAGCGGAACCTGTGGAACGCCCTCAGGAGGGTCGAGGCGGTCGCCCCCGACTTCGTCTCCGTGACCTACGGGGCGGGTGGCTCCACGCGCGCGGGCACGGTCAAGGAGACCCAGCAGATCGTCGCCGACACCACGCTCACCCCGGTCGCCCACCTCACCGCCGTCGACCACTCCGTCGCCGAGCTGCGCAACATCATCGGCCAGTACGCCGACGCCGGGATCCGCAACATGCTCGCGGTCCGCGGCGACCCGCCCGGCGACCCCATGGGCGAGTGGGTGCCGCACCCCCAGGGGCTGACGTACGCGGCCGAACTCGTCCGCCTGATCAAGGAGTCCGGCGACTTCTGCGTGGGCGTCGCCGCCTTCCCGGAGATGCACCCGCGCTCCGCGGACTGGGACGCCGACATCGCGCACTTCGTCGACAAGTGCCGCGCCGGCGCCGACTACGCGATCACGCAGATGTTCTTCCACCCCGAGTCGTACCTGCGGCTGCGCGACGCCGTCGCGGCGGCGGGCTGCACGACCCCGGTGATTCCGGAAGTGATGCCCGTGACGAGTGTGAAGATGCTGGAACGGTTGCCCAAGCTCAGCACCGCAGCCTTCCCGGACACCTTGAAAGAGCGGATCCTCACAGCAAAAGACGATCCTGCCGCTGTACGCTCCATTGGCATCGAGTTCGCGACAGAGTTCTGCGCGAGGCTGCTGGACGAGGGTGTCCCCGGACTGCACTTCATCACGCTCAACAACTCCACCGCCACGCTCGAGATCTACGAGAATCTCGGTCTGCACCACCCATCGCAGACCTAGACGCCTGGACCGCGTACGACGAGGGACAAGCGGCCGCGGCCGCAGGGAAGAGGGGCGTACATGGGCTGGACGGTCCTCTACATCGCGTTCGGCATCGTCGCGTTGTGGCTGCTCGGCGAGGTGCTGCTGCAGTACAAGGCGCGGCTGCGCTATCGGCTGCTCGCCTTCGCCGGCTTCCTCGGGGTCGTCGTCGGCGTCCTGATCCCGTCCGTGGTGGTCATCGCGCTGGGTGCGGTCGCGTTCGCGATCGGGCAGACGTACGTGACGCTGTCCTTCCGCCGTGGCTTCTCCACCGGCTGGGCCATCAACCACCGTTCGCGCGACGCCGGGCCCGGCAGCAAGCGCCGCCGCGGCGAGCCGGAGCACCAGGACCCCACGCTGGAGGTCTCCGACCTGGAGGAGACCGCCGTACCCGACGCGTACGAGCACGCGGACGGCTTCGGCAAGGAGTACGACAAGGGCTACGACGGCGGTTACGGCGGGGACGACGACGTCTTCGCCCCCCAGCGGCCCGCCGCGGAGGAGACCGGCGCCACCGCGGTGTACTCGCCCCAGCCCCTGCCGGACGAGACCGGCACCTACGGCGTGTACGGCGACTCTGCGTATGCGGCCGCCCCCGACCCGTCCTACGCGACGGCCGCGCACACCGAAGCAGCCCAGGAGCAGCCCTTCGGCTACGACGGCCACTCCGGCTACGAGCAGCAGCAGTACGACTACGACCAGGGGCAGCACCAGCAGCAGTACGCCGCCTACTCCGATCCGTACGTCGGCGCCCAGAGCTACGACACCGGCGCGTACGACACCGGCTCCGGCTACGGCGGCCAGCAGGCGTACGGGCAGCAGGGATACGGCCAGGACCAGTACGCCACCGGCGGGTACGGAGAGACCCCGCCCGGCGGTGTGTGGGTGCCGCAGCAGCGCACCTCCGACGACCCCTACGGCGACGGGTACCAGGCGGAGCAGCCGTACCCGTACCAGGGCGACGGGCAGGAGAGCGGATACGGGACCGGCGGCGGGTACGACGGGCAGCAGTACCGGTACTGACAGGTCACCGGGGGCCGCGAGGGGTCACTGGGAGCCGCGGAACTCCGGTCCCTCCACGATCAGGCCCGCGACCAGCGCGCCCGACATGCCCGCGTGCGGGAGGCCGCCGCCGGGGTGCGCCCAGCCGCCGGCCAGGTACAGGCCGGGGAAGCGGGTGGCGTTGCCGGGGTGCAGGCCGCGGCCGTCGCCCGCGGCGAGCGCGGGCGGCGGCACGGCGCCGTCCTCGGCACCCGTCTCGCGCGCGGTGTGGGCCGGAGTGCGCACCTCGTGCCACAGGAGACGCTCCCGCAGCCCGGGTACGGCGGCCTCCGCGGCCGTGCGGACGAGGTCCGCGAACCGCTCGGCCACGCCGGCCGCTTCCCAGCCGACACCGGCCGGGACCGCCGCCGACACGACCACCGACTCGTGCCCGCCGTCCGGCCGCAGGGCCGGGTCGTCCGGGCGCAGCACGGTCACCGTGGGCCGGGCCGGGGCGCCGGACCCGCCGCTGAGGAAGTCCAGCTCCGCCGTGCGGTCGGGGGCGTGCACGACCGTGCGGTGCACCGCACCGGCCTCGGGGCCGCCACGCAGGGCCAGCAGCAGGGTGAACCGCCCGGCGGCCGGCGCCCGGTGACCGGGCCGTACGTCCCCGTCCTCCTGGAGCGGACGCTCCGTCAGACCGGCCACGCGCGCGGGGGCCACGCCCGCCACCACATGGTCGGCCTCGGCCACCGAACCGTCGGTGAGCTCCAGCCCGGCGGCCCGCCCGTCCTTCTCCACGATCCGGGCGACCTCGGAGCCGAACATGAACTCCACCCGGCGCGCCCGGCACCGCTCGTACACGGCCCGCGCCAGCTCCCGCATCCCGCCGCGCACGTACCAGGTGCCGAAGGCGTGGTCCATGTACGGCAGCACGGCCGCGCTCGCCGGGGCGGTCCGGGGGTCCAGGCCGTACGCGAGCGCGTGGCCGTCCAGCAGGGCGGTGAGCCGGGGGTCGCGGAGCTCCCACTCGCCGACCTCGGCGAGCGTGCTCGCGCGCCGGGTGCGCAGCAGCCGCTTGTGGGGCACCGCCGGGTACGGCTCGCGCTCGGCGAGCACCTGCCAGTTGGGCCAGAGCGGTTCCTCCAGGAGCGGCCGCCGGGTCCGGTCCCAGGCCTCGCGCGCCCGCACCAGGAAGTCACCCCACCGCTCGCCCGCGCCCGATCCGAGCGCCGTGTCCAGCGCGGCGACCGCGCCCGCGCGCGAGGCGTTCGGCAGCAGGACGTCCGTGCCGTCCGGGAAGACGTGCCGCGCGGCCGGGTCCACCCGGACCAGCTCGACGCACTCCTCCAGGGGCTCCTTGCCGGTCTTGAGGAACAGGTCGCGGTAGACGGCGGGCAGCGGCAGCAGACCGGGGCCGGTGTCGAACGCGAAGCCGTCCCGCTCGAAGCGGCGCACCGCCCCGCCGTACGTCTCCGTCCGCTCGTACACCACCACCCGGTGGCCCGCGACGGCCAGCCGGGCGGCGGCCGCCATCGCGCCCATCCCGGCGCCGATCACCGCAATCCGTGCCATGCCGGCGACTTTATCGGTCACCGCGGACAGCGCGCCGGGCGGCCCGGGGGGGAGGGGGAGTACGAGCGCGGACGTGATCGTGACCAGCCGGCGACGGAGCGTCCTGGGCAGCTGCGCGCAGGTCTGAGTATCCGTACCTAAGCGATGAGTTGAGTACGTGCGCGGATGGGCCCCGACCTGCGCGAACGAGAGAGTGGAGGCACGGAAAGGGGCGCGGCTCCGGTACCGCCGACACGGGGCGGCGGAACGGTAACGCGCCCTTGGCCGCTCCTTCCGCCGGCGAGTCCGACGAGCCGGCGGGAGCGAGGCACGGGGGATTCCGGGGGAGACCGCACGGGGGAATGCGGGGACACGGGGAACGGGGGAGTACGGCGAAGCGCCGGTTCGGGGTGGCCCGCGGGGGACGCGGCCACAGCGGACCGGCGCTCTCGTCTTCGTTCACCACGGGGATCCGGCGGGCCGTGGAGGGTGCCCTAACGGCTGCCGGCGCCGCTCACCCGCCCCTGGAGCAGCAGGGACAGTGCCGCGTGCACCTCGTCCAGGGAGCGCTCCGGCTGGAACGCCTGCCAGTCCAGGGCGGCCACCAGGACCATGCCGACCAGTGCGGCCGCGGTCAGCGGGATGTCGAGCTCCTCGCTCAGCTCACCGAGGTCGATGCCCTCCCGCAGCACGCCCTCGACGACCGCGACCGCCTCCTGGCGCACCACCAGCAGCGTGGACTGCCAGGCCCGGTTGGTGCGCCACAGCTCGGCCACGTAGAGCTGGGTGAAGGCCGGGTAGCGGTCGATGAACACCAGCCCGGCGCGGATCATCGCGTCCAGCGCGTCGACCCTGCTGCCGCCCTCCCCGGCCGTGCGCTCGGCCGCCTCCCGGAGGGAGGCGGTGAGCAGGCCCACCCCGTGCCGGAGCAGTTCCTCGAAGAGGACCGACTTGCTGGCGAAGTTGTAGTAGACGGTGCCCTTCGCGACTCCGGCGCGCTCGGCGATCTCGTCGACCGTGGTGGCGGAGAACCCCTGTTCCGCGATGAGGGTGACGGCGGCCTCGGAGTCTCGTGGGCTCGGAGATGTGTATAAGAGACAGGGCCAGCACCGCGCACGCCTGCCAGACCGGGCCGAGACCGCCGCCCGTGATGAGCCTCCTGAGGGCCTCGACGACGTAACTCATCGGCAGGAACGGGTGGACGGCGTTGAAGAAGCCAGGACTGGTCTGCACGGGATACGTGCCGCCCGCCGACGTCAGCTGGAGCATCAGGAACGCGAGGACGAGGATCCGGCCCGCCGCTCCGAAACGCGCGTTCAGCCACTGCACGAGCGCCGCGAAACACACCGTCACCAGGAACAGGAAGCCCACCGTCCCGGCCGCCCGGGTCATCTCCAGACCCACCGCCCAGTGGAGCACGGCCATCAGCGCGGTCACCTGGAGCAGTCCCAGGGCGGCCACCGGGAGCCAGCCCGCCAGCGCGATCCGCCACGCCGAGGCGCCCGCCGCGAGCGCGCGCCGGTTGAGCGGCGGGATGAGCATGTACGCCACCATCGCGCCCACCCACAGCGACAGCGGGATGAAGTACGGGGCGAAACCGGTGCCGTAGTTGGGCGCCTTGTGCAGGTCGCCGGAGGCCAGCCGGACCGGGTCGGCCATCACGTCGGTGCGCCGGTCGCGGTCGTCCTCGTCGTAGTCGGGGATCCTGCCGGCCCCGTCGTGCAGCCCGCTCGCGAGCTTCCCGGAGCCGTCGGCCAGCTTGTACAGGCCGCCCTCGAGGTCGGTCGCACCCGTCTTCAGCTCACCGACGCCCGTGTCCAGGTCCACCGCTCCGGCGCGGGCCGTGCCGAGGCCGGTGTGCAGCGTCTTCGCGCCCTCGGCGACCTGCGCGGCGCCCTCGTTCAGCGCGTTCACCTTCGCCACGGCGGCGTCGAGGTCCTCGGAGAGGTGGGGCGCCGCCTCGGCGAGGGCCCGGGCCTGCCGTTCGAGCGTCGCCAGGTCCTTGTCCAGGGCCTTCATATCGCCGTCGTGGTCCCGCACCACGGTGTCGACGTCCGCGGCGAGCTCCGCCGCGTCGGCCGCCGCGTCCCTGGCCTTCTTCAGGTCGTCGCAGGCCGGGTCGGGCACGGCGGGTTCCGTGCAGCGCCTGGCGTGGACGTCGTCGAGCGCCTCGGCGGCCGTACGGGTGCCGCCCGCCGCGACCGGGGCGGTCTTCACGAACGCGTCCAGGTGGCCGCGGATCACGCCCGCCGAGTCGGCCACCAGGTTCGCGGTGTCGGCGATCGTCGCGCCGTTCTCCTTCAGGAAGGGCCGCACCTGGTCCGCCGCGCCGCCCACCTTGCCGGCGAGCGCCCGGGTGCCCACGGCGACCTGCGCGGCGCCCTCCTGGAGGTCACCGGCCCCGCTGTCGAGCCGCTTCAGGCCGCCCGCCAGGTCGCCGCTGCCCTCCTTGGCGTCCGCGAGCCCGTCCGCGAGGTCCTTGGAGCCCTGCTCGGCCTTCCCGATTCCGCCCTCGAGGTCGTCGGCGCCCTCGGCGGCCTTCTGGGTCTCGTCGTGGAGGTCGGAGAACGAGATGAAGATCCGGTCCAGGAACGACCGCGACGCCTTCGTGGACGCCGCCGTGCGCACCTCGGCGAACACGGTCCGGGAGATCTGCCCGACGATGTAGTTGTTCGCGTCGTTCGTCCGCACCTGGAGGGCGCCCGTCTCGGGGGAGTCTCCGGAACTGGAGGCGATCCGTTCGCTGAAGTCCGACGGCATGGTCAGGGACAGGTAGTACGTGCCGTCCTCGACACCCGCGCGCGCGTCCTCGTCGCTCACCTCGTGCCAGTCGAAGACATCGCTGTCGCGCAGCCGGCCGGCGATGTCGTCGCCCGCGGTGAGCCTCTCCCCGTCGGCCGTCGTCCCCTTGTCGTCGTTCACCAGGGCCACGGGCACCCGGTCCAGCCGGCCGTACGGGTCCCAGAAGGACCACAGGTACAGGGCGCCGTACAGCAGGGGCAGCAGCAGGAGCGAGGCCAGCGCCGCGCGCGGGAGCCTTCCCCTGCCGAACCGCCTGAGCTCAAGCGCGGCCAGCTTCGGCGAGCGCATCCGCCGTCTCCTTGTCGTCGGTCGTACGGGTGGGGACGGTCGCGACGCGAACGGCACCGGCCGCCGCCTCCGGGGCCTCGCTGCACACCGCGACCACCGTGGTCCCGGACGCGGCCAGGGACTCCAGCAGGGCCCACGCCTGCTCCCGTTCGGCGTCGGAGAGCTTCAGATCGGTGTCGTCCACACCGAGCAGCCGGGGCCGCCCGATCAGTGCCAGCGCCACGGACAGCCGCAGCGCCTCCAGCCGTCCGAGGTCGCGCACGGCGGTACGGGAGCCCTTGGGCAGGTCGTCCGGGTCGAGGCCGGCGGCGGCCAGGGCGCCGTCGACGCGCAGCCGCGCCTCCTCGGCCGGTCCGTCGCCGGACCGGCCGAGGAGACCGCGCAGCGAGCCGCGTACGGAGCCGCCGAACCGCCGCTCCAGCAGTGCCCGTTCCCGCAGGTGCTCGCCGACGGTCAGGGCCGGGTCGAGATCGGTGACGCCGGGCACGTGGGCGAGCGCGCTGATCCGGCGGACGGCCGCCAGGTGGCGGGGCAGCCGGTGCGGGCCGACCGTGGCGTGCCCCTCCGAGGACTTCATCCGGCCGGTGAGCGCCAGCAGCAGACACGTCCGGCCCGATCCCGACGGTCCCTCGATCGTGACGAGCGAGCCGGCCTCCGCGCGGAACCCGACGCCCCGGAAGACCCAGCCGCGCGGCCCCTTCAGCCCGAAACCGTCGGCCGTGACGGCCACCCCGTCGGTCGTCCCCGCCCCCGCCGCCTCGTCCATGCACCCCTCGCATTTTTGAACTGACTGGTCAGTGCAAAAACTACTCCGTACCTATGAGCGAGGCAAAAGCCCAGGTCAGATCGGATTGTCAGTGTCATACCGCACGATGGGCACATACGGCACTCCGTATCAGGGAATGCCGTCACGCAGACGACAGGAGGTTCGTCATGGCCAGCTACCACGCCGGCGCCGCACGCCGGCGCCGCGCCACCGGCCCTGCCCCCTCACTGACCGGCCCGGCGAGCGACGTGCACCCCGTGCTCCGCCGGGCCACGGCCCCACCCGCCGCCCTCGACCTGCTCGCCCAGGCCCGCACCGCCCTCGACGAGGCTTCCGGGCTGGAAACCCCCAACGAGCGGTACGCCACGGCCCACCTCGCCGCCCTGCGCACCGCCGCCGCCGTACTCGCCGCGCGCGGCCGCCCGGAGACCAGCCCCCGGCGCCGCGCCCGCATCAGGAGCGCCTGGGAAGTGCTCCCCGAGATCACGCCCGAACTGACCGAGTGGAGCGCTTTATTCGCCTCCGGCGCCGCACGCCGCGCCCGCGCCGAGGCCGGTATCCGGGGTGCCGCCACCGCACGTGACGCCGACGACCTCATACGTGACGTGGCGATGTTCCTCCGTATCGTCGAGCGGATGCTGGTCCTCCAGCCCGTCCTGCCCCAGCCCCGGCGCGACGGCGACCCGGAGGTGCCGGACGCGCCGGACGTGCCGAACGCGGGCTGAGCGCTGCGCCGGGCGTGGGCCGGAACACTGCGCGGGGGCGAGCGGGCCGCCTCCTGACTTCCCATTAGGGTGGGAAGCGCCGTGACCTCCGCCGCGGCCACCCGGCACGGGCGGAGGCAAAGCCCAAGCCCATCGCTCCGCCGCACAGCAGGCGGTGCCGCGCCGAGGAGTCAACTGCCGTGTCGGACCCGATGCGCCCGCCCGTCTCCCACCACCACCCTCAAACGACGTCGCTCCGCTCCGGCTCCTCTGATTCGCCCGTCTCCCACCACCACCCTCAAACGACGTCGCTCCGCTCCGGCTCCTCTGATTCGCCCGTCTCCCACCACCACCACCCTCAAACGACGCCGCTGGGCTCCGACCCCTCCCGCCCCCGCTCCTCCCTCCGTACCGCCGTGGTCTGGGAGGTCCTGAAGGACGCACTCGACCGCCGGGTGAAGGCCGCGGCACCCGAGCGGAACGGCGTCCTCGACGTGCTGGACACCGGCGGCGGCAGCGGCAACTTCGCGGTGCCCGTGGCCAAGCTCGGCCACCGCGTCACGGTCGTCGACCCCAGCCCGAACGCGCTCTTCGCGCTGGAGCGCCGCGCCGCCGAGGCCGGCGTCGCCGACCGGGTGCGGGGCGTCCAGGGCGATGTGCACGGCCTCTTCGACGTCGTCGAGCGCGGCGGATACGACGCGGTGCTGTGCCACGGAGTGCTCGAGTACGTCGACGACCCCGCCGAGGGCATCGCCAACGCGGTCGCCGCGCTGCGCCCCGACGGCGTGCTCAGCCTGCTCGCCGCGGGCCTCGGCGGAGCCGTGCTGGCGCGGGCCCTCGCCGGCCACTTCAAGGAGGCCAGGCAGGCGCTCGGCGACCCGCACGGACGCTGGGGCGAGGGCGACCCCGTCCCGCACCGCTTCACCGCCGAGCAGCTCACCGCCCTCGTCGAGGGCGCGGGCCTCACGGTCGCCGCCGTGCACGGCGTACGGGTCTTCGCCGACCTGGTCCCCGGTGTGCTGGTGGACACCGAGCCGGGCGCCGTGGACGCGCTGCTGAAGCTGGAGGCCGCGGCGGCCGAGCTGCCCGCGTTCCACTCCGTGGCCACGCAGCTCCATGTGCTCGGTGGGACCCAAGGGGCGGCCGGGGCCTGAGTCCTCTGACGGGCGCCGCCCTGATCAGGGGCTCGTCCGCAGATGGAGTACGCCACAGGCCCCCCGATCGTGCACTTCGCGCCGTATGATCGGGGGAGACCGTCCGGCATGACGGGCCGGTCACTGGGGAATGCACGCTTCAGTGAACCGGAGTGCCATGACGGGTCCCGGTTGGCGAATTGGCGTAGAGGGGCGGGTTTCACGGGGGCGATTCCCTGCCTATCCTGAAGAGGACCCCCCGGGTCGCCCCGGCGACCGCACGATGAGGAGGACTCCGTGCCGCTCTCGGAGCACGAGCAGCGAATGCTCGAGCAGATGGAGCGAGCGCTGTACGCCGAAGATCCCAAGTTCGCGACAGCGCTTGAGGGAAGCGGGCTGCGTACGTACACCCGGCGACGGGTCTACCAGGCGGTCGCGGGCTTTCTGGTGGGTATCGCGCTCCTCATGGCCGGAATGGTCGCACAGCAGATCTGGGTCAGCGTGGTGGGCTTCCTGGTCATGCTGGGTTGCGCGGTGCTCGCCGTCACCGGCTGGCGCAAGGCTCCGAAGCCGGGTGAGCAGCCCTCCGCCGCTCCCGGTGCCCGTGGTCCGCGACAGCGCCGCTCCATGATGGACCGCATCGAGCAACGCTGGCAGCGTCGCCGCGACGAGCAGGGCCACTAGGCTCCGCCGGCTGCCCGCACGACAACCACAGTCTCCTCCGAGGGGTGACCGTCCACGGACGGTCACCCCTCGGGCGCGCCTGCGGCCGATTCCGGTGAGTCCGGGCTGCTCCGGCCGGTCCCGGTCCGCCGGATGCCGCAGTGCCGTCCTTGTCGTCCTTGTCGTCCGGGCGCCGGACGACGCCCGGACGGGGACGGTGAGGCGCCCGGCGCGTTGATGCGTCGCCCGTCACCACCGCGCTCGTCGGGAAGCACCCGGCACAGACCACGCACCGCCTGCCTCCGGGCGCCCTGACGAACGACCGTGCGCCGTTCGCCGGGGCGTCCCGGCGAACGGCGCACGGCAGAGCTCCGCGGACCCGGCCGGTCAGCCGCTCTGGCCGGACGGGCGGCGCAGGCCGGCGACGCGGGCCGACAGCCCCGCCTTGAACGCCGCCCAGCGGGCCGACGCCGTCCAGACCACGCGGACCACCGACCGCGGAACCAGCAGGGCCCGCAGCCGCCTGCCACGGCCGGCCTGGTCGCCCAGGGCCGCCGAGACCCTGCGGACGTCCTCCGACAACCCCGGCGCCGGGTGCGGACGCGGGGCGTAGAGCACCTGCTCCACCGCCCCGGCCAGGCGGTGCACCGCCGCCGAGGCCGGCTCGTCGAGGTGCCCGAGGCGTACGATCCGCGCCGCGGCCTTGCGGGGCGTCAGCGACTCGTCCGGCACGATGCCGTAGTCCCACGCCGTGTCCGTCACCTCGTGCCACGTCGCCAGCGTGTGGGCCGCCGCGGCCCCCGCCGTGCGGCCGTAGGCGCTGAGCCGATCGGCCCGTACCCGTATCCGCCACAGCATGGGAAGCAATAGCAGCGCCACCACCACGAGCCCCACCGCGACCTGCCACGGGATCGGCCACCACCAGCTGCCGCCCTCCCGTGTGCCCGCGCCGGCCTGCGGGGACTGGCTCCCGCAGGGCTCCAGCAGGGCCTCCCGCGGCGTGCAGCCCTCGCTCCGGGACGGCTCGGCCGACGGCACGCCGGCGTCCGACTGCTCGGGCCGGGGCACGATCGGCACACTGCTGCCGCCCGATTCCTCGGTCTGGGTGTACGAGGGGGTCGTCCCGCGGTTCGGGGTCGGCTCGAAACGGGTCCAGCCCACCCCCTCGAAGTACAGCTCCGGCCACGCGTGCGCGTCCCGCAGGCCCACCGTCATCGTGCCGTCGGCCTGCGGGGAGCCCGGAGTGAAGCCCACCGCGACCCGCGCAGGTATGCCCAGCGTGCGGGCCATCGCGGCCATCGCGAAGGAGAAATGGACGCAGAAGCCCTCCTTGTCCCTCAGGAACCGCGCGATCGCGGCCGACCCGCTGCCCACCTGCACCTGCGTGTCGTAGGTGAAGCCGCCGCCCACCGCGAACCAGTCCTGGAGCTTCACCGCCCGCTCGTAGTCGTTCGCCGAGCCCGCGGTCACTTCGCGGGCCGTCCGCGCCACCACCGGCGGCAGCGACTGCGGAACCTTCGTGAACTCGCGTTCGAGGTCCTTGGGGGCCTCCGGCGCGCCCGCGAGCTGCTCCGCGGTCGGCTGCACGATCAGGCTCCGGACCCCGTAGCTCATGCCCCGGGTGTTCTGCCCGTGGTCGCCGACGAGGGTGCGGCCCACCGGCTCGTAGCGCCAGTCGCCGGTGATGCTCACGCTCGTCGCCGGGTACGGCATCGGCAGCCAGTCCTGCCCGTAGTCCTTCGCCGCCGTGATCCGGGTCTCGATCTCGGTCCGCCGGATGTCCGGGCCGAGGCCGGTCGGGGTCGGCAGCCTGTCCGGCACGTCCTCGATGCGTCGCTGGGCCGGCTTCCAGGCCGTGCCGTCGAACTCGTCCAGGGAGACGATCCGCAGGTACATGTCCTGCGTGTCCTCGCTGTTGGTCCGGTAGGACATGACCTCGCGGTCCTGGTCCACGTTCAGGCTGTCGCGCAGCGACACCAGCGGGTTCACCGCGGAGATCGTGCCGCCGCCCCCGCGGCCCGCGCCCATTCCGGGGCCCGTGCCGTCCAGCAGCCCGCCGTCGAGCGCGGGCAGGCCGGACGGCACCAGCAGGGCGATGCCCAGCGCGACCGCGCCGATGCGCCGGCCGGTACGGAAGGGTGTGACGGCGGGACGGCCGAACTCCGCACCGGGCCGGTTCGGCGCGCCGCCGAAGACCCGCCCCCACTGGGCGAGCCGCTCCCGGCCCTCGGTCAGCAGCAGCATCAGATAGCCCGTGGCGGCGACCGCGAACCACAGCCACGCCTTCCACCACTCCAGGCCGTCGGACAGCCCCGCGGCGACCGAGTACAGCGCGAGCAGCGGCAGCCCGGCCGGAGCGGCGCTGCGGAACGTCACCGCGAGCGCGTCCACCGCGAGCCCGATCACCAGGACACCGCCGACGATCATCAGCTCGATGCCGTCGGTCAGCGGCGCCGGGATCGCGTACCGGCCGACGTCCTCCGTGCCCCGCTCCAGCAGCGTCGCGAAGTACTGGAAGGCGTCGGGGCCGGGCACGAAGCTGGCGACGGCCCGGTCCCTGGCGAAGACCACAGTGAGCAGCAGCAGCGTCACCAGCGCCTGCGCCGCCACGGTCAGCGGCCGGGGCAGTGGCACCCGGCGGGTGAGCGCGCCCACGGTCGTCTGCACGCCCAGCATGAGCGCCGCCCGCAGGAGCCACGACTTGTCGCCGACCAGCGGCAGCAGCGCGCCCGCCGCCATCAGCGGGGCGGCCCAGGCCCACAGTGCCAGCCTCGCCCGACCGCTCATGACCGTCCCTCCGTACCGCTCGCGGCCGTCGCCGAGGCGCGCTGCCGGTCCGCCTGGCGCCACAGCTCCGTCAGTGCGGCGCCGCGCGCCACGCGCACGGCCGTCCAGCCCGCCTCGTGCAGCCGGCGCAGCGTCTCCTCGCTCCGGGTCGCCGCGCCGGGGGCGGGCACGTCGGCCGCATCGTGCCCCCACGCCCCGCTGTCCAGCAGGAAGGCGATCGCCGCACCGCTGCGCCGGCGCATCCGGCCGACCACGGCCGCCTGCTCCTCGTCGAGGTCGCCGAGGAAGGCCACCAGCAGCCCGTCGCTCCCGCCGCGCAGCACGTCGTACGCGCGCGACAGCCCCGTGCCGTCGGAGTGGTCGACCACGGCCAGGGTGTCCATCATCAGGCCCGCCGCGTCGGCCGACTCCTGGCTCGCGCCCGCGAACCCGTCGGTGCCCTCGCCGGGCACCGCGCTGCCGGTGTCGGTCAGCAGCCGCACGGAGAAGCCCCGCTCCAGCATGTGCACCAGGACGGACGCCGTGCCGGAGACCGCCCACTCGAAGGCCGAGTCCGGGCCCGTGCCCTCGTAGGCGGTGGCCCGGGTGTCCAGCAGCACCGTGCAGTGGGCGCGCTGCGGCTGCTCCTCGCGGCGCACCATCAGCTCGCCGTAGCGGGCGGTGAGACGCCAGTGGACCCTGCGCAGATCGTCGCCGTGCCGGTAGCCGCGCGGGATCACGTCGTCCTCACCGGCGAGGGCCAGCGAGCGCTGCCGCCCGTCGCCGTACCCCTTGGCCTCACCGCCGAGGCGGACCGGCGGCAGCGGCTCCACGCGCGGGATCACCGTCAGGGTGTCGTACGTCGAGAAGGAGCGGGTCAGCTCGCACATGCCGAACGGGTCGCTCAGCCGCAGCTGCAGCGGGCCCAGCGGATAGCGGCCCCGCAGGTCCGACCGCACCCGGTACGACACCTCGCGGCGGCCGCCGGCCTCCACCCGGTCCAGGACGAACCGCGGCCGCGGACCGAGCACGTACGGCACCCGGTCCTGGAGCATCAGCACCCCCGTCGGCAGCCGCGAGACGTTGTCCATCCGCAGGTGGACGCGGGCCTCGGCGCCGGCGCTCACGCGCGCGGGGGACAGCCGGCGGCTGCCCGCGACGCGGTAGCGGGTGCGGAACAGCACGATCGCGCAGACGAGGGGCAGCACGGCGAGCAGCAGGCCGACCCGGAACAGTTCGCTCTGCCCGAGGACGTAGGCACACACGGCGGCGGCGACCCCGGCGGCCAGGAACGAGCGCCCGCGGGTGGTGAGACCGGCGAGCGCGGTGCGCAGCCCGCCCCGGTCGCGCTCCGTGTCCGTGTCCGGGACCGGCGCCGCGGGGGTCATCACAGACTCCGGGGCTGCTGCCGGCCGTACACGGGGGCGCCGTGGCCCATGGGGAGGCCGCTCTGCGGCTGGGGAGCCGCGGGGACGGGGGTGCGCTGCAGGATCTCCTGGACGACCTGCTCGGCCGTCCGGCGGTTCAACTGGGCCTGGGCGGTGGGCAGCAGGCGGTGTGCCAGGACGGCGACGGCGAGGGCCTGGATGTCGTCCGGCAGCGCGTACTCCCGGCCGCTCAGGGCGGCGGAGGCCTTCGCCGCGCGCAGCAGGTGCAGGGTGGCGCGCGGCGAGGCGCCGAGTCTGAGGTCGGGGTGGGTGCGGGTGGCCCCCACCAGGTCGACCGCGTACCGCCGGACCGGCTCGGCGACGTGCACGCCGCGCACCGCCTCGATCAGCTTGACCATCTCGTGCGCGTGGGCCACCGGCTGCATGTCCTCCAGCGGCGAGGGGCCGCCGTGGACGTCCAGCATCCGCAGCTCCGCGTCCGCGCTCGGATAGCCGACGGAGACCCGCGCCATGAAGCGGTCGCGCTGCGCCTCCGGCAGCGGATAGGTGCCCTCCATCTCCACCGGGTTCTGGGTGGCCACCACCATGAAGGGGCTCGGCAGCTCGTAGGTCGTGCCGTCGATGGTGACCTGCCGCTCCTCCATCGACTCCAGGAGCGCGGACTGGGTCTTCGGCGAGGCGCGGTTGATCTCGTCGCCGATCACGATCTGCGCGAAGATCGCTCCCGGCTTGAACTCGAAGTCACGCCGCTGCTGGTCCCAGATGGACACACCGGTGATGTCCGACGGCAGCAGGTCCGGCGTGAACTGGATGCGCCGCACCGAGCAGTCGATGGACCGCGCCAGCGCCTTGGCCAGCATGGTCTTGCCGACGCCGGGCACGTCCTCGATCAGCAGGTGTCCCTCGGCGAGCAGCACCGTCAGCGAAAGCCGTACGACCTCCGGCTTGCCCTCGATCACCTCTTCGACCGAACTGCGGACGCGATCCACAGTGGCGGTCAGATCTGTAAGGCTCGCTCGATCGTCATAGGTCGTCACCCGGCCCTCCTCGGCCCCATCCCCCCGCCCCGAAGGAACGAGGGTCACCCCAGCTTTCCCGAGCCGACGCTCTGCGTTGCGGACCGGCCCACCCCGAACACGGACACCACGCGCGAAAAGTTCCGCGTGACGCCACAACCGCATTCTTGCTGCCGTTACCGATTCGTGTCACTCGCCTGCGGACAACTGGCAGCGATATGTCGGCCTTGCGGTCCTTTCGTTCGTGCAGAACCGGTTCGGCGGTGTGACGGGGGTGGTCCGGGTGCCGGGCCGGGTGACGAGCGCGTGCTACGCGGGGTCGATCTCGCGCAGCAGACCCGTCTTCACGTCGAAGACGAAACCGCGTACGTCATCGGTGTGCAGCAGGAAGGGCGAGGTGCGCACGCGCTGCATCGACTGCCGCACGTCCTGGTCGACGTCCCGGAACGACTCCACCGCCCACGACGGGCGCTGGCCGATCTCCATCTCCAGCTCGTGCCGGAACTCCTCGGTGAGGGACTCCAGGCCGCAGCCGGTGTGGTGGATCAGGACGACGCTGCGGGTGCCGAGCGCCCGCTGGCTGATGGTCAGGGAGCGGATCACGTCGTCGGTGACGACCCCGCCCGCGTTGCGGATGGTGTGACAGTCGCCCAGCTTCAGGCCGAGCGCGGCGTGCAGGTCCAGCCGGGCGTCCATGCAGGCCACGACCGCGACCTGGGAAACGGGGCGGGCGTCCATGCCGGGGTCGGCGAACGCGGCGGCGTACCGCTCGTTCGCGGCGACGAGCCGGTCGGTGACGGTGCCCTCGCCGGATATGGCGCCTTCGGGTCCGGTGGGAAGCGATGCGGAAGTCGTCATGCCTATGACGTTACTGGTCACCGGCCCCGCGAGCGCGCTGTGAGCACCGACAAAGAACACCGGCGGCGCTTGTTGTGAGGTACTCCACACGGCCCGCACGAACGCGGCCGTGCGGGTGATTCCGCTTCCCTCGCCGTCCGCCGCCGGGCGGGGCCGCGACGCGCAGGCCGGTTGATTGACCGCGGGAAACCGTGGACTAAAGTGACGCGAAGCGGGAGGCGAGTCCCCCCTGCTGAACCGACATCCCACAGGAGAGCCGGCGACCGTCCGGCCTCCGACCGCGTGCGCGGCGCGTACGTACGGCTCGGCCTCCTCCGGCTCCCGGCCGGCTGACGCTTCCGGCGCCGGCAGGCCGTCCCCCTCACCGGGGGCAGTGCCCGGCGCCGGCCGGGAAGGGCGGGGACCGGCGGTGCGCACGGCCGTGCCGGACCTGAGAGGGCCCCTTGACCAACAGCCGCCACGTCCCCGTCATGCTCCAGCGGTGCCTGGACATGCTGGCCCCGGCCCTCACGGAGCCCGGAGCCGTCGTGGTCGACTGCACCCTCGGGCTCGGCGGCCACAGCGAGGCGCTGCTCACCCGGTTCCCCGAGGCCCGGCTCGTCGCCCTCGACCGCGACAAGGAGGCCCTGCGGCTGTCCGGTGAGCGGCTCGCGCCGTACGGGGAGCGCGCCACCCTGGTCCACGCCGTCTACGACGAACTGCCCGACGTGCTCGACCGCCTCGGCATCGCGCGCGTGCAGGGCGTCCTGTTCGACCTCGGCGTCTCCTCCATGCAGCTCGACGAGGCCGACCGAGGCTTCGCCTACGCCCAGGACGCCCCGCTCGACATGCGCATGGACCAGACGACCGGGATGAGCGCGGCCGAGGTGCTCAACACCTACCCGGCCGGCGAACTGGTGCGGATCCTGCGCGCCTACGGCGAGGAGAAGCAGGCCAAGCGGATCGTCTCCGCGATCGTGCGCGAGCGCGAGAAGGAGCCGTTCAGCAACAGCGCCCGGCTCGTCGAGCTGATCCGCGACGCCCTGCCGCAGGCCGCCAAGCGCACCGGCGGCAACCCCGCCAAGCGCACCTTCCAGGCGCTGCGCATCGAGGTCAACGGCGAACTCTCCGTCCTGGAGCGGGCGATCCCCGCGGCCGTGAAGGCCCTCGCGGTCGGCGGCCGGATCGCCGTCCTGTCGTACCACTCGCTGGAGGACCGGCTGGTCAAGCAGGTCTTCGCGGCCGGAGCCGCAAACACCGCGCCGCCCGGACTGCCCGTCGTCCCCGAGCGCTACCAGCCCCGGCTCAAGCTGCTCACCCGCGGCGCCGAACTGCCCACCGAAAACGAGATCGCCGAGAACCGGCGGGCCGCTCCCGCCCGGCTGCGCGGAGCGGAGCGGATCCGGGAGGACCTCGAGTGAGGCGCACAAGCACCGGCCCCGCGGCACCGGGGGGCAGTCGTAACTCCCGACCGGCGGAGGGCATGTGAGCAGGAAACCCGAACTGAGGGGGCGGGCCGCCCGGCTCGCGCGGCTCCTCCCCACCGCGTCCGGCCAGGCCGCCCGCACCCCGTTCGTCCTCCTGGTGGTGCTCCTGCTGGGCGGCGGACTCATCGGTCTGCTCGTGCTGAACTCCGCGCTCAGCGAAGGGTCGTTCCGGCTCGACGACCTCAAGGAGGACACCAAGAGCCTCACCGACGAGGAGCAGGCGCTCCAGCGGGACGTCGACGCCTACGCCGCCCCCGAGGCCCTCCAGCGCCGCGCCCGCGAGCTGGGCATGGTCCCCGGCGGCGACCCCGCCTTCCTGTACCCCGACGGCACCGTCAAGGGCGTGCCGAGCCCCGCCGCCCGGCAGTCGTCGACGGTACCCCTCGTCCTCGCTCCCGAGGTGCTCGGGGCGCGGCTGCCCGCGAGCCCGGCGCCCCTCCCGTCCGCGCCCGTCCCGGACGCCGCCTCCGCACCGCCCCCGCAGACCTCACAGCCCGTAACGACCCCCGGCAGGTGACGTCAGTGTCCGACAGGGAACCGCCGCGCCGCCGGGTGCCCGGACCCGCCCGGCCCGCACGTCCGGACGGCCGGCGCCGCCCCGGCCCCGGCGCCCGCCCCGGACGCCGCCCGGGAGGCGCGCGCCCCCGCACCGCCCGCCCCGGGGCCCCGCGCACGATCCGGCTCGGCAGCCCGCGCCCACGGCTGCGCCTGGTGAGCCTGATGCTCACCCTGGTGATGATCGCCTTCCTCGTACGGCTGCTCCAGGTGCAGGCCGTCGACGCCGGCGAGTACGCCGCCAAGGCCCAGCTGAACCGCTACGTCGTGCACACCCTGGCCGCCGAGCGCGGCGGGATCACCGACCGCAACGGCGTGGCCCTGGCGAGCAGCGTCGACGCGAACGACATCACGGCCGACCCCACGATGTTCACCCGCGAGGAGACGGAGATCTCCGACGCGCCCGAGCAGGCGGCCGCGCTCCTCGCGCCGATCCTCGGCCAGGACCAGGAGGAGATCGCCGAGAAGCTGAAGGCGAAGAAGACCCGGTACGTCGTGCTCGCGCGCCGCCAGACCCCGGAGGTCTGGAAGCAGATCAGCGATCTGCGCTCCGCGCTGGCGAAGGAGACCCGGAAGGACTCCGGCACGGTCAACGTGCTGGCCGGCGTCTTCCAGGAGCCCAGCAGCAAGCGCGTGTACCCGAACGGCGACCTCGCCGCCGGAATACTGGGCTGGGTCGGCGCCGACGGCAAGGGCGGCGGCGGTGTCGAGCAGCAGCTCAACGGGGAGCTGGCGGGCAAGGACGGCAAGATCCGCTACGCCCAGTCCGGCGGCCGCCAGGTGCCCACCGCGGGCTCCAACGAGACCCCCGCGGTGCCCGGCTCCGACGTGGAGCTCACCCTCGACCGCGACATCCAGTGGGCCGCCCAGAACGCCATCACCGAGCAGGTGGAGAAGTCCAAGGCGGACCGCGGCTACGTGATCGTGCAGGACACGCGGACCGGCCAGATCCTCGCCATGGCCAACTCGCCCGGCTTCGACCCCAACGACCTGTCGAAGGCCGACTCGGACGCGATGGGCAACGCCGCCCTCCAGGACGCCTTCGAGCCCGGTTCCACGGCCAAGGTCATGTCGATGGCCGCCGTACTGGAGGAGAACGCCGCCACCCCGACGACCCGCGTCACCGTGCCCAACCGGCTGCACCGCGGCGACCGGCTCTTCCAGGACGACGTCGACCACCCGACCTGGTACCTGACGCTCAACGGCGTGCTCGCCAAGTCCAGCAACATCGGCACCATCCTGGCGACCGGCCAGCTGGGCGACACCCAGCAGGAGGCCAACCGGGTGCTCCACTCGTACCTGCGCAAGTTCGGCCTCGGCAGCGCCACCGGGCTCGGTTTCCCCGGCGAGACGAAGGGCATCCTCGCGGCCCCGGAGGACTGGTCGACCTCGCAGCAGTACACGATCCCTTTCGGCCAGGGTGTCTCCATCAACGCGATGCAGGCGGCCTCCGTCTACTCGACCATCGCCAACGGCGGCGTACGCGTCGAACCCACCCTCGTCCGCGGCACCGAGGGACCCGACGGCCGCTTCACCCCCGCGCCCGAGCCCAAGAAGACGCGGGTCGTGAGCGAGAAGACGGCCAAAACGCTCGCCCGGATGCTGGAGTCCGTCGTCGACGACGAGGAGGGAACCGGCACCAAGGCGCGCATCCCCGGCTACCGCGTCGCGGGCAAGACGGGCACCGCGAACCGAGTGGATCCGGCCACCGGCAAGTACCGCGGCTACACCTCGTCGTTCGCCGGGTTCGCCCCCGCGGACAACCCGCGCGTCACCGTCTACTGCGCCATCCAGAACGCCACCGAGGGCAGCTACTTCGGCGGCCAGATCTGCGGCCCCATCTACAAGGAGGTCATGCAGTTCGCGCTGAAGACCCTCCAGGTCCCGCCCACCGGGGCCGGGCCCGCGAACCTGCCCGTCACCTTCAAGCCCTGACCGGCGCCGGCGCACCCGCCCGGCGCCGCGGGACGACACCGACCGATCAGCACCACCGGACAGAACCCCCCAGGAACGAGCCCGTGACAACGATCACTCCCGACCCAGGGAACCACGCACCGCCGGATACCCCGCCCGGCGCCTCGCTTCGCTCCGGCGGGGGTGCGCCCGGTACGCTCACCGCCGTGCCACACGCTGATCAGTCCCAGACCACCCGGAACGGCGAGCCCGCGACCTTCCCGGGTCCGCCCAGGCCAGTGCGAGTGACCGCCACACCCCTCGCGGAACTCGCCGGTCAGCTGGGTGCCGACCGGCCGGAGAGCGCCGCCGAGGTCACGGGCATCACCCACGACTCGCGCGCCGTCCGCCCCGGCGACCTGTACGCCGCCCTGCCCGGAGCCCGCGCCCACGGCGCCGACTTCGTGACCCAGGCGGCCGGGCTCGGTGCCGTCGCCGTGCTGACCGACCCGTCCGGCGCCGAGCGCGCCGCCGCCACCGGTCTGCCCGTCCTCGTCGCCGACGACCCGCGCGCGCGGATGGGCGAACTGGCCGCCACGATCTACGGCCGGCCGGGCGGGGACCTCCTTCAGATCGGCATCACCGGCACCTCCGGCAAGACCACCACGGCGTACCTCGTCGAGGGCGGCCTGAGGACGGCCCGCAGCACCGGACTGATCGGCACCGTCGAGATGCGCATCGGGGACGAGCGCATCAAGTCCGAGCGGACCACCCCCGAAGCCACCGACCTGCAGGCCCTGTTCGCCGTCATGCGCGAGCGCGGGGTCGAGGCGGTCGCCATGGAGGTCTCCAGCCACGCCCTGGTCCTCGGCCGTGTCGACGGCTGCGTCTTCGACGTCGCGGTCTTCACCAACCTCAGCCCGGAGCACATGGAGTTCCACTCCGGCATGGAGGACTACTTCCAGGCGAAGGCGCAGCTCTTCACGCCGCAGCGCAGCAAACGGGGCGTGGTCAACCTCGACGACGAGTACGGCCGCCGGCTGGTGAAGGAAGCCGGTGTCCCCGTCGTCACCTTCTCCGCCGAAGGACACCCCGACGCCGACTGGCGCGCCGTGGACGTGCAGGTCGGCCCGATGGACTCCACGTTCACCGTGCTCGGTCCGCAGGGCGAGCGGATCTCCGCCAGGTCGCCGCTGCCGGGCCCCTTCAACGTCGCCAACACCCTCGCCGCGATCGCCGCCTGCGCCGCCGCCGGCCTCGACCCGCAGGCCGCCGCCGACGGCGTCGCCGCGGTGCCCGGTGTGCCCGGCCGCCTGGAGCGCGTGGACGCCGGACAGCCGTACCTCGCGGTCGTCGACTACGCCCACAAGACCGACGCCGTCGAATCGGTCCTGCGCGCCCTGCGCAAGGTCACCGAGGGCCGGCTGCACGTCGTGCTCGGCTGCGGCGGTGACCGGGACGTCACCAAGCGGGCCCCGATGGGCGCCGCCGCGGCCCGGCTCGCCGACACCGCCGTACTGACCTCCGACAACCCCCGCTCCGAGGACCCCCTCGCGATCCTCGCAACCATGCTCCAGGGCGCGGCGTCCGTACCCGTACACGAACGTGGCGAGGTGCAGGTCTTCGAGGACCGGGCCGCCGCCGTCGCCGCGGCCGTGGCCCGCGCCGAGCCCGGTGACACCGTGCTGGTCGCGGGCAAGGGCCACGAGCAGGGCCAGGACATCGCCGGGGTGGTGCGTCCCTTCGACGACCGCCAGGTGCTTCGCGAAGCTATCCAGAAGACCCAGGGATGAACTTGTGATCGCCCTCTCCCTCGCCGAGATCGCAGCAGCCGTCGGCGGGCAGACGCACGACATACCGGATCCGTCGGCGCTCGTCACCGGACCCGTCGTCCGGGACTCCCGCGAGGCGGTGCCCGGCAGCCTCTTCGTCGCCTTCGCCGGTGAGCGCGTGGACGGCCACGACTTCGCGCGCGCCGTCGTCGAGGCGGGCGCGGCCGCCGTGCTCGCCTCCCGGCCCGTCGGTGTCCCCGCGATCGTCGTGGACGACGTGCAGACGGCCCTCGGCGCCCTCGCGCGGCACGTCGTCACCAAGCTGGGCGCGAACCTCGTCGCCCTCACCGGCTCCGCCGGCAAGACCAGCACCAAGGACCTCATCGCCCAGGTGCTCCAGCGCCAGGCCCCCACCGTGTGGACGCCCGGCTCGCTCAACAACGAGATCGGTCTGCCCCTCACCGCGCTCAGCGCCACCGAGGAGACCCGCCACCTCGTCCTGGAGATGGGCGCCCGCGGCATCGGCCACATCCGGTACCTCACCGAGCTGACCCCGCCCAGGATCGGGCTGGTCCTCAACGTCGGCTCCGCCCACATCGGCGAGTTCGGCGGCCGGGAGCAGATCGCGCTGGCCAAGGGCGAGTTGGTCGAGGCGCTGCCCCCGGCGGACGAGGGCGGTGTCGCCGTCCTCAACGCCGACGACCCCTACGTCCGCGCGATGGCCACCCGTACCCAGGCGAAGGTGCTGTTCTTCGGTGAGTCCGGCGAAGCGGACGTACGCGCCGAGAACGTGCGACTCACGGACAGCGGACAGCCTTCCTTCAGCCTTCACACACCCTCCGGGTGCAGCGACGTGACCATGCGCCTGTACGGTGAGCACCACGTGTCGAACGCGCTCGCCGCGGCCGCCGTCGCCCATGAGCTGGGCATGTCCGCGGAAGAGATCGCCACCGCGCTCTCCGAGGCGGGCTCCCTCTCCCGCTGGCGGATGGAGGTCACCGAGCGCCCGGACGGCGTGACGGTCGTCAACGACGCCTACAACGCGAACCCCGAGTCCATGCGAGCCGCCCTGCGCGCGCTCGTGGCCATGGGCAGGGGACGCCGTACGTGGGCGGTGCTCGGCAAGATGGCCGAGCTCGGGGACGAGGCGCTCGCCGAGCACGACGCGGTCGGACGGCTCGCCGTCCGGCTCAACGTCAGCAAGCTCGTCGCGGTCGGGGGCAGGGAAGCGTCCTGGCTGCAACTGGGCGCATATAACGAGGGTTCGTGGGGTGAGGAGTCGGTGCACGTGTCCGACGCACAGTCGGCGGTCGACCTGTTGCGCAGTCAGCTGCGCCCGGGAGACGTCGTACTCGTGAAGGCGTCCCGGTCGGTCGGGCTCGAGAACGTGGCGCAGGCGCTGCTGGAGAGCGGTACCGAGGGCGAGGTTGCCGCCCGATGATGAATCAGATCCTGTACGCGGGAGTCATCGGCCTCTTCCTGACGCTGGTCGGCACCCCGCTGCTGATCAAGCTGCTCGCCCGCAAGGGCTACGGCCAGTACATCCGTGACGACGGTCCCCGCGAGCACGCCAGCAAGCGCGGTACGCCGACGATGGGCGGCATCGCCTTCATCCTGGCGACGGTCGCCGCGTACTTCCTGTCCAAGGTGATCACCGGCAACTCCCCGACGTACTCGGGTCTGCTCGTGCTCGGCCTGATGGTGGGCATGGGCCTGGTCGGCTTCCTGGACGACTACATCAAGATCGTCAAGCGGCGTTCGCTGGGTCTGCGGGCCAAGGCGAAGATGGCCGGCCAGCTCATCGGCGGTATCGCCTTCGCGGTCCTCGCCCTGCAGTTCCCGGACAACCAGGGCCAGACGCCCGCCTCCACGAAGCTCTCCTTCGTGCAGGACTTCGGCTGGACCATCGGCCCGGTGCTGTTCGTGATCTGGGCGCTGTTCATGATCCTGGCGATGTCGAACGGCGTGAACCTGACCGACGGTCTGGACGGTCTCGCCACCGGCGCCTCCGTGCTCGTCTTCGGCGCCTACACCTTCATCGGCGTCTGGCAGTTCCAGGAGTCCTGCGCGAACGCCATGACGCTGACCAACCCGTCCGCCTGTTTCGAGGTACGAGATCCGCTCGACCTCGCCATCATCGCCTCCGCCCTCATGGGTTCCTGCCTCGGCTTCCTGTGGTGGAACACCTCCCCGGCGAAGATCTTCATGGGCGACACCGGCTCGCTGGCCCTGGGCGGTGCCCTCGCGGGCCTCGCGATCGTCTCCCGCACGGAGCTGCTGCTCGCGCTCCTCGGCGGTCTGTTCGTCCTCATCACCATGTCGGTGGTCATCCAGGTCGGCTCGTTCCGCCTCACCGGCAAGCGCGTCTTCCGGATGGCCCCGCTCCAGCATCACTTCGAACTCAAGGGCTGGTCCGAGGTCCTCGTCGTGGTCCGCTTCTGGATCATCCAGGGCATCTGCGTCGTCGTCGGACTCGGCATCTTCTACGCGGGATGGGCGGCCGACAAGTGACGTCCTGGGACGGCATGCGGATCACCGTCGCCGGCCTCGGCGTGAGCGGCGTCAGCGCCGCCCGCGCCCTGGCCGGCCTCGGCGCACGGGTCACCGTGGTGGACGGCGGGGACTCCGAGGCCCTGCGCGAGCGCGCGTCCTCGCTGGAGGCGGGCGACGGGATCGCCGTACGGCTCGGTGACGCCGACACCCTGCCCGAGGGCACCGACCTGGTCGTCACCTCGCCCGGCTGGAAGCCCACCTCCCCGCTGTTCGCCGCGGCCGCCGAGGCGGGCGTGGACGTCGTCGGCGACGTGGAGATCGCCTGGCGGCTGCGCGGCCCGGACGCCGCGCCCTGGCTCGCGGTCACCGGCACCAACGGCAAGACCACGACCACGCAGATGCTCGCGTCGATCCTGCGCGCGGCGGGTCTGCGCACGGCCGCCGTCGGGAACATCGGCACCCCCATCGTCGACGTGGTGCTGAGCGAGGAGCCGTACGACGTCCTGGCCGTGGAGCTGTCCAGCTACCAGCTCCACTGGGCACCGTCCCTGCGCGCCCACTCCGCCGCCGTCCTGAACCTCGCCCCCGACCACCTCGACTGGCACGGCTCCATGGAGGCGTACGCCGCCGACAAGGGCCGCATCTACGAGGGCAACCGGGTCGCCTGCGTCTACAACGTGGCCGACAAGGCCACCGAGGACCTGGTGCGCGAGGCGGACGTCGAGGAGGGCTGCCGGGCCATCGGCTTCACGCTGGGCACCCCCGGACCGTCCCAACTCGGCGTCGTCGACGGCATCCTGGTCGACCGCGCCTTCGTCGAGAACCGGCAGAAGAACGCCCAGGAGCTCGCCGAGGTCGGGGACGTGAACCCGCCGGCCCCGCACAACATCGCCAACGCCCTCGCGGCCGCAGCCCTCGCCCGCGCCTTCGGGGTGCCCGCCACGGCCGTACGGGACGGTCTGCGGGCCTTCACCCCGGACGCGCACCGCATCGCGCACGTGGCGGACGTGGACGGGGTCGCGTACATCGACGACTCCAAGGCGACCAACACCCACGCGGCGGAAGCCTCGTTGGCGGCGTACGGGTCGATCGTGTGGATCGCGGGCGGGCTCGCCAAGGGCGCGACCTTCGACGAACTGGTGACGAAGTCGGCGAAGCGGCTCAAGGGGGTCGTTCTCATCGGCGCCGATCGTGGCCTGATCCGGGACGCGCTGGCGCGACACGCGCCCGAGGTGCCCGTCGTGGACCTCGACCGGACCGACACTGGGGCGATGCCCGCGGCCGTCCGGGAGGCGCGGCGGCTCGCCGTCGCGGGCGACACGGTGCTGCTGGCTCCGGCCTGTGCCTCCATGGACATGTTCGCCAACTACAACAAGCGCGGGGACGCGTTCGCGGACGCCGTCCGCGAGCTCGCCGCCGCGGGCGCCTGAGAGCCGCGTCCGGGCCGGTCCGGGCGCGCCCGGGAGCTTTGGGAGGGACGCGTGTCGCCATCGTGGTCGGTGCTCGACGACCGGCTGTCCAACGCCGGACCGGCGCCGTGCGGTCACAGGGCAGAAACGTCCTTCCCCCGTGAGGGAGGGGCCCGCGATGGCCGGTAGCCGTACGAGCCGATCCACCGGAACGACCCGGGCGACGGGGACGGCCCGGACCTCCCGTCCGCCCCTCCAGCGGGTCACCCGGCGGCCCCCCGTCCCCCGCCCGCCGCGCGACAACCCCGTGCGGCGGCTGCACACGCGCGTGCGCAAGGCCTGGGACCGGCCGCTGACCGCCTACTACGTGATCCTCGGCGGCAGCTCGCTGATCATCGTGCTGGGCCTGGTGATGGTCTACTCGGCCTCCCAGATCAAGGCGCTGCAGCTGTCGCTGCCGGGGTCGTACTTCTTCCAGAAGCAGTTCCTGGCCGCAGCGATCGGGAGCGGGCTGCTGTTCGCCGCCTCCCGGATGCCGGTGCGGCTGCACCGGGCGCTGGCCTACCCGATCCTGGCCGTCTCGGTCGCCCTGATGGCCCTGGTGCAGGTGCCGGGGATAGGGGTGGCGGTCAACGGCAACCAGAACTGGATCTCCATCGGCGGCCCGTTCCAGCTCCAGCCCAGCGAGTTCGGCAAGCTCGCGCTGGTGCTCTGGGGCGCCGACCTGCTCGCGCGCAAACAGGACAAGCGGCTGCTGACGCAGTGGAAGCACATGCTGGTGCCGCTCGTCCCGGTGGCCTTCATGCTGCTCGGGCTCATCATGCTCGGCGGGGACATGGGCACGGCCATCATCCTCACGGCGATCCTGTTCGGCCTGCTGTGGCTGGCGGGCGCGCCGACGCGGCTGTTCACCGGCGTGCTGGCGGTCGCCGTGCTCATCGGCGTGCTCCTCATCAAGACCAGCCCCAACCGCATGGCCCGGCTGGCCTGCCTGGGCGCCACGGACCCGGGGCCGAACGACAGCTGCTGGCAGGCCGTGCACGGCATCTACGCGCTCGCCTCGGGCGGACTCCTCGGCTCCGGTCTCGGCGCCAGTGTGGAAAAATGGGGCCAACTTCCGGAAGCGCACACCGACTTCATCTTCGCCGTCACCGGCGAGGAACTGGGCCTCGCGGGGACGCTGTCGGTGCTCGCCCTCTTCGCGGCTCTAGGCTATGCGGGTATCCGCGTGGCCGGACGTACGGAGGACCCCTTCGTCAGGTATGCCGCGGGTGGCGTGACCACCTGGATCACCGCTCAGGCGGTGATCAACATCGGTGCGGTGCTCGGCCTGCTGCCGATCGCCGGAGTCCCGCTCCCGCTGTTCTCCTACGGAGGATCCGCCCTGCTGCCGACCATGTTCGCCATCGGGTTGCTGATCGCCTTCGCGCGGCAGGACCCCGCTGCGCGGGCAGCGCTTGCGATGCGTCAGCCTCGCTTTGGTAGAAAGCGGGCTGGGGGCCCTCGAGGGCCCGGGAGATGGAAAACGATGCGACGGCGTGCCTCGGCGGCGCGCTCGTCCGGAGAGCGGTGAATTTCGGTGCATGTCGTCCTCGCCGGTGGCGGAACCGCCGGCCACATCGAGCCCGCGCTCGCCCTCGCGGACGCCCTGCGCAGGCAGGACCCGACCGTGGGCATCACGGCGCTGGGCACGGAGCGCGGCCTGGAGACCCGGCTCGTCCCGGAGCGCGGCTACGACCTCGCCCTGATCCCCGCCGTGCCCCTGCCGCGCAAGCCCACGCCCGAGCTGATCACGGTGCCCGGACGGCTGCGCGGCACGATCAAGGCCGCCGAGCAGATCCTGGAGCGGACCAAGGCGGACGCCGTGGTCGGCTTCGGCGGCTACGTCGCCCTGCCCGGCTACCTCGCCGCCAAGCGACTCGGCGTGCCGATCGTCATCCACGAGGCCAACGCCCGCCCCGGTCTCGCCAACAAGATCGGTTCGCGGTACGCCGCCCAGGTCGCCGTCTCCACCCCGGACAGCAAGCTGCGCGGCGCCCGCTACATCGGCATCCCGCTGCGCCGCTCCATCGCCACCCTGGACCGGGCCGCGGTGCGCCCCGAGGCCCGCGCCGCGTTCGGCCTCGACCCGAACCTGCCGACCCTGCTCGTCTCCGGCGGCTCCCAGGGCGCCCGCCGCCTCAACGAGGTCGTCCAGCAGGTCGTCCCGTACCTCCAGCAGTCCGGCATCCAGATCCTGCACGCGGTCGGCCCGAAGAACGAACTGCCGCAGGTGCACCAGATGCCGGGAATGCCGCCCTACATCCCGGTACCGTACGTGGACCGGATGGACCTCGCGTACGCCGCGGCCGACATGATGCTCTGCCGTGCGGGCGCGATGACCGTCGCCGAACTCTCCGCCGTCGGGCTCCCGGCCGCCTACGTCCCGCTGCCCATCGGCAACGGCGAACAGCGGCTGAACGCCCAGCCGGTGGTCAAGGCCGGCGGCGGACTGCTGGTCGACGACGCGGAACTGACGCCCGATTGGATCCAGGGCAACGTCCTGCCCGTCCTCGCCGACCCGCACCGGCTGTACGAGATGTCCCGCGCCGCCGGTGAGTTCGGCCGCCGGGACGCCGACGACCTGCTCGTCGGCATGGTGTACGAGGCGATCGCCGCCCGCCACCGGTAAGGCAGTACGACGATGTGAGGAGCGGGGCAGCGTGGCCGGACCGACGACCGCCGAGCGCGGTGTGCACGAGGAGCTCGGGGCCGGCCCGCCTCCCCGCGGGAGACTGCCGCGCCCGCGCACGCTCGTCCTGCTGGCCCTGGCTCTCGCGCTGGTCGCCGGGGGCGGCGGCTGGGCCCTGTACGGCTCGCAGTGGCTGCGCACGGAGAGCGTGTCGGTCTCGGGAACCCGGGTCCTCACCGCGGAGCGGGTCCGCGAGGTGGCGGACGTGCCGCTGGGCGCGCCCCTGATTTCCGTCGACACCGATGCCATCGAGGCACGTTTGCGCCAGAAATTGCCGCGAATTGATGCGGTGGACGTCGAACGCTCCTGGCCTCACGGAATCGACCTGAAAGTGACCGAGCGGACGGCGGTTCTCATTGTCGAGGAGCCGGAAAATGGGGGCAAGTACGTCGAAGTGGACGCGAAGGGCGTGCGATTCGCCACGGTCTCGCGTGCACCGAAGGGTGTCCCGACACTGGAATTGGCCGTCCGGCGGCCGTCCGGTACGCAACGGTTCGGCACCGCCCGGCTGGTGCGGGAGGCGGTCCGGGTCGCCGGGGACATCCCGGCCGCGGTCGCCGGATCCACACAGGTCGTCAAGGTGCGTTCGTACGACTCCGTCACGCTGGAGCTGAGCGACGGCCGCACCGTCGACTGGGGCAGCGGCGAGAAGGGCCGCGCGAAGGCCCGCACACTCACCGCACTGATGAAAGCGGCTCCCCGCGCGCGGCACTTCGATGTGAGTGTGCCCACCGCCCCGGCGTCATCGGGGAGTTGACGCACATCCGCGCAGGCCAGCACCCTGGTTGGGCAGCGCTACGGCTGATCACATAGGGTGAAAAGAAAAACGGGAGGTTCGGCGTGTTCGTTGAACGCGCGCCACTTGTCGACTTAGTGTCCTGTTCGGAAGAGTCCCAGGAGCACGCACACTGGTAACCCTAAACTTCAGCGTTAGGGTTCGGGTCGGCGATACGGACCGTCCCAATCGGCATCCGTCGTCACCTCGCTCCACAGCGAAGTGACGACCCGTAAATCGAGGCGAGAGGCCTTCGACGTGGCAGCACCGCAGAACTACCTCGCAGTCATCAAGGTCATCGGTGTCGGCGGCGGTGGTGTCAATGCCATCAACCGAATGATCGAGGTCGGTCTCAAGGGTGTCGAGTTCATCGCGATCAACACGGACGCACAGGCTCTGTTGATGAGCGACGCCGACGTCAAGCTCGACGTCGGCCGTGAACTCACCCGCGGACTCGGCGCCGGCGCCAACCCGGCCGTCGGACGCAAGGCCGCCGAGGACCACCGCGAGGAGATCGAGGAGGTCCTCAAGGGGGCCGACATGGTCTTCGTGACGGCGGGTGAGGGCGGCGGCACCGGCACCGGCGGCGCGCCCGTCGTGGCCAACATCGCCCGCTCGCTGGGCGCCCTCACCATCGGTGTGGTCACGCGCCCCTTCACCTTCGAGGGCCGGCGCCGCGCCAACCAGGCCGAGGACGGCATCGCCGAGCTCCGCGAAGAGGTCGACACCCTCATCGTCATTCCGAACGACCGGCTGCTGTCCATCTCCGACCGTCAGGTGTCGGTCCTGGACGCCTTCAAGTCGGCCGACCAGGTTCTGCTCTCCGGTGTCCAGGGCATCACCGACCTGATCACCACGCCCGGTCTGATCAACCTCGACTTCGCCGACGTGAAGTCCGTCATGTCCGAGGCCGGTTCGGCCCTGATGGGCATCGGCTCGGCCCGCGGCGACGACCGCGCGGTGGCCGCGGCCGAGATGGCGATCTCCTCGCCGCTCCTCGAGGCGTCCATCGACGGCGCCCGCGGCGTGCTGCTCTCCATCTCCGGCGGCTCCGACCTCGGTCTCTTCGAGATCAACGAGGCCGCCCAGCTGGTGAGCGAGGCCGCCCACCCCGAGGCCAACATCATCTTCGGTGCCGTCATCGACGACGCCCTCGGCGACGAGGTACGGGTCACCGTGATCGCCGCCGGGTTCGACGGCGGCCAGCCCCCGGCCAAGCGGGAGAACGTCCTCGGCTCCGCCGCCGCCAAGCGCGAGGAGCCCGCGCCCCCCGTACGGCCCGCCGTGGAGCGGGAGAGCCGCCCGACCTTCGGCTCGCTCGGCAGCGTGACGCCGAAGGAGGAGCCGGAGCCGCCCGCCCCTGAGCCGGTGCACCACGAGATCCCGGTCTCCCCGCCGGTCCCGCCGTCGCGGACGTACGCGGACAGCGCGGCCGAGGAACTGGACGTGCCGGACTTCCTCAAGTGACAGGACGGCAACGCGACGCTGTGACCTCCGTGAGCGGCGCGCACTTCGCCTTCACCGACCGGTGGGGCGGGGTGAGCGCCGCTCCGTACGAGCAGCTCAACCTCGGCGGGGCCGTAGGGGACGACCCGGACGCCGTCCGTACCAACCGGGAGCTGGCCGCGAAGTCGCTCGGCCTCGACCCGGCCGACGTGGTCTGGATGAACCAGGTGCACGGGCCGGACGTGGCGGTGGTCGAGGGACCGTGGCGCTCCTCGGACATCCCGTCCGTCGACGCCCTCGTCACCACCCGGCGCGGACTCGCCCTCGCCGTGCTCACCGCCGACTGCGTCCCCGTGCTGCTCGCCGACCCCGTCGCCGGGGTCGTGGCCGCGGCGCACGCGGGACGCCCCGGCATGGTCGCCGGAGTGGTGCCCGCCGCCGTCCGGACCATGATCGAACTGGGCGCCGAGCCGTCCCGGATCGTGGCGCGCACCGGCCCGGCCGTCTGCGGCCGTTGCTACGAGGTGCCCGAGGCGATGCGCGCCGAGGTGTCCGCCGTCGAGCCGGCGGCGTACGCCACGACGAGCTGGGGCACACCCGCCGTGGACGTGAGCGCCGGTGTGCACGCTCAGCTCGAACGGCTCGGGGTGCGTGACCGGGAGCAGTCCCTGGTCTGCACGTTCGAATCGAGCGACCACTTCTCGTACCGCCGCGACCGCGCCACAGGGCGACTCGCGGGATATGTCTGGCTGGACTGATGGGGCATGAAGGACCGTAGGACCGAACTCGCCGAGAATCTGGCGAAGGTGGAGGACCGCATCGCGGCGGCGTGCGCGGCGGCGGGACGGAAGCGCGAAGAGGTGACCCTGATCGTGGTCACCAAGACCTATCCCGCGAGCGATGTGCGGATTCTCTCGGAACTCGGGGTGCGCCACGTCGCCGAGAACAAGGACCAGGACGCGGGCCCCAAGGCCGCCGAATGTGCGGATTTGCCCCTCACCTGGCACTTTGTCGGTCAATTGCAGACCAACAAAGTCCGGTCCGTGGTGCGTTACGCCGATGTCGTGCAGTCCGTGGACCGCCCCAAGCTCGTCACCGCCCTGTCGAAGGAGGCGGTCCGGGCCGGGCGCGAGGTGGGATGCCTCGTCCAGGTCGCGCTGGACGCGGAGGAGAGCGGCCGGGGGGACCGGGGCGGTGTCGGGTCCGGCGCGATCGAGGAGTTGGCCGGTCTTGTGGCGGACTCGCCCGGATTGCGGCTCGACGGCCTGATGACGGTGGCCCCGCTCACCGGCGAGTTCGCGGGCCGCGAACAGGCCGCGTTCGAGCGGTTGATGGTTTTGTCGACTGTCCTGCGCAGAGCGCATCCGGCTGCGAACATGGTCTCGGCAGGGATGAGCGCGGACCTCGAACAGGCCGTGGCGGCCGGGGCGACACATGTGCGCGTCGGCACCGCGGTACTCGGAGTCCGACCCAGGCTCGGGTAACGTCGCCAAGAAGTCGGACCACAGCAGAAAATATGGTCATTACCGCTGGTAGGCGGGCATAACGACCACGTGGATCGCGGGCACTTGGCAAGTCGTCAGTCGATCCACCACAGAGCGGAGGACTCAGAGCATGGCCGGCGCGATGCGCAAGATGGCGGTCTACCTCGGCCTCGTGGAGGACGATGGGTACGACGGCCGCGGATTCGACCCCGACGACGACTTCGAACCCGAGCTCGACCCGGAGCCCGAGCGGGACCGCAGGCGGCACGAGACGTCGCACCAGACGCACCAGCCGCCGAGGGACGAATCGGTACGAGTCGCGCAACCCACCGTGCAGCGTGAACCGGTGGCGCATTCCGCCCCACTGGCCACGGAACCGGTGCGACCCGCCCGGATCGCGCCCGTGGCATCCATCACACAAGAACGTCAGAGCCTGGAGAAGAACGCGCCGGTGATCATGCCCAAGGTCGTGTCCGAGCGAGAGCCTTACCGGATCACCACGCTGCACCCACGGACCTACAACGAGGCCCGTACCATCGGGGAACACTTCCGTGAAGGCACCCCGGTGATCATGAATTTGACCGAGATGGACGACACCGACGCGAAGCGACTTGTCGACTTTGCCGCCGGTTTGGTGTTCGGTCTGCATGGAAGCATCGAGCGGGTGACGCAGAAGGTGTTCCTGTTGTCGCCTGCTAACGTCGATGTCACGGCGGAGGACAAGGCCCGCATCGCAGAGGGCGGGTTCTTCAACCAGAGCTGAGATGCACAACAGGACAAGCAGTACGGAACAGGGGAGAGGGAAGCACGGATCATGAGCGTGGTTTGGCAAGTGCTCTACGTCGCGCTGATGTGTTTCCTGATCGTGCTGATCTTCCGGCTGGTCATGGACTACGTCTTCCAGTTCGCCCGCTCATGGCAACCCGGCAAGGCGATGGTCGTCGTTCTGGAGGCCACCTACACTGTCACGGATCCACCGCTCAAGCTTCTGCGGCGGTTCATCCCGCCGTTGCGTCTCGGGGGCGTGGCACTTGACCTGTCCTTCTTCGTACTGATGATCATCGTCTACATCCTGATCTCCATCGTGAGCAGTCTCGCGAGGTGACAGTGGACGATACGGTCTTGCCGACTGCCGATGACTACGTTGAGGTGAAGAGATGCCGTTGACCCCCGAGGACGTGCGGAACAAGCAGTTCACGACCGTCCGCCTCCGAGAAGGCTATGACGAGGACGAGGTCGATGCCTTCCTCGACGAGGTCGAAGCCGAACTGACCCGTCTGCTGCGTGAGAACGAGGATCTGCGCGCCAAGCTGGCCGCCGCCACGCGTGCCGCCGCGCAGAACCAGCAGAACATGCGCAAGCCCCCGGAGGGCCCCGGTGGACCTGGCGGTCCCGGCGGCCCCGGTGGTCCCGGCCCCCAGGACCAGCAGCAGGGCATGCGCGGTCCCGGCGCTCCCGTTCCCGCCGGCATATCGGGCCCGCCGCAGCAGCAGATGGGCGGCCCCATGGGTGGTCCGCCCCAGCTGCCGAGCGGTGCGCCGCAGCTGCCGGCCGGTCCCAGCGGTCAGGGCCCCCAGGGTCCCGGTCCGATGGGGCAGGGCGGCCCGATGGGCCAGGGTCCGATGGGCCAGGGCGGCCCGATGGGCCAGGGTCCGATGGGCCAGGGCGGTCCGATGGGCCAGGGCGGTCCGATGCAGCAGCAGATGGGCGGCCCGATGGGCGGTCCCATGGGTGGTCCCGGCCCCATGGGCGGCGGTCTTCCGCAGCCCGGCCAGGGTCCCGGCGGCGACAGCGCCGCGCGTGTGCTCTCGCTGGCCCAGCAGACCGCCGACCAGGCGATCGCCGAGGCCCGTTCCGAGGCCAACAAGATCGTCGGTGAGGCCCGCAGCCGTGCCGAGGGTCTGGAGCGCGACGCCCGTGCCAAGGCCGACGCCCTGGAGCGGGATGCGCAGGAGAAGCACCGCGTCGCGATGGGCTCCCTGGAGTCCGCCCGTGCCACGCTGGAGCGCAAGGTCGAGGACCTGCGCGGCTTCGAGCGCGAGTACCGCACGCGGCTGAAGTCCTACCTGGAGAGCCAGCTGCGTCAGCTGGAGACCCAGGCGGACGACTCCCTCGCTCCGCCGCGCACCCCGGCCACGGCCTCCCTCCCGCCGTCCCCGGCGCCCTCCATGGCTCCGGCCGGCGCGAGCGCCCCGTCGTACGGCGGCAACCAGTCGATGGGCGGTGCCCCCTCCCCGGCCGCGCCCTCCTACGGCGGCCAGCAGCAGATGTCCCCGGCCATGACCCAGCCGATGGCGCCGGTCCGTCCGCAGGGCCCGTCGCCGATGGGCCAGGCCCCCTCGCCGATGCGCGGTTTCCTGATCGACGAGGACGACAACTGACGGCCCGCCTCCCGTAGGCAGACACGTCGGCAGCGTGCAGGGCGAGGCCCCCGGATTCCCGGGGGCCTCGCCCTTTTCGTCGGTGCAAGTGTGCGGAGCGACGCGAGGGCCCGGTCCCCCGAACAGGGGACCGGGCCCTCGCGCTGTGCTCAGTGCCCCGAAAGAGAACAGGGGAACTCCATGACCGGCCGCTGACGGCCACGGCCCGCGGTCACCGTGCGAACGTGCGCACGGTGACCGTCCGGGACCGATGTTCCTACGACTCCTGAGCAGCCGCCTTGCGCAGCCGGAACGTCAGGGACAGGGGCTCGTCCGTGAACGGCTCCCCGTACGTGTCGTCCGCCTCGCCCTGGGCGAAGTCCGTGGCGAGGACCTCGTCGGCGATGAGCTCCGCGTGCTCGCTCAGGGCCGCGATGACCGCCGGGTCCGTGGCGGTCCAGCGCAGCGCGATCCGGTCGGCCACGTCCAGGCCGCTGTTCTTGCGGGCCTCCTGGATCAGCCGGATCGCGTCCCGGGCGAGGCCCGCGCGGCGCAGCTCCTCCGTGATCTCCAGGTCCAGGGCGACCGTCGCACCCGAGTCGGACGCCACGGACCAGCCCTCGCGCGGGGTCTCCGTGATGATCACCTCGTCGGGGGCGAGGGTGACGGTCTCGCCGTCGACCTCGACCGAGGCCGTGCCCTCCCGCAGGGCGAGGGACAGCGCCGCGGCGTCCGCGTTCGCGACGGCCCTGGCCACGTCCTGGACGCGCTTGCCGAACCGCTTGCCCAGCGCACGGAAGTTCGCCTTGGCCGTGGTGTCGACGAGCGAACCGCCGACCTCGCTCAGGGACGCCAGCGAGCTGACGTTCAGCTCCTCCGTGATCTGCGTGTGCAGCTCGGGGTCGAGCGCCTCGAAGCCGGCCGCCGCGACCAGTGCGCGCGAGAGCGGCTGACGCGTCTTGACACCCGACTCCGCGCGCGTGGCACGGCCCAGCTCCACCAGCCGGCGCACCAGCACCATCTGCTTCGACAGCTCCGGGTCGATGGCGGTGAGGTCCGCCTCGGGCCAGGAGGACAGGTGCACGGACTCGGGCGCGTCCGGGGTGACCGGCACGATCAGGTCCTGCCAGACCCGCTCGGTGATGAACGGGGTCAGCGGGGCCATCAGCCTGGTGACCGTCTCGACGACCTCGTGCAGGGTGCGCAGCGCGGCCTTGTCGCCCTGCCAGAAGCGGCGGCGCGAGCGGCGGACGTACCAGTTGGACAGGTCGTCGACGAACGCCGACAGGAGCTTGCCGGCGCGCTGGGTGTCGTAGCCCTCCAGGGCCTGCGTGACCTGGTCGGTCAGGGCGTGCAGCTCGGACAGCAGCCAGCGGTCCAGGAGCGGGCGGTCGGCCGGGGCCGGGTCCGCCTCGGACGGTGCCCAGCCGGACGTGCGCGCGTACAGGGCCTGGAAGGCGACCGTGTTCCAGTACGTCAGGAGCGTCTTGCGGACGACCTCCTGGATCGTGCCGTGGCCGACGCGGCGGGCCGCCCAGGGGGAGCCGCCGGCCGCCATGAACCAGCGCACCGCGTCCGCGCCGTGCTGGTCCATGAGCGGGATCGGCTGCAGGATGTTGCCCAGGTGCTTGGACATCTTGCGGCCGTCCTCGGCGAGGATGTGGCCGAGGCACACGACGTTCTCGTACGACGACTTGTCGAAGACGAGGGTGCCGATCGCCATCAGCGTGTAGAACCAGCCGCGGGTCTGGTCGATGGCCTCCGAGATGAACTGCGCCGGGTAGCGCGACTCGAAGAGTTCCTTGTTCTTGTACGGGTAGCCCCACTGCGCGAACGGCATCGAGCCCGAGTCGTACCAGGCGTCGATGACCTCCGGCACGCGCGTGGCCGTCTTCCCGCAGCCGTCCTCGGGGCACGCGAAGGTGACCTCGTCGATGTACGGGCGGTGCGGGTCGAGGCCCGACTGGTCGGTGCCGGTCAGCTCGGTGAGCTCCGCGCGGGAGCCGATCACGGTGAGGTGGTCGTCCTCGCAGCGCCAGATGGGCAGCGGGGTGCCCCAGTAGCGGTTGCGGGACAGGGCCCAGTCGATGTTGTTGTTCAGCCAGTCACCGTAGCGGCCGTGCTTGACCGAGTCCGGGAACCAGTTGGTCTTCTCGTTCTCCTGGAGGAGGCGGTCCTTGATGGCCGTGGTGCGGATGTACCAGGACGGCTGCGCGTAGTAGAGGAGCGCCGTGTGGCAGCGCCAGCAGTGCGGGTAGCTGTGCTCGTACGGGAGGTGCCTGAAGAGCAGGCCGCGGCTCTTGAGGTCCTCGGTGAGCTTCTCGTCCGCCTTCTTGAAGAAGACGCCGCCGACCAGCGGGACGTCCTCCTCGAAGGTGCCGTCCGCGCGGACGGGGTTCACGACGGGCAGGCCGTAGGAGCGGCAGACCTTGAGGTCGTCCTCACCGAAGGCGGGGGACTGGTGGACCAGACCCGTACCGTCCTCGGTGGTGACGTAGTCGGCGTTCACCACGTAGTGGGCGGGCTCCGGGAACTCCACGAGCTCGAACGGACGTTGATACGTCCAGCGCTCCATCTCGGCACCGGTGAACGACCGGCCGGTGGTCTCCCAGCCCTCGCCGAGGGCCTTCTCGACGAGCGGCTCGGCGACGACGAGCTTCTCCTCGCCGTCGGTGGCGACGACGTAGGTGACGTCGGGGTGGGCGGCGACCGCGGTGTTGGACACCAGGGTCCACGGGGTCGTCGTCCACACCAGGAGCGCGGCCTCACCGGCGAGCGGACCGGAGGTGAGCGGGAAACGGACGTACACCGAGGGGTCGACGACCGTCTCGTAGCCCTGGGCCAGCTCGTGGTCGGACAGGCCGGTGCCGCAGCGCGGGCACCAGGGGGCGACGCGGTGGTCCTGGACCAGCAGGCCCTTGCCGAAGATCTCCTTCAGCGACCACCAGACGGACTCCACGTACTCGGGGTCCATCGTGCGGTACGCGTCGTCCAGGTCGACCCAGTAGCCCATCCGGGTCGTGAGCTCGGAGAACGCGTCGGTGTGGCGGGTCACGGACTCGCGGCACTTCGCGTTGAACTCGGCGATGCCGTAGCGCTCGATGTCCTGCTTGCCGGAGAAGCCGAGCTCCTTCTCGACGGCCAGCTCCACCGGGAGGCCGTGGCAGTCCCAGCCGGCCTTGCGGGCCACGTGGTAGCCGCGCATGGTGCGGAAGCGGGGGAAGACGTCCTTGAAGACGCGGGCCTCGATGTGATGGGCACCGGGCATGCCGTTGGCCGTGGGCGGGCCCTCGTAGAACACCCACTCGGGGCGTCCCTCGGACTGCTCCAGGCTCTTGGCGAAGATCTTCTGCTCGCGCCAGAAGTCGAGCACGGCGTGCTCGAGGGCGGGCAGGTCGACCTGGGCGGGTACCTGGCGGTACGTCGGCGCTGTCATCGGCGAGCTTCCTCCAACGGACTTTCTGCCTTCCGTCGGAGGGACGAGAGCCTGCTTGCTGCCTGCGCCGCCTGCGGCGCGCTCCCGCGGTACCACCCTCCTTGGCTCCCCAGTGCGTCGTACGCACCGACGAGCCCCCTCATTGAGGTCGCGATGCCGGTTCTACTCACCCGTGTCGGGCTTTCCTCCGGCGGCTCCGGGGTGATCTTCACGTCGCGCTCGCCCCCGGGCTTCCACCGTCCCCGGGTCGCTCATGGCTGCGTACGCCGCTACTCGTCCCCATCCACGCTTCTCGCTCCGCCCAGTGTACGGCGCCCCGAGGACGGCGGCCGACCGGTTTTACGCCGCCCGGGGCGGGGCGGGACCGCACGGAAGCCGGGCGGGGCGGCCGGTGCGGTGCGCCACCGTGTTCGGGATACGGACGGTGGTGTGACCCGAATGGAGCGGATCCGCGTTCCGGATCCTGGGACGCCGGGTGCGGCCGATTACCCGGCGGAGGGCTGGGCACAACGCTTGCAGGCTCGCCGGGGCGTATGCGTGGGCGGGCAAAATGAGCGGTGCGCCCCGTTGCCGTGGCACTCAAGTCGATTTATCGTCCCAGCACGAATCGCGAGCAAGATCACAGTATGTGAAGGGGCCGCGGCCATGGTGGCGAAGAAGACCGCCGATCAGCAGTCGGCGTCGGGCGGGACGGCCACCGAGAGGGCCGCTTCGGGGAGGACCGCTTCGGGAAGTACCGCTCCGGAAGGGACCGCCGCGAAGGGAACCGCTTCGGGAAGGGCCGCTGCGAAAGGAAGCGGCCCGGGAGGAACCGCTTCGCCGGCGGCTCCCTCGAAGAAGGTGACCGAGGAGGAGGGCCCGCAGGGACCGGTGGCCGAGGGGGCGGCCGGTGAGAAGGCGGCGGTGGGGCAGGCCGCCGCGGAGAAGCCCGCCGTCATGAAGAGCGCCGCCGCCCGGGGAGGCGGCGAGAGCACCGACTCCCCGGCGAGCGCGTCCAGGAAGGGCACGGCCAAGAAGAGCACGGCCAAGAAGGCGGGTGCGGCCCAGGCCGCGAAGACGACGGGAGCCACGACAGTGGTTGCGAAGAAGACTCCTGGCACGGCCACAGCGCCGGCGAATCCCACGGCAGTTCCCAAGGCGCGGGCCGGTGCGGCGGCACCCGGGGAGCTCGCGGTGCGCCCGGGTGAGGACCCCTGGACTCCGGACGAGGTCGCCGAGGCGCGTGCGGAACTGCAGTCGGAGGCGATGCGGCTGCGTTCCGAGCTCGACGCGTCCGAGCAGGCGCTGGCGGGCCTGATGCGGGACTCCGGCGACGGAGCCGGCGACGACCAGGCCGACACCGGCGCCAAGAACATCACCCGCGAGCACGAGATGGCGCTGGCGCAGAACTCGCGCGAGATGCTCGAACAGACCGAGCGGGCCCTGGAGCGGCTCGACGCGGGCACCTACGGGCTCTGCGAGAACTGCGGCAAAGCCATCGGCAAGGCACGTATGCAGGCATTCCCGAGGGCCACCCTGTGCGTCGAGTGCAAGCAGAAACAGGAACGCCGTTACTGAGTGCCGCCTGAGCACGTGCTCCGCGCGGGCCGTGACGTACTCTCGTCCTCAGTCAGGGCACCTAGGTTGAGGGACTCACGTGGCAGAGGCGGAGCGCATCATCGGTACGCCGGACGGCCCCGAAGCGGCGGGAACCGAGCCGGAGCGGTCCGAGGGGCGGGCGGCCGCGGACGAGCGGTCCGGCTCCGACGGCACCCGGGCCGCGCACGCCCGGGCCGAGCGGTCGGACTCCGCCTCCGCGGCCGGGCCGGACCCGGCCGACGGTACGGAGGGCGAGGCCGCGCGGCCCAGGGGCAAGCGGCGGATCGCCGTGCTGTTCACGGTCGCCGTGCTGGCGTACGCCCTCGACCTGATCAGCAAGATGATCGTGGTGGCGAAGCTGGAGCACCACGAGCCGATCGAGATCATCGGGGACTGGCTGAGGTTCGAGGCGATCCGCAACGCGGGCGCGGCCTTCGGCTTCGGCGAGGCCTTCACGATCATCTTCACGGTGATCGCGGCGTCCGTGATCGTGGTGATCATCCGTCTTGCGCGCAAGCTCTACAGCGTGCCCTGGGCCATCGCGCTCGGGCTGCTGCTCGGCGGCGCGCTCGGCAACCTGACGGACCGCATCTTCCGGGCACCGGGGGTCTTCGAGGGCGCCGTGGTGGACTTCATCGCCCCCAAGGGCTTCGCCGTGTTCAACCTCGCCGACTCCGCGATCGTGTGCGGAGGCGTCCTGATCGTGCTGCTGTCCTTCCGCGGGCTCGACCCGGACGGGACCGTCCACAAGGACTGAGCAGGACGTACGCCCTGCTCGGAGGCGCGCGTACGGCGTTGTCGTACCCGTCCTGCATACTCGACGGGTGAGCGTAACTCCCGAGATCCGTACCCTGCCCGTGCCCGACGGTCTGGAGGGCGAGCGCGTCGACGCCGCCATCTCCCGCATGTTCGGGTTCTCCCGCACCAAGGCGGCGGAGCTGGCCGCGGCAGGCAAGGTGCTGGTCGACGGCACGGTGGCCGGCAAGTCCGAGCGCGTGCACGGGGGGGCCTGGCTCGAGGTCGAGATGCCGCAGGCGCCCGCGCCCGTGCAGGTCGTCGCCGAGCCGGTCGAGGGCATGGAGATCGTGCACGACGACGACGACGTGGTCGTGATCATGAAGCCGGTCGGCGTGGCCGCGCACCCGAGCCCCGGCTGGACGGGGACGACCGTGATCGGGGGGCTCGCCGCCGCGGGCTACCGGATCTCGACCTCGGGCGCCGCCGAGCGCCAGGGCATCGTGCACCGGCTCGACGTGGGCACGTCGGGGCTGATGGTCGTGGCCAAGTCGGAGCGCGCGTACACCTCGCTCAAGCGCCAGTTCAAGGAGCGCACGGTGGACAAGCGCTACCACACGCTGGTGCAGGGCCACCCCGACCCGACGAGCGGCACGATCGACGCGCCCATCGGACGGCACCCGAACCACGACTACAAGTGGGCGGTCACGGCCGACGGCAAGGCGTCCGTCACGCACTACGACCTCATCGAGGCGTTCCGCGCGGCGTCGCTGCTGGACGTGAAGCTGGAGACCGGGCGCACCCACCAGATCCGCGTGCACATGTCGGCCCACCGGCACCCGTGCGTGGGCGACCTCACCTACGGCGCCGACCCCACGCTCGCCAAGCGGCTCGGCCTCACCCGCCAGTGGCTGCACGCGGTGCGGCTCGGTTTCGAGCACCCCGGGGACGGGCGCTGGGCCGAGTTCGAGAGCGACTACCCCGAGGACCTGCAGAAGGCGCTGGACCTGGTCCGTGAGGAGACGTACGGATGAGCTCCCCGATTCCGTCGTACCTGGTGCGCATAGCCGACGAGAGCGCCGACCGCGAGGCGTGCTTCGTGGTGCGCAAGGAGGTCTTCGTCGCCGAGCAGGGCGTGCCGGAGGACCTCGAGTACGACGCGTACGACGCCGGTGCGGACACCGTCCACGTACTGGCCGTCCGTGATGACGGGACGCCTCTCGGCACCGGCCGGCTGCTGTCCGGCGAGGCGGCCGCGGCGAAGACCGGTGGCGACCCGGCGGTGGGGTCCCTCGGGCGGCTCGCCGTGACCAAGGAGGCGCGCGGACTCGGCGTCGGCGCGGCCCTGGTGCGGGCCATCGAGGACGCGGCGCGGGAGCGCGGGCTGGCGGCGGTGGATCTGCACGCGCAGACGCATGCGCTGGGCTTCTACGAGCGGCTGGGATACGTGGCGTACGGGCCGGAGTTCCCGGACGCCGGGATACCGCACCGGGCGATGCGGCGCATTCTCTGAGTCCGGCCTCATGACGCCATGACCCCGTGACGCCATGACCCCGTGACTCCATGACCTCGTGAACCCGGGCCGGGCGGCGTCCGGGGCATGAGACGCGCCGGTCCGGGCATGCGGAGCACTGCGGTCCGAGGGGCCGTCCCGGCGGTCGGGAGCGGGCGGCGCGCGGAGAGGTGTGGGCGCGCCGTGCCGGGTGGTGCGTGGCACCCTGGGCACCGGGTGTCCTTGATCGTCCAGACCGCCGGAGTGCGCCCGTGGATCAGTTGGCCCTGCTGTTCGCCCTGCTGCTCGGGGCCGTGGTGAGCGTCCCGCTGGGAGAACGGTGGGGACTGCCCGCGCCGGTGCTGATGACGCTCCTCGGGATCGTCCTCGCCGTGCCGGACTTCGTGCCCAACATCGACATCTCGCCCGAGCTCATCCTGCCCGTGCTGCTGCCGCCGCTGCTGTACGCGGCGGTGCGGCGGACCTCGTGGCGGCAGTTCGCGGCCAACAAACGGCCGATCTTCCTGCTGGCCGTGGCGCTCGTCTTCGTCACCACGGCGGCCGTGGCCACGGTCGCCCACACGATCGTGCCGGGTCTGCCCATCGCGGCCGCCGTGGCGCTCGGCGCGCTCGTCGCACCGCCCGACCCGGTGGCCGCCACGGCGGTGGCGGGCCGGCTCGGGCTGCCCCGGCGCATGGTGTCGATCCTGGAGGGCGAGGGGCTGTTCAACGACGTGACGGCCATCGTGCTGTACCACGTCGCGATCGCCGCCGCCGTCAGCGGGTCCTTCTCCCTGCCCGAGGCCGCGTTCCAGCTGGTGCTCTCTGCCATCGTCGCCGTGGCCGTCGGCCTGGCACTGGGCTGGGTCGCGAACAAGCTGATGGACGTCGTCGGCGACGCCACCCTGCAGATCGGGCTCACCCTGCTCGTGCCGTACGTCTCGTACGTGCTGGCCGAGGAACTGCACGGCTCCGGGGTGCTCGCGGTGCTCACCACGGCGCTGTACCTCTCCGAGTACGCCGTCGACGCGGACGACGTCGAGACCCGGCTCACCGGCCACGCCTTCTGGGACGTGGTGGACACCCTGGTGACCGGGATCGCCTTCGGGCTGATCGGTCTGGAGCTGCACAACGCGATCACGACGGCGTCGGGGCGGTGGCACGAGATGCTCGGGTGGGCCGCGGCGATCGCCGGGGTCGTCGTCCTCGTACGGCTGCTGTGGCTGCTGCCCGCCACCTGGCTCGCCAGACGGCTGCACACACGGCGGGACCCGAGCGAGGACATCCCCCTGTCCTGGCGGGAGAGCGTGGTGATGTGGTGGTCCGGGATGCGCGGGGTGGCCTCCGTGGCGCTGGCGCTCGCCATCCCGCTTCAGACGGCGGACGGGGCACCCTTCCCGGACCGGCACGAGATGGTCTTCATCGCCTTCGGGGTGGTCATGGCGACGCTGCTGATCCAGGGGCTCAGCCTGCCGTGGCTGGTCGGGCGGCTGGGCGTGCGGGCCGACACGGAGGCCGAGGAGGAGTTCGAGAAACAGCTCGCGGTCCGGGCCGCCCGGGCGGCGAAGCGGCGGCTGCGGGAGCTCGCGGAGGAGGAGGGGCTGCCGGACGAACTGTCCGAGGAACTGCTCCGGCGGGCGCACGACATCGGCGTACGGATCCGTCCGGACATCGGCAAGGACGAGCGGCGGGAGGGCCACGAGCAGCGGATACGGCGGGTGAAACGGATCCGGCGGCTCCAGAGCGAGATGCTCAGCGCGGCCCGGCACGACGTGCTGGCGGCGCGCAGCGAGCCGGGCGCGGACCCCGAGATCGTGGACCGGGTGCTGCGGCACCTGGACGTACGGAGCCTGCGGTGACGTTCCGCCGGGGCGTGGTCCTGGGGGCGGAGCCCGGACGGAGGTGGGCGGCCCGGCGTCCCGCGCGCGGGACGCCGGGCCGCCCCGGTGCTCGTCTTCTCCTCCTTCAGCCCCGGCCCGGTCCCGCGTGCGGGGACTCGTACGCGCCGTCGCGGGACGCGGAGCGGGCGGCCGCGCCGTTCCACCGGCCGGTGGAACGGCCGTTGGCCCGGCCGTCCGCACCGACGGTCACGCCGTCGGTCAGGACGTCGCTCAGGTCGCCCGAGCGGGCCGGAGGCAGCACCGCGTCGGCCGTGTTGACACGGGGCAGGGCGTACGGGTGCTCGTCGGCCAGCCAGCGGATCAGCCGTTCGCGGACCTCCACCCGTACCGTCCAGATGTCGTCCGCGTCCTTCGCGGTCATCAGGGCCCGCACCTGCATGGTGTTCGGGGTGGTGTCCGTGACCTGCAGGCCGTAGGCGCGGCCGTCCCAGGCCGGGCACTCGCGCAGGATGTCGCGGAGCTTCTCGCGCATCGCCTCCACGGGGGCCGAGTGGTCGACGTGGAAGTAGACGATGCCGGTCATCTGGGGGGTGCCGCGCGACCAGTTCTCGAACGGCTTGGAGGTGAAGTACGACACGGGCATCGTGATCCGGCGCTCGTCCCAGGTCCGCACCGTCAGGAAGGTGAGGGTGATCTCCTCGACCGTGCCCCACTCGCCCTCCACCACCACGGTGTCGCCGATGCGCACCATGTCGCCGAAGGCGATCTGCAGCCCGGCGAACATGTTGCTCAGCGTGGACTGCGCGGCCACACCGGCGACGATGCCGAGGATGCCCGCCGAGGCCAGCAGCGAGGCGCCGGCCGCGCGCATCGCCGGGAAGGTCAGCAGCATCGCGGCGGCCGCCACGACGCCCACGATCGCGGAGACGACCCGCATGATGAGGGTCACCTGGGTGCGTACCCGGCGGACCCGGGCGGGGTCGCGGTGGGCGCGCGCGTAGCGGCTGTACGACGTCTCGACTATCGCGGCGGCGATACGGATCACCAGCCACGCGGTGGACCCGATGAGCACCAGCGTCAGGATGCGGCCGATGGCCACTTCATGGGCGGGCAGCAGGTCGGCCTGGTCGTAGGAGCCTCTGAGCAGGGCCATGCACAGCACGAGCTGGTAGGGGATGCGGCTGCGGCGCAGCAGTCCCCACAGCGGGGTCTCCCGCTCGCGCTCGTCCGCTGTGCGCAGCAGGCGGTCGGTGGCCCACCCGATGACCAGGGTGAGCAGCACCGAACCGCCCACGACCACCAGTGGGCGCAGTACGTTCTCCATGCACTCGAACCTAACCGGCTCACGCGTGCATGAACATGTGACTTCGGCGCGCACGTGGGTACGGCCCGGGCCCGGGGCGTCGGCCCCGTTGTCGGTGCCGGCTGGCACCATGGCCTCATGAACATCATGCTCTTCCACTCGATCTACGGTCCGCGCCCGGCCGTGGGGGCGGCCGCCGACCGGCTGCGCGCGGCGGGACACGAGGTGTGGACGCCCGACCTGTTCGAGGGCCGCACCTTCGAGGACGTGGAGGAGGCCAGGGACTACAAGGACGGCATCGGCAAGGACGAGCTGCTCAAGCGGGCGGTGCTGGCCGCGGCGCCCTACTCGGAGCGGGGTCTCGTCTACGCCGGGTTCTCGCTCGGCGCGGCGATCGCGCAGACCCTGGCGCTCGGCGACGACAAGGCCCGCGGGCTGCTGCTCCTGCACGGCACGTCCGACATCGCGCACAACGCGTCGGTGGACGAGCTGCCCGTCCAGCTCCACGTCGCCGAGCCCGACCCCTTCGAGCCGGACGACTGGCTGAGCGCGTGGTACCTGCAGATGGGACGGGCGGGCGCCGATGTGGAGGTGCACCGGTACCGCGGTGCGGGGCATCTGTACACCGACCCCGGTCTCCCGGACTACGACGAGGAGGCCGCCGAGGCAACCTGGAAGGTGACGCTCGGCTTTCTCGGCAGCCTGTAGGGGGCAGCAGCCCTGAGGGGTCAGCCCACCGGGTCGTGCACCCGCTCCACCCGCTGCGTTCCGCTGCGGGTGCGGTAGGAGCGGGCCCAGGACGAGGTCGCGCCGGACTTCGTGCGGTCGGACAGCACGTAGTAGTCCATCTGCGCGCGCCCGGCGGTGATGTCCAGCACGCCGTAGCCGTGCCGGTCGGTGTCGACCCAGTGGACGTGCCGGTTGGCGGCGCGGATCAGCGGCGCGGCCACGGCCGAGACGGTGCCCTCGGGGACCTTGAGAAGGTCGTCGAGGTTGTCGGAGGTCACCGAGGTGACCACGAACTCGGTGGCGGCGGAGGCGGACAGCGGATACGTTCCTGCGTTCACCGGGACGTCGTTGGCCCAGGCCATGTGGATGTCGCCGGTGAGGAAGACGGTGTTGCGGATGCCGTTGCCGCGCAGGTGGGCGAGGAGCTCGCGGCGGTCGTCGGTGTAGCCGTCCCACTGGTCGGGGTTGAGGGCGAGACCCTCCTTCGGCAGGCCGAGCAGTTCGGCGAGCGGCTTCAGCAGGTCCGCGGTGAGGCTGCCGATCGCGAACGGTGCGATCATCACCGGGTTGCCGACCAGCCGCCAGGTCGTGTCCGAGGCCGCGAGGCCGGTCTTCAGCCAGTCGAGCTGGGCCCGGCCCGTCAGCGTACGGTCGGCGTCGTCCACGTCCCCGTCGCCGATCGACGCCTGCTGGGAGCGGTACGAGCGCAGGTCGAGCAGCGAGAGGTCGGCCAGCTTCCCGAAGCGCAGCCTGCGGTAGGTGGTGCCCGCGATCGCCGGGCGCACGGGCATCCACTCGAAGTACGCCTGCTTGGCCACGGACTGCCGCGCCGCCCAGGCGCCCTCCGTGCCCTCGGTGTGGTTCTCGGCGCCCCCCGACCAGGCGTCGTTGGCTATCTCGTGGTCGTCCCAGATGGCGACGACGGGGGCTGCCGCGTGCAGGGCCTGCAGGTCGGGGTCGGTCTTGTAGCGGCCGTGGCGGATGCGGTAGTCGGCGAGGGTGAGGATCTCGTGCGTCGGTGCGTGCGGCCGTACGACGGTGTCGCGGGTGCCGTACTCGCCGGTGCCGTACTCGTAGATGTAGTCGCCGAGGTGCAGCCAGGCGTCCAGGTCGCCGCGCGCGGCGAGGTGGCGGTAGGCGGAGAAGTGCCCGGCCTCCCAGTTGGCGCAGGAGACCACGCCGAAGCGCAGGGAGTCCACGGCGGCGTCGGCGGCCGGGGCGGTGCGGGCGCGGCCGGCCGGGGAGTCGGTGCCGTCGGCGGAGAAGCGGAACCAGTAGTCGGTGGCGGGGGAGAGACCGCGGACGTCCGCCTTCACGGTGTGGTCGGAGGCGGCCGACGCGGTGGTGGAGCCCTCGGCGACGACGTGGGTGAACGCCTTGTCCAGGGCGACGGTCCAGCTCACCTCGGTGTCGGGGCCGAGCCCGGAGCCGGGAGTCGCCTCCGGCACGGGCGTCACGCGCGTCCACAGCAGGATGCCGTCCGGCAGGGGGTCGCCGGAGGCGACGCCGTGCAGGAACGCGGGCGCCTGGGCGGCCTGCGCCGGGAGCGCGGCGGCCAGCGGGGCCGCGAGGACGGCACCGGCCGCGGCCGCCTTGACGACCGTACGGCGGCTGGGCGCGAGGAGGCCGGGGCGGCCGGACGACCCCTGGGAGTCGGGGCTGGAGTGAGAGTCGATGCGATCGGTCACGGCCGATCAGAGTACTGATCAGTAGGCCCGTCGGTAAGCCGGAACACGCGGCGCGGAACGCGAACCGCGGGCGGACTCCGAAGAGTTCGCCCGCAGGTCGGCAGCGTGTCACCTGCTCGGTGACGTCGGCGTCCGCTACTTGGTGACGCCCGCGTCCTTCAGCGCCGTCTCCCACTCGGCCACCGTGGTCGGCTTCGTGATCTGCTTGTCGTTGATCTTGATGGTGGGCGTCGTGTCGATGCCGTCGTCCTGGAACTTCTGGCTCATCCGCATCGCCCAGGCGTCGTAGGTGCCCTTCTCGACCGCGTTCTGGAACTTCTTGTTGTTCTTCAGCGCGTCGACCGAGTCGGCCACCTCGATCAGGTAGCTGTCCTTGGCGAAGTCGTCCGCCGACTCGTCCGGGTGGTGCTCCGCCGAGTACAGCGCCTTCTTGTACTCCACGAACGCCTCCGGGCTGACGTTCAGCGCCGCGCCGAGCGCGCTGAGCGCGTTCTTGGATCCCTCGCCGCCGACGTTGCCGTCGATGAAGGTGCCCATGGTGACCTGGATCTTGTAGTCACCGTCCGTCATGCCCTGGTTGATGGTGTCGCCGAGGGTCTGCTCGAAGCTGGCGCAGGCCGGGCAGCGCGCGTCCTCGTACAGGTGGACCACGTTGTCGGACTTCGACTCGCCGATCACGACGTCGGTGCCGTTCTTGCCCGAGGTGTTGGCCGGGACGACCACCTTGGCCTCGGCGGCCTCCTCCCAGTACGTGGGCTGGTTGGCCTGCACGACGGCGTAGCCGATGCCGCCGGCTATCGCGAGAACGGCGACGATCGAACCGGCGACGATCGCCTGCCGCTTCGCCTTGTCGCGCTTGGCCTGCCGCTCGCGCTCCTGGCGCAGCCGCTCCCGGGCCGCCGTCTTCGCCGCCTGGCTGTTCCGCTTGCTCATAGGGGTGCTCTCCATGGGGGACGCGCACATGTCGTACGCGGGATACGGAAGGGGGACTGCAGTTGCTCGGCTGCCGACGGGCTGCTGGTCAGGCAGCGCCGGCGAGCGAGCACGGCGGTCCGCGCCGTCCCAGGGAGTACGTGAGGAGCAGGGTGCGCGCGGCGGCCGGGCGCCGCACGGGGCGGGGCGTCCGGCGGCGCGCCGGTCCGAGCGTCACGGTCACCGCGGCGACCGCGACCAGCAGCGGCCGGAAGCCCGCCGCGACCGCCGCGCCCAGCAGCTGGGCCAGCGCCCGCTCGCCGCGGCGCAGCCAGGCGGCCGCCAGCAGCCCGACGCCGATGTGTGCGGCGAGCAGCAGCCAGGCGGCGGCCGGGCCGGCGTGCGCGAGCGCCGTGGCCGCGCGGGAGGAGTCGGCGGTCACCCGGGCCAGCGGGGCGCCGACCTCGCCGGCGCACAGCACGTCGAGGCCGACCGAGCGCAGCGGCCCCGCGACGGGGCCGCCCGTGCTGCCGTAGCAGGCGTGCTGGCCCGCGGTGAACAGGGTGTCGGCGGCCAGCTCCAGCGGGATCAGCAGCGCGGCGATCCGTCCGAAGCCGCGCTCGCGGCCCGCCAGCGCGTAGGCGATGACGAAGACGGCGGCGGCGGCCGCGGCCACCGTGAGCAGCGGCAGCGGGACCCCGGACAGCAGGACGTGCGACGCGGTGCTGAGCGTCACGACCAGCGCCGTGAACAGCGCCGCGCGCACGGCTCTGAGCGGGGTCCGGGACATGTCCATAACGGTTCCGAGTGTCCCACGGACCCGCGTAAGGGACCCCTAAAGAGAGGCTGTGCGTGCGCGGGCCCGCCAGGCGGCCGGTCAGGGGCCGGGGGGACCGGTCACAGCCCGGGGATCCGGCCGTTGCGGAACAGGTCCACGAAGATCTGGTGGTCCGCACGCGCGCGTGCCCCGTAGGTGTGCGCGAAGTCCACCAGCAGGGGCGCGAAGCCGTCCTCGTCGGCCGCGACGGCCGCGTCGATGGCGCGCTCCGTGGAGAACGGCACCAGGGACTCGCCGGACTGGTCGTCCGCCGCCGCGTGCATGGCCGCGGTGGCCCGTCCCAGGTCGGCGACGACCTGGGCGATCTCCTCCGGCTCGTCGATGTCGCCCCAGTCGAGGTCGACCGCGTACGGCGACACCTCGGCGACCAGCTGGCCCGCACCGTCCAGCTCGGTCCAGCCGAGCCACGGGTCGGCGTGCGCCTGGAGGGCGCGCTGCGAGATCACCGTGCGGTGGCCCTCGTGCTGGAAGTACTCGCGGATCGCCGGGTCCGTGACGTGCCGGGAGACGGCCGGGGTCTGGGCCTGCTTGATGTAGATCACGACGTCGTTCTCCAGGGCGTCGCTGTTGCCCTCGAGGAGGATGTTGTACGACGGCAGCCCGGCCGAACCGATGCCGATGCCCCGGCGGCCGACCACGTCCTTCACCCGGTAGGAGTCGGGGCGGGCGAGCGACGACTCCGGCAGCGTCTCCAGATAGCCGTCGAACGCCGCGAGGACCTTGTAGCGGGTGGCCGCGTCCAGCTCGACGGAACCGCCGCCCGGCGCGAAGCGGCGCTCGAAGTCGCGGATCTCCGTCATCGAGTCCAGCAGCCCGAACCGGGTCAGCGAGCGGGCCACGCGCAGCGCGTCCAGCAGCGGACCCTCGGCGGTGTCCAGCGTGAACGGCGGGACCTCGTCGCGCTTGGCGCCGGTCGCGAGGGCGTGGATCCGCTCGCGGTACGCGCCCGCGTACACCCGCACCAGCTCGGTGATCTGCTCGTCGCTCAGCGCCTTCGCGTAGCCGATCAGCGCCACGGAGCCGACGAACCGCTTGAGGTCCCAGGTGAAGGGGCCGACGTAGGCCTCGTCGAAGTCGTTGACGTTGAAGATCAGGCGGCCCTGGGAGTCCATGTACGTGCCGAAGTTCTCCGCGTGCAGATCGCCGTGGATCCACACGCGCGAGGTGCGGTCGTCCAGGTACGGGCCGCCGGCCGGGCCCTCGCCGGCCTCGTCCTCCATGTCCCGGTAGAAGAGGCACGCCGTGCCCCGGTAGAAGGCGAAGGCGGAGGCCGCCATCTTCCGGAACTTCACCCGGAACGCGGCGGGGTCGGCGGCCAGGAGCTCGCCGAAGGCGGTGTCGAAGACGTCGAGGATCTGCTCGCCGCGTCGCTCGGCGCTGAGGTGCGGAACCGGCATCGCTGGGTGCCTCCTGGTGCGGATGGTGGTGCGTGTGACGTGCGGAACAGGGGTGCCGTCCGAGGGCGACGGGGCCTCCGCAGCGCTCAACGACCGGGAGCGGGCGGGAGTGCCCGGACCCCACCGGACGAAGGATGCCCGAGTGGCAGGGCCCCGTGGGACGCGAACGCCCGATCGCCCCGGACGTCACCGGACAGGAACGCCCGATCGCCCCGGACGTCACCGGACGGGAACGCCCGAGCGGCGGGCCGGGGCCGGGCGGGGCCGGCCGGTGACGGCTCCGGCTGCCGGCCACCGCCCGTGAGGATCGACGCGAGCATCGACGCGAAGATCGCGCAGAAGGAGCGACCCGCGGCGCACGCACGGGGGACGGGGGAGACCCGCCGGGTGTCGGTCCGGAGGCATAGACTTCAACGCTGTCCCCCGGGCTGCCCGCGGCCCGCCGGACCCCCCGTCGACGCCCGCCCGCCGGTCGTCCGACCACCGTCCCGCACACCGGGCGCCGCCCCGCGCCGCATCCGCCGATCCGCTGACCAGGAGGCCCAAGCCGTGTCGAAGCCGCCGTTCACGCACCTGCACGTCCACACCCAGTACTCGCTGCTGGACGGTGCCGCGCGGCTCAAGGACATGTTCAATGCCTGCAATGAGATGGGCATGACACACATCGCCATGTCCGACCACGGCAACCTGCACGGGGCGTACGACTTCTTCCACTCCGCGAAGAAGGCCGGGGTCACCCCGATCATCGGTATCGAGGCGTACGTCGCACCGGAGTCCCGGCGCAACAAGCGCAAGATCCAGTGGGGCCAGCCGCACCAGAAGCGGGACGACGTCTCCGGCTCGGGTGGCTACACGCACAAGACGATCTGGGCCGCGAACAAGACGGGCCTGCACAACCTCTTCAAGCTCTCCTCCGACGCGTACGCCGAGGGCTGGCTGCAGAAGTGGCCCCGGATGGACAAGGAGACCATCTCCCAGTGGTCCGAGGGGCTCATCGCCTCCACCGGCTGTCCCTCCGGCGAGCTGCAGACCCGGCTGCGCCTCGGCCAGTTCGACGAGGCCCTGAAGTCGGCCGCCGAGTACCAGGAGATCTTCGGCAAGGACCGCTACTTCCTGGAGCTGATGGACCACGGCATCGAGATCGAGCGCCGGGTCCGCGACGGCCTGCTGGAGATCGGCAAAAAGCTCGGCATCCCGCCGCTGGTGACGAACGACTCGCACTACACGTACGCGCACGAGGCGACCGCCCACGACGCCCTGCTGTGCATCCAGACCGGCAAGAACCTCTCCGACCCCGACCGCTTCAAGTTCGACGGCACCGGCTACTACCTGAAGTCCACGGACGAGATGTACGCCGTCGACTCCTCGGACGCCTGGCAGGAGGGCTGCCGCAACACCCTCCTGGTGGCCGAGCAGATCGACACCACCGGCATGTTCGAGAAGCGCGACCTGATGCCGAAGTTCGACATCCCGGAGGGCTACACCGAGATCACCTGGTTCAAGGAGGAGGTGCGCCGCGGCATGGAGCGCCGCTTCCCCGGCGGCATCCCCGAGGACCGGCAGAAGCAGGTCGAGTACGAGATGGACGTCATCATCCAGATGGGGTTCCCGGGGTACTTCCTCGTCGTCGCCGACTTCATCATGTGGGCCAAGAACAACGGCATCGCGGTCGGCCCCGGCCGAGGCTCCGCGGCCGGCTCGATCGTCGCGTACGCCATGGGCATCACCGACCTCGACCCGATCCCGCACGGCCTGATCTTCGAGCGGTTCCTCAACCCCGAGCGCGTCTCCATGCCCGACGTCGACATCGACTTCGACGAGCGCCGGCGCGTCGAGGTGATCAGGTACGTGACGGAGAAGTACGGCGCCGACAAGGTCGCCATGATCGGCACGTACGGCAAGATCAAGGCCAAGAACGCGATCAAGGACTCCGCGCGCGTGCTGGGCTACCCGTACGCGATGGGCGACCGGCTCACCAAGGCCATGCCCGCCGACGTCCTCGGCAAGGGCATCGACCTGGACGGCATCACCAACCCCTCGCACCCGCGCTACAGCGAGGCCGGCGAGATCCGCTCGATGTACGAGAACGAGCCGGACGTCAAGAAGGTCATCGACACCGCCAAGGGCGTCGAGGGCCTGGTCCGGCAGATGGGTGTGCACGCGGCCGGCGTGATCATGTCCAGCGAGCCCATCGTCGACCACGCCCCGATCTGGGTGCGGCACACGGACGGCGTCACGATCACGCAGTGGGACTATCCCCAGTGCGAGTCGCTCGGCCTGCTGAAGATGGACTTCCTGGGCCTGCGCAACCTCACGATCATGGACGACGCCATCAAGATGGTGAAGGCCAACAAGGGCATCGACCTGGAGATGCTCGAGCTCCCGCTGGACGACCCCAAGACCTTCGAGCTGCTCTGCCGCGGTGACACCCTCGGTGTCTTCCAGTTCGACGGCGGCCCGATGCGCTCGCTGCTCCGCCAGATGCAGCCCGACAACTTCGAGGACATCTCCGCCGTCTCGGCCCTCTACCGGCCGGGCCCGATGGGCATGAACTCGCACATCAACTACGCGGAGCGGAAGAACGGCCGCCAGGAGATCACACCGATCCACAAGGAGCTGGCCGAGCCCCTGGAAGAGGTGCTGGCCGTCACCTACGGCCTGATCGTCTACCAGGAGCAGGTGCAGAAGGCCGCCCAGATCATCGCCGGGTACTCGCTCGGCGAGGCCGACATCCTGCGCCGCGTGATGGGCAAGAAGAAGCCCGAGGAACTGGCGAAGAACTTCACCATCTTCCAGGCCGGCGCCCGCAAGAACGGCTACAGCGACGAGGCCATCCAGGCGCTGTGGGACGTGCTGGTCCCGTTCGCCGGGTACGCGTTCAACAAGGCGCACTCCGCCGCGTACGGACTGGTCTCGTACTGGACCGCCTACCTGAAGGCGAACCACCCCGCCGAGTACATGGCCGCGCTGCTGACCTCGGTCAAGGACGACAAGGACAAGTCGGCCGTCTACCTCAACGAGTGCCGCCGCATGGGCATCAAGGTGCTCCCGCCGAACGTCAACGAGTCCGAGTCGAACTTCGCCGCCCAGGGTGACGACGTGATCCTGTTCGGTCTCTCCGCCGTCCGCAACGTCGGTACCAACGTGGTCGAGTCGATCATCCGCAGCCGCAAGGCCAAGGGGAAGTACAGCTCCTTCCCGGACTACCTGGACAAGGTCGAGGCGGTCGTCTGCAACAAGCGCACCACGGAGTCGCTGATCAAGGCGGGCGCCTTCGACTCCATGGGGCACACCCGCAAGGGCCTGATGGCGCAGTACGAGCCGATGATCGACAACGTGGTCGCGGTCAAGCGCAAGGAGGCCGAGGGCCAGTTCGACCTCTTCGGCGGCATGGGCGAGGAGGAGAGCGACGAGCCCGGCTTCGGGCTGGACGTCACGTTCACCGACGACGAGTGGGACAAGACCTATCTGCTCGCCCAGGAGCGGGAAATGCTCGGTCTGTACGTCTCCGACCACCCGCTCTTCGGCCTGGAGCACGTGCTGTCCGACAAGGCGGACGCGGGCATCTCCCAGCTCACCGGCGGTGACTTCGGGGACGGCGCGGTGGTCACCATCGGCGGCATCATCTCCGGCCTCCAGCGCAAGATGACCAAGCAGGGCAACGCCTGGGCCATCGCCACGGTGGAGGATCTCGCGGGTTCCATCGAGTGCATGTTCTTCCCGGCGACGTACCAGCTGGTCTCGACGCAGCTCGTCGAGGACGCCGTGGTGTTCGTCAAGGGCCGGCTCGACAAGCGCGAGGACGTGCCGCGGCTGGTCGCGATGGAGCTGATGGTCCCCGACCTGTCGAACGCGGGGACGAACGCGCCGCTGGTCCTCACCATCCCGGCGCTCAAGGTCACCCCGCCGATGGTCAGCCGGCTCGGCGAGATCCTCAGCAGTCACAGGGGCGACAGCGAGGTGCGGATCAAGCTCCAGGGCCCGCGCAAGACGACGGTGCTGCGGCTGGACCGGCACCGGGTCAAGCCGGCTCCGGAGCTGTTCGGTGATCTGAAGGTGCTGCTCGGACCGTCCTGCCTGGCGGGCTGAGCCCGGCGGCCGCGACGGCGGGACGGCGACGGAGGGACCGCGACGGAGGGACCGCGACGGCCGGGCCGCGCCCGTGGGACGTGCTGGTGCCGGAAGTTCCCGGGGTTCCCCGGCGCGGGGACTTGCGTCCCGGACTTCCGGCACCGTTTCCGCGCCCGTGGCACGACTGAGGCCCGCCGCGGGCGGGCCTCAGTTGTGGCCGAAGCGTCTCTGCTGCTTACGGGCGACGTCCGCGGGGTTGCCCCGGGGCTGCGCCAGCGGTGACTCCGCCGCCTCCCCCGGAATGCGCTCGGCCTCCTCCGGTGCCTGGGCCTGCTCGGGGCGGAGAGCGCGGTTCTGCTGGCCGCCCTGTTTTCGGTTCTTGTTCTTGGCCATGGTGATCTGCCTCCTGGGGGTGATCTAGGGGCCAGGGCCGCGACCAGATTCACATACGCGGACACGCCGCGCATGTCGGAAAAATACGGTGCGTAACCGGACTCGGGGGGAGTGGACTGCTCCGAATGCGCCACGCCGATGATCCAGTTCCGGCCGTTAACCTCCGCGAGGTCGGGCAGACTCGAAGGAAGCCCGAAGCAAACCTCCCGGAAAGAGGGTGGATCGCGTGGACCGCTGCATCGTCCTGGTGGACGCCGGATATCTGCTCGGGGCCGCCGCCAGTCTCCTCGCCGGGGAACCCTCGCGCTCGCGCATCAGCGTGGACCACTCCGCCCTCATCCAGGGTCTGCGCGAGCGCGCCGAGTGCGAGACGCAGCAGCCGCTGCTGCGCATCTACTGGTTCGACGGCGCCCCCGACCGTGTGCCCCAGCCGGAGCACCGCAGGCTGCGGGTGATGCCCCGGGTGACGGTACGCCTCGGGGCGCTGACGCGCAGCGACGGACGGTGGGCGCAGAAGGGCGTGGACGCCGCCATGCACGCCGAACTCACCGAACTGGCGCGCAACCGGGCCTGCTCGGACGTGGTGCTCGTGACCGGGGACGGGGACCTGCTGCCGGGCATGATGGCGGCCAAGGAGCACGGGGTGGCCGTGCACCTGTGGGCCGTACAGGCCGCCGACGGCGACTACAACCAGTCCGAGGACCTGGTGGCCGAGGCCGACGAACGGCGCGTGCTGGACCGGGTCTGGATCACCAAGGCCGTGCGGGCGAAGGAGCTCGGCGGGGTGTGCGCACCGCAGCCCGTGCCCCGGCCCGAGATCGCCGCCATCCTGTCCGCTCCGCTGCCGGAGTCGGCGCTCACCACGGCGGAGCAGGCCCCCGAGCGGGCCCCGGCCGTGACGGCGCCCTCGCGCAACGGCAGCGAGGAGCGGATCCCCGCCGCCAAGGGCGTCCCCACCCCGAAGGACCTGGCGACGATGCGGGGATCCGCCGCGCAGACCGTGCAGCACCCGGCCAGCGCCACGCTGCGGTGGTCCTCCGACAAGGGCTGGGTGGACCGCCCCGGGGCCGTCGGCGAGGCACCGGACGCCGCGTCCATGCCGACGCTGGCGCAGCTCACCACGGCCGAGCAGCGGTGGGCCGACCGGGAGGAGGACATCACCACGGTCGGCGGCGACCCGTACGAGGTCGGGCAGGTGTTCGCGCGGCGCTGGGTGGACCGGCTGACGGACCGGACGCAGCTGGAGAAGCTGTCCACCATGTATCCGCGGATCCCGCACCGGGTGGACGGGGAACTCCTGCGGTACGCGGCCCGGTTCGGGCTGCTCGCCCACAAGGACGACCAGATCGACGAGCACGACCGCTACGCCATCCGGGCCGGTTTCTGGCGCGAGATCGACGTACGGACGGCGACGGAACGGGTCCCGGACGGGGAGTGACCGGGACACCCCGGGCGCGAGCCGGAGCCCGGCACCCCGTAGTCTCGTGCCTCGTGAGTACGCGCGCGGGACAGGGAAGCCGACACGGTGACGTCGTGTGCGCGGTGCGGGACCTGACGAAGACCTACCCGGCGGTACGGGGGCGGCGCGGAACGCCGGGAACGCCCGAGGTGAAGGCCAACGACGGGGTCGCGCTGGAGGTGCGGCGCGGCGAGATCTTCGGGCTGCTCGGGCCCAACGGCGCCGGCAAGTCCACGCTCGTACGGCAGCTCACCGGGCTGATGCGCCCGGACTCGGGCACCGTCGACATCCTCGGCCACGACATCGTGCGCCACCCCGAGCGGGCCGCGCGCATCCTCGCCTACCTGGGCCAGGAGTCCACCGCGCTGGACGACCTCACCGTCTCGCTCGCCGCGGAGACCACCGGACGGCTGCGCGGCCTCGACGTACGGCAGGCGCGCGAGGAGCGGGACGCCGTGCTGGACGAGCTGGGGCTGACCCCGCTCGCCGCGCGGCCGATCAGGAAGCTCTCCGGCGGGCAGCGGCGGCTGGCCTGCTTCGCCGCCGCGCTGGTGGGCGAACGGCCCCTGCTGGTGCTGGACGAGCCGACCACCGGGATGGACCCCGTCGCCCGGCGGGCCGTCTGGGCCGCCGTCGACCGGCGCCGCGCCGAACGCGGCACCACCGTCCTGCTCGTCACCCACAACGTCATCGAGGCGGAGACCGTCCTCGACCGCGTCGCCGTCCTCGACAAGGGACGCGTCATCGCCTGCGACACCCCGGCCGGGCTCAAGGAGAAGGTGGCCGGCGAGGTGCGGGTGGACCTGGTGTGGCGCGAGCGGGCACCGCTGGAGGTGCCCGAGGTGGCCGCGTTGCGCTCCCGGGCCGACGAGTCCGGGCGCCGCTGGACGCTGCGGCTCGCGCCCGACGAGGCCCGCGCCGTGGTCGCCACCGTCACCGGGGGCACCGCCTTCGTGGCCCTCGACGACTTCACGCTCGCCACGCCGAGCCTCGAGGACGTGTACCTCGCGCTGGGCGGCGACACACAGGGACTGGTGAAGGCATGAACGCGCGCGCGACCGCAGCCGTACGGGACTGTGCGGCAGCCGGAGCAAGAAGGAGCAGCTCGACGTGAGTGTCGTACCCGCGGAGATCGTGCCGGGCGGTGCCCTGGCCGCCGAGGAGCGCTCCGGGCGGGCCCCGGCCGCGCTCGCGCCGCGGGCGCGGCTGTGGCCGTCGCTCGGCGCCGTGTACCGGGCGCAGCTCTCCCGCGCGCGTGTGGCACGGATCCCGCTGCTGTTCGTGGCCACGTTCCAGTCGATCGGCATCATGATCCTGATGCGGGGCGTCGTGGACGGCGGGGACGAGGCCCGGGCGGTCGTCGCCGGCTCGTCCGTGCTCGTGGTCGCCTTCGTCGCCCTCAACCTGCTCGCCCAGTACTTCGGGCAGCTCCGGTCCGGCGGCGGACTCGACCACTACGCGACCCTGCCGGTGCCGCCCGCGGCCGTCGTACTGGGCGCGGCGGGGGCGTACGCCTCCTTCACCGTGCCCGGCACGATCGTGACCGCCGTCTTCGGCTGCGTCCTCTTCGGGCTGCCGCTCACGCACCTGTGGATCCTCGCCGCGGTGATCCCGCTCGCCGGGGCCGCCCTCGCCGGACTCGGCGCCGCCCTCGGCCTCCTCGCCCCCCGGCCGGAACTGGCCACCCTGCTCGGACAGCTCGGCATGTCGGCCGCGCTGCTCCTCGGCGTGCTGCCCGCCGACCGGATGCCGGCCGTGGTGCAGCTCGCCCGCGACCTGCTGCCCTCGACCTACGGCGTCGAGGCCTTCGCGCGGACCTTCGGGAACCGCCCCGACTGGGCGTTCGTCCTCGGCGACCTGGCCGTGTGCGCGGGCGTCGGCGTGGTCTCCCTGGCGGTGGCCACCTGGGCGTACCGCCGGGCGGCCGTCCGGTGACGCGCCGCACAGCCGGGCCTGGCACGATGTCAGGGTGACCGCACCGCTGACTCCGCCTCCGCACGACCACTCCTCCCGCCATGCCTGGCACGCCGCGCCCGGTTCCGGGGCGACGGCTCCCGTAGCGCACGGCGCCGCCTACGAACAGGACGGTCCCGGGATGAAGACCGAGGTGCGCGAAGCCGTGCTCATCACGGTGGGGACGGCGGTCGGAGGAGTGCTGCTCGGGGTGCTGTGGTGGTGGCTGGCACCGCGCGTCCCGCTGGTCTCGGACGGTGAGGCGGTCTACCTCCAGGACACCGAGGGCGAGCAGGCCGTCGGGGTCGACGGGACGTTCGTCCTGCTCGCGCTGGCCCTCGGTGCGCTGAGCGCGCTGGTCGTGTTCCTGGTGCGCAAGCGCGGGGGCGTGCCGCTCGTGGTGGCGCTCACCGCGGGCGGACTGCTGGGCTCGCTGCTCGCGTGGCGCCTCGGGGTCTGGCTCGGCCCCACCCAGGACGTCGTCGCCCACGCCAAGGAGGTGGGCAAGGGCGTGACCTTCGAGGCGCCGCTGAAGCTGGGCGCGAAGGGCGCGCTGCTCGCCTGGCCCCTCGCCGCGCTGCTGGTCCACCTCGGTCTGACGGCGCTGTTCGCTCCGAGGGACCCCGATCCGTACGAGCAGTACCAGGGGCAGGGACCGTTCGGGGCACCTCCGGCGTAGCACCTCCGGCGCAGGCGAGGTATCCGCGGCTCACGCCGGCCTGCGGCCGTGGTTCGACCGGTTCTTCTTGACGCGCCATTTGCGTTTGCGTGTCCTCTTCGACATGTCCTGTGTACATAACCGAGGACGGGGGAGCCGTCGAGGGGTCACGCACGGGCGATCGGCGCCGCGACGGCGTCCGCGACCTCGAGCAGGTCGTCGGGGGACAGTTCCACCTCCAGGCCGCGGCGGCCGGCCGAGACGTAGACCGTCGGGTGCTCCGCGGCCGAGGCGTCCAGGACCGTGGGCAGCTTCTTGCGCTGGCCCAGCGGCGAGATGCCGCCCACGACGTAGCCGGTCGTGCGCTCCGCGAGCGCCGGGTCCGCCATCGTGGCGCGCTTGCGGCCGACCGCCGACGCCAGGGCCTTCAGGTCGAGGGAGCCCGTGACCGGGACCACGGCCACGGTCAGCGCGCCGTCCACGTCCGCCACGAGCGTCTTGAAGACCCGCTCCGGCGACACGCCCAGGGCCTCGGCCGCCTCCTCCCCGTACGAGGGGTGGGAGGGGTCGTGGTCGTAAGCGTGGATGCGGTACTCGACGCCCGCGGCGGTCAGAGCCACCGTCGCCGGAGTACTGCCGGGCTGCTGCTTCTTCGACTTCTTCGCCATGGGTTCCCTGCTCGTGCGTCAGTTCAGGCTGGTCGGCCCGCGGGTCAGATCCGCCGCCGGCAGCGACGGCAGGTTGCGGATGATGGCCGTCTCCGCGCGCAGCAGCCGCAGTTCGTCACGGAGCCGCGACGCGGTGTCCGGGGCCTGGAGGAGCCGCTGCTTGGTCGGGGTGTCGAGCATCATCGCGGCCGCGACCAGGTACGACACCACGGACGGCTCGTCCGGCAGGTCCGCACCCGTGGACAGCGACCGCTCCCGGGCGCCCGCCAGCCGCTTCTGGTACTGGCGGAAGGCGCGCAGCACGCCCTCGGCGAGCGCCCCCGCCTCGTCGCCCGGCTGCTCCTCCAGCTCCTCCAGCTCGGCCGTGAGGAACGGGCCGGACGCGTCCACCGACTTGAGGCGCACCCGGGTCGTGCCGGTCGCCAGCACCTCGAACGTCCCGTCGTCGCGCTCCCGTACGGTCGCCGCGTCCGCGACGCAGCCCACCGCGTGGAACGCCCGGCGCGGGTCGTCGCCGAAGCCGGCCGCCGGACCGCGCTCGGGCACGGCCGTCGGATCCGGCATCCCGGGCGCGCTGGCGGCGACCTCGTGGCCGTCGCGGATCGCGACGACGGCGAACCGGCGCGGTTCGGAGTCGGGGGTCTTCAGCAGTTCGCGCATCATGGCGCGATACCGCTCCTCGAAGACGTTCAGCGGGAGCACGAGTCCCGGGAACAGCACCGAGTTCAGCGGGAAGAGAGGCAGCCGGACGGTGGTCACGACGCAAGAGCCTAATGGCCGTCCGGGTGCGCGTGTCGGCCGCGCCCACTTGATGGGCAGGAGGGGAGGGCGGACCGGGAGGCGAACAGCCGGTCAGTTGCGGGTCAGCAGCCGGGTCGCCCCCGCCGCCACCGCCGTCGCCAGGATCCAGCCCGCCATGACCACCGCCGCGGCCAGCCACTGCCAGCCGCCGCGCAGCTGCCAGTACCCGGCCTGGCCGAGGTCGATGAACGGCAGCAGCAGGTCCAGCGCGAACAGCGACGCGTTCCACTGCGGGTGCTCCCCGCCCTTGATCGGCGGATGGTGCGCGCGCGAGAAGGCGATCGAGGCCGCCGCCCACAGCACGGCCATCCACACGGCGGCCCGGCCCGGCCGGTACCCGTAGCCGACCGTCCAGTCCTGGGTGTACCCCCACACCTTGCCCGCGAGCGGCAGATTCTCCCGGCGGTGGCGCTGCTTGGCGAGCAGCACCTCGCGCGCGTCCTCGTCCTCCCCGCCCGCGCGCAGCACGGCGGCGAGCCGCTCGTACGGCTCCGGGTTGTACTCGGCGGTCGCCGCGGCCACCCACCGAAGCCGCTTGGCCAGCGGGAACGGGCCGCGCGGCACCAGGTTCTCGTACTGGAAGCCGCCCATCTGGAGGTTGCCCGGGCCGGGCCAGCTGTCCGCCTTGTCCATCAGGTTGACGATCCGCGCGCCCGACAGGACCACCTTGCCGCGCTCCGGCCGCTCGCCGAGGAATCGCAGCTCGGGCACCTGCACCCGGCGCAGCGACAGCTCCTCGTCGTCGGTGAGGACGAAGAGGGCGTACTCCAGGTCCACCGCGTCGCCGAACCGTCCGTCGTCGAGCCGGATCCCGCCCTGGCAGCTGAACCGCTGCACGCGCGTGCCGCGCGCCGGGGTGGTGCCGCTGGTGTAGAGCGGGTTGGTGAGTCCTGCCGGGGTCATGTAGAGCGTGCGCTCCACGGTGAGCTGCGGGGCGTTGAGCGCCAGGTGCCCGTACTGGTTGGAGAGGCGGGCGCCGCGCAGGCTCAGCGACACGCCGATCGTGGCGCCGCGCAGACTGAGCTCGCCGTGCGACTCCAGCAGATCGGCCTGCAGGTCCTGCCCGACCGTCAGCCCGTCGCCGCTGATCGAGCGCCCGCGCCGGTCCCGGTAGACCGCACTCTGGCCGAGCAGCAGGTCGGTGCCGATGTGCGCGTCGGTGAGCCGCAGTCCGCCGTGGAACCGGCAGCGCGCCAGATGCAGATCGCCCTCGGTGTGCAGCCGGGCCGCCTCCAGCCGGGGCACCGAGCAGTCGAGCAGCCGGACCGTGGTGAACCGCGCCTCCGGCAGCCGGATCTCCCGCTCGAAGCGGCAGCCCTTCAGCTCCACGTACGGCACGACCGTGCCGCCCGCCAGGTCGACCGAGCCCACGATCTGCACGCCCACCAGCTTCAGCGCCGACACACGGCCCGCGAGGGCGGGCGGCCCGTCCAGCAGCAGCCAGCACACGATGCGCGCCCGTACGGTCCGCTCCGGCCCCCAGGGGTGACCGGAGTGCGGATCGTCCACCGCGGCGTCCCCGCTGCGCAGGTCGTACGTGCTGCCGTTGCGGAAGGCCTGCCACATCCCGATCTCGGCGGCGGTCAGATCGTCCGGCGGCTCCCCGTCCCGGACGCCGGCACCTTCGGTCACGGCTCGTCCGTCCCTTCTGCCCCGTTCCCCGTTCCCCACCCGGAGGGGCACGGGACTCCCACAGGTTCCCGGCCGCCCCACCTACTCGCGGGTTCGCACACACGTTTCATGCCCGCTGAGTGACATTCTGAACACTGCACGTGCACGCGATCTTCCCGCCCGTCCGCCGGCCGTGTATCAGCCACTGGAACGTGCGCACGGCTCGCCGCACGCGTCTGAGAGAATTGGCCCTGTGATCTCCCGAATCGATCTGCGCGGTGACGCCCTCCCCGAGGGACCCGCCCTGCGCGACCTGCTGCCCCGAGCCGACTTCGACGTCGCGGCCGCCCTGGAGAAGGTGCGTCCCATCTGCGAGGCCGTGCATCATCGGGGCGACGCGGCGCTGATCGAGTTCGCGGAGAAGTTCGACGGCGTCCGCCTGGAGACGGTACGGGTCCCGGCCGAGGCCCTCACCGAGGCGCTGGAGCAGCTCGACCCGGCCGTCCGCGCGGCTCTGGAGGAGTCCATCCGCCGCGCCCGTATCGTCCACCGCGAGCAGCGCCGCTCCACGCACACCACGCAGGTCGTGCCCGGCGGTACGGTCACCGAGAAGTGGGTACCGGTCGAGCGTGTCGGGCTGTACGCGCCCGGCGGCCGGTCGGTCTACCCGTCCTCCGTGATCATGAACGTGGTGCCCGCGCAGGAGGCCGGCGTCGGCTCCATCGCGCTCGCCTCCCCGGCCCAGGCCGACTTCGGGGGCCTCCCGCACCCGACGATCCTCGCCGCCTGCGCCCTCCTCGGCATCGACGAGGTGTACGCGGCCGGCGGCGCCACCGCGGTCGCGATGTTCGCGTACGGCACCGAGTCCTGCCCGCCCGCCAACATGGTCACCGGCCCCGGCAACATCTGGGTCGCCGCCGCCAAGCGCTACTTCACCGGAGTCATCGGCATCGACGCCGAGGCCGGCCCGACCGAGATCGCGGTCCTCGCCGACGACACCGCCGACCCGGTGCACGTCGCCTCCGACCTGATCAGCCAGGCCGAGCACGACCCGCTGGCCGCCGCCGTCCTCGTCACCGACTCGGTCACGCTGGCCGACGCGGTCGCCAAGGAGCTGGAGCCGCAGGTCGCGGCCACCAAGCACATCGAGGACCGGATCCGGCCGGCGCTCGCCGGCCGGCAGTCCGCGATCGTGCTCGTGGACGGCATGGAGGAGGGCCTGAGGGTCGTCAACGCCTACGGCGCCGAGCACCTGGAGATCCAGACGGCCGACGCGGCGGCGCTCGCCGAGCGCGTCGTCAACGCGGGCGCGGTCTTCGTCGGCCCCTGGGCCCCCGTCTCGCTCGGCGACTACGCGGCCGGCTCCAACCACGTCCTGCCCACCGGCGGCTGCGCCTGCCACTCCTCCGGCCTGTCCGTCCAGTCCTTCCTGCGCGGCATCCACATCGTCGACTACACGCAGGACGCGCTGGCGGACGTCGCGCACCACGTGGTGACGCTGGCGGAGGCGGAGGACCTGCCCGCGCACGGCGCGGCGATCAAGGCGCGGTTCGGCTGGAAGGTGCCGGAGAGCAAGTGACGGACATGACCGACGTGACCGACGTAAAGATCGACGACCTCCCCGTACGCGACGAGCTGCGCGGCAAGTCCCCCTACGGCGCGCCCCAGCTCGACGTCCCCGTACGCCTGAACACCAACGAGAACCCCTACCCGCTGCCCGAGCCGCTCGTCGAACGGATCGCCGAGCGGGTGCGCGAGGCGGCCCGCGACCTCAACCGCTACCCCGACCGGGACGCGGTCGAGCTGCGCACGAAGCTGGCCGAGTACCTGACGAAGACGGGCGGCCACCCGGTCTCCACCGAGAACGTCTGGGCGGCCAACGGCTCCAACGAGGTCATCCAGCAGCTGCTGCAGACCTTCGGCGGGCCCGGCCGCACCGCGATCGGCTTCGAGCCCTCGTACTCCATGCACGGGCTCATCGCGCGCGGGACCGGCACCGGCTGGATCTCCGGCCCCCGCAACGACGACTTCACCATCGACCTGGCGGCGGCCGAGAAGGCCATCGCCGAGCACCGCCCGGACGTGGTCTTCATCACCACGCCCAACAACCCCACCGGTAACGCCGTCCCGCGCGAGACGGTCCTCGCGCTGTACGAGGCCGCGCAGGCGGCGAAGCCGTCGATGGTCGTGGTCGACGAGGCGTACATCGAGTTCAGCCACGGCGCCTCGCTGCTGCCGCTGCTGACGGGCCGCCCGAACCTCGTCGTCTCGCGCACGATGTCGAAGGCGTTCGGGGCCGCCGGCCTGCGCCTCGGCTACCTCGCCGCGCACCCGGCCGTGGTCGACGCCGTACAGCTCGTACGCCTGCCGTACCACCTGTCGGCCGTCACCCAGGCGACCGCGCTGGCCGCCCTGGAGCACACCGACACGCTGCTCGGCTACGTCGAGCAGCTCAAGGCGGAGCGGGACCGGCTGGTCGCGGAGCTGCGCGGACTCGGCTACGAGGTGACCGAGTCGGACGCGAACTTCGTGCAGTTCGGGCGGTTCGACGGCGCGGACGGCGCCCACAAGGCGTGGCGGGCGATTCTCGACCGGGGCGTCCTGGTCCGGGACAACGGCGTACCGGGGTGGCTGCGGGTGACCGCCGGAACCCCCGCCGAGAACGACGCGTTCCTCGACGCGGTACGTGAACTCAAGAAGGAGCGACAGGCATGAGCCGCGTAGGCCGCGTGGAGCGGACCACCAAGGAGACCTCCGTCCTCGTCGAGATCGACCTCGACGGCACCGGGAAGACCGACATCAGGACCGGCGTCGGCTTCTACGACCACATGCTCGACCAGCTCGGCCGCCACGGCCTCTTCGACCTCACGGTCAAGACCGAGGGCGACCTGCACATCGACTCGCACCACACCATCGAGGACACCGCCCTCGCCCTCGGCGCCGCCTTCAAGCAGGCCCTCGGCGACAAGGTCGGCATCTACCGCTTCGGCAACTGCACGGTCCCGCTGGACGAGTCCCTCGCCCAGGTCACCGTCGACCTCTCCGGCCGCCCGTACCTCGTGCACACCGAGCCCGAGAACATGGCGCCGATGATCGGCGAGTACGACGTGACGATGACCCGGCACATCCTGGAGTCCTTCGTCGCCCAGGCCCAAATCGCGCTGCACGTCCACGTGCCGTACGGGCGCAACGCCCACCACATCGTGGAGTGCCAGTTCAAGGCGCTGGCCCGGGCCCTGCGGTACGCCAGCGAGCGCGACCCGCGCGCGGCCGGCATCCTGCCCTCCACGAAGGGCGCGCTGTGACCGGTCTCTCGACCCTCCTGATCGTCGTCGGACTCTTCCTCCTCGGCGGGGTCATCTCGTTCGTCAAGCAGAAGATGCCCAAGAGCCTGATCGTGCTGCTCTCGATCGGCGCGGCGATGTGTCTCGTCGCGGGCATCCTGAGGCTGGAGGTGTGGAATTGAGCGCCCCTTCCAAGAAGGTCGTCGTCTTCGACTACGGCTTCGGCAACGTCCGGTCGGCCGAGCGTGCCCTCGCGCGCGCGGGCGCCGACGTCGAGATCACCCGTGACTACGACAGGGCCATGAACGCGGACGGCCTGCTGGTGCCCGGCGTCGGTGCCTTCGCCGCCTGCATGCGCGGTCTGAAGGAGGCGCGCGGCGACTGGATCGTCGGCCGCCGGCTGTCCGGCGGACGCCCCGTGATGGGCATCTGCGTCGGCATGCAGATCCTCTTCGCGCGCGGCATCGAGCACGGCGAGGAGACCGAGGGCCTCGACGAGTGGCCCGGTGCGGTGGAGCCCCTCCAGGCCGACATCGTGCCCCACATGGGCTGGAACACGGTCGACGCCCCGGCCGGTTCGGAGCTGTTCGCGGGCCTCGACGAGGACGCACGCTTCTACTTCGTGCACTCCTACGCCGTCCACGACTGGTCCCTGGAGACCGCGAACCCGACGATGAAGGCCCCCCTGGTGACCTGGTCGACGCACGGCAAGCCGTTCGTGGCGGCCGTCGAGAACGGCGCCCTGTGGGCCACCCAGTTCCACCCCGAGAAGTCCGGCGACGCCGGAGCGCAGCTGCTCACCAACTGGATCGGAACCCTGTAGACCATGGCCAAGCTCGAACTCCTCCCCGCCGTCGACGTCCGTGACGGCCAGGCCGTCCGCCTCGTGCACGGCGAGTCCGGCACGGAGACCTCCTACGGCTCCCCGCTGGAGGCCGCCCTCGCCTGGCAGCGGTCGGGCGCCGAGTGGCTGCACCTGGTCGACCTGGACGCCGCGTTCGGGACCGGCGACAACCGGGCGCTGATCGCCGAGGTCGCGAAGGCCATGGACATCAAGGTGGAGCTGTCCGGCGGCATCCGCGACGACGACACCCTCGCCGCCGCCCTCGCCACCGGCTGCACCCGCGTCAACCTGGGCACGGCCGCCCTGGAGACCCCCGAGTGGGTCGCCAAGGTCATCGCCGAGCACGGCGACAAGATCGCCGTCGGCCTCGACGTACGGGGCACCACGCTCCGCGGCCGCGGCTGGACCCGCGACGGCGGCGACCTCTACGAGACGCTGGAGCGCCTCAACAAGGAGGGCTGCGCCCGGTACGTCGTCACCGACATCGCCAAGGACGGCACGCTCCAGGGCCCCAACCTGGAGCTGCTCCAGAACGTCTGCGCGGCGACGGACCGCCCGGTCGTGGCGTCCGGCGGCGTGTCGTCGCTGGACGACCTGCGGGCCATCGCCGGCCTGGTGCCCCTCGGTGTCGAGGGCGCCATCGTCGGGAAGGCCCTGTACGCCAAGGCGTTCACCCTGGAAGAGGCCCTCGAGGCCACGTCGTGAACTCGTGAAACTGTGAAGAGGGATGCGGTGTCATGACCTCCGAAGCCGTACGGCGCGTGCAGAGCGGTAGTCCCTGGGAAGAGTCCTTCGGTTTCGCACGCGCCGTCGCGGCGGGCGACCGCGTGCTGGTGGCGGGCACGACGTCCTTCAAGGGCGATGTGCTGTACGGGGAGGGCGACCCGTACGAACAGGCGAAGGTGGCCTTCGCCAACGCGGTGGAGGCGATCGCGGAGTTCGGGCTCGGCATCGAGTCGGTGATCCGCACGAGGATGTACCTGACCCACCAGCGGGACGTCGACGAGGTGGGGCGGGCCCACAAGGAGCTCTTCGACGCGGTGCGTCCGGTGGCGACGCTGCTGGTCGTGGAGAACTTCATCGACTCCCGCATCCTGGTCGAAGTGGAACTGGAGGCCTTCCGGGGCCCGGATCAAGCCATAAAGTAATCGTGCCGTAACTGTGAGGAGCCGTGGATTCATGACCCTGGCGGTCCGAGTCATCCCCTGCCTGGACGTGGACAACGGCCGGGTCGTCAAGGGCGTCAACTTCCAGAACCTGCGCGACGCGGGCGACCCCGTCGAGATGGCCAAGGTGTACGACGCCGAGGGCGCCGACGAGCTGACGTTCCTGGACATCACCGCGTCGTCCGGCAACCGCGAGACCACGTACGACGTGGTCCGCCGCACCGCCGAGCAGGTCTTCATCCCCCTGACGGTCGGCGGCGGCGTCCGCACGGCCGAGGACGTGGACAAACTGCTGCGGGCGGGCGCGGACAAGGTCGGCGTGAACACCGCCGCCATCGCCCGCCCCGACCTGATCCGCGAGATCGCCGAGCGCTTCGGCCGACAGGTCCTGGTGCTCTCGGTGGACGCCCGCCGTACGGAGACCGGCTCCTTCGAGGTCACCACCCACGGCGGTCGCAAGGGCACCGGCATCGACGCGGTCGAGTGGGCCCACCGGGCCGCCGAGCTGGGCGCGGGCGAGATCCTGCTGAACTCGATGGACGCCGACGGCACCAAGGACGGCTACGACATCGAGATGATCGAGGCCGTCCGCAAGCACGTCACCGTCCCGGTGATCGCCTCCGGCGGCGCGGGCAGGCTGTCGGACTTCCCCCCGGCCGTCGCCGCGGGCGCGGACGCCGTGCTGGCCGCGTCGGTGTTCCACTTCGGTGATCTTCGCATCGGCGAAGTCAAGGCGACGCTGCGGGAGGCGGGCCACCCCGTGCGGTGATGATCGTGCGCACCGCATATGCCCCGGCCAACCCACGGGTGGCCGGGGTTTTTCGGCGCCCGGCGAGGGCCTCGTAGCCTTGCCCGGTGACCGATCACATGGCGATAGCCGCCCCGCCGAAGACACGCGCGACCGCTGCGTTCGAGAAGCCCGCATACGGGCCCGCCCACCGCGACCGCAACGTCCTGCGCTGGCTCGGTGCCTACACCGCGTCCATGCTCGGCGACAACGTCTACTACCTGGCGCTCTCGTGGGCCGCCGTCCAGGCCGGTACGCCCGCGCAGGCCGGGATCGTGACGGCGCTGAGCGCCCTGCCGCGCGCCCTGTTCATGCTGTTCGGGGGCGTCATCGCCGACCGGTTCGGGCCCCGGAGGGTCGTCATCGGCAGCGACGCCGTGCGCTGCGTGACCGTGCTGGTGGTGGCCGCCCTGCTGTTCGCGGCGAGCCCGGGGCTGTGGCCGCTGGTGGTGCTGTCCCTCGTCTTCGGCACCGTCGACGCCGTGTTCATGCCGGCCGTGGGCGCCCTGCCGGCCCGTATCACCACCTCGGACCAGCTCACCCGGGTCCAGGGCCTGCGCGGCCTCGCCATCCGCTTCTCCGCCGTGGTGGGCGGGCCGCTGAGCGGCTTCGCCGTGGCGCTGGGCGGTCCCGCCGCCGCGTTCGGGCTGGCCGGACTGCTGATCGCGGTGTCGCTGCCGCTGCTGGTGGGCGTACGGATCGGCGAGCTGCCCGCCGACGACCAGGTCGCGGGACACACCCCGTGGCGCGACCTGAAGGACGGGCTCCGCTACATCCGCCACCACCGCGTCCTCGGCCCGCTGGTGATCGGCATCGCCCTCGGCGACCTGGGCTTCGTCGGCCCGCTCAACGTCGGGCTGACCCTCCTCGCCCAGGAACGGGGCTGGGGCGCGTCCGGCGCGGGCTGGGTGCTCGCGGGCTTCGGCGCCGGCGCGGGGGCGGCCGCACTGCTGCTGGCCGTGCGCGGGCGCCTCCCGCACGCCGGGTACGTCATGGCGGTGAGCGTCCTCGCGGGATCGGTCGCGATCGGGGCGATCCCGCACGCGTCGGGCGTGGCGGCGGCCGCGGGCGTGGCCGTGCTCGTCGGCCTGCTCACCGGGCTCAGCGGCGCCCTGTGCGGCGCACTGCTGCAGACCCACTCCGACCCCGCCTACCTGGGCCGCGTCAGCTCCGTCGCCGGCATCGTCAGCCTCGGCATCGCCCCGCTCGGCATGCCGCTGTCCGCCGCGGCGATCGGCGTCTGGGGCACGGGCCCGGTCTTCGCCGTCAGCGCGGCGGTGTGCGGCCTCGGTGGGGTGCTGCCGCTGTGCGTCCGCGACCTGCGCCGGGCCCAGCTTCCGCGCTGAGCCCGGCGGACCGGGACCGCACCCGTCAGATGCCGAGCTGCTTGGTCTCGTGCAGCTGCGCGATCGCGTCCTTGTCGCCGTCCAGCTCCACGTCGGCCGCCTGCTGTCGGCCGTACAGGAACAGCAGCAGCTCCGCGGGCTCCCCGGTCACGGTGACGACCGGGGTGCCCTTGTGGGCGACCACCGTCTGGCCGTCAGGGCGGCGCAGCACCAATCCCGTCGGGGCCTTGCGGCCCATCAGCCGGGCCATCCGCTCCAGCCGGGACCAGAGCGTGTCCTGGAAGACCTGGTCCAGCTCGCGGCGGGTCCAGTCGGGCTGGGCGCGGCGCACGTCCTCGGCGTGGACATAGAACTCGACCGTGTTCGCGGCCTCGTCGATCTGCTTCAGGGCGAACGGCGAGAAGCGCGGCGGACCGGTACGGACGAGCTGGACCAGCTCCTCGTACGGCTTGGCGGCGAACTCCGCCATCACCTTCTCCAGCCGCGACGCGAGCTGCTTGACGAAGGCGCCTCCGACGGCGTCCGGACGCCGCTCGCGGACCACCACGTGCGCGGCGAGGTCACGGGTGCGCCAGCCCTCGCACAGGGTCGGCGCGTCGGGTCCCGCCGCCTCCAACAGGTCGGCGAGAAGAAGTCGTTCACGCTTGGCATGGGTCGACATGGCAGCCAGCCTACGGCCGAGGGGCGGGTGCGCCCAGCGCAGTCCGTGCGACGGCGTGAAAGTGTCCACGCGCGCGGGCCGGGTGCCGTCCGGCCCGTGGACGGACGCGCGGGACGGTGCGGCGGGCGCGGCACAATGGCACCCATGACCAGTACGCCCCCTTCCCGCACGCCCAGCGGCCTGGACCCCGAGATCGCCGCGCGCCTCAAGCGCAGCGCCGACGGACTCCTCCCGGCCATCGCCCAGCAGTACGACACCGGTGAGGTGCTCATGCTCGGCTGGATGGACGACGAGGCGCTGCACCGCACGCTCACCACCGGCCGCTGCACGTACTGGTCGCGCAGCCGCCAGGAGTACTGGGTGAAGGGCGACACCTCCGGCCACTTCCAGTGGGTGAAGTCCGTCGCCCTGGACTGCGACGCCGACACCGTGCTGGTCAAGGTGGACCAGGTGGGCGCCGCCTGCCACACCGGCGCCCGCACCTGCTTCGACGAGGACGTGCTGCTGAAGGACGCCGGTTCCGGCGTGTCCGGCTCGGATCAGTAGGGTCGGCCGCCATGGACCTCGAGACGTTCCGCAAGCTGGCCACCGACCGCCGCGTCATCCCCGTCACCCGCAAGCTCCTCGCCGACGGCGACACCCCGGTCGCACTGTACCGCAAGCTCGCCGGCGAGCGCCCCGGCACCTTCCTGCTGGAGTCCGCGGAGAACGGCCGCTCCTGGTCCCGCTACTCCTTCGTGGGTGTGCGCTCCGCCGCCACGCTGACCGCGCGCGACGGCCGGGCCCACTGGCTCGGCGCCCCGCCGGTCGGCGTCCCCGTCGACGGCGACCCGCTGGCCGCCCTGCGCGCCACCGTCGAGGCCCTGCACACCCCGCGCCAGGAGGGCCTGCCGCCCTTCACCGGCGGCATGGTCGGCTACCTCGGCTACGACATCGTGCGCCGCCTGGAGAAGATCGGCCCCGGGGAGCGCGACGACCTGCAGCTCCCCGAGCTGACCATGCTCCTCAGCAGCGACCTCGCGGTCATGGACCACTGGGAGGGCTCGGTCCTGCTGATCGCCAACGCGATCAACCACAACGACCTCGACACCGGCGTCGACGAGGCCTACGCCGACGCGGTCGCCCGCCTCGACGCCATGGAGGCGGACCTCTCCCGCCCGGTCGCCCAGCCCCCGGCCGTCCTGCCGCCCTCCGAACTGCCCGAGTACACCGCGCGGTGGGGCGGCCCCGACTACCAGCGCGCCGTGGACGACATCAAGGAGCGCATCCGCGCGGGCGAGGCCTTCCAGGTCGTGCCGTCGCAGCGGTTCGAGACGCCGTGCACCGCGAGCGCCCTCGACGTGTACCGGGTGCTGCGGGCCACCAACCCCTCCCCGTACATGTACCTGTTCCGCTTCGACGGCTTCGACGTCGTCGGCTCGTCCCCCGAGGCGCTCGTCAAGGTCGAGGACGGGCAGGCGATGCTGCACCCCATCGCGGGCACCCGGCCGCGCGGCGCCGGCCCGCAGGAGGACCAGGCCCTCGCCGACGAACTGCTCGCCGACCCCAAGGAGCGCGCCGAGCACCTCATGCTCGTCGACCTCGGGCGCAACGACCTCGGACGGGTCTGCGAGCCCGGCTCCGTCGAGGTCGTCGACTTCATGTCCATCGAGCGGTACTCGCACGTCATGCACATCGTGTCGACCGTGACCGGCCGGGTCGCCCCGGGCCGTACCGCCTTCGACGTGCTGACCGCCTGCTTCCCGGCCGGCACGCTCTCCGGCGCGCCGAAGCCCCGCGCGATGCAGATCATCGACGAGCTGGAGCCGTCCCGCCGCGGCCTGTACGGCGGCTGCGTCGGCTATCTGGACTTCGCGGGCGACTCCGACACCGCCATCGCCATCCGCACCGCCCTGCTGCGCGACGGCACGGCGTACGTCCAGGCGGGCGCGGGCGTCGTCGCCGACTCCGACCCGGCCGCCGAGGACGCCGAGTGCCGCAACAAGGCAGCGGCCGTCCTCCGCGCCGTGCACACGGCGAACCGGCTCGGGCAGGCGCGTTAGCCCAGGTGGCGGGCGTGGGGCGGACCCCGCGCCCGCCTGCGGGCGAGGCGCCGGTGAACCCCGGGTGACGGAACGCCCCGGAGGTTGGGCGATAGTGGAGTACGTGACCGCTGTACCTCACCCCCGTTCCCAAGCCGCGTCCCCCCGGTCCGGCCGGCGCAGCCTCGCCGTCGCGCTGCCGGCCGGCGCGATCGGCGCCGCCGTGGCGCTGCTCTCCTCCCGGCAGCGCTGGTCGGCCGCGACCGCGTCGGTCGCGGGCGGCGACTTCCCGCTGACCGCGAGGGGCAGCGACGTCACGGGCGTGCCCGCGGCCCTCGCCATAGTGGGCCTGGCCGCGCTCGTCGCCGTCTTCGCCGTCCGTCGCGCCGGACGCGTCCTCGTCGCGGGCCTGCTCGCGCTCTCCGGCGCCGGCACCGTCGCCGCCGCGCTGCTCGGCGCCTCCGACCGGGCCGCGCTCGACGAGAAGGCCGCCCAGGCGTCCGGCGACACCTCCGCCACCGTGGCGGCCCTCACCCACACCGCCTGGCCGTACGTGGCGGCCGCGGGCGGCGCCCTGATCCTGCTGGCCGGACTGCTGGCGCTGCGGTACGGCGGGCTGTGGCCCGCGATGTCCGGCCGCTACGAACGCGACGGGACGCCCCGGCCGCGCAAGGCCGCGGCCGTGGACCCCGACCGGCCCGAGGACCTGTGGAAGGCCCTGGACCGCGGCGAGGACCCGACGGGCTCGTAGCCGCCGCCCGGCGTACCGTGAGGGAACCGCGGCATCCGGGCCCCTCCCCGCGCGCGGGGCGCCGGAAGGCAGGAAGGACCGGGGAGCGACCCCCGACCGAGCCTCCCACGCGCGCGTACGGGACAATGGACGGCGAGCGTACGACTCACCACGCATCGCACCACACATCAATGAGGAGCAAGCCATGTCGGGCAGCAGCCACGGTCACACCCCGGCCGCCTGGACCGGTGTCATCATCGCCTTCATCGGTTTCTGCGCTGCCGGCGCCTTCATGGTGGCGGCCCATCCGGTGGGCTTCTGGGCCAGCATGGTCGTCGTCCTCCTCGGCGGTGTCGTCGGTGGCGTCATGCGCATGATGGGCCTCGGCCAGTCGAAGGACGCCCACCCGGTGCACCAGGTCGCGGGCCGCAAGGAGCCGGCCGGCGCCAAGGGCTGACGCCCGTACGCCGGACCCGGGACGGGGTGCGGTACGACTTCGCGTGAGGGGTGGCCCCGGCGGCAGTGCCGGGCCACCCCTCACGCGCGCGTGCGGCCCGCTCCGGCACAATGCGTGAGGTGAACACCGACAGCCGCGGGGTGATGCCACCGGGCGGTACCGGCGCCCTGCTGGGGCGGCTGGCCGTCCCCGCGGGCGCGCTCGCCGCCGTGACCGGGGCCTTCGCCTACGTCGCCGCCGTGGACCCCCACGAGCCCGGCCACTACCCCGTCTGCCCGCTGCTGCACCTCACCGGTCTGTACTGCCCGGGCTGCGGCGGACTGCGTGCCGCACACGCGTTCGCGCACGGCGACCTCGCCGCCGCCCTCACGGACAACGCGCTGGCCGTGGCCGCCTTCCTGGCGTTCGCGGTGGTGTGGACCGTATGGGTGGTCCGCGCGATCCGCGGCCGGCCGCTGCGCATCGAACTCGCACCCGTGACGCTCTGGACGCTGGGCGTGTCCGTGCTGGTCTTCACCGTTGTCCGGAACCTGCCGTTCGGTGGCTGGCTCCATCCTTGATCGGCCGGCGAACGTCCAGGTAATGGGATCGGCGTCAACCGGATGTGAGGCCTACGCCCTCCTCCGGATACCATCGCAGTGACCCATTGGTACGGCCGCCGGCCCGGCTCGAACCCTCGAACCGCTTTAACGACCACCGTCAGGAAGGGGGCCGCTCGCGTGAGTGTGCTCGACGAGATCATCGACGGAGTCCGTGCCGACCTCGCGGAGCGGCAGGCGCGCGTCAGCCTCGACGAGCTCAAGGAGCGCGCGGCGAAGGCTCCGGCGGCCAAGGACGGCGTGGCCGCGCTCCGCGGTGACGGCGTCAAGGTCATCTGCGAGGTGAAGCGCTCCAGCCCGTCCAAGGGCGCGCTGGCCGCGATCGCCGACCCGGCGGGACTGGCGGCCGACTACGAGGCCGGCGGCGCCGCCGTGATCTCCGTCCTCACCGAGCAGCGCCGCTTCGGCGGCTCCCTCGCCGACCTGGAGGCGGTCCGCGCCCGGGTCGACATCCCCGTCCTGCGCAAGGACTTCATCGTCACCTCGTACCAGCTGTGGGAGGCCCGGGCGTACGGCGCCGACCTCGCGCTGCTCATCGTCGCGGCCCTGGAGCAGTCGGCGCTGGAGTCCCTCATCGAGCGCGCCCACTCCATCGGGCTCACGCCGCTCGTCGAGGTGCACGACGAGGACGAGGTCGAGCGGGCGGTGGACGCCGGCGCCAAGGTCATCGGCGTCAACGCGCGCAACCTGAAGACCCTGGAGGTCGACCGCGGCACGTTCGACCGCGTCGCCCCCGAGATCCCCCCGGGCATCGTCCGGGTCGCCGAGTCCGGCGTCCGCGGCCCGCACGACCTCATCGCCTACGCCAACGCGGGCGCCGACGCGGTGCTCGTCGGCGAGTCGCTGGTGACCGGCCGTGACCCCAGGACGGCCGTGTCCGACCTGGTCGCCGCGGGGGAGCACCCCGCGCTGCGGCAGGGGAGGGGCTGACCCTCCGCATGACGGTCCGCCGCGTCCGCCTCCGCCGCCGGGTGAGCTCCCGCTCGTCCGGCGCGGTGGGCTGCGCGCGGCCCGTGGACCTCTCACAGCCCGCCGATCCGTACGCCCGGCTCGCCCGCGGCTGCCGTCCGCGCGGCTGCCGGGCGCCGGCGCGGCGCGTGCACGGACGCCGGGTGCGCTACGTCATCGGTGACGAACCGGGCCAGGTGAACGGGATGCGATGGCCCGGGCACGCACGCGTGCACCCTGCGGGTGGGCCGAGCCGGTCGTGATGCCGGCCGCCCCGTCGGGGCCGGGGGCCTCCTCCGGCTAGTGACGGGGCATCGGGTGCGGATCGGGTTCGGTACCGGGTCCGTATGCGGACGGTGCGGAACGCCGGCCGGTCCCGGCTTCGGTGGCGGTGGAACCGCCGTGATCGGTCGGGGACCGGGCGGCGTCACTCACCGAGGTGGTGCCGTCCCCCGGCTCCGCGGAGCCCGGAACCCGGAACCCGGAGAGCCTGAGCCGGCAGGAGTGCCCCCGGTACTCGTCCCGAAGGGCCCGGCGCCGAAGCGTGAGGTTCCCGGAGGGGCCCGTACGCGTGCGTGGTCACCGTGATCCCTGTCAGAGCTTTTGAGCGGGGCCCATGCCCCTGTGAGGTAACTGCATGTCCAGCGAGTTCTTCATTCCCGACCCCGAGGGTCGGGTCCCCAGCGCCGAGGGGTACTTCGGCGCGTTCGGCGGCAAGTTCATCCCGGAGGCGCTCGTCGCCGCCGTGGACGAGGTCGCCGTGGAGTACGACAAGGCCAAGGCCGACCCGGAGTTCGCCCGCGAGCTCGACGACCTGCTCGTGAACTACACGGGCCGGCCCAGCGCGCTGACCGAGGTGCCGCGGTTCGCCGAACACGCCGGTGGCGCCCGGATCTTCCTCAAGCGCGAGGACCTCAACCACACCGGGTCCCACAAGATCAACAACGTGCTGGGCCAGGCCCTGCTCACCAAGCGCATGGGCAAGACCCGCGTGATCGCCGAGACCGGCGCCGGCCAGCACGGCGTCGCGACCGCCACTGCCTGCGCACTCTTCGGACTCGAGTGCACCATCTACATGGGCGAGATCGACACCCGGCGCCAGGCCCTCAACGTCGCCCGCATGCGCATGCTCGGCGCCGAGGTCACCGCCGTGAAGTCCGGCAGCCGCACCCTCAAGGACGCCATCAACGAGGCGTTCCGCGACTGGGTCGCCAACGTCGACAGCACCCACTACCTCTTCGGCACCGTCGCCGGACCGCACCCCTTCCCCGCCATGGTCCGCGACTTCCACCGCGTCATCGGCGTCGAGGCCCGCCGGCAGATCCTGGAGCGCGCCGGACGGCTGCCGGACGCGGCCGTCGCCTGCGTGGGCGGCGGGTCGAACGCGATCGGTCTCTTTCACGCGTTCATCCCCGACGCCTCCGTCCGCCTCATCGGCTGCGAGCCCGCCGGGCACGGAGTGGAGACCGGCGAGCACGCGGCCACCCTCACCGCGGGCGAGCCCGGCATCCTGCACGGCTCGCGGTCGTACGTCCTCCAGGACGACGAGGGCCAGATCACCGAGCCGTACTCCATCTCCGCCGGCCTGGACTACCCGGGCATCGGCCCCGAGCACGCCTACCTCAAGGACAGCGGCCGCGGCGAGTACCGCGCGGTCACCGACGACGCCGCGATGCAGGCGCTCCGCCTCCTCTCGCGGACCGAGGGCATCATCCCGGCCATCGAGAGCGCCCACGCGCTCGCCGGGGCCCTGGAGGTCGGCAAGGAGCTGGGCCGGGACGGGCTGATCGTCGTCAACCTGTCCGGCCGCGGCGACAAGGACATGGACACGGCCGCCCGCTACTTCGGGCTGTACGAGACCGACGCCGCCGTCGCGGCGGACGAGGCCGGCGAGGGCGCCGAGATCGAGGGGGACGCCAAGTGAGCGGCAACGTGCAGCTGTTGAACGACACCCTCGCCGGTGCCAGGGCCGAGGGCCGGTCCGCGCTCATCGCCTACCTCCCGGCCGGGTTCCCGACCGTGGACGGCGGCATCGAGGCGATCAAAGCCGTCTTCGACGGCGGCGCCGACGTCGTCGAGGTCGGCCTGCCGCACAGCGACCCCGTCCTCGACGGGCCCGTCATCCAGACCGCCGACGACATCGCCCTGCGCGGCGGTGTGAGGATCGCGGACGTGATGCGGACGGTGCGGGAGGCCCACGAGGCCACCGGCAAGCCCGTCCTCGTCATGACGTACTGGAACCCCGTCGACCGCTATGGCGTCGAGCGGTTCACCGCCGAGCTGGCCGAGGCGGGCGGCGCGGGCTGCATCCTGCCCGACCTGCCCGTGCAGGAGTCGGCGCTGTGGCGGGAGCACGCCGAGAAGCACGGCCTCGCCACCGTCTTCGTCGTCGCGCCCAGCAGCAAGGACGCCCGGCTCGCCGAGATCACCGCGGCGGGCTCCGGCTTCGTGTACGCGGCCTCGCTGATGGGCGTCACAGGCACCCGCGAGTCGGTGGGGGCCCAGGCCGAGGACCTGGTGGATCGCACCCGCGCCACCACCGACCTGCCCGTCTGCGTGGGCCTCGGCGTCTCGAACGCCGCGCAGGCCGCCGAGGTCGCCGGCTTCGCCGACGGCGTCATCGTCGGCTCGGCGTTCGTGAAGCGGATGCTGGACGCGCCGGACGAGGCGGCCGGCCTGGCGGCCGTACGGACGCTGGCGGGCGAGCTCGCCAAGGGTGTGCGCGGCGGCCGCGGAACGGCGTGACGCACACACCGGCTCACTCGAACGGGTGGACCTAGGACCGGGGAGACGCGCTGCGTCTCCCCGGTTCGTTCTGCCGGATGTGAGCGAGAAGAACCCTGAGGGAATGCGCACCGCCCGGGAACGGCTGGCGGCGGAGCGAGCGAGGCAGAAGACCGCGGAGAAGCGCCGCCGCGGCCTGATCGTGGGCGCGACGGTGCTCTGCGTGCTGGGCCTGGCCGCGGTGGTGGGTGTCGTCGCGGCGAACTCCGGCACGGACGACGGCGAGGCGCCGGGCGCGGTCGCCGCGCCCTCGGGAGCCGGCGGCGAGAGCGGCCTCGCGATCCCCGTCGGCGACGACGGCGCCAGGTCGACCCTCACGGTGTGGGAGGACTTCCGCTGCCCGGCGTGCAAGTCCTTCGAGGACGCCTACCGCGCGACGATCCACGAGCTGACGGACTCCGGACAGCTGAAGGTCGAGTACCACCTGGTGACGCTGATCGACGGGAACATGGGCGGCAGCGGCTCCCGCAAGGCCGCCAACGCCGCCGCGTGCGCCCAGGACGCGGGGAAGTTCCCGGAGTACCACGACGTGCTCTACCGGAACCAGCCCGAGGAGACCGACGACGCCTTCGCCGGGAACAGCAGACTCATCGAGCTGGCGGGCGAGGTCGACGGGCTGGACACCGAGACCTTCCGCCAGTGCGTCCGGGACGGCGCGCACGAGGGCTGGGTCGGGAAGTCGAACGAGGCCTTCCGGAAGGGCGACTTCTCCGGCACCCCGACGGTCCTCCTCGGCGGCACCAACATCTCCGCGGACCGGACGATGAGCCCGGCCAAGCTCAAGCAGATGGTGGCGGCGGCGAACAAGGCCTGACGCCGAGGTGGCCGGGCGTGGCGTTATGGAGCCGTAGCCCGGTGGGTTGCCGTGGTGCGTGCCCGGCAGGGTAGCGTCGACCCTGCCATGGACCTTGTTGAGCTTGCCTTCATTCCGAGCCCGTCGACCGGGGTGCTGCACCTGGGCCCCGTTCCGCTGCGCGGCTACGCGTTCTGCATCATCATCGGCGTCTTCGTGGCCGTCTGGCTCGGCAACAAGCGCTGGATCGCCCGCGGCGGGCAGTCCGGCACGGTGGCCGACATCGCGGTCTGGGCCGTGCCGTTCGGCCTGGTCGGCGGCCGGCTCTACCACGTGATCACGGACTACGAGCTGTACTTCAGCGAGGGCCGGGACTGGGTGGACGCCTTCAAGATCTGGGAGGGCGGCCTCGGCATCTGGGGCGCGATCGCGCTCGGCGCGGTCGGCGCGTGGATCGGCTGCCGCCGCCGCGGCATCCCGCTCCCCGCGTACGCCGACGCCGTCGCCCCCGGCATCGCCCTCGCACAGGCGATCGGCCGGTGGGGCAACTGGTTCAACCAGGAGCTGTACGGGCGGCCCACCGATCTGCCGTGGGCGGTGGAGATCACCTCCGACGCGGGCGGCCGGGTCCCGGGCACGTACCACCCGACGTTCCTGTACGAGTCCCTGTGGTGCATCGGCGTCGCGCTGCTCGTCATCTGGGCGGACCGCCGCTTCAGGCTGGGGCACGGCCGGGCGTTCGCGCTGTACGTCGCCGCGTACTGCGCGGGCCGCTTCTGGATCGAGTACATGCGCGTCGACGACGCCCACCACATCCTCGGTCTGCGCCTGAACAACTGGACCGCGCTCCTCGTCTTCCTCCTCGCGGTGCTCTACATCGTGCTGTCGGCGCGCAGGCGCCCCGGCCGCGAGGAGATCGTCGAGCCCGGAGCGGGCGCCTCCGGCGGGGAGGACGGGACATCGGTGGACCTGGGGAAGAAGGCGGACGCGGAGCCTTCGGACCTGGGCAAGGACAAGGACAAGGACAAGGCGGACGAGAAGCCCGCGAGTGGCGGCGCGGCCGAGGACCCCGAGGCCGGCGTGGCCGAGGAGTCCAGGAGCAGCGAGGCCGGGTCGGCCAAGAGCTGAGCCGACCCGTACGTCGGTACGACCCGTACGTCGGTACGACCCGTACGTCATTGAGGGCGCCGTGCATCGCGCACGGCGCCCTTTCACATGCCGCGGCGGGCCAGTGACAGGGTGCGGCGGGCCGCCGCCACCACCGCCGTGTCGATGAAGCGGCCGTCCGCCAGGGCCTGGGCGCCCGGCTCGACGGCGGCGGCCCGGACCACCTCCTCCGCCCGGTCGACCTCCTGCGCGGTCGGCAGGTACGCCCCCTCGATCACCGGGAGCTGGCGCGGATGGAGGGCGGCGCGTCCCAGGAATCCCAGGGCGCGGCCGTGGGCGCAGGAGCCGGCCAGGCCGTCCAGGTCCCTGGTGTCGGGGTGCACCGACTGGACCGGTGGCGGCAGGGACGCGGCCCGGGCGGCCAGGACGACCCGGGAGCGCGGCCAGTCCAGCGCCACGTCGGCCCGTACGCCCAGGTCCGCGCGGAGATCCGCCTCGCCGAGCGCGATACCGCCGAGCGCCGGGTGGGCGCTGGCGATCGCGTAGGCATGCTCGACGCCGAGGGCCGTCTCCAGCAGGGCGTACAGGGGCGGTGGTCCTCCCTCCGGCCGGGCGGACCGCTCCGCGGCGCGTACGACGTCCGCGGGGGACGTCACCTTGGGCAGACGCAGCCCGGAGAGCCCGGGAAGAGGGGAGAGGGCCGCGAGGTCCGCGTCGCCGAGCGGGGTGTGCGGGGCGTTCACCCGGACGTGGACCGGCACCGGGGACGGCGACGGGTCGGTGAGGAGTTCCGCCGTGGCCGCGCGCGCGTACTCCTTGCGGTGCGGGGCCACGGCGTCCTCCAGGTCGACGAGGACCACGTCCGCGCCGGACACAAGGGCCTTGGCCACCACCTCCGGGCGGTCCCCGGGGGCGTACAGCCAGGTCAGCGGGGTGAAGTGCGAAGACTTCGCGGTCACGGCCGCGGTCACAGGGCGCCCTCCGCGCGCAGGGCGGCGATCTCCGCCTCCGTGAGGCCGAGTTCGGTCAGCACCGCCTCCGTGTCCGCGCCGTGCGGCCGGCCCGCCCAGCGGATCGCGCCGGGCGTGGCGGACAGCCGGAAGAGGACGTTCTGCATGCGCAGCGGACCCAGCTCCGGGTCGTCGATGGTGGTGACCGTGTCCAGCGCCCGGTACTGCGGGTCCTCCATCACGTCCCGTACGTCCTGGATCGGCGCGACCGCCGCCTCGGCCTTCTCGAAGGCGTCGACGACCTGCTCACGGGTGCGGCGGGCGATCCACGCGCCCACCGCCTCGTCGAGGACGCCGGCGTTGCGGGCCCGGCCGGTGCCCGTCGCGAACCAGGGCTCGTCGATCAGCTCGGGCCGCCCCACCAGCCGCATCACCCGCTCCGCCACGGACTGCGCGGAGGCGGAGACGGCGACCCAGGAGCCGTCCGCCGTGCGGTAGGTGTTGCGGGGCGCGTTGTTCGCCGAGCGGTTGCCGGTGCGGGGCTGGACGTGGCCCAGCTGGTCGTACCAGAGGGGCTGCGGGCCCAGCACGGTGAGGATCGGCTCGATCAGCGCCATGTCGATCACCTGGCCCTCGCCCGTGCGGTCCCGGGCGGCGAGCGCCGTCATCACCGCGTACGCCGTGGTCAGACCCGCGATCGAGTCGGCGAGGCCGAAGGGCGGGAGGACCGGCGGGGCGTCCGGTTCGCCGGTGATCGCGGCGAAGCCGCTCAGGGCCTCGGCGAGGGTGCCGAAGCCGGGGCGGTGCGCGTACGGGCCCGTCTGCCCGAAGCCGGTGACCCGGGCGAGGACCAGCCGTGGATTCGCGGCGGACAGCTCGGGCCAGCCCAGGCCCCATTTCTCCAGGGTGCCGGGGCGGAAGTTCTCGACGATCACGTCGGCCGTCCCGGCGAGCCGCAGCAGGGTCGTCCGGCCGCCCGGCGCGGACAGGTCGAGGGTCATCGTGCGCTTGTTGCGGCCGAGGAGCTTCCACCACAGGCCGATGCCGTCCTTCGCCGGGCCGTGCCCGCGGGAGGGGTCGGGTTTGCCCGGGTGTTCGACCTTGATCACCTCCGCGCCGAAGTCGCCGAGCAGGGTGGCGGCGAGGGGGCCGGCGAAGAGGGTCGCGAGGTCGAGGACGCGGAGGCCGGTGAGCGGGGCGGGCGCGGCGGCTATGGCCGGTGCGGCGGCCGGCTCGGGCACGGAGTTCGTCATGGGTGGCGGACCTCCCGGAGGGTGAGCTGGGCGAGGGCGTCGAAGCCGGTGCCGTCGAAGTCGGCGACGGAGGTGGCGAGCCGGTTCTTGAGGGGCAGGGTCCAGCGCTCGGGCAGGGCGGTGGGGGAGCCGGCGAGCAGGCCCGCGACGCTGCCCGCCGTCGCGCCGTTGGAGTCCGTGTCCCAGCCGCCGGACACGGCGCGGCAGACGGACCCGGTGAAGTCGCCGTCGGCGTGGGTGAGGGCGGCGGCGATCAGGGCGGTGTTGGGGACGGCGTGCACCCAGTGGTGGCCGGCGTGGGCGGTGTGCAGGGCGTCGACGACCGTGTCGAAGTCCGGGTGTTCCCCGGCCAGTCCGACGGCGTGGCGGACCGCGCGGGCCAGCCGGGAGCCGACCGGGACGACCGCCAGTCCGGTGCGCAGGCAGTGGTGGACGTCGTGGGCGCCGGTGGCGGCCTCGGCGATGACGGCGGCCGCGAACATCGCCGCGTAGACGCCGTTCGCCGTGTGGGTGAGGGTGGCGTCCCGGTAGGCCTGTTCCGCCGCGGTCGCGGGGGCGCCCGGGTTGGTCCAGCCGTGCACGTCGGCGCGGATCAGGGCGCCGATCCACTCGCGGAACGGGTTGCGGTGGCGGGCCGTGCGCGGGGGTGCGACGCCGGAGAGGAGGTTGCGGTAGGCGACGCGCTCGGCGGTGAAGGTGCGGCCGGCGGGGAGTTCGTCGAGCCAGACGCGGGCCACGTCGTCGGTGGTGAATCCGGGGCCGTGGCGCTGCAGCAGCAGGAGGTTGAGGAGGGGGTAGTTGAGGTCGTCGTCCTCCGGCATCCCGTCGATGTTCTCGGCGAGTGAGCAGGCGGCCGAACGGCGGTTCCAGGGGTATGCCGCCGCCAGGTCGTCCGGGACGCCGCGGGCGGTGAACCAGCTGTTCAGGGGCCAGTTGCCGGTGGCCCGGGCGAGCCGGCGGATGCCCTCCAGGGGGAGCTTCTCGACGGGCTTGCCGAGCAGACAGCCGACGGCGCGGCCGAGCCAGGCGGCCTCCAGGGCCTCGGGACGCGGAGCCGGTGGGGGCGGGGCGGGACGGGCCGGCCAGTGCGGGCACAGACTCCTGATCGCCGCCAGGTCCGTCGGCTCCCGCTCGCTCGACCCGCTCGGCAGATCCGCCAGTTCGTCCAGCAGGTCCTCGGCGAGCAGCCGCAGGTACGGCGACACGGGCTGCGGCGAGGCGCCCGCGCGTTCGGGGGCGGCCGGGCCGCCCGCCGCGGTCCAGCGCCGGGCGATCGCCGACGGTTCGCGCCCGTCCTGCACCGCCTGCCGCAGCTCGTGGCCGAGGAGGTCCTCCGGCTGCACCCAGGTGAGGCGGAGACCGGCCGCCGGGGCACCGGTCACCGTGGTGCCGCTCACCGGAGCCCCGCCAGGGACGCGAAGGCCGACTCGTGGGCCCGGCGGCGGAGCACGTCGCGGGTGAAGATCTCGCGCGCCACCCCGGCGAGCACCGTGCCCGGGGCGTGCAGGTCGAGACGGCTGGCCTCCGCGACCTGCTTCGCCCAGCCGGACGGCACCGGGGAGCCGAGCGCGCCCGCGAGGGCACCCGCCATGGTGGCGATGGAGTCGCAGTCGCGCCCGTAGTTCACCGCGCCGAGCACGGCGTGCCGGTAGGCGCCGCCCGCCACCACCAGCATGCCGAGCGCGACGGGGAGTTCCTCGATCGCGTGCAGCCGGGAGGGGCGGCGGGCGCCCAGCGACGGTGCCCGGTAGTCGGGGCCCACCGTGTCGTACGGGAGCACCGCCTCGCGCAGCGGCCCGAGCGCCGACTCGAAGTCCGTGTGACGGGACGCCGTTTCGCACACCGCCTCGATCGCGGCGCGCGTCCCGTCCTTGGCGAGGGACAGACAGGCCGCGACCACCGAGTCCGGGGTTGCGCCCGGGGTGCACGCCGCTGCCACGGCCGCCGCGAACACACCGGCCGCCTCCCTGCCGTACGACGACTGGTGGGCGCCCGCGACGTCGAGGGCCTCCGCGTACGCGCCCTGCGGGTTCCCGGCGTTGACCAGGCCGACCGGTGCCATGTACATCGCGGCACCGCAGTTGACGATGTTCCCGGTGCCCGCCTCACGGGGGTCGACGTGGCCGTAGTGGAGCCGCGCCACCAGCCACTTCTCGGCGAGGAAGACACGCTGCAGCGGCAGGGCCTCCGCCTCGAGCTCCGGGATCCAGCGGGGCGTGGTCATCAGGTCGGGGACCAGGTGCTCGGCGACGGCGTACGCGTCGAGGTGGTCGCGGACCGCGGCGTACACCCGGACCAGCGCGTGGGTCATCAGGGTGTCGTCGGTGACGTGGCCGTCGCCCTTGTGGTACGGGGCGAGGGGGCGGGCGGTGCGCCAGTCGTCGCCGTGCCAGGGACCGACGACGCCGGTGATCCGGCCGCCGTGGCGTTCGGTGATCTGCTCGGGCGAGTACCCCTCGACGGGGCCGCCGAGCGCGTCGCCGACGGCGGCGCCGACCAGGGCGCCGGTGATCCGTTCGACGAGTGTGGGGATCTCTTCCGTGTCCAGGGGATCCGGTGCATCCAGCGGAACCGGCGAAATCTGCGTATCCGACGAATCCGGAGGATTCTGTGGATCTTCCGGTGTTTCCAGAGTGTCAGTCATGTCCCGAATCATTCACCTGGGGCGGGCAGTCATGTGTCGCTGCGAGCAGTTCGGCGAGGTGTACGAGGTCCGTACCGGTGAGGCGGGGGAGCGCGCAGCCCGATAGGACGCGGCAGGCGTCCCGCCAGGCGGCGGGTACGGCGGCGCCCCCGCCGAGCGCGCCGGTCAGGGCGCCGGCGAGGGCCGGGGCGGAGTCGGCGACCCGGGACAGACAGGCGGCGGCGGGCACGGCCTCGGCGATCCGGCCGCGGGCTGCGGTGGCGAGGGCGAGCGCCACGGGGACGGTCTCCGCGGCCGCGATGCCGTAGCTGTAGACGTGGTCGACGATCTGGTGCTCCAGCAGGGGCACGAAGGCGAAGGTGCCCTCTCCTTCGTGGGCGTGGGCGAGGGCCAGTGCGTGCCGGGCGTTGCGGCCGATCTCCGTCTCCCCGGGCAGTTCGGCGAGCGCGGCGGCCGCGCAGGTGCCGACGTCCGCGCCGGCCAGGGCCAGTGCGAGGGCGGCGGCCATGGCGCGGGCACCGTGCACGCCGTCGCCGTCCTGGGTGTAGCGGGCGTCGAACTCGGCGAGTTCGGCGGCGCGTGCGGGCTCGCCGGGGTGTGCGACGGCGAGCACGCACGCCCGTACGCAGGCCGCGTCGTCGAAATAGTGCGGGTTGTCGTGGCCCGTGGCGGGGGGACGCAGCCCGGCGGCGAGGTTGCCGAGCCCGGCCCGTACGGAGATCCGGGCGCGCAGCGGCAGCACGGCCGACTCGATCTCGGGTGCGCGCTCGGCGGCCGCGGCGACCTCGGCGGCCAGGGCGTTCCACGACAGGTCGAGCGCCGTCCGCAGGCGGCGCGTCCGGCCGGGACCGCCGGGCGGCGCACCGTCCGCGGCCCGCAGCACGGCCTCCGCCGTGAACGCCGCCCACTCCGCGTCGTCCGACGGCCCGAGCCGGAGCGGCTCCGGCGGCTGGTTGAGCGCGATGGGCACGGGCAGGGTGGTCGTCGCGTTCTGCTCGGCGAACGTGTCCAGCTCACGGGTGAGACGCCGCGTCCACTCCGGCATCCGGGCGGCCCGGTGCCGGGCGGCGGGCCAGCCGGCGGCGTCCCCGGCGGCGAGACCGAGGAGGAGGCCCTCGATACGGCGGGCGGGGGCCGGGGTGGAGGCGACGGGCGTCCCGCTGCGCTCGTCGCCCGCGGCCGCCGCAGCAGCGCTCCCGCTCGCCGCCCTCACGGTCGTACCTCTTCCTCGTCCGCGGCCAGTACGTACGCGGCGGAGGCGGCCGCGGGACCGTCGGCGACCGGCACGTACGCACCGGAGCCCGGTCCCGCGTCCGCGCCCGGGCTCCCGCCCGCACCGGCCGGTGGCCCCGGCAGCGGGACCGAAGCCCACTTGACGGTCTCCCCGGGGGTGAGCAGCTCCGCGACGTCCAGCACGTGGTGGCCCGCCATCGAGGGCAGGCAGGTGCCCCGGGCCGGGCCGATCGCCGAGGCCCACTCCGGCGGGATCGCCGCGGCGCCGCGTGTGGCGCCGGCCAGCGCGCCCGCCACGGCCGCCGTCGTGTCCGCGTCGCGGCCCATGTTCACGGCCGTGAGCACCGCCTCCGCGAAGTCGCCGGCGGCCACCGCGTACGCGCCGAAGGCGAGGGCCACCGCCTCCGGGGCGAGATCCGTCCAGGGGTAGCCGCCGATCACCACCGCCGAGCGGACCGCGCGTTCGCCGCGGTGGGCGACCGCCACCGCCCGGCGCAGCGAACGCGCCGTCCACGAGTCGTCCGGGACGACCGCCAGGGCCGAGGCGACGACCGCGGTCGCCGGGGCGCCCGCCATCGCCGCGGCCACGCCCGCCGCCACCGCCTGCCCGCCGTAGATGCCCTCACCCTCGTGGCTGACCGTGCCGTCGACGGCCACCAGCCGGGCCGCCTCCGCCGGACGGCCCGCCGCGAACACCCCGAACGGCGCCGCCCTCATGGCCAGCCCGTCGCTCCACGCGTGCCGGTGCTGGGCCGAGATCGGCGCCGCGAGGCCCCGGCGCAAATTCTCCAGCGTGCCGCGCTCGCTGAAGCCCGCGCCCCGGAACGGGCCCTCGTCCCGGTCGGCGATCCACTGGTGCCAGGCGGCCTCGACATGGGCGACGGTGAGGGCGGAGCCGTACCGGGCCAGCAGCAGCCCCGAGAAGATCGCGTACTCCGTGTCGTCCGTGCCGCACGGGTGCTCGGTGACGAAGCCGGTGATCCGCCCCCAGCGCGCGCGGATCTGCGACGGCTTCATGTTCTCGGCGGGTGCGCCCAGCGCGTCCCCGACCGCGAGCCCGAGCAGCGCGCCGCGCGCCCGCTCGCGCAGGTCGGCGGCGTCCCCGGGCGCCGCGGCCGGAACCGCGGCGGGGGGAGTGCGGGCGGTGGAAGCCATGCGCTGCCTCTCTGCTCGGCGAGCGGCGAGCGGCGAGCCGCGGAGGCCCACGGAATGGACAGCCGCTCCGGGGAGTTGACGCTCATCCGGATCTTTGTCACATCACGCCGCCCGTCGCCTCCCCGCAACCGCCGGTATTCACCCGGTCGACACCACTCGCGGACGTCTGTGCGAAAAGACGGAGCGGTGGCGCGCGCCCGGTGGCCCGCGCCGCCTTCCGCGTGTCCCACAGGGACGCGAGACCCCAGGTAAGTACGGCCTTCCTTGCTGGCGGGCGGCCGCTTCCCGGCGTACCTTCAACTATGTCGGAACTTGGACTCAGTCTAAGGTTAGTCAAACCTAAGCTGGAGGAAGCCCTCTCATGGCCATCATCGAAACCGAGGCGTCCCTCCACGAGGCGCACCGCGACAACCACACGCACCGGGACGTCAACGGCGGCTGGCTGCGCCCCGCCGTCTTCGGCGCCATGGACGGACTCGTCTCCAACCTCGCCCTGATGACCGGTGTCGCCGGCGGTTCGACGGGCCAGCAGGCCGTCGTCGTCGCGGGCCTCGCCGGACTCGCCGCCGGCGCCTTCTCCATGGCCGCCGGCGAGTACACCTCCGTGGCCTCCCAGCGGGAGCTCGTCGAGGCCGAGCTGGACGTCGAGCGGCGCGAGCTGCGCAAGCACCCGGCGGACGAGGAGCGGGAGCTCGCCGCGCTGTACGAGACCCGCGGCGTCGAGCCGGAACTCGCCCGCGAGGTCGCCCGGCAGCTCTCGCGCGACCCCGAGCAGGCCCTGGAGATCCACGCGAGAGAGGAGCTCGGCATCGACCCGGGCGACCTGCCCTCGCCCACCGTGGCCGCCGTGTCCTCCTTCGGCTCCTTCGCGCTCGGCGCCCTGCTGCCCGTACTGCCCTATCTGCTCGGCGCCACCGCGCTGTGGCCCGCCGTGCTGCTCGCCCTCGCCGGGCTCTTCGGCTGCGGTGCGGTCGTGGCCAAGGTGACGGCGCGTACCTGGTGGTTCAGCGGGCTGCGACAGCTTGCTCTCGGTGGTGCCGCGGCAGGTGTGACGTACGCCCTGGGCAGCCTGTTCGGTGCGGCCGTATGATGGATCGACTGGCTACGTATACGAGGGACCGTATAAGTAGTCGTTACTTGGCGGTTTCGAATGGTTGACCGCTGGGAAAGAGCCGTAAGCGCTGCGGGCAATGACGCCCGTACGCACCCTGCGGAAGGCGACGAAGCCCTCCGCACCCCGGGTCGACGGGCAAGGATCTGTCCGGTCGGCACCCTTTCCGCCGACGTGCGCGGCACCCGCACCGCACACCCCGCGGCGTCCGCATGATGGAACGAAATATTCAGTTCCCGAGAAACGCTTCATCATGTAACCTGCACGAAATTTTGCATGCCGCGCAGAGGGCCAACGTCGTCCCTCGGCATCTGCGCCCCCCGGCCCGTCAAGGAGTTGGGGAGGCGATCCAGCCACTTTGACGACGACGGGAGAGCCGATGCGTACGCCGCGCCAGCCGTCCCAGCACTCCGCGAATGGCCAGAACTGGTCCTTCATGGATGCTCGCCCTGCTGCGCAGGGTATGTACGACCCCCGCAACGAGCGCGATGCCTGTGGTGTCGGCTTCGTGGCCACCCTCACCGGTGAGGCGAGCCATGCGCTGGTCGAGCAGGCGCTGACGGTCCTTCGCAATCTGGAGCACCGAGGCGCCACCGGTTCCGAGCCCGACTCGGGTGACGGCGCCGGCATTCTCTCGCAGGTGCCCGACGCCTTCTTCCGCGAGGTGGCCGGATTCGAGCTGCCCGAGGCCGGCGGCTACGCGGTCGGCATCGCCTTCCTGCCGACCGACGGCACCGCCGACGCCGCCCGGCGGATCGACGCGATCGCCGTCGAGGAGGGCCTCACGGTCCTCGGCTGGCGCGAGGTGCCGGTCGCCCCCGACCTCCTCGGTGCCACCGCGCGCTCCACCATGCCCGCCTTCCGCCAGATCTTCGTCACCGACACGGTCGGCGCGAGCAAGGGCATCGAGCTGGACCGCAAGGCGTTCGTGCTGCGCAAGCGCGCCGAGCGCGAGATCGGCGTGTACTTCCCGTCGCTCTCCGCGCGCACGATCGTCTACAAGGGCATGCTCACCACCGGTCAGCTCGAGCCCTTCTTCCCGGACCTGTCCGACCGCCGCTTCGCCTCCGCGATCGCGCTCGTGCACTCCCGGTTCTCCACCAACACCTTCCCGAGCTGGCCGCTCGCCCACCCGTACCGCTTCGTCGCCCACAACGGCGAGATCAACACGGTCAAGGGCAACCGCAACTGGATGCGCGCCCGCGAGTCCCAGCTCGCCTCGGACCTGTTCGGCACCCAGGAGAACCTGGACCGGATCTTCCCGGTCTGCACCCCGGACGCCTCCGACTCCGCCTCCTTCGACGAGGTCCTGGAGCTCCTCCACCTCGGCGGCCGCTCGCTGCCGCACTCCGTGCTGATGATGATCCCGGAGGCGTGGGAGAACCACGACTCCATGGACCCGGCCCGGCGCGCCTTCTACCAGTTCCACTCCACGATGATGGAGCCCTGGGACGGCCCCGCCTGCGTCACCTTCACCGACGGCACCCAGGTCGGCGCCGTGCTCGACCGCAACGGCCTGCGCCCCGGCCGCTACTGGGTCACCGACGACGGCCTCGTCGTCCTCGGCTCCGAGGTCGGCGTCCTCGACATCGACCCCGCCAAGGTCGTCCGCAAGGGCCGCCTCCAGCCGGGCCGTATGTTCCTCGTCGACACCGCCGAGCACCGCATCATCGAGGACGACGAGATCAAGGCGCAGCTCGCCGCCGAGCAGCCCTACCAGGAGTGGCTGGAGGCCGGCGAGATCGAGCTCTCCGACCTGCCCGAGCGCGAGCACATCGTGCACACCCACGCCTCGGTCACCCGCCGCCAGCAGACCTTCGGCTACACCGAGGAAGAGCTACGGATCATCCTCGCGCCGATGGCCAAGGCCGGCGCCGAGCCGATCGGCTCCATGGGCACGGACTCGCCGATCGCGGCCCTGTCCGAGCGCCCGCGGCTGCTCTTCGACTACTTCACCCAGCTCTTCGCGCAGGTCACCAACCCGCCGCTGGACGCCATCCGCGAGGAGCTCGTCACCTCGCTGCGCTCCTCGCTGGGCCCGCAGGGCAACCTCCTGGACCCGACCGCCGCGTCGTGCCGCAGCGTCACCCTGCCCTTCCCGGTGATCGACAACGACGAGCTCGCCAAGCTCATCCACATCAACGCCGACGGCGACATGCCCGGCATGAAGGCCGCGACCCTCTCCGGCCTCTACCGGGTCTCCGGCGGCGGTGACGCCCTCGCCGCGCGCATCGACGAGATCTGCGCCGAGGCCGACGCCGCCATCGAGAACGGCGCCCGGCTGATCGTCCTCTCGGACCGCCACTCGGACGCCGAGCACGCGCCGATCCCGTCGCTGCTGCTCACCGCGGCCGTCCACCACCACCTCATCCGCACCAAGCAGCGCACCCACGTGGGCCTGCTGGTCGAGGCCGGCGACGTCCGCGAGGTCCACCACGTCGCGCTGCTCATCGGCTTCGGCGCCGCCGCCGTGAACCCGTACCTGGCGATGGAGTCCGTCGAGGACCTGGTCCGCGCGGGCACCTTCCTCTCGGACATCGAGGCCGAGCAGGCGATCCGCAACCTGATCTACGCCCTCGGCAAGGGCGTCCTGAAGGTCATGTCCAAGATGGGCATCTCCACCGTCGCCTCCTACCGCGGCGCCCAGGTCTTCGAGGCCGTCGGCCTCGACGAGGCCTTCGTGGAGAAGTACTTCAACGGCACCACCTCCAAGATCGGCGGCGTCGGCATCGACGTCATCGCCCAGGAGGTCGCCGCCCGCCACGCCAAGGCGTACCCGGCCACCGGCATCGCCCCGGCGCACCGCGCGCTGGAGATCGGCGGCGAGTACCAGTGGCGCCGCGAGGGCGAGCCGCACCTGTTCGACCCGGACACGGTCTTCCGCCTCCAGCACTCGACCCGCTCGGGCCGCTACGACATCTTCAAGAAGTACACGGACCGCGTGAACGAGCAGTCCGAGCGGCTGATGACGCTGCGCGGCCTGTTCGGCTTCAAGTCGGACCGGCAGCCGATCTCCATCGACGAGGTCGAGCCGGTCTCCGAGATCGTCAAGCGGTTCTCCACCGGCGCCATGTCGTACGGCTCCATCTCCCGCGAGGCGCACGAGACCCTCGCCATCGCCATGAACCAGCTGGGCGGCAAGTCCAACACCGGTGAGGGCGGCGAGGACCCGGAGCGCCTGTACGACCCGGCGCGCCGCTCCAGCATCAAGCAGGTCGCCTCCGGCCGCTTCGGTGTGACGAGCGAGTACCTGGTCAACGCGGACGACATCCAGATCAAGATGGCCCAGGGCGCCAAGCCCGGCGAGGGCGGCCAGCTGCCCGGCCACAAGGTGTACCCGTGGGTGGCCAAGACCCGTCACTCGACGCCGGGTGTCGGCCTCATCTCGCCGCCGCCGCACCACGACATCTACTCCATCGAGGACCTGGCTCAGCTGATCCACGACCTCAAGAACGCCAACCCGCAGGCCCGCATCCACGTGAAGCTGGTCTCCGAGGTCGGCGTCGGGACCGTGGCCGCGGGTGTGTCCAAGGCCCACGCGGACGTCGTGCTCATCTCCGGCCACGACGGCGGTACGGGTGCCTCCCCGCTGACCTCGCTGAAGCACGCGGGCGGCCCCTGGGAGCTCGGCCTCGCCGAGACCCAGCAGACGCTGCTGCTCAACGGCCTGCGCGACCGCATCGTCGTGCAGACCGACGGCCAGCTGAAGACCGGCCGCGACGTGGTCATCGCCGCGCTGCTGGGCGCCGAGGAGTTCGGTTTCGCGACCGCGCCGCTCGTCGTCTCCGGCTGCGTCATGATGCGCGTCTGCCACCTGGACACCTGCCCGGTCGGCATCGCCACCCAGAACCCGGTGCTGCGCGAGCGCTTCTCCGGCAAGGCCGAGTACGTCGTCAACTTCTTCAAGTTCATCGCCGAAGAGGTCCGCGAGATCCTCGCCGAGCTGGGCTTCCGCTCCATAGAGGAGGCCGTCGGCCACGCCGAGGCCCTCGACGTGACCCGCGCGGTCAACCACTGGAAGGCGCAGGGCCTGGACCTGGAGCCGCTGTTCCACGTCCCCGACCTGCCCGAGGGCGCCGTGCGCCACCAGCTCGTCGCGCAGGACCACGGCCTGGAGAAGGCGCTCGACAACGAGCTCATCAAGCTCGCCGCCGACGCCCTCGCCGCCACCGCCCCGGAGGACGCCGAGCCGGTCCGTGCCCAGGTCGCCATCCGCAACATCAACCGCACGGTCGGCACCATGCTCGGCCACGAGGTGACGAAGAAGTTCGGTGGCGCGGGCCTGCCCGACGACACCATCGACATCACCTTCACGGGTTCCGCCGGCCAGTCGTTCGGCGCGTTCCTGCCGCGCGGTGTGACGCTCCGCCTGGAGGGCGACGCCAACGACTACGTCGGCAAGGGCCTCTCCGGCGGCCGGGTGATCGTCCGCCCGGACCGGGGCGCCGACCACCTCGCCGAGTACTCGACCATCGCGGGCAACACCATCGCGTACGGCGCGACCGGCGGCGAGCTGTTCCTGCGCGGTCGTACGGGCGAGCGGTTCTGCGTCCGCAACTCCGGCGCGCTGGTCGTCTCCGAGGGCGTGGGCGACCACGGCTGCGAGTACATGACCGGCGGTCACGCGGTCGTCCTCGGCGAGACGGGCCGCAACTTCGCGGCCGGCATGTCCGGCGGTGTCGCCTACGTCATCGACCTCAACCGCGACAACGTCAACGTCGGCAACGTGGGTGCGATCGAGGCCCTCGACGACGCGGACAAGCAGTGGCTGCACGACGTGGTGCGCCGCCACCAGGAGGAGACCGGCTCGACCGTGGCCGAGAAGCTCCTGGCGGAGTGGGACACCGCCGTGCACCGCTTCAGCAAGATCATCCCCAGCACGTACAAGGCAGTGCTCGCCGCCAAGGACGCCGCCGAGCGAGCCGGTCTCTCCGAGACCGAGATCACCGAGAAGATGATGGAGGCGGCGACCAATGGCTGATCCCAAGGGCTTTCTCAACCACGGGCGCGAGGTCGCCCAGACCCGTCCCGTCGAGGAGCGCGTCAAGGACTGGAACGAGGTCTACGTCCCCGGCTCCCTGCTGCCGATCATCAGCAAGCAGGCCAGCCGGTGCATGGACTGCGGCATCCCGTTCTGCCACAACGGCTGTCCGCTCGGGAACCTGATCCCCGAGTGGAACGACTACGCCTACCGCGAGGACTGGAGCGCCGCCTCCGAGCGGCTGCACGCCACCAACAACTTCCCGGAGTTCACGGGCCGCCTGTGCCCCGCCCCGTGCGAGTCGGCGTGCGTGCTCGGCATCAACCAGCCGCCGGTCACCATCAAGAACGTCGAGGTCTCGATCATCGACAAGGCGTGGGACAGCGGTGACGTCAGGCCGCAGATCCCCGAGCGCCTGTCCGGCAAGACCGTCGCCGTGATCGGCTCCGGCCCGGCCGGCCTCGCCGCCGCCCAGCAGCTCACGCGGGCGGGCCATACCGTCGCCGTCTACGAGCGCGCGGACCGCATCGGAGGCCTCCTCCGCTACGGCATCCCCGAGTTCAAGATGGAGAAGCGGCACATCAACCGTCGTATCGAGCAGATGCGCGCGGAGGGCACCCGCTTCCGTACCGGCATCGAGATCGGCCGCGACCTGAAGGCGACGGACCTGCGCAAGCGGTACGACGCCGTGGTCATCGCGGCCGGCGCCACCACCGCCCGCGACCTGCCCGTCCCGGGCCGCGAGCTCAAGGGCATCTACCAGGCCATGGAGTACCTGCCCCTGGCCAACAAGGTCCAGGAGGGCGACTACGTCACCTCCCCGATCTCCGCCGAGGGCAAGCACGTCGTCGTGATCGGCGGCGGTGACACCGGCGCCGACTGTGTGGGCACCGCCCACCGCCAGGGCGCCGCCTCCGTCACCCAGCTGGAGATCATGCCGCGCCCGGGCGAGGAGCGGAACGCCGGCCAGCCCTGGCCGACGTTCCCGATGCTCTACAAGGTCACCTCCGCGCACGAGGAGGGCGGCGAGCGCATCTACTCGGCGGGCACCACCCACTTCGAGGGCGACGAGGACGGCAACGTCCAGTGGCTGCACCTCAACGAGGTCGAGTTCGTCGACGGCAAGCTGACCGCCAAGCCGGGCACGGAGCGCAGGATCCCCGCCCAGCTGGTCACCCTCGCCATGGGCTTCACCGGCACCGACCAGGACAACGGCCTGGTCGAGCAGTTCGGCCTGGAGCTCGACGCGCGCGGCAACATCGCCCGCGACGCCGACTTCCAGACCAACGTGCCCGGCGTGTTCGTCGCCGGTGACGCGGGCCGCGGCCAGTCGCTCATCGTCTGGGCCATCGCGGAGGGCCGCTCGGCCGCCCGCGGCGCCGACCGCTACCTGACCGGCACCAGCGACCTGCCGGCCCCGATCCGCCCGACGGACCGCGCGCTGGCGGTCTGACGGCCGGCCGAGAGACGTCCCGTACAACGGCGTACGGAACACCGCGGCGCCCCCCTTGTCCCCGACCGGACTCAGGGTGGGCGCCGCGCCTTTTCGTCACAGCGCACGCTCGTCAAGGGGGGCGGCCGGGGCCCCACGGCACCCGGAACGTCTCCCCGTACATCCCCCAGGTGAGCGGCGTCTTCAGGTCCATGTTCCCGTCGTACAGGCGTCGTACAGGAACTGCCGCTGGGCGGTGTCGATGCGGGACGTGTCGCGGCTCGGCTCCTCCGTCCTCGTCTCCTCGCTGCGGATGTCGGGGAAGACGTCCGGACAGGCCTTCTCCCGGCCGCCCTGCGCCGGGGTGTCGGCCTCCTCGACGGCACGCTCGCGCAGCCCGTAGACGCTGTCCGCGTCGGTGCCGGGACCGTGCAGGACCATGGCGTCGTAGGAGATGAACCGGCCGAGCGTGCTCAGGCCGTCGAGCTTCGCCAGCCGCACCGCGGGCTCGAAGTGCACGCGGTCGCGCTCGTTCTCCTGGGCCTTCCGGAACGCCGGGACCTGCGACTCCGCCTTCCATGCCGCGGTGAAACCGGGGTCCGGGCCCTCGTGGGAGTCCGTGCCGTCGACCTTGCGAAGCGCCGGGAGGTACTCGGCGAGCCGGTTGTCCGGATAGGACTTCGTGGAGCGCTCGACCAGGGTGAGCAGGTCGTTGGTGCCCGTGCAGAAGCCGACGATGCCCGCGGTGCAGCCCCGGCCGTCGCCGACGTCCTCCAAGAGGCCGTAGGCCGTGCGCCAGTCCAGCGTCGAGTCCCGGGCGGTCGCCACCAGCTTGTGCGCCGGCTCCCGCTTGTCCGGGGCGGAGAGGCCCGGCGGCGCGTCCTCGATCACCTGGTCGTCGGCGGCGCGCTCGTCCTCGGCCCGGGCCTTGGCGCCCTCGGCACCCTGGGCCGAGGCGGACGCGAAGGGCCGGTTCGGGATGTCTGTGTCCGAAGACCCGGGCGTGAACACGTAGACCACCGCGGTGATGGCGAGAGGGGCAGCCACGAGGCAAGACACCCAGCGCGTTTCATGGCGCACAGATTATGTGCAGGGCGTACACAGGGACGAGCGCAACCCAGTGCGAGCTGTGGCCGCCCCCTGTGGCCGCCCCCCTGTGACCGCCCCCTGTGACCGGCCGCTGCGACCGGCCTCTGTGGCCGGCTCCCGTGAGCGGGCCGAAGCGCACCCATTGGCCCGCCGGAGCGCACGTGCCACCCTGAGGTGACCCACCGGGGAGGGCGACGCGATGGACGGCGCACGATCGGTCAGCGGAAGCGGAAGCGGAAGCGGAAGCGGCAGGAACGACGGCGGGGGCGCAGGGAGGAGCCGGGCGGACGGGCGCGGCAGGCCGGTCCCCTTGGCCAAGGGCGAGCGGGTCGCGGACTGGGCCGACGGACGGCTCGGCGTGTACACGCTCGCCAAGGCCAACATGCGCAAGGTGTTCCCGGACCACTGGTCCTTCATGCTCGGCGAGATCTGCCTCTACAGCTTCCTCGTCCTCATCCTCACCGGGGTCTACCTCACCCTCTTCTTCGAGGCGAGCAGCGTCGAGGTCGTCTACGAGGGCTCCTACGAGCCGCTCAACGGCATCCCGATGACGAGGGCGTACGAGTCCGTGCTGGACATCAGCTTCGACGTGCGCGGCGGCCTGCTCATCCGGCAGATCCACCACTGGGCCGCTCTCGTCTTCGTCGCCGGGTTGATCGTGCACATGATGCGGGTGTTCTTCACCGGCGCCTTCCGCAAACCGCGCGAAATCAACTGGCTGTTCGGCTGGACCCTGCTGATGCTCGCCATGATCACGGGCCTGACCGGCTACTCGCTCCCCGACGACCTGCTCTCCGGCACCGGCCTCCGCTTCGCGCACGGCGCCATCCTGTCGATCCCGGTCGTGGGGACGTACCTGGCCTTCTTCCTCTTCGGCGGGGAATTCCCCGGCGACGACATCATCGCGCGGCTCTACCCGATCCACATCCTCCTGCTCCCCGGCATCATGCTGGCCCTGGTCGTCGTCCACCTCATCCTGGTCGTCCACCACAAGCACACCCAGTACCCCGGGCCCGGACGCAACCAGCGCACCGTCGTCGGCATGCCGCTCCTGCCCGTCTACATGGCCAAGGCCGGCGGCTTCTTCTTCCTCGTCTTCGGCGTGCTGGCGCTGATCGGGGCGGCCGCGACCATCAACCCCGTCTGGGCGTTCGGACCCTACCGGCCCGACCTCGTGACGACCGGCGCCCAGCCCGACTGGTACCTCGGCTTCTCCGAAGGGCTGATCCGGGCGATGCCGGGATGGGAGATCAACCTCTTCGGCCACACCCTCGCCCTCGGCGTCTTCATCCCCTTCATGCTCTTCCCGCTCATCCTGCTCGCCATCGCCGTCTACCCGTTCATCGAGGCGTGGATCACCGGCGACCGGCGCGAGCACCACATCCTCGACCGGCCCCGCAACGCCCCCGTCCGCACCGGGCTGGGCGTCGCCTGGCTGACCCTGTACGCGGTCGCGCTGATCGGCGGCGGCAACGACATCATCGCCCTGCGCTTCCATCTGTCGATCAACGCCGTCACCTGGTTCGTGCGCATCGCCTTCTTCGTGGCCCCGGTGCTCGCCTTCGTCGTCACCAAACGGATCTGCCTCGGCCTGCAGCGCCGCGACCGCGACAAGGTGCTCCACGGCCTGGAGACCGGCACGATCAAACGGCTGCCGCACGGCGAGTACGTCGAGGTCCACGAACCGCTCTCCCAGGCCCGGACGTTCACCCTCACCCAGCACGAACAGCCCGAACCGTACGACCCCGGCCCGCGCGTCGACGCGAACGGCGTCGCCCGCCGCGTCACGGGCCCCCAGCGGCTCCGTGCCCGTCTCGCCCGCGCCATGTACGGCCCCGACGCCCACATCCCGAAACCGACCCAGGAGGAGTACCGGGAACTCACCGGCGGCGACCACCACTGACGCCGCACGCCTACGTGCCGTACACCTACGTGTCGCACTCCAGCACCGTCCGGCACAAACCGCAGCGCGCCCTGACCCGGCCGCGCACCGGAACCCGGATGCGCTGGTGGCAAGTGGGACAGGGGAAGGACACACGCAGCGGACCCCGGCCGTCGGGCGTGAACACGTACGGGACGTCCGGCTGTACGCCCGGCGGACGCCGCTCCCGTGCATGCCCCCAGGCACCCCCCGGGGCATCCCCCCGGACACTCTCCTGGGCCGAGCGGCGATCCTTGGCGTAACGGCGGCGGCCCGCCCAGCCCGCCGCCGACAGCGGGGGCTGCCGCTCGTCACGGCGCGCCCGGTCCGCGCCCTTCGTGTACGCCGTGTACGCCTGCGGACTGGTGAACCACACCGACGGGTCCTCGCCGAAGAGGAACGCCCGCTTGGCGAGCACATAACCGAACTCCTCGGGCGTGAGGTACCCCAGCTTCTGCGAGGAGGCGCCGTCCTCCCGGTAGGCGTCCAGCAGCAGCCAGCCCGCACCCAGATACGTCGCCGCCGTGTCCGTGAGGATCTCGTTGTCCCGGGTGCCCGGGAAGGACAGCCCCAGACGGTGCAGGTAGACGTGCATCACCTCATGGGCGAGGGCCGCCCCGATGTCCCGGCGGTGCGTGCGGAAACGGTCGTTCAGCTCGATGAAGTACTCGGGCCCCGCAGCCAGTTCGACACTCGCCGCATGACTCATCCCACGGAAACCGATGATCATCCGCGCATCCGGCAGCCGGTAGTGCCGCACCAGCTCGCGAGCCACCCGCTGGGCCCCCAGATACAGGTCCTCGGTGTCACCGAACGCCACGTCGACAGGGGCCACACTCGCGGCGAAGGTCTGGACCGTGTCGTACGAGAGCCGCCTGTACAGCGCGGTGATCGACGCCCGCACCAGGTCCAGGTGCGGGAAGCCGTGCAGAACCGGTCCGCCGTTCGCCACGTCCGCACCCCCACGACGCCTCGACTCGCCTTCACTGCCGAGGCTACGGAACACACCCGCCCGGCGGCAGCCGCCCCGCACTCCGCGCAAAATACCCTCGGCCGGGCACCCGCCCGCTGCCATACTCCGCCCCATGGCCACCGAGCAGCACCCCGCCCGCACCGCGTCCCTGCGCGTCGGCCCCAAGGACCGCAAGCTCGCCAACCGCATCGGCGACGAACTCGACGCCTTCAACGCCCGCGCCACCGGCGCCGCGGACTGGGAGGACTTCTCCGTCCGGCTGACCGGCGCCGACGGCAAACTCGCCGGCGGACTCACCGCCTCCGTCTGGGGCACCCTGTGCACCGTCGACATGCTCTGGGTACGCGAGGACCTCCGCGGCGCCGGCTTCGGCAGCAGGATCCTCGAGGCCGCCGAGGAAGAAGCGGTACGACGCGGCTGCACCGACATCGCCCTCTCCTCGTACACCTTCCAGGCCCCCGCCTTCTACCGCAAACAGGGCTACCGCGAGACCGGCCGCCACCCGGGCATCCCCGGCGGACACGCCGACGTGTACTTCCACAAGTCACTGACCGCACCCTGAGACACCCGGACACCCAGGGCCGCCCTCCTTCCGCGACTCGGACGCCGCTGAGCGGACAGGAGCATCCCACGTAGGGTGACGCCCATGACCACCAGCAACAACGGTGCCGTGGCCGAAGACGTCGACCCGGCCGTCCGCGCCGAACTCACCCGGCTGCGGGACAGCATCGACAACATCGACGCCGCCGTCGTCCACATGCTCGCCGAACGCTTCAAATGCACCCAGCGCGTCGGCCACCTCAAAGCCGAACACCGGCTGCCGCCCGCCGACCCCGCCCGCGAGACCCAGCAGATCGCCCGGCTGCGCCGGCTCGCCGAGAGCGCCAAACTCGACCCGGCGTTCGCGGAGAAACTCCTCAACTTCATCATCGCCGAGGTCATCCGCCACCACGAGCGCATCGCAGAGGACACCGGCAACGGCCCGTCCCGCACAGGGGAGTGACACCGGGCCCGCCAAGAGGCATCCTGCGAGAACTCCGGTCGAGCCGTGGGCACGCGCACCGAGCGTCGAGCCCATGCCGATGTGTCCGAGCGAGGGGACGTCGGACCATGCCGTCGAACGCCGCAATCCTCATCGTCGACGACCACGAGGACACCCTGTACGCCCTGGAGAGCGCCCTGGCCCCACTGGGCTACCGGCTGACCCGCGCCACCAGCGGTGACGCGGCACTCAAAGAGGTACTGCGCGGCCAGGTCGGGCTGCTGCTCCTCGACGTGCGCATGCCCGGCGTCAGCGGCCTCGACGTCGTCCGCTACATGCGCCGCCTGGAACAGACCCAGCACATCCCCATCGTGCTGCTCACCGGGTTCGGCATGGACGCCGAACTCGCCTCCACCGCCTTCCAGCTCGGTGTCGCCGACCTCGTCGCGAAACCCACCGACCCCTGGGCCCTGCGCACCAAGGTCCGCTACCTGTACGACGCCTACCGGCGCACCGACGCCCTGGAACGCGAGGTACGCGAACTCCGCGCGCGCGTGCACGAACACCCCCCGGACACCGGCCTGTCACCCTCCGAAGGCCGGGTCCCGGTGCAACGCGAGGGCCATGCGCCCGGCCAGGACCCCGACCGCGCCGACCACCAGGAGGAACGGACCGCACGGGACCGCACCTGACACACCGGGACCGCCGGAGCGACGAACGACCACAACCCGCCCGGCCCCACGCGCGCAGGACGACGACACACACGCAATACGGAAACCGGCCCGCCCCTGTGCCGTGCCGACGGCATCAGGCAGCATGTCCCTCATGTCCGTACTGACGCGCGACGAAGCGCAGACCCGTGCCAGGCTCCTCGACGTCCACCGCTACGAGATCACCCTCGACCTCGCCCGCGGCGACGACACCTTCGACTCCCGCACCACGATCCACTTCAGCGTGCGCGGCGGCCAGGAGACCACGGACACCTTCGTCGAGCTCAAGCCCGCCGAACTGCGCTCCGCCACCCTCGACGGGCAGCCCCTCGACCCCACCGCCCTCACCGGCAACAGGCTCCCCCTGAAGAACCTCACCGAGGGCGCACACGAACTCCGCGTCGACACCGCCATGCGCTACTCCCGCACCGGCGAGGGCATGCACCGCTTCACCGACCCCACCGACGGCGAGACCTACGTCTACACCCAGCTCTTCCTCGACGACGTCCAGCGCGTCTTCCCCGCCTTCGACCAGCCCGACCTCAAAGCCGTCTTCGAACTGACCGTCACCGCCCCCGAAGGCTGGACCGTCCTCGCCAACGGCATCACCACCCGACACGACGACGGCACCTGGCGCGCCGCCCCCACCCCCCTCATCTCCACCTACCTCGTCGCCGTCGCCGCCGGCCCCTGGCACTCCGTCACCACCGAACACCGCGGACTGCCCTTCGGCATCCACTGCCGCCGCTCCCTCGCCCCCCACCTCGACACCGACGCCGACGAGATCCTCGACATCACACGCGCCTGCTACGACCGCTACCACGAGAAGTTCGACGAGCCCTACCCCTTCGACTCCTACGACCAGGCGTTCGTCCCCGAGTTCAACGCCGGCGCCATGGAGAACCCCGGCCTCGTCACCTTCCGCGACGAGTTCGTCTTCCGCTCCGCCGTCACCGACACCGAACGCCAGACCCGCGCCATGGTCATCGCCCACGAAATGGCCCACATGTGGTTCGGCGACCTCGTCACCCTCCAATGGTGGGACGACATCTGGCTGAACGAGTCCTTCGCCGAATACATGGGCTACCAGACCCTCACCGAAGCGACCCGCTTCACCGACACCTGGGTCGACTTCGGCGTCGCCCGCAAGGCCTGGGGCTACGACGCCGACCAGCGCCCCTCCACCCACCCCGTCGCCCCCGAAGCCGTCGACGACACCGCCACCGCCCTCCTCAACTTCGACGGCATCTCCTACGCCAAGGGCGCCTCCGCACTCCGCCAGCTCGTCGCCTGGCTCGGCGAGAAGGACTTCCTCGCCGGCATCAACACCCACTTCGCCCGCCACCGCTTCGGCAACGCCACCCTCGCCGACTTCATCGACAACCTCGCCGCCTCCACCGACCGCGACGTCCACGCCTGGGCCGACGCCTGGCTGCGCACCACCGGCGTCGACCGGCTCACCGCCTCCGTCGACGCTGTCCCCGGCCAGTGGACCCTCACCCTCGACCGCGACGGCAACCGCCCCCACCGCGTCACCGTCGGCGTATACGACCGCGCCCTCGGCGACGGCCGCACCCTCGCCCTGCGCGAACGCTACGAGACCGACGTGCCGAACGACGGTGGTCCCCGGCCACACCCCGGCACCCGCCCCGCCCTGGTCGTCCCCAACGACCTGGACCTGACCTACGCCAAGATCCGCCTCGACGAGACCTCACTGGAAACCGCCCTGCGCGGCCTGTCCGGCATCCCCGACGCGCTCACCCGCGCCGTCGTCTGGAACACCCTGCGCGACATGGTCCGCGACGGCGAACTCGCCCCCGGCGACTATCTGGCCACCGCCTCCGCCCACCTGCCCGAGGAGACCGACCTCGCCCTCGTACAAGGCGTCCTCTCCTTCGCCTCCGCCCACATCGCCGACCGCTACCTCACTCCGCAACAACGCCCCGCCGCCCTCGCCACCCTCACCGACCTCTGCCGCGACCTCGTCCGCCGCACCGAGGACGGCTCCCACCCCGGACTGCGCCTCACCGCCGTACGCCACCTCATCGACGTCGCCGCCCACCCCGACACCATCGCCGCCTGGCTCGCCGACGGCACCGTCCCCGGCGGCCCCGAACTCGACCCCGAACTGCGCTGGCGCATCCTCGGCCGGCTCGCCGTCCTCGGCGCCACCGACGAGACCGCGATCGCCGCCGAACTCGCCCGCGACCCCAGCGCCACCGGCCAGGAAGGCGCCGCACGCTGCCGCGCCGCACTGCCCGACCCCGCCACCAAGCACCGCGCCTGGGACGAGATGTTCACCTCCGACGACCTCTCCAACTACCTGTTCACCGCCACCGCCCAGGGCTTCTGGCAGCCCGAGCAGAACGACCTGCTCCGCGAGTACGTCGAGCGGTACTGGAACGACGCGGTCGCCGTCGCGGCCCGCCGCGGCCCGGCCATCGCCGAGGCCGCCGGCCGCTGGGCCTTCCCCGCCTACGCCGTCGACACCGAGACCCTCCGCCTCGGCGACACCTGCCTGCGCGACGCCGACCCCGTCCCCGCGCTGCGCCGCAAGCTCACCGACCAGCTCGACGACCTGCGACGAGCGGCACGCGTGCGCGAGACACACGGCTAGACGAGACCCACGGCCAGGGGAACGACCCGCCTGCGCCCGCGCCCGTGCGTGCCCGGAACACCGGCCCGCACGGGCGCTTCACGGCGACCGCCGACCACCCCGGAAACCACGGCGACCACCGCCACCGGGACACCGGCCGGCCACCCCCGCCGGTGAACTCCCGCACAGGAAATAGCACTTCAGCACCCCCGACACGTTTGCCCCGCACGGCAGTACCCGCCCTCGAATCCGCTCGTTGTCCTCTCCGGGCGCGCCGCAGCACGGCGCGCAACCCCGAAACACCCCGACCGCCGTGTGCCCGGAGGCCCGATGAACACCCCCCTACCCCAGGAGCCCGACAACCCCCGCGACCTGGTGGGCATCGGCATCGGCCCGTTCAACCTCTCCCTCGCCGCCCTCGCCCACCCCCTCACCTACGTCGACGCCGTCTTCTACGAACAGCGCCCCGCCTTCGACTGGCACCCCGGCCTCCTCATCGACGGCACCACCCTCCAGGTCCCCTTCATGGCCGACCTCGTCACCCTCGCCGACCCCGCCAACCCCTGGTCGTTCCTCAACTACCTCAAGACCCGCGACCGGCTCTTCCCCTTCTACTTCGCCGAGCGCTTCCACATCCAGCGCGCCGAATACGACGCCTACTGCCGCTGGGTCAGCGAGAACATCCCCGGACTCCGCTTCGCCCACCAGGTCGACGCCGTCCGCTGGAACCCCGACCACCACCTCTTCGAAATCGACCACACCCGGCTCGACAGCTCGGGCGAACCCGCCGGACTCGGCCGCACCTACACCAAGAACGTCGCCCTCGGCGTAGGCACCGCCCCCCACGTACCCGACCCCCTCAAACCCCTCGTCGAAGCACGCGGCGTGCCCGTCATCCACGCCGCCGACTACCTCCGCGAACGCGACCGCCTCATCGCCGCCCACCACGTCACCGTCGTCGGCGCCGGCCAGTCCGGCGCCGAGATCTTCCTCGACCTCCTCCAGGCCCGCCCCATCGGACACGAACGCATCCACTGGCTCGCCCGCACCGAAGCCTTCGCACCCACCGAACACTCCGCACTCGGCCTGGAACACTTCACCCCCGACTACACCCGCTACTTCCACGCCCTCACCGAAGCCACCCGCGACCGGCTCACCGCCACCCAACGGCACCTCCACAAAGGCATCGGCGCCGACACCCTCGCCGCCATCCACGACGAGCTCTACCGACGCACCCTCCACGGCGGCTGGCCCGACGCCATCCTCACCCCCGGCGTCCTCGTCCGCACCGCCGGCCGCATCGCCAGCACCCGCATCGAACTCCACCTCGAACACATCCAGCAGGGCACCCGCTCCCGCCTCAGCACCGACGCCGTCGTCCTCGCCACCGGCTACCGCGAACGCCCCCTCGACCGCATGCTCGCCGGACTCGACCCCCACATGCGCCGCGACAACTCCGGCCGCCCCTGCGTCGACGACCACTTCCGCCTCGTCCTCGACCCCGCCGTCACCGGCTCCGTCCACGTCCAGAACGCCGCCCGCCACGCCCACGGCATCGGCACCCCCGACCTCGGCCTCGCCGCCTGGCGCAGCGCCACCATCCTCAACCACCTCACCGGCAAGGACCCCTACCCCCTGCCCGAACGCGCCGCCTTCACCACCTTCGGCCTCGCCCAGCAACAGGCACTCCAAGTCCCCTCGGCCCGCCGGCCCCGCACCCTGCTCCCGCTCGTCGAAGCATGACACCCGGCGGAAACGCAACCGGGGCCCCGGAGAACCGGGGCCCCAGCGGACCTACGACGAGCTACGCAGCAGCGACGGCCTAGAACACCGGCGTCCCGTCCCGCGTCAGCCTCCAGTCCACCGACGCGAAGTCCTTCGGGTCCAGCACACCCTTCGCCGTCACCCACTCCGCGATCCGCGTCCGGATCTCCGTCGACTCCGCCCACACCTCCGTCGCCGACGCGACATGCGGGAACGCGCCACCGCCGTTGGCCCGGTAGTTGTTCACCGCGAACACGAACTGCTGCGCATCGTCCAGCGCCGCACCGCCGTACGTCAGGTTCTTGATCCGCGAACCCGCCGGCTGCGCGATGTCGATGTCGTACTGGACGCCCGACACATAGTCGTAGTTGTAGTCCGGACGGTTGCCCGCGTTGGTCAGCTTGTTCACGTCCACGGCCGCACCCGCCGCCGTCTGCACGTAGTACTCCGCCGAGTACTCCAGGTACGCCCGCACCTGCGCACCCGTCATCACCTTCGCGACCAGCGTGTTGTCGTACACGTACAGGCTCGACAGGTCCCGGATCGTCACCTCGCCCGCCGGGATCTGAGACGTCCGCGAGAACGGCGACGCCTGCGACAGCACCGGCAGCGCCGCGTACTCGGTGCCCGCAAGGGCCGCCCTGACGACGTCCTCCTGCACCTTGTTGATCAGGTCGATGATCGGGGCGTCCTTGTACCGGGCGTCCACCGTCGTCAGCGTCTCCGTCGCCGAACCGACCACCTGGTTGACGTACTCGACGACCTTCGCGTGCTCGTCCCCCAGCAGCTTGGTGATCTTCGGGTCGTCGGCGACCGTGTTCGAGTTCCGCAGCGACGCCTTCACCGACTCGACCCGCCAGCGCCCCTTCTCGAAGACCAGCGCGAAGTCGAACAGCGTCAGCCGCTCCGCGTAGCACAGCGGCTCCGACAGCACGACCGTCTTCCCGGTCTTGTCGTTGGTGACCAGCAGCTCCTCGATCTCCGTGTGCGCATGCCCGACCAGGATCGCGTCGATCCCGGGCACCTGCCTCGCCACGTTCGCGGCCGCGTTCTCCACGTACGGGAGCTGGTCACCGTACGACGACGTGCCCGACGACCCGGAGTGCGCCGACACGACGACCACGTCCGCGCCCATGGAGCGGAGCTTCGGCACCCACTTCGCGGCCTGCTCCTCGAGACCGGGGAACTTCAGCTTGCCCTGCACGTACGCCTTGTCCCAGATCGCGATACCCGGGTTGGTCAGACCGAGGACGGCCACCTTCACCGGCGGCGCACCCTCCACGTGGAACTTCTTCATGAAGTACGGCGGGAAGGCCGGCTTCAGCGTCTTCGCGTCCACCGCGTTCGCGCCCAGCAACGGGAAGTCGCACTGCGACTCGAACTTCCGCAACGTCTCGATGCCGTAGTTGAACTCGTGGTTGCCGAGCGCCACCGCGTCGTACCCGATGGCGTTCATCGCCTGCGCCATCGGGTGCTTCGGGCCACCCTTGGCGGTGATCGGGTCGACCTTCGCGTAGTAGTACGTCAGCGGGGTGCCCTGGATCGTGTCGCCCGCGTCGATGAGGAGCGTGTTGCGGCGGCCCTTCTCCTTGCGGACCTGGTCGATCAGCGTCGAGACCCGGGCCAGGCCCTTCGCGTTGCCCGCGGTGTCCGCGTACTCCGCGTCCTTGAAGTAGTCCCAGTTCATGATGTTGCCGTGCAGGTCCGTCGTCCCCATCACGGTCAGCGCGTACCGCTTCGGCTTCCGGCCGTGCCCGCCGCCCTTCCCGTGGGCCTCGGCGGCCGGCGCCGCGACCCCGCCGGCCAGCGCGACACCCGCGCCGGTCACGGCGGACCTCTTCAGAAACCTGCGGCGGTTCAACGGCATGACGGGTACTCCTAGAAGAAGATCGATGACGCGCGTAGACATGCAACGTGCGTAGATTCTGACCCGCCCGTCACCAGCAGCAACAGACCTCCCAGGTTGCGATCTGATGACCAGAGGAACCGGGGAAGAACCCCGGAGGAACCCCGGAGAGGCCGCCAACCGGGCCACCGATGACACAGTGGGACGTATGACCCCCCAACCGGAGCAACACCCGGCACCCACCACCGCGGACACCCGCCACCCCGCCCCCTACGCCACCCCCGACGCCCCCCGCATAGC
>JODX01000020.1 GCA_000719105.1 Streptomyces sclerotialus | reverse complement strand
GCAGGCCACCCGCACGATCTGGCAGCCGGACGCCGTCAGCTCGGCGATCTGCTGCAGCGTCGCGCCGATGTCCGACGTACGCGTCGTCGTCATCGACTGGACGGACACGGGGGCTCCGCCCCCGACCGCGACCGGGCCGACCTGGATCCGCCGTGACGGGCGGCGGTCCGCGAGCGGCCGGACGGGCAGGTCGGGGACGCCCAGGGAGACGGCCGTCATGACATCACCCCTGGTTCCCGGAGACCCGTTCCCCGGAGGGCCGGTTGCCGGAGGCCCGGTTCCCGGGCGAGACCGTCTCGCGCATCGCGCGCAGGGACTCCTTCAGGGACCCCATGGTGGCCAGCACGGCGGTGGGCTCGTAGCCGCAGTGCGCCATGCAGTTGGCGCAGCGCTCGTCCTTGCCCCGGCCGTAGCTGTCCCAGTCGGTCTCCTCGATCAGCTCCCGGTACGTCGGCACGTAACCGTCGCTCATCAGGTAGCAGGGCCGCTGCCAGCCGAAGAGCGAGTAGTTGGGAATCGCCCAGGCAGTACACGGGAAGTCCACCTTGCCTTCCAGGAAGTCGAGGAACAGCGGCGAGTGGTTGAGCCGCCAGCGGCGCCGGTTGCCGCCCGCGAAGGCCTTCCGGAACAGTTCGCGGGTCTGGTCCACGCCCAGGAAGTGCTCCTGGTCGGGCGCCTTCTCGTAGGCGTAGGCGGGCGAGATCATCATTTCGTCGACCTCGAGGTCGTCGTTGAGGTAGTCGAGCACCTCGACGACGGTCTGCGGGGTGTCGGTGTTGAAGAAGGTGGAGTTGGTGGTGACCCGGAAGCCGCGCTTCTTGGCCTCCCTGATGGCTTCCACGGCCTCGTCGAAGACCCCTTCCTTGGCCACCGACTCGTCGTGCCGTTCGCGCAGTCCGTCGATGTGCACGGCGAAGGCGAAATACGGCGAGGGCTTGAACTGGTCCATTTTCTTCCGGAGCAGCAGCGCATTGGTACACAGGAAGACGTATTTCCTCCTGGCCACCAGTTGTCGCACGATCTCGTCGATCTGCGGGTGCATCAGGGGCTCGCCGCCGGCGATCGACACCATCGGCGCACCCGACTCCAGCACGGCTCCCACGGCCTGCGCGACCGGCATGCGCTGCTTGAGCACGCCCGCCGGGTGCTGGATCTTGCCACAGCCCTCGCACTTCAGGTTGCACGCGAAGAGCGGTTCCAGTTCGACGATGAGCGGGAACTTGTCCCGCCGGCGGAGCTTCTGTTCGGCGAGGTACGTCGCCACTTTGAGGGACTGGCGGAGTGGCATGGCCATCTGGCTCACCTCCTGGGGAGCAGCAAGGAACGGTGCCATTCGAAAAAAGCGGGAAAGACGGAACGAAGGACACGGAAAGCCGATATTCCACCGCGCACCGTGCCGATCCGGACCAGCTCATGTTCTGGAGCGTCCACGATCACCCGGACAGCCGCAACCGGGTGTGCGCCCGCGCGCACGGCGCACTGGAGTGTGACGGCGGATTCCATGTCGACCGCGATCGCGCCGGTTCTGAGCAGCGCCGACCGTTCCCGACCGCGTACGACGTGGTCGGAGCCGGTGAGCGCGCCTCTGTGGACCGCACGTCCCGGTGCGGCACGTCTCAGCTCCTCGGTCAGCAGCCCGGTGCCCACGCACGGTGTCGTTACGCCGTCCGGGCCGATGGCCGTCTCGGCGACCACCAGGTCACCCGGGTGCATGCCCGGCGCCAGCCCGGCGCAGAACCCGGTGGCGAGGACGGCGGCCCCGCTGAGCGCCGGGTCGCCGAGCGCCCGGGTGACCGAGCGGCCGGCGGCCTTCGGCCCCATGCCGGTGCGCAGCACGGTGACCGGGCCCCCGGCCCGCCCGCGGCCGGCGCCGCGCAGGGCGAGCCGCTCGATGCCGAGTCCGCAGGCGATCAGCAGGGGGACCGGAGCGGGCCGGCCGCTCACCTCAGTTCCCCCGGTGCGGTGCGGCCGCCGGGTCGCCGAAGGGCTCGCCGTGGACGTACCGGCCGAGCGCGGTGAGCGGGAACACCTGCCGGTAGAGGTGGTAGTTGATGGAGAAGTCCCACGGGAAGCCGGTGCCGGTGAAGTACGGCTCGTCCCAGGAGCCGTCCTCGCGCTGGGTGCTCACCAGCCATCCGATCCCGCGCTCCGTGCTCTTCGACTCCCGCTCCCCCGCCGCCAGCAGCGCGAGCAGCGCCCAGGCGGTCTGGGAGGCGGTGGAGGCGCCCTTGCCGCTCCAGCCGGCCGTGTCCTGGTAGGAGCGCAGGTCCTCGCCCCAGCCTCCGTCGTCGTTCTGCACGGTCTCCAGCCAGGCCACGGCCCGGCGGATCGCGGGGTGCGCGGCGGGCAGCCCGGCGGCGGTCAGGGCGGGCACCACCGAGCCGGTGCCGTAGACGTAGTTGACGCCCCAGCGCCCGAACCACGAGCCGTTCGGTTCCTGGGCGGCGAGCAGCCACTCGATGCCCCGCCGGGTGCGCGGGTCGTGCGCCAGTCCCTCGACGGCGAGCATCTCCACCACATGGGCGGTGACGTCGGCGGACGGCGGGTCGATGACCTCGCCGAAATCGCAGAACGGCAGCCGGTTGGGGAACGGGCTGGTGTTGTCGACGTCGAAGGCGGCCCAGGCGCCGTCGCGCGACTGCATGCCCAGGGTCCAGCGCACCCCCCGCGCGATCGCCCGGTCGGCCCGCTCCCGGTCGGGGTGGCGGACGCGGCGCAGGGCGAGGACGACCTCGGCGGTGTCGTCGATGTCGGGGTAGTTGTCGTTGTGGAACTCGAACGCCCAGCCGCCGGGCGCCAGCCGTCCCCTGCGCACGGCCCAGTCGCCCGTCCGGGCGATCTCCTCGCCGAGCATCCAGTCCGCGGCCTTCACGAGCTGCGGATGGTCGGCGGGCAGCCCGGCGTCGGCGAGCGCGATGGTCGCCAGGCACGTGTCCCACACGGGCGACTGACAGGCCTCGATCATCCGGGCGCCGTCCTCGCGCCACACCGCGAACCGGTCCAGGGACTCGAGGCCCGCGCGCATCACGGGGTGCTTCAGGTCGTAGCCCAGCAGGTGCAGCGCGATGAGCGAGTAGACGGCCGGCGGCTGGATGCCGCCCCAGCAGCCGTCGTTCTCCTGCCGCTCGACGATCCAGCGCGCCGCGGTGTTCATGGCGGCCCTGCGCAGCCGCCTCGGGGCCACCCGGTGATAGCCGTGCAGCACCTTGTCGAGCCGCTGGAAGAGCCCCTCCCAACTGACCACGGGCGCAAGGGACCCGGACGGTCCGGGACGGCCGGGGCCGGCGTGCAGCTCCCCCAGCGGGAAGGGCGCCGGGCGTACCGGCCGCTGTGCGGAGACGATGGTGAGCGGCACTATGGTCTGCCGTGCCCAGCATCCGAAGTCGTAGATGTTGAGGGGCACCCACTTCGGCAACCAGACGATCTCCGGCGGCAGTTCGGGCAACTCCTCCCACTTCCACCAGCCGAACAGGGCGAGCCAGATCCGCGTGAACACGCGCGAGGCCGCGATGCCCCCGCGCGCGCGGATCCACTCCGCCGCCCGTGCCATGTGGGGCGCGTCGGGGGCGTCCCCGGCCAGGCGCAGCGCGACGTACGCCTCGATGGTGACGGAGAGTTCCCCGGGCCCGCCGTGGAAGGTGGCCCAGGTCCCGTCGTCGCGCTGCTCACCGCGGATGAAGAGGGCGGCCGCGCGCGTGGTCTCCTCGTCGCGGATGCCGAGGAACTGGCGGAGCAGCAGGTCCTCGGCGTCCATGGTGACGTTGGTCTCCAGGTCGCCCTTCCACCAGCCCTGGGCGTCCTGGCGCGCGAGCAGGAAGTCCGTGGCGCTGTGCAGCGCGCGGACGGCGGCGTCCGGGACCCCGGCCGCCACGGGGGTGTCGGTGTCGGTGTCGCTGGCCGAGGCGGACCGGAGCGGCAGGGCCCCGGCACTTCCGTCGGTCGTCGCTGTCATGGCTTCCCCTTCGTGCAGTTGATGTCTCTGCTTGCGGGTCCGCCGTCGGCCGGTGCTGAGGTGCGGTGCGAGCTCCTGAGGTCCCCTGCCCGGACGGGGCCGAGACGTTCGGGGGACACCGGCCGGCGACTATGCGAGGCGTATTCGACCGATAACGCGACCGATAACGATCAGCTCTGTCGCGTAAGTGATCATCTCTTTCGTACGACGACGAAGTCGGCGAGTGCCACGAACTGGTCCCGCACCCGGTCCGGCATCGACACGGTGTCCAGGGCCTCGAGGGCCACCCGGTGCTGGCGGCGCGCCTCCTCGGCGGTCCACTCACGGCCGCCGGCCTGCTCGATCAGAGCGGCGCGGGCGGCGAACTCCTCCTCGGAGAAGTTCGCGAAGTCGCTGCTCAGCGCATCGGCGGCGAGGATTTCGCCCAGCTTCTCGGAAGCCGGGCCGCCCGCCGCGAGCGCGGCCACGACCGGCAGGGACTTCTTGCGCTGGCGCAGATCGCTCCAGGTCTGCTTGCCGGTGAAGTCCGGGTCGCCCCAGATGCCCAGCAGGTCGTCCACGGCCTGGAAGGCGAGGCCCAGGTGGTAGCCGTACTGCTCCAGCGCGTCGGCCGTACGGTCGTCGGCGCCGCCGAGGACCGCGCCGATGGAGGAGGCGCAGGCGAGCAGGGCGCCGGTCTTGTTGCCCTCCATCTCCAGGCACTCCTCGACGCTGACGCGGTCGCGGTTCTCGTAGGAGATGTCCTGGGCCTGGCCGTCGATGAGGGCGCGGGTTGCGGCGGTGAGGCGGCGGGTGGCGCGGCCGGCCTCCACGGTGCCGAGCTCCAGCAGCAGCTCGTTGGCGAGCGCCATCAGGGCGTCGCCGACGAGGATGGCCTGAGCGGGGCCGTGCACCTTCCACACGGTGTCGCGGTGGCGGCGCTGCTCGTCGCCGTCCATCAGGTCGTCGTGCAGCAGGGAGAAGTTGTGCACCAGCTCGACGGCGACCGCGCCGGGGATGCCGGTCTCCGGCGCCGCGCCGGTCACCTCGGCGGACAGCACGGCGAGCGCGGGACGTACGGCCTTGCCGCCGTCGCCCTCGGCGGGGTTGCCCGCGGCGTCGATCCAGCCGAAGTGGTAGGCGGCGACGGTGTCCATGGGCGGTGCCAGGCGGTTCACGGCCGCCCGCAGCACCGGTGTGGACAGGGTCCGGCCGCGCTCCAGGAGCGCGGTCACGTCCACCGCGGTCTCCCGAGCGGCCGTGGAGGCCGGGGGCACAGTGGGCACAGTTTCTCCTCTTGTTGCGGTGCGGAAGGTGCGTGGATCCGCCGCGCGCCGTTCGACCTTCACTTCGGTCCCCCTCGCAGGGGGGCACCGGTTCCCTCGGGCACTCGGCCGGGGCTCCGGGGGCCGTCCCCCGGGAAGGCGCGTCCGTCCGCCTCGTCGAAGTCGAAGAGGTGGTCGCGGGGCCGGTCCAGGGCGGTCAGCGCGGCGTCCGCCGCGGTGATGCCGCTGCGGACCGCACCCTCCATGGTCGCGGGCCACCCGGTGGCGGTCCACGCTCCGGCCAGATAGAGGCCGGGAACCTTGGTACGGGCGCCGGGCCGCAGCCGCCCGACGCCGGGTGTGGGGGCGAACGTCGCCGTGCGCTCCCGGGTCACGAAGAAGTCCCGTACGCCGGCCCCGCGCGCGGCGGGCAGCAGCCGCTCCAGCTCCGGCAGGTACCGCGCGCGCAGTTCGGCGACGGGCAGGTCGATCTCGTCCTGCGCGGCCGACTGGGACAGCGCCAGGTACTGGCCCTCGCGCAGCCCGGACGCCGCGGTCCGGTCGAAGACCCACTGCACCGGGCTGCCCAGCGCCGCGATGAACGGCCGGCTCAGCACCTTCCGGTCGTACACGACATGGACGTTGAGGATCGGCGCGGTGCCGATGGCCGGCAGCCGCTCCGGGTGGTCGAGCGCGCCCGCGGGCAGCAGGCCGTGCGCCTCGCGCTGCGGTACGGCGAGAACGACCGCGTCCGCGTCGAGCCGCTCGCCGGGCACCTGTACCGTCCAACGCCCGTCGTCCGCGCGGGAGACGGACGTGACGCGCGTACGGACCTCGGTGCGGACGCCCGCCGCGTCGAGCGCCCTGCGGGCCAGCCCGTCGTGCAGGTCGCCCAGCGGGACGTGGGCCCAGCCGATGTCGGCCGCGCCCGGGTCGGACAGCAGCCCCGTCTTGAAGACCATCGCGGCCAGCGCGAGGGAGGCGTCCCCCGCGACCGCGTTGAGGGTGGCGACCCCCACCAGGTCCCACAGCGCCTCGACGGCACGTGCCGACTGGCCGTGCGCGGCGAGCCAGCTGCCGAAGTCCTGCGCGTCCAGCGCGGGGTCCGCGAGGTCGAGTCCCTTGAGGGCGAGTGCCGCCCGCCCCACCTTGGCGCGCTCGGCGAGCGAGAGGTGCGGGTAGGTCGCGAGGGAGCGTCCGAGGTGCAGCGGTACGGGCAGCGCGTCGCGCCGCAGCCGGCCGAGCCGCCGCCCCGGCCGGGCGTCCGCGTCGAGCACGGGCACGTCGAGACGGGCCTGCACCGGGGCGAGCGCGGCACCGTCGATCCGGTCGAGGAACCAGCGGTAGGCGGTGCAGCAGCGCAGGTAGACGTGCTGCCCGTTGTCGACGGTCAGCTCGCCGCGCCGGAAGGAGAAGGCGAGTCCGCCGAGCCGCGGCCGCCCCTCCAGCAGGGTCACGCGCACCCCGGCGTCGGCCAGCGACAGCGCAGCGGTGACCCCGGCGAGTCCGCCGCCCACCACCACGGCCGTGCGCACGTCCGGGGCCGCCGCCCCGTCGGCGGGACCTCGCGTGTCCCGCTCCGCCCCGGGGCGGCCGGGACTGTCCGCGTCGAGCAGCCCTTCGGACCGTGTTCCGTCGGTCATCGCGTGCCCTCCCCCGCGGCCGGACCGTGGTACTTGAACGGTGCACGGCAGGCCGTCGCACTCTGGGACGCGGCCGACGGGCGGAGGGTTGCGTACCACTTCTTCCCGATGGAGCCGCCTTGGACGGGATTGTCCATCAGGTACGCCTCCTGACGGTCCGGCGCGACACATGACGGGCGTCCAGCCCGGACAGGCCCCGCACGGCGACGTACGCCTTCTCGCGTCCGGGCAGGGAGACCCGGCCGCGCAGCACGGCCTCAGGCTCGCGTTCGATGCGGTCCAGGAGACGGCGGTAGATGCCGGCCATGGCGGCGACGCAGGCGCCGCTGCGCCGGTCGAGCATGGGCAGCAGCCGGTAGCCCTCGGCGAACAGGGCACGCGCCCGCCGCACCTCGAAGTGGACCAGGCCCGCGAAGTCGGAGTCGGGCGGCGGCACCGGCCCGGCGAACCCGGCGGAGCAGCCGAACTTGGCGAGGTCGTCGGAGGGCAGATAGGTGCGTCCGCCCTCGGCGTCCTCGCGCAGGTCCCGCAGGATGTTGGTGAGCTGCAGCGCGAGCCCCAAGGTATCGGCGTACTCCGCGGCGCGCTCGGCACCGCGCGCGCCCGGCTCGGTGCCGAACACACCGAGCGAGACCCGCCCGATGGCGCCCGCCACACAGCGGCAGTACAGCTTGAGGTCGTCCCACGTCTCGTAGGTCTCGCCGCGCACGTCCATCAGGACGCCGTCGATCAGCTCGTCCAGGCCGCCGAGCGGGATCGGGAACCGCCGGCTCGCGTCCGCCAGGGCGACCGCGACCGGATCGGTGTCGTCCTCGTCGACGCCGCCGTCGCGCACCCGGGTGAGCAGGGCCCGGGTGTCCTCGAGCCGGGCCGCCTTGACCTCGGGCGCGAGCGCACCGTCGCCGATGTCGTCGACCCGCCGCGAGAAGGCGTAGACCGCCGACATGGCACGCCGCTTGGCCGTCGGCAGCAGCCTGATGCCGTAGGCGAAGTTTCGGGCCTGCTGCCCGGTGACGGCCTCGCAGTAGCTGTAGGCGGCAAGTACCGGTGCGGACACGAGTGCCTCCGACTCCACGGTCCGGATCACCTCTCTCCTCGCAGAGTCACGCCCGCCTCACGCAGCAGCCGGAGCTTGCCGGGTTTGGGCGGGCCGGGAAGTACGTCGTAGTCGGCGGCGGCGATCGCATGGACCGCCGCCCGTCCGCCCGCCACGAACCCCGCCAGCAGCAGCCGCAGCCTGCCGTGGACGCTCCCCACCAGGGGATCGCCCTCCTTCAGCAGCTCACGGGCGCGTTCCGCTTCGTACGCGACGAGTGCGCGCACCGACGCGCCCGCGGTGGGCGCGGCGAGATCCGCCTCCTGGACGTGGAAGCGCTTCATGTCGGCGGCGGGCAGATAGATGCGGTCGCGGCCGAGGTCCTCGGCGACGTCCTGGAGGTGCTCGACGATCTGCAGCGCCGTGCAGACGGCGTCCGAACGGCGCTCGCGTTCAGGGGTCGAGGTGCCGGTGACGCCGAGCACGAGCCGGCCGACGGGATTGGCGGACAGCTCGCAGTAGGCAAGGAGGTCGTCGTACGTCTCATAGCGCGTGACGAGCTGGTCCTGGCGGTTCGCGGCGATCAGACCGAGGAAGGGCCCCGGCGTGAGGGAGCGGCGGCGGACGGTCGGCTGGAGCCGGCGCAGCAGCGGATGGCGCGGGGTCCCGTCGAACACCCTGCGCAGGTCGGCCTCGAAGGCGTCGAGCAGGACGAGCCGGTCCTCGGCCTCCTCGGGCGACACGCCGAGCAATCGGGCGTCGGTCCCGCCGGGCGCGAGGTCGCCGTCGCCGATGTCGTCGACGAGGCGGGCGAAGCCGTAGACGGCCATGAGGTCGTCGCGCCAGGCCCTGGGCAGGAAGAACGGAGCCACGGGGAAGTTCTCGGCGGCCGCCTTCGCGAGGGTGCCCTGCTCCGGGTCACCCGGGCGCGCGGTCCCGGCTTTCGTCACCGCTCGCCACCCGGCGCGGAGACGGCACGAGCGTCGCGGAGGTAGGGAGTATCCGTAGCCATTGCCGTCACATCTCCCGTTCTACACTGCCGACGCATTTCACACTATTTCGGACACGCCGCCCACTGTCGGTACGGAGCGGCAGTGCCGGGTGTCGCGCATTATGGACCCACTTGCCGCGATTCGGCACCGGTACAGCTTACGTTGTACAGCGCGCCGCGCTCCGCCGGGGTGTCCCGCGCATCAGGACAACTCACCAGCTCGTCCCAGGGTTCCCGTACGTCACAGAAGCCGAGAACTTTCCCAGGGGAACCAGCGGAACGCCGTGCGGCCACTGCCCCGCCGGCCGGCCGTCCGTCACACGACCGACCCCGCCGGAGCTGTCCGGCGGGGTCGGGACGTGGCCGGCGACGGGGCCGGACCGGCGCTGCTCGAGCGGGCTACTTGCCCGTGAACTTCTCGTACTCCTTCAGGACCTCGTCGGTCGGCCCGTCCATCCGCAGCTCGCCGCGTTCCAGCCACAGGACGCGGTCGCAGGTGTCGCGGATCGACTTGTTGTTGTGGCTGACCAGGAAGACGGTGCCGGCCTCCTTGCGCAGCTCGCGGATGCGGGCCTCGGAGCGCTTCTGGAACTTGCGGTCACCGGTGGCCAGGGCCTCGTCGATCATCAGGACGTCGTGGTCCTTGGCGGCCGCGATGGAGAAGCGCAGGCGCGCCGCCATGCCGGACGAGTAGGTGCGCATCGGCAGCGTGATGAAGTCGCCCTTCTCGTTGATGCCGGAGAAGTCGACGATCTCCTGGTAGCGCGCCTTGATCTGCTCGCGGCTCATGCCCATCGCGAGGCCGCCCAATATGACGTTGCGCTCGCCCGTGAGGTCGTTCATCAGGGCCGCGTTCACACCGAGCAGGGAGGGCTGGCCGTCCGTGTAGACCTTGCCCTTCTCGGCGGGCAGCAGGCCGGCGATGGCGCGCAGCAGGGTGGACTTGCCGGAGCCGTTGGAGCCGATCAGGCCGATGGCCTCGCCGCGGTAGGCGGCGAAGGAGACACCCTTGACGGCGTGCACCTTGCGCACACCCCGCTCCTCGCCCCGCTTGATCATGCGGCTGAGGGCGGCGGTGGCGCTGCCCTTGCCGGTCTTGGCGCCGTTGACGCGGTAGACGATGTGCAGTTCGTCCGCGATGACGGTGGGAACGCGCGCCTCAGCCACGGCCGTACCTCTCTTCCGCCTTCCAGAAGTACACGAAGCCGCCGACGGCGATCAGGGCCGCCCAGCCGCCGGCCACCGCCCACACGTGCGGGGGCAGGTACTCGTTCCCGTACCCGTCGATCAGCGCGAAGCGCATCAGGTCCATGTAGATGGCGGCCGGGTTCCACTGCAGGACGTCGGCGATCCAGCCCGGGTGGTCGGCCAGCATGACCGGGAGGGAGAACATCACGCCGGACGCGTACATCCACGTACGCAGCACGAACGGCATGAGCTGCGCGAGGTCGGGCGTCTTGGAGCCCATGCGGGCGAAGATCATCGCCAGGCCCGTGTTGAAGAAGAACTGCAGCACCAGTACGGGCACGATCAGCACCCACGACAGGCTCGGGTAGCTGCCGAACGCGATCGCCACGACGAACAGCACGACCATCGAGAACAGCAGCTGCTGGAGCTGCTGCAGCGAGAACGAGACGGGCAGCGAGGCGCGCGGGAAGTGCAGCGCGCGCACCAGGCCGAGGTTGCCGGAGATCGCGCGCACACCCGCCATCACCGAGTTCTGCGTGAAGGTGAACACGAAGACGCCGGTGACCAGGAAGGGCACGTACACCTCACGGGAGAAGCCCCGGTCGGCTTCGAGGATCAGGCCGAAGATCAGGAAGTACACCACCGCGTTCAGCAGCGGGGTCACCACCTGCCAGAGCTGGCCGAGCTTGGCCTGGCTGTACTGGGCGGTCAGCTTGGCCTGGGAGAAGGCGACGATGAAGTGGCGCCGCCCCCACAGCTGGCGGACGTACTCACCGAGCCCGGGCCGGGCACCGCTGACCGAGAGCCCGTACTTGGCGGCCAGCTCGGCCGCGGTCATCCCGTCGTCGGGTGACGGTCGGGCGCTCACCGCGACACCGCCGTCATGCGTTGTCTCACTCACGAGTGGAAGCTTTCGTCCTCAATGTGCGCAGCCAGGTCGGACCGAGGCGGGAACCTGGGACCGGGGTACGGCCGAATGCTCTCAGATACCGAGCTTGTCAGATGACGGGAGGTCGGCCCAGTCGTGTCAGCCGCCACACCGTACGCCACCGCATGGGCCGGCGGGGGCCGCACGGGCTGGTCCAGCCCTCCTTGAACCCGCCGAACCAGGCCTTGAGGGCGGGTCCGGACGGCTTGCGCAGCAGGGTGAGAAGCAGCCAGACGCCCAGGTAGACGGGTACCAGGAGGGCGGGGAGGTTGCGGCGGGCGAGCCACACGCGGTTGCGGGCGACCATGCGGTGGTAGACCGCGTGCCGCGAGGGTGCGGTCGTCGGGTGGTTCAGCACCATGTCGGACCGGTAGTCGATCATCCAGCCCGCGTCGAGGGCCCGCCATGCGAGGTCGGTTTCCTCGTGGGCGTAGAAGAATTCATCAGGAAGTCCGCCGACGTCCGCGAAGACCTTCGTACGCACCGCGTTCGCGCCACCGAGGAAGGTGGTCACGCGCGAGGAGCGCATCGGGTCCGAGGCCCGCAGCCGGGGCACGTGGCGGCGCTGGGTGACACCGGTGTCCGGGTCGGCGATGCGGAAGCTGATGATGCCGAGCTCGGGGTCGGCGGCGAACGCCTCGCGGCACAGCTCGGCGGTGTCGTTGCGGGCGAGCAGGCCGTCGTCGTCGAGGAAGAGCAGGATGTCGACGTCCGAGCCGCCGGGGCCGAACGCCTCGATACCGACGTTGCGGCCGCCGGGGATACCGAGGTTCTCGGGCAGCTCGACGGTGCGGACGCCCTCGGGGACCTCCGGCACCGGGGAGCCGTTGCCGACGACGACCACCTGGACCCGGTCGCCCTCCTGCTTGGCGACCGAGTCGAGGAGGGCGCGCAGCTCATCGGGGCGGTTGCCCATGGTGATGATGACCGCGCCGACCTTCAGCGGCTTCTTCGCGGTACTCACTTCAGCCTGCTCGAGGCGAGGATGGACACGAGGTGCAGCAGCGTCTGGAGCAGCGCGATGCCGGCCAGTACGGCGACCCCGAGCCGGGAGAAGAACAGGTCGTCCCGGACCGCGTCCACGATCGCGAGGACCAGGATCAGCAGGGACGCCTCGATCCCGAGGACCAGACGGTGGAACTGCAGCGCCGAGGCCGCCCGGCGGGCCAGCGCCAGACCGGACGAGCGCGGCGCGGACGCCGACTCCTGCACCGGCGGCTTCCCGGCCTGGTGCCGGGCGACGCCGACGAGGTCGGTCTCGGCCTTGATCAGCACGGCGCCGACGGCGGCGAGGGTGCCGAGGAAGGCCCACAGCCAGTCGGTCCGCCCGGTGCCCCACAGGTCGGCGGCGCGCAGTCCGAAGCCCACCAGCACGGCGGCGTCGCACAGGTACGCGCCCACCCGGTCCAGATAGACACCGGACAGCGAGTACTGCTTCTTCCAGCGGGCGATCTCGCCGTCGACGCAGTCGAGGAGCAGGTAGAGCTGCACCGCGAGCACGCCGAGGACGGCGCCCCAGATCCCCGGCACCAGCAGGGCCGGGGCGGCGAGCACGCCGAAGACGGTCATCAGGTAGGTCAGCTGGTTGGGCGTGACCCGTGTGTTCACCAGGTGCCGGTCTATCCGCAGCGAGATCTCGCGCATGTAGAGCCGGCCGGCCCAGTGCTCGCCGCTCCGCCGGTCCTTCACCCCGGCGGGGTGGACGACCGGGCGGAGCTCAGCTACCGATGGCTTTTGCATAGTCGGCGTAGGCGTCCCTGATCTGGTCGGTGTTGAGGTCGAGGTGTTCGAGGATGGTGTAGCGGCCGGGCCGGGTCTGCGGGGCGAACTCGACGACCTGGACGAACTCGTCCACGGTGAAGCCGATCTCCTCCGGCAGTACGGGCAGCCCGTGCCGGTGCAGCACCTCGGCCATGTACGCCGACTCCTCGTGCGCCCCGCGCAGGTGCATCGCGAAGGCCGCACCCAGGCCGCACTGCTCGCCGTGGCTCGCGGCGCGCTTGGGGAAGAGCAGGTCGAAGGCGTGGTTGATCTCGTGGCAGGCGCCGGAGGCGGGGCGGGAGTCGCCCGCCACCGACATCGAGATGCCGGTGAGGACCAGGCCCTCGGCGAGCACCTGGAGGAAGCCGTCGTCGCCGACGCCGCCGGGGTGGCGCAGCACGGCCTCGCCGGCCTGCCGGGCCATGGCGGCCGCCAGACCGTCGATGTCCTCGCCCTTCTCGCGGGCGGCGAGCTCCCAGTCCGCGACCGCGGAGATGTTGGACAGGGCGTCGCCGATACCGGAGCGCACGAAGCGGACCGGGGCCTCGCGGATGACGTCGAGGTCGATGACGACCGCGATCGGGTTGGGCACGCCGTAGGAGCCGCGGCCCGCGTCGTTGTCGAGGGTCGCGACGGGCGAGCACAGACCGTCGTGCGAGAGGTTCGTGGCGACCGCGACCAGGGGGAGCCCTACGCGGGCGGCGGCGAACTTCGCACAGTCGATGATCTTGCCGCCGCCGAGGCCCACGACCGCGTCGTAGCGCCCGCGCTTCATCGCGTCGGCCAGCTTGACCGCGTCGTCCAGCGTGCCGCCGCCGACCTCGAACCAGTCGGCGTCCGGCAGCGCCGGGCAGATCCGCTCCCGGAGCTTGGCGCCGGAGCCGCCGCTGATGGCGACGGCCAGCTTGCCGGACGACGAGATCCGCTGGTCCGCGAGGACCGTCGCCAGATCGTCGAGGGCACCCGGGCGGATGTCCACGACGATCGGCGAGGGGATGAGCCTCGTCAGTACTGGCACGCGATCTCCCGGCCCTTGGCGAGGTCGTCGTGGTTGTCGATCTCGACCCACTTGACGTCGCCGATGGGCGCGACGTCGATCTGGAAGCCGCGGTTCACGAGCTCCTGGTAGCCGTGCTCGTAGAACTGCTGGGGGTCCGTCTCGAAGACGGTCTTCAGGGCGTCGGCCAGCTCGTCGGCGGCCTCGCCCTCGATCAGGGTGACGCCGATGTACTCGCCGGAGGCCTCCGCCGGGTCCATCAGCTTGGTGATCTTCGTCATGCCCTTCTCGGCGTCGACGACGACCTTCATCTCCTCGTCGGCGAGCGACTTCACCGTGTCGATCGCGAGGATGATCTTCTTGCCGTCGCCGCGGGCGGCGAGCAGCGTCTTCTCGACGGAGACCGGGTGCACGGTGTCGCCGTTGGCGAGGATCACCGAGTGCTTGATGGCGTCACGGCCGCACCACAGGGAGTAGGCGTTGTTCCACTCCTCGGCCTTGTCGTTGTCGATAAGGGTGATCTTGACGCCGTACTTCTGCTCCAGGGCCTCGCGGCGCTCGTACACCGCCTCCTTGCGGTACCCGACGATGATCGCGACCTCGGTGAGACCGATCTCGGCGAAGTTCTTCAGGGTGAGGTCGAGGACGGAGAGCTCGTTCTCGGTTCCCTCGCCCACCACGGGCACCAGCGCCTTGGGCAGCGTTTCGGTGTAGGGGCGCAGACGCCGGCCGGCGCCGGCGGCCAGGACGAGGCCGATCATGCGGGTTCTCCTTCATCGTGTACGGCGGGTGCTCCGGCGGAGACCCAGAAACGGATGCTCTCGGCGAGCACCACGAGCGCCACGAACACGGCGCAGACCGTGAGCGCGAGCGTGAAATCTGCGGCGGTGAGCAGCGCGGCCAGCGCAGTGACCACCAGCGTCCTGCCTTCGTGCCCGCCGATCGCCCGCACCAGCCACCGCGGGGGCGCACCGGTGCCACCGCGGATGCGGTACACCGTGTCGTAGTGATGGTAGGCGACGGCCGCCACCAGCCCGAAAGCCGCGGGCAAGGCTCCGTTCACGTCCGCCTGGGCCGCGAGCAGCAGGACCGTGCCGTACTCGGCGGCCCGGAGGACCGGCGGGACCAGCCAGTCCAGGGGGCCGGTGAGCGGTCCGGAGACGGCGACGCCGGACAGGACGGTGTAGGTGCAGGCACTGGCGAAGACGCCCCACGGGTCGTCACGGAAGGTGGCGGCGCTGGTCACGAGCAGGGCGGCGGCGAAGACCGCGAGCAGGGGCGCCCCGTAGCCGCCGCCGCGCCGCTTGCGGATCGCGGCGCCGGCCAGCCAGCCGGAATCGGCCAGGTCGGCGAGGGCCTGTGCCGCCCGCGCGGTCCGCCGTGCCTTGCGGGTCAGCGACCTGAGGACGCGCCCGGCGGTCGTGTAGCAGGCGGCGAAGGCGCAGCCGACGAGGAGTACGTAGAAGGTGATGCGCGGTGTGGTGAGCGCCGTGAAGACCGCGATCAGCGCCCAGCGCTCGCCGATCGGCAGCACGATCATGCGGCGCAGCCAGACCGTCCAGCCGACGCTGTCGAGCTTGTCGGAGAGGGCGGCGGTGGGGCTGGTGTTGGCGGTGGCGTCGTGGTTGGCCTCGTTGAAGCTGAAGTCCACGACGTGCCGGCAGGTCTGCAGGATCATCGCGCCGAGCGCGAGCGCCCACACGTCGTCGCCGCCGCGGGCCGCGCCGAGCGCGAGGCCCGCGTAGTAGGCGTACTCCTTGGCCCGGTCGAAGGTGGCGTCGAGCCAGGCGCCGAGCGTCGAGTACTGCAGGGAGTAGCGGGCGAGCTGGCCGTCCGTGCAGTCGAGCACGAACGAGGCGAGCAGCAGCACACCGGCCGCGACGAAGCCGCCGCGGGTGCCGGTGGCCGCGCAGCCCGCCGCGATCAGCGCGGTGAGCAGCGACGCGGTGGTGACCTGGTTCGGGGTGAGGCCGCGGCGCGCGCACCAGCGGGCGATGTAGCGCGAGTACGGGCTGATGAAGTGCGTGGTGAAGAAGCCGTCGCGGGACTTCACCGCCGTACGCAGCCGTACGGCCTCGTCGTCGACGGCGGCCACGGCCTGCCGGGCCTCGTTGCGGGCCTGCGGGTCGGCGGGGACGGTGGCGACGAGGGAGCCGAGCTCGGGGCGGTGCACGGCCACGCCGTCGGCGTCGAGGGCCGCGGTGACGCGGTCGGCGAGGCTGTCCACGGCGACGGCGGACCCGCCGGACGCGGACGCGCCGGTGCTCGTCCGGGCCAGGGCGCGGGCCAGTTCCTGCCGGGCGGCGGGCTGGACGGTCACGGCGCCGGGCAGCGCGGCGGCCGGGAAGCGGGGGTCCGTGAGACCGAGGCGCAGCGCGTGGAGGTGGCCCACGAACCGGGCGTCCACGAGCGCGACCCGCTGGTCCCGGGGGACCTGGGCGAGCAGCGTCTCGGCGTGGCCGGCGTCGGTGGCGACCCGCACATCGAAGCCGAGTGCCCGCAGCTCGCCCTCCAGGGACGCTCCGGGAACCGGCTGACCGGTGAGGATGGCGGTCGACAGGACGAACTCACTCCCTGGGTGCCGGCGCGGCCGCGCCGGACATGTGCGTGGTGGGGGCGCCCCTGGCCCTCGGGCCGGGCGGCGTGTCGGCAGAGGCTATCGGATGATGAGAAGCGAGCGTTCACCGCCTGTTCAGGGCCTGCTCAACCTGCTCTGCTCCACCTCGGCCGCGATCATCATCGGGGATTCCGGGGCCGTGCCACAAACCGCCCGTCGCAGATCAGCGCATTCACGGCATCGCGTACGGCGCCCGGTACGGCGGGCCCCGCTCCGCAGACGACATAGGGTGGGTGGCCATGACGTGGCTGATCACAGGTGGAGCCGGATACATCGGGGCGCATGTGGCGCGGGCCATGGCGGACGCCGGGGAGCGCGTGGTCGCCCTCGACGATCTGTCGGCCGGCGTCCCGGCCCGGCTGCCCGAAGGCATCCCGCTGATCGAGGGGTCGGCGCTGGACGGCGGGCTGCTGAAGCGGGTGCTCGGCGAGCATGCGGTGACGGGTGTGGTGCATCTCGCGGCCCGCAAGCAGGTCGGCGAGTCCGTGGCGGAGCCCACGCGCTACTACCAGGAGAACGTGGGCGGCCTCGCCACCCTGCTGGAGGCCGTGGCGGAGGCGGGTGTGCGGCGGTTCCTGTTCTCCTCGTCGGCGGCGGTCTACGGCAATCCGGACGCGGACCTCATCACCGAGGACACCCCGTGCGCGCCGCTGAGCCCGTACGGCGAGACGAAGCTCGCCGGGGAGTGGCTGGTGCGGGCGGCGGGGCGGGCGCACGGCATCGCGACCGTGTGCCTGCGCTACTTCAACGTGGCGGGCGCCGCCGCGCCGGAGCTCGCCGACACCGGTGTCTTCAACGTCATCCCGATGGTCTTCGACCGGCTCACCCGCGACGAGGCCCCGCGCGTCTTCGGCGACGACTACCCGACCCCGGACGGCACCTGCGTCCGCGACTACATCCACGTCGCCGATCTCGCCGACGCGCACCTCGCGGCGGCCCGGCGGCTGGCCGCGCCGGAGGCCACCGGCGATCTGACGGTGAACATCGGCCGCGGCGAGGGCGTTTCCGTTCGCGAACTGATCGAGCTGATCGGTGAGGTGACCGGCGACCGGCGCCCCCCGCTCGTCGAGCCGCGCCGCCCCGGGGACGCGCCGCGTGCGGTCGCCGCGGCCGGCCTGGCCGCCCGCGAGCTGGACTGGGCGGCACGGCGCGGGGTGCGGGAAATGGTCGAGTCGGCCTGGGCGGGGTGGCGGCTGCACCACGGCGGATGACCCGCCACCACTTCTGACCTGCGATGCGACGATCTGCCGTTTCCGCAGGTCAAGGCACATGACAACGGTGTTCAGTGCCGCGTTGCCCGATACCCCCCACCCGTAGTTCACTGGGTGCTCCGCAGACGGACTCGGGAAGGCGGGATCGATGGGGGCCGGTCACGATCACGGGCATGCGCACGGGCACACGCACGGCGCACCCGCGGGCGGTACGGCGACGGCGGCGTACCGCGGCAGGCTGCGGGTGGCGCTGTCGATCACACTCACCGTCATGGTGGTCGAGATCGTCGGCGGGGTGCTGGCGGATTCGCTCGCGCTCATCGCGGACGCGGCCCACATGGCGACGGACGCGCTGGGGCTCGGGATGGCGCTGCTCGCCATCCACTTCGCGGGCCGCCCGGCGAGCGAGCGGCGCACCTTCGGGTACGCCCGCGCCGAGATCCTCGCCGCGCTGGCCAACTGTCTCCTGCTGCTCGGCGTCGGCGGCTATGTGCTGTACGAGGCGGTCCAGCGCTTCCTCACCCCGGCCGCGACGGAGGGCGGCCTCACGATCGTGTTCGCGCTGATCGGCCTGGTGGCGAACATGATCTCGCTCACGCTGCTGATGCGGGGCCAGCAGGAGAGCCTGAACGTGCGGGGCGCGTTCCTGGAGGTGGCGGCGGACGCGCTGGGCTCCGTGGCGGTGCTGGTCTCCGCGGTGGTCGTCCTCACGACGGGCTGGCAGGCCGCCGACCCGATCGCCTCGCTGGTCATCGGCCTGATGATCGTCCCGCGTACGGTGAAGCTGCTGCGCGAGACCCTCGACGTCCTGCTGGAGTCGGCCCCCAGGGGCGTCGACATGGCCGAGGTGCGCGCCCACATACTGGCGCTGCCCGGCGTGGAGGACGTGCACGATCTGCATGCCTGGACGATCACGTCCGGGATGCCGGTGCTGTCCGCCCATGTGGTCGTGGGCGGCGGCACCCTGAGCGCCATCGGCCACGAGAAGATGCTGCACGAACTCCAGGGCTGCCTCGGCGACCACTTCGACGTCGAGCACTGCACCTTCCAGCTCGAGCCGAGCGGCCACGCGGAGCACGAGGCGAAGCTCTGCCACTGAGCGCTGTGCCACCGAGCCGGGGCACGCGCGCGGCGAGCGGCTCGCGCTGACGCCCGGGCACCCCGCCCACGCTCCGTGCTCCGGCTCCGTGCCCGCCGCGCCGCGAAGTGCCGGGAGTGCCGGTTTCGTGCGGCAGACTTAGGGCTCGACGAACGAGGCGAAGGACGATTTATGCCGATCACACCTGCCACCGCGACGCACAGTGCACCGCAAGGCACCACGGAAGCGATCCTGCTGGAACTGGTCGACGAGGACGGCACCACGATCGGCACCGCGGAGAAGCTCGCCGCCCACCAGGCTCCCGGGCAGCTGCACCGGGCGTTCTCCGTGTTCCTCTTCGACGAGCGCGGGCGGCTGCTGCTCCAGCAGCGGGCCCTCGGCAAGTACCACTCCCCCGGCGTCTGGTCGAACACCTGCTGCGGCCACCCCTACCCGGGCGAGGCGCCCTTCACGGCGGCGGCCCGGCGGACGTTCGAGGAGCTGGGGGTCTCCCCGTCACTGCTGGCCGAGGCGGGTACGGTCCGCTACAACCACCCGGACCCGGCCTCGGGCCTGGTGGAGCAGGAGTTCAACCACCTCTTCGTGGGGCTGGTGCAGTCCCCGCTGCGGCCCGACGCCGAGGAGGTCGGGGCCACGGCCTTCGTGACGCCCGCCGAGCTGGCGGAGCGGCATGCGCGGGACCCCTTCTCGTCGTGGTTCATGACGGTGCTCGACGCGGCCCGTCCGGCGGTCAGGGAGCTGACGGGCCCGTCCGCCGGCTGGTGATCCGGGGCGGAAGGCGCCGCCCGGTGGGCTAGAGCAGGGGGGTGGAGCGCAGTGGCAGGACGGCCCAGATCACCTTGCCGCCACTCGCGGTGTGCTCCATGTCGCACACTCCGCCCGCTTCCCTGGTGACCTCCCGGACCAGGAGCAGGCCCCGGCCGCCGGTCCGGGCGTGGTCGGCCTCCAGGGCGGTCGGACGGTAGGGATGACCGTCCTCCACCGAGACGCGCACCCACTCGGCGCCGACGGCGACCTCCACGGCGAGCGTCGGTGACACCAGCGCCGCGTGCCTGACCGCGTTGGTCACCAGTTCGGAGACGATCAGCAGCAGCCCCTGGGTCAGGTCCTCCGTCACGGGTACGCCCTGGCGGACGAGCAGGTCGCGGACGGCGTGCCGCGCCTGGGGCACCGAGGCGTCGACGGTCGGGGCGGTGAACCGCCAGACTCCTTCGTACGGCCGCCGTGCCGTCGCTCTGCGTTCCTCGCACGGCGGATCCCCTCCGCCGTCAGGGCGCGGGACCGGCCCCCGCCCTTCGCTCTTCATCGTCCGGTCGCCACCCTTGCGCTCGATCGTCACCACACGTCGAGTGTTGAGAAGGCGTGGGTGCGGCCTCGGGAACTGAACGCAAGTCAGCGCCTATCGACGGCTTACGACCACAACTGAACGCCCCGGGCAGCCCGGTGACCGACCCTGCCGTCGGCGCGCCGCCTTCCGAACTATTCGGGTTGTACGCGTTTGTCCCCTGATGCGGATGAGCCTCGGCCGCCTCCGCCGGTCCGCCGGCCGTCGTCCCCGGCCATCCGGTCCGAGACCATGCCGACGATGCGCCGCCCGCCGTAGCCCGTGGCGATCAGCCCGAGCCCGTCGAAGAGCAGGGCGAGCGAGATGAACGTGCCGATGACGTACTGGCTGCTGCTCGGCCAGGACACCAGCACCAGAATGCCCAGGAGCAGACCGAAGGCGCCCTGGAGAAGCGTCCAGCCGAACTGCGGACCGCGCACCACCAGGCTCCCCACCAGCCGGAACACCCCGCCGGTCAGGAAGAGCAGCGCGGCGAACATGGTGAGGGCCTCCGCGGCCGCCTGGGGCATCTTGAGGATCACGACACCGGCCGCGATGTTCAGGGCGGCGACCACGACACCGAGCCAGAAGAAGCTGGTGCCGCGCGCCTGCACCGCGTGCAGCAGGCCGACGACCCCGCCGATCAGCAGCAGCCAGCCGAACAGGAGCATCGAGGTCAGCGTGGCGACGCCGGTGTAGACGAGCCCGACGACGCCCGCGAGCACCAGGATCACACCGAGTGCGGCGAGCCAGCCGAAGCCGCGGCTGAGCTTCGCGGTTCCGTCCGCCGCGCCCGCCCTCTGCGCTCCCGTCCCCTGCTGTCCCGCCCTCTTTCGTCCCACCATGCGGAAGCCTCCTCGGGTCCGGGCCCCCGCGTTGATCGTATGGTCGTGGGAGGTGGCTAGCATCCCGTGCATGGAGCCACAGCTGCTGCACGGCGTCACCGACGGGGTCGCCACCGTCGTCGTCCACCACCCGGCCAAGCGCAACGCCATGACCGCCGGGATGTGGCGGGCGCTGCCGCAGCTGCTCGACGGCCTGGCGGCCGACCCCGCCGTACGGGTGCTGGTGCTCACCGGTGCGGGCGGGACGTTCTGTGCGGGAGCCGACATCTCGACGCTACAGGGCTCCGCGGAGGAGGCACAGGGGCTGGCCGTGCTCGCCGAGGAGGCCCTCGCGGCGTTCCCGAAGCCCACGCTGGCGGCGGTCAGGGGGCACTGCGTGGGCGGCGGGGCGCAGCTCGCGGCGGCCTGCGATCTCCGGTTCGCCGAGGAGGGCGCGCTGTTCGGGGTGACGCCCGCGAAGCTCGGCATCGTGTATCCGGCGTCCTCCACCCGGCGGCTGGTGGCACTGGTGGGCCCGGCCACCGCCAAGTACCTGTTGTTCTCGGGCGAGTTGATCGGTGCGGAGCGGGCGCTGCGGACGGGGCTGGTGGACGAGGTGCTGCCGGTGGGGGAACTGGGCGAGCGGGTCGCGGAGTTCGCCCGGGTGCTGGTGTCACGCTCGGAGCTGACCCAGGCCGCGGCCAAGGAGTTCGCGAACGGGCAGACGGACCGGGACGCGTACTGGGCCGAGCAGGCGCGCGGCAGCGGCGACACCGTGGAGGGCGTCGCCGCGTTCCTGGAGCGCAGGCGGCCGCGGTTCACCTGGACTACGTCAGGATGAAGCGGCTCTTGGCGCGGAACTCCTCCACGAGGTGCGCGGGCGCCTTCCCGGGGGAGCCCGCGCCGTAGGGCGGCTGCGGGTCGTACTCCGTCAGCAGCTGCACGGCCTGCGCGTGTTCGTCGCCCGCGATCCGGCCGACCAGGGTGAGCCCCATGTCGATGCCGGAGGAGACGCCGGCCGCGGTGACGTACTTGCCGTCGAGCACCACCCGCTCCCCCGTCGGCTCGGCGCCGTACGGCCTGAGGACGTCGAGGGCCAGCCAGTGCGAGGTGGCGCGGCGGCCCCGCAGCAGTCCGGCGGCGGCGAGCAGCAGGGAGCCGGTGCACACGGAGGTCGTCCAGGTGCTCGTCCGGTCGGCGGTGCGCAGCCAGTCGAGGAGGGGCTCGTTCTCCATCTGCGCGGACTGGCCGGGGCCGCCCGGGACGACGACGATGTCCGGGCTCCGCACCTCGGCGAGGGTCCGGTCGGCGGTGAGCGCCAGGGCTCCGGTGTCGCTGCGCACGGGACCGGCCTGCTCGGCGACGAAGACGGTCTCGGCGTCGGGGAGGCGGCCCAGGGTCTCGTACGGGCCTACGGCGTCCAGGGCGGTGAAGCGGTCGTAGAGGACGATGGCGATCTGCATCGGGGGCTCCTTCTGTGTCATCGGTCGGCCGGTACGGGGCGGAACCGGCGGCGGTACTCCGCCGGGGCGGTGCCCAGGGTCTTGACGAAGGCGCGGCGCATCGCCTCCGGGGTTCCGTAGCCGCACGCGCGCGAGATCTCCTCGACGCCGTCGGCGGTGTCCGTGAGGAGACGGCGGGCGTGTTCGAGGCGGACCCGGTCGACGTACCGTCCGGGCGTCGTTCCGGTCTCGGCGAGGAACGTGCGGGCGAAGTGACGGGGCGAGAGACTGGCCCGGGCGGCGAGCGACTCGATGCTCAAGTCGTCCTCGGGGTGCTCGGTGATCCACTGCTGGACCTCCCGCAGCGGCTCCCGCCGGGCGGTCTGCGCGGCGAGCTGGGCGCTGAACTGGGCCTGGTTGCCCGGGCGGCGCAGGAAGACCACCAGGTGGCGGGCGATGGCGAGCGCGGTGTCGCGGCCGAGGTCCTCCTCGACGAGGGCGAGGGCGAGGTCGATGCCGGAGGTGACGCCGGCGGAGGTGGCGACGTGTCCGTCGCGTACGTAGATGGGGTCCGGGTCGACCTCGATCTTCGGGTGGTCGCGGGCCAGCTTCGCGCAGTACGCCCAGTGGGTGGTCGCCCGGCGGCCGTCCAGGAGGCCCGCCTCGGCGAGCAGGATCGCACCCGTGCAGACCGAGACGAGCCTCCGCGCGCGCGGGCCGTGCTCCCGCAGCCAGGCGACGAGCTCCGGGGCGGGCCGGCGGGTGCCCTGGCCGCCCGGGACGAGGAGGGTGTGCGGCGCGGGTGCGCCGGCGAGACCGGTCAGGGCCAGGTCAGGAACGACGGTGAGACCGCTGGAGGTGCGTACAGGGGTGCCGTCCAGGGTGGCGGTGCGCAGGGTGTACGTCCCCGGGGAAGCGGTCTCCGCGCCGGCGAACACCTCCACCGGGCCGGTGACGTCGAGGCTCTGCACGTCGTCGAAGAGGACGACCAGGACGGTTCGCATGCCTCGATGGTGCGGTGGGCGGGGTGATGGCCACAATGACGAGCAGCCCACCTTTCCTGCCACGGCAGGGTCACCTCTTCCCGACGTACCTACCAGTCGGTAGCGTTCAAGCATGACGACATCCCTGCCGGAGCGCGCCGGGCGGCGCTGCCACAACGCCCTCAACCCCCTGCACTCCTCGCACTACTTCTCGCCGGACCTCGGCCGGGAGCTGGCCGCCGTCGGGATCGACGATCCGAGCGGTGCGTACTTCGCCGCGCGGTCCGCCGCCATGGGCCCGGTGGGCGCGGGCGTGGTGACGGCCACGTTCTACAGCTTCCGGCACGAACTGGTGGCCCGGCACGTGCCCGCCGTGTGGAAGAAGGCCTCCCCGTCCGTCGTGCTCGCCGCCCGCGCGCGTGCCGTCGACGCCACTCTGCGGCGGCTCCTCGGCGACGAGGCCGTCGCCTCCCAGGAGGTGGCCGAGGCGGCAAAACTCGCCCTGCGCGCTGCCGAGGCGTGCGGCCGGACCGCGCGCCCGCTGTACGCCGCCCACGCCGACCTGCCCGTGCCCGACGAGCCGCACCTCGCCCTCTGGCACGCGGCGACGCTGCTGCGGGAGCACCGCGGCGACGGGCACCTCGCGGTACTGCTGGACGCGGAGCTCGACCCGGTGGAGGCCCTGGTGAGCCACACGGCCACCGGCAAGGGCATGGCCCCGAAGTGGGCCCTGGGAACCCGCGGCTGGAGGCGGGACGACTGGGAGGCGGCGGCCGGACGGCTCCGGGAACGCGGACTGCTCGACGGCGACGGCGAGCTGACGGAAACGGGCGCCGCCCTGCGCGAAGAGGTCGAGGCCGAGACGGACCGGCTGGACCGGGCGCCGTACGAGCACCTGGGCGCGGCGGGCGTCGAGCGGCTCACCGAGCTGGCGCGGGGGCTGGCGGCGGCCGCGGTCGCGGCGGGCGCGTTCCCCGCGGGAATGATCGGCAAGCGCTGAGGCGGCAGGGGCCGTTGCTCCCGGTAAGCCGACAGGTATGGATCGCGCCATGAGCGGTACCCGTGCATCTCCCGGTCGCGAGGTCGGGAGACGAAAGGGGAGACACGTGTTCCGCGCGATCGCAGATGTGCTGCGACAGATCGGGTCGGCCATCGCCACCGTCGTCACGCTGCCCTTCCGGGCCGTCGCCCGGCTGTTCGGCGGCGCGTCGAGTACGGCACGCCGAGCCTGAGACATCCGTTGCGGGGAGCCGGACGTGGAATTCACGTCCGGCTCCCCGCACGTATCCGCACGTACGGGCCCGGCGCCGCGCCCTTGATGGCGCCCTGATCCCCCGCTGTCGGCGTCACCTGCCACAATTGCCGCGCAACCTGAAGCGGGGAAGGCGGTACGGGATCGTGACGACACCCGGGTCCAGCGGGGCCAGCGCAGTGGGATCCATCGAAGGCAGGATCGCCGAGGAGCTCGGCGTGCGGGAGCGGCAGGTGAAGGCCGCGGTCGAGCTGCTCGACGGCGGTTCGACGGTGCCCTTCATCGCCCGCTACCGCAAGGAAGCGACCGAGATGCTCGACGACGCGCAGCTGCGCACGGTCGAGGAGCGGCTGCGCTATCTGCGGGAGCTGGAGGACCGGCGCACGGCGATCCTCGACTCGGTGCGCGAGCAGGGCAAGCTGACGCCCGAGGTCGAGGCGCAGCTCCGCGGCGCGGAGACGAAGGCGCGCCTGGAGGACATCTACCTGCCGTTCAAGCCGAAGCGGCGGACCAAGGCGCAGATCGCGCGCGAGGCGGGCCTTGCGCCCCTCGCCGAGGGCCTGCTCGGCGACCCGACCGTGGAACCGCTGGCGGCGGCCACGGCCTTCGTCGACGCGGACAAGGGGGTCGCCGATCCGCAGGCCGCGCTGGACGGCGCCCGGGCGATCCTCACCGAGCGGTTCTCGGAGGACGCCGACCTGATCGGCGAGCTGCGCGAGCGCATGTGGGTGCGCGGCCGGCTGGCCGCCAAGGTGCGGGAGGGCAAGGAGGAGGCGGGCGCCAAGTTCGCCGACTACTTCGACTTCGCCGAGCCGTTCACCGAGCTGCCCTCGCACCGGATCCTGGCCATGCTGCGCGGCGAGAAGGAGGAGGTTCTCGACCTCACGCTGGAGCCCGAGGAGCCCACGGACGGCCCGTCGTCGTACGAGGGGATCGTCGCCCACCGGTTCGGGATCGCCGACCAGGGCCGTCCCGGCGACAAGTGGCTGAAGGACACCGTCCGCTGGGCCTGGCGCACCCGCATCCTCGTGCACCTGGGCATCGACACGCGGCTGAGGCTGCGTACGGCCGCCGAGGACGAGGCGGTCGGCGTGTTCGCGGCCAACCTGCGCGACCTGCTGCTCGCCGCCCCCGCGGGCACGCGCGCGACGCTCGGCCTCGACCCCGGGTTCCGTACGGGTGTGAAGGTGGCCGTGGTGGACGCGACCGGCAAGGTCGTCGCCACCGACGTGATCTATCCGCACGTCCCGGCCAACAAGTGGGACGAGGCGATCGCGAAGCTCGCGCGCCTGGCGAAGGAGCACGCGGTCGAGCTGATCGCGATCGGCAACGGCACGGCGTCCCGCGAGACCGACAAGCTCGCCGGTGAACTGATCACCAAGCACCCGGAGCTGCAGCTCACCAAGGTGATGGTGTCCGAGGCGGGCGCGTCCGTGTACTCGGCGTCGGCGTTCGCCTCGCAGGAGCTGCCCGGCATGGACGTGTCGCTGCGCGGCGCCGTCTCGATCGCCCGCCGGCTCCAGGACCCGCTGGCCGAGCTGGTGAAGATCGACCCGAAGTCGATCGGCGTCGGCCAGTACCAGCACGACCTGTCCGAGGTGAAGCTGTCGCGGTCACTGGACGCGGTGGTCGAGGACTGCGTGAACGGCGTCGGCGTGGACGTCAACACGGCCTCCGCGCCGCTGCTCGCCCGGGTCTCCGGCATCACCTCCGGGCTCGCCGAGAACATCGTGGCGCACCGCGACGCCAACGGCCCCTTCACCTCCCGTACCGAGCTGAAGAAGGTGTCACGGCTCGGCCCCAAGGCGTACGAGCAGTGCGCGGGCTTCCTCCGGATCCGGGGCGGCGCCGACCCGCTGGACGCCTCCAGTGTGCACCCGGAGGCGTACCCGGTGGTCCGCCGCATGGTGAAGACGTCGGGCCAGGAGGTGGCCGCGCTCGTCGGCAACACGTCGGTGCTGCGTTCCCTGCGGCCGCAGGACTTCGTGGACGACACGTTCGGTCTGCCGACGGTGAGCGACATCCTCAAGGAGCTGGAGAAGCCGGGGCGCGACCCGCGTCCGGCCTTCAGGACGGCGACCTTCAAGGAGGGCGTCGAGAAGATCGCGGACCTGTCGTCCGGGATGGTCCTGGAGGGCGTCGTCACGAACGTGGCCGCCTTCGGCGCGTTCGTCGACGTGGGTGTCCACCAGGACGGACTGGTGCACGTCTCCGCGATGTCGAAGACCTTCGTCAAGGACCCGCGGGACGTGGTGAAGCCGGGCGACATCGTCAAGGTGAAGGTGCTGGACATCGACATCCCGCGCAAGCGGATCTCGCTGACGCTGCGGCTCGACGACGAGGCGGCGCCGGAGGGCGGCGGCAGGCAGCGCGGCGGGCGTCCGCCCCAGCAGCGCGGCCAGCAGCGACAGGGACGCGGAGGCGGTCAGGGCGGTGGCGGCGGTGCCCGCCAGGCGCCGGCTCCGGCCAACAGCGCGATGGCCGACGCGCTGCGCCGCGCGGGGCTTCTGGACCAGGGCAAGGGCCGGCGCTGACGCGTCCGGGGCGGGACCGGGCACATCGGCAGGACGCCCGGCCCCGCCCCGGGGCTCGGGACTCCGGAGCGGGCGCTGGGGCCCGTGTCGACGGCCGGCTCGGGCCCGCTCAGCGGGCCACGGCCTCCACCAGCACGCTCCCCGACGACCGCGCGACGAGGAACGACTCCTTCCGCACGGCCTTCGCGTCCAGCGCGATGCGGTGACGGCCGGCCGGCAGGGTGCCGTCGAAGATCTCGTGCGTGCGGGCGCGGGACAGGCGGTCCAGCCGGTACGCCGTCAACCGCACCCGGCAGGTGGAGGTGACCTCGACACCCGCCGCGCCGTCGGCGGCGATCAGCCGGACCAGCCGGCGCTGTTCCGGCGGGCTGCGGTCCAGGGCGTTCTCGATCTGGGCCACCAGCAGGGGGATGATCGGCGCCAGACCGTCGACGTACGCGACGTCGGCCCCGGCACGCTCGAACGACCGTCGTACGGCGGTGCGTTCCTCCTCGGCCACGGTCTGCCCGAAGGCGACCGCGCCGTAGGTGCGCAGCTCGTCGGCGGAGACCCCCGCGGCGTCCCGGGTGATCTCGGCGCCGATGCCGATGGTGCGCAGGGCGGCGGCGAGCCGGGCGAGGACGGCGACACGGGCGCCGATGAGCAGCACCCGGCGGCTCGCGGGCTCGTCGGGAACCCCGGCGAGCAGGGAGCGCAGTGCGCCGCGGTACTCGTCGCCCTCGAAGCGGAACGGCCCTATCCCGTGGTACCCGTTCAGCTCCAGGTCGGCCTCCGCCCGCGTCTGCCAGGCGAAGTCGCGCCATACGTAGTCGTCGCCCGCCCGCTCGATGACCGCGGTGACGGCCCCGCAGGCCAGGTCCTCGCACTCGGGGCAGCCGTATATGACGTACCGTCCGCCGGTCAGCGGGGCGTCGGCCTCCAGCAGCAGGCCGCGTACGTGCGCGGTGAAGATGGCGGGCGGGACGTCGGAGGCGAGCGGGGAGACGGCGTCCAGGTCGGAGAGCTGGAACAGCAGCGGGCGCCCGTCGACGATGAAGTCCACGAAGTCCCGGTGCACCTGGTAGTCACCGTTGGCGAGGACACCGCCGGCGCGCATGGCCGGTGCCAGACCGAAGGTCGCGTACTCGGGATACTCGGCAGACATGTTGTGAGTATCCCCAGAGCGGGACCGATGTGAGCACTGCATGACATATTCCGCTACGGTCGCCGCGTGGCGGGACGAGCGGGCGACGACGTGATCGTGCTCGGCACCGGTGTGTGGTCGTACCGGATCGGACCAGGGGCGCTCGTCGGCGCGTGGGCGCTGGAATCGGTCGCCGAGTACGAGCGGCCGGCGGCCCGGCCCGATGAGACGGGCGTACGCATGGTCGAGGGCGTACACGGCCAGACGCGGCTGGACGGGCTGGGGGCGTGGGCGGCGCGGGGCCCGGGCTGCGGGCGGCGACGTCCGCGGAGTACCCGGGCCCGGTCTGTGGGCGCGGCTGTCGCTGATCGACGTGCCGGCCCGTCTCCGGTGCCGGTGCCGGTGCCGGCGGAAGCGCACGGGGCGCGGTGAACTGCGCCGCTCTGGGCGCCCTGGACCTGGTTCCCGATCCCTCCGTGCGGCCGGTGCGGGGGCGGTTGGTCGTGGTGGAGAACCGGGGGTCACCACGTATCTGCTGCCGCAGCCGGGCGGGCGGGTGCTGGTGCACAACCGCGGCCACGGTGGCGCGGGGCCACCGTGGCCGGGGGTGTGCGCGGGAGGCGGCGCGCCGGGCGGTGCTGTGACAGGCCGGCCCGGCGGGGCCGTCAGTGCTTGCCGATCGGGTCGCCCTCCGTCTCCGTGCCGGGCCCGGGGCCGATCCGGATCTCGAAGTCGCCGTCGTACCTCTTGTGGCCCTCGATGACGGCGGCCTCGACGGCCTCGCCCGCCATCTCCTCGCGCACGATGATCGGGTCCTTGCGCAGGTCCCGCATCAGGGCGACGCACATGCCGGTCATCACCAGCACGAACGGCGCCGCGGCGAGGATGGTGAGGTTCTGCAGGCCGGTGAGCGCGTCGCCCTGGCCGCTGCCGACGAGCAGCATGATCGCGGCGACGGCGCCGGTGACCGCGCCCCAGAAGACGACGACGAACCGGCCGGGTTCGAGCGCCCCCTGCTGCGAGAGCGTGCCCATCACGATGGACGCGGCGTCGGCGCCGGAGACGAAGAAGATACCGACCAGGATCATCACCAGCAGGGTGGTGACCGTGGCGGCGGGATACTCCTGCAGCACGGAGAAGAGCCGGCCCTCGGGGCTGGTGTCGTCGCCGAGCTGGTGGCGCTCCTGCATCTTCATGGCCGTACCGCCGAAGACGGCGAACCAGATCAGACTGACCGTGCTCGGCACGAGGATGACGCCGCCGACGAACTGACGGATCGTGCGGCCGCGGCTGATGCGGGCGATGAACATGCCGACGAACGGCGTCCAGGAGATCCACCATGCCCAGTAGAAGACCGTCCAGCTGCCCAGCCAGTCGGCGACGCCGTCCCCGCCGGAGGCCTCGGTGCGGCCGGCGAGGTCGGGCAGTTCGCCGAGGTAGGCGAAGGCCGACGTGGGGATCAGGTCGAGGACGACGATGGTCGGGCCGACGACGAACACGAACACGGCGAGCACCAGGGCCAGCACCATGTTCGTGTTGGACAGCCACTGGATGCCCCGCTCCACGCCGGACACCGCCGAGACGACGAAGGCCAGGGTGAGGACGGCGATGATGGTGACGAGGAGGCCGGTGCCGGGATGGTCCATCCAGTCGAGTTTCTGGACGCCGGAGCCGATCTGCAGGGCGCCGAGGCCGAGGGAGGCCGCGGAACCGAAGACGGTGGCGACGATCGCGAGGACGTCGATGGCGCGGCCCACACCGCCGTTCGCGTGCCTCTCCCCGATCAGCGGCGTGAACACGGCGCTCATGGTCTGGCGGCGGCGCTTGCGGAACGTGCTGTACGCGATGCCGAGGCCGACCACCGCGTAGATCGCCCACGGGTGCAGCGTCCAGTGGAAGAGGGTGGTCGCCATCGCCGTCTCCATGCGTTCCCCGGAGTTCGCGGGGCTGGTGCCGGGCGGCGGGGCGATGTAGTGGGAGAGCGGCTCGCTGACGCCGTAGAACATCAGGCCGATGCCCATGCCGGCGCTGAACATCATCGCCACCCAGGAAACCGTGCGGAACTCCGGTGTCTCCCCCTCCTTGCCGAGGTGGATCCGGCCGTAGCGGCTGACGGCGAGCCAGAGGGCGAAGACCACGAAGGCGGACGCGGCCAGCATGAAGGCCCAGCCGCCGTTGTGGATGAGCCCTCCGAGCAACGTGTCGGACACGCTGGTGAGCGAGTCGGTCGCGACGGCGCCCCAGACCACGAAGGCCAGGGTCAGCGCGGCCGTCACGCCGAACACGATGCGGTCCGTCTGCGGCCGCCCGCCGCCGGGGAGGCCCGCTTCCGAACCCGGAAACGCGCCTCCCTCGTGATAACTGGGTGTCCGATGCTGATCACGCGTCACAGGCAGAGCCTTTCCCCGATGGCCGGAACGGAGCTACTTCTTCCCCCGATCGGCCCTGCCACATGTGACGCGCGTCGCGACCGTGTCCGGAACGTCTCCGTCCTCAGCAGTCGGCGTCGGGGGTGCCCGCGGTCAGCCGGTACGGTGCCCGCTCGTCGAGCAGCAGGGGCACGAGGGCCCGCAGCGGCTGGCGCAGTGGTACGAGGACGCCGCCGCTGTGGCCGTCGTCCGCGGAGGCGGCGTGCCGTACGCGCACACCGTGCAGGGCGAGCTCGTCCCTCACCTCCGCGTACTGGTCACCGGTGAGCCGGTAGCCGCAGGGCGGGTCCTGGATCACCTCGGCGGGTTCGGCGGGATCGTTGTCCGCGCCGCCGACGTACACCGGTCCGGTGTCCCGCAGGCCGGCGCGCCGGGCGGCCGCGGTCGCCCGGTCGACCTCTCGGCCGCGCTCGCCCGCGAAGGAGAACAGTCCCTGCAACGCGGCGAGCTGGGAATTCACCCGGCGACGGTTGTTGACCGGCTCGGGGACCTCGGTGAGCGGCTCCACGCGACTCTCGATGAGCAGTCCGACCGCGTGCTTGACGCCGGACATGTTGCGCAGGATGCGTTCCTGTCCGTCGCCCGCGACCTGCCGGACCGGTTCGCCGGTGGCGGGATCGGTCCAGATGCCGTACGTCCCGGTCGTGTACCGCGCGGCTTCGGCGGCGGGCCGGACGTACGACAGCGACAGGGTCCGCGCCTCGTCGTGGACGGCCGCGTCGGTGTTGAGGTTGCGCGGCCAGAGGTCGAAGAGGTCCTTGTCGTAGTAGCCGGGGGTGCCCCCGTACTCGTGCAGGTCGTAGATGACGTCGGGAGTGCGGTCGCGCACGAGCCGGGCCAGGGCCCGTGCCTCGGCGGTCTGCAGTGCCAGGTGGTCGCGGTTGATGTCGACGCCGTCGCTGTTTCCGCGGGTGTCGGCGGCCCGGCCGTCCGGGTTGGCGGTGGGCACGACGAGCAGGGTGGTGTGCTTCAGGAACTCCTCGGTGCGCCGGTCCTTCGCGTACGCGAGGTCGCGGATCGTGGTGAGGCAGGCCTCCCGGCCGGACGGCTCGTCGCCGTGCTGGCTGCACACGAGGAGCACGGTGCGGGTCGTGGGACGCGTGCCGATGCGGACGAGCTGGACCGGGCGGTCCTGGTCGGTGGTGCCGATGCGGGTGACCGAGACGCGGTCGCTCGCCCGGTCCACGGCGGCGAGCAGCCTCCACTCCTCCGGCTGGGTGGTCCAGCGCGCGCCGTTCGTGCGCTCGAAGCCGGTGCGCGGCGGTGCGCCACCGTCCGTGGCGTGTGCCGGGGCGGACAGCAGGGTGACGGTGAGGGCGGCGGTGGCCGCCATGGTGAGCGATCTCCAGGTCGTGGTCGTGAAGCGCCTGCGGCGCGTTGGTATCGGCATGGGCGGACGGTACAGCGGTCGACTGCGGTCCAGAAGAGGGCCTCTCGGGACACCTGGGGGACGCCTCAGGGGCGCGGTTCCGCGCGAGCCGGGAGCTGCTCGCCCACCATGCGGCTCGCCAGTTCCGAGGCGAGTTCCGAGACGCACATGCGCAGCTCGGCCTCGGCCTCGGCGCACTCGGCCGCGATCCGGGCACGTTCCCCGGCGACGACGGCGTCACGTTCGCGCCGGCCGTCCGTACGGGCGGCAGCGATCAGCGCGGTGCCCTCCTCCGCCGCCCGCTGCCGGGTCCGGGCGGCGTCATGGCGCGCCCCGGCGAGTACGGCGGCGGTTTCGGCGCGCTTCTCCTCGGCCTGTCGCAGCACCTCTTCGGCCCGCTGCCGTGCACCCTCGGTCGCGTCCTCGCGCGCGTCGAGCACACGGTTGATCCGGGGCAGCAGCCGGGAGACGACGAGGTAGGCGAGCGCGAGCAGTGCCGTCGCCACGACCAGGTGCTCGACCCTCGGGTTCAGTGGACCGAGGGGAAACGGCAGAAGATCCATACCCGGGACCTACCCACTCGGGCGGGTGAGCGACCGCACATACGCGCCACAGTCCGCCCGAATCGGTCCAGAGCCTCCTGAGGTCAGCCCCCGTCGTCTCCGTGGTCGTACACCGTCACGGATATCCCGCGCCGTATCAGCCGGTCGGTGACGAGGGGCTCGATACGGGGCCACCTCCCGCCCGCGAGTCCGCAGCCGATCCGTGGCATGTGCACGGAGGCACCGAGCGCGAGCGCCTCGTCGGCGAGCCGGCCCAGCGCCGTGTCGATCGCCTCGTAGCGGACGGGGACACCCTTGCTGCCCGTCCTGATGCCGCGCTGGCCGATCATGTTGGCCACCCACATGTACCGCTCGACCTGGACGAGCCGGACCGCACCGAGCCCGGAATCGTTCGCCGCGCGGTCGCGGTGCCAGGCCCGGTACGCCGCCTCCGGCTCCGGCCAGCGGCGCGAGAGCGCCAGCACGAAGCCCTTCCCCCAGCCCCCGATGTCGTTGCAGACATGGGCGATCACCTTCACGCCCTTCACCGACGGCGCGGTGGCGTCACCCCGGACATACGCGATCTCCGACATGACGCCACCGTAGGGGCAGCCACTGACAGTGGCCGTGACCTGCTACTTCGTGAGCTTCGCCGATTCCCCGGGCGGATTCTCGGCCGTGTTCCGGCCGACCCTGCTGCGGATCCCGAACCAGCCGGCGACCAGCAGGACCGCGATCAGCGGGATCAGCAGCAACGTCTTCCGGCCGACCTCGGGGTCGTTCCACATCAGGCCCAGCACGGCCAGCAGGAAGGCGATCGTGACGATCTCGGTGACCGGGCTGCCGGGCAGCCGGAAGGACGGGCGCTCGACCAGGCCCGCCTTCGCGCGGCGGACGAAGACCAGGTGGCAGATCATGATGATCACCCAGGTGCTGATGATGCCGAGGGACGCCACGTTGAGGACGATCTCGAAGGCCTGGGAGGGCACCAGGAAGTTGAGTCCCACGCCGAGCACGCACACCCCGCAGGTGAGCAGGATGCCGCCGTACGGGACCTGGCTGCGGTTCATCCGCGCGGTGAACTTGGGCGCGGAGCCCGCCATGGCCATGGAGCGCAGGATGCGGCCCGTGGAGTACAGGCCTGAGTTCAGCGAGGACATCGCGGCGGTGAGGACGACGAGGTTCATCACGTCGCCCGCCGCCGGGACACCGATCCGGGAGAGGACCGTGACGAAGGGGCTCTCGTCCGCCGAGTACACCGAGCCGGGCAGCAGCAGGGCCAGCAGGACGACCGAGCCGACGTAGAACAGGCCCACGCGCCACATGATCGAGTTCACCGCGCGCGGGACGACCTTCTCCGGCTCGGCGGTCTCGCCCGCGGTGACACCGACCAGCTCCAGGGCGGCGTACGCGAAGATCACGCCCTGCATCACGATGACGACGGGCATGATGCCGTGCGGGAGGATCCCGCCGTTGTCCGTGATCACGCTCAGGCCGGGCGTCTGGCCGCCGACGTCGTGCCGGGTGGCCAGCAGGAAGACGCCGACCAGCATGAACGCGACCAGCGTGGCGACCTTGATGATCGCGAACCAGAACTCCATCTCGCCGAAGATCTTGACGGAGACCAGGTTCACCGCCAGCACGACGGCGAGGGCGATCAGCGCCAGCACCCACTGGGGGATGTCGGTGAAGAAACTCCAGTAGTGCGTGTAGAGCGCGATCGCGGTGATGTCGGCGATACCGGTCGTGGACCAGTTGAGGAAGTACATCCACCCGGCGACGTACGCGCCCTTCTCACCGAGGAACTCGCGCGCGTACGACACGAAGGAACCGGAGGAGGGCCGGTAGAGCACCAGCTCGCCGAGGGCCCTGACCACGAAGAAGGCGAAGACGCCGCAGACCAGGTAGGCGAGGGCGAGCGCGGGGCCCGCGCTGTGCAGGCGCCCGCCGGCGCCCAGGAAGAGGCCGGTGCCGATCGCTCCCCCGATGGCGATCATGTTGATGTGGCGGGCCTTGAGGTCCTTGCTGTAACCGGCGTCGCCCGCGTCAGCGGGCCCGTGGGCCGCGTCGGTGCGGGCTGCGGCCGGTGCCGTGGAGACGGCGTCCTTGCTCACGGGTGGATCCAAACTCTGATGCCCCCGGGCGGGTCGCGCCCGGGTGTCGTGTTGTGCCTGGTCGGCGCTCGAGTGTAGGCACAGACCAAGGCGTCAGCTTCCCCCGGGGACCGCCCCGCGCGCGGTAACGGATCTCACAGAGCGGCTCATCTCACATGGTCAGCGGTGGTGAGCACCACGGTCACCGGGTTATGGACAGCGGGTTTCACACCATTGGTGAGACAGCGATACTGCTGCACATGACGACCCAGGCCGAGGAGCCCACCCTCACCGTCGACGAACTGGCCGCGCGGGCGGGCGTCACGGTGCGCACGGTCCGCTTCTACAGCACCCGGGGACTGCTGCCGCCGCCGGTGATCGGCCCGCGCCGGGTGGGGCACTACGGCCTGGAGCACCTGGCCCGGCTGGAGCTGATCGACGCGTTGCAGCGGCAGGGCATGACGCTGGCGGCCATAGACCGCTACCTCCAGCAGCTGCCGCCGGACCTGAGCGCCCACGACCTCGCCATCCACCGCGCGGTGGTGGCCTCCTGGGCACCGGACGCCGTCGCGACCCTGGACCGCGACGAGCTGGACCGGCTGGCGGGCCGGGCGCTGAGCGAGGAGGACCTGGCGCGGCTGGGGGCGATGAACGTGGTCGCGACCGGGGAGGACGGCTCCCTCCAGGTCGACACCGGCCTCCTCCGGCTCGGTGTCCAGCTCCTCGACGTACCGCTGTCCCACGAGACGATCCTCGCGGCCCGCACCGTCCTCCTCGACCACTCCCGCGCGGCGGCCCACGCCCTGTCGCGGCTGCTGCGCGACGCGGTGGCCGAGCGCGATCCGCAGGCGGTCAAGTCGCTGTCGGCGCACATGCAGCCGCTGGTCGTGCAGGCGCTGCTGACGACCTTCCAGCGGTCCCTGAAGGAGGAGCTGCGGGAGTGGCTGGAGGAGTCCTGAGCGGCCCCGCGAGCGACCTCACCCGGGCACCGGGCCGCCCGTCACGTTGAGCGTCTGCCCGGACACGGTGCCGCTGCCCTCGTCCACCACGTACAGCAGCGTCGACACCAGGCCGGCGGGCTCCTCGAAAGCCGGCGCGGCGCGCGGTGTGCCGGGGGCGATCGCGTTGACGGTGATGCCGTACGGGACGAGGGCCGAGGCCAGCACCCGGGTGAAGCCGATCAGTGCCGCCTTCGAGGTGACGTACGGCACCATCCTCGGCGGGGCGGTCAGGACGGCCGTCGAGGCGATGTTCACGATGCGGCCCCAGCCCGCCGCCTTCAGATACGGCAGTACGGCACGGATCAGCAGGTAGGGCGCCTCCAGGTTGACCCGCATCACATGGCGCCACTCCTCGGGGGTGATGTTCTCGAAGTCCGCCTCGGGTGCGGTCTCCGCGTTGTTGACCAGCACGTGCAGCGTGCCGAACCGGTCGATGACCTGTTCCAGCGCCTGGCGGATCTGCCGCTCGTCGGTGACGTCGGCGACCAGCTCCACATAGTCGAGGATTCTCCCGGCCGTCTCCGGCTGTGGCACCAGGTCCAGCCCCGCGACGCGGTAGCCGCGTCCCGCGAGCGCGACGGCGAACTGCTGCCCGAGGCCCTGTGCCGCTCCGGTCACCAGGGCGGTGCGCGTCTCCATGGGGCGAGTCTTGATGCGTGTCAGGTCCTCGGCAAGGGCACGTTCCACTCAACCGGAACGTGCCCTTGCCGTGTACGGCCCCGGGCGACGTGGATGCGTCCGGCTCTCAGCCGTCGCGGAAGGTCTCGCCCCGCTCGGCCTTCTCCACCAGCAGCGCCGGCGGCTGGAAACGGTCCCCGTAGCGTTCGGCGAGCTCCCGCGCGCGGGCGACGAAGCCGGGTAGCCCGCCCTCGTAGCCGTTGACGTACTGGAGCACGCCGCCGGTCCAGCCGGGGAAGCCGATGCCGAGGATGGAGCCGATGTTGGCGTCGGCGACGGAGGTCAGCACGCCCTCCTCCAGCAGCCGGACGGTGTCCAGCGCCTCGGAGAACAGCATCCGCTCCTGCATGTCCTCGAACGGGATCTGCTTGCCGGGCTCGGTGAAGTGCTCGCGCAGACCGGGCCAGAGGCTGCCCCGCTTGCCGTCCTCGCCGTACTCGTAGAAGCCGGCGCCGCCGCTGCGGCCGGTGCGCCCGAACTCGTCGACCATGCGGTCGATCACCGCCTCGGAGGGGTGCGGGGTCCAGGTGCCGCCCGCCTCCTCGACGGCCCGCCTCGTCTCCTGCCGGATCTTCCGCGGCAGGGTGAGGGTCAGCTCGTCCATCAGGGAGAGCACCTTGGCGGGATAGCCCGCCTGGCCCGCCGCCTGCTCGACGGACGCGGGCTCGATGCCCTCGCCGACCATGGCGACGCCCTCGTTGATGAAGTGGCCGATGACGCGGGAGGTGAAGAAGCCGCGCGAGTCGTTGACGACGATCGGGGTCTTGCTGATCTGCCGGACCAGGTCGAAGGCGCGGGCCAGGGCCTCGTCACCGGTCCGCCGCCCCTTGATGATCTCGACGAGCGGCATCTTGTCGACGGGCGAGAAGAAGTGCAGTCCGATGAAGTCGGTCTGCCGCTCCACGCCCTCGGCGAGCTCGCTGATGGGCAGGGTGGAGGTGTTGGAGCAGAGCAGCGCGTCCGGGGCGACGACGTTCTCGATCTCCTGGAACACCTTGTGCTTGAGCGTGGCGTCCTCGAAGACGGCCTCGATCACGGCGTCGCAGCCCGCCACGTCGGCTGCCTCGGCGGTGGGCGTGATGCGGGCGAGCAGCGCGTCGGCCTTCTCCTTGGTCGTCCGGCCCCTGCCGACGGCCTTGGCGCACAGCTTCTCGGAGTAGCCCTTGCCCTTGAGGGCGGCCTCCAGGGACACGTCCTTCAGGACGACCTCGATGCCCGCGCGGGCGCACGAGTAGGCGATGCCCGCGCCCATCATCCCGGCGCCGAGCACGGCGACCTTGCGGACCTTGCGGGGCTCGATGCCCTTGGGGCGGTTGGCGCCGGAGTTGACGGCCTGGAGGTCGAAGAAGAACGCCTGGATCATGTTCTTCGCGGTCTGCCCGGTGAGCAGCTCGGTGAAGTAGCGGGCCTCGATGACCTGGGCCGTCGCGAAGTCGACCTGGGAACCCTCGACGGCGGCCGCCATGATGGCGCGGGGCGCCGGGTAGGGGGCGCCGTTGAGCTGCTTGCGCAGGTTGGCCGGGAAGGCGGGCAGGTTCGCCGCGAACTTCGGGTGGGACGGGGTGCCGCCGGGGATCCGGTAGCCGGGCCGGTCCCAGGGCTGCTGCGACTCGGGGTTGGCGTCGATGAAGGCGCGGGCCTTGGCGAGCATCTCCTCCGGCGTGGCGGCGAGCTCGTGGACGAGGCCGTTCTCCAGGGCGCGCTGCGGGTTGTACTGGGTGCCCTGGAGCAGCACCTTGAGCAGGGCGTCGGTGATGCCCATGAGGCGTACGGTGCGGGTGACGCCGCCGCCCGCCGGGAGCAGGCCCAGGGTGACCTCGGGGAGGCCGATCTTGGAGCCGGGCGCGTCGAGGGCGACGCGGTGGTGGCTGGCGAGGGCGATCTCGTAGCCGCCGCCGAGGGCCGCGCCGTTGATGGCCGCGACGACCGGCTTGCCGAGGGTCTCGATACGGCGCAGGGAGTCCTTGATCTCCATGCCGGTGTCGAACGCGTCCTGCGCGTTCTCGGGACCGACCTTGATCATGTCCTTGAGGTCGCCGCCCGCGAAGAACGTCTTCTTGGCGGAGGCGTAGATGATCCCGCGGATGGAGTCCTTCTCGGCCTCCGCGCGGTCGGCGACCGCCTTGATGGAGGCCCGGAAGGCCTGGTTCATCGTGTTGGCGGACTGGTTGGGGTCGTCCAGGACGAGGGTGACGACGCCGGTGTCGTCCTGTTCCCAGCGGATGGTGGTGGGCTCGGTCATGACGTGGGTCTCCGGTCTGCGTGAGAAGTCTCGTGGGCCGCTCGGGGTCCGCTGGGGTTACAGGCGCTCGACGATCGTGGCGATGCCCATGCCGCCGCCCACGCACAGCGTGGCCAGCCCGTACCGCTTGTCCTGGCGCTCCAGCTCGTCGACGAGCGTGCCGAGGATCATGGCCCCGGTCGCGCCCAGGGGGTGGCCCAGCGCGATGGCGCCGCCGTTGACGTTGACCTTGTCCAGGGAGAGCCCCATGTCCTTCACGAAGCGGAGCACGACCGCCGCGAAGGCCTCGTTGATCTCGACGAGGTCGATGTCGTCGATGGTCAGCCCGGCCTTGGCGAGGGCCTTGCGGGTGGCGGGCGCGGGGCCGGTGAGCATGATGGTGGGCTCGGAGCCGGAGACGGCCGCGGAGACGATCCGCGCGCGCGGGGTGAGCCCGTAGCGCTCGCCGACCTCCTTGGAGCCGATGGCGACCAGCGCGGCGCCGTCCACGATGCCGGAGGAGTTGCCCGCGTGGTGGACGTGGTCGATCTTCTCGACCCAGTGGTACTTCTGCAGCGCCACGGCGTCGAAGCCGCCGAGCTCGCCGATGTCCGCGAAGGACGGCTTGAGCTTCGCGAGGGAGTCGGCGGTGGTGCCGGGCCGGATGTGCTCGTCGTGGTCGAGGACGACGAGCCCGCTGCGGTCGGTGACCGGGACGACGGAGCGCTCGAAGCGGCCGTCCTTCCAGGCGGTGGCCGCCCGCTCCTGGGACAGGGCGGCGTACTCGTCGACGTCGCGCCGGGAGAAGCCCTCGATGGTGGCGATGAGGTCGGCGCCGATGCCCTGCGGTACGAAGTTGGTGGCGAGGTTGGTCATCGGGTCGGCGAACCAGGCGCCGCCGTCGGAGGCCATGGGCACGCGCGACATCGACTCGACGCCGCCCGCGAGCACCAGGTCCTCCCAGCCGGAACGGACCTTGGCCGCCGCCATGTTGACGGCTTCGAGGCCCGAGGCGCAGAAGCGGTTCTCCTGGACGCCGGCGACCGTGTCGGGCAGTCCGGCGGCGATCGCGGCGATGCGGGCGATGTCGGAGCCCTGGTCGCCGACGGGGCCGACGACGCCGAGCACGATGTCGTCGATCGCGGCCGGATCGAGGCCGGGGAAGCGGCGCCGGACCTCGTGGATCAGTCCGGTCACCAGGTCGATGGGCTTGGTGCCGTGCAGGGCGCCGTTCGCCTTGCCGCGCCCGCGCGGGGTGCGGATCGCGTCGTACACATACGCTTCGGTGCTCACGGGTGTGGCCTTTCGGAGGATGGCGGGAGGGTGGGCCGTACGGAGGTGTCGGGGAGGGCGGCCGGAGCGTCCGGAAGGGCGGCGGAGACGTCCGGGAGGGCGGCGGGGACGGTCATCTGCCGTCCTTCAGCAGACCGGGTATGCCCCAGTCGCGGGCCACGTCCGCGGTGCCGTCGCCCGGCCGGGCGGGGCCACCGCGTACGGAGGCGGGGGTGGCGGAGAAACGGGGCGCGGGCGCGGGCTGGGTGATGCCGCCCGCCTCGGTGAACGTGCCACGCGCGGCGAGGTGCGGATGGTGCGGCGCCTCGCGCAGCGACAGCACGGGCGCCACGCACGCGTCGGAGCCCTCGAAGACGGCCGTCCACTCGTCGCGCGTACGGGTCCTGAAGCGGGCCGCGACCGTCTCGCGCAGCTCGTCCCAGCGGGCCGGGTCCCAGCGGTCCGGCAGCTGGTCCGCGATGCCGAGCAGTTCGGTGAACTCGTCGTAGAACTGCTGCTCCAGGGCGCCCACCGCCATGTACCGGCCGTCGGCGGTCTCGTACGTCCCGTAGAAGGGGCAGCCGCCGTCGAGGAGGTTGGCGCCGCGCCGGTCCTGCCAGCTCCCGGCGGCGAGCATGCCGTGGATCATCGTGGAAAGGTGCGCGGCGCCGTCCACGATGGCGGCGTCGACGACCTGTCCGGTGCCGGTCGCGCGCGCGTGGTGCAGGGCGGCGAGCACGCCGACGACGAGGTAGAGCGAGCCGCCCGCGTAGTCGCCCAGGAGGTTGGCCGGGACGGCCGGCGGACCGCCGGGGTCGCCGATCATGCCGAGCACGCCGGTCGGTGCGAGGTAGCCGATGTCGTGTCCCGCGCGCGGGGCCAGCGGACCCTGCCGGCCCCAGCCGGTCATACGGCCGTAGACGAGCCGGGGGTTGCGGGCGTGGCAGTCCTCGGGGCCGACGCCGAGGCGCTCCGCGACGCCGGGGCGGTAGCCCTCGATGAGGATGTCCGCGCGTGCGGCGAGGTCGAGCACGGTCGCCGGGCCGCCCTCGGCCTTCAGGTTGACGATCACCGAGCGTTTGCCGCGGTTGGTGAGGTCGTGGGCGGGATCGACGGCGAGGGCCGTGCCCCCGGGCCGGTCCACGCGGACCACGTCGGCACCGAGGTCGCCCAGCAGCATCGCGGCGAACGGCCCCGGGCCGATGCCGGCCAGTTCGACCACGCGCACGCCGCCCAGCGGGCCGTGCCCGGGCGTCCCTGCCACTGCCATCGCACCCCCTGCGATGTGACACTACTGATGTAACACCGACGATGCTAAGAACGCGTTCCACCGGACACAAGCCCCTGGGCGAGCAAGCGCTTAGCCAAGTTACCCCGGTGACGGAAGGGCCCGTACGGGGCGCGCCCGTCGCCGGTCCGGCGGTTCGCCCCGGCGTCCCGCCCGTTCCGTGACCCGTACCGCGCACGCTAGCCTCGGCCACCGGCAGCGGCGCGGGACGAGGACCTCAGGGGTGTCATGAGCGTGCGTAACGAGGCGGACCGGGCGGATCGCGCGTACGACATCGTGCTGTTCGGGGCCACGGGGTTCGTCGGCGCCCTCACGGCGGAGTACCTCGCCGCGCACGCGCCGGAGGGGCTCCGGTGGGCGGTCGCGGGCCGCAGCGAGCGGAAGCTGGAGCGGCTGCGCGAGCGCCTGCCCGGCGGTGCGGACGTCGGAGTGCTCACAGCGGACGCCGGCGATCCGGAGTCGGTGCGCGAACTCGCCCGGCGGACCCGCGTGCTGGCCACGACGGCCGGCCCGTACCTGACGTACGGCGAGGAACTGGTGGCCGCGTGCGCCGACGCCGGCACCGACTATGTGGACCTCAGCGGCGAGCCGGAGTTCGTGGACCTGACGTACGTACGGCACGACACGCGCGCGCGGGAGACCGGGGCCCGGCTGGTGCACGCCTGCGGTTTCGACTCCGTCCCGCACGACCTGGGGGCGTACTTCACCGTGCGGCAGCTTCCGGAGGGCGTGCCGGTCACCGTGGACGGGTTCGTCCGGGTCGGCGCGACGTTCTCGGGCGGTACGTTCGCCTCCGCGCTCAACCAGTTCGCGCGCGGGCGGCAGCTGCTGGCCGCGGCGCGCGACCGGCGGCTGCACGAGCCGCGGACGCCGGGGCGGCGGGCCCGCGCACGGCTGGGCGTACCGCGGTTCGCCCCGGAGGTCGGCGCGTGGGCGCTGCCGCTGCCCACGCTCGACGGGCAGGTGGTGGAGCGGTCGGCGCGGGCGCTGGAACGGTACGGACCGGACTTCCGCTACCGCCATCACGCCGCCGTCGAGAGCCTGCCGTTCGCCGTGGGCGGCACCGCCGCCGTGGGCGCGCTGGCCGCGGCCGCGCAACTGCCGCCCGCGCGACGCTGGTTGTCGGCGCGGCTGGCGCCCGGCGAGGGGCCGAGCGCGGAGCAGCGGGCGCGGAGCTGGTTCTCGGTGCGGTTCGTGGGCGAGGGCGGCGGACGCCGCGTGTTCACGGAGGTCGCGGGCGGCGATCCGGGGTACGGCGAGAGCGCGAAGATGCTCGCCGAGTCCGCGCTGTGCCTCGCCCTCGACGCCCTCCCGCACACGGCGGGGCAGGTCACGACGGCGGTCGCGATGGGCGACGCGCTGATCGAACGGCTGCGCGCGGCGGGGATCACGTTCCGGGTGGCCGCATCGCGCGAATCGGCCGTTCCGCGCGGATGACGCATGTGCGGACGACGCCCCGCGCAGGCATCGGGTAAGGGCTGCCCGCCAGGAGTCGGGCTCTTACTGCGGGCCCTTACTGCGCCCAGCCGGCGACCGTGTAGATCATTCCGGCGATCCAGGCCAGACCGGCGAGCGCGGCGAGGACCAGTCCGGCCGTCACCGCACGCTCGACGGGCTGGACGGGACCGGTGGCGGGCTTCGGGGCGCGGTGTGTCGTCATGCACCACAGAGTGCCCGCCAGGGCGAGTCGCTCACATCCGTAGTCGTACTCAGACCGAATACTCAGCCGGCGTGCCTCCTGCCGCGCACTCAGCCCTGTGCCTCCCGGAGCGCACGGCGGCACAGCGCGTCCGCGCGGCGGGTGGACTCCGGGAGCCGGTAGCCGGCGGTGAGCGCGAGGACGTGCGCGCACGCGTTGTCGATGCTCACCCGGTGGCCGACCGACACGAACACCGGCTTGACACCGTCCCGGGTGCGCAGGGCCCGGCCCACCTCCTCGGTGCCCGCGAGCAGCGGGGAGGCACTCTCGCGCGCGGGGCCGGGATCGTCGTGGGTGAAGGTGAAGGGGTTCTTGGCGACCCCGATCGTGGGGAGGCCGGTGAGGACGCCGAGGTGGCTGGCGAGGCCGAAGCGGCGCGGGTGGGCGAGTCCGTATCCGTCGCACACGACCAGCCCCGGGGCACGGTGCAGCGCCTCCAGGGCGGCGAGGACGGTGGGTACCTCCCGGAAGGCGAGCAGCCCGGGCACGTACGGGAAGGAGATCCGGCCGACGGCCGTGGCCTCGGCGACCGTGCCGAGGGTCGCCGCGTCCAGGACCACGGCCGCGGCCGCGACCACGTCGCGTGCGTCGTCGTAGGCGACGTCCACACCGGTCACGTACCCGGTTCCCGGGGCCGGGCCGGTCTCGTCGAGGACCACCTCACCGCGCAGCTCGTCCTGCACGGCCCGGGCCTGTTCTTCGGTCGCGGGCCAGCCCGCGGGGATGCGCACGGTCGTCATGGTGGTGCCGAGCCTACGGCCACCGGGACCGGGCGCCCGCGCCGGGCCCGGTGGGCGCCGCTTCCCGCCTACTTGCCGTTCAGGGCCTTCTGCAGCTCGCTCTTGTTCATGTCCGACCGGCCGCGGATGTTGCGCCGCTTGGCCTCCTCGTACAGCTGGTCGTACGTCTGCCCCTGGGAGCCCTTGCCCGAGCGCTGTCCGCCGCGCCTGCCGGAGGACATGTCCTGGGTGGAGGTGCGGCTGGCCGTCTTCGACTCGCCGGACCTGGCGCGTTCCTTGTTGACGGTCCGGGCCGCGATCTCCTCGGCGCGCTGCTTGCTCTCGCCCCGGTCCTGGGCGCTCTCCTTGATGTGCTCGTACTGGCGTTCCCGCTTGGGGCTCGAACCGCGTGGCATGATCGCTCCTTTCCTTCTGCGAATCCGAGTACCCGGTTCGGGGCCTTTGCACATCCCTCTCGGGGCCACCTTGCGCCCGATGGCGCAGCCCGGCTCCGCCGATGGCGCGGCCCACACCCACCGTCCGCCCCGCAGGACCCGTACAACCCGGTAGCTCTGCACGTCCCCTGGCGGGCGCCGCCGGTCCACTCCCCCCGGCCGCGCCCAGTTGGCCTGCGGCGGGAACCACGGGACGCGCGCGGGTGTCCTCTCGAATGTCGGGGGATTGCGAGGCGTGAAATGGATCGCCACAGTGAATGAATTCGGTGACAGAGGTCACTCGCATCCCCAGTGCACGGAGTGACGCATTCCATCGTCTCCTCAAGTGCCCGGCCAGCCATCCGGAATCCGTCCAGCCGTTACGAGGGAGCAAGGCGTTGTCCACCGTCATCGAGCAGCCCGTTGAGGCCCGCCTCGTCGCCGCCGCGCCGCGGATGCCGAGCATTCCCGCAACCCTCCACTACGACCGCACCGACCCCTTCGCCGTCCGTATGACGTTCCCCGCACCGGCCACGCTGGAGGGCGTGGAGGTCTGCTGGACGTTCGCCCGGGACCTGCTGGTGACCGGACTGGAGGAGCGGGCCGGCGACGGCGACGTACGGGTGCGGCCGTACGGATACGAGCGTCTGGTCGTGGAGTTCCACGCCCCCGAGGGCACGGCCGTGGTGCACGTCCGGTCGGACGAGGTACGGCTCTTCCTGGACCGTACGACCGAGGAGGTCCCCCTCGGTCGCGAGCACCTCCAGGTCGACCTCGACCACGACCTCGCGGAGCTGATGCGGGACGCCGCCTGAGCGCGGGCGGGCCGCACGACGGCCCGCCGTGGGCACGGGCCTCGCCCCCCGGGGCGGGGCCCGGATTAATCCGTTGACAGCGAGCCGGGGCACTTCGTACCGTCTTCACGGTCCTGTTGCCGTCGATTGGAGAAGGACGTTGCTCGTCTGAGGTCCTGAGACACCGCGTGAACACACCGTCGTGTGTATGCGCAGCGTGCGACCTCGGCGTACGAGCCGTCCTCCGGCGCGGGACTGTTGCTTTTCCCGCTCTCCCCCGCCTCGGACCCGCCTCACCTTCGCCTCGCCTCCGCCTCGTGGTGTCTCTCACGCGTCTGCCCTGACCACACCCAGCAACCGTGAGGCCGCCATGTCAGCTTCCATCACCTGCACCTCCCTCTCCTTCGCCTGGCCCGACGGCACCCCCGTCTTCGACGAACTGCAGCTCGCGTTCGGCCCCGGCCGGACCGGCCTCGTCGGTGTCAACGGGTCCGGCAAATCCACCCTGTTGAAGCTGATCGCAGGGGAGATCGCCCCGGCCGACGGCACCGTCCGCGTGGCGGGCGAGGTCGGCTACCTCCCGCAGAACGTCACGCTCGACACCGGTCTGCGCGTCGACCAGGCGCTCGGCATCGCGGGCGTCCGCGCCGCGCTGCACGCCATCGAGACGGGCGACGTGGCCGAGGAGCACTTCACCACCGTCGGCGACGACTGGGACGTCGAGGAGCGCGCCCGGGCGACCCTCGGCGAACTCGGACTCGGCCACATCGACCTGGACCGCACCATCGGCGAGGTGTCGGGCGGCGAGTCGGTGCTGCTGCGGCTGGCCGCGCTGCTGCTGCGCCGGCCGGACGTCCTCCTGCTGGACGAGCCGACCAACAACCTCGACCTGTACGCGCGCCGGCGGCTGTACGACGCCGTCGCCTCCTGGTCCGGGGTCATGATCGTGGTCAGCCACGACCGTGAGCTGCTGGACCGGGTCGACCAGATCGCGGACCTCCGCGACGGCGAGGTCACCTGGTACGGCGGGAACTACTCCGCGTACGAGGAGACCCTCGCCACCGAGCAGGAGGCGGCCGAGCGGATGGTGCGCGTCGCCGAGGCCGACCTGAAGAAGCAGAAGCGCGAACTGGCCGACGCCCAGGTCAAGATCGCCCGCCGCAAGCGGTACGGGCAGAAGATGTGGGACAGCAAGCGCGAGCCGAAGATCGTCATGGGGGCGCGCAAACGCGCGGCCCAGGAGTCCGCCGGCAAGCACCGCATCATGCACGAGGAGAGGCTGGCCGAGGCGAAGGACCGTCTGGACGAGGCGGTGGAGGCCGTACGGGACGACGACGAGATCCGTGTCGACCTGCCGTACACCTCCGTTCCGCCGGGCCGGAACGTCCTCACGATCCTGGACCTGGAGTTGCGGTACGGCGCCAAGGTCGGCGGCCTGCTCGATCTGCGCGGGCCGGAGCGGATCGCGCTGCTCGGGCGCAACGGCGCGGGCAAGACCACGCTGCTGCGCACGATCGCGGGCGAGCTGGAGCCGGTGGCGGGCGAGGTGACGGTGCACGTGCCGCTGCGCTTCCTGCCGCAGCGGCTCGACGTGCTCGACGACGGGCTGACAGTCGTCGAGAACGTCGCCCGGTTCGCGCCGGGCGCCACCAACAACCGGGTCCGGGCGCGGCTGGCCCGCTTCCTCTTCCGGGGGGCGCGCGCCGACCAGCCGGCCGGGACGCTCTCCGGCGGGGAGCGCTTTCGCGCGGCGCTCGCGGCCCTGATGCTGGCGGAGCCCGCGCCGCAGCTGCTGATACTCGACGAGCCGACGAACAACCTCGACATGGCGAGCGTGCGGCAGCTCACCACGGCCCTGGAGTCGTACGAGGGAGCGCTGCTCGTGGCCAGCCACGACCTGCCCTTCCTCGACTCCATCGGCATCACCCGCCGACTGCTGCTGGAGGAGGGGGAGCTGAAGGAAATCACGACAGAGGCTGTCGGGTATCCCTTCTAGCGTCGGCGGTATGAGCCACGCCGACACCAGCCACACCAGCCATACCAGTCACATCCGTATCGCGGGTGCCCGGGGGAACAACCTCAAGGACGTCACCCTCCAGATCCCGAAAGGCCGGCTGACCGTGTTCACCGGCCTCTCGGGATCCGGGAAGTCCTCCGTCGTGTTCGACACGATCGCGGTCGAGTCGCAGCGCCAGCTGAACGACACGTATCCGCCGTTCCTGCGCAACCGGATGCCCAAGTACGAGCGGCCGCACGCGGAGACCATCGAGGACCTCACCCCCGCGATCGTCGTGGACCAGCGGCCGGTCGGGGGCCACTCCCGGTCCACGGTCGGCACCATGACCGACGTCTACACGGTGATCCGCGTGCTCTTCTCGCGGTACGGCACGCCCAGCGCGGGCCCGGCGACCGCGTACTCGTTCAACGTGCCCTCGGGCATGTGCCCGGAGTGCGACGGGCTCGGGCGCACGGTGCAGCCCGCCTGGGACCGCATCCTCGACGAGGACAGGTCCCTGGCGGGCGGCGCGATCCGGTTTCCGCCGTTCGCCGTGGGGACCTGGCAGGGGCAGGCCTACACGAACACCACCGCGCTGGATCCGGACAAGGCGGTGCGCGACTTCACGGTGCGGGAGCGGGAGTTCCTGATGCGCGGCGCCCCCGGCAGCAAGGTGAAGGTCAACAACTCCGACGGCGCGTGGAGCACCGACTACGAGGGGCTCGCCGACCGCTTCGCGCGGCTGTACCTGAAGCGGGACCTGTCGGGCATGAGCCAGAAGACGCGCGACCTCGTGCAGCGCTTCCTCACCGAGGAGACCTGCCGGGTGTGCCGGGGCGCCCGGCTGAACGCGGCCGCGCTCGCCACCCGGATCAACGGCCTGAACATCGCCGACTACGGCCGGATGCAGGTCAGCGACCTCATCGGGGTGCTCAGGGAGATCGACGACCCGGTGGCCGGCCCGATCGCGTCGGCCGCCGTCGCCGGCCTGGAGCGGATCGACGCGATCGGTCTCGGCTACCTCAGCCTCGACCGCGAGACGTCCACGCTGTCCGGCGGGGAGGGGCAGCGGCTGAAGACCGTACGGCACCTCGGTTCCAGCCTCACCGGGATGACGTACATCTTCGACGAGCCGAGCGTCGGGCTGCACCCGCGCGACGTGGGGCGCCTCGGCGAGCTGCTGCTGCGACTGCGCGACAAGGGGAACACCGTGCTGGTCGTCGAGCACGACCCGGACGTCATCGCGCTCGCCGACCACGTCGTCGACATGGGGCCGGGCGCGGGCGCCGACGGCGGGCGGGTGGTCTTCGAGGGCACTCCGGGCGATCTGGCGGCGGCCGACACGACGACCGGGCGGTGCCTGCGGCGCCGTACGGCGGTCAAGGAGCACCCGCGGCGGCCCACGGGCGGACTGTGGGTCAAGGGCGCGGACCGGCACAACCTGCGGGACGTGACCGTGGAGTTCCCCACCGGGGTGCTCACGGCGGTCACCGGGGTCGCCGGGTCCGGCAAGAGCACGCTGGTGTCCGGGGAGTTCACGGCGGCGCACCCCGACGCCGTGGTCGTGGACCAGTCGTCGATCGGGATCTCGTCGCGGTCCACGCCCGCGTCGTACCTCGGCGTCATGGACACCGTACGGAAGATCTTCGCGCGGGTGACGGGAGCCGACGCGGGGCTGTTCAGCTTCAACTCGGCCGGCGCGTGCGAGGGGTGCCAGGGGCGTGGCGTCATCCAGACGGACCTCTTCTTCATGGACCCGGTGACCACCACGTGCCGGGACTGCGAGGGGCGGCGCTTCAAGGAGGACGTCCTGCGGCTGACGGTGGACGGCCACTCCGTCGCGGACGTCCTGGACATGACGGCGGAGCAGGCGCTGCTCCTCTTCGACGACCGGGGCGTACGGCGTCGGCTGAGCGCCCTGCGGGACGTGGGGCTGACATATCTGACGCTCGGCCAACCCCTGTCCACGCTCTCCGGCGGCGAGCGGCAGCGCATCAAGCTCGCCACCCATCTGCACCGCACGGGCGCGGTGTACGTCCTCGACGAGCCGACGACCGGTCTGCACATGTCGGACGTCGACACCCTCCGCGCGCTGCTCGATCGGCTCGTCGACGCGGGCAACACGGTCGTGGTCGTGGAGCACAACCTGCACGTCGTGGCGCACGCCGACTGGATCATCGACCTGGGGCCGGACGGCGGCAAGGACGGCGGCCGCGTGGTCTTCGAGGGGACACCGGGGCAGCTGCTCCGCGCGCGCGGATCGTTCACCGCGGAGCACCTGCGGCGGGCCGCCGGCTGACGGCCCGGCCACCGGGCGCGTCCCGATGCCGTACGCCCGACCGGGTCAACGCCCCCTTCCGGCCTCCCCCGTTCGGCCCCGGGACCTGCGGGTCCGCGGGGCCTTCGGCATGCCATCAGGAAGGTTCCGCCGATGGACCGTACCCCCTGATCAGCGGCCTTTACGCCACTCTTAACCTACGGTTTCGTAACCTACGGTGTCGTAGCCTACGATGCCGTAGGTTACGGGTCACCCGCTCGTGACCGTGCACGTGTACCTCGTCCCCCTCTGGAGACCACTGTGTCGATCGCCTCTCCCCACCTCGGCAGCTCGTCCGACTGGACGGACGCACGCCTGCTGTACGCACTGGAGGAAGTGGTCGAGAAGGAACTCAACCGGCATCTGCAGGTCGCCAAGGACTGGATGCCGCACGAGTACGTCCCGTGGAGCGACGGCCGCAACTTCCCCGGCTTCTTCGAGGACGGTGAGCCCTGGGAGAAGGAGCAGTCGAAGGTCACCGAGATCGGCCGCATAGCCCTCGTGGTCAACCTGCTGACCGAGGACAACCTGCCCAGTTACCACCACGAGATCGCCTCGCTCTTCGGCCGTGACGGCGCGTGGGGCACCTGGGTGCACCGCTGGACGGCCGAGGAGGGCCGCCACGGCATCGTGATGCGCGACTACCTGCTCGCCTCGCGCGCGGTGGACCCCGACAAGCTCGAGGCGTTCCGCATGGCGCACATGAGCGAGGGCTTCGAGTCGGACAACCGGCACTCGATGCTGCACTCCGTCGCGTACGTCGCCTTCCAGGAGCTGGCCACGCGCATCTCGCACCGCAACACCGGCCACCAGTCCGGCGACCCGGTCTGCGACCGCATGCTGGCGCGCATCGCGACCGACGAGAACCTGCACATGGTGTTCTACCGGAACCTGCTGAAGGCGGCGTTCGAGCTCGCGCCCGACCTCACGATGCAGGCGGTCCGTGACGTCGTGGTCAACTTCCGCATGCCCGGCCACGGCATGCCCGGCTTCGAGCGCGCGGCCGCCCAGATGGCCATCGGCGGCGTGTACAACATGCGCATCCACCACGACGACGTGCTCCAGCCGGTGCTGCGCTTCCTGAAGGTCATGGAGATCGACGGGCTCGGTCCCGAGGGCCTGCAGGCGCAGGAGGAGCTGGGGCTCTACATGGGCGGACTGGACTCGGAGGCGCGCAAGTTCGACGAGAAGCTGGAGGCGCGGCGGGCGCGGATGGCGGCTCGGGGCCTGAAGTAACAGAGGCCCAGGGTCAAGGAACCGAAGCAGCAGGGGCCGAGGGGCCGGGAGGCAGGGGCGGGGCGGCTGGATTCGAACCAGCGTGTTCCGGTTTTGGAGACCGGCGCATCTGCCTCTGCGCTACGGCCCCGTCTTGCGGCGCTTGAGCCATACCCCGGTGACCACCTGGGGCGAGGCCCGCAGCTGGTCGGCGATCCGGCAGGCGCCGGCCGCGGTGATCCCGTTGCAGCCCAGGTAGAGCGTCTCGACCTCGCCGCCGCTCGCGGCCACGGCGGCCGCGCCCTCGTCACCGAGCCCGTCCGTGCCCAGCAGCAGATGCCGTACCGGGGAGGGCCCGTCGGCCCCGGTCTCGGGCAGGGCCGTACCGGCCGTGAAGTCCAGCCGCTCGGGCGGGACGCCGGCGAAGGAGGGGGCGGGTACCTGGTCCATCTGCTCGCTCACCACTTCGCCTCCCTGTAGTCCTTCAGGAACACACCCGAGACGGGGTCCCCCGCCTTCCCTCGCACGATCGGGTCGTACACGCGCGCCTGCTCGGCCAGTTCGGCGGCGCTCGTGCGGGTGAGCATGTTGAGGGCGGCCTTGGCCATGTTGGTGTGCGGATGGTCCGCCATCTTGTTGCGTACGGCGAAACGGCCCTCGACCGCGGTCACGTTGACCACGTACCGGCGCGGGTCGCGCTGCCCGCGGGCGCGCGGCAGGCCCCCGGGTTCACGCCGCTGCGGGCGCCGGCCGGCGGGAGCGGGGCGGCCCTGCCCGTCGCGCTGCGCGAGGCCGACGAGGCCGGGCTGCTGCCCGATCCCTCCCCGGAGAACTCCTGGTCGGCGCGGCTGGGCGCGCTCGACCCGGCCGAGGCGTTCCCCGGCGGCCAGCAGCGCGTACGACCCGGGCGGTCTGCGGACCGTCTGCGCCGCGTTGTTGACCAGGATGTCGAGCGGCTCCCCTCCTGCCGCAGCTCCTCGCACAGCCCCAGCACCTGGCGTGGGGCTCGTAGATCTACGGCGAGGACGGTGAGCCGGTCCAGCCATTCGGCGCTGCCCGGCTCGGCCCGGAACCGGCGCACCGTGTCGTGCGGGAAACGGCTGGTCAGCAGCAGCTCCGCGCCGTCCCGCAGCATCATCAGCGCCAGCTGGAAGCCGATCTTCACCCGGCCCCCGGTGAGGAGGACGCGGCGGCCGGTGAGATCGGTGCCGAGCGTACGGCGGGCCATGTTGCCGGCCGCACAGCCGGGACAGAGGCGGTGGTAGAAGATGTCGACCTGTCGATAGGACGCCTTGCAGACGTAACAGCTACGGGGCTTGCGGTACACGCCGGCGGTGCGGTGGGCGGTGCCGGGGCGGGGGTCGCCTTCGGCGCCGGCGCCAGGGTCAGCCCCGCTGCCGGTACTGTCTCCGCTGCCGCTGCCCGCCCGGGCTTCCCTCAGCGGAGCGTCCTCCCGCCGGTCCAGGGCGCCGGTGGCGGTCGCGGCCATCACCGCGGCGTCGGCGGCGGACTTCCCGGCGCCGAGCACCTTCCGCCGGCGCAGCCGTCCGTCGCGCGCGAAGGACGCGGCGACCTGCTCGGCCCGGAGCCGCACCGGGTCGTCGACGGGGAGGGCACGCAGCCGGCCGACCGTGCGGGGGAAGGCCTCCAGCTCTTCCCCGGTGATCGTCTCGGCGGCTCCCTCGGTGCTCGCCTCGGGGCTCACCTCGGTGCTCGCCTCGGTCATGTGTGTCCCCGCCCGCCCCGTTCTCCACCGTGCCGTGGTCCCGGTCGGATGCGAACCGGCGTATCCGCCCTGAGAAGGCGGCGAGTCTGCCTCTGCTCTACGGGACCCCCGCGCGCACCGCGACGGTCGGCCCGACCGGCCCGACCGGCCCGTGTCACGGTTCCGTACGCGTCCGGGCGGCCGGATTCGAACCGGCGTGTCCGCCTGAGCAAGGCGGTGCGCCTGCCTCTGCGCTACGCCCGGCCGCGCTTGCGGATCTTAACCCCGCGGGTCTCGGCCGCCCGAATGGATTTATGGATTCGGGCACTTGCGGATCTATCGGTTCGGCTCCCCGGCCGGGCCGGTGCGCCGGAGACGGAGCCGTTCCTTCTCCGACAGACCGCCCCAGACGCCGAAGCGCTCGTCGTTGGCGAGCGCGTACTCCAGGCAGGCGGAGCGCATCTCGCACATGCCGCAGATGCGCTTGGCCTCACGCACCGAGCTTCCCGGCTCGGGGAAGAAGAAGTCGGCCCCGGTCTCCGCGCACAGCGCCTGCTCCGGCCGGGCGAGGTGAGGCGGGGTGAGTGTGTCGATGTGCATGGACGGGATCGTGCCGGGCGGCGGAAAACGTTCGATCAACACCGCATCAATGAGCGGCTCGGACCAGGGACACCCCAACTAATGTCCCGATGGGACAATTCAGGTATAGGATGCATGTATGAGCGCTGGTAATGGTGTCCCCGGTGGCGCGGGCGGCGTGGGCGACGCGATCGGCACGATCGACGCGACGGCGGACCGCAGGCGGCTGAGGTCCCTGCGGACCAGACAGGCCCTGGCCTCGGCCGCGGTCGACCTCATCCTGGAGCGCGGCCTCGCGGAGGTCGGCGTCGACGCAATCTCGGAGCGCGCGCAGGTCACCCGGCGCACCTTCAGCCGGTACTTCGCCGGCAAGGAGGACGCCGCGCTGAACTTCGCCCGCGCCGACGGCGAGCGCATCAACGCGGCACTGCGCGGCCGCCCTTACGACGAACCTCTGCTGACGAGTTACCGCGCCGCCGTGCACACCTGGCTCACGGACCCCGGACAGCCCGCCGAGCACAGCCGGCCCGGACCACGCGCCCTGCTCGCGCTGGTACCCGGGGAGCCGGCGCTGTTCGCCGCGTACGCGCGGATCCGCTGGGACGAGCAGACCGAGTCGGTCCGCATCCTGGCCGCGCGCCTCGGCGTGGACCCCGGCGCCGATCCCCGCCCCGGCATCGTCGTCGAGGCCGGGGCCGGGGTGCTCGGCACCGTGCTCTATCAGTGGGCGGGCGGCACCGGTACCGGGCCGGAGGACTTGGCCGCGAGGGTGGACCGGGCGTTCGACGAGCTGCTGGAGGAGTCCTTCCTCGCACGCCGCCGGCCTGCCTCCTCCCTCCCGGCCGCGACGTCCCCCACGGCGGGGGACGCGAACGAGGAAAGGCGCAAGACATGACGTTCCCCGTACTGGACGGCAAGGTGGCCGTCGCCACCGGCGCGGCCATGGGCACGGCGAGGCCACGGCCCGCCTGTTCGCCGAGGCGGACGCGAAGGTGCTCGTCGCGGACCTGAACGAGGAGCGCGGCCGGGACGTCGCCGACGAGATCACCGCGGGTGGCGGCACCGCCTCCTTCTTCAAGATCAACGTGGCCGACAGCGCGCAGGTCAAGGCGATGGTGCAGGCCGCCGTCGACACCTACGGCCGCCTCGACGTCGCGGTGAACAACGCGGCGCTCACCCCGGACGACAAGCCGACCGCCGAGTTCGACTAGGACCACTGGGACCGGCTCATCGCCGTCGACCTCAAGGGCACCGCGCTCTGCCTGAAGTGGGAGCTGCAGCAGCTCATCAAGCAGGGCGGCGGCGGTTCCGTCGTCAACATCTCCTCGGTCGGCGGCTTCCGCCCGCAGCCCGGCAACCCCGCCTACGTGGCCGCCAAGCACGGCGTCAACGGCCTCACCAAGACCGCCGCCGTCGAGAACGGCGTCCACAGCATCCGCGTCAACGCGGTCGCGCCGGGCGCCATCGACACGCCGATGCTGCGCGGTGCGCTGGAGCAGTTCGGCCACACCGAGGAGGAGTACGCCCTGCAGCTCAGCCTGCTCGGCCGGTTCGGCCGGCCGCGTGAGGTCGCCCAGGCCAGCCTGTGGCTCGCCTCCGACCAGGCGTCGTACGTGACGGGCTCCGTCATCCACGTCGATGCGGGGTACACCGGCCGATGACCTGACCGCGCTGACCCGACCGCATTTCCGGGATTGACATCACTGGTGCGTCAATCGTCGTGACAGCGGTGTTGGCCGGGATGTGCCGGGGAGTGCGAGGCTGAGGCCCCGCCCTCCCCCGGGCGGCCCGACGAACGACGAGAGGCAGCGGCCATGGATGTCTTCGAGACGAAGAACGGTTCCGTCCGGGGCTTCAGGGCCGCCGCCGACGTCGTCGCCGTCCTCGGTGTCCCCTATGCCGCCCCGCCGTTCGGCGCCGGCCGGTTCCGCGCACCCCGCCCGGCCCCGGCGTGGACCGGAGTACGGGACTGCACGGACTTCGGCCCCGTCGCCCCGCAGTCGGCGGAGCTGCCCGGCGCGCCCTCGTGGTCCCCCGGCGACGAGGGCATCCTCACCGTGAACGTCTGGACCCCGGCTCCCGACGGCGGCCGCCTGCCCGTCCTGGTCTGGATCCACGGTGGCGCCTACACCTTCGGTTCCTCGGCCCAGCCCGACTTCGACGGCACCGTCCTGGCCCGCGCCGGTCTGGTCGTGGTCACCCTCAACTACCGGCTCGGATTCGAGGGCTTCGGCCATGTCCCGGCCGGCCGGGCGGAAGACGCGTCCCGCGCGTACCCGGACAACCGGGGCCTGCTCGACCAGGTCGCGGCCCTGCGCTGGGTACGGGAGAACATCGCCGCCTTCGGTGGCGACCCCGGCAACGTCACGATCGCCGGCCAGTCGTCCGGAGCCGCTTCGGTCGCCTGCCTGATGGTGATGGACCGCGCCCGCGGTCTGTTCCACCGCGCCATCGCGCACAGCCCCGCCAGTCCCTGCTACACGCCCGGCATGGCCGAGGCGACCACCCGGGAGGTGGCCGCGGCGGCGGGCTGCCCCGCCACACCCGAGGGCCTTCTCTCCAGGACCCCGCAGGCCCTGGTCACCGCCTCGGACCAGGTGGTCGACGCCTACCGGCACGACCCCGCCTCCGGCTCCCGCCACTACGACCCCTCGCTCTACGCCCCGGTCCTCGACGGCGACGTACTGCCCACCGACCCCCTCACGGGACTGGCGGACGGCGCGGCCCGCGGAGTGGACCTGCTGGTCTGCCACACCACGGAGGAGTACTGGCTGCTCGACGCCGTCGGCAGCAGCGCGAAGGTCACCACCGACGAGCAGCTCGCGCGCTTCGCCGAGGACTTCGGTCTCCCGGGCGGCCTGGTGGCCGGTTATCGCGCGGCGCTGCCCCACGCACCGGTCCTGGACGTCTATCTCGCCGTCTTCAGCGATCTGCTGTTCGTGGAGTACGGCAACCGGCTCGCCGAGGTCCACGCCCGGGCCGGCGGCCGGGCGTTCCTGTCCCGCTTCGACCGGCGGCGCACGGACCCTCAGGGGCTCGTGCGTGCCTGGCACTGCGCGGACATCCCGTTCGCCTTCGGCAACGTGGACGACGACCGCCTGGCGTTCCTCATCGGCGGCGCACCCACCTCCGCGGACCATGAACTGGCCCGCCGTATGGTGCGCGCCTGGGCCGACTTCGCCGCCACCGGAGACCCGGGCTGGCCGGCGGTCGGCGACGTCACCGCCCCGAGCAGAACGTGGAACACCGCCGGCGACACCGTCCACGACGGGCCCTCCCCCGCCCGCGCTCTGTGGGCCGAGGCCGATTTCCCCGTGCTGCGTCCGTGAGCCGGGGAACCGCACCTCACCACCCCGGCGCCACGAACGGGCGCCCAGGCGCTCAGGCCGAGGCGCGCCGCACCAGTGTGGTCGGCAGGACGACGCCGGACGACGCGCCGTCCGCTCCGGGCACCTCGGCCGGGCCGCCAGCCCGGCGATCCAGTCCACGCAGCAGCAGCCGGGCCATCAACCGGCCCGCCTCCTCGATGTTCTGACGGACCGTGGTCAGCGGGGGGTCGGTCTGCTCGGCCACCGGCAGCATGTCGTCGAAGCCGACAACCGCGACGTCCTCGGGAACGCGGCGCCCGACCGCGCGCAGGCCGCGCAGCGCGCCCGAGGCGGAGAGATCGTTCGCGGCGAAGACGGCGTCCAGGTCCGGGCAGCGGTCCAGGAGTTCCCGTACGGCACGCTCCCCGCCCGCCGGCGTGAAGTCGCCCTCCACGACGAGCCGGGGATCGGCGTCCGCCATGACGTCCCGGTACCCGTCGAGCCGGTCCACGGCAGAGGTCTGGTCGAGGGGGCCGGTGATGTGCGCGACGCGGGTGCGGCCGAGGCCGACGAGATGCCGTACGGCGTCCCGCGCGCCACCACGGTTGTCGCTGTCGACGTACAGCGTGGGCACCGTACCCTGCGCGTCCTCCCCCCAGCCGGGCCGTCCGCCGAACACGGTCGGTACGCCCGCGCCGCGGATCAGCTCCGGCAGCGGGTCGTCGATATGCAGCGAGAACACGAGCGCGCCGTCGACGTGCCCGCCGGCGAGATAGCGCCCCACGCGCGCGTAGTCGTCCCGGCTCTCGGTGAGGAGCAGCACCAGCTGGGAGTCGTGTGCGGTCAGCTCCTTGCTGATGCCGCGCAGTTGCAGGGCGAAAAAGGGGTCGGCGAAGACCTTGGTCTCGGGCTCGGCGATGACGACGGCGACGGCGTCGTGCCGTCGGGTGACCAGGCTGCGGGCGGCCTGGTTCGGCACGTACCCGAGTTCCTCGACGGCCCGGCGCACCCGCTCGACGAGCGGTGCCCGTACGCCCTCACCGCCGTTGACGACCCGGGAGACGGTCGCCCGCGACACCCCGGCCCGCGCGGCGACGGCCTCCAGGGTGGGGCGCGGCGCAGTCTCGGTCACTTCGGGTCTCCTCATCGGCGGCTGCCGGCCAGGATAGCCATGGCCCGGAGCCGCCATCAGGTTCCCGCGCGAGCGCCTGGACGCGGTCGGCCCTCAGTGTTCGTGTTCGTGGCCGCCCGGCTCGTACCCCGGGATGGTCCCGTCCGCCTTCTTCACCAGGAACAGCCCCACCATCCCCATGTCGGAGTGGCTCTGGACGTGGCAGTGGTACATCCACGCACCCGCGCCCACCCCCTCCCCCGCGATCACCTGGAAGCCGAACGAGTCCGCAGGCCCCGTGATCTTGTTGTCGATGACCTGGCTGGGGTCGTCGGGGCCGGTCAGCAGGCCCGTGCGGTTGTCCGCCCAGCGGTGACCGTGGACGTGGAAGGTGTGGTAGTACTCGCCATGGGTGATCACGATCCACTCGACCCGGTCGCCCACCATGGCCTCGAAGTTCGGGCCCGAGTGCGCCGGCTTGTTGTTGATGAGCATGTCGTTGAAGACGACCGTGACGGTCTTGTCGGGCAGGATGTCGCCCGCGCGGCGGACGATCACCGGGCCGAAGAGGCCCTTGCGGAGGCCGCCCGTGCCGTGGTCGGTGCCCACCACGTGGTCGTGGTAGTGCCAGTAACCCGCGCTGCCCGCCCGCCAGGTGCCGTCCTTGCGGCGGCCGGGGGCGTGGGTGCGCCAGGTGTAGGTGCGGGTGTCGCCCGGCTCGACGTGGCTCTTGTTGAGCTTGGTGCCGTCGCTGGTTATCTCGTAGTCCAGGCCGTGGACGTGCAGGCTCGCCGCCACGTCCATGGTGTTCTCCACCTCGATGTGCAGGGTGTCGCCCTCGTTGAGCTCGATCAGCGGGCCGGGGACCGTCGCCTTGCCCTTGTCGAGGCCGTAGCCCATCTGCCCGTCGGGGAGCTTCTCGATGTAGAGCTTCATGTGCCGCACCTCGCCGCCGGCAGGCGCCGTGCGCGGCGCCGCCGCGGCCTCCGCGACACTGCCGGCCTCGGATGCGAGGGACAACGATGTCGATGTGGCGACGGCCGCTCCGCCCAGGAGCACCCGCCTGTTGAAGCCGCGTCTGTCCATGCTCAACTCCCCACTGATAGGAGATGCCTGAGAAGAACCTGTGAGACGGTAGCCGGGGCTCCGCCGTTTTTCCACACTCAGGACAAAGTTCGTTGGATCGCGGTCATACCTATTGGCGAGCCGCGAAAAGAGGTCTAGCTTCTTGGCGCTGTTGCTGTGACCTGCGACCAATGAGGGGTGGAGGACCGCATGCGGCGCCCACCGCACCACAAGCCCTTGTCCGCCAGGAAGTCGAGCAGAGCAAGACGCGCCACCATCGCCACTCTCGCCGCCGGTGTCGTCACCGCGGGGGTCCTCACCGGCCCCGCCGCGAGCGCCCGGCCCGAACCCGCGCCCGATGCGGCGCTGACAACGATGTCGATCAAGTCGCCGCCGGGCGGCGCCGACGTCCGCGTCCTGGTCTTCTACGGCTCGGCCGCCGCCGGGGAGGAGTCCCCGCTCGTCGACGCGGGGATCGAGAGCATCGAGAAGATCGGGCTGAGCGGACCCGCCGACCAGCGCTTCCAGGTCGTCGCCACCGACAACGCCTCGGTCTTCACCAACGAGACCCGGCTGAGCCGCTTCAACGCCGTCGTCTTCCTCACCGGCGGCGGGGACGTCCTCGACCCCGAGCAGGAGGCCGGGCTGGAGGCCTACATGGAGGCCGGCGGCGGATTCGTCGGCATCCATGACGCGGCCCGCGCCGAGCCGTACTCGGACTGGTTCACCGGACTCATCGGCGCCCGCCCGGCCGCGTCCAGCCCGACCGCCGTCCAGCGCGCGACCGTCGAGGTCGGCGACCGGCGGCACCCGGCGACCAAGGACCTGCCGGTGCAGTGGAAGCGGCCCGACCAGTGGTTCAACTGGGTCAAGAACCCGTCCGGCGACGTGCACACCGTGGCCCGGGTGCGCGAGTCGACGTACGACCCCGGGGCGGGCAAGAACGGCTGGGACCACCCGGTGAGCTGGTGCCGTGACTACGACGGCGGCCGCTCCTTCTACACCGCCATGGGCGGCACCGTGTCGTCGTACGACGAGACCGACTTCCGTACGCACCTGCGCGGCGCGCTCCTCTGGACCACCCGGCTCAGCCGCGCCGACTGCACCGCCACCATCACCTCGAACTACAAGGCCGAGCGGCTGAGCCAGCCCAACCAGCCCGGGCAGAACGACCAGATCGGTGAGCCGCACGGGCTGGTCACGGCCCCCGACGGACGCGTCCTCTACATCGGACGCGGCGGTACGGACTCCTCCCAGCCCGTCATCACCGACTGGAACAACCCCGACATCGGCAAGGGCAAGGGACAGATCCACGTCTACGACCCGAAGACCAAGAAGGTTACCCTCGCCGGTGAGCTGACCGTCTTCGGCAACAAGGGCGGCGGGGACGAGCTGGTCAAGGTCGAGGAGGGTCTGCTCGGCATCGAGCTCGATCCGCGGTTCGAGGAGAACGGGTGGGTGTACCTGCACTACACCCCGCACTCCCGCATCGACCGCGACAAGCGCATGGCCGAGCGCTACGTCTCCCGCTTCACCCTCGACCGCGCCACGAACAGACTGGATCTGAGCAGCGAGAAGGTGCTGCTGAAGTGGCCGGTGCAGATCCACAGCTGCTGCCACGCGGGCGGCGGGATGGCCTGGGACTCCAAGGGCAACCTGTACATCGCGACCGGCGACAACAACTCCAGCCAGTTCAGCGACGGGTACTCCGGCAACAACCCGCAGCCCAACTACAAGGGCGTCTCGTTCGCGGACGCGCGCCGTACCGCCGGCAACACCAACAACCTCAACGGCAAGATCCTCCGCATCCACCCCGAGTCCGACGGCACGTACACCCTGCCCGAAGGCAACCTCTTCACCGGCAAGGAGACCGCCGAGGGCGGCGGCAAGACGCGCGGTGAGATCTATGTGATGGGCGTCCGCAACCCCGCCCGCATCTTCGTCGACAAGCAGACCGACGTCCTCTACGCGGGCTGGGTCGGCCCCGACGCGAGCGCACCGTCGCCGACCTGGGGTCCGGCCAAGTACGACACGTTCGCCGTCATCGACAAGGCGAGCAACCGCGGCTGGCCGTACTGCATGGGCAACAAGCAGCCCTACCGGGACCGCAATCTGCCCGACCCGACGAAGCCGCTCGGCTGGTACGACTGCGACGCCCCGAAGAACGAGTCCCCGAACAACGACGGCCTGGTCAACCTGCCGCCGGTGACGGGCAACAACATCTGGTACTCCCCGCAGGGCGGCGCCCCCGACTTCCCGCGCGACGCCGACGGCATCCCCTCGTACAAGAACGAGGAGGCCACCTATCTGCTGCCGTGGCTGAAGGGCGGCGGGCAGGCCGCGATGAACGGGCCGGTCTTCCGGTACGACGAGTCCGTGACCGGTGCCGGGCAGTGGCCCGCCTACTGGGACGGCAAGTGGTTCGTCGGCGACCTGTACGACGCCGACCAGCCGCGCAACGCCGTGATCACCGACCCGAAGACACAGGGGGACGGCGGGCTGCCGATCCACTCCGAGTCACTGAAGAAGATCATCCCGATCGGCAACGACGGCATCAAGAACCTCATGGACTGGAAGTTCGGCCCGGACGGCGCGCTGTACGTCCTCGACTACGGGCGCGGCTTCTTCACCTCGGACGCCAAGTCGGCGCTGTGGCGGGTCACCTACACCGGTGGCGGCCCGACCCCCGCGGCCGATCAGCTGGCGAGGAAGGCGCAGTGATGGCCACCGGACGCTCAAGACCCCCTGCCGGCCTGCGACGAGGGCACCTGTGGACCGCCCTGCTGGCGTCCCTGCTCATGGTGCTCGGGCTGACCTCCACGGCCGCCTTCGGCCGGCCCCTGCCCGTGGACGAGCCCGTCGCCGCCGCCCAGGTCCTGACCTGGACCGCCGACAACGACATCGACTCCTACGCGTCGGCCCCGCAGACCGCGGTGGCGGGCCCGACGACCATCGTGTTCGAGAACAGTGAGGCGACCGGCAACACCACCGGGATGCCGCACACCCTGACGTTCGACGTCTCCGATCCGGAGTACAACAACGACGTCTCGCTCAACATCCTCGCCAACCCCTTCGACGACCAGGGCGGACGCCACACCGCCGAGGTCACCCTCACCCCCGGCCGCTACCGGTACCACTGCACGATCCCGGGCCACGGGCAGATGCAGGGCGTCCTCGTCGTCACCGAGGGCACCGGGGACGACACCACCGCACCCGAGACGAGCGCCGAGGTGAGCGGGTCGCAGAACGCCGACGGCGCGTACGTCGGGTCGGCGACCGTCGCCGTCGGCGCCACCGACGCGGGCGGCTCCGGCGTGGAGCGCGTCGAGTACGCGATCGGCGACGAGGGCGCCTGGCAGCCGTACACCACACCCGTGGTCGTCGACCAGGTCGGCAGCCACAAGGTGCGCTACCGGGCGGTCGACAAGGCGGGCAACACGGCCGCCGAGAAGAGCGTCGAGTTCACGGTCGTCGCGCCGCCGACGGACGACACCGCGCCGCCGGAGACGTCGGCGACCGTGACCGGCGAGCAGAACGACGCGGGTGACTACGTCGCCATGGCGACCGTCACCGTCTCCGCCTCCGACACCGGCTCGGGCGTCAACACGATCGAGTACGCGCTCGGTGACGACGGCGCGTGGCAGCCGTACACCGCGCCGGTGATGGTGCACGAGGTGGGCGCGCACGTGGTGCGGTACCGGGCCACGGACAAGGCCGGGAACGTGTCCGACGCGAGGAGCGCCGAGTTCACCGTCGTCGCGCCGCCCGTCCAGGACACCACCCCGCCGGTGACCGGGGCGACCGTGGAGGGTGAGCGCAACTCCTCCGGCGCCTACATCAAGAGCGCCAAGGTGACGGTGAGCGCCACCGACGAGCACGACGGCTCGGGGGTCGCCTCGATCGAGTACTCGCTCGACGGCGGCCCGTACCTCGCCTACACCGCCCCCGTGGTCGTGGACCGGGTGGGCGCGCACTCGGTGGCGTACCGGGCGAGCGACAAGGCGGGCAACACCGCCGAGGCGCGCACCGTGAGTTTCACGGTCGCCGCGGGCGGCGGGGTGCCCGCGCCCGCCTGTGCCGAGTGGGACGAGCGGCTGACCGTCATCGTCGGCACGGTCGACTCGGGGGTGCCGAACCGGCTCACGAACAACCGCTGCCGGATCAACGAGCTGATCGAGGACGAGAAGGAGTGGACGTCCCAGCAGCTGTTCCTGAAGCACGTCAGGGAGGTCACGGAGAAGCTGCTCAAGGAAGGCGTCATCGACCAGCGGGAGCTGGAGGCCATCCGCAAGGCGGCCCGGCAGTCCGGTATCGGCACGCCCGGCCAGACCGACGGCTACAAGGCGCTCCTCGACGGCACGGAGGAGTCCTTCGCCAAGTGGCAGCACGTGGGCGGTGGTTCGTTCGGGCTGAACGCCGACGGCTCGATCACGTCCGGTACGACGCGGGGCGGGCTCGGCATGCTGTGGTTCCCGGAGCGGAAGTACGGCGACTTCTCGCTGCGCCTCCAGTGGCGTGACGACGCGCCCGGCACGGCCAATACCAACGGCGGCGTGTTCGTGCGGTTCCCGTACGTCCACGACCACCCGGAGGAGTCGCGGCCCGAGTGGGTCGCCATCAAGTACGGGCACGAGGTGCAGGTGCACGACCGGCCCGACGGCGACATGTACAAGACCGGGTCGATCTACGGCTTCGACCGTGTGGGCCTGGCCGGAGCGGGCGTCACCGAGAAGGGCACCTGGAACGACTACGAGATCCGCGTGGTCGACCAGCACTACTCGGTGTACCGCAACGGCGTGCTGATCAACGAGTTCGACAACATCGGCGGCCAGGAGTTCTACCCGGCGCGCTCGGACGACCCGGGCACGGACGGCCGGCGGTTCGCCTCCGGGTACGTCGGGCTCCAGGTCCACGGCACGACGGACGTGGTGTCGTACCGGGACATCCGGATCAAGGAGCTGTAACCCGCTGCGGTGAGCCGCGGCCGGAGGACGGACGGCGTCCTCCGGCCGCGGCCCCGCGCGCTCAGCCGGCCTGCGGTTTCTTCGCCCGGCTCGGCTGCACCCGTTTCGGCTCCCCCGGCATCTTCGGGTACTCCGGCGGATACGGCAGGTCCCCGAGCCCGTGGTCGTGCTCGTCGCGGAAGGCCAGTTCCAGCAGGGCCTCCAGGGAGAAGGTGTGGTCGTCCATGTCGGCGTGCACGTCGCCGAGCGCGGCGAAACGGGCGGGCATGGTCGCGAGGTCGAAGTCGTCCGGTACGGCGTCGCCGACCTCGTCCCAGGTCAGGGGGGCCGAGACGGGGGCGTGCGGGCGGGGGCGCACGGAGTACGCGGAGGCGATCGTGCGGTCCCGCGCGGTCTGGTTGTAGTCGACGAAGATCCTCTCGCCCCGCTCCTCCTTCCACCATGCGGTGGTCACCTTCTCCGGCATCCGCCGCTCCAGCTCCCGCGCGGCGGCGATGGCGGCGCGCCGTACCTGGGTGAAGGTCCACTCCGGCCGGATCGGTACGAAGACGTGCAGGCCACGGCCGCCGGAGGTCTTCGGCCAGCCCCGCAGTCCGCCGTACTCGTGGAGCACCTCGCGCAGTTCGTGGGCGGCGCGCACGGCGTCCGCGTAGTCGGTGCCGGGCTGCGGGTCGAGGTCGAGGCGGAGTTCGTCCGGGTGGTCGACGTCGCCGCGCCGTACCGGCCAGGGGTGGAAGGTGAGGGTGCCGTACTGGGCGGCCCACAGCACGGCGGCGACCTCGGTGGGGCACATCTCGTCGGCGCTGCGGCCGCTGGGGAAGGTGATGTGGGCGGTGGGGATCCAGCCGGGCATGTTCTTGGGCGCCCGCTTCTGGAAGAACCACTCGCCGTCCAGCCCGTCCGGGTAGCGCTGGAGGGTGGTGGGGCGGTCGCGCAGGGCGCGCAGGATGCCGGGGCCGACGGCGAGGTAGTACCGGGCCAGGTCCAGCTTGGTGAAGCCGCGCCCGGGGAAGTAGATCTTGTCCGGGCTGGACAGCCGTACGGTTCTGCCGTCCGCCTCCAGCTCCACCGCGTCGCCCATGCGAGCCACGGTAGGCGTACTGCTCATACCTCGCATACCGGGCGAACCACCGCATATGCCTCCAGAATCGGAGCATGGATCTCCCGGTGATGCCTCCCGTGAAGCCGATGCTCGCCAAACCCGTGGCGCGGATCCCGCCGGGCATGCAGTACGAGGCGAAGTGGGACGGGTTCCGGGCGATCGTGTTCCGCGACGGGGCCGAGGTCGCCTTCGGCAGCCGTACGGGCAAGCCGCTGACCAGGTACTTTCCCGAGCTGGTGGAGGCGGTCCGGGAGCGGGTGCCCGAGCGGTGCGTGCTGGACGGGGAGATCGTGATCGCCCGCGACGGGCGGCTCGACTTCGACGCGCTCACCGAACGCATCCACCCGGCCGCCTCCCGGGTGAACACCCTCGCCGAGCGGACCCCGGCCTCCTTCGTCGCCTTCGACCTGCTCGCGCTGGCGGACGACTCGCTGCTCGACGTGCCGCTCACCGACCGGCGGGCCCTGCTGGAGAGAGCCCTGTCCGGGGTGACCGCGCCCGTCCACCTCGCCCCCGCGACGACCGACCGGGAGGTGGCCGGGGAGTGGTTCGAGCAGTACGAGGGGGCCGGCCTCGACGGGGTGATCGCCAAACCGCTCACGCTGCCGTACCGGCAGGACCAGCGCGCCATGTACAAGATCAAGCACGAGCGCACCGCGGACGTGGTGGTGGCGGGCTACCGCCTGCACAAGAGCGGCCCCGTCGTCGGCTCGCTGCTCCTCGGTCTGTACGACACCGGGGGCACCCTCCAGCACGTGGGCGTGAGCGCCGCCTTCCCCATGAAGCGGCGCGCGGAGCTGGTGGAGGAGCTGGAGCCGCTGCGGATGACGGACGTGGGCGGGCACCCCTGGGCCGCGTGGTCGGAGGCGGAGGCCCACGAGGCGGCGCGGCTGCCCGGCGCGCCGAGCCGGTGGTCGGGAAAGAAGGATCTCTCCTGGGTGCCGCTGCGGCCCGAACGGGTGGCGGAGGTGACGTACGACCACATGGAGAACGGGACGCGGTTCCGGCACACGGCCCGCTTCCGCCGCTGGCGCCCGGACCGCACGGCGGAGAGCTGCACGTACGCGCAGCTGGAGGAGCCGGTGCGGTACGACCTCCGGCGGATCCTGGGGTGACACATGGGGGCACCCTTCCCAGAAGGGCACCCCAAGGCAGTACTACGTCTGCGGGTCGGTCGTGGCTGGTCGCGCAGTTCCCCGCGCCCCTGCGGGGCGCGGGCGCAGGCTCACGGTTGCATGAGCACCTTCACCATGCCGTCCTCCTTGCGCTGGAACGACTGGTAGGCATGCGGCGCCTCGTCGAGCGGCAGCCGGTGCGTGGCGAAGCCGTCGACGCCCAGCGGGTCGTCGTCCGTCAGCAGCGGGAGGATCTCGTCGATCCACCTGCGGACGTTGGCCTGGCCCATGCGCAGCCGGATCTGCTTGTCGAACATGGTGAGCATCGGCAGGGGGTCGGCCATCCCGCCGTACACGCCGGACAGCGAGATGGTGCCGCCGCGCCGCACCAGGTCGATGGCCGTGTAGAAGGCGGCCATCCGGTCCACGCTCACCCGCTCGGCGATCTTCGACCCGATCGCGCGCGGCAGCAGCCCGGCGGCGTTCTGCGCGAGGCGGGCCGCCGCGCTGCCGTGGGCCTCGGTGCCGACGGCGTCGATCACGGAGTCGGGGCCGCGCCCGTCGGTCCGGTCGTGGATCGCCGCGACGAGTTCCTTCTCGCTGTCGAAGTCCTTGAGGTCGAACGTCTCCACGCCCCGCTCGCGCGCCCGGCGCAGCCGCTCCGGGACGAGGTCCACGCCGAACACCCGGGACGCGCCCTGCACCTTGGCGACGCGGCAGGCCATGTCGCCGATGGGCCCGAGCCCGAGGACCGCGACGGTGCCGCCGGGCGGGATGTGCGCGTACTGGACGGCCTGCCACGCGGTGGGCAGCACGTCGGAGAGGAACACGAACCGGTCGTCCGACGGGCCCTCCGGCACCTTGATCGGACCGTACTGGGCCTGCGGGACGCGCAGGTACTCGGCCTGCGCGCCGGGCACCGCGCCGTACAGCCGGGTGTAGCCGAACAGGGCCGCCCCCATGCCCTCACCGGTGATCTGGGTGGTCTCGCACTGGGTCTGCAGGCCCGACTCGCACATCCAGCAGTGGCCGCACGCGATCTGGAACGGCACCACGACCCGGTCGCCGGGCCTGAGGTTCGTGACCTCGGAGCCGACCTCCTCGACGATGCCCATGGGCTCGTGGCCGAGGATGTCGCCCGGTGTCATGAAGGGCGTGAGCACCTCGTAGAGGTGCAGGTCCGAGCCGCACAGTCCACTGGAGGTAATGCTGATGACCGCGTCCGTCGGCTCCTGGATCACCGGATCGGACACGTTCTCCACCCGTACGTCCCGCTTGCCCTGCCATGTCACTGCCTTCATCGCCTGGTGCTCCGTCCCTAGCGGTTCGTAGCGTTTCGTTCAGGTCCGTCCCCGATGGCGGCCGGGTACCCGGGCGCCGGGTGCCGAATCTCCGCGCCGGTCGGGCTACGGGGCGAGCCTGCCGGGATATGAGTGGGTATGGCCGTCCGTGAACCGGTCGGCGCACGGTCGAGGCAACGGACGTGGGGTGGGCGTGGTGGGCAAGGGACTGAGGGCCATGGCGTGGCGCGGTGCGGTGGCGCTGGTGGCGGCCGTGACGGTGGGCTGCACCGTGAGCGGTCCCGGCGTCGACGGGAGCGGGGAGGATCCGGAGGAGGGCGCGGGGACGTCCGTCCTGGCCGTGAAGATCGACAACGTGCGTGCGGCCCGGCCGCAGACCGGGCTCGACGCGGCGGACGTCGTGTACGCGGAGCAGGTGGAGGGCGGGCTGAGCCGGCTGATGGCCGTGTACGCGACGAAGCTGCCGGAGACCGTGGGGCCGGTGCGCAGTGCCCGGGAGTCGGACCTGGAGCTGCTGCGGCAGTTCGACGAGCCGACGCTCGCGTTCTCGGGCGCGCAGGGCAGGCTGCTGCCGGTGATCGACAGGGCGCCGCTGCACGCGGAGACGCCGCAGGACGCGGCCGACGCCTACTACCGCGACTCCGGCAGGCGCGCACCGCACAACCTGTACGTACGCCCCGAGCGGCTGGTCGGCTCGGCGCCGGGCGCCGACGCACTGACAACGGGCTTCCGCTACGGCGCGGCTCCTGGGGGCGGCACCCCGCAGAACACGTACACCGTTCACTACCCGACGACCGGCTTCACCTTCACCTGGTCGGGGAGCCGGAAGCGTTGGCTGGTGAGCATGGACGGCACGCCGGCCGGGACGACGGACGGCGGTCGGGTGGCTCCCGCGACCGTGGTCGTGCAGTACGTGGAGGTGCGGGAGTCGTCCTACCAGGACTTCCAGGGCAGCAACACGCCGTACACCGAGACGGTCGGTTCGGGGAAGGCGCGGGTGCTGCGCGACGGGAAGGTGTTCGACGCGAACTGGAAGCGCCCGGTGGCCACGGGCGGCACGGAGTTCACCACGGCGGACGGCAGCCCGATGAACTTCGCCGAGGGCCAGGTGTGGGTGGTGTACGCCCGGGCCTGAGCCCCGGCCCGGAGGGCGACCGCCCCGCTCAGGACCGCGTGACGAGGGGTTCCGCCGGGTTGCGGAGCCCCTCGGCGGCGTCGGCCACGCGCTGGATGAGGTCGAGGAACACGGTCTGCTCCGCGGCGGAGAGCGGGGCCAGGAAGACCTGGTTCATCCGGGCGACGCGCACGGTCAGCCTGCGGTGCGTGCGGGCGCCGTCGTCCGTCAGGCGCAGCAGGAAGCGGCGGCCGTCCTGCGGGTCACGGACCTTGTCGAGGAGCCCGCGCCGGCTGAGCCGGCTGATCACCTCGGCGATGGTGGAGCGGTCGAGCCCGACCCGCTCCCCCACCGTGCGCTGGTCGAGGCCGGGTTCGGTGACGAGCGTGTTGAGGACCGCGAACTGCGGCGAGGTGATCTCCTCGGAGACCATCGTGTTCCACAGCAGGTAGTGCGCCTGCTGGAGCCGCCGGGCGAGGTGCCCGGGGTGGGAGGTCAGGTCCACCGCCGCCATGTCTGCTCCTCGGGGGCTTCGATTCAATCCGTGTACTGAACGATAGCGGGTGACGGATGTGCGCGTCCCCAGGTTCCACACGCTCTTCTTGTGACCTTGAACAGGTATTTCTTCAGACCCTTGACGGCCGACCCGGGGAGTGGCAGCGTACGGGAAACCTCGCAGAAATAATCAGTGCGCTGACTATTTACTGCATCGAGAGATGGGGTTGAACCGATGGACAAGGTGGTGCCGACGGCCGCCGAGGCGGTGGCGGACGTGCCGGACGGCGCGTCGCTGGCGGTCGGCGGGTTCGGGTTGAGCGGCGTGCCGAATGTACTGATCCAGGCGCTGTACGAGCGCGGGACCGGCGGGCTGAGCGTGGTCTCCAACAACTGCGGCGCGATGGAGTCCGGGCTCGCGGTGCTGCTCGCGGCCGGCCGGATCGCGCGCGTGACCGGGTCGTACATCGGGGCCAACAAGGAGTTCGCGCGGCAGTACCTGGCCGGCGAGCTGGAGGTCGAGATGATCCCGCAGGGCACGCTGGCCGAGCGGCTGCGGGCCGGCGGGGCCGGGATCCCCGCCTTCTACACCCCGGCCGGCGTGGGCACACAGGTCGCCGACGGCGGGCTGCCCTGGCGCTACGACGGGAACGGCGGCGTCGCACTGGCCTCCCCGCCCAAGGAGGTGCGCGAGTTCGACGGCACGGAGTACGTGCTGGAGCGCGGCATCCGCACCGACTTCGCCCTCGTCCGGGCCGCCAGGGGCGACCGCCACGGGAACCTCGTCTTCAGCAAGTCCTCGCGGAACTTCAACCCCCTCGCGGCGATGGCGGGCAGGGTGACGATCGCCGAGGTCGAGGAGCTCGTGGAGCCCGGCGAGATCGAGCCGGACGCGGTGCACCTGCCGGGCATCTTCGTGCAGCGCGTGGTCGCGCTCACGCCCGAGCAGGCGGCGAACAAGATGATCGAGCGGCGTACGATTTCCGCGCCTCCGGCACGAGGGACGGTGAGCGACTGATGGCCTGGACCCGCGAGGAGATGGCCGCCCGCGCCGCGCGCGAACTCAAGGACGGCCAGTACGTCAACCTCGGCATCGGCCTGCCGACGCTGATCCCCAACTACCTCCCGGCGGACGTCGAGGTGGTCCTGGAGTCCGAGAACGGCATCCTGGGCACCGGCCCGTACCCGACGGAGGACCAGGTCGACCCCGACCTGATCAACGCGGGCAAGGAGACCGTCACGGTCCTGCCGGGCGCGTCCTTCTTCGACTCGTCGCTGTCGTTCTCGATGATCCGCGGCGGGCACATCGACGTCGCCGTGCTCGGTGCCATGCAGGTGTCGGCCGGCGGTGACCTGGCGAACTGGGCCATCCCCGGCAAGATGATCACCGGTATCGGCGGGGCGATGGACCTCGTCCACGGCGCCCGCACCGTCATCGTCGTCATGACGCACACCGCGAAGGACGGCTCGCCGAAGATCCTCGAGCAGTGCGCGCTGCCGCTGACCGGCAAGGCGTGCGTGAACCGGATCATCACCGACCTCGGCGTCCTGGACGTCACCGAGGACGGCCTGGTTCTCGTCGAGACCGCGCCGGGCGTCACCGTCGACGAGATCGTCGCCAAGACCGCCGCCAAGGTCCGCTTCGCGGAAGACATCGCAGAGAAGAACGCGGAAGTAAGCGAAACGCCCAACGAGGAGATTTCGTCATGAGTCTGCGCGACGTCTACATCGTCGATGCCGTCCGCACCCCCATCGGCCGCTACAACGGCGCCCTCGCCTCCGTCCGCCCGGACGACCTGGCCGCGCACGCCATCCGCGAGCTCCTCGCCCGCACGCCCGACCTGGACCCCTCCCGTATCGAGGACGTCTACTTCGGCAACGCCAACGGCGCCGGCGAGGAGAACCGCAACGTCGGCCGCATGGCCGCGCTGCTCGCCGGGCTGCCCACCTCCGTGCCCGGCGTGACCGTCAACCGGCTGTGCGCCTCCGGCCTGGAGGCCGTGATCCAGGCGGCCCGCGCCATCGCCCTCGGGGACGCGCACATCGCGCTGGCCGGCGGTGTGGAGTCGATGACCCGCGCCCCGTACGTGCTGCCCAAGAGCGACAAGCCGTTCCCGGCCGGGCACGCCGAGCTGTACTCGACCACGCTGGGCTGGCGCATGGTCAACCCGAAGATGGACCCGCAGTGGACCATCCCGCTGGGCGAGTCGGCCGAGCTCATCGCCGACAAGCACAAGATCGGCCGTGAGCAGCAGGACGAGTTCGCGCTCGCCTCGCACCGGAAGGCGGCGAAGGCGCAGGCCGAGGGCCTGTTCGATGCCGAACTGGCCGCCGTGCCCGTGCCTCAGCGCAAGGGCGACCCGGTGCTGTACGCCGCCGACGAGTGCGTCCGCCAGGACGCCTCCCTCCAGGCGATGGCCAAGCTCAAGCCGTCCTTCCGCAAGGTGAACGGCACGGTCACCGCGGGCAACGCCTCCCCCCTCAACGACGGCGCGGCAGCGCTGCTGCTCGTCGACGAGGAGGGTCTCGCCGCCACCGGCCGCGAGCCGCTCGCCCGTATCTCGGCGACCGGGGTGTCCGCCATCGACCCGCAGTACTTCGGGCTCGCCCCGGTGGAGGCGACCAACCGCGCGCTCGCCAAGGCGGGCAAGTCCTTCGCCGACCTGGACGTGCTGGAGCTGAACGAGGCGTTCGCCGCCCAGGTCCTCGGCTGTGTGGCCGAGTGGCCCGAGTTCGACCCGGCGGTCCTCAACCCGCAGGGCGGCGCCATCGCTCTCGGTCATCCGCTGGGCGCCTCCGGTGCCCGCCTCGCGGGCACCGTCGCCCACCAGCTCGCCCGCAAGGGTTCGGGCACCGGTGTCGCCACCCTCTGCATCGGCGTCGGCCAGGGCCTCGCCCTCGTCCTCGAACGGTAGGAACAGGAACCACTCATGACTCTCACCCAGCGGGACATAGACCAGGAGATCACGGAGGAGCGCGCGGCGTACGAGAAGCGCCTCGCCGGCGGCGCGCCCGTGGAGCACCACCCGCGCCGCGACTACGCGCCGTACCGCTCCTCCACCCTGCGCCACCCGAAACAGCCGCCGGTCTCGATCGACGTCACCAAGGACCCGGAGCTGGTGGAACTCTCCTCCCCCGCCTTCGGTGAGCGCGACATCACCGAGATCGACAACGATCTGACCCGGCAGCACAACGGTGAGCCGATCGGCGAGCGCATCACGGTCTCCGGCCGGCTGCTGGACCGCGACGGGCGCCCGGTGCGCGGCCAGCTCATCGAGATCTGGCAGGCGAACTCGGCGGGCCGCTACGCCCACCAGCGCGAGCAGCACGACGCCCCGCTGGACCCGAACTTCACCGGTGTGGGCCGCACGCTCTCGGACGACGACGGCTTCTACCGCTTCACCACCGTCCAGCCGGGCCCGTACCCGTGGCGCAACCACGTCAACGCGTGGCGCCCCGCCCACATCCACTTCTCCCTCTTCGGCTCGGCGTTCACGCAGCGGCTCGTGACCCAGATGTACTTCCCGAACGACCCGCTGTTCCCGTACGACCCGATCCTCCAGTCGGTGACGGACGACGCGGCCCGGCAGCGGCTGGTCGCCACGTACGACCACAGCCTGTCGGTGCCCGAGTTCTCGCTCGGCTACCACTGGGACATCGTGCTGGACGGCCCGAACGCCACCTGGATCGAGGAAGGTCGCTGACCCGCCATGACGAAGATCGACACCAGCAGCCCGGAGAACGTGCTGCCCACCCCGTCGCACACGGTCGGCCCGTTCTACGGGTACGCGCTGCCCTTCCCCGGCGGCGGTGACATCGCGCCCCTCAACCACCCCGACACCATCACCGTCCAGGGCTATGTGCTGGACGGCGAGGGCAAGCCGCTGCCGGACGCGTTCGTGGAGCTGTGGGGGCCGGACCCGGACGGGAAGATCTCCACGACCGACGGCTCGATGCGCCGCGACCCCGCCAGCGGCGGGTTCCTCGGCCGCAACGGCGTGGAGTTCACCGGCTTCGGCCGCATCCAGACCGACGCAGGCGGCCACTGGTACGCGCACACGCTGCGGCCCGGCGCCCGCGGGCGGAGCGCGCCGTACATCAGCGCGTGCATCTTCGCGCGCGGTCTGCTCGTGCACCTCTTCACCCGGATCTACCTGCCGGGCGACGAGGCGGCGCTCGCCGCCGACCCGCTGCTCGCGCAGCTCGCGCCGGAGCGCCGCGACACGCTGATCGCCGAGGACCAGGGCAACGGCACGTACCGTTTCGACATCCGCCTTCAGGGCGAGGGCGAGACGGTCTTCCTGGAGTTCACGTGATTCCTGCCGATTCCGACGGCGGGCTGCTGGCCCCCGGCTGGACGGGCTCCCCGGCCGCCTCCGCGACGAGCGACACCGCGTTCCTGCGGGCGCTACTCGACGCGGAGGCCGCCCTCACGCGCGCGCAGGCCTCGCTGGGGCTCGCCCCGGCGGAGGCCGCGCGCGCGGTGACGGAGGCGGCGGCGGACGCCGGCCGCTTCGACGTGGGGTCCCTAGTGGAGCGCGCCCGCGCCGGCGGCAACCCCGTCATCCCGCTCGTCGCGGACCTGACCAAGGCGGTCGGCAAGGAGTACGGCCCGTACGTCCACCGGGGCGCGACCAGCCAGGACATCATGGACACCGCCATGATGCTGGTCGCGGTGCGCGCGCTCGGCACGGCTCTCACGGACCTCGCCCGCACCGAGCGCGCACTGGCCCGGCTGGCCACCGAGCACCGCGACACCGCGATGCCGGGCCGGACGCTCACCCAGCACGCGGTGCCGACGACGTTCGGGCTGAAGGCGGCGGGCTGGCGGTCGCTGGTCCTCGACGCACGGGACCGCCTCACGGCCGTACGGGACGGTCTGCCCGCGCAACTCGCGGGTGCGGCGGGCACGCTGGCGGCCTTCACCGCGTTCGGCGCGTCCGACCCCCGGGAGCTGACCGCCGCGTACGCCCGAGAGCTGAACCTCGCCGACCCCCTCCTCCCCTGGCACACCCTGCGCACCCCGGTCGCGGACCTCGCCGGTGCGCTCGCCTTCACCGCGGGCGCCCTCGGCAAGATCGCGGCCGATGTGCTGGTCCTCGCCCGGACCGAGATCGCGGAGGTCGCCGAGGGCAGCGGCGGCGGCTCGTCCGCGATGCCGCACAAGGCGAACCCCGTACGGTCCACGCTGATCGCCGCGGCCGCCCGGCGCGCCCCGCAGCTCGCGGCCACGCTGTACGGCTCGCTGGCCGCCGAGGACGAGCGGCCGGCCGGGGCCTGGCACGCCGAGTGGGAGCCGCTGCGGGATCTGCTCCGGCTGGCCGGGGGCGCGGCCCGCGACGCCGCCGAGCTGGCCGAGGGCCTGAAGGTGCACGCCGACACCATGCGCCGCCACCTGGACCTCACCCACGGGCTGATCGTCTCCGAGCGGCTGGCCGTCGAGCTGGCCCCGGTGCTCGGCCGGGCCCGCGCCAAGGAACTCCTCACCGAGACCGCGAAGCGCACCTACAGCGAGGGCCGGTCACTGGCCGCACTTCTCGCCGAGGAGCCGGAGCTGAAGGACGTCGACCTCGGCGAGCCGACCGACCCCGCCCGTTACACCGGCTCCGCCGGAGCCCTGACCGACCGCGCCCTGGAGCGACGTTGACCCTGACCCCCGCCGACCAGATCCTCAACCACCGCACCGAAGGCTCCGCAAGCGCTCCCCCGCTGCTCCTCGGCCCCTCGCTCGGCACGTCGTACGCCCTGTGGGACAAGGTGGCGCCCGAGCTGTCCACCGCTCACCGCATCGTGCGCTGGGACCTGCCGGGGCACGGCGGCTCGGCGGCCGGTCTGATCGGGCCCGGGGCGACGGTCGCCGACCTCGCCGGACTCGTACTGCGGCTCGCCGACTCGCTCGGCATCGAGCGGTTCGCGTACGCGGGTGTCTCCCTGGGCGGCGCGGTGGGTCTGCACCTGGCGCTGCACCACCCCGAGCGGGTGTCGTCCCTGGCCGTCATCTGCTCGTCGGCCCACTTCAACGGGGCCAAGGCGTGGGAGGAGCGGGCCGCGCTGGTCCGGCGCGAGGGGTTGGCAGGGCTCGCCGAGTCTGCGGACGCGCGCTGGTTCACGCCCGGTTTCACCGTGCCGCGGCTGGTGGACGACCACCGCGACGCCGACCCGGAGGCGTACGCGGCCTGCTGCGACGCGCTGGCGGCGTTCGACCTGCGGGACCGGCTCGCGGAGATCACCGTGCCGACCCTGCTGATCGCCGGGCGCGAGGATCCGGCGACGCCGCCGGCGCATCTGCGGGAGATCGCGGACGCGGTGCCGGGCGCGGCCCTGGTGGAGATCCCCGGCGCCTCGCACCTCGCGCCCGCCGAGCGCCCCGAGGCCGTCCTGACGGCGCTGCGCACGCACTTCTCGGGCGGCGCCCTGCGCGGCATGGAGGTGCGCCGGGAGGTGCTCGGCGACGCGCACGTGGACCGCGCGCAGTCCCGGCAGACCGCGTTCACGTCCCGGTTCCAGGACTTCATCTCCCGCTACGCGTGGGGCGAGATCTGGACGGACCCGACGCTGGCACGCCGCGAGCGCAGCATGATCACCATGACGGCGCTGGTGGCGCACGGCCACTACGACGAGCTGGCCATGCATGTGCGCGCCGCCCGGCGCAACGGGCTCACCCCGGAGGAGATCGGCGCGGTGCTGCTGCAGACGGCCGTGTACTGCGGGGTCCCGGCGGCCAACTCGGCGTTCGCGGTGGCCCAGCGGGTGCTCGCGGAGGAGGAGGCCTGAGGCCTGAGGCCTAGGGCAGTTTCTCGAGCTCCTTCCGTGCCCTGGCCACCAGGCCGTCCGCCCCGCAGGACAGGGCCAGCGTCAGGCCCTTGCGCAGTTCCTCCGCCGAGCGGGCGACGACGCCGTGCTCCACTCGGGCCGCCGCATGTTCGTAGGCGCAGGGGGACGCCTCCAGGTAGGTGACCGCCTGCGCGTACAGGGTGACGGCCTGCGGGCCGGTCTCCAGAGCGGCAGCCGTGCGGACGGCCTCGCCGATGGCCGTGTCCGTGCCGAAGCGCTCGGCCTGGCGGCGCACCGTGACGGCGAGCTCGGCCGCGCGCCGCGGGTCCTCCCGGGCGAGGGCGCGGGCGAGGTCGCCGGCCCAGGGCGCCAGCACGGTGTTGTGGTGGCCGCGGGCCATGGCGGCCTTCTCCGCGGCCTCCAGTTCGTTGACGCCCTCCTCCGTGCGGCCGGTGGCGAGCAGCAGCCGGCCGCGGACGGAGCGGCAGTCGGGCAGCACGATGGTGGACGGGTACGGCGGCGCGAAGCCGTACCGCTCCGCGACCTCCCACGCCTCGTCGACGTGGCCGCGGGCGAGCAGCGTGTCGACGAGGTTGCAGGTGGCCGTCCAGTACAGGGGCAGCCCGCGGCCGACCCGCTCGGCGATGCGCAGCGACTCCCGCAGGGACGCCTCGGCCTCCCTGAGCCTGCCGCGTCTGCGGTGTCCCAGGCCGACGTAGGCGTGCGCCAGGGAGAGATGGCCGCCGCTCCAGCCCGCGGTCTCGTAGGCGTGCAGGCCCTCGGTGTAGAGGCTCTCGGCGCGGTCGAGCCGGTCCGCGTACGCGTAGGCGTTGGCCAGCATCAGCAGCAGTTCGATGCCCCACTCGGTGTCCGTCCAGCCGAGTCCCGGCGCGAGCCGGCCGTTGACCAGGGCGCGGTCGCAGCACTCGACGACCTCCTCCGCGTTCTCGCCGTGGACCATGGCGTCGAAGCCGCGCAGTATCAGCAGCGCGCGCTCGGAGTTGTCCCGGCCGGTGCAGGTGGCGGCGAGTGCGGCGAGGTCGCGGGAGCGGGCCGGTGAGTGCTCCTCGCCCGCGTGGATGCCCTCCCACATGTAGTGCACGGCCTGGAGCCGCATCCGGGCGGGGCCGGGGCCGAGCCGGGCGGCCTCCGCGTCGACGGTGCGGACGGCCTCCTCCAACTGGTCGTTGTGGAGCAGCGCCTGGGAGAGGCGGTAGACGGCGTCCACGCGCGCGTCGCCCTCGAGGCCCGGCATGGCGAGCGCGGTCTGCAGGTACTCGATGGTGGTGGCGGGCGAGGTGAGCAGGGTGGCGCAGCCCAGTTCGTACAGCACGCGCGCGTGGACGTGCGGTTCGGGCGGTTCCAGCAGGGCCCGCGCCAGGCAGCGGCGGGCCGCCTCGGGGGCGCCGACGGCGAGGTGCTCGCGGGCCGCCTCGCGCAACTGCTCGACCAGTACGGCGTCGTCGTCCGGGTGCACTTCGAGGAGGTGCCGGGAGGCGGCCGCGGCGCCGAGGCCGGAGTCGGCGACGACCTGGGCGGCGACGCCGTGCATGGCGGTGCGGAGCGCGTCCGGGATGGAGTTGTAGACGGCGCTGGCGATCAGCGGGTGGACGAACTCCAGCTCGCCGTCGCCGATCCGCCGGGTCGCCGGGTCGGTGGGGGTGAGGATGCGGGCCGCGCCGAGCAGTTCGGCGCAGCGCGCGGCGTCCTCGCGGCGCATGGTGGCGAGGGTGGCGACCAGGTCCAGGGAGATGCCGGTGCCGAGGATGGCGGCGGCCCAGGCGAAGCGGGTGGCGTCGATGCCGAGGGACTCGAGGCGGGCGACCAGGCCGCGGCCGCGCGCGGAGCGGTTCAGGGCGCGCAGTTCGGCCGCCGATCCCTCGACCGGTTCCAGGTCGCTGTCCTGGACCTTGGCGAGGAGTTCCACCGTCTCGTACGGGTTGCCGCCGGTGACCGCCCAGACCTCACGGCAGAACGGGGCGTCGGCCTGCGCGCCGATGGTGGCGCGGGTGAACCCCGCGGTGGCGTCGGGGGTCAGCGCGCTCAGCGTGGCGGTCGGGCGGGCCGCGGCGGCGGCCACCGCGTCGAGGTGGCGGGCACGCTCCCCGGTGGCCTCGCCCGGCCGGTGGGCGACCACGACGAGCACGGACTGCTCGGCCAGCCGTTCGGTGAACGCGGTCAGCCACTCGAGGGTCTCCTGGTCGGCCCAGTGGGCGTCGTCGACCAGCAGGACGAGCGGCCAGTAGCGGCGGGCGAGCCGGGTGACGGCCGCGACGAGTCCGTCGCACACGCCCTGCGGGTCGGCCTGCCGCTCGCCCGGGTCCGTTATGCCGAGGGCGGGACCTGCGATGTCGTACCAGTCGCCGAGGTACTCCCGCGCCTCGTCGGGCATCAGCGAGACCAGCGCGGGCTGGAGCAGCTGCCGTACCACGTTGAAGGGGACGGAGGTGACGGTCTCGCCGCCGCGCGCCGACCACACGGTGCAGCCGAGCTCCTCCGCGATCCGACGGGTCTCGCCGAGCAGCGCGGTCTTGCCGATGCCGGCCTCGCCGCCGAAGACCAGCAGGCTCCCCTTGGAGTCGTGGTCCTCGCACAGGGCCCGGACGGCCTCCGTGACGGCGGTGATCTCCTGGTCGCGCTCCCACAGGGCGGCCGAGGCGACCGCTCCCGGTCGTGCCTCCGTCATCCCGCTACCTCCCGAGGTCGCCCAAACGACGTACAGAGCTCGAGCGTAGCCGTCCCGCGGCCGGGATGGCGGGTGGTCGGGGCGCCCGTTGCCGACACGGGTGACAGTGAGGGTGCGGAGGCGACGCGCCGGGCCGCCGACCAGCCGTGGTGAAAGTTATTGACAGTCGACAGCGGCCGAACTGAAGCTTATTTTCCAACATCGCGTCCGCTCTTCTCGTCTCCTCCGCCCCCTTCCGGGAGGAACCGGTATGACTGCTCCCGCGCACTCCCCCAGAGCGTCCCGCAGGGCGCTGTTCGCCGGGTCGGTGGGCAACTTCATCGAGTGGTACGAGTTCGGCGTCTACGGCTACTTCGCCACGGTCATCGCGGCCCGTTTCTTCACCCCGGAGGGCGGCAGCGAGATCGAGGCCCTGGTGAAGACGTACGCGTCGTTCGCGCTCGCCTTCTTCTTCCGGCCGGTCGGCGCCGCGCTGTTCGGCCGGCTCGGCGACCGGATCGGCCGCCGCCCGGTGCTGATCCTGGTCATCTCGCTGATGACGGGCGCGACGACACTGATCGGCGCGCTGCCCACGTACGCCGACGCCGGCGCCCTCGCCCCGTGGCTGCTGACCTTCCTGCGGGTGCTGCAAGGGCTGTCCGCGGGCGGGGAGTTCGGTGGCGCGGTGGCGGTGATGACGGAGTTCGCCCCGCCGGGCCGGCGCGGGCTGTACGGGGCGTGGCAGTCGTTCACGGTGGCGCTGGGGCTGCTGGGCGGGGCCGGGGTGGCGGCACTGCTGGCGACGCTGCTCAGCGCCCAGGACCTCAACTCCTGGGGCTGGCGGCTGCCGTTCCTGCTGACGCTGCCGCTGGGCCTCGGCGCGCTGTGGCTGCGGCTGCGGCTGGACGAGACACCGGCGTTCCGGGAGGAGCGGGCGGCGGTGCGGCCGCCGCCCCGCGCGGTGGCCGCGGCGATCGCCCTCGGCGCGGCGCGCATCATGGGCTGGGCGGCGGCCGGCTACACCTTCCTCGTGGTCCTCCCGGCCTATCTGCAGAGCAGCCTGAACGCCACGTTCCAGCAGGCGCTGATCGCCACGGTGCTGGCCAACCTCGGCTTCGCGGCCACGATCCTCCCGGCGGGCCGGCTCAGCGACCGCGTCGGACGGCGCCCGGTGATGCTCGCCGGCGCGCTGCTGGTCACCGTCCTGGCGGTGCCGCTGCTCAACCTGCTGCAGCACCGGGGGACGTCGGACGCGGTCAAGGGCGCGGCGGTGTGCGGGGCGGGCGCGGTGGTCGGCCTGATGGCGGGACCGGGCCCGGCGATGCTCGCCGAGATGTTCCCGACGACCGTCCGGTACACCGGGCTCGGACTGGCCTACGCCCTCTCCAACGCCGTCTTCTCGGGCTGCGCCGGCCTGATCATCACGGAGACGATCAAGCGGACGGGGAGCGTGGACATCCCGGCGTACTACGCTGCGGCGACGTGCGCGGTGAGCGCGCTGGCACTGCTGCCGCCGCGCGGGACACGGGCACGGAACGGTGGTTGAGGAGTCGCGGTGCGGGTGATCGGGCTGATGTCGGGCACGTCGTACGACGCCGTGGACGCCGCGGCGGCGGAGCTCGGACTCGACGGGGACACCCTCACCCTGAGACCGCTCGGGCACGTCGCCGCACCGTACGACACCCGGCTGCGCGCGGCGCTGACCGCGGCCCTGCCCCCGGCGCACACCACGCTCGCCGAGGTGTGCCGGCTGGACACGCGGATCGGGCGGGACTTCGCGGCGGTCGCGGTGCGGGCGAACCGTGCCCTGTGCGGCGGGCGGGCGGAGCTGGTGGCCTCGCACGGCCAGACCGTCTACCACTGGGCCGACCGGGGCACGGTGCACGGCACCCTCCAGATCGGGCAGCCCGCCTGGATCGCCGAGGCGACCGGACTGCCGGTGGTCTCCGACTTCCGGCCGCGCGACGTCGCCGCCGGAGGGCAGGGGGCGCCCCTGGTGAGCCTGGTCGACCTGCTGTGGCTGCGCGGCCGGCCGGGCACCCCGGTCGCCCTGAACCTCGGCGGCATCGCCAACCTCACCGCACCCGACGGCACCGCGTTCGACACCGGCCCGGCGTGCGCGCTCATCGACGCGGCGGTGCGCGACCACACCGGCGGGCGGCTGCCGTACGACGTGGACGGTGCCCTCGCCGCCCGCGGCACCGTGCACGGGCCGCTGCTGGCCCGCCTCCTCGAGGAGCCGTACTACGCGCTGCCCGTGCCGCGGACCACGGGCAAGGAGCTCTTCCACGGCGGCTACCTGCGCACGGCGCTGTCGGCCTTCCCGGGGCTGCCCGCGCAGGACGTCGTCGCCACGCTCACCCGGCTGACCGCCCGCACGGTCGCGGACGCGGTGCGTTCCGTACGGGCCACCGAGGTGATCGCCTCCGGCGGCGGCACCCGCAACCCGGCGCTGATGCGGATGCTGGGCGAGGAACTGCCGGGCCTGCCGCTGCGCACCTCGGACGCGCTGGGGCTGCCGGCGGCGGCGAAGGAGGCGTACGCGTTCGCGGTGCTGGGCTTCCTGACGGTGCACGGGCTGCCGGGCACCGATCCGGCGTGCACGGGGGCAAGGCACGCGAGCCTGCTCGGGTCGGTCACCCCGGGACGCGACGGGCTGCCCCAGGTGCCGCGCGCCGGGCGTGCGCCGGTGCGGCTGGTGGTGGAGTGAGCGCGTGAGCGAGGTCCACGGCTTGCTCCCCGCGTCCCCTCTCATCCGTGTTCCCGCGTCCCCTCTCATCCGTTTCCTGCGTCCCCTCTCATCCGTCTTTCAGCCTCACCTCATACCGTGGCCCCATGACGCAGGCGACTCCTCCCGGCTGGTACCCCGACCCGGGTCAGACAAGTGACGGCCCCGCCACCGAGCGCTGGTGGGACGGCAACGCATGGACGGACCGGATCCGGCCCGCGGAACCAGCCGATACCGCCGCCGGTGCCGGCGCCGTGTGGGGTCCCCCGGCACATCCGCCGGCCACCGGCCCGTACGCCCCCTACCCGGCCGGTCCGGTCGCGCCCGCGCCGGGCGGGCGGCGCGGGCTGCACACCGGGATAGCCGTCGGCGTGGCCGCGGTCGTCCTGGCGTGCATAGGCGTGGGCGTGTACGCCCTCGGCGCGGACGACGGCGGGAACACCGCGAGCACCTCCCAGGGCCCGGGCGGGCAGGACGGCCGAGGGGGACCCGGTGGGCAGGGCGGACCGGGCGGCCAGGACGGACAGGGCGGACAGGGCGGCGAGTCGGGTTCGGGCGGCTCCGGGGGCGGCGTACCGGCACCCGGCGAGTCCGCGGAGCCGCAGGTCGAGGACGGTTTCGCCATCGACTCGGTGAACGGCATCGGCATTCCCGTACCGGACGACTGGTCGGCCTCCGCGCTCTCGGTGGGCGTCCAGATCACGGCCGACGACGCCTACGAATGCCCGGGCGACACCTCAGCGTCGTGCACGCCCGGCGGCGCGTACTCGGTTCCGGCCGAGGCGCTGGGCCTGGAGGCGACCACGGCCGAGGCCGCGGCGAAGGCGGACATCGAGGGGAACGCCGAGGAGTCCTACGGCGGCACGAGCTACGGGGAGATCACCTCGCACGAGGAGCTGGCCTCGAAGGCGGTGACCGTGGCCGGGCAGAAGGGCTATCTGGTCCGCTGGAAGGTCGTCACCGCCAAGGGCGCCGACGGGTACGTGCAGTCGCTCGTGTTCCCGGCACCCGCCGACTCCTCCCGTCTCGTCGTGGTCCGCTTCGGCGTCGACGCCGGTTCCGACGGGCCCGGGCAGTCCGTCATCGACGAGATCACCGAGGACATCAAGGAGGTCGCCGGCAGCGGCGGCGGCAACGGACAGGACGTCTGAGACGACGATCAGCCGGGTGGAGCCCCTCTCCGCTCAAGAAGGGCCCCACCCGGCCGGGGGGTGCGCGCCGCCCCCGTCCCCACGGTGCGGCGCGGCCGGGCCACTCGTCCGGTCATCCCACGGACGGCGGCCCGGGTCCTAGGTGCCGTCCTCCGACGGCGTGTCCCCCGGTGCCCCACCGCCCAGGCCGAGCGCCGGAAGCACCGCGGCCTCCACGAACCGGGTGAGATACGCCTCGTCGGCGTAGCGCCCCTCCAGCACCGGCCGGACCCGCAGCACGCCGAGGATCTGCGCGGGCACATACTCCAGCGCGGGGTGGTCCGCGGCGATCTCGCCCCGGGCTACCGCACGGTCGAGGATCCCCTGCAGCGCGCCGATCTCCGGTTCGACGAAGGCCTCCCGCAGCGCGCGCCGCAGCTCCTCGTCCTGCGTGATCGCATGGCCGAGCGCCTGGAGGAGCCGGGTGTCACGGCCGGACAGGGCGGCCGCCTCCCGCGCCACCGCGCGCAGGTCCCCGGCGAGGGACCCGGTGTCGACGTCCGCGAACCGCGGGCAGCGGCTGGCGCGCAGGGCGGCCGCCACGAACTGCGGCTTGGTGCCCCACTGCCGGTAGAGCGTGGACTTGCTGCACCGGGTGCTCGTGGCCACGCCCTCCATGGTCACCGCCTCGTAGCCGCACTCACGTATCTGGTCGAGCACGGCGTCGAAGAACTCCCGCTCACGCGCGGGCGTGAGCTTGGAGCGACGTGAGGCGACACCCGGCTCCGGCCCGTCCGCGGACTGGATCGTCATGGCTCCTCGTCCCCCTCCTTCCACGTCTTCGATACGCCAGTGTACCGATACGACGGCGTATCGGTACACTGGCGTATCGAAACCGCCCCGTATCGGTACTGATGTGTATCGCTGACCCGTACCACTGCTGTGTACCGGTACGGCCGCGGCAGTGAACGAGAAGCCGGCGCACCCGCCGGCACGACCACGGAACGGAGGGGCCGGGGATGGAGACCCGAACCGAGCCGGCGGCACGCGCGTCCGACGCGCCCGCACGACGGCAGGCCCCGCCCGGTCCCGGCGTACCTCCGCAACGTTCCACCGCCGCATCCCCGCCACCGTCGGATACCTCACCCGCGCGCGCCGCGCGCCCGCCGCTCGTCCGCGAGCTGCTGCTCGTCGCGGGCCTCTTCCTCGTCTACAAGTTCGGCCGGCTGCTGGCAGGCGGCCACACCGCCGAGGCCTTCCACAACGCCCACCACGTGTGGAAGTGGGAGCGGGCGCTGCACCTGCCCGACGAGGGCGTGATCCAGTCGCTGCTGCTGCACGGCGGCGAACTCGTCCAGGTGGCGAACACGTACTACGCGGCCGTCCACTTCCCCGCCACCGCCGCCTTCCTGGTCTGGCTCTACCTGCGGCGCCCGGCGCACTACGTGTGGGCCCGCCGGACCCTGGCCGCCGTCACCGCCGCCGCCCTCGTGCTGCACCTCGCCTTCCCGCTCGCCCCGCCGCGCATGCTCGACGTGACGGGCCTCGTGGACACCGGGCAGGTCTACGGGCCCACCGTGTACGGGGCGGCTCCGGCCGCCGACACGCTGGCGAACCAGTTCGCGGCGATGCCGTCGCTGCACTTCGGCTGGGCGCTGATGGTCGCCATCGGCCTGATCGCCGCGACCCGCTCGCGTCTGCGGTGGCTGTGGCTGCTGCATCCGCTGTTCACCCTGCTGGTGATAGTCGGCACCGCCAACCACTACTGGCTCGACTCGCTCGCGGCCGCCGCGCTGCTGGGCCTGGCCCTCGCCGCGGTGCGGTGGGCGTGGCCGGCGGCGTCCGGTGCCGGGCGCACCCGGGAACTCATACCTTCCGACGGGGTAGCGCTGGCGGGAGCCGGCCGATGAGTGCCACCCTCGCCGCCGTCGTCCTGTCACTGGTCTCGGCGGTCGCCTACGCCGCCGCGGCCGTCGCCCAGGAACGCCTCGCCTCCCGCAGCGGAGGCACGGGCACGGTGCGGCTCCTGGCGAGCGGGGCCTGGTGGGGGTCGGTCGCGCTGAACGCGGTGGCCGCCCTGCTGCACGTCGTGGCGCTGAAGTACGGCCCGCTCACCGTGGTGCAGCCGCTCGGCGCGCTGACGCTGGTGGCCGCGGTGCCGCTGGGGGCGCGGCTGGCCGGGCGGCGGATGCGCGCCGTGGAGTGGCGGGGCATCGCGCTGACCCTCGGCGGGCTGGCCGCGCTCCTGGTCGCCGCCTCCGGGCCCGCGCCGGACGACGTACTGAGCGTGCCGGAGGCGATGGCGGTCGCCGGGGCGACGGCCGCGCTGATCGGCCTGCTCGCCCGGCCCGGCACCCGCCCGGGGCTGCGGCACGCGACCGCGTCCGGCGTCGCCTCGGGTGTCGCCTCGGCGCTCACCCAGACGGTGACGGTGGCCGCGACGGACCGCTCGGGCTCGCCGTTCGACGCCCAGGTGATCGGCGTCGCCGTGCTGGTCGCGGCGTTCGCGGCGGGCGGGCTGCTGCTCTCCCAGACCGCCTACCGGGACGGCCTCGGCGCCCCGCTCGCCCTGGTGACACTGGCGAACCCGGTGGCCGCCGCGGTGATCGGCATCTCCCTGCTCGGCGAACAGCTCCGGGGCGGTGCCACGGGCCTGCCGCTCGCCCTCGCCGGGGCGGTGGCGGCGGCACTCGGCGTGGTCGCGCTGTGCCGCCCGGCACCGGCACCGGAAACGGCCACCGCCACGGCCGTCGGCCCCGGGCAGCCTTCCGTCTCCCCGGCACCGGCCGACGAGGAGCACCCGGTGGCGGCGGTGCTGGCGCTGCCCGCGCACCGGGCCCCGCAGGAACCTGCCGGGGTTCCGGAGCAGCCGGGCCCGCGCCTCACGCCCCTCTAGCGGGACCGGTCCTCCGGCCCCTTCCGGAGCGGACTCACCGCTCGTTGCCCACCGCGCCGATCGCCGGGTCGCTGACGCCCGCCCGCCCGTTCTCGACGTGCCCGGCGAACCGGCGCAGGAAGCCGGGGCCGGCCTCGGAGGTGACGGTCAGGTCGTACCAGCGCCTGCTCGCGCGCAGGTCCACGGTGTGGCGGACGGTGGCGCCGGCCCGCACGCGCACCGTGCGCGGCCGTCCGCCGTACCCGTCGACGATCTTCAGGTTCACCGTGCCGGAGCCCTTGTTCGTGAAGGTCAGCTCGATGTCGTCGCCCGCGTGCCGGGCGGTCACCTCGGGACCGGCTGCCCCGCCCGGACCCCGGAAGACGCGCAGGAAGCCGTTCGGGCCGTGCACGGTGAGGTCGTGGGAGCCGTTCGAGTACGCCGAGTTCCAGGTGTCCGAGAGGCGCTTCCCGGCCTCGGTGGTGTACGTCCACGGGCCGTCGGTCCGGTTGCCGGAGGTGACATGGAAGGCGGCGCCCGCCCTGGCCCCGGAGGCGAAGGTCAGCGTGAACGTCCCGGCCTCGGGGTCGGCCGCGCCGTCCACGGACGGCGCGTACTTCAGCGGCCGGGCGGGGCGCACCCCGCGCTCCTGCCGGGGCAGGCGCGCATCGGCCGGCGGCGTCGGACGGTAGTCGGGGTGCCGGTCGCGGTCCTGCGGCTCGTACGCGTCGGTGTCCGGCAGCGCGGCCGGCCTGCTGTCCTTGCGGGAGAAGTCGAAGGCGCTGGTCAGATCGCCACAGATGGCCCGGCGCCAGGGCGAGATCTGCGGCTCGCGCACCCCGAAGCGGCGCTCCATGAACCGGACGATCGAGGTGTGGTCGAAGGTCTCGGAGCAGACGTAGCCGCCCTTGCTCCAGGGCGAGACGACCAGCATCGGCACACGCGGGCCGAGCCCGTAGGGGCCCGCGACCCGGCTGCCGCTCCCCGGGAACAGGTCGAGGGAGACGTCGGCCGTCGACTTGCCCTGCGCGGCGGACTTCGGCGGCAGCGGCGGCACGACGTGGTCGAAGAAGCCGTCGTTCTCGTCGTAGGTGATGAACAGCGCCGTCTTCGCCCAGACCGCGGGGTTGGAGGTCAGCGCGTCCAGGACCTGCGCGATGTACCAGGCACCGTAGTTCGACGGCCAGTTCGAGTGCTCGCTGAAGGCCTCCGGCGCCGCGATCCACGAGATCTGCGGCAGCCGGTCCGCCTTCACGTCCGCCTTCAGCCGGTCGAAGTAACCGTCGCCGTTCTTGACGTCCGTACCGGTGCGGGCCTTGTCGTACAGCGGGTCGCCGGGCCGGGCGTTGCGGTACTTGTTGAAGTACAGCAGGGAGTTGTCGCCGTAGTTGCCGCGGTAGGCGTCGGATATCCAGCCCCAGGAGCCCTTCGCGTCCAGGCCGTCGCCGATGTCCTGGTAGATCTTCCAGGAGATCCCGGCCTGCTCCAGGCGCTCCGGGTAGGTCGTCCAGTCGTAGCCGACCTCCTCGTTGCCGAGGACCGGGCCGCCGCCCCTGCCGTCGTTGCCGGTGTGCCCGGACCACATGTAGTAGCGGTTCGGGTCCGTGGAGCCGATGAAGGAGCAGTGGTACGCGTCGCACACGGTGAACGTGTCGGCGAGCGCGTAGTGGAACGGGATGTCCTCCCGGGTCAGGTACGCCATGGTGGTGCTGCCCTTGGCGGGGACCCACTGGTCGTACTTCCCACCGTTGTACGCCTCCTGCCCGTCGGGCCAGGCGTGCGGCAGGCCCTCCAGGAACTGCATGCCGAGGTCGTCGGCCTCCGGGTGGAAGGGCAGCAGCTCACCGCCGCCGTCCGGCTGGTGCCAGACCGACTTGCCGTTCGGCAGGGTCACCGGGTGCGGGTCGCCGAAGCCGCGGACGCCTCTGAGGGCGCCGAAGTAGTGGTCGAAGGACCGGTTCTCCTGCATCAGGACGACGATGTGCTCGACGTCCTCGATCGTCCCGGTGCGGTGGTTCGCGGGCAGCGCCGCGGCGCGCTCGATGCTGCCCGCGAGCGCGGTGAAGGCGGTGGTGGCACCCGCGAGCTGGAGGAAACGGCGCCGGTTGACTTCGGGCATGGGTGGGTGACCTCTTGTCCTGGTGTGGTGCGACGGATGGGGTGTGTGCTGGGGAAGTGATCAAAGGGCAGCGAACGATGGGGACGGGTCCATGTCATCCGTGTGACGCACGGCGGTCCGAGTCGCGAACGGTCAACCGTACGAGACTGCGTTCCGCGCACGCCAGCACGCCGGAAGTCCGCATCCTGATCGGTCAACGTCCTTGCGCGTCAAGGTCATTGACCTCGAAACACCGGGGGCCTTACGTTCCCGCTGAGCACTGCCGTGCGGTCCGCGCACACCCGTATGCACAGCCTGTCGAGGAACACCGAAGGTCCCCTCCAGGAGGAGTCATGCGTCGTCTGCTCGCCGGCCTCGCCGCCGGCACCGTTCTGGCCGCCGTGCCGGCCTGCGGTTCGTCTTCCGGCTCCTCCGAACCCGAGGACAAGGGGTCCGGCGGCGTCACCACCGTCAAGGTCGGCATTATCCCGATCGTGGATGTGGCGCCCCTGTACCTCGGGGAGAAGAAAGGATTCTTCAAGGAGCGTGGCCTCAAGTTGTCGCTCAGCCCCGCGCAGGGCGGTGCGGCGATCGTGCCGGGCGTGGTCAGCGGGCAGTTCCAGTTCGGCTTCTCCAACGTGACCTCGCTGATGGTCGCGCAGAGCAACGGCGTGCCGGTCAAGGCCGTCGTCAACGGCGCCTCCTCCTCCGGTGTGGAGGGCGAGGACTTCGGCGGACTCATGGTGAAGAAGGGCAGCCCGATCAAGACGCCGAAGGAACTGGAGGGCAGGAGAGTCGCGGTCAACACGCTGAAGAACATCAACGAGCTGGCGGTGCGCAACTCGGTGCGCCAGGACGGCGGCGACCCCGACGAGGTCGAGCTCGTGGAGCTCGCCTTCGACCAGATGCCCGCGGCCCTGGAGGACGGCCAGGTGGACGCCGCCATGGTCGTCGAACCCGCCCTCGCCACGATCAAGGCACAGGGCGGCACCGAGATCGCCTCGCCCCTCGTCGACATCGCGGACAAGCTCACCGTCGCCATGTACTTCACCTCGGAGAAGTACGCGCAGCAGAACCCGGAGCTGGTGAAGAGGTTCCAGGAGGCCACCGCGGAGTCCCTCGCCCACGCCGACGCCCACCCCGACGAGGTCCGCGAGATCGTCACCACGTACACGAAGATCCCGGAGGCCACCCTGGAACAGGTGACCCTCCCCAAGTGGCCTGCCCAGGCCAACCGCTCCTCGATCATGGACCTTCTGAAGCTGGGCCATGAGGACGGGCTCTTCAAGAGGTCGCCCGACCTGGACGCGCTGCTGCCGTGAAGGACGCACACCTCGACGGTGCCCCACCGGAGCGGGCGCGGGGCGGGCGCCCGGAACTGACGAACGCCGCCCTGGGCGCCGCCGGCCTCGCGGGCTTCCTCGCCCTGTGCGAGGCGGTGCCGCGGCTGGGCATCGTCTCCGCGGAGTACTTCCCGCCGGTCAGCCGGATCGCGGACGCGCTCGTCGGTGAACTCGGCGACGGCGCGTTCTGGACCGCGCTCGGCGACACGCTCACCGGGTGGGCGCTGGGACTGGCGATCGCGGTGACGGCCGGCGTCCTCGCCGGGGTCGTCATCTCGGTCGTCCCGTACCTCCGGGAAGCCACGGCCTCCACGATCGAGTTCCTGCGGCCCATCCCGTCGGTCGCCCTGATCCCGCTCGCGGTGCTGCTGTACGGCACGGAGCTGCGCTCGGTGCTCCTGCTGGTGGTGTACGCGTCGTTCTGGCAGGTGCTGCTCCAGACCCTGTACGGCGTGCGGGACGTCGATCCGGTCGCCGAGGAGACGGCCCGCAGCTACGGTCTCGGCACCTGGGCCCGCGTCCGGCACGTCCTGTGGCCGACGGCGCTGCCGTACGTCATGACGGGTGTGCGGCTGGCCGCCGCGGTCGCCCTCATCCTCGCGGTGACCGCCGAACTCGTCATCGGCGCCCCGGGGCTGGGCGCACGCATCGCGGTCGCGCAGACCTCGCAGGCGGTCCCGGAGATGTACGCGCTGGTGGTGGTCACCGGAGTGCTCGGGCTGCTGATCAACGTGGGCGCGCGCACGGTGGAGCGGCGGGCGCTGGCCTGGCACCAGTCGGTGCGCGGGGAGGTGGCGGTGTGAAGCGCCCGGCGCTGCGCCTCGTCCTCGCTCTCGCCCTGCCCGTACTGCTCGTGACGGTGTGGTGGTTCGCGTCGGCAGGCAGCACCGACGTGTACCGGCCGCCGCTGCGCACGATCCTCACCACGTTCCCGGACGTGTGGACGGGCGAGCGGCTCCGCGCCGACGTGCTGCCGAGCCTGCTCCGGTTGCTGGCCGGGTACGCGGCGGCGGCCGTCCTGGGTGTCGCGCTGGGCACGGTCATCGGCTCGTACCGGCGGGTGCGGGCGGTGTGCGAGCCGGTGCTGGAGTTCCTGCGCGCGGTGCCGCCGCCGGTCCTGGTGCCGGTGATCATGCTGTTCGCGGGCATCGGCGACACGATGAAGGTGGCCGTGATCGCGAGCGGCTGCGTCTGGCCGGTCCTGCTCAACACGGTCGAGGGCGTCCGGGCGGTGGACCCGGTGCTGTCCGAGACGGCCCGCGGCTACGGCATCACGGGGGCCGCCCGGCTGCGCCACGTCGTGCTGCGCTCGGCGAGCCCGCAGATCTTCACGGGACTGCGGCAGGCCCTGTCCATCGGGATCATCCTGATGGTGATCAGCGAGATGTTCGCGGCGAGCAACGGGCTCGGCTTCACCATCGTGCAGTTCCAGCGCCAGTTCGCGATCCCCGGCATGTGGACCGGCATCCTGCTGCTCGGGCTGCTCGGGTTCCTGCTGTCGGTCGTCTTCCAGCTGGTCGAGCGGCGGGTGCTCGGCTGGTACCACGGTCTGCGCGCGTCCTCCCGGCGGTCGCCGTGACGGGTGCCGAGGGTCTCGCGAAAGGGCGGGTCATGCTTGACGTACGGGGGCTGAGAAAGGTCTACGAGGGGGCCGGACGCCGGGTGGAGGCGGTACGGGACCTCACGTTCACGGTCGGCGCCGGTGAACTGGTCTGTCTGGTCGGCCCGTCGGGCTGCGGCAAGACCACCCTGCTGAAGTGCGTGGCGGGGCTGCTCGCGCCGACGGCCGGGGAGATCCTGCTGGGCGGCCGGCCGGTGACCGGTCCGCCGCCGGGCATGGCGGTGGTCTTCCAGGAGTACGGGCGCAGCCTGTTCCCCTGGATGCGGGTCGGCGAGAACGTCGAACTGCCGCTCAAGCAGCAGAGGATGCCGAAGGCCCGGCGCCGCGAGCTGGTCGCCGACGCGCTGCGGTCCGTCGGTCTGACGGACGCGGCGGGGGCGTACCCCTGGCAGCTCTCGGGCGGGATGCAGCAGCGCGTGGCCATCGCCCGCGCGCTCGCGTACGAGCCGGACGTGCTGCTGATGGACGAGCCGTTCGCGGCGGTGGACGCCCAGACGCGCGCCGATCTGGAGGACCTGGTGCGCGGCCTGTGGCGGGCGCGCGGCATCACGGTCCTCTTCGTCACCCACGACATCGACGAGGCCGTCTACCTCGGCGAACGCGTCCTGGTGCTGTCCGCCTCCCCGACCGTCGTGCGGGAGCAGTTGAGCATCGACCTGCCGTCCGAGCGGGACCAGCTCCACACGCGCGTGGCACCGCGCTTCGCCGAGCTGCGCACGCAGGTGTACGCGCAGGTGCAGGCGGCGAAGCGCGGGGCGGCGGTGCCGGCGGCGGACGTACGGACCCCGACGCCGCCGGCGACCTGAACGCCGGCGGTGTCGGGGGTCTCGGGAAGGGCCCGGAAGGCCCGGAAGGATCAGGGAGGGTGCTACGCCTCCGGTGCCGGCACCACGCTGAGATGGCCCGCCGTACGCCGGGGGCGGGCCCCGCGCGCACCGGCCGCCGGGCGCCGCGCCTCGCGCAGCACCAGCGTCATACGGGTGTACCCCAGCTCGTCCAGGGTCTTGGGGGTCTCGCCGACGACTCTGCAGTCGGTTCTGCCCCAGCGCGGGTCGGGGTGGTGCAGCGGGCGCACCGCGCCGTCGTCCTCGGCGGCCCCGGGTCCGACCGCGCGGATCCAGTGCGGCAGGCCCTGGCGGTAGGCGGCGTCCATGATGGGGTCCTGCGCGATGTCCCGGCGGATGGACTGCAGCCCCCGGTCCTGGCCGTGGCGCTCCACGGCGGCGGCGAAGCCGGCCAGCATCGGCAGGCACCAGCGGGACTCGTGCTCGCCGAGCACGGTGGCCGCGTCGGGGTGGAAGAGCACGAATCTCAGGAAGTTGTCACCGGGCATGGCGGTCGGATGCGGACCGACGCCCTGGAACAGCCTGTCGTAGGCGCTGTTGGCCAGGACGACGTCCCAGCGGTGGTCGAAGACGACGGACGGGAAGGGGACGGCCTCCAGGTATGCGGCGTAGTCCTGCAGATACGCCTGCGTCTCGAAGTTCTCGGGGACGGGCCGCGGTACGGACCGCTGCCCCTCTGCCTGATGTGCCATCGGGAGGTCACCCCTCTTGCCTCTGCGGCCTTCACGTGGCGTCTTGATCCTGCTGCCCGTGCACGAGTGGTGTCAACTATCGTGGCATTCGGTTGCGATTGACGGCTGAATCTCGCCACAGTTGTGGCGAGACCTGGTCGCGAGTTCGAGTGTGGGGCTAATCTCCGTGCAGTTCACGGTGGTTGCCCCTCCCGGTGACCTCGCGTCCCGGGTCGTTCCGCACCATCATGAGTTTGGCTTGAGAGAGACGTGGGAGATCTGTCGGTGACGGATGGCTTCAAGGTTCCGGACGCCGCGGCGTCGGTGCTGCTGCCGGCCGTCGTGGCCCGTGTCACCGCGCTCGCCGACCGGCTGGGCGTGCTCCATGACGAGGTCTTCGACGGCCGCCGCCTCTCGGTGGCCTCCGGGGTGCCGCAGCCCGTGGTGAAGGCGCTGCTCGCCGGCCGCACGGCCGGGGAACCGGATGTGCAGGCGCGGTTCCTCCAGCGACTCGATCTGCTGCGGCGCACCCGTCTCAAGCCCAACGGCCGCAGGTACACGCAGCAGGAGATCGCCGACGGCGCGGGCATGTCGCGCCAGCAGGCGGGCGCCCTCATCAACGGTGACCGGCGGCCCACGATGGAGCACTGCGACGCCATCCAGCGGTTCTTCGGTGTACACGCGGGGTTCCTCACGGCCGAGGACCCCGAGGCGCTCGCGAGCGTGCTCATGCGCACCGAGCAGGAGCTGCTCCAGCAGCTCGCCGACCGCGAGCGTGCGGCGGCCCGGAGCGAGCGGACCGCCGACGATCCGCTGGAGCGCCTGCTGCAGGACCACGGCGTCCGCGGCATCGCCTGGCGGGCCGCCCAGCTCCCCACGGACCAGCACCGGGACAAGGTGGCGGAGTGGCTCGACATGCTCCTGGAGAGCGTCAAGCGGCCCGAGTCCTGATTCGGGGGAGAACTGTGGGCATCGGAAGGGAAATGCGCCGCCTGTGCGGTGAGTTGGTCGGTGAGCTGGAGCTTCCCGCGCCGGTGGAGCCGGCCGTTCTCCAGACCGCGCTCTGCGACGCCATGAGCAGACGCCGCGGCCGCCCGGTCCGCCACCGTACGGCCGCCTTCCCGTCCGGCACGGCGAGCGGGCTGTGGCTGGACATGGCCGACCAGGACCTGATCGTCATCGAGGAGCGGACCGCGCCCGACCACCAGCTGGTGATCCTCGGGCACGAGCTGTGGCACATGCACGCCGGGCACCACGGTCACCACGTCGAGGGCGCTCCGGGTGCCGCGGTCGCGGCGCGGCTGGTGGACGACGAGGCGGATCTGCGGGCGACCGTGCTGAAGGTCGCGGCGCGCACCCGGTTCGACGCGCGTCACGAGCAGGACGCCGAGAGCTTCGGGCTGCTGCTGGCGAGCAAGTGCCGTACCTGGCTCGCGGGTTCCTCGCGGCGCGCTCCCGTGCAGCGCGACCACCTCGCGGGCCGGATCGAGACGTCGCTGGGGTATCACGGGGCGCAGGGCTGAGCCGGTCGGCCGCAGGGAATGGAGGCCAAGGGGAGAGAACGGCGCGTCAAGTGGCGCTGCGTTCGCTCGCTTCCTTCAGATTCTCCGCCACGGCGCGGTTGCCGGCGGTGTCGGGCCGGCCGGCCGAGGTCGCCGGGCGGCCCGCGAGCAGCAGGTCCCGCCAGTGCTCGCGGCTCCAGTCGGCCGGGAGCGTGCTGCCGACGAAGTCCTCGACGAGGGTGAGGAAGCGTGCGGGATCGGTGTGGAACGGGAAGTGGCCCGCTCCCTCGAAGACCGCCAGCCGGCTGCCGGGCATCGCCTCGTGGGCGCGGTACGCGTGCCGCACCGGCACCACGCTGTCCCGGTCGCCCCACATGAGCATGGTCGGCATGCCCTCGGTCAGGTAGCAGCGGTCCAGCATGGTCACCGCCTGGCCCCGCCAGTCGACCACGGCCCGCAGCGTGCGGATGAAGGCGGCGCGCGAGACGGCGTCGGGCAGGGCGTCCACCATGGTCAGCAACTCGGGGGCGTCCTGGCCCAGATCGGTGTCGAGCCGCCTCATCAGCCGGGCGAACAGCTCCACTTGGATCCGCATCCCCGGCAGTTGCAGCAGGGCCAGCAGCAGCGGGGCGCCGGGCAGCGACACGGCCCGCAGCACGAGGTTCACCTCGCGGCCCACTCCCCCGGCGCTGACCAGGATCAGCCGCTCGGTGCGCTCGGGGAACTGGTAGGCGAACTGCATCGCCACGCCGCCGCCCAGCGAGTGCCCGACCAGGGTGGCGGACTCGATGCCGAGTGCGGTGAGCAGATCGCGCACCCCGTTGGCGTAGGCGGCCACCGAGTAGTCGGCGCGCGGTTTGTCGGAGGCGCCGTGGCCGAGGAGGTCGGGCGCGATCACGGTGTGGCCGCGGGCGAGGTCGGGGATGACCTCGGCCCAGGTCGCCGAGGAGTCCCCGATGCCGTGGATGAGGACGAGCGGAGGCCCCTCCCCCGCCAGGCGGTACGCGCGCCGGTAGCCGTGCACGACCCGGTAGCGCACCTCCAGTTCCCCGTCGGCGACCGAGCGCAGACGGGCACGGAGGGGGCGCCGGTGCGGTGCCTCGTCCACGAGCCCCTCCTGTTCTCTCGCGCCGCCGGGGCGGCCGACGGCGTCCACTCCACCGCTTCCACGTAAAACGCCCGCTTTTCCAGGGGTTTCGTGAGGATTCCCCTCCGCTGAGCGGGCGAACCTCACGACGTGAAAACGGGATTGTCAGTGGCGGACGGCAAGCTGGGGGTGTGCCACCGCCGTGCCGGGGTGCACGTGCCGAGTGACCCGTCCGACCAGGGGAGAACCGTCCGATGCAGACCGCCGTACTGACCGATCGCGAACGCGCCGCCGTACAGGCCTATCTGCGGCTGACCCGGACCGTGCGAGCCGCCTTCGACGGTCCCCCGGACGGGGGCCGACCACCGGTGGTGCCCACCGCCGCCCTCGCGGAGGCCGAGCGGGCCCTGGCGGCGGCCGGCCTCGCGGGCAACGAGGAGAGGTTCTTCCGCTTGCTGCGGAGCTGGTGCCCCGACAGCTGACGGGGGCGCGGCCACCGCCGGTCACACCGTGACGCGGACCTCGAGGGTCGGGGGCACCGTCCACGCCGGCCGACATCGGTTCAGGACCGGCCGCCCGGCGTCCCGGCCCGCGTCGGGAACGGTACCGACACCGCCGTGGCCACCAGGTCGCGCCGTACCGTCCAGCGGCCGTGGAAGACCCCGATGCGGTGGCCGTCCACCACCGGTCCGGGTACCAGGAGTTCGGCGCGGAAGGTGCCCTGCGGCGCGCCGGGGTGCACGGACACGTCGATGTCGGCCTCCGTGAAGTCCAGCCACTTCCCGGTGAGCGGGAACCACGCCTTGTAGACCGACTCCTTGGCGCTGAACAGCAGCCTGTCCCAGTGCACCGAGGGGTGGCCGGCGGCCAGGCGGCGCAGCCGGGCCGCCTCGGCGGGCAGGGCGACGACGTCCTGGACGCCTGCCGGGAGCGGCAGGTGCGGTTCGGCGTCGATGCCGAGGGAGGCGAGGTCGGCGGCGCGCACCAGCGCGGCGGCTGAGTAGCCCTCGCAGTGCGTCATGCTGCCGGTCAGTCCGGCCGGCCAGACGGGGGCGCCCCGGTCGCCGGGCAGGACGGCCTGCGCGGGTACGCCGAGCTTCTCCATGGCGCGGCGGGCACAGCCGCGCACGGCGGTGAACTCACGGCGGCGCTTGGGCACCGCCCGGGTGATGAGTGCCTCCTCCTCGGGGAAGAGCACCGTGCCCCGGGCCGGGTCCGCGCCGTCGGCGCCGTACGCACCGTCGACACGGTTTCCCTCGTCGGCACGGTCCGCATCGTCGTCGTGTCTCTCCACGGCCACGACCGACCCCGGCAGCAGTTCCTCGATCACCGGGTCCGGCCTCCGTCGGTCTCCGCCGGCGCCGGCAGGATGCGGCGCGGCCTCCCCGGCGGTTCCGCGCGCGGGCGCCACTCGCGGGGATAGCCCACCGACACCTCCTCGAAGCGGACCCCGTCCAGCCAGGTGGTCCGGGGGATGTGCAGATGGCCGTAGACCATCGTGGCGACGCGGAAGCGGCGGTGCCAGTCGGCGGTCAGCCGGGTGCCGCACCACATCGCGAACTCGGGGTAACGCAGGACGTCCGTCGGGTGCCGGTCCAGGGGATAGTGGTTGACCAGCACCGTCGGCAGGTCCGCGGGCAGTTCGGCGAGCCTGCGCCCGGTGGCCTCGACGCGCGCCCGGCACCAGGCCTCCCGGCTCGGGTACGGGTCCGGGTGGAGCACCTGCTCGTCGGTGCACACGACCCCGGTCCCGTACGCGTACTCGAGGCCCTCGTCCTTCGTCGTACGGCCCGCGGGCAGGAACGAGTAGTCGTACAGCAGGAAGAGGGGGGCGACGACGGCGGGGCCGCCCGGTCCCTCCCACACCGGGTACGGGTCCTCGGGTGTCGTGACGCCCAGCTCCCGGCAGAGCGCGACGAGATGCTCGTACCGCTCCACGCCGCGCAGCCTGACGGTGTCCTTCGGGTGGGTCCACAGCTCGTGGTTGCCCGGCGCCCAGACGACCTTGGCGAACCGGCCGGCCAGGGTCTCGAGGGCCCAGCGGATGTCGGCGACGGTCTCGGCGACGTCCCCGGCGACCAGCAGCCAGTCGTCGTCGCTCTCGGGGCGCAGCTTCTCCACCAGCGCGCGGTTCTCGGGATAGCCGACGTGAAGATCGCTGATGGCCAGCAGACTCCCCGTACGGCCGGCCGTCGCCTCCACTGCCGCTCTCCTCACGCTGTCCATCGGTATCCGTCGACATCCGTCGACGTTCGTCGGCACCACGAGAACACATGGCCGCGCCGGCGGACAAGTGACGGATGTCCCGGACCCCGCACCGCCCGTCCGGATGGTCCGGTACCACCCTTCTATTTCAGGTAGGCGAGACCTGCGTGCACCGACGTGTAGCCGTCGACGAGCCTGCGGGCCACGTTCACCGAGTCGACTAGCGGATGGAGCGCGAAGGCCTTCACCGCGGTCGCGCGCGAGCCCGACCCGGCGGCGGCCAGGACCTCACGCTCGACGGCCTTCACCGCGCACACCAGTCCGGTGGCGTGGCCCGGCAGCGGGTCGGCGGAGCAAGGGTGGGCGCCGTTGGCGTCGACGAGGCAGGGCACCTCGATGACCGCGTCGCTGTCGAGGGCCGACAGGGTGCGGCCGTTGCGGACGTTGAGGATCAGGGTCGCGCGCTCGTCCCGGGCGATGGCCCGCATCAGGGCGAGGGCGACCTTCTCGTAACCGCCGGAGAGGTCGTCCGCCTCGCGTTCCCCGGCGCCCGCGGTCTCCCGGTTCTCCGCCATGTAGGTGGCCTCGCGCTCGGCGCGGGTGCGCTCCCAGGTGCTCAGCGCACCGGTGCCGGGGCGCCGCATCTCCTCGTAGAAGCGCGCCTGCTGGTCGCGGAGGAAGGCGCCGCGGGTGCGCTCGGCCTCCTGGTAGGCGCGGACGGTCTCGCGGTTGAAGTAGTAGTAGTGCAGGTACTCGTTCGGGATCGCGCCCAGCGCCTGGAGCCACTCCGGGCCGAAGAGCCGCCCCTCCTCGAACGAGCCGAGCAGCGAGGTGTCGGCGAGCAGGCGCGGGAGCTCGTCGCGGCCCGCCACGCGCAGACCCCGCACCCAGCCGAGGTGGTTGAGCCCGACATAGTCGATCCACGCCTCGCGCGGGTCCGCCACGCCGAGCACACGGGCGATACGGCGGCCGAGACCGACCGGCGAGTCGCAGATGCCGATCACGCGGTCGCCGAGATGGCGGGACATGGCCTCGGTGACCAGGCCCGCGGGGTTGGTGAAGTTGATGACCCAGGCGTCGGGGGCGAGCCGGGCGACCCGCCGGGCGATGCCGTCGGCCACGGGCACGGTGCGCAGCCCGTACGCGATGCCGCCCGCGCCGACCGTCTCCTGCCCGAGGACGCCCTCCGCCAGCGCCACCCGCTCGTCGTCCGCCCGTCCCTGGAGGCCCCCGACACGGATCGCGGAGAACACGAAGTCGGCGCCGCGCAGGGCCTCGTCGAGATCGGTGGTGGCGCTCACCCCGGGTGCGTCGGGGACGCCTGCCGCCTGCTCGGCCAGGACCCGGGTCACGGCGGACAGCCGCGCCGCGTCCAGGTCGTGCAGCACGACCCGGGTCACCCGGCCCTCGGCGCGGTCCCCGAGGAGTGCCCCGTACACGAGCGGCACCCGGAATCCGCCGCCGCCCAGAATCGTCAGCTTCACGCCACTCCCACCTTCGCCGTCCGTCCACGTGCGCGACTCACGCCAGAGTCGCACGACCCGCCCCACATGATCACCGGGACCCGCGCCGCACGGCCGCACGGTCGTGCCCGACGGGCCCCTGGGCGGCCGTCCGGTCCACACCGGATCTTCAGGGCGGCTTCATCCGGGAGTCCCGTGACCACGGCATTCTCCAGCAGGTGAGTGACGGAGAACCGGCCGGACGACGTCGCGCATCCCGGGACGCGCCCTGCCCGGCACCGCGTCCGAGGACCACCGACCCGACCAGCGCTCCGAGGAACACACGACCGTGTCCGAGCGACAGCTGCCCGCCTGGGCCGACCCTTCCGTCTCCTCCTCGGCCCTCGACCCGCAGGGCGTCTCCCGGCGCGGACTCCTGCGCCGCGCGGGCCTCTTCGGCGCCGCCTTCGCCGCCGGATCGCTCGCGGCACCCGCGGTGGCCGCCCCCGGCTCCGGCTCCCGGCGCCCGGGCGGCGAGGACCCCCGCCTCGCCCACCTCGTCGGCGACCACCATGTCCACACCGTCTACAGCCACGACGCCGAGTACACGTTCTCCCAGCTCGCCCGGGCGGGAGCCGAGTACGGCCTGGACCGGACGGTGTTCACCGAGCACTCCGACGTCGGGCAGGCCGCGCACGGGGCCCGGCTGCAGCGCGCGGAGATCCTCAGGGCCCGGGCCGAGAACCCGCGCCAGCTGATCTTCCAAGGGCTGGAGTGGTACATCCCGGGCGCCGAACACGGCACGGTCTTCGCGGCGCCGCAGCGACGGCAAGCGGAACGGCGCGGGTTACCTGGGGACCGCGGTCGACCCGCACGGCCCGGTCCCGCACGAGCCGGGCGACGGCGACCCGTGGGAGGACACGTGGTTCTACTCGAACCCGGTGTTCGTGGACGTGGTGGACGCCTGAGCATGCGGTGAGGGTGCGGGGCGCCCGTCGAAGAGACGTTCCTCAGGCCGTTTCTCCGGGAGTTCCGTACCGTCGGCGCACCTGGGTCTTCAGGAGCTTGCCGGAGGCGGTCCGGGGGAGTTCGTCGGTGATCACGACCGACTTGGGGATCTTGTACATGGCGAGCCGCCCGGCCAGCGAGCCGAGCACCTCCTCCGGGTCCAGCTCGGCGCCCTGGCGCGGCACCACGACCGCGCGCGGCACCTCGCCCCAGTGGGCGTCGGGCACCCCGATCACCGCACACTCCACGATGTCGGGGTGGGCCAGGATCCGGTCCTCGATCTCGGCCGGGTAGATGTTCTCGCCGCCGGAGATGATCATGTCCTTGATCCGGTCGGCGATGTAGGCGTGGCCGTCCTCGTCGACCCGGGCGGCGTCGCCGGTGCGGAACCAGCCGTCGGTGAAGGCCGCCGCGGTCTCCTCCGGCAGTCCCCAGTACCCCGACATCACGGCGGGCCCGCGCACCAGCACCTCACCCGTCTCGCCGGGGCCGACCGGGGCGAGGTCCGGCCCGGCGACCGTCACGTCGGCGAAGAAGTGCGGGACGCCCGCCGAGCCCGCCTTGCCGACGGAACTCTCACCGTCGAGGAAGAGGACCCCGAGCGCCTCGGTCATGCCGTAGCCCTGGAGGAAGGTCAGACCGCGGCGCTGATACGTCTCGATCAACGGCGTCGGGACCGGGGCGCCGCCGCAGCTCAGCATGCGCAGGCTGGACAGGTCCGCCGCCGCCCAGCGCGGATGCCGGGCGATGCGCTCGAACATGGCCGGTACGCCGAACATGTAGGTGATCCGGTGGCGTTCGACGAGGTCGAGGGTGCCGCCGGGGTCGAAGGCCTCGACGAGGACGCAGGTGCCGCCCTTGAGCAGCACCGGCAGGGTGAGCACGGTCAGCCCGGCGATGTGGAACAGCGGGGCGGAGACCAGGGCCCGTTCGTCGGCGTGCAGGTCCTTGTCGATCAGGAAGTTGACGGCGTTCCAGGTCACGTTGGCGTGGCTGAGCATCGCGCCCTTGGGGCGGCCGGTCGTTCCGGAGGTGTAGAGGATGAGGCAGGTGTCGCCGGCGGCGACGGGCTCGTCGATCGGGCCGCTCGCGGCCCCGGCGACCGCCGCGTCGTACTCGGCGCCGGACCGGAGATACGTACGGACGTCCGTGTCGCCCGGCAGCCCGGCGACGAGCCCGGCGTGGGACGGGCCGTACACGAGGACCCTGGCTCCGGAGTCGGCGAGCTGGTACGCGATCTCGGGTCCGGCGAGGCGGGTGTTGAGCGGGACGAAGACCGCGCCGAGCGTGCCCGCCGCGAACAGCGTCTCCAGGAAGGAGGGATGGTTGGGTCCGAGGTAGGCGATGCGGTCACCGCGGCGCACTCCCCGCGCGCGCAGGGCGTGCGCGAGACGGGTGGTGCGCTCGTACAGCTCGGCGTAGCCGATCGTGGTGTCGCCGTGCACCAGGGCGGTGCGGTGCGGGGTCTTGCGGGCTCTGCGGGCGGGCCAGGAGCCCAGTCCCTCGTTGCGCATGTGCGGTCCCCTACGGTGTCGTCCCACATGTGTGGTCCACCATGTGTGGTCCCTACAGTGTGGCGGTGACACCGGCTCACCCGACGCCCTACTGGACGGACACCCGGGCCTCGTACGTCACCGGCTCACCCGCGTGGGTGGCGGTGCCCCGGCAGGTCAGCCGGCCCTCCGCCGCCCCCGTCGCGGGCGTGACCCTCCAGCGCGCGGCGAGCGAGCCGCCCGCCGGGACGCGGTCCGCGGTCACCGGGTCGAGCGAGCGCACCCGCCAGCCGGCGGGCGCCTCGAGGGCGATCCGGGCACCGGTCCAGGGCCGGGAGGAGCCGTTGGCGAGGGTGGCCGTCACCAGGAACCCGTCGCGCTCCCGGGCCGCTTCGAGGGTGACGCCGAAGGGCTTGCGCTCGTACGTCTCGGCCCAGGAGTCCCGCATCAGGCGCACCAGGGCGTCGGCCTGCGCGGGCCGCGCGGCGGCGAGGTCGTCCTGTTCGCCGGGGTCCCGGCCGAGGTCGTAGAGCTCGACCTGCCACTCCTCGTCGGGCACCCGCCGGTCCTGGCCCGGCGCGAAGCGCACCGCCTTCCAGTCGCCCCGCCGCACCGCCTCGGCCAGCTTCCGCGCCCGGCCCTCGTCGACGGCGTCGGCACGCCGGGTGACCCCGCTGTGGTTGCGGTAGAAGTACAGGTGGTCGTGGCGGGGGGCATGGCCGGTCCCGGAGTCGGAGCCCGTGCCGGAGCCGGTGCCCGTGCCGGCGCCGGTGCGCAGCAGCGCGGCGACCGACAGTCCGTCGACGTCCGACGGCGCGGGGGCGCCCGCGAGGTCGGCGAGCGTCGGGAGCAGGTCGGTCAGCGGGGTCGGCCGGTCGGTGGTGCCGGCGGAGACCCGCTCCGGCGACCAGGCGATGAGCGGGACCCGGAGGCCGCCCTCGTACAGGTTGCGCTTGTAACCCCGGAAGGGGCCGTTGGCGTCGAAGAGGTCCGGGTCGGTGCCGCCCTCCTCGTGCGGGCCGTTGTCGCTGGTGACCAGGACGAGGGTGCGCTCGGCGAGCTTCAGTGCGGTGAGCCGGTCGACGATGCCGCCGACGAGCGTGTCGAACGAGCTCACCTGGGCCGCATGGGCCTTGTCGGCTTCGCTCCATGCCTCGTCCGCGTACGCGCCGGGGTCCGGGGTACGGCTGGGCGCGTGCGGCACGGTGGGCGTGAGGTACAGCAGGAACGGCTCGTCCCGGTGCGCGTCGACGAAGGCGAGTGCGCGCTGCTCGATGAGGTCGGGTCCGTACGTCTTCCGGGCGCCGCCGCGGTTCTCGGGTATCTCCTGCCGGGTGCCGTTCTCCCAGAGGTGGACCGGGTAGTAGTCGTGGGCGTGACGGTGCGTCAGATAGCCGTAGAAGGTCTCGAAGCCGCGGGAGTTGGGGTGGCTCGGCTGGTCCGGCTCCTCGGGCCCGAAGCCCCACTTGCCGATGAGGCCGGTGCGGTAGCCGCGGGCCCGCAGCACCTCCGCGAAGGTGAGGTCACGGTCGGTGAGGCTGCCCTGGCCGCGGGGCCCGGACGGGTTCTCGCGCACGGCCGCGTGCCCGCTGTGCAGTCCGGTGAGCAGGGAGCAGCGCGAGGGCGCGCACACGGGGGCGGCGGCGTACGCGTCGGTGAACCGCAGTCCCTCGGCGGCCAGCCGGTCGATGCGGGGCGTACGGATGAGCTGCTGGCCGTAGGCACCCAGTTCGCCGTAGCCGAGGTCGTCCGCGAGGATCACCACGAAGTTGAGCGGCTGGGTGTCCGGCCGGGCGGCGGGGACGAGCGAGGCGGAGGGTCCGGCCGCGGGTGACGCCGGGGTCTTCCCCGCGGCGTCCGCGCCCGTGGAGCCCTTCGGGCCCGCGGTGGCGCCCGCGGAGCATCCGGCCACCGCTCCGGTCACGCCGAGGGCGGCGGACCCGGCAAGGAAACGACGGCGGCTGGACATACGGGCTCCCGTGACGGACGGCGGTGGTCGTGCACCGATGATCGACGGCGCACGGCGGGCGGAACCATGCACAGGGCATGAAGACCTTGTTGCAGGGCGTAAGGGACCGCACGGTTCATTCGGGAGACTCCGGGCGGCACCCGACGGTAGAGAGGGGGGAATCCCCTGCTCTGGTTCCGTCGGCCGTAGTGATCTTGCCATCAGCGCGCAGACGGCTGTCGCGTGCCCTTCGGCCCCGTGAACCGCCTTCGACGTATGAACCCGCCTATCCCGCAAGGACTTTCCCTGCTTCACCTCTTGACGACCTGCGTGACGGAGAGCACATTGAGCCCGCAGCTTTCCTTGAGAGCGCTCTCAGAGCGGTGCATGACGCGGCACCCTCCCCGGGCGCTCGCTGCAGAACCCGCACCTCATCCCTGTACACGAAGAGGTACTCAATGAGGACAACCCCCACAGACCCCACAACCCCCATAACTCCCGCAACTCCCACTCTCACCACAGCCCCCAGCTCCCCCAGAGCGGCCCGTCACCGCCACCGCCCCCTGCGCCGCGCCCTCCTGGCCGTCGTCAGCGCACTGGGCCTCGCGGTGGCCGGGGCGTCGACGGCCGGGGCCTCGGCACCCACGCCGCCGTCCGGCTGGACGCAGGTCTTCGTCGACGACTTCAACGGCGCCGCCGGTACCGGCGTCAACACCGCGAACTGGCAGTACGCGACCGGCACCGGCTATCCCGGCGGGCCCGCGGGCTGGGGCACCGGCGAGATCGAGACGATGACGTCCAGCACGAACAACGTCGCGCTCGACGGCAACGGCAACCTCCGCATCACCCCGCGGCGCGACGCCGCCGGCAACTGGACCTCGGGCCGTATCGAGACCGTCCGCTCCGACTTCCAGCCGCCGGCGGGCGGCAAGCTGCGCATCGAGTCCCGCATCCAGCTGCCGAACGTGACGGGTGCCGCGGCCCGCGGCTACTGGCCGGCGTTCTGGGCACTGGGCTCGCCGTACCGGGGCAACTACTGGAACTGGCCGGGCGTCGGCGAGCTCGACATCATGGAGAACGCCAACGGGCTCAACACCGTGCACGCCACGATGCACTGCGGCACCAGCCCGGGCGGCCCCTGCAACGAGACCTCCGGCATCGGCAGCTCCACCACCTGTCAGGGCACCACGTGCCAGGGCGGCTTCCACACGTACCGGCTGGAATGGGACCGCTCGACGAGCGTGGAGGAGATCCGCTTCTACCTCGACGGCACCAACTTCCACACGGTGCGCGCGAACCAGGTCGACGCGACGACCTGGCGGAACGCCACCGACCACGGATACTTCGTCATCCTGAACGTGGCGATGGGCGGCGGTTTCGTGGACGCCTTCGGCGGCGGCCCGGACGCGGCCACGGTGCCCGGCCACTCGATGGTCGTCGACTACGTCCAGGTGCTGACGGCCGGTGGGAGCGGTACCACGCCCCCGACGGGCAACCGTGACGCGTACGGCACCATCCAGGCCGAGTCGTACGACGGTCAGGGCGGGACCATGACCGAGACCACCACCGACAGCGGCGGCGGCCAGAACATCGGCGCCCTCGCCAACGGCGACTGGGCGCTGTACAAGGGCGTGAACTTCGGCTCCACCGCGGCGCGCCAGTTCAGCGCACGGGTCGCGAGCGGTGCCGGCACCGGGGTGAGCGGACTGGTCGAGGTGCGCCTCGACAGCCGGACGAGCGCGCCGATCGGCAGCTTCTCGGTGGGGAACACGGGCGGCTGGCAGTCCTGGCGGACGATCCCCGCGAACATCGGCGGCGTCACGGGCACCCATGACGTCTACCTCACCTTCACGAGCGGTCAGCCGCAGGACTTCGTGAACGTGAACTGGTTCACCTTCGGCCGCTGAGCGCCCTCCACCGCACCCGCACACACCGACGCACCGGGGCGGGTCCCACGCGCGCGTGGGACCCGCCCCTCGGCGTGGCACCCGCCCCTCAGCGCAGTTCCGCCCGGAACGCCACCGGCGTCACCCCGGTGTGCAGATGGAAGAACTTGGAGAAGTTGGCCGGGTCGGGGAAGCCCACCGCCACGCCCACCCGGCCGATCGGCAGGTCCGTGTGGGCCAGCAGCCGCTTGGCCTCGAGGATCACCCGCTTGCCGATGAAGCCCTTCGGGGTCTCGCCCGTCGCGGCGCGGACGGCGCGGACCAGGGTGCGGCGGGAGTAGCCGAGGGCGTCGGCGTACGCGCTGACGCTGTGGTTGGTGGGGAAGCCCTGCTCGACGGCGTCCCGGAAGCGGGTGAACGTCGTGTCCGCCTGCCGCCGCCCCGCCTCGGCCGAACTGGCCGCGAGGTGCGCGAGGCGGAGCAGGAAGGCGCTCAGGGAGTGCCGCAGCACCGCCGCGTGCAGGCTGAGCGGGAGCGTCTCCGTGTCGGTGTACTCGCGTTGCAGCTGCTCCAGGGAGCCGGCCAGGCCCACCAGCTGCGCGGGGCCGGGGTGCAGGAGCGGGGGCAGATCGTACCGGTAGAGGCCGGTCGCCTCCACCGTGGCGCGGGGCAGGAAGCCGGGCTGCATGGTCAGTACCGTCCCGCGGTACCCGGACCTGTGCGAGAAGCGGTGCACCTGCCCGGGACGGACCCACAGCAGGTCGCCGGCCGAGGCCTGGTACTCGGCGAAGTCGATCATGTGAGTCACGGGGCCGCCGGTGAACAACATCACCACATGGAAGTCGATGCGGTGCACCCGGTCCAGGGGTGCGCCGGTGTGCCAGGGGTACTCCGGTGCCATCGGGCTTATCTGCATCCCGACGCCGGCCCGGCTGCTGCCCACCGGGAAGGCGAACGTCTTGATGCCCTGGCGATCCGGGTGGCCGTCGTCGTCCTCCACGCAACCACTCGGGGTGGTTCTGTCCGTCATGTCCCTCTCGCATCGGCTCGGTCCGCCCCGGGAGCGCTCCCGGTGTCCCACTTTCACCGAAGGCTGACACAGGCAGACCTTCCCCACCAAAAGTCAGACTTTTAGTTTTGAACACGTCAGAGCTGTTCCCCTGCTCCTACCGAGGACTACTTGAAGATGAGCACGCACACGTCTGACCGTCTCGAGTGGACCGACCTGGACCGGCGGGCCGTCGACACGGCCCGAGTTCTCGCTGCCGACGCCGTACAGAAGGTCGGCAACGGTCACCCGGGGACGGCGATGAGCCTTGCGCCCGCCGCCTACACGCTCTTTCAGAAGGTGATGCGGCACGACCCGGCCGATCCCGAGTGGACGGGCCGTGACCGCTTCGTCCTCTCCCCCGGGCACACCTCGCTGACCCTCTACACCCAGCTCTTCCTCGCCGGGTACGAGCTGGAGCTGGACGACCTCGAGGCGTTCCGCACCCACGGTTCGAAGACGCCCGGCCACCCCGAGTACGGGCACACGGCCGGGGTGGAGGTCACCACCGGCCCGCTGGGTCAGGGCACGGCGAACGCGGTGGGCATGGCGATGGCCGCCCGCTACGAGCGCGGACTGTTCGACCCGGACGCCCCCGAGGGCGAGTCCCCCTTCGACCACACGATCTGGGCGATCGTCTCCGACGGCGACCTGGAGGAGGGCATCTCCGCCGAGGCCTCCTCGCTCGCGGGCCACCAGAAACTCGGCAACCTGGTCTTCCTCTACGACGACAACCACATCTCCATCGAGGGCGACACCGCCACCGCGTTCTCCGAGGACGTGCTGAAGCGGTACGAGGCGTACGGCTGGCACGTGCAGCGGATCGAGCCCGCGGAGAACGGCGACGTCGACGTCCACGCGCTGTACGCGGCGCTCCGGGCGGCGCAGGCGGAGACCTCGCGCCCGTCGATCATCGCGATGCGCACGATCATCGCCTGGCCGGCCCCGCACGCGCAGAACACCGAGGCCGCGCACGGCTCGGCGCTGGGCGAGGAGGAGGTCGCGGCCACCAAGCGCGTCCTCGGCTTCGACCCGGAGCAGCACTTCGAGGTCTCCGACGAGGTCCTCGCCCACACCCGGGGGGCCCTCGACCGGGGTGCCGAGGCGCACGCCGCCTGGCACAAGCGGATCGACGAGTGGCGGGGCGCCCAGCCCGAGCGCGCGCGGCTGTACGACCGCATCCTCGCCGGCCAGCTCCCCGAGGGCTGGGAGTCCCACCTGCCGGTCTTCGAGCCGGGCAAGGCGGTGGCCACCCGTGCCGCGTCCGGCAAGGTCCTGCAGCGGCATCGCGCTGCACGGCAACACCCGCATCTACGGCGGCACCTTCCTGGTGTTCTCCGACTACATGCGCAACGCCGTCCGCCTCTCCGCGCTGATGCAGCTCCCGGTGACGTACGTGTGGACGCACGACTCCATCGGCCTCGGCGAGGACGGTCCCACCCACCAGCCGGTCGAGCACCTGGCCTCGCTGCGCGCCATCCCGGGCCTGAACATCGTCCGCCCGGCCGACGCCAACGAGACCGCCACCGTCTGGGCCGAGATCCTCCGGCGGCACGCCACGCACCCGGCGCCGCACGGTCTTGCCCTCTCCCGGCAGGGCCTGCCCACCTACGAGCCGAACCCGGACGCGGCCAAGGGCGGCTACGTCCTCCAGGACGCGTCCGCCGGAGCCCCGGAGGTGATCATCATCGCCACCGGCTCCGAGGTGCAGCTCGCCGTGGCCGCGCGCGAGCGGCTGGAGGCCGGGGGCGTGCCCACCCGGGTGGTGTCGATGCCGTCCGTGGAGTGGTTCGAGGAGCAGCCCCTCTCCTACCGCGAGAAGGTGCTGCCTCCGTCCGTGAAGGCCCGCGTGGCGGTCGAGGCGGGAATCGGCCTGACCTGGTACCGCTACGTCGGTGAGCACGGACGCATCGTCTCCCTGGAACACTTCGGCGCCTCCGCCGACGCCAAGACCCTGTTCACCGAGTACGGCTTCACCCCCGAGAACGTCGTCGCCGCCGCCCGTACCGCGCTCGCCGCGGTCACGGACACCGCGGCCGACCGCGGTTGATGCGAGCCCCTGCGAGCCCCTGAAGAAAGATGAGAACTGTGACCGAAACGACCGCAGCAACGACCGCAGCCGCGGAACCCCTGAAGCGCCTGTCCGACGAGGGCGTCTCCATCTGGCTGGACGACCTCTCGCGCGAGCGCATCACCTCCGGCAACCTCGCCTCGCTCGTCGAGAAGAGCCATGTGGTGGGCGTCACCACCAACCCGTCCATCTTCCAGGCCGCCATCGGCTCGGGTGAAGGGTACGAGGAGCAGCTCGCCGAGCTGGCGGTGCGCGGGGTGACGGTCGACGAGGCCGTGCGGATGATGACCACCGCCGACGTACGCGCCGCCGCCGACGTCCTGCGCCCGGTGTACGAGGCGACGGCGGGCCGGGACGGCCGGGTGTCCATCGAGGTCGACCCGCGGCTCGCGCACGACACGGCCGCCACGATCGCCGAGGCCAAGCAGCTCGCCTGGCTGGTGGACCGCCCCAACGTCATGATCAAGATTCCGGCGACCCGGGCCGGTCTCCCGGCGATCACCGAGGTCATCGGCCTCGGCATCAGCGTCAACGTCACGCTCATCTTCTCGCTGGAGCGCTACCGCGAGGTCATGGACGCCTACCTCGCGGGCCTGGAGAAGGCTCGTGAGGCCGGACACGACCTGTCCGCCATCCACTCCGTCGCCTCCTTCTTCGTCTCCCGCGTCGACAGCGAGATCGACAAGCGGCTGACGCGGCTCGGCACGGACGAGGCCCTCTCCCTCAAGGGCCGCGCCGCCCTCGCCAACGCCCGGCTCGCCTACCAGGCGTACGAGGAGGTCTTCACCTCCGACCGCTGGACCGCGCTCGCCCCGTCCGGCGCCCGCAAGCAGCGCCCGCTGTGGGCCTCCACGGGCGTGAAGGACCCGGCGTACAAGTCCACGCTGTACGTGGACGAGCTCGTCGCCCCCGGCACGGTCAACACCATGCCGGAGGCCACCCTTCTCGCCACCGCCGAGCACGGCGAGATCACCGGCGACACGGTGACCGGCGGGTACGACCGGGCGCGCGCCGATCTGGCGGCCGTCGAGGCGCTCGGCATCTCGTACGACGAGGTCGTCAAGCGGCTGGAGGACGAGGGCGTGGCGAAGTTCGAGGCGGCCTGGCAGGAGCTGCTGGCCGCGGTCGAGAAGTCCCTGGACCGCAAGGGAGCGGACGCGTGATGACCACCTCCACCTTCACCAACCCGTTGCGCGACACGCGCGACCGCAGACTGCCGCGCATCGCCGGACCCTCCGGCCTGGTCATCTTCGGTGTGACCGGCGACCTGTCCCGCAAGAAGCTGATGCCGGCCGTGTACGACCTGGCCAACCGCGGGCTGCTGCCGCCGGGCTTCTCGCTCGTCGGGTTCGCCCGGCGCGACTGGGAGGACCAGGACTTCGCGGAGGTGGTGCACGACGCGGTGCGCGAGCACTCCCGCACCGAGTTCCGCGAGGAGGTCTGGCAGCAGCTCGCCGAGGGCATGCGGTTCGTCCCGGGCGACTTCGACGACGACACGGCGTTCGAGCAGCTCCGTGACGCCGTGAACGAGCTGAACGCCTCCCGGGGCACGGGCGGCAACTTCGCCTTCTACCTCTCCGTGCCGCCGAAGTTCTTCCCCAAGGTCGTCCAGCAGCTCAAGAAGCACGGGCTGGCGGACCCGCCGAAGGGCTCCTGGCGGCGTGCGGTCATCGAGAAACCGTTCGGCCACGACCTGGCCAGCGCCCATGAGCTGAACGCGATCGTGCACGAGGTGTTCGACCCGGAGCAGGTGTTCCGGATCGACCACTACCTGGGCAAGGAGACCGTCCAGAACATCCTGGCGCTGCGCTTCGCCAACCAGATGTACGAGCCGATCTGGAACCGGTCGTATGTCGACCACGTGCAGATCACGATGGCCGAGGACATCGGCATCGGCGGCCGCGCCGGCTACTACGACGGCATCGGCGCCGCCCGTGACGTCATCCAGAACCACCTCCTCCAGCTCCTCGCCCTCACCGCGATGGAGGAGCCCATCGCCTTCGACGCCGAGTCGCTGCTCACCGAGAAGCTCAAGGTGCTGAAGTCGGTGAAGCTGCCGGAGGACCTTGGCCGGCACACGGTGCGCGGGCAGTACTCCGGCGCCTGGCAGGGCGGCGCCAAGGTGGCCGGGTACCTGGAGGAAGAGGGCATCGACCCGAACTCCAGGACCGACACCTACGCCGCGATCAGGCTGGAGGTCGACAACCGCCGCTGGGCGGGCGTCCCCTTCTACCTGCGGGCGGGCAAGCGGCTCGGCCGCCGGGTGACGGAGATCGCGGTGGTCTTCCAGCGGGCGCCCCACTCCCCCTTCGACTCCACGGCCACCGAGGAGCTCGGCGCCAACGCGATGGTGATCCGCGTCCAGCCCGACGAGGGCATGACGGTGCGCTTCGGCTCCAAGGTGCCGGGCACCTCCATGGAGATCCGGGACGTCTCGATGGACTTCGCCTACGGCGAGTCGTTCACCGAGTCCAGCCCCGAGGCCTACGAACGCCTGATCCTTGACGTACTGCTCGGCGACGCCAACCTCTTCCCGCGCACCGAGGAGGTCGAGGAGTCCTGGAAGATCCTCGACCCGATCGAGGAGTACTGGGACAAGCACGGCAGGCCCGCGCAGTACGCCTCGGGCACCTGGGGCCCGAAGGAAGCCGACGAGATGCTCGCACGAGACGGACGGAGCTGGCGCAGGCCATGAGGATCGACCTGACCGACACCACGGCAAGCAAGATCAACAAGGCGCTCGTACAGGGCCGCCGCGCCATCGGCACCCCCGCCGTGGGCATGGTGCTGACGATGGTCATCGTCACCGACGAGGAGAACGCCTACGACTCGATGAAGGCCGCGCAGCAGGCCTCCCACGAGCACCCCTCGCGCACGCTGCTCGTCATCAAGCGGCACCCCCGCAACCCCCGCGAGCGGACCCAGTCGCACCTGAACGCGGAGGTCCGCCTGGGCGCCGACGCGGGCACCGGCGAGACCGTGGTCCTGCGGCTCTACGGCGAGGTGTGCAACCACGCCGACTCGGTGGTCCTGCCGCTGCTGCTGCCCGACGCGCCGGTCGTCGTCTGGTGGCCGGTGGACGCGCCGGAGGTGCCCGCGAAGGACCCGCTCGGCGCCCTCGCCCAGCGCCGCATCACCGACATGTACGCCGTGGAGAGCCCCCTCGCCGTGCTGGAGCAGCGGGCGAAGACCTACGCCCCCGGCGACACCGACCTCGCGTGGACGCGGCTCACCCCGTGGCGCTCGATGCTGGCCGCGGCCCTCGACCAGGCCCGTACGACGGTGACCTCGGCCGCCGTCGAGAGCGAGGCGGACAACCCGAGCGCCGAGCTGCTGTCCCGCTGGCTGGAGGCCCGGCTGCGGGTCCCGGTCGAGCGGGTCGTCACCGGCGGACCGGTCGTCACCGGCGTACGGCTCGGCACCGAGAAGGGCGAGATCGTCATCGACCGCCCCGAGGGCCCCCTCGCCACCCTCACCCTGCCGGGCCAGCCCGCGCGCACCCTCGCCCTGAAGGTGCGCACCACCTCCGAGCTGATCGCCGAGGAACTGCGCCGCCTCGACGCGGACGAGATGTACTGCGTCGCCCTGCGCGGCGAGCCCAACGAGGAGAACCCCACCCATGTCTGACTCCACCGAGCTCGACCGGCGCCCCGAGTGGACGGCGCTGAAGGACCACCGCGCACACGCGCTGCGCGACCCGGACCTGCGCGAGCTGTTCGCCGCCGACCCGTCCCGCGCGGAGCGGTACGTGGTGCAGGTCGGTGATCTGCACATCGACTACTCCAAGAACCTGGTCACGGACGAGACCCTGGCCCTGCTGCGGGAACTGGCCGCCGCGACGGACGTGTCCGGGC
>JODX01000019.1 GCA_000719105.1 Streptomyces sclerotialus | reverse complement strand
CGGGGACCTGGCCAGTCGCATCAGCCGCGCCGACCATGCCCGCGCGCTGGTCGACCTGGCCGAGCGGTCCGACCTGCCCCGCGAGCATGTCGGTGTGCTCCCGCTGACACCCGATGAGAAGGCATCCCTGGTCAGTGGGGAAGGCCAACGGTGACCCACCGCAACGCGCCCCTGTCGCCCGAGGGCCGCCGTCGTCTGATCGAACGCCGCAAGAGCCGGCCGATCGCCCACGTGGCCGCGGAGATGGGCATCTCCCGCGCCTGCGCGCCCAAGTGGGTGAACGGTTTTCGCCGCCACGGCGAGCTCGGCTTGCCGGACCCTGCCTCAACACCCCGACGACAGCCCACAGCGACGGCCACCGACGTGGTCACCCGGATCGAACACCTCCGTCGCACCCGGAAGTGGTCGGCCGCAAGGATCGCATTCGAGCTCCAGGCCGAGGGCACAGCCATCAGCCGCCGAACGGTGTCACGGCACTTGAACGCCCTGGGGCTGAACCGCCGCAGGTTCATCGACCCCAACGGCGCAACCAACCGGCAACCGCGCCAGATCAGGGCACATGGTCCACGTCGACGTGAAAATGGCCGGCCGCATCCCCGACGGGGGCGGCTGGCGCTCGCACGGACGCGGCAGCGAACAGGCAAGGGCTGTCGAGCGTCGCACGAAGCGAACCGAACGCGGCGGCTACGTCTATCTCCGCTCCGCCGTCGACGGATTCAGCCGCCTTGCATACACAGAGGCTCTGCCGGACGAGAAGGCCGTCACTGCTGTCGCGTTCCTCCGCAGGGCACGAGCCTGGTTCGCAGCCCACAGCATCACCCAGATCGAACGCGTCGTGACCGACAACGGCAGCTGCTACCGCGCGGACGCGTTCGCACGATAGCTCCGCGGAGCGCGACGACAACCGATTACGCCCTACACGCCCCGGCACAACGGCAAGGTGGAACGCTACAACCGGATCCTGGCTGCGGAGTCTGTCCACGCCCGCACCTGAACCTCCGAAGACCAGCGGCGCGAAGCCCTCGCCGTATGGAACATCCACTACAACCATCACCGGCCCCAGCGGAGCAGCCAGCCAGCCGCCAGCCACTCGGCTGCGTGAGGGCGTCACCAACGTGTTGGCCTCATACGCCTAGCTGTCCGGCAGTTCCAGCCGGTCGCGCTGGTCCACCTCGGCGGCGGCGCGCGCGAAGCCGCAGACATGCCGGGTCATCCTTCGGCGCGCGGCCTCGGCGTCGCCCGTCCGGATGGCCTCGGTGATCCGGGCGTGGGCACGGGCCGTCAGCTCGCGGATGCCGGCGTCCATGAACTGTGTCAGCTCGGTGGACGCGTGGATCGAATCCGAGAGCGCGCTCAGGAAGCCGATCAGCAGTTCGTTGTCGCCGGCCCTCGCCACGGCGTTGTGCCAGCGGATGTTGGCCGCCAGGAAGCGTGGTACGTCGTCCTTCGCGTCGACCAGTTCCGCGTGGGCGGTGTCCAGGTCGGCCAGGTCCCGCTCGGTGCGGTGCCGGGCCGCCAGCGCGGCGCACGCCGGCTCGACCGCCTCTCGGGTCTCGTGCAGCGCCTCCAGGCGGATCCGCTGGCCCCGGATGACCAACTGCACGGTGTTCGCGAGGGACTCCCGGCCCGGCCGGTGCACGAAGGCCCCGCCCCCGCGCCCCGGCCGGATGGCCACGAGCCGCTCGACCTCCAGGATGCGCAAGGCCTCCCGCACGGTCGCCCGGCTCAGCCCCGTCTGCTCGACCAGCTGCCGCTCCGGGGGCAGCGGCGTGCCCTCGGCGAACTCCCCGGACAGGATGCGCTCCCGCACCTCGGACGCCAGCACGTCCGACGCCTTCGGGACGGTGAGCGTGTCGAAGCGCGGGATGCGGGGGGAGGGGGGCTGGGAGGTGGACACGGGTTCAGGCCTCTCGTCGTACGTCCGTTTCGGCTGAACCATTCAACACATCACGCATGCCCTCTGTCAGATGACGAACGCCTGGTGGACGGCGGTGCCTGTCAGATGACCAGCCCGCCGTCCACCGGCAGCACCTGCCCGGTGACGAAGGAGGCCGCGTCGGAGGCCAGGAACACGAACGCTCCCGCGATCTCCTCCGGCTCGGCCCAGCGTCCCAGCGGAATGCGGGCGAGCATCCGGTCCGCGAACTTCGGGTCGGTCCGGATGGTCTCGGTCATCGGGGTGGCGGCGAGCGGTGCCAGGGCGTTGACCAGGATCTGTCTCCTGGCCAGCTCGCGGGCGAGGGACTTGGTGAACCCGATGATGCCGGCCTTGGCCGCGGAGTAGTTCACCTGACCGAGGGTGCCGGTCAGGCCGGCCGAGGACGTGACGTTGATGACGCGTCCGGTCCCGTCCGTCGGCAGGAACGGCAGCGCGGCCTGGGTGCAGTGGAAGGCGCCCGTCACATGGACGTCGACCAGCCGCCGGAAGGAGTCCTCGGAGAGGTTCTCGAACATCGCCGGGGCGGTGACCCCGGCGTTGTTCACCAGGATGTGCAACGTGCCGCCGGTGAGCGCGGCCGCCCGGGACGCCGCCGCGTCGGCGGCCGCCCGGTCCGTCACGTCGAGCGCGGCACTGTCCGCCGTGAGTCCCGCGGCGGTGAGCTTCCCGGCCACGGCCGCTGCCGCGCCGTCGTCGACGTCGGTGACGAGCACCGCGGCCCCGGCCCGGGCCAGCGCCTCGGCCACCGCCGATCCGATGCCGCCGGCGGCCCCGGTCACCAGCGCCGAGCGGCCCGTGAGGTCGAACAGTTCCGTACGCGCAGGGTCGGTCATCAGTAGCTCCTCGGCAGTCCCAATGTGTGCGATCCCAGGTAGTTGAGAACCATCTCCTGGCTGACCGGCGCGATCCGCATCAGCCTGGCCTCGCGGAAGAAGCGGGCGACCGGATACTCCTCGGAGTAGCCCATGCCGCCGTGGGTCTGCAGCGCCCGGTCGGCGGCGGTGAACCCGGCGTCCGCGCAGAGGTACTTGGCTGTGTTGGCCTCCCTCCCGCACGGCCGACCCCGGTCGTACAGCCAGGTCGCCTTGCGCAGCACCAGTTCGGCCGCGTCGAGGCGGGCGAGAGAGTCGGCCAATGGAAACTGGATGCCCTGGTTCATGCCGATCGGGCGCCCGAACACCTCACGCTCGCGGCCGTACTGTACGGCCCGGTCCAGGGCCACCCGGCCGATACCGAGCGCCTCGGCGGCGATCAGCATCCGCTCCGGGTTCAGACCGTCGAGCAGATAGCGGAACCCCTGGCCCTCCTCGCCGACCCGGTCCCCGACGGGGACACGCAGCTCGTCGATGAACAGCTCGTTGGAGGTGACGGCGTTGCGGCCCATCTTCGGGATCGGACGGACATCCACCCGGTCGCGGTCCAGGTCGGTCAGGAACAGGGTCATGCCGTCCGTGGGCCTGTCGACCTCGTCCCGCCGCGACGTGCGCGTCAGCAGCAGGATCTTCTCCGACTCCATCGCCTTGGAGATCCATACCTTGCGGCCGCTGACGACATAGTGGTCGCCGTCCCGCCGGGCGTACGTCGTGATGCTCGTAGTGTCGAGACCGGCGCCCGGCTCCGTCACCCCGAAGCACACGTGCAGGTCACCGGCGGCGATCCGGGGCAAGGTCCGGCACTTGAGCTCCTCGGAGCCGTGCACCACGACCGGATGCATGCCGAAGATGGACATGTGAATCGCGCTGGCGGCGTTCATGCCGCCGCCCGAGCGCGCGACCTCCTCCAGCAGAAGCGTCGCCTCCGTGATACCGAAGCCGTGGCCGCCGTACTTCTCCGGGATCGTGATCCCCAGCCAGCCGCCGCCCGCGACGGCCGCGTAGAACTCCTCGGGGAACACATGGTCCCGGTCCTTCTCCATCCAGTACCGGTCGTCGAAGTCGCGCAGGAGACCGGCCACGGCCTTGCGGATCGTCTCCTGGTCCTCGGTCAGCTCGAAATCCACGGCGGGGAGCCCCTCTGCCGACGGCTGATAAGAGATTGCGAAACATATCAAAGGTCAGACCGAAAGCTCGCGTCAAGGGTGTCGGAGTGTCAGAGTGCCGGAGCGTCAGGAGTCGGGCTGGGGCTCATGCGGCGCAGGGCCTCCACGGGTTCGTCCCGTGGAGGCCCTGCGTCAGGTGCCGGTGATCAGGTCATGCCTTGCGACGCGAAGCCGCCCGAGAGGAGGCGGACTTGGCCGCCGCCGCACTCTTCTCGGCGGCCGTGCCCGAGGCGGCCTCTTTCGCCGCGGCGCTCGTGCTGGTCTTCTTCGCCGCCGTCTTCCTCGTCGCGCCGGCCTTCTTCACCGCGCCGGCCTTCTTCGCCGGCGGCGCCGACTCCGGCTCCCGGGCCGCGACCCCGCCCGTGATGCCGCCCAGGCAGAAGTTCCACACCTCCTCGACGGTGATCGGGGAGGGGTGGGCGCCCACCGGGGCTGCGGGGGCCTGAGCCGTGAACATGGCCGTCTGCATGATCAGGGAGGCGGTGCGCCGGGGCTTCGGCGACACGGCCCGGCCGGCCTCGACGGCCTCCTCCACCAGCTCGGTGAAGAAGCCGAGGAGCGGCAGGTGGGCGGTGGCCACCTGGTCGGGGTGGGTGACCAGCAACTGGATGGCGAAGTCGGTGAAGAGCGGGGACTGCTTCCCCTCGCGGGGCCGGGAGGAGTCGTACAGCAGCTCGACCGCGATCCTCAGCCGCTCCAGCGGGTCCCGCCCCGCAGCGGCCTTCTCCCGTATCTCCGTGGCCGACCTCGACAGCGCGTCCTCGAACAGGGCGAGCAGTAGCTCGTGCTTCCCGTCGAAGTGCTGGTAGAAGCTGCGCAGCGACTGCCGGGAGCGCTCCACGACCTCCTGCACGGTGAAGTCGGTGGTGCCCTTGTCGGCGATCAGCTCCTGGGCGGCGTCCAGGAAGCGCTGCACACGCTGCTCGGCGCGGAGCTTCGCGGCCCGGGTGGAACGCTCGACGGCGCGCTGCCGCCAGGCGGGCTCGGGGGTCTCGACGGGTTCTACGGGGACGGCACTCATAGGTAGAACGGTACTCCACGTATGTGAAAAGAAGAGGTCTTGCCCCTACCGAATCGCGCTCCATACGAAACAAGACTCTTACTTCCGTGTAGTGAGAATGCTATTCTCGCTTGTCCCGGGCCCGTGCCCGGTGTGTTGTCACCGGTACGGCGGGAGGGCGGAGGCCGGGCGTGGAGTTCGAACTCGACGAAGAGCAGCGGATGCTGCGACGCACGGTGCGTGAGACGGTCGCCAAGGTGCGGGGCCGGTCGGAGGAGCAGCAGTGGGAGACGTATCTCCGGCTCGGCTGGCTGGAGGCGCCCCCGCTGGAACTCGCCCTCATCCTCGAGGAGCTGGGACACGCCGCCGACCCGACGCCCTTCCTGGCCACCGCGACCTGGTTCGCCCCCCTGGCCGGCCGCCTGCCCGAGGGCAGCGGGACCGCCGTCTTCGACGGCACCGGGCGGTACGTCCTGGACGCCGACCGGGCCGACGAGGTCGCCCTGCTGACCCCGGGCGGCGTCACCGTCGTCCCGGGAGCGGACATCGCCGCCGAGCGGGTCGCCGTCCTCGATCCGCGCCTGCACATCGCCCATGTCGGCGCCGGTGACCTCGCCGTCGGGGTGCCCGACCTGGCCCTCATGGGTCTCGCCGCCACCTGTGTGGGCGCCTGCCGACGCATCCTCGACCTGGTCCTCGACCATGTGAAGCAGCGGGAGCAGTTCGGCCGGCCGCTCGGCTCCTTCCAGGCCGTCAAGCACAAGGCCGCCGACATGTACGTGGCCGTCGAACGCGCCCGCGCCCTCACCCACTTCTCCGCCCTGACCATCGCCGAGGAAGACCCGCGCCGCGGCGACGCCGCGCACATGGCCAAGGCGGCGGCGGGGGAGTGCCAGCGCGTGGTCTTCCGGCACGGCCTGCAGCTGTTCGGCGCCATGGGCTTCACTTGGGAGAACGAACTCCAGTACCACCTGAAGCGGGCGCAGGCCTGCGATCTGCTGCTCGGCACCGCGTCCGTTCACCGGAAGTCACTTCTGGCGTCATGAAACGAGCCGCCTCATGAAACTCGCCGACGACCTTGCCGTGGAGGCGTTCCGCGCGGAGTTCTCCGCCTTCCTCGACGCCCACCTGCCCACCGAGGCCGAGGCCCGTGAACGCTCCCGCTCCACCGCCCACGTCCCCGGCTGGGCACGCCGCTGGCAGCGCACCCTGTTCGACGCCGGCTGGCTGCTGCCGGGTCAGCCGCCCGAGTACGGCGGCCGGAACGCCACCCTGCCGCAGCAGCTCGCCCACCTGGAGGAGCTGGCCCGCCGCCGCATCTACCACAGCTTCAACCCGCAGGGCCTCGGCATCATCGCCGCCTCCCTGATCACCTTCGGCACCGAGGAGCAGAGGCGCCGCTGGGCCGTGCCGATCCTCCGCGCCGAGATCACCGCCGCCCTGGGCATGAGCGAACCCGAAGCCGGTTCCGACCTGGCCTCCCTGCGCACCCGCGCCACTCTCGACGGTGACACCTTCACCGTCGACGGGCAAAAGATCTGGACCTCCGGCGCCCACGACGCCGACGTCCTGCTCGCCTTCGTCCGCACCGACCCGGACGCGCCCAGACACAAGGGGCTCAGCGCGCTGCTGATCCCGACGGACACCGTAGGCGTCGTCCGCCGCCCCTTCGGGTCGATCGCCGCCCAGGAGGACCTGGACTTCAACGAGGTGTTCCTCACCGGCGTACGCGTACCGCGCGAGAACCTCGTCGGCCCGCTGAACGAGGGCTGGCGGGTGGCGAACGGCTCCCTCGGCCACGAACGCACGCTGCTGTGGCTGTCGTACGCCGAACGCCTCGAGGACCTGCTGCGCGACGCCGCCGGCGCCGGGGCCGGCCAGGAGTGGTACGCCACCCTCCGCATGGACCTGACGGCGCTGCGGCTGCTGGGCTACCGACAGCTCGGACCGGACCGCGACCCCGCCGGGATCTCCGTGCTCAAGCTGCTCGGCTCCGAAGCCGTCCAGTCGGCCACCCTGCACGCGCTGGAGGCGCACGGCGCCGAGGCGCTGGCGCATCCGGCGCGCACGGGGCCGTATCACCACATGCACCACGAACACTTCATCACCAGCTGGTTCGAGCGGTACGCGCGCAGCTTCGCCGGCACCATCGCCGGCGGCACCAGCGAGATCCAGCGGAACATCATCGCCGAGCGCATCCTCGGCCTGCCGCGATAGGGGACACCCCGCCCATGGAGCAGATCCTGTACGACGCCGCGGACGGCATCGCCACGATCACCCTCAACCGCCCCGAGGCGGCCAACGCCCAGACCATGGCGCTCCTCGACGACCTCGACGCGGCCTGGACCCGGGCCGCCCGCGACGAGGACGTACGGGTGGTCGTCCTGAAGGCGAACGGGCGGCACTTCTCCGCCGGGCACGACCTGAAGGACCGCTGGCCCGGCCCCGGCGAGATCACGCTGGAGTGGATCTACGACACCGAGACGCGCCGCTACCTGGAGTACTCGCTGAAGTGGCGCAACATCCCCAAGCCCACCATCGCCGCAGTGCAGGGCAAGTGCATCGCCGCCGGGCTGATGCTGTGCTGGCCCTGCGACCTGATCGTGGCCGCCGAGAACGCCGAGTTCTCGGACCCGGTGGTGCACATGGGCATCGGCGGGGTCGAGTACCACGGCCACACCTGGGAGCTGGGCCCGCGCAAGGCCAAGGAGATCCTCTTCACCGGACGGCCGCTGACCGCCCGCGAGGCCGAACAGGCCGGCATGGTCAACCAGGTCGTAACCCTCGACGCGCTCGACACGGCGGCGTACGAGCTGGCCGAGCGGATCGCGGCGATGCCTCCCTTCGGGCTGCGCCAGGCCAAGCGCGCCGTCAACCAGACCCTGGACGTCCAGGGTTTCTACGCGGCCCTGCAGAGCGTCTTCGACATCCACCAGACCGGGCACGGGAACGCGCTCAGCGTGGACGGCTTTCCGATCCTGACCCGGCTCGACGAGATGAAGCAGCGGTTGAAGCAGGGCTGAGCCGCGGTGCGGCGGGGCCCGCGCCGGTGCTCCTCCCCGGCGCGGGCCCCGACGCACCGCCTACGCGGGCCCTCCGTCGTCGGTCCTCCCGCCGCCGTCGGGCGCGCCGTCGTCGAACCCCCGGTCGTCGAGCCCCGGGTCGAGTTCCAGCCCGAAGGTGTTGAACGCCATCGCCAGCGTGCCGTACGCGCCGACGGTGAAGACGAAGTCCATCAGCTGGCGCTCGTCCAACTCCGCCGTCAGCTCCTCGTACGTCGCGTCGGACAGCGTCGAGGTGGTGTCCAGCTCGTCCACGGCACGGTTCAGCAGCGTGCCGGCGCCGGTGCGCACCTGCGCCAGCTCCTCCTCCGTCACCCCGGCCTTCCGGCCGAGCAGCACGTGCTGGGCCCACTCGTAGCGACACCGGCGACGCCAGGCGACGCGCAGGACGGTCAGCTCGCGCGTCTTGTCCGGCAACGAGCTGCGCGCGAGGAGGTGGGTGTTGAAGGTGAGGAACGCCCTGGCGAGGTCCGGGTGGTTGAGGAGCAGGCCCAGGACGTTGGACGGAGGTGCCTTCCGGCCGCCGGTCAGGGGGCGCAGCGCCTCGGTGTCCCACTCCTCGTACGGAACGGGCGGCAGTCGCGTCATGTGTTGCGGCCCCCGTTCACGCCGATGATCTGTCCGGTGATGTACCCGGCCTCCTCGCCGACCAGGAAGGAGCAGGTCGCGGCGATGTCCTCGGGACGGCCGACCCGGCGCACCGGGGTGCGGGCGATGTGGTCCTCGATGGTGCCGCCGAGCTGCCGCTGCCGTTCGGCGGTGCGCAGCATCGGGGTGTCGATGAAGCCGGGCGGGACCGCGTTCACCGTGATGCCCTTCGGGCCGAGTTCGAGGGCGAGGGACTTGGTGAGGCCGTTGACGGCGGACTTGGCGGCGACGTAGTGCGCCATGAACGGCTGGCCGGAGTGGGTGCTGGAGGAGGAGATGTTCACGATCCGGCCCCAGCGTGCCGCGAGCATGTCCGGCAGGGCGGACTGCACGCAGTGGAAGACGCCGTTGAGGTTGATGTCGACCACCCGCTGCCAGTCGGCGAAGGGGAGGTCGGCGAAGCGGGTGAAGCCGTCCCGGCCGGCCGCGTTGACCAGTACGTGGATCGGCCCGAGGCGCTCGCGTACGGCGTCCATCGCCTTGTCGACCTGGGCGCGGTCGGTGACGTCGGCGGTGAGGGCGTAACCGTCCTCGCCCGGGGAGCCGGGGGAGAGGTCCAGCACGGCGACCCGCAGACCGTCGGCGGCGAGACGCCGGGCGATGGCCCGGCCGATGCCGGAGGCGCCGCCGGTCACCACGGCCGTCCTCGTGTCCGTGTCCGTCTGGGTATCCGTGCTCTCCGTGCCGTTCATACGAAGGCCTCGTCGCCCACGACGGTCGTGCGGTGCAGCAGCCGTTCGGAGCTCTCGTCGTAGGGCAGGGCCCGGTGCAGGATGCCGGTGTTGTCCCAGACCACGAGGTCGCCGACCGCCCAGTCGTGGGTGTGGCGGAAGCGCTCCTGGGTGGTCCAGTCGAGCAGTTCGTCCAGCAGGGCGCGGCTGTCGTCGGGGTCCATGCCGACGATGTGGTCCGCGGTCGTGCCGGTGACCAGGGAGCGGCGGCCGTCGCGGCGCCGCCACACCAGGGACATCTCGTGGGCGGGCTGGGCGCGCCAGGCGGCCAGTTCTCGCTCGGTGGGGTCGGGGTTCACCAGCCGCTGCGAGGCCTCGAAGCTGTGTACCACGCGCAGGCCCTCGTACCGTTCCCGGTCCTTCTCCGGCAGGCTCTCGTACGCCGCGTAGGTGCTGGCGAACTCGGTGCCGCCGCCGACCGTGGCGACGTGCCGGGCGGTGAGCGTGGTGGCCTTGACGGGCACGTCATCGCTGGTGCCGTCCAGGTGCCAGAAGAAGGCGCCCTTGAGGTACTCGGCGCTCTTGCTCCTGGCCGGGTTCACGGAGATCGGGAAGATCTCCTGGCCGCGCAGTGCGACGACCTCTCCGAGCCTGCGGCTGAACGCCAGCTGCTGGTCGTCGTCGAGGTGCAGTCCGCGCACCAGGAGGACGCCCCGCCACTTGAGGGCCTCGACGCAGCGGTGGACGAAGGAGTCCTCGAGTGGGTCGGTGACGCCGGTGAACTCCACCCCGAGCGCCGGTCCCAGGGCTTTCGATTCGATCATGGAAATACCCCTTCTGTATTCGGAGAATCATATTCTCGCGGATGCTGTGGCGGGAAGCCCTCCGTGTGCGACGTGTGCGAGTGGGGGAGCAGGGCGGGGTCGCCGTCCGGGCGATCCGATCATCTCCTTCTCGCGTACGAATGCTTGATTCGCTCAAATAGAGAATGTAGTTTCCCGATCAGGCGAGCGAGGAGGCTGCATGCGGTTCAAGGACAAGGTGATCATCGTCACCGGGGCCGGCCAGGGCATCGGCGAGGGCTACGCCAGAGCGCTGGCCGCCGAGGGCGCGAAGGTCGTGGTCGCCGAGCTGAACGAGGAGCAGGGGCAGCGGGTCGCCAAGGAGATCGGCGACGCCCTGTTCGTGCGGACCGACGTCGCCGACCCCGCCTCCGCGGAGGCGCTCGCCGACACCGTGATCCGCGAGTTCGGGCGGATCGACCACCTGGTCAACAACGCGGCGATCTTCCACGGCATGCGCCGCGAGGGCATCGTCACCGTCGACTACGACTACCTCGACCGGTTCCTGAAGGTGAACCTGCTCGGCGCGCTGCATGTCACCCGCGCCGTCCTGCCGTACCTCAAGGAGGGCTCGGTCGTCGTCAACCAGTCGTCCACCGCCGCCTGGCAGCCCACCGGCTTCTACGGGCTCGCCAAGGCCGGCATCAACCACCTCACCGCTTCCCTGGCCGCCGAACTCGGAGTGCGCGGCATCCGCGTCAACGCGATCGCCCCCGGCCCCACGGACACCGAGGCGGCCCGCGGCGTCATCCCGGAGGAGTATCGCTCGGCCATGGTGCAGTCCTTCGCCCTCAAGCGCATGGGCACGCCCGCCGACCAGGCGGGTGTCCTGCTGTTCCTGCTCTCCGACGCGGCGTCCTGGGTCTCCGGCCAGGTCATCGCCGTCGACGGCGGATCGGTGGTGCGGCTGTGAGCGCACTCGTCGTCAGGTCTCAGCTGATCGACGGCGAGCTGACGGCCGCCGACACCGCCTTCCCGTCCCACAACCCCGCCACCGGTGACCTCCTCGGCCACGCGCCCGACGCCACGAAAGCCGACGCCGAGCGTGCGATCGCCGCCGCCCGCCGCGCCTTCGACACCACCGGCTGGTCCACGGACACCGGACTGCGGCTGCGCTGTCTGCGGCAGCTGCACAAGGCCCTCGACGAGCACCGTGAGGAGCTCCGCGAGCTGACCATCGCCGAGGCCGGCGCGCCCCGCCAGCTCACCCACGGACCCCAGCTCGACGAGCCGATCGGCCTCGTGACGTACTACGCGGACCTCCTGGAGACCTACGAGTTCACCGAGGACCTGGGCGAGGTCGAATCGCGCGGCCGGCGTCACCACCGCTGGGTGGAGAAGGAGGCTGCGGGCGTCGTCGCCGCGATCCTGCCGTACAACTTCCCCAACCAGCTCGCCCTCGCCAAGCTCGCCCCCGCGCTCGCGGCCGGCTGCACGGTCGTCCTCAAGAGCGCTCCGCAGACCCCGCTCACCACCCTCGCCCTCGGCGAACTTATCGCGGAGCACACCGACATACCCCGCGGTGTCGTGAACATCCTCAGCTCGTCGCGCGCCGAGGTCGGCGAGGTGCTCACCACCCACCCCGATGTCGACCTGGTCACCTTCACCGGCGCCACCACCACCGGCCGCCGGATCATGGCCGCGGCCGCGGACACCGTGAAGCGGGTCTTCCTCGAACTGGGCGGCAAGTCCGCCATGATCGTCCTGGCGGACGCGGACTTCACCGAGGCCGCCATGTTCGCCGCCTTCACCATCTGCTCCCACTCCGGTCAGGGCTGCGCCCTCACCTCCCGCCTCCTCGTCCCGCGCGACGCGCACGACCGGATCGTGCAACTGGTCGCGGCCGGCATGGAACGCGTCCGCGTCGGCGACCCGGCCGACCCCAGGACCGCCATGGGCCCGCTGATCAGCGAGCAGCAGCGCGACAAGGTCGACGCCATGGTGCGGCGGGCCGTCGCGGCCGGGGCGACCCTGGTCCGCGGAGGTAAGCGCATCGACCCCGGCTACTTCTACGCACCCACCCTCCTCGCCGACGTCGACCCCGACAGCGAGATCGCCCAGGAGGAAGTCTTCGGACCCGTCCTCGCGGTCATCCCGTACGACGACGAGGACGACGCCGTCCGCATCGCCAACAACTCCAGGTACGGCCTGTCCGGCGCCGTGCACAGCGCCGACGAGGAACGCGCGGTCCGCCTCGCCCGCCGCATCCGCACCGGCACCTTCTCCATCAACGGCGGCAACTACTTCTCCGCCGACGTGCCGTTCGGCGGCTACAAGCAGTCGGGCATCGGCCGGGAGAGCGGGCGCTCCGGGTTCGAGGAGTTTCTGGAGGAGAAGGCGTTCGGCCGGGTCGTACCGTCCGAGGAGAAGACGTCCGGCCGGTCCGTACCGCCCGAGGAGCAGGGATGAAGCCGCTCGAAGGCATCCGCGTCCTGGAGGTCGCCATGTACGGCTTCGTGCCCTCGGCCGGCGCCGTGCTCGCCGACTGGGGCGCCGACGTGGTGAAGGTCGAGCACGCCGTCACCGGCGACCCGCAGCGCGGACTGCGGCAGACCGGACCGTTCCGGGTGGAGGGCGACCCGAATCCCAACGTCGCCCACGCCAACCGCGGCAAACGCTCCCTCGGCCTGGACATGAGCAAGCCGGAGGGCCGCGAGGTGCTGCACGAGCTGGTGCGGGACGCCGACGTGTTCCTCACCAGCTTCCTGCCCGCCTCCCGCGCCCGCCTGGGCATCGACGTCGACGACATCCGCGCCGTGAACCCGCGCATCGTCTACGCCCGCGGCACCGCTCTCGGCCCGCGCGGCCCCGAGGCGGACCGGGGCGGCTATGACATGACCGCCTTCTGGGCGCGCGCCGGCACCGCCGCGAGCATCACCCCACCCGGCAGCGACGGCATGATCAGCCCGCCCGGGCCCGCCTACGGCGACACCATCTCGGGCACCAACCTCGCGGGTGGCGTCGCGGCCGCCCTGCTGCGCCGCGAACGCACCGGCGAGGCCCCTGTCGTGGACGTCTCCCTGCTCGGCAGCGGTCTGTGGGCACTCGGCCACTCCGTCGCCCTCTCCGTCCACCTCGACCGCGCCTGGGTGGGTGTGCCGCCCAGCGCCCACGGCTCACCCACCAACCCGCTCTCAGGGCTGTACCGCACCGCCGACGGCCGGCACATCGCCTTCGTCATGCTCCAGCCGGCCAGGTTCTGGCCGGACGTGTGCCGGTGCATCGGCCGGCCGGAGCTCGCCGACGACCCGCGCTTCGCCACCTCCGCAGGCCTCGCCGAGCACACCGGCGACGCGGTGAAGATCCTCCGCGAGGTGATCGGGAGCCGCACCCTGACCGAGTGGTCGAAGGACCTCGCCGCGCTCGACGGCCCCTGGGCGCCCGTCCAGGACACCCTGCAAGCGGCCACCGACCAGCAGGTGCGCGCCAACGGCTACCTCGGACGGGCCGGCGACCTGGAGCTCGTCACCAGCCCCGTCCAGTTCGACGTCGAGGACACAGCCCTCGGCCCCGCCCCCGAATTCGCCGCCCAGACCGAGGAGATACTCACCGAACTCGGTTACGACTGGGACCGCATCCTCGCCCTGAAGGCGAGCGGCGCGGTCACCTGACCCGGCTCCGGGGCCCCGCGGCGCAGGCCGCGGCCACCGGACCCCGCCACCCCCGGGCCCTCCGCACCTCCCTCGGACGCCGGCGTCCGAACTCCCCGAGGAGGCACCTTGCGCAGGCTGCTCATCGGCACGGTCACCGCAGTCGCGGTGCTGTCGGCCGACTGTTCCAGCCGCTCCGGCGACGACGGCGACGCGGCCGGGGCGAGCACGCCGCCCACCACGGGCGCGTCCACCCCGGCGCGAGCCGACTCCGGCACGCTGAAGGACGTGTGCGGGACCGGTACCGCCCGGCCCACCGGCATCCAAGGCGTCACCGACGACGACATCCGGGTCGGTGTGCTGTCCGACGTGGGCTTCTCCAGGAACCCCGAGTTCCTGGACACCGCGAAGGCGTCCACCTCCTGGTGCAACGAGGCGGACGGCATCAACGGCCGCAAGCTGGTCCCGGTCACCCGCGACACCCGGCTGCCGGAAACCTCGCCAGCGGGTGCTGGAGGCCCGCCGGGAGGACTGTGCCCTCGTCGGCGGCGGGGCCGCGCCGGACAGCCCGGGCGTCAAGGACCGGCTGCAATGCCTGCTGCCCGGCTTCCCCGCCCAGTCGAGCCGGAGCGGCGCCCCCGCCACCCAACAGCTCGTCGACCTGGCCGAGGAAGACCCGTCACCCTCGCCGACGTCGGCGCGTCGATGTCCGACCTCACCCCCGACCCCACCTGAAGGACGTTCCGCCATGAAGGTACGCGTCGACCCCGAGCGATGCCAAGGCCACACCCTGTGCGCCATGCGCGCCCCGGAGGTCTTCGAGCTGAGCGAGATCGACGGGCACTCCTCGCCGGTGAGCGAGGACGTTCCCACCGACCAGGAGGACGCGGTGGTCGAGGCCGTCCGCTCCTGCCCCGAGCGCGCCATCGGCGTGTTCTGAGCCGCCCCGGCGGACCGAGAGGAAGCACACCCCATGACCGCACCGGACACCAGCGGCGACGAGACCCGCAAGCAGCCCCGCGTCCACTTCGACCGGCACGCCCCGCAGTACCGCGATCGGTTCGAGGAGCAGACCCGGGAGTTCCACTCCCGCTGCCCGCTCGCCTGGTCCGACACCTACGGCGGGCACTGGGTGGCCGCCGGCAACCGCGAGCTGCTCGCCTTCGCCCGCGCCGGCCAGGCCCTCTCCAACGACCACGACGTGCACGGCGAGCGCCGCGGTTACCAGGGCATCAGCATCCCCGCCCCCGAGCGCGGCAAGGGCCTGCGCGGCGGGTTCCTGGAGATGGACCCGCCCGAGCAGCGCGCCTACCGCAACGCCCTCAACCCCTACCTCTCCCCGGCGGCCGTCAAGCGGTGGATCCCGTTCATCGACGAGGTGGCCCGCGCCTGCCTCGACGAGAGGATCGGGAGCGGCCGCATCGACTTCGTCGACGACCTCGCCAACATCGTCCCGGCCGTCTTCACCCTCGCCATGATGGGCATCCCGCTGAAGAAGTGGGAGCTGTACAACGAGCCGGCCCACGCCGGCGTCTACACCCCGCCCCACTCCCCGGAGATGGCCCGCGTGGTGAAGGCCCACATGGCGATGCTGCGGGACATCGCGACCACCCTCCAGGAGGTCCGCGCCCACCCGCGTCCCGGTCTCGCCGACGCCCTCGCCAGGCTCGAGATCGACGGCAGGACGCCCTCGGAGGAGGACCTGATCGGCGCCCTCGCCCTGCTGATCGGCGGCGGCTTCGACACCACCACCGCGCTCACCGCGCACGCCTTGGATTGGCTGTCCCGGCATCCCGACGAGCGGACGCGGCTGAACCATGACCGCGACACCCTGCTCGACACGGCCACCGAGGAGTTCCTGCGCTACTTCACCCCGGCGCCCGGGGACGCGCGCACCGTCGCGGAGGACTGCGTGATCGCGGGCACCGACTTCAAGGAGGGCGACCGGGTGTGGCTGTCCTGGGCGATGGCCAACCGCGACCCGCAGGTCTTCCCCGACCCCGACCGCGTCGACCTGTCCCGCGCCGGCAACCGGCACACGGCGTTCGGACTGGGCATCCACCGCTGCATCGGCTCCAACGTCGCCCGCACCGTCTTCAAGCGGATGCTGCTCCAGGTCCTCGACCGCATCCCGGACTTCGTCTGCGACCCCGAGGGCACCGTCCACTACGAGACCATCGGCGTCATCCAGGGCATGCGCCACCTCCCCGCCACCTTCACCCCCGGCCCCCGCCTCGGCCCGGGGCTGGCGGAAACCCTCGAGACACTCCAGCGGGCCTGCGACGAACAGGGACTGGCCGAGCCGGTCACGGTCCGCAAGGCGGAGGCGAAGATCCGGTGAGCGCACCGGAGGACGCCGTCCGTCCGGTACCAGGGGACGCCGTCCGTCCGCAACCGCAGATCAGTCAGGAGACCGAGTTCTACTGGACCTCCGGCCGGGACGGACGGCTCCGCTTCCAGACGTGCACCGGCTGCCGGGCGCTGATCCACCCGCCGCAGCCGGTGTGCCGCCACTGCCGGGGGCACGACATCGAGACCGGCGAAGTGTCGGGCTACGCCACGCTGATCGGCTTCACCGTCAACCACCGCTTCCCCTTCCCGGGCCTTCACTCCCCGTTCGTCGTCGCCCAAGTGGCCATCGAGGAGGACCTGCGGGTCCGGCTCACCACCAACGTCGTCGACTGCGCGCCGGACGAGCTGTGGATCGGCATGCGCATGGAGGCGGTCTTCGAGCAGGCCGGCGAGGCATGGCTGCCCCTGTTCCGGCCGTGCGCCGAACAGCCGCCGCCCGCGCCGCTCCCCGAGGACCCCCCGGTCACGCGGCACCTGCACCGATCACCTCGGCGGCAGCACAAGTTCGAGGAACGCGCGGTCATCAGCGGCACCGGCGCCTCCCGCATCGGCCGCCGCCTCATGGTGCCGCCCCTCGAACTCACCGTAGAGGCCTGCGAGAAGGCCGTCGCCGACGCCGGACTCACCCTCGACGACATCGACGGCCTGTCCGCCTACCCCGGCGCCGGCGCCTACGGCGGCTTCGCCGAGGGCGGCGTGACCGCACTGGAGTCCGCGCTCGGCGTCCACCCGGTGTGGCACAACGGGGCGGGGGAGACCTTCGGCCCCGGCGGCTCGGTGATCGCCGCGATGCTCGCGGTGGCGGGCGGCCTGGCCCGGCACGTGCTGTGCTTCCGTACGGTGTGGGAGGCGACGTACGGCGAACTCGTCCGGCAGGGCCGGATCCGTCCGCCGCGACCGGCCGGCCCCGACGGGTGGTTCAAGCCCTTCGGCGCGACCTCACCCGCGATCATGCTCGCGATGAACGCCCAGCGGCACATGCACCGCTACGGCACCACGCGCGAGACGCTCGGCCGGATCGCCCTCAACCAGCGCGCCAACGCCGCCCTCCACCCGGACGCGGTCTACCGCTCCCCGCTCACCATGGACGACTACCTCTCCGCGCGCACCATCACCACCCCGTTCGGCCTCTACGACTGCGACGTCCCCTGTGACGCCGCCACGGCCGTCGTCGTCTCCGCCGCCGAGACCGTGCCGGATCTGCCCGGGCCCCTGGTCCGTGTCGAGGCCGTCGGCACGCGGATCCTCGAACGCCCCGAGTGGGACCAGTCCACCCTCACCCACGAGCCACAGGTGCTCGGCCAGGCCGCACACCTGTGGACCCGCACCGACCTGCGCCCCGCCGACGTGGACGTGGCCCTGCTGTACGACGGCTTCACCTTCAACTGCCTGTCCTGGATCGAGGCGCTCGGCTTCTGCGGCATCGGCGAGGCACGCGACTTCCTGGACGGCGGCAAGAACATCGCCCGTGACGGAACTCTGCCGCTGAACCCGCACGGCGGTCAGCTCTCCCACGGCCGGACCCACGGCATGGGCCTGCTCCACGAGGCCGTGCTCCAGCTGCGCGGCGAGGCCGGAGCGCGGCAGGTGGCGGGCGCGCGCACCGCGGTGGTGTCCAGCGGCGGGCTCACTCCCAGCGGCGTACTCCTGCTCAGAACGGACGCATGACGTACGGAACGAACGCATGACTCCCAGGACGGATGGACGACCGCCGAGGCGGACGAACGACATCCAGGACGGACCACCCATGACCTCCAGGACCGTGGCATGACCTCTCTCGAACCCGAACTCGCCGTCGGCGTGCGCCGGCAGGTCGTCGACGTGCGCGGTGTCCCCGCCTCCGCCCTGGTGGCCGAGGTGCCCAGGCCGCAGGCCGTGATCGTGGCCCTGCACGGCGGCGCCACCACGTCCGCCTACTTCGACCATCCCGGACACCCGAAGCTCTCCCTGCTCCGCACGGCCGCCGCGGCCGGTTTCACGGTGCTCGCCCTGGACCGCCCCGGCTACGGCAGCTCGGCCGGGCACGCGGACCGGATGGAGAGCCCCGAACAGCGCACCGACTTCGCGTACGAGGCGGTGGAAACCCTGCTGGAAGGCCGCGAGCGCGGTGTCGGCGTGTTCCTGTGGGCGCACTCGGCCGGCTGCGAACTCACCGTCCGCATGGCGAGCGACCCGCGCGGCGCGCAACTGCTGGGGGTGGAACTGGCGGGGATGGGCCGGGTGCACCACCCCAGGGCGGTGCGGGCGATGGAGGAGTGGCGGAGCGACCCGACCCGGACCCGTCCCAGTCTCCGCCACGCGCTGTGGGACCCGCCCCAGGCATACCCGCCCGACGTGCACGGCGGACGCCGTATCGGCGCCGCCTCGCCCGCCTACGAGGGGCACCGTGAGGGCTGGCAGGAGGAGTTCGCCCGGCTGGCGGCGCGCGTCCCGGTGCCGGTGCACCTCACCCTCGCCGAGTACGAGCAGGTGTGGGCGAACGGGCCACAGGCCCTGGCCGACCTCGCCTCGATGTTCACCGGATCGCCCCGCGTGGTGCTCCTCGAGCAGGCGGGTGCGGGCCACAACACCAGCGTCGGCCGGACCGCCCTCGCCTACCACCTGCACGTCCTCGCCTTCGTCGAGGAGTGCGCGCTCGGCGTGCGGGCCCTGCCCGCGGAGCGGGGGCGGCGCGATGGGTGAGGCCTCCGACGCCGCCCTGCTCGTGCTGCGGTGCGTGCTGGGCGCGGTCATGGTGGCGCACGGCTGGAACCACTGGCGCGGTGGGGGCGGTATCACCGGAACGGCCGGCTGGTTCGCCGGCCTCGGCCTGACCCGGCCGCGGCTGCAGGCGTGGCTGAGCGTGCTCACCGAGATCGGCGCGGGCGTTCTGCTCGCCCTGGGCCTGCTGACCCCGCTGGCCTGCGCGGCCGTGCTGTCGGTGATGCTGGTCGCCGGACTGCTCGCCCACCGTCCCCACGGCTTCTTCGTCTTCAAGGAGGGCTACGAGTACGTCCTCGTGCTGGGCGTGCTCGCGGTGGCACTCGGCGCGTGGGGGCCGGGGGAGTACGCGGTGGACACGGCGGCGGACATCGCGGTGACCGGGTGGGCGGGCGCCGGTGCCGTGCTGGGAACGGGTGCGGCGGCGACCGCCGGACTGCTCGCCGTGTTCTGGCGCCCGCGGAGGACGACATGAGGAGAGCAGCCGTATGACGAGAGCACCCGTGCGCGTGGGTTTCATCGGGCTGGGCAGCCAGGGCGCGCCCATGGCCCGCCGCATTCTCGCAGCGGGACACGAGACGACTTTGTGGGCCCGCAGGCCCGCCACGCTCCTCCCGTTCGAGGACAGCGGCGCCAGAACGGCCTCCTCGCCCGCCGAACTGGCCGCCGCGAGCGACCTGGTCTGCCTGTGCGTCGTCGACGACGCCGACGTCGAGCAGGTGGTCACCGGCCCGGACGGTGTCCTCGCCGGACTGCGGCGGGGCGGGGTGATCGCCGTCCACTCCACGGTGCACCCCGACACCTGCCGCCGCCTGGAGGCGGCGGCCCGCACATGCGGTGCCTCCGTCGTGGACGCGCCGGTCAGCGGCGGCGGCCGGGCCGCCGAGCAGGGCACCCTGCTCGTCATGGCGGGCGGCGACCCCCAGGTCTTCGCCTACTGCCGCCCGGTGTTCGCCGCCTACGGCGACCCCGTCGTCCACCTCGGCCCGACCGGTTCCGGCCAGATTGCCAAGATCCTCAACAACCTGCTGTTCACTGCCCATCTGGGACTTGCCGCCGACGCGCTCGGCGTGGGCACCTCCCTGGGACTGGACCGCACCGCCCTGAGCCGGATCCTGCCGCGCGGCAGCGCGGCCAGCTTCGCGCTGGACCGGATCGCCGATGCCGACGGCAGCCTCGGCCGCATCGCCGCCCACGCGGGCGGACTGCTCGCCAAGGACGTCCGCCTGTTCGCCGAGATAGCGGACACGGCCGGCGTACGCCACGCGCCGGCGCTCCGGGAGGCTGCCCTGGCCGCCCTCGCCGCGATGGGACGGTGACCGGAAAACCCGGCGCGAGGTAGCCCGGTGGCGGCGCGTGTACGTACTGTGTGCGGGCGCCTGTCCAGGGCGTAAGGGGGGACACGGTGTCGGAGCGGCGTGAGCAGATCCTAGAGGCGGCGCTGGAGGTGCTGGCCGCCCGCGGGTTCAAGGGCACCTCGATCGACGCGGTGGCCGAGCGGGCCGGTCTCACCCGGCAGGGGGTGCTGCACTACTTCCCCAGCAAGAAACGACTGCTGCTGGAGATCCTCGCCTTCCGCGAGCGGCTCCACCGCGAGCATCTGGCGGGCCGACGGACGGGTGATCAGGTGGGCGAGGACTGGGCGGGCGAATTCGCCGAGGCCGTCGCCTTCGAACTGGACCATCCCTCGCTCGCCACCGTGCACAGTGTGGTGCTCGCCGAGGCGGTGACCGGCCAGGAACCGGCCACCGAGTACGTCCGGGAGCGCTGCCGGGCCCTCCAGGACCACCTGACCGCGAGCCTGGTCGAGCGGTACGGGGAGTGCCTGCCCAGCGGGTTGAGCCCGTCCACCGCGGCCGCGGCCGTCCTGGCGCTGGTCGAGGGTGTCCACCAGCAGTGGCTGTTGGACCCGGAGACGGAGCGCTATCCGCAGATCGTGCGGGAGGCGCTGTCCGTCCTGATCGGCCCGGAGGCCGCCGGCGGTGCCGCGGGTCAGCCACCGGCGACGAACGGGTAGACGCGGGTGAAGTCGGCGCCGGGTTCCCCGGCGGCGAACGCCTCCCACAGCGAGCCCGTCACCGCTCCCACCGTCGCCGGACCGGCCAGCCGCTGAACCTCGTCCAGGTAGAGCCGTACGTCCTTGGCCATCAGCGTGTTGCTGAATCCGGAGGCATAGCGGCCGGTCAGCACCTCGTCGGGGAACTTGTCGGCGGTGGCGCCGCTGCGTCCGCTGGAGGCGTTGAGCACCTCCAGCATCACGGCCGGGTCCAGTCCGGCGGCCCGCCCGAAGGCGACGGCCTCGCTGGTCGCGGCGAGTGCCGTCGCCGACAGGAAGTTGTTGGCCAGCTTCAGCGCCTGCGCCTGCCCGGGCCGGCCGCCGACCCTGCGCCGGTGGTCGCTGAGTCCGGCCAGCACCGGCTCGACGTGGGCGCAGTCCTCGTCCGTCCCGGCGTACATGACCATCAGGGTGCGCCGACGGGCTCCGGCCACCCCGCCCGAGACGGGAGCGTCCACGTAGGCCGGGCCCGACGCGGACAGCACGCGCGCGGCCGCCACCCCGACGGTGGAGGTGTCCACGACGTGGGTGACCCGCCGGTCCCGGGCACGGGCCAGGTCGCGCACCACCTCCTGGCAGACCGCGCCGTCCGGCAGGCTGAGGACGACCGTGCCGGCCGCCCGTGCCACCTCAGCCGGATCCGACGCCCACCGCGCGCCCGGCGGTGTGCGCGAGCGCCCGGCGGCGTCGTGCGCCACCACCTCGAAACCGGCCCGCACCAGGTTCGACGCCAGCGCGCCGCCCATCCGGCCCAGCCCCACGAACCCGACCACGGCAGACTGCCCGCTCATGCCTCCTCCCGGGCGCCGCGAACCTCGCGGACGGCGGAGCGGGCCGAGTTCCCGGCCGGGGCTCCGCAGTAGGCGGTGATCTGGAACAGCAGCTCGTTCACCTCGGCGTCGGTGACCCCCGCGCGCGGCGCGGCCCCGAGATGGAGACGGAACTCGTCCATCCGCCCGAGCGCCGCGGTCATGGCCAGCACCAGCAGACTGCGGTCGCGGTTGCTCAGCGGTCCGCCGCGCGCCCACACCCCCCACGCCACCGACATCAGGTAGTCCTGGTACTCGGCCGGTACCGGGTCCCCCGGCGGCAGCCGCGTGCCGTCGTCGCCGAGCACTTCCGCGCGTGCCGCACCAGCGGCCCGTCGCCATTCGCCGTCGTGCATCCGTCCGTCTCCTCCCCGGCTCAGCGCAGGGCCGCGCTGACGGTTTTGAGCTGCGCGTACTCGTACAGGGCCGCCAGGCCCTTCTCCCGCCCGTAGCCGCTGCGCCGGTAACCGCCGAACGGCGTCTCGACGGTGAGGGGTCCCCCGTTCACGGCGACCTGCCCCGCCTCGATCCGCTCGGCCAGCCGCAGTCCGCGCGCCAGGTCGCCGCTCCATACTGCGGCCACCAGCCCGTAGTCGGAGTCGTCGGCGAGGGCCAGCGCCTCGGCCTCGTCACGGAACGGCAGGGTGACCAGTACCGGGCCGAACACCTCCTCCCGGGCGATCCGCGCGGTCGGCTCGACCCGCGCGTACACAGTGGGCCGCACATACAGGCCGCGCGCCGCCGGGCCGTCGGTGTAGGGGCCGCCACCGGTGACAGGACCGGGTTGTCCGGCGAGGAGGTCCAGCACCCTCCGGTACTGGGCCTCGGTGATCAACGGCCCGAAGTCCACGCCCGGCCGGAGCCGCTCGACGGCCGCGACGATCCGGTCCACCATCTCGTCGTGGACGGACTCCTCCACCAGCAGCCGGGTGGTGGCCGAGCAGACCTGCCCCACGTTGGCGGCGAGGGCGGCGACGGCCGCCGTCACCGCCCGCTCCAGGTCCGCGTCCGCGAACACCATGATCGGTGACCTGCCGCCCAGTTCGAGGGTGAGCGGGAGCAGCCGTCCGCCCGCCACTCCCGCGAGGTATCTCCCGGTGGCCACGGACCCGGTGAAGGCCAGCCGACGCACCCCGGGATGAGCGGCGAGTGCCTCGCCCGCCTGCGGGCCGGTGCCGGTGACTACGTTGAGCACCCCGTCAGGCAGCCCGGCCCGGGAGGCCAGCCGGGCCAGGTGCAGGGTCGAGGCCGAGGTGAACTCCGAAGGCTTGGCCACGACGGCGTTGCCCATCGCGAGCGCGGGCGCGAGTGACCGGCAGGCCTGGTTGAGGGGCAGGTTCCACGGAGTGATCACGCCGACGACGCCATAGGGCTCGTAACGGGTATAGGTGTGCACACCCGCGCCCTGCTCGATGACGCTGCCCTGCCCGGCGGCGCGTACGACGCCCGCGTAGTAGCGGAAGTACGCCACCGACATGTCGACTTCCAGCCGCAGCTGCGCCGGAACCTTCCCCGTGCAGGCCCGCTCCAGGCGCATCAGCGTGTCCGTGTCGGTCTCGATCGCGTCCGCGATCGCGTGCAGGACCGCGCCGCGCTCGGCGGGCGAGCGGGCGGCCCAGCCACGCCACGCGACGTCCGAGGCGGCCACCGCCCGGGACACGTCGGCCGGGCCGCCCGCCGCGAAGTCGTCGCCGGGCTCGCGGGTGGCCGGATCGAGCGTCGGCATCCAGGCCCCGCTCGCCGGGGGCTGGGACCGGCCGTCGATCCAGTGCTCGTGACGTGTGGTCAAAGGCGTCTCCCTCGGTGAGAGTAAGGATAACGATAGATGAGAATCGCATTTTCGTAACGTGCTCAGGCAAGAAGGTGGGCTCCCTGTGGACCTTGGTTTCGTCGGCGCCGGGCGGATGGGCCGGCCGATGGTGGACCGGCTCGTCCGGGCCGGACATCGGGTACGCGTGTACGTCCGTGACGCCGAGGCGGCGAAGATGCTCGCACGTGCGGGCGCCGAGCCCGCCACCGCGCTCGAGGCCGTGGCGCGCGGCGCGGAGGCCGTTCTGATCTGCGTCTACAGCGACACCCAGGTCCGCGAGGTGTGCCTGGACGGCCCGCTGCTCGACGCGCTCCCGGCGGACGCGGTGCTCGTCGTGCACACCACCGGCAGTCCGCGCACCGCCCAGGCGCTGGCCGGGCGGGGAGTGGCCGTGGTGGACGCACCGGTCAGCGGCGGTCCGCTCGACATCGCGGCCGGTCGGCTGACCGTCCTCGCAGGGGGCGAGGCGGACACCGTCGGGCGAGTGCGGCCCGCGCTCCGCACCTACGCCGACCCGCTGCTGCACGTCGGCCCGCTCGGCGCCGGCCAGCAGGTCAAGCTGCTCAACAACCTGTTGTTCGCCGCCCAGCTCGGACTGCTCGCGGAGGTCGTGCGGCTCGGGCGGCGCCTCGGTGTGGGGGAGGAGGCGCTGCTCGCGGGACTGTCGCGGGCCAGCGCCGCGAGCCGGGCGGTGGCCGGGGCCGGGGCCAAGGGGTCGGTGGCGGCCTTCGCGACCGGGGCCGGGCCCTTCCTGCGCAAGGACGTCGCGGTCGCCGCCGAGGTGGCCGAGGAACTCGGCGGCCTCGAGTTCGGCGCCCTGGAGCCCGCCGTACGGGCGCTGACGGATCTGCTGGCCGACGGTGACGACGGCAACGGCGTGGAGTGACGTGGGGGACGGATGCTCGACAAGGAGAAGGAGTTGAGTGCTTGCGGAAACGCTATTCTCTTTTTGGGAGAAGCGGCTATCGTAACTGTGTCACCCTGACCGGAGGTTCCGATCCATGGCGTACTTCCCCAAGCCCTCCGAGGGCAGCTGGACCGAGCACTTCAAGATCGACACCGGGCCCGTGTCCTACGCGGACTCGATCTCGCCGGACTTCTACGAGCTGGAACGGGACGCCATCTTCCGGCGGACCTGGCTGAACGTCGGACGGGTCGAGCAACTGCCGCGCAAGGGCAGCTACTTCACCAAGGAGTTGGACGCCGCCCGGGCCTCGGTGGTGGTGGTCCGCGGTACGGACGGTGAGGTGCGCGCCTTCCACAACGTGTGCCGGCACCGGGGCAACAAGCTCGTGTGGGACGACTACCCCCGCGAGGAGACCAAGGGCACCTGCCGGGCCTTCACCTGCAAGTACCACGCCTGGCGGTACGACCTGGAGGGCAAGCTCACCTTCGTCCAGCAGGAGTCGGAGTTCTTCGACGTGGACAAGTCGGAGTACGGGCTGCTGCAGGTGCACACCGAGGTGTGGGAGGGGTTCATCTTCGTCAACCTCGACCCGGAGAACACCACGCCGCTCAAGGACTACCTCGGCAAGTTCGGGCAGGGCATCGAGGGCTACCCGTTCCACAAGCTGACCCAGGTGCACAAGTACCGCGCCGAGATCGGCAGCAACTGGAAGCTGTTCATCGACGCGTTCGCCGAGTTCTACCATGCGCCGATCCTGCACGGAGGCCAGTACGAGGCCGGCGAGGCCGCCAGGATCAAGAAGTACGGCTACGAGGCGCTGTCCTACGACATCGACGGCCCGCACAGCATGGTCTCCTCCTGGGGCGGCATCGCACCTCCCAAGGAGAAGGCGATGGTCAAGCCCATCGAACGAGCCCTGCGCAGCGGCCTCTTCGGCCCCTGGGACGCTCCCGACGTCGGCCTGACCACCGAGCAGCTGCCGCCGGCCGTCAACCCCACCCGCAGCAAGGTCTGGGGCATGGACTCGTTCGTCTTCTTCCCCAACTTCATGCTGCTGATCTGGCGGCCCAACTGGGTGCTGACCTACCACTACTGGCCGACCTCGTACAACACCCACATCTTCGAGGGGACCTGCTACTTCGTCCCGCCGCAGAACGCCTTCCAGCGGATCCAGCAGGAGCTCGCGGTGGTGTCGTTCAAGGAGTACGGCCTGCAGGACGGCAACACCCTGGAGGCCACCCAGACCATGCTCGAGTCGCGCACGGTGGACCAGTTCCCGCTCTGCGACCAGGAGGTCCTGCTGCGCCACCTGCACAGCACCGCTCAGGGATACGTGCGCGAGCATCAGCAGCGGCGGTCCGCGGCGCCCGCCTCCTGAAACGCCCGCCTCCTGAGACGTCCACCGAACAGACACGGAGACCTTTGACATGGGCAACGTCTTTCCCGCCGAGTTCGCCGCACTGGAGCCGTTCGCGGACTGGGCCGTCCCCGGCGAGCGGGCCCGCTACGCCAAGCGCGTCAGCAGCACCATGAAGGAGCTCCAGGCCTTCTACGACGTGGCGTTCCCGCTGCTGGAGCAGAGCACCGAGTACCTGGAGAACGTCAGCCTCGACGGGATCGGCGAGGAGGACAAGCACCTGCTGTGGGCGTTCTGCGCGCTGGTGACCGTCGCCTTCCCGGTGGAGGCGTGGGGCCAGCCGCGGGTCCCGGACAGCGGCCCGTCCAGCATCGACGCCGTCGTCGAACCCGCCGTGTGATGGCCGCACCGCAAAGGACCCCGCCGCCGCCCGTGCTGCTGCGGGCGGCACGCCTGCTCGACGTGGACAAGGGCGAGATCGTCGAGCCGGGCGAGCTGCTGGTGACCGGCGAGCGGATCGCCGAGGTGGGGCGCCCGACCCGCCTGGCCGAGGGGACCGTCGTGCGCGACCTCGGAGACGTCACCCTGCTGCCGGGCCTGATGGACATGGAGGTCAATCTCTTCCTCGGCGGCCCCGACCACCGGAGCCCGCTGATCCCCGTCCAGGAGGACCCCGCCGTACGGACCCTGCGCGCGGTCGCCAACGCGCGGCGCACCCTGCTGCACGGGTACACCACCGTGCGCAATCTCGGCCTGTTCGTGCAGACCGGAGGCGTACTGCTGGACGTGGCGCTGAAGAAGGCGATCGACCGGGGCTGGGTCGAGGGCCCGCGGGTGGTGCCGGCCGGGCACGCCATCGCGCCGACCGGCGGACACCTCGACCCCACCATGTTCCAGGCCTTCGCGCCCGGAGTGCTGCCGCTCACCGTGGAGGAAGGTGTCGCCGACGGCGTGGCACAGGTGCGCCGGGCGGTCCGGTACCAGCTCAAGTACGGGGCCCGGGTCATCAAGGTGTGCGCGTCCAACGGGGTCATGTCGCACACCGGCCCGGCGGGCGCGCAGCAGTACTCCGACGAGGAGCTGCGCGCCGTCGTGGACGAGGCGCACCGGGCGGGGGTGCGGGTGGCCGCGCACTGCATGGGGGACAGTGCGATCCGGGCGGCCGTCGAGGCCGGTGTCGACTGCATCGAGCACGGCTTCCTGGCCAGTGACGCCACCCTCGACCTGATGGTCGAGCGCGGCACGTTCCTGGTGGCCACCACCTGCCTGACGCAGGACATGAACACCGAGCACGCCGATCCCGCGCTGCGGGCCAAGGCGGCCGAGGTCTTCCCCCGGGCCCGCGAGTCGACCGCCCGGGCGATCCGGCGCGGGGTGAAGGTCGCCGTGGGCACCGACGCCCCGGCCATTCCGCACGGCGCGGGCGCCAAGGAGCTCCTCGCCCTGGCCGACCGCGGCATGCGGCCCCTCCAGGTGCTGCGCGCCGCGACCACGGTCGCCGCCGAGCTGATCGACGCGGACGACCGCGGCCGGCTGCGGGCCGGGCTGCTCGCGGACGTCATCGCCGTCCCGGGCGATCCGCTCGAGGACCTCTCGGTCATCCGGCGGGTGTGCTTCGTGATGAAGGGCGGCAGGATCCACCGCGACGACACGCGCGACGCGTCGCGGAGCTGACCGCCCGGCTCATCACCTCCGGGCCGGTGCCGTGCGGGCGAGGGGGGACCGCACGGCACCGGCCGTATGTCCGTCCACGGCCTCCGTGTGCCTGCTGCCAGGAGGAGTTGTCCGAGCCCGCCCGCCGAAGGCGCACCGGGCCGGGAAAGAGGGAGTCTGCGATGTTCGACTACGTGATTGTGGGCGCCGGCTCGGCGGGCTGCGTGCTGGCCGACCGGCTCTCCCGGGACCCCGCCGTACGTGTGCTGCTCGTCGAGGCCGGCGGCGCCGACCGGCACCCTTACCTGAGAGTCCCCAAGGGGGTCGGGAAGCTCTTCGGCAATCCCGAGTTCTCCTGGCACTACCGCACCCGGCCGCTGCGCGAGGGCGGCAACCCCGAGGTGTGGGTGCGCGGCAAGGTCCTGGGCGGGTCCAGCTCCGTCAACGGCATGGTCTACAACCGGGGAACCCGTGCCGACTGGGACGGCCTGGCGCAGCTGGGCAACCCCGGCTGGGGCTGGGAGGAGATCCTGCCCGTCTTCAAGGCCATCGAGGACAACGCCCTCGGCGCCTCACCGACGCGCGGCGCCGGCGGTCCCCTGCACGTCTCAGGTGTCCGTGATCCCGACCCGCTGTGCGACGAACTCGTCGCCACGGGGAGCGCGGTGGGCCTGCGGGCCGTGCCCGACGTCAACGAGCACGACGGCGAGCGCATCGGCTACGCGATGGCCACCATCAGGAACGGGCAGCGCTTCAGCGCCGCCCGGGCCTTCCTGTACCCCGCGCTCTCCCGGCCCAACCTGGAACTGGCCCGGGACACCACGGCCACCCGCGTGCTCTTCGACGGTGACAAGGCCGTGGGCGTGCGGGTGCGCACCGCCGCCGGGCACACCGAGGAGATCCGGGCCCGGCGCGAGGTCGTCCTCAGCCTCGGCAGTCTGGCCACACCGCGGCTGCTGCAGCTGTCCGGCATCGGACCGGCCGAGGTGCTGCGCGGTGCGGGGGTCGACGTGCGCCTGGACCGGCCCCACGTGGGCGCCCGGCTGCGGGAACACCGCTGCCTGGCGCTGCGGTTCCGCCTCAACGCTCCGCTGGGGGCCAACCGGCAGCTGTCCGGCGCCGCCGCCCAGGCCCGCACGGCGGCGCGCTACCTGCTCACCCGTCGAGGCCCGCTGGCCCGGCCCGCCTATGACGTCATCGCCTTCCTCAAGACCCGCCCGGACGCCGCCCGCCCGGACGCCGAGGTACTGCTCGCCCCCTGGTCCCTGGGCGCTCTGACGCCCGGCAAGCCGGCGAGTGTGGAGCGCGAACCCGGCCTGTCCGCCTGCGCGATGGTGTTGCGGCCCACCTCGGAGGGCTCCCTGGCGATCACGTCGTCCGACCCCGACGCCGGGCTGGACATCGATCCGCAGTACTTCGCCTCGGCGCACGACCGCCAGGTCGGCGTGGACCTCTTCCGCCGGCTGCGCGACTTCTTCGCGGCCGATCCGATCGCCTCCCGTATCACCCGGGAGACCTTCCCCGGGCCGCACGTCCACTCCGAGGAGCAGATCGTCCGGTCCGCGCTCGACGGGGGCTACTGCGGCTTCCACGCCATCGGGACCTGCGCGATGGGCTCCGCCCCGGACGACGTCACCGATGCGCGGCTGCGGGTGCGGGGGGTGGACAATCTGCGGGTGGTCGACGCGTCGGTGCTGCCGGTGATGGTCTCGGGGAACCTCAACGGACCGGTCATGGCACTGGCCTGGCGGGCGGCAGCCCTCATACGCGACGAGGCGTGAGCGCTCCGGGGGCCACGGCCCCCGGACGCCGCACCGCCCTCACCACCGCAGGAACCCTGCGCGCTCGGGATCCCGCGCCGGCCGCCGGCTCAGACACCGGACGGGTCGAACGTCGTCCGCGCGCTGCCGGCGAGCCCGCCGGGGCACCACTGGCGCAGGAAGTCCGCCGTCGCCGTCAGCTGGCGCAGGCCCTGTGCGGCAGCGTCCTCGGAGACACGCAGATCGACCACCACGCCGGAATGCGCCGCCCGCGTGGCGAACGACAGGGCGTCGTCGAGCAGCACCTCCGTGCCCGCCGCGTGCAGTTGCAGCGGGGGCAGGCCGTGGAGGTTGCCGTGCAGCGGGCTGAGCAGCGGGTCGGTGCGCTGGGCCGGGCCCGCGTACCGTGCGGCCCGCGCGGGCAGTGTCGCGGCGTCCACGGTGCGGTCGGCGGCCGCGTTGAACAGCAGGCTGGGCGCGTCCAGGGTGAAGTCCAGCAGGGGAGACGTGAGCACCGCGCAGGACGGCAGGGTCGCGCCCTCGTCGCGCAGGCGCAGCAGCAGGCCGGCCGCGAGGGCTCCGCCCAGCCGCTTGCCGACCACGGCGGCCGGCCCCTGGTCGCGGCAGTGCTGCCAGGCGGCGTACACGTCGTCCAGAGAGTGCGGGAAGCGCGGCCGGTAGCGGGCGCACAGCACGGCGTACCCGGTGATCCGGGCCAGTTCGCGTGCGGTGGGCAGGGCGTCGTGCGGGGTGCCCGCCAGCCGCGGGTCCCCGTGCAGGTACAGCACCGTCTGCCGCACCGGGCCGCCCGCCGGGCGGGCCTCCGGTCCGAACGGGCCGTCCTCGACGCGGATGTCACTTGCCACGGGTCATCACCCTCTCCGCCGCTTGCCAGTGCTCGTCGGACACCCACAGCCGGGCGAAGGCCGCGGCGGCCTCCTCCGCCGTCCTCGTGCGGGTGGTCAGGTTCTTGATCTCGCGGGCCTGTGCGGTGGCCAGGCTCCGTGCCAGTGCCCGCCATCCCTCGGCGAACCCGTCGCGTGGCAGCACCACGTCGACCAGACCCTCCCGCCGGGCCTCCGCCGCGTCCAGCACCCGGCCGGTGCCGGCCAGCAGCATCGCCCTGCCGGGCCCCACCAGCCGGGCCAGGCGCTCGGCGCCGCCCCAGGCGGGCACGATGGCCAGCGCCGTCTGGTTGAATCCGATGCGGATGTCCTCGGCGGCTACGCGGATGTCCGCGGCGACCGCGACCTCCGCGCCACCGCCCAGCGCGTGCCCGTTGAGGGCGGCCACGACCGGCCCGGGGAAGGCCGCGATGCGGTCGCACACCGCGCGCATCCGCAGCGCCATTCCCGCGGCCTCGGGCTCGGTGCGCAGCCGGGAAAGCTCCTTGAGGTCACCGCCGGAGACGAAGGCTTTCTCGCCCGCCCCGGTCACCGCCAGCGCCCGCGCGTCCCCGACGGCGTCCAGTGCCTTCTCCAGTTCCGCCATGGTGTTCAGGTCGATGGCGTTGCGGGCGTGCGGGCGGTCGATGGTGACGACGGCGAGGCCGTCCTGCACTTCCAGCTCGACCATGGTGTCTGGCCTTCCGTCGGTCCGGTGGGGAGGTGGGATCGGTCAGTCCTCGTACACCACGGCGACATCGGGTGTGGTCGGCTCGGCCTGGCAGGTGAGTACCAGGCCCTCGGCGACCTCGTCGGCGTCGAGGGCGTTGTTCACGCGCATCTTCGCCTCGCCTCGCGTCAGCCGTGCCAGACAGGTGGCGCAGTCCCCGGACTCGCAGGAGAACGGTGGGGTGAATCCGGCGCGGCGGGCGCTCTGCAGCAGCGACTCGCCGGGCCGCTGTGGCACGGTGCGCCGGTCGCCGCGCAGCTCGACGGTGACGGTGCCGGTGTCGGCCGAGGGGGCGGACACGGGTGTGGGCATCCGGGCCGGCACGGAGGGCAGGGGCGTGAACCGTTCGACGAGCACCCGGTCCGCGGGTACCCCGTGGGCGGTCAGCGTCTTCTCCACCAGCGCCATGAACGGCTCGGGTCCGCACATGTAGAAGTCCGCGTCGTCTCCGGGGCCGTCCACTCCGTCCGCGAGGCCCCGTATCTCCTCTTCGGTGACGAGTCCGTGCCGGTCGTCCAGGTGGTGCCGGACGTGCAGCCGGTCGCCGTGACGGGTGGCGAGCAGGTCGAGCTGCTGACGGAAGATCGCGCTCTCGGCGTCCCGGTGGGCCGTCAGCAGCCGCACCGGTCTGCCGGTCGTCGCCAGGGCGCTCTTCAGCAGGGAGAAGACGGGGGTGATGCCGCTTCCCCCGGCGTACGCCACGAGCGGTCGTCGGTCCGGGGCGTCCTCGCGCAGGCAGAAGGATCCGCCGGGATGCGTGGCCTCCAGGGCGTCGCCCGGCCTCAGCGTGTCGTGCATCCAGCCGGACACCAGCCCGCCCGGTACGCGCTTCACCGTCACGCTGATCTCGTCGTCGGTGTCGGGCGAGCTCGACATCGAGTAGCTGCGCAGCGTGCCGCATGCCTTGAAGGTCAGGAACTGCCCGGCCCGGTAGGGGAACCAGGCGTCGAGGGCGAACGTGCGCACGTCCGGCGTCTCGTCGACGATCCGGGCGATCCGCACCGGCTGGAAGCCGTGGTCGCGTGCCATGTATGGAACTTACCTTCTCGCTGTGGGAGAGTGCAATTCTCGTAACGGAGCGAGAGGAGATCCTCTGCGATGTCGACGATTCCCCCCGGTGCCCTGCGGACGGTTCCCCGCGAACTGGCCGAGCGTTACGAGACCGAGGGCTGGTGGACCGGGCAGACCATCGGCGACCTGCTCGCGCAGGGGCTGGGCACGGCGGGCGACGTGCGGTTCCGTGTGCACTCCGGTGTGCGGCCGTGGTCGGGCACCTTCGCGGACGTGGAGAAAGTGGCGCGCCGGCTCGCCGCGGGACTGCGTTCGCGGGGCGTGGGCCCCGGCGACGCGGTGGTGATGCAGCTGCCCAACTGGATGGAGGCGGCGGCCGTGTTCTGGGCCTCGGCCTTCCTCGGCGCGGTCGTGGTGCCGGTCGTCCACTTCTACGGGCCGAAGGAGGTCGGCTACATCCTGCGGACGGTCCGTCCGAAGGCGTATCTCGCCGCGGAGGGCTTCGGCCGGCTCCGGTTCCGTCCGGAGCTGTGCGAGGACGTGCCGGTGGTGGGCGTGGTGGGACGCGACTTCGACGCCCTGCTCGCCGACGAGCCGATGACCGGCATACAGCCCGTCCATCCGGCGGCCCCCGCGCTGATCGCCTTCACCTCCGGCACGACCCGCGACCCCAAGGGCGTCGTCCACAGCCACCAGACCCTCGGCTACGAGACGCGGCAGCTGCTGGCGAGCTACCCCCCGGACCGCGGACGGCAGTTCACCGTCGCGCCGGTCGGCCACTTCATCGGAATGGTGAACGCCTTCCTCATCCCCGTGCTCGAGGGCACGCCGGTCAACCTCGGCGACACCTGGGACCCGGCCGGGGCGCTCGCCCTGATGAAGGGCGAGGGCCTGACCGTGGGCGGCGGGGCGACGTACTACATGACGAGTCTGCTCGACCACCCCGACTGCACACCCGAGCACGTCGCACACCTGAAGTACGCCGGTCTGGGAGGCGCCGCGGTGCCCTCCGCGGTGACGGCCCGGCTGGAGTCGCTCGGCATCAGCGTGTTCCGGGCGTACGGATCCACCGAGCACCCCTCCGTGACCTGCACCCCGTACGACGGGCCGGCCGAGAAGCGGATGCACACCGACGGACTGCCGCTGCCGGGCGTGGAGCTGCGGCTCGCCGAGGACGGCGAGATCCTGACCCGCGGCCCCGACCTCTGCCTGGGCTACACCGACCCCGCGCTGACCGCGGCCGCCTTCGACGAGGAGGGCTGGTACCGCACCGGGGACATCGGAGTGTGCGACGCGGAGGGCTGGCTGGCCGTCACCGACCGCAAGGCCGACGTCATCATCCGGGGCGGGGAGAACGTCAGCGCCCTGGAGGTGGAGGAGGTCCTCCTCGGTCTGGACGGCGTGGCCGAGGCCGCCGCGGTCGCCGTCCCCGACCCCCGCCTGGGCGAGCGCACCGCGGCCGTGCTGCGCATGCGGCCGGGCTGGTCGGCGCCGGGCCTGTCCGAGGTGCGCCTGCACTTCGAACGGGCCGGTCTGGCCCGGCAGAAGTGGCCCGAGGTGGTGCACGCGGTCCCCGAGTTCCCGCGCACTCCGAGCGGCAAGGTGAAGAAGTTCGTGCTCCGCAAGAACATTGCCACCGCCTGAGTATGAGAATAGCATTCTCGCAATCAGCGAAGGAGGATCTCATGCCCTCTCGTGATCTGCCGTATCCGCTGTTCGACGCGGACAACCACCTCTACGAGACGCAGGAAGCACTCACCAGGTACCTGCCCAAGGAGTACGACGGGGCCATCGAGTACGTGAACGTCCGCGGCCGCACCAAGATCGCGATACGCGGGCAGATCAGCGAGTACATCCCCAACCCCACCTTCGACGTCGTCGCCCGCCCCGGCGCCATGGAGGAGTACTTCAAGGTCGGCAACCCCACCGGCAAGACCCGGCGGGAGATCTTCGGCGAGCCGATGCGCTCGGTCCCCGCCTTCCGCGAACCGGGGCCGCGGCTGCAGCTCATGGATGAGCTCGGCGTCCAGCGCAGCCTGATGTTCCCGACGCTCGCGAGCCTCATCGAGGAGCGGATGAAGGACGACCCGGAGCTGATCCACGCGGTCATCCACGCCCTCAACCAGTGGCTGCACGAGACGTGGTCCTTCTCCTACGAGGACCGCATCTTCACCGTGCCCGTCATCACCCTCCCGATCGTCGACAAGGCGGTCGAGGAGCTGAACTGGGCGGTGGAGCGCGGCGCCCGCGCCGTCCTCGTCCGCCCCGCGCCCGTGCCCGGTCACGGAGGCACCCGCTCCTTCGCGCTGCCGGAGTTCGACCCGTTCTGGAAGCGGGTCGTCGAGACCGGCGTCCTGGTCGCCCTGCACTCCTCCGACAGCGGCTATGCCAGTTACGCCAACGACTGGGAGGGCAACCGGCGTGAGTTCCTGCCCTTCAAACCCAACGCGTTCCGGCAGGTCAACGAGTGGCGGCCGATCGAGGACGCGGTCTCCTCGCTCATCTGCCACGGCGCGCTCTCCCGCTTCCCGGAACTGAAGATCGCGGTGATCGAGAACGGCGCGTCCTGGGTGGAACCGCTGATGGGCCGGCTGGCCGACGTCCACAAGAAGATGCCGCACGAGTTCCAGGAGGACCCCGTGGAGGTCCTCAAGCGGAACATTCACATCAGTCCGTTCTGGGAGGAGGACATGGCCCGGCTGGGCGACCTGATCGGCATCGAACGGGTGCTGTTCGGCTCGGACTACCCCCACCCCGAGGGCCTGGCCGACCCGGTCACCTACGTCGACCACCTGGGCAAGCTGACCGAGGAGGACAAGGCCAAGGTCATGGGCGGCAATCTGGCCCGGCTGATCGACGCATGACCGCCCCGGCGCGGTGGCGCAGCATTCCCGAGCTGGTGCAGGACGCGGCCGACCGGTTCGGTGACGCCGAGGCCGTGGTCGACGGCCCGCTGCGGCTGACCTTCACCGAGCTCGCCGACCGGGTCCGGCGCACCGCCGGGGCGTTCGCCGCGGCGGGCGTCGGCCGCGGCGACCGGGTGGCTCTCTGGGCGCCCAACTCGGCCGAGTGGATCGTCGCCGCGTTCGGTCTGCTCACGGCTGGCGGGGTGCTCGTCCCGGTGAACACGCGCTTTCGCGACCAGGAGGCCCACGACATCGTCGTGCGCAGCGGCGCGAAACTGCTGTGCGTCCAGAACGGCTTCCTGGAGCGGGAGTTCACCGGACCGCCGGGCGTCCCCGTCGTCGACCTGAGGGCCGACGGGTTCCTCGCCTCCGGCGCACCGCTGCGGCGCGAGGTCGGCGAGGACGACCTGGCCGACATCGTCTTCACCTCCGGTACCACGGGGCGCCCCAAGGGCGTGATGACGACCCACGGGCAGACCCTGCGTCTGTACAGCGAGTGGTGCGACCTGGCGCAGCTGCGGCGGGGGGACCGCTATCTGATCGTCAACCCGTTCTTCCACATCTTCGGCTACAAGGCCGGCTGCGTGGCATCCATGATCCGTGGGGCGACCGTCCTGCCGGTCGCCGTCTTCGACGTGGACCGGGTGCTGGAGCTGGTCGAGAAGGAGCGGGTCACCGTTCTGCCGGGTCCGCCGACGCTGTACCACTCCCTGCTGGCGGCGGGCGCGGACCGCGACCTGTCCTCCCTGCGGGTCGCGGTGACCGGCGCCGCCGACATCCCGGTCGAACTGGTCCGGCGCATCACCACCGAACTGCCGTTCACCCACCTCATGACCGGCTACGGCCTCACCGAGGCCGGCACGGTCACCGCGTCCCGGCCCGGCGATTCGTACCAGGCCGTCGCCACCACCGTGGGCAGGCCTTGCGAGGGCTTCGAGGTGCGCATCGCCGACGACGAGGAAGTCCTCGTGCGCGGGTACTCCGTCATGCGCGGCTACCTCGACGACCCCGGGGCCACCGCCGAGGCGATCGACGCCGACGGCTGGCTGCACACCGGCGACCTGGGGGAGCTGGACACCGAGGGCCGGCTCAGAATCGTAGGCCGCAAGAAGGACATGTTCATCGTCGGCGGCTTCAACGCCTACCCGGCCGAGATCGAGGGCTATCTGCTCAACCACCCCGCCGTCGCCCAGGCCGCCGTCATCGGCGTACCCGACGAACGGCTGGGACAGGTCGGAAAGGCGTTCGTCGTCCCGCGCGCCGAGGTGGCCGAGGACGAGCTGATCGCCTGGGCACGGGAGCACATGGCCGGCTTCAAGGTGCCCCGGCACGTCGAGTTCCGCACCGAGCTGCCGCTGAACGCCACCGGAAAGGTGATGAAGGACCAGCTGTCATGACCGAAGATTTCCGCACCGCCTCCGGAATCCCTCTCAAGCCGGTCTACGGCCGCGCCGACCGGGCCGATCCGCCTGCTCCCGGCACCTATCCGTTCACCCGCGGCAACTACCCCACCGGCTACCGGGGCCGCACCTGGACCCTGCGCCAGTACTCCGGCTTCGGCACCCCCGAGGAGTCCAACCGGCGCTACCGCTACCTCCTCGACCAGGGCGGCACGGGCCTGTCCGTCGCGCTCGACCTGCCCACCCAGTGCGGATACGACTCCGACGACCCGGAGTACACCGACGAGGTCGGCCGGGTCGGCGTCGCCCTCGACACCCTCGCCGACGCCGAGATCCTCTTCGACGCGATCCCGCTGGACCGGATCAGCACCAGCTTCACCATCAACGGCACCGCCGCCATCCTGCTCGCCTTCTACGTCGCCGCCGCCGAGAAGCGGGGCATTCCCCGGGAGAAGCTCACCGGCACCATCCAGAACGACGTCCTCAAGGAGTACGCCTCCCGCGGCACCTGGATCTGGCCCCCGGAGCCCTCGCTCAGGCTCATCGCCGACACCATCGAGTTCTGCGCCGAACAGGTGCCGCGCTTCAACGCGATCTCCGTCGCGGGGGCGCACTTCCGCGACGCGGGCGCCAACGCCGTCCAGGAGATGGCCTTCACCCTCGCCGACGGCGTCACCTACTGCGAGACCGTCCTCGAACGCGGCCGCATGACCATCGACCGCTTCGCCCCGCAGATCTCCTTCTTCTTCTACACCCACGGCGATTTCTTCGAGGAGGTCGCCAAGTACCGGGCGGGGCGCAGGCGCTGGGCGACCATCGTGCGCGAACGGTTCGGCGCGACGACCGACAAGGCGTGCATGTTCCGCTTCGGCTGCGTCGCCGGCGGTGCCTCGCTGTACGCTCCGCAGGCCCGCAACAACACCGTGCGCGTCGCCTACGAGGCGCTGGCCTCCGTACTCGGCGGCGTGCAGTCGATGTTCACCGCCGCCTGGGACGAGCCGTTCGCCCTCCCCAGCGAGGAGTCCGCGACCCTCGCCCTGCGCACCCAGCAGATCCTCGCGCACGAGACGGGCGTGGCCCGGGTAGCCGACCCGCTGGGCGGCTCCTACTTCGTGGAGGCGCTCACCGACGCCACCGAGGAGCGGATCGTTCAGATCATGGCCGACCTGGAGGCGCACGGCGGCATGGTCCGCTGCATCGAGGACGGCTATCTGCAGTCACTCATCGCCGACGAGTCATGGCGGCTGCACAGGGAGGTCGACTCCGGGGAGCGGCCGGTGGTCGGCGTCAACCGGTTCACGGTGGACGAGCCCCCGCCCGACCTCGCCACCTACGAACTCGACGCCGAGGGCAGGGAACGCCAGCTCAAGCGGCTCGCCCGGGTGAAGGCCGAGCGCAGCGCCACCGACGTGGCGGCCCGCCTGACCGAGCTGAAGCGCGCCGCCGAAGGGGACGCCAACCTGATGGGCCCACTCATCGCCTGCGCCAACGCCTACTGCACGGTCGGTGAGACGGCCGGCGCGCTGCGCGAGGTGTGGGGCGAGTTCCGGCAGCCGGTGGTGTTCTGATGACCTCTCCCACGGCGCCGGTACGGGTCCTCGTCGCCAAACCCGGACTCGACGGGCACGACCGCGGCGCGAAACTAGTCGCGCGCGGACTGCGGGACGCCGGGTTCGAGGTGGTGTTCACCGGCATCCGCCGCCGCGTCGACGACATCGCCGCCACCGCCGTCCAGGAGGACGTCGCCCTGGTCGGGCTCTCCATCCTGTCCGGCGCCCACCTCGCGCTCACCCGCCGCACGCTGGCGGCGCTGCGCGCCGCCGGCGCCGACGACATACCCGTCGTGGTCGGCGGCACCATCCCCGCCGGGGACGTGGACCGGCTGCGCGAGGCCGGGGCCGCCGCCGTGTTCCCCACGGGCACGGCGCTGGACGCCATCGTGGCGCACATCCGTGCCCTGACGGGCCCCGATCCCCAGAGGAAGGACTGACGTGCGAGTCGGAGTGATGAGCGGCCCCGAACGGGGCGACGCCGTCTACAAGGCGGACCGCATGGTCAACGACGCCCGCTGGGCGGAGCAGGCCGGGTTCGACACGGTGTGGGTGCCGCAGGTGCCCACCGACTTCGACGCGCTGACGGCCGTCACCCTCATGGGCCGGGCCACGACGCGCATCGAACTGGGCACGGCGGTCGTGCCCGTGCACGCCCAGCACCCCGTCGCCCTGGCCCGCCAGGCGCTGTCCGCGCACGCGGCGGCCGACGGGCGGCTCGCGCTGGGCGTGGGCGCCTCCCACCACTGGATCGTGCGCGACATGCTGGGCATCCCGTACTTCAAGCCGGCCGCCTACACCCGCGCCTACCTGGAGGTGCTCAACGAGGCGGTGGGCGGCGCGAAGTCGGTGGACGTGGAGAACGCCGTCTTCCGCGTCCACAACCCGCTCACCCTCGGCCCGGTGTCCCCCCTGCCGGTGCTGCTGGCCGCGCTGGGCCGGGTGATGCTGCGGATCGCGGGGGCGCTGACCGCCGGGACCGTGCTCTGGATGGCCGACGAGCGGACGGTGGCCGAGCACGTCGTCCCGACGATCACCGAAGCGGCGCGGGAGGCGGGCCGTCCGGCGCCCCGCGTCGTGGCGGGCATCCCGGTGTGCCTGTGCGCCCCGCACGAGGTGGACGCCGCCCGGGAACGCGCCAACCGCGTCCTCAACGAGGCCGCGGTGTCACCGAACTACCAGCGGCTGCTGGAGTACGGCGACGCACGCAACGTCGGCGACCTGTGCGCGGCCGGCGACGAGGCGGCCATCGCGGCCCGCTTCAAGCGCTTCGCGGACGCGGGCGTGACCGACCTGTCCGTCCGGGTGCTTCCCATCGGGTCCGGACGGGAGGAACTCGTCGCCTCCAAGCTGCGCACCCGGGACGCCGTGGCGGCGATCGCCGCGGACTTCCGGTGACCGCGGTGACCGGGACCGGGACCGGCCCCCTGGCCGGGCTGCGCGTGCTGGAGGTCGGCCACATCCTGGCCGGCCCGTACGCCACCATGCTGCTGGCCGACCTGGGGGCGCAGGTCACCAAGGTCGAACCACCCGGTGGAGACCTGTCCCGCCAGGTCTCCGACGCGTACTTCGCCAGCCTGAACCGGGGCAAACGCTCGGTCCGCGTGGACCTGTCCACCCCGGCCGGACAGGACCGCCTGCACGGGCTGGTACGCGAGGCGGACGCCCTGCTGGTCAACCTCAAACCGTCGGCCATCGAGCGCTTCGGCCTCACCTACGAGGCCCTGAGGCCCTTCAACGAACGCCTGGTGTGCGTGCTCCTCACCGGCTGGGGGATGGACGCGGGCGACGTACCCGCCTTCGACTACGTCGTCCAGGCCGCCACCGGCATCGCCGCCCTGACCGGCGACCCGGACGGCCCGCCCCTGCTGCCGGGCTACTCCTCGGCCGACAACTCGGCGGGGTTCGCCGCCGCCCTCGGGCTGCTGGCCCAGGTCGTCTCCGGCCGCGGCGGCCAGCTCGAGGTGTCGCTGCGGGACGTGATGCTCTCCCAGCTCAACTACCACGCCTCGGCCTGGCTCAACGACGGTGCCGCCCCCCGCCGCCTCGGCGGAGCCCACGCCTACTACGTCCCCGCCCAGCTGTTCCCCACCGCCGAGGGTCACCTGGCGCTGTTCATCACCCACGACGGCTTCTGGCGCTCCCTGGCCGCCGAGGCCGGCATCGAGGGCTACGCCACCATGGCCGAGCGCGCGGCCCACCGGGACGAGGTGATCGCCGCGGTGACGAAGGCGCTCGCCACCGACACCGCGACCGGCTGGGAGGGCCGCCTGCGTTCGCTGGGCGTGCCGGCGGCCGCCGTGCGCACCCTCCCGGAGGCGCTCGCCGCGGCGCCGGACGCGGTGGTCGAGGCGGGCGGCCACCGCTTGGTCGGCAGCCCGTTCCGGGGCACCGGGCACCGGCCGTCGTACGGGCCGCCGCCGCGTCTGGGGGAACACGGCGACTTCGCGTGACGCGTGCGACGGCGTGCCCGCCCGGTGCCGGCCGGCGCCCGGGCCCGCGCCCGGGCGGACGAGCCCCCGGCTCGGCGCGGGCCCGCTCGGCCTCCTGCTGCCCGGGCGCTACCTGGGCGGGAACCGCAGTGCGCCGTCCAGGCGGACCACTTCCCCGTTGAGGTAGTCGTTCTCGCACAGGTGCTGGACGAGCGCCGCGTACTCCTCGGGCCGTCCCATCCGCCGCGGGTGCGGCACCTGGGGACCCCAGTGGGCCTCCAGCCGGTCGGCGGCCTTCCCGTAGGCGGGCGTGAGGACCGTGCCCGGCGCGACGGAGACCACGCGGACGCCGAGCGGGGACAGGTCCCGGGCGGCGACCAGCGTCATCGCGCTCACCCCGCCCTTCGCCGCGGCGTACGGCAGCTGGCCGACCTGGCCCTCGTACGCCGCGATGGACGAGGTCGTGACGATCACGCCCCGGCCGCCGTCCTCGCCGTGGGGCGCGGTGCGCGCGATGGCCGCGGCGGCCGTGCGCAGGACGTTGAAGACGCCCGTCAGGTAGATGTCGACGGTGCCGCGGAAGCCGGCCAGGTCCAGCGGGGAGCCGTCCTTGCCGACGAGCCGGCCGCCGCTCGCCGGGCCGCCGTGGCAGTCGACGGCGATCCGGAACACGCCCGCGCCCCCGGCCGCCTCCACGGCGGCCGCCACCGAGTCCTCGTCCGTGGCGTCCGTGCGGACGTACCGCACGCCGAGTTCGGCCTCCAGGGCCTTGCCCCTGTCGTCGGCGAGGTCGGCGACCACCACCTGGGCACCGGCCGCGTGCAGCCGCCGTACCGTCGCCTCGCCCAGCCCGCCCGCGCCGCCGACCACCAGGGCTGCCACACCGTCGATGTGCACTGTCATTCCCCTCTCTTGCGAGTCGGCCTCTGAGTGTAGGAGAATGACATTCTCATGAATATAGCCGTGCTTCTGGAAATGGCCGCCTCCGCGGGGCACCGGCCGGCCGTCACGGAGGGCGGCCGAACGCTCTCCGCGGCCGAGCTCCAGCGCCTCGCGCACCACGCGGCCGACCGCTTCCGTGACCGCACAGCGGTCCTGTACCTGGGTCCCAACCATCTCGCCTACTCCGTCGCCCTGTTCGGCGCGGCCCTGGCCGGCGTCCCCTTCGTCCCCCTCAACTACCGGCTGGGCGACGCGCAGCTGGACGCCCTGATCCTGCGGCACCCGGGTGCGGAGGTCCTGCACCCGGCCGACCTCGACGCGCTGCTGACCCCGTCGGGCGAGGCCGACCGGCGTCCCGCTCCCCAGGACCGCGACGCCACCGCCGTCGTCCTCTACACCAGCGGCACCACCGCCGCCCCCAAGGCGGCTCTGCTGCGCCACCGCCATCTGCTCGCCTACGTCTTCAACACCCAGGACTTCGGTACGGCCGAGGCGTCCGACGCCGGCCTGGTGGCCCTGCCGCCGTACCACGTCGCCGGACTGATGAACCTGCTGACGAACCTGTACGCCGGCCGCCGCATCGTCTACCTGTCCGCCTTCTCCCCGGCCGAGTGGCTGGCGACGGTACGCCGCGAGGGCGTCACCCACGCCATGGTCGTGCCGACCATGCTCGCCCGCATCACGGCGGAGCTGGGCGACGCGCAGGCCGGCACCCCGACCCTGCGTCATCTCGCCTACGGCGGTGCGCGCTGCCCCCTGCCGGTGGTGGAGCGGGCCCTGCGCCAGTTCCCCGACACCGGCTTCGTCAACGCCTACGGGCTGACGGAGACCGCCTCGTCCGTCTGCGTGCTGGGCCCCGACGACCACTGGCGGGCGCTCGCCTCCGACGACCCGGCGGTGCGGGCGCGGCTCGGCTCGGTGGGCCGTCCGCTGCCGGGCGTCGAGGTCGAGATCCGGGACGAGGACGGGAAGCCGCTCGAACCGGGCAGGACGGGGCTCGTCCTCGTGCGCGGGGAGCAGATCTCCGGCGAGTACGCGGAGACGGGCGGGGCCGCCACGGACGGCTGGTTCGCCACCCGCGACCGGGGCCGGCTGGACGAGGACGGCTACCTCTTCGTCGAGGGCCGCGCCGACGACACCATCATCCGGGGCGGCGAGAACATCGCCCCCGCCGAGATCGAGGACGTGCTGCTCCAGCACCCGGGCGTGCGCGAGGCCGCCGTCCTCGGCCTCCCCGACCCGGAATGGGGCCAGCGCCTGGTCGCGGTGCTGGTCGGGGCGGGCGACCCGGAGGAGATCCGCTCCTTCGCCAGACAGCGCCTGCGCTCCTCCAAGACCCCGGACACCGTCGTCTTCCGCCCCGGACTGCCCCGCACCTCCACCGGGAAACTCCTGCGCCGCACCCTGGTCGCCGAACTGCAGGAGGCCACCGATGCCTGAAGCCGTGCTCGTCGCCGCCCTGCGCACCCCGATAGGCACCGCGTTCAAGGGGAGCCTGCGGGACACGACCGCCTACGACCTGGCGGACCGTGTCGTCACGGCCGTCGCGGAAGGCCTGGACCCGGACCTCGTCGACGACCTGATCCTCGCCGAGTCGCACTACGGCGGCGGAGTCGTCGCCCGCCATGCCGCTGTGACGGCGGGCCTGCCCCAGGTGCCGGGGCTGGCCCTCAACCGGCACTGCGCCGCCGGGCTCGCCGCCGTCCAGACGGCCGCGGCCTCGGTCCGGGCCGGCATGGACCGGCTGGTGCTCGCCGGGGGCGTCAACTCCGCCTCCACCGCGCCCAAGCTGTCCTTCCGAGGCGGCGAGCGCTGGGTGCCGCCCTCGCACCCCGACCGTCCGGACGCCCCCAACCTGGACATGTCGATCACGGTCGGCTGGAACACGGCCGTACGGGAGGGCCTCACCCGCGAGGAGATGGACGCGTGGGCGCTGCGTTCCCACCGCAACGCCGTGCGCGCGCTCGACGAGGGCCGTTTCAAGGCCGAGACCGTGCCGGTCGACACTCCGTACGGCCCCTTCGCAGCCGACGAGCACCCGCGCCGCGACACCAGCGCGGAGAGACTGGCCGCGCTCAAGCCGCTCCACCCGGAGATCGAGGGCTTCTCGATCACGGCCGGGAACGCCTGCGGCGCGAACGACGCGGCGGCGGTCGTGGCGGTGGCGGAGGAACGGCTGGCGCGCGAGCGGCTGGGGCTGCCCGTGCTGGCCCGGGTGCGGTCATGGGCCTCGGTCGCGCTGGACCCGGCGGAGACCGGCCTCACCCCCGTCCACGCCGTTCCCAAGGCGCTTCAGCGGGCCGGGATGACCGTGGCCGACGTCGACCTCTTCGAGATCAACGAGGCGTTCGCGTCCGTACCGCTCGCCGCGATCCACCGCCTCGGACTGGACCCGGACACCGTCAACGTCAACGGCAGCGGCTGCTCCCTCGGCCACCCGGTCGCCGCCACGGGCGCCCGTATGGTCGTCACCCTGGTCCACGAACTGCGCCGTCGGGGCGGGGGAGTGGGCGTCGCGTCGATGTGCGCGGGCGGGGGAATGGGGTCGGCGCTGGTCCTGGAGGTGCCGGCGCCCTGAGGACGAGGGCGCCGGCGCCCTCAGGCACGTGCCGGCGCCCGGGGAAGCGCCGCGGTACCGCTCACTCCGCTCACCGAGTGAACCGCAGCAGTGCCTCCTGCGCGTACGACGCCAGCAGCGCGCCGTCCGGCGTCAGGACGTCCCCTCGTCCGAAGCACCGCCCGTGTGCGGCGAGCGGACTCCGCTGGCGCAGCAGCAGCCAGTCGCCGGTGGCGAACGGCCGGTGGAACCACACCGTGTGCGCCGTGACGGCCGAGGCGAACGCCCGGCCCGCGTCCCCTTGCGTGACCCCCTCCACGGGCCGCAGCGCGGTGCCGATCGCCGTCAGGTCGGTGGTGTAGGCGAGGAGGGCCGGGGCGAGGGCCCGGTGCGCGTCGGGGATGCGGGTCCACAGCTCGTACTCCGGCGGCTCGGACTTCGCGGTGTCGAGGTCGGTCGCCGCCCTGGACTGCCACGGCAGGAGGTCGAGCAGGACGGTGCGTTCCGGCCCGGGCAGGGCCGGCGCCGCGTCCGTCGTCTGCCGGTCGGGCCCTTCCTCCCACACGTGCAGGCTCGCGGTCGCCACCGCGACGACTCCCTTCTCCTGCCGGGCGGTGAGCCGTACGGTCGCGAAGGTCCGGCCCTGCTGCGGCACCTCGGTCGCGTAGCGGACCGGTTCGCCCGTGCGGCCCTCGCGCAGGAACTGCGTGTGCAGCGACTTCAGGCTCCTGCCCGGCACGGCGAGCTGCGCGGCGCGCGCGAACTGGGCGAGCAGCTGCCCGCCGAACAGCCGCCGGTACTCCAGCTGCTGTGAGCGGCCCTCGTAGGTGCCCCCTCCCCGGGGCGCGAGGTCGAGGCAGCCGAGCAGGTCGTTCCACAGGTCGGTCACGGATCGCCCCTCACAGGTCGACGAGGCGGGGCGCGCGCGGCTCGGACAGCAGCAGCCCTCCTGCCTCGCGGGTCAGTTCACGGGTGGAGCCGAGCAGCCCGTCGAGCACCAGGGCGCGTCTGACGTGCCGGTGCAGGGCGTGCTCGGCGGTGAAGCCGATGCCGCCGAGTGCCTGCTGGCAGTGGCGGGCGGCGGTGAGCGCGGCCCGGCCCGCCGCGGCCTTGGCGAGCAGTGATCCGGTGTCGTCCCCGGCGGCCGCGAGGACGGCCTCCGCGCCCTCCAGCGCCACGTACGTCTCCGCCAGCCGGTGCCGCAGCGCCTGGAAGGAGGCGAGCGGGCGTCCGAACTGGTGCCGGTCCAGGACGTGCTCGCGGGCGAGCGTGAGCATGGCGCGGCCGGTGCCCACCAGCCACCAGCCCAGTGCCCGTCGTCCGCCGGCCAGGGGGACGGCGCTGCCCGGGCCCACCGGGCGCAGCGGAAGTCCGGGGTCGAGTGCGCCGCCGCCCGGGAAGCCGTCCCGCGCCCACTCCACCCAGGTGCCGCCCGTGTACGGCAGCGGGAGCGTCGCGCCGACGGGCCGCCCGGCCGCGTGGAGGACGACGTCGTTGAGGACGGCGGCCTGCGCTCCCGTCTCCCCGAGCAGCCGGAACACCAGCGGGACCGCGGTGTCCGGTTCCTCGGCGAGCATCTGGGCCCAGCCCAGATCGGCCAGCGCGGCGTCCAGTCCGCTCCCCGGCGCGCTGGTCGTCATGGTCTTGCGCAGGGCCTCTTCCAGCAGTTCGCGTTCGGCGGCGTCCACCGCGTCTCACTCCTTCCCGAGGTCCAGCAGGCGGCGGGCGACGATGTTGCGCTGGATCTCGGCAGTGCCGCCGTAGATGGTCGCCGCCCGCGAGTACAGGTACTCGGTGCGCCACGCGCCGTCCCGCGCCAGCTCCACCGACCCCGGCAGCAGGTCCCGCGCGGTGTCGAACAGCCGTTGCTCGGCACCGGCCAGGAGAATCTTGTCCACGGAGGTCTCCGGACCGAGCCGTCCGCCGTCCGCCAGGGCCTGCTGGGTGGCGGCCGAGCGACAGCGCACCGTGTGCAGGTCGAGCCAGACGGCCCCCAGCGCGTCCGCGTCCGGTTCGCAGCCGTCGGCCAGGAGACGGTCCAGCCGGCTGTAGAGGTGGGCGACGCGGTGCCAGAAGCAGGTGGACCGCTCATGCGGCAGCAGATCCATCGCCAGCCGCCAGCCGTCGCCGGGGGCGCCCAGCAGGCGGGTGGCGGGCACCCGCACCTCGTCGAAGAAGACCTCGGCGAACTCGTCGACGCCGTGCATCGTGCGCAGCGGCCGTACGGTGATGCCGGGCGCGTCCATGTCGACGAAGAAGGCGCTGATGCCGCCGTGCCCGGGTCCCCCCGTCCGGGCCAGCAGGACGCAGCGGGCCGCGTACTGGGCGAGGCTCGTCCACACCTTCTGCCCCGTCACCACCCAGGCGTCACCGTCGAGCACCGCCCGCGTGGACAGGGACGCCAGGTCACTGCCCGAGCCCGGCTCGGAGAAGCCCTGGCACCACTGCTCCTCGCCGCCCAGCAGCCGGGGCACCATCTCGGCGGCGAGCGCGGGCGGGGCGTAGTCGATCAGGGTCGGCACCAGTACCTCGACCATCGACCACAGGCCGGGCTCCGCCAGGTCCCGGGAGGCGACCTCCTCGCCCAGCACCGCCCGCAGCACGCTCGGCCCGCCGAGCCCGCCGACCTCGAGCGGCCATCCGTACCGCATCCAGCCGGCCGCCCACAGCGCTCGCCGGACGCGGGCGAGTCGGGCGACCTGGGCGTCGAGGCCGTGGTCGCCTTCGGGAGCCGGGCCGTCGTCCGGGGTCAGGTCGTTGGCGGCCAGCCAGGCGCGCAGACCCTGCCGGAACTCCCCGACCTTCATGGGCGGGTGCGTTCGAAGGCGTGCGGACGCCCCGAGTCGTGGGCGCCGCTGCGGCGGATGAAGGTCATGGCGCGGGTGCGCAGCCGCCAGCCGTCCGGGGTGCGCACATAGGTGTCGTTGTAGTAGCCGATCCGCATCTCGTGCGCAGAGTGCTCGACGAAGCACAGCGGCTGGGTGCCGGTGGCCGTGTCGCCGTCCAGCTCGACGGCCGGCGTCCCGACGAGGAACAGTCCCTTGGGAGCGGCGGCGATCAGCGCCGGGAACTCGTCGAGCGGGTAGGTGTCGCCGAACGCGCTGTAGCTGCCGTCCGGGGTGAAGACGGCGAGCACCCGGTCCGTGTCGCCGCGGGTCATGGCGACCGCGTAGCGGGCCAGCAACTGCTCGATCTCCACCAGGTCGTCGCTGTCACTCAAGAGCCGTCGTCCTCTCGTGGTCTCGTACTGCCGCGCTATGAAGAGAATCAGATTCTCTCAATCGAGTATGTTGTACGGATGGTTGCTTCTCCAATAGGGAGAAGCTAATTTCCAGACCATGGAGCAGTTCCTGGCCTTCACGGTGGCGGGCCTGAGCACCGCCGCCGTCCACGCCCTGATCGGCACCGGTCCGGTGGTTCGCCCGCGACCGGACGCCGCTGTCCGCGCTGTGCGGCGTCCTCGGTGTGTGCCGGCCGTTCGCGGCCCTCGGCACGGCGAACGGACGGCTGCTCCTCGCGGTGGCCGTCGCGGCGGCCGTGCTGCGCGCCCACGCCGCCGCCCGGCGCGAGCCCGGTGACATCCCGCCCGAGTGGTGGGGCCTGCGCCGCCCCCGGCGGCCCGAGGACGGGGAGGTGCCGCACCGTGCCACCACTGCCGCGGGCCGAGGAGGCCACCGCCTCCTTCGGCGGACGCCGTGCCCTCGACAGGGTGGCACCGACGGCCGAGGCCGGCCGGATCACCGGTCTCATCGGTCCCGACGGCGCGGGCAGGTCCACTCTGTTCGACGTGGTCTCCGGGCCGCGCCGGCCCCGCACCGGCCGGGCCCGTCCCGACGGCCACGACATCACCCGCGAGGGCCCCGCCCGCCGCGCCCGGCGCGGGATCTGCCACCCCTGCCAGCGCCTGGAGCTCTTCGGCCGCCTCTCCGCCCGCGACAACCTCCACGTCGCCGCCGGACTCACTGCCGAACCCGGCTTCGGACACCGCCGTACGGCCCGTACGGCGGACGCGGTGCCGGACCGGCTAGGCCCTACCGAGGTGGCCGGCGATCCCGCTGACGCGCTCCCCACCGGGCCGGCCCGCCCGGTGCGGGTCGGCCGCCGCTCGCCCGCGCCGGCGACAGTTCCCTCGCCCAGGGCGACGCCCTCGCCGTCGGCCTCGGCGGCAGCACCGCCACCGTGGTGGGCGGCGCCCTCTTCCCGCGCCACTCGCTCACCGGCTTTCTGCGCTTCCGGCCCGCCCGGCAGTCGTACGACCTCGACCGGCTGGGCGAACGGCTCACCCCGCCCGCCCTCGTCGCCGCGCACATCCCCGCACCGGCACCCGAAGGAGAACCACACCATGTCGTCACCCCTCACACCGGCCCCGCACCCCGGTGACCAGCTGGCCTCCGTCACCAGCAGCACCCGTGTCATCGTCATCCGCGCCCCGCAGGAGGCGGCGGGCCCGATCGAATGCGGTGGCACCCCGATGCTGCCGGCCCGGGACGCTCCCGCCCCGCCGGCGCCGGGCACGGCACCGGACACCCTCATCGGCAAGCGGTACGTCGACTCCGCCGACACCCTCGAACTCCTCTGCACCGCCTCCGGCGCCGGCCGCCTCACGTACGGCGGGGAGCCGCTGTCGGTCAAACCGCCCAAGGCCCTGCCCGCCTCGGACTGATCCCCCCGCCCTCGTCCTCAGCCGCAAGGAGCCGTCATGGACCGCGACGACATGATCCTGATCAGCGTCGACGACCACATCATCGAGCCGCCCGACCTGTTCGCCAACCACCTGCCGGCCCGCTACAAGAAGGACGCTCCCCGCCTGGTCCGCCGTGAGGACGGCACCGACGTCTGGCAGTTCCGGGACAACTCCGTCGGCAATGTCGCGCTCAACGCGGTCGCCGGCCGTCCCAAGGAGGAGTACGGGATGGAGCCGCAGGGCCTGGACGAGATCAGGCCCGGCTGTTACGACGTCGACGAGCGCGTCGCCGACATGAACGCCGGCGGCGTCCTCGCCCAGATGAACTTCCCCTCCTTCCCCGGCTTCTCCGCCCGCCTGTTCGCCACCGAGGACTCCGACTTCTCGCTCGCCCTGGTGCGCGCGTACAACGACTGGCACATCGACGAGTGGTGCGGGGCCCACCCCGGCCGCTTCATCCCGATGGCGCTCCCGGCGATCTGGGACGCGGAGCTGTGCGCCCAGGAGATCCGGCGGGTCGCCGACAAGGGCTGCCACTCGCTGACCTTCCCGGAGAACCCGGTCCCGCTCGGCTATCCGAGCTTCCACTCCGACTACTGGGACCCGGTGTGGCGTGCCCTGACGGACTGCGGCACGGTGATGAACTTGCACATCGGTTCCTCGGGGCGGCTCGCCCTCACCGCTCCCGACGCCCCGCCGGACGTGATGATCACCCTCCAGCCCATCAACCTGGTGCAGGCCGCGGCCGACCTGATCTGGTCCCGCGTCCTCAAGGAGTACCCGGGCATCAGGATCGCACTGTCGGAGGGCGGCACCGGCTGGATCCCGTACTTCCTGGACCGTCTCGACCGCACGTTCGAGATGCACGCCACGTGGACGCTGCAGGACTTCGGCGGCAGGCTGCCTTCGGAGGTCTTCCGCGAGCACTTCCTGACCTGCTTCATCAGCGATCCGGTCGGCGTCAGACTGCGCCATGACATCGGCATCGACAACATCTGCTGGGAGGCCGACTACCCGCACAGCGACTCGATGTGGCCCAACGCCCCCGAGGAGCTCCACGCAGTGCTGACCGCGAACTCCGTGCCGGACGACGAGATCGACAAGATGACGCACGAGAACGCCATGCGCTGGTACTCCTTCGACCCGTTCGCGCACCTCCCGCGCGAACAGGCGACCGTGGGAGCCCTGCGCAGGGCCGCCGAGGGTCATGACGTGTCCGTGAAGTCCCGCAGCCACCAGATCGTCACCCCCGCCGAGAAACTCGCCGTGTACCGCAGGAAGGCGGAGGCGGCACTGGCCGCCGCCGAGCGGAGCGGCGGCCGGCCGTAGCGAGGGTGCCGCCATCACCCCTCGCGCGCGTCACGGGCCCGGTCCCGCCGCCTGCGCGGGACGCGTGTCGCCGAAGTCCCCGTCCGCTTCGCGCGTACGGGGACTTCGGCGGACGTTACCGACGGCTTATCCGGCAGTGCAGGCCGCAGCCTCGTCACGCTGTCGGCCGGATCCTGGCGCGAGGAGCCGCCGGTGCTTCGCGGATCAGCCACCCTGACGTGGGCACGGCCGGATCGGTCCGAACCGGTGGGCAATCACCACGAGCCGCGCCCGGTCGCGGGCGTCCAGCTCGCTCATGGCGCGCTGGACGTGACTGCGTACGGTCAGCGGGCTGAGGACGAGGTGGTCGGCGATCTCGGCGTTGCACTCGCCGTGTGGGGCCAGGGTCATGACCTTTCGAGCGTGAAGGACGGAAAGGACGTGCTTCGGGTGGTGCGGGACGGCGGGGAGGACGGCAGGCGGTCCGGCCGTCCTCCCCGGGGCCTGTCAGCCGGGCGCCGACCCGACGAGCCGGAAGAGCGGTTCGAACTCCGCGTAGCTGCCGACGAGCGGTGCCGACTCCCACGTCTTCTGCGCCATCACGCGCAGGCGCGGGAACAGGGACTCGGTGGTCTGTTCCTCTGTCCAGGTTGTGGATCCGCCGCTCCAGAAGTGCACGGCGGCGCCGCGGTTGTTCGGGTCCGCGGCATCGAGGTCGTGGAAGGGGTACCCGCTGCCGTGGTCGTCCGTGTAGGCGAAGCCGTGGAAGCGGTGCACGGACCAGTTCTCGTACATGGCCCGCGGCGTGGCAGGCACCGGACTGCTGGGCACCGGGTAGGTGTAGGTGGGGTAGAAGCTGGTGTTCAGGACGGCGTGGCCCTGCGAGACGAGGTTCTGGGGCGGTACCGGGTTGGTGCTCGGAAAAAGCCGGCCCAGGGGCGCGGTGACCTGGTCTCCCCAACCCCGTTTCCTCGGATCGTTCACCGAACCGGACGTGAGGAATCATGTTGACCACTCGCCGCCACACGAACGACCGCAGGGTGTTGAACGCGTGATTCGCGATGGCGTGCTCAAAGTTGAGCAGTGGGTGGGGGATTCACATGTCTTCATAACCGCTTGACGCCTCCGAATTCCGAGAGGTCTGATCCGGACGGGTCAGCGCAGCCCCGCGAACACCACAGCTGCCGCCGTGCCGCCCAGGATGGTGCCCACGATCACCTGTGCCGTCGTGTGGTCGCGCAGCGAGACCCGGGACCAGCCGACGGCGGCGACGCCGAGGAAGAGGAGAGCGGCCCACCAGCCGTAGGCGACGGTGATGACGACAGCGACGCCGGAGGCGACGGCGGTGTGAACGCTGACCTTCCACCAGAGGGTGACCGCCATGGTCAGGACCAGGCCGGCGATCATGGCGGCGACCAGGGCGACGACCTCGCGGGGCGCGTCGAGCGCCAGGAGCAGGCCCGTGCCGACGAGGACGGAACCTAGGGTGACGAAGAGCGGTATCCACCGCTGGGAGCGGACCTTGAGGTGCTTGTCCGTCCAGCGGCCTCGGCGGACGCCGGCGACGATGTAGGCGATCGGCAGGCCCCCGCAGAAAGCGCCGGCGAGCAGGCCCCAGCCGACTCCGTGGAGTGATTTGGTGGAGTGCCAGCCGATGACGAGTAGGACGCCGATGACCAGGTTGGCGGGTGCCAGAACCTCGGTGATGAGGCGGGCGGAGCGCCGCTCGACAGGAACAGCGGCAGTGGGTGGAATCTGGGTGGTGGCGGTCATGCCGATGTCTCCCCAAGGTGGGCGCGGAGGAAGTCTTGCGTGGCGCGGGAGCGGTAGGCGGTGCTGAGGGTGGTGAGGGCGCGGATCTCGGTGTTGAGGTCGCGACCACCGCTGGCCGGGGGCATGGGCTCGCCGGAGCCGGCGGCCGCGCCGCGGAGCCGGTCCTCGCGGGCGACTGCGAGCCAGCAGGCCTCGGCGGTGATGTCGGCGTGGGCGCCGATGAAGCCGAGGGAGGTGGCGTGGTCGTAGGCACGTCCGCGCAGTTCCGCCGGTGCGTGGTCGGCGAGAGTGAGGATCGAGTCGCGGATCTCGATGGTGCGCCGGTACAGCCGGTCGTGCGTCCGCAGCGGGTTGGTCGCGTCGACGGTGCGGCTCGGCGGTGTGTCGAGCCGGGTCTCCGGGACGGCGTCGGTGAGGGTGCGCCACAGGGGGTAGAGGCTAAGGAGCTGCCAGTGGGCCCGGATGCGGGCGAGGACGCGTGGGGCAGCAGGGAGGGTGCTGCCCAGCACGATCAGCAGCAGGGCCAGGAAGAGCAGGCCCGTGCTGAGCGTGTGGTTCACGTGCTCACCGAGCGGACTGCTGCCGAAGTAGTCGAGGAGCAGCACGGCGACGCGGTGGAGGGCGTATACGAGGCCGACGGCGGTGCCGGTGCCGGTGAGAATCAGCCCTCGACCGACGAGTCCACTGTCGGGGCGGCTCCCCCAGCGGAAACAGAGCACCGTGGCGCTCAGCAGGGCGGCGCCGAGGTAGGAGGTCCATACGACGCCGTACGCGACGATCGTGGCGTGGTCGGCGTAGTCCGCCAGAAGGTCTTCCGCCTCGTGAGGCTGGCGCGTGGCGAAGAAGCAGGTAGCCAGCAGGACGACCGTGACGACAGGCACGGCCTTGTGCAGCCTGGATACGCGCATCCCGGTCTTCGACTCGGCCATGTCGGCGACGAAGGTGAGGACCGACGCCGCCGCGACGGTCCCGCAGACGTGCTTGATCAGGAACGACAGGTTGGTGACGTGCAGGTGCTCGTCGACCGCCGACGCGATAGCGACCGGCCGGACCGTCATGGCCACGGCGAGTGCTGCAAAGGCCAGCCAGAGACTGAGTCGTTCGGGTCTCCGGAAGGCGGAGCGGGCACGCCAGAGGGTGACGGCCCAGAGCAGGACGGCGGGTATCGCGTCAATCATTTGTGGGGGATTCTCAGGAGTCGCTGAGCACGGCATTGAGCCGGCGCAAGGTGCTGGGGGTGGTCCGGTCGCCGTTTCCACGCAGAGCGGCACGGGTCGCGATGAGGCCGGCGAGGGTCTCCGCGCTCCGCTCCTCCTCGGTCTCGTAGCTCGTGCGGCCAAGGACACCCGTCACGAGGTCGGCGTCGAGGTGGTGGAAGAGGCGGCCGAGGGTTTGGCGAGGGGTGTGGCCAAGGAGCATGTGGCTGACCTCGTGCAGCACGATGTGGTCCCTGTGGAGAGGACTGGTGGCGTCCTCCACGAGGATGTGGTCCGCCTTTTCCGTGGCGAGCCAGGCTCCGCAGGGCAGTTCGTCACCGGTGATCGCTGGGAACGTGTGCAGGTGGATAGGACGGCCGCGCTTCTTGGAGACGCGGGCGAGCAGCTCCTCGATCTTGAAGGGATCTGGAAGTTCGAGATCGTCCAGGACGGATTCGAGCCGGATTCCCTGATCTTGGGCAGGTCCCAAACGATCGGACTTCATCTGCCCTCCGACTCCGACACTTCTCGAACGTACGACTCGCTGCCGCGATGCCGTGGCGAGTATATGGATCATTTCCGGTCGCACATCTAGAGGGCTACTGGCGGCGCCGGGAAAATATGGACAATCACGTTTAAATAGGTCGGTGAATCCTTGCTAATGGGGCATCAGTTCGCGCCATCGTGATGTTTGCCATTGGAATTCACATCGATGATCAAACTTTCGTCAGGAGTCCCGAGGCCTTCGAGTTCTCGAGCACGTTCGATGAATTCGGAAATGATCTTGAGGCTCTTGTCGGAGAGCCCGGACGCGCGTAGAGCCACTGATCTCACCCCTGCATCGCGCATGGCGGCGAGCGCGTCGAGTTCGGCGGCGATCTTCTCCGATTCGTCGTCGTCGAAGAAGTAGGCGGGCTTCACGCCGAAGAAGGTGGAGAGAGCCTCGAGGTGGCGCTTGGTCGGATTGTCCTTGGCGCCGGTCCTCAGCTGCCAGATGTAGCTCGCTGAGATGGTCGGGCCGCCCTGTCGGCGGATGCCCGACGCCACCTCCTCGTAGCTGTACGGGCCGCGGCCCTTCGGGTGGACGGTGGCGAACAGTCGGTCCAGGCGAACGGCCAGCGTGGCTTCGCCGCCCCCCTGTGCTGCGGATGGGTTGTTCTCGTGGTCCATCGTGGCCGTCCTCCGGTTGCGTCGCCTTCACTGGGGTGAATGACTGCCCCACCTTCATTTTCTCTGGTTGACAGCGGTGCCCCATCTCAGTCTAGTGTGATCATCGTGCCATCCACCCACGAAAACGGTCCAGGCCGGGGTGGGGCCAAACGACGATGCCCGGGAGCGTCAACTCCCGGGCATCCGTCGGCTGCCCTCGCCGAGGGCACCCAATGATCCGGGGCCGCGTGGCCAGCTTGCAGGCGACAACCGCGCAGCCCCGTCCATGAGGACGGAGTATCACATGCGCCCACCCAGCAGGGGAATACCGGCAGCCTCGACGCGGGGCCGGTGCCGGCGGCTCCAGTGTCGTCGCGCTCGCCGGGAGGGCTGATGGCCCGCATCCGGACGGTCAAGCCCGACCTGTTCGTCAATGAACGGGTCGCGGCCTGCTCGGTCACCGCGGTCGTCACCTACATCGGCCTGTTCACCCAGTCCGACGACCACGGACGGCATCGGGACAACCCGGCGATCATCGCCGGCCTCCTGTGGCCGCTGCGCGCTGAGCACACTCCCGTACATGTGGAGGAGGATCTCCAGCAGCTTGCCGACGCCGGACTGATCTGCCGGTACACCGGCTGCGACGGCAAGCGCTACCTCCACATCAACGGCTGGTACGAGCACCAGAAGATCGACCGGCCCAGCCAGTCCCGGCTCCCGGTCTGCGTCGTCCACAACAGCGACAAGAGGTGCGGCCCGTGCAAGGGAGTCTGCGTCGAGGTCGAGGCGAACACCCGGGGAGCACTCGACGAGCCCTCGGTGAATCCTCACCGAGCCATCGACCCGCACCCCGCACAGCTCGCGCATCCGCACAGCGACCGCACCACGGCCCCGGGAACCGGCGACAACACGCATCCTGACACCAGCGGGACGGCCTCCCCAACGGGAGGGGAACCTGCAGGTCAAGGCCGGTTCGTCGAAGCTTCGCCGAACCCTCTGAGAAACCTCGCCGAAGCCTCGACGTCCGGATCCAGGATCATGAATCCTGGATCGTCTTCACCTACGGGGCGCACAGCGCCAGACGGCACGGTCACCGCCGGGAACCTCCTCGCCGAGTACGTGGGCTCCTGTACCGAGCGCCCGCCCGGTGACGTCCTCGGACACCTCGGTCGCCTGCTGAAGAAGCTGCTCGCCGAAGGCATCGACGTGGACCACATCCGCGCCGGACTCGCCCGCTACGCCGAGATTCAGGGCCATCCCTCCCGGCTGCCGAGCCTGGTGAACGACGCCATGAACGCCCGCGTCCCCGCCCAGACGGCATCCCGGCCCGGCGCGACACACCGAGCATGGACCAACCCGGTCGACGCGGCCGCCGCCTACGCCGAGGAGCTGTGATGAGCCGCGAGCCCGAACTCCTCGGCGCCGGAGCCCTGCAGCGACTGCAGCGGATCCTCACCGCTCGGGGCATGAACCCACAGCACCTCCCCGATGCCCCGGACGAGGACCAGCCCTACACCCCGCTGGGCCTGCTGGACACCCGGATGCCCCCGCGCTACCGGTCCGCCCGCGCCGACGACCCCGAGGTGCTGGCCTGGACCCGCGACGTGATCGCCCGGGCCGAGGTACCCAACCCCGGCGCGCGACGGCAGATCACCACCGGCCCCAGCCTGCTCCTGGCCGGCGTCACCGGCGCGGGCAAGACCCACCAGGTGTACGGCGCGGTCCGAACCCTTGTCGAAGCGGGTATCGCAGTCAGGTGGCTGGCCACGACGGCCGCCGACCTCTACGCGGACCTACGTCCGCCCCCCGGCCATGACACCGAACGCGAACTCGAAACGGTCAGCCGCTACCCGCTGCTGATCCTGGACGACCTCGGTGCGGCCAAGACCTCCGAGTGGGTCGAGGAGATCACCTACCGGCTCATCAACCGCCGGTACAACCTGATGCTCCCCACACTGATCACCACCAACCTCGCCATGCGCGACCTCCGCGAACACCTCGGGGACCGCGTCGCCTCCCGGCTCGCCGAGATGACCACCCGCGTCACCTTCGAGCCCGTCGACCGCAGACGCCAGCCCCACGCGGCCTGACCTGCCGCAGGCCGCCACGCCGGACCGCGTACCCGGCGCGCCGCCCCACGTACTTCCCGACCCAGCAACACCTCTCCGCCGACGCCCACCGTGCGCGGAGAGCGATCGGAGCAACCGCATGACCCCCACGACGATCAGCCCTGCCCGCCACCGCTCGCTCGGTGACCACACCTGGCAGGACCAGGCCGTCTGTCAGAGCACCGAGTACAACCCGGTGGACCCCGAGATCTTTTTCCCCGAGCCCGACGAGACCGCCAAGATCACCGCAGCCAAGTCGCTGTGCGGCCAGTGCCCGGTCCGCCGCTTCTGCCTGGACGCCGCCCTGGAAGGCGGCGACACTCACGGCATCCGAGGAGGGATGACCGAGGAGGAGCGCGCACCGCTGCACGAGAAGCTCGCCAACCGCCTCGACTACAGCCGCGTCAACGCCACCATCGCCGGGCGCGACGTTCACCTCACCAAGGCCGAGCGCCGCGCGGTCGTCCGCGCCGCCTACCGCCACGGCCTCACCGAACAGCGTCTGGCATGGCTCCTGAAAGTCACCGAGGAGCATGCCCAGAAGCTGTACCGCGAGACTCGCCGGGCCCTCCGCAACCGAGACCTGGAGCAGACCACGATGACGACCCCGCCCCCCGAGAGCGACGGCATGCACCTGGGCCGTGACTATTTCGGGACGGCGGCGTGAGCATCGCGAGCGCGTCGAGCACAGCGCCTGTCACCGGGTGGGACCGCGCGGTCGTCATCGCCCTCGGCGGTGCGGGATGCGCCCTGTCGTACGACGCCCTGCAGCAGATGGCCGTCGCCATCCACATCCGGGGGCTGCTGACCTACCTCTTCCCCTTGGTGATCGACGGGTTCATCGCGTACGGCGTCCGCGCTCTGCTGGTCCTGCGTGACGCACCGCTGCGCGCCCGGTTTTACGTCTGGACGCTCTTCGGTACGGCCACCGCTGCCAGCATCTGGGCCAACGCGCTGCACGCGGTCAGGCTCAATGAAGAGAACACCTCGGCCACCGGGCTGAGGCTCGGAGACATGGTGGTCGCGGTGCTGTCCACCATCGCCCCGCTGGCCCTGGCCGGAGCGGTGCACCTGTACATCCTCATCGCCCGGGAGCCGGTCAAGGACAGTGACCGAAGTGACCGCGATGACCTCGGGCAGGCCGGTCATCCCGAGCGTATCCCGGTCACTCGGACCGACCGGGCCGGTCGACAGCAGTCGCGGCCCGTTCAGGTCAGCGCCGGACAGCCGGTCACCGCCCTGACCGACCGGTCCCGCCTGTCCCTGGACAAACAGGCACCGGAGGCCCGGACACTGACCGGGGACAGTGACCCAGCGGATAGCAGCAGCCCGGACGCCAGTCACCACCGGGAGCCCAAGGCCGCTGACCTGGGCGGACAGCCGGACACCAACTCGGCGGTCAGTGACCGAAAGGCCGTCATCGAGCCGGTCAGCGGTTATCCGGCCGACCTCCGGCCGGTCACTGCCCGCCACCCCCGGACAACGGGTGGCCGGCGACCTGACCCGGACACCGAGGAGCTGCTGGAGATCGCCCGGTCAGCGGTCAGGGCCGAGGACAAACTGACCCGCAAGGTGGTCGCCCAAGCGATCCGCGGTCAGCAGATCCCGCTGTCCAGCGACACGCTGACCACCCTGATGGTCCAGCTCCGCCAGCAGCACGGACAGTCGGTCACCACCCCCCGGGACTGACCGCATACCCCATGAGGCGGGTGACCAGCCGTACACCTCGGCCGGGCACCCGCCCCGGACACCCCGCCCTACGACCTCCTCCCGTGAACCGGAGATAGCACCTCCATGCGCACGAACCCTGCCACACCCGCCGAGGTGGACACCTGGCTGACCGTCCTGCATCAGCGCGGCCACCTCTACCGCGCCGAACGCGGTCCCTACAACACCTGGGCCGTGCAACGATGCCGACACAGCCGCCCCTGGACCCTGCACCACCCGGTCCTGGCCATGGACTGGATCGAGGACATCGTCCGCGGCATCCGCCAGCAGGACGCGGAGACGGGCCGGTGACCGCCAACGACCCTGCGGCCACCACCTCCGGACCGAAGCGTGACCCCAACGCGGCTCCGGGCGGAGCAAGCTATCGCGTACGACGGTCCTACGGCCTGTCGTACGCACTTGCCCCCGCCCAGGAGGGCGGGGGAAGCCAGGCTGGTTCCCGAGCGAGGGCGCTCGGGAACCAGCCTGGCAACCGGCACCAGGGGGCGCCGGTCACCGGGGGAGAAGCCGACCGCGACGACCCCCGCGAACAGCCTGGCCCGAGCACGCCCGCCTTCCCCGACCGCAAACCACGACGCCGCAGCCGCAACCCGAGCGAGCGCACCCGCAAGACGACCACCCGCCTCTCCGACGCCGAGAAAGCCGAGATCGTCGCCGCGGCCGCGCAGCGCGGCATCACCGTTGCTCGCTTTCTCGCCGCCGCCGGCCTTGCCGCCGCCCGCGGTTCGACCACCCTGCACACCAACGAACGACTCGACATGGCCATCGACGAACTCGCCGCCCTGCGTACCGCCCTGGCCCGGATCGGCAACAACATCAACCAGATCGCCTACGTCCACAACGCCGGCGGACAGCCCCGCCCCGGCGAACTCGACCACGCACTGAGCATGCTGACCGGGCTCCTCGGCCGCCTCGATGACGCGGCGAACGATCTGGTGACCAGGCGGCTGTGATGGTTCCCGACATCGGACGTGGCTCCCGCACCCACGGACTTCTCGTCTACCTCTATGGCCCCGGGAAGCGCGAAGAGCACACCGACGCGCATCTCGTCGGCTCCTGGGACGGCTTCGCCCCCGACCCCGGCCGCGACATCGACCCGCAAGTCACCCTCGCCCGCCTCACCGCCGCCCTCGACCTCCGGGTCAAGCAGGCCGGCGACCGCGCGCCCGCCAAGCACGTGTGGCACTGCTCGGTGCGGACCGCCCCCAGCGACCGGCGGCTCTCCGACGAGGAGTGGAACACCGTTGCCCAGCGCATCCTTCACACCACCGGCATCGCCCCGGACGGTGATCCCGACGGCTGCCGGTGGATCGCCGTCCGCCACGCAGAAGACCACATCCACATCGTCGCCACCCTGGTCCGCGGCGACCTACGTAATCCCCGCCTCAACTACGACTTCAACAAGGCCCAGGCCATCTGCCGACGCATCGAGGAGGAGATGGGCCTACGCCGCCTCAATGCCGGCGACGGCACCGCAGCGAAGAACCCCACCAGCGCAGAAAAGTTCAAGGCCGAACGGACCGGCCGCCCTGAGACCTCCCGCGAGACGCTCCGCGAAGCCGTCCGCCAGGCCGTCGCGGGAGCGGACGACGAGAAGGAGTTCTTCACCCGGCTCCGCGAGGCGGGCCTGCGCGTGAAGGTGCGCCACGCCCCGTCCGGTGACCCGCTCGGCTACAACGTGGCCCTGCCCGGCGACCGCAACCGCAACGGTGAACCGGTCTGGTACCCCGGCTCCAAGCTGGCCCCCGACCTGTCCCTCCCGAAGATCCGCCTCCGGCTGGCCGACGGTACCGCCGAGCGCGCAACGCCGTCGGCCGCCGGCGGCAGGGCGGACTGGTCCCCGCCCGCCCGAGAGCGACGGAGCGCCACCGGCGTCGCCGAGCGTGCCGCCCTCCTCCTAGACGGCGGCGACGACGAGGCCGCCGCCCAGCTCGTCGGCGTCGGAGAACTCCTGGACGCGGTCGCCCAGACCTCCCCGGCCGCCACCCGCGCCGAGCTGTGCGCAGCCGCCCGAGCCTTCGAGCGGGCCACCCGCAGCCACGTCCGAGCCGAACGTGCCGACACCCGGGCGCTCCGCTCGGTCGCCCGAGGAATCGTCCGGGCCGGCGGCGCTCTCGGCCGGGGCGAGGACGGCGGCACCACCGCCATGCTCGTCTCCACCCTGCTCCTGGTCACCCTCGCCGCCGCCCGCTGGCACTCCGCCCGCGGGCATGCCCAGCAGGCCCACGCCTCCCGACAGGCCGCCGAGCACCTGCGCACCGCCTACCGTCAGGCCGCCGCCACGCCCATGCGAGTGCTGCACGACCAAAGCCGTGCCCTCCCCGAGGCCGAACGCCGGATGTACGAGGCCACCATCCGCGCAGTTCTGCCGGAGCAGCCACTTCAAGCAGACAGCCCGTCGACGAAGACCGATGTCCTGGTCGCCACCCTTGCTCAGGTCGAGCAGGCGGGCCATGACCCCGAAGCGCTCCTGCGGCAGGCCATCGACATGCGCGAACTCGACACCGCCGCAGACGTGAACGAGGTCCTGGTCTGGCGCCTTCGCCGGATCGCCGAACTCCCCGCACACCCGGGCGAAGTTACTTGTCGCCCGCAGACCGGCACCCGCGCGAACCGTACTGCTGCCAGCCGCACCAGCGAACGAAACGCACCCGCGGCAGCGGTCCGCCCTGCTGCCTCGGAGCCGCGCAGCCGCCCACCGCGCCGCTGATCAGAACCCAGGCGTCCGGCCGCCGACCGGCCGGGCCGCACGAAATGCTTGGACAGCCGGTTCCGCCGGCTGTTACGGATGGAAACAGAAAGCCCATGACCGGGAGATGACGCTCGTGCTCAGAACCACCGACCGCACCGCAAAGCCGGCACCCGTGCTGCGCGTCCTCCCCGCCGGCACCGATCCCCTGCTGCAACTCGAGTACGAGACGCAGCCGGCCACCGGTCCCAGCGCGACCCGCTGCCTCAGCCACCCACACGAGCTGGCCCTCGGCGGTATTCCCGCGATGTGCTCGAACTGTCGGGCTCGACGCGACTGGCTACTCATCAACCACGGCCGTAACGTCTGGATCCGCTGCCGGTGCAGCAACCAGTGGCTCGAACCCGAGATCAGCCGCGCCGACTTCGACGCGCTGATTGACAGCCCGGACGTCACGAACTACCCCAGCGTCGAGCAGTGCCTCGTCGCGCTCGGCTTCGACGGCGCCTTCGCAGGCATCTACCTGCAGTAGGCGAGCAAGGGACCAAACGCCGAGAAGCGCCACAGACAATCGGTGGCGCTCCTCGGCGTTCAGGGTGGTCAGCCGCGCTTGCTGTTCTTCGGCAGCCCGCTCCGGGAGTCGCGTCCGGGCACTTGTCCTCACCCTGGATATGGCCCTCGTACCAGCCGTGGACCGCCGCATGCAGGATCGCCTCCTCCGCCGAGGCTTCGCCGTTCCCGTTGCGGACTGAAGAGATGGCGTTGGCGACGATCGTTCAGAGCACGGCGTCGTCGAGCGCGGGCAGGCTGCCCCGTCTCTTTCGGCTGCGGGCGGCGCCGACGCTGATGCCAAGGTGGGCGGCGACCTCCCTATAACCCCAGAGCTGCTGGTCGTTGGCCATCGTGTCCTTCTCGACGTCGGGGTGAGCGTACGCAACGCACGGCGAGGCCGCCCCTGCCTGATCGGCGCGGGGCGGCCTTCTGCGGTCCTCGGTCAACCCTCGGCGAGGTGATTCGAGAGGCCGAGGGCGTCGGTCGCGAACGCGAGGGCAGCGCACAGGCCGATTACCTCGTGGACGGTCGGGCGAACCAGGCGCGGCCAGTCGTCCGGGGCGGCAGGCCAGGAGGCGAGGTGCACCTCGGTGGTGGCCAGGCCCAGGTGGGCGGTGACGTCCCAGCCCGCAAGTGGGGCGGGTTTCCAGTGGAGGCGGATGCGGCCGAGGGAAGTCTGGGCGTTCCGGCGGTGAGCCACGTGACATCGAGCGGGCCGTCGGGTTGGGCGGAGACGCGCCGGACCAGCGCGCCGCGCACGCCGTCCGGCATGGGGCGCACGGCGAGGCCGTGCAGCGGAAGGACGGACGAAGGGTGGGATCGCGACGAGATAGAGGCCTCCGTGGCGCTGATGTAACTGGTCAGACCCAGGCGAGGGCGTCGCGCGCCGCCACCGGGAGATAGTCCTCCTGGCCGTCGTCGGCGATGAACGCCGTGCCGTCCCGGACGACGACGTCGATCCCCACATAGTGGGCGAAGGGGAAGTCGGGGTTGATGGCGAGGCGGATCGGCAGGCTGGGGTCAAGCTCCTGGAGCTGGCGGAGCAGATGGCCGACGGTCAAGTAGTGGGGCAAGGGAACCTCCGAGAGCGGTATGGGAAGGCAGGTTTGGGCTGGTGGTGACGTGTCAGGAGACGTCGAGGCGGAGCAGGCCGCGGAGGACCTCCGGCCCCCCGGCGTGATCGGCCGGGCAGAGGGTGCCGTCGGCGTGGTGGTTGGCGAGTGGGGACATGGCGGGCGGCGCCTCGTGGGTGTGTGGTTCAGCAGTCAGCGCGCGGAGTGGGCGACGAGGGCGGCGAGGAATCCGGCGACAGCCTCGGTGGGGGTGTGGTGACCGAACTCCTGAACCCACGCCTCGCCTTCGGTGGGCTGTACCCGGACCTGCCAGACGATGCCGCGCTTCCAGGCGGTGGAGTCCTCGGGGAGCCAGCCGACGTAGACGTGGCCGTCCGGGCTGGTCGCGTGGACGTTGGCCTCCGGGGTGTCGACGATCGACCAGCCCTGGGCGTCGAGGAGGTCGAGCACCGGACTCGCGCAGTGGTCCGTGGAGAGCCAGTGGCGGTCTCTCATGGCGGGGCGGACGACGGCGGGCAGGAGGGTGGCGGAGGCGTTCATGGTTGGACGATCCCTTCGTTGACCTGCGGTTTTTCCGGACCCCCGTACGTTGACATGCGGTATGTCGGAGTACGTAGTCGTTTCGCGTGAGAAGGCGTCTGCCGTGGGCGAACTGGAGGCCGCCAGCAGGGGTCTGGCGGCCCGGGAATGGATCGGTGAACGCGGTTGTCGTACCTGGGTTGCGGCGACGGGCCGCGCGGCGGCTAAGGGGGGCAGGGATGCCCGAGGCGAGCAGACACTGGGACGCAGCCGGGCTGGAGCGCAAGATCCGCGCTGCCGGGCGGCCGTGGACAGTGGGCGACATCGCAATGGTCGCCGACGGCCAGTGGGGCGTTGGCGCACGGCCGAGCAGGTGGCTGGACGAGGAGACGGTCGTGGAGCACCGGGCGGCGGAAGGACGACGGGTCGAGCTGACGGTGGAGGAGCTGGCCCGCGCGGTGGGCACCCGTATCGAGGATGCCCACCACGGCGAGGACCTCGCCTGACCGCTCAGCGACGCGGCCCCAGGGCAGGCGCTGACAGCCCGGCCACGGCCGAAGGAGTTGACGGGTCGGGTACCTGGCCCGTGGTATGCGGCGCGTGCCCGGAGCGGGCGACAGCGGCCTGGGCCAGGCGAACCGCCGGGGTCCGGTCTGCGGTCGCGGCGGCTTCGCGGGCTTCGACCACGCGCCTGATCGACTGCAGGTACGTCTGGCTCTCCGCATGGGCAACACGAAGATCGGCCGCCGAGCTGGTGATTTGGTTCAGTTCGTAGAAGGCCGGCACGTACCCGGGCCGGGTAAGGGCGTGCAGACGATTTTGGTGCACGGCCACTGCGTTGTCGGTGATGGCCAGAGCCGAGCGGACATGCATGGCCGAGCGCAGGAGTGGATCCTCGCTTGGGCGTTGCACCGCGATGGTTTCCAGAATCTCGATGGGCTGGCCCCAGGTTTTCTCGATCATGGCTGTGGCCTGGTCGAGCGCGGTGGCGGTGGGCATGACGTAACTCCCTTGGTTCAGGGGTATGGCTTGGGCTGAAAGCGGCGGAAGGCCGGTCCGGCAATTACCGGCTGTGTCGTGGAGCCGACGCACTGATCGGCGGCGTGACTGCGGCGGGAGCGAAGTTGCTCGACCGGTTCTGCACCGCGCCCGCGGTGCGGCTCTGGGCGGCCATCACCCGGAGGTCGGCTGCGGTGCGCGGGGCACGCGCGGCGCGGTGGACAGCCTGGACGACAGCGGTGCGGCGCACGTCGAGCGGGGTTGGAGTACAAGGGACCTGGGGATCGGCGACCTGGGCGACCGGGGTGAGCGTGACCAGGTGCTCCATCCGTTGGTCGATCTGGTGCCGTTCACGGATCACCGGGGCCGAGCTCACCATGACGGCTGCCGTAGCGGCGATCAGATGGGTCGGGGTGCGGGCCGTGAACACTGCCTCCGCCCGAGTGCCCCAGCCCGGTGGACCGGCCCATAGCGTGACGGTCTCGTCGTCCCATCCGGAGAGACGGTTGTCGATCAGGACGCCAGCCTGTCCGTCGGGGGCGACGATCTCGACGGTGCCTCGCTCAGCGGCCTTGCGACGCCAGCCGGCGTTGGTCAGCGGCTGCACGGCGTCGGCCCAGCGATACGACGGGTTGGCCAGGAAGCGTCCGTTGCCGTCGTAGGCGTCGGCTCCGGCGTAGTCATGGGCCAGCGCGGTGGTGAGGCCGGCGACGATCTCGGCCGGGGTGACGTGGTTGAAGGTGGCCGTCCAGCGGGGTGCGGAGACAGCCTCTGCGGCTGCGGTGATCCTCCACAGTTCGAAGTCGTCGCCGAACCAGCCGATCCGAATCCGTTCGTCGGGCGAGGTGACGACGAGCTGGCAGGGGCCCTCGTCGAGGTAGTGGTGCGGCCAGTGAGCGACCGGGGCGAAGCCGGCATCGCCAGCCCCGTTGGAACCGGCCAGGTACATGGGGCTGACCAGCACCTCCTCGAAGAGGTACGGGTCATCAGAGGTGTGCATGGGCGAAGCTCCGGGCGGCGTAGGAAAGGAGTGCGCCCGCATGCGCAGCAGGACTAGCGGCTGGAGCACAGGCGGACGCTGTGGCAGCGGTGAGACGGCTCTGGCTCTCAGCACCACCCGGGTCTCCGGCCCCGGCCCGGAGCCGACTGGGCGGTCCCGGCCGCCGACACCCGCAGTTACGGCTGCGGCACATGGCTGAACAGGGCGTTCGGCGCGGCGACGCTCCGCCGCAGGGCTGCTGCGGTCCGGGCGCCGTCCGCCCCCAGAGGGATGCCGGCATGGGTGCGCGTGGCCGCCGCGACGGGGAGTGGAGCCGACGGGGTCCGCCGCGCGGCGACGGGCTCGCGCCAGTCCTCGACGCTCGCGTAGACGGCCTCCAGCGCCACAGGTGTCGGTCAGCACGTAGGGGGCGCCGTGGCGCGGACCCGTGCAGTCGACCAGGCCGTCGGCCTGAATCCGGAGGAGCCGATGCCAAGTGAAGCTGGTGTCCAGACCGGCCTCCTCGGCGATGTGGAAGAACCGCATCGGGCCGCCCGCGTCGAGGACCTGATCACGGCGGTCGTGTGCCGAAGACGCAGTCGGCGCAGAGCGTCCTCGACGCGTTCGGCTTCGGCCATCCGGCCGAGCGACAGGTAGGCGTGGGACCAGCCCGGCACGAAGCGGTGCACGGGAGCCAGCGACTCGCCGAGCATGCTGAGCCGGTACGGAGCTCCGCGACGGTCGTCGTCCCGGGTGACCGACCCGTCAGCGTGCATCGTGGCCAGCCTCTTGCCGACGAACTGCTCGCTGACGAAGGGGAGCCGGACGGCGACGTCGCGCACGCGCGTAGGGCGGTCCTCCTGGGCCAAGGTCATCGCCGACCAGGCGGTCCACTTCGGCTCCATCAGGGAGAGCGCGTCCACGATCCGCTGAGCATCGACCGAGCCGATAGAGAAGGCGGGAAGCTGTACGGGGGCGGACATGGAGCGTCCTCCTCTTCAAAGGGAAGAAAGGGTCAGCGGGAACGGGAGGGTTTGCCGACCGCCGTGGTGACGGGCAGGGCGGCCGAATCGGCGAGGGCACCGGGGGCCGCCGGCGCGTTGCTGCGGCTGAGGGCGGCGGACACCCGTGGCGTCGCCGTACGCGCTTCGCGAAGGACGGCTTCGCCGTGCGGCGTGAGTGAGAGGAGCTGTCCGGGCCGGTACGGGTTCTCGCTGGAGTCCTGCTGCAGTAGCCCGTCGGCGACCAGCCGCCGGACGGTCGCGGCCAGCGGCTGGGGACGCAGGCCCGTCCCATCCGAGAGGTAGGGGTCGTCGCCGATCGCGGTGAGGCGGAGGCGGAGGCCGCCGGCCTCGACGGCTTCCAGAGCCCTGAGCCGGCGATTACCCGCGATGGCCCAGTCGTCGTCCCGACCGGAGCTTCGTCCCTGGTCAAGCTCATGGACCTGCGTGGTCGAGCGCTCCGCAGCATCTGGATCGGGCAGAAGACGGCGGTACGCGGAGATGTCCTCGACGAGCTGGTCGCAAGCCCGATCCTGCCGGGCGAGCAGATTTCCGATCTGCTGGACCGCGGTCCGCAGCAGAGCGTAGGAGACGCGTGCACCGCCGAGTTCGCCGCGCCCGACGGGTCCGAGCAGCCTGAGAGCGTTCTGGGCCGTGTGCGTCACTCGGTCGTGCCGCTCGTCAAGCTCGTAAGCGGCCCTGATCACCCGCGTCGCGGCCCGGTACAGCGGCTCACCAGGGCGATACGCGATGTTGAGCGCGCTGACTTCTGAGACGCCGAGCATCTCGGCAGCAAGGCGTGTACCGGGGCACGTGTTCGCGTCGTACGGGTTCACTCCGCCGCCTCCATCCGAGCAAGCAGGGAGCGGACCAGGGTGGGCAGGCTGCCGGGGCCGTCGCCGAGCCAGACGTGGTCGGTTGCCTCGTCGAGGACATACGCGGCGTCTTCGAGCAGGCCGCTGGAGATCTCCATGCAGGCGTCGGTGATCCGGGAGGCGGCGAGCAGCGACTCGGAGAGGACCTTGACGTAGTCGTCCGGCGCGAGGCCGGCGGCCTCGGCCGCGATGCGGATCGTCGCCAGCTCCAACGCGCTGAACGCGAAGTCGAACTCGCCGTCTCCTTCGGCGTCGTCGGGCGCGGCGAAGACCGGAACCCGAGGCTCGGTGGGGATGCCCACGCGGGTGCAGATCTGGTCGACCGAGGCGGTCAGCTCGGCGAGGGACTCGGTGAGCCACCCCAGCGCAGAGGCGTAGGAGGCCACAGTGAACAGGCCCGCCGGGGTGGCGGAGCGCGGCTCGGCGGCCACGAACCCTTCGAGGCGGTCGTTCAGCTCGCCGACCACCTGGGGCCCGGCCGCCAGCGCGCCCAGTACGGGGTGCAGGTAGGAGCGGCTCGGGGCCGTCGGATACTCGGCGGTGAGAATGCCGGAGACGCTCTGCGCGGCATCGGTGAGAAGGTCCGCCAGTTCGGTACGGGTCAGGGGAGCGCGGGGGGTGGTCATCGCTGGGGAACCTTTCGGGGCGCAGCGGCCGGGGCCAGGGCTGCTGGCGGAGTTGCCGGACCCGCCGTCGGCCGGTCGACGGTGAGCGACGTCCGAGACTGGGCGGCGCGTACGCGAGCCTGGGTGGCGGAGCCGGTCTCGATGTCTTGCTGGGGGCCGGTGCGCAGGTGGGCCGAGCGGTAGACCGCGTAGTCCTGCCGACTTCCGGCGGCGACGAGGTAGATCTCGTGCTTGTGGGTCGAGGTCGGTGAAGCGGGGCGGAACTGGATGACCATCCGGTAGGCGACGGAGGGGTCGACGTAGACCTTGTGGAAGCCGGCGAGGCGGCCTTTCAACGGCAGGCAGTCGTTACTTCCGTGGACCAGGTTCTGCAGTTCCAGCAACGCCAAGTCGCGAACGCCGTCAGGAAGTTCACGCAGGTCCGCGATGGCGTCGGGGTGCGCGGCGAAAGCGAAGCGGGCGCGGCTCACAGCAGCCTCGCCTGCACCGGACGCTGGTCCGGCCCCGCCGGGGCCGTGCGGGTGGCGTCGAGGCCGGCCTTCGGCGTCGTGGACGCGCTGGCCGACCGGGCGAGGGCGATACGGGCGATGCGGGCCCGGACGACGGCGCCGTTGTGATCGCTGTACTCCGGCGGTTCCGGTAGCGGGCCGCTGCGGTCGTCCAGCCAGGAGCGGGCGGCACCCACATCGGCGAAGGCGCCCTCGCGCATCGTGTACGTGCCGGCGTCGTAGTCCCACTCTTCGTGGAAGACACGAATCGGTGCCTGGGCGGCACTGGAGTCACGGACCAGCGTCCACGTCTCGTACGGGTCAAAGTCCGAGGTGTGGGTGCCGAGGACCTCGTACCGCGTGCCCGACTCCCGGATCTGCTGTTCGACCTGGAGGGTGAGGTCGTCGGCGGGCCTCACGTGGTCTCCGTCGGCCAGAGCGATCCGCTCGGGCGGGCAGCCGCGTTCGACCAGCCAGTTCTGGGCAAAGGGCACCGTGGCGTGGTAGCTCGTCTCCAGAGTGAACGTGAGCCGGCTGAGATCCCGCGCGACCGCGATGGCAACCACTTGCGGTGCGCCGGGTATCCCCCACGTGGCCGACCGGTCATGGGCGACGACGAAGCTGTGGGAGTCGTTGGACGTGGTGTGGTGATGGGACAGCGCCGTCAGGTCACCGGACCAGAACCTCTCCACCGCCTCCGCGGAGGCGTCATCGGCGGGCGCGAGTTCGGCGAGGTCGAAATCGAAGGGGAGATCGAGACCGTCGTTCACGCCGCCACCCCCGAGTGCTCGGGTGCCGGAGTGGCCAGCACGCGGTGGTTGGGGCGGTTCGCGCTCGTCGTACACGCCGCGAAGGGCCCGTCGGGAGCACGCAGGTGCACCAGCGCATGGTCCAGGTGATCGCGGTGCCAGGTTGACGGACCGGACAGGCCGGCCTCTATATCGGTGAACTGCTGCCACGCGAGCCAGAGCGCGTGGAGTCGGGCGACGGCCTCCGGGTGCTCGTACCACTGCGCGCACCACGGACGAGTCGTGCTGATCTCCCGGCCGTAGACCGGGAGGAAGAGGTAGTTCACCCAGTCACTGAGGGCGGCGAGTTCGACTGCGTACTCTTCGCCGCCCAGGGCGAGGATGAACACCGAGGCGGGGCCGTCGGTCTGCTTGGGGTCGGCCGCCCCGGCTGCCGAAGCGCCGTCCGCCTGCTGGTCGGCAGCGGGTGCGGGATCGGATTCGGAGCCGAGGCGGTCGAGGATGACGCCGTGCTGCCTGACCTCGGCCATGGTCTTGGCGAGGGTGCTGGCGAGGTCGTCGAGGTCCCCGTCGGATACGCGGAACGGCTCGGGGACGGGGGTGGTCGGGCTGGTGTCGGACATGGAAGCGTGCTCCATCTGTGAGACGGCGACATGCCCGAGAGGATCCGGAGAAACCGCGGTTTGGTCCGGCTGGGAAAACCCGGTAGTGGGGCGCTACCCGCCTGTGCAACGAGGGCAGCGCAGGAAGTGGGTGCCAGCAACTGCAAAGCGCGCGTCGCCTGTTGGGGGACGGCGCTGTTGCCGAGCGCGGTGAGGTGCGCCGGTCGTCTGAGCCCCGGGGTGGCGGTGACCCAGCCGGTGTCCAGGCCCTGCATCCGCTCGACGAAGCCGGCGCGGAGCCGCCCGGCCGCGTCGGTGGGGGCTGGTGCGGGGCGGGTGAGCCTTTCCCATCGGGTGATGGCGGCTGCGTACGGTCCCCACCGCGGTCTGCTCCTCGGCCGGGGTCGACTCCGTCCAGAGCGGGAGGCCACCGCTGACAAGGAAGGAGGCCACTCTTGCCGGGACAGCGGCCCGCGGTGCCCGTGTCGCTGCTCCTCAGCGGAGGCAGCAGGGATGCCGCTGCGCCGGGCGGGGCCATGTGCCCATTGCCGTGCCGCTGGTTCGGCGAGCCCCTGGGTCCCGTCCGACGCCTTCGGCGGTGGCGCTGTCGAGTGAGCGGTGGGTATCTCCGATGACCCGGAGGGGCCGCGCACGGCGTCGAAGCCCCGATGCCGTGGCGCGGAAGGTCAGGGCATCGGAGGAGGAGGGGTCGATCAAGGTGAATTCCATGAAGGAGAAAGGGTGAGGGGCTGGACCCCTGAGCGGCGTCAGTGGTGGCCGCGAGAGTGCGGCCGGGCAGCGGCCGACGTGGGCACGAGGCGGGGCCGGGCCGGGGGTGACGGGGTTGTGTGCGGCGTGCTGCGGGCGCGGGCAGCGTGCACCCGAGCCGGAGGTGGTCCGTCCGGCGCAGCGGAGGCTGGCTGTTTCGGTGCCGGGTTACCGTTCGCGGTCGCCCAGCGGGCGCGCACCTCGTCGAGCGGACCGAGCGCGTGCAGGGCGTGGTTGATCAGCCGACCGGGAACCAGGGCTTCGTCCTCGGCCAGATCCCGGACGGCACGTGCGGAGGCGGCTGCGGCGCGCGTAAGGGAGGAGCGCATCACCCGTTCCGCGAACCATTCGGTGCTGCCGGGGACCGCACCGTCGCAGATGGAGGTCAGCTGCTCACCCGACAACGTGCCGTCGGCCAGGAGGCCGCGCCGCTGGGCCTCCCAGAGCAGGGTGATCCGGTCGATGGGTTCGCCCCGATGGTGCAGCGCGCCGAGGCACCGGTAGACCTGCCCGTGGGCCGGAACGGCGAAGTCCCCCGGCCGCAGCCAGGCCACGACCTCATCCAGGGCCCTCGGCTGCTCGGCGAGGACGGCCAGAAGGAAGCGCTCGTTCTCGGCGACCAGATCGGCCCTGACCGGCGGCGCGGCCGGGGCGGTGGTCGGCGCAGCGGGGGGCGCGACCGGACGGGGGTCGGTTCCCCAGCGCTGTGCGAGATCGGTGAGTACCCCGGTCAGGACATCCGCCGACCGCAGTGCTTCTTCGACCTCTCCCTGCAGGGCGTCGGCGCGAGCCACCTGGTGTAGGCGAATCGCGTGCTGGGCGACGGTGCGGTGGATCGCTCCCTCCAGCACCATGCGGCCGTACACCGGAGCGTGCGCAGGACACGGACAGGTCGAGATCAGGGTGTGGGCGTACGCCGCGGCCAGCCCACGAACATGGAGGCTGGCCTCGTCGACCGCGTCGGTCACCCACGACAGAGGCACCGGCCCCTCGGCTGAGAGCGCGGGGTGGCCGTCGTTGCGAAGCTTGCGAAGCGCGGCGAACAGCGCCCGGTGAACGGGCCGGGAGAAGTGATCCGGCGTGAGCCAGTCCAGATGCGAGAGCTGGTCCGGATCGAGGAGCACGGAGCCGAGGACCGCCTGCTCGGCACTCAGCAGCGGGTTCATCGTCGGCCTCCCGTGTTGGAGGCGGAGGACTCGCTCCGCCGCGTGCGAAGGCCGGCAACCGCCCGGTCGGCAGCGGCCATCGCCTGGGCGAAGTCGTCCAACACGGCGGTGAACGCGGGATCGGAAGCGGGAATCGAGCCGGCCCTACCGACCAGCCACCACTGGCCGTCGCGCAGCACGACCGGTGAGCGCGGCAGCCGCCCGGGACGCGGCGTGGGCGTGCTCATACCGACAGCCACAAGTCGTCGGGGCCGAAGCTCTTCGCGAGGGCCCGCTCGGTGATCGCCTTCGTGGCGCGGGCGGAGGCCGGCCCGACCACCTTGGCGGAGGGCTCCTTGTACCAGGGCTTGAGATTGAGCATGGCTACCCGGATGCCGGTGGCCAGCAGCAGCACCTTCCCCTTGGGCAGGGCGCGGATCGCGTCGGGCGGCAGGATGCGCTCGGTGCGCATGCTCACCGAGATGGACTTGCCGCTCTCGCTCGTCGACACGGAGGTGGTCTGGACGTCGTGGTCGCCGACTTGCCTGCTGAGGCGGTCAGCGAAGTCCGCGTCGTCGATACCCGATCCGATGATCTTGACAGTGGCGGCGGAGTACAGGGCATCCATGCCGGCCTCGCCCCAGCACCGCTGACCCTGCCGGTAGGACTGCAGAATCGTCATCGGAATGACGCCCCGACTGCCTAGATGCGAGTACAGGTCCGGGAGATCGCTGATGCGGCAAACGTTCGCCGCCTCGTCGAGGACGCACAGGGCGGGCGGGTCGAGCCGGCCGCCAGAGCGCTCGGCGACGATCACGGCCGCGCGCATCACGGCGTCGGCCGCCGCCGCGATGATCGCGCTCGCGCTGCCGCCGCCGTCCTTGCTGAGCAGATACAGGGTGTCGCGGGAGGTGGCGAAGACGAAGGGCTTGAACTCGGGGAGGTCCCCGTTCGGCGTGACCCAGGCAGCGACATCCGGGTCGAGCAGGCAGCTCGCGTACTGCCGCGCCGTCTCATAGATGCCGTCGCGGGTTTCGGTCGCGCCGGAGACGGTGCCCTGGAGCTGGGCGGCGACCGCGTCGTGGCCGGCGTCGGTGAGCAGGTCCACCGGGGTTCGGTCGGCCGGGGTGGCGAGCCAGGACAGGACGTCGGTAATCGGCCGCCGGTGGCTGGCGGCGGCCAGGAACAGGGCGCCGAGGGTGTTGCTCGCGGCGGTGGACCAGAAGTCGGAGCCGCTCGACTCGTCCACGCTGGCGGCGACGAAGTGCCCGGCCAAGCGTTTCGCCCCGGCCAGGTCGCGGGCGTCGGCCAGGATGTCCCACCACATCTCGCGCGGGTGGTGAGCGATCTGCTGGGGGTCGAGGGTCCAGATCGTGCCGACCTCGGCGCGGGCGTCCACCGTGGCGGTGAAGGCGTCGTTCGCGGCCTTGTTGCTGGTGAGCAGCACCGGTCCGGGCGCCGAAAGGATCGCGGGGATCGCCAGTCCGGAGGTCTTCCCGCTTCGCGGGGCCATGATCGCGACGAGCACGTCCTCCCAGGAAGCACGGACCTCGGCCCGACCGGGTCCGAGGGTGCCGAGGAGGATGCCGCGGTCAGCGGGAGCGACCTCTTTTACACTCCCGGTCGCTGAGGGACGGCCGCAGGCTCTTCGCCTTCGCGGTGATCTCCTTGTCCAGCAGCGGCGCCAGGTCGGCCTTACGGGCGAGACCGGTCCTGGAGCTGGAGCGCCAGCGCATCCACAGCACCACCCCGGTGGTGGCCAGGGCGATGGTGACCAGGCCGGGGACGATGCGGGCGCCGACCAGCAGCGCGGTGGTGCTCAGGGCCGGCCACAGCACCTCCGGGTGTAGCAGGGCATCGGTGGCGCGGAACGGAGCCCACGATCCGCCGCTGACAAGGACGTTGGTGAGGCTGCCGGTCAGCCAGGCGAGTGAGCCGAAGGTCATGGCGGCGCCGAGGACGCCGAACAGGAGGTAGAGGAGCGCGTCCGACCCGGTGGTGGTCGACGGCGCGTTGGTACGCGGGGAGGGCACGGCGGTTCCTTGGGTGTGCGAGCGGGCGGGGGCGGGGCGTGCTCGGCTCTCGTGCAGCTCACGGGCTCGCTCCTCGTGGATCAAGCGGGACGTTTCAGCCGGAGGCGACCGGTGGGGCGTGCCGCGGACGGGGCGGCGCAGTGGGCGGCGGAGTGCTGGTCGTGGACGACGGTCGTCGGGGGCTGGCAAGCGGCGAGGAGGTACGAGCGGCACGCTTCCGGTTTACCTCGGGACCTCGATCAGACGCCGGTGCGGGGACCGTGCCGGTGCCGATGACGTCGTCGAGCAGTTCCCGGCCACGCAGGACGCTGACCATCTCATGGTGCCGGGGGTCGGCGCGCTCGACGGGGCACGCGGCGACCCCGTCCTCGGCGATCTCCAACTGCTCCTGGATGTCCCGGAGCACGCCGTTGGCGGCGGCCAGCCGCGTCCAGGTTGCGAAGGCGGGGCTGTGATGCGGGTCGTCGAACGCCAGACGGGCACGAGTCCAGTCGGCGGCAGCGGCGACGAGTTCGGTCAGTTGCGACCGGGCCCCGACCAGCGCACCGTTGACATCCTCGATGATCCCCGCCACCTCGTCGGGCGTCGCGTCCTCGGTGAGACGGGCGATCATTCCGTGGACGGAGTACGGGCCGGCGGAAGCGTGGGGCAGTGACGGACCTGCAGTGGCTTGTTGGGGCCGTGGGCTCGCCGGATGTTGTGCTGCACCGCGGCACCGACGGTGTCACCGATGCTCGGGTAGAACTCGGGCGCAATGCTCCTGGGCGGTTGTCTGGGTGGCCAAGCCGGATGGGGGCCGAATCACCGCCGCGGACCTGGGGCGTTCGGCGGGCGTACGGCCGCGATATTTTGCGCCGCTTCGCCGACGAGGGCCGGGGAGACCTTGGCCTTCGCCGCAGCTGGCGACGTGGCCAGAGCGGCGCCCCGATGGTCGGGCAGCTTCGGGGAGTGCGTCCGCGTCTCGGTCTCTGCCTGCTGTGCGTCACCGACACTGCGAAGCTCGATATCGAGGTCGACGAGTTCTGACTGCGCAGAGCTGACGAACTCCGAGGCGAAGCCGAATCGGTCGGCGAGCGCGTACGCCTCGTCGTCGAGGTTGTGGATCTGCTCTCCTGCTGCCTCCAGCGCTTCCCGTACGCGCTCCAGAGCACCGTGCTCAGGGTGAAGGAGGTGGTCGACCGCTCGCTGGAGGTCGGCACCGTTCTCGGCCGACCTGATCCTGTCCGTGATCTGAAGGAGTTCTGCTCCGGCGGTGTAGGGCCCGAGGGGGTGTGCCGGAGTGCTTATCCGGGCCGTGTCCAGCGAGGGAGGCCGACGCTGTAGCGGGCGGCGCGGAGCATCTCGGCTGCGTGGGTGGCGATGGCGACCTTGTCGGCGTCTGGAGTGGTGGTGGGAAGGCGATGGCGTCGGCCGTGCCAGTCGTCGATTTGCTGGAAGCCGGCGTGCTTCAGGAGTGAGGCGGAAAGATCGTCGGTGGCCCCCCTTGCCACGACGCTGCCGCTGAACTCGGACGTGATGATGATCGTGGGAGCAGGCACGTTGGCCTCCTGGGCGCGTGGGTCGGGGCAGAGCGGCGGACAGGTGATCCAGCTCGGAGACGAGCGGCGGAACGAGGGCCCGGTTGGTGGGACGTCAGGGAGAGGGCCCGCAAATGCCGGGATCTGAACGAGCCGGAGATCGCTGATAGATGCCGGTGCTCGACCCGGGGTGTCAGATCGTCAGCGGTGAGAAGGGGGGCCGGTGTCCCGCCGCAGCGGGACACCGGGACATGGGGATTCTCGGTCGGCCGGTCGGCCTCGGTGGCGGCTTGGAGCAGCTCAGTGAGGTCGTCCGGCTCGGAGGTGCGCTGGTCGATCCACCACCCGGCGCGGGTGACGGTGCGGGCGGTCTCCTCGATCCCCTCCCACTCCGTCTCGCTGGTTGCGCCTTCGAGGACCAGGGCTGTGTAGGCGGCGGCCAGGACCTGGTGACGGCAGCGCACGCCCCAGGCGACGGCCCGCTCGGTCCCCTCCAGAGGAGGCATCCGGTACTGCTGCGACCAGGCTTCGGACTCGGCCTGCTCCTCGGCCTGCTTGGCCTTGAGCCAGGCTGCCTTGTCCTGCTCGTCCCCCTCTTGGGAGGCGCGCCAGCAGGTGGTGCACTCCTGCCTGGTGAGCCATTCGGCGAAGCCAGCACGGCGGTCGGCTGCCCGGTCGGACAGGTCGCGGTCGGTCTGGTGACCGCAGGTGTGGTTGATCGACCAAATGGTCTTCACGGCCATGGAACTCTCTCCTTACGGGAGCTGGATCAGCGCGGGCGGGAGAACGCGATGCGGGGGTCGACCGGCCGCGCCGCCGCAGCGGGCGTAACGGGGGCGGGGACAGGTGCCTTGCCCGGGATGGCGGCACGTGCCGGGCTGGCGGCGAGCGCGGCGGCGCTGACCGGAGATGCGCGGGGAGTGCCATGGCCGCGTTCGCGGGACGCGGTCGGTGCGGTGGTTGGGCGGGGGCGAGCTGCTACGTCCTGAGCGAGGCGTGGCTGCACCGCGACCTGGACACCGGACCGGTGCAGCGACAACGTGGCGTCGGCGACCTCGCCCAGGGCCTCGTCACGGTCGGTGGTGGCGGGCAACATGTAGATGTCCAAGCTCGGGTCGTGCAGCCAACCGTGTTCCACGAGGGTGAGTCCGGTGAGTTCGGAGGCACGGTCGTCGATGGCCGCGACGATGCCGAGCCGCATATGCTCGGCGAAGGCCACATCGGGTTCACCGAATGCGACTCGGTCGCGGACGGGCGCCGCATCGGGTGCCAGCGAGGGATCGAGCGCGGCGTCTACGTCCACCCGGTAGCCGGACTGGCGTAGCAGAGCGACAGCTCGGGCCGTACGGCCCTGTCCATCACGTTCCTGGTTGGCCAGGGTGTACAGCGTCGGCTGGTCCGGAACGGGGTGGAAGCCGAACCCCTTCAGCATCCACGTGCTGGCGGCGAGGTTCCTGGGGTTAGCGGCAACAATGCCGTGGACGGGATGGTGGCCGAAGGCTAGATCGGGCAACACGTCGTAGTGGCTGGGCATGGCGAATCCATCCGGGGTGGGCTCGGTCGCAGTGGTGGTCGAGGGACGGATTGCTTCTGCCGGTGCGGTACATGGAGGACTCCAAGAAGGTGGGGTCAGCGCCCGGGGGCGGACGAGGGGCGCACGGACGGCAGCGCGGTGCGCGCGGACGACTCCGCCGGCAGGCGGACAGCGACCGTGCGCTGTTCGACCGACGGTGAAGGCGCAAGAGCAGCACTCACCCGGGACGGTGCTGTAGGCGACGGGGCGGTCCGGTTCGCCTGTGCCCGAGCCGTGCTGCGGTGGGCGGTGTGGCGGTCGGCCAGGTCGTCGCGTATCGCTCGAAGCCAGACTGCGTAGGAGTCCAGGTCCTCGGCGATGAGGCGCAGGCGGTCCGCGTAGCGGTGATCGGTAGTGTCGCCGAACCCCTCCCACCAGTCGGCCGTCGTGTCGAGAATCTCCACGACCCGCTGCAGAACGCCGTCGCCGGGAGCGGTCAGCTCGCTCAACGGGGCGACCGCCTCGCTCGTGTGCGTCGCCGCCGGGATGGACTGCGCCAGGTGCCCGAGTCGGTCGCCGAGACTCATCTCGTGATCTCGGGCAAGAGGAAGGCTGGGGTCCAAGAGGGCCGGGTCGCAAACGAGGTTGAAGCCCTCGGCCTGCAGCATGTCGAAAGCCCGGGTAACCACCAGCCGCTGCTCGGCCGGATCAGTCATGGCCGAGGGCAGCCGGTAGTGATGCTCGCCGCCGAACGCCACAGCGGGAACGAAGCCCGCGCGGTGCAGCACCGTGCCGGCGGCGCGTTCCTCGGCGGAACGTTCCTGCTCCCGGCGCGGTGGCACGCCGAGTTGGTCCAGGCGCGCGTCAACGGCGGCAAGCAGGTTTGGAACGCTGCCGCCGTGCCGGGCGTGGGGCCCGTCGGGCTCTGAGTCGTAGATCACTTCGTGCACCGCAGGCTTGGTGGACCGGTGGCGGGTCACCGTCCAGCTCTCGGGGGACTCGGGGTGCTCGGACGGCGGTTCCTGCGGCGGCGAGATGATCAGCGAACTGCCGTCGGGAAGCTCGGCGTGGACGATGTAGTCGCTGAGGCCGTACTCGACGGTGCACTCCAGGCCGCGCTGTTGGAGGGGAGCGGTGAGGAAGTTGTACCGGTGGTCCCGTTCGGAAGCGTCGTCCGCAGGCGGGAAGGGCGATGCGCTGATCCACGCGAGGACGTGTGATCCCTCTTGCTCGAAGGTGATGAGGGCGTTATCGGGGTGCATGGGCTTCTCCGTGGCCGGGCGTCTCGGGCCGGCGGTGTGAGCCGCGGGCGCCTGGGGCTGGAAGAGGAGGGCGGGTTCACGAGGATCCGGCGATCGGTCGGTTTGGTGCTGCCGCGACTTGGTGCTAGGAGAGTCAGTGGGAACGGCCGGGGACCGGCGGATTCGACGCCGAGGACGCAGGAGACGTAGGGGGCGGGGTGCCACGGGTGACCGGAGCCGACCGGGTGAGGGCCACACGTGCACGTGCGGTCTGTGAGAGCTGTTCGGCGTCTGCGCGGTTGGCCAGGTAGTCGGCGGCGCGGACGAGCGCCGCGCCCTGATAAGACAGTCCGTGCGCGTAGTGCCAGCCCTCGGAGTTGCGGTGCTCCTCCCCGCGCTCCTGGTAAAGCTTTCGCGAGCCTGGGAGCGAGGCGTCCATGAGCGCCATGATCGGGTCCCACTCGTGCCGGATTTGGCCCGCTCGTCCCAGGGTGGTGTCGATTCCGCGCAGCCGGCCGAGGTCGTCGCTGATCGGTCCCTCAACGTAGTCGAGATCGTCGTCGGCGGCGCGCACCCCTGCCAGCACTTCGGGGCCGTGGTCGAGGAAGACCTCGGCGTGCTTCCATGCCTCGGCGTCGCGTTTCACCTCGCCGTCCGCGTAGCCCTCCTCGTCGATGAGGCAGCCGTCCTGATCGCAGAGGAGTCCGAGACGGCGTCCAAGGCATCGAACGCCTGGTTGATGCCGGCGGCGGCCGACGTCAGTGCCGGGAGGTGTCGCCGTCACTCCAGGTGATCGGTGATCGTCGAGAGCTGATTCTCGGGAGATGCGGGAGAGGTAGGAGAACTAGGCATCATCAATCCTTGCCCCTGTGCCGATCATCACCGTGAGCATGGCAGCGAGCGGACAGGCGCCGGCGGCAGCGGAGCAGATGTCGCGGTCGGCGGACCGGCGGGAGCCTCAAGTGCGGAGACGGCTGGGTAGGTACGAGCTGCCGCTCCAAGCGAGTGGATCCCGTGACCTATGCCCTCGCCCACGAGGTGCAGCGCTTCGCCGAGATCGGCCAGGTGCCCGACGAGGACATCCAGCTCGGCGGCACTGCCACGGGCACCGTGTGCCCCGAGATTGGCTCCGACCAGTAGCCGACGGGAACTCAGGACCTCACCTACACTCATTACTGCACCTCACGGGGCCGGAGCGGCAGCTAAGGCGCTTCAGTTTTCGTGAACTCGGCGCCTTTAGCCACCATACGGGCGTCGGTGTCGAACAGCTCGCGTTCCGCCGGGTGCAGGATGTGCTGTGTGATGAAGGAGCGGCCGGCGACCTTCCACAGGCCCCTGCCCTTGGTCAGGGCGGACACCGCCTGGGTCTCGACGCCGGTCAGACCGAGCAGAGAAGCGGCGGCTGCGAGCTGGTCGGGTTCCTGGCGGTAGATGATGCGGGTGGAGCAGTCGGCCAGCAGGCCCTCGGCCAGCACCCGGCCACGCGAACCGGCGTCGCCTGCCGAGAGCAGGTCCGACAACCGGTGGATGACCATCAAGTTGGCGATGCCGAGCCCTCGCGAGAGCTTCCACTGGCTCTGCATCCGCTCCAGCAGGCCGATATGCCTCATCAGCCTCCATGCCTCGTCGTAGATCACCCAGCGTCGGCCGCCGTCGGGGTCGGCGAGGGCGGACTCCATCCACGCGCTCGCACAGGTCATCGCGAGAACCAGCGCGGTGTCGTCACTGGAGCCGCCGAGGCGGGAGAGATCGATAGACAGCATCGGCGCGGTCGGATCGAAAACCACTGTCGAAGGGGCGTCGAACATGCCGCTGAGGTCGCCGTGCACCAGGCGCCGCAGGGCGTGCGCGAGGTCCTGGGCGGCGGACCCCAGGTGCCCGGCTTGGTGGCCGAGGGCCCGGTCGAGGCGCTCGGGCGAGCCAAGGGCATGCGCGATCTCGCCGAGCAGGGGCACCGTGCCACGGGTGGCGGCCTCGGCGACGACCAGGTCGAGGGCGAGGTCCAGGGCAGTGTGCTCCATCGGCAGCAGATCACGCTTCAGTACGGTGCGCGCCAGGCCGGCCAGGAGCAGCAGGCGGCGCTTTCGGACCTCGGCCGACCAGTCGTCCTCGCTGACCGAGGCGGGCCGGGCCGGGGCGTCCAGCGGGTTCAGCCTGCCCGGGAGCCCCGGCCCCAGTGCGATGCTGTAGCCGCCGAGGGCCTGCGCAACGCCGGTCCACTCGCCCTTCGGGTCGCAGGGAATGTATATCCGGTAGCCGTGGGCGATCGACCTGGTGGCGATGGACTTCGCCAGCGCCGACTTGCCCATGCCGATAATCCCGGCGAGGACGACGTTGGGGTTCGTGAAGCCCTCGATGCGACCGCTGTTGTACAGCGAGAAGGGGTCGAAGCAGAACGCGGCTTCCGCGTGGACATCACGGCCGATGAAGACGCCCTCCGCCCCCAGGCCCCCCTCGGCCACGAAGGGATAGGCCCCCGATGCCGTGGCGGTGGTCATCCGGTGGGCGGGCAGGCTGAGCTTGCCGCCCCGGGCCGAGGCCGGACCAGGACGACCGGTCGGCGGGTAGGTCGGACGCAGCTCCGGGTCGAGAGTCTGCTCGGCGCGGTGCTTGGGCGGTGTTCCGGCGAGGCGGGCCTGGCGGCGGGCCTCGGCGAAACCGGCTCGGGCGGCCCTTTGCTCGGCACGCGAAGCCTTGTACGGCACGTACAGGGGAGAGGCGCTGGCGCGGGTGCGGGGCATGAACGTTTCTCCAGGCGGTAGGCGGGTCAGCGGCGGACGAGGCCGGTGAACGGCGTGTGCAGGTCGGCCGAGGTGGCACGACGGCGTACCAGGTGTGCGGTGCGCTGGTGGCGCTGGCAAATGGTCAGTTCCGGCGCCCCTTCGGGCAGGCCGGCCTGGCACGCCTCCGGTTCGGGCACCTCGCCGGAGTTCGGCCGGGGCGCTGCGTGGTAGGCGCTGTGGACGTGGTCGGCGGCCTGCCAGATGCGGGTGCGGGCGGCGCGCAGCTGGTCGCCCTCGGCCGGAACGAGCTGCCCGGTGCGGGCGGAGTGGGCGTCCAGCAGGCCGTACAACGAGACGAGGTGGGCGTGCAGGGCGTCCAGCTCGACCCGGGCGGCGACCAGTGGACCGCCCGGGATGTTGAGCGCGCGGTGGAAGTCGAGCGCGGCGGTGGCGAAGGGCACGAAGTCCTGCGCGGTCGGGCTGGCGGGGCGGGACATGAGGGTGCTCTTTCGAAGGTAAGAGAAGGTCGCGTCAGGTGGCGAGCGCGAGTGGCAGGGCAGCGGCGGTGAACGCTTCAGCCTGCTGCCAGGTCAGGGGCCGGACGTCGAGCTGGGCGCCGACGGCGGCGGTCTCCACGACCGCGCAAGCGGATCGGAGTTCCTCCTCGGAGTCGGCCGAGACCGTCAGCAGCCCGGTCAAGGCGACATCGGCGTGCCCAGCGATGAGCTGGCGCTCGCGGGACTTGATGTCCTGGTACTCGATCGAGTCCGCCTCGGAGTCGACCTGGCCGCGCCGGGCCCGCTCGGCGGCATCGGCGATCACGCTGGCCTTCTTGCGCTGGACATCACGCAGGGCGGCCTCCAGTCCCTTCGGCTCGTAGGAGAGCGACAGCGTGCGCCGGACCCCACCGGTGAACAGGAGCTGATGCAGGAAGCCGGCCGATGTCTCGGTCCGGGGCCAGTTCTCCACCCAGTACGTGGCGTGGACGGCCGAGTCGGTCGCGATGTGGTCCGCCTTCTCGACGACCACGACGGGCCCGGCGGCGGCGGGCTCGGCCTCGGGACGGCCGGTGGTCGACCACCGGTCCAGCGTCGCCAGGGCCTTGGGCTCGTACGCTGTGCGCACGACGGCGGCGATCTCGCGGGCGGTGAGCCAGCCGGTGGGGTTGAGACCGGCGGTTCGCGCGGCCTGATCGAAGGTGGAGGTGAGCTGCGCCAGCACGCTGAAGGACCCGGTCAGACCGCCGCCGGCCTGGTTGATCAGCCGTCGCGCAGCCTTGGTGTTTAGCGACACCGCGACGTACGCCTCGTGCGGGGCCGCCGCCGGGCCCGCGCTCTGGATCAGCTCGCTGTAGATCGCGCCGGCCATGGGGGCGTGCGGCTGACCGTGATCCTCCCAGTAGCGGCGCAGGGCGTCGCCGGAGTCCGGCACTGTGCGCTCGATCACCTGGATCCGGGCGATCTGCCCGGTGCGGGCGAGTGCGGCCAGCGCGCGTCCCCAGCCGTCGACGTTGGCCTGCTGGGTGCCCGGGTCGAGGAGCGCGTAGGCGCGGGAAGAGACCTTGGCCACGGCGGTCAGCGTGCCGCTGTGGGGGGCATGAACCGCACCGTACCTACCGTCGGGGGCGGTGACCACGCGCAGGCTGGCGGCGGTGCCGGGCAGGTGAAGCAGCCCTTCGCGGGTCGGACGGCGGGAGGGCCGGGTAAGCCAGACGAGTTGGCCGCGCATCCGGCGCAGGACGTACCGGGTGACGATCGGAGCCCAGTCCGCCAGGGCACGCCCCCGGTGACGGACGAAGACGAGGAGGGCGATGACGGCCCAGAGGGGAATGAGTTGAAGAGCGCCGAACACGCCGCGGGTGAGGACCACGGCGAGAAGGAGCAGGCCGGTGAGGCTCGCGACGATCAATTGCGGGGCGGTCAGGCCGAGCAGGATGCCGCGCCTGCTGCGGTGGGGGAATTTCACGGTGGCCATGGGTGCCTGGTGCTTGCCGGACATGGTGGTTCCAGACGGTGGGAGCGGGCGGAGAACGGGGTGCGCGATGCTCTTCTGGAAGGCATGGCGGAACCCCTTTCTCCCGGTCGTGTGAGGTGAGGGCGGGCCGTGGTGTACGGCCCGCCCCCCGGGTGTACTGGGTCAGGAACCCGACGGCGGCTGCGTGGGGAAAACCCAGTTCGTCGGTGTGGGGGAATTAGTGACCGACGGTCCGGTGGAAGGCGGCGGCGCGCTTGAGGGAGCGGCGCCGGTGGACGGCACGGTGCCCATGTAGGTCGCGCCGCTTCCAGGACTCGACGTGCCGACGAGATGATCGGAACCTTCGGTGACGCCCTGGACGGTCACCTCGAATCCTTCCGCTTCGCCCTCGTCGGGACGCGTGATGAGCGGTGGGATCCCGGGCCGCTGGATCAGGGCCTGGCCCTTGTCGCCGGTGGCGTTCGGGTTCTCGCCGTACCGGAAGCGGGTTTGCTGCTTGGGCGGACCGGCGTCGATGCCCTCCTTGCTGAGGGTGCCGCCGGAGGGGTTGATGCCGGAGGCGACGCCGTCGGCACCTGCACCGGGGATCTGGTTCGGACCCTGCGGGGCGGGGGTTCCGGTGCTGGCCTGCATCGCCAGGGTGCCCGCGGTCTTCGCCGCTCCTGCGGCGACCGCCATGCCGGCGACGCTGGTGCGGTGCAGGTCGGCGTGGCCGCCGCCGTCGCTGGCCCAGTGGACGAACTTGTACGTGGCGTAGGGGCAGAGCAGCACGAGGACCATCACGACGATGCCCGCCATCGCGTCGGACAGGGCCGCCATCCCGTCGCTGGTGTCGGTCTTGCCCATGGCGGAGACGCCGATGAGGAAGACGACGGTCATCAGAAGCTTGGAGACGATCAGGGTGGCGGTGGCCTCGATCCAGCCGCGCCGCCACCGCTTGGCGACCTCCCAGCCGCCGCCGGCCCCGGCGAAGACGGCGAGGGCGACCATGATGAGCACGCCGACCTTGCGGGCGACCATGACGCCCCAGTAGAGGAAGGCGCCGATGGCGCACCCCACGGCGACCAGGGCTGGGACACCCCAGCCGAGGCCGTACATGGCTCCCAGTTGATCGACCTTGACCACGCGGCGGATCGCGTCCTCGACGGAGGTGTTGGCCGCTTGGAACAGGCCATCGGACAGGGCGTCGACCACGGTGATGGCGACGGTGGTGAAGGCGATGGCGGAGAAGCTGAAGAGGACGCCGGTCATGGTGCCGAACGCCGCCCGTGCAAGGGCGCGTTCGTCGCGCCGCCAGGCCGCGGTCATGAGCTGGATACAGAAGATGCCGACGGTCAGGGCGAGCCCGATGGGTAGTAGCAGCTCGTAGTTGTCCCGGAACCAACCGGCGTTGAGGTCGATGGCGGTCGTCTGGTCGACGGCCTTAGCGGCGAGATCGGCCGCGCTGGCCGCCAGCTCGCCCGCCGACTTCGCGATCCATGCGCCGATGCCGTCGGTGACGGTGCCGGCGGGGTTGGTGGCGAAGTCGACGGCGCCGCACACCTTGTCCATCAGCGGGAAGTCGCAGACTCCCATGGTGCTGCCTCCTTTCTCGGACGGGGATCAGGGCGCGACAGACGGCATGACGCCGACCAGGGCGCAGGAATGGTCGGGCCGGCACTGGACCGCGAGGGTGGTGGAACGGCTCTCCGCGCCGCCGGCGGGTGAGCCCTTCCAGGAGATCGACTGCTTGCCGGAGACCGTGACGGCGTAGACGTACGCGTGAGTGATTGCCCCAGGGTCCTCCTGAAGGGCCTGGGTGAAAGCGTTCGGGAAGTGCCCCTCGTGCACCTTGGCGGTGGCGAACTGGCCGTTGGAGGCCATTTCCTTCCACAGCGCGCGTGAGGGGACGACCTTGTCGACCGAGGCCGGGTCGGCGTACTTCGCCTCCGGGGTCAACCAACCGTGCAGAGCCTTCTGTAGTTCGGTCTGTGAGTACGCACGGGTGTCGTAGGACCACAGCGCTGCCGCTGCTGCCTTCCCGTACGCGATTGGGTCGTGGGTCTTCGGCGGGAGCGGGAGGTCACGAGGACCGGTGTGTGGCGTGGGCGTCCCGGAGGGCGACGCGAGTTGGGAGGAAGTTGTGGGCGAACTCGACGGTCGAGCAGGGGTTTCGGAGGGACTCCTGCCGTCGCGGGTGAGGTAAGCGGCCAGCCCGGCGAGGGTGACGAGCACCACCAGGACGACGGCGCCGAGCAGCGCCCGGCGGCGCACGCGAGATGCGCCGCCGAAGTGGGGGGAGTGCTGAGCCATTAGTGGACCTGCGTCCCGAGCGTACTGAAGAAGGCCACCACGCCGTTCGCCGCGCCCAGCAGAAGGGCCGCGCCGGCGCTCACCAGCACGCCCTTCTTTCCGTTCGCCTCTGCCTGGTGGCCGCCGGAGTGGTGGCCCCAAGCCCACACGCCCGCGCTGACGGCGAGGGCGCCGACCACGGCGACGAGGCCGAAGAGGTTGATGGAGCCCATCACCTGCTTGAGGACCGACAGACCCGGCAGACCGCCCTCGTTCGGCTTGATCCCGGGATCGTAGGCGAGCTGTATGACCTGGTCGGCGAGATACACAGGGAACTCCAGTTCGATTCACTGCACGCCAAAGCCCGCACGGGCGAAGCGGCGGTGCGAGGTAAAGGGGAAGGGGGAGAAGCGCCGGTCAGACGACTCGGCGAGCCGCGAGAATCCGCGGTTTCCAGGAGGCGAGGGTGGTGATGCGGACCACATCGCCGGTGCGTGGGGCATGGATGATAAGGCCCTGCCCGATGGCCATCCCGACGTGTTCGGGCACGGCGGCCGTCCCCTCGGTGAAGAGGAGGTCACCCGGCTGGAGGGCGTCGACCGACACAGCTTTGCCGTCCTTGACCTGCGTGTACGTAGTCCGCGTCAGGGTGACCCCGGCGGACTTGTACGCCTGCTGCATCAGGGAGGAGCAGTCGCACCGCCCCATCGGGTTCTTGCCGTGGGAGTCGGTACAGCTCCCGCCCCACTGGTACGGCGTGTCGAGCTGTCCGAGCGCCCACCGGATCGCCGTCTGCACCTTCGGCGGAGCGTTGGCGGGGATCTTGTACTCGGCCGGCACCGCGCCGGCCGGGATGGCGCCGAAGTCAGTCCCGTCCCCGTCCGCCGAACAGCCGCCCGTGGCGTCGGACGAGGGGCTGCCGGTTCCGGCCGAGCCGGACGGCGAAGGACTCGGCGATGGGTTACCGGCCTTCGGCAGCAGCGGCTCGATGGCCTTCTGCAGGGCGGTGGCCAACGGCTCCCACTTGGCGTACGCGTCGGGGAAGCCCGACCGTTGCACAGCCTGGGCGGCCTGGGTGATCGACAGAGACTGCCAGCCCGAGACCTTCTGCAGCCCCTCGTAGAACTTGGTCGAGGCGTGCACCGGATCGAGGATCTGGTTCGCCGAGCCCCAACCCTGCGACGGCCTCTGCTGGAAGAGACCCAGCGAGTCACGGTCGCCGTAGGTCAAGTTCCGAAGGCCACTCTCCTGCAGGGCGGTCGCTAGGGCCACGACCTGCCCGCGGACCGGGATGTTCATCGCGACGCCGGTGGCCTGGATCGTCTTGGCGTTGGGCACCTGTTCGGCCGGGTCGTCCAGGCCCGGCACGGAGACCGAGCCCTTGTCGCCGCCGTCCAGGATGGCCTTCACCTGGGTGGCGACGGCGGCGGTATCCACATCCTGTGCGCCGCCGGTCGAGCAGGAGGCCGAGGCGGTCCCGGCCCCGATGGCGAGGATCGGAACGGCCAGCAGCAACGGAGCGGTTGCGCAGAGACCGACGACGGCTCCGGTGGTCTTCTTCATCGCCGCCGTTCACCGAGGCGGTGGTGCCGCCCGAGTGGCGGCGTCGGGTCGGGGCGCGGATATATCAGGGCATGCTGCATCGCAGCGGCTCCTCGGCGTTCGTAGGAGACGCGGTGCCGACTTCTCGTGCAAAGCCGTCGGCACCGCGCCGATGTACATCCGCCGCTCGGGCGGGACCGGGTCAGGGGAGTTGGTAGCTCCCGGACGCCGGTCTCAGGTCACGCGCGGCAGCCAGCCGCGCTCGTAATCTCAGGCAGTACACCGGGGCTCCTGACGGCGTGCGGGAAGGAAGAGTGCAACGGGCCTTCCGTACCGTTCGATTGGACGAGACAGCACGGATAAGCACAGGTCAGTGGGGGTGGATGAGGCTCCTGCCCGGTGACACGGCGAGACAGTAGACCGGGATCCCGGCCGCACCAAACGACTCCGGGACGCGGGCAGGGAGCGCGGTCCACCTCGTTTGGTCCGACCGGAGATCGCCACTAACCTCCGGCACACCCCGCCCTGGAAGACAGCCGTTGAGGGCTGTCCGGAGCGGGCCCAGCCCTGCCATGCCCTGTGAGAGGCCCTCCCGATGAGCTACACGCTGTACCGAGGCGACGCCCTGACCGTTCTGAAGTCCCTCCCAGACGAGAGCGTCGACGCGGTGATCACCGACCCTCCGTACAACTCTGGCGGGCGCACCAGTTCGGACCGCACCGGCCGTACCGCGCGGGCCAAGTACGTCACCAGCAACTCGGCCCACGACCTCGCCGACTTCCCTGGCGAGAACCGCGATCAGCGGTCCTACCGCTCCTGGCTGACCGAGCTGCTTACCGAGGCGTACCGGGCCTCGACCGAGCACGCGGTCGCCATGGTCTTCACCGACTGGCGTCAGGAGCCGACCACCTCCGACGCCCTGCAGATGGCGGGGTGGACCTGGAGTGGCACCATCCCGTGGATCAAGCCCTCCAGTCGGCCCCGCAAGGGCGGGCCGAAGCAGGACTCGGAGTTCGTCATCTGGGGCGTCAAGGGATCCCTCGACAACACCCGCGACCTCTACCTTCCGGGGCACTACATCGCCTCCCAGCCCCGTAAGGGCCGGGTCCACATCACCCAGAAGCCGGTCGAGGTCATGCAGCAGCTCGTCCAGGTCTGCCCCGAGGGCGGCACCGTGCTTGACCCGTTCACCGGCAGCGGCTCCACGGGGGTCGCGGCCCTGCGCGAGGGACGTCGCTTCGTGGGCGTAGAGCTGTCCGCGCACTACGCCGACGTCGCCGAGGAGCGGCTGCGCGCCGAACTGACGAAGGACGACTTCGAGCTGGCCGGACCGGAGGCATAAGCATGAGAGCGGAGAGCCCGGGGCCGGCGGCCCGCAGACGCCGAAGGGCGGCTGGCGCATCGAGTAACCGATGCACCAGCCGCCCTTCTCGTTGCGTCAGGCAGCCTCGAACGCCCACCGGATGAGCGGCGCCGCCTTCTCCAGGTCGGCCGCCGAGACGAGGCGTACCTCCACGTCCCCGGCCCCGAAGTGTCCGATGCCGCGCATGTCTCGGGTGAAGCCCTCCTCCAGCTCGACCGATTCTGGGGCAAGTCTGAGGTAGACAAGGATTACCTCGTGCTTCGGCCGGAGGATCACCGAGGCCACGTTCACGTTCACCAGCCGCCGGTAGGCGATGTAGTGCCGCAGTGGTGACACCTCCACCTCGCCCCACGCCGTGAGCGCCTCGTCCAACTCCGCGTACAGGTCTCGCAGACAATCCGGCACCGCCCTGCCACCCGCTAGCGGTGGCGCAAGGCTGCCCTGTCGACGTGCAACGCCGGGCCCGCCCCTGGGCCTCGGGACGTCGCCCGGCGCTGCGGTCAGGTGTCTGTTGTGGGCTTGACTCGGCATGTGTTCCTGGCAAAGAGCCCGGACGCAACTCACCCAGATGGGAGATTGGTTAGGGCTCCGCGCCGCTGCGATGTCACGCCGGGTGGCAGCCAGTTGGCGGGGTGGAGTGGCATCTGCCGCGCTGGCGGATGCGCACACGTCGTTCAGGATCGGCTGACCAGGAGATCATCCATGGTGAGCTTGACGCGGCGCCGGTTGGCGTCGAAGCCGTACATGGCAGTTGGCCGGTTCAACGGGTCGGATTTCGAGTAGTAGCGGAACTGCAGTACCTGGCCACACATCGGCCCCACGTCCGCCATCAGGCCGTCCTGGCAGGTGGCCAACACGGTGATGCCGTGTTCTAGCGCGGCGTCACGCAGTGCGGCGATCACTTCACGACGGTGCTCCGCGCCGAGTGAGTCACCGAGTTCGTCGAGGATGAGGACGCGGCCCCGCGCGTCGGGTGCCGCCAGCAAGGCGGCCAGGACGAGGTGGATGGAGAACAGCTTTTCCTGGGCGGTGTTGGTGGGCGCATCGTAGGCCAGCAAGGAGCCGCCGGGGTTGCGCTGCCACTGGGGCACGACATGGCAGATCCACTGGCCCTCGGCGCTCTCCGGCGCGCTGACGTTGTAGACCAGGTTGGCTGCGTATCCCTCTTTTCTGTGCAGCATGTTGAGCTGTTGGCTGATGCGCTCCAGCGCACTCTGCACGCGTTCCTTGATGGACTCCTGGGTTTCTGCGAGGGCCTGGCGTGACTCCTCGACGAGGTCGTGAAGGTAGCTCTCTTCGTCCTCGCGCTCCCGCCTTTTCACCTCCACCTGCTCCCGAGCTCCTGCGTCCCGCTCCTCGTATTCATCCAGCCACGTCTTCAGCGCGGTCAGCGAGGCACGGAAGATGGTGTCGTGCGGATCGTCGGTGTGCGCCTCGTGATGGTGCAGAGCGTCGGCGATCTCCACGGTGGCCACACCGGTGGTTGCCGTGTCTGCGGCGAGCCTCGTCAGCGCGGCCGTCAGCCGGGACCGGCTCTCGCTGCGGAGGTCCGCACAGGTGCGGACTTCGGGCGGGTGCTCCGTGTCCCGCGGCACGACGGCGTGAGAGCTGATGCCGTCGGCCGGCTCCGCGCCGGGCTCATCCTCGGGCAGGTAGCTCCAGTTGAGCTCCTCCAAAGCCTCTTCCTCAGAGCCCGTCCACATCATCCGTGCCCGGTCCGCGTTTGGCCCCCCGCGGAGGTCCTCCAGCTTCTCCTTCCTCCGCGTCGCCTGCGCCCTGTCGTCCTTCAGCTTCCGCAGTTCGCCTTCAAGCTTGTGAGCACGTTCCTTCGCGGTGAGAAACGCCGTCTGGGCCGCATGCGCCGTCTCGCTTGCCTCTTTGGCCGACGTGCGCAGTCCGGGCAGCGCGGCAACGCACTGGGCGTGTGCGTCCTCGAGATCGCGGATCTTGGGAACGAGCTGCTGTACGAGCTCTTGGGCCTCGGCGCGTTTGATGTCCCGGCGCAGTTCGGCGATCCGGCGGCGGTGCAGGTCGGCTGCGGTCTCCAGCGCAGCGCACTGGGCCCGGGCCTGGTCCCGCTGCCCCTCGAGGTGGGCGCAGATGTCCTCCTGGCCGGCGATCGGCTTCTCGAAGCCTCCGATGACGCGGACCCCCAGCCCAGACAGCCAGGCATGCGGAGGAACCGTCACCTCGGTGGCATCGGCCAGGGCATGCAGGAACGGCACCGCCAGGGGATCGGCGTCCAGGATTCCCTCGGGCAAGCCATCCGGGGCGCCGAAACCTGGCGCTTCAGGTTCGCTCGACGGCCCGCAGATGAGGATGGTCCCGGGCAGAGTGCTCACCGCACGGGTGGCATCCTCCAAGGCGTCGGAGGCGATACACACCGCCTCCCTCCACGGCGCCAGGCGGGCCTCCCACTGGGGCCGCGCCTCAGGACGGACGCGAGTGGTGGCCATCAGCCCCACCCTCCGGTGGGACGTTGCCCCCTCCAGGGCCCGCAACGCCGCCCCCGCCTGGCCGGTGCGCCCCTCCCGGGCCTCGGCAAGCTCTCCCTCCAGCGCCCCGACACGTTCCTCGGCCAGCAGGAGTTCCGCCTTCACCTTGAGCTGACGTGCCTCCTGGTCGCTGACATGCTCGGCGAGCTCGGTGAGGGAGGGACCGACGTAGTCCTCGGCCTGCTGCCGCGCCTGGCGGTGATCCTTCTGCGCCCGTTTCAAATCGCCTCGAAGCAGTCCCAGCTTCTCGCTGGCCTCCTCCACCTCTCGCTGACGCTCTTCGCTGCGCAGCTGTGCGGAACGGGCCGATTGCCGAAGCTGGCCGATGTCGCGGGCTTTGGTGAGCTGGCCCTGCACTGCGTCATGCTGCGCAGCCAGAACTGCCATATTATCCTCGACACGGGCGAGGCTGCTGCCGATCCGGCGCTCGTAGACGACGGCATCAAGGGCGGCGCGTGCCGATGCCAGGCGCCAGAAGCGGTGAGCCCGGTCGGCCTCCACCCGTGCCCGCTGTCGGGTTTCGACGGAGTGAAGGATGTTTTCCTCTTCGTGCCAGGACCTCTCGGCATCGGCCAGTTTGTCGGCTAGGTTTTTCTGCGTCCTAGCCAGATCCTTACGGGCCTGTACGTCCGTGGCGAGCATGCTGGCCTTGCCGATGAGATCGAGCAGCGCCTCCCCGATCTGCACGGGCGTGAAGGTGCCCGCATCCAGCTTCAGCAAGGAGGGTCGCGACCGCATGCCGCCGCGGCTGATGATGTAGGCCAGCAGACGCGGGGCGCGGCCGTAGAGGACCTCCGCGTAGTCCGTGGCGCCCAGGGGCTTACCGCCGAGCGTGCGGAAGAACCCCGGAGCCAGTTCGTGCTGGCTGCGATCGTCTCCGCTGAGCAGAAGGTGCACCCCTTCCTTGTGCCGTACCTCGATGTGCGGTGACTTGGCCGATATCTGCAGCCACACGGTGTGCGCGCTGCCCAACGGATCCTCGGGTTCGGCGAAGACGCCCACCACATAGCCGATCGAGGCGGCCTCGTTCACCTCTGGCGATGCACCGGCGGTGACGGGCTCGAACAGCAGCTTGGGTGCGTGCACGGAGCCACCGCCCGCCATGCGCCACTCCGGGTCTCCCAGCAAGAGGGCCAGGGCAGCCAGGAAGCTGGTCTTGCCCGACTCATTGGAGTCCTTCGGCCCCCGCCCGGTCACCGCGACGAACGTGCCGGGGACGATCGCCACCGGGTGGGAGGTCAGGCGGGCAATGGAGAACGTCTGGACAGCGACCAGCTGACGGGTGCCGATCACTCCCCGCTTGCCACGTGCACTATGGATCTGCTGACTCACATGCGGTCCGTCTCTGTCGGGTTCTCGGATAACTCGCCGCGGGGCGCGGGGGCTTCGAGACCACGCCGTCGGCGGATGGCGGCGGCTAGCTGCCCGTCGGGCCGACCGACCAGGATCAGGTCCTCCCAGAGCAGGTTGCTGCGGGCCTCGCTCATGCGGTCCAGGGCGGGACCGGGCAGGTAACGGCCCGTGGTGGTCTCCGCGACCATGCCCGCCGCCCGCAGCCTGCGCAGCGCCGTCCTCATCGCGGCCTTGGAGATCCGCCGGTTGGAGGCGAGCTCCGTCAGGGTGACGGTGTGGGCCTCTCCCGTCCAACGGCTGTGCCGGTGCCGCCCCCGAGCCCTCGGAATCGCCACCGTGTGCAAAAGGACCAAGGCCAGCACTGCCCGGTCCACCGCAGCGAGGGTCCCGACCTCCTCGGCCACCAGTGCATCGGCGAGCGGGTCACAAAATCCGGTGACCCAGTTGCCCTCCGCCGTCTGCAGCAGTTGCCGCCCGCACGGCAGCAGGGCCTGCTCCACCGCGGCCCGCAACGCAGGGTCAGCCAGCATCGGCAGCTCACCCCGGGGCACCGGCCGACGCGCCGTCTCCAGTGTGGCGACCACCGACCGCACCACATATCCATCGGACATCTCGAGCGCGGTCCCGGCATCGGCTCGGACCTCATGCGGCGGCACTGCCGGAGCCGGCTCCCCGCTCGCCTGCTCATCCGCCCCGGGAGTCGGCAGCAGATGGTGCCCGCGGCGCAGGCCCTCCACCACCACAGCAGGAAGTGCCGCAACGGCTGCCCCCAGCCGCAGCTCGTCCCCGTCCACGGCAATCAGCCCGGCCTCCGGCAAGGTCCGCTCGAGTGCCCGCTCTACCGCTTCCCGGTCCGCACCCAGTTGAGAACACAGCACCACAATGGCGGCACGCCTAAACGGCCCGCCCGGAAACGGCGCGCGCTCAGGCCGCGGCCACGCCGCGCGCAGGCACACCGCCCACACCAGGGTCGGCACCGGCGACAAACCAATCCGCCACGCTGGTGCCAGGCTGGCAACCGGTGCCGTCTCACCGTCCCACCCCAAGACCAGCACATCGGCCAACCGGCCCACCCCGTGCACGCGGATCACCCGGCGTCCAATCCTGGCGGCCGCGGCCGCAGCGGCAGCCGCCACGGGACCGGTCGTCTTGGCCGACGCCACTCCAGTGGCCCGCAACCGTCCCAGAAGCAACGCTGCTTGAAACGCTGTGTCCTCATCCACCTCACGGGTGGCGTCCTGTTCAGAAGCCATCTAAACCCCCATCGGCCTTCTGAGTCATATCCTGGCGCCGAAGACGCAGGGGATGTAGATAGGTGACGGAGGCCTCCGGATCGGCTAGCAAGCCGTCCTCCACCACGACCGCATAGGGCTCGTCAGGATCGTCACTCAGCGCCAGCACATCGGTGATGATCGACGCAGCCGCAGGCCATCCGGCTTCGTACAGCGCCTGCGTGAGATCGACTTCCTCGTCTGCCGCCAACAGCTCATCGGCCCGCAGTCGACGCCGCTCCCGTAGATGCGCGTGCGCCTCCTCGACCCACTGCAAAGGATCGTCCTCATCCTCGTCGTCGCCCTCGACCACGAGAGGCCGCACGCGTGCCCGCGAGCGCGGAGCGAAGCTCTCCACTGTCTCCAGGAGCTGAGCCGGCTCGATCCACACCGCCGGCACGTCAGCGACCAGTGCCGTACCCACCTGCGACAGCAGCTCAACGTCACCCTTGACCGCGGCGTGGTCGTACTCCTTCACGGTCAACACATCGAAGTTCAGACTGCCGCCGCCCTGCTCGAGCACTCGGTCGGCAGCGGCCATGACCTGCAGACGGTAGAACTGCTCTGCCTCGATCAAAGCTGAACCAGCCTCCTCCAGCGCCCAGTCACCGCTGAACCGGTCTGTGACCAGCTTGTTCAGTTCCTTCACCTGGCGCGTGAACCCCTGGTGATCATGCTGTCGATGGGACTCCATCAACTCGGCCGTCGTGCCGGTAGCGATCTCCCGCTGCAAATCCAGAGCGAACACCCGCAGCGCGTTCCGACACGACACCAGATACTCCAGAGCCGCCTCCGGGTCGGGATTGCTGCGATCGAACGCCGCCCTCGCTCGGTCCAACAGCAAGATCAACTCATCGACGCCCCCGTGCTCCGCCAGCCGTTCAGCCGCCAAAGCGCCCGCCAGCCCTGCAGGCCGTACGACATACCGGTCCTGATGGGATTTCAGAAGGTACGGCTCAAGGAACCCGAGCCGGGTCAGGACAGCCAAACGGCGATCGATCAGCTCCTCCGACCACCCCTGAGGATTGCCCTTCAACGCCTGCACGACCTCAGCTTTCGACAGCCCGTGCGCCCCGGCATGCTCGGCAAACACTTTCAAGATCGCAAGCGCCACCCGCGCCACCTCCGGATGCTGCGCCACAGCACCAGCATCCTCAGCAACGGGAGCCATGAACGCCCGCCAGTTGGCCAACTGAACAGCCGCCGCCAGATCCTCGCGATCGCCATCCCCGAACGCGAGCTGTTCATCCACCGGCTGGCACCGCCTCCAACAGCCCAACCAAGCGCGGAAGCACCTTTCGGTGCAACGGCTCCTGCTCACACGACTCGCCCGTGACCGCGATCTCCGCCGCCAACGCCCGCAGCTCCACCGGCCCCTCCGCCGCCATCCTCTCCGCCAGCGCCCGCGCCTTCGGATACTGCTCCGGCTCCTGGTCTCGGTAGGGGCCGGCACGCCACATCTCTACTTCCATCCCGACCGCATGCACCTTGCGGTTCAAGCGCCGCGACAGGTCATCGACGATGGCGATCCCATCGGCATCCAGGTCTCCCCAGATGGCCAGCCGCTCCGGACGCATCCACTCCAGCAGGGCAACCAGCTTGTTGGTGACGTACCCCTTGCCCCAGACGCACAGCCACTGCGACGTGATTTCCGGGATCGCGCACACGCGTTCAAACGTGTCGGAGTTCTCAACCAAAAAGACGCCGCGCCCGCCATACTGGACTTCCCCCACCAGTCGCAGAGCCCCAGCGGGCAGAGCAATCCACGGCTTGGCCACCGCGGCGTCGGCAGCCACCGCCCCCACCCGCCACCGCAAAGGCCCCCGCACCCGAACATCGACATCAGCCTCATCGAGCGCCAGGTCAAAGCTCATCCCGACCAGGTTCTCGAAAGCCGCCTGCCGTGGAGGGGTCCACTTCTTTGACCCGCTCAACGCAAGACCAGCCAACTCCTTGGCGGACAACCGCTCCCCGTCCCGGTACGTCGGCCACCACACCGACGCCGCACGCACCGCCGCCTCATAGGCAGTCCACGCCTCGGTCGCGACCGCACTGTCCTGCGGGACCCTCAGTGGCGAACCTGCCGGACAGGCATCCAGCAGCACCTGCTCCTGCTCCAACTCCGATACCGGCGCCATCAACGCAAGCAGTTCCTTGCGCACCTCATCGGGATCCCGCCACCCGCGCAGCTCCTGCAGCAACTCATCCGCCTGCAAAGCCCACGAATGAGACAGACGCCATGCCAACGGACCGGCGAGCTCGAGATCGTCATCAACCGCGCAACGCAGGACCACACCTCCGCACCGCACTAACGCCATAGCTACATCCCACGCCCGGTCTCCGAAACGGGACTCCACCGTGGCCCAAGAGCGCCGCTGCGCCGAGAGCACCCACACCAGATGCCGGCTATCCAAAGTCTCCGGGGGTTCATAGGCCGGCTGCTCCCGCGCAGTCACCAGGTCGACTTCCCGAATGCGCAGCAAGCCCCGGCGATTACGCGGTGCACGGTTCGCCCCCTCACGACGTACCGGCACGGACAGAGCATGTGTGCCCTCCGGGGCTTCAGCTACCGATACCCGGATGCGGCCTTCCGCTTCACTGAACAACAGAGCCATAGCGCCCGCCCCGGCACTCACATGCCCTCCCCGAAGACATATCGGATCCAGCAGATCCACTCTGTTAGGAACGCATACACAGGGCCTCTTGCGCCCCACAAGCATACAAAGTGAGTTCAATGCAACACTCTTTCGAAGCGCTAGCAGTGACGCGCCGTCACCTGCTACGGCGCTGGCCGGGCCTAATCTCCGCGGCGCCTACAGCCCAGCCCTTCCCGTGGGTCAACGGCACGTTTTCCATCGCGGCGACCCCGGGGCAGCCGACGGCCGCGTGCAGGTCGTCGCGGTGGCGGCGCATCATGCTGCTTCTTCGGGCCGTCGAGGCGGGCGCGCCGGCTGCAATCGCACCGAGGGGCTGTCCCGGCGGGTCACCGTGCCCGTGGGAGTCTCGCGGTGCGGTAGAGCTGCGGCTAATGTGGTGTTGTGTTAGTAGCGGCGGCCGAGGGGCGGCTGAGACGGGTACCGTGCTCGTTCCGACGGGCGTGGAGGGGCAAGCGGGCCGGTCGCCCGGGCGGCGCCGAGCGGTGCAGTAAAACGGGGGCATGTGATGAGCGACATGAAACTGGGGGACGACAACCCCACGGTAGTGGACCTGCTGGGCTTCGCCTCATTGCTTTTACGGGCATCGGCCCACGTCACCAGTGTCCTGTCCCACAACACCTAGCAGTCGACGATGTTTCCCGGCAGCCACTTCGCGCCGCCTCCTTGTACCTGACGTACATGGAGTGCTGCCGCCGAGGTCTCCTGCGCTAGCACCAGAAGCCGGCTGAGGCAAACCAGAGAAATTTCCAATCCTGGAGGGGCGGCTGTTTGCCGCCCCTCCAAGCAGGAGGGTCAGCAACTCCCACAGAGAGCGAGATCGTGATGAGGGCAGACGTCCTGAGTAAGGAAGAGTGCTTCAAGGACTTCTGGGACCTGGCGGTCGTCCTAGCTGTCCGGTACGGAGTCCCTGCTGGCGGTCACGAGTCGGATGACGGCTCTCGAGGAACCCACGGCGGCGGTGCTTCCCAGAGTGGATAGACGTGGAGTTTTTCTGGGCCGCTCCTGCCTTTGTTCACGCGTATCTCACGGACGAGCTTCGACACGAGCTCGCGCCGGTCTGCCTGGCCTGCGGCCAAGTAGATCTTGCGGGCCGTGAGGAGGTCACCCTGGGGCGGACGGGGCTGCTGCACCGGAACTTCCTTCAGCTTGGTGCGCAGCTCGGTCTGTTCCCGGATTAGGGCTTGCCTCTGGGTGTCCAGCTCGGTCCGCTTGCGGCGGGCCGAGTCCGCGGATACCAGCTCCGCGAGGACGGCGTCGGTCAGCTTGTCGTCCTTGGTCCGGAGACCTTGCAGCTGGCTCTGGACGTCCTCAAGGCGGCGCAAGAGGGCCTGGTCGCCGTCGTTCTGCGTCCTGAGTGCGGCCGTCCTTGCCGCGAGCGCCTCAGCCTCCCGCTCGCTCATCTGCGCCTGGCGGTCGAGCCACTCGAGGAACCACTTTTCCGCGACGGCCAGGGATACGTAAGTGCCGTTGGCGGGGCAGGACTTTGCGTCGATGTGGTTGGCGCAGCGAAACGTCACGTCGAGAGGGTTGGGGAGACCGTCGACGAGTGGGCGTCGGTACTTCTTGTTGCGCAGGGCGGTCTGCATCCGGCCGCCGCAGCCCGAGCAGCGGAGGTGTCGGGAGAGCGAGTAGCGCGGTCGGTTCGAGAAGAAACTCTGGCCACTCTGGGCCATGCGGCGCTTGGCGTAGGCGTCCCAGATGCGCTCGCACTTGGACGGGTCGTCGATGACCGCGTCGTGGGCGCCGCCGTAGTACAGGAACGCCGTGACGTCGCGCTGCCGGTTCACCCGCTTCCTCCTCGTGCTGCCGTCGTCATTCGTGACGACCTGGTGGGACAGCTCGGGTATGAGGTAGCGGACGTAGCCCAGGCCGAAACCGCTGTCGAGAATGGCGTGGAGGTCGCCGGAGGTGAAGGGCTTGCCGGTGAAGGTCCTGATGCCCCGTCGATTGAGGTCAGCCACCAATTTGCGGACCGAGATGCCGGCGGCGTAGTCGCGGTAGAGCTGGGCCAACACGGGGCCGGTCACCGGGTCGACCTTCAGGATCCCGTTGCGGCACTTCGGGCACGTCTCCAGCTTCTTGCCGAACTCCCACTTGGGGCAGGTCTCGCAGCGGTAGTACCCGAACCGGCCGCGGTTGGAGTGGGGAAGTCCCTTGTTCCGCCGGCGCTCGAAAGTGTCGCGCCAGGAGTCGGCCTTCTGGTTCGACTCCAGCTCGGCGATGTTCAGCATCTGGGCGATGGCGAAGCGGCCGATGGTGGTCTTGCCGTCGAAATCCTCCTTGGCGGCCCGTACTTCGACGCCGTAGTCCATGAGCGCGTCGAGGTGCTGGAGGGACTCGCGGAGGTTGCGTCCGAAGCGCGACCAGATCCATAGGATGAGCACGTCGAACTGCCCGTCGCGCGCCATCTGTTTGATCTCTTCGATCCGGCGCTCTTCGAACTGGCGGCCCGACTCGCCGAGGTCCATGATGGGGTCGGCGATGACGTCGATGTTCTCCGACCTGGCGAGGGCCAAGGCGTGGCCGACCTGGAGTTCGGGACTGATCATGTCGTCGCGGGCCTTCGAGACCCGGACGTAGATCAGGCCGCGCTTGCGGCGGCTGGCGGAGGCGGGCTGCTCCTCCAAAGGGCGCAGCCGGAGTGGTGTGGTTGTCACGGCGGTGCTCACAATCGCGCAGAGTAGGTCGCTTTTCCGGCCGACCTTTGTCGCGATTGCCGCACTTGCGGTGCTTGGGTGTCGTGTGAGGGCTAGGCAGCGAGGCAGTAGTGCCTTCGCGTTGCGACGAACATCGCTCCGCCGCCCGAGATCCGGCGCACCACTTCGATGCCGTGCCGGGCGGCCGCCTCGGCGTCGACCTCGTTGCGCAGCGACTGGAAGCTGCCGATGATCACTGACGGGGCGCCCCACTCCCACACCCGCAGCGTCGGCGGCCGCAGCCCCGCGGCGACCTCGGCGGTGAGCACCTCGTCCAGTGCCATGTGCAGAGCGGGTGACTGCGGGCCGTCGTGGATGAGCTGCCACTCGTAGTCGGCCCAGTCGGTGGCCTGGGCCAGGGCCCGGCGCACGGCGACGCCGATGCCCTGCGAGGTCAGCCCGTACATCACGGTCCCCTCGGGCAGTGCCGCGTCGATCCGCGCCGCCAGCCCGGTCGCGTCGGTAGTGGCCGGGGTGCCCTCCAGGGCACGGTTCACGGCGTCCAGCGCCTCGTCCGGTTCGAGGAAGAAGTCCCCCGCCACGCGCGCGTGCCGCAGCACACCGTCCTCGACCTCCACGTCCACGACGACGAGCTTGCCGCCGGGCACCTTGTATTCACCATGCACCTGCCTGGCCTCCGTTTCTGCCACAAAGACCAACATCCGAGGTCATCGCGGTGTTCCCGGGCCAGGTCAGGTGACCTGAAGGGACTACACCGGATCGATGACGGTCTTCCGCAGGTGGTCGTAGACCACCGAGGTCCGGACGTCCGCGAGCTCCTTCCGCTCCGTCAGCTTGTCCAGGACCACCGAGTGCAGATGGTCGGTGTCCCGGACCGCCACATGGAGGAGGAAGTCGTCCGTGCCCGTCAGCACGAAGACCGAGATCACCTCGGGCATCCGCGCCACGAAGGCCTGGAACTGCTCGATGACCGCACGTGTCGGTGGCCGCACCCGGACGGCGATCATCGCCTGGAGGCCCCGGCCCATCGAGGGCAGATCCACGTCGGCGTGAAAGCCGAGCAGCACGCCGCGCTCACGGAGGGAGCGCACCCGCTCCAGGCAGGTGGAGGGGGCGATCCTCAACTCCTGCGCCAGGTCCCGGTTGGTGCGCCGACCGTCTTGCTGCAGTAGCCGCAGCAACGCCGAATCTAGTTCGTCCATGTTCCGTCCCTCTTACGCTCCATCGAATTATATTCGGCCATTGTGCCCTCGGCGCCAACATATGGCTAGCATGCCTGCGGAAATTCCGTTCATGGTTCGCCACGACTTCTCCGTCGCGCGGTCCGGACGGAGTCGGGGAGTCCGGTCGGGAAGGGGTGTCGAGGGTGGACGAGCGCAGGAGCAGGTTCCTGGCGATCGGTTCCGTCGTGGCGGCCGCGCTGTTCTGGAGCAGCTCGTACGCGGTGACCAAGCAGGTGCTGGCGGACGTCGGGCCGCTGACCATCGGGGCCATCCGTTTCACGATGGCCGCCGGTCTTCTGGCGGTCATGGTCCGCCTGCGCCGCAACCCGCTCCCGCGGCCCGATGCCCGTCAGCGGCGGATGATCCACCTGAGCGGCCTGCTCGGCATCACGGCCTACTTCGTGCTGGAGAACATCGGCGTCGAACTGTCGACCGCCTCCGACGCCTCGCTGATTGTGGCCACCTACCCGTTGATGACCATGCTCCTGGAGCTGGTCGTCTTCCGGACCCGGATGCCACTGCTCCGGGTCGGCGGCGTCCTGCTGGCCGCCGCGGGAGCCTTCCTGGTCGTGCGCAACGGGGCGGAGGTCGGCGGCGACGCGCGCTGGCTCGGCGATGTCCTGCTGCTGGCCGGCGGGCTGGTGTGGGCCGGGTACAACGTGCTGGCCAAGTACGCGGGCCGCGGGCAGGACGCGCTGCACCTCACCTACCACCAGACCGTGGCGGGCGCCGCCGGCTTCCTGCTCGCCTCGCTGCTGGAGGCCGGGGACTGGCGGGTGCCGGACGGGACGGCCTCGGCGCTGCTCGCCTATCTGGCCGTGGCGTGCTCCGTCGGCGGCTTCCTCCTCTACAACTACGGCCTGCGCCGGATGACCTCGAGCGTCGCGGTCAACATCCTCAACCTGGTGCCCGTGTTCGGCGTGCTCGGTGCCGTGGTGATCAACGGTGAGACGGTCCGGCTCGCGCAGGTCCTCGGCGGCGCGGTCATCATCGCGGGCGTGGCACTCGGGCTGGTCGAGCGCCGAACGGGCGGTGAGCGAGCCGCGGTTCCCGATGTTCCCGAGTACGTTCGACTCGGTCGTCTCAACGGATAGGAGAGAGGGATGCAGCCCGGACAGCCCGAAGAGGTGGCCGACGCGGCGGAGCTGCCGGCGCGGCTGCGGCATGTGTACTGGATCGGCGGCGGGAGCGGTGCGGGCAAATCGACGATCGCCCGCCGACTCGCCGACCGGCATGGCTGGCGGCTCTACGCGACCGATGACGTGATGCGGGACCATGCCGGGCGGACCACGGCCGAGGAGGCGCCCGCCCTGCAGGAGTTCATCGCCATGGACATGGACGAGCGATGGGTGAACCGGTCCCCGCACGTCATGCTCGAGACGTTCCACTGGTTCCGGGGCGAAGGCTTCGGTCCGATCGTCGAAGACCTCCTTCGCCTGCCGCAGACGCCATGCGTCGTCGTCGAAGGCTTCCGGTTGCTGCCGCACCTCGTGCAACCCCTGCTCGCCGCCTCCCATCGAGCCGTCTGGCTGCTGCCCACACCTGAGTTCCGGCAGACCGCCTTCCGGAGCCGGTCCGCGGTGGCCGAGGACTTCGCGGCGAAGACCAGCGATCCGGCGAGAGCCGGCCGCAACATCGCCGAACGCGACCACATGTTCACCACTCGCCTCCGGGAGGAGACCGCACGGCTCCGGCTGCGCGCCATCGAGGTCGACACCCCCATGACGGAGGACGATCTCACCGAGCAGGTGACCACGGCCTTCCGGCTCTGAGCCGGTCGGCGCGTCACGCATCAAGCAGTGGGCAGCAGTGGGCCGTACGGCCGCCCGCGGAGTTGGTCAGCGGTCCGCCGCGACCCGGACGGTCTCGACCCAGGGCGGTGGCTGCGGGGGCGTCGGACCGATCAGGGCGGCGATGACACGGCAGGACACGGGCTCCGGGGGCCACGGCGTGTACCCGTCGGTGAGCACGACGACGATGTCCGGCCGCTCCGGCGCGGCGAGTGCCGCCCGGATGCCGACCGTCATGTCCGTCCCGCCGCCGCCGGCCAGTTCGACCTGCTCGACGCCGGTCACCCGGGCGACGGTGCGGACGTCGGCGTCGCAGGCCAGGACGGCGACCCGGGTGCCGCCGACGCCCACCTCGCGCAGCACGCCCGACACCTCGCCGAGCGCGGCCGCGAGCTCCTCCTCGCCCATCGAACCGGAGGTGTCGACCACGATCGCCACACGTGGCAGCGGCCGGCGCAGGCTGGGCAGCACCACCCGGCCGCCGAGGGCCGGGGTGCGGCGGGACGGGCGCCGGTAGGTGTAGTCGACCGCGCCGCCCGCCCACGCGGCGGCCTCGCGCACCGCGCCGGTCAGCGCCGTACGCCAGTCGACGGTGGGCTCCAGGACCTCGTCCGCCCAGCGCCGCCATCCCGCCGGGACCGTTCCCCGGGAGCGCCGGTGGGCGCGGATCGCCTGGGCGGTCTGCCGGCGCAGGGCCTCCGCCTCCACGGGGCCGAGCCGGGTCACCCCCTCGTCACCGCCGCTGCCCGCCAGGTCCCAGGGCATCGGAACGCCGTGGGCGCCGGAGCCGCAGTTCACCCGGTGCCGTGGGGTGGCCGGGATGCCCGGCAGGTACTCCTCGAAAAGGCCGCCCTCGCGCAGGCCGAACAGGCCGGGTTCCATGCGGCCCGCCGGCAGTCCCAGTCCGTCGGAGAGCAGGTCGTCGTTGATCTCGCAGTCCTGCGCGATGTTGATGCGCAACGGATCGCGCTGGTCGGCCGCCGGCAGCCGGTCGGCCCGGCCGTGGTGGTCGCGCAGGAGGTGCGCGACCTCGTGGATCCATACCCCGGCCAGTTCCTCGACGCCGGTCTCCGCGACGAAGGCGGGCGCGACATAGCAGCGCCAGTACCGGTCGACGGCCATGGTGCGCGCCTGCTCCGAGGCGACGACGGTCAGGGCGTACAGCGCGGAGGCGAGGTACGGGCGTGCCTCGGCCGCCTTGTAGCGGGCGGCCAGCAGCCTGGGACGGTCCAGCGCGTCGGCCGTCCCGGCCGACTTCTCCGTGCGTGTCATGGTGACGTCCGGTCAGCGGGCGCCCGGCAGCGCGCCGGCGAGCTGGAGCAGTTCCAGGAAGGCGTCGATCCCGGGCGGGACCGGCCAGTCCGGCTCGCGCAGCGCGGCGAGGTCGCCGGCCGCCCGCGCGGCCACATCGGGTATGCCCGCGGCCACGGCCTTGGCGAGCACCTCCCAGCCGGCCTCCCAGCGCCGGCGGGTGGGTTCGCTCTGCACGGCGGCGACCACGGCGGTGAGGAAGGCCAGTTGGCGGTCCCCGCGTTCGGGGAGTGTGAAGGCGTCCGGGTCGGCGAGCACCCGGTCCGGGTCGGGCAGGTCGAGGTTCTCCAGGTACGACAGCAGCTCGAGGCCGGCCGCCTCGCCGACGGCGCCCGTCACGGCGGCGGCCCGCGCCTCCCGCCCGGCGCCGGAGGCGTAGCCGACGGCGAGCAGCCGCAGCGCCATCTCCCAGGTGCGCGGGGAGGGCCAGGCGCGGCCGCGGCCCTCGGCCTGCGCGGGCATGTGGTGGACCAGGCCGGGGCGCGCGGTCAGGAAACCGGAGATCACGCCCCGGGCGCGGGCGACCGCGCCGGACGCCCGGGCGGGGTCCACCATGGGGAGCGCGGTCTCGGGCCAGGTGCCGGCCATGCCGCGGGCCACGGTGCGCGGGTCGTGCGTCCAGTCGAGGTGGACGAAGCGGTTGGCGAGCGGCGGGCTGAGGTGCCAGCCGTCGGCGGCGCTGGCGGGCGGATTGGCCGCGGCGACGATGCGGACCGCTTCGGGCAGGGCCAGGCTGCCCACCCGGCGTTCGAGGACCACGCGCAGCAGGGCGGCCTGCACGGCGGGCGGTGCCGAGGACAGTTCGTCGAGGAACAGCAGACCGTGCCCGGTGCGCGCGAGCCGGACGGCCCAGTCCGGCGGGGCCATCGGCACGCCCATGGTCGCCGGGTCGTCGCCGACAATGGGCAGCCCGGCGAAGTCGGACGGCTCGTGGACGCCGGCGACGACCGTCTCCAGGCGGACGCCGAGGGCGGCGGCGAGCTGCTCCATGCCGGCGGACTTGCCGATGCCGGGTTCGCCCCAGAGCAGCACGGGCTGGTTCGCGGTCACGGCCAGGGTGAGTGCTTCGAGCTGGTGGTTCGCGGCCGGTTCGCTGCGGGTGGCGCGCACGCGGGCGTTGAGGGCGTCGGCGGCCGCGAGGACCGGGGGGACGGGGGCGGGGCTCGTCATGTTCCTGTGTGCTCCTTACGCGGTTCCGCCGACTCCGCCTGTTCCGTGGGATCGCCCAGCGCCGTGCCGGTGCCGTGCCCCTCGACGACGTCCACCTCGGACGCCGACAGCCCGGCGTTCGCCAGCGCGGCCCGGATCACCCGCTGCTGGGACGGACCGTTCGGCGCGGTCAGGCCGTTGGACGCGCCGTCCTGGTTGACCGCGGAACCGCGGACCACGGCGAGGATCTCGTGCCCGTTGCGGCGGGCGTCGGACATGCGCTCCAGCACGAGGATGCCGACGCCCTCGGACCAGGCCACGCCGTCGGCGGCGTCCGCGAAGGCCTTGCACCGGCCGTCGGCGGCGAGACCGCGCTGCCGGGAGAACTCGAGGAACGACGTCGGGGTCGACATGACCGTCACACCGCCGGCGAGGGCGAGGGAGCACTCCCCGGACCGCAGCGACTGTGCGGCCAGGTGCAGCGCCACCAGCGAGGACGAGCAGGCCGTGTCGACACTGACAGCCGGGCCCTCCAGGCCGAGCGTGTACGACACCCGGCCGGAGGCCACGCTCGGGGACGTGCCGGTGCCCTGGTACCCCTCGAACTCGCCGCCGCCGAGCGCGTAGGCGTAGTCGCTGTACATGACGCCGGTGAACACGCCCGTGCGGCTGCCGCGCAGCGAGACGGGCGGGATGCCGGCCCGCTCGACGGCCTCCCACGACGCCTCCAGGAGCAGGCGCTGCTGCGCGTCGGTGGCGAGCGCCTCGCGGGGGCTCATGCCGAAGAAGGCGGGGTCGAACTCGCCCGCATCGTGCAGGAAGCCGCCGGAGCGCGCGTACGACGTGCCGATGTGGTCGGGGTCCGGGTCGAACAGGGTGTCCAGGTCCCAGCCGCGGTTGGTCGGGAAGCCCGATATCGCGTCGACGCCCTCGCTGACCAGCCGCCAGAGGTCCTCCGGCGAGGAGACCCCGCCCGGGTAGCGGCAGGACATGCCGACGATGACGATCGGGTCGTCGGTGACGGCCGCCGGACCGGTGACCGCGTCGGCGGGCTCCTCGGTGCCGAGCAGTTCGTCCAGCACGTACGCGGACAGCGCGCCGATGGTCGGGTGGTCGAAGATGAGCGTGGCCGGCAGCCGCAGCCCGGTGGCGGCCGCGAGCTGACCGCGCAGTTCGACGGCCGTCAGGGAGTCGAAGCCGAGGTCGGCGAAGCTCCGGTCGGCGTCGACGCGATCGGTGCCGGTGTGGCCGAGCACGGACGCCACCTGCGCCCGTACCAGCTCCAGCACGGTGTCGGCACGCTCGACGGTGCTCAGCCGCGCGAGCCGCTGCGCCAGGCCGCTCGCGGCGACGCTCGCCGCGGTGCCGCGCCGGGCCCGGGGCCGGACCAGGCCGCGCAGCACGGGCGGCACCGCGTCGCGGGCGCGCAGCGCGGGCAGGTCGAGCCGCACCGGGACGGCCACGGCGTCGGGGCCGGCGACCGCCGTGTCGAACAGCGCGAGACCGTCGTCGACGGACAGCGGCAATGTGCCGGTACGGGCCAGGCGGCGCAGGCCGGACGCGCCGAGGGAGCGGGTCATGCCCGTCTCCCGCGTCCACGGCCCCCAGGCCAGTGACACTCCCGGCAGGCCCTCCGAGCGCCGCTTGGTGACCAGTGCGTCGAGGAAGGCGTTGCCGGCCGCGTAGGCCGTCTGCGCCGCCGCGCCCACCACGCCCGCGACCGAGGAGAACACCACGAACGCCGAGACGTCGCCGGCCAGTTCGTGCAGGTTCCAGGCCGCGTCGGCCTTCGGCCGCAGCACGGCGTCGATCCGGTCGGCTGTCAGGGAGGCCAGGACGCCGTCGTCGAGGACGCCGGCGGCGTGCACGACGCCCGTGACGGGCGCCTCGGCGGCGAGCACGGCGGCCAGCGCGTCCCGGTCGGCCGCGTCCACGGCGGCGAACGTCACCTGAGCACCCAGCTCGGTGATCCGGGCCTCCACCTCGGCCGCGCCCTCCGCGGCACCACCGCGACGGCTGGCCAGGATCAGGTGCCGCACGCCGTGGTGCTCGGCGAGGTGCCGTGCCACCAGGGCACCGAGACCGCTCGTACCGCCGGTGACCAGGACGGCACCGTCGCCCCAGTCGACGGCATCGTTGTCGGCGGCACCGCTGTCGGCGGACTGCACACGGGCGAGGCGGGCGGCGAACACCTCGCCGTCCCGCACCGCCGTCTGCGGCTCGCCCGTACCGAGGGCCGGGCCCGAGACGCCGTCGATCGCGCCGAACAGTCCGGGGTTCTCCGCCTCGGCCGCCCGTGCGAAGCCCCACACGGCCGCCTGGGCCGGGTCGACCGTGTCCCCGGGTCGCACGGCCACGCCGTCGCGCGTGAGGAACAGCAGACGGGAGCCGGCGCAGCGCTCGTCCGCGAGCCAGTCCTGGGCGATGCCCAGGGCCCAGGCGGTGTTCGCGTGCGCGTCGGCGACCGGGTCGCCCGTGCCCGCCGGCACCGGCGCCAGCACGACCGGCGGCACCGCGCCGGGCAGGTCGGCGACACCGGCGGCGACCAGCACCTCCACGCCGGGCAGCACGGGGGCGTCCGGCCCCAGGACGGCGACGGTCGCGGGCACCGTCCCGCCGGACACCGGGACCCAGTCCAGCCGGAACAGTGCGTCCCTGCCCGGCTCGGCGGCCAGGCGTTCGTCCCCGAGACGCCGTAACGCCAGGGACGCCACCGACATGAGCGGCGCGCCGGCGGCGTCCGTGACCTCGATCGACACCGCGGCGTCACCGAGCGGCGTGAGCAGCACGCGGGCCGCCGTCGCGCCGGTGGCGTGCAGGCGCACGCCCTCCCACGAGAACGGCAGCATGGCGGTGCCGTCGCCGAGACCGGTGAAGGCGACCGCGTGCAGGGCGGCGTCCAGCAGCGCCGGATGCATGCCGAAGGACGACGCCTCGGCCGCGACGCCCTCGGACAGCTCGACCTCGGCGGCGACCGTGCCGTCCGAGCCGACCCGCCAGGCGGCGGCGAGGCCGCGGAACGCCGGTCCGTACTCCAGCCCGGCCTCGGCCGCGCGCTCGTAGAACCCGTCCAGGCCGACCGCCTCCGCCCCGGCCGGCGGCCACACGGGGGAGTCGGACGAGGCGACCTGCTCGCCGGGTGCCAGCACGCCGTCGGCGTGCCGGGTCCACGGGCGGTCCTCACCCGAGTCGGAGGCGTCGCCCGCGTCGGACCGCGAGTACATCGTGAGGGTGCGGTGGCCGCGGGCGTCCGGGCTGCCGATCCACAGCTGCACCGCGCTGGACGGCGTACGTCGGCAGGTCGACGCGGCGGGCGCCCGGGCCGGGGAAGTAGGCCGCCCAGCGCAGCGGGACACCGAGCGCGTGCAGACCCGCGGCCGCGGACGCGAGGGCGGCGTCCTCGGGCTGCGCCCCGCGCAGCGTCGCGAGCGCGTCGGCGTCCGGGAAGTCCTCCCGCACCATCGCGGTGAGCACTCCGTCCGGGCCCAGCTCCAGGAACGCGCCGACTCCGTGCTCGCGCAGCCAGCCGACAGTGTCGTGGAACCGCACCGGACGGCGCACGTGGTCGGTCCAGTAGTCCGCGCCGGTGAGCTGCTCGACGGTCGCCTGCTCGCTGGTCACGGTCGACACGACCGGCAGCAGCGGCTCGCGGAACGCCAGGTCCTCGGCGACCGCGCGGAAGTCGTCCAGCATCGGGGCCATCAGCGGCGAGTGGAACGCGTGCGACACACGCAGCCGCTTCGGCCTGTGCCCGCGCTCGACCAGTGCCGCCTCGATCTCGGCGACCGCGTCGGCCGCGCCCGCGACGACCACCGACCGCGCGCCGTTCACGGCCGCGATCGACACGGTGTCGGCATGTTCCGACACCAGCGGCGCGACCTCGGCCTCGGACGCCCGTACGGACGTCATCACGCCGCCGGCGGGCAGCGCCTGCATCAGCCGTCCGCGGGCCGCCACGAGAGCCGCTGCCGCGGTCAGGTCGAGGACCCCGGCCACATGCGCGGCGGCCAGCTCACCGATGGAGTGACCGGCGAGGTAGTCCGGCCTGACGCCCCACGACTCCACCAGCCGGTAGAGCGCGACCTCGACGGCGAACAGCGCCGGCTGGGCGTATTCGGTGCGGTTGAGGGTGCGTGCCGTCCTGGCCCACATGACCTCGCGCAGCGGGCGGTCGAGGTGGACGTCCAGCGCCGCGCACGCCTCGTCCAGCGCGGCCGCGAACACCGGGAAGCGGTCGTACAGCTCGCGGCCCATGCCGGCGCGCTGCGCGCCCTGGCCGGTGAACACCACGGCCAGCTTGGGCCTGCCCCGCGTGACACCCGAGACGAGCCCGGCCGGCGTCTCGCCGGCGGCCAGCGCCGCCAGGGCGACCCGGGCCTGCTCGTGATCGTTCGCCACGACGGCGGCACGGTGCTCGAACGCGGCCCGGGTGGTCGCGAGCGAGAAGGCGGTGTCGGCCAGGGCGCCGGAGTCCACGGTGGGCAGCAGGCGCGCGGCCTGTTCCGCGAGCGCCTCACGGGTGCGCGCGGACAACAGCAGCGGCACCGCGCCGGCCGCGATGTCACCGGCGGGCGCTTCGTCCTCGTCGGCGGGCGCTTCGTCCTCGTCGGCGGGTGCCTCGTCCGCGTCGGCGGGTGCCTGCTCGATGATGGCGTGCGCGTTCGTGCCGCTCAGGCCGAACGAGGAGACGGCGGCGCGCCGCGGACGGTCCGCCTCCGCGGGCCACGGCGTGTTCTCGGTCGCGAGCGCCAGCGCCCCGCTGGACCAGTCGACATGGGACGTCGGTGCGTCCACGTGCAGTGTCCTGGGCAGCATCCCGTGCCGCATCGCCAGCACCAGTTTGATGACGCCGGCCACACCGGCGGCGGCCTGCGTGTGGCTGATGTTGGACTTGACCGAGCCGAGCAGCAGCGGACGGTCGGCGGGGCGGTTGCGGCCGTAGGTGGCGAGCAGCGCCTCCGCCTCCACCGGGTCCCCGAGCGTGGTGCCGGTGCCGTGCGCCTCCACCACGTCGACCTGGTCGGCGGAGAGCCGCGCGTTGAGCAGGGCCTGCTCGATGACACGGACCTGCGAGGGCCCGTTGGGGGCGGTCAGGCCGTTGGACGCGCCGTCCTGGTTGACGGCCGAGCCGCGTACGACGGCGAGGATCTCGTGTCCGTTGCGCCGTGCGTCGGACAGCTTCTCCAGTACGAGCACGCCGACGCCCTCGGCCCAGCCGGTGCCGGACGCGGACTCGGCGAAGGAACGGCAGTGCCCGTCGGCGGCGAGACCGCCCTGCTTGGAGAACTCGACGAAGGTGAGCGGGCTCGACATGACGGTGACACCGCCGGCCAGCGCGAGGTCGCACTCCCCTGCCCGCAGCGCCTGCGCCGCCAGGTGCAGCGCCACCAGCGAGGAGGAGCACGCGGTGTCCACGGTGACGGCCGGACCGACCAGGCCGAAGCAGTACGACAGACGGCCCGAGATCACGCTGGACGTGTTGCCGGTCAGCCGGAATCCGTCGATGTTGTCGGCCGGGCCGACCCGGTACTCCTGGGGCATGGCGCCGACGAACACGCCGGTCTGGCTGCCCTTCAGGCCCGTCGGGTCGATGCCCGCGCGCTCCAGCGCGTCCCAGGTCGTCTCCAGCAGCACCCGCTGCTGCGGGTCCATGGACAGCGCCTCGCGCGGTGAGATCCCGAAGAAGTCCGCGTCGAACGTGGTGGCGTCGTGCAGGAATCCACCGGACAGCGTCGAGGACGTGCCCAGTGCCTCCGGGTCCCAGCCCCGGTCGGCCGGGAAGTCGGTCACTCCGTGGCCACCGCGCTCCAGCATGGCCCACAGGTCCTCGGGGCCGCGCACGTCACCGGGGTATCGGCAGCCCATGCCGACGATGGCAATGGGCTCGGAGGCGGCCTCCTCCAGTTCCTGCACCTTCTGCCGGGTGCGCCGAAGGTCGACGGTCGCCCGCTTCAGGTAGTCCCGAAGGCGCTGCTCGTTGCCCATCGCACGATCCATGTCGGTTCCATTCACTCGCGGACACCCTCGTGCAGTGTCGATCTCGGGGCAGCCGGAATTTCCTAGTGTCGGGACGGAAAAATGATCGAGAGCACTAGGGAATTACCGACCCGGGCCGGGCGACGCTGCCCGCGCCGGACGCACGCGCCCGGCGGTCAACCGCCCTCGACTCCCGGAGTACCGCGTGCTCTTGCGACTGCTCAGGACGTGCCTTCGCCCTTACCGGACCTGGGTCGCGCTGACCGTCGCCCTGCAGATCGTGCAGACGCTCGCGCTCCTCATGCTCCCCACGCTGAGCGCACAGGTCATCGACCGGGGACTGCTGGTGGGGTCGCTGCGGGGGATCGTCTGGCTGGGCGCGGCGATGCTGCTGGTCGTCGTGGTCCAACTCGCCGCGCGGCTCGGGGCCGAGTACTTCGCCGCGCGTGCCGCCACCGCGGTCGGCCGCGACCTGAGGTCGGCGATGTTCCGCCACGTGCAGCGGTTCTCCGCGCACGACGTGGGCCGCTTCGGTACGTCCTCGCTGGCCACCAGGACACTCAACGACGTGCAGCAGGTCCAGACCCTCACGGCCGACGGACTGAGCAGCATCATCACCGCGCCGATCATGTGTGTGGTGAGTGTGGTGCTCGCGCTGCGCCAGGACGTGCCGCTGGCGCTGGTCGTGATCGTGCTCATTCCGGTGACGACGGTCGTGGTGGCGGTGATCCTGGTCCGGATGAGCCGGCTGTACGACCGCATCCAGGTCGGCATGGACAACATGAGCCGGTTGTTCCGCGAGCAGATCACCGGCGTGCGCGTGGTACGCGCGTTCGTGCGGGACACGCACGAACAGGAGCGGTTCGGCGCGGTGAACACCGAGATGTTCCTGCTGACCCGCAGGGTGCGCCGGCTCGCGGCCGGCATGTTCCCGCTGGTGTGGCTGCTGGGCAACGGGTTCACCGTCGTGGTGGCGTGGATCGGCGCGAAGCGGATCGCGTCGGGCGCTCTCCAGGTCGGAGCGCTGAGCGCGTTCCTCGGCTACATCGTGCTGGTGCTGACCTCGATGGTCATCGCCATGTACGTCATGCTCACGGTCCCGAGGGCGGCGGCCGCCGCGCGGCGCATCCGTGACGTGCTCGACACCGCACCGGAGATGACCACGTCCTCCCGGCCGATCGTGGACCGGCCGCGGCCGGGACGCCTGGAACTGCGCGGCGTCGGGTTCCGTTACCCCGGCGCGGAGGAGCCGTTCCTGCACGACATCGATCTGATCGCCGGGCCCGGCCAGACCGTGGCGGTGATCGGCGGTACCGGGAGCGGCAAGACCACCCTGCTGAACCTGGTACTGCGGCTGTTCGACGCCACCACCGGAACGGTGCTGGTGGACGGCGTCGACGTGCGGGAGCTGGACGACGACGCCCGGAGTCGCGCGGTGGGTCTGGTCGCGCAGCAGCCCTACCTGTTCGCCGGAACGGTCGCGTCCAACCTGCGCTGGGGCAACGAGAACGCCACCGACGCGGATCTCTGGCACGCCCTCGAGATCACCCGGGCCCGCGAGTTCGTGGCGGCGATGCCGGGCGGCCTGCAGGCGGAGATCACCCAGGGCGGCACGAACGTCTCGGGCGGGCAGCGGCAGCGGCTCGCCCTCGCCCGGACCCTGCTGCGACGGCCCGGGATCTACCTCTTCGACGACTGCTTCTCCGGCCTGGACGCCGCGACGGACCTGGCGGTGCGCAGCGCTCTGGCGCCGGAACTCGCCGACGCGACGGTGGTGATCGTCGCGCAACGGGTGGGCACCATCCGAAACGCCGACCTGATCCTCGTGCTGGAGGACGGCCGCGTGGCGGGCCGGGGCACACACGAGCAACTGCTGGCGGAGAACGGGACGTACCAGGAGATCGTGCGCTCCCAGCTCGACAACGTGGACGCGGAGGAAGCGGCGTGACCGAGAAGAAGCAAGCCGCCGACCCGAAGGGCACTTTGCGGGCGATCGCGCGGCTGATGCGCCCGCACCGGACGGTCCTCGTCGTCACCTTCCTGGTGAGCCTCGCCGGTGTCGTGGTGAACATCATCGCCCCGCTCCGCCTCGGCCACGCCACGAACCTGATCGTCGCCGGTGTGGCCGGCGAGTCACTGCCGGCCGGGCTGACGAAGGAGCAGGCACTGGCCCGGCTCCGCGCGGAGGGCCACGGCACCCTCGCATCCGTGTACGACACGGTCGACTTCGTACCCGGTCACGGCATCGACTTCGCGGCGGTGGCATCGGTGCTGTTGCTGGTGCTGGCCCTGTACGCGGCCGGGTCGGCCGCCAACTTCGTGCAGGAGCGCATCGCGGCGAACGTCGTGCAGGCGGTCGCCCGGGACGTACGGACACGGGCGGAGGCGAAACTGGCCCGGCTGCCGCTCGGCTACTTCGACGGTCAGCCGCGCGGCGAGCTCCTGGGCCGCGTCACCAACGACGTCGACAATCTGCAGCAGGTGCTCCAGCGGACGTTCAGCCAGCTGGGCACCGCCGTACTGTACGCGACCGGCCTCACGGCCGTGATGTTCGTGATCTCGCCGCTGCTGGCGGCTCTGCTGCTGCTGAGCCTTCCGGTGTGCGCCGTGCTCGCGGCGAAGCTGAGTGCCCGGGCACGGCCGCGGTTCACCGAGCAATGGGCCGCGACCGGAGCCCTGGCCACACATGTCGAGGACATGTACACCGGACACACCCTTGTCCGGGTGTTCGGACGGCAGGCCCACAGCGAGGCGGAGTTCGACCGGCACAACGAGAAGGCGTACCGGGCGGGCTCTTCCGCGCAGTTCTTCGCGGCGACCGTCGAACCCGCGCTGAGCTTCGTGTCGAACCTGAACTACGTCGCCGTGGCCGTCATCGGCATGTTGCGGGTCGCCTCGGGCGCGCTGTCCATCGGTGAGGTGCAGGCGTTCCTGCAGTACAGCAACCAGTTCAGCAACCAGGCCGGCCAGATCGGCGCGGTGGTCGGCAAGTTCCAGTCCGGCCTGGCCTCGGCCGAACGCGTCTTCGCCCTCCTCGACGCCGACGAGCAGTCGGCCGACCCGGCCGACCCTGCCACGCTCGCCACCGTCTCCGGCCACGTGGAGTTCCGGGACGTCAGCTTCCGCTACCGGCCGGACCGCCCGCTGATCGAGGACTTCTCCCTGTCGGTGCCGCCGGGGACGACGGTCGCGATCGTGGGACCGACCGGCGCGGGCAAGACGACACTCGGCAACCTCCTGATGCGCTTCTACGAGCCCGACTCCGGGCGGATCCTGCTCGACGGCGTGGACATCGCGACGATGAGCCGCGAGGACCTCCGCTCACGCACGGGCCTGGTGCTCCAGGACACGTGGCTGTTCGAGGGGACGGTGGCGGAGAACATCGCGTACGGGCGCCCGGGCGCGACGCGCGAGGAGATCGTGGCCGCGGCCAGGGCGATGCGGGTGGACCACTTCGTGAGGACGCTGCCGAACGGCTACGACACGGTGCTCGACGAGGCGGCGGGCATCAGCGCCGGCGAGAAACAGCTCATCACGGTGGCGCGGGCGTTCCTCGCCGCTCCGTCCGTGCTGATCCTCGACGAGGCGACCAGTTCGGTCGACACCCGCAGCGAACTGCTGGTGCAGAAGGCGATGGCGGAGCTGCGCCGGGGCCGGACCAGTTTCGTGATCGCGCACCGGCTGTCCACCATCCGCGACGCGGACCTGATCCTCGTCATGCACCGGGGCCGGATCGTCGAGCAGGGCACGCACGACGAGCTCCTCGCCGCCGACGGCGCCTATGCCGACCTGTACACCTCTCAGTTCGTCACCACGCCCTGAGCCTGATGAGGGAGCACCGCAGCGGTTCCGCCAGGTGATCCGGAGGTCACACCGAGGCCGCACAGGGCAAGTCACACGAAGGCGTGCCCTCCCGGCAGTCCGAGACGGTCATCGAGCGGACCGGCATCGGCACGCTGCCCGGGAGGGCACGCTCGTGCTCACCGCAGGGAACGACGGCGCCTGCACACGCCACGGCTTCTTGGCCGACGGGTACCGTCGAGGATGCTCGCCGGGGCAGTGCCTCCCGCCCCGGACCTGGCCTCACCAGGTGATCTTGAGCTCGGGCATGGTCGAGAACAAGCGGTCGGCCTCGCGGTTGAGCTCGTCGAGCGGCACCGCGAGCCGGAGGGAGGGCGCCCGCTCGAAGAGCGTCGTGTAGACGGTCCGCAGCTCCATCCGGGCCAGCGGCGCACCGAGGCAGTGCCAGATCCCGTGCGCGAACGCCAGATGCTGGTTCGGACTGCGCGTGATGTCCACGACCTCCGGGGCCTCGAAGGCCCGTGCGTCGAAGTTGGCCAGCGCGAAGTCCGGCAGCACGAGGTCGCCGGCCCGAATGGTCACCCCTGCGATCTCGATGTCCGTGTTGGCGTAATGGGGCTGCGCCCCGCCACCGTGACTCGCGGTGCGCAGCATCTCCTCGACCGCCGGCTCGACCAGCGCGGGGTCCTGGAGCAACGCCTCCCGCAGCGCGTCCTCGGTGGCCAGCCGGGCCACACCGAACCCGATGTGCGTGGCGACGCTCTCGCCGCCGGCGAACAGCAGCATCGCGACCAGCGTCGCCACCCGCTCATCGGACTGTCCCGCGGCGACCAGTCCGGAGATCATGTCGTCGCGCGGTTCGACCCGCCGTTGTGCCGCGATCCCGGCGAGATACGTGTCGAGGGTGGCGTCGCCGTCGCCCGCACCGAGGCCGGCCATCCGATGCAGCAGGTCGCCGACCAGCGACTCGTCAGCCACGGGGATGCCGACGAGCTCGCACAGTACGCGCATGGCCAACGGCCGCGCCAGCACCTTCTGCAGTTCCGCCGGCCGTTCGCCCGCCAGCATCTTGTCGACCAGTTCCGCCACGGTCGCTTCGACCTTCGGCTGGATCGCCCGCATGGATGCGCGCGAGAAGTACGGCGTGAGCAGCGCCCGGAGCTCGGCATGGCGTTCGAACTCGGTCATGATCTGCTCGAACACCGGGCTCGGCGCATATTTCGGTGCGCTGCTCGGGTCGGGATGCGAGCGGCCCAGCCTCCGGTCGACGAGCAGCCGCTTGATCTCCGGAGCGCCCATGACCAGCCAGGCCTCGTCGCCGGTGTAGGTCCGGACCTTCCAGATCGGCCGTTCCGCCTGCATCGCCCGCAGTTTCTCGTTGATGCCGAGCAATGGCGCGGTCAGGGACGCCATCGAGGGAATGTTGTCTTCGGCCATGGTCATGGCTCGCGTCCTCTCCGCGTGGAGGCCAGTAGCACCGGACATCTTCACGGCACCGTCGGCCGGAAATCCCTAGACAGCCGGATCCCGGACGACGTGATGACACCCGTAGGGACCCGTGACACTAGTCACGTCCAGTTGCATCATGGATAAATATGCAACTAGCCTTCACCGCAAGTGGTAAATGGGCAGACCGATGGGGGATTTACCCTGCTTCCGGTCCAATTCATGCGGTGCCGTGCGGTGCGAGGCCGGGTGACGTTAACCAGCACAGAGGTATGCCGTTTCAACGGTGTTACCGCGCAGGCAACGCCGCAAGGATTCCATCGGAACCGAAGCCCGAGTGGTTCAGGACGTTCTGACACAGTTCAGGATGGCAACCAGCAGACAGAAGAGCGGCGAGCGGCACCAGTCAACGTTGACGAGCCTCCAGCGCAGTCGCCCGAGAACTTCCGACGAGGGACATCATGCAAGATGCATTAGATCGTCTGACGGAACGCTTCCCCACTGATATGCGTCGCTCTGTGTCGCACCAAGGCACCCCGTCCCGGTCGGCGGCCATGTTTCATTCCCTGTTCGAGCGCTCCGGAGTCGGGATGGCGGCCCTGGACTCACGCAGCCGCATCCGGCAGGCCAACGATGCCATGCTCGCCCTGCTCGACCGCAGCACCTCCGAGGTCCGAGACAGTGAGTTCGCCGACCTCGTACATCCCGACAGCCGGTCCCGGTTACAGGTCGGCTTCGATCAGCTCCGCCTCGGCCGCACCGGCCGCTTCACCGAGTACGTCAAGGTCCCGCGCCCGGACCATGCGGTGGGGGGCAGTCTGACAGCGCTGCGAATGCGCGCCGACGCCCGCACCAACAGCCCGCTTCTCGTGCTGCTCCAGGCCGACCCCCCGCCCGCCGAATGCCCACCGGGCGGTGCCCGGTCCACTCTGCTGAGCGAGATGGAGGCCAAGATCCTCGAGAGGGTCGCCGCCGGTGCCTCCACCGTGCAGTTGGCCGGCCAGCTGCACCTGAGCTGCAAAGGCGTCGAGTACCACATCAGCGCCATGCTCCGAAAGCTGGGCGTTCCCAACCGGCCGGCCCTGGTCTCCCGCGCCTACACGACAGGCATCCTCAGCAGCGGCACCTGGCCGCCCCGGGTTCAGCAAGAGCACGTCAAATGCCGTTGATGTCATCGGTGTTGTTGTGATCGGACACCGGGATACAGAGTCCGGCTGACCCGAATCAAACAGGAACGGAACCGCCCGGAAGACCATTACGGGCGGTTCCGTTCCTTGTCGGCCCCTCAGTTCTGCACGTACGTCGATTGCACGGTGGGTGGCCAGCTCTCCGTATTCAAGACGCCCATGGAGTAGGCCTTGGAGGCCAGCTCGGTCCGGTTGATGGCTTTGAATCTGCGCAGCAGAGCCGTTATCCGGTACTCCACCCCGCCTCGGCTCATGTGCAGAACGGCCGCCAGTTTACCCGTGGACATCCCGGCGGCGACGCCCTCCAGGATCTTGGCATCCATCGGAGTGAGCAGCACTCCACGCTGAACGATCGCCTGTGCCTTGCCGACCCGGGAAGTCTGGCCCACCAGCACCAGAATGGCATCGATTTCACCGCCCGGCCTGACCACCGAGACGGCGATCAGCTCACCGAACAGCAGCGCACCGTCCTGTCTGACCGCGATTAACTTTCCACCGACACGGTCACGTTCACCGGCACCGAGCAGGGCCAGATCACGGCCTATGGATCTCCGTACCGTCGGATGCAGCAACGCCAGGAACGGACGACCGTAACTGTCCTGGGGATTCCGGTCGAACTGCGCAAGGAAATCAATGTTGGCCTCACGCAGACACAGAGCGCGATCCAGCGTCGCCATGCAGAGCCCGGACTGCTCGAACATCAGCCGGAATATCTCATCGTACTCCGACCTCTGTTTCGCCGCGATGTACGAGGCATGGGCCGCTGTCGCGCCATACGAGTTATCGATCACGGTGTCGCCACTCCCGTCGAAGGCTCAACGGCGCCGCCCGACGGCGCTCATGATCTGGTGCAGTCGGCTGAGAGATCACTCTGCGCAGCACATCGACGCTGCGGGGCGTGGGTGGGGAGACAAGGAAGGAGGAGCCGGTGGAACCGACCGCGTGGGGCAGGCGGGCCGGCCGGACACGGGCGTCGGGACGCGGGGGGAGCCTGCGGGTCCACAGGCCGTTGACGCTGAGGGGGGAATTCACGCGATGTCTTCTTCTCGGTTCTGGTTCGTCCGCCCACCGTGGCGGGGCGTTCGCCGGATGAAGAGGGAGGCGGGGCACGGAGTGGCCCCGCCCGCCGCTCGTCAGGAGCCCGTGACGTCCTCCTTGATGATGCGCTCGACGTTCCGCTCCGCCAGCGCCGTGATGGTCACGAACGGGTTGACGCCGATGCTGCCGGGGATGAGCGAGCCGTCGGTCACGTAGAGGTTCTTGTATCCGGTGACGCGGCCGTAGTTGTCGGTGGCCTTGCCGAGGACGCAGCCGCCGAGCGGGTGGTAGCAGAAGTCGTCGGCGAAGGCCTTGATCTGCGGGCCGAAGAGGTCGTACCGGTAGATGGTGCTGTTCGCTCTGTTGATGCGGTCGAACAGCGATTTCGCGGCCGCGACCGCGGGAGCGTTCTGCTCCCGGGTCCAGCGCAGGTCCGCCCGGTCCTTGGCGGCGTCGTAGACGAAGGTGCCGCGCTCCGGGTTCTTGGTGATGGCCAGGTAGAGGCTGACCCAGGTCTCGAGGCCGGCCGGCATGGGAGCGATCTCGGCGAAGACGGGGCTGTCCGGGTTGTCCCAGTCGTCGATGCCGAGGGCGGGGATCGACGACTGGTTGCTGCCCGTGGTATTCCACACGTGGTTGGCGCGGGCGGTCATGATGTTGCCGTTGGGGCCCCAGCCACCACCGATCTCCGAGCTGAGGTTCGCGAGCGTGCCGGTCTCCCGGGCGCGCAGCAGCAGTTCGGTCGAGCCGAGGCTGCCGGCGCCGAGGAAGAGGTGGCGGCAGGAGATCTCCTTGGTCGCGATCAGCCCGCCCTGGGCGTCCTTCTGCTCGACGGTCAGCAGGTACGTGCCGTCGTTCCGCTGACGGATCGTCCTGACCTGGTGCAGGGTCTCGATGGCGACCTTGCCGGTGCCCAGGGCGTCCGCCAGGTAGCTCTTGTCGAGTGAGACCTTGCCGTGGTTGTTGCCGTAGATGACCTCGGCGGCCAGCGCGGACTTGGGCACCGAGCCGTCCGCCTCACGGCGCATGTAGTCCCAGTCGTAGACGTTGGGCACGAAGGTGGTGCCCAGACCCGCGTTCGCGGCCTGGTCGCGCCCGACGCGCGCGTACTTGTACCACTCGGTCTGCTCGAACCACGCCTCGTCGATGTTCTTCACCCGGAGGCCGGAGTTCGCGCGCGGGAAGTACGTGCTGTACATCTCGTCGGCGTCGACCTGGGGCAGCACCTCCTCGAAGTACGAGCGCCGGGGCGTGACCGCCATGCCGCCGTTGACGAGCGAACCGCCGCCGACACCGCGTCCCACGTATACGGACATCTGGTCGAAGTTGACCCGGTCCAGCACACCCGCGTAGGGCTCGATGTCCCGGTTGGCGAGGTCGAGCCACAGGAAGGAGCCGAGCGGGGCCTCGGTGCGGGTCTTGAACCAGCTGGAACGCTTGTCGGGCGCGAGTGTCCCGCAGAATATGTTGCCGTCAGGACCGGGCTGGTTCCACAGCTGGCCCATCTCCAGCATCAGGGTGGAGATTCCCGCCTCGCCGAGCCGCAGGGCGGAGACGGCCGCGCCGTATCCGGTGCCGACCACCACAGCGGGGACGAACGTGCCGTCGGATACACCGGTCGTGGTGGCAGCGGCCGCCCGGGGGGCTGCGGTGATCGTGGTCTGCCCTGCGAGTGCGGCGGCGCCCAGGGCCGCGAGGCCGAGCATGCGGCGGCGTGACAGAGGCTGATGTGCGTTCATGCTGTGCTGTGCTCCTGAGCTTCGTAGGGGAGGAAGGGGAAGGAAAGACGCATCGGAGAGCCGGCCGGAGCGGCATGGCCCGGGAACTGTGTGGAGCTGGTGCGAAGGCAGTCGCCGACATCCGCATCGGGCACTCGCTCGGCCCGGCACACGTCCTGAGACACCTGTGAGCGCTGCGCGCGCCCACGAGCAGGCCGTACCTCACGCCTTCTTCCGTGCACCGGGTGACCGGCGCGGCACCGTCGGGTGACAGCAGCTTCCGCAGCAGGCAGGTCACATGGCACTCGACGCCCTGCCGGCTGAAGCAGCCGGCGGCGATGCCCTCGATGACGCGCGCGTCCATCGCGGAGAGTCTTCTCGCGCTCGGGCAGCACACGTACCCCCTCGCCGTCCCCGGCCATGGGCATGGGCATCCTGACCGGTGTCGCGGTCCTGTCGGACAGGCCACCGCGCACCGCCGACCTCGGTGAGGGAGACGGTGGAGGTGGACTTCTCGCCGGAGCCCATGGCGGTGACGGGCACGACGAATCGCTGGTGCCTGCCTTGCAGTGATGCGGGGAATCGACACACCGACGGCTGCTGCACGCTCGGGTGCGGCACGTCGCGGAGATCACGGCCGTCTATGTCCTCGGACGAACCGATGAACTGCCGGAGACATTTCTGGTTTCCCTGCTGGACGGTCGGTGTAATATCGCGGCTTGCCATGCACAGGCCCGGAGCTGCACGTGCTGGACTCAGCAAGAAAGGGCTCCCTGTCGGAAACGTGAGCGCGAGTCGATCCGAAGGCTGGTGAGCGGTCGCCGAGACCGTCAGCAGGGGCGTCATCGGCCCTGGACCAGCAGTATCTCCAGACGCCGGAATATCGTGCGCCACTTACCTTGCGGGGTCCTGGACGAGTCGCTGACGGCCCCTTGCCGTCGCCCGCCGGCGTTTCACGGGCCCCTTGCCGGAAACCCTGCCCCTTGCCTGCCGTCTGCTTGCCGATCGAGGGATCGCCTGCTGGGGAGGCACTTTCCCCATGCCACGAGAGATGTGGATCCGGCTCCGGCTTCGCATTCGGATGATGGCTCGAAGGTGGTGCCGCATCGGAGTCGGTCCAAGGCGCCGTTGAGGCAGTCGGCACAGACGTCGGCGGTATCGCACCTCGTGCCGTGCGGGCGGGTGTGTTCGGCCTGGCGGTGATTCCGGGGCCGCCCGGCGCGTCAGCCACCACCGGGCCACCGTCTCGCGCTGCACCCGCACCCGGACCGCGGCCTCCCGTGCCTCCGGTTCCCCGATCGGCGAACCCCCGGCGTACCGCCGCGGTATCGGCTGGTTAGCGCCCATGCACGCGTAACGACCACCTGTTACGGACGCCGGGAACACCATTACGGTGCCACCATGATCAGTTCCACGTCGAACCCGCTCCTCCGCAACGCAGTCGGACCTCCCCTCACTCTCCGGAGGGGCGAAGCGCACTGGAGGGCCCGCTCCTCCCCGACCGGGCAGCCGGATGTCCTTCCACGTGGATCGACGGTGAGACCACCGACCGGCACCGGGTCCGAATGGACACCCGTCACCCGGGACAGGATCTCCCACGCCGGATCAACCCGCGATACGGCCTGACGCAACAGCACCTCACCGCTCTTCACCGCTGGCTACAGCTCCGACCAAAGCTGATGACCGCCCGGCAGAACCCGACCCTTCCCAGCGGAAGAGCCGGGCCCACCGAAAGGACCGATGGGAACCGTCATGCCCGTACCTCCGACCGCGAACGGGTCACCCATGACCATTGGCCAGACCAAGCTTTTCCTGAGCGTTCTGGGACCCATGTCGGCGCAAGTCAACGGGCATGACCTCCCGCTCGGTCCGCCACGCCGGCGGACGCTGCTCGCCCTGCTGCTCATCCGTCTCGGCCGCGTGGTGCCCACCGAACTGCTCGTCGAGGAACTGTGGGGTGACGAGGTACCCCGTCACGCCGTCGCCACCCTGCAGAGCCATGTCTCCCATCTGCGCCGGGCCCTGCACACGGCGGCGAGAACGGGGCATCCCTCGGTGCTGCGTCACAGGACGCCCGGTTACGTCCTCGATCTCGATCCCGAGCACGTCGACGCCTGCCGCTTCGAGCGTCTGGTCACCGACGGACGGCGGCTGCTGGAGCAGAGCGATCCGCGTACCGCGCAGGCCCGGCTCACCGAGGCCCTCAGGCTGTGGCGCGGCTCGCCGTACGCAGAGTTCGACAGCAATCCGCCGCTCAGCGACGAGGGCGCCCGACTGGAACAGATCCGGCTCACCGCCGTGGAGTCCTGCGCGGAGGCGCGGCTGACTCTCGGCGCGGCCGAAGAGGTCGCCGCCGATCTGGACGGGGAGGCACGCCGTCATCCCACACGGGAGCGACTGGTCGGCCACCTCATGACAGCACTGTTCCGACTCGGCCGGCAGGCCGAGGCGCTGGAGGTGTACGAGCGGACGCGCAGCCATCTGGTCGAGGAGTTCGGTGTGGACACCGCGGCCGAACTGCGCCAGGTCAGAGACATGATCCTGCGCCAGGAGCCGGGAGCGGGCACCCCTTTCGAGAAGCTGACCTCCGCACCACTCGCGTCCATCGGCACATCACCTGTGCCACCCGTGACGAACGAGACCACTGACGGCACGCCATCGGTCTCCGCAGACTACGACGGCTCGGACGGCTCGGACGGCTCGGACGGCTCCAGGGACGGCGGCACGGCCGTCACGGCTCGCGGGCACGGCACGGCAGCGGCAACCGACGGCGCCCACGCGACAGCCGGCTCGGTCTCGGCCGTCGGCCGCGACGGGACCACGGGGACCGGCGTGCGCCCGAACGCGCGAGCCGATGTGCCGCCGGAGGCGCGGGCGGACAACGTTGCCGCGCAGGACGGGGCAGCCCGGCGGCGGGCATTATCCCGGCCGGCGCACGAGCCGGCGGCCGCCCCGAGAGCCGACAGATCCCCGGAGACCGCGCCGGGGTGGACGGCTGCCCCCTCACCGTTCACCGGCCGCAGCCAGGAACTCGACCGGCTGACGACCGCCGCCGCAGGCGCGGCCGTGGGCCACGGCCATGTGGCCGGCGTCCTCGGCCCCCCGGGAGTCGGGAAGACCCGCCTGCTGCTCGAACTCGCCGCACGCCTGGAGAGCATGGCGGCGCAGGAGAAGGACGCCGGGCCGGAGGTCGTCTGGAGCCACTGCTTCCCCGGTGAGGGCGTTCCCGCCTACTGGCTGTGGACCCAGGTCCTGCGACGGCTGTCCGCCACCCGCCCGGATGCCTTTCGCGAGGCGACGCGGCCGTACGACGCCCTGCTCGGCCCGCTCATGCCCGAACGGTCGGCGGCCCGGACCGGCGGCCCGAGCTTGTCCTCCTACGGGTCCCAGGCCCGCTTCCTCGCCCATGACGCGGTCTGCGAGGTGCTGCTCGACCTGGCCGGGCAACGCCCGCTCGTGCTGCTCCTCGAAGACCTGCAATGGGCGGACACCGCCTCCCTCGACCTGCTCAGACTGTTACGCACCCGGTGTCAGGGCCATCCGCTCGGGATCGTCCTCACGGTCCGGGAGTGCGAGACCGAGTCGGACGCGACGCTGCGCCGGATGGTCTCCGACGTGTTACGCGGCCCCAGGACCGAGACGCTGCGGCTGTGCGGACTCTCCCCGGACGCCGTCGCCGCTCTCGTCGAGGCACATGCGGGGCCCGGTGTGGACCCGAAGGTCGTCGAAGTACTGCACCGGCGCAGCGCAGGCAACCCGTACTTCGTGATGCAGTTGCTCTCCCTCGTGGGCGATGCACGCAGCCTCCGTCGCCCGGACGCGGCCGACGCGCTCCTGGTCCACATTCCCACCGGTATACGCGAGGCGCTGCACCAGCGGTTCGCCGCACTGCCCGAGCCGGTGCTGCGGTTGCTCCGGCTGTGCGCCGTCATCGGCGCCGAGGTGGACACCGACCTGCTGTACCGGACCGCCACGCCCGACGAACCGGTTGTCGCCGGTCTCGAATCGGCCCTCCGTGCCGGTCTGCTCGAGGAGGACCCGCATGATCCGGGGCGGCTGCACTTCGCTCACGCCCTGGTCCGGGAGACGCTGGTCGACGAACTGCCGCGTGCGGACCGCCACCGCCTGCACGGCAGGATCGCCGACGCCCTGCGCGCACGCCGACGCGGACAGACCGGCGACGAGGAGATCGAGCGGGTGGCGCATCACAGCTGGCACGCCAAGAGCGCGCTGCCCGCCGCCCAGGTGCTGTCCCGGCTGCTGCTCGCCGCGGAACACGCCGAGCAGTCCATGGCGTACGAGCAGGTGGAGATGTGGCTGCGCCGTGCGCAGCACCTGATCGGCTTCCTGCCGCCGGACGATCCCGCCACGGTGCGGCTGGAGCAGAAGCTGCACATCCAGCTCGGCCAGGTGCTCGCCATCACGCGCGGCTACGGCCACCGCGAGGCCGAGACGGCCCTGACACGCGGTCGCGCCCTGCGCACGGCCGCTCAGGATCCCGAGGACCCGTCGGTGCTCTGGGCGCTGTGCGCGGCGCACCTGGTCACCGGCCGCTACGACGCCTCGCGGCAGTTGTCCGGCCTGCTGCGGGACATCTCGCGCCGGACCCGGGAGCCCGTGGCGTCGCTCGGTGCGGCGTACGGCGAAGGCATCGTGCTGCATGTGCGCGGAATGCTGCCGCAGGCGCTCGCCGAACTGGAGCGCGCCGTCGGCATGGCGGACCGCCTGGCCGACGAGGGGCATGCGCTGGCACGCACCTTCCAGCACGACCCGCGGGTCTCCTGCCGCTCCTACGACACCTTCACCCACTGGCTCCTCGGGAACCGGCAGACCGCCGGTGCGCGCCGACGTGAGCTCCTGAGCGTCACCGAGTACGGGAGCAGGCCGTCCGACCGCTCCTTCGCACTGTACGTGGACGGGGTCGTGGCGGCTTGGGAGGGTGACACCCGCACCGCGCTCGCCTCGGGCGACGAGGGTGTCCGCGTCGCGGGCGAGCACGGACTGCTCTACTGGAAGGCGATGCTGGGTGTCGTCAAGGGGTGGGGCCTGGCGTACGCGGGAGACCACGACGAGGGCCTCGCCCTCATGCACACCTCGCTGGCCGAACTGGGCCGGTCCGGGACGTACTTGCGTCACCCTCTCCACCTGGGCCTGCTGGGCCAGGCCCAGGTGCACAGCGGGCGGACCGAGGAGGCGAGGAACACCTTCCGGACGATGCTGGCCGTTGTCGGACAACGCCGTGAGCGTGTGTACCTCCACCCGGCACTGCCCGCGACCCCGCTGCTCCACGAACTGCTGGACCAGGGTGCCGACGACTGGCCCGACCCGACTGGTTCCCCGTCCCCGTGAGACACCACCACGGTCGCGGACCCAGGTGACGAGCGTGTCCTGTACGGGGGTGCCGCGGCGCTCATGGGGAGCCGCGGCACCGTTCCGTCCTCGGGTCAGCCGGCGTGGGTGAAGGTCGGCTCCAGCGTCGTGTAGTCCTTGCCGCCGTTCTCCCCGTTCTTCAGGTGGACCGTGTGCGTCACGGACTCCCCGGCGGCCACTGGGAACCGCAGGTTCCTGACTTCGGCGTCCAGGTCGGTGTCGGTCTCGTCGGCGCTCTCGCAGAAGAGGGCGTCCGCGCCGAACAGCAGCGTGAGCGACAGCAGGTGACCGGGGCCCACCGCCCACTCTCCGGCCCTGGGCCGACCGGCCCTCTGACCGGAAGCGGCGCGCGCAGCAGTTACGATCCGCCACCGGAACGATCAGGAGGTGCGGCACGTGACTTCCAGGGACATCGATGCAAGGGGCGTCACCGCGGCCGTACGGGTGCGAGCCGAGGGCGACGTGGGCGAGGAATCGCATGCGTACCTACGGGGCTGATCGCAAGGGAGGAGCCCATGAGGCGGAAGGGACCACCCGCTTCTCGCAGGTCCCGATTGCGCGGTGCGTCATTGCCGATCACTTCTCCGCGTCTGTTCCGAGTCCCTTCCGTCCGATTCCAGGGAAGCGGCGGAGGCGCGTTCCTGCCAGGTCCGGGGTCGCGGAGTCTTGAATCGAGAGCCTTGCCGTGGTGGGAAGCCGTTCCCGACGCAGAGCCCGCCGACGCCGGTACTCGTCCCCTTCGGCTCCGATCTCCCCGCCGGCGGACCGCTCGGCGATGGCTCGGGCAGCGGTCGATCGAGTGACAGGGCGGTGCTGAGACCGAAGAGTATGAGAGGCACGGACCTCCTTGTGTCGGCGGGCCCTGCGGACGGGCAGTGCCCGGGGATCGCGCCGCCATCAGTCGTGCGGCACCAGCATGACCGGGCAGCGGACGTGATGGATCAGGGCGTGGGCGACCGGACCGGTGTGCGAGCCGACCGCCGCATGCCTCCTGCGACGGCCCACCACCAGCAGGCCCGCCCCGCCCGCCGCGCGGACCAGGACATGAGCCGGGCGGCCCTCGTACAGGTACTCCCGGACGAACACGGTGGGGAACTTCTGTCGCCAGGGCTCCAGGAGTGCCTCGAGCTCCTGTTCCGCCTGATGCCGGATCCGGGCCCGCTCCTCGGCACCGGGGGTGCCGTGCATGACCGGCACATGCCAGGCGTGCACGGCGCGCAGCGGCGCATGGCGCAGCTGCGCGGCATGGAAGGCGGACTCCAGTACGTCGTCGCACGGTCCGCCGATGTCGACGGCGACGGCGACGTCACGGTAGGGGGTGTCTGTCGACGGCTTCCCCGTGCCGTCCGGCAGGTGTTCGTCCTCCGCCGTCTCGTGGGCGCGTACGAGGACGACCGGGCGCTCGGCATGGGCCACGGTGGCCATGGCCACCGACCCGGCAGCGAAACCGCCGACCGTGCTGAGCCCCTGGCTGCCGACGACCAGCAGCTCGGCGTTCTCCGCCTCGGCCAGCAGCGCGGGTCCGGGCCGCCTGCACACCTGTTCGGCAGCGATGTACAGCTGTGGATACCGTTCGCTGATCCGGTCGACCGTGTCGCGGAGTATCCGGCGTGCGTAGTACTGCGGCGCACGCAGCTCGGGCAGGTTCGTTGCGGTGCCGTCCTCGGGCAGGCCCTCCCAGGCATGCACGAGCCGGAGCGGCAGTCCTCGGCGCAGGGCTTCCCTGGCCGCCCAGTGAGCCGCCGCGCGACTCTCGCCCGAGCCGTCCAGGCCGGCCACGACTGGCCTCTGCATGAGGTCACCTCCTGCGGTTCCTCCGTGCTCTCGTCGGTCGGGGGTCCGGCCGACGGGTGTGTGTCCGTCCGCGCTGGGCCGGTCCCGTTCAGAAGTGGGGTACGACGGCCACGGGGCAGTCGGCATGGTGGATCAGGGCGTGGGTGACAGGGCCCGTACGCTGCCGAACCGGTCGCCCGGTGAGCCGGTGACCGACGACCAGAAGTCCTGCTCCGGTCGCCGCCCTCAGCAGGGCGTGCGACGGTTTGTCCTCCACGACCGTCTCCAGGACCTCGACGTCGGGGTACTTGTCGCGCCACGGCCGCAGCACGGCGGAGAGGAAGTCCAGCCACTCCTCGGCCCGCTCCGGCTCGCTCATGAGGCCGATCTCGCCGGGCCCCAGGGTGAGCAGGCCAGGCGCCTGCCAGGCGTGCACAACGCGCAACCGTGCCCGGCGCAGCAGGGCGGCTTCGAAAGCGAACTCGAGGACCTCGTCGCACGGGTCGTCGACGTCTGCACCGAGCACCACGTCCCGGTAGCCGGTGGCCACCGAGGAAGCGCCGTCGTCCGCCGGCAGGTGTTCGTCCTCCGCTTCCTCGCCGGCCCGCACGAGGACAACGGGGCACGTGGCCTCCGTCACCACGCCGAGGGCGACCGAACCCACGAGGAAACCGGTGAATCCGCTCAGTCCGCGTGAGCCCAGTACCAGCAGGCCGGCGTCCTCGGCGGCCTTCAGCAGGGCCGCGGTCGCCGGTACCTCGGTCTGCTCGTCGTGCACATGAACGGCTGGGCAGGTCGCGCGGACGCGCTCCACCGCCTGTCGCAGGACGCGCCGGGTCTCGTCCGTGACCTCGCCGGCCTCCTGGCGCGGGTGCCGGTTCCCGGCATGCAGCAGCCGCAGCGGGCGCTCGCGACGGACGGCCTCGCGCGCCGCCCACTCGGCGGCGGCCAGGCTTTCGGCGGAGCCGTCGACACCGGCGACAACAGGCGGGAGCATGGCGTACACCTCCGGAAACCGGGCCTTCTTCCCGGTCTCAGCGTCGCGCCGATGCCGACGCGTGGACAGGGGCCGACAGGCCCTCTCCGCAAGCCGTCCGGGCTCCTGTCCGCCAGTCCGAGCTCTCCCCGGAACGGGGTACGGCAACGCGGGAAGCGAGGAGCCGTTGCCGCGGAACTCCGCCCACCGCCGTCCCCGGACGACGGTCAGCCCTGCAGCATGGGGCGGAAGAGACCCGGCCGGTCGTCGTCTTCGAAAGCCGGAACACGGCGGGTGAGGGCGGCACCGTCCGTCCTGCCTCGTTACCGCCACCGGTGCCTGCAATGAGCCCGTCCGAGGCGCACGACTCGCCGACGCGGTCGGTCCGCAGTGCCTCTGGCAGAGCGGTGGTGATGGCCGGAGCCCGGGCCGTTGTGACGGGCGGCAGAGTACCGGCCGACCTCGGCACGGTACTGACGGGGTGGCGGGCGGGCCGGGCGGGGCTGCCCTCAGGGCCGCAGGGTGAACCAGGTGGTCTTGCCGTCGTCGTTGGGGCGTACCCCCCAGCTGTCGGCGAGGGCGTCGACGAGGAGGAGGCCGCGGCCGGACTCGTCGTCGGGGGTTGCCATGCGTGGCTGGGGCAGGTGGGGGCTGTGGTCGCTGATCTCGACGGTGAGTTCGGTGGCGGTCCGGCGCAGGTGGAGGCCGAGTGGGCCCTGGGCGTGCTGGATGGCGTTGGTCAGGACCTCGGAGACCAGGAGCCGGGCGTCGTCGGCGAGGTGGGCGCAACCCCAGGTGGCGAGGGTCTTGCTGAGGAACCAGCGCCCGTCGCTGACGGCGGCGGAGAGGGCGGGCAGGTCGGTGGTGGCGGTGGCCAGCGGGGCGGCGGGAAGCCGGGCCAGGAGCAGGGTGACATCGTCGTCGTGGCCCTCGGCGTCGGGCAGCAGGCAGGTGAGGATGTGATCGGCGGCTGCTTCCAGGCTGTCGGCCGTGGCGAAGGCGTCGTCCAGGGCGCGGGTGAGGTGGGCGAGGCGGCATTCGATGTCGCTGCCGGGGGTTTCGATCAGGCCGTCGGTGTAGAGGACGAGTGCGGCGCCGGGCGGGACGGCGGTGCGGGCCTGCTGGTGGAGGATGCCGCCGACGCCGAGCG
>JODX01000018.1 GCA_000719105.1 Streptomyces sclerotialus | reverse complement strand
CAGGATGCCGCTTCGAGATCATCCTGCCGGCCGCCGACGCCCATCGGCCGGAACGGGCCGTGTCGGACCGGCGTCCCCGACGGGCGGCTCGGTAGACGCAGCGGAAGACGGTGCGGACGGGCTGCCGGCGCCTGGGGGCGTGGTGTTCGGGCCGCCGCCCGTGAAGCGCCGCAGCACCTGCTCGCCCGCTACGGCACCCAGGCGGAAGCGGCCACCTGGGAACCCGTGCACCGAGTGCTTCCCGAGTGTCCAGCAGAAGCGCGGGCTCGACGACTACCGGAGTCGCCGCTGTCCGGGTCGGCACTGCTCAAAACGTTCGCCGACGTCGGCTCGGCCACTGGAATGCCGATGCAGACCCCGCCGGCCGTCCGACAGCCCCTGCGGGCATGACGTAGAACCCGGCGGAGCACTGGGCTTCGCGCGATACCCCCACTCCGATCACGCCATCTTCACACGCGGCACACCGTTCCCTCCGGGAAATCGGTACGAGATATTCCGGTCTCGCCACACTCGCCGTTCCGCGGCGCTCCACGGGAGGACCACCGGCACTCCCACACCACTCAACGTTCGCGCGAATTCGCGGAATGTCTAACTTTTAGCCATTTTCCCTCCGGGCCTGGACGAAAATGATCACCTCCTCGGAAGATTGTGCGCGTTTTGATCTTCTTTTTACTTTCTGAAAAGGAGTGGGCGTGCATCGCCACAGATCCGTCGACCCGCTACCCGGTCGGCCTCCCCGCCGCGGCAGGGCCCGGGCCTTCGCCCTTCCCCTCACCCTCACCCTCCTGACGCAGACCGCCGTCACCCTGGGTCTCGCCCCGGCCGCCTCCGCCACGGAGACGGACGCCGGAACCGCCCCGGCAGCCACCACGTCCCCGGCCCCCTCCGCCACCCAGCAGGAGGAGTCCGAGGCCCTTGTCACCGCCGAGGCGCAGGGCCGGCGGATCGAGGTCGTCGGCGCCCGGACCGAGCACACCACCATGTGGGCGAACCCGGACGGCACGATGTCCGTCGAGTCCTCGGCCGGACCGGTGCGCTACCGGGAGAACGGGCGCTGGGCCGACGTCGACCTCACCCTGGTGAGAAACGCGGACGGCTCGGTCGCCCCGAAGGGCCACCCGGGCGACCTGCGCCTGGCCGGCCGGACCGGCGCGGCCGGCGGCGACCTGGTCACCCTGGGCGACGGCGACCAGCAGATCTCCCTCGGGTGGAAGGGCGCCCTGCCCAAGCCCCGGCTGGACGGCACCGAGGCGACGTACGACGACGTGCTGCCGGGCACCGACCTGGTGGTCCGGGCCACCCGGACCGGCTTCGAGCAGTTCCTCGTGGTCGCCGACCGGGAGGCGGCAGAGCGCGCGGCGTCCATGACGCTGCCGGTCCGGGCCGAGGGCCTGAAGGCTGCGGAGAACGCCGACGAGGGCCTGGTACTCACCGACGCCCGCACCGGTGAGGAGGTCGGCCGCACCCCCACCCCGTTCATGTGGGACTCGTCCACCACCCACCCCGACGCCCCGGGCAGCCGGACCGCCCGCGTCGACCTGGACGTCACCAAGCGCAACGACGGCTTCGACCTGTCCGTGAAGGCCGACAAGAAGTTCCTGGCCGACGAGGACACCCAGTACCCGGTCACCATCGACCCCGCCGTCTACCTCACCAGCAACCTCGACACCGAGGTCCACGAAGGTGACACGAGCGACCACTCCGCCGACTACGGCCTGAACGTGGGCCGGGAGTATCAGAAGCCCCGGGCCCGCGCCTTCATCAACTTCCCCCGGGAGTACAGCGACGTCGACATCACCGGCCAGGACGTCGTCAATGCCGAGCTGAACCTCTACTCGCTCTGGTCCGACGTCTGCACCCCCCAGTCCTGGGAGATCTGGGAGACGGGCCCGGCCACCGCCTCCACCACCTGGGACACCCAGCCCGTCTGGCGCACCCAGGCGCGCACGTCCACCCAGACCTTCGGTCACGACGACTGCGGCCCCGACTGGCTGAACGAGGATGTGACCACGCTGGTCCAGCAGTGGTCGAAGTCCAGCAGAGCGGTCGACACCATCGGTCTGCGCGCCACGGACGAGGACAACACCGACGCGTTCAAGATCTTCGCCTCGTCGGACAGCGAGTTCACGCCCTCCCTCCTGGTGACCTTCGAGCCGGTCACCGCCCCGGAGAAGGACCACGTCGAGTACTGGAACGACGTCCTGCAGGCCACGTACCGGGAGATCGGCGGGGCTCCCGGCCCGCTGGCCCGGGCCGGCGCCATGGTGCACGGGGCGATCTACGACGCCGCCAACGCCGCGCGGTGCGCCGAGGACGAGCTGCTGTGCCTCGGTGAGGCCTACCTGGTGAAGCCGACGGCCTCCAACGGCGCCGTGCCGGACGTCAACAGCGCCGTCGACCAGGCCGCCCACGACGTGCTGACCTCCGTCTACCCCACCATCGACTTCAGCGACGAACTGGCCGCCGCGCAGGCCACCGTCCCCGCGGCGGTCACGGCCGCGCAGCGGGCGGCTGGCGCCGAGATCGGCCAGAAGGCCGCGGACGCCATGATCGCGGACCGTGAGAACGACGGCTCGGCGGCCGTCGAGCCGTACTACGGCTCGGAGAAGCCCGGGTACTGGCGGCCGACCCTGCTCGACGAGACTGGCGCCCCGGTCCCCGGAGCCACCCCCCAGTGGGGCGGCGTCAAGCCGTTCGGCATCCTCTCCGGCAGCCAGTTCCGCACCGCGGGGCCCGGCGGCCACACCTCGATGAGCTCGCTGCTCGCCAGCCCCGAGTACGCCGCCCAGGTCAACGACGTGAAGAAGTTCGGCGGCCATACTTCGACCGAGCGGACCGCCGACCAGACCCAGGCGGCCAAGTTCTGGGCCAACGACCTCAACGGCACCTACAAGCCGCCGGGGCAACTCTTCGAGCACACCCAGATCCTGTCGGAGCAGCAGGGCGTCTCGATGGTCGGCAACGCCAAGCTGTTCGCCCTGGTCTCCTTCGCCATGGCCGATGCGGCCATCGTCTCCTGGGACATGAAGTACCGCACGGACATCGACCTGTGGCGTCCGGAGACCGCCATCCAGCTGGACGGCGACGGCAACGACGCCACCGTGCAGGACAAGAACTGGACGCCGCTCCTGGTGAACCTCATGGGCGCCAAGTTCAGCCCGTACTTCCCCGCCTACGTGTCCGGCCACGCCACCTTCGCGGGCGCCTGGGAGAAGACCGTCCAGGAGTGGTTCGGCACCGACGACATCGGCTTCACGGGCACCACGGACGACCAGTTCGCGATCGGTGTGACCCGCCACTTCGACAGCATCTCCGAGGCGGCGCTGGAGAACCAGCGCGGCCGGGTCTGGCTCGGCGTGCACTACGACTGGGACGGCGTCGACGGCAGGAAGGCCGGCAACCAGGCGGCCTCCTACATCGCCGATCACACCATCCGGCCGAACACCGCAGACACCTGGGTGGCGTACGAGCAGGTGCACAACTTCAACGGGTGTGCGGCCCTCGGCGAACGCCTGGTCGCGGAGCACCGCTGGAACGAGTACCGGTGCACGCCCACCGGGGACCCCGACCACACGCTGTATGTCAGGTGACCGGCCGATGAGGAGAGAAGACAGCATCATGCGTGTGCGCAACAGCACCCGGAAGGGCGCCCGGCGCGCCACCGTCGCCCTGGTCGCGGCCTGCGCGGCCGGAGCGGTCGCCACACCGCTGGCTATCGCCGCGGCCTCGTCCGGGACGTCCTCCGCGGCGTCCTCGGAGGACCAGGCGGCTGGCCCGAACGACCTGCTCCTTCCCGTCCCGGGCGCCACCCGTATCTCGGACGACTCCTACATGCCGTTCCAGATGTGTGCGAGCCCCGGTGGTGACCCGGTGGTCGCCGACGGCGCCCCCACCTTCGCCGCCACCCTGGAGTCGGTCGCCCCGCCGGGTACGGCCGAGCCCGCGCAGCCGGGTTCGCGCCGGAAGGTGACCTTCGAGCTGGAGAAGGCCGACGGCAAGCCGGTGCTGCACCAGCAGCTGCTGAGCCCGAGCAGTCACAGCTTCGTCTACCGCCCGCCCGCCCGCACCCTGGACGACGGGGCCTACCGCTGGCGGGTCCAGGTCAAGGACGGTCCCCGGACCTCCGGCTGGACAGCCTGGTGTTCCTTCACGGTGAAGGGCGCCTGACCTCCGTTTGGGACCACCCGTACGGCGGGCCGCCGGAACGAGCTCGCTCGTTCCGGCGGCCCCGCGTTCCCGCGCCCGGCTCAGCTCTGCCGCAGCGGCGGCGTCGCGACGGCACGGGCCACCGGGTCAGCCGCGAGTGGCGGCCGCTGCGGGGCGGCGGGCACGACTGCGTACAGATCAGTTCGTCAAGGCCGACTGCCTGGCCTGCCCGGTCCGAGCCCAGTGCGCCGACTCGACCGACCGGCCACGGGCACTCGCCCTTCTGCCCCGCCGGTCTCTGCACGAGATTCAGACGCGCAACCGGCTTGAGCACCGAAACGCGCAATGGCAGCGGTGGTATGCCATCCGTGCGGGAGTCGAGGCCACTCCGCCCCAGACGGTCCGCACCTGCGGCCTGCGCAGAAGCCGCTACCACGGGCTCGCCCGCACTCACGTCCAGCACGTGCCGACCGCCATGGCCTGCAACTTCACCCGCCTCGCGGACTGGTTCGACACCGCACTGACCGCCTCACGCCGGGACACCGACCTACGCGCGTTGTGCGCAGCCGCAGGACTCGTGACCGCTTGATCCCCCACAAGATCGCCAACGGAGTCACAGCATTGGGCCCAGGAGCTGAACCGGGCGGCGGAAGGCGCGGCCGGCCCGCAGGAAAAGCAGCGACTGTGCGACAAGACCCGTCGGTGCATGGAGCAGAGCGTGCAGGAGTCCGGCTTGGCCGAGTACGACTCCAACCGGCCCGGTGATCGCCCGGCCGGTGTCGATGCCCGTCTTGATGGAGGGAGGTGCGGTCGTGAGGCCGACGAGCCTCACGACCGAACGACTCAGCTACCGATCCGATCGGTCACCGGCACGCTGCATTCGTCATTGCCGAGGTCGGGTCCCGTGGTGCAGACCCAGAGGGTGATGGTTCCTTCCTCGCGCATGTCGTAGTTGCAGGTTTTCTCTATCTCTGGTGTCGTCACACTGCAGGAGCTTGAGCGGCCGTAGTTTGTGTACCACTCGACGGAACTGGTGCGGTGCTCGAAGTGCTCGACCCAGATCTTGTCGCCGTAGCTGATGAATCCGCCCCGGGCGTAGCCGTTGTCCACTACCGCATCGGCATGGGCCGATGTCGAGAACCACAGGACGGTTGCGGCGGCGCCGACGGCGGCCACCGCGAAACGGGGAGCGTTTCGCATGGAATCCTTCCTTCGCTGAGAGTGGGTTATCGGTGATGTCCCGCGTAGGTGAGGTCGGGAGCGCAGCGGGCGCTGCTCTCGCCCGGGTAGGACCTGCTGAGGCATACCCGTACGCGGACCCAGGCGACATCGGAGTCGGTCGCCACCCAGGCGATGTCCTGGCCGCCGGAGGTGGAGGTGTCGTCGGTGGCGAGCGGCCCGTAGATGAAGCCGGGGGTGGTCACGTACGCGCGAGCGGCGACGCCATCGGCTCGGTAGTCCTGGACGTAGTTGCGGTACGAGTCGTGGAAGTCGGCGCTCGAGGCGTGGATGCAGGCCGTCGCCTGGACGTGTCCTCCGCTGAGTCCGGCGGAGTTTCGCACCGTGGCGGACAGGGTTGCGCATCCGGCCGCCCGGGCCGGGCGGGCAGGGCCCCGCCGAGGGCGGTGAAGGCCGGCGTGGTGGCGCATACGGCGGAGAGTGCGCCGCGGGGGCGCCGCGATAAACGGGCGGTCATTGAGGATTCCTTCGTTTCGGAGTGTCCGATGGGGAAGAAGCTGGTGCTGTCCGCGTCGTGTCTCGCACAAGACGCCTACGAGCCGGTCCGCGTGCCTCCTGTTTCGACGCGGTCCGGTGGCGCGGCATCGGACGTGCTCCGCGCACGACGATTCCGAGCACGCGTTGCACGGGGAAATAGCCGAGCCGCCGCGAGTCGAGACTCAGCTGCCGGTTGTCGCCGACCAGCACCACGTTGCCCGGGGGGACGGTGTCCTCCTGGACGTGGGCCAGAGAGGGAAACCCCGCACGCGGCACCGCGTCACCGGGCACCGCGGCTACGCGTTTGATCAGCCATCGGCGGCCGGACATCTGCGTGTTGTCCGCGCCGGCGCGCAGCGGGGCATCGAGCCATTGGCCATCGACATCAGGCTGTTCCACGACGACGACCTGTCCCACCACCGGGGTGCGGATACGTCGGACCAGCACTCGATCGCCGTCGTGGTAGGAGGGCTCCATACTCCTTCCGCGCACGGTGACCGAGGCGAGACGACGGGCGAGGAACCGGCGAGTGATCAGCATGACGCCGACCAGTACCGGCAGGATTACGCACATCAGTCTCCGGTCCGGGTGGCCCATGAGGGCGAGGCAGCCGGCGACGGCGGTCGTCGCCCCCGCTGCAAGGGCCTGTGCGCCAGTGACGGCAGCGGAGCGCGCACGGGGATGGTCGGGGCCTTCCGGCCGCGCCACTGCCCGGCCAGGAGCTGGTCGGTGCACCGGCCCGGGCCGATGACGTACACGAACCACGCCCCCGCGTGCGCGACCCGTCTTCGTTTCGGATTTCATCGCTCTCCGATCGGTCTGAGAACCTTCGGCAGCTGGTGCCGATATCCGTCGGCCTGGAGCGTGAACAGCTGGGCGTACCTGCCGTCGGCGGCCATGAGTTCCTCGTGATCGCCCTGTTCCACGATCCGACCGTCGGACAGCACGACAATGCGGTCGGCGTCGCGGACGGTGTTGAGCCGATGCGAGATGAGCAGACAGGTCTGTCCTTCGCGGTACCGGCGCAGGGACGCGTGGACCTCGTGCTCTGCTTCGGCGTCGAGTCCCGCGGAGGGTTCGTCGAGGATCACCAGATCGCGTTTTTCCCGGATGAGCGCGCGCCACGGCGAGTCGCTGCCACTGCCCTGTGGGTGCCTGAAACTCGGCTACCGCTGCTGACCTCGGCCTTGCGGTCGGAGCCGGACAGCGCGAGACCCTGATGGATGGCTCTGCGACTGCTGTACCTGATCTTGTTGAGGATCCTGGGATGGATCGCGTTGCTGATGCGGTCTGAGGCGTCCAAGAACGCGGAGATCCTTGTACTGCGGCACCAGCTCGCCGTGCTCCGTCGTCAGGTCGCCCGGCCACGCCCCTCGTGGGCGGACCGGGCAGTGATCGCGGCGCTGTCCCGGCTGCTGCCCAGGGCTTTGCGAGGGCATCTGTTCGTCACCCCGGGTACGCTGCTTCGCTGGCATTCCGACCTGGTCAAGCGCCGCTGGGCCTACACACGGCGAGACCCCGGCCGACCGCCGACCCGACCCACCGTGCCGGAGCTGGTGCTGCGGATGGCCGCGGAAAACCCGCACTGGGGCTACCGCAGGATCGCGGGTGAACTGACCGGCCTGGGCCGTTCGGCCGGCGCCTCCACCGTGTGGGCGATCCTGAAGCGGGCCGGCATCGACCCGGCACCACGGCGCTCGGGCCCGACCTGGGCAGACTGCCTGCGCAGCCAGGCCTCCGAAATCTTCGCGGTGGACTTCTTCCACGTCGACACCGTGCTACTGCAGCGCCTGTACTGCATGGTGGCCATGGAGATCTCCACTCGCCAAGTGCATCTCCTGGGCGTCACCGCCCAACCGACTGGTGGTTGGGCAGTCCAGCAGGCGCGTGAGCTTCTCATGGTGCTGGACGACCGCGTCGACCGGGTCGGGTTTCCGATCCGGGACAGAGACGCCAAGTTCACCGACGCCTTCGATGCTGTCTTCGCATCCCAGGCCGTCCGAGTACTACTCACTCCGGTCCGGGCCCCGCGGGCGAACGCGTACATCGAGCGCTGGATCGGCGGATGCCGTCGCGCACTCCTCGACCGCACGCTCATCATCAACGAACGACATCTGCGCCACGTGCTGACCGCATACGAGACGCACTTCAACACCCACCGCCCACACCGCGCCCTCCAACAAGCAGCACCCCTGCGACCACTCCCCGATCCGAACGATCCGCACGGCAAGGTCATCCGCCGCGACCTGCTCGGCGGCCTGATCCACGAATACGCGCAGGTCGCATAAGACGGCCGAGTTTCGGGCACCCACAGGGTGCCGATTCCAGCTGCCCGAAAACCGGGCACCGTGGGGGAACTCTGTGTCCGAGTCGGAGTCGGAGTCGGAGTCGAAGTCGGCCAGTGACGATACGGGCGTGGTCGCGCGAGGGCGACTCGGGCTGCAAGACCTTCCTGGCAACTTCCCTGCTACGTCGTGATGCCTGGCTCCCCCCCATCACCATGCAGTCAGCTCCACGTGCCCTCGGCGCTTATTTGAGGTGTCTGACGCCCCAACTCGCTGCTGCCAACACTTCACCGAAGCCCACTGCGGATTGCACTCCCTCCGTGAGGCGTCGGCTGCTGACTTCTCCGCCGGGGCCATCAAGCCTCCGGCGTGAACTCGCCTTCCCCGTCCACCCAGGCACCGGCACGTTCGTAGTAGCTCTTCGGGCCGGCGAGCACGTGACTCGCATACCCTCGGAGTCAGTGGTTCCCGCGGCGGCAGAGGTCGACGAAGAACCGTGCGAGGACCCAAAGGGTCCCGACCTTGGATGCCTGGTCGATGTGACCTTGCTGCCTGAGGCGACGGACGCGTGGTACCGGGAACCTGGTGGGACGGGTTGAGCTGGGACTCGGTCAGGTGAGGACGGTGCAGAAGGTGAAGCCCGAGGTGCTGGAGGTCCTGCTGACGCCGACCGGCCGGTGATCCGGGCAAGGGCGTCAACGTGATTCGGTGAGTACAGCTTCATCGAAGACTACTGCTTGCAGGGGCTGGCCCGGCAGCTCCCGCAGAGGGCCCGCCCCGCGCGGCTCGGTGCCCTGGCCGTCGGCGTCCTCCTCAGCGCTCACCGTCGCTCAGCCATCACATGACGGAACGTGCCCCAGACCTCACGCACGGCTGCCCGGAGATCTTCATCGCTCAGATCACCCGGCTCTCTGAGATCCGGATCAACGGCGTAGTCCTCGAGAATCATGAACACCCGGTCGAACAGCTCGGCGAGCGGCGTCTGGATGCGCTCCCCGTTGGTTTGGGAGGTACGCCGAGCCTTCCACCAGTCATGCGCGAACTCCGGCGCCGAACGCGCGCCGGTCACCAGTTCATCCAGCAGTGCCAGTTGCTGCGCTGCGCCGCTTCCAGGAGCAACGTCGGCCGGGCGGGACCATGCCCTGTGCGCCGGCGGGTAGGCAGCCGCCACGGCCACCAGGGTGGGGTGCCGAGCCGCCAGAGTGCGTGCGTAGCGGCTAAAGCGTGCGCGTGCCGTGTCGACGCCCTCGCCGACAGCGGCAGACATGAAGGATTCGGTTCCGGCGATGAGCGCGTAGCCCGCTTCCTGGAACAGGATGGCTCCTTGCCTGTCAGGCGTGTATACGATCGCCGGCGGACGGATGTCTTCGTGTCCCGAATCGATCGGCAATCGTAGCGCCGTCGCATCGCGCGCGGTGCAGTCGGTACTGGCGCGATCAGAATCCGCACGAAGGATGTGTGGTGCGCCGACGGCCCGGCAGCCGGCTGCGATACGGCGAGACAGCGCTGCGTCGACGTGTGAGCTCACTGGTACGGGAGCGATCGACTTGTCGCGCAGCCAGGCTGAGGTGAAGGATCCGTCCGGACCGATCATGGATGCGGAGCACCCCGGTTGTTCGTCTTTTGGCTGCATTACCACAGAAATCCTTTGTCGATGATTCCTTGGAACTGTTGGTCTCCCAACCTCCAGGCGGACCAGAACCTACCATCAGCGTGCAACATGACCATCTTCTGGGTTGATGGGTCAATGAATCCGACCGCGGGTCCTTGGTTCCGATAGTTGAAGCGGTAAGTCTTGACTCCATCTGCAGTCATGTGTTCCCGCATGGCTTCTTCGAACCGCTGCAGATTGGCCTTATTGAGGTTCCCCGGATTATTCAGGAAGTCCTCGGCATGAGCGTGGAACTTCTTACTCATGACCTTTTGACTGGAGAAGTCTGCCTTCTCTGCCCATGCGCCTCGGGAACATGGCGCCAGCCCGAGAGGGTCCGTCCAGGTATGGGGGTTGTGGACGTAGGTGGCGGGGTTCGGTGCTGGTTCGAGGCCGAGAGGATCGAGGGTGGCGTAGCGGGCCGTTTCGGGATCGTAGTGGCGGAAGTAGTTGTAGTGCAGGTCCGTTTCGGGGTCGTGGTATTGGCCTGGGAAACGGAGGGGAGTGTAGGCGGTGGCGGTGCGGTTCCAGGCGGTGGTGCCCCAGAGGGTGGTGAGGGTGCGCCAGGCGATGTCGCCATGTTCGTCGACGAGTTCGGTGGGGGTGCCGACGAGGTCGGTCACGATGGCGTAGAACCGGGAGTCGATGTCCGCCTGGGGGGCACTGGCCGTGCTTTCCAGCCCCGGTGTTGTTCTGCGTTCGGTCTGGGTCAGAGGATGCAGGCCGTCGTGGTCCCAGGTGAGGGTAAGGGCTGGTTGAGTAGTACCTGGTCTGTGCGTGGTCTGTTCGGCGAGGGTGGTGCCGTCCCAGGTGAAGTCCGTCTGTTCCGCGACGGTTTCTCCGTCCGCAGCCAGGCGTTGTTTGGCGATGCGGCGGCCCAGCGGGTCGTAACGGTAACGCCAGGTCGTGCCGTCGGGAGTCACCACGGAGATGAGGCGGTCTTCTGCGTCCCAGGTGTAGCGCCAGGTGTCCGGCTTGCGTGACAGGCGGGTCTTCTGGCGCAGGGTAATGCGGCCGGCTTCGTCGTGCTCGTAGCGGACGTTGCCCGCGCGGATGATGCGAGTGCCGGTGTAAGTACGGTCACCGGTGGCTTCCTGCCCAGGCATGGGGCTCGGCCAGATGGCTTGGATTTGGTTGCCTGCTGTGTCGTAGGCGTAGGACTCCGTCCAGTTCGCAGCGTGGACCGCGGTGACCCGGCCGGCCGCGTCCAGGTCGAAGCGGCGGGTGCCGTTGAGGTGGTCGTCGATGCCGATGAGGTTGCCGTCGGCACGGTACGCGTAGGCGCGGTGCTGGAGGCGATGGGCGGCCGGGCCGGTGAGTTCCTGCTCGGTGAGGCGCCCCAGTGGGTCGAAGGTGCTGGTGAGGGTGAGGGCGTCGCCGATGTGGCGGGTCAGCTCGCGGCCGGCCGCGTCGTGGGTGAAGGTCAGGGTGCGGCCGCAGGTGGTCAGTTCGGTGCGGTTGCCGACCGCGTCGTAGGCCCAGGAGCTGGTCGCGCCGGTCGGCGTGGTGCGGCTGGTGCGGCGGCCCAGGACGTCGTAGGTGTAGGTGAGGGTGCGGTCGTTGACCGTCTCGGAGGTCACGCGGCCCGCGGTGTCGCGGTGGAGGGTGAGCACGGCTTCCGGGCTGGTCGCCTGGGCCAGGGCGCCCGTCGTGTCGTCGTACGTGTAGGTCGTGACCGCTCCGGCCGCGTCCTTCCTCACCACGCGGCCCAGGACGTCCCTGTCGAAGCTGATGGTCTGACCGGCGGCCGTGGTGCTCGCGGTCAGTTGGCCTGCCGTGTCGTGGGCGTACGTCCGTCTGCGGTCGTCGAAGTCCGTTTCCGCGATCAGGCGGCCCGCCGGGTCGTATTCGTAGCTCCAGGTCAGGCCCTGGGGGTTGGTGACCGTTGTCAGGCGCAGTTCGGTGTCGTGGGTGAAGGTGTAGCGCACGCCGTCCGGGCCGGTGCGGGCGGCGAGCAGGTCGAAGTGCGTGTATTTGTAGCGGGAGACGGCGCCCAGGACGTCGGTGTGGCTGGTGCAGTTGCCCTCGCCGTCGTACGTCCACGATTCCGTGCTGCCGTCCGGGGTGGTGCGGCGGGCCAGCTTGCCCTCGACCGTCCACTTCAGGTGTGTGGTGGCGCCCAGGGGGTCCGTGATCGCCGTTGGGCGGCCGAATGCGTCCCGTTCGTAACGGGTCACCGCGCCGAGCGGGTCCGTGATCTCCAGGGGAAGGCCCGCGGGGTTGCAGCGGACCGTGGTAATCGCGCCCGTCGCATCCGTGATCGCGGTCAGATGGCCCCGGTCGTCGTAGGTATAGCGGGTTGTGGCGCCCGAGGAGTCCGTCAGCGCAGTGCGGTTGCCGAACTCGTCGAACTGCTGGGTCGTGTGCGTGCCGTCGGCGGCGGCTATGGAGACCGGCAGGCCCTGGTCGTCGTAGCCGATGCTGGTGTAGCGGCCGTCCGGGCGGACGGACATCACCAGGCGGCCTGCCGCGTCGTAGGCATAGCTCTCTGTGCGGCCCAGCGGGTCGGTGACGGTCAGCTGGCGGTCGTAGCGGTCGTAGGTGGTGTGGACCGTGGATCCGTCCGGACCCGTCTCGGTCACTACCTGCAGGTCGGCGTTGACGAGGTAGTGGGTGCTGTGGCCCAGCGAGTTGGTCGCGGTGATGGTGCGGTGGCCGGTCTCCGGGTCGATGTCGCCGTAGGTGAAGGTGTTGCGCAGGTGGTCCGCTTCGCCCGACTGGGAGGTGCAGCGGTCCTCGTCGTCGTAGACGTAGTAGTAGGAGGAGTTGTTCGTGTCCGTCCAGGCGGTGATGCGGCCTTCGGAGTCGTTGGTGAAACGGGTGGGTCTGCCGGAAGAGTTCGTTACGGCTGCCAGGTGGCCGTGCTCGTCATACGCGAAGCGGACCAGCTCCTGGTCGCCGCCGGTCGGGGCGGCGTCGGCCAAGTGCAGGGCAGTGATCCGGCCCCCAGTCGTCTCGATCCTGAGGTGGTAGCCGGCCGAGTGCACGATGCCCGTGGGGGCGCCCTCGGTGTCGTACTCGAAGGTGAGCCACTGGCCCGAGCGGTCGGTGATCTGCTCCAGCAGGGCGATGCCATTGCCGTCGCCGCCCGGGGAGGCGAAGTGCCACTCACGGCCCGATTCGAGGTCGGTGAGGGTGTAGTCACCGAAGGCGTCGACGCTCAACGGATGACGGTCGCCCTCGGCGGGCAGGACCGGGACGCCCGGCGCCGGGTGCGGGTAGGCCAGCAGCGTGCCGTCCTCGCGGACGAGGACTACACCCTCCGCGTCGATCTCTAGCCGCTGGTCGGGCGGTCGAGGCCCAGCGGGGCCCGAACCAGCGGCCGGACCGGTAGGACGACTCGAACTGTCGGGTGAAGAATAGGGGCAACTTGGCGGGCAGTGATGCATCGGTCTGCGACAGCGCCACGCGGCCGGTGGCCATGTCGACCGGGTCGCCACTGAACAGCCTGCATCTGAGCGTGCGGGCGTGATTTCGAAGGCTGGCTCCTACCCCTTGCCGAGCGGCTCCGGTCGCCGCGCCCTTGGCGGCGCCCCGGGCCGCTCCGCGGGCGGCGCCCCGGGCCAGGCCGCCGGCGCCCTTGCCGCCGATGAGGTTGGACGCGAGCACTCCGAACGCTTCGCCGGGGTCGTTGCTCCAGCCGGTGCCGATGATGGCCTTGGGCAGGCGCTCGGGGTGGGCGGCGGTGCTCACCAGGCCGGCCAGCAGCAGGGAGCTGTTCTTCATCCACTCGCCGGGGTGGGTGAGGTTGTAGGGGTCCATCGGGTTGACCGTGCGGGCCAGCTTCAGCAGGTCCGCGCCGCCCTTGAGCAGGCCGCCGACGACGTGGGCGCTGTTGAGCTGGGTGCCGACGAACAGGTCGGCGGCGTTGGCGCCCAGGCGGTCGGTGAACTCCGGTTTCGGCGGCGCCGTGTCCAGGGCGCTCTGCACCTTGGCGCGGGCGTCGGCGGCGGCGTCGGTGCGCTGGCGGCGGGCCTCGGTGAGGAGGCGTTCGGCCTCCTTGCGGTCGGCGACGCCCGGGTCGGTGAACTCGCCCGGCGGGGTGGGCTTCACGCCGGGATCCTGGTTCGCCTTCAGGGCGGCGTTGTACTGGTCGGCGGCCTTGTTGTAGGCGTCCACGGCGGCGTTGTGGGCGTCCGCCGCCTTCTTGCTGGTCTCCTGCGCTCTTCGGTACAGGTCGATGGCGGTCTGTGCCTGCTGCTGGGCCCAGCGCACCGTGTCCGCGTAGGCGTCCAAAGCCTGGGCGGCCGCCTCGCAGGCGTCGGCCGCGGTCAGCCACTGCTTGGGCTGCACCTCGAACTTGGCGCGGAAGGCGTCCGCGGCCTGGCCCTGCCAGCTGGCGGCGTCCAGGGCGCGCATGCCCTGACCGACGTTCTCGAAGGCGCGTGTGAAGTCGCGCAGGTGCTTGGCCCGCGCCTCGAGCGCCTCCGGGCTGCCGTGCAGGAGCTCCTTGGGGTCGTCGCTCTCGCCCAGCTGCCGCTCGGCGACATCCCCGCCCAGGCGGTTGTTAACCCCCTCGCCGAAGTCGCGCACGCCCTCGGCCAGGTCGCCGGCGCCGACCGCGTCCAGGCCGTCGGCCGCCTGGTCGGCACCCCAGTTGACCGCCTCGCCGATCCCCTTCTTCGCGCCGTCCACGGCGCCCTCGAAGCCGTCGCCGAGCCGGTTCAGCCCATCGCCGATGTCGCCGAGAATCCCCATCAGCGCTCACCCGCCCCGGGCGTCTCCTGCGCGGGCGAGCCGGCCTCGGGCTCGGGCGGACCGCTCCACTGCCAGTCGGTGTCCGCATCGAACGGCGCGTCGGGAGTGATGGTCGAGGTCTGGACGTCCTGCCAGGTCTGCCCCCAGGCCTGCCGCACCTCCTCCTGCCCCTCCGTGAACGAGCCCGGACTGTAGTCGGCGTCCATGACGTGGGAGACGGCGTTGTCCTTCAGGGTGTCGCCCCAGGAGCGCTGCTCGACCTCCTCCTTCGACAGGTACGGATTGCCCGCCGCGGCCGTCCACACCGTCTTCAGGGTGTTCGAGGCGTACTGCTCCTGCTCGTGATACAGCCCCGCCGACAGATCCAGCCGCGCCGCGAACTCATTCGCGTCCTGCATCAGCGACCGCACACCCCAGCCCCACCGATCACAGAAACCGGCGAAGGTCTGCCGCAGCCCGGCATCCCCCACCTCCAGATCGGCCAACTCCAGATCGTCGAAGCCGCGCCCCAGGCCCGCCTCGATGTCGAAGCCCAGCTCCTTCAGCTCCGCCATGGCCTGGTTGATGCCCTGAGTGATCCGCGCCATCGCCTCCGGATCAACCTCATAACCGCCGCCGCTCACGCGCCCACCCCCGCAGCACCCGCGCCTGCGGGCGCCAGCGCGTCCAGCGCCACCGCATCCGGCACGATGCCCGTCATCGGCGGCAGCACCATGCCCGCCTCGCTCCCCGCGTCCACCGCAATGCCCATCGGCCCGCCGGCCCGCGGGATCACCCGGTCCAGCAACCGCGCCCCGTACACCGGCATGCGCTCGTCGTACATCTCCCCGCGCGCCTCCGCGAACCGCGCCAGCGCCGCCTCGTCCGTGAACACCAACAGCCAGCGGATCCCGCCCAGCTCCGCGGACAGCAGCGCACCGTCCACCACCGGCACCAGCACCTCGCTCCGCCGGAACTCACCCACCACCTCACGGAGATCCCCCCGCTCGGTCGCCCGCAGATCCGCCAGCCGCACCCGCAACGCCTCAGCGCTCACGTCAGCCACCGCCGTAACACCCATCGACGAACGTCGCACAAGCGATCGACCACGGTATTAGATTGAGTCCGGGAAGTGCCAACACATGCGTCACAAGACAGTCATCGTTGCTCGCTCTGCCCAGTCTTCTGTCCTGGCATCGAGCGCCGACCAGGCCACCGGCCAGCGTGCCTCCGGCCCAATACCCGCCAAGGCTGGGAGCATCGTCGTCCCACAGGTAGCCGAGCGCACCCAGCCGAAGCCGTACCGCCTGCAACTCTTCAGCGCCTCCGAGGACGAGCAGCCCTTCAAACTCGATTCCCCGACCTTGTGGCATCGGTAGCCCGTGTGGCGCTCAGCTCGAACCGCCTACCGCCGCCTGCTCGCACTGTCGACCGCTCCCGGCCTGCGTGAGGCTTGCCACCGGCCAGCAGGTTCAGTGTTCTCATCGGTCCGGACTTGTCCCGCCGCGGCTTCATTTCGCTCCCACACCGCCGCCTCCCGCTGGTGTTCCTCGAAGAGGGCCTTCAGTCTGTCGACGGCCTCCCTCTCGATCTGGCGGACGCGTCCTGGGGCGACGCCGACACGGCGGCCGATCAGTGGCAGTGTGAGCGGAGTACCTCCGTCAGGCCGTGACGGAGGGTGAGAACGCGTTGCTCGGAGCTCGGGCGAGGGCCAGCAGGTTCGCGTCGTCGACCGTTCGAGGAGGGCGAGCCGGTATGCGGCCCGGCACAGCTTGCTGAGCTCGTCGTGTGCGTGGACGGGGCGTAGGTGACACCGTGCTGGTGATTTCGACGTTGGAGCGCGCGGAGCAGGCCGATGTCGCCCTCCTGGATGCAGGTCACCAAGACACCCAGCGGGAGACACAACGGCATCCCGTTGTCCGCTTGTGTCCTCTGCCGTCTTGCCGCTGAATTTTGTGGATCAGGCCAGCCGACTGTGGTGGTGATCGCCACGGTGTTAACCGCAAAGCGAAGAGGAGACCTCGATCCATGAGAGCAGACACAGTCGACCTGCGTCGGATCTTCGGCAGGGACATCCGCTACACGGTACCGCTGTTCCAGAGGCCGTACGTGTGGAACCGGGACGACAACTGGTCGGCTCTGTGGGAGGACATTCGCCGCACCGTCGAGCGGGCCGAGCAGGCGGCCCTGACCGGCGATACGGTGGCTCCACACTTTCTCGGCGCGGTTGTCTTCGACGAGACACCGTACCTTTCGTCGAGTCTGGAGACACGGCAGGTCATTGACGGCCAGCAGCGTCTGACAACTCTGCAGTTGTTCCTGTTTGCGTCCCGTCTGTCGGCGGCGGCTCTCAACCACGAGCGGTCCGTGCGGCTGCTGAGCAAGTTCCTGGAGAATGACGAGGATCTGTTCGACCGCGCCCAGCACCCCGATCACCTCTACAAGGTGTGGCCGACCAACGCGGACCGTGACGAGTTCCGCACCGTCATGCTCGGTCAGGGCGGGGCAGGACGGCTCGCCGAAGCCGTCACCTACTTCCAGCAGGAGATCGATGCATGGCTGGCAGAATCCGCCGATCCCGAGGAGCGGCTGGGGACGCTGGTGCAAACCCTGCGGGAACAGCTGCGTCTGGTCATCATCGACCTGGAAGAGCACGATGATGCGCAAGTCGTCTTCGAGACGCTGAACAGCCGCGGTACACCGCTGGAGCATGCGGACTTGATCAAGAACCTACTGTTCCGTAACGCGGAACGTGCCGGCGCAGATGTCGACCGGCTCTACAAAACGTACTGGGCGCCCTTCGACCAGGACGAATGGCGCACGGAACAGACGACTGGCCGCATCACGCGAAGCCGCCTCGACGTGTTCCTGACGTACTGGCTCACGATGCGAACACAGCGGGAGTTCACCTCCTCCACCCTGTTCAAGGAGTTCGAGCGCTGGCTGCTCTCGGCCGCCGTCCCTACTGAGGATGTCTTCGCCGAACTGGCGCGATACGCCGATATTTATGACCTGATCGACGATTATCCGCAACACGGCGTCGAGGGCCGGTTCCTGTACCGGATGAAGGTCCTTCAGTCCTCCACTCCGATGCCCCTGCTTCTTCTCCTCTACGGTCTGGACGAGACCGTGCTGCCACTGGAGCGTCGTCGACGGGCGATCCGCGCCATCGACAGTTACCTCGTTCGCCGGGCGCAGTCGGCCAGTGACGATACGGGCGTGGTCGCGCAAGGGCGGCTCAAACTCCTGGTCGGAAATCATGCCGACAGCAGCACGTAGCGCGTAGCGCGTAGCCCTTCGATCTTGCTTCAACACTGCTGCCCTCAGGCGATGCACCGACCCGGCATGGTCAAGACTGTGCTCACACTGATCGTCCACCTGCGGTGTGGAGCCCGCTCGGAGCCGCCGGCGGAACTTGCAAGGGCGGCTCACAGGTCTGCCGAGAGCCGCGCTGCTCGCTCCGGCCTCACTCGCTTGCGTGCGCGCCCCAGTACCCAGCGGAACATCAACAGTGCCAGGACTCAGCACGCGGTCAGGCGACCCAGTGGTCTGCCGCCTGCGGGATGCCGACGGGGCGGTCGAAGTCGCTCTTCCACTGGATGGCCCGTGGTTGCGGCGAGCTGTTCAGCACCCTCCCGACGCTGGTCCGGGAAGGTCCGCCTCCTCGAAGTCGGGGCCGCAACGAAGTTGGCTCGGCGCCGCCGAGGACGTCAGAACCGTGTACCCGTTCCGCATCCACCGACCCCGGGCGCCCGCGCTGCCGTCACGACCACGTTCCGTTCCTTCTCCTCTGCTCACCGCCGCGGGAGCGGAGGCACCAGCCGCCCCCGGTGGACGAGCGACGCGGCCTGTTTGAGGGCACGCAGCCGGACGCTCACCGTGTAATCGGTGACGCCGGGGACCGTGGCGAGGCCGCGGCTGAGGAAACCGTAGAAGTCGGCGACGTCCGTGCACATGACGATCGCCATGAGGTTCTGGTCGCCGCTGGTGGCCGCAGCGAAGACGACACGGGGAAGTGCGGCGACGGCCGTACCCGTCTCGTGCAGCCGCCCGGGAGAGGTACGCATCCACAGCGCCGCACTGAAGGGGTAACCCAGCCGCTCCGGAACCAGGTCCACGTCGTAGAGCAGTGTGCCCGAGCGCTCCAGGGCCTCCATGCGTCGCGCGATCCGGCCGGTGGTCCAGCCGGTGCCCTCCGCCAGCGTGGCCTGGCTCGCTCGGCCGTCCTCGGCGAGGACCGCGAGCAGCGCGCCGTCCTCCTCACGCAGTTCGGCCGGCGGGCCCTTCGGTTCCTGACGCGGGTGACGCTCGAGGAGCAGCGCCACCGCCTCCTCCGGGAGCGAGGGGCCGAGCCGCGCCCAGTCGGCGCCGGGCGGGGAGTAGGCATGCAGCACCATGCGAGTGGTGACATCCAACACGCCTGGCGAGCAGCCCAGTTGGCGCAGCACATCCGGCACCCGGCCGTCGTGGGGCGCCTCCATCGAACAGACGATCTCCGAGCCGCCGAAGGAGACGTTCGCGAAGGAGATCTCGGGCAGCCGGGTCACTGCCTCGGCGAGCGCATCGATCCTGTCCGGGCGCAGAGTGATCCGCACGATACTCGCCGTGAGGCCGTGCACCGCCGGGTTGACGAGCCCCACGACCCGCATGGTGCCCGAACGCCGCATGGCCCGGTACCGTCGCGCGACGGTCTGTTCCGACGCCCCCACCGCCTCTCCGATCACGCGGAACGGCGCGCGCGGCACCACGTGCAGCGCGTGGAGGATCTGACTGTCGAGGGCGTCGAGCATGGCGGAATCATTGCATGAAGCGCCTGGTGACAGCAGTTTCCCTCAGATGCCCGGGAGAGGTTTGGGGGAATCACCGAGTGTGACGGAGACTCTTGAAGGATGTATGAGCGGACCCACGGCGCGTCCCCTCGTGCTCACGGCGGGGCGCCGTCCGGTGTACGCGCCGGGGACGACGTTCCGTGCGTGGGCGGGGCCGGCGCCACGTCGACGCGGTCCGGCAGCGTCGCCGCCCGTCCCGTCCGGCCATGGTGAGCGCGGCCCCGCGCCCGCCCCGTTCCGCTACGGCCGGACCCGCCGTACCGCTCGTGTGTCCTCACTCGTCCCTCGCGCCGGGGTTCCGGCGCTCCGAAGGAGTCTCCTCTTGTCCCAGTCACCGCCCGCCGCTGAATCCCGTCGCGGAGTGACGCTCCTCATGGCCTGCCTCGGGGTCTTCGTCGCCTACCTGCCGGTGACGAGCGTCTCGGTGAGCCTCACCGCCATCCAGTCGGCTCTCTCCACGACCACCTCACAACTGTCCTGGGTCTCCTCCGCCTTCGTACTGCCGATGGCCGCCTTCATCCTCACCGCCGGGGTCTTCGGTGACGTCCACGGCCGCAAGAAGGTCTACCTCGCCGGGCTGCTGCTCTCCGCCGCCGGCGCCGCGACCTCGCTCACCGCCCACTCGATCGGCCAGCTGTGGGCGGGCCAGGCGCTCTCCGGGATCGGTGCCGCCGCGCTGCTGCCGACGACGCTCGCACTCATCAGCCACGCCGTGCCCGACCACCGCGAGCGCGGGAAGTTCATCGGTTTCTGGGCGATGTGCCTGCTCGGCGCGCTCGCCGTCGGCGGCGTGGTCGCCGGGGTGATCCTGGGCCAGGCGGGCTGGCGGTGGATCTTCCTCGTGCCGATACCCGTCGCGCTGTCCGCCTTCGGCGTCTCCCTGCGGCTGCTTCCCGAAAGCCGTGCTCCGCGCACCGGACAGCTGGACTGGCCCGGACAGATCACCGCCGCGCTCGCCATCACCGCGCTCGTCTACGGAGTCATCCAGGGCGGCGCGGGTTCCTTCGGCGACACACTGGTCGTCGTCGCGCTCGCCGTCGCGGTCATCAGCGGGACCGCCTTCGTCGTGGCCGAGCGGCGCTCCGCGCATCCCATGCTCGACCTCGCACTCTTCCGCAGCCCCGGCTTCACCGCCACCACCCTCGTAGCCATGGTCATGTTCCTCGGCATGATCGGCTTCTTCTTCGTGCTGAGCCTCTACTTCGGCATGGTCCAGCACCTCGACACACTCGGTGCCGCCTGGCGGATGCTCCTGATCACCGGGGCCGCCCTGCTCGTCAGCGGGGTCGCGGGGCGCGTCATGCACAAGGTGTCACCGCGCCTCATGATCACCACAGGACTGCTCATGGTGACCGTCGCGCTGCTCACGCTGCTCGGAGCCGATGCGGGCACGTCCCTCGCCTCGCTCTCCTGGCGGCTGGTCCTGCTCGGACTAGGTATGGGGTTCGTGACGACGCCGATGACGGCCGTCGCCGTCGCCTCCGTGCCGCACCCGCTCGCCGGGATGGCCGCCGCGGGGAACAACGCCTTCCGGCAGGTCGGCGGCGCGCTCGGCCCCGCAGTACTCGGCGCCCTCCTCACCAGTCGCGCCGTCTCCGCGCTGCCCGGCCGCCTCTCCGACGCCGGCGTCGACGGCCCACTGGCCGACCGGGTCACCGAGGCGGTCCGCGACGACGGTCTCGGCGCGGTCGGCTCGGTACCGCTCGGCGCGCGGACCGGCCAGGTCTGGGGTGCGGTCGGCGACGCCTTCCTCGACGGCATGCGCCTGTGCCTGACCGTCTCGGCAGCGCTGACGTTCCTGGCAGCTGTTCTCGCCTTCGTCCTGCTGCGCCCCGGCGCGAACCGTACGGGAAGGGCGAAGGTGGTACGCGAGTCGGCGGTCCAGGCGCCGAGCACCCCTGAGCGGTCCGAGGCCGTCGTGGGGGAAGGCGCCTGACAGGCCCCGCGTCCCACGCGGAGAAGGACCGCGCCCCACGGCCGCCGCCGATCGCCACCCAGTCGGCGAGGATCGGCGAGGACACGAGGAGAGCACCTCTTCGTGCACGTACGGACCCGGATCACTCTGCGCCGCCCGGGAAGCACACGCCACGAGGGCCCGGTGTTCCCCGGGCGGCGGACCATCCCCACGCGTCGGTGCGAGGCGCTCGAGGGCGGCGCGGTCATGTGGACCGACGCCCCCGAACCCCGCCGCCGGCGCGGGGGTGTCCGGGTGCGCGGACAGGGCGCCGTTCCGGAACTCCGATGGCAGGACCGGCGGTCCGGTCAGCAGCCGGATCGATCGCGGCGGCGTGACCCGCATGGTGGAACGGCTCCGGGCCGCCGCCGACGACCTCGGCAAGACCGTGGCCCTGATCGTCCACGACATCACCATCGCGGCCGACTACTCCGAGCGCATCATGGCCCTGCGCGACGGAAGGGTGTGGGCCCACGGCGCACGGGAGGTGCTGATGGCACCGGACACCCTGAGCGGCATCTTCGACACGCCGGTACGGGTGCACACGGTGGGCGGATGGCCGCTGGCGGTCCATGACCGCTGAGCCGATGGCTGATCGCTGCTTACTGCTCACTGCTTACTGCTCACTGCTCACTGGTCACTGGCCACTGGTCACTGGTCACTGGTCACTGGTGGTGATCTTGCGGTTACGGGCTTGCAATGCGCGTCTGACGCATCAGCAACGACCGGCTCCTACAGATGGTTCATGCGCAACGAAACAGCTGTGACCACGGAACAGGTGCATGACGTACTGGCCGGTCGGCTGGGGCGACGCGGACTGCTGCGTACCGCCGCTGCCGCCACCGCCCTGGGCGCCGGCGCCCCACTGATGGCGCCGGGGATCGCTGCCGCGGCCCCCGGGAACACGGGTGCCGGCACAGGAAGCAGAACGTCCTTCCCCCGGCGGATCCTCCAGCCCGGCAAGGGCCCCGTGCACGGCAAGCACTACCTGCGGGCCGAACCCGACCACATCCGCTGGGGCTACGTCCCCGCACTGGACAGCAGGCCCGTACTCCGTATCCGTTCCGGAGAAACCGTCACAGTCGACTCCGTCTCCCACGAAGGTCTGCTGGAGGACCAGGGCCGGGACCCACGCACCTGGTTCCGCGCCCAGGGCGTGCCCGAGCAGCAGGTACTGAACGACGCGGTGGAGATCGCCCGGTCCTATGACCGCACGCAGCGCGACTTCGACACGGACGGGCCGCACATCGTGATCGGCCCCATCCACGTCGACGGCGCGGAGCCCGGTGACGTACTCAAGGTCGAACCTCTGTCATTGCTGCCCCGGGTGCCGTACGGGGTGATCTCCAGTCGGCACGGCAAGGGCGCCCTGGCGGCCGGGGCCGACGGCATCGCGACGGACGAGGTGATGCCGCCCGCCGACACCGACGGACGAGCCGACAGCGACCCGGAGAAGTACGGCAACGTCTCGGTCTTCACCCCCGTCCGCAGCGGCCGGGGCGGCACCGCGCACGGCGTGCTGCCGCTGGGCCGCAAGAACGAGGTGATCTTCCCGCTCGCCCCGCACATGGGCATGATGGGCGTCGCCTTCGCGGAGGGCGACACCCTCACCGCGCCCGCACTCAACTCGATCCCGCCGACGCTGGGCGGCGGCAACATCGACATCCGACGGCTCGGCCAGGACTCCGCTCTCTACCTGCCGGTCTCCACCGAGGGCGCGCTCTTCTACACCGGTGACCCGCACATGGCCATGGGCAACGGCGAGGTGTCGCTGACAGCCATGGAGGGCTCGCTGCGCACCACGTTCCGGCTGACCGTGTGCAAGCCCGGCTCCGGTGACGCGCCATCGGTGGCGTACCGCTACCCGTTCGGCGAAACCGAGGACGCCTGGCTGCCCGTGGGCCTTTCGGACCCCGACGGCTCGGCCGGCGGGCAGGGCTCCGACCTGGACACCGCCATGCGCCGTGCCGTCGTCAACGCTCTCGACTTCCTCCAGGACGACCTGGGCATGGACCGCGCGGTGGCCTACGCCTACCTGTCCGCCGCCGCCGACTTCGAACTGTCGCAGGTCGTGGACCGTACGACCGGAGTGCACGGCGTCATCACCAAGTCGCACTTCCCGGGCGGGCGCGTGCGGTGAGCAGCCTCTGTCGCCGGCGGGCTGGTGACCGGGCGTTCCGGCCGTCGGCCCATCCCGCGCTGCGATTGCACCCATGAGCCACCGCGACAAGGGTGTGGGTGAACGCATCCGCGTGAAGCAGCAGCGAAGACAGCAATCAAGGTGGGAGGTTGGCTGTGCCGGGAGCGGTGTATCGAGGGTTGACTCCGGCACAGCCTCCGCCACCCCGCAGCAGGCCGGTGAGCTGGGTGAAGAAGCCGTCCTGCTACCACTTGGCGAAGTAGCCGTAGACCAGCATCGCGGCGGCGCCGGGTCCGCCAGGCGGTGCGCACGGGTTCGATCAGCGCCCGGCGGGCGTCGGACAGGTCGCTGGGGACCCGTCGCGCGGGGTGCGTTCGGCGGTGCGCAGGACGTGGCCGACGATGTCGAACCACTCCTCGGGTGAAGAACACGGGGGTCGTCTCGGCGTTGCCGAAGGAGAAGAGGATCACCTCGTACATGCCTTTGGACCGCAGGTCGGCGAGCTGGCGGTCCACCAGGTCGGGCGTGACGGGGCCGTTCCAGTACCAGTAGACGGTGGGACGGCTGTCGGGGCGTGGGTCGGCGAAGTGCCGGGCGGACCAGGCGTCCCGCTCCTGCCGGTCCGGTCCGGCCGGTGGACCGGCGGCGTGGGCGGCATCGGGAAGGCCGACGGCCACCAGGGCGCCGGTGGCGCCGGCCGCGGCCACCAAACGGCGTCTGGACAGGGGGTGTTGGGGCATGGCTGTGCTCCCGGGTGAAGGTGGTGCGGTGGGCGGCGACGTGGGCCGCGGTGGTGGTGATCAGCCCTGTGCGAGACGCCGTACCTGGTCGGCGGAGAGGGCGCGGTTGTGCATCCGGAAGTCGCGGACGGCGGCGCCGTGCAGGTACGGGTGGGTGCTGTTCTGGGACCGGCCCGGGTAGTTCCGGCTGGTCCGGCCGAGCAGGAGGGGACCGGCGACCATGGCCGTGTTCCGCCCGGCTTCGGTGCCGTCGACGTAGAGCACACCGGTGCCGTCGGCGAGGGTGAGCGCCACGTGAGTCCATCGGCCGGGGGGCAGCGGGCCCGGGGCGTCGACGAAGCCCTCGGCCTCCATTCCCGCAATCTTCAGGGCGGCGCGGGCCCGCCCGGCGCCCGTGGTCGCCGTGAGGAAGAGGTACGTGTCCTTGCTGTAGCCCAGGTCGAAGACGCGGGCGGAGGGGGCGAGGGCGTCGACGCGGACGCGGGCGGACACGGTCAGTTCCGCCAGTCCGCTGGGCAGTCCGGCGGGAAGTACGACGTGGCCGTCACGTCCGTCGAGGACCACCGCCGCCGCATCGCCGTCGGTGCCCCAGGTCGCGCCGCCGGCCAGGGAGCCGTCGGCGAACGTTCCGCTGCGGTCCGTCACCGAGGTGCCGTGCCCTTCGTCGAGGGGGTAGCGGGCCACGTCACCGGCGGAGGTGGGCCGCGGTGCGACGGACCAGTACACGTTGTAACGCTGGTGGTGGATCTCGTGGAAGGGGCGGAGCTGGACCGGCCGGCCGTCCGCCAGGGCCGTGAACCGGGTGGGCCCGGCGGGGGTGCGGCGCAGCGTGTCGGGACGGATGTCCGGCAGCGTCGCGAGCCGGGTGTCCCCGTAGCTGCCCGCCAGGACGAGCGGGCCGTACGACACCGCCTTCACCTGCGGGTTGTCGGGCGCCGGGCGCCAGACGGTAACGCGGGGCAGGACGAGTTCGACGCGGTCCCCGGTCCGCCAGTGACGCGTCACCGTCGTATAGGTGCCCGGTTCGAGGCGGCCGCCGGTGCGTCGGCCGTTCACCGTCAGCTTCGCGCGGCCGTCGCTCGCCGCCAGCCAGCTGGGCACGCGGATCCGCAGCGAGAACCGGGCCTCTCCCCCGGTGACGGTCAGGTGTGTGCGGTCGCTCGTCGGGTGATCGGTCTCCTGACGGAGCGTCACACCCAGTTCGTTGCAGTGCACCTCGGAGGGGATGAACAGATTGGCGTAGAGCGCGGGACGCCGGGGGCGGCCGCCCCCGCGGTCACGGCGGCGGCCAGCACCGCGCGTCGGGACATCCCGCCACGCTGCGGGACGAGTTCGTGCATGAGAGCGCCCCAGGGGTCGAAGTGGATTCCGTCGATTGAATCGATTCAGACCGGTGCAGACGCGGGAACGGTAAGCGGCGGCGATCGTGGGGGTCAAGACATGTCGCCCCGGTAACTTTCAACTCGGCGCCGATGCGCAGGAGCGGGTTCGCGGATGCTGCCGACCTGCCGGCTCCCGCGGAGTGATGCTCGAACCCATGATCGATGATCAGCAAGGAGACCGGACCCGTACCGCTTCAGACCTGCTTCACCGCTGCCGGTCTCAGGCGATGCGCCGACCCGGCATGATCAAGACCGTGGTCACACGGATGATCTACCCGTTCGCCACGCGGGTCCTCACGTGGCCGGGCCTGCTGTACGGATTCCCCGCAGCGAAGAATGCCGGGATACACATCCTGCGCCACGCGATCGCGGTGCTGCGCCGAAAGATCACCGCCCCGCGGATACGGTGATCGGACCGGGCACTGTTGGCCGCGCTCGCCCGTCTTCAGCCGCGCTGCGCCTCGACGGGTGTCCCCATGGCGCCGCCATTCACCCAGCCTGTCGAGATCTGCGACATGAGGCGAGTCAGGTCTGACACCGTCAGCCTTCCGCCATGGGTGCGACCAGTAGGTCACCACCCGGTATGCATTACCGGGAGTCCGCGCGGCCAGGAGTCACCGTTCGCCTTCCTCCGGGGCGGTCAGTCGGCCCAGCAGTTGCTGAGCCTGCTGCAGGGTCCATCCCGTCCGGGTACGGAACTCGTCGGCACCCAGGTGCTCACAGATCCGGTACGCCAGTCCGCCCAGCCACTTCATCTGGTCCGCGCGAATCTCGACCCGCGTGTCAGGGGACGTGCGCTCGGCGCGCACCGCTGACCGCAGGTCCAGAGAATTGGCCCAGGCCGGATCGTCCTCGAAGAGGTACGAGGCTTGTCTCATCTCTCGGACCACGGCCCGGAAGAGGGACCGGTCCTCGTCGTCGAGCTCCACCTTGCCCTTGGAGGTCTGCACCTCGATCACGTGCCGTTACTCCGGTTCGTCATCGAAGTAGGTCTTCCCTTACCTCGAGGTGAAGACCGTGCCGCCGTGCGGGGTGCCGGGTTCCTCGATGCCTACGGCTTCCGTTTCGGGGTCCCGGTATGCGCTGTGTCTCGCAGGCCGTACTTGGGGATGACGCCGTCGACTTCGCCGTTCAACACCTTGTCCAGGCACTCGGCCGACCTCGAGCAAGCGCACCTGGCGGAAGTTCGTATTCTTCCTGGCCTGCCCCCGGGTGCCGTCCGACGCCCCGAGTGGTCAGGGGGCACCATGTACGCGACGGTGTGACGCGCCGGAACCTGAGCCAGCACCTGATCTTCGAACTGCACCATGTTGTCCATCGCTTCAAGACCGTCCCGGCGTGTCAGCCCCTTGGATCGGACCCCAGACTGCGGTCAGGTCGGCAGCAGTGACCTTGATTGTCGCGCCAGCAAGTTCGATCTCGTGCAGGCAGCCGCTTCCCTCTGGAGTGATCTCATCCAAAAGGACTCTGTACGCATCGGGTTCAGAGCCTTCCGGGTCATCCCTTATCATCTCGAAGCGCGTCACCCCTGAATAGTTGATTCTCAGTGGGTGATCGTGCTTGAAGGCGTTAGGGGAGAAGATGATATCCAGGTTCTGCTGATCCCTGACAGGCACCGAAATCGAACGGAGCTCCAGATCCTTCGTGCACGTCCTGCCGTAGTAGTCGTAGTGTCCGGCGTCCCTCGCAAATGCGCGTGCGCCCGCAGGGAGTGAGGCGCTCAGCTCGGGAAGCGCTTCGAGGTATCGGCGAGGAGAGGTGAAGAAACTGCGATCCTCGGCCCGCCATTCCACGACGACATACTTCACTACTTGCACCCACCGTTTCCCTGGAGGCGTGGCCTCTGCCACTTGTCGCCCGAGATGTCTTCTGTGCCTTTGGGGTTGAGGCGTCCGGTTTTCCGCATGAAGTCGACGGCCATCCCCTTGAGGCGACTTTCCACGCCGGATGGTATCTCAGCATCGCCAAGCCCATGCTTTGAGATCCACCCGTCACTTCCGTAGATACCTACCTCGTTCCCCTTCTTGTCGTACACGTGAATTTCGAAGTCCGTCCCATAGCCGACGTCGAACTGGTCAATCCGCCCCCGGTACCCCCCGCTCAGATTCTCGGGATCCTTCGGCCCTCTTGGGGCGAGGCCCAAAGGGTCAGCCCAACGGTAAGGGTTCGTCACCCAGGCAACGGGGTTGGGTGCGGGGTCGAGTCCCAGGGGGTCGGGGCTGGTGTAGCGGGCGGTGGCAGGATCGTAGTGGCGGTGGAGATTGTAGTGGAGGCCGGTTTCCGGGTCGGCGTACTGGCCGGGGTGGCGCAGGGGGGTGTGGGCGGTGGCGCCGCGGGCCACGGCGGTGGTGCCCCAGAGGGTGCTGCGGGTGCGCCAGGCGAGGTCGCCGTCGGGGGTGACGAGTTCGGTGGGGGTGCCGACCAGGTCGGTGACGATGGCGAAGAAGCGGGCGTCGACGACCTGCTGGGTTTCGGGGTCGAGGGCTCGTTCGGCCTGGGCGACGGGAGCGAGACCGTCGTAGTCCCACGTCAGCGCGATCGGCCTGGTGCCGGCCTGCGTCGTGGTGATCTGTTCGATGACCTGGACGCCGTCCCAGGTGAAGACGGTTTCCTCAGCCACGTTGCCGTCGGCGTCGAGCCGCTGTTTGGCGGTGCGGCGGCCGAGCGGGTCGTAGCGGTACCGCCAGGTGGTGCCGTCGGGGGTGGTGCAGGTGGTGAGGTGGTCCTCGGCGTCCCAGGTGTAGCGCCAGATGTCGGGTGCGCGGGAGAGACGGGTCTTGCGGCGTTCGATGACACGGCCGGCCTTGTCGTGGACGTACGTCCAACGGCCTGCCTTCTGCAGCCGGGTGCCGGTGAACTGACGGTCACCGAGAGCCGACTCGCCGTGGGAGGCGGGCCAGGCGGCTCGGGTCAGGTTGCCCGCGGTGTCGTACGCGTAGGTCTCCGTCCAGCCCTGGCCGGTGACCTGGGTGACACGGCCGGCACGGTCCAGGCGGAAGCGCCGGGCGCCGTTGAGTCGGTCGGTGACGGCGGTGAGGTACCCGTCGGCCCGGTACTCGTACGTCTGCTCCTGCACCACCGCGCCACCGCCGTGCCGTTGTGCGGCGGCGCGTGGGTCGCCGGTGACGCCGTCTGCGGTGACGGTCCGGGTGAGGAGGCGTCCGGCGGGGTCCCACTGGTTGGCCCAGGTCAGCGCCGTATCGACCTGGCGCCTGGTTTCACGTCCGGCGGCGTCGAAGGAGAAGTCGAAGAAGTGGCCGTCAATGCCCAGGCCGACGCGGTTGCCCGCAGCGTCGTATGCGTAGGTGGTGAGAGCGCCGGACGGAGTGATCCGGCGCACCGGCCGGCCGAGCACGTCGCGGTCCAGGGTGAGGATGCGGCCTTCGTACATCTCGGTGCGCGGTCTGCCCATGCGGTCGCGCTGCAGGACGAGTTCGGACTGCGGCGTCGCGGCGGCAATCAGGCGGCCTGCGGGGTCGTAGGTGTAGTGGGTTTCGTCGCCGGCGGCGTTCTTGGCGGTGACGCGGCCGAGCAGGTCGCGTTTGTAGGAGACGGTCTGGCCCATGGGGTTCGCCCGCTGTCGCAGGCGCCCGGCTTCGTCGTGGGCGTAGACGAGAAGGCGGCCGTCGAAGTCGCGTTCGGCCGTGACGAGGCCGCTGGGATCGTACTCGTAGTCCCAGGTCAGGCCTTGCGGGTTGGTGACTTGGCGCAGCCGGAGTTCGGTGTCGTAGTGGAACTCGTGCCGGCTGCCGTCCGGTTCGGTGCGGGCTTCGAGGAGGTCGAAGTGGGTGTACGTGTACTCCGTGATGCCGCCGACGGGATCGGTGTAGCGGATCAGGTTGCCTTCGCCGTCCCACTCCCAGGACTCGACGGCTCCGTCCGGGCCGGTGCGCCGGGCGAGCCTGCCGTCCGCCGTCCAACTCATGCGGGTGACGTTGCCCAGTGGGTCGGTCACCGTGGCCGGCCGGCCGAAGGCGTCGCGCACGTACGTGACGGTGGAACCGAGCGGGTCCGTCACGCGAACGGGCAGCCCGGCGGCGTTGCTCTCGACACGCAATGTCCAACCCAGCGGGTCGGTGACCGCGGCCAGGTGACCTTGCTCGTCGTACGCCAGGGCGGTGGTGCTGCCGTCGGGCCGCACCGTGCCGGTCAGCCGGCCGGCCTCGTCGTACGTGCGGCGGGTGACGGCCCCGCCCGGGTCCCGCGTCTCGACCGGGTTGCCGTCCTCGTCGTACGTGACGGAGGCGGTGGTGCCGTCGGGGCGCTCGATGCTCAGAGGCCGGCCCAGGTCGTCGTAGGTGTAGCTCGTCGTGGCGCCGAGGAGGTCGGTGACGGTCAGGGGGCGGTGCCGGTCGTCGTACGTCGTACGGGTGGTCCGCCCCGCGCGGTCGGTCTCGGCGACGATCCTCAACTCGGAGTCGACGGTGAACAGGGAGATGTGGCCGAGGGAGTCGGTGACCCGCGTCGTCGTGCACCCCGGCTCGGGGCTGTCCAGCCCGTACTCGAAGCGGGCCCGCAGGTGACCGGCCTCGCCCTCGTGCTGGACACACCGGTCTGCGTCGTCGTAGGTGTACGAGAACGAGCGGCCGTTGCTGTCGGTCCAGGCGACGATGCGGCCCCGTTCGTCGGCCTGGTACCGGGTGGGGCGGTAGTCCGCGTCGGCCACGGAGGTGAGGAAGCCGCGATCGTTATACGCGTAGGTGCGCAGCCGTACGGGTCCGTCGGGTGTGGTGAGCGAGAGACGGGTGATGCGGCCGGTGGTGCAGATGAAGCGGAGCTCGTAGCCGCCGGAGTGGGTCATGGAGTGAGGCCGGCCGAGGGGGTCCCAGTCGACGGAGATCCAGTTCCCGAGGCGATCGGACAGGAGGGCGAGTCGCGCGGTGCCGTCGCCGCCGAGTGCGGTGCCGGCCGGCGGCTCGAAGGTGCGGGTGGTGCGTGTGACGGGGTCGGTCAGCTCGTAGGAGCCGTCGGGGTGCCGCTCCAGTGACCACGGAATGCCCTGCACCGGAGTGACCGGCAGGCCAGGAACTGGATGCGGGTACGCACGGACACTGCCGTCGGCGGCGACGTGGAGGACGCCTTCGGCGTCGATTTCGAGGCGTTCGTCGATGGTGGAGGCCCAGGCGGGGCCGAACCAGCCGCCGTTGCGGTAGGCGGACTCGAAGGTGCGGGTGAACTCCAGCGGGAGGCTACCGGGGAGGGTGACGTCGGTCTGCGGCAGCACCATGCGGCCGGTGGCCATGTCGACCGGCTCGTTGCGCAGGACTTTGCAGTTCAGGTCCCGGGCGAGGTCGCCGAGGCGTTCCTTGACGGACTTGCGGGCGGTTTGCTTCGCGCCCTGCTCGACGGCCTCCTTCACACCACTCTTGACCGCCCCTTTGAGGCCGCCTTTGGCGGCGCCGCCCGCGCCTTTGCCGCCGATGAGGTCGATGGCGATGCTGCCGAGGGCTTCGGCGGGGTCGCGCCAGTTCTGGTTCTTCACGATGCCCACCAGGCGTTCGGGGTGGGCGACGGTGGAGGCGAGGCCGGTGAGGACGCCGTTGGCGTTCTGGAGGTACTGGCCGGGGTGGGTCAGGTTGTACGGGTCGGTGGGGTTGAGCATCCGTACCAGGCCGGCCGTCTCGCCCAGGGCCTTCAGCGCCCCCATCGACATGTGCATGCTGTTGAGGGCCAGTCCCTCGGCCATGTCCCGGCCCATGGACTTCACCAGGTCCCAGCCGCCCGGCGGCTCCGGCGCCAGCCGCACCAGGCCCGTCATGGTGTCCTTGGCCCGGCGGGCGGCGTCGTCCCGCTGGTGGCGGGCCTCGTCCACCATGTGCTGCGCCCGCTCCAGACCGGCCTTGCCCGGGTCCTGGAACGGCGCGGGCCGGGGGCCGGGGGCCTGCCCGGCCTCGTTCTTCCGGTTCCACTCGTCCGCTGTCGCGTTGTAGTCGGCCACCGCCTTCTCCGACGCAGCCTTGGCCTGCTTGAAGAGCGCGACGGCCTCCTTGGCCTGCCCCTGGGCCCACTGCACCGTGGAGGCGTACTGCACCAGCGCCTTCGCCGCCTCCTCACAGGCGTCGGCGGCGGAGAGCCAGAACTTCGGCTGCGGCTCGAACTCGGCCCGGAACGCGTCCCCGGCCTCGCCCTCCCAACCGTGGACGTCCAGGCCCTTCATCCCGGTGCCCAGCCGGTCGAACGCCTTGAAGAAGTCCCGCAGATGCTCCGCCCGGTCCGTCAGCTTCTCCGCGTCACCGTGAATGATCTCCTTCGGGTCCTCGGTCTGGCCGAGCTGCCGCTCGGCGACGTCCGCGCCGAGCTTGTCCGCCGTCCACTCGGATCCGTCCCGTACGCCCTCGGCCGCACCCTCCAGTCCCACCGCGTCCAGGCCGTCGGCGGCCTTGCCCCCGGCCCACTCGATCCCGTCCCCGACAGCCGACGCACCGTGCTTGACCGCCCCGGTGACGTCGCCGATGAAGTCCCCCAGCCCCACGGCCTACTTCCCCCCGTTGCCGTCGCCCGCCTGATCGCCCTGGCCGCCCTGGTGCCCGTTCTCGGGCGGCGGTCCGTCCCACTGCCAGTCACTGCGGTCCTGCCCGGCCGGGCCGGCCACGTCCTGCCACGGCCAGGTGGCGAAGTCCTCGCCGACCTGCTTCCACTGGTCGCCCATCGCGCCCCAGTCCGGCTGCAGGGAACCGGTCTCCGACATGCGTGGCCGGGTGGCGTCCCACACCTCGCCCCACGACTTGTCCCCCGCCTTGTCCCCCTCGGCGATGCCCTGCTGCGGGTTGTACGAACCGGCGGTGACCGCAGCCTCCTTCAGCGAGCCGACCACGTACTCCTCCTGCTCGTGGTACAGCCCCGCCGCCAGGCCCAGCTTCCGCGCGATGTCGTTCGCGTCCTGCATCTTCGAATGGACCGCCAGCGCCCAGCGGCCACAGAACTGGCCGAACGCGTCCGCCAGTTCGCCGGACCCCATCTCCATCCCCGACATGGTCAGGAACTGGAACCCGTGCCCCTGCTGCGCGGTGACCGAGAAGTAGCCCGTCTCCTCCAGCTCGTTGATCGCATCGGTCAGGCCGCGCTCGACCTGCCGGGCGGACTCCGGATCAAACTTGTAGCCACTCACGACGACGCCCCCTGGCCCGACTGACCCGACTGGTCCGCGTCATCGGTCACCGCCACGTGACCGGGCACAATGCCCTGCGCCGGAGGCAGCAGGAACGCCCCCTCACTGCCCACGTCCACCGCGACACCGCACGGCACGCCGATCTCCGCGAGGGTCTCGTCCAGCAGGCGGGCACCGTACACACGCCGGAACTCCCACCGGCCGCCCTCACCCCGCATCTGCGCGAACGCCGTCAACGTGTCCAGGTCAGTGAACGCGTAGACCCAGCGAAGACCGCCCTGGTCCCCTGTGAGGATGCCGCCGTCCCGGATCGGCACCAGCATCAGGGACCTGCGGAACTCTCCCAGGACGGCCTGCACCTGGGCCAGTGCCGTGTCCGCGTCCTCGACGTCCTCCGACAGCACAAGGGCCCCCGTTTCCCCGTTCCATCAGCAACCTCAACTGTGTAGCTGGACGCTGCACACCCGCAAGGGGTTCCGTCGGAGCTGAATGCGTACACAGCGGCTGGCCGAATCGTGCCTGCGGAGCAGCAGGTTCGAAATCCGCCTGCGCCCGGATCACGGGAGGCCGACCGTGCATCGTCCGGGAGGACGAACTGCGCACGGCCTCTCGCGTGGCTATTGCTTCCGTGCAGATCCACCGCGGCGAAGGACACGGAGATACTCGTAGCTGCGGCACGAGGTCGCGATGCTGCGGCGAAAGGTCGCCGCTCCGAGGCCCAAGCAGACGTTCCGAGACAGTCCCCGACTCGATGTTTGAGCCCACCCGAGGGTGCAGGGCCATTCCGCGTCGTCGACTCGGAGCCACTCGACGCTTCTTCGAGTACCGCATCGAGGGAGGAGCCGTAGTCCTTGCCCCTGCCCGCCGCACTCTCACCGCGAAGCACTTCACCGACCGCGGACGAACCTCGTTCTTCACGCCGGGTAGCTGCTGGCAGCAAAGGACCAGAAGTGCATCATGCGCCAGTGAGCGGTACCGCACTCACGACGGCGACCGCCGGCAACAGCATGAGGACGGCACTGTGCACGCACCTGTTCTTCGTGCGAGCGATACGACTGGTCCCCGTCAGTGCGCGGAGCAGGCGGGCGTACGGGTCAGAAGTGCTCGCGAGGAGTTCGGAGGACAGTTGGGCACGCTTGTCCGCCCGGACCACGTCCTCGTAGTAGGCGAGGATCCGGGAGCTGTTCCTGGCTCCTGCTCCGTGACGAGGCAGAAGCGCCGCCAGGAGAAGCAGGAGGGCCACGGCTGTGGTGGCTGTTGCCGTCCACCACAGCCACTGGGCCCAGAGCGCGTCGGACGGGTGGCGTACCAGGAGGAGTCCGAGCAGCGATCCCCCGGTGGCGAGCAGCACGGCGGCTTTACCGTCGGCGCGGCCTATCTCGGCGTGGTTATGGGCGATCAGTTCGCGTGACAGTGCCATTACGTCCTGCGGCTCGGTCCCGTCCGGTGGCCGGCGGGCGGGAAGCAGGCGGCGGGAGATCACAGCCGGTTCCCGTACGGTTCGTCCCCGTCCCCCGCAGCGCCGGTGCCACCGATCCGGCGCAGCACCTCGTCGCCCTGCGGGACGCCCACGTCGCTGAGGACGCGCGCCAGGTTGACTCCCACGAAGCCCCGGTCCTCGGGTGTCAATGACTGGAGTGTCGCCGCCAGGGTGCGCTCCCAGCTGTCAGGGTCAGAGAGGAGGTCGCGGTGGGTCACCGTCCAGTCGAGCACGTCTTTTGCCTGCTCCGGCCGGTGCAACAGCCAAAGGGCTGCCAGACCGACGGGACCGCCCGCGACGACCTCCCGGTAGAAGCGGTACGCCTCGCGGTGGGCTTCGCCGAAGCCTGGCGGCAGGACGGGTTCCGCGCCGGCGCCGGGTGTGGGCCGAAGTGCGGCAGGCGGGTCCAGGAACCAGTAGGTGAGACCGGAATCACCGATCACCTGAGGGCTGTCGGGGGGTTCGATCTCGGCCGTACCCAGGTGGGGCGGTGGCTTGCGTAACGGGTCGGCGTCGCCGGGCAGGGTGGCGTTGCGGCTGATGTGATCGACGATGAGATCCCGGGCGTGCTCCTCAGTGATCCGGTTCCTTGCCACGTTGACGGGATTGCTGACCTTCCAGGCGACCCCGTAGCGGGCAGGGGGCTCCGGCGGTCTGCGCCGCATGTCGACGGACATCCGCCGCTCCACGAGCGACACCCACATGGCGCCGGAGAAGATTCCCTGACGGACCTCGCGCGCCGTCGGCCGCGGGTAGCCCCAGTAGTCACCACCGCGCGGTGGCACCATCGCGTCGTCGCCGTCGTCCGCCAGGAAGACCAGGGCCCGGTCGTCCGGGGAACCGAAGCGGAGGCGGAAAAGCTGCCAGACCGGCGAGGACTGCAGCGGTGTAATGAGCGGGTCGGTCATGCGGTGAGCCCTTCTGCTGTGGAGGCCGTACGGGTGCGGTGACGGCGCAGGACGAACCGCAGGACGCCACGGTGGGCGCGGGCCGTGGCGGCCAGTGCGGCAAGGAAGTGCGGGAAGGCGGCGCGCTGCCGTAGGTCGGGGTCGTTCTCGATCAGGGACAGACCCGCTGCCATCGACTCGTGGGTGGCGGGGTCGTTCAGGGCTGTGACCACGAGAGCGAAGATCTCGTCGAAATGGTCCGGAAGCAGGTCGGCCAGACGCGTGCGCCCCGCGCTCGGCGCAGGGGGCCGGGGAAACGCCGCAAGGCTCATCGACTCGATGACGTGCACTGCCAGAGTGTGGCGCGCTGTACCCGCACCGGCTTCCTGCCACTCCCGCAGTTGATCGAGGACGGGCTTGCGGTTGGCGCTTTCCGACAGAAGGGTGCTGAGCGCGAAGGACACTGCGGACTTCAGTACGGGATCCAGTTCCCCGGCCGACCGATCGAGCACGGCGTCCAGTGATTGCAGGGCGACGCCGGGGCGGGCCAGGCCGAAGCTGCCGGCACAAGTCTCGGCCACGGTGCAGCGCAGAGGGACGGAGGCGGCCCGGCTCCAGCGCCGCAACTGCTCCCGCACCGGACCACTGAAGGCGGGGTGCTCGGCCATTTCCCCCAGCGCGTAGGCCACCAGACGGCGGTGCCGGCGTCTGACCGACGCGGCGAAGGGATACAACTGGCGGAACGTGTCCGGACCCGTCGCATGGATCAGTGTCTTTCCGATCGCCTGTCCCGCCGCCGGTTCGACACCGGAGTAGTGGGGAGCTTGGTCCAGGGTGTTCCACAGCAGGTCCGCCATGCCCTCGTAGGACAGCCACAGGCAACGCAGCAGCGCTTCCGCGCGGTGTCGGCCGGAGAAGACGACCGGTTGGACCGGGTAGGGCTGCGCTGCATCGTGTCGGAGCGGCAGCAGGCGGGCGCCAACGGCTTCCAGCCGGTGCTCGAAGGCCGGCCCGAGGACATCCCGGCGCGTCTGCGACCGCTCGGTAACCGTCTCGCCTGTACCGGTACGCTGCGGTGGCACGGTCGCGGCGGATGCCGGCGGGCCGCCGCGTTCGTCAATGAGGGGGCGCAGGATCGCGCTGAACTTTTCGATGACGGTGCGGTCCAGTCCGGGCAACAGCGCGATCGTCGCCATCAGGGCGAGCCGATCGGCTCGGTCGCACGCCTCCGCCAGCGCTTCATGAGCCGCGGCGGGACTGCCGGTCTGTAGATCTCCCAGTACGGAGGCAGCGGACCTTCCCGACACGACGAGATCACACAGCGCATCCGCTACGTCGACACCGTCCTGCGGCATCCCATGATCGTTCAGGTGAGCGACGAAGTCGGCCGAGGCGAGCTGCCGCAGCGCGGCGGTCCTCTGCTCAGAGGTAAGAGCACCGTCCGTGGTCATCAGGTCCAGGCGCTTCTTCGCCACGGTGGCTGACGAGGGCGGATGGTGCACGACCTGCCAGGGCGCCGTGTCTCCGGAGAGCGCCGCCTCCGCCCGTACGGTGATCACCAGACGGGCCCCGGCTCGGCGCAGTTTCCCGGCCAGGTCGTTCAGCGCGACTTCGCCGAGCGAATCGGCGGCCGCCGGGGACAGCCCTTGCAGCAGATAGCCTCGTCGGCCCGTAGGGCTCCACCGCGAGAGGTCGTCCGGCGCGTCGAGGCCGGTAATGCCGTCGGCTCCGTACCGCTCTTCCAGCAGTGCGAACGCGGTGGTGCTCGCACCTGTGCCACTGCCGGCCCTCAACAACAGGATGCAGCTGTTGTCCAGTACCTTGCGGCACTGCGCATACGACGGTGGTTCGACGAACCCGTGCAAACGGGCGTACACGTCTTCCGCGGGATACGGCCCCTCCCGCAGGCGGGGCTTGACGACCCTGTTCGTGGCATCCTCGTCGGGCGATACCTCGTTGAACGTCATGTGGATGTCACGCACGACACCCATGACCGCCAGGCCCTTGTCCAGCCGTTGTTGATTGTCGCGGTACAAGTTCCCTGCATCCGGTCGGCTGTCTGCGTCCGGGTCGTACGGTCCGGAGGACGCGTCCGCGTCGGCGCTCACCGGTGGTCTCCGGCTTCACCGACCCGCTTGTCGCCGGTCACGTTGTCCCCACTGCCCCAGTGCTGATTGGTGCCTCGGTAGGAGGCGGAGCCGCCGGTGTACGTAATGTCCCGTCCGACGTTCCCCATGACGGCGGCGCCCTCGCGCACGCTCTGCGTGTTGCCGCTGTAGTGAGTGTCGTGCCGCGCCTTCGAGTCCCGTCCCTGATCGGTGGATGCCTCGGTCTGGTTCGCGGACTCCTCGCGCGGTCGCATACCGGCCTGTACGAGGTTCCCGGACGGCGATGGAACGTAGAGCCAGGCCCTCTGCGCGAAGACCTTGCCCTCCACGGTGGCCGGCACCTCCACACAGCGGTCGGGGTGCAGTCCGGTGTACCCGCCGAGGACGACGTCTTCATAGACGCGCTGCGAGATGATCGCCGCCAGGTGGGTGATCTGCTCGCTCGCCGCGGCGAGGATGGCCTTGACCGGGCGGGAGTCCAGCAGCCGGTGCGTGTCGTTGCGGGCGGTCCCGTTGCCGTCACCCGGGCTGTCCCCGTCCGGCAGCGGTCCGACGTGAACGCTGGCCCGAAGCCTGATCCGAGGGCCGACGCTCTGCTGGTTGTACGCACCGAGGACGTCGTCCAGCACGCCCAGGAACGGCCAGAGGACCGAGGGCAGCAGCGCCGGCTCGAAGCCGAAAACCACACCGTCCCCGGTATTCGCCGGGAAACGCTTGGAGTCGCGTAGCTCGTGCAGACCGGCTCGCTCCAGCGCTTGGTCCACGAGCTCGGGGATCAACTGACTCACCGGACCGTGCTGCACAGCGGGAAGACCTGTGAAGTCTTTCGCGTCGACGGCGAACAGAGCACGGTAGGGAGGAAGAAGACGACTTGCGACATACGGAACGGGGACGGGTGCAGGCATGCGGCATCTCCTCTTGGACGGTGCGAGGGTTCCAGCGCAGGTGATCGGCTGGTTCGAGGTTCCGCTGCTTCCCGCTGTCCGACTGCACAGTGCTGGGCACTTCGCGCGTGTCCCGTGTCACAGGGGCCGAGGATGTCGAGGGCGACGGTCTCGTCCCGGGTTGGTACGGGAGCCATGCAGCCGAGGCTCACGAGCAGACGCCGCATCAGCGCGTTCTGCGTTCTATCGGGACGTCGTGGCCCAGTCCCGCAGCGCCTGCATGTCCTTGATGACGATCACCTTGCGGGCCGTCTCCACGGCACCGGACTCACGCAGCCGGTGCAAGCCGGTCATGACCGCGTTGCGCGTCACTCCGGTCGCCTGGGCGATCTCTTCCTGGCTCAGGCCGGCCAACCGTATGACGTCCATGTCGGCTTCACCTGCTTGGAGTTCGGCCAACCGCAGGAGCGTCCGCGCCAGCCGGACGATCAGCGGCAGGGTCACCAGTTCGGTGCGGTGCCTGTCGGACTCCCGCAACCGGGACAGGGCCTGACGCATGAGGTCCATCACGAGCTCACGCTGCTCGACGAACCGGCGGAACCGTTCCGCCTCCAACACCAGGGCCGCGCAGGGAGTGAGAGCGACCACCTCCGCCGTACGAGGGGTGCCGTTGAAGACGGACACCTCACCCAGCAAGTCGCCCGGCCCTCGGAAGGCCAACCAGGTCACGTCTCCGTCCGGTTCCCGGTGCACCACTTTGGCCAGACCATCGGTGAGAGCGAGAAGGTACGTTCCCGCAGATCCCTGCCGCAGCATCACGCTGCGCTCACGAAAGACGCGCGGAACTCCCAGGTCCTTCAGCTCGCGCCATGCCTCGTCCGACAGCACCTGCGTCGCCTTCCCCGTCCGTTCACTCCATGACTCCCCCAGCCTTGACCAGCACCGTGGCGTCTATGCCGACCCGGCCGTTGCCGCTGAAGGTGAGCCGATATTGGCCGGTATCAACTCACGTTTGCCATGCAAACAGGCCGAAAGGAGACTGTCGCCCTGAACGGGGGCTCATTGAACGCGCACAGGCATGCATGCCGTAGCAGCTTCGGAACGTTCTGCGTCAGCCACCTGGTGGGCGGCAGATGCCACCTCGGGTTTGGGTGTCCGAGGCCCAACGCGCTGAACCGACACGGTGGCCGCTACCGATATAGCCGCCTCTGCGAGTGAGGGGGCGCGCCAGGCCGCATTCGCATGCCCACGTTGAGCGGTGGTCGGGCGGGCGGCGCGGACGGTCAGTCAGCCGCCCCGTATGCGCCGTGGTGAGAGCGGTGCCGGTCCACGATTCCCTCGACAATCTTCATCAGGCGGTCTCCCGTCTGATCGATGCTTCCGTTCTGTGTGCTGACCTGCGCCCCTTCGAGTGCAAAGGTGATCTCGGCCGCGGCCTGTCCGGGGTCGGACATCTGGGCTTCGGTGCACATGCCGATCAGCCTGCGGGTCTGGTGGGCCTTGTGGTCCTGGATCACTTGCCGTGCCGGATGAAGGGGGTCGGGCAGCTCGGCGAGGGAGTTGATGAACGGGCAGCCCCTGTATGAGATCGCCGGCAGCCCCTCGGCGATGAAGCGGGCCAGGCCCAGAATCTGCTCCTCGGGCTGGTCGGGGTATTCGGTTTCCACGCGGTCGAAAGCCGCCTGATAGTCCGCAGCGACGATCCGTAGCCACTCCGCGACCAGCGCGTCTTTGGTCTCAAAGTGCCGATATATCGCCATTTTGGTGGTCTCGGCCTTGTCGGCGATCGCCTGGACCCCCACCTGCCGGATCCCTTCTCTCAAGAAGAGCTCTTCGGCCGCGTCGAGAATGCGCTCACGAGGTGGCAGCTTCGCCACTCTGCTTGGCCTTCTGAGGGTCGATGCCATGACTACTCCGTCACTCCGGTCGATCGTGCGGTTCACAACCTCCCTCACGATACCAGTCCGACCCCTTCGATACCGTAAGGTATCGTTCGGTACTCGAACGTATTGTTCTTGTCGGGGAGTGGCAGTGAAAGTTTCTGAGTACGTGAGCTTCGACGCAGTCGGGCTGGCGGAGTTGGTGGCCAAGGGCGAGGTACTCCCCGCCGAACTGGAGGCAGCCGCACTCGAGGCTGTACAGGCAGTTGATCCGCGGATCAACGCCGTCGTGGAGACCTGGCCGACCGACGACGAACCTGTCCCCGGCAGCAGACCACTGGCCGGCGTCCCGTTTCTGATCAAAGACATCGCGGTGGCCATGGCCGGGAGGCGGATGGAGCTGGGAAGCCGCTTGGCGGCCGGTAACGTCGCCGGCGCCGACTCATCGCTGATGCAGCGCTTTCGGCGCGCGGGCCTCGTGACGTTCGGGCGCACTGCGACACCGGAGATGGCCTATGGCATCTCGACGGAATCAGCGTTGTACGGCGCAACCCGCAACCCGTGGGACCTGGAGCGCAGCGCGGGCGGATCCAGTGGAGGCGCGGCCGCCGCTGTCGCCGCCGGGGTGGTCCCGGTCGCCCATGGCACCGACGCCGCCGGATCGCTCCGTATCCCCGCCGCCTACAACGGCCTCTTCGGGATCAAGCCCACCCGCGGCCGGGTCTCCATGGGGCCCGACGTCGACGAGGTCTTCAACGGCCTGGCCGTGCACGGCAGCGTCAGCCGCACCGTACGCGACAGTGCGGTACTGCTCGACCAGATACGCGGCCCGGAATCGGGCGACCCCTACTTCGCCCAGCAGCCGTCACGGCCGTACGCGGAGGAAGTCACCCGTCATCCGGGCTCGTTGCGAATCGGTGTCCTCACCCAAGCGTGGGGCGGACGCCGTACTACCGCACCGGTGACCGACGCCCTCTCCCGCACGGTACGGTTGCTTGAATCCCTCGGTCACCAGGTGGAGGAGGCCGAGGTCGACCTCGGCGCCGACTGGGAGGAGTTCGTCCTGGCCAACGCCCGACTCATGACGGTGAACCTCACCACCCTGGTCGACGGGCTGGCCGCCGCCTTCGACCGTCCCGTCGACTCCTCGACCCTTGAGCCGACGACCCTCGCCGGCTACCACTACGGGCAGCAGGTCGGCGGAGCGCAGTTCCTCACCGCTCTCGCGATGCGGAACCGGGTGACCCGAAGCCTGGCGCGGTACTTCGACGCGTACGACATCCTCCTCACGCCGACCCTGCCGGAGCCTCCCGTGCTTCTGGGCACCCATACCGAGGGTGCGGAGACACTGGACGGCCTCGGCTGGATCGAGCGCATCAATGACCTGTCGCCGTTCGCCATGCCGTTCAACGTGGCGGGCACGCCCGCCATGTCCGTACCTGTGACGGCCGACGCCGGGACGGGGCTCCCGGTCGGTATGCAGTTCGCCGCCGGATATGGCCTTGAAAGCCGGCTCTTCCGCCTCGCCGGCCAACTCGAGCAGGCAAGTCCGTGGTCAGGCCGAACCCCCACGGTATGGGCAGGGAACCACTCAGGCCGCTGAAGAACGCTCCTGGCACGCTGCAGAGAGACATCGAAGGATTCTTGTCGGCCTCAGGACCGAAGCTACCCGCGGTGCACGGGACGGATGCCCTCAATGCCGAGGCGAAGTCGCGGGTATGCCGACCTCGGCGTTTTGGGGCGGCCCTCGTGGTTGCCCCCTTCATGATGGTGACCCGGCCTCGGAGGGTCCTCTCGGGCATGCGCTCGCGATCGACCCGCCTGCGGCGCACAGCACGGGAAGGAACATGACGTCCATGCCGTCGGGGTCGCGAACGCAGGCGGGCAGGCCGTGAAGAATTTGAGGCGAATGCGGCGCCACCGAGCCGCAAGCGGACGTAGGACTTCATTGAGACCTGAGCGGCTGCGACACCACGACGCAGACAGCAGCAGCACACGTCGCCAGGACATCGACCCTCACCAGCAGATCGCGGACTGGCGATGGGCGATCACCTACCTCGGCACACGCGGAGAAATCGACGAACAGCGTATCGGCATCTAAGGATTTAGTTACGCCGGTGGTCACGCCCTGGGCCTCGGGGCCACCGACCGCCGCATTGAAGCCGTTCACGCCCAGTCCCCTACCGTCAGCGGCTACGAGACCGGACTGCGCCGCGTCCCGCCCCACGAGATACGCGCCCTGGAAGAGCGCTTCCACCAGGACGAACGCGACCAGCTGGCCGGCAAGCCGCCCGTCTACGTACCCTTCGTCGACACCGGCACGAGCCATGGCTCCCCGGCGGCCTACCCGCAGAAGGGCGCGGCCGACTTCTACCTATACCGGGCACCGGACGACACGTGGACGAACGAGGTGACCCTTCAGTCCAACCGCCGCGCCCACGCCTACGAGTCCGGTCGGTGGATCCCCCGCATCGCCCCACCCCCCTGCTGATGCTCGTGGTCAAGGGCGACGACGTCGCCCTCGCCGACATTGCCCTCGACGGCTTAGAGGGCATCTGATCTAGGTAGTTGGTGTTCTGGGATGATTCTGTGACTGACGGCGTTGGCGGTCGTTGCACGGTGCGTGAGTGCTCGTCGCCCGTACCGCAGTGACGTATCCGATGCCCGCTGGGCCCTGATCGAGCCGGTCTTCACCGCCTGGCGGGCCGGACGGGCCGGCCCCGGCACAGCCGCCCGGGTGCACGACCTGCGGGAGATCGTCAACGCCATCCTCTACGTCAACCGCACCGGCATCCCGTGGGAGTATCTGCCGCACGACTTCCCGCCGTACAAGACCGTTTACGACTACTACGCCAAGTGGGAAGCGGACGGTACCACCCAGCAGGTCCACGACCTGTTGCGGGACAAGACTCGGCGAGCCCACGGCCGCGACCCCCAGCCGACCGCGGCCATGATCGATGCGCAGAGCGTGAAGACCTCGTCAAACGTGGCCGAGACCAGCCAGGGCATCGACGCCGGCAAGAAGATCAAAGGACGCAAGCGGCATTTGATCACCGACACCCTCGGTCTGGTCCTGGCCGTCCTCGTCACCGCCGCGAAACGTGCACGACACCGTCGGCGGCCAGCTCCTCCTCGAGACCTGGCCGCGGCCCATCCCCGCGTGTCCAAGGTCTGGGCCGACGGCGGCTACCAGAGCAGCATCCTCAACCACGGCGCCGGGTTCGGCATCGACGTGCAGGTCGTGCAACGGCAGCGGGCGAAAGGGTTCGAGTTGCTGCCGAAGCGGTGGGTGATCGAGCGGACCTTCGGCTGGCTGATGCAGCACCGCCGCCTGGCACGGGACTACGAATCCCTGCCGCAGCGATCAAGGGCAATGATCCAGTGGGCGATTGCTAACAAACTATCCCGCGAACTGACCGGAGAATCCGCACCACCCTGGCGAATCGAAACGGACATGCCGACCGCAATAGCATGAAAACTGATCAGATGCCCTCTTACCGCCCAGCAGATCCGCGAGGTCACTGAGAGCATTGGGGACATCGCACAGCGCATCCATACGGCCGACGCCGCGAAGAAAGGCCCGCTCTACGAAGCCCTCGGGATTGAGATCACGTACCAGAACGAAACAAGGACCGCGACCGTTAGGTCGAGGCCCTCGTCTCCGTATAGCCAGAAGCTGTGTCCGAGGGGGGACTTGAACCCCCACGCCCGATAAAGGGCACTAGCACCTCAAGCTAGCGCGTCTGCCATTCCGCCACCCGGACTAGGTGTCTGTCGCCTGACCGGGGGTTTTCCCCGCGGCGACAGGACAACCATACCAAGGTTTCGCAGTGCCTTTCACCTGCGTATCCGTGCCGTGGGCGACCCCGCCGACGCCGGGCGCGCGCCCTCACTCCGGGTGCGCGCCCGGTTGCTGGTCGCGGCGATCGCGGCGAGGCCCGCTCGGGGTTGCGGGGCAGTGGGCCGGCGGTGCCGGGTCACGGCATCAGCTGGTACTCCGGGAAGTTCCCCGGCAGCCGCTCATCCGCGGGGCCCTGGGTCACGGCGCGGACCAGGAGCTCGCCGCCGACGAAGGCGCCGCGCCAGGACGCGCCGAAGCCGCCGAACAGCTCGTCGCGGTCGCCGCGGGAGCGGGGCTTGCCGTGGCCGACCTTGAAGGCGCGGATCTGGGGGGCCAGGCGGTCGTAGGTGGCCCTGTCGTCCGTCGAGAGGGTGGCGACCAGGGCTCCGTTCGACGCGTTCATGGCGGCGAGCAGTTCCGCCTCCGTGTCGACCAGGACGATGGTGTCGACCGGGCCGAAGGGCTCCGCGTGGTGCAGAGGGGAGGAGGGGGGAGGGTTGAGGAGGGTGACCGGCTGGACGTACGCCGCCGTGTCCTGGCCGGGGAGGAAGCGGGCGTCCGCCGGCTTGCCGCGGTGGAGCGGGACGGCGCCGCGGTCGATGGCCTCGGCCACCTGGTCGGTCAGTTCCTTGGCTTTGGCCGCGTTGATGACCGGGCCGAAGTCCAGGGTCGGGTACGGGTCGTCCGGGTGCTCCACCGCGAGTGGGTGGCCGATCTTCAGGGTGCGTACTGCCGGGAGGTAGGCCGCCAGGAAGTCGTCGAAGCAGGAGCGCTGGACGACGAAGCGGGGGTACGCCGTGCAGCGCTGCTTGCCGTAGTCGAAGAGCTTGGGGATGACGGCCGTGAGCGCGTCCCAGTCCGAGTAGTCCCAGATGCCCCAGGTGTTGAGGCCCTCCTGTTCGAGGATGTGGCGCTTGCCCAGGTCGGCCACGGCCGTGGCCACCGCGGCGCCGGTGTCGCGGCCGCCGACGAAGGAGACGCAGCCGATCTCGGGGGCGCGGACCAGCGCCTCCGAGAGTTCGCCGCCGCTGCCGCTGACCAGGGTGACGGGTATCCCCTCGCGGGCGGCCAGCGCGCAGGCCAGGGTGAGGCAGGCGACACCGCCGTCGGTCGGGGTCTTGGCGATGACCGCGTTGCCTGCGAGGGCCTGTACCAGCATGGCGTGAACGAGCACGCTCATCGGATAGTTCCAGCTGGCGATGTTGGAGACCGGGCCGGGGAGAGGGGCGCGGCCGTCGATCATGGTTTCGATGCCGTCGACGTACCAGCGCACGCCGTCGATGGCGCGGTCCACGTCGGCCTGTGCCAGGCGCCAGGGCTTGCCGATCTCCCAGACGAGGAGGAGGGCGAGGAGCTCCCGGTGCTGGGTCAGCGCGTCGAGGGTGGCCGCCACGCGCGCGCGGCGTTCGGGGAGGGGGAGGTGGCGCCAGGCGCGGTGCTGGTCCAGTGAGGCGCGTACGGCCTGCCGGGCGGTGGTGCCGTCGAGGCGGGGCGGGCCGGCGATGGGGCTGCCGTCGACCGGGGTGGTCGCGGGCAGGGTCCGGCCGTCCGCCTGCCAGGTGGCGTCCCAGAGATTGAGGACGCGGTCGTCGCGGAAGGCCTCGGGGGCTACGGCGAGGCAGCGTTGCCACGCCTCCGGCCAGGAGGTTTTGGGCTTGAGGGTGAGGGGAGTGAGGGTGGTGAGGCTTGAAGCCGTCGATGCCATTCGTTGCTCCGCTCTCGGTGCACAGTCGGGGGCGGGGTCGTACACATGGCTCGCCTCGCGTACCGGTGGAGCCACGGTGGGTACGCGAGGCGTGGTACCCAAGACGGTAGCCAGACGGGGCGGCTCCGGAAAGTCATCTTCCGTCAGCTATGGGTGACATCAGGCTTGATTCTCTGCACGTTCCGCTTCCAGGCGGGCGAGGACGAGCCGCGCCGTCTCGGTCGGTGTGCCGCCGACGGGCACTCCGGCCGCCTCCAGGGCCTCCTTCTTCGCCTGTGCGGTGCCCGAGGAGCCCGACACGATCGCGCCCGCGTGTCCCATCGTCCTGCCCTCGGGTGCCGTGAAGCCGGCAATGTAACCGATGACCGGCTTCGTGACGTGCTCGCGGATGTAGGCCGCCGCCCGTTCCTCCGCGTCGCCGCCTATCTCACCGATCAGGACGATGATGTCGGTGTCCGGGTCCTGCTCGAAGGCGGCGAGGCAGTCGATGTGGGTGGTGCCGACGACCGGGTCGCCGCCGATGCCCACGCAGGTCGAGAAGCCGATGTCGCGGAGCTCGTACATGAGCTGGTAGGTGAGCGTGCCGGATTTGGAGACCAGCCCGATGCGGCCCGGCTTGGTGATGTCCGCCGGGATGATGCCCGCGTTGGACTGGCCCGGGGTGATCAGGCCGGGGCAGTTGGGGCCGATGATGCGGGTGCCCTTCGTTTTCGCGTATGCGGTGAAGGCGACCGTGTCGTGGACCGGGATGCCCTCGGTGATGACGACCGTGAGGCCGATGCCGGCGTCGGCGGCCTCGATGACGGCCGCCTTGGCGAAAGCCGGCGGTACGAAGACGACGGTGACGTCCGCGCCGGTCGCGTCCATGCCCTCGTGCACCGTGCCGAAGACGGGAACGGCATGCTCGTCGAAGCCCACCGTCCTGCCCGCCTTGCGCGGGTTGACGCCGCCGACGACGTTCGTGCCGGCCGCGAGCATACGGCGGGTGTGCTTCATGCCCTCGCCGCCGGTCATGCCCTGGACCAGGACTCTGCTTTCCTTCGTGAGGTGGATCGCCATGTGCCGGCTCCTTACACTGCGTGGGCGAGGTCGGCGGCGCGGCGCGCGGCACCGTCCATGGTGGTGGCCTGCTGGACCAGGGGGTGGGCGCGCTTTTCGAGGATCGCGCGGCCGCGTGCCGCGTTGTTGCCGTCCAGGCGGACCACCAGCGGTTTGGTGAGCCGGACCGTGTCCAGGGCCCGTACGATGCCGTCGGCGACCGCGTCGCATGCGGTGATGCCGCCGAAGACGTTGACGAGGACCGACTTCACGGCCGGGTCGGAGAGGACGACGGAGAGGCCGTCGGCCATGATCTGGGCGCTCGCGCCGCCGCCGATGTCGAGGAAGTCGGCGGGGCGGGCGCCGCAGCCGGCGACCACGTCGAGCGTCGACATGACGAGGCCGGCGCCGTTGCCGATGATGCCGACCTCGCCGTCCAGCTTCACGTAGTCGAGACCCTTCGCGGCGGCTGCCGCTTCCAGGGGGTCGTCGTGTGTGTCGTCCTCGTCGCCCCAACGCGTCTGGCGGAAGCGGGCGTTGTCATCGAGGGTGACCTTGCCGTCGAGGGCGAGGATCCGGCCCTGTGCCGTGCGCACGAGCGGGTTCACCTCGACCAGCAGGGCGTCCTCTCCGACGAGGACCTCCCAGAGTCGTACGAGGACGTCGACGGTCTGCGGGGGCAGCCCGGCGGCCTCGGCGATCCGGGCCGCCTGGGCGGTCGTGACGCCCTCGGACGGGTTCACGGGGATGCGGGCGACCGCCTCGGGCCTGGTCGCCGCGACCTCCTCGATCTCCATGCCGCCCTCGGCCGACGCGATGGCGAGGAAGCCGCCGGTGGCGCGGTCGAGGACGTAACCGACGTAGAACTCCTCGGCTGTGTCCACCGGTTGGGCCAGCATCACCTTGTCGACCGTGTGGCCCTTGATGTCCATGCCGAGGATCCGCCGGTCCGTTCCGCCGCCGCCGGGTCGGCGGCGAGCTGCACGCCGCCCGCCTTGCCGCGGCCGCCGGTCTTCACCTGGGCCTTGACGACGGCGCGCCCGCCGAGCCTGCGGGCGATCTCCCGTGCTTCCTCGGACGAGTCCGTGACCTCGGCCCGTGGCACCGGGATGCCGTACTGCTCGAAGAGTTCCCTTGCCTGGTGTTCGTACAGGTCCATTCCGGCTCCTGACCATTGAGTCGGCTGAAGAGTCGATCGAGGGCCGGCGGAAGGGCCGCGTCACACAGCCGTTCACCAAACCCTCGGAAAGTGCCGCACGCCCCCTGGACACCACCCACCGGATGCGGGATAACAAGCTTCATACAGTATTCGTCGACTGTATGCAATCTACCGCGACGGCATCCACGAGCAGTGTCCGCACCTCGTTTGAGCTGCGCGAACGCGCACCCCATCCCCTACGAAGGGACAGGACTTCGCCATGCCCGACGACAACAGCCAGAACCTCATCTCCGGTGGTCACCTGGTCGCCAAGGCGCTCAAGGCGGAAGGTGTGGAGGTCATCTACACCCTGTGCGGCGGCCACATCATCGACATCTACGACGGCTGCGTCGACGAGGGCATCGAGGTCGTCGACGTACGCCACGAGCAGGTCGCCGCCCATGCCGCCGACGGGTACGCGCGTATCACCGGCAGGCCCGGCTGCGCCGTCGTCACGGCCGGCCCGGGTACGACCGACGCCGTGACCGGTGTCGCCAACGCGTTCCGCGCCGAGTCACCGATGCTGCTGATCGGCGGTCAGGGGGCGCACACCCAGCACAAGATGGGGTCGCTGCAGGATCTGCCGCACGTCGACATGATGACGCCGATCACCAAGTTCGCGGCGACCGTGCCGGACACGGCGCGCGCGGCCGACATGGTGTCGATGGCGTTCCGCGAGTGCTACCACGGTGCGCCGGGGCCCTCCTTCCTCGAGATTCCGCGGGACGTGCTCGACGCCAAGGTGCCGGTGGAGAAGGCGCGGGTGCCGAAGGCCGGTGCCTACCGCGCCTCCACGCGGTCCGCCGGCGACCCGGAGGCCGTGGAGAAGCTGGCCGATCTGCTGGTGCACGCCGAGAAGCCCGCCATCCTGCTGGGCAGTCAGGTGTGGACGACCCGTGGCACCGAGGCGGCCATCGAGCTGGTGCGTACGCTGAACGTCCCCGCCTACATGAACGGCGCCGGCCGCGGCACGCTGCCGCCCGGGGACCCGCACCACTTCCAGCTCTCGCGCCGGTACGCCTTCACCAACGCCGACCTCATCGTCATCGTCGGTACCCCCTTCGACTTCCGCATGGGCTACGGCAAGCGGCTCTCGCCGGACGCGACCGTCGTACAGATCGACCTCGACTACCGGACCGTCGGCAAGAACCGCGACATCGACCTCGGGATCGTCGGTGACGCCGGGATGGTGCTGAAGGCCGTGGCCGAGGCCGCCTCCGGGCGCATCGACGGGGGCGCGTCGAAGCGCAAGGAGTGGCTCGACGAGCTGCGCGCCGCCGAGCAGACGGCGATCGAGAAGCGGCTGCCGCAGCTGAGGTCCGACGCCTCCCCCATCCATCCGTACCGGCTGGTCAGCGAGATCAACGACTTCCTCACCGAGGACTCGGTCTACATCGGCGACGGCGGCGACATCGTCACCTTCTCCGGGCAGGTCGTGCAGCCGAAGTCACCCGGGCACTGGATGGACCCGGGCCCCCTCGGCACGCTCGGCGTCGGTGTCCCCTTCGTGCTCGCGGCCAAGCAGGCACGGCCCGACAAGGAGGTCGTCGCTCTCTTCGGTGACGGCGCGTTCTCCCTCACCGGCTGGGACTTCGAGACCCTCGTCCGTTACAACCTCCCGTTCGTCGGCATCGTCGGCAACAACTCCTCCATGAACCAGATCCGCTACGGCCAGGCCGCCAAGTACGGCAAGGAGCGCGAGCGGGTCGGCAACACCCTCGGGGACGTCCGGTACGACGAGTTCGCGCGCATGCTGGGCGGCCACGGCGAGGAGGTCCGCGACCCCGCCGACATCGGCCCCGCGCTGCGGCGTGCCCGCGAGTCCGGGAAGCCCTCGCTGATCAACGTCTGGGTCGACCCGGACGCGTACGCCCCCGGAACCATGAACCAGACCATGTACAAGTGAGGTGGCCTCCATGACTGGTACGACGGGCAAGGCCGGTACGACGGGCAAGGCTCTTGAGGGCATCCGCGTCCTGGACATGACGCACGTCCAGTCCGGGCCGTCCGCGACCCAGCTTCTCGCCTGGCTCGGCGCGGACGTCGTCAAGCTGGAGGCGCCGACCGGTGACATCACCCGCAAGCAGCTGCGGGACATCCCGGACGTCGACTCCCTCTACTTCACGATGCTCAACTGCAACAAGCGGAGCATCACCCTGAACACCAAGACCGAGCGCGGCAAGGAGCTGCTCACCGAGCTGATCCGGCGCTCCGACGTGATGGTCGAGAACTTCGGGCCGGGCGCGGTCGACCGCATGGGCTTCACCTGGGACCGCATCCAGGAGATCAATCCGCGGATCGTCTATGCCTCCATCAAGGGGTTCGGGGACGGCCCGTACACCAACTTCAAGGCGTACGAGGTCGTCGCGCAGGCCATGGGCGGGTCGATGTCCACCACGGGCTTCGAGGACGGGCCGCCGCTGGCGACGGGGGCCCAGATCGGGGACTCGGGCACGGGCGTCCATGCCGTGGCGGGGATTCTCGCGGCGCTGTACCAGCGGGAGAACACCGGGCGCGGTCAGCGGGTCAACGTGGCCATGCAGCATGCTGTGCTCAACCTCTGCCGGGTGAAGCTGCGCGATCAGCAGCGCCTGGCCCATGGCCCGCTCGCTGAATATCCCAACGAGGACTTCGGCACGGAAGTTCCCCGTTCGGGAAATGCCTCGGGCGGCGGTCAGCCGGGGTGGGCGGTGAAGTGCGCTCCCGGCGGGCCGAACGACTACGTGTACGTGATCGTGCAGCCCGTGGGCTGGAAGCCGATCACCGAGCTCATCGGCCGGCCGGAGCTGGCCGAGGACCCCGGATGGGCGACGCCCGAGGCCAGGCTGCCCCAGCTGAACAAGATGTTCCAGCTGATCGAGGAGTGGTCCTCGACGCTGCCGAAGTGGGAGGTGCTGGAGCGGCTGAACGCCCACAACATCCCGTGCGGGCCGATCCTGTCCACCAAGGAGATCATCGAGGACCGGTCGCTGGTCGCCAACGAGATGGTCGTGACGGTGCCGCACCCCCAGCGAGGTGAGTTCACGACCGTGGGCAGCCCGCTGAAGCTCTCCGACTCGCCCGTGGAGGTGACCAGTTCGCCGCTGCTCGGTGAGCACAACGAAGAGGTCTACATCGGTGAGCTGGGCCTCGGTGACGAGGAGCTGCGCCTGCTCAAGTCGAACGGGGTGATCTGACGTGATGGCCGAGGACCGGGTGCTCAGGGTGCGCGCGCTGCTCGACGCCGTGCGCGCCGAGGGGCGCAACGCGCTCACCGCGCCCGAGGGCAAGGTGATCGCCGACGCGTACGGGATCGCCGTACCCGGTGAGGAGCTGGCGACGGACGTGGACGAGGCGGTGGCCTGCGCGGCACGCTTCGGCGGTCCCGTCGTGATGAAGATCGTCTCGCCCGACATCCTGCACAAGACCGACGCGGGCGGCGTCGTCGTCGGCGTGGAGGGCGCGGCGGACGTACGGGCCGCGTTCTGCCGGATCATCGAGAACGCGCGCGCGTACAACGCCGAGGCGCGCGTCGAGGGCGTACAGATCCAGGAGTTGCTGCCGTCGGGGCAAGAGGTCATCGTCGGCGCGGTGACCGACCCGACCTTCGGCAAAGTCGTGGCGTTCGGGCTCGGCGGGGTGCTGGTGGAGGTCCTCAAGGACGTCACTTTCCGGCTGGCGCCCGTCTCCGCCGACGAGGCCCTGTCGATGTTGGACTCCCTCCGCGCGGCCGAGGTCCTGCGCGGGGTGCGGGGCGCGCCGGCCGTGGACCGGTGGGCGGTCGCCGAGCAGATCCGGCGGGTCTCCCAGCTCGTCGCGGACTTCCCGGAGATCGCCGAGGTGGACCTCAACCCCGTGATCGCCACCCCTGAGGGTGCGGTCGCGGCGGACATCCGCGTGATCCTCGCCGACTCGGTGCCGAAGCCCCGGCGCACGTACACGCGCGCGGAGATCCTCACCTCGATGCGCCGGCTGATGCAGCCCTCGTCGGTCGCGGTGATCGGCGCCTCCAACGAGCAGGGCAAGATCGGCAACTCGGTGATGCGGAACCTCGTCGACGGGGGCTTCGCCGGGGAGATCCATCCGGTGAACCCCAAGGCCGATGACATCTTGGGCCGCAAGGCGTACAAGAGCGTCACGGACGTTCCCGGCGAGGTGGATGTGGCGGTCTTCGCGATCCCCGCCAAGTTCGTGGCCGCGGCGCTGGAGGAGGTGGGGCGCAAGAGGATCCCGAACGCCGTGCTGATCCCCTCCGGGTTCGCGGAGACCGGCGAGCACGAGCTCCAGGCCGAGATCGTCGCGGTCGCCGAGCGGCACGGCGTCCGGCTGCTCGGGCCGAACATCTACGGCTACTACTCGACGTGGCAGGACCTGTGCGCCACGTTCTGCACGCCGTACGACGTCAAGGGCGGGGTGGCGCTGACCTCGCAGTCCGGTGGCATCGGGATGGCCATCCTGGGGTTCGCGCGGACCACGAAGACGGGTGTGTCGGCGATCGTCGGGCTCGGCAACAAGTCCGACCTGGACGAGGACGACCTGCTGACCTGGTTCGGCGAGGACCCGCACACCGACTGCATCGCCATGCACCTGGAGGACCTGAAGGACGGGCGCGCCTTCGTGGCGGCCGCGCGGGCGACCGTACCGAAGAAGCCGGTCGTGGTGCTGAAGGCCGGGCGCACGGCGGCGGGTGCGAAGGCGGCCGGGTCGCACACGGGCGCGCTGGCCGGCGACGACGCCGTGTACGACGACATCCTGCGGCAGGCCGGTGTCATCCGGGCGCCCGGGCTGAACGAAATGCTGGAGTACGCGCGCGCGTTGCCGGTGCTTCCGGTGCCCACCGGGGACAACGTCGTCATCATCACGGGGGCGGGCGGCAGCGGTGTGCTCCTGTCCGACGCGGTGACCGACAACGGGCTGTCGCTGATGGAGATCCCGCCCGACCTGGACGCGTCCTTCCGCGAGTTCATCCCGCCCTTCGGGGCCGCGGGCAATCCGGTGGACATCACCGGGGGTGAGCCGCCGTCGACGTACGAGGCGACGATCCGGCTGGGCCTTGAGGACCCACGCATCCACGCGCTCGTCCTCGGCTACTGGCACACCATCGTCACCCCTCCCATGGTCTTCGCCGAGCTCACCGCGCGCGTGGTGGACGAGTTCCGCGAGCGCGGCATCGAGAAGCCCGTGGTGGCGTCGCTCGCGGGCGACGTCGAGGTGGAGGAGGCGTGCCAGTACCTCTTCGAGCGGGGGGTCGTGGCGTACCCGTACACGACCGAGAAGCCGGTGGCCGTGCTCGGTGCCAAGTACCGGTGGGCGCGGGCGGCAGGCCTGTTGGGGGGCGGTACATGAGGTGACCGAGTGCGGGGCCGGCCGACGGTGCGCGTCGGCCGGCCCCTGGACCCGCGCGCACACGAAAGGAAATGGACAGGGGGCGCTGGCCACAACTTTCGATGCAAGGGGTGCATGCATCATGACAACTACTGACGTTCCACACGGCGTCTCCTACCGGGAGGTGACCGACAGGAACGGACGCGTCTATCGGGTCGGCGAGTCCGACATCGACATCATGGGACGCAAACGCAAGTGGATGGTGATTCTGCCCTGGGTGGGCATGATGGGGATCTCCTCCGCGGAATACGCGTTCGCGTCCGCCGAAGAGACGATCCACCAGGCACATCACTGGTCCGAGAACAGCATTTTCTGGATGCTCACGGTCTGGGTGTTCTTCCAGGCCGCGGTGGCCTTCCCCGCGGGCCGGCTGCGGGAGACCGGCAAGCTGCCCGCGCGCTGGGCGATGATGCTGGGATCGCTGGGCACGCTGTTGGGCTATCTCTCACTTGCCTACGCGCCGCACGTCATCCTCGCCTTCGTCGGCTTCGGTATGTTCAGCGGGATGGGCGCGGGCATGGTGTACGCCACCTGCGTCAACATGGTCGGCAAGTGGTATCCGGAGCGAAAGGGCGGCAAGACCGGCTTCGTCAACGGCGGCTTCGCCTACGGTTCGGTGCCCTTCGTCTTCCTGTTCACCACCGTCATGGACATCTCCAACTTCAAGGTCATCCTGGTCTCGGTCGGCATCTTCCTCGCGCTCATGGTGGCCGTCGCCGGGTTCTTCTTCCAGGACCCGCCGAAGAACTGGTGGCCGGCCCACATCGACCCGCTCAACCCTCCGGACGACCCTCGCGCACGGCGTTCCCTGGAGAGGAACCCGCCGGCCGTGCACCAGTACAGCCCCTCGGAGGCATGGCGGACGGGCCGTGTGGCGCTCATGTGGTTCTGTCTCGCCTGTACCTCGGGAGTGAACATCTTCGGTATCGCCTTCCAGGTCGAGATCGGCGAGCACGCCGGATTCGCGGCCGGCATCGTGGCCACCGCCATGTCGCTCAAGGCTGTCGTCAACGGCACCGGGCGCGGCGTCATCGGCTGGCTCTCCGACCTCTACGGCCGCAAGAAGTGCCTGCTGTACGTCTGTGTCGTCCTGGGCCTCGCCCAGTTCGGCATCATCTGGTCGGCCGAGATCCAGAACCTGCCGCTGTTCCTGATCTTCTCCGCGATCTCCGGCTTCGGTGGCGGTGCCATCTTCCCGATGTTCGCGGCGTTGACGGCGGACTACTTCGGTGAGAACAACAACGCGACCAACTACGGCATGGTGTACAGCTCCAAGCTGGTCTCCGGGCTCGGCTCCGGCATGGGTGCCGTCGTGGTGACGGCCTGGGGTCTCAACGGCGCCTTCATCCTGGCCGGCTCCATCTCGTTCTTCGCCGGCTTCGTGGCGCTGTTCCTCAGCCCGCCCGGACGTGACAGGAGCAGGAACATCGTGCCGAACCCTCAGCCCCTCGGCGAGGAGATGACCTGAGCTCCCCGCCACCGTTCGCCGCGCTCGTCCCCGACTGCTCCGGTTCCGGTACCGGACAACGTCTCCCGTAAGAGGTGGCCCTCCCCACGATGCCGTGGGGAGGGCCACCTGACGTGGGTCCGGTGTCAGCGGCGCTTCCTGCGCAGCGCCGCGATGCCCTCGTAACCGGTCTTCGCGTACTCGAGGGACTGCCCCGGGTCGGTGGCGCTCGGGGCGTTGTCCTGCTCGACCATCGGGTTGTGGTAGTTCCGCTCCCCCACACGGGAGAAGAACGTGCGGTAGTCGATGTCACCGGTGCCGAAGGCCACCATGTCGTAGCCCTGGCCGTTGGTGGTGTTGACGGTGCCGTCCTTGGCGTGGAACAGCGGGTAGCGCTTGTTCTGGCGGGCGACGAGCGCCGCCGGGTCGAAGACGTTCCTGCGGGTGGAGCCGTCGTGGGCCGTGTAGGTGTGGAACTTGTACTGGGCCACGTGCGCCCAGAAGATGTCCATCTCCAGCCAGACGAGCTGCGGGTCGGTGACCTTGAGGAAGTACTCCAGCTTGCGGATGCCGGAGCTGCGGGTGGGGCGGCCCTGGTCGTCCAGCGGGCCCCCGTCCAGCAGGAAGCCGTACGCCGCGTCGTGGTTGTGCGTGTACAGCTTGATGCCCTCTCGGCGGGCTATCGCGCCGAGTGCGTTCCACTTGTCGGCCGCGACGTCCCAGTCGGCGCGGTAGGAGCTGCCGGTGGGGTCGCCGCCGGTGCCCATGTGGTCCAGGCCGAGGATGTTGGCGATCTCCAGGTGCTGCTTGAAGGTGTCGAGGTCGGCGCTGGTGAGCGGCCAGGAGGACGGGATGAAGCCGTGGTTGCCCTGGGCCCGCAGCCCGTAGTCGTCGAGCCAGCAGCGCAGCAGTTTCGCGCCCTTGACGGTACCCAGGTCGGCGCCGCCCGGCGCGTTGGCGTGCTGGCTGTAGCCGGCGAACTCCACCTGCCGGTAGCCGAAGCGCGCGAGCTGCTTGAAGACCTCGCGGAAGCCGGAGGGCAGGTCGGAGGCGAGCGGGTCGCGGCCCGTCGCGTCCCGGACGGTGTAGAGGATGATGCCGCGCTTGCCCGGCGGGACGAGGGCGTCGCCGCCGTGTCCGTGGTCGTTGTCGTGGCCTCTGCCTCGGTCGGCGGCCAGGGCGGGTGAGGCGCCGAAGACGGGGGCGGCGATCGCCGCGGTCGCCACGGCGGCGGTGCAGGTGCTGAGGAAGCGGCGCCGGTCGACGCCGAGAGCGCGCCGCAGGGCGTCGCCGGTTCCGGTTCCGGATTCGTCGTTGAACGCGGTCACGGTTTCTCTCTTTCTGGTCGGTGTTCAGCTGGGGCGGGTGCCGGTCGTTCAGCTGTGGTCCGTGGGTTCGTCAGCTGGGACGGGTGCCGGTCGCGCTGCTGCTCGTGCGCTCGCCGGACGCGTTGTCAGTGGCGCGTGCTTCACTTTCCGTAGTCGCTCGACCGGCCTCGGTCACCCGAGGCCGGCCAGGGTGAGCAGCAGGGATTTCACTTCGGTGGCCGCGACGCGGCCGGTGACTGCGTGGGGGGTGGAGCAGATGAGGAGCGGACCGTCGTCGTCGCTCGCCGGGAGGCGGCCGTGGCTGCCGCGAATAGGTGAGGCGTCCAGCGGCACGACCGCCATGCGGTAGCGCATGCCGAGTTTCTTGCGGGCAACTGCCGTGGCCGCCTTGACCTTCACATAGGGGTCGTGCGGGTCCATGAACAGTTCGACCGGGTCGTAGCCGGGTTTGCGGTGGATCTCGACGAGCTGCGCGAAGTCGGGCGCGCGGTCGTCGTCGAGCCAGTAGTAGTACGTGAACCAGGCGTCCGGCTCCGCCACGGCGACGAGTTCGCCGGCGCGCGGATGGTCGAGGTGATGGGCCTTCTTGCCCTCGTCGTCGAGGAGCTGCTCGATGCCGGGGAGATCGGCCAGTGCCTCCCGGGTGGCCGCCAGGTCCTCGGGGCGGCGTACGTAGACGTGGGCGATCTGGTGGTCGGCCACCGCGAAGGCGCGGGAAGCCATCGTGTCCAGGTACTCCATGCCGTCCTGTGTGTGGACTTCGAGGAGTCCCGCGCGGCGCAGGGCCCGGTTGATGTCGACGGAGCGGTTCACGCGGGTGATGCCGTACTCGGACAGCGCGACGACGGTACGGCCCTCGGCGCGGGCGTCGTCGAGGAGCGGGGCGAGGGCGGTGTCGAGGTCGGTGGCCGCCTTCAGGGAGCGCGGGTCGTCGGGGCCGAAGCGCTGCAGGTCGTAGTCGAGGTGAGGGAGGTAGCACAAGGTCAGGTCGGGGTGCCGTGTGCGCATGATGTGGCGGGTGGCGTCGATGATCCACCGGCTGGAGACGAGGTCGGCTCCGGGTCCCCAGAAGTGGAACAGCGGGAAGGTGCCGAACTTCTCGGTGAGTTCGTCGTGCAGGGCCGGGGGCCTGGTGTAGCAGTCGGGTTCCTTGCGGCCGTCGGCGTAGTAGACGGGGCGGGGGGTGACGGTGATGTCGGTGTCGGCGCCCATGGCGTACCACCAGCAGATGTTGGCGACCGTGTAGCCGGGGTGGGCGCGGCGGGCGGCGTCCCAGAGCCTGTCGCCGGTGACGAGGCCGTTGTGCTGGCGCCACAGCAGCACGTCGCCGAGCTCGCGGAAGTACCAGCCGTTGCCGACGATGCCGTGCTCGGCGGGGAGCGTGCCGGTCAGGAAGGTGGACTGGGCGGCGCAGGTGACGGCGGGCAGGACGGTGCCCAGGTGGGCCTGGGAGCCGGACTGGCCGAGGGACTTGAGATGGGGCATGTGGTCGAGGAGACGGGGGGTGAGGCCTACGACGTCCAGGACGAGGAGCGGGGTGGGGTCTGCGGTGGCATTCGCCGCGGCGTCAGCCGCTGCTGGGGAGGTCACGGCAGCTCCTTCAGGCCGAGGTCGGTCAGCAGGTCGCGGGCGAGCGTGAGTTCGGCGGCGATGCCGTCGGCCAGCTGACTGCGGCCGCGGGGGCGCAGGTCGGGCGGCAGTGCCTGCCAGGTGTAGGTCTCGACCTCCAGGTGGTGGGTGAGGGGACGCGAGCCCCCGACCAGGCGGGTCAGTGCCGCCTTCAGTACGGGGAGTGTGGAGGTGAGGGGCGCGGCGGGGGCCGCGTGCAGCGGGACGTGGAAGTGGGCGCGCCACGGGACGGCGTCGGGCAGGGCGTCGCCCTTCAGGGCCTCGCCGAGGTCGTCGGTGCCGCGGAGTCCGGCGGGGATATGGGCGCGGGTCTGGTGCAGGAAGCGGGGTTCGTCGAAGGCGGCGAGGGCGTCCCGCACGTCGGGGCGGTCGGGCTCCTCGGCGTGCAGGGCGGCCGAGAGCTGGGATTTGACCACGGGAATGCCGGCGTGGGCGAGTGCGTCCAGGGCGGCGAGCGGATCTTCGAAGGAGGTGGCGAGGTGGCAGGTGTCGACGCAGATGCCGATGCGGTCGTGGGCGATCGCGGTGAGCGGGCCGATGGCGTCGGCGGTGGTCTCGACGACGCAGCCCGGTTCGGGTTCCAGGCCGACACGGATGGAGCGGCCGGTGAGGTCCGCGAGCGCGTCGAGCCGTTCGGCGAGGGTGGTCAGGGCTGTGCGGGCCGTGGCGGCGCGGGTGTCGTCGTATGCGGTGCGCCAGGCCAGCGGCAGGGTGGAGACGGTGCCCTCGGTGACGTCGTCGGGGAGCAGTCCGGCGAGGACGCGGGCGAGGGAGGTGGTGTACTCCAGGCGTTCGGGGTCGGCCCAGTCCGGCTTGTAGACGCGGTACTTGACCTCCTCGGCGCCGAATCCCTCGTAGGGGAAGCCGTTGAGGGTGACGACCTCCAGGCCGCGGTGGTCGAGCTCGGCGCGCAGGCCGCGCAGCGCGGACGGGTCGGTGACGAGAGCGTGGGCGGCGTCCTTGGCGAGCCACAGCCCGATGCCGAGGCGGTCGCGGCCGAGCCGGCGGCGCACCGGTTCGCAGTGGTCGCGCAGCTGGGCGAGGACGCCGTCGAGGGTCTCGGCCGGGTGGACGTTGGTGCAGTAGGCGAGGTGGACGGTGGAGCCGTCGGGGTGGCGGAAGCGCATCGGTCACTCACCGCCGCGGAGGATGGAGTTGCCCTCGTGGGTGACGTCCGGCGCCGCGACGTCGAGGTCGAGGCGCCCGCTGAGCCCGTAGAAGGCGACCGGGTTGTGCCACAGGACCCGCTCCACGTCGTCCTCGGTGTATCCGGCGGCCAGCATGGCGTCGCCGACGCGGCGGGTCTTGAGGGGGTCGCTTCTGCCCCAGTCCGCGGCCGAGTTCACGAGCACCTGCTCGGGCCCGTACTCCTTCAGGATCGCGACCATCCGGTCCTCGTCCATCTTGGTGTCGGGATAGACGGAGAAGCCGAGCCAGCAGCCGCTGTCCTTCGCCTCCTTGACGGTGGTCTCGTTGAGGTGGTCGACCAGTACCCGGTCCATCGGGAGCGCGGACTCGCGGACGGCGTCGAGGGTGCGGCGCAGCCCGGCGAGCTTGTCGCGGTGCGGGGTGTGCACCAGGGCGGGCAGGCCGTGGTCGGCGGCGAGCTGGAGCTGGGCGGCGAGGGCGGTGTCCTCGGCGGGGGTCATCGAGTCGTAGCCGATCTCGCCGACGGCCACGACGTGGTCCTTGACGAGATAGCGGGGCAGCTCGTCGAGGACGGGCAGGCAGCGGGGGTCGTTCGCCTCCTTGGGATTGAGGGCGAGGGTGCAGTGGTGGGCGATGCCGTACTGGGCGGCGCGGAACGGTTCCCAGCCGAGGAGGGAGTCGAAGTAGTCGAGGAAGGTGACGGGCGAGGTGCGGGGCTGGCCCAGCCAGAAGGAGGGCTCGACCACGGCGCGGACGCCCGCGGCGTACATGGCCTCGTAGTCGTCGGTGGTCCGTGACGTCATGTGGATGTGGGGGTCGAAGATGCGCATCAGGACTCCTTGCCGGGTGCGTCGGGGCCGGTGGTGGTCAGGGCCAGGACGCGGTGCAGGTCCTCGGGTACGGGACGGCCCGCGGCGGTGCGTTCGCCGGCGTAGTCGGTGAGCATGCGGGCGAGTTCGGCGTCGGCGTGGGCGCGGCGCGGCAGGTCGGCCACCTCGTCGACGGGAACACCGGTGAACAGGCACTTCAGAACGGCGTGCCGCCAGTTGTGGGCGTCCAGGTGGCGGGCGGCGTACGGGCCGAGCGCGGCGGCGACGAGACGGGTGTCGTTGGTGCGCAGGGCGTCCTCGACGAGGGGCAGGCACTCGGGGCCGGGCACGAGGTGGGGCAGGGCGTGCAGGACGGCGCGGCGTTCGTCGGCGGTGCCCTGGCGGTAGACGCGGACCAGGGTGTCCGGGTCGGCGCCGGCCGTGTGCAGGATGAGGACGCGGACGGCGTCGGCGTGCTCGGGACCGCAGCGCCGGCCCGCCTCGGCGAGCCGCAGCTCCCAGGCGGAGATGGGCCCGTGGCCGCCCGGACGGTCGGCGGCCTCCTCCAGGGCGCGGTCGAACCAGGCGCGGGCCGTGTCGTCGAGGTGGGCGGTGACGCGGGTGCGCAGGTCGTCCAGTGGAGTGCGGGCGAGGGTGTTGCCCGTGGCCGCGGAGGGTCTGGGGTGGACCGGGGTGCCGGGGGCCGCCGGGGTTGCCGGGGTTGCCGGGGTGCCCGGGATCTCGTGCGGGTGGTTCACGGTTGTCTCCCTTCCAGGGTGGCCGCGTGGTGGTGGAGGGCGGCGAGGGAGTGCTCGGCGAAGTGGGGGCCCGCGTGGGAGTGGCGGGGCAGTTCGACGACGGTCAGGTTCTGGTAGCCGGACTCGGCGAGGGCCTGGAGCACGGGCGGGAAGTCGATCTCCCCGTCCCCGAAAGGGAGGTGTTCATGGATGCCGCGGCGCATGTCCTCGATCTGGACGTGCCGGAGCCAGGGGGCGGCGGCGCGCACGCAGTCGGCGGGGGGCAGCGGTTCGAGGCACTGGCAGTGGCCGATGTCGAGGGTGAGGCCGAGCGCGTCCGGGCTGCCGAGCGCCTCGCGCAGCCGGTGGAAGTCGGCGAGGGTGGCGAGGAGATGACCGGGTTCCGGTTCGACGGCGAGGGGGACGCCCGCCTCGACGGCTGCTTCCAGGACGGGAGCGAGGGCGTCGGGCAGGACCTTCCAGGCGGTGGCCTCGTCCGTGCCGGCCGGGGTGACGCCGCTGAAGCAGTGCACGGCGTGGGCGCCGAGGTCGGCGGCGATCCCTACCGCGCGCAGGAGCAGGTCGACGCGCCGGGCGCGCTCGTCGGGGTCCGGGTCCAGGAGGGAGGGGCCGTGCTTGCGGCGCGGGTCGAGGACATAGCGGGCGCCGGTCTCCACGGTGACCCCCAGCCCGAGCGCCTCCAGCCTGCGGGCCACCCGGGCGGTGCGGGCCGCGAGGCCGGGGCCGAAGTCGGGGTCGGGGTCGAGCGGATCGAGGTGCATGTGGTCGAGGGTCAGGCCGACGCCGTCGTACCCGAGGTCGGCGAGCAGGGCGAGGGCGTCGTCGAGGCGGAGGTCGGTGAGGCCGTTGGTGCCGTAGCCGAAGCGGAGGGGGGACGGGAGCGGATCCTGGCCGGTCAGCGACGCACGCCGGGCGAGGTGGGGCTCGACGGAGTGGGCCCGGTTGCTCATGTGACGCTCACCTTCCTGGCGAACCTGCGGGCGGCCGGAGCGAGGGCGGCGGTGAGAAGGGCCGTGACGGGTGCGCCCGCGCGGGCGGTGAGGGCGGCCTGGAGGGGGATCATCGCGCGGATGCCGGCGCCGACGGCGCGCTGGGTGAGCGGGGGTGAGGGGTTTAGGGCGGCGTGGGCGTACGGACGGGCGGTGGTGACGGCGTATGTGGCGGTGACTGCGGCGGTCAGCGCGGTGGTGAGGGTGGTGGTGTGCGCTGTCGTCGAGCTGTTCGGGTTGCTCTTGCCCAGGCGGCTCCCGTCAGGCTCCCTTCTTGCCATGAGCCCTCGCGTCAGCCCCCAGGACAGTGCGGCTGTGGTGAGCAGCCCGCCCAGAGGGGCCGCGGACGAGCCGCCCTGCGTCTCCCCGCGGGAGACGGTGGTGACCGCGAGCGTGTGGGTACCGAGGGCCAGGGCGGAGCCGAGGGCCGGGCGGGCGGTGCCCGTGGTGGCGGCCGCTCCGAGGAGAAGGTCGAGCCCGCGAGCCGCGGCCATGGCCAGAGGGCCCGCGGGCGTGTGCTTCAGGGCGAGGTCGTACGACCAGACCGTGGCGGCGAGAGGTACGGCGAGCGTCAGGGCGGGGCGGCCCTCGCGGGCGGCCAGGGCCAGGCCCGCGGCCGTGAGGGCGCCTGCCGCGGCGAGTGCCGAGGCAGGGCGTACGCGGCCGGAGGGGAGAGGTCGGTGCGGGCGGTCCTGGGCGTCCTCGGTGCGGTCGGCCCAGTCGTTGAGGGCCATACCCGCCTCGTACAGGCACAAGGAGGAGCCGATGGCGAGCAGGGTGCGCCCGTTCGGCCGGGCGCCCGCCGCCGCGGCGCCCGCGAGAGCGTCGCCGGGGACGGTGAACAGGGCGGGCAGGCGCAGCAGTTCGGACCAGGCCCTCGGGTCCGGCCACCACCGTTGCTGCGGTCCCGTGCCGTCGGACAGCCGGCCCGGCAACGTCATCGGGCTCCCTCCGCGTCACCACCGTGGTCGGCAGCGTGTGTGCGCAACCGTTCCGCGAAGCCGGTCAGGACCTCGTACTGCGCTCCGAGAGCGGACGGGGCGTCGCCCACGGGGTCCTTGAAGTAGAAGCCGAGTTCGGTCAGGGGACCGGTCAGGCCGGCCTCGTGGGCGCGGGCCGTGAGCCGGGCCAGGTCGAGGACCAGAGGTGCGGCGAGTGCGGAGTCGCAGCCCTGCCAGGTGGTCTGGAGGGTCATCCGGGTGCCGAGGAAGCCGTCGAAGGTGATGTGGTCCCAGGCGGTCTTCCAGTCGCCGAGGGCGGGGACGTCGTCGATGTGGGTCCGGCCCTCGGGTGTGGTGCCGAGGGTGTCGGTGAGGACGCGCTCCTTGCCCGCGTTCTTCGCGGCGGCCGCGGCCGGGTCGGCCAGGGCCGCGCCGTCGCCGCCGCCGAGGAGGTTGGTGCCGGACCAGGCCCGTACGGCCAGCGCGCGCTGGGCGAACATCGGGCCGAGCACCGACCGCAGCAGGGTCTGGCCCGTCTTGCCGTCGCGGCCGGCGTACGGCAGGCCGGAGGTCACGGCCGCGTCGGCGAGCGCGGGGTGGTGCAGTCCCGTGGAGGGGGTGAAGTTGACGTACGGGCAGCCTGCGCGGAGGGCTGCCGCCGCGTACAGCGAGCTGGAGGGCAGGTCGGGGCCGGCCGCCACCGGTTCCGTGGAGGCCACGTTCACCACGACGGCTCGGGCCAGGCCGTGGCGTCGCACGAAGTCACGGATGTCCGCGGCGAAGGCGTCGATCAGTTCGTCGGGACGGCGGGTGTCGCCCGGCAGGGGGCCGCCTGGCTTGATCTCCGCGTCCGCCGCGGCGAGGTCGGCCGCGATCGCCTCCGGAAGGCCGTGCGGCAGGACACCCCCTGCGGCGAGGGCCTCGGCGCGTTTGGGGAGGGGGCAGTCGAGTGTGTCGTGGCCGCCGAAGACGAGGGACGACAGCGCGGGCAGACCGGAGCCGGCGAAGGGGGCCGTCTCGGTGACCATGCCCACGGGGGCCTGCAGCCCCGCTGTCACTGCCGCGCAGCCCGCGACGACGGTCGTGGCGACCGAGCCGCGCGCTCCGATCAGCCACACCCCCACCCGGGCCCGGGAATCGGTAAGGGACACGGAGATGGACATGGGCAAGCCTCCTTGTACCTGTGCGGCAACCTCGTACTCGTGCGGCAACCTTGTAGCTGTGCGGCGGCCTTGTAGCTGTGCGGCGGCCGAAGACGGCGGGCGGGGGTCCGGCGTCCCCCGCCCGCCGCCGTTCAGTTGCCCGGTGCGGCGGAGTCCGCGGTGGTGGCGGACTTCCGCGCGGGCAGTTCCTTGATCCGGATGTCGCGGAAGGAGACCTCGTCATCGGCACCGTGGTTCTGGATGCCGATGTGGCCGTCCTTCAGGCTGCGGGCCGGATCGGTGTTGGTGAAATCGTTGATCTTCACGCCGTTGAGCCAGATGCGGAGGCGTTCGCCCTCGACCCGGATCTCGTACGTGTTCCACTCCCCCGGCGGGTTCAGCGCACGGTCGCGCTTCTGGATGTCGGCGGACCGGAAGCTGTACACGGAGCCCGTCGTGCGGTCGGGGGCGTCGGTCGCGTCGATCTGGATCTCGTAGCCGTTGTTCACGGCCGACCACGGGTCGTCGGAGGCGGGGAAGCCTACGAAGACGCCCGAGTTGTCGTCCCCGGACATCCTCCAGTCCAGCTTCAGGGAGTACGACGACTTGAGCTCCGTACCGGCGTACCAGAGCATCCCCATCCCGCCCGACGACGTGATCGTGCCGTCGTCGGCGTTCAGCTCGAACGTCCCCGGGCCCGCCTGCTTCCACGCCGCGAGCGATTCCGCGGTGCCGTCGAAGAGGGACCGGTAGCCGTTCTCCGGGCGGCAGTCGGCTCGGTCCGCGCCGATCGCCCACCGGATGCCGCCCGCCAGGTGCTCGCGGAAGGCCGGCTCGGCGTACGACTCCTTGGTGTGTCCGCCTCCGGTGTAGAAGGCGCGGCCGCCCTCGTACTCCTGGCACCAGGCGATCGGGTGGTCGCCGTTCATGGTGCCGCCGGTGTACGACGACTCGTCGAGCGAGGCGAGGACGCGGGCCTGTGCGCGCGGGTTGGAGCGGTAGTTGTACCACTCGTCGGTGCGCTCCCAGGTGGCGCCCAGGTGGGCGGTGGCCGGGTGGGCGTGGTCCTCCACGTCGACCGTGGCGGACTGGATCGCCGGGTGGGAGTGGAAGTACGCCCCGGCGAGCCCGCCGTAGAACGGCCAGTCGTACTCGGTGTCGGCGGCCGCGTGGACGCCCACGTAGCCGCCGCCCCGCTCGACGTACCGTTCGAAGGCGCGCTGCTGGGTGCGGTCCAGGACGTCGCCGGTCGTCGACATGAAGACCACGGCGTCGTACCGCGCGAGGTTCCGCGAGGTGAAGGCGCGCGCGTCCTCCGTGGCGTCGACCGCGAAGCCGTTCGCGGCGCCCAGTTCCCGTACGGCCGCGATGCCCTCGGGGATCGAGTCGTGCCGGAAGCCGGCCGTCTTGGAGAAGACCAGGACCCGGTCCTTGGCCGCCTCCCCCGAACCCTTGCCGCCACCGGCGCCGGCACCGGCGCCGGCCCCCTGGGACACCGCCGGCATCGACAGCCCGGCGATCAGCAGCGCCGCGCCCATGGCCACCGTGCCCAGCCGGGCGGCCGCCGAAGTGACTGTCAGTCGCATGGCACCCACCTCACTTCGTCGTGAACGTGAAGTCGTCCACCTCGAAGAGCTGGGCGGTGCCCTTCTTGCCCTTGAAGACGAGGTAGAGCGTGGTGGTGTCGCGCGGCGGGAGGTACAGCCTGGCGGTGACGTCCTGGTAGGTCTCCGCGCCACCGGTCACCGGGACGGTCGCCGAGCCGAGCAGCCGGCCCTTCGGGGAGCCCGCGCGGATCTCCAGCTTGCCGCCCGCGGCCTCGGCGGCGACCCGTGCGGTCACCGACTTGGCGTTGGACAGGGCGTACGGCTCGAAGGAGATCCAGTCGCCGTTGGAGATGTCACCGACCGTCTTGGCGCCGTGCGCGGAGGTGCGGCTCTGCACCGTCACGCCGGAGGAGGCGTCGTAGTGCTCGGCCTGGCGGTGGCGGGGCTGGAGGACGTGCTGGTCGTGGGTGGTCAGCGCGGCCTGGCCACCGCCACCGTTGTCGGTGTACTCGGCGTCGAAGACACCGAAGATGTTGGCGTTCTCGTCATGGCCGCCGTCGGCGCTGGTCTGGATGGTGCCGGAGCAGCCGTTCGCCGAGGTGAGCGGGTGGCCGTGGCTGTCGTGGCCGAGGATGAAGGTGACCTTGACCTTGGAGCAGTCGATGGTGCGGCCGTCCTCGGGGTCGGTGACCTTCACCTTGAACGGCACGGCGTCACCGAAGCTGAACAGCTGGCCGTCCTTCGGGAGCTCCAGCGTCACCGTGGGCGCGGTGTTGCCGACCACGACCTGCACGCTGGCGCTGCCGGTGCGGCCCTGCGGGTCCTTCGCGGTCACCGTGGCCGTGTAGGTGCCGTTCTTCTTGTACGTGTGGCGCGGGTCGGCCGCCGTGGACGTGCCGCCGTCGCCGAAGTCCCAGCTGTAGGTGAGCGCGTCGCCGTCCGCGTCCGTGGAGCCGGCGGAGGAGAAGTTGACCCGCAGCGGTGCCTGGCCGCTGGTGCGGTCGGCCGTGGCCTGGGCGACCGGCGAGTGCCCGTCGGTGGCGTTCTCGATGCGGTACAGAGCGGAGTGCTCGTCGCCGCCGAACCAGGAGAGGCCGTAGTCGAGGACGTACAGCGCGCCATCCGGGCCGAAGGCCATGTCCATCACCTGCGTGCCGTCCCAGGGCACGTCGTTGATGGACTGCACGGTGCCGTCCGCGTCCGAGGTGATCCGCTTGATCCACTGGCGGCCGAACTCGCCCACGAAGAGGTCGCCGTCGTATGCCTCCGGGAACTTCACCGGAGAGTCGAGGTCGGGGTCGTAGTGGTAGACCGGGCCGCCCGTCGGGGACTCCGAGCCGTCACCGAGCTCCGGCACGGACGCGCCGTCGTACGGGATCCAGGCCGGCTGGGCGGGCGGCAGGTCGACCAGGCCGGTGTTGTTCGGCGAGGTGTTCTTGGGTGCCGAGCAGTCGAACTTGTCGCCCGAGGTTCCGGTCGCGAAGTCGTAGTCGACGTAGGCGTCGTTGTTCCCCGTGCAGTACGGCCAGCCGAAGTTGCCGGGCTTGGTCACGCGCGCGAACTCGACCTGGCCGGCCGGGCCGCGGTTCGGGTTGGCAGCGCCCGCGTCGGGACCGTAGTCGCCGACGTAGATGATGCCGGTCTTCTTGTCGATGTTGAACCGGAACGGGTTGCGGAAGCCCATCGCGTAGATCTCGGGCCGCGTCTTCTCCGTGCCGGGGGCGAAGAGGTTGCCCTCGGGGATGGAGTACGAGCCGTCGTCGTTGACCTTGATGCGCAGGATCTTGCCGCGCAGGTCGTTGGTGTTGCCGGAGGTGCGCTGGGCGTCGAAGACCGGGTTGCGGTTCGCGCGCTCGTCGATGGGCGTGTAGCCGTCCGACTGGAACGGGTTGGAGTCGTCGCCCGTCGACAGGTAGAGGTTGCCCTCCGCGTCGAAGTCGATGTCGCCGCCGACGTGGCAGCACATGCCGCGGGTGGCGGGGATGTCGAGGATCTGCTTCTCGCTGGCGAGGTCCAGCGTGCCGTCGGTGTTCAGCACGAAGCGCGACAGCCGGTTGACGCCGTCGAAGGGGGCGAAGTCGGCGGCGGTGCCGTTCTCGGGGGCGTCACCCTCCGGGGTGTCCATCGGGGGCGCGTAGTAGAGATAGATGAAACGGTTCTCCGCGAAGCCGGGGTCGACGCCGATGCCCTGGAGGCCCTCCTCGTCGTGCGAGTACACGTCGAGTTTGCCCGCGAGCCGGGTGTTGCCGGCGGCGTCGGTGATGCGGAGTTCGCCGTCGCGCGAGGTGTGCAGGACCGAGCGGTCCGGGAGGACGGCCAGCGACATGGGCTCGCCGACCTCCGCCTCGCCCTTGGCGAGGGTGACCTGCTGGAAGTCCTCGGCGGCCGCCGCGGCCCGCACGCCGGTCTCCGCGTCGGCCGCGCCGGCCGCGGGTGCGGTGAGGGAGAGCGAGCCGCCCGCGAGCAGCAGTCCGCTCAGCAGGGCGAGCGCCCCCTTGAGTCTCGGGCGTCTGGTGGGGCCGGTACGGCTGGTGGGGTTCTTGTTCTCGTCGTACGGGTGCACGAAATGCCTCCAGTAAGGCCAGTGAGTGCCGGTCGTACGGGGTGTACGGGATGTACGGGATGTACGGGAAGTGCGGAATGTACGGGAAGTACGGGATGTGGTGCGGTACGCCGGGGTGCGCCGTCACCCCGGAGGAGAACGGTGGTGCCGAGCGTCCCCGGGGCGCGGGCGCTCCCTCGCCCCGGGAACACGTGCGGGGGCGGGTGGCTAGTCGCCGCCGCCGAACGCCGCGTCGAACGAGGCCGACGGCGGCTCGAAGTCGAACGCCTTCAGGCGGGTCAGGGCCTCGGGTGCGCCCTGGAGCCGGTCCATGCCGGCGTCCTCCCACTCGACGGAGACGGGGCCCTGGTAATCGATGGAGCGGAGCATCCGGAAGACGTCCTCCCAGGGCACGTCGCCGTGGCCTGCGGAGACGAAGTCCCAGCCGCGGCGCGGGTCGCCCCACGGCAGGTGGGAGCCGAGGCGCCCGTTGCGGCCGTCGAGGCGCTTGCGGGCCTCCTTGCAGTCGACGTGGTAGATCCGGTCGCGGAAGTCCCACAGGAAGCCGACCGGGTCGAGGTCCTGCCAGACGAAGTGCGAGGGGTCGAAGTTGAGGCCGAAGGCCGGGCGCCGGTCGACCGCGTCCAGGGCGCGCTGGGTGGTCCAGTAGTCGTAGGCGATCTCGCTGGGGTGGACCTCGTGCGCGAACCGTACGCCCTCGGCGTCGAACACGTCGAGGATCGGGTTCCACCGCGCGGCGAAGTCCTCGTACCCGCGCTCGATCATGGACTCGGGGGCGGGCGGGAACATGGCGACCAGATGCCAGATCGCCGAACCGGTGAAGCCGATCACTGTGTCGACGCCGAGGGCGGCCGCCGCCCGCGCGGTGTCGGCGATCTCGGCGGCGGCCCGCTGCCGTACGCCCTCGGGCTCGCCGTCGCCCCAGATGCGGGCGGGCAGGATGGCCTGGTGGCGCTCGTCGATGATGGCGTCGCAGACGGCCTGGCCGACCAGGTGGTTGGAGATCGCCCAGCACTTGAGGCCGTACTTGTCGAGCAGCGCATGGCGCGAGGCGACGTAGCCGGGGTCGGCGAGCGCCTTGTCGACCTCGAAGTGGTCGCCCCAGCAGGCGAGTTCGAGCCCGTCGTAGCCGAAGTCGCGGGCGAGGCGGCAGACCTCCTCCAGGGGCAGGTCCGCCCACTGGCCGGTGAACAGCGTGAAGGTGCGCGGCATGGCTGTGCTGACCTCCTCGTCAGACGGTGGTGGGCGTGGTGGGCGCGGCCGGGGTGACCGGGCCGACGGTGCCCACCGGCAGGACCGGTGTGTAGACGGAGCTCTTCGCGGCGCTCTCCTCCACGGCGGCGAGCACGCGCTGTACCTGGAGTCCGTCGGCGAAGGACGGCTCGGGGGCGGTGCCGGACGCGATGGCGTGCACGAGGTCGCGGGCCTGGTGCACGAAGGTGTGCTCGTAGCCGAGGCCGTGGCCCGGCGGCCACCACGCCTCCAGGTAGGGGTGGTCGGGCTCGGTCACGAGGATGCGGCGGAAGCCGGCGTGGGCGCCCGGTTCGGTGTGGTCGTGGTAGGAGAGCTCGTTGAGCCGCTCCAGGTCGAAGGCGAGGGAGCCGCGCTCGCCGTTGAGCTCGATGCGCAGGGAGTTCTTGCGGCCGGTGGCGAACCGGGTGGCCTCGAAGGAGGCAATCGCGCCGGACGCGAACCGCGCGGTGAACAGGGCCGCGTCGTCCACAGTGACGGCTCCGCGCCCGTCGCCGCCGCCCGCGTCGGCCAGTCCGCTCGACGCACCGGCGGGCAGCGGCCGCTCCCGTACGAAGGTCTCGGTGAGCGCGGAGACGCCGGCGACGGGCTCACCCACGAGGTACTGCGCGAGGTCGACGATGTGCGCACCCAGGTCGCCGAGGGCGCCGGACCCCGCGGCCTCCTTGCGCAGCCGCCAGGTCAGCGGGAACTCGGGGTCCACCAGCCAGTCCTGGAGGTAGGTCACGCGGAGGTGGCGCAGGGCGCCGAGGCGGCCCTCGGCGACCATCCTGCGGGCGAGCGCGGTGGCGGGCACGCGGCGGTAGTTGAAGCCGACCATGGCGAGCTGCCCGCGCTCCCGGGCCGCCACGGCCGCCTCCGTCATGGCCTCGGCCTCCTCGACCGTGTTGGCGAGGGGCTTCTCGCACAGCACGTGCTTGCCGGCGGCGAGGGCGGCGATGGCGATCTCGGCGTGGCTGTCGCCGGGGGTGCAGATGTCGACGAGGTCGACGTCGTCGCGGCTGATCAGGGCGCGCCAGTCGGTCTCGGTCGCCGCCCAGCCGTGCCGGCCGGCCATGGCGCGCACGGCATCGGCGTCACGGCCGCAGACGGCGGCGAGGACCGGGCTCAGCGGCAGGTCGAAGACGCGGCCCGCGGTGCGCCAGCCCTGTGAGTGGGCGGCGCCCATGAACGCGTATCCGACCATGCCCACGCCGAGCGGCGGCTTTCCGCCCCCGTCGCCCTGGTGCGGCTGTGGCGGCTTCGGCGGCTTCGGCGGCTTCGTCATCGGGATGTCCTCCTCGGACTCTCGGCCTCTCGGGCCCTCGGACTCGTCGTCGTGACGCGGTGGGGGGTGCGGGCCCGGACCGTCGGCCGGGCCCGTCGGACGCGGCCCGTCACTTGAAGCCGGTGGACATGTACTGGTCGACGTTCTCCTTGTCGACGACCGCGGAGTACAGCGTCAGCGAGGACGGGATCTCGAACTCGGCGAGGCCGCCGACGCCCTTGCCCTGGCCGAGGGCGCGGGCGAGGTCGATCGCGGACGCGGCCATGGACGGCGGGTAGAGGACGGTCGCCTTGAGCACGCCGTTGTCCTGCTCGATGGCCTGGAAGGCGGCCAGCGAGCCCGCGCCGCCGACCATCAGGAACTCGTCGCGTCCGGCCTGCTCGATGGCCCGGAGGGCGCCGACCCCCTGGTCGTCGTCGTGGTTCCACAGCGCGTCGAACTCCGACTGGGCCTGGAGCAGCTGCGCCATCTTGGCCTGCCCCGACTCGACGGTGAAGTCGGCCGCCTGCCGGGCCACCTTCTCGATGTTGGGGTAGTTCTTCAGGGCGTCGTCGAAGCCCTGGGTGCGCTCCTTGGTGAGCGGCAGGTTGTCGAGCCCGGCGAGCTCGACGACCCGGGCGGTCTTCTTGTGCTTGAGCTTCTCGCCGATGTAGTGACCGGCGTTCAGGCCCATGCCGTAGTTGTCGCCGCCGATCCAGCAGCGGTACGCCTGCGGGGAGTTGAAGATCCGGTCGAGGTTGACGACCGGTATCCCGGCGCGCATCGCCTTCAGGCCGACCTGGGTGAGGGCCTTGCCGTCGGCGGGCAGGATGACCAGGACGTCGACCTTCTTGTTGATCAGGGTCTCGATCTGGCCGATCTGCGTGGCGGTGTCGTTGGAGCCCTCGGTGACCTCGAGGGTGACGTCCTCGTACTTCTCCGCGCGGTTCTTGGCGTTGAGGTTGACGGCGTTGAGCCAGCCGTGGTCGGCCTGCGGGCCGGCGTAGCCGATGGTGACCTGCTTGCCCGGCTTGTCGTCGGCGGCCGGCTGCTCGTTCTGGCTCGACGCCGACTCCTCGTCGCTGGGCTCGTTGCTGGTGCAGCCGGCGAGAAGGGCGCCGGCGCCGACGGCGGCGGTTCCGAAGAGCATTCTTCTGCGGCTCGTGAACTGTGACATGGCGGTGGGGTCCCTTCCCGTGTCGGCCCGTTCAGGTCGTACTGGCCGTTCAGGTCGTACCGGCCCTTCGGCCGTTCAGGTCGTACTGGCCGTGCGTCGCTGGACCAGGACCGCCGCGACGATGATCGCGCCCTTGGCGATCTGCTGGACGTCGGTCTGGAGGTTGTTCAGCGCGAAGATGTTGGTGATCGTCATGAAGATCAGGACGCCGAGCACGGAGCCGACGATGGTGCCGCGGCCGCCGCTGAGCAGGGTCCCGCCGATGATCGCGGCGGCGATGGCGTCGAGTTCGTAGAGGTTGCCGTTGGTGTTCTGGCCGGAGCCGGAGAGCACGATCAGCAGGAAGGCCGCGATGCCGCAGCACAGTCCGGAGAGCAGGTACAGGTAGAGCCGCTGGCGGCGTACGTCGATGCCGGCGAGCCGGGCGGCCTCCGCGTTGCCGCCGACGGCGACCGTGCGCCTGCCGAACGTCGTGCGGTTCAGCACCAGCCAGCCGATGACCGTGACGGCGGCGAAGACCAGGACGAGCGGCGGGATGCCGAGCACATAGGCATCGCGCTCGCCGAGGTCCAGGACGCTCGGCACGGTGACGACCTGGGTGTTGCCGTCGGTGATCTGCAGGGCGAAGCCACGGGCCGAGGCGAGCATGGCGAGGGTGGCGATGAAGGGCACCATGCCGCCGTACGCGATGAGCACCCCGTTCACCAGGCCGCAGCCCACCCCGACGATCACCGCGGTGAAGAGGATGCCCGCGAAACCGTACTCCTGGGTGGCCACCGTGGTCGCCCACACCGAGGCGAGCGCGACGATCGCGCCGACCGAGAGATCGATGCCGCCGGAGATGATCACGAAGGTCATACCGACGGTGACGACGCCGATGACGGACGCCTGGGTGAGGACGAGCTGGAGGTTGCGGGTGTCCAGGAACTCGTCGGGCTTGGTGATGCCGCCGATGAGGATCAGCGCGGCGAGGACGCCGAGCAGTGACAGGGTACGGACGTCGGCGCGGGCGAAGGCGACGCGCGGGCCGGTCTTCTCGCTCACCTGTGGCACCTTGTCGGCGCTGCCCCTGGGCGGTGATACGGGCTGCGTCATGACGCCGGGTTCCCTTCCGTGCGGCTCGTGAGACTCGTGGTGCTCGTGAGTCCGGTGGGGCTCACGGGACTTCCTTCCATGACCAGGTCGAGGACGCGGTGCTCGTCCAGTTCGCGGGCCGGGGCCCGGTGCACGATCCGGCCCTCGCGCAGGACGAGCACCCGGTCGGCGAGGCCGAGGACCTCGGGTACCTCGCTGGAGACGAGCAGGACGGCGAGGCCCTCGTCGGCGAGGCGGCGGACCACCGCGTACAGCTCGGCGCGGGCGCCGACGTCGACGCCGCGGGTGGGCTCGTCGAGCAGCAGGACCTTGCAGCCGCGCAGCAGCCAGCGGGCGAGGACGGCCTTCTGCTGGTTGCCGCCGGAGAGCGTGCGCACCGGGACGTCCGGGTTGTCGGGGCGCAGCGACAGCTCCCGTACGGCGGCCCGCGCGGCCCCGGACTCGGCGCCCCGGTCGATCCAGCCGCCGCGGGAGAAGCGGGACATGGACGACACGGAAACGTTTCTGGTGACGGACTCCAGCATCAGCAGCGCCTGCGCCTTGCGTTCCTCGGGAGCGAGCCCGAGCCCGGCGGCGACGGCGGCACGGACGCTGCCGGGCTTCAGCGGCTTCCCGTCCACGAGGACACGGCCGGCGGTGGGCTTCCGCGCCCCGTAGACGGTCTCCAGGATCTCCGAGCGCCCGGAGCCGACGAGCCCGGCGAGCCCGACGATCTCGCCCGGGTGCACGGTGAGGTCGAACGGCTCGAACTCCCCCGCGCGCGCCAGACCTTGCACCTCCAGCAGCGGTGCGCCGGCGGGCTGTTGTGCTGTTGCCGCCGGACGTTCCGGGAAGACGTACTCGACGTTCCGCCCCGTCATCAGGGCGACGACCTCGCGCGTCGGGGTGGACTTCGCGGGCAGCCCGCTCGCCACCGAGCGCCCGTCCTTCAGGACCGTCACCCGGTCGCCGATGCGGCGGATCTCCTCCAGCCGGTGCGAGATGTAGATGACGGCGACCCCGTCGGCGGTCAGGTCCGCGACGATCCGGAACAGGTTGTCGGTCTCGTCCGGGTCGAGTGCGGCGGTCGGCTCGTCCATGACGATGAGGCGTACGTCGTGGGAGAGGGCCCGGGCCATGGACACGATCTGCTGCTGCGCGGCGGACAGGTCGCCCACGAGCCGGCCGGGGTCGACCTCGGGGTGCCCGAGCCGCCGCAACAGCGCCCCCGTCGACTCCTTCGCCGCCCTGCCCCGTACGACGAAACCGGCGGCCGTGGGCTCATGGCCCAGGTACACGTTCTCGGCGACCGACAGGTGCTCCACCAGGTCGAGTTCCTGGTACATGGTGGCGATGCCGCGGCGCACGGCGGCGATCGGGGACTTCAGGGTGACGGGTTCGCCGCGCCAGGTGATGGTGCCGTCGTCGGGCTGGTGGGCGCCGGCGAGGACCTTGATGAGCGTGGACTTCCCGGCACCGTTCTGGCCGAGCAGGCAGTGCACCTCGCCGGCCTGGACGTCGAGGTCGACGCCGTCCAGGGCCCGGACTCCGGGGAACGACTTGGTGATGCCGGACATGGTGAGCAGGGGTGGTTCGGGTGCCATGACGGTTCCCCTCGGCGGGCGTGCGGGCCGGATTCAGGGCAGGGCGGAGCGGTTCCGGGGCAGGACGGAGCACTGTGCGGACGGAGCGGTTCTGATGACACGTGTTGCCGTGCTGACGTGCTGACGTGCTGACGTGCTGACGAGCGCAGGCGGGCGGAGCCCGGGTACCGGGCGGGTCGGACTGACGTACCAGGTGTGCCGAGTGCGTTTACGCGGATCTACGCAGGTGAGAACAGGTGGTCGCTGATGAGGCGGGCCGCGCCGATGACTCCGGCGGTGGGGCCCAGTTCGCCCAGCACGATGGGCAGGTTGCCGGTCGCCAGCGGGAGTGACTGGCGGTAGACCTGGGTGCGGATGGCGGCGAGCAGGTTGTGGCCGAGGCCGGTGACGCCGCCGCCGATCACCACCAGGCCCGGGTTGAAGAAGCTGACGAGTCCGGCGATGACCTGGCCGGTGTGGACGCCGCCCTCACGGATCAGGTCGAGGGCGGTGGCGTCGCCCGCGGCGGCCGCGGCGGCGACGTCGACGGCGCTGAGGGCGCCGTTCGTCTCCAGTCGGGAGGCGAGTTCCGGTGAGCGTCCCTGCTGGGCCGCCTCCGTGGCGTCGCGGGCGAGCGCGGCGCCGCTGAAGTGGGCCTCCAGGCAGCCCCGGTTGCCACAGGCGCAGGGACGCCCGTCGGGTACCGCCTGGATGTGCCCGATGTCGCCGGCGCTGCCCGTCGTACCGCGGTGGACCTCACCGCCGACGACGATGCCGCAGCCGATACCGGTACCGATCTTGACGCAGAGGAAGTCGCCCACGGAGCGGGCCACGCCCGCGTGCTGCTCCCCCGTCGCCATCAGGTTCACGTCGTTGTCGACCATGACCGGGCAGCCGAGTTCCTGGCTGAGCACCTCGCGGACCGGGAACCCGTCCCAGCCCGGCATGATCGGCGGTGCCACCGGGACGCCCTCGGGGAAGCGGACCGGCCCGGGGACGCCGACTCCGGCGCCGTCGAAGCCCTCCGCGAGTCCCGAGGCCCGCAACTTGGCGGCCATGGCGAGGACTTGCTCGAAGACGGCGACCGGTCCCTCGCGGACGTCCATGGGCTGGTTGATGTGCCCGAGGATCTCCAGTTCCGCGTTGGTGACGGCGACGTCGACCGAGGTCGCGCCGATGTCGACGCCCAGGAAGCGGAGCTGGGGCGCGAGCCTGATGTTGTGGGAACGCCGGCCGCCGCGCGAGGCGGCGAGTCCGTCGGCCACCACCAGGCCCGTCTCCAGCAGCCGGTCCACCTCGACGGCCAGCTTCGACCGGGAGAGGTCGACCTGGTCGCCGAGCTGCGCCCGGGAGCTGGGGCCGCCGTCGCGCAGCAGACGCAGCAGCCGGGCCTGGTGGGCGTTCGCGGGTCGAGCCGTCATGCGTCTCACGAACCCCTCCCTGCCTCGATCGGCTGCGTATGTCAGGTGTCGAGAACCGGCCACGTCCATGTGGCTTGCTTTCGAGGGGAACGTAGCAGCGGGTGCCGCGCGGGGGAAGAAGTTGCACAGGAATTGGCGGCGACTTTTTCCACTCGCAGGACAAAGGAGTGCCGAGCGGCCCGTGCGGGCCGCTCGGCACTCCTTTGTCCTGCGCGCCTGGGACTACGCCCGTGAACGCGCGTGATACGTCCGTCGCGTGTGTTCCGTGTGGCTGCGCATGACCTCGGTGGCGCGCTGCTCGTCACGGGCCGCGATCGCCGCGATCAGTTCCCGGTGCTCGATCCAGGACTGCCGGCCGCGCTGCCGGGCGACGGGTGTGTAGTACCAGCGGACTCGGCGGTCCACCTGCCCTGCCAGCTCGGCGAGGACCGCGTTGCCCGCGAGCTCCATGACCTTGGCGTGGAAACGGGCGTTCGTCGCGACCGCGCCGTCCACGTCGTCGTCCGCGACCGCGCGCTCCCCCTCGGCGCACAGCTCCTCCAGAGCCGTGATGCCCACGGTGCCCGCGTTCGCGGCGGCGAGCCGGGCCGCCTCGGCCTCCAGCAGCGTGCGCACCGTGAGGAGCTGGTCGGCCTCCTCCTCGGTCGGCTCGTGCACGAACGCGCCCTGGGCGGGCCGCAGATCGACCCAGCCTTCGGTGTTCAGCCGCTGCAGCGCTTCGCGCACCGGCTGCCGGGAGACCCCGAGATGGCCGGCGAGTTCGCTCTCGACCAGGTGCTGGCCGGGCTGGAGGGCGCGGGTGGTGATGAGTTCGAGCAGGGCCTCGTAGACGCGGTCGCGCAGCGGGCCGGGGCGTTCGAGCCGGGGCACGGCTCCCTGCGGCAGTCCTGTCGACAACATCGCGGTCCCCCTTTAGGGCGGCGGTGGCGCGGTGGCCGGCCAGGCCAGTATGGATTGTCTTTCGTCTACAGTCTACGGTGCGCAATCCGCGGGCTCGTCCCGCCGGGAGAGGCGCTCAGGGACAGCGGACGACCTGCCCCCCGTACGACAGGTTCCCGCCGAAGCCGAACAGCAGCACGGGGTCACCGCTCGTGATCTCGCCGCGTTCGACCAGCTTGGAGAAGGCCAGCGGGATGCTCGCGGCCGAGGTGTTGCCGGAGTCGGTCACGTCCCGTGCCACCACGGCGTTCACCGCGCCGATCCGTTCCGCGAGGGGTTCGATGATCCGCAGGTTGGCCTGGTGCAGGACGACCCCGGCGAGTTCCTCGGGCGCGAGTCCGGCGCGTTCGCAGGTCTCGCGGGCGATGGCCGGCAGCCGGGTGGTCGCCCAGCGGTAGACGCTCTGTCCCTCCTGCGCGAACCGCGGGGGCGTGCCCTCGATCCGCACCGCGTGTCCCATCTCGGGGACCGAGCCCCACAGAACCGGTCCGATGCCGGGGTCGGCGCTGCCCTCGACGACGGCCGCGCCCGCTCCGTCGCCCACCAGGACGCAGGTGGTGCGGTCGCTCCAGTCGGTGACGTCGGACATCTTCTCGGCGCCGACGACCAGGGCCCGGGCGGCGGCGCCCGCGCGCACGGCGTGGTCGGCGGTGGCGAGGGCGTGGGTGAAGCCGGCGCACACCACGTTGATGTCCATGGCGGCCGGGGAGGGGATGCCGAGTCGGGCGGCGACGCGGGCGGCGGTGTTCGGGGAGCGGTCGGTCGCGGTGGAGGTGGCGACGACGACGAGGTCGACGGCGTCGGGGGTGAGGCCCGCGGCGGCGAGAGCCTTGGCGGCGGCCTGGGCCGCCAGTTCGTCGACCGGCTCCTCGGGCCCGGCGATACGGCGCGTGCGGATGCCCACCCGGCTCCTGATCCACTCGTCACTGGTGTCGACCATGCCCGCCAGGTCCTCGTTGGTGAGCACTCTGGCGGGCTGGTAGTGGCCGACGGCGGCGATGCGCGAGCCGTTCATGGGGGATCCCCTCGTTGCCTTGGGTAGCGGGATCCCCAGTCTGATCAGTGACTCATGGGTACGAGGGCGCGCGGGGGGACAGGAATGAGCCGCCCGGGTTGTGGGCTTCTGTCAGACCCTAGGACGCCCGAACAATCTTCTGAGGCGCCGCGGTGCACGACCGCGACGCGGCGGCGGCACCGTCAGCCGGTGAACAACTGGGTCGCCTTCCGGACGAGTTCGTACAGTCCGTAGCCGAGCGGCAGGCCCACCCAGAGCCAGGAGAGGACGATGAGCCCGCGCCGGCCGGCCGGGCCGCTCTCACTGCTGGACATCCACGGTCTCCTTCCGTGCCGGGACGTGGTGACGGGTGTGGACGGGGCGGACGAGCTCGTTGGCCACGAAGCCGACGACGAGCAGCCCGATCATGATCCACATGGAGAGGCCGTAGAGGGCGGCGCCGTGCTTGCCCGCCGCCTCCTGCCGGTCCGCGATCCAGTTGACGATCAGCGGCCCGAGGACGCCCGCGGTGGACCAGGCGGTGAGCAGCCGGCCGTGGATGGCGCCGACCTGGTAGGTGCCGAACAGATCCTTCAGATACGCGGGGACGGTCGCGAAACCGCCACCGTAGAAGGAGAGGATCACCAGCGCGCAGACGACGAACAGCGGCTTCGAGGAGTCCCCGGCCAGGGCGATGACGGCGTACATCAGGGCGCCCGCGCCCAGGTAGACGCGGTACATGTTCTTGCGCCCGATGAGGTCGGAGGTCGAGGACCAGCCGATGCGGCCGGCCATGTTGGCCGCCGAGAGCAGCGCGACGAACCCGGCGGCCGCCGACACCGAGACCGGCGTCGAACTGTCCGCGAAGAAGTCCTGGATCATCGGGGCGGCCTTCTCCAGGATGCCGATACCCGCGGTCACGTTCATGCAGAGCACGACCCACAGGCACCAGAACTGCGGGGTGCGCAGGGCACTGTTCGCGGAGACCTGCACCCCGCTCAGCGGCGCCGGGCCGCCGCCGGACTCCGCGGCACGCGGCACCCGCACCAGCAGCACGCCCAGCGACATGAAGACGGCGTACGCCAGCCCGTGCACGAGGAAGGCCTGTGCGATACCGGTGCTGTCGGAGCCGAAGCCCTCCAGCATCCGCGCGGACCACGGCGAGGCGATCAGCGCGCCGCCGCCGAAACCCATGATGGCGATGCCGGTGGCCATGCCGGGCCGGTCCGGGAACCACTTCATCAGGGTGGAGACGGGCGAGATGTAGCCGATGCCGAGACCGATGCCGCCGACGAAGCCGTAACCGAGCACGATCAGCCAGTACTGCTCGGTCCAGGCGCCGAGCGCGGAGAGCAGGAAGCCCGAGGAGAAGCAGACCAGGGACACCGTCATCGCCCAGCGCGGCCCGTTGCGCTCGACGAACGTGCCGCCGAACGCGGCGGACAGCCCGAGCATCACGATGGCGAGCTGGAAGGGCAGGGCGCTCTGGGTACCGCTCAGGCCGAGGGCGGACTCCAGGGCCGGCTTGAACACGGACCAGGCATAGGCCTGCCCGATGGAGAGGTGCACCGAGAGAGCGGCGGGCGGGACGAGCCAGCGGCTCCAGCCGGGGGGCGCGACAGGGGGACTCATGATCCCGGACGATAGGAAGCGGCCGTTCGGTTGGGAAGGCAGCTTCCCCGAATGGTCGACCGTATGCGGTGAACGGGGTCCAGGGTGCGGCGAACGGTCGTTCCGGGCGGACGAACGGCAGGGAACGAGCGCCTCGGCGACAGACCGGACCGGTGTGCAGCCTGGCGTCCGGCTGCCCGTCTCTCTCCTCGCTACGTCCACAGCTGTGCCTTCATCAGCAGGTGCTCGTGCAGGAGAGCGAGGTTGGGGCGGGACAGTTCGCCCTGGCGGATGACGAGGTAGAAGGTGTTGATGGGCGGGACCTCGGGTTCGAGGAGCGGGACGACCACGCCCGCCGCCAGTTCCTCCACGCACAGGTACGTCGGCAGGACGGAGATCCCGGCCGACGACTTCACGGCGGCGAGCGCGCCTCTCAGATCGGGTACGACGAGCGCGGGCTCGGCGGTGGGCCGGGTGCCGAAGACGGCCAGCCAGTAACGCCGGATGATGGGCAGCACTTCGGCGTAGCTGATCAGCGGGTACTTCTCCAGCACCGCCGGGCCGTCCGCCGCGAGCCGGTCCCGGGGGATGCACCGGGACAGTTTCTCCGAGGCGACGAGCATGTACTCCTCGTCGACGAACGGTGTGGCGGCGATGCCCCGCACGCGCGGCCGTACGGTCGACAGGACCAGGTCGACCCGCCGGTCCATCAGGACGGCGAGGAGGTCGTCCGCGGGGCCGAAGGACATCCGGAGCTTCAGCCCCTCGGCGACGAGATCACTGACGGCGGGGATCACGCGACTGGTCATGAGTTCGACGGGCCCGCCCAGGTGGACGGGCCTGCATGCCTGCCGGTCCCCGAAGGAGCGTGCGACGGCGTCGGCCAGGCTGTCGATGGGCCCCTGCACCTCACGGATGAGGGCGTCGGCGGCGGGAGTGGGCCGCACACCCCGCGGCAGCCGTTCGAAGAGCAACCGTCCCAGTTCCTTCTCCAGATGCCGCACCTGGTGGGTGACGGCCGGCTGAGAGAGTGCCAGGGCATGGGCCGCTTTGGTGAACGACCCGAGACGGTAGACGGTGACGAAGGTGCGCAGCCAACCCAGCTGAATGGTCATTGAGTTCCCCCCGTGGAAACCGTCCGGTCCGGTCACCGAGGGCAAAACGGACACGTGCGAGGGTTACTCTGCCATCGCGACGTCTCCCCCGGGGGTCGATGCCCGGGGGAGCGAGGGAATCCGGCGTGAACCGGCCTCAGGCCTCCTGGGCCTGCTCGAGTTCGGCGAGGGCGAGTTCGGCGACCTTGACGGCGGACGCCGGGTTCTGGCCGGTGACGAGGCGCCGGTCGGCGACGGCGTGCTCGGTGAAGGCGGCCGTTCCGGTGTGCCGGGCGCCCCGCCCCACCAGCTTGTCCTGCAGCAGGAAGGGAACGACGTCGGTGCGGCCGACGGCCGCCTCCTCCTCGTTGGTGAAACAGGCGACCTGTTTGCCGTCGACGAGATAGGAGCCGTCGCTGAGCCTGATGTCGACCAGGCCGGCCGGACCGTGGCAGACGGCCGCCACGACACCGCCGCGCTCGTAGACGGCGGCGGCCAGAGCGGCCAGCTCGGCATTCCCGGGGAAGTCCCACATGGCACCGTGGCCGCCCGCGTAGAACATGACGGCATAGTCCTCGGCACCGACATCGGCCGCGGTGCGCGTCGACTTCAGGGCGTCCCGGGTGGCGGGGTCCGCGAGGAAGCCGGTGACGACCTCGTCGTCCGGGTCGACGCCGTCCTGCGGGGGCGCGCCGCCCCGTACGGACACGAAGTCGATGTCGTGGCCCGCCGCGCGGAACACGGCCGCCGGGTGGGCGACCTCCGGGACGTAGAAACCGGTCGTGCGGCCGGTGTCGCCCAGCTCGCCGTGGCTGGTGAGGACGAACAGAACCTTCTTCGGCATGATGCGCTTCCCTTGGGACGGTGCATGGACGGAGACGGACGGCCCGACGGACGGCCCGACGGATGGTTGGCCGGATGGTTGGCCGGATGGTTGGCCGGACGGTTGCAGCGGTGCTGACGTGCGTGCGACGGTCATACGGGACCGGCGGCGAGGAGGGTGACGAGCCGCTCGCCCAGCCGGCGGGCCGACGCCGGGTTCTGCCCGGTGACCAGCCGGCCGCTGACCACCACGTGCGGCCTCCTGTCGGGCGCACTGCTGTACACGGCGCCGCGCTCCTCCAGCGTGCGCTGGAGCGGGAAGGGCACCACGCCGTCCAGGCCGCGCGCCCGCTCGTGCGCGTCGGCGAAGCAGGTCAGCTCCCGGCCCGCGACCATATGGCGCCCGTCCGGCAGCCGCACGTCCACGAGTGCCGCCTGCCCGTGGCAGATGGCGGCCACGGCCCCGCCGGCCTCGTGGATCCGGCGGGTGAGGCGTTCCAGTGCCGGATGGCCGCGGAAATCCCACATGGCGCCGTGGCCACCGACGAAGTACACGGCGCCGTAGTCCTCCGGGTCCACTTCCTCCGGCGCGGGTGCGGTGTCCAGGAGCAGGCCGCCCGCCGGGTGCTTCAGGAAGGCGTCGTGGAGGGGGTTGCCGGCGTCGTGTCCCGTCATCGGCGGCCGCCCGCCCCGGACGGCTACGAAGTCGGCCTCGTGACCGGCGTCCCGGAGGATCCACCACGGTTCGGCCGTCTCGCCGAGGTGGAAGCCGGTGCGCCCGCCGCTGTCGCCGAGTTCGCCGTGGCTGGTGAGGACGAAAAGGACTTTCTGCATGCCGGGTCCTCTGCTGTTTCCGCTGTCGCCGCTGTCTTCGCCGTCGCCGCTGTCTTCGCCGTCGCCGCTGTCTTCGCTGATCCGCCGGGTCACCCCGCGGCAGCCGGCCGGGCGAAGGCCGCCACCACGCAGGCCGCCGCCAGCGTCATGGCCGCCGCCACGGCCGGCACCGTCCGGTAGCCGGTGTGCACGGCCGCCAGTTGTCCCAGGGACGCCCCCACGAAGAGCACGAACGTGTTGAACGAGACCGCCGCGCCCGTGGCGTCCGGGGCGAGCCGGTGCAGCAGCCCCACGAGACCCGGTACGACCAGACTGATCCCGCCGACGAACACCACGGTCCCGGCCAGCAGCACCGCGGGCACCGAGGTGACCTCTGCCAGCAGCAGTCCCACCGACGCCACGACGAATCCCGCCACCGTGAGCGGGTGCGGCCCCCGTGCCCCCGCTATCCGGTTCACCACCGGGCCGGTCACCAGGCCGAGCGCGCCCAGCGCCTGCACACCCAGCAGGCCGGCCGCGTCGTAACCGGCCGTCGACCCGAGATGCGCGTTCAGCGCCGCGTACAGCGCGACGAAGCTCCCGAACACCGTGAGCGCCGACGCGAACACCGCCAGGACGCCCCGGTTCCGCAGGAGCCCACCCAGCGCCACGGCCATACCGCGTGGCGAGGCGGACGAGCGGCCCCCTGCCGGTGACAGCAGCAGCCAGAAGGCCACCGCCGCGGCCGCGTAGAGCAGGGCCGCCGGCCAGAACGCCAGGCGCCACCTGTCGGCGACCGCCTGCCCGTAGACCTGCCCGGCCACCCCCGCGCCGAGCAGGCCGGTGGTGAGGAACGACAGCGCCACCGGGCGCCGCGCCGACGGCGCGTGCTCCGCCACGTACGCCAGCGCCACCGGCGCGAAAGCGGCTGCGGCCAGGCCCTGCACCGCCCGGAAGGCCAGGAACCACCCGAAGTCCGGGCTGATCGCCACGGCCCCGGTCGCGAGCGCCGTCGCCAGCGTGCCGAACGCCAGCACCGGCCGCCGCCCCACCCGGTCCGACAGCGGTCCGAAGACGAGGAACCCGACGGCGTACGCCAGCGAGAACGCGCTGCCCGTCCAGGCCGCGGCGCCCGCGCCCACCCCGAACGCCTCCTGAATGCCGCCCGCCACCGGAATCGCCAGGTACAGCTGTGCCGGGATCGCGAATGCCATCGCCACCAGGAGGGCGAGCTGTGCGGGGAACCGCGTCCGCGTCTCCACCCCGCCGGGCGGGGACACGACGGACCGTGCGGTGCTCATGAGGATCTCCTGCTCGAAGCCTTCGGGATCTGCGGGTCTGCGGGTCTGCGGGGTCTCCGGGGTGTTCGGGATGTTCGGACGGGCGGGCGAGGGCCCGGGAGCCGTCCGGTCACACGGCCGCGGGAGCGAGGTGACGCACCTCGGAGAGATGCAGCACGGGCACCGCGTACCGGTCCGCCTCGGCCCGGTGCTCGGGCGTCGCATACCCCCACAGCGCCCACCGGGCGCGGGCGCCGGTCGCGGCGACCCTGCGCACGTTGGCGAGGTTGTCGTCGATGAAGGTGATGTTCCCGACCGGTACGCCCCACCGTGCGCTGACGTCCAGCACCGCCGCGGTCTTGTCCCGGCACTCCCCGAACACCTCGCGCACGGTGTGTCCGAGGCCGTGCCGGGCCAGGATCGCCCGCACCGAGTCCTCGTCCTTGGCGGTGACGACCACCACGCGGCCGCTGTGGCGGCGCAGCAGGTCGGCCATGCCCGGGTAGAGGGTGTGCAGGCCGAGCCAGAAGTCCGGCTCCCCGGTCCGCAGCCGCTCCCGCGCCGCGGTGGCCGCCGTGGTGAACGTACGGACGTACTCCGGCTCCAGACCGGCGAACAGGGCGTCGAACGCGGCCTGTGAGTCGACCGTTCCGGCTCCGGGCAGGTGCGCCACCACGAAGTGGTCCAGCAGCCGGGCGTAGTCGCGGATGTGGCGGAACCGCTCGACGAACTCGTCGGGTACGCGCTTCAGTTGCTCGGCCCCGGGGACGGAGGTGTCCGTCCCCCGTCCGCCGAGCCAGGTGACGAGCGCGCACTCCTGCAGCGCGTCGGCGACGACTCCGTCGAAGTCGACCGCCAGCACGCCCCCCGTCCGTGCCATCAGGCGGCCTGCTTCCCACCGCTGAGCTTCGCGGCCGTCTCGAAGACCGCTCGCATGAACGCGCCCATGTAGCCGTAGTAGGAGCAGGTGATGATGTTGCCGTCGACGATGACGTCGCTGTCCACCACGTCCGCGCCCGCGTTGATCACGTCGTCCCGCAGACCGATGTACGCGCATGCCCTCCGGCCCTTGAGAACACCGGCGCTGACCATGATCCAAGGACCGTGGCACAGGCCCGCGACGACCTTGCCGGCCTTGTCCATGCCTGCGACGAAGTCCAATACGTCGCGGTCCTGACGGACGCGGTCCGGGGCCTCGTGCCCGCCGGTGAGGATGACGACGTCGCAGTCCTCGACGGCCAGGTCCTCGAAGGAGATCAGCGGACGGGCGGTCTTGTCCATCGGCAGCGGGACGCCGTACTTCCCGGTGACCGGGTCGGCGTTCTTCGTCGCCACGTCGACGTTCCAGCCCTCCTCGAGCAGGCGGTAGTACGTGTAGACGACGTCGTGGTCCTGGAAGCCGGGACCGGTGATGATGACGGCGTTGCGAGACATACGTGTTCCCCCCACTTTTTGCGGCTCTTCGTGCGTGACGCGGCACGGGACGCGTGACGCGGATATCAGCGAGTCCGGCTGATGGTCAGATACTGCTTCTCCGTCTGCGGGCGCCGGCTGTCCGCCGGGTGACCGGTGAGGATTTCGACGTCGGACTTCACCACCCCCGAGACGCACAGCGGAATGTGGAAGAGATCCTCTGCGCGCCGCCGGTAGAAAATGTCCATTCCGGTCCGCAGCTCGAACCGGAAACGCCGGTCCGGGCTGCGCCCGCGCATGCGGGTGTTCGGCAGGGACGGCACGGCTCGCATGGTGTTCCGCGGATGGTCCACCCAGTCCGACTCGTAGGCCGTGCCGGCGCGGTTGTAGTCGTCCTGCAGGCGCATGAGGTCGAACTTGTTCCTCGGCACCTCGACCTCGATGAGTTCCAGCGGGTCGTCCCCCGTGTTCCGGGTCCCGTGGAAGGTGCCCCGCGCGATACGCAGGACCGCACCCGCCGCGATCGGGATGTCCTCCCGGTCCAGGCCCGTGGTGACACCCTGTCCCCCGAGGCACAGGAGGTACGTCAGCTTCCTGGGGTGCACGTGGATCGACGTGCTGTGCGGGGTGTCGATGTGCAGCGACCACAGGTCGAAGAAGTCGTCGACGTACGCCCGGTACTCGTAGCCCCACGGCTTCGGAATGATCCGGTCCAGATGCGCGTCGTCGTCGAACTGCTCGTTCCACGCCCGTGATCCGCGCCGTACCAGCTTCCTGAGCTGCGAGATGTCCGCCCTTCCGGCGTCCATACGAACAATGCCGGTTCCAGTTCCGGACCCGGCTTCGTACATGACGGTCATGAGCCCCCCCGGTGCTTAGCCGTCTGCGTGTCCCCGTCAGCTTAGCCAGATGACACTGAAAGGCTTCAAATAAAAAGTCCTGGGAGGGGCATAAAGCATTTCATGCGAGGACGCGGAACCTCCGCTCGAATACTACGTTTCTGCAGATCGCACATCGCGCGGTATACGCCAAGTAATCGCTTTCCGACGGGATGGGCGACGTCCGGCCCGCCCGCACACCCGGCCTACCCGGGGCACGGCCGCCGCACGAGGGCGGAGGCGGTCCTCGGACCGCCGGGTGACCGCGGCCCCGGCGCGTCCGAGGGGTGCCGGGAATCCGCGCGGAGCCTTGCTGGCCCAACTTCCATACTGTACACAATATTTCGTCGACAAGTTCGGCAGTTCCTCGGTAACCCTCGACCGGACGGAGCTCCCCCCTCATGAAAGTCGCAGTTCTCGGCGCCGGTGCGATCGGCGCCTACGTCGGCGCCGCGCTGCACCGCGCCGGCGCCGATGTGCATCTCATCGCCCGCGGACCGCATCTGGCGGCCATGCGGCGGCACGGAGTACGGGTGCTGAGCCCGCGCGGCGACTTCACCGCGCGCGCCCGCGCCACCGACGACCCGGCCGATGTCGGCCCGGTCGACTATGTCTTCCTGGGGCTGAAGGCGAACTCGTACGCGGCGTGCGGGCCGCTGATCGAGCCGCTGCTGCACCCCGCCACGGCGGTGGTCGCCGCCCAGAACGGCATCCCCTGGTGGTACTTCCACCGGCACGGCGGCCCGCACGACGGGCGCCGCCTCGAGAGCGTGGACCCGGACGGCGCGGTCAGTGCGGTGCTCGCGCCCGAACGGGCCGTCGGCTGCGTCGTGTACGCGGCGACCGAGCTCGCGGCCCCGGGAGTCGTCCGCCATGTGGAGGGCACCCGCTTCTCCGTCGGCGAGCCGGACCGTACGGTCTCCGCGCGCTGCACGGAGTTCGCCGCGGCCCTGCGGGCGGGCGGCCTGAAGTGCCCGGTCGAGCGGGATCTGCGCAACGACATCTGGCTCAAGCTGCTCGGCAACATCTCGTTCAACCCGATCAGCGCCCTGGCCCGGGCCACCATGCGGCAGATGTGCCTGCACGGCGGCACCCGCCGGGTCATCGAGATCATGATGGCCGAGACGCTCGCCGTCGCCGGGGCCCTCGGCTGCGAGGTCGGTGTGTCCATCGAGCGCCGGCTGGCGGGCGCCGAGCGCGTCGGCGACCACCGCACCTCCACGCTCCAGGACCTGGAGCGCGGCAGGCCGCTGGAACTCGACGTGCTCCTCGCGGCCGTCGTCGAGCTCGCGGAGATCACCGGCGTCGAGGTGCCCACCCTGCGCACCGTCCACGCCCTGTCGGACCTGCTCGCGCTGCGGAGCGCGGCGTGAGGGCGGGGTGAGCACCCGCGTGAGGCCCGGCGGCCGCGGGGTACGAAAAGCGGAGTACGGGCCGCGGCCGCGCCGCGGGTGTACAGGACAATGAGACGGCGCGGGTCACCGGCCGCACGACGGCCCGGTGACCCGCGGCGATCCGCACGACAAGGGCCGTTTCGGCCACAGCGCAAGGAACCGGGGCTGATCGGGACATGGGACGAGTCACGGAACGACGCAAGGTGATCCGCATCCGGGACGGCGCGGTGTCCAGCCGCCCGGACACGCTGGTCGCGGAGGAACCGCTGGAGATCCGGCTCAACGGCAGACCGCTGGCCATCACCATGCGCACCCCGGGCGACGACTTCGCGCTGGCGGCGGGCTTCCTGGTCAGCGAAGGGGTACTGGGCGGCGCGGACGAGCTGCGCAACATCGTCTACTGCGCCGGGGCCACGGCCGACGGCTCGAACACCTACAACGTGGTGGACGTGTCGACCGCGCCGGACGTGGTGATACCGGACATCACCCTGGAACGGAACGTGTACACCACCTCGTCCTGCGGTCTGTGCGGCAAGGCCAGCCTGGACGCGGTGCGCACGACGGCCCGGTGGGCCGTCGACGACACGCTCGGCGGTACGGCTCCCCCGCTCCGGCTGGAGCCCGGTCTCCTCTCCGGCCTCCCCGACCGGCTGCGCGCGGCCCAGCGGGTCTTCGACCGGACCGGGGGCCTGCACGCGGCGGCCCTGTTCTCCGAGGACGGCGAGCTCCTCGACGTACGGGAGGACGTGGGGCGCCACAACGCGGTGGACAAGCTGGTGGGGCGCGCCCTGCAGAACGGTGCGCTGCCGCTGTCCCGGACGGTCCTGCTGGTGTCGGGCCGCGCCTCGTTCGAGCTCGCCCAGAAGGCGGTCATGGCGGGCATCCCGGTGCTGGCCGCGGTGTCGGCCCCGTCGTCCCTGGCGGTGGACCTGGCGGCCGAGACCGGCCTGACCCTGGTGGGCTTCCTGCGGGGCGCCTCCATGAACGTGTACGCGGGAGAGGACCGCATCGCCCTGCGGGCCGCGGCCGCCCAGGGCTGACCGGTTTCCCCCGCTGCACGACGGCGGGGCCCCGAGCGGCGGGGAGCGCCCCCTGCGCCGTAGGGGCCCCGCTTCAAGACCCGGCTCCGCCTCAGCCCGTCGTGACGTGCACGTCAGCCCGTCAGGCCGGTCGTGAAGCGCACGTCCGGCACCCCCGCCACCGTGCCCAGTCGCGGGAAGTCCAGCCGCACCGAGGCCTCGTGCTCGGCGGCGGTGAAGGCGGACATCGCCTCCTCCACGAAGACCAGGTCGTAGCCGAGGTCGGCGGCGGCGCGGGCGGTGGACTCGACGCCGAGGTTGGTGGCGATGCCGCCGAACACGAGCGTGGTGATGCCGCGCTCGCGCAGCCGCTCGTCGAGGCCGGTGCCCTGGAAGCCGCCGATGGTGCGCTTCACGATCTCCAGGTCGCCGTCCGTGGCGAGGCCGGCGACCAGGCCGCTGCCGGGCGGCTGCTCGGCGGCACCGGAGCGCTCGACGCGGATGAGCACGACCAGGGCTCCCGCCGTGCGGAAGGTCTGCGCCAGCTCCTCCGCGGCGAGCAGCACGTCCGTTCCCTTGCGGGGTTCCAGAGGCAGCCCCACGATGCGGTCCATCAGGTCGACGAGGACGAGGGCGGTGCGCGCGGGATCGAGCGCGAGGCGGGGTTCGGTGTCCGGTGCGGTCATGACGGAACGTTAGCCCGAGCCGTCCGTCCGTACCGGAAATCCGGAACGACCAGCCCGTGAACTGCTCGCATTCAGCCGCGAACGGCCACGCCCGGTCAGCCTGCCGGTCTGTGAACGACATGGCCGTACACGGTCCTTGTGGGGCTGTGGGGCTGCCCGTACCGTCGGTGATCCGCACATCGGACATGGGATGTCCGATGTCCTGTTTTTCGCGAGGCAGTCACGACGCATGAAGGGCGCGCCGCACCATGCCGTCACCTCACCGCACACGTCTCAGACCGATCCTCACCGCCCTGTTCACCGCCGTCCTCGCCACGGCCGCCGGGCTGCTCCCGGCACCGGCGCAGGCGCAGGCTCGGGCGGCCGGGGGATTCGAGGAGCAGGTGCTCTTCAAGGCCTCCCAGGACCCCGGCTACGCCTGCTTCCGCATCCCGGCCGTCGTACGGACCGTCGAGGGCACCCTGCTCGCGTTCGCCGAAGGGAGGGTGCTCAACTGCGGGGACGCCGCCGACATCGACCTCGTCGTCAAACGCTCCACCGACGGCGGGCGCACCTGGGGTCCGCTCCAGGTGGTCAACGAGGGCGCGGGCGACACCCACGGCAACCCCGCCCCGGTCGTGGACGCGAGGACGGGCCGCATCCTGCTGGCGGAGACGTACAACACGGGCCGCACGGACGGCGCCAACTGCTCCGTGCCCTGCGACCGCGTCCCGCACCTCCAGTACAGCGACGACGACGGCCTCACCTGGTCCGAGCCGCGCGACCTGACCGAGGAGATCCTCCCGGACGACTGGAACTCCTGGTACGCCACCGGGCCGGTGCACGGCATCCAGCTCACCCGCGGCAGGCACGCCGGCCGGCTGGTCTTCGGCATCAACGCCGAGACCTGGGACGGCGGCCGGGTCACCGCCAACCACGCCGCGCTCGTCGTCAGCGACGACGGCGGCCACCACTGGCGGATCGGCGCGACGGACTCGTGGCCGATCGCCGAGGACGGCACGTTCCGCCAGAAGCCGTCCGAGCTGACCCTCGCCGAGCGCGCCGACGGATCGGTCCTCGTCAGCGGGCGCGAGCAGGACGGCACCGATCTCGGGCACCGCACGCAGGCCGTCAGCAGGGACGGCGGGGACACTTTCACCGCGCCGTTCCAGGCCCTCCCGGACCTCTACATGCCCCAGGTGCAGGGCTCGGTGCTGCGCCTCGGGAAGCGGATGCTGCTGGCCGGTCCCGCCGATCCGGACCGCCGCCGGACGATGGCGGTGCGTTCCTCGTACGACGGCGGGCGCACCTGGGACAGCCTGGACCGCGGCACGACGGTGACACGGGACTGGTCCGGCTACTCGGATCTGGTGCACATCGGCGGGGAGACCGTGGGGCTGCTCTACGAGGGCGGCGCCGTCGACGCGCGCGACGAGATCCGCTTCGCCCGCTTCGACGAGGGATGGCTGGCACCGCGCCGCGGCCCCGATCCGACGACCCCCGACCGGGCGCCGGGCGCCCGGCCCGCCGCGGTCCTCGGCGGCGCCCGGGAGACGGCGGGCGTGTCCGGCGGCGCCCTCGCCTTCGACGGCGCCGACGACGCCGTACGCCTGCCGTTCCGGCCCGGGCTGGCCCTGGGGACGGAGGAGTTCACCGCGTCGCTGTGGTTCCGCGGCACCGCCACCGCCGGGGAGCAGCCGCTGCTGTGGATGGGCGGGGTCGGATCGGCGCAGCCGCAGGTGTGGGTACGGGGCGAACCCGCGTCGGACCGGCTCCGGGCGCTGCTCACCGTCCGGGACGGGGCCGCGGCGCCCCGCACCCTCTCGCTGCAGACGGCCGGGGCGTACAACGACGGCGAGTGGCACCGGCTCGCACTGCGGCGGGGCGGGGGACGGGTCACGCTGTTCGTCGACGGGCGGCCCGAGGCCGAAACGGCGGACGTACCGGGGTCCGTCAGCCGGAACTCCCCGTTCGGGGTGCACGTCGGGCAGAAGCCCGACGGCCGGGCGCACTTCACCGGGGCGATCGACGAGGTACGGGTCCAGGACCGGGCGCTCGGCGACGAGGAGATCGCCGAGCTCGGCACCCGGACCGGGACACCGGGCCGTGACACGGTCCTGTGGCTGCCGCTGGACCGCGTGCGCGGGGGCCGGTGACGCCCTGCTCGACTGCCTGCTCGCCGCCCTTCCGGCCATCCGGGGGCGGCGAGCCCGCACTCACCTCAGCCGCCGGAACGCGTCCCCGTACCGACCGCGCTCCGCGCCGCCGCGTCCGGCCCCCGGCCCTGGCCGGCCCCGGGCTCCAGCGGGTCACGGGACCGCCGCTTGGCGATCACCGCGCACACCATGAGCTGCATCTGGTGGAACAGCATCAGCGGCAGCACGGCGAGGGAGGCCTCGGCGCCGAACAGCACGCTCGCCATGGGCAGCCCGGAGGCCAGGGACTTCTTCGACCCCGCGAACTGGATCGCGATCCGGTCCTCCCGGCCGAACCGCAGCGCCTTCGCCCCGTACCAGGTCAGCGCCAGCATCACGGCGAGCAGCACCGCCTCCACCGCGAGCAGGCCCGCGAGGCGTACGGGGCTGACCTGCGACCAGATGCCCCGCACCATGCCCTCGCTGAACGCGACGTAGACGACGAGGAGTATGGACCCGCGGTCGACGAGCCCCAGCACCTTCTTGTGCCGGACGACGAACCCTCCGATCCAGCGGCGCAGGACCTGTCCCGCGACGAACGGCACCAGGAGCTGCAGCACGATCTCGACGATCGAGTCGGCGGAGAAGCCGCCCGAACCGGAGCCGAGGAGGGTCGCCGCGAGCAGCGGCGTGAGCACGATGCCGACGAGGGAGGAGAAGGAGCCCGCGCAGATCGCGGCGGGCACGTTCCCGCGCGCGATCGAGGTGAAGGCGATCGACGACTGGATGGTCGACGGGACGAGGGTGCAGAAGAGCAGCCCGGTGTAGAGGGAGTGCGTCAGGAACACCGGTTCCAGGGCGCGCGCGGCCAGGCCCAGCAGCGGGAAGACGACGAAGGTGCAGGCGAGGACGGTGACGTGAAGCCGCCAGTGCTTGAGCCCGTCGAGTGCCTCGCGGGTGGAGAGCCGGGCCCCGTAGAGGAAGAACAGGAACGCGATCGCCGCCGTGGACGCCCCGGAGGCGACGTCCGCGGCCGTACCCCGGGCGGGGAGGAGGGCCGCGAGGCCCACCGTCCCGAGCAACAGCAGGATGTACGCGTCGATCGGCATCCAACTCGGCCACTGCAGGCGCTTCACGGTGCTCCACTTGCTCTCGTCGGCGCTCCGGGGACGGGTCGTTCCCGGAGGTCAGGGGCCTCCGGGGGCGGGCCGAGCCCGGGGGCCGAGGGCCTTCAGGGGGCGGGCCCGCCCGGAGGCCGGGGCCCCGGCCCGGTAGCCGGGCCGTGCCCTCTCCATCGTCCTCCCGTTCGCCTTGATCGGGAATCCGGTATACCGCTCTTACTGTCATCGCGCGGCGCGATGACCGGCTAGCCTGAGCCGGGTGTACGACCCCTCTCATCTGCGGACCTTCCTCGCGGTCGCCCAGACGCTCAGCTTCACGCAGGCCGCGCGCCGGCTCGGGCTGCGTCAGTCCACGGTCAGCCAGCACGTGCGGCGCCTGGAGGACGCCACCGGACGGCAGCTGTTCTCCCGGGACACCCACTCCGTGGAGCTGACGGAGGACGGCGAGGTCATGCTCGGTTTCGCGCGCCGGATCCTGGAGGTGCACGAGCAGGCGACGGCGTTCTTCACGGGTACCCGGCTGCGCGGCCGGCTGCGGTTCGGCGCGTCGGAGGACTTCGTACTGACCCGGCTCCCGGAGATCCTGGAACGCTTCCGCAGCGACCACCCCGAGGTGGACCTGGAGCTGACGGTGGAGCTGTCGGGGACGCTGCACGAGATGCTGGCGGCCGGCAAGCTCGACCTGGTGCTGGCGAAACGGCGGCCCGAGGATCTTCGCGGCGAGCTCGTCTGGCACGACCGGCTGGTGTGGATCGGCGCGGAGCGGCTGCGCCTGGACCCCGACCGTCCCGTGCCGCTGATCGTCTATCCGCCGCCGGGGATCACCCGCGCGCTCGCCTTCGAGTCGCTGGAGCGGGCGGGCCGCGCCTGGCGCGTGGCGTGTACGAGCGGCAGCCTCAGCGGGCTGGTCGCGGCGGCCCGGGCCGGCCTCGGTGTGATGGCGCACTCCCGCGGGCTGGTGCCCCCGGGGCTGGTGCGGGTGCCCGAGAGGGCGGGCCTGCCGGAGCTGGGCGAGGTGGACTTCGTGCTCGTCCACGGCCGCCGGCGTCCCTCCGCCCAGGGGCCCGCGGACGCCCTGGCCGCGGCGATCCTGACCGGCGGGGACCGGCTGCACCGGGGGCGGACCGGCTAGGTGACGTGGAGCGTCGGCGCGCAGGTCGTGCCCGTCGAGGCGCTGTACCGGAGGTGAGCCATGGCATGCTTCCGGTCAATCTGCGTTTCGGCGGCCTTGTCGCCCGGTCAGGAATGCGCCGGAGGCCGTGATCGTTGACCATGGTGAGTACCACCCGACGACTTGAAGGATCGAGAGCTCGTGAGCAGCAAGGTCCCCCCGATCATCCTGAACAACGGCGTCGAGATGCCGCAGCTCGGCTTCGGCGTCTGGCAGGTGCCGGACGACGAGGCGGAGCGCGCCGTCGCCACCGCGCTGGAGGCCGGCTACCGCAGCATCGACACCGCCGCGATCTACGGCAACGAAGAGGGCACCGGCAAGGCGATCGCGGCCTCCGGCATCGCCCGCGACGAACTCTTCGTCACCACCAAGCTCTGGAACAGCGACCAGGGCTACGACTCCACGCTGCGCGCCTTCGACGCGTCGCTTGCGAAGCTCGGCCTGGAGTTCGTGGATCTGTACCTGATCCACTGGCCGCTGCCCGCCCAGGGGAAGGCCGTCGACACCTACAAGGCCTTCGAGAAGATCTACTCGGACGGCCGCGCCCGCGCCATCGGCGTCTCCAACTTCCTGCCGGAGCACCTGCGGCTGCTGACCGAGGAGACCTCCGTCATCCCCGCGGTCAACCAGATCGAGCTGCACCCGCACCTCCAGCAGCACGAGGCGCGCGAGTACCACGCGGAGCAGGGCATCGCCACCGAGGCGTGGTCGCCGCTCGGCCAGGGCAAGGGCCTGCTGGAGGTCCCGGCGATCGTCGCGATCGCGCAGAAGCACGGCCGCACCCCGGCCCAGGTCGTGCTGCGCTGGCACCTCCAGATCGGCAACGTGGTGATCCCGAAGTCCGTCACCCCGTCCCGTATCGCGGAGAACATCGACGTCTTCGGCTTCTCCCTCGACACCGAGGACATGGCCGCCATCAGCGCCCTGAACGAGGACCGCCGCCTGGGCCCCGACCCGGCGACGTTCAACGCGTAACGACGTGCTCCGACGCCGGGCGCCGCCCGGCGTCCGCGTCACGCGTCACGCGTCACGCGTCACGCGTCCATGTGACGGTTCCACTCGACGGTGCCGCCGCCCGCTTCGGCCGGGCGGCGGCACCGTCGTTCCGTGTGTACGGGCACCGGACGGTCGGCCCCGCCGACGCGGTGTCCCAGGTCACAGTTGTGGGCGGGTGTCCCGGCGGGCTGGGCGGACATCCCTGCCGCCGCCGGGCCCGTTCCCCGGCCCTTTGATGACCGGTGCCCATCGAAATGGTCCTGACCTCTCGCCTAGATTCGCCCCCATCGGTCACGCACCGATGACCGGATCACCCCAGCGAAAGGCGACTCATGAAGCGCGTTCACAGGACCAAGGTAAAAGCCGAGATCGTTCGCGAACCAGGGGCGAAGGAAACTCTTCACCGGAAACTCATCGACACCCCGGACGGCGCGGACCGATTCGTCCTCACCGAATTCGAGGTGGCACCGAACGGTTCCACGCCGCCCCACTTCCACGAGTGGGAGCACGAGATCTACGTCCTCGAAGGGACCATGGGCCTGGTGCTCCCCGACGAGAGCCGCACCGAGCAGGTCGAGCCCGGCGACGCCATCTTCATCCCGCGCGGCGAACCGCACGGCTTCGTCACCGGCCCGGACCAGACCTGCCGTTTCCTCGTGGTCGCCCCCTGCGAGCGCCCGCCGGTGCGGAACGTCTTCCTGTCCGACGACCCGTACGAGTACACGCGGTTACCGGAGTACGCGCAGCAGCAGGAGGGCCAGTGACCGCCTCGGCGGCCGCCGTGACCTCCGGAGCGGCGGGCCGGGTCCGGCACGGACCGGACCCGGCCCCGCTGCTCGCCCTCAACTTCGGCTTCGCGCGGGCCAGGGTGCTGGGCACGGCCCTGGAACTGGGCCTGTTCACCGAACTGGCCCGGGCCCCGCGGCCGGCCCCGCGCCTCGCCGAGGACCTGGACTGCGACGGCGAGGCCCTGCGCCGGCTCCTCGACGCACTGGCCGAACTGGGCCTGGTCGAGGGCGACGACGACACCGGGCGGCGGCCCACCGCACTCGCCGCCGCCCACCTCGTCGAGGGCGGACCGGGCTGGCTGGGCGACCACTTCGCCGAGGTGCTCGACCAGTGGGACGCCTGGGGCGCGCTGACCGACGTCGTGCGCGGCGGCCGGCGCCCCTCCCCCGGCGCCCGGCGCGGGCTGCGGCCCGGCTTCTTCGGGGGCGCGTTCCCCATAGCCGTGCGGGCTGCGACCGCCGTCGTCGGCGCGGCCGGCCCGCGGCCCGCGGGACGGGTGCTCGACCTGGTGGCCGGCGGCGGCGAGTGGGGCATCGCGCTGGCCGCCGCCGACCCGGAGGCGCGGATCGTCGCCCAGGACGACGAGGAACTGCTGCACGGCGTGCGGGCGCGGGCCGAACGGTACGGCGTGGCCGGGCGGTTCAGGTACGAGCCGGCCCGTCCCGGCCTGCCCGCGCCCTTCGCCGACGGCTCGTTCGACACCGTCGTCCTCGCGCACGCGGCCCGCTTCGCGGGGCACGACGCGACCGCGGGGCTCGTCGGGGAGGCCGCCCGGTTGCTGCGCCCCGGCGGCACGCTGCTGGTCGCCGACGTACTGCGGCCGGAGCGGGACAGCGATCCGCTGCACCGGCCGATGCTCGATCTGAGCCTGTTCGTGAACACGGCGGAGGGCGGCCTGCCCCGGGCACCGGCGCTCCGGACGCTCATGGAACGGGCGGGAATCACGCCGACGAAATCCGTCGTCCGGGGAATTCTGACCACCCTGATGGGCGAGAAACGAGAGAGGCGTTAGAAATGCGAGAAGTGGTCGTGACCGGGCTGGGTGTGATCAGCCCGGCGGGAATAGGGAAGCAAGAGCTCTGGGATACCGTGTCGGTGGGGAAGAGCGTCACCAAATCCCTCTCCGACATCACCAGTTCCGCGCTCTTCGGCGATTTCGAGTTCCTGTCGGACGCGATAGCCGAAGTGTCCGGATTCGACGAGCAGGCGGCGGCACTGCCGGTGGAGGTGCGCAGGCTCGACCGGTACGTGCAGTTCGCGGTGGCCGCCACGCTCCAGGCCGTCGCGGACGCGGGGCTGTCGTCCGGCATGTACGACCCGGCGCGCACCGGGATCTCGCTGTCCACCGCGATCTGCGGCACGCCCAAGATGGAGGAGGAGTTCCTCGCGGTGACCGACGAGGGACGCAAGCCCATCGATCCGTCCAGGGCGGGCCGTGACCTGTACCTGGCGTCGATGTCGAACACGCCGGGCGCGCTGCTCTCGGCGATGCTCGGCGCGCAGGGACCGTGCGTGACGCTGTCCACCGGCTGCATCGGCGGGATCGACGCGGTCGGCCACGCCTTCGAGTCGATCGCGTACGGCGACGCCGACGTGATGATCGCGGGCGCCAGCGAGGCCCCGATCACCCCGATCACGGTGGCCTCCTTCGAGATCATCAACTGTCTGAGCCGGAATTACCGGGACCGTCCCGAGGCCGCCTCCCGGCCGTACGACGCGGGCCGTGACGGGTTCGTGCTGGGCGAGGCGTGCGGTGTGCTGGTGCTGGAGGAGAAGGAGCACGCGCTGCGCCGGGGCGCGCGGACGTACATGGAGATCAGCGGCTTCTCCCACACCTCGAACGCCGCGCACATGACCGATCTGCTCTCCGACGGCGAGGACCTCACCCGCGCCATGGAGCTGGCGATCGGCCGGTCGGGGTCGCGGCCCGAGGACATCACGCACGTCAGCTCGCACGGCAGCTCGACTCCGCAGAACGACACGTGCGAGACCAGCGCCCTGAAGCTGGCGCTCGGCGAGCACGCCCGCGAGGTGCCGGTGAACTCGGCGAAGTCGATGCTCGGCCACGCGCTGGCCGCGGCGAGCGCCGTCGAGCTGGTGCTGTGCGCGCTCGCCTGCGAGCGGCGGTTCGTCCACCCGACCGCCAACTACGAGACACCCGACCCCACCTGCGACCTGGACTACGTGCCGTCCGACGGCCGGCCGTGGGAGGGCGGCGCGATCCTCAAGGACGCCAGCGGGTTCGCGGGCCTGCACGCGGCGATGGTGGCGCGGTCACCGCGCGAGGAGGCGGCGTGACGGACAGGAACGAACGCCCGGTCCGCACCGTCCGCACCGTCCACACCGGAGGAGATCCTGCGATGACCTCGATCGTCGTCACCGGCGTCGGCGCCCTCACCCCGGCCGGCGAAGGACCGGACGCGCTCTGGGAGAGTGCGCGCGACGGTCTCTCCCGCATCACCGCCATCGACCGTTTCGACGCCTCCGCCTACGCCTGCCCCGCCGCGGGCCAGACGGACTTCGACCCGCTCGACCACCTGCCGGAACGCTTCGTCAAACGGACCGACCGGTTCACGCACCTGGCCGTGCAGACCGTGCGCGAGGCGCTCAAGGACGCGGGCGTCACGGTCGGCGACACCGTCGCGCCCGACCGGACCGGAGTCATGGTCGGCAATGTGCTGGGCGGCTGGGAGTTCGCCGAGCGGGAGCTGCGCAAGCTCTGGACGGATGGCGTCCGCGCGGTCAGCCCCTACCAGGCCACCGCCTGGTTCCCGGCCGCGCCGCAGGGCAACATCTGCATCGACCAGGGCATCAGGGGCCCGGCCCGCACCTTCGTGGCCGACCGGGCCAGCGGCGCGTACGCGCTGATCGGCGGCGCCCAGTCGCTGCTGCGCGGCCACTCCGACGTGGTGCTCGCGGGCGGTGTGGAGGCCCCGCTGTCGCCGTACGGGTGGCTCTGCCTGGAGACCAGCGACCTGGTCGCCAAGCAGCGGGGCGCGCTCGGGCCGGGCGAGCTGTACCGGCCGTTCGACGCGGGCCACGGCGGCAGCGTGTTCGCCGAGGGCGCCGTCTTCCTGGTGCTGGAGCGCCGGGAGCACGCCGAGGCGCGGGGCGCCCGCATCCTGGGCGAGCTGGCCGGCTGGGGCGTCAGCACCGACGGCTACATGCCGTACTACACGGTCGAGCCGACCGGCCGGGTGCTCGCCCGCGCGATGCGCGAAGCGAGCCCCGAAGCCCCCGACGTGGTGTTCGCGCACGGCTCCGGCATCCCCTTCGAGGACGTCACGGAGGGGTACGCACTGCACGAGGCGTACGGCGACGGGGCGGCCCGGCTGCCCGTGACGGCGCCCAAGTCGGGCTTCGGCCATCTGCTGGGCGGCGCGGCGGCCGCCGATGCGGCCCTCGCCCTGCGCGCGATGCCCGAGGACCTGGTGCCCCCCACGGTCAATCTGGACCGCCCGGCGCCCGGCATCGGCCTCGACCTGGTCCGCGGCGAGGCACGGGACGTCGCCGACTGGCGCAGCACCCTCGTGGTCTCGCGCGGTCTGGGAGGTGTCAACGCATGTCTGCTGATCAGGCGGTGACCGCGCTGGAGCGGGCGGTGCGCTCGCTCGGTGCGGCCGAGCAGTCCCCGGGCCCGCCCCCCGGACTGGGCGTGGACGTCGTGGATGTGAGGCGCCTGCGTGCGGCCGTGCTCCGGCGGGGGGACGCACTGGCCGACCGGCTGCTGACGCCGACGGAACGGGAGCTGTGCCGGGGCCGCTCGGGCCGCTACCGGGTGCAGTGCCTGGCGGGCCGGGTCGCCGCGAAGGAGGCGGTGCGCAAGACGCTCGGCGCGCACGGCGAAGGACTCGGCTGGCAGGACGTGGAGATCGGCCGCGGGGCCCGCGGCGAGCCCGTCCCGCGCCTGTCCGAGCGGGCCGAACGGGCGCTGCGGGATGCGGGGTTGTCCCGACTGCGGCTGAGCATCAGCCACGAGGCCGAGGTGGCCGTGGCGGTGGCGATGGCCGTCCCGGCGGCCGACTGACCCCCGCGGAGCGACTCGGAGGAACGAGAGAGAACGAGAGAGACCGCGAGAGACCGCGAGACAACGCAAGAGAGAACGGAAGAACGGGGAATCGCATGAACATCCGTGAAGAGGTCGTCACCGTACTGCGGGAGATCGGCTTCCGTGACGACGAGCTGACCGACGACACCGTGCTCGCCGCCGACCTCGGCATCGACTCGACCGAGCTGGTCGAGATCGTGGTCGCCCTGGAGCAGCACTTCGGCATCCGGATCGACATGGACGAGGAGGGCGCCTTCAAGACCTTCGGGGACCTGGTGGCGTGCGCCGACCGTCTGATGTGCGTCAGGGAGGGCTGACCGGGATGCCCAGGATCGAGAACAGCATCGTCATCGCCGCGGACCCGCGGACGGTCTTCGACATCACCAACGACATCGCGTGCTGGCCGGAGATCTTCAACGAGTACAGCACCGCGAAGGTCCTCTCCCGTGAGCGGGAGGGGCGGTGGACGGACATCGTCTTCGAGCTGAGCAACGAGGAGGGCCGGAGCTGGCGTTCGTGGCGGCTCCTGGATCACCGGGAGCTGGTCGCGTACGCCGAGCGCCGCGATCCGCTCTTCCCGTTCCGGTACATGCACCTGCGCTGGTCGTACCGGGCCGTCGAGGGCGGCACGGAGATGACCTGGGTGCAGGACTTCGAGCTGGACGACGGCTTCGGCGTACCGCTGGAGACCGTGGTCGAGCGGATGCAGGTCCACACCCGGGAGAACCAGGCCGGTATCCGGCAGAAGATCGAGTCGGGTGCCGTGCGGGCGGCCTGACGACGGCCGGGCCCGGCCGGGAGCCGAGCGCTTCCGGCCGGGCCCGGTCCACCTGCACCACCTGCACCACCTGCACCACCACAAACGGGGGGAGAGAAAGGTGCGGATCGCCGTCACCGGATCCATCACGACGGACCACCTCATGACCTTTCCGGGCCGCCTGGCCGAACGGCTGGTCCCGGAGGGGCTGCACACCGCCTCCCTGTTCTTCCTGGTGGACCGGCTGACGGTCCGCTACGGGGGCGCGGGGGCGAACATCGCGTACGGGGTCGCCCGGTTCGGTCTCGCGCCGGTGCTGGTCGGCGCGGCCGGCCCGGACTTCGGCGAGTACCAGGTGTGGCTGAAGCAGCACGGCGTCGACGTCGACTCGGTGCTGGTCGTGCCGGACGAGCGGACGGCGCGGTCGCTGCGCACGGTCGACGCCGACGGCAACGAGATCGCCTCGTTCCACGCCGGAGCGCGCGACGCCGCCCGCACGATCTCGCTGCGGTCGGTGGCCGAACGGACCGGCGCCCTCGGTCTGGTGCTGGTCTCGTCGGACGACACCCGGGCGATGCTGCGGCACACCGAGGAGTGCCGCGCCGAGGGCGTCCCGTTCGCCGCCGATCCCCGGCGGCGGATCGCGGAACTCGGCCGCGCGGACGCGCAGTTCCTCGTCGAGGGCGCCGAGGTGCTGTTCGGCAGCGAGGACGACGCCGCGCTGCTGCACGACGTGACCGGCTGGAGCGCGCTCGGCGTCCTGGAACGGGTCGGCGCCCGGATCACCACGCTGGGCCCGGCCGGGGCCCTCGTCGAGCGCGCCGGCCGGGAGCCGGTGGTGGTGCCCGCGGTGCCGGGCGTCGTCGCCACCGGGCCCTCGGGCGCCGGGGACGCGCTGCGCGCGGGCGTCGTCGCGGGCCTCGCGCACGGCGCCGGCCTCGTCGACGCGGCGCGGCTCGGCTGCGCGCTGGCGTCGCTGGCGCTGGAGGCGGCGGGCCCGCAGGAGTACGCGGTGGACCGCAGGCGGCTGTACCGGCGCCTGCTCACCGCGTACGGCAGGCAGGCGGCGGGCGCCCTGATCCCCGTACTGGCGACGGCCGTGGGGCCCGAGGACCGGCCATGACAACGAACGCTTCAGGAGTGGACGCCATGACGTACGTCGACCTGTCCCTGCCCGTCGGCCGCAACGCGCCGGGCGTGGAGTTCGAGCAGTGGCTGCACCGTGACGGCATCCGCCACCTCGCGCGCCGGATCCGCGCGCTGCCCGGCGACAGCCGCCGTCAGCGATTGCTGAACCATGCGCGCTGGCTGACGGGCCGGCGCCGGCTGCGCGAGCGGGACCTGCCGGACGGCTGCTTCCTGTCGAACGAGTTCTACCGGATGTCCGTGCACCAGGGCACGCACGTGGACGCGCCCTTCCACTACGGCCCGCTGTGCGAGGGCCGGCCCGCCAGGAAGGTGCTGGACCTGCCGCTGGACTGGTGCAGCGGCCCGGGCCTGGTGCTGGACGTGCGCCCGTACGACAGGGTCGGCGAGCCGGAGGTGAAGGAGGCCCTGCGCACCGCGGAGGGCACGGCGGGGCCCGGCACGGTCGTCCTGTTCCGCACCGACTCCGATCTGCGCTTGGGGACGCCCGCCTACTTCACGAGGTCCACGGCGATCACCCCCGCCGCCATCGACCACCTGCTGGACCTGGGTGTGAAGGTGCTGGGCACGGACTGCTGGAGCTTCGACGGGCCGCCCCGCCGCATGGTCGAGGAGTACTACCGCACGGGCGACCGGGGCGTCCTGTGGCCGGCCCATCTGCACGGCCGCCGACGGGAGTTCGTCCAGATCGAGGGGCTGGCCGGGCTGCGCGCGCTGGAGGGCCGGGGGCCGTTCCGGTTCATGGCGTTCCCGGTGGCGCTGGCGGACGCGGGCGCCGCCTGGTGCCGGGCCGTGGCCCAGGTCGGGACGCCGGCCGGACCGAAAGGTACCGGTCGGTAGGACAGCCGGTGACAGGACGGCCGGTATGAACGCGGGTGCCGTCACGTCGTTCTCCGACGAACGACAACGGCACCGCGTTCCGAATTCACTCCGTCTGTACGGCCTCGTGGTATCCGAATGACCTCTTCGCGTACAGTGCGGTCTGCACCCGGCCGGGAGTTCCCAGCTTGGCGTAGATCCGGCTCAGGTAATTGCGCACGGTCTTCGGGCTGATCCCGAGAGAGGTGGCGATGTGGCCGGTCTCGTGGTCGTCGGCGACCATCGAGAGGATCTGCCGCTCGCGCCCGGTGAGCCGGGAAAGCGGGGAGGCGGATTCCTCTCCTTTCTGGCCGGAGACGAGCTGGAGCAGATGACCCGCGGTCGCCGGAGAGAAGTGGGCGCCCTCGCGGTAGACGGTGAGCAGGGCGTCCCGGAGCTCGCCGGCGTTGATGGTGGTGCGGGACAGATAGGCGTTGGCTCCCGCCTGGAAGGCCTCCCGGACGTAGACGGGCTGCTGATGGGATGCGAGGAAGACGATTCTGACGTGGACGGACTCGCGCCGCAGGGCCCGGGTGGTGGCGACACCGCCCATGCCCGGCAGCCGCAGTCCGATGACCACGATCTGCGGCCGGCCGGAGCGCATCTTGCGGAGCGCCGAGGCACCGTCGCGCGCCGTGCCGACCACGCTGAACTCGCCGAAACCTTCGAGGAGGGTACGTAGACCCTCCAGCACGATCTGCTCGTCGTCGACGAGCAGAACTTTTATCCTGGACAACATCGGTGACAACATCGGTGATCCTTCGGTTCGCCTGAAACGAAAGCGAAAGATCCGTAATACGCGGGCACAGCTACCTTCCGAGCCCCCGTTTTTGGATTCCTTCGTCGGTGAATTAGCCGCGCATTCCGATGCTACCCCACGAACCTACTCGGTCGTCGCGATCCACAGTTCGGCTGACGCCCACATCACAGTCCGGACATCACGTATCGCCTCTTTTATTTCATGGCTGCGCCTGCGCCACATGAAGGGTGTGGGCCGTCAGGACGAAAAGGTCGGAACGGTGATACAGACTCGCCTTGTCGTCCGGGTCGAGGAGCCGGTCGAGGGTCGAGAGGTCGGACGCGTCGAGGAGTTCCGCGGCCTTTTCCCGCAGCCGCCCGAATACGGTGACGGCGAATGCGCGGGCCTCCTCGGACAGCGGTGCGGGCACGTCGAGCAGGAAGGTGCGGCTGGTGGCGCCCCGCAGGCCCACGGCGGTGAGCAGGCCCGGCCAGTCCTCGGCCTCCTCGACGGCGCCGGGCAGCGAGGCCCGCATGGCGCCGAACCACTCGGCCTGGGCCGCGTCCAGGCGCTCCTGCAGACCGGGGCGTCCGAAGCCGATGTCGCGGGGCAGATAGCGGGTGGGCAGCCCGCCTTCGAGGATCGCCAGGGTGCCGCCGGGGGCGAGGCGCGCGGCGAAGGCGGCGAGGCCCGCCCGCTGGTCGCCGATGTGGTGCAGGCTCCGGCTCGCCCACAGCAGGTCGGCCGGGTACGTGAGGCCGTCGAGGCCCTCGGGGAGGTCGGCTTCCAGGGTGCCGAAGCGGTCGGCGAATCCCTGGCGCCCGGCACGCTCGCGGGCCCGCTCCAGCAGGGGTCCCGAGCCGTCCACGGCGACGACCCTGGCGGCCGGGAACGCATCGGCCAGCACCCCGGTCACCACGCCGGGACCACTGCCCGCGTCGACGATCAGACCGGGCTCGGGCCGCCGGGCCGCGAGCCAGGCAGCGGCCTGGGCGTACAGGGGGGTGAAGAGCTCCGCCTCGGCCTCCAGGTGCGCGGCCATCTCGGCCCAGTCGATGTCGGTGTGCACGTGCTGGTGGCCGGCGGGAGCGTGCTGGTGGTGCCGGTGGTGTCCCATGGCGGTGATCCTCTCGTCCGGGTACGGGGCCAGCGTGCGCCCGTGCACCGGACTTCGGCAAACACCCTTGCCGTATCGGCAAATAACCGCGGACACGATCCGCCGGGACGGGGCACTCGCAGCCCCGCCCCGGCGGACCTCACACGCTAGGGAGCGACGTGTCCGTCACCGCTCACAGCGCCGGGTACGCGTTCTTCATCAGCTCCTGGAACTGCGCCGAGAACCACTTCCCGGACAGCGGAGCGTCGGGGAGGGCACCCGACATGTTGTTGTTGTTCCGCGGGTTGCCCGTGTAGGTCGGGTCGCACATGCGGTCGAAGCCCTTGCCCTCGTCGTTCGCGATCTCCTTGCTGGCACCGTCGGACTCCCCCGGCGGCTTCATCCAGACGTAGGCGTCGATGCCCGGCTCCGGGTTGGCCTGCGGCCGCTCACCGAGACCCGCGCCCTTCTGGTTGCACCAGTTGCCGAGGTGGATGCGGCGGTCGATGCGACCGCCGTCGACGTAGGTGTCCACGCTGGTCGTGGCGCCCGGGCCGGTGGGCCGTGCGGTGCCGCCCCAGCCGTTGCGGGAGGTGTCGATCAGCATGCCGATCTTGGAGTCGAAGCCGATCGAGACCAGCTTGTCGCGCATGGCCTGGGCGTACGACAGCTCATCGGTGTACCGGTTCCAGTCCACCCACTTCGACTGGCGCACGGAGGTGCCGTTGACCGTGTCGTTGATGGAGAAGTTGGTCTCCTTCAGCGCGCTGTAGTTCGCGGTGTTGACGATGAAGCCGTGGACGTCGGAGAGCGTCGCGCCCTCGGTGGTGGCGGCGACCTTGAACATGTCGGCCGACGGGCCCATGTTGTCGTCCCAGCCCAGCCAGCCGTGGTGGCCGGCGTCGATGTAGTTGTAGACGTTGCCGATCGCGCCGAGCTTGTTCAGCGCGTAGCCCACGCCCTTCTGGTAGTTGCCGTTCGCCTTCATCACGTCGCAGTTGGGCGTGGCGGTCGGGCGCGGCGTGACGTTGGTGACGAGGTTGGGCAGCGAGTCGATCTCGACGGTGGTGACGATCCGCAGACCCGCGTACTTCGGGTCGGCGAGGATCGCGGCGATCGGGTCGATGTACTGGGTCTTGTACTTGTCGATCTCCGTCGGGCCCAGCTCGCCGTTGGAGGCGAGGGCCGAGCAGTCACGGCCGGGCAGGTTGTAGATGACGAGCTGGACGACCATCTCGCCGGAGCCCTTCTGCGCGAGGGCCGCGTCGAGGTGGTCGCGCAGACCCATGCCGCCGTTGACGCCGTTGATGGCGGCGGTGCGGTCGAGCCAGACACCGGTGGGCTGGTTCGAGATCCGGCTGCCGCCCGGTTCGGCGGCGGCCTTCGCGGACCACTCGGGGTTCACGTACACCTTGGCGCCGGAGTACGGGTTGTCGACCTTCGTGCCGGGCTCCGGCTCCGGGTCGGGGTCGGGGTTGCCGCCACCGCCGTCATCGACGTTGCAGGTCACACCGTCGAGCGTGAAGGTCGCGGGGACCGCGTTGCTGCCGCTGTAGGTGCCCTGGAAACCGAAGCTGGCCGAACCGCCGGTCGCCAGCGAGCCGTTGTAGGACTCGTTGGCGACGGTGACCGCGGTCCCGCTCTGGCTGACCTTGGCGTTCCAGGCGTTGGTGACCTTCTGGTTGCCGGCGTAGGACCACTTCAACGACCAGGAGGACTTGGCGGCGCCGTTGTTGGTGACGGTCACTGCCGTGGTGAAGCCGGAGCCCCAGTCGTTCTGCACCTTGTAGTCGACGGTGCAGGGAACGGCGGCGGTGCCGATGTCGTCGGAGGGCACGGCCGCGAGCGCGGTCCCGGCGCTGCCGGCGACCAGCGCCAGCGAGGCGATCAGCGCGGTTCTGGTGAACCTGACACGGTTCCTGCGGCTCATGGGTGCGGATGTGGTGCGGCTCATGGTGCGGATTCCTTATCCGTCGAGGGATGCGTCGATGGATCCGTCGAGGGCGCGCGGAAGCTCGTGCGGCCCGGTGGCGAACGGCGGGGGTGTGCTGTCGTGGCTGCTGAACACGGAGCGGGCGCAGGCCGGCGTCACCCACGCGCCCGCAGTGCGCGGGACTTGGGCGGTGACGCGTAAAAGACCTGAACGCGGAGGGTGGCGCGAGGGATGGCGCATGAGCGACTCCTTGCAGTTCGGGCGCGCCGTGACAGGCGTGCCGACTGGTGGAACCGCTCCCACTGGTGCAGGCGAAGGTAGCGCCAAGTGTCGGTAAAGAACAGGGGTGGCGTCGGCTTGCGTTCGTCGAATCTTTTCGACTCACCACAACCCTTGACCCCTCCTACCCCCCTCCTCAATATGGGAGCGCTCCCACTGGTTCAAGGCTTGTTGCTCCTCCCCCCACTTCCTCTCCGAGCCGCAAGGAGGAACCAGCACATGCGCACCAAACGGAGACGCCACGCCGCGCGGCGGTTGTGGACCGCTGTCGCGGCGGCGCTCGCCCTCCCGCTGACGATGCTGGGCACCGGATCGAGTCCCGCACAGGCGGCGGCGGTCCAGTGCAGCGTCGACTACAAGACCAACGACTGGGGCTCCGGCTTCACCGCCGAGCTCACCCTCACCAACCGGGGCACGGACCCGATCTCCGGCTGGACCCTGACGTACGACTACGCGGGCAACCAGAAGCTCAGCAACGGCTGGAGCGGCACCTGGTCGCAGTCCGGCAAGACGGTCACGGTGAAGAACGCGTCCTGGAACGGGAACATCGCCGCGAACGCGGCCGTGACCACCGGCGCCCAGTTCACCTACAGCGGCACCAACGCCGCCCCCACCAGCTTCGCGGTCAACGGCACGACCTGCGCCGGCGCCCACCAGCCGCCGATCGCCGTGCTGACCAGCCCCACCGCGGGCGCCGTCTACACCCAGGGCGCCGCGGTACCGCTCGCCGCCACCGCCGCGGCGGCCGACGGCGCGAGCGTCAGCAAGGTGGAGTTCTACGACGACACCACGCTGCTCGGCACGGACACGAGCTCGCCCTACACGCTCTCCGTCTCGAACTTGACCGTGGGCAGTCATTCTCTGGTGGCGAAGGCGTACGACAGCCTGGGCGCGTCGGCGGACTCGACACCCGTCGGCATCACGGTCGCCTCGGGCCCCGCCATCGTCGCGTCGCCCTCCCAGCTCGGCGTGCAACAGGGCAGGACGGGCACGTACGACGTGAAGCTCTCGACGCAGCCCTCGTCGAACGTGACGGTCACGACCGCCCGCGCGAGCGGCAACTCCGGTCTCTCGGTCAGCGGCGGGGCCAGCCTCACCTTCACCCCGTCGAACTGGAACACCGCGCAGAAGGTGACCATCGCGGCCGACTCCTCCGGCACCGGCTCCGCGGTCTTCGAGTCCACGGCCAACGGTCACTCCAAGGCCGCGGTGACCGTGACCCAGCTCGGCGCGCAGAAGGAGTACGACGCCCGCTTCCTGGAGCTCTACGGGAAGATCACCAACCCGGCGAACGGCTACTTCTCCCCCGAGGGCATTCCCTACCACTCGGTGGAGACGCTGATGGTGGAGGCGCCCGACCACGGCCACGAGACCACCTCGGAGGCGTACAGCTACCTCCTCTGGCTCCAGGCCATGTACGGCAAGGTCACGGGTGACTGGTCCAAGTTCAACGGCGCCTGGGAGATCATGGAGAAGTACATGATCCCCACCCACGCCGACCAGTCGACCAACTCCTACTACAACGCCTCCAAGCCGGCGACCTACGCGCCCGAGTACGACACCCCGAACGAGTACCCGTCGCAGCTCGACGGCACGGTCCCGGTCGGCCCGGACCCGATCGCGGCCGAGCTGAAGAGCGCGTACGGCACGGACGACGTGTACGGCATGCACTGGCTCCAGGACGTCGACAACGTCTACGGCTACGGCAACTCGCCCGGCAAGTGCGAGGCGGGCCCGACCGACACCGGACCGTCGTACATCAACACCTTCCAGCGCGGCCCGCAGGAGTCGGTGTGGGAGACGATCCCGCAGCCCACCTGCGACGCCTTCAAGTACGGCGGCAAGAACGGCTACCTGGACCTGTTCACCAAGGACGCCTCGTACGCCAAGCAGTGGAAGTTCACCAACGCCCCCGACGCCGACGCGCGCGCCGTGCAGGCCGCGTACTGGGCGGACAAGTGGGCCAAGGAGCAGGGCAAGGGCGGTGACGTCTCCGCGACCGTCGGCAAGGCCGCGAAGATGGGCGACTACCTGCGCTACGCCATGTACGACAAGTACTTCAAGAAGGTCGGCAACTGCGTCGGCGCCTCCGCCTGCCCGGCCGGCACCGGCAAGGACGCCTCCTTCTACCTGCTCTCCTGGTACTACGCGTGGGGCGGCGCCACCGACTCCTCGGCCGGCTGGGCCTGGCGCATCGGCTCCAGCCACGCGCACGGCGGCTACCAGAACCCGCTCGCCGCGTACGCGCTCAGCGAGTACGCCGCCCTGAAGCCCAAGTCGGCGACGGGACAGGCGGACTGGGCCAAGTCACTGGACCGGCAGGTCGAGTTCTACCGCTGGCTCCAGTCCGACGAGGGCGCCATCGCGGGCGGCGCGACCAACAGCTGGGGCGGCCGGTACGCCACCCCGCCGGCGGGCACGCCGACCTTCTACGGCATGTTCTACGACGAGAAGCCCGTGTACCACGACCCGCCGTCCAACCAGTGGTTCGGCTTCCAGGCGTGGTCCATGGAGCGGGTCGCCGAGTACTACCAGCAGTCGGGCGACGCGCTGGCCAAGGAGGTCCTCGACAAGTGGGTCGACTGGGCGCTGTCCGAGACCACGGTCAACCCTGACGGCACCTTCCGCATCCCGTCGACGCTGAAGTGGTCCGGTGCCCCTGACACCTGGAACGCGTCGAACCCGGGTGCCAACTCCGGGCTGCACGTCACCGTCGCCGACTACACCAACGACGTCGGTGTGGCCGCCTCGTACGCCAAGACCCTGACGTACTACGCCGACCGCTCCGGTGACACCGAGGCGGCCGCGACGGCGAAGGCGCTGCTCGACGGCATGTGGGACAACAACCAGGACGCCCTCGGCATCGCCGTCGAGGAGACCCGCGCCGACTACAACCGCTTCGACGACCCCATCCACGTCCCGAGCGGCTGGACCGGCACCATGCCGAACGGCGACACGATCAACTCGTCCTCCACCTTCGAGTCGATCCGTTCCTTCTACAAGGACGACCCGGCCTGGTCGAAGGTCGAGTCCTACCTGGCGGGCGGGGCGGCGCCCACCTTCACGTACCACCGGTTCTGGGCCCAGGTGGACATAGCCACCGCCATGGGCTCGTACGCGGAGCTCCTCGAATAGTCCCCGCCGCTGCTCCGTGTACCGGGTCCCGCCCGCCACCCTGACGGCGGGCGGGACCCACGCCGGGCGGGCCCGCCCCCATCGGGCCCGCCCGGTCCAGCACGTGCCCTGCTTCCAGCTTCCGTCCCGCCCAGCGTTCCTCCCCTCCTTCCCCCGCAGTCACGGAGAGGACACACCGTGCGAAGAACCCGCATCCTCACGGCCGTGCTCGCGCTCGCGGCCGGCCTGCTGGCGGGCAGTCCACCCGCCCTGGCCGCCGCCGACGACGACAGACAGGTCTCGATCGCCGCCGACACCTACACCTGGAAGAACGCCCGCATCGACGGCGGCGGCTTCGTCCCCGGCATCGTCTTCAACCGCACCGAGAAGAACCTCGCGTACGCCCGCACGGACATCGGCGGCGCCTACCGCTGGGAGCAGTCGACGAAGACGTGGACGCCGCTGCTCGACCACGTCGGCTGGGACGACTGGGGCCACACGGGCGTGGTGAGCCTCGCCTCGGACTCCGCCGACCCGAACCGGGTGTACGCGGCGGTCGGCACGTACACCAACAGCTGGGACCCGGGGAACGGTGCCGTGCTCAGGTCCACCGACCGGGGCGCCACCTGGAAAAAGGCCGACCTGCCGTTCAAGCTGGGCGGCAACATGCCGGGGCGTGGCATGGGCGAGCGCCTCGCGGTGGACCCGAACAAGAACAGCGTGCTGTACCTGGGTGCGCCCAGCGGCAAGGGGCTGTGGCGCTCGACGGACTCGGGAGCCACCTGGTCGCAGGTGACGAGCTTCCCGAACCCCGGCAACTACGCCCAGGACCCGAGCGACACGAGCGGCTACGGCTCCGACAACCAGGGCATCGTCTGGGTCACCTTTGACGAGTCCACGGGCACCTCCGGGAACGCCACGAAGACGATCTACGCCGGGGTCGCCGACAAGGACAATGCGGTGTACCGCTCGACGGACGCGGGCGCGACCTGGACCCGCCTCGCCGGCCAGCCCACCGGCTATCTGGCCCACAAGGGCGTGCTGGACGCGGAGAACGGCTACCTCTACCTCGCCTACAGCGACACCGGCGGCCCGTACGACGGCGGCAAGGGACGGCTGTACCGGTACGCGACCGCCACGGGCACCTGGACGGACATCAGCCCGGTCGCGGAGGCCGACACCTACTACGGCTTCAGCGGGCTGACCGCCGACCGGCAGAAACCCGGCACGGTGATGGCGACGGCCTACAGCTCCTGGTGGCCGGACACCCAGATCTTCCGCTCCACGGACAGCGGCGGCACATGGACCAAGGCGTGGGACTACACGTCGTACCCGACCCGCGAGAACCGCTACACGATGGACGTGTCGTCCTCGCCCTGGCTGACCTGGGGCGCCAACCCGTCACCGCCCGAGCAGACCCCGAAGCTCGGCTGGATGACGGAAGCTCTGGAGATCGACCCGTTCGACTCGAACCGGATGATGTACGGGACGGGCGCGACGATCTACGGCACGGAGAACCTCGGGAACTGGGACAACGGCAGCAAGTTCACCATCAAGCCCATGGTCGAGGGCCTGGAGGAGACGGCGGTCAACGACCTGGCCTCTCCCCCGTCGGGCGCCCCGCTGCTCAGCGCGCTCGGCGACATCGGCGGCTTCCGCCACACGGACCTGACCAAGGTCCCGTCGATGATGTTCACCTCCCCCAATTTCACGTCGACGACGAGCCTGGACTACGCGGAGACCGACCCGAACACGGTCGTCCGGGTCGGCAACCTGGACTCGGGCCCGCACATCGCGTTCTCGACGGACAACGGCGCCAACTGGTTCGCGGGCACCGACCCCTCGGGCGTGAGCGGGGGCGGCACGGTCGCCGCGGCGGCCGACGGCAGCCGCTTCGTGTGGAGCCCGGCGGGAGCCGGAGTGCACTACGCGACCGGCTTCGGCAATTCCTGGTCGGCGTCGAGCGGTATCCCGGCGGGCGCGATCGTGGAGTCGGACCGGGTGGACCCGAAGACCTTCTACGGTTTCAAGTCGGGCAGGTTCTACGTGAGCACGGACGGGGGCGCGACGTTCACCGCGTCCTCCGCCACGGGACTTCCCGCCGGTGACAGCGTCCGCTTCAAGGCACTGCCCGGCGCGAAGGGCGACATCTGGCTGGCGGGCGGGGCCACGGACGGCGCGTACGGCCTGTGGCACTCCACCAACGGCGGGACGAGCTTCACCAAGCTCTCGAACGTCGAGCAGGCCGACACGATCGGCTTCGGCAAGGCGGCACCGGACGCCTCGTACCAGACCCTCTACACCAGCGCGAAGATCGGCGGCGTACGCGGCATCTTCCGCTCCACGGACCAGGGCGCGACCTGGACCCGCATCAACGACGACGCCCACCAGTGGGGCTGGACGGGCGCGGCGATCACGGGTGACCCGCGGGTGTACGGCCGGGTGTACGTGGCGACGAACGGCCGGGGTGTCGTCTACGGCGACACCTCCGACACGGGCGGAGGCGGTGACGACGGTGGCGGCGGCACGGACCCGGACCCCGATCCGGATCCTGAGCCGACGGGCGCCTGCGCCGTGACGTACGCGATCACCAACCAGTGGTCGGGCGGCTTCCAGGCGGACGTCCGGCTCACCAACACGGGCACGAGCGCGTGGAGCGGCTGGTCGCTCGGGTGGTCCTTCGCGGACGGGCAGAAGGTGACGCAGCTCTGGAACGGCAGGGGGGGGGGGGGGGGCGCCCCGTCCCCCCCCCCCCCCCCGCCGTCGTCGTCCGTCAGCCCACCAGCAGCTCGGCCTTGAGCCGCCTCAGCTCCCGGGCGTCCAGGCCGAGGCCCTTCTTCTCGTACCCGGCGAAGGAGCCGTACACCTCCTCGACCTCGTCGAAGCCGGAGTTCAGGTACTCGGCGCGGACGTCGAGCATCGGCTTGTAGACGGTGGCCTGCGCCGCGGGCATGGCGGCGAGGGCGGCGGCGTTGGCCTCGGCGCGGTAGTCGTTGGAGGCCAGGTAGTCCTTCATGACCGTGCCGCGCGGCACACCGAGCGCGGTGAGCAGCACGGCGCTCGCCCAGCCGGTGCGGTCCTTGCCCGCGGTGCAGTGGGAGAGGGTGCCGACGGGATCGCCGTCGGACACGTCCGCGAAGAGCGCGGAGTAGGCCGCCCTGGCGGTGTCCCTGCTGACCATCGCCTTCTCGCCGTCGACCATCATCTGCGCGGCCTCGCCGGCCGTGGTCGGCATGGCGAAGACCGGGGAGTCGTCGCCGATGACGTCGGCCGCGACGTACCGCACGCCCTGCGGGACGCGGTCGGGGGCGGCGGCCTTCTCGGAGGTGTTCCGCAGGTCGTGGTCGACGGAGAGGCCGAGCCGCTTCAGCCTGGCCTGGTCCGCCTCGGTGAGCTCGTCCAGCGCGTCCGAGCGGTAGACGACGCCCATCTTCACCCAGTGGCCGTCCTCGGTGCGGTAGCCGCCGGCGTCGCGGAAGTTGACGGTTCCCTCGAGCTCGATGAGCCGGTCGGCGAGGCGAAGGCTGCCGCCGCGCTCGGGCACCAGCGTGAACCACTGGCGGTCGGCGGCGGGCAGGTTCTTCACGGTGACCCGGCCGGTCGAGCCGCCGGACGCCACGGTACGGCCGTTCGCGCGGACGGTGACGTGCCGTACGCCCGGCGCCTTCCAGGAGATCTCGTACGAGCCGTCGTCCTGGGCCGTGACCCCCGCCTCGGTGAACGGGATGCGCGCGGACGCCTTCTGCGCATGTGCGGCGGGGGCGGCCGTGGCGGCGGGGGCGACGGCGCCCGTGAGCAGGGCGGCCGATCCGGCAAGGGAACGGCCGCCCCGTTCGTCACGGCGTGAAGACGCTCGGCCTCGGTGCCGTCGCCATCTTGTTGCCGATGAAGAAGCTCGGGTGCGGCGGCTGGTTGTAGGCCGTGTTCTGCCAGGCCAGGCCCGTGCGGTACATCGTGTCGTGGAGCAGTGTGGTGATCTTCGTGCTCGTCTCGACCGGAGTCGAGTAGATGCGCAGGTTCTTGTTGTCGCTGGTCCGCCAGACGACCTCCTCGCGCCAGTCGCCGAGGATGTCCCCGGAGAGGGCGGGGGTGGACTTCGTGCCGTTGTTGGACGAGACGCCGGAGCCGGTCAGCAGACGGGTGTCGGAGGACGTGCCGTACTTGTCGATCTTCGTGCCGTCCAGGAGCTCACGGGTGGTGTCGCCGTCCCACCAGGCCAGGAAGTTGGCCGAGGACGGTTCGCGGCCCTTGGTGGCGCCGGACTCGTCGCGGATGTTCGTGTCGGAGGACGACCAGACCTCGGCGCCGTCGTTGCCGGAGTAGATGTCACCGGCGACACCGCGGCCGTTGTCGCAGCAGGCGGCCAGCTTCCACTTCACCGAGCCGTTGGCCGGGTTGATGTACACCGCGGCCGGCTGGGAGGTGGACTCGGAGACCTTGTAGTACTCCAGGCCGGACGTGGACGGGTCGAGGTCGCCGAGGTGCTGGGCGTCGCCGTGGCCGGTCTTGGTGGTCCACAGCCCGTTGCCGTTGTCGTCGACGGCCATCGAGCCGTACACGATCTCGTCCTTGCCGTCGTTGTCGACGTCGCCGACGGAGAGGCTGTGCGAGCCCTGGCCGTCGTAGCCCTTGCCGCTGTTGGTGGACGAGTTGGTGTCGAAGGTCCAGCGGCGGGTGAACTGGCCGTTGCGCCAGTCCCAGGCGGCGATGACGCTGCGCGTGTAGTAGCCGCGCGCCATGATCACGGAGGGACGGGCGCCGTCCAGGTACGCGGTGCCGGCCAGGAAGCGGTCGACGCGGTTGCCGTACGAGTCGCCCCACGACGAGACGGTGCCGCGGGCCGGGACGTAGTCCACGGACTGCATCGCCTTGCCGGTCTGGCCGTTGAACATGGTCAGGTACTCGGGGCCGGAGAGGATGTAGCCGCTGGAGTTGCGGTGGTCGGCGGAGGAACTGCCGATGACCGCGCCGGTGCCGTCCTTGGTGCCGTCGGACGTCTTCATGGCGACCTCGGCCTTGCCGTCGCCGTCGTAGTCGTACACCTGGAACTGGGTGTAGTGCGCGCCCGAGCGGATGTTGCGGCCCAGGTCGATGCGCCACAGGCGGGTGCCGTCCAGCTTGACGGCGTCGACGATCGTGTTGCCCGTGTAGCCGGACTGGGAGTTGTCCTTGGCGTTGGTGGGCTGCCACTTGAGGACGAACTCCAGGGCGCCGTCGCCGTCCAGGTCGCCGACGGAGGCGTCGTTGGCCTCGTAGGTGTAGGCGACGCCGTCGGGGGTGGTGCCGCCCGCGGGCGCGCTGATCGGGACGTCCTTGTAGCCGGCGCGGAACTGGATCGCGTGGACGGAGTCGCCCTGCTCCACGCCGTTCACGATCGCGCGGACCGTGTAGTCGGCGGAGTTGGGCGCGCCGGAGTGGAAGTAGTTGGTGGAGCCGGTGACCGGGGACGAGTTGACCTTCGTACCGGCGCGGTAGACGTTGAACGACACGTCGGTGGGGTCGGTGGCGAGCCAGCGCCAGCTGACCAGGTTGCCGCTGCCGGTGTACACGCTGACGACGCCGCGGTCGAGCTTCTCGACCATGGGGGTCCCCCCTGCTCGAGCGGAGCCGAGAGCTTGGGGGAGGGCGGTGGCCGCCTGGGCATCGTCCGTGGTGAGCGTGGTCAGCCCGGCACCGGCCAGCGCCGCCACGGCGGCCGAGGCCGCGAGGACGGCCCGGGCCCGGCGTCTGCGGTGCTTGCGCGGGTGCTGCACGAGGTACCTCCTGGGGGGGACGGAAGGGTTCCGCCCTCCCAGTCGTCACCGCGCGCGGATGGGTTGCCGCGAGATCCGGCCCGGCGCGAAGGAGTTCCCAGCCCGTGCGGGCGGTGATCAGTCCTTGCGGAACGCCAGGAGGGAGAACCGCGGGTCCGGGCGGGGCCTGTCCTGGTCGGGCAGTTCCGCGAGCCGGGCGGCGAACCGTTCGGCGAGCGGTTCGCCCGGCGGCAGCGTGACGAACCAGCCGCGCCGCAGGTCGGCGAGAGCGCGCCGGGGGCTGCGGCCCTGACCGCGGCCCGGGAAGCGGGCCCGCCCGGCCGGACGCAGCCCGTGCTCGGCGGCGTACCGCTCGACGGCGTCCGCCGCATCCGCGGCCGGGGTGCGCGGACGCCCGGCGAGTACGGCGTCGATGTCACTGCCCACGTTGTGGGCGGCGGCCTTGTCGACGGTCGTGACGTACACGCCGCCGGGCCGCAGGACCCTCGCGCACTCACCGATCACGGTCCGCACGTCCTCCGGGCCGTCGAGCAGGTGCAGCAGCCACACGCTGGTCACGGCGTCGAACTCGGCGTCATGGAACGGCAGTCGGCGGCTGTCCGCGAGCACGACGGCGCCGGGCAGCCGGGCGGCGGCCCGGCGGGCCATGCCGTGGGTCAGGTCGACGCCCGTCACCCGCATCCCGTCCCGCCCGGCCGCGAGGAGGCGGGTGACGATACCGGTGCCGCACGCGACGTCGAGCAGACTCCGGGCACCCTCGGGCACCAGGCCCAGCACGGCCGCGGCGGCCGCCTCCGCCCGGGGTTCGCCCCCGCGCAGGACGTCGTACCGCTCGGCCTCCTTGTCGTAGTCCAGCACCCTCGGTCAGCTCGCACCATGTCCCGGCGCCAACTCCTCCACGCGGTGCGCGAGCTCGAAGTCCCGCTCGGTGACGGCGCCGCCGGCGGAGTGCGTGTTGACCGTCAGGGAGACGGTGTCGTAGCCGAGGGTGAGGTCGGAGTGGTGGTCGAGTTCCTCCTGTACCTGGGCGATGTGGACGACCAGCGCGGCCGCCGCGAAATGCGAGTCCAGCCGGTAGGAGCGGGCGATCCGGTCCCCGTCCAGCGACCAGCCCGGCAGCTCCGCCAGGCGGCCTCCTCCGTCCCCCCGGCCCCCGGCCCCGACACCGGCGCCGGTCCGCTGCTGCGGGCCTGGCGGGAGCGGCGCGGGGTCAGCCAGCTGGACCTCGCGCTGCGGGCCGGCTCCTCGGCCCGGCACATCAGCTTCGTCGAGACGGGCCGCGCCCGGCCGAGCGAGGAGATGCTGCTGCGCCTGGCCGAGCACCTCGACGTACCGGTCCGGGAACGCAACGCGCTCCTCCTGGCGGCCGGTTACGCCCCGCACTTCGCGCAGACCCCGCTGGACGACCCGGCGATGGTCACGCTGCGCCAGGGCGTGGAGCGCCTGATCGAGGCCTACGAGCCGTATCCCGCGCTCGTCGTCGACGCCGTCTACGACGTGGTCGCCGCGAACCGGGGCATCGCGATGCTGCTGGAGGGCGTCCCGGAGACGCTGCTCACACCCCCGCTGAACGCGATGCGCCTGACGCTGCACCCCGAGGGCCTCGCCCCGCGCATCCGGAACCTGCCCGAGTGGCGCCGGCACCTGCTCGCCCAGATGACCCGGCAGATCGCCCTCCAGCGGTCGGACGCCCTGCGGGAGGTGTACGAGGAGGTCGCGGCCTACCCGCACCCGGAGGAGCCCGCCGAGCCGGTCACGTCCCCCGATCCGGTGCCGTACTTCGCGCTTCCCCTGCGGATCGAGCACGACGGCCGGGTGCTGAGCTTCGTGTCGTCGATCGCCACCTTCAACACCCCGATGGACGTCACCGTCGCCGAGCTGGCCATCGAGACGTTCCTCCCGGCCGATGCGGCGACGGCCGCGTACCTGCACCGGCGGGGGAACGCGGCGTGAGCGAGCGGCGGACCGCGGCCGCCATGGGACAGGTGGTGCCCGGACTGCGGCTGCAGCGGTTGCGGCTCAGGTGCCCTCGACGACCGTCCGGCGCACGGCGACGGCCGAGGTCCTGAAGACGTCGGCCTGGGGGACGCGGTCCGGGTGATTCGCGGCATCATCGAGGCAGGCACGTCGCCCGGGGCGGGCGGTAATGATCTCGTAAGGAGTGACGATCTTCCGTTCGCGGGCGCCTCGGCACCAGAGTGGGGACATGCCGACGAGATCTCACTTCCGAAGCGGAGCCCGTGCCCTGTTCGTGCTCCTCACCTCCGCATCGGCACTCGCGCCGACCCCGTCGGCCCAGGCGGCCGAGGAGATGACGTACACCTATGTGAATCTTGGCGTGCTGGGCGTCAACCCCGTCGGCGTCGGCAGAAGCACCGGCGTGGACGTCAACGACTCGCGGCGGGCGGCGGGAGGTTCCACCACCACGAGTGGGGCGAACCACGCCTACTCGTGGAGCAACGGGGCGCTGACGGATCTGGGCACACTCCATGCCTCCCCGTATGCCGCCAGTACCGCCAACGGCCTGAACAACGCGGGTGACATCGTCGGACACACCTCGGTCGCGTCCACCGAGCCCTCCCATGCGTTCCTCCACCGCGACGGCACCATGGTCGACCTGGGCACCGGATACGGATCCGGAAGCGTGAGCAGCGCGAACGACGTCAACGACCACGGGCAGGTCGTCGGGGTGCGGGCCGCCGACACGGCGGCGCCCCGACGGGCGGTTCTCTGGGAGAACGGCTCCCTCCACGACCTCGGCACGCTCGGTGGCCGCAGCAGCGCGCCCCACTCCACGGAGAGTGAGGCCCACGCCATCAACGACAAGGGCCAGGTCGTCGGCAGCGCGCTGCCGGAGTCGGGCGCTCCGCTGCACGGTTTCGTGTGGGAGAACGGCGTGATGCGCGATCTCGGCACGCTGGGCGGCAACGGCGAGGCGACCCAGGCCTTCGACATCAACGACGCCGGGCAGGTCGTCGGCGTCTCGCAGACCGCCGACCTGCGTATGCGCGCCTTCCTGTGGGAGCAGGGCCGGATGCGGGATCTGGGTGCGCTCGGCGAGGAGAAGAGCTCCAGCTTCGCCTATGGCATCAACGGCAGCGGCCAGGTGGTCGGCGCGTCCGACCTGACGCTGCCAGGTCAGAACCGGGCGTTCCTGTGGAGTGAGGGCAGGATGACCGACCTCAACACCCGGGTGACGAACCTGCCGGGTGACGTCCTGCTGAGCAGCGCCCGGGCGATCGCCGATGACGGCACGATCGTCGGCACCACCTGCAGCTACGCCTGCCCGCTCGACAAGGGGGCCCCGACACACGCCTTCATGCTCGTCCCCCACTCCTGACGCCGGCCCCAGCACCAGAACCGCCTGACGCCCCGGGACCCTGTGCACACCATATGAAGTCAACAGAATTGTTGACACTTTCTTCGACGGCGATTTACGTTCAGGAGGTGACGGGACGACCGCGAACCCGAACATCAAGGAGACAGCAGTGGGCAAGCACGGTGCAGTGAAGCGCAGAACGGTGGTCATCGGACTGGGCACGGCCGCCGGCGCCGCGGCCGCCGGCGGCTTCGCCCTCAACGCCCGGGCGACGGACAGCGCCCCCGCCGGCTCGTCGACGGCGCCGGACACACTGACGTTCGACAAGGACGCCTTCACCGAGCTGACGGCCACCATCTCCACGGACGACGGCGACAAGAAGGTCAAGTACCACTTCTACAAGGCCATCACCTATGTCGCCGCCCCGGTGGACGAGAAGTACCAGAGCCTGAACGTCAGCGTCCCCGTCGAGATCGACGGCGAGCCCGTCGACGCGACCCGCGCGCCCATCCTGATGGCGAACTCGGTGGGCGGCTACATGCCGTCGTCCGTGGCGGACGCCACCGGGGTGGGCGGGGCCGCCATGACCGGGGCGCCCGGCGGGACCGGCGGCGCCTCTCCGAGCGCGAGCGCCTCGGCGTCCGCCGGCGCCGGCGAGGTGGAGTCCGGCGGCAACGCGCAGCTCGACGGCCGGGGCCAGATGGTCAGCAACGCCAAGCTGGCGCTCGCGGCCGGGTACGTGGTCGTGGAGCCGGGCGCGCGCGGCCGTACCCTCGTCGACTCCGACGGCACGTACTACGGCGTCGCGCCGGCCGCCATCGTGGACCTCAAGGCCGCGGTGCGGTACGTCCGCTTCAACAAGGGCCGCATCCCGGGTGACACCGACCGCATCGTCACCTCCGGCACCAGCGCCGGCGGCGCCCTGTCCGCCCTGCTCGGCGCGTCCGGCGACAGCCCGCTGTACGACGCGCACCTGAAGGAGATCGGCGCCGCCGACGCCAGCGACGCGATCTTCGCCAGCGGTGACTGGTGCCCCATCGCGGACCTGGAGCACGCCGACATGGCGTACGAGTGGAACTGGGGCGCGAACAAGCTCAGCTCCGGCGCACTGGCCGACCAAACCGTCTCCAAGGAGCTGAAGAGCGCCTTCGCCGACTACCAGGCCTCCCTGAAGCTGCGGGCCGAGGGCTTCGGCACGCTGACGGCGCGCAATCTCGACGAGTACCTGCTGAAGACGTATCTGGAGCCGGCGGCCACCCGGTACCTCGGTGCCCTGTCGGAGTCGGAGCGCTCGGCCTATCTGACGAGCAACCCGTTCATCACCTGGTCCGCCGGGAAGGCCACGTTCACCTGGGCGGACTTCCTCACGCACGTGGGCGCGCGGAAGAAGGGCATCCCGGCGTTCGACGCCTTCGACCTGTCCTCGGGCGAGAACAACCTGTTCGGCAAGGGGGCGACGAAGGCCCGCCACTTCACGCTGTACAGCCTGCGCCACGAGAGCGGCGGCAGCGCGCGGCTCGACAGTGACATCCCCGAGAAGCTCAAGCTGATGAACCCGACGCACTTCATCGCCGAGCGGAACAAGGGCATGGCCCGGCACTGGTGGATCCGCGTCGGCACCAAGGACAGCGACACCTCGCTGACGGTCGTCGGCAACCTCGCGGCAAGCCTGAAGGCACTCGGCGCCGACGTGAACGCGGCCATGTACTGGGACAAGGGCCACGGCGCCAACGACGACGCGGCTGACTTCATCGAGTGGATCGCCCAGGTGACCGGCTACAGGAACCGCAAGAAGTAGACGGCACCTCCCCCGACCGCGGTGTCCGCTTCCCGTCATACAAGGACACCGCCCGCGCGGCGCCGGACCCGGGACCACCCGGGCCCGGCGCCGTCGCACTCGACGGTCCTACGCCGCGCCCCCCGTCGCGTCCTTCCCGCCCTTCGCCTCCTTCTCGTCGTCCACGATCTCCGCGTCCACCACGCCCTCGTCCTCCGGCGCGTCCCCTCCCCGGGCGGAGCCCTCGGCGCTCCCGGCCCCGGGCGACGCCTGGGCCTGCGCGTACATCGCCTGCCCCATCTTCTGGCTCACCGAGGCCAGCCGGTCGATCCCGGCGCGCAGCGGCGCCGTGGCCGCCGACTCCTCCAGCAGCCGCTTCAGTTCGGCGACGGCCGACTCGACCTCGCCCTTCGTCTCCGGCGGCACCCGCTCGTCGTTCTCGTGGAGGAACTTCTCCGTCTGGTACACGAGTTGCTCGGCCTGGTTGCGGGTCTCGGCCGTCTCCCGCCGTTCGCGGTCCTCCTCGGCGTACTTCTCGGCCTCGCGCATCATGCGGTCGATGTCCTGCTTGGGGAGGGCCGAGCCGCCGGTGACCGTCATCTTCTGCTCGCGGCCCGTCGCGAGGTCCTTCGCCGAGACGTGCATGATCCCGTTGGCGTCGATGTCGAACGCCACCTCGATCTGCGGCACCCCCCGCGGCGCGGGCGGCAGTCCGGTGAGGTCGAAGACGCCCAGCTTCTTGTTGTACGCAGCGATCTCGCGCTCGCCCTGGTAGACCTGGATGCCGACCGAGGGCTGGTTGTCGGCGGCCGTGGTGAAGATCTCCGAACGCCGGGTCGGGATCGTGGTGTTGCGCTCGATCAGCTTGGTCATGATGCCGCCCTTGGTCTCGATGCCGAGGGACAGCGGGGTCACGTCGAGCAGCAGCACGTCCTTGACGTCGCCGCGGATGACCCCGGCCTGGAGGGCGGCGCCCACGGCCACCACCTCGTCCGGGTTGACGCCCTTGTGCGGGTCCTTGCCCGTGAGCTCCTTCACCAGGTCGGTGACGGCGGGCATGCGGGTGGAGCCGCCGACGAGGATGACGTGGTCGATGGCGGACAGCTTGACGCCGGCGTCCTTGACGGCCTGGTGGAAGGGGGTCTTGCAGCGGTCGAGCAGATCGGCGGTGAGCTCCTGGAACTGGGCGCGCGTCAGCTTCTCGTCCAGGTGGAGGGGGCCTTCGGCGGAGGCGGTGATGTACGGCAGGTTGATCGTCGTCTCGGAGGAGCTGGACAGCTCGATCTTGGCCTTCTCCGCTCCCTCGCGCAGCCGCTGCAGGGCCATCCTGTCGTTGCCGAGGTCGATGCCGTTCTGCCCCTTGAAGCGCTTGACGAGGTGCTCGACGATCCGCTGGTCCCAGTCGTCGCCGCCGAGACGGGTGTCGCCGTTGGTGGCCTTGACCTCGATGACGCCGTCGCCGATCTCCAGCAGGGAGACGTCGAAGGTGCCGCCGCCCAGGTCGAAGACGAGAACGGTCTGCTCCTCTCCGCGGTCGAGCCCGTACGCGAGGGCCGCGGCGGTGGGCTCGTTGATGATGCGCAGGACGTTGAGGCCGGCGATCTCCCCGGCCTCCTTGGTGGCCTGCCGCTGGGCGTCGTCGAAGTAGGCGGGGACGGTGATGACCGCGTCCGTCACGTCCTCGCCGAGGTAGGACTCGGCGTCCCGCTTCAGCTTCTGCAGCACGCGCGCGGACAGTTCCTGTGCCCGGTAGCGGGTGCCGTCGATCGAGCCCTGGTCCGGGAAGCGCCACGTGGCGTCGCCCATGTGGCGTTTGACGGAGCGTGCGGTGCGGTCCACGTTCGTCACGGCCTGCCGTTTGGCGACCTCGCCGACGAGGACCTCGCCGTTCTTGGCGAAGGCGACGACGGAGGGGGTGGTCCGCGCGCCCTCCGCGTTGGCGACGACCGTCGGCTCACCGCCCTCCAGGACGGCCACCACCGAGTTCGTCGTACCGAGGTCGATCCCGACCGCGCGTGCCATCGCTGTCCCCTTCCGCCTGGGGTCCGCACCGGAAGCTGCCTGACTTCCAGCACAAAACTTGAGTGCACGTCTGTCAAGGGCGCACAGTGCGCCGGGGGCGCGCGGATGGCCGGTGTGCGACGCCCTGGTGCCGCGGTCCGGCCGGACCGCGGCACCAGGGGTCGGGAAGGCGTCAGGCGAGCTTCGCCGACAGGGTGATCGTCGTGCCGGCCAGGGCCTGGCTGACCGGGCAGTTCTTCTTGGCGTCCTCGGCGGCGGCCACGAAGCCGTCCTCGTCGAGGCCCGGAACCGTGCCCTCGACGGTCAGGTGGATGCCGGTGATGCCCGTACCCGGCTGGAACGTCACGTCGGCGGAGGTGACGAGCTTGGTGGGCGGGGTGCCGGCACCGGTCAGGCCGTGGGACAGGGCCATGGAGAAGCAGCTCGAGTGGGCGGCGGCGATGAGCTCCTCGGGGCTGGTCTTGCCGTTCGCCTGCTCGGCGCGCGAGGGCCACGACACCGGCTGCTCGCCGATGCCGGAGGAGTCGAAGGTCACGACACCGTTGCCCTCGGTCAGGTTGCCTTCCCAGACGGTGTGTGCGGAGCGCGTGGTAGCCACGGTTCTTCCTTTCGCGTGTGGTCCCGTTGCCCGGGTATCCGAAGTTCCCATCCGATCACATCCGGGGTCCTCGTAGGTGCAACAGGGGTCACTGAACGCGGAACACCGGCCCGCGCGCCGTGAACGGCAGACGGGCGCCCTTCGGTATCAGCCAGGCGTGCTCCCGGCGCACCCGCACCACGTCGCACTCCCCATCGGTGATCACGAGGACGGGGGCGTTCGGCGGGAAGTCGTCCGCGCGGTGCAGCAGGTCGACGCCGGGCTGGAGAACCGTGCCGCCCCGGCCGTGGACACGCACGCGGTTCGCGATCTCGGTGACCGGCAGGTACCCCGCGTCGTGCGGGGCCGCGTCGCAGAACACCACCCTCGCCGCCGGTACGTCACGGGCCTCGGCGTACGAGGCGATCGCGCCCAGTGCCTTGCCGAGCAGCACCCGGTCCATGGAGCCCGAGGTGTCCAGCACGACGCCGAAGGTGCACCGGGCGATCTCCTCCGGCGGGAAGTACCGTCCCGCGCGCGGGATGTCCGGGGTGGACGACTGACGGCGCGAGGGACGCGCGTACGACCTGACCGGTTCCGGGCGGGGCACGAACTCGTCGAACCAGCGGGCCAGTCGCGCGTCCCAGGGCAGCGGCGGGTGGCCGAGCGCGCGGATCTCCTCGACGAGGCCGCCGGGCAGGAAGCCGCGCTCCTGCCGCTGGTGCAGGTCCAGGCCGTGGGCGAGGCCGCGGCGGTAGAAGCCGTCGAGGTCGACGTGGTCGCGGGGGCTGCCGAGCGGGCCGCCGAGGATGTCGCCCGCCCCCTTGCCGCGCAGCGTGGACAGACGGCGCATCCGCCGCAGGTCCGTGGCGATCCGGTCGTAGACCTCCTCCGCGGACAGTCCCACGAGCTCCGGGTCGTACAGCAGCCCGTCGGGCATGGTGCCCACCTGCATCTCGCGCAGCCAGCCGTTGACGACGTAGTCGGCGGCGACGTTGAACAGGTACGGGTCCCGGGTGCCGCAGCGGTCGCCGTGGCGCAGGGCGGCGTGCAGCATCTCGTGGGCGAGGACGAACCGCCACTCCTCGTCCTCGAGCTGCCGGTGCGGATTGATGTAGATCTCCCCCGCCTCCGCGTTCACCGCGGCGACGGAGATGCCGTGGGCGCGGGCGAGTTCGGCGTCGGCGACGAGCGTGATGCCGGCCGCGATGCCGCCGAGCAGCGGATAGGAGGAGACGAACCAGCTCAGGGCCTGCTGCCAGGGCCGCAGCGGGGCCGCCTCGCCGGTCAGGGAGTCGCGGCGGCCGCCCGCCAGGTCGATCGCGGCGGACACGGTCCGGGCCAGTGCGCCCGCGAACGCCGTCTGCCAGTCGGGGGGCCGCTGCCCGTACCAGCCCGTCCACGGCACCAGCTTCAGGTCGGCGTCGCCGCCCGCCGTACCGCAGCGCGCGAACGCGCCCGGGACGCCGTCGCGCCGCCAGCGCGCGGCGAGCTGTTCCTCGTCGCCGTCGGGGTAGGCGGCGGGCAGGTCGTCGGGGGCCCGGCCGACGGGGAAGCCGAGCAGGAACCGGTTGACGACCACACAGCGGGCGGCCAGTTCGTACCGGTCGGGCTGGACGCGCTCGCCCTGCGCCGCGGGAACGTGCCCGAAGCCGAGGTGGAGGGCTGCGTGTGCGAGGGCCCAGGCCCAGGCGTCCGGGTCGGCGAGCCGTGCGGGGTGGGCGTGCAGCACACCGTCGGAGGCGACCCGGACCAGGCCGTCCCGTGGCGCTTCGGTGCACTCCTCCTGACGGCAGACGGTGAACTCCACGGCGGCGAGGGCCGGGTTGGCGCGCACCAGCCGCAGTCCCGCGTCGAACGCCTCCGCCGCGAGGTCCCGCTTCTGCCGCCCCTTGCCGCCGCGGGTGCGGCTCACCTGCGGGCCTCCACCAGCCGCGGCATGTCCCGCGCCGCCTCCACCAGGAACCAGGCGGGCAGTACGGCGTTGCCGTCGTCGTCCGAGGCGATGACGCTCTGGGCCACCTCGACGGAGATCTCGGCGAGCTGCACGAGCAGCGACTTGGCGCGGTACGCGGTCTGCCGGCCGTTGGCCGACATGTGCTCCTTGCTCGCGGGCAGTTCCTTGACGAGGCGGCCGCGGAAGGACTCGGCGAGGTAGTAGAGCAGGTCGCGGTCCTCGATCCGGTGGGGCCAGCGGGCGTCGCCCCGCAGGATCGCCTCGATGCCGTAGCGGCTGCGCACGACCTTCACGTACCCGCAGAAGGCGCCGGCGTGGGCGGGTGTCAGGGTGCCGTGCGCGAGGACCTTCAGGGTCTCCTCGTCGAGGTCCCGCCCGAAGGAGTGCAGGGCGTCGGAGAGCATGTGCCAGGAGCGGGGCGTGGAGAACGGCTCCTCGGTCTTCGGCGGCTTCGACCACAGGTGGTCCGGCCGGTCGGTGAGGTGGTCCGTGATCCACGGGTGGATACCGCCCGCCTCGGCCCAGGTCAGCCAGTCCTTGGCGGAGGCCTCCAGGTGGACGTGGGTGAGGCGGTTGACCAGGGCCGAGGCGATCGGGCGGGCCAGGGCGTTGTCGGTGGCGCGGTTGCCGGCGCCGATGACGAGGGAACCCTTCGGGAGCTCGTAGTTGCCGATGCGGCGGTCCAGGATCAGCGAGTAGAACGCCTTCTGCACATCCGGCGTGGCCGCGTTCAGCTCGTCCAGGAACAGGCAGTACGGCTCGTCGCGGGCGATCGCCTCCGGCGGGCAGAACACGGAGCGCCCGTCGCGGATCTGCGGTACGCCGATGAGGTCCTCGGGAGCGAGCTGCGTGCCCAGCAGGCTCACGCACTCCAGCCCGAGCGACTCGGCGAAGTTCCGCACCAAGGAGGACTTCCCGATGCCGGGCGCGCCCCAGATGAAGACCGGCCGCACCGTCGCGAGACCGAGCAGCAGTTCCGGAAGGCGCGAGGGGGTGACGGTGACGGCTGCCTGCAAGCTGCGGCTCCCTGTGGCGTGTTCGAGGTGGCGTGTTCGAGCGGCGCGCGCAGGTGCGCCCTGTCCGATACGCACAGTCTGCGGGGCACGCGCCGTCGGCCGCAGCCCAATTTCCGCGGGGTGGGGGTCAGGCGGCCCGCCGGTCCCGCGCGCGGGCCGCCGCCTGCGGGACCTGCGGCCCGTCCGACTCGCGCAGCCAGCGCCGCAGTACCCGGTGGACGTGCTCCGCGCCGACTATCTCCCCGCCCTCCCCGACCGGTGCGGACAGGGCCACGGGCGACAGCAGGAACGGCCGGCCCTGGGCGCCGCCGAGGCCGCCGTGGGAGCCGATCTGCTCCTCGAAGGCGAGGACCTCCCCGTCGGCCGGGTCGTACCAGGAGTTGACCATGATGTCGGCGACGTGCGGGAACGCGTGCGTGCGCCGTACCGCGGCCGCGGCGCCCGGACCGAAGTCGGCGAGCGGACCCGGGTGGTCGTCGTCCAGTTCGCCGACGGGGACCTCCGTGCCGTGCGCGGCGAGGACGACCCCGCCGTGCTTCTCGCTGCGGACGAGCAGGAAGCCGATGCCGGGGTGGTTGGCGAGCGTGGAGAGCAGCGCGGGGTGCCGCCGGTCGATCTCCTCCTTGCTCATCCGGTGGGGCACGTCGGGGAAGGACACCAGGCCCAGGTTCCCGGAGGCGAGGACGACCGGTTCGGAGCGGCGCGGCGGCCGGTGCTCCTCCGCGCTCTCCTCGACGGGCCGGCGCAGCGCGGCCCGCACCGCCGACCGGGCCTCGGCCCCGCTGTGGGTGCGGCGCGCCCGGCGCGGTACGGGCAGCCCGCAGCCGGCCCGGACGAGCTGGCCGAGGGTGAGGCCGTAGCGGCCGAGGAAGGTCTCCCCGGGGCTCTGGCCGTGGTCGGAGAGGACGACGATGCGGTACGCGCGCGGGGCGTGCTCGGTGACCCGCGCGATCAGCGCGAGGGAGCGGTCGAGCCGTTGGAGGACCTTCTCGGCGTCCCGGCTGTGCGGGCCGGAGTGGTGCGCCACCTCGTCGTAGGCGACCAGGTCGGCGTAGACCGCGGCGCGGCCGGCGAGCATGTCGCCGATGACGGCCGCGACGACGACGTCGCGCTCGACGACGGTGGCGAAGGCGCGGATGAACGGGTACAGGCCGCCGCGTCCCACGCGCGGACGCTCCTTGCGGATCCGGGCCCGCAGCGCCTCCCCGATCTCGCGGATCACGTCGGCGACGAACGACATGGCGGTGCGGACGGCGTTGGCGGGATCGCTGAAGTAGGCGAAGTACCCGGCCCGGGAGCGGGTGGCGCGGTCGCGCCGTGCGGAGGTGGACAGCACCAGGGCGAGCTGTCCGGCGCCGCCGCCGAAGAGGTTGCCGCGGCTCGCGCCGTCGTCGGCGAGCAGTCCGGCGTCACCGGTGCGCTCCATGGCGCGGCGCTGGAGCTCGGCCGCGCTGGAGGGCCGGTTGCAGACCATGACCTCCCGGGTCTCCTTCTCGTACCAGCGGAAGGCCGGCACGTCGTGGTTGCTGCCGTGCAGGATGCCGAGCTGGCTGGAGCCGGTCTGGCTGGACCAGTCGGTGCGCCACGGGGTGAGCCGGTGGGTGGCGGGTCCCGCCGGGCCGTGGCCCAGCCAGCTCGCCACGGTCGGCATGAGTCCTCTGGCCACGGCGTCCCGCAGCACGTCGTGGCCGACCCCGTCGAGCTGCAGGAAGACGGTGCCGGGGCCGGCCGGGGCCGGGTGGCCGTCAGGGCCGGTCCGGGGCGTGCGGCGGCGTTCGGCGAGGCGGTACAGCCGTCTCCGGTAGGCGTCGTCGTCCCGTACGGCGAGGGCGGCGCCGGTGGCGGAGGCGACGGCGGACATCACGGCGGCGACCACGACGGCGGTCTCCGGGGCGGCCTCACCGCGCCCGGAGGGATTGAGCCGCAGCGCGAGCAGCAGCAGCGAGCCGTTCAGGAAGAAGACCAGCAGACCGAGTACGAGGGCGGGCACAAGCAGCAGCAGCCGGACCAGGAACGGCCACACCAGGGAGGACAGGAGGCCGAAGGCTCCGGCGCCGAAGGCCGCGGTGACGGCGATCGTGGTGGCGCTGTCACCGTTGTCGGACTGGAGCCGGAAGTCGGGCAGGGCGCCCGCGAGCACCAGCATGGTCAGCGTCGACACGGCCCACACGGCGACGCTCCGCCACACTCCGCTCAGCACGCGTCGCCATCGTCCGTCACCCACGCCCCATGCACCTCACGTTCCGGCCCCGCCCGGTACGCGGGTCTCGCCCCACCCTGTCATAAGGTGCCGGGTTGTTCGTCCGTGGGTTCGGTGGCCGTCGACCGGTTCAGCGGCCGTCGTACCCCGCGGTCGGCATCGACAGCCGGCGGTGCACCAGGGCCTTCATCCGGGCGTCGTACGAGGGTTCCGCACGTCCGACCGTCTCCAGCCGTACACCGCGACGGGCGCACTCGGCGGTGAACTGCTCGACGGAGGCCAGCGCCCGTTCCAGGACGCGTCTGCTGGGGGCGACGAACAGGTCGACGAGGCCGGCGTCCACGTCGGACCAGAGCACGGCGTGGTCGGGGCGCAGGGCGCGGACGAGGAGTTCGCGGGTGACCACGTAGCCGCGTTCGGCGGCCCAGCGGGCGCACATGGCGTGCTGGCCGCGGGAGTCGACCAGGAAGGGGTCCGCCTCGAGCTCCTCCAGCGGGGTCAGGCTGGCGATGGCCGCGACCCGCACCACGCACGGCCTGCCGAAAGACGCGTCCGGCCTGCCGGAGGCGTCGCTCACGTCTCCCATGGGTCCCCCTCGCCTCCGGGTTTCGCCGCAGACCCTACTCCTGCCCGTAGGCTCGGGGGGAGTCGCGCGAAGGAGGATGAGGGAGTGCCGGTGGAGATCACGTGGTGGGGCCATGCCACCTGCACGGTCGAGGACTCCGGTATGCGCGTGCTCACGGATCCGCTCTTCGCACGCCGGCTCGCGCACCTGCGCAGGCGCCGGGGGGCGCCGCCGCCTCCCGAGGCGGCCGTGGCGGATGTGGCGCTCGTCTCCCATCTGCACGCCGACCATCTGCACGTCCCCTCCCTGGCCCGGCTCTCCCCCGGCACCCGGGTGCTCGTGCCCGAGGGTGCGCCGCGCCAGGTGCCCGGACTGCGCCGGCTCGCCCACCTGCGGCTCACCGAGGTGGCGCCCGGGGACGAGATACAGGTGGGCGACCTGGTCGTCCGGGCCGTGTCCGCGCGGCACGACGGACGCCGGCTGCCGGTCGGGCCGCACCGCTCGCCGGCCCTCGGCTATGTCATCGAGGGCACCGCGCGGACGTACTTCGCCGGGGACACCGGGCTGTTCGCGTCGATGGCGGAGGAGGTCGGCCCGGTCGACGTGGCGCTGCTGCCGGTCGGCGGCTGGGGGCCCTACCTCGGCGACGGGCATCTGGACGCCGGGCGCGCGGCCGAGGCGCTCGCCCTGCTGAAGCCGCGCAGCGCCGTACCGGTCCACTACGGCACGTACTGGCCGATCGGCATGGACGCCGTGCGCCCCCACGAGTTCCACGCTCCCGGCGACGAGTTCGCCCGTCGCGCCGCCGAGTACGCGCCCGGGGTGACGGTGCACCGGCCGTCGCACGGGGAGCGCATACGACCGGAGGTGGCGGGGTGAGCCGTCGTCCGCGCCGCGCACCGGGGCGGTCCCGCCCGCCGGGCACGGAGGGGGCCGCGTGAGGTTCCTCGCCGTGGCGGGCACGGCCGTGCCCGCCGTGTCCACACAGCACGCGGTCGGTTATCCGACGCTGTTCCTGCTGGTGCTGATCGGGGCACTGGTGCCGGTGGTGCCGACCGGGGCGCTGGTGAGCTCGGCCGCCGTGGTCGCCGTCCACCAGACGGCGGCGGTGTCGCTGCCGCTGCTCTTCGCGGTGGCGTCCGCGGCCGCGTTCCTCGGGGACATGGCGCTGTACTGGCTGGGACGGCGCGGCATGCGCTCCAGGAACGGTTCGCGCTGGCTGGAGGCGATCCGCCGGCGTGCTCCCGAGGACCGGCTCGAGCAGGCCCGAGCGAAGCTGGACGACCACGGGGTGACCGTCCTGGTCCTGTCCCGGCTCGTGCCGGCCGGCCGGCTCCCGGTGATGCTGGCCTGTCTGATGGCCGGGATGCCGCTGCGGCGCTTCGCCCGCGGCAACTTCCCGGCCTGCCTCGCCTGGACCGTCACCTACATGGTCATCGGCATCCTCGGCGGCTCCCTGTTCCGGGAGCCGTGGGAGGGCGTGCTGGCGGCGGTCGCGCTGACGGTGGTGATCAGCCTGGCGCCGGGCCTGTGGCGGAGGGTGCGCCGGGCCGCGACCCAGTAGAGAGGGGCCTCAAGGGGCACTCACAAGGGGCGGGCGGCCCGTCAGTCCAGCACCCGCGCCCCTCCCACCGGCAGGTCCCACAAGGCCTCGCGGGGCAGTCCGGCCCGCTCCCAGGCGGCCCGCACCCGGCGCAGCGGTTCGAGGACCGGTTCCGCCGACAGCACGAACGTGCCCCAGTGCATGGGGGCCATCCGGCGGGCGCCGAGGTCCTGGAAGGCGCGGACCGCCTCCTCCGGGTCGCAGTGGACGTCGCTGAGCCACCACCGGGGCTCGTACGCGCCGATCGGCAGCAGCGCGAGGTCGATGCCCGGGTACCGGCGGCCGATGCGGGAGAACCAGTGGCCGTAGCCGGTGTCGCCCGCGAAGTGGACGCGGTGCCCGCGGGGGCCGGTCAGCACCCAGCCGCCCCACAGCGAGCGGCAGGTGTCGGTCAGGGTGCGCTTGGACCAGTGATGGGACGGTACGAAGTCGAAACGGACGCGGCCCAGCTCCGCCCCCTCCCACCACTCCAGCTCGGTGACGTGCGTGAACCGGCGGCGCAGGAACCAGCGGCCGAGCCCCGCGGGGACGAGTACCGGGGTGTCGCGCGGAAGTCTCGCGAGGGTGGGCGCGTCGAGGTGGTCGTAGTGGTTGTGGCTGATGACGACCGCGTCGATACGCGGCAGGGAGCACCAGGCGACACCGGGCGGCGTGATCCGGGCGGGCGTGCCGAGGATGCGGCGGGACCAGACCGGGTCCGTGAGCACGGTCAGCCCCCCGATGCGTATCACCCAGCTCGCGTGCCCCGCCCAGGAGACGGCCACGGTGCGGGCGTCCACCCGCGGGAGCGGCTCCGGGTCGTACGGCAGCAGCGGGATGTCGGCGAGGCCCTCGGGGGTCGGGCGCACCGCACCCTCACGGGCGAACCGGACGAAACCTCTTATCCCCGGCAGCGGTGTGGTCAGCCGGTCGGCGAAGGACCGCGGCCAGATCCGCCGCTTCCCGGGCGGCCGGGGCTCGGGGGACGTGGAGGGGTCCGGAGCCGGGAAGCCGGGGGCGGGGGTGCCGGCCGGTTCCGTGAGGCCGGGCGCGGAGGCGTCGGTGCCGCGGAGTGGCGTGGTGAGGGCGTCGGTGTGGTGAGGGGCCGGTCTCGTGGTGGGCTCGGAGGGCTGCGTCATCGGAAGGACTCCCCTCGCCGTGCGTCGTCACGGAGGTCGTCGAAGGCCGAGCCGATCATGGTCAGCGCGTGCCGCACCTGCGGGAGGTCCAGCGGATCCGGGGCCATGAGGGCCGCCGCGCGCTCCTCGGCGGTGGCACCCAGCAGGGGGCTGGTGGACAGCCGGACGCGCAGCGCCCCGAGATCGTCGCCGAACCGGTGGCCGCCGGGCGCGGGCATCTCGAGCCGGAAGGTGAGGAAGTCCTCCAGTTCCTGCGCGTCGCCGACGCCGTATGCGGCAAGCGCCGGGCGGAGCGGGCCGAGGTCCGCGTACACGTGCCGGCCCGCCCTCGGCGGCAGGACGAGCGCCCCGGCCGCGACCAGCGCCCGGTGCAGACCGGCGGCCACGCGCGCGTGCAGCCGCACCGCGGCGGCGAGCCGTCCGGTCACCTCGGCCGGCTCGCTCAGCGCGTACGCGGCGGCCGCGGCGACCGGGGTGGCGACATGGGCGCCGAGCGCGGTGAGCACGTCGAGGACCCGGGCGCGCAGCCCGCGGCCCGCGTCGTTGTCCGGGAACCGGGCGACGGCGGCCGGCCAGCCGGGCGGCAGGAACGCGCCGACGAGATCGGTGACCACCGTGACATGGCCGGGCAGCATCTCGGCCGGGCCGGGCAGCACGGTGTCGTACGGGTCGTGCACGGTGTCGCGCCATGTCTCGTCGCTGACCACGTGCAGCCCCTCGCCCACGGCGGCCTCGACGGTCTCGCGCACCTGCTCGGGCGGCGCGACCGTGGCGGTGGGGTCGTCCGCCACGCAGAGCACCAGCAGCCGCGGATCACCGCCTTCGGCGCGCACCCTGCGCACGGTCTCCAGCAGGGCGTACGGGTCCGGGACACCGCCGCACTCCGCCGGGGTCGGCACCGGGAACGCGGCCCTCCCCGACGTCCGGGTCCCCGGCGCCCACCAGGCGGCGCAGGGGCGCGGTATCAGTACGTCCCCGCCGAGGGCGGCGGTCAGCGCCAGGAGCAGCGCGGGCGCACCCGGGGCGGCGGCCACCCGGCCGGGATCGGTGGGCAGACCCCGTCGGCCCCAGTAGCCACTGGCGGAGTCCAGGAGCACGGGGTTTCCGCCGACGGGTTCCGCGTCGGGGCGGTAGGCGGCGGCGCACAGCGCGGCGGTGAGGCCGGGCAGCAGGGGGAGCCCCTGGTCGGGGCGGGGCGGACCGTAACGGACGGGTCCGTGCCCCTCCGGATGAGTCCGCCGCATCTGTGCCTCCGCGCGAGTCCCGGTGCGGGCGCCTCACCCGCAGGATGCCGGCCCGTCCCGTACGTGACCGTCGCTTCCTCGGCCACTGAGTACCCAGGGTCCCGTGTCGTCATGGGCGTACGGCGGGGTTGTGCCGGTCACAGTGTCAACGGCGTGCGGAGGAGCCCCTGTGGCGCAGGCGCTGCGCGGCGGCACAGAGGGCACCCACGATGAGGAGGCCGCCGGCGGCCAGGGCCGGAACGGAGTCGGTGAAGGCGCCGCCCCCGCCCGCGTGGACACCGTGGCGGACGACCGGTGACTGGCTCGCGGACAGCTCGGGGTCGGCGGCCGCGGCCTCCGGGTCCCGGCCGTGCGGGTCCCGGCCGTCCGGGCTCTGATCGTGCGGGTCCCGGCCGTCCGGGTCCTTCCCGTGGGAGTGCCGGGAGTGCCCGTCGCGGGAGCCGTCGCCCGGGCCGTCCTCCCCGTGACCGTCCCTCCCGTGACCGTCCTCCGCGCCATGACGGTCCTCGTCGCGCGCTCCCGGTCCACGCGGGCCCTCACCGTACGCTTCCGCCTCCCCGTCCTCGTCACCGTCCCCGTAGGCGCCCTCGTCAACGGGCTCCTCACCGTGGAGGGGCGCTCGGTCCGCGTGCCGGCCGCCGTCCGGGGAGACGGCGAAGGCTGCGCTCCAGTCCGTGCCGTGGCCACCGGGCGCCGCCGGGCAGGTTCCCTCGACGGACCACTCGGAGGGCTCCCCCGCCGCCTCGGGAATGGTCGCGAAGTCCCCGTCGGGCGCGATGCGGGCGGAGCCCCGGTAGGCGGGGCCGGCGGCGGGGTCGGTCCCGGGGACCAGGTGCAACTGCGCCACACCGTCCTCGAAACCACCGGAGCTCGCCTCCACGCTCTCGGGAGGGGAGTCGCCGGCCGGGGCGCAGGAGACCGAGACGGTGATCGAGCCGCCGGGGACGACGGCGGACGGGCTGGCCTCGGCGGTGGCCTCGGCGGCTTCCCCTGCCGCCGCCGCGACGGAGGCGGCGGAAACCGCACCCCCGCTCAGGGCGGCGGCGGACAGGGCGGCGACGGACACGACTCGGGTGCTGCGGCGCATCGGCGGGGCTCCTTCGGCAGGCTCCGGCGGGCTGGGCCGGGAGCACGACGACCGCCGTGCCCCGCACCCCATCAGAGCCCGCCCGGCATCGCCCCGCGCGCGGCCGGGCACCATTCGCGGGACGTGCGTCCGCCGAGCGGGTGACCGGCCGCCCCGCCCGCGTCCTCTCACCCGGAGGACAGCAGGACCAGTTCCTCCTCCAGCCCCCGCCCCCGCCTGTCGACGACGGCCGAGGCGATGTCCGTCAGTTTGCGGTGGGTGCCCTGCGAGACGCGGCGCAGCACCGCGAAGGCGGCGTCCGCGTCGCAGCACAGCAGGTGCATGAGGATGCCGCAGGCCTGGTCGACGACCGGCCGGGAGCGCAGCGCGGCGCCCAGCTGGTCGAGTTCGGTGAGCGCGGCCCGGTAGGAGCGGTCGCGCACCAGGCAGGCCGCGGCGTGGTCGCCGAGCGTGCGGACGGGCCCGTGCGGGGCGTCCCGCAGGGTGCCGGGCCGGAAACTGTAGAGGCTGAGCGCGACGGTCAGGCCCGAGCGCCGGAACGGGATGGTGACGGTGGAGCGCACCCCCGCGTCGAGGGCGACCGCGCGGTAGTCCGGCCAGCGGCCCTCCCGCAGCAGGTCCGCCGAGCCTACGGGGTCGCCACGGTCGAGCGCGGCCGGTATGGGCCCGTCGTCGGAGCGGAGCTGGACGGAGACCAGTCCGGCCAGGTCCGGGTGGGTCACCGCGGCGGGCCGCTCGGCGCCGCCCCCGCCGACCGTGCTGCTGGCTCCGCAGCAGGCGCTGATACAGCGGGCGGCCTCTTCGGCGAGTTCGGAGAGCCTGCGTCCCGGAAGGCTCGACTCCGGCGGTTCCGGGCCCAGGCGGCCGACGTATGCGTGTAACGGCATGTGCACGCCTCCTCGCTCCACGCGTTCCCGCCCTCCGCGCGGGAAAACGGTGAGGTGCGGCCCGCACGCGTCGTCCCCGGCACGGGCCGTCGGGGTTACGTTCGTGGAATGGCGGAAACGGACGAGTTCGGCGAGGAACTCGCGGATTTCGTACGCCGTGTGGCGGAGCTCAAGGCCGCCCGGTCGGTGCCGAGCAGTGACCTGCCGACCGTGCTGGACGCGGCGATCTTCGAGCTCGATCATGTGGCCGACCGGCTGTGGCCCCGGTACGAGCGGCTCGCGCGGGCGTCCATGGCGGCTTCGCCCGGCGGCGAAGGCACCGGGGAGCGTCAGGAGCTGCGGCTGCTGAAGGCGTTGTTCCAGCGGTTCCCGCTGCCCTTCGCGCTGGTGGACCGCGAAACGGTGGTCCGCCGGATGAACGCCGCGGCGAGTGCGCTCACCGGGGTGCGGCCGGGCTATGCCTCGGGCCGGCCGCTGACCGGGCTCCTCGCCCACGCCGACCAGGTGGCGTTCCGTACCCAGGCGGCGGCGGTGGCCCGCGAGGAGGGCGACCGCAGCCTCACCGTCCACCTCCGGCAGCGGCCCTCGGTACCGGTGCGGGCGACCCTGACCGCGCTGCGCCCCGGCGACGAGCCGCGCACGGGGGTCCTCGTGGTGCTCCAGCCCGCGGCGCCGCGGATCCCGGCCCCGGAACCCGCCGCGCACCCGGTGCCCGACCTCGCCGAGACCACTCGGCACGCGGCCCTGCTGGACCTGGTGGACGCGATGACCACGGCCCTGCTCGACGGGCCCGCGGAGGGCGCCCTCCAGCGGGCGGCGCACGTGCTGCACGGGCGGTTCGCGGACTGGGTGGTGGCCGACGTGGGGGACGGCCTCCCGGTCCGTACGGTCCGTACGGTCGTGCTCGGGCCGTCGCGGGAGGAGGCGGCGGTGGTCGCCGCGCAGGATCCGGCCGCCTGCCCTCTCGTCGTGGAGGCGGCGCGCGGCGGATCCCCGGTCCTGCGGGTGCGGCCGGCGGACCCGGACGCCTTCGGCCGGGACGCCTCGGGCGCCCCGGTCCTGGTCCGGGCCGACGTCACCTCGCTGCTGTGCGTTCCGCTGGCCGTCCCGGACGGCCCGGTGCGGGGTGTGCTCACCCTGTTCCGCTCGGGCGCCCGGCCGGCGTTCTCCCTGGCCGAGGCGCAGGTGACGGATCTGATGTCCCGTCACCTCGCGCTGGCCGTGGCCGGTCCCGCGCGCGGGGACGCCGGATCGTGACACCGTGCGGCCGCGCGCGGGGACCCGTCCGCTATGCCACGTCCCGCAGCACCTGCTCCCGCAGCCGGCTGCAGCAGCGGCTGATCAGCCGGGAGACGTGCATCTGGGAGATGCCCAGCTGCTCGGCGATCCGGCTCTGGGTCATGTCGTTGAAGAAGCGCATGTAGAGGATGGCGCGTTCGCGTTCCGGCAGGGCCGCGAGGCGGGGCTTGACGGCCTCGCGGTCGACGACGGTGTCGAGGGCCGGGTCGGGCGAGCCGAGGGCGTCGCCCAGCGAGTAGCCGTCCTCGCTGCCGGGCAGCTCCGCGTCGAGGGAGAGCGCGGTGAAGCTCTCCAGTGCCTCCAGTCCGGCCTGGACGTCCTCCTCGCTCATGCCCGCGTGCTCGGCGATCTCGGTGACGGTGGGCCGCCGGCCGGAGGCGGACTGGGACAGGTCCTGGCAGGCGAACCGCACCCGGTTGCGCAGGTCCTGGACGCGCCGCGGCACGTGCAGGGTCCACATGTGGTCGCGGAAGTGGCGCTTGATCTCACCGGTGACGGTGGGGACGGCATAGCTCTCGAAGGCGTTGCCGCGGTCGGGGTCGTACCGGTCGACCGCCTTGACCAGCCCGAGTGCGGCGACCTGGCGCAGGTCCTCGAAGCTCTCGCCCCGGCTGCGGAACCGGCCCGCGAGCCGTTCGGCCATCGGCAGCCACGCCTCCACGATCCGCTCGCGGAGCTCGTCGCGCTGCCGGCCGGCGGGCAGCGAGGCGAGCCTGTGGAACGCCTCCGCGGTGTCGGGGGCGTCGTCGTGCGGGTGGTGGTGCTTCACGCTTGCCTGAATACGCATGGTGCGTCGCAACTCCCTCTGCGGGGTGCTCTGGGATGGACCGTCACCGTGGAAGCGCGCCCGGGATCGGCGGGCCACACCCGTGGTGAGGACGACGTGCCGCTCCCACGGACGTGCCTCCTGTCCGAAGCACTGAGTGTGCGCCTGCCCGGGAGTGCGGCGGGCAAACGCACGCCGCAGGTTTTCCGGACGGCGCGCTGGTGACCCGTCAAGCTGCCGTGTGCGCTCCCGCGCCGTCGCGTCTCTCGTCCGGGAGGACCGGCCATGAGCACCGAGGTCGGCGACCACGTCCCGCACGGCTGCGCGACAGCGTCCGCCGAAACTCGTGTCGATGTGGGCCGTACGGGTACGCGGTGGCCACCTGAGAGATCTGGAGCGAGATATGCAGCGAGGCAGCGACCGGCTGAACGTCCACCGCGACGACGAGATGAAGCACGAACTGCAGGGCCTGCTCCGGTCCGGGCACTCCACGCGCAGCGAGGAGTGGCACGACCCGGAGCCGACCGCCGAGGACGACCCCGAGATCTGGCAGAACCCGGTGGCCCAGGGCCGCACCCCGGCCGCGCCCATGGAGGCGGTGCGCCTGGAGCTGGCGCGCGCCCTGGGGCGCACCTCGTTCCCCGCGGGCCCCAGTGAGCTGGTCGGCGTCCTGCTCGACAAGCACGCCCCGGACGGGCTCGTGGAGGCGGTGCGGCAGCTGCCGAAGAAGGAGCGGTACACCACCGTGCACGAGCTCGCGGAGGCCGTGGTGGGAATGACGGAGGGCGCCGGATCCTGAGGCGGACGGCGAAGCATGAGCGCCCCGCTCCGGGGTACTGCGGCGACGTCATGTGCGACTTTCGAGCACCCGCCCGAGCGCGGACCCGGAGAAGGGGAGGACACAGTCATGGCTGAGTTCGTCAGGGAGGTCATGACGCCGACGGTCGTCACGGTCCGCCCGGACACCTCGCTCGTCGAAGCGGCGCAGCTGATGCGCGCGCAGGACATCGGCGACGTCCTCGTCACGACCGAGCAGCGGCTCGTCGGGGTGCTGACCGACCGCGACATCACACTGCGGGCCGTGGCCGACGGCGCGGACCCGCTGACGGTCAGCGCCCAGGCCGTGTGCACGCCCGACCCGGTGGTCGTCGGACCCGACGACGCGGTGTCCGCCGCGGTGGGCCTGATGCGCGACCACGCCGTACGGCGGCTTCCGGTCGTCGAGAACGGTCACCCGGTCGGCATGGTCAGCCTCGGCGACCTGGCCCTGGCGGAGGACCCGGGATCGGCGCTCGCCGACATCAGCCGGGCCGGCCCGGACGGCTGGCCGGGCGGGACTCCCGCATGACGCCGCCGTCGAGGTGGGGGCCGGTCCCGGGCGGCGAGCAGTACGGCGGGGAAAGAGAGAAAGCGCCAGGAGGGCCCGCTCCCGATAGGCCGGGGCCGTCCGCGCGCGAGGGAAGGAGAGTGGAAGTCATGCGTATCGCGTTTCTGACCGCGCCCGAGGGCGTCGAACAGGTCGAGCTGACCGAGCCGTGGCAGGCGGTGACCGGCGCGGGCCACGAAGCGGTGCTCGTGTCGACGCAGTCCGGTGAGGTGCAGGGGTTCAACCATCTGGACAAGGCGGACACGTTCCCCGTGGACCGGACGGTGGCGGAGGCGTCCGCCGACGGCTTCGACGGGCTCGTGCTGCCGGGCGGCGTGGCCAATCCGGACTTCCTGCGCACGGACGAGAAGGCCGTGTCGTTCGTCCGCGACTTCTTCGACCAGGGACGTCCCGTGGCGGCGATCTGCCACGCCCCCTGGACGCTGGTCGAGGCGGACGTCGTACGCGGCCGGGTGCTGACCTCCTGGCCGAGTCTGCGGACGGACCTGCGCAACGCGGGTGCGGAGTGGGTGGACGAGCAGGTGAAGATCTGCGACCACGGCCCCAACAAGCTGGTCACCAGCCGCAAGCCGGACGACCTGAAGGCGTTCTGCGAGGCGCTGCTGGACGTGTTCTCCAAGGAGACCGACCGCCGGGACACCTGAGAGGCCCCGGGGTCCGCGGGCCCCTGGGCGAGCCGCACGGAGTCACGGCCGCGCCGGCTCACGGCCGTCGCGAAGGACCGGTGCAGAACCGGTTCCCTCGCGGCGGCCGTTCGTCGTGCGCGGCCCGTTCGCCGTGCGCGGCCCGTCCGTCCGAGGGCCTCCCGCCGTCCGAGCGGCCCCCGCCGTCCGTCCGAGGGCCTCCCGCCGTCCGCGGGACCCCGACGGATCAGGGCTCCCCTGCGTCCCGTTCCCGCGCGCCCTCACGCGTGCGGCCCGCCGCCACGACGCGGCGCGGGTTGCGGCGGAGGTACTCGCCCTCCAGCTCCGCCATGCGGTCGTTGTGCACGCGCAGCGCGTCGTTCGAGCCGTGCAGAAGTGTGTCGTGCCGTGTGCGGTGGATCGTCTCCAGCTCCTTCATCAGCTGCTGGTCGTCCAGCTGACGGGGATCGACTCCGGTCATGGTGGTACCCCGCTCGTCGTGTTCCTTCATGCCGTCCGGGTACCCGCCCGGCAAGCGTTACCCGAGCGGCCTCCTGGAGGGAGCCATGGATCTCGCCTTTCTCGACCCACTGTACGAACAGCCGGGGCCCTGGGCCTCCGTGTACGTCGACCTCTCCCGGCACACGGAGAACATGGTCCGCGAGCGGGAGCTGACGGCCGAGGCCATGGCCCGGCAGCTCGCCGATCAGGGCGCGGACGAGGCCACCTGCCGGGCCGTGCGTGACGCGGTGCACGGCCTGCGGCACTCCACCGAACCGCACGGGCGCGTGCTGTTCGCCCGCGACGGCGAGGTGATGCTCGATCCACCGCTGGCCCGGCGCCCGATGGCCGGCAGCACCGCCCACTGGGCATCGCTGCCGCACACCGCCCCGCTGCTGGAGCTGGCGGGCGAGGACCCGCTGTGCCTGGTGGCGTACGTCGACCGGCGGGGTGCGGACCTCGAGCTGCGCAGCGCGGTGGGCAGCCAGGACGCGGGCACGGTCACCGGCCGGCAGTGGCCGCTGCACCGCACGAGCTCGGCCGAGTGGTCGGAGCGGCACTTCCAGCTCCGGGTGGAGAACACCTGGGAGCACAACGCGGGAGAGGTCGCCGACGCGCTCGTCGCGTGCCAGGAGGAGACCCGCGCCGATCTGGTGATCCTGGTCGGGGACGCCCGGGAGCGGCGGGCGGTGCACGAGCGGCTGCCGAAGCATCTGCAGGACCACGTGATGGAGACCGAGCACGGCGCCGGCAGCAGGCTGCTGGACGGCGAGGTGGAGCGCATCCGCGCCGAGCACGTGCGGCATCGGGCCGAGGACGATCTGGGCCGGTTCCTGGCCGCGCGGGAGCCCGGCCCCGACGGACGCGCCAGGGCGGTGGAGGGCGTGCCGGCGGTGATCGAGGCCGCCCGTGAGCACCGCATCGACGAACTGCTGATCCGCCCGGACGGCCCGGACGCCCAGCGCGAGGTGTGGGTGGGCGAGAACCCGGACCAGCTCGCGGTGCGGCGCACCGAACTCCAGGCCATCGGCGAACGGGAGGCGTGGCCGGCCCGCGCGGACGACGCCCTGCTGCGCGCGGCCGTGGTGACGGGCGCCCCGGCGATCTCGGTGACCCCGGCCGGGGACGGCGACGCTCCGGTGGGCGGCGTGGGCGCACTGCTGCGCTGGAAGTGAGCCGCGGCCTGCCCGCCCCTGCCGGGCGGGGTGGCCCTGCCGGGCGGGGGGTCCTACCGGGCCCGCTCCACCCGCCGCTCGTCCCACACCGGCTCCGCCGTCTCCCGTACGCGGCCGTCGGAACCGAAGACCAGGAAGCGGTCGAAGGAGCGGGCGAACCAGCGGTCGTGCGTGACCGCGAGGACCGTCCCGTCGAAGGCCTCCAGCCCCTCCTGGAGCGCTTCGGCCGACTCCAGGTCGAGGTTGTCCGTCGGCTCGTCCAGCAGCAGCGCGGTCACGCCCTGGAGCTCGAGGAGCAGGATCTGGAAGCGGGCCTGCTGGCCGCCCGAGAGCCGGTCGAAGGCCTGCTCGGCCTGGCCCGTGAGCTCGTACCGCCGAAGCCGGGACATGGCAGCGCCGCGGTCCTGGGCGTGCTCCTTCCACAGGATGTCGAGCAAGGTGCGGCCCTCCAGCTCGGGATGGGCGTGGGTCTGGGCGAAGTGCCCGGGCACCACGCGCGCCCCGAGCTTCCACTGCCCGGTGTGGGCCACGTCCTCGCCCGCGAGCAGCCGCAGGAAGTGCGACTTGCCGGAGCCGTTGGAACCGAGCACGGCGACGCGCTCGCCGTAGAAGACCTCCAGGTCGAAGGGCTTCATCAGGCCGGTGAGCTCCAGCCCGGCGCAGGTGACCGCCCGTACGCCGGTGCGGCCGCCCTTGAGCCGCATCGTGATGTCCTGCTCGCGCGGCGGCTCCGGCGGCGGCCCCGCCTCCTCGAACTTGCGCAGCCGGGTCTGCGCGGCGTGGTAGCGGGACGCCATCTCGTGGCTGACCGAGGCCGCCTGCCGCAGGTTCAGCACGAGCTTCTTGAGCTGGGCGTGCTTCTCGTCCCAGCGGCGCCGCAGCTCCTCGAAGCGCGCGAAGCGTTCCCGCCGGGCCTCGTGGTAGGTGGCGAAACCGCCGCCGTGCACCCAGGCGTCCGCGCCCGCCGGGCCCGGTTCCACGCTGACGATCCGCTCGGCGGCACGCGCCAGCAGCTCCCGGTCGTGGGAGACGAACAGCACGGTCTTGCGGGTCTCCGCGAGCCGCTCCTCCAGCCAGCGCTTTCCGGGGACGTCGAGGTAGTTGTCGGGCTCGTCGAGGAGCAGCACCTCGTCGGCGCCGCGCAGCAGGGCCTCCAGCACGAGCCGCTTCTGCTCGCCGCCGGAGAGCGTCCGCACCTGCCGCCACTGCGCCTTCTCGTACGGCACCCCGAGCGCGGCCGTGGTGCACACGTCCCACAGCGTCTCGGCCTCGTAGCCGCGCGCCTCCGCCCAGTCGGCGAGGGCCTGCGCGTACCGCATCTGGGCCGCCTCGTCGGATGGGGGCACCTCCCAGGCCCTTGAGGCACTGGGGGAGGTCATGACGGCGTGCTCGGCGGCGTCGACGGCCCGGGCCGCCTCCCTGATGCGGGGCGGCGCCACGGACACGAGCAGGTCCCGCACGGTCGTCTCGTCCCGCACGGACCCCACGAACTGACGCATCACGCCGAGCCCGCCGCTGACGGTGACGGTCCCGCCGTGCGGTTTCAGCTCCCCCGAGAGCAGCCGCAGCAGGGTGGTCTTCCCGGCGCCGTTGGGTCCGACGAGGGCGACGACGCTGCCCTCCCCCACCCGGAAGGACACGTCGCCGAGCAGCGTCCTCCCGTCGGGGAGGTGGTACTCGAGGTGCGCGGCTTCCAGATGTCCCATGGGCACGCATTGTCCGGACGTCCGGTGCCGCACGGCAAATCGTTTTGCGGGCCGGGGCCGCCGGGGACGCGCCCGGACGGGTCCCGCCCCTGGCAGGAATCGGCTACCGCGGGGTACCAGTGCTCCATGACCCCAGACGTCGACCTCACCGTCCGCCCGCCGGGCCACCACGTCCTCAGGGATCGATTCCTCGCCCTGGACTGCCGTCTGTTCGAGGCGGTGGCCACCCGCCACTGGCCGGGCGGCGACCATGTGCTCCCCCGGCTGACCCGCGCCGCCAACCACGGCAAGCTCTGGTTCGCCGTGGCGGCCGGTCTCGCCGCGACCCGCAGCCCGCGGGCCCGCCGGGCCGCCGCCCGGGGCCTGGCCTCGCTCACCCTCGCCTCGGCCACCATCAACACCCTGGGCAAGCGCTCGATACGGCGGCCGCGCCCGGTCCTGGACCAGGTTCCCCTGGTGCGGCAGCTGAAGCGGCAGCCGATCACCACCTCGTTCCCGTCGGGCCACTCCGCGTCGGCGGCGGCCTTCGCGGCCGGGGTCGCCCTGGAGTCCCGCACCCTGGGGGCCGCGGTCGCGCCGCTGGCCGCCGCGGTGGTCCTCTCGCGCGTGTACACCGGGGTGCACTACCCGAGCGACGTCCTCGTGGGCGCGACCCTCGGCATGGGCGCCGCCTACGCCGTACGCGGCATGGTGCCGACCCGCGACCAGCTTCCGCCTCCCGGACGCCCGCGGGCCGAGGCGCCCGCGCTGCGCGACGGGGACGGACTCGTCGTGGTGGCCAACCGGGCTGGGGGCACCGCCGACCGCGTCCGCGCCCTGCAGGAGGTGCTGCCGCTCGCCGAGACCGTGGAGTGCGAGCCGGAGGACGTGCCGGACGAGTTGGAGAAGGCCGCCGCCCGCGCGCGTGTGCTGGGTGTGTGCGGCGGCGACGGCACGGTGAACGCGGCGGCGGGCACGGCCCTGCGCCACGGCCTGCCCCTCGCCGTCCTGCCCGGCGGCACGCTCAACCACTTCGCCCACGACCTCGGCATCGAGGACGCGCGGACCCTCGGCCGCGCCGTACGGGAGGGCGACGCCGTCCGGGTGGACGTGGGACGGTTCACGGCGGGCTCCGGTGCGGGCGCCAAGGAGGGCGTCTTCCTCAACACGTGCAGCCTGGGCGTCTATCCGGAGCTGGTGCGCGAGCGGGAGCACTGGGCGGGGCGGATCGGCGGGTGGCCGGCCGGTGTGCTCGGCGCGGTGCGCGTGCTGCGCGCGGACCGCCATCCGCTGCGGGCGACCTTCCAGGGCCGGCCCCATCCGCTGTGGCTGCTGTTCGCCGGCAACGGCGCGTACCACCGCATGGGCTTCGCCCCGGGCCGCCGTTTCGACCTCGCGGACGGGCTGCTCGACGTCCGCGTGGTGCACGGCGGCCGTCGTCCGGCGCTCCGGCTGGTGGCGGCGGCGCTGGCCGGTCCGCTGACCCGCTCCCCCGCCCATGCGGCGGTGCGCGTCCCGCGGCTCCACGTGGAGGGCATCGCGCCGGGCACCCTCCTCGCGTACGACGGCGAGGTGACGGACATCGAGGGCGACCTGACCCTGTGCAAGCTGCCCGAGGCGCTGACGGTGTACCGCCCGCTGTCCCCGCGCTGACCCGCAGCCGTGCCGCTCCCCACGATGTCCACATAGCAAGACGCGGGTCTCATTATTCGGCATGCCGGCGTACGGTGCAGGTGTCGCCCCGCGGAGCGTCCGGCTGCGCGGGGACCGTACGCGAGGAGGGGATCGGTCATGTCGAACGCGCGGGAGACCGCCGTCTACACGCATGGGCACCACGAGTCGGTGCTGCGCTCGCACACCTGGCGGACGGCCGCCAACTCGGCGGCGTACCTCCTCGGCTCGATCGAGCCCCACATGAGAATCCTGGACATCGGCTGCGGGCCGGGCACCATCACCGCGGACCTGGCCGGACTGGTCCCGGACGGGCACGTCACCGGTGTCGACCGTGCCCCGGACGTGCTGGAGAAGGCACGGGCCACGGCCGCGGAACGGGGTGTCGCCAACGTCGACTTCGCGGTCGCGGACGTGCACGCGCTGCCCTACCCCGACGACACGTTCTGCGTGGTCCACGCCCATCAGGTGCTCCAGCACGTGGGCGACCCGGTGGCGGCGCTGCGCGAGATGGCGCGGGTGACGAAACCGGGCGGGTTCGTGGCGGCCCGGGACTCGGACTACGAGGCGATGACCTGGTTCCCGCTCACGCCGGGCCTGGACGACTGGCTGGACCTGTACCGGCGGGTGGCCCGCGCGAACGGCGGCGAGCCGGACGCGGGGCGCCGGCTGCGCTCCTGGGCGCTCGCCGCCGGTCTCACCGACATCACGGCCACGTCCGGCACCTGGACCTTCTCCACCGCCGAGGAGCGGGCCTGGTGGAGCGGCCTGTGGGCGGACCGGACGCTGGCGTCCGCGTACGCGGAGCGTGCCACCGGGGGCGGCCATGCGAGCCCGGAGGAGCTGCGGGCGGTGTCCGGGGCCTGGCGGGAGTGGGGGCGGCAGGAGGACGGCTGGTTCTCCGTGCTGCACGGGGAGATCCTGTGCCGTAAATGAGACCGAGTGAAACCGTTGGGTGATGCCTGATTCAAGAATTTCGGGTCACACGGAGAGCAGGAGGTGTCATCATGGTTCCCCTTTTGCTCGTTCTGCTTCTGGCCGTGATTCTTTTCGGTCTGGGATTCGCGGTCAAGGCGTTCTTCTGGATCGCCCTGGTCGTCCTGATGATCTGGGCGCTCGGGTTCCTTGTGCGGAGTACGAACGCCGGAGGGACACGCGGGCGCTGGTACCGCTGGTAATGGATGACGGACGCAATGGGCCCGCCCTGACGGCAACAGGGCGGGCCCATTCGTATGCGCGTCTCAGTCGCGAGGGAGCAGCGGCCCGAGCGGCCCGAGGTCCAGGTTGAGGTCCTCGGGCCGCAGTCCGAAACGGTCCCGCAGTTCGGCCATGCGGTCGTCCAGCAGCATCAGGGTGAGCCCGATGCGCTCCTCCTGCTCCTCGGTCAGCTCACCCGTGTCGAAACGGCGCACGGCCTGGCGTTCCATGAGCTGGCGGAGCAGTTCGACGACGGTCAGCACGAGCTTGACGAGGTCGCGCTCCACCGTGTCCGGTTCGAGCTCCAGGCGGCTCAAGGCCTCTCCTCCCACGGGGACGGCACCTTGTCGTTCACTGAGCTGATCAGCGCATTCAGGTCGATACGGACCAGGTCGACGTCCGCGATGCGCAGGGTGAGGTCGCCGGCGATGACGACGCCGCCCGCCAGCAGCCGGTCGAGCAGGTCGACGAGGGCGACCTCACGCCGTTCCACGACCGTCACGCCTACTCCTCCCCGGTGAAGGAGTAGGGCGCCCAGGGGCCGGTGAGTTCGACCCGGAGTCCGGGGGTGTCGTCCTTCGTGCGGTCCACGAGTTCCACGAATTCCTCCGATTCTCCGCGGGGCACCAGATAGGCGGCGTTCATCACGTTCCGGCCGGCCGCTCCGGACAGAGCGGAGTTCTGCGGTGCGTGCATCCGGAAATCCTCGGCACGGCCGGAGAGGGAATCGTGCAGTCCGCGCGCGAACGTCTCGGCGTTCTGCCACATTTCCTCGTTCGACCGGGTCCGCATACGCCGCTGCAGCAGATAGTCCCGGCCCGACGCGGGTTTCGCGGCCGGCCGTTCAGGTGCGGCGTCCCCGGCGTCGAGATACACCTTGACGCCCCACTCGACCCTCCCCTCCAAACGGTCGAGTGTGCGCCGGAACTCGTCCTCCCGGGCCTCGATCATCGTGCGGACACCGCTGTCGTCCCGGAAGACGGTGCCGAGCCGCAGGGGCAGCGGTGTGGTCACGGTGGTGAGCGCGTCGATCACACCCTGATGGGCGCGGGCGGTCGCGCTCAGCCAGTCCAGGTCCTCCAGACGGGCCTTGAGCGCCTCCTCCTCGAAGTCGTGCCCGGGCACCTCGCTGAGCACGGCGATCAGCCCGTGATGGGACAGGAGCTTCGGCGGCACGCCCGCAACCCCGGACAACTGGGACTGGAGAGCGGCGTCGAAGGGACGGCAGACGGCGTAGACGTAGCGCAGTCCGGACGTCATGACGGCTCCTCTCTGGCGCGGCCGCGCTCCAGGGAGGCGTCCTCCCGGCCCGGGCCGCGCTCCAGCTCGGCGAGTTGCGCGCGCAGCTCGGCGTTCTCCCGCGCGAGTTCGTCGCGCCGCGCGCGCGAGGACAGCGCGGGATCGCTCTCCCACCAGTCGATACCCATCTCCTTCGCCTTGTCCACAGAGGCGACGATGAGGCGCAGCTTGATGGTCAGCAGCTCGATGTCGAGCAGGTTGATGCGGATGTCGCCCGCGATCACCAGCCCCTTGTCGAGGACCCGTTCCAGGATGTCGGCGAGGTTGGCGCCGCCGCCTTGGCCGTACGGCTCGGGCAGTCTGCCGCCTCCGCTCGGGAATGTCATCGCCGGCCACCGGCGGCGGCCGCCCGGTCGTCGTCCTCGTACTCGTCGTCGTACTGGTCCTGGTCCTCCTCGTACTGGTCCTGGTCCTGGTCCTGGTCCTCGTACTGGTCCTGGTCCTCGTACTCCTCCTCCGGCGCGTCATCGGGAGCCTCTTCGGCTTCTTCCGCCTGTTCGGGCTCCTCCGGCTCCTCGTACTCCTCGTCGCCGTAGTCCTCGCCGTCCTCCTCGTACTCGCCCTCCTCCACAGGCTCCTCGTACGCGTCGGACGCCTCGGCCTCCGGCTGCCCCTCCTGCTGCTCTTCCTCCTCCCCCTGGTCCTGCTGCTCCTGGTCCTGCTGCTCCTGCTCCTGCTCCTCCGCGACGGCGTCCTCGTGCGAGCGGACGACCTCGCCGTCACGGATCTCACCGCGCCAGCCGTCCTCCGCCTCGCCGCGCAGCATGATGAAACGGGCGAAGTTCTTCAGGTCCAGGCGGGTCCGGCGGCCCTGCGCGCGCCAGATGTTGCCGGTCTTCTCGAACAGGCCCTTCGGGTAGTACTCGATGACCAGGATCACGCGCGTGAGGTTCTCGGCCAGCTCGTGGAAGGAGACCACGCCCTTCGTGGTGCCCTTCGCGCCCTCCGAGGTCCACACGATCCGGTCGTCCGGCGCCTGCTCGGTGGTGTGGGCCTTCCAGCTGCGGCTGGACCAGAAGATCTTCATCTGCCAGTCGGAGTGCGTGTCGTCGGCGCGGCTGGCGCTCTTCACGCCCTTGGCGAAGGTGCTGAAGGTCTGGTACTGGGTCCACTGGTCGTACGCGGTGCGCACGGACACGCCGACGTCGATGGACTCGATGATGACGGTGGGCTTCTGCCCCGCGGCGCCCTTGCGCTTGCCCTTGCCGCCGCCGAGATTCTTCAGCGCGCCCACCACGTTGTCCTTGGCGCGCGAGGCGCCGATCTCCACGGCGCTGCGCAGGGGGCCCTTGCCCTGGGCGAGCTTGCGGCCGCCCTCGAGCGCGAGCTTGGCGAAGCCCGGACTGTTGCCCTCGGCGATGTCGTTCAGCTTGACGGTCGTCTCGCCGAGCTTGCGGCCGACGCCGGCCAGCAGGCGCTGTGCCTGGGCGGCGAGGTACTCCTGCACCTCGGCCTTCAGCCGGTCGGCCGCCTCGCTGCCGGCCAGCGAGGTCAGCGGGTTGTCCTTGGCCTTGTCCGTGGCCTTGTCCGTGGCCCGGCCCGTCGCGGAGCGGAGGGTATCGGTCATCGGTCACCGCCTCCCTTCGGGGATCCGGCCTTCGGGGATCCGCTGCGGGGCCCGGGGACGGTCTTCTTCGCCGTGACCGACTTGCGGGCCGCGGCCGTCTTCTTGGCGGGTGCCTTCTGCGCGGTCTTCCCGGCCGCGGTCGCCTTCTTCGCGGGCGCCTTCTTCGCCGGTGCCGCCGTCTTCTCGGCGGCACTCCGCCCGACGGCCCGCTTCTTGGGCGCGGCCTTCTTCGCCGGCGCCTTTGCCCGGGGCCGCTGTCGCTCGGGCCCCTCGTCCGGTCCCTCGTCCGGTTCCTCGTCCAGTCCCTCGTCCCGACCCTCCCGCTCGTCGCGGTCGTCGCGGTCGTCCTGTTCGCCGCGGTCGTCGCGGTCGTCGTCGTGCGAGTCGGCCCCGTCCGCCTCGCAGGGCTCCTCGTCCTCGTAGGGCTCCTCGTCCTCGTCGGCGCGGCCCGGCAGGTCCGGGGTCACCCCGGCGAGCTGGTCGCGCACCTGGGCGGTGCGGCCGTGCAGCCGGTCGGCCAGCCCTTCGATCTGCCGCTCGACCAGCGCCCCGGAGGCCGCCTTGCCGACGCCGCGCAGATCCTCGCGGATCTGGTCCCCGATCTCCTTGAACTGCGGATTGTTCTGCAGTTGCTGGGACACCAGGTCCGCGATCCCGCGCGGGCTCAGGTTCATGCGCTTGCCCGCCACCGCGGTGGCGACCGCCACCGCGAGCTTCATCTTCTTCGTCCGTCCGAGCACATATCCGGCCCCGACGGCGAGGCCCAGTCCCAGTCGATTCATTCTGTCGTCCCGTTGCCCGTTCCCGCGCCCCTGCGCGCGCTCTCCTCCAGCCGGTCCAGGAGCACGTCCTCCTGCCGGTCGAACTCCTCCTCGGTGATCTCGCCCGCCTCCAGGAGCTGCTCGAGACGGGAGAGCTCGGCCCGGATCGTGCCCGGGTCGTAGTACTGACGTTCGGCCTCGGCGAGTACCTGACGTACCGCCCAGAGGCCGCCGCGCACGGGTGCGAACGGCAGCAGCAGCACCTCACCGATCAGTCCCATTGCCATCCGTCCTCACCCGTGCCCGCGGTACGGGCCCGTAGGTCGTCGCCGTCACCGTCAGGTGCCGGCAGGGTCACTCCCGGGTGCCGGGCGTGCCGTTCGCACGTCCTCGCCCGCCGGTCGTCACGTCCTCGCCTCCGCGGGCTCGGACGGCGCCGGCTCGACGAAGCTGTACGGCGGCAGCGGCCCGTTGACCCGCACGTCCAGATGCGCGAACTCCTTGCGGATCCGCTCCACGACGGCGAGGAACTCCTCGGCCTTCGCGCGGTCCACCAGGAACGAGACGTTGGCGAGCCAGCCGGTCGACTCGGGGCCCACGCTCTCGGCCGCGGCGGTGCCCTCCAGCGCCTGCCGCAGCAGCGCCGCGTCCTCCGCCTCCCGGTTCTGCACGGCGGCCGCCACCATCTCGCCGAGCCGCAGCTTGTCCTCGTAACTCCCGCCGCCCGCACTCCGGTTGGACTCCGCGAGGGCGCGCAGCTCCGGGTTGTCGGACATCACCCGGTGCAGCACGGCCTCCTGGTCGTGGCTGGCCTTGACGTTGTACTCGACCTTGCCGTCCAGGGCCTGGAGCCGCTCCAGGTAGTGCTCGGCGCGTTCGGCGAGCACCCCGGTCACGGTCTCGTCGTCCGGGGCCACGCTGCCGAACCGCATGGGCAGCACGACACCGCCGCCGCCCGCCTCGTTCAGCACGTTCTGGTGGGCGAGCAGGTCCTTGCGCTTGGGGCGCAGGTCCTCGGGGGCGTCGCTGACGACGGCGGCCAGCTCGCCCTCCTCCAGGATGCGCACGGGACGGGCCGGGGTGCCGACCCCACCCATCTCCGCGGGGAGCGAGGGGTGCGAGCGCGCCGCGATGCCGTAGACGTACGTGCTCACTCCTCGTCCCCCCTCTTGCGCGACGTGGTCTTGCGGGCCCGCGGCCGCGATTCGGACTGGCCCTCTTCACGGGCCTGCGAGAAGGCGTCCGAGATCGTCTGGGCGGCACCGGACAGGGCGCCCTTGGACTTGCCGCGGGCACCGGACTCGGTGATCTCGCCGACGATGTCGGGCAGGCCGGGGCTCTTGCGCGGCCCCGACTCCAGGTCGAGGCGGTTGCACGCCTCGGCGAAACGCAGATAGGTGTCGACACTGGCGACGACGACACGGACGTCGATCTTCAGAATCTCGATGCCGACGAGGGAGACCCGCACGAAGGCGTCGATCACGAGCCCTCGGTCGAGGACGAGCTCCAGGACGTCGTACAGGCCGCTGCTGCCGCCTCCTCCGCCGGTCTGCTGTGCAGGAACCACTGTCATGCCGGCCGGTCCTCCTTGTCTGTGGTAGGGGTTGCGGGATTGCGGCCTACCGGCCGCCGGACCTATGTGCGTCGGCCCGCCCGCGTTCGTAGCGGCGAACGCGCCGGTAGCCGGTGAGCTCACCGTGGGGGTCGAGTTCGACGAGATAGCTCGCCATCAGGCTCATCGTGTCGGGGACCCGCTCGAGCTCCAGGACCTCGACCTCCAACGTCCAGCCGTCGTCGGTCTGTTCGAAGGACGACACCGACTCGGGCGTCATACCGGTCAGCTCGGCGAGCTGCGTGCGCGCGTGGCGCAGCACCTGCATCGGGCCGGGCCGGGACTCCGCCGTCTCCGTCGTGCCCTGTGCGCCGTCCGATGTGGTGTTCTCCTCGGGGGAGTTGCGTGTGTTCCGGGTTTTCGGTGTATCTGATGTGTTCGACATGGCCACCTCGAACACCGGGTGCTCACAAGTGCGTTGACCAAACCTGCCGCGCAACCGTGTACCGGCCACGCGGTGCCCGTGACGGCGCACCGCGTGGCCGGCTTCCCCGGCGCCGGTCTAGTCGCGCAGCGCGCTCAGGCGCCGTCGCGCGGGGCCGAGCGAACGGCCCCGGTCCATGAGTCCCGCCCAGGGCCTGGTGCGCGCCTGCTCGACGGCATCGGCGACGGTCCAGCGACGGGCGTCGAGCGCGGGGTCGTCCAGTTGCTCCCTGGCGAACGGCACGGCCACCGGCGCGCCCGGCCTGGCGCGCACGGTGAAGGGGGCCACGGCGGTCTGCGCGTAGGCGTTGCGCTGCACATCGAGGTACAGCCGGTCGCCGCGGTCCTTCTTGCGGGCGGCGGTGGTGAGCCGGCCGGGGTGGCGCCCGGCGAGCACCTCGGCCGCCTCCTTGGCGAACTCGCGTACGTCGTCGAAGTCCTCGTCACCCTTGAGGGGCACCACGGCGTGCAGCCCGCGCGACCCGGTCGTCATCAGACCGTACGGCAGTTCCAGCTCGTCCAGCAGCTCGCCCAGGTCGTGCGCGGCCCGGCGGACCTGGGCGAAGTCGTCGACGGCGGGGTCGAGGTCGAACACCATGCGGTCGGGCCGGTCCGGTGCGCCCGCCCGGGAGAGCCAGCGGTGCAGGGTGACGCACGCCTGGTCGGCGAGGTAGACCAGGCTGGCCGTGTCCTCGCACACGACGTGGCAGACGGTGCCTCCTTCCTTGGTCATCTCCACGCGCCGGATCCAGTCCGGGTAGTGCTCCGAGGCGTTCTTCTGCATGAACCGCGGTCCGTCGAGCCCGTCCGGGTGCCGCTCCAGCATCAGGGGACGGCCCCGCAGGTGCGGCAGCATGTACGGGGCGACGGCACGGTAGTACGCGACGAGACCGGCCTTGGTGACGTCCTCGCCCCGCCCGCCGCCCGGGAGGAGCACCTTGTCCGGCCGGTGGACCTCCACGGTGCGGCGGCCGGCCCGTACCGTGTGTGCGCTGGCCATGCTCTCAACTCCCTCGTCCGCTGTGGGTGTTGCGGGTACCGGCGCTCAGGGGATCACCGCGTTCTCCACCAGCAGCCGGGCCGCCGCCGCGACGGACTCGGCGTCGATGCCCGCGGCGTGCAGCTGCTCCTCGGGGGTGGCCGAGCCGGGCATCGTACGGACGGCCAGGCGGATCAGGCGCGGTACCGGGCGTCCGTCGGTGAAGGCGTCGAGGACCGCGTCGCCGAGTCCGCCCTCCTCGCGGTGGTCCTCGACCGTGATCAGGCAGCCGGTCTGCTCGGCGGCCTCGCGCAGGGTGGCGCGGTCGACGGGCTTGACCGAGTACAGGTCGATCACCCGGGCCCGGATGCCCTCGCGGTCGAGCGCGTCGGCGGCGGCGAGGGCCTCGGGAACGGTGACGCCTGCCGCGACCAGGGTCAGCCGGTCCTGGCCCGAGGAGCGCAGCACCTTGCTGCCGCCGACCGGGAACTCCTCGTCCGGGCCGTAGATCACCGGGGTCTTGCCGCGCGAGGTGCGCAGATAGCGGATGCCCTCGCACTCCGCCATCGCGGCGACGAGCCTGGCCGTCTGGTTGGCGTCGCACGGGTACAGCACGGTCGAGCCGTGCACCGCGCGGAACATCGCCAGGTCCTCCAGGCCCATCTGCGAGGGCCCGTCCTGGCCGATGGCGACGCCCGCGTGCGAACCGACCAGGTTGATCCCGGCCCCGCTGATCGAGGCCATGCGCACGAAGTCGTGGGCGCGGGTGAGGAACGCGGCGAACGTGGACGCGTACGGCACCCAGCCGCGGGCCGCGAGCCCGACCGCGTTCGCGACCATCTGCTGCTCGGCGATGTAGCACTCGAAGAACCGCTCGGGGTGTTCCTTGGCGAAGTACTCCGCGCGCGTGGAGTCGCTGACCTCGCCGTCGAGGGCGACGACGTCGCCGCGCGCGCTGCCGAGGGCGGCGAGGGCCTGCCCGTAGGCGTCGCGGGTGGCGGCCTCGTCCCCCGTCTCGTAGCGCGGGAGGTCGAGGTGACCCGCACGGACGGCGTGCATCACGCGGGCGGCGGGCGGCTGCCGCACCTCGACGCGCAGCTCACGGACGCCGCCGAGCTCCTCGATCGCCTCGTCGGCGTCCTTCAGCGGCTTGCCGTGCAGACCCTCGCGGTCCTCGACGGCCGGGACGCCCTTGCCCTTGAGGGTGCGGGCCAGGATCACCGTGGGCTGGCCGAGGGTCGAGAGGGCCTCGCCGTACGCGCGGTCCACCGCGTCCACGTCATGGCCGTCGATCTCGATGACGTGCCAGCCGAACGCCTGGAACCGGCGGGCGTACGCGTTCAGGTCGTGCCCGTGCCGGGTCGGGCCGCGCTGGCCCAGCCGGTTGACGTCGACGATCGCGATCAGGTTGTCGAGGTGCTCGAACGAGGCCTGCTCGGCGGCCTCCCAGATGGAGCCCTCCGCGAGTTCGCTGTCGCCGCACAGCACCCACACCCGGAAGCCGGTACGGTCCAGCCGCTTGCCGGCCAGTGCGATGCCGACGCCCACGGGCAGGCCCTGGCCGAGCGAGCCGGTGGCGGTCTCCACCCACGGCAGCCGCTGCGGCGTGGGATGGCCCTCGAGCCGGCTGCCCAGCTTGCGAAAGGTGAGCAGCTCCTCGTCGTCGACGGCGCCGACCGCCTTGTACGTGGCGTACAGCAGGGGCGAGGCGTGTCCCTTGGACAGCACGAAGCGGTCGTTGCCGGGGTGGCCGGGGCGCTCGAAGTCGTAGCGGAGGTGCCGGGCGAACAGGACGGCCATCAGTTCGGCGGCCGACATCGAGGAGGTCGGGTGCCCGGATCCCGCGGCCGCCGCGGCGCGCACGCTGTCGACGCGCAGTTGCTGCGCCAGTTCGTGGAGCTGGTGATCCCTCACGTTGATGTTGTCGACTCCCGCGTTGCTCATGCACCCTCCTTCGTGTCCGGCTTCGTGTCCGGCTTCCGGTCCTCCTCCGGTCCGGGGTCCGTCACCTTGACCGGTCCTGGCTTGTCTCCGGTGCCCCCGGTGCCCCCGGCGTCCCCTGCGTTCCCGGGTATCTCCGCCGGCCCGGGCTTGGCGGGCTCCCGCTGCGGTGTCGCGCCGCCGCCGGTCTGCGCCTCACCACCGCCCTGCGGCTTCCCGCCGTCCTGCGGCTTCTCCGGTCCGCCCGGCACCCGCGCCACCTCCGGTGAGGAGGTGTCCAGCGGCACGGACCAGGACCGTACGAGCCCCAACTGCACGCCCTGCCGCGGCAGTACGGCGTCCAGCGCCCAGTCGGCGGCCACGCGGATGCGGTTGCCGGGCATCGCGGCGAGGTGGTAGCCGCGGGTGACCGCGCCCGCCACAGGACCGGACAGATGCACACCGAGCGGATTCGCGGCGGCCTTCACCCCGCCCAGGTCGACGACGAAGCCCATGTCCTTGTGGCGGTAGGGACGGCGGGTGCCGACGCCGAGCGAGGCGGCCACGTTGTGCCCCGCCACCTTGCCCTGCCGCCAGGCGTGCTGGGCGGTCATCGGGTGGTACTTGCCCGGGTTCTCCAGGTCGGGCACGGCGGCCGCGTCGCCGGCGGCGAAGACGTCGGGGTGGCCGGGCACCTGGAGCGAGGGCTCGACGAGCAGCCGGCCGCGTTCCATCGGCAGCCCGAGGGACTCCGCGAGGGGGTCGGGCCGTACGCCGACACACCACACCACGGTGCGGGTGTCGACGAACTCGCCGTCGGTCAGCAGCACCCCGGTGCGCGTCGCCTCCTTCACGGAGGTGCCCATCCGCACCTCGACGCCCCGCTGCCGCAGCACGTCGTCCGCGGTGCGCGACAGCCGCTGGTCCAGTTCGGGCAGGACCCGTTCGGCGATGTCGAGCAGCAGCCAGCGCGGCTTCATGCCCTCCCGCAGGGGGTGCTGCCGCACCAGTTCGTCGGTGTACATCTGCCCCTGGGCCGCCACCTCGGTGCCGGTGTAACCGGCGCCCACCACCACGAAGGTGCAGCGCGCCTCACACGCCTTGGGGTCGTCGTCACCGGCGGCGAGCTCGATCTGCCGGGTGACGTGGTCGCGCAGGTACAGCGCCTCGGGCAGGCCGCGGAAGCCGTGCGCGTGCTCGGCGACGCCCGGGATGGGCAGCAGCTTGTTGACGCTGCCGGCGGCGAGCACCAGCCGGTCGTACCGCAGCGTGCCGACCTCGCCCTCGGGGCCGGTGTAGTGCACGGTGCGGTCGTCCAGGTCGATCCCGTCGGCCTCGCCGAGCACCAGGCGCACATGGCGCAGGCCCGAGAGCGCGATGGTCACACGACGCGGTTCCAGGATGCCCGCGGAGACCTGGGGCAGCAGCGGAAGATAAAGGAAGTAGTCGGTCGGGTTCAGCAGGATGATCTCGGCCTTGTCCCTGGCCATCCGGGAGAGGGTGCGGGCCGTCTGGTAGCCGGCGAAGCCGGCTCCGACGATGACGATGCGGGGTCGACTCACGGTTCGCCTCCGGAGTGGGTCGCATACGGCGTCTCGGTCATGGGGCGCGTACGGGTGCCACCCCAGCGTTTGTACGCACTCGTGTCCCGCGTACGGCACACATACGTACGGGTCTTCCGCGTCCCCCTGGGCAGGGCACCCAAACGCGTGGTTTCCCGGCGTTTCGCGCGCGCGGGCGGGGGTTACCCGGGTCGCGACCGGCTGACCCGAGCGTCGCGGAGGTGCTCCTCATGCCCGAATACGGCTACTTCCTGGCTACCGAGGAGTGGGGCCCCGCCGACCTGATCGAGCAGGCGAGGATGGCCGAGCAGGCCGGCTTCGACTGCCTGTGGATCTCCGACCACTACCATCCCTGGAACCGCGAGCAGGGGCAGAGCCCGTTCGTGTGGTCGGTGATCGGAGCCCTCTCGGAGGCCGTGTCGCTGCCCGTCCAGACCGCGGTGACCTGTCCGACCGTACGCATCCATCCGGCGGTGCTGGCACAGGCCGTGGCGACGTGCGCGGTGATGACCGGCGGCCGTCTCCGGCTCGGCGTGGGCTCGGGCGAGGCGCTGAACGAGCACATCCTGGGCGACCACTGGCCGCCGGCGAACGTCCGCCTCGAGATGCTGGAGGAGGCGATCGCGGTGATGCGGCACCTCTTCACCGGCGAGCTGGTCAACCACCGCGGCACCCACTACACCGTGGAGAACGCCCGGCTCTACACGGTTCCGGACGGCCCCGTTCCCATCGACGTCTCCGGGTTCGGCCCCAAGGCGACGGCGCTCGCGGCGCGTGTCGGGGACGGCTACATCACGATGGCACCCGAGGAGTCGCTGGTCACGCGGTTCCGCAAGGGAGGCGGCGGCGCGAAGCTGGTCAGCGGCGGGCTGAAGGTCTGCTACGGCCCGGACCGTGACGAGGCCGTCCGCACGGCGCACCGGCTCTGGTACACCGAACTCCTGCCCGGCGAGCTGGGACAGGTGCTGCCCACCCCGCGCCACTTCGAGCAGGCGCAGTCGCTCGTCACCGAGCAGATGACGCGCAAGGGGATGGTGTGCGGGGACGACTCCGACGAACACGTCGCGGCCCTCGCCGCCTTCGCGGACGCCGGCTTCGACCGCGTGTACGTGAACCAGATCGGCCCCGACCAGCGGGGCTTCTTCGACTTCTACCGGACGAAGGTGCTGCCGCAGCTGCGGCAGGGCACGGGCTGACCACCGATGTGATGCCGGTGTCGGCCGCGGCGGGTGCCTCCCACCCGCCGCGGCCGACGCCTGTCACCGATGGACGCCGATCCGATCGCGGCTACGCCCGGTGCTGCGGCGCCTCGGGGTCCGCGGGCCCCGGGGGCGGCGTCGTCCCCGTGCCGGGGGCACCGAACGCGGGCTTGCGCGCACCGGGCACGCCGGGCACTCCGGACGCGGACGCGCCACCGGAGCCGTCCGAGCCGTCGGAGGCGCCGGGGACAGCGGGCGCGGTGGGGGGTACGGGCGGTACGGGCCGGCCGTGGACCTCGGCGGGTACGCCCCCGCCCACGTTTCCGGCCGTAGGGCGGGACCCGGCCGGGCGGGCCGCACTGCGCAGCGCGTAGGCGGCCGCTGCCAGCACGGCTGCCATGATCAGCGCGGCGGCCCAGTCGGGCAGCCCCAGTGCGAGCACCAGACCGAGGCCGAGCGCCAGCGCGGCGCCCGCGTAGAGGGCCACGGCTCCGGACGCCGCATAGAGCGCGGCCGTGCGGCGCTGCTTGCGGGTCTGCTCGCGCAGTTCCTCGCGCACGGTCTCGCGGGCCACCTGTGCCAGTTCGTCGACCAGATGTCTGTCCAGATGTTCCAGATGGTCCAGAGGCTTCATGTGGCGCGGGTACCCCCGCACGGGAGCGCGTAACGGCGCGGGGCGCGTAACGGCGGCCGCCCCGGGTACCCGCCCCGCCCGTACGACTCCCACACACAGCAGAGCCGGAGAAGAGGGAGCCAGGATGACCCAGAGCACCGACGTCGTGGAGCTGCTGAAGGCGCAGCACACGCGGATCCGAGATCTGCTCGACGAGGTGGCGGCGGCCAAGGGCGAGGAACGGAAGCAGCACTTCCAGGACCTCGTCCGCCTCCTCGCGGTGCACGAGACCGCAGAGGAAGAGGTCGTCCACCCCTTCGCCCGCAAGAACATCGACGGCGGTGAGCAGATCGTCAAGGACCGGATCCAGGAGGAGGAGAACGCCAAGGAGGTGCTGTCCCGCCTCGACGACATGGACACCGACTCGCCGCAGTTCATGACCCAGTTCAAGGAGCTGCGCAAGGACGTGCTGGCCCATGCGGAGGCGGAGGAGAAGTACGAGTTCGCGCAGTTCAAGCAGGTGGCCGACCGCGGGAAGCTGGAGAACATGGCCCGCGCGGTGAAGGCCGCCGAGGCCGTCGCGCCGACCCGCCCGCACCCGGGCACCGACACCGCCGTGAAGAACCTGGCGGTGGGCCCGGTCGCGTCCGTCGTCGACCGCACACGTGACGCGATCCGCAAGGCCATCGGCTGACCTTCGGCCGACCCGGGGCCGGCCGGCAGACAGGGGGAGACGGAGGGGGAGATCCCCGTGGATCCCGTGGAAACGATCTCCTCACCGGCCGGCCCCAACTACGCTCGACGGCATGGACATTCTGGGAGCCACGCTGCGCATCTGCGTCGACGACCTGGAGAAGACGGTCCCGTTCTACGAACGGCTCGCCGGCAGCCGGGCGCTGCGCTTCGAACGCGGCGGCGTCCAGGTGGCCGCCGTCGGCTGCTTCCTCCTGATGAGCGGGCCCGAGGCCGAGCTGGAGGTGCTGCGCAAGGTCTCCGCGACCATCGCCGTCGATGACGTGGACGAGGCCCACCGGGTGCTCACCGAGTCCGGCGCCCGCGTTCTCGCGGGCCCGGTGGCGACACCGGTGGGCCGCAACCTGATCGCGATGCACCCGGACGGCTCGGTGTACGAGTACGTGGACCGCCGGGCCGACGCCTGAGTCAGGGCCGGTCCGCCCGCCAGGCCAGCTGATCGTCCGCGAAGTCCTCCTCGTCCCGGATCCGCACGGCGTCCTCCTCCGCCGACAGCCCGTGCGTCGACCCCTCCTGGGAGTAGACGTCCTGCTCACGCGGCCGGTCGGGGTCCGGCTCGTCGTACAGCAGTCCGGCCCGTTCCTCCGGCGGCCCCGGCGGAACGGCCGGGTCGGGCTCCGGCTCCTCCTCCGCGAGCCGCTCGTCCAGCGACTCGCCCTCCCGGGCCTCGTTCGCGGTGGTGCCGTGGGCCATCGCTGCCGTGGGCTCGTCCCCGGGTACGGACTCCTGCTGCGGGTCCGATGACCACTGCTGCTCCGGTGTGCCGTCCTGCAGGTCCGGAATGCCCTCGTCCTCGGGGTCGGCCCCGGGATCGTGCGGCCTGCGGCTCATGGTGTCCGCCTCCTTCCGTCGCTACGTGCGGCCCTGCGAATGCCTTACGACCTGCCGGGTTCCCCGTCGTGGGCGGCTCAGTCCGGGAGATCGGCGGGGCATGTGCGCGGTGCACCGCCACCGTCGCAGGCGAGGAAGCCGGCCTTCACCGGGTCCTCCAGCAGCCGACCACACGGCCTGCCTCAGACGAGCGCCGGTTCGTCCAGAGTCAGCGTGCCCTCCTGCGCGTCCAGTTCGGCTGTCACCCCGAAGGGGATCGTCAGCGCGCCCTCTCCGTGCCCGAACCCGAACTGCTCGGCGACCGGCACCCCGAGCCCGCCCAGCCGGTCGGCGAACAGGGCGCGCACCTCGCTGTACGGGGCGCACCCCGCCCAGGAGCCCAGCACGACGCCGGCCACGCCGTCGAGCCGGCCCGCGCGCAGCAGCTGGGTGAGGTAGCGGTCCAGGCGGTACGTCTCCTCGCCGACGTCCTCCAGACAGAGCAGCCCGCCGCGCATGGAGGGCCGGGCGTGCGGGGTGCCCAGCTCGGCCGCGAGGAGGCTGAGACAGCCGCCGAGCAGGACGCCCCGGGCCCGTCCGGGCACCAGCGCCGTCGCCCGTCCGGAGGTGATGGTGCGGACCGTCTCCGGTGCGAGGAGGGTGGCCCGCAGGTGGTCCTGGGCCCGCGCGTGCTTGAGGAAGTCGATGCCCGCGGTCATCGGTCCGTGCAGTGTCACGAGGCCGGCCCGGACGGCGAACGCCTCGTGCAGCGCGGTGATGTCGCTGAACCCGACGAAGACCTTGGGGCCCGCGGCCCGTATCGCGTCCCAGTCGAGCAGGTCCACCATCCGCTGCGCCCCGTAGCCGCCGCGGGCGCACAGCACCGCGTCGACGTCCGGGTCGCACCAGGAGGCCTGGAGATCGGCGGCCCGGTCGGCGTCGGTGCCCGCCAGGTAGGGGAACTCCGGGTGCCGGTCGAGCACATGGGGCGCCACGACGGGGTCGAGGTCCCAGCCGCGCAGGATGTCGAGCCCGGCGCTCAGCCGCTCCTCGGGGACCGGGCCGCTGGGCGCGACGACGGCGACGCGGGCCCCCGGGGCGAGCCGGGCGGGCCGGGTGAGCGGGCCGAGCGGGGCTGCTGCTGTCACTTGACGAGCTCCAGTGTGGGGATGCCGGGCGGGTTGAGGCCGAAGGCCAGTGCGTACAGGGAGAGTTCGGCCTCCAGTGCCCGCACCATCGTGTCGGCCCGCCGGAAGCCGTGTCCCTCGCCCTCGAACGCCATGTACGCGTGCGGCACCCGACGGCCCTCCATCCTGGCCAGGAAGCGCTCGCACTGCGCGGGCGGGCAGATCACGTCGTCGAGCCCCTGGAGCAGCAGGAACGGAGCGGTGATCCGGTCGGCGTGCTCGGCGGGCGACCGCTCCGCGTACCGGCCGGGCACCTCGGCGAGCGGCCCGACCAGCGTCTCCAGGTACTGCGACTCGAAGTCGTGGGTCTCCCCCGAGCCCCAGCCGGTGAGGTCGAGGATCGGGTAGAGGATCGTGCCGCAGGCGTAGACGTCGGTCGCGGCGAGCGACGCGGCGGTGGTCCAGCCGCCTGCGCTGCCGCCGCGGATCGCGAGCCGGCCGCGGTCGGCGGTGCCCTCGTCGGCGAGCGCGAGCGCGACGGCCGCGCAGTCCTCGACGTCCACGACGCCCCACTGCTCACGCAGCCGGTTGCGGTACTCCCGCCCGTGTCCGGTCGAGCCGCCGTAGTTGACCTCGGCGACGCCGATGCCGCGTGAGGTGAAGTAGGCGATGGACAGGTCGAGGACGAGGGGCGCGCGGCTGGTGGGGCCGCCGTGTACCCAGACGACGTACGGCGGGAGTTCGTCGCCGGGTGCCACGTGGCCGGGGCGGTGCGGCGGGTAGATGTGCGCGTGGATCTCCCGCCCGTCGGGGCCGGTGAAGGTGCGCATCTGCGGTTCGGGGTAGTAGGCCGGGTCGACGGGGTCGTCGTGGGCGGCGCCGATCACGCGCGCGTGGCCGGTGCGGGCGTCCAGCTCGACGACCTCGTACGCGCTGCGGGGGCTCGCCCCGACGGCGAGGATGCGGGTGCCGTGCACGGCGAGCGCCGGGGCGAACTCGGTCCACGGTCCGGCCGCGTCGACGAGCTCGCCGGTCGCCGGGTCGAGGATGCCGAGGCAGGTGGTGCCGCGGCCGTGCACGACGGCGATCAGCCCGCTGTCCAGCGGCGCGAACCAGCGCCACCCGATCTTCCACAGCGGCCCGCCGAACTCCTCCGCGCGCGGGCACAGGGCCCGCTCACGGCCGTCGGGGTCCCGCGCGTACAGGTTCCACCAGCCGCTGCGGTCGCTGGTGTACAGAAGCGTGCCGTCGGCGGCCCAGTCGGCCTGGGCGACGGACTCCTCCGGGCCGCCGGCCACCGTGCGCGGCTCGCGGAACGTACCGTCCTCGGTGACCTCGGCGACGAGCAGTTCCGTGCCGTCCCAGGGCATCCGCGGATGGTCCCAGGCCAGCCAGGCCGCCTGCCCGCCGTCGGGCGAGAGCCGGGGTCCGGTCAGGAAGCGGTGGCGGGCGCCGGTCAGCTCCCGTACGGCGTCCCGGTCCCCGGCCGCCGAGCCGTCGAGCGGCACCGCGGCGAGGACGCGCCGTACGTCCGTGGGCCCGTCGCCGGTGAACTCCTCCAGGACGCACCACACCTCGTCCCGGTCGGACCGCAGCCGCGGGTCCACCCAGCGCAGCCCGCCGCCCACCGGCGACACGGGCGTGAGCGGCTGCGGCTCGGTGCCGGGCCGGTACCGGTAGAGCCGCTGGTCGGCGAAGTTCACGAACACCACCAGCGGTCCGTCGTCCAGCACGGTGCCCGTCCACGGGTGCCCGCCGTACTCGATCACCCGGCTGCGCACGTTCCACGGTGCGGGCAGCACCGTCTCCTCCGTGCCGTCCGCCCGGCGCCGGACCAGGGTGCGCCGGCCGCCCTCGGTGGGCCGCGGCTCGGTCCACCAGGCCTCCTCGCCGACGAAGCCCACGAACTCGGCGTGCCCGTCGTGCCTGGCGGCGAGCGACGCGTCGATCGGAGAGGGCCACGAACCGTACTTCAGGGTCTGCACCTCGTCCCCCATTCCGTCCCCCCTTACTAGGCCGTCCGCAGGAAGCGGTCGAGGACGCGGACCCCGAAGTGGAGCGCCTCGACCGGCACCCGCTCGTCGACGCCGTGGAAGAGCGCGTTGTAGTCGAAGCCCGGCGGCAGTCTCAGCGGCGTGAAGCCGTAGCCGGTGATGCCGAGCCGCGAGAACTGCTTGGCGTCCGTGCCGCCGGACATGCAGAACGGCACGACGTGCCCCTCGGGCGCGAACTCCTCGACGGCCGCCCGCATCCGCGCGAACGTCACCGAGTCCACCGGCGCCTGCAGAGCCACCTCGCGGTGGTGGAACTCCCATTCCACCCCGGGCCCGGTGAGCCGGTCGAGGGTCGTGCGGAACTCGTCGTCGCCGCCGGGCAGATACCGGCCGTCCACATACGCCACGGCCTCCCCCGGAATCACGTTGACCTTGTAACCGGCGTCCAGCATGGTCGGGTTGGCGCTGTTGCGGACGGTCGACTCGATGAGGGCGGCGGCGGGGCCGAGCTCCTCCAGCAGCCCGTCCACGTCGTCGAGGTCCGGGGCGTCGATGCCGTACAGGGCGGCCAGTTCCAGCAGGGCGGCCCGTACGGTGGGGGTGAGCCGGACGGGCCACTCGTGGGCGCCGATGCGCGTGACGGCGGCGGCCAGCCGGGTCACCGCGTTCTCCCGGTTGACCTTGGAGCCGTGCCCGGCCCGGCCGCGCGCGGTGAGCTTCAGCCAGCCGGTGCCGCGCTCACCCGCCGCGATCGGGTAGATCTGCCGGCCCGCCCCGTCGTGGAAGGTGTACGCACCCGACTCGCTGACGCCTTCCGTGCACCCCTCGAACAGCTCGCCGTGCTTGTCGGCGAGGAACCCGGAGCCGTCCTCGGCGCTCGCCTCCTCGTCGGCGGTGAACGCGATCACGATGTCGCGCCGGGGCCGCAACCCGAGCCGCGCCCACCCCCGGACGACGGCGAGGATCATCGCGTCCATGTTCTTCATGTCGACGGCGCCCCGGCCCCAGACCACACCGTCCCGGACCTCCCCGGAGAACGGGTGCACGCTCCAGTCCGCCGCCCGGGCGGGCACCACGTCCAGGTGACCGTGGAGGAGCAGCGCGTCGGCCGACGGGTCGGTGCCCTCGATCCGGGCGACCACGTTGGTCCGGCCCGGGGCGCACTCCAGCAGCATCGGCTCGAGACCCGCCCCGGCCAGCCGCCCGGCCGCGTACTCGGCGGCCGGCCGCTCCCGGCAGTCCCCGCCGCCGCGGTTGGTGGTGTCGATGCGGATGAGGTCGGAGGTGAACCGGACGACCTCGTCGAGAGCCTGCCCGTCGATGTCGTCGGACCCGTCCGTACCGTCTGCCCCCTCGTTTCCCTCGTTCCCCTCGTTCCCCCCGGTCTCCTGGGTCCGCTCAGCCATATTGCTCCTCCACGGCGGCCGAAACGACCGTGGTGACCGCCTTGAACGTTCGGATTCCCTCGTACATGGTCGGGCTGGTGTAGGCCACCTTGCGCTCCCCGATGCGGTCCACGCCCGGTACGACGGTGGCCGCCATCGCCAGGTGTTCGGCGTCGAACTCCAGCGCCACCGTGTAGGGCCCCGCCTCGACGGGTGCCCGGCGCACCGCGAGCGCCGTCGCCTCCTCGGCCGCCGCGCGGATCTCGGCGGCGGTCCGGGCGGGCGTCCGGCACACCGCCGCGTAGCGGGACACATGGTCCTTGACGGCGACCTTGAGCGCCTCGGGCGCGTAGCCGAGGGCGTCCTCGCAGGCCACGTCGTCGCCGGTGACGAGGACGACCGGGACGCCGTACTCGGCGACGACATGGGCGTTGAGCAGGCCCTCGCTGGCCCGTACGTCGTTCAGCCAGACCCCGGTGATGGAGTTGGCCAGGTAGGTGTGGGCGAGGACGCCCTCCATGCCTGCGCCCGCGTGGTAGCCGACGAACGCGATGCCGTCCACGTCCCCGTGCTGCACGCCCTCCACCATGGACAGCGACTTGTGGCGGCCGGTGAGCATCTGGGCCCGCTCGTCGAGGCGCTCCAGCAGCAGGTTGCGCATCGTCCAGTGCGCCTCGTTGATCAGCACCTCGTCGGCCCCGCCGTCGAAGAAGCCGAGCACCGCGGCCTGGACGTCCGAGGTGAACAGGGACCGGCACCGCTCCCACTGCGGTGTGCCGGGCAGCACGTCGGCGGGCCACGTCACCCCCGTGGCCCCTTCCATGTCGGCGCTGATGAGGATCTTCATGCCAGCACCGTACGTGCCCTCGGCGGTTCGCGCCCAGGGCTGTGGACAACTCTCACTTCGCCGGACCAGCAGCGCACGTCCGTTCGAGCCACGCGCTCGTGCGGCGTCTCGCACGGGCCGCCCCTCATCCCGTCGTCCGGCCTGCCACCAGCCACTTCGACGGCAGCTCGATCAGGGCGCCGTCGGCGGAGTACTCCGTGGTGGCCAGGGGCAGTTCACCGCTCGCGAGGACCGTGAGGCCGGCGGTGCGCAGGTGTCCGGGCACGGCGTCGTCGGCGACCTCGCCCGGCGCGATGCCGTGCCGCAGGACCGGGGCCAGCTTGGCCGGCGGCCCGCCCGTGCTCCCGGCCAGGGCCAGCAGCAGCGGGCGGGCGGCCTCGGAGAGCTCGACGAGGAAGGCCCGGCCCCGCTCCCCCACCAGTGTGGCCAGGGCGTCCACGAGCGGCTGCCGGTCCTCCGGCTCGCACTGGTGCAGCACGCCCCGCATGTACACGTTGGCGTCGCCGAGTTCCGCGTGCAGTGCCCGGACCTGCGCCGGCTCCGCCGCGTCGAGCAGCCGGTAGGTGGCCCGCCCCGCAGGGTCGGCGCGCCGGGCGTGGTCGAGCGCGGCGGCCGACAGATCGACCCCGACGACGCGCCGGTAGCGGTCGGCCAGGAACCGGGTCTGCGTGCCGTTGCCGCAGCCGAGGTCCACCACCGGCAGGCCGGGGTGTGCAAGGTGCGGCTCGAAGAGAGCGAGGTGGACGCCCGCGGTCGCCGCGGGTTCGGTGTCCCAGAAGACGGCCCCCTGTTCCTCGGGGGCCTCGGCCCAGAAGCCTTCCCAGGCCTGCCGGTAACGGCTGGTGACGCTCATACGTACTCCCCAGGGTGCGACCGCCGCCCGCACGGGACGGCGGACCAGACCACGGGTGTATCGCGCCATGAGGGGACCGACAAGCACAGTGCGCCGTTCTTCACGCCTCATTCCAAGGACGCACGCCTTCGAGCGCCCCATGCGCCTCTTGGCCCCGTCGCGCGCCCCTGTTCCCGCGAGGGAGCGGCCCCGCGAGAACAGGGGTTCACGGGCTCACGGGCCCGTCAACGGCGACGCGGCAGCGTCAGCTCGAACCACACCGTCTTGCCCGCACTCGTCCGGCTGGTCCCCCACTCGCGGGCCACGGTGCTGACCACCCGCAGACCCCGCCCGGACTCGTCGGCGGGGCCCGCGCCGAGCAGCGTCGGCAGCGTGGTGTCCTCGTCGTCGACCTCGCACAGCAGTGTGTCGCCCCGCACGAGCCGCAGCTCGATCCGCTGCCCGCGCGCGTGCCGTACGGCGTTGGTGACCAGCTCGCCGGCGAGCAGCTCGGCGTTGTCCGCGAGCGTCGCCAGGCCCCAGACGTGCAGCTGCTCCCGGACCGCGGCCCGGGCCCGGCCCGCCTCCGCCGCACCGCGGCACAGCGACCACTCGGCGACGTCCTCGGGCTCGATGCCGTTCAGCCGGGCCAGCAGCAGGGCCACGTCGTCCTTGCGTCCGCCCCGGGTGTTGAGGGCGCGGATGACCGTGTCGCAGGCGTCGTCCATGGACGCGGCCGGGTGGGCGGCGGACTCGCAGAGCGTGGCCAGGCCGACACCGATGTCCTCGCCCCGCACCTCCACCAGGCCGTCGGTGCACATCACCAGGCGGTCGCCGGGCTCCACGCGCACGCGTACCGCCTCGAAGGCGACGCCGCCGACACCGATGGGCGCGCCCGTGGGCAGGTCGAGCAGCTCGCTGCGGCCGTCGGCCGCCCGTACCAGTACCGGCGGGATGTGGCCCGCGTTGGCGAGGTGCAGCTCGCCCGCGATCGGGTCGTAGACGGCGTACAGACAGGTGGCGAGGTAGTGCTCGCCGAGGCGCTGGGCGAGGTCGTCGAGGTTGCGCAGGAGCTGCGCGGGCGGCAGGTCCAGTGCGGCCATGGTCTGCACGGCCGTGCGCAACTGGCCCATCATGGCGGCGGAGTTGAGGCCGTGGCCCATGACGTCGCCGACGACGAGGGCCGTGCGGGCGCCGGGCAGCTTCACCGAGTCGAACCAGTCGCCGCCGACGCGCCCGAGCAGTGTCCCCGGCAGATAGCGGGTGGCGATGTCGCAGCCCGCCCTGCGCGCGGGGATGTGCGGCAGCATGCTGTCCTGGAGGGTCTCGGCGACGCTCTCCTGGTAGGTGTACATGCGCGCGTTGTCGAGGACGAGGCCCGCGCGGGCGGCGAGTTCGGCGCCGGTGACCCGGTCCATGTCGTTGAACTCCACCCGCTCGGGATGGCGCAGCAGGATCATGAATCCGAGCACCACGTTCCGCGCCTTCAGGGGCACGACCAGCATGGAGCGGTGGGTGATCAGCGGCCGGATGTCCCGCTTCTCGAACTGGGCGGCGATCGCGTGTCCCATCTGCTCGCTGATGCGCGGCACGAGGACGGGATCACCGCTGGTCATGCACTGGAAGAACGGCGTGTGCGCGGGGAACGGCATGGCCTCGCCGACCGGTACGACATCGTCCCAGCGGCCCGGTTCGTCCGTGTGCTCCACGGCGACGCGGTGCCACAGGGTGGTGGTGTCGGGCACGCCCTCGGGGAAGCCCTCCCCGGCGACGACCTGTTCGCGCAGATAGGTGCCCGCGACGTCCGTGAAACGGGGCACGACGGCCCGGCTGACCTCGAGGACGGTCCGGGAGAGGTCGAGGGAGGTGCCGATGCGGGAGCTGACCTCGTTGAGGAACTCCAGGCGCTCGCGCACGGCCGCGTACTCGAGGTCCTCGCCCTCGTCCCGTAAGTCATCCGGTACGGGCCGGCCCTCGGCGGCGGCGCGGGCGGCCCGCTCACGGCGCGCCCGGCGCTCCGCCCGGCGCGCGACGCCCCAGTCGGGGGTGACCGGCACCCTGTCGTTCTGACTGAACTCCAGGATCGGATAGCCGAGTTCCAGGACCTGCGCGACGATGCGGGCGCTCTCCCCGACGCTCATGCTCGGGAGGATCTCGGGCAGCCTGCGGGCGAGCCGCTCGGCGCCGGGGAAGTCGGTGTGCAGGGCGAAGCCGGGGGCGATCCGCTCGACGCCCGCGCCCTCGGCCCCGGTCCCGGCCTCGCTGTCGTCGCGCCGCAGCGCGCCCGCGTCGGCGGCGAGGACGAGCAGCCGCTCCGGTCCGGGCCCGACGAGGGGGTACGCCCACCACAGCACGTCGACACGGTCGCGGCCGGGCACCGTGAGCCGGGCCCGGCCGGCAGCCGGATAGGACAGCCGGCCCTCCAGGGAGTTCTCCAGACCGGGACCGAGTCCGTCGTACGCGGCGTACGCCCCGTAGGGCCCCTCGTCGTCCTCGGGCAGGGCGCCGGACACGGGCAGCAGGTCCACGGCGGCGCGGCCCACCGCGTCCTCCTTGGCGGCGCCGAACAGCCGGCGCGCGCCGCTGCTCCAGTGCGAGACGCGTCCTTCGCGGTCCACCACGACCACGGCCAGCGGGATGCGGCCGGCGGCGTGCTCCGCCACCGTCTCCCTCTCGACCGTCCGGCCGGGAGGTGCCCCGCTCTCTTCGCCACGGTCCATGGCCCGGCCCTCTCTCCCCACGGTTCAGCGAGATGTGTGGCGTCCTCACCACCGTACGGCTGCTCACGGTTGCGATGTGGGGCAACGGGCGAATCCACCGCGGGTCGCCTCCGGCGCGCTCTCACCGGCGCGTGAGTTACCCGGACGCGCCCCTCTCGGGCGTGTCCGCTACCCCTCGTGGTCCTCGTGCCCCAGATGCACGTCCCGCTCTGTCCCGCCGCCGCCCGCGACCTCGAGGACCGTGGCGGCGGGCGGGTAGCCGCAGGCGATGACGGTGTACTCGCCGGTGGAGAGGTCGGGGAAGCAGTACGCGCCGTCGGGGCCGGTGATCAGGGTGCCGACAACGTTGCCCGTGGTGTCGAGGAGGGTGACGCGGGCGTCCTCGACGGGGCGTCCGCCACCGGCGCGCACGGTGCCCCGCAGCACCTCACCGCCCGCGAGCCCGAGGTCCTGACGCGTCTCGCGGCCGGGCCGGACGGTGACGGGGCGGGCGGCCGGACGGAAGGAGTGCGCGCCGGCGGTGAGGGTGTACTCGCCCGCGGCCACGTCCGGGACGGTGTACCCGCCGTCGGGGGCGCTGCGCGTGGTGGCGACGACCTGCCCACGGCTGTCGGTGAGCGTCAGGGCGGCGCCCGGGAGGGGGTTCCCGTCGACGGTGACCACGCGTCCGGCCAGCCGCCCGGCGCCGCCGAGCACCATGTCGACGTTCATGGGGACCCGGCCGACGGTGACGGTCGCCGCCTGCGGCTGGTGGCTGTCGGCCGCGGCGATGAGCACGTACGCCCCCGGGCCGGGCGGGGCCAGCGTGTACCGGCCGTCATCGCCGCCGGCACCCCGCCCGACACGCTGCCCCGTCGCGTCGAGGAGGGTCAGCGTGGCCCGAGCCACCGCCGTGCCGTCGTGCTGCCGGACGGTGCCGCGCAGGACCGCCTCGCCGGTGTGCGCGGGGCGCGGCCGCGGGACGGAGGCGGAGCCGGCGGGGAGGTCGTGGGAGACCGGGGGTCCGTCCTCGGGGAACTTGTCCTCGACGCGTCCGTCCTTGAGGGATCCGTCCTTGAGGAAGAGCAGGACGCAGGCGAGGAGCAGGCCGAGGAGGAGCACCGGCACCAGGAGGCGGAAGAGTTCCGGCATGACCTCGGCGTACGCCTCGACGTAGTCGTCGCGCAGCGTGGCGGGCAGGGCGTGCTCGACCTTCGGGGTGAGGGAGGCGGGGTCCAGCAGTCCGGTGCCCGCGCGCGCGGGCAGGCGGTCGGCGAGCCGCTCCGCGAGGAGCGCGCCGAAGACGGCCACGCCGGCGCCGCCGCCGAGCTGCCGCGCATGGTCGGCGGCCCTGGTCCCGGGGCCTGCGTCGGCGGGGCGCACCGTGTGCTGCACGGCATGGATCAGGACGGGCATCACCATGCCGATGCCCGCGCCGAGGACGGCCGTCCAGATGCAGAGGTGCAGCCGGGGGGTGTCCGCCTCCAGCCCGGCCAGGAACCACATGCCGGCCGCGGCGAGGGCGGTGCCGAGGGCCGGGTACGTCCGGTGGTGCCCGGTGCGGCCGATGAGCTCCCCGGCGACGACCGAGGCGCCGACGATGCCGGCCGTCATCGGCAGCAGGAGCAGCCCGGCGGTGGTCGCCGACGCGCCGCCGGCCAGTTGCAGGAAGGCCGGCAGGTGGGCACAGGCCCCGTGCAGCGCGGCGCCGGTCGCGAGGCCCACGATCCCGGTGACGGCGAAGACGGGGTCCCGGAACAGCCGGAGCGGCACGAGGGGGGCGGCGGCGCGGTGCTCGGCGACGAGGAAGAGGGCGGTCGCGGCCACGGCCGTGGCGGCGAGGCCCAGGACGACGGGCGAGCCCCAGGCGTGCACCGTGCCGGCCCAGCCGGCCAGCAGCACCGCGCAGGTCGACGCGGCGGCGAGCAGCAGCGCGCCGAGGATGTCGGGGCGGATCTTCGTACGGGGCCCCGGCGACCGGGGCACGAGGGCGACGGCGGCCAGGGCGGCGAGCCCGAGGGGGATGTTGAGGGTGAAGCACCAGCGCCAGGAGAGCTCGTCCGTGAGGAGGCCGCCCAGCAGGGGGCCGGCGACGGAGGCGAGACCGAAGACGCCGCCGATCAGTGCCCTGAGGCGGCTGCGGTCCCGGGCGGGGGTGAGCTCGGCGGCGACGGCCTGCACACCGGTCAGGAGCCCGCCCGCGCCGACGCCCTGGAGCGCGCGGAAGGCGATGAGCTGGTCCATGCTGCGCGACCAGCCCGCGAGGGCCGAGCCGGCGACGAAGGCGACGAGTGCGCACTGCAGGACGCGTCTGTGCCCGTAGCGGTCACCGAGTCCGCCGTGCACCGGGAGCGCCACGGCGGTGGCGAGCAGATAGGCGCTGACCGCCCAGGACATCCGGTCGGTGCCGTGCAGTTCGCCCGCGATCTGCGGGAGGGCGGTGGCCACGGTCATCGGCTCCAGCGCGGCGAGCAGCAGCGCGAGCAGGAGCCCGGCGAGCACCAGCCGCACGCGCCGGGGGCCGGGTGGCACGGGCGCGGGTGCGGGCGGGGCGGGATCCGGTGCGGGTGCGGTGGCCGGCTCGCCCTGCGTCAGCGTGCTTCCGCTCATGTGCCGCTCTCCTCGTCGCACTTGCCGGGCGGTTCCCGCGTTACGCGACAACTTCCGGCAAGTGCGACGAGTTACGGCGAACCGCCCACGCCGTGGCGGATCCACCCGAACCGGTGAGGAGGCAACTCGCCCTGGAGCGAGGCCTCCTGACCGGCCGGGCGGGCGGCGGCCGCTACTTCTCGACCTCGGCGGCGAGGTTGGCGAGGACGGTGTCGTGGATCCGGGCGAGCCCCTTGGGGGCGAAGGTCTTCTCGAAGAAGCCGCCGATACCGCCGGCGCCGTTCCAGACGGTGGTCACGACGACGCGGGACCTGCCCTCCCCGGCCGGGGTGACCCGCCAGGTGGTGACCATCGAGGAGTTGCGGTCCTTCTCGACGAGTTCGCCGTCGGTCGGCTCGGTCACCTCCACGAGGCAGTCGCGGACGCGCTTGCTGGTGGCCTGGAGCTTCCAGTGGACGAGGGTGCCCTCGCCGTCGCCGCCCTCGCGGACCTCGTACTCGCTGTAGTGCTCGGGAAGGAGCTTCGCGCGGGTGCCGCTGTAGTCGGCCAGGGTGTCGAACACCGTGTCCGCGTCCGCCGCGACGATGCGTTCCGTGGTGGCTTCGACCTGCGCCATGTGCACTTCCTCCAGCACTTGGTTGCTCATGTTGGCGACACAGCCAACCACCACGCCGCCGAGCCGCCCAAATCCGGGTCCGTGGCGACCCCCCAAACCACCGCACCGGGCAGCTCCCGGCGGACCCGCACACGATGCCCGAAAACACGTTCGCACGATCAAGGGAACGTATGTTCTATTCTGTGGCCAGTGCTACCGAGGAGGCGCCCATGCGCTGGGACCATCTGGCCGAAAGCCCAGGAAAGAGCGGGAATCCCGCGTCGGCCCCGGCCGCCGCGCTGTTCGACGCGGACGCGGTGACGACCCGCACCTTCGACACCCCGGAGTTCCGCGGCATCACCTTCCACGAGGTCCGGGCGAGATCGATCGTGAACCGGGTGCCGGGCGCGTCCCGCATGCCTTTCGAGTGGACGGTGAACCCTTATCGGGGCTGCACGCACGCGTGCGTCTACTGTTTCGCCCGCAAGACCCACAGCTACCTGGACCTCGACACGGGGCTCGGCTTCGACTCCCAGATCGTGGTCAAGGTCAACGCGCCGGAGCTGCTCCGCGACCGCCTCGCCTCCTCCCGCTGGCACGGCGACCACATCGCGATGGGCACCAACGTCGACTGCTACCAGCGGGCGGAGGGCCGTTACCGGCTGATGCCGGGCATCATCGCGGCCCTGCGCGACCACGCGAACCCCTTCTCCATCCTGACCAAGGGCACGCTGATCCTGCGCGACCTCGACCTGCTCGTGCAGGCCTCCCGGGTCACCGAGGTGGGCATCTCCGTTTCCGTGGGCTTCACCGACCAGGAGCTGTGGCGCACGGTGGAGCCGGGCACACCGGCCCCCGAACGCCGCCTGGACGTCGTGCGCACCCTCACCGACCACGGCATCGGCTGCGGGGTACTGATGGCGCCCGTGATCCCGTTCCTGAGCGACCACCCGGACCGGCTGCGCGAGACGGTGCGGGCCGTCGCGGCCGCCGGCGCCACCTCGGTGACACCCCTGGTGCTGCATCTGCGGCCCGGCGCCCGCGAGTGGTTCATGGCCTGGCTGGAGCGTCACCATCCGCATCTCGTACGGCGCTACGAGCGGCTGTACGCCCAGGGCGCCTACGCCCCGAAGTGGTACCAGCGGCGCATCACCGGCCAGGTGCACGAGCTGGCCCAGGAGTACGGCATCGGGCCCTGGCGCCCGGGTCTGTCGCGCGGGATCCCGGCGGACGGGCCCGAGGCGCCCGAGGCACCCGAGGCGCCCGAGGCGGCGCCCACCCAGCTGACCCTGCTCTGATCCCGCTCCGATCCGGCCCTTGATCCGGCCCCGCTCCGATCGGGCCCCACCGACGGCATACGGGCGCTTTCCCCGGACCGATCGGGTCACGCTCGGGCCGGCCGCGTTCCTCCGCCGCCCACCGCCGGGACGCATCGTCCACGAGCCGTGAACCGCACGGCTTCGCGCCCTGCGCCCCGGGAGGCTCCGATGAAGAGACGCACGGCCGCTCTGTGTGCCGCCGCGCTGGCCGGATGGGCCCTGACCGTCCCGGCCGCCCCGGCCGGCGCGAGCGCCGGGTCCGCCGCCGGCACGCCGGACGCCGCCTGGCGGGAGTGCGGCACCGACGAGCAGCCGACGCTGCAGTGCGCGTCGGTGGAGGTGCCCCTCGACCACGCGGACCCGCACGGCCGGCGGATCACGCTCGCCCTGTCCCGCGTCCCGCACACCGCGCCCGCACCGGAGTACCAGGGTCCGCTGCTGGTCAACCCGGGCGGCCCCGGCAGCAGCGGCCGGGCCCTCGCCGGGTTCGTCGCCTCCTCGCTGCCGAAAGAGGTGACGGCCCGGTACGACGTCGTCGGCTTCGATCCGCGGGGCGTCGGCGCGAGCGAACCGGCCCTGAACTGCCGGCCCGGGCACTTCGCCGCGCCACGGCCCGACCCGCTGCCGGCCGCACCGGCCGTCGAGACGGCCAACCTCGACCGCGCCGCCGCCTTCGCCAGGAGTTGCGCCGACCGGTACGGGGACGTGCTCCCGCACATCGGCACGATGAACGCCGCCCGGGACATGGACGTCATCCGCCACGCGCTCGGCGCCGAGCGGATCAGCTACTTCGGGTACTCGTACGGCACCTACCTGGGCGCCGTCTACGCCAAGCTGTATCCGCACCGCGTGCGGCGGATGGCACTGGACTCCGTCGTCGACCCCACGCGCGTGTGGTACGGGAGCAACCTGCGGCAGGACCTCGCCTTCGGCGACCGCCACCGGGCGTTCCTGGCGTGGGTCGCGCGGCACGACGCGACGTACCGGCTCGGCACCGACCCGGCCACCGTCGAGACCGAGTGGTACGCGATGCGGGACGCGCTCGCCCGGAAGCCCGCGGGCGGCACGGTGGGCGCCGGGGAACTGGAGGACACGTTCCTCCCCGGCGGCTACTTCGACGGGTACTGGCCCCAGCTCGCCGAGGCGTTCGCCCGGTTCACGCGCAGCGGGGACACCGCCCCGCTCGTGGCGGCGTACCGGGACCTCGGTGCCGTCGACGCGGAGGACGAGAACACCTACAGCGTCTACACGGCGGTGCAGTGCCATGACGCGCCCTGGCCGCGCGACTGGCGCCGGTGGCGCCACGACAACTGGGACGTCCACCAGCAGGCACCGTTCATGACCTGGAACAACGCCTGGTACAACGCACCGTGCGCCTTCTGGCCGGCCGCCCCGCTGCGGCCCGTGGACGTCTCCAACGACGCGGCGCCGCCGGTGCTGCTGTTCCAGGCGACGCACGACGCGGCCACCCCCTACGCCGGCGCCGCCACCCTGCACCGGCTGCTGCGCGGCTCCAGCCTGGTGGTGGAGAACGGCGGCGGCAACCACGGCATCACACTGAGCGGCAACGCCTGCCTGGACGGGCACCTGGCGGCCTATCTGTCCGACGGCACGGTGCCGCGCGGCACCGGCGAGGCCGACGCGCTGTGCGAGCCGTCGCCCGGCCCGCGGCCGGCGAGCGGGGCGAAGACGGAGGCCGACGCCCCACCGGGCGGGGCGCTGCACGGGATGCTGGGCTTCCGGGGCTGAGGCCCCGCGCCCGGCGGTCCGGGTGCCCGGCGGAGTGCGCGCCCTCCGGGGTGCCGCCATAGGGTGCCGCCATGGACGATCATCCGTGCATCCGTGCGATGACCCCGGCCGACTGCCGGCCCGTGGCCGAGATCCGCGTCCGCGGCTGGCAGAGGGCGTACGCGGGGATGGTGCCGCAGCCGTATCTCGACGCGCTCGACGTGGCGGCGGACACCGAGCGGCGGCGGCACCATCTGGCGCACGGCGGGCCGGAGGTGGCCCACCTGGTCGCCGAGCACGACGGCGAGATCGTCGGCTGGGCGTGCCACGGGCCGTACCGGGACGGTGCGGCCCCCGCCGGGAGCGCCGAGCTGTACGCGATCTACGTGCACGGCCGGCATCTGTCGCGGGGCGTGGGCAGCGCCCTGCTCGCGGAGTCGGTGCGCCGCTGCGCCACGGCCGGGTACGGGCACATGCTGCTGTGGGTGCTGAAGGAGAACCTCCCCGCCCGCCGCTTCTACGAGCGCCGCGGCTTCTCCCCCGACGGGACCGAGGAGCCCTTCGAGGTGGACGGGGTGCCGGTGCCCGAGGTGCGCTACGTCCGTGTCCTCACCGGCGACGCCCCCGGGTGATCGCACGGCCGCCGTTCACCCCACCGGCAGCCGCTTCAGCGCCCCGGCCGCCGCCTCCGCCAGGGCCGGGTGCGCCAGCGCCTCGGTGAGGACGCGCCGCGCCCGTACGTCGCCCAGCGTGCCCAGCCCCTCGACGCAGGCGAGGGCGACCTTGCGGTACGGGTCGTGCGGGCGGAGCCTGCGCTCGAGGGTGGTGATCAGCGCGGGTACGGCCTCGGGTGCGCGCAGCGCCACCAGGAGCCGTACGGGGTGGAGTGCGTAGGCGACCCGGAGTTCGTTGGTGGCGAGTGCGGCGGCGGCCCGGCCCGTGCGCGGGTCGCCGAGCTGTGCCAGGGCGTACGCGGCGGAGGCGCAGCGCTGCGGGTCGCGGTGGTTGAGGAGGAGGACCAGCGCCTCGAAGGCCCGCCTGTCCCCGGCGAGGCCGAGCCGGAAGGCGGCCAGCTCCCTGGCCCACAGCGGCTGCCCGGGAGCGGTGAGCACACCGGCCAGTTCGTCGAGGTCGTCGGTGGCCGTCAGCCGGTCGTACGCCAGCGACGCCCCCGACTCCCGCCGTATGCGCTCCGTGAGTGATCGCAACTCTTCGCCCATGCGAGCGAGCCTAGGCGCGTGCCGTGTCTCCGGGGGCGTACATGACCAAGCCGGCGCGGAGTTCCACGCAGAGGTCTGGCGCGCTCGTTACCCACTGGTTAAGCTCATTCGAGCGAGCTACCCCGCTCGCATTCCCTCGCGGTGGCCTGGTGACGCAGCCACCGCCGGGGGCACTCCCACACCGGTGAGGCAGTGGGGGAAGTCGGTTCGGTACCTCGAGTACCGCAGTACGGCTCGGCTCCGGGACAGGGCCGGTCGGTGAACGCCGTTCCCCGGGCGTGTGCGCCCGCGGACCACGGCACCGGGCGTGTGCGTTCGCAGCCCGGCAACACCCGCAATCGCAGCCCTCCGCACCAGGTGCGCCTTCGGCGCACCGGGCGCACTCCCAGTCGTCACCCTCATCCTGGAGTCCCGCGATGGCCACTTCCCGGTCCGGCACTTCTCCCTCCCCGCTCCAGACCGTCGCCGTGGTCGGCCTCGGCACCATGGGCACCGGCATCGCCGAGGTCCTGGCCCGGGCCGGCCGCGAGGTCGTCGGCATCGACATCAGCGAGTCCGCGGCCACCCGGGCCGTCACCGCCCTGGAGACCTCGACCGCCCGCGCCGTGACGCGCGGACGGATCACCGAGGACGAGCGCGGCGACACCCTCGCCCGCTTCCGCACCTTCACCGACCTGCGGGCCGCGGCCGACGCCGATCTGGTCATCGAGGTCGTCCCGGAGTCGTACGAGATCAAGCAGCAGGTCTTCCGGGAGCTCGACGGGATCGTCCGCCCGGACGCCGTCCTCGCGACCGGCACCAACGCCCTGTCCGTGACCCGGCTGGCCGCCGAGTCGGCCCGCCCCGAGCGCGTCCTCGGCATGCACTTCTTCAACCCGGCGCCCGCGATGAAACTCGTCGAGGTCGTCTCGTCGGTGCTGACCGCGCCCCAGGCCGTCACCGTGGTCACCGACCTGGCCCTGGACCTGGGCAAGGAGCCCGTCGCCGTGGGCGACCGGCCCGGGTTCGTGGCCGACGGGCTGCTGTTCGGCTACCTCAACCAGGCCGCCGCGATGTACGAGGCCCGGTACGCCTCCCGCGAGGACATCGACGCGGCGATGCGGCTCGGCTGCGGACTGCCGATGGGCCCCCTCGCCCTGCTCGACCTGATCGGCATCGACACGGCGCGCACGGTCCTGGAGGCCATGTACGCCGCCTCGCACGACCGGCTGCACGCGCCCGCACCCCTCCTCAAGCAGCTCAGCGAGGCGGGCCTGACCGGCAGGAAGGCGGGGCGCGGCTTCTACACCTACGACGCCCCGGGCAGCGCCGCCGTCGTGCCGGACGCGCTGACGCCGCGCGACGGCGCCGTGACGGTGCCCGGCCGCACCGTGCGCTCCGTCGGGGTCGCGGGCTCGGGCACGATGGCGTCGGGCATCGCGGAGGTCTTCGCGAAGGCCGGGTACGGCGTGGTGCTCGCCGCGCGCAGCGAGGAGAAGGCACAGGCGGCGCGGGCCCGGATCGGCAAGTCGCTGTCCCGCTCCGTCGACAAGGGGCGGATGACCGTGGAGGCCGCGGCGGAGGCCCTGGACCGGATCACCCCCGCCGGGTCGTACGACGCGTTCGCGGACGTCGATCTCGCGCTGGAGGCCGTCGCCGAGGACCTGGAGGTCAAGCGGCAGCTCTTCGCCGCCTTCGACAAGGTCTGCAAGCCGAGCGCGATCCTCGCCACCACCACCTCCTCGCTGCCCGTCGTGGCCCTCGCCAGGGCCACCTCGCGCCCGCAGGACGTGATCGGCATGCACTTCTTCAACCCGGCCCCGGCGATGAAGCTGGTGGAGGTGGTCCGTACCGTCCTCACCGCCGACGACGTGCACGCCACTGTCCGCGCGCTGTGCACGGCCGTCCGCAAGCACCCGGTGGACTGCGGGGACCGGGCGGGCTTCATCGTGAACGCGCTGCTGTTCCCGTACCTGAACAACGCGGTCAAGATGGTCCAGGAGCACTACGCGTCGCTGGACGAGATCGACGCGGCCATGAAGCTGGGCGGCGGCTACCCGATGGGCCCGTTCGAGCTGCTGGACGTGGTGGGGCTGGATGTCTCGCTGGCCATCGAGCGGGTGCTGCACCGCGAGTTCCGCGACCCGGGTCTCGCCCCGGCGCCGCTGCTGGAGCACCTGGTGGCCGCGGGCTGCCTCGGCCGCAAGACGGGCCGCGGCTTCCGCGAATATGCCAAGCGCTGAGCGGCCCGGCGACTGGTTCCGAGACGGCGCCGACTGGGGCGGCCTGCTCGATCCCGCCGGAACTCCCCCGCCCGACCGGGGCGGGGGGACCGGCGGACCTGCACGCTCCTTCGCACACATGCAGTACGTTCGGGGCATGTCCCAGCCCGCGAAGTCCTCACGTACACCGGCCACACCCGACGCGCCACCGGAGAGCGCCGCGGGCAGTCGCGCCGCCGCGCAACGGCTCAAGATGCGCCGGGAACTGGCGGCGGCGGCCATGGAGCTCTTCGCGGCGAAGGGGTACGAGGCGACCACCGTCGACGAGATCGCCGCGGCGGCCGGGGTCGCCCGCCGCACCTTCTTCCGCCACTTCCGCTCCAAGGAAGAGGCGATCTTCCCCGATCACGACGACACCCTGATCCGGGCCGAGGCGGTGCTCAACGCCGCTCCGGCGCACGAGCACCCGCTCGACACCGTGTGCCGCGGCATCAAGGAAGTCATGAGGATGTACGCGGCACAGCCGGAGATCTCGGTGCAGCGCTACCGGCTCACGCGGGAGGTCCCCACCCTGCGTGAGGCCGAGATCGCCTCGGTGGCCCGCTACGAGCGGCTGTTCACCCGGTACCTGCTGGGCCACTTCGACGAGCACGCGCACGACGACGACGCCAACGACGACCCACTGCTGGCGGAGGTCGCCGCGTCCGCGGTCGTCACCGCGCACAACCATGTGCTGCGGCGCTGGCTGCGGGCCGACGGGCAGGGCGACGTGGAGACCCAGCTCGACCATGCCTTCGCGATCGTCCGCCGGACGTTCGGCACGGGCATCGGCGCCGGCCGCACGACCACGCCCCGGACCGCCGCCCCGTCACCGGCGGCGGTCTCCGCCCAGGGCGAGGTGCTGGTGGCGGTGGCCAGAACGGACGCCCCGCTCGACGAGGTCATGCGCACCATCGAGCAGGCCCTCAAGGAGCGCTGAACCCCACCTTCCTCTCCTGACGGCCACCCTCATCGGGTGGCCGTTTCGCCATGTCAGGACCTGTTTTCAGGCGTCTTGCGCGGCCGCTTCGATCGATCATCGCTCATCTGTCGCGTAAAGAATTCATCTGAGAGCAACTTCTGGCACGCAGTGCCTTGTCACCTGACACGCGGTGCCATACGTTGATGTTGTCCGGGCGGCCGGCGTGCAGAGATCCCTCGTACGCCGACTGTCCCCGCGAGCCCCTCGGCGAGCGCGCCCGGACGCCTGCGTCACAGGCACCCTCCGCGCCACAAAGCGCTGCCGTACCACCCACAGAACCTTCGCCGAACCGACGGCACCCCACTCCTCAGCAGCAGCACCCGACGTAACCCTCAGCAGCGTCTTCCCTCAGGACGCTCGTCGCCGGAGGCAACACCGTGAAGGAAATCCTGGACGCGATCCAGTCGCCGGACTCGACTCCCGCCGACTTCGCCGCTCTGCCGCTCCCCGAGTCGTACCGCGCGATCACCGTGCACAAGGACGAGACGGAGATGTTCGCCGGGCTCCCCACCCGCGACAAGGACCCCCGCAAGTCGATCCACCTGGACCGGGTCCCGGTCCCGGAGCTCGGCCCGGGCGAGGCTTTGGTGGCCGTGATGGCCTCCTCGGTCAACTACAACTCGGTGTGGACGTCGATCTTCGAGCCGCTGTCCACCTTCGGGTTCCTGGAGCGCTACGGCCGGCTCAGCGAGCTCACCAAGCGCCACGACCTGCCGTACCACATCATCGGCTCCGACCTCGCGGGCGTCGTCCTGCGCACCGGCCCCGGCGTCAACGCCTGGCGGCCCGGCGACGAGGTCGTCGCACACTGCCTCTCCGTGGAGCTGGAGTCCAGCGACGGCCACAACGACACGATGCTCGACCCGGAGCAGCGCATCTGGGGCTTCGAGACCAACTTCGGCGGCCTCGCCGAGATCGCGCTCGTCAAGTCCAACCAGCTCATGCCCAAGCCGGACCACCTGAGCTGGGAGGAGGCCGCGGCTCCGGGCCTGGTGAACTCCACGGCGTACCGGCAGCTGGTGTCGCGGAACGGCGCCGGGATGAAGCAGGGCGACAACGTGCTCATCTGGGGCGCGAGCGGCGGCCTCGGCTCGTACGCCACGCAGTTCGCCCTCGCCGGCGGCGCCAACCCGATCTGTGTCGTCAGCAGCCCGCAGAAGGCCGAGATATGCCGCGCCATGGGCGCCGAGGCGATCATCGACCGCACCGCCGAGGGTTACAAGTTCTGGAAGGACGAGAACACCCAGGACCCGCGCGAGTGGAAGCGGTTCGGCAAGCGCATCCGTGAGCTCACCGGCGGCGAGGACATCGACATCGTCTTCGAGCACCCCGGCCGCGAGACGTTCGGCGCCTCGGTCTACGTCACCCGCAAGGGCGGCACCATCACCACCTGCGCCTCGACCTCCGGCTACCTGCACCAGTACGACAACCGCTACCTGTGGATGTCCCTGAAGCGGATCATCGGCTCCCACTTCGCCAACTACCGCGAGGCCTGGGAGGCCAACCGCCTCATCGCCAAGGGCAAGATCCACCCCACGCTGTCCAAGGTGTACTCCCTGGAGGACACCGGCCAGGCCGCGTACGACGTCCACCGCAACCTCCACCAGGGCAAGGTCGGCGTCCTGTGCCTCGCCCCCGAGGAGGGCCTCGGCGTCCGCGACGCGGAGAAGCGCGCCCAGCACATCGACGCCATCAACCGCTTCCGGAACGTCTAGGGGGCGTGCATGACGGAACGTAAGAAGGACCGGCCGTGGTTGATGCGCACCTACGCCGGTCACTCCACCGCCGAGGCCTCCAACGCGCTCTACCGGCGCAACCTCGCCAAGGGTCAGACCGGACTGTCGGTCGCGTTCGACCTGCCGACGCAGACCGGCTACGACCCCGACCACGTCCTCGCGCGCGGGGAGGTGGGCCGGGTCGGCGTCCCGGTCTCGCACCTCGGTGACATGCGCCGGCTGTTCCAGGACATCCCGCTGGAGCAGATGAACACCTCGATGACCATCAACGCCACCGCCATGTGGCTGCTGGCGCTCTACCAGGTGGTCGCCGAGGAGCAGGGCGCGGACATCACCGAGCTCCAGGGGACGACCCAGAACGACATCGTGAAGGAGTACCTGTCGCGGGGCACGCACGTGTTCCCGCCGGGTCCCTCGCTCCGGCTGACGACCGACATGATCGCGTACACGGTCTCCCACATGCCGAAGTGGAACCCGATCAACATCTGCAGCTACCACCTGCAGGAGGCGGGGGCCACGCCGGTCCAGGAGATCGCGTACGCGATGTCCACCGCGATCGCCGTGCTCGACGCGGTGCGCGACAGCGGCCAGGTGCCCCAGGAGCGCATGGGCGATGTCGTCGCCCGTATCTCCTTCTTCGTGAACGCGGGCGTCCGCTTCATCGAGGAGATGTGCAAGATGCGGGCGTTCGGCCGCATCTGGGACCGCATCACACGCGAGCGGTACGGCATCGAGAACCCCAAGCAGCGCCGGTTCCGCTACGGCGTCCAGGTCAACTCGCTCGGGCTGACCGAGGCGCAGCCGGAGAACAACGTCCAGCGGATCGTCCTGGAGATGCTGGCCGTGACCCTCTCGAAGGACGCCCGCGCGCGTGCCGTGCAGTTGCCCGCCTGGAACGAGGCGCTGGGCCTCCCCCGGCCCTGGGACCAGCAGTGGTCCCTGCGCATCCAGCAGGTCCTCGCCCATGAGAGCGATCTGCTGGAGTACGAGGACATCTTCGACGGCTCGCACGTCATCGAGGAGAAGGTGGCCCGGCTCGTCGAGGAGGCCCTCGACGAGATCGACCGCATCCAGGAGATGGGCGGTGCGATGGCCGCCGTGGAGTCGGGCTATCTGAAGTCGCAGCTCGTCGCCTCGCACGCCGAGCGCCGGGCCCGGATCGAGTCCGGCCAGGAGAAGATCGTCGGCGTCAACATCCACGAGACGACCGAGCCGAACCCGCTGACGGCCGACCTGGACACCGCGATCCAGACGGTCGACCCGGCGGTCGAGGCCCGCGTCGTGCAGGCCTTGCAGAACTGGCGCGACACCCGCTACCAGCCCCCCTTCAACCACCCCCGCCCCTGCAAGGCGCTGGAGCGGCTGAAGGAGGCGGCGCGCGGCACCGGCAACCTCATGGAGGCCACCCTCGCATGCGCCCGCGCCGGGGCCACGACCGGTGAGTGGGCCGGGGCGCTGCGCGAGGTGTTCGGCGAGTACCGCGCGCCGACGGGGGTGTCGTCCGCGCCGGTCGCGGTGGCCGCCGAGGAGGGGACGGCGCTCGCCGGGGTCCGCCGCCGCGTGGACGCCACCGCCCGTGACCTGGGCGTCGGCAAGCTCCGCTTCCTGGTCGGCAAGCCGGGCCTGGACGGGCACTCCAACGGCGCCGAGCAGATCGCCGTGCGGGCCCGGGACGCCGGATTCGAGGTGGTCTACCAGGGCATCCGGCTGACGCCCGAGCAGATCGTGGACGCGGCCCTCGCCGAGGACGTGCACGCGGTCGGGCTGTCCGTCCTGTCCGGCTCGCACGCACAGCTGGTGCCGGACGTGCTGGAGCGGCTGCGCGACGCCGGCGCGGCCGACATCCCGGTGATCGCCGGCGGGATCATCCCCAACGGTGACGCCGAGCGGCTCAGGGCCGCCGGAGTGGCCGCCGTCTTCACCCCGAAGGACTTCGACATCACCGGAATCATCGGCCGTATCGTCGACGAGATCCGGAAAGCGAACAAGCTCGACCCCATGGAGGTCCCCGCATGACCAGCCCTGCACCGCAGGTCAACCGGCTCCGCCCGCGGCGTTCCTGCCTGGCCGTGCCCGGCTCGAACCCCCGCTTCCTGGAGAAGGCCCAGGGCCTCCCCGCCGACCAGGTCTTCCTGGACCTGGAGGACGCCTGCGCCCCGCTCGCCAAGCCCGAGGCGCGGCACACCGTCGTGAAGTTCCTCAACGAGGGCGACTGGACCGGCAAGACGCGGGTCGTGCGCGTCAACGACTGGACGACCGAGTGGACGTACCGCGACGTCGTCACGGTCGTCGAGGGCGCCGGCCAGAACCTCGACTGCATCATGCTGCCGAAGGTCCAGGACGCCCAGCAGATCGTCGCCCTCGACCTGCTCCTCACCCAGATCGAGAAGACGATGGGCTTCGAGGTCGGCCGCATCGGCATCGAGGCGCAGATCGAGAACGCGCGCGGCCTGAACAACGTCAACGAGATCGCCGAGGCCTCCCAGCGCGTGGAGACCATCATCTTCGGCCCGGCCGACTTCATGGCCTCCATCAACATGAAGTCGCTGGTCGTGGGCGAGCAGCCGCCCGGCTACCCGGCGGACGCCTACCACTACATCCTGATGAAGATCCTGATGGCCGCCCGCGCCAACGACCTCCAGGCCATCGACGGCCCCTACCTCCAGATCCGCAACGTCGACGGCTACCGCGAGGTCGCCCAGCGCGCCGCCGCGCTCGGCTTCGACGGCAAGTGGGTGCTGCACCCGGGCCAGGTCGAGGCGTCCAACGAGATCTTCTCGCCCTCGCAGGAGGACTACGACCACGCCGAGCTGATCCTCGACGCGTACGAGTACTACACGTCCGAGGCGGGCGGCAAGAAGGGCTCCGCGATGCTCGGCGACGAGATGATCGACGAGGCCAGCCGGAAGATGGCGCTGGTCATCGCGGGCAAGGGCCGGGCCGCCGGTATGAAGCGCACCTCGAAGTTCGACGTCCCGGAGGCCTGAGCACCATGCAGTTCGGACGCACCTACGAGGAGTTCGAGGTCGGGGCGACGTACAAGCACTGGCCGGGCAAAACGGTCACGGAGTACGACGACCACCTCTTCTGTCTCCTCACCATGAACCACCACCCGCTGCACATGGACGCGAACTACGCCGGGAACACGACGGACTTCGGCAAGAACGTGGTGGTCGGGAACTACGTCTACTCGCTGCTCCTCGGCATGTCCGTGCCGGACATCTCGGGCAAGGCGATCGCCAACCTGGAGATCGAGTCGCTGAAGCACGTGGCGCCGACCTTCCACGGCGACACGATCTACGGCGAGACGACCGTGCTCGACAAGTGGCCGTCGAAGTCGAAGGGCGACCGCGGGATCGTGCACGTGGAGACCAAGGGCTACAAGCAGGACGGCACGCTCGTGTGCGTGTTCCGCCGCAAGGTGATGGTGCCGACCGAGACGTACATCAAGGAGCGCGGCGGTGAGCAGCCGGGCCGCCCCGAGTTGAAGCAGCAGGAGAAGTAGCCATGGCCCGACTCGCCCAGACCCCCGGTCTGACGGACGTGCAGCAGGAGATCGTCGCAACCGTCCGGGACTTCGTGGACAAGGAGATCCTCCCCGTCGCGACCGCTCTGGAGCACCGCGACGAGTATCCGCAGGAGATCGTCGACGGGCTGAAGGAGCTCGGCCTGTTCGGGCTGATGATCCCCGAGGAGTACGGCGGTCTGGGCGAGTCCCTGCTCACGTACGCGCTGTGCGTGGAGGAGATCGCCCGCGGCTGGATGTCCGTCTCCGGCATCATCAACACCCACTTCATCGTGGCGTACATGCTCAAGCAGCACGGCACGCAGGAGCAGAAGGACCACTTCCTGCCCCGGATGGCGGCCGGCGAGGTGCGGGGCGCGTTCTCCATGTCGGAGCCGGGCCTCGGGTCGGATGTGTCCGCGATCACGTCCAAGGCGGTCAAGGACGGCGACGAGTACGTCCTGAACGGTCAGAAGATGTGGCTGACCAACGGCGGTACGTCAACCCTCGTCGCCGTACTCGTCCGAAGTGACGAAGGCCACCCCGAGGGAACGGCCCCGCACAAGTCGATGACGACTTTCCTCGTCGAGAAGGAGCCCGGGTTCGGGGAGGTCCGCCCCGGCCTCACCATCCCCGGCAAGATCGACAAGATGGGCTACAAGGGTGTCGACACCACCGAGCTCATCATGGACGGACTGCGCATACCGGCCGACCGGGTGCTCGGCGGGGCCACCGGGCGAGGTTTTTACCAGATGATGGACGGCGTGGAGGTCGGCCGGGTCAACGTCGCCGCACGCGGCTGCGGCGTCGCCCAGCGCGCCTTCGAGCTGGGCGTCCGGTACGCGCAGCAGCGGCACACCTTCGGCAAACCGATCGCCCAGCACCAGGCCATCCAGTTCAAGCTGGCGGAGATGGCCACCAAGGTCGAGGCCGCCCACGCGATGATGGTGAACGCGGCCCGCAAAAAGGACTCCGGGGAACGAAACGACCTGGAAGCGGGCATGGCCAAGTACCTCGCGTCCGAGTACTGCAAGGAGGTCGTGGAGGACGCCTTCCGGATCCACGGCGGGTACGGCTTCTCCAAGGAGTACGAGATCGAGCGCCTGTACCGCGAGGCGCCGATGCTGCTGATCGGTGAAGGTACCGCCGAAATCCAGAAAATGATCATCGGGCGCCGACTGCTCGAGGAGTATCGATTCCAGGGCTAGATGCCCGGTTCGTACCCATTTCGGGGTGTTTTCTTCGAGAAGAAGATCACACCCCGTCATCGGTCTTCGGTCGCCGACTCGGCTTCCTGGCTTGCCCAGTTGTAGTGCGCGCCCGGTACCATCCCGGAAAGCCGCCGTCCCCCGTTACTGCGCGGCATCATCCGCTACGAAGGTCATCCATGCCCCACAGCCAAACCTCTGCACCTCGCGACAGCCGGGTCGGCGTACGCCTTGCGCGCGGAGCATCGCCGTGGCTCCTCCCGACCGTCGCCACCGCAGCCCTCAGCCTCGCCCGCGCGCGCCGCTCCGGCGCCGCCAAGGCCGTCGCCGTGCCCGCCACCGCGCTCGCGGCGGGCATGCTGTGGTTCTTCCGCGACCCCGAGCGCGAGATCGCCCGGGGCCGGGTCATCTCGCCCGCCGACGGTGTGGTGCAGAGCATCATGCCGTGGAAGGACGGCCGCACCCGCGTCGCCATCTTCATGAGCCCGCTCAACGTCCACGTGAACCGCGCCCCGCTCTCCGGCACGGTCACGTCGGTCGAGCACATCCCCGGCGGGTTCGTTCCGGCGTTCAACAAGGAGAGCGAGAACAACGAGCGCGTCGTCTGGCACTTCGACACCGAGCTCGGTGACATCGAGATGATCCAGATCGCCGGCGCGGTCGCCCGCCGTATCGTTCCTTACGTGCCGCAGGGCACCAAGGTGGAGCAGGGGGACCGGATCGGCCTGATCCGCTTCGGCTCCCGCGTCGACATCTACCTCCCCGAGGGAGTCGAGGTCGCCGTGGAGGTCGGTCAGAAGACCGTGGCTGGGGTGACTCGCATTGACCGTGATTGATCCTGATACCAAACCGGGCTGGGCGCCCGAGGCGGTCGAGGACGACGAAGAGGAGGAGATGCCGCTCTCCCTCCGCCTCTCGATAGCGGACACGCTCACCCTCGGCAACGCCACGTGCGGCTTCATGGCGGTGTACTTCACCACCACCGGCATCCTGATCCCGCACCTCCAGGGCAGCCAGGAGACCGGCATGGCCCGCCACAGCGCGGCCACGGCGGTCATCCTCATGCTCTGCGCGGCGGTCTTCGACCTGTTCGACGGCCTGGTGGCGCGCAAGCTGCGCTCGTCCCCGATGGGTGCCGAGCTGGACAACCTCTCCGACCTGATCAGCTTCGGCCTGGCGCCGGCGTACTTCGTGCTGGTCTACGGAATGGTCGCGGACGACGCACACCAGCGGGTGGCGGCGGTGGGGGCCATCGTGGTGCTGCTGGCGGTGGTGCTGAGACTGGCGCGGTTCTCCTGCGTGACGATGAAGGACGGAATGTTCCAGGGCATGCCGTCCCCGTTCGGCGCGCTGACGGTCGTCTCGATCGTGCTGCTGGAGCTGCCCTTCGTGGCGACGCTGCTGGCGATCCTCGGCACGGCGTGGCTGATGGTGAGCCGGGTGGAGTACCCGAAGCCGCGCGGTCCGCTCGCCGCGGCGATGCTCTCCTGGATCGTGGTGTCCATGGGTCTCCTGGCGGCCTGGGCGTTCGACGCCCCCGGCGGCCAGCTGCTGCTCCAGACCGGCTGCGCCCTGCAGCTCGTGCTGGGCGCGGTGATCCCGCTGTTCGCCACGGCCCGCCGGGTGAACAACTTCCGCGACAACCGGCGCGAGGCGCGTGCGGCGCAGCTGCCGTAACGGCCGGCGAGACGGTGAACGACGGGTGTGGGCCCGAGCCTGATGGCTCGGGCCCACACCCGTTTTCCGTGGTCCTGCCGCTCAGGCGCCCGGCGTGTACCCCAGCGCCGCCTGCGACGCCTCCGGCTCGCGGACGACCCGCATGCCGCCCGTCACGCCCTTGTCCGGCTGGAGGATGACGCTCTCCTTGGAGGACGGGGCCTTCGGGTCGGAGAAGTCGTTCGCCACGCCGAAGCCGTTGTTGAAGGAGTCGAGCGAGAGCAGGGCCTTGCCGACACCCTCGCGCGTGAGGTCCTTCTCGGCGCACGCCTTCTTCAGGGCCTCCGTGAACACCGCCGCGGCCGTCCAGCCGGCGACGACGCCGTTGTCGAGGGAGTCCTTCGGGTAGGCCGCCTTGTAGTCGGTGACGAGCTTCTTCGCCTCCTCGGTGTCCGCGCCGATGGGCAGCGAGGGCGAGGCGACGTAGTAGTTCTTCGTCAGCGCCGGGCCCGCCTGGGTGGCGAGGAGCTGCGGCGAGAAGGCGGAGTTGTTGCCGATGATCGGCACGTCGAAGCCGCCGGCCGCGGCGACGCCCACGAGCGAGGCGGCCTGGCGCGGGCCCGCGCTGATCACGATGGCCTTGACGCCGGCCTTCTTCAGGGCGGCGACCTGGGCGGTCATGTCGTTGTCGGTCGGTTTGATCTTCTGCTCGACGACCGTGAGGCCGGCCTCCTCCGCCATGTGCCGGGAGCCCTCCACGGCGCTCTCGCCGTAGTCGCCCTCGAAGTAGACGTGACCGATCTTGTCGCCCTTCTTGATGCCCTTCTCCTGCATCAGGAAGTCGATGGCGTTGATCGTCTCGACGTCGTACGTGGAGCCGAGGACCCGGATGTACTCGCTGCCGAGCAGCGAGTGGGCCCACGCCTGCGGGAGCACCAGTCCCTTGTCCTGCCCCTCGATGCGCTGCCGCACGGCGGCGACGAACGGCGAGCCGAGGAACTGCGGGAAGCCCAGCACGTCCGGCTCCAGCTCGGTGTACGCGGCGACGGCCTTCTGCGGGTCGTAGCCGTGGTCCCGCACCGTGAGCTCGATCTTGTAGCCGCAGACGCCGCCGTCGGCGTTGAGCTGCTTCACGTAGAGCTGCTGGGCCTGGGTGACGCTCTTGCCGAGCGTGGCGTAGACGCCGGTCATGTCGGTGAGCACGCCCAGCTGGATGGTGTCGCCCGAGACGCCGTCCCCGGTCCGTACGCCGCCGGTGCTCTCCTTCCCGCCACCGCCGCCGCCACCTTCCTCGGCCTTCGAGCTGCACGCGGACAGCACGAGCAGTGCCGCGAGCGCCCCGGCGGCCGCTCTGGCCGCGGATGTCGTCCTCATCGTTCCTCCACTGGGTCCCCTGGGATGTGCCTGAGCTTGGAGCGGAGCCGGGCGGCCACCCTGACCAGGCCGCCCGGCAGGAAGAGCACCACCGCGACGACGGCGGCGCCGTACAGGTACCGGGACGCCTCGCCCGGTGCGATCCCGCCCGTGCCGGGGGCGGAGACCAGGGGCAGCGCGTCGCTGTAACGGGTCAGCAGCTGCGGCAGCAGGGAGACGAAGAACGCCCCCGCCACCGCGCCGGACACCGAGCCGAGCCCGCCGATGACGATCATGGCGAGGTACTCGAGCGAGAGCGTGATGCCGAAGTAGTCGGGCACCGTCCGCTGGAACACCAGCGCCAGCAGCACCCCTGCCAGGCCCGCGTACATCGAGGACAGCACGAACACGCCGGCCCGGTAGCGGGCCACGGGCACGCCCATCACCCCGGCGGCGATGCGGTGGTCGCGAATGGCGTTCATGGCGCGGCCGGGCCGGCCCCGCAGCACCCCGCGGGCGAACAGCGCACCGCCCAGCAGCAGCGCCAGCCCGAGGTACCAGAGCTTCTCGGCCGAACCGAACGGCACGGCGGCCACGACCAGCTCGCTGTCGTCGAAGGTGAGGCCGAACAGGTTCAGCGGGGGGACGTCCCGGCCGTTGAAGCCGCCGGTCAGATCCTGGGCGTTGAACAGCACGTGCTGCCCGATGAAGATCAGCGCGAGGGTGGCGATGCCCAGGTAGGCGCCGCGCAGCCGCCCGGCGATGGGGCTGAAGAGGCCGCCCGCGGCCCCCGCGAGCAGGACGGCGAGGACGGCGGCCAGCCAGGTGGGCAGCCCGAGGCCGACGAGACCGTCACCGCCGCTCCCACCCCCGTCCCCGGCCAGCACGCAGTAGCCGTACGCCCCCACCGCGAGGAAGAAGGCGTGGCCCATGGAGAGCTGGCCGGTCGCGCCGGTGAGGAGGTTGATGCCGATCGCCCCGATCGCGGCCGCCATCGCGAACAGCCCGGCCTGGAGCCAGAAGCGGTCGAGGTAGAACGGCAGGGCGAGGAGGAGGACGGCGAGGGCCGCCCAGACCCAGGCGCGGGGGCCGGGGAGTCTCCGTGCAGGCGCGCTGCGGACCGTGCCGGGCGCGCCCTTCTCGGTGGCCAGGACGTCAGACACGGGCGAGCTCCTTCGTGCCGAACAGCCCGGCGGGCCGGACGAGCAGGACGGCGATCATCACGAGGTACGGGGCGAGGTCGCCCAGGCCCCGGCCGAGGAAGGCGAGGTCGCTCTGGTAGCCGGTGGCCAGCGACTCGGTGATCCCGATGAGGAGGCCGCCGACGAGGGCGCCGGTGGTGGAGTCGAGCCCGCCGAGGATCGCGGCCGGGAAGGCCTTGAGCGCGGCCAGCGAGGTGGCCCGTTCCAGGCCCGGGGTCGGGAAGACGGTCAGGAAGAGGGCGGCGACGGCCGCGAGGCCACCCGCCACGGCCCAGGCGCCCAGCGACACCCTGCCGAGCCGTACGCCCATCAGCGCGGCCGTCTCCGCGCTCTCGGCGGCGGCGCGCATCGCCACACCCCAGGAGGTGTAGCGGAAGACGAGCAGGAAGGCCGTGATGAGCAGCCCGGCCGCCACGAACGCGGCGATGCGCGTGTGGGCGAGGGAGATCGGGCCGAGGGTGAGAACCGCGTCGCCCCAGGGATCCCCGAGCGCGAGGACGTCCGTGCCGATGCGACGGGTGAGCTCGGTGGTGAGCAGGATGTCCACGCCGATCGTGACGATGGCGAGGACGCTGTGGTCGGCGCCCCGGTAGCGGCGCATGACCAGGAACTCCACGGCCGCCCCGACGGCCGCGGCGCCCGCGATCCCGACGAGCAGCGCGGGCCAGAACCCGATGTCCTCGTGGAGGACCGCGGTGACGTACCCGCCGGCCAGCAGCAGCGAGGCGTGGGCGAAGTTGACGACCTCGGTGGCGCGGAAGATCACCACGAAGCCGAGGGCGATGAGGGCGTAGACCGAGCCCAGGGAGATGCCGTTGAGGAGGAGTTCGGCGAAGGTGGTCACTGCTGCGTCGCCTCCTCACCCAGGTAGGCGCGGATGACGGCGGGATCGTTCTGTACGTCGCCGGGGGCGCCGTCCGCGATCCTGCGTCCGAAGTCCAGGACGGTCACCGAGTCGGCGAGTCGCATCACCACTCCCATGTCGTGTTCCACGAGGACGATCGAGATGCCGAGGCTGTCGCGCACGCCCGCGATCACGGCGGCCGTACGGCGCCGCTCATCGGCGGTCATGCCCGCGACGGGCTCGTCGAGGAGCAGCACTTTTGGCTCCATGCACAGGGCGCGGGCGAGTTCGGCGAGCTTCTGCCGCCCGTACGGCAGGGACCCGGCCGGGTGGCCGAGGCAGTCCGCGATGCCGACGAACTCGGCGATCTCACGGACGCGGGCGCGGTGCCGGCGGTCCTCGCGTGCGGCGGAGGGCAGCCGCAGCCCCGCCGCGAGGAACCCGGTCCGGGTGAGCCGGTGCCGGCCGAGGAGCAGGCTGTCCTCGACCGTGGCGTGCGGGGGCAGCGCCAGGTTCTGGAAGATGCGGGCGACCCCCAGGTCCGCGATGCGGTGCGGGGACAGCCCGGTCAGTTCCCGGTCGCCGAGGCGGACGCTGCCCTCGGTGGCGCGGTAGACGCCGGTGAGGACGTTGAAGCAGGTGGACTTGCCGGCGCCGTTGGGCCCGATGAGGGCGTGGACGGTGCCGGGGCGGACGGTGAACGTGACGGCGTCGAGGGCGGTGAGGCCGGCGAAGCGTACGGTCAGGTCGCTGACCTCGAGCGGCGGGATGCCGGCCTGGGGAAGAACGGATGTCATGCGTGCGGTCACCCTTCCCACCGGGACAGCGCGGGCGCGGTGCCGCGGGCGGACGACGCGTCGGCGGCCGCGTCCTCGTCGACCACGCCGAGATAGCGGCGGCGCACCTCGTCCGAGGCGGCCAGTTCGCCGGCGGGTCCGGACAGGGTCACCTCGCCGACCTCCAGGACGTACGCGCGGTCGGCGAGGCGCAGCGCGATCGCGGCGTTCTGTTCGACCAGCAGCACGGACGTGCCCTGGTCGTTGATCTCCCGCACGGTGTCGGCGATCCGCTCGGCCATCAGCGGGGCGAGCCCGAGGGACGGCTCGTCGAGGAGCAGCACCTTCGGGGCGGCCATCAGGGCGCGCCCGACGGCGAGCATCTGCTGTTCGCCGCCGGAGAGGAGGCCCGCGTGCTGCTGGGCGCGCTCGGCGAGGACGGGGAAGAGTTCGTGGACGCGGCGCAGGGCCGCCGCCCGTGCCGTACGCCCTCCGGAACTGCCGAAGGTGCCGGCGCGCAGGTTGTCGGCGACGGTCATCCGGGCGAACACCTGCCGCCCCTCCGGCACCTGGCACACCCCGGCGGCGACCACGCGGTCCGGTGGCAGCCCGTCCAGCCGCCGGTCCCCGAGGCTGACCGTGCCGCCGGTGACCGTGCCCCCGTGGAAGGCGAGGGTGCGGCTGACGGCCCGCAGCAGCGTGGACTTGCCCGCGCCGTTGCCGCCGAGCACCGTCACCACGGCCCCCTCGGGCACCTCCAGCGACACCTCGCGCAGTGCGCGTACGGGGCCGTATCCCACCGAGAGGTCCCGTACGACGAGACCCGCTCCACCACCGCCCATGCGTTCCCCTGCCCTCACCCGATGCGCCTTGACGCGCTTCCGTGCTTGTGTCGCGCTCACGACAGCACCGCCGTGACCGGCCCGTCCACGGGCCGGTGCCGAATCGCTGCGGGTGACCAGCGGGTCCGGCCGCGCGTTGTGCGCGCGCACAACGGTGCGTGTCAGGGGCCTGCGCCACGTGGTGGCGCGGTGGCATCCTCCGGACCATGGCAGCGCGGAGAAGGCGTACCGGTCAGGACTGGAAGCTGCTCGCGGAGTCCTGCGCGGCGCTGCGGGAGCGGGTGCCCGAGCTCGTCGACGAGCACCTGCGCCGCCTCGCCGAGCACTCCCCCGTGTACGGGGAGGTGGTCCCGTACGACCAGCACTGGCGGGAGACGGAGGAGGCGATGCGGATCGGCATCGAGACGATCGCCGCGGCCCGGGAGGAACCGCGCCGCGACCTGGAGTACGCGGAGGACACCGGCCGCCGCCGGGCCCAGCAGGGACTGCCCCTGGAACTGCTGGTGCACGCCTACCGCAGCGCGGGCTACCTCGTGTGGGACGCGCTGCTGGAGGGACCGGCCGCCCGGGAGCCGGAACGGCTGCGGGTGCTGATGCGGTCGGCGACGGCGGTGTGGGCGGCGGTGGACGCGCAGGCCGCGACGGCGGCCGAGGCGTACCGGGCGGCCGAGACGGAGCTGCGGCGGCGCACCGACGAACAGGCGCAGGCGCTGCTGGACGCGCTGCTGGAGGGGCAGTCGGCACCGGGGCTCGCGGCCCGGGCGGCGGCGGGCCTGGACCTGCCGGAGCACGGGCCGTACGCGGTGGTGGTGCTGCGCCCGGAGCGCCGGGAGACCTTCCACCGGCCGCTGCGGGGCACCGGTTACCGCTTCGTCTGGCGGATGCGCACGGACGTCGAGGTGGGGGTGGTGGCGCTCGGTGCGGGGCAGGACCTCGACGGGGTGACGGAGGTGCTGGCGGGGCGCTGCTCCGGCCCGGGCGGGGTCAGCCCGGTGGTGGGCGGCCTCGCCGAGCTCGGTCCGGCCCGGCGGCTGGCCGAGCTGGCGCTGCGCACCTGCCCGCCGGACGCGACGGAGGTCGTACGGCTGGACCGGCGGATCCCCACGGCCCTGGTGGTGAGCCGGCCGGAGCTCGCCGACCGGCTGGTGACGGACGTCCTCGGGGCCCTGCTGGAACTGGAACCGGCCGACCGGGCGGTGCTGCTGGAGACACTGGACGTGTGGCTGGCCTGCGAGGGGTCGGCGGGGCGGGCCGCGGGACGGCTGTACTGCCACCGCAACACGGTCTTCAACCGGCTGCGGCGCCTGGAGCAGCTCACGTCGCGGTCGCTGGCGCGGCCCCGGGACCTGATCGAGATGACCCTGGCACTGGACGCGTACCGGTTGTCGGGCCGGCTGTCGGGGGCGGCGCGGTGAGGAGCGCCTCTTCCCCCTCACCCCGCCCGCGCCCGGACCCCCTCAGCTCAGGAAGTCCCGTGCGATCCGCTCCGCCACGTCCTCCAGGATCGGCCCCGCCTCCGCGATGCACCGTTGCACGTCGGGCTCGACGTCGGTGAGCGGGTAGGCGCGGCGGATACCGGCCCCGCCGAGCACCTCCGGCGCCAGCGCGAGACGTCCGCAGACCGCGACGACCTCCTTGCCGGCGGCGCGTGCGGCGGCGGCCACGCCCACGGGGGCCTTGCCGTGCAGGGTCTGCTCGTCGAGGGAACCCTCGCCGGTGATCACCAGCGTGGCCCGCTCCAGCGCGGGCGCGAAGCCCAGCACGTCGAGCATGACGTCGATACCGGGCCGGAAGCGGGCGCCGAGCAGGAGCGCGCCGTACCCGATCCCGCCGGCGGCACCGGCGCCGGGCGCGCCGGCGTACTCGGCGGCCCTGGGGCCGACCGCCTTCTCGAGGACGTCCGCGAAGTGGGCCAGCGCCGCGTCGAGCGCCGCCACGTCACCGGGACTCGCCCCCTTCTGCGGCCCGTACACGGCGGGCGCGCCCTTCGGTCCGGTCAGCGGGTTGTCGACGTCGCTCGCGAGCACGAACTCGATGTCGGCGAGCCGGGTGTCGAGCCCGGACAGGTCGGCGGTCGCCACCTCGCGCAGCGCCCCGCCCCCGGGTCCGACGGGCCGGCCGTCCGCGTCCAGGAAGCGTGCGCCGAGCGCGGCGAGCATCCCGGCGCCGCCGTCGGTGGTGGCGCTGCCGCCCACGCCGAACACGATCGTGCGGGCCCCGGCGTCCAGCGCGGCGCGCAGCAGTTCGCCCGAGCCGTACGTGGACGCGGTGAGCGGGGCGAACACCCCGCCGGGCAGCCGCTGGAGCCCGCTGGCCTCGGCCATCTCCACCACAGCCGTGTCGCCGCGCAGCGCCCAGGCCGCGGTGACCGGGTCGCCGACCGGCCCGGTGACCCGTGTCTCGCGGCGCTCGAACCCGGCCGCCACCGCGGCGTCGACGGTGCCGTCGCCGCCGTCGGCCACGGGCAGCGCCTCGACGGCGAGCCCGGGCACAACCCGGCGCAGCCCCGCCGTCACCCGCTCGGCGACCTGCACCGCGGTCAGCGATCCCTTGAACTTGTCAGCGGCGATCAGCACGCGCACCTTGCGTTCCCCTTGCTCTCGGGCCTTGCACATGTCAAGGCAGTCGCGCCGCAGTGACCTTAACCGGAGGAGGGGGCCGCTGCCCAGGGCGGACGTGCGCGGACGTGCCCGGAGCTGCCGCTCCCTCCCTCGACCGCGCGAAGTCGCCCCGTATTCGGTACACCGGAGGTATGACCGCTGTGGGCACCGTGGGCACCGATCTCGCCGACCGCGTCCTCGGGGGCTGGCTGGGCCGGATCGCGGGCAACATGCTCGGCAAACCGGTCGAGCGCGGCGACCACTGGACACGGCAGCGCATCGACCGCTACCTGCGGCAGGCCGACGCCCTGCCGCTCACCGACTATCTACCGGAACCCGTCGGTGAGAGCGACGGGCTCGCGCTGCGCCCCGAATGGCGCGCGTGCGTGCGCGGCCGGATCGACGGAAGCTGCCGCGACGACGACGTGGACTACGCGATCCTCGGCCTCGATCTGCTGGAGACGCATGGCTTCGGCTTCACCACCGAGCAGGTCGGCGAGCTGTGGCTGCTGCGGCTGCCGTACCTGCAGACGTTCACGGCGGAGCGGGCCGCGTACCGCAATCTCACGGCCGGCCTCAAGCCGCCGCTCACCGCCACGTACGACAACCCGTACCAGGAGTGGATCGGCGCCCTGATCCGCGCCGACGTCCACGGCTGGACCCATCCCGGCGACCCCCGCCGCGCGGCCATGTCGGCGCGCCGGGACGCGGTGCTCTCGCACACCGGGAACGGCGTGTACGGGGCGATGTGGGCGGCGGCGCTGATCTCGGCCGCGTTCACCGCGCCGGACGTGCGCGACGCGGTCGGCACGGCCCTCATGGTGATTCCGGCGAGCAGCCGCCTCGCCCGCACCGTGCGCCGGGTCCTCTCCCTGTACGAGGCCGGGCTGGGCTGGGAGGACACGCTGGACACCCTGGCCGAGGAGACCGCCGGGCTCGGCTGGATCCACACGGTCCCGAACGCCGCGGTCCTCACGGCCGGGCTCCTGTACGGCGACGGGGACTTCACCCGGACGATCGCCCTCACCGTACGGGGCGGACTCGACACCGACTCCAACGGCGCGACCGCGGGCTCGGTGGCCGGCGTCCGGTGCGGGGCGCGGGCGATCCCGCCGCAGTGGAAGGACCCGCTGCGGGACACGGTGCGCAGCGCGGTGTTCGGGTTCGACGGGGTGAGGATCAGCGAACTGGCCGGGCGGACGGTGCGGTTGGCGGTGCCGGAGCGGTAGCCGACCGGGCGGGCGGGTGTCCCCGCCGGAGCCCGAACTGATGACGCGTCGCTGTTTCGAGCGGTCGTCGCGGGCGGCGCGACACCGGCGTGTCGTTTCGTCGTTGGGGATCGCGTGAAGGCCGCGTCCCCGGGTCCGCCCGGCACCACCGCACCACCGTCCCCCGCCCCACGGGACGTCCGCGAGTTCCCGGACCTGCCGCCGGCCGGCCCGGAGCGCGAGGGAGCGGTATGAGCCACGGGTGGCGGTGTGTGCGTACGGCGGTCGGGCACGCGGTGCTGGAGCAGGCGCGCAACCGTGCGGCCCTGGTGCTGGCGGTGCTGTTCGTGCCGCTGTGGCTGTGGCTGGCCCATCTGGTGCTGCCCGCGGACCCGGTGCTGTTCCATCTGCGCGCGGCGGGCCGCCCGGTGCGGCTGGACGCGAACGCGGTCGCCGAGCTGTCGGGGGCCCTGCACTCGCTCACCCTGGTCGTCGGCTTCATGATGTTCCTGTCCACCAGCCGGTCCGCGGCCTTCTACCGCCGCCTGGTCACGGCCGGCTGCCCGCGCGTCTGCCTGGTGCCCGCGCAGGGCTCCGTGCTGCTGCTGTGGGCGGTGCCGGCCGCCGGGTACGCCACCGCGTGGGTGTGCGTCTTCGGGCGGCCGGAGCGGGTCGACGTCCTGGTGGCCGCGCTCTCCGTCGGCGCCCTCGTCTACGGCGCCGCCGGCATCCTGCTGGCCTCGGTCACGCGCAGCGAACCGGCGGGGCTGTTCATGGTCACCACGGTCGGCTTCATCGACCTGACCCTGCAGAACCCGGTCGCCAACCCCTGCGCGGACAGCCCCGTCGTGCGCCTGCTGCCGGCGTACGGCGCCATGCAGTCGGCCGTCTCCGCCGTCAGCACCGGTGCCACCCCGTGGACGTACCTGCTGTCGGGGCTGTGCTGGGCGGCCGGGCTGGCCCTGACCGGGCTGGTGGTCTTCGCCGGGCGCACCGTCGGCCGAAAGGGTGCACCGGTCGCGCGGCGGCGTGCGCGCGACGGTGTCTTCGCGTGGGAGGGTCCGGCCGGCGTCGGCGCCGACGACGGGGTGCCGGAACGTTCGGCCGACGGCGGCGGGGCGTGGGAGCCCGGTGCGCCGGGACGGGGCCGTGCCGCGGATCCGCCGCGCCAGGGGCCGCCTCCCGCCGTGCGCGGGCCGCGGCCGCGGCGGGGCCCGGCGCGGGCCTACCTGCTGGCCGGGATCACCGATCCGGAGGTGTGCGCCGGGTACGAGGCGTGCCGTCGGCTGGTGCGCCGGTCGGGCCGGCTGGACGGCGCGATCGTCCAGCTCTTCCCGGCCGGGGTGCGGCCGCTGCTGTGGGCGATGTACGCGCACGGCCGGACCGTCGACGACCTCGCCGACGCCCCGGACGACACGCCACGGCGGCGCGCGGACCGGGTGGGCGCCTACGAACGCGCCCTGGAGGCCGACCTGCGGCGTGGCCGCAGCGACGACCCGGTGCGCACGGCGCTGGTCGACGCGGTCCGGCGGTGGGACCTGCCCGGCGACGGCCCGTCCGTCATGGCCGCCGGGCACCGGCTGGACGCGGCGCGCGAGACCCGTCTCCTCACCTGGGAGGACTGGCACGCGTACTGGGACCGGCTGTCGTTCCCCTTCAACGTCTCCCGGCTGCTGGCCCTGCTCACCGGGCCGGGCCTGTCGTTCACCCCGGAGGACGCCGACGCGCTGCACCGCTGGAGCGACGCGTACAACCTCCTCGACGCCCTGCGCGATCTGCGCGAGGACGCCCGGCAGGGCTTCGTCAAGCTGCCGCACAACGTCCTGGACGAGTACGGGGTGACCGCCGACGACCTGCGCCGGCCCGAGCGGAGCGAGCGGGTCACCGCCCTGGTGCACGCCCTGGCGGACCGGGCCGGCGCATGGCTGGCCCAGGCCGCGCGCCTCGGCGACCGGCATCCGCCCGCGGCCGCGGCCTGGCGCACCGTCGTGGCGCTGCAACGGCTCGAACTGAACCGGCTGCGCGGCCGTCCCCGGCACCGCCGCCGTCCGCTCACCCGGACGGACCGCATCCGCTTCCACTGTCTGCTGCTGCGCGGCCGGCTGCGCGTCGCCCGCGCCTGGCGCCGGGCACGGGCGGCGGCCGCCGCACTGCCCGCTCCCCTGCCGGTCCCCGCGCCCCGGCCCGCCACCGCCGACCGCACGGCCGCTGCCGCCGCCCCGCTGCCGCCCGCACCGCATCCGGACGGCGTCCGGCCGCCACGGCTGCCCGCCGACCGGCTGCCCCGGCACGTGGCGATCGTCATGGACGGCACCGGGCGCTGGGCCGCCGACCGCGGTCTGCCCCGCGGCGACGGCCACAGCGCCGGCGGGCGGGCCCTGCGCGACGTCGTCCACGGCGCCCTGGAGATCGGCCTGCCGTACCTGAGCGTGTACGCGCTGTCCGCCGGCAACCGGGGGCGCGCCACCGCGGCGTTCGGCGACCTCCTGCGCGAGCTCCGGTCCGGGCTGGACCTGCGGACGGAGGAACTCTGGGAGCGCGACGTCCGGTTGCTGTGGTCCGGCACGGCCGACGGCCTCCCCGCCGACGTGGTGCGGGACCTCCTCGACACCGTGCACGCCACCCGCGACCGCGCCGGACTCACCCTCAACCTCTGTTTCAACTACGGCGGACACGACGAGATCACCCGCGCGGTCCGCGCCCTCGCCTCGCAGGCCGTACGCGGTGAGATCACGCCCGACCGCATCACCTCCCGCCATGTGGGCCGCCAGCTGCACCAGCCCGACCTGCCCGACGTCGACCTCCTGGTCCGTACGGCCGGGGACCGGCACACCTCCGGCCTTCTCCCCTGGCAGTCCGCCCGCGCCGAACTCGTCTCCCTCGACACCCTCTGGCCCGACGCCGACCGCACCCACCTGTGGACCGCCGTGCGCACGTACACGGACCGGGAGCGCCGCTCCGGCACCACCGGCCCCGCCGGGTGACGGAGCGGGTGGGCCGCCGCCGTGGCTGGATACCCTCCCTGAATGACCACCTCAGACACCACTCAGAACACCCCCGCGGACTTCGCCGCGTACATCGCGAGCCTGCCCCGGGTGCTCGCGGGCGCCGCCACGCTGTTCCGGGACGCCGAGGGACGGGTGCTGCTCGTCGAGCCGAACTACCGGGCGGGCTGGGCACTGCCGGGCGGCACGATCGAGTCGGACGCCGGGGAGGGCCCGCGCCAGGGCGCCCGGCGCGAGACCGCCGAGGAGATCGGGCTGGACGTCGAGCCGGGCCGGCTGCTCGCGGTCGACTGGGTGCGCGGTGCCGGACGCCCGCCGCTGGTGGCGTACCTGTACGACGGCGGTGTCCTCGGCGACGACGACTTCAAGGCGATCCGGCTCCAGGAGGAGGAGCTGCTGTCGTGGCGGCTGGTGGCGCCCGCCGAGCTGCCGGCCTACCTGCCGGGCGCGCTGGGCCTGCGGGTGATCGCCGCGCTGGACGTGCTGGCGGAGGGCGCGGGAACGGTGGAGCTGGAGAACGGCCACCGGGTGGGCTGAACAGCCCGGGAGGGGCGGACCGCGCGGCCCGGATATCGTTCGCCCTCGCGCCGCGCGCGACCTACCCTCGGCCCCATGAAGAAGCCCCTGGTCGCGATCCTCAGCGGTGCCGGTATCTCCACCGACTCCGGGATCCCCGACTACCGCGGTCCGAACGGGCTGTGGCGCCGGGATCCGGAGGCCGAGAAGCTCGTGACGTACGAGTACTACATGGGCGATCCGGAGATCCGGCGCCGCTCCTGGCAGCTGCGGCGGCAGAACCGGGCGCTGCACGCGGAGCCCAACGCCGCGCACCGTGCCGTGGCCGAGCTGGACCGGTCCGGCGTACCCGTGCGGGTGCTCACCCAGAACGTCGACGGACTGCACCAGCTCGCCGGGATGCCCGCCCGCAAGGTACTCGAACTGCACGGCACCGAGCGGAGCGCCGTGTGCACCGGCTGCGGGGCGGGGAGCTCGATGGAGGACGCGCTCGCGCGGGTCGAGGCCGGTGAGGAGGACCCGCCGTGCCTGGAGTGCGGCGGCGTCCTGAAGCCGGCGACGGTGATGTTCGGCGAGCGGCTCGACCCGGCCGTGCTGGGCGAGGCGGTCGCGATCACCAAGGCGTGCGAGGTGTTCATCGCCGTCGGCAGCAGCCTCCAGGTGCAGCCCGCCGCGGGCCTCGCCGGCGTCGCCGCCGACCACGGCGCCCGCCTCGTCATCGTCAACGCCGAGCCGACACCGTACGACGATTGCGCCGACGAGGTGGTCCGGGAACCGATCGGCACGGCGCTGCCGGAGCTGCTGCGCAGGCTGGGCGCGGGAAGCGAGGACGCCGAACGGGGGCACTGAGCCGTTCGGTTGACCCTCCCCTGACGTCAGGCCCGAAGCTGGGTGCCGACGAAAGGGAAGGTGGATGAGTTACTCCGTGGGACAGGTGTCGGCTTTCGCCGGGGTGACGGTGCGTACGCTGCACCACTACGACAAGGCGGGGCTGCTCTCCCCCAGCGGCCGCAGTCACTCCGGTTACCGGCTCTACGACGATGCCGACCTGGCCCGCCTCCAGCAGATCCTCTTCTACCGCGAACTCGGCTTCTCCCTCGACGAGATCGCCGCGATCCTCCGGGACCCGCAGGCGAACGCGGTCGAGTACCTGAGGGACCGGCAGCGGCGGCTGGGCGAGGAGATCGCCAGGCTCCAGCGGCTGGCCGAGGTGGCGGAGCGGGCCATCGAGGTCCAGCAGACCGGGGTGTCCCTCACCCCGCAGGAACGCTTCGAGGTCTTCGGCGAGATCACCTTCGACCTGAGCTACGCCACCGAGGCGGAGCTGAAGTGGGCGGGCTCGGAGGGACAGCGTCAGTCGATGGCGCGCGCCGCCGCCCACACCAAGGAGGACTGGCGGCAGCTCATGGGCGAGGCCGCCGCCTGGCGCGCGGAGCTGCTGGCGGCCTTCGACGAGGGGGAGCCGAGCGACGGCGAGCGGGCCATGGACCTCGCCGAGGAGCACCGTCTGCACATCTCGCGCTGGTTCACCTCCTGCCCGTACGACATGCACCGGCGCATCGCGGACGACTTCGCCGCCGACCCGCGCGCCTTCGCCCTGGTCGTGCCGCCGTCGCAAGCGCGCCCGGGCCTGGCCGCCTACACGTGCAGGGCGGTCCACGCCAACGCGGCCCGCCACGTACCGACCCCCGAGGAGCACCGATGAGGATCCTGATCGCCGCGGCCGGATCGCGGGGCGATGTCGCGCCCTACACGGGCCTGGGCGCCGCACTGCGCCGGGCCGGGTACGACGTCGCTCTCGCCGCCACGGACGCCTTCGCACCCCTCGCGCGCGACGCCGGACTGGAGTTCCGCCCGCTCCCCGCCGACACCCGGGCGCGGGGCGGCGTCACCGGGAAACGTGAACTGATGCGCAGAGCCGCCGCGTTCATCACCGAGCTGGGCCAGGGGTTCGCCGACGCGGTGGACGACCGCACGGATCTGCTGCTGCTGTCGACCACCACGGCTCCCCTCGGCTGGCACCTCACCGAGGCCACGGGTGTGGCGAGCCTCGGCGTGTACCTCGTGCCCACCGCGCCGACCGGCGACTTCCCGCCCGTCGTCACGGCCTCCCGCTCGCTGGGCCGCGCCGGCAACCGCATGGCCGGACGCCTCGCCCTCCGGATGACCGACCGCCTCTACGAGCCGGCGGTCGCCCGGCTGCGCCACCGCCTCCAGCTGTCCCCGCTCTCCCCGTCCGCGATGCGCCGACGGCAGGAACGGGCGGACTGGCCCGCCCTGCACGGCTTCAGCACCGCGCTGGTGCCCCGCCCCGCCGACTGGCGCCCCGGTCTGGAGGTCGTGGGCAACTGGTGGCCCCACCACGACCAGGACGGGCGGCTGCCCAAGGACCTGGAGGACTTCCTCGGCGCCGGGCCCCGGCCCGTCCTCGTCGGCTTCGGCAGCATGGCGGGCGGCGACGGGGAACGGCTGAGCGGGATCGCCGTGCGCGCCCTGCGCCGCGCCGGGCTGCGCGGCATCCTCCAGGCCGGCGGTGCCGGGCTCGCGGCCGACGGCGGCGACGACGTCCTCACCGTCGGGGACGTACCGCACGCCCTGCTGTTCCCGCGGCTGGCCGCGGTGGTCCACCACGCCGGGGCGGGCACCTCGGCCGCCGCGTTGCGTGCCGGTGTGCCCGCGGTCACCGTGCCGGTCACCGCGGACCAGCCGTTCTGGGCGGGTCGGCTGGCCGCCCTCGGCGCCGCCACCGACCCGATCCCCTTCCGCTCCCTCACCGCCGAACGGCTCGCCGACGCCCTCGGCCGGGTCGTCGGGGAGCAGGCCAGCGCACGGGCCGCCGCGCGCGCCGCGCAGCACATGGCGGCCGAGGACGGAGCGGGCCGGGTCCTCGCGGCCGTCCAGCGGCTGACCGCGGGGTGACGCCGGGCGACGTCACCGGAACGCCGGCAGGTTGCGCGCGACCCACTCGCCGAAGGGCCTGGCCGGGCGGTGCAGAACGCGCTCCACATCGGGGCTGACCGCCTGCTCGGCCGGGAGCGGGGCCCCGAGGATGTCCAGGGTGCCGCCGACAACCTCCTCCGGCATGAACCGCGCCATGTGGGCATGAGCGTCTTCGCGAGTCAGTTCCACGAACGTCACGTCCTCCCCCAGGGCCTCGGAGATCACCGCGGCCTGCTGCCGCGGACTGATCGCCTCCGGGCCGGTGAGCTCGTAGGTATGTCCCGCGTGACCGTCCTCGCGCAGCGCGGCCGCGGCGACCTCGGCGATGTCCGCCGGGTCGACGACGGGCAGCGCCACCTCACCGAAGGGGGCGAAGACCGCGCGCTGCGTGCGGACCGACTCGGCCCAGGCGAAGGCGTTGGAGGCGAAGTTGCCGGGGCGCAGGATCACGGACTCCACCCCCGCCGCGCGCACGGCCGCCTCGTACTTGCGCAGGCGGGCGTGCGAGACCGCGTCCGGGCGGGTGGAGTTGATCTGCGAAGAGAGCAGGACGACCCGCTTGACCCCGGCGTCCACGGCCCCCTCCAGCAGGGCGTCCGGGCTCTCGCCCCGGCTGTTGAGCTCACCGCCCAGCAGGATGAACAAGGCGTGGGCGCCTTCGAGGACCGGCCGCATGGTCGCGGAGTCCCCGACGTCCGCCCGGGCGTACCGCACACCGTCCGGGAGTTCACCGGAGTGCGGACGCCGTGAGACGGCCACGACCTCCTCGCCCGCCCCGGCCAGCAGAGGCACCAGCGTCCGTCCGACGTTGCCGGTCGCACCTGTCACTACGATCATTGCCGCCCCCTGAGTTAGTTAGTCGGCTGACTCACAAGGACCGTAGCACGGGGCCACCGCCGGTTGTCTACAGTTAGTCGGGTGACTGACTCAGCAGCGAAGCCGCGGGCCCGCGGACCCGAGAAGCGCCGACGGCTCACGGCAGCCGCGGCCCGCGTCCTGCACGAGCAGGGCGTCGAACGCACCACCCTCGCCGACATCGCGCGCGCGGCCGACGTCCCCGTCGGAAACGTCTACTACTACTTCAAGACCAAGGACGAGCTGGTCCGGGCGGCCCTGTCCGAGCACAGCGCGCACCTGGATGAACTCACGGGCGAACTGGACCGGTTGCCCGACCCGCGCGACCGCCTCAAGGCCCTGATCAGCGCATGGGTCGACCAGCGGGAGACCGCCGCCCGCCACGGCTGCCCCACCGGCACCCTGGCCGTCGAACTCGACAAGCGCGCGGACGGCACCCTGGACGTGGAGGCCGGCGCGGTGCTCCGGCGACTGCTGGACTGGGCCGCAGGCCAGTTCCGCGAGCTGGGCCTGTCCGCCCCGGACGAGCTCGCCGTCACCCTGGTCTCCGGTTACCAGGGCATGTCGCTCCTCGCCAACGCCCTGCGCGACCCGGAGATCATGACCCGTGAGGGCGCCCGGCTGCTGGGCTGGCTCGACTCCCTCGAACCTGCCGCCTGACGCCTCCCACCGGCACGCCGTCAGGCCAGGACCTCGCGCAGCCAGGACCGTTCCGCGCGGCTGGTGGCACGGGCGACGACGAGCATGCCGCGACGGTAGGGGTCGTCGGTGTCCTCGGCAGCCAGCGGGCGGTCACCGTCGTGGAAGAAGCTCGCGGGCCGCTCCAGGAACGCCAGCCGCCGGCGCAGTACCGCGTACTGGTCCGCGGTGTCCGGGAGGTGGGACAGAAAGGCCAGCACCGTGAAGTAGCGGGTGCTGTCGCTGATGTCCAGGCCGTCGGCCTCCCGCAGCCGGCGCAGCAGCTCGTGACGGCCGGTGTCGGTCAGGCTCAGGGTGTGCCGCTGGGCGGCCGAGGCACCCGGTTCGGTGCGCCGGTCCAGCAGCCCGGCACGGACCAGCCGGTTGATCGCCGGGTAGAGGCTGCCGTCGCTGACCGGCCGGGCATGGCCGGACAAGTGCGCTATCCGGTGGCGCAGTTGGTAGCCGTGCAGTGGCCCCTCGGCCAGGAATCCCAGGATCGCGAGTTCGAGCATGCTGCTACTCTCGCACATCGAAACGAGGTACCTCGAATCGATGCAGGTCGATGTGGAGAGCGGGGATGGCGGGGATGGCGGGGATGGCGTACACCGAGGAATGGGTGACCGCGCGGGCGCGCGACGCCTACGAGCACGGCCGGGCCTCGTTCGCCGTACGGCCCGAGCGGACGGCGCTGCTGGTCATCGACATGCAGGACGAGTTTGTCCGCCCCGGCTGGAGCCCCTACTGGGTGCCCGCCGCCACCCGGATGGCACCCCGGCTCCGCCGGCTGGCCGACGTCTGCCGGGCCGCCGCCGTCCCGGTGATCTGGACCATCTTCGACGACACCCATCTGGGACTGGACCGGCCGCACGCCCTGCGGTTCCTGCCGCACGGCGACACCGACTGGCGCCGGCCGGCCCCCGCCGAGGTGTGGGACGGGATGGGCCGCCGCCCCGACGAGGTCCTGATCCGCAAGCCCTCCTACGGAGCGTTCTACGACACCCCCCTCGACACCGTGCTGCGCAACCTCGGCCGGGACACGGTGATCGTCACGGGCACGCTCACCAACTACTGCTGCGGCACCACGGCCCGGCAGGCGTACGAGCGCGGCTACCGGGTCGTCTTCGGGTCCGATGTCACGGCCACCGACGACGAGTCCCGGCAGGAACCGGAACTCGCCGTGCTGCGCAAGGGCTTCGCCCTGGTGCTGACCGCCGAGGAGATCGCCGGCCGGCTGGCCGGGGGCCGGGAGGGGGACTAGAAGAGCGCCGCGTCTCGTTCGAAGTCCAGCAGCCGCCGCTTGCGGGGCAGGCCGCCGCCGTAGCCCGTCAGGCCGCCGTCCGCGCCGACGACCCGGTGGCACGGGACGATGATGCCGATCGGGTTGCGGCCGTTGGCGAGGCCCACCGCGCGGGAGGCTTTCGGGTTGCCGAGGGTGGCGGCCAGTTCTCCGTACGTGCGGGTCTCGCCGTAGGGGATGCGGCGGAGCTCCTCCCACACCGTGCGCTGGAACGGTGTACCGGCGAAGTGGAGGTCGAGGGTGAACTCCTTCAGCTCTCCCGCGAAGTAGGCGCCGAGCTGCTCCGAGGCCTCGCCGAAGGGTGTGTCGTCCGGGTCGCCGAAGGTCTCCTCCGGCGGGCGGTGGCGCTGGTCGGTCATGTAGAGGCCGGACAGGACGCCGTCCGTGGCGACGAGGGTGAGGAGGCCGTAGGGGCTGTCGATGACGGTGTGCTGCTTCATGGTGTGTCCTCCGAGCATTCCTGTACGGAGCGTTCCTATACGGGAAGGAAATTGATCGGGTGGCTGTCCGTCGCCCACAGGTACTGGACCGCGTACGCCCGCCACGGCCGCCAGGCCGCCGCGCGTGCGGTGAGCGCCGCCGGCGTCGACGGCAGGCCCAGTTCCTTCGCGGCGCGGCGGATGCCGAGGTCGGTGGGGAGGAAGGCGTCGGGGTCGCCGAGGGCGCGCATCGCGATGACGTCCACCGTCCAGGGGCCGAAGCCGGGGAGGGCGAGGAGCCGGTTCCGGGACTCCTCCCAGTCGCTCTCCGCGCCCAGGTGAAGGGTGCCGTCGGCCAGCCGGTTCACCAGAGTGGTGAGCGTCGTGCGGCGGGTGCGCGGCATGGCGAGGGTCTCGGGGTCGAGGGCCGCGAGCGCCTCCGGGGACGGGAACAGGTGGGTGAGGCCGCCCTCGGGGTCGTCGACCGGCTCGCCGTGCGCCTTGACCAGGCGGGCCGCGTGGGTGCGGGCGGCGGCCGTGGAGACCTGCTGTCCGAGCACGGCCCGGACGGCGAACTCGGCCTCGTCGACCGTGCGCGGCACCCGGCGGCCTGGCGCCTTGTCGACCAGCGGGGCCAGCACCGGGTCGGTGCGCAACTGGTCGTCCACCGCTACCGGATCGGCGTCCAGGTCGAGCATGCGGCGGCAGCGGGCGATCGCCACGGGCAGGTCGCGCAGGTCGCTGAGGGTGAGGCGGCAGCCGATGTGGTCGGGGGCCGGGGTGAGGGCGGCGATGCCGTGGCCGTACGGGAGGCGGAGGGTGCGGCGGTAGGCGCCGTCCCGCCACTCCTCGACTCCGGGTACGGCGGTCGCGGCGAGGTGGCCGAAGAGGTTGTCGGGGTTGAGGGGGGCGCGGAAGGGGAGGCGGAGGGTCAGTGCGCCGGGGGTCGTGCCGGGCGCTCCGGTCGCTCCGGTCGCCGCTCCGGCCGATCGCGCGGGGGACGGCTTGCGGGTGCCGCTCCGGGCGCGCAGTTCGCTCGGTGACAGTGCGAAGACCTCGCGCACGGTGTCGTTGAAGCTGCGGATCGAGGCGAAGCCGGCCGCGAAGGCCGTCTCCGCCATCGGCAGCGCGGTCGTCTCGATCAGCAGCCGCGCGGTCTGGGCGCGCTGGGCGCGGGCGAGGGCGAGCGGTCCGGCGCCCAGTTCGGTGCGGAGCTCCCGTTCGATCTGGCGGGTGCTGTAACCGAGGAGCCGGGCGAGGCCGGGGACGCCCTCGCGGTCGACGACCCCGTCGCCGATGAGACGCATCGCGCGGGCCACCAGGTCGGCGCGCCGGTTCCATTCGGGCGAGCCCGGGCTGGCGTCCGGGCGGCAGCGCTTGCACGCCCGGAACCCGGCCTGCTGGCAGGAGGCCGCGCTCGGGTGGAACGTCATGTTCTCCGGCTTCGGCGGTACGACCGGGCAGCTCGGCCGGCAGTAGATCCGCGTGGTCGTGACGGCCGTGTAGAACCAGCCGTCGAAGCGCGCGTCCTTCGACCGGACGGCGCGTACGCAGCGCTCGACGTCGGTGTGCATCCCGTTTCGCATGGCTCCAGCATCGGGCAGGGCGGAGCGCGTGGCTGGCAGGAATCCGACATCCACCTGCCGCCCGCTGTGGCCGCGCGCTCCGCCGCCCGGATGTCCGCGCTAGCCCGGGAGCGACGCCTTCCGCCACGCCGACTCCCGCAGCAGCCGCAGCCCGTTCAGGCCCACCAGGACGGTCGAGCCCTCGTGGCCGGCCACACCGAGCGGCAGCGGCAGATGGCCCACCAGGTCCCACACCACCAGGACGGCGATGCAGGTGCCGGCGATGACCAGGTTCTGGACGACCAGGCGCCGGGCCGCGCGGGACAGGCGGACGACGGCGGAGATGGCCGTCAGTTCGTCGCGTACGACCACGGCGTCCGCGGTCTCCAGCGCCAGGTCGGAGCCCGCGCGTCCCATCGCGACACCGGAGTGCGCGGCGGCGAGGGCGGGCGCGTCGTTGACGCCGTCGCCCGCGAAGAGCACCTTGCGGCCGGCCCCGTGGAGCGCATGTACGGCGTCGACCTTGTCCTCGGGGAGGAGGTCCGCGCGGACGTCGGTGATGCCCGTGTCGGTGGCCACCTGGGCGGCGGCGTACCGGTTGTCGCCGGTGAGCAGGACGGGGGACGTGCCGGTGACGGCGATGAGCGCGGAGACGGCCGGGGCGGCGTCGGGGCGGAGGCGGTCGGTGAGGGTGAGGGTGCCGACGGGGGCGCCGTCGCACTGTACGAGGACGGTGGTGCCGCTGTCGGCGGTTTCTTCCGTGGGTTCCAGGTCGGCGGCAGCGCCCTCCTGCATACGGCCGACCGTCACCGCGCGCCCCTCCACGGTCGCGCTCACCCCCCGCCCCGGCCGGGCCGCGAAGTCCTCCGCGGGGGCGATCCGCAGGCCGCGGGCCCGGGCGGCGGCCACGACGGCGCGGGCCAGCGGGTGTTCGCTCGGGTGCTCGGCGGCCGCGGCCAGCGCGAGCAGGGCGTCCTCGTCGAACCCGGAGCCCGGGTGCGGCCGTACCGCCGTGACCTCGGGCGTGCCCTCCGTCAGGGTGCCCGTCTTGTCGAGGGCGGCCGCGTCGATCTCGCCGAGCCGTTCCATGGCCACGGCGGACTTGACGAGCACACCGTGCCGGCCGGCGTTGGCGATGGCGGAGAGCAGGGGCGGCATGGTGGCCAGGACGACCGCGCACGGCGAGGCGACGATCATGAAGGTCATCGCCCGGAGCAGCGCGCTCGTGAGGTCCGCGCCGAAGGCGAGCGGGATCGCGAAGACGGCGAGTGTGGCGACCACCACGCCCACCGCGTAGCGCTGTTCGATCTTCTCGATGAACAGCTGTGTCGGCGCCTTGGTCTCCGACGCCTCCTCCACCAGGGTCACGATGCGGGCGATCACCGAGTCGGCCGGGTCGCGTTCGACGCGGACGCGCAGCGCGCCGGTGCCGTTGAGGGTGCCGGCGAAGACCTCGTCGCCCGGGGCCTTCGGGACGGGCAGGGGCTCGCCGGTGATGGTGGCCTGGTCGGCCTCGCTCTCGCCGTCGAGGACGCGTCCGTCGGCGCCGATGCGCTCGCCCGGGCGGACCAGGAGGACGTCGCCGACGGCGAGCTGATCGGTCGCGACCGTCTCCTCGGTCTCCTCCGTGCCGTCGTCCTTCGACGAGACGCGCGTGGCCGTGGCGGGGGCGAGGTCGAGCAGACCGCGTACGGAGTCGGCGGTGCGGGCGGTGGCCAGGGCCTCCAGCGCGCCGGAGGTGGCGAAGATGACGATGAGCAGCGCGCCGTCGAGGACCTGGCCGATCGCGGCCGCGCCGAGCGCCGCCACGATCATCAGCAGGTCGACGTCCAGGGTCTTCTCGCGCAGTGCGCGGAGCCCTTCCAGGGCGGGTTCCCAGCCGCCGGCCGCGTAGGCGATCGCGTAGAGCGGGCCGTACAGCCACGCGGACGCGCCGGTCAGGTCCAGCGGGAGCGCGAGCAGGAACGCGAGGGTCGAGACGAGCGCCCAGCGGGCCTCGGGCAGGGCGAGGACGCGGGTGCGGCGGCGCGGGGCGGACGCCCCGGGCGGCCTGGACGAGGCCCCGGACGGGGACGTGGAGGTGGTGAGAGTCGCGGACACGCGGCACACCATACAGGAATACATGAAGACTCATTCATGCCTTCATATGCGATGAGTAAGATGTGGGCCATGGGTCATGGAGCCGCCGCACGGGAAGACACGGCACGCGTACGTCTCGACGCGGCCAACGTCGCGAAGGTGGCCACCACCCTTCAGGCCCTCTCCACCCCGTCCCGGCTGCTGATCCTCGCCCGGCTGCGGGAAGGCCCGCTGCCCGCCACGGAGCTGGCGGCCGAGGTGGGCATGGAGCAGTCGGCGTGCTCGCACCAGCTGCGGCTGCTGCGCAATCTGGGGCTGGTCGTGGGCGAGCGGCAGGGCCGTTCCGTGGTGTACGCCCTGCACGACCACCATGTCGCCGAGCTGCTCGACCAGGCCGTCTACCACGTGGAGCACCTACGGCTGGGCATCAGCGACGCGCCCGAGGGGGACGGGGACTGATCCCGCCCCCCTCGTGGACCGGCCGCTACGCCGTGGGGCCGACGACCAGCAGAACCGTGGCGGCGGCCGTGGCGGTCAGGAGAAGTCCCGACACGGCGCAGGCGACGAACACCCGTGACGCGCGACGCCGTTCGGGCACGGCCGGCGCCTGCGTCCCCAGAGCCGCCCAGCGCCGGCTCTCCTCCCGCTGTTCGCGTCCGCGCTGAAGGCGGGCGCGTACCCGGACTCCGGCGGCGGCGGTCAGGCCGGCCGCCGTCGTCGCGGCCGTCCCGGTCCACGGCACCGGCGTGAGCAGCAGCACGGCGGCGGCCGCGAGCGTGCCCCACGCGATCAGGCAGGCGACGGCCGCCGACCGCTGCGACCGGGGCCGGTCGGCGCCCGCGCGGACGTCCGCCACCGCCGGCAGGTACCAGACACAGCCGGAGGCGCACAGCACGGCGGTTCCCAGGGCCAGGACCCTGTCGGTCATGATCTGCTCCTCCCTCGAATCCGCCCTTCCCTCAGCCCTGAACCGCCGCGCGCTCGGCACGCTCGGCGCGCTCGGCGAGCGCGGCGACCTCCGGGTGGTGCAGGTCGAACGCCGGGGACTCGGAGCGGATACGGGGCAGCGTGGTGAAGTTGTGCCGCGGGGGCGGGCAGGAGGTGGCCCACTCGAGCGAACGGCCGTATCCCCAGGGGTCGTCGACGTGCACCTTCCTGCCGTACTTGGCGGTCCTCCAGACGTTGTGGAGGAACGGCAGGATCGCCAGGCCGAGCAGGAAGGACCCGATCGAGGACAGGGTGTTCAGGGCGGTGAAGCCGTCGGCGGCCAGGTAGTCCGCGTACCGGCGCGGCATGCCCTCGGCGCCGAGCCAGTGCTGGACGAGGAACGTGAGGTTGAAGCCGGCCGTCAGCGTCCAGAAGGTGATCTTGCCGAGGCGTTCGTCGAGCATCTTCCCCGTCCACTTCGGCCACCAGAAGTGGAAGCCGGCGAACATGGCGTACACGACCGTGCCGAAGAGCGTGTAGTGGAAGTGCGCGACGACGAAGTACGAGTCGGAGACGTGGAAGTCGAGCGGCGGCGAGGCCAGGATCACGCCGGTGAGGCCGCCGAAGAGGAAGGTGACGAGGAACCCGGTCGCCCACAGCATCGGTGTCTCGAAGGAGAGCGAGCCCTTCCACATCGTGCCGATCCAGTTGAAGAACTTCACACCGGTCGGGACCGCGATGAGGAACGTCATGAAGGAGAAGAAGGGCAGCAGGACGCCGCCGGTGACGTACATGTGGTGCGCCCACACCGTCACCGACAGCCCGGCGATGGAGATGGTGGCGGCGACCAGGCCCATGTAGCCGAACATCGGCTTACGGGCGAAGACCGGGACGACCTCGCTGATGATGCCGAAGAACGGCAGCGCCAGGATGTAGACCTCCGGATGGCCGAAGAACCAGAACAGGTGCTGCCAGAGCAGCGCGCCGCCGTTGGCCGCGTCGAAGATGTGGCTGCCGAACCGGCGGTCGCACTCCAGGGCGAACAGGGCGGCGGCGAGCACCGGGAAGACCATCAGCACCAGGACGCCGGTGAGCAGCACGTTCCAGGTGAAGATCGGCATCCGGAACATGGTCATGCCGGGGGCGCGCATGCAGATGATCGTGGTGATGAAGTTGACCGCGCCGAGGATGCTGCCGAAGCCGGAGAGCGCCACGCCCATGATCCACATGTCGGCGCCGATGCCCGGCGAGAACACCTCGTTGGACAGCGGGGCGTACAGGAACCAGCCGAAGCTGGCGGCGCCCTGCGGGGTGAGGAAGCCGCCGGCCGCGATGAGCGAGCCGAACAGGAACAGCCAGTAGGAGAGCATGTTCAGCCGCGGGAAGGCGACGTCCGGGGCGCCGATCTGCAGCGGCATGATCCAGTTGGCGAATCCGGTGAACAGCGGCATCGCGAACAGCAGCAGCATGATCGAGCCGTGCATCGTGAACGCCTGGTTGAACTGCTCGTTGGAGACGATCTGCGTGCCGGGGCGGGCGAGTTCGGCCCGCATCAGCAGTGCGAGCGCGCCGCCCACCAGGAAGAACACGAACGCCGAGACCAGATACAGCGTCCCGATCTGCTTGTGGTCGGTGGTCGTCAGCCACTCCACCGCGCGCCCTCTGGTCCGCGCCCGGACGACCGGCTCCGCTCCGCTGCCGCCGGCCACCGCCTCGGCGCTCCGCTGTCTTTCCGGGCACTCCTGGCCGTGTGCGTGATTGACGTCCACCTGGACGCGACCTCCACCTTCGATACCTGACTCAAGAGCCGGGAAGGACGAGGTGTGCCACGGGGGAGTGGGCCCTTCCCGGCTGTCCCTCATGCTCATCCGCGCGGGGCGGGGCGGACAGGGCCGAACAGTCCCCGACCGGCCAGGGCCGAAGGTCCCGAAGCGAGGGGCGGTCGGGTACGGAGAAGGGGGAGGAAGAGGAGGAGCGGCTCACCGCTCCGTGACCGGCACCCGCCACACCAGAGTGGTGCCGCCTCCGGGCGGGCCGCTCGTCTCCAGGGCGCCGCCGAGCTGCTCGGCCCGCTCCGCCATGTTGCGCAGCCCGCTGCGGCGGCCGCCGGCCGGGAGGCCCACGCCGTCGTCGGACACCTCCAGCCGTACGGTGCGCCCGTCGGTCTCCAGCACGACCTCGACGCGCCCGGCCTTCGCGTGCCGGGCGGCATTGGTCAGGGCCTCCGAGAGGACCGCCACCACATGGTCGGCGGTCTCCTTCGGCACATGGGTGTCCAGCAGGCCCTCCATCCGCACGCTGGGCGCGAACCCCAGCACCGGGGCGGCCTCGCCGACCACGCGCACCGCCCGGGCCCGCAGGCCGGGTCCGGCGCCCTCGTCGCGCGACCGCAGCCCGAAGATCGTCGACCTGATGATCTTGATGGTCTCGTCCAGGTCGTCCACCGCCCGCAGCACCCGCCTTGCGGCCTCCTCGTGCTCGATGAAGCGGCCCGCGCTCTGCAGGGTCATACCGGTGGCGAACAGCCGCTGGATCGCCAGGTCGTGCAGGTCCCGGGCGATCCGGTCGCGGTCCTGGAGCACCGCGATCCGCTCCTCGTCGCTGCGGCGCTCGGCGAGCTCCATCGCCACCGCGGCCTGCGCGGCGAAGCCCTGCAGCGGTTCGTTCTCCTTCTCGGAGAACACCGTCCGGCCCGCCTCCCGCACCAGCAGGACGACACCCCGCACGCCGTCGCCGCTGCCGATGGGGACGGCCACGGCCGGACCGAGCCCGGTGAAACGCGGCGGACCGGAGGAGACCCGCTCGTCGCACGCGATGTCCGGGCTGGAGACGGGGGCCGCACGGGAGAAGGCCTCACCGATCAGACTGCCGTCCGGGGACAGCACCAGCCCGCGGTGCGCCTCGGCCTCGTGCCCGATGGCCAGTTCCACGGTGAGGGTGAGGGAGTCGGTGTCGGCCATGGGCACGGCCACCACGGCCAGGGCCGCGCCGGTGATCTCCCTGGCGCGTTCGGCGATCAGGGCGAGGACCTCGCCGCGGCCGCTGCCGGACATCAGACTGTGGGTGATCTCCGCGCTGGCCCGCAGCCAGCGCTCGCGCAGCCGGGACTCCTCGTACAGGCGGGCGTTGTCGATGGCCACGCCGGCCGCCACGGCCAGCGTGGACAGCACCGACTCGTCCTCCTCGTCGAACTGCGCCCCGCCGCGCTTCTCCGTCAGGTAGAGGTTGCCGAAGATCTGGTCCCGCACCCGGATGGGGACGCCGAGGAAGGTGTCCATCGGCGGATGGTGGGCCGGGACGCCGTACGAGGCGGCGTGCTCCGAGAGTTTGGCCAGCCGCAGCGGCTCCGGGTGGCGGATCAGCTCGCCGAGGATGCCGTGGCCCTCCGGGTAGGGGCCGATCCTGGCTATCTGCTCCTCGGTGACCCCGACCGTGAGGAACTCCGACAGCCGCCTGCCGTCCGGCCCGATCACGCCGAGCGCGGCGTACTCGGCGTCCACCAGCACCGCCGCGGCCTGCACGATGCTGCGCAGCGCCTGTTCCAGCTCCAGCTCGCGGCCGACCGAGAGGACCGCCTCCAGCAGGCTGTGCACCCGGTCGCGCGTCCCGCGGGCCGCGTCCAGGCGCGCCTGGAGCTCCTCCAGCAGCTCGTCCAGCCTCAGTTGGGGCAGCCGCACGCGGGCCTCCTCGGGAGTTCCCACCAGCGATCCTCCGCCTTTCTCGACGCGCCGCCGACCGGCCGTTCTTCGACCCGGCCACGGTAACGGCCCGCCGGAAGGGACGGTACAGCGGCCGGGCCGGGCCGGGCGGCGTCGCGCGCGTCAGTCGTGCGCGACGACGGCGACGGGCGCGGTGGCGTGATGCAGCACCGCGTGCGCGACGGGGCCGATGTGGATGCCGAACGGGCTACGGCGGATCCGGCGGCCCACGACGACGAGGGAGGCGTCGCGGGAGGCGTCGACCAGGTGGTCCGCGGGACTGCCGGGACGGGAGTCCGCGACGGTCTCGACCGCCGGGAACCTCTGCTCCCAGGGGCGCAGCACCTCGGCCAGATGCGCGGCGGCCTGCCGGCCCGGCTCGGCGTACGGCTCCGCGTACGGCGAGTCGTACCGCGAGTCGTACGGCGGGGCGTGGGTCTCGGGGTACGCCCCGCCGTACGCCTCGAGGTACGGCTCGGGGTCCCCGGGAAGGCCGAACGCGACGTACGGCGGCAGGGGCCGGCCGTGGACGGCGCGCAGGGCGGTGGTACGGCGGGCGGCCTCCTCGAAGGCGAAGGCGAGCACCGCCTCGGCCGGGTGCGCGGTGTCGAGGCCGAGCACGACGGGCCGGAACCCGGTTCCGGGGCCGGCCGGGGGCTCCTCCGCACGAACGAGGACGACGGGGGTCCCGGTGTGCGCGACGACGGCCTGACTGACGGAGCCGAGCAGAAAGCCGCCCACACCGCTCAGTCCACGGGAGCCGAGGACCAGCAGCCCGGACTCCTTCGCCGCCGCGACCAGGGTCTCGGCCGGCCGGCCGGTGTGCTGCTCGACGGTCACGTCGACGTCCGGATGCCGATGCCGTACCTCGTCGGCCGTCTCCCGGGGGTGCCTCTCGCTCCGCTCGGACCAGTCCTGCCGGGTCTCGGCGCCGAGGAACGGTGCCCGTGCCAGTGGACCGGGAAGGGGTTCGCGTACGCCGACGAGCCGCAGCGGCACGCCGCGGAGCCTCGCCTCGCGTGCCGCCCACTCGACGGCGGCCAGGCTCTCGCGCGATCCGTCGACGCCCACGGTGACAGTGCGGGACATGGTCCACACCTCCGTCTCCACTATCGGGCCGGGAGCGGGCGGTGGGCAGGGGCGGAGCGGCCAACCTCGGGCGGACCGGGAGACCGGTCGGTGCCGCATCAGGGCCGGTCGGCCCATGGCCCGGCGCGGGGCGCGGAACGAGGCTGGGAACGGCAGGTTCCTACGCCCTCCTGGAGGCACGTCATGAACGCTCCCCCCACGACCGGCATGCTGCGGGCGCTGCCGGCCGAGTACCGGCTCCGGCTCATGCGGCTCGCCCAGGAGGTGTCGTTCCCCCAGGGGGCCCGGCTCTTCGAGGAGGGCGGACGCGCGGACCGCTTCTGGATCGTCCGTACGGGCACCGTCGAGCTCGACGTGCACGTGCCGGGCCGCCGGGCGGCCGTCGTCGAGTCCCTGGGCCACGACGAACTGGTCGGCTGGTCCTGGCTGTTCGGCCCGCACGCCTGGCACATGGGGGCCGAGGCCGTGACCCCGGTACGGGCGTACGAGTTCGACGCCGTGGCGGTCCGCTCGATGTGCCGGAACGACTCCGCCCTCGGCGGCGCGGTCGCCCAGTGGGTGGGCGACGTGCTCGCCCACCGGCTGCGCTCGGCCCGTGTCCGGCTGCTGGACCTGTACGCCCCGTACGGCAGCGGGAGCCTCCTTTGAGCGCCCCGCACCTCGTGAGCGACGTGATGACCCGGAGAGTCGTCACGGTCGGCCGCGAGGCTCGCTTCGAACGGATCGTGCGGCTGATGCGGGAGAGGGGGGTCAGCGCCCTGCCGGTGCTGGAGGGCATGGGCCGAGTCGTCGGCGTCGTCTCCGAGGCGGACCTCCTGCCCGAGGAGGAGTTCCGCGACAGCGACCCGGACCTCCCCCGGTCTCGGCTCCGCTCGACCGGGGGGACCCCCATCACACAGATGTTGCGCCGGTCCGACCTCGCGAAGGCCGGCGCGGTGACCGCCGGGGAGCTGATGACCTCCCCGGCCCTCACCGTCCACGCGGACACGACGCTCGCGGAGGCGGCGCAGATCATGGCGACCCTCAGGATCAGGCGGCTTCCCGTCGTCGACGGCCGGCGCCTGCTCCAGGGCATCGTCAGCCGCACCGACCTGCTCAGGGTGTTCCTGCGGGACGACGAGGACATCGCCCGGCAGGTGCGGCGGGAGATCGTGTCGTACCTCTTCCCCCATCCCCCGTCCGCCGTCCGCGTGGTGGTGCGGGACGGGGTCGTGACGCTCACCGGCAGCATCCCGGACAGGTCCCTGGTCCCGGCGGCCGCGCGCCTGGCACGGGCCGTCGAGGGGGTGGTGGACGTGCGGTTCGAGCTCGCCCCGCCGTGACGTGACGGCACACGCGTTCGCCCGGCGCAGGCTGCCTGCGCCGGGCGAACGCGTGTGCAGAGGGCCACGGTTCCCGGGTCAGCGGGGGGTCAGTGGGGTCGGACCGCGGGGACCCGGCGGGTGACCGCGTGGCGCACGCCGGTTCCGGTGAAGGCCAGTGCCGCGGCCGCCACCACCGCCAGCAGGACCAGCCCGATCGCGTACGAACCGTGCGCCCCGTACAGCGAGCCCATCACCAGCGGCGGGACGAAGCCGCCGAGGCCGCCCGCGGCGCCGACGACGCCCGTGACCGAACCGGTCATGTCGGCGGGGGCGAGCAGGGCGACCAGGGCGAAGACGGCACCGCTGCCCGCGCCCAGGGCGGCGGCCAGGGCCAGGAACGCGAGGGTGCCGGCCGGTGCGAGCGACGGGGTGAAGGACTGGGCGAGGGCGCCGGCGAGGACCACGGCCAGGGTGCCGGCCAGGACCCGCACCGGGCCGAAACGGTCCGACAGCCAGCCGCCCACGGGGCGCATCGCGACGGCGAGCAGCACGAAGCCCGCCATCCGGTTGGCGGCGTCCGCCTGTGTCAGGCCGTACCCGGTCTTGAGGTAGGTGGGCAGGTAGACGGAGAAGGCGACGTAGCCGCCGAACGCGACCGCGTAGAGCGCGGACGCCTGCCAGGTGACGCCGAGACGCAGGGTGGCCGCCAGACGGCGGGCCAGCGGCTCGGTGGGGACCGTGCGGCCGGGCGCGTCCCGCAGGACCAGCCAGGCCACGGCGGCGTAGGCGGCGAGGACGGCGGCGGTGATCAGGAACGGGGTGGCCATGCTGTGCGCGTCGACGAGCTGCACCGTGGTCAGCGCGCTGATCGCGGTGCCGCCCATCCCGGCGCCGAAGACGCCGATCGCGAGCCCGCGCCGCTCGGGCGGGAACCACGCGCTGACGAGCGGCACACCTACGGCGAAGGCGGTGCCGCCGATGCCGAGGAAGAGACCGCCCAGCAGAAGGGCCCCGAGGGAGGAGTGTCCGGCCAGGCCCAGGTAGAGGACCGGCACGATGGTGGCCGCCGAGACCAGCGGGAACATCACCCGGCCGCCGAACCGGTCGGTCAGCGCGCCGACCGGGATCCGCCCCAGCGAGCCGACCACCACGGGCACCGCCACCAGCAGCGACTGCTGGAACGAGGTCAGGTCCAGGCTGTCCTTGAAGCGCGGGCCGAGCGGGCTGAGCAACGCCCAGGCCCAGAAGTTGACGGCGAATCCGGCCGTGGCCAGCGCCAGCATCGTCCAGGCCCGGCCGGACGCCGGAGCCGCCTGTGTGCCTACCTCGTCGCGTGTCCTCGACGGCTGCAGCATGCCGCCCGTCCTTCCTGCTCGCAGTGGGTGCGGCCCCGGTGTTCACGCCGGCGCCGCGGGCCCTTCGGCCGCACACCGCGTTCCGGTGGCCCACTGTCAGCATCCGCGTGCGGACCCCGCGCGCGGGTGGGCCGACAGTCCCCGTCGCCGGGCCCGGCGGTCCCCGGCTGCCGGGGCCGGACGGCCGGGGCCGTCAGGTGGTCACGTGGAGTGCGCCGCCCGTGCGGACGCGCGCGGTGTCCGGTGGCCGTCGGGGCCGTAGCCGAACCGGATCAGCAGCTGCGGGAAGCACCGCCGCCGTGATCCGCCCATCGCCGCCCGCAGGTCCGGCCATTCGACGGCCTGGTGCAGCGGCGAGGTGCGCACTTTGTGCGCGGTCGCCGTCAGCAGCACGTGCTGCAGGGCCTGGCCTGCCCGCAGCCAGTCCTCCGGCCCGTCCTGCGCGGTCCACAGGAGGGCCACCTGGGCGTGGCGTTCGAAGCGCAGGGCGGGCGGGCGCGGCGCGGGATGCGGGCCGGTGAAGTCGCGCATCGGCATTCGCCCGGCCGCGTCCGGCGGGCCCAGAGCGGTGAACGGGATGCCGTAGGGAGCGTCCGCCCCCGGAGCGGCGATCCAGCCACGGGACTCGGCGGCGCGCAGCGGGCTGGCGTGGTTGCGGGCCTCGGCCGCGGCGGTCAGCCGCAGCAGCCGCCGGGTGCCGGCGAAGTCCGGTACGAGCAGCCGGGCGCCCTCGGTCTCCGCGGCCTCGGTCATCCTCGCGACGACCGGTTCGGGCACCGGGCGGCCGGTGAACGGCATCCGGCTGGTGTGCCGCCGCGCGATCGCGCCGTAGAGGTCCGGCTCCGGGCCGTGGTGGTCCCCCCGGCCGTGGTGGTCCCCCGGGCCGTCGGGCGTTCCGTACAGGTGGACGGCGGCCAGCAGGTCGGGCTCCCCGGGCCTCGGCAGCAGCCGCACCCTCGGTCGCAGGCCCAGACGGTCGGCGGCGAGGCGCAGGTTGAACACCGCCGCGCCCACCGACAGATGCCGGGCGCGCCCCTGCGGGTCGGACCGCGGCAGTGACCGCTCCGCCACCGCGTGGACCTCCAGCGACCAGTCGTCCGGATTCACGCGGAAACGCCAGGGCTGGGTGTTGTGGATCGACGGGGCCGCCACGGCCGCTGCCAGCAGCGTCTCCAGAGCGGCGGCGTCCAGGATGGGAGTGCGCATGGTGCCTCCTGTTTCGTCCGGGTCCGTGGTGTCGGTCCGAGGTGGCGGCCCGGTCGCCGGTCATGTCACGGTCAGGGCGGTGGCGAGCAGGACGACGCCGAGCGAGCCGGCCAGGGACACGACCGCCAGGGCGCGGGCCGGTTCGGTGCGGCCCTTGGCGTGCGCGTCATGCCGGCCGCGCGGTGTCCGGGCAGCTGCACCACGCCTGCCGGTCCTCGGTGATCCGCCCGACGTCGAGGATGTGGGAGCGGCCGCGGGCCGGCGCCGGGGTGGCGGGGCCGTCGTCGACCTGGCGGTCATGGCGCTGGGCGTCCTCGTTGGTGACCTCGAGCCGCAGGACGGTGCCCGCGGCGACCTCGATACGGCTCGGCCGGACGCGCATGCCGGTCAGGGTGACGTCCACGGTGCGGGTGACGGTAGCCACACCCGTGCCGACGCCACCGGTGCCCCGGGCGCTGCGGCCGACGGTCCCTCGCGGGTGGGCCGAGGGTCCCTCCGTACGCGGCACCGCGGCTCAGTGCCGGCCGGTGTCCGTCCCCAGGGCCCCGGCGGTGGCCACGAGGGCCGCTCCCAGCCCGGTCAGTGCGGCGCCCAGCCCCGTGACCAGCGTGGTGAGCTCCCACGCCTGGTAGGCGGAGAGCAGCGAGCCGCGCAGGGTCTCGCCCATGAAGGCGGTCTGGCGGAGCTGCGCGAGCTTCTCGTCGTCGTTGTCCGCGGCGTGCAGTTCGTCGGTGATCTCGGCGTAGGTGCGGCCACCGGTCGTCCTGGCGAGATGGTCCTTGATGAGTTCGGCGTACGCCCGCGCGTGCGCACCGGTCTCCACCGCCCGCCCCGCGAACGGGGCCAGTTCGACGGGCAGTCCACGGTCCGGGAACGTGATCCTCTGGGCGGCCAGTTCGGTACGGATCTCCTTCCGTCCGCCGCGGCCGCGCAGCATCAGCACGGGGCCGGCGGCCAGCAGCGCCGCGCCGACCGTTCCCACCAGCGCGCCGCTCCGTCGGTGCGCACCACTCATGACATGCCTTCTTTCTGCCGCTCGCCTCTGCCGGGACCGGTCCGGGGGAGCGCACCGCGCCCGCCACCGCTGCTGCCACCGCGCACGAGAAGACGAGAATGCGCGGCCGACCGCGACGGTCCGACGGTCCGAGACCGCCCGCCCCGGCCGGTCACGGTCCAGCTTCTGCGCGTGACGGCTGTCGGCACCTGGGCCGTACGGTCCTGAATCGGGCCGGAGAGCCGCCCGGGAAGGGACCTTCGGCCCCGGGTTCCGCAGGGCGCCGCGACCTAGCGTCTGGACCATGGAGAACGACCAGAACGCTCGACGGGGACAGTCGCGCGTCGCCCCCGCCCGGAACTGGCCGCTGGCCGGCCGCCGGCTGCTGAGCCGCACCGAGGTGTCGGCCGACGGACGCGCGGTGTTCGGTGAGAACGACGGCAAGTGGGAGGGCTTCTACCGGGACCGCTGGGCCCACGACAGGGTGGTGCGCTCCACGCACGGCGTGAACTGCACCGGGTCCTGCTCGTGGATGGTGTACGTCAAGGACGGCATCATCACCTGGGAGCACCAGGCCACCGACTACCCGTCCATCGGAGCGGACTGCCCCGAGTACGAGCCGCGCGGCTGCCCGCGCGGGGCGTCGTTCTCCTGGTACACCTACTCCCCCAGCCGGGTCCGCTACCCGTACGTACGCGGTGCGCTGCTGAAGCTGTGGCGGGAGGCGCGGCGCCGCCTCGGTGACCCGGTGGCGGCCTGGGCCGAGATCACCGGCGACCCGGCGAAGGCCCGCGCCTACAAGCGGGCGCGCGGCAAGGGCGGCCTGGTCCGCGCGGACTGGGACGAGGTGGCCGAGCTGGTCGCCGCCGCGCACGTCCACACCGTCAAGGCGTACGGCCCGGACCGGGTGGCGGGCTTTTCGCCGATCCCGGCGATGTCCATGGCGTCGTTCGCGGCGGGCGCGCGCTTCATGTCACTGATCGGCGGCACGCTGCTGTCGTTCTACGACTGGTACGCCGACCTGCCGGTCGCCTCGCCGCAGGTGTTCGGCGACCAGACCGACGTCCCGGAGGCGGCGGACTGGTGGAACGCCGGCTATCTGGTGATGTGGGGCTCCAACATCCCGGTCACCCGCACCCCGGACGCCCACTTCCTCACCGAGACCCGCTACAACGGCACCAAGGTCGTCGCGGTCAGTCCCGACTACGCCGACAACGTGAAGTTCGCCGACGAGTGGCTGGCCCCGCACCCCGGCACGGACGGGGCGCTGGCGATGGCCATGGGCCATGTGATCCTGCGCGAGTTCCTCGTCGACCGGGAGGTGCCGTACTTCCGGGACTACCTGAGGCGGTTCACGGACGCGCCGTTCCTGGTGACCCTGCGGGAGAGCGGGCAGGGGCTCGTGCCGGACGGGTTCCTGACCGCCGCCGGCCTCGGACACGACACGGAACACGCCGGGTCCAAGACGGTCCTCCTCGACGCGGCCACCGGCGAACCGGTCGTACCCAACGGCTCCCTCGGCTTCCGCTGGGGGCAGACCGAGCCGGGCCGCTGGAACCTCGACCTGGGCGACGTCGTCCCGGAGCTGAGCCTCATCGACCGTGCCGAGCGCACGGCCGAGATCGCGCTCCCCCGCTTCGACGAGGGCGCCACCGAGGGCGGCTCGGTCATGGTGCGGGGCGTACCGGTGCGCCGTATCGGCGGACGCCTGGTCACCACCGTCTTCGATCTGATGCTGGCCCAGTACGGCGTGGCCCGGCCCGGACTGCCGGGGAGCTGGCCGTCCTCGTACGACGACGCGACCGAGCCGTACACCCCGGCCTGGCAGGAGACGATCACTTCCGTACCGGCCGAGCAGGCGGCCCGCATCGCCCGGGAGTTCGCCCGCAACGCCGAGCGCACCGACGGCCGCTCGATGATCGCGATGGGCGCGGGCACCAATCACTGGTTCCACTCCGACACCATCTACCGGGCCTTCCTGGCGCTGGTGACCATGACCGGCTGCCAGGGCGTCAACGGCGGTGGCTGGGCCCACTACGTCGGTCAGGAGAAAATCCGTCCCCTCACCGGGCTCCAGCACCTCGCGTTCGCCTTCGACTGGCAGCGCCCGACCCGGCACATGGCGGGCACCTCGTACTGGTACCTGAACACCGACCAGTGGCGGTACGAGGCGTTCGGCCCCGAGGAGCTCGCCTCGCCGCTCGGTGCGGGCCGCTTCGCGGGCAAGGGGTTCGCGGACTGTCTGGCGCAGGCGGTGCGGCTGGGCTGGACACCCGGCCACCCCGGCTTCGACCGCAACCCGCTCGACCTGGCCGACGAGGCAGCCGCCGCCGGCCGTCCCGTCGCCGACCACATCGTGGACGAGCTGAAGGCGGACCGGCTGCGGTTCGCCGTCGAGGACCCCGACGACCCGGCCAACTTCCCCCGCGTACTGACCGTCTGGCGGGCCAACCTGCTCGGCTCCTCCGGCAAGGGCAACGAGTACTTCCTGCGCCACCTGCTCGGCACCGACGCCGCCGTCCGCTCCGAGGAGACCCCGCCCGAGCACCGCCCCGAGGACGTGGTGTGGCGGGACGAGGCCCCCGAGGGCAAGCTCGACCTGCTGGTCGCCATGGACTTCCGGATGACGTCGACCGGCCTGCTCGCCGACGTCGTCCTCCCGGCCGCCACCTGGTACGAGAAGGACGACCTGTCCAGCACGGACATGCACCCCTTCGTGCACGCCTTCACCCCGGCCATCGCCCCGCCCTGGCAGGCCCGCACCGACTACGACACCTTCCTGACCATCGCCGACAAGTTCAGCGAGCTCGCCGCGACCCACCTGGGCACCCGTACCGACGTCCTCCCGGTGCCGCTGCTGCACGACACCCCCGACGAACTCGCCCAGCCCGGCGGGGTCGTACGGGACTGGAAGGCCGGCGAGTGCGAACCGATCCCCGGCCGCACCATGCCGAAGCTGGTCGTCGTCGAGCGGGACTACGCCGCCGTGGCGGAGAAGATGCGCGCGGTCGGCCCGCTGCTCGACAGCCTCGGCACCACCACCAAGGGCATCACCGTCCACCCGGACCGGGAGCTCGACGAGCTGCGGCGGCGTAACGGCACCGTACGCGACGGCGTCGCCGCCGGCCGGCCCTCGATCGCCACCGCGTCCGACATGTGCGAGGCGATCCTCGCCCTCTCCGGCACCACCAACGGGCGCCTGGCCACCGAGGGCTTCCGCGAACTGGAGCGGCAGACGGGCAGCGGGGGCCTGGTGGACCTGGCCGCCGAACGCGAGGCGGATCGCATCACCTTCGCCGACACCCGCACCCAGCCCCGCGCCGTCATGACCTCCTACGAGTGGTCGGGCAGCGAGACGGGAGGCCGCCGCTACTCTCCGTTCGTCATCAACGTCGAGCACCTCAAGCCCTGGCACACCCTCACCGGCCGCCAGCACTTCTTCGTGCAGCACGACTGGATGACCGAGCTGGGCGAGCAACTCCCGGTCTACCGGCCGCCGTTGAACGCCGTACGGCACTACGGGGACGAGCACCTGCACGAGGACGGCCGGGCCGAGGTCACCGTCCGCTATCTCACCCCGCACTCCAAGTGGTCCATCCACTCCGAGTACCAGGACAACGCGTACATGCTCGCGCTCTCCCGCGGCGGCCCGGTGATCTGGATGTCCACCGCCGACGCCGAGAAGATCGGCGTCAGGGACAACGAGTGGATCGAGGCGTACAACCGCAACGGTGTCGTCGCCGCCCGCGCCGTGGTCACCCACCGCATGCCCGCGGGCACCGTGTACATGTACCACGCCAAGGACCGCACGGTGAACGTCCCGAAGACCGAGGTCAGCGGCCGTCGCGGCGGCATGCACAACTCACTCACCAGGCTGCTGCTCAAGCCCACCCACCTCGCGGGCGGCTACGCCCAGTTCACCTACGCCTTCAACTACTACGGCCCGACCGGCAACCAGCGCGACGAGGTCACCGTCATCCGCCGCCGCGCCCAGGAGGTGGACTACTGATGCCCCGTGGCGAAGCCACTATCGGACGGGTGCTGGCTCAGATCGCGATGGTCATGAACCTCGACAAGTGCATCGGCTGCCACACCTGCTCCGTCACCTGCAAGCAGACGTGGACCAACCGCACCGGCGTCGAGTACGCCTGGTTCAACAACGTCGAGACCAAGCCCGGCGTCGGCTACCCCCGCCGCTACGAGGACCAGCAGCAGTGGAAGGGCGGCTGGATGCTCGACAAGCGCGGCCGGCTGGTCCTGCGCTCGGGCGGCCGTGTCAAGCGGCTCCTCTCCCTGTTCTCCAACCCCGACCTGCCCGGCATCGAGGACTACTACGAGCCGGTGACGTACGACTACGACAACCTGGTCAACGCCCCGGCCGGACCGGACCTGCCGGTCGCCCGCCCCCGCTCCGTCCTCACCGGCGAGCCCACCTCCATCACCTGGGGCGCCAACTGGGAGGACAGCCTCGGCGGGGCGCCCGAACACGCCGGCGGCGACCCCAACCTCACCGGGGAGTGGGCGGAGAAGGTGAGGTTCGAGTTCGAGCAGACCTTCCTCTTCCACCTGCCGCGCCTGTGCGAGCACTGCCTCAACCCGGCCTGTGTGTCCGCCTGCCCGTCCGGCGCGATGTACAAGCGGACCGAGGACGGCATCGTGCTCGTCGACCAGGACCGCTGCCGGGGCTGGCGCATGTGCGTGACCGCGTGCCCGTACAAGAAGGTGTACGTCAACCACGCCACCGGCAAGGCGGAGAAGTGCACCTTCTGCTTCCCCCGTATCGAGGCCGGGCAGCCCACCGTCTGCTCCGAGACCTGCGTCGGCCGCCTGCGCTACCTCGGCCTGCTGCTGTACGACGCCGACCGGGTCGGCGAGGCCGCCGCCACCCCGGACGAGAAGGACCTGCTGGACGCCCAGCGCGATGTCTTCCTCGACCCGCGCGACCCCGAGGTGATCGCCGCGGCACGGGAGTCCGGCATCCCCGAGGACTGGCTGGCGGCCGCCCGCCGCTCCCCCGTGTACGACCTGGTGTCCCGCTACAAGGTGGCGCTGCCGCTGCACCCGGAGTACCGCACCCTGCCGATGGTCTGGTACGTGCCGCCGCTGTCCCCGGTGCTGGACGCCGTCGGCGCGGCGGGCGGGAACTCCGACGACCCCGACCACGTCTTCGCCGCCGTCACCCGGCTGCGCATCCCGCTGGAGTACCTGGCGGAACTGTTCACGGCCGGGGACACGGACGTCGTCGCCGGGGTGCTGATGAAGCTCACCGCGCTGCGCTCGTACATGCGCGAACGCTCCCTCGGCGAGGCGGGCGACGACACGGCGCTCAAGGCCGTCGGGCTCACCGCGCGCGAGGCGGAGGACCTGCACCGGCTGCTCGCCGTCGCCAAGTACGCCGACCGGTACGTCGTCCCCGCCGCCCACAAGGAGGACGCGGCCGCGCTGTCCGCGATGGAGAACCGCTGCCCCGTCGAGTCCTCCGGCGAGCCGTCCGGCGCCGACGGCCGCCGTGTGTCCCTCGGCATCCCGACCCTGCGCCGCCGTGCGCCCGAAGCCCCCGCCGGAGGCCGCCCGTGAGCCCGCAGCCCACCACTATGGGCGGGATGGTCCGCGGCCGCGTCCGCGCGGCCCTGCGCCGCCCGCCCCGCCCCGTCCGGCCGTCCTCGCTCACGCCCGAGGAGGCCGAGGAACGCGCCCTGCTGCTGCGGCTGACGTCCCTGCTGCTGCAGTACCCGGACGCCGAACTCGCCGCCGCCCGGCCCGAGCTGTCGGCCGCCGTCCAGGCGCTGCCGCCCTCCGCGGCGGCCGTGCACCTGGCCGCCTTCACCACCTGGTTCGCCGGGCAGGACCCCCAGGCACTGGAGCGGCACTACGTCGACATGTTCGACCTGCGCCGCAAGAGCAGCCTCTACCTGACCTACTACCTGCACGGCGACACCCGCCGCCGGGGCATGGCCCTGCTCACCCTGGCCCAGTGCTACCGCGCCGCCGGCTGGGACGCCGGCACGGGCGAACTGCCCGACCACCTCCCGGTCGTGCTGGAGTTCGCCGCGCTCACCGGGCCGCGCGCCGGTGAGGCACCGCTGCGCCGGCACCACCGCGGTCTGGCTCTGATCCACCGAGCGCTGACCGACGTGGACTCGCCCTACCGGCACGTCCTGGCCGCGCTGCTCACGCTGCTGCCCCCGCCCACCGAGGCCGATGCGCGGGCCGTGGCCGAACTGGCCGCCCAGGGCCCGCCCGACGAGGAGGTCGGCCTCGACCCCTACGGGGAGTACGGAACGTACGGCGCGGGTGAGTTCGCGCCGCCCGGTGCCTTCGTACCGCCCGCCCAGGCCGCCCCCACCCGCATACCGCCCCTCACGACCCCAGGAGGTACCCGATGAACGCCGCCGACCTGCTCCTCTGGGTCGCCGTGCCCTACATCTGCCTCGCCGTCTTCGCGGTGGGACATGTCCGGCGCTACCGGCAGGACCAGTTCGGCTGGACGTCCCGGACCAGCCAGCTCCTGGAACACCGCTGGCTGCGCTGGGGAAGCCCGCTGTTCCACCTCGGTGCCTTCATGGTGATCGCCGGGCATGTGGTGGGGCTGGCCGTGCCCGCCTCCTGGACCGAGGCGGCCGGCATCAGCGAGCACGCGTACCACACCACCGCCGTCTGGGCCGGTTCGGTCGCGGGCGTGGCCATGGTCGCCGGACTGGGCATGCTGTGCGCCCGGCGGCTGCTGACGCGGCGGATCAGGCTGGGCACCGACCGCAGCGACAAGCTCCTCTTCCCGCTGCTGTCCGCGACCGTCGTGCTCGGTATCACGGCCACCGCCGCGCACAACGTCTTCGGCGGTGGCTACGACTACCGTTCCACGGTCTCCGTCTGGTTCCGCGGCCTGTTCACCCTCCAGCCGCAGCCCGAGGCGATCAGCGGCGCTCCGCTGCTGTTCCAGCTCCACGCCCTGACCGCCTGCCTGCTCTTCGCCGCCTGGCCGTTCACCCGTCTGGTGCATGTGTGGAGCGCGCCGGTCGGGTATCTCGTCCGCCCCTACCTGGTCTACCGGCGGCGGGCCGGGGCTCAGGCCCCGGCGGGCGGCCCGACGAGGAAGTTGTCACCGGAACCGGGCGGCCGGCCCGCGAGGTAGTCCCCGACGTTGGCCACCGTCGTCTCGACGATCTGGCCGACCGCGTCGCGCGTGAAGTACGCCTGGTGGGAGGTGACGAGGACGTTGGAGAAGGTCATGAGGCGGGCGAGCCGCTCGTCGGTCATCACCTCCAGGGACTTGTCGAGGAAGAAGACCCCGGCCTCCTCCTCGTACACGTCCAGGCCGACGCCGCCGAGCCGCCCCCCGCGCAGGGTGGCCAGCAGGGCGTCGGTGTCGACCAGGCCGCCGCGGCTGGAGTTGACCAGGAGGGCGTCGTCCTTCATCAGGGCCAGGGCGTCGGCGTCCACCAGGTGGTGCGTGTTCTCCATCAGCGGCACGTGCAGGCTGACGAGGTCCGCCTCCGCGAACAGCCGGTCGCGCTCGACGTACTTCATGCCGAGGGCCAGGCAGTCGGGGTTCTCGTTGATGTCCCAGCCCAGCAGCCGCATCCCGAAGCCGTGGGCGATCCGGGCGAACGCGGCGCCGATCTTGCCGGTGCCCACCACCCCGGCGGTCCGGCCGTGCAGGTCGCGGCCCATCAGGCCGTCCAGCCGGAAGTCGAACTCGCGGGTGCGGTGGGCGGCCCGCACGATCCTGCGGTTGACCGCGAGGGCCAGCGTCCAGGCGAACTCGGCGACCGAGTACGGCGAGTAGTACGAGACCCGGGCCACCGTCAGGCCCAGTTCGCCGGCGGCGGCCAGGTCGATGTTGTTGTAGCCGGTGGAGCGCTGGGCGATCATCCTGGTCCCGCCGTCCGCCAGGGCCCGCAGCACCCGCGCGTCCAGGGTGTCGTTGACGCTGCTGAGCACGATCTCGTGGCCCGCGGCGGTGGGTACCGTGTCCGCGTCCAGGAACATCCTCAGACAGCGCAGCTCATGGCTGCCGGTGAACGCCCGGTCGAGCGCCTGCCGGAGCAGGGCCTCCTCGTCCGCGAGGACGCCGTACGCGACGATCTCCACATGCTCTCCATGTCAGGTCGGGGGGATGCGAGGGGGACGCGAGGGAATGCGGCGGTAGGAGACTGCGGCTCCGGGTCAGTGGCCGCCCTGGCGCAGCCGGTCCCGGGCCTCGGTGGCGATCACGGCCGCCTGGATACGGCGCTCGACACCGAGCTTGGCCAGCAGGCGGGATATGTGGTTCTTGACCGTCTTCTCGGCGAGGTAGAGCCGCTGCCCGATCTGGCGGTTGGTCAGCCCCTCGCCGATCAGGGCCAGGATCTCCCGTTCCCGCTCGGTCAGCCCCGGCAGTACGTCCGGCTCCTCCCGCTTCTCCTGGCCGCCGCGCAGCCGGGCCATCAGCTTGGTGGTCGCGCTCGGGTCGAGCAGCGACTGGCCGCGGGCCACCGTGCGGACGGCGGACACCAGGTCGGAGCCCCGTATCTGCTTCAGCACGTATCCGGAGGCCCCCGCCATGATCGAGTCCAGCAGTGCCTCCTCGTCGTCGAACGAGGTCAGCATCAGACAGGCGAGGCCGGGCATGCGGGAGCGCAGCTCGCGGCAGACGGTCACCCCGTCGCCGTCCGGCAGGCGGACGTCGAGGACCGCGACCTGCGGCCGCAGGGCGGGGACACGGACGAGGGCCTGCTCGGCGGTGGCGGCCTCGCCGACCACGGTGATGTCCGGTTCGTCGTTCAGCAGGTCGTGCACCCCACGCCGGACCACCTCGTGGTCGTCCAGCAGGAAGACCCGGATCGGGGTGCCGGGTCCGGGCTGTTCGCCGTCCGCCATCGTCGATGCTCCTTGTTGTGCGTTGTGTTCCGAGTTGTACATGTGTTCCGAGTTGTACACGGTCTGCCGGATCATGCGTTTCACGCGTTCCGTACCGGTGTCCGCCGTGAACGGATCAGTCTCCCGCTCCGGATCCTTCTCGTTCCAGGGCCGGAGGGCCAGGGCCGATCGGCCCTGATTCCCGCCCGCGCCCGGCGTGCACACCGGCCGGACGCCAACCGGGACCGAACGGCCCTACCGCCGCTGTCACCGCGCGGCGTCCAATGGACCGATCCGCCCTGCGCATCGAGCGACGACCCCATACGGACACCCACCATGACGATCAACAGCGCCTTGCCCTCCACCGCCGGGCCACGGCAGAGCGTGGCACTCGACGGCTCCGAAGCCCTGCGGCTGCTCGGCAGCGTCTCCCTGGGGAGGATCGTCTTCACCCAGCACGCGCTGCCGACCATCCGCCCGGTCAACCACCTTCTCGACAACGGCTCCATCATCATCCGTACCCACGAGGGCTCGGCCCTGACGTCGCACACCCGTCACTCGAACGGCTCGAACGCTGCGGGCGCCCCGGACGGTGCGGACGGCCCCGGCGTCGTCGTCGCCTACGAGGCCGACGACATCGATCCGGCCACGCACCTCGGGTGGAGCGTGGTCGTCACCGGGTACGCCCGCCTGGTCACCGACCCGCGCGAACTGGCCCGGTACCGGACGCTGCTGCATCCCTGGGTGAGGCAGACCATGGACTACACGGTCCGTATCCGTCCCGACCTGGTCACGGGAATCCGGCTCACGGCCGTGGACGAGCCGATGGAGGCCTGAGGAGGAAAGGTGCCCTCGACGCCTCAACGGGGCTGCGCGGCGAACGCCGCGTACGCCCTTTCGTCGAAGAGCACGAACCGGACCTCTTCCACCGCCGTCGTCCGCGCGGCCCGCACCGTCCCGACCGCGATGCGCGCGGCGTCCTCCATGGGCCACCTGTAGACGCCCGTCGAGATGGCGGGGAACGCGACCGTGCGGGCGCCGAGCTCGCCGGCCACGCGCAGGGACTCGCGGTAGCAGGAGGCGAGCAGGGCGGAGCGGTCCTCGGTCGGCGAGAACACCGGGCCGACGGTGTGGATCACCCAGCGGGCGTCCAGTTCGCCCGCCGTGGTGGCGACCGCCTGGCCGGTGGGCAGTCCTCTGCCGTACCTGGAGGCGCGCAGGGCGCGGCACTCGGCGAGGATCGCGGGGCCGCCCCGGCGGTGGATGGCGCCGTCGACGCCTCCGCCGCCGAGGAGGGAGGAGTTCGCCGCGTTGACGACGGCGTCGGCGGACTGCCGGGTGATGTCGCCCTGCACCAGCGTGACGGTGGTCATGCGTGCTCCTCCGCCCGCTCCCCGGCCACGCGGCCGGCGGGCGTCCGGTGCAGGTGCCGCCAGACCGCCTTGGCCGCGTTGTGTCCCGCCATGCCGTGCACGCCGGGGCCGGGAGGGGTGGCCGAGGAGCACAGGAACACCGCCGGGTGCGGGGTGCTGTACGGGAAGAGCGACGGTTTCGGGCGGAGCAGGAGCTGCAGGCCCGAGGCGGCGCCGCAGGCGATGTCGCCGCCGACGTAGTTGGCGTTGTGGGCGGCGATCTCGGGCGGGCCGGCGGTGGCGCGGGCGAGCACCCGGTCGCGGAAACCCGGTGCGAAGCGCTCCAGTTGGCGTTCCACGGCCTCCGTGAGGTCGCCGTTCCAGCCGTTCGGGACGTGCCCGTACGTCCAGAAGACGTGCTTGCCGTCGGGGGCCCGGGTCGGGTCGACGACACTGGGCTGCACGCTGATCAGGAAGGGCACGTCCGGGGCGCGGCCCGCACGGGAGGCTGCGTGCAGGGCGGTGCCGATCTCCGTGTGGTCGGCGGCGACCTGCACGGTGCCGGCCCGGCGCGCCTCCTCGGCCGTCCAGGGCACGGGGCCGTCCAGCGCGTAGTCCATCTTGAAGACACCCGCGCCGTAGCGGTACGACTCGTAGTGGTGCCCGAAGCCCGCGATCCGGGCCAGGGCCGCGGGCGAGGTGTCGAAGACGTACGCGCGCGCGGGCGGCAGGTCGTCGAGCCGCTTGACCTCGTAGTCGGTGTGGACGAGGCCGCCGAGGTCCCGCAGGTACGCGGCGAGGGCGTCGGAGATCGACTGGGAGCCGCCGCGGGCGACCGGCCAGCCGCGGGCGTGCGCGGCCAGCGCGAAGACCAGGCCGACGGCGCCGGTGGCGAGGCCGTCGAGGGGTGCGATGACATGGGCGACCAGACCGGAGAACAGGGTCTTGGCGCGCTCGTCGCGGAAGCGGCGCAGCAGCCAGGTGGCGGGCGGCAGTCCGGTGAGGCCGAAGCGGGCCAGGGTGACCGGGTCGCGCGGCAGCGCGGTCGACGGCAGCGACATGAAGTCCCGCAGCAGGGTGTCCCACCGGGGCAGGAAGGGTGCGACGAGCCTGCGGTACGTTCCCGCGTCGCGCGGTCCGAACGAGGCCGCCGTCTCGGCCACCGACCGCGACAGCACCGCGGCCGTGCCGTCGAGGAACGGGTGCGCCATGGGCAGGTCCGCGTGCAGCCACTCGAGCCCGTACCGGTCGAGCGGCATCGTCCGGAACACGGGCGAGTTGATGCCGAGCGGATGCGCCGCCGAGCAGGGGTCGTGCCGGAAACCCGGCAGGGTGAGCTCCTCGGTGCGGGCGCCCCCGCCGACGGTGCCCTTCGCCTCGAACACGGCCACGGAGAAACCCCGGCGGGCCAGCTCCACGGCAGCCGTCAGTCCGTTCGGACCCGCACCCACCACGACCGCATCGAGCATCGACGGCACCTTCGGACTCCTTCGTCAGCCGATGGCCACTCGGATCAGGGGATCAGGATATGCCGGGGGCGGCCTCACCTCCGCGGTGCGTCGGCCCCTTGCGAGAGCAGCTCCACGACCCTGCGGGCCGTCGCCTCGTCCCGCGCCGCGCCGAACGGCAGCGCGTTGCCCCCGGTGACGCGGAAGGGTTCCCCGGCGAGGGTCAGATGCGTGCCGCCCGCCTCCTCCACCAGCAGCAGGCCCGCCGCGTGGTCCCAGGCGGCCTCCCAGTCGAAGACCGTGGCGTCCAGTTCGCCGCGCGCGACGGCGAGGTACTCCAGGCCGGCCGAGCCGCACGGGCGCGGGGCGACGCCCTCGGTGCGCAGGCCGAGCAGGGCGCGTTTCTGCTCCTCGGTCGTGTAGTCCGGGTGGGATGTGGCCACCCGGAGGTCACGGCCCGGCTCGGGCGAACCCGCGCGCAGGGGCTCGCCGTCGAGGACGGCGCCCCGGCCCCTGATGGCCACGGCGAGCCGGTCGAGTGCCGGGGCGTACGTCCACGACCCACGGACGACACCGTCCTGGGAGAGCGCGACCAGGGTGCAGAAGCCGGTGTCGCCGTGGACGAACTGGCGGGTGCCGTCCACCGGGTCGACGATCCACACCGGCGCCTCGCCGCGTATCGCCCCGTACGACGCGGGGTCGGCGTGCACGGCCTCCTCGCCGACCACCACCGAGCCGGGCAGCAGCGCGGGCAGCGCCTCGGTCAGATACAGCTCGGCCTTGCGGTCGGCGTCCGTCACCAGGTCGTGCGGGGCGCTCTTCTGCTCCACCTCGTGCGCGGCGAGCTGCCGGAAGCGCGGCATGATCTCGGTGGCTGCGGCCTTGCGGAGGGCTTCCTCCACGTCGGCGGAGCGGCGGGCGAGGAACTCCTCGATGTCTTCCGGGGTTTTCGAGGCAGCCGGGGTTTCCGATGGTTCGAGCATGGCTCCATCAGATCACGCACCACTGACAACCCCCGCCGGGCCGGCCTCAGCGCCCCACCGCATACCCCTGCATCCCCCGGGGATTGGCCGCCGCGGACAGCACACCCGTCTCCGGATCGCGCGCGACCGCGCACAGCCGCCCCTCGGACCAGGCGTCGCCGATGATCACTTCATGGCCGCGCCGCCGCAGCTCCTCGATCACCTCGAACGGCATGCGCATCTCGACCGTGAGGCTGCCGGGGAGCATGCCGCGCGGGTGGAAGGAGCCGGGGAAGCTGTCGTTGTGCCAGTTCGGGGCGTCGATCGCGCCCTGGAGGTCGAGGCCGCCGCGGACCCGCGGGCGCAGGACGGCCGCCAGGAAGAAGTGGAGCTGCCACTGGTCCTGCTGGTCTCCGCCCGGGGTGCCGAACGCCATGACCGGCACTCCGTCGCGCAGCGCCAGCGACGGGGTGAGGGTGGTGCGGGGACGGCGGCCCGGGGTGAGGGAGTTGGGGAGTCCCTCGTCCAGCCAGGTCATCTGGAGCCGGGTGCCGAGCGGGAAGCCCAGCTCGGGCACGACCGGGTTGGACTGGAGCCAGCCGCCGCTGGGCGTGGCCGCGACCATGTTGCCCCAGCGGTCGACGATGTCGAGGTGGCAGGTGTCGCCCCGGGTGGCACCGTCGGGCGCCACGTCGGGCTCGCCCGGCACGGGCGACAGCGGGCTCTTGGCGACGGTGGGCTCCCCCGCTCCCATCGGGGAGGCGGCGCCGAGCGGGCCGAGGGCGGGCTCACCGGCCGCCACCTCGCGCGCGTGGGCGCTCAGCCGCGGTTCGCGCCCTCCGGGGCTGCCGGGCCGCAACTCGAAGGAGGCCTTGTCGCCGACGAGCGCGCGCCGCCCGGCGTTGTACTGCTCCGACAGCAGCGCGCCGAGCGGCACCTCCGCCGCGTCCCCGTACCAGGCCTCCCGGTCCGCCATGGCGAGCTTGCAGCCCTCGACCAGCAGGTGCACGTACTCGGCCGACCCGTGGGCCGGCAGCTCCGGCGGGAGCAGCGCGAGCTGCTGGAGCAGCACCGGGCCCTGGCTCCACGGGCCCGCCTTGCACAGGGTCCAGCCGTTCCAGTCGTAGGTCACCGGTGCCTCGTAGGAGGCGGACCAGGAGGCGAGGTCGGCGGCCGTGAGCGTGCCGGTGTGGCGCTCACCGGTGGTGTCCAGGGTGGGCCGGCCGGCCTGCCGTACCAGTGCCTCGGCTATGAACCCGGAGCGCCACACCTCGCGGGCCGCCTCTATCTCTGCCTCCCGGTCCCCCGCGCCGGCGGCCTCCGCGAGCAGCCGCTTCCAGGTCGCGGCCAGCGCGGGGTTGCGGAACAGCTCGCCCGCGCGCGGGGCTCTGCCGCCCGGCAGGTACACCTCCGCCGACGAGGCCCATTCCTCCTCGAACAGGCCGCGCACCGTCTCGACGGTCTCACCGAGCCGTTCCACGGGCGCGTGCCCGTGTTCCGCGTACCCGATGGCGTACTTCAGGACGTCGGCGAGGGACTTCGTGCCGTGGTCGCGCAGCAGGAGCAGCCACGCGTCGAACGCGCCCGGCACGGCGGCCGCGAGGGGCCCGGTGCCGGGGACGAGTTCCAGGCCGAGGCCCCGGTAGTGCGCGATGGTCGCACCGGCGGGCGCGACACCCTGACCGCACAGCACCCGCACCTCGCCGCCCGCCGGGGCCAGGATGATCGGGACCTCGCCGGCGGGACCGTTGAGGTGCGGCTCGACGACGTGCAGCACGAACCCGGCGGCGACGGCGGCGTCGAAGGCGTTGCCCCCGTCCTCCAGCACGGCCATCGCCGACTGCGAGGCCAGCCAGTGCGTGGAGGACACCATGCCGAAGGTTCCCTGGAGCGTCGGACGGGTCGTGAACAAGGGCGGACTCCTTCACTGCTCGGCGGCGTCCGAAGATCGTACGCAGCGTCGCCCCGCGGGGAACCCCCCTCGCACCACGGGCCCCGCTCACACCCTCACGGACTCCTGTGCCACGCCGTGGTACCGATCCGGCCGGTGTTGCCGAGGTCGATACGGCCCTGCGGGGTGATGACCTCGGACGGCCCGCCCTCGACCGGGGTGATCCGCAGATAGGTCCCGTTCACGGCGTTGGTGGTGGTGTCGGTGACCGTGTTGCGCCAGACCAGCTCGGTCTGGCCCGACTCCCCGGGCTTCAGGGTGACGGGGTGGGGGCCCAGGTCGTCGGGCTGTCCCGAGGTGACCGGCTCGGTGCCTTCGAGGACCTGGACGTCGAGGGGCTCACGGTGCTCGTCGAGCACCTGGAGCTCCGGGTAGCCGCCGAGGCGGTAGGGCTCGGCACCGCAGTTGGTGACGGTCACGTGCATCGCGCGCAGGCCCATCGCGGCGTCGATGATGCTCGGCTCGATCCGTACGCCGGAGGACGGGCAGGCGGCGGACGGCTGTGCGGCCGTCGCCGTGTCCTCCGCGGCTCCGGGCAGCTCGCCGTAGCGCGGGGCGTCGGTGTCCAGGGGTTCCGCCGTCACCAGTCCCGGCCCGGCGTCCGTCGCGGGCGCGGAGCTCACCGCGGGTGCGGCGGCGGCCGTGCGCGCGGGGTCGCGCTCGCGTTCCAGCTCCTCGGAGAGGCCGCACCCGCTCACGGCGAGCGGGACGGCCACGGACACGAGGGCCAGGGCGGCGCTACGGCGGCGTATCGGGGTCATGGCCCGATCATGACACCGGGACACCGGAACCTCCCGCTCCGCGGCGCCAGGACCTCTCGCTCCGCGGCGCGGCGGACGTGAAGCTCCGGTGACCGCACGGCGACGGTACGAATTCTCCCTTCCGCCTCACAGACAGTCATGTGACACTGGCGTCCCCCACCCCCTGCGGACCTCTCCGCACCGATTCCCCGAGAAGTGCGCCGTGCGTGATCTCCCTCTGCCGCTCGCCCTCACCGCACGTCTGCTGCCGGTCGCCCTGCTGGCGTGCGGCGGCTGGGCGATGACGTCCGGTCCGTTCGCCGCCGAGCCCGCCGGGCAGGACTCGGCACGCGCGCCGGAGAGCACGTCCGGTCCCGCCTCCGCCTCCCCTTCGGCGCCGTCGGCGTCGGCCGCCACGCAGACGTACGCGAAGGCGCCCGACCCCTGCGCCGGCCTCGCCGGGAAGACGGTCACCTCCCTCGTGCCGGGCGCCAAGGCCGCGGGCAAGGAGATAGCGTCCACCGACGAGTCCCTGCGCCGCACCTGCTCCTGGAACGCCCTCCACGGCTACGACTACCGCTGGCTCGACGTGTCGTACGAGATCAGGAAGTCCGACGACGAGGCCCGCAGCGCCTACGAGCAGCGCACGGGCGAGAAGAGCGGCGGCGGGTCGGTGCCCGGCCTCGGCGACGCGGCGTACTCCGTCGTGGACGTCGCCACCGAGGACGGGCAGCAGACCCGAGAGGGTGTCGTCATCGTGCGCGCGTCCAACGCCCTGGTCGTCGTCACGTACAACGGCAGCGACTTCGAGAGCAAGAAGGCCCCGTCCGCGGACGTGATCAACAAGGGCGCCATCAAGGCCGCCAAGGAGGCGGTGGCCGCGCTGGACGGCGGCGGGTGACGGCCACCGCCCGCCGCGGATCTCACCCGGGGCTCCGCTCCTTCCGCCTGCCTCCCATCAGCACCACGTACAGCAGCAGCGACGCGCCCAGGCCCACGGCCCAGCCGTAGTCGGCGAGCGGCTTGAGGAACGGGATCAGCCCGTCGGCCGGGAAGGGCCCCGACTTCACGCCCTCGGCGTTCACCGTCGAGTACGAGCCGCCGACGGCGAGCACCCCGCCCACCAGGAACGCCGCCACCGCCCGCCAGTTCCAGCCGGCCGCGTACCAGTAGCGGCCGCCCGGTGTGTAGAGGTCGGCGAGGTGGAGCACCGTACGGCGGACGATCCAGTAGTCGGCGATGAGGATGCCTGCGACCGTGCCGAGCAGTCCGCCGACCACACCCAGCCACGTGAATATGTAGAACTCGGGCGTCGAGATCAGCTCCCACGGGAAGATCAGGATGCCGATCACCCCGGTGATCAGCGCGCCGGTGCGGAAGGTGATGAGCTTCGGGGCCAGGTTGGCCAGGTCGTACGCGGGCGAGACGACGTTCGCCGCGATGTTCGTCGAGACCGTCGCGACCAGCACGGTGACCAGCGCGAACAGCAGGCCGAAGACGTTGTCGGCCCGGGCGGACAGCTCCACCGGGTCCCATATCGCCTCGCCGTACACCGCCTCGGAGCCCGAGGTGACCAGCACGGCGAGGAGCGCGAACAGCGTCATGGTGGTGGGCAGGCCGAGCGACTGACCCCAGACCTGCGCCCGCTGGCCGGCGCCGAAGCGGGTGAAGTCGGGGATGTTCAGCGACAGGGTCGCCCAGAAACCGATCATGCCCATGAGGGCGGGGAAGAAGACCGGCCAGAAGTCGGCGCCCCAGCCCAGCTCCGAGGGCTGCGAGAGCAGTTCGCCGAAGCCGTCCGCCTTGACGGCGATCCAGATCAGCAGCACGAAGGCGCCCACGATCACGAAGGGCGCGGCCCAGTTCTCGAAGCGCCGCAGGAAGTTCATGCCGCGCCAGATGATCGCGATCTGCACGGCCCAGAAGAGCAGGAAGCACAGCCACAGCGGCCACGGCTGGCCCCCGATCCGCCCGGCGTTCTCCCACTCCCCGCCGGTGATCTTGGAACCGAGGGCGAAGATGCCGCTGCCGCCGATCCAGGTCTGGATGCCGAACCAGCCGCAGGCCACGGCCGCGCGGAGGAGCGCCGGGACGTTGGCGCCGCGCAGACCGAAGGAGGCGCGGGCGAGCACGGGGAAGGGGATGCCGTACTTGGGTCCCGCGTGCCCCGTGGCCAGCATCGGCAGCAGCACGATGACGTTGGCGAGGGCGATGGTGAAGACGGCCTGCTTCCAGTCCATGCCGATCGCGACCAGGCCGGAGGCCAGGGTCCAGCTCGGGATGCAGTGGGCCATGGAGATCCACAGGGCCGCGAAGTTGTAGGTGGTCCACCTGCGTTCGGCGAGAGGGACGGGGCGCAGGTCCTCGTTGGTGAAGGGGCTGTCGGCGGGGAAGGCTTCCGGGGCGAGTTCCGCCCGGCCGTCGGCGCCGGTCGTCTGGGGGGTCGGCGGCCCCTCGGGGACTGTGTCGGTCATGGGCAGGCCAATCGGTGCGGTGGGTCGTCGGGAGAGGCCGTGCGGGTGGCGTCGACGGGGGTGCGGGGGATCAGCCGTTGAGGAGGTGGGTGCGCGGGGTCAGCCGTTGACCACGGGGATCACCTGCGATCCGTACACGTCGATCACGGCCTCCTGCGCATCGTGCATGTCGTAGACGGCGAACTGGTCGACGCCCAGCCCGCGCAGTGCCTCGAGCTTCTCGATGTGCTTCTCGACCGGCCCGATGACACAGAACCGGTCGACGATCTCGTCGGGCACGAACCGGGTGTCCGGGTTGCCGCTGCGCCCGTGGTGCGCGTAGTCGTAGCCCTCGCGGGCCTTGATGTAGTCGGTCAGTTCCGTGGGTACGGCGGCGGAGTCCGCGCCGTACCTGGCGACCAGGTCGGCGACGTGGTTGCCGACCATGCCGCCGAACCAGCGGCACTGCTCGCGCGCGTGGGCGAGCGCCTCCGGCGAGTCGTCCTCGGTCACGTACGCGGGCGCGGCCACGCAGATCGTCACCTCGGACGGGTCGCGTCCGGCGGCGACTGCGGCGTCCTTGACGGCCTCGACCATGTACTCGGTCAGATAGAGATCGGCGAGCTGGAGGATGAACCCGTCGGCCTCCTCCCCGGTCATCTTCAGCGCCTTCGGGCCGTACGCGGCCATCCAGACCGGGAGTTCGGCGCCGTCCTTCACCCACGGCAGCCGGACGGCCGTACCGCCGAGGTCGGCCTCCTCACCGCGGCCGAGCGCCCGGATCACCTTCATGGCGTCGCTGATACGGGCCAGAGTGTTCGGTTTGCGGCCGGCGACCCGCATCGCCGAGTCGCCGCGGCCGATGCCGCAGACGGTGCGGTTGCCGAACATGTCGTTGAGCGTGGCGAAGGTGGAGGCGGTGACCTCCCAGGTGCGGGTGCCCGGGTTGGTGACCATGGGGCCGACCGTCAGCCGCCGGGTCTGCGCCAGGATCTGGCTGTAGATGACGAACGGCTCCTGCCACAGCACGGCCGAGTCGAAGGTCCAGCCGTGGGTGAAGCCGTTGCGCTCTGCGCGCTGCATCAGCTCGATGACGCGCGAGGCCGGCGGGTCGGTCTGCAGGACGAGTCCGAAGTCCATGGGCGCGCCTCCTAGTTCAGGTACTGGCAGGTGGAACGAGGTGTGTAGACGCCGTGCCCGGCACGGCCGGTGAACTCCCGGTCGGTGATGACGAACTCGCCGCGCGAGAGAACCGTCTCGACCCGGCCGGTGACGCGCCTGCCCTCGTACGCCGAGTAGTCGACGTTCATGTGGTGGGTCTCGGCGGACATGACCTGCTCGGCATGCGGGTCGTAGATCACGATGTCGGCGTCCGCGCCCGGCGCGATGGTGCCCTTCTTCGGGTACAGGCCGAACATGCGGGCCGGAGTGGCGCAGGCGATCTCGATCCAGCGGCGGCGTGTGAGGTGCCCGTCGAGGACGGCCTGGTGGAGCAGGTCCATACGGTTCTCGACGCCCGGCAGCCCGTTGGGGATCCTGGAGAAGTCGCCGCGGCCCAGGTCTTTCTGGCCGGTGAAGCAGAAGGGGCAGTGGTCGGTGGAGACCACCTGGAGGTCGTTGGTGCGCAGGCCCCGCCACAGCGCGGCCTGGTGCTCGCGCGGGCGCAGGGGCGTGGAGCAGACGTATTTGGCACCCTCGAAGTCGGGCTCCGCGAGGTTGTCGGTGGAGAGGAAGAGGTACTGCGGGCAGGTCTCGCCGAAGACGTTGAGCCCCTCGTCGCGGGCGCGGGCCAGTTCGGCCACCGCCTCCGTCGCCGAGACGTGGACGACGTACAGGGGCGCACCGGCCACCTGCGCGAGCCTGATGGCGCGGTGGGTCGCCTCGGCCTCCAGCAGCGCCTTGCGGACCTCGCCGTGGAAGCGGGGGTCGGTCTCGCCGCGGGCCAGGGCCTGTTCCACGAGCACGTCGATGGCGATGCCGTTCTCCGCGTGCATCATGATCAGGCCGCCGTTCTCGGCGGAGCGCTGCATGGCGCGCAGGATCTGGCCGTCGTCGGAGTAGAACACCCCCGGGTACGCCATGAACTGCTTGAACGACGTGATGCCCTCTTCGACGAGGAGGTCCATCTCCTTGAGCGTCTCCTCGTTCACATCGGAGACGATCATGTGGAAGCCGTAGTCGACGGCGCACTTGCCGTCGGCCTTGGCGTTCCAGGTGTCCAGTCCCTCGCGCAGCGACCGGCCGACGCTCTGCACCGCGAAGTCGATGATCGTGGTGGTGCCGCCCCAGGCGGCGGCCCGGGTGCCGGTCTCGAAGGTGTCCGAGGCGAAGGTCCCGCCGAACGGCAGCTCCATGTGCGTGTGCGCGTCGACGCCGCCCGGGACGACGTACTTCCCGGTGGCGTCGACGGTGCGGTCCGCCGTCCAGGACGCGGCGGCCGGGGTGCCGCTCGCGGCGAGGGCGGCGACCCGGCCGCCCTCGACCAGGACATCGGCGTGCATCTCGTCGGACGCGGTGACGACGAGGCCGCCGCGGATCACGGTACGGCTCATGTTCCTCTCCTTCCGATCGTCTTCCGGTCGTGGGTGAGCGGGCCGTGGGCGCGCCCTCAGGGGGCGGTCAGGGGCGAGTAGGCGCCGGGCGCGCGGTCGCGGTAGAACTGCCAGCGGTCGCGCACCTCGCGCAGCTTGGCGAGGTCCAGGTCGCGCACGACCAGTTCGGTCTCCTTGTCGCTCGCCACCTCGCCGACGAACTGCGCCTCCGGGTCCACGAAGTACGTGGTCCCGTAGAAGTCGTTGGCGCCCAGCTCCTCGACGCCGACCCGGTTGATCGCGCCGACGAAGTACTCGTTGGCGACGGCCGCGGCCGGCTGCTCGAGCTGCCACAGGTAGCGGGAGAGTCCGCGCGAGGTGGCAGACGGGTTGAACACGATCTCGGCGCCCGCGAGACCGAGGGCCCGCCAGCCCTCCGGGAAGTGCCGGTCGTAGCAGATGTAGACGCCGATCCGGCCGGCCGCGGTGTCGAAGACGGGCCAGCCGGCGTTCCCGGGCCGGAAGTAGAACTTCTCCCAGAAGCCCTGGACCTGCGGGATGTGCGTCTTGCGGTACTTGCCGAGGTACGTGCCGTCCGCGTCGAGCACGGCGGCCGTGTTGTAGAGGACGCCGGGCTGCTCCTCCTCGTACATCGGCAGGATCAGGACGAGGCCCAGCTCCCGGGCGAGCTCCTGGAAGCGGCGGACGGTCGGGCCCTCGGGAATGCTCTCGGCGTACGCGTAGAACTGCTTGTCCTGGACCTGGCAGAAGTACGGCCCGTAGAACAGCTCCTGGAAGCACAGGACCTGGGCGCCCTGCGCGGCGGCGTCGCGGGCCGCCTGCTCGTGGACCTGGATCATCGATTCCTTGTCGCCGGTCCACGCGGTCTGGAAGAGGGCTGCACGGATCACTTCGCTGGTCGGGCTCATCGGGACCTCCGGTCGCTCGGTTCGCTCGGTGTGCGGTGAGCCTAGGAAGTCCGCGGGGCCGGTTCGACGGGCACGGTGTCACGTCCGTGGGTGTCCGGCGTGCCACGGTGTCACCTTTGGCCGGGCCCGTGTTTCGCCGATGTTCTCGCTGGTGGTGGCAGGCTTCCCTCGTGTTGTGCATCGTGCGCGAGGAGCGCGATGTGCACGGACGCGGCCTGTTCGAAGTCGTCGAGGTCGACGCCGAGCCGGGCTTCGATGGCCTCGAGGCGGCGGTACAGCGCCGGTCGGCTGACGTGATGGAGCTGGGCGGTGCGGGACTTGTTGCGGCCGGTCGCGAGGTACGTCCGCAGGACGGACAGCAGGTCCTGCTCGGCGCGACGGTCGCCCCGGTCACCTCGTTCGCCCCGGCCGCCGCGCAGCAGCCCGTACAGCTCCCGCTCGGCGAACGACTGCACGTGCGGGTCGTCGCGCAGCAGCCGGACCAGCCCGCGCAGATGGACGTCGCGCAGCCGGACCACCACCGGCAGGTCCAGCCCGGCGGGCGAGCCGGCCACGGCGTCGGCGACGTGCCGGGCCTCGCGCAGCCCGGCCGGTACGTCCTCCCAGGCGGTCCGGCCGGCCGCGGCGGCCACGACCGTGCCGCGCTCGCCCGTCTCCGTGCGCAGCCGGGTGGCGAAGCGGGCCGCGAGCGCGTCGGCGTCCTGGTCGCGGGCGAGGCTCAGCAGCACGGCGGTGGCACCGGCACGGTCACCGTCACGGTCGCCGTCGTCCGGTGCGGCGACGAGCCCGGACAGCCCCAGCAGCCGCAGCACCCGGTCGAGCCCGGCCGGGTCGCCGCCGCGCACGGCCAGCGGTACGAACGTCCGCCGGTTGACCGGCAGTCCCGCCGCACGCGCCCGCGGCAGCAGCTGCCGTGCCGGTACGGCGCCGGAGACCAGGTCGGCGAGGAGGCTCCGCGCGCACTGCCCCTCCCAGGAGCGGTCGGCGCCGGCCAGCATGCGGTGCAGGACGAGCGCCTCGGCGGCACGGTCGGCGAGCAGCCGCCCGGTGGCCGTGTCGCCGCGGTAGCCGCAGAGCACGATGCGCCCCCACCGCTCGCCGCGCCCGCAGCGCCCTCCGAGGTCCGCCCGCACCCAGCCGTCGCCCTCGGTGCCGCCGGCCTGCCGGGCGATGCGTTCCCAGTCGCGCAGCACGTCGTCGACCGCGGACCGCTCCCCCGCCGTGGCGAGCACCCGGTGGGCGAGGTTGGTGACGACGACGGGGCAGGCGCTGTGGAAGGCGATCTCGTCGAGGAGGCGCTGCAGCGGGGCACCCGCGGTGATGAGCCCGGTGAGCGCCGTACGGACGGACTCGGACAGGCTCACGGCCGCGAACTTGCGCCGCAGCAGCCGGGCCTGCACCTCCTCGGTGAGCTGGGCGAAGGGGAACGGCCGGTGCAGGACCACCATGGGCAGTCCGCACCGCTCGGCCGCCCGGCGCATCACCTCGGGCGGCGTGGGGAAGGCCCGGCCGAGCCCGAGGACGACGGCCGCCGCCTCGGCGCGGTGCAGGGAGCGGATGTACTCGGCCTGGGCCTCCGTGTCACCGGCGAGGAGCACCCCGGTGGTCAGCACCATCTCCCCGCCGCTGAGCATCACCCCGACGTCGGCGGCCTCGGCCACGTGCACCCAGCGCACCGGCCGGTCGAGGTGGCCCGCACCGGCCACCACCTCGGGCTCTCCGGCGAGGACCCGGTCGAGGGTGAGGACCTGGCGGACCGAGAGGGCGGGTTCCAGGGATTCCGGGACGGTGGTCAGGGCGGTGGTCATGCGGGCTCCCCTCGCTCGGCGATGACCGGTGCTACGGACGGCACCTCGCGGCCGGGCGCTCCGGCGGCGCGGCACGTTTCACGGCCGGACGCTCCGCAGGGCGTCCTCCAGGATCGCCGCGCCCTCCTCCGCCTCCGCGACGGTGAGCGACAGGGGCGGGGCGATGCGCAGCGCACTGGTGTCGTGCCCGCCGCCCTTGCCGATCAGGAGGCCGCCCGCGCGGGCCGCTTCCAGCACGGCGGCCGCCGCCTGCGGGTCGGCCTCGTCCGTGCCGGGTTTCACCAGCTCGATGCCGATCATCAGGCCCCTGCCGCGTACCTCCCGTACGGCGGGCAGCGGTGCGGCGATCGCCCGCAGCAGCTCGATGAGCAGCCCGCCGACGCGCCGGGCGTTGCCCTGGAGGTCGTGTTCGAGCAGGTGGGTGAGGTTGGCGAGCCCCGCGGCCATGGTGACCGGGCTGCCGCCGAAGGTCGAGATCGAGTTGCTGTCCAGGCAGTTCATGATCTCGGCACGGGCGACGACACCGCCGACGGACATGCCGTTGCCGATGCCCTTGGCGAAGGTGAGCAGGTCCGGCGGGCCGCTGTGCCCGTGGGCCTGCCAGCCCCAGAAGTGGTCGCCGGTGCGGCCCCAGCCGGTCTGCACCTCGTCGGAGATCCACAGGACGCCGTGCTCCCGCAGGACCTCGCGGAAGGCGGCGTACAGGCCGTCCGGCGGTGCGGTGAAGCCGCCGACGCCCTGGACGGGCTCGGCGATGAGCGCGGCCGGCGGCCGGGTGTGGCCGAGGAGGTCCTTCAGGTCCTCGACGCAGGCCGCGATGAAGTCGGCGTCGTTCAGGCGGGCGTACGGGCCGCGGGTGCGGACGCCGCCGTGGACGTACAGCGTCTGGAGGGGCGACAGGCCGGTGGGCGACCAGCCCTTGTTGCCGGTGATGCCGACCGTGCTGAAGGAGCGGCCGTGGTAGCTGTTGCGCATCGCCAGGATCTGGTTGCTGCGGCGGTACGCCGTCGCCAGCAGCAGCGCGGTGTCGTTGGCCTCGGTGCCGGAGGTGGTGAAGAAGACCCGGGCGTCCGGGATACCGGACAACTGGGCGATGCGCTCGGCGAGTTCGACCATCGGCCGGTTGAGGTACAGCGTGGAGGAGTGCACGATCCGCCCGGCCTGCTCGGCGACCGCCTTGGTCACCCCGGGCAGGGCGTGCGCGGTCATCGTGGTGAGGATGCCGCCGAAGAAGTCCAGGTACCTGTTGCCGTCGGCGTCCCAGACGTGCCGGCCCTCGCCGTGGGTGATCTCGATCGGGTCGGCGTAGTAGAGGGCGAGCCAGTCGGGGAGCACGGCCCGGTGGCGTCCCAGCAGGCCGGCGGACGCGGGCGGGGGTGGGGTCGTCATGTCGTGCGCGGCTTCGTTCACGGGTCCGGTCACGGCTTCACCAGTCCTTCGTACGCGCGGGTGGCGGCGAGCGACAGAAGCGGGGAACCTACGGCGTCGGCCATCGAGCTGCTCCTTCGACGGAACCGTCAGAGAGCCTCTACGCCCGTAGACGCCGGGCCGTAGAAGGCTCGAACGTAAGCCTCGCCGCCGGGCGGGGCAAGACCGGCGCCGTCAACCGTTGAAGTCGATCGTGTTTCGCACTCCTCCGGGTGACCGGATGCGACGGCCGCGGCGAGATCCGGAGCCACCCGGTGCGTGGCCGGACGGCGTCAGACCGCCGCGGGTACGCACCGCCCGGCGAGCTCGTCCATGGACAGACCGAGCACCTGGACGAGGGCCGCGACCGTGAAGAAGGCCGGCGTCGGGGCACGGCCCGTCTCGATCTTGCGCAGGGTCTCCGCGGAGATCCCGGCGGCCGCGGCGACCTCGGCCATGCTCCGGCCGCCACGGGCGTCGCGCAGCAGCCTCCCCAGCCGTTCACCGCGCTCGTGCTCTTCGGGGGTCAGGGGGGTGCGCACCATGACACCCATTCTAATACCGCCCGTCCAGCCCGCGCCGAGCCTCGCGGCACCCGGGCCCACCGGTATAGTAATTGGCGACAACCGGTATAGTAATTGGCATGGTGGAACTGAAGACGGACGCGTCCATCGACGCGATGTACGCCGCCGGCCAAGTGGTGGCGCAGGCGCTCACCGCGGCACGGAAGGCCGCTGACGTGGGGGTGTCCCTGCTGGAGCTGGACGAGGTGGCGCGGGAGGTGCTGCGGTCGGCGGGCGCCACGTCGCCGTTCCTCGGCTACCGGCCCTCCTTCGCGCCCACACCCTTCCCGGCGGTGCTCTGCGCCTCGGTCAACGACGCGATCGTGCACGGCATACCGACCGGCTACCGGCTGCGCGACGGCGACCTGGTCTCGCTCGACTGCGGCGCCGTGCTGGACGGCTGGGCCGGCGACTCGGCGCTGAGCTTCGTCGTGGGCGAACCCCGGGCGGCCGACCTGCGGCTGGTCGAGACGGCGGAACGGGCGCTCGCGGCGGGCATCGAGGCCGCCGTGGTCGGCAACCGCATGGGCGACATCGCGCACGCGATCGGCTCGGTGTGCCGCGGGGCCGGGTACGGCATCATGGAGGACTACGCCGGCCACGGCATCGGCCGCCGTATGCACGAGGATCCGCCGGTGCCGAACGAGGGCCGCCCCGGGCGGGGCTTGCGCCTGCGGCACGGCATGGTGCTCGCCATCGAGCCGATGCTGATCGCCGGCGGCACCGACGGCTACCACGCGGCACCGGACGGCTGGACCCTGTGCACGAACGACGGCTCCCGCGCGGCCCACGCCGAGCACACGGTGGCGATCACGGAGGCGGGTCCGCGCATCCTCACCGAGCGGAGTCCCGCGGAGTCGTAGGGGGTGCGGCGGTCGGTCAGGCGCCCCGTGGGTACCGCTGAGCCGCGAGCGACAGGTGTAACCAGGGGGCCGGGAGGGCACCCGCGTGCGAAACGAGCACGTCGATCTGGATGCGTGCCCCGGCCCTGCCCGGCCTGGCCAGGCCCGGCCGCGGGCACCGGAACGGATGGCCATGACCAGCGGGTACACCGGTCCGCAGGGCTACGGCCCGGACCCCTTCTCGGAGTTCCTCGCGCGCTTCTTCGGCGGGCAGCGCCCCCAGCACGTCGACATCGGACGGCTGATGAGCCGGCAGGCGCGGCAGCTCGTGGCGGACGCGGCGACGTACGCGGCCGAGCACGGAAGTCACGACCTGGACACCCAGCACCTGCTGCGGGCGGCACTGGGTGCCGAGCCGACGCGGAGCCTGCTGGCCCGCGCCGGCGCCGATCCCGACTCACTGGCCACCCAGATCGACGAGCGCAGCGGACCGGGCGACCCCCGGCAGGGCGAGACGCCGTCGCCCGCCTCGCTCGCCCTGACACCGGCGGCGAAGCGGGCCCTGCTGGACGCCCATGAGCTGGCCCGGGCCGGCGGCGCCGGTCACATCGGCCCCGAGCACGTCCTCACCGCGCTGGTCGCGAACCCGGACTCGGCGGCCGGGGCGATCCTCAACGCCGCCCGGTTCTCCCCCGCCAAGCTGCCGCCCGAGGCACCGGACCCGAAGGCCACGGGGCCCGACCGGCCGCGCTCCGAACGGCCGGAGAAGAGCTCCACCCCGAAACTCGACAAGTACGGCCGCGATCTGACCGACCTGGCGCGGCAGGGCCGTATCGACCCGGTCATCGGGCGGGAGGAGGAGATCGAGCAGACCGTCGAGGTGCTGTCCCGGCGCGGCAAGAACAACCCGGTCCTGATCGGCGAGGCCGGCGTCGGCAAGACCGCGATCGTGGAGGGCCTCGCCCAGCGCATCGCCGACGACGACGTGCCCGACATCCTCGCCGGCCGCCGGGTCGTCGCCCTGGACCTGGCCGGAGTGGTCTCCGGCACCCGCTTCCGCGGTGACTTCGAGGAACGGCTGACGAAGATCATCGACGAGGTCCGCACGCACTCCGACGAGCTGGTCGTCTTCATCGACGAGCTGCACACCGTCGTCGGCGCCGGCGCGGGCGAGACCAGCGGCATGGACGCGGGCAACATCCTCAAGCCCGCCCTGGCCCGCGGCGAGCTGCACATCGTGGGCGCCACGACACTGGAGGAGTACCGCAGGATCGAGAAGGACGCGGCCCTGGCCCGCCGCTTCCAGCCGATCCTGGTGCCCGAGCCGTCCACCCTGGACGCGCTGGAGATCCTGCGCGGGCTGCGCGACCGCTACGAGGCCCACCACCAGGTCCGCTACACCGACGAGGCGCTGGTCGCCGCCGTGGAGCTGTCCGACCGCCATCTCACCGACCGGCAGCTCCCGGACAAGGCCATCGACCTGATGGACCAGGCGGGCGCCCGGGTGCGGCTGCGCTCCCGCACCAAGGGCTCGGACGTACGGGCCCTGGAGCGCGAGATCGAGCAGCTCACCCGGGACAAGGACCAGGCCGTCGCGGACGAGCGGTTCGAGGAGGCCGGCCGGCTGCGCGACCGCATCGGGAAGCTCAAGGACAGCATCACCGCCGGGCGCGACGAGCGGGCCGACGACGGACAGCACCTGGAGATCACCGCGGAGGACATCGCCGAGGTGGTGTCCCGGCAGACCGGCATCCCGGTCAGCAGCCTCACCCAGGAGGAGAAGCAGCGCCTGCTCGGCCTCCGGGAGCATCTGCACCAGCGGGTCATCGGACAGGAGGAGGCGGTGGGCGTGGTGTCCGACGCGGTGCTGCGCTCACGTGCCGGGCTCGCCAGCCCCGACCGGCCGATCGGCAGCTTCCTGTTCCTCGGCCCGACCGGGGTGGGCAAGACGGAGCTGGCCCGGGCGCTGGCGGAGGCGCTGTTCGGCAGCGAGGAGCGGATGGTGCGCCTGGACATGAGCGAGTACCAGGAGCGGCACACCGTCAGCCGCCTGGTCGGCGCCCCGCCCGGCTACGTCGGCCACGAGGAGGCCGGCCAGCTCACCGAGACCGTGCGCCGCCACCCGTACTCGCTGCTCCTGCTGGACGAGGTGGAGAAGGCCCACCCGGACGTCTTCAACATCCTCCTCCAGGTCCTCGACGACGGCCGGCTCACCGACTCGCAGGGCCGGACCGTGGACTTCACCCAGACCGTCATCGTGATGACCAGCAACCTCGGCTCCGAGATGATCACCCGGCGCGGGGCAGGGCTGGGCTTCTCCGCAGGCGGCGCCGAAGCGGACCAGGAGGCGCGCCGGGAGCAGATCCTGCGCCCGCTGCGCGAGCACTTCCGGCCCGAATTCCTCAACCGCATCGACGAGATCGTGGTCTTCCGGCAGCTCACGGGCGAGCAGCTGCGCCGCATCACCGATCTGCTGCTGGAGCGCACCCGGCGCCGGCTGCACGCCCAGGACGTCACGATCGACTTCACGGAGCAGGCCGTCGACTGGCTGGCGCACCACGGTCACCAGCCCGAGTACGGTGCCCGCCCACTGCGCCGCACCATCCAGCGCGAGGTCGACAACCCGCTGTCGCGCCTGCTCCTGGACGGCCGGCTCACCCCCGGCAGCCGGGTGGAGGCGGACACAGCCCCGGGAGGCGACCGTCTGACCTTCCGTACGACGCCTCCGGACCACCAGGGCCCGCCGCCCGCCGCCTTTGCTCCGGCCTCTCCGGACCGGAACCTGCCCCCGCCCACCGAGTTCTGACCGGGCGGGCTGCGATCAGCCGGGCGTGGACGTCTGCCCACGCCCGGCCGCGTGCGGCGTCAGCGCGTCGGACTCACCACCATCGCCGAGCCGCCCCCGCGCCGTACGGTCTCCGCGGCGGCCAGCCACTTTCCGTTCGGCAGGCGCTGGACGCCGGTCGCGGCGCCGATCTCCGGGTTCTGCCGGAAGCCGTGGCCGAGGGCTTCCAGCTCTCCGCGGAGCGGGCTGTCCCACAGGCCCGGTTCGATCTCGGTGGTGGCCTGGTTCCGCTGGCTGGCGCGCGGCGCGGCGATGGCGTCGACCAGCGGCAGCCCGCGGTCCACGAAGCCGGTCAGCGTCTGCAGCACGGTCGTGATGATGGTCGCGCCGCCCGGCGACCCGAGCGCCACCACGGGCCGGTCGTGCCCGTCCAGCACGATCGTCGGCGACATCGACGAGCGCGGGCGCTTGCCCGGCCCCGGCAGGTTGGGGTCGTGGACGGCCGGGTTCGCCGGGGTGAAGGAGAAGTCGGTCAGCTCGTTGTTGAGGATGAATCCGCGTCCCGGCACGGTGATGCCGCTGCCGCCGGTCTGCTCGATGGTGAGGGTGTACGAGACGACGTTGCCCCACTTGTCGGCAACCGTGAGGTGGGTCGTGCTGTCGCCCTCGTACGTGGTCGGGGCGGGCGTGCCGCCGGTCGCACAGCGGCCCGGGTTCCGCGGGTCGCCGGGGGCCACCGGGCTGGTGAGCACGGCGTCGTCCTTGATCAGGCACTCCCGCGCGTCGGCGTACCGCTGCGACAGCAGCTCCTTGGTGGGCACGTCCTCGAACGCGGGGTCGCCCACCCAGCGTCCCCGGTCGGCGAACGCGATCCGGCTCGCCTCGATGAGGCGGTGCAGATACGCGGCGTCGTCCGCCTTCGACAGGTCGGTGCGCTCCAGCATGTTGAGGGCCTGGCCGACCGTCGTGCCGCCGGAGGACGAGGGCGCCATGGAGTAGACGTCGAGGCCGCGGTAGGTGCTCTTCGTGGGCGCCTGCCGCTTGACGCGGTACGTCGCCAGGTCCTTGAGCGACAGGCCGCCCGCGCGCGCGTGGTAACGGGAGTCCGGGTCCACGGGCGGCTCGTTGACCGTGTCGACGATGTCCTCGGCCAGCCCGCCCTCGTACAGTGCGTCGACACCCTTGCGGCCCAGCTCCGCGTACGTACGGGCCAGATCGGGATTCTTGAACGTCGACCCGACCACCGGCAGCTCGCCACCCGGCAGGAACAGCTCCGTCGTGTCGGGGAAGTAGCGGAACCGGGTCTCGTTGGACGCGGTCTGCGCGCGGAAGGTCTCGTCCACGGTGAACCCGTCCCGGGCCAGCCGCTCGGCGGGCTTCAGCAGGGTGGAGAGCCGCTCGCTTCCCCACCTGTCCAGCGCCGCCTGCCAGGTGGCGGGCGTGCCGGGCGTGCCGACGCTCAGCCCGCTGCTGACGGCCTCGGCGAAGGGGATCGCCTTGCCGTTCTCCACGAACAGGTTTTCGTCGGCGGTCCGGGGCGCGGTCTCCCGGCCGTCGATCGTGTGCACGCTACGGGACCTGGCGTCGTAGTAGACGAAGTAGCCGCCCCCGCCGACGCCTGCCGAGTACGGCTCGGTGACGCCGAGGGCCGCGGCCGTGGCGACCGCCGCGTCGACGGCGTTGCCGCCCTTGCGCAGGACCTCGATCCCGGCGGCGGAGGCGTCCGCGTCGACACTCGCGACGGCACCGCCGCGGCCGACGGCCACGGGCTCCTTCTCGACCGCCGGCCTGCCCCCGGCCGACGGTGGTGCCGCCGCCCCCACCGACAACACAGCGGCCAGAACCGCCGGCACCGCCAGTTTCCGTACGACAGGGCGATCCATGAGCACCTCCAGTCGACGACCGTCCGCGCAGCGTAACGCGGTTGCCATGGTCCCGTCAGGATCACCGCACACGGAGATCGGTGCCGCCCGCTAGCATGCGCGCCCATGTATGACGACGTGCGCAACATCGTCCTCGGGGTGGTCGCGGCGGGTATCAGCGCCTCGCTGGGCTGGCTCGCCCGCACCTATCTGTGGAAACGCAGACTCCGGCGCAAGCAGGCCTTCTTCGGGCTGCCGGACAACTCCGAGTCGCTGCTCGTGGTGAACCGCGACGCCGGCAGCCCCGACCTGGCCGTGCACCGGTACGACGTGTTCGCGCTGCTGGAACTCGCCGCGCTGATCAAGGACTGCCACGCGCACGCCGAGGTCGTCACCCAGGACGCGGCCCGGCAGGGTTTCGGGGAGCGCACGGAGTTCTGCATCGGGGGCCCGGATTCGAACCGCCGTATGAAAGCCCACATGGGAGCCATGCTGCCGGGCGTCCGCGTGCACACCGATCGCGAGCCGGGCCCGCACCGGGTCGCGTTCGAGATAGGCACCGAGCACTACCGCATGGAAGCCGGCCTGACGGAGTACGTGCTGCTCGCCCGGCTCACGGCCGGTCAGCCGGGCCGGTCCAGACCCGTCTTCCTCTTCTGCGGCCAACGCGCCATCACCAACCAGGCGGCCACCCGCTATCTCGCCCGCAACCACGAACGGCTCGCCCGCAGACACGGCGGCGGCACCTTCGTCCTGCTGCTGAAAGTCGTGAACTCCCAGGCGTACGGACCCGATGTCGTCGAGCTCGTGGCCGACGTGACCCGGGCCGCGACCACCCCGCCGCCCACCGCGCCCCCGGCCCGCACCTCGCACCGCGCGACCTCCTGAGCCGACGCCGTACACCCTTCAACAATCGTTACCCGCACGTAACTTACCGATGGGTTACCTGCGGTAAGGGGCTGTGGTTACCGTCGGGTCACTTTGCACTGACACGAGTGAGGAGTGACCCGTGGGACACGGTCGCACCAGACACAACGCCCTGCGCACGTCCGCCGTCGGTGCCGTCTCGGCGACGCTCGTCGCCGGGACGATCGCCGGCCTGGCTCCGGCCGCCCAGGCCGCCGCCCCCTCCGTCCTCTCCGCCGCCACCCCCTCCGTCCGCTTCGTCGACATCACCGGCGACGGCGGCACGGTCCTCAAGGCCAACGTCGTCACCCCCGCCGGCGCCGACGGCTCCCGCAGCCACCCGCTCGTCGTCATGCCGACGAGCTGGGGCCTGCCCCAGATCGAGTACCTGGCCCAGGCCAGGAAACTCGCCGAGTCCGGCTACGTCGTGGTCGGTTACAACGTGCGCGGCTTCTGGCAGTCCGGCGGGAACATCGAGGTGGCCGGCCCGCCCGACATCGCCGACGCCTCCAAGGTGATCGACTGGGCGCTCGCCAACACCCCGGCCGACGCGGACGCCGTGGGCATGGCAGGGGTCTCGTACGGCGCCGGCATCGGCCTCCTCACCGCCGCGCACGACGAGCGCGTCAAGGCCGTCGCCGCGCTCAGCGGCTGGGCCGACCTCATCGACTCGATCTACTCGGGCCGCACCCAGCACGCCCAGGCGGCCGCCCTGCTGGCGGGCTCCGGGCAGATCACCGGCCGTCCGAGCGCCGAACTCCAGGAGACCATCGAGAACTTCCTCGGCTCGAACCTGGCCAAGGAGCAGGAGATGATCGACTGGGGGAAGAAGCGTTCCCCCGCGACCTACGTCGACCGGATCAACGCCAACGGCACGGCGGTCATGCTGGCCAACGCCTGGGGGGACTCCCTCTTCCCGCCCAACCAGTACGCCGACTTCTACGAGAAGCTGACCGGCCCCAAGCGGCTGGCGCTGCGCCCCGGCGACCACGCCACCGCCGAGGCGACCGGCCTGCTCGGCCTGCCCAACGACGTGTGGACCGACGCCGAGCGCTGGCTCGACCACTACCTCAAGGGCGAGGACAACGGCGTCGACCGCGAGCAGCCCGTCCGGCTCAAGTCCCGCTCCACGGGCGCCTGGGAGGGCTACCCGGACTGGAAGTCCGTCGGCGCGACCAGCCGGAAGATCGACCTGGCCGGCTCCACGACGATCCACGCGAACGTCAACTCGGGCGCCGACGGCGGGGTCGTCTTCCTCTCCAGCCTCCTCGACCAGCTGGTCCGGCTGCCCCCGACAGCGTCGATCCCCCTGCTGCCGCGCCGTCACGCCGCCGTGTGGCAGTCGGAGAGGTACACGACGGCGCAGCAGGTGCGCGGCACGGCCGAGCTGCACACCACGGTCACGAGCACCGCGTCGAGCGGCACCCTCGTCGCCTACCTGTACGACGTGGGGCCGCTCGGCGTCGGCAGGCTGGTCAGCAGCGCGCCCCACACCTTCCACGAGCAGACGCCCGGCCGGCCGTTCGGCGTCGACCTGGAGCTGTTCTCCACGGCCTACGACGTCCCGGCCGGACACCGGCTCGCCCTCGTCGTCGACACCGTCGACCCGCTCTACATCGAGCACAACCCGTCCGGCGCGCAGCTGACCTTCTCCTCGCCGCAGGCCGATCCCTCCTACGTGGAGGTACCGCTGCGCGAGCAGTGATCTCCGGCTGCCGCCGGCCGGGCCTGGCCCTGTGAGCCGCTGCTCCCCCCTGGAGGCCTGGGCCTCGAGGGTCCCCACCGGGCAGCGGCGCCCCCGTGCGCGGCCGGGGCGCCTGGCGCGGCCCCGGCCCCCATGGGGGCGAACGACTCATCGTAGTCGACGCGCCGGTCCGGTACCGGAGGGGTGTTCGATCTCGTCGGTTCCGTCGTGGTTCTCGTGGTTCCGTCGATCTCGCCGAGGCGGCGAGGAGCCGGGCCCGGTCCCGTGACGGGCCGGACCCGGGCCTACCCCTCCGCCACCTCGGCATACACCCAGGACAGCTCCGGTACCCCGCTGACCGCCCACTCGTGCCCCGCGGCTACGACGTCGATCTCCCGGCCCGAGGCGAGCCGCACCACCGGCTCGCCGCTCGGCAGGATCGCCCAGCCGGCGCCCGGGACCGTACGCACCACGACCGTCCCGAGGTAGAGCCCCGCGTCGTTCCCGAGCCAGGACAGCAGCTCCTCGTCGTCCCGCCAGCGCGGCACCATCTGGTCGATCGCCTCCAGCGAGGCGGCGCTGTCGTCGAGTTCGACACCCGCTTCCCAGGCCTGCGAACGCAGCAGCTCGCACTCGGCGAGGAGGTCGGCGAGCCCGCCTCGCTCGGCGGAACCGCCGGAGAACACCGCGACACCGTAGGCGGGACCGTGCTTCTTGCGCCAGTTGCCCAGGAAAGAGATGTTCATACGGCCAGCGTGGCATCGGCACGGCCCCGGGCACCACAGGCGCGCTGGCCTGTCTGTGCCGTCGCGTCGAAGCGGTGTTCGCGCGGGGTTCGCGCAGGCGTCGCGCACGCCTCATTGACGGTTCTCGGGCGACTCCTTAGCTTCGGGGCGCAACTGTCGCCTCAGGTGTCGTGGGAGAGGGGTCCGGCGTGCGCCGACGTGTGTGGGGTACAGCGGTCGTGCTCGGCCTGCTGGCGGCGACGGTACCGGTCGGGTCCGCGGCGGCCGCTTCGGTCGCCTCCGCGCGGACCGCCACCGCCGCCGCCCGGCCGCTGCCGCTGGAGCGGCACTTCGACAACCGGGCCGTCAGCGACGACACCCTGCCGGGCCGGGCGGACTTCGACGGCTCGGGCGGTTCCCTCTCGGCCCAGGACCTGGCGGCCGCGGGCTGGACGCCCGGGCGGTCCCTGACGGTGCAGGGCGCCCGGCTGACCTGGCCGGACCGCGCGGCCGGCCGGCCCGACAACGTACGCGCCGACGGGCAGTCCGTCCGGGTGCGCGGCCGCGGCGACGCACTGGCCTTCCTCGTCGCGGGCACGGCGGGCGAGGCCGCCGCGAGCGGCACGGGCACGGTCCGTTACGCCGACGGCACGCGCTCCTCGTACCGGCTGACCGCGCCGGACTGGCGCACCGGCCCGCTCGCCACCAAGGCGGTGGCGCTGCCGCACGTGAACACCCCCGGCGGCCAGGTCACGGAGCGGGCGCGGCTGTACGTGGTGACGGTGCCGGTCGTGCGCGGGCGCGAGATCGCGTCGGTGGCGCTGCCGCGCAACCGCTCCCTGCACGTCTTCGACCTCGCGGTACGGCCCCTGGCGGGCGGCTGGACCGGGACCTGGGCGGCCTCGACGTCCGGCTACACCTCCGTCGGGCCGTGGACGGGCCGCACGCTCCGGCTCGTGGTGCACACCTCGGCGGGCGGGCCCCGGGTGCGGATCCGGCTCGACAACACCTTCGCCGCCGCCCCGGTGCGCATCGGGAGCGCGACGGTGGCCGTACGGGCCGGGGGCGCGACGCCGCGCAGCGCACCGGTGCCGCTGTCGTTCCGGGGCGCCGGGGGCACCGCCATCCCGGCGGGGGCGCAGGTGTACAGCGACCCGGTGGCCTTCGACGTGCCGCCGGGCAGCGATCTGCTGGTGAGCTTCCATCTGCCGGGGACGGTCACGGCGGCGCCCGTCCACCGGCTCGCGCAGCAGACCTCGTACGTCAGCGGACCGGGTGACCACGCGCGCGACCGCTCGGCCGCCTCCTACACCTCGACGATCACCACATGGCCGTTCCTGACCGGGGTGGACGTGGGCGGCGGGCCGGGCTCCGTCGTGGTCCTCGGCGACTCCATCACGGACGGCGAGAAGTCCACGCCGAACGCGAACCGCCGCTGGCCCGACCTGCTCGCGGCGCGGCTGCGCGGCGCGGACACGGTGCCCCGCTACGGCGTGCTCAACCAGGGCATCTCGGCGAACCGCGTGGTCGGCGACCGCTATCCGGGCGACGGGGTCTCGACCGACACGGGCGGGGTCAGCGCCCTGCACCGCCTCGACCGTGACGTCCTCGCGCAGACCTCCGCGCGGACCGTCGTCGTCTTCCAGGGCGTCAACGACGTCCGCTGGGGTGCGACGTCCGAGCAGGTGATCGCCGGGCTGCGGAAGATCGCCGGCCGGGCGCACGCGCGCGGGCTGCGCGTGCTGGCGGCGACGATCGCGCCGTGCGAAGGCGAGACGCGCTGCACGGCAGCCGCCGACGCCGAGCGGGTGGAGGTGAACGCGTGGCTGCGGCAGGCCGGCGTCTTCGACGGGGTGCTCGACTTCGACGCGGTGCTGCGGGACCCCGGCCACCCGGCGCGGATCCTCCCGGCGTACGACAGCGGGGACCATCTGCATCCGGGCGACGCGGGGCTCGCGGCGCTCGCGGAGTCGGTGGACCTGCGGCTGCTGCGGGGCTGAGCCGGCCTCCTCGGACGCTGTCCTCGCGGGAACCCGGCCCTCAGCAGCCGGCTCCTACACGTCCAGGTCCACGACCACCGGCGCGTGGTCGGATGCCCCCTTGCCCTTGCGCTCCTCGCGGTCCACGTAGGCGTCCGTCACGGCCTTGGCGAACGGCTCGTTGCCGTAGACCAGGTCGATGCGCATGCCCCGGTTCTTGGGGAAGCAGAGCTGGCGGTAGTCCCAGTACGTGTAGGGGTGGTCGTACTTGAGGGGGCGGGGGACGACGTCGGTGAGGCCCGCCCCGCGCAGGGAGGCGAGGGCGGCGCGCTCGGCCTCGGTGACGTGGGTGGAGCCCTCGAAGGCGGCCCGGTCGAAGACGTCGTCGTCCGTCGGGGCCACGTTGTAGTCGCCCAGCACCGCGAACGGGCGGCTACCCGTGGCGTCGCCCTCGACGGCGGCCCGCAGCGCCTCGAACCACTGGAGCTTGTACGCGTAGTGGGGGTGGTCCACCTCGCGGCCGTTCGGCACGTAGACCGACCAGACGCGGACCGGGCCGCAGGTCGCGGAGACGGCGCGGGGCTCCTCGACGCCCTCGTAGCCCGGGTCGCCGGGCAGCCCCTTGACCACGTCCTCCAGGCCCACGCGGGAGAGCACCGCCACGCCGTTCCACCGGCCGGTGGCGTTGACCGCCGCCTCGTAGCCCAGCTCGCGCAGCTCGCCGAACGGGAAGTTCCCCTCTGCGATCTTGGCCTCCTGGAGGCACAGCACGTCCGTGCCGCTGCTCTCCAGCCAGGCCAGGAGGCGGGGCAGGCGGGCGGTGATCGAGTTGACGTTCCAGGTCGCGATGCGCATGCGTCCCAACCTACCCGGAGGGTCCGACAACGCCCTCGCCCGCCGCCCGCGCCCCGCTCAGAGCTCGGCCGACGCGCCCGGTACCAGGCGCTGGTGGTCCGTGCCGCCCAGGGCGCCGATCTGCCGGTCGTAGATCGGTCGGGCGAGGTCCGTCAGCAGCGCGTCGTGGACGTCGTACGCACGCTGGGGCTCGACCTCACGGACGTAGTCGATGACCTCGGAGATCTTGTTCCAGGGGGCCATGACCGGGAGCAGCAGCGTCTCGACGGGGTGGTCCGGGACGGTGAGCGCGTCACCCGGGTGGAAGACGCGGCCGTCGACGAGGTAGCCGACGTTCGTGATGCGCGGGATGTCCGGGTGGATGACGGCGTGCAGCTCGCCGTGCACCTGGACGTCGAAGCCCGCCGCGGTGAACGTGTCGCCGTGGCCGACCGTGTGCACACGGCCGGGAAAGGCGGCGGAGATCTTCTCGGCGACGGACCGGAGCGTCCAGATCCCGGCGTCCGGGTTGGCCTCCATGGCCGCCCGGAGCCGCCCCTCGTCGAAGTGGTCGGGGTGTTCGTGGGTGACCAGGATGGCGTCCGCCCCGGCTGCGGCGTCCGTCTCGCTGTACCCGCCGGGGTCGATGACGAGCGTCCGCCCGTCCTTCTCCAGCCGGACACAGGCGTGCGACTTCTTCGTGAGCGTGATGGATCCGTCCATGGGTCCATCCTCCCCCGCCCGCCCGGGGCGGCCACTTCCCCGCCCCCTCACTCCTGCGGTGTCGTCTCCTCGCGGATGACCTCCTGGGCCACCCGGAAGGCCCGGTTCGCCGCCGGTACGCCGCAGTAGACCGCCGCCTGGAGCAGTACCTCCTTGATCTCCGCCGGGGTGAGCCCGTTGCGGAGGGCGGCGCGCGTGTGGGCGGCGAGGTCCTCGAAGTGGCCGCCCGCGACGAGGGCGGTCAGCGTGATGCAGCTGCGGGTGCGCCGGTCCAGGCCCGGCCGGTCCCAGATCTCGCCCCAGGTGTACCGGGTGACGAACTCCTGGAAGTCCCCGGAGAACTCGTCCGCCGTGGACAGCGCCAGGTCGACGTGCGCGTCGCCGAGCACCTCGCGGCGGAGCTTCAGCCCGGTGTCGTACGGGTCGGGCCGCACCTCCCCCGCGGGCTGGGCGGCGAGCGGGGCGATCTCGGCGACGGGCCCGGGCTGCTGCGGTACGGCGAGCGCCGGCTTCGGGGCGGCCACCGGGACGGCCAGGGGGCCCGTGGCCGTGTCGTACCCGGGCCCGGGCTGCCAGGCGGTGGAGAAGTGCCGTACGAGCAGGTCCGTGACGGCGGCGGGCTGCTCGACGGGGACGAGGTGCGAGGCGCCGGGGACGACGGCGAGCCGGGCGTCCGGGATCCCCGCGACCAGCGTGCGGGCCTCAGCAGGCCCGGTGACCTGGTCGTCGGAGCCGACGAGGACGAGGGTCGGCACACCGACGCGGCCGAGCTCCGCCCGTACGTCGAACGCGGCGAGCGCCTCGCACGCCGCGATGTAGCAGCCGGGGTCGGTGGTGCGCACCATCTGCACGGCCCACTCGGTGATCGCGGGCTGGGCGGCCGCGAACCCTCCGGTGAACCACCGCTCGGGCGAGCTGCGCGCGATCGGATCGAGACCGTTCGTCCGTACGATCACGCCGCGCTGACGCCACTCGTCCGCCGTGCCGAAGCGCGGTGAGGCGGCGATCAGCGCGAGCGAGGCCACGCGCTCGGGGTGACGCAGCGCCAGCTCCACGCCGACGGCGCCGCCGAGGGAGCAGCCCGCGTAGCCGAAGCGCTGCACCCCGAGTCCGTCGAGGGTGGCGAGCAGCCGGGTCGCCAGCTCGGTGACGGAGCCCGCGGGGTACGCGGGGGCTCCGCCGTGACCCGGCAGGTCGAACCGGACGATGCGCCACTGCTTCGAAAGCTCGGGGATCTGGCGATCCCACATGTGCCATGTTGTACCCAGTGAGGGACCCAAGACGAGGACAGGGGCGTCTTCCGGCCCGTCACAGCGGTACTGCAGGGTGTTGGTCGGTGTCTCACTCACGTCCTGCACGCTCTCACATCTCACAACGGCCCCTATGACGGGGGTTGTGAGGAAACGGGATGGATCAGGTGAAAACCCTTCGGGCGACGTAGCGTTCGAGGCACCGGACCGTCTCGCGCCGGATTGCGCCCTCCTTGACGCGGCGCTCGTAGTGGTCCTGGGTGCGTCGGTCGAAGCACAGGCGGGTCTGCACGATCCGGTGCAGGGCGGCATCGGCCTGCCGGTCACCTCCGCGGTTGGGGCGGCGGTACTGCCGACGTCCCGAGGAGCGCTCGACGGGGCCGGCCCCGCACAGCGCGGCGAAGGACGCCTCACTGCCCAGGCACTCCGGGTAGTCCCCCACCATGAACAACAGCAACGTGACGGCTGCGTCCGAGCCGCCGCCACCGCGAGCGGCTGCGGGGCGTGGCGTTGCACGAGCCGGGCCAGGGGATCGTCCAGGTCCTGAAGCCGTTCGGTGGGTTGCCCGATGCGGCGGGCCGGCAGGCTGAGCGTGATGCGGGTGGCCGGCAGCACCGTCTCCGCATCGCATGCGTCGTGCTCGTCGTATTCGCTCACGTCGGCGAGCCGTGCGCAGAGCGGCTGAAATCAGGGGTTTCGGCTCCAGGTGGCACCAGCGCCCGCGCCGCAACGGCAGAGCCGCGCAGCATTGGCTGCGCGGCCCCTGATCCTGTGCACGCCCGGCACGAGAGCAGGCGCCTTCGTCCGGGTGGGCGGCTCGGCCCGCAAGGGCGGCCGCTACCGGACGCGGTGTGCGCGATCCCTCGCGCAGGTGCTGCGAGGTCAGGCCGGGTTGATGTTCTCGGCCTGCGGGCCCTTCTGGCCCTGGGTGACGTCGAACGTCACGGCCTGGCCCTCCTGGAGCTCACGGAAGCCCGAGGAGTTGATCGCGGAGTAGTGCGCGAAGACATCCGGGCCGCCGCCGTCCTGGGCGATGAAGCCGAAGCCCTTCTCCGCGTTGAACCACTTCACAGTTCCCGTAGCCATGTCTTATGCCTTCCAGTCGATTGAACGCCTCCCACCCCTTGTGGCAGACGGAGGTGATCGCCCTGGTCCCTGCGGCACAGCACAGCAAAACGCCCACGCCGGAAGCGTGGGCATGAGGGAATTCCGAACCACGACAGCTGACGCAGACGCTACACGCCCGCACACCGCGTCACCACAGAAAATGGTCAGGCCGCACACCGAGACCGTGCGCGCGATGCCCGCCCAGCTCCGACGGGCATGCTCATCTCATGCTTCTGCCGTCGGGTTCGCCGATTCGGCGGCGCGGCGATATTCGGCGTTGATGCGCTGCGCTTCCTCGAGCTGGTCCTCGAGGATGACGATCCGGCAGGCAGCCTCGATGGGGGTGCCCCGATCGACGAGTTCCCGGGCGCGGGCGGCGATACGCAGTTGGTAGCGGGAGTAGCGGCGGTGGCCGCCTGCGGAGCGCAGCGGGGTGATGAGGCGGGCTTCGCCGATGGCGCGGAGGAAGCCCTGTGTGGTGCCGAGTATCTCGGCGGCCCGGCCCATGGTGTAGGCGGGGTAATCGTCGTCGTCGAGACGGTCGAACGTGTCGCCTGCTGTCATTGCACCTCTCTGTGGAACGCGTGGAGGGGGCCCTGGCGCCGTACCGGCACCAGGGCCCCGAAGGAACTACTACACCATCTGCCGGCCCTGATACTGCACCGGCCCTCTGTTTCCGCGGACCCGGCCGAGACGCTGCCGGGGGCGCGGGGATCGCGGTTGCTTGACCGGAGACCACCTCACTATCGATGTCCTGCGGTACCCGGGTCCAGGACTTCCACCCGGGCGATCCTGATGGCGTTCGGCTCCTCCGTTCTTCCCTTGTGATCAACTACTTACTGACGGAAACTGCGAACTGCTGGTACCGCGAACTGCTGGTGGCCTCGAACAGCACCACCCTTCGACAGCCGGCCCCTCGCCCGTCCTGCGTCTGATCTGGCTCAGAACCCACTGCCGAATCCCCCGGTGCGCGCGCCCGCAGCCGACGCCTTCACCGAGGTACCGCTCACTGACTTCACTGCCGGGTACTGCGAACTTTCACCTACGGGCACTGCCACTGCGGTACTGCTCATGGCGGCCCCTGATCACTGCGGGCCACCCGGTCCGGTCGTCAGTCCCGTCACCGTCCTGCAACCGCTCTGGCTTCGGAACTCCACTACCGCACCGTCCTGCGAACTGCAACTGCGGCACTGCTGCCCGGCAGTTCATATCTGCCGGACCTCGCTCGACCTTGGCTACGAAAGAAACCATAACTGCACAGCCATCCAATGTCTACTCTGGCTGGCATAGATTTTCGTTTGCTTGAAGACGAGACAATCAGTCCCGGCTGGTACATGGCTGGTTCGGGCAGCTCCCAGGCTCGGCCCGGCGCCCGCAGTGACCCACCGCCGCGCAGCACCGGCGGCAGCAGGGGCTTCGGCCGGCCGTAGTCGAGCGCCTCGCCCACACCACGACGGTCACCGCCGGACCTTCCGGCGGCAAGACCGTGAGCGCCTGCCCTGCCCGACAGCGTCACCGCCTGGAGCAGCCGGATGGCCGGTGAATATGATCTGCCTCGTGTCGAAGCCTGACGAACTGCTGGTTGACCTCGCCGCCCTGGTGGAGTCCGGCCAGAGCAACCAGATGTCCCTGACCGTGGTCACCGGTGGTGCTGTCATCACCGGTCGGCTGGCTCCCGAAGCAGTGTGGCGACAGAGGGTCTCGGAGGTACTGACGGACTCGGACCGCCTGGGCGAGTTCGCCGCTGTCTTCGACGCCCCCGCGACGAACGGGCCGCCTACACATCTGCACTTCCATGTCGCCCGGATTCTGCAGGGCACTATGGGGATCCCGGAGACAGGCGGGATGTACCGTGTCGCGATCGAGAACGTCGCCGCCTGGACCGTGGGCGACTTCAGCTATTCCGACCGCTGAACAATCACTGTGACGGCAGCCCGCCGGACAGCAGGGTGGGCCCGACCGGCGTACCGGTCGGGCCCACCCTGCTGTCCGGGTGTCGGCTCGTGCCTGTTCCCCCGGTCAGACGGATACGGGGGCGCCGAGCATCGCGGAGGCGTGCTGCAGCGAGCCGGGTGCGCCCGGAGGCGCGGCCTTGGGGACGGTACGGCAGGTGAAGCCGAGTCGAGTCATGGCCCGGAGGACTTCGGCGGCGCTGAAGTCACGGCGGTCCTGTCGGGTGATGACTTGGCCGACTTGCTTGACGGGGTAGTGGCGGCGGCCGATGATCACCGATTCTCCGGTGACCGGTTCGGGCTTGACACCCTTCATCGATTCCAGCACTCCGGCCTTGGTGAGCTCGAAGGGGAAGCGGGCGATGACGCAGCGCATGTGACCTCACAGGGAGATGGGAAGAACGGTCCGGCCAGGGGCGAAGCGTTGCAGCGGGAGAGGGCGGGCATGCCCGGGGCGCTGCCCTGCTCGCCTACGACTCGCAGGGCACCGAGCCGAGGGCGCGCATCGCGCGCTCGGCTTCGTCATCGTGGTCACGGGTGAGGTGACCGTCCGTGGTCGCCGAGTATGTCGCGCAGGCGGACGCGGTCCGTGTGAGCGCCGCTGTCGCGGACGGTGGTGAGGTCGGTTCGGGTCACCAGGCCGATGCGCTGCTCGTCCCGGTCGCAGACGACCAGTCGGCCCGTGCGTGCGGCGGCCATGAGGGCCAGCGCCACCTCGACGCTCATGTCGTCACAGACCTGCGGTCCGGCCGCATCCATGATCTCCATCGCCTTCCTGCGCACGGGGTCGGCGTCCGCCGAGCAGGGCTGCATCTGAATCAACGTCAAAAGGGGCCTCCTCCTGCAGGTATGGGACAGCTTCCTGATCACTAAGGTCCTAGGGCGTTTCTGATGCACCTCCGTGGAGGAAGGAGCGGCGTTCGGTGCGCGCTCTGGGGGTACCCCCTCTGACGGAGTGCGGCGAGAGTGCGTGCCGGGTGTCGCGACGCCGCGGAGATCCATCAGAAGCGCCCTAGGCCACCGCGTCGAGGTCGGGCCGGCGTACGGGCGCGCGCCGGGTCGCCGAGGAAGGGCGGCGTCGGCCCCGGGAGGGGGCGCTGCGCTCGGGGCGTCCGACCACCGGCGCGGCGATGACGACCGGAATGCCGGACGGGGTCTGAGCTCCGGTGATCCGGCTCAGCGCCTCGTCGCCCGGGCGGATCTGGGTGGTCTGCGGCCGGATTCCGGCGTCCGACATGAGGCGGGCCATGCCGCGGCGCTGGTTCGGTGTGACGAGGGTGACGACGCTGCCGGACTCGCCGGCGCGGGCGGTACGACCGCCGCGGTGGAGGTAGTCCTTGTGGCCGGTCGGCGGGTCGACGTTGACGACGAGGTCGAGGTTGTCGACGTGGATGCCGCGCGCCGCGACGTTGGTTGCCACCAGCACGGTGACGTGCCCCGTCTTGAACTGCGCCAGCGTGCGGGTGCGTTGCGGCTGTGACTTGCCGCCGTGCAGCGCGGCGGCGCGTACCCCGCTGCTGAGCAGCTCCTGGGTCAGCCGGTCGACGGCGTGCTTGGTGTCCAGGAACATGATCACTCGGCCGTCGCGGGCGGCGATCTCGATCGTGACGGCGTGCTTGTCGGCACCATGGACATGCAGGACGTGGTGCTCCATCGTCGTGACCGCACCGGCCGACGGGTCGACCGAATGCACGACAGGGTCGGTCAGATAGCGGCGAACCAGCAGGTCGACGTTACGGTCCAGGGTGGCGGAGAACAGCATCCGCTGCCCTTCCGGACACACCTGGTCGAGCAGCGCGGTGACCTGCGGCATGAAACCCATGTCGGCCATCTGGTCGGCCTCGTCCAGCACCGTGATGCCCACCTCTGTCAGTCGGCAGTCGCCCCGGTCGATGAGGTCCTTGAGCCGTCCGGGCGTCGCGACGACGACCTCGGCCCCGCCCCGTAGCGCGCCGGCCTGCCGGCCGATCGACATCCCGCCCACCACCGTGGCCAGCCGCAGCTTGACGGAGCGGGCGTACGGCGTGAGCGCGTCGGTCACCTGCTGCGCCAGCTCACGCGTCGGCACGAGAATCAGCCCCAGCGGCCGGCGGGGCTCAGCACGCTGTCCAGCGGTGCGGGCGAGCAGAGCGAGGCCGAAGGCGAGGGTCTTGCCGGAACCGGTGCGCCCGCGGCCCAGGATGTCACGGCCCGCCAGGGAGTTCGGCAGCGTCGCTCCCTGGATCGGGAACGGTGCGGTCACGCCCTGATTGCCGAGTTCGGCCAGCAGTCGCTCGGGCATGTCCAGATCGGCGAACGCCTCAACGGCGGGCAATGCGGGGGTGCTCGTCCTGGGTGGCCGGTTCATGCGGGACCTTCCTCGACGTGGCACATATCAAGGAATTCCCGCAGCGATGAGCGACATGGAGAATCACAAGTATGAACCGGGGGAAACAAAAACAGCTTCGGGCCGACGGAAATATCCGGGGGCACAGGTACTGAAATAGGCGACGCGATGAGGACGTAAGATCTGGGCGTCGGCCGGGCACAGCTCTTCAGGACGCTCGTGCATCGCATCACTGAAGAAGGAGCCGCGCGTGGTGGGACTGCGGATTCCTTCGAGTTGTCCCGCAGGTGAAACCGCTGCGGGAGACGCGTGCAGCTGGGGCCCGCACCCCGAAGGATGCGGGCCCCAGCTGCAGTCTGTGCGTCAGCGTCAGGCCGGAACGATGTTCTCGGCCGTCGGGCCCTTCTGGCCCTGCGCGATGTCGAAGGTCACCTTCTGGCCTTCGAGCAGCTCACGGAAGCCCTGCGCGGCAATGTTCGAGTAGTGGGCGAACACGTCAGCGCCGCCACCGTCCTGCTCGATGAAACCGAAGCCCTTTTCCGCGTTGAACCACTTCACGGTACCAGCAGCCATGCCATATCTCCTTTGGGGCAATGCATCGGGATCCGCACTGCGCGGACACCGTGTCGCCGCGATGATCACCCCGCCCGGAAATGACCGGAGATACATAAGTGCTCCCCACCGACAGAACCAGGTGGGGCACTTGAAGTTTCGGGAACCACAACTGCAACCGAGATCGACAGTAGCACACTGGAACGGCCCGTGCGCATAACGCAATTCCGCTCTGCTCAGTGCGGCAAAAACTATCACTACGCGGTCCGTCAAACCCTCACTTCGCGAGGACAGATATTGCATCACTCGGAGCGCTACGTCTCGGGAGAAGCGGTCTCACGAAGTGCAACCCTGACCGCCAGGGGCGACGAACGTCAGGCGAAGCCGGTGCCCTGCGAACCGGCACACCGCGTCAGTCCGAAGGAATGCGGAACTCCAATTCGGGACGGTCCCACGGTACGGCGGGTGGGTTCGCGAGCGCGGTCCCGATCCGCACCGCACCGACGCGGTGGTAGAAGTCCTCGGCGGGAAGATGC
>JODX01000017.1 GCA_000719105.1 Streptomyces sclerotialus | reverse complement strand
GCCCCCGGACACCCGGCAGCCCGCAGCCGCCCCACGCCCCGGCACTGAGCAGCCGGCCGCCACACCCGACGACACCACTCCCGCCGTCACCCCCGTCACCGGCCCCCGCCCCGCCGCCCCGGCCTACGTGGGCTCCCGCCCGCCCACCTACGACGCCGACTCCCTCACGCTGCCGGCCGCCGACCCGGACGACCTCGGCGACCTCGTCGCGGACACCGCGCTCGACGGGGCGCGGTACGGGACGTACACCCTGCGGGCGGCGTCGGTGCGCGGGGACTCCGCGCGGTTCCGGGGGGAGCCGCGCCGGGACGCGCTGCTGACCGCCCGGTTCGGCAGCGGCGAGCAGGCGCTGGTGCTGGTCGCCGTGGCGACGGGCGCCCGTGGCGTACCGGGCGCCCACCGGGCGGCGGCCGAGGCGTGCCGCTGGATCGGGCGGGCCGTGGGCCGCAGTCATGCCCGGCTGGTCGACGACATCCGCGAGGGCCGCCGCGGCGACCTCAAGTCCGGGCTGCACCGGCTCACCGGCCGCAGTTTCGGCAGGCTGCGCGCCGACGCCGCCGAGCAGGGCCTCGACCCCGAGGAGTACACGGCGAGCCTGCGCTGCCTGCTGCTGCCGGCCGACCCGGAGTGCCGTACCCGGGTGTTCTTCGGGGTGGGCGCCGGCGGGCTGTTCCGGCTGCGGGACGACGAGTGGCAGGACATAGAGCCGAGGGTCGCCGAGTCCGCGGGCGCGCCCGTGCTGGGCTTCGGCTCGCCGCCCCACGAGACACCCGGGGACGACCGGCTCACCATGGAGCTCGGCATCGCGACACCCCCGAGCCCGTACCGGCCCTCCCCGTCCTCTCCGTCCTCCCCGCATTCGGCCGGGAGCGGGGCACCGCCCCGCGAGCCCTTCCGGTTCCGCGCCTCCGTCGCCCGCCCGGGCGACACGCTCCTGCTGTGCAGCGCGGGCCTCGCCGACCCGCTGCGCGGCGAGGCCCGGCTCGCCGAGCACCTCGCTGACCGCTGGGCGGGCGGGCGGCCACCGGGGCTCGCCGCGTTCCTCGCCGACACCCAGGTCCGGGTGAAGGGGTACGCCGACGACCGTACGGCCGCCGCCGTCTGGGAGGCATGAGCGGCGCACCTGTGAATTCATGGAACCGGAGGGATCCGCGAGCCTGCGCGGAAACTGCGAGGGATTCCCAGGAGACCGAAGGGCACACGAGAGCCATGGCCAAGCAGAACGTAGCCGAGCAGTTCGTCGACATCCTCGTCCGCGCCGGAGTGAGCCGCCTCTACGGTGTCGTCGGTGACAGCCTCAATCCGGTCGTCGACGCCGTCCGCCGCCACCGCGGCATCGACTGGGTCCACGTACGCCACGAGGAGACCGCCGCCTTCGCCGCCGGCGCGGAGGCCCAGATCACCGGGCAGCTGACCGCGTGCGCGGGCTCCTGCGGTCCCGGCAACCTCCACCTCATCAACGGGCTCTACGACGCCCACCGCTCCATGGCGCCGGTCCTCGCCCTCGCCTCCCACATCCCCTCCAGCGAGATCGGCCTGGGCTACTTCCAGGAGACCCATCCGGACCGGCTGTTCACCGAGTGCAGCCACTACAGCGAACTGATCTCCAGCGCCCAGCAGATGCCCCGGCTGCTCAACACCGCCATCCAGCACGCCGTCGGGCAGTCCGGCGTCAGTGTCGTCTCGCTGCCCGGCGACATCGCCGGCGAACCGGCACCCGAGAAGGCCGCCGACACCGCCCTCGTCACCTCCCGTCCCACGGTCCGCCCCGGTGACGCCGAGATCGACCGGCTCGTGGAGATGATCGACAAGGCGGACAAGGTCACCCTCTTCTGCGGCGCGGGCACGGCGGGCGCGCACGCCGAGGTCATGGAGTTCGCAGGGAAGGTCAAGTCGCCCGTCGGGCACGCCCTGCGCGGCAAGGAGTGGATCCAGTACGACAACCCGTACGACGTCGGTATGAGCGGCCTCCTCGGCTACGGCGCCGCGTACGAGGCCACCCACGAGTGCGATCTGCTGATCCTGCTGGGCACCGACTTCCCGTACAACGCGTTCCTGCCCGACGACGTGCGGATCGCCCAGGTCGACGTGCGCCCCGAGGTGCTGGGCCGGCGCTCCAAGCTGGACCTCGCGGTCTGGGGCGACGTGAAGGAGACGCTGCGGTGCCTCATTCCGCGCGTGAAGGCCAAGAAGAACCGGCGCTTCCTCGACAAGATGCTCAAGAAGCACGCGGACGCGCTGGAGGGCGTCGTCTCGGCGTACACGAAGAAGGTCGACAAGCACGTCCCCATCCACCCCGAGTACGTGGCGTCCGTCCTCGACGACATCGCCGCCGACGACGCGGTGTTCACCGTCGACACGGGGATGTGCAACGTGTGGGCCGCGCGCTACATCTCGCCCAACGGCAAGCGCCGCATCATCGGCTCCTTCTCCCACGGCTCGATGGCGAACGCGCTGCCGATGGCGATCGGCGCCCAGTTCACCGACCGCAAGCGGCAGGTCGTGTCGATGTCCGGCGACGGCGGGTTCTCCATGCTGATGGGCGACTTCCTGACGCTCGTGCAGTACGACCTGCCGGTCAAGGTCGTCCTCTTCAACAACTCCTCGCTCAGCATGGTCGAGCTGGAGATGCTCGTCGCCGGGCTGCCCTCGCACGGCACCGCCAACACGAACCCCGACTTCGCGGCCGTGGCGCGGGCCTGCGGAGCGTACGGCGTCCGCGTGGAGAAGCCGAAGGAGCTCCCCGGCGCCCTGAAGGAGGCCTTCAAGCACAAGGGCCCGGCGCTCGTCGACGTCGTCACCGACCCCAACGCCCTGTCCATCCCGCCGAAGATCAGCACGGAGATGGTGACCGGCTTCGCGCTGTCCGCCTCGAAGATCGTGCTGGACGGCGGCGTGGGCCGGATGCTTCAGATGGCCCGCTCCAACCTGCGCAACGTACCGAGGCCCTGAGCGGCGCGGCCCTGAGCGGCGCGGAAGCCGGACCCGTGACCGGGCCTGGCTGACCCCACTCGTGGGAGCCGTCCGCCACCTGCCGTAGTTCTCCGGTCCTGGTCGGGTACGGCCGGATCGGCAGGCGTGGCTGGACGTGCGGTACCGACGGTCGCGGTCGGCGCGACAGCCGATGGAAGTGCGAATTGCCTAGTTCAGTGCCTTATGTCGGCGTTTCCCTTGAGGTGGGACCGCTCTCATGTCGAACGACCCTCCGTATTGACGGAGCGCGTTCGAACGCTTACTCATGGTGGTTGACGATTCAGCATGACTGCCGCGTTCGGGACCCGGGCATGGATCTCGTGAACGTGTTCGAGCAGGAGGGATTCGGCATCGGCGTGCGGGCGGGGGTCATGAAGAGGCAGGCACGAGGGGGTGGTTCCATGGGGGTTGGAACCTCTTCGACGGAGAAGGTGGAGGCAGCGACCGACGGCGCACCGGAACGGCCGGGGGTAGGGCAGCTCCGGCGCAGACTGGGACGGGCGGACCTCCGCGCGGTTCCCGAGGCCCGACGGGCCCTCAGGGAACTGCTCGGGCACTGGGGAAAGACCGGCAGGTCGGATGTCGCCGAGCTGCTGACCAGCGAACTCGTCACCAACGCGCTGATCCACACCGAACACGACGCCGTGCTGACGGCGACCGTCACTCCACATGGACTGCGCGTGGAGGTGCGGGACTTCGTGGCACGCAGGCCCCGGCTGCGGATGCCGGACGCCGACTGCGGTACGAGCGGCAGGGGCCTGTTCCTGGTCCAGTCCCTCGCGGACGCCTGGGGTGTGCGGAGCCACGGAGTGGGCAAGTCGGTGTGGTTCGAACTGGACGCGGACGTGGTCTGAGACAAGGCGGCAACCGGCAACCGGTAACAGGACGGGGGCGCGGCGTACGAGCCGCGCCCCCGTGTCATGCCGGTCTAGCCGAACTGCTGCTCGAGGTCCTTGAGCTTGCGCTCGAGGGAGTCCAGTCGCGGAAGGGCCTGTGTGTCGTCCTCCGCGGTGAGGTCAACGGTGATCTGCTTGTCCGAACCGTTGCGGACGGGCTGCAACGAGGGCCGGGTACGCACGGGCAGTGGCTCCGCGCCGGATATGGCAGGCTCCGAGGCGGCGGGCGCCGAGCCGCGCTCGACGGCCGCCACCTCCACCTGCCGGCTCTCGCCGCGGTTGAGCACCCCCCGGTGACCGCGGCTGATGGCCTTCAGCTGGGCGCGCTCCACCTTCTGCTGATCGCGCCGGCGCTGCCGCTCCTGCTCCTTCCGGCGCTTGTCGTCGCGTACCTCGTCGACGGCCTCGTCCAGCGTGCGCACGCCCTCCAGCAGCATCAGGGACCAGGCCTTGTACGTCTCGCGGGGCGCCCGCGCCCAGCGGACGACGCGGATCTGCGGCAGCGGGCGCGGGATCAGGCCCTGCTCGCGCAGCGCGGCCCGGCGGGTCTGCTTGAGCGCACGGTCGAACAGCACCGCGGCGGACAGGGACATGCCGGCGAAGAAGTGCTGGGCGCCCTCGTGGCCGAGGCCCGTGGGGGCGTGCACCCAGTTGAACCAGGCCGCCGCGCCCGCGAACGTCCACACGAGTATGCGGGAGCCGAGTGCCGCGTCGCCGTGGCTGGCCTCACGCACCGCGAGCACCGAGCAGAACATGGCGGCGCCGTCCAGGCCGAACGGGACCAGGTACTCCCAGCCGCCGGACAGGTTCAGGTTCTGCCGGCCGAAGCCGACCAGTCCGTGGAAGGAGAGCGCGGCCGCGACCGCGGCACAGCAGAAGAGAAGGACGTAGGACGCAGTGCCGTATATGGCTTCCTTGCGCCTGCGGCGCTCCTCGCTGCGCTCCCACGAGTCCTCGGTCTTCGTGTCCCCGGACCGCTTGCCGCGCGCCAGCACCGCCACCGCCGCCAGCAGCCCCAGGAGCAGTACGGCGCCCGGAAGCAGCCAGTTCAGCGATATGTCGGTCAATCTCATCACGGGTCCCTTGCATTGGGATAGGGCGTAACGCCCGCCATAGTGGCCCAATCCCCTCGGCCCTCAGGAGGGTTTCCGGGCAAGAGGCCGCCAAGGGAGGGCAAGGGTGGGTGGCGGGCGGTGATCTGCTCGAACTGCCGCGCGAGAACCGTGAGTTGCGTGCGAACAAGGCTGTCCGTACGGGTGGTTCTCGGGGAAGTCGCTGCGGCTGATGAGGGAGTTGTGCACCGCCTGCAGGCGGGAGTCGTCCGCGTCCGGAGACGGTCATGTGGAACGAACCCTGCTTGACGGGGCGTCAGCCGACGGCTGACCCGGCGTCAGCTCGCGGCGGCCGCGGTCAGCCTGGCGATGCGGTCGGCGTCGCAGGTACGCGGGCAGGTGGCGCAGGTGTCCTCGGGGCGCAGTGTGTAGAACATGCAGCAGCTCGCCCGGTCACGGGTGGGCAGCGACTCGCCGTTCGGTCCGGTCAGTACGCGGAAGGCGGCGGAGCCCGCGTACGGCTGGGTCGCACCCGGCAGGAGCAGTTCCAGCTCGCGCATCGCGCGCTCCTCCTCGCCGAGGAGGTGGGCGAGGTACCACAGGCCCTCGACGATCTCGTCGGTGGCCATCCCCCACAGGGCGCGTCCGCGCCGCCGCATCCGGGGGCCGAAGCTGCCGAGCAGCGGTTCGAGGTGCTCGGCGACGGCCGTCCGCACCTCGGCGCGCAGCGCTTCCTCGTCCGGTACGACGCGTGCGCCGGGCAGACCGGCCGCCGGGTCGTCCGGCAGGCAGGCGAACTCGCCGGTCCGGACGGCCATGCGGCCGAGCGTGCGGTGGAAGGAGACCCGTTCCACCGGGAGGCGGGGCACCCGGCGCACCAGAAAATACGGAAGGGTGAACAGCAGACAGGCCGGCCAGGCGTAGCGGTGCAGCCCGAAGCTCGCGACGACGTCCGGACGGGCCTGCCGGCCGTAGTCCCGCAGCACCTGCTCGTCGTCCCGGGCGAGGAACGCGTCGAGGTCCGGACCGCCCTCGGCGAGCCGCGCGGCGCTCACCCAGCCGTCACCCCGGGGGGTCTCGTCGGCGGGGGAGAGCTCCGTGACTCCGAGGCCGGGATACACCTCGGTGAGGCGGGCATACGCCTCCGCGAAGGGGGAGACGGCGGGTGCTGCGATCGGCATGCGGGGCCCCCGTTCCGCGGTCGTCCGGCGATCATCTAAAGGTAGCCTCACCTTACCTCAGGCGATCCGTACGTGCTCCGTGCTTGATCCGTATTTGAACTGACGCTCGGTGCGCTTATGGTGCTTTACGACCGGTAACAACCCTGGTATCGCCCTTGAGCGCCCATGTACCACCAACCCCGCAGGAGGACCCGTGGAGCAGGCCGGCCCACGCTCGCGTGAACCGCAGGCCCTCACCCGGACCGGGACGGGGCTTCCCGAGGTCCGTACGCGGGCCGCGCGGGTTCCCGTGCAGCAGCGGGCGGTGGATGTCGACCGGGCGCGCGGCCGCGCCGCGGACACCGCCGACGGAGCGCACCCGGCGCGCACGGACACGGCCCGGGGCGAGCACGTGCACAGCGAGCCGACCCTGCCGCGGGCCTGCCCGGAGGACCCCGGCCGGCCGGTCGTGCAGCGGGCCTCCGTGCGCGGGCAGATCCTCGACGCGCTGCGCGCCGCGCTCGTGGCCGGGGAGCTCACGCCGGGAGAGGTGTACTCGGCGCCCGCGCTGGGCGAGCGCTTCGGGGTGTCCGCGACCCCGGTGCGCGAGGCCATGCAGCAGCTGGCCCTGGAGGGCGCCGTCGAGGTCGTGCCCAACCGCGGTTTCCGCGTGGTCCGGCGGGGCGCCCGCGAACTGGCCGAGCTCGCCGAGATCCGGGCCCTGCTCGAGGTCCCCGTGATCCTGCGCCTCGGCCGTACGGTGCCGGCGGAGCGCTGGGCCGAACTGAGACCCCTCGCCGAGGAGACGGCACGGGCGGCCTCCTCCGGCTGCCGGGCGGCCTACGGCGACGCCGACCGCGCCTTCCACCGCGCGCTGCTCGGCCTCGCGGGCAACGAGCAGCTCGTACGGCTCGCCTGCGACCTGCACCGCCGTACCCAGCTGCCGCGCGGCACCGCTCCCTCGGCCGCCGTGCGCGCCGAGCTGATGGCGGACGCGGCGGAACACATCGCCCTGCTGGACGCGCTCGCGGCCCAGGACCTGGAGGCCGTCGACGGCCTGGTGGAGCAGCACTTCGGGAGTGCCTGACCGACCGGCGCGCAGGTGCCCGCGGGGCGGGCCGCCTCAGACCGTCGCCGGTGGCGGCGCCAGATGCCGGGCCAGCCAGGTCGGTACGCCGCCCAGCAGCCGCAACAGCCGGGTCGCCTCCGCGCGCAGCCGGGCCGCCTCCGGCTCGGTCTCCGCGTCGGCCAGGGACGCCAGCGCGGGCGCCGTACCGACGAGGTAGCCCAGTTCCTCACGGATCCGCAGGGACTCGGTGAAACCGTGCCGGGCCTCAGCCAGCTCGCCGTCGCGCAGCGCGAGCCCGGCGAGGTGCCGCCAGGTGGCGGACAGCAGCAGCAGGTCGCCGTGGGCGGTGGCGCCCGCGTGGGCCCGGCGGTAGGCGGCGCGGGCGGCCTGCGCGGAGCGGGTCAGGTTCTCGGCGAGCAGTCCCCGGCGGAAGTCCAGCAGCGCCCGGCCCGGGGCGCCCGGGGCGATCAGCGCCGCCGCCCGGCCGAGCGCGGCCCGCGCCTCGTCCGCCCGGTCCCGGACGTTGAACAGCGTCGCCGCGTACGCCAGCTGCCCGCGCTCACAGGCCGCCGCGCCCCGCTCGTCGTCGCTCCGAGCCTGCGCCTCGGCCGTGCGCAGCGCGTCCTCGGCCTCCTCCCAGCCCTGCTCGGTGTAGAGGCAGCGCTCGACCAGGAGCTCGGCGCGCTGCAGCGCGGCCGCCGGCGAGGTCGGCTGGAGCAGTGCCGCCGCGTCGGCCCAGCAGGCGCGCGAGCGCAGCCGCCATACCGCGGTCTGGAGTGGATCGTCACCTGGGGTCGTTCCGGTACCAGACATGGCGGTATGCGCCACGTTGCCCTCCCCTAGCACGTCATCGAGCTGTTGAGTGGTGGCCGCATCTCAGCACGGATCGCGGCACCCGGCCAAGGGGGTGGGTGAAGGAATTCACAAAGTGACGGTCAGCGGACGACGCTGGGTCACACCCCGCCCGCACCTCCATGACCTCAGCTCATGCGCAGTGCCAGGAAGAAGTCCAGCTTGTCCTCCAGCCGGGACAGGTCCCGGCTCGTCAACTGCTCGATACGGCCCACCCGGTACCGCAGCGTGTTGACGTGCAGGTGCAGCCGCGCCGCGCAGCGCGTCCACGAGCCGTCGCAGTCCAGGAACGCCTCCAGGGTCGGGATCAGCTCGGCGCGGTGGCGGCGGTCGTAGTCCCGCAGGGGGTCCAGCAGCCGTGCGGTGAAGGCGCGGCGCACGTCGTCCGGGACGAACGGCAGCAGCAGCACGTGCGAGGCCAGCTCCTGGTGGCCGGCCGCGCAGACCCGCCCGGGGCGCGCCGCCGCCACCCGGCGGGCGTGCCGGGCCTCCTCCAGCGCGCCGCGCAGTCCCTCGGGCGAATGCACGGCCGCGCTGACGCCGATCGTGAGCCGCCCGTCGTCGTCCAGACCCGCGGTGAGCGGGGTGCGCACGGCCTCCAGCAGGGCGTCGGCCAGGATGCCGGTCTCCGTGCCGTCGTGCTCGGCGGTGACCGCCGGGAGGGGCACCAGTGCGATCGCCTCGCCGCCGGCGTGCGCGACGGCGATCCGGTCCGACTGCTCGGTGCCGGACGACCGGGGGTCGACGAGGATCTCCTCCAGCAGAGCCTGCGCGACCGGCCCGCCGTCGGCCTCGCCGGCCGAGGGCCCCGCGGCCCCCTGCCGTGTGTCGTCCCACTCCACCCGGGCCACGACCACCTGCCAGTGCGGGGCCGCGCCCAGCCCCGGCAGCAGCACCGGGGCGGCCACCCGCAGCCGGGCCGCGATCTCGGCGGGGGCGGCGCCCGTCTGCACCAGCTCCAGCACCTCCTGCGCGAGCCGCCGCCGCACGGTGCGCGCCGCCTCCCGGCGGTCCCGCTCCACCGCGATCAGCTGGGTGACCCCGTGCAGCAGGTCGAGCCGCTCGTCGGCCCAGTCCCCGGCGTCGGCCTCGACCGCGAGCAGCCAGTCGGAGAGCACGGTCTCCCGTACGTCACGTACGGCGGCCCCGGACCGGCCCGTCCCGGCCGCCGCCGGGCGGTGTCCCGTGCCGCGGACCGGGAAGAGCGAGTACGTCGCGCCGCCGGCCGTCACCCGGTGCGGGCCGCGCCGGCCCGTACGGGCGGCCGCCAGATGCTCGGCGGCCAGCTTCGTAGCCACGTCGGCGGGCAGCACGGCGCCGCCCGCCTTCGGGCTCGCGACGGGCCGGCCGGTGGGGGAGAGCACCCACGCGCGCAGGTCGAGGTCGTTGCCCAGCAGGTCCAGCACCACGTCCGGGCCGCCGCCCGCCGGGCCGGAGGTCATCATGCGGCGGTGCCGGTCCACCACGGCCGCCAGGTCCCCGGCGCGCTCGCCCGAGACCTGCCGTACGACGTGCTCGGTGATCGTCGCGAAGGCCACCGACTCGTCCACGGCGAACAGCGGCAGCCGGTGCTGCGTGCAGGCCAGGACCAGGTCCTCCGGCACGTAGCCCAGCTCGGCCGTACCGGAGGCCAGGGCGGCCACCCCGGCCTGCGCCAGGATCCGTACGAAGGGCTCGGAGTCCGTGGCGTCCCGGTGCCAGGCGAGCCCGGTGAGCACCAGCTCGCCGCCCGAGAGGTAGCGGCTGGGGTCCTTCAGGTCCGTGGTCATCACGCCGCGCACGGTGCGGTCGAGCTCGTCCTCGCCGCCGAGCAGCCGCAGGCCCAGCGCGTCGGTGTCCAGCAGTGCGCGCAGCCGCATGTCTCTTCGCCGCCGTTTCTCGTCTTGTCCTCGTCGTCCGGAGCGTCTCGCGTCTCGCGTCCACGTCTTCGGATGACTGCATTCGGTCTGGTTGGGTCGGGGTCGGTCTGGTTCGGTCGGAACGAGGGGCCCGGTGGGCAGGTCCCTCGCGCTCCACGTAAGAGCGCCCGGGTGACCGGAAAACGGTGTCGTCCGGCCTCCGGAACGGTGTCCCGAGCTCTGGCGGCCGTGCTCGCTGTTTCCCGGGGGAAACAGCGAGGTTTCTGATGGCCCCCCTTCATACGAATCTACAAGACGGCCCCTCCGGCCAGCCAACTCCTTCATGTTTTCAGTGACTGACCGCTGTGACGGAGACCGCTGTGTACTGGGCCCCACTCCACGTCAGCAGCACCGGAACGAGCCGGGTCGGCCGCCCACGGTCTGGCTCGAATCCCCTGTATGCGTGACGACTCCCGAGACGATGAAGAGAGCCGGTCCATGGACTTCCTTCGCCCCGCCAGCTGGGAGGAGGCGCTCGCCGCGAAGGCCGAGCACCCCACCGCCGTACCGATCGCGGGCGGCACCGACGTGATGGTCGAGATCAACTTCGACCACCGCCGGCCCGAGTACCTCCTCGACCTCAACCGCATCGCGGATCTGTACGCATGGGAGGTCGGCGAGGACAGCGTGCGGCTCGGCGCCTCGGTGCCGTACAGCCGGATCATGGAGCACCTGCGTGCCGAGCTGCCGGGCCTCGCCCTCGCCTCGCACACGGTCGCCTCCCCGCAGATCCGCAACCGCGGCGGCGTCGGCGGCAACCTCGGCACCGCCTCCCCGGCCGGCGACGCCCATCCGGCGCTGCTGGCGGCCGGCGCCGAGGTCGAGGCCGAGTCGGTGCGTGGCTCCCGCCGCATCCCGATCGACGACTTCTACACCGGCGTCAAGCGCAACGCCCTCGCACCCGACGAGCTGATCCGCGCCGTGCACATCAAGAAGGCGGACGGCCCCCAGCAGTACGCGAAGGTCGGCACCCGCAATGCCATGGTCATCGCCGTGTGCGCCTTCGGTCTCGCGCTGCACCCGGAGACCCGCACGGTCCGTACGGGCATCGGCTCGGCCGCGCCCACACCCGTCCGGGCCGCGGCCGCCGAGGACTTCCTCAACGCCGCGCTGGAGGAGGGCGGCTTCTGGGACAACGGCAAGGTGATCACCCCGTCCGTTGCCAAGCAGTTCGCCGAGCTGTGCTCCGCCGCCTGCAACCCGATCGACGACGTCCGCGGCACCGCGAGCTACCGCCGCCACGCGGTCGGCGTCATGGCCCGCCGCACGCTGACCTGGACCTGGGAGTCGTACCGCGGCACCCGCCGCACCATCGAGGGAGCTGCCTGATGCGCGTCAACTTCACCGTCAACGGCCGCCCGCAGGAAGCGGACGACGTGTGGGAGGGCGAGTCCCTGCTGTACGTCCTGCGCGAGCGGCTCGGCCTGCCGGGCTCCAAGAACGCCTGTGAGCAAGGGGAGTGCGGGTCCTGCACGGTACGGCTCGACGGCGTGCCGGTGTGCTCGTGTCTGGTGGCCGCGGGGCAGGTCGAGGGCCGCGAGGTCGTCACCGTCGAGGGGCTGGCGGAGTACGCCGCGCGGCGGTCCTGCGGGACGGGTGCCTGTGAGGCAGGTGCCTGCGGTACGGACTCGGGCGGCACGTCGCTCGACGAGGCCCGGCGGTGGTCGGCCCAGGGCACCCGGGGCACCGACTCGCAGACCGGCGAGGGCACCGAACTGGCCCCGATCCAGCAGGCGTTCATCGACGCGGGCGCCGTCCAGTGCGGCTTCTGCACGCCCGGCCTGCTCGTCGCCGCCGACGAGATGCTGGAGCGCAACCCCGACCCGACCGACGCGGACATCCGCGAGGCCCTGTCCGGCAACCTCTGCCGCTGCACCGGCTACGAAAAAATCATGGACGCGGTCCGCCTGGCGGCCGCCCGGCAGTCCGAGGGGGCGTGAACATGGGTACGACCGGTCTGCCCACCAACATCACCCAGGGAGTCCGCACGAAGGGCGGCATCGGCGAGTCCACGCTGCGCCCGGACGGCACCCTGAAGGTCACCGGCGAGTTCGCGTACTCGTCCGACATGTGGCACGAGGACATGTTGTGGGGCCATATATTGCGCTCCACCGTGGCTCACGCCAACATCGTGTCGATCGACACGGCTGAGGCCCTCGCCACCCCCGGCGTCTATGCCGTCATGACATACGACGACCTCCCCACCGACGTGAAGAACTACGGCCTGGAGATCCAGGACACCCCGGTCCTCGCCCACGGCAAGGTCCGCCACCACGGCGAACCGGTCGCCATCGTCGCCGCCGACCACCCGGAGACCGCCCGCCGCGCCGCCGCCAAGATCAAGGTGGAGTACCGCGAACTCCCGGTCATCACCGACGAGGCGTCCGCGACCGCCCCCGACGCGATCCTGATCCACGAGAACCGCACGGATCATCACGTGGGCCACGTCCCGCACCCGAACATCGTCCACCGCCAGCCCATCGTGCGCGGCGACGTGACGGAGGCGCGCGAGAGGGCCGACTTCATCGTCGAGGGCGAGTACGTCTTCGGCATGCAGGACCAGGCCTTCCTCGGCCCGGAGTCGGGCCTCGCGGTCCCGGCCCAGGACGGCGGCGTGGACCTCTACATCGCCACCCAGTGGCTCCACTCCGACCTGCGCCAGATCGCGCCCGTCCTCGGCCTGCCCGAGGACAAGGTGCGGATGACGCTGGCCGGCGTCGGCGGCGCGTTCGGCGGCCGCGAGGACCTGTCGATGCAGATCCACGCCTGCCTGCTGGCCCTGCGTACCGGCAAGCCCGTCAAGATCGTCTACAACCGGTTCGAGTCCTTCTTCGGTCACGTCCACCGCCACCCGGCGAAGCTGCACTACGAGCACGGGGCGACGCGCGACGGCAAGCTCACCCACGTGAAGTGCCGCATCGTGCTGGACGGTGGCGCGTACGCCTCCGCATCCCCGGCCGTCGTCGGCAACGCCTCCTCGCTCGGCATCGGCCCGTACGTCGTCGACGACGTCGACATCGAGGCCATCGCCCTCTACACCAACAACCCGCCCTGCGGCGCCATGCGCGGCTTCGGCGCGGTCCAGGCGTGCTTCGCCTACGAGGCGCAGATGGACAAGCTGGCGGACGCGGTCGGCATGGACCGCGTGGAGTTCCGGCAGCGCAACGCCATGGCGCAGGGCTCGCTCCTGCCCACCGGCCAGGTCGTCGACTCCCCGGCCCCCGTCGCCGAACTGCTGCGCCGCGTCAAGGCGATGCCCCTGCCGCCCGAGCGCCAGTGGGAGAGCAGCGAGGGCGCGGACGTACGGCAGCTTCCGGGCGGCCTGTCCAACACCACGCACGGCGAGGGCGTCGTCCGCGGGGTCGGCTACGCGGTCGGCATCAAGAACGTCGGCTTCTCCGAGGGCTTCGACGACTACTCCACCGCGCGCGTCCGCCTGGAGGCCGTCGCGGGCGAGCCGGTGGTGACCGTCCACACCGCCATGGCGGAGGTCGGCCAGGGCGGCGTCACCGTCCACGCCCAGATCGCCCGCACCGAGCTGGGCGTCACCCAGGTGACCATCCACCCGGCGGACACCCGGGTGGGCAGCGCCGGCTCGACCTCCGCCTCCCGTCAGACGTACGTCACCGGCGGCGCCGTGAAGAACGCCTGCGAGCTGGTGCGCGAGCAGGTGCTGGAGAGGGGGCGCCGCAAGTTCGGCACCTACCACCCGGCCTGGGCGACGGCCGAACTGCTCCTGGAGGGCGGCAAGGTCGTCACCGACGCCGGCGAGGTGCTGGCCGACCTGGTCGACGTACTCGGCGACGAGGCCGTGGAGCTGGAGCGGGAGTGGCGGCACCGCCCCACCGAGCCGTTCGACCTGCGCACCGGCCAGGGCAACGGCCACGTCCAGTACTCCTTCGCCGCGCACCGGGCGGTCGTCGAGGTCGACACCGAGCTCGGTCTGGTGAAGGTCATCGAGCTGGCCTGCGCCCAGGACGTCGGCAAGGCGCTCAACCCCCTCTCCGTCGTCGGCCAGATCCAGGGCGGCACCACCCAGGGACTGGGCGTCGCCGTCATGGAGGAGATCGTCGTCGACCCGAAGACGGCGAAGGTGAAGAACCCCTCCTTCACCGACTACCTCATCCCCACCATCCTCGACACGCCGACCATCCCGGTCGACGTGCTCGAACTCGCCGACGAGCACGCCCCGTACGGGCTGCGCGGCATCGGCGAGGCCCCCACCCTGTCGTCGACCCCGGCCGTCCTCGCGGCGATCCGGAACGCGACGGGGCTGGAGCTGAACAGGACACCGGTACGGCCCGAGCACCTCACGGGAACCGCGTGACCTAGTAGTTCCCGTTCGTTCCACGCCCGCCGCTACGGGCAGCAACCGTTCGCCTCGGGCCGTCCCCCGGGTCGGGCACCATCCCAAATCCCGCAGGTCACCGCCGCCGGCACACAGTCGTCGGCGGCCCGCGGGTGCCCCTTTGAACCTTGGGAGCAGGCCCAATGACCCAGCAGTCACTGAAGCCGGAGACCACCGCCGAGGACGCGGGCGCGGGAACCCGCGTCCCGGCCGGCCGGTCCTGGCTCGACCGGTACTTCCACATATCCCGGAGAGGATCCACGGTCGCGCGCGAGGTGCGCGGCGGCGTCACGACCTTCATGGCGATGGCGTACATCCTCCTGCTCAACCCGCTCATCCTGTCCGGCGAGGACGCGGCCGGGCACACCCTCACGCAGAAGGGGCTGATCACCGCGACGGCGCTCGCCGCGGCCGTCAGCACCCTCCTCATGGGCTTCGTCGGAAGGGTTCCGCTCGCCCTCGCGGCCGGCCTGTCCGTGTCGGGTGTCATCGCGTCGCAGGTCGCCCCCGCGATGACCTGGCCGCAGGCCATGGGCATGTGCGTGATGTACGGCGTGGTCATCATGCTGCTGGTCGTCACCGGCCTGCGCGAGATGATCATGAACGCGATCCCGCTGGCCCTCAAACACGCGATCACCATGGGCATCGGCCTGTTCGTCGCCCTGATCGGCTTCGTCAAGGCGGGCTTCGTGCACCAGGGCGAGGGGACGATCGTCACCCTCGGCCCCGCCGGAGAGCTCACCGGCTGGCCGGTCCTCCTCTTCGCCGCCACCCTGCTCGCGATCTTCATGCTCCAGGCCCGGAACGTCCCCGGCGCCATCCTGATCGGCATCGTGGCGGGCACGGTCCTCGCCGTGATCCTCAACGCGACCGGCGTCATCGCCCCGAAGCAGTGGGCGAGCGGCGCACCCGAACTCCACGGCAGCGCGCTGTCGCTGCCGGACTTCTCGCTCTTCGGCCAGGTCGAGTTCGGCGGCTGGGGCGAGGTCGGCGCGATGACGGTCGGCATGATCGTCTTCACCCTGGTCCTCGCCGGGTTCTTCGACGCGATGGCCACCATCATCGGCGTGGGCACCGAGGCGGGTCTGGCGGACGACAAGGGCCGGATGCCCGGCCTGTCCAAGGCGCTGTTCATCGACGGCGCGGGCGGTGCGATCGGCGGTGTCGCGGGCGGCTCCGGCCAGACCGTGTTCGTCGAGTCGGCGACCGGCGTCGGCGAGGGCGCCCGCACGGGCCTGGCCTCGGCGGTCACCGGTCTCCTCTTCGCGGCCTGCCTCTTCTTCACCCCCCTCACGGCGATCGTCCCGGGCGAGGTGGCCGCGGCCGCGCTCGTCGTGATCGGCGCCATGATGATGACGAACGCCCGGCACGTGGACTGGTCCGACCGGGCCACGGCGGTCCCCGTCTTCCTGACGGTGGTGATCATGCCGTTCACGTACTCCATCACCGCGGGCGTCGCGGCCGGCGTCATCAGTTACGTCGCGATCCGCACCGCCCAGGGCAGGGCACGCGAGATCGGGGCGTTCATGTGGGCGCTGACGGTGGTATTCGTCGTCTTCTTCGCCCTGAGTCCGATCGAGAGCTGGCTGGGCGTCCGCTAGCCGCCCGCCGGGTACTCAGGCCCTCCGCGCGACCGCCCTCCCAGGGAGACCGAAAGGATCGAGAGACATGCTGGACATCGCCGCAGAACTGCACCGATGGGCCGAGCAGGGACGAGACTTCGCCGTGGCCACGGTCGTGGCCGTCGGCGGCAGCGCGCCCCGGCAGCCCGGCGCCGCGCTGGCGGTGGACGCCGACGGCACGGCGATCGGCTCGGTCTCCGGCGGTTGCGTGGAGGGCGCCGTCTACGACCTGTGCACACAGGCGCTCCAGGACGGACAGCCGGTCCTGGAGCGCTTCGGCTACAGCGACGACGACGCCTTCGCGGTCGGCCTGACCTGCGGCGGGATCATCGACATCCTGGTCACGCCGGTACGGGCCGGGGACCGCGCCCACCAGGTGCTGGCCCCCGCGCTGGCGGCCGCCGCGCGGGGGGAGGCGGTCGCGGTGGCACGGATCGTGTCGGGGCCGGCGGAACTGCTGGGGCGCGCATTGACCGTCCGTTCGGACGACGGCTCGTACGAGGGCGGCTTCGGTGCCCACCCCGAGCTGGACCGCACGGTGGCGGCCGAGGCGGGTGCCCTCCTGGACGCCGGCCGCACCGGCACCGTGGAGATCGGCGAGCGCGGCTCGCGCTGCGGCTCACCGCTGACGGTCCTGGTCGAGTCGTCGGTCCCGCCCCCGCGGATGATCGTCTTCGGTGCGATCGACTTCGCGTCGGCGCTGGTACGCGTCGGCAAGTTCCTCGGCTACCACGTGACGGTGTGCGACGCCCGCCCGGTGTTCGCGACCGCGGCCCGCTTCCCGGAGGCCGACGAGGTGGTGGTCGAGTGGCCGCACCGCTACCTGGAGGGCACGGAGGTGGACGCCCGTACCGTGCTGTGCGTCCTCACCCACGACGCCAAGTTCGACGTACCACTGCTGAGGCTCGCGCTGCGGCTCCCGGTGGCGTACGTGGGCGCCATGGGCTCCCGCCGCACCCACCTGGACCGCAACGAGCGGCTGCGCGACGTGGGCGTCACGGAGGTGGAGCTGGCCCGCCTCAGGTCACCGATCGGCCTCGACCTCGGGGCCCGCACACCCGAGGAGACGGCCCTGTCCATCGCGGCGGAGATCGTGGCGGCGCGGCGGGGAGGGAGCGGGGTGCCGCTGGCGGGGGCACACACGCCGATTCATCATGACGGGGCGGCCGTGGGGGTGGGGCGGATCGGGTCGGTGGCCTGACCTGCTGGTCGGAGCGTTCCACCGCCTCCGCGATCTCGGCGTGGCTGAAGCCGAAGACCTCCTTCAGGACGAACACCGCGCGCTCCAGCGGGCTCAGTGTCTCCAGCACCACCAGCATGGCCATCGACACCGACTCGGTGTCCGTGACGGCCTCGGCGGTGTCGTCGACAGCATCTCCGCTGGTGAGGATGGGTTCCGGGAGCCACGGTCCCACATAGGTCTCCCGCTTGTACCGGGTGGAGCGCAGCCGCTCCAGCGCCAGGTTCGAGACGATTCTCGTCAGGTACGCCTTGGGGTCGGCCACCTGCGAGCGGTCGGCGGCCGACCACTTGAGCCAGGCGTCCTGGACCGTGTCCTCGGCGTCGGCAGCGGTGCCGAGGACGCGGTAGGCCACCGAGAACAGCAGCTTGCGGTGTTCGTGGAAGACCTGCTGGCCGGGGCCCGTCGACAGGCCGGTCACTTGGCCCCCCGGACGCGGGTGAAGCGGCCGCCGCGGGGCCAGAACGCGCCCGAGGCGGGCATCTTCTTCATACGGCCGTAGGTCGGCCACGGTGAGGCAGTCACCGTCTCCTTGTACCGGGCAGCCGTACGGCCTGTCAGGCAGATACGGCGGGGGCTGTCGTCGGGGCGCGTGAACTGCACCACCGCGTCGTGCCGGCCCAGGCTCACCGGCGTGTGGTAGTAGCCGAAGCGGAACGGCTTGGGCCGCTTGCCCTCGAGCTCGCGGACGATCGACACCGCCGCGTGCACCCCGGTCGGCATGCCGCCCTGGCAGGTGCCGTGCATGACGCCGTAGCCCTGGCGGATCGCGGCCGCGTCGCCGATCGCGTACACCTCCGGGTGCGACACCGACCGCAGCGTGGCGTCGGTGACGATACGGCCGCGCTCGTCGACGGCCAGCCCGGCGGCGGCCGCCGGCGGGGACACGCGCGTGCCGCTGGTCCACAGGACCGCATCCGCGGCGATGCTCTCGCCGTCCGCCAGTTCGACCGCGGCGGGCAGTACCTTCGCCACCTCCACGCCGACGCGTACCTGGACGCCCAGCCGGTCGAGCGCGGCCCGCATATACGCCCTGGCCTTCGGGTTCATGGCCGCACCGGGCTCGGTCCGGCCCAGCAGTACGACGTTCAGCTCCGGGTGCCGCTCGGCGATCTCCGCGGCCGACTCGACGCCGGTCAGCCCGCTGCCGGCCACCACCACCGTGCCGTTGCCGCCGTTGCCGAGCCGCGCCAGCCGGTCGGCCAGCAGCTCGGCGTCCTGGGCGCTGTTCAAGGTGTACGCGTGGTCCTCGACGCCCGGCACCGTCACGGTGTCGGCCACGGCGCCCAGCCCGTACACCAGCGTGTCGTACGGCAGGACGCGGTCGTCGTCGATCCGCACCGTCCGCGCGCCGGTGTCCGCCGCCGTCACCCAGCCGCGGACGAAGTGCGCACCCGTGCCCTCCAGCAGTCCCGGGATGCTCGGCTCGGCGAGCCGCTGCCCGGTCGCCACCATGTGCAGCCGCATCCGCTCGGTGAACCGGTCCTGCGCGTTCACCAGGGTCACTCTTATGTCCTTGCGTCGCGCGGTCCGAGCCGCGAGCTGGACGGCCGCGGCCATGCCCGCGTACCCCGCTCCCAGGACCACGACGTGATGGGTGGTCGCCATGGTCCCGTCGGCTTCGTGCTGTGCGTTCATCGTTTCGCCTTCCGCCTCGTACTGGCTGCTGACGACCACGAGATGGAAGGTGCCCGCCCGTCTGTGACACTCGGGAGGTGTGATGCGCGTCACGGTGCCGGCGGAGTCGTGATGCGGTCGCCGAGCCGCCGGTTCCGGGCGGGCAGGACGGCACCGCTTCCGTATGGCGTCCTGGCGCCTAGCTTGAGTTGCAACCTCTTGCGGTCTTGCCCGTGCGCAGTCTGCGGGATCACTGATCGGCTTGTCTGCGATGATGGGACGGCTACGTACCTTCGCCCGCGAGGTGATTTTTTGAGGAAGGTGGCACTGCGTCCCTACGCACTGTTGCCTCGGCAGTACGACGACCGGAAGGTCCTGGCCACCACGGTGGATGCGTGGGGTAGAACCTTGTGGCTGCTCTGTCCCGACGCGGAGCTCGTGCGAAATCGCCGTGGGAAACCCCGGCCCAACCCCCGGAGCTACCCGTACAACGCACTTCTCGTCATCGGTGACGCGGGAGCCGTACAGGAGCGCGTCCTGAGGGACGTGACCTTGCTGCCCATTCGCCTGGACGCTCTGCCCAACGGCCGGCTCGTCCTGCACGGCCATGGCGAGGTGGGGGAACGCAACGCGCTGATATACGGCCGCGACGGTCGACTGCGACGCAGCTTCGTCATGGGGAGCGCCATTGAGTACATGATGGCGGACCGGCACAACAACCTGTGGAGCGCCTACTTCGACGAAGGGGTCTATACCGACCCGATCAGCTCCGCGGGCCTGATCCGCTGGGACAGCGGCGGCAACCAGCTGTGGGGCTACTCGGCGCCACCAGGCGTCGAATACATCGACACCGTCTGCGCCTTCAACGTCACCGACAAGGTCGCCTGGGCCACGTACTACCCCACCTACCCTCTCCTGGAAGTGCATGCCAACGGGCACTTCCGCCTGCGGAAAAACCCCGTGCGTTCCCCGCTGGGCATGGCCGTCCAGGCCGATCGGATGCTCATGCTCGGCGGCGGCCACCACGATCACTGGGGCCGGCTCCACTACTTCCGCGTGACCGACGAGGAAGCCGTCGTGGTCGAGGAGGCGGAAGTCACGATGCCCAACGGCGACCCGCTCAGACGGTACGCACGTCCCGTCGGACGCGGACAACACCTTTATCTACGTGGCTCATCAACCAGGCAGTGGTACGTGTTGGAGGCGTAGGTGTAGGCCGGATCCAGCTGTCCCATGTTTCGGAACACTGGCGGGTCGGCAGCTACGGCAGCCGGCGTCACGGAACCGGGAACGGTCGTGCTCAGCCAGGGCACGATCCGCGACCTGCGCGGCTGAAGACCGGCTTTCCTCGATGATGAGGTTAAAGCTCAAGCTAGGCCGTGTATCGAAAGTGGATCAAGCCGTAGTGGCGAGTTCGACGAGGTGCCGGGCTGTGCCAGCGGGATCGATGATCTGATGGAGGTGTGCGCCGGGCAGGTGTGCCACGCGCCAGCCGCGTTCACGCGCCTTGGCGGCAAGGCCGTCATACGGAGGGCCGAACAGCAAGTAGGAACAGGGATGGTCGTCCCAGCCGTCGGGGACCGGGATGTGCTGCTCGTAGTAGGACAGCGGCAGGGTGGGCTGCTCCTCGATGACGCTCTGCCGCACTAGCGGATCGGAGAACATGGGTGCGACGTCTGCCTCGTCCCACCAGTCGGTCCAGCGGGGCAGCCTGCCGTTCACAGCCATCGGGCGGAGGAACTCCAGCACCTCGGGTGTGGCGACAGGGGTCGGTCCGATCCGTGCCGGCAGTGCGGCATCGACGAAGATCGAGCTGGTCACCGGATGGTCGAGGCCCGAGCGAATCACCGGGAGAAATAGGCCTGCATTGCTGTGGACCACCAACGTGACGGGACTGCAGGCCGGGACGTGCCGCAGGTCGTCGCGGACGGCGTCCACAATGCGGGGCCAGAAGGGCGGAGCACCGGCGCCGATATGTAGCAGGGACGGCACCCGCACCTGGTATCCCGCCGCCGTCAGATGTTCGGCCACCGGGCGCCAGGTTGAGGGACCCACGGACGGACTGTGCACGAGAACGAAGAGCGGCTGCATGTGACGATCCTGTCGCCCATGCCAGGGGAGGCGGGGCAGTATTGGCTGACAGCAGAACGCTTCGTTTTGAACCCCATGCCTGGCACGGCCGTTCATAGCCATTCGTCGATGGCCGCGATGAGGACGGTGGCTTCGTAGCGGACCGCGAGCTTGTCGTACCTCGTGGCCACCGCCCGATGCTGCTTGAGGCGGTTGATGCCGCACTCGACCGCATGCCGGGCCGTGTAGTCCTGCGGGTCGAACTTCGGCGGCCGGCCGCCGCGCGAGCCGCGTTTCTTGCGGTTGCGGGCCTGGTCGGCCTTGTCCGGGATGGTGCAGCGGATCCCGCGGCGCCGCAGGTAGGCGCGGTTCCTGCGGGAGGCGTACGCCTTGTCGGCGCGCACTCGATCGGGACGGACGCGCGGTCGGCCCGACCCGATGCGGGGCACGCGGACCTTCTCCAGAACGGGTTCGGACTGCGGAGAGTCTCCGCGCTGCCCAGCCGTCACCACGAGCGACATGGGCTTCTGGCCCTGCTCGACGGCCAAGTGCAGCTTGGTGGTGAACCCGCCCCGCGAGCGTCCCAAGCCGTGATCATGGGGCTCGGTGAAGAGGCCGCCCGGCGGTTCCTGATGCAGGTCACCCTGCTTCCGGGCCCCGGCCGCATGCTGATGGGCGCGGCACACCGTGAAATCGACGCTCAGGTCCCAGGCGATCGCGCCCTTCGCGTCGGCCAGGCACTGGAGCCGGGTAAGAACCCGGTGCCATGTGCCGGCCCGCTGCCATCGGCGGAACAGGTCGTAGATCCGACCCCACGGCCCGTACTCGACGGGTACGTCCCGCCAGGGAACCCCCGTCCGAACCCGAAACCGTATCCCGTCGATCAGCTGCCGCCGGGGCCAGACGGGCGGCCGTCCACCCTTCGTCCCCTTCGTCCCCTTCGGCAACAACGGCTCCAACACAGCCCACTGTTCATCCGTGAGATCTCCTCGCGCCATGAACCACGATCATTCACCGCTCAAGATCCACTTTCGATACACGGCCTAGCGCGCTACGGCGAGGGCGAGGGAGGCGGCGGCCAGGCCCAGGTAGGCGCCGGGGAACGCGATGTTGTGGAAGACACGGGCGCGGAGGTGCACCGCGACGGCGCCGACGAAGAACAGCACGAGCCCCGTCGCGGCGGCGACCCCGACGACGGGGACGCCCACGAGACCGAGCAGCAGACCGGCCGCTCCCGCGGCCTTGAGCGCGGCGAGCCACGGGAGCCAGGTCCGGGGAAGGCTCACCTCGGCCGAGTTGGCGAGGACGAACCGGGCCCTCCCGAGGTCCGCCACGGCCATGCCGGCGTTGGCCAGGATGGTGAGGACGGTGATGACCAGGTAGGCGGTGAACATGAGTGTCGGACCTCGCTTCGACTGTTTGCGCTGCGGGGGCTGCCCGCACTGCTTCGACTGCCGGCCTGATTCGCCCGTCTCCGGGCGGGCACGTCGTGGGGTGGCCGAGCCCCGTGCGCTTCCCGTCATCAGCGTCGCGGCGTATCCGGCGTGACGTCCAATAGCGGCATCCATAACCTGACGGCATGGATGTGGACACCAAGCTCCTGCGTTCGTTCGTCGCGGTCGCGGAGGAGGGAACCTTGAGCCGCGCTGCGGAACGGCTGTACGTGTCCCAGCCGGCGCTGACCAAGCAGATCAGGCAACTGGAAACGCGGCTCCGAGTACGGCTCTTCACTCGGTCCCGCGCCGGGATGGTCCTCACCGGACCGGGCCGGGCCCTGGCGGAGCGGGCGCCCGCGCTGCTGGGCGACTGGGACGGGACGGTGCGGGAGACCAGGCGCGCGGCCGGGCGGGCGGCCCGCGTCCTGCGGGTCGGCTTCCTGGCCAGCGCGGCCAATGAGGCGACCCCGTGCATCGTCGCGGAGTTCGCCCGCCGTCGGCCCGGCTGGCGGGCGGAGATGCGGCAGGCCGCCTGGTCGGACCCGAGCGCCGGGCTGGCCAGCGGCGACGTCGACATCGCCCTGCTGCGGCTGCCCTTCCCCGGCCAGGACGCCCTGCGGACGGCAGTGCTGTTCAGCGAACCCCGTGTGGTGGCCCTGCCCACGGGGCACCCCTTGGCCGCGTCCGACGTGATTCCCTTCCGAAAGCTGTGGGAGGAGCCGTTCGTGGCCGCCCCGCCCGAGACGGGACGGTGGCGGGACCACTGGCTGGCAGCCGACGAGCGCGACGGCTGCCCGGTCCGTATCGGTGCCGTCACCGACCAGCCGGACGACTGGCTCACCGCGATCGCCAACGGCTACGGCATCGCCCTCGCCCCCGCGTCAGCCGCCCGCTTCTACGCCCGCCCCGGCATCACGTACCGCCCCGTCAGCGGTGTCGGCCCCAGCGAGGTCGGTGTCGCGTGGGCCCGCACCGACGACACGGACGCCGTTGTGCAGGAGTTCGTCCGCTGCTGCTTGGACCTCGGGTCCCGGCCGGGGGCGTCGTGACCACCCCAAGGGCCAAGGGGACGCCGGGCTGGGGCCGGAACACAGGAACAGGTCGAGCCCCGGGCCTCGCCCGGTAGCGCACCGACGCTCTCAGATCCCCGCATCCCACAGCTCGGCAGTCCTGCGCGGATGCGCGCCACGAACCGCCGGGCCTGTTCCTCGGCGGGTTCGTGCCGGGTGACCGGCAGCTCGTAGGCGTAGCCGGCGGTACACCCGCGCGGATCGTCCGCGGCACGGAAATACACCTCGACCGCCTCGGGCTCCTCGCGCCGAGGGTCCACGCTCTCCAGGAGGCAGTTCCACCGTGCGAACCAGCCGCTGTCCGTGAAGGCCTGGGTGAGCAGCCGGGCGACGGTGTCGACCGGCTCCTCCCAGTCGTGGTCGGCCGCGGCGCGCGCCAGTTCGGCGTCGTACTGGGCCGCGTCGAAGTGGATGTCGGCAGGGACCGGTGCCCGGATGTCGTCGGTGTTCCGCCAGGACGACCAGATCACCCGGTCGCCCTGACGGTGGATGGTGACGAAGACGCCGCCGCAGCACCCGGTGACGCAGTCGTTGTTGGACAGCTCGACCTCGCGCGGTTCCTCCGTGGCCGTCAACGGCCGTCCCTCGGCGGGACCGGCCAGCTCCCGGCGGCAGCAGCTCGACATCCCCTGCGGATGGATCTTCCGCAGCACGTCCCGGCCGTCGATCAACGGGCGTACTTCCGCCCACTGCTCGATGGCCAGTGGGTGCGGGATGACGTGCCGCAGGGTGAGCAGGCTGAGTGGTGGCTGCGCGGTCATGCCTTCATGATCGAGGTGAGTGGCACGCACGGACACCGAATTACTCGCCCGCGAGAACCGTCATGGCCGCAGTGCGAGGCAGTGGAGGCCGTCCGGTTCCAGGTCGTACGCGGAGCAGTGACTCCAGGGGGTGACGAGGTCGGTGATGTCGTCGGCCGTCATCCCGATGTTCCGGCGCCGCTCGGGCAGCCGGTCGGTGAGCGGTGTGGTCACGAGCCAGACGCCGCCGGGTGCCAGCAGCCGGCGTACACGTTCGCCGACCGCCTTCCTGTCGGTGAGGAAGGCGAGGACGAGGCGCATCGTCACCAGGTCGAACGTCCCTGCCGGAAGGTGCTCGGCGACCGCACACGCGTCCTCGAAGTCCAGGCGCCGGACCGTCAGGCCCGGGGCCAGGCCGGCGTACCGGTCGCGTACCGCGGCGACGGACGCCTCCGCCCAGTCGACGGCGAGCGTGCGGTAGCCGAGATCGGCGAGTGCGGCCGCATAGCCGCCGAGGCCGCAGCCGATGTCGAGGGCTTGGTGGCCGGGCGACGGGTGGGCGTGTTCCGCGAGGAGGCGCAGCTCACGGTCGTCGGGGCGACGGAAGCCGCGGCCCGCGGCGAAGTGCGCCTCCCAGCCGGCCACGCGGTCCGGCGGCGTCGTCGTCACGGTGCCGCTTCCCGCCGCAGCAGCCCGTCCACCGCCCGGCCGAACATCCATCGGCCCGACCATTTCAGGAGACGGTCGAGGAAAGGGGGCAGGAAGCGGACCGACAGCTCCTCCCGCCACACCACCCGTGAGGCGCCCGCGCCGTGCGGGTGGACCTCGATCTGCGCCCAGCCTGTGATGAGGTGACCCCGTTTCTCCAGGCGGACCAGGGCCGTTGCGCCGTCCTCCGTGGGTGGCCGCCAGGTGACCACCTCCATGGGGTCGTCGAAGGAGAGGGGGCCGACGCCCGTACGGGCCACGAAAGCCGTGCCCACGCGCGTGGGTGGTGGAGTACGGACCGTGACGCGGGTCAGCGGGACCACGTCGGCGTGCCGCTCCCAGCGCGTGAGGCGGCGCCAGGCCTCGTCGACGGGCAGGGGAGCGACACGTTCCAAGGCGAAGAGGGCCACGGGGCGATCGTAGGCCGGGGGAGGGCAGAAGGGGGTCAGCAGCCGCCGCAGTTGTAGTACGTGACGTCCCAGTGGTTGCCCTCGTCGGCGTAGACGTTGCCCGAGCCGGACCGCCACTGGGCGGCGCCGTCGCCGCGCAGTCCGATGTAGGTGAAGGTGTTCTTGATGTAGTTACCGACGCAGGTCGACTTGCTGTAGTCCAGCTTGTAGCCGTTCCAGTGCGAGTACGTGCCGCTCGCGTGGCCGGTCTCGGTGCCGCCGGTGATGTTCAGCGCGCAGCCGCTGGCCCGCTTGAGGGTCTGGGCGCCCTGCGCGGTCGTCAGGTTGAGTTGGTCGAACGAGGTGCACGTCGAGTTGTTGCGGTCGGAGCAATTGCCGGAGGACGACCAGGTGATGCCCGCCTCCCGGAACATCGAGGTGGCGGTCGCGTGGCTGATCCTGGTGGCGGCGAACGCGTCGGTCGCGCCGGCCAGGACTCCCAGTCCCGGAGTGAACAGTGCGCCCAGGACGAGGGCGAGGGCGGTGAGGACGGAGCGGAGCTTCACGGTGCTTGTTTCCTTCCTGCCGTGGTCGCGTTTCGCATGAGGCTGCTGTGCAGGGGGAGCAGGAAGATGGTGCCCGGGTCTACGCGTGTTGGCCAGAGGGTGTGCGGCCGGTCATGGTGACGGCCATGGTGACGGCCCACGTTGCAGGTGCCGTCAGCATGGCGTCCGCACCCATGTGCGACGCCACACGCCCGTTCTAGCCTCCGACGACTGGCCGGCCATCCAGGGCCGCGACCCCCACCGGAGGTCCGATGTTCGCGTGCACGAGACCCGTCAGACCCGTCAGACCCGCCGGACTCGCCGGACTCGCCGGATCCGCTCCCCGCGTACGGCGACGCACCGCACTGCTCGCCCTCCTGACCCTTACCGCCACCACCCTGGCACTCGCCCCACCGGCCACCGCCGACGCCCTCGGCGCCCCCGACGCCGGCGGCCACTGCTCCCGGCACCGTGCCGAGGGCCTGCGCGTCCCCGGTGCCCAGCACCAGCAGGCGGACTGCCTCGCCGAGCTCACCACCGCCGGGACGGTCGCCTCCGGTCACACGGAGCCCACCGACTGGGCCGGGCTCACCCCCGCCGGCCTCGCGACGCCCACCGGCGTCCCCGGCATCCAGATCGACGGGTACTTCCCGGACACCTCCGCCACCAACGCCCACCACGGCTGGGACCACGACGCCCAGTTCGTCATCCGGCTCCCCGACCGCTGGAACGGCGGCCTCGTGGTCTCCGGCAGCCCGGGCAACCGCCCCCAGTACGCCAACGACCGCGCCATCGCCGACTGGGTGCTCGCCAAGGGGTACGCCTTCGCCGCCACCGACAAGGGCAACACCGGCCCGTACTTCTTCCGGGACGGCCGCCGGCCCGGCGACGCGATCGGTGAGTGGAACACCCGTCTGACCCAGCTCACCCGCGCCGCCCGCGCCGTCGCCGCGCAGCGCTACGGCAGGCCGCCGTCCCGCACCCTCGCCACCGGCATCTCCAACGGCGGCTACCTCGTGCGCTGGCAACTGGAGAACCGCCCCGAGCTGTACGACGGCGGAGTCGACTGGGAAGGCACCCTCTGGAGCACCGAGGCGCCCAACCTGCTCACCTCCCTGCCCCCCGCCCTGCGCAACTACCCCGCGTACGCCGCCGGTGGCCCCGGAGCCGAGGAGGCCGCGGAGAAGATGCACGCCGCGGGCTACCCGGCCGGGTCCGAGTTCCTGTGGGAGTACCACCACCGCTTCTACTGGGACCTCACGCAGCGCGTCTACCGCGAGGAGCTCGATCCCGGCTTCGACGGGGCGGTCGAGGCGGGCACGCCGTACTGCGCCTCCGGCACACCGGCCTGCGACGCGGACTACGACTTCACCGACCGCGCCCACGTCGCCGGACCCGCCGTCGAGCGGATCGCGCTGACCGGCCGGATCGGCAGACCGCTGATCACGCTGCACGGCACCCTCGACGTCCTGCTGCCGATCAGCGAGGACTCCGACGCGTACGCGCGCAAGGTGAGCGAGTCGGGACGCGGCGCCCTGCACCGCTACTACCGCATCGAGGACGGCACCCACACCGAGGCCCTGGTGGACGCCTTCCCGGACCGGCTGCGGCCGCTCGTGCCCTGCCACCGCTCCTCGTTCACCGCGCTGGAGCGCTGGCTCGACGACGGACGCCGCCCGCCCGAGAGCCACACCGTGACACGGCCCGAAGGGGCGACTCCCGGGGAACTGCTGACGAAGTGCCGCCTCTGACGGCCCGACCGGCCCGACCGGCCCGCGCCACGGTATGGGCCCCGGGCGGCAGCGGGCCGGCGCCGACCGCGGTCGGCATACGCGACGTACACGACGTACGGACCGTACAGGGGCCCCACGAGCCGTGGCGCGGAATCGTGACGCAGTGCTCCGCATGCCGACTCAGTCGCCTCTCCGGGGGGTACTCGCGCGCCGCTCACCAGTGACGCGAGAGTGAGGAGACTCCCATGGGCGCACGTGGACGTGGACACGGACGAGTGATCGGCGACATGACGGACAGGGCAGGGACGGCCGGGCGTGGCTGGCGCCGCGCTCTGGTCACCGGCGGGGCCGGATTCGTGGGCTCGCACCTCTGCGCACGGCTGCTGGACGACGGGACGGACGTGGTCTGCCTCGACAACCTGTCCACCGGGGCGCGGAGCAATGTGCTGGAGCTGGACCGGCGGCGCCGCTTCCGGTTCGTCCGGGGCGACGCGACCGACGAGGACGCCGTACGGGGCCTTCCCGGGTCCTTCGACCTGGTGCTGCACTTCGCCTGCCCGGCGTCGCCGGCCGACTATCTGCGGCTGCCGCTGGAGACCCTCGACGTGGGCAGCAACGGCACGCGCAACGCCCTGGAGCGGGCCCGGCGCGACGGTGCCCGCTTCCTGCTCGCCTCCACCTCCGAGGTGTACGGCGACCCGCTGGAGCACCCGCAGACCGAGACGTACTGGGGCAACGTCAACCCGGTCGGGCCGCGCAGCGTCTACGACGAGTCCAAGCGCTTCGGTGAAGCCCTGGTCACCGCCCATCGCGGGGTGCACGGCACCGACGCGGCCATCGTGCGGATCTTCAACACCTACGGGCCGCGGATGCGCACCGGGGACGGCCGCGCCGTGCCCACCTTCATCGCGCAGGCCCTGGACGGCACCCCGCTCACGGTCGCCGGGGACGGCAGCCAGACCCGCTCGCTGTGCTACGTCGACGACACGGTCGACGGCGTGCTCGCGCTGGCGGCGTCCGAGGAGACCGGCCCCATGAACATCGGCGGCGGTGACGAGATCACCATGCTCGAGCTGGCGCAGCGCGTCGTCGAGCTCACCGGTTCGCGCTCCCGCATCCGGTTCGTCGAGCGCCCGGTCGACGACCCGACGCGGCGCCGGCCCGACACCCGGCTGGCGGAGCAGCGGCTCGGCTGGCGGCCGCGCACCGGCTGGAGCGAGGGGCTGGAGCGCACCATCGGCTGGTTCGCTCAGGCCGTCGCGGCCTGAGACACCGTCCTGCCTTCCCCCGCCTTCCCCGACTTCCCTGCCTTCCGCGCCACCAGCCACGCTGCGTGACGCCTGGCCCGGTCACAGATTGTGACAAAACGGTAAAAGTTCTGCTGAGCTGTCTCCAAGTGTTTGAGACAGCCGCCGGTGCGAGACCCGGGGGAGCCGAGGTCCCCGCACACACTCCGGGACGGAGCCCCTCATGCGCATCCTTGGTATCAACGCCCTGTTCCACGACCCGGCCGCCGCCCTCGTCGTGGACGGCACGACCGTCGCGGCGGCCGAGGAGGAGCGTTTCAGCCGGCGCAAGCACGGCAAGCGGCCGGTGCCGTTCTCGGCCTGGGAACTGCCCGAGCAGGCGGCGCGCTGGTGCCTGGCGTACGGGGGCGTGCGGCCCGAGGAGCTCGACGCGGTCACGTACTCCTTCGACCCGAGCCTGGCCCGGCCCGCCGCGGAGATGGGGCTGCACGACCCCTTCGACCCGCTGCGCATCGAGTACGCGGAGCGGGCGCCCGAGTTCCTCGCCGAGGCGCTGCCCGGCCTGGACCCGGCGAAGGTCGTCTTCGTCCCCCACCACGTGGCGCACGCGGCCTCCGCCGGACCGGCCTCCCCGTACCCGGACAGCGCGGTCCTCGTGCTCGACGGGCGCGGCGAGGCCGCCTCCCACCTCGCGGGCCGCTTCCAGGACGGCGACCTCGAGACCGTCGCCGCGCAGGCCCTGCCCGACTCGCTCGGCCTGGTCTACGAGGAGCTCACCGCCCACCTCGGCTTCCTGCGCAGCAGCGACGAGTACAAGGTGATGGCGCTCGCCTCCTACGGCAAGCCGCGTTTCCTGCCCCAGCTCCGGCAGTTCGTCCACGCCACCGGTGACGGCGGCTTCCGCGCGCGGGACGTCGACTGGGCCGCCTTCACCCCGCTGCGCGCGAAGGACGAGCCCTGGACCCAGGACCACGCCGACCTCGCCGCCAGCGCCCAGGCCGTGCTGGAGGAGACCCTCCTCGACCTCGCGCACTGGCTGCACCGCGAGGCGGGCGGCGACGCGCTCACCCTCGCCGGGGGAGTGGCCCTGAACTGTGTCGCCAACTCCAGACTCGCCGCGCAGGGACCGTACCGGCACGTGTGGGTGCAGCCCGCCGCCGGTGACGCGGGCACCGCCCTCGGCGGCGCCCTGTACCTCGCCGAGGATCCCGCCCCCGTCGCGGGCGCCGACCTCGGCCGCGGCTGGAGCGACGACGAGCTGCGCGGCTGGCTCGACGCGGCGGCCGTACCGTACGAGGAGCCGGAGGACATCGCCGAGACCGTGGCCGAGGAGCTCGCCCGGGACGGTGTCGTCGCCTGGTTCCAGGGGCGCAGCGAGTACGGGCCCCGTGCTCTCGGGCACCGCTCCCTGCTCGCCCACCCCGGCCGGGCGGAGAACCTGGAGCGGCTCAACTCGGTGAAGGGGCGCGAGGAGTTCCGGCCGGTCGCGCCGATGGTGCTCGCCGAGCGGGCCGCCGGCATCTTCCAGGGGCCGCTGCCCAGCCCGTACATGCTGTTCGTGCACGACGTCGTCCGCGACTGGCGCGACCGCATCCCGGCGGTGGTGCACGTCGACGGCACCGCGCGCGTGCAGACCGTCGACGCGCGGCAGGAGCCGCTGGTCGCGAGAATGCTGAGCGCCTTCGAACGGCGCACCGGGCTGCCCGTGGTCGTCAACACCAGCCTCAACACCGCCGGGCGGCCCATGGTCGACGATCCCCGCGACGCGCTGGAGTGCTTCGGCTCCGCGCCCGTGGACCTGCTGGCGATCGGACCGTACGCGGTGCGCAGGGGACGGATGTTCGCATGACCACCACCGCCACCGCCTACGCCGTGGTGATCCCGACGCTCGTACGGGACACGCTGGCCGACTGTCTCGCCGCGCTGGCCGCGGCGGACGGGCCGGCGCCCGCCGAGATCGTCCTCGTCGACGACCGCCCCGAGCCCGACGAAGCGGCGCTGGCGCACCCGCTGAGCGTCCTCGGCCGGCTGCGCGCCCGGACCACCGTGCTGCGCGCCGGAGGTCTGGGGCCGGCCGCCGCGCGCAACCGCGGACTGCGGGCCGTCACCTCGCCCTGGGTGGTCTTCCTCGACGACGACGTGCAGGTCGGACCGCACTGGAGCGAGCAGCTGTCCCAGGACCTCGCCGAGGCGTCGCCCGACACGGCCGCCGTGCAGGGCGTGATCACGGTGCCGCTGCCCGGCGAACGCCGCCCCACCGACTGGGAACGCGGCACCGCCGGGCTCGCGACGGCCCACTGGATCACCGCCGACATGGCCTTCCGCACCGATGTCCTCACCTATGTCGGCGGGTTCGACGAGCGGTTCCGGCGGGCCTTCCGCGAGGACGCCGACCTGGCGCTGCGCGTCCTGGACGCCGGCTGGGGCGTACGGCGCGGCCGGCGCACCACCCGGCACCCGGTGCGCCCCGCCGACCGCTGGGTGTCGCTGCGCGCCCAGCGCGGCAACGCCGACGACGCGCTGATGGTCCGGCTGCACGGACCCGGGTGGTGGACCCGGGCCGCCGCCCCGCGCGGCCGCATCCGGCGCCATCTGGCGGTCACCGCCGCGGGCGTCACCGCGGGCGCGCTGGCCGCGGCCGGCCGGCGCGGCCCCGCCCTCGCGGCCGGCCTGCTCTGGGCCGCCGGCACCGCCGAGTTCGCGTGGGCCCGCATCGCCCCCGGGCCCCGCACCCGGCACGAGGTGGGCACCATGCTCGCCACCAGCGTGCTCATCCCGCCCGCCGCGACCTGGCACCGGCTCACCGGACTGTGGCGCCACCGCGCCGCCGGTCCCTGGCCCCAGGAGGCGCGATGACCGGCGTACAGGCGGTGCTCTTCGACCGCGACGGCACCCTCGTCGAGGACGTCCCCTACAACGGGAACCCCGCCCTCGTACGGCCCGTCCCCGCCGCCCGCGAGGCCCTGGGCCTGCTGCGGACGCACGGCGTGCGCACCGGGGTCGTCACCAACCAGTCCGGCATCGGACGCGGCCTGCTCACCCACGCCCAGGTGCGCCGCGTGAACGAACGCGTCGAGGAACTGCTCGGGCCGTTCGACGTCTGGGCGGTGTGCCCGCACGCCCCGGCGGACGGGTGCGCGTGCCGCAAACCCGCGCCCGGCCTCGTGCTGAACGCGGCCCGGAAGCTCGGGGTGCCCGCCGCGGAGTGCGTCGTCGTCGGCGACATCGGCTCCGACCTGACGGCGGCCCGCCGGGCGGGCGCGCGCGGCATCCTCGTCCCCACCTCGGTGACGCTCCCGGAGGAGACGGAGACCGCCGAGTGGGTGGCGCCCGACCTGTGGGAGGCGGTGCGGTCGCTGCTCCCCGGCAGCCGGATCGCCGTCGGCGGCGGGAGGCGGCTGTGAAAGCCCTCGTGACCCGGCTCGACAGCTTCGGCGACGTACTGCTCGCCGGGCCCGCCGTGCGCGCCGTGGCCGCCCGCGCCGACTCCGTCACCCTGCTCTGCGGGCCGCTCGGGGAACCCGCCGCGCGCATGCTGCCCGGCGTCGACCGCGTCCTGGTGTGGGAGGCGCCCTGGACCGGGTTCGAGCCGCCGCCCGTGGACCGCGAGGACGTCACCCGGGTGGTCGCCTCGATCGACTCGATCGGCGTGGACACGGCGCTCGTCCTCACCTCCTACCACCAGTCGCCGCTGCCCACGGCGCTGCTGCTGCGCCTGGCGGGCGTGGCCCGCGTCGCGGCCGACAGCGAGGACTACCCGGGCTCGCTGCTCGACGTACGCCACCACCGGGCGCCGCATGCGCACGAGGCGGAGGCCGGGCTCGCCCTGGCCGCGGCGGCCGGCTTCCCGGCCGTGGACGAAGGGCTGCTGAGCGTGCGGGGCGTGCCCGGCACCGGCGAACTGACCGGCACCTCGCCCTACGTCGTACTGCACCCGGGCGCGAGCGTCCCCGCCCGCAGCTGGAGCCCCGAACGCTGCGCCGAGGCCGTGGCCGAACTCACCGCCGCCGGCCACCGGGTGGTCGTGACCGGCGGCCCGGGGGAACGCGACCTCACCGCGTACGTGGCCGGGAACCAGGCCCTCGACCTCGGCGGGCGCACCGACGCGCCGCTGCTCGCCGGGGTGCTCGCGCGCGCGGGCGCCCTGATCACGGGCAACACGGGCCCCGCCCACCTCGCCGCGGCCGTCGGCACCCCCGTCGTCTCCCTGTTCGCCCCGGTCGTGCCCGCCGAGCGCTGGCGGCCGTACGGCGTCCCGTACGTCCTGCTCGGCGACCAGGACGCCCCGTGCGCGGGCACCCGCGCGCGGGAGTGCCCCGTACCCGGCCACCCCTGTCTGAACTCGGTGACCGCGTACGACGTGCTCACCGCGACGGAGAAGGTGATGCAGGCATGAGGATCCTGATCTGGCACGTGCACGGCTCGTGGACGACGGCGTTCGTCCAGGGCCCGCACACCTGCCTCGTCCCCGTCACCCCCGACCGCGGACCCGACGGCCTCGGCCGCGCCCGCACCTGGGACTGGCCGGACACCGTCGTCGAACTCCCGCCCGAGCGGCTCCGGGACACCGAGGTCGACCTGGTCGTCCTCCAGCGCCCGCACGAGGCCGATCTCGCCGAGCGGTGGCTGGGCGGCCGCCGGCCCGGACGGGACGTACCGGCCGTGTACCTGGAGCACAACGCCCCCCACGGAGACGTCCCCGACACCCGCCACCCGGCCGCCGGGCTGCCCGGCGACGTGACCCTCGTCCACGTCACCCACTTCAACCGCCTGATGTGGGACGCGGGCCCCGCCCCGACCACCGTCATCGAGCACGGCATCGTCGACCCGGGCCCCCTGTACACCGGCGAACTCGACCGCGCGGCCGTCGTCGTCAACGACCCGCTGCGCCGCGGCCGCACCGTCGGCACCGACCTGCTGCCCGCCTTCGCGGCGGCCGCGCCCCTGGACGTGTTCGGCATGGGCACCGACGGCCTCGCCGAACACCTCCGCCTCGCGCCCGGCCGCTGCCGCACCCGCGACCTGCCCCAGGACGAGCTCCACACCGAGCTGGCCCGGCGCCGCGTCTACGTCCACCCCGTCCGCTGGACCTCCCTCGGGCTGTCCCTGCTGGAGGCGATGCACCTCGGCATGCCCGTGGTCGCCCTCGCCACCACCGAGGTCACCGAGGCGGTCCCGCCCGGAGCCGGGGTGGTCTCCAACCGGATCGAGGAACTGACCGACGCCGTACGGGCCTTCACCGCCGACCCCGCGCACGCGCGCGTGGTGGGCGAGAAGGCGCGCACGGCAGCGCTCGCCCGCTACGGGCTGGCCCGCTTCCTGGACGACTGGGAGCGGCTGATCAAGGAGGTGACCCGATGAGGATCGCCATGGTGTCCGAGCACGCGAGCCCCCTCGCCGCGCTCGGCGGCCCCGACGCCGGAGGCCAGAACGTGTACGTGGCCCGCCTGTCCGAGGAGCTGTCCACGCGAGGTCACGACGTCACCGTCTACACCCGGCGGGACTCGCGCCGGCTCCCCGAGCGGGTGCGCATGCCCGGCGGGACGACGGTCGTGCACGTACCGGCCGGGCCACCCGGACCCCTCCCCAAGGACGAGCTGTTCCCGCACATGCCCGCCTTCGGCGCCCACCTCTCGCGCGCGTGGGACGAGGACCGGCCCGACACGGTGCACGCCCACTTCTGGATGTCCGGCATGGCCGCGCGGATCGGCGCCCACGCCCACGGCGTCCCCGTCGTCCAGACCTTCCACGCCCTCGGCACGGTCAAGCGGCGCCACCAGGGCAGACTGGACACCAGCCCGTACGAGCGGATCGGCATCGAACGGCACCTCGGCCGCACCTGCGGACGGGTCCTCGCCACCTGCACCGACGAGGTCTACGAACTCGCCGACATGGGCGTGCCGCCGCAGCAGGTCTCGGTCGTGCCGTGCGGCGTGGACGTCGACCACTTCCACCCGCACGGCCCGGCCGGAACGGCCCCCGCGCGCGAGCGGCGGCGACGCCTGCTCGCCACCGGCCGGCTCGTCCCGCGCAAGGGCTTCGACCAGGCGATCCGCGCCCTCGCCGACATCCCCGACACCGAACTGATCATCGCCGGCGGCCCCGAGGCCGCGCTCCTGGACACCGACCCGGAGGCGGAGCGGCTGTGGCACACCGCCGACCGGGCCGGCGTACGCGACCGCGTGCGGCTCCTCGGCGCCGTCGACCCGGCGGACATGCCCGCCCTCGTCCGCAGCGCCGACGTGGTGCTGTGCGTCCCCGCGTACGAGCCCTTCGGCATCGTGCCGCTGGAGGCCATGGCGTGCGGGGTGCCCGTGCTCGCCACCGACGTGGGCGGACACCGCGACACCGTCGCCGACAAGGTGACCGGACGGCTCGTCCGGCCCGGCGACCCCGCCGCCATCGCCTCCGCGGCCCGCGAGCTCCTCGACGACGAGCGACTGCGGCGGCGGATGGGCCGCGCGGGCCGCGAACGGGCCCTCGCCCGCTTCACCTGGCAGCGCGTCGCGGACGGCGCGGAACAGGCCTACCGGCAGGTGGCGGTCGGCCACCCGATGGCGTCGGAGGTGGCGTGATGAAACGGACCGCACGGATGGGCGAACCCCGGGGCCGGGAAATGACGGCGACGGCGCCCGGGACCGGACACTGCGACCAGCTCGGCACCGCGCTGCGGGAGTTCCGCGCATCGGCCGCCGTCACGGCGCGCTGGGGCGCCCGGCTGGCACAGATCCTCTCCGGGGGCGGCCGGCTGCTCGCCGCGGGCAACGGCGGCAGCGCGGCCCAGGCCCAGCACCTGACCGCCGAACTCGTCGGCCGCTACCGCACCGACCGCCCGCCGTTCTCGGCGATCGCGCTGCACGCGGACACCTCCAGCACCACGGCCATCGCCAACGACTACGGCGTGCACGAGGTGTTCGCCCGGCAGGTGCGCGCGCACGGCCGCACCGGTGACGTCCTGGTCCTCCTGTCCACCAGCGGGGCCAGCGCCAACCTGCTGAACGCGGCCGACGCGGGCCGGGCGGCCGGGCTGCGCGTGTGGGCGCTCACCGGGCCCGCCCCCAACCCGCTCGCCGCGGGCAGCGACGAGACCCTGAGCGTCGAGGCCCCGTCCACCGCCACGGTCCAGGAACTGCACCTGGTGGCGGTGCACATGCTGTGCGCGGCCTTCGACGCGGCGCTGGACGAGGGAGGCCGGGCCCATGGATGAACGGACACGTACAGGACGGATGCCGAGCGGCACCGGGCGCCACCGGGCACCCCTGCTCGTCCTCGGCGACGCCCTGCTCGACCGCGACCTGACCGGCTCCGCCGAACGCCTCGCCCCCGACGCGCCCGTCCCCGTGGTGGCGGACTGCGCCGAGCGGGTACGGCCCGGCGGCGCGGCCCTCGCCGCCTACCTCGCCGCCCGCGACGGCCGCGACGTCACCCTGGTCACCGGCCTGGGCGACGACCCGGCAGGCCACGCGCTGCGCCGGCTCCTCGACCCGTGGGTACGGGTGATCGCGCTGCCGCTCTCCGGCGGCCTGCCCGAGAAGACCCGCGTCCTCGCCCAGGGGCAGCCCGTGCTCCGCCTCGACCGGGGCTCCGGCCGCGCCCACGAGGCCACCGACGAGGCGCGCGAGGCGCTCCGCTCGGCCCGCGCCGTCCTGGTCGCCGACTACGGGCGCGGCGCCGCCGACGCCCTGCGCGACGCCCTCACCGAGAGCCCGCCGACCGTGTGGGACCCCCATCCGCGCGGCCGCGCCCCCGTACCCGGCACCCGGCTGGTGACCCCGGCGTCCCGGGAGGCCCGCCGCTTCGCCGCGGCCCTGACCAGGGGCGAGGAGACCAGGGGAGAGGAAGCCGGGGACGAGGGGACCAGAGGCGAGGGGGCCGGGAAGGAGACACCCCCGGAAGAGGGCCCGGCCACCCGTTCCCGCGGGAGCGATCTGCGTACCGCCGCACAGGACGCCGCCACCCTGGTACGACGGTGGCGGGCCGGAGCGGTCGCCGTCACCCTCGGCGGCCGGGGCGCGCTGCTGTCGTACGGGGACTGCCCGCTGCTCGTGCCCGCGCCCGAGGAACACCACGGGGACACCTGCGGCGCGGGCGACCGGTTCGCGGCCACCGCCGCCGGGCTCCTCGCGGACGGCGCGCTGACCGGCGAGGCCGTGGAGGGCGCGGTGGCCGCGGCGACCGCGTTCGTCGCCGCGGGCGGCGCCGGAGCGCTCACCCGGACCGGCCCCGCGGAGGGACCCGCCGGCCCCGCGGCAGGGGCGGACGGCCCCGCGGCGGAGGCGGCCGGGCACGACCCGCACCACCTCGTCACCCGCGTCCGCGCGGCCGGCGGCACCGTCGTCGCCACGGGCGGCTGCTTCGACCTCCTGCACGCCGGCCACGTGGGCCTGCTGCAGGCCGCCCGGCGCATCGGCGACTGCCTGGTCGTGTGCGTGAATTCGGACGCGTCGGTCCGCCGCCGCAAGGGCGACGGCCGCCCCGTCACCCCCCTCGCCGACCGGGTCCGCGTGCTGCGCGCCCTGACGTGCGTGGACGCCGTCGCCGTCTTCGACGAGGACACCCCCGAACGCCTGCTGGGCGAACTCCGCCCCGACATCTGGGTCAAGGGCGGCGACTACGCCGGCGGCGACCTCCCCGAGGCCGCGCTCCTCCGGAGCTGGGGCGGCCAGACGGTCCTGCTGCCCTACCTGGACGGCCGCTCGACCACCCGGCTCGCGGCCCGGGCGGCAGCCGCGGTGACGGCGGGAGGCGGTGCGGCATGACGGCCCTCCCGCCCCCCGAGCTCGCGGCCGGCCCGGAACCCGTCCGCCCGAGCATCCTCGTTCTGCGCGCCCTCGGCCTCGGCGACCTTCTCGCCGCCGTACCCGCCCTGCGCGCCCTGCGCCGCACCTTCCCCCCGTACGAGATGGTCCTCGCCGCGCCGGAGGAACTGGCCCCGGTGGCCGAGGCGACCGGGGCCGTGGACCGGCTGCTGCCCGCCTCCGCCCCGAACCGGGCGGTGCCCCGCACCCTGGACTGGCCGGAACCGCCCCCCGAGATCGGGGTCGACCTGCACGGCAACGGACAGGCCAGCCACCGGCTGCTGCGCACCGTACGGCCCCGCAAGGTGCTCGCCTTCGCCGCCCCGGACGGCCCGCTGTGGCAGGCCGAGGAGCACGAACGGGACCGCTGGTGCAGGTTCCTGCGGTGGTACGGCATCCCGGCCGACCCCACCGACCTGCGGCTGCCGCACCCCGGGGTGCCGTCCCCGGCCCCCGGCGCCGTGATCGTGCACCCCGGGGCGGGCGCCCCCGCCCGCTGCTGGCCCGCCGAACGGTACGCGTACGCCGCCGCGGAACTGCGCGCCCGCGGCCACCGCGTCGTGGTCACCGGCGGCCCGGACGAGGAGGAACTGGTGACGGAGGTCGCCAAGCGCGCCGACCTGCCCGAGCCGGACACGTTCGCCGGGCTGCCGTTCCCCGCGCTGTCCGCGCTGGTCGCCGAGGCCCGCGCCGTCATCAGCGGCGACACCGGCATCGCCCACCTCGCCGTCGCGCACGCCACCCCCTCCGTGACCCTCTTCGGCCCCGTCCCGCCCGACGAGTGGGGCCCGCCCCAGCACCCCCGCCACCAGACCCTGTGGCGCCCGGACCAGCGGCGGCACGGCAACCCGAACGGCCGGGCCCCGGATCCGGCGCTGCTCCGCATCAAGCCGGACGACGTGCTGTGCGCCATGGACGAGCTGGACAAGCTGGACGCCCGGAGCCGGACATCATGAGCGCCGACACGCCCCGCACGACGGATCCCGCAGCGGACCTCACGGTCGTCATCGCCACCCGCAACCGCCGCGACTCCCTCGCCCGCACCCTCGACCGGCTGCGCGCCCTCCCCGAGCGCCCCGCCGTCCTGGTCGCCGACAACGCCTCCACGGACGGCACCCGCGACCTGATCGCCCGCCGCCACCCGGAGGTCCAGGTCCTCGCGCTGCCCTTCAACCGCGGCGCCCTCGCCCGCAACCACGGCGTCCGCGCGGCCGGCACCCCGTACGTGGCCTTCGCCGACGACGACTCCTGGTGGGCACCGGGCGCCCTCGGCACCGCCGCCCGGCTGCTGGCGGACCACCCCCGCCTGGGGCTGATCTCCGCCCGCACCCTGGTCGGCCACGAAGAGCGCCCGGACCCGCTCAACGACGTCCTCGCCGCCTCACCGCTCGGCCGCGCCCACGACCTCCCGGGCACCCAGGTCCTCGGCTACCTCGCCTGCGCCGCCGTCGCCCGCCGCGACGCCTACCTCGACGCGGGCGGCTACCACCCGCTGCTGTTCTTCGGCGGCGAGGAGACCTGCCTCGCGTACGACCTCGCCGCGCGCGGCTGGGGCGTCACGCACTGCCCCGAAGTGGTCGCCCACCACCACCCCGACCCGGACGCCCGCACCGGCCGCCCGGTCCGGATGCGCCGTAACGCGCTGCTCACGGTCTGGCTGCGCCGCCCCCTGTCCCTCGCGCTCGACCGCACCCGTGCCCTGGCCGCCGAGGCCCCCCACGACCCCGCGGCCCGCGGCGCGCTCGGCGAGGCCCTCGCCCGCATCCCGGCCGCGCTGCGCGCCCGCCGGCCCCTGCCGCCGCACATCGAACGGGGCGCACGGCTGCTGGACGAGGTCAGGAGAGCCGCTCATGCCGGATGACCGCACGACCGTCGTCGTCATCACGTACAACCGCCGCGCCGAACTCCTGCGCACCCTGGACCGCCTGACCCGGCTGCCGGAGGAACCGCCGGTGATCGTGACGGACAACGCCTCCACGGACGGCACCGCCGACGCGGTCGCCCGCGACTTCCCGCACGTCACGCTGTTGCGTCCCGGCCGCAACCTCGGCGCCGTCGGCCGCAACCTGGCCGTCCACCAGGTCCGCACGCCCTACGTGGCGTTCTGCGACGACGACTCCTGGTGGGCGCCGGGTTCCCTCGCGGGCGCCGCCGACCTGCTGGACCGGCACGAGCGGCTGGCGGCGGTGACGGCCCGCATCGTGGTCGAACCGGACGGCACCGAGGACCCGATCGTCGAGGAGCTGCGCGACTCGCCCGTCCGCGGCCCGTCCTGGCTGCCCGGTCCGGCGCTCGGTTCGTTCCTGGCCGCCGCCACGTCCCTGCGCACGGACGCGTTCCGTGCCGCGGGCGGCTTCGATCCGCGGCTGTGGCTGGGCGGCGAGGAGGAACTGCTCGCGGTGGACCTGGCGACGCGGGGCTGGTGGCTGACGTACGCCGACCACCTGACGATCCACCACCACCCGTCCGTGCTGCGGGACGCAACCCTCCGCAGGACGCACGGCCTGCGCAACACCCTGTGGTTCACCTGGCTCCGCCGCCCGGTGCGCACCGCCACCCGCCGCACCCTGCACCTCGCCCGCACGGTGCCCCGGGACACCGCCTCGCTCAGAGCCTTCGCCCAGGCGGCGGCCGGGCTGCCGTGGGTCGTCCGGGAACGCCGCGTGGTGCCGCACGAGATCGAGGGGCGGCTGCGGCTGCTGGACGAGACGCAGCGACGCTCGAAGGCCCGGCGTTATACGGGATGACGCCGGGCCTCGGTCGTGTTCGATGTTCGTCCTGTTCGCCCTGTTCGTTCCTTCGGTCGCGTCAGTCGTTGCCGGGCCGTTCGCCCTTCGGTCCGCGGCCGCGTTCGGTGCGCGGGCCGCGGCTGCGCCAGTCCTCCTCCTCGCGCAGATACGCGTTGGCCTCGTCGTTGGCGTGCCGGTCCGGGACACCGGACCCCTCGGCGTCCTTGCGCAGCCGGGCGCGCCGGACGTCGTACTTCTTGCTTCCGGGCTCGGGCACGACGATCACCTCCTGAGCCTCTTCGGCCTCTTTCGGCCTCTTGGTCTTCCTGGGCGGCCGGGTGCCCCTGGCCCGTGACCGCAAAACGCCGGTCACCGCGTCCTGCGGCGCTCCCGGAGCCCCTCCGTCTCCGACCAGCGGCACAGCAGCCGGAAGACGGCGTACAAGGTCAGCGGCCAGACGAGGGCGAAGGCCCAGATGACCGCCGGATCGGAGGTACGTATGCCGGTGACCATCAGGATGATGGACAGGGCGAGGCTGAACGCGACGGTGACCGGGTGCGGCCGGTACGCGGCGAGGGGGGCCAGCACCGGCCGCCGTTTCAGCTGAAGGGTGCGCAACTGGCGGTCGAGACGCCGGTCGCGGCGCAGGTCCGCCTCCAACCGGTCCAGAATGCGCTGCTCGTGGTCGGGAAGTCGGCCGATCGTCACTGTTGCCTCCGGGGGCGTCGGGGAGTCCGCCCGTTCCCGTGTGCCCGCCGCCGACGTGGCCTAACTAGGGATCGTCCAGGGCCGCGAGGAGCCCGTCCGCGTTGTCGGGCACGGCGCCCGCGGCGAAGTCGTCGCGGATCCGCCGGGCGGCCGCCGGACCGTCCGACAGGCACCAGGTCCACCACGCCTCCAGCCGCCCGGCGTCGAGGTCTTCCGCCGCGACGAGCGCGGGCCAGCCGCACGCGCGGGCCTGCGCGGTCACCTTGGCGCCGCCCTCCACGGGATCGACGGCCAGCACCGGCACCCCGGCCCGCAGCCCGAGCACCAGCCCGTGCAGCCGGTCGGTGACGATCAGGTCCAGCCGCGCCAGGACGGACAGCAACTGCCCCGGTGTGGCGCTCAGCCGCCAGTCGTGCGCGTCGAGCCGTGTCTCCAGTTCGACGCGTGCGCAGTCCTTGCCGCCCAGCCACCGGGTGACCAGCTCCGCGACCCACTCGTGCCGCCGCAGCGCGCCGTACTCGCCCTGCCCATGGGTGAGGATCACCCCGGTCACGGGGGCCGCGGCCGGTGCGGGGGCCCGCGCCGCCAGGTCCGCCACCGATGCGCCGCCCGCCGGGGTGTCCCGCGCCAGCACCCGGTGGAATCCGGTCACCGCCGGATCACGCCCGTCGATCACCGACACCCCCACGGCGATCCGCACACAGTGCCGGAACCGCCGGTGCAGTCCGCCGATCTGCTCCCCGTGCAGGGGACCGCAGACGAAGAGGAGGTGCGAGTACGCCCGCGGCCGAACGTGGTCCATGTCCAGGTGCCCCGGCCGGAACCCGGAGCTCCACACCACGTCGTACGGCAGCCCCGCCCGCCCCAGCACGTCCTCCACCCGCTCCAGCGCGAGGACGTCGCCGGCGGTGGCCTCACCGTCCCGGAAACTGAACCACCCGGTCACCAGAATCCTTCGCACCGCGCCACGGGTTCCCCTTCGTCACGGGCGCATGCGGGCTACTCCGTGATGTCACCGGATGGGACAATCCGCTGACCGGACGGCGCGCGGCGCCGTGGTACGACGGCCGGCGGGGGCGGCCGCGGAGGAACGAGGAAGGGGCGTGGCCTTGATCGAGTGGGCGCGGCTCAGCAGTGGGGCTCGGGCGGTTCCGGAGCCCTTGGGGACGCCGTACGTCTGGTCCGCGGCGTTCGTCGGCGCGCTGGTGATGATGGTGGTCTTCACCCTGCTCGGCGGGATCGGCAGGCCGACGCCCGCCCTGGTGGCGCTGTCCGTGCTGGCCGGGTTGCTCGGCCTGTACGCGCGGTTCGTCGCCGCGCCCGGCACGGCCGTGCTCTGCTGGCTGTTCCTGAACGGCTTCGGCATACCGCCCGCGGGCACGCTGTCCTGGGCCGGCGACCGCGACGGCCTCTGGCTCGCCTGCCTGTGCGCGGCAGCCCTCAGCGGCACCGCCCTGGCCCGCGTCGTGAACGCCCGCGCCGCCTACCGCCGCATCACCCCGCAGGGCCCGGCGGGCGGCCCCTTCGGCTGACGCCGCCGTACGCCCGCCGCGCGCCATCCCGGTCCACGGGGTACGCCCTGCGCCCCCGGCACCCTGGCCTCCCCCTGCCCGCCGCGGGCGCTCCGTCGGATGCGCTGGGCCAACGGCATGACCAAGACCCTGTCGCCGCGGCCGCTCACCGTCGACCGGCCCGGGGCCGGGGCACCGCGTTCAGGGCCGGGAGACGGTGGCGGTGGGCAGGTCCTCCGGCAGGGGCTCGGACTGCTGTGTGGTGGCGTCGCTCTGTTCGCCGTACGGGCCGCCCGACTCGGAGGGCGACTGGGCCAGCAGCCCGACCAGCACGGCCGCGGCGGCCGTCATGCCCAGCACCCGGCCGACGCGCCGGCGCCTGGCCCGGCCGTCCATGGCGTGCCAGGCGGGGCCGGCCCGCCGCTCCCGCGGCCGGTACAGCTCGCCGACCGCCTCCATGGCCGGTGACTCCGGCTGAGGAGCTGTCGGGGTGGTGCGTGGGGTGGTGCGTTCCCGGGCGGAGGGCTCACGAGGCGCTGTCGAGCGCAGGATGGCGTGCTCGCTGTCCTCGATGAACTTCTGCCAGGTCTCGTCCGGTATGGCCGGCGTACAGTCCCCGGCGTCTCTGCCGTCCGCGCCGTCCGCGCCGTCCGCGCCGTCCGCGCCGCCCTCGCCGTCCGGCGTTCCGGCGCTGCCGGGCTCCTGAGTGGCCACTGCCCCGTCTTCTCTCTCCCTCGTCGTGCACGGTCCGCGGATCCGCGGACCCATGTCCACGATTGAAGACGGTGGTCCCCCTGCGGAGGTTGCCTGCGGCCGGCTGCTCCTCCGACCGAATCGTTGCATAACGCACGGACTGATCACCGCGCTGTGTCGCGTACGGGGCGGCCAAGGGGCCGGACGGCGTCGGCAGGCTGACGATCCGACCCGTCCCCGCACTGGTCCCCGGCGTGCGGCCCTTGATCCCATACTGTGGTGCGAACCGGTTCCGGCCCGCCTCGTGGAGACCCTCCTATGCCTCCTCGCACTGCCGTCGCACGCGGGACCGCTCCCTTTCGACCGGCTGGGCGACGCCGTGTCAGTACCGTCCTACTGGTGGGTATATCCCGCTGAGCCGACGGCCGCGCTCGCGGTCGTCGCGGTAGTGCGCCTGTCATATGACGGCGCTTCATCTCATGCTGACCGGCCCCGACCGGCTGCGTCCGGCCCTGACCGGTTCACACGGAACACAGGCAAGGAAGTGCGTACGGATGAGATCTCGTCGATGGTGGAACTCGGCCGCGATGATCATGGTGGGCGCCGGGCTCTGCGCGCTCCAGGGAGTCACCGGACAGGCCGCGGGACACACCCGGGACGACGGAACGGGCGGACCGGTCGAGGCCGAGACCCGCACCGTCCCCCTGAACACCACGGCGGACGGCAGTTCTGCCGCGCTGGACAGCCGGGACACCCGGCCGTTCAGCATGCTCGGCGTCACCTGGGCGCGGCCGTCGGCCGTCATGGCCGGGACGGTGGAGTTCCGCGCGCGGGACGCGCAGACCGAGGTGTGGTCGGACTGGCGGGAACTGGACGTCGGCAGCGGCCCGGGCGAGGACGGCGCGGCACGCGGCGGCACCGAACCCGCGTGGGTGGGACCGTCCGACGGGGTCGAGGTGCGGGTGGACGGCGACGACGTCACACCGCTGCCCGCCGGACTCCGGCTGGACATGATCGACCCGGGTGCCGGGAACGATACGGGCGGGCGGCCGCAGACGGCGTCCGACCCGGACGCATCGGCGGCCACCGAGCAGCCGCCGATCGTCTCCCGCGCCGACTGGGGCGCGGACGAGTCGATCAGCCCGGAACAGCCCGCCTATCTGCCCGGAGGCAAGGTCAAGGCGGCCGTCGTCCACCACACGGCCGAGTCCAACGAGTACACCTGCGCCGAGGCCCCGGCCGTGGTCCGCGGCGTGTACACGTACCACGTCAAGCAACTGGGCTGGAAGGACGTCGGCTACAACTTCCTCGTCGACAAGTGCGGCACGGTCTACGAGGGCCGCAAGGGCGGCGTGGACCGCCCCGTGCTGGGCGCGCACGCCTACGGCTTCAATTCCGAGACCACCGGCATCTCCGTCCTCGGCACCTACACCGACGTCGGCCCGTCGACCGAGGCGCTGACCTCGGTCGCCCGTCTCGCGGCATGGAAGCTGGGCCTGGACGGCGTCGACCCGGCCGGTACCGTGACCCTCACTGCCGGAGCGGCCGGCAAGAACCATGCCGGCAAGTCGTGGGCCAAGGGCGCCCGGCTCAGCTTCCCCGCCATCCACGGCCACCGCGACGGCTACAACACCGAGTGCCCGGGAGAAGCCCTCTACGCACAGCTCCCCACGATCCGCTCCTGGGCGGTGGGCGGGGCCCCGGCCCCCGCACTCCCCTGACCGACCACCGACCACCGGCCACCACCGACCATCAGCCACCGACCACGACGCGAACGCCGACCCCCTTCCCTGGGTAGGTCACCTCCGACCGCACGAGGAGACCACCAGGGAGGGGCCCGCGGTGCTGCTCAGACAACTGGAGTACCTGACCGCACTCGCCCGGACACGTCACTTCGCCCGCGCCGCCGAGGCCTGCCACGTCTCCCAGCCCTCCCTCTCCGCGGGCATCAGGACGCTGGAACGCGAGCTCAAAGTGATGATCGTGCGCCGCGGCAGGCGCTTCGAGGGCTTCACCCCCGAGGGAGAACGGGTGGTGATGTGGGCCCGCCGCATCCTCGCCGACCGCGACGCCCTGCGCGACGACCTCGCGGCCATGGACGGCGGACCGACCGGCGTCCTGCGCATCGGGGCGATCCCCACCGCGCTCACCGCCGCCCAACTGCTGACCATGCCCTTCTTCGACCGGCACCCCCAGGTGCGGATCTCGCTGGAGTCGCTGTCCTCCCGGGAGATGGTGCACCGGCTCGCCGAGTACGACCTCGACGTGGGCCTCAGCTACGTGGACGGCGAGCCGCTCGGCAGCGTCCGCACGGTCCCGCTGTACCGCGAACGGCACCTCCTGCTGACGCCCGAGGACGGGGAACTGGCCCACCGCCCGCGCGCGGGCTGGGCCGACGTGGCCCGCCTCCCGCTGTGCCTGCTGTCCCCGCAGATGCAGAACCGCCGCATCCTCGACCGCTGCTTCGCCGACGCGGGCGTGGACGCCGTGAGCGCCTCCCTCGAGACCGACACCGTCTCCGCCCTCTACGCCCACCTCGGCACCGGGCGCTGGTCCAGCGTCATCGCCCACGCCTGGCTCGGTCTGTTCGGCGTCCCCGACGGCATGCGGCTCGTGCCCATGGAACGGCCCGCCCGCAGCTACCACGTCGGCCTCGTGCTGGCCGGCCGCGACCCCGCGCTCAGCCTGGTGCGCGCCCTGGTCGACGTGGCGCACCTGGTGGACGTCGCGGGCGAGCTGGACGGCGTCCTGCGGAGGAGTCTGCGCAGGCAGGCACCCGCGACGGACGGCGCTTGATAGACGGCGCCTAACACCCCATAGCCAACAACGTTCGCTCGCGCTCTTGGACGGGCCCGGGAACGGCAGCACAGTGCCCTTGTCCCCGTGTCCTGTCGTTCGACCGAAAGGGGCTGGTCATGGCAGTGTCGCCGGAGCAGTCGCCGGACCTGGAGCAACGGGTGCGCTCGATCGTCGCGGAGCACCGCGGCACACGCGGCGCCCTGCTGCCCGTCCTCCACGCCGTCAGAGAAGAGTTCGGACACGTCGACCCGGCCGTGATCCCGGTCCTGGCCGGCGAACTGAACCTGTCCCGGGCCGACGTGTACGGAGTCATCACCTTCTACGAGGACTTCCGGCAGTCCCCGCCCGGCCGCACGACGGTACGGATCTGCCGCGCCGAGGCCTGCCAGGCGGTGGGCGCCCGTACCCTCGCGGACCGCGCCACGTCCCGCCTCGGCGTGTCCTTCGGCGAGACGACGCCCGACGGCGCGGTCACCCTCGACCAGGTCTTCTGCCTCGGCAACTGCGCCACCGGTCCCGCCGTCGAGGTCGACGGCCGCCTGCACGGCCGGGTCACCCCGGAACGGCTGGACACCCTGCTGGCATCGGCTCCCCGGGAGGCGGGCGCATGAGCACCCCCGTGACGGTGTACGTGCCCCGCGACTCGGCCGCCCGCTCCGTCGGCGCCGACGAGGTCGCCGAGCGGATCACCGCGGCAGCCGCCGCCACCGGACGCGAGATCCGCCTGGTCCGCAACGGCTCGCGCGGCATGCTGTGGCGGGAGCCGCTGGTGGAGGTGGCGGGCCCCGACGGGCGGATCGCCTACGGCCCGGTCGCCCCCGAGGACGTCGACGGGCTGGTGGCCGCGGGCCTGCTGGACGCTGCCGGCACGCACCCGCTGCACCTCGGCCGCACCGCCGACCTCGACTGGCTGCGCACCCAGAACCGCGTCACCTTCGCCCGCGTCGGCGTCGTCGACCCGCTCGACCCCGACGACTTCCTCGCCCACGGCGGCCTGCGCGGCCTGCGCCGGGCCCTGGAGCTGAGCCCCCAGGACATCGTCGCCGAGGTGACGGACTCGGGACTGCGCGGCCGGGGCGGCGCGGGCTTCCCGGCCGGCATCAAGTGGAAGACGGTCCAGGAGGCCGACTCCGCCCTCAAGTTCGTCTGCTGCAACGCCGACGAGGGCGACAGCGGCACCTTCGCCGACCGCATGCTGATGGAGGGCGACCCGTTCACCCTCATCGAGGGCATGACCATCGCCGCCCGCGCGGTCGGCGCCACCGAGGGATACGTCTACGTCCGCTCCGAGTATCCGGACGCGGTGGCCACCCTGCGCGCCGCCATCGCGACGGCGTACGGGCGCGGCTGGCTCGGCGCGGGCGTCCTCGGCTCGGACCTCCGCTTCGACCTGTCCGTACGGGTCGGGGCGGGGGCGTACATCTGCGGCGAGGAAACGTCCATGCTGGAGAGCCTGGAGGGCAAGCGCGGCACGGTCCGCGCCAAACCGCCGATCCCCGCGCTGGAGGGCCTGTTCGGGAAGCCGACCGTCGTCAACAACGTGCTCACCCTCGGCTCCGTACCGATGATCCTCGCCGACGGCGCCCGCGCCTTCGCCGGCCTCGGCACCGGCCGCTCGCGCGGCACCCAGGTCTTCCAGCTCGGCGGGAACGTCGCGCGCGGCGGCATCGTCGAGACCGCGTTCGGCGTCACGCTCGGCGACCTCGTCGAGGGATACGGCGGCGGCACCCGCTCCGGGCGCCCGGTGCGGGCCGTGCAGGTCGGCGGGCCGCTGGGCGCGTACCTGCCCACCTCCCGCTTCCACCTCCCCATGGACTACGAGGCGTTCGCGGCGGCGGGCGCCATGGTCGGGCACGGGGGAGTGGTCGTCTTCGACGACACCGTGGACATGGCGGGGCAGGCCCGGTTCGCCATGGAGTTCTGCGCCGCCGAGTCCTGCGGCAAGTGCACGCCGTGCCGGGTCGGCGCGGTACGGGGCGTCGAGGTCATCGACCGGATCACCGCCGGGATCGACCGCCGGGCCAACCTCACGCTCCTCGACGACCTGTGCGACCTGATGACCGAGGGCTCGCTGTGCGCGATGGGCGGGCTCACGCCGATGCCGGTGAGGAGCGCGCTGGAACACTTCCCCGCCGACTTCGGTGAGCAGCCCGCAGCCGAACCCCCCACCACGACCGACCTCGCGACGACAGACCTCGCCACGACGACGGAGGCACGGCGATGAGCCTGATCAAGGAGCCCGACTTCGGCACCCCGGCCCGCCCCGGCGAGGCGACCGTCGCCGTGGAGATCGACGGTACGGAGGTCCTCGTCCCCGAGGGCACCTCCGTGATGCGCGCCGCCGCCGAGGCCGGCATCGACATCCCCAGGCTCTGCGCCACCGACAGCCTCGAACCCTTCGGCTCCTGCCGCCTCTGCCTGGTCGACATCGACGGCCGCAGGGGCACCCCGGCCTCCTGCACGACACCGGTGGCCCCCGGCATGAAGGTCCGCACCCAGACCCCGCAGCTCGCGAAGCTCCGCCGCGGCGTGATGGAGCTGTACATCTCCGACCACCCGTTGGACTGCCTGACCTGCCCCGCCAACGGCGACTGCGAACTCCAGGACATGGCGGGCGTCGTCGGGCTGCGCGAAGTCCGCTACGGCTTCGACGGCGAGAACCACCTCACCGAATCCACCGACAGCTCCAATCCCTACTTCGACTTCGACGCGAGCAAGTGCATCTCCTGCTCCCGCTGCGTCCGCGCCTGCGGCGAGGTCCAGGGCACCTTCGCCCTCACCATCGAGGGCCGCGGCTTCGCCTCCAAGGTCGCGGCGGGCGCGGGCGGCACCTTCATGGAGTCCGACTGCGTGTCCTGCGGCGCCTGCGTGCAGGCCTGCCCGACGTCCACGCTCCAGGAGAAGTCGGTCGTCGAGCTCGGCATGCCCACCCGCAGCGTGATCACCACCTGCGCGTACTGCGGCGTCGGCTGCTCCTTCAAGGCCGAGCTGCGCGGCGACGAGGTCGTCCGCATGGTCCCGTACAAGGACGGCGGCGCCAACGAGGGCCACTCCTGCGTCAAGGGCCGCTTCGCCTTCGGCTACGCCTCCCACCCGGACCGCAAGCTCAAGCCGATGCTGCGCGAGCGCATCACCGACCCGTGGCGGGAGGTGGAGTGGGAGGAGGCCATCGGATACACGGCCCGCCGCCTGCTGGAGATCCAGGCCGCGCACGGCACCGGTGCCATCGGCGGCATCACCTCCTCCCGCTGCACCAACGAGGAGGTGTACGCGGTCCAGAAGATGGTCCGCGCCGCCTTCGGCAACAACAACGTCGACACCTGCGCCCGCGTCTGCCACTCACCCACCGGCTACGGCCTCAAGCAGACGTACGGCACCTCCGCCGGCACCCAGGACTTCAAGTCCGTCGACCAGGCCGACGTCATCCTGCTCATCGGCGCCAACCCCACCGACGCCCACCCGGTGTTCGGCTCCCGGATGAAGCGCCGCCTGCGCAAGGGCGCTCAGCTCATCGTCGCCGACCCGCGCCGCATCGACCTCGTCCGCTCCCCGCACGTCGAGGCCGCCCACCACCTCCAGCTCGCCCCCGGCACCAACGTGGCCCTCGTCAACGCGCTCGCGCACGTGGTCGTCACCGAGGGCCTGGTGGACCGCGCGTTCGTGGACGACCGGTGCGAGGACTTCGAGACCTGGGAACGCTTCATCGCCCAGCCGCAGCACAGCCCGGAGGCCGTCGCCGACATCACCGGCGTACCGGCCGAGGAACTGCGCGCCGCCGCCCGCCTCTACGCCACCGCCCCCAACGCGGCCATCTACTACGGCCTCGGCGTCACCGAGCACAGTCAGGGCTCCACGATGGTGATGGGCATGGCCAATCTCGCCATGGCCACCGGCAACATCGGCCGCGAGGGCGTCGGGGTGAACCCCCTCCGGGGCCAGAACAACGTCCAGGGCTCCTGCGACATGGGCTCCTTCCCGCACGAACTGCCCGGCTACCGCCATGTCTCGGACGACGCGGTCCGCTCGGTCTTCGAGACGCTCTGGGGCCGGACGATCCTCTCCGAACCGGGCCTGCGCATCCCCAACATGTTCGACTCGGCGCTCGACGGCTCCTTCCGGGCGCTGTTCGTGCACGGCGAGGACATCGCCCAGTCCGACCCGAACACACGGCACGTCACGGCGGCGCTCTCCTCCCTGGACCTGCTCGTCGTCCAGGACCTGTTCCTCAACGAGACGTCCAAGTTCGCGCACGTCTTCCTGCCCGGCACCTCCTTCCTGGAGAAGGACGGCACCTTCACCAACGCCGAGCGCCGCATCAACCGCGTACGGCCCGTCATGGCGCCGCGGACCGGCAAGCACGAGTGGCAGATCGTCTGCGAGCTCGCGCAGGCCATGGGCTACCCGATGAAGTGGGACGACGCCGCGCAGATCATGGACGAGATCGCCATGACCACGCCGACGTTCGCCGGGGTGTCCTTCGACCGGCTCGACCGGGTCGGCAGCGCGCAGTGGCCGTGCAACGACGCGGCGCCCGAGGGCACCCCGATCATGCACGTGGACGGGTTCGTGCGCGGCAAGGGCCGGTTCGTGGAGACGGTGTACGTGCCGACGGAGGAGCGCAGCACCCGCCGCTTCCCGCTCATCCTCACCACCGGCCGCATCCTGTCCCAGTACAACGTGGGTGCCCAGACCCGCCGTACGGGCAACGTGGCCTGGCACCCGGAGGACGTTCTCGAACTCCACCCGCACGACGCCGAGGTACGCGGCATCCGGGACGGGGACACGGTGGCGCTGGCCAGCCGGGTCGGCGAGACCAGCCTGCGGGCGAGGATCGACGACCGGATGCCGGTGGGCGTCGTCTACACGACCTTCCACCACCCGGAGACCGGCGCCAACGTGGTCACCACCGAGCACTCGGACTGGGCGACCAACTGCCCGGAGTACAAGGTGACGGCGGTGCAGGTGAGGCTGAGCGGAGCGACGTCATGACGACCACGGCACCCACCCCGGCCCACATACGGCTGGCCAACGAGATCGCCGCCCAGTTCCGGCACCGCGACCCGGCCACGGCCGCCGAGGAGATCGCCGCGCACATCCGGGCCTTCTGGGACCCCCGGATGCGCACCCGGCTGACCGAGGACGCCGAGGCCGGCCACCCCGCCCTGGACCCGCTGGTCAGGGCGGTGGCGGCGCTCCTGCCACCGCCACTGCCGCGGCCCTAACGCCCGGCGTCCGCCGGCAGTTCCAGGTGGAGCTCGTACCCGCCCTCCTTCGTGGGGCCCGAGGTCACGGTGCCGCCGAGGAGCTCGGCGCGCTGGCGCAGGCCGACGAGCCCGTGGTGGGCGCCGGGCAGGGGGAGTGCCGGGCGGGTGGGGGCGGTGTTGGCGACGGTGACGCGGACCGTACCTCCCTCATGGCAGAGGCGGATCGTCGCCGTGGCCCCGGGGGCGTGCTTGCGGACGTTGGTCAGGGCCTCCTGGACGGTGCGGTAGACGGCGCGCTGGACGGTGGCCGACAACGTGCCGGGCAGGTCGGCGTGGAGCTCCGCATCGATCCCGCTGCCGTCGACCAGGCGTCGGAGGTCGGCCAGGGAGGGCTGCGGAGTGAGTTCGGTGGGGCGGCTGCCGGAGGCCCGCAACACGCTGACCATGTGCCGCAGCTCCTCCAGCGTCTGCACGCTGAGCCGGCGGATGGTGGCGGCGGCCTCCCTCGTCTCGACGTCGCGGGTGCCCACCTGGAGCGCTCCGGCCTGTACGGCGATCAGGCTGACCTGGTGGGCGACCACGTCGTGCATCTCCCGGGCGAGCTGGGCGCGTTCCCTGGCCAGCACGCTCTGGGCGGTGAGCAGCCGTTCGTGTTCGCGGGCCTCGGAGATCTCGTCGAGCCGGACCGACAGTTCCCGCCTGGCCTGGACGAGCTGGCCCAGGAAGACCGGGGCGGTGGCCCATGCCACGGTGTAGGTGAGATTGATCAGACTGACGCCCTCGATCATTTCGTCGGGTTCCATCTTCCACCACCGCCACGGCAGGAAGTCGCTGATCGCGTAGACGAGGGCGCAGACGGCGAGCAGGGCACGGTTGTGCTTGAGCGAGGACAGTGTGTACAGGGCGGCCAGGGGGGCGAACACCGCGTCGGTGAACAGGGCCGAGAGGAGCGTGAGGAGGAAGGCCGTCAGGGGCAGATGGCGGCGCAGGGGAAGGGCGAAGGCGGCGAGCAGGGCACACACCATGCCCTGCTCGTAGTCGTGCGGAACGTTGATCCGCACGTCCGCCAGCGCGGCCACGACGAGAGCGGCGTCGACGACCGGACCGGGCAGGTGCCGGCCGGGTGGACGCCGGGTGGCGGTGCCGGAACCGGTGCCGGAACCCGCGCCGGAACCCGCCGGTTCCCCGGTGTCCCCGCCCTGGGAGGTCGGGCTCCTGGTGGTCGTGGACCGGCTGGTCCTGCGCCGGGCGGCCGTACGCCGGGTCGTGCCGCCCCGGGTGGTGGCGCCTTGGGCGGTGGTGTTTTGTGCGCTGGTGCCTGTGGTGGTCGTGCTCCGGCTGGTCATGTCTCCTCCCCGTCCCGCGATGACCTGAGCAGGCCGGCGCGCTCGGCGATCAGTGCCGCCTGCACGCGGCTGCTCACCTGCAACTTGGCGAAGATGGCGGTGACGTGGCCTTTGACGGTGCCCAGGCTCAGGTGCATGCGTTCGCCGATGTCGGTGTTGGCGAGCCCCTCCGCCATGAGGACCAGCACCGCCCGCTCGCGTTCGGTCAGCCGGGCGACCACACGCAGGGCGGTGGGCTCGCGCACCCCGGTGTCGAGGTAGCCGTCCACCACTCGGCGGGTGACGCCGGAGGAGAGCACGGTGCCGCCCCCGGCCAGGGTGCGCACCAGATAGGGCAGTTGCTCCGGGTCGGTGTCCTTGAGCAGGAACCCGGCGGCGCCGGAGCGCAGCGCGGTGGTGACGTACTCGTCGGTGTCGAAGGTGGTGAGCATGGCCACCACCGGCGGCCGGGCCAGCCGGCGCAGCTCGGCCAGCACGGTCAGGCCGTCCACGTCCGGCATCCGGATGTCCAGCAGGACCACGTCCGGCGCGGCCTCGCGCACCGCCCGCACCGCCTCGCCGCCGGGCACCGCCGCCACCACCTCGATGTCCTGGGCGGCACCGAGGATGTGCTGGAAGCCCGTACGGATCAGGGCCTCGTCGTCCACCACCAGTACCCGGATCACCTGCGCTCCGCTCGTCCGCCGGCCCGCGGCACGTCGGTCCGCCGCGGCCCCCGCCGTCCCTGCCGCCCGTCCCGTCCGCCCGACTCCGCTGTCCCCACTGCCGGTCGCCGGTAACCGACCGCGCACTGCCTACTGCCTACTGTCTACTGCCTACTGCTCACTGATTACTGCTTACGGTCTGCGGCTTGTCGCCTGCTCGGCTCTCGTGGCCCAGTCTGCCGTCCGTCGTCCGTCCGCCGCTCGATGCGTATCACGTCCACGGCCCTGCCTCCGCGCCCCGCGGCGGTTTCCCGCCGGGCTGGCGGATTCGGCGACCGGCCGACCGGCCGGACAGGACCAGCCGTTCGGCTGGGTCTCCTCGGAAGGTCGCCGGGTGGGACGCGCTCCGCCGACCGCGGATTCTTGGAGCATGACGCACCACGCATCGCCGGTCGCGCCGACGGAGGCGCCGCCCGGACCGGAGACGGGCCGTGCTCCCTCCGGCACACCGTCGACCGGCCGGCCACGGCCCCGGGCCGGACGGCGGACGAGGGGCCGGGCGGCTCTCACTCCGGCGGGCGTGCTGATCCTGCCCCGGCACCTGCTGCACACAGCTACCGGACCCGCGCGACACATCACATGAGGGCGTTGGTCCGCCCCCGGGACGGAGCCGGCCATGGCGTGGGCCGGCCCCGTACCCCGAACGGCGGAGGCCGGCCATGGCGTGGGCCGGCCTCCGCCCTGGCCTCCGGGGACGGGAGGAGCCCGGTGGCCCGGTCCCGCCCCGGCCGCTCAGCCCTCCTCTTCCTCCTCGTCGCCCTCGAAGAAGTCGCCCACCTCGTCGACGACTTCGGCCGCCACCATGCCGCCGACGACGCCGACCGCGAGCCCGGCCGCGCCCGCCGCGACGGCGGTGCCCATGCCGGGGCCGGAACGGTGGCCGTCGTGGTGTTCGCCGTGACCGTGGTACTCGCCGTGCCCGGGCCCGTGCCCGGCGTACGGGTCGCCGTGCCCGTACGCGGCATGTGCACCGTAGGAGGAGCGGTGTTCGACGAGTTGGCGGATCCAGCCGTCGACGAGCGTGTTCCAGTCCTGGTGCTCGACGCCCTCGTGGGAGACGGTGAACCGGGTCAGCGCGTCGTGGCCGGGAGTGAGGAAGCCACCGCGCTTGTCGGCCTCCAGGACCACCTCCATCCCGCCCGGGTGGGCGAGGAAGGAGACCTCGATCTCGTTCACCTGATGGGCGTACTGGGGCGCCGGGGCGAGCTCCAGCTCCTGGTAGAAGGGCAGTTGCTGGCCGGTGCCGCCGATCCGGCCGTACTCCAGGTCGGCCGACCGGAAGCCGAAGCCGAGTTGGCCGAGCGCCTCCAGGACCGCCTCCTGCACGGGCAGCGGGGCGACGCTCAGCGGGTCGAGGTCGCCCTTGTCCTTCGCGCCGGCCACCGCGAGCTCGGTGCGCACGCCGAGCACGATGCCCAGCCCCTGCCCGTACAGCTCGGTGATCGGCGTCTCCCACGGCAGCGTCACGCTGAACGGCACGCTGCGCGGCTCGCCCTCGGCCAGCCGGAAGCCGCCGCCGACGGTGAACCGCTCGAAGGCGACGACGCCCTCGCTCTCGCCGTCCTCGTGCTCGGCCTCGACCCGGGCCACCAGCTCCAGGGTGATGTGCTCGATGTCGAAGTCGGCGCTGCCGCCCTTGAGATGAACCTGGCCCGTCAGCGCGCCGCCGGGCCGGACCGCCCCGGGGTCGAGGACCGTGTCGACCGTGGGGCCGCCCACACCGAGCGAGCCGAGCAGTCGTTTGAACACCATCGTGGCGTCCACTCCTTTACGTGCGTGTGGTTCAAGAGGGGGTGGTGTACGGGCGTACGACCGGCTACTCGGCCGTGTTCGGCGCGACGAGCGCCTGCGCCCGGCGGACATGCTTCAGCTCGGGCAGCCTCTTGTCCGCCCAGGCTCCGCGGTGGTTGATTCTACAAACGCGTAGAAGCATAGGGCCGTCGAGGGCCGCACGGAGCGCGGTCCGGACGGGCGCGGCGGGAAAGGCCGAAAGCCACCCTTTTCGGTGGCCGACGAAGAGTGCACGGAGGGCCGGTTGTCGCCTTCTGGGCCCTGGGCGGGACGAAGGGAGGCGGCTGCCGGGGCGGGACGGGGCCGGTACGGAAAGACGTCGATACGGGGCGACGCCGATACGGGGCGACGTCGATACGGGACGGCCGGCTGGACGAGCGCTGCCGGGTCAGTTCCCGTTCTCGTCCTCGTCCGGCTCCTCCTCGTCCGGCTCGTCCTCGTTCTCGCTCTGCTGGTTCTCCTGCTGCTCTGCGGTGGCTGTTGTCTGCGGGGGCCGGGTCTGCCCGGGAGTACTGCCGGGACTTGTCTCCGGAGACGGTGCGGATGCGTCGGCCGACGACGGACTCTGCTGCGGCGCCGCCGGTACGGAAGCGGGGGAGGAGCCGGTACCGGAGTCGGAGTCGGAGTCGGACGCGGAATCGGAGCCGGAGGAACTGGCCGACGCGGTCGGCGAGTCGCTCGGTGAAGGAGTCTCCGCGGAGCTGCCGTCGGGCGAGAACCACGCCATGCCGACGAGTACCGCGGCCAGGAAGAGAGCCGCGCCGGCGACGGCGCCCACCACCTTCGGCCGGCGTCCGGCGGGCCCGCCGGCACCGGTCCGGCGTGCGCCGTGCCCGCGGCCCGCGCGGTTCGCGGCCCCGGCGGCCTTCGGCAGCATGTAGGTGGTCGCGGGGCCGGTCTCGCCGAGCGGGACGGGCCCCTGCGCATGTCCGGCAACGGCCGGAGAAGCGGCTGCGGGAGCGGCCATGGGGGCGGTCATGGGGGCGGCGGCGGGCAGGGGCTCGGCGCGGCCCTGCCAGGACCCCGACGCGAACCACTCGGCCGCCTGCTCGGCCGTCGGCCGGTCCTGGGGCTGCTTGTTGAGCAGACCGAGCAGGTAGTTCTCGAAGGCGGGCGGGATGGCGACGCCCAGCTCGCGAGGCGGTACGGGGGCGCTGTCGAGGTGCTGGTGGAGGATGCCGACCGCGCTGTCGGCCTCGAACGGCGGGCGGCCGGTGAGGAGCTGGTAGAGCACGCAGCCCAGCGAGTACATGTCGGAGGGCGGGCCCGCGGTCTCGCCCAGGGCGCGCTCGGGCGCGATGTACAGGCTGGTGCCGACGATGTGCCCGGTGGCGGTGAGCGCGGCGCCGGGGTCGTCGAGGAACCGGGCGATGCCGAAGTCCCCGATCTTGCAGGTGCCGTGGGCGTCCAGGAGGAGGTTGGCGGGCTTGATGTCCCGGTGGACGATGCCCTGCCGGTGAGCGGCGGCGAGCCCGGCGGCCGCCTCGGCGGCGATGCGGGCCACGCGCTCGGCGGGCAGCGTCCCGGAGTCGGTGAGCAGCCGGGCGAGACTGTCCCCCTCGACCAGCTCCATCACCAGGTAGAGGCGGTCCTCCTGCTCGCCGAAGTCGAGGACGCCCACCACGTTCGGGTGGTTGAGCCGGCCGGCGGTCTGTGCCTCCAGCCGGAAGCGTGAGGCCGCGGTCGCGTCGGCGCCCTGGTTGAGCAGGAGCTTGACGGCCACGGGCCTGCCGAGCGTCTCGTCGTAGGCCCGCCAGACCTCGCCCATCGCGCCTCGGCCGATCGGGTCATGCAGCTGGTAACGGCCGGCTATCAGCACCTGTGTCTCATCCTCATGCCACAAGACCAATTCGTCTGCCGCAGGCGTGACACACCTCATGGGGACGGTGGCAGTGGGAAGCCGCAGCCTCACCAGCCTACCCGGGTTCGGACAGTGGCTGATCATCGACCGGGTCACCGCCGCCGGCCCCCCGGTCACCGGCGCGCCCGTACATACCCGTACGGAATGACGATATGAAAAACACCCACGCGCACCCTCCCCGCAATGTGTTCACCGCTGTGCTCACCGTGAAAATCGCGGGAGTATACGGCAGTTCCGGCCGGCCTTTTCTCGCCCGCTTACAGGTGCGTATGTTCTATTGCCTGTATGCCGGTGTGCCTGTCAGATTGTGGGCCTCCCGGCGAAAGGCGGCCGGGATTCCCCATTTCTTCGCGCGGCTGTCGCGCGGCCATCGGAGGACTTGTGAAAACACGCACTCTTCGACGTATGTTCGGCGTCCTGCTCGGCAGTGCGGCATTGACCGCCGGCACCCTGTCCGGCGCCGCCCAGGCCGGCTCGGTGTCCCACACCCGCGCCGTCCCGGTGAACATGGACGCCCACCAGGCCAAGATCCTGCTGCTGTCCCGGAAACTGTCGCACCACCGCGCGGAGATTCACCGCGCCGACAACGGCGCTCCCGTGTCCGGGCTGCAGGTGGTCTTCACCACCGCGGGCAGCCGGGAGTACATCTGCCAGGCCTTCACCGACCCCAACGGCACGGCGGCCTGCGACGCCCAGCTCCCCTCCGACCTGGAAGTGGCCAACATCCTGGTCAACGGCTACGAGGCCCACTTCCGCGGTGACGGCATCCATGCCCCGACCAGCGCGGACGGTACCTACGGCATCGGCGCCGGCGACCCGTGACGGCCGGCGGCTGACCGCGTCCCGGTTCCTCCCGCAATGAAGAAGCGCAGCAGCGGATCTCCTCGATCCGCGGCTGCGCTTCTTCATTGCGCCGCGGCACATCCCCGCCTCCGGCCCTGATCGGAGGCGGAGATGTACCGACAGAAAAATGGATATCGGAGCAGTCGATGAAAGGGCAAGTCGCCCCATCGGGCTAAGTAACTCACACGAGTGGAAATATGCGCGGGAGGGCGGGTTCCGCGCGTCCGCCTCACGCTGGATACCGACCGCTCCGCGCCCGGCCCCGGGGCCCGTTGTCCACAGCGTCACGGCATTCCGGACCGTTGCCGCCGGCCGTGATCCCCCGCACTGCGCGACGGCACCGGCTCCGTGCGCAGGACCCCGCGCGGTCACCTGCGAGGAGCCGGAGATCCCCCCTTCGGGGCATGCCGGCGGCGTGCCCCCGCGGCCGGCGCGGTGCCGCCTCATTCATAGGGCCCGCCTATACGGGGCATCGATTTTTGGTCGTGGACCCTCGCCGTACGCCCCGGTTCACTGTGGCGGAAGTCGGCGCGGCAGCGGTCGGGCTCGGTGCCGCGCGAGCGAGGAGGTTGCAATGACGCAGACCCCGGACGGAGCCGCGCGGGGTGGCCAGGAACACCGGAGCGCAGCGAACGGGCACCCGCAGCCGCCGTCGAAGCCGTGGTACCGGCAGCTCTACGTCCAGGTGCTCGTGGCGATCGTGATCGGCATCGTGCTGGGCTGGCGGTGGCCGGATCTCGGCACCGCCATGGAGCCGATCGGCACGACGTTCATCGCCGCGATGAAGATGCTGATCGGGCCGATCGTCTTCCTGACGATCATCGGCGGCATCGCCGGGGTCGCGGACCTCAGGCAGGTCGGGCTGACCGGCATCAAGGCACTGACGTACTTCCAGATCGGCACGATCATCGCCCTGCTGACGGGCCTGGTGGCCATCAACGTCTTTCGGCTCGGCGAGGGCGTGCACGCCGACCCGTCGACCCTGGACACCTCGGGCGACGCCGGGGAGTACATAGAGAAGGGTGAGCACCAGGAGTGGTGGGAGTTCCTCACCCACCTGGTGCCCGACAGTTTCTTCGGCGCCTTCGTCGAGGGCGACATCCTCCAGGTCATCTTCCTGGCCGTGCTCTTCGGCATCGCGCTGAAGGCGGTCGGGAAGGCGGGCGAGCCGATCATCGCGGGCGTCAACCGTCTGGTCGAGGTCGTGTTCAAGGTGCTGTCCTTCGTCATGAAGGCCGCGCCGCTGGGCGCCTTCGGCGCGATGGCCTACGCCATCGGGAAGTTCGGCCTGTCCACGCTGACCAGCCTCGGATCACTGATCCTGCTCTTCTACGTCACGTCGTTCCTGTTCGTCGTGGTGGTGCTCGGCGGTGTGCTCGCCGCGTACGTGAAGCTGAACATCTTCCAGCTCTTCCGCTACTTCAAGGAGGAGTTCTTCCTGGTTCTCGGCACGTCGACCGCCGAGCCCGCGCTGCCCGGGCTGATGCGCAAGCTCCAGTTCATGGGTGTCGAGCGGTCCACGGTCGGGCTGGTCGTGCCGACCGGCTACAGCTTCAACCTCGACGGCGCGGCGATCTACCTCTCCCTCGCCACGCTGTACATCGCCCAGGCCACCGACACGCCCCTGTCCCTCACCCAGCAGCTAGGCCTGCTCGCCGTCATGCTGCTCACCTCGAAGGGCGCGGCGGGCGTCGCGGGCGGCGGCTTCATCGCCCTCACCGCGACCCTGTCCACGGTCGGCCATGTCCCGGCCGCGGGCATCATGCTCATCTTCGGCATCGACAAGTTCATGTCGGAGTGCCGGGCCCTGGTCAACTTCTTCGGCAACGCCGTGGCCACCCTGTTCATCGCCAGGTGGGACAAGGGGCTGGACCTCGCCAGGGCGCGCGACGTGCTGGCGGGGAGGCTCGTCGAGGACCCGGTCGTCCCACCGGGGGAGGCCGTCACCGGAACCGGGGAAGGCCCCCTCACGAAGGGAGCCGTGCACACCTACGACGGCCCGACGGCGCCGGAAGCAGCCGAAGCAGCCGAAGCAGCCGAAGTGGCCGAGGTGAGGCGCTGATGGCCGCCTCCGTCCTCATCGCCCCCGACAAGTTCAAGGGCTCCCTCAGCGCCGACGAGGTCGCCCTCGCCCTCGAACGAGGGCTCCTGGAACGGGCACCCCGTCTCCGGGTCGACCGGCTCGCCCTCGCGGACGGCGGAGAGGGCAGCGTGACCGCCGCGTGCTCCGCCGGGTTCACGGCCAGGGAGATCACCGTGACCGGGCCGACCGGGGACCCCGTCACGGCGGCCGTCGCCGTACGGGGCCGTACCGTCCTCGTCGAGGCCGCGGCGATCTGCGGGCTCGGCGTCCTGCCGGGCGGACGTACGGCACCGCTGACGGCCACCAGCCGCGGTGTCGGCCAGGCCCTGCGGCACGTACTCGCAGACGCCCCCGACACCGTCGTCCTGGCCCTCGGCGGCGTGGCCACCACCGACGGCGGCGCGGGCCTCCTCCAGGAGCTCGGCGCCGTCCTGCACCGCGCAGACGGCTCGCCGGCCGGACCGGGCGGAGGCGGTCTCGCCGACCTGCGCACCGCCGAACTCGGTCCCGTACGCGCCGCGTTCTCCGGTGTCGACCTCGTGCTCGCCACCGACGTGGACAACCCCCTGCTCGGGGCCACGGGCGCCGCCGCCGTCTACGGGCCGCAGAAGGGCGCGGACGAGCGGGACGTCCGCCGGCTGAACGCCGCGCTCGGGCACTTCGTACGCCGGCTGGAGGCGGGCGGAGCCACCGGCGCGGCGGCCCTCGCCGGGGCGCCCGGGGCCGGAGCCGCCGGAGGGCTCGGCTTCGCCGGGATGCTGCTCGGCGGACGGGTGCGGTCGGGGGCCGACCACTTCCTCACCCTGCTCGGGGCCGACCGGCTGCTCGACCGGAGCGATCTGGTCGTCACCGGGGAGGGCAGCCTGGACGAGCAGTCGCTCTCGGGCAAGCTGCCCGTCGCGCTGGCCCGGCGTGCCCGTGACCGGGGGGTGCCCGTGCACGCCGTCGCGGGTCGGTGCACGCTGCCCGCGTCGCGGACGGCCGCCCACTTCCGCTCCGTACAGGCCCTGACGGACCTGACGGACCGGGACTGCGCGCGCGACAGCGCCCTGTCGGCCCAGCTTCTCGCGCAGTGCGGACGGGTCCTCGCCGAGCGCTGGATCATGTCCGGGGGCGACGGGCAGGAGGACGCTGCCGACGGATGAGTAGGCTGCGCCTATCGAACGTGGCTATGACTTCGGAGGCGCCGTGGACGCCCGGCAGCTCGAGTACTTCCTGGCCATCGTCGAGCACGGCGGCTTCAGCAAGGCGGCCGCCGCGCTCCACGTGGCGCAGCCCTCGCTGTCGCAGGCGATGGCCAACCTGGAGGCCGACCTCGGGGTGGCCCTCTTCCACCGGGTGGGCCGGGGCGTCGTGCTCAGCGAGGCCGGGGCGGAGCTGCTGGAGCCCAGCCGGCGCGTGCTGCGCGACCTGGCCGCCGTGCGCGACACCGCCGCCGCGCTGTCCGGGCTGCACGGCGGCACCGTCGAGGTGGCGACGATGCCCTCGCCCGGCATCGAACCGCTGACCACCCTCGTCCAGCGCTTCGCCGGACTCCACCCGTCCGTGACGGTGAGCACGCAGGCCGCCTTCACCCCCGACGAGGTGATCCGGCTGGTGCGCAGCGGCGCCTGCGAACTCGGGCTGCTCGGCTCCGCGAGTCCCGTCAACCCGTCCGGCCTGGACGTCCTGCACGTCGAGGACCAGCCGTTCGTGGTCGTCGCCGCCCCGGGCGGCCCCCTGAAGGACGGCGTCACCATCGCGCCCGCGGACCTCGCCGGGCAGAAGCTCATCGCGTCCCGCACCGGCAGCCTGATGCGCAGCATCGTCGACGACATCACCGCGGGCGGTACCGGCACGGAGATCGTGACGGTCGTCGACCACCGCACCTCCATCCTGCCCCTGGTGCTCACCGGGGTGGGCGTCGCCGTGCTGCCCTCCTCCTGGACCCGGCTGGCCCGCCGCTGCGGCGCCGTGGTCGCCCCCATCGAGCCGACCGCCCACCTGCACGTGGCGATGGTCAGCCTGCCCGCCCACCTCACGCCCGCCGCCCGCGCCTTCCTCGCCCTCACCGGCTCCCTGGGCCGGCGACGCGCACGCGACGTCTGACGCACCCCGATGCACCCTGACGCACGACCCATCGGCCGTGCCTATACGTGGCATCGAAAGCAGGTCTTGGACGCCTGACGACCCCGCTGTGTTGACTCGAACCGACCACATCACCGCAGCACCGCGCACCACAGCGAGCCGGAGGCACCCATGACCGCACCCCGCACGTTCCGTATCGCCGCAGTCCCCGCCGACGGGGTGGGCAAGGAGGTGGTCGCCGCCGGGCGCGCCGTCCTGGACGCCCTCGCCGAGGACTCCCGGAACTCCGCCGAGCCCTTCGCCTTCGCGTGGGAGGAGTTCCCCTGGGGCTGCGAGTACTACGAGCGCACCGGGAAGATGATCGACGACGACGGGCTCGACCGCCTGAAGGGGTTCGACGCGATCTACTTCGGTGCGGTCGGCTGGCCCACCGTCCCCGACCACATCAGCCTCTGGGGCCTGCGCCTGAAGATCTGCCAGAGCTTCGACCAGTGGGCCAACGTCCGCCCCGTGCACTTCCTGCCCGGCATCACCAGCCCGCTGCGCAAGGCCGACGACACCGAGCTCGACTGGGTCGTCGTCCGCGAGAACAGCGAGGGCGAGTACGCGGGACTCGGTGGCCGCAACCTCTCCGGGCGCGGGCCGGGCGGTGAAGTCGCCGTGCAGTCCGCCCTGTTCACCGAGGTCGGCTGCGAGCGCATCATGCGCTTCGCCTTCGACCTCGCCCGGACCCGCACCCGCCGCAAGGTCTCGTCCGTGACCAAGTCCAACGCCCAGCAGTACGGCATGGTGCTCTGGGACGACGTGTTCCAGCGGGTCGCCGCCGACTACCCGGACGTGGAGACCGAGAGCGTGCTCGTCGACGCGATGTCCGCGAAGTTCGTCCTCCGCCCCGAGGACCTCTCCGTGGTCGTCGCCTCCAACCTCAACGCCGACATCCTCTCCGACCTCGGCAGCGCCCTGGCCGGCAGCCTGGGCCTGGCCGCCAGCGCCAACCTCAACCCCGAGCGCCGGTACCCGAGCATGTTCGAGCCCGTGCACGGCTCCGCCCCGGACATCGCGGGCCAGGGCCTCGCCAACCCGATCGGTGCGGTCGGCAGTGCGGCCCTGATGCTGGAGCACTTCGGCCTGCCGGAGCAGGCGGCCCGGCTGCACAAGGCCATCGAGGCCACCACCGCGGCGGGCGTCCTCACCCGTGACGTCGGCGGCAACGCGTCGACCGAGGACGTCACGAAGGCGCTGATCGACGCGCTGAACGTCTGACGGCGCTGAACGTCTGACGGTACGGAACGTCTGACGGTACGGAACGTCTGACGGTACGGAACGTCTGACGGTACGGAACGCGGAGGGAGCGGGCGGGGTGCCCCGGACGGCACCCCGCCCGCTCCGCCGTGCGCGCCGGCTACGCGTTCGCCGGCAGCACGTGTTCGCCGAGTGTGTCGGTGCTCAGGCAGAGCGAGCAGACCACCGCGTCGTGCGCGGCGCAGGCGGTCAGGTCGGGGCGCTCGTACGGCTGTCGGCAGACGTGGCAGTCGTAGGTGACCGCGCTCGGGTTGCCGTCCGCGTCCAGCAGCGGCTCGGCGATGCCGTCGTCGGTGCGGCGCAGGTAGTACCTGCCCTTGGTGACGATCGCCATCAGCGGGGTGAGCACGAAGGCGAGCACGACGGCGGCGACGGGGGAGTACGGCTGGAGGGCGTCGCCGAGGAGGTGGAAGTACATGGCGATGGACAGGCCGGAGGCGGCGACGAAGGACACCACGCCGACCGGGTTGACGGCGTACAGCATGCCGCGGCGGAACTCGGGGGCGTGCGGGGACAGCTTCAGCACGTACTTGTTGATGCCGATGTCGGTGGCCACGGTGACGACCCAGGCGATCGCGCAGTTCGAGTAGAAGCTCAGGATGCTGTTGAGGAAGCTGAACATGTCGGCCTCCATCAGCGCGAGCGCGAAGCCCAGGTTGACCAGGACGAAGACCATGCGGCCGGGGTAGCGCTTCGTGACGCGGGTGAAGGAGTTCGTCCACGCCAGCGAACCGGAGTACGCGTTCGTGACGTTGATCTTGATCTGGCTGATCACGACCAGGACGACGGCCAGCGGGACGACCAGCCAGGACGGCAGCATCGCGTCGAAGGCGCCGCGGAACTGCTGGATCGGCTCGGGTGCGGCGTCCGGGCCGACCTCCGCGATGATGTAGACGGCGAGAAAGACGCCGATGGCCTGCTTCAGCGCGCCCAGCACCACCCAGCCGGGCCCGGCCATCACCACGGCGGCCCACCAGCTCCGCTTGTTCGCCTCCGTCTTCGGCGGCATGAAGCGCAGGTAGTCGATCTGCTCGCCGATCTGCGCGATGAGGGAGAGACAGACGCCCGCGCCGAGGAGGACCGCCGCGGTGTCGATGCCGCCGTCGCCGTCCGTGCCGGCGTAGGAGAGGAAGCGGTCGACCGTGCCGGGATCGGTGGCGATCAGGTACACCAGCGGCGCGACCATCAGCACCAGCCAGATCGGGGTGGTCCACACCTGGAGCTTGCTGAGCGCCTTCATGCCGTAGATCACCAGGGGGATGACCATCAGCGTGGAGACCAGGTAGCCCAGCCACAGCGGCATGCCGAAGCCGAGCTTCAGGCCCTGCGCCATGATCGAGCCCTCGAGGGCGAAGAAGATGAAGGTGAAGCTGGCGAAGATGACGCTGGTGAGGACCGAGCCGTAGTAGCCGAAGCCCGAACCCCGGGTGATCAGGTCCAGGTCGATGTTGTAACGGGCGCCATAGTACGCGAGAGGGAAACCGGTGACGAAGATGACGGCCGCGGCGACGGCTATCGCGAGCAGCGCGTTGCCGGTGCCGTGGGTCAGGCCGATGCCGGCGCCGATGGAGAAGTCGGCCAGGTAGGCGATGCCGCCGAGGGCCGTGGTCGCCACGACCATGGGGGACCAGCGGCGGTAACTGCGGGGCGCGAAGCGGAGGGTGTAGTCCTCCAGGGTCTCCTTGACGGCCTGGTCGGTGGGCGGGGCCGGCCGGCGGGAGGCGGGTCCTGGTCCGGTGGTCGGTGCCGCCGATCGTGGCTCTGTTGTGCTCATGTCACCTCTCCGGGGTGTGGTGGGGAAGAGCGGGGCTGGGGGTGCGCTCAGAGGCGGCCGGCGTGCAGGGCCATCTGGGTCATGGCCCGCCGGGCGTGCTCCGTCACCGCGGCCGGCGAGTCGCCGAGGTGGACGTGGAGCGCCCGGTACGTCTCGTCGAGGCGGCCGGCGAGGAGCAGTTCGAGGATCTCGATGTGTGCGGTGACGGTCGACTCCACCCGGTCGCGGGTGAGGAAGTCGTACATCCGCACCCGCCTGACCCGCCGCTGCGCCGCGACCAGTGCCTCGGTGAGCGCCGGGTTGCCGCAGGCGCGGGAGAGCTCGGCGTGGAACCGTTCCTCCTCGATGACGAAGCGGAGGCCGGGGGCCGGCGGGTGTTCACGCATCTCGTACCAGCGCCGCAGCTCCGCCTCGACGATCTCCGGATCGTGCCGGACGGACGGGTCCTCGATCAGGCGGGCGATCCCGCGCAGTTCCAGGGTGACTCCGAGCTCGTACAGGTCCGTCAGCCGGGCGAGGGTCGGCAGGGTGACCCGGAAGCCGTCGTCCCCGCGCTCGACCAGACCGTCGGCGAGCAGCCGGGCCAGCGCCTCGCGGACCGGGGTGCGCGACACTCCGAACCGCGCGGCCAGCCGCATTTCGGCCAGCCGTTCGCGCGGCGCGAAGTCACCGCCGAGCACGGCTTCCCGCAGCCGGACGTAGACCTCCTCGCGGAGCGAGGGCGCAGGTGCCGGTGCCGCACGCTCCGCGGGGGCCGTGTCCGGCTGCGTATACAGATCGGAGTCCATGGCGGGACACGCTAGGAAGCGCTTGTTTCCCGTGAGTTCAGCGTCCGGTGAACGGCTTGTTACACGGCGCCCGGTGCGGACAGCACCCCGGCGGTCACGTCGTCCCAGTGCACCGTCCGGTCGCACCAGCGGTCCAGGAGCGTCCGGTCGTGACCGACGGCGAGGAGACCGGCGCCGGTCGTGGCGCGGTAGTCCTCGACGGCCGCGACCAGCGCGGCGGTGGTGGAGGCGTCCAGCATCGCGGTCATCTCGTCACAGATCAGCAGGCGCGGGCGCAGCACGAGGGCGCGGGCGAGGCACGCGCGCTGGAGCTGGCCGTCGCTGACCTCGTGCGGACGGCGGCCCAGCAGGTCCGGCGTCAGACCGACGCCCGCCGTCAGCTCGGCGAGCCGCTCCGGTATCTCCTGGCTCCGTCCCGTCGCGCGGAGCGGCTCCGCGATCAGGTCGGAGAGCCGCAGCCGGGGGTCCGCGGAGAGGCGGGGCTGCTGGAAGACGACGCCGACGGCGGTGCGCTGCGCGCGCGGGGCGCGGTGCCGCCAGTGCCGTACGGGTTCGCCGTCGAGCAGCAGGGCGCCGGAGTCGGGCCGGTGCAGCAGCGCCGCGACCCGGGCGAGGGTGGACTTGCCGCAGCCGCTGGGGCCGAGCAGGCCGACGGCTTCGCCGGACGCGACGGTCAGGGAGGCGTTCCGTACGGCCGGGGCTCTTCGGTCGTATCCGGCGGTGAGGGCGCGCAGTTCGAGCACGGGCGTGTCAGACACGGGCGTCCTCCGTGACGGGGTGGTGGCAGGCGAGGCCGCCGGTGACCGGGGGCAGGGTGGCGCAGGCATCGGTGGCCAGGTCGCAGCGCGGTGCGAAGGCGCAGCCCGTCGGGAGGTCGCCCAGTTCCGGGGGCATCCCGGGGATGGGGGTGAAAGCGCGGTCGGGCAGGGCCCGGAGCAGGCCGCGGCCGTACGGGTGGCGGGGGCCGGGGGAGCCGAAGAAGCCGCGGGCGTCGGTCAGTTCGACGATGCGGCCCGCGTACATCACGGCGACCCGGTCGGCGATGCGTTCCGCCGCCGCCAGATCGTGGGTGATCATCAGCAGGCCGCGGCCGGGTCCGTTCCCGTCGGCGGCGTCCGGGCCCGCGTCGACGTGCCGCCGCAGTTCGTCGACCGTGCGGTCCACCAGGTCCCGGTCGAGCCCGGTGGTCGGTTCGTCGGCGAGCAGCAGGGGCGCGTCGCCGACGAGGGCGAGCGCGGTGGCGGCGCGCTGGGCGAGGCCGCCGGAGAGTTCGTGCGGATGGCGGTCGAGATGGCCGGCGGGGAAGGCGACGCGGTCGGCCGCCGCCCGCGCCGCGGCCCGTACGGCGGCACGGCCCCGGGCACCCGTCAGCGCCGCGACCGTCTCCTCCAGCTGGGAGCGGATGGTGCGTACGGGGGTCAGGTGCGCGGCGGGGCTCTGCGGTACGAGACCGATCAGGCGGCCCCGTACGGTACGGCCGAGAGTCCTCTCGTCGGCGGTGAGCAGGTCGAGGTCGCCGAGGCGGGCGCTGCCCGCGCTCTGGGCGTTGGCGGGCAGCAGGCCGAGGAGGGCGGAGGCGAGCACGGACTTGCCGCAACCGCTCTCGCCGATCAGAGCGAGGCATTCGCCGGGCGCCACGTCGAAGTGCGCGTCGGTGACGGCGGCGACGCGGCGCCCGCCCGGCATGAGGAAGCGCACCGACAGTCCGCGCACCGACAGCACGGGGGTTCGCTCGGTCACGGCATCGGCTCCGATCGCACACTCGAACACTTGGGGCTGGTCACAGCATCAGCTCCGATCGGCGCCGTGGATTGATCCGCTCCCGCCAGGCTCCGGCGAGACCGGCGAGGGCGAGGGTCGGGACGATGATGAACAGGCCGGGGAAGAGGGTCGGCCACCACTGGCCGGCCAGCAGCGAGCCCCGCGCGTCCTGGATCAGGTTGCCGAGGCTCGCCATGTGGGCGGGCAGCCCGAGACCGAGGAACGACAGCGCCGACTCGTGCCACATGGCGTGCGGCACCATGAGGACGGCGGCGAGCGCGGCCTGCGGCAGTACGGCGGGCAGCAGGTGCCGTACCGTGACCCGCCACCGCGAGGCGCCCCCGGAGACGGCGGCGTCGATGTACGGGCGGGAGCGCAGCGACAGCACCTCGGCGCGCACGATCCGCGCGGTCGACAGCCAGTGCGTGGCGGCGACCGACACCGCCACCGGCACGACACCCGGCCGGAACAGGGCGACGACGAAGATGCCGAGCAGCAGATGCGGTACGGACGACAGGGTGTCCACCACCCGCATCACGCACCGGTCGGCCCAGCCGCCCAGGGCCCCGGCGGCCGCCCCGACCGCGGTGCCGATCACGGTCGCCACGAGCGCCGCCACCAGGCCGACGAGCAGGGAGACCCGCAGCCCGTAGACGCAGCGCAGCAGCAGATCCCGTCCGAGCTGGTCGGTGCCGAAGGGATGGGACCAGCTCGGCGGCTGCAGCTTGGCGGCGAGGTCGACGGCCTGCTGGTCGAGCTGGACCAGCGGCGGGACGAGGAGCACGGCGAGAACGGTCACCGCCAGCAGCGCGGCGGAGACGCGGACCCGGACCGTGCGGGTGGAGCGGCGCCCGGTGCCGTACGACCGCCACCGTCCGCCCTCGCCGGTCCTCCCGGCGGCAGGAGCGTCACATGTCATCGAACTTCACCCTCGGGTCGAACAGGCCGTACAGCAGGTCCGCGAGCAGATTGCCGGCCAGTACGGCGGCCGTGGCCAGGACGGTCAGGGCGGCCAGCAGCGGGAAGTCGACGGCGGTCGCCGCCTCCACGGTGGCCGCGGCGATACCCGGCCAGCTGAACACGCTCTCCACCAGCAGCGCGCCGGTGATCAGCTCGGGCACGCGGGAACCGATCAGTGTGAGCACCGGCAGCAGCCCGGAGCGCAGCGCGTGGCCGAGGAGCACGGTGCGCTCGCTCAGCCCCCGGGCCCGGGCGCCGCGCACGGGGTCCTCGGCCAGCGCGTCCCCGACGCCCTGCCGTACGTACAGCGTGAACCAGGGCAGCTGGGAGACGGCGAGCACGCCGGCGGGGAGCACGATGTGGCTCGCCACCTGCCCGAAGGTGACCTGTTCGCTGGCCGTGTCGGTGAGGCCCCCGGCCGGGAGCACGTCCAGCTGGAGCGCGAACAGCCAGACGGCGAGCAGCGCGACCCAGAAGACCGGCGCGGCCTCCAGGGTGTACGACAGCGAGGTGACGGCCCGGTCGAGCGGGCCGCCGGGGCGGCGGGCGGCGAGGACGCCGAGGAGCGTGCCGACGAGGACGGCCATGGTGAAGGCGACCGCGCACAGCAGCGCGGACCAGACGAGGCGTTCGCCGATGACCTGGGTGACCGGCTGCCGCAGCACGGCGGAGTGGCCGAGGTCGCCGGTGAGCGCGGACGTCAGCCAGTGCCACCAGCGGGTGACGAAGGGCTCGTCCACACCCAGGTTGGCCCGCAGCCGGTCCAGGGTCTCCTGGTCGGCGCCGAGGGCGGCGGTGCCCGCGTACGCCTTGACGGGGTCGAACGGGGATGCGGCGGCGATCGCGAAGACGCCGAACGTGACGACGAGGAGGACGGGGGCGGCGAACAGCAGCCGCCGCCCCGCCAGCCGCGCCATGTCCGGCCAGCGGCTGGCTCTCACTTCTTCGGCTGCCAGTCCTCGAGGTTCCACCACGGGCCGCTGGCGAAGCCGTGCTCGTGCGGCTCGACCTGGGTGGTCAGCCCGTCCCAGCGGTCGGCGAGCACGTAGATGTGGTCGATGTGGGTGAGGAAGGTGTAGCCGGGGTCCTTCGCGAGTTCCCGCTGGACCGTGTCGTAGGCGGCCTTGCGGTCCTCGCCGTCCTGGCTGCGGCGGGCGGTGTCCAGCGCCTCGTCCACCGCCGGGTTGTCGTACCGGGCCATGTTGTTGAACCCGTTGCCCGCGAGGGAGGAGTGGAGCGTGGTGTACAGGCCGAAGTCGGGGTCGCCCGTGCTGCCGCCGCCCGCGAGGACCGCGTCCTCCCCCATCCGCGGCTCGATGACCTCCCAGGTGGCGCTCTCCACCTTCACCTCGATGCCGGCCTTCTTGGCGTCGGAGGCGTAGGCGAGGGCGTGTTCCTGGCGGAGCTTGTCACCGGAGGGGGAGAAGAGGGTGAACGAGGCCCGCAGCCCGTCCTTGGCCCGGATGCCGTCCTTGCCGGCCTTCCAGCCGGCCCGGTCCAGGATCCGCTTCGCCTCGTCCAGGTCCTGTTCGCGCTCGACACCCTTCGCGAACCAGGGATCGTTGCCGGGCAGCGGCCCGTACGCCGGGCTGCCGGCGCCGTCGAGGATCTGCTCGACCATGGTCTCGCGGTCCACGGCGGCGTCGAGGGCCTGCCGGATCGCGAGGTCGCCGGTGACCTCGTTCGCCGTGGGCAGGGTGACGGCGCGGTAGTCGTAGGACTTGGCCTCGTAGGTCACCTTCTGCTTGTCGTCCTTGAAGGTCGCGGCGAGGTTGGGCGGGAGGACCGCGCCGTCGAGGTCGCCGGAGCGCAGCCGGGTGGCGCGCACATCGTCGTCCTTGATGATCGACATGGTCAGCTTCTCCACCTTCGGCGCGCCGCCCCAGTAGTCGGGGTTGGCCTCGAAGGTGAGCTTCTCGCCCTTGCTCCAGCCGGTGAGGACGTACGGGCCGGTGCCGATCGGCTCGGTGTTGAACGAGCCGGTGTTCGGGTCCTGCTCGCCCGCGATGTGCTCGGGGACGATGGGCAGGACGGTGCGCGCGGCGAACGCCGCGTAGGGGTACTCGAGCGTGAAGACGACCTTGTCCTCGCCCTCCGCCCGCACCTCCTCGACCGCGTCCAGTTCGCTGCGGGCCGTGTTGTTCGTCTTCTCGTCGAGGACGGTCTCGTAGGTGTAGACGACGTCGGCGGAGGTCAGCGGTTCGCCGTCGCTGAACTTCACGCCGTCGCGCAGGGTGTAGGTGTACGTCCGGCCGTCGTCGCCCACCTCGGGCAGCGCGCTCGCGAGGGCGGGCGTCAGCTTCTGGTCGGCGTCCAGGGCGAGCAGACCGTCGAAGATCTTGGAGTTGCCGTCCTTGCCGTAGCCGAGCAGCGGGCTGAGGGTGTCCGGCTCCCACGGCACCCCGATCACCACGGAGTCGGCGGACGCGTCGCCGCCCGCGCCACCCCCGCCGCTGCTCGGTGCCGAGCAGGCGGCGAGCGTGCCGATCACCGCCGCCGCGGCGGCGGCTCTCCGTATCCGTCGGACCGTCATGACCTCACACCCCTGGTACTGCTGTTACATCTGTTATGGATCAAGCGCTGTTGCATATTAGTTGCAACTACGAGGTGCTACTACAGGCCGGGGTGTGAAGCGCATGGAAAGGGGGCGTTGCGGGCCGCTCGTGGCCGGCCCGCAACGCCCCCGGTCGTACCCGAGGTTGTGCCTCAGGAGCTGATCTGCTGGGTGACGAGGCTCGAGAAGGTCGTCAGCCGGGTGTAGACACCCGGGTAGCCGGCCGCCGCACAGCCGTTGCCCCAGGAAGTGATGCCTGCCAGAACGCCCCCGATCATCAGGGGACCGCCGCTGTCGCCCTGGCAGGTGTCCACGCCGCCGGAGGAGTATCCGGCGCACACCATGTCGCTCGCCTTGAACGACGAGCCGTAGGAGGAGGAACAGCTGCTGTCGGACACGGTCGGGACGGTCGCCGTGCGCAGCTGGTTGGAGGAGCTGCCGTTGGAGGAGGTGGTGCCCCAGCCGAGGATGCGGGCGGTGGTGCCGGCCGCGTACACGCCGGTCTGGGACGAGGAGACGTATGGCGCCGTGGTGTACGGCATCGACGTCGACAGGGTCAGCACCGCCACGTCGTAGCCCCGGGTGGCCGACGTGTAGCTCGGGTGGATCCATATCTTGCTGACCTGGGAGACCGTGCCGTTGGTGCCGTTGCGGTAGGTGCGGCCGCCGACGACACGGGTGCTGCTGGTGGTTCTCCCGACCATGCAGTGGGCGGCCGTGACGACCTTGTTGGCCGCGACCAGGGTGCCGCCGCAGAACTGGGACTGCGAGGCGTTGGTGATCTGCATGACGTACGGGTACGCGCTCGCGGTGGTGGTCGTGCCACCGACAATGGGCTGGGGGGCGGCGACCGCGGAGGGGGCGCCGAGCAGCGTGGCCGCCGCGGCGGCGGCGGTCGCGGCGGCGGCGACGACGGTCTTCTTGGCGCGGTTGAACCCGAACACAGGGGTCTCCGTTCGTGGGGGGTTGCCGGTGGGGGTCGCGCAGGTGAGGGTGGTGCACGGAACCGGCGGTGCCCCCTCGGTGGGGAAGGGGAGAGGGGGAGGTGCTGGTTCCGTGTGCCCTGGCGAGCGGCACGTCCTCAAGCTAGGAGTGACGCCGGTCACCTCCCAAGGGGGGATTCCCCTAAGGAAGTTGGCCAGGGAAAACCCTCGATGACCCCTTGCCCGGTTCGAACCTAGGCTGACCCCGGCAGGCCGGTCGGAACGGGAACGGCCGTCACGGGAACGGCCGGAACGTCGGACTCGTATCGGGGAGGTCAGGACGTACGGTGTCCCGCAGCCAGCCGCACGATGTCCACCCGCGACCGGATCCCCAGCTTCCGGTACACCCGGGTCAGGGTCGCCTCGACCGTCTTGACGCTGATGAACAGCCGCCCGGCGATCTCCCGGTTGGTCGCGCCCTCCATGACGAGTTCGGCGACCTGGCGTTCCGTCGCGGCGAGGACGGCGAGCGCGTCCGGTGCGGCGGCGGTCTGCTGCGGGAGCGGTGCCGGGGCGACGGCCGCCCGTTCGGCCTGCCGCAGCCAGGGCAGGGCCCGGCAGCGGCGGAAGAGACGGACCGCCTCGTCGTACGACGCCGGGCCCGAGCGCTGTGCACGCAGCCCGGCCAGGGCGTACGCGGTCCGTGCCTCCTCCAGGCCGTGCCCCAGCTTGCCCAGCCGGTCCTGGACATACGTCAACTGCCGGGCGGCCGCCTCCCGTTCCCCGCGCGCGGCCTTCACCAGTGCCTCGGCCCGGTCCAGCACGGCGACCATGCTCTCGCGCCCCAGCCGCAGCGCGCGCGCCCGTGCGGTGTCGACGACGTCCTGGGCCTCCGTGAGCTCTCCGGCGCGCACCAGCGCCTCCGCCAGGTCGCCCTGCCGGCGCCCGCGCGCGGGATCGGTGACCTTGAGGCTCTCCTCCAGCTCCCGCACCCGCCGCAGGGACCGGACGGCACCCGCCGCGTCCCCGCTCACCAACTGCGCGTGCCCCAGGGCCCCGAGGGCGAGCGAGAGGTACATCAGGTCGCCGTCCCCCTCCGCGTGCCGCACCGCCTCCCGGGCCAGCGCCATCGCCCGGTCCACCGCACCGCCGGACGCCTCCGCGTACGAGGTCTGCATGGCGGAGGCGCCCTCGCCGATCCCGGAGTCCCGGGCCAGGCGCAGGCTCTCCCGGGCGAGGTCGAGGGCCCGGCCGCAGTGCCCGGCGCGCAGCTCGGTCTCGGCGAGCCCGCGCAGGAAGTGCACCTCGCTCTCGACCATGCCGCGCCGGCGGACCTCGCGCAGCAGCGCGGTGATGGTGGTGCGGGCCTCGGCGAGCCGGTCGCTCATGATCAGCCAGCGGAAACGGGCCGAGCCGGCGCCGTTGTGGTGGCACGACACCTGGGGGTCCTGGGGCTCCTTCAGCGCCCGCTTGATGGTGGCGGGCGCGTCCGGATGACCCATCAGCGTCTCGGTCTGCGCCTGCAGGGCGAGCGCCATCAGCTCCGTGCGGCGGGTGCCGGCCCGCTCCGCCAGCCGTGCGGCGTGCGCGGCCTCCTCGCGGCACTCGGCGAAGTCGCCCTCCACGACCAGGGCCCGCCAGGCGAGCTGGTACCGGACCAGGGCGAGCAGCCCCGGATCGTCGCCCGCGTCCGCGAGGGCCTGCGGGAAGACGGCGTCGACCTCGGCTATGGACTGGCCGGCCGCCTCGATCACCACGATCCAGGCCCGTACCCGGTCGGCGGGTTCGGTGGCCAGGCCGAGCACGTCCCGGGCGATGTCCCGGGCGAGGTCGTTCTCGCCGGCGGTCAGCGCGTCCTCGGCCGCCTGGAGCCGCCGCCCGTTCCGCCCGTCCGGTCCGGGCACGGCGTCGGCCGGGGTGTGCCGGGCGGCCAGCAGACCCAGTTCCGCGGCGACGGAGGGCGCACCCCGGTCCCGGGCCGCGGCCGCCGCCTCGCCGAGCCGCTCGGCGACCGCGGGATGGGTACCGGTGCTGGCGAGGGCCAGGTGCCGGGCGCGCTCGATGGGATCGGAGGCGGCCGTGGAGAGCGCGGCGTGGGCCGCGCGCCGCTCCGCCGCGCCGGCCTCCGCGTACAGGGCCGCCGACACCAGGGGATGCGCGAACCGTACGCCCGGCCCCTCCCGTTCGGGGGCGAGCAGGCCGAGCGCGACGGCCTGCGCGGTCTCCGCCTCGGCGTTCTCCCGGCCGGCCGCGTGCAGCAGGGCCAGCGTGGGGCGCGCGCCGGCGCTCGCGACCAGCAGGGTGCGGCGGGCCTCGGCGGACAGCATGTCCAGCCGGTTCAGTACGAGCGCCCGCAGCGAGGTGGGCACGGGCAGCGGCTCACCGGGGCGCGGCGGGGTCGGACCCTCGGCGAGGGCGCGGCCGAGCTCCAGCGCGAACAGCGGGTTGCCGCCGCTGGTGCGGTGGATGTCCCGCACCGTGGAACGGGGGAGGTCCGTGTAGCCGCGGTGGCCGAGCAGTTCGGCCACCTGCGCCCGGGTGAGCGGGTTGACCCGGACGGTACGGGTGTCCGGGGGCAACGCGCGTAGATGACGGTCCTGCTCCTGCCCGCCGCGCTCCGTTTCGGTGCGCACGGCACACAGCATGCGGACCGGCAGCTCACCGAGCCGCCGGGCGGCGAACCCCAGCAGTTCGGCACTGGCCGAGTCCAGCCACTGGAGGTCGTCGGCGACGATGAGGACGGGGCCCTTGGCGGCGAGGGCCCGCAGGGTGGACAGCACGGCGAGCCGCAGGGCGAGGCCGTCGCGCTGGAGGGTGGACTCGCCGCGGCCGGTGAGCGCCGACTCCAGGGCGTCGCGCTGCGGGGCGGGCAGCCGGTCGGACACCTCGTCCGCGACCAGGCCGAGCAGGTCGGCCAGGGCCAGGAACGGCAGATGGGATTCGGACTCGGTGGCCGAGCAGCGCAGCACCGTGCGCGCCCCGTCGGCGTATTCCGCGGCCAGGGCACGCAGCAAAGTCGATTTACCGATTCCCGCCGGGCCGTGCACGAGGACGCTCCCGCCCCGCGACAGCTGCTCCCGCGCTCCGCTCAGCAGCTCCTCCCGGCCGACGACCAGGTCGGGGCGCGGTCTGCCAGGCTCCTCGAGGTCCCGTCGCACGGTCCACCGCTCCCCTCGCATGTCGTGTCCGGGCCAATATTAGGCAACGGCTCTTTGAATTTCGGAGGGAAGCCGTGGTGAGGGAAACAACAGGTGGGTAAGGCGGGCCCGGCATAGAGCAATTCACAGGGGTTGTACATGAATATGCCGCCCGTGTGAAGGCCCCGTGCGCAGCTTCCCGCGACGTCCTTCCCGCAGGTCCGTCCCCGTTCAGGGGGTGGTGGGACCCGCGTCGCGCGTTACACGATGTCCGGAACCCGTACGGCAACGAGGAGGAGGACACATGGCGGTGCCCACGAGCGCCACGGACGAGTTCCGGGCGGCCCGGGACTTCCTGCTGGCCCACCGCGAGGACTACGTCACGGCCCACCGGGACTTCACCTGGCCCCGCCCCGAGTACTTCAACTGGGCGCTCGACTGGTTCGACGTCATCGCCCGCGGCAACGACCGCACCGCCCTGCACATCGTCGAGGAGGACGGCACCGAGACCCGCGCCTCCTTCGCCGCGATGTCCGAGCGCTCCGACCGGGTGGCCAACTGGCTGCGCGACCGAGGTGTCCGCCCCGACCACCGCGTCCTCGTCATGCTGGGCAACCAGGTGGAACTGTGGGAGACCGCGCTCGCCGCCATGAAGCTGGGTGCCGTCGTCATCCCGGCCACCCCGCTGCTCGGCACCGCCGACCTCACCGACCGCGTCGAGCGGGGCCGCGTACGGCACGTCGTCGTCCGCGCCGAGGACACCGCCAAGTTCGACGGCGTACCCGGCCGCTACACCCGGATCGCGGTAGGCGGCGCCCCGGACGGCTGGCACGCCTACGAGGAGACGGCCGCCGCCCCCGCGGAGTTCACGCCCGCCGGCCCCACCAACGCGGGCGACCCGCTGATGCTGTACTTCACCTCCGGGACGACCGCCCGCCCGAAACTCGTCGAGCACACCCACGTCTCGTACCCCATCGGCCACCTGACGACCATGTACTGGATCGGTCTGCGCCCGGGGGACGTGCACCTGAACATCTCCTCGCCCGGCTGGGCCAAGCACGCCTGGTCGAACCTCTTCGCCCCCTGGAACGCCGAGGCGACCGTATTCATCCACAACTACACCCGCTTCGACGCGACCCGCCTGATGGCCGAGATGGACCGCGGGGGCGTCACCACGTTCTGCGCCCCGCCGACCGTCTGGCGCATGCTCATCCAGGCCGACCTGACCCAGCTGAGCACCCCGCCGCGCGAGGCCGTCGCCGCGGGCGAGCCGCTCAACCCCGAGGTCATCGAGCAGGTCCGCCGGGCCTGGGGCGTGACCATCCGGGACGGCTTCGGGCAGACGGAGACGGTCGTCCAGGTCTTCAACAGCCCCGGCCAGAGACTGAAGACGGGCTCCATGGGCCGTCCCGGCCCTGGCTTCCGGATCGAACTCCTCGACCCGGTGTCGGGCGCCGCGGGCGTACAGGAGGGCGAGATCGCCGTCGACCTGTCGGACGGGCCCGTGGGCGTGATGACCGGCTACCACGGCGACCCCGACCGTACGGCCGAGGTCATGGCCGGCGGCTACTACCGCACCGGCGACATCGGAGTCCGGGACGAGGACGGGTACATCACGTACGTGGGCCGCGCCGACGACGTCTTCAAGGCCAGCGACTACAAGATCAGCCCGTTCGAGCTGGAGAGCGCCCTGCTGGAGCACGAGGCGGTGGCCGAGGCGGCCGTCGTACCGGCGCCGGACGAGCTGCGGCTGGCGGTGCCGAAGGCGTACATCGTGCCGGCCGAGGGCTGGGAGCCGGGCCGCGACACCGCCAAGGTGCTCTTCGAGCACTCGCGTCAGGTCCTCGCACCGTACAAGCGCATCCGCCGCCTGGAGTTCGGGGCGCTGCCCAAGACGGTCTCCGGCAAGATCCGCCGCATCGAACTGCGCGAGGCCACGGCCGCGGGGTCCGACGCGGAGTACCGCGAGGAGGATGTCCGGTGACCGCTCCGTCGGCCGGACTCTCCTACGCCCACGGGACCAGCGGGACCGCGCTGCTGGGGGACACCATCGGCGCGAACCTCGACCGCGCGATCGCCGCCCACCCCGACCGCGACGCCCTCGTCGACGTGCCGTCCGGGCGGTGCTGGACGTACGCGGAGTTCGGCGCCGCGGTGGACGAGGTGGCCCGCGGACTGCTCGCCCAGGGCGTCGCCAAGGGGGACCGGGTGGGCATCTGGGCGGTCAACTGCCCGGAGTGGGTGCTGATCCAGTACGCCACCGCCCGGATCGGCGCGATCATGGTGAACATCAACCCCGCCTACCGCGCCCACGAGCTGGAGTACGTCCTCCGCCAGGCCGGCGTCTCGGTGCTCGTCGCCTCGCTGGAGCACAAGGGCAGCGACTACCGGGCACTGGTCGAGCGGGTGCGCGGCAAGTGCCCCGCGCTGCGCGCGACGTTCCACATCGGCGACCCGTCCTGGGACCGGCTGATCGCGGGGGCGGCCGCCATCCCGGACGAGCGACCGACCGCTGCGGCCGCCGAGTTGAGCTGCGACGACCCGGTGAACATCCAGTACACCTCGGGCACGACCGGCTTCCCCAAGGGCGCCACCCTCTCCCACCACAACATCCTCAACAACGGCTACTGGGTGGGCCGAACCATCGGCTACACGGAGCACGACCGGGTCTGTCTGCCCGTGCCCTTCTACCACTGCTTCGGCATGGTCATGGGCAACCTGGGTGCCACGTCCCACGGCGCCTGCATCGTCATCCCCGCCCCGTCCTTCGACCCCGCGGCCACCCTGCGGGCGGTCCAGCAGGAGCGGTGCACCTCGCTGTACGGCGTCCCGACCATGTTCATCGCGGAGCTGAACCTCCCGGACTTCGCGGCGTACGACCTCTCCTCGCTCCGCACCGGCATCATGGCGGGCTCGCCCTGCCCGGTGGAGGTGATGAAGCGGGTGGTCGCCGAGATGCACATGGCCGAGGTGTCCATCTGCTACGGCATGACGGAGACGTCCCCGGTCTCGCTCCAGACGCGCCGGGACGACGACCTGGAGAACCGCACCGGCACGGTGGGCCGCGTCCTGCCGCACATCGAGGTCAAGGTGGTCGACCCGGTGAGCGGGGTGACGCTGCCGCGCGGTACGGCAGGAGAGCTGTGCACCCGCGGGTACAGCGTGATGCTCGGCTACTGGGACGAACCCGAGAAGACCGCGGAGGTGATCGACGCGGGCCGCTGGATGCACACCGGCGACCTCGCCGTGCTGCGCGAGGACGGGTACGCCGAGATCGTCGGCCGTATCAAGGACATGATCATCCGGGGCGGCGAGAACATCTACCCCCGCGAGATCGAGGAGTTCCTGTACGCCCACCCGAAGATCGCCGACGTTCAGGTCGTGGGTGTGCCGCACGAGAGATACGGCGAAGAGGTGCTGGCCTGCGTGATCCCGCGCGACCCCGGTGACCCGCCCAGCGGGGAGGAGGTGCGGGCGTTCTGCGAGGGCCGGCTCGCCCACTACAAGATCCCCAGCCGGGTGCGGATCCTGGAGGCGTTCCCGATGACGGTGTCGGGCAAGGTGCGCAAGGTCGAGCTGCGGGAGAGGTACGCGGCCGAATAGCGGGGGAGCGGGGGAGGGGAGGAGGGGAGGAGCGGCGGCCGGACGGGCACGGCCGGTCAGCCGTCCGCCGCGGCCGGGGCGGTCAGGACCGTCACCTGCTCGATCTCCTGGAGGACGGGCTGGTCGTCGAGGCCGGCGGCACGGATGTGTGAGGTGCGCATGCGGGGAGTGTCCGTGCAGCACCGCGGGGTTGTCCCGCGCTTTCCGGGGCGTGCGTGGCCCGGGAGTCCGGCTCACGCCCCGCTGGAGATCAGCTCGCTCGCCGGGCCGTTCACCGGCTGGGGTGTGCCCGTGAGGTCCAGGACGAAGAGGGCGATGCCGAGGGAGTCGGCGCGGCTGCGGGCCTCGGGGTCGTATCCCGCCAGGGAGAAGTACACGCAGCCCGCCGACTCCGTCATCGCCGTCAGCCACAGGCACTCGACGTCGCGCGGTGTGGCGGGGCGCACGGTGGGGTCCACCTGGGCCACGATGCCCCGCGCGGCGAGCCCGATGCCGGACGGCGGGCGCTGGTCCGCCCGGCGGATGTCCCGGTAGCCCAGCCAGCGCAAGTAGAGCGCGGCGGCGGTGACCGCGTCGCGCGCGGTGCGGATCGTGACGGGGTGGAAGGCGGGGCGGGGGAGAGGCACGGTCCGGTCGGTCTGATCTGTCTGTTCGGCCTGTTCGGCCTGTTCGGCGTGTTCGGCCTGGCCTTCCGTGCCGGGAGCGCCGTCAGCCCCGGCAGTGCCGGGGCACTCGCCGGGCCCACTGGAGGCGGCCCCGGCCTGGGAGGCGAGGGCGCCCGGTCTGCCGAGCGTGCCGTGGTCGCGTCGCTCCCGCGCGCGCAGCGGGCGTGAGGTCACCGTGACGGGCACCCGGACGAGGGTGCCGCAGGGGCAGCCCAACTCCGGCTGGGGCCACTGGTCCTCGCGGTCGCAGGCCGTGCAGCGGACGGTGATCCAGTCCTCGTCCCAGGTGCGGTGGGTGACGGCGGTGGCGGTGCCGAGCGGGTCCAGCGGTGGGCTGACGGGCGCGCCGCACGCGCAGGGATAGGCCGGTGCCGTGTACCGGTGCTCGCGCCGGCAACCAGGACACTGCACCGGGATGCTCTCGGCCATGGCTCAACTCCACTCCGCTCCACCGAGGAACGCCCGGACAGCCCTTCCATCGTGCTCCAGCGAGGGCCGCTCCAACACCCGAACGGCCGGATACCGACGCCCGGTCCACCGCGTGACGACGGACACCGCTCTTGACGCCCCCGACCCCGCCTCCTAGATTGCTTCCAGATAGTAAAAGTTAGTTTCCGTATTGCGGAAGATATAAGCAGTGCGGGACAGGAACCGATACGGATCAGAGTTCTCCGCGGGGCGCGACGGAGGAGCGAGTCCGGCAGCCGGCAGTCGAAGCAGGAGGACGAAAAATGGCTCGTATGACCGCTGCCCGCGCGGCAGTCGAGATTCTGAAGCGCGAGGGCGTGACGGACGCGTTCGGCGTCCCGGGCGCGGCGATCAACCCCTTCTACGCGGCCCTCAAGGCCTCCGGCGGCATCACCCACACCCTGGCCCGCCATGTCGAGGGCGCCTCGCACATGGCGGAGGGCTACACCCGTACCCACCCGGGCAACATCGGCGTCTGCATCGGTACGTCGGGGCCCGCGGGGACGGACATGATCACCGGGCTGTACTCGGCCACCGGTGACTCCGTCCCGATCCTGTGCATCACGGGCCAGGCGCCCACCGCCGTGATCCACAAGGAGGACTTCCAGGCCGTCGACATCGCCTCCATCGCGAGGCCGGTCACCAAGATGGCCGTGACGGTCCTCGAGGCGGCGCAGGTACCCGGCGTCTTCCAGCAGGCCTTCCACCTGATGCGCTCGGGCCGCCCGGGGCCGGTCCTCATCGACCTGCCCATCGATGTGCAGCTCACCGAGATCGAGTTCGACCCGGAGACTTACGCGCCCCTGCCGGCGCACAAGCCGGCCGCCACCCGTGCGCAGATCGAGAAGGCGATCGGCATGCTGGTCGCCGCCGAGCGGCCGCTGATCGTGGCCGGCGGGGGCATCATCAACGCCGACGCCAGTGCACTCCTCGTCGAGTTCGCCGAGCTGACGGGTGTCCCGGTCGTGCCGACCCTGATGGGCTGGGGCACCATCCCCGACGACCACGAGCTCAACGCCGGCATGGTCGGCCTCCAGACCTCGCACCGCTACGGCAACGCGACCTTCCTGGAGTCCGACTTCGTCCTCGGTATCGGCAACCGCTGGGCCAACCGCCACACGGGCCGCCTGGACGTCTACACGGCGGGCCGCACCTTCGTGCACGTCGACATCGAGCCCACCCAGATCGGCAGGATCTTCGCCCCCGACTACGGCATCGCCTCCGACGCCAAGGCCGCCCTGGAGCTTTTCGTGGAGGTCGCGAAGGAGCTGAAGGAGGCCGGCCGGCTGCCCGACCGGTCCGCGTGGGCCGCCGCCGCGCAGGAGAAGAGGGCGACCCTCCAGCGCCGTACGCACTTCGACGACATCCCCATCAAGCCGCAGCGCGTCTACGAGGAGATGAACAAGGCGTTCGGCCCCGGGACCCGGTACGTCAGCACCATCGGCCTCTCACAGATCGCCGGCGCCCAGATGCTGCACGTCCACCGGCCGCGCCACTGGATCAACTGCGGCCAGGCGGGCCCCCTCGGCTGGACGATCCCGGCCGCGCTCGGTGTCGCCAAGGCCGACCCGGAGGCGTCCGTGGTCGCGCTGTCGGGCGACTACGACTTCCAGTTCATGCTCGAGGAGCTGGCCGTCGGCGCCCAGCACCGCATCCCGTACATCCACGTGCTGGTGAACAACTCCTACCTGGGTCTGATCCGCCAGGCGCAGCGGGCCTTCGACATCGACTTCCAGGTCAATCTGGAGTTCGAGAACGTCAACTCGCCCGAGCTGGGCGTCTACGGCGTCGACCACGTCAAGGTCGCCGAGGGCCTGGGCTGCAAGGCGATCCGCGTGACCGACCCCGGCGAGCTGGGCGCCGCCTTCGAGCAGGCGAAGAAGCTCGCCGCCGAGTACCGGGTCCCGGTCGTCGTCGAGGCGATCCTGGAGCGCGTCACCAACATCTCGATGTCCACGACCAACGACATCGGCAATGTCGTCGAGTTCGAGGAGGTCGCGACCGAGCCGGGACACGCGCCGACGGCGATCAGGACGCTGAAGGCCTGACGCGTAGCTCGTACGGAAGGGGCGGCCCACCTCTCGGTGGGCCGCTCCTTCCGCCGTCACCATGTCCGAAGTGCATGCAGTGCAGGGGGCGCCCCGCGCCCCGGACGCCCCCGTGCGTCCGTGCTCCGCCCGGCCGGCGTCGGTGCCCTGTCCCGCGGATGCGGGACGGGCCCGGCGGCCGCCGCGGTGGCGCGGGGCTCTCGCCCCGCAGCGGTGCGACCTCGCCCGAGGCGAGCCGCTTCGTCGCACTGCTGCCAAGGGTCCCCCGTGTTCCCCCGTGGTCCCCGTTGTTCCCCCGTTGCCGGGGCCCGCCGCCCCCGTGCCGGCGGGCCCCGTGTGACGAGAATGTGCCCGCGCCCGGGGGCAGTTGAAGCCTCCGGGCGCGTCTTCAGAGCTTGATTTGAGGGTTTCGTAGACGGGATACGTCCGCTGTCGGGATATGTCCGCTCCCGTACGTACAGGTGCGTACGGGAGCGGACGGTCGTACCTGGTTCCGGGCGGCGCGGGCGCCTGGGCGCGACAGGACTGGTGTCAGCGCCCGCGCCGCCCGGGGTTCTCGGGGGCGGGATCAGACCCGGTCGCCGGAGAGGCGCTCCACGGCCCGCAGCAGGGCCGAGTGGTCCAGGCCGCCGTCGCCCTGGGCCCGCAGGCTGGCGACGAGCTGGGCGACGACCGCGCCGACGGGGAGGGCGGCGCCCACGGCGCGGGCCGCGTCCGTGACGATGCCCATGTCCTTGTGGTGCAGGTCGATGCGGAAGCCGGGCTTGAAGTCGCGGGTGAGGAAGTTGTCCTTCTTCCGCGTCAGCACGGTGGAGCCGGCCAGGCCGCCGCCCAGGACGTCCAGGGCCGCCTTGAGGTCCACGCCCGACTTCTCCAGGAAGACCACGGCCTCGGCGCACGCCTGGATGTTGACGGCGACGATGAGCTGGTTGGCGGCCTTCACGGTCTGGCCCGAGCCGTGCGGACCGCACAGCACGATGGTCCTGCCGAGCGCGTCGAAGACCGGCTTCGCCGCGTCGAAGTCGGCCTGCTCACCGCCGACCATGATGGACAGCACGGCCTCGACGGCGCCCGCCTCGCCGCCGGACACGGGTGCGTCCAGGACCCGGACGCCCTTGTCCCGCGCCGCCTTCGCCAGGTCGATGGAGGTCTGCGGGGTGATGGAGGACATGTCGATCAGCAGTGCCCCGGACCGGGCGTTCTCCAGGATGCCGTCGGGTCCGTAGGCGATCGCCTCGACCTGCGGGGAGGCGGGCACCATCGTGATGATCACGTCGGCGTCCCGGACCGCCTCGGCGATCGAGCCGGCCGCGGTGCCGCCGGCGGCCGCCAGGCGGTCCAGCTTCTCCCGCTCCAGCGTGAAGCCGGTGACCTCGTAACCCGCCTTGATCAGGTTCTCGGACATGGGGGAGCCCATGATGCCGAGGCCGATCCAGGCGATCTTGGGAAGTGTGCTCGTGTCGCTCATCGCATGCCTCTCGTACGTACGGGGACCGGCGGGGCGGCCGGTGGTCAGCGGGACAGCCAGTCGAAGGCCTCGGCGCTCGGCCGGTCGCCCGGCTTGTACTCCAGGCCCACCCGGCCCTCGTAACCGGCCTTGCCGAGCCGGTCGAGGAGGTCCTCCAGGGGGAGCGTCCCGGTGCCGGGGGCGCCGCGTCCCGGGTTGTCGGCGATCTGCACGTGGCCGGTCTTCGCGGCGTACCGCTCGATCACCTGCGGCAGGTCCTCGCCGTTCATGGACAGGTGGTAGAGGTCCATGAGGAAGCGCGCGTTGCCCAGCCCGGAGGCCTCGTTGACCTTGTCGACGACGTCGACGGCGGCCGGGGCCGAGACCAGCGGGTAGAGCGGTGACTCCGGCTCGTTCAGCGCCTCGATCAGCAGCACCGCGCCGATCCGGTCGGCGGCCCGGGCCGCGAGGACCAGGTTCTCCAGCGCGAGCGCGTCCTGCCCGGCCGGGTCGGTGCCCTCGACGCGGTTGCCGTACAGGGCGTTGAGCGCCGTGCAGCCGAGGGACGCGGCGAGGCCGGCGGCCACGTCGATGTTGGCGCGGAACCTCTCCGACAGCTCACCCGGGACCGACAGTGCGCCCCGGTCGGGACCCGGCAGTCGCCCGGCGTAGAAGTTGAGGCCCGTGAGCTGTACGCCCGCGTCCTGGACGGCCTTGCGCAGGGCGTCGAGCTCGGACTGCCCGGGGGTGGGGGAGTCGACCCAGGGCCACCACAGCTCGACCGCGGTGAAGCCGGCCGCGGCGGCGGCCGCGGGGCGCTCCAGGAGCGGGAGTTCCGTGAAGAGGATCGACAGGTTGACGGTGAAGCGCTGCTCTGCGAATCCCATGGGGCGCGGAGCTCCCTTCCACTTGCTCGCTTCCGTTACTTCCGCGGCGTCTCCGGTGCTTCCGTATTGCGGAAGTTTAGTTCTGCTGTACGGAAAGGCTGCCCGGGGGCCGGGAGGCTTGTCAAGGGGGTGCCGCCCTGTCCGTTAAGGTCGCCGTGTGCGACTGAGAGTGGAGTTCACGACCGAGCCCTTCGATCTCGACGAGCCGCCCCGGCACGCGCTGGTCGCCCGCGAGGTCGTCGAGGGCGCCGACCTGGACGCCGTGGATGTGGGCCCGTTCGGCAACACGGCCGAGGGGGGCTCCGACGCGGTGCTCACCGCGGTCGACGCGCTGCTGCGCAAGGCTCTGGACGCGGGCGCGACCCGTGTCTCGCTCCAGGTCAACGTCATCGCCGAGGGTGAGGGGTGACCCCGATGGCCCCGACGACCGGCGACGCGAACGATCCCTTCGTCGCCGCGGTCAAGCCGCTGGTCGACGCCATGGGCGGCGAGCTGGTCCCGCCCGGCGAGGCCGGCCCCGACGACGTGGTGCTGTCCTGGGAGGGTGCCGACGTCGTGGCCGTACGGCTGCCGCAGCTCGCCGAGTCGCTGGATCACATCCTCGCCGCGATGGAGCGCAAGCAGGGCAGACCGCTGCCCGAACTGGACCGCAAGGCCAAGCAGGAGGTCGTACGGGTGCTGGAGGCGCGCGGCGCCTTCTCCGTGCGGCACGGCGTGGAGACCGTCGCGACCGCGCTCGGCGTGAGCCGCTTCACCGTCTACAACTACCTCAACCGCGAGAAGCAGGCCTGAGCCGCCGGAAGGGGGCCCGAACCGCCTGAAGCGGGCGGAGTTCTCCCTCCACTCCGGCTGATCTTCTTCGTAACACCGATTTTTCAACAAAGTGTTGACTCGTTGTCGCCGTTGGGCGTTAGCTATCCGCAGCCCGCAAGCACACGGCCACGGAGGCTCCCGTGACTACGAGTTCTTCGAGCTCATCGAGCTCATCGCCCCCGGGCCTCGCCCGGTTCAACGCCCTCGAGAAGGACGCGGCCACCGCCGCCCTCCACGAGGCGTGCGCCTCGGCGGAGTGGGGACGCCGGCTGCTGGCGGGACGCCCGTACGGCACCGTCGACGACCTCTTCGCCGCCAGTGACGCCGCCATGGCCGAGCTGACCGCGGAGGATCTGGCGGAGGCGATGGCCGGGCACCCGCCGATCGGCCGCCCGAAGCCGGGGGACCCGACCTCGGCCCGGGAGCAGCGCGGTATGGCCGGCGCCTCCGAGCAGCTCAAGGCCGAGATGCTCGAACTGAACCTGGCCTACCAGGAGAAGTTCGGCCATGTCTTCCTGATCTGCGCCACCGGCCGTACGGGGGAGCAGATGCGGGACGCGGTCAGGGAACGGATCGGCAACTCGCCCGAACAGGAGCGGGAGATCGTCCGCACCGAACTCGGCAAGATCAACCGCATCCGCCTGGCCCGGCTCGTCGAAGAGGACTGATCAGCACATGAGCACCAGCACCACGGCCTCCGTGTCCACGCACATCCTGGACACCAGCGTCGGCCGCCCCGCCGTGGGTGTCGCCGTCCACCTCTCCGCCCGCCCTGGCCGGGAGGCGGACTGGCGGCCGCTCGGCGGCTCCGCGACCGACGCGGACGGGCGGTGCAAGGACCTGCCGGCGCTGCCGGAGGGAACCACCCACGTACGGCTCGACTTCGGCGTCGAGGCGTACTTCGAGAAGTTGACGTTTGCGAAGAAGCAAGCCGAGGCACAGCAGGACGCCCCCGCGCATCGGGACAGCGGTCCGGCCGTGTTCTTCCCGGAAGTGGCGATCACCTTCGCCGTGGTGCCGGGCGAGCACTACCACGTACCGCTGCTGCTCAACCCGTTCGGCTACTCCGTTTACCGAGGGAGCTAGCGAAGAATGTCCACGATCCTGGGTCAGAACCAGTACGGCAAGGCCGAGAACCGAGTCGTCAAGATCACGCGGGACGGCGCCACCCACCACATCAAGGACCTCAACGTCTCGGTGTCGCTGAGCGGCGACATGGACGAGGTCCACTACTCCGGCTCCAACGCCAGCGTCCTGCCGACCGACACCACCAAGAACACGGTGTTCGCGTTCGCCAAGGAGCACGGCATCGAGTCGGCCGAGCAGTTCGGCATCCACCTCGCCCGCCACTTCGTCACCTCGCAGGAGCCCATCCACCGGGCCCGCATCCGCATCGAGGAGTACGCCTGGGAGCGGATCGAGGGCTCGGACGCGACGAGCGGGAAGCGGCACTCCTTCGCCCGCTCGGGCCAGGAGGTCCGGCTCACCCAGGTCACCTACGACGGCTCGGCGTGGGAGGTGGTCTCCGGGCTGAAGGACCTGACCGTGCTGAACTCGACGGACTCCGAGTTCTGGGGCTACGTCAAGGACAAGTACACGACTCTCCAGGAGACGAACGACCGCATCCTGGCCACCGAGGTCTCCGGCCGCTGGCGCTTCAACTGGACGGACGACGCGGCGGAGATGCCCGACTGGGAGGCGTCGTACCAGGAGACGCGGAAGCACCTGCTCCAGGCCTTCGCCGACACGTACTCGCTGTCGCTGCAGCAGACCATGTACGAGATGGGCAAGCGCATCATCGACAGCCGGAGCGAGATCGACGAGGTCCGCTTCTCGCTCCCGAACAAGCACCACTTCCTGGTGGACCTGGAGCCGTTCGGCCTCAAGAACGACAATGAGGTCTACTTCGCCGCCGACCGCCCGTACGGCCTGATCGAGGCGACGATCCTGCGGGACGGCTGCGAGGCGCGCATCCCGGTGGACCTCACCAACCTCTGAGCACTGCCCTGTGAGCTCAACCCTGCGGGTCGACCCTCAACCCTCCGAGCTCACCGGAGGTGCCCCCGTCGTGCAGGGGGCACCTCCCTCCTCGGCACCCTCGGCCACCGGCCGCGGCACTCAAATCTCCAGGGTCCTGCCGTGCCCTCGTAACGGATCGTGCAACGCAAAGGACGAACCATGGCAGCAACCCGGCGCATCGTCATCGAGAACTGTTCCATCGCCACGGTCGACGCGGACGACACCGAGTACGCCGGCGGGTACGTCGTCATCGCCGGCGACCGGATCGAGGCGGTGGGCGCGGGCAGGGCCCCCGAGGGCCTGGAGGACGTCGTCCGCCGCATCGACGGCACCGGCCACCTCGTCACCCCCGGCCTGGTCAACACCCACCACCACTTCTACCAGTGGATCACGCGGGGGATGGCCACGGACCACAATCTCTTCAACTGGCTCGTCACCCTGTACCCGGTGTGGGCGCGTATCGACGAGCGGATGACGTACGCGGCCGCGCAGGGCTCGCTCGCGATGATGGCCCGCGGCGGGGTCACCACCGCCATGGACCACCACTACGTCTTCCCGAAGGGGTCCGGGGACCTGTCCGGCTCCATCATCCGCGCCGCCCGGGAGACCGGTGTCCGGTTCACGCTCGCCCGCGGCTCGATGGACCGCAGCGAGAAGGACGGCGGGCTGCCGCCGGACTTCGCCGTCGAGACCCTGGAGGGCGCCCTCGCCGCGACCGAGGCGACCGTCGCGGAGCACCACGACGCCTCGTTCGGCGCCATGACCCAGGTGGCCGTGGCTCCCTGCTCGCCCTTCTCCGTCTCCACCGAACTCATGCGGGACGGTGCCGAGTTGGCCCGCCGCCTAGGTGTGCGCCTGCACACCCACGGCTCGGAGACGGTCGAGGAGGAGAAGTTCTGCCACGAGCTGTTCGGCATGGGCCCGACCGACTACTTCGAGTCCACCGGCTGGCTCGGCGAGGACGTGTGGATGGCGCACTGCGTCCACATGAACGACTCCGACATCGCCGCCTTCGCCCGGACGAGGACGGGTGTCGCCCACTGCCCCTCGTCCAACGCCCGCCTCGCCGCCGGCATCGCCCGGGTCCCGGACATGCTCGCGGCCGGCGTCCCCGTCGGCCTCGGCGTCGACGGCACCGCGTCCAACGAGTCCGGCGAACTCCACACCGAGCTGCGCAACGCCCTCCTCGTCAACCGCCTCGGCCCGCACAAGGAGGCCGCGCTGAGCGCCCGCCAGGCCCTCCGGCTCGGGACGTACGGCGGCGCCCAAGTACTTGGTCGCGCAGCCGAGTTGGGTTCACTGGAGCCCGGCAAGCTCGCCGACCTGGTGCTCTGGAGGATGGACACCCTCGCCCACGCCTCGATGGCCGACCCGGTGACCGCCCTGGTGTTCGGCGCCGCCGCACCGGTCACCGCCTCCTTCGTGGGCGGCCGGCAGATCGTGGAGAACGGCCGGCTGCTGCACGTGGACGAGGACGCGATCGCCCGCTCCACCCGGACCGAGGCGCGTCGCCTCGCGGAGATCGCCGGGCAGGGCTGACCCCTCGCATCACCACGCTGGCCCGCCGACAGGGCCGGCCCACCGGAACTCCGGCCGAGGGGGACGGCCCTCGGCCGGGCGTCCGTGGACCCGAGCGGGGTCCACGGCGGCCGGGTCCGGGGCGTGCACGGTGCACACACACGCCGAGCGCGCCCCGGAACGGTCCCCACCGTCCCGCGGACCTCGCATACGCACACACGAGAGTCCGACAACGGTCCCGCACGACCGCGCACCACCTCCCTGACACCCGCGCCAGCCGTGCATGGTTGACGTGTACCCGACCGGAGGAGCCGCCGTGGCCGCCTCATCCCCGCAGTCGCAGAACAGCACCACGACCCCGCAGACCAGCACCGACGCACCGCACCCCGTGGACGAGAAGCTTCCTCCCGTGAGGATGGCGACCACCGGCCTCCAGCACGTGGCCGCCATGTACGCGGGAGTAGTAGCCCCACCCCTGATCGTCGGCGCCGCCATCGGCCTGAGCGCCGCCGAACTCACCTTCCTGACCGGCGCCTGCCTGTTCACCGCCGGCCTCGCCACCCTCCTCCAGACGCTCGGCATCTGGAAGATCGGCGCCCGGCTGCCGTTCGTCAACGGCGTCACCTTCGCCGGTGTCGCGCCCATGACCGCGATCGTCGCCTCCACCGACGACAAGAGCGACGCCCTGCCGATCATCTTCGGCGCGGTCATCGTGGCGGGCCTCCTGGGCTTCGTCGCATCGCCCTTCCTGTGCAAGGCGGTCCGCTTCTTCCCGCCCGTCGTCACCGGCTCGGTCATCACCCTGATCGGCGTCTCCCTCCTGCCGGTGGCGTTCGGCTGGGCCCAGGGCCCCGACCAGGCGGCCGACGACTACGGTTCGGCGACCAACCTCGGCCTCGCCGCCGCGACGCTCGTCATCGTCCTCCTGCTGCGCCGCTTCACCCGCGGCTTCGTGAAGCAGATCGCCGTCCTGCTCGGCCTGGTCGCCGGGACGCTCCTCGCGATCCCCTTCGGTGTGACCGACTTCGGCCCGGTGGCGGACGCGGACATCGTCGGCTTCCCGACCCCGTTCCACTTCGGCGCCCCGCAGTTCCAGCTCGCCGCGATCATCTCCCTGTGCGTCGTCATGGTCGTCTCCATGACCGAGTCGACCGCGGACATGCTGGCGCTCGGCGAGATCGTCGGGAAACCCGCCGACGAGAAGACGATCGCGGCCGGTCTGCGCGCCGACACCCTCGGCTCGGCGCTGAGTCCGCTCTTCAACGGCTTCATGTGCAGCGCCTTCGCCCAGAACATCGGACTGGTCGCGATGACCCGCATCCGCAGCCGGTACGTCGTCGCCACGGGCGGCGGCTTCCTGGTCCTGATGGGCCTGTGTCCCATGGCCGCCTCGCTCATCGCCGTCGTCCCGCGCCCGGTGCTCGGCGGCGCGGGCGTCGTCCTCTTCGGCTCGGTCGCGGCCAGCGGCATCCAGACCCTGGTCAAGGCGGGCCTGGAGAAGGACAACAACGTACTGATCGTCGCGGTCTCGCTGGCCGTCGGCATCATCCCGATCACGGCGCCGGAGTTCTACCACGCCGCTCCGGAGACGGCGCGGATCATCCTGGACTCGGGCATCTCGACGGGCTGTGTCGCCGCGCTGCTGCTCAACTACGTCTTCAACCACCTGGGCAGGCGCCGCGCCGACGACGACGAGGTGACGAACCCGATGGAGCCGGACCCCGCCCCGGCGGCCCGCCCGACGGCCACCGCCCACTGACGGGGCGGCCCCACCGCCCGCCGGCCGGGGTACGGGACCGGCCGGCCGCGCCGCCTACCGGGTGGCGGCCAGCCGGTCCCGTACCTCGACGGCCACCGTGTACGTGTCGCCGGCCGGCCGGGTCGCGAGGGCCCCCGGATCACGGGTCCAGCGGTCCTCCAGCGCGAACCAGTCGATCGCTCCCGGCGCCCGGCCCTCCCGGAGCGCGGCCCGCAGCTCGCCCAAGTACGTGGACCAGCGCAGCCGGTACAGCCCGCCGACCAGTCCCGCCCACTCCCGGTTGGCGTAGTCCCGCAGCCCCGCGTCCGCACCCGCGCGCGTGCCCCACACCGTGAGCAGCGACAGATTGTCGTACGCGAGCCGGTCCCGCTCCTCCACGCCCTGACCCCACGCCCGCGCGTCCGCCACCCAGCGCCCGGTGAGATGCCGGGAGTCGGTGGCGACCAGCCGCTCCAGCAGATCCATCAGCTCCAGCCAGCCGCCGGCCAGCTCGTCGAAGCGGTCCCCGTCCCCGGCGTCGTACGCCTCCTTGATCCGGGGCAGGAGGACGCGGCTGCGGTTGGAGAGCGCCTGGCGGGCGACGTCCAGGAGGTCGCGGCGGTACGCGGAGGACGTCCGCAGCCGCGCGTCGACCCGGAGCAGCCCGTCGAGCGCGGGTTCGAACTCCCGCCAGTCGTAGCGCAGTTTCCGCGGCGACCAGCGGCCCGCACGGTCGACGGTCAGTGACGGCCGTGCCCCGAACAGCCCGTCCGCGGCCTCGCTCCACCGGTCGGCGCGCGTCGTGCCGTACGCGGTGCGCCGCAGCACGTCCCAGGCGGCCTCGGCGTGCGGATCGCGCGCCCCGTACCGGGCGTGCGCCCACGCGCGGAACCACTTCTCCAGGTCCAGCTCCCCCTCCCGCCAGGCGAGCTCGGAGAAGAGGGCGAAGGCGGCGGGGTTGTTGTCCGCGGCCTCCGGCATCAGCGCGACGCCGCGCAGCGTGCTGCCGTCCTTCGTGCGCCACTTCTCGTACAGCTCGGCCCAGTCGGGGGTGTTGGCCCCGAGCGCGGTGTGCCCGCCGAAGTTCCAGATGGAGCCGAACGCGTACGGCGTGTCACCCCAGTCCGCCTCGCGGTCGACGACGGTCGGGAAGCGGTCGGACAGCCCGTCGACGACCAGCATGTGACGCTTGTCCACGGCGTCCACGATCGCCCGCGGCGGATTGCGCTGCCACCCGAGGATCACCCACACGGCTCCCGGGTGCGCCTTCTGCAACGCCCGCTCCACGCCCCGGGCCGCGTCCCCGACCGGTACGTCACCGGCGGTGCCGCCCTCGTGCAGCAGATCCATCTTGTACAGGGCCGACGGCCCGCCGAACATCTCGTCCTGCACCCGGTAGAAGGCGGCGGCCACCCGCGCGAAGTGCTCGGTGCGCGGGTCCAGCCAGTCGGGCCGCGCGAGCCCCATCCACTCGCCCTGCGGCACCGTACGCGCCCCCGGATTGCGCTCGGCGAACCCGGGCGGGACGGTCCCGAAGTAACCGGGGAACACCGGTGTCATGCCCAGTTCCCGTACCCGTTCCGCGATCCGGCGCCCGAGCGCGGCCCGCGCGTCGAGGAGCTGCCGCGACACGGGGTACGGGAATCCGGACAGGTTCTGCAGCAGCCACCACGGCTGGTGGGCCGGGCCCGGGATCCACTCCCTCAGCTCCCGGTCCCCGTACCCGAACTCCCGGAACACCCGGTGGTACAGCGCGTCCGCGCCGGCGTAGACGAGGACTTCGTTGTAGCCGTGCAGTGCGAGCACGTCCAGCTCGCGCTCCCAGTACGGCCAGTCGTTGTAGGCGCCCGTGTAGCCGTCGTTCGTGTCGTTGAGGACGAAGCGGTGCGGGACGTTCGCGGTGCGGGTGACGGTGCCGGCCATGCCCGGCAGCTCACGGGGGAGGAGACAGGTCTGCTCGCCGGCCCAGTTGAGGTCGGCGTACGCGATGTGCCGCAAGTACCAGTTCAGACCGGTCAGTTGGGTCCCCGGGGTGTCGCCGGAGACGGTGATGCGCCCGGTGCGGCCCGACACGCGGAACGTGTCACGCCCGCCCTCCCGCTCCGTACGGAAGCGGATCTGCCGCCAGTGGCGGGGGAGCAGCCGGCGGGCCGCGGCCGTCGCGGCGTCCGCGGGACCGGGGTCGGTGCTGCGCGCCTGCGCCGGCGTACAGGCGACGGCGGCTCCGGTCGAACCGGCGGCGAGGACGGACAGGAGGGCACGACGGGCGAGCGGCATGTATGCCTCCGGGGTCGCGGGACAGGGGGCAGGGGCACCCAGGGAGGGATACCCGCTGCGGCACGGCGTGCGTAGGGACGCAGGGCCACACGGGGGAGAACCCGGCGTGAACGCCTCCGTCCGCCGGCGCACAACGGGTCGTACGGCGCAGTGCGCGCAGATACGGAGGATGAGGAACTTCTGGCGGTACATGCTGTGTTGTCGGTATACAGGGATACATCCATCCGTATGACCACTCCGCGTCCACACGGTATCGGTACATCCTGCGGGACCCGATACGCCCGATCACGACCATGCGCGGAGGTACGGGGGAAAGAAGGGGGAACTTCGGTGCATCGACACCACCGCGAGAGCTACTACGTCGTCGACGAGGGCCGGATCCTGGAGTTCGAGAGGGGCGACGCGGCCGCACGCACCGCCGCGGCGCGCGTACCGACCGCCGCCGAACAGCAGCTGGCCTTCCGCTTCTCCCGGTTCAGCAGGGAGAAGGGGATCCAGCTCGACGAGACGCTGCGCGCCAAGCTCGCCGAGGCCATGACCACGCCCGGCGGTCCCGGAGTCGACCCCGACTCCGGAGAGCCGGGACCGGGCGGAATCGCGGGTACGACCGTACCGGCGGGTTTCACCTACCTGGGCCAGTTCGTCGACCACGACCTGACCCTCGACCGCACCCAGGTGGGCCTCGGCGAGCCGGTCCCGATCGAGGAGCTGCTCCAGGGCCGCAGCCCCACCCTGGACCTCGACTCGCTCTACGGCATGGGCCCGCACCACTCCAGCAGCGCCCGCTTCTACGAGCCCGACGGCCACCTCGCCACGGGTACGACGCTGGGCGTGCCCTTCCCGCCGGAGCTCCCGCCCGCCAACACCGACCAGAAGGGCTTCGACCTGCCCCGGGCCGGCGAGACGGCGGGCGGCACCCGCGCCGACAAGCGCGCCGCGCTGATCCCGGACGCGCGCAACGACGAGAACCTGGCCGTGGCCCAGCTCCACCTCGCCTTCATCCGCTTCCACAACCGGGTGATGGACCGGCTCGCCGAACGGGGCGTGCCCGAGCCGCTGCTCTTCCACGCGGCCCGGGACACCGTCGTCAAGCACTACCAGTGGATGCTGCGCACCGACTTCCTGCCGCGCATCGTCGACCCGGAGATCGTCGAGCGCGTCTTCACCCGGGGCCGCCGCCACGTCGAGGTACCGGGCCGCACCCGCCCCGGCGACCTCCCCACCATGCCCATCGAGTTCTCGGTGGCCGCCTACCGGCTCGGGCACAGCATGGTCCGCCCGGCCTACCAGTGGAACAGCGTCTTCCGTACCGGCGGCCCCGGCGCGATCGCCACGCTGGGCCTGCTCTTCCGGTTCAGCGGCACGGCGGGCAACCTCAACCCGGCCCCCGGACCGGACCCGAACGACCTCGGCGACCTCGACGACCCGAACGCGGGAGAGGGACTGCGGCTTCCCAGCAACTGGATCGTCGACTGGCGCCGGCTCTTCGACTTCGGCGAGGCGGACCGCGCGGACCTGACCGTGCCCGAGGAGGAGTTCAACGTCGCCAAGCGCATCGACACCCTGCTCGTCGACCCCCTGGCCACGCTCCCCACCGGCACCTTCGACGGCCGCGGCCGCCCGGCACCGGCCCCGGTCCAGCGCAACCTGGCGTTCCGCAACCTCACCCGGGCGGCGATGGTCGAACTGGCCACCGGTCAGCAACTGGCCGCCCAGATGTGCATCACCCCGCTGACGGAGGACCAGATTCTCCGGGGCAACGGCGGCGCGGTCCTGGACGGCCTGACCGCCGCCGAGCGGGAGCAGCTCGTGGCCCACACCCCGCTGTGGTTCTACATCCTGCGCGAGGCCGAGGTGAACGAACGCCACCCCGGCACCCTCACCGGCGTCGGCGGCACGCTCGTGGCCGAGGTCTTCCACCGCGCGATGGAGGGCAGCCGCACCTCGATCGTGAAGCACCCGGGCTGGCGCCCGAGCCTCCCGGCCCACCGCCCCCGCGCCTTCACGATGACGGACCTGCTGCTGTTCGCGTTCGAGGGGGACGCGGACCTGCTGAACCCGCTGGGGTAGCGCGATCCGGGCGGCGTACGCGCCGTACGCCGCCTGGGCCGGGCGCCCGGCCGCACCGGGACGCCCCCGCCGGTCACATGGCGGCCTGGCGCGAGGTGGCGTGGAGCGAGCCGAGCAGGGCGAGCGCCCGGTCGCTGGGGCTGCCGGGTTCGGCCAGGTAGACGATCAGTTGCTGCCCCGGCGCGTCACGTACGTCGAAGGCCTGGTAGGTCAGGGTCAGCGGGCCGACGTCCGGGTGAAGGAGATGCTTGGCGTCCGAGGTCTTGCTCCGGACGTCATGGCTCTTCCACAGGCGGGTGAACTCCGTGCTGTGCCCGGTGAGGACGCGGACGAGCTCCCGCAGCCGTGGGCTGTCCGGGTCCAGCCCGGCCGTCTGGCGCAGGTGCCCCACGGTGACCTGGGCCGTGTGGCCCCACCGGGTGTAGAACTGTCGGCCCGCCGGGTCGAGGAAGGCCATGCGGGCCAGGTTGTCCATCCGCTCGAAGGGCGAGTGCAGGGCCTCGGCCAGGGCGTTGACCGCCAGGACGTCCAGGGTCCGGTCGATGACGAACGCCGGGGCGCCCGGGTAGGCGTCCAGCAGCCGGCGCAGGGCGGGACCGACACGGTCCGAGGTGTGCGCGGACCGGCCGCTCGGCACCGTCCCGGCCAGCCGGTGCAGGTGTGCCTGGGCATCGTGGTCCAGCCGCAGGGCGCGGCCGAGCGCGTCGATCACCTGGGCCGAGGGACGGCGTTCGCGTCCCTGTTCCAGGCGGGTGTAGTAGTCCGCGTTCACCCCGGCCAGGACGGCGACCTCCTCACGGCGCAGTCCGGCGACCCGGCGCACGCCGTGGCTCGCCATGCCGACGTCCTGCGGCCGCACGGCCGCCCTGCGTGCGCGCAGGAACTCGCCCAGCTGATTGTCGGTCATGTCCCCCAGGCTAAGGGCTGTCCCGTAAGTGACTCCCCTTTAGCGGTCGGCAGTCGGTCTTTAGGTCAGAACCATCCATCGGCGGCCGTCGATAAGTTCTCGTGCGGCGTCGAGATGTCCGGCGTGGCATGCGGTCTCGGTGATGACGTGCAGCAGGACGTCCCGAACGGTGTGCAGGTGCGGGTCGCCGAAGAGGTGGTGGGGCCACCAGGCCAGAGGAGCGTCCGCGTCCGCAGCGGCGACGGCGGTGTTGGCAAGATCCGCCTCCGCTCGGTACCGGTCGAATACCTCGGTGTGCGGTACGCCGGGGGCCACCTGCCAGGCGTCGTCGATGTCGTCGAGGGCTTCGATGACGGCGGGATCGCCGGTGATGACGGCCTGGAACCAGAATCGCTCGACGTCGAGCGCGAGGTGCTGGACGAGCCCCAGACAACTCCATCGGGACGGCAGCACGGGCCACCGCAGTGCCTTCGGGTCCAGCCCGTCGAGTATGCCGAGGACATGGCGGCGCTGTGCGTCCAGAAAGGACAGGAGGGCCTGGATCTCGGTGTCCGCGGTCGCGGGCACGGTCGCGGTCACTGCGCGATCTCCCAGATGTGGCCGCCAGGATCCTGGAAGCTGGCCGTTCGTATCCCCCAGGGCCGGTCCATCGGGCCATTCAGCAGCGTCACGCCGCGAGTGGTCAGCTCCTTGCACATCGCGTCCACGTCGTCCACGGGGAGGGTGAGCTGAAGGCGCGAGCCGGCGTCCGGGACAGCGACGCGCGCGGGGTCGATCAGCTCGTGTGCCGCGGTGGATTGCAGCAGGTTGATGATGGTGTTCCCGAAGTCGAAGACGGCCGAGTTGTCGTCCTCGTAGGCCACCGGCAGGCGGAACACGTCACGGTAGAACCGCTTTGTGCCCTCTAGGTCCTCCGTGAACAGGGTGATGGCACTGATCTTTCCGGGCCACGTGGTGTCGTTTGTCATGTGGGTCACGGCTACAAAGGATCTACCAGTGGCTGCCCCCTGCATAGGCGGCAGCGGGTATCTCCATGCGAGCAGGCCGGGGCCTATCCGGTGAGGGACAGGTTGTGCAGGCGGGCGATGCCGAGCATGGCGTGGTGGACGCCGTCGCCTTTTAGGCGGCAGTCACGGAGGATTTTCCAGGCCTTCAGGCGGGCGAAGGCATGCTCGACGCGGGCGCGCACCTTGCGGTGGGAGGCGTTGTGTTCTTGTTTCCAGCGGGGGAGGCCGGGCTGGCGGCGGTGCGGGATGACGAGGCCAGTGCCGCGGTAGCCGCCGTCGGCGATGACGGTGGTGCGGCCGACGGCGTATGCGGCGCCGGACAGCTTCCAAGCCTTGCAGTCGTTGCGGTTCCCGGGCAGGGGCCGGCCGACGGCGACGACGAGCCGGGTGTCGGCGTCGATGACGACCTGGTGGTTGGTGGAGTAGCGGTAGTTCTAATAGCTCATCGGTGACCCCGAGCGCGGGAGTGCAAGGGTCCACTGTGCGAGGTGGAAGGCAGCCTCCGTTCCGGACTGGAGTTCGTGGTCAGACCGGCTCCGCCCCGCCCCTCGTCCTGCCGGTCGGAGACCTTCGGTAGTTCCGGAACCTCGATTTCTTGTCAAAGACCGGTCCCGCCCGGCAGGAGCTGGGCCATCACAGGTTTCATGTCGCCAGCCCGCTGGCAGGGGCCGACCTCTCAGTAGTTCGCGAGCCCGAGAGCTCTTCAGCAGACCGAGGTCCCTGCCGGTCGCTGGAGACACGAACGGCTCATGAGATGGCGTGCCCCGAGCACTTCTATTAGAGCGCCGCGTGCTCCGCCTGAAAGTGAAACCGCACGTCGGCACGGAGGTGAAGACGTTGAGCACGATCTTCTGCGGCATCGACTGGGCGGAAGGACACCACGACATAGCTCTGGTGGACGAGGACGGTGCCCAGCTGGCCAAGCTACGGATCAGCGATGACAGCGCAGGATTCCATGCGCTGATGGAACTGCTGGTCCGGCACGGCGACAGTGTTGAGGACCCGATCCCGGTCGCCATCGAGACCCCGCGTGGGCTGCTCGTCGCCTGCTTGCGGGCCACCGGACGCAAGATCTACGCGATCAATCCACTGGCCGCCGCCCGTTACCGCGATCGCGCCAGCGTCTCCCGGGCCAAGTCCGATGCAGCGGACGCCCGCGTCCTGGCCAACATCCTGCGGACCGACCGGCATGCTCACCGCTCCCTTCCTGACGACAGCGAAGCCGGGCAGGCCGTCGCCGTCCTCGCCCGCGCTCACCAGGACGCGATCTGGGACCGACAACAAATGATCAACCGGCTCCGCTCACACCTGCGCGAGTACTACCCGGCCGCCCTCGCGGCCTTCCACGGCCCCGGCAATCCCGGACTCGACTCGCCTCGCGCCCGCGTGATCCTGACCGCCGCACCCACACCGGCCGACGCCCACAAACTCACCCGCAGCCAACTGCGCGCACTGCTCAAGCGCGGTGAGCGCCCACGCCGCGGAATCGAAGCCGAGGTCGAGCGCCTCCGGGAGATCTTCCGCGCGGACTACCTCCACCAGCTGCCACAGGTTGAACAGGCTCTGGGACACCAAGCGACAGCACTCATCCGGCAGGTCGACGCCGCTTGCACCAGCGTCGTCCAGCTCGCGGCGGCGACCGAGGAGGCCTTCCTCGCCCACCCGGACGCATCCATCATCACCAGCTTTCCGGGGCTGTCCGTGCTCTCCGGAGCTCGAGTCCTCGCGGAGATCGGAGACGACCGCGAACGCTTCGCGGACGCCCGAGCCATGAAGGCATACGCCGGCGCGGCCCCCATCACGCGGGCCTCCGGCCGCAGCCACGTCGTCGTGGCCCGCACCGTCAAGAACCAACGACTCGCCTCAATCGGGCACATGTGGGCCTTCGCCGCCCTCAGCACGCAGGCTCCACGCGCCCACTATGACCGACGGCGTGCTGGCGGAGAACGCCACATCGCAGCTCTCAGGAACCTGTTCAACAAACTGCTCGGCTGCCTCTACCACTGCCTGCAGCACCGCACGCTGTTCGATCCCGATCGTGCCTTCACACCGCCCATGGACCTCGCTGCCTGAGCGCCTACTTGACCCACCAGCGGCATGAGATGTCTTCGACTGCGCGGCCACCTTGTGGTCACGGGTGGGGACCAGGGTGCCGTCCACGATGAGCACGGTGTCGTCGCGGAACCTCTTGCGCTGCTGGAGCGCGAGCGCCGGGCCGAGGTGGGTGATGATGCGGTCCGCGGCCGACTTCGACACGCCAAACAGCGGAGCCAGCTGGCGCAGGGTGAGGTTCGTGCGCCAGTACGCGGCGACCAGCAGGATCCGGTCCTCCAGCGGCAGACTCCAGGGCCGGCCCTTGCGCATCGGGTCCGCACCCTCCCGGCGCAGAGCGGTGATCAGCTTGCCGAACTGACGTGGACTCAGCCCGGTGAACGGGGCTATCCAGGAGGGCTCCGACGTCGTGATCACACCAGACACGACAAGATCATCTCACCCGTGACCGGCAGTTACGGGACAAGTCTTAGGCGGCGCGGCGGTGTGCTGCCTGGGTGTGCCGCACCCAGGCAGCACATGTCCTGGCCGGTGGCCGTCGACCCGTCGAGACTCGGTCGGGCGGAACGGATCCGCACTCGTGCACGAGAGGAGTCCGGTATGACAAGGACTCTCGTGCCGCACCCGAAGGGAGACGCAGGGATGACCGACGCATCCGCCGCCAAGGTCGTGGTGATCACCGGAGCGAGCAGCGGAATCGGGGAGGCCACCGCCCGCCGGCTCGCCGCCGACGGCCACCGGCTGCTCCTCGGAGCGCGGCGAGCCGACCGTCTCGACGCGCTGACCAAGGAGATCACCACCGCGGGCGGTACCGCGGCGGCCCGGCGGCTGGACGTCACCGACGCCGCCGACGTGCGGGCCTTCGTCTCCGCCGCCCGCGAGCGCTACGGCCGGGTGGACGTGGTGGTCAACAACGCCGGAGTGATGCCGCTGTCGCCGCTGGAGGCGCTGCGGACCGACGAGTGGGACCGGATGATCGACGTCAATGTGCGGGGCGTCCTGCACGGCATCGCCGCCGCCCTGCCCGTGATGCGCGCCCAGGGCGGCGGCCACTTCGTGAACATCGCCTCCGTCGGCGCGTACGAGGTCTCTCCGACCGCCGCCGTCTACTGCGCCACCAAGTTCGCCGTCCGCGCGATCTCCGAGGGACTGCGCCAGGAGTCCGCCGGGGACATACGGGTCACCCTCGTCTCCCCGGGCGTGACCGAGTCCGAACTCGCCGACAGCATCTCGGACCCCGCGGCCAAGGAGGCCATGAGGACCTACCGCGCCGTGGCGCTCCCCGCCTCCGCCATCGCGGACGCCATCGCCTACGCGGTGTCCCAGCCCGCGGAGGTGGACGTCAACGAGATCGTCGTCCGGCCCGCGGCGAGCGCCCAATGACCCGACCGTCACTCACAGCCCGAAGAGCGTCGGGTCCGCGGCCAGGGCCCGGAAGTACTCGCGGGGGTCCGCGACCAGCTTGCGCACCTTGAGGTCCATGAGCCCGGCGACCCCGGTGATCACGGCCGCGACCGTGCCGTCGGTCTTGCGGATGGTCTGCTCGACCCGGAAGGTCTTGCCCTCCGTCCAGGAGAAGACACAGGTCACTTCGGTCTCGTCACCGGCGAGCAGCTCCCGTCGGTACTGGATGGTCGTCTCCAGGACCACGGGGCCGACCCCCTTGGCCATGAGATCGGCCTGACGGATCCCCGCCGCCTGGAGGAGCGACCAGCGGGCGTGCTCGGCGTACTGGAGGTACACGCTCTGGTTGAGGTGGCCTTGTACGTCGGTCTCGTAACCGCGCACGGTCACGGGAACGGAGAACGGCTCGGTCATGGCTTTCCCTTTCGACGGCGATCCACCTCACACCCGGCGGGGCGAGGCCAGCAGATAGCGGGCGCGGGTGCGCAGCCCGGTGTGCTCGCTCACCTGCCATCCCGCACGCTCCAACGTGTCCGCACAGCTCCGCAGCGCCGCGACATCCGACCCGTGCACGGCGACGGCCTCCGGCTGCGGGGTCACCCGCACCCGGTACCCGGCGTCCTCCGAACCCGTGGCCGGCCGGTGCCCGGCTGCCTCCAGGGCGAGCGCGGCGGCCCGTACGAGGTGATCGCGCTCCCACCCGCACGGCCGCTCCACGGACCCGTCCGGATTGGTCGTCCGGCGCAGCTCCAGCAGCCCCTGCCACGCGCTGTGCACCTCACGCGTGCGGGCGGGACCGGACTCGGGCGCCTCCTCACCGCCGACGCGTGCGGCGAAGACACCGCCTTCGGCGGGCGAGGGCGGGGCAACGGGCTCAGGAGTGTGCGGCCCCGGTCCCGCGACCGCCCCCTCCTCCCGTACGCGATGCCCGGCGGGCGTCAGGAAGTGATCGTGCGGCGGGCGCGGGTGCCGGAAGGCGAGCCCTCGCTTCACCAGTGCAGCGAGCTGTGCCTGTGTACCCCGGAGCCGTCCGGTCACGGGATCGGCGGCGTCGATGATGCGCCGCTGGGCGGCGGTGGGCGGTCGTGTCACGGCACACTCCTTCCCCGGTCGTCCGTCCTCTTCCGGTCGTACGGTCTCGGCACCGGCCCCGCCGAGACTACGGGGAGGGTCCGACAACGGTGCACCGGGCACTCACCGATGGGCTATGATTGATCTTGAGCAGGCCGCCGGAACTCTCGGCGCCAGGCTGTGCGTTGGTGGTCCAAGGAAAGACGCCCCGCTTCCTGCGGGGAAATGCAGGTGCAAGGCCTGCCCGGCGCTCGGAAGAAGGGGCCCCACCCGGTGACGGGTGGGGCCCCTTCACGTCCTGGGCTCCTCACGCCGAGGAGTCGACGTTCCAGGTGCTGATGACAGGCCGCTCGTGCTCCGTGCCGAGCCGGCTGACCGTGCCCGTCCCGAGCCGGAACAGCGCGCCGTCGGCAGGCGGCAGCCCCAGCCACCGTGCGGTCAGCACCCGCAGGAAGTGCCCGTGGGCCACCAGCGCCACATCGCGCCCCGTGCTCTCCAGTGCCGCACGCGCCCTGTCCAGCACACGGTCCGCGCGCGCTCCGACCTGCTCGGCACTCTCTCCGGGATGCTCGGGCGGCCCGGGCGCGACGCCGTCGGTGAACAGGAACCAGTCGGGCCGGGTGCGCTGGATCTCGGCGGTCGTGACCCCTTCGTACGCGCCGTAGTCCCACTCGCTCAGATCGGCGTCGATCCGCGCATCGCGCAGCCCGGCCAGCTCCGCCGTCTCCCGCGCCCGCCGCATCGGGCTGACGAAGACGGCCCCGGGCCGCTCGGCGCCGAGGAGCGGTACGACCGCGCGTGCCTGTTCACGTCCCCTGGCGGTGAGCGGAAGGTCCGTCCAACTGGTGTGCTGCCCGGACCGGGACCACTCGGTCTCGCCGTGTCGCACGAGGAGCAGGTCACCCATGGTCGGCACCGTTCCTTTCGCCTGCGCTCGATGATCGGTCATCGCTTCATGATCACCAACAGGCCGCCGAGTGCGCGCATTCCCGGCGCGTCGGAGTGGGCCCGTCACCGGCCGGCCTCCGGTCACGGCTCCGCCCGTCGGGTGAACAGTGATACCGGCGGCGCAACCGCCCGGCAACCGCGTGCGCCGGCGCCGGAATGACGCCTTTCGGTCATTGTTCCGTCCCCCGCCGTTTCGATCAGGGGTGCGGGTACCCGGCGGCCGTTTCCGACCCACGGCAGTGTGCAGAGGAGCGATTCCATGGACCGGACCGAAGGACCTGAACGGCCGCGCCGGGAAGGCAGGGCCACGGAGGCGGGGCGGGCCGCCCAGCAGGGCGCGCAGCACGGCGCCGGCGTCGTCCGGGAGAAAGGGCAGGAGGTGGCGGGCACGGCACGGGAAGGCGCGCAGGAAGTGCTCCGGGAGACCGCCGACCGGGGACGTGACCTCTTCGAGCAGTTCAAGGAGCAGGCGGAGGGAGAGGCCGGTACTCAGGTGCGGCGGCTGGCCGCCAACATCCGCTACCTGGCCGAGGACCTCAAGCACATGAGCGAGACCGGCAAGCCGGAGTCGCCCGCCTCCTCGCTGGTGCACCAACTGGCCGAGCGCGGGCACACGCTCGCCGACCGGATGGACAGGCAGGGGCCGGGCGAACTCCTGGAGGACGTCCGGGACTTCGCACGCCGGCGCCCGGGTCTGTTCCTCGCCGGTGCGGCACTGGCCGGTTTCGCCGTGTCCCGGCTGGGACGGGGCGTCACCGCGGCCGGTGGTACGGACACCGGCAGGGACACGGACACCACCGTGCGGCCCGCCCTCGAGGAGCAGGTCGAGGCCGCGCCGGTGCCGCCGTCGGCGTACGAGTCCGGGACGTCCCGGGCCGCGTACACGCCGCAGGCCGGGAAGCACGGCGCCGAGGCACCGCCGCCGCCCACGACACCGCGGGTGGCCCCGCCGGCCCGGCCCGGAGAACCCGGGAAGCCCGGCAGGGGGTGGTGACCATGGCGTCCCGGCCCGTCGAACGGCCCGGTCCACCGCAGGGCCGGGTGCAGGACGCATCCGCGCCCGCTCCGGCAGCGGAGCCGGCACGCGGTGACGACGCATCGATCGGCGACCTGATCAGCGAGATCAGCAGCGATCTGTCGCGGCTGGTGCGCAACGAAGTCGAGCTGGCCAAGACGGAGCTGAAGCAGGAGGGCCGGAAGGCCGGCAAGGCCGCGGGCCTGTACGGCGGTGCGGGCTATGCCGCCGGGCTGGCGCTCCTGCTGGGCTCGTTCGCGGCGATGTACGGCCTCAGGCACGTCATGGACATCGCCTGGGCGGCCCTGATCCTCACCGTGGTGTGGGCCGCGGTCGGAGCGGCCCTGTACGCCGCCGGGCGCCGGCGGATGCGCACGGTCCAGCTCACCCCCGAACGGTCAGTGGAGTCGTTGAAGGAGGATGCGAAATGGGCACGTCACCCGACCGGTTGAGGGAAGACGCCGACGCCACCCGCGCACACCTGGCGGAGACGGCGGACCGGCTCGTGGAACGGGTCAGCCCGCAACGGGTGATGCGCCGCAGGGCGGACGCCGCACGCGACCGCCTCGGCAACGTCAAAGAGAGGGTGATGGGCACGGTCCGCACCGTCACGCCCTCCCCTTCGGAAGTGGGTGACACCATGCGCGAGACCACCGAGCAGCTCGGGGAACAGGCACGCCAGGTGCCCGAGCAGGTACGCCGCCGGACGGAGGGCAGCCCGCTCGCCGCCGGACTGATCGCGTTCGGGACCGGTCTGCTCGCCGGGGCCCTGTTCCCGGCGACCGGTGCGGAGGAACGTGTGGGGCAGCGGATCCGCGAGCGCTCCGACGAGCTGGTCGAACCGGCGAAGGAGACGGTGCGGGAGGCCGCCCAGGGCATCACGGAGGGTATGCGTGAGCCCGCCGAGGAGGCCGCCTCGTCCGTGAAGGACACCGCGCAGGAGGCTGCCCGGTCCACCGGCCGGCAGGCGCGCCGGTCGGGGCAGGAAGGAGCCGAGGAGCTGCGCCGTACCGGGCAGGAGACCACTGAGGAGGCCCGGCGGCGGGCCGGGGGCCGCTGAGAACGGCTGCCGCGGCGCGGCAGACTCACCCTCGTACGCGGATGCCCCGCGTCCGGTACCGGACTGGACGCGGGGCATCCGGCTGTTGCCACGGCTTGATCACGTGGAGCGCGGGCGTCGAGCCGTACTCGCCGGTCAGGGCGGACAGCCGTGTACCGTCCGGGGACCAGGTCGGCCCGTGCGGGCGCAGGGATCGGCCTGTGTCCGGCTCCGGGTCGATGACCTGGGTGGGTGCGGTGGCGCCGGGTTCGAAGAGGCAGATGTCCGGGCCGTACGAGTTGTCGATGCCCGCGGCGGTGTCGCCCAGCGGGGAGACCGCGCAGGCTGCGAGGCTGAGCGAGCCGATGTCGCTGTCCCAGTCCTCGTCGCCCGTGGCGTAACGCGCCTTCTCCACGTGGGTGCCGGTGTCGACGGCGGCGATCGCGTCGGCACCGCTCAGCGCGATGCAGAGCGTTCGCGCATCCTCGGACAGCACGGCAGCAGGGCCAGGAGTAACGCACCGAGCTTCGCCACGCCTCCCACGACGTCCGTCCCGGCGCGGAGCGAGGCGGCGACGGCCGTCACCTGTCGGGCGTGGGCTGCTCCGCCGGGGCGGGGTGCGTGACGGTGGTGCGGCGCGTCCCCGCGGCCGGGGCCAGGAAGATCGCCACGGCCACGAACACGAGGACGGCGGACATCGCGTACCGCAGGCCGTAGTGGTCGCCGAGGAAGCCCAGGCCGGGCGGTCCGACGAGGAACGCGACGTAGCCGATCATCGCCACCAGGCTGACACGGGCCGCCGGGTCGGGGCCGGAGTCGCCCGCGGCGGACAGGGCGAGGGGGAAGCCGAGCGAGGCGCCCAGGCCCCAGAAGAGCACCGCGGCGCCGGCGAGGACGGGGGAGTCGGCGAAGATGACGAGGGCGAGGCCCAGGGCCGCGGAGATCGCGCTGGCGCGCACCACGGCGGTGCGGCCGAAGCGGTCGATGAAGAATCCGCCGCCGAAGCGGCCGATCGTCATGGCGGCGGCGAAGCCCGCGTAGACGGCCGATCCCAGGGCGGGGTCCATGTCGTGGCCGTCGACCATGAGCAGGGGGAGCCAGTCGTTGGCGGCGCCCTCGGCCAGGGCCATGGCGAGGACGATGCCGCCGATCAGCAGCAGACGGTGGTCCTTCCAGAGCGTCGCGCGGGGCGACCGCGCTTCCGCGCCGGCCTCGCTGTGCCCCGCTGTCCCCCTCGTCCTGCCGACCCCCGTGGGAATGGCGCGGATGGCGTACGCGAGCAGGGCGGCCGTGACGGCGGCCATGGCGAACAGATGCCACTGCACGGGGAACTCGACGGCGGTGCACAGGATGCCGAGCGCGGCGCCCACGACGGTGCCGAGGCTGAAGAAGCCGTGCAGCGTGGGCAGCACCGTACCGCCGGTGATCCGCTCGACCTCGGCGCCGTCGACGTTGATCGCTATCTCGCCGCCTCCCATGCCGGCGCCGAAAAGGAAGAGCCCGGCCGTGACGGCGGGGGCGGAGGGCAGCACGGCCCCGCCGCCGATGACCACCAGACCGAGCACGACCAGCAGTGTTCCCACGCCCATCACGGGCCTGGTGCCGAACCTGGCCACCAGGGCGCCGGAGCAGAGGATGCCGAGCATGGAGCCGACCGACAGGCCGAACAGGACGAGCCCCATCTGCGCGGTCGAGGCTCCGAGCTGGTCCCTGATGTCGGGGGTCCGGGTCACCCAGGAGGAGATGGACAGGCCCGGTATGAGGAAGAAGAGGAACAGCGCCGTTCGGCGGCGGCGTGTGGCCAGGTCCATCGGCGGCGTGCCCCTCCAGGAGAATGCGGCAGGGCGGGCGTCGCCCTCGGCCGAGTACGTGAAAGAAGTACGTACAAGCAGTATGTACAAACGTACACGGCGATACCGAGCCGAGGAAGAGGATCACTTTGACGGGAAGCTCTCGCGGTCCGAACGACCCGGGGCGCCGGGACCGCATCATCGACGCGGCCCTGGACGTGATCGCCGAGCACGGGGTCACGGGTGCCACGCAGCGGCGCATCGCCGAGGCCGCCGGTGTCTCGCTGGGGTCGATGACCTACTACTTCGAGGGCAGGCAGCAGCTGCTCGTCGAGGCCTTCACCCGCCTTGCGGAGTCGATGTCCGTCCGGTACCGGGAACTGCTGGAGGCGGCGAGGACGACCGAGGAGGCGCGCGCCGCGGTGGTGGAGCTCATCTGCGGGCCCGAGTACGGGACCCCCCGGGAGCTCGTGCTCATCTACGAGCTGTACGCCTTCGCCGCACGGGATCCGGCACTGCAGGAGGTCACCCGGTCCTGGATGCGCGCCAGCCGCACCTCGCTGGGCAGGCACTTCGACCCCAGGACCGCCCGGGGTCTGGACGGGCTGGTGGAGGGGCTCTCCATCCACCACCACATGGATGCCGAGCCCTTGAGCCGCGAGGACGTCGCCGCGATCGTGGCCGCCGTCAGTGCCGGTACCGCGTCGGGCCCGCCCGGTTGAGCCGCCGCTCCCGGGCTACGGACGGTATCCGCGGCTACTGCCGGTACCCGCTCAGGAACCGCCCGATCCGCCCGATGGCTGCCTCCAGGTCGTCCGCGTAGGGAAGGGTGAGGATGCGGAAGTGGTCCGGGGCCGGCCAGTTGAAGCCCGTGCCCTGCACCACCTGGATCTTCTCCCTGAGCAGCAGGTCCAGCACGAACCTCTCGTCGTCGTGGATCTTGTGGACCTTCGGGTCGAGGCGCGGGAACGCGTACAGCGCGCCCTTCGGCTTCACGCAGCTCACGCCCGGGATCTCGTTCAGCTTCTCCCAGGCGCGGTCGCGCTGGTCGTGGAGACGGCCGCCCGGGGACGTGAGGTCGCGAATGGACTGGCGGCCGCCGAGCGCGGCCTGGATGGCGTACTGGGCGGGGGCGTTGGCGCACAGGCGCATGGAGGCCAGCATCGTCAGGCCCTCCAGGTAGTCCTTCGCGTGCTGCTTCGGGCCCGTGACCACCAGCCAGCCGGAGCGGAAGCCCGCCACCCGGTAGGTCTTGGACAGGCCGCAGAAGGTGAGGACCACCAGGTCGGGGGCGAGGGCGGCGGCCGAGTGGTGCACGGCGTCGTCGTACAGGATCTGGTCGTAGATCTCGTCGGCGAGAACCATCAGACCGTGGCGGCGGGCCAGGTCGAGGATGCCCTCGATGATCTCCTTCGGGTAGACGGCGCCCGTCGGGTTGTTCGGGTTGATGATCACCACGGCCTTCGTGCGGTCGGTGATCTTCGACGCCATGTCGTCCAGGTCCGGGTACCAGTCCGCCTGCTCGTCGCACAGATAGTGGACCGCCTTGCCGCCCGCGAGGGTCGTCACCGCCGTCCAGAGCGGGAAGTCGGGCGCCGGGATGAGGACTTCGTCGCCGTCCTCCAGCAGTGCCTGTACGGCCATCGAGACCAGCTCCGAGACGCCGTTGCCGAGGAAGACGTCGTCCACGTCCACCTCCAGGCCGAGCGTCTCGTACCGCTGGGCCACCGCCCGGCGCGCGGAGAGGACGCCGCGCGAGTCGGTGTAGCCGTGCGCCTGGGGGAGCATCCGGATCATGTCCTGGACGATCTCCTCCGGCGCCTCGAAGCCGAAGAGCGCGGGGTTGCCGGTGTTGAGGCGGAGGACGCTGTGGCCCGCCTCCTCCAGCGCGTCGGCGTGCTCGATGACCGGGCCGCGGATCTCGTAACAGACCTCGCTCAACTTGCTCGACTGCCGGAATTCCATGCGCTGCGCCTCTCCGGTTCGTGGTGTTACTTGGTTTTACCAAGTCACCGCTTGGAAAGTCCAACCATCTGTTTAGACTGCGTTGTATGCCACCTCGCCGCCGTAGTTACGACCAGTACTGTTCCGCCGCCCGGGCCCTCGACGTCGTCGGTGACCGCTGGACCCTGCTGATCGTCCGTGAGCTGCTCGCCGGGCCCCGCCGGTACACCGATCTGCACGCGGACCTGCCGGGCGTCAGCACCGATGTGCTCGCCTCCCGGCTGAAGGACATGGAGCGGGACGGGCTCGTGACGAGACGCCGGCTGGCTCCGCCGGGCGCCGCCTTCGTGTACGAACTCACCGGGCGCGGGCGGGAGTTGCTGCCCGTGCTGCAGGCGCTGGGTGCGTGGGGTGCGGGCGCGCTCGGCGAACGGCGGGAGACCGATGCCGTACGGGCGCACTGGTTCGCGCTGCCGCTGCTGCGCGGACTGGAGGCGCTGGAGGCCGGCGGCTCGGCGCTGGTGGAGGCCCGGCTGGAGGAAGGCCCGTTCCATGTGTGGACGGGCGCCGAGGCCGCGGAAGGGCCCGTGTACGGGGACGGAGCGGCGCCCCGTACACCGGACGTCAGGCTGTCGTTCGACGCGGAGACGTCCGCGGCCGTGAGCCGGGGCGAGCTGAGTCTGCGGGACGCGGTGCGGGCGGGTCGCGTGACCGTGGAGGGGGAGGGCACGCTGGCCAAGGAACTGCGCGAGGGCTGATACGCGTGGCCCGCCGCACCGGCGAGGGCCGGTGCGGCGGGCCATGGACGTGAGGCGCCGTCAGGCACCGGGCGGCGGAACCCGCGACGGGCGGCCGGAACCGCGCGTCAGCGCGTACCCGCCCACACCCGCCAGGGCCGCCAGCACGCCGCCGACCGCCGTCCACACCCAGCGGTCGGACCACCAGCCGGAGGACCAGCCGTCCTCGGGCTCGATCGAGGACAGTACGGCCGTCGCCGTGTCCTCGGACTCCTCGTCCTCGTCCGCTTGCGCGGCGATGCCCGGCACCAGCGGCTCCGCCAGCGAGCCGTCCACCGCCGCCGCGCCGCCCATGTCCTTGGAGTCGACCCGGACCTCGGCGCCCACGGGCATGCCCAGGTCGGCCGTCGCGACGTCCGTCACGGTCAGGCGGATGTAGTACGTGCCCGGCAGCGGGTCGTTCGCCCACGGCTCCGACCAGGCGCGCACGGTGCGCAGCGTGCAGGACAGCTCCACTGAGGCGGTGTCGGCGGACTGGCCGGCCGTCCGCGTCTGGGCCCCGTACTGGCAGGCCTGGCGGCGCCGCAGCCCGTCGTACACGTCGATCTGCCAGGTGGACGACGCCGAACGGGCGCCCTCCGGCAGTTTCACCGTGGCCTCGACGGTGGGGCGCTGTTCCGCGTCCGCGGGGAACGACCAGTACATGTAGTCGCCCGCGGAGCCGTTGGCGGTGGCCTCCTGGCCCTGTTCGATCTCCGTCGCCGTACGGAAGGAGGTGCCCGCCAGGGTGGGCGCGGCACCGTCCTCCGCGTCCGTCGGGCCGGCGGAGGGCGAGGAGTCGGCCACGGCGGGGGAGGCGGCACCGCCCAGCAGCACGAACCCGGCCGTCATGGCCCCCAGGGCGGCCGCCCGCGTCCTGCGCAGCACATCGGTCATCCGCATCAGTTCGTCCTCCAGACGGCGACCCGCCACCGCGACACCCAGCCCCACACCAGCCCGGCCAGGAAGCCGACCAGCACCAGGACGCCCAGCAGCCACCAGCCGCGCCCGAGGCCGAACGCGGCCACGTCGTCCGCGTCGCCGGGCCCGCCCACGATGTCGATCGTCGTCTCGACCGGCAGGCCCGGTGTGGTCTTCACCCCCTCGGCGGGGGAGAAGGAGTGGGCGATCCCGACGCAGACCGTCTCGGCCGCGGGCTTCCCGCCGTCGTCCGTGTCGGCGTCGTCCCGTTCGGGCTTCGGATAGCGCAGGCCCGTCGAGAGCACGTCGGTGCGGCCGGTGCCCGTGGCCTCGCCGCGCACGATCTCCCGCCCGTGCACGGTGACCGCCCGCACCAGCAGGCCGTACGACGGGTCGACACCGCGGTCCGCCGCGACGCTCACCGAGGCGCGCAGCTCCTGGCCCGGCAGCACGTCGACGCGGTACCAGCGCTCCTGCCCGAACTCCTCGCGGTCGGTGTAGACACCGGAGCCGAGCTGCGGGGCCTTCGCGCACACATCGGTGCCCTCGACGGCCTCCGGGACCACCACCGGATCGGCGGCGCGGTCCACCAACTGATTGACGCGATCGGTCAGTTCGTCGGTGTGCTCGACGGACGTGTACGTACCGCCGGTCGCCTCGGCGATACAGCTGAGCTGGACGCGCATCTTGGCGTTCGGCACCAGGCCGAGCGTGTCGATCGTCAGGCCGATGCCCTTGGCCGCTATCTCGCGGGCCACCTCGCACGGGTCCAGCGGGGCGCAGGTGTCCTCGCCATCGCTGATCAGCACGATGCGCTTGGTGCCGTTGCCGCCCTCCAGGTCGTCGGCGGCCTTCAGCAGCGCGGGACCGATCGGGGTCCAGCCGGTGGGCGTGAGCGTGGCGACCGCCGTCTTGGCCTCGGTGCGGTCCAGCGGGCCGACCGGGTAGAGCTGCGCGGTGTCCTTGCAGCCCGTCCTGCGGTCGTCGCCCGGGTAGTCGGCGCCCAGCGTGCGGATGCCCAGTTCCACGTCCTCCGGGGTCGCGTCGAGCACCTCGTTGAACGCCTGCTTCGCGGCGGCCATGCGGGACGCCCCGTCGATGTCCCGGGTCCGCATGGAGCCGCTGACGTCGAGCACCAGGTCGACCTTGGGTGCGTCCTTGTCCGCCGCCGTTTCGTCGGCGACGGCTCCGGACGGGACGGCGATCCCGGCCGTGAGGGCGGCGAGCAGGGCGCAGGCGCCCGCCGCCAGCCGTTGTCTTGTGATCATCGGCGGATCTTATTGAGGTCGGACGGCGGGGTACAAAACGAACTGGGCGCCGCGCGCGGGGAATCGGCGCTACGCGGGCGGACTCGGCACCTCGGCCCAGATGTCCCCCGGCCGCTCCGGCGTCAGCCGCATCAGCGTGAGCGCCTTCGTGGGCACCGGACCCTCCCGCAGGGCCGTGAGATCGGCGGTGCGCGGCAGGTCCCGTACGACGGTGGAGAGGGCCTCGCCCAGGGCGGCCGCCGAACCGGCCGTCGCGCCCAGGGCGCCCGCGACCAGGGAGCCGAACAGCTTGCGGCGCAGGGCGGCCGGGTCGTCCGTGATGTTGCGGCCGGTCAGGTCGGGCACCGGGACGCCGTGCCGGGCCAGCCGGGCGGGGCTGATCCGGATGTCGGCCAGGTCGCGGTAGACGAGCCGGACGGGGGCGCCCGTGGGCGACAGGACGACGAGCAGGTTCTGGCCGTGCGCCTCCAGGGCCACGCCCAGGTCCAGCAGCCGCAGGCCGACGGTGAGCGCGAGGCGGGCGAACCCGGCGAGCCAGGGCCGGGAGCGGGGCAGGCCGGTGGCCGGCAGGGCGGCCACGGGCACCACCCGCTCACCGGCGCCGCTCCCCGCGTACACGTCCGGCGACTCGCGCAGCACCGCCGCCAGGTCCGGGGTGCCCGCGGTGACGGCGCCCAGGGTGCGGGTGACGTGCAGCAGCCCGTCCGTGCGGGCGGCGACGGACTCCGCGAACGCCGAGACGGTCATGGACCGTTCGACCGAGGCGACGGAGATGTCCCGTACGGAGGAGGTCAGACGCGAGCTGAGGGTTGTCTTGATGTGCGGTCCGGTCCCGACGCCGACGCCGGCCCCGGCTCCGAGGCCGGAGTCGGGAAGGGCGAGGGTGCGCAGGGACATCAGGGGACGCGCCGGGACGCCGGGGCCGGGTGCGGTGGGGCACTTCAGGACGTGCTCGGTCTGCCAGGGGTGGACGGGCACGAGCACCCGGCGGCCGTCGCGGAAGTACTCCGGCCAGTCGCCCACGACCCGGCAGCCGTCCGCTCCCGCGGCGAGCCCGGCCAGGCCGAGCCGGACGACCGGCCGGTGCTCCGGCGCGTAGGCGAGCTGCTCGGCCACCGAGAAGGCGGGGCGGGAGCGGCAGTTGGGGTGGTAGGGGTGGCCGTCGACGATCCGCTGCTCCCACTCGGCGCTCGTCAGCGGCTCACCCGCGGTGGCCGGCCGGTTCGCGCGCGACAGGGCCAACGAGGCGGCGCTGTGGTCGAGTTCGGCGGCGAACCCGGAACCGTACGGCACGGCGAGGGCCGTCATCAGCCGCGCCGCCCGGTCATGGGGCCGGCCGTCGAGGCGTACCTCCGTGACGTACGCGGCGGTCGCGTACGGGTCCGGGTGCGGGCCGTGCAGCCGGCGCCCGTCGGCCAGGTGGACGGTGAGGCCGTCGTGGCCGTGCTCACGGCGCGCGATCCAGGGCAGGGGCTCGTACGCGAGCGCGCGCCACAGCCGGGACAGGACGGCGGCGCGGGCGCCGGGGAGCGCGTCCGCGTACGGCTGCGCCAGGTCGGGGCGTACGGCGGCGAGTTCATCGGCGAGCGCGGCCTCGGCCTCGGGCGTGGGGGGACGGTGCACGGGCGGGCTCCTCGGGTACGGAATCGGTGCGGGGGCGGCGCGGGGCGGACATCGGCACGGCTTCACGCCGTTGTGCGCGGACGGCCGGAACGGGCCCACGCCGGCCTACGGCGACAGACATACTGATCATCCAGCGCACCGTATGGAACGAATGGACCCCGTGGACGCCATGCAGGATGCCATGCACCCCTGGGACGACATCGGCGCGGCGGCCGACGCGTACGCCGCCGCCCCGCTCCTCAATTGTCTGCTGCGGGAGGTGGGGGAGCGGACCGGGCCGGACGTCCACCGGCTGAGAACCGCCGGGCAGCTGCTGCGGGTCCGCGGCACCAGACGCCCCGCCGGCCCCGAACTGCACCGGGACGGCCGCTGGCACCGCCTCTCCCACGCCGAACTGGTCAAGCTGACCGCCGAGGTGCTGCGCCGGCACACCGGGCTCGTCAACTCCGAACTGCCCGCCGAGATGCTGGACAGCCGGGAGGCGGTGGCCGCCGTCCTCGCCGCCCGCGCGCGCGTGACGCCGCCCGGTGACCCGTACCTGCGCTCGGAGCAGTCGCTGATCACCGGCCATCCGCACCACCCCGCCCCCAAGGCGCGCGGCGGCGGCCCGGTCACGGGCTGGCTGCCGTACGCACCCGAGGCGTACGCCCGGTTCCCGCTCACGCTGCTCGGGGTGCGCGAGGACGTGCTCGTGGAGGAGGGCGACACCTCGGCCCTGGACGCCCTCGGCACCGCCCCGCCCGGCTACCGGCTGCTGCCCGCGCACCCCTGGCAACTGTCCCTCGTCGGGCGGGAACTGGCGGACGCGTTCGCGGACGGGCGCCTTGTACGGGTCGGACCCGCGCCGTACGAGGTGTGGCCCACGGCGGCGATCCGCACGGTGTACGTCCCCGGGGCGGTGCCCGTGGGCGAAGACCGGGACCTCTTCCTCAAGTTCAGCCTGGACGTGCGCATCACCAACGACGTCCGCCGGCTCTGGCGCCACGACCTGCTGAAGCTCCGCCGTACGGACGCCGCGACGGCCGCCGCCCTCGCCGCCCTGCCCGGTCCGGCGGCATGGCTGAGCGACCGCGGCTACCGCACCGCCGGCTTCGCCTTCGAGGAGCTGGCCGTGCTGGTGCGCGACGGGCTGCGGGAGCACGTCGTGGCCGGTTCCGGCGCGACGCCGCTGCTCGTGGCCGCGCTGGTGGAGGGGTTCGACGGCAATCCGCTGGACCGCGTCACGGACCCGGTGGCCTGGTGGGAGGCGTATCTGCGGCACATGGTGCCTCCGGTGCTGGAGGTGTTCGCGCGGCACGGTGTCGTCCTGGAGGCGCACATGCAGAACAGCCTGGTCGCCGTGGACGCCGCCGGCCTGCCCGTACAGGCGCTGTTCCGGGACGCGGAGGGAGTGAAGCTGCTGCCGGACGTGTCACGGGCCGCCGGGTGGGAGCGGCTGGTGTACTGCCTGGTCGTCAACCATCTGATGGAGCTGGCGGCGGTGCTGGCCGAGCGGTGGGCGGGCTTCGATCCGTGGCCGGCCGTACGGCGGGAGCTGCGGGAGTCGGCCGCCCGTCACGACCTGCCGGAGGCCGCGGCTCTGCTCGCCTCGCCCACCCTCCCCGGCAAGGCCAACCTTTTGCTCCGCTGGACGGGCGCGGACGGGGCGGACGCCCGCTATCTGCCGCTGCCCAACCCGCTGTACCGCGGATGACACCTCGGGGATCAGGCCTCAGGTATCAGTCCGCGTGGTCGTCGTGACCCCGCAGGTGGAGTGAGCGCAGGGCCGCCTCGAGGGCGAAGCGGTGGTCGGGGTCGGCGAGCCGGTCGCCCAGGTACGTGTCCAGGTTCCGCAGGCGGTAGCGGACGGTCTGGGCGTGGACGCCCAGCAGCTCGCCCACCTGCTCGGCGGGCGCCCGGGTGGAGACGTGCACCCGGAGCGTCTCGACGAGCCGGTCGCGCCGGCTGGCGGGGAGTCCGTCGAGCGGGGCCAGTTCGCGGGCCGCGAGGTGGTCGACGAGGGCGGGGTCGGACAGCAGCCACAGCGTGGTGAGGTGGTCCTCGCAGGCGACCAGCGGGGCGTCGGGCACCACACCGTCGTCGACGAGCTGCAGCACCCGGCGCGCCCAGCGGACGGAGTCGGCGGCCTGGGCGAGCGGTACGGTCAGGCCCACGGCGGCACGGGTGTCGGCGAGGGCCGTGCCGAGCATCGCGAGGCGCTGCGGGGTGAGGTCCCCGGGGACGAGCAGGTGCGGCTGCGGGATGTCGAGATCGGTGAGGACGTCGTTGTCGAGGGATGCCTGGATGCGGTCCGGCACCGGGGGGCGGAAGGCGACGAGGGTGCAGGTGCGGGGCAGTTCCCAGGCCGCGGCCTCGCACAGTTCGGAGACGGCCGTCTGGGGCAGCGGCGGCGCGGCCATGATCAGGTGCAGTAACTGTCTTCGTAACGCGGACACCTCGGACACGGCCCGTTCCCGCACCTCCGCGTACCCCTCGCGGGAGACGGCCTCCAGTTCCTCGACGTACGCGAAGAGGGCGTCGGCGAAGGAGAGCACGAGGGCGGGGGAGAGGTTGTGCTGCCGCCCGATCGATTTGGCGCGGCGCAGCGCGATACGGGCGCCGAGCCGGTACGCGCCCTGCAGGGTCCCCAGATCGCGGCCCTCGTAGGCCTCCACCCGGCCGAACCTGCGCAGGAGTTCGTCCCGCAGCTCCGAGCTCTTGCCGGGGTCGGCCACCCGGTCCACGAAGGCGACCAGTGCCTGCTCCACGCCCTGGCGGATCGCGTCGCCGTTCGGCCCGTTGAGCAGCCGGCCGTACACCGGGTAGGCGCGGGTGACCTCCACCCGTATCTCGTTCAGCAGTCCTGGGAGTTCCGGACGTATGAAGGCCGCGAATCCCCGGGGGAGGGGACCGAGCGGTTCACCGACCTGAGGGGACCGTGCGATGGAGGGCATGAGTCACCCCTTGCTCTGCGAGGTGTGCGGCGGGGTGGCCGGCCGGGCACCGTCCCGTCCGGTGGCGGACGGCGACGGACGGTGCCGGACCGGGCCACCGGGTGACGCCGGTCTGGAAAGCTGAAGCTAAATCAACTCCCGTGCTTTGTACACAGTTTGAGCACGGACGGTTCACAGGTGCGGGGGACGGTCACTGGGACGGCTGGGAACCGCCGGTCCCCTGGCCGGCCGCTCCCATGGCCGCTCACTTGACGGCGGAGTGCCAGTTCTCCGCGAGGACCTTGCCGGCGTCGGGGACGACGGTGCCGGGCGCGTTGAGGCCGGCGAGGTGGGTCTGCGCGTTGTTGAGCATGAGGCTGTTGTTCCCCGAGGCGGAGGGCAGTCCGGTCTTCGCGTTGACCGCCAGGTTGATCAGTCCGACGTTCAGGCCGCAGCCGGTGGCTCCGGGCACCGCGAAGGTGCTGTCGTTCTGCGGGGCTCCGGTGAGGTCGATCCGGCTCATCTCACCGGCCTCGTCGGCGGTGCCGTCGCCCTTGAAGAAGCTCATGCCGAACGCCGGGTAGTCGAGGTTCCTCGGGCGCAGCACGATCGGGTCGGACTTCGACCCGATGTAGCAGTTGCTGCCGAGGAGCGGGTTCTCCAGGTGGATGCGGACCGGCAGGGCGATGATGGGCATGTCCGTGAGGACGCCCGCGGTCTGGTCGAAGGCGTAGGGCGCGCCGACGGACTCCATGGTGGCGGTGATGGTGTTGAGCCTGGAGTCGTCGAGCGTCTTGCAGATGCCCGTGATCACCGGTATCTCGCTCGGACACATCAGGCCGAGCAGGCCGCCGGGCACCTTGGCGGGGTCGGCGACGAGCGCGCCGGAGGCCGGGGCGACGACGGTGCTGGTGCCGTCCGCGTTCTGGACGACGCCCACCTGGAGGTTGGTCTTCCCCGTGGTCACGGTGGTCTTGCCCAGTTTGATGGAGCCGCTGGCGGAGGTCGACACCACACACTGCGGCGTCTTGTCGAAGCCGTCGGCGGCCAGCATCGCCGGATGGTCCACGGGGCAGCGGTCGAAGGGGGCCCACTCGCCGTTGAGCGTGGGGCTGGTGGCGGCGGTGGCGGTGGTCGCGGTACCCAGGGAGGCGAAGATGCCGAGCGCGGTGCCGAGCGTGGTGGCGGCGGTCGCGAGTCTCGTACGGCGGGAGAAGCGGGGCATGGGGTGACCTTTCGTGGCGGAGGGAGGGGAACGGGAGCAGCGGAACGGAACGGCTCAGCGTTCGGCGACGGGGATCTCGTAGGGCTGCAGGTCGCGGGTGCACTGGGCTTCGAAGAGATCACCGTCCCCGAACTGCGGGGCGTTCGGATTGCACGTCTGGCCCTGGATCTGCTTGACGTAGTTGCCGGGCCCGGAGACGGAGGCGGTGAGGAGACGGTCGAGGTTTTCGCCGTCGGCGGTGCCGCAGCCGGTGAAGGCGGGGATGGCCACCTCGCCGGTGAGCCGGCCGCCGGACAGGATGGTGTAGCCGATGACATTCTGGCCGTCGAACTTGGTCTCGCCGTGCAGTACCAGATGGTCGCCGGGATGTTTCGCGGGCTCCGGTTCCGGAGAAGTCAGGGGCCTTTCGGTCCGGCAGTCCGGCCCGACGTCCAGCGGTACTCCGTTGACCTCGAGAGCGGTCATCCGGAGCACCAGCGGCACCCGGATGTAGGTGTCCTGGTCCACGTTCACCATGTCGTACGACACACCGAGCGTATCGACGGTCACCGGGCCCACCTGCTCCAACACCATGGTGGCCGTCACCGGTGTGAAGTCGAAGGTCAGGAAGGTGGACCGGTAAGGCGGCGTCTGCTTGCGGCCTTCGTAGTCGAAGTCGGCGGTGGAGTGCTGGGTCAGGGTGTATCCGCTGAAGTCCGGGAAGAACTCGAGTATTGAATCTCCCTGCTCGATCAGCATGCAGTACGGCGGGATCAGCGTTGCGCCCTTCAGCTTGTTCACGTTCGTGTAGCCGGTGACGTACGCGTTGTAGGAAGTCGGCGTGAACGGGTTCTCGTCGTCGTAGAGACACTGCGGTGCGTCGCGGTCCTCGGCTGAACCGCCGGGCGTGCTCTCCTCCACTTCCGGCGCTCGGTCCCGCCGTTGCCGCTCCGGCTCGTCCGCCGGCCCGGAGGACGACGGGCCGGGCGGCCCGGACGGTGAGTGCGGCCCGGACGGCGGTCCGCTCGGCTCCGGCATGGCCGAGCCGATCGGCACGGTGGCCAGCAGCCCCTTGTCCGGTGTGTCCTCGGCGGGGGAGCAGTCGACGGTGACCGAACCGGGTTCGGCGGCGGCGCCGTCAGCCGTCGCGAGTGCCATGTCGACGGCGAGATTCCCGGCGGAGAACGTCAGGTCGCCGTCGCCCTGCCCGGTCACCGACGGGACATCACCCGTCGTGGTCAGCGTCAGCGGACCGGACTCGGGCAGGGCGACCGGCTCCGCCGTGCCGCGCCAGGTCGCCTCGGCCGCGGCCTCGTTCTGGGTGACGTCGACGGTGAGGCGGGTGGCGGGCTGCACCGTGGCGGCCTTGAGTGCGGTGAGGTCCGCGACCGCCTCGGCCGGCAGTTCCACGGTGGTGGCGACATCGGTGGGCGAGAACGCCTCTCCCGGGTTCGCCCGGTCCGGGAACGTCGCCGAGACCCGTACCGTCGCCGGCAGCTTCCCCGACGGGAGCGTGCAGACGTAGGGGAGTTCGGTGTCGACCTCCTGGGGGCCCGCGACGGCGGCCGCGGCCGGGACCATGGCGGCGAGGACGACGAACGCGCCGATCGCCGCTGTCCTGGCACGGACACGGGGTCCCCGCGGCGCGGCGGGACGGTGGCTTCTCATGGGGCTCCGCTCAGGTCGAGTCGTTGGCGAACGGTTCCGGCGGGTTCGGCCGGGCGTCCGCGAGCGCCCGGCCGGATGTCCCGGCCGGGCGGACGCGAGCGCGTGGCGCTTAGGGGTTGGTGCCGACGATCTTCGGGATGGAGCCGTTCGACGACTTGACGGCGTAGTTGCCCCTGAAGGTGGGCTTGGTGGAGGTCGTGACCACCGTGCCGCAGTTGGCGGGGGCGGGGTTGGAGGCGACGACCAGCTCGCCGGCGACGCTGTTGACCGCCAGGACGCCGGTGGAGTTGGTGTAGGTGCCCGAGGCCTTGCCCGTCACCGTGAACTTGCAGGCGCCCGCGGTCACGTTGGCCTTGATGTTGCCGACGTAGCCCTTGGTGACGCCGGTCGAGGCGGTGTAGTCCTGCGCCATGATGGTCCAGGGGGTGACCGCCACGGTGGTGACGTTGCCCAGGACGCTGGTGCACGGCGAGGCGGCGGTGCCGAAGTTGATGGCGTCGATGGTGGCGACCTGGGCCGGGTTGCCCGTGGCGTTCGACATGGTCCCCGACGCGCCCGACGTCGTACACGTCATCGGGATGTTGGCGGTCAGCACGATGTTGCCGACGTTCGTCGCCGTGTAGCTGCCCGTCGGGGTGACGGTCCAGGTCGTGGAGGGCACCGCCGAGGCGGTTCCGACCGCGAGCCCGAAGGCGGCCGCGGCCGCACCCGCCACGACGGTGCATCTTCTGGTGGTCTGCTTCATGACGTGAGGACTCTCCTTGTGGATTGACCGGCAGGAAAGGGCTGCGGCCGAAGCGATCGAGGGTAGGCCGTGCAGCCCGCGGCTCGCTTTTCCCCGTCCGCGAGCCATGACGTTACGTGCGGGTAAGTTGGTCGAACAATGCCGCTGTTCATGATTCTTTGAAGTGGGGGAACAGGCTGTTCCCGGAGTGAGTGATCCACGGGCTGTCTTAGTCATCGAGTGTCAATTCCGGCGTTCTCGGCCGCGGGTGTGCGGTACCTCGCGCGGTGCTGGCCAAGGGGACGGAATGCTCGTCCGGTGACAAGTTCCAAGGTGTGGTTTGTCTGCGCGATGACAGGTCCGGAATGGCCGGACCGGGTCTCCCCGAAAACTCGGAATCCAGTATTGCCCGCCGGGGTTACTCGGCCGTAACGTGCCGGTGTGGTGCTCGGTTCCAGGTCGATGGCCCCATCGCCCGGAGCCACGGCGGATGCTCCCGGCCTCGCCCTCCCTCTGGGGCCGGACATCCGGCGGCAGGGTCCCGCGCATCCCAACCCCCCGGAGCCGCGGGACCCTGCCCCCTGTCTCCGCGGAGACAAGTACGGCCCCGGTGTGTTGTCTGCCGGGTGACAAAGACGGGAAGGGCGGCGGGAATCCGGGGCGTAACCGTTGCCAGTACGCTCCGCGCCGACTTACCGTCGTGCGCCCCGCACCGCACATCGAAAGACGCGTCCGCTGGAGGTGATATGGGAATCGAAGTGGTGGTCGAGGGCCTGACCAAGTCCTTCGGTAAGCAGCGCATCTGGCAGGACGTGACACTCACCCTTCCTGCCGGAGAGGTGAGCGTGATGCTGGGGCCGTCCGGCACCGGGAAAACCGTTTTCCTGAAGTCGCTCATAGGGCTGCTCAAGCCCGAGACGGGCCGTGTCCTCATCAATGGGGTGGACATGGTGAACGGGCCCGAAAGGGATGTCTATGAGACCCGGAAATTGTTCGGGCTCATGTTCCAGGACGGAGCCCTCTTCGGGTCCATGTCGCTGTTCGACAACATCGCCTTCCCGCTGCGGGAGCACACCCGCAGGAAGGAGTCGGAGATCCGCCGTATCGTCATGGAGCGGATCGAGATCGTCGGACTGCTGGGCGCGGAGGGCAAGCTCCCGGGAGAGATCAGCGGCGGTATGCGCAAACGCGCCGGCCTGGCCCGCGCGCTCGTGCTGGACCCGCAGATCATCCTCTGCGACGAACCGGACTCCGGGCTCGACCCGGTCCGCACCGCCTTCCTCTCCCAGCTGCTGATCGACCTGAACGCGCAGATCGACGCGACGATGCTGATCGTCACCCACAACCTCGACATCGCCGCCACGGTGCCCGACAACATGGGCATGCTCTACCGGCGCGAGCTCGTCACCTTCGGCCCGCGTGAGGTGCTGCTCACCAGCGAGGAGCCGGCCGTGGCCCAGTTCCTCGCCGGCCGGCGCGAGGGCCCCATCGGGATGTCCGAGGAGAAGGACGCGGCCACCCTGGCCGCCGAGGCGGACGCCGTCATCACCCTCGCGCCCCGGCCGATCGTCCCGCAGCTCGAGCCGTCGCCCGGCCTCCCGCCGCGCCGGGCCGTCGCCCGCCGGCGTCAGCGTGTCATGGGCATGATCGACAGGCTGCCTTCCGCCGCGCAGTGGGCCATCCGGGAGACGTACGCGGCGAGTGCCGAGCCTTACGCGGCGAGTGCCGAGGCCCCCACCCTGCCGATGCCCCCCGCCGGGAGCGGCGCATGATCACCGGCGCCCTGCGGCAGACCGGCCGGCTCTTCGCGCTGGCCGCCGAGGTGAGCCGCGCGATCTTCCGAAGACCCTTCCAGTTCCGCGAGTTCGTCGAGCAGTTCTGGTTCATAGCGGGCGTCACCGTTCTGCCCGCGGCCCTGGTCTCCATCCCCTTCGGCGCCGTCATCGCGCTCCAGGTCGGCTCCCTCACCCAGCAGCTGGGCGCCCAGTCGTTCACCGGAGGCGCCAGCGTCCTCGCCGTCGTCCAGCAGGCGAGCCCGCTCATCGTCGCCCTGCTGATCGCCGGCGCCGGCGGCTCCGCCATCTGCGCCGACCTCGGCTCCCGCACCATCCGCGAGGAGCTCGACGCCATGGAGGTCATGGGCGTCTCGCCCGTGCAGCGCCTGGTGGTGCCCCGGGTCCTGGCCACCATGGCCGTGGCGGTCCTGCTCAACGGCCTGGTCTCCGTCGTCGGCACCCTCGGCGGCTACTTCTTCAACGTCATCCTCCAGGACGGCACCCCCGGCGCCTACCTGTCCAGCTTCTCCGCCCTCGCCCAGCTCTCCGACCTGTACATCAGCGAACTCAAGGCGCTGGTCTTCGGGTTCATCGCGGGTGTCGTCGCCGCCTACCGGGGGCTCAACCCGCGCGGCGGCCCCAAGGGCGTCGGCGACGCCGTCAACCAGTCCGTCGTCATCACCTTTCTGCTGCTCTTCTTCGTCAACATGGTGATGACGGCCATCTACCTCCAGATCGTCCCGCCGAAGGGAGGCTGAGGGCGATGGCCTCCCCGCTCGTCTGGCTCGACCGCTCCGGCGACCACCTGCTCTTCTACGCCCGGGCGCTGCTGTGGATCCCGCGGACACTGCGCCGCTACCTCAAGGAGGTGCAGCGCCTCCTCGCCGAGGTCGCGTTCGGCACCGGGGGCCTCGGCGTCATCGGCGGCACCATCGGCGTGATGATCGCGATGACGTTGTTCACCGGAACCGTCGTCGGACTCCAGGGCTACGCGGCCCTCGACCAGATCGGCACGGCCGCGTTCACCGGGTTCGTCTCCGCCTACTTCAACACCCGCGAGATCGCCCCCCTCGTCGCGGGCCTCGCCCTCTCCGCGACCGTCGGCGCCGGCTTCACCGCCCAGCTCGGCGCCATGCGCATCAACGAGGAGGTCGACGCCCTCGAGGGCATGGGCATCCGCTCCATGCCGTACCTGGTCACCACGCGCATCATCGCCGGGGTCGTCGCCATCGTCCCGCTGTACGCGATCGGGCTGCTCTCGTCCTTCCTGGCGTCCCGCTACGTGACCGTCCTGTTCAACGGCCAGTCCCGGGGCACGTACGACCACTACTTCAATCTCTTCCTCTCCCCGACGGACGTTCTGCTCTCCGTGCTGAAGGTGCTGATCTTCAGCGTGATGGTGATCCTCGCCCACTGCTACTACGGCTACCGCGCCACGGGCGGCCCCGCGGGAGTCGGTGTCGCCGTCGGCCGGTCCGTGCGCAACGCGATCGTGCTGATCAGCGTCACCGACTTCTTCCTGTCGCTCGCCCTGTGGGGCGCGACCACGACCGTGAAGGTGGCGGGGTGAGATGAGCGGACGACGAGGCGAGGCGCTGGGCCGCCGGTCCGCCGGGGTGGCGTTCCTGCTGGTGCCCGCCCTGCTGATCTGGCTGGCCGTCGCCGTCTACGACAAGCGGTTCACGGACTCCGACCCGGTGGTCGTCGAGACCGGCAGCGTCGGCAACGAGATGCACCTGGGCGCCGAGGTCAAACTGCGCGGCGTCGTCGTCGGCGAGGTCCGGGACATCGACGCCACCGGCGACGGGGCCCGGCTCACCCTCGCCATGAAGCCCGGCGCCCTCGACGACGTACCCTCCGACGTCCGCGCGCAGATGCTGCCGACGACCCTGTTCGGCGAACGGTTCGTGGCCCTCGTACCGTCCGGGGACGCCTCGGACCGGCCGCTGGCCGCCGGAGCCGTCATCCCCCAGGACCGCTCCGAGAACGCCGTCGAGCTCCAGCAGGTCCTCGACAACGTCCTGCCGATGCTGACCGCCGTCCAGCCGCAGAAGCTCTCCGCGACCCTGTCGGCCGTCTCCCGGGCACTGGAGGGCCGCGGCGGCGAACTCGGCGACACCCTCGGCCGGCTGGACCGGCACCTGAAGGAGTTCAACCCCCATCTGCCCGCCCTCAACCGGGACCTCAAGGAGCTCGTGAAGGTCAGCCATGTCTACGCGGACGCCGCGCCCGACATCATCACGGCGCTCACCGACTTCACCACCACCAGCGGCACCCTCGCCGAGCAGGACGCCGAACTCGCCGCCACCCTCGGCGCGACCACCCGCACCGCCGAGGACATGACGTCCTTCCTGCGGAAGAACGAGAACAACATCATCCGGCTCAGCGCCACCAGCAGGCCCACGCTGGAGCTGCTCGCCGAGTACTCCCCGTCCTTCCCCTGCACCCTGCGCACCCTCGCCGAGTTCGTGCCCGCCATGGACAAGGCGCTGGGCAAGGGCACCGACGAGCCTGGCCTCCACGTCGACGTCACCACCGTCCCCTCGCGCGGCGCCTACGTCCCCGGCCGCGACACCCCGGTGTACGACTCCGGCGGCGGCCCGCGCTGCTACCCGGTGCCCTACCTGGGCGCGTCCGCCGCACCCGCCGTACGGGCGTCCGCGGCGGCCGGCCAGGACCTCGGGCCCGCCAACTCCCCGCAGGAGAACGACCTCGTCAACGAACTCCTCGCACCCGCCGCCGGCCGGCCGCCCGCGGAGCTGCCCGACTGGAGCAGCCTGCTCGTCGGCCCCGCCTACCGCGGCACGGAGGTGACCCTCGGATGACCGCCTCGGACACCCCGGACACCCCGGACACCGCGAAGACCGAGAAGATCCCGAAGACCGCGGACGTCACGGATCACGCGGACAACGCGCACACCCGGCGTCGCCCGCTGACCGGCACGCTGCTGAAGTCCCTCGCCTTCGTGGTGGTCACCGGCCTCGCCACGACCGTGCTCGGCCTCAGCGTCGCCGACACCGGTGTGAGCACCGGGACCCGCACCTACAAGGCCCTGTTCACCGATGTCACCGGACTCGTCGACGGCGACAGCGTGCGGATCTCCGGGGTGAAGGTCGGCGAGGTGACCGACGTCCGCGTCGTGCAGCGGCGCACCGCGCAGGTCACCTTCACCGTCAGCGACGACCGCCGGCTGCCCCGGTCGTCCACCGCCGCGGTGAAGTACCTCAACATGGTCGGCCAGCGCTACGTCGCCCTCGACCGCGGCAGCGGCGCCCTCTCCGGCACCCTCGGGACGGGCGACACCATCCCGCTCGACCGCACCACGCCCGCCCTCGACCTGACCCTGCTCTTCAACGGTTTCAAGCCGCTCTTCGAAGGGCTGTCCCCGAAGGACGTCAACGAACTCGCCGGGTCGATCGTGCAGGTGCTCCAGGGCGAGGGCGCCACCGTCGACAGCCTGATCGAGCACATCGGCTCGCTCAGCTCGACCGTCGCAGCCAAGGACGAGGTCATCGGCCAGGTCGTCGACAACCTCAGCACCGTCCTGGACACCCTCAACGACCGCGAGGACCGGTTCGACGACCTCGTCGTCACGCTGCAGGAGCTCGTCACCGGCTTCAACGACGACCGCAAACCCCTCGGCGAGGCCGTCGACGCCATGGGTGACCTGACCACCGTCACCGCCGGCCTCCTCGAGGACGGCCGCGTGCCCCTGAAGCAGGACATCCGCGAACTGGGCCGGCTCTCCACGGGGCTCGGCGAACACACCCCGCAGATCGAGGACTTCCTCGAGCGGACCCCCGCCAAGATGACCGCCCTGGCCCGCCTGTCCTCGTACGGATCGTGGTTCAACCTCTACCTCTGCGAGGCGCGGGTGAGCGGAGTGACCACCTCCGACGGTTCGAAGGCGCCGACCGGCATCGCGATCACCGAATCGAGGTGCCGCGGATGAGACCCTTCGCACGGCGCGACAGGAGTGACCGTATCGGCCGGGCGGGCACGTCCCGGCACCCCCGCATCAAGCCGGTCAAGGAACGCGATCCGGTGGGCGTCGCCGTCGTCGGACTGCTCGCCCTCGCCCTGGTCGCCGCCCTCGTCTACCACGTGGACCGGCTCCCGTTCGGCGGCGGTACGCACTACAGCGCCGACTTCTCCGAGACGGCCGGTCTCGACGAGGGCGACGAGGTGCGCATCGCCGGGGTCAAGGTCGGCGAGGTCACCGGCGTGGCGCTCGACGGTGCCAAGGTGAAGGTCGCCTTCGAGGTCGAGGACGCCTGGCTCGGCGACCGGACGACCGCCGCCATCGCCATCAAGACCCTCCTCGGCGACAAGTACCTGGCGCTGGACCCGCTCGGCTCCGGCCGGCAGGACCCCGGCAGCCGTATCCCGCTGTCCCGCACCACCTCCCCCTACGACGTGACGCAGGCGTTCCAGGACCTCGGCAGCACCGTCGACGACATCGACACCGCGCAGCTCGCGGAGAGCTTCGAGACCATCTCCGACACCTTCGAGGACTCCCCGCCCCATGTGCGCAACGCCGCCGACGGGCTGTCCGCGCTGTCGAGGTCCGTCTCCGAACGCGACGCGGAACTCGCCGAACTCCTCGAGGGCAGCGCACGCTTCACCAGGACGCTCCAGGACAAGCAGTCCAGCTTCGAGACCCTCCTGGAGGACGGCGGCTCCCTGCTCGGCGAACTCCAGGACCGCCGCGACGCCATCCGCGCCCTGCTCGAGGGCAGCAGGGAACTCGGCACCCAGCTCAGCGGTCTCGTCTCCGACAACGAGAAGCAGCTCCGCCCCACCCTCGAGGCGCTCGGCCGCGTCACCGACGTCCTGGAGAAGAACAACACCCGGCTCGGCGAGACCCTCGCGCTGATCGGCCCGTACTACCGCCTCGTCGGCAACAGCCTGGGCAACGGCCGCTGGTTCGACAGTTACCTGTGCGGTGTCGTCCCCCGCGACTACCTGCCCGAGACGTCCCAGCACGACACCAGTTGCCGGCCGCCGAAACAGACGGCCGCGACCCAGGGGAACGGTGAGTGATGACCAGACGCAGAAAAGTCCTCACCGGCGTGCTCGCCCTCGCGGTGCTCGTCGCCGGCGGCCTGGCCACCGTCCGGGTCCTGGACGACGACGGCACCCGTGTCACCGCCTGGTTCGACCGCGCCGTCGGCGTCTACGCCGGGTCCGACCTGCGCATCCTCGGAGTGCGGGTCGGTGAGGTGGAGTCGGTGCGGCCCCAGGGCACGAGGGTCCGCGTCGGCCTCCTCCTCGACGAGGGCGTGAAGGTTCCCGAGGGCGCGCGGGCCGTCGTCGTCGCGCCGAGCGTCGTCGCCGACCGCTATGTGCAGCTCACCCCCGCCTACGGCTCGGGCCCCGCACTCGCCGACGGCGCCGTACTGCCCGCCTCGCGCAACCGCACCCCCGTCGAGATCGACCAGCTCTACGAGTCGATCACCGAACTCGGCCAGGCCCTCGGCCCGGACGGCGCCAACTCCACCGGCGCCCTGTCCGACCTGCTGCGGACCGGCGCCGCCAACCTCGACGGCAACGGCGAGGCCATCGGCGACAGCATCGAGGAGTTCGGCAAGGCGGCCAGGACCCTCGACGGCAGCAGCGACGACCTGTTCGACACGCTCAGCCGCCTCCAGACCTTCACCACCATGCTCAAGGAGAAGGACGCCGACGTGCGTACCGCGCAGGAACGCCTGGACGAGGTCGTCGGCTTCTTCGCCGACAACAAGGACGACCTCGCCGGCGCGCTCGAGGAACTCGGCGCCGCCCTCGGCCAGGTCAAGACCTTCATCGAGGACAACCGGGGCGAGCTGAAGAAGAACGTCGACCGGCTCGTCCCCCTCACACAGACCCTCGTCGAGCACCGGGCCTCGCTCGCCGAGGCGCTGGACGTGGCGCCGCTGGCCACGGGAAACCTGGTGAGCGCCTACAACCCCGACACCCGCACCATCGACGGCCGCACCAACCTCAACGAGATCAGCATGGGCGGCCCGCTGCTGCCCCTGCCCGCGGCGGGCGGCGACGGGTCCGCGGCCTCGGGAACGGGGAAGCGATGAAGCGCGGGAGACGGCATGCAGGCCCCTCGGCGGTCAAGCGCGGCGTGCTCACCACGGGCGGGGCCGCCGGCCTCACACTGGGCGGACTCCTCGCCCTCGGCCTCGGCTTCGCCCTGACCCTCGGCGCGGTCACCGTCGGGCCACCGGACTTCGACGGCATCGAGGACCTGCCGCTGCCCGGCGGCGCCGACCTCGGCGGCCACCCCTACACCGTCACCGCGGAACTGGACGACGTGCTCAGCCTGGTTCCGCAGGCCTCGGTGAAGGTCAACGACGTCGCCGTCGGCCGGGTCACCGCCATCGAACTCGGCGACGACTGGTCGGCCCGCGTCACCATGAAGATCAACGGCAAGGTGCGGCTGCCCGCCGACGCCACCGCCCGGCTCGAACAGTCCAGTCTGCTGGGCGAGAAGTACGTGCAGCTCGTGGCACCCGACCGGGACCGGGAGAGCGGAGCCGGAGAACGGGAGAACGGAGCCGGGGAGCTGGAGGACGGCAGCGTCATCCCGGTCTCCCGCACCAGCCGCAACACCGAGGTCGAAGAGGTGCTCGGGGCGCTGTCCCTCCTCCTCAACGGCGGTGGCGTCAACCAGCTCAAGACCATCACCCGGGAACTCAACGAGGCACTCGGCGGACGCGAGCCGGAGGTCCGCTCCCTGCTGAGGCGGGTCGACACGCTGGTGACCGACCTCGACGAACACCGGGGCGACATCACCGACGCACTCGACGCCGTCAACCGGCTCTCCGCGACCCTCGCCACCCGCAAGGACGACGTGGGCACCGTCCTCACCGAGCTCTCGCCCGGACTGAAGACGCTCGAGGAGCAGCGCGGCTCGCTGCTGACCATGCTGCGCTCCCTCGACACCCTCTCCGGCGTCGCCGTCTCCACCATCGACGCGAGCAAGGACGACATGATCGCCGACCTCAAGGCCGTCGCGCCGACCCTGAAGGCCCTCGCGGACGCGGGCACGGACCTTCCCGACTCGCTCCAGGCGCTGGTGACGTACCCGTTCACCGACGAGGTGCTGCGCGGGGTGAAGGGCGACTACCTCAACGTCTACCTGAACATGGCCGCCGTACCCGGCACCCAGGTGATCCCGCCGCTGGTGCCCCGGAGCACGGCGTCGCCCTCCGCCCCGGCGGGCGGGGAACCCTCGGCGGCCGGGAGGGAACGGTCCGCGGGGAGGGCCGGCGAGGGACAGGAGTCCGCCTCGCCGTCCGGGTCCTCGTCCGCGGCAGGAACCCCGTCGTGGCAGCCCGCACCGACCCCCTCGTCACCTCTGCCCCTGCCCTCCGTCACCACCACCGGTACCGGCACCGGCACCGGGGCGGCCGTGGATCCGGCGGCCACGCGGGGAGGTGACTCGGGTTGATCACCCTCGCCGTACGGCTGAAGAACCTCGCCTTCCTGCTCATCGCCGTCCTCGCCCTCGCCGTCCTCGGCATCCGCTACGCCGACCTCGGCCGGTACGTCGGTGTCGCCGACTACTACACCGTCGACGTACAACTCCCGCGCACAGGCGGCCTGTTCACCCACTCGAACGTCACCTACCGGGGGGTCTCCGTGGGGCGGGTCGGCCCGATCGGCCTCACCGCCGACGGCGTCGTCGCCGAACTCCGTATCAAGAAGTCCGCCCCGAGCATCCCCGCCGACACCCGCGCCGTGGTCGCCGGGCTCTCCGCCGTGGGTGAGCAGTACATCGACCTGCGGCCCGAGAGCGACGGCGGCCCCTACCTCGCCGACGGCGCCCGTATCGAACAGCCCGACACCCAGGTGCCCGCACCGGTCACCGACGTCCTCACCAGCGTGAACGACCTGGCCGGCTCCGTGCCGCTGGACGACCTGCGCACGGTCGTGGACGAGTTCGGCAAGGCCTTCGAAGGCCACGGCGACGATCTCCAGGTGCTGCTCGACAGTGGCAGCGACTTCCTGGAGGCCGCCGACCGCGCCCTGCCGTCCACCACCCGGCTCATCACCGACGGCGAGACCGTCCTGCGCACCCAGGCGGAGGAGGAGCGGGCCATCCGCGACTTCGCCACCGGAGCGAAGGAACTGGCCCGCACCCTCAAGGACTCCGACGCCGACCTGCGCCGCCTCCTCGCCGTCACCCCCGAGGCCGCCACCCAGGTCAGCGGCCTCCTGCGGGACCTCGACCCGAGCCTCGGCGTCGTCCTCGCCAACCTGCTCACCACCTCCGAGATCGCCGTCACCCGGCAGCGCGGTACGGAGGAACTCCTCGTGAAGTACCCGGCGGCCGTCTCCGCCGGAGCCACCGCTGTCGACGGAGGAAAGCTGAACTTCGGCATGGCCGTCACCTTCTTCAAACCCCTGCCCTGCACCGACGGATACGGCGCCACGCGCTACCGCCACGGGCTCGACCTCGGTACCGCGCCCGCCCTCAACACCAAAGCAGCCTGCACCGCCTCCGCCGCGGACGGGTACAACGTGCGGGGCTCGGCGAACGCCCCGAAGGGCGGCGCGGTGCCCGACCCGGCGAAACCCGGCACCCTGCCCTCCGGCAGCAGTGGCGGCAGTGGCGGTGGCAGCGACGGGGCACGGGCGGCGGGCGGATCCGCCGCGCCGCTCCCCGGCGCCCTCGCCCTGCCCGGCCAGGACGGCGAGGCACCCGGTGACATGGCGGCACTCCTCGTCCCCGCGACCGGGAGCACGCGATGAGGAGGGCCCGTCTCCTCACCGGCGTGGGGCTCGCACTGGCGGTCGGCTTCTGCGGCACCGGCGCATGGACGTACGCACAGGCACGTACCGACGACGCGCTCGCGTACGGCCGGCAGCGCGACGAGGCGCTCGCCGACGGACGGACGGGCATCGCCGTGCTCACCACGCTCGACGCCACCTCCCGGCAGCAGGCCGAGAAGAGCATCCGGGCCTGGCGCGACGCCTCCACCGGGCCGCTGCGCGAGGAACTCGGCCGCACCGGGGCGAAGGCGGGCGCCTCGGCGCGCGGCACCGTCACCGAGGCCGCCCTCACCGCGCTCGACACCCGGACCGGCACGGCCCAGCTCATCACCACGGTCAGCGTCGAGGTCACTCCGGCCGGGACGAAGAAGGCGACCACCGACCGCAAACGCCTGGAGGCCGTCCTGGCCCGCACGGGCGAGGGGGAGTGGAAGGTGCGGGCCTTGAGCGCGGTACCGCTCGCGGGGGCCGAGGCGGGGACGAGCACGAGGGAAGAGGAGGACGGCGACCGATGACGCCCATGCTGACGCGGCTGCTGCGCGGGGACGGAGCGCCTGAGGCCGGTACGGGAGAGGACTCCGGTACCGGTGAGGTTTCCGGCGTCGGTGCGAACGCGGAGGGCGGTACCGGTACCGATATCCGTACCGGCACCGGTATCGGTACCGAACCCGATACCGGCACCCGCCGGCCGCCGGGCGGGCGGCTGCGCCGGGCCGCGGCAGCGGGCGTCGCCGCGGCGCTCCTCCTCGGCGGCGGTGGCTTCTTCTACGGTGCCCACGAGCTGAGGTCGGCCGAGCCCGTCCGGAACCGTGCGCTCACCGACACGGAGGCCACCACCCGAGTCGCCGGCGACGTCGACAACGCCCTCGCCCGGATCTTCTCCTACACACCGGACGGCACCGCGGCCGCCGAACGCTCCGCACGCACCGTCCTCGACGGCCGCGCCGCCCGCCAGTACCGGGACCTGTTCGGCCAGGTCCGCGACGACCTCACCGAGCAGGGCGTCACCCTGAGCACCAGGGCCGTCCGTACCGGAGTGATCGAACTCGACGGTGACCGGGCGCGCCTGCTGGTCTTCCTCGACCAGACCTCCCGCCGCGGCAAGGGCGACGCCACCACCGCGGCCGCCCAGCTCTCCGTCACGGCGCGGTTCGACGACGACCGGTGGCGGATCGTCGACATCAAGGCCCGCTGAACGTGCGCGGGAGACTGGAGCAGCCCATGCAACACGCACGCGCAGGCGTACGCGCACACGCGGTCCACGTCCTCGCCGGACACCGCGCCCGCCCGCTGCCTGCCCTGGTCCTCGTCCTCGCCCTCGTGGCCGGCGGCTTCGCGGTGTGGGCGGGCCAGGACTGGTACCGGGCGGCCCACGACGACCGGGCCGCGTACGCGGTGCAGCGGGACGAGGCGCTCGCCGCCGGGGAGCAGGCCGTGCAGAACCTCAACACGCTCGACCACCAGGACCTGAACCGCGGCCTCGACCTGTGGGAGTCGTCGACCACCGGAGAGCTGCGCGAACAACTGGTGTCGGGGCGCGCCGACTTCGCCGAGCAGGTGAAGAAGGCGAAGACGGTCACCTCGGCCCGGGTGCTGTCGGGCGCCGTCACCGAACTCGACGACCGAGCGGGCCGCGCCCGGGTACTGATCGCCCTGCGCGTCACCGTCAAGGCGTCCGGCGGCGCGAAGACCGAGAAGGACAGCCGCATGCTCGGCGAGCTCACGCGTGCCGGGGGCCAGTGGCGGCTGAGCGCCCTGGGACAGGCACCCGTGGGTGGCGCACCGGCCGGCTGACCGTTCCGAACGCGCCGCCAGCCGCCCGCACCGAGAGGACACCGCACGATGTCGACGACCCGCCACCACATCAACCGCCAGCGCCGCCGCCGGATCAGGGATCGCGAGGCCCGGCCCGCCGCCTTCACCCGGGCCCCGGAGAGCGCCGGAAGCCGGCCCCGTACGCGCGACACGGCCGTCCCGGTCTCCCCCGACGCGCCGCCGCCGTCCGCCTCCTCCGCTCCCTCTTCCTCTCGCTCCTCTTCCTCTTCGCCTTCCCCCTCCACGCCACAGTCCGGGACGGCCGCGGACGGCGAGCGGGCGACCACCCGGACCCGCCCCCGCCGCCCCACCGGTCTCGTCGCCCTCTGCGCCCTGACCGTGCTGCTCGGCGGCTTCGCCGGCTGGGCGCACGCGCAGGCCGAGGCGGCCCGGGACGAGCCCGCGCGGCGCAACACGGCCCTGACCGACCTCGCCCGCACCAGCGAGATCAAGGGCCAGACGGCCAAGGCCGTCGACCGGCTCTTCTCCTACGACCACACCGACCCCGCCGCATCCGGGAAAGCCGCGAAGGAGCTCCTCACGGGGAAGGCCGTCGGTCAGCACAGCGATCTGCTCGCCGACGTCCGGGAACGGGCCGACGAGCAGAAGGCGGTGATCACCACGACGGTCACCGAGAGCGCGGTCGAACGGATCGACGGCGACCGGGCCCGGGTCCTCGTCTACGCCGACCAGAGCAGCGTCGGTACCGCGGGGGAAGCGGACGGGAAGGAGGGGGCCGCGCGGGACGAGGGCGTGTACGCGGGGGCCATGCTCGCCGTCGACGTCGTGCACCGCGACGGACGCTGGCTCGTCTCCGGCATCGACACCTTCGGCCGCTGAGGACGTACGAGCGACCGCGACGGCACCGACCGGCTCGCAAGCCTCCTTCGAGTACGCCCCCCTCTCGCATCCGCGACGCATCCGACAGGAGTGACAGCCATGTCCGTACGCCGTACACGACGCCCGCACACCGGCCGGACCCGCATGACCCGCAGGACCCGCAGGACCCGCAGGGGGCTGCGGACGACCGCGATCGCCGTGGCGGCCATGGCGGCCCTCACCGCCTCCCAGGCACCCGGTCTCACCCGGGACGCGGAGGACGCCCACGCCGCACCGTCCGCCGATGACGAGGGCAGAGCGGTGGAGGACGGTCCGTACGCCGGGCTCGAGCCGCCGGGCGACGGTTCCTACCACACCGAACTCCCGCCCCTGACGACCTCGGACGCCGCGCCGGCCTCCCCGGCACGCACGGCGGACGTCCGTTCCCAGTCAGGCATCCCGGCCACCGTCCTGCGTGCCTACCGTGCCGCCGAGGCATCCGTCGGCAGGACGGATCCCGGCTGCCGGCTGCCCTGGGAACTGCTCGCGGCGATCGGCAAGGTCGAGTCCGGCCAGGCGCGCGGCGGCGCGGTCGACCGGAACGGCACCACACTGGGCCGGATCACCGGACCGCCCCTCAACGGCCAGGGTTTCGCGCTGATCCGGGACACGGACGGGGGCGCCCACGACGGTGACACGGTCTACGACCGCGCGGTCGGACCGATGCAGTTCCTGCCCTCCACCTGGGCCCGCTGGGGCGCGGACGGCAACGGCGACGGCCGGGCCGACCCGAACAACATCTTCGACGCGGCCCTGGCGGCCGGGCACTACCTGTGCGCGGGCGACCGGAACCTGAGCCGGGCCGCGGACCTGGACCGGGCGATCCTCAGCTACAACTACTCCCGTTCCTACCTGCGACTGGTCAGGTACTGGCTGGCCTTCTACAGCCAGGGGGTCCACACCGTCCCCGACGGCAAGGGCGTCATCCCGACCAGCCCCGGCGCGGGCGGCGACACCCCGGCGACCGAGCCCGTCGACGGGGAGAACGGCGGCGGGGGAGGCAAGGGCGGGGGCGGCGAGGACGGCGTCATCATCGGACCGGACCCGGACCCGAGCCCGTCCGGCAGCCCCGAGCCGCCCCCCTCACCCTCCTCCACCGCACCGGCCCCGGGCCCGGAACCCACCTCCCCGTCCCCGGAGCCTTCCGTCCCGACGGCGCCTCCGACGAGTGAGCAGCCCTCGCAGCCGCCCGGTGAGTCCCCCGCCGAAAGTCCGTCGCCGGACCCGACCGGCCCGGGCCCTTCGCCCACCGGCCCGGACGACTGCTCCCAGGAGTCCGCGACCCCGTCCCCCGACCCCGGTGCCTCCCCGAGCGCCTCGCCCTGCCCGACCGTTCCGGCCGCGTGACGGCCGGTGATGACGGCGTGGGCGACGTGCAGCAGGGGCAGGCCGCCCTCACGCTCCCGGCAGCCGCAGGCGGAAGCACGCGCCGTCCGGCTGCGGCTCGTACCACGCGTCGCCCCCGTTGGCGCGGGCCAGGTTGCGGACGATCCACAGCCCCAGCCCGGCCCCGTCCGTGCCCTGCCCGTGGACGGGGTCGCGGCTGAACCGTTCGAACAGGCGCGGGAGGAAGTCGGGGGCCACCCCCGGGCCGTGATCGCGCACCGTGATGTCCACCCAGCGCCCGCCGCCCTCCTCGGTCCTCTCCTCGGCCCTCACCTCGACCGGCGGACGGCCGTAGGACAGGGCGTTCTCCAGGTAGTTCGTGAGCATTTCGGAGAAGGCGACCCGGTCGACGTACGCCCGCAGCCCGCGCCCGCAGGACAGGCGGACGGATTCCGCCCGTTCGCCGAGGTCGGCCAGCCGCTCGATGAGGAAGCCCAGGACGGGGACGCGCTCGGGGGTGCCGCCCGCCTCGTGGGCGTCGATCCGGGAGGCGGTGAGGAGTTTGCGGACGAGCCCCTGGAGGTGGGTGACGCGCTCGCCGATCCGGGCGAGGATCTCGGTGCGCCGCTCCGCGTCGGCCGCCACGCGGCGGTCGCGCAGCACGGAGACCAGGAGACCGATGGTGGCCAGCGGGTTGTGCAGTTGGTGGGCCGCGACGGCGACGACGACGTTGCGCCGCTCCAGTGCCTCCTCCAGTTCGCGTTCCGCCTGGCGCCGCCGGGTGATGTCCCGCAGCGCGACGACGTGCAGCCGCTCGCCCTCGAACACCGTCGTGGTGACCCGCATGTCCACGACGCGGCTGCCGCCCCCGGGCAGCACCAGATCGATGACGGTCTCGCCGACGGCGAGCGGGGAACCGAGGTCGCTGCCGGTCAGGTCGTCGGCCGGGCGGCCGAACAGTTCGGTCGCGGCCGGGTTGCAGTAGCGGATGACACCCCGCTCGTCGATCGCCACGATGCCGTCCGCCGACGCCGCCAGGACCGCCCGCACGATGTCCCCGTGGTCCGGCCCGCCGGACTCCCGCTCCCCGGGTGACGGGGAGCGGGAGTCCGGGGCGACGCCGTCATTCATGCGGCTCCGGCTGCGAGGTGGCCTCGGCCGTCCCGGCGGGCCACGGCCCGGTGTCCAGCAACGGGCTCCCGTAACCGGCCAGGATGTTGGACATGCCCTTCAGGGGAGCGCCCACGTGCAGACCGGTGTCGTCGATGGTGACCTCGCGGACGCGGTGGTCGTGGGCCGAGCCGCGGGTCTGGAGCACGGCGACGGCACGCCCGACGTGGCCCGGCGACTCGATGTAGCGCAGCAGGACGGCGACGTCCGTCAGGCTCGCGATCTGTTCGGCGATCGACGGGCCGCCCGGGCCCGGGTAGAGCTGCCCGGGCAGCGCCGTGAGGAGCGTGGTGACGCCCCGGGGGCGTACCACCGCGCCCAGGGCGATGACGAAGTCGAGCAGCGCCCGCGGGGTGCCGATGCGCTCCAGCGCGGACAGGGCGTCGATCACCAGCCGCTGGGGCCGGAACTCCTCGACCGACCGCCGGATGCGGATGAAGTGGTCCTCCAGGGACGAGGTCTCCGGGTACTCGGACAGCAGGGTCAGCAGGCCCGTGGCGTCCATCCGGTCCAGGTCCACGCCCCAGCCCGCCATGCTGCGCCGCAGTTGCTCCTGGGTCTCGTCGAAGGTGTAGAGCAGACAGCGTTCGCCCGCGTCGACGCCCGCGACCATGAAGCCGAGCGCGGTCAGCGTCTTGCCGACGCCGGTGGGGCCGGAGAGCAGGATCACCGCGTCCCGGAAGAAGCCCCCGCCGCACATGTCGTCCAGTGCCGGGATCCCGGAGGAGACCCGGTCGCGCCGCACCGACCCCTTGCCGAGGGGGAGGAACGCGAGGGGGATGACGACGATGCCGTCCCGCGGGTCGATGGTGAACAGCCACTCCCCGGTGCGGTGCGGCGCCCCCCGGAGCTTGACGATCTCCACCGTCCGGCGGCGGCGTTCCTGGTGCAGCCCGTTCCGCAGGACGACGACGTTGTTCAGCACGAACTCCTCGACGTCGTACCGCGAGATGCTGCCGTACTCGTCCGTCCGCTCGGCGGTCATGACGGACGTGACACCGAGGTCCTCCAATGTGGTGGCGATGCGGAACAGTTCGTGCCGGACCACCGTCTTGTCCGGGAACCGCGTGAAGATCGCGCCCAGGGAGTCCAGGGACACCCGGGTGGCCCCGGTCCTGCGTACCGCGTCGCCGATCCGCGCCACCAGCGCGCGGAAGTCGTACGTGCCGACCGTCGGCCCCTCGTCGGCGATGTCGGGGGCCGCGTCCACGAACGCCCAGGTGCCCTCGGCCTCCCAGGCCGCGATGTCGAAGCCCAGTGAGGCGGCGTTCCGCCGGATGTCGGCGGGCGGCTCCTCGAAGGTGACGAACACTCCCGGGTCGCCGAACCGCTGTCGGCCCCGCGCCAGGAACTCCACGGCGAACAGCGTCTTCCCGCTGCCCGCCGTACCCGTCACCAGGGTGCACCGGCCTTTGGGCAGGCCGCCCAGCGCCACCCGGTCGAAGCCGTTGATGCTGGTGGGCACCCGCGCGAGCGTGTCGTCACCGGCTGCCATGCTCACGCGCCTCCAAACTCGTCGGGCAGGCCCAGAGCGAGGGCGGCGCGGTGCAGGTCCGACAGGTCCCCGATCACCCTCCGTGGGGGCTCGGGGCGCAACCGGACCACGGTGGGCGTGGCGAGAATGCGCCACCGCTCCGCCAGCTCGGGCCGTTCGACGGCATCGACGACGGTCAGTTCGTAAGCCCCCCGTAGACGGGCTTCGCACAGCGACCGCAGGTTCTCCAGAGCCTCTTGAGAACGCTGGGTCTGCCCCGCGACGTAGAGAACGAAGGAGTACGTGGACACCTGAGGACACACCTCCCCGCGCGATCCCCGTACACCCGCGCCCTCCAGTGTCCTCCGCCCGGCAACCGGTCACCAGAGCGATGGCCGTGTTCGCCCGAACAGGAGCGCCGGACCGCCTGCCGGGCCTAGGCTCGGAGGCGTCCGTCCCCGGTGCGGCGGGGACCACCGCAGATGCGGCAGGGGTCGACGATGACCAGGGTGCTCGTGGTCGAGGACCAGCGGACGCTGGCCGACGCGCTGGAGCTGGCCATCGGCGCCCAGCCCGATCTGGAGTGCGTGGGCGCCGTGGAGACGGTCGAGCAGGCGCTGCCCCTGGCGCGGACGGGGACCGACGTCGTCCTGATAGACGTCCACCTGCCCGGCACCGACGGCATCGCGGGGACCTCGCTGCTCAAGACGGCCGCCCCGGCCCTGCGCGTGCTGATCCTGACCGGGGACCCCCGTCCCCGGCTGCTCGCCGCCGCGGCGGCGGCCGGCGCCGCGGGGTTCCTGACGAAGGACAGCGCGCTCCCGGACATCCTCGCCGCGATCCGTGCCCCGGCCACCGGGCCGTTGCTGGTCGCGGGCGGCACGCTCGCGGCACTGGCCGAGGTGCCCGGGGACGAACCGCTCCCGCACGGTGTCGAGCGCCCGGCGCATCCGGCCTCCCGGCAGCGGGGCCGGGGCCGCTGCACCGCGCGGGAACTGGAGGTGCTGCGGCTGCTCGGGGAGGGGCTGGGCCCCAAGGCCATCGCCGAGCGCCTGGTCATCAGCCCGCACACGGCCCGCGGCCACGTCAAGAGCGTCATGTACAAGCTGAACACGCACAGCCAGCTCGAAACGGTCGTCACGGCGATCCGGCAGGGGCTGCTGGACCCCGCCCCGGGAGACCGTCCGGACGCCTGAGCACCCGCGGACGCGGACCGGACTCGGCCCAACTGAGGGGTGTGAACGGCCCATACGCGGGTGCAACGCCCCGCGTCACCGCTCCTACCGTAGGCATCAGCACACCGTGTGCAGGGAAAGGAAAGGGGCATCCGGCCGATGGCCGACAAGGATGTGTTGTTCGCGGAGACGTCGCGGTTCGCCACCACGCTGGCCGCGCTCCCCCCGGTCGACCGGGTACTGCACGAACTGGCCCGGTCCGGCGCGAGCAGCCTGGGAATGCGCAGTGCGGGCGTGTCCCTGTGCGTGGAGGGCCGCCCGAAGCTCGCCGACGCCCTGGACGGGACGTCCGCCGAACTCGGCGAAGCGCAGGAGAGCCTGGACGACAGCCCGTGCGCCGACGCGCTGCGGACCGCGCGTCCGGTGGTGGCGGAGGATCTGACCCGGGCCCCCGGGCGCTGGACCGCGTACGAGGAGGTGGCGCGCCGGTTCGGCGTGGTGTCCCTCGCCAGCGTCCCGCTGTGCGGCGACGGCCGGGTACTGGGCACCGTCGACCTCTATGACACGGCCGCCCGTCCCTGGACGTCCCAGGATCTGTCCGCGGTCCGGTTGCTGAACGACATGGCCACCGCCTACCTGGCGCACTCCACCGCCCTCGACGCATCCAGGCGACTGGCCGACCAGTTGCAGCATGCGCTGGCCAGCCGGGTGGTCATCGAGCAGGCGAAGGGCGTGATCTCCGCTGTGCGGCAGATCTCCGTCGACGAGGCGTTCGACCGCTTGCGTCAGCACGCACGCGACCACCGGGCGAAGCTCCACGACACGGCGCGACAGGTCGTGCGTACCCGCCGGATACCCTGATCCACCCCTGCACGGCGCCCCCCGCCCGGACCGTCACGATCCCCGCCTGCCCTGGCGGGGGTGCCTCCAGGAAGGAGTCGGAGTCCGGGGTGGCCGTGGCGCGGTGGCCCGGGCATTCCTCGCCGGCGATTACCCTGAGGAAATGCTGAGAGAGGTCACTGCGACCCGCTACATCGAACCCCTGACGACCGGCGGCTCCGTCCCCGGAATCGTCGAGGCCGACGACCTCGGGACCTACGTCGTGAAGTTCACGGGCTCCGCGCAGGGCCGCAAGGCACTGGTCGCCGAGGTGATCGTCGGCGAGCTGGCGCGCGCCCTGGGCCTGCGGTTCCCGGAGCTGGTCTCCGTGGACTTCGACCCTGCGATCGCCGAGCGGGAGCCCCACCAGGAGGTGCGGCAGCTGCACGCGGCCAGCGCGGGGGTGAACCTCGGCATGGACTACCTGCCGGGCGCCCGGGACTTCACCCCCGAGGTCGCGAAGACCTTCCGCGTCGATCCGCTGGAGGCGGGGCGGATCGTCTGGCTCGACGCCCTGACCGCCAACGTGGACCGCACCGTCCACAGCTCCAACCTGATGGTCTGGCCGACCTTCGGCGCGGTGCCCCCGCGTCTGTGGCTGATCGACCACGGCGCCGCGCTCGTCTTCCACCACCGCTGGGACGGCACCGACCCCGGGAAGGCGTACGACTTCCGGCACCACGCCCTCGGCCACTACGGCCCCGACGTCCGCGCCGCGGACAGTGAACTGGCCCCCCGGGTGACCGAGGAGCTGCTGCGCGAGGTCGTGGCGGAGGTCCCCGACGCCTGGCTCGCGGGCGAGGCGGGTTTTGCGACGCCGGACGACGTCAGGCGCGCGTACGTCGACCACCTGCACGCGCGCGTGCGGGCCTCCGCGTCCTGGCTTCCCACCGACTTCCCCTCCCCGGAGGAACGCGCCGCCGAGGAGGCCGCCCGGGCGGCGCGTACCCGGCGGGGCCGCCCGGACTGGCTCAAGCGGGTCCCCGACCTGCACGGCAAGCCGCCGGCGGAACAGGACTGGTCGGTGCACCTGGGGTGACACCGGGGACCCGGGTCCGGGATCCGGCCCGGACCCGGCGGACCGCCGTCGGTCAGCCCTTGAGCTGCTCGTACGCGGGCAGCGTCAGGAAGTCCGCGTAGTCCTCGTCGAGCGAGACCTTGAGCAGCAGGTCGTGGGCCTGCTGCCAGTTGCCCGCCGCGAAGGTCTCCTCGCCGAGCTCGGCGCGGATCGCGGCGAGCTCCTCGGCGGCCACCTCGCGGGCCAGCTCCGGGGTGGCCTGCACGGTCTTTCCGTCGCGCTCGAACTCGACGCCCGCGTTGATCCACTGCCAGATCTGGGAGCGGGAGATCTCGGCGGTCGCCGCGTCCTCCATCAGATTGAAGATGGCGACGGCGCCGAGGCCGCGCAGCCAGGCCTCGATGTAGCGGATGCCGACCTGCACGGCGTTGACGAGGCCCGCATACGTGGGCCTCGCGTCGAGCGAGTCGACGGCGATCAGGTCGGCGGCCTCGACGTCGACGTCCTCGCGGAGGCGGTCCTTCTGGTTCGGCTTGTCGCCGAGCACCTTGTCGAAGGACTCCATGGCGATCGGGACCAGGTCGGGGTGGGCGACCCAGGAGCCGTCGAAGCCGTCGCCGGCCTCGCGGTCCTTGTCGGCGCGGACCTTCTCGAAGGCGATCTTGTTGACCTCGGCGTCGCGCCGGGACGGGATGAAGGCCGCCATGCCGCCGATCGCGTGCGCGCCGCGCTTGTGGCAGGTGCGGACGAGGAGTTCGGTGTACGCCCGCATGAACGGGGCCGTCATCGTGACCGCGTTGCGGTCGGGGAGGACGAACTTCGGCCCGCCGTCACGGAAGTTCTTGACGATGGAGAAGAGGTAGTCCCAGCGGCCGGCGTTCAGGCCGGAGGCGTGGTCGCGGAGCTCGTAGAGGATTTCCTCCATCTCGTACGCGGCCGTGATCGTCTCGATGAGGACGGTGGCGCGGACGGTGCCCTGCGGGATGCCGAGGTGGTCCTGCGCGAAGACGAACACGTCGTTCCAGAGGCGGGCCTCCAGGTGCGACTCCGTCTTCGGGAGGTAGAAGTAGGGGCCCTTGCCGAGGTCGAGCAGGCGCTGGGCGTTGTGGAAGAAGTACAGGCCGAAGTCGACGAGGGCGCCCGGGACCGCGCGGCCGTCGGCGTCGACGAGGTGGCGCTCGTCCAGGTGCCAGCCGCGCGGGCGCATGACGACCGTGGCGAGCTCCTCGTTCGGGCGCAGGGCGTACGACTTGCCGGTGCGCTCGTCGGTGAAGTCGATGTTCCGGCTGTAGGCGTCGGTCAGGTTGAGCTGGCCGAGGACGACGTTCTCCCAGGTGGGCGCGGAGGCGTCCTCGAAGTCGGCGAGCCAGACCTTCGCGCCCGAGTTGAGGGCGTTGATGGTCATCTTGCGGTCGGTGGGGCCGGTGATCTCCACCCGGCGGTCGTTCAGGGCCGCGGGAGCCGGGGCCACCTTCCAGGAGTCGTCCGCGCGGATCGCCGCGGTCTCGGGGAGGAAGTCGAGTGTGGAGGTGCGGGCTATCTCGGCGCGGCGCTCCGCACGGCGGGCGAGGAGCTCGTCACGCCGGGGCGTGAACAGCCGGTGCAGCTCGGCCACGAAGGCGAGGGCGGCGTCGGTGAGGACCTCCTCCTGCCGGGGCAGGGGCTCGGCGTCGACGATGGCCAGCGGGGACGGCGCTGGTGCGGACATGAGCGGTCACTTCCTTCAGCGAGCGTGCTTCAACGAGCGTGCTTCAGCGAGCCTGGCACCCGGTGCCAGTCTTCCCGGGTATGACGAGGAACGCCCACGCAGCCGCGAGGCGCTTCTGGTCAGTGGATAGTAGTTTCCTCATGGTGGAAGTTCAATGATTTGTTGATGTCGAGATTCTCCGGTTCGAGCCAAGTTGGCGCGCGGGGACACCCGGTGCTGTTCGGCGCGTCAGCCGAGATGGCGCAGGTCGTCCTCCGTGTCGATGTCGTACGGCCGTGCCACGTCCCCGCACTCCACGAGGCGCACCTCGTCCGCGCGGGCCGCCAGATAGGCGCGTGCCCCGCGGTCCCCGGTCGCCACCGCGGCGATGTCCGCCCAGTGCTCCGCACCGAACAGCACCGGGTGGCCCCGCTCGCCGCCGTACGCGGCCGCCGCGAGCGAACCGGGTGAGGTGTACGCGGACCGGACCCGCGCGACCGCCTCCGCCCCGATCCCCGGCTGGTCCACCAGGGAGACGAGCGCGGCCCGGGCACCCGTACCCGCCAGCGACGCCAGGCCGGCCCGCAGGGACGACCCCATGCCCTGTGCCCAGTCCGGATTGTCCACCAGTACGCACCCGGGCAGTTCCGCACGCGTGCGTACGGTCTCCACCGCCGCCCCGAGCACCACGTGGATCCGGGCGCAGCCGCCCTCGCGCAGCACCGCGACCGCGTGCTCGACGAGCGGGCGCCCCCGGTGGGCCAGCAGGGCCTTGGGGCGGCCCCCGAGGCGCCGCCCGCCCCCCGCGGCAAGCAGCAGTGCGACGATCCGGTCGTCGTCGGTGTCCGTGGTTGCAGTGGTGTCCTGGGTGGTGTCCGGGGTGTCCTTCATGCCTCCTTGCATACCCGACGCATACCCGACTCCGGGTGTGGGTGCCGCGGGGCGCTCGGGGGGCCGCACGATGCCCGATGTGTCCACGGGGCCTGCGGGGGCGTACGGGAGCGTACGGGGGGCTGAATTTCGGCCCGCAAGGTGGCGCGCGAGGCATTGGTGGCGTTTACTGGCGCGCATCCCTGAGAGCCCGGCCGATGCCGCGGGAGGCCGCCGGACTCCGTACGAGACGTCTCGCGCACGAGGGCGTGCGAGGGGGGAGAGCCGTGTTGCGGAGCTTGGGACAGATGCCGGTGACCGGCAGTGGCGAGGATCCGCGGGTGCTCGGACTGAGGTCCGCCGTGTCCCGGTTGCGCCGTGAACTGGCCGTGCTTCCCGCCGAGTTCCCCGACCGCTCGATAGCCGAGGAGGAACTCGCGGCGCTCGCCGCCATGGCCGTGGCCGGAACGCCCGAGGTGTCCCGGCTGCACCGCTCCCTGCTGCTCGTGGCCGGTGCGATCGGCTCGGTCAGTGCCCTGGCCAGAAGCCTCGCGGAGGTGCGCAGAGCGGTGGAGCTGTTCGGGGAGGCGGCGACCGGGCGGTGATGCGGGGTTCCGGGCGTCAGACTCCCGGGACCGAACTCGCCCCCGAACCCGTACCCGAACTCGCCAGTGCCTCCGACAGCTCCGCCGCGACCTGCTGGAGCACCGGCACGATCCGGTCCGTCGTCGCCTCCGTCACCCGGCCCGCGGGGCCGGAGATGGAGATCGCGGCCGCGGTGGGCGAGTCGGGTACGGAGACGGCGAGGCACCGCACCCCGATCTCCTGCTCGTTGTCGTCGACGGCGTACCCGAGGCGGCGTACGTCCTCCAGGGCGGCCAGGAAGCCGTCGGGCGTCGTGATCGTCCTGTCCGTGGCGGCGGGCATGCCGGTGCGGCCGAGCAGGGCGCGCACCTCCTCCGGGGGGAACCCGGCGAGGAGCGCCTTGCCGACGCCTGTGGAGTGCGGCAGCACCCGGCGGCCCACTTCGGTGAACATCCGCATCGAGTGCTTGGACGGTACCTGCGCCACGTACACGATCTCGTCGCCGTCGAGCAGCGCCATGTTCGCGGTCTCGCCGGTCTCCTCGACCAGCCGGGCGAGGTAGGGGCGGGCCCAGGTGCCCAGCAGCCGGGCCGCGGACTCGCCGAGACGGATGAGGCGGGGGCCGAGGGCGTACCGCCGGTTGGGCTGCTGGCGTACGTAACCGCAGGCCACGAGGGTGCGCATCAGCCGGTGGATGGTGGGGAGCGGCAGGCCGCTGCTCGCCGAGAGCTCGCTCAGGCCGACCTCGCCGCCGGCGTCCGCCATGCGCTCCAGCAGGTCGAAGGCGCGCTCCAGTGACTGGACCCCACCGCTGGCGGGGGACGGCTTGTCGGTGGTGCTGGCGCTGGACGTCGGCACGGCGCGTTCCTTTCGGCTGGCAGGCAAGGCAGCAGCCTACCGTCGCGCCGGTCGCCGCCCTGCTGGTGCGAAGCTACGTTCTGCTTACTGGAATGTTAATTCCACCTTGTGGAAACGTACAGAGCGGGCGATCGGGGTGCACAGCGGGCGTGCGGGCTCTTGACGTACGGCAGCGGGGAGTTGAAGACTCCTTGCGCGGAACTTCAACAGTTCGTTGAAGTTCCGGGACGGGATGTGGATCGAGGGGAGTGGGGTCCGGGTGTCCGACGACGGATCGGTTGCAGACGGCGGCTCGGTGGAAGTGGTGCTGCGTTCGACGCGCGTCATCACTCCCGGAGGAACCCGTGCGGCCTCGGTCGCGGTCGCCGGTGGCCGGATCGCGGCCGTGCTGCCGTACGACGCCGCCGTGCCCGCCGGGGCCCGGTTGGAGGATTTCGGCGGCGACGTGCTGATGCCCGGGCTCGTCGACACCCACGTGCACGTCAACGACCCGGGCCGCACCGAGTGGGAGGGCTTCTGGACCGCGACCCGCGCCGCGGCGGCCGGTGGCATCACCACCCTCGTCGACATGCCCCTCAACTCCCTGCCGCCGACCACCACGGTCGACCACCTGCGCACCAAGCAGGCGGTGGCCGCGGCCAAGGCGCACATCGACGTGGGCTTCTGGGGCGGCGCGCTGCCGGACAACCTCAAGGACCTGCGGCCGCTGCACGACGCGGGCGTCTTCGGCTTCAAGGCGTTCCTGTCACCGTCGGGAGTGGACGAGTTCCCCGAGCTGGACCGGGAGCAGCTCGCCCGGTCCATGGGCGAGATCGCCTCCTTCGGCGGGCTGCTGATCGTCCACGCCGAGGATCCGCACCACCTCGCCGCCGCCCCGCAGCAGGGCGGCCCCCGGTACGCCGACTTCCTCGCCTCGCGGCCGCGCGGTGCCGAGGACACGGCCATCGCCCACCTCATCGCCGAGGCCCGGCGGCTGGACGCCCGCGTGCACGTCCTGCACCTGTCGTCGAGCGACGCGCTGCCGCTGATCGCCGAGGCGCGGCGGGCGGGCGTACGCCTCACCGTCGAGACCTGCCCGCACTACCTCACCCTGACCGCGGAGGAAGTGCCGGACGGCGCGAGCGAGTTCAAGTGCTGCCCGCCCATCCGCGAGGCCGCCAACCAGGACCTGCTGTGGCAGGCGCTCGCCGACGGCACCATCGACTGCGTGGTCACCGACCACTCGCCCTCCACGGCCGACCTGAAGACCGACGACTTCGCGACCGCGTGGGGCGGCATCTCCGGACTCCAGCTCAGCCTGCCTGCGGTGTGGACGGCGGCCCGCGCGCGGGGGCACGGTCTGGAGGACGTGGTCCGCTGGATGGCGGCGCGCACGGCGGAACTGGTCGGCCTCGATGACCGCAAGGGCGCCATCGAGGCCGGCCGTGACGCCGACTTCGCGGTCCTCGCGCCCGACGAGACGTTCACCGTCGACCCGGCGGCCCTCCAGCACCGCAACCGCGTCACCGCCTACGCGGGCCGGACCCTGTACGGCGTCGTGAAGTCCACCTGGCTCCGGGGCCGACGCATCGTCGCGGAGGGCGAGTTCACCGAGCCGAAGGGACGGCTGCTCACCAGGACCCCCTGATCCACACCCGCACAACGCTCCAGCCGACCACCGAAAGGAACATCTGATCACCGTGACGGCGATACCCAGCTTCACCGGCGACGCGAACCCCTACGGAGGCGGCGACCCGTACGCGGACTACCGCACCGCCGACTTCCCCTTCACCCGGTACGCCAACCTCGCCGACCGCCGCCTCGGGGCCGGGGTCATCGCCGCCAACGACGAGTTCTTCGCCGAGCGAGAGAACCTCCTGGTGCCCGAGCGCGCCGAGTTCGACCCCGAGCACTTCGGGCACAAGGGCAAGATCATGGACGGCTGGGAGACCCGCCGCCGCCGGGGCGTCTCCGCCGGCCACCCGTGGCCGACGGCCGACGACCACGACTGGGCGATCGTCCGTCTCGGCGCACCCGGAGTGATCCGCGGCATCGTCGTCGACACGGCGCACTTCCGCGGCAACTACCCGCAGGCGGTGTCGATCGAGGGCGTGTCCGTACCCGGCTCGCCGTCGCCCGGGGAACTCCTCGCGGACGACGTGAAGTGGACCTCCCTCGTCCCGCGCACCCCGGTCGGCGGCCACGCCGCCAACGGCTTCGCCGTCTCGTCGGAGCAGCGGTTCACCCACCTGCGCGTCAGCCAGCACCCCGACGGCGGCATCGCGCGCCTGCGGGTGTACGGCGAGGTCGTGCCCGACCCGGCCTGGCTCGCCGCGCTGGGCACCTTCGACGTGGTCGCCCTGGAGAACGGCGGTCAGGCGGAGGACGCCTCGAACCTCTTCTACTCGCCCGCCACCAACACCATCCAGCCGGGCCGCTCCCGCAAGATGGACGACGGCTGGGAGACGCGCCGCCGCCGCGACCAGGGCAACGACTGGATCCGCTACCGCCTCGTGGAACGGGCCGAGATCCGGGCGATCGAGATCGACACGGCGTACCTGAAGGGCAACGCGGCGGGCTGGGCGTCGGTGTCGCTGAGGGACGGCGAGGACGGCGAGTGGACCGAGGTCCTGCCGCGCACCCGTCTCCAGCCCGACACCAACCACCGGTTCGTCCTCGACGCGCCGGCCGTCGGCACCCACGCGCGCATCGACATCTACCCGGACGGCGGCATCTCCCGGCTGCGCCTGCACGGTGCGCTGACGGAGGAGGGGGCGGCGCGGCTCGGGGCCCGGCACCAGGAGCTGGGCGGCTGAGCGGGTCCGCAGGAGGGCAGTGATGGGGAACGGGGTGCCGGTTCGCGGAACCGGCACCCCGTCCGGCCTGTGGCGCCCCGCACCACCGGTCAGGCCGCGTGACCTCCGTCCACGGCCAGCTCCGCGCCCGTGACGTACGCCGCCTCGGCGCCCGCCAGATACGCGACCATCGACGCCACCTCGTCCGCCGTGCCGAAGCGGCCGGCGGCCGTGAGGGCGGCCTGGCCGGGGCCGTACGGGCCGTCGGCCGGGTTCATGTCCGTGTCGATCGGGCCCGGATGCACGATGTTCGCGGTGATGCCGCGGTCGCCCAGCTCCCGTGCGAGCGCTTTCGTGAGGCCGACCAGCGCCGCCTTGCCGGTGGCGTAGAGCGTTCCGCCCGGCCCGGGCACCCGCTGGACCATGCACGAGCCGATCGTGATGATCCGGCCTCCGTCCCCCAGCCGGGCTGCCGCCGCCCGGGTGGTCAGGAACACCCCGCGCACGTTCACGGCGAGAACCCGGTCGACGTCCGCGGTGGACAGCGCGCCCAGAGGGCCGAGGAGGCCCACGCCGGCGTTGTTGACCAGGACGTCGAGCCGGCCGAAGGCGGCCACCGCGCGGTCCACCGCTCCAGGGGCCTCCGTCGCGTCGGCGGCGTCCGCGCGCAGGGCCAGCGCGCGCCGTCCCAGCGCCTCGATGCGCCGTACGACGTCCGCCGCCGCGTCCTTGTCGCGTACATAGGTGATCGCCACGTCGGCGCCCTCCCGGGCGAGCCGCAGCGCCGTGGCCGCCCCGATGCCCCGGCTCCCGCCGGTCACCAGGGCCGCCCTGCCTTGCATGGGAAGTGAAGTCGTCATGTCCTCATTGCAGCGGCCGGGAGCCGCCGGGGCTGGCGGTGAACGGACGGCGACCTCCGGAGGCCTCGGGCGGGCGGTGGTGAACTGCCGGACAACAGACGGGACGTGTGTGAAGAACCGTGTGGTTGTCATTGACATGCCATGCTCTACGCGCGTCATCATGACCGCATGATGATCCCCCCGCGCACCACTCGTCTCGGCGCGGCCGCCGCGCTCCTGTCCGCCCTGCTGATCGGCGGCACCGTCGGCAGCGCCACCGCCGCGGACACGTCCGCCGCCGCGGTCGGCAGCATCTGTTACAGCGACCTCCCGTCCCAGGCGCACGACACGCTCGACCTGATCGAGGCGGGCGGCCCCTTCCCCTACACGCAGGACGGCAGCGTCTTCCAGAACCGGGAGGGCATCCTGCCGAGCCAGAGCACCGGTTACTACCACGAGTACACGGTGAAGACCCCCGGCTCCTCCACGCGCGGTGCCCGCCGCATCGTCACGGGCGAGGAGTACCAGGAGGACTACTACACCGCGGACCACTACGCGTCGTTCGACCTGGTCGACCACGGCTGCTGAGCCGGGCCCGGCCGCCTGCTCCTCGCCCCGCGGACCCCCCACGCCACCGGCCGCGGGGCGAGGTGTGTGGCGGGGCGGGGTTCACCGGGATCCCGCACCCGGCACGCTCAGCGCGGCGCCCCCGCGATCTCCCCGACGTTCACCGGGCGCCGCTCCGTGCGGGAGAGCTCGCACGCCTCGGCGATGCGCAAAGCCTGCAGAGCCTCCCGGCCGTCGCACGGGTTGGCGCGCTCCCCGCGGACCACCTCCACGAACGCGGCGAGCTCCGCCTCGTACGCGGGCCCGAAGCGGTCCAGGAAGCCGGTGTACGGCTTGTCGGCGGGCGGCGGCCCGGCCGGCTCCGTGGACGCGATGGGCGTCCGGTCGTCCAGGCCCACCCCGACCGTGTCGAGCTCACCGGCGAGTTCCATGCGGACGTCGTACCCGGCGCCGTTGTGCCGTGCCGCGGTCGCCGTGGCGAGGGTGCCGTTCTCCAGGGTGAGCACCGCCGCGGCCGTGGCGTGGTCGCCCGCCTCGCGGAACATCGGCGGACCGGTGTCCGACCCGGTCGCGTACACCTCGGCGACCTCCTGGCCGGTCACCCACCGCAGGACGTCGAAGTCGTGGATCAGGCAGTCGCGGTAGATCCCGCCGGACAGCGGCAGGTACGCGGCGGGCGGCGGCGCCTGGTCCGCCGTCAGCGCCCGTACGGTGTGCAGCCGGCCCAGCCGCCCCGACCGCACGGTCTCCCGCGCGGCCGCGTACCCCGCGTCGAAACGGCGCTGGAACCCCATCTGCAGAACGGTCCCGGCGGCGTCCACCTCGGCGAGCGCGTGCAGTGTGCCCGGCAGGTCCAGGGCGATGGGCTTCTCGCAGAACACGGGCAGCCCCGAGCGTGCCGCCCGGCCGATCAGCTCGGCGTGCGCGGTCGTCGCCGCCGTGATCACCACGGCGTCCACACCCCAGGTGAAGATCTCGTCGGCTCCGGGCGCCGCCGTCGCGCCCAGGCGGTCCGCGAGCGCTCGGGCCCGGTCCCGGTCCACGTCCGTCACGATGAGCGAGCCCACGTCCCGGTGGCGGCTGAGCGTGGCCGCGTGGCACGCACCGATGCGACCCGCACCTATGAGTCCGATGCGCATGGGAACAAAGTGGAGGCGCGGCCACCACCCTGTCAACAAGTTTGTCCGGACAATGTGACCACGTAACTTCCCGTGCTCACGTGCCGGAGCTACGCTCGGGCCGTGCCGAAACCAGAAGCCGACCCGACCGTCCCGCTCCAGCTCAGCGTCGACCGCAGCAGCCCGGTCCCGCTCTACTTCCAGCTCTCCCAGCAGCTGGAGGCCGCGATAGAGCACGGAACGCTGACCCCGGGCAGCCTGCTGGGCAACGAGATCGAGCTCGCGGGCCGCCTCGGCCTGTCCCGGCCGACCGTCCGCCAGGCCATCCAGTCGCTCGTCGACAAGGGCCTGCTGGTCCGCCGCCGCGGCGTCGGCACCCAGGTCGTGCACAGCCAGGTCAAGCGCCCGCTGGAGCTCAGCAGCCTGTACGACGACCTGGAGGCGGCCGGTCAGCGCCCCGCGACCCGTGTGCTCGCCAACACCTTCGTGCCCGCCCCGGCCGAGGTCGCGGCCGGGCTCGGGGTCGGCGAGGGCAGCCAGGTGCAGCGCGTGGAGCGGTTGCGGCTGGCCCACGGCGAGCCGATGGCGTACCTGTGCAACTACCTGCCCGGCGGTCTCCTCGACCTGGAGAACGGGCAGCTCGAGGAGACCGGCCTGTACCGGCTGATGCGCGCCGCCGGCATCACCCTGCACAGCGCCCGGCAGGCCATCGGCGCCCGCGCCGCCACGCGCGCGGAGGGCGAGCGGCTCGACGAGCCGGAGGGCGCGCCCCTGCTCACCATGGAGCGCACCACGTTCGACGACACCGGCCGGGCCGTGGAATTCGCCACCCACACGTACCGTGCGTCACGCTACTCGTTCGAGTTCCAGCTGCTCGTCCGCTCGTGACGGCTCACGCGCGCGTGGGGTGCTTCGGAGGGGTCGTGGGCGCCCCTCGGCGCGCCCAAGGGGCACGTAGGGCAGAATCGGCGCGATGAGCACCTACCGCGACTTCACACACCGCGGCTCCGCCCGGGCCACCGTCCTGCGGACCGTGGGCACGCGCGAGCGCCGTTCGCACCTGTCCGCGCCCCGCGTACCCACGGTCGGCATCGACATCGGCGGTACGAAGGTGATGGCGGGCGTCGTCGACGCCGACGGCAACATCCTCGAGAAGCTCCGCACCGAGACGCCCGACAAGTCCAAGAGCCCCCAGGTCGTCGAGGACACCATCGTCGAGCTGGTCCTGGACCTCTCCGACCGGCACGACGTGCACGCCGTCGGCATCGGTGCGGCCGGCTGGGTCGACGCCGACCGCAACCGCGTCCTGTTCGCCCCCCACCTGTCCTGGCGCAACGAGCCCCTCCGCGACCGCCTCGCCGGCCGCCTCGCCGTCCCCGTCCTCGTCGACAACGACGCCAACGCCGCCGCCTGGGCCGAGTGGCGCTTCGGCGCCGGCCGCGGCGAGGACCACCTCGTCATGATCACGCTCGGCACCGGCATCGGCGGCGCCATCCTGGAGGACGGGCAGGTCAAGCGGGGCAGGTTCGGAGTCGCGGGCGAGTTCGGCCATATGCAGGTCGTGCCCGGCGGCCACCGCTGCCCGTGCGGCAACCGCGGCTGCTGGGAGCAGTACAGCTCCGGCAACGCGCTGGTCCGCGAGGCCAAGGAGCTGGCCGCCGCCGACTCCCCGGTGGCGTACGGGATCATCGAGCACGTCAAGGGCAACATCTCCGAGATCTCCGGCCCGATGATCACCGAGCTGGCCCGCGAGGGCGACGCCATGTGCATCGAGCTGCTCCAGGACATCGGCCAGTGGCTCGGCGTCGGCATCGCCAACCTGGCCGCGGCCCTCGCCCCGTCCTGCTTCGTGATCGGCGGCGGTGTCTCGGCCGCCGACGACCTGCTCATCGCCCCCGCGCGCGACGCCTTCCGGCGCCATCTCACCGGCCGCGGCTACCGGCCCGAGGCCCGGATCGCCCGCGCCCAGCTCGGCCCCGAGGCCGGCATGGTCGGCGCCGCGGACCTCGCCCGGCTCGTCGCCCGCCGCTTCCGCCGCGCCAACCGCCGCCGGGTGGAGCGCTACGAGCGCTACGCGCGGTACGCGGAGGCGCGCGGCACCGGCCAGGACTCCGCATGACCTCCAAGCTGCCGCGCCAGCCGTCGTCACCGGAAGATGCGCCCGGACCGCCGGAGAACCGGCGCCACGTCATCCGCCGCCGGGCGCTGACGCTGCTCATCATCGTGCTGCTCATCGGCGTGCCCGCCGGTTACCTGATGATCTCCGCCGCGCAGAGCCGCGACAGCGGCCGGGACAAGGAGGAGAAGTACTCGGCGACCGGCCTGACCGCCGGCTGGCCCTCCCGCCTCCAGCGCCGCCTCTACCAGGTGCCGATCCCGCCGTACTCGGACGACGTGGCCTACTACGAGACCAACAACTGGCGGACCAGCCGCCTGTACGTGCAGTTCCTGACCAGCAACGAGGGCCTGGACAAGTTCCTGAAGAAGATCGGCACCAGCACCGACGCGCTGCAGGAGGGCGAGATCACCATCAGCGCCCGTGACCGGAGGACCGTCCGCTGGGACCTCACGGGCCCGGGCCCGTGGTCCGGGCTCGTCCACGAGCGGGAGAACCCGGCGCCGACGCACACCGTCGTCGTCAACCGGTCGAACCCCAGGCACCCGATGGTGTACGTGGTGTCGCGGACGACGCCCTGAGGCCGCCCGGCCGGCGTCCCGCACGGCCGCCGGAGCCGATTGTCAGACCCCGCCCGTAGAGTCGAAGACGTTCGATCCGACATGCCGGGCGGGAGGTGACCGGGCGTATGAGGGACGGGGCTGTGGCTGTGCGGACGGCCGTGAGCGGTGAGCTTGCCGCGTCCGGGGCGGATGCCGCGGATGCCGGGGATGTGTCCGGTACCGCGGGCGTGCCCGGCGCCGCGGACGTGTCCGTGCGGCTTGCCGCCGTCTTCCTGCCCGCACCCCTGCCGCGGCAGGGGAGGGTGGCCTTCTGGGACCCGGAGGGCGGCTCCGCCTTCGCCTCCGCCACCTCTGAGATCGCCACCTCAGAGATCACGGTGGTCCGGCCGCACGGCAGCCAGGTCCGCAGGGCCCAGGTGCCCGCCGTGTCGCTGCCGGTCGCCGAGGCCCTGCCGCTCCTCGTGCGGGCCCGCCGCGACCCCGCCGCGCATCCCGCCACGGCCTGCTGGGGCGCGGCGGCGCTGCACGCGCTGCGGCTCGTCGCCCGCGGGCGGCTGCTGCCCGGCCTCACCGCCCAGGGGCACGACGCGTGGCGGGCCGGACCGCTCGACAAGGACGACATCGCGCACCTCAGGGCGGTGGCCGCGGCCCTCCCGTACGAGGGCCACGCCGTCCCGCTGCCCGGCGGCGGACCGCTCCGGCTGCCCGAGCCCGAGGCGCTGATGCGGGCCTTCCTCGACGCGGTCGCCGACACGCTGCCGCGTACTGCGGCCGCGCCCTACGCGTGCGGGAAGCCGTTCGCGGCGGCCGCACCGCAGCTCCTGCCCCGCGCGCGGGACTGGGCGGCGGAGGTCGCCGCGGGCATGGACGCGGGGGTGCGGATCTCGCTGCGGCTCGACCTGGCGGCGCACACCCTCTTCGACGACGGAGAGGGCGCCCGGCGGGCCGGGGCGGCCGTCGTCCAGGTGCACAGCCTCGCCGATCCCACGCTCGTGGCCGACGCCGCCGCGCTGTGGGCGGGGGACGCCGACCCGGCCTTCGGGCCCCGCGCGCGGGTGGACGCCGCGCTGGCCGTCCGCCGCGCGGCCCGCGTCTGGGCCCCGCTGGACCGGCTCGGCGAGCAGGACGTGCCCGATGTCCTCGCCCTGTCCGAGGAGGAGCTGAACGACCTGCTCGGGGTCGCCGCCACCCGGCTCGGCGCGGCCGGTGTCGCGGTGCACTGGCCCCGGGACCTCGCCCGCGACCTGAGCGCCACGGCCGTCGTCCGCCCCGCCCCCGGCTCGGCCACCGACGGCACGGGCTTCTTCGACAGCGAGGAGCTGCTCCAGTTCCGCTGGCAGCTCGCGATCGGCGGCGACCCGCTCACCGAGGCAGAGATGGACGCCCTCGCCGAGGCCCACCGTCCGGTCGTCCGGCTGCGGGACCAGTGGGTGCTCGTCGACCCCGCCCTCGTCCGCAAAGCCCGCAAGCGCGAGCTGGGTCTGCTCGACCCGGTCGACGCGCTCTCCGTCGCCCTCACCGGCAGCGCGGAGGTCGACGGCGAGACGGTGGAGGCCGTGGCGACGGGCGCGCTGGCGGCGCTGCGGGACCGGCTGACGGCGGGCGTGGGGACCGTGGAACCGCCGCCGGGACTGGCCGCCCGGCTGCGCGACTACCAGCTGCGGGGCCTGGCCTGGCTGGACCTCATGACCTCCCTCGGCCTCGGCGGCTGCCTCGCCGACGACATGGGCCTCGGCAAGACGGTCACGGTCATCGCGCTGCATCTGCGCCGGGCCCGCCGCGAGCCCACCCTCGTGGTCTGCCCGGCGTCCCTGCTGGGCAACTGGCAGCGGGAGATCACCCGCTTCGCACCCGGCGTCCCGGTCCGCCGCTACCACGGGGCCGAGCGCACCCTCGGCGACCTGGACGGCGGCTTCGTGCTCACCACGTACGGCACCATGCGGACGGCCGCGCCCCTGCTGGCCGGCCACTCCTGGGGCATGGTCGTCGCGGACGAGGCCCAGCACGTGAAGAACCCGTACTCGGCGACCGCGAAGGCGCTGCGGACCATCCCGGCACCCGCGCGCGTGGCCCTCACCGGCACTCCCGTGGAGAACAACCTCTCCGAGCTGTGGGCCCTGCTGGACTGGACGACCCCCGGACTCCTCGGCCCGCTGAAGTCCTTCCGTGCCCGGCACGCGCGCGCGGTGGAGACCGGCGAGGACCAGGAGGCGGTCGACCGGCTGGCCCGCCTGGTCCGCCCCTTCCTCCTGCGCCGCAAGAAGTCCGACCCGGGCATCGTTCCCGAACTCCCGCCCAAGACGGAGACGGACCACCCGGTGCCGCTCACCCGGGAACAGGCCGCGCTGTACGAGGCGGTGGTGCGCGAGTCGATGCTCGCGATCGAGACCGCCGAGGGCATGGCCCGGCGCGGCCTGGTGCTCAAGCTGCTGGGCGCGCTCAAGCAGATCTGCGACCACCCGGCGCTGTATCTGAAGGACGCGGACGAGCGGCCCGCCGCGGGTGACGGCCTCGCGGCCCGCTCCGGCAAGCTCGCCCTGCTCGACGAGCTCCTGGACACCCTCCTCTCCGAGGACGGCTCGGCGCTGGTCTTCACCCAGTACGTCGGCATGGCCCGCCTGATCACCGAGCACCTCGCCGCCCGCGCGATCCCCGTGGAGCTGCTGCACGGCGGCACCCCGGTCAGGGAGCGCGAGCGGATGGTCGACCGCTTCCAGGACGGCGCCACCCCGGTCCTGGTCCTCTCCCTCAAGGCCGCGGGCACGGGCCTGAACCTCACCCGCGCGGGCCACGTCGTCCACTTCGACCGCTGGTGGAACCCGGCCGTGGAGGAGCAGGCCACGGACCGCGCCTACCGCATCGGCCAGACCCAGCCCGTCCAGGTCCACCGCCTCATCACCGAGGGCACGGTCGAGGACCGCATCGCGGAGATGCTGGAGTCCAAGCGGGCCCTGGCCGACGCGATCCTGGGCTCCGGCGAGTCCGCCCTGACCGAACTGACGGACCGGGAGCTGACCGATCTGGTGACGTTGCGGAGGCAGTCATGAGCGGGGCGGCGGACGCGGCCCGTCGCGCACTGCGTGAGGCGCGGGAGCGGGAGGCGCGGGCGCAGCAGGTTCGGGAACGGGACGCGAGCGCGACGCGGCCGCCCGAGGACGAGGCGGCTCCGTCCGCCGCGCCGGGCGACGACGCGAAGGACGCGACGGCGCCCGACGGTCCCGTGCGTCAGGAGGCGCGGCCCGGCGACGTGGCACGGGAGGCGTTGCGGGCGGCCCGCCGGGCGCGAACGGACACGGAGGAGTACACGAGCGGGGACGGGCCCGAAAGGACGGGTCCGGCGCCCGCTCCCGCGCCGGCCCGTCTCCCGGCGGGACGTGGTCCCCGCGGCCAGGGCCGGGCCCAGGCGAAGGCGGGCCGGATCCAGGCCCTGACCCGGACCCGGGATCAGCCCCGGACCCAGGACCGTGTCCGGCACGTACGCGAACTGCTCGCCGGTGCCCTCCGGACGCCCCCGGCCGGTGGACAGGAGATCTCCGTGAGCGAAGCCGAGGAGCACGTGCCTGCGCCTCCTCCGGCCGCGGCCGAGCCTGCAGGCACGCCTCCGGCCGAATCCGCGCACACGCCCCCGGCGGACCCGCCCGCTCCCGCCTCCCCCCGCGTGCCCGCGTCCATGGCCGCGCCCGCCCGCGACGGCGACCTGCGGCGCACCTTCCCCGCGTTTCCGCGGAGCCCCTCGGGCACGACGGCCTTCGCCGAGACCTGGTGGGGCAACGCGTGGGTGAAGGCCCTGGAGGAGGGCGCTCTGGACGCGGCGCGGCTGGGGCGCGGGCGGACGTACGCCCGGGAGGGGCACGTGGACGCGATCACGGTCACCCCGGGCCTCGTCCTCGGCTATGTGCAGGGCAGCAGGGCACGGCCGTACCGGACACAGGTCCGGCTGCGGACGCTCTCCGACGCCGACTGGGAGCGCTTCCTGGACGCGGCGGCCGAACGGCCCGGGCACATCGCCGCGCTGCTCGACAAGGAGATGCCCCACACGCTCGCCGAGTGCGGGGTACGGCTGCTGCCCGGCGCCGACGACCTCGTACCGAGCTGCAGCTGCCCCGACCACGGCCACCCCTGCAAGCACGCCGCGGCGCTCTGCTACCAGACGGCACGGCTCCTGGACGAGGACCCCTTCGTCCTGCTCCTCCTGCGCGGCCGCGGCGAGCGCGAGCTGCTCGACGCGCTGTCCCGGCGGAGCGCCGCCCGCGCGGCCCGCGCCGCCCAGGACCAGGGTCCCGCCCCGCTCCCCGGGGTGCGGGCCCGCGACGCCCTGGCCGCGCGCCCGCTGCCGCCGCTGCCGGCGCCCCTGCCCCCGCTCCCGCACCCGGGGCAGCCCCCCGCCCACCCGGGTGCGCCGGGCGGCCCTGACCCGTTCGCCCTGGACCAGCTGGCCACCGACGCGGCCGCCCGCGCGCACGCGCTGCTCACCACCGGCCACGACCCGATCGCGGACCTCACCCTCTGGCTGGACGCGGTCCGGCTCGCCGCCGCCCGCCCCGGTTCCGGACTCACCGCCACCACCCGCGCCCTCTACTCCTCGCTGGCCTCCGCCACCGGACGCACCCCGGCCGACCTGGCCCGCGCGGTGGCCGCGTGGCGCCAGGGCGGGCCGGACGGGCTCGCGGTGCTCGAGGAGCCCTGGGACCCTCCGGCGGGCCGCTTCGACCGGGCCCGGCCGCTGCTCCGCGCCGCCGACCTCCCCGCGTTCCGCCCCTGGCGCAACCGCCTCACCCACCCCCACGGCCATGTCCAGCTCCGCCTGGGCCGCGACGGGCTGTGGTACCCCTACGAGTCGGAACCGGACCGCGACGACTGGTGGCCCCGGGGCACCCCCGACCCGGACCCGGTGGGCGCCCTCATGGGCCTGGGTGCCATCGACGACCTCTGAACGGGCCGCTCGCAGTGAAGATCGTGTGAGGCCCCGCCGCCCATCTCCTGGAACCGGACACGGAGGTCCGATGCACAACACACGACCCAGGCACTTCGTGTGACCGACCGGATCACATCCGTTGCTCTGCGAAGTCCAGCGTCTCAGGTGAGGGCGTGGCTCCAGCCGCCGGGGACGGCGAACAGGTCGAGGACGATCCGCCTCACGGGGCCGGCCCGCAGTCGTCTGCGCAGGTCGGCTCTCGCTGCGGCAGGCCCAGGGGACGCAGCCGTCGACTACCCCGCCCTCGACGATCGGGGCCTGGGCGAGTGGTTCCTGGGGGCGGTGCGGGAACGCCTGCCCGAGCAGCCGACCCGCCGCATGGAGGCACTTCCCGGCGCGATACTCTCCCGACGGGTTCACGCACTTCCCCGATCAGTCGGCTGATCACGATACGGAGGGCCGTCGCGGGGGATGCCAAGCGGCTCACGCGGCTCGTGCGTGGCTCAGGCGCCTACAGAGGTGAGTACGCGGCCGCAGTCGC
>JODX01000016.1 GCA_000719105.1 Streptomyces sclerotialus | reverse complement strand
GAGAACAGGATCACCGGGTTCTCGAACTCGCCCGCCACCTCGCGGAAGATGTGCACCGCCTCGGACTCCAGCGCGTCCAGGTGGGAGAGGGCGTACGGGGCGTCGGTCTGCGTGGGGAGGGAAGTTGTGGTCGTCACACCAGCCCCCGCTCCGCCAGCACCGCGTGCACCGCGTCCGCCGACTGCTCCGGGGTCTGCGACTGGGTCCGGAGCACCAGCGCCGGGTCGACCGGCGGCTCGTACGGGTCGTCGACGCCCGTCAGGCCCTGGAGCTGCCCGGCGGCCTGCCGTGCGTACAGGCCCTTCACGTCCCGCTCGCTGCACACCTCCACGGGGGTGGCGACATGCACCTCGAAGTACGGCGTCCCGCTCGCGTCGTGGCGCTTGCGCACCGCCTCGCGGCTGTCGGCGTAGGGGGCGATGACGGGGACGACCGCGATGACGCCGTTGCGGGCGAGAACCTCGGCGACCAGGCCGATGCGCTGCACGTTCGTGTGGCGGTCCTCGCGGGAGAAGCCGAGGCCGGCGGAGAGGAAGCGGCGTATCTCGTCACCGTCGAGGACCTCCACACGGTGTCCCTCCGACCGCAGGCGCCCGGCGAGGATGCGGGCGATGGTGGTCTTGCCCGCGCTCGGCAACCCGGTGAGCCAGACGGTGGCTCCCTGAGCCCTGGACGTGGTGGTCATGCGTGCTGTCCTTTCGCGGCACCGCCGGGGCGCCGTTGTTCGTGGGGGAGTTCACCGGGACCGCCAGGGCTGCTGGGGCCACTGGGTCCACCGGCTCCACTGAGCTCGGTGAAGAGGCTTTCCCAGCGCGGGTGGACGGCGTCCGGGCCGTAGGAGGCGGCCGTGAGGACGGCCGCGGTGCCCATGTCCGCGCGCAGCTTCTCGTCGGCCATCAGCCTGGCCATCGCGTCGGCGAGCGCGTCGGGGTCCTCCGGCGGCACCAGCAGCCCGTCGACCCCGTGGGTGAGGACGTCGGCGGGGCCGGTCGGGCAGTCGAAGCTGACCACCGGCAGCGCATGGCTCATCGCCTCGATCATCACCATCGGCAGGCCCTCGAAGCGTGAGCTGAGCACATAGAAGGACGCCTTGGCGAGCTCGTCGTCGAGGCGGTCCGTGTGCCCCATGAGGAAGACGTGGTTGTAGAGGTGGTGCTCCTCGATGAGGGCGCGGAGCTGAGCCTTCTTCTCGCCGCTGCCGTAGATCCGCAGCTGCCAGTCCGGGTACGTCTCGACGAGCTTCGCCCAGGCCGGGATCAGCATGTCGAAGCCCTTCTGGGGGAAGAGCCGGCCGGCCGCCACCGCGATCTTCGACCTGGGGTCGGCGGGTGCCTGGTCGAGGGAGTGAACGGCGTTCGGGATGCGCACCACACGTGTGCCGGGCAGGAGTTCCTCGTACTCCTCCCGGTCGCGTTCGGTGAGCACGGCCACCGCGGCGAAGGTCGGGTAGGTCTCCCGGATGCGCTTCTGCACGTCGCGCTTGTGCGTGCCGTGGTTCATGTGTTCCTGGGCGATGCGGACCACGCCGCTCGTGGCGTGCTCGGCGGCCAGGAAGTTCAGTGCGGGACGGGTGGTGACGAGGATGCCGTCGGTCAGTGTCCGCAGGTACGCGATGAGCCGGTCCTCGATGTACCGGTTGAAGTAGCGGTAGCCGAACTCGCCCGCCGGTATGTGCTGTGCGGGCTCCTCCATCAGCCGGGAGCGGCGCCGGTCGCGCCAGCGGGCGACGAGCCCTGCGGGCGGAGCCTGGGCGTCGTCGCGCAGGTCGACGACCGTGGAGACCCGCACCCGCTCGTCGAGCGGGAACTGGATGTCGTCACGGCGCCGTACCGCGCTCACCAGTTCGACGTCCCAGCCCGCCGCCACGAGGGAGTTGGCCTGGTTCATCACCGTACGGATGGTGCCGCCGCGCCCGTAGGCGTGCAGCAGCAGGTAGCGGACCTTCGGCAGGGGGCGGCGGTCGGTCATGCCGCACCTCCCGTACGGCACTCCAGGGAGAGGTTGTCCTTGATCGTGTAGTACGGGCGCACGCTGACGTCCGAGCCGTCGATGCGCTGCTCCGGGTATACGAAGATCTTCTTCTTGCCGCGGACGTCGTCGAGTTGGCGTCCCGCGCGCAACTCCTTCTCGCCGTCGCTGAGGTGGATGTCCCACTCCTCGACGGCCGCGTAGTCGGACGCGGCCAGGTCGGCGACGGGCCACTCGCTCTCGAAGCGGTCGCCGTCGGTCCGGGCGGGGTAGTCCAGCCGCTGGTCCGGGTGGGCGCGACGGGTCAGGACGAGCCGCCAGGTGCCGCCGGCGGGGCACCCGTGGATCCGTCCGACGAGTCTGATGCGGCCGTCGCGCGGCCAGACCTCGGCTATCTCGGCGTGCGGCTTCACTTGGTGTAACCCCACGCCTGGCACATGGGACGCAGGATCTCCGGGATCTCGTCGTCCGACGGGAGCGCACGGCCCGCCTGCACGGTGCCGCTCTTGATCTTGTCTCGCCAGTCACCGAGGCCCTTGACGACCTGGGAGTCGTCCTTCCTGCCGTAGTCGAGCATGGCCGGCTCGAAGTCGATGCCGAGGAACGCGCACAGCCCCCGCATCTCCTTCTCGGGGTCGGCGGTGATCTCCTCGTAGCGCACGGTGTACCCGCCGGTGGTGCCCTTGCGGGCCTTGTCGACGGCCTTCATGTAGCGCAGCGCGTCGGCGGCGGCCTCGTCGTAGGTGCGCTTGTCGGGGTCGCCCTCGTGCCAGGACTGGGCGATGGAGACCGGGTGACGCAGCAGGAAGACGAACCGGGCGTCGGGCCAGCAGTCGCGGATGCGCTGGTACACGAACGCGTTGCTGGGAGTCTTCTCGACGATGAAGTCCTTGCCGGACTTGACCAGCTCGCGGTGCATGACCCGGTCCCACAGCAGGTGCTCCAGGTCACCGCGTTCCAGGTCGAGGGCGCTCATCGCCTTCTGGGACAGCTTGCTGCCGTAGCCGACCTCGAGGCGGCGTATGTGCAGCTCGTGCGGGGAGTGCAGCCGCGGATGGGCGTTCATCATCATCCGCAGCAGCGTCGAGCCGGAGCGCACCGGGGACATGATGAAGACCGGCTGCCGCAGCAACCGGTCCGTGGCGAGGTCCTCGGAGCCCGGACATCGGTACACCGGTGTGGGCTTGGGCGCGGACTTCTTCGGCGCCGGCTTGGATGCCGCGGTCTTCGGCCCGGCGGGCGCGGCCGGCGCGGCCTTCCGTACCTGGAGGCCGGTGGTGGCAGTGAGCGCCCGGTTCATCTTGCGCATCAGACTCATGCGTCACGATGTTAAGTAAGAATCCTGAGAAGAGGTGCGGAGAACTCTGAGGGTTCCCTAAGTGAACCGAATCGTAACCGAACACACGTTTAAGGGCTTACTCGCTGCGTCTGAACGGCGCCGGCGTCTGATCGACACCGGCGAAAACGGCCCCCGCGTCCCGCAGCCGCTCGTGCAGGGCCCGGAAGACGTCCGCCGACCGTACCCCCGGCCAGTCGCCGGGCAGCAGTGACGCCGGCAGCCCGGGGTCCGTGTACGGCAGATGACGCCATGAGTCGAGCACCAGCAGATAGTCCCGGTACGCCTCCTCGGGCGGGGTGTCCGCCCGCGCCTCCCACGCGTGCAGCACGCGCGCGTGCAGGTCCAGGAACGCCTCGTGCTGCTTGGCGATCGCGGTCAGGTCCCACCACCGCGCCACCGCCTCGGCCGTCGCCGCGAAGCCCAGGTGCTCGCCCCGGAACAGGTCCACGTACGGATCGAGCCCCAGCCGCCGGAGGCTGTGCCGGGCCTCCTCGTACAGCCGCGCCGGGGCGATCCACACCCCGGGCGCCGCGGTGCCGAAGCCGAGGGCGGCCAGCCGGGAACGCAGCACGTGCCGCTTCTGCCGCTCCGTCTCCGGCACGGAGAACACGGCCAGCACCCAGCCCTCGTCCTCGCCCGGCGACGAGGTCGCGTACACGCGCCGATCACCGTCGTCGAGCAGCTGCCGCGCCTCCGGCGACAGCCCGTACCCGGCCGCCCCGGTCGCCGTACGCGCCGGCACCAGCAGTCCGCGCCGTTTCAGCCGCGACACCGACGACCGTACGGAGGGCGCGTCGACGCCCACCGCGGCCAGGAGCCGAATCAGCTCGGAGACGGGCACCGGACCGGGCACGGAGCGACCGTACGCGCCGTAGAAGGTCACGATGAGGGAACGTGGGGCGTGCTGTGCGTGTTGCTCGGACACGTTGATCATTTTAAGTGTTCAACCACACCGGTGGGAGTCGGCATCGAGCCTGCCGGGGTCGTCATGGCTGGTCGCCGCGTCGGCTGCCGACGTGCCGGTCGTCACCGGTGCGCAGCCGGAACCGCTGGAGCTTGCCCGTCGCGGTGCGCGGCAGCGCGTCCAGGAACGCGATGTCGCGGGGGCACTTGTACGGGGCGAGTTCCTCCCGGAGATGGGCGCGCAACGCCTCCACGTCCCGCGGCGCGCCGGACCGCACGACCGCGTACGCCACGGCCACCTGCCCGCGCTCCTCGTCCGGCCGCCCGACCACCGCCGCCTCCACCACGTCCGGATGGCGCAGCAGGGCCTCCTCGACCTCCGGGCCCGCGATGTTGTACCCGGCCGAGATGATCATGTCGTCCGCGCGCGAGACATAGCGGAAGCAGCCGTCGGGCTCGCGGACGTAGGTGTCCCCGGTGATGTTCCAGCCGCCGCGCGCGTACTCCGACTGCCGCGGATCGGCGAGGTAGCGGCAGCCCACCGGCCCGCGCACGGCCAGCAGCCCGGGCGTGCCGTCGGGCACGGGCAACCCCTTCTCGTCCTGCACGCGCGCGTGCCACCCCGGTACGGGCACTCCGGTCGTCCCGGGCCGGATGTCGTCGTCGGCCGCGGAGACGAAGATGTGCAGCAGCTCGGTCGCCCCGATGCCGTTGATGATGCGCAGCCCCGTGCGTTCGTACCAGGCCCGCCAGGTGGCCGCGGGGAGGTTCTCGCCGGCGGAGACGCAGCGCCGCAGGGACGAGAGGTCGTGGGCGTCGAGCTCGCCCAGCATGGCCCGGTACGCCGTCGGCGCGGTGAACAGCACCGACACCCGGTGCTCGGCGATCGCGGACGACAACTGCCGGGAACCCGCCTGTTCGAGCAGCAGGGAACTCGCCCCGACACGCATCGGGAAGACGACGAGCCCACCGAGCCCGAAGGTGAACCCGAGCGGGGGACTGCCGGTGAACACGTCGTCCGCGCGCGGCTTCAGCACATGGGCCGAGAAGGTGTCCGCGATCGCCAGCACATCGCGGTGGAAGTGCACGCACCCCTTGGGGCGCCCGGTCGTTCCGGACGTGAACGCGATGAGCGCCACGTCGTCGGCCGCGGTGCCGACGGCCTCGTACGGCTCGCCGGACGCGGGCACGGGGAGACGGAGCAGCTCGCCACCGCGCAGTTCGCCGGCCCCGCCACCGTCGTACGTCGTGATCCGCAGCCCGGGGACCGCGGCCCTGACGAGGTCACCGACGGACCGCACGTCGCACAGCGCATGGCTCACGCGCGCGATCCGGCACATGGCGGCCAGCTCGTGCGGCCGGTGCTGCGCCAGCACGGTGACGGCGATCCCGCCGGCCTTGAGCACCGCCAGCCAGCAGGCCGCGAGCCAGGGCGTGGTGGGCCCGCGCAGCAGCACGCGGTTGCCGGGGACGACCCCGAGGGCGGTGGTGAGCGCGTGCGCGATCCGGTCGACGCGGGCGCGCAGCTCCCCGTAGGTCCAGGTCTCACCGGAGGGAGTGCGGAACGAGGGCCGGCCGGAAGCGGCCCCGGCGCCGTCGAGCAGCTCGGCCGCGCAGTTGAGCCGGCGGGGATAGCGCAGTCCGGGCAGGTCGAAGACGAGGTCGGGCCACTGATCGGGAGGCGGCAGGTGATCGCGGGCGAAGGTGTCCTTGTGGGCCGAGGTCTCCACAGCGGTAGGCCCCCTTTGCAGTGGTGGTGCAGTGGCGGGCTCGGAGCTGGAGCGTAGCGAGCCGGTGACGGCAGTCAACAGTTCGCGATACCGTCGATACGGTCGACCTCATGGGTGACGACGGAGGGAACCGGGATGACGTCGTTCTCGCTCACCCCGGCGCAGCTCGCCCGCTGCACCGAACTGCGCATTCTCGCGGCGGAACGCCTGCGGCCCCTCGCGGAGAAGGGCGAGCCGGGCCGCGTCAACCGCCCGCTCGTCACGGAGCTCGGCCGGCTGGGGCTGCTGCGCGGCCTGTTCACCTCCGGCGCGCTGGACCTGTGCCTGACGCGGGAGTCCCTCGCGTACGCCTGCACCGAGGCGGAGACGGCCCTCGCCCTGCAGGGCCTGGGTGCCCACCCGGTCCACGCGTACGGCACCGACGCGCAGCGCGCCCGCTGGCTGCCCGGGGTGAGCGAGGGAGAGGCGGTCGCGGCCTTCGCGCTGAGCGAGCCGGGCGCGGGCTCGGACGCGGCGGCCCTGGCGCTGCGGGCGGACCGCGACGGCACGGGACCGGACACGGACACCCTCCGCGGCCGCTGGCGGCTCACCGGCGAGAAGTGCTGGATCTCGAACGCCCCCGAGGCCGACTTCTACACGGTCTTCGCCCGCACGACCCCCGGCGCGGGCGCCCGCGGCGTCACGGCCTTCCTGGTCCCGGCGGATCGCCCCGGTCTCACCGGAACCGCCGTCGACATGCTCTCCCCGCACCCCATCGGCACCCTCGCCTTCGACGGCGTACCGGTGACGGCGGACGACGTGCTGGGCGAACCCGACCGTGGATTCCGGGTCGCCATGACCACCCTGAACCTGTTCCGGCCGAGCGTCGGCGCCTTCGCGGTCGGCATGGCGCAGGCGGCCCTGGACGCGACGGTCGGGCACACCTCGCGCCGGGACGCCTTCGGCGGCAAGCTGAAAGATCTCCGGACGGTGGCCCACCAGGTCGCCGAGATGGCCGTACGGACGGAGGCGGCCCGCCTGCTGGTGTACGCGGCGGCCACGGCCCACGACGAGGGCGCCCCGGACGTCCCGAAGCGTGCGGCGATGGCGAAGCTGCTCGCCACCGAGACGGCGCAGTACGTCGTCGACGCGGCCGTCCAGCTCCACGGCGCCCGCGCCCTGCGCCGGGGGCACCTGCTGGAGCACCTGTACCGGGAGGTGCGGGCGCCGCGGATCTACGAGGGGGCGAGCGAGGTGCAGCGGGGGATCATCGCGAAGGAGCTGTACGCGTCATGACCGTGGAGCGGAAGGAGACGGTCGAGCGCGTCAACCCCGCCGGCCTGCCCCCGGCCACCGGCTTCTCGCACGCCGTGGTCGCGACGGGGACGAGGCTCGTCTTCCTGGCGGGCCAGACCGCGCTGGACGCCGAGGGCAAGGTCGTGGGGGACTCGCTTCCGGAGCAGTTCGAGAGGGCGCTCGGCAACTTGCTGACGTCACTCGAGGCCGCCGGCGGCACTCCGGGCGACCTGGCCCGGGTCACCGTGTACACCACGGATGTCGCGGAGTACCGCGCGTGTACGGCTCAACTGGGGCGCGTGTGGCGGCGGATGGTGGGCCGCACCTACCCCGCGATGGCGGTCGTCGGAGTCGTACGGCTCTGGGACGAACGCGCGCTGGTGGAACTGGACGGCTTCGCGGTGCTGCCCTAGGCGGCGACCGCCAGCTCCTCGACGGCCGGCGCTTCCCCGAGCACGCGCCGAGGAGCGATCACGCTGCCGTCGGGCAGGATCTCACCGGTGTCGTCGAAGACGATCGCGCCGTTGCACAGCAGGCTCCAGCCCTGCTCCGGGTGGAACGCCACGATGTGGGCGGCGTCGCTGTCGGGACGGTCGGCCGAGGGGCACGGGGGCTGGTGGGAACACATGGCACGCCTCCACATCGGTGGAACGGTTGCTGTGTCGCTGTACTGCTTGCGCTCGGCCTCCGCCTCGGCCGTACGCGACGCTTCGGTGGCCCGCTCGGTGGCCTGCTCCTGCTGGATCTTCTTGTCGATCTGCTCCTGCAGCTCCTCCGACGGCTTGACATTGCGCACCGCGGAGCGCTGGTGGAGCGGCGCCCGTCGGGCCGGTTCGGCCGAGTGGGGGTGCCGCTGGTGTCGCTGTTCATGGTGGTGGCCCCGCTACTGGCCCCGCTGATTGACGTGTTCCTCGTCCACGGCCTGGTCTTCCCGCCCCACCGGCAGGAAGATCGCGGCCTGGCCGGGGGGCTGACGATCCAGCCGCGGTCTGTGCGGCGTATGCCTTCCGGCTCGACCGCGAATCCCCGACGCCCCTCATCTCGTTTCTCCTCCGGCACATTCTCTGTCGCCATCTCATGTGCGTCCTTCTGCTCCAGTCCTGGACAACTGCCTCGACCGGAGAGCGATTGCGCTGGCAGAAAGTGCGGCGCACCGGGGTGGTCGAGGCGCCTTTCGGCAATGCGGGAGTTGGACAATACCGGAGTCGGACAATGCAGGATGCGTGAATTCGACGGACGAGAATTCAGCCGACGTACGAAATATCGGCCGCACGAAGGGTTTCCACTCGGTGCGGCCGATATTCACTCGTGCTTACTTCAGACAGCCACCCCTGAAGCCACTCCGGTCGGCCCACACGCGCTGACGGCCGTCCCAGGCGATGCCCTCCCAGGAATCCTGCCGGATGGTCTCGGCGGTGGCGTTGTTCACGCCGAGGATCGTGTCGGAGACCGAGTACCGGGCGTTCCAGTCGGGAGGACGACGTCGCCGTTCTCGCTGGTCTTCGTCAGCCCGGTCTCGTAGTCCTCCTCGTTGATGGAGTCCACGTCCGTGACGTCGGAGAGGAAGTCGCCGAGCTCCTGGCCGCGCTGAGGGTCGTTCATGAGAGTGATGAACCGCTCCTGCTCGCTGCCGGAGAGCTGCTGGAACTCGTCCAGCGTCTGCTGGGCGTCGGTGTCACCGAGTTCCACCTGCTCCATCAGGTAGGCCTCGCACGAAGCCGGAGTGGAACCGACCTCGCCCTCGGCGGACGCCGTGGAGGCCGGCAAGGCGCTTGCGAGTGAGCTTCAGGGTGTTACGCATATCTCCTGCCTCCGTTACGCGGATGAGAAACGCGGAGCGAACAAAGCAGCAGGGTAAGCGCGCAGTGGTGCAAATGGAGACATTGCCAATGGCTATGCCTGCGCCCCCCTACGCGCGGTTTTCGCCTTTCCCCTTCGGCGTTCCCGCGCAGGCAAGATCTTTCCATGGGGGTTGTTCGGAGGGTAGTGCTTCTCTGCTTGTTTGAGCTTGACTTGAGCTTCATTTCCTCTCTCTGAGCTGGACTTGAGCTTGGCGCGTCGAGATGTCCGAAACGCGAAAGCCCGGTTGGGGGTCGAACCCTCAACCGACCGCCTACCAAGCAATGTTGATGTGATGGCAGAGGGCCGACGCCCAGCCCGCCAGCGATCCGCTGGAGCCCTCGGAGGCGTCCTCCACGCGCAGCTTCCAGGTGTCGTTGGCCGCCGAGGCGCCGGCGTCGACCGAGCAGGCCTTCTGGAGCGTGCCGCCCTCCTCCGCCTCGGAGGGCAGCTTGAGCCCGTACGTCCTCAAGTCCGCAGCCACCCGAGAGAGTTCCAGGTCGCCGAGCCACTCATGGGTGGCGTCCACGTACACCTTCACGTCCGCCGGGGCGGTGCCGTCAGCGCCCGCGGACTTGTCCCTGACCTGGAGCTTCCAGGTTCCGTTCGCCGCGGACGTGCTCATGTCGACCGTGTAGGTCTTGTTCAGCGTGCCGCCGGGGTCGGCCGGTGGACCTCAAATCGCCGGTGGCGTGGGCGGGTGTCGCGCCCAGGGACTCACGGCTGTCACGGAGGCGATGACGACGGCCCATATCCGTTTTCTCATGTCGCTCTCGGAGTCACCCCCGCATGACGGGCCATCATGCGGCGGTGAGTGAGGCAGTCCCGGCACAGCACAGGGCCGGGACGGTGAGACGCGGGTGTACGGCACGCAAGTGGCTCGGTCTGCCGGGGCTGTAGGGGCAAGCGGCGGTGATGACGGATCGCCATGGCACGTCCGTTCTTGAGGACGGACAGGTCGACATCGGACACCCCGACGCGGCGGGCGAGTGGGCGAAGGTGAGCAGTCCGAGCCAGGTCAGCACGGCAGGCCAGGGCCCCGACCACAGGGCGAGCCAGGCCCCGGCCGTGAAGTCCGCCTCCACGGCGAGCTTCGCGAGCACCGCCGCCTCGGCGTTGGCCTCGACGATCGAGGAGAGCAGGCTCCCCAGCAGCAGTCACCGGCCGAGCAACCGGAGCCGGGCCGCCGTGACGGTCGTATGGACGCCTTCCCATGCCGCCCCCTGGAGCAGCCGGTGCAGCAGGAAGAGGCCGCTGATCAGCAGCAGTGCCGTCGGCAGTGTGCGGAGGGTGTTCAGCAAGCGCAGGGCCGCGTCGGGACTCTCGGCGCAGTGGCGGGGGACCGAGCCGGCCTGGGCCCCGCTCTCGGGAGGAAGCCGTCGGAGGTGGCCGAGGTGAAGGCCGAGTCGTCGGTGAGGCAGACGCTGCCGCTGCCTCGACTGCCCCGGACGACATCAGCGACCAGCCCCGCCGTCACGAGGCCCGGCAGGATGCGCAGAACCGCGGAGACGACCGTGGCCATGGATTCGAGCAGCTTGCGGTCTTCGGTCATGCGAGCTGCCTTGCTTATCGTTCCTCGATGCTATCGATCATCGATGCCATCGGGAAACGATAAGCAGCACCAGTGTGTGGTGTGGCGAGCAGCGTGTTGGTGTGTCGATCAGAACCGGACGACGAAGTTCTTCACCGTGCCGGTGTCACCCGTGGCCACGTCGTCGACGCGGAGCTTCCACCAGCCGTTGACCGGGAGGTCGGTGGCGTCGACGGTGTAGATCTTCTTGAGGGTGCCGCCGGGCTCCTCGGCGTTGGCCTTGAGAGCGTGCATGGAACCGTCGGGCGCGATCAGGTCGATCTTGAGGTCGCCCAGGTACTCGTGCTCGATGTCCACGTACACCTGGAGCTTGGCCGAGCCCACGCCGGACAGATTGGCCGTCTTGGTCCAGATCTCCGCGTAGTTCTTGTCCGGGATCGCCTTCACCGTCTGGTTCTCGTACGACGGGAACCCGAGCGACCAGCCGGTGAGGGTGCCGGTGGAACCGGTGGCCGAGTCGGTGACCTTCAGTGTCCAAGTGCCGTTCGCGACCGCGTCGGTGGCGTCCACACCATAGGTGGTCCGGAGCGTGCCGCCCGCCTCGGAGCCGTAGGGCTTGAGCGTGTACGACGTGCCGTCGGGGCTGGCGAGGACGAGCCGCAGGTCGCCGATCCTGGTGTGGGTGAGGTCGGCGTACACCTGGAGCGGGCCCGCGGCGTTGCCGTCGATGTCGGAGACGGTGATGGTGGAGCTGAGGGTGCCGCTGTCCGGGACGGTCTGGGCGGCCGTCGACTCGAACGGGGTCGGGAAGATCAGCGACCAGGTGGTCAGCGTGCCGGTGTCCCCGTCGTCGGTGTCGGTCATCCGCAGCTGCCACTCGCCGTTCGCGGGCTCGGCGGAGGCGTCGACGGTGTACGTCTCGACGATGTCGTCGGCGCCGTCGGTGGCGCTGGCGCTCTTCAGCGGGTACGTCGAGCCGGTGGGCGAGAGGAGCTCCAGCTTGACGTCGCCCCGGTAGGGGTGGGTGATGTTGACGTACGCCTTGAGGTTCTTCGGCGCGTTGCCCGGGTGCTCCGCGACGGAGATCGGCGAGACGACGGCGGCTCCCGGGGCGTCGGGGATGGCGATGTCCTTGTCGTTGTCCGCCTGGAAGGCGCGGGGCTTCTTGTCCCCCTCGGGCTTCTCGTCCACGGCCGCGGCGGCCTTGGCGACGTTGATGCGCGGGATGCTGACACCCGCCTCGTCGGTGACGGCCGTGCCGGTGGTGGCGAGCAGCGACACCAGGCTGGCGATGCCTTCGGTGGGGTACGCCTGACGGAGCACGGCGAGGGCGCCGGCGACGTGCGGGGCGGCCATGGAGGTGCCGCTCTTGGAGTCGTAGCCGCCGGGAATCGAGGAGACGATGCCGTTGCCCGGGGCGAAGACGTCGAGCAGCGGGCCGTGGTTGGAGAAGGAGGCGATCTCGTCGTCGTCGGTGGTGGCGCCGACGGAGATCGCGTTGGGCACGCAGGCGGGTGCGTTGACCGCGGTGGTCAGCGCGTTGTTGCCGGCGGCCACGACGGTGGCGATCCCGGCCTCGAAGAGCTTGTCGATGGCGGCCTTGCGGGCGTCCTTCGTGCACGCGGACGTGTAACTGGCCGAGCCGAGGCTCATGTTGGCGGCGACGACCGGTGTACCGGCCTGCTGGAGCAGCAACACCTTTTCCAGGGCTGCGACTTGGGCGCTGGTGAAGCTGCGGATGCAGGGGTTGATGCCGGTGGTGCAGTACTTCGTGGAGTCGAACTTGCTGAAGACCTGCATGGCGACGATGTCCGCGTCGGGGGCGACACCGGCGAGGGGCGCGCCGCTGATGCCGGTGCCGTCACCTGCGGCGATACCGGCGACATGGGTGCCGTGGTCGCAGCCTTCCAGGGTGGCGCAGGCTCCGGCGGCGGAGTTGGCGGCGCCGGTGCCCTCCTGCTCGGCGGCACCGTTGCCGCAGAGGCTGGTGGCGCCGTAAGCCGCGTCGATCGGCGAGAAGCAGGCCTCGGCGACGATCCGGTCCTTGAAGAAGGGGTGGTCGGTGGCGACGCCGCTGTCGATGACGGCGATGGCGCTGCCGGCTCCGGTCTTGCCGGCCTTGTGGGCGTCGTCGCCGCCGATCACCGGGATGCTCTCGTCCAGGCTGGGCGCGGAGAGTTCGTCCTCCATGACGCTCACCACCCCGTCCTGGGCGGCGAGTTCATCCAGCCCGCTCCGATCGACCCGGAGGGTGACCATCGGCAGCGTTTCGTAGGACATCAGCGTCTGGCCGACACTGGCGGCGCTGGAGAGATCGTCACGGCTCTCGGTGACGACGATGACCCGGACGGACTCGCCCTCGGAGGTGGCGTCGTACAGCGGCGGGTCGACGGGGTCGGTCGTGGTCGTGGTCGTGGCCGTGGTCGCGGTGGTGGTCGTCGCGTCGGTGACAGCGGCGTGGGCGGCGGGTATCGCGCCCAGGGAAACGGCGGTCACCGTGGTGACGACCGTCGCCCATATCCGTCTCTTCATGTCGCTCTCGGAATCAGGCAGGCATGACGGAGCGTCATGCGGGGGCGAGTGAGGGTGTTCCGGCATGGCACAGGGCGCCGGGACGGTGAAGGCGTGCGAACGGCACGCAAGAGGCGTGTTCCGTCAGGGCTGTAGGGGAAAGCGGCGGCGATGACACCGACCGCAGCAGCGAAGAATGACGGATCCGCTTGATCGCCTCAAAGGGTAGGGCGGAGGTGATCACATCCGCAAGACCCGCATATGCGGAGCGGGAGCCTCCGGGCGTGACGGGTGTGGGGCCGTCTCCCCGCCGAGACGGGCCCCACCGTTTGACCTCGACCGATCGCGTTGCGCGTCAGCCAGTCGTCATGGGCGCTATGTGGCTATATAGCCACATAGCCACATAGCCACATAGGTACATAGCCATTAGCCATATGGCTATGTACCTGAACCGCAGACCCTGTGATCCCGGTCCTGTCACCGGCGTGGAAACCCGCGGAGCCGTCGGACCGAATGGCCCAGATGCCGAGGATCGCGTCCCCGTTGGTGTCCGGGATACCGACCGGCATCGGCTCAGCAGTGCGGGTCCAGCCGGACGCGTCGTACTCATGGTCCGCGCCGCCGGATGAACGGGCGCCGCTCGCCGGCGAGTCGGGGACGACACCACCGCTCGAGGCCGCGAATCCCTTGCGCAGCAGCAGCCCAGGAGGACGCGCCCGGATGGATCGCCTGATCGGCGGTGGCGCCGTGATAGCCGGTGAAGGCCCACAGCTTCTCGTCCGTGCCGTTGTCGACGGCCGCGAGGAAGTCGGCGCGCCGAGCCTTCCAGCCGTACGGCGAACTCCGGGATGTGAACCGGAGCGCCCGGAGCGCCCGGAGCGCCCGGAGCGCCCGGAGCGCCCGGTGGGGACGCGGTCACGCCAGGGCGGACACGGCGTCGGTGGTTGCCGCGCCGTGCAGCGGTGCCTGCTCCCGAACGAACTGGTCGGTGTTGACAGCCTTGGTCAGAACATCTGATCGCCGATGACGGTCACCCGCGCGTCAGCGGTCTCGTCGATCGGGCCCGGCTGCCGGATACAGCCGGGCCCGAGTGAGGTCAGGACTTGACGAGAGTGATGTCTGTGCTCGGGTAGCCGGTGTCGACGGTCACCGGGTAGTCACGGTCGTCCGCCCTGCCGACGCCCTGGAGCACGGCGGCGCCGGGTTCGAAGGTGGCGGTGGGGTCGATGTTGCTGGGGAAGGAGACGGTCCACGGGACCGGGGCACCGGGCTCGCACACGACGACCAGGTCCTCGTAGGAGCCTTTCGCGGTTCCGTGTTTCTGCGTCTGGTAGGCGCTGGCGGTGAGGGTGATGCGGGACGGCTTGTTGCAGGTCACCGTGCCGCCGACGGTGATCTCCCCGGTGCGGGTGTCGACCGTGCCCGTGGTGGCCAGGTCCATGCCGATGGCGAGCTCCGCCGGCGGCTCGGGCATACGGGCGTGGAGCTCGCCGCGCACAGGCAGCGTGGAGCCGCTGCAGTACCGCTCGAAGGTGGCGTCGACCTCACGGATGTAGCCGTAGGGGCCGTAGGCGATGTGATCGATGGTGAAGGAGCCGGTGCCGCTCTCGCAGTAGCGGTCGGTCACGCTGAACTGCAGCTGGGGGTCCTCCGGCTGGGCGTCGGGCCAGCTCGAAGCATTGCTGTAGGTGACGCCCTCGGTCAGCTTCTGACCGTACGGGGCTTGCATGGACAGGTACCAGCGTTCGCCCTCGGGCGTGACGACCGTGGCGCCCACGGCGGACTGGGAGACCGGACCCGAGAGGTCGAACATCTCGGTCGTCTCCGGGGTGTAGGTGTGGGACTGACCGCCGGATATGTACTCGCCCGGCTCACCGCTGAAGCTGAGCGATCCCGTCACCGCCTCGTGGGCCTGCGCCGTACCCGTCAGCGGGGCCGCCGTCACCGCCAGGGCCAGGGCCGCCGTGAGGACGGCCACCGTACGGGCCAGGCTTCGGCCCAGCACGCTGTTTCTCATCGAGCTTCTCCTTCATGGAAGCGGTCCCGGTCCTGACGGGCCGGGCTGGAGCTCTCTCACGGCTGTCGATTGTCAGGTTCCGGACAAACCTGACTGAGGGGGTGGCGAGTGATCTCCTCGGCAGCACGAGCAGGAAGTCAAGCAGCCGCCACTGACAACGCCGGACCGGACGACGCGCTCGCGGCCACCACCGGACCTCAACACTCGGGAGGGGGGCCGGGCCCGGGATGTGGTGCCCGTCATCGCCCGGCGTGGTACTGAGCTGGCACCGGTAGCGGCCTGGGCGTCTGCCGGTGGGTGGTCGAACGGATCTTTCCTGGCTGCATGGCTTCCGCGGCCTGCGCATGCCCTGACAGGCAGTCGGGCGCCGGCGGAGAAGGTGGTGTTCGAGCAGCCACCGTTCTGGCCATGGGTCTTCCCTTTCGATCGATGCCAAGAAGGTGGCGGCCTGCCGCGTCACCTGCGGAGCCCGCCTCGGCCTCTCGGAGCGGGCTCTCGGCGAGGACGCGAAAGCGCCGGCCACCGGGCATGCGAAACAGCAGGCGTTGGTCGTCCTGGATCTGGCGGCCGGCCACCTTGCCGCCGGGAGAATCGAGTTTCGCGCCGGTCTCCGGAGCGCTGGACACAGGGCTCCCGTACCGTTCGGGCCGGATGATGGAGCGCTCCCGCGCGGTGCGCCGGTCACTGACGTTGACGTCGCCGCCCAAGGTGGTGCGCGACTTCGATGCGCACTTTCACGGCGTCTACCTGCAGGAGAACACGTTCTGCGCGTGGGAACCACCGGTCGCTGAAGGTGCTGTGATGGCCGCTTCGAGCTGGGCGCGAGCTGGGCGATGGTGGCCTGCGGTCCGTGCGGCAGCCGGACGTGGGCGGTGATCAGTGTGGTGAGCACTTCAGCGGGCAGGCCGGCGGGAGTGGTGGGCGCGGACCGTAGTCGGACGAGAAGTTCGGACGATGGTTCGCCGCCGTGGTAGGCGACAGAGGGACTCGGATCAGTTCTGACCCGAGGCGGGGCTCTGGGCTGCGTTGAGTGTTTCTTCGATGGTGATGTCGATGTACCGGTCGCGATCTGCGGGGCTGAGGGCGGATCGGGCTGTTTCGGCTTGGTCGAGTCGGAGGCGGACGTGGCGGGTGATGACGGACACAGCCATCACCCCCGTACCGACATGCGGTGCGCCACCGGGCCCATCGCACCAGCAATCGGATTCAGCCTGCGGCGGCTCAGTTCTTGGTGCCGTCCACGATGACCGGCGTGCCGTCCGAGTCGGTACCGCACGGCACCGTGTACACCGGGTGGGCCTTCTGCGCTCGGCCTCCGCCTCGGCCGTACGCGACGCTTCGGTGGCCCGCTCGGTGGCCTGCTCCTGCTGGATCTTCTTGTCGATCTGCTCCTGCAGCTCCTTCGACGGCTTGACATTGCGCAGGTTGACGGAGGTGACGTCGATCCCGCGGGGTGCCAGTCGCTCCTTCACGAGGTCGGCGATCTCCGCGCCGATCTCCTCGCGGGCGGATGCGTAGCCCTCCTCGCTGGTGTGCTGCGCGAAGACGTTGCGGATGATCTCGCGGCTGTCCGGCAGTACCAGCCGCTCCTCGACGGCTTCCTCGCTGCCCGCCAGCCGGTAGAGCTCGACCGCCTCGGCCGGCACCACGGCCCACTTGATGGTGACGTCCGCGTAGAGCAGGCCACCCTGCGAGGAGCGGACCTCGACCGTGTTTTTGTCGTTGAGGTTGAGGTCCACCGGGCGGGTGGAGAAGGCCGTGACGTCGGTGAACGGCGACTTGAAATGCATGCCCGACATCAGTGGCGTGCCGATTCTGCCGAAGGTCACCGGAACACCGACCTCGGCGGCGCTCACGACATGGACACAGGCGAAGGCGCCTGCCAGCACGCCCGCCACGGCGCTGAGCGCCGCTCCGAGCTTCCAGCCCGCGGTGGTCTGGCCGCGCCCGACGAGAAGAAGCACCAGCGCGGTGATGAGCAGCACAATGGCCAGTACGAACACAGGAATCCCCCCTTGTGAAACGGCCCCGCGCCGCCCAGGGCGCGGATCCGGCGCACGGTAGCCGTCTCCGGCGCCGGGCCGGACGAAGCCCGGACCGACAACCGCGGAAGCCTTGGTGAACGGAGGGTGGTTCAGCGCCGGAGTGCGCCACGAGTGCGCCACGAGTGCGCCGGAGACCGGGAGCACCCGGCGAGCGGTCTCAGGAACCGGCGAGCGGTCTCAGGAACCGGCGAGCGGTCTCAGGACCGGTGACCGGTGAGCAGTCTCAGGAACCGGCGGTCGCGATGCGCTGCGCGCGCTCGAGCGCTTCCTCAGGCGTCTCCTCGCCCGTCAGCGCGGACTGGATCGCCGTGTAGATCCCGGTCGCCGCCTTCGGCCACCTGGCACCGAGCCGGCCGGTACGGGACCGGGCCGTCGCGACGCTGTCGACGAGGGCGTTCATCGACGGTGCCTGCTCGGCGTACTCCGCGGCCACCGTCGTGCGCGACGGCACGGTGAAGTACTGCCCGGCCACCTTGAGCATGTTGTCCGGGCCGTTGAGGCAGGCGAGTACCCGGGCGGCCTTCTCCTGCCGCGCCTCGGAACCGGTCTGCGGAACCGTCCACATCTCGCCGCCGAGCGGTGTGACGAGGGTCTGTCCTTCCTGGCGGACGGGCAGGGGAGCCATCCCCCAGCGCAGGTCCTTGTTCTTGTTCAGGTCCGCGATCCGCCAGGGACCGTTGACCATCATCGCCGCCTTGCCCGCCGCGAACCGGTCGTGCACGTCGGCCTGGTTCCAGGTCAGCACCGACTTCGACATGGAACCGCTCTCGAGCAGGTCGACCCAGAGCTGGAGGGCCTGCGCGGCCTGCGGGCTGTCCAGCTCCGTCTCCGTCCCGCCGTTGGACCACAGGAAGGGCAGGAACTGGAAGCTGCTCTCGAAGGTGGGGTCCGCGTCGAGCGCCAGGCCGTAGCGGCCGGGGCGGGTCAGCTCGGCCGCCGCCTTCTTCAGTTCGTCCCAGGTGCGGGGCACGGCGACGCCCGCCTCGTCGAGCATGTCCTTGTTGTAGAAGAGGACGACCGTGTTGACGGCGGGGGCCAGTCCGTACAGCCGGTCCTCGTGGGTCCCCGCCGCGAGGATGCCCTCGGTGTAGCCGTCGGTGTCGATGCCGTACTGCTCCAGCGGGGTCAGCGCGCCGGTCTGCGCGATCCGCTGCACGTCGGGGTTGTCCAGCATCAGCAGGTCCGGCAGCGTCCGGGCGGACGCCTGCCGCAGCACCGTGGGCACGAGCTGCGGCGCCGGGACGCTGCGGTGCTCGACCTGGACGCCGGCCGTCCTGCCGCAGGCGTCGAGGCGTTCGCCCCACTGGGCGTGCTCGGTGCTGTCGGTGTAGTAGTCGAGCGCGGTGATGGTGGTGACCTTGCCGCCGGTACCGGTACCGGTGCCGTCACCACTGCCGGTTTCGGTTCCGCAGCCGGTGGCGGCCCCCACCAGGGCGGCCGTGACGAGAAGAGCGGCTGTCCGCCGTGTCGCCGGTCCGGCCGCTGAGCCCATGGTGGTGCCCTCCTGAGTGACATGTACGGGGGTACGGGAACGTCACGTGCGGAGGCGTGAGTCGACTCACGGGAACCCCATGGTGACCCGTTCATCGTAAGCGGCGGGCGAGGGCGGGACCGAGGAGGGAGGGTGCCCGCTACCGGCCGGATCCCCGTTCCGCGGCCTCCCCGATCATCGCCGCCACCGCCTCGGGCCGAGACAGCAGCACGGCGTGCGACCCGTCCACCGCATGCTCGGTGGCCGCCATGCGCTGGGCCATGAACCGCTGGGCGGTCGGGTTGAGCAGTCGGTCGGCGGTCGCGATGGCGTACCAGGACGGCAGGGAAGCCCAAGCCGGCGGGCACGCCCCGTCGGTCAGCGCCCTTCGGGCGAGCGGCCGTTGCGCCATCGCGAGCGCGCTGCCCGCCGAGGCCGGCAGATCGGCGGCGTACACCTGCGGGAAAAGGTCCGCGCGCAGATAGAGGCCGTGGCCCCGCCCGGCGGCCGAGGGGCTGGGGAGGACGGTGGTGAGGGCCGTGTCCGCCAACGGCATGGGGGCGAAGCGGCCGGTGACGTCCCGTACGCATTCCCCGGCGTCGAGGCCGAACGCCGCGACGTAGCACAGGGCGACGACGTTGTCGGAAGCGGTGGCGGCCTGGGTGACGACGGCGCCGCCGTAGCCGTGGCCTACCAGGACGACCGGGGCCTGGATGCGGCGTACCAGACCTCCCAGGTGGGCCGCGTCGCGGGCAAGGCCGCGCAGCGGGTTCGCCGGGGTGTGCACTGAAAGCCCCGCGGTACGCAGCAGGCCGGCGACCCGCGCCCAGGACGAGGAGTGGGCGAACGCCCCGTGCACGAGCACGACGGCCGCTGGTCGGAGGGTGTTGCCGGGCATGTCGGGGACCTTCGGTCGGGAGTGCCCCAAGCCAACCCTCCGGCGGCGGCGCCGGCATCGCGCGAACGTACCAATGCCCTCGCCCGGTCGCCCGGTCGCCCGTACGAAGGCCCCTGCTCAGTCGCCGGGCAGGGCCATGACCAGGTTGGCCAGCTGGACCCGGGAGTTGACCGACAGCTTGCGGAACACGGACGTCAGATGGGTGTTGACGGTGTGCGGCGAGACGACGAGCGCTTCGGCGGCCGACCGGTTGGTGTGTCCCTCGGCGATCAGGCGGGCGACCTTCCTCTCCGACGCCGTCAGCGCCCTCCAGCCCTGGACCGGGCGGCCCCGCCCGTCGGCTCCCCGGCGGCCGCCGGCGGTGCCCGCGCTCTCCAGTACGCGCTGCACGCGCGCCGCCGCGGCATGCGCACCCGACTCGGTGAACGAGACGCGTGCATGCGTCAGGGCGTCCACGGCCTCCTGCCGCCGGCCCGCCGTTAGCAGCGCCTGCCCCAGATCGGCCTGGGCGGTGGCACGCGGCAGTGGCCTGGGGCCCGCGCCGAGCAGCACCACGGAACGTTCCAGCGCGGGCAGGTCGTCCGCCACCAGCCCGAACACCCGGGCGGCCAGCCCCGTGGCGGTGGGCACGCCCGGGTTGCGTACGGCATGGGCCTCGGCCTGGGCGGCCAGGTCCTCGGCGAGCCGGCGGTCCGCGCCCCGCAGGGCGATACGGACCGCGTCGTCCACCGAGGTGCGCAGCAGCCGCCAGCGCATGAAGGAGTCGTCCCGCTGCACCTGGTGGAGCCTGTCGAGGGCGAGCGCGGTGTTCCCGTCCGCGTCGGCGTGCACCGCTTCCAGGAAACGCACCACGGCCGTATTGCCCGGGTTGGGCTTCGCCGCCAGCCGCTCGCGCGCGGCGGTCAGTTCGCGGCGCGCCGCCTCCCGGTCACCGCGCAGCAGGGCGATCCAGGAGCGGATCACCCGGGCGTTCACCTGCTGCACCGGTACCTGTACGTCGTCCTCCAGGCGCTCCATGGTCACGAAGTCGGCCTCCGCGTCGTCCAGCCGTCCGAGGCCCAGGTGCTGCTGGCCCTGGGCCCACAGCAGCATGGCCTGGCGGGGCGACGCGCCCTGCGGTGCCGCGCCGCGGAGCAGCAGTTCGCCGGTCGTGAAGTCGTCCAGGTGCTGGTGGGCGACGATCTCCTCGGGCAGATAAGCGGGATCGACGGCGCTGAGCGCGGTGAAGTGCGCGAGCGCGGCGGCGTTCTCACCGGCGTTGAGGGCGATCTCGCCGAGTGCGAACAGGGCCTGGACGTGCGCCTGCCGGTCACCGGTCGCGGTGGCGTCGCGCAGGGCGCTCTCCCCGGCCGTGCGCGCCGCGCCAAGGTCGTCCCCGCGGGACAGGGCCAGCGCCCGCAGCGCGGCCAGCCTCGCCCCGATGTCCGGCGGGGTCCCCCCGAGCGCGAGGGTGCTCTCGATCCGGCGGCGCAGCTCCTCGGCGCGGTCCAGGTTCCACAGGGTGTCGCCGAGCGCGGCCTGGAGGCGGGCGAACACGTCGAGGGGAGGCCGCAGGGCGAGGAGCCGGTCCCCGGTCGTCAGCGCCTCCCGGTTCCGGCCGGCCCGGGTCAGGGAGACGATCGCCTGCTCTCCCACGGCGAAGCGGGCCGGCACCGGCCGCTGGGACGGCAGCAGCTCCAGGGCACGGGTCAGCAGGTCGGCCGCGAGGCCCGGCGTCACCGGCAGTACGTCGTCGGCGGCCCGCCGCAGCAGTGCCACCGCTTCCTCGTCCCCGGGCAGGGCACCCATGAGCACATGCGACACGGCGTCGATGGGCTGGTGACCGGCGGCGACGAGATGCCGGGCGGCGTCCCGGTGCAGGGCCTTGCGGGCCGACGGCGGGATGTCCGCGTAGACCGCCTGACGCAGCAGATCGTGCCGGAAGGCCAGGGAATCGCCGTCGTCGTCGAGCAGTCCGGCGCGTATCGCCTCGTCCAGTTCGCCGAGCAGCGCGGCCGGCGGCCGGCCGCACAGTGCGGCGGCGTCGTGGAACCGGAAGCGGCGCCCCAGTACCGACCCCATCTGGAGGAAGTGCAGCGTGCCGGGTTGCAGGGAGCCGAGCCTGCCGCGTACGCCCGTCACGAGCCCGGGAGGCACCGAGACCGGCGTCGGCGCCGACCCCGAAGCCGACTCCGCTTTCGTCACAGGTGCCGACTTCGACTCGGCCGAGGGGCCGATGACCAGGGACCGCAACCCCGCGAGCATCTCGACCGCGAGGAACGGGTTCCCGCCCGCTCCGTCGAGCAACTCGCGCACCCGCTCGTCGACGGTGCAGCCCAGGGCGTCGCGGGCCAGCTGCCCGATGGCCGCACCGGACAACGGCCCGAGCCGCACGGTGACTGCCGGGAGGGTGCCGCCCGCCCCCGCGACGATCTCGTCCACCGCTCCCGCCGGGCCCTGCCGCCGGGCCAGCACCCACAGCACCGGCGAGGTCCGCAGCCGGGCCGGCAACTGCTGCAGGGCGAACCGGCTCAACGGGTCGGCCCACTGCACGTCGTCCAGGCCGATCAGCACCGGTTCCGTCTCGGCCCTGGCCTCGATCGCCTCCGCCAGGCTCTCCACCAGCCAGATCCGCTGATCGTGACCGCGAGCGAGGCCGGCGAAGGCATTGGCGGACAGCAGCGGCCGGTCACCGTCCGTCAGAGAGTCCATGAGGGACGAGAGCGGTACGAGATGGTGCAGTTCGTCGGCCTTGCCCAGGGCGACGCAGAATCCCTTCGCCCGAGCCCCGGCGGCGATCTCGCCGAGCACCGCCGTCTTGCCGATGCCCGCTTCACCCTCGATCAGGGCCAGCGCCCCGCCGCCGGTACGGGCCACCGAGGCGACCAGCGCCCGCAGCTCCTCCAGCTCGGCCTCCCGGCCGCGCAGACCGTTCCTGGACAGCGCTCCGTCTGTCCCCGCCACGACCGACCTCCGTACTCCCACCGCCACCGACTGACCACTATCGCAAATCCGCAGTTCAGTAACGGAACTCAGTGGCGGTGCGGGAGGTCTTCGGAGGTGAGGTGAGGTGAGGGGAGGCGAGGGGAGGCGAGGGGAGGCGAGAGCGCGGGGCGGGGCGGCCTCAGGCAGCCATTTCCCCGTACTGCTCGTTCACGCCGCCCGAGTCAGGTGTACAGGAGGCGCGGAGCGTGAAGTTCCGCCACTCGGCGGGGGACATCCCGTACATCGTCCGGAACGCGCGGCTGAAGTGGGCTGCGCTGGTGAAACCCCACTGGCGGGCCACTGCGGCGATGGTCCGCCCCGCCGTCCGGTGGCGGGCCAGCTCACGGCGGCACTCCTGAAGCCGGCGACGCTGGATCCAGCGGCCGACCGTGGTGTCCTCATGCTCGAAGAGCTTGTGCAGGTAGCGGACGGAGATGCGGTGGGCGCGGGCGACGACCTCGGGAGTCAGACGGGGGTCGCCGAGATGCTGGTCGATGAACTGCTTGACGCGCGGCAGCAGCTCCCGTCCGGCGCCCGGCACGGCCATCGCTTCTCGTACTCCTTGTGCTCGCTGTACTCCCTGTACTCCCTGCACTCCCTGTGCCTCCTGGTGCAGCCACTCCTCGGCCAGGACGGACATCAGGTCGACGACATGGCGCGCCAGCGTCTCACCGGTGGCCGGGGGCAGCGTCGACGCCGTGTCCACGAGCTTGGCCGGCAGGAGTGACAACAGCGCGCCCGGTGTCGAGTCGGGGCGGACGGGAACCGCGGTCAGCCGTCGCAGACCGGACTCCGTCAGGCCCAGCAACCGCCGCGGCAGAACCAGGCAGTTCGTCCTGAACGGGGAGGGGAAGCCGATGCGTACCGGGCGGGCCAGGTCACAGAAGACGATGTCCCCGAGGTGCACCTGGGCTGCCCTGCCGTCCTGCTCGACCGCGATGACGCCCTCGGCCGGAGCCATGACGACCAGGGGCTCGCCGAGCTCGCCCGGTCCGGATGTGATCAACCACGTCGGCCGCACCATCCGTACGGGACCGCCCTCCACTGTGGTGAGCTGCAGAGGACCGAGCCGGAACGTCCGGATGGTTCCCGGGTGAGTGTCCGTGTACGGGATCTCCGTGTACGGGGTCTCGGTGTACGGGGTCTCCGTGTGTGGGGTAGTGCCCGAGAGCCGTCCTGCGGGTTCCGACCCGCGTGAAGCCGGTGACATGCCGTCCGCCCTTCCAGCCGCTGCTTCCACGGACACCGTTTCAGCGGGACCCGGGGCGGCACATCGCGTGAACGCGCGGGATATCGGGACATGAAGACCGGACGGGAGGGCTCGGCCCCCTCTCACTCGTTCACTCGCTCCCCGCCACCAGTTCCGCTCGACCGTGCCCGTCGCCGACCCACCCCCGGTCCCGCTCCCCGCCGAGCTGCGTTACTGACGACACGGACCCCTACGCCGTATGCCTCTCCGTCGGGTTCGTCCGCGAGGGCGAGGTGCACGACGACCTCGTGGACGACCGAGGTGCCGTCGGCGGCACCGGGATACGGCTGAGTCATGTCCTCCTGCCTCGCCTGCCTCGATCCGCCTCGGTCAACTGCTCGTCCCGGGACGGCTGTGGCGGCTGCGGCGGCTGCGGCGGCTGTGTCGGCTGCAGCCTGTGGAGGTCGCGCCACTGTGTGGGGGTCATCCCATAGGCGGCCCGGAACACCCGGCTGAAATGGGCGGCGTTGGCGAACCCCCACCGGTGCGCCACCGCGGCGATGGTGGTGTCCGCCGCCCGCCGGCCGGTCAGCTCCTTCCGGCAGGCCTCCAGGCGGCGGCCGCGAATCCAGCGGCTGACCGTCGTGTCCTCGCTCTCGAACAGCTTGTGCAGGTAGCGGACGGAGATGTGGTGGGCGCGGGCGACGGCCTCCGGGGTGAGACCGGGATCGGCGAGGTGCCGGCCGATGAACGCCTTGATCCGCAGCACCGTCGTCGCGTCGCCGCTCGGTGACTGCTGCGGAGGCCTGCCGGCCCGCTCCCCGGCCAGGACGGTCAGCAGGTCCGCCACGTTGCGGGCGAGCAGCTCGCCGGTGTGCGGCCGGTACGAGGCCGCGTTGTCCGCCAGCCCGGACAGCAGCACGGACAGCAGTCCGCCGAGTGCCTGGTCGGGACGTAGGGGGGAGGCCGTGATCCGCTGGACGTCGGACTCGTCGAGCCCGAGGAGCTGCCGAGGCAGAACGACGGACTTCGTCTGGAAGGACCGGGGAAGGGTCAGCCGCACCGGACGCGCCATGTCGTACACGAAGACCTCACCTGGCCGCACGGCCGCGTCGCGGGAGTCCTGCTCGATCCTGGCCGCTCCACGGGTCAGCAGCTTCACGACCACGTACGCGTCCTCGCCGCCCCGCGCGATCATCCGCCGCGAACGCCGGGCGTCCTGCGGCTCGCTGTCCACCGTGATCACCTGCACGGAGCCGAGCGGAGCTGTGCGGATGGTCCCGGAACGCACCTCCCTGGGGACGGTGATGTCCACGGCACCGAAGGTCTGCGAGAGCGCGTCCCGCCAGTAGGTCCGTCGCCGTTGCGCGGGCACCGCGGCCGTGGTCAGAAGGGCACCGGGAGCGCGGCCCTCCTCGGTGAGCAGTGCGTCCGCCATCACGACCTCCGGTTCTCCACGGTCCCGTCGACCGCACGCACCACCCTGCCGGGGGCCGCCCGCCCGCACATCGCGCGGATCTACCAGATGTGAGCGCCGGCTCTCAGTCGAACCGCAGGTCGGAGAGCTGCCGCTCGAGCACGGCGACGTCGTCGTCCACATCGTCCACATCATCCGCGTGCTCCTCCGTCCCCTCCTTCCCCTCCCTCCGGGACATCAGAGCCGCCAGCTCACCACCCGCACGCTGCACGCGCCCGGGCAGCCCCTCCGCGTACGAGTCACCGCCGCTTCCCCAGTCCTCGGAGGCCGCGTAGACCCCGGTGGGAACGACGGCGGCGCGCAGGTAGGCGAAGAGGGGCCGCAGGGCGTGGTCCAGGGCCAGGGAGTGGCGGGCCGTTCCGCCCGTGGCGGCGACGAGCACCGGCTTGCCGGCCAGCGCCTGCGGATCGATCAGATCGAAGAAGGACTTGAGCAGCCCGCTGTACGAGGCAGTGAACACCGGCGTGACGACGATCAGCCCATGAGCTCCCGTCACGGCGTCGATCGCGGCGGCGAGCGGTGGCGCGGGGAACCCGGTCACCAGGTTGTTGGCGACCGCGACGGCCAGGTCCCGCAGCTCGACGACGTGTGTCTCGACCTCGTGGCCCTGGGCGGCGAGTTCGTAGCGGGCCGACTGGACGAGACGGTCGGCGAGCAGACGGGTGGAGGACGGGGTGCTCAGCCCCGCGGACACGGCGACGAGTCTCATCCTGTTCATCCGGTTCATCCGGGTCGCCTGGTTCATCCGGGTCGTCTGGTTCATTCGGCGGTCACCGCCCGCGCGTCCCGCAGCAAGCCGTGGGTGGGCGCGTCCGGCACGTTCACCGGCCGGTCGATCGCGAACTCCTTGCGCAGCACCGGCACGACCTCCTCGCCGAGGATGTCGAGCTGCTGCAGTACGGTCTTCAGCGGCAGCCCTGCGTGGTCCATCAGGAACAACTGCCGCTGGTAGTCCCCGACACTCTCCCGGAAGGACAGCGTCCGCTCGATCACCTGCTGCGGCGAGCCGACCGTCAGCGGCGTCTGCTCGGTGAACTCCTCCAGTGACGGCCCGTGCCCGTAGACGGGCGCGTTGTCGAAGTAGGGCCGGAACTCCCGCACGGCGTCCTGCGAGTTCTTCCGCATGAACACCTGGCCGCCGAGCCCGACGATCGCCTGCTCCGGGTGACCGTGACCGTGGAACGCGTACCGGCGCCGGTAGAGCTCGACCATGCGCCGGGTGTGGTCGAAGGGCCAGAAGATGTTGTTGTGGAAGAAGCCGTCACCGTAGTAGGCGGCCTGCTCGGCGATCTCCGGCGACCGGATCGACCCGTGCCAGACGAACGGCGGCACACCGTCCAGCGGGCGGGGCGTGGAGGTGAACCCCTGCAGCGGCGTACGGAACTTCCCCTCCCAGTCGACCACGTCCTCGCGCCACAGGCGCCGCAGCAGTGCGTAGTTCTCCTTGGCGAGGTTGATGCCCTCCCGGATGTCCTGGCCGAACCACGGGTACACCGGCCCGGTGTTGCCGCGGCCCATCATCAGGTCCACCCGCCCGTCGGCCAGGTGCTGGAGCATCGCGTAGTCCTCGGCGATCTTCACCGGGTCGTTGGTGGTGATCAGCGTGGTGGCGGTGGACAGGACGATGCGCTCCGTCCGCGCCGCGATGTAGCCGAGCATCGTGGTCGGGGAGGACGGCACGAACGGCGGATTGTGGTGCTCACCGGTCGCGAAGACGTCCAGTCCCACCTCCTCCGCCTTGAGCGCGATGGCGACGATGGCCTTGATGCGCGCACGCTCCGAGGGAGTGCGGCCGGTGGTCGGGTCGGGGGTGACGTCTCCTACGGAGAAGATCCCGAACTGCATGGATACCTCGTGAAGTCGATGAGAAGGCGGAGGGCGACGGACGGGAGGAACGCCGGGCCGCCCGCGGGGAGGGGGACCCGGCGCCCCGCCGTCACTTCCGCAGGAAGGCGAGGAGCGCGGCGTTGACCTCCTCGGCGTGGGTCCACAGCAGACCGTGGGGGGCGCCCTCGATCTCCACGTAGTCGGCGGACGGCAGCGCCTTGTGGAACGGCCGCGCGGTCGCCTCGACGGGCAGGATCCGGTCCCCCGTACCGTGCAGGATCAGGGCCGGGACGTCGACGGCCGGGATGTCGGCGCGGAAGTCGGTGTACCAGGTCGTCGGCGCGGCGGCCGCGGCGAAGAACCCACCGCCCGCGGCGACGTTCCAGCTGTTGCGGACCGCTTCCTCGCTGATCCGCGTGCCGAGGTTCTCGTCCAGGTTGTAGAAGTCCTGGTAGAAGCTGGTGTAGTACGCGTACCGGTCCGCCTTGACGGCCGCGACGACACCGTCGAAGAACTCCTGCGGGGCGGCCCCGTCCGGGTTCTCGTCGTTCTTGAGCAGCCAGGGCTCCAGGGAGGCCAGGAAGGCCGCCTTGGCAACCCTGCCGGAACCGTAGGTGGACAGATAACGCGCGACCTCACCGGTACCCATCGAGAACCCGACGAGAACGGCGTCCCGCAGGTCGAGGGTCTCCATCACGGTGTTCAGATCGGCCGCGAAGGTGTCGTAGTCGTACCCCGTGGTCGGCTGGCTCGACTGCCCGAACCCACGGCGGTCGTACGTGACGACCCGGTAACCGGCGTCGAGCAGCACCGCGCTCTGCCGCTCCCACGAATGCCCGTCGAGCGGAAAGCCGTGGATCAGGACGACCGGCTGCCCGGTCCCGTGGTCTTCGTAGGAGAGGTCGATGGAGGTGGTGTTCTCCTGGCCGACGGTGATGTACGGCATGCGATGTTTCCTCGTTCTGGGGAGTGCTCGGAGTGTGGGGGTGCCCGGTAGGGACGCGGTCACGCTAGGGCGGGGACGGCGTCGCCGATTGCCGCGCCGTGCAGCGGTGCTTGCTCCCGAACGAACTCGTCGGCGGTGCGGCGAGTCGAATGGGTGGCAAGCTGCGTGGGCTCCGCTTCGAGGTGGACGGCGGAGCGGTACGCATTCCGTACTGGCTCGCGCCAGGACAACGGATCGCGCGGTGTCATACGGGGCTGCTGCGCGTCGTCCGAACAGGCCGGCCGGCCGATCGGGGCGAAGAGCCGCAACATCGCGTCGAAGAGTCGGGGGCGGCCTGCGCCCCGCGCTCCACGCGGCGACCAGCACTGCTGCCGAGGGCGGCAGCTCCTACGGCCCCCGCGGCCCGGGGCACCTCGCCGGCGCGGCAATCGGGGAAAAGACCACCGCTCCGCCCCCGCCCCCGCCCCCCCAGGAGGCTGCCCGGCTGTGGCACGTCCCCTGCGACCTGGCCGCCGTCACCTTCGCTTGACGACCATGTGCGGCACGGCACAGCCGAGCAGGGCCGACCTCGCCCGGCCGGCGCGAACGGAGCCGGGCGCGGTGTTCTCCTCACGGGCGAGCGCCGCGACCAGCAGGGCGCTGCAGCCGCAGGGCCGAGACCGTGAGACCCCGGACACGGCGACGGCCGGCCCCGGACACGGCGACGGCCCGGGCGACCGACGTGGTCACCCGGGCAGCATGTCCGCCGCGTCGCCGGAGCCGTTCCTCAGACCTGCGCGACGGACGGCTCACGGGGCGCGGCCCCGGGCGCCGGTCCGCCCGCGTCCTCCTCCCCGGCCCCGCCCTCGGGGGCGGACTGCGCGCCGATCGCCGGAATCCGGTGCAGCAGGGCGAGTACGACGGTGATCGTCAGAACCGCCATGCCCGCACCGACCCAAGCCGTGGTCTGGAGCCCGGCCGTGAACGCCTCGCGGGCGGCGGTCAGCAACTGCCCGGCCTGACCGGCGGGCAGAGACTCTGCGGCGGCGGTGGCACCGCCGACGGTGTCCCGGGCAGCCTGTGCGGCCTCGGCCGGGATGCCCGCGGGGGCGCTCCGGCCGACCTCGTCGCGGTAGACGGCGGCGGCGACGCTGCCGGTGACCGCGATGCCCAGGGCCAGGCCCAGGTCGTACGCGGTCTGGCCGGTCGCCGCGGCGGAACCGGCCTTCTCCGGCGGGGCGGAGCCTACCGCGAGGGCGGTGCCCAGGACGCTGATCGGTGCGACACCGAACATGATCACAGCCAGGCCGAGGGACGCGGGCACGATGCCGTCCTCGCCGCTTCCGGCCGATGCCGTCAGCGCGAAGCCGAGCAGGGCGATGACCAGCCCGCCGACGATCACCTGGGCCGGGCGGAACCTCCGGGCCAGCGCGGGGGTCAGCTGCGAGCCCGCGATCAGACCCGCCGCGCCGGGCAGCAGCCACATGCCGGCGGCGAGGGGTGTGAGACCACCCGCGACCAGCAGGTACTGCGGGACCAGGTACTCGACGCTGTTGAGCGCCATCATGCCCAGCAGGAGGGTGAGCAGCGCTCCGGTGAAGGCCCGGTCGCGGAACAGCCGCATGTCCAGCAGCGGGGTGTGCAGGGAGTTCTGGCGGCGGACGAACAGCACGGTCAGGATCGCACCGGCGGTGACGGCCGCGCCGTTCCCCGCAGACCACCCCGTCTCCGCGATCTTCTTGATCCCGTACACCACCGGCAGGATCGCGGCGAGGAAGAGCACCACACTGGCGAAGTCCAGCCGCCCCGCGTCCGGGTCCTTGTACTCGGGCAGCAGGACCGGTGCGGCCAGCAGCGGCAGCAGCATCACCGGCACGCCCATCAGGAAGACCGAGCCCCACCACCACAGGTCCAGCAGCACCCCGCCGATGACCGGGCCGACCGCGATGCCGACCGACAGGGCGGTCACCCACATGGCGACGGCGGTGGCCCGCTGCCGGGCGTCCCGGAACATGTGGGTGATCAGCGACAGTGTCGAGGGCAGAACCGCGGCCCCGGCCACGCCGAGCAGCGCCCGTGCCGCGATGAGCATTCCGGGGCCGGTCGCGTACGCGGCGAGCACCGAGGCGACGATGACACCCACCGAGCCGTACATCAGCAGCCGGCGCCGTCCGAGGCGGTCGCCCAGGGTTCCCATGACGACCAGGAAGCCGCAGGTGACGAAGCCATAGATGTCGGTGGTCCAGAGCAGTTGGGAGCTGGTGGGCTGCAGGTCGGCGGTCACGTAGGGGGTGGCCAGCCAGAGCACGCCGAGATCGGCCGTCATCAGCGTCACCGGGAACAGCAGCACCAGCAGGCCGAACCACTCGCGCGGCCCGGCGCGCAGGCCCGGCCCGGGAGCGGGAGCGGGAGCGGTGTGCGAAGACATGGGTCCCCTTCTTTCGTAATCCTGGCTCGGTGGCTCGGTGGCTCGGTGGCTCGGTGGCTCGGTGGCTCGGTGGCTCGGCCGGTGTCAGGCGCGGGCCGCGGTGTCGGGGCGGAAGGCGTCAAGGACCTCGTCCGCGGCCGTGAGGATCTCTTTCACACGGTCGGCGCGTAGTGCCTGCGGCACTCCGGACAGTTCGGCGTCGTGCAGCAGCCGCAGGCGGGCGTCACGGATGCCGCAGAACTCGGATACGCCGACCCGCAGTTGCGTGTCCATCACTGTGTCCAAACCCGCCTCGGCGTACTCGTCCCGGGAACCGCCCGCCAGGCCGAGCCACAGCATGCGCTTGCCGGCCAGCCGGGGCTTGCTGCGGCCGTATGCGAATCCGTAGTTCCAGACCCGGTCGATCCAGCCCTTGAGGATGGCCGGCGGCGCGAACCACCAGACGGGGAAGACGGTGACGAGGTCATCGGCGGCCTCCATCCGCCGCATGTGCGCGTGGACCTCGCCTGAGTAGGTCTTGTCCCGGTTCTCCCAGTCGGGTTCGTCGACGGGTGTGAGCCTCGCGTCGAATCCCTCGGCGTACAGGTCGAGGAGATCCACGGTGCTGCCCTCGGCCCGGAGGCGCCTGTGCACACGGTCGGCGACCTCCGCCGTGAGCGAGTCGGTACGCGGGTGGGCGACCACCAGCAGGGTGTGGGACATGGCGTGCCTCCGGGACGAGTGGCGGCGAACGGGGAGATGGGAGGGAAGGGGAGACAGGGGACGGGGGAGACGGGGGGAGGGGAGGGGAGAGGAAGCGGAAGGGGCGACGGGGCCCGGTCAGAGCCCCAGGCCGGAGCCGCCGCTGGCGTCGATGTTCTGGCCGGTGATCCAGCGGGCGGCGTCGGTGGCGAGGAAGGAGACGACGTCGGCGACGTCGCCCGGCTGACCGACGCGGTCGAACACGGAGAACTTCGCGGCCGCCGCCTTGGCGCCGGGGTCGGCCATCCACGGGTGGATGTCGGTCTCGATGGTGCCGGGCGAGACGGCGTTCACGGTGATCCGCCGTCCGCCGAGGGTCTGGGCGAGGGTGAGGGTCAGGACCTCCAGCGCGCCCTTGGACGCGGCGTAGGAGGTCATGCCCGGGAAGGCGACCTTGGTGACGCCGGAGGAGATGTTGATGATGCGGCCACCGTCGTTCATCCGCTCCAGGCCCTTCTGGATGATGAAGAACGGTGCCTTGGCGTTGACCGCGAAGACCCGGTCGTACGCCTCCTCGGTGACCTCGTGGATCAGCCCGGGACCCGCCACCCCGGCATTGTTGACCAGGATGTCCAGCCGTCCCGAGTCCTGGTGCTCCCCGATCCGCTCGTCGAACGCCGCCCACAGCGCCGTGGCGTCGCCCGGCTCACCCAGCGGGGCCCGGAAGGCGAAGGCCCGGCCGCCCGCCGCCTCGATCGCTGCGACGGTGTCCTTCGCCGCCGCCTCGTCACTGTGGTAAGTGAGGGCCACCAGCGCGCCCTTCGCGGCCAGGCGCTCCGCCACGGCCCGCCCGATGCCCCGGCTGCCGCCGGTCACCAGGGCCGTCTTGCCGCTCAGCTCGTTCGTCATCGTGTTGCTGGTCGTGGTGGTGGTCGTCATCGTGGTTCCTCCGTCGGTAGTGCCTCGGTGGCTGACGGGCACCACCATGGGCCCCACCGGTTCGGACCGTGTTCGGATCTTGTTGCGGTGCGGTTCGGGGCCTGGGATACGGTGACGCCATGCGTTTTGGGGTGCTGGGCCCGCTCGAGGTGCTGACGGTGGACGGGACGCCCGTCACGATCCCCGAACGGAAGGTCCGGACCCTGCTCGCCGCCCTGCTGGTGTCCCCCGGGCGCCCGGTGGCCGCGCACCGGCTGATCGACGACCTGTGGGGTGACCTCCCGCCGGGCCGCCCCGACCGTGCCCTTCAGGCCAAGGTCTCCCAGCTGCGCCGTGCCTTGGAGGAGGCCGAGCCGGGCGGCAGGGAACTGGTGGTCACCCGCGCGCCCGGGTACGCGCTGGATGCCGGTGCCGACGGTGTGGACACCGGCCGGTTCGCCGCCCTGGTGGTACGGGCACGTGCCGCCGAGGACCCCGGTGCCCGGGCCGCGCTGCTCACCGAAGCGCTCGGCGTGTGGCGGGGCCCCGCCTTCGCCGGTTTCGAGGACGACCCCTTCGCCAGGGCCGCGATCGACCGGTGGGAGGAGGAACGTCTCACCGTTCTGGAGGACCGCGCCGAGGCCCATCTCGACCTCGGCGAACACCGGGCCGTCATCGGGGAGTTGGCCGACCTGGCCGTGGCACACCCCTCGCGCGAGCGACTCCACGCCCTGCAGATGCGTGCCCTGTACCGTGCCGGACGCCAGAGCGAGGCGCTCGCCGGGTACGAGGAGTTGCGCACCCGCCTCGCCGATGAGCTCGGCCTCGACCCCGGCCCCGAAGTGAAGGCCCTGTACCAGGCGATCCTTCGTCAGGACCCGTCCCTGGCCCCTGTCCCGGCCCCTGCTGCCGGTCCCGCGCGGCCGGGGGGCGCCGCCTCCGCGCGCCCGAACGTACCGGCACCGCTCGCCGCCCCCGTACCGACCTCACCCCCCGTCCCTGTTTCCGTCCCCGTCCCCGTCCCCGCCGAGGCCGTGCTGGGCACCGACCTCCCCGTTCCGCTCACCGCCCTGGTCGGCCGCGACGACGCCGTCGCCGAGATCGGCGCGCTGGTCGCCTCCCGCCGCCTGGTCACCCTCGGCGGACCGGGTGGCGTCGGCAAGACCCGGCTCGCCGTCGAGGTCGCCGGCCGGCTGCGCGACAGCTTCCCCGACGGGGTGCGGCTGGTCGAACTCGCGAACGCCACCGGTGGCCTGGCCGCCGCCGAGGTCGCCCTGGCCGCGCTCGGCATCCGCGACGACGGGGCCTGGGGCGTCCTGCCCCCACAGCAGCGCCCCGCCCCGGCCGAGCGGCTGGCCGCCGCGCTGCGCGACAAGCGGATGCTGCTGCTCCTGGACAACTGCGAGCACATCGTCGACGAGGCGGCCACCCTCACCGAACTCCTGCTCCGCTCCGCCCCGGGCCTGCGCGTCCTCGCCACCAGCCAGGAGGCCCTGGCCCTGGCGGGCGAGACCCTCTGGTCCGTCCCCGTCCTCGCGCCGGCACCGGCCGTCGAACTGTTCGCGGCGCGGGCGGCCGCCGCGGCCCCGGGCTTCACCCTGGACGACACCAACCACGCCGTCGTCCAGGCCATCTGCCGGCGCCTCGACGGCATCCCGCTCGCCCTGGAACTCGCCGCCACCCGGATACGAGCCCTGGGGGCCGACCGTCTCCTCGCCGCCCTCGACGACCGGTTCCGCCTCCTGGGCACCGGCCGCCGCGGCGCACCCGCCCGCCAGCAGACCCTGCGCGCCGTCATCGACTGGAGCTGGGACCTCCTCACCGACGCCGAACGCACCGTACTGCGGCGCCTGGCCGTGCACGCCGACGGCTGCACCCCGGAGGCCGCCCAGGAGGTCTGCGCGGCCGGCGACCCCGGCGACGTGGCCCCGGAGGACGTCCTCGACCTGCTGATACGCCTGGTCGACCGCTCCCTGGTCACGGTCACCCACACCGCCCCCGACGGCCCTCGCTACCGGCTCCTGGAGTCCGTCGCCGCCTACTGCACCGACCGGATGCGCGAGACCGGCGAACTCACCGCCGTACGCCGCCGCCATCTCGCCCACTACACCGCACTCGCCGAACAGGCCGCACCCCGCCTGCGCTCCGGCGACCAGGAGCGGTGGCTGCGACGGCTGGACACCGAGGCCGCCAACCTGCGCGCGGCCCTGGACACCGCCCTCTGCGACGGGGCACCCCCGCCCGCGTTACGCCTGGCCGACGCCCTCGCCTGGTACTGGGTCCTGCGCGGGCGGCTCGGCGAGGGCCTGCGCCATCTGACCGCCGCGCTCGCCCTGCCCGGCGAAGCCCCCCGGGCCCTGCGCGCCCGGGTCACCGTCTGGCGCACCGGTTTCACCATCCTCACCGGCGACGGAACCGACCGAATGCCCGCCATCCGACGCGCTTTGACCCCGTACACCGACCCGTCCACCGATCCGTCCACCGGCTCGGGTGCTCCCTTGGACCACGCCCTGAACGGCGCCCTGGCCGACCCGTACGAGCGGGCCCACGCCCAGTGGTTCCTCTCCCACGCCCTGTCGGGCACCGGCAGCATGGGCGAGGGCGAGGAACTGACTGCCGCCGCCCTCGACGGTTTCACCGCCCTCGCCGACCCCTGGGGCACCGCCGCCGCGCTCAGCGACAGCGCAGTGCAGCGCCTGCTCCGCGGCGACCTGGACGGCGCGGCACGCGACGGGGGCCGCGGCGCCGATCTGTTCGGGCGTATCGGGGACGCCGTCGGCGGGCTGTGGACCGTCTACCCGCTGGCCGCACTCGCCGAGATCCACGGCGACTACGCGCGCGCCGCGCACCTCCAGCGCGAGGGCCTGCGCACCGCACAGCGGCTCGGGCTGACCACCCAGGCCGCCGACCTCCTCTCCGGGCTGGGCAGGATCGCCCTGCTGAGCGGCGACGCGGCCGCCGCCCGCACCCACCACGAGAACGCCCTGCGGCTCGCCACCGAACGCGGCTTCCGCGCCGGGGCGGTCAACGCCGAACTCGGTCTCGGTCTCGGCGCGCGCCGCGAGGGCCGCCTCGACGAGGCCGAGACCCGCATGCGCACCGTACTGGAGTGGCACCAGGAGGTCGGCCTCGCCGGTGCCAACGCGCTGATCCTGGCCGAGCTGGGCTTCATCGCCGAACTGCGCGGCGACGCGTGCCAAGCGCTGCGTCTCCAGCACGAGGGTTTCCGCACCGCCCGCACCACCGGTGACCCCCGCGCGCTCGCCCTCGCGCTCGAAGGGCTCGCCGGGGCCCACACCCTCGCCGGGCATCCGGCGGCCGGGGCTCTCCTGCTGGGCGCGGCCACCGCCTCCCGGGCCGCCATCGGCGCACCCCTGCCCGAGGCGGAACGCTCCGACACCGACCGCGTCTCCGCCGAGGCCCGGCGGGCTCTGGGGGAGAGCGTCTTCGCCGCCCACTTCGCCCGGGGCCGCACCCTGACCCCGGAAGCCGCCTACGCCGGCCTGCCGCCGGACACGGGTCTGTACGGTGAGTGGTGCGGATCCTCAGCTGCAAGCGACAGTTGCCGACTGACGTGACGAGTGACGTCGAGAAGCTGTGCTTCGCGCTTCCCGAGGGGGGAAGTGCCGGAGCTGCCACCGCACCCGCTCCTGACCTCCCTGTACGCAGGTAGGGCGGGCGCGGCGGCACCTGTCCCTCAGATGTCCCGGAAAGGACTCGGCGGCCCGATCAGCTGCACGGACTCACGGCATGAGGTGGCCGAGCCGGGAAGGTGGCCTTTCCCCTCCAGGAGGCCCTGCTTTCACGCGCGGGAACCGCCGCAGTCACCCGATCGAGACTCCCGTTCGATCGACAGCCTTCGAGATTCGGTACATGCAACAACCACTTACGTGTCGGGATGCTCCGGCAGGGCGAGCCAGTCCGACCAGGAGATCCCGCGGCCGAGGAAGCGCGGCTGCTCGAACGGCCAGTCGGCGGCGATCCACTGCGGCACCAGCGCGTCGAGGGCCTGCTCGACCTTGCTGCCCACCAGCTCGTCCACCACCCACCAGGAGATCTCGCCGTCCGCGCCGGCCCTCTCCGGTGGGTCGATGTAGACACAGCCGAGCAGAGCTGTCTCCGCCGCGTCGAACAGCGCGTAGTTGAAGGACTGGTGTGCGGCGATCTCCTTCTCGTGCCGCAACAGGTCGGCCTGGTCGGCCTCGTAGGTCATGGTGGCCGCGGGCCAGCCCCAGGCCGGACCGAAGATGGTCCACAGGCGCTCGCGCGAACCCATCACAGCCGGATAGTCGAGCGGGGTGTCCGCCTCCCGGATCGGCCGCAGGTGATGACCACCGCCCGGCAGCGGTACCAGGACGGGGTGGACGAAGTCATCGGGAAGCCAGCTCATGGCGCCCGACCGTAGCAGCGCGCGGCCGTCCGCTCCCCTGGCTTTTCCCCGCATACCGCCAGGCCCTGCTCTCATGCCGGGCAGGGCCCGCGATCACCCGATCGAGACTCCCGTTCGATCGACAGACTCCATGATCGGTATGGCAACGGCTTCTCACTGCAGGAGGAGCAATCCAAACCAGCCTGCGGGTATTCCAGTGCATACCTGCTGCGGCCGGGCGCTCACGCTCGGTCAGTGAACTGTCCGGCGCACGGCGGACGGCCCTGACGCGTGTCGCTGAGTGCCGCCCAGTTCCCCTGTGTATCGCACACTTGAATCTCGGGCCACCGAGCATCACGAAGCATGCAACTTGCGTCACAGCCTCACCAAGCACTTGCCCGCATCGGCCACGCGGGCCGAAACCGCCCTCTTTTCAACTGCTCCGAGATGAAAGGACCCTGGCGAGAAGGGATGCGCGCGGACGGTGTCGAGGGGGAGCCGCGATGTCCGGACCGCTCTAGGTTCCCGTTCTGCCGACGAAGCCGCACGCGGCCGGGGCCTTCCGGCGGCTCTGGCCGGACGTCCGGGCCGCGATCAGGCCGCTTTGGCACCTGCCGCCATTGCCCGGGGTGCTGCCGGAGACGCTGGGTACGGTGGTCGGCACGTACGTCGATCGGGTGAGTGCCGTGAGCCGTCACGGCGGTTGGATCGACGCTCCCTGCGGTGAGGACGCCCAGACCGCCGCCCTCGCCGAAGCGCTGGCCGTCTACAGGTAGTTGGGACGGCTGCGACCGGTCACCGGGCCGGAGAGGACCGCGGAGCATCAGGCGGAGGCTGTGGAGACGGCAAGCCGCTGCCTGCGCGGCCTGGGCGTGCGGGTGAAGCGTCTCGGGCGAGTGGGACGGCGGCCTCGGGGAGGGCGTCAGGGGCCTGCTGGCGCTGACCGGTCCGGAGATGCCCCTACATCTGCTGCTCGACATGGGCCCGGTCCTCGACGGCCGGCCCGACGCGGGCAAGGAGGCGCTGCGCGTCCTCGACGCGCTGATGCCCGTGGCGGTCTGGCGGAGCGCCGCCCTGCTCGGAGGCGGCTTTCCGCGAGTCGCTGCCGACATGCTGGAGGAGGGATCGTGCGAGGCGTCGCGGGCGGAGTGGCGCATGTGGCAGGAGGTGCGCGCGACGGGCCGGGCCTACGCTCCGCTGCTCACCCTGTCCGGCCGCCGACCCCCGGCACTCCGGCAGTGCGGTGATCCGGCGGGCTGCGGCGCGGTTGACGGCGACCCGGTCCGGCCCTCGGGTCGGAGTGGCTGAGCGACTGCGCGAACGGCCCGCTCACGAGCAGTGAGGGCGTGGGCGGGCCCGCGGAGTGGCTGAGGGCGGGCAACCTCCAGCACATGACGTACGTCGTACGGAGCCTGTCCGACGGTTGAGCGGGCCGCCGGCCAGGCTCCGAGGAATCCGGCCGTCCTGCGCGCGGCTCAGTCGAACAGCGGTGTCAGCGCGGGCTCGCCCGACAGGATGCGCCAGGCGGGCACCCGCACCGTCCGGCTCACCGGGCAGGGCTTGGCGCCGTGGCCCCCGGAGGGCAGGCCGGTGAGCAGGTCGCCTCGTGCGTGGAGGAGCCGGAGGTGCCGCGCGGGGTCCGTGCCGGGCTCCGGTCCGGGGTCGATGAGCACCGCCGTGTTCTCCCCGGCGTCGGTGAACAGCAGGTCCACCGGGTGTCCACCCACCAGCACGGCCCGTTCCAGATCGGTGATCCCCCGTCCCGTCAGATACCGCTGCAGGCGGTCGGCGAGGTCCTCGCGGGCCTCGGGCACCGGGCCGGGCGTGCCCGCTTCGGCCGGAGCACCGTCGTCGCCCGCTCCCAGGGGTGCCGAGCGCGCGGCGAGGAGGGTCGGCAGGCCGCTCTGCCCCTGCCAGAAGGCGAGGTCGCCGACGGTGATCAGCTGCGACTTGGCCCGGGTGACCGCCACGTTCCACAGGTTGACCTGGCTCGCGACCCAGTGCGTCGTCCGGGGCGGGGTGTTGGGCGCCGCCACTGGGCTGAGCACCATCACGTCGCGCTGTCCGCCCTGGAAGGTGTGGACGGTGCCGACCCGGACCCGGTCGTCGTCCCGCCACATCCGGGCCAGTGCCTCCTTCTGCGCGCGGAACGGCGTGACCACGCCCACCGTCGCGTCCGGTGCGAGTCCCGCCAGCAGTCCATCGACCACGCACCGCACGGCCTCCGCCTCCGCCGCGTTGCGCCAGGACCGCCCGTCGCCGCCGCGCGCCGATCCCCCGGAGGGTACGTCGACCCAGCCGAGCACCGGTGCCGGGTCGGCCGCTCCCACCGGGTCGTGCGCCGGTACCTGCCGTCGCACGTCTGTCAGCACCCGCAGCCGGCCGCCGTAGCAGTGGCCGTTGACGACGTCCGCGATCCGCGGGTGGCAGCGGTAGTGCTCGTCGAGGAGCAACGCGCCCTCGCCGTGCTGTTCGGCCGCGTGGTACGAGGAGTGCACGTGGTAGGTGAGGCGGTGGTGCTCAAGCTGGGCCGCGCTCAGACCCGCCCGCGTCCGTGCCTGCCGCTCCTGCTGCGGTGACACGCCAGGGATGTGCCCGAGCTGCATGGGATCACCGATGATCAGTGCCCGGCGGGCCCGGAAGAGCAGCGGCAGCACCGAGGGGATGGAGCACTGGCTGGCCTCGTCGATGACGACGAGGTCGAACAGTTTTGGAGTGAGTTCCAGTTGCCGCACCGAGTGGGTGCTGACGGCCCGTCCCTTGATGTGCGTCATCAAGTTCTTCTGGCTGCGCTGGTAGCCGGACCGACGGCGCAACGCCTGGAGCCGCTGGTTCATGAGTCCGGTCGCCCGGCCGAGGGCCTCGGCGGACAGGGCGCGGGACAGTTCCGACGACAGGCAGGTCAGGGCCTGAGCCGTCGCCAGCCGGGACGCCTTGAGCCCGTCCTCGTCCCATTCCTCGTGCGCGCGGACGAGTTCCCGCACCTCCCGCTCCACGGACACCACCTCGGCCAGCGACTCCAGCAGTCCGGGCGGCACCGGTCGGTCCGTGGCCCAGGTCGGCCACGCCGGCCCGGACCCCTCGGTCTGCCCCGCCTCCGCCGCGACCAGCGCGGCGAGCGCCCGCCCACGCCGCCACGCCCCGAGCTGCCACCAGCGGGCCGCGGCCGTCTTCCGTGCCCGGTCCGCCCACCGGTCCAGTGGGACGAGGCCGTCCGCGTCCGCCGCCCAGGCCGCTTCGAGGAGGGACAGGGGCAGCTCCAGGGCGGTGGTGCGCTCCTCCCGGTCGCGGAGCAGTTCCCGCAGCCGTGTCTCCTCACCGACGCGCCGAGCCGCTTCTGCCCGCAACGGTCCAATGAGCCTGGCCTGCGACGCCGTTGGCGTGAACCCGGTGGCCGATGGCCGAGTCCCGCACGTCTCACGCGAGGTCGAGTTCCGCCCTGACCGTCTTGCCCGGCGCGCCCTCGCGCGGGCCGACCGTCCACCGCGTCGCCAGCCCGGCGACGATCAGCAGGCCCCGGCCGGACTCCGCGTCGCCGGGCGGGTCTGCTTCGAAGAGGACGGGGACACGCGTTCGGTCGGGGTGCCGGTGACCTCGACGCGCACGGTGTCGGTGCCGTGGGGGAGAGCCGGACGTGGAAGTCCCGTCCGGCGACGTGCTCGTGCTGCACGGCGTTGGCGGTCAGTTCGGCGGTGAGCAGGGTGAGGGTGTTGTTGCTCTGATTCGGACGTGATTACTCGATGTCCGGATCATCGGCCTCTTCGAGGAGACGGGCCGCGAGGTCGTCGGCCCACTCCACGGCCCAGGCGCGGAGAGCGGTGATGGTGGCGTCATCGAGCCCATAGGCGGCGAAGGCTTCGTCGTCGGTCCACTCGGCGCCCGTGAGGTTCGATTGCAGATCCTCGCGCTCGAAGCGGCCGCGGGCGTGGCGGCGGCCGAACTCCTCGAGCTCGGCATTGGTCCAGCGGCGGGAGGCTGCGAACACGTCGATCAGGTCGCGGGGCGCTCCGCGGTCGGCGAGGGCGCGGACCTTGGTCCCGATCACGTCCTCCTCCGCGAGGACGGGCCCGTACGGGCTCTGGGCGACCGGCCGCCAGAAGATCTCCTTGAGGATGTCGACTTCGCAGTCCTGCCCGGTGGCCGGGTCGGACACGGTGAAGCGGGCGGACAGCGGGGCGGTCTCCAGCGCGTGCACCTTCCAGCCGCGGGCTTCCAGGCCGGCGCGGAGCGTGGCGGCGATGTCGGCCATGGGCGCCGGGTTCTCGGTGGCGACGTCGAGGTCCTGGCTGGGGCGGTTCACGAGGCGGTGTGCCCGCACGGCATACCCGCCGGTGAGGACCAGGGGATACGGGGAGCCGAGGGCGATCACATCCGCCAGGAGCCGCGTGTGCAGCTCCGGCATGTCCGTCACGCGGCTGCCCGGGTGCGGGAGGCGAGCTGGGGGAAGGCGTCCTCCCATACGGTGCGCACGGTGCGGCCGACGAGGGTGCGCAGTACCGGCCACAGCTGGAGGAGCAGGTCCTGGTTGAGGTAGCGGGGCAGGTCGTCGTGCAGGCCCTCGTGCAGGACGGTGCGGTACAGGCCCATACGCTGGCGCGGCTTGCCCAGGTCGTACGACGTCATCCCGGACCAGGCCATGTGCAGCGGTAGCTCCACGACCCCCTGGGTGGGGCCGTGCAACTCGTCCAGCGACTCCGGCAGACGTCGCTGGAACTTCTCCCGGTACAACGCGAGATCCTCAGCGGCCGCGTCCGAGAGGCCGCTCGGCGCGGGTGCGGGGCGCTGTGGGGTGGAGGGCATGCCTCCATTATGACCGTAGGGGAGCGGTAAGGGGCATGATGCACGAGTTTGCCTCCGCAGTGAGCGGCACGGGCTCGTGGGGAGTGTCTGGGCGTGACAACAAGGCAGTGAGTCGAGAACCCGGCCCGGCCTGTCCTCGTCCGTGAGTCGCTCAGGTCGACGCCCGTCCGGTGACCCGTCACGTGTAGTGACGGGCAATCCGTCCCTCAGCTCCTGGGACCGGCAGTATCCCGGCTCGGCCCGAAAGTCCCTGAGAAGTCCCACAGATGAAACCGAAGTTCCCTCCTGGCTCGCATACGTGCAGGCCAGGAGGGGATTCACGTGACCTTTTCTCAGAGCTTTCAGATGTCCCGGAAGATCTCGATCTGCGCCCCCACGGAGTTCAGCCGCTCCGCCAGATCCTCGTACCCCCGGTTGATCACATACACATTGCGGAGCACGGACGTCCCCTCCGCCGCCATCATCGCCAGCAGCACCACCACAGCCGGACGGAGCGCCGGCGGGCACATCATCTCGGCGGCGCGCCAGCGGGTCGGGCCCTCCACCAGGACGCGGTGCGGGTCGAGGAGCTGAAGGCGCCCACCCAGCCGGTTCAGGTCCGTGAGGTAGATGGCCCGGTTGTCGTAGACCCAGTCGTGGATGAGGGTCTTGCCCTGGGCCACGGCCGCGATGGCTGCGAAGAACGGGACGTTGTCGATGTTCAGGCCGGGGAACGGCATCGGGTGGATCTTGTCGATCGGGGCTTCCAGCTTGGAAGGCCGGACCGTCAGGTCGATCAGCCGGGTGCGGCCGTTGTCCGCGAAGTACTCGGGGGTGCGGTCGTGGTCGAGGCCCATCTCCTCCAGGACCGCGAGTTCGATCTCCAGGAACTCGATGGGTACGCGGCGGACCGTCAGCTCCGATTCCGTGACGACGGCCGCAGCCAGCAGGCTCATCGCCTCGACCGGGTCCTCGGAGGGCGAGTAGTCGACGTCCACGTCGATGTCCGGCACGCCGTGCACGGTGAGCGTGGTGGTGCCGATGCCCTCCACCCGTACGCCCAGGGACTCCAGGAAGAAGCAGAGGTCCTGGACCATGTAGTTGGAGGAGGCGTTGCGGATGACCGTGGTGCCGTGGTGGCGGGCGGCCGCGAGCAGCGCGTTCTCCGTGACCGTGTCGCCGCGTTCCGTCAGGACGATGGGGCGGCCGGGGGAGACCGAGCGGTCGACCGCCGCGTGGTAGTGGCCCTCCGTCGCCGCGATGTCGAGGCCGAACCGGCGCAGCGCGATCATGTGCGGCTCGATGGTGCGGGTGCCGAGGTCGCAGCCGCCCGCGTACGGCAGCTTGAAGCGGTCCATGCGGTGCAGCAGCGGGCCGAGGAACATGATGATCGAGCGGGTGCGGACCGCCGCCTCGGCGTCTATGGCGTCCATGTCGAGAGCGGCCGGCGGGATGATCTCGAGGTCGACGCCGTCGTTGATCCAGCGGGTGCGGACGCCGATCGAGTTCAGCACCTCGAGGAGGCGGTAGACCTCCTCGATGCGGGCCACCCGGCGCAGCACCGTGCGCCCCTTGTTGAGCAGCGAGGCGCACAGCAGTGCCACGCACGCGTTCTTGCTCGTCTTGACGTCGATGGCGCCCGACAGGCGGCGTCCGCCGACCACGCGAAGGTGCATCGGACCGGCGTAGCCCAGAGAGACGATCTCGCTGTCCAGGGCCTCGCCGATTCGGGCGATCATCTCAAGGCTGATGTTCTGGTTGCCGCGCTCGATGCGGTTGACGGCGCTCTGGCTGGTGCCGAGGGCCTCCGCGAGCTGCGACTGTGTCCAGCCCCGGTGTTGCCGGGCATCACGGATGAGCTTGCCGATGCGTACGAGGTAGTCGTCTGCCATGAGCCGAGGCTATCTCACATATGAGATCGAAGCTTCCCGGGGGCGGCGATCGGGTGACGGGGCGTCAGCGTCGCCTGGTCGTGCGGGTGCGGCGCCAGCCGAAGGGGCCGGGGAGATCCATGGACGTCGTACGGCGTCCCGTGCTGCTGTGGGTGTGGCGCGGGCCGTTCCTGCCGCCCGTGGTGATGGACCACGAGTGCCTGTTGATGTTCAGGCGTACTCCGGGCAGGATGCGGAAACTCTTGCGAAACGTGAGGGGCACGATGCCTCCTTCCGGGGGTGGTGGGAGCGTGTTCTGCACTCCCGGTTACCCCAACTTGGCGTATTGATGGGCGAATTCAAGCGCATTCCGGAAGGTGGTGGTCGTTCCCGCCTCCGTTCCGTACGGCGGTGCGGTGGTACGGCGGGGGTGACGGTGTAGCGGTGGCGGGTGACCTCCGCCCTCCGCGTGCACCTCCGCCCGCACCTCCGCCCGCACCTCCGGCAGGCCGGCCTCCAGTGGCCGATCGGTGTGCCGTCCAGGTGCATGCCGACATCTTCGGGCATGCCGAGGGGTCCGGGCATGACCTGCCCGCCCCTATGTACTAGAGTTATCTCGACATCGAGATATCTGCCGAGGCGCACCGAAGCCGCACGCCGACATCGTTGGCGGTAAGGGTTACCTAACTTAGCCTTACCTTAGCGGATCGTCGAGACGGCGTGGCGGCAGGATGCGGTGGAACGCGCACAAAAAGAAGGAGACTGTCGTGTCGGCGAACAGCTTCGACGCCCGCAGCACGCTGCAGGTGGGCGACGAGTCGTACGAGATCTTCCGGCTGGACAAGGTGGAGGGCTCGGCCCGCCTGCCGTACAGCCTCAAGGTCCTGCTGGAGAACCTGCTCCGTACCGAGGACGGCGCGAACATCACCGCCGACCACATCCGTGCCCTCGGCAGCTGGGACTCCCAGGCCCAGCCGTCGCAGGAGATCCAGTTCACGCCGGCCCGCGTGATCATGCAGGACTTCACCGGTGTGCCCTGTGTCGTGGACCTCGCCACCATGCGTGAGGCCGTCAAGGAGCTGGGCGGCGACCCGAACAAGATCAACCCGCTCTCCCCGGCCGAGATGGTCATCGACCACTCCGTCATCGCCGACAAGTTCGGCACCAACGACGCCTTCAAGCAGAACGTCGACCTGGAGTACGGCCGCAACAAGGAGCGCTACCAGTTCCTGCGCTGGGGCCAGACCGCCTTCGACGACTTCAAGGTCGTCCCGCCGGGCACCGGCATCGTCCACCAGGTGAACATCGAGCACCTGGCCCGCACCGTCATGGTCCGCAACGGCCAGGCGTACCCCGACACCCTCGTCGGCACCGACTCGCACACCACCATGGTCAACGGCCTCGGCGTCCTCGGCTGGGGCGTCGGCGGCATCGAGGCCGAGGCCGCGATGCTCGGCCAGCCGGTCTCCATGCTCATCCCGCGTGTCGTCGGCTTCAAGCTGACCGGTGAGCTCAAGCCGGGCACGACGGCCACCGACCTGGTGCTGACCATCACCGAGATGCTCCGCAAGCACGGTGTCGTCGGCAAGTTCGTCGAGTTCTACGGTGAGGGCGTCGCCGCCACCTCCCTCGCCAACCGCGCCACCATCGGCAACATGTCGCCGGAGTTCGGCTCGACCGCCGCGATCTTCCCGATCGACGGCGAGACCCTGAACTACCTCAAGCTCACCGGCCGCTCCGAGCAGCAGGTCGCGCTGGTCGAGGCGTACGCCAAGGAGCAGGGCCTCTGGCTCGACCCGGCCGCCGAGCCCGACTTCTCCGAGAAGCTCGAGCTGGACCTGTCCACGGTCGTCCCGTCGATCGCCGGCCCGAAGCGCCCGCAGGACCGCATCGTCCTCGCGAACGCCGCCGAGCAGTTCGCCGAGGACGTCCGCAACTACGTCACCCTCGACGAGTACGAGGCCAGCAAGGAGTCCTTCCCCGGCTCCGACGCCCCGTCGACGATCCCGAACGGCAGCGTCCCGTCCAACCCGGTCACCGTCACCGCCCCCGACGGCTCGACCTACACGCTGGACCACGGCGCGGTCACCGTCGCGGCGATCACCTCCTGCACCAACACCTCCAACCCGTACGTCATGGTCGCCGCCGCGCTGGTGGCCAAGAAGGCGGTCGAGAAGGGCCTGACCCGCAAGCCGTGGGTCAAGACCACCCTCGCCCCGGGTTCGAAGGTCGTCACCGACTACTTCGACAAGGCGGGCCTGACCCCGTACCTGGACAAGGTCGGCTTCAACCTCGTCGGCTACGGCTGCACCACCTGCATCGGCAACTCCGGCCCGCTGCCGGACGAGGTCTCCAAGGCCGTCAACGACCACGACCTCGCGGTCACCTCGGTCCTCTCCGGCAACCGGAACTTCGAGGGCCGTATCAACCCCGACGTCAAGATGAACTACCTGGCGTCCCCGCCGCTGGTCGTCGCGTACGCCATCGCGGGCTCCATGAAGGTGGACATCACCAAGGACGCCCTGGGCACCGACCAGGACGGCAACCCGGTCTTCCTGAAGGACATCTGGCCGTCGGAGGCCGAGGTCAACGACGTCGTGGCGAACGCCATCGGCGAGGACATGTTCTCCAAGTCCTACTCCGACGTCTTCGCCGGTGACGCCCAGTGGCAGTCGCTGTCGATCCCGACCGGCAACACCTTCGAGTGGGACGCCGAGTCGACCTACGTCCGCAAGCCCCCGTACTTCGAGGGCATGCAGATGGAGCCGGCCCCGGTCGAGGACATCTCGGGCGCCCGCGTCCTGGCCAAGCTGGGCGACTCGGTCACCACCGACCACATCTCCCCGGCCGGTGCGATCAAGGCCGACACCCCGGCGGGCAAGTACCTCACGGAGCACGGTGTCGAGCGCCGCGACTTCAACAGCTACGGCTCGCGCCGCGGCAACCACGAGGTCATGATCCGCGGTACGTTCGCCAACATCCGCCTGCGCAACCAGATCGCGCCGGGCACCGAGGGCGGCTACACGCGCGACTTCACGCAGGCCGACGCCCCCGTCTCCTTCATCTACGACGCCTCGCGCAACTACATCGAGCAGGGCATCCCGCTGGTCATCCTGGGCGGCAAGGAGTACGGCTCGGGTTCGTCCCGTGACTGGGCGGCCAAGGGCACCGCGCTGCTCGGCGTCAAGGCCGTCATCACCGAGTCGTACGAGCGCATCCACCGCTCGAACCTCATCGGCATGGGCGTCCTGCCGCTGCAGTTCCCGGAGGGCCAGTCGGCCGACTCGCTCGGCCTGACCGGCGAGGAGACCTTCTCGATCACGGGCGTGACCGAGCTGAACAACGGCACGACCCCGAGCACGGTCAAGGTCACCACCGACACGGGCGTCGAGTTCGACGCGATCGTCCGCATCGACACCCCCGGTGAGGCCGACTACTACCGCAACGGCGGCATCATGCAGTACGTGCTGCGCAGCCTGATCCGCAAGTAAGCGGCAGCGGTGAGCGGCTGAGGGCCGCGTCCCGGCGGGGTGCCCGCCGGGACGCGGCCCTCCTGCTGTCCTCCCGCCGTCAGCGGGCCGTCAGAACTCCAGCAGCGCGGCGAGATCGATCTCGACGTGGAACGGGAGCTCGGTGCTCAGCTTGTCGTGGTGCACGGGGTGCATGGGAGCGGGGATGTACGTCCGGGTCTCGGCATGCTGCCAGTACTCGTGCACCGCGAGACGGTTGTCCCGGTCGAGCTCGACGCGCCAGTAGCAGGCTACCTTGGCCTCGGCGAAGAGGGCGGGTTTGCGCACGCGGTCGTCCTGGCGGGAGCCGGGGGAGACGACCTCGACGACCAGGGCGACCTTGTCGACCGGTACGCACTCGATCTCGAAGAAGTCGAGTCCACGGGGGTCGAACACGATGACATCGGGCTTCGGGGTGTTCCGGTCGTCGAGCATGACGCACTGCTCCAGGACGACCGAGTACGGCTCGGCGCGCGCGGTTTTCAATGCGTCCGCGATGCCGTCCCGCACCCGGTTGTGCCAGAACATGGTCTGCCCACGAGCCACGATCACTCCGTCCACAAGTTCCCAGTCGAAGGGCAGCTCCAAGTGTTTGACCTGGTCGAAGGTCCAGCCGTCCTGCGGCGGGAACATCCAGGTCTCCTCGGTGGCCCGCCCCTGCCGATGTGAGGTCATCACTGCTCCCATGGGTGCGAGTGTGGACGCGGGTACGCGCCGTGGTCTTGTGTACGACGGTATCGTCACCCGAAGTGAGGTCCCAGCGGCTCGCCATTGACGTCGCCGCTGTCCCCACTACTCCGGAAACCCGCCGTACGGCACAGTGATCAGCTCCATCGCATGCCCCGCCGGGTCCAGGAAGTACACGCCCTTGCCGCCGTCGTTGAGGTTGATCTCATCAGGCTGCTTCTGCTGCGGATCGGCCCAGTGTGCGAGGCCGCGCTGCCGGATCTTCTCGTACGCGGCGTCGAACTCCGCCTCCGAGACCAGGAACGCATAGTGCTGTGGTGTGATCCTGTCCTCGGGGATGGCGGCGAAGTCCAGGGTGACGCCATTGGCGAGGTCGACGGGGATGAACGGGCCCCACTCAGGGCCGACTTCGAGTCCCAGCAGGTCCGCGAAGAACTCGGCGGACTCCCGGTTGTCCCGGGCGTGGACGATCGTGTGATTGAGCTGTACTGACAAGGAATGCCTCCACGGGCATGTCCCGCACCTCCATGCCTCACCCAGTCGGCGACCGGCACGCGATGCTGCCGTGGATTCTAGGCACGCGGGCGCCGTGCTGTCGCCACTGTTGCGAACCCCTGTGGTGGACGTCGACGGCTGCGCCCCGGCTCCTCGGCGGTAGTGAGCCGAAGAACCGGGGCGCGGCCCCTGGAGACAGAGCGGGATCAGCCCAGCAGCTCCACCTCCGCCAGCGTCCCCTCACCCGACAGCACCAGCCGGTAGTACTGGTACGCGCCCGGCTTCGCGACCGAGAACGCACGCGTCTGCCGGTCCCAGGCGAAGGACTCGCCCGAGCGCTCGTCGAGGGTCTTCCAGGACGTGCCGTTCTTCGAGCCCTGGAGCGTCCAGCCGGCCGGCGCCTTCGTCCGGTCCGTGGACGACGTCAGTGTGTACTGGACGGCCTTCGTGCGCTCGGAGACCGGGAGGTCGACGGAGGACGTGACGGTCGCGTCGGTCGCCGAGGTGTCGTCGAAGAGGGCGCCCTCGCCCTTCAGCGCATCCGAGCGGGGTGCCGGCACCTCGTCGTCCTGTGTGATCGAGACGGGCGCCGCCTTCTTGCCCGTGCCCCACGACGACGGCTCCGGGCCCATGTCGAACTCCAGCACCCCGCCGCGCGCGACCACCGCGTGCGGCAGCGCGGTCGACGTCCACTTCTTGCCGTTGACCTTCAGGCCCTGCACGTAGATGTTCCTCGCGCTGTTCTTCGGGGCCTTCACCACCAGGTCCCGGCCGTTCTCCAGGTGGACCGTCGCCTTCTTGAAGAGCGGGGAGCCGATGGCGTACTCGCCGCTGCCCATCACCAGCGGGTAGAAGCCGAGCGCGGAGAACAGGTACCAGGCCGACTGCTCGCCGTTGTCCTCGTCCCCGTGGTAGCCCTGGCCGATCTCGCTGCCGGTGTAGAGGCGGGAGAGCACCTCGCGGACCTTCTCCTGCGCCTTCCAGGGCTGCCCGGCCGCGTCGTACATGTAGAGCGCGTGGTGGGCGACCTGGTTGGAGTGGCCGTACATGCCCATCCGCACGTCGCGGGCCTCGGTCATCTCGTGGATGACGCCGCCGTACGAGCCCTTGAACTCCGGGGACGCCGTCTCGGGGGTCGCGAAGTACTCGTCCAGCTTCTCGGCGAGGCCCTTCCTGCCGCCGTAGAGGTTGGCGAGGCCCCGGCTGTCCTGCGGGGCGGTGAAGGCGTAGCCCCAGCCGTTGGTCTCCGTGTAGTCGTAGCCCCACACGCGCGGGTCGTACTGCGACGACTCGACCCGCCAGTCGCCCTTCGCGTTCCGGCCCTGGAAGAAGCCCGCCTCCTTGTCGAAGAGGTTCACGTAGTCCTGGGCGCGGTCGAGGAAGTAGTCGGACTCCTCCTTGTAGCGTTTCTCGCCGGTCTTCTCGTACAGCGCCCGGCCCATCCGCGCGATGCCGTAGTCGTTGAGGAAGCCCTCCAGCGCCCATGACAGGCCCTCGTGGGTCTCCGTGCTCGTGTAGCCGAGGAACGGTGAGGTGGCCATGCCCTTGCGGCCCACGCCGGAGGACGGCGGGACCACCGTGGCGTTCTTCAGCGCCGCCTCGTACGCGGCCTTCGCGTCGAGGCCGACCCCCTTCACGTACGCGTCCGCGAACGCCACGTCCGAGGAGGTGCCCGTCATCAGGTCCGCGTAGCCGGGGGAGGACCAGCGCGACGTCCAGCCGCCGTCCTTGTACTGCTGCACGAAGCCGTCGACCAGCTCACCGGCCTTCTTCGGGGTGAGGAAGGAGTACGCCGGCCAGGTGGTGCGGTACGTGTCCCAGAAGCCGTTGTTCACGTACACCTTGCCGTCGACGATCTGCGCGCCGGTGTGCGTCGGGGTGTCCTGGCTCTCCATCCGGGAGAAGGGGGAGGCGTACTTGTAGGTGCCGTCGACCTTCTCGAAGCCCGAGTTCGGGTAGAGGTAGAGCCGGTACAGGCCCGAGTAGAGGGTCGTGAGCTGGTCCGGGGTCGCGCCCTCCACCTCGACCTTGCCGAGGAGCTCGTCCCACTGTCGCTGCGCCCGCTGCTTGACCTTCTCGAACGACGTGCCGTCCGGGATCTCCTGGCGCAGGTTGTCCTTCGCCTGGTCGACGCTGATGAGCGAGGTGGCGAGGCGCAGGGTGACCGTGCGGTCGTCGCCCGCGTCGAAGCGCAGGTGGCCCTTGACGCCCGACGAGGCCCCGTCCGTGACCGGTGCGTCGAACTCGCCGTACACGAACAGCCGGGTCGCGCCCGTCGACAGGCCGGACTTCACGTCCGAGTAGCCGGTGAAGGTGCCGTTCTCCTCGTTCAGTGTCAGGCCCGCCTGGTCCGTGACGTTGTCGAAGAGGACGCTCGCGTCGTCGCCGGGGTAGGTGAAGCGCATGACCGCCGCGTGGTCCGTCGGCGTCATCTCGGCCTTGACGCCGTTCTCGAAGCGCACCCCGTAGTAGTACGGGCGCGCCGTCTCGTTCTCGTGGCGGAAGGCGAGTGCCCGGGCGGTGCGCCCGGTGGGCGGGGTGCCGGACGCCGCCGACGGCATCACCTGGAAGGTCTGCCGGTCGCCCATCCAGGGGCTCGGCTCGTGGCTCGCGCTGAAGGCCTGGATGGTGGGGAGGTTGTCCGCGTTGTTGGCGCGGGCGTAGTCGTACAGCCAGCTGAGGGAGCCGGCGTTGGTCACCGGCGTCCAGAAGTTGAAGCCATGCGGTACCGCGGTGGCCGGTATGTTGTTGCCGCGCGAGAAGCTGCCCGTGGAGTTCGTGCCGCGGGTCGTGAGCGCGTAGTCGGACAGGTGGGCCTTCGGCTTCTCGGGGGCCGCGACGCGCAGCGCCACGTCGTCGATCCAGCCGCGGAACTTCGCGGGTCCCTTCGGCGAGTCGTACGCCACCAGGATGCGGTCGACGGTCTTGCCGGCCGCCACCGAGCCGATCCGCGACTCGACGTTGTTCCACTGGTTGACGTACAGCACCTTCGCCGCGCCCTGCCCCTGCGGCGTCAGCGCGAAACCGTGCTGGTCGGTGGCGCGGAGGTCGCTGAGGTACGTGCCGTCGGTGAAGGCCAGGTCGACGGAGACGTTGGTGGCGTCGTAGTCCAGGTCGCCGTCCGCCATCTGCGGGAAGACGCGGTAGGCGAGCTCGGTGTTCCGGCCGACGGCGACGTTCACGTCGAAGACCTTGTTGTACGAGTACGCCCGGCCGTCCGCCGTGTGGCGGCCCGCGTAGCGCAGCGCCCGCTTGCCGGTGAAGCCCGCGCCCGCCTTGGCCGTGGGCGAGCCGGCCGGGCCGCGGTCGACCAGCGAGAGCATGTCCTGGGGTACCGGTTCGGTCTCGCCGCCGCCCGTGGCGAACTGCACGTCGGCGAGCTGGGTGGCGTCGGACGCGCCGTTGTTCCGGGTGATCTCCAGGCGGAAGTGCCGGTACTCGGCGGGTGCGGTCAGGTCGTACGTCCTCGTCTGGAACCGCTCGGGGAAGGACTCGCCGGTGCGGGTGTCGAGGACCGTCCAGTCCTCACCGTCCGCCGAGCCCTTGAGGACCCAGTCCCTCGGGTCCCGCTCGGCGTGGTCGTTGGCCGACGTCAGCGCGTACGTCACCACCTTCGCCGGGGCGTCGAGGTCGAACTCCACCCAGCCGGTGGGCTCGAAGGTCAGCCATTTGCTGCTCGGTTCGCCGTCGACGAGGTTCTCCTTCACCTCGCCCGCGCCCGCGTTCTCGCCATTGGCCCGGACGTCCGTGACGTGGTCGGTCACATTGCCGGGGATGCCGCTGCTGTGGCCGCCGTCCACGCCGGAGGCCCGCTTCGAGCCGTCCGGTGCGGTGTCGACGGTGTTGAGCCAGTCCGGTGCCGGATCGTCCGTCTCGAAGGAGGAAGCGAACTCCTGGTCCGCGGCCGGTGCCCGGGACGGCAGCGCGACCGCCGCTCCCTGCGAGGCCAGCACCAGTGCGAACGCGGCGGCGCCGAGCGCCGCCGTGGAACCCCATCTGTGCCGCATACTGCGAGCACCCTTTCTGCGCCTGATCGCTGACGATCAGAATCGGACAACGTTGTCAACTTGCTGCGCAAGCACCAGTAGGGGTTCAAGTGGCAGGCGCTGTCAAGGGTGTTGAGTGAGGCATCCGGGGCCTTCGTGGCGCGTTCCGTACCGTAGAACCCACGCCGAACGGGGCCGGAGTGGTGTCGATCTTCGCCCGTACGGGGTGCGCCCGGCACATATTTCCGCGAGGTCTCAACTCGGAAAAGACCCACGGCCAACCTTGCAATCGATGTTGATCCGCTGGCGGGAACTGGACTATACCTGTCGCGTCCGCCTAGTCGTCCGACTGCTGTGGACAGGCACGGTCCGGGGGAAATCCCGGACGGCTGCGGACGTGTGAACGTGTCACACACGCCCACCGCCGTCCCGCCCCGGTTGAATCCCTCAAGCACGCTTGACGCACGCTCACCGCACGACCCCAGCTTGAACCGACCGCGGTGCCGGGGAGGATCCGGTTCACCGCCTGAGTCCTAGGGAAAGCGAGGACTTGAGCATGGGATCCACTACCGCCGAGAACCACGGTGCCGAGGGTGTCGGCCGCCGCGATCTGATCAAGCGCTCCGCCGCGCTGGGCCTGATCTCCGTCCCCACGATGAGCTTCCTGTCCGCCTGTGCGAGCGGCGGGGGCGGTGACGAGGAGGGGAAGGCCGAGGCGGGCAAGAAGACCGCCAAGAACCCCCTCGCCGTCAACGACAGCGCCCAGATGGAGTTCGTCCTGTTCGACGGCGGCTTCGGCAAGGAGTACGCCGAGGACGCCGTGAAGGTGTACGAGAAGGCCTTCCCCGACGCCACGGTGAAGTTCTCCGCCACCCAGAAGATCCAGTCCACGCTCCAGCCGCGCTTCAACCAGGGCACCCCGCCCGACCTGATCGACAACTCCGGCGCCGAGCAGATGGACATGGGCGTCCTGGTCGGCAAGGACCAGCTCGCCGACCTCACCCCGCTGCTGGACGCACCCTCGTACGACGATCCGGACAAGAAGGTCCGGGACACGCTGCGCCCCGGCATCGTGGAGATGGGCCAGTTCGACGGCGAGAAGGTCTGGATCCTGTACTACGCCTACACGGTCTACGGCGTCTGGTACTCGCAGAAGGCCCTGGACTCGCTGGACGAGCAGTACCCCGAGACCTGGGACCAGATGCTCGCCGTCTGTGCGAAGGCGAAGAAGAAGGGCATGGCGGGCTGGACGTACGCGGGCAAGTACCCGTACTACATCCCCTTCTCGCTCTACCCGATGATCGCCAAGGTCGGCGGCCGCGAGGTCCTCGACGCCATCGACAACCTGGAGCCGAACGCCTGGAAGCACCCGGCGGTCAAGGCCTGTTTCGAGGCCTACTACGAGCTCCAGCAGAAGGGGTACGTCCTCAAGGGCACCCCGGGCCTGGACCACATCCAGTCGCAGACCGCCTGGGCCGAGGGCAAGGCGCTGTTCCTTCCCAACGGCTCCTGGGTGGAGAACGAGTCCGCGAAGGTCATCCCGGCCGACTTCGCCCTCACCGTCTCCGCGCCCACCGGCCTGGACAGCTCCGACAAGCTGCCCTTCGGCACCATCTGGGCCTCCGGCGGCGAGCCCTTCATCGTCCCGGCCAAGGCGAAGAACGGCGCGGGCGGCATGGAGCAGCTCCGCATCATGCTCAGCGAGGCGTCCTCGAAGAACTTCACCGGCAAGGTGAAGTCGCTGACCGCTTACAACGGCGGTACGGAGGGCATCACCCTCACCCCGGGCCTGCAGGGCGGGGTCGCGGCGCTGGAGAAGGCCGGGGACAACGTGGTGAACCCGCGCATCCAGGACTGGTACGTCCAGCTCCAGAAGGAGCGGATCGGTGTCGCCGGGCTCGGCGAGATGATGGCCGGCCGCATCACCCCGGCCGAGGCCATCAAGAAGATCCAGGGCTTCGCGGACGAGGCGGCCAAGGACGATTCGATCAAGCACTACAAGCACCAGTGAGTACGCACGAGTGGGTATGCACCCCGGTGACTACGCACCAGTGAGTACGCAGCAGTGAACAAGCACCAGCGAGCAAGCACGTGAGCACGCACCACTGAGGACGTGCCTTCAGGGCCTGTCCGGCGCCGTCTTCCCCGCCCGCGCCGGACGGGCCCCGGCGGCGCCGCCCGCGCGCAGATCGGGGTCGGTAGCAATGCAGCACGGCAAGTACCGGTTCATCGTGGGGTTCCTGACGGTCCCCCTGGGGCTGTACGCGCTCTTCGTCATCTGGCCGTTCATCCAGTCCATCTACTACTCGTTCACGGACTGGACCGGCCTGAGTCCCGAGTTCAGGATGATCGGCTTCGGCAACTACGAGCGGATGCTCGAGGACGAGGTCTTCTGGAAGTCGCTCCAGCACAGCCTGCTGTTCGCGGTGCTGCTGCCGCTGGTGACGCTCGGTCTGGCGCTGTTCTTCGCCTTCATGATCAATGTCGGTGGCCGGCGTCGCCGGGGCGGTCCCGTGATCAGCGGTGTCCGCGGCTCCGCCTTCTACAAGATCGTCTACTTCTTCCCGCAGGTGCTGTCGATCGCGATCGTCGCCCTGCTGTTCGCCTTCGCGTACAACCCGAACAGCGGAGCGATCAACTCGGCGCTGCGCGCGGTCGGCCTCGACGGTGTGCAGCCGCTGTGGCTGGGCGACCCGGACCTGGCGCTGTGGTGCGTGATGGCGGTGCTGGTCTGGTCGACGGTCGGCTTCTTCGTGGTCCTCTTCTCCGCGGGCATGGCCTCCATCCCGGCGGACCTCTACGAGGCCGCGCTGCTGGACGGCGCGGGCCGCGCCACCACGTTCTTCAAGGTCACCCTGCCGCTGCTGTGGGACACCGTGCAGTCCGGCTGGGTCTACATGGGCATCCTCGCCCTGGGCGCCGAGTCGTTCGCAGTCGTGCAGATCATGACGACCGGGCCCGGCGGCCCCGACTACTCGACCACCGTGATGGTCCTGTACGTCTACCAGAAGGCCTTCCGCGACGGTCAGGCCGCCTACGCCACCACCATCGGCGTCGCCCTGCTCGTCGTCACGCTGGCCTTCGCGGCCATCGTGATGAAGCTGGGCCGGCGCGAGCGGCTGGAGTACTGATCATGAAGACGACCGAAGCCACCGCCCCCGTGCCGGCCGAGTCCGGTGCGACCATCAGCAAGGTGGACGCCCCCGCCGGCCCGCCGCCGAAGGAGAAGAAGGAGGGCGCCGTCCTCAACGTCTTCTCGCACGGCGTCCTGGTCATCTGGGCGATCATGGTGGTCCTGCCGCTGCTGTGGGCGGTGATGACCTCCTTCAAGGACGACCGCTCCATCTTCAGCTCGCCGTGGTCGCTGCCGGACACGCTGCACTTCGACAACTGGTCGCGGGCCTGGACCCAGGCCCACATGGGCGACTACTTCTTCAACACCATCCTGGTGGTGGGCGGCTCGCTCGTCGGCACGCTGGTGCTCGGCTCGATGGCGGCGTACGTGCTGGCCCGGTTCGACTTCCCGGGCAACCGCTTCATCTACTTCCTGTTCATCGGCGGCATGAGCTTCCCGATCATGCTCGCGCTGGTCCCGCTGTTCTTCGTCGTCGACAACATGGGGCTGCTGAACACCGTCCACGGCCTGATCCTGGTCTACATCGCCTACTCGCTGCCGTTCACGGTGTTCTTCCTGACCGCGTTCTTCCGGACCCTGCCGACCTCGATCGCGGAGGCGGCGTTCGTGGACGGTGCCTCGCACACCCGGACGTTCTTCCAGATCATGCTGCCGATGGCCAAGCCGGGCCTGATCAGCGTGGGCATCTTCAACTTCCTGGGCCAGTGGAACCAGTACATGCTGCCGACGGTGCTCAACACCGACCCGGACAAGCGTGTCCTCACCCAGGGCCTGGTCCAGCTCGCGGTCAGCCAGGGCTACAAGGGTGACTGGTCCGGACTGTTCGCGGGCCTGGTGATGGCGATGCTGCCGGTGCTGGCTGCGTACATCGTCTTCCAGCGCCAGGTGGTGGCGGGACTGACGGCGGGGGCCCTGAAGTAAAGGCCGGCCGGAACCGGGGGCCGGAACGTCCCGGAGCTCCGGAAGGTCCGGAACATCCCGGAGGTCCGGGAGGTCGCCTCCGTACCCGCCCGGCCACGCTCCGTCGACGACGCGGCCCCGGCTGACGCCGGGGCCGCGAGCCTTGTGCCGTCCCACCGTGCGCCTACTTGGATCCGGTTCAACCTCTTGACGTGAGGCAACCCGAACGGCTCAGCTTAGAGTTCACTAGTTGGACATAGACGGGGCCTCATTGAAGCGGCCTCGGGCGCGGGAGGTTCGTCGTGGAGACTCCGGGGTCGCAGTCGTCGCTGCACCGAGCCAACCTGGAGCGGGTCGTACGCGCCGTACGCCTGGCCGGGTCGCTCACGCAGGCGGAGATCGCGAGGACGACGGGCCTGTCCGCCGCGACGGTCTCCAATATCGTCCGCGAGCTGAAGGACGGGGGAACGGTCGAGGTCACACCCACCTCGGCGGGCGGCCGCCGGGCCCGCGCCGTCTCGCTCAGCGGGGACGCCGGCATCGTGATCGGCGTGGACTTCGGGCACACGCATTTGCGCGTCGCGGTCGGGAATCTCGCCCACCAGGTACTGGCCGAGGAGTCCGAGCCGCTCGACGTGGACGCCTCCGCGGCGCAGGGCTTCGACCGGGCCGAGCAGCTGGTCAACCGGCTGCTGGCGGCCACCGGCGTCGACCGTGCCAAGATCGCGGGCGTGGGCCTCGGCGTGCCCGGCCCGATCGACGTGGAGACCGGCACCCTCGGGTCGACCTCGATCCTGCCGGGCTGGACCGGCGCACGGCCCGCCGAGGAGCTGCGGGGGCGGCTCGGCGTGCCCGTGCACGTGGACAACGACGCCAACCTGGGCGCCCTCGGCGAGCTGGTCTGGGGCAGCGGCCGAGGGGTCAAGGACCTCGCGTACATCAAGGTCGCGAGCGGTGTCGGCGCCGGACTGGTGATCGCGGGGAAGATCTACCGCGGCCCCGGCGGCACGGCCGGTGAGATCGGCCACATCACCCTGGACGAGGCCGGCCCGGTCTGCCGCTGCGGCAACCGCGGCTGCCTGGAGACGTTCACGGCCGCGCGCTACGTCCTGCCGCTCCTCCAGCCCAGTCACGGCACCGAGCTGACCATGGAGGGCGTGGTCAGGCTGGCCCGGGAGGGCGATCCGGGCTGCCGTCGCGTGATCGCCGACGTCGGCCGCCACATCGGCAGCGGCGTGGCCAATCTCTGCAACCTGCTGAACCCGAGCCGGGTGGTGCTCGGCGGCGATCTCGCCGAGGCCGGTGAGCTGGTCCTCGGGCCCATCAGGGAGTCCGTGAGCAGGTACGCCATCCCCAGCGCCGCCCGCCATCTGTCGGTGCTCCCGGGGGCCCTCGGGGGCCGCGCCGAGGTGCTCGGCGCCCTGGCGCTGGCACTCAGCGAGATGGGCGATTCCACCCTTTTGGACGGAACGATGCCCGCAGCCACCCCTGCCTTCACTTAGAGAACGGATGGCACCGTTGCCATCTCGTTAAGGATTTACTTCTTGACGTCGCACGTGTGGCCGAGTTGACTTCCAGCCACCTCGGCCGCAACGACGCGGCCTCGTCAGGGAGGTTTCTGAAGTGAACACGCGTATGCGTCGTGCCGCCGTTGCCGTTGCCAGTGCCGCGATGGCCGTTTCCCTCGCCGCCTGTGGCAGCGCTGAGGAAGCGAAGAGCGACGAGAGCACCAAGGCCGCCGGCTCCGGCGCTGCGAAGGGCGACGACATCAAGGTCGGCCTGCTCCTGCCGGAGAACAAGAACGCCCGGTACGAGAAGTTCGACAAGCCCCTGATCGAGCAGAAGATCAAGGAGCTGACGGACAACAAGGCCACCGTCGAGTACAACAACGCCCGCCAGGACGCGAGCCTGCAGGCCCAGCAGGTCGACACGATGATCACCAACAAGGTGGACGTGCTCATCCTGGACGCGGTGGACGCCAAGGCGATCAAGAACTCGGTCCAGCGGGCCAAGGACGCCGGCATCCCGGTCGTCGCCTACGACCGCCTCGCCGAGGGCCCGATCAGCGCCTACACCTCGTTCGACAACGAAGAGGTCGGCCGCGCCCAGGGCGAGGCCCTGCTCAAGGCCCTGGGTGACAAGGCCGAGGACAGCCAGATCGTCATGATGAACGGGTCGGTCACCGACCCGAACGCCAAGCAGTTCAAGGACGGCGCCCACTCCGTCCTCGACGGCAAGGTGAAGATCGGCAAGGAGTTCGACACCAAGGAGTGGTCGCCGGACAACGCCAACGCCAACATGGAGTCGGCGATCTCGGCGCTCGGCAAGGGCAAGATCGACGGTGTCTACTCCGCCAACGACGGCATGGCGGGCGGCATCATCACCGCCCTGAAGGCCGCGGGCATCGACGACATCCCGGTCACCGGCCAGGACGCCGAACTCGCGGGCGTGCAGCGGATCCTCACCGGCGAGCAGTACATGAGCGTCTACAAGTCCTACCCGCAGGAGGCCCAGGTGGCCGCCGAGATGGCCGTCGCCCTGGCCAAGGGCGAGGACCTCGGCTCCATCGCCAAGGACAAGGTCTCCAGCGACAGCGCCAAGGACGTCCCGTCGGTGCTCGTCCCGGTCATCTCGCTGACCCAGGAGAACATCAACGACACCGTCATCAAGGACGGCATCTACACCGCCGCCGAGATCTGCACCGACAAGTACAAGTCGGCCTGTGACAAGCTCGGCATCAAGTAGTACGCAGCAAGCAGTAAGCGGCACCAAGTCGCCCCGGTAGTACGGAACTCCAGGTTCACCGGTCTCACCCGTTCCCCCGGGAAACGGTGCACCCCCGTACACATCCCGGCCCCCGCGGACCGGCCCCATGACCCGGGCCCCCGTCCGCCACCACGCTCCTCCGGCGCCCCGCGTCACCAGCCCCGCAAAGCTCGTGCGGGGCGCCGGACGGAACTACCCCCCAACTTTTCTGCACAACCTCCCGCCGGGTCAGGCGGCGAAGGAGATGGTTCACGTGTCCGCTACGCCCGTGCTGGCGTTGCGCGGGGTCTCCAAGCGGTTCGGTGCCGTTCAGGCGCTCACCGATGTCACGCTCGAGATCCACGCCGGTGAGGTGGTCGCCCTGGTGGGCGACAACGGCGCCGGAAAGTCCACGCTGGTCAAGACGATCGCCGGCGTGCACCCCATCGATGAGGGCGTCATCGAGTGGGAGGGCAAGGCCGTTTCGGTCAACAAGCCCCAGGACGCCCAGAGTCTGGGCATCGCGACGGTCTACCAGGACCTCGCGCTCTGCGACAACATCGACGTCGTCGGCAACCTCTTCCTCGGCCGCGAGCTGAAGAAGTTCGGCGTCCTCGACGAGGTCGAGATGGAGCGGCGCGCCCGCGACCTGCTCACCACGCTGTCGATCCGCATCCCGAGCGTCCGCATCCCGATCGCCTCGCTCTCCGGCGGTCAGCGCCAGACCGTGGCCATCGCCCGCTCCATGCTCGGCGAGCCCAAGCTGGTCATCCTCGACGAGCCCACCGCGGCCCTCGGCGTGGAGCAGACCGCCCAGGTCCTCGACCTGGTCGAGCGGCTGCGCGAGCGCGGCCACGCGGTCATCCTCATCAGCCACAACATGGCCGACGTCAAGGCCGTCGCCGACAAGGTGGCGGTGCTGCGGCTCGGCCGCAACAACGGCGTCTTCGAGGTCAAGTCGACCTCGCAGGAGGAGATCATCTCCGCCATCACCGGCGCCACCGACAACGCCGTGACCCGGCGTGCGGCGCGCACGAACGCGGAGGTCAAGAAGTGAGCACCGACAAGACCTCGACGAACGCGCAGAAGACCGACGCGCAGAAGACGAACGTGCAGAAGACGAAGGTGGAGAAGACGAGCGCGGCCAAGCAGGACGCGCCCGCCGTCGAGAACCCCGAGGCCGCGGCCGCCGCGGTCACCGCCGTCGACCCCCGCCTCCTCGTCCGCGAGCAGGGCCTGGCGGGCTACGTCGGCGAGTTCAAGCGCAAGATGCGCGCCGGTGAGCTGGGCTCGATCCCGGTCGTCGTCGGCCTGATCATCATCTGCGTCGTCTTCCAGAGCCTGAACTCGGCGTTCCTCTCCGCGGAGAACCTGAGCAACATCACCATCACGATGGTCGGCACGGGCATGATCTCCGTCGGCATCGTCTTCGTGCTGCTGCTCGGCGAGATCGACCTGTCCGTCGGCTCGGTCAGCGGCGCGTCCAGCGCGCTCGCGGCCGTCCTCGCGGTCAACCAGGGCCTGCCCGAGTGGCTCGCGATCCTCGCGGCGATCGCGTTCGGTGCCGTCATCGGCGCCCTGCACGGCTTCTTCTTCGCGGTGCTCGGCGCCCCCGCCTTCGCCGTCACCCTGGCCGGTCTGCTCTTCTGGCTGGGCTTCATGCTCCAGACGCTGGGCGAGAACGGCACCATCAACCTGGACAGCGACGGCCTGATCGGCCAGCTGACCACGTACAACTTCTCGGACATCGCCGCCGCCTACGGCCTCGCCGCCGTGGTGACCGCGATCTTCTTCCTCACCGGCTTCCTGGGCAACCGCCGGCGCGAGGCCGCGGGCGTCCCGTCGCGGCCGATGAGCGACCTGATCCTGCGCACGGCGCTGCTCGCGGTGGTCTCCTTCGCCGCGGCGTTCATGTACAACCAGTACAAGGGCCTGCCGCTGGCCACGGTGATCTTCCTGGTGTTCCTGGTCGGCACCGACTTCCTGCTCCGCCGCACCGCGTACGGCCGCAAGGTCTTCGCGCTCGGCGGCAGCGTCGAGGCCTCCCGGCGCGCGGGCATCAACGTCACCGCGATCCGGATCTCGGTCTTCGCGATCTCCGGCGGCTTCGCGGCGATGGGCGGTCTGTTCCTGGCCTCCAAGATCGCCTCGGCGAACCAGAGCGCCGGCACCGGTGACCTGCTGATGAACGCGATCGCCGCGGCCGTCATCGGCGGCACCAGCCTCTTCGGCGGCCGGGGCCGCACCTGGAACGCGCTCCTCGGTGTCATGGTGATCGTCTCGATCCAGTACGGCCTCCAGCTCGAGTCCATCGCCGAGCCGGTCAAGTACATGATCACCGCGGGCGTCCTGCTCACCACGGTGGTGATCGACTCCGTCACCCGCAAGACCCAGAAGACGGCGGGCCGCGCGTAGCGGTTACGGTTCTTCGCGAGAGTGCCCGGCACCGTCACCGGTGCCGGGCACTTCCATGCCCCCGGAGACGTTCCGTACGGGAGCGCGGGTGCAGGATGTCCTACGGCCGTACGCGTGAGGTGCGGGACGTGAGGTACCGGGTACGACGGGAACCCGGCCACCGGGCTCCCCGGCGGAACATTAGACTCGACAGACCCGTCATAGCTCGATCAGCTCTTACTGCAAGGAGGCACGGGTGCCGCTGCTGACCCGCATCACGGGACCGCGCGATCTGGACCGGCTCAGCCTGGAGCAGCTCGACCAGCTGGCAGAGGAGATCCGGACCTTCCTGGTCGACGCGGTGTCCAAGACCGGCGGCCACCTCGGCCCGAACCTCGGTGTGGTCGAGCTCACCATCGCTCTGCACCGCGTCTTCGAGTCGCCGAAGGACAAGGTGCTGTTTGACACGGGCCACCAGTCCTACGTCCACAAGCTGCTCACCGGCCGCCAGGACTTCTCGAAGCTGAAGATGAAGGGCGGCCTGTCCGGCTACCCCTCGCAGGCCGAGTCCGAGCACGACGTGATCGAGAACTCCCACGCCTCCACGGTCCTCGGCTGGGCCGACGGCCTGGCCAAGGCGAACCAGCTGCGGAAACGCGACGACCACGTGGTCGCCGTCATCGGCGACGGCGCCCTCACCGGCGGTATGGCCTGGGAGGCGCTGAACAACATCGCCGAGGCCAAGGACCGCCCCCTGGTCATCGTGGTCAACGACAACGAGCGCTCCTACGCGCCGACGATCGGCGGCCTCGCCAACCACCTCGCCACCCTGCGCACCACCGACGGCTACGAGCGCTTCCTGGCCCGTACGAAGGAGCTCCTGGACCGCACGCCGGTCCTGGGCAAGCCGCTGTACGAGACCCTGCACGGCGCGAAGAAGGGCCTGAAGGACTTCATCGCCCCGCAGGGCATGTTCGAGGACCTGGGCCTGAAGTACGTCGGCCCCATCGACGGCCACGACATCGAGGCCCTGGAGTCGGCGCTGGCCCGCGCCAAGCGCTTCGGCGGCCCGGTCATCGTGCACTGCCTCACCGAGAAGGGCCGCGGCTACCAGCCCGCCCTTCAGGACGAGGCGGACCGCTTCCACGCCGTCGGCAAGATCCACCCGGACACGGGCCTGCCGATCAGCACCTCCGGCGCCGACTGGACCTCCGTCTTCGGCGACGAGATGGTCAAGCTCGGCGAGGAGCGCGAGGACGTCGTCGCCATCACGGCCGCCATGCTCCAGCCGGTCGGCCTCGACCGGTTCGCCAAGAGGTTCCCGGAGCGGGTCTTCGACGTCGGCATCGCCGAGCAGCACGGCGCGGTCTCGGCCGCGGGGCTCGCGCACGGCGGCCTGCACCCCGTCTTCGCCGTGTACGCCACCTTCCTGAACCGCGCCTTCGACCAGGTGCTCATGGACGTGGCCCTGCACAGGTGCGGAGTGACGTTCGTCCTGGACCGTGCGGGCATCACCGGCACCGACGGCGCCTCCCACAACGGCATGTGGGACATGTCCATCCTCCAGGTCGTCCCCGGCCTGCGGCTGGCCGCCCCGCGCGACGCCGACCAGGTCCGCGCCCAGCTGCGCGAGGCCGTTCAGGTGAAGGACGCCCCGACCGTGGTCCGCTTCTCCAAGGGCGCCGTCGGCCCCGCCGTACCCGCGGTGGGCCGTGTCGGCGGCATGGACGTGCTGCGCGAGCCGGGCACGGACACCCCGGACGTGCTGCTCGTCTCCGTGGGCGCCCTCGCGCCGATGTGCCTGGAGATCGCGAACCTCCTCGACCAGCAGGGCATCACCACCACCGTCGTCGACCCGCGCTGGGTCAAGCCGGTCGACGAGGCGATGGCCCCGCTCGCGGAGAAGCACCGCGTGGTCGTCACCGTCGAGGACAACAGCCGGGCCGGCGGTGTCGGCTCGGCGATCGCGCAGGCCCTGCGTGACGCGGGCGTCGACGTCCCGCTGCGTGACTTCGGCATCCCGCCGCGCTTCCTGGACCACGCCTCCCGCGCCGAGGTCATGGCCGAGATCGGCCTGACGGCCCCGGACATCGCCCGCCAGGTCACCGGACTGGTCTCCCAGCTCGACGGCCTGCCGCACGCCCGGCTGCGTACGGGCGGTACGGCGCCCGCCGCACGGTCCGCCGCCGAGACGGTCGACTCGGTGGAGCCCGCGCGCGACTGACCGGCGACGGCCGGCCGGCGACCCGCCCGCTGCCGCGGTCTCCGCCCCGGACTCCGCGCGGCCTCTGCTCCGGATGGGCCGGTCCCACTACTCGTTACGGTAGTCGGACCGGCCCATCCGCGTGTTACCTCCCGTATCAGGGCATACGGACTACGCCCCCTCCGATCATGTCGAGGACGACGCAGCGCGGGAGGTACGCCGTGAGCAGCACCCTCTTCCGGACCAAGAAGGTCGAGCAGTCCATCGCGGACACCGAGGAGCCGGAACACGCGCTCAAGAAATCCCTGTCCGCCCTCGACCTGACGGTCTTCGGCGTCGGTGTCGTCATCGGCACCGGCATCTTCGTCCTGACCGGCACCGTCGCCAAGAACAACGCGGGCCCCGCCGTGGCCCTGTCCTTCGTCGTGGCGGGTGTCGTCTGCGCACTCGCCGCGCTCTGCTACGCCGAGTTCGCCTCCACCCTCCCGGTGGCCGGCTCCGCGTACACCTTCTCGTACGCCTCGCTCGGCGAGCTGCCCGCCTGGATCATCGGCTGGGACCTCGTCCTGGAGTTCGCGCTCGGCACGGCGGTGGTGGCCGTCGGCTGGTCCGGCTACATCCACTCGCTGCTGGCGAACGCGGGCTGGCAGCTGCCGGACGCGCTCGCCGGCCGGGACGCCGCCGACGGCTTCGGGTTCGACATCCTCGCCGCCGCCCTGGTCCTCGTCCTCACCGGCATCCTCGTCCTCGGCATGAAGCTCTCGGCCCGGGTCACCCAGGTGGTCGTCGCCATCAAGGTCGCCGTGGTCCTCGTGGTGATCATCGCGGGCGCCTTCTTCGTCAAGAGCGCCAACTACGACCCGTTCATCCCGCAGTCCCAGCCCCAGGAGGCGGGCGGCGAACTCCACGCCCCCCTCATCCAGCTTCTGTTCGGCTGGGCGCCCGCCAACTTCGGCGTGATGGGCATCTTCACCGCCGCCTCGATCGTCTTCTTCGCCTTCATCGGCTTCGACATCGTCGCGACGGCCGCCGAGGAGACGAAGAACCCGCAGCGGGACATGCCGCGCGGCATCCTCGGCTCCCTCTTCATCTGCACCGCGCTGTACGTGGCCGTGTCGATCGTCGTCACCGGCATGCAGCACTACTCGCAGCTCTCCGTCGACGCCCCGCTCGCCGACGCGTTCAAGTCCACCGGACACCCGTTCTTCGCGGGCCTGATCAGCTTCGGCGCCGCGGTGGGCCTCACCACGGTGTGCATGATCCTGCTCCTCGGCCAGACCCGTGTCTTCTTCGCGATGAGCCGCGACGGTCTGCTCCCGCGCTTCTTCTCCCGTGTCCACCCCCGCTTCAAGACGCCGTACCGGCCGACCGTCCTGCTCGGCGTGCTCATCGCGATCGTCGCGGGTTTCACCAGCCTCAGTGAACTGGCGGAGCTGGTGAACATCGGCACCCTGTTCGCCTTCGTCATCGTCGCGGTCAGCGTGATCATCCTCCGCCGGACCCGCCCCGACCTGCCCCGGGCCTTCCGTACCCCGTGGGTGCCGGTCCTGCCGATCGTGTCGGTGTGCGCCTCGCTGTGGCTGATGCTGAACCTGCCGGCCGAGACCTGGCTCCGCTTCGCGATCTGGATGGCGCTGGGCGTCGTCGTGTACTTCCTGTACGGGCGGGGGCACAGCCTGCTGGGGCGGCAGGAGGAGACGGCGGCGGGGGAGGCGAAGGGGCCTCGGCGCTGACATACTCCCCGCATGATTCGAAGATCGATACGAATAGGTCTGTTGCTCGCCCTGCTGACGCTCGTCGGCTCGCTGGTCACGGTGGTGCCGGCCAGCGCCGACGGCTGGAGCAACTGCCCCGACGACAGGCTGTGCCTCTTCACCGAGGCCGACGGCGAAGGCGAACTGCGGACGTACACGGCGGACCAGGCCGTCGAGACGTACGACTCCGCCGCCGACGACAAGGCGGTCTCGGTGCGCAACAACACCACCCGCTGGGCCTGTCTCTACGCGGACGCCCAGTACGGGGGCGTGACGCAGGCGGTCAAACCCGGGGGACAGGCGAACCTGGCGTCCCTGGGCACCGCGCTGCAGGGCAAGGTCAGTTCGCACAAGACGGGCCGCTCCAAGGGCCACTGCTGGACCGGTTACGAGCGCTGCCCGGACGGGGAGCTGTGCCTCTTCCAGTCCGAGCGGGGCCGCGGCCCGATGACCACGTACACGACCGACGCCGCGGCCTACGGCGCCTGGGACAACCGGGCGGTCTCCGTGTGGAACCGCACGAACAAGCACGTCTGTCTCTACCGGGCCGCCGACCACACCAGCAGCTGGACGAGCGGGGACACCACCTACAAGGCGTACGTCGTGCTCCGCGGCGATTCGACCACGGTGCCCGCGCCCTTCGTGTCCACCCTCAGCTCGCACCAGCTCGTCACCGGAACCTCGGAGTGCTGACCATGACCAATCGTCACTCCCGTACCGGCGGACGCGTCCCGGGCATCGCCGCCGGGATCGGCGCGCTGCTGCTCGCCTCCCTCCTGCCGTCGGGCACCGCGCACGCCGCGGAGGCGGAGAGCCTCGTCGACGGCTGGGCCGTGACGACGAAGAAGGCCGCCGACGGCATCACCTACACCCGCTACACGGAACCGTCCACGGCTGCCAACCCCCGTGTCGTCGACGTCCTCGTCGCCGACCCCGCCGCCGGAGCACTCAGCCTGCAGAGCACCTTCGGTGTGGACACCGCGACGGCGGAGAAGACCACCAGCCAGCTCGACTCGGTCACGACTTCCGCGACCCGCAAGCCGTACGCGGGCACGAACGCCGGTTTCTTCGACACGGACCAGAGCACGCTCGTCTTCAAGGGCATCGCGGCCAAGGACGGCGTGCTGCAGGGGGCGGCCTGCCTCCGCAGCAGGCCCGGCGCGCCGGCCGCGGTCATCCAGTACGGGGTGCCGTACGTGACCGAGCTCAGCACGGCCCTCTCCGTCACTTCGTCGGCGACGGGTGCCACGCGGGAGCTGGACGACATCAACCGTGATCCGGGCCGGGTCCCTGGCTGCGCCAAGGGGAGCGACGACGAGAAGTTCGAGATCAGCGAAGACACGTATGCGTGGAAGGACGCCTCCGAGATCGTCTCCTTCACCCCCCAGTACGGTGCGCTCACTCCGAGGCCGGGAGGCGCCGCCCACGTCACCGAGGACAACGATCCGGGAGTCGAGGTCGTCCTGAGCTCCGCGGGCCGCGTCACGGCGGTGTACGAGGGACGGGGCGGGCGCACCGTCCCCAGCGGCGGACGCATCCTCCAGGGCATCGGTGAGGGCGCCGACTGGCTGCGGGCCAACGCCCCCGCCGGCGCCGTGCTCACCCTCGACGAGGAGGTCCGCGACGAGCACTTCGACGAGGAACTCGTGCTCGACGCGTCCGTGGACATCGTGAACGGCACCTATCTGCTGGTGCGGGACGCCGCCTACGCCTACACGGGCTCCAACATCAAGAGCGATCCCCGCACCTCCATCGGGGCCGACGGCTATGGACGGACGATGCTCGTCACGGTGACCGGAACAAAGGGCAGGGCGGGCGCCACGCTGGACGAGCTGGCGAAGCTCATGCTGCACCTCGGTGCGGTGGACGCACTCAACCTCGACGGCGGTGGCTCGACCGCGATGGTCGTGGGCGCCACATTGGTCACGCCCTCACAGGAGAAGGACGGGACGGAGCGGCCGGTCGGCGACGCCGTGTACGTCGGCCACGGAGGATACGGCCTGTACGCCACGTCCTGACCGCACGAGGGCGATGCGCGGGGACGGGACGCTCAGCCGTCCCCGCGCACCGAGCGCGGGCCCCGCACTTCCGCGCCCAACTGCTCGACCCTGCACCGCAGTTCGCGGTCGGCGGTGACGACGACCCGAGGGCGGCCGTCCGCCTCGGCGACCAGCTCCACGATCCGGTCGTCACCGCTGCCGGGCGCCTCGTCGACCCGTACACCGGGGACGGACCCGACCCCGCGGGCCGCTCCCTCGACGACGAGGAGGATCTCGGCGCCGTCGGCGACGCCCGGGACACCGTCCCGGGCCAGCCGGTCCCGCAGCCGCTCGGCCGCGCCGCGCCGGTCGCGCCACCAGCCGTCGGGGACGGAGCCGATGACGTTGGCGGCGTCGATGATCATGAGGGGTGCGGTGGACATGGGGTCAGGGTGGCACACGAGGCCGTCATACGCTGTCCGTCGAACGTTCATTTTATGATGGGCGCGCTCGGCTTTCGTGCGGTGTGCCGAAGGCGGTAGGGGAGCCGCGCCGAGTGTCATGAGAAGGGGCAAGTCACGTCATGCGGACCAGATCCGGGCGCGCCGCCGCCCGGCAGAGAGCGGCGGGCGCCGCGGACAACGCCCAGGTCGAGCGGTACGTGGCTGAGGCGACTGTCTCCGGTTCCTGGCTCGTCCGCGGCAAGGACGGCAGGCTCACGGCCTACGCGCGTACGCGTGAGGGGCTGTTGCGCTGGACGGAGGTCCGGCCCGGTGGGCCGGAGTGGACCGGTCCGGTCTTCCATGCCGCACCGGATCTGACCCATGTGTGGGTGGCCCAGGGAGCCGACACCTACGTTCACTTCCTCGGCCGGCGCGAAGTCCGGCAGGGTGACGGCCCGCCGAAGGTGGACGTCGTGCACGCCATCCAGTACCAGACGGGCCGCCCGGTCACCGAGTGGCGGTCGCTGGGCAACCCGCACGGCGACCGGGAGAAGGCGGCGCGCCTCGGGATACCGGTCGCGGCGGTCAACCCGGACGGCATCGTGCACGTCCTGGTGCGCAACGCGGGCAACGGCGTCATGCTGCGCAGGGAGCAGCCGGGCGGCAAGTGGGGACCCTGGACCGACCTCAAGGGCAGCTGCGTGGAGGACCCGGTGGCCGTGGTCGCCCATGCCTCCGGGCGCCTCGAGACGATCGTCGGCGGCGAGGGCCACATCATGCGGTGGGTGCAGGAGCGGCCCGACGGGGACTTCGAGAGCACGCCCAACATCCCGCTCGCGGTGAGCCGGGGCACCGTCGTGGGCCTGGAGACGGCACCGGACAGGGCGACGTACTACTGGACCGATCCGGCCACCGGAGGGATCGTCGCCCACCGCCTCGGTGGCTGGGTGATCCCGCTCGGTGGCGCACCGGCGGAGGATCCCGTCGCCGTGCTCCGTACGCCGCTCGACGGCTACGACTGCACCGTCCTGGCCCATCGGGACCTCGAGGGCCAGGTGATGCTCGCGGCCTGCGGCACGGAGAACGAGCAGGCGGGAGTGTGGTGGTCACCCACCGGCGAGCGCTGCGTGGGGTCCCCGGCGCTGGCGAGCGACGTGTACGGCCGTGTCGTGCTCGCGATGATCGGCGCGGACGGGGCACTCCACATCGCCCGGCAGAACGACGAGGGGGGCCTGGCCATGGCACCCTCGGTGCGCATGTGACAGGTCGCTGAGCGCAACGTCGTGGGGGCGGGTCCCGGCCGGGACCCGCCCCCACGACGTGAGGTGCCGGTCAGGACGAACTGCCGCCGGTGGCGGGAGACTTCTTCGCGGACTCGGGGATCTCCGAGTCGCTGCGGATCGCCTTCCACAACTGGGTCGCCTGCGGCTCGGCGGCGACCACCCGGTTGGGGTCCTCCGTGTCGTACGCGACCGGCAGCATGATGGTCTCCATCGTGGTGGGGTCGACGCCGTTCAGGCTGCGGCCGAAGTCGGCCAGCTTCGTCAGCGAGGCCAGACCCGAGTCCGTGGTCATTGATTCCGTCAGCTCGTCGGCGATCTTGTAGGTCTTCGTCGGACTGCCCAGTAGGTCCTGCTTCTTGATCTCGGAGAGCAGGGCGGTCAGGAACTGCTGCTGCAGCCCGATACGGCCGAGGTCGCTGCCGTCACCGACGCCGTGCCGGGTCCGTACGAACGCGAGCGACTCGGTGCCGTTCAGTGTGTGCGTCCCGGCACTGAGATCGAGGCCGCTGGACTTGTCACTGATGGCCTGGTCGATGGTGACCGGCACGCCGCCTATCGCGTCCACCAGGTCCTTGAAGCCGGCGAAGTCGATCTCGACGAAGTGGTCCATCCGCACCCCCGACATCTGCTCCACGGTCTTGACCACGCAGGTGGGGCCGGCGACGGAGTAGACGGAGTTGAACATCACGCGCTCCGCCGGTGCGATCGTGGAGCCGTCCGGCTTGGTGCACTCCGGGCGGGTGACCAGGGTGTCGCGCGGGATGCTGATGGCCACGGCCTGGGTGCGGCCGTCGGGTATGTGCATCACCAGAGCGGTGTCCGAGCGGGCCCCGGAGACCTTGCCCGTACCCAGCGAGGCGTTGGCCCCCGAGCGTGAGTCGGAACCGAGCACCAGGATGTTCTGCCCCGACGTGGGCAGCTTCTCGGGCCGGTCGTCGCCGAGCGACCTCTCCAGGTCGACGCCCTTGATGTTGTTGTTCAGATCGCTGTACAGCCAGTAGGCGGTGCCGCCCGCGCCCAGTACCAGCACGACCACCACCAGGACGATCCAGCGCCATACGCGCCGGCGGCGCTGAGGCCTGACCCTGCGACCGGACGGAGCGCGCCGGGATCTGCGGGGTTCCGTGTCCGTCGGGGCGTGCGTCATGCCGCGGGTCCTCTCTCGGTGCGTGGCTCGGGTGCTGGTGGAGAATGCGGGAAGGGCGCGAGTGGGGGGAGAGGCCGGGCCCGTGCGGCGTCATTGCCGCAATGCGACCGAACTATAGACCGACTGCTCGGCGGGGCGGACGGGGTCCGGGTTCACCTGCTGTCCATCCGTTCTTCCGCCGCCTTGTTCTTCGCGGTGTGTTTTCTGTCATTTGCGACTGGTGTTGACAGCTGAGAGGGCACATAGTGATGATGTGTGAAGCCTGTGAAGGTTAAAATTTTGATGAATGACGCCGACGGTGCCGTCGGCGCCGTGTGTGGCCGTGGATTTCGAGCCGGGGGGCACGAGGGCGAGCGGCCACGAGTACCCGTCCTGGCATGATGCCGGGGCGGAAGGAGGAGGGGAGCGGTGCTGGTGCGCGCATCCGTCCGTGAGGGGCAGCCGGCGTGACGACGCTTTCCGAACCCGCTGTCCCCCGCATGGCAGGTGGTTCCGGCAGCCTGTACGGGATCCAGGCCGGAGCACCCCCGCGGACGCCCGCCCACCAGCAGCACACCGCGCCCACCACCGGGCAGGACGACGTCTACGTCGAACCCGGGCTGACCCCGCTGGCGGCCAGGGAGGCCAACCGCTCCGCCCTCACCGCGCTGCTCGACTCGGTCGGCGTCCCCTACTTCGCCGTGCGGGGCACCGTCGACCACGGAACGGTCGTCGCCGTCGCGGAGGACGACCGCGAGCGCGTGCTCGGGGCTGTGTTCCGCGGCCTCGGCCAGTACCCCGGTCACCTGAGCGTGATCGACCCGGACGCGCCCCGGCCCGCACGCCCCGTCTCCTCCCGCGACCCGAAGGCCTGGCGCGACGTCGCCACCGCGCGCGTGGTCCAGGTCAGCTGGTACCGCACCGACCCCGGCCGGCATCTGCTGCTGGGGCACGAGTACGGCTGCGCCATCGAGTTCTGGCGCCCGCACGGCACCCACCTGGTGGCACCCCGGGCCAACCGCGCCACCTGGGCCGTCGCCATGAACTCCCAGAACGTGCTCGGCGCCGCCCGGCTGTTCAGCCGCTTCGTCTCCGACTGGACGCCCGAGCACCTGGCGCCCGCGCTGGCCACCCGGCCCGAGTTCCTGGTGAACTGCGCCGACGACATCGCCTTCCCCGTCGACGCCGTCTACACCTGGGTCGACGGCAACGATCCCGCGTGGAAGCAGCGCAAGGCCCGGGCCAAGGGCGAGGTCTACCACGCCGAGTCCGCGAGCGACGCCCGCTTCATCAGCCGTGACGAGCTGCGCTACTCGGTGCGCTCCCTGCACCTGTTCGCGCCGTGGATCCGCAACGTCTACATCGTCACCGACGACCAGGTGCCGGCCTGGCTGCGGGAGGACGTACCGGGGCTGCGCATCGCCACCCACCGGGAGATCTTCCGCAACCCCGCGGACCTGCCGACGTTCAACTCGCACTCGATCGAGAGCCAGCTCCACCACATCGAGGGGCTCGCCGAGCACTTCCTGTACTTCAACGACGACATGTTCATGGGCCGCCCGGTGGCCCCGCACTCCTTCTTCACCCCGAGCGGCATCGCGCGCTACTTCCCCTCGCGCAACCGCATCCCGCAGGGTCCGGTCGCCGAGACCGACACCCCGGTCGACGCGGCGTGCAAGAACAACCGCGCGCTGCTGCTGGAACGTTTCGGCAGGGTCATCACCCAGCCGATGGAGCACATCCCCTACGCCCTGCGCCGCTCGGCGATGGAGGAGGCCGAGCGGGACTTCCCCGAGGCCTGGGCACGGACCTCGGCCAGCCGCTTCCGCGCGATGACCGATCTGTCGCCCACCTCGTCGTTCGCGCTCTACTACGCGGCCCTCACCGGACGGGCCCAGCCCGGTTCCATGCCCTTCACCTATCTGCAACTGGCCGTCCCCGACCTCGCGGACCGTCTCCAGCGACTGCTCGACGGAAGGAACCAGGACACCTTCTGTCTCAACGACGCCTTCTCGACACCCGAGGACATCGAGGCCCAGCAGGAACTGCTCGACGGTTTCCTCAACGCCTACTTCCCCACCCCCAGCCCCCACGAGCGATGAAACGGAGTTCATGACGTGTCAGACCCGACGTCGCTGAGCTCCGCCGCCCAGGCCTACCAGCGGTTCGTTCCCCAGCCGGTCCGCTCCGTCGCCGCCAGCACCGTCCCCGTCCAGGTCCGGCGCAAGGTCAAGCGCAGGCTCGCCCGGACCCTGAGCCGGCGTGAGGCACGGCTGCACCGGCGCGCCCTGCGGCGCGTCCGCAAGGCGGCCATCGGCGGCTCCGAACGCAGGACCAAGGCGCCCGACGGCCGTATCGGCCATGTGCACACCGGCCTCACCGTCGACCTGGCCCGCCGGCTCGACCACGATCTGGTCACCCACGCCCTCGACGTCGCGGACATCCCGTGGTTCGCGGTCCCGGCCCTGGACGACCGCCGCCTCTGCATCGCCGTGGAACAGCGCGACAAGGGAGCGGTGCGCCGGGCGCTGCGCGCGCTGCTGGAGGAGCACACCGGCTACGTGGTCTCCGTCTCGCCCGCGAAGAACGACACCCAGGCGATCCCCGGCAGCCATGTGAAGGCGTGGAAGCACTTCGCCAAGGCGCGGGTGATCCGTCTCACCTGGCTGCGCACCGAACCCACCGAGAACCTCTGGGTGGGGGAGGACCAGGGCGTCGAGATCGAGTTCTGGACCGTCAACACCGACCTGCCCACCGAGCGGCTCATCGGCCCCCGCCCGAACCGGGTCCAGCGTGCCGTGCCCAGCGACGCGCCCGGCATCGAGATCGGCCTCGAACGGCTCTCCGGCTACTGCGACACCGACGGCGACATGGAGCCGACGGTCACGCTGGAGAACTTCGACATCCCGCGCCTGGAGGAGATCACCTTCCCGGTCGACGCGGTCCTCCTGCACCAGCACGCCACCCCCTGGGGCGAGGAACTCCTGCGGGCCGCGCTGCGCTCGCTGCACCAGTACGCGCCCTGGGTCGACGTCGTCCACGTGGTCGCCCAGGCGCCCGTACCGGACTGGCTGCGGGGGGCCGACGACCGGCTCAGCATCGTGGGCGCCCGGCCCGGCGCCGAGTGGCGGCTGCACCAGCTGCCCGACATCGCCGGCCACTTCCTGCTGCTGCGCCCGGGAGCCCTGCTCGGCCGGCCGGTCCGGCCCTTCGACTACTTCGGCCCGCACGGTACGACCCGCCCCCGCCGCGGCCCCTGGACCGCCGAGGAGTCCTTCGCCCCCTGGGCCCGCGCCGCCTACGCGATCAGTGGCCGGGTCGCCTCGCACGGCTACGCCGCCGGCCCGCAGCCGTACAGCTGCGACATCCTCGCCCGCCTCGCCGAGCGGGACGTGCCGCCCCTCGAACTCGCCGACGCGCAGCGCCTGCCCACCGTGCCCGGCACGCACCCCATGGACGGACTGGCCCACCACTTCGGCCACGTCACCGGGCTCGCCGACCCCTCCGGCGAGGCGTCCGCGGTCCTGCATGCGGCCCTCCCCGGCATCCGGGCCCGCCTGGACCGGCTGCTCGTCCGCAGGGACACGCAGCACATCCAGTTCTTCGGCCTCGGGGCCGAACTCTCCCTGGGCCGGGGCGGCACCCGAGCCGTCACCCACTTCCTGCGCCGCTACTACCCCGTCGCCGGCCTCTTCGAGCACGGGGGTTCCGAGGAGCCTGACAACCCGTCGTGAGCATTGGCAACCCCGAGGCATCCGCCGCGGTCGGGGTGTACCGCACCCTGGTCCCCGCAGGCCTCAGACGCCGGATCGCGCGCCGTGTACCGATGCGGCTGCGCATGGCGCTCAAGCGACTGCTGCGCCACATCCAGTCCCTCACCCTGGGCGCACGGCTGATCCGGGGCATACGGGCACGCCGCCGCTGGCCGCAGCTGTTCCGGGGCGAGGAGCGGCTCGCCGCGCTGGCCGGGCACGGCGCGCGGATCGTCCTCGTGCGGCCCACCGTGTCCCCGCTGGGACTGCGCGAGGCCAACCTCGAACTGGTGGTGACCCTCCTGGAAGAGGCGGGCGTCGACTACTTCGCCATCCGGGGGAACTCCGACTTCCGCTCGTGCCTCGCGGTGGCCGAGGCGGACCGTCACCGGGTGGGCGAGGCCCTGCTGGGCTGCGCCCGCAGCGGCCCCGTCTACCTGACCGCCTGCCGGGGCGACGCCGCCGTGGGCAGAACGGCGCTGTGCGGCTCCCGGCGCGGCCGGGCGCTGGCCCGGCAGGCAGCGGTGCTGCGGGTCGGCATGCTGTGGAGCGACCCGGCGGGCTCCCTCGTCCTCGGGCTGGAACACGGCTGCGACATCGAGTTCTGGCGACCGGAGGAGGGACGTCTGGTCGCCCCGCGGCCCAACCGCGTCACCGAGGACGTCGCGTTCGACGAGCCACGGGTCGTCGTCCCGGTCAGCCGGCTGACCGGCTTCGCCGCCCTGCACACCCGGCGCACCCGCTCGGTCCGCACCATCCCGCCGTGCGCGGACCCCCTGCCCGAGGACGTCCGCTTCCCGGTGGACGTCGTCTACACCTGGGTCGACGGCAACGATCCGCACTGGCAGCGGCGCCGGAGCGCGTTCGGCGACGGCGGTTATCACACCGAGGCCGCGAACGCCGCCCGGTACATCAGCCGTGACGAACTGCGCTACTCACTGCGCGCGCTGGAACAGAACGCCCCCTGGGTGCGCCACGTGTACCTGGTGACGGACCGTCAGCGGCCGGCGTGGCTCAACGACCGCCACCCGCGCATCACGGTCGTCGACCACTCCGAGATCTTCGACGACCCGGCCGCGCTGCCCACGTTCAACTCCCACGCGATCGAGAGCCGCCTGCACCACATCAAGGGCCTGTCCGAGCACTTCCTCTACTTCAACGACGACATGTTCCTGGGCCGCCCCGTCACTCCCCAGGACTTCTTCCTCTCCAACGGCATGACCCGTACCTTCCTGTCGCCGTCCCAGGTCCCCCGGTGGGAGCTCACCCTGGGCGACCGCCCGGTCGACGCGGCGGGGAAGAACAACCGCCGGCTCCTGCTGGAGAACTTCGGCACGGCCATCGTCCAGAAGATCCGTCATGTCCCGTACGCCCTGCGCCGCAGTGTGCTCCTGGAGATCGAGCACGAGTTCGCCCACGCGCACTGGCAGACCTCGCACAGCCGGTTCCGCAGCGCCACCGACATCTCGATCCCGTCCTCGCTGTACCACTACTACGCGTACTTCACCGGACGGGCCGTGCCCTCCGACATCAGCTTCGCCTACCTCGACCTGGCCAGGCCGGAGATCCAGCGGCGGCTCGGCATCCTGCTGGCGCGCCGTGACCGGCAGGCGTTCTGCATCAACGACACGCTCTCCGACGGCGCGGACATCGAGCGCCAGACGAAGATGCTCAGCCGCTTCCTGGAGTCCTACTACCCCGTGCCGAGCCCGTTCGAGCGGAAGGAGCGTGAGGTCCGTTGAAGATCTCCTTCCTGATCAACAACATCTACGGCATCGGAGGGACGAACCGCACGGTCATCAACCTCGCCGAGGCCCTCTCCGCCCACCACGACGTGGAGATCGTCTCGGTGTTCCGCCGTACGACCGCGACCAAGTTCGAGATATCCCCGCGCATCACCGTCCGGGCCCTCGTCGACCTGCGCCCCGGCTCCTCCGACCGCGATGCCGCGGGCAGCGACGAGCCCAGCGAAGTGGTGCCGCGCCAGGAGGAGTTCTACGCCCAGTACAGCAAGTTCACCGACGGGCGCATCATCCGAGAACTCAGGAAGACGGACGCCGACGTCGTCGTGGGCACGCGTCCCAGCCTGAACCTCTTCGTGGCCTCCCACACACGTGACGGTGCGCTGCGCGTCGCCCAGGAACACATGACCCACCTGGCCATCCCGCCCGCGGTGCGCGCCGAGATGGCCCGGGTGTACCCCCGGCTCGACGCCATCACCACGGTCACCGAGGCGGACGCCCGCTCGTTCATGGAGAACACCCCGATCCCCGGCATCACCGTGGTCGGCATCCCCAACAGCGTGCCCCAGCCCTCCGTGTCGCCGTCCGACTGCACACACAAGGTGGTGGTCAGCGCCGGCCGTATGCACCACATCAAGCGGTACGACCTGCTGATCCGCGCCTTCGGCATGCTCGCGGCGGACTTCCCCGACTGGCAGTTGCGCATCTACGGCGACGGCGGCGAGGCCGGGAAGCTGCGCGCCCTGGTCACCGAACTCGGCCTGACCGGCCGCGCCCTGCTCATGGGCGGCTTCTCACCGATCGAGTCCGAGTGGGCCAAGGGCTCCATCGCCGCCGTGACCTCCAGCGCCGAGTCCTTCGGCATGACCCTGGTGGAGGCGATGCGCTGCGGCCTGCCCGTGGTCTCCACCGACTGTCCCGTGGGGCCCCGCGAGATCCTCACCGACGGGGAGGACGGCCTGCTCGTGCCCAACGGGGACGTGGAGGCGATCGCCTGGGGCCTCAGGCGGCTCATGGCCGACGACGCGCTGCGCCAGGACATGGGCGCGGCCGCGCTGCGCAACGCCTCCCGGTACGACCCCTCCCAGGTGGCCGCCCGCTACGTCGAGCTCTTCGAGGACGCGGCCCGTCGCCGTGCCGCCGCCGTACGCGGCTACCGCGCCCCCGCCGCGACCCGGAGGACCGGAGCCGTCCAGACCAGGGTGCCCCCGGTGTCCCTCGGCTCGGCCACCGTGGACGTCACGGCGGACGACGCCGGCTGGCTGCGGCTCTCCTGCGACGGCCCGGGCGAGGGCCGCCACCGCTGGAACTTCGTGCTCCGGCACAAGCCCTCGGACGGCCCGCCCCTCCCGGAGGTGCCGCTGCGCACCGTGCGCAAGCAGCTCGACAACGGCGGCACCCGCTACACGGCCGCCGTCACCCCCTCCACCCTCGACGACCTCGGCGACGGACGCTGGCAGGTGGCGATGCGCTCACCGAAGGCGGGACCCGTGCACATGAAGGCCGGCATCCGCGACACCAGGGCGCTCATCGACGCACGGAACCGGCTGATCGCCCGGCCGACGGAGGGCCTCCTCGGCTGGAACCTGCCCTACGCCCAGCCCAACGGCCGGCTCATGCTGCGCACCGTGCTCCGTGAGACACACGCCGAATGCGTCTCCGTGGAGGTGACCGACAGCGGCATCGCCCTGGAGGGCGTGCTCTGCGGGGACCTCCACATCCAGCCGGGCGCGCTCTTCGTGGTCAGCCGCCGCGGCCGGCACACGAAGAGCTTCGAGGTCCCCGTCCGGATCCTGGGCCGCCAGTCGTTCCGCGCCGAGGCGCCCGTGCGCAACGTCGTCGACCACCGGCTGGAACGCTGGGAGGACTGGGACTGGTGGCTGCAACCGGACCCGTACGACCGGCGCAAGGTGCGCATCTGCCATCTGCTCGAGGACTTCCCCGATGTCAAGGGCGCCTACGGTTACCCGTCCGTCCCGCTGGTCGGTGACGAGCCCTCCGAATACGCCGTGTTCCACCCGGCACGACCGGTGTGGGTACGGCCCTACTGCTCGGCTTCAGGAGCCATGGCCATGAATGTGGTGGACCGATGAACGCGACAACCCGCACCCTGCTGCACATCATCGCCCACCAGGACGATGACCTGTACTTCATGAACCCGGACCTGGTCCGCTCCCTGCAGGACGGCGACCAGGTGGTCACGGTGGTCGTCACCGCGGGCGAGGGCGACGGCATCAACGCCGACACGGACGACCCCGGACGCCGCGCCGTACCGCCGGACTTCGCGCAGTACAGCACCGAACGCGGCTGCGGGCTGCGCTCCGCCTACGCCCGCATGGCGACCGGCGACCGCAACAGCCCCTGGCGGCGCGAACCCGTGGACCTCGTGCCCGGATTCGCCGCCGAGCGGTTCACGCTGGCGGCGCGGGACGACGTGGTCCTGTACTTCCTCCAGCTGCACATGGGCGCCCCCACCGAACGCGGCCGCACCCGCATCCCCCAGCTCTGGGAGGGCGCCCTGCGCACCCAGGCCACGCTGCCCGTGCGCGGCTGCACGATCGGCGAGGTGCAGCACATCTCCCGCGAACAGCTCATCGCCGCGCTGACCGCACTGCTCGCCCACCACCGGCCGACCGTGGTGCGCACCATGGACCCCGACCCCGAACACGACGGGGGCAAGGAGGGGTTCGTCATGTCCGACCACGCCGACCACACGGCCACCACGCAGTTCGCCCTCGCCGCCCTCACCCGGCACCGCGAGGCCGGGCACAACCCGGTCGTCGAGCACTACCGCGCCTACGCCAACCGCTTCTGGGGCTACAACCTCGACTCGACGGTGGTCACGGAGAAGGCCGAGTACCTCGCCACGTACGCGGGCATCGACGCGCCCCCGGTCTGCCCGCATGGCACCTGTGAACAGTGCGGCGACCGTCAGCTGGGCCCGAACCCCTACCGCAGCACCCACATGAACAGCGCCGCCTACCGGTACTCGCCCACGACGGACTGGCTGCGGCTGGGACCCGGCGGCCGGCTGAACGCCTTCGCGGTGCTGGCCGGGCGGCTCGCCTTCTGGACGGAGACCGGCCCCGCGAGCGGCGAGTGGAAGGGCCCGTACGTGCTGGGCGACGGATGGCTGACGCCCACGCTCGCCGTCACCGGGCTGCCCGGCGGGCCGGCCGAACTCGTCGGTCTGCGGCGTCAGACGGTCGTCGGCAGCGGAGTCACCGTCGATGTCGTGCACACCGTGCAGGACCCCAACGGCAACGGCTTCAGCGGCTGGCAGACCCTGGAGAACCCCGACTGGGTGCACGGCGACGGCCGGCGCCAGCGCGAGGCGGGAGTGCCGTCCGCCGCGGTCGACGCCGCGGGCCGCCTCCATGTCTTCGTCCGCAACTTCGACCAGGGCATCAGCCTGCGCCGCAGGGAGGCCGACGGGTCGTGGCGGCCCTGGGAGGACCTCGGCGGCTCCTTCGTCCAGGACGCGGGCATGGCGATCACCACCGAGAGGGGCACGGTGGAGCTGTACGTGCCGGGCAAGAACTCCGTCTGGCGCTGGTACCAGAACGAACCCGGTGGTCCCTTCCTCATCGACGACAGGCTGAAGACCGGCAGGCCCGCGACCGGCGGGATCACCGCGGTCGACTCGGGCGAGGGCCGGGTCTGCCTCTACTACCGGCAGGCCGGCACCCAGCAGGTCATGGCCTACCGGCAGCACCCCGACGGCAGCTGGCCCGGATCCGGCGCCGGCCTCGGCGGCCATGGCGGCACGGGTGCCGTCGCCGCCCTGTGGGCGTCGGAACGCGGCGCCAGGGAGATCAACCTGGCCCACCGCGGCAGCCGCGGCCGGCTCGTCGTGTCACTGCCCGACCGGGACCGGGACGTCTCCGGCACCCACTGGCACGAGTCCGGTGAGATGTTCACCCACGCCCCGGCGCTGGCGTACGACGCGGCGGGCGCCGTGGTGGTGGCGGTCATCGGCACGGACGGCCGGCTCCATGTCCGTCGTCAGCTCAGGCCCTCGGTGGGCGCGGCGCTGGGACCCTGGCACTCGTGCTGAACCACAGCCGCCTCGCGGAAGCGCTGCGCGGCAGCCGCCTCCTCGTGGGGAGCACCGCCGTCCTGCTGGTGGCGGCGGTGCTCTCGGCACTGCTCGTGTGGGCCCCGGAGGGCACGGACGACGCGGACGACGCGGCTTCCGCCACACGCGGGCTGCGCGTGCTGCACTACAACCTGTGCGGGGCCGCCGCCCACTGCACCTGGAACTCCGGGAAGTCCGGAACGGGCACCTCCATCGTGCGCGTCGTGGCGGAGGCACGAACGTTCAGGCCCGACATCGTCACCCTCAACGAGATCTGCCTGACGCAGTACGACGCGCTGAAGAAGCGGCTCGCCGCGGCGGGCTGGCCGATGGACGGCACCTACGCGTCCTCCCAGGACAACGTTCCCCACTGCGGCAGCAGCGGCCGCTACGGCCAGGCCGTGCTCAGCCGGCGGAACGTGCCCGACGACGTGCAGGACTACCGGGAGTTCGAGCACACCGCCGATGAGACGTACACGAACGACGGCCGGACGGTCTCCGTGCACCGCGGACTGCTCTGCGCCCACACGGAGTGGGCGGACGAGCCGCTCATGGCCTGCACGGCGCACGCGTTGGGCGACGCGCCGGAACAGCTGCGGGAGATCAGGGACTGGGCACTCGCCTTCCCGCCCGGCACCCGCGTCGTCCTCGCCGGCGACCTCAACCTCCCGCCGGACGCGCCCGCGCTGGCGTACCTCACCCCGTACTTCACGGAGGCCGACCGGCAGGCCGAGCCGACCGCCGAGGGACGCAAGATCGACTACGTCTTCGCCGACCGGCGCCATTTCGTCGCCACGGACGGCGATGCCGAGAAGTACCCCGAATCCGACCACGCGCTGGTGAGAGGGGAGTTCGCCCTCAAGGCGCGGGGCTGAGGAATGAAGGAGGGCCCCCGCACACCGCGGAGGCCCTCCTCACCGACGCGCTGCGGCGGTCACGCCGGAACCGAAGCCACTCCAGCCTCCAGGAACCGCTTCCCGTTCACCCGCTCGGAGACGCCCTCACGGTCCAGGTACGGCGTGATGCCGCCCAGGTGGAAGGGCCAGCCGGCGCCCGTGATCAGGCACAGGTCGATGTCCTGGGCCTCGGCGACGACGCCCTCGTCGAGCATGAGGCCGATCTCCTGGGCCACCGCGTCCAGCACCCGGGCCCGCACCTGCTCCTCGGTGAGGACGGTGTCGCCCTGCTGCAGCAGCGCCGCGACCTCGGGGTCCAGCTCCGGCTTGCCGGAGTCGTAGACGTAGAAGCCGCGCTTGCCGGCCTTGACGACGGCGGCGAGGTTCGGGGAGACCGTGAACCGGTCCGGGAACGCGCCGTGCAGGGTCTCGGAGACGTGCAGGCCGATCGCGGGGCCGACCAGCTCCAGCAGGACCAGCGGGGACATCGGCAGGCCGAGCGGCTCGACCGCCTTCTCCGCCACGGCCACCGGGGTGCCCTCGTCGATGACGTTCTGGACCTCGCCCATGAAGCGGGTGAGGATGCGGTTGACGACGAACGCCGGAGCGTCCTTCACCAGGACCGCGGTCTTCTTCAGCTTCTTGGCCACCGCGAAGGCGGTCGCCAGCGAGGCGTCGTCCGTCCGCTCGCCGCGGACGATCTCCAGCAGCGGGAGCACCGCGACCGGGTTGAAGAAGTGGAAGCCGACGACCCGCTCGGGGTGCTGCAGCTTCGACGCCATCTCCGACACCGAGAGCGAGGAGGTGTTGGTGGCGAGGATCGCGTGCGCCGGGGCGACCGCTTCCACCTCCGCGAACACCTGCTGCTTGACGCCGATCTCCTCGAAGACGGCCTCGATGATGAAGTCCGCGTCGGCGAAGCCCTCGGCCTTGTCGAGGACACCGCTGACGAGCGCCTTCAGGCGGTTGGCCTTGTCCTGGTTGATGCGGCCCTTGCCGAGCAGCTTGTCGATCTCGGCGTGGACGTAGCCCACACCCTTGTCGACGCGCTCCTGGTCGATGTCCGTGAGGACGACCGGGACCTCCAGGCGGCGCAGGAAGAGGAGGGCGAGCTGCGAGGCCATCAGGCCCGCGCCGACGACGCCGACCTTGGTGACCGGGCGGGCGAGGGACTTGTCCGGGGCGCCCGCCGGGCGCTTGCCGCGCTTCTGCACCAGGTTGAATGCGTACAGACCCGCGCGCAGTTCGCCGCCCATGATCAGGTCCGCGAGGGCCTGGTCCTCGGCGTCGTAGCCGGCCTGGAGGTCGCCGTCCTTGGCGGCGGCGATGATGTCCAGGGCGCGGTACGCGGCCGGGGCGGCGCCGTGCACCTTGCCGTCGGCGATGAAGCGGCCGCGGGCGACCGCCTGGTCCCAGGCCTCGCCGCGGTCGATCGCCGGGCGCTCGACGACGATCTCGCCCTTGAGGACGGACGCCGTCCAGATGAGGGACTGCTCCAGGAAGTCCGCGCCCTCGAAGATCGCGTCCGCGATGCCGAGCTCGTAGACCTGCGCGCCCTTGAGCTGCCGGTTCTGGTTGAGGCTGTTCTCGATGATGACCGAGACGGCCTTGTCGGCGCCGATCAGGTTCGGCAGCAGGGCGCAGCCGCCCCAGCCGGGGACCAGGCCGAGGAAGACCTCGGGGAGCGAGAACGCGGGGACGGCCGTGGAGACCGTGCGGTACGTGCAGTGCAGTCCGACCTCGACGCCGCCGCCCATGGCCGCGCCGTTGTAGTACGCGAAGGTCGGGACGGCGAGGGCCGACAGGCGCTTGAAGACCTCGTGGCCGCCCTTGCCGATCGCGAGCGCGTCCTCGTGCCGCTTCAGCAGCTCGACGCCCTTGAGGTCGGCGCCGACCGCGAAGATGAACGGCTTGCCGGTGATGCCGACGCCGACGATGTCGCCGTTCGCGGCCTCCGCCTCGACCTGGTCGATGGCGGTGTTGAGGTTCGCCAGCGACTGCGGGCCGAAGGTGGTCGGCTTCTTGTGGTCGTGACCGTTGTCCAGGGTGATCAGGGCGAAGCGGCCCGCACCCAGGGGGAGGTCGAAGTGGCGTACGTGCGCCGTGGTGACGACCTCGTCCGGGAACAGCTCGGCCGCACCCTTCAGAAGCTCTGCGGTGGTGCTCACTTGTCCCCCTCGAAGTGCGGGTTCTCCCAGATGACCGTCGCGCCCATGCCGAAGCCGACGCACATGGTGGTCAGGCCGTAGCGGACGTGCGGCTGGTCCTCGAACTGGCGGGCGAGCTGCGTCATCAGCCGGACGCCGGAGGAGGCCAGCGGGTGGCCGAAGGCGATGGCGCCGCCGTACTGGTTGACGCGCGCGTCGTCGTCCGCGATGCCGTAGTGCTCCAGGAACGCCAGGACCTGGACGGCGAAGGCCTCGTTGATCTCGAAGAGGCCGATGTCCTCGATCGACAGGCCCGCCTGGGCCAGGGCCTTCTCCGTCGCCGGGATGGGGCCGTAGCCCATGACCTCCGGCTCCACGCCCGCGAAGGCGTAGGAGACCAGGCGCATCTTGACCGGGAGCCCGTTCTCGCGGGCGAAGTCCTCGGAGGCGATGAGCGAGGCGGTGGCGCCGTCGTTCAGACCGGCCGCGTTACCGGCGGTGACCCGGCCGTGGACGCGGAACGGCGTCTTCAGGTTCGCCAGGTTCTCCAGCGTGGTGCCCGGGCGCATCGGCTCGTCGGCGGTGACCAGGCCCCAGCCCGTCTCGCCGCCCTCCGGGTTGGTGCGGCGCACCGAGACCGGCACCAGGTCGGCCTGGATCTTGCCGTCGGCGTACGCCTTGGCGGCCTTCTCCTGGGAGCGCACGGCGTACTCGTCGGCGCGCTGCTTGGTGATCGTCGGGTAGCGGTCGTGCAGGTTCTCGGCGGTCATGCCCATGAACAGGGCGGACTCGTCGACGAGCTTCTCCGACACGAAGCGCGGGTTCGGGTCCACGCCCTCGCCCATCGGGTGGCGGCCCATGTGCTCGACACCGCCCGCGATGGCGACGTCGTACGCGCCGAAGGCGACGGAACCGGCCACCGTGGTGACGGCGGTCAGCGCGCCCGCGCACATGCGGTCGATCGAGTAGCCGGGGACCGAGGTGGGCAGGCCCGCGAGGATGCCCGCGGTGCGGCCGATGGTCAGGCCCTGGTCACCGATCTGGGTGGTGGCGGCGACGGCGACCTCGTCGACCTTCTTCGGGTCGAGGCCGGGGTTGCGGCGCAGCAGCTCCCGGATCGCCTTCACGACGAGGTCGTCGGCGCGGGTCTCGTGGTAGATGCCCTTCGGGCCCGCCTTGCCGAACGGGGTGCGGACGCCGTCGACGAAGACGACGTCCCTGACGGTACGAGGCACGATGGCTCTCCTCCAGGGTGCGGGGTGGCACTGCTGCGATGCGCTGAGCCGCGATGTGCTGAGCGCGCGCTCAGGCCCCATGCTACTTGTGGGTAATGTAGCTGCCCAGTCCCCCCGGCGGGAGCGGTGAACGTCACATGTGGTTCCCGCGCCCCGGCGGCGCCGTCGACCCCCTCGGCGTCAGCACCGGAGTGGGCACCGGGTGCGAGCCGCCGCCCTCGCCGCCCGTGATCACCTCGAACAGCGTCCGCGCCACCTCGGCCCCGAATCCGTGCACGTCATGGCTCATCGCGGACAGCGTGGGATGCGTCAGCCGGCAGAGCTGGGAGTCGTCCCACGCCAGCAGCGAGACGTCGGCCGGGACCCGCAGCCCCATCTCTGCCGCCACCGACAGCCCGGCCACCGCCATGATGTCGTTGTCGTACACGATCGCCGTCGGCCGGTCCGCGCCGGTGGCACTGAGCAGCGACCGTGTCGCCCGCGCCCCCGCCTCGCCCGAGAAGTCGGTCGCCACCTGCCGGGCTCCGGCGAGCTCCAGCGCCCGCGCGGCCTCGTCGAACGCGGCCGTACGGATGGAGGTGTGCCCGAAGGCCGCCGCACCGCCCACCCGCGCGATCCGCCGGTGCCCGAGCGCCGCGAGATAGCGCACGGCCTCCGTGACGGCGGTGGCGTCGTCGGTCCAGACGGAGGGGAGGCTGCCGGTCAGGGAGGGGTGCCCGACGGCCACGACCGGGAGGCCGAGCCGTTCGACGGCCGCCGGCCGGGGGTCGTCCGCGTGGAAGTCGACCAGGATCGAACCGCCGACCTGCTTCCCCTTCCACCAGGTGTCGAGCAGCCCGGCCTCCTCCTCCAGGTTCCGTACGAGCCGCAGCAGCAGCGAGCACGAGCGCTCGGTCAGCACGCTCTCCACGCCCGAGACGAACTCCATGTAGAAGGGCTCGAGCCCGAGCAGCCGGGCCGGCCGGCAGATCGCCAGCCCGACCGCGTCCACCCGCCGGCTCGACAGCGACCGCGCGGACGAGTTGGGCGCCCAGCCCAGCTCGCGCGCGGCCGCGAAGATCCGGTCCCGGGTGGCCTCGGACAGCCCCGGCCGCTGGTTGAAGGCGAGCGACACGGCCCCCTTGGACACCCCGGCACGGGCGGCGACGTCCTTGATGGTGACGCGGGGGGCCGGCGGGGTCGTCACAGGGTCGGCTCCACGCAGTACAGGGCCGCTCGGGCGGCTGCCGGGTCGGGGTCGGGCCAGCCGTCCACGCCGATGGTGACGTGCTCGCCGGGGAGGAGTGTGACGAGCCCGGTGTCGGCCCGCGCCCCGGGCGCCAGCCGGTCGGCCTGGAGCAGCAGGTCCCGCACCAGGGTACGGGCGGTCACCGTCACCGTCCCCGGCGCCACCGCGACCTCGAACTCCGGCTTCGGATACGGGATCTCTCGGTCCGGCACCGGGAAGTGCACCGCACGCAGCCCCCCCACGTCCGCGACCAGGAACTCCTTCGCCCCCACGGGCTCCAGCTCGCGCGGTACGCGGATGTCGGCGACCGCCCGCGGAAAAGCCGTGACCTGCACGGTCGTCCCGCCCAGCACGGTCCCGTCGACGGACATCCGGCGCAGCCGCAGTCCGGCCCGCCACACCTCGGCCGCCTGGTTGACCGCCGCCAGCACCAGCCCGTCGTCCCCGGTTCCCGTCCCGGCCCGCAGGGTCAGCAGCCGGTCCGCGTACAGCCGGCGCAGCTCGTGGTACAGCGGCTTGGGCCGGCCGTCGCCGTCGACGGCCGCCCAGGAGGTCACCGGCCAGCAGTCGTTGAGCTGCCACACGATGGTGCCCGCGCACACCGGCCAGTGGGACCGCCAGTGCTCGATCCCGGCGGCGACGGCCCGCGCCTGGTTGACCTGCATGAGGTAGTGCCAGCGGTCGAAGTCCGCGCCGGGCGCCCCTTCCGGAACGGCGAAGTGGCGGGCCAGCCCGCGCTCCAGCTTGCCGTTGCCGTCCTCCGCCTTCTGGTGGTGCAGCATGCCGGGGGAGTCCGCGGCGGGCTCCTCGTCCGGCAGCGCGCGCCGCAGGGTGGCGTACGCGGGCGGGGCCTGCCAGCCGAACTCGGCCACGAAACGCGGCACGTTCGCCCGGTACTCGGCGTAGTCCCGCCGGTTCCACACCTCCCACGAGTGGTGCGTGCCGTGCGCGGGGTCGTTGGGGTGGTGGTCCCAGGAGCCGGACCAGGGGCTGCCCGCCGTGTACGGCCGCGTCGGGTCGAGCTCGGCGACGATGCGCGGCAGCAGGCCCAGGTAGTAGCCCTCGCCCCACGACTCCCCGGCGAGCCGCCGCTCCCAGTCCCAGTCGCGGAAGCCCCACAGGTTCTCGTTGTTGCCGTTCCACAGTACGAGCGAGGGGTGCGGCATCAGCCGTACGACGTTCTCGCGGGCCTCCGCCTCCACCTCGCCCCGCAGCGGCTGCTCCTCGGGGTAGGCCGCGCACGCGAACGGGAAGTCCTGCCACACCAGCAGTCCCAGCTCGTCGCACGCGTCGTAGAAGTCCTCGCTCTCGTAGATCCCGCCGCCCCAGACCCGCACCAGGTCCACGCCCGCGTCCGCCGCCTGCGCGAGCCGCTCGCGGTAGCGCTCGCGCGTGATCCGGGAGGGGAACACGTCGTCCGGGATCCAGTTGACCCCGCGCGCGAACAGTCGCGTCCCGTTGACGACGAAGGTGAACCCGGTGCCGTACGCGTCCGTGCTCCGGTCCAGCTCCACGGTCCGGAAGCCGATGCGGCGGCGCCACGCGTCGAGCGGAACGCCACCATGCGTGAGGGTCAACTCCACCTCGTACAGAGGCTGTTCCCCGTACCCGCGCGGCCACCACAGCTCCACGTCCGGCACGTCGAGCCGTACGGTCCCGCTCGTGCCGTCGACGGCCGCGACCGCCCGTACGTCACCGATCCGCGCCTCCAGGGTGAGGTCGGCCTCGACCCGGGTCCGCTCCACGTCGACGTGCAGCTCGACCCGCCCCCGGCCCCCGTCGGCGACGGTGACCAGCGGGCGCACCCGGGCGACCCGGGCCGTCGACCAGCGCTCCAGCCGCACCGGACGCCAGATCCCGGCCGTGACCAGCGTCGGACCCCAGTCCCAGCCGAAGGAGCAGGCCATCTTGCGGAGGTACTGGAAGGGCTCGGGATAGGCGTTGGGGCGGTCGCCGAGCCGCTCCCGCACCGCCTCCGCCTCGGTGTACGCGGAGGCGAAGCGCACCGCCAGCCGGCCGGCGAGGCCCGTCACGTGGAAGCGGTACGAGCGGTGCATGTTCCGTGTCCGGCCCAGCGGCCGGCCGTCCAGCAGGATCTCGGCGGCCGTGTCGAGCCCGTCGAAGACGAGGTCGGTCTGCTCGTGCCCGGAGGCGGCCGTGAACTCGGGCGCGAGGTCGGTCTCGTACGTCCACTCCCGGCGCCCCACCCACGCCACCCCGGTCTCGTTCCGTCCGAGGAAGGGGTCCGGGATCACCCCGGCCGCCAGCAGGTCGGTGTGCACACAGCCCGGGACCGCGGCGGGCAGTTCCCTGCCGTCGTGCCGCAGGGTCCATCCGTCGGTGAGCGGTGTGGCGTCCAGCATGCGCACTCCCTAAACCGGTCGAGCCGGCGGTCGAAAGGCCTGCCTGAAACATTTCGAGTCCCTTGGCGAAATAGGGACTTTACCGGTTCAGTGACGGTCTGTCAGAGTGCCGAACCAGCCAACCCACCCGTGCTCATCCGTTACAGAACGGAGCTGGCGCACATGAATCACCGCAGGAGTCACAGAGGCCTCATCGGAGCATTGCTGGCCGCCGTGGTCGTGGCCACGGGCTGCACCGGTACCGGCGGCTCGTCGAAGGGGGCGGACGCCGAGGCGCCCGACGACCCGTCCAAGGTGTCCGGAACCATCACGGTCCTCACCCACCGCACCGACATCGTGCAGGACGGCACGATGGACAAGTACGCCGAGGAGTTCAACCGGACGTATCCGAAGGTGAAGGTCGAGTTCGAGGCCATCACGGACTACGAGGCCGAAGTCAAGATCCGGATGAACACGGAGAACTACGGCGACGTCCTGATGATCCCGGCCGTCATCAAGAAGAACGACTACCCGAAGTTCTTCGCCTCGCTGGGCGGTGAGGAGGAGCGGAGCAAGAAGTACCGCTTCACCGACTACACCGCCGTCGACGGCAAGGTCTACGGCCAGAGCCCGATCGGCGTGACCCCCGGCTTCATCTACAACAAGAAGGTCTGGCGGGAGGCCGGGATCACCGACTGGCCCACCACGCCGGACGAGTTCCTCACCGCGCTGAAGGCGATCAAGTCGAAGACGGACGCGGTCCCGTACTACACCAACTTCAAGGCGGGCTGGCCGCTGGCCCAGTGGACCTCCGTCAACGGCTCGGTCGGCTGCGACACGAAGGCCACCACGAAGCTGGCCGAGGGCGACCCCTGGGCGAAGGGCGCCGATCTCCGCGTCGCCGACGAGCTGCTGTACGACATCGTGCACTCGGGCCTGATCGAGAAGGACCCGACGACCACCAACTGGGAGGCGTCCAAGCCGGGCACCGCGAAGGGCGACATCGCCACGCAGTGGCTGGGCAGCTGGGCGATCATCCAGTTCCGGCAGGCCGCCGAGCAGGCCGGCACCGACCCCGACGACATCGGCTTCATGCCCTTCCCGGCCCAGAAGGACGGGAAGTTCTGCGCGGTCGTCGCCCCCGACTACAACCAGGCCGTCAACGTCCACTCCGACAACAAGCCGGCCGCCCGTGCCTGGATCGACTGGTTCACCGACAAGTCCGGCTACGCCGACGACAACCTCGCCCTCTCCCCGCTGAAGGACGCGCCGCTGCCCGATGTGCTGAAGGACTACGAGGACGAGGGCGTGAAGTTCCTCGAGACCGAGGACGGCGAGGGTGCGACGGTCAAGGAGATCGACAACACCTCGGAGGTCGGGATCTACCAGCCCGACTACCGCCAGGAGCTGGTCGACATGGCCCGCGGCGCCAAGGACGGCGACCTCGACGACTACCTCGCCGGCCTCGGCAAGCGCTGGACCGAGGCGGCCGGGTCGCTGGGGTCCTGATGGCGCACACGACGCACAGGACGCACGCGAAGGAGAAGGTGGCGCGCCCGGCGGCGGCCGCGCCACCGCCCCCGCGGCCGGCGGCACCGCGCGCGGTGCGGGCACGGAAGCTGCTCACCCCGTGGCTCTTCCTGGCCGCCCCGCTCGCGCTGCTGATCGTCTTCACCTACGCGCCGGTCGCCAACATGGTCGCGTACAGCTTCACCGACTGGGACGGTGTCAGCCCCGAGCTGAGCTGGACGGGATTCGGGAACTACGTCGACATCTTCACGCGCGCGGAGCTCTTCCAGGTCTTCCTGGTCAGCGGCTACTACCTCGCCGCCTCGGCGGTGCAGATCGGCCTCGCGCTCTACTTCGCGACGGTCCTGAGCTTCAACGTCCGCTTCCGCAGCTTCTTCAAAGGCGTCATCTTCTTCCCGTACCTGATCAACGGGGTCGCGATCGGCTTCGTCTTCCTCTACTTCTTCCAGGACGGCGGCACGCTCGACTCGGTGCTCGGCCTCCTCGGGTACGAGTCCGACCGGGCCTGGCTCGGCACGTCGGCCTCCGCGAACGTCTCGCTGGCGGGTGTGTCGATCTGGCGCCATCTCGGCCTGAACTTCGTGCTGTTCCTGGGCGCGATCCAGTCCATCCCGGGGGAGCTGTACGAGGCGGCCGAGCTGGACGGCGCGAGCCGCCGGCAGCAGTTCCGGTACATCATCGCGCCCGGTATCCGCCCGGTGCTGAGCCTCACCGTGATCCTGTCGATCTCCGGCTCGCTGGCGGTCTTCGAGATCCCGTACATCATGACCGGCGGCGCGACCGGCACCGAGACTTTCGTCATCCAGACGGTGAAGCTGGCGTTCCAGTTCAACAAGACCGGGCTCGCGTCGGCCGCCGCGGTCGTCCTGCTGCTGATCATCCTGGCGGTGACCTGGGTGCAGCGCCGGCTGGTCCCCGACGACAAGGTGGATCTCGTATGACGGCCATGGTCCGCACGCCTGCGGCGGCGGCTTCCGCCCTCCGCGGCAGGATCGCCCGCACACTCACGTACCTGTCCCTGGTCGCCGCCACCGTCGTCGTGCTGCTGCCGCTCACCGTGGTCTTCCTGACCTCGCTGAAGAGCGAGCGTGAGATGGCGGACGACAGCGGCGCGCTCGCGCTCCCCGGCGACCTGCTGAACTTCTCCAACTACGTGACGGCGTTCCAGGACGGCCGGATGCTCATGGCGTTCGGCAACACGGCCTTCATCCTGCTCTTCGCCATCACGGGCACGGTCGTCATCGGCTCGATGGCCGCCTACGCGATCGACCGCTTCACGTTCCGTCTCCGGAAGCCGGTGCTGGCGCTCTTCCTGGTGGCGACCCTGGTCCCCGGGGTGACCACCCAGGTGGCGACCTTCCAGATCGTCAACAGCATGGGCATGTTCGACAGCCGCTGGGCGCCCATCCTGCTCTACATGGGCACCGACATCGTCTCGATCTACATCTTCCTGCAGTTCATCCGGTCGATCCCGGTCTCGCTGGACGAGGCCGCGCGGCTGGACGGCGCCGGTGCGTTCACCATCTACCGGAAGATCATCTTCCCGCTGCTCAAGCCCGCGATCGCGACCGTCGTGATCGTGAAGGGGATCACCGTCTACAACGACTTCTACATCCCCTTCCTCTACATGCCCTCCGAGGATCTCGGCGTGATCTCGACGTCGCTGTTCCGCTTCAAGGGCCCGTTCGGCGCGCACTGGGAGGTGATCTCGGCCGGCGCGGTGCTGGTCATCCTGCCGACCCTGCTCGTCTTCCTGTTCCTGCAGCGCTACATCTACAACGGGTTCATGCGGGGGGCGACCAAGTGAGCCGCCCGCACCGCTCCCCGGCGACCGGGCGCCCTACTTGACCGACAAGGCCGCCAGCAGCACGGGCGTCACCTGCTCCACCTGCCACGGCCGAGCCCCGTAGGCGGCCAGCGCCGCGCCCACCGACCCGGCGTCCACCGCGGCCGGGGGCTCCCAGCAGATCCGCCGCACGGTGTCCGGGGCGATCAGATTCTCCTGCGGCATGTTCAGCCGCTCGGCCAGCTCCGACACGGCGGCCTTGGCGGCGGACAGCCGCGCCGCGGCCGCCGGGTCCTTGTCGGCCCAGGCCCGCGGCGGCGGGGGACCGGCCACCGGCTGCCCGGGCTGCGGCAGCCGGGGGTCGGGCAGCGCCCTGGCGCGGTCGATCGCGGTCTGCCACTGCTCGAGCTGACGGCGGCCCATGCGGTGCCCGAAGCCGCTCAGCGCGGCCAGCGCGTGCACGTTGGGCGGCACGGCGAGCGCGGCCTCGACGATCGCCGCGTCGCTGAGCACCTTGCCCGGTGAGACGTCCCGGCGCTGCGCGATGCGGTCCCGGGTCTCCCACAGCTCCTTCACGACGGCCATCTGGCGGCGCCGGCGCACCTTGTGCATCCCGGACGTACGGCGCCAGGGGTCCTTGCGCGGCTCCGCGGGCGGCGCCGAGGCGATCGCGTCGAACTCCTGCCGGGCCCATTCCAGCTTGCCCTGCCGGTCGAGCTCCTTCTCCAGCGCGTCGCGCAGGTCGACGAGGAGCTCCACGTCGAGGGCGGCGTACCGCAGCCACGGCTCGGGGAGCGGGCGGGTGGACCAGTCGACCGCGGAGTGCCCCTTCTCCAGGACGTAGCCGAGGACGCCCTCGACCATCGCGCCGAGGCCGACCCGGGGGAACCCGGCCAGCCGCCCGGCCAGTTCGGTGTCGAAGATCTGCTCCGGCACCATGCCTATCTCACGGAGGCAGGGCAGGTCCTGGGTGGCCGCGTGCAGCACCCACTCCGCCCCGGCCAGTGCATCGCCGAGGCCCGTCAGATCGGGGCAGGCCACCGGGTCGACGAGGGCGGTGCCGGCGCCCGCGCGGCGCAGCTGCACGAGGTAGGCGCGCTGGCCGTAGCGGTACCCGGAGGCGCGCTCGGCGTCGACGGCGACGGGACCGGTGCCGGCGGCGAAGGCGGCGATCACCTGGGCCAGCGCGGCCTCGTCGGCGATCACGGGCGGGATGCCGTCCTGGGGTTCCAGCAGGGGGATCGGCGCCTCCACCGCAGACGATCCGCCGTCGTCCGGAGGGGCGCCTCCGGTGGTTCGCAGTGGGCTGTCTGCTGCGGTCTCTTGGGCGTCGGTCACCTGTCAAGGGTATCTGTGTATGGACCGCACCCGCCGACGGAACGTTCCGTCGACGGGCTTCGGGGGGTCGTAAACCAGTCAGCCATCACGCACGCCTGCGCCCCCGCGCCGTGAACGCACCCGGGACCGACGCGGGGTGGCCGGTCCCGGGCGGATGAACCGGGCCCGGTGAACGGGAGCGGGGAAGCCGGGCCCGGTGGACTGGGGTGTGGACGAGGGCGGTGCGGGCACGGACCGGGGCGGTGCGGGAACGGACCGGGGCGCGCGCCGGACCGGGACGCGGGTGTCCGGCCGAGGACGGGCGCTCAGTGGATGATCCCGGTGCGCAGGGCCACCGCCACCATCCCGGCGCGGTCCCCCGTGCCGAGCTTGCGGGCGATGCGGGCGAGGTGACTCTTGACGGTGAGCGCCGACAGGCCCATCGACACGCCGATCGCCTTGTTGGACTGGCCCTCGGCGACGAGGCGCAGCACCTCGACCTCGCGGCCCGACAGTTCGCGGTAGCCGCCCGGGTGGCTCGGGGCGCCCGGGGGGCGGCGGTGCATACGGGCCGCGGCGGAGCCGATGGGGGCGGCGCCGGGACGGGTGGGCAGCCCGAGGTTGGTACGGGTGCCGGTGACGACGTAGCCCTTCACTCCGCCGGCGAGGGCGTTGCGGACGGCTCCGATGTCGTCGGCGGCGGAGAGGGCGAGGCCGTTGGGCCAGCCCGCGGCGCGGGTCTCGGAGAGGAGCGTGAGGCCGGAGCCGTCGGGCAGGTGGACGTCGGCGACGCAGATGTCGCGGGGGTTGCCGATGCGGGGACGAGCCTCCGCGACGGACGAGGCCTCGATGACGTCGCGCACACCGAGTGCCCACAAGTGGCGGGTCACGGTGGAGCGGACGCGGGGATCGGCCACGACCACCATCGCGGTCGGCTTGTTCGGGCGGTAGGCGACCAGGCTTGCGGGCTGCTCGAGGAGAACGGACACCAGGCCTCCTGGGAGTGGGGGACGGGGAACCGGCTCTGGGGATGAAGCCGGGGCGAACCGTGCTTTCAGGTCACAGACCTCTTCGGCACCCGGCCGGGCGTTCTTTAGAGAATGATCACGATTTGGTGAGTCACAATACGTGCAATTCGGACACACCTTCGATCATTCGAAGATCGAACGGGGTCGCTCCGCGCCAATACGGGTCCGAAAGTGGCCGTATCGACAAAGAGGCGTAGGCAAATGGGTGATGTGAGCGGAAGAGGGGCGTGAATGCGTGGAGGCTGCCTGGTGAGGCGGGTGGTACGGGTGGGATGAGGGCTGCCCGTCGCCCAGGGGACGCACGGGTGCCGTGCAACGCCGTGCAACGCCGTGCGGTGCCGTGCAACGCCGTGCGGTGCCGTGCGTGCCGTGCGGAGGGGGCTCGGTGAAGTCCGGAGCGGTGAGGTGGTGCCGGGAAGGGCGCGGCAGCGGTCGGCGGCCGGTCGGCCGTGACGGGCCCGCGGCGGCACCGCGCGGTTCGGCGGAGCGTTCAGCGGGGGCGGTTCGGCGGAGCGTCGGGCGGAGCGTTCAGCGGGGGCGGGGACCCCGGCGCTGGGGCAGTGTGACGACGGACGCGTCGCCCGGGGCGGCCGGGGGGAGGCCGGCGACCTGGGAGAGGAGGTCGCACCAGGAAGCGAGGTGGGAGGCGGTGTCGGGGACGCCGCCCAGGCCCTCGCGCGGGGTCCAGGAGGCGCGGATCTCGATCTGCGAGGCGGCCGGGCGGGAACTCAGGCCGCCGAAGTAATGGGAGCTCGCGCGCGTGACGGTGCCGCTCGGCTCGCCGTACGGCAGACCGCGGGACTGGAGCGCGCCGGTCAGCCACGACCAGCAGACGTCGGGGAGCAGCGGATCCGTGGCCATCTCCGGTTCCAGCTCCGCGCGGATCAGGGTGACCAGACGGAAGGAGCCCTGCCAGGCCTCGTGCCCCGCCGGGTCGTGCAGGAGGATGAGGCGGCCGTCGGCCAGGTCCTCGTCCTCCTCGAGGACCGCCGCCTCCAGGGCGTACGCGTAGGGGGCGAGCCGCTGCGGCGGGCGCGTGGGCTCGATCTCGATCTCCGGCCGCAGACGGGTGCCTCTCAGCGCCTCGACGGCCGCACGGAAGGGCAGCGGCGCCGTCTCCATAGCTCTCCGGTCTCCCTCCCTCGGGTCGTCCATCCCGCCAGTGTCGTCCGACAGTCGTCCCTGAGCCGCAGCCATGCGGGGAAGATTAAGGGGCCCGGGCGTCCGGCGCGGCGTAAGACACCCGTGCGCAAGGTCACGGTCGCATCGCGCTCAGCGAACGCGCGCCCGCGCGGACCGGCGCCACGACGGCACCGCCGGGCGTACCCGGGGCCCAGCTGTTCGCGCGCCGTGCGAGACTTTCCGACGTGAGTGCCATTGCCGGCCCTTCGGGCCCCCAGCCGACCGCCACGTACGACTCCGCCTTCCTCAGGGCGTGCCGCCGCGAGTCCGTGCCGCACACGCCGGTGTGGTTCATGCGGCAGGCCGGGCGGTCCCTGCCGGAGTACCGCAAGGTGCGCGAGGGAATTCCGATGCTGGAGTCCTGCATGCGCCCCGACCTGGTCGCGGAGATCACGCTCCAGCCCGTGCGGCGGCACAACGTGGACGCGGCGATCTACTTCAGCGACATCGTGGTGCCGCTGAAGGCCATCGGCATCGACCTCGACATCAAGCCCGGCGTCGGCCCGGTCGTCGAGAACCCGATCCGCACCCGCGCCGACCTGGCCCGGCTCCGTGACCTGACCCCCGAGGACATCCCGTACGTCACCGAGGCGATCGGGCTGCTCACCGCCGAGCTCGGCGAGACCCCGCTCATCGGCTTCGCGGGCGCCCCCTTCACCCTGGCCAGCTACCTCGTCGAGGGCGGCCCGTCGCGCAACCACGAGCACACCAAGGCGCTCATGTACGGCGACCCGCAGCTCTGGGCCGACCTGCTGGACCGCCTCGCGGAGATCACCGGCGCGTTCCTGAAGGTGCAGATCGAGGCGGGCGCCAGCGCGGTGCAGCTCTTCGACTCATGGGTGGGTGCCCTCGCCCCCGCCGACTACCGGCGCTCCGTGCTGCCGGCCTCCGCCAAGGTCTTCGAGGCCGTCGCCCCGTACGGCGTCCCCCGCATCCACTTCGGCGTCGGCACCGGTGAGCTGCTGGGCCTCATGGGCGAGGCCGGCGCGGACGTCGTCGGCGTCGACTGGCGCGTCCCGATGAACGAGGCGGCCCGCCGCGTCGGCCCGGGCAAGGCGCTCCAGGGCAACCTCGACCCGGCCGTCCTCTTCGCCGGCCAGGAGGCCGTCGAGGCCAAGGCCTGCGAGGTGCTCTCCGCGGCCGCGGACCTGGAGGGCCACATCTTCAACCTCGGCCACGGCGTCCTGCCGTCCACGGACCCCGACGCGCTGACGCGGCTCGTCGAGTACGTCCACACGCAGTCGGCGCTGTAGTACCACCCGTCAGTACCGCCCGTCTCCGCGGGCCCGGGGCGCGGCCCGCTGGTCACCAGCTGTGCCGCGCCCGCCTGCCCCACAGCGGGCCGCGCGGCTCGGGCGGCGGCGGGGTGCCGGGACGCAGCGGCCAGGCGATCAGCATGCCCGCGAGGAAGCCGGCGGCATGGGCCGCGTACGCCACGCTCCCGGCGTCCGCGACGCCCTCGCCCGCCGAGTACACCGCCTGGAGCACGAACCAGAAGCCCAGCACCAGCCACGCGGGCAGCCGCAGCGGCAGGAAGACCAGGAACGGGACCAGTACCCAGACCCTGGCCTTCGGGTAGAGGACGAGATACGCGCCGAGCACGCCGGCGATCGCCCCGGACGCGCCGATGAGCGGGTCGGCGGAGTCGGCGTTGAGCAGGGCGTAGCCGTACGTGGCCGCGTACCCGCAGACCAGGTAGAACAGCGCGAAGCGCACATGTCCCAGCCGGTCCTCGATGTTGTTGCCGAAGACCAGCAGGAAGAGCATGTTGCCCAGCAGGTGCAGCCAGCCGCCGTGCAGGAACATCGCCGTGAGCACGGACAGCGGCGGCGACTTGTCGTAGCCCGGCGGCCCCACCACACAGCCGGGTCCCTGCGGACCCACGCCCGTCGCGCCGGTGGGCACCAGCCGCGGCATGTGCTGGTGGATCAGTTCCTGCGGCACCGCGGCGTACTGGTCGAGGAACGCATGCAGCCTGCACGTCTGCGCCAGCCCGCCGTCACCCGCCACCGAGCCGGCCAGGCCCGGCATGAAGAGGAAGACGGCGACGTTCACGGCGATCAGCGTGTACGTCACATAGGGCGTGCGGCGCGTCGGGTTCACGTCATGGACGGGGATCACCACGGGGGACGGGTGCCCCCGATCGGGCCCCGGAACCGGTGCGCTGAACGCGAGGGTGCCCGCGCGCGTATGACTCCGCGACATCCGGGACGCGAGCAACCACGTGAGGAACAGGCGATGACCGACAGAGTCGACCGAGTCACTCCACCGATGCACGCCCTGCCCGACGGCGAGGCCGAGCTGGCCCTGGTGCTGCGGCTGCCCTGGGAGGACGTCGCCCGGCTGGGCCAGGAGGCCGGCCGGCTCGCCGCCCGGATGCAGCGTCCCGTCACCCTCGACGAGGCCGTCAGCCACCGGTTGCGCTCCGCCCGCCCGCCCGCCGCGCACGCGAAACCGCCGGCCGAGCCGTCGGTCACGACCTCGATGCCCGCCGGTGCCCCGATGCCCGCCGGTGCCTCGGTGTCGTCCCTGCCGCCGAGACCGCCGGCCGAGCAGGCCCGCCAGGCCATCGAGCGGATCAACGGGTCGGCGTAGGCGGCACCCGGGACCCGGACCCGGGACCCGGGAGTCACGCACCGAGGAGTCACGCACCCCCGCGCCGTACCGCCCCCGCCGCCTTCCGCGCCGCCACCAGCACCGGGTCCCACACGGGGGAGAACGGGGGCGCGTACCCCAGGTCCAGGGTCGTCATCCGCTCCACCGTCATGCCCGCGGTCAGCGCCACCGCGGCGATGTCCACGCGCTTGCCCGCGCCCTCGCGGCCGACGATCTGCACGCCGAGGAGGCGTCCCGTGCGGCGCTCGGCGAGCATCTTCACCGTCATGGGGGCCGCGTCGGGGTAATAGCGGGCGCGGCTCGTGGACTCGACCGTCACCGTCTCGAACCGGAGTCCCGCCCGCAGGGCGTCCTTCTCGCGCAGCCCGGTGCGGGCGATCTCCAGCTCGCAGACCTTGCTGACGGCCGTGCCGACGACGCCCGGGAACGTGGCGTACCCGCCGCCCGCGTTGGTGCCGATGATCTGCCCGTGCTTGTTGGCGTGGGTGCCCAGGGGGATGTGCCGTTCACGGCCGGAGACCAGGTCGAGGACCTCGACGCAGTCGCCACCGGCCCAGATGTTCTCGTGGCCGCGCACCCGCATCGAGAGATCGGTGAGCAGCCCGCCGCTCCCGCCCAGCGGCAGCCCCGCCCGCTTCGCGAGGGACGTCTCCGGGCGGACGCCGATGCCGAGGACGACCACGTCCGCCGGGTACTCGGCGTCCGCCGTGGCGACCGCGCGCACCCGCCCCGAGTCGTCGTCCACGAGCACCTCGGTGACCTCGGTGCGGTTCACCATGCCGATGCCCATGCCCTCCATGGCCTCGTGCACCAGGCGGCCCATGTCCGGGTCGAGCGTCGCCATGGGTTCCTCGCCGCGGTTGACGACCGTCACCTCGTAGCCGCGCCGGATCAGCGCCTCGGCCATCTCCACGCCGATGTAGCCCGCTCCGACGACCACCGCGCGGCGCCCCTCCGTGGCGTCGAGGCTGTCCAGGAGGGCCTGTCCGTCGTCCAGGGTCTGCACCCCGTGCACCCCGGGTGCGTCGACGCCGGGCAGCGGCGGGCGGAGGGGACGCGCGCCGGTGGCGATCACGAGCTTGTCGTACGGGGTCCAGGACTCCTCCCCGGAACCGACGTCCCTCGCGCGGACGCGCCCTCGCGCGATGTCGATCTCCGTGACCTCGGTGCGCATCCGCAGATCGATGTCCCGCGCGCGGTGCTCCTCGGGCGTGCGGGCGACCAGATGGTCCCGCTCGGCGACGTCGCCGCCCACCCAGTACGGGATGCCGCACGCCGAGTAGGACGAGAAGCCGCCCCGCTCGAACGCCACGATCTCCAGCTCGTCCGGACCCTTCAGCCGGCGCGCCTGCGACGCGGCGGACATGCCCGCCGCATCGCCGCCGATCACGACCAGTCGTTCTCTCCCACGGCTCTCGATCATGGGACCACGCTACGTGCGGGCGGGCCGTCAGGTCCGGTCGGACTCCCTCTCGGGGTCGGTCGTCGCCGGTGCCTGGGCCTGGACCTGGGCCCGGGCCGGGCGGTGCGGCAGCCGGGGCCGTACGAGCCGCAGCCACAGGAACACCACCAGCGCCAGGGCCAGCGCGAAGGGCAGGATCGCGCCCAGCACGAGGACGATCCAGCGCAGCATGGTGACGAAGGCGTTCCAGCCGCCCGCGAGCGCGTCCACGATCCCCGGGTCGTCGTCCTCGCCGCCGCTCCGCTGCACCGGCGCCTCGGACAGGTGGAGCGTGATGGTGGCGAGGCTGGTGCGGTCCTTCAGGGACGCCTGCTGGGCGAGCAGCGCCTCCAGGTCGGCCTGACGGCTGCTCAGCTCGCCCTCCAGCGTGACGACGTCGCTCAGCTTGGTCGCCCGGTCCATCAGCTCGCGGATCCGGGCCACGCTCGCGCGCTGCGTCGTGATGCGGCTCTCCACGTCGACGACCTGCTCGGTGACGTCCTTCGCCTTCGCCTCGCGCTCCACCAGCCGTCCCGTGCCCTCCAGTTCGGCGAGGACCTCCTCGTACGCGTCGGTGGGCACGCGCAGGACGACGCGGGTGCGCTCGCGGCCCTCCTCGTCGCGGGAGGTGCTCTCGTCGCCGACGAACCCGCCCGCGCTCTCGGCGGCGGTGCGGGCCGCGTCCAGCGCCTTCGGCACGTCCTTCACCCGCACGGTCAGCTTGGCGGTGCGGATGATGTGGCTCTTGGTGAGGTCGGGGGCCTTGGTGACCTGGCTGGCGTTGGCCCTGTCCGCGGCGCCGGCTCCCGCCCCGGCGCCGGAGTCCCCGACGGCCTTCTCGTTGGCGCCGCCTGCGGCGCCGTCGGCACTCGAGCCGGCGCTGTCGGACGCGCTGCACCCGGTGAGCGCCAGGACGGCGGTGAGGAACGCGGCCGCCAGCATCCGGGCCGGCGGCCCGGAGCGCCGTGTGCGGGCGCGGGCGTGTGTGCGGGCTGTGGAGTGTCGTACGCGTGACGTATCGGCCATGGCGGCTTGCCCCCGGGAGTCGTTCGTGTCGGACGTGTCGGACGTGACGGACGCTCCTACGACGCCGGGAGGGGGCCGGAACGTTGGCCGGACGTGGTCCCGATGAGGTCACGGTCGGGACTCGGCCAGGACTCGGGGCCGGGGCCGGGGCACCTCGAACGGTTGTCAGCGGTGTCTGAGAAGGTGGGTGCATGCGCGGATCAAGTGCGGAAACTGCGGACATCGCGGGAACAGGGCAGGTCATCGTCATCGGAGGCGGCATCGCGGGGCTCGCCGCCGCCCACCGGCTGCTGGACCGGGGAGCGCGGGTGACCGTGCTGGAGGCCTCGGACCGGCTCGGCGGGAAACTGCTGCCCGGGGAGATCGCGGGCGTCGGCGTGGACCTCGGCGCCGAGTCGCTGCTGGCCCGCCGTCCCGAGGCGGTCGGTCTCGCGCGCGAGGCGGGCCTCGGCGACCGCCTCCAGCCGCCCTCCACCGCCACGGCCTCGATCTGGACCCGGGGTGCTCTGCGGCCCATGCCCAAGGGTCATGTCATGGGCGTGCCCGGCACCGCGTCCGCCGTCGCCGGAGTGCTCTCGCAGGAGGGCCTGGCGCGCATCGAGCGCGACGCCGGCCTGCCCCGCACCGAGGTCGGCGACGACGTGGCGGTGGGGGAGTACGTGGCGGCGCGGGTCGGCCGGGAGGTCGTCGACCGCCTGGTGGAGCCCCTGCTGGGCGGGGTGTACGCGGGTGACGCGTACCGCATCTCGATGCGCTCGGCGGTGCCCCAGCTCTTCGAGGCGGCCCGCACGCACACCTCGCTGACGGAGGCCGTCCGCGCGATCCAGGGGAGGACGGCTGCTGCGGCGCAGTCCGGGGCCGCCGGCCCGGTGTTCATGGGCATCGAGGGCGGCGTGGGCACCCTGCCGCTCGCCGTCGCCGACTCCGTACGCGCGCGGGGCGGCGAGATCCTGACCGGCACGCCGGTGACCGAGCTGCGCCGCACGGGGACGACGGAGGCGGACGGCCCAAGTGACGGGGGCGCTTCGCGCACGGCCTGGCGCGTCGTCGCCGGCGGCCGCGTCCTGCACGCCGACGCGGTCGTCGTGGCCGTGCCCGCCCCGGCCGCCGCCGCGCTGCTGCGCGCCGAGGCCCCGGCCGCCGCGGCCGAGCTGGCCGCCGTCGAGTACGCCTCCATGGCCCTGATCACCCTGGCCTACCGCCGCGCCGACGCCGACCTCCCCGAGGGCAGCGGCTTCCTCGTGCCGCCGGTCGACGGGCGGACCATCAAGGCGTCCACGTTCGCGTCCCGCAAGTGGGGCTGGATCGCGGACGAGGACCCGGACCTCCTCGTCGTACGGACCTCCGTCGGGCGGTACGGCGAGACGGAGATCCTGGGGCACGACGACGAGCACCTCGTGGACGTCTCCCGGCACGACCTGCGCGAGGCCACGGGCCTGTCCGCCGCCCCCGTCGCCACCCGGGTCACCCGCTGGACCGACGGCCTGCCCCAGTACCCGGTCGGCCACCACGCGCGCGTGGGCCGCATCCGCGAGCACGTGGCGAAGCTGCCGGGCCTCGCCGTGTGCGGCGCCGCGTACGACGGCGTGGGCATCCCGGCGAGCATCGCCAGCGCGTACGCAGCCGTGGACGCCCTAGGCGGGGACCCGCGCGGTGTGCAGGAGCTCACCGCCCACCCGGTGCAGAGCCTGCACGGCGGGGCGGGAGAATAAGGCCATGAGCGACAATGCCCCCGCCACCGACCCTGCCCGCATCCCGAACAAGGGCAAGCTGGCGAAGGACCTCAACGAGGTCATCCGCTACACCCTGTGGTCCGTCTTCAAGCTGAAGGACGTGCTGCCCGAGGACCGCGCCGGTTACGCCGACGAGGTCCAGGAGCTCTTCGACCAGCTCGCCGCCAAGGACGTGACCGTCCGCGGCACCTACGACCTGTCGGGTCTGCGCGCCGACGCCGACCTCATGATCTGGTGGCACGCCGAGACGAGCGACGCGCTCCAGGAGGCGTACAACCTCTTCCGCCGCACGAAGCTCGGCCGTGCGCTCGAGCCGGTCTGGTCGAACATGGCGCTGCACCGTCCCGCCGAGTTCAACCGCTCGCACATCCCCGCGTTCCTCGCCGACGAGACGCCGCGCGACTACGTGAGCGTCTACCCCTTCGTGCGCTCCTACGACTGGTACCTGCTGCCGGACGACGAGCGCCGCAAGATGCTCGCGGACCACGGCAAGATGGCCCGTGACTACGTGGACGTGCGCGCCAACACGGTCGCCTCGTTCTCCCTCGGCGACTACGAGTGGATCCTCGCCTTCGAGGCCGACGAGCTGCACCGCATCGTCGACCTCATGCGTCACCTGCGCGGCTCCGAGGCCCGGCGCCACGTCCGCGAGGAGGTGCCGTTCTTCACCGGCCGCCGCCGCTCGGTGGCCGAGCTGGTCGCGGGCCTGGCCTGAGCGATCGCCGGCCGGCCCACGCCGCTCAGCGCGCCGGCTGGCCCGCCCGCCCCTCCGCGGAGCGGCCGCCCGGCGCCGCCGCAGGCTTCGGCTCCGGGCGCGGCGCGCACGACGCGCGCCAGTCGGGAAGCCGCCCCTCCAGCAGGTAGGCCTCCAGATACCCGTTGACACAGGTGTTCCGGCCGCCGCCGACGCCGTGCGAGCCCGCGTCCCGCTCGGTCACGAGGACGGACCCGGGCAGCCGCCGCTGAAGTTCCCGCGCCCCCTCGTACGGTGTCGCTGCGTCCCGCTCGGCCGCCATGATCAGCGTCGACGGGAGCTCGCCCGGGGCCGTGCCCACGTCGAGCGGCCGCTGCCGGGGTGCCTGCCAGTACGCGCACGGCAGGTTCATCCACACGTTGTCCCACGTCTCGAACGGTGCCGTGCGCGCCAGCCGCGTGTTGTCGCGGTCCCAGGTGCGCCAGTCCGTGGGCCACGGGGCGTCGTTGCACTCCACGGCCGTGTAGACGGCGTTGCCGTTCTCCGCCTCGGCGGCCCCCTCCGGACTCGGAGCCGCCTGCTGGACCAACGGCTTCGGATCGCCCTTCAGATACCGGGACAGCGCCAGCGCGCGCTGCGGCCAGTAGTCGTCGAAGTACGCGGCCTGCAGCAGCGCGGCCTGCAACTGCCCCGGCCCCACCTTGCCGCCCGCGGGCTCGGCGGCGAGCCGCGCCCGCGCCCGCTCATAGCTCCGGAGCACCTCCTGCGCGGTCCTCCCCAGCCCGTACACCGCGTGGTGCCGGGCCGTCCACGCACGGAAGTCCGCCCAGCGGCGCTCGAACGCGGCCGACTGGCGGAGGTTGTTGCGGTACCAGATGCTCTCCGGGGAGGGGTCCACCGCCGAGTCGAACACCATGCGGCGCACATGCGCGGGGAACAGCGTCGCGTACACCGCCCCGAGGTACGTGCCGTACGAGGCGCCCATGAACGTCAGCCGCTCCTCGCCGAGCGCGGCGCGCAGCACGTCCAGGTCACGGGCGTTGTTGAGCGAGTGGTAGTGCCGCAGCCCGGCGCCGCCCCGCTGGGCACAGCCGCGCGCGTACGCCCTGGCCCGCGCGACGCGCTCCTTCTTGTACGACTCCGAAGGGTGCACCGGCTGCTGGGAGGGCCCCTTCAGCAGGTGCTTCGGGTCCTGGCAGACCAGCGGTGCCGAGCGGCCGACCCCGCGCGGGGCGTAGCCGACGAGGTCGTACGCGGCGGCGATGCGCCGCCACTCGGGGAGGTAGCCGAGCAGGGGGAAGTGCATGCCGGAGGCGCCGGGGCCGCCGGGGTTGTAGAGCAGGGCGCCCTGCCGCACGGCCTTCGCCCGGCCGGAGTCCTTGCCCGGGTCCTTGCCCGGGCCCTTGCGCGGGTCCTTGCCGGACTCCTCACCGGGGCTTTCGCCCGTGGCCTCGATCCGGCTGACCGTCAGTCTGATCCGCTTGCCGTTCGGGCGGGCGTAGTCGAGGGGGACCGTGACCGTGCCGCACCGCACGGCCGCCGGGAGGTGCTGGTCCTTCGGGCACGCTCCGAAGCGGACGCCCTCGGCCGCGGCGCGCCGGGCCGCGACCGCGGTGCCGTGTGCCTCGGCGACGGCGGTGGCGTCGATCTGCGCGGTGTCCACGGCGTCCGTGACCTCCGCGGCCTCCGCGACGGCACGGGTGTCCGGCCACCGGTTCGTGTCGCCGTCCGCCGGGGCGGTGGCCAGGGCGGTCAGGAGCAGGGACCCGGCGGCTCCGTAGACGGCGGCGGCTCTCATGGCGTATCCCTTCGGTCCTCCGGTGGCGACAGAAGGGATGTTTCGAGCACTGCCGGGCGAAGTAAAGCAACCAGGCCGTACGCACGGCCCCATTGCCCCGGGCCGCCGTACGGTCAGCGGCGGAGCAGCACCCGGCGCGTGGCGCGGGCCAGGCGCGCGGTCGCGCGCTCGGAGCGCGGTGCGGGGCCCGAGCGCTCCAGCCACCACTCCCGCAGCAGCCGCCGCGCCCCGGCGTCCTCGGGGCGCCGGGTGAGCAGCAGGTGCTCGGCGAAGTCCAGGGCGTCACGGCGGTAGCCGTCGGTCATCGGGTGGTCCTGCGCGTAGTCGAGGAAGGCCGGGCGGTACGACGCGCCGAGGATCTCCGGCAGCTCCGGCGCGACCTTGGCCACGACTCCCGCCCGCTTCGCGGCGAGCGCCCGGGCCTGTACGCCCAGCCGGACCCGGTCGAACCCCTCGGGCGCGGGCGTGCCCGCGACGAGTGCGGACAGCAGCGCGGCCTGCGCGAGCGCGAGCCGCTGCCGGGCGGGGCCGGTATCGACACGGGCGTCGGCGTCGGTACCGGTACCGGCACCGGTGTCCGTGGGCGGGCGCCCGAGTGCGCCCGGCCCGGCAGCATCCTTCACCGCCGCACCCGCACCCGCACCCGTACCCGTACCCGCACCCCCGCCGGAGGCGACCCGTACGGTCTCCCGGATCGCCGCCAACTCCTTCACCAGCTCCGCCGGTTCGGGGAAGTTCTCGTCCCGCTCCAGAAGCACACCCGGCGGGGAGACCCGGGAAGCCAGATCGGCGAGGACGTCGAGAACCTGCCGCGGCACGGGGTGGGCGTGGCTGTCGTGCCAGACGCCGTCCCGCTCGAACCCGCCCGCCACATGCACGTACGCGATGGCCTCGACCGGGAGCTCGTCGAGCGCCTTGCCGGGGTCCTCGCTCTGGTTGACATGGTTGGTGTGGAGGTTGGCCACGTCGATGAGGAGCCGGACCCCGGTGCGGTCGGCCAGCTCGTACAGGAACTGACCCTCCGTCAGCTCCTCGTCGGGCCAGGAGAGGAGCGCCGCGATGTTCTCCAGCGCCAGCGGCACCGGCAGGGCGTCCTGGGCGATACGGACGTTCTCGCACAGCGCGTCCAGCGCGTCGCGCGTGCGCGGGACCGGCAGCAGGTGGCCCGCCTCCAGCACCGGCGACGCGGTCCGCGGGCCGCCCGCCCGGACGAACGCGATGTGCTCCGTCACCAGCGGCGAGCCCAGCGCCTCCGCCCGCTCGGCCAGCGCCCGCAACCGCCCCTCGTCGGGGCGCCCGGCACCGCCGAGACCGAGCGAGACGCCGTGCGGTACGACCGTGACACCCCGCTCGCGCAGCCGGACCAGCTCCTCGGGGAGGTGCCCGGGGCACACGTTCTCGGCCACCACCTCGACCCAGTCGATCGCAGGGGCCCCGTCACCGGCGGCACCCGCCATGCGCTCCACGGCGTCGGCGATCTCCGGCCGCCAGCCGATGCCCGTACCCAGCCGCACATGCTGCGTCATCGTTCCCCCTCGGTCCCCCGCGTCGCGGTGTGCCCGGGTGATGGCCCCGGGTGCGGGCGCCGAACCCCGCAGAGAGGATCTTCAGAGCAACATTTGAGCTTCCGGTCCGCCCGGCGGCGATCCGTACGCGCCGTCAGCCGCGCCGCAGCGCCGGATGGTCCGCCACCACGGTGCAGGAGCCCGGAGCGATCTCCGTGAAGCCCGCGTCGCGGACCACCGGGAGCCCGGAGGCGGTGAGCTCACGCCACCGGTCGGGTCCGGCGGTGCGCACGGCGACCGGGAAACCCGCCTCGCGCCAGGCGGTGCGCTCCTCGTCGTCCAGCTCCCACCAGGCGAGCTGCGCTCCGTGCCCGGCCTGGGCCATCGCCTTGCCCGCCGACATCTCCACGTCCGGGCTCAGCCACAGCACGGGCGCCGACGGGTCCGCCGCCACCGGGGGCTCGGGGTCGTCGAGTTCCGTACCGGATACCTGCAGCTTGGCCAGCTCCTTGGGCCATCCGTCCAGCGGCACCGGCGGGAACACCCGCACCTCCGCCGACTTGCCCGTCACCGTGATCCCGGGCAGCGCCTCCGCCCGCCGCCACTCCGCGCCCCGCGCGCGACGCACCACCTTGCGGATCCGGGCGTCCTGCCAGTCCCGCATCGCCTGCGCCCACTCGCCGTCCCCGAGCGACCGCTCGTCGCTCAGCATGACCAGCACCGCGCGGGCCGCGGTCTCCAGCGCGTCGGTACGGGCCGGGGGAGCGGCCTTCTCCAGCCGCACCACCAGGGGCAGTACGTACTGGGGCGCCTCGTCGCGCGCGGTCTCCTCGTGGCGGAACGGGCCGGCCGTGGGGTTCGGGTTCGGATCAGCGGTCACGTGCCCCAGTCTGCCAGGCGAAAGATCCGGATCCCGGCGCGAGCCCGCGCATCTGTACGAGGATATGAGGATGGGGCGCATGGGGAGCGAGTCACGCATACGACTGGAGAGCGTCGGCCGCCGCTACGGACTGCGCGGGCGCTGGGTGCTGCGCGGGGTCGACCTCGATCTGGCCCCCGGCGCGCTGATCCGCGTCGAGGGCGCCAACGGTACCGGCAAGTCCACGCTGCTCCGCCTGCTCGCCGGCCTGGACGCGCCCACGGAGGGCCGGGTCGTCGGCCGCCCCCGCACGGCCCACGTCCCCGAGCGCTTCCCCGCCGCGCTGCCCTTCACCGCGGCCGAGTACCTCACCCACCTCGGCGCCGTCCACGGCCTGCCCCGCGGGGCCGCAGCCCGCGCCGTCGACGAGTGGCTGGAACGCTTCGGCGCGGCCGGTCACGCCCGTACGCCGATGTCGGAGCTGTCGAAGGGCAGCAGCCAGAAGGTCGCCGTCGCCCAGGCCCTGATGGCCGCACCGGAGCTGCTCGTTCTGGACGAGGCGTGGACCGGGCTCGACGCGACCGCCCGGGAGGAACTCGAGCGCGCCGTGGCCGAGCGCACGGCCGACGGGGGCACGGCGGTGTTCGTCGATCACGACCCGCGCCGGCTCGCGGGGGTGACGGACGCGACGTACGCGGTCGTCGACGGTGCCCTCGTCCCCCGTGCGGTGGCGGAGGCCGCGCCGTCGGCCGGGGCCTTCGTCGTCGTCGAGGCCAGGGGCCCGGCGGGTGCGGAACCTCCGGCGGAGGCGGTGCGGCTCGCCGCGTCCGTGACGGAGGCGGAGGGCGGTGCGTACCGGTTCGGGGTTACGGAGCCGCGCTCGGACGCGATTCTTCGGGCACTGCTCGGAGCACGGCCGCCGTGGCACGTGGTGAGTGTGAACCTCCGCGAGACAGGCAGCCCACGATGACCGCCCTCCTCCGTTACGAGGCCGCCCTCCTCCTGCGCTCCCAGCGCTGGCTGCCGCCCGTCGTCCTCTACGCGGCGGCCCTCGGCATCGGCGTGCAGAGCGGGCAGCCCGTGCTGGACTCGCTCGGCTGGGCGGCGGCCGTGCTGCTGCCCGTCGCCGCCTGGCTGGTGCGCATCTGCGCCACCAACGAGCCACCCGCCGCCCGCGGTTGTGTCGGCGCGGCGACCGGGCCCGGCCGGGCGCACCTGGCGTCCCTGCTCGTGGCGCTGTGCGCGGCCGTGCTGCTCGGGGCGGTGGCCGTGGGCGTCGTCACGGTCATCAGCGATCCGACGGGCACGGACCGCCGGACACCGGTACCCATCGGCCCCGCAAGCGGCGCCGGACTGCTGGCGGTACTCGCGTGCGCGCTTCTCGGCACGGCCGTCGGCGCGCTCACCACCCGGCCGGTGCTGCGCTCCCCGGGCCGCGCCGTACCCGCGCTGCTGCTCGGGGCGCTGCTGGCCCTGGTCGTCACGGGCTCCCCCGCACGGACGGCGGTCAGCGCGCTGGTGGACGGTTCGCAGGAGGCCACCGTCCCGGTGCCGCTCCTGCCGGTGGCGGCGGCCGCGCTCCTCGCCGCGGCCGCGACGGCGGGTTCCTGCGCGCTCACCACACGCCGCTCACCCTGAGCAGGCCGCCCGCTGCGCCTCCTGCCACTCGCACACCGGGCACAGCGTGACCCCCTTGTACGACTCCGGATACTCGGTCGGCTGCCGGCACAGCACACACTCGGCATACGGCGGGCCGTCGGCCTCGACCGGCCGGCGTTCCTCGTCCTCCGGTCCGGTGGCGCAGTAGTCGCTCTCGCTCATCCGTCCAGCGTAGATCGGCGCACCAGGCGGGTGTTCCGGCCCGGGCCCGGGCTCGCACCGCCCGTCCCCGTCACTTCACGGACTGGCCGGGGCCGCCCCGATCAGCTCCGACACCTTCACGAACCGGTACCCGCGCTTGCGCAGCTTCGGCACGATCTTCCGTACGGCGCGCTCGGTCGCGGGCGCGGCGCTGCGGGTGCAGTGCATGACGACCACCGACCCCGGACGCACCTCGTCCAGCACCTGCCGCGCCACCGCGTCCGCGTCCGTCGCGAACGCGTCCCCGCTGACCACGTCCCACTGCACGGCGGTGACCCCGGTGGAGGCCAGCGTCTCCAGGGTCCGGCGGTCGTGGCATCCGCCGGGGAAGCGGAAGTAGGGGACGGTCCTCCGCACGCCCGCATCCCGGAAGGCCGCGAACGCGCGCTCGACGTCCGTCCGCATCCGCTTCCGAGGGAGGGCGGGCAGCCCGTAGCAGTCGTCGGTGAAGGCGTAGTGGCTGTACGAGTGGTTCGCGACCTCGAAGAGCGGGTGCCGGCCGATGGCGCGGGCCTGGGCCGGGTACTCCTCGGCCCAGCGGCCCGTCATGAAGATCGTGGCCGGGACGTCGAGGCGACGCAGGGTTGCGATCAGCCTGGGGTTGTCGAACCGCTCGCCCGCGGCTGCCCGTGTGCCCTGATCCGCGGTCATGTCGGCGTCGAAGGTGAGCGCGACGGTTCTGCCCCGCGTGCGGGAGCCGTGCTCGAAGAGTGGTGCGAGGGCGGCGGGGCTCGGTGCCAGGGTGGGACGACGCACCGCCTGCGGCGCCTGAGGTGCCGGTGCGGTGCCGCAGGCGGTGAGGGCGGCGCCGAGAGCGCAGGCTGCGGTGAGGCGTCGTGCGGGAGTGATCACCGGATGACGGTATCCGGATAAGTGTTATTAACAGTATATTTCGGGCGTGATGTAATCCGCTTGGCTCAGCGTGTCGTGTAGGCGATGAACGCGGACCAGGCGGTGGGGGTGGGGGCGATTTCCAGGCAGTCGTCGCCTTGGGCGCTGCTGTAACTGCTCTTCGACCAGGACAGTTCTGTTGTGCTCATAGCGCTCCTCGCATTCGCTCCAGCAGGCCTTTGGAGTCGCTCCAGCAGGCCCTTGGAGTCGCGCGGGGAGAGGGCCTGCGAACGCTTGCTGTCAGGTGTTTCGAGCAGGCGGATGGGCCCTGCGAGACAGGCGTGGTGCTCTGTGTCCGCAGGCATGATCTGGATGGTGCCGTACCCGCCGATTCCGCCGCGGCCATCGTGGCGGAGCTGGCCGCCGACGCCGTACTCCATGGCCACCTGCCGGGCAGGGGCTTCGGACTGGACCTCGAACTCTCCACGCACGGCACAGGCGGAGCCGTACTCCGCATCGAGGTCACCGACACCCGCCGCGAACGACTCCCCACCACCCGCACACCTCCGACCTGCGCCGAAGCGGGACGCGGACTGGGCGGAGCTGAACCTGCGGCTCACAGCTCCCGCTGCTCCAAGGGCTTCGTCGCCGGACCCTGGATGACCTTGCCGTCCACGTCGAAACGGGAACCGTGGCACGGGCAGTCCCAGGAACGCTCGGCAGAGTTGAAGGAGACGATGCAGCCCATGTGGGTGCAGCGGGCCGACAGGGCGTGCACCTGGCCACTGTCGTCCCGGTGGACGGCTACCTGCTTCCCGCCCGCGCGGACGATGTCCCCGCCGCCCGGCGGGATCTCGTCCGCGGAGTCCAGGCCGTGCAGCCGGTCACCGATGAAGTGCTTGCCGACCTTCGCCTGGTGCTGGAGGAAGGCGGGGGCCTCGCGCACGACGGTGCGCAGCCGGCGCGGGTCGTACAGCTCGGTCCACGCGGGGCGGCCGCCCGTCAGCAGGTCGGAGAGGAGGCGGCCCGCCATGATGCCGCCGCTCATGCCCCAGCCGCCGAAGCCGGTCGCGACCCACGCGTGCTTGGCGCCCTGGTGGAGCGGTCCGACGAGGGGCACGGTGTCGGTGGGATCGTTGTCCTGGGTGGCCCAGCGGTGGGTGAAGGTGACGCCGGGGAAGTGCTCGGTGGCCCAGGAGGTGAGCCGCTCGAAGCGCTCGTCGGTGTCGGCGGTGCCGGGGGTGAAGTGCTCGCCGGTGATGATCAGCAGGCGTCGGCCGCCGTCGCCGAGAGGAGCCGTACGGACCGAGCGGGTGCCCTCGTCCGGGGTGATGTACATGCCGTCGGGGTCGCGGTCGGCGTCCATCGGGCCGGCGACGACCAGCTCGCGGCGCGTGGACAGCCGGGCGAAGGCCATGGACCGGTCGAAGATCGGGTAGTGCGTGGCCACGACCACGTCCCGCGCGGTCACGGTCGCCCCGCTCTTCGTGGTGACCCGGCAGGGCTCGCCCTCGTGCAGTCCGACGACGGGCGTCTGCTCGAACACCTGTCCGCCGCGGGCGACGAAGTCGTCGAGGAGGGCCAGGAGGTACTTGCGCGGGTGGAACTGGGCCTGCCCGGTCACCTTCACCGCCGCCGTGACGGGGTACGGCAACGGGGTACCCGTCACCAGCTCCGCGGACAGCCCGGCCGCACGCGCGGCATCGGCCTCGGCACGTATCTTGGACACCCGCCCGGCGTCGTGCGTGTACGTGTACGAGTCCCGGCGCTCCCAGTCGCAGGCGACGCCCAGCTCGTCGACGAGCTCCGCGGCCCGCTCGATCGCCACGCTCTGCGAGGTGGCGTACAGCCGCGCGGCCTCCTCGTCCCTGGTCCGCCGCAGCTTGTCGTAGATCAGCGTGTGCAGCACGCTGACCTTGGCGGTCGTGTGCCCGGTCACACCGCCGGCGACCGTCCCGGCCTCCAGCAGAGCCACGCTGCGCCCGAGCCGGGCGAGCTCGTAGGCGGTGCTGATCCCGGCGATCCCGGCACCGACGACGACCACGTCGACGTCGAGGTCCCCGTCGAGCGGCGCGTACGCCTTCCCCGGTGCCGTCTCGATCCAGTACGAGCCCTGATTGCTGTCCATGCGGCGCCGGGTACCCCGCTCGCCCGGGGTGGACCCATCCGACCCGGCCGGGCTCCTACGACGCCGGGCAGGTGCTGGGCCGTCGGCTGGCCGAGTCGGTGTTGTGTGGTTCGTCCAGGGCATCGGGTGCACGGGGTGGAGGACATTTCGGCCGTCCGGGGGCTGGGTGGGCGGCCGTGCTCGGTGCAGGCTGGCGGGTGGGGGTGCGGGCCATGGAGAACGTGGTGACGGTGCCGCTGGAGGGCGGCGGAGTGATGTTGTTCGAGGAGGCCGGGGCGGAGGCCGGCGGGCCGGTGAAGGCGAGCCGGGTCGGGGACGCGCTCCGGGAGCTGCCGCAGACCTTGCAGGAGTGTCTGGAGCCGGTGAGCAGGACGGCGCGTGCGGTGCTGGAGGCGGTGCGGCAGGCCGGTCCGGACGGGGTGGAGGTGGAGTTCGCGGTGAAGCTGTCGGCGCAGGCCGGCGCCGTCATCACCAAGGGCGGAGCGGAGGCGCATCTGATGGTCCGCGTCCAGTGGCAGAACAGTGGTGCTGCGCCGGACGGGACCGGGTGAGGACGGTGCACCATGGCGACGGAAGGTTTCTCCCCGCGGCCCGGTGAGTCCCCGCGGCCCGACGAGGGGGGCGCGGACGCGGCCGACCCTCATGAGCATCCCGTGGGCGGGCGCCGGTCGGCGCTGCCGGCCTCGGTCGTCCAGGTGCTCGCGCCCGGCGGCGCGGTGGCCGGCACGGGCTTCCTGATCGGCGAGGACACGGCGGTTACGTGTGCGCATGTGGTGCGTGCCGCCGGGCAGCACCCCGGCGGCCGGGTCGACCTGGCCTTCCCGCACCTGCCCGGCGCGCCCCGCACGCCGGGTACGGTGCTGGCCGGGCAGTGGCGGGCGCCGGAGGCCGAAGACGTCGCCGTCCTGCAGGTGGAGCGGGTGCCGTCAGAGGTGGGGGTGCTGCCCCTGGGCTCGGGGGCGGGGTGCCGGGGGCACCGGGTGTCCTCGTTCGGCTTCCCCGCCCAGGCCCCGCCGGGCGGTCACTTCGGCTACGGCACGGCGGGCGACCTGCTGCCCGGCGGCAGCAACACGGGCGTGCTGCTGCAGCTGTACGAGGCCAACGACCTGACGACCGGGTTCAGCGGCGGGCCCGTGCTGGACGAGGTGACCGGCCTGGTGATCGGCATGGTCACCGCGATCACCTCCCCGGACGCGCACCTGAAGGGCCTGGGCATCGCCTACGCCACCCCCACCGAGGTGCTGCGGCAGGTTCGGCCGGAGCTGACCGTGCAGCGCCTGCGCCCCTATCGGGGTCTGGAGCCGTTCACCGCCGAGGACGCCCGGTGGTTCCACGGCCGGGAGGCGGCCGTGGGAAGCGTGCTGGCCGAACTGGGTGCGCAGCGGCGGCTGCTGCTCCTGCTGGGCCCGTCCGGTGCGGGCAAGTCCTCCCTCGTCCAGGCCGGCGTCCTGCCCGCCCTGATGCGGGGTGCGGTGCCCGGCAGCGGGCGCTGGCTGTCCCTGGTCGCCCGTCCGGGACAGGACCTGCCGGCCGAGCTGGACCGCGCCGGCCTGCCCGGGGCCGCCGACGGCCTGCTGCCCGCGGTCGAACGCCGCCTCGCCGGGGAACCCGGCCATGACCGTCTGGTTCTGGTCATCGACCAGTTCGAGGAACTCCTCACCCAGCCCGGCCCGGCGGGAGCCCCGGCAGCCGCCGAGCGGTGCCTGGCCGCCGTGGACGACCTGATCGCGGCCGCCGACGCGCACGCCCCCGTGAACCTGCTGCTGGTCATGCGGGACGACTTCTACGCCCGGCTGGCCGCCGTGGCCCCGCAGCTGCTGCAGGCCGCCGCCCTGCTCAACATCCCCGCCACCCTCAGCGCCGCCGAACTGCGCGCGATCATCACCCGTCCCGCCCAGCAGGCCGGCGCCCGGTTCGAGGACGGCCTGCCCGAACGCATCATCGGCGACGTCCTGGCCGGCCAGCCCGCCCGGCAGGCCCCGGTGACCCTGCTGCCGCCCCTGGAGGTGGCGCTCAGCCAGCTGTGGGACCGCCTCGACGACGGCCGGCTCACCCACCACGCCTACACCGACATCGGCGAGATCACCGGCAGCCTGACCACCTGGTGCAACACCGCCCTGCACCAACTGCCCGCCCCCCACCGCCCCATCGCCCAGCACCTGCTGACCGCGCTGGTCCGCCCCGCCGACGACACCCACGCCGTTCCAGCCACCCGCCAGCAGATCCCCCTCACCCGCCTGCGCGCTCTCAGCGCCGGCGCCGGGCCGGGCGCCGCGAACGAGGAGGCCTTCGACGACGTCGTGGCTGCCCTGACCCGCCACCGCGTCATCACCACCCGCACCGCGGCCCGGCCGGACGGACCGGATGCCACCCGCAGCGAGCCGATCGCGGAACTCGTCCACGACGCCCTCATCCGCGACTGGGGCGACCTGCGCGACTGGGTGACCCGGGACCAGCGCTTCCAGCGCTGGCTGCACCGGACCACCGAGCAGGCAGCACGCCACGCCGCGAGCGGCCTGCCGGACGACCTGCCGGCCGGCAGCGCCCTGGCCGAAGGCCTGGACTGGGCCCGGCAGCGCTCCCTGCCGACGGACATCACCACCTACCTGGCGGCCGGCCGCACCCGGCAGCAGGCCGCGGCCCGCCGCGCCCGGCGCATCAACATCCTCCTGGCCGGGCTCCTCGCCCTCGCCCTGTGCATCGCGGGCGTGGCCTTGTGGCAACGGCAGATCGCGGAAGACGCCAAGGACCAGGCAGTGTCACGGTTGTCGAAACAACTGGCCGCCCAGTCCGGCGCCTTGATCAACACCAACCCGGACCTGGCCTCTCTCCTGGCCATCCAGGCCTACCGCACCAAGCCCACCGACGAAGCCGCCGCCAGCCTGTCCGCGGCCGCGGTACTTCCCCTCCGGCACCGCCTCCCCGGCCACACCGACGCCGTGGTCGAGGCGGCGTTCAGCCCTGATGGCAAGACCCTCGCCACCGGCAGCGCCGACACGACGGTGCGGCTGTGGGACGCGGCCACCGGCACCCTCCGTGAAACCCTCACCGGCCACCCCGACGGTGTGTACGCGGTGGCGTTCAGCCCTGATGGCAAGACCCTCGCCACCGGCAGCGAAGACAGGACGCGGTTGTGGGACATGGCCACCGGCACCGTCCGAAAGATCCTCACCGGCCACACCGGTGCCGTGTCCTCAGCGTCGTTCAGTCCCGACGGCAAGATCCTGGCCACTGGCGGTCACGACAACACGGTGCGGCTGTGGGACGCGGCCACCGGTACCCTCCGTGAGACCCTCAACGGTCACGCCGACGCCGTGTACGCGGTGGCGTTCAGCCCCGACGGCGAGACCCTCGCCACCGCAGGCCGGGACAAGACGGTGGTGCTGTGGGAACCGACCACCGGCGTCCCCCATGAGACCCTCATCGGGGACGTGTCCTCGGTGGCGTTCAGTCCTGACGGCGAGACCCTCGCCACGGGCAGCGAAGACAAGACGTGGTTGTGGGACGTGGCCACCGGTACCCTCCGTAAAACCCTCACCGGCCATACGGGCTTCGTGTACGCGGTGGCGTTCAGCCCTGATGGCAAGACCCTCGCCACCGCCGGCAGAGACGAGACGGTGCGGCTGTGGGACGCGGCCACCGGCACCCTCCGTGAGACTTTCCCAGGCCACACCGACCTCGTGTGGGCGGTGGCGTTCAGCCCTGATGGCAAGACCCTCGCCACTGGTGGTGACGACACGACGGTGCGGTTGTGGGATGCAACCACCGGTACACCCCGTAAGATCCTCACCCGCCATACCGACTTCGTGCGGGCGGTGGCGTTCAGCCCTGATGGCAAGACCCTCGCCACCGCCGGCGGAGACAATACGGTCCGGCTGTGGGACGCGGCCACCGGCACCCCCCGTGAGCCCCTCACCGGCCACAGCGCAGCCGTGAGAGCGGTGGCGTTCAGTCCCGACGGCAAGACTCTCGCCACCGGTGGTGACGACACGACGGTGCGGTTGTGGGACGCGGCTGCCAGCACCCTCCGTGAGACCTTCACCGGCCATACCGACGCCGTGGTCGCGGTGGCGTTCAGTCCTGACGGCGAGACCCTCGCCACGGGCAGCGAAGACGTGACGCGGTTGTGGGACGTGGCCACCGGTACCCTCCGTAAGACCCTCACCGGCCATACGGGTCCCGTGAACGCGGTGGCGTTCAGCCCCGACGGCAAGACCCTTGTCACCGGTGGTGACGACACGACGATGCGGTTGTGGGACGCGGCCACCGGCGATCTCCGTGAGACCCATCCCGGCCACACCGCAGCCGTGTATGCGGTGGCGTTCAGCCCCGATGGCAAAACCCTCGCCACCGGCAGCTGGGACACGACGGTGCGGTTGTGGGACGCGGCCACCGGCACTCTCCGTGAAATCCTCACCGACCACACCGACTTCGTGTGGGCGGTGGCGTTCAGTCCCGACGGCAAGACCCTCGCCACCGGTGGTGACAGGGTACGGCTGTGGGATGTGGCCACCGGCACCCCCCTCAAGACCCTCACCGGCCACTCCGACGCCGTGTACGCGGTGGCGTTCAGCCCTGATGGCGAGAGCCTCGCCACCGGCAGCCAGGACCAGACGGTGCGACTGTGGAGTTCGTACGCTTTCGCTCCGAAGGAAGCTGAGACAAAGATCTGCTCGGCCCTCCAGCGGGACTTCACGAAGGAAGAACGCTCTACGTACCTACGAGGCCAGGCCGTCGACCCGGTATGCACCTGACGCTCTGCCCTGCGCACTCCCGCGGTCACCGTCACAGGGCCGGGGCGGACACCCATCGGCATCCACCCCGCCGCCCGCCAGCTACTGACCGCTGCCCCTACCCTCTCCTCCACGGCCCCGTAACCGCGAACGTGGTCCCCGGCGCATAACAGTTCACATACATCGTCCCCCCGTCCGGCGAGAACGTGACCCCCGCGAACTCCCCCCACTCCGGCTCCTCGGCCGTCCCGATGTTCTGGGCGTTGCGGGCCATGGCGTACACCTCACCCCGCCGCGTCACGCCGAACACGTGCTGGGCGCCGTTGCCGTCCTCGCAGACCATGAGGCCGCCGCTGGGGGCGAGGCAGATGTTGTCGGGGGACTCGCCCGGCAGCTTCACGTCCGTGTCCGGGCCGAAGACGATCACCAGGGTGAGGCGGCGCTCGTCCGGGTCGTACCGCCAGATCTGGCCGTAGTGGTCCGCCGCCGAGCCCTCCGCGCTGCGGGCGAAGGACGAGACGAAGTACACGCACCGGCCGCCCCAGTAGCAGCCCTCCAGCTTCTGCGCGTGGGTGATGCCCTTCTTGCCGAAGTCCTGGAACCGGATCGGGGTCTCGACGGCCTGGGTGTCGGGTACGTCCACCCATTCGATGCGGTCGAAGCTCGCGCCCGTCTCCTGGATGGAGGACAGGTCCGGGACCCCCGGCACGCGCATCGCCTGCAGCCGGCCGCCCGCGCGCAGGGAGCCGCGACCGCCCAGCGGACGGTCCGGCAGGAAGCGGTAGAAGAGGCCGAAGGGCTTCTCGAAGGCGTCCTCCGTCTCGTAGACGACGCCGCGCTTCGGGTCGACGGCGATCGCCTCGTGCTGGAAGCGGCCCATCGCGGTCAGCGGGACGGCCCCGGTGCGGTGCGGGTCCACCGGGTCGACCTCGAAGATGAAGCCGTGGTCCTTGGTGTAGCCGTTGGTGCCGGCCTTGTCCTCGGTCTCCTCGCAGGTCAGCCAAGTGTTCCAAGGAGTCGGGCCCCCCGCGCAGTTGACCGCCGTGCCGGCGATCGCGACCCGCTCGCCCAGCACCTCGCCCCGGCGGTCCAGCGTCAGGGCCGTACAACCGCCCTTGCCCATCGGGTCGTACGTCAGGCCCTCGACGGCCGGCACGGCGATCCGGCCGGTGTGGCGGTTCTCGTGGTTGCGGACCAGGTGGACGCGGCCCGCTCTGCCGTCGAAGGCGGCCATGCCGTCGTGGTTGGTGGGGACCTGGCCCTCGCCGGAACGGAGCCGGTCGCCCTCCCGGGAGAGCACCTTGTAGCGGAAGCCTTTCGGCAGGTCGAGCAGGCCGTCCGGGTCGGGAACCAGCGGACCGTATCCGGAGTCGCCGAGGCCGTGCGCGGCCGCGGCCGTTCCGGTGAAGAGTTCGGAGAGCGCCCCGGTGAAGGCGATGCCCGCTCCCAGGGCACCGGAGCGGGCGAGTACTTCGCGTCGTGTTGCTGACATGGGTGGCCTTCCTGTTGGCGGACAGGATGTGACCCGCCTGTGTGTATCACGTGGGTCCCGTCGCCGGAACCACGCGCGTAGAAGGTGTTGAGAAGGGCGGGGGCCCTTCGGAGAGACGTTCTCTCTCCGAAGGGCCCCCGCCCGGTCGGCTGTTGAGGGCCTGCGGTGCGCCGGTCGCCCTAGGGCGCCTCCGGCGTCACCTTCACTTTCGCTTCCACCGTTTCCGTGGCCGCTTCCGGCTCGGGTTCCGGTTGCGGTTCCTTCACCTTCACCGGCTCCGTCCCCGCCGCACTGTGCCGCGCCGCCCAGTTCTCCAGGGCCGTACGGCAGGCGTGGTCCAGGTGGTGGAGGCCCGCCAGGTGCAGTTCGATCGGGCGGTCCTGGGGGAGGGCCTCCAGGCTGTCGAGGATCTTCGGCAGCTTGAGGAAGGTGGCGTTGCCCGACAGGTACGCCTGGATGGGGCCGGCGCCCTTGTCGATGACCTCCAGCTTGACGTGCGAGGCCTCCCAGGCGGTCTTGACCACGGACAGCGCCAGACCGATCAGTACGCCCTCGAACATGTTCACCGCGACGATGGACACCGCCGTGACGATCAGGATCAGCGCCTCACCCCGGTGCGACCGCCACAGCGAGGCCACGCCCTTGAAGGGGATCAGCTTCCAGCCCGCGTGGACGAGGATGCCGGCCAGGGCGGGCAGCGGGATGAGGGCCAGCGCGGCCGGCAGCAGCGCGGCGAACAGCAGCAGCCAGACGCCGTGCAGCACCCGCGAGGCCTTGGTACGGGCGCCCGCCGCGACGTTGGCGGAGCTGCGCACGATCACCGCGGTCATCGGGAGTGCGCCGAGCACGCCGCACACGGTGTTGCCCGCGCCCTGCGCCATCAGTTCCTTGTCGTACTCGGTGCGCGGCCCGTCGTGCAGCCGGTCCACGGCCGCCGCGCTGAACAGCGACTCGGCGGAGGCGATCAGCACGAAGGCGAGGATCGTGCCCAGCAGGGCGGGACTGGCGAGTTCACCGAACGCGTCCAGGCCGGGCGGCTGGATGGAGTCCAGCAGGCCCTGCACCTCGACGGTGGCGACCGGCAGGCTGAACACCAGTGTGACGACGGTCGCCAGGACCACCGCCGCCAGCGCGCCCGGCACCGTCTGCGCCGCCTTGGGCAGCTTCTTCCACAGCACCATCACGGCGATGGTGCCCGCGCCGACCGCGATGGAGGCAAGGGCCGTCGTGCTGCCCACGACGTCCACGAACGCGCCGGGCAGCCCGGCTATCTTGCCCAGGCCGGAGGCCGGTGCGTCGAGGCCGGCCGCCGCGTAGAGCTGGCCCGCGATGATGACCAGGCCGATGCCGGCCAGCATGCCCTCGACCACGGACACCGAGATGGCCCGGAAGTACCGGCCCAGCTTCAGGGCGCCCATGGCGAGCTGGAGCAGGCCGGTGGCGAGCACGATCACACCGAGCACGGGCAGTCCGAACTCGCGCACGGCCTCGAAGACCAGCACGGTCAGCCCGGCGGCCGGCCCGGACACCTGGAGGCTGGAGCCGGGCAGGAGACCGGTGACGATGCCGCCCACGATGCCGGTGATGAGGCCGACTTCGGCCGGCACACCGGACGCGACGGCGACGCCCACGCACAGCGGGAGGGCGACCAGGAACACGACGAGCGAGGCGGCGAAGTCCTGCCGCAGGTGAGGGAACCTGGTCCCCTTGCCGTTGGCATCACCGTCGCTCGTCCGAGGAGCTTGCGTCGTCGCAGTCACCGCGCCGCTCACAGGGACTCGAACGTGTCGGTGTCCGCGCGGTGCACGCGCACGGCTCCGGTGTGCACTTCGTAGTACCAGCCGTGCAGGTTGAGGCGGCCCGCTGTCAGGCGCCGTTCGATACAGGGGTAGGACCGCAGCCGGAGCAGCTGCGACAGCACGTGGTGCTGCACGGCGTCCGCGACGGTGGGGTCGTCGGCGTCGCCCGTCCGCGGCTCGTCGCAGGAGTGCGCGAGCCATTCACGCACGGCGGGTACGGCGGTCAGGTCGTCGCCGCGGACCAGGGCGCCCACGGCGCCGCAGTGCGAGTGGCCGCAGACCACGATGTCCTTGACGCCGAGGACCTCCACGGCGTACTCGATGGTGGCCGCCTCGCCGGTGGGGGTGCTCGAGGCGTACGGGGGCACGACGTTGCCCGCAGTGCGCAGCTCGAAGAGCTCGCCGGGGCGGGCGCCCGTGATCAGGGCCGGGACGACCCGGGAGTCGGAACAGGTGATGAACAGGACGTCTGGCGACTGGCCGGCCGCCAGAGCGGCGAACTCCTCAGGGCGCTGTCCGAACGTGCGGGCGTTGTCGATGAGGGGCTGCATGTGGGGTCTCCTCCTGGCGCGCCGTCTCGGCGCGTCGGGCTGACAGAACAGAGTGTGGGGGGCGGACTCTGCCGCTCAGCAGCGGAACACCTGGAGCGCGGCCGGGGTGTGGGCCGCCCGGGCTCTCGCCGGGTGCGGCGAGGGGGTGAGGGGGGCCGGCGGACGAGCGGCCGCCGGGAGCGCCTCCTGTGGCGGGCGCTGGGGTGCCGGGGGCGCGTGAACGGCGGCCACGCCGCGATGCCGGTCGCGGTTGCGCAGGGGATCGGTCGGGTCCCCGGGCGGGCCGCAGCCGCGGTGGGTGACGGCCTCGTCGCCCACCGCCATGCCCGTGAGCCCGTTTCCGGGCTCGGCTTTGGCTTCGACGTGGCGGGGCGCATGCGCGGATGCGAAGGAAACCGTCGGTGCGAAGACCTGGAGGAAGAGCAGGGTGGCAGCGAGGAGCCGGATCGCGGCCCAGGCCGTCATACCTCGCAACATGCCCTCCCCGAGCCATGGGTTGTCCCTTGAAAGTGTCAACAGATAGTCAACAGCAGGTCAAGAGGAACGTTAACCTGGCGAAGTTGTTTGCAGGGTTAACTTAGCGTTGCGAGCTGAAGACAGCCTGAAAAGAGAGCCCTGCCTGGCTTGAACCGGCTCTTGACACGCGGAAGTCGACCGTCGGCCGTACAACGAGAAGCCCCCTGGTCCGAGAGGACCAGGGGGCGTCAGTCCCGGCCGGCCGGTGTGCCCCGGCCGGCCGGCACGATCGATGGGATCACTTCGGCTCGATGAGCACCTTCGCGTCGCGCGCGAGTGCCGTGAGGCGGGAAATGGCGCGGAAGTACTTCTTCCGGTAGCCGCCGTTCAGCATCTCCTCGCTGAACAGCCGGTCGAAAGGCAGCCCGGAGGCGAGCACGGGCACCTCGCGGTCGTACAGCCGGTCGGCGAGCACGACGAGCCGCAGCGCGGTCGACTGGTCCGGGACGGGCTGCACATCGGTCAGGCACACGGCCTTCAGCCCGTCCGTGAGGGCGCCGTACCGGCTCGGGTGCACACGCGCGAGATGATCGAGGAGCTGCGGGAAGGCGTCCAGGGAGGCGCCCTCGGTGGCGTACGCGGCCTTGGTGACCTGCTCGTCGGCGTACGGCGCGGGAGCTTCCGGCAGCCCGCGGTGCCGGTAGTCCTCGCCGTCGATGCGCAGGGCGCGGAAGTGCGCGGACAGGCCCTGTATCTCGCGCAGGAAGTCGGCCGCGGCGAACCGGCCTTCACCGAGCTTGCCCGGCAGGGTGTTGGAGGTGGCGGCGAGGGCGACCCCCGCGTCGACGAGCCTGCCGAGCAGGGTCGACACGAGGACGGTGTCGCCCGGGTCGTCCAGCTCGAACTCGTCTATGCACAGCAGCCGGTGGCCGGAGAGCGTGGCGACGGTCTGCTGGAAGCCGAGGGCGCCGACCAGGTTCGTCAGCTCCACGAACGTGCCGAACGCCTTGAGCGCGGGCTCGGCCGGCGTCGCGTGCCAGAGGGACGCCAGCAGGTGGGTCTTGCCGACGCCGTACCCGCCGTCGAGGTAGACACCGCGCGGGCCGGAAGGAGTCCTCTGCCGGTTCCTGGCCGCCTTGCCGAACCCGAAGATCCTGCGCCGGCCGGCCGCGTCGCCCGCGGACGAGCCGGTCAGACCCGCCGCGAAGCCGCTGAGGACCCGTACGGCCTCGGTCTGGCTGGGCTGGTTCGGGTCCGGTATGTACGTGTCGAAACGCACTCCGTCGAACCTCGGTGGCGGCACCATCTCGGCGACGAGCCGGTCCGCGGGGACATGGGGCTCGCGGGCGCACAGGGACAGGGGGGCCGCTGCGGAGATCGGACGGATTCCGGACGCGGAGGAGGACGACGACACGGTTGTCGAGTTTAAGGGCCGTGTCACACTGCACGACATGCGACGCCTGTTCCCTGTGACCGAAGAGACAGCGGCCCGAGGACCCGGGAGCGCCCCCGAAGGCGCCACCGACGGCGAATGGGGACTCGACGAACTCGCGGAGGCGTACGCCTATCCCGCTTCAGCCTCAGCGTCTGCATCTGCATCCGGATCCGCCGTCGCCCCCGGTGCGGGACCCGAGCCCTGGCTGCGCGCCAACATGGTGTCCACCCTCGACGGCGCCGCCCAGCACGACGGCCGTTCCCAGCCCATCTCCGGCGCGACCGACATGCGGATCTTCGGCACCCTGCGGGGGCTCGCGGACGTGGTCGTCGTGGGCGCCGAGACGGTACGTCAGGAGGGGTACCGCCCGGCCCGCGCGCGGGAGGCCTTCGCGGCCCGCAGGGAGGCGGCCGGACAGGGCCCGGCGCCCGCCGTCGCGGTGGTCAGCGCGAGCCTGGACCTCGACTTCTCGCTCCCGCTGTTCACCTCGCCGCTCGTCCCCACGCTCCTGCTCACCGGGGCCGCCGCGGCCCCCGACCGGGTGGCCGCCGCGGAGCAGGCCGGCGCCCGGGTGGTGATCGCCGGGGAGGGCATGACCGTGGACCCCGCCCGGGCCGTACGCGCCCTCGCCGGTCTCGGCCACACCCGGCTGCTGACCGAGGGCGGCCCGCGCCTCCTCGGCCAGTTCGTGGCGGCCGGTGTGCTGGACGAGCTGTGCCTGACGGTCTCCCCGCTGCTCACCGCGGGGGACGCGCAGCGCATCGCCGGTGGGCCCTCGGTCGCCGTGCCCGGCCGCTTCGAGCTGGTGTCGCTGCTGGAGGAGGAGGGATTCCTGTTCAGCCGGTATCGCCGGCGCTGACATCGGGCACGCGGGGTACCTGATACCCGCCCCCGGCGGTAATACGGGGCAGGATGGTTTCCGCAGGGCCCGTGCGGCCCGCGGAGGAGTGAGGGCCCCGGGCCCTCGTCAGGAGAAGGGCGCCGCAGTGTTCACGAGCGTTTTGATGATCGAGAAGGCTCTGACCTCCGCCGACGTGGAGTTCGTCACCACCCTGCACGGCGACGAACCGGTCTCCTTCCAGGTGCTGCTCCAGCCCCGCGGCGACCAGGCGGACCGCCTGCTGCGCGCCATCGACGACGTCGCCCTGGGCGAGCTGGACGAAGCGGCCCGCGAGGACGAGACGCCCGAGGGCGACGAGGCGAAGGACTTCGGCCGGCGGGCCCTGGACGTCTCCCTGGTCGCCCTGCGGGCCACCGGCAGCGAGGCGGAGGGCCGCCTCATCGAGGACCACCCGCTGGACGCGCTCGGGAAACTGGTCGACGAGGTCGGCGCCGACGAGGTCATCGTGCTGACCGACCCGCACTACGTGGAGGAGTTCTTCCATCGCGACTGGGCGTCCCGGGCGCGGCACAAGGTGGGCGTGCCGGTGCTGAAGCTGTTCTCCCACGCCAAGGCGGGCAAGGACGTGTGACCTGGCGTGACGGCGCCGGTACGAATACGGGGCGGCGCACTCGGGGGCATAGGCTGTGGGCCGCTGAACATCCGCCGCACCCGTACGCACAGGGAGACACGCATGGCACCCGGCCTTCCCACCGCCATGGACCGACCGCACTTCATCGGCATCGGCGGCGCCGGAATGTCGGGCATCGCGAAGATCCTCGCCCAGCGCGGTGCCGGAGTGGCGGGCAGTGACGCCAAGGAGTCCGCGACGGCCGAGGCCCTGCGCGCGCTGGGTGCGACCGTGCACATCGGCCACGCGGCGGAGCACCTCGCGGACGACGCGACCTGCGTCGTGGTCTCCTCGGCGATCCGCGCGGACAACCCGGAGCTGGCCCGCGCGGCCGAGCTCGGCATCCCCGTGGTCCACCGCTCCGACGCCCTCGCCCGCCTGATGGACGGCCTGCGCCCGATCGCGGTCGCCGGCACCCACGGCAAGACCACGACGACCTCCATGCTGGCGGTCGCGCTGACCGAGCTGGGCCTGGCCCCGTCGTACGCGATCGGCGGCGACCTGGACGCCCCCGGCTCCAACGCGCTGCACGGCGCGGGCGAGATCTTCGTCGCCGAGGCGGACGAGTCGGACCGCAGCTTCCACAAGTACGCCCCCGAGGTCGCCATCGTCCTCAACGTCGAGCTCGACCACCACGCCAACTACGCCTCCATGGACGAGATCTACGAGTCGTTCGAGACGTTCGCGGGCCGCATCGTGCCCGGCGGCACGCTCGTGATCGCGGCCGACCAGTCGGGCGCGCGCGAGCTGACGCGGCGGCTGGCCGGTGAGGGCTCCGGCTCGGACTCCGCCCCGGTGCGGACGGTGACGTACGGCGAGTCGCCGGACGCGGACGTGCGCATCACCTCCGTCGTGCCCCAGGGCCTGAAGAGCGAGGTGACCGTCGAGCTGGACGGAGCCCCGCTCACCTTCACGGTCTCCGTCCCCGGCCGCCACTACGCGCACAACGCGGTCGCGGCGCTCGCGGCGGGCGTCGCCCTCGGCGTCCCGGCGGCGGAGCTGGCCCCCGCCCTGGCCGCGTACACGGGCGTCAAGCGCCGCCTCCAGCTCAAGGGCGAGGCTGCAGGGGTCCAGGTGATCGACTCCTACGCCCACCACCCGACGGAGATGACCGCGGACCTGGAGGCCATGCGCTCGGCCGCCGCCGGAGGCTCCCGCATTTTGGTCCTCTTCCAGCCGCACCTGTTCTCCCGCACCCAGGAGCTGGGCAAGGAGATGGGCGAAACGCTGGCACTGGCGGACGCCTCCGTGGTCCTGGACATCTATCCCGCGCGCGAGGACCCGATCCCGGGCATCACCAGCGACCTCATCATCGAGGCGGCGCGCGCGGCGGGCGCGGACGTGACGGCGGTCCACGACAAGGGCGAGGCCCCGGCGGTGCTCGCGGGAATGGCGAAGCCCGGCGATCTGGTTCTCACCATGGGAGCGGGCGACGTCACCGACCTCGGCCCGCTCATCCTGGACCGCCTGACGCAGCAGCAGTAGCAGTACATAGCAGTAAGGGGCTGAGCAGCATGTCGTACGACGTCGAAAAGCCGGACGAACAGTGGCGCGAGGAACTGACCCCGGCCGAGTACGCCGTCCTGCGCCAGGCCGGCACGGAGCCCGCGTTCACCGGTGAGTACACCGACACCAGGACGAAGGGCGTCTACTCCTGCCGCGCCTGCGGCGCCGAACTCTTCACCTCCGACACCAAGTTCGCGTCCCACTGCGGCTGGCCGAGCTTCTACGACCCGAAGAACTCGGACGCGGTGGAGCTGCTGGAGGACCGCTCGTACGGGATGGTCCGCACGGAGGTGCGGTGCGCGCGGTGCGGGTCGCATCTCGGCCACGTCTTCGAGGGTGAGGGCTACCCGACCCCGACGGACCAGCGGTACTGCATCAACTCGATCTCGTTGCGGCTGGCGCCGGAGGCGGAGCCGGACGCGGGCTGATCTTGGCGGTGGTCGACGGTCGACGCCTGCCGTGACGCGTGCGGCGCCGAGCGGGCAGGCATGGACGTCTCGGCGTACCTGGTGCATGCCGCGACACGGCAGATGGCCGAGAGCGAGGCCATGGAGGAGCAGTTCGCCGGTGTGGATGCGTTGATCGCTCGGGCGGAGCGGGAGGCCGGTGCGCCGGGTGACGGCTCCGCCCAGGCGTCAGTGGAACTGACGGAGCAGGAGCGCCGCGAGGTCGAGGAGGCCCTCGGTCTCGTGCACGGCCGGGACCGGCAGGGACATCGCCCGGGGCATGCCGCGTGAGCGCTCGGGTGCCGGTGCAGGACACCGGCATGCTCATCGCGCTCGCTGATCGCAAGGCCAAGGCGGTGGCGCTCCATGAAGGGGTACGGTCGGCTCCGCATCGGGCGCTGATGCTCGGCCCGGTCCTGGCTCAGGCGTGGCGGCCGTGTCCGGACCACCGGGACGCCGCTCAGGCCCCCGCCGTATGAGCCCCGCATCAACCGATCGGCTGATGCACCCTCGAGCGCGATGGCCGATGTGCCCACCCCGTCCCTGACGGGAAGCTCAAGGCATGTCGGTCATCGAAGTCAGTGAACTGCGCAAGTCGTACGGGGGGCGAGCCGTCGTCGACGGGGTCTCCTTCGCCGTCGAAGAGGGCGAGATCTTCGGCATCCTCGGCCCGAACGGCGCCGGGAAGACCACCACCGTCGAATGCATCGAAGGACTCCGCACCCCTGACGCGGGCCGCGTCAGGGTCACCGGGCTCGATCCGGTCGCCGACCAAGAGGCGGTGACCCGGGTCCTCGGCGTCCAGCTCCAGGAGAGCGAGCTCCAGGCCAAGCTCACCGTGCGCGAGGCGCTGGAGCTGTACGCCGCCTTCTACCCGGACCCCGCCGACTGGCGCGTGCTCGCCGAGCGGCTGAGCCTGACCGGCAAGCTCGGCACCCGGTTCGCGAAGCTCAGCGGCGGCCAGCAGCAGCGGCTGTTCATCGCGCTGGCCCTGATCGGGAACCCGAAGGTGGTCGTGCTCGACGAGCTGACCACCGGGCTCGACCCGCGCGCCCGCCGGGACACCTGGGAGCTCATCGAGGACGTACGGGCGGGCGGCGTCACCGTACTGCTGGTCACCCACTTCATGGAGGAGGCCCAGCGGCTGTGCGACCGGATAGCGGTGATCGACGGAGGGCGCATCGCCGCCCTGGACACCCCGGCCGGACTGATCCGGCGCTCGGCGGGCGGCACCGTCATCAGCTTCACCCCGTCGGCACCGCTCGACGACGGTGAACTGGCCGCCCTGCCCGCCGTGACGTCCGTCGGGCACAAGGACGGGCGGATCACGCTCGCCGGCACGGACGAGACCGTCAACGCCGTCATCACGCTGCTCGCGCGCAGCCGGGTCACGGCCCATCAGCTCCGCGTCGTCGATGCCACGTTGGATGACGCGTTCCTCGACCTCACCGCCGGAAACCTCACCAACGGAGCCGCCCGATGAGTACCGCCGCCGTGCTGAAGACCGAGTCCCGTCTCTTCGGCCGCGAACCGGGCACCCTCTTCTGGGTGCTGGCCTTCCCCACCCTGCTCCTGGTGATCCTCGGTGCCGTCCCGGACTTCCGCGAGGCACAGGACTCGCTCGGCGGCCTGCGCACCATCGACCTGTACGTCCCCGTCGCCGTGCTGCTCGGCATGATCGTGGCCGGGTGCCAGGCCATGCCGCCGGTCGTCACCGGTTACCGCGAGCGCGGCATCCTGCGCCGTATGTCGACGACACCGGTGCGCCCCTCCGCCCTGCTCTCCGTACAGATGGGCCTGCACGGCGCGGCCGCCCTCGTCTCGGTGCTGCTCTCGCTCGCCGTGGGCCGGCTGGTTTACGACGTGTCCCTGCCACGCCAGGTGTTCGGGTACGTCCTCGCCCTGCTGCTCGCCGTCGCCGTGGCCCTCGCGCTGGGCGCCCTGCTCTCGGCGCTGTGCCGCACCCAGAAGATCGCGACCGCCGTCGGGTCGGCCGTCCTCTTCCCGATGATGTTCACCGCGGGTGTCTGGCTGCCGGTGCAGGCCATGCCGGACGTCCTGGCCCGGATCGTGGAGGTGACCCCGTTCGGCGCCGCCTCGCAGGCCCTGGCCGAGGCCACGGCCGGCGACTGGCCCGCCTGGTCGCATCTGGGCGTGCTCGCCCTGTGGACCGCCGTGCTGACGGGGGCGGCCGTGCGCTGGTTCCGCTGGGAGTGAACGGTTTCGTGCACACTGTGGGGATGACGGGGGAGCGGGAGGAACGGCAACTGGAGGAGCGCTGGGCGCTGTTCGACCGCTGGGGGCCGTACGCGCTGCTGGCGCTCGGAATGGTGCTCACCGGCGTCACCAGCGGCGAGCTGGAGATGGACCGGTTCGCCTGGACGGCCACCCTGGCCCTGGTCGCGGCCGCCCTCGTCCTCGAGATCACCCGGCAGCGCAGGACGCTCCGCCCGTCCGCCGCGGGTGCCTGGTACTTCTTCACGCGCTGGGCCATCTCCTTCGCCCTCGTCTGGGTGGCCCCGTTGAACGCCTTCTACGCCATCCTCGGCTACTTCACCGCGGACCGGCTGCTGCCCCCGCGGCTGGTGAGACCGGGGCTCCTCGTGACCGCGGTGGTCATGGCCGGTTCGAACGTCGGCGGCTTCTCCCAGTTGGACTCGGTGGCGTCCCTGGCGATGTACGGGGGGCTGCTGTGCGCGCACATCGGTCTCGTCCTCGTCTTCACCCACTTCGCTGAGAAGGAGGAGGAACAGGCCCAGGCACGGAAAGAGACCATCGCCGAACTGGAGCGCACCAACGCCGCGTTGCAGCAGGCCCTCGACGAGAACGCCGCCCTCCACGCCCAACTCCTGCTCCAGGCACGGGAGGCGGGCGTGGCCGACGAGCGGCGCCGGCTCGCCGCCGAGATCCACGACACCATCGCGCAGGGCCTGACCGGCATCATCGCCCAGCTCCAGGTGGTGGCGGGGACGACCGACCCCGCGTCCGCCCGGGTCCACGTGGACCGCGCGGCGGAACTGGCGCGGCACAGCCTGGGCGAGGCCCGCCGCTCCGTGCACAACCTCGCACCGGTCGCGCTGGAGCACGACGAACTGCCCCAGGCCCTGAAGAAGACGGTCGCCGAGTGGGCCGAACGGACCGGCGTGCGCGCCGAGTTCACGCTCACCGGCACGGTGGAGCCGCTGCACGGCGAGGTCTCGGCGACACTCCTGCGCATCGCCCAGGAGGCGCTGTCGAACACCGCACGGCACGCGGGCGCGGCCCGCGCCGGGGTGACGCTGAGCTTCATGGGCGACGAGGTCACCCTCGACATCCGCGACGACGGCCGGGGCTTCGACCCGCTCGCCCTCCCGCCGCGCACCGGCACCGGCGGCTTCGGCCTCGACGGCATGCGCGCCCGCGCCGAACGCATCGCCGGCGCCCTCTCCGTGGAGTCCGAACCGGGGTTCGGTACGGCCCTGTCGGCCCGCGTACCCTTGGTCCACCATGACTGATCACGCCCCCGTCTCCGTGCTGATAGTGGACGACCACCCCGTCGTACGGGACGGCCTGCGCGGCATGTTCGAGTCGGCACCCGGCTTCACGGTCCTCGGGGAGGCGCCGGACGGCGTGGCGGCCGTGGCCCTCGCCGCCTCCCTCGACCCGGACGTGATCCTGATGGACCTGCGCATGCCCGGCGGCGGCGGGGTCGACGCCATCACCGAACTGACCCGGCGCGGCGCCCGGTCGAAGGTGCTGGTCCTCACGACGTACGACACGGACTCCGACACCCTCCCCGCCATCGAGGCCGGCGCGACGGGCTATCTGCTCAAGGACGCCCCGCGCGACGAGCTGTTCGCGGCGGTGCGCGCGGCGGCGGAGGGCCGTACGGTCCTCTCCCCGGCCGTGGCCTCCCGGCTGGTGTCGGCGGTCCGCTCACCCGGCGGCGGGAACGGCAACGAGGCCCTGTCCGCCCGCGAACGCGAGGTCCTCGCCCTGGTGGCGCGGGGCACCTCCAACCGCGAGATCGCCCGTGAGCTGTTCATCAGCGAGGCCACGGTGAAGACCCATCTGACCCATCTGTACGCCAAGCTCGGCGTGAACGACCGCGCGGCCGCGGTGGCGAAGGCGTACGAGCGCGGAATCCTGGGAGGCCGGAAGTGACGCAGGCAGACACGAACGGGGAGCACGAGGAGTCCGGGGAGTCCGGGGAGCACAGCCGGAGCGGCGAGGGCGCGATCGACGTGCTCGTCCTCGGCGGGGCCGGTGTCGACACGATCGTCTACGTGCCCGAACTGCCGCTGCCCTTCGCCGACAGCCACCACGTGCCGTCGATCGAGAGCCGCGCCGGGCAGACCGGGGACTTCGTGGCCGTCGGCCTCCACGCGCTCGGGCTGCGCACCCACCACCTCGACATGGTCGGCGACGACCACGAGGGCGAGCTGGTCCGCGCGCTGCACCGGGAGCGCGGGATCCCGCTCACCGAGGTGCCCTCGCCCGCCGGCACCAAGCGCGCGGTGAACCTGGTCGGGCCGGACGGGCGGCGGCTGTCACTGTACGACAGCACGCGCGCGCGGGACGCCGACCGGCTGCCGCCGGACACCGTACGGGCCCTGGCCGAGGCGAGCCGCCACGTCCACGTGGCCATCACCCAGCCCTGCGCGCACGCCCTGCCGCTGCTCCTGGAGACGGGGGTGTCGCTCTCGACCGACCTGCACGACTGGGACGGTGTGAACCCGTACCACGAGCCCTTCGCCCTCGCGGCCGACGTGGTGTTCCTGTCGGCCGCGGCGCTCACGGAGCCCGAGAAGACCATGCGGCGGATCGCCGAGCGGGGCCGGGCCCGGGCGGTCGTCGTGACGGCCGGCGCCGAGGGGGCGTACCAGCTCGTCGACGGGGAGGTGAGCCAGGTGCCGGCCGTCCGGCCCGCCGCTGCCGTCGTCGACTCCAACGGCGCCGGCGACGCGTTCGCCGCGGGGTACCTCTTCGGCCTGCTGACCGGTGAGCCGCCGGCGCGGTGCGGGCTGTACGGGGCGATCGCGGGCGCACACGCCTGCACCGTACCGGCGACCGTCACCCACCCCCTCGGCCGGGACGACCTCCTCGCCCGGGCCGCGCGGCCGGGCGCCTGAGCCTCGGAGACGGAACCCCGAGGCCCAGGATCTCAGGCTCCCGTGCCGCTCACCGCCGCGAGGCGGGCCGCCGCCTGCTTCCTGGCCGCCTCCAGGACGGCCAGGAGCACCTCCTTGCTGGAGGCGCGTTCGCGTACGTCGCAGAGGACGACCGGGGTGGAGGGGTCCAGGTCGAGGGCCTGGCGGACCTGCTCCGCGGTGGCCTCCCGGCGCCCGTCGAAGCAGTTGACGCCCACGGCGAAGGGGATGTCGCGGGCCTCGAAGAAGTCGATCGAGGCGAAGGAGGCGTCCAGCCGGCGGGTGTCCGCCAGGACGACGGCTCCCAGCGCACCGCTGGACAGGTCGTCCCACATGAACCAGAAGCGGTCCTGGCCGGGCGTGCCGAAGAGGTAGAGCACCAGCTCGGTCGAGATGGTGATGCGCCCGAAGTCCATGGCGACCGTGGTGGACAGCTTCTTCTCGACGCCCGCCAGGTCGTCCACGCCGACGCTCGCCGCGGTGATCCGCTCCTCGGTCTCCAGCGGCGCCACCTCGCTCACCGAGCCCACCATGGTGGTCTTGCCGACGCCGAATCCGCCCGCGATCAGGATCTTCAAGGCGGTCGGCATGACCGGCTCAGAGCTGACGGATACCATCCATCACCCTTTCGATGAGTTCCACGCTCGGCTGCTCGCTCAGCTCGGGCGGGGACTGGACAATGATCAGCTCGGCGTTGAGCAGGTCGCCGCAGAGCACCTTCACCACGCTGACCGGCAGATCGAGCTGACCGGCGATCTCGGCCACCGCCACGGCGCGCTCCCGGCACAGGGCGAGGATCGCCATGGACTCGGGTGCTAAGTGGTCCTGGTCGTACTCGTGAGCATGCCGCGAGACGACCAGCGTGATCAGCGTGAAGTGGTGCTGACTGTGCCGGGTCCGGCCGCCGGTGATGGCGTACGGCCGGACATGGCGCCCGGCCTGCTCATCGTCGAGCTGCCACGGGTCACGCATCCTGCACGTAACCGGCCGGGCTCTCCACGCGCGGCGCGGCGGACAGGTACTTGCCGACCTGCTTGACCAGCGTGCCCATCTCGAACGCCATCATCCCGACGTCGACCTCCTCGGAGGCGATGGCGGCGAGCCGCGCGCCCCGGCCGGCGGCGGTGACGAAGAGGAACGCCCGGTCCATCTGGATGACCGTCTGCTGGACCTCTCCTCCGTGGAAGTGACGCGCCACGCCCCGGGCGAGGCTGTGCATGCCCGAGCCGACCGCGGAGAGATGTTCCGCGTCGTCCCGGCGGATGTCCTTGGACTTGCCGATGAGGAGGCCGTCACCGGACAGCACGACGGCGCAGCGGATCTCCGGAATCCGTTCCACCAGCCCGTCCAGGAGCCAGTCCAGCTGGGGACCGGTCTGTACCTGCTCAGTCATTCCTGAATGTTCCTCACAGTTAGTCGGCGCCGGGGGTGCGCCGGTCCGTCGGCGCATCGGGGGAGGTGCGCCGAGTCGTGTGGGCGCGCCTTCAGGCGCGCGTCAGTAAGCGCCGGGGTCCTGTGGCGGCGCCTTCCGGTCGTCGGTGCCGTCCGGCTCGCCGCCCTCGGAGAGCCGGGCCCGCTTCAGCCCCTGCTGAATGGCGATCATCGCGCGGGCCGAGGCGTCGGGGGTCAGGCCGCCCGCCCCGCCGTTCCCGTCGTTCTGCTGCGCCGCCTCCTTGCGCAGCTGCTGCGCGAGGCTGGCTCCCCGGGTCCGCTGCGGCAGGACCGTGGGGGTGGTCAGGGGGCCGGACGCGTCCCGGGCGGAGCCTGCGTCCCGGGCGGAGCGCGCGGCCGGGGCGGGCCGGGCCGGGTTCGGGGCGGCGGGGGCGGCCGGCGAGGCCGGTGTCGCGGGACGCGCGGCGGGCGGGCCGGACTCGGTGCGGTGCACGGGGTGCTCCTGCGGGGCCGCCCACGTGGCTCCGCCCGCATTCCGGGCCGACGGGTGGTCCGACGGGTGGTGCGACACCGGCGGCAGCAGGCCGGCGCCGGCGTAGTCGGGGAACCCGCTGTGGTCCGGCGTCCGGGAGTGCGTCGGCATTTCGCCCGCCGCGGGTGCCGGAAAGGCCGCCCCCGCGAGCGCGGCCCCGGGCACGGCACCGGCGCGCGTGGGCTCGGAGACGGCGGAGACCGTGGAGGGCACCGCGGCAGCGGCGGGCGCACCGGCCGGCTCGGCCGACGGGATGCCGGTCCGCTCGCCGGTACCCCGCACGGCGGCACGGTTCTGCGCCGCGGCCGCCGACTGCAGCTGGTCCAGGACCGGCGACTCGATCTCCTCCAGGAGCCCGGCCGGCAGCAGGACGACGACGAGCGTGCCGCCGTACACGGACTCGCGCAGCTCGACCTTGATCTTGTGCCGCTCGGCGAGCCGCGCCACCACGAAGTGGCCGAGGCGCGGGTCCTCGCCGAGGGCGGTCATGTCGAGCTTCGGCGGGTGCGAGAGCAGGTGGTTGGCCTTCTCCCGGAGGTCCTCCGGCATGCCGAGGCCGTGGTCCTCGACGTGCACGGCCAGGCCCTTGGCCACCTTGGTGGCGCTGATGAACACGTGGGTGTCCGGCGGGGAGAAGCTCGTGCCGTTCTCGATGAGCTCGGCGAGCAGGTGGGTGACGTCGGCGACGGCCCGTCCGGTCAGGGCGAGACGCAGGTCCGCGGGCAGGTTCTTCACCTTGACCCGGGTGTACGACTCGGTCTCGGCGACCGCGCTGCGCATCACGTCGGTGATGGAGACGGGCGCGGTCATCCGGCGGCTCGGCGGCGAACCGGAGAGGATGACCAGGTTCTCGGCGTGCCGGCGGACCCGGGTCGCGAGGTGGTCGACCTTGAAGATGTCCTTCAGCAGGTCGGAGTCCTCGTGCTTGCGCTCCAGGTCGTCCAGGAGCGAGATGAGGCGGTGGATCAGGATCTGGGTGCGGCGGATGAGCTGGGCGAAGACCTTCTCGGTGCCCTCGCGGCCGAGGTTCTGCCGTACGGCGGCGTCGGCGGCCACGGAACCGAGGTGCTCGATGGCCGCGCCGAGCCGCTCCAGTTCGTCGGCGGCGGCGTGGTGGTGCGGGGCGGCGAGCGGCTGCGGTTCGACGCGCTCGCCGCGTTCTATCCGGGACATGAGCTGCGGGAGCCAGACGCCGGAGAGCGTCTCGGTCTTCTGCTGGAGCTCGGTGAGGCGGTCCAGCGTCGTCCGTCTGCCGCGCAGTGCCAGCAGCGCACCGCCGGCGAGGGCGGCGAGCGTGGCGGCGGTGCCGAGGAGCAGCCCCAGCAGCAGGTCGCCGGCCTGGTCCGAAGCCTCGCCGGCGAAGCCGCGCACCGCGTCCTCGCCCACCGTCTGCAGCTCGCCGACAACGGTGTCGGCGGCCTCCGGCCAGGACGCGGCCTGCCGGGGCAGCGGCAGCCCCGTGCCGCCGGCGCCCGCGACGGCGTCCTCGATCACGCCGATGGACGTCCACTGTCTGCTGCCGGTGATCTCCCCGTAGGCGGCGGCCCCGCCCGCGGGCAGGTCCCGGGCCGTCAGCGCGGCCCGCAACTCCTGCTGCACGGCCAGGTACTGGAGGAACCGGGAGCGCGTCACGTCGCTCATCTCCTCCGTGGGCAGCGCGCCGGAGATCAGCGCGTCCTCGCGGGAGAGCATCTCGGTGAGGCGTACGAGGGCCGTGGTGGCGGCACCCGTCCCGGCCAGGTCGGCGTCGTCGCTGCGCAGGGCGGCGGCGATCAGTTCGGTGCCGCCGGTGACGGTGCCGGTGAAGTACTGGAAGGCGTCCGCGCCGTTCAGACTGCGGCCGTCGATGTCCTTCCGCCGCTCGGCGAGGCCGTCCAGCGCCTGGCCGAACTTCTCGTCCGCGCTGCCGAGCGCCGAGGTGTCGAGCGCGGCGGAGGAGGCCTTGCGGTACGAGGCGACGGCGGCGTCGGTCGCCTCGCGGGCCGCGTCCAGCTCCTTGCGGGCGGCGCCGGTGCGGCTCGCCTGCCAGACGGCGGTGCGGCGGCGCTCCTCCTGCAGCCGGGTGACGAGTGCCTGGGCCGGGCCGGCGACCGCGGACGCCCGGTCGGACTCGGTCCGCAACTGGAGCTGCTCGTCGATCAGTCCGGCCGCCGTGTAGCCCCACACGCCGGTGGCGAGGACCGCGGGCACGACGAACGGCACGACGAACGACAGCCGGAGATTCTTGCGAGAGGCGGACCGATGACGTGTCCGCCGGTCGCGGGTGCCTGGCATCTGATTCCTCGTACGACAGCGGAAACACTGGTGACGGTAGGGGCGGTGGTGCGCATGCCCGAGATCCCCCGCGCGCGCCGCCTTGACACAGTGGTGGCAAATGTCAGCGGCGTGGTGAACCGTATCAGGCCCACGGCACACCGTCAGCATCCGCTTGACCACAACTGGAGGGTCGTTCCGGCCAGTTGACGGCGATCAAAGAAGCGACAGCAGCTTCGGGGTGTACAGCGCCTCGGCGGACCCTATTCCGGCCACCATGTCGAAGTAGATGGACGTCAGTTCCGGGTCCGTCTGCACCGCTCTCAGCAGGGACAACCGCTGCTCGTGCGGCTCCAGACGGGCGACCGCCAGCGTGGCCTCGTACCCGGGCAGGAGTGTGGCGTCCCGGTCCTCGGCGAACTTCGACAGCGCCTCGTCGAGCCGTTCGGGGTCGCCGCCGAGGAGACCGCCGGTGTACTCCACAAGTGATTCCACTTGGCGGAAACCGTCACTGATGCCGCGTGCGGTGATGGAGTCCTTGTGGTGCCCGGAGTCGCCGATCAGGACCCAGCCGGGGCCGGTGGCCTGCCGGAAGAAGTTCTGCTGGTCGCCCGTGCCGCGCAGCCGCTCGGCCGGCTGCCTGCCCCGCAGCCGCTCGTACAGCTCCGGTGCGGTGGCGCGTATCTGCCCCAGGTACGCGGTGAACGCGTCGGCCCGGACCGCGTCGAACCGGTACTGCGGGAAATAGGCCAGAACCAGTGTCGCCCCGTCGTTGGTGGCGACCGCCGCCACCCAGGCCCCGGCCCGCTCGTACAGCTCCATCGTGGCCGGGACGTCCGTCCAGTACGTGTAGTAGGCGCAGGTCAGCCGGGGGTCCTCCACCGTGTAGGGCGCCCCGGCGAGGCGGGCGACCGTGGAGCGCATGCCGTCGGCGCCGATCACGAGGTGGGCGCGTTCCGTGAAGGTCCGCCCGCCGTGCCTGCCCTCGACGCCGACGACACGGCCCGAGTCGTCGTACAGCAGGCCGGTCACCGTGCACCGGTCGCGGTACTCGGCGCCGGCCGCGACCGCCGCCTGCGCCAGGACGGGGTCCAGGACGTTGCGCCGCGGCGCGTACCCGGCGCGCTGGCCCTCGACGCCCCGGGCGGATCCCTCGAGCCGTACGTCGGTCCCCGTCACCTCGTAGCGGACGTGGGTGAGGGGCGGGCAGCCGGTGGCGCGGACGGCGTCGAGCAGGCCCCAGCGGGCGAGGGCGGCGACACCGGGCTGGTGGACGAGGTGCGTGGAGAGGACGTCGGTGCCGAAGGCCGCCTTGTCGAGCAGGAGCACCCGGTGCCCGGCGCGGGCCAGCAGCATGGCGGTGGGGGCTCCGGCGCAGCGCGCCCCGACCACGATGGCGTCGTACATGTGCATGCCTCACTAGCGGTGTGTGACGGGGGGTGGGTGAGGAGGGGTGCGGCGGGGGAGGAGCGGCTCAGCCCGAGGCGGTCAGTTCCGCGAGCAGGGCCCGGCGGTCGGTCTTGCCGTTGGCGTTCAGGGGCAGTGCGTCGCGGACGGAGATCCGGCGCGGCAGCATGTACGGCGGCAGCCGGTCGCCCAGGCCCGCGAAGATCCGGTCGGGCACGCAGCCGGCGCCGCTGACCACGGCGTGGAGCTCCGGCTCGCCGTCGGGCGCGGGCACGGCGAGGACGACGGCGTCGCGCACGCTCTCCTGCTCGCGCAGCATGGCCTCGATCTCCCCGAGTTCGATCCGGTGTCCCCTGATCTTCACCTGGTGGTCGGTGCGGCCGAGATGGACCAACTGGCCCTCGTGCAGGGCCACCCGGTCCCCGGTGCGGTACCAGTGCGTCTCGTGCGGCCGCCGTTGGCCGTCGAGGCCCACGAAACGGCCGGGGTTGTCCGCCGGGTCCAGATAGCCGGGGAAGCGCTGCGGGCCGCGCATGCACAGCTCGCCGCTGTCGGCCGGCCGGCCGTTCTCGCCCAGCAGCACGAAGTCCAGCGTCGGGTGGGAGCGGCCGATGGGGGCGGTGCCGTTGGGGGTGACGGGCCAGTCGGCCGGATCGGCCGGGAAGCGGTAGCCGGTGCAGGAGACGGTCAGCTCGGACGGGCCGTACAGCACTTCGAGTCCGCTCTGCGGCGCCGCCTCGCGCCACTCGCGGGCCGCGGCGAGGGTGAGCGGTTCCCCGCCGAAGATGCTCCACCGCAGCGTCGGCATGCTGCCGGGCTTCAGCGTGCCGAGCCGGAAGGCGAAGGTGATCAGCGACGGCACCGAGAACCAGTGGGTGAGCCGCAGGGAGTTGACGGTCTTCACCGGGGACAGGAGCTGGCTGCGGGCCGGCACGACCAGCGTCCCGCCGCCCGCCCAGGCGACGAACAGGTCGTGCACCGCGGCGTCGAAGGTGAGCTCGAAGGTCTGGGAGAGACGGCTGCCGGGTCCGATGCCGTACCGGGGGGCGAGGTACCCGATGTTGGCGCAGATGTTCCGGTGGGTGATCGGCACACCCTTGGGCACGCCCGTGGAACCGGAGGTGAAGATGATGTACGCGAGGTCGTCGGGGGCGGCCCGCGGGTGGTCGGGGTCGGACGGCGGCGGACCGGACGGGAGGGACATCAGCTCGTCGGGGGTGAGGACGAGCCGAGGTACTTCCAGGCCGACGGCCTCCGGTGTCCCGGCGAGGACCAGGTCCAGGTCCGCCGCCCGGGCGATGTCGGCGGTCCGCCCGGGCGGGTACTCCGGGTTGAGCGGGACGACGGTCGCCCCGGCCCGGAGGATCGCCAGGTACCCCGCGTACGCGAGCGGCGACCGGCTCGCCAGGAGTCCGACGCGCCGCGGCGGGGCACCGGCTCCCGCCGCGGCCAGCCGGGCCGCGATCGCTTCCGCGAGCTCCCGCAGCCGGGCGTAGGTGAACCGCTCCTCACCGATCTCCAGGGCGACGGCCGTGTCACCGAGCTCGTCCGCGGAACGGGCGAACCAGCCGTACAGGGTCTCGGGCAGGACCGGCGCACCCGGACCGCCGAGCGGTCTGCCGGGGCCGTCGTCCTCGCCGCCGCGCAGGGGTGCCTCGCCCGTCACGCCGCGGCCTCCAGCGTCCGGGTCCATGCGCGCAGCTCGCCCACCGTGCGCAGCCGGCCGAACTCCTCCGGGTCGACCTCACGGCCGGAACGTTTCGTCAGCTCCACCACGATGCGCAGCCGGGCAAGCGAGTCGATGCCTATCTCGGTGAGCGTGGAGCCGTCGTCGAAGCCGGTGCGGGCGTGCTCGCGCAGTACCCAGGTGGAGAGGTCGCCGCCGTCGTCGGAGTGCTGCTCCTCGCCGGGCCAGTACCGTTCGGTCTGCCAGGCGTAGAGCGGCAGCGGTACGTAGGTGCCGCCCTTCTTGAACTCCGCCTCCCAGTCCACGTCCGCTCCCGCGCGGTAGCGGTCGGCCGCCTCACAGGTGCGGACCGGACCCGTGCGGGTGCCGGTGAGCGCGGCGGCCAGTTCCTCGTGGGAGGAGCCGACGACGGCCAGCCGGTACGGGTGGTGCTGCCGGCGGGTGGCCGCGCTGAAGCAGATGTCCCGCAGGAAGTACGCCCCGCCCGCACCGCCCGGGCGCAGGTAGTCGGCGTAGCGCCGGGCGAGCGCGGTGAGGGCGGCGGGGGTGCGGGCGGAGAGCGGGAGGACGTACGCCTTGCCGGGCCTCGGCTCCCTGGCGCGGACTCCCGGAGGGTCCGCCCGGCGCAGCACCACGTGCGCGTTGAGCGCGGAGGAGCCCTGCCCGGAGACGCCCACGACGGCCGGGCGGTCCCGGTCGGGCAGGTGCTGGAGGGTGCGCGGCACCACCAGCGGCAGCCGGTCCCAGTCGACCCGCGGGTTCGGGGTGTCCAGGTGCAGGCTGGGCGGCACCTGCCCGTGCTCCAGGCACAGCACCGCCTTGATCAGCCCGGCGAGACCGCCGGCGGCCTCGGCGTGCCCGACGTTCGTCTTCACGGAGCCCACCAGCAGCGGCCGGTCGGCGGGGCGCCCCCGGCCCAGCACCTCGCCGAGCGCGGTGAGCTCCAGCGGGTCCAGGGCGGGGGAGCCCGATCCGTGTGCCTCCACGTAGTCCACGTCGGCGGGATCGACACCGGCGTCCTCGTACGCCCAGCGCAGCACTTCGAGCTGTCCGGTGAGCGAGGGGTTGAGCACCGAGTCGCTGGTGCCGCCGTCGTTGCCGACGGCGCTGCCCTGGATGACGGCGCGGATGCGGTCGCCGTCGGCGAGGGCGGCGGCCAGCGGTTTCAGCACGACGACGGCGACCGCGTCACTGGGCGCGTGCCCGTCGGCGTCCGCGTCGCCGAACCTGCTGCGGCCGTCGGCGGCCATGGACCCGGCCGCGGTCATCGCCAGCCCCTCGTCCGGGCGCAGCGTGAGGTTCACCCCGGCCACCAGGGCGAGGGGGCTCTCCCCGGCGCGGATGCTCTGCACCGCCTGGTGCACGGCGGTCAGCGACGAGGAGCACGCGGTGTCCACGACAACACTGGGGCCGCGGAGATCGAAGAAGTGCGACAGCCGGGCGGACAGCAGCGAGCGGAAGTTCAGCAACTGGGCCGCCGTCGCCGCCTGAGGCCCCCGGCGGAGTGCCAGCTCCAGGTAGTCGGTGCGGGCGGCGCCCACGAAGACGCCGGTACGGCTGCCCGCGAGCAGGTCGGGCCGTCGGCCGGCGTCCTCCAGCGCCTCCCACGCCGTCATCAGCAACAGCCGCTGCTGTGGATCGAGTTCGACCGCCTCCGTGGGCGACATGCCGAAGAACTCGGCGTCGAAGTCGGCGGCGGCGACGTACCCGGCGCGCCGGCTGGCGAGTTTCCCGGGCCCCGGGCGGGGGTCGTGGAGGGCGTCCGCGTCGTAACGGTCGGACGGTGTCTCGCCGGTGGCGTCCACGCCGTCCCGCAGCAGGGACCACAGCTCATCGGTCCCGGAGGCACCCGGCAGCCGGCAGGCCATGCCGATCACCGCGACCGACCGTGCGTCCACGTCCGACTTCTTCAACGCAACTCTCCTTCGCTGCTTCGTCGATGTGCGTGTGCGATGGCGCGCTAGACGTCCGCCCACCGGTCGGAGTCACCAGTGGGTCGGATGGGACAGGGTTACGAGTGTGAGGCGAACCCCTGGACGCCGTCGTACCGGGGCCGGTGCTGTACACGAAGTGGATCTTGGCGCGAAATCGGCCGGTGCGCCAGGGTCTTCCGGACCCCATGGCCGTGGGATGCCCGCAGCTCGTACCGCACTCGACCCACTGTCCCGAGCCCTTCCGTCCAGGCGGGCCGCGCACGCGATCGTCGAAAACCGGCCCACCGGAAGATTGTCTTACGCATATTCGGCTCCGCTCGATCTCCGACGGAGGAATGGCGGGAAGTGATCGCCTGAGGTTGAAACCTGGAAATATTTGGACAGGATCCAAGATCGGCCATCTGTGCGGAGCGCCGTGTGACGGAGGGGGAAGGTGCGGTGGTCAGGGCCTTCGTGGGGTGATCGGGGGCAATCCGGGTCCCGGGTACCGGTGTTGAAGGGGTGGAGAACGAGACGAAGTGCAACGGGCGTGTGATTCACGGAGTCCGATATTCTGCTTTCATCTGACCTCATGGATCCCCTCAAGACATCCGACCAGGCGCGCCTCGAGGGCGAGCAGCGCAGGCTGCGGCTGCAGGTTCTCGGCCTCAACAACTCCGACGCGGAAGCGACGTTCGACCGTGTCGCCCGCCTCGCGGCCAGCTTCACCCAGGCCCCGCTCGCCATGGTCAACTTCATCAACGACGAGCGGCAGATGTTCCGCGGCATGTACGTGCCCACCGCGTCGCCCGACGACAAGGCCGACCCCGACGGCGGCGGCATCGTCTTCGACCTCAGCAGCGTCGCCCGTGAGGCGCCCAACGACTACGGGTTCTGCCCCCACGCGGTGGCACAGGGGTCCCAGCTCGCCCTGGACGACGTCTTCGACTACCCGCGCTTCAAGGGCAACCCGCTGGTCAACGACATGGGCGTGCGTTCGTACCTCGGCACCCCGCTGCGCGACAACACGGGCATGATCCTCGGCACCGTGTGCGTCGCCGACACCAAGCCCCGGGTCTGGGACCGCAGGATCCGCGAAGGCATGCAGGAGCTCACCGAGACTCTGCTCGCGGACTTCAAGCTGCGCGACAGCCTGCTCGCCCAGCAGCAGGAGCTGTTCGCCGTGTTCGACGGCGCCCCGTTCCCGATCATGCTCACCGAGGGCGCCCACCACCTGCTGCGCTACGCCAACGGCAAGCAGGGCGCCGCCTTCGGCATGGTGCCGCAGTTCAGCCCCGGCCGGATGGCGCTGCCCGGCCTGGAGTCCGTCGGCGTCTTCAACGCGATGGACGAGGCCTTCCACACCGGCCGCGCGGCCACCCTGCCCCGGGTGCAGCTCAGCACGTACGACGTCCCGCAGCCGCAGGAGTTCAGCTTCCTGTGCACCCCGGTGCGCACCTCGCCCGGTGCGCCCATCAGCGGAGTCCTCACCGTGGCCATGAACGTCACGGGACAGGCCTACAACGGCACCGAGCAGCAGGCGTTCGCCGCCAATGTCCAGGAGCGGTTCGAGCGCCTCGGCGCGGGCGGTGTCGCGAGCGCGTTCCCGGGCTAGCGGGCGAGGGCGGCGCACCCGCCCCGGCCGGCGGCGGACGCACGGGGGTCCGACCGCCACCGGCCGGGGACCGCCCGCAGGCCGGCGCTCCCGGCGGAGCGTCCCACGAGGTGCTCAGCCGTCGCCGAGGCGTACGGGCAGCCGCCGGTGACCGTTGGAGATGAACGACTCCACGTGCCCCAACTCCTCATCGCCGGCGTCGAGCCGCAGCCCGGGGAAGCGTGCGAACAGGGCGGGCAGGGCGATCGCGGCCTCCAGGCGGCCGAGCGGCGCGCCCAGGCAGCGGTGCACGCCGTACCCGAAGGCCAGGTGCTCCTTGTCGACGCGGGTGACGTCGAAGAGCGCGGCGTCCTCGCCGTGCCGCTGCGGATCACGCCCGGCGGCGGCGTACGCGGCCAGGATCGCCTCACCCTTGCCGATCACCGTCCCCTCGGGACCGCCGAGCTCCCGGAGGGGAAGGTCCTCGACGGCGTACCGCAGCGGCAGGCTGGCGACCGGCGCGTCCTGCCGCAGGGTCTCCTCGACCACGTCGTCCCACGAGGCCCGGCCCGACCGTACGTGGGCCAGCTGCGCGGGGTGGGTGAGCAGGGCGTGGACCGCGTTGTCGAGGAGGTTGACGGTGGTCTCGTGGCCGGCGCTGATGAACAGCACCAGGGTGTTGAGCAGCTCGTCCTCGCTGAGCCGGGTGTCCCCCTGCTCGTCACGGGCAGCGATCAGCCCGGAGGTCAGGTCGTCGCCGGGAGACGTGCGCTTCAGAGCGACGAGTTCGGTGAGGACGCCGTACATCCGCTCGTACGCGGCGGTCATCTCACCCGGGTCGGCGGACGTGTCGAAGAGGCGGTCCACCAGGTGCCGCAGATCACCCGCGAGGCGCTCGGGCACACCGAACAGCTCACCGATCACCTGGATCGGCAGCGGATAGCAGAACTTTTCCCGCAGGTCGACGACGCCTGACCGGCGCGCGGCCTCCTCGACCCGGTCCAGGAGGTTCTCGGTGATCTCCTCGATCCGGGGCCGGAGCGCGGCCGTGCGGCGGGCCGTGAACGCCTTCGCTATCAGGGTGCGCAGCCGCCTGTGCTCGCCGCCGTACGCGGTGAACATGTTCCGCACGGCGACCCAGGTGAACAGCGGCCAGTCCGGGGTGATGTCCCCCTCCCTGAACCGGGTCCAGTGCCGACGCGGGTCCTTCGACACCCTGGAGTCCGTGAGCAGCCGCTTGAGCAGCTCGGGGCTGCTGACCGCCCACGCCTCCACCCGCCCCGGGAGCTCCACGAGGGTCAGCGGCCCTCTCGCACGGATCCGGGCGGCCTCGCCGTGGATGTCGCGGCCGGTCACGTCGATGGTCAAGGGGGCGTCGGTCTCTCGGGCTGTTCCCATGGGATCCTCCCTGTCCTCGCAGGTGCACATGACTCAAACACCCATGTGGCCGCTCGCGCTACGGTGCGGCGGCACCGTTTCCGGCGTGGCGGCGCATACGCGGTGGGAGGGGGGTCGGGTGCCCGGAGAGCCGGCCGTTAGCGTAGGGGCCATGGAGAGCGAAGTGGCCCCGTGGGCCGTGGGGATGACATGTCCTGGCTGTGGGGGATCCGCGGTGCGTACCGTGCCGGACACCTGCGCCGACCAGGAGTCCGTACGCAGCCGCCTGTCCGACCGGCTGGCGAAGCAGCCGGGCGTCACCTCCCGGTTCGACACCTTTGCGCACACCGTCGAGGGGCTGCTGCTGACCGCTGTGGGCGGTGCCCTCGCCCACGAGGGCATCACGAACGACAAACAGCTCTACACGATCGGCGGCTCGGTGCTGGCGGCGCTGATGTTCGTCGTCACGGTCTGCGCCGTCGTCGGCGAGATCCGCGAGCGGCGCGTGGAGGCGACGGGAGGGCCCCGCGCCGACGCGCTGTGGCGCTCGGCCGCCTACTGCTCCGGGTGCGCGTCGGTCTTCTTCCCGGGCGGTGTCCCCTGGCGCCGGCCGGTGACGCCCGAGCAGTTCCAGAAGTACGTGTGGACCGAGGCCGGTTTCGGCAAGCAGCTCGCCCAGCGGGTCAAGGACGTGGCCCTGCCTCCCGTCGACCCGGCACGGCCGGGTGGAGTATCGGACCATGCCTGACGCCCCCGATGTGCCCGAAGCCTCCGTGATCACCAGCGCCGGCCCGGAGTCCTTCCCGCACAGCGTGCTCGCCGAACGCCACCCCGCGCTCATCCGCAGGGTGCGCGACGCCTTCCCGTACGGCCCCGGACAGCACCGCGCGCTGGACGCCCTGCTCGAGAGCGCCGTCGAGGGCACGGTCGAGGCCCTGGACGGCGACGCCTGGTGGGCGGCGTGGGGCGTGGACGCGTACGTCGGCCGGTCCTGGTTCGAGGTGCCGTTCCTGTGGTCGGAGAGCTACTTCTACCGCCGGCTCCTGCGCGCCGTCGGGTACTTCGGGCCGGGCCCGTGGCAGGGCGTCGACCCGTTCCGCCCCTTCAAGCTCGCCGAGCTGGCCGGCCCGGAGGCGCGGGAGGAGATCACCGCCCTGGACCGGCTCGGCGCCCTGTCCCCCGAGGAGCAGCGCACGGCCCTGCTGCACGGCTCGCTCTGGGGCAACCGCGCCGACCTCGGCTTCCGCATCCAGAAGGACGACGGCGAGGCGAGCGTCGCCGAGCTGGTCGCGGACGACGGCGACGCGCTGTGGCGGCTGCTCACCGGGGCCGGGACACTGGTCCTCGTCGCCGACAACGCGGGCCGCGAACTCGTCCCCGACCTCCTCCTCGTCGACCACCTGCTGCTCCACGGCCACATCGAGCGGGCGGTGCTGCACGTGAAGCCGTACCCGTACTACGTCTCCGACGCCACGACCGCCGACGTCGTCGACGCCGTACGCCACCTGACCGACGCCGGCACGGAGCACGGCCGGCGCCTGTGGGCCGCGCTGGCCGACGGCCGGATCACCCTGCGCGCCCATCCCTTCTCCTGCGGTCCGCTGCCGTACGCGGAGCTACCGGACGACCTCCGTGCGGAGTTCGCGGCCGCCGACGTCACCGTCATGAAGGGCGACCTCAACTACCGCCGTCTGGTGGGCGACCGCAGGTGGCCGCCCACCACGCCGTTCGCCGACGTGACGGCGTACTTCCCCGGCCCGGTCGCCGCGCTGCGCACCCTCAAGTCGGATGTGATCACCGGACTCGCCCCGGACACGGAGGCCCGGCTCGTCGCCGCGGAGGGACAGCGCTGGCGGACGAGCGGCACGCACGCGCTGATCCAGGTGCGGCCGTAACCTCCTGCCCCGGGTTCACGCGATGGTGGGATCATGTCCCGGTCCGCGGGTGCTGCCCGAGGGGTACGGGTAATGCCCGGCCATGACACAGCCGTTCCGCCTGCCGCACTTCTATCTGCCGTACCCCGCCCGGCTGAACCCGCATCTGGACGAGGCCCGGGCCCACTCGGCCGCCTGGGCGCGCGGCATGGGCATGTTGGAGGGCTCCGGGATCTGGGAGCGGTCCGACCTCGACGCGCACGACTACGGGCTGCTGTGCGCGTACACGCACCCCGACTGCGACGGCCCGGCGCTCTCCCTGGTCACCGACTGGTACGTGTGGGTCTTCTTCTTCGACGACCACTTCCTGGAGACCTTCAAGCGCACCCAGGACCGGGCCGGCGGCAAGGCGTACCTCGACCGGCTGCCGCAGTTCATGCCGCTCGACCCCACCACCCCCGTACCGGAGCCCCGCAACCCCGTCGAGGCCGGTCTCGCCGACCTGTGGGCGCGCACGGTCCCGTCCATGTCGAAGGAGTGGCGCGCCCGGTTCGCGGTCGCCACCGAGCACCTGCTGAACGAGTCGCTGTGGGAGCTGTCCAACATCGACGAGGGGCGGATCGCCAACCCCGTCGAGTACATCGAGATGCGCCGCAAGGTGGGCGGCGCCCCCTGGTCCGCGGGGCTCGTGGAGTACGCGACGGCCGAGGTCCCCGCGCGCGTGGCGGGCACCAGGCCGCTCAGGGTGCTGATGGAGACGTTCGCCGACGCCGTCCACCTGCGCAACGACCTGTTCTCCTACCGGCGCGAGGTCGAGGACGAGGGCGAGCTCAGCAACGGTGTCCTCGTCCTGGAGACCTTCTTCGGCTGTACGACGCAGGAGGCGGCCGACACCGTCAACGACATCCTGACCTCCCGGCTCCACCAGTTCGAGCACACGGCGCTCACCGAAGTGCCCGCACTGGCCGCGGAGTCGGCGCTCACCCCCGGCGAGCTGGCCGCCGTCGCCGCGTACACGAAGGGACTCCAGGACTGGCAGTCGGGCGGCCATGAGTGGCACATGCGCTCCAGCCGGTACATGAACGAGGGCGCCGCCTCCGCGCGCGGGCCGCTCGACCTCGGCGGCGCGCTGCTCTCCGGTCCGGTGCCGCTGTTCCGGGCGGGCCTCGGCAGGTCCGGCGCCGACGTGGGCGCCCTGCTCGCCGGGGCCGCCGCCGAGAGACTGCGCGCCCACACGCACGTCCCGTTCCAGAAGGTCGGACCGTCCCTGCTGCCGGACTTCCATATGCCGTTCGAGGTACGGCTGAACCCGGACCTCGACGGCGCGCGGCGGCGCCTGCTGCCGTGGGCGCGGAGCACGGGCCTCCTCGGCGAGGGCGTCTGGGACGAGGACCGGCTCGACGCGGCCGACCTGCCGCTGTGCGCGGCGGGCCTGGACCCGGACGGCACCCCGGAGGCGCTCGACCTCAGTTCCGGGTGGCTGGCCTGGGGCACGTACGGTGACGACTACTACCCCCTGGTCTTCGGCCGCCGCCGCGACCTCGCCGGGGCCAGGCTGTGCACCGAGCGCCTGTCGGCGTGCATGCCCGCCGGGGACGGCGCGCGGCCGCTCCTCCCCGTGAACGCCCTGGAGCGCGGTCTGACCGACCTCTGGCGGCGCACCACGGCCGGAATGACGGGGGAGGCCCGCCGCGCAGTGAAGGAGGCTGTGGAGGTGATGACCCGGGCCTGGCTGTGGGAGCTGTCCAACCAGCTCCAGAACCGCGTCCCGGACCCCGTCGACTACCTGGAGATGCGCCGCGCCACCTTCGGCTCCGACCTCACCATGAGCCTGTGCCGCGCGGGCCACGGCTCGGCACTCCCGCCGGAGGTGTACCGCAGCGGCCTCGTCCGGTCCCTGGAGAATGCCGCGGTCGACTACGCGATGCTCGTCAACGACGTGTTCTCGTACCAGAAGGAGATCGAGTACGAGGGCGAGATCCACAACGGCGTCCTCGTCGTCCAGAACTTCTTCGGCTGCGACTACCCGGCCGCGCTCGGCGTCGTCCACGACCTGACGACCCAGCGCATGCGGCAGTTCCAGCACGTGGTGGGGCACGAACTGCCCGTTCTGTGCGACGACTTCGGACTGTCGTCGGAAGCCCGGGCCGTCCTGGACGGGTATGTGGACCAGCTCCGGAACTGGATGACGGGCATCCTCCACTGGCACCGCCACGTCCGCCGCTACCGCGCCGACCACCTCGCGCGCCGCGCCCACGGCTTCCTGCCGGACCGGGCGCCCACGCCGCCGGTGTGGCGGCCGCAGCCGGTGGTGCTGTGACGGCCGCGCCCGCTGCCGCCGGCCCGCCCGGGGCGCCGTGCGCGGGTCCGGGCCGGCGCCACGGCGCAACCGGCTCGCGCGCGCCGCGGCGGAGGGGCAGGATGCTGCCCGTAGACCTGGGAGACCGAGGACGTACGGAGCAACGGAGGAGCACATGACCGAGACGCCCGCGCCCTTCACCGCCGACGACCACGCGGCCCGGATGCGGCGCGCGGAGTCGGCCGCCGCGGCCGCCGGGCTCGACGGCGTCCTGGTCGCGCCCGGGCCCGACCTCGTCTGGCTGACGGGGTACCGGCCGGTGGAGACCGAGCGGCTCACGATGCTGGTGCTGCGGCCCGGGGAGGACCCCGTCCTGGTGGTGCCGGCCCTGGAGGCACCCGACGCGGCCCGGGCGGCACCGGCGCTCGCCCTGCGCGACTGGACGGACGGCCAGGACCCGTACGCGGCTGCCGTGTCCCTGCTCGGCCCCGCCGGCGGCGGCACCGGCCGCTACGCCGTCAGCGACAACACCTGGGCGATGCACCTCCTCGGCCTGCAGCAGCGGCTGCCGGACACGGGGTACGTGTCCCTCACGGAGTCCCTGCCCATGCTGCGGGCGGTCAAGGACGCGGCGGAGCTGGACCGCCTGGCCGCCGCGGGAGCCGCCGCCGACGCCACGTTCGAGGAGATCCGGAAGGTGCCCTTCGCCGGGCGGCGGGAGACCGACGTCGCGGCCGACCTGGCGGAGCTGCTGCGGCGCTTCGGGCACTCCCAGGTCGACTTCACCATCGTCGCCTCGGGCCCCAACGGCGCCAACCCGCACCACGAGCCCGGCGCGCGGACCATCGAGCGCGGTGACATGGTGGTCCTCGACTTCGGCGGCCTGAAGGACGGGTACGGCTCCGACACCTCCCGTACGGTGCACGTCGGCGAGCCGGACGCCGAGGAGCGCCGGGTGCACGACATCGTGCGCGCCGCGCAGGAGGAGGGCTGCCGCGCCGTCCGGCCGGGCGCCGCCTGCCAGGACGTCGACCGGGCCGCCCGCGCCGTCATCGACGAGGCCGGGTACGGCGCGTACTTCGTCCACCGCACCGGGCACGGCATCGGCGTCACCACCCACGAGCCGCCGTACATGGTCGAGGGCGAGGAGCGGCCCCTGGTGCCCGGCATGTGCTTTTCCGTGGAACCCGGCATCTATCTGCCCGGCCGCTTCGGCGTGCGCATCGAGGACATCGTGACCGTGACCGAGGACGGCGGGCGCCGCCTCAACACCACCTCGCGGGAGCTGGTGATAGTCGACTGACCGCGTACGGTGCCCGCGCCCCGGCCGGGCCCCGTACCGCCCGCACCGGAACCCAGGAGCCCACCGACCCCCGGATGGCGACGGCGCGACAATGACCCAGGCACCGACACCCACCGCGGACACCGTCCGCCGGCTGGTCCGTTCCCTGCTCCGCGACTCTCTCCTCCGCGACGGTGACGGACCCGAAGTGCGGCCCGTCACCGACGAGGGCGGCGGGCACCGCACCTGGTGGGTCGGCACCCGCCATGTGCTGCGCCTGGCCCCGGACCACGAGGCCGCCGTGCGGCTGCGGCGCGAGCTGCGGCTGCGGGACCTGGTCCGCCCGCATCTCCAGGTGGCCGTCCCGGTGAGCGTCGCACACGGCGAGTGGGTGCCCGGTCTGGCGTACACCCTGGACGTCCGGCTGCCCGGCGGCACCGGCGAGACGCACCCGGTCTCCGCGCTCGGCGAGGCCGACCTGGCGGGACTGCTCACCGGACTGCGCGAGGTGCCCGTACGGCAGGCCGGGACGCTCGGCGTCCCGCACGCCGCGCCACGCTCCCTGGATGCGCTGCGCACGGCCGCGGCGGGGGCGGCCCGCCACCTGGCGGAGGCCGACGAGTTCACCGGCCGGTTCGGCCGGCTCACCCCGGTCGCGGCGGACCGGCTCACCGCGCCCGCGCCCGTGCTCGTGCACCACGGCCTCGGCGGCGAGCACCTGGTGGTGAGCGGCGACGGCCGGGTGCGCGGGGTCCTCGACTGGACCGGCGCGGTGGTCGGCGACCCCGCCGAGGACATCGCGGGTCTCGCCCTGGCCGTCGGCTCCCCGGCCGCCGTCCGTGCCGCCACGCTCGCCGGCTACGGGGCCCGCCCCTGTCTGCGTGGCCTGTGGCTGGCCCGCTGCGACACGGTGATCCAGCTTTCCGAGCGGCTCCGCGGCGGCGACGGGAGCCCGCTTCCCACCTTGCGGAACCGGCTGCGCCGGGCCTGGGAGGCCATCCTGCTGGAACGGGTCACGGAGCTCCCGGAGGAGGACTGACCGGCCCCTGCCCGGGCCGGTGGCGGGTCCTCCGGGTCACTCCTGCACCAGCACCACGCAGGACTCCCCGGGCAGGTGCAGCACCCCGTCCGCACCCGGCGCGTCCACCGGCTCCCAGGCCGCCAGCACGCGCGCGCGGTGCACGCCGAGCGGTATGGCGGCGGGCTCCCGGCCGAGGTTGACCGCCACGCGCACGTCGCCGCGGCGGAAGGCGAACCAGCGGGCCTCCGTGTCGTGGGCGACCCTGACCTCGGCGAGGTCGGGGTCCGACAGGTCGGGCTGGGCGCGGCGCAGCGCGATCAGCGCGCGGTACCAGGCCAGCACGCGCGCGTGGGGCTCGCGTCCGGGCTCCGACCAGTCGAGGCAGGAACGCTCCCGGGTCGCCGGGTCCTGCGGGTCGGGAATGTCCTCCTCGGCCCACCCGTGCTCCGCGAACTCACGCCGCCTGCCCCGGCGTACGGCCTCGGCGAGCTCCGGGTCGGTGTGGTCGGTGAAGAACTGCCAGGGCGTGCCCGCGGCCCACTCCTCACCCATGAACAGCATCGGCGTGAACGGCGAGGCCAGCATCAGCGTCGCCGCGCACGCCAGCAGCCCGGGGGAGAGGCTCGCCGCGAGCCGGTCCCCCTGGGCGCGGTTGCCGATCTGGTCGTGGGTCTGCGTGTAGCCCAGCAGACGGTGCGTCGAGACACGGCTGCGGTCCAGCGGGCGGCCGTGCCCGCGGCCCCGGAACGACGAGTACGTGCCGTCGTGGAAGTAGCCGCCGGTGAACGTCTTCGCCAGCGCCGCCAGGGGGTCGCGCGCGAAGTCCGCGTAGTAGCCCTGGGACTCGCCCGTGAGCGCCGTGTGCAGCGCGTGGTGGAAGTCGTCGTTCCACTGGGCGTGCAGGCCGTAGCCGTGCTGTCCGCGCGGGGCGATGAGCCGCGGGTCGTTCAGGTCCGACTCGGCGACCAGGAACAGGGGCCGCTCCACCTCCTCGGCGAGCGCGTCCACGGCCGTCGACAGCTCCTCCAGGAAGTGGCACGCGCGCGTGTCCCTGAGCGCGTGCACCGCGTCCAGGCGCAGCCCGTCCAGCCGGTAGTCCCGCAGCCACGCCAGCGCGCTGCCGGTGAGGTACGCGCGGACCTCGTCCGAGCCGGGCGCGTCCAGGTTGACGGCCACGCCCCAGGGCGTGTGGTGGCGGTCCGTGAAGTACGGCCCGAACGCGGGCAGATAGTTGCCGGACGGGCCCAGATGGTTGTGCACCACGTCCAGGACGACGCCGAGGCCGAGCTCGTGGGCCCGGTCGACGAAGCGTTTCAGTGCCTCGGGCCCGCCGTACGGCTCGTGCACGGCCCACAGCGACACCCCCTCGTACCCCCAGCCGTGCGTCCCGGGGAACGGGCACAGCGGCATCAACTCGACGTGCGTGATCCCCAGTTCCGCAAGGTGCCCGAGCCGCTCGGCGGCCGCGTCGAGGGTGCCCTCGCGCGTGTACGTGCCCACGTGCAGCTCGTACAGCACCGCGCCGGGCAGTCCGCGCCCCGCCCACGGCACCCGCCACGTGTACCGCTCGTGGTCGACCACCGAGCTGAGCCCGTCCGGACCGTCCGGCTGGCGGCGAGAGCGCGGATCGGGCAGCACGGGGCCGTCGTCCACCGCGAAGCCGTACCGCGTGCCGTCCGCCGCCTCCGCCTCGCCCGTCCACCACCCCTCACGCCCCGTATCGCGCTCCAACGCGCGCGTGGTGTCCGCGCAATGGAGCGTCACCCGGTCGGCCAGCGGTGCCCACACCTCGAAGTGCACGGACGGTTCCCCTTCGGCTGCGATACGTGAGGTAGCCCGACCATGGTGCGTCACACACGATCACCGCCGCTGGCGAATCGGTCCATTTGCCCGGCAGGGTGCACTGTGGCCGGGGCGACCGGTTCCGTGCTTCCTGGACACCCGCGCCGTGCTGTCCGACAATCACCTGCGTGACGTCGTCCTTCGAGTTCAACACGTACCCCGCGCGGCTGTCCGACGCGGAGCGCGAGCGGGCGCTGAAGGTGCTCCGTGACGGTGTCGCCCTCGGTCGTCTCTCGCACGACACGTTCGTCCGGCGCATGGAGCTCGCGCTCACCGCCCGGCACTCCGACGAACTCGCCGTGCTCACCGCCGACCTGCCCACCGAGAGCCGCTGGTCCCGGCTGGTGCTCGGGACCGTCCGGGCGGTCTCCGGGTTCACCGAGAGAACGCGCCGCGCCTGGCAGACCGAGCGGCTCCCCAAGCTGCTGCTGCCCCGCTCGAACGGCGCGCATCCGCTGCGCATAGGGCGCGATCCCGCCAACGGGCTGCGGCTCAGCCACGAGACCGTCTCCCGGGTGCACGCCGAACTGAGCCACCAGGGCGGGCTGTGGGTGCTGCGCGACCTCGGTTCGACCAACGGCACGTCCGTCAACGGGCGGCGCGTCATCGGCGCGGCCGTCGTCCGTGACGGCGACCAGGTGAGCTTCGGGGACATGGCGTTCCGGCTGTCGTCGCCCGGGTGACGGGGCGAGCGGCGGTCCCCGGTGTCCGCCGCCGCCCGTTACGCGGCCGGGGATTCATGTATAGGAGTGCCCTTGGCGTCCATGTGTTCCCCGTGTTCCACTGTGTGGTGAGTACTTCCCGAGTCGTTGCTGACCGTGCGCGGACCACGTACGTCAGATGAACCGACAGCCCCGCCGTGGAGGTGTGCCCTCTGCCGCCACTCCTCCACTACCCGACGGTGGACGAGCTGGGTGCCCACGCGGCCGCTCTCGTGGCCCGGCATCCCGGCAGGGCCCGGCTGCGCCGCGTGGGGACCTCACGGGAGGGCATCCCGCTGCGGCTGCTCTCCGTGGGCCGCGGCGGTCGTCACGCCCTCGTCGTCGCCGGACCCCACGCCAACGAACCCGTGGGCGGCGCCACGGTGCTGCGCCTCGCCGAACGGGTCCTCGCCGACCGGCGGCTGAGCGAAGACGTCGACACCGCCTGGCACCTGCTGCTCTGCCTCGACCCCGACGGCGCACGCCGCAACGAGAGCTGGCTGGCCGGCCCGTACACGCTCGGGCACTACTTCCGGAACTTCTTCCGCCCGGCTTTCCTGGAGCAGCCCGAGTGGCTCCCCGAGGGCGCCGACGGAGCCGTCCTGCCGGAGACCCGCGCCCTGCTCGACGTCCAGGACGAGCTGCGGCCCTTCTTCCAGTGCTCCCTGCACGGCGTGGACGTCGGCGGCGGCTTCGTGGAGCTGACCCGCGACCTGCCCGGTCTCGCCGAGCGCGTGGCCCGCATCGCCGCCCGTCTGGGTGTGCCGCGCGAACTGGGTCCCTACGACACCCTGTACTGGCCGGCGCTCGGCCCCGCCGTCTACCGTGTACCGCCGCCGAACCCGGGTGACCTCGCCGCCGCCATCACGGAGGCCGCGGTGGAGTCCACCTGGTTCCACCCGCATCCGTACGGAACGGTGACCGCGATCGTCGAGGCCCCCATGTGGAGCGTGCCGGCCGTGGAGGACGCCTCGGAGCCCGAGGACGCCGACCGGGCCCTGCGGACCGTCGGCAGGACCCTGCGTCGCGACACGGAGCTGCTCGAGGACATCCTGGGCCGGATCCGGACCTCGGTGAGCGCCCGTCCCGACGCGGCCCGCCTGCTCGCCCCCATCGACGACTACCTCCTGGTGGGCCCCGGCATCGCCAACTCCTGGGACCCCGGCGCCCACCGCGCCGGCACCCGCCCGCTGCCGCCGCTCGACATGGCCCGGCTGACCTCCCTCGCCATCTCGGCGCGCCGTGTCGCGCTGCGCACGGCGGGACTCCTGCACCAGCTCGTCAGAGCAGCGGGAGAGGACCCGGCCGGTGCGCTGCCCCGCCTCGACCGGCTCATCGACGAGTGGTGCGCCGACTACCGCGACGGATACGGAGCGCGCTGGACACCGCTCGCCCGCCAGGTCGAGTACCAGTCCCGCGTGGTGCTCGCCGCCGCCGGACTGGCCGGGCGGCACGCGCGCGGGAACTCCGGTCACGGCTCCCCCGCGGACGCCCCCGACCGGGACGTGAAGTCCTCCGCGCCGCTGCGCCAGGAGTGACGCACACCGTTCGCACGGCCCGCCGCAGGGGGTCTACGCCAGGTGGTCCCGCGCGTGCCGCGCCGCCGTCACCACCGTGCGGGCCTGGTGCTCCACCTGGTTCTCCAGGGGCACCCAGCGGGCCCTGTAACGCTCCTCGAAGGCCGCGCTCCAGACGGCCACGAGCTCTTCCAGACGCGGCGCCGTGGGGTCGCCGGCGTCCCGGAGGACCCGCAGCAGCATCGCGGCCGCCCGCAACGGCAGCCGGCGCCCGAACGCCTCCACACTGCCCAGGTAGGCCACCGTCGTGTCCGGCGGAGTGCCCCGCGCCCAGTCCGCGGCCAGCGCCGGCACCAGGTCCAGCGCCCACCGCGCGGCGCGCAGCAGCGGACCCTCCGCGCCCGGCAGCCGGGGCAGCGCCTCGGCCAGGATCCGCTCCACCCGGTACGCGTCCCGTCGCAGCCGCCGCGCCAGCTCCCCGAGCGCCGCCGCCGGGGCCGGATGCGGGGCGGGGTCGTCCACCAGGTCGCTCGCCCACATGGGCACCTCGACCACGGCGGTCAGCCCGCCGTAGCGGTGGGCGTGGTACCAGGTGCTGTGCCGGGCGTCGTCCGGCGCGTACGGGTACGCCGCGTCCGGGCCGGGGTCGGGCATCACGCGCACACCGGGCCCCGAGGCGCGCCAGCCGGCCGCGTCCGAGGCACTCGTCTCGACCGGGATGTCCAGTTCGGCGGCGGACTTGGCGAACGGCTCGGCGAGCCCCGGGACGTCCTTCGTGAGCTGCACCCAGCTCCCGCCGAGGTCGGTGCCGTGCAGGGTCACCTGGAGGTAGGGCCGCAGCTCGTCGATGACGCGGGTGAGGGCGCGGGTCTCGGGCGGCAGCCGGTCCGGGGGCAGCACCGACGGCGACCACTCGGGCTGCTCGGGTCCCGCCGGGCGGAAGAAGCCGAGGTGGTAGTCGAACAGGGTGCGCGGCGCCGGGGTCGTGTGCAGGCTCGCCCCGTCCGGGTCCGCGCACAGCAGGAAGTGCCACGAGGTGCCGGCCCGCAACTCGCTGTCTCCGATCACCTGTTGCGCCAGTGCCAGCAGGGTCGAGCCGCCGGTCGGCTCGTTGGCGTGGGCGCCCGCGACGACCAGGACCGCGCGCGGGTCGTGGCCCACGGACAGCAGCTGGAGGGGCCGTCCCGCACGCGAGAGGCCGATCTGCCTCAGGGTGCACAGGGCGGGGCGGTGGGCCGCGAGTGCCCGGGCGGACGACTGGAGTTCGGTGACAGTGGGGTAGCGCAGCTCCCGCAGGGAACTCACCCCCCGTCCTGTCCGCCCGGTGTCGCCTCTCGCAGTCTCCCCGTACCGCCGGAACCGGTGTCAAGGTGGTGACGGGGGCGGCTCCGGGGGGCGCCTGGGAGCATGTGGCATCGGAGGGGAGTTGTACGACCGGTGCCGGGGAAGCGGCGGCTCAGTCCCGTACGCGCTCCAGCAGCGTCACCGGAAGCCCTTCGAAGAGCTCCGCCACGCGCGCGTGCCCCGTGAACTCCCGCTCCGGGGCGAGGACATCGCTCCACCGCCCGTCGGGCAGCGCCAGCCGGGTGCCGCCCCAGCCGCCCGCCTCGCCCAGCCGCAGCGACAGCCGGGTGACCGCCGTGACGACCTCGCCGGACCGCTCGAAGGCGAGACAGTGCGCGGCGGCCGGGCCCTCGGCGGACAGCGGCCGGTACGTCGCCGTCTCTCCGAAGACGCCGGGACGCCGGTGGCGCAGCCGCAGGGCCGCGACGGTGACGCGGGACTTCTCCGACAGCAGCTCACCGGGTTCGAACGGCCGCCGGTTGTCCGGGTCCACCAGCGCCCGGTACTCGTCCTCCGTGCCCTGGTAGAGGTCCGGCACACCCGGCATCGTGAGCTGGACCAGCGCCGCGGCCAGCACGTTCGCCCGTACATGGGGCTCCAGGGCCCCCCGCAGGGCGGTCACGCGCCCGTCGCCGGCCGGCCCCCGGGCGACGAACTCCGCCACCGCGCGCTCGTACGCGGGATCCTGCTCCGTCCAGGACGTGCGCAGCCCGGCCTCCCGCACGTGTTTCAGCAGGGCCTCCTGGAGGCGCTCCGCCGCCGCGGGGCCCAGCCCGAACGCCGTCTGCCAGGCGGCCCACGCGAGCTGCGCGTCGGGTACGCCCGGACCCTCCCGGGTCACCTCGGCCAGCAGGTCGGCCCACCGCCCGGGGCACTCGGTGAGCACGGCCAGCGCGGCACGCACATCGGCGCTGCGCTTGGTGTCGTGCGTCGACAGCACCGTGCCCGTGGTGGGCCAGTCGCGCTGCACGCGCGCGCAGTACGCGTGGAACTCCCCGGGCGCGACGGCCGGGACGCCCGGGTCCCCGCCCACCTCGTTCGCCGACAGCAGCGGCACGTAGCGGTAGAACGCCGTGTCCTCCACGGACTTCGCCCGCAGCGCGGACGCGGTCTGCGCGAACCGCGACCGGAACTCCTCCAGCGCCCGCCCCTCGCCCGCGCGCGCGAGTACCAGGTTCCGCACCGTGTCCACGGCCCGTGCCTCCTCGGGCACCACGAACGCCGTGCGCGCCTCGGCCGCCGCCTCCTCGGTGACGATCGAGGAGGCGTCCTGGGAGGTGTACGGCCGGTACACCTCCAGCCGGACCAGGAGCTCGCACAGCGCGGTGCGCAGGGCCCAGGGCGCATGGTCCCTCAGGGCGGGATCGGGGGCGTGGGCACACAGCCGGTGCGCCACCCGAGTGAGCCGGTCCACCTCCGTGGCCAGCTCGTGCGTGAGCACCTTGTACGCGGCGCGCCGCACGGTGGCCTCCCAGTGGCCTCCCCGGTCGGGCTGCGGGGCCGCGTACCGCCGGTACTGGCCGAGGAGCTCGCCGGCGCCCGCCGGGTCGACGAAGAGGCCGTCCACGTGGCGCAGCGCGTCGTAGCCGGTGGTGCCCGCGACCGGCCAGGCCGCCGGCAGCGGCTCGTCCGCGGCGAGGATCTTCTCCACGACCGTCCAGCGCCCGCCGGTCGCCTCGTGCAGCCGCCGCAGATACGCCTCCGGGTCGGCGAGGCCGTCCGGGTGGTCCACGCGCAGTCCGTCGACCACGCCCTCATCGAGCAGCTCGAGGATCTTGGAGTGGGTGGCCGTGAACACCTCCGGGTCCTCGACCCGTACCCCGATCAGCTCCGAGATGCTGAAGAACCGCCGGTAGTTCAGCTCGGTGCGGGCCAGTCGCCACCACACCGGGCGGTACCACTGCGCGTCCAGGAGCTGCGGCAGCGGCAGCTTCTCGGTGCCCTCCCGCAGCGGGAGGACGTGGTCGTAGTAGCGCAGCTCCCGGCCGTCGATCACGAACTGGTCCAGCTCGTCGCCGAGCGGCCCGCCGAGGAGCGGCAGCAGCACCTGCCCGTCCTGCGCGTCCCAGTCGATGTCGAACCACCGCGCGTACGGCGACGCCGGGCCCTCGCGCAGCACCTCCCGCAGGGCGCGGTTGTGGCGCGGGGACATCGCCATGTGGTTGGGCACGATGTCGACGACCAGGCCGAGCCCGTGCTCCCGCGCGGTGCGCGCCAGCGACCTGAGCCCCTCCTCCCCGCCCAGCTCGCGCCGCACGCGCGCGTGGTCCACCACGTCGTACCCGTGCCCCGAGCCCGGCACGGCCTCCAGCACCGGCGACAGATGCAGATGGGAGACGCCGAGCGAGGCCACGTACGGCACGGCGGCCTCCGCGGCCGCGAAGGGGAAGTCCGGCTGGAGCTGGAGCCGGTACGTCGCGGTCGGGGCGGCCGGCCCGGCGCTGCCCGGGGTCCCGGAGGGCTCAGGTGTCATGCCACCCTACGTACCCGCTCGGAGGGGGAACCTGCGCACCCGCCCGTGGGAACCGCGCACGGGCCTGCCGTACCTCGGCCATGATCCCCGCACAGATGCGCGGACCGCCCGGGTGAACCGTTCACCCGGGCGGTCCGCGCGCGTGCGTGCATGCGGGCCAGGACCTAGGCCGGCCGCTGCAGCACCGTCAGGCTCCGGTCCGGCAGGGTCAGCCGGTCCCCGGCCTTGATCTTCGGGACCGTGTCCGGGGTGACGCCGTCCGGGCGGGCGGTGTCGACCACGACCTGCCACTGGCGGCCGTGGTTGACCGGCACGACGAACTCCAGCGGTCTGTGCGTCGCGTTGAACATCAGCAGGAACGAGTCGTCGCTGATGCGCTCCCCGCGCGCGTCCGGCTCGGAGATCGCGTTGCCGTTCAGGAAGACGGTCAGCGTCGACGCCTGCGCGGAGTTCCAGTCGCGCTGGGTCATCTCCTCGCCCGCCGGGGTGAACCACGCGATGTCGGACAGCTCGTCGTGGGTGCCCTCGACCGGCCGCCCGTGGAAGAAGCGGCGCCGCCGGAAGACGGGGTGGTCCTTGCGCAGCCGCACGACCGCGCGCGTGAACTCCAGCAGACCGGTCCGGTCGTCGTCCTCGCCGTCCTCCGGCCAGGGCACCCAGGAGATCTCGTTGTCCTGGCAGTACGCGTTGTTGTTGCCGCCCTGGCTGCGCGCGAACTCGTCGCCGTGGCTGAGCATCGGCACACCCTGGGACAGCATCAGCGTGGCGATGAAGTTCCGCATCTGGCGGGCCCGCAGCGCCAGGACCCCGGGGTCGTCCGTCTCGCCCTCGGCGCCGCAGTTCCAGGACCGGTTGTGGCTCTCCCCGTCGCGGTTGTCCTCGCCGTTGGCCTCGTTGTGCTTCTCGTTGTACGCGACCAGGTCGTGCAGGGTGAAGCCGTCGTGGCAGGTCACGAAGTTGATCGAGGCCAGCGGGCGGCGCCCGTCGTCCTGGTACAGGTCGGAGGAGCCGGTCAGCCGGGACGCGAACTCCGCCAGCGTGCGGGGCTCGCCCCGCCACAGGTCCCGCACGGTGTCCCGGTACTTGCCGTTCCACTCCGTCCACAGCGGCGGGAAGTTGCCCACCTGGTAGCCGCCCTCGCCGACGTCCCAGGGCTCGGCGATCAGCTTCACCTGGGAGACGACCGGGTCCTGCTGGACCAGGTCGAAGAACGACGACAGCCGGTCCACCTCGTGGAACTGCCGGGCCAGCGTGGCCGCGAGGTCGAAGCGGAACCCGTCCACGTGCATCTCGGTCACCCAGTAGCGCAGCGAGTCCATGATCAGCTGCAGTACGTGCGGGGAGCGCATGAGCAGCGAGTTGCCCGTCCCCGTGGTGTCCATGTAGTACCGGGGATCGTCGGTCAGCCGGTAGTACGAGGGGTTGTCCAGCCCCTTGAAGGAGAGCGTCGGACCCAGGTGGTTGCCCTCCGCCGTGTGGTTGTAGACCACGTCGAGGATGACCTCGATGCCCGCCTCGTGCAGCGCCCGCACCGCCGACTTGAACTCCAGCACCTGCTGCCCGCGGTCGCCCCAGGAGGCGTAGGCGTTGTGCGGGGCGAAGAAACCTATCGTGTTGTAGCCCCAGTAGTTGCCGAGGCCCATGTCGACCAGGCGGTGGTCGTTGATGAACTGGTGCACCGGCATCAGCTCCAGCGCCGTCACGCCCAGTTCGGTGAGGTGCTCGATGATCGCCGGGTGCGCGAGCGCCGCGTAGGTGCCGCGGATCTCCTCGGGGAGTCCCGGGTGCCGCATCGTCAGGCCCTTCACATGGGCCTCGTAGATCACTGTGTGGTGGTATTCGGTGCGTGGGCGCCGGTCGTCGCCCCAGTCGAAGTACGGGTTGACCACGACCGAGGCCATCGTGTGCGGGGCCGAGTCGAGGTCGTTGCGCCTGTCGGGCGAGCCGAAGTGGTAGCCGTACACCTCCTCGCCCCATTCGATCGAACCGCTGATGGCGCGCGCGTACGGGTCCAGCAGCAGCTTCGCCGAGTTGCAGCGCAGTCCGCGCTCCGGTTCGTACGGGCCGTGCACGCGGTAGCCGTACCGCTGCCCGGGCATGACGCCGGGCAGGTACGCGTGCCGTACGAACGCGTCCGTCTCCCGCAGTTCCACCGCCGTCTCCGAGCCGTCGTCGTGCAGCAGACACAGCTCGATCCGGTCGGCGGCCTCCGAGAAGACCGCGAAGTTGGTGCCGGCGCCGTCGTACGTGGCACCGAGTGGATATGCCTCTCCAGGCCAGACCTGCATGGGAACGACTCTTTCAGTTGGGCCGTGCCGTAGGGAGCGTCTTGCAGCCGAGTGTCCCCGAAAGTGGCGGACCCACCTATGACTTGCGTCCCGCCGCCCCTGCCGCGTCCCGCGCGCGCGGTGCGGTGGCCATGACTCCGCTCACACCGGGCGGGTCACGCGGACCGGAACCGCGGGGGGTCCCCCGGTGGTCGGGGAGGGACCTGTCCATCCGGCTGCAGCGCCCGTCGCTCGCGGAGTACCCTTCCTTGATCGTTGAGTAGGGGTGAACCCCCGGGGGAGCGGAAGGCGGTGCGTGGGTGGGCTCGGGAGGGCTGGAGCTGCCTCCTGGTGACGAAGGTCACGGGAGGAACTCCACAGAGGTCCCACCCGGCGCGGTGTCGCTGGCACGGCCGATGGAGCTGGGATCCATCGGTCCGGAACTGGACTGGAACGCCGACGCCTGGCGCGAGGTACGGACACGGGCCCAGCGGGCCGGGCGTGCCTACATCTGGCTGAACCTCGTCGAACAGCGGCTGCGCGCGATCGTCGCCGCCGTGCTGCGGCCGGTGTACGAACCCGTCCACGGCGACGACTGGGTGATCGCCGCCGCCGGGCCCGCCGGGCAGGAATGGGTGCAGCGCGCGGTGGCCGTCCGCGAGGTCAGCCGCCGCAAGGGCTATCTGCTGGACCCCGCCGACGACAACGTGATCAGCTTCCTCACCCTGCCCCAGCTGCGCGAGCTGATGGTGCAGCACTGGCCGTGCTTCGAGCCGTACGTCGCCGAGCGCCGCGAGGTGGAACTCGCCCTGGACGAGCTGGAGGTGACCCGGAACGTCGTCTCCCGCAACCGGGCGCTGTCCGAGGCCGTGCTGGCCCAGGCCGAGCGGGCCTCGGCCCGGCTGCTGGACATCCTCGGTACCGGCGGCGACGCGCCCTCCGCCCGCCGGCTGCCGGTCGACGCCGTGGAGGACCTGGTCGGCGACCGGTACGCGGACGTCGTGGGCGTGCACCCCGACCGGGTGCGGCTGCTGCGGCAGTTCCCGGCGGAGGACCTCTTCGGGGGCGCGCGCCGGCTGGACGCCATCGGGATCGGCCTGAACCTGCTGGTGCAGAACTTCTCCGGGCGGCGGCTGGTACGGCTCGCCGAGTCGGGGGGCCGGGTGCGGCTGCTGTTCCTGAACCCGGCGTCCAGCGCGGTGAAGCGGCGCGAGCGGGAACTCGGCCTCAAGCGCGGCGAGCTGAGCCGCGCGGTGGAGATGAACATCCTGCACATGCGCCGGGTGCGCGCCAAGCTGCGCGATCCGGGCGCCTTCGAGATCCAGGTGTTCGACGAGACGCCGCGCTTCACGGCGTACCTCGTGGACGGCGACGGCTCGGACGGCGTCGCGGTCGTCCAGTCGTATCTGCGCCGGGCGCGCGGCATGGAGTCGCCGGTGCTCGTGCTGCGGGGCGGCGGGCGGCTGCTCAAGGCGGACGAGAGGGACGAAGGCGGCCTTTTCGAGACGTACCGTGAGGAGTTCGAAGTGGCGTGGGCGGACTCGCGGCCGGTCTCGTGAGACCGGTGAACCGGAAGGTGGTGGTCCGGTTGTCGGTGGTGCGTGCGAAGGTGGAGGCCACTGGGGGAAAGCACCACTGAGGAGGGGAGCCATCATGAGCTGGCACCGGGAGCCGCTGGCCGGCTTCGACCTGGAGACGACCGGAACGGACCCGCGCGAGGCGCGCATCGTCACGGCGGCCGTCATCGAGCTCAGGGACGGCGAGCCGGCCGTGCGCCGGGAGTGGCTGGCCGACCCGGGCGTCACGATCCCGGCCGAGGCGGTGGCCGTGCACGGCATCAGCAACGAGCGCGCGGCGTCCGAGGGCAGACCGGCCGACCGGGTGGCCGACGCGGTCGCGGACGTCCTCGCCGGGTACTGGCGGGCGGGCGTCCCGGTCGTCGCGTACAACGCCGCCTTCGACCTGACCCTGCTCTCCGCCGAGCTGCGCCGGTACGGGCTGCCGTCCCTGCGCGAGCGCCTCGGCGGCGTCGAGCCCGCGCCCGTCGTCGACCCGTACACGATCGACCGCTGGGTGGACCGCTACCGCCGCGGCAAGCGGAATCTGGAGGCGGTCTGCCAGGAGTACGGGGTCGTGCTCGGGGCCGCCCACGACGCGGCGGCGGACGCGCTGGCCGCGGCCCGGCTCGCCCGTGCGATAGCCCTCCGCCACCCCAAGGTCGCGGCCCTCGGTCCGGCGGAGCTGCACCGCAGCCAGATCGAGTGGTACGCGGCGTGGGCGGCGGACTTCCAGAGCTTCCTGCGCAGCAAGGGCGACGCGGAGGCGGTGGTGGACGGGTCCTGGCCGATGCGGGAGCTGGTGGAGGCGGACGAGCCCGTGTGACGACCTCGGTGTGCCGACCGGCTGTGGCGGCCCCCGTCCGCCCCTCACCGACGAGGCGTCAGAACGGGTACCACCGCACCGTCGTGTCCCCGTCCCGCAGCGACGCCACCCGCCGCCGGAACTCGGCGAGCGCCTTGGGGTTGCCCGGCGCGTGCTGGGCCACCCAGGCGCAGCTCGCCGTCTCGCGGGCGCCGCGCAGGACGCCGCAGCCCTCCCACTCGCGCACGTCCCAGCCGTACGTTTCGGTGAAGGCGGCGTAGGACTCGGCGGGGAGGGTGTAGCGGTCGTGGGAGAGGGCCATGACGACCAGGTCGTGCTCGCGGAGGTCGGCGGAGAAGGTCTCCAGGTCGACCAGAACCGGGCCGTCCGGGCCGACGTGGACGTTGCGGGGCAGCGCGTCGCCGTGGATCGGGCCCGGCGGGAGGTGCGGCGTCAGGGCGGCCGCGGCCTCGGCGAAGCCGTCGCGGCGCGCGCGCAGGTACTCCGCGTCCGCGGGGTCGACGGCGTCGCCCGCGAGGCGCAGCCAGCGCTCCACCCCGCCGAGCAGTTCGCGGCGCGGCAGGGCGAAGGGCGGGGCCGGCAGCGCGTGCACCCGCCGCAGCAACGCGGCCAGATCGCGGGGCTCGGCGGGGCGTACGGCGGCGGGCAGCCGGTGCCAGACCGTCACCGGGTGGCCGTCCACCGACAGCGGTCCGGGCTCGACGGCGCGCACGGCGGGGACGTCCGCCTCGGCGAGCCAGCGTGCGATGGCGACCTCGCGGCGGGCGCGGTCGAGGAGCTCGGCGTCGCGGCCCACCTTGACGACCAGGTCACCGACGGCGAAGACCGCGTTCTCGCCCAGCGCGAGGAGTTCCGCGTCGCGCGCCGGCCCGGTGTGCCCCAGCCCGGCCCCGGCGAGTACCTCCCGCGCCCGTGCCTCGTCCATCCGTCGCCTCCGTGTCCGTGCGGCCGTACCCGCCCCGTTGTGTCCCTTCGTCGGTCAGTGTCGCATTCACACAGGTCGGACCGTGTGCGCGGGACCTTGACGGCGTGACCGGGGGTCAGCACCATGGCGGCAGCCGCCCGGGCGCCGGGTGTGCCGCAGGAGCCGGACGAGCCGCCCGGAGGAGCCGAACCCATGGTGCCGGCAGTGCAGTTGGCGGTTGCATGACATCCGCGAGAGCCGTGACCGAAGCGGGAGGAGCGCGGACCCGGAAGGCGCGGCGCGCGCCCCGCGCGGGCCGGGAGCGGCCCTTGCTCGACCGGTACGGGGCCTGGTTCCTCGTCCTGCCCGCACTGCTGCCCATCCTGGTGCTGAGCGTCGGACCGCTGCTGTACGGGATCGCGCTGGCCTTCACCGACGCGCAGTCCGGGCGGACCGCGCCCACCCAGTGGATCGGCGCCCTCAACTTCCGCGACCTGCTGCATGACACGCTGTTCTGGGAGTCGTTCCGGATCGGTCTGCTGTGGGCGGCCGGGGTGACCGTGCCGCAGTTCGTGCTGGCGCTCGGGCTCGCGCTGCTGCTCCACCAGGACCTCCGGCTGCGCTGGCTCGCGCGGGCCCTGGCGATCGTCCCGTGGGCGATGCCCGAGGTGGTGGTCGGGGTCATGTGGCGGCTCGTCTACCACCCCGACGCCGGCGTCCTCAACGAGACCCTCCGCGACCTCGGCCTCGGCGACGGCCGCGACTGGCTGAGCGGACTGGCCACGGCGCTGCCCGCCGTCATCGTGGTCGGCGTCTGGGCGGGCATGCCGCAGACCACGGTCGCTCTGCTCGCCGGACTCCAGAACACCCCGCGCGAACTCCACGAGGCCGCCGCGGTGGACGGCGCGGGCGCCTGGCGCCGCTTCCGCACGGTGACCTGGCCCGCCCTCCGGCCGGTGGCGCTCGCGATCACGGCGCTCAACTTCATCTGGAACTTCAACTCGTTCGCGCTGGTCTACGTGCTGACCAGCGGCGGGCCCGGCGGCCGCACCCGGCTGCCGATGCTGTTCGCGTACGAGGAGGCCTTCCGCTACGGGCAGTACGGGTACGCGGCGGCGATGGGATGCGTGATGGTGGCGGTGATCTCGGTGATCCTCGCGCTGCACCTGGTGGGCCGGCTGAGGGAGGGCGGGGACGCGTGAGAACCAGTGCCGCGGCGCGCGCGGGCCAGTACGCCGCCCTCCTCGCCTATCTCGTCTTCCTCGCCTTCCCGTTCCTCTGGCTGGTCTCGACCGCCTTCAAACCGCCGCGGGAGCTCGGCAGCCTGCACCCGACGTGGATCCCGCACGACCCCACCCTCGCCAACTTCCGGCAGGCCTTCGACGAGCAGCCGCTGCTGCGCGCCGCGCTCAACTCCCTGACGGCGGCGCTCGGTGCGGCCGTCGTCGCCGTCCTGATCGCCACCCCGTTGGCGTACGTCATCGCCCGGCGCCGCACCCTGCTCGCCCGCGCCGCGACGGGCTGGGTGGTGGTCAGCCAGGCCTTCCCGTTCGTGCTGGTGATCATCCCGCTGTTCCTGGTGCTGAAGAACCTGCGGATGGTCGACTCGGTGCCCGGGCTGGTCATGGTGTACGTGGTCTGGGCGCTGCCGTTCGCGCTGTGGATGCTCGTCGGGTACGTACGGGCCGTGCCCGTCGAGCTGGAGGAGGCCGCGGCGGTGGACGGGGCGGGACGGCTGCGCACGCTGGTGTCGGTGACGGCACCGCTGCTCGCGCCCGGGGTCGTGGCGACGGCGCTGTTCGCGTTCGTCACCGCCTGGAACGAGTTCTTCTTCGCGCTGGTACTGCTGAAGACGCCGGAGAAACAGACCCTCCCGGTCGTCCTCACCCACTTCATCGGCGCGGAGGGCGTCGCCGATCTCGGACCGCTGGCCGCGGCGGCCGTTCTCGCCACCCTGCCCTCGCTGGTCGTCTTCGCGATCGTGCAGAGACGGATCACGAGCGGGATGCTCGCCGGGGCGGTGAAGAGCTGATGCGCGGCAGACTGTTCGTGGTCCTGGCGGCTCTCATGCTCGTGCTGACCGCCTGCTCCGGTGGCGGCGGGCGGGACGACGGGCCGGTCACCCTGCGCTTCCAGTCCCTGGCCTGGCAGCAGGAGTCCGTCGAGGCCAACAAGGAGCTGGTGGCGGAGTGGAACGCCACCCACCCCGAGGTCCGCGTCGAGTACGTCCAGGGCAGCTGGGACAGCGTCCACGACCAGCTGCTCACCTCCTTCGAGGGCGGCGAGGCGCCCGACATCATCCACGACGCCTCCGACGACCTCGCCGACTTCGCCTACGGCGGCTACCTCGCCGATCTGCGGAAGCTGCTGCCCGAGCGCCTCAAGGAGGACATCCCGCAGCGGAGCTGGGAGACGACGACCTTCGGGGACGGCGTCTACGGAGTGCCGTTCCTCCAGGAGCCGCGCGTCATCGTCGCCAACGCCACCTGGCTGAAGGAGTCGGGCGTACGTGTCCCGACCCCGGACGAACCGTGGACATGGGACGAGTTCCGTGAGGTGACGAAGGAGCTCAGCGACCCGGGCGCGGGGAAGTACGGGGTGGCCTGGCCGCTCAAGGAGCCGGTCTCGGTCACGCTGAACCTCTCCCTGTCCGCCGGGGGCCGGCTGTTCCACCGCGACGCGGACGGCAGGGCGGAGATCCGCTTCGAGGCCGGCGACGCCGTGGTGCCCCGCACCGTCCACGCCCAGGTCGGCACCGACCGCAGCGCGTCGGCCGGCACGCTCGGCATGGGCGGCTCGGACACGCTGCCCGGCTTCTTCGGCGGCCGGTACGCGATGGTCCCGCTGGGCTTCTCCTACCGGCAGCAGATCGCCCAGCAGGCGCCCGAGGGCTTCGAGTGGCAGGTGCTGCCCGCCCCGGCGGGTGCCGAGGGGCTCACTCAGGGCGTCAGCCCCCAGACCCTCTCGATCGCCGAGGACAGTCCGCACAAGCGGGAGGCAGCCGAGTTCATCGACTTCCTGCTGCGGCCCGGGAACATGGTCCGGCTGGCGCTCGGCGACTGGATGCTGCCCACCGGTTCGACGGCCCTGAAGGACCCGGCCCTGCGCACGGAGAAGTACGGCTGGTCCACCGGCACCGCCCTGGCGGAGTACCTCCGCCCGGCCCCGGCCCAGTCCGTCCGCGGCTATCCGGAGTGGAAGGACAAGGTGGCCACGCCCGCCCTCCAGGAGTACTACAGCGGCGCGATCGGCCTCGGTGAGCTGCGTGAACGGCTGGTGGAGGACGGCAACCCGGTGCTGGCCCGGTACCAGAGGTAGGCCACGTCCGGGAATCGGTTGTACGAGACGTCTCGTCTCGCGTATGGTCGCCTCATGACCTCGCACATCGCCATGTTCTCCATCGCCGCCCACGGCCACGTGAACCCCCACCTGGAGGTGATCCGTGAGCTGGTCGCGCGCGGGCACCGCGTGACGTACGCGATCCCGCCGGTGTTCGCGGACAAGGTCGCCGACACCGGCGCGGAGCTCAAACTCTGGAACTCGACGCTGCCCTCCCCGGACGCCGACCCCGAGGACTGGGGTGACACGCTCCTGGACAACGTGGAGCCCTTCCTGAACGACGCCATCCAGGCACTGCCGCAGCTCGTCGAGGCGTACGAGGGCGACGAGCCGGACCTCGTGCTGTACGACACCACCTCCTACCCGGGCGCCGTCCTCGCCCGCCGCTGGGGCGTCACGGGGATCTCCCTCTCGACGCACATGGTCGCCTGGGAGGGGTACGAGGAGGAGGTCGCCGAGCCGATGTGGCGGGAGCCGAAGCAGACCGAGCGCGGCCAGGCGTACTTCGCCCGCTTCCGTGCCTGGCTGGAGGAGAACGGGATCACGGAGGACCCGGACGATTTCTACGGCCGGCCCGCCCGTTCCCTCGTCCTCATCCCCAAGGTGCTCCAGCCGAACGCCGACCGGGTCGACGAGAGCGTGTACACCTTCGTCGGCGCCTGCCAGGGCGACCGTACGGCCGAGGGGGAGTGGCAGCGGCCCGCCGGCGCCGAGAAGGTGCTGCTCGTGTCGCTCGGCTCCGCCTTCACCAAGCAGCCCGGCTTCTACCGGGAGTGCGTCAGGGCCTTCGGCGACCTGCCCGGCTGGCACGTGGTGCTCCAGATCGGCAAGCGCGTCGACCCGGCCGAACTGGGCGACGTACCGGCGAACGTGGAGGTGCACGACTGGGTGCCGCAGCTCGCGGTCCTCAAGCAGGCCGACGCGTTCATCACGCACGCGGGGGCGGGCGGCAGCCAGGAGGGCCTGGCCACGGCCACGCCCATGGTCGCCGTACCGCAGGCCGTCGACCAGTTCGGCAACGCGGACATGCTCCAGGCGCTCGGCGTCGCCTGCCATCTGCCGATGGAGGAGGCGACCGCGGAGCGGCTGCGGGAGGCGGTGCTGGAGCTGGCCGGTGACCCGGAGGTGGCGCGCCGGCTGAGCGGGATCCGGGCGGAGATGGCCAAGGAGGGCGGCACGCGGCGGGCGGCCGACCTCATCGAGGCCGAGCTGGCGTCGCCGAAGGACCGGTGAGGGGGGCGCCGGACACCCGAGGCCCCGGTCCGGCCCCCGCGTCCCGCGAGGTGCCGGCCGGGGCTCGGTGACTGCGGAAGGTGATCATCCACGAGCCCCCGGTGCCCGTCTCGTCCCGGTTGCGTGTGAATGGTGACGTCCTGGCGCTATTTGGATAACGGACAGGTCATCGGATAACGCTCCGGTAACGAGGCATCCATGGGCTGTGTCCATGGATCCGGTCGCAGGGTTCGACCGTTACCCCCGGCGAAAGGTTGCACGGGCATCCCCTTGTACCTCACATGAACGGCTTCCAAGGTGGAGGTGAACACCACAGGAACACCAGGAAGTTGACCCATGCGCCGAGACATACCCGACCTCGCCGAGGTCCGCCGCGTCACGCAGAAGAAGCGTGACGCGTGGTGGACCGTGATGCTCGTGGACCCGGTCGCCACACCGCTCGTGCGGCTCACCGCCACGTACACGAGGATCACGCCGAACCAGATCACCTGGGGCGCCTTCCTGCTGGGTCTCGGCTCGGCGGTCTGTTTCGCGTTCGGTGACTGGCGATGGCTGATCGCCGGTGCCGTCGTCTACCACCTGAGCTTCGTGCTGGACTGCATGGACGGCAAGGTGGCCCGGCTGACCGGCCAGGGCTCGGTGTTCGGTGCCTGGCTGGACTTCGTCTTCGACCGGATCCGCGTGGCGGTGTGCGGGGTGGCGCTGATGGCCGGTCAGTACCACCGCACCGGCGATGACCTCTATGTCTGGCTCGCCGCCGCCGTCATCGGCCTCGACATGCTGCGGTACATCAACTCCCTCGAGGTCTTCAAGATCCGCCACACCATGCGCAAGCAGATCAAGGCCCGGGTACGGGAGGCCCGCCGCGCCGAGAACGCGCGGGAACTCGCCTTCATGGAGGACCTGCTGCGCGACAACCCGGAGGCGGACGTCGAGCACGACGAGCGCCGGGCGGCCGCCGAGGACACCGCCCCAGAGGTCGCTGCCACCGAGGCCGCGGGCGCCGAGGCCGAGGGCGACGAGGTCACCAGGACGAAGCCCAAGGCGCAGGTCATCGATCTGCACCAGGAGTTCCGCCACCGCTTCCCCGCCTATCTGCGCGTACGGTCCTTCCTGCTGCGCCACCGCATCCGCAGCCACCTGGTCAGCGGCATCGAGTTCCAGATGGGCGTCTTCATCGTCGGCCCGGTGCTGGACGTGGTGAGGGAGGCGACGATCGTGTCCGGCGCCCTGCTGCTGGTCTTCGAACTCGCCATCATCTACAAGCTGCTCCTCTCCACCCGTGACTTCACCCGCACGCTGGACTCCTTCGAGCGTGAGCGCGAGCGCGAGCGCGAGCGTGAGCCGGAGCCCGGGTCCGAGAGGGTCACCGAGACGGTCTAGACACCGATGTGGCCGGGGTGCCCCCACCCCGGCTCAGCCGCCTTAGGGTGGCCCGATGACGACGTACGCGGCGCTGTTGCGCGGGATCAACGTGGGTGGCAACAGGAAGGTCCCGATGGCCGAACTCCGCCCGCTGTTGCAGGACTTGGGCCACACCGCTGTGGCCACCTACCTGCAGAGCGGCAACGCGGTCTTCACCACGGACGGGAACGCCGGCGACGAGGACGCCCTCGCCGCCGGTATCGCCGAGGCCATCGAGAAGCACTTCGGTTTCCCCGTGGACGTCCTGGTCCGCGACCACACCTATCTCAAGGCCGTCCGCGAGGCCTGTCCCTTCCCGGCGGCCGACCTGCAGCCCAAGCAGCTTCACGTCACGTACCTGTCCGCCCGGGCCGACGCGGAGCGCTTCGCGGGGATCGACCAGCCGTCCTTCCTCCCCGAGGAGTTCCGCCTCGGCGACCGCGCCCTGTACCTCTACGCGCCCGACGGCCTCGGCCGTTCGAAGCTGGGCGACGTACTGGCCCGCCCCCGCCTCCTCGAGGGCCTGGTCGCCACCACCCGCAACTGGAACACGGTCGTCAAGCTGGAGGAGCTGACCCGGGGCTGACGCGGTCACTGCCGCCGAGGTCCGGCTGTCGCGTTTGTTCAAGCACGGCGGTCCTGCCGTCTGTAGCGTCAGGTACATGAAAAACAGTGACATGCACACGTACATGGTCGAGTGTGCCGCAGAGGCGGCGCGTGTCGCGCAAGGCGTCGTACCGGAACAGCTGGACCGGCCTTCTCACAGTGCCGGCTGGGACGTCCGCACTTTGGTCAACCACTGGGTCCTCTACACGTCTCACGGCCTGGAGCACCGCGCCCTGCGCGAAGAGCTCCCCGAGGAGCTGGTCCAGCGGGACTTCACCGCCGATGCGGACTGGGCCCGGGCGTACGCCGGCCAGCTCGACCGGGCCGTCGCCGCGTGGGCCGATCCGGCGGTGTGGGAGGGGGAGATGGACCTCGGTGGCGCCGCGATGCCCGCCGCCTACATCGCCGCGATGAACATCCTGGAGATGGCCCTCCACGGCTGGGACGTCGCCGTGGCCACCGGACAGGAGTACCGGGTCTCGGAAGGGGTGGCCCGGTTCCTCCTGGAGGCCGTCGAGGAGAACGCCGGCCTCTACCGCCAGTACGACGGCTTCGCCGATCCGGTACAGGTGCCGGGGGACGCCTCCGTGTTCGACCGTGCTCTGGCGGCGAGCGGCCGGGACCCCCGGCAGACGGCCGTCGCACCTTCGGCCGGGGCCTGAAGCCCGCCTCAGGCTCCCAGCGCCGTCAGCGCCGGCCGCCGCGCCGCCTCGTAGCGTTCCAGCAGCACCCGGGCCACCTCGGGCGCCGGGCCGAGGACGTCCGCGAGGACGTCCGCGTGCGCGGCGCCCCGGGCGATACGGTCCGGCAGGAAGCCGGGCGCGAGGACGTACGGCGCGACGGCCACCCGCTCGCAGCCCAGTTCGCGCAGTTCCCGCACCGCGTCCTCGGTGCGGGGGAACCCCGCGGGAAACGCAGCGGAGGCGAACGCAGGCCGCACGGCGCACCAACCGGTGTGCCGCCACTCCCGCGCGATTTCAGCGATCACTGCGATCGCCTCCGGGTCGGTGGACCCCGCCGAGGCCAGGACGACCCCGGTCGAGGACTTGTCGGCGGGGTCGAGGCCCGCTTCGTACAGCCGCCGTTCCAGCGCCGCCAGCAGCAGCGGCGAGGGGCCGAGCACCCCCGCCTGGCGGATGCGCAGCCGGCTCGGGGCCTCCCGCAGCACAGCGGGGATGTCCGCCTTGGCGTGGAAGGCGCGGGTCAGCAGCAGCGGCAGCGCCACCACGTCCCGCACGCCCTCCGCCGCCAGGGACTCCAGCACCCCCTGCACGGAGGGCACGTTGAAGTCCAGGAAGCCGGTCTCCACGCGCAGCCCGGGCCGCATCGCCCGTACCCGCCGCACGAGGGCGTGCACGGTCGCGGCGTGCCGCGGGTCGCGGCTGCCGTGGGCGATGACGAGGAGCACCGGGGCGGAGGCGGAGGACGCAGCGGACATGGATGATCAGCTTTTCACGAGAAGACCGCGGCTGCGCAGGACCCACCGCTCCAGCGGGCTGAAGACCAGCAGGTCGATCGCGATACCGACGACGAGGATGAGGAGGATGGCGAGGAAGACCATGGACATCGAGCTGGAGTTGCGCCCGTTCTCCAGGAGCTGGCCGAGCCCGGTGCCGAGGTCGGGATGCTGGGCGATGATCTCCGCGGCCATCAGCGAACGCCACGAGAACGCCCAGCCCTGCTTCAGCCCCGCCACATAGCCGGGCAGCGCCGCCGGCATCACGATGTGCCAGGTGCCGCGCACACCCGTCGCACCGAGGGTGCGGCCGGCCCGCAGGAACAGCGGGGGCACCTGGTCGACGCCGGACACCAGGCCGTTGGCGATGGACGGGACCGCGCCGAGCAGGATGACCGCGTACATCATCTGGTCGTTGAGGCCCAGCCAGATCACGGCCGGCGGCACCCAGGCCACCGACGGCAGGGACTGCAGGCCGGACAGGATGGGGCCGATCGCCGCGCGGACGAACCTCACCCGGGACACCAGCAGACCCAGCGGCGTACCGATCACGAGGGCCAGCAGGAAGCCGAACAGGCCGCGCGAGACGCTCGTCCAGATGTACTCGAGCAGGGTGCCCTGGAGCCAGGCGTCCTCGATCTCGCCCCACACCGCGCCGGGCGAGGGCAGCTTGGACGGATCGTCGACGATCTTGAAGGAGACCAGCGCCTGCCAGACCGCCAGCACCAGCGCGATGGCGACCAGGGGCGGCAGGATCTTCCGGACGAAGGTCTCCCGGAACGGAGTCCGCCCGGTGTGGACGGTCTCCAGCGCGTCGAGGCCCGCTTCGAGGCCCGCGAGGTCGCCGCCGCCCCGCACCCCGTCCTTGGCGTCCGGTGCTTCCCGGGTGTCGCCGTCCTTCACGGCGGAGGTCTCAGTGCTTGCCATGGCGGCGGATCTCCCCACGCAGTTGTTCGGTGATCTCGACGGACAGCTCCGCCACGGCGGTGTCCTCGATACGGCGCGGCTGCGGGATGTCGACCCGCCACTCCCGCGCGATGCGGCCCGGACGCGACGACAGCAGGACGACGCGCTCGGCGAGCCGTACCGCCTCGCGCACGTTGTGCGTCACGAACAGCACGGACAGGTTCGTCTCCCGCCAGATGCGGGTCAGCTCGTCGTGCAGCACGTCCCGCGTGATGGCGTCGAGCGCGGCGAACGGCTCGTCCATCAGCAGCAGCTTGCTCTCCTGGGCGAGCGCGCGGGCCAGCGCCACGCGCTGGCGCATACCGCCCGACAGCTCGTGCACGCGCTTGCCGTGCGCGCCGCCGAGCCGGACGAGCTCGAGCAGCTCCTCGGCCCGGCCGCGCCGCTCGTTCTTGGGGACGCCCCGCAGCTTCAGGGCGAGTTCGATGTTCTTGCCCGCGGTCAGCCACGGGAACAGGGCGTGCTCCTGGAACATCAGGGCGGGCCGCCCGTCGGTCGTGATGCCGCCCGAGGACGGGGCGTCGAGCCCCGCCACCAGGTTGAGCAGCGTCGACTTGCCGCAGCCCGAGGCCCCCAGGAGGGTGACGAACTCACCCGGGGCGACATCGAGCGAGATGTCGTCGAGGACGAGCTGCTGCCCCGCGGGGCCGGCGAAAGACTTCGAGACGTGCTCGATGCGAGCGGCGTGCTGCACCGTTTCGGTGCCCTCGGCGGCCTTGGCGAGCGTGGTGGTGGCCATGGTCGTCACCTCCTGGGAACTGGTCGGGTTACGGAGTTACTTCACGCCGAGACCGGCGTCGTCGACCTCGGACTCACCCTCGGCCTTGAGCACCTTGTTCAGCAGCGTCAGGTCGTAGATGCCGTTCAGGTCGGGCTTCTCCAGCAGACCCGCCTTCACCGCGTGCGCCGCCTGGGTGTCCAGGGTGGAGGCCAGCGGGTCGTTCAGGATCTGGATGGACTCCCAGGCCGGGTCGAGGACCTCGGCGGGCAGCGCCTTGCCGGAGTCCTGCTTCAGCCGCTCGTTCGCCGCGGCCTTGGCCTCGTCCGGGTTCTCGTTGATCCACGCGTTGGTCTTCACCGAGCCCCGCAGCACGGCCTCGACGACCTTCGGGTGCTCCTTGAGGAACTTCTGCGACACGATGATGTTCGTGATCACGAACTTCTTGTCGGGCCACAGGCCGGCCTCGTCGAGCAGCACCTCGGCGCCCTCGGCGACCAGCTTGGACGCGGTCGGCTCCGGCACCCAGGCGCCGTCGATGGAGCCGGACTTGTAGGCGTCCGGGGTGATCTTGTTGTCCGTGCGGACCACGGACACGTCGCCCTTGCCGCTCTGCGCGTCGACCTTCCAGCCCTTCTCGGCGATCCAGTTCAGAAACGCGACGTCCTGGGTGTTGCCGAGCTGAGGCGTGGCGATCTTCTTGCCCTTGACGTCGTCCAGGGACTTGATCTTCTTCGGGTCGACGACGAGCTTCACGCCGCCGGACGCCGAACCGCCGATGATCCTGAGGCTCTTGCCGTCGGACTTGGCGTAGCCGTTGATGGCCGGGGACGGGCCGATCCAGCCGATGTCGATGGAGCCGGAGTTCAGCGCCTCGATCTCGGAGGGACCGGCGTTGAACGTCGCGTACTCGGCCTTCGTGCCGCCGAGCTCCTTCTGGAAGAGGCCCTCCTGATGGCCCACCAGCGCGGTCGCGTGGGTGAGGTTGCCGAAGTAGCCGATCCGGACGGTGTCGAGACCGTCGATCTTCTCGGCCCCGGCGGCGACCTTGTCGGTCTCGTCGTCGGTGGCCTGGGAGCCGTAGCCGCAGGCGGCCAGGGCGAGCAGGGGGAGCGCGGCTATCACCGCGAGGGAGCGCCGGAAGGCGGTGGTGGCAGGCACGGGAGGCTTTTCCTCTCGTTGGCCCGGCGGTCACGGCCTGTCCGTCGGTGGGTCAGGCCGTGGCCGGGAGATCGGCAGGTTTCCGTCGATCGCGCGACGTCGGGTGGGGGGCGGCGTGGGCGCGCAGGCAGTGCGCGTACGTCATCGCACACATCGCGCCACTCCGCCCTGCCCGCTGCCGAGGGCGCCGCTGCCTACGCGGCCGCCCTCCTTGGCGAACGTCGAGTAGAAGTCCCGCGAGGACTGGGGGGACATGTCAGAAGTCCCACCCGTCGTCCTCGGCCTCGTCCTTGACCGGGTCCGGCGCGGCGAACGACTCGCCGACCATGCCCGCGGTCAGCGTGGTGCCGTCGGCCGGGTCGATCAGGATGAAGGAGCCGGTGCGCCGCGAGTCGGCGTAGGAGTCGACCGGCAGCGGTTCGGCGGTACGGATCGTCACCCGGCCGATGTCGTTGGCGACGAGCTGTCCCGGGTGCGGGTGCAGGGACAGGTCGTCGAGGGTCAGCCGGGACGGGATGTCCTTGACGATCGCCTTGACGGTGCGGGTGCCGTGCTTGAGCAGCACGCGGTGGCCCACGGTCAGCGCCTGGTCGGCGACGTGGCAGACGGTCGCCTCGACGTCCTGCGTGGTCGCGGGCGCGTCACTCGCGGGCACGATCAGGTCGCCGCGCGAGATGTCGATGTCGTCCTCCAGCAGGAGGGTCACCGACTGCGGCGTCCACGCCACGTCGACCGCCCGGCCCAGCAGGTCGATCCCGGCGACCTTCGTCGTACGGCCCGAGGGCAGCACCGTCACGGACTCGCCGACGCGGAACGTACCGGCCGCGATCTGGCCCGCGTACCCCCGGTAGTCCGGGTGCTCGGCGGTCTGCGGACGGATCACGTACTGCACGGGCAGCCGGGCGTGGCAGTGCGCCAGGTCATGGCTGACCGGCACCGTCTCCAGGTGCTCCAGGACCGTCGGGCCGCCGTACCAGTCCATGTGCGCGGAGGGCTCCACGACGTTGTCGCCCTCGAGCGGATGGTGATGCCCTGCTCGCGCTCGGCGCGCAGCCCGTCCGTCAGCAGCGCGAGGTCCGGGCCCTCCTGGCCGCGGCTCGCGGAGGCGCGCTCCACGGCTTCGAGCTGGTCGGCGAGGACCGATTTGGAGTCGTGCAGCAGCCGTCCGACCAGGGTGGACTTGCCGTCGTCGACGGAGCCCGCGGTCGCGAACCGCAGCAGGGTGGTGGCCGAGAGCTCCTCGGTCGTGGTCGTGCTCATGCTTAGAAGTACCCCTCGCGCTTGCGGTCTTCCATCGCGGCCTCGGAGAGCTTGTCGTCGGCGCGGGTGGCGCCGCGCTCGGTGAGCCGGGAGGC
>JODX01000015.1 GCA_000719105.1 Streptomyces sclerotialus | reverse complement strand
GGGAGGCCCCGCTTTCATGCCCGGTCGGCCACGAGATCACCCGACCGAGTCGACGACCTCGAACTCACGCCCACCAAGATCGATAGAGCAACAGCTTCTACGACATGGCCAACCCCCACCAAGTCCGCGTCAGCTACCCACCACACGACCACAAAGCGGTTCACCAACGCCTGACCACCGCCATCCGCCTCATGGGCTGCGACATCCTCACCATCACCACCGCGGCCGGGCCCCCCTGGCCACCTGGAACACCCACACCGACGAAGACGGACCCCAGTGACACCCCCTTGCACGGTCACCCTCGCTTGAAGACGGGACCACCGACAGGCGAACACGCAGCGGAACAAAAGCGACGCGGAGTGCCCAGAACACCACGCCCACAACATCCCCGCACATCACCCGCCGTCATCACTGCCCGGGAAGCCGGCCTGTCCCGGTTCGCATGCGACGACCTGATGGGGTTGGTCGGCATGCGCGGGAAGGAGGCCATCGGAGGGCGCCTCCACCTGACGAACTACCGGCTCGTGTTCAGATCCCACCGGTTCAACCGTGTGCGAGGCACGTTCAGTGTCTTCCTGCCCTGCGTCGAGGAGCTCAGGGACACGTCGTTCGCGGTGACACGCCAGGTCACCGTCTCGACGGCGCTCCAGGACCTCACGTTCGTCGTCTGGGGCGTCCCCGAGCTCATCGACACCATCGACGAGTGCCGCGCGGAGTTCGAGGACAACGACGCGTACATCGCCGATCTGGCCGCACTCGTTACGGCCGAGCCGTGGAAGACCGGCCACGGGCTTCGGACCGTCGCCCACTACGAAGCTCTCAACACGGCCCTGCTTGCTGCGCGCAGGCGGAGCGAGGACCTCTCCGAAGTCGCCTCGGTTGTTGCCGGCACGATCGACGGCCGTTCCGGCCCGACCGAGATCGCTGGGGCATCCAGATGGTCGACCTGCTGATCCGTGCCGACCAGCGCAGGACGACATAGCAGGGGCCGGAGCCCGACTTGGGGTCCTTCCGCACGGAGACCGCAGGCAGAGCGATACTGTCGCTCCGGCATTTACTGGACTCCCCTCCCACAGTTCACTCCCGCCGCATACAGTGCACACGACCAGTTTCTGAACGCGTTCGAATCACCAGTCACTCGAACGCGGGAGGGAAGCGGCACCCAGAAGGGCGCCGCCGGGGAACGGCCGACGGGGTACGGGGAGGGAGCGCGCGATGCGCAAGGGCGTGAAGGTCACCGTCATCGGTGGGGTGTTCGCCGTGATGGTGGGGGGCGCCGGGTACGGCACGTACAACCTCGTGTCCGCCATCAACGGGGGCAGCCCGGGGTCACCCGTCGTGAAGACCGGGCCGCCGGACGCCGACGAGGTGCGGGAGGCGTCCGAGGCGTTCTTCGCGGCGTGGGAGAAGGGCGACATGAGTACGGCGGCGTCCCTGACGAACTACGCCGGGGAGGCCGGGGCCCTGCTGGCCTCCTACCGCGACAACGCGTACATACGCGACGTGCGGATCACTCCCGGCGAGGTCACCGGGTACACCGTGCCGTTCTCCGTGAAGGCCACCGTGTCGTACGAGGGGAAGAGCAAGCCGCTCACGTACGACAGCGAGCTGAAGGTGGTGCGCGGGGAGACCACCGGCAAGGCGCTGGTCGACTGGGAGCCGTCCGTCGTCCATCCCGAGCTGGGCAAGGGCGACACGCTCGTCACCGGGGAGGCATCGGCACCGCCCATCGAAGCCGTGGACAGGAACGGGAAGGAGCTCAGCAAGGAGAAGTACCCCTCCCTCGGGCCGATCCTGGACACGTTGCGCGAGAAGTACGGCGAGCAGGCGGGCGGCGAGCCCGGCATCGAGCTGTCGATCCGGCGCGGGGGAGACAGCGCGGAGAAGGAGCCGGCGGCCGACACCAGCCTGCTGACCCTCACCGAGGGCAAGCCGGGCCGGCTGCCGACCACCATCAGCGCGAGTGCGCAGGCGGCGGCCGAGAAGGCGGTGCAGCAGTACGCGGAGTCGTCGGTGGTGGCCGTGAAGCCCAGCACCGGCGAGGTGCTGGCCGTCGCCAACCACCGTGAGGACGGGTTCAACGCGGCCTTCCTCGGCCGGCTGGCCCCCGGCTCCACCATGAAGATCATCAGCGCTGCCACCCTCATCGACAACGGCATCACCACGGCCACCGGCCCGGCCCCCTGTCCGGCCGAGGCCACCTGGCAGAGCGCGACCTTCCCCAACCTGAGGGGCATGACCCCCAACGAGCAGGCCACCCTCTCGGAGAGCTTCGCCCGGTCCTGCAACACGGCGTTCGTGAAGTACGCGGACGAGGTCCAGGTCGACTCGCTGACCAAGGAGGCCGAGGAGCGGTTCGGGCTCGGACGGGGCGACTGGAAGGTCGGCGTCACCACCTACGACGGCTCCGTTCCCGCCTCCGGCGGCTACAAGACCGCGGCCAACATGCTCGGCCAGGGCGACGTCCAGATGAACCCGCTGAACATGGCCTCCGTCACCGCCACCGTCAAGACGGGCAGATTCCGGCAGCCGGTCATCGTCCCGCAGTCGCTCGACGACCGCGAACTGGCGACCGCCGAGGGCCTGTCCGCGGGCACGGCGCAGCAGCTCCGCCAGATGATGAACCGGACCGCGACGAGCGGCACCGGCGCCGCCGCGATGTCCGGGCTCGGCGGCGACATCGGCGCCAAGACCGGATCCGCCGAGGTCGACGGGCAGCAGGCGGCCAACAGCTGGTTCACCGGCTACCGCAACGACGTCGCGGCCGCGGCCATGGCCGAGGCGGGCGGCCACGGCGGCGACGCGGCCGGTCCGATTGTCGCGGCCGTGCTACAGGCGGGCGGCTGACGTCCTCCTTGTCGTACCGGGACCCTAGGGTGGGTGCTCTCGTTGGGGAGTGCGAGGGCCCCGGGGGCCCGGGGACAGCGGAGGATCGGAAAGCCGTGGGCAAGAGAAGGCGCGTCGCCGAGGAGCAGCGCAGCAACCGTCCGGCCGTCCTGGGCGGGCTGATCGCCGTGGCCGCCGTCGGCGGCGCGTTCGGCGTGTACACCCTGTACGGCGGGAGCGCGGCGGACGACACGACGGCGTCGGCCGCCGCCGAAGCCGTCAGGACCGGTCCGCTGTCGGCGGCCGAGGTGCGGACGACCGCGTCCGGCTTCCTCACCGCCTGGCAGGAGGGCTCGGTGGCGGAGGCGGCGGCCGCGACGGACGACGCGACGGCCGCGAAGAACGCCCTGACCGGGTTCGGGAAGGACGCGCACATCACCGATGTCACGCTCACGCCCGGCAAGCGGTCCGGCGACACCGTCCCCTTCTCCGTCAAGGGCACGGTGTCGTACAAGGGCACCAGCAAACCCCTCTCCTACCGGTCCTCGCTGAAGGTCGTACGGAACACCGAGGACGGCGAGCCGGTCGTCGCCTGGCAGCCGTCCGTCGTCCACCCGGACCTCGGCGAGGGCGACCGGCTGGTGACGGGCGAGGCGGGCACTCCCCCGGTGAAGGCGCTCGACCGGGACGGCGGCGAGCTGACCGCCGAGGCGTACCCGTCCCTGGGCACCGTGCTGGACGGCCTGCGGGAGAAGTACGGCGAGAAGGCGGGCGGCAAGGCGGGCATCGAACTGCGCGTCGTCCGCGCGGAGTCCACCGCCACGGAGGAGTCCTCGCGGGCGGCGGCCGGGACGAAGAAGTCCGCCGCCGACAAGGCTCCCGACAAGACACTGCTGGAGCTGAGCGAGGGCACCCCCGGGACGGTGGAGACGACCCTCAGCGGGAGCCTGCAGAAGGCCGCCGAGGAACAGGTCGCGGCCAAGGAGCGGGCGTCGGTCGTGGTCCTCCGCCCCTCGACCGGCGAGATCCTCGCCGTTGCGAACTCCAACCCGAACTTCAACACGGCCTTCCAGGGCTCCCTCGCCCCCGGCTCCACGATGAAGGTCGTGACCGCGGCGCTGCTCTTCGACAAGGGCCTGGCCTCGGTGGACAAGACCCATCCCTGCCCCAAGTACTCGTCGTACGGCGGCTGGAAGTTCCAGAACCTCGACAAGTTCCAGATCAAGAAGGGCACGTTCAAGGCGAGCTTCGCCGCCTCCTGCAACACGGCCTTCATCTCCCAGGCCAAGAAGCTGGAGAACGACTCCCTCACCAAGGAGGCCCAGGAGGTCTTCGGCCTCGGCCTCGACAACTGGTCCATCGGCGTGTCGTCGTTCGACGGCTCGGTGCCGGTGCAGAGCGACGCCCCGATGGCCGCCTCGCTGATCGGCCAGGGCGGGGTGCGCATGAACCCGCTGAACATGGCGTCGGTGGCCGCCACCGCGAAGACGGGCGCCTTCAAGCAGCCGTACCTGGTCGCCCCGTCCGTGGACGGCCGCACCCTCGCCACGGCCTCCCGCACGATGTCGTCGTCCACGCAGTCCCAGCTGCGCGAGGTCATGCAGTACACGGCGGCGGCCGGCACTGCGGCCGAGGCCATGGCGGGTCTCGGCCCCGACTTCGGCGCCAAGACGGGCTCGGCGGAGGTCGACGGCCAGAAGAAGCCCAACGGCTGGTTCACCGCGTGGAAGGGCGACCTGGCCGCGGCGGGCGTCGTCCAGCAGGGCGGGCACGGCGGGTCCACGGCGGGGCCGATCGTGGCGGCGCTGCTGCGGGCGGGGGGCTGAGGCCTGCGGCCGGGGTGAGGGCACGGCCGCCTCGTAACCCGGTCGCGTGGGCCGTACACGTACCGCTAGCGTGCCCGGCATGACCGCTTCCGACGCCACCGCTTCGCCCGCCCATCCCCGATTCGCCGACGCGCTGCGCGAGTTGGGCCTCGATGAGCTCAACGACCGCATCCGCCGTTTCCCGGACGCGACCCGTACGGCCGCCGAGGCCGCCGCCGCGATCGGGTGCGAGCTGAGCCAGATCTGCAAGTCGCTGGTGTTCGCGGCATGGGGGTCCCCCCTGCTCGAGCGCAGTCGAGAGCTTGGGGGAGGAGTCCCGGTGCTCGTGCTGATGGACGGGGCGTCCCGGGTGGACGTCGAGCTGGTACGGCGGGAGCTGGGCGCCGAGAAGGTCACGCGGGCCAAGGCGGACGTGGTCCGGGAGACGACCGGGTACGCGATCGGGGGCGTGCCGCCCTTCGGCCACCGGACCCGGACCCGCGTCCTGGCGGACCGCTCGCTGCTGGAGCACGAGACGGTGTGGGCGGCGGCCGGTACCCCGTACACGGTGTTCCCGATGGACCCCGAGACCCTGATCGCCCACGCGGGCGGCACGGTGGTGGATGTGCGCGAGCGGGCGGACAGCTCCCGGGGACCGGATGGAGCGGTCAGGACGTGAAGGGAACGGCGTCCTGCGGGTCGGTGTGCCAGTTGGTGACGACGGGCTGGTCGACGAGGACGCTGCCGATCTCGAGCGAGATGGGGTCGGGGTCGTCGCCGGTGACGGAGACGATGACGGTGCTGTACTCGGTGCCGCCGTCCCCGCTGGTGCTCTTCGGGCTGACACCGGCGTACACCGTCCTGCCGCCGGAGAGGGTGATCTCTGCGCCGGCCGACTGCTCGGCGGGACCGGCCTGCGTGCCGCCCGAGCCGAAGGCGATGACGGGCAGACCGCCGGGGAGGACGCAGGTGATGCCCGACTTGGCCTTGACGCTGACCTGGTAGTAGCCGCCGGCCTGGGTCATCCGCTTGGCGCTCCAGGTCAGGTCGTTGGTGCCGCAGGACTGGCCGTAGCCGGACTTGTCCCCTGCCTCGGCGCCGGAGTGCTTCGCATCGCCGTTGCCGCCGTTGCCGGTCTCGCTGCTGTTGGTGTTGTCGGTGGAGCTTTTGTCCTGGGCTCCGGCGGACGAGGGGGAGGAATCGGCGGCCTTGGTGCTGCCGGAGTCGGACGCGGCGGCGGGATCGGCTCCGGAGGCTCCTGCCGTGCCCTCCTCGCAGGCGGTCATCAGGAAGCCGGCGGTGACGGTGGCGGTGACGACGAGGGCGTTGCGCAGACGGCGGTTCATCAGGGTTGGTTTCCTTCTCGAAGTGTGGTTACGGGGGTGTGGTTACGGGCGGTCAGGGACGGACGACGGGGTCCGCGATCGGGGCCGGCCGGGGTCCGTCGGCGGTCGCCGTCCGCCGGCGGTCGTCGCGCAGCGCCGCGGAGCGCGGCAGCGCGGCCGCGAGGAGGGGACCGCGCAGGGACGGCGCGCGCAGGGCGAGGGTCACCAGGGCGTAGCCGACGAGTCCGCCGAGCGTGTTGGCGAGGAGGTCGTTGACGTCCACGGAGCGGCCGTTGTTCAGGACGATGTACGACAGGAGCTGGGCGGCTTCGATGGCCAGGCTGACCGCCGCCGTCATCCAGGCCGCCCGGGACGCCGAGGTGGCGCGCCGGGACATCAGCGGCAGCAGGAAGCCGAACGGCACCATCATGATGACGTTGGGGACGATGGTGATGTCCGCGGTGAGCAGCGGGATGAAGTTGATCTGGCCGATCCAGGGGGCCTGGTTGGCGTACTCGCCCCACGTCACTTCCAGCGGGAAGATCGTCAGGGACAGCACCGCGGCGACGTAGACGGCGGCGGCGAGCTGAAGCAGGGCGCGGCGCACGTGCCACGCACCGCGCCACACCTGGACGGCGGAACCGACCGCGAACAGAACGAGCGCGGGGCCGAGAACGGGTGCGGAGTCCACCGTGAAACGGATGTCCATGCGGGCTGATCCTTCGGTCGGGGCGAGCGGTGCTGACGTCACTCAGCTTCCGTTCGGCGACACGTCCGCCGGATCTCCCGAAGGATCCATTCCTCGGCGGACGGCTACGACTTTCGGCAGAGGGGGCACGGCCGAGGGCGAAGCTAGATTGCTGACCATGCTCAGATCACCGCGCGCCGCCGCTGTCGGCCGGTTCCTCGGCGGCGCCCTGCTGCTCTGCGTCCTCGGGGCGGCCCTGCTGGTCGACGTCGGGACCGGCCTCCTCGGGCTGGAGGGCCCCGGGCTCCTGCTGTTCCTGTCGGCGGCCACGGCGGCGGTCGGCGCCTTCCCGGCCGCCGTGGGGATCAGGCTGCCCCCCGCGGTGCTCGCGTGGACGGCGTGCGGCGCGGCCCTGGTGTCACTGGCCTGCTCGGTCGGGCTGCGCATGGGGGCGGGCGGCGACGCGAGCCTGGACGATGCCTCCGACACCTACACCCTGTTCGAGCCGGCCGCCCTGATGGTGCTGCTGCACGTGACGGCGCGGCGGGGTTCCCCGGCCGGCACCGCCGTCACCCTGCCGCTGCTCATGACCGCCGTCATCCTGCGTCCGCTGGTGATCGAGGTGGACGAGGGCAGCAGCATCGTCGCGCTCATCCTGACGCTGGTGGCCAGCGGCGCCCTGGCCTCCGGCCTCACGGTCCGGCTGGTCGTCGCCTCCCGCCGGCAGCGCGAGGAGCAGATCAGACTGGAACAGCGCCTCTCCTTCGCCCGCGACCTGCACGACTACGTCGCCCACCACATATCGGGCATCGTGGTCCAGGCACAGGGCGCCCGTGCCATCGCGGCGAAGAGACCCCAGGCGGTGGGCGACGCCCTCGACCTGATCGAGACCACCGGGGCGGAGGCGCTGACCGCCATGCGCAAGATGGTCGGCGCCCTGCGCGACGACACCGTCCCGGGCACCCGGGCACCGGGCACGGACGCCGTGCGCGCCCTGGTCGCCGACTGCCGACTGCCCGGCACCCGGGTCGACTTCACCGAGACCGGCCCGGCCGACACCCTCCCCGCGGACGCCGCGCACCTCGTGGAACGGGTGGTCATGGAGGCCCTGACGAACATCCGCAAGCACGCCCGCGACTGCACCACCGCGCAGGTGCACCTGGACGTCTCCCGCCGCCGGGTGACCGCGCGGATCACCGACGACGGAACCCAGCGCCCGTCCGACGCCTCCGACAGCGGCGGCTACGGACTGCGCGGCCTGCGCGAGGTCACCGGCGCCGCCGGGGGCACACTGACCGCGGGTCCCGGCCCCGGCCCCGGCCCCGGCCCCGGTCCCGGCTCCGGTCCCGACATCGGCTGGCACGTCGCACTCGAACTCCCCCTACCCCTCCGGCAGGTGTCCTGATGACCATCCGTGTCCTTCTCGCGGACGACCAGACGATCGTCCGCACCGGCATGGCCATGATCCTGGCGGCCGAGGACGACATCGAGGTCGTCGCCCAGGCCGCCGACGGGGTCGCCGCGATCCAGCAGGCCGACGAGCACCGCCCGGACGTCGTCCTCATGGACATCCGCATGCCGCGGCTGAACGGCATCGAGGCGCTGCGGCACCTGCACCGTCCCGGGGCCGCGCACACCCCGAAGGTCGTCATGGTGACGACCTTCGACGACGACGAGTACGTCCACCAGGCCCTGCACAACGGTGCCTGCGGCTTCCTCCTCAAGGACGCGGGCCCTCGCCTGCTCGCCGAGGCCGTCCGCTCCGCCGCCTCCGGCGAGGCCCTCATCAGCCCCTCCATCACGGTCCGGCTGCTCCAGCAGTTCGCCCGCCCCGCCGCCGCCCCGGTTTCCAGTCCCTCGCCCCTGTCCCAGCGCGAGACCGAGGTCGCGGCCCTCGTCTCCCGCGGGCACACCAACACGGAGATCGCCGCCGCCCTGCACATCAGCGCGGGCACGGTGAAGACCCACCTCACCAACATCCAGAGCAAGCTCGGCGTCCGCAACCGGGTCGAGATAGCGGCGTGGGCCTGGGAGTCGGGGCTCGCCCGCTGACCGGACCGCAAGGGGCGGAAGTTACAAAGAGTCCGTTGCAAAGAAACCCTTGCAACAGACTCTTTGCATCGCTACCTTCGTACGCATGGACGAGCCAAGGAACCCGCAGGAGTCACAGGACCCAGAGGTACGCAGCCTCGACGCCCGCTCGCTGCGCGGACTGGCGCACCCGCTGCGCATGGAGCTGCTGAGAGCGCTGCGGCAAGGCGGACCGGCTACCGCCTCCCAACTGGCCGCAAGGCTGGGCGAGTCCAGCGGCGCCACCAGCTACCACCTGCGCCAGCTCGCCGCGCACGGCTTCGTTGAGGACGCGCCGGGGCACGGCAAGGGGCGGGAGCGCTGGTGGAAGACCGTCCACCAGGGCGTGAAGTGGGACGACGCGCTGTACGAGGACAGCAGCCCCGAGGTACGCGGTGCCGCCGCCCTCTACATGCACGAGATGGCCAACCACCACACCAGAGAACTGGCGACCTGGATCGGCACCCGCGACACCTGGTCCGAGGAATGGAACCGCGCCTCCGACATGAGCGACTGGACGCTGAACCTCACGCCTGAACTCGCCCTCGAACTCATTCACAAGATGCACGACCTCGTCGGCAGTTACCGCGCACTGGCCCCTGACGACGACACCCCCGGCACCGAGCAGGTGCGCGTCCACACCCACGTCATCCCCACCCGCACGGACTGAGAGGCCGCCCGATGCACCCCGAGACCCACCTCGCCCTGCACCACACCCGCGCCTTAGAGCTCCGTGCCGAAGCCGACGCGTACCGACTCGCCGCCCCGGTCCGGCGCCCCCGGGACCTCCGTACCCGCCTGGGCTGGACTCTCGTGGAGGTCGGCCTGCGACTGGCGACCACCCCTCGGACGGCAACCGCGGCTTCCTGCCCCTAGCCGGCACGGCCGATCGGCACCTCCGCCCAGACCGTCTTGCCCACCGGGTGACGAGGTGACGATCCCCAGCGCGTGGCCAGGACGTCCACCAGGAGCAGGCCTCGGCCCGACTCGCCCTCGGGGGACGACGAGGGCGGGGTGGCGGGCGGGCGTCTCGCGGCAGCGGCATCCGCGACCTCGATACGGACCAGGCCCGCCGCCATGTCGAGAGCGAGCCACAACCCGAAGCCGTGTCCCGCGACGCGGCCGTGCTGCACGGCGTTCGCGGTGAGTTCGCCGACGACGAGGGCGACGGTGGATGACGCCTCGGAGGACGGTGGGTAGCCCCACTCCGTCATACGGTCCACCGCATGGCGTCGCGCCAGCCGTGCGCCACGGGGTGAGGAAGCGAACTGCGTTGTCAGCACGGCTTTCCGTCCTTGCATGTCGAGCCTTGTACTCGGGTCATCACGTTCCGTGCTCAAGAGTCGTCCGGCGCCCCTACTCTCAAAAGGTGGCGCAGACTTACCTTTCACTTCGTAAGGGACGGAAGTGATGTCTTGGCCGAAGCAATTGATCCCAGCGACTCGATGGCGGCGCTGTTCGGCGCACGTGTCCGCAGACTCCGTACGGTGGCCGGGCTGACCCAGGCCGAACTCGGTGCGCGAGTGCACGTGGTGAGCACCCGGATCACACAGATCGAGCGGGCGTCCGGGGCCAAACCGACACTGGAGCTGGCCCGGGCGCTGGACTCCGTCCTCGGTGCGGACAACCTGCTGGTCGAGCTGTGGCCGTACGTGTACCGGGAGGCGTTCCCGGACTGGTCGCGGGCGTTCATGGCGTACTCGGAGCGGGCGGTGTCCATCGGGGAGTACGCGGCGCATGTGGTGCCGGGGTTGTTGCAGACGGAGGCGTATGCACGCGCCGTCCTGAGTCTGGACGTGCTGCTCACCGGCCAAGCGCAACTGGAGGATCGCGTCACCGCCCGCCTGAACCGACAGGAACGGCTTACCTCCTCCGACCGGCCCGCCTTGTGGGTTGTCCTGGACGAGGCGGTGCTGCGGCGACCGGTCGGTGGCCGATCAGTCATGCGGGACCAACTGGCCCGGTTGCTGGACGCCGCCGCCGAGCCCCACATCACTGTGCAGGTGCTGCCGTTCGACCAAGGAGAGCACGAGTCCATGGGCGGCTCCCTGACGGTACTGGCCCTTCCGGATGGCTCGGAGGTGGCTTACACAGAGGGATCGGACTATGGCCAACTGGTCGAGGAGCCGACCAACGTCAGTCGCCACAAGCTGATTTACGATCGGCTCAGGGCAGCGGCCCTGCCCTCGCGCATGTCACTCGACATGATCCGATCCGTGATGAAGGACAACTACCGTGGCGTACACGTCCCGTCCCGATCCGAACGACGCCGCCTGGCGCAGGAGCAGCTACAGCAATCAGGCAGGCGGCAACTGCGTGGAGGTGATGGACGGAGTTCCCGGCATCGTCCCCGTCCGTGACAGCAAAGTCCCGCACGGTTCCGCTCTCGTCTTCCCGGCCGGCTCCTGGGCCGCGTTCATAGGTGAGTTGCGGGCCGGTCACCGCCGCGCCTGACTCTCCCGGCCGCCGGTCCCTTGTCCGCGAGGGTCCGGCGGGCCGCTGACCTCCGTAAAGAACCGGGGAAAGAACTACCCGCCCACCCACCCTCCCGGCCGTGACACTCGTTCGGGTGACTGGCTTGCGGGTGCGGGATGCGGGCCGTTACGTTCGCCGCGACAACCCCAGAACAGATTCGGCCCCCGCCGGGATTGCCGTCCCGATCGAGGGCCTGACCGCTCAGGAAGAAGAGACCTTCCCGATGGCTTACTCGCAGTCTAACGCGCGCCTGCGCGCCGACGCCGGAGCTCCGACCTCCGGCGTGATCCACGTCCGCACCCGCCTCACCGCCGACTTCACGGTGATCTCCAACGCCCTCGCGCAACACCGCGGCAGCGCCGTCACGGTGGGCGTCGCGGCGTACATCCTCTCCCTCCCCGACGGCTCCCCCGTCAACATCGCCGCCCTGTGCGAGCACTTCACCGAGGGCGAGATCCTGATCTCCCGGGCGCTGAGAGAACTCGAAGCGGCCGGGTACCTGGAGCGCCGCCGCGAGCGGGTGCCCGCCGGGCAGATCCGTACCCGGACGTACTTCTACGACGTGCCCGGCGGCCTCGCCCCGGACGACCCTCCTGAGCCACCGAAGCCGCGTCGGCCCCGGAAACAGTCCACCGTGAGCGAGACACCGCCCGCGCCGACACGGAGCGAGCCACAATCCCCGGTCGCCCCGCTCGCCGACGCCGACCCGCAGGCCATCGCCGTACTGACCGCCCTGCGCCGCGCCGATCCGCGGCTGATCCTGTCCCAGCAGGAGGCCGCCCGCCTGGCACCGGCCGTCGGCCAGTGGCTCGCGGCGGGCATGGGAGCCACGCAGATCACCGACGTACTCACCACCGGGCTCCCCGACCGCTTCCTGGCCCGCCCGGCAGGCCTTCTCGCCTTCCGCCTGCGCGAGACGCCTTTGCCCGCCCCGCCGCCCCCGCTCGCGCACCCCGTGGAGCAGCGCCCTGTCGTCCTGCCCCTCCAGACCTGCGACGGCTGTGACCGGGCGTTCCGCGCGCCGGAGCGCGGACTCTGTCGGGACTGCCGTTCCGAACAGCCACTGAAGGCGGCCTGCTGAGTATGGTTTCTTGTATGGCAACCAAGAAGGTGACGGTCACGATCCCCGAGGACCTGCTTGAGGACATCCGTGCCGAGGTAGCCGATCGAGGCATGTCCGCCTACGTCACGGAAGCACTGCGGCTCAAACGGGATCGGGACCGCCTCCGGGAGTTGGTCGACTGGCTGGAGGAAGAGCACGGTCCGGTCACCGAGAACGAGCGTGCCGCCGCTTTGCAGGAACTGGCCGACCTCGATGCCGAGCATGAGCGACGCAGCACCGGGAAGAGCCGCTCCGGGGAGGCCGCGTGAGGAAGGGAAGCGGTGCGCGAACGGCACCGCTCCGCGTCTTCGTACTCGACTGCGAGGCCCTGTCACTGGCCGTGCGCGGCGACCGAATGATGATCACCCGGCTCGCTCTCGCCGCCCAGGGTGAGGCAGAAGTGATCACATCCCCCCTGACTCTCGTCGAGGCCTACGACGGGGCGATCACCGAACAGCGCTGGGACTGGGTCCTGTCCCGGGTGGATGTGGCGACTGTCGGGAAGGAGGAGGCCCGGCAGGCTCGTCGGCTCCTTGCCGAGGCCGGGCTGCACGGCCACAAGTACGCGATCGACGCCGTACTTGCCGTCATCGCTCGTCGGCAGAAGGGCAACGTCACCATCCTCACCTCCGACGTCGACGACCTGGAGCGGCTTCTTCCGGAGAGGGTCGTCGTCAAGAAGGTGTGACGCATGTCAGGCCGTGCGGCCGCGAGCCCGAAGGAGCACCCTGGAACGACAGGGCAGCAGCGGACGGATCCGGAGGTGATCGTCATGACGCACACCGCTGCGGGATGGCACGTGGAGCTGGAGTTCGAGGAGGACGACCAGCGCACCCGGGCGGCCGCGCTCGTGCGGCTCGCGGACGGGAACGAGGTGCGGGGGCACGGGTACGCCAGCCGTCACCGCACCGACAGCAACCAGCCCCGGGTCGGTGAGGAGATCGCGGGGGCGCGGGCCCTCAACGAGCTGGCGATGAAGCTCCTCACGAAGGCGCACGACGAGATCGACCAGGTGTCGGGACGGGTGTCGCACCCGATCGCGATCTAGGCGCCGCCCGCGCCGGTCCCGCCGGCCCCGCCGGCCTCGAGGGATGCGCGGACCCCCCGTACCAGCGCCTGGGCGCGGGGGTCCGCCGTCACCGTCTTGCGGAAGCCGTTCGTGATGTAGGCGAACGCGATGCCCGACTCCGGGTCGGCGAAGCCGAGCGGGCCGCCCCGGCCGGGGTGGCCGAAGGAGCCGGGGCCGAGCAGCGGGGATGCCGGGCCGTGGAGCATGTAGCCGAGGCCGAAGCGGGTGTGGACCACCAGCGTGCGGTCCGGGCCCGCGGACTCCTCCTGCCGGGCTGCCGCGAGCGTGGCCGGTGTCCACAGGCGTACGCCGTCGACCTCGCCGATCAGCGCGGCGTAGAAGCGGGCCAGTGCGTCGGCCGTGGCGATGCCGTTGGAGGAGGGGTGGGCGGCCGCGCGGTAGGCGGGGTCGTTGTCGTCCGGGGGCGGGGTCATCGCGGCGAAAGCGCGGGAGGTCGTCGAGTCGGGGTTCGCGTACGCCTCCGCCACCGATCGCTTCGGGCGCATGCGCAGTCCGGCGCCGCCCGAAGTCTCAGGGGGGCGCACCGGGCCTGCGCGGCCCACCCGGTGCGCCTGCTCCGGGGGCAGGCCCACCCACAGGGACGCGTCCCCGAGCGGGCGGGACAGCTCCGTGGCGATCCACTCGCCGATGCCCCGGCCGCCGCCGCCCGTGACCCGGCGGAAGAGTTCGGCGAGTATCCAGCCGTACGTGTGCGGGTGGTAGCCGTGGTCCGTGCCCGGTTCCCAGAGCGGGGCCTGGGCCGCGATCGCCGCCGCCGTGCGGTCCGGGTCCGACGCCTCGGCGGGGGTCAGCGGGCGGTCGACCACGGGTACGCCGCCGCGGTGCGCGAGCACGTGCCGGACCGTGAGCCGTTCCTTGCCGTGCGCCTTGAACTCCGGCCAGTACGCGGCGACCGGGGCGTCCAGGTCCAGTTCACCGCGCTCGGCCAGCATGAGCACCGCGGCGGCCGCGACGCCCTTCGTCGCCGAGTGGAGTACGTGTGCGGTGTCCCGTTCCCAGGGCTCCGTGCCGTCGACGTCCCGCGTGCCGCCCCACAGGTCGGCCACCTTGCGGCCGTCGCGGTACACGGCGACCGCCGCGCCCCGCTCCCCGAGCTCCGTGAAGTTGCGTACGAACGCGTCCCTGACTGGCTCGAAGCCCTCGGCCACCGTGCCGTTCACGATCACGTCCGTACTCCCGTCCTACTCAGCTGCGACAGTGGGGGTAACGGCCACTCACCGCCTGCAATTCCTCAGCCGAGCACGACCGTGACGTCCACGTTGCCGCGCGTAGCGTTCGAGTACGCGCAGACCTTGTGCGTCGCCTCCACGAGCTCGGCGGCGACGTTCTGGTCCAGTACGGGCAGGGAGATGCTGAGGGCGATCGCGAGACCGAAACCGTCCTCCTGCCCGGTGGGGCCGATACCGACCTTCGCGCTGACCGTCGAGCCGGACAGGTCGTACCCCCGGCGCCGGCCGACCAGCATCAGCGCGTTGTGGAAGCAGGCGCTGTACCCGGCCGCGAAGAGCTGCTCGGGGTTGGTTCCGTTGCCGTCGCCGCCCAGCGCCGGAGGGAGCGCCACTCTCAGGTCCAGGTGGCCGTCCTGGCTGGTCACATAGCCTTCCCGGCCACCGTGCGCGGTGGCCTCGGCCACGTACATGATCTTCTTCGGGCGGGTGTCGACAGCGGCGCCGTCGGACATGGCGGGACCTCCCCGTGCGTGAGCGACTCACGAGTGCGCGAGTACTTCGCGATCAAGGTAACCGCCGAAGATGACGGCCGGTTACTCGGGGGTAGAGATCTTGGTGGAGGTCTTGACCGAGCGCGGGTCGAAGCCGAAGGGGAGCTCCAGGCGGTGGGCCCGCATCAGGTCCTCGTCCGCGAGGAGGTCGCCCGTCCTGCCGTCGGCGGCGATGACGCCCTCGCTCAGGATCAGCGCGCGCGGGCACAGTTCCAGGGCGTACGGCAGGTCGTGCGTGACCATCAGCACCGTCACGTCCAGCGAGCGGAGGATGTCGGCGAGTTCGCGGCGGGAGGCCGGGTCGAGGTTCGACGACGGCTCGTCCAGGACCAGGATCTCCGGCTCCATGGCGAGGACCGTCGCCACGGCCACCCGGCGGCGCTGGCCGAAGGAGAGGTGGTGCGGCGGGCGGTCCTTGAAGCCCGCCATGCCGACCTGTTCGAGGGCCCGGTCGACTCGTGCCTCCAGGCCGGCGCCCTTCAGCCCGGCCGCCGCGGGGCCGAACGCCACGTCCTCCCGGACCGTCGGCATGAAGAGCTGGTCGTCCGGGTCCTGGAAGACGATGCCGACCCGGCGGCGGATCTCGGCCATGTGCTTCCGGCCGACCGGGAGCCCGGCGACCTTCACCGTGCCGGCTCCCCCGGTCAGGATGCCGTTGAGGTGCAGGACGAGGGTGGTCTTGCCGGCGCCGTTGGGGCCGAGCAGGGCCACCCGCTCGCCGCGCGCGATCGAGAAGTCCACGCCGAACAGGGCCTGGTGCCCGTCGGGGTAGGCGAAGGCGAGGCCCGAGACCTCGAGGGAAGCCGGAGCGGCCGGAGTAGTCACAGGGTCCATCCCAGCAGACAGACCGCGAGCGCGGTCACCGGGAGGGCCAGCGCGTACGACCACTGCGCCCGGGAGGCCGTCACCTCGTCGATCACCGGCATGGAGCCCGCGTAGCCGCGGCTGACCATTGCCAGGTGCACGCGCTCCCCGCGCTCGTAGGAGCGGATGAAGAGGGCGCCGGCGGATTTCGCGAGGACGCCCCAGTGCCGTACGCCCTTCGCCTCGAACCCGCGCGACTCCCGGGCGATCCGCATCCGCCGCATCTCGTCGGTGATGACGTCGCCGTAGCGGATCATGAAGGACGCGATCTGGACGAGGAGCGGCGGGAGCTTCAGGCGCTGGAGGCCGAGGAGCAGTTCGCGCAGTTCGGTGGTGGAGGCGAGGAGCACGGAGGCGGCGACGCCGAGGGTGCCCTTGGCCAGCACGTTCCAGGCGCCCCACAGTCCGTTGACGCTCAACGACAGGCCGAGGACGTCGACGCGCTCCCCCTGTGCCACGAACGGCATCAGCACGGCGAAGGCGACGAACGGGATCTCGATCAGCAGCCTTTTCAGCAGGAAGCCGGCGGGCACGCGAGCGGCCGCGGCGACCGTCGCCAGCAGAACGGCGTACAGGGCGAACGCCCACATCGCCGCCCGCGGCGTCGACACCACGACCACCACGAAGGCGAACACGGCGGCGAGCTTGGTGTGCGGCGGCAGGGCGTGCACGGGCGAGTGCCCGTGCCGGTAGAGCCGATGCGCGTGTCCGGCACCCATGTCAGACGCTCGTGCTGACGGGCGAGCTGTCGTTGTCGTCCGTACGGCGCCTGCGCACCGCCCAGAACACGCCGGTGCCCGCCACAACCGTGACGCCGACACCGATCACGCCCGCGAGCCCGCCCGACAGACGCCCGTTCGTGATGCCCTCCACGCCGTAGTCGGCGAGCGGCGAGTCGGCCGCCGCGTGGTCCTCGGCCTTGGCGTCGATGCCCTTGTCGGCGGCGACCTTCTCCAGGCCGTCGGGGCTGGCGGAGGCGTAGAAGCTGACGACTCCGGCGAGGAGGAGGGAGGCGCCGAGGCCGGCGAGGAGCAGCTTGCGGGGGGATCGGGCGGCGGCGCGGGCCGGCACCTGCTCGGTGGCCGGCGCGTCCACCAGTTCCCCGTTCACGCGGAGCTTCAGCGGGGCGGTGAGGCCGCGGGCGCCGTACACCAGGTCGGGGCGGACGGCGATCACGGCGCCCACCGTGAGCGCGGTGATCGCCGCCTCGCCGATGCCGATGAGGACGTGGACGCCGACCATGGCGGTGAGGACCTGGCCGAGCGGGACGTCCGTGGTGCCGCCGATCGCGTAGAAGAGCGTGAAGGCCGCGGCCGCCGCGGGCACCGAGAGCAGCGCGGCGACGAACGCGGAGACGGTGACGGAGCGCCGCTTCTTCGGGAGCACCTTCACCAGGCCGCGGAAGACGGCGTACGCGACGACCGTCGTCACCACGGCCATGTTCGTGATGTTGACGCCGAGGGCGGTGAGGCCGCCGTCGGCGAAGAGGATGCCCTGCATGAGGAGGACGACGGAGACACAGAGGACCCCTGTGTAGGGGCCCACGAGTATCGCGGCCAGGGCTCCGCCCAGCAGGTGGCCGCTGGTTCCGGCGGCCACGGGGAAGTTCAGCATCTGCACGGCGAAGATGAAGGCCGCGACCAGGCCCGCGAGCGGTGCCGTGCGTTCGTCCAGCTCCCGCCGCGCACCGCGCAGGCTCACCGCGACGGCGCCCGCGGCGACGACTCCGGCGGCCGCCGAGACCGGGGCGTCGATGAATCCGTCGGGGACATGCATGGGGGCTCGCTCTCCGGTCGGGGCTCGTTCTCCGGACACACCGGCTGGAACCGCACGATGATAGCGCCCTATTGCAAAGACATTGCAAGAGCGGAATGGTGCGGACAACCGGCGCGGCGGCGCCCGGCGACGGGCGGTGACGACGGGCGGTGACGACGGGCCGGGTCCCGGGAACTGTGCGACATTGGACAGACAGCGGATACGAAGCTTCTGCTCAGCTCACGCGTTCTTGCACCACGCGTCGTCGCACCACGCGTCGTTAGGAGCCGTCCGATGTCCGTCGTCGAACAGTACGCGCGCGCCCACGTCGTCACGGATTCCCCGGAGGCCCGGGACGTGGTTCCGGTGCTGCTCCGCTACGACGCGGAGGCCGACCCGCGCACGGTCCTCGTCAGCCTCCCGGGGTCCCACGACTGGGCGGTTGCCCGTGATGTCGTCGAGCGGGGCCTGCGCGCCCCGGCCGGTACGGGTGACGTACGGGTCTGGCCCTGCGGCCGGGTGACCACGGTGATCGAGTGCCACGCGGCGGGCTGCGCGCAGGTGCTCCAGCTCGACTCCAAGGCCCTGATCCGCTTCCTGCGCCGGACGTACGCGGCGGCCGAGGTGCCCGCGACCCACGTGCAATGACCACCGGCCCGCGCCACGGGTCGTGGCGCGGGCCGGTGTACTCACGGGTCCGGGTCGTGGCCGTCAGGGCCGTCAGGGCCGTCAGGCGTTGACGAGCTCCTTGCGGTCACCGCCGCCACCCCGTCCGTCCTCGCCGTCGGCGAGCTGCTGCTGCAGCTTCTCGCCCTCGACGTCGACGTTCGGCAGGGCCCGGTCCAGCCACTTCGGCAGCCACCAAGCGCTCTTGCCCAGCAGGGCGAGCACCGCCGGGACGATGGCCATACGGACGACGAACGCGTCGAAGAGGACGGCGATCGCGAGGCCGAAGCCGATCATCTTGACCATCTGCTCGCTGGAGCCGATGAAGCCCGCGAAGACCGCCATCATGATGACCGCCGCGGCCGTGACGACCCGGGCGCCGTACTTGAAGCCGGTCACCACCGCCTCGGTCGGGCTCTCCCCGTGGACGTACGCCTCGCGCATCCGGGTCACGAGGAAGACCTCGTAGTCCATCGCCAGGCCGAAGACCACACCGACCATGAAGATCGGCATCATCGACATGACCGGCCCGGTCTGCTCGACGCCCATCAGGCCGGACAGCCAGCCCCACTGGAAGACCGCGACGACCGCGCCCAGGGCCGCGAGCACCGACAGCAGGAAGCCGAGGGCCGCCTTCAGCGGGACGAGGATCGAGCGGAACACCAGGATCAGCAGGAGGAAGGCCAGGCCGACCACCAGGGCGAGGTACGGGAGCAGCGCGTCGTTGAGCTTCTGGCTGACGTCGATGTTCATCGCCGTCGAGCCGGTGACCAGGACTTCCGCGTCCGTGTCCGCCTTGATGTCCGCACCCGTGTCACGGATCGCGTGCACCAGGTCCTCGGTGTCGGTCGAGGACGGCTTCGAGCCCGGGATCACGGTGATCATGGCGGTGTCGCCGGCCTCGTTGAACGTCGCCGGGTTCACCGCGGCCACGTCGCCGAGGCCCTTGATCTCCTCGGTCACGGTGGCGACCGCGGCCTTCGGGTCGTCGCTCTTCTCCGTGTCGACCACGACCATGAGCGGGCCGTTGAGGCCGGGGCCGAAGCCCTCCGATATGAGGTCGTAGGCGCGGCGCTGGGTGGTGGAGGTCGGCTGCGCGCCGTCGTCCGGCAGGCCCAGCTCGAGCTGGGTCGCAGGCACGGCGGCCACGCCGAGGCCGACCACACCGAGCAGCAGGACGACGACCGGACGGCGGACGACGAAGCGGGCCCAGCGGGTGCCCATGTTGGGCTTGGCGGGCTGCGCCGCCTCGCCACTGATCTCGGTTCCCTTGCTCTTGCTCTTGCTCTTGCCGCCGAACAGCTTGCTCTTCGCGCCGGCGGGCTGGATCCTGCGGCCCGCGTAACCGAGCAGCGCCGGGATCAGGGTCAGCGCCACCAGGACCGCGACGACGACCGTGCCTGCGGCGGCGACACCCATCTTGGTCAGCAGCGGGATGTTGACGACTGCCAGGCCCACCAGGGCGATGACGACGGTGAGGCCGGCGAAGACCACCGCGGAACCCGCGGTGCCGACGGCCCGTCCGGCCGCCTGCTCGCGGTCGCGGCCCTCGGCCAGCTCGGCCCGGTAGCGGGAGACGATGAACAGCGCGTAGTCGATGCCAACGGCGAGGCCGATCATCGAGGCGAGGATGGGCGTGGTGGAGTCGAGTTCGAGGGTGCTGGCGAGGGCCGTGATGGACCCGACGCCGATGCCCACGCCGACGATCGCGGTCAGCAGCGGCAGCCCGGCCGCGACCAGCGAGCCCAGGGTGATGACGAGGACGACCGCGGCGATGGCGATACCGATGATCTCGGCGGCGCCCGTGTGCGGGACGGCGGAGAGCGCGTCACCGCCGATCTCGACGGTCAGCCCGCTCTCCTGGGCCTCGCCGGCCGCCTTCTCCAGGGCGTCCTTGGTGGAGTCCTCCAGCTCCATCGCGGAGACCTCGTACGACACCTGCGCGTACGCGATGGACCCGTCCTGGCTGAGGGTCTTGGTCACGTACGGGTCGGTGACGGAGACGACCTCGGAGCCGTTGCCGAGCTCCTTCACGGTCTCCTCGACGGTCGCCTTGTGGGCGGCGTCCGTCATCTTCTCGCCGTCCGGCGCCTGGAAGACGACCCGGGCGGTCGCCCCGTCGGCACTGGCGTTGGGGAAACGTTCCTCCAGCAGGTCGAAGGTCTTCTGCGCCTCGGTGCCGGGGATCGAGAACGTGGTGGGGCCCGCGGCGGGGGCGCTGGCCGCCCCGACACCGACGAGGGCGAGCAGGGCCACCCAGAACAGGGCGACGAAATGCCGTCGCCTGAAGGCGAACCGGCCTAGTTTGTAGAGCAACGTGGCCACGGGGGCGTACTCCCGTTCAGGTCGTGGTTGGGCATACGGGCAGGGATGGATCCCCTGTGGGGGCAGGGGAGACCGGCCCGACGACGAGAGCGGTCGCGTCAGGCGATCAGCTGCCGGTCGGGCAGCAACCGCGGGGACTACTCGGTGGGACGGGGTCCACCGGCGGGGCGCGGGGCCCTACCGGTCGGTCGGCACGCCGAGGGCGGGGAGGACCACGGCATCGACGTAAGAGGTCAGGAAGGCCTGCGTGGGCGGCCGCTGCTCGAGCAGCGCCCGGGTGGCGAAGGCACCGAGCATCATGTGCACCAGGTACTCGAGCGCCGGGTTGTCCGCACGGACCTCCCCGCGCTCGACGGCGCGCCGGATCACCCGGTGGAACTCCTTCATCTCCGGCTCCACGAGCAGTTCCTGCAGAGCCTGGAGGAGATCCGGGTTCGTGTGGATCGCCATGGCGAGCCCCCGCAGCAGTGCGGAGTTCTGTTCCATGGCGGCGTCGTCCTCACGCCCCACCAGGGCGATCAGGTCGCCCCGCAGGGAGCCGGTGTCGACGTCGGCGGAGTTGCCCGGCTTCATGCACCGGACCGCCTTCACCACCAGCTCGGCCTTGCCGCCCCACTGGCGGTAGAGGGTGGCCTTGCTGGACCGGGTGCGGGCCGCCACGGCGTCCATGGTCAGGGCGTCGTAGCCGACCTCCCGGAGCAGGTCGAGCACAGCCGCGTACAGCTCGGCCTCGCGCTCGGGCGTGATCCGGCTGCGTCGCACGGTCGCGGTCGCGGTCTCGGTCATCACCCTCGCCTCTCCTGCTCCACGTTCAGGGCGTCAGGTTATCGGCAGACGCGCCGACGGCCCAGCCATGAACGAAACGGTTTCGTACTCCTTTGAAGATAACCACTTCCCTCTACGAAACGAAACCGTTTCGTACGTGTGCTGGGTCACAGATCGCGCACCGTCTCCCCCAGACCGGCAAAACCCCACAAGTTGCCAGTGCCCCGTCGGCGGAAAAGCATGGGTGGGTGAGCGACACGTACGAGAACGCGGCCGCGACCGGGGCGGCCGAGGACGACCACGCTCCCGGCTACCTCCGCTTCCCCCACCTCAACGGAGACCGGCTCTGCTTCGCCGCCGAGGACGACCTGTGGGTGGCGGACCTCGACGGGCCGCACCGCGCCTGGCGGCTCACCGTCGACCGGACGAAGGCCGGGCACCCGCGCTTCTCGCCCGACGGCCGGCACATCGCGTACACGAGCTGGCGCACCCTGGACCCCGAGATCCATCTGGCCCCGGTGGCCGGCGGGCCCGCCAGACGGCTCACCTACTGGGGCAGCTCCGACACCCGGGTCTGCGGCTGGACCCCCGACGGTGACATCCTCGCCGTCTCCTCCCACTGCCAGCCGTTCTCCTACCGCGCCTGGGCCTACAAGGTGTCCGTCGACGGTGGTCCCGGCGCCCGGTTGCCCTGGGGACCGGTCTCCGACATCCAGTGCGCCGACATCCGGTCCGCCGGCCTCGACGGCCCCGGCGGCGAACGCAGAACGCTGCTGCTCACCGGCGTCCCCCCGCACGAACCCGCCTCCTGGAAGCGCTACCGGGGCGGGGCCACGGGCCGCCTGTGGCTGCACGGGCAGCGGCTGCTGGCGGACCTGGAGGGCCATCTGCAGGCGCCCATGTTCGTCGGCGGCCGCATCGCCTTCCTCTCCGACCACGAGGGCGTCGGCAACCTCTACTCCTGCGCATACGACGGCTCCGGCCTGCGCCGCCACACCGACCACGACACCTTCTACGCCCGGCACGCCGCCTCCGACGGCACACGGGTGGTGTACCAGTGCGCGGGCGACCTGTGGATCGTCGACGGCCTCTCCCCCGATTCCGTACCGCGCCGCCTGGACGTACGGCTGTGCGGTCCGCGCGCGGGACGCCGCACGCACCAGGTGGCGGCCGGGCAGCACGTCCACGGCATCTCGGTCGACGAGACCGGCCGGGCGAGCGCCGTCGTCGTCCGCGGAAGCCTGTACTGGCTGACGCACCGCGACGGTCCCGCGCGCACCCTCGCCGACACCCCCGGAGTACGGGTACGGCTGCCCGAGATGCTCGGCTCGGGCGGCCGGGTGGCGTACGTGACGGACGCGGACGGCGAGGACGCCGTCGAGATCGCCCAGCTGCCGCGGGCCACCGGCGACCACCCGCCGCGCCGGCTGGCCTCCGGGAAGCTGGGGCGCGTACTGGAGATGGTGTCCGACCCGGACGGCGAACGCCTCGCGATCGCCGCGCACGACGGGCGGCTGCTGCTGCTCGGCACGGTGGAGGAACCGGACGGCGAGGTGACGGACGCCGGACCGGGCGACGGCGAGGTGAGGGACGGCGGACCGGGGGACGGCGAGGTGACGGAAGCCGGACCGGGGGACGGCGAAGTGACGGAGCTCGTCCGGTCCGGCAACGGGCCGGTGCGCGATCTCGCGTTCTCCCCGGACGGGGCCTGGCTGACCTGGGCGCAGCCGGGGATCGGGCGGACCCTGCGGCAGATCAGGATCGCCCGGATCAAGGACCGTACGGTCGTCGACGTCACCGACGGCCGGTTCGAGGACGAGAGCCCGGTGTTCACCCGGGACGGCCGCTATCTCGCCTTCCTGTCGTGGCGCGGCTTCGACCCGGTGTACGACGTGCACACCGGGGACCTGTCCTTCCCGCTGGGCTGCCGCCCCTATCTGGTGCCCCTGTCGTCGGCGACCCCGTCGCCGTTCGCGCTGAACCCGGAGGGGCGCCCGGCCGCCGGCGGCCTCGACCCGGACGAGGACACCGGCGACGGGGCGGCGGCCGTCGAGGTGGAGGGGCTGGCCAGCCGGGTGACGCCCTTCCCGGTCACGGCGTCCAAGTACTCGTCGCTGCACCCGGTGGCGGGCGGCGGTCTGGTCTGGCTGCGGTGGCCGATCTCGGGCGCGCTGGGCGAGACGTTCGCCGACCCGGACGACATGACCGGACGGCCGACGCTGGAGCACTTCGACATCGTCAAGGCGAAACGGTCCCCACTCGTCGGTCACCTGGACTCGTTCGCGGTGAGCGGGGACGGCTCGCGGCTGGTGGTCGTGGACGAGGGCGAACTGCGCGCGGTGCCGGCCACCGAACCGGGCGACGGCGACTCCACCACCTGGATCGACCTGCGGCGCATCCTGCACGAGGCCGACCCGGCGGCGGAGTGGCGGCAGGCCTACGCGGAGGCGGGCCGGATCATCCGCGCCTACTTCTGGGAACCCGGCATGTGCGGGATCGACTGGGACGCGGTGCTGGCGGAGTACCGGCCGCTGGTCGAACGGGTCGCCTCCCCGGACGAGTTCGCGGACCTGCTGCGCGAGGTGCTGGGCGAGCTGGGCACGTCGCACGCGTACGTCGCGCCGGCCCGCCGCAACGAGGGCCCGCCGCACTACCAGCGCCGCCAGGGGCTGCTGGGCACCGACTTCGTGTGCCGGGACGGACGCTGGGAGGTGTACCGGGTCCTGCCCGGGGACTCGTCCGACTCCCGGGCGCGGTCGCCGCTGGCGGGCTCAGGTATCCGTCCGGGCGCGGTGCTCACGCAGGTGGACGGGCGGCCGGTGGATCCGGTGGCGGGTCCGTATCCGCTGCTGGCGGCAGCGGCGGGTACGACGGTGGAGCTGACGTTCGTGCAGCCCGCCGGCCCCGCGACCGGTGCCGGCCCCGCGACCGGTGCCGGTGCCGGTGAGGGGGGCGCTACGGGGGCCGAGGGGCGGCCCCGGCGGGTGGCCGTCGTCCCGCTCGTCGACGAGATGCCGCTGCGCTACCAGGACTGGGTCGCCAAACGCCGCGCGGTCGTCCGGGAGCTCAGCGACGGCCGCTGCGGCTATCTGCACATCCCGGACATGGGCGGCTCGGGCTGGGCCCAGTTCAACCGCGACCTGCGCATGGAGGTCTCCCGGCCCGCGCTGATCGTGGACGTCCGGGGAAACGCGGGCGGGCACATCAGCGAGCTGGTCGTGGAGGCGCTCACGCGGCGGATCATCGGCTGGGACCTGACGCGCAACGCCCAGCCGGTGTCGTACGCGTCGAACGCCCCGCGCGGTCCGGTGGTCGCACTCGCGGACGAGGCCACCTCGTCGGACGGCGACATGATCGCCGCAGCCTTCAAGCTGCTGGGGCTCGGCCCGGTCGTCGGCCAGCGCACCTGGGGCGGCGTGGTCGGCATGACCGGCCGGCACCGGCTCGGCGACGGCACGGTCATCACGGTGCCGATGAACGCCGCCTGGTTCGACACGTACGGCTGGTCCGTCGAGAACCACGGCGTGGCCCCGGACCTGGAGGCGCTGCGCACCCCGCTGGACTGGGCCGAGGGGCGGTACGGCCAGCTCGACGACGCGGTCCGGCTGGCCCTGGACCTGCTCACCACGCAGGAGGCGGCGAGCCCGCCGGGCCTGGACGACGTACCGGACCGCAGACGGCCGGGGCTGCCGCCGCGAGGCTGAGGAACGGGGCACGGAGAAGGGTGCTCCCTCGTCGGGGCACGGAGAAGGGGTGCTCCCTCGTCGGGGCACCCCTTCGTCCTGCGTCAGTCACGTCCAGGCGGCGTCAGATGTCGTACTCGTCGTCGAGACGGTTCTGCTGATCCCGGTCCCGGGCCGTGCGCTCCACATCCGGCCGGCCGCGCCGGCCCGGCTGCTGAGCCCGTTCGCCGGCCTGCCGGGCGCGCTCGCTCGTCTCGTCGTGACCCTGGCCGATCCGGCTCTTCGCCTGCTGCTTCAGCTGCTCGGCCTTGTCCTGGAACTGGTCCTTCATGCCCATGGTGTTCACTCCTGTGGTGGGTGAGGGGATTGGGCCTCGACCAGACTGACACGGCCGGACATACGTCGCATTTCGATCAGTTACGAACGGTCACCCACCGTGCCGCGCTCCTGTTCGTCGGCCGCTCCGCCCGCCCCGACGAGTCCCTTGCGCACGGTGCCGAGCCGCGGTTCGAACCGGCGCATCTCCCGCTGGCCCACCGTCCCGATGAGCGCGGGCAGATACCCGCGGATGCCCTGCATCCCGCGCAGCCACCACTGCCCGTACACATGGCTCGCCCGCCGCTCGATGCCGTCGACCATCCGGTCCACGGCCGGTCCCAGCGGATACGTCTTGTTCGTCGGCCACGGCAGTCGCTGCCGCAACTCCCGCATCACGTCGTCCTGATCGGCGCCGCGCACCATGTCGGTGTCGGTCCACGACAGGTAACCGACGCCGACGCGCACGCCCTTGTGGCCGACCTCGGCGCGCAGGCTGTGCGCGTACGCCTCCACGCCCGACTTGGAGGCGCAGTACGCGGACATCATGGGCGCCGGGGTGAGCGCCGCCAGCGAGGCGACCTGGAGCAGATAGCCGCGGCTCTCGATCAGCGCCGGCAGGAACGCGCGCGCGGTGACCGCCGATCCGATGAGGTTGACCTCTATCACCCGCCGCCATGACCCGGGGTCGGAGTCGGCGAAGGGACCGCCGGTCGCGACGCCCGCGTTGGCGACCACGACGTCGACCCTGCCGAAGCGTTCCTTCACCTCCTCCGCGACGCGTGCCATGGCCTCGTGGTCGGTGACGTCGGCGTGCCAGTGCTCGCTCTCCCCGTGCAGCCGCGCCGACACCTCCTTCAAGGCCTCCGGCTCCAGACCCACGAGCGCGATCCGTGCCCCGCGCGCGGAGAGCTTGCGGGCGAGGAGTTCACCGACGCCCCGCGCGGCGCCCGTGATCACCGCGACCTTGCCGTTCAGCACGTTTCTGCCGGTGCCGCCGGTCCTGCCGGTGCCGCCGGTCCTGCCACCGTTCCCGCCGTTCCCGCTCATGCGCTCGCCTCCTCGTTCGCCGCGCCCACGCTCTTCGCCGCCGCCGACTCGTCCCCCGCGCCCGTGAGGTACGTACCGACGAGCTCGCGGATACGGGCGGTGACCAGCTCCGGAGCCTCGACCGGCGTCATGTGCCCGACGCCCGGCAGCTCGGTCACCCCGACGCACTCCGGCAGCGCGGCGGCCATCGCGCGCGTGTGCACGGGCGGGGTGAGCCGGTCCGCCGTGCCGATCACGACGGCCGTGGGCACCCGCAACTCCCGTACGCCGTGCTCGAGGTCCAGCAGATCGAGCACGTGAGCCCAGGTGCAGCGGACCCCGGTCGGGCAGGCGTGCACGATCCGCGCGCACGCCTCCACCATGAGCGGGGACGAACCCGGGCCCATCGTGGCGTACTTGAGGACCCGCTTGCCGACCGGTGTGACCGGCCCGAGCGGCAGCCGCGCCCCGAGGATCTTCCGGGTGACGAAGGTGCGCAGCCCGCCCGCGGGCAGCGGCAGCACCAGCGACTCCGCGACCAGCTTCGAACTGCCCGTGCTGCACAGCAGGACCGCCGCCGCGTGCTCCCGGAAGGCGGGCCGCCCGGCCGCGGCCATCACGGTCATGCCGCCCATGGAGTGCCCGACGACCACGGCCTTCTCGCCGGGTGCGAGCGTGGCACCGAGCACCGCCTCCAGGTCGTCGGCGAGGACGTCGGTGCTGCACGTGGCCGCGGCCGGGGTCCGCCCGTGGCCGCGCTGGTCGTAGGCGATGACCCGGTGGTCGGCGGCCAGGGCCCGTATCTGGGCCGCCCAGAAGGCCGTCGAGCAGGTCCAGCCGTGGGCGAGGACGACGGCGGGGGCGTCCTCGGGGCCGTGCACCTCGACGTGCAGCCGGGAGCCGTCGGCGGACCGGGCGGTCAGCTCGCGCACGGGCACGGGCGGGGCGTACGGGCCGCTCTTCACATGCATCAGTCGGGTCATGCTCCGGCCTCCACCTTCGTGGTCTCCGCGGTCGTCCGGGATGCTGCCGCCGGCGCCCGCAGCACCTCGTACTCGGTGAGGTTGACGCGACGCGTCGCACTGCGGAACTCCGCGGTCGTGCCGGGCCAGACGGTCGTGTTGCGGCCACTGGCGTCCAGGTACCAGCTCGTGCAGCCGCCGGTGCTCCACACGGTGCGCTCCATGCGCTCCTGCACCCTGCGGTTCCAGCCGGCCACCGCGCCGGGCCGGGCGTCGAGCGCCGCGCGTCCGCCCAGCACGTCCAACTGCCGCAGATAGTCGGCCAGGTAGTTGAGCTGGGACTCGATCATCAGGATCATGCTGGAGTTCCCGAGGCCCGTGTTGGGGCCGATGATCGTCATCCAGTTGGGGAACCCGGCCGCGGACGCGCCCCGCAGCGCCTCCATGCCGTCCTTCCACGCCTCGGCGAGGGTGTGCCCGTCCGCGCCGACGACGCGTTCGGCGATGGGCATGTCGGTGACGTGGAACCCGGTGCCGAAGATGATCGCGTCGACCTCGGTGCGCGTCCCGTCGGCGGCGATGACGGTGGACCCCTCGACGCGGGCGAGCCCGGAGGCCACGACATCCACATTGGGCCGGGTGAGGGCCGGGTAGTACGTGTTCGACAGCAGGATGCGCTTGCAGCCGATGCGGTAGTCGGGGGTGAGCTTGGCGCGCAGGGCCGGGTCCTTGACGGCGCGGGCGATGTTCCCCTTGGCCAGCTTCTCCACCAGCCCCAGCTCCTGCGGGTGCTTGGTGAACGCCTGGACCTGGAGCTCCCGGATCCCCCACAGCAGCCCGCGGCGGGCCTTCGCCGTGAAGGGAAGCTGCCGGTGCAGCCACCGCTCGGCGCCGCTGATGGGCCGGTCGACGCGGGGCATCACCCAGGGCGGGGTGCGCTGGAACAGGGTCAGCCGGCCGACCTCGGGCTGGATCTCCGGCACGATCTGGATGGCGGACGCACCCGTACCGACCATGGCGACCCGCTTCCCGCGCAGGTCGTAGTCGTGGTCCCAGCGGGCGGAGTGGAAGACCTTGCCCGGGAAGGTGTCGAGCCCGGGGATGTCCGGAACCTTGGGGTCGGACAGCGGCCCGCCCGCGGACACGACCACATCGGCGGACAGCCGCCCGGAGCTGGTCTCGATGTCCCAGCACAGCCGCTCGCCGTCCCAGGTCATCAGCTTGACCTCGGAGTCGAAGCGGATGTGGGGACGCAGCCGGAAGACGTCCGCGACGTGCTCGAGGTACGCGCGGATGTGCCGCTGCCCGGAGAAGGTGCGCGGCCAGTCGGGGTTGGGCGCGAACGAGAAGGAGTACAGGTGGGACGGCACGTCGCAGGCGCACCCGGGATAGCTGTTGTCCCGCCACGTCCCGCCGACGGAGTCCGCCCGCTCCAGGACGACGAAGTCGGTGATGCCCTCGCGCCGCAGCCGCACGGCGGCACCGAGCCCGCCGAACCCGGCTCCGACCACGGCGACCCGTACGTGCTCGGTGCTCATCTCCTGCCCCGATGCGGGACCTTGCTCGCGCTCGGCCATCCGACGCCTCCCTGCTCTCGTGCCGGCCTCACAACCGTGCCAGTGAACACTGGCGCAATGGGAGCGTAGGACAGCGCCGTACTGATGGGTAGGGGTTGGGACAGAAGAAGTTACCGGCGGTACGGAATGACAGCCGACAGGGCAGGAGTGACCGTCACCGGCACCGCTTAGGCTGCCGATGTGGCTGAGGGATCCGTAGAACACCGCGAACGGCGCGAGTACCGCATGGAGGAGCTGGCCGAGAAGGCCGGCGTCACGGTGCGCACCCTGCGCTTCTACCGCGAACGCAAGCTGCTCCCGCCGCCCCGCCGCGAGGGCCGTATCGCCTGGTACGACGACTCGCACCTGGCCCGCCTGCGCACGATCTCGGCCCTCCTCGAACGCGGCCACACCCTGAACGGTATCGCCGAACTCGCCGAGGCCTTCGACCACGGCCGCGACGTCGGCGAACTGCTCGGCCTCGGCGCCCCCACGGAGGAGACGCCGGTACGCCTGTCCCCCGAGGAACTGGCCGACGTCTTCAACGGCCAGGCGACCCCGGAGAACCTCTCCGCGGCCCTGGACCTCGGCTACCTCGCCACCGACGGCACCGAGATCGTCCACATCAGCCGCCGCCTGCTCGACACCTCGGCGGCCCTGGTCCGCGAGGGCATCCCCCTCGCGGAGGTCCTGGCGACGGGCCACCGCGTCCGCGTCCACGCCGAGGCCCTCGCCGAACTCTTCACCGACCTGGTACTGGCCCAGGGCGGCCGCACCCGCGAGGACCTGGAACGGCTGCGGCCCCTGGCGAAGAGCGTGGTGGAGGCGGAGCTGTCGATGGCGCTGGACCGGCGGTTGCGGGCGCTGGAGGACGAGGAGTCGCGCGGGGGGTGACGGGAGCTACCCATCACCAACGCGCGGCTGGTCGCCGGGCACGCGGGGGCGCTCCGGTGACGGCCCTCCGGCCACTCCGGCCTAGAGGTCGTACACGACCGTCACGGGCGCGTGGTCCGACCAGCGCTCCGCGTGCGTGGCCGCCCGCTCCACGTAGCCCTTGACCGCCCGTGCGGCCAGACCAGGCGTCGCGACGTGGTAGTCGATGCGCCATCCGCTGTCGTTGTCGAAGGCACGGCCCCGGTACGACCACCACGAGTACGGCCCCTCGACATCCGGGTGCAGCGCCCGCACGACGTCGGCGTAACCGCCCTCCGCCGGATCGAGGACGCGACTCAGCCACTCCCGCTCCTCCGGCAGGAACCCGGAGCTCTTCCGGTTGGCGCGCCAGTTCTTCAGGTCGGCCTCCTGGTGGGCGATGTTCCAGTCGCCGCAGACCACGACCTCACGGCCGTCGGCGGCGGCGCGCTCGCGCAGTTCCTTCAGGTAGCTGAGGAACTCGCCCATGAACCGGATCTTCTCGTCCTGCCGCTCGGTGCCGACCTCGCCGGAGGGGAGGTAGAGGCTGGCGACGGTGACGCCGGGGAGGTCGGCCTCCACGTACCGGCCGCTCGCGTCGAACTCGGTCGAGCCGAAGCCGACCTGCACACGGTCGGGCTCGCGGCGCGTGTACAGGGACACCCCGGCCCGGCCCTTGGCCGCCGCGGGCGCGTGCAGGACGTGCCAGCCCTCCGGCTCCCCGGCCTCCGCCGGCAGCTGCTGCGGCTCGGCGCGCACCTCCTGCAGGCACAGGACGTCGGCCGAGGTCCCCGCGAGCCACTCCACGAAGCCCTTCTTGGCGGCGGCGCGGAGTCCATTGACATTGACGGAAGTAACAGTGAGCACACCGGAACGATAGCGGCACAATGGACTGTCCCTCCGCGACTTTGAATGGATATACGGTACGCAGCATGGACATACGCCGGGTCTCCTACGACCACCCCGACGCCCGCAAGCTCGACGACCAGGTCCAGGCCGAGTACGCCGTCCGCTACGGCGACGACGGTGACGCCACACCCATGGCCGTATCGGACTTCGAGCCGCCCAACGGCACCTACCTGCTCGTCTACGACGAGAACGGGGTCCCGGTCGCCTCGGGCGGTTGGCGCGCCCAGGACGCCAACGGCGAGGGCAACCGGGACGGCGACGCCGAGCTGAAGCGGATGTACGTGGTGGAGGAGATGCGCGGCCGGGGTCTGGCCCGTCGTGTCCTGGCGGCGCTGGAGGAGGACGCCCGCGCGGCCGGCCGGGTCCGCATGGTCCTGGAGACGGGCACCAAGCAGCCGGAGGCCATAGCCCTGTACATCTCCAGCGGCTACGAGCCGTGCGAGAAGTTCGGTTACTACCGCTCCTACGACTCGAGCCTGTGCTACGCGAAGCAGCTGCAGTCGTAGTGCGCAGGTCCAGCAGGCCCACCGGCCGCCTGCGGGCGTGACGGGCGCCGCCCTCACGCCCGCAGGTACGCCAGCACCGCCAGCACCCTGCGGTGCACATCGTCCGCAGGAGGCAGGTCCAGCTTGGTGAGGATGCTGCCGATGTGCTTGCCGACGGCGGCCTCGGACACCACCAGGTGCCGCGCTATCGCGCCGTTCGACCTGCCCTCCGCGACCAGCGCCAGCACCTCCCGTTCGCGCGGGGTGAGCCGCTCCAGCGGATCCCGCCGTCTGCGCAGCAGCTGCCGTACGACCTCGGGGTCGACGACCGTGCCGCCGGCCGCGACCTCCCGCAGCGCGTCCACGAACTGCTCGACCTCGCCCACCCGGTCCTTCAGCAGGTAGCCGACGCCCGTTCCGTCGCCGGAGTCCAGCAGTTCGGACGCGTAGGCGCGCTGCACGTACTGGCTGAGGACCAGCACCGGCAGCGCGGGCCGCTCCGTGCGCAGCCGTACCGCCGCGTGCAGTCCCTCGTCCTGGAAGCCGGGCGGCATCCGTACGTCCGTCACCACGATGTCGGGCTCGTGCCCGGCGACGGCGGCGAGCAGCGCGGGCGCGTCGCCGACGGCCGCCACCACCTCGTGCCCGAAGCGGGTCAGCAGACCGACGAGACCGTCCCGCAGCAGCACGCTGTCCTCGGCCAGGACTATGCGGAGCGACCGGGCACCGGGGTCGCCGCTTCCGGCTCCCCCGGCTCCCTCGGTCCGCTCAACTGGGTCAGCTCGCACGGGATCTCCACACGCAACAGGGTCGGTCCGCCCGGCGGGCTGGACAGGGAGAGTCTGCCATCGAGCACCGACACCCGGTCGGCGAGCCCGGTCAGCCCGCTGCCGCCGTCCGGGTCCGCGCCGCCGCGCCCGTCGTCGCGTACGGCGATGAACAGCCGTTCCCCGTCGTGCCCTCCCCTCACCTCCGCGCGGCCCGCCCCGCTGTGCTTGCCGATGTTGGCGAGCGCCTCGCAGACCACGAAGTACGCGGCGGCCTCCACCGACTCGGGCGGCCGCCCGGGCAGTTCGAGCTCCACGTCGACGGGGACGGCACTGCGGTCGGCCGCGTCGGCGACGGCCGCCGCGAGACCGAAGTCGGCGAGCACCTGGGGATGGATGCCGTGGATGAGCTCGCGCAGCTCGGCGAGGGCCCGGCCGGCCTCCTCGTGCGCCCTGGTGAGCTGGTCCGCGAGGGGCCCGGGAGGGGCGTCGAGGCGGGCCAGTCCGAGCGTCATCCTCAGGGCGACCAGACGCTGCTGGGCGCCGTCGTGCAGGTCGCGCTCGATCCGGCGCCGCTCCGCCTCGAAGGCGTCGACCAGCCGGACGCGGGACCGGGTCAGTTCGACGACCTTCGCGCCGAGCGCCCCGGGATCGCCCTCGCGCGGCGCGATCAGCAGCCGGGTCAGCCCGGCCCGGGCCCCGGCCGCGACCCCGAGGACGTACGCGCCGACGGCCAGCAGGAGCACGCCCAGCAGGGCGACACCCCAGGCGGCCGGCCAGTCGGTGACCGTCCACTGCTTGAGCACCTTGGCCTCCCGGCCGTCGCCCACCGTGGCCATCAGCAGCGGTGTGGCGATCATCGACGCGGGGAAGAGCAGCGCCACCGTGACGACGAGGGCCTCGGCCGGCCACAACAGGCCCGCGCACAGCAGCGCATGGCCGAGCTCCCGCCACGTCAGCTGCTCCCGCAACCGCGTGGTGTACCAGCTCCACGGCCCCGGACGCGGCGGTACGCCATGCCCGCCGGGCGCCGGTTCCCGGTCGGCCAGCCGCAGCCGGCGCCGCTCGGCCGCGGCCACGGGCAGCCCGGCGAGGGCCGTGACGGCGAGCAGCGGCAGACCGACCAGGACGACCGACAGCACACCGCCGGCCGTCACCGTGATCACGAGCGCCACCAGGACCAGAACTCCGGTCACCACGCCCGTCAGCAGGTAGGCGGCGGCCCGCCAGGGCCAAGCCGACAGCAGGAAGCCGGGCCCGGACATGGCCTGCCACACGTTCCGGGGGGCCCGAGGGTGCCGGGAGTTCCGGGAGTTCCGAGGGATCCGAGGGTGCATGGCGATCACCGTAGAAGCGATGCGCCCGCCGTGCCATCGGTCCAGGCACCGCCCCGGGGGTAGGGCCGGCCATACCCCGACTCTCGGTCCTGCCGCACTGCGTCGGGGGGCCGTCGCGCGGTTTCGTTGAGCCGCTCCCCCACCACCACCACACCATCGCCTCCGCGGCCCAACGGACAGGAACCCGGCCCCAGATGACCGACCACGCCATTCAACTGCGCTCCGTGAGCCGCCACTACCGCTCGGGCGGCGGCCGGGTGACCGCGCTCGACGACGTCACGCTCACCTTCCCCCGCGGCACCTTCACCGCCGTCATGGGCCCCTCCGGCTCCGGCAAGTCCACCCTGCTCCAGTGCGCCGCCGGACTCGACCGCCCCACCTCCGGCTCGGTCACGGTCGGCGGCACCGAACTGACGAAGCTGAGCGAGCGCAGGCTGACCCTCCTCCGCCGCGAGCGCATCGGGTTCGTGTTCCAGGCGTTCAACCTGCTGCCGTCCCTGACCGCCGAGCAGAACGTGGCGCTGCCGCTGCGCCTGGCCGGCCGGCGCCCGAAGAAGGCCCGTGTCCGCGAGGTGCTGCGCCAGGTCGGCCTCGGCGAACGGGCCGGCCACCGCCCCTCCCAGCTCTCCGGCGGCCAGCAGCAGCGGGTCGCCCTGGCCCGCGCCCTCGTCACCCGCCCCGAGGTCCTGTTCGGCGACGAGCCGACCGGCGCCCTCGACTCGCAGACCGGCCGCGAGGTGCTGTCCCTGCTGCGCGACATGGTCGACACCGATGCCCGGACGGTCGTCATGGTGACCCACGACCCGGTGGCCGCCTCCTACGCCGACCGTGTCGTCTTCCTGGTCGACGGCCGTCTCCACGGCGAACTCACCGGTGCCCCGGCCGACGCCATCGCCACCCGTATGACCGGTCTGGAGGCCGCCCCGTGCTGAGCATCGCCCTGCGTACCCTGCGCACCCGCTGGGTCACCTTCGCCGGAAGCTTCGTCGCGCTCTCGCTCGGCGTCGCGCTGCTCGCCGTCATGGGACTGGCACTCGCCTCCTCCGTGAGCGCCCCCGACCGCGGGCCGGAACGCTTCGCCGCCGCCCCGGTCGTCGTGAAGGGCAAGGACACCCTGCGGGTACCCACCCCGATCGGCGACCGGACCGGCGAACTGGCCCAGCCGAACGCCGTACCCGCGCGCGTGGTGGCCGCCCTGAAGAAGCTGGGCACCGTCACCGAGGACCGCTCCTTCCCCGTACGCGCCGAGGGCGGCCCCGACGACCTGGTGGGCCACCCCTGGTCGACGGCAGCCTTCGCTCCGTACGAACTGACCGCGGGCCGCGCACCGAAGGCGGACCACGAGGCCGTCGTCACCGGCGACTGGGCTCCCGTCGGCACCCGCCTGCGCACCGGTCACGGCACGCTGACGGTGGTCGGCACCGCGCGCGTGGGAGGGCACGAGTCGTCCGCGAGCGGGAAGGGCTTCGAGAACGCCGTCTTCCACACCGACGCCCGCGCCGCCCGCCTGTCGCCCTACAGCACCCAGCTCGTCGTGGACGCCGACCCGGCGGCCGTACGCCGGGCGGTGGGTGACGCCGACGGCGTGCGCGTCCTGACGGGCGACGCGCGACGGTTCGCGGACGCCGACCCGGACCGCGACGACGAGGCCCTGATCGCGATGAACTCCCTGTTCGGCACGGCCGGCGGCGTGACCGGCTTCGTGTCCGTCTTCGTCGTGGCGTCGACCTTCGCCTTCGCCGTCGCCCAGCGGCGCCGGGAGTTCGGGCTGCTGCGCACGGCGGGGGCGACCCCCGGGCAGATCCGCCGGCTGGTCCTCGCCGAGGCGCTGTTCGTCGGCGTCCTCGCCTCGGCCGCGGGCTGCGCGCTCGGTTCCCGCTCGGCGCCGTACCTCGCCGAGTGGGTCGTGACCGAGGAACTGGCCCCCGGCTGGTTCACGATCGGCGACCACACCTGGCCGTACCACCTGGCCTTCTGGACGGGTCTGCTGGTGGCGCTGTGCGGGGCGGTGGCGGCCTCCTGGCGGGCCGGCCGCACCGGGCCCACCGAGGCGCTGCGCGAGGCGTCGGTCGACAGCGGAACCATGACGTGGGGCCGGTGGCTCTCCGGTACGGCCCTGCTGATCACCGCGGCCGTGACACTGGCGCTCGCCCTGCTGACCGACCCGGGCGACCTCCTGCACCGCAAGACGTACGTGAGCCGCCCGCTGCTGCTCATCGCCGCGGTCGCGCTGCTGTCCCCGCTCCTCGTCCGGCCGCTGACCCGGCTGCTCGTCTGGCTGCCCGCCCGGCTGCCGTGGGCCGGCGGCATGCTGGTCCGCGAGAACGCCGCCGCGGGCGTCCGCCGCACCGCCGCCGTCGCGGCCCCCGTCCTCGTCACGGTCGCCCTGGCGGGCTCGCTGCTCGGAGCCACCGCCACCCTGAACGAGGCGAAGGCCGCGGAGACCGCCGGCCGCACCACCGCCGACTTCGTCGTCACACCGCCCGACGCGACCGGCTTCGACGAGGCCACCCTCCGCCGGCTCCGGCAGAGCGTGCCCGGCGCCACGGTCTCCCCCACGTCCTCGACCGCCGTGTACGTCCTGGAGGAGGGCGTGGCCCTGATCAAGTCCGAGGCCCGGGCCGCCGATCCGCGGCTGCTCGCCGCCACCGTACGGCTGCCCGTCACGGCCGGCCGCGTCACCGACCTCGACGACGACTCGATCATCGTCAACGAGGAGTGGGAACGGCACACCGTCGGCCGGAGCGTGACCGTCCACCTCGGCGACGGCACGCGCAGGACCCTGCGCATCGCCGCGGTGATGCCGACCGGCACGGGCGACAACGGCGCGTACGTCACCCCCGCCAACGCCCCGCGTGCACCCGTCGACCGGGTCGACGTCCGCCTCGAGGCCGGCGCGGACCCCACCACCGTGGCGACCGCGCTGCACGAAGCGGCCTCTCCCGCCGCCGCCCGCGTCCTCACCAGGGACGAGTGGCTGCGAACCACTCACCCGGGCACGGACCGGAACACCCGCCTCGGCCTCCTCCTGGTCCTCGGCATCGCCCTCCTCTACACGGGCATCTCGCTCGCCAACACCCTGATCATGGCGACCCCCGACCGCGTACGGGACCTGACGACCCTCCGGCTCACCGGCGCCACCACCGGCCAAGTCCTGCGCCTGGTCGCCTTCGAGGCGCTGACGGTCGTCCTGGTCGGCGGGGTACTGGGCCTGCTGGTGGCCGCGCTCAACCTGCTCGGCATGGGCGGCGCCCTGGGCCTGCTGTCGGCGTGGACACCCCCGGCCGTCCCCTGGGCGGCCCTCGGCTCGGTCGTCGCCGCGTGCGCGGTCCTGGCGGTGACGTCCGCGGTCGTACCGGCCGCGTGGTCGCTGCGGCGGGGAACGGCGGGGGCGGTGGGCGTACGGCACTGAGAAACACGACAGAGCCCCTGTCGGGGATCCCGACAGGGGCTCTGTGCTGCGTGGACCTGAGGGGATTTGAACCCCTGGCCCCCTCGATGCGAACGAGGTGCGCTACCGGACTGCGCCACAGGCCCTTGCAACGAGTGAAACTCTAGCATCCCCGTCCGGGTGCTTGGAAATCCGTTCCCCGCTGGTCAACGGTCACGGCTACTCGTTGGCCGCCCGTGGACGGTCGCCGTCCTCGAACTGGTCGAACAGCGGCGTCCGTCCCCGTTCCCGTGCCCGGCGTGCGGACGCGGCACGGCGGGCGTCGGAGCGCTCCCCGTCGGAGCCGTCACCACCCTCCGCGTTCTGCTCGGCCGACGGGGACGGCGAGGAGCACTCAGCGGCGCGGGCGGAGTCGGGGGCCGATGCGGACATCGAAGTCCCCAGCACCCCCTCCGGCTCTCCCGCTCCCGTGCCCGGCTCGGCCGCCCTCGACCGTGCCGAGCTCCATGCGTCCGGCGTTCCCAGGTCGACGTTGGGTGTGGCCCGCGGAGCGACCGGCGCGGTCACGTACGTGGGGAGCGGCACCGGCACCGGGTCCCAGCTGTCACCGTGACCGGGGCGCCGCTGGCGCTCGCGCTGCTGGTCGACCCACTCGGCGTGGTCGGTCTGCTCGACGAGGGCCCGGCGGTCGGCCGCGAGCGCGGTCAGGTCCGGCCTGGTCTCCGCCTCCGCCCCGTCCTCCGGCTCGTCGGTGTCCCGGCCGAGGGCCGGCCGGTGGCGCTGCCGCTCGCGCAGGCGCTGCGCGGCCACCTCGGCCCGCCTGCGGTCCATCGTGTAGGTGAACCGCCGCCGCTCCTGGGCACGCAGGTAGGCGATGTACGCGCTGAGCAGCAACGCGGGCACACCGGGCGCCCAGAGGAACGCGAACCCGCCGACCGCCGCGACGATCGACCCCAGCGTGAACGCGAGGAAGAGCATGACCGTCGTACGCCGTCGGCGCGCGAGCGCCTTGGAGCGCTGGGCCCGCGCCGTGGCCTCCGCCGAGACGCTCTTCCGTACCCCCGCACCGGGCACTCTGCCGGACCCGCCGGCCTTGAGCCCGCCCTGCTGCCGCTCCGGACCCGGTGCCGCCTTGGTGCCCTCCGCCCGTGGGGGATCGTCCCGTTCCACCGGCAGGTGCACCTTCGTCTGCGGTCGGTGCGGAGGCATGGCGAAGGCCCGGACGTCCACCGAGTCGGTGACGGCATCCGGGTCGACGGTGTGCTCCGCCTCCTCGGCGGAGCGCGCCCGCAGGTCCTTGGCGTACCGGCGCTCCATACCCGCCCGTCCGGACAGTAGCCGGATGGCGGTGCTGAAGCGTTCCGTCGGACGGGCCTCGTTCAGCTCGTCCTGCCTACGGAGCCACATCGGCACCAAGTAGGCGGCCCAGGCCCCGACGATGACTGCGTAGATGAGGCCGCTGCTGCTCACGTCTCACACGGTAGAGGGGTTTGCGTGAGGCCATCTGCCAATTGAGCCGGTGTGTCGCACGATCTGGCTGATATTTCGAGCTTTTTTTGTGACCGATGCGATCAGCAGGCCGGTGAGGCCGGGAAATCAACGCTTTGAGACGGTCTACAGCCGATCAATTTCGAACGTTTATTTTATTTATGCGGCCGATCACGTCACGCCGTGTTCCGGGGCGTATCCCCTGCGATGTCCTGCCGGGTGCCCGGGGCACCGCCCTCGGCGTTCCGCGGGGCGCTGCGGGCGCGGGCCCGGTGCCAGCGGGCCAGGAGTCCGTCCGGTACCTCTTCGGCGGTCAGCGCGAAGACGAGGTGATCGCGCCAGTCCCCGTCGATGTGCAGATAGCGCGGCCGCAGGCCTTCCTCGCGGAATCCGAGTTTCTCCACGACACGGCGGCTCGGCAGATTCTCCGGGCGAATACAGACTTCGACGCGGTGCAGACCGACGGTGCGGAAGCAGTGGTCGACGGCGAGCGCCACCGAGGCCGGCATCACGCCCCGTCCCGCGATCGCCTCGTCGACCCAGTACCCGACGTGCCCGGAGCACATCGAACCCCAGGTGATACCGGCGACCGTCAGCTGTCCGGCGAGCCGTCCCCGGTACTCGATCACGAAGGGCAGCATCCGGCCCGCGTTCGCCTCCCGCCGGAGATGACGGACCATCTGGCGGTAGGTCGGCCGGTGCGTGACCGGGCCGCTGGGGGTCGGCGGCGGGATGGTCGCCTCCCAGGGGCGCAGCCAGTCCCGGTTGCGCCGGTTGACCTCCCGCCAGGCCTGCTGGTCGCGCAGCCTTATCGGCCGGAGGACGACATCGCCGTCCGCCAGCGCGACAGGCCAGGAAGGGCCGTTCAGCTCGCACCCCCGCTCGGTCCGGAGTCGTCCGCCTTCGTGGTGCCGGCGGGTCTCGGGTGGTCACCGCCACGGATCTGGTCCACGGCGTGGATCAGCAGGGGCTCCAGTACCGCCAGGCCGTCCCGCACCCCGCCGGTGGAGCCCGGCAGGTTCACGATCAGTGTGCCGCCGGCGATCCCGGCCAGGCCCCGGGACAGCGCCGCCGTGGGCACCTTGTCCCTGCCGTACGCCCGGATGGCCTCGGCGATGCCCGGCACCTCGCGGTCGAGCACGGCGCGGGTGGCCTCGGGGGTCCGGTCGGTGGGCGAGATGCCGGTGCCGCCGGTGGTCACGACGACGTCGTACCCGGCCCGGACACCGGTGCGCAAGGCGTTCTCCACGGGGTCCCCGTCGGGCACGACCCACGGCCCGTCCACGGCGAAGCCGAACGTCCGCAGCCCCTCGGCGATCAGCGGACCGCCCTTGTCCTCGTACACGCCCCGCGCCGCGCGGTTCGACGCGGTCACGACCAGGGCCGCGTACGGCGCGCCGAGGGCGCTCCCGGCCGGGGGCTCGACGGGTGCCGTCATGCCCGGCTCCAGTCGCCCGACTTCCCGCCGGTCTTCTCCTCCACGCGTACGTCCGTGATGACCGCCCCCTTGTCGACCGCCTTGACCATGTCGACCACGGTGAGCGCCGCCACGGTGACCGCGGTGAGGGCCTCCATCTCCACGCCTGTGCGGTCGGTCGTCTTCACCATGACCCTGATCTCGACGGCGTCGTCCGCCACCGACAGATCCACTGTGACACCCGCCACTGACAGCGGGTGACAGAGCGGGATCAGGTCGGGTGTGCGCTTGGCTCCCATGATGCCCGCGATGCGCGCGGTGGCGAGGGCGTCGCCCTTGGGGACTCCCTCGCCACGCAGCAGTTCGATCACGCGGGGCGAGACCAGGACCCGGCCGCTCGCGCGCGCGGTGCGCGCGGTGACGTCCTTGCCTGATACGTCGACCATGCGGGCGGCCCCCGCCTCGTCGATGTGCGTCAGTCGGTCCTGCGTACTCATGTGGTGTGGCGCTCCCGGTCAGGGCCTGTCGCGATGCGGCACGTGGCCTCGTTGTGCGCGACACGGTACCCCCAAGCGGGAGCCTTCACCCCAGGAGGATCACGTCGACCTCGGTGCCGGGCTCCACCGACTCCACGTCCTCGGGGACGACGATCAGCGCGTCGGCCCGGGCGAGGGCGGCGACCAGATGGGAGGAGGCACCCCCGACCGGGGTGACCTTGCCGTCGGCGTACGTCCCGCGCAGGAACTGCCGGCGGCCCGCGGGCGAGGTCAGCGCCTTGGAAGACTGCAGCGTCGCCCGCACGGTGGGCCGGTGGAGGTCCTCCAGGCCCATCAGGGCGCGGATCACCGGCCGTACGAACAGTTCGAAGGAGACGTACGAGGAGACCGGGTTGCCCGGCAGCGCGAGCAGGGGCGTGTGGTCGGGGCCGATCGTGCCGAAACCCTGCGGTTTGCCGGGCTGCATGGCCAGCTTGCGGAACTCGACGCCGCCGCCCGTCCCTTCCTCCTCGTCGTCACCGGCGGAGCCGACGGACTGGAGGGCCTCCTTGACGACGTCGTACGCCCCGACGCTGACCCCGCCGGTGGTGACGAGCAGATCGGCGCGGACGAGCTGGTCCTCGATGGTGGAGCGGAGGAGTTCGGCGTCGTCGGTGACGGCGCCGACCCGGTAGGCGATGGCCCCGGCGTCGCGGGCGGCGGCGGTCAGGGCGAAGCTGTTGGAGTCGTAGATCTGGCCGCTGCCCAACGCCACTCCGGGCTGCACCAGTTCGCTGCCGGTGGAGAGGACCACCACGCGCGGGCGCGGGCGCACGCGGACCGAGCCGCGGCCGATCGAGGCGAGCAGCGCGATCTGCGGCGGGCCGAGGACGGTGCCCGCCGCGAGGGCCCGGTCACCGGCCTGCACGTCGCTGCCCTGCGCGCGCACGTGCGCGCGTGCCCCGGCCGCACGGTGGACGCTCACCTGGCCGGTGGCGCCCTCCGGGCTCGCGCTGTGGGCGCGCATCCCGGAGGCGGGGCCCTGGCCGAGGCCGCCGTCGGTCCACTCCACGGGGACGACGGTCTCGGCGCCGGGCGGCAGTGGCGCGCCGGTCATGATGCGCGCGGCCTCGCCCGGCCCGACGTGGGGCTGCTCGCCCTGGCCTGCGGCCACGTCCCCGATCACCGTGAGGACGGCCGGGTACTCCTCGCTCGCGCCCGCGATGTCCGCGACCCGTACCGCGTACCCGTCCATGGAGCTGTTGTCGAACGGCGGCAGTGACACCGGGACCATGACGTCCTCGACCAGGACGCAGCCCTGGGCGTCGAGGAGTTGCAGCTCGATGGGGTCCAGGGGGCGGACCGTGGCGAGGACGTCCTCCAGGTGCTCGGTCACCGACCAGAGGCGGTCCGGGCCGGTGTCGCGGGTCGCGGCGCTGCTCAAAGTGGCTACATCTCCTCGGCTACGTAACTGCGGAGCCAGGCCCGGAAGTCGGGGCCCAGGTCCTCACGTTCGCACGCCAGCCGGACAATGGCACGCAGGTAGTCGCCGCGGTCGCCGGTGTCATAGCGGCGCCCCGTGAAGACGACGCCGTGCACGGGGCCGCCCACCTTCTCGTCGGCGGCGAGCTGCTGGAGGGCGTCGGTGACCTGGATCTCACCGCCGCGGCCGGGCTCGGTCTCGCGCAGGATGCCGAAGATCCGCGGGTCGAGGACGTACCGCCCGATGACCGCGTAGTTGGAGGGGGCGTCCGCCGGGTCCGGCTTCTCGACCAGGCCCGTCACCTTGACGACGTCGCCGTCCTGGGTCGTGTCCACGGCGGCGCAGCCGTAGAGGTGGATCTGCTCCGGGGCGACCTCCATGAGCGCGACGACGCTGCCGCCGTACTGCTCCTGCACCTCGATCATGCGCTGGAGCAGGGGGTCGCGCGGGTCGATCAGGTCGTCGCCGAGGAGGACCGCGAAGGGCTCGTCGCCGACGTGCGGGGCGGCGCAGAGGATGGCGTGGCCGAGGCCCTTGGGGTCGCCCTGGCGGACGTAGTGGATCATCGCGAGGTCGCTGGACTCCTGGACCTTGGCGAGGCGGTCGGCGTCGCCCTTCTTCTCCAGGGCCGACTCCAGCTCGTAGTTGCGGTCGAAGTGGTCCTCCAGGGGCCGCTTGTTACGACCGGTGACCATCAGCACGTCGTCGAGGCCGGCGGCCACGGCCTCCTCGACCACGTACTGGATCGCGGGCTTGTCGACGACCGGCAGCATCTCCTTCGGCGTGGCTTTGGTGGCCGGGAGGAAGCGGGTGCCGAGACCGGCTGCAGGGATGACAGCCTTGGTGATCCTGGGGTTCGACTCAGTCATGGCCGAACTTTATCCGGTGCCTTTGTGCAGACTCTGTGGCTCCGGTTGGTTCGCTCTCATATGAGCGCGTTGAGATCAGTACGGGAGCAATCTGTGAGCCGGAACGGACACGTCACCGACCCTGACAAGCGCACGTTGCGGCGAGCGATCCTCGCGGTGAGGAGCGGGTTGCCGGTGAATGACGTGCGGGAGAAGGAGGACGCCTTCGCGCGGTGCGCCCTCGCCCTGCCCGAACTCGCGCATGCCCGCACGGTCGCCGCGTACGTCTCCGTGGGCACCGAACCGGGCACCCTCGCCCTCCTCGACGCCCTCCACGCGCGCGGGGTGCGTGTCCTGCTGCCCGTGCTGCTGGCGGACAACGACCTGGACTGGGGCGTCTACGAGGGCGCGGACTCCCTCGTGCGCGTCCAGTACGGCGGGCGGATGGCGCTCTACGAGCCCGTCGGCACCCGGCTCGGACCGCAGGCCGTCACGGAGGCCGACGCCGTCCTGCTGCCCGGCCTCGCCGTCGACGGGCGGGGGCTGCGCCTGGGCCGCGGCGGCGGCTCCTACGACCGTGTCCTGGCCCGCCTGGAGCGCGCGGGAGCCGATCCGGCGCTGGTGGTGCTGCTGTACGACACCGAGGTCGTCGACCGCGTCCCGGCGGAGCCGCACGACCGGGCGGTGCACGCGGTGGTGACGCCGTCGGGCGTACGGCGGTTCGGCGTGCCCGGCTGAGCCGGCCGCCGTCCCGGACGTACGGGAAAGGCCCTCCACGCGCGCGTGGAGGGCCTTTCCCGTTTCCGTCACCGGACCAGGGCTCGGGCGAGGGGCGTCACGGCTTCAGCAGCAGCGTGTCGCTCGTGCTGTCCTTGACCGCCTTGTCCGTGAACGACCAGGACAGCAGCTCGCCTTCGGCCCACTTGTCCGTCTGGTCGGTGTAGTGGGCGCTGTAGGCGTGCCCCGAAGCCCCGGTGAGGTTGATCCACTTGGACTTGTCGAGGTCGTCGAGGTTGACCACCATCCGCATCGACGGCACCCAGACGACGCCGTAGCCGCCGGCCGCGTTCCAGCCGGTCGCGTTGACCGTCGCCTCGCCGCCGCCGAGCTCCCAGGGACCGCGGTTGAGCATGTACTGCAGGAAGCCGGGGCCCTCGGTGCCGAGCGTCTGGTTGTTCAGGAACAAGCGATGCAGCCGACCCCAGTTCCAGGTGTCGATGTCCTTGCCGAGCTTGGCGGTCAGCTCCCAGCGGGCGTCCTCCATGGCCCGCGCGAACAGCCCGTCACGCGTCTTCACGGCCTTCTCGGTGCGCGTCGCCGGCGCCGACCACCAGTCGTTGTCCTCGTCGTCGACGATCCGGCGGACCACCTCGAACCAGCGGTCGCCGCCGTCCGGCTGCGCCTGGTCCGCGTCGCGCTTGCCGCACTCGCGGACCTTCTGGTCCTCGTCGGCCGGGCCGGTGCCGGTCGGCTCGACGTACAGGCACTGGCCCTCGACCCGCAGCTCCTTGGGCAGCTTGTTGCCGAAGGCGAGCTTGAGGATGTTGCGCCAGACCGCGTTGAAGTACGCGGCCGCCGCCGAGTCCGCGTCCTGGGTGTAGTCCCAGCCCTCCAGGAGCTTCTGCGCCTCCCGGACGTACTTGTCGTCGACGTCGATGTTCAGCAGCTTGGGCACCAGCAGCCGGGCGATCTCGCTGCTGTTGTCCAGCTGCATCTGGCGCATGTCCTCGGTGGACACCTTGCCGCCGCCCTTGATCTTCGACTCGATCAGGTCGGTGATCCGCTGGCTGCGCGTGCCGTAACCCCAGTCCCTGGTGAGCTTGTAGGGGTACTCGTCCTCGTCGACGACGGCCTGGTTGGCGGTGACGATGTAGCCGCGCTCCGGGTTGTACTCGTAGGGCAGCTCGTCCTGCTTGATGTACCCGGTCCAGCGGTAGTCGGAATCCCAGCCCGGCGCGGGCACGGAGCCGTCGTGGCCCTCCGCGCGCGTGGGGATCCTGCCGGGGAGCTGGTAGCCGATGTTGTTCTCGGTGTCGGCGTAGACGAGGTTCTGCGAGGGCACGTCGAACAGGGCGGCGGCCTTGCGGAACGACGACCAGTCCGTGGCCTTGTTCAGCTCGAAGACGGCATCCATGGAGTTTCCCGGCTCCAGCGCGGTCCAGCGCAGCGCGATGCCGTAGCCGTCTCCGCGGTCGGGGGCGGAGCTCTCCACGGTGGCCTTCTTGCCGACCTGGACGAGTTCGTCGTTGCGGTCGGAGAGCAGCGGGCCGTTGTCGGTGGTCCGGACGACGATCTTCTTGGACGTGCCGCCGGCGACCTTGATGGTCTCCTGGCGGGTCTCGAAGGGCTTGACCTTGTCGTCGTACTCGTAGCCGTCGCCGGTGAGCTTCTCCAGGTACAGGTCCGTGACGTCGACGCCGGAGTTGGTGAAGCCCCAGGCGATGTCCCCGTTGTGGCCTATCACCACGCCGGGCATGCCCGCGAAGGTGTAACCGGAGACGTCGTACTGGCACTTGTCGGAGACGCTGCGGCAGTGCAGGCCCATCTGGTACCACACGGACGGCAGCGAGGCCGACAGGTGCGGGTCGTTGGCGAGCAGCGGCTTGCCGGTGATGGTGTGCTCACCGGCGACGACCCAGGAGTTGGAGCCGATGCCGTTGCCGTTCACGCCGACGGCCTCGGGCAGGTCCTCCAGCACGTCGTAGAGGCCCGAGAGCTGCGTCGTGAGGGACCCGGAGGCGTCCGAGGTCCCCACTCCGGTCCCGGTGCCCGTGCCGGTCTGCGCGGAGCCGCCGGAGCCGGCGGAGCCGTCGGAGCCGGCGGAGCCGTCCGAGGGTTGCGTCCACGTCTCGGTGAGCTCGTCGTACTGCCCCTCCTGCACGATCGCCTTGTTGCGGTCGTACGGGTAGTCCGGGTACAGGTCGGAGATCTGCTGCGGGCCGAGGCGGCTGGTCAGCAGGGCGCGGTCGATCTCGTCCTGCATGTTGCCGCGCAGGTCCCAGGCCATCGCCTTCAGCCACGCGATGGAGTCGACGGGCGTCCACTCCTCGGGCTTGTAGTCGTTGGTGAACCCGAGGGCCGCGTACTCCAGGGAGATGTCCGCGCCGTCCTTGCCCTCGAGGTAGGCGTTGACCCCCTTCGCGTACGCCTGGAGGTACTTCTTCGTCTCCGCCGACAGCTTGCTCTCGTACTCCTCCTCGGCGACCCGGCTCCAGCCCAGCGTGCGCAGGAACGCGTCGTTGTCGACCTGGCCCTGGCCGAACATCTCGGACAGCCGGCCGGAGGTGAGGTGGCGGCGCACGTCCATCTCGTAGAACCGGTCCTGCGCCTGGACGTAGCCCTGCGCCATGAACAGGTCCTCGTCGGAGGAGGCGTAGATCTGCGGGATCCCGTAGTCGTCGCGTCGGACGTCGACGGTCCCGGACAGGCCGTCCAGCGTGATGGAGCCCTTGGTCTGCGGGAAGGAGGCACGGACGGTGCTGACCGTCCAGTACGACCCGTAGGCGAGGCCCCCGATGACGGCGAGCACCAGGACGATCACGATCAGGCGGGCTCTGCGCCCCTTCTTCCTGCCGGACTTGCCGGGCTGCTGTCCGGAAGAGGCGGTGGTGTTGGGGGGCATCGCTGTCCTTGCTGTCCTAACGCGAGCGGCCGGGCGGGCTGTGCTTAGTACTGAGCGCTGAGCGCTGGAGCAACCATAGGCGCAGGGGCGGGTGCGACTTGACGCGGAGTCGGTGACGAGCGCGCAGGGATGTTCGATCATGCCTGCCCGAGCGTCAAGAAAGTGTCAAGAGTTAGGTAAGGTAACGAAGTATCCTGCATCAGGAGTGCCTCAGCGGCACCCGGCTCCACGTGCGCGTACGCATCTGTCCGGTCCGGCGAGAAGGGAACAGCCCCTGACTGTCCACCACCTCAACCAGCTCCTGCTCATCTGCTCGGTCGTCCTGCTCGTCGCGGTGGCAGCGGTCCGGATATCCTCGCGCAGCGGACTCCCCAGCCTGCTCGTCTACCTGGGCATCGGCATAGCCATGGGCCAGGACGGCATCGGAGACATCCACTTCGACAACGCCGAACTGACCCAGGTCATCGGCTACGCGGCCCTGGTCGTGATCCTGGCCGAGGGCGGCCTCGGCACGCAGTGGCGCGAGATCAGACCGGCCCTGCCGGCCGCCAGCTCACTGGCGCTGGCCGGAGTCGCCGTGAGCGTCGGCGTGACCGCGGCGAGCGCCCACTACCTCATCGGGCTGGAATGGCGGCAGTCGCTCATCATCGGGGCGGTGGTGTCCTCCACGGACGCGGCGGCGGTCTTCTCCGTACTGCGCAAGATTCCCCTCCCCGCGCGCGTGAAGGGCGTCCTCGAGGCCGAGTCCGGCTTCAACGACGCCCCCGTGGTCATCCTCGTCGTCTCGTTCTCCGCCGCGGGCCCCGTCGAGCACTGGTACGTCCTGCTCGCCGAGATCGCGATGGAACTGGCCATCGGAGCGGCCATCGGCCTCGCGGTGGGCTGGCTCGGCGCCCTCGGACTGCGGCACGTGGCCCTGCCGGCCTCCGGCCTCTACCCCATCGCCGTCATGGCCATCGCGGTCACCGCCTACGCGGCCGGCGCACTGGCCCACGGCAGCGGCTTCCTCGCCGTCTACCTGGCCTCCATGGTGCTCGGCAACTCCCGGCTGCCGCACTGGCCCGCCACGCGCGGCTTCGCCGAAGGGCTCGGCTGGATCGCCCAGATCGGCATGTTCGTCCTGCTCGGACTGCTCGTCACCCCGCACGAGATGGGCGACGACATCCTGCCCGCGATCATCATCGGCCTGGTGCTGACCATGGTGGCCCGGCCACTGAGCGTGGTGATCGGCCTGCTGCCGTTCCGGGTGCGGTGGCAGGAGCAGGCCCTGCTGTCCTGGGCCGGGCTGCGCGGCGCCGTGCCGATCATCCTCGCCACCATCCCCATGGTGAACGGCGTCGAGTCGAGCCACCGGATCTTCAACATCGTCTTCGTCCTGGTCGTCGTCTACACCCTCGTCCAGGGACCGACGCTGCCCTGGCTGGCGCGCAAGCTGCGGCTCGGCGAGGACTCCGAGGCCGCCGACCTCGGCATCGAGTCGGCGCCCCTGGAGCGGCTGCGCGGGCACCTGCTGTCCGTCACCATCGCGGACGGGTCGCGGATGCACGGCGTCGAGGTCAACGAGCTGCGGCTGCCCACGGGCGCCGCCGTCACCCTCGTCGTCCGGGACGGGACGTCGTTCGTACCGCTGCCGAGCACGGTGCTGCGGCGCGGCGACGAGCTGCTGGTGGTGGCCACGGACCCGGTGCGGGACGCGGCGGAGAACCGTCTGCGGGCCGTCGGCCGGGGCGGCAAGCTGGCCGGGTGGCTGGGGACGGGGGGCAACGGGGCGAGGACGTGAGCCGTGCCCGCGTGGGGACGGGGGGCAACGGGGCACAGTCACGCGGGCACGGGGGCACAGTCACGCGAGGCGCGCCCCTTGTACACATCCTTGTATACGATTGAGGTCGCACCCTTGATCGAACCACCTCTGCCTGACGCAGGGCTGGCGCGACCGTATGGCGGCCGGGACGCTCCCACGAAGGGCGCCGGTATCTACCGCAGTACGCGCGAGAGGACAGTCCTCGGCGACCCGGGCCCGCCCCTACGCACGGGCCCGCGCTACCAGGCGGCAGAAAGGCACGGGCCGTGGCGACCGCGGTCACCTCGACATCGTCCCGCCCCGGATACGGCCAGTTGCTCCGCACCCGCGGCGCCTGGACGTTCCTGCTCCCCGGCTTCGCGGCACGTCAGCCGTTCGCGATGCTGACCATCTCCATCGTGCTGCTGGTGCAGCACACCACCGGTTCCTACGGGGCGGCCGGTGCCGTGGCCGCCGCGACCGGTGTCTCCATGGCGCTGTTCGCCCCGTACAGCGGCCGTCTCGCCGACCGGCACGGGCAGCGGGCGGTCCTGGTCCCCGGTGTCCTCCTGCACACCGTGGCGGGGCTCTCCCTCACGGCGCTGGCCCTCGCGGACGCCCCCCTGTGGGCGCTGTTCGCCGCCGCGGTGCCCACCGGAGCCTCGGTGCCGCAGGTCGGGCCCATGGTGCGGGCCCGCTGGGGTGTGAAGCTCAAGGGCTCGCCCCTGATGACGACCGCGGCGGCCTTCGAGTCCGTCACGGACGAGCTGACCTTCGTCCTCGGCCCGCTGGTGGCGACCGCGCTGTGCACGGCCGTGGACCCCGCGGCGGGGCTGGTCACGGAGGCGGCGCTGACGCTGCTCGGCGGACTGCTGTTCGCAGCACAGCGCGGTACGCAGCCCTCCCCCGCCTCCGCCCAGGGACACGCGCGCGTGCAGCACGATCCGGCGCTGCGGGTGCCCGGCGTGCGCGTACTGATCGTGACGTTCCTGGGGATCGGCACCGTCTTCGGCGGCATGCAGGTCTCGCTCGCGGCGTTCACCGAGTCGATCGGCGAGCCCGGTCTGAACGGTGTCCTGTACGGCGTCTTCGCCGCGGGCAACATGCTCTCCGGCATCGTCTGCGGCGCCATCGCGTGGAAGGCGGCCCCGCAGCGGCGGCTGGTCATCGGGTACGCGGCGCTCGCGCTCACGGCGTCCGGGCTGTGGGCCGCCCACTCCGTACCGGTCCTCGCCGGCCTCGGCCTGCTGGTCGGCATGTGCATCGCACCCGCTCTGATCACCGGCTACACGCTGGTGGAGAGCCTGGTCGCGGCGGGCGCCCGCACCGAGGCCTTCACCTGGCTGACCGGCGCGGTCGCGCTCGGCCAGGCGGCCGCCGTCACGGTCTCCGGCCAGCTGGAGGACCGCCTGTGGGACGGGGCCGGATTCCTGGTGCCGATGGCCGGCACCGTGCTGGCCCTGGTGACCCTGGTGTCCCTGCGGTCACGCCTGACGGCACCCCCCCAGGGGCGCGAGGTGGCGCGTGGCGTCGGTCACCGCGTGCCGGTAGCAGTGGACTGATCCCCGGGAATACGTCACTATGGACCGTCGTTAGCACTCATCGAGTAAGAGTGCCAGGAGGAAGACACAGTGCCGACGTACCAGTACCAGTGCACCGAGTGCGGTGAGGGCCTCGAAGCGGTGCAGAAGTTCACCGACGACGCCCTGACCGAGTGCCCCAACTGCGGTGGCCGCCTGAAGAAGGTGTTCTCCGCGGTCGGCATCGTCTTCAAGGGCTCCGGCTTCTACCGGAACGACAGCCGCGGCTCCTCGTCGAGCAGCAGCCCGGCGTCGTCCTCCAAGCCGTCGTCCTCGACGTCGTCCTCCTCGGGCTCGTCGTCGTCCTCGTCCACGGGCTCGTCCTCCTCGACCTCGTCCTCGAGCAGCAGCTCGGCCGCGTAAGCAGGTCCGGGCCCCTCGGCCCCCTCGGGCACCCGAAGACTCACGGAGACCCCGCCGTCGTACGACGGCGGGGTCTCCGGCGTTCCCGGGCCCGGGCCCCGGTTAGGGTGCGGGCATGGCGAACACGGGCAACGGCGCGGCCGAGATAGGCGTCATCGGCGGTTCCGGTTTCTACTCCTTCCTCGACGACGTCACCGAGATCCAGGTCGACACCCCCTACGGGCCGCCCAGCGACTCGCTCTTCCTCGGTGAGCTCGCCGGACGCCGGGTCGCCTTCCTGCCCCGTCACGGACGCGGCCACCACCTGCCGCCGCACCGCATCAACTACCGCGCCAACCTCTGGGCGCTGCGGTCGGTCGGCGTGCGCCAGGTGCTCGGACCCTGCGCGGTGGGCGGCCTGCGGCCGGAGTACGGACCGGGCACCCTGCTCGTGCCGGACCAGCTGGTGGACCGTACGAAGTCCCGGGCGCAGACGTACTTCGACGGTCTGCCGCTGCCCGACGGCACCGTCCCCAACGTCGTTCACGTCTCGCTGGCCGACCCCTACTGCCCCGCCGGCCGCAAGGCCGCGCTGGAGGCGGCGCGCGGGCGGGACTGGGAGCCGGTGGACGGCGGAACCCTGGTCGTCGTCGAGGGACCGCGGTTCTCGACGCGCGCCGAGTCGCTCTGGCACCAGGCGCAGGGCTGGTCCGTGGTGGGCATGACCGGCCATCCCGAGGCGGCCCTCGCCCGGGAACTGGAGCTCTGCTACACCTCGATGAACCTCGTCACCGACCTCGACGCGGGCGCCGAGACGGGCGAGGGCGTCTCGCACGAGGAAGTGCTGCAGGTGTTCGCCGCCAACGTCGACCGGCTGCGCGGCGTGCTGTTCGACGCGATCGCCGCACTGCCGCCGAACGAGGCCCGGGACTGCCTGTGCAGCAAGGCGCTGGGCGGGATGGATCCGGGGTTCGGGATGTCGTAGGCCTTCCGGAACCTCTCGTTCGAGTGAGGGAGTTTTCCCCAAGTCGTCCGTTGTCCACGGGTGCCGACGGGCCCGGCCGCGAAGCCTCATCGTGGGACCGCAAGCCGATCCCGTCCATGCACCAGGTGGTGGCCTCGTGTCGTCTCGTTCACCGTCCTCGCCCGTTCCCTCCGTTCCGTCCGACACCCCACCGGGCTTCGACACGCCTCCGACCTGCGTCGTTCCCTATTTCGCACCGCTGAGGGCACGCGGCGCACGGGCCCGGCTGCGGCGGCTGGCGCGGTGCCGCAGACGTGCCGTGGCGGCCGGGCTGGCCGTGACCGCGGTGGCGCTGGTGACGGCCGGACCGCGAGAGACGGAGGGGGATCGGGACGGGGAGCGGACGCGCGGCCACCCGGTGACCGAACCGGTGCGGGACGTGCGGCGCGTCGGGAAGCCACCCGCTGCCACGACGGTCTCCGCCCCGGTACGGATCGCCGACGCCGCCACCGTGCGGCTGCTGCGCCCCGGCGACCGGGTCGACGTGATCGCGGCCGGGGACTCGGCGGCGGGCGACGGCGACGGCCGCGCACGGGTGGTGGCGCATGGGGCCCGGGTCACGAAGGTGCCGGTGGCGGGCTCCGCCGAGACCGGTGCGGTGGTCGTCCTGTCCGTGCCGAGGACCACGGCCGCGCGGCTGGCCGGCGCGGGCGTCACGTCACGGTTGGCGGTGACGCTGTGGTGAGGCCGGTGAAGGAGACCCGGACAGCCTCATGTGCCTCGCGTCAGGCGTGTGACTGGACAGGGCCGGGACATCCTGCCGTAGGTTGCGGAGTCGTTTGTTCCGCAATGAGCACCGCAATGAGCGCAGAGGGGTCCCGTGGTGAGCGAGCAGAAGAAGCCGAGCGTCCTGGAAGGGTTCAAAGCCTTCCTGATGCGGGGGAACGTCGTCGACCTGGCCGTGGCGGTCGTCATCGGTGCCGCCTTCACCAACATCGTGAACTCGGTGGTGAAGGGGATCATCAACCCGCTGGTGGGGGCGTTCGGCACGCAGAACCTCGACCACTACAGCTCATGTCTGAAGGAGCCCTGCAAGGTGGCCGCGGACGGCACGCAGCAAGGTGTGCGGATCCTGTGGGGCTCGGTCCTCGGCGCCACCCTGAGCTTCCTGATCACCGCGGCCGTCGTCTACTTCCTGATGGTGCTGCCGATGTCCAGGTACCTCGCCCGGGTGGAGGCCCGCCGGAAGCAGAAGGAGGGCATGCAGGAGGTCGTCGACGTGACGGAACTCGAGGTCCTCAAGGAGATCCGGGACGCCCTGGTGGCCCAGCGAGGCTCTGGCTCTGGCTCTGGCTCCGGCTCCGGCTCCGGCTCCGGCTCCGGCTCCGGCTCCGGCCCACGCTCATAGGTGGTGGGGCGGCTTCTCGTCGAGGAAGCGCTTCAGGTCGGCCGTGTCACCGTCGCCGTCGCCCGGACGCTCGCCCCACCCGCGGTCCGTGTCGTCCGCCGACGGCCGGCCGAAGGGGTCGTCGAAGACGAGCGCGGCCTTGGGATCGCGCGGCGCGGATGCGGAAGCGGCGGTACTCATGTCCCCAGAGTACGGTGCCGGCCGGCCCGGGCGGCGAAACACTTCCCCCATGGCTGTGGATGCTCTGACAGATGTCATGGGACTGCGGGTAGGGCACGCCACCAGGGTCGGTGACGGCTGGCTCACCGGGACCACGGTCGTCCTGGCCCCGGAGGGCGGCGCCGTGGCGGCCGTGGACGTCCGCGGCGGCGGGCCCGCGACCAGGGAGACGGACGCCCTGGATCCACGGAACGCGGTGGAGAGGATCGAGGCCGTCGTGCTGAGCGGGGGCAGCGCGTACGGGCTGGACACGGCGGCCGGCGTGATGGGCTGGCTGGAGGAGCGCGGACGCGGGACGCGGGTCGGACCCGGTGCGGCGGACGTCGTTCCGGTGGTGCCCGCCGCCTGTGTCTTCGACCTGGGGCGTGGCGGTGACTTCCGGGCCAGGCCCGACGCCGCCATGGGCCGGGCCGCGGTCGGGGCGGCGGCAGCGAGCGAGCCGGGCGCACCCGTCGCGCAGGGCTGCGTCGGGGCCGGTACGGGTGCGGTGGTGGGACTGCTCAAGGGCGGTCTCGGGACGGCGAGCACCGTGCTGGACTCGGGTATCACCGTGGCCGCGCTGGTAGTGGCCAACGCGGCGGGATCGGTGCTGCACCCGGGAACGGGCGCGCTGTACGGGGAGCTGATCCTCGGAGGGGGCCGTACGGCGAGCCCGCCGGCCGAGGCCCACGAGGCCGCGCGGCAACGGCTCGCCGAGGCCGCCGCGAGGAACGCCCCTCCCCCGCGGAACACGACACTCGCCATGGTCGCCACCGACGCCGTCCTCACCCGCGCCCAGGCCCAGAAACTGGCGGGCGTGGGCCACGACGGCATCGCCCGCGCCGTACGTCCCGTGCATCTCCTCAACGACGGCGACACGGTGTTCGCCCTGGCGACCGCCGCCCGGCCGCTGCCGGCGACCGACCGGCTCGCCCTGAACGAGGTGCTCGCGGCGGGCGCGGACACGGTGACGCGCGCGATAGTGAGGGCGGTCCGCGCGGCTCGGCCGGTGGACGCCCCGGGCGGGACGTGGCCCGCGTACAGCGAGTTGTACGGGGAACCGTAGAGACGGGTCGTGTGGCCTGCCGGGAACTTCGCGCGGGGCGCACACGTTTTCCGGCCGTACGTTTTCTCGGTTCCCGGACATGATGTCCGACCGAGGGGCTACGGTATGCACCCACAAGGTGACATGCAGCAACGCCAGGAGAGACCTTGAGCGTTCCGTACGAGACGGCAGCGTACGAGCCATCTGAGTCGCCCGAGTCCCCGGAGGAGCACCTCGCGCGACTCCTCGGCCGCGCCCTCAACTCCTTCGAGCTGCCCGACGAGACGATACGGCGGCTCGACTGCGCACTGGCACACGACAGCTCCCTGCACTCGGCGCACTACAGCGCGGGTCTGCACCGGACGACGTACCGACACACCTGGCTGCTCGCCGACGGTTCCGCGCTCACGCTCTGGGAGCTCGCGCACAACACGGCCCCGGACTGCCGTACCCAGCACGAGCTGTATGTGGACGAGGAGGAACTGCGCGCCGCCACGGCACGGCTGCCGCTGCCGCCGGACGCCCCGGAGTTCGAGTTGCCGGTGGCCCTGGAACCGGCGCCGCTGCCCGGGCCCCGGCACGAGTACCTGCCGGACGACTCGGCCGATCACGCGCGCCGGCTGCTGCGGCGCGCGGAGAACCCGGACCCGCCGGACACCGAGCTGGCCACCCTGCTCCTGCGGACGGCGTTCGCCCACGAGATCACGCAGGCCTTCGGGAGGCCGAGCCGAGCCGGCCGCCCGGGGCCGCACTTCTCGCTGTACGAGCACGCGTTCTTACTCACCGACGGGCGGGAGATCTCCCTGTGGGAGGTCGAGCACACGGCGACCCCGGACGGCCGCCACATGTGCGAGGTCTATGCGACGGAGGACGCGGCCCGGAAGGCCATGGAGCGACGGGCCGCGAGCCTGGGGGGACGTGCCGACCGGCGGACGCGCTGACGGGTACGTGCTGACGGGTACGCGCGCCGTCCGACGGGTAGTGGGCTGAGACAGGTGCGGGCTGAGACAGGTGGCGGGCTGAGACAGGTGGCGGGCTGATGCGGGGCCCCGGACTACGGGCGACCCGCCTCCCCGACTCCCCGCTCTCCGGTCGGCCCCCCGGCTTGCGGGCTGCCGGCCTGCGGGCTGCCGTCGCTGAGCTGACGGATCAGGGCGATGAAGGCGTCCCGCTCAGCCGAGCTCAGCTCCACGTTCTCGGCGGGCGGGGCGGAGCTGCGCTGACGGGGCACGCCACGAAGCGTGCCGGTACCGCGCGGGGCGCCGGTACGGCGGCGGGCCGCACCCGCGAGGTGGCGGCGGTGCGCGGGGAGGTCCCGGCGCAGGACGCGGACCAGCACGGCGACCCAGATGGCCGCCGACACGGCGAGGGTGGCGACACCCACCAGCTGAAGGATCGACACGTGTTCAGGCATGCGTTCCAGTAGACACCACGTTCCAGGACGTCGGCCCCGGATCGTGAGGTATATCGCAGGTGCGACGAACAGTATGAGAAGGAGAGAAGTGGAGGAAAAGCGGCGGCCGCAGCCCCCTGTCCCAGGGCTGCGGCCGCCGTGCTGATGGTCGCGTCGCGGGCCGGAGATGACTCACCGGTCGCCGGGACCGGATCGGCTCAGGCCACGACCGGCTCAGGCCACGACCGGCTCAGGCCACGACCGGCTCAAGCCGCGACCGGCTCAGGCCGCGACCGGCTCCTTGGATCCGGTACTGGCCGCGGGAGCGGGCTCGGCCGACCCGTCGGGCTGGGTCCCGCGCATGCTCTTCAGAACGATGACCAGGCCGGCCGTGACCGCCGTACCGGCCGCGATGGCCAGCAGGTACAGGAACGGCTTGCCGATCAGGAAGGTGACCCAGACACCGCCGTGCGGCGCGCGCAGCGTGGAGCCGAAGGCCATGGTCAGCGCACCGGTGACCGCGCCGCCCGCCATGGCGGCGGGGATGACCCGCAGCGGGTCGGCGGCGCCGAACGGGATCGCGCCCTCGGAGATGAAGGAGGCGCCGAGGACCCAGGCCGCCTTGCCGTTCTCGCGCTCGGTCGGGGTGAACAGCTTCTTGCGGACCGTGGTGGCCAGGGCCATGCCGAGCGGGGGCACCATGCCGGCGGCCATGACGGCGGCCATCACCATCATCGCGGAGTCGCTGGGGTCCTGGACGGAGATGCCGGCGGTGGCGAAGGCGTAGGCGACCTTGTTGACCGGGCCGCCCAGGTCGAAGCACATCATCAGGCCGAGCAGCAGGCCGAGCAGCACGGCGTTGGTGCCGGAGAGACCGCTCAGCCAGTCGGTCATCGCCTTCTGCGCCTCGGCGATGGGCTTGCCGATCACCACGAACATCAGGAAGCCGACGACCATCGACGAGATCAGCGGGATCACGACCACCGGCATGATGCCGCGCAGCACCGGCGGGATCCTCACCCGCTGGATGCCGAGCACCACCGCACCGGCCAGCAGACCGGCGACCAGACCGCCGAGGAAGCCGGCACCGATGGTGGAGGAGATCATGCCGCCGACGAAGCCGGGCACGAGACCCGGACGGTCCGCCATGCCGTAGGCGATGTAACCGGCGAGGACGGGGATCAGGAAGTTGAAGGCGACGCCGCCGACCTGGAACAGCAGCGCGGCCCAGCTGTCGAGCCGGCTCCAGACGAAGTACTCGGTGACCGGCTTGGCCTCGTTGATGTCGTAGCCGCCGAGCGCGAAGCCGAGGGCGATGAGCAGACCGCCGGCCGCGACGAACGGCACCATGTAGCTGACGCCGCTCATCAGCCACTTGCGCAGCTTGGTGCCGTAACCCTCGCCGGGCTCGCCCGCGCGCTCGACCGGGGTCGAGCCGGGCCGGGCCGCGGCCGTGACCTCGCCGCGCGCGGCCTTGCCGCGGACCTCGGCGATCAGCTCGGCGGGCCGGTTGATGCCGGCCTTCACCCCGACGTCCACGGTGGGCTTCCCGGCGAAGCGTTCCTTCTCCCGTACGGGGACGTCGTGGGCGAAGATCACGCCGTCGGCGGCGGCGATGACGTCCGGGTCGAGCCGGGTGAAGCCGGCCGAGCCCTGCGTCTCGACGGCCATCTCGACGTCACCGGCGTCACGGCCGGCGTTCTCCAGCGACTCGGCGGCCATGTAGGTGTGGGCGATACCGGTGGGACAGGAGGTGACGGCGACGATACGGAACGGGCGGGCGTCGCCGTTCTCTCCGGCGGCCGGCTCGGTGGGGGTACTGCCCGCGGCGGCACCGGCGGAGGCCGTTCCGTCCGGTGCCGCCGCGGAGTCTGCGGAGTCTGCGGAGCCTGCGGGATCTGCGGGATCTGCGGGATCTGCGGGATCTGCGGGATCTGCGGATCTTTCGGAAGCGGAAGCGGAGGCGGCAGCGGAAGCGGAGGTGGAGGCGGGTGCCTCGGCGTCGTCCTCCGCGTCACCCCTGATCAGCGCGGCAGCGCGCCCCGCATCGTCCACGGCCCGCAGCGCGCCGGTGAACTCGGCGTTCATCAGCTGGCGGGCGAGGGACGACAGGATCGTCAGATGGGCGTCGTCGGCGCCGGCCGGGGCTGCGATCAGAAAGATCAGGTCGGCGGGACCGTCGGGCGCGCCGAAGTCGATGCCGTCCGTGCTGCGCCCGAAGGCGAGGGTCGGCTCGGTGACGTGCGCGCTGCGGCAGTGCGGGATGCCGATACCGCCGTCGAGGCCGGTCGGCATCTGCGCCTCACGCGCGGCCACGTCGGCGAGGAAGCCCTCCAGGTCGGTCACCCGGCCTTTGGCGGCCATCCGCTCGGCCAGGGCGCGCGCCGCCGCTTCCTTGGTGTCGGCGGACAGGTCGAGGTCGACCAGGTCCGCGGTGATCATCTCGCTCATCGCGGGCTCCTTCGCTCGCGTATCGCCCGGGGTCGGGGGACGTCGGGTCGGGCGGGGGTGGGGACAGAGGTGTAGCCGGGGCGGACGGGGAAGTGGGGGCGGCGCAGGTGAACGGTCATGACACGGGCTCCGACAGCACGCGGTCCCTCGGGATCTCCGCCGTCACCGTCACCGCGGACGGATCCAGGTCGGCCGGGGCCGGCATCACGCTGCCGGGCAGCTGTACGGCGGCCGCGCCGTGCGCCACGGCGGATGCGAGGGCCTCGGGGCCGTCACCGCCCGCGATCAGGAAGCCGGCGAGGGAGGCGTCCCCGGCGCCCACGTTGCTGCGTACGGCGGCGGTGGCCACGCGGGCGCTGCCGAACCACGCGCCCGAGCCGTCGACGAGCACCTGCCCGTCCGCGCCGAGGCTGGCGAGCACGGCGCCCGCGCCCAGCGCACGCAGCTCCTCGGCGGCCTTCACCGCGTCGCCGACGGTGGCGAGGGAGCGGCCGACCGCCCCGGCGAGCTCCTCCGCATTGGGCTTGACCACGTCGGGGCGTTCGCGGAGGGCGGCCAGCAGCGCGGGCCCGGAGGTGTCGAGCGCGATCCGGACGCCGGCCGCGTGGGCGCGGGCGACCAGGGCGGCGTACCAGGAGGGCGCGAGCCCGCGCGGCAGGCTGCCGCAGCAGGCGATCCAGGAAGCACCCCGCGACCTGTCCCGCACCGTCTCCAGGAGGAGCTCCTCCTCGGCGGCGGACAGTTCGGGCCCCGGAGCGTTGATCTTCGTGAGGACGCCGTCGGCCTCGGCGAGGGCGATGTTGGAGCGGGTGGCCCCGGCGACCGGTACCGGCGCGACCTCGATGCCCTGCGCGTCGAGCAGGTCGGCGACGAGCGCGCCCGGCGCACCGCCCAACGGCAGGACGGCGACGGTGCGCTGCCCGGCGGCGGCGACCGCCCTCGACACGTTGACGCCCTTGCCTCCCGGGTCCACGCGTTCGCCGGTGGCGCGGACGACCTCGCCGCGGTCGAGCGAGGGGACCTCGTACGTACGGTCGAGGGAGGGGTTGGGGGTGACGGTGAGGATCATGCGCGTACTACTTCCGTGCCGCCGCGCTCGATGGCGGCGGCGTCTTCGGGGCTCAGCCCGCTGTCGGTGATCAGCAGGTCCACGTCGCCGAGGCCGCCGAAGCGCGCGAAGTGCTCCTGGCCGTGCTTGGCGGAGTCGGCGAGCAGCACGACCCGGCGCGCGGCGGCGACGGCCGCGCGCTTCACGGCGGCCTCGGCGAGATCGGGGGTGGTCAGTCCGTGCTCGGCGGAGAAGCCGTTGGCGGCGACGAACAGCACGTCGGCCCGGATCTCCCCGTAGGCGCGCAGGGCCCAGGCGTCCACGGCCGCCCGCGTACGGGTCCGGACGCGGCCGCCGACCAGGTGCAGCTGGACGCCGGGGTGGTCCGCGAGACGGGCCGCGGTGGGGAGGCTGTGCGTCACGACGGTGAGCGTGGCCTCCAGCGGGAGGGCGGCGGCGAGACGGGCGACCGTGGTGCCGGCGTCGAGGATCACCGTGCCGTCGCTCGGCAGCTCGGCGAGCGCGGCACGCGCGATCCGGTCCTTCTCGTCGGCCGCGGTGCCCTCGCGCTCGGCGAGGTCGGGTTCGAAGTCCAGCCGGCCCGCCGGTATGGCGCCGCCGTGCACCCGGCGGACGAGACCGGCGCGGTCCAGGGCCTTCAGGTCACGCCGGATGGTCTCCGCGGTGACCTGGAACTCCTCCGCCAGCGACACCACGTCCACCCGGCCGCCGTCACGGGCGAGCCGGAGGATCTCCTGCTGCCGCTCCGGTGCGTACATGTCCGTTCGCCTCCGACTGATGCCCGAACTTGTGGTTTCAGCAGGAGGCTACGCCCGGATTTCCAGAAAGTAAACAGGTTCAGGCGGAACCGGGCACGCCGCAGACACAAACGGGCATCAGCGGCGGACACGGTGGCGGGCGACCAGCGAGACGGCCGACGCGGCGGACGCGAGAGGGAAGCCGGTGAGGCGCACGCTGCCTCCCGGACGGTCCGCTGACGCGGATTACGGCAGAGATTGCCTCTGTGACACAATCTGCCACCCGGGCCACCCCGGGGTTCAGGTTCGGGGTGTCCGCCGGGTGTCATGGACGTGTCCGCCTCACAGTCGGGCTCCATGGCAAAGGGGAGGAGCCGAGCTCCGGCGCCAGGGGGGAGGCACCGGAGCTCGGCTCTCGGGAAGTCCCGGCGCCGGGGGGAGTGCGTCGGGACTTGGTTCAGTGGTCGGCTCCGGCTCGTGGTGCCGGGCCTTCGGGTGGGGCCAAATCGAGCGAGCGATCAGCGAGCGAGTGTGCTCCGCGCGCTTCGCGGTACTGCAGGCCGTCTGCAGGCCGTTACCCCCCGTGCCTACGCGCACCTAGACGTGCCTATAAGTGCCATGTGTGCGTTGTGCCATGTGTGCCATATGTGCCATGTGTGCCTACGTGACTGGCTTCGGGACCGACCGCTCAGACTCGCGGTCCCGGGCGCTGTGGCTGCTCCGGGCCTCCGATGTCGTGGGCTCGACAGTCTTGTGCCCCGGAAACACGGGATTGAAGCCGCATCGCACAGCCAATTTCGACGGCCGGGGACGTAGCGTGCGTCACAGCTCCGGCCCTGTGGCCACTGGCCCGGCCCGCTGCCGCCATTGGTCGGCCCTGGCCATTGACCGGGGACCCTAGGCATTGGCCTGGGGGCCTAGCCATTGGCCCGGGGCCTAGCCACCGACCCCGTGCTCCCACCGGCCCGGTCCTCACCACCGGCCCGGTCCTCACCACCGGCCCGGTCCTCACCACCGGCCGGTGAATGCCACCGGCCCGGTGCATGCCAGGCAGGGGCAGGGGCAGGTCCTGGGCCCACGCCGACGGCCAGGCGCATCCACCCGGCCCGCTATCGGCCGCTGCCAAGGGATTCCGACCCGACCGGCACAGCCCACTTCCGACACGCGGCCCGTCAGGCCGCCGCGTCGAACCCCGTGTCCCGGGCGAGCTTCTTCAGCTCGAGCAGGGCGTGCTTCTCGATCTGGCGAATGCGCTCACGGGTGAGACCGTGCTCCTTGCCGACCTCGGTGAGCGTGCGCTCGCGGCCGTCCTCGATGCCGTACCGCATCTTGATGATCGAGGCGGTGCGCTCGTCGAGTCGCCCGATCAGGTCGTCGAGCTCCTCGCTGCGCAGCAGCGTGAGCACCGACTGCTCGGGCGAGACGGCCGAGGTGTCCTCCAGCAGGTCGCCGAACTGGGTCTCCCCCTCGTCGTCCACCGACATGTTCAGCGAGACCGGGTCGCGCGCCCAGTCCAGCACGTCGGAGACGCGCTCGGGCGTGGAGCCGAGCTCGGTGGCTATCTCGGCCGGCTCCGGGTCGCGGCCGTGCTCGCGGTTGAACTCGCGCTGCACACGGCGGACGCGGCCCAGCTCCTCGACCAGGTGCACGGGCAGCCGGATGGTCCGCGACTGGTCGGCGATGGACCGGGTGATGGCCTGCCGGATCCACCACGTGGCGTACGTGGAGAACTTGAAGCCCTTGCGGTAGTCGAACTTCTCGACCGCGCGCACCAGGCCGGCGTTGCCCTCCTGGATCAGGTCGAGCAGCGGCAGACCGCTGCGCGGGTAGCGCCGGGCCACGGCGACGACGAGACGGAGGTTGGACCGTATGAAGATGTCCTTCGCCCGCTCCCCGTCGGCCACCAGGGCCTCGAGTTCCTCGCGGGTGGCATCCGCCTTGGCCTCCTCCTCGCCGTCGAGGATCTGCCGCGCGAACACACCCGCCTCGATGACCTGGGACAGCTCCACTTCCTTGGCCGCGTCGAGCAGCGGCGTCCGCGCGATCTCGTCGAGGTACATGCCGACCAGGTCGCGGTCGGCGATCTCACCGCTCGAGGCGCGAACGCTGTTGACCGCGTCGTCTCCGCCGGAGGCGGACTTACGACGAGCGGCGACGGCACGGGTTGCCATGCGTGCTCCCTTGCGTATCGGAGTCCTCTCTGCTCACGACTTGCCGTGTACCTCGCCGTGTGCTGGAAAGAGGGCTAGCGGATGGTCCTGAGACGCTGATGACACCCTTCCGGGTGCCCCGCATCCGAAGGAAACAACGACTGGAAACGGGACAGAATTCCCAACCCGTCCCCCCATTTTTGTGATCATGCAGTACCCTGTCCGGCCGCAACCCGCTCCCGGGTGCCGTGGGAACGTACAGAGATGCAGGTCAGACCGTGAGTCGAGGTCTCCCCCAAGGCCCCCGGCAGCCCCACACCTCCCGCGCGGCTGAGACGCCCCTCACAGGCGGTACCGCCGTCCTGACGCCGGAGAGCGTCGTCCTCGCCGCCCCCGCCTTGCCCTGAGAGACGGCCCACGCCGCCCGTTGGTTGCCACCGGCCCGGAATCACAGCGGTCCCACAGGCCGGCTCACGGTGCGGTGCCTCTCAGCCGAACTGCACCGACCGCTTCGCCAGCCCCATCCAGAAGCCGTCGATCACCGACTTCTGCGTGTCCAGCTCTCCGGAGGCGTCCGCCGCGCCCATCGTCACGAAGAGCGGGGCGAAGTGCTCGGTGCGCGGGTGGGCGAGCAGACCGGCCGGGGACTTGCGGGTGAAGTCCAGGAGGGCGTCCACATCGCCCGACGCCAGCGCGTGTCGGCCCCAGTCGTCGAACTCGGCGGACCAGGCGGGGACACCTGTGTGCCGCAGCGCCGCCAGGTTGTGGGTGAAGAAGCCGGAGCCGACGATGAGCACCCCCTCGTCCCGCAGAGGCGCCAGCCGGCGGCCGACGTCCATCAGCTTCACCGGGTCCAGCGTCGGCATCGATATCTGCAGGACGGGGATGTCGGCCTCGGGATACATCTCGGCCAGCGGCACGTACGCGCCGTGGTCCAGCCCCCGGTCGGGGAAGTCCTGCACGGGCATACCGGGCGCGCGCAGCAGCTTGCGGACGGAGTCGGCGAGCGCGGGTGCGCCGGGAGCGTCGTACCGGACCTGGTAGTAGTGCTCCGGGAAGCCCCAGAAGTCGTAGACGAGGGGGACGGTGTCGGTCGCACCGAGCGCCAGCGGGGCCTCCTCCCAGTGCGCGGAGACGATGAGCACGGCCTTGGGGCGCGGCAGCTCCGCCGACCAGGCCGCCAGCTCACCCGGCCAGACCGGGTCGTCGGCGAGCGGCGGGGCGCCGTGGCTCAGGTAGACGGCGGGCATCCGGTCCACGGTGGGGCGCTCTTCGGTGACGGCGGACATGTGGTGGGACATGCGGCGACTCCCTCCGTGGGATGCGCTGAGAGGATCTACGGGTCGGGTAGCTACGGGGATCTACGGTTTTACTTGAAAGCTCAAGATGTATGGGCCACAGACTACCCCGCTTTTGTTTAACCTTCAATGATGAGCCTCGTAGAGTGGAGTAATGAACACGGCACCCGCTGACCCCGCAGTCGCAGAAGAACCGCGCTGGCTCACCGACGAAGAACAGCGCGTCTGGCGCGCTTACCTGCACGCGACGATCCTTCTGGATGATCACCTCGACCGTCAGCTCCAGCGCGACGCGGGCATGCCGCACATCTACTACGGCCTGCTCGTGGCGCTGGCCGAGGCACCGGGCCGACGGCTGCGGATGACGGATCTGGCCAAGCACGCCAAGATCACGAGATCGCGGCTCTCCCACGCCGTGGCCCGACTGGAGAAGAACGGCTGGGTCCGCCGCGAGGACTGTCCCTCCGACAAGCGGGGGCAGTTCGCCGTACTGACGGACGAGGGGCACCAGGTGCTCGCGCAGACCGCTCCCGGCCATGTGGCCACGGTGCGCCAGGCGTTCTTCGACCGGCTCACGCCCGAACAGCAGAAGTCCCTCGGCGAGATCCTGCAGATCATCGCCGAGGGACTGCAGCCGAAGGAAGCGGGCGCGGACCTGCCCTGGCTGCGCTGACGGGCGGGAGGCCGGCCCCGCAGGAACGGCATGCGGATGCGCCCCGGCCCTCGAAGCACAGCACGCGACGCGCCCATCGTGCACGCGGCGTGCTTGAGGGCCGGGGCGCACCCCGGAGGCGTACGGGCGGGGTGTCCCCCTGCTTCCCCCTTCCCGCACCCGTACGCGAAGCCGTCACCAGCGCATCACCCGGGGCGGCCCCGCCCCCGGGTCACCCCCGGTGCACCGTCAGTGCATCACCACCGGCACCCTGCCCTCGGATTCCTCACCCTCACCCACGCCGCCTCCGGCCCGGGATCCGGAGCCCGCGGCCGTACCCGGGCGACCGGCGTTGACGAAGGTCACCACGATCACCGCGGACAGCGCCAGGATGCCGACCGCGAACCAGATGGCGCTGGTGTAGCCGTGCACCATGGCCTCGAGCTGGACCAGCTGAGCCTGCGTACGAGAGGTCGCCGAGGCCATGTGGTCCGTGACGTAGGCGGTGGTGGCCGAGGCCGCGACGGTGTTCAGCAGGGCCGTACCGATCGCGCCACCCACCTGCTGGGAGGTGTTGACCATCGCGGAGGCGACACCGGCGTCCCGCGGCTCGACGCCCAGCGTGGCCAGGGACATGGCCGGCATGAACGCCGTACCCATGCCGAGGCCGAGCAGCAGCTGGGCCGGCAGCAGCAGACCGGCGTACGAGGAGTCGATCTCCATCTGGGTCAGCAGCAGCATGCCGGTGGCGGCGACCAGGAAGCCGGGGCCCATCAGCAGACGCGGCGGCACCCGGGTCATCAGCCGGGCGCCGATCTGGGTGGAGCCCGTGATCATGCCCGCGATCATCGGCAGGAACGCGAAGCCGGTCTTGACCGGGGAGTAGCCCTTCACGACCTGCAGGTAGTAGGTCAGGAAGAGGAACAGGCCGAACATCGCGATGACCGCGAGGCCGAGCGAGAGGTAGACACCGCCACGGTTCCGCTCGGTGAGCACCCGCAGCGGCAGCAGCGGGGCCCGGACGCGGGACTCGACGAGGACGAAGGCCGCCAGCAGGACCGCCGAGCCGACGAACATGCCGACCGTCACCGCGTCGCCCCAGCCCTCGGTCTCGGCGCGGGTGAAGCCGTACACGAGCGCGACCAGGCCCAGGGTGGACAGGACGACGCCCGGGAAGTCGAGCGACGAGCGGTTGCGGCCGCCCTCGGGCTCGCGGATGACGAAGTACGCGCCGACCGCGGCGACGACCGCGAAGGGGATGTTCACGTAGAACGTCCAGCGCCAGTCCAGGTACTCGGTGAGGACACCGCCGAGAATCAGGCCGACGGCGCCACCGCCACCGGCGATCGCCCCGTAGATACCGAACGCCTTCGCGCGCTCCTTGCCGTCCGTGAACATCACGGCCAGCAGGGAGAGCGCGGCGGGCGCGAGGAGCGCGCCGAACACGCCCTGGAGGGCGCGGGCGCCGAGCATCATCGCCTCGCCGGTCGCGGCACCGCCGAGCGCGGACGCCGCGGCGAAGCCGATCAGTCCGGTGACGAAGGTACGCCGACGGCCCCACAGGTCGGAGATCCGGCCGCCGAAGAGCAGCAGACCGCCGAAGGCGAGGGCGTAGGCGGTGATGACCCACTGCCGGTTGGCGTCCGATATGCCCAGGTCCTGCTGGGCGGAGGGCAGGGCGATGTTCACGATGGTCGCGTCCAGAACGACCATCAGCTGGGCCAGCGCGATGAAGACGAGCGCCTTCCAGCGATTTCGGTCGGGCGCGGGAGCGGGGGCCGGAACCGCGTCGGCGGTGGTCCGGGCTGTTTCAGACATGGCGGTACCCACTTCGGGACTTCGTGACGACGAAAACGGAACAGAAAAGACCGGTAAAGACTGGTGAAGACTGGTGAAGACTGGAAGAAGCCGAAAAAACGGAACGCGAAGGTACGACTCATCGATGGTGGCGACAGTCGGACGTTCGTTTGGTCAGTTGTGCGCGAGCGGCGCAAGCGCCGTGAGTGGCACGAGCGCCGTGAGTGGCGCCAGTGGCACGAGTGGAAAGTCGGGTGGGGCCGACGAACTCACTGAGCGGTCGGTGATCGGTCAGTAGTCGCTGGTCAGGCCTGGCGCAGATCCTCCATGGTCGTGGTCGACCCGGGCAGGTCCGACCGGGCCGGAGCCCGCAACCCGTCCAGGAACAGCTGCAGATGACGGTGGACGAACCGGTCGACATGCAGGCAAGCGGTACCGGCCGGAGGCCGGCTGAGCTGGGCGACCGCGACCATCAGGTCGCCCACGCCCACGTCCGGACGCAGTTGCCCGGCCTCTCTGGCGCGCTCCATGAGCGCCGCCACGAGTTGCTCGACCCGCTCGCGTGCGGCTTGCAGATCCGGGTGGTGCTGGTCGAAAGCGCAGGAGACCATCGGGCACAGTGCGTTGATCCGCTCGTCGGCGGCGGTGTGCACGAAACGGGACAGCGCCTCGAAGGCGTCGCCGGTCTCGGTGAGCGCAAGCTCCGCCGCCTCGGACGTACGGTCGATGACGGAGCAGACGACCTCCCGGACCAGCGCGTCACGATCCGGGAAGTTGCGGTACACCGTGGCATTGCCGACACCGGCCCGGCGGGCGATCTCGTCCAGCGGCGCCTCGGGGCCGAACTCGACGAACATCTCCCGGGCGGCGGCGACGATCCGCTCCCGGTTGCGCAGGGCATCGGCGCGCGGCCGGGGCGCCTTGCGCGGTGCGGGGTCGGCGGTCTTCACGGCGTACTCCTCGTCGTCCATCCGTAATCCGGGTTCCATGTCCCGGGGTTCCGGGTTCCATGATCCGCGGTTCCGGGGTTCCGGTTCCGTGTTTCGGCTTCCGAACTCCGGGATCCGAGAAGCAAGATCCGGGGAGTGATTCCCCGCTTCGCTCGGACACCTGACTAAACGGGGAAACTCTCCCCGGTTATTTCGCCCCGACGGGTTCTTCTTATGTGACCTGCGTCATATCCATACGGACCGGTAACCCACGATCGGTCTCCCCCAGCGCGCGCCCACGCCGCCCCGGACCCAGGGTGATCGAAAGGGCGCAGCCAGAGGACCGGCGGCTGCCGTGGAGCGAGGGGTCCGTGCATGCAGCCAGCCAGCCGGATACACCCTGCCCGAACCGCCCGGAAGAGCGCCCGCCGCCGGATACGGCCCCGCCGCGTGGCCGCGCTCGCCTCGGTCACGGCCCTCACGCTCGCGGTCGGCACCTCCGCCGGCAGCGGACACCTGAGAGGCGGCCCGACGAGGACCGCCGGTGCCACCCCGCTCGGCCACGGCACTGCGCTGGAGCCCTGCATGATCAGCGGACCGCCCGGCGTCCAGATGACGGAAGGCGTCCCGACCCCGCCCGGCTACTCCCGCTCCACGGGCACCATCCGCGCCCTCAACCTGATGGTCGACTACTCCGACGCCCCCGGCGAGGGGTCCGCTCTCGAACGCCTCGCGGAGTTCGCCCCGCAGACCCGCGAGTGGTTCGCCACCAGTTCGTACGGCCGGCTCGACTACCGGCCCGAGGCTCCGATCGGCCACTGGCTGCGGATGCCGAAGCCGTTCAGCGCGTACGGCATAGAGCGCGGCGCCCCCTTCGAACCCGGCTACCGCGAGCTGGTCGAGGACCTGGTGACCGCGGCCGACCCGAAGGTGGACTTCCGCGCGTACGACCTCGTCAACGTGCTGGTCACCCCCAACGCGGGCCCCTCCGCCCTGGACACGGTCCTGTCGGTCACCTTCGCGGGCAACCGGGAGGCGCCGCACGCCGACGGAGCGCCGGTCACCAACGCGTCCTTCGTCTACAGCCGCCAGGACGACGGCTCCGGCGCGTACGGGGAGACCGGCTACCGGGTGCTCCCCCACGAGAACGGCCATGTCTTCGGCCTGCCGGACCTCTACACCCACGAGGGCGGGGGCGCCGTCGGGCACTGGGACATCATGAGCGAGGACTGGGGCGCCGACAACGACCTCCTCGGCTGGCACAAGTGGAAGCTGGGCTGGCTGGACGAGACCCAGGTGAGCTGCGTGGCCGAGCCCGGGAGCAGCGAGCACACGCTCACCCCGCTGCCGAAGCCCGGCGGCGCCAAACTGGTCGTCGTCCCGCTCGACTCCCGTACGGCGTACGCGGTCGAGCTGCGCACCCGCGGCGGCAACGACCGGGCTGTCTGCCGCCCCGGCATCCTCGTCTACCGGGTGGACGCGTCCGTGGACACGGGCGAGGGACCGATACGGGTCTACGACTCACAGCGCGACAGCGGCGGCTGCACCCGCAGCCCGAACGTCCACGCGGAGCTGTCGGACGCGACGTTCGTCCCCGGGGAGATTTTCGAGGACCGGCGCGCCGGCGTCGTCATCGCCGTCACGGACGCCGACCCGGCAGGTAACCACCGGGTGCGCGTGACCCGGCGGTGATCCCGGCGGTGATCCCGGCGGCGACCCCGGCATGATCCCGGCGGTGATCTTGGCGGTCACCTCGACGACGACCCGACGATGACAGGGCCGGACCGCCCGGGCTTACGGTGACCCCATGGTCCCGAACGTCACCTCGGCTCCCGGCACCGCCGCTCACGGCACCACCGCTCCCGCCGAAGCCGTCACCCCTCTCATGCGCGGCATCAGTGTGCTGCGGCTGCTCACCGAGGCCGGCGGGACGGCCGCCGTCAGCGAGCTCGAGCGGGCCAGCGGACTCGCCCGCTCGACCGTGGACCGGATCACGGCGACACTCGCACGCATGGGGTACGTCCGGCTCGACGGCCGGGACGCCGTACTCGCCCCCCGCCTGATGGAACTCGGCAACGCCTACCTCGCCGCCCTGCGCCTCCCGGCGCTGCTGGACGCGCACGCGGACGCACTCGCCGACGAGCTGGACGAGTCGGTGTCCCTCGCGGTCGCCGACCGGGACGGCATCCGCTTCATCCACCAGGCCACCCGGCGCCGCGCGATGTCGCTGAGCTTCCGCATCGGCGACCTGCTGCCGGCCGAACGCACCGCGCCAGGACCGCTGTTCGCGACCGAGTGGGACGAGACGGACTGGGCGCGCTGGCGCGAGCGGCGGGCGGCGGACCCGGAGGACCACGGCTTCCCGGCGGTGCCGCCACGTTCCGCGCCGTACGCCACACCGGACGTCGCCCCGTACGCCACACCGGACTCCGTGGCGAAGGAGATCGACGACTTCGAGTCCCGGGTGGCGGCGGCCGCCGACCAGGGCTGGGCACTGGACGACCAGCTGATCGAGCCCGGACTGGTGGCGGTGTCGATGCCCGTACGGCAGGCGGACGGCCGTATCGCCTGTGTCGTGAACGTGGTGAGCCACACCAGCCGGCACAACGCGGACGATTTGCGCCAGACGCTGCTGCCCCGGCTGCGCACGGCGGTCGCGACGATGGAACGTAAGGTACGCGAGGTATGTGGGGCACGCGAGGTACGTGGGGCACATGGAGCTCACGGTGTACACGCCGTACCTGACGTAGGCGCGGCACGGTCCACCGGACTCGCGGCCTGGACAGGAGCCTCCAAGCAGGAGCTGGGCCGGGAGTTCGTCGAGTCGCTGGCGCGCGGTCTGACGGTGATCACCGCGTTCGGCGAGGGCCGCGCCGCGCTCACCCTGACCGAGGTGGCCGAGGCGACCGGCCTGGCACGGGCCACGGCGCGCCGCGCCCTCATCACGCTGGAGCACCTGGGATACGTCACCGCGGCGGACCGCACCTTCCGCCTCACCCCCCGCGTACTGGCCCTGGGCTTCCCACCCCTGTCCCGGACGACACTGGCCGACATCGCCGCCCCGCACCTGAGGGCGCTGTCCGGGCTGGTGCACGAGTCGGCGTCGCTGGCGATGCTGACGGGCGACGACATCCAGTACACGGCCCGTGCCGCAACCACCCGCATCATGAGCGTGAACCTGACGGTCGGCACCCGCCTGCCCGCCTACGCCACGGCGCTGGGCCGCGTCATGCTGGCCGACCTCGCGGAACCACCCCTGCCGATACCGGAACCCGAACCGCTCACCCCCCGCACCATCACGGATCCGGGCGAGCTGAGGGCGCTCCTCGACCGCGTACGGCACCAGGGGTACGCGCTGGTCGACGGCGAGCTGGAAGAGGGGCTGCTCTCGATCGCGGTACCGGTGAGGGAGCGCGGAGGCAGGGTGGTGGCGGCGGTGAACGTCGCTCAGCACAGCAGCCGCCGTACGCCCGAGGAATGCGTACGCGACATCCTGCCGGAGCTGCGGGCCACAGCGAACCGCATCGAGGCGGACCTGCACGTGGCGGGAAGATTCCGCAGGGTGCCGAACAGCTGAGGGCTCGCTCCTCCTGCTGCCTCCCCCGGCCTGGGGGGTCGGGACTGGAATCGCGGCCGACGCCGGGCCACGGCCGAGGGACAGAACCCGGTCGTGGCCCGGCGTCGGGAGAAGCTCGTGCGGGCGGACTGCGCACTGCGCACTGCGGACTGCGCACTACGGACTGCGCACTGCGGACTGCGGACTGCGGACTGCGGACTGCGGACTGCGGACTGCGCACTGCGGACTGCGGACTGCGGACTGCGGACTGCGGACTGCGGACTGCGGATGATCAGCGGCTCGCCCCGTCGAGGAGCTCTCCAGTCGTCTCCCCCTCGACCGTCGCCTTCTCCCCGGCCGGCGGCTCCGCCGAGGAGGAGGCCGCGGCGGCGCCCTTTCCGCCACCGTCCCGCATCAGGAGGACCGCGAGGACGGCAGCGCCGACGACACCCGCGGCACCGACGAGGAAGCTCGCCGACATGGCGCTGGTGAAGGCCTCGTGGGCGGCTGTGACCAGCGACCGGTCGCCGGTCGAACCGGCCACGGCGAGGGCGTCACCGATGGAGCGCGAGGCGGCCTCCGGGGCGCCGGAGGGCATGGCACCGGTGAAGGTGCTGGACAGGACGGCGCCGAGGACTGCGACACCGAGCGCGGCACCGGCCTGCTGGACCGTGTCGTTGAGCGCCGAGCCGACACCGGCGTGCTCGTCCGGGATGGCTCCCATCATGGCCGACATGGCCGCGGGCATGGCCAGCCCACCACCGGCACCCATCAGACACATCGCCCCGGCCAGGACACCCCAGCCGCTGTCGGCGGTCATCTGCGACAGCAGCCCGAACCCGGCGGCGATGACCAGCAGGCCCACGACCGCCATGACCCGGTTGCCCGTCTTCGGGAGCAGGGCTGCACCAATACTGTTGAACGCGAGGGTGGCGACGGCCAGCGGGGTGAAGGCGAGGCCGGCCTCGGTGGCGCTGTAGCCGAGGACGAACTGCAGGTACTGGGTCAGCACCAGCATCAGCCCGCCGTTGGCGAAGGTCAGCAGGACGAGCGAGAAGCTGGCGCCGGTGAAGACACGGTTGCGGAACAGCGACACCGGCACCATCGGCGACGCGCAGCGGCTCTCCCAGACGGCGAAGCCGACCAGGGCGAGGACGGTCACGACGAGCGAGATCTGCGTGCCGAGATGACCAAGCCCTCCCTTGGGGAACTCGATGATGGTCCAGATCAGGGCGGTCATGCCGACCATGGACAGGACCATGCCGACCGGGTCGGCCTTGCGCCACGGTCCCTTGGACTCGGGCATCAGCACCAGCGCGGCGACGATCGCCAGGACCGCGATCGGGATGTTGATGAGGAAGACGACGCCCCACCAGAAGTGCGCGAGCAGCGCGCCGCCGAGGACCGGGCCGCCGACGAGACCCGTCATCGCGACCGCGCTCCACGCGGCGATCGCCTTGGGCCGCTCCTCGTCGTCGAAGACGGTGATGAGGATGGACAGGGTGCTGGGCATCACCAGCGCACCACCGACTCCCATCAGCACCCGCCCGAGGATCAGCGCCCCGGGCGTGGACGCCTCCATCGCGACCACCGAGGCCGCACCGAACAACGCCAGCCCGATGATCATCACCTTCCGCCGCCCGAACTTGTCGGAGAGGCTGCCTGCGGTCAGCAGCAGCCCAGCGAAGACCAGCATGTAGGAGTCGAGGATCCACTGGAGGTCCTGGGCGCTCGCTCCCAGCTCCTCGGCGATGGTGGGGATGGCCACGGTGAGGACCATGTTGTCGATGACCAGCACGAGCGTGCTCAGGCACAACACGATCAGGATGAGCCAGCGGCGCGGATGACGATTCATGGCGAACCTTCCGGGGAGGAGGAGTGGACCCGACGGCCGGTGCGGGCCGACAGAGACGGTGGCGGCGATGCATGCGTACGGCGTACTGAGATGCGAACACCGTACGCAGGGCGGAACACCGTTCGCAACAGTCGTTTTCCAGCCACCCCGAGCCCTCACGCGTCCGAAACGAAGCCCCACCCCCACAACCCCCCAGGCAGGAGCAGCTAAACGACCACGGCTTCACCCACAACACCGCGCGAACGCCGTACGCAAAATCCCCACCCGTACGCACAACGCGCACACTGTGCGCTAGCGTGAGACGGAGACACACCGGGACGCCACGCCCCCGCCACGCCCCCTCAAGTCGCAGGAACCAACTGGAGGAAGCACATGCCACCCCGAAACCCCGCGACTCCGAAGCCCTCCCCCTTCCAGGAGCGCGGGCGCGCGGAAGGACGCCCCATCCCGTCGGTGTGGACGCGCCCACGAGCCGGCCGCGAGCAGCCGGCACTGAGCCGGGAACAGATCGTCGCCGAGGCGCTGCGCCTACTGGACTCCGAGGGCATCGATGCGCTGAGCATGCGCAAGCTGGGCACCGCGCTGGGCGCGGGAGCGACGTCCCTCTACCGCCATGTGGCGAACAAGGACGAGCTGATCGAACTGGCCGTGGACGAGATCTACGGCGAGCTCGAGGTACCCGACACCGCCGACCAGGCACGCTGGCGCGAGGACGCGACCCGCTGCGCCCACAGCCTGCGCGCCACCATGCTGCGCCACCCATGGATCGCCTCGGTCCTGGGCGAGATGGGCCTGTCCTACCTCGGCCCCAACTGGATGCGGAAGTCCGAGGCGATGCTCGGTATCTTCACGACAGCGGGCTTCCCCCCGGAGGAGGCGGACCAGGCGATGGCAACGGTCATCGCCTACGTCACGGGCATGGCCACCAGCGAGGCGGCCTGGCTCACGGTCCTGTCCCGCAGCGGCCAGACCGAAGAAGAGTGGCTCGCCCGCCTCTGGCCCGCCGCCGAACAGGCCGCCCAGTCCTACCCCCACCTGCGTGACGGCCTCGCCGGACAACGCGACAAGGACCCCCGCACCTCCCGCGAACAAGGCTTCCAGTACGGCCTCGACCGCATCCTCGACGGCCTGCAAACCCGCCTGAACTGACGAAACCGACACGGCGCCCCCGCTCCGCCCGCGGAACAGGGGCGCCCACCACAGGCACCATCCGCTAGGCTGTCCCCGGTCGGCCACACCCACACGGCCTCACGGACCCGTGATCGGTCCGGCCGCCCACGGGGCACAACCCCACCCTCGCCTTCGTAGCTCAGGGGATAGAGCACCGCTCTCCTAAAGCGGGTGTCGCAGGTTCGAATCCTGCCGGGGGCACAAGAAGAAGGGCCAGCTCAGGAGAGGTTCCCTCCCGAGTCGGCCCTTCGTCACGTTCGGCGTCGCGCCACTCTCGTGCCACTACGCCCGGACGAAGCCATTGCCGTCACTGCCCGGCGAGCCCTCATGCGGCTGGCCGAAGAGCGCGCCATGCCGATCAGTGTGACCCAGAACCAGCCGCGCCGACCGGCCCCGCGCGCCCTTCGATGACGCTTTCCGGCCGATCAGGACGGCGCCGGAACACCACCTCGCCACGGTCTTTCGACATGAACGGTGGTGCGGCTCCCTAGCGGAAGAGATTTGAACGTGTTCAAATACTAAGCGTGCGGATGACCGTCCAAAAAGCTGTCGCCGGCGTTGCGGCAGGTCCGGTGGGGAGGAACTGTGGGGTCGGGAGCGAGTGTCATCGTTTTGGCAGTGTTCTACTTCTACGCGATCTTGCTGACCCCGTTCTGCATCCTTGTCGGTTCGAGAACGTCCTGGCGCATGGGCTGGTTGATGTCAGTTCCCTTGATCTTTCTACCCCTCGCCCTGTTGATCACCTTCTTCGTTCCCGTCCTCTGAACCACCGGCATCCTGGCCCTGGTCGCCGGGCAGGACGTGGAGCCGGCCGAGGACTCCGACGGCCGCTGGCGCATCGCCCGCCGCACCGCTCCGGACCGCATGATCTCCACCGTCGATCCCGAGGCCGGGCACATCCACAAGACCACCCACCGCCAGACGGACGGCTTCAAGGGCCACCTCGCCCTCGAACCGGAGACCGGCCTCTTCACCGCCGTGGCCCTGCACCCCGCTGGCGGCGCCGACCACACCGAGGGCACGGTCGCCTTGGACCTGCCGACCGACGAGACCGCACCACTGCAGGTCTTCGGGGACACCGCCTACTCCGGCCACCAGTGCCGGGCCGCGCTGTCCGCGGCCGGCCACGAGGTCTTCTGCCGGCCCGCCCCGCTCAAAGCCGCCGTCCCCGGGGGCTTCACCCTGGACGACTTCCGCATCGACACCACCGCCGACACGGTGACCTGTCCCGCCGGACACACCGCCGGCCTGGGCCCACCCGGCGGACAGCAGCTCCAGCGCATCGCCTTCTTCGGCAAGGCGTGCGCCGCCTGCGCGCTACGAGCCGGGTGCACGAAGGGCAAGTTCGGGCGGACCGTCACCATCCGCCCCCACCACGACCAGCAGGCCGCTGCCCGCCACCGACCCCAGCCGGCAGGCGCTCCACCGGCGTTGGCGACCACCCGTCGAACGCGGCGTCGCCTGGCTCGTGGCCCACGGCAGCCGGCGCCTTCGCTACCGGGGAATCCTCACAAACGACACCTGGCTCCACCACCGGGCCGCCGCCCTCAACCTCCGCCGACTGATCAACCTCGGACTCACCCACACCACCGGGACCTGGACCATCGCCCCCATCACCCCGTGACGGCAGCAACCGACCCCCACCCCGGGAAGAACGTGTCGCCCAGACAACATCTTCAGCAGACTTCTAGGCGTCTGATCAGCTGGCGCACTCGCCATCGCGGCTGTCCGTCATCTTCGCCCGGCCCAGCATGGAGCTCAGTCTCATTGCTGCACTGTTCCATGTAGCTTGGGTTGTGCCTCAAGTTGTCGTTCAACTTGCTGCTCAACCCCGACTTGCGGACCGTCCAGCGAGTCGCACAAGGTCAGCTCCGGGATACGGCCCGACCTGGTCGCACCCAGGCCGGGCCAGCACCCACGGAGCAGTAGGTGAGCCTGGCCGTTCACATGACGGCCAGGCTCACCGTCCCACTTGCTCCGCGAGAGCAGCGATCGCAATCAGAAGGCTGAGCGCCGACAAGATCACTTGCCAGTGATCCGGACCAAGCCGTCGCTTCCTAGCCTTCCTGGACGATCGATCCCTCATTACTGCCCCTTTCTTCCAGGGCTCCCGCATCGGGGAGCTCCGGCCAACCCGACTGTCGGCCGGGAGACGCGAAGGAAGATGAGCAGCGCTCCGAGGCTAGCGCATCAACTGACTGGCCTGTCGCGGCACTTCACGGCGACCGACCCGCGGATAAATATCGGCAGTACTTACGGCCGTACTTATTCAGGAAACTCTCGTCGTCCGGGAGTCATTTTTGACCTCCGACCCCAAGAAAGGCCGCTACGCGGCCACACAGGGGTTGACCGTGTACGGGCAATTCGACGTACATCATTCATGTGACGTCAGTCACGCAGTGAGATCGATAGCAGACGTCTCCCCCTTGCAGCACCTAAGGCGCCCACCAGATAGGTCGGGTTCCAGTCGGGGGAGCTGAGTGAGAGCAGTCCAGCCTCATGAGGCTGACCGACCCTCAGCCAACTCAGGTCAGTGCCCGGACCGACGGCAAGTTCGGGGCTGAACCCGACCCTTGTGTCATGGGCCGCCCCTACCTGCCAGCTCCGGTCAAAACCAGATGCCGGTAGCGTGGCTGAGGCCTGTAGGGGTGGAACGAGGCACACGCGCGCCTGATCGATCGACGCACCCGCCATCGTGGCTGACTGTCGTCGGCTGAGGCTCGTGCCACAACCGTGCCAGATGCAGGGGTCAGCCCCGGTCAACTAGGGTGCCTCGCGGCTGGGTCACCGGCTTCCTCGACAGGTACCGAAGCGCCAGATCACCGGCCTGATCCCCCAGCCTCTCTCCTAAGGCGGTGCCCAACAGGCCGGCTCCTAATGTCGAGGGCGCCGCCGAGGAGGCTGCGGCCCATGACGGCTTCTCCTGATCACGTCGACAGCAGAGAAGAGCTCGGTGCTTTCGTCCGTGCCCTCCACCAAAGCCATGCATTGAGGCTTCTCCGCTCGGGCTCTGCGAGCTGCGACCGTGTACGAATAGCCCGTGATGTGCACGGCGGGCAGATTGACCAAGTACACGTGGGCGGGGATCGATGGGCAGACGACGTTACGTCGCGCGCGGGGCGTACCGGGCGGGTACAGGATCTGGGACAACCGCGGGCGCCGATGGTGGGGCGATCTCTACGAGCTCTGCCCGGACGACCTTCTGCCCGAACGTCTGTTCCGTGAGTCAGCAGCCACCGACCCTGACCGCCCCGCACAGTCCACTACCGCAGCGACCTCATCGATGGTTGCCTCGCTGCACCTGGCCTCACTGTGACGACACCACGACAACAGCAGACGCGGTGGGGGGCCGTCCGCGCCGCCGTCACCCGAGAGGCCGAAATGACCGGCTCGGTATACCTCGAGGGTGCCCGAGGCGCGGCGAGCAGGGGCGCGGGCCTGACCGAGAAGGGACCGGCCCGTCAATTGTCAGAGGCTGATGCCAGCATCACTGCCATGACCGACATGCGCAGGACCCCGCCAAGGCCCCTCGACGTCACCGCGCTTTTCCCCGAACTGGCCCCGCTGGCACGCACGGCAACCCGGTTGCATCCGCGCCCCGGGGCGCCGTCGCCGCACGACAGCTCAATCGGCGGGCCGCTGCTGTGGCCGACGGACGAGCCGTGGCCGTACTGCGAGGGCCCCCACCAGTGGGCCAGATCGGAGAAGCCCCACTCGCCTGACGACGTGCGGCAGTTGCGACGCATAAAGAAGGTGGCCAAGTACCGGCCCGTCGATGATGCCGGTCTGACTGTGTTCACGCCCGAGGAGAGGGCGACGCTGGAGCGGATCAGGGGCGGCCGCCCGCACCCCGAGGGCCCGGTCCCCCTGCTGCCCTTGGCCCAGCTGTACGCGCGCGACATCCCCGACCTACGCCCGCCCGGCGGAGACAGCACCGATCTGCTCCAGGTGCTGTGGTGCCCCTGCGACCATCCCCCGGACAAGTTCATGCCCAGGACCGTGCTGTTCTGGCGCCGTGCCGCCGAGGTCACGGATGTCCTCGCCACGCCCCCGCAACCGTCCGCCGTCCAGTTCGACGAGTACGTGCCCGAGCCCTGCCTGCTCGCACCGGAACAGATCACCGAGTACCCGCACTTCATGGAGCTGAGCGAGGAACTGCGGGCGCGGATCCAGGACTGGAGCCGCTGGGAGGTGGCCGGTACCGCTGTAGACAGTTCCTTCCAAGAGTCCCCGTCGGAGTTCTACGAAGACCACCTGTCCGTCGCCCCCGGCTGGAAGGTCGGCGGCTGGGCCTCCTGGGGCCCCACCGATCCCGTCCCGCGGCCCTGCCCCGTCTGCGGCACCGAGTCGAACCCGCTGCTGACCATCGCCACCTTCGAATGGGACGACGACACCCGCGGCTGGGTCGAGAACGAGGAGCGGCCGCCTGTCAGCCCGTCGTTCACCGCGCTCGACCCGGGGCACCAAAGACTGATCGACTTTTTCAGGGCCAAGGGCATGGACGTACAGGAGCGCGGCCGTGTTTCGCGGTCCATACGCGAAATCGTCCCACAACCTCCCGATCTCGCCCCGAGGCAGCCGACCGAGGTCCAGATAGCCAGCGGCTACCGGCAGCAGCTCTACCTGTGCCCGGTGTCCGCGGAGCACCTCCACATCGAGCTGATGCAGTAGTTGCGGACGGGTCCCGCTCCAGGTTTTCCGGGGTCGCAGCCACGTCACCGTGTCGGTCGTGCACCCCTACCGGGTCCGCGACCGCCTTGAGCGTGGGTCGCTGGTACATCGTCGCTGCTGCCTTGCCCATCCCGGGCGTCGAGTGGGTCGGCTGCGGTCCTGGGCGCCGGCGCTACTAATCGATCGGCGCACCCGCCGTCGTGGCCGGCTGTCGTCGGCTGAGGTTCGTGCCACAACCGTGCCATATGCGGGAGTCAGCCACGGTCAACGAGGGTGCCCCGGGGTCGGGTGGCCAGCTACCTCAACAGGTCGTGAAGCGCCGGGTCAACGGCCTGATGACCCAGCCTCTCTTCTAAAGAGATGCCAACTCTCACGAAAGACCAGCTCGACGGAGTGAGCGTCGTATACAGGTAAAGCGGCGCTGCACTTCGTCCGACTAGCGTCTCCCGCTTGTCCCTTCACGCGCAGCTGCGGGCCATCCAGCAGAGAGACGAGCCTTCACCCAGGCAGCCATCAGACCGGGAACCTCCGGCAACAAGTGCGCGCGGTTGCGGAGGGGCGAGCTTGTTGGGCGCGCTGAGCCTCGGAGTGGCAGGTGCGTTGATCGGTGGGCTCGGCGCGTCCGGGCCTATATCCGTGGCGGCGCTAGTGCTCGGCGTCACCGCCATCGCAGTCACCGTCGTGCTTCGGCTGCGTAGTTGAAGCAGCTCACGTGACATCCACGCCTGACATCAACAGCAGCAGACACTGACAGCACTGCACGAGTCGGCGCGACCGGCGCAGCCAGCCGGCTTTATGACTGAGCCGGGCTTTGATCGAACTCCTGAAGTGGATGCCGCATGAAGTGGATGCCGCATGTTCGAATCCCCGCCGGAGCATCTTGTATGAGGTACCGAAAGACCCCGTGACCAGCAGGAGACGCTGAGTGCGGGGTCTTTGTGTTCGTACAGGTGTGCCGCTCGGAGTGACCACATGTCAGGCACTGTGGACTATGTGTGGACTATGTGCGGACTGGCCGCAGGGCAGGAGACAGCAGGTGAGGTCGGAGGTTTCCGAGGCTCGCGTCCTGGCTGTGCAGGTGGGGACGACAATGCCGGCCCGAGCCGCAGCGGCCGACGGTGGCGGCGCATACGTCTTGGGGCTGATGCGGGAACCACGCGGTTACGCCCTGCGGTTGACGGTGTTCATGCCTCGGCCGGACGTCGGGCGGTGGGAGTCCACGCAAGCATCGAGGGCATCACATGACGTCGCTGACCGAGGAGCGTGCCGCATGCCTGCCACTGATTCCATCTCCGACAACGGCCTCGCCAATGAGAAGCCCTTACCCGCCCCTGTTTCGGGCCGGACGGTTCCGGGTGTTCCGGCCTGGGCGAGACGCGCGGCGGCAGCGGTCGTCTGGGTGTCTCTGCCGTCGGCATTGTGGCGTCTCGCCGCGGTGCTCGGCATCCCGCTCGGGTTAGGACAGTCCGAGTACGACGCAATGCTCGTGCCCGGCTGGGGCCTGCTCGTGCTGCCTCTGCTGTCTCTGGCCCAGGAAGGCCTGGCCTATCTGACACTCGGGTTGGTGCGCCCGTGGGGAGAGGTGTGGCCGCGCTGGATTCCCTATCTCCGGGGCCGTCCCGTGCCGGTGTACGCCGCGGTTGTCCCGGCGGCGTTCGGGGCAGTCGCCTGCAGTGTCTATGGAGTGCTTCTCGTCTGGACGACCCTGCACGCTCATATGGACATCACGCCGTGGGGCAACTGGCTGATGACCGCCTGCTATCTGCCTATGGCGGCCTGGGGACCTTTGCTTGGCGCGGTGACCGTGCACTATTACAGGCGCCGCACGCGCAGGTGAAAGGCGCGAGCGACGCATCCACAGCTTCCGTCGGCCAGAGGCCCCCTGAGAAGGCATTTCGGCAGGCTCGATCACTCCCGCGCTCAAGGGAGCTTTCAACGAGTTGCGCCGGGTACGGTCGCTGAAGCCGACCGAAGACGATGGGGCGACCTACGCCGACTGGCGGGACCGGATGGCTGCCGTTTGGGACAGCCTCGCCGCCAACCTGCTGTGCGAAGCAGATCAGCAGCAGGCACGTGCTGAGGGCGAGGCGGCACGGGAGGAAGCCAGAGCGATCCGCGCCCGGCACTCCACCTGGATCTCGTGCAGCCCTGTTCAGAGACACACCGGCGCTGGTGCTTCAGCCGCGGGCCGGTCGTCGTCATCTGATTCAGATTGACGTACTAGCCGGTAGTGAGGCTGAGGCCGGTGGGTACAGCGAGGCACACGCGCGCCCGGCCGGTCGGCGCACCCGCCATCGTGACTGGCTGTCGTCGGCTGCGGTTCGTGCCACAACCGTCCCCGACCCAGGGGTCGGCCACGGTCGACGAGGGTGCCCCACAGCCGGGTTCACGGCCGTCGTACCAAGTGCCGAAGCACCAGGTCAACGGCCCGATCCCCCAGGCCCTCTCCTAAGGCTGTGACTGCTGGACCCACCGCTGCACGCGGGCGCAGGCCACCGGTGCGCTGCCGTCTTCGGTGAAGTAGCACAGGAAGGACCACTTCTGATCGGCAGAATAGATCAGCCCTCCGCGCACCGGCCGGCCGTGCTCGCGGAGGAGCTGCACCATTCGTTCCAGCCCAAGAGGTTCGATCCCGTGTCGCCGCATGCGCCGAAGTCGCTGTGCAAAGACCCTGGCATGCTGCCCTGCGGGACTCGGCGCGGTGACCGCTCCGTCGGCCAGGTCGCCAGGACAGCACCCTCGGTGGCCGCACCGGCTTCGAGGCCACCCCTCCGACCGAGGTCATCTCGCTTGCAGCAGGTGACGTGAACGGCGACGGCAGGTCCGTACTCGCCGTCGGCGCTCCCCAGGAGAACAGCGGCGACTGTGCCGCGTCCGGACTGACCACCACCGGTGCGGTGAGCTTCGGCGCCGGTACGTCCAGGGTCTCAAGGAGCCGGGCGGCCGGGCACGTTCCGTACGGCCAGCAGGGCCACGTCGTCGTCGTTGTCCGGTGGGCGTGCCCTGGCCAGCAACTGGTCCATGAAGGGTTCCAGGGGGTGATGGGCCAGGGACGCGGCGTGCCGGCACAGGCGGTCCAGGCCGTCGTCCAAGGCGTGGCCGGGGGACTCGATCAGGCCGTCGGTGTAGAGGAGCAGGGTCGCTCCGGGCGGTAGCTCCGCCGTCGCGTCGGGGCGGGCCTGGTGGGGCGCGACGCCCAGCAGGATTCCATGGCCGTCGGTGAGATAGCGGGCCACACCCTCGCGGGTGACCAGCAGCGGAGGGGGGTGGCCCGCGTTGGTCCAGGACAGCTCGCACCGGCCGGCGTCGTTCTCCGTCATGCGGGCGAAGACCAGCGTCGCCATGGCGACCTCCGCGACGTCCACGGTCGCCCGGTCGAGCCATTCCACGATCTTGCTCGGCGGCTCCCGCTGGGCCAGGGCGTACGCGCGGAGCATGTTGCGCAGCTGGGCCATGCCGGCCGCCGCCTCCAGGTCGTGGCCGACGACGTCGCCGACGGCCAGGGCGGTGGTGCCGTCGGCCAGGGTGAACGCGTCGTACCAGTCGCCGCCCACCTGCGAGGCGTCCGGCGCGGGCAGGTAGCGGGCGGAGATGCTGCGGCCGGGCACACACGGGAGCTTCGGCAGCAGGTAGTGCTGCATGGTCTCGGCGACCTTGCGCTGGCGCTGGTAGAGGCGGGCGTTCTCCAGGGCGAGGCCGGCGCGGCGGGCGATGTCCTCCAGCAGGGCGGTGTCGGCCGCGGTGAACCGCTCGGGCTGGTCGGCGCGGCCGAGGGTGAGGGCGCCGAGTACGCCGTGCGGGCTGCGGAGGGGAACCATGATCGCCGAGTGCATGCCGGTCGCCTCGAACAGGCGCCGTTGCTCCACCGCGATCCCGGAGTCGGGCGGGCCCTGGCAGGTACGGGGACCGGCGACGGAGGACGCGACGCCGCGCAGGGCTCGGGACAGGGGCATCGAGGACTCCTGCGGCACTGACGGCATGGCCCCCTGGAGGTCCTCCCGGAACACCACGGTGCCGGCCTCGGCATGGGCGACGGCGAAGCGCCATACGTCGTCCCGCTCGCCGAGCAGGTCGATGACGGCCCAGTCGGCGAGGCGGGGCACGACGAGGTCGATCAGGCGGCGCAGCGCCTCGTGGATGTCCAGGGTGGAGGTGAGCAGGGTGGTCGTCTCGGCGAGCAGCGTGAGCCGTTCCAGTTCGGTGAGCCGTCCGCCGGCCGGGCTCCGCTGGGCGGGCCGTGCGGCACGTCCGGTGGAGTGGAAGAGAACGAGCGTGGCCGACGGGCGGACACCGATGTCGCAGGGAGTGGCCAGCCACGCCACCGGCAGCAGCGTGCCGTCGCCGCGCTCGAACCAGTCGTCGCGCCCCTGCTCCGTGCGGCCGCCGAGGATGCTCTCCCGCAAGCGGCACTGGGCCTTCGGCACGAGTTCCCCGCAGCTGCTGCGGTGCAGCAGGTCATGGGCGTCCTGGCCGACCAGGCCCCGGGCGGAGCGGGCCAGGAGCTGTTCGCCACGCGCGTTGACGGCGACGATGGAGCCCTGCTCGTCCGCCACGTAGGCGCCCGTGCCGAGGGCTTCCAGGGCTCGGGCGACCGCTTCCCGGCTACCACCCGGAGCACCGATCGAGCCCGTCATGGCCTGCCTCCTGTCGCCGGAACCGGAGATACGCCCCGGCCGCCGCCGCACTTGTGGCTCGAGTTCCCCCTGGGATTCGGCCGATGCCCGCGGCGGGGTACGACGGGGAGGAGCGCTGCGGTCTCCGGCTGCTCGGCCCAGGCTTCCGGCGACCGGCCCGACCGGCCCGACCATCCGAACAGCCGACCGGCCGAGCAGCGGTGCACGCTCATGCGCCCTCGAGCACAGTCGGAGCATCGTCAGGGTGCCCGACGACGGACCCCTCGGCGTGTCCCTGCCCAGCGGCCCGGCGCCGCAGTCCGGCCCCGCAGCCCATCCCGTTCGTCATCGGTCTGGCCCTGGGCATCCGGCGGAGCGACAATTGACGCGCTCGTCGGAGCGGCCGCCGCCGAACGGAGTGGCGCCCCCGGCGGCGGCCGCGTGCGCGAGGACGTTGCGGTTCCCGTCCGCGGCGTCCACGCGCCGAGCGTCCTCACCGAACCCCGGGGCACAGCGGGAGTGCACCCCGGCTCGAACGGCCGGGAGGACGAAGCCCGGAGCCGTTGTGTCCGCTGCGGATACACGGCTCCGGCCGTCACCCCTTGATCAGCCGGCGGCTGGAGAAGGGGCGGCGTCCTGTGCCCGGGGGCTGGGGGCGTGGGCTTTCACGTACGGGCGTACCGGGCGTACCAGTCGTGCCGATGGTGCCGGTCGTGCTGGTCATACCGGTCCTGCCGGTCGTACGGTCACCGGGTGGAATGCCCGGCGGACATATGCCCGTGGGGCGATCGTAAGGCATCCCCTCACCCGTAACCAGTGGCCGGAACGTGGGGGTATGGGGGAGGAATCGCAGCACTGGCATGTCCCCGTGCTGCTGTGTTCCCGGGTGCGTTCCTCAGCTCTTCGCCCGTTCCGCACGAGCCGCCCGTCGATCACCCCGCGGGCCACGTCCCTCGTGGGCCGCGCAGCGTGGCCGGCGGGCGCTGACGTGCGGGGCGGCGAACGCGGCGTCCTCCGGCGGACACGGCCGCCGCGGTGCAGTCCGCGAGCAGTTGCTGGGGTACCGGCCGTTCACGGCAGTTCCCCGAAGTTCGCCAGCACCCGCAGGGCCACCGCCTCCGTGGACAGCCCCAGGGTGAAGGCCCTGCCCTTGATCAGGGCCAGGGCGTCGTCCACGGGGAGGCCCGTACGGACGGAGTGGGCACCCGCTGCCTGGTGGACGGTGTCCCGGTGGTCCGTGCCGCCGTACAGCTCGGGGTCGGGGTCTGGGCCCAGCAGGATGGTCTGGGTGAGGGCCTCCGCGACGTCGGCGCAGGTGCGGTAGCCCCTCGGGGCCGGTTCCGGGTCGTACAGCGCGAGCGCGCCGATGCACAGGCCCGTCACCTCCAGCGGTACGGCGATCACACCCGTGAGGCCGAGGCCGGTCAGCTCCGGGCCGTAGCCGGGCCAGCGGCTTTCGATCGCCGCCGGGCCCGCGGCGAAGACCAGGGCATGGCCTTCGGTGGCGTCCCGTACGGGTCCCTCCTCCAGGATGAACTCGAAGTCCTGGGCCGAGCGGGACACGTCGTCGGAGGCGGCGACCGCCAGCTGGGCGCGGTCCTGTCCCACCAGGGTGAGGGCCGCGCTGTCCGCGCCGCAGGCCTCGGCGACGCCGGTCATGAACAGGGGGCGCGGGTCGCTCCACCGTGACCAGGCCGCCATCCGGCGGGCGTACGCCTCCTGGAGCAGCGCCGAGGAGAGGTGCACGGAGGCGATCCTGCGGTGCGTGGCCGCGAGCCTCAGGTGGATGTCGCGTCCGCTGCGGGCGGCGAGGGCCTCCTGCGCGTCGGCGGCCTCGTCGGCCCGGCGGGCGCGGTCCCGGGCTTTGGCGGCCCGGCTCCAGGCCACGGCCGCGACGCCGGCAGGGTTCTCCCCCTGGCTCATACGGGTAGCGTACGCCCGGCCGGTCAGCCGGCACCGGCCGATGCGGACTCCTCTTCCATCAGCAGCACGGCACCGCCGGCGTGGCCGTCGAACGGCGTGCACACCACCGCGCACGTGATGTCACGGCCGATGCGGTTGACGGCCTCGATGCTCACGGGGCCGGTGCGCTTGCCCCGCTCGACGCACTCCTGGACGACGGCGCGCAGCCGGCCGACGGGCAGGCCGCAGTCGAGGAGGAAGAAGTTCTGGCCGAGGGTCTCGTCGGTCCGCAGGCCCCAGAGGTCGACGGCTCCCCTGTTCCAGCACCTCACGCGCATGGCCGCGTCGAGCACCACGACGCCGGCCGCGATACTGACCACCACCGCTTCGAGGAAGGAGCGCGCTTCGTCCAGTTCCTCGGTGCGGGCGCGCATCTCCTCGTTCATGGTCTGCAGTTCCTCGTTGCCCGACTGCAGTTCCTCGTTGGTGGTCTCCAGTTCTTCGTTGGTGGACTGCAGTTCCTCGTTGGTCGTCTCCAGCTCCTCGATGCTGGACTGGAGTTCCTCGTTGGTGGTCTCCAGCTCCTCGTTGGTCGACTGGAGCTCCTCGTACGCCGTCTCCAGGTCCTCCCGTACGCGTTTGACCTCCGTGCGGAGCTGCGTGGCCACCGTGACGTCGGAGAAGGTGATGTTCGTGGCGGCCGGCAGCCCGTCGGACCCCGTGAGGGGGTGCACGGTGATGTCGAAGTACTGCGTGTCGTCGCCCACGCGCCACTCCGCGCCGTTGACCCGCAGGGTTCTGCGCTCATAGGCGGCCTGTTCGATGAGCGAGCGGAGTTCCACCGGGCGGTAGGAGATCTCCAGGTCCTGGAAGGGGCGACCGACGTCGTTGTAACTCAGGCCGAACTGTCCCCGGGCGCTGCTGTTGACGTGCACGACCCGGCCGTAGCCGTCCACGGTCACGGCCGGGGCCAGGGTGGAGTCGAGGATCAGGTCACGGAGCAGGCGGTTCCGGGCCGCGGTCCTGACCTCGGCGCCCATCCCGGTACGGAGCTGCAGCGGCCCCGGCTGGAACGGCGGATCCGACTCCCCCGCCCGCCGGCTGAAGATCCGCTGGCGCATGCTCACGATGTCGAACCGGTCGCCGTCGTTGAGCAGCATCTCTGCCTTGCCGAGGAACAGGAAGCCACCCTCCCGCAACGCGAAGTGGAAGCGGTCGACGATCCTGGTCTGCGCCTCCACGTTGAAGTACATCAGCGTGTTCCGGCACACCAGCAGGTCCAGGCGGGAGATCGGGGCGTCCCGGGTGATGTCGTGCCGGCCGAAGATGACCCGCCGCCTGAGGTCGGGGCGGAAGCTGTGCTGGGTCCCGTCCGGTTCGAAGTACCGGTCGCGCAGCTCCGGGGTGAGCGGCTCCAGGGCCTTGCCCGGGTACAGCCCCGCACGGGCGACGCGCAGGGCCTCCTCGTCCACGTCCGTGCCGTAGACCTTGACCCGGCTGAGCGCCTCCTCCAGTCCGAGCGCCTCGGCGAACATGATGGCGAGCGAGTACGCCTCCTCGCCGCTGGAGCAGCCGGCGCTCCAGACCCGGATCTCGTCCTCCGTGTCCGACCGGGCCAGCAACTCGGGCAGGACCTCGCGTTCCAGGAAGGTCCAGGCGTCCGCGTCGCGGAACATCGAGGTCACGTTGATCAGGATGGTGTTGAACAGGGTGCCGAACTCCTCGGAGGTCGACTCCAGCCGGTCCCGGTAGTCGGTGTACGAGGTGATGCCCAGGTCGGCCATCCGCATGCGGATGCGCCGGCCCAGCGAGGAGCGCTTGTACCCGGTGAAGTCGAAGCCGCGCGCGTCCCGCAGGAAACCGAGCAACTCCTCGAGCTCCTCGTCCGGTTCGACGTCCCGGTCTTCGCTCATTCTCTCCTCTTGGTCCCGACCAGTCCGCGGATCACTGGTGCTATCTCGTCGAGGGGGAGCACGTAGTCCACCGCCCCCGTACCCACGGCCGCGGCGGGCATGCCCTTGAACTCCGCGGTGTCCGGGTCCTGTGCGATGACCGTGCCGCCGCGCGACTTCACGGCGTCCACACCCATGGCTCCGTCACCGCCCGTACCGGTCAGGACGCAGGCGATGGCCTGCGGCCCGTAGGCGCCGGCCATCGACTCGAAGAGCAGGTCGGCGGAGGGTCGCAGGAAGTGCACGAGTTCGGTGCTGGTGAGGGTCAGCACGCCGCCGGCACCGACCAGCAGATGCCGGTCGGGGGGCGCGATGTAGACGGTGCCGGGCCGGGCGGTCTCCCCGGACTCCGCGAGCTTGACCTTCAGCCGGGTGCGGCGGGACAGCACTTCGGCGATCACGGTCTCGTGCCGGCGGTCGAGGTGCTGCACCACGAGCACCGGCACCGGCAGGTCGCTGTCCAGCCCGCCCAGCAGCCTGCCCAGCCCGCCGATGCCCCCGGCCGAGGAGGCGAGGGCCACTACGGCGTAACGGTCCGACGCGGAGTCCTGTGCCGCCACAGGGCGAGCGTAACCGACGGGTGGGCGCAGAGCGCCGCCGTGGCGCCGACCGTCGCCGGCGCACCCTCGCGTCCGGTTTCCACCTGCCGGTTGCCGCTCACTGGCGAAGCTGTACGGAGTCGTCCGCAGCCACCGGCCGGCTCTCGCGAACCGTCCGGCCCACCGCCCACAGCAGCACCGTCGCCGTCACCGACGCGGCCGCCATCAGGCCGATCGCCGTGGGCGGCGAGGTGAGCTGGGCCAGGCCGCCCGCCAGGGCCGCGCTCAGGCCCTGCACCGAGAGCATGCCCGCCGAGTGCAGACCCAGGGCCTGGCCGGTGAGAGGGGACGGGGTGAGCGACAGGAGGCGGTGCTGCTGCAGGAGCCCCGCACCGAAGCCGATCGACGCGAGGGCGGCGCAGCCGGCCGCCACGACCGGGGGCAGGTGCAGCACGAAGAGCAGATACGGGGCGGCCAGCAGCAGCCGCAACGGCGTGACCAGGGAATCCCGCAGCCGGGCCGGGACGAACCGGCCCGCGGCCACATCGCCGGCGAGCATGCCGACCGCTGCCGCGGCGAGGAGCAGACCCGCGTGGCCGGGTGCGTACGGGACGAAGAGGGCCTCGCAGCCGACCACCAGGCCGTTGGGCACCCACAGGCCGAGATAGGTGAGGCGGCGCGGGACGTGCGACAGAAGGCGGGCGTTCGTACGCCATGTCTCCGCGACGGAGGGCCGGCCGGAAGCGCGGGGCGGACGCGGGGCCAGGCCGAGACGGGTGGTGAGGGCGGCCGCCGCGTACAGGACCGCCGACACGAGCAGGGTGGTGCGCGGGGAGAGGAGGAGTACGAGGACACCGCCGGCCGCGTACCCCGCGATCTGCAGGACGCCGTGGACGATGTTGAAGACCGAGCGGCCCAGCAGGTAGGCGTCCTCGGGCAGGATCTCGTTGAGCAGGCCCCAGCGGACCCCTCCCACGACGGACGAGACCAGGCCCAGGCCCAGGATCAGCGGGAAGACCGCCCAGGTCGGCAGGGACGGGGCGGCCGTCACCGCCGTGACCGCCGCGAAGGCGGCGGCCGCGGCCGTCAGGGCGGCCCGTGGGGGCAGGCGGTCCGCCGCGGAGAGCAGGGTGGTCGCGCCCAGCACCTGTGCCAGGGACGGACCGAACATGCTCAGGGCCGACAGCAGCGGGGAGTCGGTCGCCTCGTACACCAGGGTGCCGAGGGCCAGACCACCGACGGTCGACGCCGCGACGGTGAGGCAGGCGCCGAGGAAGAGCGGCGTGAACTCCGGGACGCGGAACAGGGATCCGTAGGTGGCGTGGTGGGTGGTGTGGTGGGTGGTGTGGTGGCTGGGCCGGTCGCTCATGTCGAAAGGGTGGGGCGGGGGCGCGGCCCGTGGTTACTGTTTCGCGGGTGCGCGAAAGGTCGCGAAGTCGCGGGATCGGAAGGGGCGGGGCGGCATGGGCTGGTGGCAGGTGGACGCCGACACCCTCGCCAGGAGCCGGTTCGTGGTCTCGCCGATGGCCGAGGTGTTCGCCTCCCTGAAGCTGCTGCACGCGGGGGCCGGATCGGGCCCCGGCGAGCGGGAGTGGCTGGCCCGGCATCTGCCCGGCTACCGGACGCGGCTGGCCGCCGACCCCGTCACCGCGCTGCTCGTACGGGCGGGGCTCGGCCGGAAGTGGATCGCCGACTTCCTCACGCCGGCCCCGAGGGAGGACGCGTCCTTCGGGGCGGAGGTGGCACGGGTCCGCGGCACCGACCCGGCTCAGGCCCGCCGGGACCTCACCCTGTGCCTGCCCGGCCCCGTACCGGAGCGGCTGCGCCGGGACGACCTGCCGGAGCTCGCCGCCCGGCTGCTGGAGTACGTGTGGGAGGACGCCGTGCGCCCGTACTGGGAGCGGCGCCGGCGGATCCTCGAGGCCGATGTGGTCGCCCGTACCGCGGGACTGAGCCGGGGCGGGTGGGCCGCGGCGCTGGACGCCCTGGCGCCGGGCACACGGTGGCTGGGCGGGGACCGGCTCCGGATCAACCTGCACGAGAACCCGCCGCGGGAGATCTCCGGGGCCGAACTGCTGTTTGTGCCCGTGACACCGCAGCGGGTCGGGTGGGTGACGTGGGAGGACGGGGAGCGGTACGCGGTCGTGTACCCGTGCGCGGGGGTGCTGGCGGACGGTGACGGTACGGGCGGCGGTACGGGCGGTAGTACGGGCGGTGGTATCCGTGGTGGCGGTGCACGTGGTGCCGTACCCGACGGACTCGGCGCGCTGCTCGGGCCGGCGCGGGCCCGGGTGCTCGTGCTGCTCGGCTCTCCGCTGAGCACCAGCCAGTTGACCGCGCTGACCGGGCAGGGCCTCGGATCCGTCGGACGGCATCTGAAGGTGCTGCTGGACGCGGGACTGGTGGGCAGGCGCAGGGCGGGGCGGTCCGTGCTGTACTACCGGGCTCCTGCGGGGGATGTGCTGGTGGCGGCGCGGGAGGCTGTCTCTCCAGGGGAGGACACCGGCCGTTGTTAGCATCCGCGCATGACTACTGACCAGGCTGCTGACCAGACTGCTGAACAGAGTGTCGAACAGACTGCTGACCAGGCGGTGCCTTCTGCCCTCGACGTCGAGATCGGCGCGCTGCAGGGCGGCTCCGCCGACCTCGCGCAGTACCGCGGCAAGGCCGTGCTCGTCGTGAACGTCGCCTCCAAGTGCGGGCTGACTCCGCAGTACGCAGGGCTGGAGCGGCTGCACGAGCGGTACGCCGAGCGGGGCTTCACCGTGCTCGGGGTGCCGTGCAACCAGTTCCTCGGGCAGGAGCCGGGGACGTCCGAGGAGATCGCGGAGTTCTGCTCGGCGACGTACGGCGTCACCTTCCCGATGACCGAGAAGGCCGAGGTCAACGGCGAGGGCCGGCATCCCCTGTACGCGCGGCTCGTGGAGCACGCCGACGCCGGGGGCCACACCGGGGACGTCCGCTGGAACTTCGAGAAGTTCCTGATCGGACGGGACGGCTCCGTCCTCGCCCGGTTCTCGCCGCAGACCGAGCCGGAGGCGGCGGAGGTCGTGGCGGCGGTGGAGAAGGCCGTCGCCTGAGACGGTCACCGGCCGTCGTCCGTCCGGAACGATCCACCGGGCGGTACCGGAGAGCGGTACCGCCCGGTGCCCGGCCTCAGCGCAGTTCCTCCGGGCACGGTGTACCCCTCGGCAGCTGGTACGGCGCCGCCACGCGGTACGTGCCCGGGGACGGGGCCAGGAGTTCGGTCCACTTGTCGCCGGAGGCGTCCTCCTCGGCCTCCATCAGGCAGCCGTTGACGTTGTCGTACGTCTTCGGCATGTCGTCGTCCTCCCGCTGCTTGGACTCCTCCGTCTCCTGGGGCGCCTCGAGGCTCTTGCCCTCCTCGTCGACCAGGCTGAGCCACGGCGAGTACGGGATGCGGATGAGGATGCGGCCCGCCTCCTTCACCTCCAGGGTCATCTCGCCCTGCGCGGCGAGCTCGACCTCCGCGTTCGGCTCCGCCAGCGGGCTGGGGTCCTGCACCTCGAACAGCTTCCAGTTGGCGTCGCCCCAGATCTGCTTCAGATAGGGCATGCCGCGCTGGACGAGCTCCCGTTCGCGTTCACCGCCTCCGTCGGGCTCGTCCATGGGGAGCACCACGTAGTGGACGGACCACCGCTTCAGCCACTCGTGGTAGTTCGCGGAGTTCAGGGTGTCGTCGTAGAAGAGCGGGTTGCGCTCCATGTCGGCCTGGCGGTTCCAGCCGCGGGCCAGGTTGACGTACGGGGCCAGCGCCGATGCCTCACGGTGCGAGCGGGCCGGGACGACCTCCACCCGGCCCCGCTCCGCGCCCGCCTCCTGGAGCTGGTTCACCAGCGGGGCCAGCTCGCGCGCCCAGGACGCCCTGGGAGTCGTGTGGACGACGTCGTCCACCGTCTTGAAGCCGATCCACCCGGTGAAGCCCACGAAGGCGAGCACGATCGCGTACCACTTGCGGGACCGCGGCGCGGCGAAGGGCAGCGCCGCCAGCAGCGCGACGCCCGCGAACAGCATCGACAGGCGCGTGATGTTCGAGCCGATCTGCGAGCTGATCAGCCAGACGAGCAGCACGGCGAGGCCGTACACCGCCGAGGTGATCCGTACCGTCACCCACTGCCTGGGGACGAGGAGGAAGACCAGCGCCGCGTACAGCAGCGGGAGCGCCGACGAGCCGAACGACATCGGCTGCGTGCCCGAGAACGGGAACAGCCAGGCGGACAGCGCCACCACGACAGAGGGAGCGATCCCGAGCGCCCACGCGCCCGGACGGCGCCTCTGCAGGAACAGCGCCACCGCCACCAGCCCCACGAACAGGCCCGCCACCGGTGACGCCATCGTCGCGAGCGCGGCCAGCGGCGCCGCGCACAGGGCCTTCGCCCAGCGCTTGTAGCGCCAGCGGTACGGCCAGCAGAAGACCACCGCGGTCGCGCCCAGCGCGAAGACCATGCCCAGCCCGAAGGTGACCCGTCCCGACGCTGCGTTGCACAGCAGCCCGAAGACCCCGGCCAGCGCCGGCCACAGCGGCTTGCGGACGGCCCGGCTGCGCACCAGGATCATCGTCAGCAGACCCGCCGAGACCGTGCCCGCGATCATCATCGTCGTACGGACGCCGAGCACCGACATCAGGTACGGGGACACCACGCTGTACGAGACGGGGTGCATACCGCCGTACCAGGCGAGGTTGTACGCCGAGTCCGGGTGCCGGCCGACGAACTCCGCCCACGCGTCCTGCGCCGCGAGGTCGCCGCCGCTGTTGGCGAAGGTGAAGAACCAGATGAGGTGCAGCACGCCCGCCAGGACGGTGACGGGGACGGCGGGGTGCCGGAGGAGACGGATCAGCCGAGTCAGCGGGGTACGGGCCGTCCGCCCTGCCGGCTGTCCTGCCGTTTGACCGGCCGGCTGTCCTGCTGTTCGGGCCGCCGGCTGTCCTGCCGTCTGTTCAGCGGTCTGGGCTGCCGGCCGTTCTGCCGTCGGAGGTATTCGCGGGCCGGCTCCCTGGCCCGGCCGGGCGTCGTCGGCGTGTCTCGGCTCCGCTGTGGCCACCTGAACGCACTCCCCGTGTCCCTCTGTACGTGTCTGTACGTGTCCTGTTCCCGAACCCCCGCCCGGGGCCCCTCCCGCGGACCGCCCCGATTTCGCGACGCTAACACGCACCCGCCGGGGAGCGCCCAGTGGTGCTCCCCGGCGGGGTCCTGCGAGGTACGGGGCCGTCAGCCCAGACGGGTCAGCTTGTCCGTGAAGCCGGGTTCGGCGAGGGCGGTCCGAAGGGCGACCGGGACCTTGACCGCGCTGCTCGTGCCGTCGCCCACGGTGAGGGTGCCGACCTTGGTGCCGGACTTCGCCGTGTGCGGCAGCTCGTCGGCCTCGAACGTCAGCTCCACCGTCAGGCCCGCCCAGCCGATGGCCTTGACGTCCTCCGTCGCGACGACCGGCGTGCGGCCGCCCAGACCGTCGTCGACGTACCCGACGACATCCCCCTTCTTCAGGATCGTCGCCGACTCCAGCGCACCCTGCGCGGCCCGGATCAGTTTGTCCCCCTCGTAGAGAGAGGCACCCAGGATGGTGTTGTCCGGGCCGCCGGCGGGCTGGCGCACCACCGCGCCGACGATGGTGCGGGTCTCCCCGCCGACCTCCTTCTTCGCGGCGAACACCAGGTTGCCGAGGGCCGAGGTCGTGGTGCCGGTCTTGATGCCGACGACGTTGTTGCTGCCGACCAGCTGGTTCCAGTTGGAGTGGTTGACGCCCTTGTAGTCGTCGTACGACATCATCGCGGCGACCTCCCGGAACACGGGCTGCTTCATCGCCTCCTTGGCCAGCTTCACCTGGTCCACGGCCGTGCTCACCGTGGTGTTGTTGAGACCGGACGGGTCGGTGTACGTCGTGTCGGTCATGCCGAGGTCCTTGGCGGCGGCGTTCATCTTCTCCACGAACGCCTTCTCCGAACCCGCGTCCCAGCGGGCCAGCAGCCGTGCCACGTTGTTCGCGGACGCGATGAGAATGGACTCCACGGCCTCCCGCTGGGAGAACGAGTCCCCCGCGGTCACGTTCACCGTCGACTCGTCCCCGGCGTCCGACTCGTCCTCGGCCCTCTGATCGATCTTGATCATCGGACCGTCGGCACCGCTCTTCACCGGGTGGTCGCGCAGGATGAGGTACGCCGTCATGACCTTGGCGACACTGGCGATCGGCACGGGCTTCTGGTCACCCGACGACCCGAACGTGCCGATGCCCTGCACGTCCAGCGCCGCCTGCCCGGACGACGGCCACGGGATGTCGGGCTTTCCGCCCTCGAAGGTGTAGCTGTCCTCGGCGGTGAGGTCGAGCGTGGGAGCCGGCAACGGGCGCACAGCCTGTACGACCGCGAAGACGACCACCAGCAGGATGGCCAGCGGCGTCCAGATCTTGACCCGCCGGGCCAGCGTGCGCAGCGGGGTGGGCGGGGGCGGCGGGGTGTTCGTCAGCTCGGCCAGCAGATCGATCGGCGGCTTGGGCGGCACGGGCTGCTGCGTGGTCCGCTCGGGGCCGATCTGCGGGATGGCGGCGGTGGCGTCCGCGGCGGCCGGCGCGGGAGCTGCCGGGGACGTCGAGGATGCGGGGGATGCCGGGGGCGTCCGGGGCGCCGGCCGTGACTTCGGGAGCCTCGGTTCGTCGAGCGACTTGAGCGCGACGAATTTGCTGGTGCGCTCGGCGTCGCGCTCGGCGGCAGGGGGCTCGGTCTTCGGCTCGGTCTTCGGCTCGCCCTTCTTCCGGCCCTCGTCCGTCCCGGACTTGTCGGCCGGAAGCTTGTCGCCCAGCTTGAGCATGGTGGTGGGCTGGTCGACGGCAGGCACGCGCGGGGCCTTGAAGATGGCCGTGGGCTGGTCGACCGGGGGCTCGGGGGCCTTGTCGGAGGGCTCGTCGGAGGGCTCGTCGGATGCGTCCTCGGGGGCTTTCCCGGACGGCTTGTCCGAGGAGGGCTTGTCCGAGGTGGGCTCGTCCGGTTCTGTACCGGCGTCGGCCTCCGGGGCACCGTCCGGGCCGTCGGCGGAGTCGTCCGCGTCCTCGGTGCCGGTCCCGGCGTCGGTCTTCACGTCGGTCTCGGGCTTGGGCTCGGGCTCGGGCTTGCTCTCGGGCTTCGCCTCTGCCTCGGCGTCGGCCTCGGCTTCTGCCTGTGCCTCGGGGCCGGGGCCGGGCTCCGGCTCGGGTTCACGCTCAGGCTCGTCAGCCGCGTCGCTCACCGCATGCGCCGTACCGTCGCCGTCGCCGTCCGCGTCGCCGTCAGCCGCGCCCGCACCGGCTTCCTCGTCCGCCCCACCCTTGGCGTCCCCTTCGGAGCTCTCGGCGTCTCCGGACTCCCCGGACCCGCCGCCCTCCTTCGCGTCCGCCGAAGCCACCCACGCCGCCACCGAGGCCCTCGACCGGTCCTCGACCGAGCCGGAACCACCGCCCTGGCCCTTCCAGGCGCCCTCGCCCTTCGGGGCGTCCCCGCCCTTCGAGGCGCCCTCGCCCTTCGGGGCGTCCCCGCCCTCGGCAGGGGTGTCCTCCGCCTTCTTCAGATCCCGTCGCGAGAACACGGCCGTCGCCTGATCGGTGTCCCGGGCGGCGGCCTCGCGGGCCACCGGCACGCGGGGGTCGCGCGACGCGGGAACGGCCGCATCCTGCCCGGGAACCGCAAGTCCGTTCCCCGGCGTCGACCCCGTCGACGACTCGTACCGCTTCGACCTGTCGGGGGACTCGCCCGCCACCGATGCCTCCTCTTCGCCGCCCCGCCCCCGGGACGCGCGTCCTGCAAACCCTGAACCGCCACCGGACACCGCTCCGTGCCGCTGCCCGAACCATGTACCAGTGTCCTGTGTGCGGGCTTGACCCAAGCGGTAGACGAGAACGACATACCTACTGGTTCCACTACGAACCGGTCACGCACCCTCGACAGACCAATGTGAGAGGGGTCACCCTGTCATTCATCCACGCGGGGAGGCATGGATGGGCAGGAGCCGCAGAACACTTCCGGAGGAGCTTCTGCTGCTGGCACTGGACCCGGCCACGGGTACCACTGCGCAGCCGCAGTCGCTCGACCTCGGTCTGGCCGGAGCACAGCTAGTGGAGCTGGCGCTGGCCGGACGGATAGCCCCAGACGGGGATCGTATCGCCGTGGTGGTGCCACGGCCGACTGGAGATCCAACTTTGGACTCCGCGTTGGAGTTGCTGCGCAGGCGCGGCGCTCCCGTGCGGGCCGTCCACTGGATCGGCGGGCCGCGTCTCGGGCTCCGCCAGACCTACCTCTCGCATCTGGAGCGGTGCGGCATGGTGCATGCCGTGGCGGGCCAGATGTGCGGGGTGCTGCCGACGACTCGCTACCAGGCGACGGACACGGCCATCAGCCGGGAGATCAGGGCCCGGCTGGACTCGGCGATCCGTACCGGCGTACCGCCGGACCCACGGACCGCGGCGCTCGCCGCCCTGGCCCACGCGGTCGGGCTCGGCAAGCACCTGTATCCCGGGAACGAGGGGCGGTCCTCCCGCTCCCGGCTCAGGGATCTGATCCGGCACGACCCCATGGGCGGCCTCGTGGCACACGCCGTGATGGACGTCCAGAACGGCGTGGCCGCGCAGCCGCGCCGCGCCCCGGCACCGCAGGGCCGCCAGGCCCCCGCCGGCCCCCGGGGCACTACGGAACCCGCAAGGGGCGTTCCGATGCAGCCGCACCACGGGTCCATGGCACGCGTCGTGGCCCACTGAGCCCCTCGGCCGACGGGGCAACAGCACACCGAGCACCACAGCACGAGCACGTGCACGTCGATCACCACAGCACCGACGTACCGACAGCGCCGCACCGGAGTTCCCCCAGAACCGGTTCGGGAGCCGCCGGCCCGCGCGGGGCGGGTGGGGCCGTGTGTCCGCAGGACACCACGGCACCGCCGCCCCGCGCGGCCGCATCTCCGGCCTGGCGCGGACCGGCGCCGATCACATTCGGCCGCAACTCTGGCGCGAACTGGCGTGCGCCAGGCGCATATCCGCTGTTTCCCAGCGGTAGTAAGCACCTTGGTGGCAATCTGCTCATTGGCAGATACGTAAAGTCGTCAGGCCAGGCCCGCAGCCGGAGGTGCACGTCCCGTGGCGTCCAATGTCAATCCCACTGTCCGGCGGCGCCGGCTGGGCCAGGAGCTGCGTCGGCTCCGCGAGCTCAAGGGCATGACTGCCGAGGAGGTCGCCGACCGTCTGCTGGTCTCCCAGTCGAAGATCAGCCGACTGGAGAACGGCCGTCGCAGCATCAGCCAGCGCGATGTCCGCGACCTGTGCGGGGTGTACGAGGTCGAGGACCACCGCGTCGTGGACTCGCTCATGCAGATGGCGAAGGATTCGCGCCAGCAAGGCTGGTGGCACGCGTTCGGCGATGTACCGTACAGCGTCTACATCGGCCTGGAGACGGACGCGGCCAGCCTGCGTGTCTACGATCCGCAGGTCGTTCCGGGCCTGTTGCAGACCCAGGCGTACGCGGAGGCCCTCATCCACGGCGCGCTGCCCGAAGTGGCGCAAGCCGACATCGAGAAGCGCGTCAAGGTGCGCATGCGGCGACAGGATCGCATCTCCTCGACGGAGTACCCCCTGCGCATGTGGACCGTGCTCGACGAGGCGGCACTGCGCCGCGTCGTCGGTGACAAGCAGATCATGATCCAGCAGTTGGAGCGCCTCATAGAGGTGTCCCGACTGCCGCATGTCACCGTCCAGGTGCTGCCCTTCAAAATGGGCGCCCACCCCGGCGTGAGCGGCCAGTACGCGATCCTGGAGTTCCCCGACGCCGCCGACTCGAGCGTGGTCTACATCGAGGGCGTCACCAGTGACCTGTACCTGGAGAAGGCGCAGGACGTGCAGCTGTACACCGTCATGTACGAGCACCTGCGGGCCCAGGCCCTGAACGCCGACCAGAGCCGCGACTTCATCCTGGACGTGGTGAAGGACTTCACCCGGGACTGAGCCGCGATCGCGCCGTGGTAGTGCCGCAGTCGAGCCTGGACTGGACCAGGCTCACAGCAAACAGCGAAAAGTACACCTCGCGATGCTTGGGCGGAAGACCCCGGTGGAATATGCCACCCAGTTGAGTGAATAGTCCCTCCGGCAACCAATGTTGGCGAGTAGCGTCGATCACGCCACAGAGCGACAACGTTTGGCGCAAAACCGTACGGCAGGTTCCGTTTGGGACCTTCGTACATACTCGGCAACTCAGCAACTGGCTACCGGAGCAACCATGGCAATCAAGCAGGGCGCCACACACATGTGGACCAAGTCCTCGTACTCCCAGGGCAACGGCGCATGCGTAGAGGTCAAATCCCCTGCCTCGGCGGAACTGACGGTGCGGGACTCAAAGGTCCCCGACGGCCCCGTCCTGGCGTTTCCCGCCGACGCATGGAACCTCTTCGTGGCGTCGGTCAAAGGCTGAGCACCGGGAACATCCGGTCTCGGCCGCCCGACCACGACAAACACATACGCACCACAGACAGAACCCTCTCGACTGGCCCGCCGTCCCGGCCGAGGGGGTTCGCCCCTTTTCTGTGGCGTCTTCGCCGCCGGGGCGCAAAAGCCTGTGTCGAGAGCGTGACCGTGCTCAGCCCTTCCTTCGTCGGGCCTGCGCGCTCCCCCAAGCTCTCGACACAGGCGCGCCCCTTTGACTCAGACGCCCTCAGGGTGAGCGCGGGCCGTACCGGAGTTCCGTACGGAGTCGTACCGGCGTCCATGTACGTGTCCGTGTCCGGCAGCCTGCGAAGAAATGACGACGTCAGGCGTTCAGTGCGCTGAACCAGGGTCATCAGCCCGAACCTTTTTACTTCCTCTTGACCTTACGGGACGTTGCCGCGCGCACCTCGCCGATCCCACGATGAGCGGGCACTTCAGCGGTCTTGGCATGCTCCGGGCAGGCCTGTGCCGTCGAAGTGCCGTGCACGTCATTGCAGTTGGCAGGGCGGATCCCCGGGAGGGAGCACATGAACGGTCTCGACTGGGCCGTACTGATCGGCTACTTCGGCGTGATGGTGGCGATCGGTCTCTGGTCGCACAAGCGCGTGGACAACGTCAGCGACTTCTTCACGGCCGGCGGCAAGATGCCGTGGTGGCTGTCCGGTATCTCGCACCACATGTCGGGCTACAGCGCGGTGATGTTCACCGGGTTCGCCGGTATCGCCTACCAGTACGGTGTGACGTCGTTCGTCACCTGGTCCTTCCCGATCGCCATCGGTATCGCCATCGGTGCGCGGCTCTTCGCGCCCCGGCTGAACCGGCTGCGGTCCCGGCTCGGAGTGGCCTCCCCGCTCGAGTACCTGAAGGACCGGTACAACCTCAGCACCCAGCAGGCGCTCGCCTGGTCGGGAGTGCTGCTGAAGATCGTGGACGTGGGCGCCAAGTGGGCGGCCATCGCGACGCTGTTGTCCATCTACACCGGGATCACGATCACGCAAGGCATCTTCATCACGGGCATCATCACCGGCATCTACTGCACGGTGGGCGGTCTGTGGGCGGACGCGCTGACGGAGATGGGGCAGTTCGTCATCCAGTTCTTCGCGGGCATCGCGATGCTGGTGGCGGTGATGGTGGAGCTGGACGGCATCGCCACGCTGTGGACCATCTGGGACGACCTGCCGGCGGGGCATGCCGAGCCCACGGCGGGGCCGTACACCGTGACCTTCTTCATCGCGATCACCTTCATCAAGACCTTCGAGTACAGCGGCGGCATGTGGAACCAGGCGCAGCGGTACATGGCGACCGGGTCCGCGCGCGAGGCGACGCGGTCGGCTCTGCTGTCGGCGGCGCTGTGGCTGTTCTGGCCGCTGGTGCTGTTCTTCCCGATGTGGTGTGCCCCGCTGCTCGTGGAGGCGCAGAAGCCTGATGCGTCCGACAGTTATGCGCTGATGACCGAGCAGTTGCTGCCGCACGGCCTGCTGGGGCTCGTCATCGTCGGGTTCTTCTCGCACACCATGGCCATGTGCTCCTCCGACGCGAACGCGATCGCCGCGGTGTTCACCCGTGACATCGCGCCGGCGCTCGCCAAACAGGCACGCACCTGGTCGGAGAAGGCCGGCCTGGTGGCGGCCCGCTGGTCGACCGTCGTCTTCCTGCTGCTGTCGATGATGATCGCGACCCAGGTCAGCTCGCCGACGTTCCAGGACATCATCACGGTGGTCGTGAAGTGGGTCGCCGGACTGATGGGACCGATCGCCATCCCGTTCATGCTCGGCATGCTGCCGACGTTCCGCCGCTCCGGCCCGACGGCCGCGCTGACCAGCTGGGCCGCCGGTCTGTTCGCCTTCTGGCTGATGAACTACCCGGTCAGCTGGAACATCGAGGGCGGCACGCCGCTCCAGTACCAGGTGTCCGTCCCGCTGGCCGTGTCACTGGTGCTGTACGTGGTCATCGGCTGGGTGAAGCCGGAGGACACCCCCGAGCGCGTCGCGATCATCGAGCGGATCAACGGGGACGGGGATGGGCACGGGCACGGGGCGGCCGCGATGCCGGCTCAGGGGCGGGCTGATCGGGCAGGTCGCGCCGGTCGGGCCGGTCGGGCCGGGGCGTCCGTGAAGGACCCGGCGCGGGACTAGGCGCGCGGTGACGGGTGCGCCCGCGTGCGCTACGCGCGCGGGTAGCGCGCCAGCCAGGCCGGGGACGAGCCGGCCGGGCCGTGGAGCGTGGGCCCCTGGGTCATCTCCATCGCGAAGTCGTCCGCCAGGGCCAGCATCGTGGGACGGCCCTCCAGTTCGGCCAGCCAGGCCGGCGGGAGGGCCGTCTCGCCGTGCAGGGCGCCGAACAGTCCGCCGGTCAGGGCACCCGTGGCGGCCGACGGGCCACCGTGGTTCACCGCGAGGCTCAGTCCGTGCCGTACGTCCTCGCCGACCATCGTGCAGTACACCGCCGCCGCGAGCGCTCCCGCCGCCGGGACGTCCCCGGCGAGCTCCTCGACGCGTTCCGGTGACGGCAGACCCTGGCGTACGGCCCCCAGGGCGCGCTGGAGGGCTTCTGTGACGGGCTCGTGGCCAGGGCGCGGGGCCAGGAGCGCCAGCGCGTGCTGGACGGCCTTGTCGGGGCTCTCGCGGCGCGCGAGCGCGTGGACGAGGGCGGCGTACGCTCCGGCGGTCAGGTACGCCGTGGGGTGCCCGTGGGTCTGTACCGCGCACTCCACGGCGAGCTGCATCACGAGCTGCGGGTCCCAGCCGACCAGGAGTCCGAAGGGCGCGGAGCGGGCGGCGGCCTCGGGGCCCGGCTCGCCGGGGTTCTTGGGGGCGTCCAGGGTGCCCATCGTCGTGTCGCCGAGGCCCAGGAGGCAGGCCCGGGCGGGGTCGCGGCGGGCGTACAGCCACTCCTCGCGCGCCAGCCAGCCGTCGTCCTTGCGCCGCTCGTCGGGCCCCCAGTCGCGCTGGGTGGCCGCCCATCTGAGGTACGCGCGGTGCAGGTCCGTCGGGGGGTGCCAGGCGCCGGTGTCACGGCGCACCTGGGCGCGGATCAGCCCGTCGACCGTGAAGAGCGTGAGCTGGGTGAGGCCGGTGACGGCGCCGCGCCCGCCGTACGCGGGGGCCAGGTCGGTGAGCCCGTCCGGGCCGTGCGCCGCGTGGATGTCCGCCAGGGTGAGCCCGTCGAGCGGTGCGCCCAGCGCGTCCCCGACGGCCGTGCCCAGCAGGGCCCCGCGCACCCGGCTGCGGAAGTCCTGCTGCTCGGCGCGGCCCCAGATGGCGCCCCCGGTCGGCGTCGCACCCATCGCCCCCTCCTCCCCTTGCGCAACGCCCTGCACTGTAACGAACAGAAGCGGTCCGTTCAGGTTTGCAGTCGGTCTGGAGTTAACACGCACGGCAAGGACATAGTTGCACCATGACCACAAACCGGACCCCGCGCCCCACGGCCCCCCTTCTCCTCGCCTCCACCCTCCTCACCGCCACGGTCGCCCTCTACATGGCGCTCGTCGCGTTCGGGAACATCACCGACTTCGGCACCAACCAGCAGTTCGTCCGGCACGTCCTCGCGATGGACACGACGTTCAAGGACGAGGACCTGATGTGGCGGGCCGTCGAGTCGCCCGCCTTACAGGACGCGGCGTACGTCCTGATCATCATCTGGGAGACCCTGTCGGCCCTCGTCCTGATCATGGCGACGGTCCTGTGGGTGACGGCCCTGCGCCACGGCTCCGCGGCCCGGGCCCGCCGCTGGAGCACCCTCGGCCTGCTGATGGTGATGCTGCTGTTCGGCGCCGGGTTCATGGCCGTCGGCGGCGAGTGGTTCGCCATGTGGCAGTCGGCGGACTGGAACGGACTGGACGCCGCCCTCCGCGTCTTCGTGCTCAGCGGTGTCGTGCTGCTGGTGGTGCATCTGCCGGGTGGGGCGGGCGGGACGGGTCACGCGGCGGCGGAGGGGCAGGAGGGCGGCCGTACGAGGTGAGGCGCCCGCCCTCCTGGTTCACTCCCCCACTGCTCCAGCCCCCTCCCTCCCCGCTACTCCAGCACCGGCAGCAGCTCCGGCAGGTGCCCGTCCGAGGCGGCGGCCGCGCGCTGCCGCTCCTCCGTGACCTCGCCGTACAGCGTCGTGCGCGGCCTGGCCGGGCGCCCCGCCGCCTCCGCGACCGCGATCAGGTCCTTGACGGACTTGTACGACCCGTACGACGAGCCCGCCATCCGCGAGATCGTCTCCTCCATCAGCGTGCCGCCCAGGTCGTTGGCGCCGGAGCGGAGCATCTCGGCCGCGCCCTCGGTGCCCAGCTTCACCCAGCTCGTCTGGATGTTGGGGATGTGCGGGTGGAGGAGGATGCGGGCCATGGCCGTCACGGCGCGGTTGTCGCGCGTGGTCGGGCCGGGCCGGGAGATGCCCGCCAGGTAGACGGGGGCGTTGGTGTGGATGAAGGGCAGGGTCACGAACTCCGTGAAGCCGCCCGTCCGCTGCTGGATGGAGGCGAGCGTGCGCAGGTGGCCGAGCCAGTGCCGGGGCTGGTCCACGTGCCCGTACATCATCGTGGACGAGGACCTGATGCCGAGCTCGTGCGCGGTGGTGACGACCTCGATCCAGGTGGCGGTCGGCAGCTTGCCCTTGGTGAGCACCCACCGCACCTCGTCGTCGAGGATCTCGGCGGCCGTACCGGGGATGGAGTCGAGCCCGGCCTCCTTGGCGGCGGTCAGCCACTCGCGGATGGACATCCCGGTGCGGGTGGCGCCGTTGACGACCTCCATCGGAGAGAAGGCGTGCACGTGCATGCCGGGCACGCGCTCCTTCACCGCCCGCGCGATGTCGAAGTACGCCGTGCCGGGCAGGTCGGGGTGGATGCCGCCCTGCATGCACACCTCCACCGCCCCCACGTCCCACGCCTGCTGCGCCCGGTCGGCGACCTGCTCCAGGGAGAGCGTGTAGGCGTCGGCGTCGGTGCGGCGCTGGGCGAAGGCGCAGAAGCGGCAGCCGGTGTAGCAGACGTTGGTGAAGTTGATGTTGCGGGTGACGATGTACGTGACGTCGTCTCCGACCACGGACTTCCGCACGTCGTCGGCGATCTTGCACACCGCGTCCAGCGCGGGGCCGTCCGCGTGCAGCAGTGCGAGCGCCTGGTCGTCGGTGAGCCGGGTCGGGTCGTCGGCGGCCACGGCGAGGGCCTCGCGCACATCGGTGTCGATGCGCTCGGGCGCCATGCCGGGCGCGGCGGCCTCGCGCAGCGCCTCCCAGTCGCCGTACACCACGTCGAAGTCGTCGCGCCGGTCGGAGGTACGGCCCTCGGTGTCGATGGTGGCGTGCAGATCGGTGCGGCCGGACGGCCGGAACACCTCGTCGGGCTCCTGCCAGGGCCGGCCCACGACCTCGGCGTCCTCGCGCGCGAGGCCCGTCTCCGGGTCGGCGAGCGCGCGGACGTGCGGCAGCAGGCGCGGGTCGAGCCAGGGTTCGCCGCGCGTGACGAACTCCGGGTAGACGCAGAGCCGTTCCCGCAGCTCGAACCCGGCGGCCACGGACCGCTCACGGAGCTGCTCGATCTGCGGCCAGGGCCGCTCGGGGTTGACGTGGTCGATGGTGAGCGGGGACACCCCGCCCCAATCGTCGATCCCGGCCGCGATCAGCCGCTCGTACTCGCCGTCCACGAGGTTCGGCGGGGCCTGGAGGCAGGCGCTCGGCCCCATGAGGTGCCGGGCGACGGCGACGGTGGCGACCAGCTCGTCCAGCTCCGCGTCCGGCATGCCGCGCATCGCGGTGTCCGGCTTGGCGCGGAAGTTCTGGATGATCAGTTCCTGGATGCCGTGGTAGGCGCGGGAGACCCGGCGCAGCGCGAAGATCGACTCGGCGCGCTCCTCGTAGGTCTCCCCGATGCCGATGAGGAGTCCGGAGGTGAAGGGGACGGACGACCGGCCGGCGTCCTCCAGCACCCGCAGCCGTACGGCGGGCTCCTTGTCCGGCGAGCCGTAGTGCGGGCCGCCGGGCTCGGACCACAGCCGGGTGGCCGTCGTCTCCAGCATCATGCCCATGGAGGGCGCGACGGGCTTCAGCCGCTGGAAGTCGGTCCAGGTCATGACCCCGGGGTTGAGGTGGGGCAGGAGACCCGTCTCCTCCAGGATCCGGATGGAGATGGCGCGTACGTACGCGATGGTGTCGTCATAGCCGTGCGCGTCCAGCCACTCGCGCGCCTCGGGCCAGCGGTCCTCGGGCTTGTCGCCGAGGGTGATCAGCGCTTCCTTGCAGCCGAGCGCGGCGCCCTTGCGGGCGATGTCGAGCACCTCGTCCGGCGACATGAACATGCCGTGCCCGTCCCGGCGGAGCTTGCCGGGAACGGTGACGAAGGTGCAGTAGTGGCACTTGTCCCGGCACAGCCGGGTGAGCGGGATGAAGACGCTCTTCGAGTACGTGATGACGCCGGGCCGTCCCGCCGCCTCGAGACCCGCGTCGCGCACCCGGGCGGCCGAGGCGGACAGGTCCTTCAGGTCCTCGCCGCGCGCCTGGAGCAGCACCGCCGCCTCGGTGACGTCGAGGGCGACACCTTCCCGGGCACGTTTGAGAGCGCGACGCATGGAGTTCTCGGTGGGGCCGGTTCCGGGGGTCGCGGAAGTCGTCATCCCTTGAGCATACGTTCGGGGTGAACAGGGCAAACAGGCACCGCCCGACCCCTTCGGTCCCGGCATCCCGGCTCAGTGGAAGGCCAGCCAGCCGATGCCGGCGGCCGCGGTGAGGCCGGCGCCGATCAGACCGGCGGGATGGTGGCGGCGCAGCGCCCAGCCGACCAGCGAGGCGGTGAGCAGCACGGCGACCGTGCCTATCACGCCGCGTAACGGCCCGTTGCTGTAGCCGTACTCGTCGAAGTGCTTCGTGAGCCATACGAACCAGGCGAACCTCATGACACCTTCCGGGTGATGGGCGGTCGGACAGCCGTTGCTTCCTTTGCCTTGTACAAGAGTTCACGGCTGGCTACGAAGGTTGCACGCACCACCCCTGCACCACCCATGTTTCGTCACACGACACCTTGGGAGCAGCAGCATGTGCGAGGACCTCCACCCGGACCCGAGCCCGGCCCCCGGCGATGGCCAGGGCCACGGCCTGGGAAGACGCGCCCTGTTCGTGACGGGCGCCGCCGCCGCGCTTACGTTGGGGAGCGTGACGTTCGCGAGCGGTGCCGCCGCGGCCGACGGCGAGCAGGAGACCAGGACCGTGCGCGGCACGCTGCCGCCCGGCTCCCCCGACTTCGTGTACGTACCGGTCGAAGTCCCGGCCGGGGTACGGGAGCTCAAGGTCGCCTACACCTACGACCGCCCCGCCGTCCCCTCCGGTACGACGGGCAACGCCCTCGACATCGGCATTTTCGACGAACGCGGCACCGACCTCGGTGGCAAGGGCTTCCGCGGCTGGTCGGGCGGGGCGCGCACGGAGTTCTTCCTCCGCGCGGACGACGCGACGCCGGGCTACATCCCGGGCCCGGTCCGCCCGGGCACCTGGCACATCGCGCTGGGCCCGTACACGGTGGCGCCGCAGGGCCTGACGTACGAGATGACGGTGACACTGACGTACGGCGACCCGGGCAAGGCCGTACGCCCGAAGTACCCACCGGAGCGGGCGAAGGGCCGGGGCCGGGCCTGGTACCGGGGCGACTGCCACATCCACTCCTGGTACTCGGACGGCCGCCGCACCCCGGCCGAGATCGCGGCCCTCGCCCGCGCCGCCGGCCTGGACTTCATCAACTCCTCCGAGCACAACACGCACTCCGCCCACGCCCACTGGGCGGACCAGGCGGGTGACGACCTCCTGATCCTGCTGGGCGAGGAGGTCACGACCCGCAACGGCCACGTGGTGGCGCTCGGCACGGACCCCGGCACGTTCGTCGACTGGCGCTACCGGGCCCGCGACAACCGCTTCGGCCGCTACGCGCGCCGCATCCGGGCCGCGGGCGGTCTGGTGGTTCCCGCCCATCCGCACGCCACCTGCATCGGCTGCAACTGGAAGTTCGGCTTCGGCGAGGCCGACGTGGTGGAGGTCTGGAACGGCCCCTACACGGCGGACGACGAAGTCTCGCTGGCGGACTGGGACAGCATGCTGGTCGCCGCGGTGCGCGACGGCCGCTCCTGGATCCCGGCGATGGGCAGCAGCGACACCCACCGCGACCCGGACCCGGTGGGCACGCCCCAGACGGTGGTGCACGCGGAGGAGCTGAGTCGGCAGGCCATTCTGCAGGGGTTGCGCGCGGGCCGCTCGTACGTGGCGGAGTCGAAGTCGGTCGCGCTGTCGTTCACGGCGACCGGCGGGCGGGGCCTGCACGCGGGCATCGGCGAGCGGCTGCACGTCGACCGGGACGAGCCGGTCACGGTGCGCCTGGAGGTGACGGGCGCGCCCCGCTGCACGGTGCGCTTCGTGACCGACCAGGGCGTGCTGCACACGAGCGGGCCGCTGGCGGTGTCCGGCTCCGGGACGGTGGAGTGGCGGACGACGGCGCAGTACGCGGCGTATGTCCGGGCGGAGGTACGGCACGAGACGGCGGCGGGTGCCCTGCCGGGGGCGTTGGCGGCGTTCACCAACCCGATCTTCTTGGGGCGCTGACGGTCAGGGGTGGTGAGGTTGGGCGGCGGCCGGGTGATCGGCCGCCGCCTGCCCGCTTGCGCTGACGGGCTACGGGTTCACGACCTGCGGATCCCGGAAGTAGTACACGACCGTCACGCCCATGCCCGGGGTGTGCGTGTAGACGACGGTGATCGCTTCGGCCGTGTCAGGGGCGAGCGGTGTGGTGTACGTGTACTCGACGGAGGGCGGCCTCCAGCCGGGGATCTCTCGCCCGGCCGCCGGGTCGCGTGCGATGAGGGCGAGTGCGTCCCGGACCCTTCCCCGCTCCCCCTCCGTGAGGCCGACGTACGCCTTCCTGGCCGGCTCAGCCTCTGCCAGCGGGATGTCGTTCACGTGCCGGTGCCTCCGGCGCGTGCGTCCTCGAGGGCTGCCATGATCTCCGGCGAGTTCCTGATCAGTACGCGGTGGCGATAGGCCCGGACGACAGCGGCGGCGCCCTCGAAGTCGTTCAGGGGGGCGGCTCCTATGGCCGCCGCCAGCTCCTCCTCGAACCGCTCCCGGTCACCGGGGAAGCCGTACCGGCTGAGCGCGCCCCGGAGATCCTCCACGGTCCGGATCTCCGGCAGGGGCATCGCTCCCCACCCCTTGTCGTCGTTCTCCCGCTGTGCGCTCATGGTGTGCTCCTGACGGACGGGGCTGGCTTCGCCTCCCAGTGTGGTGCCGTCCGCGATCCACGTCCTCACCCTCACGACACCACCCCGCACTCGGTCCACAGCAGCTTGCCGCCCTTCGATGCGCCCAGCTCCCGCAGCACGGACACGCCGAGGGCGTCGGCGCATGCCCGTACGAGGTTCAGGCCGCGTCCGTGCTCGTCGTCTTCCGGTGGTGCGGCGCTGGGGGCACTCTCCTGGAAGGCGGCGGGCACCCTCGGGTCGGTGTCCCAGACGGCGACCACGAGCCGGTCGGGATCGGTGGAGCGGATGCGCAGGGCGTACGGGCCGGTGGTGTGGAGGTGGGCGTTGGTGAGCAGTTCGGAGGCCAGCAGCTCGGCGGTTGGGGTGAGTTGGCCGAGGTCGTGGGCGGCGAGGACGCTGCGGAGGGTGGCTCGTGCGACGCCAGGGGCTCTTGGATCGCGGGGCAGGTGGAGGGTGTAGTTCCATGACGGCGGTACGGTTGCCATGATGTCTCCGGTCACAGAGGGCAGTTGGACGGTTGTTCTACGTGGTCGCGTGTGGGCATGGGTCTGCCCAGTGGCCGTCGCCGCTCCGTCGAGCGGGGCGCTTCTGGGCGGGGCGCCTGAGTCAGTAAGCTACCGGCCCGCCACTTAATACATTTCCCAGTTCAGCAATCGCGTGAGATTCCCCCTCGTGTGGGTGACAAGACCACGGGACTGCGCAAGGAGAGTTGTCCGATGGCGCCCAAGCCCGCCACTACGGCCCGTCGCCTTCGTCTCGGTACGGAGCTGCGCAGACTTAGGGAGCGGGCCGGTCTGTCCGTTACCGAGGGAGCGCGTCAACTTGGAGTAAGCCAGGCTCAGCTCAGCAACATCGAGGCGAGTCGCTTCGGCGTGAGTGCGGATCGTCTACGCGCACTCGCTCGCATCTACCAGTGCTCCGACAGTGCCTACATCAACGGTCTGATCGACCTGGCCACCGAGCGGAAGGGGGGTTGGTGGGGAACATTCCGCGAAGTACTGCCCGCTGCTCTGCTCGACGTGTCGGAGATCGAGCACTACGCGACCCGGCTGCAGGCGGCCAACACGGCACACGTTCCTGGGCTGCTTCAGATCGCTGATCATGCCCGTGCCATCTATGAGCAGGCGGTGCCCGAGTTCAGCCGGCGCGAGTTCGAGCACCGCGTCAGCCATCGAATGCAGCGCCAAGTTCTCTTGGACCAGGACGATCCTGTGCCGTACGAGGCGGTCATACACGAAGCCGCGCTACGAGTACCCGTTGGTGGTCCCTCAGTGGCCAAGAGGCAACTGAAGCACTTGGTGGAGCAATCCGAGCGCGAGCACATCACGCTGCAGGTGATCCCGTTCGCCATCGGCGCTTACCCGGGTTCCGGCCAGACCTTCCTGTACATCCACGGAACCGTGCCTCAGCTCGACACGGTCTCTCTGGACCAATCGCACGGCCCGGCTCTGGTCGATGCCGAGGCTCAACTGAACACGTACAGAAATCTACTCCAGCGGATGAAGTCCGTAGCACTCACCCCCGGGCGAAGCCGGGACTTCATTCACGAGATGGCCACCGAATTGTGAGAGGGCCCCAATGAGTTCATATGCATGGCAACGGTCGTCCTACTGCGCACAAGGCGAATCATGCGTCCACGTGGCTGCCAGCTCGCAGAAGTCTTCCTACTGCCAGACAGGCGAAGCCTGCCTCCACATAGCAGCCACCACCCCCGACACCATCCACCTCACCGAAAGCGCCGACCCCACCCGAACGATCCTCTCGGCCGCCCCCACTGCATTCGGAGCCCTGCTCCGAGCCCTCAAGCAGGACAGCCCCGCCTGAGGGCTTGAGGGGAAAAGAGGATGCGGGAAGGCCCCCCTCCCCGCTTGCATGGCGACATGGTGTCCACCGACCGCCTGCTCGCCTTCGCGGCGATGTCGTTCCTGCTGATCATCGTGCCCGGTCCCAGCGTGCTCTTCGTGATCGGTCGGGCCCTGTCCCAAGGCCGCCGCGCCGCGCTGACCACCGTCCTGGGCAACACCCTCGGGGCGTACGTCCTCGTCGTGGCCGTCGCGCTGGGCGTCGGCTCCGTGGTCGAGCGCTCGGTGCTCGTCTTCACGGTGCTGAAGCTGGCCGGCGCCGCCTACCTCGTACACCTGGGCATCAAGGCGTGGCGCCAACGCGGCGCACTGCATGCCGCGATCGCCGGCGACTCGGCTCCGGGTGGCGGCCTCCGCACCCTGTGGGACGGCTTCGCCGTCGGTGTCGCCAACCCGAAGACCATCGTGTTCTTCGCCGCCGTACTGCCCCAGTTCGTCGACCGCGAGCAAGGGCACGTCGTCGCACAGATGCTGCTGCTGGGCCTCGTCTTCAACGTCATCGCGGTCGCGTCCGACAGCGTCTGGGGCCTCGTCGCCGCCACCGCACGCGACTGGTTCGCCCGGTCACCGCGACGGCTGTCCCTGGTCGGAGGGGTGGGCGGGCTCACGATGGTCGGCCTCGGGATCACGGTGGCCGCGACGGGGCGTAAGGACTAGCCGCGAGCACGCGCCTAATCCAGGAGACACGCCACACCCACCCACGCCACCATCCCCCCATGGACCGCCAACGCATCAGCGCCCTCGCCCACGCCGACCACCCCATCGCCGCCCCGCTGAGCGACAACTCCGTGTCCCGCCTGCTGGGCCGCGCGCTGCGGGACGGAACCGAGAGAATCCTCGACCTCGGGTGCGGGCGCGGCGAGTGGCTGCTCCGGGCCGCTGAAGAGCGGCCGGGAGTGAGGGCATACGGCGTGGACCTCGACGCCGACACCATCACACGCGCGCGGCAGGTCATCACGGCGAAGGGCCTCGGCGACCGCATCGCGCTGGTGGCCGGAGACGCCGGCGCCTACACCGCCGAGGCACCGTTCGACCTCGTCCTCTGCATCGGCGCCACCCACGCCTTCGGCGGCCTGTTGCCCACCCTGGAAGCCGTGCGCAGGCACCTCGCCCCCGGCGGCAGCGTCCTGGTCGGCGACGGCTTCTGGGAGCGCGAGCCGGACCAGGGGACCCTCGACGCCGGGTTCGCGGTGGACGAGTTCGCCGACCTGGCCACGACCGTCGACCGGGTCGTCGCGGCCGGCTGGACCCCCACGTACGGGCACGTCAGCACCGTCGAGGAGTGGGACGAGTACGAGTGGTCCTGGACCGGCTCCCTGTCCCGGTGGGCCCTGGACCACCCGGACGACCCGGGCAGCGGTGCGGCACTCGGGGCCGCCGCCGAGCACCGCACCGCATGGCTGCGCGGCTACCGCCGCACCCTCGGGTTCGTCACGCTCGTGCTCCGTCGGACACCGGATGACAAGGAAGGGTCCGAACGCCCTGTCAGCCGATGACCGCCGTCGCCTCCACCTCCACCAGGTGGTCCGGGATGTCCAGCGACACCACACCCACCAGCGTCACGGGCGGCACCGGAGTCGTTCCCAGCTTCGCGGCCGCCCGCCCGATCCCCTCCCAGACCAGGTCCAGCTTCTCGGGCGCCCAGTCGACGACGTAGAAGTTCAGCTTCACCACGTCGTCGAAGGAGCCGCCGGCCGCGGCCAGGGCGGTGCCGATGTGCAGGTAGCACTGCTCGACCTGGCCGGCGAGGTCGCCCTCCGCGATCGTCGCTCCGTCGGTGTCCCAGGAGACCTGTCCGGCGATGTGGACCAGCTTCGAACCGGCCGCCATCGGGGCGATCGACACCTGGCGGTAGCCGTCGATCTCGGGCAGTCCGGCGGGGTTCATCAGGGTGACGGTCATAGTGTCTTCCGCTCCTCGTCTTCGCTCTCTTGTGGTTACTGGAGAACCGTAGGAGAGTGAGCGCTGACCTGGAAGAACGCACTTTTCAGTGACTGAGGAACCGGATGGAAACCAAGCAGTTCACGGGCGGTCCGACCGAGCAGGCCGACCTGCGCCGCGCGGACTCCCTGGCGCGCGAGATCTTCTCCGACGTCGCCAACAAGTGGGCGCTGCTGATCATCGAGATGCTCGGTGAGCGCACCCTGCGCTTCAGCGAGCTGCGCAACGAGGTCGAGGGCATCAGCCACAAGATGCTCACGCAGAACCTGCGCATGCTGGAGCGCAACGGGCTGGTCGAGCGGACGGTGCACCCCACCGTGCCGCCGCGCGTCGAGTACACGCTCACCGGGCCGGGGCGGGCTCTGCGGGCGACGGTCGACGTCATGTGCGAGTGGACCCACCGGAACCTCGCCCACATCGAGGCCTCCCGACTCCGCTTCGACGCCTGACGGACGTACCAGCCACAGACCCCCGGCCCAGTCGCAGACCCCCGGCGGCCCGCCCCCGGGGTGTGCCGTCCTGTGCGCTCCCGTGCGAAGAGCATGTGAGGTTCTTGTGCCTTCCCGTGCGCCGCCTGTGATCGGCGTCTCCCACGGCTGACGCATCCGGCGTCCGCAGGGCAGACTGGCGTAGTTGACAGGGATGCCAGGGGGGCGGCGATGGAGGACGTGGAAGCACGAGTGCCGGACGAGCCGGAGGCCGACGGGTCCTCGGTCCTGCGTTTCGGCGTGCTCGGCCCCGTGCGCGCCTGGCGCGGCGCCGAGCTGCTGTCCACCGGGTCCCCGCAGCAACGCGCGCTGCTCGCCGCCCTGCTGCTCCGCGAGGGCCGTACGGCCACGGCGGGCGAACTGATCGACGCGCTGTGGGGCGACGACCCTCCGTCCCAGGCGCTGGCCGCGGTCCGTACGTACGCGTCCCGGCTGCGCAAGGTGTTCGGGGCCGGGGTGCTGGTCAGCGAGTCCGGCGGGTACGCCATCCGGGTGCCCGGCGGGGGCGGTGCCCTCGATCTGGTGCTGGCCCAGGAGCTGGCCGCGGACGCCGAGAAGGCGAAGAGCGGCGGGGACCTGTGCCACGCGCGGGCCCTGCTGAACAAGGCGTTGAACCTGTGGGACGGGGAGGTCCTGGCCAGTCTCCCCGGGCCGTACGCGGAGACACAGCGGACGCGGCTGGAGGAGTGGCGGCTGCAGCTCCTCGAGACCCGGCTCGACATGGACCTGGAACAGGGCTGCCACGCGGAGGCGGTGTCGGAGCTCACCGCCCTGACCGCGGCGCACCCGCTGCGGGAGCGGCTGCGGGAGCTGCTGATGCTGGCGCTGTACCGCAGCGGACGGCAGGCTGAGGCGCTCGCCGTGTACGCGGACACCCGCCGGCTGCTCTCCGACGAGCTGGGCGTGGACCCGCGCCCCGGACTGCGGGAGCTGCAGCAGCGCATCCTGCGGGCCGACCCCTCGCTCGCGGAGCCGTCCGCGCCGCTGGAGCCCGAGCCGTCCGCCGTGCCCGTCAGGCCCGCCCAGCTCCCGGCGACCGTCCCGGACTTCACCGGGCGCGCGGGCTTCGTCGACGAACTGTGCGGCATCCTCGCCTCGGCGTCCGGTGCGGAGGGACGGGTGATGGCGGTGTCGGCGCTGTCCGGCATCGGGGGCGTGGGCAAGACGACGCTGGCCGTGCATGTCGCGCACCAGGCGCGGGCGGCCTTCCCGGACGGGCAGCTCTACGTGGATCTGCAGGGCGCGGGGGCCCGGGCGGCCGAGCCGGAGACCGTGCTCGGGGCGTTCCTGCGGGCGCTCGGCACGGACGACGACTCGATCCCGGACTCGCTCGAGGAGCGCGCCGCGCTGTACCGGTCGGTGCTGGACGGCCGTCGCGTGCTGGTCCTGCTGGACAACGCCCGGGACGCGGCCCAGGTACGTCCCCTGCTCCCGGGGAGCGCGGGGTGCGCGGCGCTGGTGACCTCCCGGGTGCGGATGGTGGACCTGGCGGGCGCCCATCTCGTGGATCTGGACGTCATGTCGCCCGAGGAGGCGCTCCAGCTCTTCACCCGCATCGTGGGCGAGGAGCGGGTGGCCGCCGAACGCAAGGCCGCACTGGACCTGGTGGCGGCGTGCGGGTTCCTGCCGCTGGCGATCCGTATCGCCGCCTCCCGGCTGGCGGCGCGGCGGACCTGGACGGTGTCGGTGCTCGCGGGCAAGCTCGCCGACGAGCGCCGCCGGCTCGACGAGCTGCAGGCCGGCGACCTCGCCGTGAAGGCCACCTTCGAGCTCGGGTACGGGCAGCTCGAACCGGACCAGGCACGCGCCTTCCGGCTGCTGGGGCTGGCCGACGGACCGGACATCTCCCTGGCCGCGGCCGCCGCGCTGCTCGACCTCCCCCCCGAGGACACCGAGGACCTGCTGGAGTCCCTGGTCGACACCTCGCTGCTGGAGTCGGCAGCGCCGGGCCGCTACCGCTACCACGACCTGGTGCGGCTCTACGCGCGTGCATGCGCGGAGCGGGACGAGCAGCCGCCGGCGGTGGGGGCACCTCCCACGCCTTTCGGGCAGTGGGGGAGGGAGGCCGCGCTCTCCCGGCTGCTGGACTTCTACCTGGCCACGGCCGCGGGCGTGTACGCGATCGAGCGGCCCGGGGACCGGCTGGTGGACCACCTGGAGCCGACCGAGTACCCGGGGCTGGCGTTCAGCGAGGCCTCGGCGGCCCTGGACTGGCTGTACTCCGAGGCGGCCCAGCTGCTGGCGTGCGTACGGCAGTCGGCGGGGTCGGCGCGGCTGCGGCGCGGAGTGGACCTGCTGTGGGCCGCGAAGGACCTCACCGAGTCGGGCGCCAACTCGCACCAGTACGAGGCGACGGCCCGCGCGATGTGCGAGGCCACGCGGGCGGCGCGGGACGCCTGGGCGGAGGGCCGGGCCCGGACGGTCCTCACCGACGTCCTCCTGGTGTCCGGCCGCATCGGGCAGGCCGAGGTGGAGGCACGGTTCGCCATGACGCTCGCGGAGTCCGTGCGCGACACCACCGCCATCAGCTGGGTGGCCAACAACCGGGGCCTCATCTGCCTGCACCAGGGCCGCTACGCGGACGGCGGGCCCTTCTTCGACCGGGCCATCGAGGGCCTGCGGGCCGCCGGGAACCGCCCCTTCGAGGCGACCACGCTGTGCAACCTGTCCCGCGCCCACCTCGGCCTGGGCAACATCGCCAAGGCGGTCGCGTTCGCGCAGCGCGGCGTCGCGATCCACGCCGAGTTCGGCCGGACGGTGCGCCTCGCCAACAGCCATTACGCCCTGGGCATCGCTCTGAACATGGCCGGGCGCCACGCCGAGGCGCTGGGGCAGTTCTCCGAGGCCCTGGGCATTCTCGACGAGCACCGGCAGCGGCTGTGGGAGGGCACCACCCACTTCCGCATCGCCGAGGTGCACCTGGCCGTCCGCCGTTCCGCTCAGGCCGCCTGGCACGCCGAGCAGGCCCTCGCCCTCGGCTGCATCGGCGGCGACCGCATGCGGGGCAACGTCCTGACTTTGTTGGGCAGGGCGCTGTCCGCGCTGGGGCAGGTGGACCGGGCCAGGGCCTGCTGGCGCGAGGCGCTCAGCCTCTACGAGCAGACCGGCGCCCCGGAGGCCGACGACGTCCGGGTCCTGCTCGCACCCGCCTCGGCGGCCTGAACCACCGGTCCGTCGCGGGCCCGTTGCGGACGTTCAGCGTTCGTTTATCCGCGTCGGGCACGCTCTTACCAGTCACACCGTCGCGTCGGGGGGCAGGCGGTCTGATCAGGAGCCCGCGGGAAACCGTACGGCTCCGGCGCCCGCCCGGTGGCCTTCGGGGGAGTTCCCGGGCGGGCGCTCCGTTCGTCAGCAAGCCCAGTCGCACACAGAGGAAGTCACGTCATGAGCGAGAAGCAGAACGCCACGGGGGCGCTCCAGTCGACGGACGAGGCCGAGATCCTCGCGGCCAACGACAACCCGATGCCCGCTCCGCCCGCGAAGCCGGACGTCACCACGCTGGGCGACAACCCGATGCCGGCCCCGCCCGCGAAGCCGGACGTCACCACGCTGGGCGACAACCCGATGCCCGCTCCGCCGGCGCTGGGAGCCGACAGCAAGTAGAGACCTTCATTCCGGCGGGGGGTCGGCCGCGGCGGCGCGGATTGGGGGAGCCGCCGCGGCCGAGGCATGTCCGGAGCACCGTCCTTGAACCGTGACCCCGCCGAGGGCTCCTGCCGGTACGCGGAACCCGCCACGCGGCTGCGTGGCGGGTTCCGCTTTCCGGGCGTAGCGTCGGGGGCGAGCGGCGAGGAGGCCCGGACACGGCCCGCGCGACGGGCCCGTACGCGGGGCGCCGAGGGCACCCGGACGGCCTCCCGTGCTCGGCGGACCGACGGCCGCCGTCCCGACCCCTTCCGTGACCGGCACGACGGCCGTCCCGCCACAGCGACGCGGTCGTCGTTGCTACGCCGTCCGCGCCGTCCCCGTCCCCTTCTCCGCGTCCAGCGCGTACACGCAGCGGTCCTTGCTGCACGCGTACACGACCCCGTCCCGTACCACCGGCGAGCCGGTGATCTCGCCGCCCGTGGCCAGCTTCCACCGGAGCCGGCCGTCGTCGGCCTTCAGGGTGTAGAGCAGGTGGTCGGTGGAGCCGAAGTGGACCCGGCCCTCCGCGACCGCCGGGGCGCCCACGATGTCGCCGCCCGCCTGGAACCGCCACTTCGGGGTGCCCGTGACCGCGTCCAGGGTGTAGAGCCCCTTGCCGCTGCCCACGTGGACGTGGCCGGCGGCCACCAGCACGGAGTCGACCGAGGAGCGGGACTCGGTGGCGATGCGCCAGCGGTCCCGGCCGTCGGCCGCGTCGAGGGCGTACACCGTGCCCAGGTAGTCCGCCAGGTAGACGCCGCCGCCCGTGACCGCCGGGCCCGGCACGAAGGTGGGCGGGCACAGGAACACCGCGGGCGCCTCGAAGTGCCAGCGCACATGCCCGCCCGCCGCGTCGATGGCCAGCACGCGCGAGCCCGCCGAGACGTACACGTGTCCGTCCTGGGCGGGCGTCAGCCGCAGCGGTACGCCGCCGCAGGAGGCCGCGTCGCCCACCGGGTACGACCAGCGCTCCTCGCCCGTACGGGCCTCCAGGGCGCGCAGCCGGGCGTCCTTCCAGACGTACACCGTGCCGTCGTGGACGACGGGCCCGGCCTCCGGGGACTCGAAGTCGGTCTGCGCCCCGGTGACCTCCCACAGCTTCCGCCCGTTGGACGCCTCCCAGGCCTGGATGCCGCCGCCGCGGGTGCCGGTGACGACGGTGCCGTGGTCGGCCTTGAGGCTGTACACCCAGGCGTCCACCGACAGCCGCCACAGGTCGGTGCCCTCGCGGGCGTCCAGGGCGAACAGGGTGGGCCCGTCGGAGGCGTGGATCCGGCCGTCCGCGACCGCCGTCGACCAGGCCACGTCCCGGGTCTTGAAGCGGCGGCGGCCGGTGGCCACGTCGAGTGCGTGCACCTCGAAGGAGGTGACGTACACGAGGTCGTCGGCGACCGTCGGGGTGCCCCAGACGTCGTTGGACATCCGGAACCGCCACGGGCGCCAGCCGGGTGCCGTCTCCGGGGGCGCCGTGGGCGCGGGCGGGACGGCGGGCGCGGCGGGTGCGGCCGCCGCGCCGTCCACGCCGTTCATTCCGGCGCGGGGGCGCGACCAGGAGGCCACCAGGCCCGCCTCCGGAGGGGGCGCCTGCACGGCCGCGGCGCGGGCGTCCGCGACGCGCGGCCCGGGCCCGATCGGCACCCGGGCGCCCGCGAGCCGCACCGGCCCGGAGTCGGACGCGCCGGTGGGCATCGGGGCCGGGTCGTACGACGGTGGGGGCGGCGGTACGGGAGCGGGTGCGGGGGCGGGTACGGGGGCCGGTCCGCCCGCGCCGCGCACGCCGGCGCCCCCGGCCTGGGTCCGGCCCGCCGCGCGGCCGCCGCGCCGGGACTCGATGAGGGAGACCGCCTTCTCGGGCAGCCACGCGGACGCCGTACCGCTGTCGTCGGAGCCGGAGCCGAAGAGGTGCGGCGCGAGCTGGGCCTGGAGGTCGGCCGGGTTGGGGCGCGCGGTCGCCTCCATCTGCATGCACGACTCGATGAGCGGCCGCAGCTCCTCCGGCAGCCCGGTGAGGTCCGGGCCCTCCCGGAGCAGCATGAACACGGTCTCGACGGGGTTGGCGCCGTGGAAGGGCGCGTGCCCGGTCGCGGCGAACACCAGCATCGAGCCCAGGGAGAAGACGTCGCTGGCGCCGGTGACGCTGCGCGAGTCCTTGGCCTGCTCCGGCGACATGTAGGCGGGGGTGCCGACGGCGACGTTGGTCATGGTCAGCCGGGTGTTGGACACCCCGGAGGCGATGCCGAAGTCGATGACGCGCGGCCCGTCCTCGACCACCAGCACGTTGGACGGCTTGAGGTCCCGGTGGACGAGACCGGCACCGTGGATGGACTGCAGGGCCTCCGCGACGCCCGCCGCCAGCCAGCGCACGGCCTGGGCGGGCAGCGGCCCGCACTCGTTCACTATCTCCTCGAGGGAGGGCGCGGGCACGTACGCGGTCGCGAGCCACGGCACGGCCGCGCGCGGATCGGCGTCGACCACGGCCGCCGTGTAGAAACCGGACACCGCCCGGGCCGCCTCGACCTCGCGGGTGAACCGGACCCGGAACAGCTGGTCCTCGGCGAGCTCCGTCCTGACCGTCTTGATCGCCACGCGCCGGCCCGACGCCGACCGCGCCAGATAGACCAGCCCCATGCCGCCGGCACCCAGCCGTCCCAGCACCTCGAACGGCCCGATCCGCCGCGGATCGTGCTGCGTCAGCTGATCCACCACTTGCCCTGCCACCTCCCCGTTCGGGCCGCGTCGCCCTCGATTGGCCGCGACCCCGTGCAGCGTCTCACCACGGCACCGCCATGGCGGCACGCACCCCGATTCTTCCTTCCTGGGCCACCTGTTGCGAACCCGGGGGAATATCGGGGTGTCTCAGGACAAATGCCCGCTTTACGATCCTGGAGAGGCAGGGGGCAGGCCCTGCCACTCCCGCTGCAGCAGGGCGAACGACGCCCCCTGGTCGTCCGACACCACGGCCACCCGCCCGTAGGACGCACCGAACGGCAGTGCCTGCACCCGCCCCCCGAGGCGCTGCACCGTCCGCAGCGCGCCCGCGAAGTCCGTCACACCGAAGTGGACGAGGAAATGCGGCGGCATCTCGGGCGGGAACACCTCGGAGAGCGCGGCGCGGCCGAAGTCCGGGGTGGCACCGGGTCCGAAGAGGGCGTCGCGGAAGAGGTTCCCGTAGAAGGACTCGGCGACGGAGACGTCCCGGGCGTAGAGCTGCGCCCAGGCGAAGCTGCCGGGCGCGTGGCGGCGGCCGAAGCCGGGGTGGGTACCGGGCTGCCACAGCCCGAAGACGGCGCCCTCCGGATCGGCGGCGAGGGCCGTGGCACCGAGGGCGCCGACCGGCGCGGGCGGGGCGATGATCTGCCCGCCGCCCGCGCGGATCCGCTCGGTGAGAGCGGTGATGTCCGGGGCCGCGAAGTGGACGGTCCACACGGTCGGCATGCGCCCGTCCGGCTTGGGCGCGAGCTCGGCGACGGGCCGGCCGTCCAGGAAGGCGTGCACGGACGAGCCGTGCACGGCCCGGAAGGCCCACCCGAAGAGCTCGCCGTAGAACCGCTTGCCCGCCTCCACGTCGGGGAGCTGGACGTCGACCCAGCAGGGGACGCCCTCCCCGTACGCATCGACTGCCGCGGTTTCGGCCATGCGGCCAAGCTAGACGGGTTCTCCGTGGTGTGCGCAGTCGAAGTGGTCCGTCCGGACCGCTCCGACGGGCGGTGCCGGAGTGGTCCGGTGGGCGGCGCCGACGGGGTCGGCAGGGCGGCTCCAGAGGTCTCCGAAGCGAAAAGAACAAGCCAATCTCCAGTACCCCGCACCCCACGAACCCCTTGGTGAATGGGGGTACTCCCCATTTGCAGTCGGCCGAATAGCGCTCAGATCACCCCTCGGTAAGCTGACGGCATGACAGGACAAGTGCGTACCGTCGACGGCCGCGTGGCCGGCCGGCGTGGGCAGGCGACCCGGCAGAAGCTGCTCGACTGCCTCAGCGAGATGCTCAGCTCCTCCCCGTACCGGGATGTCAAGGTCATCGATGTCGCCCGGAAGGCGGGCACTTCGCCCGCGACCTTCTACCAGTACTTCCCGGACGTGGAGGGCGCCGTCCTGGAGCTGGCCGAGCAAATGGCCGCGGAGGGCGCCGGGTTGGCCGGGGTGCTGGAGGACGGCTCATGGATCGGCCGGGCCGGCTGGCAGACGGCGCAGAACCTCGTCGACGGCTTCCTGGACTTCTGGCGGAGAAACGACGCGCTCCTCCGCGTGGTGGACCTGGGCGCCGCCGAGGGCGACAAGCGCTTCGCCCGGATCCGTGCGAAGATCCTCAACTCCGTGACGGGATCTCTCACCGCCACGATCACCGAACTCCAGTCCAAGGGCCGGATCGACAAGGACGCCAACCCGGCGGCCGTCGCCGGCGCCCTCGTCGCGATGCTCGCCTCGGTGGCCTCCCACCAGAAGGGCTTCCAGGGCGTCAAGCCCGCCGAACTCAAGCCCAACCTCGCCCTCTTGGTCCACCTGGGCGTGACCGGGAAGAAGCCCACGAGGTGACACGTCCGGCGCCGTGACGGCGCTCTCCGGCTCACGTCCTGTCATACGGGCGGTGGTTCACGAACGTACGTGGACCGCCGCCCGTGCCGTTTTCGGCGGTCCGGGGCCGGCGCCGGAATACCGAGCGGTGCGGCCGTCGCTGACGATGAGGACGAAGACGTCCGCGTCCGCACCGCCGGAGGAGACCGAGATGGCCCTGACCCGCGAAGAACGCGAACAGTTCCTGGCCGAGCCGCACATCGCCGCGCTCGCGGTGGATGCCGGGGCGGGGAGGGCCCCGCTGACCGTGCCGATCTGGTACCAGTACGAACCCGGCGGTGACGCCTAGATCATCACCGGGCTCGACTCCCGCAAGAACCGGCTGATCAGCGCGGCGGGCCGGTTCTCCCTGATGGTGGACCGGACCGAACCCACCATCCGGTACGTCGCCGTCGAGGGGCCCGTCGTCGAGACCGTGCCCGCGACCGTGGAGCTTCTGCGCGAGATCTCGGCCCGCTACCTGCCGGCGGACAGGGTCGACCGCTACGTCGACTTCTCCTGGAAGAACCACGGCGAGCAGGTGATCGTCCGTATGCGTCCCGAACGCTGGGTGTCCTCCGACCTCGGGGCGGTGACGGACATCTGAGCCGGGCCGGGGGCGGGGGTGCGTGGCCCGCTCCCGTCGGGGGCGTGACAATCGGGAACATGCGCACCCACACCGGCTCCGCCCCCGACCCCGCCTCCGGTCCCGCGTCCGCGCACATCCCCGCGCCCGACGTGCCGCCGTCCGAGTTCGCTTCGCTGCTGCGGTCCCTGCGGGTGTGGGACCGGGAGGTCACGGAGCTGCCCCGCTTCGACCCGGCCACGGCCCCCGTGGAGCCGCTGCCGCTGTTCCGGCGCTGGTTCGCTCAGGCCGCGGCGGCCGGGCAGACCGAGCCGCACACCATGTCCCTCGCCACGGCGGACGCGGACGGCACACCGGACGTACGGACGGTCATGCTGCACGGCGCCGACGAGGAGGGCTGGCACTTCGCCTCGCACGCGGGCAGCCGGAAGGGACGGCAGCTCACGGCCCGGCCGTACGCGGCGCTCGGCTTCTACTGGCCGGTGCAGGGCCGCCAGGTGCGGGTACGGGGCCCGGTGCGCACCGCGCCCGCCGAGACGGCCCACGCCGACCTGCACGCCCGCTCCACGGGGGCGCTGGCCTCCGCGCTCGTGGGCCGGCAGAGCGAAGCACTGACGTCGCAGGCGGAGTTGGAGCGCGCCTCGGACGACGCCTGGGCCCGCGCACGGCGTGAGCCGGACGCCGCGGTGCCCTCGTGGACGGTGTACGTGCTGGAGCCCGACGAGGTGGAGTTCTTCCAGGGGGACGAGCGGCGACGGCACGTACGGCTGGCGTACCGGCGCCAAGGCGCTCACTGGATCACGGAGTTGCTCTGGCCGTGACGTTCCCCGGGCCCTGCTCAGGGTCCGGCTCCGGGGCCGGCTCCGGGTCCGTGGCCAGGCGCCCGTGCAGATGGACGTCCCGGAAGGCGTCATGCCGTCCCGCCTCGAACATCGCGCCGCGCAGCGTGCCCTCGTACCCGAACCCGCAGCGCTCCGCGATCCGGCACGAGGCCCCGTGCCCGAGGGCGTGGCCCAGTTCCAGCCGGTACAGGCCCAGTTCGGCGAAGGCGTGGCGGGCGGCCAGCCGGAGCGCCCGGGTGGCGACGCCCCGGCCGCGGGCCTCGGGGAGGACCCAGTAGCCGACGCGGGCGGTCCGGAGGAGATCGTCGATGTCGTTGACGCCGATGTGCCCGAGCGTGCCGCCGCTCGTCGCGTCCGTGACACGGAACGACACGCTCCGGCCCTCCGCGTCCCACTCGGCCCGCAACCGCAGCGACTCCCGGGCGTCCTCGATCCCCTCGACGAGCTTCACGGGCGTGTTCCACCGCCGGAAGTCGGGGTCGGACAGCCCCCGCAGCCACGCGTCCGCGTCCGCGTCGGAGCGGGAATCCCAGGCCCGCAGCCGCAGCCCGTACCCGGTCGGCTCGGCGGAAGGGATCGTGGGCTGGAACTGGTCTTCGAGGTGGGCCATCGTCCCATTGAAACCCGTACGTACGGCATGTCAGCGCCGTGATCAATCCGCAACCGATTCCGGACTTGACCGAGACCCATCAAACCGCAGCGCCCCTACGCTCGGGCCCATGGCCGACTCCCCCGCATCCGGCGGCCCCGCCGACCCCGAACCCGAATCCGGTGCCGTGCGCGAGCGCCCCGACCGCCCCGTGTACGTCATCGGCGGCGGGCCGGGCGGACTGGCCGCCGCGTACGCCCTGCGCGCCCACGGCGTGCGCGCCGTCGTGCTGGAGAGGTCCGACCGGGTCGGCGCGTCCTGGCGGCGGCACTACGACCGGCTGCGCCTGCACACCACCCGGCGGCTCTCGGCCCTGCCCGGGCTGCCGATGCCGCGCCGTTTCGGGCGCTGGGTGGCGCGCGACGACGTGGTGCGCTACCTGGAGAAGTACGCCGAGTACCACGAGCTGGAGGTCGTCACCGGTGTCGAGGTGTCCCGGGTGGAGCGTGCCCCGGACGGTGGGGGCACCTCCCGGTCGAGCGAAGCCGAGAGTGGGGGAGGCTGGCTGCTGCACGCCACCGGCGGCCGTCGGCTGACCGGCAGCGCGGTCGTCGTCGCCACCGGCTTCAACCACACCCCTCACGTGCCCGACTGGCCCGGCCGCGAGACGTACACCGGCGAACTGCTGCACGCGCGCGAGTACCGCAACGCGAAGCCCTACGCCGGCCGCGACGTCCTCGTCGTCGGCGTCGGCAACACCGGCGCCGAGATCGCCGTCGACCTCGTCGAGGGCGGCGCCTCCCGCGTACGGCTCTCCGTGCGCACCCCGCCGCACATCGTGCGCCGCTCCACGGCCGGCTGGCCGGCCCAGTACACGGCGGTCGCCGTCCGGCGGCTGCCCGTCGCCCTCGTCGACCGGCTCGCCAGACCGCTGGCCAGGGTCAGCGTGCCGGACCTGGCCGCCCACGGTCTGCCCCGCCCCGCCACCGGCCTCTACTCCCGCGTGCGCGAGGGCGCCATCCCCGTCCAGGACGTCGGTCTCGTCGACGCCGTGCGGCGGGGGCGGGTCACGATCGTGGCCGCGGTCGAGAGGTTCGGCGACGGCGGGGTGCTGCTCGCGGACGGCAGCCGCGTCGAGCCGCAGGCCGTGATCGCCGCCACCGGGTACCGGCGTGGTCTCGAGGACCTCGTCGGGCACCTGGACGTGCTCGACGGACGCGGCAGACCCGTCGCCCACGGCCCCCGGACCCTGCCGCACGCCCCCGGTCTGTACTTCACCGGGTACACCAACCCGATCAGCGGCATGCTCCGCGAACTCGCCGCCGACGCCGAGCGGATCGCGAAGGCGGTCGCCCGCAGGGGCAGCGGGGTGGAGCGCACGCCCGTCAGATCCGGCGCCTGATCACCAGCGACATCAGCGCGGCCGCCGCGCACAGCGCCCCCGAGGCGTACCAGACGACGTCGTACGCGCCGAACACGTCCCGCGCCACGCCGCCGAGGAAGGCGACGAGGGCGGCGCCCACCTGGTGGGAGGCGAGGACCCAGCCGAAGACGATGGCGCTGTCGTCGCCGTACTGCTCGCGGCAGAGGGCGAGGGTGGGCGGCACCGTGGCCACCCAGTCCAGGCCGTAGAAGACGATGAAGAAGACCATCGGCAGGTGGACGTCCGGCGCCAGCAGCATCGGCAGGAAGAGCAGCGAGACGCCGCGGAAGGAGTAGTAGACCGCCAGCAGCCGGCGCGCGTCGAAGCGGTCGGTGAGCCAGCCGGAGGCGACCGTGCCGAGGACGTCGAAGACGCCGATGACCGCGAGGAGCGAGGCCGCCGCCGTGACCGGCATGCCGTGGTCGTGCGCGGCGGGCACGAAGTGCGTCTGGACCAGCCCGTTGGTGGAGGCGCCGCAGATCGCGAAGGACCCGGCCAGCAGCCAGAAGGGTCCGGTGCGGGCGGCCGAGAACAGCACGCCCACCGCACGCCGCGCGGCCCCCGGCACCGGTGCGGGCTTCGGCACGAACTCCTTCGCCCCGTAGGGCTTCAGGCCCACGTCCGCCGGGTGGTCCCGCAGCAGCAGCCAGACGAAGGGCACGACGGCCAGCGCGGCGAGGGCCACCGTGACGGCGGCCGGGCGCCAGTTCCGCCCGTCGTCCATGGTGATGATCCAGGACAGTACCGGCAGGAAGATCAGCTGGCCCGAGGCGGAGGCCGCCGTGAGGATGCCCGTCACCAGGCCGCGCCGCTCGGTGAACCAGCGGTTGGTGACCGTCGCGGCGAAGGCCAGCGCCATCGAACCGGAGCCGAGGCCGACCAGCAGGCCCCAGCAGAGCATGAGCTGCCAGGGCGAGGTCATCCACACGGTGGTGCCCGAGCCGACCGCGATCACGGTCAGCGCGACGGCGACGACCCGGCGGATGCCGAACCGGTCCATCAGCGCGGCGGCGAAGGGCGCCGTCAGGCCGTACAGCGCCAGGTTGACCGACACGGCGGCGCCGATCGTGCCGCGCGACCAGCCGAACTCCTCGTGCAGCGGGTCGATCAGCAGACCCGGCAGGGACCGGAAGGCGGCCGCGCCGATGATCGTCACGAAGGTGACGGCGGCGACGAACCACGCCCGGTGGACGCGGACACGGCGGCCGCGTCCGGTCTCCGCGACGGCTGCTGCTGCTTCGGCGCCGGCGGTGGCGTCGGCTGCGGGCTCGGTTGTCTGGGTCACGCCCAAGAGCTTCCGCTCCCGGGCCGCTCCGATCGAGTGGCCCGAAGGACAGCATTCACTAGGATCGGGCCATGACGAACTTACCGGCCGCCGCCTCCCCGCACCGCCCCCACCGCGTGGTCGTGCTGGCCCTCGACGGCCTGCTCCCCTTCGAGTTGGGCATCCCCCAGCGCATCTTCCGGCGGGCCCGGGACGCCGGCAGACGCCGTCTGTACGAGGTGATCACCTGCTCGGTGCGGCCGCCGGGGCCGGTCGACACGGACGCCGACTTCTCGATCCTCGTCGAGAACGGGCCGGAGGCCCTGGCCACGGCCGACACCGTCGTCGTCCCGGCGTCGTACGAGCTCGGGCCGGTGTACGACGAGGGCGTGCTGACCGAGGAGCTGGCCGCCGCGCTGGCCCATGTCCGGCCCGGCACCCGGATGGTCGCCATCTGCACCGGCGGCTACGTGCTGGCCGCCGCCGGGTACCTCGACGGGCGCCCGGCGACCACCCACTGGGCGTCCGCCGAGCACTTCCAGCGGCTCTTCCCGAAGGTCGGGGTGGACGCGGACGTCCTCTTCGTGGACGACGGCGACGTGCTGACCTCCGCCGGGGTGGCGGCCGGCATCGACCTGTGCCTGCACATCGTGCGGCGCGACCACGGGGCCGCCGTGGCCAACGAGGTGGCCCGGCGCACGGTCGTGCCGCCCTACCGGGACGGCGGTCAGGCGCAGTACATCGAGCGGCCGGTGCCCGGGCCCCAGGCGGCGAGCACCACCCACGCGCGCGCGTGGGCACTGAGCCGGCTGCACGAACCGATCCAGCTGCGCGACCTGGCGGAACGGGAGTCCATGTCCGTACGCAGCTTCACCCGCCGCTTCCGCGAGGAGGTCGGCGTCAGCCCCGGCCAGTGGCTCATCCAGCAGCGCGTCGAACGGGCCCGGCACCTGCTGGAGTCCAGTGACCTGTCCATCGACCAGGTCGCCCGGGACGCCGGTTTCGGGACGGCGCAGTCGATGCGCCAGCATCTGCAGGCGGTGCTCGGGGTGACGCCGACGGCGTACCGCCGTACGTTCCGCACGCGCGGCACCGCACAGTTGTCCACAGCCTGTGGATGATGCCGGCCGATCACTGTCCGGCCATGTCCTCCGGCTGGCGGCGCGCCACTGCTCGCCCCGAGCACGGCGTCGCGCGCCGCCATCCGGCTCCGGCGTACTCGTCCGCTCCCCGGAGATCCGCCGCGGCGGGTCGTCCGTCCCTGTGGGAGCCGACACCGGTCACGACCCACACTCGTCGAGGGTTCCCGTCACCGGAACCCTCGTCGTCCCCTCACGGCGAATCGCTGAACACAAGCGTGATCAAACGGACACGGTACGTCAACACCCCTTCGGTGATTTGACGGTTAAGACCCTTTTCATGACGGCGCGTACGGGAGCACACACCGGCGCATACACCCGACGGCCACCACCATGCGGTCGGCGCTCCGTGCACCGGCGCGCAGGCGTATGCGTCGTGAACGGGCAGCCGGGGACCCGTGTGCGGTGGCGCGGCTACACGGCTTCGTAGGCCAGCCCCTGGTACGCGACCGGGGCGGCGACGGGCGCGGTGGTGGCGTGCTCCCCAGCGGGTGAGCACCGGTCCAGTTCGCACCAGATGCGCTTGCCGACGCCCTCGGCGTTCCATCCCCAGCGGTCGGCGAGCCCCGCGACGAGGGACAGCCCGCGCCCGTTGGTGTCGTCACCCTCCGCGCACCGCGGCACCGGGGGCCGGGCGCAGGCGTCGGCCACTTCCAGACGGACGGTGCCCGCCGCGGCGCCGGGCGGCTCCTCCAGCTGCAGCCGGAGCACCGCCGGACAGCCGGTGTGCACCACGGCGTTGGTGACCAGTTCGGAGACGAGCAGGATCAGTGTCTCGGCCAACGGCTCATCGGCTCCTATACCGGAGCCGGCCAGCCGAGAACGGGCCCACTTACGGGCGCGCCCCACTTCCGCGGGGTCGGGCCGGATCTCCAGCTGCACTTGAAGCACCTGCACCGCTCACACCATCCGAACCGGCGGACACATCGCCTCGCGCCTAGACAAGGCCACGATCGTGGTCATCTTCTGATCGGCCATCGTTTCCATGGCCCGAACCGGGATCACCCAGCGTGATTCCCATAAACCCCAGCATGGTTGACGCAGAGTCACGCCAACAAGCGCTTCGGGCATATTCCAGCGCGAAGGAGTACGTCTGCGGCATACTGTGCGACGCTCGCGGAGACGAGTCGAACAGGCGGCAGCAATCCCGCGCCCACCTCGGCGAGCAGTGCGCGTCGACGGAATCCGGAGCCGCCTCGGGGACGGCACCGGGCCGGCTCGGCCTCGGAACCACTCGCATCTCACACAAGGTACCGGAGGGCGGCTCCGACTTCGGGCTGTGACAAGTCGCGCTCGGGGCACATCCCGATATCGACGCTCGGTGATTGCGATATGCCACGATCCGCGACACCGGCCCCACGGGAATCGCCGGGGACCGGCGTGTCGGGACTACTCCGGCACCGTGAAGTAGCGCGCGAACGCCGTCACGGCCTCCGTCTCCTCCACCCTGCCGTCGGCGTCGGCGTCGAGGCCCGCTGCGGCGGTGGCGGCGATGTCCTCGGGCACACCGAGGGCTCTGAGGACCCGGACGGTGTCCTCGACCGTGGCCGAGCCGTCGTCGTCGGTGTCCGCGACGGCGAGGGCCGCGTGCAGGAAGGGCCGGGCGATCTCGGCGAACCGGTCGGGATTGTCGCGCAGCCGCTTGACCGCGCCGTTCACGAACTCGTCGCGGGTGATCCGCTGGTCGCCGTCCCGGTCCGCTATGCCGGCCATGCCCTGCCAGAAGGCCTCGGCGCCGACGTACAGGGCCTGGCCCTTGTCGGAGCGGGGCGGGGTGGCGAACTCGGCGAGGACGGCCTTGGCCGCCGCGCTGAAGTCCTCCCGGTCGATCCAGCCGTTGCCGTCCTGGTCGAAGGTGGCGAACCGGGCGGCGATCCTGCGTTCGTACTCGGTGCTGACCATGTCTTCTCGGGCCCGCCTTACGTCGTCACAAGGGGTGTCTCGCACGGAGCGTACGACGCCGGCAGTCGTGCCGGAGCGGGAAACGACGCTTGTGCCAAGACCGGAGGAATACCGGAACAACTCCGGATCGGGGATCGGGCACGCCCGCGTCACGCCGAGAGCGGGCCGGCCTCCTCCTCGTCGTCCGGCACGGCGGCGACGGCCGAGGCCACGTCCGGGTGCACGTCGAAGAGACGGCGGACGCCGAGGGCGTCGAGCACGCGGTTGACGTGCGCGCCCTGCTCCCGCCCGGTGGCGGCCGTCCCGGAGGCCCCGACGGGACTTCTCCCGGCCGGGAGGATCAGACGCAGCCTGCCCTGGCAGGAGCGTATGAGGCGGCGGGTGGCGACGAGGACGCCGACGCCGCTGGAGTCGCAGAAGACGACTCCGGACAGATCGAGCACCAGGTCCCGGCGGCCGTCGGCCACGGCGTCGTGCACGCGCCGGCGCAGCACCGGGGACGTGACCAGATCCATCTCGCCCGACACATGCAGCACGGCCCACTTCCCGCGCTGCCCGTCGGTCACCTTGAGCGTCACCCGCCACGCCTCTCAAGTCGCCAGTCGCCGGAGCTCCCGGAAGCGGAACCAGAAAACGGAAGCCGCCCTTTCGCTTTCCCTGCGCGGCTGCCCCACCGTGATTCCCATGAAACACCGACCACTGGCCGAAAGTGCGGGCCAAGTCTAGCCATTTCAGGCTCGAACAGTCTTATCCGCTCCAATGCGGTCACGCTTGGTCGGTTCTGTGCAGGGTAAGCGCCCTCTCATACATGAAGAGGGTCAAAGAGAACCGATGTCCGGTCCATACCACCTCCGTCCGTCTCGGAGGCGCACATTGCCACAAAGGGGCGTGCGCCAGGGGACGTGCCGACTACATTCAAGGGGGCGGCGGACACCACGCCGAACGACGAACGGCGCAGGCACGGGCAGGAATGAGGGGGCAGATGGCGACGAAGGACGCACCGCCCCGCTGGGACCGCAAGATGCAGCAGCGGCTGGCGCGCGGGGAGGCGGCGGCGCTGGGCGAGCTCTACGACCGGTTCGCTTCGCTCGTGCACGGTCTCGCCCATCGTGTGCTCGGAGACGAACGGGCAGCCGACGGCATCACGCGCGAAGTGTTCGTCCATGTCTGGGAGAACCCGGAGTCGTACGACCCCAAGCAGGGCCCGCTGCGCTCCTGGGTGGCCGCGCTCGCCCACCGTCTCGCCGTACGGCGCCTGCGCGCCAACGAGATCGCCTCGCTCGTCCACGGCGACGAGAACGCCACGGAGGAACTGGAGCGCAAGGTCCGCCGCGCCTCGGTGGCCGCCCGCGCGGACTACATCGTCACCTCCATGCCCACGCCGCTGCGCGCAGCCCTGGAGCGCGCCTACTTCCAGCGCCGCGACTACCGCCAGACCGCCGCCGACCTCGGCATCACCGAGGACGAGGCCCGCCGCCGCCTCCGCCTGGGCCTCCAGCTCCTGGCCACCGCCCACGACACGGGCCCCTCCGGGGGACCGCCCGGGTACGGGGGTGCGGTGTGAGCGGGGACGCGGACCGGTCCGCCGACGGACGTGAGGAGCCCCGGTCGCCCCGCATACCGCTGCCGCGCTCGTCCGTCGAGGACACCGGGACGCCGTTGCCCGAGCCGGCGCCCGCACCGCCGGTGCTGCCGCACCGGGTGCTGAAGTCGCTGCTCGGGGCCTGGGCGCTGGCCGCCTGCGCGCCGGAGGAGGCGATGGCCGTGGAGGAGCACCTCGGCTCGTGCGGGTCCTGTGCCGAGGAGGCCCTGCGGTTGAGGGAGGCCGTGGGGCTGCTGCACCCGGCGGAGAGCCTCGACCTCGATCCGGGGCTGCGCACCCGCGTGCTGGAGGGCTGCCTCGACCGCCGGCCGCCCCGGATCCCCGTACCGGAGTGGGCCGCGCCGTACGACGCGGAGGTGGCCCGGCTGGACGCGCTGCTGCAGGACATCGGGGACGCCGACTGGCACACGCCCGTACGGCTGCGGTGGTTCGCGGGCGAGGGCCCGGCGAGCCGCCGGTCGACCGTCGCCGGGGTCATCGCCCATCTGCTGGCCGTGGACGCGCTGGTCGCGGTCTCGCTCGGCCTCGACGAGCCGCTCCCCGTACCGGCCGAGGCCCCCACCCCACAGGCCCGCACCGAGGCCTACTGGGGAGCCACCCGCCATCCGCTGACGCGCCAGGTGCGCGAGCCGTGGCGCGACCAGAGCCACGGCCTGGTCCGTACGGTGTCCTTCGCGGGCGGCGGCTCCGGCAGACTCGCCGTGCCGTACGGCGATTTCGAACTGCCGTTGCGGGACGCGATGGTGGACCGGGCGTTCGAGTGCTGGATCCACGCGGAGGACATCGCCGAGGCCGTGGACTACCCCTACGGGCCGCCCGCCCCGCGCCATCTGCACCGGATGATCGACCTGGCGGCCCGGCTGCTGCCCGCCTCCCTGGCCGCACGGCGCCGGGCCGGTCTCGCCACGCCTCCGCGCGAGGCCCGCCACCTCGTGGCTGCGGGCGCGCCCGGCCGCAGCCTGCGTCTGGAGATAGAGGGCCTCGGCGGGGGCGAGTGGCTGGTCCCGCTGGACTCCCCGGCCGCCGTGGCGTCCCGCGCGAACGAGGTGGCCCATGTGGCGCTGGACGGGGTGGAGTTCTGCCGCCTGGCCGCGGGGCACGTGTGCCCGGGAGACGCGGCGGCCGGTCAGGACGGGGACCGGGAGGCCATCCGGGACGTGCTGTTCGCGGTCGCCTCGCTGAGCCGGATGTAGGGAACCTCGTACCGGGGGACCCGGACGGCTACGCGAACACCACCGTACGACGCCCGTTCAGCAGGATCCGGCGCTCCGCGTGCCACTTCACCGCGCGCGCGAGCGCCTGGCACTCCACGTCCCGGCCGATGGCGACCAGCTGGTCGGGGGTCACGTCGTGGCCGACGCGCTCGACCTCCTGCTCGATGATCGGGCCCTCGTCGAGGTCGGCGGTGACGTAGTGCGCGGTGGCGCCGATCAGCTTCACCCCGCGCGCGTGGGCCTGGTGGTACGGCTTGGCACCCTTGAAGCTCGGCAGGAAGGAGTGGTGGATGTTGATGATCCGGCCGCTGAGCTGCTTGCACAGGTCGTCGGAGAGGACCTGCATGTAGCGGGCGAGGACGACGAGCTCGACGTTCTCGCCCCGCACGATCTCCAGGAGCTGCGCCTCGGCCTGCTGCTTCGTGTCCTTCGTCACCGGGATGTGGTGGAAGGGGATGTCGTACGACGCCACGAGTTCGGCGAAGTCGGTGTGGTTGGACACCACGGCGGCGATCTCCACCGGCAGCGCGCCGATCCGCGCCCGGAACAGCAGGTCGTTCAGGCAGTGCCCGAACTTGCTGACCATGAGGACGACCCGCATCCGCTCCTCGGCCCGGTGGATCTGCCACTCCATCTGGAAGGAGTCACCGATCGCCGCGAAGCTCGCCCGCAGCTTGTCCACGGTCACCGGGGACTCGGCCGAGAAGTGCACCCGCATGAAGAACAGACCCGTGTCGCGGTCGCCGAACTGCTGGCTGTCCTCGATGTTGCAGCCGGTCATGAAGAGGTAGCTCGACACGGCGTGCACGATGCCCTGCTTGTCCGGGCAGGAGAGGGTGAGGACGTACTGGTCGGCAAGGGCCGCGGCTCGGGTGGGCTGCTCGTTCATGCAGGACAGGTTCCCATATGCGAGGCCCCGGGGGGCGGGCGTCCGCTTCCCGGACCCGGACCGCCGCCCGTGCGCCGGCCGCGCGCCGCCCGTCCGTGTCCCCGCCGTCCGCCCCGGCCGCCGGCGCTATGCCGACCGCGTCAGGATCCGCAGCACCTCGAGCGTCCGCGGTGGCGTGTCCGGGTCCTCCCCGTCGCTCGCCGCCATCCGTACGTGCGCGTCCCGGGCCGCCCGCACCGCCTCCGGCCACCCGTGGTGCTCGAGGTACGCGGACACCGGCGCGTCCGGCCCGACCTGGTGCATGATCCGCAGCACCCGCAGCACGGCGGTGTCGACGAGGGCCGCCTCCTGGGAGTCGCGGAAGATCGAGCCCACGTACTTCTCGGCGGACCAGTTGTCCAGCCAGGTGTCCTCGACCAGGCGGTAGACGGCATCGGTGACGTCCCCGTAGCCGTCCACACCGGCCAGCCAGACGTCCCGCTGGAACACCGGATCGGAGAGCATGTGCAGCGCGGAGCGCACATTGCTGCGCCAGCGCCACCACGGCATGTCGTTCAGTGGCATGCCGCCCATGGTGGATGAGCGACGCCCGCGACGGGAAGAGTTGACCGCACCTTGCACGGTCATCGATCGTACGTTCCTTCCAGAAGCGCGGTCATCGCCCCCCGTAATTCACCTCTCCGTCACCCCGCGTTGACCGCTTGTCACGCCCCGGTTGGCGATGTGGCGGAATCGTGCGCTTCCATGACCGGCAGGCGACGCACACGCACCACCCTCCCCGTAACGCGCACCTTCCTCACCGTTCTCACCCGTTCCGCTCGGCGCACCGCGAACGGGTCGGCCGGGGACAGCGCACGGAGCCACCGGAAAGGCGGCGTGCGGAGCACCGCGCTGTCCGCGGGCGCGCTCGCGGCCTGTGCCTCGCTCGCCGTCGGATGCGGTGTCGTCCCCGGTACCACGGGGGGTTCCGGGGACGACACCCTCACCGTCATGACCTGGGCGCCGGACAAGACCTCCGGCACCAACAAGCCCGGTATGCCGGCCATGGCCCAGGCCTACGCCCGCTGGGTGAACTCCCAGGGCGGCATCGACGGCCGCGAGCTGCGCGTCCTCACCTGCAACGACAACGACGACACCGTCGGCGCCGCGAAGTGCGCCCGCCGCGCGGTCGAGGAGGGCGCCGTCGCCGTCGTCGGCTCCTACAGCCGGCACGGCCGTTCCTTCCTCTCCCCGCTGGAGGCCGCGGGAATCCCGTACATAGGCGGCTACGGCGTCACCGACGACGAGTTCCGGAGCCCGGTCTCCTACCCGGTCAACGGCGGCCAGTTCGCGCTCCTGGCCGGCCTGGGCGAACAGCTCGCCGACATCTGCGGCACCGTCGTCAACGTCCGCCCCGACTCGCTCGTCGGCGACACCATGCCGGCGCTGCTCGACGCCGGGCTGCGGACCGAGGGCCACGCCGCCGTCACCGACCAGCCGGTCGCCGAGGACGCCACCTCGTACACGAACGACACCCGGCTGGCACTGGAGCGGGCCACCGCCGACCCGGTGGGCACGGGGTGCGTGGTGCCCTCGCTCGCCGACCGCACCAACACCTTCGTCGACGACCTCCGGCGCGTCCGCGAGGACTACTCCGAGGTGAACATCGGGACGGTGCTCGGCAGCATCGACCAGTCGCTGATCGACTCCACCGGCGGCTCGTCGTCACCGTACGAGGGCGTGTACGCCACCGGCTGGTACCCGGAGGAGAAGGACGAGCGCTGGGACACCATGAACGACGTGATCAGCGAGCACGCTTTCGGCGACAACCGGATCGACGCCGCGGACCCGGGCGTGCAGACGACCTGGGTGGCATACACCGCGTTCAAGGAGATCGTCGAGAAACTGGGCGACGGCGACATCACCGCGCGCGCCGTCCGCCGGGCCCTCGACGACGGCCTGGAGGTGACCACGGGAGGGCTCACCCCGACGCTCCGCTGGCGCTTCGAGGACCTCACCGCGGCCGGTGACTTCCCGCGCCTGGTCAACGCGGACGTCACGTTCCAGGTCGTACGGGAGGGCCGGCTGGTGGCCGCGCGCAAGGGTTTCGTGAGCGTGCTGAGAACGCTGGAGAACGCGCGGTAGGAGTCCCCGCCCCGGGTCCCCGGGGCGGGGGGCCGCCCACCGCGTCAGAGCTGCGAGGCCTGCCGCTGCGTCAGCCCGTAGGCGGACGCGATGGTGTTCCACAGCTTGGCGGCCTTGGTCTTCTCGGCGCTGGCCGTGCCGCTGGCGTTGTTGCCGGCCTGGGTGTGATTGGTGGTGCGGGCCTGGCCCTTGTGGCAGCCCTTCTTGCCGGCGACCTGGTCGGCCCAGGCGGCGTAGTGGTTGTCGGCGGACGCGGAGGCCTTCCAGGCGTTGGTGAGCGCGGTGGTCAGCGCCGCGTGGTCCGGCAGCTTGTCGACGGAGAGCTCCGACAGACGGGTGACGAGACCGGTGCGCTGCTGCGCGGCCTCGCGCAGGTCGGTGGCCGCCTGCTGAAGGTTGTCGCACCCCTTGACGGCCTCGACCGACCTGATCACGCTCTCCCGGCTGGCACCGCTGTCCGCCAGCAGCTTGTCGAGGGCGACGGCCTGCTCCTTCGCCGGGTCGACGCTCGGCGACGGCGACGCGGCGGCCTCGGACGCGACGGCCGCCACGGTCCGGTCGGTGTCCTGATCCTGCTCCTGCTCACCGCCGCCACCGGCGAGCAGGGCCCCCGCACCGATCCCGAGCACGGCGATACCGACACCGACGGCCGCGAGCATCGGCACCCGGGAGCCGGTGCGCCCGCGCCCGCGGTCCGTGTCGTGGCGGGCGGCGGCCCGTCCCCCGACCGGGGAGGCGGCGGCCTGCCCCTGCGCCTGCCACTGGCCCTGGGGGCTCTGCCGCGGCAGTTCCTGGGTGGCACCCGCCGCCGCGCCGCCCTGCTCGCTGCGGAAGAGGTTGTCGAACACGTCCGGGGTGCGCCGCTCCTCGGCCGCGCCGGCGCCGTACGGCTGCGGGGGCACGGCACCCGGCTGCTGCGGCTGCGGCGGGACGGGCGGGAGGTACTGCGTCGCCTGGGCGTCCGGGCTCCCGGGCCCCGCGGCGCCCGGCCCGGACACCTCGGGCGGAAGGGCACCCGGACCGGCCGGGGACATGTACTGCGTGGCCGCGTCCCCGGCGGCACCGGGGACGGGCGGGAGGTACTGGGTCGCCGCCTCGTCCACGGGACCGGCGGGGACCGGGGGTATGTACTGGGTCGCGGCCTCGGCGACGGGCGGCCCGGGCTGCGCCGGCGCGCCGTACCCCTGCGCGCCGTACGACGGGGGCTCGGTTCCGTACGACGGGGCGTGGGCACCCTCGGGCGGCAGCGGGCCCGCCGTCGCGGCCGGCTGCGGCTGCCCCTGGGGCTGTGACGCATCCCACCCCTGCCCGCCCCACTGCTGGGCCGCAGGCGCCGCCGGGGCCGCCGACGGGTTCGGTCCCCAGGACTGGTCCCAGGCCCCGCCGGCGGCCGGGGCCGCCTGCTCACCGGGAAGGAGCGGCGCACCGCCGTCGGAAGGCAGCACAACGCCTTCGCGCGGGGTCCGCGCCGAGGGCTCCCCGCCCTGTCCACTCTGCGTCACCGGGACTCCTCCTGATGGGGGACCGTCGGAATGGTCGGCTCACGCTACCGGGTCCCCACAACTCGGTGCCACGCAGCACAGAAGCACCACGTGGTGACCGGCGTCCCCGGCGACGCCGGAATCCCGGTGGGAGCACGGCGCGCGAGGCGAAAACCTTCCCGCAGTCCCCTGCCGGGACAACACCCGGACGTTCACCGGCTGTTCAGGCGGCGACCCGCAGATCCAGCCGCGCGCCGAACTCCCGCACCACCGGCTCGTCCCGGAACGGCTCCAGCCGTTGCTGAAAGTCGTCCAGGTATTCGGCGCCGCGGCCCGAGCGCAGGGTGCCGAGCAGTTCCACCGCCTGCAGACCGGTGTGGCAGGCCCGCTCCACGTCGCGCTGCTGCACCTGCGCGGTGGCCAGCAGGACGAGCCCGATCGCGCGGCGCCGGGCCCGCGACTCGGGGTGCTTGGCCAGGGCCTCCTCGGCGCGCCGCGCGGCCGCCGTGGGCTGTCCCAGGTCGCGGTGGCAGTGCGCCAGCTCGTCGGCGAGGTACGCCTCGTCGAAGTGGGCGATCCAGGCCGGGTCGTCACCGGACTCCGCGTCGGCCCCTTCCATGGCCGCGACCGCGCGCCCGGCCGCCTGCTGGGTCGCCTTGGCGTCCCCCATCAGCGCGTGCCCGCGCGCCTCGGCGGCGTGGAACATGGCCTCCGCGCGCGGAGTGACACCTCCCCGTGCCCCTTCCTGCGCCGCGCGCGCGAGCTGCGCGATCTCCCGGGGGTTCCCGAGCTGCGCCGCCAAGTGGCTCATGGACGCGGCCAGTACGTATCCGCCGTACCCGCGGTCGCCCGCCGCCTGCGCGAGCCGCAGCGCCTGGATGTAGTAGCGCTGGGCGAGGCCCGGCTGCCCGGTGTCGACGGCCATGTACCCGGCGAGCTCGGTCAACCGTGCGACCGCCGCGAAGAGTTCCCGCCCGACGGCCTCCCGGTACGAGCCGGCCAGCAGCCCGGACACCACGCTGTTCAGGTAGTGCACGACCACCGGGCGCACATGCCCGCTCCCGTACTGGTGGTCGAGGTCCACCAGGGCCTGGGTCATCGACTTCACGGCGGCCACGTCGGCGTGCCCCACCCGCGGCCCGGCCGAGCGCGCCACCTGGGAGTCCGGCTGGGAGATCAGCCAGTCCCGGCTCGGCTCGACCAGCGCGGAGGCGGCGACCGACGAACCGGAGAGGAAGTCCCGCCGGCCCACGTCGCTGCGCCACAGCTCACAGACCTGCTCGATCGCCCCCAGTACGGTCGGCGAGAACTGCAGGCCGACGCCCGAGGCGAGGTGCTTGCCGTTGGCCATCCCGATCTCGTCGATCGTGACGGTGCGGCCCAGCTTGCGGCCGAGCGCCTCGGCGATGATGCCGGGCGCGCGCCCGCGCGGCTGCTGTCCGCGCAGCCAGCGCGCCACGGACGTCTTGTCGTAGCGCAGATCCAGACCGTGTTCCGCGCCGCACATGTTCACTCTGCGGGCGAGCCCCGCGTTGGAGCAGCCCGCTTCCTGGATGAGCGCCTGGAGCCGTTCGTTCGGCTGCCTGGCGACGAGAGGCCTTGCGGCCATGGCGTAACCCCCTGAGGCTGCGGTGCCTGCCCGTGCACCGAGTTGACGTGCTTCACCGGCCGTTCCCCGTTGGCGGCACCCGGCGGGCACCCGCGTTCCTCACCGCCGTACGCACCGAAGGGATCCGGCCCTGAAGATCAATGCCCCGCGGACATACCGAGAATGCGGGACATACGAGGATTGCCGGGGTAAAGGTGGCTACCGTCCCCCACACGTGGTTACCCGGCGTCTGCCACTCTTCCTCCCGCGCGCCCCCATGTGTGCACCCATGCGCCCCGGTCACCCGAAGGGTGCTCCTCCCCCGCGCATGGGACATCCGTAACCCCTGCTGACGGCTAGAGTTGTGTTCATCGTGGAAGAGACCATCGCGGGCCCTGATGCTGCCCAAATCCCGAAGCAGCGCGGCGAATCGCTTGTGGAAGCCGCCGTGCGTTACGCCGAAGAGCGCCACTGGGACGTGTTCCCCGGAACCTGGCTGGAAGCCGTCGACGGGGTACAGCACTGCTCCTGCGGTCAGCCGGCCTGCGCCGTCCCCGGCGCGCACCCGGCGCGCGACGACTGGGGGGCCGAGGCGACGGGCAGCGCGACCGTCGCCCGCCGGATGTGGTCCGAGCGGCCCACCGCCTCGATCCTGCTGCCGACGGGGCACACGTTCGACGCGATCGACGTGCCCGAGAGCGCCGGGCTGCTCGCGCTGGCCCGTATGGAGCGCATGGACCTCACCCTCGGGCCGGTGACCTGGACCCCCGACCGGCGCATGCAGTTCTTCGTGCTCCCCGGCGCCGCGGCGAAGGTCCCCGACCTCGTACGGAAGCTCGGCTGGTCCCCGCTGACCCTGGACCTGACCACACTCGGCGAGGGCCAGTACGTGGCGGCGCCGCCGACCCGGTACGGGTCCCGGGGTGCCGTGCAGTGGGCGCGCCGCCCCACCGCGGCCAACCGCTGGCTGCCGGACGCGGAGGAGCTGATCTCTCCGCTGGCGTACGCGTGCGGACGGGACGGACGACGGTAACAGCCCGGTCGGCGACCGCGGTTGCGGGCGGCGTGAGCGACGGCGCGTTTCGCGGGGGTCGGTAGCCGCACCGCCACCCGGATGTCACCGGCCCCTCGTATCGTCATCGCATGACTGAGGGTTCAGCGGGCGCGGCCGCCGTACGCGTGCGGGGCCTCACGAAGCGGTTCGGGGAGCAGGTCGCCGTCGCGGGCATCGATCTCGAGCTGCCCGCGGGCCGTTTCATCGGCCTGGTCGGGCCGAACGGGGCGGGCAAGACGACCACCCTGTCGATGGTCACCGGCCTGCTCCGCCCCGATGCGGGCACGGTCGAGGTCGTCGGGCACGACGTGTGGCGGGACCCGGTCGAGGTCAAGGCCCGCATCGGGGTCCTCCCCGAGGGGCTCAGGCTCTTCGAGCGGCTCTCCGGGCACGAACTCCTCACGTACACGGGCAGACTGCGCGGCCTGCCCGGGGCCGAGGTCGACAAGCGCGCCACCCAGCTCCTCGACGTCCTCGACCTCGCCGGCGCCCGGCACAAACTCGTCGTCGACTACTCGACCGGCATGCGCAAGAAGATCGGTCTCGCCGCGGCTCTCCTCCACAATCCCGGGATCCTCTTCCTGGACGAGCCGTTCGAGGGCGTCGACCCCGTCTCCGCCCAGACCATCCGCGGCGTCCTGGAGCGGTACACCGCGTCGGGCGCCACGGTCGTCTTCTCCTCCCACGTCATGGAGCTGGTCGAGTCGCTGTGCGACTGGGTGGCCGTCATGGCCGCGGGGCGTATCCGCGCACACGGCCCGCTCGCGGAGGTACGGGGGGACGCGCCCTCGCTCCAGCGGGCCTTCCTGGAACTGGTCGGCGCGGGCAGCCGGGACGCCGGTACGGATCTGGACTGGCTGGGCGGCGGGGCGGGATGAGCGCTGCCCCTCCCGCGCGCGGGGTGCCGGGCAGGACCCCGGTGACGCCCGTCGTCGTACGCCTCAAGCTGTCCCTGCTGCGCAACGGGCTGCGGCAGTCGGCCGGGCGGCGCGCCGCGTACGCCGTGTCGGTCGCCTTCGCCCTCCTCTTCGCCGCGCTCCTGCTGATCGGCCTGATCGCCCTGCGGGGCACCGCGCACGCCACCTCCGTCACCGTGCTGCTGGTGGCCGTGCTGGCGCTGGGCTGGGCCGTGATGCCGCTGTTCTTCCCGAGCGGCGACGAGACGCTGGATCCGACGCGGCTGGCCATGCTCCCGCTGCATCCGCGTCCCCTCGTGCGCGCGCTGCTGGCGGCCTCACTGGTGGGTGCGGGGCCGCTGTTCACGCTGTGCGTGCTGACCGGCTCGGTGACCGCGGTGGCGCGCGGGCCGGCCGCGTACGCCGTCGCGGTCGTCGCGGTCCCCCTGGGGCTGCTGCTGTGCGTGACCCTCGCGCGGGCCGTGGCCGCGGCCAACATCCGTCTGCTGACCAGCCGCAAGGGCCGTGACCTCGCCGTGCTGAGCGGGCTGGTGATCGCGATCGGGGCCCAGGTCGTCAACTTCGGCGCTCAGCAGCTCGGTTCGGCCGGGCTCGGCCGGCTCGACCCGGCGGCGGAGGTACTGGGCTGGGTGCCGCCCGCGTCCGCGGTCGGCGCGGTGGACGCGGTGGGTGAGGGGGCGTACGGCGGCGGTGCGGCCCGGCTGGCCCTGACCGCGCTGGCCCTGGCGGTGCTGCTGGCCTTGTGGTCGCGGAGCCTGACCCGGCTGATGACCTCGCCGGACGGCTCGACGCTGCCGGGCGCGGAGCAGGGCGCGCGGGACAGGCCGCGCTCGGCGGGACTCGGCCGGCTGCTGCCCGGCGGGCGTACCGGCACGATCATGGAGCGCAGCCTGCGGTACGTGTGGCGCGACCCGAAGACCAAGGCGGCGTGGGTGACCTCGCTGGCGATCGGCCTGATCGTGCCGGTCTTCAACGCCCTGCAGGGCACCGGCTCGGTCTATTTCGCGTGCTTCGCCGCCGGGATGCTCGGGATCCAGATGTACAACCAGTTCGGGCAGGACACGTCCGCGTTCTGGATGGTCGCGCTGACCATTTCCTCGTCCCGGGACGCGTATGTGGAGCTGCGCGGGCGGGCGCTGGCCCTGCTGATGATCACCCTGCCGTACGCCACGCTCGTGACCGTCCTGACCACGGCGATGCTCGGCGACTGGCCCGCGCTGCCCGAGGCGCTGGGCCTGTCCTTCGCGCTGCTCGGCGCGATGCTGGCCACCGGCGCCTGGTGCTCGGCCCGCTTCCCGTACTCCATTCCGCAGGAGGGGTACAAGAACGCCGCCCCGGGGCAGGCGGGGCTCGCCTGGATCTCGATCTTCGGCGGGATGGTGGCGGCGGCCCTGCTGTGCCTGCCGGTCATCGCCCTGGGTATCTGGCTGCACGTCACCCCGGGCGGCGGCGACCGGACCTGGCTGCTGCTGCCGCTGGGCACCGCGTACGGGGCGGGCATCGGGGTGCTCGGTCTGCGGCTGGCCGCGCCGCGGACGGCCCGGCGGCTGCCGGAGATCCTGGCGGCGGTCAGCAAGGGGTGAGCGGTCCTCCGCTGCCGCTACTCCTGCGGTTCCGGTGAGTCGTCCAGGCCCCACGGGTCGCGGAGGCCGTCCAGGAACGGTTCGATGGCCGTCCGCCAGGCCTCCGGCTGGTCGTAGTGGACGAGGTGGCCGGCGTCGGCGACCTCCGCGTACGCGCCGCGGGGCAGGACGCGGACCATCTCCTGGGACTCCGCGCGGCCCAGCTCCCCGTCGAGGCCCCGTACGACCAGCGTCGGGCACCGGACCTGGGCGAGCTCCTCCCAGTGGGCGTCGTACACCCATGCCTCGCGGGACCTGAGCATCAGCTCGGGGGAGAAGACGGGGCGCCAGCCGTCCGGGCACTCGTGCATGACCTCGGCGTAGAACTCACCGCGGGCCGGGTTGCGGCGCTCCACCCAGGGGTCGTCCTCGCCGAACCACTTGCGGACGTCGGCGAGCGTGGCGAACGGCAGGGGCCAGGCCTTGTACCAGTTCTCCCACTCACGCTGGGAGGCCGCGCCGAGCGCGGAGGCCCGCATGTCGCAGATGATCAGCCCGCGCACCAGCTCCGGCCGTTTCGCGGCGAGCTGCCAGGCGGTCAGCGCGCCCATGGCGTGGCCGATGACGACGGCCGGGCCGAGGCCGAGCTGTTCGAGGGCGGCAGCGGCGTCGTCGACGTACGCCTCGCGCGTGTACTCGCCGCCCACCGGCTTGTCGCTCTGTCCGTGGCCGCGCTGGTCCAGCGCGACGGCGCGGTGCCGCTCGGAGAGCCAGCGGGCGGTGGACGCCCAGTGCGAGGCACGGCCCATCAGGCCGTGCAGTAACAGCACGCCCGGTGTCCGCGCGGACCCGTGGCCGTCCGTCTCCCGCAGATCCCCTCCCGGCGGATCCGCCTTGGGAGGGTCGGCGAACTCCCAGGCAGCGAGCCGCAGCCCGCCCGCTCCGGTCACGTCGATGCGCCGCACCATTGGCACCCCCCAGGCTCCGCTCGGACCGCACGCTCGCGCTCGAGCCGACCGGTCCGGTCTTCCTCACCGCTGTCGTTCTGCTGCACCTGCTTGCTGGTCCTGCTGCGCGCGTCGCGCGCGCGGAGTGCCCTCACCCACGCACCCACACGCTATCGAATGTGTATTCGAAAGTGGGGTTCCTGGCGGCAACACCCCTCGTTCGAGTGACCCCCCTCAAGGATTGCCCGCCGCCGCCGAGGGGAGATCTTCAGCGGGGGACGGACCGATCGGGGAAAACGGTCCGAGGGGAATGACCCTGGGAGCTCGGGGCTCCGGGTCAGCACAGGGGAGGACAGGCCCCGGCGCCGGACGGCGCTGGGGCCCTCCCACGTCTAAGCGGCACAACCTCCCGCCCCCTCTCCGGCCGCCGGAACACCGCTGCCGCGGACGGCCAAGAGTCTCGGTCATATGCCTCATGCGCAAGCCTCGCATGGGAAAGCCCGGAGCGCTGCGATTCGACGTACTGGATCTTGAAATCGGTCCGTTCGTCCCCGTGCCGCAACTGCCGCTGCCGTCGCAGCCGTTGTGACCCCGGGACGACCTCCCAGGCCCCGGCCGTCGGCGATCGCCTCGGCGCCGGCGGAGTGACGCCCTCCGGGAGGACCGGTGGGCCGGCCGCCCGGCCGGTGCCCGGCGGCCGGCTCCGCGCCCGCCGAGCGGCTGTCGCCCTGCCGCCGTCCCCCGCCGCCGGGACGCGTGTGCCGCCGCTCCTGTCCCGGTGGTTCAGCGCTTGGCGACGAACACGTGGGAGGCGACGTCCGACTCCAGCTCGGCGGCCTCGCCGCCGCTGCCCACGAGCACTCCGCCCGCCGACTCGGTCACGCTCACCACGGAACCCGGCTGCACGCCCGCCCGCCGCAGTGCGTACATGAGCTGCGCGTCCGTCTGGATCGGCTCGCCGATGCGCCGCACCACGACCGTCTTGCCCTCGGCGCCCGGGTCGAGATCGGCCAGCGAGACCATGCCCTCGTCCAGGAACGGGTCCGCGCCGCCCTTCTCGCCCAGCTCCTCCAGGCCCGGGATCGGGTTCCCGTACGGGGACTCGGTCGGGTGGCGCAGCAGCTCCAGCACCCGCCGCTCCACGGCCTCGCTCATCACGTGCTCCCAGCGGCAGGCCTCCGCGTGCACCTGCTCCCACTCCAGGCCGATCACGTCGACGAGCAGGCACTCGGCGAGGCGGTGCTTGCGCATCACGCGCGTGGCGAGCCGGCGGCCCTCGTCCGTGAGCTCCAGGTGCCGGTCCGGGGCGACCGAGACCAGGCCGTCGCGCTCCATGCGCGCGACCGTCTGGCTGACCGTCGGGCCGCTCTGATCGAGCCGTTCGGCGATCCGGGCGCGCATCGGGACCACACCTTCCTCCTCCAGTTCGAGGATGGTGCGGAGATACATCTCCGTCGTGTCGATCAGTCCGGACATACGTGCCCCTCGATGAGATTGCCGAGGACTCTGCGGCTCCCCGGCGTGTGCGCTGGCCCTGCATTCAATTCTGCCGGATGCCACTGACAACCGTGCCGCGCCGTGTGCACCACACGGCACCGTCATGATCATGGTCGTCGCCACGGCCCGTTCGACCGTACACCTGTGCGGCGTGGGGCGCCGGTGCCCCACCCGGGCCCGCGGGGCGGCCCCGCGCGCGCGTTCCGGCCGGGGTCCGTCCGGCCCGTCCGGCCCGTCCGACCGTATTGACAGCACAGTGGTCCAGACCGCAACGTGATCCGCGACACGACGGGGTACACCGGAGCCGGAAGGAACCGTCCGGATGGGCGACAGCACGCTGGCGGAGCAGTTCTTCGACGCGGCGGCGGGCCTGCTGCGGCGGGTGCGCGACGAGGAGGCGGAGTCCGTCGCGGCGGCCGCCACCCTGATCGCCGACACCGTGGCGGATGGCGGTCGGCTCTTCGCCTTCGGCGCCGGGCACTCCTCGCTCGCGGCCCAGGACCTCGTCTACCGTGCGGGCGGCCTCGCCCTGATGAACCTCCTCGCGGTGCCGGGCGTGGTCGGCGTCGACGTGATGCCCGCGACGCTCGGCTCCGTACTGGAACGGGTCGACGGGCTGGCTGCGGCCGTCCTGGACACCAGTCCGATGCGCTCCGGCGACCTCCTCGTCATCGTCTCCCTCTCCGGCCGCAACCCCCTCCCCGTCGAGATGGCCCTGAACGCCCGCGCGCTGGGGGTGAAGGTCATCGGCGTGACCTCGGTGGCGTACGCGGAGCAGACCAGGTCGCGGCATGTGTCCGGCACGTTCCTGAAGGACCACTGCGACATCGTGCTCGACTCCAAGGTCGCCGTCGGGGACGCGGAGCTCACGGCCGGCGGCGTACCGGCCCCCTTCGCCCCCGCCTCCACCGTCGTCACCACCGCCCTCCTCCAGGCGGTCATGGCCATGGCGGCGGGTGCGCTCGCCGAGCGCGGCATCGAGCCGCCGCTGCTGCGCTCGGGCAACGTGGACGGCGGCCACGAGTGGAACAGCCGCGTCCTGCGCGAGTACGGCGACCGGATCTTCTATCTGCGGTGACTCCCGGGCGGGTCGCCTGGGGTACGTGGGGTGGAATCCCGGCGTACAACGATTTCCCCCAATCTTGCGGGAACCCCCTGTGGGCTGAGTCACGTTCAAGTTGAATGACTGCGAAGTAACGAACCGCCGCGCCGTACGTGCGGACACAGCCTGCAGGGGGTTCAGGTGAGTGCTTCCCGGCGTAGTGGGACCACGGACGCACTGGGGCCGGACGAGCCCGAGCGCGACGGGTCCGATCTGCTGGCCGCGCTGCTCGACGGGATGGACGCCGCGCTGTGCGCCTTCGACGCCGACGGCACGGTCACCCACTGGAACCGCGAGGCCGAGCGCATCCTCGGCTGGAGTGCCGCCGAGGCGGTCGGCCGTCACGGGTTCGCCGACTGGGCCGTACGGACCGCGGACGCCGCGGAGGTCGAGGCGCGGCTGATGTCCGCCATGCACGCGCCCGGACGGCAGGTCCACGAGTTCGCGCTGCTCACCAAGGAGGGCGGGCGCGTCCTCGTGCGCACCCAGTCCGCCGCCGTACGCGGACCGGACGGCAAGCCCGCCGGTGTCTACTGCGCCTTCAGTGAGGTGCACACGCAGATGGACCTGGAGCGGTCCATCGCCCTGAGCGAGGCGCTGTTCGAGGACGCGAGCTGGGGTGTCGTCCTCGTCGACGCCGATCTGCGGCCCGCCGTCGTCAACACCCACGCGGCACGCGCGCTCGGCATCGGACGCACCGCCGTCCTCGGGCGCCCCCTGGGCGAACTGCTCACCCAGGGCGTGGAGGAACTCGAGAGCGCACTGACCCACGTCCTCGCCGAGGGGGCGCCGCCCGCGCCCGCCGAGATCTGGGTGGGACTGCGCACCGCCGAGGGCGAGAAGCGGCGCTGCTGGCGCAGCGGCTTCCTGCGCCTCGCCTCCCCCCTGGCGGAGGAGCCCGTACCGCTCGGTGTCGGCTGGCTCTTCCAGGACGTCACCGAGGCCAGGCAGAGCGAGCAGGAGGCCTCCCAGCTCCGCTTCCGCACCAACCAGCTCCACCGGGCCGCCCGCGCCGCCGCCGAGTGCGAGGACCCCGGTGAGGCCGCCACCGTCCACCTCGACTACGCCCTCGCGGGCTTCGCCGACCATGCGCTGATCGACCGGGTGGCGGGCCGCGGGCGCGCCGTGGACGGTGACGCACCCGTACGGCTCGTGCGGGTCGCCACCACCCCCTCCGGCGCCCCGGGCCCGACCCACCTCACCGGTCACGCCGGCCTTCCGGTCCGGTACGGCGAGGGCCACCCCGCGCTCCAGTGCGTCGAGCGCGCCGGTTCCGTACGGGCCGGTGCCGGCGGGCTCGCCCCGGAGGCCGCGCGCGCGTGGGCCGCCGCCCGCCAGTGGCCCCCGGACACGGTGCACGCCCTGTGCACGGTCCTGCGCAGCCGGGGTCGCACCCTCGGCGTGGTGACCTTCCTGCGTACCGCGAGCCGTTCCCGGTTCGAGCGCGCCGACATCCTGTACGCGGAGGACGTCGCCGCGCGCATCGCGGGAACGCTGGATCTGGCGGAACTCCTCGAATAAATAGGTTGAGCCGAACGAGAGCGCTTCCTAAGGTGTGCGGTACACAGAAGGGAGGTGATCGGGTAAATGAGTGAAACCCGGACGCGTGAGGTGGCTGCGGGCTAGCGGCCCGGCACCCCATCGAGTGCGGTGCCGGACCAGCGCGTGAGACGAGCGCGCAGCCGGCCCAATCCCAAGCAGTCACCCGACCCGCAGGCTCGCCGGTAAGTCCGGCCGGCTCCGCTCCGTGAGGAGCGGGACCAGAGCCTGCGGGTCGTCTGTTTTTCCGTGCTGTTCTCCGTGGGCGGCGGCTCGCGTCAGCGGGCGATGTCCCCGTAGCCCTCGATCTCGCGCGGGTCGCGGGCGCCGGGGCCGACGTACCGCGCGGAGGGGCGGACGAGGCGGCCGGTGCGCTTCTGCTCCAGGATGTGCGCCGACCAGCCGGCGGTGCGGGCGCAGGTGAACATCGAGGTGAACATGTGGGCGGGGACCTCGGCGAAGTCCAGGACGATGGCCGCCCAGAACTCCACGTTCGTCGCGAGGACGCGGTCGGGGCGGCGGTTGTGCAGCTCCTCCAGTGCCGCCTTCTCCAGTGCCTCGGCGATCTCGAAGCGGGGCGCGCCCAGTTCGCGGGCGGTACGGCGCAGCACGCGCGCGCGGGGGTCCTCGGCACGGTAGACGCGGTGCCCGAAGCCCATGAGGCGCTCGCCCCGGTCGAGGGCCTGCTTGACGTAGGCCTCGGCGTCCCCGGTGCGCTCGATCTCCTCGATCATGCCGAGGACGCGGGAGGGGGCGCCGCCGTGCAGCGGGCCGGACATCGCGCCCACGGCACCCGACAGCGCGGCGGCCACGTCCGCCCCCGTCGACGCGATCACGCGCGCGGTGAACGTGGAGGCGTTCATGCCGTGTTCGGCGGCGCTCGTCCAGTACGCGTCCACGGCGGCCACGTGCTTGGGGTCGGGCTCGCCGCGCCAGCGGATCATGAAGCGCTCGACGACGGACCGCGCCTTGTCGATCTCGCGCTGCGGAACCATGGGCAGGCCCTGCCCGCGCGCGGACTGGGCGACGTACGACAGCGCCATGACGGCGGCGCGGGCGAGGTCCTCACGGGCCTGCGCCTCGTCGATGTCGAGGAGCGGCCTGAGGCCCCAGACGGGGGCCAGCATGGCGAGCGCCGACTGGACGTCGACGCGGATGTCGCCGGAGTGGACGGGGATGGGGAACGGTTCGGCGGGCGGCAGGCCGGGGTTGAAGGCGCCGTCGACGAGCAGGCCCCAGACGTTGCCGAAGGAGACATGGCCGACCAGATCCTCGATGTCGACGCCCCGGTACCGGAGGGCGCCGCCCTCCTTGTCGGGTTCGGCGATCTCCGTCTCGAACGCGACGACTCCTTCGAGTCCGGGTACGAAGTCGGACATCAGGCGGCTCCTCATGATGTGTGCGACAGCTGGTGGGGTGGGGGTGTCCAGATGGGGTGGAGATTCGTGTGGGGTGCGGAAGCGGTCGGTCGCCGTCCGGTTCCGCGGTCGGTTCTGGGACTCGCGGTCCGAAGCGGTAACCCGGTCATGCCCAGTGCAGCGGGCGGCCATCCAACCGGGACGGTTGCAGAACGATATCCCCGAGTGCCACCTTTGGGGAGTCTTCGCGGCACTGAGTGCCACGTAGTGATGAAGCACATCGCCGCGCGCGTGGGTGCGCATACGGCAGGATGACCACGTGAACGAGCGCGATCCCGCTTACCCGCCGCCCCGGTTCCCCGTTCCCGACCCAGCCGGGATGCGCAAGCAGTACCGGGCGGAAGGGCTGGACGAGAGCGAGCTCGCCGGGCATCCCATGGCGCAGTTCGAACGCTGGTTCCGGCAGGCAGCGGCCGAGAACGCGATCTTCGAGCCCAATGCCATGGTGGTCTCCACCGCGGACGCCTCCGGCCGCCCGAGCTCCCGTACGGTGCTGATGAAGGCGTACGACGAACAGGGGTTCGTCTTCTACACCAACTACGGTTCCCGCAAGGCCCTGGACCTGGCGGAGAACCCGTACGTCTCGCTGCTCTTCCCCTGGCACCCGATCGCCCGGCAGGTGATCGTCTCCGGGACGGCACGCCGTACGGCACGGGACGAGACGGCGGCGTACTTCCGCACCCGGCCGCACGGCTCACAGCTCGGCGCCTGGGCGAGTGAGCAGTCGTCGGTCATCCGGTCCCGGGCGCAACTGGACGTGGTGTACGAGGAACTGCACGCCCGCTACCCGGAGGGCGAGCAGGTCCCGGTGCCGCCGAACTGGGGCGGTTTCCGGGTCGCGCCGAGCACGGTGGAGTTCTGGCAGGGGCGGGCGAACCGGCTGCACGACCGGCTGCGGTACGTGGCGGAGCCGGACGGGTCGTGGCGGGTGGAGCGGCTCAGCCCCTGACCGGCTCGAGTGCACTCCGAGGCTTCAGCCCAGCGCCTCGTCCAGGAGTACGGCCCACTGGGCGACCACCCGGTCGCGGCGGCCCGTGTCGTCCGTGAGGAGGTTGGCGAGGCCGAGGCCACGAGCCATGTCGAGGAGTCCCTGCACGGTCTCGCGCACCCCGGGCGCGGACTCGTCGGCGCCCAGCAGCTCGACGGCGATGCGGTGGGTCTCGCGGCCGACGCGGGCCTCCAGTTCGGTGACCCGGGGGCGGAGCTGGTCCTCGTTGGAGGCGGCGACCCACAGGTGCAGGGCCGCGCGGAAGAGGGGGCCCGTGTAGAGGTCGACCAGGGCGGCGACCACGGCCCGGCGGTCGGTGGCGCCCTCGGGGAAGAGGGCGCGCAGGGCCACGGAGCGCTCCTCGGCGACGTACTCGACGGCCGCGGTGAACAGGTCCTCACGGGTGGGGAAGTGGTGCTGGGCGGCGCCGCGGGAGACACCGGCGCGTTCGGCGACGACGGAGACCGTGGACCCGGCCCAGCCACGCTCGGCGAGGCAGGCCACGGCGGCGGCCAGGAGGCGCTGCCGGGTGGCCCGGCTGCGGTCCTGCTTGGGCACCTTGACCGCGCGTTCGTCCCCGCCCGCGCCCGTGTCCGCACCCGCGTCGCTGACCGCGCTCACACCACCCATGCCGGATCCCGTCGTTCGAGGAAGGCCGTCATCCCCTCGCGCGCCTGCGCGGAGGAGAACAGCCGGGCCGAGAGCGCGGTCAGGTCCTCCGCGTCCCGGTCGAAGGTCTCCAGAACCCTAGCCGTGAGCAGCCGTTTGGTTTCGGCCAGCCCCTGGGGCGAGGCCCGGCGCAGGCCGTCCAGGACGGGGGCGAGCACGTCGTCCACGTCGTCACCGGCCGCCGTGAGCAGGCCGATGCGGGCCGCCTCGGCGGCGCCGAAGCGCTCACCGGTGAGGTAGTAGCGCGCCAGGGCGCGCGGATCGGTGCGGGGCAGCAGCGGCAGCGAGATGACGGCGGGGGCGACGCCGATGCGGACCTCGGTGAAGGCGAAGGTGGCGGCGGCGGAGGCGGCCGCGATGTCACAGGCGGCGAGCAGGCCGAGGCCGCCCGCGCGAACGTGCCCGGTGACCCGGGCGACGACGGGTTTGCGCAGCTCGACGATCTGCCGGAGGAGACCGACCAGTGCGTCGGGGTGCGGCGGGTCGCGCAGGTCGGCTCCGGCGCAGAAGGTGTTGCCCGTGTGGGTGAGGACGACCGCCCGGACGTCGCGGTCCCGGCCGCAGTCGGTGAGCGCGCCGGACAGTTCCCCGACGAGCGCGGCGGACAGGGCGTTGCGGTTGCCCGGCGAGTCGAGGTGCAGGGTCTCCACGGCACGCGCGCGCGTGCGGCCCACGACGGTCACGACTGCCGCTCCCTCAGCTCCCGTCGGAGGATCTTGCCGGAGGCGGCCCGGGGGACGGCGTCGACGAACGTGACGCGGCGGACGCGCTTGTAGGGGGCAACGCGTTCGGCGACGTACATCATGACCTCTCCCTCGGACAGGTTCCCCGCGGTGGGTTGGCGGACCACATGTGCGTGCGGCACCTCGTTCCCGTCGTCGTCGTAGGTGCCGATCACAGCGGCGTCGGCGATACCGGGGTGGGTCAGCAGAAGGGCCTCCAGCTCGGCCGGGGCGACCTGGAAGCCCTTGTACTTGATCAGCTCCTTGACGCGGTCGACGATGAAGAGCCAGCCTCCCCCACTCTCGGCTTCGCTCGAGCGGGAGGTGCCCCCACCGTCCACATGGCCGACGTCGCCGGTGTGGAGCCACCCTCCCCCATCGTCGATCATGTCGGCGGTGGCGTCCGAACGGCCCAGGTAGCCCTTCATGACCTGGGGACCGCGGATGAGGACCTCGCCGGGTTCCCCGACGGGGACGTCCTCGGCCGGGTCGGCCAGGGACACGATCCGCATCTCGGTGCCCGCGACGAGCTTGCCGACGGTCCCGGGAGGGGCGGTCCGGGCCGCGTCCAGGGGGACGACGTGGGTGCAGGGCGACAGTTCGGTCATGCCGTAGCCCTGGCCGATGGGCGGCAGGCCGAGGCGTTCGGCGCAGGCCGCCGCCAGGGCCGCGTCGAGCGGGGCGGCCGCGCTGAGGATGTACTCCAGGGACGACAGGTCGTACTGGGCGACCGCCGGGTGCTTGGCAAGGGCGAGGACGATCGGCGGGGCCACGTACAGGCCGGTGATGCGGTGCTTCTCGATGGCTGCGAGAAAGGTGCCGAGGTCGAAGCGCGGCAGGACGACGACGGTGGCGCCGCGTCTGAGCGGGCCGTTCATCAGGGCGGTGAGCCCGTAGATGTGGAAGAAGGGCAGGACGGCGAGGATGCGGTCGCCGGGGCCGCCCGCGACCATCGGGTCGAGCTGGGCGAGGTTCGTGGCGATGGACCGGTGGGTGAGCATCACGCCCTTGGGGACACCGGTCGTGCCGGAGGAGTAGGGCAGGACCGCGATGTCCTCGGCCGGGTCGATACCGACGTGCGGTTCGGGTGCGGTGGTGGCGAGCATGTCGAGCAGGGAGCGGTGCCCCGGGGCGCTGTCGCAGACGAAGATCTCCCGGATGCCGCCCGCGCGCTCGGCGGCCGTGCGGGCGGTATCCAGCAGCGGGGAGACGGTGACGATCCAGCGGGCGCCGGCGTCCGTGAGCTGCTTGGCCAGCTCGTCGGCGGTGGCGAGCGGGTGCACGGTGGTCACCGAGGCACCCGCGCGCGTGGCGGCGTAGAAGGCCGGCGGGAAGGCGATCGTGTTGGGGCTGTGCAGGGCGAGGACGTCGCCCTTGCGGACGCCCGCGTCGGCGAAGGCGGCGGCCAGCCGGCGGTGGAAGTGGTCGAGCTGTGCGTACGTGAGGGTGGTGCCGTCGACGCCGTCGACCAGGGCGGGCGTGTCGCCGTGTTCGGCGGCGCGGCCCAGGACGGCTTCGTGGATGGGGAGGTCCACGGGCGGGACATCTGCGTACTCGCTGCGGAACATCGGTTCCTCCTGCGGTGGTCGGCTGCGGCCGGCGGCTGCGGCGAGCGGCTGCGTCGATCAGTACGACTTGGGCAGGCCCAGGGTCTGGTGCGAGACGTAGTTGAGGATCATCTCCCGGCTCACCGGGGCGATACGGGACACGCGCGCGGCGGTGATGAGGGAGGCGAGGCCGTACTCGTTGGTGAGGCCGTTGCCGCCGAGGGTGTGCACCGCCTGGTCGACGGCCTTCACGCACGCCTCCCCGGCCGCGTACTTGGCCATGTTGGCGGCCTCCCCAGCGCCGATGTCGTCCCCCGCGTCGTACAGGTGGGCGGCTTTGCGCATCATCAGACGGGCCAGCTCGAGCTCTATGTGGGACTGGGCCAGGGGGTGCGCGATGGCCTGGTGGGCGCCGATGGGGGCCATCCAGACGGTGCGGTCGCGGGCGTACTCGACGGCCCGGGCGAGCGCGTAGCGGCCCATGCCGATCGCGAACGCGGCCGTCATGATGCGCTCGGGGTTGAGGCCGGCGAAAAGCTGGAGCAGACCCGCGTCCTCGTCACCGACAAGGGCGTCCCCGGGCAGCCGCACCTCGTCGAGGGTGAGCTCGAACTGCTTCTCCGCCGCCCGCAGCTCCATGTCGATGGGGCGCCGCTCGAAGCCTTCCGCGTCGCGCGGGACGATGAACAGGCAGGGCTTGAGGCGGCCGGTGCGGGCATCCTCCGTACGGCCGACGATCAGCGTCGCGTCGGCCTGGTCGACGCCGGAGATGAACACCTTGCGGCCGGTGAGCAGCCAGTCGCCGCCGTCGCGGCGGGCGGTGGTGGTGATGCGGTGGGAGTTGGAGCCCGCGTCGGGTTCGGTGATGCCGAAGGCCATGAGGCGGCTGCCGTCGGCGAGGCCGGGCAGCCAGGCGCGTTTCTGCTCCTCGGTGCCGAAGCGGCTGATGACGGTGCCGCAGATGGCGGGCGAGACGACCAGCATCAGCAGCGGGCAGCCGGCGGCGCCCAGCTCCTCCAGGACGATGGAGAGCTCGGTGATGCCGCCGCCTCCCCCGCCGTACTCCTCGGGCAGGTTGACGCCGAGGTAGCCGAGCTTGGCGGCCTCGGCCCAGAGTTCGTCGGGGTGGGCTCCGGCGGCCACGGTCCGGCGGACGTAGTCGCGGCCGTAGCGGCCGCCGAGGGCGGCGACGGCCGCGCGGAGGGCCTTGTGCTCGTCGCTTTCGATGACGGACGTCATGAGATCTCCTTCTGTACGACGGCCAGCAGGGTGCCGACCTCGACCTGTTGTCCCGGGACTGCGCGCAGAACGGTGAGCGTGCCCGCGGCCGGGGCGGAGATCCGGTGCTCCATCTTCATCGCCTCCAGCCACAGCAGGGGCTGCCCGGCCGCCACCCGGCCGCCCTCGGCGAGGCCGTCGGCGACACGGACGACCGTGCCGGGCATGGGGGCGAGCAGGGAGCCCGGCTCCTGCTGTGCCGTGGGGTCGGGGAAGCGGGGCAGGGCGGTGAGCTCGGCGGCGTTCACGTACACCCGGTCGTCGCCGTACCGGGCGACCTCGTACCTCCGCCGCACGCCGTCGGCTTCCAGGACGACCAGGCGGGCGTCGGCGTGGACGACGCGGACCCCGTCCGCACCGTCGACGGTCAGGCCCTGGCGGGTGTGGCGGTAGTGGACCTCGTGCTCCCCTCCCGCCATGGCGTAGCGCTTGACCTGCGGCTGCGAGGGGACGTTGCGCCAGCCGCCGAAGCGGGAGCGCGGGCCCGCGTGGTCGTGAGCGTCGGCGAGGGCGGCCGCCAGGGGGGCGTACGGGTCGGGACGCGGCTCGGTCAGCTCCGGCAGGTGGCGGTCGTAGAAGCCGGTGTCCATGCAGCCGGTGGTGAACTCCTCGTGCCGCAGGGAGCGGACGAGCAGGTCACGGTTGGTGACCGGGCCGTGGATCGCCGCCCGCTCCAGGGCAGCAGCGAGCCCGCGAAGCGCCTCCGCGCGCGTGGGCGCGTGGACGACGGCCTTGGCGATCATCGGATCGTAGTGGACGCCGATGTCGTCGCCGTCCCCGTAACCGGTGTCCAGGCGGACGCCCGGGACGGCGAGGCGGTGCAGGCGGCCGGTCTGCGGGGCCCAGCCGTGGGCCGGGTCCTCGGCGTACAGGCGGGCCTCGACGGCGTGGCCCCGCGCGCGTGGGGGGTCTTTCTCAAGGGCGTGGCCTTCGGCGACGCGTATCTGCTCGGCGACCAGGTCGATGCCGAACACGGCCTCCGTGACGGGGTGCTCGACCTGGAGGCGGGTGTTCATCTCCAGGAAGTGGGCCCGCCCGTCCGCCACGAGGAACTCGACGGTGCCCGCCCCCACATAGCTCACCGCGCGGGCGGCCCGTACGGCCGTGTCGTGCAGCTCGTCGACGAGCGCGCGCGGCAGGCCGGGCGCCGGGGCCTCCTCGATCACCTTCTGGTGGCGGCGCTGCAGGGAGCAGTCGCGGGTGCCGAGCGCCCAGACGGTGCCGTGCGTGTCGGCGAGCACCTGCACCTCGACGTGCCGCCCGCCCTCGGCATACGGCTCGACGAACACCTCACCGTCCCCGAAAGCGCTCGCGGCCTCCGCGCGCGCGGCCGTCAGCTCGGCGCCGAGGTCCGCCAGCCGCCGTACGACCCGCATGCCGCGCCCGCCACCGCCCGCGGCGGCCTTCACCAGCACGGGCAGATCGGCCTCGGTGACCTCGTCCGCACCGAGCGGCTCGATGCCCATGAGCTGCTTCGCGCGCGTCTTGGACGCCATCGCCTCGATCGCGGCCGGGGGCGGCCCGATCCAGACCAGTCCCGCGTCCAGGACGGCACGCGCGAAGTCGGCGTTCTCCGACAGGAAGCCGTAGCCGGGGTGCACGGCGTCCGCGCCCGCGTCCATGGCGGCCTTCACGATCAGGTCGCCGCGCAGATACGTCTCGGCGGGCGCCGCCCCGGGCAGCCGTACCGCGGCGTCGGCCACGCGCGCGTGGAGGGCGCTCCCGTCGGCGTCCGAGTGCACGGCGACCGTCCGGATGCCCAGCTCGCGGCAGGTGCGAAAGACACGGCAGGCGATCTCGCCACGGTTGGCGACCAGGACAGAAGTGATCATCTTTGGTCCCTCGGTCATCGGTGTTCCCTCACATCCGGAAGACGCCGAAGCCGCCCCGCGCACCCTCGTAGGGCGCGGTGTGGAGGGCGGACAGGCACAGGCCGAGGACGGTGCGGGTGTCGCGCGGGTCGATGACCCCGTCGTCGTACAGCCGCCCGGACAGGAACATCGGCAGGGACTCGGACTCGATCTGCTGCTCCACCATGGCGCGCAGCGCGGCGTCGCCCTCCTCGTCGTACGGCTGTCCCTTCGCGGCCGCGGACTGCCGGGCGACGATCGACAGCACGCCGGCGAGCTGCTGCGGGCCCATGACGGCGGACTTGGCGCTGGGCCAGGCGAACAGGAAGCGCGGGTCGTAGGCGCGCCCGCACATGCCGTAGTGCCCGGCGCCGTAGGAGGCGCCCATGAGGACGGACAGGTGCGGGACGGTGGAGTTGGACACCGCGTTGATCATCATGGCGCCGTGCTTGATGATGCCGCCCTGTTCGTACTCCTTGCCGACCATGTAGCCGGTGGTGTTGTGCAGGAAGAGCAGCGGGATGTCGCGCTGGTTGGCGAGCTGGATGAACTGGGCCGCCTTCTGCGACTCCGCGCTGAACAGCACGCCCTGGGCGTTGGCGAGGATGCCGACCGGATAGCCGTGCAGCTCCGCCCAGCCGGTCGTCAGGCTCGTCCCGTACAGCGGCTTGAACTCGTCGAAGTCGGAGGCGTCGACGATCCGGGCGATCACCTCGCGCGGGTCGAAGGGGGTGCGCAGGTCGCCGGGGACGATGCCGAGGAGTTCGTCCTCGTCGTACTTGGGGGGTGCGGCGGGGCCGGGATCGGGGTGTGCCTTGCGGTGGTTGAGGCGGGCGACGACGCGCCGCGCCTGGCGGAGGGCGTCGTGCTCGTCGACGGCGAAGTGGTCGGCGAGGCCCGACACGCGCGCGTGCATCTCGGCTCCGCCCAGGGACTCGTCGTCGCTCTCCTCGCCGGTCGCCATCTTGACGAGTGGCGGCCCGCCGAGGAACACCTTCGCCCGCTCCTTGACCATGATCACGTGGTCGGACATGCCGGGGACGTACGCGCCGCCGGCGGTGCTGTTCCCGAACACGACCGCGACGGTGGGGATACCGGCGGCGGAGAGGCGCGTGAGGTCGCGGAAGAGGGCGCCGCCCGGGATGAAGATCTCCTTCTGGGACGGCAGGTCGGCGCCGCCGGACTCGACCAGACTGATGCAGGGGAGCCGGTTGGCGAGGGCGATGTCGTTGGCGCGCAGGGCCTTCTTCAGGGTCCAGGGGTTGCTGGCGCCGCCGCGTATGGTCGGGTCGTTGGCGGTGATCAGGCACTCGACGCCCTCGACGACGCCGATGCCGGTGACGAGGGACGCCCCTACCACGTACTCGCTGCCCCAGGCGGCGAGCGGGGACAGCTCCAGGAAGGGCGTGTCCGGGTCGAGGAGGAGCTCGATGCGCTCCCGCGCGAGCAGCTTGCCGCGCTTCCTGTGCCGGGCGAGGTACTTCTCGCCGCCGCCCGCGAGGGCCTTGGCGTGCTCGGTGTCCAGCTCGGCGAGCTTGGTGAGCATGGCCTCGCGGCGGGCCGCGTAGTCCGGGTCGGGGTCGAGGCCGGTGGTGACCAGGGAGGAGGAAAGGACCGTCACAGGAGGATCTCCGGTATGTCCAGGTGGCGGGAGCGGAGCCATTCGCCGAGGGCCTTGGCCTGCGGGTCGAAGCGGGCCTGGGAGGCCACGCCCTCGCCGAGGATCCCCTCGACGACGAAGTTCAGGGCGCGGAGGTGGGGCAGGACGTGCCGGGTGACGGGCAGGTCGCGGCTCTCGGGGATCAGCTCCCGGAACCGGTCGGCGGTCAGCTCGTGCACCAGCCACCGCCAGGCCCGGTCCGTCCGCACCCACACCCCGACGTTGGCGTTGCCGCCCTTGTCGCCGCTGCGGGCGCCGGCGAGGAGGCCGAGGGGAGCGCGGGTGGTGGGGCCGGGGGGCAGGGGCTCGGGCAGGGGTGGGGGCGGCACGTCCTCCAGTACGGCGATGTCCTGGGGTGACGGCACAGATACCCGGCGCCCGTCGTGGAGGACGGCCACATGGTTGACGGCGCCATGGGGGACGTACACACCCTCGAAGACCCCATAAGGAGCGCCCTTGCCAGGTGGTGCGAGCACATGGAAGCCGGGGTAGCCGGCCAGTGCCAGCTCCACGGCGGCACCGCTCAGCGGCCGTCCGACGACCTGCTGGTCCGCGTCCCGGACGACCAGCCGCAGCAGGGCACTGGCCAGCTCCTCGGTCCCGGCGTCGGGCCGGTCCGTACGCACCAGCTCCCACCGCACCTCGGCGGGCGGCGACTTGGCCAGCGCGTCGCCCATCTGCTGATGCACGAGGGCCGCCTTCTCCTCGATGTCCAGTCCGGTGAGGACGAAGGTCACCTCGTTGCGGAAGCCGCCGAGCCGGTTGAGCCCGACCTTGAGGGTGGGCGGCGGCGCCTCCCCCCGTACTCCCTCGACACGCACCCGGTCGGGCCCGTCCTGCGTGAGTCGTACGGTGTCCAGCCGGGCGGTGACGTCGGGTCCCGCGTACCGGGCGCCGCCCGTCTCGTACAGGAGCTGGGCGGTGACCGTGCCGACGTCGACGAATCCGCCGGTGCCGTCGTGCTTGGTGATCACGCAGCTCCCGTCGGCGTGGAGTTCGGCGAGCGGGAAGCCGGGCCGCCGTACGTCGCCGTCCCGGAAGAACGCGTAGTTGCCGCCGGTGACCTGCGCCCCGCACTCCAGCAGATGCCCGGCGACGACGGCGCCCGCGAGCCGGTCGTGGTCCGTCGGCGCCCAGCCGAAGTACGCGGCGGCGGGGCCGGTGACCAGGGCGGCGTCGGTGACCCGCCCGGTGACGACCACGTCCGCTCCCTCGCGCAGGCAGGCCGCGATGCCGAACCCGCCGAGGTAGGCGTGCGCGGCGAGGCTGCCCGGGTGGGCCGCGGTCAGGTCGTCGCCCTCGACGTGCGCGACGCGTACGGGGATGCCGAGCCGGCCGGCCAGCGCCCGCACGGCGTCGGCGAGTCCGGCCGGGTTCAGCCCGCCGGCGTTGGTGACGATCCGGACCCCGCGCTCGTGGGCCAGGCCGAGGCACTCCTCCAACTGCCGGAGGAAGGTGCGGGCGTACCCGGCAGTGGGATCCTTCAGCCGGTCCCGGGCCAGGATGAGCATGGTCAGTTCGGCAAGGTAGTCGCCGGTCAGGACGTCCAGCGGACCGTCGGTGAGCATCTCGCGCAGCGCGTCGAAGCGGTCGCCGTAGAAGCCGGAGGCGTTGCCGATGCGGAGGATCTCCGACTGTGCCGGCCTTGGGCTTTCCGGGCGCGGCGGGGTCACTGTGCGGCTCCCTTCGGGCGGCCCTTCGGCGGCCGCCCCGCTCCCGGCAGGCCCGCGAAGGCCTGCGCGATGTCCAGCCACTGATCGGCGTCGGTGCCCACGGCGTGCAGGTCGAGGTCGGTGCGGTGCGCACGCTGGGTGGCCAGGAGGCAGAAGTCGAGCGCGGACCCGGTGACGTGTTGCGGCGCGTCCTCGGGGCCGTACGTCCACACGTCACCGTCCGGGCCGGTGAGCTCGACGCGGAACTGCTCGGTGGGCGGGGTGAGTCCGCGTACCGCGAACGCGTAGTCCCGGGCTCGCACCCCGATCCGCGCCACATGCCTCAGCCGGTCGGTGGGTGCGCGCACCACACCCAGGGCGTCCGCGATGTCCAGGCCGTGGGCCCAGGTCTCCATGAGCCGGGCGGTGGCCATGGAGGCGGCCGACATGGGTGGGCCGTACCAGAGGAAGCGGGCACCGGGCGGTGCGGCGCGCAGCGCACTGTCGAGAGCGGCGCGGCCCTCCCGCCACTTCGCGAGCAGTTCGGGCGGCGGCAGCTTCGCGAACCGCTCCGCTCCCTGGTCGACGAACGAGTGGGGAGCGGCGAGGGCCTGCTCCACGAGCGCCCGGAACCCGTCCTCGTCGGTCACGGCGACCAGGGACGAGTGATCGGTCCAGGTCAGGTGTGCGATCTGGTGGGCCACGGTCCAGCGGGGGGCGGGGGTCTGGAGCGTCCACCGCTCAGCGGTCAACTGACCGACCAAGCTGTCGAGTTCGTCGCTTTCGGCACGCAGGTCGTCGAGCACGGGCGTCGGATCGGCCATGGCTGGGAGCATGACAGCGGCCTCAAAAACAAGCAAGCATGCTTGCATGGATTTGTTCGGGCAGACGACAGACGGCAGACGGCAGACAGCAGACGGCAGACGGCAGACGACAGACAGCGACCAAGGCAACGAACGTTGGTCTATTTAGACTGTTAGAGTTCGACCATGCCTCGACGTGCCCTCGACAACCCCATCGTGCTGGCAGTGCTGGGCCTCCTGCTGGAACAGCGCATGCACCCGTACCAGATGCTGCACGAGCTGCAGGAACGCAGTGACAGCCATGCTGCGGCGGTCACGCGCGGCACGCTGTACAACACCGTCGCCGCCATGACCGAGGCGGGATGGGTGGCCACACAGGGCCAAGAACGTTCGGGGAACCGGCCGGAACGGACCGTCTACGAGCTGACACCAGCGGGACACGAGGAACTCGTACGGCGGCTGGACTCCCAGATCCGTAACCCACAGCGGGAGTTCTCCGCGTTTCTGGGGGCCGTCACCTACCTCGGCGCCCTGGGACCCAGAGAGGCCGTCGAAGCCCTGACCGAGCGTGCCGGGCACCTCCAGCAGCGTACGGCGGCGGACGAGAGGCGCCTCGCGGACGCCTTGGCAGCCGGCGTGCCCCGACTCCATGTCATCGAAGCGGAGTACGCGTTGTCTCTCGCGCGCGCCGAGACGGCCTGGATCGACGCGGTCATCGAGGACATCCGCACCGGATCACTGGCCTGGCCCGGGACCACGGCGGCAGCCCACCCGGCGAACTGACGCGAGAGGAAGCGGAAGCATGACACCGACATCGCGGCGAGGATTACTCTTCGGCGTTTACCCGGGCGGAGTCGCCGGCGACGACACCGGAGGCCTGGCCGGCGGCCCACCCGATGACCCGGTCCGTGTGACCGCCGCGCTCGACCGGCTCCAAGGGCGAGCGGACCGCCCCTTCCTGGTGCGTGCCTACACCGGCTTCGACGACACGACCCGACTCGGCGAACCTCACCCGACCGCGGCACCGGCCGACGCGGCCCGGTACGCCGTGCGGGGCCGCCGCCTGGACCTGGTGGCGCAGTATCAGGCGGCTTCCGGAGACGTGGACGGCTACTGCGCTTTCCTGCGGGAGCTCGTCGTGCAGTACGGCACGGTCACCGGCACGCTGCAGGTGGCGGAGGAACCGAACGTCACGGGCAACCCCACGCTGGACGGTCACTACCCGAGGGTGCAGGAAGCGATCGTTCGCGGCGTGTCCGCGGTCAAAGCGCAGGCACGTGAACTCGGACTGACGCACCTGCGGACAGGTTTCAACACCACTCCCCTCTTCGGGCCGGGCATCTCCTTCGTCGCCGACCTGGCCGCCCGCGGAGGCACCGACTTCATCGCCGACCTCGACTACGTGGGGCTGGACTTCTTCCCCGACGTCTTCCGACCCATAGCCGCTTCCGGCCTGGCACGCGCCGTCGAAGGGCTGCTGCGCCATCATCGGGACGTGGTGCTGGCACCGGCCGGACTGGGACACCTGCCGCTGCACATTACAGAGCACGGCTGGCCCACGGGGCCGGACCGGCCGCCGCACCGTCAGTCCGAGGTCGTCGAGACCGTGGTCGGCGTCGTCGCGGCGCACGCGGAACGGCTCAGGCTGAGCGGGTACACGCACTTCGCCCTGCGCGACGCCGACAGCGCGAAGCCAGGACTCTTCCATCAATTCGGTCTCACCACCGACGACTACGTCCCCAAGCCCGCCTTCGAGGTCATGAGAGCGCTCGTCGAGCGGTTCGGCGTGTGACGCTGTCGGCGGCGTCAGGGTGCGGACTGGTTCCTGAGCAGCTTCTCAACCTGCGGCGGCAGTTCCCCGCCTGCGCCGCCGTCGGCCGGGACGGCGACGAGGACGAGGTCGGGAGCATCGTCCACCGTGATCGCGACGGCGGGGTCCACCCCTTCGATCGCGTAGGCGGTGGTGGTGGTCGGTGTCTCCTCGTCGGAGCCGTCGCTCGGTGTGTCGTCGCACGGTGACCTGGTGGCCGTACCGAGCCTGCCACCGGCCGTGAACTCGGCGTCGGGGACGTCCGAGTACATCCGGTTCCCGTACTCGACCATGTACGCACAGTCGGACATCGACTCGCCGCCGCCCGACGACTCGGACGTACAGCCGACGGACATCACGAGCGTGGCCGCCGTCAGCAGTGCCCGAGCGCTTCTGTTCCGGTCGGCTGGAAGCCGGGCTCTCACCGGTGCACCTCCTACTGAAGCTTCCGTTTCGATTCGGTCTGTATACCGACGGAGTGGGCGTCCTTTTCGTTCGTGCGGTCGCCGCACAGGTGTGGTCCAGCAGGAGGTGCACGTCATGGCGAGGTCGTCCAGCGCGGCGCCGTCTCGGCCCACCTCGCGTCCCATTGGGCGAGGTTGCGCCGGCGCAGGGCCAGGGCGGCGGCGGCATTCGCGGCGGCACCGGCAAGGGTGACGGCCATGAAGGTGATGAGTGCCCAGCCCATGGCGCGGCTGCTGATCTGCTCGGTGGTTATGGGCGGTTCGGTGAGGATTCCGTCCGCGCCGGCCCAGACGCGGACGGTGCTGCCCGCGGGCAGTCCGGGCAGCACATCGGTCTCCCCGGTACGGGTCCGCCCGTCCGGGGCGGTGAAGCGGACCGGGACCGGGTAACGGGTCTGCTTCGCCTCGTCGGATCCGGGTTCCGGGTGGCGGGGAGCGTCGTGGACGAGGACCGCGGTGATGTGGTGCCGGGACTGTGCCTGGTGCTCGGCGGTCGCCCGGTAGTGCCGGTAAGCGGCGTCGCCGACCGCGAACATGGCCGCGAGGGCGAGCACCGGCACGGTCAGCAGCAGTCCGAGCGCGATCCAGCCCTGGAGACGGTCGGTGCGTCGGCGCAGCGGGTTGCGCCGCCAGCGCCAGAGCGGGTGGGGGCGTACCTGTGGGTGGGGTTCGGGGG
>JODX01000014.1 GCA_000719105.1 Streptomyces sclerotialus | reverse complement strand
GCGACTGCGGCCGCGTACTCACCTCTGTAGGCGCCTGAGCCACGCACGAGCCGCGTGAGCCGCTTGGCATCCCCCGCGACGGCCCTCCGTATCGTGATCGGCCGGCTGATCGGGGAAGTGCGTGAACCCATCGGAGGAGTATGTCGCACCGGCGAGCGCGTTCGCGCGGCGGGTCGGCTGCTCGGGCAGGCGTTCCCGCACCGCTGTCGGGCACCACTCCCCCAGGCCCCGATCCACCACGTCACTGCCGCCGTCGCCCGCCGGCGGCAACGGGACGCCTGCCGCAGCGAGAGCCGGCCTGTGCAGGACGTCGGGCCGGCCTCGTGGGGCCGATCGCCCTCGGCCTGTTCGCCGTCCCCGCGGCTGCGGCCGGAGCCACGCCTCACCGTCCTCGGAGCCCGGGACGTCGGCTGGGAGCCACGCACGGGATCTCCATGCGCCCGCCCCCGCGCTCCACACAGCCCCGAGGCAGGCAGTGTCGCAGTCGCCACCACAGGCAGTGGACTTCTTTGGAGGGACAGCGGGTGCCACGCCCCTTGAGGCGGGTGCCCGTACGGTGTGGCGACGGACTGGATCAGGGCTGCGAGATCTGGGGTGGCTCGCGGGTGCGCTGTCCGGCCTGGTGACGAAGCTGCGTCCGGTGCTGGGGCGGGCCTGTCGACCGCGGCCGCTGAGCGTCTCTTGCCGGTCGTCCGGCGCGCACCGACCGGTGGCCGCTTGGCGGCCGGCCGTGGTGGGCTGTCGGTATCTCGGTGACTACGCGTCCTTGCGACGGCGGAGGTCCTCCTTGATGCCGGGCAGCTTCGCCTCCAAGCGGTACGTCGCGATCACTGCGGCCTGCAGGCCCGCGATCAGGGCGGGCAGGCCGATGAAGAGCAGGCTGATGCCTTGGCTGACCTGCGTGGTGACAGCGTCGGGCCGGTAGCCGATGGCCGCCAGGCCCCAGGCCAGGCAGGCCGAACCGAGTGCGGCACCGATCTTGGTGCTCATGCTGTAACCGGCGAACAGCAGACCCTCGTCGCGGCGGCCGCTGCGCCACTCATGCCACTCGACCGTGTCCGCCACGAGCGCGGGGACGGCGACGAATCCCAGGCCGCCGACAAGGTTGGCCGTGAAGAACACCACGGTGAACGCGACGAGGTTGTCACGCAGGAAGAACAGCGGGACGGAAAGGGCGATGCAGGCGACGAGGCCCAGCAGGATCCCGCGGCGGTGACCGAGCGCGCGAAGCACTCGGGCGGTGATCAGGGAGCCGAGCACCGCGGACAGGGAGAAGGCCAGCAGAACAACCGAGACGGCTGTGGGCCTGTCCAGCACGTGGAGGGCGAAGTAGACGGCGCCGCCGGTGATGACGCCGAGGCGGGCGAAGGACAGGATCGAGAAGATGAACACCGTCAGCCACGGGGTGTTCCGTACGAGGGCCTTGACCGAGTCCGCGACACCGGGCCGGTCCTCGGCCAGGGGGGCGGCGGGCACCCGCTCCTTGACGAGGGAGAAGACGGCCCAGAACAGGACCATGCCGATCACCGAGTACAGGGCCGCGGTCCAGGCGAATCCCGACCGTGACGTCGACGAGCCGCCGAACAGGCTGATCAGCGGCTGGGTCGCCGTGGAGACCACGATCAGGCCGATGCCGACTCCGAACGAGCGCATCCCGGCCAACTGCATGCGTGCCCCGGAGTCGCGCGTCGCCATGGCCATGAGCGCGCCGTAGGGGACGTTGACCAGCGAGTACGCCAGGCCGACGAGGACGAACGTCGCGTAGGCGTAGATCAGGGCGGCGGTGCCGCCGCCTCCCGGTGTGAGGAACGTCAGCAGGGTCAGGGCACTGAGCAGCGGTGCCCCGAGCAAGAGGTAGGGCCTGGCCCTTCCCCACCGCGAGACGGTGCGGTCGAGGATGAGTCCGACCGCCGGATCGAAGAAGGCGTCGAGCAGTCGCGCGATCAGCATCAGTGTGCCGGCCGCACCGGCCGCGATCCCGGCGACGTCGGTGTAGAAGAAGAGCAGGTAGCTGGAGATCGTGGTCCACGTCAGGTTGGAGGCCACGTCCCCCAGCGCGAAGGCCGCTCGTTCGCTGCGGCGCACGGCCCGCGGGTCGTCCGCCGGGGCGAGCGGTACGACGGCGGCGGTGCCTTCAGCGGCCGGGTTCGGCCCGAGCGGGCCCTTGCCGGGCGTGCCGGGCTGCCTGGTGCTCATCATCGAGTCCTCACGTCAGCGTCATTGCCTGGACGGCTTTGGCGCATCTTGTGTTCTTGAGGAACTTAAGTCAACGGTCCGCGCTAAATGCTTCCAGCACCTCTTCAGCCACAGCGATGGAACACGTAGTTGTCTTTTGTTCTTTAGGAACATAAGTTGATGTCCGGTTGAGCGCAGCGGACAGAAGCATGCTGCCGCGTCGACCTCACCGTTTCCGAGCACAGGTGACCGCGCACGACGCGGCGCCCAGGGAGGCCCCGGATGCCCCGGTCCACCAGCAGTACTGCCGCGAGCGCCACCCCCGAGGGGGATGCCAGGTTCCCTGGCGAGGTCGATGTGGCGATCGTCGGCAGTGGTCCGGCGGGCGCCGCCTACGCCCGGGTGCTGAGCGAGCTGGCCCCCCGGCTGACGGTCGCCGTCTTCGAGGCGGGACCGCTGATCAGCGATCCGCCGGGGGCGCACGTGAAGAACATCGGGGAGGCCGAGCGGCGGGCGTCGGCACAGCGCGCCTCCGAGGGACCTCGTCCGTTCACCGGTGCCACATCGACCGACACGATGGACGGCTACGCCAGCGACCGGAGCAGACTGCAGCGGCCGGGCACGTTCCTGCTGGACAAGGGGTGGCGCCAGGACGGGGAGGACGGTCTGCCGGCCGCCGCGATGTCCAGCAACGTGGGCGGCATGGGCGCACACTGGACCGGGGCGTGTCCTCGCCCGGGTGACAGCGAGATCATTCCCTTCCTTCCCGGGATGCCCGCCCTGCTGGCCGAGGCCGAGCGGCTGCTCGACGTCTCGGCCGAGGTGCTGGCCGACGCGCCGTTCGCCGACGAGGTCCGCGAACGCCTCTCCGTCGCCCTCGACCACGACCGCGCCGCGGACCGGCGGGTGCGGCCGATGCCGCTCGCCGTCCGGCGCGCGCCGGACGGACGGCTGCTGTGGTGCGGCGCGGACGTGGTGTTCGGCGATGTGACCCGGAACAACCCCCGGTTCACGTTGCACCCGGAAGCGCTGGTGACCCGTGTCCTGCTGGACGGGGCCGGTGGTGCCGTACGCGGGGTGCGGGTCCGGGACCGGCGCGCGGGTACCGACCACGACGTCGCCGCGCGGTACGTGGTGGTGGCCGCGGACAGCCTGCGCACCCCGCAGCTGCTGCACGCGTCCGGTGTCCGCCCGCCCGCTCTCGGGCGCTACCTCAACGACCAGCCGCAGATCGTGTACGCCGTGCGCATGCGGGACCTGCCCGACCCCCCGGCGGCGCCGGGCGAAGGCATGGGCGTCACGGCCAGCAGCGGCGTCACCTGGGTGCCCTTCACCGACACCCACCCGTTCCACGGCCAGGTCATGCAGCTCGACGCCTCACCGGTCCCCCTCGCCGACGACGACCTGCGGCCCGGATCGATCGTCGGGCTCGGCTGGTTCTGCGCCAAGGACCTCCAGGCGAACGACCGGGTCGCCTTCCGCGACGACGAGCAGGACGGGTACGGCATGCCGGCGATGCGGATCCACTACCGGCTCACCGAAGCGGACCACGCCTCCATCAAGAACGCGCAGACGGAGATCCTGCGCGCCGCGGCGGCCCTCGGCGAGCCGCTCGACGACACACCGCCCCTGGTCTTCCCGGCGGGCGCCTCCCTGCACTACCAGGGCACCGTCCGGATGGGCGCCACCGACGACGGCACCTCGGTGTGCGATCCGACCGGCCAGGTGTGGGGGGTGCGCGGCCTGTTCGTGGCCGGCAACGGCGTCATCCCCACCGCCACGGCCTGCAACCCCACGCTGACCTCGGTCGCCCTCGCCGTCGGCGGCGCCCGGAGCATCGCCTCCGCCGAACGCTGACCGCGACCACCCCACGTTCCCTCTCCCCAACCCACCGGAGGACCCATGCTGGACCGGGACATCATCCAGAACCGCGGCGTGCGCAACGTCGACGCCGACGGGGAGACCATCGGCTTCCAGTTCCAGCTCCGCATGCCCAACTACCGCGGCCTGTGGGGCAGCCTCATCGAAGGCGTCGAGGTCCGGGTCGGCGACCTGTTCTGGGCCCGGGACATCCCCCGGTGGACCCTTCAGGGACGCGACTTCACCTGCGCCGAACTGGGCGCCTCGACCGATGTGCGCTGGCAGCTCGACGAGCCGGCCACCATCACCGTCCCCCACCCGGGCGGCCTTCCCGCGGGCGTGCACCACCTCGAGGTCGGCATCGCCCTCCGGGCCCCCTACATCCCGGCCGAGTTCCAGCCCTCGGTCTTCCACGCCGAGCGAAAGGTCACCCTCCTGTGACGAGCGGGCACCCCACCCTCCAGTACGGCGTCTCCCTCTACAGCTACACCGGAGACCTCCACACCCTGCTCACCCTCGACGACGCCATGGCCGAGATCGCCGACCTCGGCGCGACCGGCATCGAGATCCTCGGCGAGGGCAACATCAGCGGCTATCCCACCCCGGCCACCCGGTGGATCGACGACTGGCACGCCGGCCTGGAACGCCACCGGCTGACCGCCACCAACTACGGCTCCTGGATCGACTCGCGGATGTGGCAGCACCGCGACCTGACCGTCGACGAGGGCGTCACCATCCTCCGCCGCGACCTGGAACTGGCCTCCACGCTCGGCTTCACCACCCTGCGCCCCAAGATCGGCGTGGTGTCGCTGGATCTCAAACCGCACCCCATCTGGGAACCGGTCGTCGAGCGCGTCCTCGACCGCGCGGCCGAACTCGGCATCGTCATCTGCCCCGAGATCCACGCGCCGACCCCCATCAGGCACGAGGTCGTCGACGACTACCTGGCGTTCATCGAACGCACCGGCACCGACCACTTCCGGCTCCTGATCGACACCGGCATCTTCCAGCGCGCCGCGACCGACGCCCGTCAGGAAGGGCTCGACGAGGAGGCCCAGGAAGCCGGCTGGCGCCGTCCGCTGGCCGTCCCCATGGCGGACCTGGTGGCCGTGCTGCCCTACGTGGCCTTCATCCAGGCGAAGTTCTTCGACATCACCGACGACCTCACCGATCCGCAGATCCCGTGGAAGGAGATCGTCACCACCCTCGTCGAGCACGGCTACACCGGCTACCTCTCCAGCGAGTACGAGGGTGACCGCCTCCCCTACCGCTCGCTCGAACAGGTCCGCCGTCAGCACGCCCTGCTGCGGTCCCTGGAGAACGACGCCCGCGGACGCTGACGTCCGTCCGCCCGCCCCATCAGCCCTACGAGAAGCGAGGTCTCATGCGCACCGTGCGCGCCGCCGTCGTCGGAACCGGCTTCATGGGAGCCGTCCACTCCCGCTCGATCATCGCCGCCGGCGGTGACCTGGTCGCCGTCGTGGGCTCCAGCCCCGAGAAGGGACGAGCGGGAGCCGAGCAGTTCGGGGCCGCCCTGGGCGCCGGCTCGGTGGACGAGGCGTTCGAGGCGGGGATCGACGTGCTGCACGTCTGCACGCCCAACGTCCTCCACACCGGCTTCGTCCGGGCGGCGCTCGCGGCGGGCTGCCACGTGGTGTGCGAGAAGCCGCTCGCCACCGACCCGGCCGAGGCGGCTCATCTGACCGCGCTGGCCGCCGACAGCGGACTCGTCGCCACGGTGCCGTTCGTCTACCGCTACTACGCCTCCGTCCGCGAGGCCCGCGCACGGATCCAGGCGCCGGGCGCGACACCGCCCTGGCTGCTGCACGGCAGCTACCTGCAGGACTGGCTGGCCGACCCGGGCGCCACCAACTGGCGGGTGGACGCGGCGGCCGGCGGGCCCAGTCGCGCGTTCGCCGACATCGGCGTCCACTGGTGCGATCTCGCGGAGTTCGTCACCGGCCAGCGCATCGTCCGCGTCAACGCCCAATTCGGCCGGTCCGCGCCCACCCGCCCGGGCCCCGACGGCACACCCGTCCCCGTCACCACCGAGGACGGAGCGGTCGTCACCTTCACCACCGACACCGGCGCCCTCGGCAGCATCGTGATCAGCCAGGCGAGCGCCGGCCGCAAGAACGCCCTGTCCTTCTCCTTCGACGGACCGGACGCCAGCTACGGGTTCCACCAGGAGACCCCGGAGACCCTCTGGATCGGCGGACGGGACGCGAACCGGACAGTGGCCCGCGATCCGGGCCGCCCCGGCTCCCCGCCCGCCCCTCGGGGAGCACTGCCCGCGGGCCACCCCCAGGGCTACCACGAGTGCTTCACCGACTTCGTGGCCGACACCTACACCGCACTGCGCGGCGGCGCCGTCGACGGGCTGCCCCGCTTCACCGACGGCCTGCGCGCCGCCCGGATCACCGAGGCGGTCCTCGCCTCGGTCGCCTCCGGCAACTGGACCGACATCCCGACCGACGACGACGAGGAGCAGACGACATGACGGCCACGCGGCCACAGCCTCCCGCCCGGCAGCCCGTCACCCTCTTCACCGGGCAGTGGGCGGACCTCCCCTTCGAGACGGTCGCCCGGCTGGCGAGCGAGTGGGGATACGACGGACTGGAGATCGCCGCGTCCGGCGACCACCTCGACCTGGAACGCGCCGAGGCCGACCCCGCCTACCTGCGCGGCCGGCTCGACATCCTGGACAAGTACGGGCTCGGCTGCTGGGCGATCTCCCACCACCTCACCGGACAGGCGGTCTGCGACGACCCCATCGACTTCCGGCACCGGGCCATTCTGCGCGCGAGCACCTGGGGCGACGGCGAACCGGAAGGCGTACGCCGGCGGGCCGCGCAGGACATGCAGCGCGCCGCCCGCGTGGCCCGCAGACTCGGCGCGGACGTCGTCGTCGGTTTCACCGGCTCGAAGATCTGGCCCTACGTCGCGATGTTCCCGCCCGTTCCCCAGTCGGTGATCGACGACGGCTACGCCGACTTCGCCCGCCGCTGGAACCCGATCCTCGACGTCTTCGACGCCGAAGGGGTCCGCTTCGCCCACGAGGTGCATCCGGCGGAGATCGCCTACGACCACTGGACCAGCGTCCGCGCCCTTCAGGCCATCGACCACCGCGCCGCCTTCGGATTCAACTGGGACCCTTCGCACATGCTGTGGCAGGGCGTCGACACCGTCGGGTTCATCACCGACTTCGCCGACCGCATCTACCACGTCGACTGCAAGGACACCCGCCTGCGGCCGGCCACCGGCCGCTCGGGTGTCCTCGGCTCGCATCTGCCATGGGGCGACCCGCGGCGCGGCTGGGACTTCGTCTCCACCGGCCACGGCGACGTCCCCTGGGAGGACGCCTTCCGCGCCCTCGCCTCGATCGGCTACACCGGTCCCGTCTCCGTCGAGTGGGAGGACGCCGGCATGAACCGCCTGCACGGCGCCGCCGAAGCCGTCCGGTACGTCCGGTCACTGCTGTGGCGACTGCCGGAGGCGTCCTTCGACGCGGCGTTCAGCAACCAATGACGAGGTGCGGACGTCATCGGTGCCGTTCCGTTCCGACCGGTCACGGCACTCGGGGCGGAACGGCCCTCACGTAACATCCCGTCCACAGGAAACCGTCACGGGAAACCGTTGGAACGACGACGGAAAACCGTGGGAACGACGAACGGGGAAACGACATGGGCCGCCCGGTCCCGACCGGCACCGCTCCCCTGCGGGGGCAGGCGACCGGGTTCTCCTCGATGCCGGCGCTGGAAGCGGCCTCACTCGCCGTCGTGATCAACCTCGTACGCTCGGGCCGCGCGACCACCAGACCGGAACTGGTCACCGCGACCGGTCTCAGCCGCAAGGCGATCACCCAGCGCGTCGACCAGGCCCTCTCACTCGGACTCCTCGAGGACGGCGAACTGGCCCCGTCGTCCGGCGGCCGGCAAGCCCGCACCCTGCACTTCCGCGCCGAAGCCGGGTACATCTACAGCGCCCTCGTCGGTGCGTCCGAGTTCACCGCCGCCGTCATGGACCTCACCGGCACCATCATCGCCTCGCACCACGAGGACTGGGCCGTCGACACCGGCCCCGAACCCACCATGCGGCAGATCCGGTCGGCGTTCACCGTGCTCGCCCGCAAGACGGGGCTCGGCAGGCCCTGGGCGATCGGCATAGGTGTGCCCGGACCGGTGGAGTTCGCCGCCGGTCATCTCGTCGCGCCCCCGATCATGCCCGGCTGGGACGGCTTCAGCGTGCGCTCCTGGCTCCGCGAGCACTACGACGCCCCCGTGTGGGTGGACAACGACGTGAACCTCATGGCCCTGGGCGAATGGACGTCCGGCACCCCCCACGACGGACGGGACATGCTCTTCGTCAAGGTCGGCACCGGCATCGGAGCCGGCCTGGTCACCCGTGGACGCCTGCTGCGCGGGGACCGCGGCGCCGCGGGCGACATCGGCCACACCCACGTCACCGACGACCCGTCGGCCGTCTGCCGGTGCGGCCTGACCGGCTGCCTCGAAGCCGTCGCCGGCGGCTGGTCCATGCTCGAAGAAGGCACCCGCCGGGTCGAGGAGAGCCCCTGCCTCAGCAAGGCCCTGCGGCGCACGGGCCGCCTCACACTCGGCGAGATCGGCGCCGCCGCGGTGGACGGGGACCGCCTCGCCCTGGAGATGATCGACAAACGGTCCCGTCTCGTGGCCGAGGTCATCGCCAACTTCGTCAACTTCTGCAATCCCGGCGTCCTCGTCCTGGGCGGCGGCGTGCTGCGCACCGGCCCCCGGTTCGTCGATGTCGTCTCCTCGACGGTGCACGCGCGGTGCAACCGCCTCGTCACCGCCGGCCTGACCGTCCGCGCCGCGTCACTCGACCACCTGGAAGGCGTCGTCGGCGCCGGACTCCTCGCGGTCTCCGGACTGTTCGCCACCACCCCGCTCAGCCACTGGGTGGAGAGCGGCAGTCCCCTCGGGCACGCCACCACCCTGCAACGCCTCTCGGTCGAGGACGCCTGATCCGGTCCGCCCTCGAGGATCGTTTCCCGGTGACCCCTCCGGTCCGCGGCTTCTTCAGCCGGTCCTGCCGCCCGCGGCGACGAATGCCTTCTCGGCGCGTTCGATCTCGTCCAGTTGCTTGAGGATCTCTCCTGGCGTGCCCTCACCGACGACCTTCTGGAACAGCGGTGTGCGGTCCAGCACGGCGTCGCGCAGGGGACGCAGCGGGGCAGGCGCGTGGTGGAAGACCTTGCCGAGAGCCCACGCGGTCTGGGACTGCCGGGCGGTGTGGGGTTTACGGGGCGCCTCGAACGCGGCAAGGGCGCGGCGGACGGCGCCGGAGTTTCTGAGGTCCACGCCCGCCAGCCGGCGGCCGAGGAAGTAGCCGTCCTCGGTGGCCATGCCGGCTCCGTAGGCGGCGTACGGGGAGGTGGGGTGGGCGGCGTCGCCGATGAGGGTGATGCGGCCCCTCGACCACTGCTTGAGCGGCTTGCGGTCGCGTATGGGCCAGCTCTGCACCTGCGCGGGGTCGGTCGCGGCGATGAGCCGGGGCAGCGGGTCGGGGAAGCCGCGGGCGAGTCCGGCGGCGGCGGAGTGGAGGTCCTCGGGGACGGGGCGGTCGATGTCGTGGGCGCCGAGGACCCACCACTGGAAGCCGTCACGGCCCTTGCTGCGGATGGCCGTCCAGGCACCCTGGACGGTGGAGCTGTGGGTGAGCACGCACAACCCGCGGGGCGCGGAGACGTTCTCGTCGAGGGTGTAACCGCCGTAGAGCTGCAGATGGTGCGGGCGGATCGGGGAGTCGCCCCACAGAGTGCGGCGGACCAGGGAGTTGATGCCGTCGGCGCCGATCAGGACGTCGGCCTCGTGGACGGTTCCGTCGGCCATGCGCAGCCGGACCACGCGGTCGTCCTGCTCCACACCCTCCAGCGTGTGGCCGGTGCGCAGCACGCCCGGCGGAAGCGCGGCCAGCAGGCGCTCGTACAGGTCCGGGCGCAGCAGGCCGATGAAGCCGCCGCCGTAGTCGCGCACGACCTCCTCGGGCAGCCGGACCCGTACCCGTCGCTTGCCGCGTATGTTGCGGAACTCGCTCTGGCAGGGGGCACCGAGGTCGTCGGTGTCCACACCGAGCAGACCGAGGGCTCTGATGGGCGCGGGCCACAGGTTCAGGATGTTGCCGGCCGGGCGCGCCTGGGCGTGCCGCTCGAAGAGGGTGACCTCGTGCCCGGCCTGGTGGGCGGAGAGCGCGGCGGCCATGCCCGCGGGACCGGCGCCGACGACGGCGACCCGGCCGGGCGCGGGAGTGACAGGCGTTCGTGACATGTGCGGCTCCTTCTGGGACGTACGGGTGCGGCTTCAGCCGGTGGTGAGGTGCCGGACGAGGACGGGCTCGCCGTCGGTCAGGCCCCGCACACGGTCGAGGAAGGCGACGGTGTGCGGGTGTGCCATGTGGGCGTCGAGCGCCTCGGGGTTCTCCCCCACCTCGGTGCAGATCACCGTGTCCGCGTCCTCCAGGTCGGCGGCGAACCGGTAGGCCAGGCAGCCCGGGTCCGCGCGGGTGGTGGCTGCCGCCATCTCCACGGCGGCGGCCACCAGCGCGTCCCGGGCGCCGACGGCGGCACGGGCATGGCTCAGAACGATCAGCACGGATCCTCCGAAGCAGCAAAAGCGTAGTGCGCGATACGGTTTTCTCGCGAGGGCCATTACATCGGTCCGACCGGCCCATATGTCAATGGGTCCGCGAGGATCTCGGCCGAGCACGCAGGAGCGAGAATGATCCGCATGGCCACCACCGAACGCCGCACCGAGAGCCTGGAGATCCGTGAGCCGCGCCAGGAACGCACCCGGCGCGCATGGGCCCGCGTCCTGGACGCCGGTGTCTCCCTCGTCGAGGAAGGCGGCTACGAGGCGTTCACCATCGCCGCGCTCTGCGAGAAGGCACAGGTCGCCCCGAGGGCCCTCTACGACCGCACCACCAGCAAGGACGCCCTTTTCCTGGCCGTCTACGAGCACGGCATCTCCCGCGTCGCCGCCGATCAGTCGGTCTTCGCCGACACCGACCGCTGGCAGGCCCTGCCCGCCGACACGCTGATCACGGCGGCGGTCACCGAACTGACCGCCCTCTTCCGGCGGCACGCGGCCTTCCTCAAACCCGTGCTCCTGCTCTCCGGAGCCCACCCGGAAGTGCTGCGCCGCGGCCGATCCCATGTCCACGCCCTCGCCGACGTGTTCACCGCACTGCTGCTCACCGTGCGCGACGAAATCACCCACCCCGACCCCGACACCGCGGTGCGGCAGTGCTTCGCCACCGTCTTCTCCGCGTGCGTCGTGCGCACCGCCCACGGCCCGGACTTCGCCACGGAGGAGGTGGACCACAGCACCTTCACCGACCACCTGGCCCTGATGGCCCGCCGCAGCCTGCTGGCCGCATCCCCGGCCGCCGGACACCGGGTGTGAGCCGCCAGCGGACGAAGAACCTGGCCGTCGGCACCCTCACCGCGCACGGGCTCCTGCCGGCCGAGGGCAGCGAGGAGGCCGACCGGGACGAGCAGGTCGCCCGGCACCGGGAGCCCTGGGCGCCCGATGCAGCGTTTCTCCACTACGGCACCCGGCACGACGTCTACCCCACGGCGGACGGGGAGGACCGGCTCGCGTCGGCCGCCGCCGGCCGGCCGCGCTGTTCACCGCCCGTCCGCACGCCGACCGCATCCTGCTGCCCCGGACGCCGGTGCCGCTGCGCGCCCCGCTCGACGAGGTGCTGTACGCACGCCGCACCCATCGCACCCTCGCCGGCCGCCCGGTGCCGCTGCCGGTCCTGGCGCGGCTGCCGGCGGTGGTCGTGGCCCGTCGACTACATCGACGCGGGCGGCTTCAGGGCGCTGTTCCGCCGCACCAGCCCCCAGGGCGGCGCCCGTCAGGAGATCGGTGCCTACGTGGGAATCCGCTCCGTGGACGGCGCGGCACCGGGCTGGTACCACTGCAACGGCCGCGAACACTCCCTGGAACTCATCGCGGAGGGCTGCACCGGCGAGGAGCCGGTGACCTTGTGCGGCGGGCAGGCAGGGGCGGGCGGGGCCGGTTCCGTCGTCGTCCTCGCGGCCCGGTTCGAGCGGATGTCGGCCGAGTACGGCAATCCGCGGGCCTACCGGGTCTGTCTGCTGGACGCCGGGCACCTCGGGCAGACCTTCGCGCTGACGGCGACCGCGCTGGGCCTCAGCCGGATCCCCCTGGTAGCGGATTCGCCGTGGTAGCCGCGCGGGGCAGGACCCGTGAGCCCCGCTTCCCCACCGGCCCCGCTCCCCCACGGGGCCCGGGAGGCCCCGCATCCCGCCAGGACGCCCGGCATGGTCACCCCGTCCGGGCGGCACGCCCCCCGGCTCCCCGCAGGGCGGCGGCCAGCTCGTCGAGGCAGGCCGCGACCGGGCCGAGGCTGAGCAGGCCGCTCGCCGCGCCGGCCAGTTCGCCCGCGGCCGGAGTGAGGGCCTGTTCGGCGCGCTGCATGACCGGTCGGTCGCCGAGAGCCGTGGCAGCCCGCGCGAGCAGGCACCACAACGCTTCCTGAAGTAGGCCGGGGGGCGGGTCGGGAGCCTCGTGCAGCGCCGCTGCTGCCTCGGCTCGGCGCCCTGCCTCGATCAGCAGCACCGGACGGACCCAGGGCGCGTAGGGCCCCCAGTCGGTGTCCTCGGCGAAGGCGAGGGGAACGGCGTGCCGCAGCCGCAGGCCCAGCCGGGCGAGCGGCAGCAGTCCGTGGGCGAGGCCCGGCATGCCCGAGTCGGGCAGCAGCGAGGCCGCTTCCCGGTAGGCCGCCTCCGCCTCGCCGATCGGGGCCCGGTCGGCCACGTCGCGCCGCAGCGCCCTGTACCACGTGGTGAACACGCCGACGAGGGGCCGTTCATGGCGTGCGGCCAGCCGGTCCGCGGCGGCCGCGTGCCGGTCGGCTGCGGGGAAGTCACCGAGGGCGCAGCGGGCCTGCAGGCGGATGAGGTGGCCGAGTACTTCGAACGTGGCCAGGCCGTGCTCGGCGGAGAGGGCCACCAGTTCGGCACCGATCTCGTCTCTGCGCGGGGCCAGCCCGGTGTGCTGGAAGCACTGCATGTACGCGGCGTTGAGGGCGAAGGCCAGCACGGCCGGATCGCCCAGGCGGCGGGCCAGTTCCTCGGCGTGCCGGGCGGCCCGGGGCCCCCGTGGGAGCCAGGTCCCCCGTGACTCGAGGGCGATCGTGGCCAGCAGCCGGGCCCTGGCCGCCGCGTGCCCCTCGGCCGGGAGGGCGGTGAGGGTCCGCTCGGCGGCCGCGACGACACGGGCGGTCTGTTCCGGGTCGTCCACGCGGGTCCACACCGCCGGGACGTCATAGGCGCCGATGACGCGGGCGGTCAGCTCGGCGTCCCCCAGTTCCTCGGCCGCCGCGATGGCCGCCACCCGGTGCTCCCGGGCGGCCGGCAGCCCGCTGCCACCGGTCACGGCCAGGCCGCGCAGCAGCTGCACGGTGGACTCCAGGCGTGCCCGGGCCCCGGGCGCGACGGTGTGCTGGTAGGCAAGGGTGGCCTGCTCCCACACCCGCTCCGCGGCCCGGCCGGAACCGGTGGGATGAGCCAGGTGGCCGGCCTGGCGCAGGACGTCCGCCTCCAGCGCGCGCAGGGCCGGCCCAGGGTCGATGCCGAGCTGCTCGGCCAGCAGGGCGCGGGCCCGGCGCAGCACCGCCAGCGCGTCGGCCTGGCGGCCCGCCCGGTACAGCGCCAGGGCGAGCAGGCGCCAGGCGTTCTCCCGCCAGGGGTGTGTGGCCGTGTGGGCGTCCAGGTCCGCCGCCACCTGGTCGGCCGAGCCGAGTGCCAGAAGCGCCTCGGCGCGCCGTTCGACGGCGGTCAGCCGCAGCTCGGCGAGACGGCGGCTGTCGGGCCGGGCCCACGGCTGGTCGGCGAAGTCCGCGTAGGCGGGCCCCCGCCACCAGCCCAGCGCCTCCTCCAGCCGCTCGGCCACGTCTTGGGGCGGCAGTGCCGCGGTGGCCGCGACGACCCGCTCGAACCGCCGGGCGTCCACCGAGTCCGGCTCCGCCCGCAGCGCGTACCCGGGCCCTTCGGTGACCAGCAGCCGGGCCGGGCCACGGGGCGGCCGGCCCGGTTCCAGAGCACGGCGCAGCGCGGCGACGAACGTCCGCACCGCGCCCACGGGGTCGGCGGGCCGGTCGTCCGTCCACAGGTCCTCCACCAGGCGGGAGACAGGCACGACACGGCCCCGGGCGACGACCAGCCGGGCCAGGACCGAGCGGTGCCGGGGCCCCTTCAGCCCGACCGGGGTCCCGTCCTCGTCCCGGACGGTCACCGGTCCGAGCACGCCGAAGGTGAGACGCGCCCCCGTCATCTTCCCCACCTCGCCCTTCCCTGCCTCAGGTCCCCGGCCATCCGGCCGTCCGGCCACGACGTCGCTGCTCATCCAACGCTCATCCGTCACCGGCAGGATCGGAAACCCCTGCGGGACCCCCTGGACCCGACCGGCTCCAGCGTCTCCCCCACCGTAACCACCGAAAGGAAACCGACCTGTGGCACCTGTCATCCCCGGCTTCGACTACCACCGCATCCCCGTCGCCGACGGGGTGTGGCTGAACACGGCCGTCGGCGGCTCGGGCACGCCCCTCGTGCTGCTGCACGGCTTCCCGCAGACGCACCTGATGTGGCGGCACATCGCCGTGTCCCTCGCCGCCGACCACACCGTGATCTGCCCCGACCTGCGGGGCTACGGCGCCAGCAGCAAGCCCGCCGAGACCGACGGCGGCGGCTACGCCAAGCGCACCATGGCCGCCGACATCGTCGCCCTGGCCCACGCGCTGGGCCACGAACGCTTCGCTCTGGCCGGCCACGACCGCGGCGCCCTGGTGGCGTACCGCGCAGGTCTCGACCACCCCGACAGGATCACCCATCTGGCCTGCCTCGACGTGCTGCCGACCCTGGACATGTGGGAGGTGATGCGGGGGGCCAGCGCCGCCGTCGGCTTCCACCTGTACCTGATGGCCCAGCCGCCCGGCCTGCCCGAACGCATGATCGCAGCGGCCCCGGACGTCTTCTTCGGTCACTTCCTCGACCTCTGGGCCGGCGACCCCCGGGCCGTCCCGGCCGAGTTCCGCGCCGCCTACCTCGACGCCTGCCGTGCGGCCGTGCCGTCGATCGTGGCCGACTACCGCGCCTCGGCCGGCATCGACCTCGAACACGACCGGGCCGACCGGGAGGCCGGGAACCGGCTGCGGATGCCGGTCACCGTGCTGCAGCAGGACTGGGGAGCGGCCCTGAACTACGACGCGGCCGCTGTCTGGGGCGCCTGGGCGCACGACCTGCGGCACTCCACCGTCGGCTACGGCCACTTCATGGCGGAGGAGGCACCCGAGGACGTCGTCCGCGCGCTGCGGGAGCTGCTTGCCCGCTGAGCCCCGTCGATCCGGACACCGTCGTAGTGCACCTGTCCGGCGCTCGGCCGCAGGATGCCGGCCATGACGTGCAGCAGCGTGGACTTGCCGCAGTCGCTGGGACCGGTGACGGCGACGATCTCCCCCGGCCGCAGGCCGACGGACACGCCCCCGAGGGCAGGACTCGTTCCTAGGACTTGGTCACCTGCCGGACCTCCAGAATCGCCGCCGGGTGGAAGGGGACGGCGCCCGCTCAGTGCCGGTGCTCCGCCCGGAACCGGCGCAGCAGCGCGGCGCCGCGCGGGTCCCGGAGCATCCACCACGCTCGCGTACGGCGTCCCGGACCCGGCCCGTCCCGGGTACGCCATGGGCGAAGACAGTGGTCATCGGTGTGCCTCTCGCTCGGTTCGGGCCGGCTTGTCCGGCGGCCCGTCGGTCACACAGCCGGACAACGGGCGGGTGGCGCCGCCGGTTCAGCACCGGCGCCGTGGCGGTTCTCGCAGAAACTGCAGCCGGGCCGCGGCGTGCGGAGGCCGGGCGGTGTTTCTCCGGAAGGCCACGGCAGCGACGCGTAGCCGAAGCGGTGGCAGCCGTCGGCACGCCGGGACGGAATCGATCGTCGCCTCCCTGCGGCAACCGGGCCCGGCCCCGTTCACCCGGTGGACAGTGCCGTCGTCAGCGGCAGCAGGCACGGGCGGACGGCCGGACGGTGAACCGCAGGCGATCACCCCGCGCGCTCGCAGGCTGTCGCCGTCCTCGAGCTGTTCCGGACGTGGCTTCGGAAACAGTTCGAGGCACTCGGGTTCACGGTCGAAGCCGACGATCTCGCGATGTACGTCCTGGCCTTCAGCCAGGGCATTGCCACCTTGTCCAACGCCTTCCACGACGGCGAGTTCGTGCAGCGGGAGGTCGATCGCCTCCATGACTGGCTCGACGAGCGCCTCTCGGGTCACGCGTCATAGCGCTCCCGTCACCGAGCCGACCGACCACGCCACCAGCGAACGAAGGAGATGCAGTGTTTGTCGTCCTGCTCCGCTCTGCGGACAACAAGAGCCAGGCAGAAGAACACATGGCGGGCCATCAGGAGTGGATCCGGCAGGGCGTGAGTGACGGAGTCTTCCTGCTGGTCGGAGGCATTCAGCCTGGCCAGGGCGGTGCCGTGCTGGCCCATGGCACGACCCTGGACGACCTGCGCCAGCGTGTTGCGGCGGATCCGTTCGTCGCCCATGAGGTCGTCTCGGCCGAGATCATCGAGATCGCTCCGAACCTCACCGATCCGCGGCTTGCGTTCCTGACGGCGAACTGACGTCTCCTTACCAGGAATGTCACCCGTCAGGCGCCCTTCGAGGTGCGCGGCCGAGACGCCCTGGCTGTCCCGCATCCATGCCTGCACCGATCCCGGCCGCAGCGAGGCCGAGGGGTGTCCCGGTGATCGGTACCGGCTGGGGCACCTGGCGTGGCTTGCCAGGATTCACCGCATCCGGGTGGCCTGGACGTGTCGAGGGCCTCAGAACCTATGGAGGCCGGGCGGTGCGATTCGTCTGCCGTGAGTTCGGACTGCCGGATCCCGTATCGTGCACTCCCATGACGGCTGGCGGGCCGGCTCGATCCTGACGCCGGACTTTTGGACCTCTGTCGTCACTCGGGATGTCTTGGTGACGGCGATCAAGCAGTTCGACCGCTCGGTGCGCGAGTGCGTTGCCGCGTCAGGTGCCGAGCCTGCCTTCGTTCCGGAGCCGTGACGCCCGTGGCGGAGTGCCGGCCCGGGGTGCGCCCTGCAGAAGGCGCCTGGGAGTGAGGTTCATGGCCGCCCTCCCTTGATGTGCCGTGCGGGTCGCGTAGCGGCGTACAGGAGGTACTCCAAGGGTCCACGGCGGAACCGCCGGACGCAGAGGGTCGCCAGCAGCATGGTCGCCGCGCTGAAGGCAGCCAGGCCGAACAGGGCCGGGCCCGTCTCCTCTTCCACGCCGATCGCCCGAATGAGCAGGATGTGTGCGACGTAGGCGGTCAAGGCGACCACACCGACCGCCGAGACAGGAGCCATCAGACGCGTCAGTCGCGGCAGCCGGGGAACGGCGGCGAGGCAGCCGGCCACGACGACGAGCGCGACGCCGGTGTTGCCGAGGACGGAGAAGGTCGTCTGGCTGTGCGGGGCACCCACCAGCAGCCAGGCAGCCGGGATGCCGTCCTCGAGGAAGCCGACGGTGTCGGACCACCAGGCGGAGGAGGCGGAGCCACCGTCCGTGGCGGCGGAGACGGTGGTCAGCGCGTGCGGAGCGAGGTGCAGGGCCAGCCAGGAACCGCCATAGCCGAGGACGGCCAGCGTGCCGCCGGCGACGGCCAGGCGGAGTCGTGTCCGGCTGCAAGTGAGGTCGAGCCGGGCCACCGCCATACCCGCGATCATGAAGGACATCCAGGTGAGTACCGGGTACTCACCGGTGAAGAGCAGCTCGACGAGCCCGTCGGTGCCGCTGATCCTGGCCAGCGGGTCCGCTGCGATGACGGCGTCCGACCAGCCCCCTCCGTCGATCCATTGCCGGATGACGTACAGCACTTGGGGCATGACCAGCGCGCTCACGACGGCGATCACCGCGAGCGTCCTGGCCCGCAGCCGGTACAGCGGAAGAACCGCGAGGAAGATCAGCCCGTAGAAGGCGAGGATCACATCGACGTCCGTGCCCAGCGCGGTCAGGGCGAAGCCCAGAACGATCAGGATGATCGAGCGGATGACGACGCGGCCCATCGCCTGCCGTCCGGCGCGCCCGGTCCGCGGGTGCGGCCGGCCGGTGATGATGACGAGCGTGAAGCCGGCGAGCAGGGCGAAGAGCGCGGAGGAGCGTCCGCGGGCCAGCTCCAGTAAGAAGCCCAGCGGGCCGCCGACCGTTGCCGGGTCCGGCCCGAAGTGGGCGGTGTACATGCCCAGGACCGCCAGTCCGCGGGCCAGGTCGATGCCGAGGAGCCGTCCCGTCGCCGACGTCGGGGAAGCGTCCGGGGAGTCGCCGACGGTGATGGCAGACGCTGCGGGCGTGATTGTTCGTACTTTCGATGGCATGTCCTACAGCGTGTAGTAGCTCGTTGCCGCATCCCACCCGGCAACCGGCAGTAGAAGTCCAGCCGATCGGCTGGACTTCTCTCCCCGACCGGCGGGGACCCGCCGGGCTGTGCCCGCCGGGCGGCGGCCGTGCCGATGACGGGTGCGGACCGGGGGGTCAGCACCCGTGGGCCGTACCGGCGAGAAGGATCCCCGGAATCAGGGCCAGCAGCAACGGCAGCACCGGCACCACGGCCGACACCGCCACCCCCAGCGCGGAGCCCCACGCCTTCGCCCGGGACGGCGCGGCCTTGATCAGCCGGCGCACGCGCTCGGCCGGATCGGTCCCGGTCAGTGCCGGCAGCCCCGGCTCCAGGACCGTCGGCCCCACCCGGCACATCTCCAGCAGCGCCGAGGCCACATGCCGCCGCCCGTGTTTGCGCGCCGCCTCGTCATCGGCGGCCATCTCCGCCAGTCGGCGCACCTGCCGGGCGTACATGCGGAAGAACCGGCTCCACCGAAAGGCCCACAGCAGAACGTCCGCGGTCAGGAAAGCGCGGTGATGACGGTACTTGAGATGCGCCCGCTCGTGTTCCAGAGCCGCGGCGAGCTCACGTTCGGACAGCATCTCCACCGCGGCCGTGGTCACGACGATGCGCGAGCGGTTCCGCCCTCCAGGCACGCAGAAGACCGCCGGCGCCGTGTGCGGCAGCACCCGGACGTCCCCCTCACCGAACCGGCCGGGCGTACTCACGGCGTCCGCGGTCAGACGGTGCCGCCTGCGCTCGCGCCGCAGCCGCACCAGTTTCCACAGCGTGGGCACGACCAGGGCCAGCACGCCCAGGGACAGCACCCAGGGCGCCGTCCGGTTGATCCCCTCGACCAGCCAGTGGCCGCCGTACGCGGCATGGACCTTCCACATGTCGGCGTCGAAGAGCCACGCCACGCCGTTCTCCCACGTGTCATGGCCGAGCAGCAGCAGAAGGCTCGCCACTGCGGCGAGCAGGCTCACGGCGAAGGCCTGCCAGCACCGCAGGGCAGCCTGTGGGAAGCGGCTGGCCCAATGCGCCCGGTCCAGCAGGCGGGCCACCGGCCCGCCGAGAAGCAGCACATAGACGAGTAAGCCAACGATGATGAACAAAGCAGCAGCCTCAAAGTTCGACATCCGGATCGTCCGGATCAGCGGACAGAGCGTCCAGGGCCTTGCGCAGGGCCGCCGCCTCCGCGGCCTCGAGACGGCCGGCGAAATGCAGCAACGCGGTGGCCCGGTCGGACGAGGACTGCAGGGCCTGCTCCATCAGCTCGGCCGTGTAGTCGTCCGCCGAGCGCAGGGCGCTGTAACGGTAGGACCGACCCTGCTTGACCCGCACCAGCCATCTCTTCGACCGCAGGCGCTCGGTGACGGTCATCACGGTCGTATAGGCCAGCGGGCGGCTCTCGTTGAGGGTATCGGTGATCCGCTGGATACCGACCGGCTCCGGGCTCGCCCACACCACCCGCATGACCTCGGCTTCCAGTTCCCCGAACGGTCTCATCGCCCTCGACCCGTCTGTGCGCCCCACGCCCCGCATGGCCTCTCCGCGGACGGTAGCGGCCCTTTCCGGCCCACCACTACGCACTTCCACGCCGTACCTCGGTGAGAGGCGCCACCGTCCCCTCGTCGGCTCAGCGCGTGCCCGAAGCCCCCGGAGCCCTCGACTTACACGTGCACACACCTTGTCACTGGGCGAAACCCGACCTTACTCTGCGGTAGGTGACTGGCGAGTAACCACACCCCCCCGCCCCTTTCTTGACATGCTCACGCCACGCCATTAGGTGCTCGCGCCGTCAGGACCTGACTCGCCCGGACCCAGCACTCGGACATCGATCGACGGCGCCCCACACCGCCCCCTCGATGACCCTCGCCGCGGTGGCCGGACGTGCGCGATGGACGCCATCACCGCGCGCAGGACGTCGACACGGCCGTCCGGCCCCCCACCGCCGACCGCCGACCGCCGACCGACCCACGACGACCGCCGACCGCCGACCGCCGACCGCCGACCGACCCACGACGAACGAGGAGCACACCTTGAGCCGCAAGAGATCCCGTTCCCGTACCACCCGCGCCGGAGCCCGACTGTTCGCCGGCGCCGTCGCGAGCACCGTCTGCCTGTGCCTGGCCACGGTTCCGGCCGCCGCGGCCGACACCGAACCGGTCGTCTCCCGCGGGGTCACCATCCCCGCGTTCTACAACCCGCCGGCCGAACTGCCCGCCACGAACGGCGCGTTGATCCGGACCGAACCGATGTCCCTCGGGCTGAGCATCCCGGGCCTCGACGGCCGCCCGGTGCCGGGCACCGCGACCCGCCTGATGTACAGGTCCACCGACTCCTCCGGGCAGCCCGTCGCCGTGACCGGCACCTACATCGAGCCGTCGGCCGCGTGGAAGAAGTCCGCGCCGCGCCCGCTGGTGGCCGTGGCGTCGGGGACCATGGGCCAGGGCGACCAGTGTGCGCCCTCGTTCGCCCTGGAACACCCGCTGACCCTCACCGGCGACACCATGTCCGTGGGCTACGAGGCCCTCGCCGTCTACCGGATCCTGGCCACCGGGGCGGCGGTCGTCGTCACCGACTACGTCGGTCTCGGTGCCACCGACCGCCTGCACACCTACGTCAACCGCCTCGACCAGGGGCACGCCCTGCTGGACGCGGCCCGCGCCGCCCGCAGCGTGCCCGGCGCCTCCGTCACCGCTGCCTCTCCCACCGGCCTGTACGGCTACAGCCAGGGCGGCGGCGCCAGCGCGGCGGCCGCCGAACTCCAGTCCTCCTACGCCCCCGACGTCCCGCTCGTCGGCACCTACTCCGGCGCACCGCCCGCCGACCTCACCTCCACCATGAAGGGCATCGACGGCAGTGCCCTCGCCGGCGCCCTGGCCTGGTCGATCAACGGCTTCGCCCAGGCCGACCCCGATCTGCGCGCGGTCGTCGAGGCGAACATCGGCGACGCCGGCAAGGAGGCGCTGAAGGACGCGTCGACCATGTGCGTGGGCGACGCGCTCTTCGGCTACGGCTTCACCAAGAGCACCGAGTGGACCAGGAACGGCAGGTCCATCGCGGACGTCATCGCCGCCGAGCCCCGCGCACAGGCCGCTCTGGACAGGCAGCGCATCGGCACGCTCAGGCCCACCGGCCCTGTACGGGTGGCCACCGGGACCCAGGACGACATCGTGCCCCACTCCCAGGCCCGGCAACTGGCCGTGGACTGGTGCGGCAAGGGCGGCAACGTCACCTACGAGGCCGTCGTACTGCCGAACCTCGGCGACAAGATCCTCACCAACCACCTCGTGCCGCTCCTCACCGACCAGGGCGACGCCGTCTCCTGGCTGACCGACCGCCTCTCCGGCAAGCCCGCCAAGTCGAACTGCTGGACCATGCCGCTCCAGCCCTGACCTGCGCCTGCACCACCGATCACTGCTCGGTGCCGCCGGGGGTGACATCCCGGCGGCACCGACGAGCGCTCAAGCGCCTCCGCCCGGGGCGATCAGACCCGTCTCGTAGGCGAAGACGACGGCCCGGACGCGGTCGCGCAGGTCCAGCTTCGACAGGATGCGGCCGACGTGGCTCCTGACCGTAGTCGGGCTCAGGAAGAGCCGGGAGGCGAGTCCGGCGTTGCTGAGGCCCGTCGCGAGCAGGCGGAGCACTTCGAGTTCACGCGGGGTCAGGCCGGACAGGTCGCGGTGCGGGGCGACGGTCTGCGGTTCGCCGTGCCGGGCGAAGCGCTCGATCAGCCGGCGGGTGATCGCCGGCGCGAGGAGAGCGTCGCCGGACCGCACCTCGGCGTGGTGGGCGGGCTGCCGGGTGTGCCGGCGGGGTACCTGCTGCACCGTCTCGTCATGCCGGTGACGGGGCGCACCGTGGGCACCGGTATGCCGTCGTCGGTCCTCGATGTGTTCGGGCCGGTTCAGCTGCTCCCGCCGGGGCTGGGCGGCGTCGTGCTCGCGTTGCTGGGCGCGCTGATCCCGGCCGGCTGGGCGGCCAGGATCCGTACGGCCACGGCGCTGCGCACCGAGTAGCGGAGCGGGCGGGTGGCTCCTCCCGGCGGAGCAGGACGGCGACGGCCCGGTCGCCACGTCGGCGGGCGGGCGTGTCAGGCCTCGTCGTCGGAGTCCGTGCGGGCCTTCGCCGCCCGTCGCAGCCGGTGGTGGCGGGCCTGGCCCTGCTCCGTGACGGCGTCGCCGACCATCGTCCGTACGACGTCCCGGAGCCTGTGCAGCGCGTGCTGCCGGGCGGGGCCCGCGCCCGGGTCCGCCCGCAGCTCCTTCAGCAGCGACCAGCACAGCAGCAGCATGACGACCACGAACGGCAGCGCCACCAGGATCGTCGCCGTCTGCAGCGAGTCCAGCCCGCCCACCACCAGCAGCACCGCCGCGACCGCCGCCATCAGCGCGCCCCACAGGACGACGAGCCAGGACGGCGGGTCCAGCGCGCCGCGGCTGGTCAGGGAGCCCATCACCAGCGACGCCGAGTCGGCGCTCGTGATGAAGTAGGCCATCACCAGGACGATGGCGAGGTACGAGGTGACCGTGCCGACCGGCAGCGCGTCCAGCATCGCGAACAGCGACGCCTCGGCGCCCTTCCGCATCGCGCCCGCGAGGTCCGCCGCCCCGGTCGACTCCAGCCGGAGCGCCGTACCGCCCAGCACGCAGAACCAGACCACGGTGGCGCCGCTCGGCACGAGCAGGACGCCGAAGAGGAACTCGCGAACGGTGCGCCCGTGCGAGATGCGGGCGATGAACGTCCCCACGAACGGCGCCCACGACAGCCACCAGGCCCAGTAGAAGATCGTCCAGGCGCCCAGCCAGTCCCGGTCGGTGAAGGCGCCGGTCCGCGTGGCCATCGGCAGCAGGTCCTGCAAGTAGCCGCCGACCGACGCCGGGATCGTGTCCAGGATGTAGACGGTCGGGCCGAGCAGGAAGACGAACACCATCAGGGCCGCCGCGAGCACGATGTTCAGCGTCGACAGCCACTTGACGCCCCGGTGCAGACCGGAGAAGGCGGACAGGACGAACGCCGCCGACAGGACGGCGATGACGACGAGTTGCGTGGTCCGCGAGGCGGTGATCCCCGCCGTGAGGTCGAGCCCCTCGGCGACCTGGAGTGCGCCGAGGCCCAGGCTCGTCGCCGTGCCGAAGACGGTCGCGAAGACGGCGAGCAGATCGATCACTCTGCCCGGCCATCCCGCCGCCCGCCGCTCGCCGATGAGCGGCACGAACGTGGCGCTGAGCCGGTTGCTGCGGCCCTTGCGGAAGCCGGCGTACGCCAGGGCGAGCCCCGCGATCCCGTAGATCGCCCACGGGGTGAGCGTCCAGTGGAAGAACGAGTACTCCATCGCCGTACGCGCCGCCGCGGCGGTCCCGGCCGCGGCGCCGCTCGCCGGGGGCGGCGTCAGATAGTGCGTGAGCGGCTCCCCGACGCCGTAGAACATCAGGCCGATGCCCATGCCCGCGCTGAACATCATGGCGATCCAGGCGAGGTTGCCGAACTCCGGCTCGGAGTCGTCCGCGCCCAGCCTGATCCGGCCGAACCGGCCGAGCGCGATCACCAGGCACAGGACCAGGAACACATCCGCGGCGACGACGAACAGCCAGCCGAAGTTGTCGAGGACCCACTGCAGGCTCGTGGCGGAGACACTGTCGAAGGACTCGTCCCCGAGCCAGGCCCACAGGACCACGGCGGCGACGGCGGCCATCCCGACACCGACGACGACCCGGTCGGGCGCGCCGGGTTCGGGAGTGCCGGGAGCGCCGGACGGAGGGGTGATCTCGGGCTGGCCGCTCGGCTCCGTGCTCATGTCGGCCCACTATGGGCCGCCACCTCGTCCCCGCCGTGGGTGGCGCGCCCCGTCCGTCCCCGCCGTCACACTCACAGCCGCGCCGGCACCCCTGCCGCCCCTCCTGATCTGCGCCTGCGGCACCCCTGCCGCAGGCAGATCGACCGAGCGGTGCGCGGGGTATGGACAGCCACCGAGCGGCATGTTGTCATGCTGCCGTCATAAGTTTTCCAACGTTGAAAGAGCCGCTGACCGGTGCCCCGCAGCGGACTCCGCCGGGCGCTGTCGCCCGCTGTCGCCTGCCGAGCGGTACCGGTCCGAGCCCTCTGTGCGCGAGGAAAGGTTCGATGACAAGACGACACACCCCCACACACCCACGGGCCAGAACCTGGGCGCTGCTCACCGCGGCAGCGCTCATACTGCCCACGGCCGGCCTGGTACCCACCGCGTCGGCCACCGGGACGACCGCCGCGACGGCCGGGAGTGCGTCCGCGCTCTCCGCCGAGCAGGCCGCCGTCGAGGTGCACGGCCTGAAGGGCGAGTACTTCAGCATGTCGGCGCCGGGCGCGCGGGACTTCGCGAAACTCGGTGGCACCGTGCTCGATCCGCAGATCGACTTCTCCCGCCTGACCGGCACGTTCCAGGAGCTGACCGGGCAGTCGGAGCACACGACCGCCCGCTGGACCGGCCGGATCGAGGCGCCGGCCACCGCGGACTACACGTTCCACGCCATCGGCGACAACGGGTTCCGGCTCTTCGTCGACGGGAAGCCCGTCATCGACCACTGGGAGCCGGACTGGGACAAGGAGCAGACCAGTGAGCCGGTCAGGCTGACCGCCGGGGAGAAGTACGACTTCCGCCTGGAGATGTTCCAGGACACCGGCGGCGCCAACATGAAGCTGCGCTGGTCGACGCCGGCGATGTCCAAGCAGCCGGTGCCCATGTCGGCGTTCACCCCGCCGGACGACTTCGAGGTCTACCCGGTGGAGCTGTCCGTCACCGAGGACGGGCGGCGGCTGCGGGCCCGGTTCGAGGACGGGGTCGGTGACGTGCGGGCGGTCCGGGACCACCTGAAGGTCGAGGCCGACTCGGTGGCCATGCCGGTCGAGAGCGTCGCCGTCGCGCCCGGCGACCCCGACTCCCTGCTCGTCACCCTCGCGGAGCCGGTCCAGAAGGATCAGCAGGTCCGCGTCTCGTACGACGGCGAGGGCGGCCTCACGGCCGGCGGCGAGACCGTGCCGGAGATCGTCCGCTACGCGCAGAACGACTCCGCCCACCGGCTCACCACCGAGTGGGGCGACAGGCTCGACGAGAGGAACCCGCTGCCGGAGTACCCGCGCCCGCAGCAGGTGCGGGACCGGTGGAAGAACCTCAACGGGCCCTGGCAGTTCAGCGCCGCCGAGGCGGGCGAGCAGCCGGTCTTCGGCAAGGACCTCGACGAGAAGATCATCGTGCCCTTCCCGGTGGAGTCGCAGCTGTCCGGGCTGGAGCGGCACGAGGACCACATGTTCTACCGCAAGCTGGTCGACGTGCCGAAGAACTGGAACGTCGGCAAGGGAGGCAAGGGCGGTGAAGGCGACAAGGGCAACCGGCTGAAGCTCAACTTCGGCGCCGTCGACCACCAGGCCCGCGTCTGGGTCAACGGCAAGGAGGTCGCCGAACACACCGGCGGCTACACCGCCTTCAGCGCCGACATCACCGACGCGCTGAAGAGCAAGGGCCCCCAGGAGGTGGTGGTCGCGGTCACCGACACCGGCGGCGCCGACCAGCCGAGGGGCAAGCAGTCCACCGACCCGGGCGGCATCTTCTACACCCAGTCCTCCGGCATCTGGCAGACGGTCTGGATGGAACCCGTCGCCGCAGCGTCCATTGACAACGTAGTCACGACGCCCGACATCGACTCGGGCAGCCTCGCGGTCACCGTCGAGTCGGACGACGCCTCCGCCAAGGCACGCGTCGAGGCCGTCGCGCGGGACAGGCGCGGCCGTGTCGTCGGCAAGGTCAGCGGCCCGGCCGGCAAGGAGCTGCGCCTGCCCGTGGCGAAGCAGCACCTGTGGAGCCCCGACGACCCCTACCTGTACGACCTCGACGTCAGGCTCACCGACGGCCGGTCGACCGACGAGGTCGGCAGCTACTTCGGCATGCGGGAGATCGGCATCGAGGAGGTGGGCGGCTACCGGAAGCTGGTACTGAACGGTAAGCCGGTCTTCTCCCTCGCCACGCTCGACCAGGGCTTCTGGCCCGACGGCCTGTACACGGCGCCGAGCGACGAGGCCCTCGCCTTCGACCTGAAGGCCCACAAGGAACTCGGCTTCAACGCCGTCCGCAAGCACATCAAGGTGGAGTCGCCGCGCTGGTTCTACCACGCCGACCGGCTCGGCCTGCTGGTCTGGCAGGATTTCGTCTCCGGGGACCTGCCCACCGAGAAGGGCCGCGAGGCCTTCGTCGACCAGGGCATGGAGATGGTGCGGCAGCATCACAACGCGCCCTCCGTGATCGGCTGGATCGTCTTCAACGAGGGCTGGGGCGAGTGGGACCGCGAGGAGAGCGGCCGGATCGCCGAGTCCGTGAAGGCGGCCGACCCGTCCCGGATCGTCAACGCCCACAGCGGTGTCAACTGCTGCAACTCCAAGGGCGACTCGGGCAAGGGCGACATCGTCGACCACCACGACTACAACAACGTCGACCCGCCGTTCCCCGACCACCGGGCCGCCATGGACGGCGAGCACGGCGGCTTCGTCCTGCCCACCCCGGGCCACGTGTGGCCGGGCGCCCCGACCGTGATCTACAGCGGCGTCGCCGACAAGGAGGCGCTGACCCGCAAGTACGTCGAGAACACCGAGAAGTACTACCTCGACCAGGCCGGCGCCGAGCTGTCCGGTTCGGTGTACACGCAGATCACCGACCTGGAGAACGAGCTCAACGGCCTCTACACCTACGACCGCCGCGAGATCAAGGTCGACCCGGCCCGGGTCCGCGCCGTCAACGAGAAGGTCATCGCGGCCGGCGCGGCCGCCGGCGAGCGGCAGGAGCTGAAGGGCGGCGGACACTGGGCCCTCGACGAGGGCACGGGCACCACCGCGCGGGACGACGGCCCGAACGACGCGCCCCTGACGCTCTCCGAGGGCACCACCTGGACGCCCGGGGTCAGCGGCGGCGCGCTGCGCTTCGACGGCCAGGGACAGCACGCCGAGACCGACGGCCCCGTACTCGACACCACCGGCAGCTACTCGGTCTCCGCCTGGGTACGGCTCGACTCGCTGCCCGGCAACTACGCCACCGCCGTCAGCCAGGACGGCCGGCGCCAGGCGAGCCCCTTCTACCTGCAGTACGGCCAGGGTGCCTTCGCCTTCAGCACGCCCGGCGAACACCGTGCCCGGCTGGTGACCACACCGGAGAAGGGCCGCTGGTACCACCTCGTGGGTGTGCGTGACGGTTCGAGCGACGAGATCAAGCTGTACGTCGACGGAGCGCTGGCGGCGACCGCGGCCGCCGGCCCGAACTACGTCAGCACCGGCCCCCTCGCCGTCGGCCGCGCCCAGTGGAACGGTGCGGACACCGACTTCTGGAACGGTGCGGTCGACGAGGTCCACGCCTTCGACAAGGCGCTCACCGCCGAGGAGGTGAGCACGCTGCACGCGCAGGAGAAGCCGTAGCTCCGGCGCGTCGTACGACAGTGTCCGGTCCGGCCGGGTCCGCTCACCGCGCTCCCGGCCGGCCGGATCAGACGTTCGCGCCGTCGTCAGCCGCGCCGTCGTCAGCCGCGCCGCGTCCCAGCGTGCTCTCCCGCCCGACCAGCCGGTGGTCCGCCCGGACGCGCCGGGGTTCAGGAGCCTGTCCGCCGAGCCGGGCGAGCACCGACTCCACCGCGAGCCGGCCGATGGCCTCCTTGTCCGGTGAGACGGAGGTGAGGGTCACCGCGCCGAACCGTCCCTCGACCACGTCGTCGAAGCCGACGACGGCGATGTCCTCGGGGACCCGCAGCCCCCGCTCGTGCAGTACCCGCATCGCCCCGATCGCCATGGGGTCGTTGTAGGCGAACACGGCGTCCGGACGCCGTCCGGTCTCCAGGATGCGGGTCATGGCCGCCGCGCCGTCCGCGTGCCCCCAGCCGTCGGTGGCGGCGACGAGCCCGTCGTCGGCGGGCAGCCCGGCCGCGCTCAGCTCCTCGCGCCAGCCGCGCACCCGCAGTTGGGCGGGCTCGCTGCGGCCGCGCCGGGCGCCGATGAACGCCACCTCCCGGCGCCCCAGCCCGGTCAGGTGCCGGACGGCGGCACGGGCGGCGGCGACGTTGTCGATGGCGATGTGGTCGTACGGCAGGTCGTACTCCCGTTCGCCGAGCAGCACCAGCGGCACGTTCTCCGCGCGGTCGCGCAGGTCGTCGGTCTCCAGCTCGATGGGGCTGAGGATGAGCCCGTCGATGACGCGCGCCCGGAAGCCCTGGCTGACCAGGAGCTCCTGTTCGCGGCGTCCGCCGGTGTGGTCCAGCAGGACGATGTAGTCGTGTTCGGCGGCCGCGTCGATGACGGCGGCGGCGAGCTCGGCGAAGTAGGGGTTGCCGAGTTCGGGCAGGGCGAGCGCGATGATGCCCGTGCGTCCCTTGCGCAAGTGCCTGGCGGCCAGGTTGGGCCGGTAGCCGAGAACGTCGATGGACCGCTGGACGCGTTCCCGCATGGCGGGGGTGACGTGCTGGTAGTTGTTCACCACGTTGGAGACGGTCTTGATGGAGACCCCCGCGTGTGCGGCGACGTCCTTGAGGCTGACCCGCACGTCCATCCCTCTCTGAGCGGCCCGGCCGGTTTTGCAACGTTATATATCCGGCTTCGCCACGCTGACAAGGCGGTGTACGGGCGCGGCTCAGGCGGCGCGTTCCCACGGGTGGGGTGCGGCTTCGCGGGACGCGGACGGCCCGGGTCCGTCGCGGGCGAGGCGGTGCAGCGGCCTTACGGTCACGCAGGTCGCGGCCCAGGCCACGAAGAGCGCTCCCACGGGGACGACCAGACGCAGCAGCCCGATGGCGGCGCCCGCGGGGGCGAACACCATGAGCATGACCTCCGCCCCGACGCTCAGGGACCAGGCGAACACCGTCAGCAGGGAGAGGGCGACCGCCACGGGCACCCCGTCCAGGCGCCACGCCCGCAGATCCACGTCCGTGTCGAAGTCACCGGCGCCGGCGACGCCCACGGCGACGAGGAGCCAGAAGCACACGGCCACGACGAGGGCCGCGGTCAGCAGGATCGTGGGCGGCCCCGCGGCGGCCATGAGTAAGGTCCGCATCCCCCGGTTCCCCCTCCCGGCTGCGGCGCGCAGCAGTCGTGTCCGGCGGGGGCACGGCTCCCCCTGCGGGTCCCGGTGCCCGGCACCGGGACCGTCCGCCGTTGCTCCCCGCGAACCATGCTGCACGACCGGATCGGGCCCCCGCATTGCCGGTTCCCGGCAGTGTTCCCCGCCCTTTGCATGCCGCTGACCGTCAGGAAAGCGTCAAGACCCTCGCTGCTCCGGGCAACGGGCCACGCCCCGCCGCCTCACTCCTCGTCGCGCAGCCGGGCCGCCAGCGAGGTCAGCGGCTCGGTCACCTCGGTGTGGCCCAGGGCGGTGAGGCGGGAGACCGCCGCGTCCAGGCGGGTGCCGGCGGGGGCGGTGCGTTCCAGGTAGATGCCCTCCACGACACCTGCGAGACGGACGCACTCGGCCCACTCGGCGGCGTGGGCCTCGTCCGGTCCCGGCTCGCCGAGCAGGGCGAGGGCCTTCTCCAGGGCGGCCAGGGCGTCCTCGTACTCATGGGCGTAGGCGTTGACCCGACCGTGTTCGTAGGCCAGGGCGGAGTCCAGGGAGCGGCCCCGGGCCTCGTACCCGGCGGCTCGGGCCTCGTCGGCGATCCGTCCGGCGTCGGCGAGATAGGCGCGGGCGTCGGCGAGGCCGTCGGGGCCCTGCCGCTGGGACTGGAGGCGGGCGAGTTCGCGCAGGCAGTTGCTGAGCTGCTCGTGGCGCGGGGACCGGGCGTGGGCGGCGAGTGCCTGGTCCGCGGCCTCGCGGGCCCGGCCGAACTCGCCGCTCTCGCCGAGGAGTACGGCCGTCTCCGCGGCGATCATGGCGTGGCTCCCCGGGTCGTCGTCCCAGCCCGCCGACTCGGCGGCGAGGGTGACGAACTCCGCGGTGGCGGCCTTGAGGTCCTCCCCCGCGTACAGCGCGCGGGCGCGGGTCAGGCGCAGCTGGGCGACGAGCCGGTCGTCCAGTTCACCGGCGGTGACGTCCGGTTCGGTCAGGAGGGAGTCGAGCAGGGCGATGCAGTCCTCGACACGGCCCAGGTCCAGGCTGAGCTGAGCCGCGTTGCTGTAGGTGCAGAACGCGTCCGTGCGGCTGCCGTGACGGAGCTCCAGCTCCGCGGAGCGCGTCAGGTGCCGCAGTGCCTCGTCGGGGCGGCCCAGGTGCATGCAGGCCTCGGCCAGATCACCGTGGAGGCGGGCGGTGTCGACCGCGTGGGCCGGCCAGTCGGCGGCCAGTCGCAGGCCCTCCGTCAGGTCCGCGTGCGCGGCCTGGGCGTCCTGGAGGCCGAGCTGGAGACGGCCGCGCAGTCCGAGCACGCGCGGCAGGTGCCAGGCGGGGCCGTGCGCCTGCAGCCGGTCGCGGAGGGCGTCGAGCTCGGTGACCGCGGCGGGCAGGTCGCCGGACAGGGCGTACGTACTGGCCCGCAGCATCTGGGCACCGGCTATCTGTACGGCGACGTCGTGCCGGGTGGCGAAGGCGTGCAGCAGGTCCACCTCGGCGAGGACCGGCGCGACGTGCTCCTCGTTCCGCGTTGTCTGCAGGCGCACGCCGAGCGCGCTCGCCCGCAGCCGCAGCAGACGGGCCTCCTGGTACGGGGCCAGGCCGGGAGTCCCCTCGTGCAGGCGGACGACGGACGCGTGGGCGGCGGTCAGCGCGGCGGCCTTCGCCTCGGGGTCGTCGGCGTCCTCCGCGGGGATCTCGGCGGCGGCGAGCAGGGCGCAGGCCCGGGCGAGCGCCGCGTGATCCGGCGCCGCGGCGTCGTCGTACAGACCCGCGGCCTCCTCGTAGAGGGCGGCGGCTTCGGCGTACTCGTCCTTCCCACCGGCCCGGCTCGCCTCGTCGGCCAGCAGGTCCGCCCGCAGGAGGACGAGCGGGCCCACGGCCGGGTCGTCGGGGTGGGTGTAGCCGCGGGCGGTGGCGAGCGTGCGCAGCCGCGCCCAGCAGGCGTCCGCGTCCGGGTGGCCCTGCTCCTCCAGCGCCCGCGCGCGGAGGATGAGTTCGGGCAGCGGCTCGGGGACGGCCGCCGGCGTACGGGCGGCAGCCGGTTCGGAAGCCGGAGCGGCCGGGCCGGCCGGGGCCACGTCGTCGAGGCTGCGGGGGCGCAGGGTCAGTTCCAGCGCGTCCAGGAGCGGGGCACGGTCGAGGCGGGCCCGGCGGCGGTCGGTGTGGGCCGTGGTTCCGTTGCGGGCGTCGAAGCGGGCGGCGAGGTCGTCGGCGCGGCCGCGGACCTCGGCGCGCAGGCCGGCCACCGTCCAGGTGCGGCCGGTGTATCCGGCGGCGGGCAGTTCGCCGTGGCCGAGGAGTTCGACGCGCTTCAGGAGGGTCTCGACGCCGGTGAGGAAGTCGAGCAGGTCCAGCGGCGAGTCGACCTCGTCGAACAGGGTGCGGTTCTCGGCGAGCAGTTCGAGGCCGCGTGCCTCGTTGCCGGTCAGTGCGCAGAACTCCAGGTGCCGGCCGAGCTCCCCGGCCATCGACGGGTTGCGGCGGCAGCTTCGGTAGCCGGCGAGGTGCAGTTCGCGTGCCCGGTCGGTGCGGCCGGTGCGCAGCAGGGGCAGCAGCGCGTACGAGACGGAGCGGGCCGGTTCCTCCTGGCAGGAGTCCCTCCCGGCCAGGACGGGCTCCCAGATGCGCAGCGCCCGCTCGTCGTCGCCCGCCCCGAGGTGGTACAGGGCGCGCTCGCAGATCTCGCAGGCCTCGCAGTCGCTGAGCCGGGTGCGGGTGCGGCCCGCCCACAGCTCGTAGGCGAGGGTGGTGTCCTCGCCCACGTGGGCGGCGTGCTGATACGCCTGTCCGTAGTAGGGCTGGAGGCCGAGGCCGGCCTTCTCGTACCGGTCGCGCATCTCGGTCAGCCACTGGCGCAGGCCGGCCAGCGGGACCTCGGGCAGCGCGCGCAGGGCGTCGGCCACCCACTTGAACCGCCAGAACAGCAGGTGGCGCAGGCGCTCGTCGAAGACGTCGGGCTGCTCGTCGAAGAGGGTGAGCAGCCGGGCGAAGACGACGGGCGACTTCCGGGGCTCGGAGCCGTAGGTGTACGCCTCCTGGAGTTCGAGGAGGGCGCGGACGAGCGCGACGGGCTCCTCGAACTGCTCGGCGGCGTCGACGAGTTCCTCGGCGGTGACGGTGCGGGGGCGGCCGTAGGGGCGCCGGGCGTTCTCCTGGAGTGCCTGGTACAGCTCGTCCGTGCTCTGGGGATGGGGTGCGGTGGGCATCGTCAGCTGTCCTTGCGGAGGGCGTGGGCGAGGAGGTCGAGGAAGGAGCGGTTGATGAGGCTCGACTCGGCGGGCCTCAGCGGGCGCCGGGAGAGCATCGCGGCCTGCCCGTAGAGGGCTTCGGCGCTGGTGCGGGCCAGTTCGGGCTCGTCGATGGCGACGGCGGCGCGGACCAGCGGGTTGAGCTGGTTGAGGATCAGCTGGGCCCGCGGGGCCTCCTGGCGCAGGGCGTCGAGGATGTCGCCCCAGACGCCGCCCTGCTGCTCACGGGCGAGCCGGGAGCGGGTCCGCTCGTGCCGGGCCTCGCGGCTGTCGACGAGGAGGGCGGGTGCGGAGGCGGGCTGGAAGGTGCGCAGCGCGACGTCGCAGTCGAAGACGGCGAGGGCGTCCCGGGCCAGGGCGAGGTAGGCCGCGGCGGCCAGTTCCGTCTCCCGGTCGACGGGGTCGAGGTGGGCGGTGAGGGTCTCCGGGTCGAGGTCGGCGACGCTGACCTCGGGCCGGATCTCGGGCAGCCGGTGGACCAGTGCGCGGTCGTACGTGTAGCCGCCGTTGACGACGCCGAGCCCGGCGGCCGAGGCGATCGCCGCCACCTGCCGGAACTCCTCCACGCTCGACGTCACGAGCACGGTGCGGTGGGTGCGCGCGAACTCGTCGAGGGTGCAGTGTCCGTCGGTGGTCTCGAACGGCAGCCAGGGCAGCAGCATCCGCAGGATCTCGTCGTCGTGCACCGCGAGCGACTTCACGGCCAGGTGGTGGGCCTGGAGGAAGCGGCCCAGCAGCTCCGGGTCGCTGGCGGCGGCGCGGGCGATCCAGGCGCGCAGCCGCTCGGCGAGGGCGTCGCGGACGGCGGCGAGGGTGTCGTCCTCGTACAGGGACTCGCGGGACGCCGTCGGGCGCAGGCTCTCGGCGTCGACGACGCAGCGCACGAAGAACGCCCACTCGGGCAGGATCTCCTCGGCCTGTTCGGACAGCAGCATGCCCTTGACGTGCACGCGATGGCCGTGGCGGCGCCCGGCCGGCACCGCCTCGGGCAGCACGCACGCGATGCCCTTCAGGCCCACGGCCGGCAGGTCCAGCTCGATGGTGTCCAGCGGCGTGAACCCGAAGACCTCCTCGCCGTACGCGGCCAGTGCGCGGGAGCGGGCTCCGGGGGTCGGGTACGTACGCGCCCAGGGTGCGGGCTCGGGGTTGACGGGTACGCCCGGTCCGCCGGTGCCGCCCGTGCCGTCGTCGAAGGTCACCGGGTGGCGCAGCAGGGAGCCGAAGTGGCGGGCCAGCGCGTGCACCTGGGCCGGCCGGGTCCACTCGCCCGCGTCGGCGCGCGGCGTCAGCGTGACGGTGGTACCGGGCCGGGGGCGGGCGGAGGCGGGCAGGGTACGGACGGTGTAGCTGCCGTCACCGCGTCCGCGCCACTCCACGGCGGGGGCGCCGGGAGTCCGGGCGGAACGGCTCAGGACGTGGATCTCGTCCGCGACCAGGAAGCACGAGAGCAGGCCGATGCCGAACTGGCCGATGAAGTCGCCGCGTTGCTCGGCCACGGCCTCGGCGCGCTTGCTGCTGCGGCCGATCGTCGCGAGGAAGGTGTGCACGTCCGCCTCGGTGAGACCGACGCCGTCGTCCTCGACGCGTACGACCGAACCGTCGGCGTACAGGCGGATGCCGAAGGCGTCGGCGGAAGCGGAAGCCGGGGCGGAGGCAGAGGCCGGGGTGGGGGCCGGGGTGGGGGCGGCCGGTTCGAGGGCGTACCGGGCGGTCAGCGCGTCCACCGCGTTCTGGAGGAGTTCACGCAGGTAGACGCGGGGACTGGAGTAGAGGTGGTGGGAGAGGAGGTCGACGAGGCCGCGCAGATCCACCTGGAAGGTGCGGTCGGCGCCGGCCGGGTTCGCGGCGGTGTCGGGCAGAGTCATCGGGCAGTCCGGAGTGGGAGGGCGGGCGAGGGGTGACGGGCGGGCGGAACCGGGAGCGGCATGCGCTCAGGCGCGCCGGTGGTGGCGGGCGAACTCCTTCTCGCCATTCCCCGAGTAGGTCCAGGGCCACTCGGTGTAGGCGCCGTCGAGCGCCTGGAAGACGCGCCGGACCGTGTGGCGCTCACCGGCCAGCGACAGGGCCATGGCGAACATGTTGAAGTCGTGCTGCCAGCCCAGGCGCCGCACGTAGGCGGGGTGCAGGATGCTGTGGTCGGCCGCGGCCCGCAGCTCGGCCTGGATCTCGGGTGTTTCGAGGCAGTCCCCGCGTTCCGACTCGACCCACTCCTCGATGTGCGCCATGGCGATCACGCAGCCGAGGCGGTGCCCCTGCGGGGTGCGGGCGAGCGCGTCGCGGGCGAACGCCAGGGCCTGGCCGGGCTCGCCGCTCCAGCGGGGCTGCAACTGCGACACCCACTCGAGGTGGGTCTCCAGGTCCAGCGGGTCGCGGCGCAGGGCGGCGTCGAGCCGGGTCTCGTTGACGGCGGGGCCCAGCGACATGCCGCGGCCGGAGGTGAGCAGGCGGCGCCACGGCGTGATCCAGTCCGGCCGCAGCTCGGCGGCCTCGAACAGCTGCTCCTCGGCGATGTGGAGCCGCTCGTGGAAGATCCGCCACTGCTCCTGCGTGACGTGCACGGCACGCGCGGCGGTCCGCGCCTCCCAGCCCCAGCTGACGTGGCGCGCCCCCGATATCAGCAGGGCCGTCGCCCGGTGCTCCTTGTCCTCCTCGACGGCCCGGCCGATCCAGTCCTGCACCCCGTCCAGGCCGGCCAGCTCGCCCAGGACATGGTGGTCGCGGCCGAGGTCGAAGGGGGCCAGCGCCGCCTTGACCTCCTCCCAGTCACCCGCGTCGGCCGCCTCCACCAGCGCGAGCACCCGCGTGTCCCCGAGCGCGCGCAGCGTGTACATCCCGTTCCGCTGCCTGCCCGTGACGGGAAGGGCGTACGGATCCGCCACCGGTCTCTCCGCACCCCCACCGAACAGCTTGCCGAACATGCCGCGCCCTCCCCTGGTCCCACATGATCATTCGGTGCGCAGCATAGACGGCCCTGCTGACACCGCTTCCCCCTCCGGGTCGTCGGACCCCGGCTCCCCGTCCCGCCCCTGCCCTCGGATTGGCAATTGCCGATCCGCCCTCGTGGAACGTAGGGCATGCGAGTTCGTGGAACGCTGTGAGTGTGTGTGCCCGGCTGGTTGTCCGCGACGTGTCCGTCGCCGAGAGCCGCATCGCACGGCTGCGTTTGTTCGGCGAACTGGATCGCGACACGGTGCAGGAACTGTGTGATCGAGTGATCGCGGCCGTGGGCTGCGGCAGACGTTCCGTGGTCATCGACCTGTCGTCGGTCACCTGGTGCGACAACGCGAGTCTGTTCACTCTGCTCGGCGTCCACAGGGCGCTGCAGTGCACCGGCGGCGGCCTGCGTCTCGTGGCGGGCGGCAGTCGCTGCCTCGACCTGGATGCCGGCCCGTTCAGGGTGGCCGGGCGTCTGCCTGTCGGACCGGCCGAGCGTGCCGAGCCGGCCGGGAGCTGTCGAAGCTGACTTCTCCGGGGCCTGCCGATCTCCTACCGGACGGTGCGCGCACGCGCGGGGCCGCACGGGCACACACCCGCCACCGGGCATGTGTCCGCGCGGCCCCGCTCGCCGTTCGTCCGGTCAGCCCGTCGCGCGTACCGCCTCGCGGATCAGGTCGGCCACCGTCTTCGGCCGGGACCCTGGTGACGTCCTGGGAGACGGCGGCGGCGAAGACGGACGAAAAGGCGTCCTGGTGCCGGTGACCTCGACCGCGGGATCACCGCCCGCGACGGGGTACGTCCGCTGCTCGAGGTTGCTCACCGGCGGCGAGGCGGCCCTGCAGCTCGCCGAGGCTCTCCCCCTCCTCCAGGACGTACGCCGCCACGCGGACCAGCCCGACGACGCTGTCCGCGGTACCGGCCACGGTGATCAGCGCATCAGGCGGTGTGCAGAGCGGCGCGCAGGGTGGCGACGGCCTGGGCTATGGCGGCTTCGGCGGCATGGGTCTCGCGCAGGGCGTTGAGCATCACGAAGTCGTGGATGATGCCCTGGTAACGGACGGCGGTGACGGGCACGCCCGCCTCGCGCAGCTTGTTGGCGTACGCCTCGCCCTCGTCGCGCAGCACGTCGGCCTCGCCGGTGATGACCAGGGCCGGCGGCAGGCCCGTGAGCTGCTCGGTCGTGGCGCGCAGCGGGGAGGCGGTGATCTGGGCGCGCTCGGCCTCGTCGGTCGTGTACTGGTCCCAGAACCACTGCATGCCGTCGCGGCGCAGGAAGTAGCCGGTGGCGAACCGGTGGTAGGAGCCGGTGTCGAAGCTCGCGTCCGTCACCGGGTAGAACAGCACCTGCTGGACCAGGGGCACATCGCCGCGCTCCTTGGCCATCAGGGTCAGCGCGGCGGTCATGTTGCCGCCGACGGAGTCGCCGGCCACGGCCAGCCGCGCCCCGTCCAGGTCCTTGGCCGCGCCCTGCTCCACGATCCAGCGGGCGACGGCGTAGTTCTGCTCGATGGCGACCGGGTAGCGGGCCTCGGGCGAGAGGTCGTACTCGGGGAAGACCACCGCGGCGCCCGCGCCGACGGCGAGTTCGCGCACCAGGCGGTCGTGGGTGTGGGCGTTGCCGAAGACCCAGCCGGCACCGTGGATGTAGAGGATCACCGGCAGGGTGCCCTCGGTGCCTGCGGGCTTGACGATGCGGGTCCGGACACTGCCGGTCGGGCCGCCCTCGACAGTGATCCACTCCTCGTCGACGTCCGGCTTCGCGATCTCGCCGGACTGCACCTCGTCGACGGCCTTGCGTCCCTCCGCCGGCGGCAGTTCGAACAGGTACGGCGGGTTGGCGGTCGCCTCCGCGAATGCGGCCGCCGCGGGCTCCAGCACCGGCTCGACCGGCTGGACCTGCTGAACCGGCTGGACGGGTTCGGCGGAATCGGACATGTGCTTCTCCTGATGTCTCGGTGAATGCCACCGGTGAATGCGGTGACAGCGGACCGGATCACGGACCGGATCACGCACCCCCCGAACACGCGTGGGCGTCCCGGTTCCGTCGCCCGCCACGCTAGAGCCCCGCGGTGGACGGCAGTAGGCCAGGAGTGCACCGTCACCGGTCCCGGAGTGCACGAGAAACGTAGGGAACACCTCGCCGCACACCAGGAACCGATGCCGACAGTGCGCTTCGGGGACGCAGGCAGTGCGCTGACGGAACACGCGGATCTCTCGGACCGCCCTATTTTGCTGGCGGGCAAAGCGACCGCTGTTCGTTCCGTGCGATTCGCTTCCTATTGCATCAAGAGGGAGTTGCACAAGGTGTCGGCAATGCCGGTCGGCGGGCTGGTTCCCCGTCCGCCGTGACGGACGAGGACGCGCCGGGAGACCGGGAGGGGGCAGCCGCAGCGGTATGCGCGGGCTGCCGGCTGACGTGCTGCGCACGCTGGGACATGAGACCGGCAACGCGGTGTTCCCGCCAGGCGGCGCGGCTCCCCGGCCGGGCCGCCGGATCCTGTCCGTACCGAACCCGGCCCCAGCCCCGAGGCACAGACACACGCATGCGCGGACGGCCCGGCCGGAGGCCGTCCGCGTCCCCACTTCCCACCGGCCTGGACCAGGATGAGCTCCGTACCATCACCACCGACTCCCGCCCAACCCGCCGAACCCGCCAAGCCTGCCGAGCCCGACTCCCCCTGGGCCCCCCTGGCCGCCCGCGTCTTCCGGGCGCTGTGGATCGCCCAGCTGGTCTCCAACACCGGCACCTGGATGCAGACCGTCGGCGCGCAGTGGTTCCTGGTCGGCGAGAGCGCGGCGGTCGTGACCCTCGTGCAGACGGCCTCCAGTCTGCCCATCGTGCTGCTGGCGCTGCCCTCCGGTGTGCTCGCCGACCGCTTCGACCGCCGTGCGGTGCTGCTGACGGCCCAGTTCGCCATGCTGGCGGTCTCCTGCGTGCTGACGGCGCTGGCGTTCGCGGACGCCCTCACCCCGCTGACGCTGCTGGCCCTCACCTTCCTCCTGGGCTGCGGTACGGCCCTGATGGGGCCCGCCTGGCAGGCCGTCCAGCCGGAGCTGGTGGGACGTGAACGCCTCGGCCAGGCGGCCGCCCTCGGCGCGGTGAACATGAACCTGGCCCGCGCGGTCGGGCCCGCCGTCGGCGGTGCGGTGGTCGCGGCGGCGGGTCCGGGCTGGGTCTTCGCCTTCAACGCGGCCTCCTACCTCGGCATCGCCGCCGTGCTGACGGCCTGGCGGCGGCCTGCGCCGGCGACGCTCCGGGCCGGCGGGAACGAAGGTCTGCTGACCGCCCTGTACGCCGCCCGCCGCTATGTGTGGCACTCGCCGGGCGTCCGCCGGGTCCTCCTGCGCACGATGCTGTTCGTCCCCGGCGGCGCCGCGCTGTGGGCGCTGCTGCCGCTGACCGCGAGCCGCTCGCTCGGACTGGGCGCGGGCGGCTACGGGGTGCTGCTGGGCGTGGTCGGGGCCGGTGCCGTGGCCGGGGCCTTCGTGCTGCCCCGGATCGGCCGGGCCCTCGGCGCCAACGGCACCCTCGTCGCGGGCACGCTGGCCTTCGCCGCCGTCCTGGCGGTGCTGGCCTTCGTCCGCGTCCCCTGGCCGGCGGCGGTCGCGCTGCTGCCCGCCGGCCTCGCCTGGATCGCCGGGCTCTCCACGCTCAACACGGCCGTGCAGATGCGGCTTCCGGGCTGGGTCAGGGCCCGCGGGCTCGCCGTCTACCTGCTGGTCTTCCAGGGCGGGCAGGCGCTCGCGGCACCCGTGTGGGGCGCCGTGGCCGACCGGTTCGGCCTGACCGCCGCGCTGCTGGCCGGCGCCGTCCTGATGCTGGTCAGCGCGGTCACCGTACGCCGCTGGCCGCTGCACGACGCCCAGGACATCGATCCGTCGCCGTCGAGCCACTGGCCCGCGCCGCCGCTGGTGTTCGAACCCGGGCTCTCGGACGGTCCCGTGCTGGTGTCCGTCGCCTACCGTGTCGCCCCGGGGAAGAGCGCCGAGTTCACGGACCGCATGGCGTACGTCGCCCGGTCACGACGCCGTACGGGGGCGCTCACCTGGGGCCTCTACCAGGACGGCAACGATCCGTCGCGGTTCGTCGAGAACTACCTGGTGCCCTCCTGGTCCGAGCACCTCGCTCAGCACCACGCCCGGCTGACGGCGAGCGACCGCCGCCACGAGGAACGGGCGCGCGCACTCCTCGCCCCGGGCACCGTGCCCGAGGTGACCCACGCCTTCGACTCGGCGGCGGGTCCGGTCGTACCCGACGGGGCACCCGGCATCACACCGGGTGCCCCGTCACCGGGGTGACGTCCTGTCAGCCCAGTCGGCCCTTCAGCCACTGCTTGACGTCGGACGTGACGGGATCGGTGATGTCCGTGAAGTCGTCGTGCTTCGTCAAATACTTGGCCACGTAGGGACACACGGGCACGATGCGCATACCGGTCTCGCGCACGTCGGTGAGTGCCTGGCGGACCAGCAGGGAGGCCAGGCCCTGACCGGCGAAGGCGTCGTCGATCTCCGTGTGGAAGAAGACGCGCTGCGGGCCCCGGTCGCGGTACTCGGTGAAGCCCGCGCGCCGGCCGTCGACCAGGATCTCGTAGCGGTTCCGGGCGTCCACCCGCTCGACGGTCGGCGCCGCGGAAGGCTCGTTCATGGAAGGTCTCCTCGGTGAGTACGTGCGTGCGGGTCAGGAGTGGGCGGCGGGCGCGGGGTTGCGGCGCGGCCTGATGGTGGCGTTCGGCAGGACGGGGGCGGGAAGACGGTCCCCCGGGTAGCCCTCGACGGTGCCGAAGCGGTCGGAGGCGCTCTCCCAGTCCTCGCGCGCGCGGGCGATGTCCTCGTGGCTGCGGCCGATGAAGTTCCACCACATGACGATCTCCTCCTCGAACGGCGTGCCGCCGAGGAGGACCGTGCGGGCGGTGTCGTCCGACTCGTTGACGAGGGTCAGCGTGTCGCGGCCGGGGTGGACGTAGCCCAGTTCCGCCGCGTGCAGCACGGTGCCGGCCAGGCGGACGTCCCCGTGGTCGACGAGGAGGCCGTGCTCGAAGCCGGGGTCCACCGCGAGCGTGAGCGACGCGTGCGGTTCGAGGGTGATCTCGGCGCCGAGGAGGGGTGTGAAGGTCCGCACCGGCGAGACGGCTCCGGCGAGGGAGCCCAGGAAGACACTGATCGTCCCGGTGCCGTCCACCCGCACGGGCCCGGGCACATAGTGCTGGAAGTCCCGCTCCGTGTCCCGGTGTTCCCCGGGGAGCGCCACCCACAGCTGCACCCCGTGCAGGACGGTGGTCCGCGGCGTCGAGACCTCGGTGTGGGCGATGCCGTGCCCGCCCGTCATGAGGTTCAGCTCGCCGGGCCGTACGTAGGCGTGGCTGCCGAGGCTGTCCCGGTGCTCGATCTCCCCGCTGAACAGCCAGCTCACCGTCTGGAGCCCGGTGTGCGGGTGCGGGGCGACGTCCATGCCGCCGGTGCCGGCCACGTCGTCGGGGCCGTAGTGGTCGGCGAAGCACCAGGCGCCGATCAGGGTCCGGGCGCGCTGCGGCAGCGTGCGCCGTACGGTCATCGCGCGCGGGCCGCCCAGGGGGACGTCGCGCGGGGTGAGGACGTCGACCCGCGGCTCCCGCTCCCGTGTCACCTGCTCGCTGTCGCCGGCACCGTCGCCTTCACCGTTGCCGTTGCCGTTGCCGTCCGCCGGGGATCCGCACCGTACTTCGACCGGTTTCGATTCGACGTTGCTCATCGGGGACCACCACCTTTCGATCCCCATGATACTTTCACTTTCAACTATCGCCCCGCAAGTGGTGCCGGAGCGGCGGTCCCGAAGGAGTACCGGTGTGAGCAGAGTCTTCGTCGACAAGCAGAGCCCCCACGCCTACCGCGCACTGGTGCGCACGTCGGAGGCGGTGCGCACGACCGCGGCCGACGCCGGGCTGGAGCGGACCCTCGTGGAGCTGGTCAACCTCCGCGTCTCGCAGCTCAACGGCTGCGCCTACTGCCTCGACGTCCACACCCGGGCCGCCCTGCGCGCGGGCGAGACGGCGGCGCGGCTCGGAACGCTGCCCGCCTGGCGGGACACCGAGTTGTTCACCCCCGTCGAACGCGCCGCGCTCGCCCTGGCGGAGGCGACGACCACCCCGTCCGACGCCGCCGCGCAGGAGTCCGCGTACGCCGCGGCCCGGGACGTCCTCACCGACGACCAGATCTCCGCGGTGATCTGGGTGGCGGTCACCATCAACGCGTTCAACCGGGTTTCGATCCTGAGCAGGCATCCGGTGCGCCGGGAGTCATGACCCCGCTCCCCCGTGCCCCTGCTCCGTGAGCGCACCGCCACCTGTCCGAAGGTGAACTCCGTACTGCGCTGACATCGTCATGATCACGCTCGGCGCGCGCACGGAGAGGTCCGGTGGCCGGTTCGAGGACGAGGAGCTCATGGTCCGCCGGCTGATCCGGCGCCGCCTGCCGGCGGAGTGCGCCCGCGAACCGGCCCGCAGCGGCCGTACGGCTCCGGCCGCGTCGGCGGTGGCGCCGCGCTGGGGCTGCGCCGGCCCCGCCCACTGCAGCCGGGCGTTCCGCGGCGTGTGAGGCGTCTCGCCCCCGGAGTGGCGCAGCCCGCGCGCTCCTGGGCACTCTGCACAGGCCACGTGAGCGCGGTACGGCCGTGCCCCGAGCGGGGCACGGCCGCGGTACACCGGACGGATCACATCCTGGAGCCGTCGTTCCTGCCCCGGGCGCCGGACTTGGCCAGCCCCCGGCTGATCATGTAACCGATCGCCAGCAGCGTCACGTACAGCCACGCCTGGTCCGCCGGGAACCGGTCGATCCCGCGCGCGTCATCCCCCACGACGGCGGATGCGATGAGCACCGCGATCACCGCCGCGACGAACACCATCAGCTCCGTGGTCTTGTACGCGGGTTTCGTCTCCTCGGTCACCCGCTCCCCGGTGTATGTGGTCCGGGGTACGCCGGACTCCGGGTATCCGGCCGACGATGCAGCGGACATCGTGCCCTCCTGAACTCGGTTGACCCCGACGGCCGTCGGGTCCAGCGAGCCAGTACCCGACCCCCCTGCCCCATAACGGGGCGTCGCCCGGCGGCAGGCGGCGGCGATCCCGGTCCGGCGTTCAACCGCCCCGCCGGCCGGTGGCCGTCCAGGCGGGCCGGTCCCACGGCGGTGACGACGCCCTGCGTACGCGGCCGCCCGCGTGGACCGGTGCGCGGCGCGGCCCCGTCCGGCCGAGCGATCTGCGCAGGACGGCGGTGCGCGTCGTACGGCGACGGGCGTTCCCCTCGGTACGCCGCACGGCCGTGCCCACGCCCCGGCTCACCCGGTCGCAGCGCGCCGCGGCGTCCGCACCCGGATGCCGTCATCGGCGAGGGTCTCCCGGTCATCACTGCGGAGCCGGCCGGCGTACCGCGGCCGTTCACCCCGCGGCCGGCCGCCCGGTGGACCCTCGCACACCCATGACGACGAAGCCGCTGCGCGGGCGCGTCGGTATGCGCCGCAGCGGAATGGTCAGGTCCTGCGCCGGTACGGTGTAGTCGAGGCGCGCCAGACGCACCGCGAGGCTCTCCAGCAGCCCCACGGTCACGTTCTCCCCGGGGCACCGGTGTCCGGCCCGCGGATCGCCGCCGCCCTGCGGGATCAGCTCGTCCCGCTCGGCCGGCCGCTCCAGGAACCGCTCGGGGCGGAAGGCGTACGGATCGCCCCAGAGCTCCTCGTCGTGGTTCTGCCCGTACACGTCCAGGACGACCATGCCCCCGGCCGGGATCGGCTCACCCCGCCAGGTCAGGTCCCCGACGGCCCGCCCGCCGAGGAACGGGGCGAACGGATAGAAACGCCGCACCTCGTGCGCGAACGCGGTGGCGTACGCCGCGTCACCGCTCCGCAGGCGCTCCCTGGTCTCCGGCCGGAGCTCCAGCGCGTGCGCGGTGAACGCGAGGAACCAGCTGACGGCGACCGTGGGCCGGACGACGTTGAGCAGCTCCACCGCGGCCACCTCCGGCTCCAGCACCTCGCCCGAGCCGTCACGGTGCCGGGCCACCCGGCCGAGCATGCGCTCCTCCAGCACCTCGACCGCACCGGAGCGCACGTCCCGCACCAGCCGGGCGAACCGCTCCTCCTGCCGCCCGCGGGCACGCCGGGCACGCCAGTGCCGCGGCCCCAGTGTGGCGAACCCGTCCACCATGGCGACCAGATCCCGGGCCAGCGACTTGACCTCGCCATCGCCATCGCCATCGCCGTCGCCGTCGCCGTCGCCGAGCGGGATTCCGGCCCAGCGGCACACCCCACGCGTGAGCACCACGCTCGCCTCGTCGAACAGCACGACCCGGGACCGCCCGCCCCAGTCCCGCACGGCCTCGTCCCACGCCGCGCCGACCTCCTCGGCCAGACCGGTGACCGGGCCGGCGTCCAGCAGCGGCAGGAACAGCTCCTTCCGGGCCCGGTGCCACTCCCCGTCGAGCGTGTGCACCGCCCCGTGCCCGAAGAGCGTCCCGACCACGGGTTCCGGCAGCGCGTCATGGCGCCGCACATGCCGCTCGTCGTAGAAGAACCGCACCGCGTCGGGACCGCGGACCGCCACCGCGGGCCCGCCCAGCAGCCGGGTCCGCACCACGTGGTCCCGGCTCTCCCGCATCCGGTTCGGCAGCCAGGCGTAGCCCTCGGCCAGGGCGAAGAGGGTGCGGTCGAGCAAGGGGCGGGTGAGTACGTCCATGGGGCCCGAGTGCCCCGGGTGCCCCGCAGACACACTCCTGCCTCAGCGGTCACCCGTCCGTAGCGGCTCGGGTACGCCCCGGCGCTGCAGTTCCACGATGCGCTCGGCCGCGCGCCGTGGCGCTTCCCCGCCGCTCACCAGCACGCCCGCCTCGATGTTCCGCCGGGCCGCGGACCCGGTCGGGTCGGCGCTGCCCAGTAGCAGGGTGCGGCGGTCGGCGACCGCGAGCTCGGCGTACCGGCGCGGGTGACGGTGGCCCGCCGTACCCGGGCGCGCGACCGCCCGGGTGCTCGTGGACGTTGTCGACGAGGTCGATCGCTCCCGGGCCCAGTATGCGGATCATGGACTCGGCTCCCCACACAACCGGGTTGCCCACTCGCACTCACGCTTCTCCAGTCCCAGCTCAACCCCCTTACCTCATTGACCACTTGCCAGGCATAAGCTGGTCCGCGCCGAACACGGTCCATGGCCGCGCAACGAGGGAACCATCTGTGAGTGACAACGGCTCCGCCGGAAGGGTCCGGCCGGCTCGTCCCGGCGACCCCTCCCACATAGGCCCGTACCGGATCGCCGGCCGTCTCGGCACCGGAGGCATGGGAATCGTCCACGCCGGCGTCGCCCCCGACGGAACGCGCGTGGCGGTGAAGGTGATTCATCCCGCGCAGGCCGAGGAGCCGGAGTTCAGAGCTCGTTTCAGGCGCGAGGTGCAGCTGTCCTCCCGCGTCACCGGCCCGTACCTGGTACCGCTGCTCACCGCCGACACCGAGGCCGACACCCCCTGGCTGGCCACCGCCTACGTCCCCGGCCCGACACTGAAACAGCATGTGGGCACGCACGGACCGCTCACCGGGGGAAGCCTGTACGCGCTCGCCAGCGCCACCGCACACGCCTTGACCGACATCCATGCCGCGGGCGTGGTGCACCGGGACGTGAAACCGCAGAACGTCATCCTCACGCCCGCCTGCCCGCGCGTCCTGGACTTCGGTATCGCCCACGCCGCCGACGCGACCAGCGTCACCCGCACCGGAGCCATATCCGGCACCCCCGGGTGGATCAGCCCCGAGCAGTACCGCGACGGGAGTGCCGGCCCCGCGAGCGACATGTTCGCCTGGGGAGCACTCGTGGCGTACGCGGCCACGGGCCGGATGCCCTTCGGGGACGACGCCTCCTACGCGGTCGCGGTCCGCGTGATGTCCGGTGAGCCGGACCTGGACGGCGTACCCGGTCCGCTGCGGAGGATCGTGGAGAGGGCACTGTCCAAGGAGCCGGAGGACCGCCCTTCGGCCGCCGAGGCCGCCCGGCAGTGCGCGGAACTGCTGGCCTCCCAGACCACCCAGGTGCTGGGTACGGACACGGCACCGGCCACGGTCGTGGACATGGTCACGGCAGTCTGGGACGTACCGCTCGAGAGCGATCCGGCATGGAGCCTTCCCGGCACGCCCGACGCACTCCCGCGCCGTTCCACATTGCGGCTGGCGGGTGCCGTGGTCCTCGCGGCAGCGGTCATCGGCGGTCTGGCCGGAGGCGTGGGGGCCCTGCTGCCCGACGACTCCAAGGACGACAAGCCCACTGCCTCGTCCACACTCTCGCCCTCGCCGGAGGCTCCGTCCGCGAGCACTACGGAGGGAAGCCTGAAGGAGGAGGAGCAGCCCGTCGGCAACGACACCGGCCCGGACGCGGGCAGCAGCGAGGACTCGAGCACTGACCAGAGCTCGCATCCCGGCCAGGACGGGGACACGGACCAGGACACAGGCCACGACTGGGAGCCGGACGAAGCCGGTCTCGCGGAGGCGATGAACCCCAGCTCCGACAGAACCGAGATACAGGTCGCGGACCGCGCCGCCAAGGACATCATTCAGCAGACGAACGACATGCGCGGAACACTCGGCACCGACCGCACGCTCGACCACAACGACATCGCCATCGGTTTCGACCCGGCGGACTCGGCGATGTACGTGTGGTCGAGCTATCTGGAGTGGAACTGGAACGAGGTCGAGACGTGGGGGGACATGGCCGCCGGTGAGGCCTGCCGGGCCCTGGTGAGCCAGCGGGAGAGCTCGGGCAGCGCCTGGCCCTACACCCGTTACGCCGTTGCGGAGATAGGGGCGTCGGGGTACCTGATGGTCCGCTCGGGCACGGCCACCACAGAGGCCGACTGCCCCGGCTGAGAATCGGTCCGCGCCAGGCATGGGCCCGTCCGCGCATCCCGGGCCGGCTTGACCCTCATGACCTGGTACAGGTCTCGGAGTTCCGGGTGTGGAGAGCGCGATACGCAGCATTGGCGAGATGGCCCGGGACAGCGTACTGGGTGTGAGTGCCCTCCGGTTCTACGACCGCGCCGGAGTGCTGGTCCCCGCCTGGGTGGACCCCGTCAGCGGTTACCGGTGGTACAGCCCCGAGCAGCTCGCAGAGGCCCGCCTGTCGGCGCGATCGCGCCGGGCCGGCATCCCCCTGGCGGACATCCGGCTGGTGCCGGCCGGCTGGTCGAGCGCGGCCACCGATCTGGTGCGCCACTGCTCGAGGCGCATCGGCGCCGTAGGCGCCCGGTCAGTCGAAGGGTGAGTCGTGCCGGTCGAAGTGCCGGTCGACCTCGTTCGCCATGGCATCGCAGCAGTGGTGAGTCACGGTGGGAGTTTCTCGCGATCAGCTCGTGGCCGAAAACGAATCGCGACCCGTCGATGCAGGTTGCGCCCCCTCCCTGCTCCTGGCCTTCTCGTGCACCGACCTAGCAACCGGTACGGCCGGCGTGGTCGACCCCGATGGCGCCCGCGCACCCTGCGGGAGGTCCGCGAGCGGATGACGCATGCCGGCCGTACCGGGGAGCCCTTCGCCAGGGCGCTTGTCCGCTTCGACGTGCCGTGCAGCGGGATCCCGCATCGATCAGCGGCGCACGCAGCGGGGACAGCTTCGTTCCGGCCTGTCCCAGTCGTACGGCTGCTTGTAGGAGGCCCGGCAGGGCAGGCAGACGACCCCCTGTTATGTTGCACCGATGTCATCGATCAAGCAGTTCCAGGTCACCTTCGACTGCGCGGCACCTGCGCGTCTCGCCGCATTCTGGTGCGAGGTGCTGGGGTACGTCGTGCCGCCGATCCCGGAGGGGTTCGCCACCTGGGAGGACTACCATCGCTCGCTGCCGCCTGAGGATCAGGTCACCTACTTCGCGTGCAGCGATCCCTCGGGTGCGGGCCCACGCCTGCTCTTCCAGCGCGTTCCCGAAGGGAAGATCGTCAAGAACCGGGTGCATCTCGATGTGCGGGTCGGCACCGGACTCGTGGGTGAAGAACGCCTCGCCACACTGAAGGCCGAATGCGCACGACTGGTCGCGCTCGGCGCGGTACACGTGCGAACGCTGCTTGCCGATGACGACAACGAGTCGTGCATTCATATGCAGGACATCGAGGGCAACGAATTCTGTCTCGACTGAGCATCCTCTTAGACGGCGAGGTGAGAGCCGTCTCCCTCGAGCCCCTCCAGAGGTGGCCCCGCATCGAGGCGCGGAGCTGAGCGGAAGACCGTGTCGTCCCGGGCCGACGTGGCGATCAGCCGGTCGAGCAGCGCCACCAGCACCTCCCGGCTCGAGCCGCGTTTCCGGGCGTCGCAGAGCAGCACCGGGGTGCCCGCCGGCAGGGCGAGGGCGTCCCGGATCTCCTCGGGGGTGTACGGGTGCTCGCCGTGGAAGCCGTTGACGCCGATGACGAAGGGGATGGCGCGCCGTTCGAAGAAGTCGATCGCGGCGAAGCTGCTTTCCGGCCGGCGGACGTCGACGAGGACCACGGCGCCCAGGGCACCGAGGGCCAGGTCGTTCCACATGAACCAGAAACGCTGCTGGCCCGGGGTGCCGAAGAGGTACAGCACCAGGTCGTCGCTGATGGTGATGCGGCCGAAGTCCAGGGCCACGGTGGTGGCCTGCTTCTCCTCGATGCCGTCGAGGTCGTCGACGTCCAGGCCAGCCATGGTCAGGGGTTCCTCGGTGCGCAGCGGGGCGATCTCGCTGACCGAGCCGACCATGGTCGTCTTGCCGACGCCGAAGCCGCCGGCGATCAGGATCTTCACCGCGTCCGGCGCCGCGGCGGCGCCCCGCACGGCGGAGTCAGAGCCGGTCAAGGCCGTCCCTCACTTTCTGCAGCAGTTCCAGGTCCGGGATGCGCGAGACGGGACGCGGCGGCCGTACGGTGATCCGGCCCGCCTGCAGCAGATCGCAGAGCATGATGCTGACCACGCTGACCGGCAGGTCGAGCCGGGTGGCGAGCTCGGCCACCACGACCGGCCGGGCGCACAGCCGCAGGATCCGCAGGTGTTCCGGCTGCGGCCGCGGGCCCCCTTCGGGTTGGGGGTCCACCGCGGCCACCGTCGTGATGAGCGTGAAGTCGGTGCGATCCGGCTTCGTACGGCCTCCGGTCAGGGTGAACGGCCGGACCAGACGGCCGGCCGTATCGCCTCCGTTCACCTCACTCGCTCGCGCGCGGCGCCGCGCTGAGGTGCTCGCCGATCTTCTTCACCAGCATGTTCATCTGGTACGCCACCACGCCGACGTCCGCGTTCTGCGTGGTCAGCACGGCCAGGTGGGCGCCCGGCCCGGCGTTGCTCAGGATGAGGTAGGAGTCGCGCATCTCGATGAGCGCCTGGCGCACGGGACCGCCCCGGAAGTCCATGCTGACGCCCTTGCTGAGGCTCATCAGGCCGGACGCGGTGGCCGCGAGCCGCTCGGCGTCGTCACGGACGAACGCCGTGGACTTGCTGACGACCAGGCCGTCCTCGGAGAGCACGACGGCGTGGTTCACCTCGGCGACCCGGTCCACCAGTCCGGTGAGCAGCTGGTCGAGCTGGCTGTGTGTGGCGGGGGTGGGGCGTGTCATTTCTCTGTCCTTCATCAGCGGTCGGCGCTTGGGGTCGGTGCGGTGGAGTCGGAGGTGGGGGCGGAGGGCGCTTCGTCCGCCGCGCTGTCGTCGCGCGCCCGGAGCGTGCCGCGCTGGAAGCCGGCGAGGGAGGAGGCCGCGCGCTCCGCGGTGAAGTCGTCCGCGGAGTCGCCGACGTGATCGGCACGGGCGTCGTCCCCGGACGGCGGGACGTCCTCGCGCAGCTCGGCCGCCAGGCTGGTCTGCGGTATCCGGCGCGGCAGCGGGGCGGGTCCCCCGCTGCCGGCCCGGTCCGGGCGGCGTGCGGGCCCGGGCCGCCGGGCGAGACGTGCCGTGACCGTGGCGGTGTCGCCGGTGCGGGCGTGGGCGGTGGGCTGCCGGTCCGGGTCCGGGGCGGGGGTGAGGCCGGGGGTGGCGGTGCGGGTGTGCTCGCGGGGTCCCTCGGCGGTACCGGCGCCGGTGTCAGTGCCGGTGCGGGTGTCGGTGTCCGTGCGGGTGTCGGCGCCGACTCCGACGCCGTCGGTATCGGTATCCGTCCCCGTACCCACCAGGTCACCGTCCCCCTCCCGCACCACGATCTCGTGCGGGATCAGCACGATCGCCGTGGTGCCGCCGTACGGCGAGGGGCGCAGGGTGACGGTGATGCCGTGCCGCGTGGCGAGCCGGGCGATCACGAACATGCCGAGCCGCAGGTCGTCGGCGAGCGCGACCACGTCGAACTGCGGGGCCTGTGCGAGCTGGGCGTTGAACGCGGCGTACTCCTCGTCCGGCAGACCGAGACCGCGGTCCTCGACCTCCACGGCCAGCCCCTTGGCGACCGTCGCGGCGCGTACGGTCACCGGGCTGGGGGCGGGCGAGTACGAGGTCGCGTTGTCGATGAGCTCGGCCAGCAGGTGGATGACGTCCGCCACGGCGGGCGGCACGACGTACACGTCCTCCTCGCTGTCCACCTCCACCCTCTGGTACTGGGCGACCTCGCCGACGGCGCTGCGCAGGATGTCGATGAGCGCGACGGGCCGGGTCCAGGTGCGGCCCGGGCGTTCGCCGCTGATGATGACGAGGTTCTCCTCGTAGCGGCGCAACTGGCTGGCGGTGGAGTCGAGTTCGTACAGGCCCCGCAGGATGTGCGGGTCGTGGTGCTCGCGTTCCAGCGCGTCCAGTTTGCGGAGCTGGAGGTTGACCAGGTTCTGGCTCTGCCGGGCGATGCCCAGGATGACCTTCTGGAAGCCGCGCCGGGTGTCGGCGAGTTCGACCGCGGTGTGCACGGCGGTGCGCTGCGCGGTGTTGAACGCCTGGGCGACCTGGCCGAGTTCGTCGCGACCGTAGTCCAGCGGCGGGGTGGCGGACTCCACGTCGACCGTCTCGCCGCGGTTCAGGCGGGTCACCACGTCGGGCAGTTGCTCCTGGGCGAGACGGAGGGTGGCCATGCGCAGTCCGCGCAGGCGCTGGGAGAGGGAGCGGGTGATGCGCCAGGACATCACGGCGCACAGCACCATGGCGACGAGGCCGGCGGCGCTGAGCGAGGCGGCCTTGAGGAGCAGGCCGCGCGCCTCGTCACCGCTGCGTTCGAGCAGGCCGCCGGTCTCCGCGCGGATCAGGTCCCGGTACTGGGCGACGAGCGTGTCCATCGTGGTCCGCCACCGCTCCCGGGTGTCCGGCAGCACGGTCTGCCGGTCGACGCCGATGCCCGTGGTGCGGCCCGCGAGCACCTGCTCCTCCAGGGCTTCGATGATCTTCCACTCCTCGCTCTGCAGGATCCGCTCGGTCCGCGTCTTGACGGTGCCGTGCAGGGCGGGGACGAGCTGGTTCGTCACCAGCCAGCGGCGGGCGCCGACCAGGTTCTCGAACCGGGTCCGGGCCTCCTCGTCGAGCCGCCCGGACGGCCAGGCGAGCGTCAGCAGGGCGTCCTCCTGGGAGACCAGCTCCGCCGCCTGCTCCGCGGCGATCAGCGGCTGGGCCTGCGAGGTGAGGTCGCCGTCGTCGACCTGGGAGAGCTCCTGGAAGGCGTGGACCTGCTCGTCGATGATCGAGGTGTAGTGGTCCAGCGCCTGCTGCGCGTTGATGTCGCTGGGGTCGTCGACCTGCTGCCGGTAGTACTCGAGGCTGTCGGCTGCCGCGATGACGGAGTACAGCCGGTCGCCGATGCGGGCGGGCGCGTCGGCGATGGCGTCCGACCGGTTCACCAGTTTCGCGATCGCCGCGTCGGTGCGCACCCGCTGGGCGTCGAGGGCGTCCCTCGCGCCGTCGGCCCCGGCCAGCCACTCGGCCGACAGGCTGCGCTCGCGCTGCAGGGCGAGGGTGGCGTCGGTGCCCATGGCCCCGGTCGACTTGCTCAGCCCCGTCTGCTCCCGCAGTTGCAGCCCCTCCGAGAACATCTGGATCGTCGTCACGCCCCACATGGCGGCGAGGGTGACGCTGGGGATGACTGCCAGGAGGATCAGCGAGAGACGTATGGAGCCGAGACGGCGCCGGGCACCTGTCCGTGAGGGCATCGTCGTCCTTGGGCGGTTGCGGTGGTGGCGGTAGGGGCGGTAGGGGCGGTGCTGGCGGTAGTGAGTTGCGGTACGGGGGGTGCGCTGGATGCTATCCGCACAAGTGACCGTACGCACCGTAAGAGATCCGATTACTCTCCCGTAACGGATGAACGCGACGGGATCAACGGGTGGATCAACGGGTGCCGTTCGCCGCGAACTTCGCGACCTCGTCGACGTTCTGCCGGGTCACGAAGGCGGGCCCGGTGAGCACCGGGGCCTCTCCCCCGCCGCTGACGTTGCCGTTGGTCTCGTGCAGCCAGAGGGCGTCCACCGCGAGATAGCCCTGGAGGTACGGCTGCTGGTCGACCGCGAACTGCACGTCGCCCCGCCGCACGGCGTCCACCAGGTCCTCGTTGAGGTCGAAGGTGGCGACCTCGGCCTTGCCGCCCGTCTGCTTCACCGACTCGACCGACGCGAGCGCGAACTGGGCGCCCAGCGTGACGACCTGGTCGATGGCGGGGTCCTGCCGCAGCGCCGCCGCCACGGAGCCGGTCACCGCGTCCATGTCGGTGCCGTTCACGTACAGGTTCTCGGTCTCGCCGCCGAACGCCTTCTTCACCCCGGCGCAGCGTGCCTCCATGGCGACGTTGCCCCGCTCGTGGACGACGCACAGGGCGCGCTCGGCCTCGAGGTCGTCCAGCTTGTCGCCGAGTGCGCGGCCCGCGAGGCTCTCGTCCTGGCCGATGTACTGGAGCAGGCCCTGCGACCGCCAGGCGTCGATGCCGGAGTTGAGGCCGACCACGGGTATGCCGGCGGTCCGGGCCTCGGTCACCGCGCCGCGCATCGCGGCGGGCTTGGCCAGGGTCAGCGCGATGCCGTCGACGCTGTCGCCGACCGCGTCGCGCACCAGCCGGGCCTGGCCCGCCGCGTCGGCGTCGCTCGTGTACGTCAGCTCGATGCCGTCCTTGGCCGCCGCGTCCTGGGCCCCCTTCTTCACCAGCTCCCAGAAGGCGTCGCCGTCGGCACCGTGGGTGATCATGGCGACCCTCATGCCGGAGCCGCCCGCCCCGTCGGCCGCGGCGGAGCCGGTGTCGCCCGCGTCGGAGCAGCCGGAGGCGAGCAGGCAGACGGCGGCCACGGCGGAGACGAGCACCGTGACACGGGCGGCTCCGGGAGCAGAGCGGGGCGCGGGGGACGTGATCATGGGGGGTGCGGAACCTCGTTGTGCGGCCGTTGACGGAGGCAGGGGAGGGCGAAGCAGGCGCGGTCACCGAAGCGGTGCGCGTCGGCTTTCGGACTCTCGCTGGCCGGAGCCAATCGTGTGCGCGTCCGGTAGTCAAGTGAGCGATCGAGAAGGGCCGGTACGTCCGTTACGGGCCGGACGTGCAACCCCGCTGCAACGTGGTGCGGACTTGACTGCCCACCGCCGACCATCCGGACGCGGAGGGATGCCCATGAGCGACCGACCACCACCGGCGACCGAACCCGCGAAGGACGTCGTGCCCCGCGTGCGGCTGACGCCCGGCGCCGCCGCCCTGCTGCGGCGGCTGCGCGCGGCCCACGGTCCGCTGATGTTCCACCAGTCCGGCGGCTGCTGCGACGGCAGTGCGCCCATGTGCTACCCGGCGGGCGAGTTCCGTACGGGCGCTTCGGACGTGCTGCTGGCCGAGCTGGAGGTCGACGGGGTGGACGAACCGGTTCCGTTCTGGATGTCCAGGAACCAGTACGAGGTGTGGAGCCACACCCGGCTGATCGTCGACGTCGTGGCGGGACGCGGCAGCGGGTTCTCGCTGGAGGCACCCGAAGGAGTGCGTTTTCTCATCCGTTCCCGCGTCGTCGAGGCCTGATACGCCGCCTTGGCAGCCGCCTCCTGATGCACTTACCTGAAGTTCCGCTCATCTGACGAAACATCAGGACGAGACATCAGGGAGTCGCCGTGGTGCGTCGTGCCGGACGGTTCAGATCGCTCCTGACAGCCCTCACGGCCTGGAGCACACTGGCCGGTGGCGCCCTGCTGGGGGCACCACCGGCCAGCGGCGCGCCGGACGCCGCGGACGGCGCGGACGGCGGCGACGCAGCGGGCGCCGCGCGGATCGCCCCGGGCGTCGGCTACCGGGAGCTGGACGTACCGGCGGCCTCGGGTGTGGCCCACGCACATGTGCTCAGCGTCGACCTGGGCGCCCCGGGCGTACGGGTCGGCCTGCTGCGCCCCGCGGTGGTGGCCGCCCGGGCGCCCGTGTCCCGGCTGGCCCGCACCGCGGGTGCCGTCGCGGGCGTCAACGGCGACTTCTTCCAGATCACCGAGATCCGGCACCCGGGCGTCGAGGTCACGGGCGCGCCGGTCGGCCCCGCGATCGCGGACGGCCGCCCGCTGAAGGCCGCGGTCCCGCGCGGCCAGCGGTTCGGCCCGGCCCTGCCGCCCGGCACGAGCACCCGCGACGTGCTCGGCGTGGGGACGGACCGCCGGGCCCGCCTGGACGAACTCACCCTGCGCGGCACGGTCGCCACCGCCGACGGTTCCCTCCCGCTCGGCGGCCTCAACCAGTACGCGCTGCCGGAGGGCTCCGTCGGCGTGTTCACCCCGGTCTGGGGCAGCGCCTCCCGGGTGCGCGCCACCTGCGGCTCGGACACCGACCGGTCGGCGCCGTGCAGCAGGGACACCCATGAGGTGACGGTCGCCCGGGGCCGGGTGGTGTCGACGGCCGACACCCCCGGCGGCGGTCCCGTCGCCGCCGGCACCAGCGTCCTGGTGGGCCGTGAGGAGGGCGCCCGGCGGCTGCGCAAGCTGTCGGTGGGCGACCGGGTCGAGGTACGGCACCGGCTCGTGGCCGCCGGGTCCCGTACCCCGTACGCGTTCGCGGTGGGCGGCTTCCCGGTCCTCGACCGGGGCCGGCCCCTTCCCGGGCTCGACGACAGGACCTCGGCGGTACGGACCGCCGCGGGCATCGCGGACGGCGGGCGCCGGCTGCTGCTGGTCGCGCTGGACGGCGCGCCGGAGTACCGCCGCGGCCTCACCGTCGCCGAAGTGGCCGCTCTCATGCGGCGGCTGGGCGCGCGGCAGGCGTTGAACCTGGACGGCGGCGGCTCGTCCACCCTGGTCGCGCGCAGGCCGGGAACGCCCGCCGTCTCCGTGCGCAACCACCCCAGCGGCGGCGCCGAACGCGCCGTACCGAACGGCATCGGCGTGTTCGTGACCCGCCGCTGACACGCCCCTGGCCCCGCCACCGCACCACACCCCCGGCCCCCGCCCCGCCCGGGCTCACGGTCTGAGACTGCTGACCATGTCCGTGGTCGCCGTGAGCCCGTCGTGGATGGTCGGCGCCATGCTCGTGCTCGCCAGGTAGAAACCCAGCAGGACGCAGACCAGGGCGTGGGACAGCTTCAGCGCGCCGTTGCGCAGGAAGACCAGCGCCAGGATCACCAGCAGCATCAGCACAGAGATGGAAATGGCCATCGTGAACCTCCTCCGCCACGTCCGTTGCGCGGCGTTCGGCCGCAAGTGTGGCGTAGCGAAGGGGCCGTCCGGGCGGCTGACCTGTCCGCCGAACGTGTGGTGTTCCGCCCGGTACGGACCTGGTGCCGGGCGTGGCGGGACGGCGTCCCGCGTCAGTGCCGCTCGTGTGCGTCGAGGAACGCCTCGAGGCCCGCGAGGTCGTCCGTGTTGAGGTGGTCGACGCCGGCCGCGAGGAGTTCGCCCCACAGCGCGTCGCGGGCCGGGCCCGGCTGGTCGGGCGTGGCCCAGAAGCGGACCCGCTGCCCGCGCGCGTGGGCCGTCGACACCAGCTCGTGCAGCTTGGCCCGTTCGGCCTCCGGGAAGGCTCCCGCGCCGAGCCAGGTGAAGTTGAGGGTCCAGTTGTCGCTGATCAGCGGGATGAGGGAGGCGGGCGCCGGACCGCCGAGGTCGGCCAGCCGGCCGTCGTAGAAGGCACGCCGCACCTTCTGCGCCTCCATCGGCGCGCGGGCCGCCCGGTGACCGGAGATGACGGCGGTGACCGGTCCGGTGCGGACGCGGCCGCGGTCGTACGTCGTGAACAGGTGCCGGTACCGCCGCAGTTGCCGGTCCAGCTCCAGGTACGTCGACGAGCCCTCGGTCTTGATGTCGACGAGCAGCTGCAGCGGCTTGCGGTGCCCGCGGTACACGGCACCGCCGTTGGCCCTGACGCGGGCCGCGAGCGGGTCGAGGTAGAGGGACTCGAGCGTGCGGGACGGGTCGAGGTCGACCGCGTCATGGGCGACCAGCAGCTCGCCGTCGACGAGCCAGATGTCGGCCTCGACGCTGCCGAACCGGTGGTCGAGCGCGTCGTACAGGGGCCGCGGGTGCTCGTAGTCGTTGTGCGCGTGGGCGCGCCACAAGGGGCGGGGGCCGTGCTTCTTCTCGCCCGCCCACGCGCCGGTGGCGGGCAGGGCGGCGGTGCCTGCGAGGGCGGCGCCTACGGTGAGGAGTCTGCGGCGGGTGGTGACGGCCATGCTCTGCCTCCCTGGGAGTGCCGGACTGAACCCCAGCGAGTATGCGGTCCGTTCGTGGGCGGGGAGCAGAGCCGCGCGAGGAGTTGGCCGGACCGACGTCGGTGGTTCACTTCGTCCGGGCGGCGGGCACGGGGTTGGGCACGGGAAAGCCCGCCCCAGTCGGGACGGGCTTTCTCCGTCGTTCCCGCGCTCTCCTGCCGGTGCGTCAGGGCGCCTGGAGGTCGACCAGTTCGGCCAGTGCCGCGCGGTGGCGGCCCGCCGTGCCGTACGCGATCGAGTCGGCCTTGGCCCGCTTGAGGTACAGGTGCACGGGGTGCTCCCACGTCATGCCGATCCCGCCGTGCAGCTGGAGGGCCTCCTCGGCCGCACGGACCGCGACGGGCGCGGCGTAGGCCTGGGCGACGGCGACGGCCAGGCCGGTGTCGCCGCTGCCCGTCGCGAGGGCGTCGGCCGCGTTCCGCGCCGCCGCCCGCAGGTTGACGACCTCCAGCCACAGCTGGGCGAGGCGGTGCTTGAGCGCCTGGAAGCCGCCGACGGGCCGGTTGAACTGCTTGCGTTCCTTCAGGTAGCGGACCGTCTCGGTCAGGCACCAGTCGGCGAGGCCGAGCTGCTCGGAGGCCAGCAGCCCGGCTCCGGCGCGCAGGGCCCGTCGTACGGCGGGTCCGGCCTCGCCCAGCCGCGTTCCCGGCGCCCCGTCGAGGACGACCGTCGCCACCGGCCGGGTCAGGTCGAGGGACACCTGCGGTGTGACGGTGGCGGCGTCGGCGGCCACCGCGTACAGGCCGCCGTCGTCCGCGGGCACGAGCAGCACATCGGCGGCCGCCGCGTCCGCGATGCCGGTCAACTCGCCGTGCAGGGCGCCGTTCTCCAGTCGTACGGTCCGGTGGGCGCCGTCCGGGGCCACGTTCAGCGCGACGGCGAGGGCACCGACCGTGCGGCCGGACGCCAGCTCGGCGAGCAGCTCGTCGTTCCCGCACTCCAACAGTGCCTCGGTGGCCACGACGGCGCTGGTGAGGTAGGGCACGGGGGCGGCGGCCCGGCCCAGTTCCTCCAGGACGACGGCGGCCTCCCGGTGGGTGGCGCCCTGGCCGCCGCGCTCCTCGGGCACCAGCAGCCCGGCGAGGCCCATGCCCTCGGTGAGGGCCTTCCACAGCGACCGGTCGTGCGGCGTGCCGGACTCGGTGCGGGCGATGACGCCCGGCGCGTCGCAGTGGTCGGTGAGGAGGTCGCGGACGGCGGCCCGCAGCGCCACCTCGTCCTCGGAGTAGAGAAGATCCGGCTGCGTGCTCATCGGGACAGGTCCTTCCACGCGACGTCCTTGTCGGTCCGCGGTTCGGAGGGCAGGCCGAGAACGCGCTCGGCGACGATGTTCAGCAGGACCTCGCTGGTCCCGCCCTCGATGCTGTTGCCCTTGGAGCGCAGATAGCGGTAACCGGCGTCCCGGCCGGTGAAGTCGACCAGCTCGGGGCGGCGCATGGTCCAGTCGTCGTACAGCAGGCCCTCCTCGCCGAGGAGTTCCACCTCCAGGCCGCTGATCTGCTGGTTGAGGCGGGCGAAGCCGAGCTTCATACCGGCGCCCTCGGGGCCGGGCTGGCCGGCCACGAGCTGCTGGCGCAGCCGCTCGCCGGTGAGGCGGGCGGCCTCGGCCTCGACCCAGAGGGTCAGCAGCCGCTGGTGCAGATCGGGGGTGCGCAGCTCGGGACGCTCGCGCCAGGTCTTCGCGACCGGGCCGATCATGCCGCCCTCGCGGGGCAGCCGCATGCCGCCGATGGCGACGCGTTCGTTGTTCAGCGTGGTCTGCGCGACCCGCCAGCCGTCGCCGATCCCGCCGAGACGGTGTGCGTCCGGGATCCGCACGTCGGTCAGGAACACCTCGTTGAACTCGGCCTCACCGGTGATCTGCCGCAGCGGCCGCACCTCGACGCCGGGGTCGGTCATGTCGCAGACGAAGTAGGTGATGCCGCGGTGCTTGGGCACGTCCGCGTCGGTGCGGGCGATGAGGATGGCCCAGCGGGCGAGGTGGGCGCTGGAGGTCCACACCTTCTGCCCGTTGACGACCCACCCCTCGCCGTCCCCGTCCCGCACGGCGCGCGTGCCGAGCGCGGCCAGGTCGGACCCGGCGCCCGGCTCGCTGAAGAGCTGGCACCAGACCTCCTCGCCCGTCCACAGCGGCCTCAGGAAGCGTCGCTTCTGCTCCTCCGTGCCGTACTCGAGGACGGTCGGCGCGGCCATGCCGAGGCCGATGCCGATGCGCCGGGGGTCGTTGTCGGGGGCGCCCGCGGCCGCGAGTTCGGCGTCCACGACGGGCTGGAGGGAGCGCGGGGCGCCGAGGCCGCCGAGGCCCTCCGGGAAGTGCACCCAGGCCAGTCCCGCGTCGAAGCGGGCCCGGAGGAAGTCCAGGCGGTCCGTGGTGGCCGGCGGGTACGCGGCCAGCAACTCGGCGGTGCGACGCCTGAGTTCGCCTGCGTCGGTCGCGTCGGTCATACGGCGGCTCCCTTCTCCAGGACGACGGCCACCCGGCCGGTCGTCACTCCGTCGGCGACCCGCTGCACGGCGGCGGGCGCGTCCTCCAGCGGTACGCGCTCGCTGACCAGCGGCTTGATCGCGCCGCGCGCGGCCAGCTCGGTGAGCTGCTCGTGGCAGCGCAGGACCGCCTCGGGGTCCTTGGTGTTGTACAGGCCCCAGTGCAGGCCGAGGATCGAGTAGTTCTTGACCAGGGCGTGGTTCAGGGCGGGACTCGGGATGGAGCCGCTCGCGAAGCCGACGACCACGATGCGGCCCTCGAAGGCGACGACCTTGGCGGACTGGGCGTAGGCCGCGCCGCCCACCGGGTCGTAGATCACGTCGGCGCCGCGCCCGCCGGTGGCCTCCTTCACGGCGGCGATCACGTCCTCCGCACGCCGGTCGACGACGACGTCGCAGCCCAGCTCCCGCGCCACGGCGGCCTTCCCGGCACCGCCGACGACACCGATGACCGTGGCACCCGCGGCCTTGCCGAGCTGTACGGCCGCGCTGCCGACCCCGCCCGCGGCGGCGTGCACGAGCAGGGTCTCGCCGGCCTGGAGCCCGGCCCGCCGGTGCAGGCCGAACCAGCCGGTCTGGTAGCCGATGTGCAGGGCGGCGGCCTCGGCGTCGTCCAGCGCCTCGGGCGCGGGCAGGAGAGCCGCGGCGTCCGCGACGGCGTACTCGGCGAAACCGCCGTACGGCAGCACGGGGGTGGCGATGACGCGGCGCCCGTCCTCCGTCTCGCCGCAGACCTCCACCCCGGGCGTGAACGGCAGCGGCGGCCTGACCTGGTACTGCCCCCGGCACAGCAGCGCGTCGGGGAAGTTGACGTTCGCGGCGCGCACCTTCACCAGGACCTGGCCGTCGCCGGGCACGGGCCGCGCCGCGTCCTGGTCGAGGCGCATCACCTCGCTCGGCTCGCCGTTCTCGTGCACGTGCCATGCCTGCATGCGCGGCCTCCACAGACTGCGTCGTCCGACCGGGGTCGCGCACATACTAAGCGGTCGCTTGCGCGGAGGGAACAGCTCGCGGCACCTCAGCCGGAGTGCTCGGCACCGGCCGGCCGCGCCCGGACGTGCATGCGCTCCCCCTGCGGCCCGAACAGGCTGAGGAACTCGGCCGGCCCCTCCCCCGTCGACCCGAACCAGTGCGGCACCCGCGTGTCGAACTCGGCGGCCTCCCCCGCCGTCAGCACCACGTCGTGCTCCCCCAGCACCAGCCGCAGCCGCCCGGACAGCACGTAGAGCCACTCGTACCCCTCGTGCGTCCGCGGCTCCGGCTCCTCCTTGCGCCGGGGTTCGAGCACCTTGAACGCCTGGAGGCCGCCGGGCTGGCGGGTGAGCGGCCAGTACGTCCGCCCGTGCCGCACGATCGGCTCGGCCCGGACCCTGGGATCCCGCACCGGCGGCGCCCCCACCAGTTCGTCCAGCGGCACCTGGTGGGCGCGGGCGATGGGCAGCAGCAGCTCCAGGCTGGGTTTGCGCAGCCCCGACTCCAGGCGGGACAGCGTGCTCACGGAGATGCCCGTGGCCCGGGACAGTGCCGCGAGGGTCACCTCCCGCTCCTTGCGGATGCGCCGCAGCCGGGGGCCGACGCCCGACAGGACGTCGTCCGTACTCGTTTCCTCGTCACTCATGAAGTTATTGCAGGTTCGGCAAAGCTGTTTGTCAATACAGCACCACTTGGGCGACTGTCGTCTTGGAGGTGGTCACCATGACCGACACATACGAAGCGATCGTCATCGGCGGCGGCGCGGCCGGGCTCTCCGCCGCGCTGGTCCTGGGCCGGGCCCGGCGCCGCACCCTCGTCGTCGACGCGGGCGAGCCGCGCAACGCGCCCGCCGCGCACATGCAGGGCTACCTGTCGCGCGACGGGATGCCGCCCGCCGAGTTCCTCGCCGTGGGGCGCGAGGAGATCGCCCGGTACGGCGTCGAGCTGGTCCGGGACCGGGCGGTGGACGTGCGCCGCGAGCGGGACTTCGCGGTGGTGCTGGCCGGCGGGCGCACCGTACGCGCCCGGCGGCTGGTCGTCGCCACCGGGCTGGCCGACGAGCTGCCGTCCGTGCCGGGGGTCGCCGAGCGCTTCGGTCGGGACGTCCTGCACTGCCCGTACTGCCACGGCTGGGAGGTGCGCGACGAGGCCTTCGGGGTGCTCGCGACCTCGCCGATGAGCGTCCACCAGGCGCTGCTGGTCACCCAGTGGTCGAAGGACGTGACCCTGTTCGCGCACACGCCCGGCGAGGAGGCGATCTCCGACGAGGACCTGCGCAGGCTGGCCGCCGCAGGGGTCTCCGTGGTGCCGGGCGAGGTGGCGGGGCTCGTCGTCGAGGACGACCGGCTGACCGGGGTCCGGCTGGCCGACGGTTCCGTGCACGCGCGGTCCGCGGTGTTCGTCGCGCCGCGCTTCGTCCCGCGCACGGGGCTGCTGGAGCGGCTGGGCGCCGAGATGAAGGAGACGCCGTTCGGCACCGCCCCCGTGACGGACGAGACGGGGCGGAGCACCGTGCCGGGCGTGTGGGTGGCGGGCAACAGCACGCTGACGTCCCAGCAGGTGGTGCACGCGGCCGGGGACGGCTACCGGGCGGCGGCCACCATCAACAACGAGCTGGTCATGGAGGACATCGACGCGGCCGTCCAGGCAGGCACCCGAGGCGTCCAGGTGTAGACCCACCCCATCCGTTGCACTCTGAAAGCATGCTGTTCGCCGAGCTCGCCCGTGTGTCCCAGGAGGTCGCCGCCACCTCGGCCCGGTCCCGGAAGACCGCCCTGCTCGCCGAGCTGTTCCGGGACGCCGAGGCGGCCGACGTGCCGATCGTCATCCCGTATCTGGCGGGCCGGCTGCCGCAGGGCCGCCTCGGCATCGGCTGGAAGCTGCTGAACCAGCAGGTCCCGGCCGCCGCCGAGCCGTCGCTGACCGTACGGGACGTGGACGCCCGGCTGACGGAGATCGGCGGGGCGTCGGGCACCGGCTCCCAGGCCGAGCGCAGACGGCTCGTCGGCGCGCTGCTGGCAGCGGCCACCGAGCACGAGCAGCGGTTCCTGACCGGGCTGCTCACCGGGGAGGTCCGGCAGGGCGCTCTGGACGCACTGGCCGCGGAGGGCCTGGCCGCGGCGACCGGGGCGCCCCCGGACGCCGTACGGCGCGCGGTGATGCTCGCGGGCTCACTGCAGGCCGTGGCCGAGGCGCTGCTCGCGGACGGCCCGCCGGCCCTCGAACGGTTCCGGCTCACCGTGGGCCGTCCGGTCTGGCCGATGCTCGCCCACACCGCTTCCTCGGTGGCGGAGGCCGTGGGCAAACTGGGCGAGTGCGCGGTGGAGGAGAAACTGGACGGCATCCGCGTCCAGGTGCACCGCGACGGCGACGACGTACGAATCCACACCCGCACCCTGGAGGAGATCACCGACCGCCTGCCCGAAATCGTCACGGTGGCGCGGGAGCTGAGCGAGCAACGGTTCATTCTCGACGGGGAGGTGATCGCACTGGACGAGGACGGGCGGCCGCGCCCTTTCCAGGAGACCTCCGGCCGGGTGAGCTCGCGGGTGGACGTGGAGTCGGCCGCACGGCAGGTGCCCGTCTCGCCGGTGTTCTTCGACGCGCTGGCCGTCGACGGCCGCGAACTGCTCGACCTGCCGTTCGCCGAGCGGCACGCGGAGCTGGCCCGGCTGGTCCCCGAGCCCATGCGGGTGCGGCGCACGCTCGCGCACGGCCCGGACGACGTCACCACCGCGGAGGCGTTCCTCGCCGAGACGCTGGCGCGCGGGCACGAGGGCGTCGTCGTGAAGGCCCTCGACGCCCCCTACAGCGCGGGCCGGCGCGGCGCCTCCTGGCTGAAGATCAAGCCCGTGCACACCCTCGACCTGGTGGTGCTGGGCGCCGAGTGGGGCAGCGGCCGGCGCACGGGCAAGCTCTCCAACCTGCACCTCGGCGCGCGCAACCCCGACGGGTCGTTCGCCATGCTGGGCAAGACGTTCAAGGGCATGACCGACGCGCTGCTCGCCTGGCAGACCGAACGGCTCCCGGAGCTGGCGGCCGAGGAGCACCGCTGGGGGTTCACCCTGCGTCCCGAGCTCGTCGTGGAGATCGCGTACGACGGCATCCAGCGCTCCAGCCGCTACCCGGCCGGTGTCGCGCTCCGCTTCGCCCGCCTGGTGCGCTACCGCGAGGACAAGACGCCGGCCGAGGCGGACACGGTGGAGACGGTCCTCGCGGCGCACCCGGGGGTGGCCGCCCGGCCGAGGGCGGCGGGATGACCGCCGCCCGGCGCAGCGCGGGACTGCTGCTGTACCGCCGCACCCCGGACGGCGGCCCGGAGGTGCTGCTCGGCCACATGGGCGGCCCGTTCTTCGCACGGCGGGACGCCGGGGCGTGGACCGTGCCGAAGGGCGAGTACGCGCCCGACGAGCCCGCCTGGGAGGCCGCGCGCCGCGAGTGGCGGGAGGAGCTCGGCCTGCCGCCGCCCGGCGGGCAGGCCGTGCCGCTGGGCGAGGTGCGGCAGGCGGGCGGCAAGACCGTCACCGCCTGGGCGGTCGAGGGCGACCTCGATCCGGCGGCCGTGGTGCCCGGCACCTTCCGTATGGAGTGGCCGCCGCGCTCGGGGCGGATCCAGGAGTTCCCCGAGCTCGACCGGGTGGAGTGGTTCACCCTCGACCGGGCCCGTTCGGTGATCGTGAAGGCGCAGACGGCGTTTCTGGACCGGCTGGCGGAGCACTCGCCCTGAGAGTGGTTACCGACGCAGCCGTCAGGAGGAGGCCAGCCATGCCCATCGCCACGGTGAACCCGGCGACCGGCGAGACGCTCGAGACGTACGACGCCCTGGGCGAGGAGGAGATCGAGCGCAGGCTCGCCACGGCGGACAGCACGTTCCGTACGTACCGGACGACCTCCTTCGACGAGCGGGCCCGGCTGCTGCGCCGGGCCGCCGAGCTGCTGGAGGAGGACCGGCAGGACATCGCCCGCACGATGACGACCGAGATGGGCAAGCCGATCACGCAGGCGCGCGCCGAGGCCGACAAGTGCGCCAAGGCGATGCGCTGGTACGCCGACCACGCGGCGGAGCTGCTCGCCGACGAGGAGCCCGCCGGGCACGACGTGAAGGACTCCGGGGGCTCCCGGGCCTACGTCCGCTACCGGCCGCTCGGCCCGGTGCTCGCGGTGATGCCGTGGAACTTCCCGCTCTGGCAGGTGGTGCGGTTCGCCGCGCCCGCGCTGATGGCGGGCAACGTGGGCCTGCTCAAGCACGCCTCGAACGTGCCGCAGACCGCGCTGTACCTGGAGGACCTGTTCCGGCGGGCGGGCTTCCCGGAGGGCTGTTTCCAGACGCTGCTGATCGGGTCGTCCGCGGTGGAGGGCATCCTGCGCGACCGGCGGGTGAAGGCGGCGACCCTCACCGGCAGTGAGCCGGCCGGGCGCTCGGTGGCCTCGGTCGCCGGTGACGAGATCAAGAAGACGGTGCTGGAGCTGGGCGGCAGCGACCCGTTCGTGGTGATGCCGTCGGCGGACGTCGAACGGGCCGCGCGGGTCGCGGTGACCGCGCGCACGCAGAACACCGGCCAGTCCTGCATCGCCGCCAAGCGGTTCATCGTCCACGAGGACGTGTACGACGCCTTCACGGAGCGGTTCGTGGCCGGCATGAAGGCCCTGAAGGTCGGCGACCCGCTGGACGAGGACACTCAGGTCGGCCCGCTCTCCAGCGAGCGGGGCCGCGACGACCTGGCGGAGCTGGTCGACGACGCGGTGGAGCACGGCGCGACGGTCCTGTGCGGCGGCGAGCGCCCCGACGGGCCCGGCGCCTACTACCCGCCGACCGTCCTCGCCGACCTCACCCCCGAGATGCGCCTCCACGAGGAGGAGTCCTTCGGCCCGGTCGCCACGCTGCACCGGGTCGCCGGCCTCGACGAGGCGGTCGCGGCCGCCAACGACACGCCGTTCGGGCTGAGTTCCAACGTGTGGACCCGCGAGGAGGCGGACATCGACCGCTTCGTACGGGACCTGGAGGCCGGCGGGGTGTACGTGAACGGAATGACGGCGTCCCACCCGGCGCTCCCGTTCGGCGGGGTGAAGCGGTCCGGGTACGGGCGCGAGCTGTCGGGGCACGGAATCCGCGAGTTCTGCAACATCACCACGGTGTGGCACGGGGCGTGAGCCTTCCGCGACTACCATCCCCCCTGTGAACCGCGAAGTGACCCTGCCTCTGATCGTCGACGACCGCGGCACGTTGCAGGTCGCGGCCGCCGACGTCAGCAAGTTGCTGCGTACGGTGGGCGGCCGGTGGCTGCACCTGGTGGAGGCCGGTGAGGACGGGCTCGACGAGGACACGGTGGCGGCCCTCACCATCGAGCTCGCCAAACTGGCCGACCGGATCGACGTGGCGTGCATCGCCCACAGCAGCGGGGCGGCGTCCGGGTAGCCGCCGCCTTCTTCCGACCCGCCTCAGGCACCGTCCCTGTCCAGCTCCCACAGCGTCGTCCAGAACATCGCCTCGTAGGCCCCCAGCAGACGCCCGTAGCGGCGCGCGAGGTCCTCGTTCACCCGTCCGGCGTCCAGCGCCGCCTGCACGGCCTCGCGGGCCCGCTGCTCCAGGGCGGGCGCCGGCTCGGCGAAGAAGTCGAAGAATCCGCAGGCCTCGTCCGAGAAGCCGTAGTGGCGGCGCAGGGCCTCGGCGATCACCGCGCAGTAGCCACCCCAGGCGGAGAAGTTCGCGTTCAGCGCGAGCACCACGTCGGCCGGTGAACCGTTCACGGCGAGCCAGGCGACGTACGCCGGATAGGCCTGGCAGCCCGGCAGCGGCTCGTACGCGGCGGCCCGTGCCTCGTCCACGCCGCACGCCTCGGCGAACGCCGCCAGCCGCTCCGCCGCCAGCTCCTCGCCCCGCGCGAGCAGTGTGAAGAAGGCCTCGCCCGCCGCTTCCTCCTCCACCGACCTCCCCCACTCCCGGCTTCGCTCGAGCGGGGGGATCCCCATGGCCAGCCGGAGGAACGCACGCCGGTCCGCGGCGATCACCTCCCGCTGCTCGAGGGCCAGCACTGCCAGGGTCTCCCGCCGGGCGGCGCCCCGGGCGATCAGCGGCAGCAGCCGGTTGGCGCCGGGGTCGGGGGCGAGCCCGCCCGTGGTGGATTCCAGCACTTCCCTGGCCGTTCGCTCCATCGCCTACCTCCTGGTGTCCGGCTGTCCCCTGCTCCCCCGGCCGTTCACACGGACCCTGCCACGTGTCGCTGGTCCGGAGTAGTCCGGCGAGACCTGCACGCTCCGCCGGGTGATCGTGGAAGGCACCACCTTCCGCCCGGGGACGACGAGTCCCCCGGATGGCGAAAGCAGGCGTTCCCCATGGCGACTTTGTGCAGACCGGCGGTGGCCGTTCCGGAACACGTGATCACGATGGAGGAGACGCTGCAGCTGGCGCGCTCCCGGCACCCCGACCACCCCCAACTGCCGCTGGCCCTGAGGCTGATCCAGAACACCGGTGTCCGTACCCGGCACATCGTGCAGCCCATCGAGGAGACTCTCGAGCATCCCGGTTTCGAATGGCGCAACAAGGTCTACGAGTCCGAGGCGAAGGCCCGTGTCCCCGAGGTCGTGCGGCGGGCGCTGGACGACGCGGAGCTGCTCGCCACGGACATCGACGTGATCATCTACGTGTCGTGCACGGGATTCATGATGCCCTCGCTGACGGCCTGGCTGATCAACGAGATGGGCTTCGCCACCGACACGCGGCAGATACCGATCGCCCAGCTCGGCTGCGCCGCGGGGGGCGCGGCCATCAACCGGGCGCACGACTTCTGTACGGCCTACCCCGAGGCCAATGCCCTGATCGTCGCCTGCGAGTTCTGCTCGCTCTGCTACCAGCCCACCGACCTGGGGGTCGGTTCCCTGCTGTCCAACGGCCTGTTCGGTGACGGCATCGCGGCCGCGGTCGTCCGGGGCCAGGGCGGCACGGGCGTCCGGCTGGAGCGCAACGGCTCGTACCTGATCCCGAAGACCGAGGAGTGGATCATGTACGACGTCCGCGCCACCGGTTTCCACTTCCTGCTGGACAAGCGGGTGCCGGCCACCATGGAACCGCTCGCCCCGGCGCTCCACGACCTCGCCCGCAAGCACGGCTGGAACGCCTCCGAGCTCGACTTCTACATCGTTCACGCGGGCGGCCCGCGCATCCTGGACGACCTCAGCAAGTTCCTCCACGTACCGCATTCGGCGTTCCGCTTCAGCCGGGCGACGCTCACCGAGTACGGCAACATCGCCAGCGCCGTCGTCCTGGACGCGCTGCGCCGGCTCTTCGACGAGGGCGGCGCCGAGCACACCGCGCGCGGCCTGCTCGCCGGGTTCGGGCCCGGCATCACCGCGGAGATGGCCCTGGGCCGCTGGCAGACCGCCGCCGGCGCACGACAGCAGACGACAGCAGCAGAAGCAGAAACGGTGTGAGATGACGACGAGCGAGACGATCGAAGAGACGGCCCCGACGCCACCGGTACGGCACTGGCCCGCCCTGAACCTGACGGGCGTCGACTTCGACCCCGTCCTGGCCGAACTGATGCGCGAGGGCCCGGTCACCCGGATCCAGCTGCCCAACGGCGAGGGCTGGGCCTGGCTGGTCACGCGCTACGACGACGTACGGCTGGTGACGAACGACCCCCGGTTCAGCCGCGCGGCCGTGGTGGGCCGCCAGGTCACCCGGCTGGCCCCGCACTTCATCCCGCAGCCGGGGGCGATGAGCTTCGCCGACCGGCCGGACCACTCCCGGCTGCGCCGGGCCATCGCCCCCGCCCTCACCTCCAAGGGCGTGGAACGGCTGCGCACGGGCGCCCAGGACATGCTCGACCGGATGGTCGACGAGATGGTCGCGGACGGGCCGCCCGCCGATCTGATCGAGCGGGTCCTGAAACCCTTCCCCATGGTCGTGATCTGCGAGCTGATGGGCGTCCCGGCCGCCGACCGCGAACTGATGCACGAGTGGACCCAGGGCATCCTGTCGTCCTCGCGCGGCGCCGTGTTCAGCGAGCAGTGCAAGCGGGACATGGAGGCGTACTTCGCCAAGGCCATCGCGGACCGGGCGGGATCCGACGGGGAGGACATCGTCTCCCTGCTCGGGGCGGCGGTGGGCCGGGGCGACATCACCGAGGACGAGGCGATGGCGATCGCCGGACCGGTCCAGATCGGCGGCGAGGCCGTCACCAACAACGTCGGGCAGATGTTCTTCGTGCTGTGCACCCGCCCGCAGCTGATGGAGCGGATGCGCGCCGAGCCGGAACTGCGCCCGCAGGCCCTGGACGAGCTGCTGCGCTACATCCCGCACCGCAACGCCGTCGGCCTGTCCCGCATCGCGACGGAGGACGTGGTGATCCGGGGCGTGCGGATCCGCGAGGGCGACGCGGTCTACGTCTCCTACCTCGCCGCCAACCGCGACCCGGAGGTCTTCCCCGACCCGGAGCGCATCGACTTCGACCGCGCCCCGAACCCGCACCTGGCGTTCGGCAACGGCCCGCACTACTGCGCGGGCCAGGTGCTGGCCCGGCTGGAGGCGGAACTGCTGGTGAACACGCTGGTCGACCGGCTGCCCGGACTGCGGCTCGCGGTCCCGCCCGAGGACGTGCCATGGCGGCGGGGCGCACTGATCCGGGGGCCCGAGGCCCTGCCCGTCTCCTGGTGACCGCGCTCCTCCCGCCGTCCGAGGGGCTGCTCGTGCCGCCGGGCCACGGGCGCACGGTGCGCACACCCGCGCACGACGTGACGTTCAAGGTGACCGGCACGCACTCGCGCATGGCGTCCAGCTTCGAGGTGGTCGTCCCGCCCGGCTTCGACGTGGGCGCCCATGTGCACGCGCGCAGCGAGGAGCTGTTCTACGTGCTCGAGGGCGAGCTGGACGTGCTCGCCTTCGAGCCGCGGGTACGGACCCCGGACGGCTGGCGGCGCTGGGAGTCGAGCTCGGGCAACCGGGTGGTACGGGCAACACCGGGCACGGTGATCGCGGTCCCGCCCGGCTGCCCGCACGCCTTCGCGAACCCCACCGGCGCCCCGGCGAGGATGTTCTTCCAGGCGTCCCCGCCGCCGGACCACGAGCGTTACTTCGAGGAGCTGCTGGAGATCCTCGACGCCGGCGGCCCCCCGGACCGCGCGGTGATCGAGGAACTGCGGGCGCGGTACGACATCGAGCAGCTCACACCGCTCCGGTACCGCTGAGAGCCCGCCGTCCTAGCGGATCGGCATCCCCGACAGCGTCCGGGCGATCACCAGCCGCTGGATCTCGCTGGTGCCCTCGAAGATGGTGTAGATGGCGGCGTCCCGGTGCATGCGCTCCACCGGGTACTCCCGTGTGTACCCGTTGCCGCCGAGGATCTGGATCGCCTGCGCGGTGACCTTCTTGGCGGTCTCGCTGGCGAACAGCTTCGACATGGAGCCCTCGGCCGCGGTGAACGGCTTGCCGTTGATCGCCATCCAGGAGGCGCGCCACGTCAGCAGCCGGGCCGCGTCGATGGACGTGCGCATGTCCGCGAGCTGGAAGGCCACGCCCTGGTTGTCGATGATCGGCCGGCCGAACTGCTCGCGCGTCTGCGCGTAGTCGAGGGCCACCTCGTACGCGGCCCGCGCGGTGCCCACGGCCATCGCGGCGACCGCCGGGCGGGACGCCTCGAAGGTGGCCATCGCGGCGTTCTTCACGCGCTCGCCGCCCTTCTTGGCCTTCTCGCGCGCGCGGGCGAGGCGCTGGTCCAGCTTCTCCTTGCCGCCGAGCAGGCAGGAGCCGGGCACGCGGACGTTGTCCAGGATCACCTCGGCGGTGTGCGAGGCGCGGATGCCGTGCTTCTTGAACTTCTGGCCCTGGGCGAGACCCGGCGTGTTCGGCGGGACGATGAAGGAGGCGTGGCCCTTGGAGCCGAGCTCCGGGTCGACGACCGCGACGACCACGTGCACGTTGGCGATGCCGCCGTTGGTCGCCCAGGTCTTCGTGCCGTTGATCACCCACTCGTCCTTGGCCTCGTCGTACACGGCACGCGTACGCATGGAGGCCACGTCGGAGCCGGCGTCGGGCTCGGAGGAGCAGAAAGCGGCCACCTTGACGTCGTTGACGTCGCCGTACATCTGGGGGATCCAGGTGCCGATCTGCTCCTCGGTGCCGTTGGCGAGGACCCCCACGGCGGCGAGGCCGGTGCCGACGATGGACAGGGCGATGCCGGCGTCACCCCAGAACAGCTCCTCCATCGCCATGGGGATGCCGAGACCGGTGGCGTCGAAGTACTGCTGGGCGTAGAAGTCGAGGGAGTAGATGCCGACCTTGGCGGCTTCCTGGATGATCGGCCAGGGGGTCTCCTCGCGCTCGTCCCACTCGGCGGCCGCGGGGCGGATCACGTCCGCGGCGAACCCGTGGAGCCAGTCGCGGACCTCCTTCTGTTCGTCGTTGAGCTCCATGGTGAACTCGGCCATGATCCCTCCCGCACCGCACTGACGTGTTACCTAAGGTAACCGCAGTGTGTTACCGGGCGGTAGGAAAAGTCAACTCCCGATGCCCCTCGTCAGCCCGTTCGATAGAGACGTGCCCATCAGTGTTAGTTTGCGCAGGCATCACCGATTCAGCACGGGTGGGGGAGAGACGCATGGACACCACGCAGCGGACCGACCAGGCACGGTCCGCCGACCGCCGTCGGCGCGAGCTGCTGGAGGCCGCCGACAGAGTGGTGCTCCGCGACGGCCCCGGGGCCTCCATGAACGCCATCGCCGCCGAGGCGGGCATCACCAAGCCGATCCTCTACCGGCACTTCGGCGACAAGGGCGGGCTGTACGCGGCCCTCGCCCAGCGCCACACGGACGCCCTCCTCGCCTCGCTGCGGGCGGCGCTGGACGCCCCGGCGGAGCGCCGCGAGCGCGTCGAGCAGACGCTCGACACCTATCTGGCGGCCATCGAGCTACGCCCGCAGGTGTACCGCTTTCTGATGCATCCCGCCGAGGGGGGCCAGCCGGGCGACCAGGGCTTCGACGTCGGCAGGCACTCCGCTCCCCTGCTGCGCCGCATGGGCGAGGAGCTCGGCAAGGTCATAGAGGAACGGCTCGACCTCGGCCCGGACACCGAGCGGCTCTCCCGCGTGTGGGGGCACGGCATCGTCGGCATGATGCACGCGGCCGGCGACTGGTGGCTGGGCGAACGCCCCTGCTCCCGCGCCGAGCTGGTGCGCAGCCTCGCCGACCTGCTGTGGGGGCGGCTGGCGGCGGCGGGCGACCGGGTCGGCGGGCCGGGCTTCTGACGTACCGAACCCGCTGACGCACGACGTACGGACCCGCCGGCCCACGCGCTCAGGGCCGCGCCACGGCGCGGCCCTGAGACGTACGGCCCCACTCCGCCCGCGCGGCCTGCCGCAGCACCCGCCGTCTGCGCCACCCGCCGAGGCGGTCCACGTACAGCGCGCCGTCCAGGTGGTCGCACTCGTGCTGCAGGCAGCGGGCGAAGAAGCCGGTGCCGCGCACGCGCACGGGGTCACCGTCCAGGGTGACGCCCTCGACGACCGCCTCGTCGTACCGCTCGGTCCCCGCTTCGAGACCCGGCAGCGACAGGCACCCCTCCGGGCCGCGCAGCACCACGCCGCCGGTCTCCACGAGCCGCGGGTTGACCACGTGCCCCACATGACGGACGTCCTCGTCGTCCGGGCAGTCGTAGACGAACACCCGGCGCGCGTCGCCGACCTGGTTCGCGGCGAGACCCACGCCCCGCGCCGCGTACATCGTGGCGAACATGTCCTCCACGAGTCCGGCCAGATCGGGCCCGAACTCCACCACTCCTTCACAAGCCGCGTGCAGAACGGGGTCTCCGAGGAGGGTGAGAGGCCGTACGCGCCCCCGGGAGCCGGGGATGGAACCGTGTCGCATGGCCGCAAGGGTACGGTCCTCCAGGTCGCCCGGGCGCCGGGGCGGTGGCCGGGATTCGGGCGTGCGAGTGGATCTCGATAGGCTGAGGTCCGCACCACGTTGCCGAACGGTTCAGGCGCGGCGCGCACGCAAGGAGGATCGAGAACTGATGGCAGGGAACTCGGACCCGCTCACGCCGCGGGCCAAGCTGGCCGTGACGGCGGGCAAGGCGGTCGCGGCGGCATCGCGCGCCGCCGGCCGCGGCAGCGGATCGGTGATCGGCGGCAAGGTCGCGCTGAGGCTCGACCCCGACCTCCTGGCCCGGCTCGCCCAGAACCTGGACGTCGTCCTCGTCTCCGCGACCAACGGCAAGACCACGACCACCCGGCTGATCGCGGAGGCGCTGCGCGCCGCGGGCCCGGTCGTCTCCAACGCGCTCGGCGCCAACATGCCCGCGGGCATCACCTCGGCGCTGGCCGGCGGCTCGGACGCCAAGTTCGGGGTCATCGAGGTCGACGAGAAGTACCTCGCCGGAGTGGCCCGCGACACGGACCCGAAGTGCATCGCGCTGCTCAACCTCTCGCGCGACCAGCTCGACCGGGCGGCCGAGACGCGCATGCTCGCCGAGAACTGGCGCGAGGGCCTGGCCGGCACCAAGGCCGTCATCGTGGCCAACTGCGACGACCCGCTGGTGGTGTGGGCGGCGTCCTCCTCCCCCAACGTGATCTGGGTCGCGGCCGGTCAGATGTGGAAGGACGACGCCTGGTCCTGCCCGTCCTGCGGCGGTGTGATGCAGCGCCCCGGCGACGACTGGTTCTGCGGTGCGTGCGGCTTCCGCCGTCCGACCCCGAGCTGGGCGCTCTCGAACGACCACGTCCTCGACCCGCACGGCTCCGCCTGGCCGATCCACCTCCAGCTCCCGGGCCGCGCCAACAAGGCCAACGCCGCCTCCTCGGCCGCCGTCGCGGCCGTCTTCGGAGTGCCGCCGCAGGTCGCCCTGGAACGCATGTACCAGGTGCAGGCCGTGGCCGGCCGCTACGACGTGGTGCAGTTCATGCAGCGCGACCTGCGGCTGCTGCTCGCCAAGAACCCGGCCGGCTGGCTGGAGACGTTCTCGCTGATCGACCCGCCGCCGGCCCCGGTGATCCTGTCGGTGAACGCGCGCGGCGCCGACGGCACCGACACCTCCTGGCTGTGGGACGTCGACTACACACGCCTCACCGGTCACCCGATCTTCGTGGTCGGCGACCGCAAGCTGGACCTCGCGGTCCGCCTGGAGGTGGCGAACCAGCACTTCCAGGTCTGCGACAACGTCGACCAGGCCGTGCAGATGTGCCCGCCGGGCCGGATCGAGGTCATCGCGAACTACACCGCGTTCCAGGACCTGCGCCGCCGCGTCGGCAACTGACAACCTCAGGGGACTTTTGTGAGCGACAACCAACTGCGGGTCGTCTGGGTCTACCCGGACCTGCTGAGCACCTACGGCGACCAGGGCAACGTGCTCGTCGTCGAGCGCCGGGCGCGCCAGCGCGGCCTGGACGTGGCCCGTCTGGACGTGCGCAGCGACCAGCCGATCCCCACCTCCGGCGACATCTACCTGATAGGGGGTGGCGAGGACCGGCCGCAGCGCCTCGCCGCCGAGCGGCTGCGCCGGGACGGCCAGCTCTACCGGGCCGTGGAGAACGGCGCGATCGTGTTCTCGGTCTGCGCCGGCTACCAGATCCTCGGCCAGGAGTTCATCAACGACCTCGGCCAGCGCGAGCCCGGCCTCGGGCTGCTGGACATCACCACCACGCGCGGCGAGGGCGCGCGCTGCGTCGGCGACGTGCTCGGCGACATCGACCCGCAGCTCGGCCTGCCGCCGCTGACCGGGTTCGAGAACCACCAGGGCGTCACGCACCTCGGCCCCACCGCCCGCCCGCTGGCACGGGTGCGCATCGGCAACGGCAACGGCACGGGCGACGGCACCGAGGGCGCGTACAACGACACCGTCTTCGGGACGTACATGCACGGGCCGGTGCTCGCCCGGAACCCGCTGATCGCGGACCATCTGCTCAAGCTCGCGCTCGACGTCAACGCGCTGCCGCCGGTCGACGACCGCTGGTACGAGGCGCTGCGGGGCGAGCGGATCGCCGCCGCCGAGCAGCCCGCCTGACCCGCCTGACCCGCGTCGCCGGGCCCCATCGGGTCCGGCGACGCGGAATTTCCGCCTCTCACATCAGGGCCCATCCGACACGCCCGGCGCTCACGTGTGCGGGGGTGTCCGGAACGCGGACGCACCGTACGGCCCCGCCCCCTCCCGCCGGTAGGGTGACGGGGTCCCGCCGGACAGAGCGGTCCGGCTCCCGGCCCACGTGGAGAAGGTATCTCGGGCTATGCGCATTGGTGTCCTCACGTCCGGCGGTGACTGCCCCGGGCTGAACGCCGTCATCCGGTCCGTCGTGCACCGTTCCGTCGTCGATCACGGCGACGAGGTCATCGGCTTCCGGGACGGCTGGAAGGGTCTCCTGGAGTGCGACTACCTCAAGCTCGACCTCGACGCGGTGGGCGGCATCCTCGCCCGCGGCGGCACGATCCTCGGTTCCTCCCGCGTCCGCCCCGAGCATCTGCGGGACGGCGTGGAGCGGGCCAGGAGCCATGTCCAGGACCTCGGCCTCGACGCGATCATCCCCATCGGCGGTGAGGGCACGCTCAAGGCGGCCCGGCTGCTCTCCGACAACGGCCTGCCGATCGTCGGCGTGCCGAAGACCATCGACAACGACATCGCCGTGACGGACGTCACCTTCGGCTTCGACACGGCCGTGGGCGTGGCGACCGAGGCGCTCGACCGGCTGAAGACCACCGCCGAGTCCCACCAGCGCGTCCTCATCGTGGAGGTGATGGGCCGGCACACCGGCTGGATCGCCCTCCACTCGGGCATGGCGGCCGGCGCGCACGCCGTCGTCGTCCCCGAGCGGCCCTTCGACATCGAGGAGCTGACCGCCAAGGTCGGTGAGCGGTTCGAACAGGGCAAGCGGTTCGCGATCGTCGTGGCCGCCGAGGGCGCCAAGCCCCGGCCCGGCACCATGGACTTCGACGAGGGCGGCAAGGACGTCTACGGCCACGAGCGCTTCGCCGGCATCGCCCGCCAGCTCGCCGTCGAGCTGGAGCGGCGCCTCGGCAAGGAGGCCCGTCCCGTCATCCTCGGGCATGTGCAGCGCGGCGGCACCCCGACCGCGTACGACCGCGTCCTCGCGACCCGGTTCGGGTGGCACGCGGTGGAGGCCGTGCACCGGGGCGAGTTCGGCATGATGACCGCGCTGCGCGGCACCGACATCGTGATGGTGCCGCTGGCTCAGGCCGTGGAGACGCTGAAGACCGTTCCGCTGGACCGGTACGCCGAGGCGGAGTGCGTCCTCTGACACCTCGCCGCGGGCGCCGCCACGGGCGGCGCACCGTACCGCCCCCCGGTGCCGAACGCCCCGGGGGGCGGTTCTAGTCTGGGTGCGGACAGACAGCACAACCCGTACGAATCAGGAGCCGTGGGATGGATCACAGCGGGCACGGCACATCGATGGATCTGCCGCCGTTCACGCTGGGGCGGGGGCTCGAGTGGTCGGCGGACCCGTTCTTCCTCATCGGCTGCCTGGTGGCGCTCGCCCTGTACGGGTGGGGCGTCGTCCGGCTGGTCCGGCGCGGTGACAAGTGGCCGGTGAACCGCACGCTGTGGTTCGTGGGCGGGGTGCTGCTGATCTTCCTGATGATGTGCACCAAGCTGAACGACTACGGCATGGTCATGTTTAGCGTGCACATGGTGCAGCACATGGTGATCAGCATGCTGGCGCCGATCCTGCTGCTGCTCGGCGCCCCGATCACGCTGGCGCTGCGCGCGCTGCCGACCGCCGGGCGGGGCCGCAAGGGTCCGCGCGAGCTGCTGCTGATGCTGCTGCACAGCCGGTACATGCGGATCATCACGCACCCGGTGTTCACGATCCCGATGTTCATCGCGAGCCTGTACGGGCTGTACTTCACCCCGCTGTTCGACTTCCTGATGGAGTCGGCACCGGGCCACATCGCGATGATGGTGCACTTCCTCGCCGTCGGCCTGGTCTTCTTCTGGCCGATCATGGGCGTCGACCCGGGGCCGCACCGCCCGGGCTATCTGATGCGGATGCTGGAGCTGTTCGCGGGCATGCCGTTCCACGCGTTCTTCGGCATCGCGCTGATGATGGCGTCCGCCCCGATGGTCGGGTCGTACGAGAACCCTCCGGCCTCCCTCGGCATCGACGCGCTCTCCGACCAGAACGCGGCCGGCGGCATCGCCTGGGCGTTCAGCGAGGTCCCGTCGGTGCTGGTGCTGATCGCGCTCCTCTTCCAGTGGTACCGCTCCGAGCAGCGGCAGGCCAAGCGCAAGGACCGCGCCGCCGACCGCGACGGGGACAAGGAGCTCGAGGCGTACAACGCCTACCTCGCCTCCCTGAACGCACGGAGCCGCTGAGTCTTATTTCCCGGATCGGGGGCACCATGGAGAGAAGTCGAGTCTCCAGGAGGGTGTCGCGATGCCCGGTTCCACGAAGACGATGGGAGCGCTCACCATGGGTGGGCTCGTCGTGGTGACGGCCTACACGGTGGCCCTCGGCTCCAATGGCTGGCTCTGGTTCGGCTGGGTCGTCCTCGGCCTCCTCACCCTCGGCATGGTGGCCTCGCGCAGCGCCTGAAGCATCGCTCGCACTATCGCTCCGCGGGCATCCTGCCCCCCGAATGGACCCCCGGCTGGTACTTGGGCAGCCGGGCGGTGATCTTCATACCCGCGCCGACCGCGGTCTCGATCACGAGTCCGTGGTCGTCGCCGTACACCTGGCGCAGCCGCTCGTCGACGTTGCCGAGGCCGATGCCGCCGGACGGGCCGACCTCGCCCGCCAGGATGCGGCGCAGCAGCTCCGGGTCCATGCCTGCGCCGTCGTCCTCGATGACGACCAGCGCCTCGGCTCCCGCGTCCTGCGCGGTGATGCCGATGTGGCACTTGCCCCCGGCGGACACGATCCTGCCCTCCAGGCCGTGCTTGACGGCGTTCTCGACCAGAGGCTGCAGGCACAGGAACGGCAGGGTGACCGGCAGCACCTCGGGGGCGATCTGGAGGGTGACCGAGAGGCGGTCGCCGAAGCGGGCCCGGACGAGCGCCAGGTAGTGGTCGATGGCGTGCAGCTCGTCGGCGAGGGTGGTGAAGTCGCCGTGCCGGCGGAACGAGTAGCGGGTGAAGTCGGCGAACTCCAGCAGCAGCTCGCGGGCCCGCTCCGGGTCGGTGCGCACGAAGGACGCGATCACGGCGAGCGAGTTGAAGACGAAGTGCGGGGAGATCTGGGCACGCAGGGCCTTGATCTCGGCCTCGATGAGGCGGGTGCGGGAGCGGTCGAGGTCGGCCAGTTCGAGCTGGACGGAGACCCAGCGGGCGACCTCCCCGGCGGCGCGGACCAGCACGGCGGACTCGCCGGGCGCGCAGGCGACGAGCGCGCCGTGGACCCGGTCGTCGACGGTGAGGGGCGCGACGACGGCCCAGCGCAGCGGGCAGTCCGGCTCCTCGCACGTCAGACGGAAGGCTTCGCCCCGGCCGGTCTCCAGGGGGCCTGCGACTCGTTCCACGATCTGTGCGCGATGGTGCTCCCCCGCTCCGTCCCAGGCGAGGACCGCCTCGTGGTCGGTGAGGCAGAGCGCGTCCGTGCCCAGCAGGGTGCGCAGCCGCCGCGCCGCCTTGCGGGCCGTCTCCTCGGTGAGGCCCGCGCGCAGCGGTGGTGCGGCGAGGGAGGCGGTGTGCAGGGTCTCGAAGGTGGCGTGCTCGACGGGCGTGCCGAGACCGGCCAGGCTGCGGGTGCGCGCGGTGCGCCGCCCCAGCCAGAACCCGGCGGCGAGCAGCGGCAGCGCGGCCACGCACAGTCCGGCGACGAACGCGCTCATCTCACCCGCGCCCATGTGTCGTCCTCCCCCTCTTCCGGTACGTCCGGTGCGGCGCCCCGCACCTGCCCGCCGGCGAGCTCCTCCGGCAGATGGAACCGGGCCAGGATCGCGGGCGTCCCGGCCGGTACCTTCCCCGGGGTCGCCAGCGACACGAGCACCATGGTCAGGAACGCGAGCGGCACGGACCACAGCGCGGGCCAGGCGAGCAGCGCGTACAGGCCCCCGCCGGCGGGGTGGCCGACCATGGTCGCCGCGACCGCGGCCAGCGCCGATCCCCCGCCGACCAGCATGCCGGCGGCCGCGCCCGGCGGGGTGAGCCGCCGCCACCAGATGCCGAGCACGAGCAGCGGGCAGAACGAGGACGCGGACACGGCGAAGGCCAGGCCCACCGCGTCGGCCACCGGCAGCCCGCCCACCAGCATGCTCGCCGCGAGCGGTACGGCCATCGCGAGTGCGGTGCCGAGCCGGAAGTGCCCGACGCCGCGCGAGGGCAGCACGTCCTGCGTGAGGACCCCTGCGACGGCCATGGTCACCCCGGACGCCGTGGACAGGAACGCGGCGAACGCCCCGCCCGCGACCAGCGCGCCCAGCAGGTCGCCGCCGAGCCCGCCGATCATCCGGTCCGGCAGCAGCAGCACGGCCGCGTCGGCGTCACCGGTGAGGGCCAGCTCGGGGGCGTAGAGGCGGCCGAGCGCCCCGTAGACGGGCGGGAGCAGGTAGAAGGCGCCGACCAGGGCGAGGACGACGACCGTGGTGCGGCGGGCGGCGACCCCGTGGGGGCTGGTGTAGAAGCGGACGACGACATGAGGCAGGCCCATGGTGCCGAGGAAGGTGGCGAGGATCAGCCCGTACGTGGCGTACAGGGGGCGTTGCTCGCGTCCCTCGGCGAGCGCGGTGGACATGCCGTTGCTGCCGTGGTCGGCGGCGGGGACGGGGTCGCCCGCGGTGAGGGCCAGCTCGGTGCCGCGGTCGACGCGGTGGGTGCCGGCGGGCAGGTCGACGTGCTCGCCGTCGTAGCGGCGGCCGTCGACGGTGCCGGTGGCGGTGACGCCGAGGGGGTGTCCGAGCCGCAGGTCGAGGGTGTCGTCGACGCGGACGACGCGCTGCTCGCGCAGGGCCGCCGGTTCGTCGAAGACGGGGCGGTCGGCGCCGTCGTGCTGCCAGGCGAGGACCAGGAAGAGGGCGGGTACGAGCAGGGCGGTGAGCTTCAGCCAGTACTGGAACGCCTGGACGAAGGTGATGCTGCGCATGCCGCCCGCGGCGACGGTCGCCACCACCACGGCCGCGACGATGACGCCGCCCAGCCAGTCCGGCGCGTCGGTGAGCACGGACAGCGTCAGCCCCGCGCCCTGGAGCTGGGGCAGCAGGTACAGCCAGCCGACGCCGACCACGAAGGCCCCCGCGAGCCGCCGTACCGCCTGGGAGGCGAGCCGTGCCTCGGCGAAGTCGGGCAGCGTGTACGCCCCGGACCGGCGCAGCGGGGCCGCGACGAACAGCAGCAGCACGAGGTAGCCCGCGGTGTAGCCGACCGGGTACCAGAGCATGTCGGGGCCCTGGACGAGGACGAGTCCCGCGATGCCCAGGAACGACGCGGCGGACAGGTACTCGCCGCTGATCGCGGCCGCGTTGAGCCGGGGGCCGACGGTGCGGGAGGCGACGTAGAAGTCGGAGGTCGTCCGGGAGATGCGCAGGCCGAACGCGCCGACGAGGACGGTGGCCACGACGACGAGGGCGACGGCGGGAACGGTGTACGCGGAGTTCATCGATCGCTTGTCACCCGGGTCAGCGGTCTTCGACGAGGCGCTGGAAGTCGCGTTCGTTGCGCTCGGCGCGGCGGACGTACCAGCGGGCGAGGAGGACCAGCGGGACGTACAGGCCGAAGCCGAGCACGGCCCACTCCAGGCGGCCGTCCGCGGCCGCCGCGAAGACCAGCGGGAGCGGGCCGACCAGCAGGACGAGCACCGCGAAGACGGTGAGCGCGGCGCGGAGCTGGGTGCGCATCAGGGAGCGGACGTAGGTATGGCCGAGGGTGGTCTGCTCGTCGATCTCGGTGCGCGGGCGGTAGTAGCCGGAGGCGTGGGGGTACCGCCCGCGCGAACGGAGCCGGGTGTGGGCAAGGGTGCGGCGGGGCGGGGCGGTGACCACGACGCGGCGCTCGGTGGGGTCGTGGGGCACCGTCACGGCCTCCTCATCAGCAGATCGCGCAGTTCGCGGGCGTGGCGGCGGCTGACCTGGAGTTCGACGTCGTCGACCAGGACGCTCACCGTGCCCGCGTCGAGTCTCAGCTCGGCGATGTGGCGCAGGGCGACGAGGTGGCGGCGGTGGATGCGCAGGAAGCCGCGGGCCCGCCAGCGCTCCTCCAGCGTGGACAGCGGGATACGGACCAGATGGGTGCCCTGGGCGGTGTGCAGCCGCGCGTAGTCGCCGTGGGCCTCGACGTGGGTGATGTCGTCGACGGGCACGAACCGGGTGACGCCGCCCAGCTCGACGGGGATGTGGTCCGGGTCGGGCTCGTGCACGGGGATCAGCGGGGCGGCGTCCCGGCGTTCGGCGGCCCGGCGCACGGCCTCGGCGAGACGTTCCTTCCGCACCGGCTTGAGCACGTAGTCGACGGCCTTGAGGTCGAAGGCCTGCACGGCGAAGTCCTCGTGGGCGGTGACGAACACGACGAGCGGCGGCCGGGCGAAGCCGGTGAGCAGCCGGGCCAGGTCGAGCCCGTCGAGGCCGGGCATCTGGATGTCGAGGAAGACGACGTCGATCGCCTCGGGCCCGCCCGGGCCGGACTCCAGGGCCCGGTTGATGCGGCGCAGCGCCTCGGTGGCGTCGCTCGCGCCCTCGGCGCTGCCGATGCGCGGGTCCGCGTTCAGCAGGTAGAGGAGTTCCTCCAGCGAGGGGCGTTCGTCGTCGACGGCGAGGGCGCGCAGCATGAAGGTGGAGTGTAGGAGTAATTCGTACGTCTGGACATGTGTCCGGTGTGGATGTCCGCGCTGGATAGGGTGCGGACATGAACAGCAGGCCGGCGCCGTTCGACGACCTCGACCGGAAGATCGTCACCGCTCTGATGGCGAACGCCAGGACCAGCTTCGCGGAGATCGGCGCGGTGATCGGCCTGTCGGCGACCGCGGTGAAGCGGCGCGTGGACCGGCTGCGCGAGACCGGGGTGATCACCGGGTTCTCGGCCACGGTGCGGCCCTCGGCGCTGGGCTGGCGCACGGAGGCGTACGTGGAGGTGTACTGCGAGGGCGCGGCACCGCCCCGGCGCCTCGCGGAGGTGGTGCGCAACCATCCGGAGATCGTGGCCGCCATGACGGTGACCGGGGGCGCGGACGCGCTGCTGCATGTGCGGGCGCGGGACGTGGAGCACTTCGAGGAGGTGCTGGAACGTATCCGCACGGAACCGTTCATCCGCAAGACGGTGAGCTGCATGGTGCTGTCGCATCTGCTGCCGGAGAGCCCGGAGGCGGGGGCGAACCAGCCGGCGCCCGGCATGGAGGACGCAGCGAACCTGCGCTGAGGTGGCGCTCGACGCAGCACTCCTGCACGAGCGCGCAGCTTCCGTCACTTGTCGCCCGTCTGTGGCGCTTCGTACCGTGGTGTCCACCTCAACCACGCGCAGGAAGCGGAGGAAACCCTCTGTGTCCGAGAGCCGTGTGCCGAGCAGGCGGCGCTACCTGGTCTGCGAACCCCGGCACTTCACCGTGCAGTACGCGATCAACCCTTGGATGCACCCGGACCGGCCCGTCGACATCGATCTCGCCCGCGGCCAGTGGGCGGAGCTGATCGGCGCCTATCGCACCCACGGCCACACCGTGGACACCGTGGAGCCGGTCACGGGCCTGCCCGACATGGTCTTCGCGGCCAATTCCGCGTTGGTGCTGGAAGGCCGCGTCTTCGGCTCCTTCTTCCACGCGCCCGAGCGGCGCCCCGAGTCCAGCGCCTACGACAGCTGGTTCAAGGCCGCCGGCTACGACGTGCACCGGCCGGAGTCGGTGTGCGAGGGCGAGGGCGACCTGGTGCCGGCCGGCCGCTGGGTACTGGCCGGCACGGGCTTCCGCACGACCCGGGAGGCGCACCGGGAGGTCCAGGAGTTCTTCGGTGTCCCGGTGATAAGCCTGCAGCTGGTGAACCCGTGGTTCTACCACCTGGACACGGCGCTGTTCGTGCTGGACGAGGGGCACGACGCAAACATCGCCTACTGGCCCGGGGCGTTCTCCCCGGGCAGCCGCGAGGTGCTCGCCCGGCTGTACCCGGACGCGGTGCTCGCCACCCGCGAGGACGCGCTGGCCTTCGGGCTCAACTCGGTGTCCGACGGCCGTCATGTCTTCATCTCGCCGCGCGCCGAGGAGCTGGCCGCCCGGCTCGCGCGGCAGGGCTACGTCCCCGTCCCCGTCGACCTGTCGGAGTTCCACAAGGCCGGCGGCGGCATCAAGTGCTGCACTCAGGAGATCCGCTGATGACCGCACCCGCACGTGCACACACGTCCGCCGAGCTGATCCGTGCCGAGGAGCCGGTGCTCGCGCACACCTACCATCCGCTGCCCGTGGTGATCGCCCGCGCCGAGGGCGCCTGGGTGGAGGACGTCGAGGGCCGCCGCTACCTGGACATGCTGGCGGGCTACTCGGCCCTCAACTTCGGCCACCGCCATCCGGCACTGGTCGAGGCGGCGCACCGCCAGCTGGACCGGCTGACGCTGACGTCGCGCGCGTTCCACAACGACCGTCTCGCCGGCTTCGCGGAGGGCCTGGCCGCGCTGACGGGCCTGGACATGGTGCTGCCGATGAACACGGGCGCCGAGGCCGTGGAGAGCGCGGTGAAGGTGGCCCGCAAGTGGGCATACGAGGTGAAGGGCGTCCCCGCGGACCGGGCGACGATCGTGGTGGCGGAGAACAACTTCCACGGCCGTACGACGACGATCGTCGGCTTCTCCACGGACCCGCTCGCCCGGGACGGCTTCGGCCCGTTCACGCCGGGCTTCCGCGTCGTCCCGTACAACGACCTGGCCGCGCTGGAGGCCGCTGTCGACGAGACGACGGCGGCCGTGCTGATCGAGCCGGTCCAGGGCGAGGCGGGCGTGATCGTGCCCGACGACGGCTATCTGCGGGGCGTGCGCGAGCTGACCCGCCGGGCCGGCTGTCTGTTCGTCGCGGACGAGATCCAGTCGGGTCTGGGCCGCACCGGTCACACCCTCGCCGTCGAGCACGAGGGTGTCGTGCCCGATCTGGTGCTGCTGGGCAAGGCGCTGGGCGGCGGCATCGTGCCGGTGTCGGCGGTGGTCGGGCGCCGGGACGTGCTCGGGGTGCTGCGGCCGGGCGAGCACGGGTCGACGTTCGGCGGCAATCCGCTGGCCGCGGCGGTCGGTTCGGCGGTCGTGGAGCTGCTGGCGACGGGTGAGTTCCAGCGGCGGGCGGCCGAGCTGGGCACCGTCCTGCGCGAGGGGCTCGCGGCGCTGGTGGGCAAGGGCGTCGTGGGGTTCCGGGCGCGCGGCCTGTGGGCGGGCGTCGACGTGGATCCCGCCGTCGGCACGGGCCGTCACATCGGCGAGCGCCTCATGGGCGAGGGCGTCCTGGTCAAGGACACCCACGGCTCCACCATCCGGCTGGCACCGCCGCTCACCGTCACGTCGGAGGAACTGCGGGGCGCGCTGGGGGCGTTGGAGAAGGTGCTGGACCAGGAGGGCTGACCGGCCGGGTATCCACCGTGCTGACTGAGCACGTACGTCCCTCCCAGGGGGGCGAACTGTTCGATGATGCAGGCCGCCGCGGCAGCGGCGCTCTCCGCGTCGTTCACCTGGCGGACGACGAACTCGCAGTCGTCGGCGCCGGTGGAGAACGCGTGGTCGTTGACGGTTCGCTCCACCGCACGCATGTACGGACCGGCGGCGCCGCGCTGTGTCATGTCCGCCCCGTTGCGGAACGAACGGGGGTCCCCCACGAGGGACCGCGGGCCGATGAGCACGAGGGTGGACGGGTTGAACAGATTGATGAGAGTGGCGATGCCCCGCCCCAGTGCCTCTCCCGCACGGTTGAAGACCGTGTGGACGGTGCCGCCCGGAGCGGTCGCGGCCCCGTCCTCGGCGACGGCTTCGAGCCCTCCGTGGACCCCTTCCTCCGCGAGCGTCCTGGCCACGGCGAAGGGCGAGGCCACACCCTCCAGGCAGCCATGGCTCTCACAGCGGCACTTGACCTTCGCACCGCGGTGGTCGGCCTCGACGGGGATGTGCCCCAGTTCCCCGGCCATGCCGTGGGCACCGCGAAACACCCGTCCGTTCAGGATGAGGGACGACCCGATCCCCCTGTCGGTGATGAGGACGACGGCCATGCTCTCGTCGTCGATGCCCCCGAGGAGACGCTCCCGCACGGCGAGGGAGTTGGCGTCGTTCTCCAGCACGACGGGCACATCGACCCGCTGCTGCACCAGGGAGGCGAGGGGGAAGCGGCGCCAGCCGGCGTTCGGCGACTTCACGATCGTGCCGCGGTGCACATGTCCGCCGATTCCCATGCCCACCCCGATCAGGTGCTCCAGCTCGGGATGCAGCGCCGCCCGCAGCGCGTCGATCAGATCGAGCACGCTCGCCAGTACGTGGCCCTGGTCCAGGTCGGTCAGCGGTGACACGACCGGGCCGTGCACGACCCGGCCGAGCATGTCGGTGATCACACCGATCAGCCGGTCACGGCCCTCCACGTCGTCGGAGACGATGGTGATGCCGATGGCGCGCTGCCGCAGCAGCCCGCCCCGGGCGGCGCTCGGCGGGCCGGGAGGCCCGGACGACGCCGGCCCGTCCGGACCGTCGTCCGCCGCCCCTTCTCCGCCCGCCCGCCGTTCCGGCGACCGCCCGTCCGTCAGCCCTCGTGGCGACTGCCGTCCCTCTTTGGCCTCGCCCTCCTGGAGCAGCTCGTCGAGGGTCGGCACCTGACCGCCCGTCGCGATCTCGCGTTCGCCGCGTTCGATGCTGTAGCGGATGCGGGAGAGGTTGCGCTCGACGAGCTGCTCCACCCACTGCAGGGTGACGGGGATGAGGAGCGCGAGGGCCTCGCCGCCGTGGGTGACGACCAGCGCCTCGCGGGCCGCGGCGGCCTGTTCGATGCGTGCTCCGGACAGTCCGCGGATCGTCACCCGGGCGGGCGCCCGGCGCCCCGCGGGCCGGGGAGGCTCGGCGACCAGGTCGTCCAGTCCGACGGAACAGCCCGCTGCCGCGTCCCGCTGGCCTTCCCTGGTGTTCTGCAGGATCCGGGTGAGGTTCTGGTCGACCAGGCGCTCCACCGTCGCCTGCTGCAATGGCATCAGCACCCCGGCGAGAACGCGCCCGTTCGTGATCCCCAGTACCTCGCCTCGTTCGGCGGCGGCCTTGATGAGATCCCCGGACACCTCCCTGATCCCGATGGTCTCCACGAGTGACTCCCCTCCCGGACCGGCGACGCCCCGCGCGCAAGTGCCCGAGAGCGGCTGTTGTTGGCACTCCGGATAGCTTGTACCCTCCGAGAGGCGTCGTCAACCGTTGACGACAGGTTCCGGACAGTCGTCCAAGAGGGGGCCACGATGGCCGGCAGCTCCGCTCCCGAGATCCCGCCGACGGGAACCGGGTACGCGGCCGCCCTGGAATCGCTGCGCTCCACCGCGAAGTGGCTGCTCACGGCGTTCGCCGGCATAGCCGTGGCCCTGACGGCCGGTCTACAGCTCACCGGCCTGGGAGAGCTGCCCCCCACCTCGTGGCGCCTGTGGGTGGCGATCGCCGGCATCGGCACCGCGCTGGCCGCCCTGGGATACATGGCGAACAGCGCCTGCGCCGTCCTCACCCAGGACTGGGTCACCCTCAACACCTTCACGGACCGGGACATCGAGTCGCTGCTCCAGGACGTGCCCGGCCACGCACGACGGCGCCGGTTCGACCGCGTGGCCCAGCACATCGAGGACAACCGGCACGAGCTGTACGGCCATGTGGCCCCGGATCTGCCCGCCCTCCACCGCCGGCTCCGCGAGGCCGACGAGCGGATCCACTCCGCCGCCGATCCCGCCTCCCGGGAGACGGCCGTGCAGCGGGCGGGGGAACTGCGCGCCGCGGCGCGCGAGGTGGTCCAGTGCGCCAACTACCACGTGACCCTCGAACTGTTCCGGCACATGAAGATCCGGCTGGTCTGGGCGTCGCTCGTCGCGGCCGTGGCGCTCGGCGCCTTCGCCTACGCGGCCAACCCTCCCAAGTCCCCCGCCCCCGTCGTCGACGTGCACATCCACGCCCTGGCGGCTCCCGCTCCGGCCTGATCTAGAAAGGCTGGGCCTCACTTGCGGTCAGAATGTCCATGACCATAACCCCCCGGTCGATGTCGTACTGTTTGATTTCGAATTCGTCCATCTGACGGAAGACAATCAAGTAGCCGATGGACAGCAGCATGGCGCGGAAACCCTCAGGAGTCATCCGCACTCCGACGACCGGGGAATGATTTCCCCCGCCGAAGGCGGACTTCAGGGCATCGGCCAGTTCCTGGCGCTCGGCTCTCCCCATCTCCCGCAAGAACTGCTTGGCCGAGCCGGCCAGCCGTATCTGTTGCTCCATACATCCCCCTACGAGAGTCCCACAGTGTAGGCCCTGCATCTCCGCGGGCAGTAGCCCCTACACCTGCTTTCCGTAAGGCCGCACGGAGCCGGACGGAAAACCCAGAAGCACCCGGCGCCCCACCCTATTGCCGGTACGGCGCCATGAATCGCTCGCTCACCGTTTCCGACAACTCCAGAACACTTGCGGCGCTTTATTGATCCCGCTTCCCGAGAGACTTCGGGTTCTTCCGATCGGGACTGATACTCGATCGGTCACGGAGCGATCCACGACCGCCTCACGACCGACTCGCGAGCCGTCCACGAGCGGTCCCCCGACAGCGCCACGACCCCGCTCCTGCACGGTTCCGGATGACCGTGCCCACGCTTACACTGGCACCCCATCAGACGCCCGCTGACCTGCTAGAACGCGGCGGTTGAGCCGATCCGCCAGAGTGAGGAGCGACCCCTTGTTCTACTACCTGCTCAAATACGTGATTCTCGGGCCGCTGCTGCGACTGGCCTTCCGTCCCCGTATCGAGGGACTCGACCACGTACCGGACTCGGGCCCCGCCATCATCGCCGGCAACCACCTGTCCTTCTCGGACCACTTCCTGATGCCCGCGGTGCTGAAGCGGCGCATCACCTTCCTCGCGAAGGCCGAGTACTTCACGGGCCCCGGCATCAAGGGGCGCCTGACGGCCGCCTTCTTCCGCAGTGCCGGACAGATCCCGGTCGACCGCTCCGGCAAGGAGGCGGGCCGGGCGGCGATCCGTGAGGGCCTCGGCGTCCTGCGCAGGAACGAACTGCTCGGCATCTACCCCGAGGGCACCCGTTCGCACGACGGCCGCCTGTACAAGGGCAAGGTCGGCGTCGCGGTGATGGCGCTGAAGGCCCGGGTGCCCGTGATCCCCTGCGCGATGATCGGCACCTTCGAGGCCCAGCCGCCCGGCAAGAAGATCCCGGACTTCCGCCCGGTGACGATCCGCTTCGGCAAGCCCCTCGACTTCTCCCGCTACGCCGGCATGGAGGACGAGAAGGCGGTCCTGCGCGCCGTCACCGACGAGATCATGTACGCCATCCTGTCGCTCTCCGAGCAGGAGTACGTCGACAAGTACGCGTCGGTCGCCAAGGAGGAGGACGCCGAGGCGAGGACCCGCCGGTTCCCGCGGATGCCGCTCAGCTGACGGACCCGTGGACGCCTGTCAACGCCTCTGCCCTCGGCAGAAGGGCCTGGGAGCCGGGCCCACCGGCCCCTACGGTCTTTCCATGAGACGTGCTGTGGTGATCGGAGCGACAGGCCAGATCGGGCGCCCGGCGGTGGGCGCCCTGGCGAGCGACGGCTGGGAGGTGACGGCCGCGTCGCGCGGCGGCGACCGGGACGCGGCGTGGCCCGACGGGGTGCGGACGGTACGGCTGGACCGCGAGGACGACGCGGCGCTGGCCGCCGTCGTCGGCGACGGCTGCGACCTGGTGGTCGACGTCGTCGCCTACGGGGCGCGGCACGCACGGCAGTTGACCTCCCTCGCCGGGCGCGTCGGCTCGGCGGTGGTGGTCTCCAGCGTGTCGGTGTACGAGGACGGCAAGGGCCGCGGCTTCGACACCCAGTCGGAGCCGGACGGCTTCCCCGAGTACCCGGTGCCGATTCCGGAGACCCAGCCCACGGTGGCACCGGGCGAGTCCACGTACAGCACCGGCAAGGCGGCCCTGGAACAGGAACTCCTCGCCGCCGGCGACCGGTTGCCGGCCACGCTGCTGCGCGCCGGGGCGGTCCACGGACCGTACTGCCGCACGCCCCGCGAGCTGTACTTCGTCAAGCGGAACCTGGACGGGCGCGGGCGGCGGGTCGTCGCGTACGGCGGCCGGAGCCGCTTCCACCCGGTGAGCGTGCACACCCTCGCCGAGCTGATCCGCCTGGCCGCGGCCCGGCCGGGACCGCGGGTCCTCAACGCCTGCGACGACGAGGCACCGACGGTCGCGGAGATCGCCGCCGCGATCGACGCGGTGATGGGCGTGGAGCCGGAGACGGTCCTGGTCGACGGCCCTCCGCCGGCTCCGACGGTGGGCGACACCCCGTGGTCCGTCCCGGCGCCCGTGGTCTGCGACATGACGGCGGCGCGGCGCGAGCTGGGACTCGGCCCGGTGGCGCGGTACGCCGAGACGCTGCCGGAGACGGTCGAGTGGATCGAGCGGCGGCTGGCCGGCCGGGACTGGCGGGAGGCGTACCCGAAGCTGTTCCAGGCCTACGGCGACCTCTTCGACTATGCGGCCGAGGACGCCTGGCTCGACGCGGCACCGGCGCCAGCGGCACCGGCGACGTGAGGAAGGGCGGCCGGACTTCCGGCCGCCCTTCCTCACCTGCGACTGTCGCCTACGGCTTGGGCAGGGTGTGCGACGCGCACGTCACGTCGGACCGGTCCGTCCTCCCGCTGAGCAGGTAGGTGTCCACGCGCTCGTTGATGCACGGGTTGGCGAGCCCGGTCACGCCGTGCGAGCCCGCGTCCTTCTCGGTGATGAGGCGCGAGCCCTCGAACCGCTTGTGGAGTTCGACGGCGCCCTCGTAGGGGGTGGCCGCGTCGCGCTCCGCCTGGACGATCAGGACGGGCGGCAGGCCCTTCCTGGTCGTCACCTCCACCGGCGTGTGCTGCTTGGACCTCCAGGTGGCGCAGGGCAGGTTCATCCAGGCGTTGGCCCAGGTCATGAACGGGTGGTCCTGGTGCAGCCGGGTGTTGTCGCGGTCCCAGGTCTGCCAGCTCGTCGGCCACTTGGCGTCGGCGCACTCGACGGCCGTGTAGACGGCGTTGCCGTTCTCCGCGGCCGCGTTGCCCGCCTTGTCCGAGAGGTCGGGAGCGGCGGCGTCGACCAGGGCCTGGGTGTCACCGGCGGCGTACTGGCTCCACACGGTGGCGGTGGGCACCCAGGAGGAGTCGTAGTACGGGGCGCCCTGGAAGAAGGAGATCAGCTCGGCCGGGCCGACCACCCCGCCGAGCGGGGCCTTCTTGGCGGTGGCGCGCAGCTCCTCCCACTTCGCCTGGACCTTCGCCTGCGTGTCACCGAGGTGGAAGGCCGCGTCGTTCTCGGCGACCCAGCTCGTCCAGTCCTTCCAGCGGCTCTCGAAGGCGACGTCCTGGTCCAGGTTGGCCTGGTACCAGATCTTCTCGCGCGACGGGTTGACGACGCTGTCGAGCACCATGCGGCGCACGTGGCCCGGGAAGAGCGTGCCGTACACGGCTCCGAGGTACGTGCCGTAGGAGACGCCGAGGAAGTTGAGCTTCCGCTCCCCCAGCGCAGCACGGATGACGTCGAGGTCGCGGGCGGTGTTCGGGGTCGTCATGTGCGGCAGCATCCAGCCGCTGCGCTCCTTGCAGCCGTCCGCGTACTCGGCGGCGAGCTTGCGCTGGGCGCGCTTGTCGGCCTCGGAGTCCGGGACCGGGTCCATCTTGGGCGCCGCCACGAACTCCTGGGGGTCGACGCAGGAGATGGGCGTCGAGTGGCCGACGCCGCGCGGGTCGAAGCCCACGAAGTCGTACGCCTTGGCGGTGTCGGTCCAGATCGGGGCCTTGGTGGTGACCCGGCGCGGGAAGCGCAGGCCGGAGCCGCCGGGACCGCCCGGGTTGTAGACGAGGGCGCCCTGGCGCTCCGCCTTCGTACCCGTGTTGCCGATCCGGTCGACGGCAAGCTTGATCTGCTTGCCGTTCGGCTTGGCGTAGTCGAGCGGCACGGTCACCCAGCCGCACTGGATCGGCTTCTCCAGGCCCCAGTCCTCGGGACAGTCCTGCCAGTCGATCCCCTTGTCGGCGGCCCGGGCGGCGGCCACGGCCGCCCCGCGCGCCTCCTGGTCGCCGCCGGTGCGCGGAGCCGCGCCCGCCGGGGGCGCGGTCACGACGCCGGCTATGAGGGTGGCCGTGATGAGCGCTCCGGCGGACCCGAGCGCCGTGGCCCGCCGTGTCGGTCGCATGCCTCTCACGTGGGAACTCCCGCAGTCTGGTATCGAATGTCGAACAGTCAGCGGGGCGATCCTCGTCGCTGTGACACTGCTGTGAACAGACAGGGGAAGATTATTTTGCTATTCCGATAACCGGTGCTCGTCGTTCCGCCAGCGGTGCGCCCCGGTCACCCGAGCGTGGCCAGGGCCTCGTCGAGCAGCCGACGCAGCCGCAGCGCGTCACCCGCCAGGGCGGTGACGAGGACGGCGGGCCCGGCGAGCGGGGTGAGCGCGGCACACTCGCCGAGGAGCCGCGCCTCGGGCACGCGCTCTTCGAACTCGGGCCGTACGACGATGACTTGCCCGAGGGCACGGTGCCCGGCCAGCACGGCGGGCCCGTCCCACCCGCCCGGCGCACCCGGCCCGCAGGCCACCTCCTGGTCGTACAGCGGCCGCCCGCCCAGGCGCACGGTGAGCCGGCTGGTGAGCCGTCCCGGTTCCTCCCCGGCACGCCCGAGCACCTGCTCCTCCCTGAACACCAGCCGGGCGCCGGGCGCGAGTTCGATGCGCGAGGTGACGTACAGCTCGCTCCCCGCGGCGGAGATCAACTGCTCGGGCAGCCACCGCAGTTCGCCCCCGGCGGCGACCTCGAGCCGTACGTCGTAACGCGCCCCTCCTTTGGCCTGCCCCGGCAGGGCGATGGTGGCCGCCGCCGACCCCACGTGCAGCCGGGCCCCCGCACCGGCCTCCGCGGCCACGGTGAAGTGGTCCCCGCCCAGCGGCCCGCTCATGGCGCCGACGAGCATCACCCGCGCCTCGTCACCGGCCGCGGCCCGGGTGCGGCGCAGGGCGAGCGGCCCCTCGCCCTCGAGCACGGGCAGCGCGGTGCCGCCCCGCCCGTCGGCCCGTGCCGAGATTCGCGCGGTGGCCCGTACGCCCCCGGTGGTCGCCGTCGTCATGCCGTCCACGCGGCGAGCCGCTCCCGCACCCACTGGGCGACGGCCGTGACCCCGCCCTCGCCGCGCAGCGACTGGAGGACCACGGGCAGTTCGGCGCGCTGCGCCTTGGCGTCCGCGGCCATCCGGGCCAGGTCGGAGCCGACGTACGGGGCGAGGTCGGTCTTGTTGATGACGAGCAGGTCGGCGGTGGTGACGCCGGGCCCGCCCTTGCGCGGGATGTCGTCGCCGCCCGCGACGTCGATCACGAAGATCTGCGCGTCGACGAGGCCCTTGGAGAAGGTCGCCGTGAGGTTGTCGCCCCCGGACTCGACCAGGATGAGGTCCAGCGGCCCCACCTCGTCCTCCAGTTCCTCCACCGCCTCGAGGTTCGCGGAGATGTCGTCCCGGATCGCGGTGTGCGGGCAGGCTCCGGTCTCCACGGCGGTGATCCGCTCCGGCGGCAGCACCGCCTCACGCAGCAGGAACTCGGCGTCCTCCCGCGTATAGATGTCATTCGTGACGACGGCCAGCGACAGCTCGTCGCGCAGGGCCCGGCACAGCGCGGCGACGGTGGCGGTCTTGCCGGAACCGACGGGCCCGCCGAGCCCGATCCGCAGGGCACGGCGCCGGCCGTCGGGCCGGTGGGCGTCGGCGCTGAGGGCGGCGGGGCCGTCGTGGGTGTGGGGGTGGGTGTGGTCGAGATGCATGTGAGCGGCTCCTGTAGTTGATCAGGCGGGGTTGCACCGTGGCCGGCGCCATGGGCGACGCCCTGGTCCGGTGCCTTGTCAGCGCGGTCCGGGTAAACGCAGCCCGTCCGGCGCTTGAGGACGAGGCCGTCCAGGCCGATACGGGGGTCCGGGGGCGGAGCCCCCGGAAGCGGGACGGGTAGGGGCGGCGGGGGCGAGAACACCTAGGAAGCGAACAGCCGCACCGCCCACCCCGCATGCCCCTCCGCCCCGATCTCCAGCAACGGCGCCGACGCAGCCGGCAGCACATCCACCCCGTCGTGCACCGCCCGGCGCGCCGCCTCCACCGCCCGCCCGACCACCAGGTCCATCTCGGGCGCCAGCCGCGCGACCACCCCCGTCGCATCGAACGGGTCCAGGCTCAGCAACCGCACCGTCGCGGTCGCCGGCCCGCTGACGCCCTCGTACACGGAGCAGTACGCCGCGTCCTCGGCCCCCAGTCCGGCGGCACGCGCCGCGACCCCGAGGACGACCGGCTGATGCGCACCCTTGGGGAACTGCCGGGCCAGGGCGTCGAGTTCGGCCGACGGCCAGGTGACCCGCGCCGCCCGCATCAGCTGCCGCCCCAGCCGGCGCGCGACACCGCGCAGCGCGGGCGACGGCGTCCGGGCGTCCGCGGCGGCGTCGAGCTCCGCCGGATCCATGCCGAGCGCCGCCGCTGCGGCCAGACCGGCCGAGACCAGCCCGGCGGTGTGCAGCCGCCCCCGGCAGAAGGACTCCAGCCCGGACGCCCCGGTGATCCGTCCGGCCTTGACGGCCGCCTCCGCCCCGCCGGAGTGCGCATGCCCTCCGGCGGGGAAGCGGCCGTCGGCCAGAACCAGTAGTGCTGCCCTGGTCATCGCCGGCCTCAGAAGAGGAAGTAGCGCTGGGCCATGGGCAGCTCGGCCGCGGGCGTGGCCTCGACCAGCTCGCCGTCGATGTGCACGGCGAAACTGTCGGGGTCGACCCGCACCTCCGGCCGCGCGTCGTTCTCGCGCATGTCGGCCTTGGTCACCCCGCGCGTCGACTCGATGGCGACGAACCGCTTCCCGAGCCCCAGCCGCTCCGGCAGCCCGTCCTCGACGGCGAGCGGTGCCACGAAGTTGAAGGAGTTCGCGGCGGGGGCCCGCCCGATCGCCCCGTACATCGGCCGCGGCAGGACCGGCTGCGGTGTCGGGATGGACGCGTTGGCGTCACCCATCTGGGCGTACGCGATCTGTCCGCCCTTGAGGACGAGCTGCGGCTTGACACCGAAGAAGGCGGGCTCCCACAGCACCAGGTCGGCGAGCTTGCCGGTCTCGACGGACCCGATCTCCCGCGCGAGGCCCTGCGCGAGCGCCGGGTTGATCGTGTACTTGGCGACATAGCGACGTACGCGACGGTTGTCGGCGCGCCCGTCACCGGGAAGCGCGCCCCGCCGCCGCTTCATGACATGGGCGGTCTGCCAGGTCCGCAGGATCACCTCCCCCACCCGCCCCATGGCCTGGGAGTCCGACGAGATGATCGAGATCGCGCCCAGGTCGTGGAGGATGTCCTCCGCCCCGATCGTGGACGGCCGGATCCGGGACTCGGCGAAGGCCAGGTCCTCCGGAACCGCCGGGTTCAGGTGGTGGCACACCATCAGCATGTCGAGGTGTTCCTCGGCTGTGTTGACGGTGTAGGGCCTGGTCGGGTTGGTGGAGCTGGGCAGGACGTGCGGCTCCGACACCACGGTCATGATGTCGGGCGCGTGCCCGCCGCCCGCGCCCTCCGTGTGGTACGCGTGGATGCCGCGCCCGGCGATCGCGGCGAGGGTGTCACCGACGAACCCGGCCTCGTTGAGGGTGTCCGTGTGGATGGCGACCTGGATGCCGGTCCGCTCGGCGACGGTCAGCGAGGCGTCGATGACGGCCGGGGTCGACCCCCAGTCCTCGTGCAGTTTCAGGCCGAGGGCGCCGCCGCGGATCTGGGAGAGCATCGCCTCGTGCGAGACGGTGTTGCCCTTGCCGAGGAAGCCGATGTTGAGCGGGTACTGCTCCATGGCCTCCAGCATCCGCGCAAGGTGCCACGGACCGGGCGTGACCGTCGTCGCCTTGGACCCCTCGGCCGGGCCGGTCCCCCCGCCCACCAGCGTCGTCACACCGGCGGCAAGCGCCTCGTCGGCGATCTGGGGGCAGATGAAGTGGACGTGCGCGTCGACGGCCCCGGCCGTGACGATCCGGCCGTTGCCCGCGATCACCTCGGTCTCCGGGCCGATGACCAGGTCCGGGTGGACCCCGTCCATGGTGTCGGGGTTGCCCGCCTTGCCGATGCCGGTGACGCGGCCGTCCCGGATGCCGATGTCGGCCTTGACGATGCCCCAGTGGTCGACGATCACGGCACCGGTGATCACGGTGTCCGGGGTGCCGTCCGCGCGCGTGGTCCGGGACTGGCCCATGGACTCGCGGATGACCTTGCCGCCGCCGAACACCGCCTCGTCACCGGCGAGCCCGGGGCCGCCGCTGCGGTCCTCCTCGATCTCGATCAGCAGGTCGGTGTCGGCGAGCCGGATGCGGTCCCCGGTGGTGGGGCCGAACAGGTCGGCGTACGCGGCACGGGAGATCTCAGGCATCGAGGGCACCTCCGGTCTCCCCGCGCAGTCCGGGCACGACGCGGGCGCCGGTGAGGGGGACGAGTTCGACGGCGACGGGGATGCCGGGCTCGAAGCGCACGGCGGTGCCGGCGGCGACGTTCAGCCGCTTGCCGCGCGCGGCGGCGCGGTCGAACTCCAGGCCGGGGTTGGCCTCGGCGAAGTGGTAGTGGGAGCCGACCTGGACGGGCCGGTCGGCGGCGTTGAGGACGGTGAGCCGGGTGATCTCGCGGCCCGCGTTGTACACGATCGGTTCCTCGGCGAAGAGGATCTCTCCGGGAATCACGGACAGCCTCCCGTCAGACGATCGGGTCGTGGACGGTGACGAGCTTGGTGCCGTCCGGGAAGGTCGCCTCCACCTGGACGTCGTGGATCATCTCGGGGATGCCCTCCATGACGTCGTCGCGGGTGAGGAGCTTCCGTCCGGACGCCATCAGTTCGGCGACGGTACGGCCGTCACGGGCGCCCTCGAGGATGTGCGAGGTGATCAGCGCGATCGCCTCGGGGTGGTTGAGCCGCAGTCCGCGGGCCCGGCGCTTCCCGGCCACGTCGGCGGCCACGTGGATCAGCAGCCTCTCCTGCTCGTGCGGGGTCAGTTGCACGGCGTCCCACCTCACAGTCCTCGCTCCGGACCGTGCGGGGTCCGATTGCCGCGGCCACGGGCTTAAGTCCCTGGTGGCGTGGGCGCAGGCTAATCGGGTGGCGTTTCGGCGACGTTAACGGACATACGTTCGCACCGAACGCCCGTTCATGGCCGTTCCCGGCCGTCGCCGCTCATGACGGCCCCGTCCCCCGGTACTCCGCGGCGATCCCGAACCGCTGGCGTTCGCGGGGCGCCGACGGGACCTCGTGCACCTGGGAGACCGAGCCGGCGATCGGCTCCTGCGCCGCGGCCGCCTCCTCCAGCCGCTCCAGGTCGGCCGCGGAGACCAGGGCGACGAGGGGCTTGCCGTGGCGCGTCACGACGACGCGCTCACCGCCGTACACCACGCGGTTGATCAGGTCGGCGAGCTCAGCCCTGGCTTGCGTCACCGGAATCTCGTAGGCCATGCCGTCCAGCTTAGACCGGGGCACCCATGGCCTCCGGAGACTGGAAGAACCGATTCCTCAACCGATTTCGCTCTCAGCATGCGACTCTTCCGCACCCCTTCCCCACGAACGTACGTCCTGTACATTTTTTACGGATGACGAAGCGCCGCCGACGCGGCGGCGACCAGAGGAGGCGTGCCCCATGCACCGACCGTCCGCCCGCTACGTCCTGCCCGAGTTCACCGAACGCACCAGCGCGGGGCTGCGGACGCTGGATCCGTACGCGAAACTGCTGGAGGAACGGATCGTGTTCCTCGGGACGGCCGTCGACGACCGGTCGGCGAACGACGTCACGGCGCAGTTCATGTACCTCGAGCACACGGCGCCGGACCAGGACATCTCGCTCTACATCAACTCCCCCGGCGGCTCCTTCAGCGCGATGACCGCCGTGTACGACACCATGCGGTACGTCTCCTGCGACGTGCAGACGTACTGCCTGGGCCAGGCCGCCTCGGCCGCCGCGGTGCTGCTCGCGGCCGGCACCCCGGGCAAGCGGTACGCCCTGCCCGGCGCCCGCGTGCTCATCCACCAGCCGTCGCTGTCCGGACCGGTCGAGGGGCAGACGAGCGACCTCGTCATCCAGGCCGAGGAGCTGGCGCGCACCCGCCGCACGCTCGAGGAGATGCTCGTACGGCACACCGGCCGGAGCCCGGAGCAGGTGCGGGCCGACATCGAGCGGGACAAGATCCTGGACGCGGCACAGGCGGTCACGTACGGCCTGGTGGACCGGGTCGTGCCGAGTCGCCGGAGCTCGCATGCCCTGCCCGGCATCGTGCCCGGTGGGGAGTGAGCGGCCGGTGCTGCCCCCCGAGCTGCCGCCGCTGCCCGCGCTGACCCGCGCCGAGGCGGAGCTGATCGACCGTTACCTCGAGGTGGTCGACCTGCTGGGCCGGATCAACCCCGCGCGCGCGGGGGACACCTATCGCGGGCTGCGCGCCGCACAGGCCCTGGTGGGCAGGGCGACGGCCCTGCGCGACGCACTCGAACTGATGCACAAGCGCGGCGAGAGCGAGGTGCACGCCCCGACCCTGTCCCGCGCCCTGCGGGTGCTGGACGGGGAGCGGCGCGCGGGCCGTGTCACCCTGCCCCCGGAGCCGGGGAGTTGAGGCGAGAGAAGGTACGGCCCGGGTCGCACACCGCACCGGGGGCGCATCCGGCCCGGCACGCGCGCGGACCAGACTGCGTACCCACGAACGGCCTAGTGCCCCGTCCTCCCCAAGTCGCGCAGAAGTTGCGCAGACGCGTACACCGGGGACGCCGGCGGGTATTCCGGCCCTGGTGCGGGCATCGCGGCGATTCCCGGGCCGCCCCGGCAAACAGCGCTGTCCACCCGAACAGGTGAGTGGTGAGTAACCCCACAAATCTCCGATTCCGCTCGGCATTTGCGACAGATGTGCGTCAAGATCCCTTCCGACGACAAGCCCCCGCCACAGCGGCGGGGCGGTCCGGGTGGACGCCGAGTCCTGCCACCGCCCGGATGACGGGTCGACAGAAGTGGATCGGCAGGAGTGGAGGACCCAAGCACGACGGGCCGCCGGGACGACGACCGTTCGACCGTTCCGAGCAGTCCTTGGGGTGAAGCCGCAGCACGCGGCCGGGCAACTTCGCCAGCCCGAATCCGACAGGTCATCCTTCACAGGCGGCTGACGAAGGGTTGCGCATGACTGCGCTCAATCGTGTCCCGTCGCTGATCGGCCGGGCCGGCACCGCCTCGGCCCTCACCATCGCCGTCGTGGGCGGCAGCCTCGTGGTCCCGGGCCTCGCCGGCCAGGCCGAGGCGGCCTCGCCGGCGAAGAAGGCGCTGAAGGTCGCGGCATCGAAGAAGGGGTCCCCGTACGCGTGGGGGGCCACGGGCCCGAACAGGTTCGACTGCTCCGGGCTCACGCTCTACGCCTACAAGAAGGCGGGCAAGAAGCTGCCCCGTACGGCCGCGCAGCAGTACAACCGGACGAAGCGCGTCTCCGCCTCCAACCGCAAGCTCGGGGACCTCGTCTTCTTCCACTCGGGCCGGAACGTGTACCACGTCGGCATCTACGCCGGGAAGGGAACGATCTGGCACTCCCCCAAGTCCGGGGACGTCGTGCGGAAAGCGAAGATCTGGACCAAGAGCGTCTGGTACGGCCGGGTGGCGTGACCCGGCCGGGGCGACGGCGCGCGAAGCCGTCGCCCCTCCCGGGCCGGGCTCCTCACGGCATCACGATGTGCCTGGTCGGACGGGTTCCGCGGGGCGTGACCGCGCACGGACGGGTTACACGTTCCTCCATGGCCGACCACCAGAGCTCGCACATGGGACGCAACGAGACACCGCTCGAGAGAGCCGACCGCAACTTCATCGAGCTGCTCCAGGAACTGCGCGTCACCCAGACCGGGGTACAGGTCCTCTTCGCCTTCCTGCTGTCGATGGCGTTCACCCAGCGCTTCGAGTCGCTCGACACCTTCCAGCGCGCCACCTATGTGACGACCCTGCTGCTGGCCCTCCTCTCGGCCATCGTCTTCGTCGCACCCGCCGCCCTGCACCGCTCCCTCTTCCAGCAGGGCGCCAAGCCCCTGATAGTCCGGGTCTCCGACCGGCTGGCCAGCGTCGGCCTGGTGGTGCTGATGCTGGCGTTCACCGGCTCCGTGATGCTCGTCGTGGATGTGGCACTGAGCCGGGAGGCCGGCATGGCCGCCGGAGCGGGCACCCTCCTCGCGTGCCTGGGTCTGTGGGGCCTGCTGCCCCGCCTGGTGTACCGGTCGGGGGTCCGCGGCGACACGGCCGCCGGCTCCACCAGGGCTACGGACACGGCGTCGCCCCCGAAGCCGCGAGAGCCGATCCGGTGACCGCCTGAACCGCCTGAACCGCCCGGGCCGTACACGGCCGGCGCGGCCACCCGCTCGGGCCCCTCAGGAGTCCTGCTGCCCTCCGGCCGCCGTGAGCGGCTGCACGGCCACCGTCCAGGGCAGCTCGATGGCCACCGTCTTGCCGCCCTCCCGGGTGGGTCTCACGGTGAGCCTTCCCCCGCACTCGGCGGTCAGCCAGCGGATGATGACCATGCCGCGGCCGTTGTCCTGCTGGACGGCGGCGGGCAGCCGCTTCGGGAAGCGCGGGTGACTGTCGGTGACGCCGATGTGCAGGTGCTCGTCGCGGTCGAGTGCGATGTCGACGGTGAACGTGGGCGACTGCCCGAAGGTGTGCTGGACGGCGTTGGTGGCGAGTTCGGAGACGATGAGGCGTACCGTCTCGCCGAGCTCGGCGTCATTCGGCAGGCCCCATTCGGACAGAACACCGGCGACGTAAGTGCGGGCCGCGGAGACCGAGGCCGGATCGCTCGGCAGAGTGACGGATGCTTCCTGGTGGTCTGCCATGGCCACATCGTCCCTTTCCCGCGAGACCGCAGGCCCGACACGGACGGTCGGTTCGAGTACGGTCCCGGACTGGTGCTTCGCGCCAGATTGCCATCACCAGGGACACTCACGGTGCCGATCGGCCAGGATATGCATATATCTGTCGCTCGAAGCGGTGAACTCTCCGACGACCGACCGCATTTGGACGTACCTGTGGGTTCATCCTCTACCGTCGCCCCGACACCGCGGCCGGGCGGAAGGAGAAATGCCATGCAATACGGTCCGGCGGTGCGCCGCCGCAAGCTCGGCACCGAACTGCGCGTGCTGCGCTCCCGGGTCGGCCTCACCAGTATCGAGGCGGCGCGCCGCGTCGGCTGGCACCAGTCGAAGGTGAGCCGGATCGAGACGGGTTCCAGCGGAGTGAAGCCTGCCGACGTACGGCGGCTGCTCGACGCGTACGAGGTCCAGGACGCCGAACTGCGCGAGCTGTTGCTGGCGTTGGCGGGCGGTGAGGACGGCGGCGGGCGGCAGAACTGGTGGCACGCCTACCGCGGGGTGCTGCCGCCCACGTACCGCGACTTCATCAGCCTGGAGTCGCAGGCCAGCGAGATGTGCACGCTGGAGACCTCGGTGGTGCCGGGACTCCTGCAGACCCCCGAGTACGCCCGTGCGGTGACGCGGGCCGCGCTGGAGGGCGTGACGGAGGAGAAACTGGATGCGCTGGTGGAAGTGCGCGTCGCCCGGCAGGACGTGCTGCGCGCGGATCCGCCGCTACGGCTCGACGCGGTCCTCGACGAAGCCGTGCTGCGCCGGCGGGTCGGCGGACCCGAGGTGATGGCGCGGCAGCTGCGGCGGCTGCGGAGGGCGGCCGCCCTGCCCCAGGTGCGGCTCCAGGTACTGCCGTTCACGGCCGGGGAGCACATCGGCATCACCGGTCCTTTCGTAATCTTCTCATTCTCGAACACGGCCGATCTGGACGTTGTCGTGCTCGACCACTTGACGAGTAGCCTCTATCTCGAACGGAAAGAAGACCTCCAGGCGTATGTGGAGGCCTTCAACACCCTTCGGATCCACGCCCTTTCTCCCGAGGAATCGTTGGATTACATCGCCGGGATAGCCGCCGGCGCATAAGGAGGCACCATGTCAGCTCTGCCTCGTCATGTCCCTTCGAGCACGACTCTGCACGGTGCGGGATGGCTGCGCAGCAGCCGCAGCACCGGAATGAACAACTGCGTCGAGACGGCGCGACCGGTCGTCGGCCCCTGGGCCGGACTGGTCGCCGTCCGCGACTCGAAGAACACGACAGGCCCCGCCCTGCTGTTCGCCCCCGAGAGCTGGGAGGAATTCATCGACGCACTCCGGTGACCGCGATCGGGAACACCGTGCCGTCGCTCGCCGGTCCGCTTCGGTGACCACGACGGCGATCACGTTCGGTGATCGAACCCGTCGATCACCCTCCGGCGATCGGTTCCACCCGTCGATCACCCTCCGGTGATCAGCCACATCGGTCTCGACCGCACGGCCGTGTCACGCCGACTCACGGTCGCGCCTCGCAGATCACCCGCACGGCCCGGTCCAACTGCTCGCCGGTGAGATCCGCACGGGCGGTCAGCCGCAGCCGTGACACCCCGTCGGGTACGGACGGTGGGCGGAAACAGCCGACGGCGAGTCCCGCCGCACGGCAGTCGGCCGCCCACCGCACAGCCCGCTCGGGCGAAGGGGCGCGTACGGACACCACCGCGGCGTCGGGCCGCACGGCGTCGAGGCCCGACGCCGTGAGCCGTGCGTGCAGCTCCGTCGCCACCTCCCGTGCCCGCGCCGCCCGCTCCGGCTCCCGGCCCAGCAGCCGCAGCGCCGCGAGGGCCCCGCCGGCCGCAGCCGGGGCCAGTCCCGTGTCGAAGATGAAGGTCCGGGCCGCGTTGACCAGATGGTCGATCACCCGGGCCGGGCCGAGCACGGCCCCGCCCTGGCTGCCGAGCGACTTCGACAGGGTGACGGTCACGACGACGTCGGGGGCACCCGCGAGCCCGGCCGCGTGCGGGGCTCCCCGGCCGCCGGCGCCCAGGACGCCCAGCCCGTGCGCGTCGTCGACGATCAGTCCGGCGCCGGCCTCCCGGCAGGCGCCGGCCAGCCGAGCCAGCGGCGCCGCGTCCCCGTCCACCGAGAAGACCGTGTCGGACACCGCCACCGCAGGGCCCGGGTGCGTGCCGAGCGCCTTGCGGACGGCCTCCGGATCGGCGTGCGCGACGACCTGGGTCGTGCCCCGCGCCAGCCGGCAGCCGTCGATCAGCGAGGCGTGGTTCCCCGCGTCCGAGACGATCAGCGAGCCGTGCGGGGCGAGCGCGGTCACCGCGGCGAGGTTGGCCGCGTACCCGGAGGAGAACACGAGGGCCGCCTCGGAACCGCAGAATCCGGCCAGTTCACGCTCCAGTTCGGCGTGGAGTTCGGTCGTCCCGGTCACCAGCCGGGAACCGGTGGCCCCGGCGCCCCACCGGCGCGCCGCGCGCGCGGCGCCCTCGACGACCTCCGGGTGCCGGGCGAGGCCCAGGTAGTCGTTGCTCGCCAGGTCGAGGAGCGGCGGGTCGGCGGGGCGCGGCCGCAGGGTCCGGACGAGCCCGGCGCGCCGGCGCGCCCGGGCCTGCTCGTCGATCCAGCCGAACGCCATGGGTCCTCCGGGCCGGTGAGTGACGCGACGGGGGTGACACGCCGACGGCGCGTGTGCCGCGGGCGTCGGTGGGACGGGCGACACGCCGACGGCCGGTGTGCCGCAGGCGTCGATTCACGGTTCGTTTGTCGGTTCGTTTGTAGGCAGTGCACAGACCCTAGCCGTCCGGCCGCCCGTTGACGGTGTGGTGATACCCACACCTCGCACCGTGTGCGTTGTGCGATCCCTCCTTGGCCCGGGACACTCCCGTACGTCAGGATCGGCTTCCATGGACCTGCTGAACACGCTGGTGGACAAGGGACTTCGGCGCGTGCCGCCGACTCGCGGGGAAGCGCTGGCCGTGCTGGCCACCTCCGACGACGATCTGCTCGATGTGGTGGCCGCGGCCGGCCGGGTGCGCCGGCACTGGTTCGGCCGACGGGTGAAGCTCAACTATCTCGTCAACCTCAAGTCGGGGCTGTGCCCCGAGGACTGCTCCTACTGCTCCCAGCGCCTCGGCTCGAAGGCCGGCATCCTCAAGTACACCTGGCTCAAACCGGACCAGGCGTCCGAGGCGGCGGCCGCCGGTCTCGCGGGCGGTGCCAAGCGGGTCTGCCTGGTGGCCAGCGGCCGCGGCCCGACGGACAAGGACGTGGACCGGGTCTCCGAGACCATCAGGACGATCAAGGAGCAGAACGAGGACGTCGAGGTGTGCGCCTGTCTCGGGCTGCTCTCCGACGGCCAGGCCGAGCGGCTGCGCGCGGCGGGCGCCGATGCCTACAACCACAACCTCAACACCTCCGAGGCGACGTACGGCGACATCACCACCACCCACACCTACGCCGACCGCGTGGACACGGTGCAGAAGGCGCACGCGGCCGGGCTGTCCGCCTGTTCCGGGCTGATCGCGGGCATGGGTGAGACGGACGAGGACCTGGTGGACGTGGTCTTCTCGCTGCGCGAGCTGGACCCGGACTCGGTGCCGGTCAACTTCCTCATCCCGTTCGAGGGCACGCCGCTCGCCAAGGAGTGGAACCTCACCCCGCAGCGGTGCCTGCGCATCCTGGCGATGGTCCGGTTCGTCTGCCCGGACGCCGAGGTCCGGATCGCGGGCGGCCGCGAGGTGCACCTGCGCAGCATGCAGCCCCTCGCCCTGCACCTGGCCAACTCGATCTTCCTCGGCGACTACCTCACCAGCGAGGGCCAGGCGGGCAAGGCGGATCTGGAGATGATCGCCGACGCCGGGTTCGAGGTGGAGGGCACCGACCAGGTGACCCTGCCGGAGCACCGGGCGGGCGGATGCCGCACGGGGGAAGGCGGCGGCTGCGCTTCCGCTTCCGCCGCCTCCGCCACCTCTGCCGCGTCCCCCGCGTCCGAGGCCGGCGAGCCCCGTACGGACCTGGTCGCCGTACGCCGCCGGGGTGCGGGAACGGACCTCGCGCCCAATGCCTGAACCGTCCGTGCCCGGCCTGTCCGTGCCGGAGCTGCTGGAGCTGGACCGGCGGCACGTGTGGCATCCGTACGGTCCGATGCCCGGCCGCGTCGAACCGCTCGTCGTCACGTCGGCGAGCGGGGTGCGGCTCAGGACGGCGGACGGTTCGGGCGAGCTCGTCGACGGCATGTCGTCGTGGTGGTCGGCGATCCACGGCTACAACCACCCGGTGCTCAACGAGGCGGCGCGCGAGCAGCTCGGGCGGATGAGCCACGTCATGTTCGGCGGGCTCACGCACGAGCCCGCCGTACGGCTGGCGAAGCGCCTCGTCGACATCACGCCCGACGGGCTGGAGCACGTCTTCCTCGCCGACTCCGGCTCCGTGTCGGTGGAGGTCGCGGTCAAGATGTGCCTGCAGTACTGGCGTTCGCTCGGCCGCCCCGCCAAGCGGCGCCTGCTCACCTGGCGCGGCGGCTACCACGGTGACACCTGGCAGCCGATGTCGGTGTGCGATCCCGAGGGCGGGATGCACGAGCTGTGGCAGGGGGTGCTGCCCCGGCAGGTGTTCGCGGATCCGCCCCCGGCCGCGTACGAGGACTCGTACGCGGAGCACTTGCGCGGGCTGATCGCCCGGCACGCGGACGAGCTGGCCGCGGTGATCGTGGAACCGGTGGTGCAGGGGGCGGGCGGGATGCGTTTCCACTCCCCCACGTATCTGCGGGTGCTGCGCGAGGCGTGCGACGCACACGGCGTGCTGCTCGTGTTCGACGAGATCGCGACCGGGTTCGGGCGCACGGGGGCGCTGTTCGCGGCCGGGCACGCCGGGGTGACGCCGGACGTGATGTGCGTGGGCAAGGCGTTGACCGGCGGTTATCTGACGATGGCGGCGACGCTGTGCACCGCGCGCGTGGCCGAGGGGATCTCACGGGGCGAGGTGCCGGTGCTCGCGCACGGGCCCACCTTCATGGGCAACCCCCTCGCCGCGGCCGTGGCGTGCGCCTCGATCGACCTGCTCCTCGGCCACGACTGGCTCGCCGAGGTGAAGCGGATCGAGGCCGGGCTGACGGAGGGGCTCGCTCCGGCGGCCGGCGCCGAAGGCGTACGGGACGTCCGCGTCCTCGGGGCCATCGGCGTCGTACAGCTCGATCACGAGGTGGACATGGCGGCGGCCACGCGGGCGGCGGTGCGCGAGGGCGTGTGGCTGCGGCCGTTCCGCGATCTCGTGTACACGATGCCGCCGTACGTCACCGGTGACGAGGACGTCGCACGGATCACGCGCGCGGTGTGCGCGGCGGCTCGGGAGGGATGACAGCGGTGAAGAGCGGTGCGGGTCGAGGAGGGGTACGAAGGTGACCGGTGGGATTCTGGTGGTCACGGGCACGGGCACGGAGATCGGCAAGACGGTGACCACGGCCGCCGTCGCCGCGGTGGCCGCCGCCGCGGGCCGTTCCGTGGCCGTGCTCAAGCCCGCGCAGACGGGTGTACGGCCGGGCGAGTGCGGCGACGCGGACGAGGTGGCCCGGCTGGCCGGCCCGTCCGTGACGGCGCGTGAACTGGCGCGCTACCCCGAGCCGTTGGCGCCCGCGACGGCGGCCCGGCGCTCCGGTCTCCCTCCCGTACGGCCCCGGGACGTGGCCGACGCGGCGGCCAAGCTCGCGGCGGAGCACGACCTCGTGCTCGTCGAGGGCGCGGGCGGGCTGCTCGTACGGTTCGACGAGGAGGGCGGCACGCTGGCGGACGTGGCCGGGCTGCTGGACGCGCCCGTGCTGGTCGTCGCGCCGGCCGGGCTGGGCACGCTCAACACGACCGAGCTGACGGCACGGGAGCTGCGCGGCCGCGGGCTGGACCCGGCCGGTGTCGTGATCGGCAGCTGGCCCGGCGCACCGGACCTGGCGTCCCGCTGCAACCTGGCCGACCTGCCGGTGGTGGCCGGGGCACCCCTCGTCGGTGCGGTGCCCGCCGGCGCGGGGGCGCTGGAGCCCGCCGACTTCCGCGCGCGGGCGGGGAGTTGGCTGGCCCCGCTGCTGGGCGGCGTGTGGGACGCGGAGGCGTTCACGGCGCGGTGCCCCGCATGAGGCGGGAGGCGTGCACGGCTCGCGACGGATGAACGGGGGCGCAACGGGGGACAATCGCGGTAACCGCCGTCCTTCTCGGGAGCCCGCCATGGCACGCGCCACCCGGAACGCCGTGCACCACCCCCTCTTCGCCCGCTTCTACCTGAGACTCAGTACGGCGGCGGAACCGAAGATGGGTCCGTTCCGCGACGAGCTCCTGGCCGGGCTCTCGGGGCGGGTCATCGAGATCGGCGCGGGCAACGGCCTGAACTTCGCGCACTACCCGACGACCGTCTCCGAGGTCGTGGCGATCGAACCGGAGCGCCTGCTGCGGCAGTCGGCCGTGAACGCGGCGCTGCGCGCCGATGTGCCGGTGGACGTCGTACCGGGCGCGGCGGAGGCCCTGCCGGTCAAGAGCGAGGCGTTCGACGCCGCCGTGGTGTCCCTGGTGCTGTGCTCGGTGCGGGACGTGCGGCGGTCGCTGGCGGAGATCCGGCGTGTGCTGCGCCCGGGCGGCGAGCTGCGGTTCTTCGAGCACGGCCGTGGTGGCGGGCGCGTCATGCGCGTGACGCAGCGGGCGGTGGACCGCACGGTGTGGCCCCTGCTGTTCGGCGGCTGCCACACGGCCCGGGACCCGGTCGGCGCGATCCGGGACGCCGGGCTGGAGATCGGCTCGTACCGGGATCCGGCGGCGTCCGGCGCGGGGCCGCGGCTGCCCGGCTCCTTCCTGGTGCTCGGTACGGCGCGGCGCCCCGAGCTCACGGAAGCGGAGGGCGAGAACTCCGAGGATCCGGGGGATGCGGAGAGTACGGAGGGTCCGGGTCCGGTAGGTCCGGCCCGTCCCTGACCGTGGACGGCCGCTCCCGGTTCACACGCCCCACTTCCGCAGTTCCTCCGCGATGTCGTGCACCGAGGCCGCACCGTTCTTCACCAGTCGGGCCAGCTCCCTGACCTGCTCGGGCGTGGTGACGACCTTGACGCCGCCGGCCACCAGGTAGGCGTACGCGACCGCGCAGGCGAACAGCGCGTTGGAGCGCTCCAGCGCGGGGACGTGCAGGAGGAGCTGGAGCAGCGCGGCGGCGCGGGCGTGCGGGCCGTCGTAGACGGGGACGTCGAATATCTCGGCCTCGTGCCGGGCGACCGCCGCGACGAGGGCGCCCCAGTCGGTGACCTGGGGGTCACCGGGCGTCTTCTGTTCGGCGACCATGAGGAGCCAGGCCAGGTCGATCTTCACATTGCTCAAGGACGACGGCCTTCGCGCTCCGCCCCGAACTCCTCGGCGAAGACGGTCTCGTACTGCCGCATGAAGTCGGCGGCGGCCTCCACGAAGGTCCGCCCGGCCTCCCCCGCGTCCTGTCGCACCAGCTCTTCGATGTAGCGGTTCACACTCATCCCGCGCTCCAGGGCTCGCTCACGGGCGGCGCGGGCCGTGTCCGCGTCCACCCGGACGTTCAACTGGGTCTTGGCCATATGTCGACGCTAGCGCCGGGACGCTAGCGCGGGCAAGGAGCTCCGGCGGGCGCACGGTCGCACGGCCCGGGCGGGCGTGCGCCCGGTAGGTGCCGCTTGCATCGACAGCGGGGGCCCGACCTGCGACGGAGAAGGCCCGGGACCTCCGGGGGATACCGGGCGCGGCCCCGCGCGCACTAGGCTTCGCCGCGAGCACGGAGTCCGACCTGGTCCGACCGAGGAGGCCGCCTTGCGCACAGCCGCTCTGGAGCATTCCCCGGACCGCGCGGAACCGGACGGCATCGCCGCCCGCGCACGGAAGCTGACCAAGGCCTACGGCTCGGGCGAGACGGCGGTGCTCGCCCTGGACTCGGTCGACGTCGAGAGCGCGAGAGGCCGGTTCACCGCCGTGATGGGCCCCTCCGGCTCGGGGAAGTCGACTCTGATGCACTCCCTGGCGGGGCTCGACACCGTCTCGGCCGGACAGGTGTGGCTCGGCGACACGGAGATCACCGGGCTGAAGGAGCGTGAACCGACCCGGCTGCGGCGGGACCGCGTCGGCTTCGTGTTCCAGTCCTTCAACCTGATCCCGACCCTCAACGCGGCCGAGAACATCACTCTCCCCATGGACGTCGCCGGCCACAGCCCCGACCGGAAGTGGGTCGACGAGGTCATCGACACGCTCGGGCTGCGCGACCGGCTCCGGCACCGGCCCGCCCAGCTGTCCGGCGGTCAGCAGCTGGGGGGTCCCCCCAGGCCCTCTAGGCTCTGGGGGAGCGTCGCGTGCGCCCGGGCTCCGGCTTCCCGCCCTGAACTGATCTTCGCGGACGAGCCGACCGGCAACCTCGACTCCCGGTCCGGACTCGAGGTGGTGCTCGGCTTCCTGCGCAAGGCCGTCGACGACCTGGGCGGAACGGTCGTGACGGTCACCCACGACCCCGGTGCCGCCGCCCGTTCCGACCTGGTGCTCCAGCTCGCGGACGGACGCATCGTGGACAAGATGGAGCGTCCTTCGGCCGAGTCCGTGCGGGAACGCATGAAGCGGTTCGACACGGTTCAGGCGGCCTTCGACGGCCACGGCAGCCCATGACACTCATCGGTGAGGAGAGTCGACAACCCATGTCCCGTCCGTTCCGTTTCGGTGTCAACCTGCTCGCTCCCGCGCCCGCCGACGAGTGGCGCGCGAAGTGCCGCAGGGCCGAGGAGCTCGGTTACGACGTGCTTCTGGTCCCCGACCACCTCGGAATGCCCGCCCCGTTCCCCGCCCTGGTGGCGGCCGCCGAGGCGACCCGGCGGCCACGGCTCGGCACCTTCGTGCTCAACGCGGGCTTCTGGAACCCTGCCCTGCTGGCCCGCGAGGTGGCCACCACGGACGCGCTGACGGGCGGGCGCCTCGAACTCGGTCTCGGCACCGGATACGTACAGGCCGAGCACGAGACCGCGGGGCTGCCGTGGGGGTCGCCGCGCGAGCGCGTGGACCATCTGCGGCACACGGTGGAGGAGCTGGAGCGGCTGCTCGGCTCCGACAGCCATCAGCCCCGTCCCGTGCAGCGGCCCCGCGTCCCGCTGCTGATCGGCGGGGGCGGCGACCGGATGCTGAGGCTCGCCGCCGAGCACGCGGACACCATGGCGTTCACGGGCGCGCGCAGCGCACCCGGCGGCGGCCTCGCCCCGGTGACGGCCGACGAGTTCGAGGAACGCGTGGCCCAGTACGGCAAGTTCGCCGCAGGGCGCGACGCACCGGCAGAACGGAACCTGCTCATCCAGATCGTGGCCGTCACGGACGACCCGGGTGCCGCCCTGCGGGAGTGGCTGCCCCGCGTTCCGCACCTGACCGAGGAGCAGGTCCTGGACCTGCCGATCATGCTGGTGGGGAGCCAGGAGGAGATCGTCGGGCGGGTGCGGGCCCTGCGGGAGCGGTACGGGATCACGTACCTGACGGTGGTGGAGGCCCACATGGAGGCGTTCGCCCCGGTCATGGCCGCGCTGCGCGGCGTGTGACCGGCCTGACCGGCCCGTCCGGATCACGTCCGGTCCGGACCGCGTCCGGATCGTGGAATTCCGCGCCGCGCCGCGGGCCGCGTGATGTGCTCACCCGCATGACCGACCTGCGCATACGGGCCGCAGCGCCCGAGGATCTCGACACCGTGCTGGCCTTCTGGAAGACGGCCGCGGAGGGCACGAGCATCAGTGACGACCGGGAGGGCGTCGAGCGGCTGGTCGCCCGCGACCCCGAGGCACTGCTCCTCGCCGAGCTGGACGGGGAGCTGACGGGCACGGTGATCGCGGGCTTCGACGGCTGGCGCTGCCATCTGTACCGGCTCGCGGTGCACCCCGAGCGGCGCCGGCGGGGCATCGGCTCGGCGCTGCTGGCCGCCGCCGAGGAACGCTTCGTACGGCTCGGGGGACGGCGCGGGGACGCCATGGTGCTGAAGCGGAACGAGACGGCGCATCATGCCTGGCGCGCTGCGGGGTACGCGCCGGAGGAACAGTGGCGGCGGTGGGTGAAGCCGCTGGGAGACTGACGGGCCGGCGGCGGGGTCCGCCTGCCCGGCGGATCCGTCTCCGGGCGGGCCTCCCGTGGCGGCGCCCGCGCTCCGCGTGGCCCACGCCATCGCGCGCGCCGTCCGCCTCTGGCGGATCATGGGACGGAGGTGACCTTGATGACCGAAGTGCTCCTCCTGCTGGTGGCGGTGCTGCTCTCGCTGGCCTGCGGCGCCTTCGTCGCGGCGGAGTTCTCGCTGACCACGGTCGAGCGCAGTGAGCTCGAGCGGGCCGTGGAACGGGGCGAGCGGGGTGCCGCGGGGGCCCTGGAAGCCGTACGGAACCTGACGTTCCAGCTCTCCGGGGCGCAGCTCGGCATCACCGTGACGAACCTGGTCGTCGGCATGCTCGCCGAGCCGTCCATCGCCGCGCTGATCTCGGGGCCGCTGGAGTCCGCGGGCGTCCCGCACTCCGCGTCGGGCTCGATCGCGCTGGTGATCGGCACCGCCCTGTCGACCGTGTTCCTGATGGTGGTCGGCGAGCTGGTGCCCAAGAACTGGGCGATCTCCTCTCCGGTCGCCGTCGCCCGGGCGGTGGCGACCCCGCAGCGCTGGTTCAGCACCGCGTTCCGCCCGTTCATCCGGCAGCTCAACAACACGGCCAACCGGCTGGTGCGCCGCCTGGGCATCGAACCCGCCGAGGAACTGGCCTCCGCGCGCGGCCGCCAGGAGCTGGCCGCCCTCGCCCGGCACTCGGCCCGGGAGGGCGCCCTGGAGGCGGACACCGCCGAGCTGTTCGTGCGCACGCTGAACCTGGCCGACCTGACCGCGGAGAACGTGATGACCCCGCGGGTGCAGGTCTTCGCGCTGGACGCGGCGGCCACCTGCGCGGACGTGGCGAACGCGACCCGGGCGACGGGCCTGTCGCGCTTCCCCGTCCACCGCGGCGGCCTCGACTCGGTGATCGGCACGGTTCACGTCAAGGACGTGCTGGCCGTGCCCGCCGAGCGCCGTGTCCACGTCCCCGTCTCCGAGCTGGTGCGCGAGCCGCTCTTCGTGCCGGGGACGCTGACCGTGGACCGGTTGCTGGACCGGCTGTCCGGCAAGCGCACGATGGCCGTCGTCATCGACGAGTACGGCGGCACGGCGGGCGTCGCCACCCTGGAGGACATCGTGGAGGAGGTCGTCGGCGAGGTCCGCGACGAGCACGACCCGCACGAGACGCCCCACCTCGCCCCCGCGGGCGCGGACGACGAGGGCCGGGCGCTGTACGCGGCCGACGGCTCGGCCCGTACCGACCGGCTCGCGCGCGTGGGACTGCGGGCGCCGGACGGGCCGTACGAGACGCTCGCGGGGCTGGTGGCGGCCGAGCTGGGCCGTATCCCGGCCGTGGGCGACACCGTCCAGGTGGCGGGCTGGCGGCTGGACGTGACGGACGCCTCGGGGCGCCGGGCCGCCCGGGTGCTGCTGCACGCACCGCTCGCCGAGGACGAGACCGACGACGTGACCGGGGCCGGGGACGAGGAGAGGGAGGGCCGGGGATGATCGCCGTCCAGCTGCTGATCGGTCTGGCGACGCTGGTCGTCAACGCCTTCTTCGTGGGCGCGGAGTTCGCGCTGATCTCGGTGCGCCGCAGCCAGGTCGAGCCGTACGCCGAACAGGGCGACCGGCGGGCGAAGAGCGTGCTGTGGGGCCTGCGGCACGTGTCCTCGCTGATGGCGGCCGCCCAGCTCGGCATCACCCTGTGCACGCTGGTCCTCGGTGTGGTCGCGGAGCCGGCGATCGCGCATCTGCTGGAGCCGGTGTTCCACGCGGCCGGCGTGCCGGAGGGCGCCGGGCACGCGGTGTCGTTCGTGATCGCGCTGACCGCCGCCACCTACCTGCACATGCTGCTCGGCGAGATGGTGCCCAAGAACGTCGCGCTCGCGGAGCCGGTGCGCACCGCGCTGCTGCTGGGCCCGCCGCTGGTGGCGCTCTCCCGGGCCCTGCGTCCGGTGATCTTCACCGTCAACGCCTTCGCCAACACGCTGCTCAAGCTGCTGCGGATCGAGACGAAGGACGAGGTCACCGCGGTCTTCTCGGACGCCGAGCTGGCCCGCCTCGTCCAGGACTCGGGCGAGGCCGGGCTCCTCGACGACCGCGCGCAGGAGCGGCTGCACGACGCGCTGGAACTGGGCCGGCGGCCCGTCCGCGACGTGGTGCTGCCGCTGGAGCGCGTCGTGTACGCGCGCGTGGGCGTCACTCCGGAGGAGCTGGAACGGCTGACGGCGGAGTCCGGCTTCTCCCGGTTCCCGGTGGTGGACTCCGGCCGCCGCATCGTCGGCTATCTGCATGTGAAGGACGCCCTGGACGCGACGCCGCGCGACGTGCCGTTCCCGGTGCGGGACATGCGGCCGATCGCCCGGGTCCGGGAGACCACGCCCCTCGACGACGTGCTGACGGCGATGCGGCGCAGCCGGACGCATCTGGCGGCCGTACTGGGCGCGGACGGCCGGCTGGCGGGGCTGGTGACGATGGAGGACGTGCTGCGGGAGCTGTTCGGCCAGCCGGTGTGACGGCCGCCGTCCACGCTGCCTGCGCGAACCCGACCGACCGCTGAGTATGGCCGCGGGTTAGCATCGACGACGCCATGCAGACGAACCCCACGTACACCAGCCTCGTCGCGGTCGGCGACTCCTTCACCGAGGGCATGTCGGACCGGATGCCCGACGGTTCCTACCGGGGCTGGGCAGATCTCCTCGCGGCGCGGATGGCCGCCAAGTCGCCCGGTTTCCGGTACGCCAACCTCGCCGTGCGCGGCAAACTCATCGGGCAGATCGTCGACGAGCAGGTGGACGTCGCGGCCGCGATGGGGGCCGACGTGATCACGCTGGTGGGCGGCCTGAACGACACCCTGCGGCCCAAGTGCGACATGCCACGGGTGCTCGGGCTCCTGGAGGAGGCCGTGGAGCGCCTCGCCCCGTCCTGCAAGCAGCTCGTGCTGATGCGCAGCCCGGGCCGCCGGGGCCCGGTGCTGGAGCGTTTCCGCCCCCGCATGGAGGAGCTGTTCGCCCGCGTCGACGACCTCGCCGCCCGGCACGGCGCGCTCGTGGTCGACCTGTACGGGGCGCCGTCGCTCGCCGACCCCCGCCTGTGGGACGTGGACCGGCTGCATCTCACGGCCGAGGGGCACCGCCGGGTCGCGGAGGCGGTCTGGCAGACGCTCGGGTACGAGGCGGAGGACGAGGCGTGGCGCACACCGCTGCCCATGACGCCGCCGCCCGCGTGGCTGGCCCGGCGGATCGCCGACGTCCGCTTCACCCGGCAGCATCTGCTCCCGTGGATCGGCCGCCGGCTGACCGGCCGGTCGTCGGGGGACGGGCGCCCGGCGAAGCGGCCCGACCTGCTGCCGTACGAGGGGCCGACGGGCTGAGCGGGACCCGCGCGATCTACGCCGGGAAGGTTCCCGAAGGGCCGGGGTGATTCTCGCGGTTTCTCGCGGCTTTGGATTCTCGCGGCTTCAACCAGGGAACACCGACGAGGTCGGCCGGCCACGACGGAGTGCCGTGCCGCATCGTCCCCCGGGGGAGGCCGCCATGACCGTCCGCGTCTGCTCGCTGATCACCAACGGCGCTCAGCTGATAGCCCCGGAGGCCTATACGGTGGTCCGCTTCCCCTTCGGCCGGGCCGAGTCGTACGACCGGTACAACATGCATCCCGCGACGCAGCCGGACGGCCATGTCGTCACCGACCCGAAGAAGGACGACCGGGCGGGGCTGATCTGGCCCGCCGCCGACGGCTGGGGCACCCTCACCGCGATGATCCAGTGGGAGGCGGGCCGCTACACGGAGCTGCGGGACCAGTTCGTACGGGACCCGCTGGGCCTCACGGACAAGCCGGTCGACACCACCGCCACCGACCACCGGCCGCCGAGTCCCGGCATGCAGTGCTTCACCAAGCAGCACGAGATCTTCGTGCACCCCGGGGTGCCGCTCGCGCTCCGCGTCTCCCACAACGACCGCACACCGCGCCGGCTGGTCCTCGCCGAGTTCAAGCTCGCCATCCACCCGACGTGAGACACCCGGCCGGAAGGCCCAGGGGCGCAGGTAGACTCCCTGCACGTGACTTCTGCGCCTGCCAAGCCCCGCATCCCGAACGTCCTCGCCGGACGCTACGCCTCCGCCGAGCTCGCCACGCTCTGGTCCCCCGAGCAGAAGGTGAGGCTGGAGCGGCAGCTCTGGCTGGCCGTGCTGCGGGCCCAGAAGGACCTGGGCATCGAGGTGCCCGACGCGGCGCTCGCCGACTACGAGCGGGTGCTCGACCAGGTCGACCTGGCCTCGATCGCCGAGCGCGAGAAGGTCACCCGGCACGACGTGAAGGCGCGGATCGAGGAGTTCAACGACCTCGCCGGGCACGAGCACGTGCACAAGGGCATGACCTCCCGCGACCTCACCGAGAACGTCGAGCAGCTGCAGATCCGGCTCTCGCTGGAGCTGGTGCGCGACCGTACGGTGGCCGTGCTGGCGCGCCTGGGCAAGCTCGCGGGCGAGTACGGCGAGCTGGTCATGGCGGGCCGCTCGCACAACGTGGCCGCGCAGGCCACCACCCTCGGCAAGCGCTTCGCGACCGCCGCCGACGAGCTGCTCGTGGCGTACGGCCGGGTGGAGGAGCTGCTGGGCCGCTACCCGCTGCGCGGCATCAAGGGCCCGGTCGGCACGGCGCAGGACATGCTGGACCTGCTGGGCGGCGACGCGTCGAAGCTCGCCGAGCTGGAGGGCCGGATCGCCGGGCACCTCGGCTTCGGGCAGGCGTTCACCTCGGTCGGCCAGGTCTACCCGCGCTCGCTGGACTACGAGGTCGTGACCGCGCTGGTGCAGCTCGCGGCGGCGCCCTCCTCGGTGGCGAAGACGATCCGGCTGATGGCCGGGCACGAGCTGGTGACCGAGGGCTTCAAGCCGGGCCAGGTCGGCTCCTCGGCGATGCCGCACAAGATGAACACCCGCTCCTGCGAGCGCGTCAACGGCCTGATGGTGATCCTGCGCGGGTACGCCTCGATGACCGGTGAGCTGGCGGGCGACCAGTGGAACGAGGGCGACGTGTCCTGCTCGGTGGTGCGCCGGGTCGCGCTGCCGGACGCGTTCTTCGCGCTGGACGGGTTGCTGGAGACGTTCCTGACGGTGCTCGACGAGTTCGGCGCCTTCCCGGCGGTCGTCGCCCGCGAGCTGGACCGCTACCTGCCGTTCCTCGCCACCACCAAGGTGCTGATGGGCGCCGTGCGCGCGGGCGTCGGACGCGAGGTCGCGCACGAGGCCATCAAGGAGAACGCCGTCGCCTCCGCCCTCGCCATGCGCGAGCAGGGCGCCGAGCGCAACGAACTGCTCGACAAGCTGGCGGCGGACGAGCGCATCCCGCTGGACCGCGCGCAGCTCGACGCGCTGATGGCCGACAAGCTGTCGTTCACGGGCGCCGCCGCCGACCAGGTCGCCGTGGTCGTCGGCCGTATCGAGGAGATCGTGAAGCAGCACCCCGAGGCCGCGGGGTACGCCCCGGGAGCGATCCTCTGACGCGCTTCACCCCCGAGGAGCTGGAGGCCGCCCGCGACCGTCTCGTACCGGACGTCGTCGCGGACGGCCTCCGCGTGCTGTTCTGCGGCATCAACCCCGGTCTGATGACGGCCGCGACCGGCCACCACTTCGCCCGCCCCGGCAACCGCTTCTGGCCGGTGCTGCACCTGTCCGGCTTCACGCCCCGGCTGTTGAAGCCGGCGGAGCAGGAGGAGCTGCTGTCGTACGGGCTGGGCATCACGAACGTGGTCGCGCGGGCGACCGCCCGGGCCGACGAGCTGACCGCCGAGGAGTACGCCGCGGGCGGACGGCTGCTCACCGCCAAGGTGGAGCGGCTGCGGCCGCGGTGGCTCGCGGTGGTCGGCGTGACCGCGTACCGGGCGGCCTTCGCCGACCGCAAGGCCGCCGTCGGTCCGCAGGAACGGACGATCGGCGACACGCGCGTGTGGGTGCTGCCCAATCCCAGCGGGCTGAACGCGCACTGGACGGTACAGACGATGGCGCAGGAGTACGCCCGGCTGCGGGTGGCCGCCGAGGCGGCGGAGGCCGCGGACAGCTAGACGGTCCCGTCACGGCGGGTCCGTCTCCGTCGTCACCGCGAGGAGCTGGAAGGGCAGCTCCTTGTCCCACTGGGAGACGCCCAGGGCCACCCAGCGTCCATGATCTCCGTCCCTCCACAGGTACACGTCCGGCACGTGCGAGGCGAGCGTCCCCCAGGGCTCGGATATGTCCTCGCCCGCCATGGACCGCTCGAAGGCGCTCCACAGGCTGAAGACGTCCGGTGCGCCCCAGCGCTCGGCCAGCCGCTCCGACAGGGCGTCCCGGTCCGCCTCGTACTGGGTCTCCGTCGCCTCCCGCTCCGTACCGTCGTCCTCCCAGAAGTCGCCGCTCGTCCGTAACTCGGCGATGTGGTAGCCGGGTCCCGCGTATCCGGCGTCCGACCGGCCGTGCTCCGTGGGGAAGTCGGCGGAGCACAGCCGGTCGACGGTGGCGAGATGACCTGCGATGTCCATGCGATCCAGTAAAGCGGGCACCACTGACAATTGGCGGGGCGTCAGCCCGGCCGACGCCCCGCACGAGCCGGTGACCGCACCGGCCGGTGACCGCGCCGAGCCGTCATCTACGCTGGCCGGATGCCGGTCACCGTTCTTCTCGTCGACGACGAACCCCTCGTCCGCGCGGGGCTGCGCGCCGTCCTGGAGGCACAGCCCGACATCGAGGTGGTCGGCGAGGCCGCCGACGGTGCCGCGGTGATCCCGCTGGTGCGGCAGCTGCGGCCGGATGTCGTCGCCATGGATGTGCGCATGCCGCTCATGGACGGTATCGAGGCCACCCGCGCGGTGCTGCGGACCGTGCCCGAACCGCCGAAGATCCTCGTCGTGACGACCTTCGAGAACGACGAGTACGTGTACGAGGCACTGCGCGCGGGCGCGGACGGCTTCCTGCTGAAGCGGGCGCGGCCGGCGGAGATCGTGCACGCGGTGCGGCTGGTGGCCGAGGGCGAGTCGCTGCTGTTCCCGGCGTCGGTGCGGCAGTTGGCCGCCGCGTACGGGGGCGGGGGCGAAGGCGGGAACCGGGCGGCGCGGGCGGCCATGGAAGGGGCCGCGCTGACGGAGCGGGAGGCGGAGGTGCTGCGGCTGATGGCGCGGGGCCTGTCGAACGCCGAGATCGCCGGGCGGCTGGTCGTCGGCACGGAGACGGTGAAGTCGCATGTGAGCGCCGTCCTGACGAAGCTGGGAGCGCGGGACCGCACCCAGGCGGTGATAGCCGCCTACGAGTCGGGCTTCGTCGCCCCGGGCTGAGCCAACCCGTGGGTAACACACGGGACCCGGGACCTCGCCGGTCCCCGCCGCGCCGAGTACGATCCGGCCAACACGCGCACGAGCTGGGAGGACGGACGGTGGGGCGGCTGACCGGCGGGGATCCCTCGCTGCTGCGGAGGATCAATTCGGCGGTGGTACTGCACGCGCTGCGTGCCACGGACTGCGCCACGCTCACCGAGATCACGCGCGTGACCGGGCTGTCGCGGCCGACGGTCGAGGGCGTGGTCGAGGGGCTGGTCGAGACGGGGCTCGTCGTCGAGCAGGCGGCGGAGGAGGGCGCGGCCCGCAAGCAGGGGCGGCCCGCGCGCAGGTTCCGGTTCCGGGCGGAGGCCGGCCATCTGCTGGGCCTGGACATCGGTGCCCACCGGGTGACGGCGGTGCTCGCGGATCTGGACGGCCGGGTGCTCGGCACGTTGTCCAAGGACGTCACCGAGACGGCCGCCGCCGACGAGCGGCTGGACCGGCTCCGGTCGACGGTCGCCGAGCTGCTGCGCCGCGCGGGTGTGGCCCGCGGCTCCCTGCGCGCGGTGGGTGTGGGCAGTCCCGGGATCGTCGAGGCCGACGGTACGGTGCGGCTGGGGACGGCACTGCCCGAGTGGACGGGGCTGCGGCTGGGCGAACGGCTGAGCCGTTCCTTCCGCTGCCCGGTGATCGTGGAGAACGACGCCAACGCGGCGGCCGTCGCCGAGCACTGGAAGGGCGCGGCCGCCGACTCCGACGACATCGTGTTCGTCCTGGCGGGGCTCAGCCCGGGCGCCGGTTCGCTGATCGGCGGGCGGCTGCACCGCGGTTACGGGGGCGCGGCCGGGGAGATCGGCGCGCTGCACCTGCTGGGCCGCGAGGCCACACCGGAGGCGCTGCTGTCCACGACCGACGAGCCGCTGCACCCGCTCGACGAACAGGCCGTGGCCGAGGTCTTCGCCCATGCCCGCGAGGGCGACCTGCGGGCCCGCGCCGCGGTGGACCGCTTCGTCCGGCGGCTGATCCACGACGTGGCGGCGCTCGTGCTGGCCCTCGACCCGGAACTGGTGGTGATCGGCGGCTGGGCGAACGGTCTGGACGACGTGCTCGAACCGCTCCGGCAGGAGCTGGCGCGCTACTGTCTGCGCCCGCCCCGGGTGACGCTGTCGACGCTGGGCGAGGCGGCCGTGGCCACGGGGGCGCTGCGGCTGGCGCTGGACCATGTCGAGGAGGAGCTGTTCGCGGTGGAGAGCACGGTGACGGCGCGGCGCTGAGCTCACGCGCGCGCCGACTGCGACTGGTCCGGGCGGGCGGGTGCGGAGGCGCGTCAGGAGGCGTGGCGCTCCGGACCGTGGTGGATCACGACGCCTTCGGAGTCGCCGAAGGTGAGGCGGCAGGTGTCGGCGCGGTAGGTGGCGACGGAGACCGCCGCGGTGCGCCCCTCGGCGTGGAAACGGGTCGTGACGACCAGGACGGGGGCGCCGGGCAGCCGGTCGAGCTCCTTGGCGTCCTCCGCGCGGGCCGAGCCGAGCTCCACCGCGCGGTCCTGGCCCTCCAGCTCCAGGCGCTGGAGCTCGTGGAGCACGGTACGCGCGCGTGCGGCACCGGAGGGCGCGTCGACGGCGGGGAGGGCGGGCACCGAGAACTCCGGTACGTACAGCAGCTCGGCGGCGACGGGCTGGCCGTGGCTCATCCGCGAGCGGCGCACCGTGTGCACCTGCGTGCCGTGGGCGGTGCCCAGGAGGTCGGCCACCGCGTTCGGCGGGGCCGTCGTCGTGCAGTCGGCGGGCTGCCAGGCGTCCCCTGCCGTACCCGGCCACGCGTGCTGCTCGGTACCGACGGCCACCCCCACGCGCGGCGGGGCGACCGTGGTGCCGACGCCGCGGCGGCGCTGCAGCCGGCCTTCCAGTTCGAGCTGCTCGAGCGCCTGGCGGAGGGTGGCGCGGGCGACGCCGAAACGGGCCGCGAGGTCGCGCTCGTTGGGCAGGACCTCGCCCACGGAGAACTCGGAGTCCAGTGCCTCACTGAGCACGGTCTTCAGGTGCCAGTACTTCGGCTCCGGCACCGCTTCCAGCTGCGTGGTCCCCACCGTGTCCTCCGCGATCGCCGTGTCCGGCGGCGTTTTGGCGCCCTTGTTTATTAAAGGTTGTTGCACTTCTCTGCGACCATAGGACGGCCCAAACCCTTGGTCAAGACCAATCCTCCAACGCACAGGTGTCCGACAGCCGCGGCGCGGGGTGCCGTTCACACGGTGTTCGCACCGGGGAACGTCCCGGACATGACGGCGAAGTCCCCGTTCATCCGGAACGGGGACTTCGTGACCGTACGGCCGGCGCGACCGGCGGCTACCGGCCGACCGGGACGGAGAGCAGTTTCTCCGGGTTGCGCATGATGTAGACGCACCGGACCCGGCCGTCGGCGACGTCGAGCTGGAGCACGCTGTCGACCTTGCCGCCGGAGAGTACGACCACGGCCGTGCCGCCGTTGACCTCCATGAGCCGGAACTCCGCGTCCGGGACGCCCTGCCCGGCGACTCCGTGCAGGAACCGCCCCACCTTGCCGACCGACTCGACGACCCGCAGCGGCGCCTTGGCGCGGCCGCCGCTGTCGCCCACGAGCCGGACGTCCGGCGCCAGCAGCGACATCAGCCCCGCCAGGTCGCCGCCGGCCGCGGCGGCGAGGAACCGCTCGGTCACGTCACGGCGTTCGGCCGGGTCGACCGTGTAGCGCGGCCGGCGCTCCTCGACGTGCCGGCGGGCCCGCCCGGCGAGCTGGCGCACGGCGGCCTCGCTGCGCTCCAGGGTGGCGGCGATGTCGGCGTACGGGAACCCGAACGCCTCACGGAGCACGAACACCGCGCGTTCCAGGGGCGACAGGGACTCCAGGACCACGAGGACGGCGAGGGACACCGAGTCCGCGAGGACGGCCCGCTCGGCGGTGTCCGGGACCGTGTCGCCGAAGTCGGTGACGTACGGCTCCGGCAGCCAGGGCCCGACGTACGCCTCGTTGCGGGAACGGATCCGGCGGAGCCGGTCGAGGGCGAGGCGGGTGGTGACGCGCACCAGGAAGGCGCGCGGCTCACGCACCTCGGAGCGGTCGGCGGCCGACCAGCGCAGCCACGCCTCCTGCACCACGTCCTCCGCGTCGGCCACCCGCCCGAGCATGCGGTAGGCGACACCCGTCAGGACGGGACGGTGCTCCTCGAAGACCTCGGTCGCGGTGTCGGTGGTCACGCCCACCATCCCAGCCGACGGTGCCCCCTCGTGTCCAGGCCGTTTCAGCGGTCCCGGAGCGGCTGGACGGCTCGCGGACGCGGTTCGTCCGTGGTCGCCTGGACGGGCCGCGCGGCCGCGCGGGCGGGTGCCCGGGAGCCGAGGGCGACACCGGCTCCGACCAGGGCACTGCCGAGTGCCTGGGCGACGCCGTAGGAGCCGGTGCCGACGAGCGGGGCGGTGCAGGCGGCGGCCACCGGGATGAGCCCGGAGAACAGCGTGGCGCGCTCGGCGCCGATCCGCTGCATGCCCATGTACCAGCAGACGAAGCCGACGACGGTGACGACGGCCGCCTGCCACAGCAGTGCCGCCGCCTCGTCCTGTTCCGGGACCCGCAGCCACGCGCCGCCGTCCGCGGCCACTCCGGCGAGCGCGGACTCGACGGCGGCGAGCCCGCACACGGTGAACGACAGCAGCCGGGGTCCGAGCGGACGCAGCACGGGCACGGCGAGCACCGCGAAGCCGACCTCCCCGGCCAGCGCGCCCACGGACCAGGCGAGGCCGGCGCCGTCCGTACGGCCCCACCCCTGCACCGTGAAGGCGCCCGCCGCGACGAGCAGCGCGCCGCGGAGGACCAGGCGCTGGGGCCTGCGGCCCTCCAGGAGAGGGACCAGGACGGCGACGATCATCGGGGCGCAGCCCACGAAGACGCCCGGTACGGCCGGTTCCGCGGTGCGTTCGGCGGCGATCACGGCCAGGTTGAAGCCGACCATGCCGACGGCCGCGAGCAGTGCCATCCGCCCCCACTGGCGGGGGGTGAGGCGCCGCAGGGGTGCCAGTCCGCCGCGCCCGACGAGCGGCAGGAGCAGCAGGCAGGCGAGACCGTAGCGCAGGAACTGGCCGCCGGCGTACGGATAGTCGACGAGGACGCTGTTGGCGGTGAAGGACGCCCCGACCAGGAGGGCGGCGAAGGCGGCGAGGAGGGAGCCGCGGGTGGTGGTGCTCATGACCGTGACGCTATGGGCGGTGGTGGTCCGGATTAAGGTCCACTTCCATGACGTCATCGGGGACCAATCGTGAGGACGGGAGCAATGCCGCCGCGCCGTGGACGGCCGCCTGGGAGCTGCTCCTGCCGGCCGCTTCGGCGCCGGCACGCGCGCGTGGGCGGACGCTGCAGGCGGCCCTGCGCGAGGCGATCCGCTCGGGCCGGCTCGCTCCCGGTACCCGGCTGCCGCCCAGCCGTGAGCTGGCGGCCGACCTCGCGGTGTCACGGGGACTGGTGACCGAGGCCTACGAGCAGCTGACCGCGGAGGGATATCTGCGCAGCGGGCGGGGAGCGGGCACCTGGGTGGGCGACGCCGTCCGGTCCGCGCGCCCACGCGCGCGGGACCTCGCTCCGCGGACGCCCGGCGCCCGGGCCGACTTCCTCCCCGGGACACCGGACCTGTCGCTGTTCCCGCGCGCCGCGTGGGCGGCGGCCCAGCGGGCGGTGCTCGCCGAGGTCCCGCACCACACACTGGGCTACCCGGATCCGCGCGGGCTGCCCCGGCTGCGCACGGCACTCGCGGAACTCCTCGCCCGACGGCGGGGGGTGGTCGCCGACCCCGAGCGGATCGTCGTCGTCTCCGGGGTGGCCCAGGCGGCGGCCCTCCTCGGATCCGCCCTCCACGCGCGCGGGGTGCGCACCGTCGGCGTCGAGGACCCGGGCAGCCCCCAGCACAACGCCCTGTACGCGGCGGCCGGGATCGGCACCGTACAGCTGCCCCTGGATGCGGAGGGGCTGGCCACGGGGCCGCTGCGGAAGTCGGGCGTACGGTGCGTCGTGGTGACTCCGGCCCACCAGTTCCCGTCCGGGATCGCGTACTCGGCGGGGCGGCGGGCCGAACTCCTCGGCTGGGCGCGCTCCGTCGACGGACTGGTCGTCGAGGACGACTACGACGGGGATTTCCGCTACGACCGTGCCCCCGTGGGCGCGCTCCAGGGGCTCGACCCGGAGCGCGTCGCATACACCGGGTCCGTCAGCAAGTCCCTCGCGCCGGGGCTGCGGCTCGGCTGGCTGCTCGTCCCGGAGTCGCTGGCCGAGGACGTCGTCGCACGCAAGCGGACCACGGATCTGGGGCATCCCTCGATCGACCAGGCGTCGTTCGCCCGGTTCGTCGAGCGGGGCGACTACGACCGGCAGTTGCGACGCTGCCAGCGCGCGTACCGGGAGCGCCGCGACACGCTCGTGGCCGCCCTGGCGGAGCACCTCCCCGGCACGGAGGTGTCCGGGATCGCGGCGGGGCTGCACGTCATCGCCGCACTGCCTGCCCGGTACGGGCCACCGGCCCGCTTCCTCGCCCGGACGGCCGCCGCGGGGATCGCCCTGCGCCCGCTCGCGGACCACGGGCGGGTACCGGACGACGCGGGTGTACGGCTGGTGCTGGGGTACGCGCATCTGTCGCCGGCCCGGATACGGGAGGGTGTCCGCCTGATGTCCGAGGCCGTCGCCGCCTGACACCGCGGACGGAGCGGCCCGGTCCGGGGGGAGATCCGTGCGGAGTGGCCGGCACCCGCACCCCCGCGACCGCGTGATCTCCGCCACAATCGTCGACGGGCCGCCCCGGAGTCGCACACGGGTTCCCTGACTGTCGCGTCGGTTGTTCACTTGTGGTTTCCGTGTGCGCCGAAGTGCCGCAGTAGGTGTGACGGTGCACATGGCCGGATCCGTCCCTGGAGGCGCATTCATGACACACCGTCCGCCGAGCCACCTGCCCGGCCGCCGCAGCGTGCTGCGCGGCTCTTTCGCCGCTTCGGCGGCCCTGGCCCTGCCCACCGGGCTCGGACCGGTCGCGGCGCCCGCCTTCGCCCGGTCGGGCCGGCCCGCGGCGGGGTGGGGGGTGCAGGCCGGGGACGTCACCGCCCACTCCGGTCTGGTCTGGGTACGTTCCGACCGGCCGGCCCGGATGATCGTCGAGACGTCCGCCACCGAGTCCTTCCGCAATCCGCGCAGATGGCGGGGCCCGCTGCTCGGCTCGGGCACCGACTTCACCGGGACGACCCGGCTGCACGGTCTCCCGGCCGGCGAGCAGATCCACTACCGGGTACTGCTCGCCGACCCGGACGACCCGCGCCGCACCGGTGAGCCGGTCACCGGCACCTTCCGCACGGCACCCGTGAAACGGCGTTCCGGGGTGCGCTTCGTGTGGTCCGGGGACCTGGCCGGGCAGGGCTGGGGCATCAACGAGGACATCGGCGGCTACCGCATCTTCGACGCGATGGGCAAGCTGGACCCGGACTTCTTCCTGTTCAGCGGCGACACCGTCTACGCCGACGGACCGATATCCGCGACGGCGGCCCTCCCCGACGGCAGCGTCTACCGGAACATCACCACCGAGGAGAAGGCCAAGGTCGCCGAGACGCTCGCGGAGTTCCGCGGCAACCACCGGTACAACCTCCTCGACGAGGCCCTGAGGAAGTTCAACGCCCAGGTGCCGTCCATCGTCCAGTGGGACGACCACGAGGTGCGCAACAACTGGTACCCGGGCCAGGTGATCGCGGACTCGGACACCCGCTACACCGTCAAGAGCGTGGACCTCCTGGCCGCCCGGGCCACGCGGGCCTTCACCGAGTACTACCCGGTCTCCACCCTGCCGACGGGCGCGCGCGAGGGCCGGATGTACCGGGTGATGCGACACGGACCGCTGCTGGACGTCTTCGTGCTGGACATGCGGACGTACCGCAACGCCAACTCCCCCGGCACCGAGACCACCGACCCGCAGGGCATCCTCGGCGCCGAGCAGCTCCAGTGGCTGAAGCGGGAGCTGTCGCGTTCGCGCGCGGTGTGGAAGGTGATCGCCTCCGACATGCCGCTGGGCCTGGTGGTGTCCGACACGACCGAGGGCAGGCGGAACGTCGAGGCCGTCGCCCAGGGTGATCCCGGCGCGCCGCTCGGCCGGGAGCTGCAGATCGCCGAGCTGCTGCGGTTCATCAAGCACCGCCGGATCACCGGCACGGTGTGGCTGACCGCCGACGTGCACCACACCTCGGCCCAGCACTACCAGCCGTCGCGGGCCGCGTTCGGCGACTTCGAGCCGTTCTGGGAGTTCGTCTCCGGGCCGCTCAACGCGGGCGCGTTCCCGGCGAGCACCCTGGACGGCACGTTCGGCCCGGAACGGGTCTTCGTGAAGGCGCCGACCGCCTCCAACGTCTCCCCCGCCGAGGGCTACCAGTTCTTCGGCGAGGTCGACATCGACGGCGGCAGCGGCGAACTGACCGTACGGCTGCGGGAACAGGACGGGACCGTGCTGTACACGAAGGTGCTGCAGCCGGGGCTGGTCGGGCAGTGACCCGCCCGGTCCGCGGGCCCGTCTGACGTACCCTCATGATCCGTGCCGCGCACCGGCGTCATCCCCCGGTGCGCGGCGCGTTCCCGTCTCCCGCTCGCTTTCCCGCAGCCCGCCCATCGCGGCGTTTCCGCAGGCCAGGCCGATTGTCAGTGGTCGCCTCTACGGTTTTCCCATGACGCGATCGTTGCAGGCCGTGACATATTCCCGACCCTCCGTGCTGGAGTCCGTTCCGGACGGGCAGCGGCTGGGCCTCGAGACCTCGCGGGGTGCGACCCCGACCGGAATCGAGGACCACCCGCGTTTCTTCGCGGGCTTCCTGACGTCCCCCCAAGTGGCCTCGGCGGCACTGCTGGCGGTCGCGGACGTGGCGGCGGCCCGCTATCACCAGCCGCAGCTGAGAGCCTCGCTCGATCCGGTGGTGACGGGCAACGGCGACCGGCTCCGTTTCGAGTCCTTCTCCGGCTGCGGCGGGGTGTACGCGCGCCTGGACGTGCTGGAGGCGGGCCTCGACGGCGGCGACGTGGGGCACGGCACGACGCATGTGGACGTCAACAACCCGCTGCGCGAGGCGCTCTCCCGCGTCGGCGCGGACGATCCGCTGCATCTGCGGGTCGGACCGGACGAGTTGGCGGTGACCACCGTGGACGGGCCGGTCGTGGAGAAGCGCGTGCCGCTGCCCGACCGCTGGCTGCGCGGCTTCGCCGAGGCCCAGGTGATCGCCGCCGGATTCGATCTGCGGGCCGAGTTGCCGGCGGCCGAGGCCGTGCGCTTCCTGCGCGCGCTGCCGGGCGGTGGCCCGCGCGGCACCGCAGGCGGTGTGCGGTGGGTGGTGCTCGCCGGGCGCACACTGCGGCCGACCACCCGGCCGGCGCCGGGGGCCGTGTGTCTGCCGGGCTCCGAGCGGCTCGTCGCCCTGCGCCGGGTGCTGCGGCACGCGACGGCGCTGCGGGTGTACGGCCCGCCGAGCGCCGGGGACGCGCCGGTGGCCGGCGCCTGGGAGGTCGTCCTGCCCGGTATGCGGCTGACGCTCACCCTGTCCCCGGAGGCCGCGCGCGGCTTCTCCGGCGAGGGCGGTGTGCTGGACTCCCTCGCCACCGAGGAGGCGGCGGAGGACGCGGAGCTGATCGCGGTCCTGCTCGCGTGGGAGCCGCGCATCGACATCGGCGACCTGGCCACGGCCTCGGGGCTGCCGGCCGAACGGGTCCGGGCGGCCCTGATCCGGCTGGGCACATCGGGGCGGGTGGGCTACGACACGGCGGAGGCGGCGTACTTCCACCGGGAGCTCCCGTACGACGCCGACCGCGCCGAGCGCAGCAATCCGCGGCTGCGGTCGGCCCGGGCCCTGGTCGCCGCGGGGGCGGTGACCCTGCACGGCGGCATGGGCACGGTGACCGCCGAGGACGGGCATGTGCACCGGGTGCGCGACACCGCGGGAACACTGAGCTGCTCGTGCCTGTGGTGGGCCAGGTACCGGGGCGGGCGCGGACCGTGCAAGCACGCCCTGGCGGTGCGCATGGTGCGCCGGGGCGCGATGTCGGGGCAGGACGCGGCATGAGCGGCCAGAACGGCAACGGGCCGGGCAGGAACGGGCGGGGGGACGTGATGGGGTCGAAGCCGAAGGCAGCATCACTGGTCGAGGCGGTACTGGCGGGCAGCACGGGTGACGTGGTGATCCTGCTCGACGGAATGACGGACGGCGAACGCCGCGCCTGCTTCCCCGCGTTGCAACTGGTGCGCAAGGAACTGCGGGCCGACATCTGGAGCCGCCCCGCCCGCCGCGTCTATCCCGCACTGCAGGTGGCCGGGGCGGGGTGCCAGACCGGGGCCGCGGCCGCCGCCACCTGGCTCTCCGCGACCGACATGCGCCTGTGGCAGCCCGACCTCGACGTGCTGCTGGACGTGCTGGGGGACCGCGAGCCCGCGTGGCTGGCGGATCTCGCCCACCGGCTGGCCGAGCGTCCGGTCACGGCACGGGTGCCGTACGCGCTGATGGCCGGTCTGGTCCGGCTGTCCGGCTGCGCGGTGCCGACGACGGAGGCCTACGTCCATGGCTGGCTGGCGCACATCGGTTCGATCTGGCAGGGCAGTGACACGGTCACCGACCGGATGTGGAAGGACCCGCACCTGGCAGAGCTCGTCGCGGCCCTCTTCGAGACGTCGGACGTCGGGCCCTGGCTGAACCGAACGGCCGACGAGGGGCCCAATAGCTGGGCGTACGCTTTCAGGCAGCTCACGAGGGAAGGCCGCCTGGACCGCGCGGCCGTGGTCGACGCCTGTGTGGCCCGGTTGTTGCGCGGCGGCCGGCCCGTCGATCAGCGGGCGTTCCTGAGGCTGCTGACCGCGCTGGACCTCGACCGGGACGAGCAGCGGGCCCGCACCGCCGACTGGATCGCTCTGTGCTCCGACGCGCCCTCGACGGTGGCTGCGCACGCCCAGTCGGTGCTCGGGACGCTGGCGCTGGACGGGGAGCTGGCCGTGCGTGAGCTCGCGGAGGCCTCCGGCGCGGTGCTCTTCCGCAGTGAGAAGAAGCTGGCCCGGGCACAGCTCGCGCTGCTGGGCAAGGTCCTCAAGCGTGATCCGTCCGGAGCGGGCGAGCTGCTCCCGGCCGTGGCGCAGGCCTTCGGGCACGACGACACGGACACCCAGGAGCGGGCGCTGAAGCTGGCGGAGCGCCACCTCGGGGACCTCGACGCGTCCGGCGACCCCACCCGGATCCGGGTCCGCGACGAACTCGCCGAGGCGGCGTCCCAGTTGAGCGCCGGTCTGCGGCAGCGCGCGGAACGGCTGCTCGGCGTCGTGCCCCGGGCACCGGTCCACGAGGAGGTGCTCCCGCCGGTTCCGCGGCCGGCCCGGCTGGCTCCCGCACCGCGGTCGGCGGCCGAGCTCGCGGAGGAGGTCGGCGCGCTGCTGGCAGCCGGCGGCGACGTGAGCACGTTCGAGCGCGCGCTGGACGGGCTGATCCGGCACGCGCACCATGACAGAGCCGCGCTGATCGACGCCCTGCGCCCGGTGGTGGCTCGGCGCTGGTGGTACGCGCCCGACCGTCGGCAGGTCGGAACCGACCAGTACTTCCGCGAGTCGCCGCACGGCCTGGAGGTGGTCGTCGCCGCACTGTTCGACGAGGTGAGCACGGAGACACTGCACCGGGCGGTATCACGGGGACCGACCTCCGACCACTGCCCGCACAGCGGCATCTCCCGCGCCTTCGAGGCCCGGCTGTGGGAGGCGGCGTACCGAGTACGCACGGCCCCGGTGCCCTTCCTGCTGGCCACGCCCACCTGGAGCACGGGCCTGCTGGAGCCGGACGAACTGATCGCGCGGCTCGACGCCTGCAACAGACTGGGCGTCCGCCCGGGACCGGCCGACTTCGCCCAGGCCCTGCTGCGGGTGCGGCGTGACGACCGTGCGACGGCCGAGGACGCGGCACGCAGCGCGCGGGAGCTGGGCACCGCGGAGGCGGACCGCCTCGCCCGGTGGCTCACCACCGCGGAGCCGTCGCCGTCCACGCGGCGACGCGCCTCCGGACCGCGCATCCTCCTGGAGTTCGGTGAGGTCCGGGTGCGGCATGCCGATCTCCCACCGGAGTTCCGGCATCTGTGGCGGCCGGTGTCCGTCCTCAACACCCACGGGTACTGCCCCCACTGGGACGAGTCCGATCGGCAGCACTGGGTGGCGGTGGTCCCGGGCCGGCCGGAGCTGGTCGCCGGGCGGCTGCTGTGCAACATATCGTCGGTCGCCGTCGACGACTCGCGTGGTGAGGCCGCCGTGCTTCCCGCGCTGGCGGAAGCCGAGGGCGAGCCCGGGGAAGCCGTGCACCTGGGCGTGGCGTACGGGCTCGGGGCACGCCACCCGGAGGATCGGCTCGCCGCCGTGGACGCGCTGCTGGTCCTGGCCGCGCGCGGCCGACTGGACGCGGCCCGGCTGGGGGCGGACCTCGGGGAACTGACACGGACCGGGGCCGTGAAGCCGCTGCGGCTCGCCGAGGCGATACGGACCGCGGCGGCGACCGGAGCGTACGCCACCCTCTGGTCCGTGCTGCGCGAGACGCTGCCCGTCCTGCTCGCGCCGCTTGCGGCCGACGACACGACCGACAGTGCGGCCGACAGTACGGCCGACGGTGCGGTGAAACCCGCGCGGGGGCTCAGTGACCTGCTGGCGGTCGCGGCCGAGTGCGCGGAGCGGTCGGGGGCGCGCGGTGATCTTCTGCACCTGGGGCGGACGGCGGCCCGCCGGGGTTCGTCCCGGCTGGTGACGGAGGCCCGCCGACTGCGCGCCGCGTTGAGCCAGGGGGCCGTGGCTCCGGGTGGCGACGGCGAGCGCGCGGCCTGACCCCGACGACGCGCCCGCCACGATCGCCACCCGACCCAACGGCCCAAAACGCAAGGAAAGGAGCGAAATGACGCTTTACCCATCGGTCACAGAGCGTTCGTGATCACGCAACACCGTTCGTCCACAGTGACCGTATGACTCCAGAGATGTCTCAAGTGACGCGGGCCAGGAACGGCCGCCCGGTGCACCACTGGCGGCGGGACGTGGTCGAACTCGCCGCGCTGTTCACGGCGGTGGCCGTGGCCGACGCGGTGGCGAACCTGATCGGGCACGGGCCCGACGGCCCGGCGCTGCTGCTGATCTCGGCGGCGGTGCTGGTCGCCACGGCCGGCTTCCACACATGGTGGGCACGCCGCCACGGCCACGCACCGCCGGTGGACGATACAGGCGATACGGGCGATACGAGCCGGGCAGTCGCTACAGGTGATGCCGCCGGTGCCGCCGGTGCCGCCGGTGCCGGCAAGGACGAGGGGACCGCGGCGACCGTGCTGTGGCGGATGCGGACGACGGTCCGGGACGAGCCCGGTTCGCTGGCCGCCCTGTGCACGGCGCTCGCCCGCCACGAGGTGGACATCCTGAGCCTCCAGACGCATCCGCTGGCCGAGGGCACGGTGGACGAGTTCCTGCTGCGGTCGCCCGCCGGGCTGGCCACGTCGGACATCACCCGCGCGGTCGCGGGGGCGGGGGGCACCGAGACCTGGATCGAGCGGGCCGACGCCCACGACCTCGTGGACGTGCCGGCCCGGGTGCTCGGCCTGGCCACGCGCACGGCCCTGGACGCGGCCGAACTCCCGCTCGCCCTGCGCCAGCTCCTCGGCCGGTGCTCCATCCGCTCGCTGCCGGCGGCCTCCCCCGCCACCGGGCGGGCCCTCGAGGACGCCCCGGTCGAGGGAGCGCTGGAGGACACGGTGATGCGGCTGCGGGCGCCGGAGGGCGGGGTGATCACGGTGGAGCGGCCGTATCTCCCGTTCACGCCGACGGAGTTCGCGCGGGCGCGGGCACTGGTGGAGCTGGACACGCGGCTGGGCCCGAGGATTCCGCGCGGCCAGGACGTGCTGACGCTGCCGGAGGGCGGCGACATCACCGTACGGCGCGCCGGGACGGACGATCTGGATGCGGCGAAGGCGCTGCACACCCGCTGCTCACCGCGCACGCTGGGCATGCGCTACCACGGGCCGCTGGCCGACGCCGACCGTTACCTCAACCACCTCCTCAGCCCCCGGTTCGGCCGCACCCTGGCCGTCGAGACCGCTTCGGGCCGCCTCATCGGCCTCGGCCACCTCCTGTGGGACGGCGACGAGACGGAGGTCGCGCTGCTGGTCGAGGACGAGTGGCAGCGGCGCGGCATCGGCGGCGAACTCCTCGGCCGGCTGGTGGGCATGGCGATGGAGGCGGGCTGCGAGAGCGTGTACGCCGTCACGCAGTCCTCCAACACCGGCATGGTCGCCGCGATGCGCAACCTGGGCCTGCCCCTCGACTACCAGATCGAGGAGGGCACCCTCGTCATCACGGCCCGCCTGCACGCGACGCCCGTGCCCTCCCGGCTGCCGTACGACCAGGCGGCGCAGGGGCCCGGGTGGTGACCGACGTGAACTGGTGATCGAGCGCCCCCGACGCCCCCAGCGCCCCGTCCAGGTCCGTCCACAGGTCCTCGACGTCCTCCAGACCGACGGACATCCGCAGCAGCCGGTCGCCGACGCCGGCTCCGCGGCGGTCGGTCTCGTCCACGATGCGATGGCTGATGGACGCCGGGTGCTGGATGAGGGTGTCGACGCTGCCGAGGCTGACCGCGGGCGTGATCAGGCGGACCCCGGCGATGACCCGGTGCGGATCGCCCAGCACCTCGAAGGCCACCATGGCGCCGCCGAGCCGCGGGTAGTGGACGCGGGCGACGCGCGGGTCGGCGCCGAGCCGGCGGGCGAGTTCGGCGGCGGTCGCGGAGGCCGCCCGGACCCGTACCGGCAGCGTCGCGAGGCCGCGGAGCAGCAGATAGCCGGCCAGCGGATGCAGCACGCCGCCCGTGGCGAAGCGCACCTGCCGCAGCCGGCCCGCGAACTCCTCGTCGCAGGCCACGACTCCGGCCATGACGTCACCGTGTCCGCCGAGGTACTTGGTCGCGCTGTGCAGGACGAGCCGCGCCCCCGCCTCGGCCGGGCGCTGCAGCACCGGCGTCGCGAAGGTGTTGTCCACGAGGAGCGGCACCGAGCCGCAGGCGTGGGCGACGGCGCGCAGGTCGATCTCGGCGAGCGTCGGATTGGCCGGCGACTCGACGATCACCAGGCCGGTGTCGGGCCGCAGCGCCGCCCCGATGCCCGCCGGGTCCACCCAGGTCACCTCGGAGCCCAGCAGCCCGGCGGTCAGCAGGTGATCGCTGCAGCCGTACAGGGGCCGCACGGCGACGACATGGCGCAGGCCCGTCCCGGCACGCGCGAGCAGTACGGCGCTCAGCGCGGCCATACCGCTGGCGAAGGCGACCGCGCTCTCGGTCCCCTCCAGCCGGGCGAGGGCCGTCTCGAAGCGGGCGACGGTGGGGTTGCCGAGCCGTCCGTAGACCGGCGGCCCCTCCGGTTCCCTGCCGTCGGCGGCGAAGGCATCGATACGGGCGGCCTCGCCCCGGCTGTCGTACGAGGGGTAGGTGGTGGACAGGTCGATCGGCGGGGCGTGGAGTCCCTGGCGTGCGAGGTCCTCGCGGCCGGCGTGCACGGCCGCGGTGGCCAGGGTCCACGGAGCCGCCTCGTGTCCGTGAGCGTTCGCCGCGTACGTCCCGGAGCCGATGGGGTCCGTGCCCGGGTCCGTGCCCGTGTTCGTGCCCAGGTCCGTACCCGGATTCGTGCCCGGGTTCGTGTCTGTGCCCATGTCCGTGTCCATGCGATCAGGCTGAACAGAGACCGGGTGGACGGCTCCGAAGTCCGTGTTACGTTCGGCCCATGGCCGACTCTGTCGTACTGGATCCGGTGGACCTCCACCTTCTGCGGCTGCTGCAGAACGATGCACGGACCACGTACCGCGATCTCGCCGCGCAGGTCGGGGTGGCGCCGTCGACGTGTCTGGACCGGGTGACCCGGCTGCGCCGGGCGGGCGTGATCCTCGGTCACCGGCTGCGGCTCGATCCGGCCAAGCTGGGACGGGGGCTTCAGGCGTTGCTGTCGGTTCAGGTGAGGCCGCACCGGCGGGAGTTGGTGGGGCCGTTCGTGGAGCGGATCAGGGCGCTGCCGGAGTCGCTGACCGTGTTCCATCTGACGGGACCCGACGACTACCTCGTGCATGTGGCGGTCGCGGACATGGCGGATCTGCAGCGGCTGGTCCTGGACGAGTTCACGGCCCGGCGCGAGGTGGCCCGGGTGGAGACCCGGCTGATCTTCCAGCAATGGGACTGCGGACCGCTGCTGCCGCCCGAGCGGCACGGGCCGCCGCTGCCGCCGGAGCAGCACGCGCCGCCGTCGCCATCCGGCGATCAGCAGGTCACGCCCTCGGCGAAATCCGGCTGAGCAGGGGTACAACCTGCCGCAATCGGGCTGACGCGGTGCCCGTCGGCGTACGAGGATGTCCGCATGTCGAACACCATCAGCCCGCTGCCCCGCGAGGTCGCCGACCGTTACGTCGACGAGCTCATCGCCCTCGACCCGGTGACCGGTACCTACCTCGGCGTGAAGGAGAGTTCGAGCCGGCTGCCCGACACCTCGCCCGCGGGTCAGGAGGCCCTGGCGGAGCTGATGCGGGCGACGCTCGCGCGGCTCGACGAGGCGGAGCGGCAGCCCGGCGCGGACAGTGACGTCGAGCGCCGCTGCGCCCGGCTGCTGCGCGAGCGGCTCACCGCCGAACTCGCCGTGCACGACGCCGAGGAGGGCCTGCGCGCGGTCGGCAACATGAGCACGCCGCCGCACGCGGTGCGCGAGGTCTTCACCGTGACGCCCGCCGACACGGAGGAGGACTGGGCGGCGATCGCCGAGCGGCTGCGGGCGGTGCCGGCCGCGCTGGCGGGCTACCGCGAGTCCCTCTCCCTCGGTCTGGAGCGCAAGCTGTACGCGGCCCCGCGTCCGACGGCGACCTTCGTCGAGCAGCTCACCGAGTGGGCGGACGTGGACGGTTCGGGCCGCGGCTGGTTCGAGGACTTCGCGTCGGCCGGCCCGGACGCGCTGCGCGCGGAGCTGGACGAGGCGGCCCGTACGGCGACCGCGGCCGTCGTGGAGCTGCGCGACTGGATGCGCGACGTGTACGCGCCGACGATCGAGGGCGCGCCGAACGTGGTGGGCCGCGAGCGCTACGCCCGCTGGTCCCGCTACTACAACGGCACGGACCTGGATCTCGACGAGGCGTACGCGTACGGCTGGTCCGAGTACCACCGCCTCCTTACCGAGATGAAGACGGAGGCCAGCAAGATCCTGCCCGGTGCCGAGACTCCCTGGGTGGCGCTCGCGCACCTCGACGAGCACGGCCGGCACATCGAGGGCGTCGACGAGGTCCGGACGTGGCTCCAGGGCCTGATGGACGAGGCCATCGAGGCGCTGGACGGCACCCACTTCGAACTCGCCGAGCGGGTACGGAAGGTGGAGTCGCGCATCGCCCCGCCGGGCGGCGCCGCGGCCCCGTACTACACGGGCCCGTCGGAGGACTTCTCCCGCCCGGGCCGCACCTGGCTGCCGACGATGGGGCTGACCCGCTTCCCGGTGTACGACCTGGTGTCGACCTGGTACCACGAGGGCGTCCCCGGCCATCACCTGCAGCTCGCGCAGTGGGTGCACGTCGCGGAGGACCTCTCCCGCTACCAGGCCACCGTCGGCATGGTCAGCGCCAACGCCGAGGGCTGGGCGCTGTACGCGGAACGTCTCATGGACGAACTGGGCTTCCTGAAGGACGCGGAGGAGCGGCTCGGCTACCTGGACGCGCAGATGATGCGCGCGGCCCGGGTCATCGTCGACATCGGCATGCACCTGGAGCTGGAGATCCCGGCGGACTCCCCGTTCCACCCGGGTGAGCGGTGGACGCCGGAGCTGGCGCAGGAGTTCTTCGGCGCGCACAGCAGCCGCCCGGCGGACTTCGTGGAGAGCGAGCTGACCCGCTATCTGACCATCCCGGGCCAGGCCATCGGCTACAAGCTGGGCGAGCGTGCCTGGCTGCTCGGCCGCGAGAAGGCCCGCGAGCGCCACGGTGACGCCTTCGACCCGAAGGCATGGCACATGGCGGCGCTGTCGCAGGGGTCGCTGGGGCTCGATGATCTGGTGGACGAGCTGTCGCGCCTCTGACCGGTCCGATGACCGGTCCGACGGTCACGTGCGTGTCCGGGTACGGCGGGCCGGTGCGCCCGGCCCGCCGTACGGCCGGTCCGTCAGAGGAACGCCCACTCAGCGCCGGAAGCCGCCCTCCGAGTCGATGACCTGCCCTGTGACCCACTCGGCCTCGTCCGTCGCGAGCCAGGAGATGAGACGGGCGGGGTCGTCCGGCATGCCCCAGCGGCCCGCCGGGAACATGGAGGCGATCGTCTCGTACGCCTCACCCGTCATGTAGCCGGTGTCCACCGGGCCGGGATTGACGGTGTTCACGGTGACGGCCAGATCGGCGAGTGTCGTGGACAGGGAGCGGGTGATCGACGCGAGGGCGCCCTTCTGCAGGGCGTAGGCGATCTCGCCGGGCATGCCGCCGCCGAGGTTCTGCCCGGAGGTCATCATCACCACGCGCCCGCCCGGGGTGCGCGGCGGGAGGTCGGCACGCAGCCGCGCGTACGCCTGCACGAGCAGGAGCACGGACCGGGTGTCGACCGCCCAGTGCGCATCGAGCATCGCGGCGTCGATCGTGTCGAGGGTGCCGTCGGAGCCGGACAGCGCGTGGTTGGCGACGAGGATGTCGAGGCGCCCGCCGAGCGCGTCCGCGGCCGTCGCGATCAGCTCGGCCGGTGCGGCGGGGTCGGAGAGGTCGCCCGGTCCGTGCGCCACGCGCGCGTGGGGGTCGCCGAGCGCCTCGCGCACCGCGGCGGCGACGTCCTCGGGACGGTCGGCGCCCCAGGGCATGGCGGCGTCGTGCGGCACGTGGTGGTGCAGATAGACGCTCGCTCCGTACGCGGCGAGACGGCGGGCCACGGCGTACCCGATACCGCCGCGTCTGCTCGCCCCGGTGACGAGGGCGGTGCGGCCCCGCAGGGGCAGCGGGTCACGGCGCAGGTCTTCGGGTGCGGGGTGGGGAAGCCGGTGCATGGTGATCCATCATGCGTGGAGCGGAGGCGGCGCGCACGCGAATAACGCGCGGGGCGTGGCGGACGCGGCGCACAGCGGTTCCGCACCTCCGCGCGCCACCGTTCAGTTCACGAGCCGTCGCAGGTGGACGAGTCCGAGCCAGGTCTCGGGGCCGGCCGGCACATGGGCCGCCCGCACGCCGTACCGCCCCGGCTCCAGCTCGACCCGCACATGGTCCGTCTGCTCCGAGCCGTCCCCCGGCCAGGCGGCGTCGAACAGGACGACCGCTCCCGGCACCCGCCACTCCACCTCCGGCGCCCACACCGCCGCGTCGAGCGCCGCGGGCACCTGCGCCAGCAGCTCCTCCTCGGAGTCTGCCGCGCACCACCGCACGAACGTGCCGTACTCCGGCAGAAAGGCGGTGGAGGCGGGCTCGTCACCGAGGACCAGTGCCCTGGTGTCGCCGACGGGCACCAGCCCGACATGGCCGTCGACGGCACACGCCCGGTCGTAGTCGGACGACGGCTCGTCGCCGTCCGCCCCGGTCCAGAACGGCAGCACGGCCTCCGGTACCGCTATGAGCGGGCCCCCACCCGACTCCACCCACTCCGTCACACCTGGTTCCGCGTATCGCGCCATGCGCCAGAAAATACACGGGAGTTGACGGATTCTCGGGCTGCCCCAGGCTTCCCGGACCGCCTCTCCCTGCCTCTCCCTGTCTCTCTCTTCCTCCCCCTCAGCAGCCGCAGTCCTCCGCGTCCACCGGGGCCGTCAGCGGGTCGAGGGCGCGGCGCTCGGTACCCTGCCAGGTGTCGTACGGAAAGCCCTCGCGCGCCCAGTACTCGAAGCCGCCGAGCATCTCCTTGACCTGGAAGCCGAGTTCGGCGAGGGCGAGGGCCGCGCGGGTGGCTCCGTTGCAGCCCGGGCCCCAGCAGTACGTGACGACCGGGACGGCCTTGTCGAGGAGCCGTTCGGCCTGTTCGGGGATCAGCGCGGTGGGCAGGTGGAGCGCGCCGGGGACGTGGCCCTGGTCCCAGGCCTCCGTCGAGCGTGAGTCCAGGACGACGAAACCGGGGTCGCCGCCGGCGGCGAGGGCGGCCGCCACGTCGGAGACGTCGGCGTGGAAGGCGAGGCTCGCACGGAAGTACGCGGCCGCGGCGGCGGGGGCCGCCGGCGGGACGCGCAGGACGGGGTTCACGGTCGGGGTGGTGCTCACGGCGGTGTTCACGGCGATGTTCACGGTGGTGTTCACAGGGGGCCTTCCTCCGGCGGTTCTCGATGACCATGAATCTACGGTCGGCGAGCCCCTCTCTGAAGGGGATCCCCACGGCACATTTCTTGATCGACCGTGGATTCCCCTGCTATTCCTCGTTCATGACCGTGTATTCCCCGGACGCCACCGACTGGCGCATCCTCGACGTCCTCCAGCGGGAGGGCCGGGCCAGCTTCACCGACCTCGCACGCGCCGTCTCGATGTCCGCGAGCGCGGTCACCGAGCGGGTGCGGCGGATGGAGGAGGCGGGGGTCATCCAGGGGTACGCGGCCGTCGTGGACCCGGAGCGGCTGGGGCTGCCGATCCTGGCCTTCGTACGGCTGCGCTACCCGAACGGCAACTACAAGCCGTTCCACGACCTGGTCGCCGTGACGCCCGAGATCCTGGAGGCGCACCACGTCACGGGCGACGACTGCTTCGTCATCAAGGTCGCGGCCCGTTCGATGCGTCATCTGGAGGAGGTGTCGGGGAGGATCGGGGCGCTGGGTTCGGTGACGACGAGCATCGTCTACTCGTCGCCGCTGCCCCGGCGCGCGCTCAGCCGCTGAGAGCAGCTGAGGGCGGCGTCCCTCACCCGGCTCCCCGCTGCCGTACGGCCGATCCGGACCTTCCCTTCACGACCTCCAGCTGCGCGTGGACGCGCCGCCGCAGGTCCGCCACATGGCTGACGATGCCCACGCTCCGGTCGCGCTCCCGCAGGGAGTCGAGGACGTCCAGGACCTCGTCCAGCGTCTGGTCGTCCAGGCTGCCGAAGCCCTCGTCGATGAAGAGGGTGTCGAGGCGCACACCGCCCGCCTCGTCGGTGACGACGTCCGCGAGGCCGAGGGCGAGGGCGAGCGAGGCGAAGAACGTCTCGCCGCCGGAGAGCGTGGCCGTGTCGCGCTCCCGCCCGGTCCAGGCGTCGACGACGTGCAGTCCGAGCCCGCTGCGCCCCCGCCCGGCGCGGTCCGCGGAGTGGACGAGGGTGTAGCGCCCGGACGACATGCGCCGCAGCCGTACGGTCGCGGCGGCGGCCACCTGTTCCAGGCGGGCGGCGAGCACGTACGCCTCCAGGCGCATCCGGCGTTCGTTGTCCGCCGAGGTGCCCGCCGCGAGCGAGGCCATGCGGGCCACGCGGTCGTACTGGCGGCGGAGCGGCGCGAGACGCCGTACGAAGGTGGCGGCCCGCGCGGACAGCCGGTCGAGTTCGGTACAGCGGCGGGCGGCCGCGTCATAGGCGGACACCGCGTCCTGGAGTCGCCGGGCGGCGGCCTCGGCGGTGCGCTCGGCGCCCTGGAGGTCGGCGGGCGGCAGCTGGGCGGCGGCCGCCGTGTCGGCCTCGGCGAGCACCGCCCGTACCGCGGCCTCCTCCGTCTGCCAGGCGTCGAGCCGCCGTTGCAGATCGCGGTGGGCGGCGTCGTCGAGGAGGGCGTCCGCGGCGGCCTGCGGGGTGTCGAACCCGGCGCGGAACGCGGCGTCGGCGAGACGTGCGTCGGCGTCCTTCAGCCGATGCGCCGCCTCCTCGGCGGCCCGGGCCGCGTCGGCGGCCTCGGTGAGCCGCGCGGCCTGCCGCTCCAGCTGCGCGGCCCGCGCGGACACGCTGTCGGCGGCGCCCCGGGCCGTGGCGAGCTCCTCCTCCAGTGCGGTGCTCTCCCGGTCGAGCGCCTCCCGGAGGGAGGCGCGGGAGGCGACCCGGCGGGCGGCCTCCTGCTGGGCCTCCAGCCGGTGCTCGCGTTCCTGTTCGGCCTGCCGGAGGGCTTCCTTGGCGGTGTGCAGCCCCGATGCCGCGGCGCGCGCGCCGGCGTGCTCCCGCTCCAGCTCCGCCACTTCCCCGGCGAGCCGGCCGGTGGGCGTGTCGCCCGCCTCGGCGGTGGCGGCGGCCAGTGCCTCGCGGGCGACGGCGAGCCGCCGCTCGTCCTCGGCGCGGTCCTCGTCGGCGCGCTGGTAGGCGGCGAGGGCCTCCTCCTCCGCCTCCCGGCCGACGTGCCCGGCGATCTTCCGGGCGGGCGCCGGATGCCCGGTGGCGCCGCAGACCGCGCAGGGCTCGCCGTCGACGAGGCCGGCGGCGAGCTCCGCGGCGATGCCCTTCAGGCGCTGTTCCTTGAGGTCGAGCCAGTGGGCGCGGGCGTCCGCGGCCCGCTCACGGGAGGCGAGCGCACGGGCCTGGGCCCGGTCGGTGTCCTGGGCGAGCCGGTCCCGCAGCCGGGCCGCGTCGAGCCGCTTGCGGGCGGGCTCGCACCGTACGGCGAGCTGCTCCGCGCGCGTGGCGGCCTCCTGCGCGGACTCGACCCGGTCCCGCAGATCCGCGCGGGCCGCCTCCCAGCCGGCGAGCCAGCTCCCGGCCTCCCGGAGGACCTCCTCGTCGGCGCGTTCCTGACGGTCCAGGTCCGCCCGCTCGGCGACGATGCCGGCCAGCCGCTGCTCGGCGCGCCGCGCGGACGCGAGGCCGCCCAGTTCCCCGGCGGCCCGGCGCGCGGCGGCGGCCAGCCCGGCCGCGCCCGCCTCGGCGTACTCCCCGGGCAGCTGCCCCCGCGCGCGTGCCTCGTCCGCCGCCGCCCGGCGGTGCTCCGTCTCGGCCGCGTCGCGCAGCTCCAGCGCGGGCGCCACGGCCTCGGCCTTGCGGGCCCGCTCCATCCGCGTCCGCGCCTCCTCGTGGGCGGGGGCCCGTTCCTGGAGCCGTGCGGCCCGCTCCCGCGCCTCCGCGAACCGCCGCTGCAGCCGGGCCCGCTCGCGTACGTCGTCCAGGGCGCGCTCGGCGGCGGTCCGCGCGGACTCGGCGGCCGACCGTGCGCAGTGCGCGACGGTGAGCCGCTCGCGCGCGGTGCTGCGGGCCACGGCGGCCCAGGCCAGGACGGCGTCGGCGAGCCCGGGGTCGCCCGGCTCCAGCGCGGGCGGGCGCGTCCCGTCGCCCGCGGCCTGCTGCATCCGGTGCGCGTCGGCGAGCAGCTCGGCGTCGCCCGCGCGCACGTCCGCCTCGGTCGCGCGGCGCCGCTCGGCGAGGCGCTTCTCCACCTCGGCGAAGCGGTGGGTGTCGAAGAGCCGGCCCAGCAGTCTGCCCCGGGCCTCGGCGTCGGCGCGCAGGAACCGTGCGAAGTCGCCCTGGGGCAGCAGCACCACCTGGCAGAACTGTTCGCGGCTCATGCCGAGGAGCTGGGTGATCTCCTCGCCGATCTCCTGGTGGGAGCGGCTGAGGTCCTTCCAGGTACCCGCCGCCGCGTCGTACTCGCGCAGCCAGGTCTGCGCCTTGTCGACCGTCGTGCCGGTGCCGCGCCTCTTGGGGCGCTCCCAGGGCGGCTGCCGGGTGATCTCCAGCCGGCGTCCGGCGACGGTGAGGTCGAGCCGGACCTCGGTGCGCGTGGACGGCGCCGCGTGGTCGCTGCGCAGGGACAGCCCCTGCCCTCCGCCGCTCTGCCGGGCGCCGGGCACGCTGCCGTACAGGGCGTAGCAGACGGCGTCCAGGACGGACGTCTTGCCGGCGCCGGTCGGCCCGTGCAGCAGGAACAGCCCGGCGGCCGACAGCTCGTCGAAGTCGACGGTCTGAGAGCCGCCGAAGGGCCCGAAGGCGGTGATGTCGAGACGGTGCAGCCTCACCGGACGGCCTCCCGCGCGGCGCCCCGCCGGGCTCCCGGTACGGCTCCGCGCGGAGCGTCCCGCACGGCCTCTGCGCCGCCCCCGTCGGCGCGCACCGCGTCGAAGGCGTCCCTGAGCACGGCCTGCTCGTGCTCGTCCGGTCCGGCGCCGCGCACATGGGCCACGAAGTCCTCCGCGATCTGCTGGTCGCTGCGCCCGGCCAGCCGCCCGGCGTACGACACGTCCGGGTCGTCGGGTGCCCGCTCGGGGGCGAAGACGAGGCTGAGCGCGTGCGGGAAGCGCTCGCCGAGCCGCGCCATGGGGTCGGCGGGCCGCACCGGGTCGGTGAGCGTCGCCTCGACCCACGCGTCTTCGTACCGGGCCAGCCCGGGGTCCGCGAGCAGTTCCTCCAGCTCCCCCTTGATCCGGGCGAGCGGGCGCGGCACCGGGCAGTCGAGCCGCTCGGCGGCGAGGGACCCGTCGGCCCCGAGGTCGACGAGCCACATGCTCTTGCGGTGGTTCGCCTCCGAGAAGGAGTACGCCAGCGGGGAGCCGGAGTAGCGCACGCGCTCGGTGAGGGTCTGGCAGCCGTGCAGATGGCCCAGGGCCACGTAGTCGACGCCGTCGAAGACCCCGGCCGGGACGGCGGCGACCCCGCCGACGGAGATGTCCCGCTCGCTGTCGCTGGCCTCGCCGCCGGTGACGAAGGCGTGGGCGAGGACGACGGACCGCGTGCCCCGCGCGCGCGTGGCGAGGTCGGCGCGGACCCGGTCCATGGCGGCGGCGAGCACGGCCTCGTGGCCCGCCTTCGCCACCCCGAACTCGTCCTTGACCAGGGCTGGCTCCAGATACGGCAGCCCGTAGAAGGCCACGTCGCCGTGCTCGTCCGCCAGCACCACCGGTGTGCCGACGGCGGCGGGATCGGTGCGCAGGTGGATGCCCGCGCGGCCGATGAGCCCGGCGCCGACGCCGAGCCTGCGGGCCGAGTCGTGGTTCCCGGAGATCATCACCGTGGGCACACCGAGGTCGGCGAGGCGGTGCAGGGCGTCGTCGAACAGCTCGACCGCGGCCAGCGGCGGCACCGCCCGGTCGTACACGTCACCCGACACGACGACGGCGTCCACGCCGTGCTCGCGCACGGTCGTGACGAGATGGCCGATGAACTCGGCCTGCGCCCCGAGCATGCCGACGCGGTGGAACGCCCGGCCCAGATGCCAGTCGGAAGTGTGCAGCAATCTCATGAAACCGCGCTGACCTGCATGTCTACCCCTACTACGCCTCACGAACCAGCACCAACCAGCACGGGCTCGCCACTACCACCCATCACGCTATCGCCTGTCTCCCTTTGATCCACCACTGACCTCAGAAGAAGCGGCCGAAGAAGGCGCGTCTCATCACCTCCCGCCTGCGGTTCCTCGGCATGTTCCTGTAAGTGGCCGATGTTCCTGTACGTGGCCGCCCCGACCCTGCCGCCGGTCGCTCCGGGCTCCTGGCCCCGCCCTTGCCGAAGCCTCAGTGCCTGGCATCGCGGACCGACAGACAACGTCGGCCGACGGACCTGGCCGCTGCGGCCGGCTCATCGCCTCGGGCCGGTCCTTTCGACGCTCGTCGGCGCGCAGCAGCTCCGGAAGCGCGCGAGGACCGGGGGCGTCGAGCGGTGGTTCGCCGAACTGACCGCCAAGAAGCTCCGACGCGGCGTCCACCGCTCCGTCCAAGCCCTCGGCGAGGACTGAGCGGCTGCTCCGAACCCGGATCACCTGATTGGTGTCGGGGTCACGTGTCATGCCGCGATGGTTGCCCGCGGTTCAGAGTCCGGAAGGGCGCGCGTTTCGCGCGGTCGAGGAATGGGTCGAGCAGCCGCGGTTCTTCAGCTCGGTGAACACATGCAGCCAGTACTTGGCGCCCTCGCCGGTCCAGATGCCGAGGATGTCGCGGGTGCCGTCCACGGTCACCGCCATCACCACGTAGATGGGGCGGTTCGCGACTTGACCGTCCCTGATCCTGACGTTGATGGCGTCCACGAACAGGACCGGGTAGACGCGGTCGAGAGGCCGGTTCTGCCATTCGGCCATGCCGTCCATCACCTGGTCGGTGATGGTGGAGATGGTCTGCTGGGACACCTCGGCGCCGTAGGCCTCGGCAAGATGGGCGGAGATCTCGCCGTGCGTGAGGCCCTTCGCGGACAGCGACAGCACCATCTCGTCCACGCCGGTCAGGCGGCGCTGCCGCTTCTTGACGATCTGCGGCTCGAAGCTGCCGGCGGTGTCCCGGGGCAGCTTGACCTCGACGGGGTCGACATCGGTCGGCACGATCTTGGCCCGGGTGCCGTTGCGGCTATTGCCGTTGTTCGTCCCGGCCGGATCATGCTTTTCGTAGCCGAGGTGGTCGGTGATCTCGCCCTCCGGAGCGGACTCCAGCACCCGCTCGGTCAGCATCTGCAGCAGCCCGCCCTCGCCGGTCAGCTGCAGCCCGTCCGTACGGGCGCGGTCCACCAGCATCGCGATCGACTGCTCGTCCGTCGCCGTACTCGACGGCGCCTGGACCGGCTGCTCAGCGGGCTCAGGCTCAACGACGGTGTCGGTCGTCCCTGGCGTCTCCTCGATCACCAGATCCGCCGTTGATCAGACAGGTCGGCCGCCGTCCGTGGACGGCGGCGACCCGCGCCGCGCGTATCCGCTGCACCGCATTCTGGGCTGCCGTGACATCAGCGAACGGGCCCAGGGACTGGGTGTCGGGCGCCACCGGCACACCCGCCATCGCGTCGTTCCCGCACCTTGCGGCTTGAGGCCCGGTGGTCGGCGCGGGCCCGACACGAGTGCCGCCCACCTTGCGCAGCGGCAGCACGTCACAGCTGATCGGAGGTGACCCTGCCGAGGTCACCCAGGATCGGAGTCGACGGAGTGGCGGTGTCACTGATGGTGTACCAGGGTCTCAGTGGGCTGGTGAGGTTCGGCCCGGGCCGTAGTGAGCGCCTGGGCGAGGGGCGGTTCACCGTGGGCCGGCCACCCGGTATCGACGCCTACGGTTCCCGCGGCCCGATCCGGGAACTGGATCCGGAGCGGGTGCGGCCCCACCGGCGGCCGGCGCTGCTGCCCGCAGCGACACAACCTGGGGGGCAGGCGGTCTTCTGCGTTCCGCCGTACCTCGGAAGGGTTTGCCCGGGCGTGCTCACCGCGCCAGAGCGCCACGGCCGGACCGCTGCCGCCGCAGGCCTGGACGACGGGGTGCCGCCGAACCTGGCAATCACCGACGCGGTACTCGACGCCGTGCGGGTCCCACCAGCGCGGGCCGAGTCCGACCAGGACGTATGGCCCCGTACCGCGATCCACCGGGCCACCGGCACGGCCGGCGTCCAGGCCGGGGTGCCGCCGGCCGCGGCCGTGCTGCTGCGCAGCCACGCCTTCCGGCATGATCGGCCGCTGCTGCAGGTGGCCGAGATGGTGGTGGCCGACCGGGTGCAGCCCCAGGACAGGCGTGATGAATCTGACCGATCGGCCGGTCCAGGGCGACAAGGCGATGAGGCCTTGTGACCGCCGTGGACCCTGAGCGCCGGATGCTGCACATCCTGGTCGAGGCCGTCATCGACGGCCACAACCCGATCGATTTCCTGCAGCGGTTCTCAGGGCGCTGCACGGAACTGCTGGAGGTGGCCGCCGCCGGGGTGATGCTCGCCGACGAGCACGACGAATTACAGATCATCGCCGCCTCGGACGAGTACATCCGGTTGCTGGAACTGTCTGCCCTCCAGCACCAGCAGGGTCCGTGGGTGGTCTGTTACCACACCAGCCGTGCGCTGCTGAACATCGACCTGACGTCGCCCAGCGACGTCGCGGCCGGTGCCTCCTTCGCCGAAGCCGCCGGTCGGGCCGGGATCGCGGTCACCCACGCCCTGCCCCTGCGGCTGCATGATGAGGCCGTCGGCGTGCTCAACCTCTTCCACACCCAGCCCGGCCCGCTCAGTGCCCTCGATGCCCGGATGGCGCAGGCCCTGGCCGATCTGGCCGCCATCGCCACCCTTCAGCAGCGCACTCCGGAGTACAACCACGGGGACATCACCCAACCGCGGATCGCGCTGCACAGCCGGATGCTGTTCGAGCGGGCCATGGGCATCCTGGCCGAGCGCTGGCACACCACCCCCGATACCGCCTTCGGCCACCTGCGTGCCTACGCTCGCGCCCACCGGCTGCGGTTGACCGACCTCGCCCGTCAGGTCGTCGACGGTACCGCCGACATCGACGCCATCCACCCCTCCTGACGACCCTGCGGCCCGCCGACCAGCAGCACGTCATGGGTGGCGGCCGTGCTCCGCAACTGCAGGGTGCCGCCTCCCTCAGCGCGCATCGTCGGGGTGGTACGGCTCGTCGAGGGCCCCGTGGGGGTGCTGCGTACGCGGGCGTGGGTACACAGCGGTCGTGGCGTTCGACGCGTTCGTGGTGAGCAGTTGGCATGCCTTACCCCGCGTCCACGTCCACGTCCACGTCCACGGAGATCCTCGACCGCATCCGCACCATGGCCTTCTACAGCATCGCCCTCCAGCTCGCCGTCTTCGGCCGCAAGCGCGTACAGAGTTACCTCGACCAGGTCGCGCAGACGAACGGGTCGATCGGCGGCCCGCCGCTGCCATGCAGCACTTCCTGACGCCGTGGGCAGTTGGTACAGACGCCGTGGGCAGTCGGTACAACGGATAGAGCTCCGGCGCAGCGTACGCTTCCCCGGGGTAATCCCTGGGCCTAGCTCAGGCACCAGCCGCGAAAGTAGGTCGCGTAGCACAGCGGGGCCCGGCCGAGGACCGCCGTGGCTCTCTTCACGAAGAGTGGGTTCTGGCACAGATTCAGATCTGTGCCAGAACCTGGAAGTGAACGAAGCCAGCCGCCGGGAGCGATCGGCGGCGGCCCTCGGTTTCATGGTGCTGTCCTGGCCGCATGACGGCCGGTGGGTGCGGTCAGGCGTCGCTGGTGTCGGTCGGTGTCGCCTCACCGAGCATGGCGAGGGTCAGCACGTTGCCGGAGATGCCCCAGCCGCCGTCGGCGACCTCTTCGACCAGCACCATGGTGTTGTTACGGGCGCGCTCGCCGTAGATCTCGACATACAGCTCGGTGGTGCGGGTGACGATCTCCTCCTTCTGCTTCGGGGTGAGGGTCTTCTCGGGGACCTTGAAGTTCGCGAAAGGCATGGCTGGTTGTTCCTTCTCTCAGTGGGGCGTTACAGGGAGCTGCCTGCGGTGAGCAGACTGTCCAGTCCGATGCGGCGGAAGGAGTCGGCGCGGACGCGGTCGGCGACCGCGGAGACGACTTCGCCGCCGTCTCGGCTGGGGTCTATGTGGGTGCGCAGCGGCCGAGTGCCATGCGCCATCGCGGCCTTGGCGGTGAAGTACAGGGCCAGGAACGGGGGCAGCCGCCGCGGGTGCTGGAGCTGCCGATCCACACCAGCAGCCCCGAGCCCTGCTCACGCGACTTCGGCAGGGCTGCGCGGTTGACGCGCTGGGTACCCGGGACGTTCACGTCGTGCAGGTCCGCGAACTGCTCGTCGGTGAATGCCTGGGCGGCGCCCAGGACCATGTGTCCGGCGTTGTGCACGACCATGTCCAGCCGGCCGCGCTCGGTGAGGATCCGGTCGACTGCGGTGTCGGCGGAGTCCTGGCAGGTGACGTCCAGCTCGACGGCGTGCACGTCGACCTGGTGGTCGGTGCCGTAGCGCGCCAGGTCGGCCACCGCGGTCGCGTTACGGGTCGTGGTCTGGCGGATGCCCGCGTAGAGCACGCACGGACAGCGCCCCGATGCCGCTGGAGGCCCCGGTTACCGGGATGACCTTTCCGGCGTCGTCGTTCCTCATGACAGGGTTTCTCGTTGATCGACGGGGTGTGCGGGCGGTTCAGATGATTCCGCCGTTGGCGCGGACGACCTGTCCGTTGATCCAGTGGCCGGCCGGGGAGGCCAGGAACGCGACGACCTCGGCAATGTCGGACGGGGTACCGAGGCGCTCCAGCGGGGGCTGGGCGGCCAGGCGGGCGATGGTCTCCTCGTCCTTGCCGTCCAGGAACAGGTCGGTGGCCGTGGGGCCGGGCGCGACGGCGTTGGCGGTGACGTTCCGGCCCCGCAGCTCCCGGGCCAGAATCAGCGTCAGCGCCTCGACCGCGCCCTTGCCGGCGGAGTACGCGCCGTAGTTCGGGAAGGCCAGCCCCACCACGGACGTGGAGAACGTCACGATCGCGCCGCCGGGGCGCACCCGACGGGCGGCCTGCTGGACGACGACGAAGGTGCCGCGAATGTTGGTGCGGTGCAGGTCGTCCAGGACGGCCAGGTCCAGCTCGGCGATCGGCGCCATGTGTGCCCGCCCGGCCGCGTGCACGACGACGTCGACACCGCCGAACTCTGCCTCGGCCGCGTCGAACAGAGCTGCGACGGCGTGTTCGTCGGCGACATCGGCGCGGTACGCGATCGCCCGGGCGCCGCCGTCGGCGGCCTCCTTCACGGCGGCTTCGGCCTCGTCCTGGTTGCCGGCATAGCCGACGACGACGGCGTACCCGTCGGCGGCCAGCCGGCCGACGGTCCGGCGGCCGATGCCGCGCGAGCCGCCGGTGACGATCGCGACACGGGGTGAGGCGGAGGGCTGGGCCGGGGCGGCCATCCCGTCGAGGGAAAGGGGGACAGGCACTACTGACTCCTGTGGTGGATGCGATCAAGGACGCGGTCTCGCCGTCGCCCTGCTGCGTGCTCAACGATCGGCCGGTCCCCCACCCCTAGCCAGGGCTGCGTCTACCCAGGGGATGCCACCCCCTGGCTACGGCCTGGCGCGCACGCGACCATGAAGGGGTGAACCTTCCAGAACTCGGCGCCTTCCTCAGGACACGCCGCGACCGCATCCGCCCCGCCGAGGTCGGTCTCCCCCAAGGCCCGCGCCGGCGCGTCCCCGGGCTGCGCCGCGAGGAAGTCGCCCAGCTGGCAGGGCTGTCGGCCGACTACTACACCGAGCTGGAACGCGGTGGCGGAAAGCACGGCGTGCAGCCCTCGTCCCAGACCCTGGCCGCCCTCGCCCGAGCCCTGCGCCTGAACGGCGACGAACGCGACCACCTGTTCCACCTGGCCGAACGGCCGATCCCTCCGTCAGCACACGGACCGTCGACACACGTGCAGCCCGCGCTTCTCGGACTCCTGGACCGGCTGTCCAACACCCCCGCGCGCGTCATCACCGACCTGCACGAAACCCTGGTGGAGAACGACCTGGCCCGGAACCTGCTCGGCAGGTCCCCGGCACACCGCGGCCCGGCGGCGAGCTTCGTGTACCGCTGGTTCACCGACCCGCAGGCGCGCGAGAGGTACCCGCCCGAGGACCACCCGCACCACTCCCGGGTGTTCGTGGCCGACCTCCAGGCAGCGGCCGCCCGGCGCGGCCGGGACGCGGAGGTCACGAAGATGATCGCTGTGCTACGCCGCCGTAGCCAGGAGTTCGCAGCCCTCTGGGACACCCACGACGTCGCGGTGCGCCGCATGGACCACAAGAAGATCGTCCACCCCACGCTCGGCGTCATCGAACTCGACTGCTACAACCTGCTCAGCGAGGACGGACGCCAACGCCTGCTGTGGTTCACCGCGCCGCCCGGAAGCCCGGGAGCCGAGCAGCTGGAACTGCTGTCCGTCATAGGAACCCAGGACCTGAACCTCACCGCAGGCACGGCACCGGAGAGGTTGCCCGCGGTCGAATCCGGATCGCAGCGCTGACCCGCGCCGCAGGGGGAGGGCTGCCTTCCCGGCGAGGCGTGGCGGCCTCCACCCCTCAGAGGTATGTACTCCGGCCCGGGGCATGACGGGCGCGGCAGTTCGGGCGTTCCATAGGTGGCCGCTCAATGCCGCGTAGTCAAGGATCACCAGGCGGCCGTCAAGGGGCTGGTGGGGGCGGTGTCGTCCCTGAGCCGGGTGTGAGCCGGGTGTGAGCCGGGGTGTGGTTTTGTCGACGGGATCCAACATCGCTTGTCGCTCGGGGCCGAGAACGCCTGGTTGCGCCGGGAAGCGATGTCTCCGAGATCTGGCAACGTTCGAGGGCTTGCAGTGGCGGTGTCGAAGTGCCTTGCGTCGGGCTGCGGGACGCCTGGTACGCGGCGATCGGACGGGCTCGCGCAGCCCGACTCCGGTTACCAGGTGGCGCCCTGCCGTCATCCTGTGGTCCACCGCTCCATCAGCCCTCAGTCGGAGGCAGGTTCGATCCACAGAGCGATCCTCGGTGGCTCCCCGTCTGGGATCTTCATCACTGAACGGGCCGACCACCAGTCCACCGAGACCGAGGACCGCATATGCATCAGCTCTTATACGTCGAAGAACCGGCTGCCGCCCGCCCCGGACGGCTTCGCGCTGCGTGGCGGGCGGCCCACGCGCCCGTTGCCGGAGTGTCCCGACAGATCCAACTCGTGGCCTACACGGTGCCCCTGACCGTCCTGCCATCGAGCATCTGGCGGCTCCCGACCGCGTTCGACGACAGGGTCGGGGCCGGTGAGCGGGCGTACGTCGGTTTCCTGTCGATCATGTCTGAGGTTCTTGCGTTCACCGCGATAGGCCTGATCGCCCGCTGGGGCGAGGTGTTCCCACGCTGGGTCCCAGTTCTGCGCGGCCGCCGGGTTCCGCCGAAGGCAGCGGTGGTCCCAGCCGCCGTCGGGGCCGCGATCCTCACCCTGCTGTTCACTCTGCTGTTCACCGTCTCTGAGATCAGGGGCACCACGATCCGAGGCGACGACCTGCCGGACGGCTTTCCGAGCCAGGCCGGCGGCTGGGAGACTGCCTGGTTCTATTTCTGCTACGCGCCACTGCTCCTTTGGGGGCCGCTGCTGGCCGTGCTGACCGTCGCGTACTGGAAGCGCCGTCACGCCGCCGAGAAGGCCATCGCACCCGCGTGAACCCCGGGAAACAGCGTCTGCCGACGACCGGCCCGGTGATCGGATCCCACACACGCGGTTCGTCCGGCTTCGCCATGACATGCGGAGTGCGCCAGAAGCACGATGTTCGCCCCCGGGCATCTGGGCGAGTTGACCCAAGTGGTCCCGTTCGAACTTGTCGGCACCGTTCTGGCCGAGACCGGCCGGACCGAGCGCCGACTGCGGGTGCTGCCATCCCGGGTCGGGGTGTACTTCGTCCTCGCGCTGGGGCTGTTCGGGCATATCGGCCACCGTCTCGTGTGGCAGGGGAGCAGCACCCGCCTGACCTGCATCTTTGCCATATGGACCCGCTCGGCCGGGTCCGACATCACGGACGGGCACTCGTGTTCCGGCCCGACCGGCCGGGCCCGCGCGGGTGGTCCCGGCCCGGCTCACGCGTCCCCGTACGCCTCTCCCCCGAGCTCGAACCCGGCCGTACCCGCCGTGGCGTCGGCGAGCCAGGCCCGGAACGCCTCCACGTCGGAGTCCGGCAGACCGATCTCGATGACGACGGACTCCCCGTACCGCACGTCCCGTACCTCCCGCCCGGCGGACCGCAGGTCGTTCTGCACCTTGCCGGCCCGCTGGTGGTCCACGGTCACCGTGGCGAGGCGGAAGCGCCTGCGCGTGACCGTGCCGAGGGTGTCCAGGGCCTCGCCGACCACTCCCCCGTACGCCCTGATGAGTCCGCCCGCGCCCAGCTTGATCCCCCCGTAGTAGCGGGTGACGACGGCGACGACGTACCGCATGTCCCGGCGCAGCAGCATCTGGAGCATCGGCACGCCCGCGGTGCCGCCGGGCTCCCCGTCGTCGCTGGCCCGCTGGATGCCGGCGTCGGCGCCGATGACGTACGCGGAGCAGTTGTGCGTGGCGGTCGCGTGCTCCTTGCGGACGGCGGCGACGAAGTCCTGGGCCTCCTGCTCGGTGGCGGCCGGGGCGAGCGCGCAGAGGAAGCGGGAGCGGTTGATCTCGACCTCGTGCACACCCGCGCGCGCGACGGTGCGGTACTCGTCCTGCATCCGTCCACCCTATGCGTGCGGTCAGGAGGTCCGGTTCCCGCCCCTCGGCACCATCACCTCCGTCAGCAGCGCCGCGCCGGGGACGAGGTCCCGCCAGGCGCGGCCGTGCCAGGCGAGGACCGCGATCGCGGAGGTGGGGAACTTGGTGCGGACGGTGTGCAGGGTGTCCTCGAGACCGTCCCCGGCCAGCTCCAGGACGAGTTCCTCCAGGCCCGGGTTGTGCCCGACCAGCAAGAGCGTCCCGACCCCCTCGGGCACGGCGTGCACGGCGTCCAGCAGGTCGGGCACGCTCGCCGCGTAGAGCTGCGATTCGTACTGCACCGGCGGCGGGGTGCCCCACTGTGCCGCGGCGAGCTCCCAGGTCTCGCGCGCGCGGGCGGCCGTGGAACACAGGGCCAGGTCGGGCAGGCGGCCGGAGTCGGCGAGGGCGCGCCCGGCGGCGGGGGCGTCGCGCCGGCCGCGCGGTCCGAGCGGCCGGTCGTGGTCGGCCACACCCGGGGGCCGGGCGGACTTGGCGTGCCGCAGGACGACGAGACGGCGCAGCGGCCCCGTCCCGGTGCGCTCTATCACGCGGAGGCTCCCACGTCCCGGGCGAGCTCGAGGCCGAGGAGGCGGTCCGCGTAGGCGAACGTCTCGAAACGGGCCCCGTCGGGCAGGTCGTCGTCGCGCTCCACGCGGCGCAGAACGGCGAGCACGGCGAGCACGTCGAGGTCGTCCTCCCAGGCGGTGCGCAGGTCCCGGAGTACGGGTTCCGGCACGGGTCGGGACGGGCGGGCGGCCCAGGCGGCGACGGCCCGGCGCCAGCGGGCGAGCGTGTCGCGGGCCTCGTCGGCGAGGTCCGCCGGCTCGGCTGTCTCCGGGCGCGGACAGGCCAGCAGGGCGTACCGCAGCACGGAGTCGTCCGCCGCCGCGCCGTCGGCCGGGGCGGCGGGGACACCCGAGACAGCCGGGGTGACCGGGGCGACCGGGGCGACCGCGACATGGACGCCGTCCTCGGGGACGGGCGCGTCCGGGGCCGCCACGTGCAGGACCAGGGCCCGGCCCACGGCCGGTGCGGCGGTCTCGGCGGGCCGGATGCCGAGGGCGGCGGCGCGCGAGGCCAGCTCCGGGGGCGGATCGGCGAGGGTGAGGGCGGACGAGCCGTCCAGTTCCAGGGCCCGGGCGAGCACGTCGGCGACCAGCAGGACACGCAGTGCCGAGGTGTCGGCCCCGGTCACGTGCGCGTGCACACGGGTCGGGGTCCGGCCCACCGCGGTGGGTCCGCCGGTGCGGGCGTCGGTGATACGCAGCACGGGGCGAGCCTAGGGCGGAAGCGGCGCGGACGCAGGAGCGCCGCGGAAGTCTGGCCGGAGGACGCACACGACCGGCCCTCTCACGGGCCGGGCCTCACTCCGGCGTCCCCGGCGTCCCGGGTGTCCCGGGTGTCCCGAGTGTTCCCAGGTACCGCACATGGGGCCGCCCGTCCGGGCGGGTGACCGTCGCACGCACCCCGTACACCTCGGCGATCAGCTCCTCCGTGAGGACCTCGTGCGGTCCGCCCCGGGCCACCACGCGCCCTTCCCGCAGCACGACCAGTTCGTCGCAGTACAGGGCCGCGAGGTTGAGGTCGTGCACGGCGATCACGGTGGTGACGGGGAGCGAGGTGACGAGGTTGAGGAGGTCGAGCTGGTGCTGGATGTCGAGGTGGTTCGTCGGCTCGTCCAGCAGGAGCTCGCGGGGTTCCTGGGCGAGGGCGCGGGCGATCTGCACCCGCTGCCGTTCGCCGCCCGACAGGGTGTGCCAGGACTGGCCGGCCCGGTCGGTGAGGCCGGTGCGTTGCAGGGCCTCGCGCACCACGTGCTCGTCGCGGGCGGAGGCGGGCGCCCAGGCGCGGCGGTGCGGGACGCGGCCGAGCCGTACGACGTCGAGGACGGTCAGTTCCACCTGCGTGTGGGCCTGCTGCTCGACCACGGCGATCCGGCGGGCGACATCGCGGCGGTTCAGCCCGGCGAGCGGCTCGCCGTCGAGCGTGACGACGCCGGAGGACGGAGGGAGCACACCGGCGAGCAGCCGCAGGAACGTCGACTTGCCGGAACCGTTGGGGCCGAGGAGACCGACGGTGGAGCCGGGCACCGGAGCGAGGCCGACACCGTCGAGAACGAGCCGGCCGTCGGCGGAGCGGGAGACCCGCTCGGCGCGCAGCCCCCGGCCGTCGTCGCGCACGTCCGCCGCGGCTGTCCCCGTCATCCCGCCCTCCTCGTCCGGTACAGCACCAGCACGAACGCCGGCACGCCGATCAGCGAGGTGACGACGCCCACCGGCACCTCCTGCGGGTCGAGGACCGTACGGGCCAGCGTGTCCACCCACACCAGGAACACCGCCCCGGTCAGCGCGGCGACCGGCAGCAGCCGCGCGTGGCCCGGGCCGACCAGCGCGCGGGCGGCGTGCGGCAGCACCAGGCCGACGAAGCCGATGGCGCCGGCGGAGGCGACCAGCGCGGCCGTCAGCAGGGCGGTGACGCACAGCAGGACCAGCCGGGTGCGGGCGACGGACACGCCCAGCGCGGCGGCCGCCTCCTGCCCGAAGGAGAAGGCGTCGAGGGTACGGGCGTACCCGAGGCACACCACCAGGGCGACCGCGAGCACGGCCAGGCAGGTCCACACGTCCGTCCAGCCCGCCCCGCCCAGCGAGCCGAGCAGCCAGAACAGCACCCCGCGCGTGGTCTCGGCGTCTCCCGAGGTCATGACGACGAAGGAGGTCAGCGCGGAGAACAGCTGCATCGCGGCCACCCCCGACAGCACCACGCGGTCGGTGCTGCCGCCGAGCGTGTGGCTGAGCGCCAGGACCAGCGAGAACGACACCAGCGCGCCGGCGAAGGCACCCGCCGACAGCGACACCGCCCCGCCGCCGACGCCCAGCACGACCACCACGACGGCGCCCGTGGACGCGCCGGAGGACACCCCGAGCACGAACGGGTCGGCGAGCGGATTGCGCAGCAGCGACTGCATCACCGCCCCGCAGACGGCGAGCCCGGCCCCGCACACGGCGGCCAGCAGGGTGCGCGGCAGCCGCAGCTCCCACACGATGCCGTTCCGGATGGGGCTCACGTCCGTGCTGCCCCAGCCCAGATGGGAGGCGACGACGGCCCAGACGTCACCGACGCGGATGTCGGCCGGGCCGATGGTGATCACGACGGCGATCGAGCCGCACAGCAGGGCGAGCCCGGCCACCACGAGCAGGACGCGGCGCGCCGCGGTACGGGGGACGGTGGCGGGGCCGGTGCCGGGGGCGGTCACCCGTCCAGCCCGTACTCACGCAGCGCGGCGGCGATCCGCTCCACGCCCTCGACGGTACGGATGGTCGGGTTCAGTGCCTGCCCGCTGAGCAGCACGTACCGCTTGTTCTTCACGGCCGTCATGTTCTTGGTGACCGGGTCGGACTCCAGGAACTCGATCTTCTTCTCGGCGGTCTCGGCGGTCTGGGACTTCCGGGTGAGGTCGCCGATGACGAGCACGTCGGGGTCGCGGTCGGCGACGGTCTCCCAGTTGATCTGGGGCCACTCCTCACGGGTGTCGTCGAAGAGGTTCTTCGCGCCGAGGGCACGGGTCATGATGCCCGGCGAGCCGCAGCAGCCCGCCATGTAGGGCGACTCGGAGTTCGCGAACCAGTACATGAGGGTGACGCCGGAGGCGTCGACCCCCTTCGTGGCCTTCTCCATGCGTTCCTCGAGGGAGGCGACGAGCTCCTCGCCGCGCTCCTCGACCCCGAACACCTCGGCGAGGTCGCGCACTTCGCCGTACACGGCGTCCATGCTCAGCGCGTTCTCGCGGGTCCCGTCGCCGTTCCCGTGGTTCTCCTTGCCGGAGCAGTCGGACGGGGCGACGTACGTGGGCACGCCGAGCTTCTCGAACTGCTGCCGGGTCGCCACGCCGCCCTTGCCGAGCGTGGAGACGAAGGATGCGGCGACGAAGTCGGGGCCGGTGTCCAGGACGCGCTCGAAGGAGGGGGCGTTGTCGGCCAGCCGCTTCACCTTCCCGTTCTCGTCCTCCAGTCCCTCCAGCACCGGATCGGTCCAGGTCGCCGTGCCCACCATGCGGTCGGCGAGCCCGAGGGAGAGCATGATCTCCGTGGTGCCCTGGTTGAGGGAGACGGCCCGCTCCGGCGGTGCGTCGACGCGGATGGTGTGCCCGCAGTTGGTCAGGGAGACCGCGGCGGTGGCAGCCGGTTCGCCGGCGCTCTTTCCCGACCCGCAGGCGCTCAGCGCGAGCATGCCGATGACGGGCAGAACGACGGAGAGACGGACAGGGCGTGCGAAGGGCACGAGGGCGAATCCTTGATCGTCGAGGGCTCGAACGCGGAGCCCGGTCGTACGGAGCTCCCCCGCCGTCGTACGACCGCGGAGGCCGCCAGCAGGTCTTCGGACTCGGGATCGTCCGGACGCGGCGCCTTCCCGGACCCTTCGCGGTCCAGTGGCCGATGCCCCGCCCGTCCCCCTCACCGCTGCGCGTCAGCTCCGGATTCACACCGGATTCCCTGACCCAAGCACGTGGGTTCGACTGGCTCCGGAAAGCTATCACGGTGCATCGCGGTCACCGCCGGGCACCCTGTGCCGCCCTCGAACGCTTCGTCGCCACTCCGTCGACCGCCCTGCCCGCCGGGCGTGCCTGTCCGATCAGCCAGTACGCCCCCGAGCTGGGCCGGTGCTGGGAGGACACCCGCACACCTGGCTCGGCATGGCCTTTGCCGGCTTCGCCGCACCACCGCACAGTCCGGCACCGTTCCCTGGCTCGGGGTCGCGGGAATCGCCCGCGGCCCCGACGCGTTCTCGCCGACGAGCGAGTGGTCGAGACAACGGAGGCACAGCATGCACGGCGACACGGAGACCGTCCGCAAGATCCTCACCGAGCACGGTGACACCTGGGCCGTCGTCGGCCTCTCCGCCAACCGGCAGCGCGCCGCGTACGGCGTCGCGGCGGTCCTGCAGCGCTTCGGCAAGCGGATCGTCCCCGTGCATCCGAAGGCCGAGACGGTGCACGGGGAGCAGGGGTACGCCTCCCTCGCCGACATCCCGTTCCCCGTCGACGTCGTGGACGTCTTCGTGAACAGCGACCTCGCCGGCGCCGTAGCCGACGAAGCCGTGGCGAAGGGCGCGAAGGCGGTGTGGTTCCAGCTCGGTGTCGTCGACGAGGCGGCGTACGAGCGGACCCGCGCCGCCGGCGTCGACATGGTCATGGACCGGTGCCCCGCCATCGAGATCCCGCGACTCGGCTGAGAGCCGGACCGCCGGGCGCGGCTGCCGGTGCCGCCGCTCAGTGCGCGTCGGCGTACAGCTCCTCGATCAGCCGGGCCACGGTGTCCGGCTCGCGCAGTGTCGGGAAGTGGTCGGAGGCGGCCAGGCGGACCAGACGGCAGCCGGGGATCCGGGCGGCCATCTCCTCGTTGCAGCGCACCACCTCCGGGTGGTCCAGCTCCCCCAGAGCCAGCAGCGTGGGCGCGGCGATCTCCCCGAGCCGGTCGAACGCGGGGGCGTCGGCCCTCTGGTGAGCGGCGTTGCCGAACCAGGCGGGCAGCGCGCTGCGGAGATGGGCGGCCGCGACCGGATCGGTGTCCGGAGTGCCGCCACCGGCCCGCCCGCTGATGTTCAGCCCCAGCTGGACAACGCCCTCCATGTCGCCGGCCCGGGCCAGCTTCTCCACCTCCTGCAGGAACCCGGAGGGCAGCAGCTCCTCGTACCCCGTGACCCCGGGCACGAGGAGCGCGAGGCCCGCCACCCGGTCCGGGGCGTCCAGCGCCAGGCTGATCGCGGTGGCGCCGCCCATGCTGGAACCCACCAGCACCGCACGGGACAGGCCGAAGTGGTCGAGGACCGCGGTGAGGTCCTCGGCCAGGGAGTACGGGGTGGTCGGCGCCGGTGAGCGGCCGAAGCCGCGGACGTCGTAGCGGATCACCCGGTGCCGCTCGGTGAGCGTCGGGCGGACCGGGTCCCAGATCGTCGAGTCGCCGACGCCCGGGTGCAGCAGGACCAGCGGCAGCCCGCCGTCCCCCGAGTCGTCCGCCCACAGCTCACCGTTGCTGACCGGCACGATGCTCTCCATGACGTCAGAGTCTCGTTGAGCGGACGGACAACGGGCAGCGGGATTCCGGTCGCGCTTGACCTCGAGTTCGGTTGAGTTCCTACGGTCGTCCTGTCCAACCGATTCGGACCCACCGCGGACCGTCATGAAGGGGTTGACCATGGAGTACTCGCACAGCGACGCCGAACTGATCCGCCAGCCCATCGGTTACTGGAGCTGGGCGGCCTACAAGGCCGTCGTCACCCGCACCCGGGCCGCCCTCGCCGGGATCGGCCTCACCCAGCCGCAGTGGTGGGTGCTCGCGCAGCTCGCCGGCGCCGACACCGTCAGGACCCGCGACGAGGTGGCCCGGCTGCTGCGGAACTACCTCGACACGGGAGCGGAGACGATGGAGTCGGAGATCGACGGGACCGTCGTCCAGGGCTGGATCACCGAGGACGGCGACGGGCGCCTGAGCCTCACCCCCGAGGGCAGGGCACTGCACCGGAAGGCCGCGGCCCTCCAGGACGAGCTGTGGGCGGAACGGCACACGGGCATCTCCGACGAGGAGTACCTGACCACCCTCAAGGTGCTGCAGCGGTTCATCCACAACACGGGCGGGCGTGCCTGGCACCACTAGGAGGACGTGCGTGCTCAGGCGCAGTGCACGTCCCGCCGCGGCCGCTCCCCCGTCGCCAGGAAGCGCGTCACGGTGCGGTCGCCGCAGGCGTTGCCGTTGTCGAGGTAGGCGTCGTGGCCGGTGGAGTCCACGGTCACCATGACGGCGCGCCGGCCGAGGGCCTCGCGCAGTTTCCGGGCACCGGCGAGCGGGGTGGCCACATCGCGCTCGTTCTGTATCAGCATGATCGTGGCGGGGCCGTCGTCGGTGATGCGGACCGGGGACTCCTTCGGCTTCCAGGGCCAGGCCGCGCAGAGCATGGCGTTCCTCGGCATGCCGGCGGTCAGCGGATACTCGGCACGGCTCTCGGCGACCGCCTTCTCGTACACGGCTGGTGAGGCGGGCCAGGCGACGTCGTTGCAGAGGGTGGCCGCGCCGACCGCCGCGGAGTTCTGCAGAATCTCCTCGGGCGGCGCCTGGGGCGCGGGCGGCACGGTGCCCTTCCGGGCGGCCAGGATCAGCTCGGCGAGGGCCTGGTAGTCGTCGGGGTCGTAGAGGCTGTCCAGCATGGTCTGGCGCAGCACGTTGCCGTTGAGTTCCTCCGGGTTGGCGCCGGGCCACGGGATGGGCTCGCGGTCGAGGCGGGCGGCCAGGGCGAGGAAGAGCGGGCGCACCTCGGCCGCCGTGCCGGCCAGCCGGTACGGGTTGCCGGGCCGCGACGCCCAGGCGGCGAACTCGGGGAAGTTGTCCTCGACACCGGCCTCGTACGCGGCGAGCCAGCCGCGGCCCACCCGGGCGGGATCGGGGTCGTCGTTGCTGTCGAGCACGATGCGGTCGGTGCGGTGCGGGAAGAGCTCGCCGTAGACGGCGCCGACGTACGTGCCGTACGAGACGCCCCACGCGGAGACCTTGCGCTCGCCGAGGGCCGCGCGGATGCGGTCGAGGTCGCGGGCCTCGTTGGCGGTGCTGATGTGCTGGATGAGCTCGCCGCCGTTGCGGGCGCAGGCGTCCGCCATACGGCGGGCGGTGGCCAGGTTCTCGGTGATGGAGCCGTCGGGGGCGGGCCAGGGGCGCAGTTTGCTGGTCGCGAGGTCGGCGCGGTCCAGGCCGCAGCTGACGGGGCTCGACGCGCCGTAACCGCGCGGATCGAAGCCGATCAGGTCGTAGGCGTCCCGGACCTCCTGCGGCAGGTCCTGGCCCCTGCCGGACGGCCGGTTCAGGCCGCCGCCGCCCGGTCCGCCGGGGATGAGGAGCAGCACCCCGCGGCGTGCCTTCGGGTTCTCGGCCGGGATGCGGGAGAACGCGACGCTGATCGTTCTGCCGTCGGGATCGGCGTAGTCCATCGGCACCTCGATGGTGGTGCACTCCTGGCGTGGGTCGAGCCCACTGCCCTCGCACTTGGTCCAGTCGAGGGCGGCGGCTCCGGCTCCGGTGGTGGCCGGAGCCGGGGCCGCCGCGGTGGCGGTCAGCGGTGCGGTGAGGGCCAGGACGGCGGCCGTGGCCGTGGCGGTGAGCAGCGCGGCGTTTCGCTTGATTCTGTTCATACGGCAGAGCCTCGTGCACTCGCGCGCTCGCCGACATCCCGCCAACCGGCCTGTCGGTAAGGGGGTTTGCCCCCGCGTGTCCCCTAAGGGGCACACGGGGGTTCCCGTCACGTCCGGGTCGTCCGCCCGCGCCCCCGCATCACCGGCTTCCTCACCAGCGGCCACGCCAGCAGCAGCACCACGACCGCGTACACCGTCACCGAGAAGGGCGTGTCGACCAGACCCGTGACGCTGCCGTCGCTGATCTGCAGGGCGCGCCGCAGCTGCTGTTCGGCGGCCGGGCCGAGGATGACGCCGATGACGGCGGGGAGGACCGGCAGGCCGTACCGCCGCATGCCGAAGCCGATCAGGCCGATGATCAGCAGGATGACCAGGTCGATGACCTCGCCGCCGACCGCGTATGCGCCGAGGGCCGCGAAGAACAGGATCCCGGCGTACAGGTACGGCCGCGGGATGCGCAGCAGCTTCGCCCAGACCGGGGCCAGCGGCAGGTTGAGGGCGAGGAGCAGCACCATGCCGACGAAGAGGGAGGCGATCAGGCCCCAGACGAGGTCGGGTTCGCGTTCGAAGAGGAGGGGGCCCGGCTGGATGCCGTACTGCTGGAAGGCGGCCAGCATGACGGCCGCGACCGCCGTGGTGGGCAGGCCGAGGGTGAGCATCGAGACGAGCGTGCCCGCCGCCGAGGCCGACGCCGCGGCCTCCGGTCCCGCGACGCCCTCGATGGCGCCCTTGCCGAACTCGTCCTTGTGGCGCGAGAGGCGTTTCTCCGTGACATAGGAGAGGAAGGTGGGGATCTCCGCGCCGCCGGCCGGGATCGCGCCGAACGGGAAGCCGATGAACGGGCCGCGCAGCCAGGACTTCCAGGTGCGCTTCACGTCGCCGCGGCCGAGCCAGGGACGGCCCACCGGGATCGCCTCGCCCGTCGTACGGCGGAGATGCGCGGCGACCCACAGGGCCTCGCCGATCGCGAACAGGCCGACCGCGACGATCACCACGTCGATGCCGTCGGCGAGTTGCAGGGAGCCGAAGGTGAGGCGCTGCTGGCCCGTCATCTGGTCCAGGCCGACGAGGCCCAGGGTGAGGCCGATGAGGAGGGAGGCCAGGCCGCGGATGCGGGAGGAACCGAGCACGGACGTCACCGCGATGAACGCCAGGACCATGATGGCGAAGTAGTCGGGCGCCCCGATGTCGACGGCGAGGTCGGCGACCGTCGGCGCCAGCGCGACCAGCAGCGTCGTACCGATCATGCCGCCCGCGAAGTGGCCGATGGCGGCGGCCGCGAGCGCCTGCGCGCCGCGCCCCGCCTTGGCCATGGGGTTGCCCTCCATGGCGGCGACCACCGCGGCGCTCTCACCGGGGGTGTTGAGCAGGATCGAGGTCGTCGAGCCGCCGAACATGGCGCCGTAGTAGATGCCCGCGAACATGATGAACGCGCCGGTCGGGTCGAGCCCGTACGTCACCGGCAGCAGCAGCGCGACCGCCATCGCGGGACCGATGCCGGGCAGTACGCCGATGGCCGTGCCGAGGAGGACGCCGAGGGCCGCCCAGAGGAGGTTGACGGGCGTGAGGGCCGTGCCGAAGCCGTCCAGGAGGGAGTTGAGGGCGTTCATGTCACAGCACTCCCATCAGGGGACCGCCGGGCAGCGGAACTCCGAGCAGGTTGTTGAAGACGAGGTAGGCGACGAGGGAGAGCACGGCCGCGATGAGCGGGTCGCGGTCGGGGCGGCGGCTGCCGAGGGCGTACGCGGCGCCCCAGAAGAGCAGGGCGCCCGCGACGGGGAAGCCGAGCGGCTCGATGAGGACGGCCGCGCCGAGGAAGACCCCGGTGAGCAGCAGCACCGTGCGCCAGTCGGCGGGTTCGGACAGGTCGACGTCCTCGCCGGCCTCCGCCTCGCCGCGGCCGCCGCGCAGCACGTCGACGGCGAGCAGGGCGGCGATGACCAGCAGCCCGGCGCCGACGACGATCGGCACGGTGCGCGGTCCGACCGGGCCGCGCTGGGCGATGTCGACGTCCATGGTGAGCGCGTCGGTGAGGACGAGCACACCGAGGAGCAGGAGCAGGACGCTGACGCCGAGTTCGGAGTGTTCGCGCAGCCAGCGCTGCCAGGAGGGGCGCCCGGTACTCGCTTCCGTACCCGGGGTGAGATCGTTCCGCGTCGTCACAGTCCCAGCTCCTTCAGCACCGACACCACTCGCTTGTCCTGCGCGTCCAGGAAGTCGCCGAACTTCTCGCCGGTGAGGAAGGCGTCGTCCCAGCCGTTCCGCTTCAGGGACTGCTGCCACTCGTCGGAGGCGTGCAGTTCCTCGAAGAGCCGGGTGAGCTTCACGCGTTCGGCGTCGGAGAGGCCGGGCGGGGCGACGATGCCGCGCCAGTTGGTGAAGTTCACGTCGTAGCCCGCCTCCTGGAGGGTGGGCGCGTCCAGGCCGGCGACGCGCTCGGGGCCGGTGACGGCGAGCAGCCTCAGCTCCCCCGACTTGATCTGGTCCAGGTACTCGCCGACGCCGGAGACGCCGAAGGCGACCTTGTTGCCGAGGATGGAGGCGAGCAGTTCGCCGCCGCCGTCGAAGGGCACGTAGTTGACCTGCTTGGGCGCGATCCCGGCGGCCTGCGCCATCAGCATGGGCGCGAGGTGGTCGGGCCCGCCGGGCGAGGAGCCGCCGCCCACCGGGAGCTTGCCCGGCGCCTTCTTCCAGGCGTCGACGAGCTGGCCGATCGTCTTGTACGGGGAGTCCTTGGCGACCACGACGACGTCCTGCTCCTCGGTGAGCCGGGCGATCGGGGTGGTGTCGGCGAGGGTGCTGGGCGCGTCGTTGGAGCGGGCGGCGCCGACCACGCCGAGGCCCATCGACATGGCGAGCTTGCCGTTGCCGTGCTCGCTCACCAGCCGGGTCAGGCCGACCGTGCCGCCGGCGCCGGGCAGGTTGAACACCTCGACGGTGTGGGTGAGCCCGGCGTCCTCGGCGTTCTTCGCGGCCGTACGGGCCGTGATGTCGTAGCCGCCACCGGGCGTGTTGGGGACCATGAAGCGCAGGCCCGGGATCTGTGTGCCGGTGTCGGCGCCGCTGCCGGGGGTGAGCAGCGGCGGTCCCACGAGCACGAGCAGGGCGGCCCCGAGCAGGGCGAGGAGAGCGCGCAGACGCACGACTGCCACCACCTGTTCTGGAGGTCGAAACGGGTACATACGGGTACTTACGAGTACGGGGAGCCCTTGCCGGAAGGGCGTGACGTGCGCCACATGGTGCCCGCGCACCGAGGTGCTGTCTGCCTTGCGCAACCAATGGAGGTTGTGGTCTTTGCGGTCACCACAAGTCTTCGCCCGGACAGTCACCACAAGCTTCCGCCCGGACAACTCTTTCCAATACCGCAGGTCGGCGCCATGATGGTGCGTCCCGGCACCGGAGCCGCCCTGGCCTGCCGGTCGCCGTGCCGGTCGCCGTGCCGCCAGGAGAGATCGAGTCCGTCGTGGTCGCCACGTTCCGTCGCCATACCCTCGCGGGCGAGATGCTGGTGCTCCAGCTCGCCATCGTCGTGGTGGTGCTGCTGGCGGTCGCCGCCGTCTCACTCGCCCAGTCCGAGGCGACCTTCCGCCGTGTCGAGGGCCGCCGGGTCGCCGCGCTGGCCGAACAGCTCGCCGCCACCCCCCTCGTCCGCAGCCAGCTCGCCCGCCCGGCGCCGACGGACGCCCTGGCCACCCTGGTGCAGTCGACGTACGTGCAGTCCGGGGTCACCTCGGTGACGGTGGCCGACGACACGGGCCGCGTCGTCGGCTCGACCGATCCGACGACGGTCGGCGACCGGCTGCCCCTCGGCGCCGGGGTGGCCCGGGGCCGCGGCTGGTCCGGGCCGCTGACCTGGGACGGCAGCCAGGAGCTGGTGGCGCAGGTGCCGGTGCTCGGGGCCGCGGAGGAGACCCTCGGGCGCGAGCTGGGCACCGTGATGATCGGCGAGGCGTACCCGACGGTCTGGCAGCGGCTGAGCGGGGCGTCCTCGTACCTGCTGGCCTATCTGGGCATCGCCAGCGGGCTGGGCGTGGCCGGTTCCTGGCTGCTGGCACGGCGGGTGAAGCGGCAGACCCTCGGCCTGGAGCCGCGCGAGATCGCGGGGCTGGCCGAGCACCGGGAGGCGATGCTGTACGGCATCGCGGAGGGCGTGGTCGCACTGGACCCGCAGGCCCGGATCACCCTGGTGAACGACGTGGGCCGGCGGCTGCTCGGGCTGCCGGAGGACTGTGTGGGCCGCGGGCTCGCCGAGCTCGGCATCGACGGACGGCTGCGGGACGTGCTCACCGGGGCTCGGGGCGGCCCCGCGGACGCGGACCGGCAGGACCGGCAGGACCGGCAGGACCGGCAGGACCGGCAGGACCAAGTCGTCATCCGCGACGGCCGCATCCTGGTGATGAACCGGATGACGGTCGCCAAGGACGGCCGCCCGCTCGGCTCGGTGACGACGCTGCGGGACCGCACCGAACTGGCCCGGTTGGAGCGGGAGATCGGCTCCTTCCGCAGTTCGTCGGAGCTGCTGCGCGCGCAGGCCCACGAGTTCGCCAACCAGCTGCACACCATCTCGGGGCTGATCCAGATCGGCGAACAGGAGGAAGTGGTGCGCTACATCCGCGCGTTGCACCAGCGCCGTCAGTCGCTCGACATGACGCTTGCCCGGCGGGTCCGCGACACAGCCGTGGCCGCCCTGCTGATGGCGAAGTCCTCGCTGGCGGCGGAGCGGCGGGTGACGCTGCGGATCTCGGACGACACGGCGCTGGACCGGCTCGCGCCGGAGGACGCCGCCGATGTCGCGACCGTGGTGGGCAACCTCGTCGACAACGCCATCGACGCGGTCACCGCCTCCGGCACCGGCCATGCGGAGGCGTGGGTGGAGGTGGGACTCCGGCAGGACGCCGCCACCGTGGAGATCGAGGTCCGCGACTCCGGCCCCGGTGTCGCCCCCGAACTGGCCCACGAGGTCTTCGCGCACGGCTTCACCACCAAGGCCGCCGAGGAGGGCGAACGCGGTATCGGTCTCGCGCTCACCCGGCTCGTGTGCGAGCGGCACGGCGGGGAGATCGCGGTGACCAACACGCCCGACGGGGCGATGTTCACCGCCCGCATGACGGTGAGCCACCCTGCTCCGGCGGTGGCGGAAGGAGGGTCCCGATGAGAGCACCCACCCGAGCGCCGGCGCCGGCACCGGCACCGACCGGCACGATCGACGTGCTCGTGGTCGACGACGACTTCATGGTGACCCGGGTGCACCGTACGTTCGTCGAGCGCGTCGAGCCGTTCCGGGTCGTCGGCACGGCGGGCACCGCGCGTGAGGCGGTCGCGGCCGTCGAGGAACTCCGCCCGGACCTCGTCCTGCTCGACCTGTACCTGCCGGACGGCTTCGGCCTGGACATCGTCCCGCGGCTGCGCGCCGCCGGGCACGACTGCGACGTCATGGCCATCACCGCCGCGCGGGAGGCGGACGCGGTGCGCGGCGCCGTCCGGCACGGTGTCGTCGACTACCTCCTCAAGCCGTTCGAGTACGAGGATCTGCGTCCCCGGCTGGAGCGGTACGCCGCACAGCGCGGCCGGCTGCTGACCACGGTCGTACGGGGCCAGGCGGACGTGGACCGGGTGCTGGCCGGAGCGTTCGCGACCGCACCCGGCACCACGCTGCCCAAGGGGCTGAGCCTGGAGACCGCCGGCCTGGTGGAGCGCGTCCTGCGGGCGGCGGACGGCACCCTCTCCGCGGCCGAGTGCGCGGCGGCCACCGGGGTCTCCCGGGTCAGCGCCCGCCGCTATCTGGAGTACTTCCACGCCACCGGCAGCGCGGACGTGTCCCTGCGGTACGGCGCCGCCGGGCGTCCGGAGCGCCGGTACCACTGGCGGGGATGACGACCGGGCGACGGGCGGTCGTTCAGCCGGTCCACGACCACTCCGCGACCTCCGGCAGATCGGTGCCGTGCTCGCGGATCCAGGCGTGGTGGCGGGTGCGCACGTCGGCCATGCGCTGCCGCACGCCCGTGGCCCGGACGGCGAGCCCCGGCACGCGGTCGATGACGTCCATGACCAGCCGGTAGCGGTCGAGGTCGTTCTGGACCACCATGTCGAACGGGGTGGTCGTGGTGCCCATCTCCTTGTAGCCGCGCACATGGAGGTTGTCGTGGCCGGCGCGGTTGTAGGCGAGCCGGTGGATCAGCCACGGATAGCCGTGGTAGGCGAAGATCACCGGCTTGTCGGTGGTGAACAGGCCGTCGTACTCGAAGTCGCTCATCCCGTGCGGGTGGTCGGCGGCGGGCAGCAGTCGGGTCATGTCCACGACGTTGACCACCCGCACCGCCAGCTCCGGCAGATGGCGGCGCAGCAGCTGCGCGGCCGCCAGCACCTCCTGTGTCGGCACGTCCCCGGCGCAGGCCAGGACCACGTCCGGCTCGCGGTCGCCGTTCTCCGTGCCCGCCCAGTCCCAGGTGCCCGCACCGCGCGCGCAGTGCACCCGGGCCTGGTCCATGGAGAGCCAGTCGTAGCAGGGCTGCTTGCCCGCCACGACGACGTTGACGTAGTCGCGGGTGCGCAGCACGTGGTCCGTCACGGACAGCAGCGTGTTGGCGTCCGGCGGCAGATAGATCCGGACGACCTCGATGCTCTTGTTCAGCACATGGTCGACGAAGCCGGGGTCCTGGTGGGAGAAGCCGTTGTGGTCCTGGCGCCAGACGTGCGAGGTGAGCAGGTAGTTCAGGGACGGGATCGGTGCGCGCCAGTGCAGTGAGCGGGAGGTCTTCAGCCATTTGATGTGCTGGTTGACCATCGAGTCGACGATGTGGACGAACGCCTCGTAGCAGGAGAACAGCCCGTGCCGCCCGGTGAGCAGATAGCCCTCCAGCCAGCCCTGGCAGAGGTGCTCGGAGAGGACCTCCATGGTCCGCCCGTGCCGGTCGAGGTGCTCGTCGACCTGGAGGACCTGGGCCTGCCAGGCCTTGCCGCTGGCGTCGTAGACGGCGTCGAGCCGGTTGGAGGCGGTCTCGTCCGGGCCGACCAGCCGGAAGTCGCGGCGGTCCGCGGTGTCCCGCATGACCTGTTCGAGGAGGCCGCCGAGGACCCGGGTGGGCTCGTGCATCGTCGCGCCGGGCTTGTCGACGGGGACGGCGAAGTTGTCGAGGGAGGGAATGGGCAGGGTGCGGGTGAGCAGGCCGCCGTTGGCGTGCGGGGTGGCACCCAGCCGTTCGGCACCTTCGGGGACGCAGGCGAGGACGTCGGCGGTCGGCCGGCCCTCGGCGTCGAACAGCTCCTCCGGGCGGTACGAGCGCAGCCAGGCCTCCAGCTGCCGCAGATGCTCCGGGTTGTCCCGGACGCCGGACAGGGGCACCTGGTGGGCGCGCCAGGTGCCCGCCACCGGCTTGCCGTCGACCTCGGCGGGGCCGGTCCAGCCCTTCGGCGTGCGCAACACGATCACGGGCCAGCGCGGCCGCCCGTCCGCCGCACCGCCGTCGCCGGGGCCGGCCTCGTCGCCGGTGCCGGCCTCGTCGCCGGTGCCGCTGCCGATGCCGCTGCCGTCGCTGTCGCGGGCCGCCCGCTGGATGCCGGCGATGGTGTCCAGGGCCCGGTCGAAGGCCTCGGCGAGGGCCCGGTGGATCTGGACCGGGTCGTCGCCGGTGACGTGGATCGGCTCGTGGCCGTACCCGTGGAGCAGCGCGTCGAGCTCGGGTGAAGGCGGCCCCGTAGGCGTGCGCCAGCGAGTACCCCAGCTCCCCGCCCTCGTGGATGGAGCCCGGCACCTCCGGCGCGACATGGCTCGGCACCCCGCCCGGGAAGGAGAACTGCCGGAACAGCCGCTCCATGCCCGCCGCGTCCCGGGACACGTCCGGATAGGTCTCGCTGTAGCTGCCCTCCAGCCAGGAGTTCGCCAGCACGGACGGTCCGCCGTGTCCTGGGCCCCAGACGCACAGCGCGTGCAGGCCACGCGCCTTGATCACCCGGTTCAGGTGCGTGTACACCAGGTTCAGTCCCGGGGACGTGCCCCAGTGACCCAGCAGCCGCGGCTTGATGTGGTCGGCGGTCAGGGGTTCGGTCAGCAGCGGGTTGGCGAGCAGATAGATCTGGCCCGCCGCCAGGTAGTTGGCGGCCCGCCAGTGGGCGTCCAGGCCGCGCAGCTCCTCGTCGGTCAGCACGGTGCCGTGCCGGTGGTCGTCGTCCTGGGGCATGGGTGACTCCCGTGATGGTCGGGGACATAGGTCGTCGTGGCTCGTGGTCGGGCTACCGCATCAGGGAGGAGTACCAGCGTTCGCCGCTCCGATGCCCTCATCCGTGCGGTACGACGGCGGGTACGACGGCGACCGGGCAGCCGACGTGGTGCAGCACCGCGTGCGCGACCGGGCCGATGTGGGGCCCGGGGCGGCCGCCGTGTCCGTGGCGGCCCACGACGACGAGACCCGCTCCGGCCGCGGCGCGCACCAGTTCCTCGGCGGCCCGGCCCTCGGTCACGGTCTCGACGACGGTGGTCTCCGGCCATCTCTCCCGCCACGGGCGCAGCGCCTCGGCCACCGCGCGCGCGTGGTCCGCGAGGAGCTCCGTGCCGGGCGGCGGCGCCGGCCCGTCCGCCGCACCGCCGAAGGCGTGCACCACGCGCAGCGGGGCGCCACGGCGGTGGGCGGCCTCGAAGGCGAACCCGACGAGCTCGTCGCAGACGGCGGGCTGCCCGGAGACCGGCCGTCCGGGAGCCGGCTGCCCGGGAGCCGGCTGCACCGGGGAGACGTCCAGGCCGAGGACCACGTCGCGGTACGGCACCTCGGGGATCTCCTCCGGTGAGACCCCGTCGATGACCGGCAGGTGCTCGGCCGCCGCGCCGACACCCGCGCGGACGAGCACCACGGGGCACCCCGACCGGGAGACGACCCGCTGGGAGACCGAGCCGACGACGAACCCGGCGCGGCCACTGAGCTTCCGGGAGCCCAGCGCCAGCAGCTCGGCCTCGTCGGCCGCCGCCAGGAGGGCGGTGACCGGGTCGTCGCGGACCGGCCGTTCCGTCACGGCGAGTCCCGGGTGGGCGGCGCGCACCCCGGAGGCCACCCCGGCGAGGACCCGCTCGGCCCGGTCCTGCCGCGACACGTCCGCGGGCCCGGGCGCCGAGGGATGCGGACCCCGCTCCCAGGCGTGCACGAGGTGCAGTGCGCTGCCGCGGCGGGCGGCCTCGCGGGCCGCCCAGTGCGCGGCCGCCAGACTCTCGGGGGATCCGTCGATCCCCGCGGCGACATGTCGCCCCATGATCCGCACCTCCTGCGGCCGTCTGCGCGGTCCGGTCCTCGAACGCCTGGTCCGAGCCTCATGCGGGTCCGCGTTCCGGGCAAGTGCGCAGGGGGCCGTCCGGAGCTTTCCGGCCTCGCCCGCACGGGCGGCAACACCCCGCCCTCCCGCCCCTGCCGACTCCGTCCTGCCGGAGCGTGGCGGGGACGGTGCCGAAAGAGCGACGCTGGAGGTGGCAGCTTCGTACGCCCCCTGGGAGGCACCGCCATGAACGCTCCGTCCGCCGGCCCGATGCTCCGTTCACTTCCCGCCGAGCACCGGCAGCGGCTGATGTGTATCGCCCGCGAGGTGTCGTTCCCGCAGGGCGCCCGGCTCTTCGAGGAGGACGGCCGGGCGGACCGGTTCTGGGTGATCCGCACCGGGACCGTCGATCTGGACATCCGGGTGCCGGGGCGGCGCACGGCCGTGCTCGAGACTCTGGGGCTGAATGAACTCGTCGGCTGGTCGTGGCTGTTCGCGCCCCACACCTGGCACCTGGGCGCCGAGGCGACGAGCCCCGTCCGGGCGTACGAGTTCGACGCCGTGACGGTGCGGGAGATGTGCCGGGCGGATCCCGCGTTCGGTCTGGCGATCTCCGAGTGGATCGGCGGCATCCTCGCCCACCGGCTGCGGTCGGCACGGTCCCGGCTGCTCGACCTGTACGCCCCGCACAGCGGCGTCGGTTTCCGCTGACGCCGACCGCCTCAGCCCTGCGGGCCCGCCACCCGCCCGACCAGGTCGTTCCAGCCCGCCTCGAGGCGCTCCAGCGTCATGCCGCGCCGGGTGACCAGATGGTCGACGAGGGTGATGTCCAGGGAGCCCAGCAGGGTCTGGGCGAGGAGTTCGACGTCGCCGCGGACCCCGGCCCGGCGCAGCAGCATGCCGAGGTGGCTCAGCCGCAGGAGCGTCGGCGGGCTGGCGTGCCGGCGGACGGCGTCCGCGCGCGCGGCCGCCCGGGCGGCCGCCAGGTAGAGGTCGCGGTGGGCGTGCTCGTGCCGGAGGACGGCCGTGCCGAAGGCTCTCAGCCGGTCGGCCGGCGGGGCGTCCGGGCCGAGCGGCGGCGGGCCGGACAGAAAGGCCGCCTGGAGCTCCCGCTCGTGGTGGTCGAGCAGGGCCAATAGCAGCCCGGTGCGGTCGCCGAACCGCCGGAACACGGTGCCCTTGCCGACCTGGGCGGCGCTCGCCACCCCCTCCATGGTCAGCTTGGCCGCTCCGCACTCCTCCGCCAGCCGGGCGGCCACCTCCAGCAGTCGTGTGCGGTTGCGTGCCGCGTCGGCGCGCAGCCGGGGCTGTTCGCCGGTGATCCCGGTGATCCCGGTGATCCCGGTGACGCCGGAGGCCGGAAAGAGGTCCAGCAGCCCGTCCGGGTCCTGCGACGGGTCGTGTTCCCCGGGCACGGGGAAAGGCGGGAGCGGCTCGGTCATGGAACGAGGGTAGCGCTCGTCACAGACAAAGGGACCGCGGTCCGGTTACGCTTCCCAGGGAAACGGACCCCGGTCCGGTTGGCCGGTGGACCCATCACCCGAGAAAGTGGTACAACTTTCAACGGACCTCGGTCCGCTTGGCTTTCCACCGTTCTTGCTTAGCTTGCTAGGAGTCAGCTCATGTCCGTACGCATTCTCGCGCTCGTCGGTAGCCTGCGCGCCGGTTCGCACAACCGCCAGCTCGCCGAGGCCGCCGTCAAGCACGCCCCCGAGGGCGTCGCGATCGAGCTGTTCGAGGGCCTGGCCGACATCCCGTTCTACAACGAGGACGTCGACGTCGAGGGCAGCGTCCCCGCCGAGGCCGCCCGCCTGCGCGAGGCCGCCGGACAGGCCGACGGCTTCCTGCTCTTCACTCCCGAGTACAACGGCACCATCCCGGCCGTCCTGAAGAACGCCATCGACTGGCTGTCCCGCCCGTACGGCGCCGGCGCGCTGTCCGGCAAGCCGGTCGCCGTCGTCGGCACCGCCTTCGGCCAGTACGGCGGCGTGTGGGCGCAGGACGAGACCCGCAAGGCCGTGGGTATCGCCGGCGCCACCGTCCTGGACGAGGCCAAGCTCGCCGTCGCCAGCTCCGTGGTCCGCTTCGCGGAGACCCACCCGGCCGACGACGCCGAGGTCGTCGCCGACCTGCTCAAGGTGCTCGAGCAGTTCGGGTCCGCGAGCACCACGGCCGCCTGATCGACCGGCTCCCGGTAACGCACGAACGGTGCCGGGCGGGGCAGTACGCCTCCGCCCGGCACCGTTTTTTTCGTGCCGTCGGCCCCGGAGGACCGGCCCCGTCCCGGCCGCTCAGTCGTGCGCGGGCCGGTCCGTCAGCCGATGGTCCGCGAGGCTGAGCGCCTCGTCCACCACGCGCCGCAGGTGGCCGTCGCGCAGGGAGTAGATCACCCGGCGGCCCTCCTTCCGCGTGTTGACCAGGCCGGCGAGACGCAGCCGGGCGAGGTGCTGGCTCACCGCGGGCCGGGCCGCGCCACAGGACTCCGTGAGCGTGGTGACATCGGCCTCGCCCCCGGCCAGTGCGTGCAGCAGGGCCAGCCGGGTGCGGTCGCCGAGCAGCGCGAGGAGCTCGGCGGCCAGCGCCAGCTGCTCCTCCCCCGGCGCGGCCGGATGCCCGCCGGGCCCGCCCGCGGTGTGCGGTTGCGCGACGTGCGCAGATGAGAGGTGCATGCGTGCGCTCATACGCACATAATGGCTCCGTGGGCACGAGCGTGTCCAGAGCTCGCCCCCACTCCCGCCCACCGGAAGGGGAACGACGTGAGCGACCGGCACCACGAGCACGAGCACGACCACAAGCACGACCACAAGCACCCGCACCCGCACCGTCACGGGCCGTTCGGTCTTCACTCCCACCGGACGGCCGACAGGACCGACCCCGCCCTGGAGTCCTCCGCGCGCGGCATGCGAGCGCTGTGGGTCTCGCTGACCGTGCTCGGCGCGACGGCCGCGGCACAGGCGGTCGTGGTCGTCCTCTCCGGGTCGGTGGCGCTGCTGGGCGACACAGTGCACAACGCGGCCGACGCGCTCACCGCCGTCCCCCTGGGCATCGCCTTCGTCCTGGGCCGCCGCGCGGCGACCCGCCGGTTCACGTACGGCTACGGCCGGGCCGAGGACCTGGCCGGCCTGGTCATCGTGCTGACCATCGCCGCGTCCGCGGCCTTCGCGGGCTGGACCGCGGTCACCCGGCTGCTCGACCCGCGTCCGGTGGAGCACGTCCCCGTCGTCGCCGTGGCGGCGGTCGTCGGCTTTCTCGGCAACGAGTGGGTGGCCCGTTACCGCATCCGCGTCGGCCGGGCGATCGGGTCCGCCGCGCTCGTCGCCGATGGCCTCCACGCGCGGACGGACGCCTGTACGTCGCTCGCGGTCCTGGCGGGCGCGGGCGGTGCCGCCCTCGGCTGGCGGCTCGCCGACCCGCTGGTCGGGCTGGTGATCACGGCCGCCATCGTGCTGGTGCTGCGCGACGCCGCGCGCGAGGTGTTCGGGCGCGTGCTGGACGCCGTCGATCCGGCGCTGGTGGACCGCGCCGAGCGGGCGCTGCGCGAGGTGCCGGGGGTGCGCGAGGTCGGCGAACTGCGGCTGCGCTGGATCGGGCACCGGCTGCGGGCCGAGGTGGCCGTCGTGGTGGACGGGGAGGCGAGCGTACGTCAGGCGCACGGCATCGCGGTGGCGGCCGAGCACGCCCTGCTGCACGCCGTCCCCGGACTCACCGCGGCCCTGGTGCACGCGGACCCGGCGCCGGCACCGGGCGAGGCGGACCCGCATCTGCCCCTCGCCCACCACACGGCCGCCTGAGCCGCGGGGCCGCCTCCCGGCCCCGCCGCCGTCAGGCGATGCCCAGCCCGTCCAGCACCACCGCGTTCGGCAGCTCCGCGAACGCCTTGCCCGGAACGAGCAGCTTCCCGCGCCGCCGGCCGCTGCCCACGAGCACGTACGGCAGGTCGACCACCGCCGAGTCGACCAGCACGGGCCACTCGCCCGGCAGCCCGACCGGGGTGATGCCCCCGTACTCCATGCCGGTCTCCCCGGTCGCCGTGTCCATCGAGGCGAACGAGGCCTTGCGGGCGCCGAGGTGGCGCCGGACCACACCGTTGACGTCGACCCGGGTGGCGGACAGGACGACACACGCGGCCAGCGTCGTCCCCCCGCCCCGCTTGCCCGCCACGACCACGCAGTTCGCGGACTCGTCGAGCAGTTCCTGCCCGTAGTGCTGCACGAAGGTCGCGGTGTCGGCCCACTCGGGGTCGGTGTCCACGTAGATGATCTGGTCGGCGGGGACGCTGCCCGTCCAGTCGCGTACGGCGGCGGCGACGGGTGCGGTGAGCTCGTCGAGGCAGTCGGGGGCGGGCGTGGCGTGGTCGAAGCGTCCGATCGGTGCGCGCATGGGCCGCACGCTAACAGGCCCGTATCGAACAGTGGACCGGTGTCTCAGCGCACGGGCGGTACCGACACCGCCATGACCATGCCGACGGGCACGGCGCCCTGGTTCCCGTACGTGTGCGGGACGTTGGCCTCGAAGGAGGCGCTCGCCCCGGCCGGGACGCGGTGCTCCAGGCCGTCGACGGTGAGGGTCAGTTCGCCCGCGGTGACGTGGATGAGCTCCACGGTGCCGGCGGGGTGCGGGTCGGAGGCACTGCCCTCGCCCGGCATCAGCCGCCAGTCCCACATCTCCAGCGGGCCCGGGGCCTCGGCGCCGGCCAGCAGCCGGTTGTAGCTGCCCGCGTCGGTGTGCCAGAGGCGGACGGCCTGCTCGGCGGGGACGATGCGGACCTTGGGGCCCTGCTCGTAGTCGAGGAGCGTGGTGATGCTGACCCCGAGGGCATCGGCGATCTTCACGACGGTTCCGATGCTGGGGTTGGTGCGGGCCTGCTCGATCTGGATGAGCATGCCGCGGCTGACCCCCGCGCGGGCGGCGAGCGCGTCGAGCGTGAAGCCCCGCTCGGCGCGCCAGCGTCTGACGTTCCGCGCCAGGGACTGGGTCAGCAGATCGAGGTCCGACATGTTCCGTCCTGGAGGGCAGGGTTCGGGTCCAGTTCAGTGAACTGCGGCTGCGGTGGTGCACCCTTCGTTCACCGCACTGTACTAAGAGGCCTCGGCGACAGCGCTGTTCGCCCTGGCCACCAGCCTGTTGTGGGGGCCGGCCACCAAGGCGGCGGACGGCCGGCCCGGCGGACGCCCGCACCGTGGCCCACGCCCCGGTCGCCGCCGGCTACGCCTCGCCCCGGCCGGCCCGCTCCACGGATCCCACGGACTCCACGGCTTCCGCGGACCCTGCGGTCCCCCCGGACTCCGCTGTGCCCGTCGCCCCCTCGGCATCCAGCGCCGCGAGCCCGTTCACGCTCTCCTCGTCCAGTTCCGCCAGCGCCCGGAGCTGCTCGGGCGTCACCCCGTCCGGGATCGGCACCGGCGCGGGCGTCCGCAGCGGCGGCTGCCAGCCGTCCACGGGGTCCCAGCTGCGCACCACGCGCGCGGGTGCCCCGGCCACCACCGAGTGGTCGGGTACGGTCCCCCGGACCACGGCCCCGGCCGCCACCACCACGTTCCGCCCGATCCGCGCCCCCGGCAGGATCACGGCTCCCGTCCCGATCCAGCAGCCCGGCCCGATCGACACCGGTTCCATCCGCGGCCACTGCTTGCCGATGGGCTGGTGCGGATCGTCGTACGAGTGGTTCGTGGACGTCACGTACACATACGGCCCGAAGTAGCAGTCGCTGCCGATCGTGACCGTGGTGTCGGCGATGACGTGGCTGCCGCGGCCGAGGACCACACCGTCGCCGATGCGCAGGATCGGCTCGGGTCCGAGGTCGAGGTCGGGCATCAGCCCCGCGGTCAGCGTGACCTGCTCGCCGATGATGCAGTGCGCGCCGAGGTGGATCCACGGCTCCCCGAAGACCGTGCCGAGCGGGAAGGCCAGCCGGGTGCCGGTGCCCATCGCGCCGAAACGGAACCGGCCGGGCCGGTCGGCGGTGACGGAGGCCGTGCGCTGCACCCAGGCCCAGCCCGCGTGGACGGCCCGCTGGACGATGCGGCGCCGCCAGGACGGAAACGTGTTCTTGCGCTCGGGCACCCGCTCACCGTACTCACCACGGGCGCCGCCCATCCCGCCGTACGGTGTGATCTTCGCCCCACGGCCCCCCGGACAAGCGGGGCCGATGCCTTACCGTCTCCCGTACCCGACGACACGAGGAGTGGACGATGACGCACGAGGCCCTGATCGCGGGCGTGGGCGGCAAGGAGCCGAAGGTGGACGGGCAGGCGTTCACGGCGCCGGGGTCCGTGGTGATCGGCGATGTGACGCTGCGTCCCGGGGCGAGCGTCTGGTACGGCGCCGTGCTCCGCGCGGAGGCCGAGCCGATCGTCGTCGGCGCCAACAGCAACGTGCAGGACAACTGCACCCTGCACACCGACCCGGGCTTCCCCGTCTCCCTCGGCGAGGGCGTCTCGGTCGGGCACAACGCCGTGGTCCACGGCGCCACCGTCGAGGACGGCTGCCTGATCGGCATGGGCGCGACGGTCCTGAACGGCGCGGTGATCGGCGCCGGTTCGCTGGTCGCGGCGCAGGCGCTGGTGCCGCAGGGGATGCGGGTGCCGCCGGGCTCGCTGGTCGCGGGCGTCCCGGCGAAGGTCAGGCGTGAACTGACGGCGGAGGAGCGCGAGGGCCTCGCCCTGAACGCGGCCCACTACGTCGAACTGGCCGTCACGCACCGCGAGGCACACGAGCACTGACCGGCCCTCGCTGCGACGTACGCGGTGCACGCGACGGTCACGAAGGGAAGCACACCGTGCCTCGCGCGAAGCACGGAACGCCACGGACCGCTGCGGAACGCTCCGGACCACTGCGGGCTTCCACGAACGGCGGCGGCCCGCTGCGAGACCGCCGCGAGCCATCGCGGACGGCCGCAGGCACCGCGGACCGCCGTAGGTACGGACATCTGCGGGCCACCGCAGACCGCAGCGGACCACCGCGAGCCATCGCGGATGGGTGCGGACACCGCGGACGGCCGCAGGCACCGCGGGCAGCTGCGGGCCACCGCAGAGCGCAACGGACCGCCACGGACAGATGCGGGAACCGCAGACCGCAGCGGACCACTACGACAGCTGCGGACACCGCGAACGGCCGCGGGCCACGCGGACCGCCGCAGGCACCGCGAACATCTGCGAGCCACCGCAGACCGCAGTAGATCACCGTGGACCGCCGCGGGCCGCCGCAAAGGACCACCGCGGGCCATCGCGGGCTACTCCGCGGGCTACTCCGCGGCCGTGACCGGCCCGGCCACCTCCGTGCCCTCGGCAGTCTGGGCCTTCTTCGCCTTCCGGCGCAGGACCAGCATCGAGGCGACGCCGAGCAGCACCGCCACGACCAGCCCCAGCCACGAGAAGCGCTTGAGCCAGGATTCGGCGACGACACCGACGTAGTAGATGACGGCCGTGGTGCCGCCCGCCCAGAGGATGCCGCCGAGGACGTTGGCGGTCAGGAACTTCCAGTACGGCATCCGCAGCACGCCCGCGAGCGGTCCGGCGAAGATCCGCAGCAGTGCCACGAACCGGCCGAAGAAGACCGCCCACATGCCCCACTTCTCGAAGGACCGCTCGGCGGTCGCGATGTGGCCCTCGCTGAAGTGCCGGGGGAACTTGCCGCCGAGCCAGGCCAGCAGCGGGCGCCCGCCCCTGCGGCCGATGGCGTAGCCGATGGAGTCACCGATGACCGCGCCCGCGCTGGCGCACGCGCCGAGGACGACGGGGTCGATGTCGCCGTGCTGCGAGGCCAGCAGGGCGGAGGAAACCAGGATGATCTCGCCGGGCAGCGGTATGCCCAGACTCTCCAGGCCGATGACCAGGCCCACCAGTGCGTAGATACTCACCGCGGGCACCGTCTCTAGCCATTCCTGGACGTGCACTGCCGCTCCTCCCAAGTTCACCGGACCCCGAGTCCCCGGCGTGCGCTCCCGCTCGGGGAACGCGCGCCGGGGAAGCCTACTCCCCGCCGGGACGGGACCGGTGTCTCACCCGGTCACCGGTCACCCCGGGACCTCCGCGGTGGTGGTCAGCCGCAGGTCACCCGAGGACGCGCCGACCCAGACGGTCCGCCGTCCGGTGCCGAGCACCCAGCCGTGCCGCCGCGGGTCCCACGAGGAGAGGGTCCGCCGCAGCACGGTCACGGTGACCCGGCGCCGCTCCCCCGCCTCCAGGGTGAGCCGCCGGTAGCCGCCCAGGACCCGGACGGGCCCCTCGAGCCGGAGGTCCGGGGAGCGGCCGACGTACACCTGCGGCACGGCGACGCCGGCACGGCCGCCGGTGTTGCGCACGGTGAACCCCACCTCGAGCCCCCGCCGCGTCCACCGCGCCGACGGCTCCCCGTACGAGAAGGAGGTGTACGACAGACCGTGCCCGAACGGGAACAGCGGCCGTACCCCCTCGGCGTCGTACCAGCGGTGGCCGATGTGGACACCCTCCGAGTACTCCACCACACCGTTCGTCCCGGGGTAGCGGCGCGGGTCACCGGCGACCGGGTGGCGCTCGTCGTCGGCCGGGAAGGTCTGGGTGAGCCGGCCGCCGGGGTCGCAGTCGCCGAACAGGACGGCGGCGGTGGCGGCCGCGCCCTCCTGGCCCGGGTAGTACATCTGGAGCACGGCGGCGGTCCGCTCCAGCCAGGGCATCGAGACCGCGGACGAGGTGTTGAGCACGACGGTGGTGCGCGGGTTGGCCGCCGTCACCGCCTCGATCAGTTCCTCCTGGTGGCCGGGGAGGGCGAGCGTCGTGCGGTCCAGGCCCTCCATGGCGTCCTCGTAGGCGAACAGGACGACGTGGCGCGCCTCCCGCGCGGCCTCCACGGCCCGGGCGACGTCCCGCGCGCGGGTGGCGCTGTTCGCGCACCGCAGCCGGAACAGCAGCCCGTCGCCGCCGCCCTCCGCGGTGATCCGCAGCCGGTGCCGGCCCCGTGTCACCCCGGCCGTCGCGCGGCGCACGGTCAGCCCGTCGGGCGCCGCCGAGCCGAACCCCCCGGAGAAGTGCTCCTGGTACCCGGGCGCCTGTGGGAACAGTTCCTCCCCGTCCAGCAGCACTTTCGGCCGCCCGGCGGGCTCCCCGTCGTAGTGCAGGACGAACGTCCACTCGTCGTCCCGGCCGACGGTGAGCGTCCCGTCGTACGCCCAGGTCTCTCCGGGAGCGACGCGCCGCTCCTCCAGCCGGACGGCCGGGCCGAGGACGTCCTCGGGCAGCGCTGTGCCGAAGAGGTCCTCGCCGAGCGCGTAGGTGACCCGCGCCTGTGTGCCCGCACGCCGCCGGATCACGTCGAGAGGGCTGTCGGCGTGGTCGGGCACCACATGGGCGCTGCCACCGCCGCTGACGAAGGGGCGGGCGCCGGAGGGCCCGATGACGGCGATGCTCCCGGACGGCGGGGACGGCAGCGGCAGCGCCCGGTGTTCGTTGCGCAGGAGGGTCGCCCCCGCCTCGGCGACCTCCAGCGCGACGGCGGCACCCGCGCGCGCGTCACGGTCCGGGCGGGACGGGCCACCGCGGCCGCCACCGCCCAGCAGCCCGAAACGGTCCATCACGCCGAGGACCCGGCGCACGGCCCGGTCGACGTACTCCTCCGGGACGCTGCCGTCGCGCACGGCCGACCTCAGCGCGGCGCCGAAGTACTTCCCGTCGGGCATCTCCATGTCGAGGCCCGCCGTGATCGAGGCGACGGTGCTGTGGGCGGCGGACCAGTCGGTCATCACCCAGCCCCCGAAGCCCCAGCGGTCTCTCAGCACCTCGGTGAGCAGCTCCCGGTTCTCACAGGCGAACGTGCCGTTGACCTTGTTGTACGCGCCCATCACGGCACCCGCGCCGGCGGCGACGGCCGCCTCGAAGCCGCGCAGCGCGACCTCGTGCAGGGCCTGCTCGCCGACCCGTACGTCGACCGACTCGCGGTCCCGCTCCTGGTTGTTGAGCGCGAAGTGCTTGACGGTCGCGATGAGCCCCTCGTCCTGGATGCCGCGGATCTCGGCCGCGACCAGGTCGGCCGAGAGCAGCGGGTCCTCGCTGAACGTCTCGAAGTTGCGGCCCGCGTACGGGGTGCGGATCAGGTTCACCATCGGTGACAGGAGCACGTCCTGGCCCAGCGCACGGCCCTCACGCCCGATCACCCGGCCGTAGCGCCGGGCGAGTTCCGGGTCGAAGGCGGAGGCCAGCAGCACCGGGGCGGGCAGCGCGGTGGCGTGCCGGGTGACCCGTACCCCGGCGGGACCGTCGGCCAGCCGGAGCGGGGGGATGCGGAGCCGCGGCACCCCGGGGACGTACCCGGCCTGGCCGAGCGGCTCGGGGTCGGTGGCGCCGTGGAGGAGGGAGATCTTCTCGTCGAGGGTGAGCCGGGCGACGAGCCGCTCGACGCGGGGGCTCGCGATGCCGGCCGGTGTCGGCCGGGCGGAGGCGGCCGCCGTACGCGAGGGAACCGTGAAGCCAGTGGAAGTGGCCGCCGCGGCGACCATGACGGCCCGGCCAAGCAGACGCAGGGCCGAGCGCCGACACACGGGGCGGGGGGTGGAGGCGGAGATGGGGTCGGACATGAACCGTCGCTCCTTCGTGCGGGCATGTTGTTGCGGGCCGCGTGTACGTGCTGGCGGAAAGCGGCGTTCGGCCCTTGTCCACGCTGTGCGGCAGAGCCGGCCTGAGTCGCCGCCAGACACCACGGGTCCGGCACGAAAACATGCCCCGCGATGACTCATGTCAACGAAGTGACAAGAATGATAGCAGAGGCTGACAGAGGCGAAGAGGTGCGGTCGTTCGGAATTCCTGATCCGGTACCTATTGCACCTCATGGCATCTTATGGATGTCAGTTCGAGCGCAATCGACGGCCTCCGCCCACAACTCGGTACCGGATGCACCACCGCACTGATGCACCATCGAGATCGATCTACTCCGCCGCCACTCCACCAACGACACCACCAGCACAAGCAAGGCCAGCAATAAAAATCATTACAGATACCACTGAATCATCCACCCGAATACAGCATCACCCTCCCTCGGACCCTCGACATGCTGCTACCTTCCAGGCATGTCGCTGCAACGGGGGCGTCACGTCTGGGAGATCTGTTTATTCGGGTTGATTTTCCTGCTGATTCACTTCCCGGCGGACGATCTATTTCTTCGACTGGTGATCGATTTACTGGTCATCATGGCCGCGGGAAGTCTGTTCCTGGCGGTGCGTGCACGGACACCTGAACAGGCAAAGGTTTCAACGCCGCTTTCCCTGCCCATGGCCCCCCACGTAAACGACGGGGGGCCCCGGCGCCCGGAGCAAATGTCGCGCGCATGGTCTGCACCTGCTCCGCAGAGTGGGCCTTCGCCTGCGCCGGAGGGGTGGCGCGGCCCCGTCCCAACCAGTTCGAAGCCGAGCTCCCCTGGTCTGGCCACCCCCGCCGTACCGCGCTTCGGAGCAGGGTCGAAGGCCCAGCGTTTTCCCTGGTTGTTGCCAGTGCGGCCGGCCGTCTCCGGCATCGCCGCCGACGAGGCGGTACTGGGTGACCTCTCCATACGAGCCGCCTCTCTCGTCGGCCCGGGACACCGCTGCGAGGAGCCGGCCACAGCCCGTCAGGATGCGTACCGCGTGGCACGCGACACCATGGGTGATCACCTGCTGCTGGCCGTGGCCGACGGGGTATCCAGCAGCACCCACGCCGAACTGGGAGCCGCAGTGGCGGCAGGCACGGTCGTCCACGCCCTCAGGCGCCGACTGGACGAACCGGAGGGAGCGGCACGCTTGTCGGCAGCGGAGCTCTTCGAGGAGGCCGCAACAGCAATGAGTCGGGAGGCGTCACAACGCGGGCTGAACCTCACCGACGTGTGCGCGGTCCTGTTGGCCGCGGTGATTCCCACCCGTTCAGACGCCCCGTCCGGCGAGCGCACGATGTGGGCGGCCTGGCTCGGTGACGCGTCCCTCTGGTCGCTCGACGCGGAGCGCTGGCGTTACGCCGCCGGCGACCGCAAGAAAACGACGTCCGGCTACGACACGAACGCCGTGCTCCACACCCTCCCCACCGAACCGCAGGCGGTGCGCGAGACCCGGCTCGCCCTGCTTCCCGGCGACGTGGTGACGCTCGTTTCCGACGGAGTGGGAGACGGCCTCGCCACCATCGCGGAACTCAATGCCTACCTGGCGGACCACTGGCGGTGGCCGCCGCCCATCGCCTCGTACATCAACGACGTCGGCTTCGACGCCGAACGGTTCCTCGACGACCGTACGTCGGTGACCGTCTGGGTCGCCCCCGATCCCCGGTCCCGGGAGCCCGCCGGGGGTGAAGCACCGGCCGACGAGTGGCTCGGCGGCCAGGAAGGACGGCCGACGTGACCTCGGGCCACCCGGCGTGGGCCCTGCCACCGGTGACTCCGCTGGCCGCCCTGGAGCCGCTCGGTGAACAGATCGCCACGAACAACGGCCAGAGCTCCGAGGTGGCCCGTCTCGGTGGGTCCGGCTCCGGGGCCGCCCTACTGTTCAAACGCTACAAGAGCCCGCTGGACCACGCGGACGCGCTCCGATTGGACCGGCTCGTCGCGTTCGGCCGCTCGAAGGCACCCGCAGGGCGCCCGGCCCGCGAGGTACTGCTGAGCCGCACCTCATGGCCCGTCGCCCGTGTCACCAGCCGTACGTCCGCCACCATCGGCTGCATCATTCCGATGGCACCGCAGGCCTTTCGCGCGCCCGACGGCAAGTTTCGGGAGATCGACACGCTCGCCCGCCCCGACGAATGGCTGGCCCGGCGCGGTACCCATCTGGGTTCCGGAGAGCGAATCACCGCCTGCCGAAGCCTGGTCGGCATCGCCGCCGCACTGGAGCAGCGCAGGCTCGTGTACTCCGACTGGAATTACGCCAACGTCTTCTGGACGCCGACCGACTACTCCGTCTACCTCATCGACATGGACAGTTGCGCCGAGGACAGGGGGCACGACATCCACCAGACCGGCTGGGAGGATCCCCTGGCCCCCCAAGGCATGCCCGCGGATCTGTATACCGACCGCTACCGGGTCGCCCTGCTGGCCGCCCGCTGCCTGACCGGGAGCCGCGCCCCTGCGGAGGTACTGCACGCGCTCGGTGATCCACCGCTCGGGGTGCCACGCGTCGCCACAGAGTTGCTGCTCGACATGCTCTGGGCCGACGACCGCAAGACCAGGCCGCGCAGTTCGGTCCTGCTCGCCGCTCTGCACGACGGTCCCGTGGTCCGTTTCACAGTCGCCCGCCTGCCGCTGCCCGCCCGACCCGCCGCCCGCCGCGGCGACACGGCAGCCCCGCGTTCGTCGGCCGTGACACGGCCCGCGGGGTCCGGCCGCCCCGTCAAGCCCGCCGTGCCGCCCCACCCACCGGCACCGCCCCCACCGGATACCGAGTCCTCGGCCGCGGCGCTCGTGGCCCTGCTCGTCGCCGTCGCGGTGATTGCGCTCGTCCTGTTGCTCGTCGTCTGAAGCCGGGCCCCGAAGACGCACTTCAGACGTGCCGTCCGTAATCGAACAGCGGAAGAGAAACAACAGACATGAACATTCATGACGACATGGCGCCCGGTCAGGACGCCAACGCCTACGATCTTCGACAGAAATGCCTGCCCACCTATTTGGTGATCGACGCATCGAGTTCGATGGAGCCTCACCAAAACACCCTCAATCAAACCCTGACACGACTGCACGCGGTGATTTCGGAGAGCCCGCGAGTGTCAGAATTCGCCCACATGTCCCTGATTGCTTTCTCGACGGACGCGCACCTGATCTTCGAAATGACCGAATTGGATCGGGTGCAGGCAATGCCGGAGATCGTGTGCAATGGGGTGACGAACTACTCTGCGGCCTTCGATCTCGTACGCAGCCGTATCGAAACGGACGTGGATGATTTGCGCAGCATGGGCATGGCCGTACTGCGACCGGTGATGTTCCTCCTGACGGACGGCTCCCCGACCGACGAGGGCTGGCACGACGCGTTCCGGCGGCTGATCGACCGTTCCTGGCCCCGGTACCCGCATGTCATCAGCTACGGCTTCGGTGCCGCCAACCCGGATGTGCTCGGCAAGGTCGCCACCAAGGCGGCTTTTCTCGCCGACGCAGAAGTCGATCAGGACCGCGCTCTCCTGCAAGCGCTCGGCAGCCTGCTCAATTCACTCGTCGCTTCGTCACGAGCGGGGGAGATGCAGATTCCCCGGTCCACTCCCGGCTTCACCGAACAGCCGGTGAGCGAGGAGTACGTGACCGTGTCGGCCGAGTACATGGACTGATCACCAGGCTCCTCACGACGCGTGTGGGGACGGTCGACGCCGTCGGCCGTCCGCTGCGCGCCCGCGGAACCCGTTCTCCCGCACGAGCCCCGATCTCGAGGAACGACCATGTCCACCTCTCGCACAGCCTGGTCGCGCAGCCGGCTTCTGCTGGCATCGAGCGCTCTTGTGGGGTCGGCGGCCCTGCTGCGCCTGCTGTCCCCGGGCGACGGGGGCGACGCAACTCCTCACCCCTCTCACGAACCGTCGCAGAGCCAATCGGCCGCCTGTTCTCCACAGAGCCTTACGCCCAGCGCGTCGAACTCGCCTTCCAGCACACCGGCGCCCGAGCCGCAGAGGCCCCGGGACGTGCCGTCCGGACGCAAGACGGCGTCCAGAAGTTGACGCGGCCTCACCCATCCCACCGCCACGTACCCATGTACCGAGCAGAGACAGAGGATCATGAACGTTCCGACCCCTCGGTGTCCGCGCTGCGGAGCCGCCGTCACTGACCGCAACTACACCCAGTGCTCCAACTGCGGTGCTGTACGCGTTTTCGACCCTTCAGCCACAGCCGCCCCACCCGATCCTGCCACCGAACCACAACCTCCCCGCAATGTTCCACCACCCACCGGACCCAGCACATCCCACAACATCTCACCGCCCAGGACACCCCATACGTTCCGCAACGCTCCACCACGCATCGCCCCCACGCGTCCCACCGCCGCGCCGCCACCTGCCCCAGGCACGCCTCCGGCGGTCCCGGGGCCCCGCTTCGCTCGCGACGTCACCCGGTACCTGTGCACTGCCGTCCACACGGACAGCGGCTTCGCCCGCCAGGCCGTCAAGTGGATCGCCGAGGAGCCTCGCCGCGCCGTCGCCTCGTCGCCGGGCGTCGACCTCGGCTGCGTGCTACGGCACGCGCTGGCCGCTCGCCATCGTCAAGTGCGTCTGGACTTCGTGCTCAGTCTGCTGCTTCTGGTGACGTTGATCACAATTCCCTTCACCGTCGGCACCAGCCTGGCCTTGGGCTTGCTTGCGGCGTGGATCATCATCGCCGTCGAATCCCTCAGGGTGCACTACGGTGTGGTCGCCGGACAGCTCAAACGTGAGAACTTCGATCCGGCACAGGCTCCTCCACCTCGCGGCTCCGACAACCGGCGATGGATCGAGGCGATCGAGAGGCGAGACCGGGGCAACGTCATCGTCTTCCCGCTCTACACACCCTTCATCGGGTACGGAGAGGTAACCAGCACCTGGTCTTTCGCACTGAACGCGGAACACGCCCAGGAGGGCAAGCAGGTCCTGCCCTTCACCGTCCACGAGCTCAACGACCACCTCGCCGACCGGATCGGGGATCTGAAGCTCCCCGGCGTCCACGTCGAGAACCTCCTGCTGGTCAACGGTGCGGACCTGTTGTGGGGAGTGGACGACCGAACGCGCGCCGAGCTGCTGCCCGACACCGCCGGGCCGCCCAAGGAGAATGTCTCACCGGACCTCCTGCGCGCACTGCGCGAGGACGGCAAGGGCCGCGCACGTCCCTACCTGGCGATCCGGGTCGCGGGCTGGAGCGGCGAACTGGCCACCACCCTCTTCATGCGGTGTGCACTGCTGTCCGACCACAAGATGCTCTTCGTCGAAGGCAGCAGTTCCCTCCTGACCCCGGTGCGCGAACGGTATCGAGTAGCGGACCAGCTGCTCGGTTCTCCTACCTTCCGCCAATGGTGGGCCTTGGTGGGCCGCGCTGGTCTCCGCTCGCCCATACTGTTCGCCGAGGCACCCCGCTCCGTGATCGAGAGCCTGTTCTCGCCCATCACCGAACGCCGCAGGCAACGCCGTCAAGCGCGGGAGATACATCATCGCTCGTTCAACTATGGAGCGTGTCTCAGCCTCAGGGAAGCGGCGAGCGACCGGCTCTACTACCGCTACTTCCAACAGTTGGACAAGGAGATGTACGCCAAGACGGTCGAACATCGGGTGCTGGACGCGTTAGTGGAGTTCATGGACGACCACAACATCGACGTGAGTGATCTGATCGAACGTCAAGCCACCATCAATAACATGGGTCTGTACGCGGGTGGCAACGTGACACTCCACGGTTCCGCCCTCGGCGTCGGCGGCAGCATCGCCGGAATCTACCGGCGCGGCCACACGGCCGGCGCTCCCGTGGCGCCGGTACCCACCCGCCCTTCTTCCACCAGGCCGACCACACCACGTATGCGGACAGGAAGGTGACGCCATGTCACACGGTGACAGTGGAAACAGCGGCATCCGCGCGAGCGGAGATGTCCGGATCGACGGCAGCGCCGTCGCCGTCAACCACTCGACGGCTACCAACGCCGCTCCGGCCGATGGCGACCGCGCGGCCGCCATCGCCGAACTCCGTGCCGCCGCGCGACTACTGCTTGAGCACCTGCGCAGGGAGCAGGACCGGTATGAGGACGGTGCGGAGCTCGTCGACGCCGCCGAGCACGTCGAGGCGGAGCTCACCCGCGAGGAGCCACGCCGCAACATCCTGTTGCGCTGGTTAGGCTTCATCGCTCCCGGCGTGGAGGCCACAGCCGCGATCGCGGGCGACGTGGCAGCCATCCAGAACAGCGTGGCCAGCTTGCTGTAACACCGTCCGGACGCAGGGACCCTGCTGTCCGCGCCGCAGCATTGCCCCGACACCTCACATAGCAGGACCATCGTCATCACCCCAGCACCTCAGACCTTCCCAGCCCGTACCGGCTGATGCCGCCTGCCACGGCACCGCAGGGGTAACGCGACCCGAGGGTAACGGCAGCCCTGGCCATCAGGGCCTGCTCAGGCCGCGGGACGCAGGGTCCAGACGACCGTCATCTCGCCGGTCACGGCGCCGTCACCCCGCCGGATGGCGACGGAGACGGGGAACTCCGGGCGCTGCCCGGCGTCCAGCTCGGCGACCACCTCGGCGGCGGGCCGGCCGAGCGTGGCGGTCGCCGTGACGGCTCCCATCGCCAGCTTCCGGTACGCGATCTCGGCGCTGACGGCGAGCGGTACGGCCCGGGAGAGCTGGTCCCCGAACGCGGCGAGCACGATGGCCCCGCTGGCCGACTCCCCGAGCGTGAACATGGCGCCGGCGTGCGGGCCACCGACGTGGTTGTGGTAGTCGCTCTGGTCCGGCAGGGCCACCACGGCCTTCTCCGGCGTGGTCTCCACGAACTCCAGGTTCAGCGTCCTGGCCATCGGCACCGTCGCGGCGAGCATCTCGCCGACCGACATCTCTTCTGCGCTCATGCTCCCGGAGGTTACCCACGAGTAGCCACCGTTGGCCAGGCCCCTCGAACAAACGATTTGGCACCTCGCGCCCCGGCCCGGGATAGTGCGCCGGTGACCTCAGCCGCCAACTCCGACCACTCGCCACGCCCCGCCCGGGCGGGCCGCAACCACACCCTGCTGACCACCGCCTCCGTGGTGACGGGACTGGGCAGCCACGGCGCCCTGATCGCGGCGGCGTTCGCCGTGCTGGAAGCGGGCGGCGGCAGCGGCGACGTCGGTCTGGTCGCGGCGGCCCGGACCCTGCCGCTGGTGCTGTTCCTGCTGGTCGGCGGCGCGATCGCGGACCGGCTGCCCCGGCACCGGGTGATGGTCGCGGCGAACACGCTCAACTGCCTGTCGCAGGGCGCCTTCGCGGTGCTCGTGCTCGCCGGGGAGCCCCGGCTGTGGCAGATGATGCTGCTGTCCGCGCTCGGCGGCACCGGCCAGGCGTTCTTCGGCCCGGCGGCCGAGGGCATGCTGCTCTCCTCGGTCACCGCGGAGCAGGCGGGGCGCGCCTTCGCCCTGTTCCGCTTCGCGACGCAGGGGGCGACGCTGACCGGCGCGGCGATCGGCGGCGCGCTGGTCGCCGTGATCGGCCCCGGCTGGGTGCTCGCGGTGGACGCGGCCGCGTTCGCCGTCGCCGGGGCGCTGCGCGCCTTCCTCGACGTGAGCCACATCCCGCCGCGCACACCGGGTCACGGCATGCTCGCCGATCTGCGGGACGGCTGGCGGGAGTTCACCGGACGGTCCTGGCTGTGGGCGATCGTCGTCCAGTTCTCCCTGGTGAACGCGGTCGTCGTCGCCGCCGACGCGGTCTACGGGCCCCAGGTCGCCCGGGACCACCTCGGCGGGCCGGGCCCCTGGGGCCTGGCGCTGGCCCTGTACGGGGCGGGCAACGCGGCCGGGGCGCTGCTGATGACGCGCTGGCGGCCGCGCCGGCTGCTCCTCGTGGGCACGCTGTGCGTCTTCCCGTCCGCGCTGCCGTCCGCCGCTCTCGCCGTACCGGCGCCGCTCGCCGCCCTGTGCGTGGCGATGTTCGTGAGCGGTCTGGCGATCGAGGTGTTCGGGGTCTCCTGGATGACCGCGCTGCACCAGGAGATACCCGAGGAGAAGCTCTCCCGGGTCTCGGCGTACGACTGGGTCGGCTCGGTGTCGATGGTGCCCCTCGCCTCGGCGCTGGCGGGCCCGGCGGAGCAGTCCTTCGGGCGCCCGGCGGCCCTGTGGGGCAGCGCCGCGGTGGTCGTGGTGGCCACGGCGGCGGTGCTGTGCGTCCGGGACGTACGGAATCTGACGCGGCGCACGAAGCCCGTGGACGTGCGGCCGCCAAACCCCGGGCCGCCGGACTCCGGGCTGCCGGACTCCCGGCCGCCGGACGCGGCGGCTCCCCCGCTCCCGGCGACGGCGTCCGTCCCCGTTCCCGGGAACTGAGCCGGACCGCGACCCGCCCGCGCGGATCACCGTGGCGGGTCGGGGGAGGCGTGGGAGGACCGCGGGGCGGCCGGAAGGCGCGGTACCGCGTCGCGCAGCCGGCGGGTGGCGGGGTGCCGGGGGGTGCGGAGCACGTCCGCCAGGAGGCCCTCCTCCACGATCCGGCCGTGCTGCAGGACGGCCACGTGCCGGCAGAACCGCTCCACGACCAGCAGGTCGTGCGAGATCAGCAGACAGGAGAGCCGGTGCTCGGCGCGCAGTGCGCCGAGCAGCCGGAGGATCCGCGCCTGCACGGTCGTGTCCAGGGCGCTGGTCGGCTCGTCCAGGACGAGGCAGCGCGGCCGCACGGCCAGTGCGCGGGCGATCGCCACGCGCTGGCGCTGCCCGCCGGAGAGCTGGTGCGGGAAGCGCGCGGCGTGCTCGGCGGACAGGCCCACGTCGGCGAGCAGTTCGGCGACGCGGGCGTGCTCGGTGCCGCGCGGCACCAGCCGGTGGGCCCGCAGCACCTCGGCGATCGCGGCGCCCACCCGCATCCGCGGGTCGAGGGCGCCCTCGGTGTCCTGCACGACGATCTGGACGGCGCGCCGGAAGGCACGCGGGGGCCGTATCCGGGCGATGTCCACGCCGTCGAGGAGGACCGTGCCGTGCGTCGGCGCCACCAGTCCCAGCAGGCACCGGGCCAGCGTCGTCTTGCCCGACCCGCTCTCGCCGATCAGGCCCAGGCCGTACGGGCCCACGGGCAGCGCCAGGCTCACCCGGTCCAGCACCGCCGCACCGCCGTACGTCACGGTCAGGTCGCGTGCCTCAAGCACCGGCCGTTCCGGGCCCGTACCCGTCTTCCCCATGTCCGTGTTCCCCGTATCCCTATCCGTCCCCGTATCCGTATCCCTCCCCGCCCCCCTCCCCCGCCCGCCCGGGCACAGCCGCCAGCAGTGCGCGCGTGCAGTCCGCCCGTGGCGCGGTGACCAGCTCCGCGGCGGGGCGGTCCTCGGCCACCCGGCCCCGGTGCAGTACCGCGATCCGGTCGCACAGCCCGGCCAGCAGGGCCAGGTCGTGGCTGACGAACAGCACGGCCGTGCCGTGCGCGGCGCGCAGCTCCGCCAGCAGCGCGCAGATCCGCGCCTGGGCCGTCACGTCCAGGGAGCTGGTCGGTTCGTCGGCGACGAGCAGCCGTACCCCGAGGGCCGACGCCAGCGCGATCGCCGTCCGCTGGAGCTGGCCGCCGGAGAGCTGGTGCGGGAAGCGGGTGAGGTACTCGGCGGGCAGCCCGACCCGCTCCATCCCGGCGGCGGCCCGGTGCCGTGCCTCCGCGCGCGTGCAGCCGTGCAGCCGCAGCGCGCGCAGCACGGTCGTACCGACCGGCAGCACCGGGCTGAAGGCGGCGGCCGGGTTCTGCGGGATCAGCGCCATGACGGAACCGCGCAGCCGGCGCAGCCGCCGTTCCGGCATCCCCACCAGTTCCTCGCCTGCCAGCCGGATGCTGCCGGTCACCCGGGCGCCCGCGTGGCGGGTCAGCCCCAGCACCGTCAGCCCGGTCGTCGTCTTGCCCGCGCCGCTCTGCCCCGTGACGCCCAGGAACTCCGCCCGGCGCAGCATCAGTTCGCCGATGTGCAGCACGGGCTCCGCCGGCTCGGGGCCGAACGAGACCCGTACGTCGCGCAGTTCCAGCAGGGGCGCGGCGGTCACGGCCGGATCCCTGGGGTGTGCCGCGGGTCGAGGCGGTCCCGGAGCACGTCGCCGAGCAGGAAGAAGAGGGCCGCGACCAGCATGATGGCCAGTCCGGGGAAGGTGCCGATCCACCATTGGGTGGTGAAGTAGTTCTGCGACTGCTCCACCATCAGGCCCCAGTCGGGGGTGGGCGGCTGCGGGCCGAGGCCGAGGAAGGACAGTGCGGAGGTGACGAGCAGCACCCCGCCGACATCGGTGGACGCCTGGACCAGCAGGGGGGTCGAGGCGTTGGGCAGGACGTGGCGGAGCAGGGTGCGCCGGTGGCCGAGACCGAGGGCCCGGCACGCCTCGGTGTACGGGCGGCCGGCGACCGACGCGGCCTCGCCGCGCACCAGCCGGGCGTACCACGGCCACCAGGTCACGGTGAGCGCGACGGTCAGCCCCACCGGGCCGGGCGTCAGCACCGTGGCCAGGACCAGGGCCAGCAGCAGGGCCGGCACGGCCAGGAAGACGTCGGTCAGACGCATGAGGGCCTCGTCGATCCAGCCGCCGAAGTAGCCGGCCACCAGCCCCGTCGCGGTGCCCACGAGCAGCGAGACCGTCACCACGGCCACCGCGACGACCGGGCCGACGCGCGCGCCGTACAGCACCCGGGAGAACACGTCGCGGCCCAGTTCGTCGGTGCCGAACCAGTGGGCCGCGGAGGGCGGGCGCAGGATCCGGGCGGTCTCGGTGCCGCCGGTCGCGTCCGCCGGGTACGGGGCCAGCACCGGTGCGAGCAGGGCGACGAGCACGACGAGCGCGACACCGGCGGTGACGAGGACCAGTGCCGTGCGGCCGCTTCCGGTGCCGCGTGTCATCGCAGGGTGATGCGCGGGTCGAGGGCCGCCTGGGCCAGGTCGACGGCCAGGTTCGCGGCGAGGTACAGCAGGGCGACCAGGAGCGTCACGCCGACGACGGCCGGTGTGTCCAGGGACTGCACCGCGTCGGCCGCGTACCGGCCGAGCCCCGGATAGTCGAACACCGCCTCCACGAGGAAGGTGTTGACCAGCGAGTACCCGAAGATCAGCGCGAGCAGCTGCAGGACCGGGTTCCAGGCGAGCCGCAGGGCGAAGCGGCCGAGGACGGCCCGCTCGGGAAAGCCGAGGGAGCGCACCAGCTGGATGTGCGGTTCGCCGGCCGCGTCCAGGAGGCTCGCCCGCACCATGCGGGCGACGACGGCCGCAGGGTAGGAGGCCACGACGAGGGCCGGCAGGAGCAGGTGGTCGAAGAGGTCGGCGGCGGCCGCGCCGTTGCCGGTGAGGACGGCGTCGAGCAGGGGCAGTCCGGTGACGGTGGTCACCGGGTGCGCGGCGAGCACCGCCCGGTCGTGGCTGCCGGCGATCGGCAGCAGGCCGAGCCGGCTCGCGAGGAGCGTCTGCAGGAGGAGTGCCAGCCAGAACGTCGGGATCGCGGCGCTCAGCAGCGCGCCGGACCGCACCAGCCTGTCGGGGGTCCTGCCGTGCCACCGTACGGCGGCCAGTCCCGCGGGGAGGCCCACCGCCAGCCCGATGACCAGTCCGGCGAGCACCACTTGGAGGGAGTTGGGCAGCAGCGTGAGCAGATCGGTGAGGACGGGGCGGTGGGTGAGGACCGACAGGCCCCAGTCGCCGTGCAGCACCCCGGCCACGTACGAGACGATCTGCTCGGCGACCGGGCGGTCAAGGCCCAGTTCGGCGCGGATGCGCGCCCGTTCCGCGGCCGAGGCCCGCGGTCCGGCCCAGACCCCGGCCGGGTCGCTGGGCACCACCCGTGCGATCAGGTACGTCAGCACCACCACCCCGAGGGCTACCAGGGCCGAGAGCACCGCACGGCGGGCCGCGTAACGGAGCACCGGCAGACCGCGGCCGTTCCGGGCGCGCTTCATGTCCACCCCCCGGGCTGGTGCAGGCGGCTACTGATGGGTGAGGTCGTGGACGAACACGACGTTCGCGTACGCCGGGTTGTCGACGTAGCCCTTGACGTCGCTGTCCAGCACCCGCTGATAGACGTTGGTGCCGAGGAAGAGCTGCACCGCGTCCCTGATGACGATCTCCTGCATCGTGCGGTAGGTCCGCACGGCTTCGTCCGGGTCCGTCGCCTGGAGCGCACCGACCCGGTCGATGAGCCGGTCGAGCTCGCGGTCGGAGTAGTAGGCGAGGTTGTAGGAGATCTCCTCCTCGGTCCGGAACACGTTGCGGAAGTACGACAGCGGCTCGGGGTCGTCCGGCCACCACCACATGACGAAGATGTCCTGGCGCTCGTCCGGGTCCTTGCTCTTGGCGCGCGGCCACTGCGCCGACGACCAGGCCAGCCCCTGGACCTTCAGGTCGATGCCGAACGGGCGGAGCTGAGCCTTCATCACGTCGCCGAGGGTGCGGATGGTGTCCTCGCCCGCGGGATAGGTCATCTCCAGCTCGATGGTCCGGCCGCTGCCCGGGCCGTACCCGGCCTCCTTCAGCAGCTTCCGGGCGAGGTCCTGGTCACCCGGCAGGTCCAGCGTGGTGGTGTGTCCGAACATGCCCTCGGGGATGACGCCGTCGGAGGCGACGAGGGCACCCCTGCTCGCCTTGATCAGTTCCTGGTAGTCGAGCGCGTTCGCGACCGCCTGGCGCACCCGGATGTCGTCCAGCGGCTTCTTCTGGGTGTTCAGCAGGCCGATCAGGGTCTGCCACGAGGGCCGTTCGTACACGGTCAGGTTCGGCCGGCCGCGCAGCGTGTCCACGAGCTGCGGCGGCAGCCCGCCGGCGAAGGTTCCCTCGCCCGAGCTCATGAGCTGCGCCGACGTGGACGACTGCGGCACCGCCTGGAAGACCACCTTCGTGTAGCGGTTGCCGCGCCACCCGCCCCAGTAGTCCTCGAAGGCGGTCAGCTCCAGTTCGTTCTCGCTGCCCGGGTTCCACGAGGCGACCGTGTACGGCCCGGTGCCGCGGGCGGTGGCCCGGTAGTCCTTCGCGTCGTCGGCGTCGTCGGGGATCTCATAGATCCAGGCCGCGTAGGTGGCGGAGGCGATGATGTCCAGCGGCGCCGGGCGGGACAGCTCGAAGCGGACCTGCCGCTTCCCGACCGGGGTGATCCTCTCCACCGGGTCCCACACGTAGGAGGCGCTGGCCTTCAGCCTCATCGTGCGGTCGATCGCCGCCTTCACCGACTCGGCGGTCAGCGGGTGTCCGGAGTGGAAGCGCACGTTGTCCCGCAGGGTGAAGGTCCAGGTCCGGCGGTCCTCGGACGTGGTCCAGCGGGTCGCGAGCACACCCTCTGTCTTCCCGGTCCCGGCGTTGTACCGGGTGAGGGTCTCGTACATGTTCGCCAGCGCCACGACTTCGTCGGAGTACGAGCGCGCCGGGTCCCACTCGGTCACCAGCCCCCTGCTGGACAGGTACACGAAGGTGTCGTCGTCGCTCCCTCTCTCGCCCCCGCCGGAACAGCCGGCCACCAGGAGCGCCACGACCATGGCGACGGCCGCTGCGAGAACACGGACCCACGGGCGCCGGCGCGCGGGACGACAACCGGGGAAGGGCCGTAATGACATGACGGACCGAGCCTTCCGGGACAGGTCCTGTCAGCCTGGCACGCGGGCCCGGTGGACCGGCAGCCGTCTTTGAGCTGATTCGGGCCCCGGCCGACGGGGACGCGGGGAGGGGACGCCCCGCGTCCCTCCGGCCGGGCCGGCCCTCAGCCGATGCCGAAGGCCCCGTCGGGCGGCTCGGGCGACGGTACGGCGTCCTCGTCGCGCACGGGGACGGCGGCGCCGACGAAGTCGCGCAGCGCCCTGCCGTGCTCGACGCGGGCCGGGAAGACGTCGGCGGCGGTGCGGCGGGCGAGCGGGGCGATGTCGAGCGGGTGGTGGGCGGCGAGGAGCACGGCGTTGCCGAAGCGCCGGCCGCGCAGCACGGCCGGCTCGGCGACGAGCGCGAGTTCGGCGAAGACCGTGGCCAGCGTGGCCAGCTGGGAGCGCAGGAAGGCGAAGGGCGCGGCGTCCGCGAGGTTGGCCAGGTAGACCCCGTCGCCGCGCAGCACCCGGGCGGCCGCGCGCGCGTACGCCTCCGTCGTCAGGTGCGCCGGGACGCGGGAGCCGCCGAAGACGTCCGCGACCAGGACGTCGGCGGAGCCGGCCGGTGCCGCCTCGAGCCACTCCCGGGCGTCGGCGCCGTGCAGCGCGATCCGCGCGTCGCCGGGCAGGGGCAGATGCTCGGCGACCAGGTCCAGCAGCCCGCGGTCGGCCTCGACGACGTCCTGGCGGGAGCCGGGCCGGGTGGCCGCGACGTACCGCGGCAGCGTGAGCGCGCCCCCGCCGAGGTGCAGCACGTCGAGCGGCCGCCCCGGTCCGGCCACCGTGTCCAGCGCGTGCCCGAGCCGCCGCGCGTACTCGAACTCGAGGTGCGTCGGCTCGTCGAGGTCGACGTACGACTGCGGCGCCCCGTCGACCGTCAGCAGCCAGGCGCGCTCCCGGTCGACGTCCGGCATGAGCTTGGCGGTCCCGTGGTCGGTGACCCGGGTGACGGGTATGGGCTCGTTCACGGGACCCATTGTGCCGCCGGGCCGCGCGGTGACGGGTGCCCGCCCGGTGGGGACGGGCACCCGTCAGGAGGTGTCCGCTCAGCCGACCGAGGTCACCGTCCCCGCCCCGACCGTGCGCCCGCCCTCGCGGATCGCGAAGCCGAGGCCGGGCTCCAGCGGGACCTCGCGGCCCAGCTCGACCGTCATCGTGACGGTGTCGCCGGGCCGGGCGACCGCCGTCTCCCCGAGGTCGACGTCGCCGACCACGTCCGCGGTGCGGAGGTAGAACTGCGGCCGGTAGCCGGTCGTGAGCGGGGTCGTACGGCCGCCCTCGCGCGCCGAGAGGACGTACACCTGAGCCGTGAAACGGCGGCCGGTCGTGACGCTGCCGGGCGCGGCGACGATGTGCCCGCGCCGTACGGCGTCGCGCGGGACGCCGCGCAGCAGCAGCGCCACGTTGTCGCCGGCCTGGGCCTCCTCCATGGGCTTGCCGAAGGTCTCCAGTCCGGTGACCACGGTCTCCAGCTCCGCGCCGAGCACCTCCACGCGGTCGCCCACGCGGACGGTGCCCCGTTCGACGGCGCCGGTGACGACGGTGCCGCGGCCGGTGATGGTGAGCACGTTCTCGACCGGCAGCAGGAACGGCGCGTCCAGGTACCGCTCCGGCACGGGCACGTACGTGTCCACCGCGTCGAGCAGCGCCTCGACCGCCGCCGTCCAGCGCGGGTCGCCCTCCAGGGCCTTCAGCCCGGAGACCCGTACGACGGGGACGGAGTCGCCCCCGTAGCCGTGCGCGGTGAGCAGTTCGCGGACCTCCAGCTCGACGAGGTCGGTGAGCTCCTCGTCGCCCGCGTCGGCCTTGTTGAGGGCGACGACGATGTGGTCGACGCCCACCTGCCGGGCGAGCAGCACGTGCTCGGCGGTCTGCGGCATGATCCCGTCGAGCGCGGAGACGACGAGGATCGCCCCGTCGAGCTGCGCCGCACCGGTGACCATGTTCTTGACGTAGTCGGCGTGGCCGGGCATGTCGACGTGCGCGTAGTGCCGGGTGTCGGTCTCGTACTCGACGTGCGCGATGTTGATGGTGATGCCGCGCGCCGCCTCCTCCGGCGCCTTGTCGATCCGGTCGAACGGGACGTAGCGGGTGCTGTCGCCGGAGCCGCGCTCGGCGAGGACCTTGGTGATCGCGGCGGTCAGGGTGGTCTTGCCGTGGTCGACGTGACCCATCGTGCCGATGTTGAGGTGGGGTTTCGTGCGGACGTAAGCCGTCTTGGGCATGGCGGTACCTCGAAGCCTGTTCAGTGGTACTTCTGACGGTCCCGGCGCGGAACGCGGCGCACACAGCGCACGCGACGGATCGGCCGGAACGGGGACCCCGCGGTCTTCCCGACCCTCCCCCTACGGGGTCCGCCGGGATGATCCGGGGAGAGTCAGCTTCGGGCGCCGTCTGCGGCGGCCGCGACGATGAGAAGGGCAGCCTTCGGGGCATCCGCGACTGCCGCGGATGCTGCGAGGACGAAGGCGTGCCGGAACATGGCGTCGATCATCGCCGACGCGTCCGTCCGCGTCGAACGATTTTCGCGACGGGCGGGACCGCCGGGACGGACGGCACCGGAAGCGGCACGCGGGACGGCTTCCGGCGAGAGATGGCGGGAGAGGGCGGGAGAGGGCGGGAGAGGGCGAGAGATGCTTCACACGGCGGCGCGCGGAGTGGGCGGCGGAGAAGGGGCGTTCGGGTTTCCCGGCCGCCCGCGACGCGGGTGCCCCGGTGGTACGGCCGTACTCGCCGGAAGCGGCCGCCGTGAAGCCCCGGCAGCGCGCGTGCACGCCCGTCCTGCCAGGTCAGGGGCGAGAGGTGGGCCGTGCCCCCGCCGGTACGCGCACGCCCCGCCGGCGGCCAACGGGGGGTACAGAGAGGTGAACCGTGTCAGCACGTGCCGACGAAAGGGACGCTCCGGCCGCCTCACCCGGCACATCCGCTGTTCGGCATCCTGTGACAGCCCTGAGACGTTCCATACGGCGATCACATACACAGGTCGGTTACTGTCGCCGAATGCTCGATGCCACCACCCGCTCTGGGGGCACCGCGACGGCCACCTCCCCGCCCGTCGCATCAGTCGCACCGGTCACACCCGTCCCGCCCGCCTCCCCCACGGGTCTCGCCGCACGCTGCAGCCGTGCGCTGCTCTCACCCTGGGCCCGGTTCTCGCTGCTCCTGGCGCTCCTCGCGGGGGCCGCGTCGAGCGTGCTGCTGTTCGAACCACAGCGGCTGCTGTCCGACGGCTGGCCCGCCCAGCTCGGCGGCGCCGCGGCGGCGCTGGTGTTCGCGGCGGCGTACGGGCTGTGCACGGTGGCGTTCGTGCCGCGGCCGCTGCTCAATCTGGCGGCGGGCGCCCTGTTCGGCTCCCAGCTCGGACTGGGCACCGCGATCGCGGGCACGGTGCTCGGGGCGGGCATCGCGTTCGGTCTCGGCCGGCTGCTCGGGCAGGACGCGTTGCGGCCCCTGCTGCGGGGCCGCTGGCTGAAGGCCGTCGACGGGCAGCTCAGCCGGCACGGTTTCCGCTCGGTGCTCGCGGCCCGGCTGTTCCCCGGGGTGCCGTTCTGGGCGTCGAACTACTGCGCGTCCGTCTCCCGTATGGGCTGGCTGCCGTTCCTGCTCGCCACGGGGCTGGGCTCGATCCCGAACACCGCGGCGTACGTGGTGGCCGGCGCCCGCGCCTCGACGCCGACCTCACCCGCGTTCCTGATCGCCATGGCGTGCATCGCCGTCCCGGCCCTGGCCGGTGCGGTGGTGGCCTGGCGCAAGCGCCACCACCTGCGGGGCCGGTGACCGCACCCCCTCCGGCAGGTCAGGACGCCCGCTCGGCGGCTCAGCACGTGCCCCGGTACACGTCGCTCAGCACGTGCCCCGGTACACGTCCAGCCGCCCGCACATCCCGAACCTCCCGTGCTCCGACGGCTGTTCCGCCCGTACGACGGCGTCGCCCAGGTGCGAGACGTCACCGCGCTGCAGGCGGCCGAGCTGGTCGCCGGTGGCCGCCGCGGCCGCACGGGCGCCGCGCTCCCAGCGTTCCCGCCACTCGGCGAGCCGGGGCCGGACCAGCGCGGCGGCGGCCCGGTGGAACGCCGCCAGCGGCTCGGGACCGTCGGCGTCGCGCAGCGCCCGGTAGCCCTCCAGCGCGAGATCGCGCCGGGCGCGCGCGATCCGCTCCCGCTCCTCTTCCGGGGCGTCCGCCGGAACGACGGTCGCGGCGGCGTACGTGTCCGGGTCCGCGAGGTACTCCGGCGGCAGCGTGAGCACGGCGTCGCCCGCCTCCGGGAGCCCGCTGTTCTGCATCAGCACCGTGATGCGCAGCCCGTCCTCGTTCACCAGCCGGTGGATGGTGCCCGGGGTGAACCAGGCGACCGTGCCGGGCACGAGGGGCGTGACTTCGTACCCGGACGTGGTCAGCGTCTGCACCGCACCGCGCCCGCCCGTGACGACGTACGCCTCCGAGCAGGTCAGGTGCAGATGGGGGCTGCCGCCGCACACCCCGTCGGCCGCCGGCCAGTCGTACACGGACAGGTGCGAGAGGGCGACCGCGCCGGGCAGACCCGCGAAGCCGGACGTCACGGCACCGGCCCCTGCCTCCGTCACCACGGGTGCGCCTCCAGGTACTTGGCGATCTCCTCCCGCTCCCAGGCCCCGTCGGCCACGACGACCCGGTAGCGGCGGGTGAGCGTGTCGCCCGGCGCGAGCTGCAGCTCGTCGTGGAAGGCCCAGGACGGGGCGACGGCGGCGAAGGGCTCGTTGCGCACGAACCAGTGGGCGGGGTGGGCGCCCCGGGCCCCGTCGTGGTCGTTCTCGGGGGCATGCGCGAAGACCAGCGTGGCGTGGCCGTCGGTGACGTCGTGCTCCGCCGAGTACGCGAGCCAGGGCGACTGGCTCGCCATCAGCCCGGGCCCCTCCGCGTCGGGCCCGATGACCCGGCCGTCCCGGAAGCCCCGCGGGCCTCGCCAGAACAGGCCCGTGTAGCCCGCGTTCTCGCGCCCGGCGGTGGTCGGGCTGCCGAAGAGCAGCGGCTCGTCGCGCCGGTTGGTGATGGCGCTGGTCCAGGTCAGCGCCCAGGACCCGGCCGCCGGATCGACGTCGTGCACCTCGATGCGGCGCTCCTCGTCGGCCCACAGCTCACCGGTGTACGGGTGCCAGGTGAGCCGCTCGGCGATGACGACGCGGTCGCCGTCCGCGGTGACCGCGTCGAAGCCGACGTGCGCCATCGACCCCACCCGCTCGGGAAGGGGGAGGTACCCCTCCCCGTGCACATAGCTGTTGCCGCCCCACAGGTTCTGCCCGGACAGGTGCGAGGCGGTGAGCTGGAGGCCCTTGTGCCAGCGGTGGTCGTTGGGCCGGTAGTCGGTGACGACGTCACCCTTGAGTGTCCGGACCGGGTGCAGGTAGGGCTTAGGCGCCTCCCAGGCCGCCTCCGGCCGGTAGACGTAGGCGAACAGCTCGACGCCGGTGGTGGGCTCGGTGACCGTGATCCGGTCACCGTGGGCGTGGACGATGCGCAGGCCGTCGTGGGCGGTCATACGGCGATCTCCCGGCTCTCGGCGGTCGCGGGCGTCCCGGTCGCGGGCGTCCCGGTCGCGGGCGTCCCGGTCGCGGGCGTCCCGGCAGCGGGCGCCCAGCCGGGCGCGCCTCCGTGCAGGGCCGTGTAGTACGGGTCGCCGGGCCCGATCTCCCCGGCCCGTACGGTGGTGTCCGTGAACGCCGACTTGTAGATCGCGGTGATCAGCTCCAGGCTGGTCCGCCCGTCGGCGCCGCTGGCCCGCGGCCGTTCCCCGGCGCGCATGCTCGCCACCAGCTCCCGCAGCTGCGCCAGGTGTGAGCTCGGCACGTCCGCGCCGAAGTCCCGCCAGGCCGTCGCGTCCGCGTCGGGCACGTCCGGGGCGGGGGTGACGCGCCAGTTCTGGTTGCTGTGGCCGTACAGGTGGGTGAGCTCGACGGTGGCGCGCTCGCAGTCGATGCGTATGCGGCTGACCTCGTCGGGGCTGAGGACGCTGTTGACGACGGTGGCCATCGCACCGTTCTCGAAGCGCACGAGGGCGGTCGAGACGTCCTCGGTCTCCAGGTCGTGGACCAGCCGCCCCGCCATGGCCCGCACCTCGCTCCACGGACCGAGCAGGTCGAGCAGCAGGTCCATCTGGTGGATGCCGTGGCCCATGGCGGGTCCGCCGCCCTCGGTCTCCCAGCGGCCGCGCCAGGGCACGGCGTAGTAGGCGGCGTCGCGGTACCAGGTGGTCTGGCAGTGCGCCACGAGCGGGCGTCCCATGGCCCGCTCGGCGAGCAGCCGCCGCACGTGCCGCGAGCCCGAGCCGAAGCGGTGCTGGAAGACGATCGAGGCGTACGGGCCCCCGTCGGCGCCCTCCTCGGCCTCCACGGCGTCGAAGTCGGCGAGCGTGGGGACCGGCGGCTTCTCGCACCACACCCAGGCGCCGGCCCGCAGCGCGGCCACCGTCTGCTCGCGGTGCAGGGTCGGCGGGGTGCAGACGGCGACCAGGTCGGGGCGCTGTTCCGCCAGCATGCGGTCCAGATCGGTGTACGCGTGCGGGATGCCCGCGTCCGCGCAGAACGTCCGGACCGCGTCGGCGTCGATGTCGACCGCGGCCACGACCTCCGTCTCGCCCTCCTCGGCGAGCGCGGTGAGCGCGGGCAGATGGCAGCCCCGGGCGATACCGCCGGTGCCGATGATCGCGACCCGGATGCGGCGGCCGTCGAGGGGCCGGCTCGGCGGAGTGTCGGGGCCGGATGCGTCGCTGGGTGTGGACATGGACGTGATCAGCACTCCATCGGTCGTCATCGGTCGTCACGGCAGAGGTGGGAAGGTGCCCGCCGACGCCGGGGACCGGCGACAGCAAGCGCTTTCTTCCGCCGCTGCAACGTATGTCGCGCCCCGATGACCGGTCAACACCCCGGACGGCCGCCGGCCGCACCGCCCCTCCACCACCGCGCACCGCGGACACATGCGCCCGGACGCCCTGCGGAGTCCCCGCGAAGCCCCTGTGGCGAGCCCGTCACTTTCGGGCGCTACGCTGCCCCCCGGCACCCGCGATCAGCGTCCACCGCGGCCACGGCGTGCCCCCGTCGGCCCGCCCACGAGCAGCTCTGGACCACGTACTCCATGTCTTGGTTTGAATCCCTCATCCTCGGACTCGTCCAGGGACTGACGGAGTTCCTCCCCATCTCCTCCAGCGCCCATCTGCGCCTGACCGCGGCGTTCTCCGGCTGGGAGGACCCCGGCGCGGCCTTCACCGCGATCACGCAGATCGGCACGGAGGCCGCGGTGCTGATCTACTTCCGCAAGGACATCGCGCGGATCATCTCCGCCTGGTTCCGGTCGCTGACCAGCAAGGAGGCGCGGCGGGACCACGACGCGCAGATGGGCTGGCTCGTCATCGTCGGCTCCATCCCGATCGGCCTGCTGGGCGTGACGCTCAAGGACCAGATCGAGGGGCCGTTCCGCGACCTCCGCATCACCGCGACCATGCTGATCGTGATGGGCGTCGTCCTCGGCGTCGCGGACCGGCTGGCGGCGCGCGACGAGACGGGCGGCCGGCACCGGGCGATGAAACAGCGCAAGGGACTGCAGGACCTGAACGTCCGGGACGGCCTGCTCTTCGGCGTCTGCCAGGCCATGGCCCTGATTCCGGGCGTCTCCCGTTCCGGCGCCACCATCAGCGGCGGCCTCCTCATGGGCTACAGCCGTGAGGCCGCGGCCCGTTACTCCTTCCTCCTCGCCATCCCCGCGGTACTCGCCTCCGGCCTCTTCGAGCTCAAGGACGCGACCGAGGGCGGCCATGTCTCCTGGGGACCGACGATTTTCGCCACGATCGTGGCGTTCCTCGTGGGGTACGCGGTGATCGCGTGGTTCATGAAGTTCATCACGACGAAGAGCTTCATGCCCTTCGTGTGGTACCGCATCGCGCTCGGCATCGTCATCATCGTGCTGGTCAGCGTGGGTGTGCTGAGCCCGCACGCGGCGGAGTCCGGGGGCTGACGGGACGGCCGTCCGCCCGACTCCGGGCCGAGGACGCGTAGTTGACCACCCATTCGGGGTGCTTGAACCGTGACCGATCGCATACGGCGCACGTAGTCGTTCGGTAGCGCACGGTCAGTCCACGCGCATAATCTGTTGGCATGTTGCCCGAATCCACGACTCCGGTTTCCGCGCGGTCCGCCGCCGCGGTGAACGAGCAGATACGAGCGCTGTGGAGACGCGCGGGCGGCTCTCTTACCGACCAGGAACGCACCGAGTACGAAACGCTGGTCGTGGAGTGGGCCGCGGCGATGCGCGGAGAAGTCGACGAGGTCACCGAGGCCGCCTGAGACCACGGTTCGGCATCTCGTCCCGGCATCTCGATCCGGGGTCGCGGTCCGGCACCGCACCCGGTGACGGCGGCTCGGCTCAGGACCGCCCGCCCGCACGCACCAGGTGGGCCGGCACGCCGTCCTCCAGCGGATACGGCCGCTCGTCGGGCAGCAACCGCTGCGCGCGATCGAGTCCGCCCTCCCTCACGAGACCATGGATCTCCCGCGCCAGCGGTGTCACGTCCTCGATGCCCACGATCCACTCGTCCGCGTACCGGGCCGCCGCCTCCCCGGACAGACCGAGCTGGAGGGAACGGTACGGCAGCGGATTCAGCCGCAAGTCGCGCTCGGGGTCCCACTGCACCCGCGCGGGCGACCGCCGCAGCTCCCGCCTCCAGGCACCCTCGTCCTCGTGCAGCGCGGGCACGTAGTGCGACAGACAGGAGTTCCGCAGCGCCCAGTGGAAGCCTTCCCGGGTGATCTCGACGGCCAGGACGGTCTCCTGGTTCTCCTTCAGGCCCCAGCCGCAGCGGTACATCATCCACAGGAACGACGGTTTGACCCACGTCATGCGGTCCCGCTTCCACGCCGAGGGGAACCGGCCGGTACGGGCCGCGGCCCGGCCGATGGCGGGGCCGTACGCCTGGTAGACGGTGAGGGTCGACCCCGTGTGGCGGGCCCGCACACGGAACATGGGCTCCTGCACGACTGATTGATCGTTCACGGACCCAGGGTGGACCCGCCACACCTCCTACGGCCAGCGAATATCCGATCGCGCACCGCTTGCGCCCGTTCTACTGTCGTAGATCGTCCCCGGCGCGCACACTGGTCCTACGCACGACCGGGGAGGGAGACCCTTCATGAGGACACCCGACCAGTGGCTCGCCTCCCGATGGCGGCGCGGTGTGCTCGCCGCCCTGGCCGGCGCGCTGCCCATGTTCGCGTTCCCGGCCCCGTCGCTGTGGTGGTTCGCGTACATCGCACTGGTCCCGTGGATCCTGCTGATCCGTTCCGCCCCGACGGACCGGCGCGCCGCCTACGACGGCTGGCTGGGCGGCTTCGGCTTCATGGCGGGCGTGCACCACTGGCTGCTGCCGAACCTGCATGTGTTCACGTTCGTCATAGCGGCGCTGCTCGGCGCGCTGTGGGCGCCCTGGGGCCTGCTGGTGCGCCGGTTCCTGGCGGGGGCACCGTCGGCCGGGCGGATCGCGGCCGCGCTCGTCGTCGTACCGTCGGGCTGGCTCACGGTGGAACTCGTCCGGTCCTGGGAAGGGCTGGGCGGGCCCTGGGGGCTGCTCGGGGCAAGCCAGTGGCAGGTGCCGGCGGCGCTGCGGCTCGCCTCGGTCGGCGGGGTGTGGCTGCTGAGCTGGCTGGTGGTGCTGGTGAACGTGGCGGTCGCCGTGCTGGTGGCGGTGCGCCGGGCCCGTGTGCCCGCGGTCGCCGGGCTCGTCGCCACGGCCGCCGCCGGCTCGGCGGCCTGGGTGGCGGCGCCGCGCCCGGCCGTGGACGGCCAGGTGCGCGTCGCCGTCGTCCAGCCCGGTGTGGTGGGCGGTGTCGGGAGCCCCGGCAAGCGGTTCGCCCGCGAGGAGGCCCTGACCCGCCGGCTCGCCGGCCGGGGCGCCGACCTGATCGTGTGGGGCGAGAGCAGCGTCGGCTTCGACCTGGCCCGCCGCCCCGACCTCGCCGGCCGCATCGCCGCCCTGGCCCGCGCGACCGGGGCCGACATCCTGGTGAACGTGGACGCCCGCCGCTCCGACCGGCCCGGCATATACAAGAGCTCGCAGCTCGTGGACGCCCAGGGCCCGACCGGCGACCGCTACGACAAGATGCGGCTGGTCCCGTTCGGCGAGTACGTCCCGGCGCGGTCCGTCCTCGGCTGGGCCACCTCGGTCGGCGAGGCGGCCGGGGAGGACCGCAGGCGCGGCACCCGGCAGGTCGTGATGGACGTCGGGGACGGTCTCGGGGTGGGCCCGATGGTCTGCTTCGAGTCCGCGTTCCCCGACATGAGCAGCCGACTCGCCGAGAACGGCGCCGAGTTGCTGGTCGCCCAGTCGGCGACCTCGACGTTCCAGCAGAGCTGGGCCCCGGCGCAGCACGCCTCGCTGGCCGCGCTGCGGGCGGCCGAGACCGGCCGCCCGATGGTGCACGCGACGCTGACCGGCGTCTCCGCGGTGTACGGCCCGGACGGTGAGCGCGTCGGGTCCCCGCTCGGTACGGACGCGAGCACGAGCGCCGTGTACGAGGTGCCCTTGGCGAGCGGTGTCACGCCGTACGTCCGCTTCGGCGACTGGGCGGTGTACGGGGCGCTGCTGGTGCTGGCCGGCGCGGGCGCCGCCGGGGGCGTCCGCGCCGTGCGGCTCAGGCGGACGGGTCCTGAACCGACCGCACCACCCGCTCGCACAGGTCGTGCGTCACGAGCGCGTCCCGGGCACTGAGCGTCTTCCCCGCCCGGACGGCGTCCAGGAAGGCGAGGGCGGCCTGCTCGATACCGCGCTGCCGGGCCACCGGCACCCAGTCGCCGCGCCGCCGTACCGTCGGCTGCCCCTTGTGGTCGACGACCTCGGCGAGATTGACGACCTGGCGCTTGGTGTCCTGCCCGGACACCTCCAGGATCTCCTCGGCGGAGCCGCTGAGCCGGTTCATCACGCCGAGCGCGGTGAAGCCGTCCCCGGACAGCTGGAGCACGACATGGTGCAGCAGGCCCTCCACGGCGCGGGCGCGCACGGTGACGTCGTCGACCGGGCCCGGCACCAGGAACCGCAGGGTGTCGACGACGTGGATGAAGTCGTCGAGGATCATCGTGCGCGGCTCCTCGGGCAGGCCCACGCGGTTCTTCTGCATCAGGATCAGCTCACGCGGATGCTCCGCGCACTGCGCGTACGCGGGCGCGTGACGCCGGTTGAAGCCCACGGCGAGCGAGACGTTCCGCTCCTCCGCGAGCCGTACCAGACGTTCGGAGTCGGCGTACTCGTACGCGAGGGGCTTGTCGACGTACGTCGGGACGCCCGCCTCCAGCAGCCGGGCGACGATCTCCGGGTGCGCCGTGGTGGGTGCGTGCACGAAGGCCGCGTCGAGGTCCTGGGCGAGCAGGGCGTCGAGATCGGCGTGCCGCTGCGCCTCGGGGAGGTGCAGGCTGTCGGCGACCCGGGTGAGCGTGGCGGGCGTGCGCGTCTGCAGATGCAGCTCGACGCCCGGCAAGGTGCCGAGCACCGGCAGATACGCCTTGCGCGCTATGTCGCCGAGCCCTATGCAGCCGACCTTCATGGTGTTCCCGTCCTCCATGTGCCGCCGCCCTGTGGTGCGCCGCCACGTACCTGGTCGGCAGCATACGTCCGGCGCGGCGGGCGCCAGTCGGCGATCCCGTCGAAGCCGCGCAGGAGCAGCGCCGGCCCGGTCCGGGAAAGCGCCGCGATCGCGGCGTCGCGGATGGCGGTGCCGACCGGGTGGGACATCATGTTCAGCCGGGCGACGCGGACCGCCCTGCGCGTGATCGCCGCCGTACGGGGCCGCCGTGCCGCCGTGTACGTGGCCAGCCCCTCGGCGACGGCGGCCGGTGCGCCCGGGCGGGGCCTGGGCAGGGACCGGGCGAGCACGATCGCGTCCTCGACGGCCTGGTTGCCGCCCTGGCCGAGGGTCGGTGGCATGGCGTGGGCGGCGTCCCCGAGCAGCGCGACCCGGCCGCTGTGGTGGGCGGGCAGCGGCTCGGCGATGTGGTGCACGTCGTGGCGCAGCACGTCCTCGGGGCGGGCCGCGGCGAGGACGGCGGGGATCGGGTCGTGCCAGTCGCCGAACCGGCGCACGAGTTCCGCCCGCTCGTCGTCCGGCGCATGCTGCCCCTCGGGCGTGACGGCGGCGGCGTACGCGTACGTCCTGCCGTCCTCGAGCGGATGCGTGCCCCAGATGCGGCCCCTCCCCCACGTCTCGTGCGAGGCGAGGGTGGAAGGGGTCAGCCCCGGCACCGGGATGACGACCCGCCAGGTGGTGAAGCCCGAGTAGACGGTGCCGGGGTGGTCCGGGAAGAGCGCGCCGCGGACGGTGGAACGGATGCCGTCGGCCGCGACGACCAGGTCCGCCGCCAGCTCCCCGTCGGGAGTGCCGACGCGGGCGGGCCGGCCGGGGTCGCCACGGTCGACGAGGGTCGCGGCGGTGGCGGTGCGTACGGTGCCGACGGGCAGCAGGGCCGCGAGGCGCTCGATCAGCGCGGCCCGGTGCAGCAGGACGAGCGGCCCCCCGAAGCGCTCGGCCGCGGCGGCGGCACTGGACCGGGAGAGCCAGCGGCCGCTCGGTGCGCGCAGCCCGCCCTCGTCGGCGGACGCGGCCGGCCGGGCGGCGAGGGAGCGGATCCCGTCGCCGAGCCCGATCACGTCGAGGGCGCGCAGCGCGTTGGGGGCGAGGGAGATCGCGGCGCCCACGGGTTCCAGGGAGCCGGCCCGCTCCAGGACGGTGACGTGCCAGCCCTCGAGGTGGAGGGCCGCCGCCGCGGTCAGGCCCCCGATGCCGCCGCCGATGACGACGGCGTGCGCGGTACGGCTCCCTGTCGTGCCGCTGTCCGCTCCGCCCGTCCGGTCCGCCATGACTTCCCCTTGTCGTCGCGTTCCCGCTCCACTACAGCTGTAGTTACGGTATGCCTCGACCGTACTACAGATGTAGTGCGGCGGGTAGGTTGACCTCATGCCCGTACGCTCCAGCGGCGCCTCCCGCGCCGATCTCATCGCCGACGCCGCCCTCCGACTGCTGGCCGGGCGCGGTATGCGGGGCCTCACCCACCGGGCCGTCGACGAGGAGGCCGGGCTCCCGCAGGGCTCGACCTCCAACCACGCGCGCACCCGGCAGGCACTGCTGGAGACCGCCGTGCGGCGACTGGCGGAGCGGGAGGCGCAGGTGCTCCTGCCGGCTGGGATGCCGACGCCCGACGGCGGGCTCGACGCGCTCGCGGAGGAGCTGGCCCAAGCCCTGCACCGCTATCTGACCCGCCACCGCGCACTGCTGGTCGCACGCTACGAACTCGCACTGGAGGCCACCCGCCGGCCGGAGCTGCGGGAGGTCTTCGACACGGCCGGCAAGCGGTTCCGGGACCCGGTGACCGCCCTGGTCACCGCCGCCGGTTCGACGGACCCGGAGCGGCATGTGCTGTCGCTGGTGGCGTGGTGCGACGGGATGATGTTCTCCTGCGTGGCCGGGTCGTTCCACGCGAGGGTGCCCGAGGTGGGTGAACTACGGGAGGGCTTCGCGGAGTTGCTCGGGGGGATACTGAGCGGCCGGACATCGGATGAAGAGGTACGGCCCGCTCAGCCATGATCGAGAAGTACGCGCGGCACAACGGTCACGCGGATCGGCTCCGGCAACGCGTCGACGGGCCACCTTGGACTGAGCGGGAGACCGCCGGGACGGGAGCCGCACACGTCAGCACGCCTCCCGAGGAAGGGCACCGGCATCACCCGTGCGGGGGCATGATCCGCCTGTCCTCTCCCCAAACGGGCCGCGGCACAGCAGAGTTGCGCGGGTGCATCGTACGACCACCACAGCAACGCTCCTGGTCATCGCAGCCGCCTCGGCCGTCTCGGCTCTCTCCGGCTGCTCCGGCGGGCAGCGCCCGCCCGCTCCCGGGGCACCGGCCGCACCGCCCCGGCCCGCCGCACCGAGCCCGGACGGCCGCACCGAGCCGCAGATCGTGAAAGCTCCGGTGCGGGAGGCGCTGGAACTCCTCGACCGGCCGCGCACCCCCACACCGCGCACGTCCGCGACACCCCGGACAGCCGCTTCCGCACCCGTCGCCACGCCGAGGGCCGGCACCCCGGACCGGCCGCGTGCCACCGCCCCGCCTTCCCTGCCCGCGCCCCCGGAGTTCCGGCAGCCCGAACCCCGGGCGGCCGTCCCCGACCGCTTCCCCGGGCCACTGCCCAGGTCCACCGATGTGTGCACCCTCAGCGAGGACTACGACGGCTGGGCGAAGGACAGTCCCCAGGCGGCCATCTGCGAGGATCTGTCACGGCGTTGAAGCGTTGCGGCATTTCGGGACGGATGCGACCGGAGCAGCGCCTGGACCTGCCTACGGGCGTCTTCCCGGCGCCCCCGGCATTCCACCGCCTCCGGTCGCACCCTCCCCGTCCAGCTCGTCCTCCAGGCGGTCCAGCGCCGCGCGGATGCTGTTCCCGTAGGCGTCGTCCGTCAACGCGTCGATCACTCCCCGCGCCAGGCCGAGGTGACTGCGGGCGGCCTCGGTGCGGCCGAGCTTCTGGTAGTCCGCCGCGAGGTTCAGGTGCAGTGAGGGGTAGAAGGCGCGCACCGCGAGCGAGTGGTGGTGCTGCGCCACCCGTCCGTCGGTCAGCTCCTCGGCCGCCGACAAGGCCCTCAGGTCCCACGCCAGTTCGTCGTCCGGGTCGTCCTGGGTGTCCGCCATGTAGTGGGCCAGCGTGCAGCGGTGCAGCGGGTCGCCGTCCTCGCCGATCTCGGCCCAGAGGTCCAGGAAGCGGCCGCGGGCCTCCTCCCGGTCACCTCCGCGGTGCAGCATGACGACCTGGCCGATCCGTTCCATCACGGCGTCGGGCGCCGCCGTCTCCTGTTGTTCCGTCACCCTCGTCCTCCCTGCTCACTGTCGTCCCACGACGCTATCCGCAGGCACCGACAATCGCGGTCAGGCGGCCCCGTGCGCCCCCGCGCCCACTGGGCCAGGCCGGTGACACCCGGCCCGGTACCCGCGCCGCGGCACCGGGGCGGGCATCGCGTGCGGTCAGCCGAGGTTCGGGACCGTCCAGTCGATCGGCGCGTGGCCCTGCGCGGCGACGGCCTCGTTGATCTGCGTGAACGGACGGGAGCCGAAGAACTTCTTGGCGGACAGCGGCGAGGGGTGCGCGCCCTTCACCACCACGTGCCGCTCCTGGTCGATCAGCGGGAGCTTCTTCTGCGCGTAGTTGCCCCACAGCACGAAGACCGCCGGGTCGGGCCGGTCCGCCACCGCGCGGATCACCGCGTCCGTGAACTTCTCCCAGCCCTTGCCCTTGTGGGAGTTGGCCTCGCCGGCGCGCACCGTGAGCACCGCGTTGAGCAGCAGCACGCCCTGCTCGGCCCACGGCATCAGGTATCCGTTGTCCGGGATCGGCGTGCCCAGCTCCGCGTGCATCTCCTTGTAGATGTTGCGCAGGGACGGCGGGACCTTCACCCCGGGCCGCACCGAGAAGCACAGTCCGTGCCCCTGGCCCTCCCCGTGGTACGGGTCCTGGCCGAGGACCAGCACCTTCACGCGCTCGTACGGGGTGGCGTCCAGCGCGGCGAAGACCTCCTCGCGCGGGGGGTAGACGGGACCCTTGGCGCGCTCCTCCTCCACGAACTCGGTGAGCTCCTTGAAGTAGGGCTGCTGCAGCTCCTCGCCCAGGACGCCGCGCCAGGACTCGGGCAGCATGGCGATGTCGGTCACGTCAACTTCCTCCGATACGTGCTCACTTCACGCCCGCGCGCGGAACGCGGCCGCGGACGGCGGTGTGGGACGGGGCCGCCGTCACAGCACTGAACCTACAGGCGGCCACTGACAGCCGGGGCCCCGCCGGGAGATACGGGCACTACCTGCTCGCCTTCACCGGCTCTACCGGCTCGTCCTCACGGGCACTACCAGCTCGTCTTCCGGTACAGCTCCCACACGACCATGATCGTCGACGGGTCCAGGGCCTGGTCGCCGCCGCCGATCTCCTGGCTGGCGGCCACGTACTGCTTGCCCTGCCACAGCGGCAGCAGCCGCACGTCGTCGGCGAGGATCCGCTGCGCCTGCTCGAACTGCCTGGCCACGGCTCCGCGGTCGCTCTCCCGGCGGGACGCGGGCAGCAGCTCGGCGGTGATCTCGGGCACCGGGTAGGGCGTACTGAGGGCGTTCTGCTCGCCCACGAACGGGGCGACGAAGTTGTCGGGGTCGGGGAAGTCGGGGAACCAGCCGCGCCCGAACACCGGGTACTCGCCCTTCTGGTAGCCCTCCACGTACTTCTTCCAGGGGCGGCTCTCGAGCGTGATCCGGAACAGGCCCGAGGCCTCGAGCTGCCGCTTCAGTTCCTCGAACGCCGGCTTGGTCTGGGAGCCGTAGCGGTCGGTGGTGTACCAGAAGGTCAGCGGGACGGGTTCGGTGATGCCCGCGTCCGTGAGGAGCCGCCGGGCCTTCGCGGCGCTGGGCTCCCCGAAGTCGTCGAAGTAGTCCGTGGTGTGGCCGACCAGGCCCTTGGGGACCATGGAGTACAGCGGTTCGACGGTGTCCTGGTAGACCTTGTGAGCCAGGGCCGCGCGGTCGACGACCTGGGCGACCGCCCTGCGGACGGCGGGCTCCTTCGCCCACTCGTCGCCGGGGTTGAACACCAGGTAGCTGATCTCGGTGCCGGCGTGCTCGATGAGCTGGAGGCCCTGCTCCTCGTGGTCGGCCTGCAGATCGACGACGTCCGGGGCGGCGAGGCCGCGGTACGTGACGTCGATCTCCTCCTTCTCGAGAGCGCCGACCATGGCGGTGGAGTCCTGGAAGTAGCGGATGGTCACCGCGTCGTTCCGGCGGTCCGCGAAGCCCTTGTAGGTGTCGTTGCGCTCGAGCTCGGCCCGCTTGCCCTCCTCGTAGGAGCTCAGGCCGTACGGCCCCGAACCGGTGACGCCGCCGTCCTCGCGGATCCTGTCCGCGGGGTAGTCGGCGGGGTCCACGAGGGACAGGGCGGGCGTGGCCAGGACGAAGGGGAAGGTGGCGTCGGGCTCGTTCAGGTGGAAGACGATCTCGCGGTCGCCCTGCGTCTGCACGCGCGCGAGGTTGCCCAGCAGGCCCGCGGGGCCGCCGGTCACGTTGATGTTCCTGATCCGGTCGACGGAGTGCTTGACCGCCTGCGCGTTCAGCGCGTGCCCGTTGGAGAACTCCAGGTCCTCGCGGAGCGTGCAGCGGTACACAGTGTTGGAGGAGTCCGTGAACTCGCAGGACTCGGCGGCGTCGGGTTCCGGCCCGGACGCCCCGGTGGGGTAGTTCAGAAGGGTCTGGTAGACGTTGCGGAACAGCTCCCAGGAGTTGTCCCAGGAGGCCGCCGGATCCAGGGTGCTCGGCGCACTGGTCGTTCCCACGACGATCGGTTCCCCCTCGTCGGAGGAGCCGAAGGGGAGGACACCGCATCCGGCGACCAGGGATATGGAAGTGATCGCCGCCAGCTGACGCAGGCATCTGTCCCGATTGAACACGCGCACGCTCCTCGATCGGCCATACCACATGGGTCGGCAGACCTTACCGCAGTGCCCGGCTTGATCAACTCTCTTTCGCCCGAGGTCACTTGGCCCGCGCGAATGTCCACACATCGACAAACTTCCCGGGACGCGCGCCGGTGGAATCCGGTCGCGCCCCGCGGCGGGCGCCCGCGCGGTCCCGGCCGGATCCGCGCGGGCCGCCGCCCGATCCCCAATCCGGCGCCACGCGGGCGCGCCCCGTGCCGTCAGCCGACTCCGGCGTTGAGGAAGATGCCGCCGTCCACGACGAGCGTCTGGCCGGTGACCCAGTCCGACTGCTCCGAGGTGAGGAACGCGGCGGCGCCGCCGATGTCGGAGGGCACCCCGAGCCGCCCCAGCGGGTACGAGGCGGCGGCCTCCGCCTCCCGGCCCTCGTACAGGGCCTGCGCGAACTTCGTCTTGACCACGGCGGGCGCGATCGCGTTGACCCGCACCTTCGGCGCGAACTCGTGCGCCAGCTGGAGGGTCAGGTTGATCATCGCGGCCTTGCTGATGCCGTACGCGCCGATGAACGGCGAGGCGGAGACACCGGCGACCGAGGCGATGTTCACGATCGCCCCGCCATTGTCCTTCTGCCAGGCCTTCCAGGTGTGCTGGGCGAAGCCGAGCGCCGAGACGACATTAGTCTCGAACACCTTGCGCGCCACATTGAGGTCCAGGTCGGCGATCGGGCCGAACACCGGGTTCGTACCGGCGTTGTTGACCAGGAAGTCGACGCGTCCGAAGGCCTCCATGGCGCGCTCGACGGCGAGGGCCTGGTGGGCCTCGTCGTGCGCCTTGCCCGCCACGCCGACGGCCCGGTCGGCGCCGAGCTTCTCGACGGCCTCCTTCAGGGCGTCCTCGTTGCGGCCGGTGATCACCACGCGGTCACCGCGGGCGACGAACGCCTCGGCGACGCCGTAGCCGATACCGCGGCTGGCGCCCGTGACGAGAGCGACCCGGCCGGACGGCTCGGGAAGTTCCACAGCAGTCATGTTCTCGTCGTCCCCCGGCCCTCAGTTGAGCGGTCCGCCGGCCACGTACATCACCTGGCCGGAGACGAAGCCCGCGTCCTCGCCGGTGAAGAAGGCGATGGCGTTCGCGATGTCCTCCGGGCGGCCGACGCGCTGCACCGGGATCTGGGTCGCGGCCGCGGCCTGGAACTCCTCGAAGCCCATGCCGACACGGGCCGCCGTGGCGGCGGTCATGTCCGTGACGATGAAGCCCGGGGCGACGGCGTTGGCGGTGATGCCGAACTTGCCGAGCTCGATGGCGAGGGTCTTGGTGAAGCCCTGCAGACCGGCCTTCGCGGCGGAGTAGTTCACCTGGCCGCGGTTGCCGAGCGCGGAGGACGAGGACAGGTTCACGACCCGGCCGAACTTGGCCTCGACCATGTACTTCTGGGCGGCCCTGGTCATCAGGAAGGCGCCGCGCAGGTGCACGTTCATGACCGTGTCCCAGTCACCGGCGCTCATCTTGAACAGCAGGTTGTCGCGGAGCACACCCGCGTTGTTCACCAGGATCGTGGGGGCGCCCAGCTCCTCGGCGATCCGGGTGAGGGCCGCCTCGACCTGCTCCTCGTCGGAGACGTCACAGCCGACCGCCAGCGCCCTGCCGCCGGCGGCGGTGATCTTCTCCACGGTGTCCTTGCACGCGGCCTCGTCGAGGTCGATCACCGCGACGGCGCGGCCCTCCGCGGCCAGTCGTACGGCGGTCGCGGCGCCGATGCCGCGCGCGGCACCCGTGACCACGGCGACACGCTGCTCAGTGGTGGACATTGCTGCTTCTCCTCGCCCTCGGAAAGCCTGAGGCAGTCCGCCGAATCCGGGGACGGCCCTTGGTGAGCCTGCGGCCCCACGGTACGCCCCTCAGGTGAGCGACCGCTTAGTATCCAGTCCGGACATGACGCTAGAGACCCTGGCACCCGGTGTCAACGGCACGCGGGCGACGTGTGATCGATTACCTGTCGGCGAGGGTCTGATCGTCTACCTGCGGCGAGCCCGGTCGACTACCTGACCAGGAGATCGAGCAGCCGCTCGGTCTCGGCGGTCGGATCGGTGGTGAAGCCGGTGTGCACCGGTCCGGGCTGGATCACGGTGGAACGGGGCGCGATCAGCCAGCGGAAGCGCCGCCCGGCGTCGTCGCGCGCGGCCTGGCCCGCCGATTCGCCCCCGGCACAGATTCTCTCGACGGCGCTCAGCGCGGCCCGTACGCCGTCCACGTCGGCCTCCGGATCCAGCGCCAGCAGCTTGGCCTCGTCGAGGTGCGTACGGGCGCCGACGAAGGACTTGGCGCGGCTGTACACGAGGACGCCGGCGTTGAAGCACTCGCCGCGCTCGACGCGGGGCACGACCCGCAGCAGCGCGTACTCGAACACGTCCTGCCCGGTCGACCGGGTCGCCAGGGTGCGCTCGGCCATGCGCTCGGCCATGCTCTCGCCCACGCGGCCGCTCGTGCGCCCGGTCATGTCCTCGGTCGTGTACTCGCTCACTTGATCCCCTCGATGCGCTCGTGGATGACGGCGGCCCGCGCCAGCAGCGGCTCCGCGTACGCCCGCCGCAGCGCGTCCGCGGACTCGAACCCCGGCTCGTCCGCCAGCCACACTTCGGGGATCTCGGCGGCGACCTCCGCCAGCAGGTCCTCGGTGATCCGGGGCGCCAGTTCGGCGGCGGCGCCCGCGATGTCCGGCGCGAAGGGCGCGAGGGCATGGTCGGAGGCGTCGTACGGGCGCTCGGCGAGGGTGCGCGCGCCGCGCCAGTTGTGATGCCAGATCATCGTGGCGCCGTGGTCGATGAGCCACAGATCGCCATGCCGCACCAGCAGGTTGGGGTTGCGCCAGGAACGGTCCACGTTGTTGACCAGCGCGTCGAACCAGACGATGCGCCCGGCCTCCTCGGGGCCCGCCTCGAAGGCGAGGGGGTCGAAGCCGAGCGCACGGGACAGGAACTCCATGCCGAGGTTGGTGCCGCCGCTGCGCTTGAGCAGTTCCTGCACCTCCTGGTCGGGCTCACCGAGACTCAGGACGGGATCCAGATCGAGGGTCACCAGGTCCGGTACGCGCAGCCCGAGCCGCCGGGCGAGTCCACCGCAGACGACCTCCGCGACGAGCGTCTTGCGGCCCTGTGCCGCACCGGTGAACTTCATGACGTACGTCGCGCGGTCGTCGGCCTCGACAAGCCCCGGCAGCGAACCGCCCTCGCGCAGGGGCGTGATGAAGCGGGTCGCGGTGAGTTCCTTGAGCACCTGCCCAGGTTACCGGCGCACCCCCGGGCGCCGGATGTGACTCCCGCGCGGCTTACGCTGAGCGGCGGGCGCCCACCATCCGTACTTCTGTACAGCGATACAGCCCAGTCCCGCTCATGACGCCGACGTGACGCCCCCGTGGAAGGGAACCCCCAGCATGACCAGCGCACCGCTTCAGCCCGCATCGGAACCGGCCCGCCGCACCGTGATGGCGGCGGCCGGCGCGGCGGGACTCGCCGTCGCGCTGACCGCGTGCGGAGCGGAGGACTCCGCGGACTCCTCCGACGCGCAGAACGGCGGGGACGCCGCCCCGGGCACCGAACTGGCGAAGACGTCCGACATCCCGGAGGGTGGCGGCAAGGTCTTCGAGAGCCAGGGCGTGGTCGTCACCCAGCCCACGGCGGGCACCTACAAGGCCTTCTCGTCCACGTGCACCCACCAGGGCTGTGCCGTGAAGAGCGTCGCGGACGGCGTCATCAACTGCCCGTGCCACCAGAGCAACTTCTCGATCACGGACGGCAGCGTGCAGAGCGGCCCGGCCATGCAGGCACTGCCGGCCAAGCAGATCAGCGTGGACGGGGACTCGATCAAGCTGGCTTGATCGAGCATCCGGTCAGGCAGGTGACCGAGTACTCCCGCCGGGCCGTGAGGTGCTGCACACTGCTGGCGGAGCGCCGGCCCGGCGTTCCGCAGGGGCCGGACAGAGGGGACCGCATGACCGTCACGCAGCGCCGGGGCCGGAAGATCATGATGACGCCGGCCGAGCTGGACGCGTTCCTGACGGCGCGGCGCACCTGCCGCGTGGCGACGGTCTCGGCGGACGGCTCCCCGCACGTGAGCCCGCTCTGGTTCGTCTGGGACGGCACCTCCGTCTGGCTGTACTCGCTCACCCGCAGCAAGCGCTGGGCCGCCCTGCGCTGTGATCCCCGCGTCGCCGTCGTGGTCGACGCGGGCGAGGAGTACGGCGAGCTGCGGGGCGCCGAGCTGTCCGGCACCGTCGAGGTCGTCGGGGAGGTCCCGCGCGCGGGCGAGCCGTGCGCCGGGCTGACCGAGGTGGAGCGGCTGTTCGCCCGCAAGTACTTCGGCATCGACGAGCTGCCGCACGACGGCCGGCACGCCTGGCTGCGGCTCACGCCGGAGCGGGTCGCCTCGTGGGACTTCCGGAAGCTGGCGCAGCCCTGAGGGAGCCCGGGCCGGCCGGATCTCAAGGCGAAGCGGCAGCGGCTGCCCCGGTGGCCTCCCCCGCTCGCCGCAGCGCCTCCACCGCCGCCCTGATCGACGGGCGGCGGTCCGCGTCGGAGCGCCACACGGCGTAGACGTGGCGGGAGACCCGGTGCCGGACGGGCACGGCACGCACCCCCTCCGGCAGCGGATCGCGGCCGAGCCGGGGGGCGACGCACACGCCCAGTCCGGCGGCGACGAGGGCCAGTTGCGTGTGGTGCTCCTGCGCGCGGTGGGCGATGCGCGGTTCGACCCCCTTGCCGCGCAGCGTGGAGAGCAGCCACTCGTGGCAGAACTCGCCCTCGGACCAGGCGACCCACTCGTCGTCCGCGAACTCCGCCAGATCGGCCTCGTCCCGGCCGGCCAGCGGGTGCCTCGCGGGCATCGCGATGTCCACGAGGTCGTCGAGGACGGCTGCCCTGGCGAGCCCTTCGGGCATGGGCAGGGGCTTGTTGTACCAGTCCATGACGACGGCCAGGTCGACGTCGCCGCGGATCACCGCGTTGACCGCGGGCTCCGGTTCCAGTTCCCGCGAGGACACCCGCAGCGTGGGATGCCGCTCCCGGAGCGAGCCCAGTACGGCGGGGAACAGCCCGCGCATGGCGGTGGGGAACGCGGCCAGCCGCAGCTCGCCCACCACCTGCCCGCGCTGGGCCTCCAGATCGGCCTGCGCCAGCTCGATCTGCGACAGGATGCCCGCGGCGTGATCGGCGAGCAGCCGGCCGGCGTCGGTCAGGCGCACGCCGCGTCCGTTCTTGGCGAGGAGCTGCTGCCCCACCTCGCGCTCCAGTTTGGCCATCTGCTGGGAGACGGCAGAGGTCGTGACGTGCAGCCCCATCGCCGCCGCACTGACCGAGCCGTGCCGGGCCAGGGCGTCCAGGGTGCGCAGGCGCTCAAGGTTCAACATATAAGCGATGCTACGAGAATGTGCGTACGAAATCTCGCTTGTGCTACAAGATCGTGCAGCGCATGGTTGCGGGTATGACCACCACTGTCCCTGCCCCCGAGTCCGCACCGCGCCCGGCTCCCGGTCCGGCTCCGACCCCGGCCCCGGCCCCGGCCCCGGCCTCCGACTCTGCGACCGGACGTCCCCGGCCGGCCCTCGACTGGCGGCTGCGTTTCGCCTTCCTCTCCCTGGTCTGGGGCTTCAGCTTCGTCTTTATCAAGGTGGGCACCGACGGCTACGCCCCCTTCCAGGTCACCCTGGGGCGGCTGGCCTTCGGGACGGCGGTGCTCATGGCGGCGCTGGCCGTGAAGCGGGAGCGGCTGCCCCGCGGCGCCCGCGTATGGGGTCATCTCGCGGTCGCGGCGTTCCTGCTCAACGCGCTGCCGTTCTCCCTCTTCGCGTACGCGGAGCTGACGATCCCGTCCACGCTCGCGGGCATCTGCAACGCGACCTCGCCCCTGTGGGGCATGGCCCTGTCCCTGGTCGCCCTGTCGGAGGACCGGCCGACGCGGGTACGGGTCGCCGGTCTCGGACTCGGCTTCCTCGGCGTGCTGACCGTGCTCGGCGCCTGGCAGGGCTTCGGCGGCCTGGACGCCAGGGGCACCGCGCTGGCACTGCTGGCCTCGCTGAGCTATCCGATCGGCTGGATCTACGTGCGCCGCACACTGGCCGGCACCGGGCACTCCAATCTGTCGCTGACCGGCGGCCAGTTGCTGCTGGGCACGGCTCAGCTCGCCGTCGTCACTTCCCTGTTCACCACGCTGCCGACCTCCTTCCCGGTGGTGCCGTTGCTCGCGATCGCCGCGCTGGGCACCCTCGGCACGGGACTCGCCATGCTCGTCCAGTACGGCCTGGTCGCCGAGGTGGGGCCGACCACGGGCCAGATGGTCACGTACTTCGTCCCGGTGATCGCCACGGCCGCGGGCGTCGTACTGCTCGGCGAGTCCCTGACCTGGTCGACGCCGGTCGGCGCGGTGATCGTCCTGGCGGGAGCGGCCTTGACCCAGGTCAAGGCTCGCTCATGAAGCCATGGGGACATGAAGCCATGGGGACATGAAGCCTTGAAGGCATGAGGTCGTCAGGCCATAAGGCCATAAGGCCATAAGCGTCACCCGTAACGCCGCGCGGGCGCGGGACGAACCGCCGCGGCCACGGCGTCCGCCAACCGCTCGATCTCGCCCTCGTTCTCGTGCTCGTCCTCGGCCAGTGAGGAGACGGTGATCCGGACGCCCGGTGGCGCGCCGACGCGGAAGCGCGCGCCGGGCGCCACGGCCCAGCCGGCGTGCAGCAGCCGGGCGACCGCACCCGTCTCGTCCGGCACCGGGACCCACACGTTCATCCCGCTGCGTCCGTGCGCCGCGACACCCCGCCGGGCGAGCGCGGCGATCAGGGCTTCCCGCCGTCTGCCGTACGCGGCCGCCACCGCCCGCGCGTCCACGGCGCCGTCCGCCCAGAGCCGGACCACGGCCCGCTGCAGCAGAAGGCTCACCCAGCCGGGGCCGAGCCGCTGCCGGCCGAGCACCCGGTCCACGGTGACGGGGTCCCCGGTGAGCACGGCGAGACGCAGGTCGGGGCCGTACGCCTTGGCGACCGAGCGGACGAAGGCCCAGCTGTGCGTGGTCCCGGCCAGCGGGTGCAAGGGCTGCTCGACCATCTTGTAACCGTGGTCGTCCTCGATGAGAAGGGTGTCCGGATGGCCCTGGAGCACCGAGCGCAGGGCACGCGCGCGTGAGGCGGTGACCGCGGCGCCGGTCGGGTTCTGCGCCCGGTCCGTGACGACCAGGGCGCGCGCACCGCCCGCCAGGGCACGGCCCACGCCCTCCGGAAGCGGCCCTTCGTCGTCGACCTCCACGGGTACGGTACGCAGTCCGAGGGCCGGGGCGAGATCGAGCAGGCCGCTCCAGCCGGGGTCCTCGACGGCGACGGCGTCCCCGGGCCTGAGGTGCGCGGCCAGGACGCGTTCGATGGCGTCGAGGGAGCCGGAGGCCACGGCGACCGGTCCGTCCGGGACGCCGTCGGCGGTCAGCTCCGCGCGGGCGATGCGCGCCAGTTCCGGCTCGACGGGGGGAGCGCCGTAGCGCACGGGCTCGCGGTCGCCCTGTCCGGCGGCGGCGGCGAAGGCCGGGGCGAGCGCCGGCAGGAGCGCCGGGTCGGGGTTGCCGTCGGCCAGGTCGCGCGCGCCCTGCGGGACGTCCGCCGGGATGTACTCGCGGCCCGTGGTGGCCGGCTTCGGGCGCACCCGGCTGCCCCTGCGCCCGTCGGTCTCGATGACCCCGCGCTCGCGCAGCGTGCGGTACGCGGCCGCGACGGTGTTGGGATTGACACTCAGCCGGACCGCCAACTCCCGCATGGAGGGCAGCAGTTGCCCCGGCTCCAGCGCTCCCGAGCCCACCGCGCGCTCGACGCTCGCCGCGATATCGGCTGCACGCCGCCCTTCGATCCGATAATCTCCTAGCACAAAGCAAAGTATGCACTAGTGCAATGGGGACCGCAATGCAGGGGACCACGCCAGGCACCACGCCAGGCACCACGCCGGAGACTTCGCAGCCGACAGCACCGGCGGCACCGACAGCACCAACCATGCCCTCCGCCGCCTACACCCCGACCGACCGCACCGTCCCCACGCGCGCGGCACACAAGGCGTCGTACGACAAGGAACTGGTGCACGCGATACTCGACGAGGGGTACGTCTGCCACCTCGGCTTCGTCCGGGACGGCGCGCCGGTCGTGCTGCCCACCCTCTACGGCCGGGTCGGCGAGCGCCTCTACGTGCACGGTTCGACGGGTTCGCGCCCGCTGCGGACGGCGGGCAAGGCCGACCCGGGGCCGGGCGATCCGGGGCCGGGACTCGCGGTCTGCCTGACGGTCACGCACGTCGACGGTCTGGTGCTCGCCCGCTCCGCCTTCCACCACTCGGTCAACTACCGCTCGGTGGTGGTCCACGGCACCGCCCGCCAGGTGACCGATCCGGAGGAGAAGCGGCTCGCCCTGGACGCGCTGGTCGACCACGTCGTGCCGGGCCGCTCGCGCGACACCCGCCCCGCGAACGCCAAGGAGTCCGCCGCCACGGCCGTGATCCGTCTGGACCTCGAGGAGGTCTCCGCCAAGGTGCGCACGGGCGGTGTCAACGACGAACCCGAGGACCTCGCTCTCCCGCACTGGGCCGGCGTCGTCCCGCTCCGCAAGGGCTACGGGACCCCGGTGCCGGACCCCGCCCTGGCCCCGGGTACGGAGGCCCCCGGCTATCTGCCGGGCCTGTCGGGCTGACCTCCGCACCGACTCGCGGCCGTTCGGGTCGTGACCGGGTGGGCCCCGGCCGACCAGGGCCCACCCGGCCGGCCAGGGCGCACCTCACCCGAGCGCGGGCTCGCCCGGCCGCGCGCCCCGCGTCTGCGCCGCGGCGAGGCCCGCGACCGAGCCGAGCATCAGCAAGGTGCCGAGAAGCGTGGCCGCCGTCAGGTGCTCGTCGAGCAGGACGACGGCGAGCACCGCCGCGCTCACCGGCTCCAGCAGCATGATCACGGACACCGTGGCCGACCGGACCACGGCCGCACCCGCGAAGTACAGCGCGTACGCGAGGGCCGTGGGTATCGCCGCCATGTACGCCACCAGACCCAGCAGCAGGAACGGTTGCCCCGTGCTCGGGACGAGCCCCTCGGCCAGGGCGAACGGCAACAGGCACCCGCTCGTCACCGCGAACGCCCACACGGTCGCACCGGCGGAGTCCACCCCGCCGTCGCGCCCCCACCAGCGGGTGAGCAGCGTCATCACGGAGTACCCCGCGGCGGACACCACGGCGAACAGCACACCCCACGGCCGTACGGTCGCCCCGCCGCTGCCGAGCACGAGCACGGCGAGCCCGGCGAGCGCCCCGGCGACGGCTGCGAGACCGCCGCGGCCCAGCCGCTCCCCCATCGTCAGCCGGGCACCCAGCGCGATCAGCACGGGACCCGCGCCCAACGTGACGACGGTCGCCACGGTGAGCCCGGTCTCCTCGACGGCGGCGAAGTACGCGGTCTGGAAGACGGCGAGCCCGATGCCCGTCGCACCGGCCCGCAGCGCCCTGCGGGCGAGAGGTTCGCGGACGGCTGGGGTGGCGACGCCGGCGGTCCGGGCCCGGGGACGCAGTCGCGCCGCGGCGAGCAGCAGGACGAGCCCGGCCGCGCAGCGCCAGAAGGAAAGGGCGACCGGCCCCATGTCACCGGTGCGGTAGACCAGCGAGGCGGCCGCGCCCGCGGTGCCCCAGGCGACACCGGCGACGATCAGATAGAGGAGGCCCCGCCCGACGGGCAGGCCGACAGCAGTGTTCGACACGTGTTCTCTCCGCAGACACAGAAGCGTTTCGCCAGGACTTCGTCTGCGGGCAGCACCGATCTCCGCCCCGCCGACGAGCGGGGCGGCGTGTTCCGGAGGCCCGCCTCAGGCGGCCGGAGGCGGGAGGACGAGTGCGGTCTGCTGCATGATCGGCACCTTACGTACCGGTTCCGCGGCCCGACAACTCCGTTTCGGCACGGCCCGCGCCGGCCGCTTCGGTGAACTCGCCCGCCCCGCCCACGACGGGCCCCTCGGCGGCCTTGGCCGGCGTCGAGGACTGTGCGACGAAGGCGCCCACCAGGACGACGGCGCCGCCGACGAGCTGCGGGGCCGAGAGGTGCTCGCCCAGCAGCACCCAGGCGAGGACCGTCGCGATGACCGCCTCCAGACAGGCGACCACGCCCGCCACCTGCGGGGAGAGCCTGCGCACGGAGAGCACGCCGGTGACGTACGCCAGAACGGTCGCGATCAGCACGATCCAGGCGAGCAGCAGCCAGGCGGCGACGGGTGTGCCGTCCATGCGCGCGGAGCCGCCGAGCACCGACCGGTCCATGGCCCACGGCCGCGCGACGACGGTCAGCACCAGGGCCCCCACGAGCAGGCCGTACGCGATGACGCCGAGCGGGTCGGGCGCCTCCTCCCCCGCGTCGGCGCCCTGGTCGGACAGGACAAAGTAACCGACCTGGCAGCAGGCGGCGGCGAGGGCGAGCAGGAGACCGACGGCATCGAAGCTCAGCCCGGACCACACCTCGACGACGCATGCGAGCCCGCCGACCGCGAGGACGACCCCGACAGCCGCGGCACGCGTCACCGGCCGCCGCTGCACGAAGCGCACCCAGCCCAGCAGGATCGCGGGCGCGAGGTACTCCACGAGGAGCGCGACGCCCACGGGGATGCGGGACAGCGCGGCGAAGTAGAAGGCCTGGACACCGGCCACGGCCAGCAGCCCGAACCCGGCGAGCAGCGCGGGCCGGCGGCGCAGCAGAGTGCGGTGGCGCACGGCCAGCGGAAGCATCACCAGCGCGGCGCCGGTGACCCGCAGCCACACCACGTGGAGCGGGTCGAGGCCCGCCTCGATCAGCGGTTTCGCGGCGACACCGGATCCGCCGAAGGCGATCGCCGACCCGAGCGCCAGCCCCAGGCCGACCCCTCTGGCGCGGTGCCCCTGGGGCCCCTGAGACGTATGCACCGGCACATGATGGCAGGTGATGACATGAGCGTCACCCCTAATGACACCTGTCTCCGAGGTTGGACGCCCGGCCCGACCATACGGTCACGTGCCATCCGCTCACATGCCTACCGCCCGCACCGGCGCCTACCGCCCGGCGCATCCCACCGCCCGCCGCGCGATCCGCTCCGCCACCGCCGCCACGTCGACACCCGCACGCCGGAGCACCTCCACGGCCCGCGCGTCCGGAGCCGCGATGAGAGCGGCCAGCAGATCGATGCCGCAGGCGCGCGCCTCACCGCGCCGCTCGGCACGTGCGCACGCGTCCTCCATCGCTCCGGCCGCCACCGGCGACCAGCCCGGCGCGCCGCTGACCGCCGGCAGGGCATCGGAGTCCTCCACCGTGCTCTGCCAGCGCAGTCCGTAACCGATGCTCCGCTGCACCAGATAACCGAGCAGCCGCGCGACCTGCGGACCGCCGTCGAAGACGGCGCGCACCTCGGGATCGGACTCCAGGAGCGCGTGCAGCAGATGAGCGGTGTCGATCTGCCGGTCCCCGTCCCGCACAGCCCGCCTGCGCGCACCGGTGACCACCGCTGCGAGCTCGTCGGCGAGCCCGGCGGCGGACTCCGCGCGGCCAGGGCCGTGGCCCTGGCTCTGTCCGGCGGTGGCCGCTTGCCGAGAGATTCGGGGTTGCACACCCCCACCTCATCAGCCACACCGATCGGGGTCATCCTCGCCGGGCAGCATCTTCATGTCCCACGCAGGTTGGGCAGGGACAGGAGGTTGTCCTCCCTACGGATGACATATCGCCCCCATGGCCGAGACCGCGTGCCGTCAGTCCTCGTCGGCGAGGATCAGGTACAGCTTCTTCCGGGCCTCGTTGACGACCGCCAGGGCCTTGTCACGCTGGTCCTTGCTGCCGGTCTTCCAGACCTGTCCGAACGCTTCCATCAGCCCGAAGCCGGCCTGACGGATCTCACTCAGCGCCTCCCAGTCGACCCCGCGCGAGGCCTCTTCCCATGGCGCGTCGGGACCCTCGTCGGCGGCCGCGCGACCGGCCCCGGTGAGCGAGAACAGCTTCTTGCCGCCCTCGCTCTCACTGGCGATCAGCCCTTCGTCCTCCAGCATCTGAAGGGTGGGGTAAACCGATCCCGGGCTGGGCTTCCAGGCCCCGCCGCTGCGCTCGGCGATCTCCTGGATCATCTCGTAGCCGTGCATCGGCCGGTCCTTGAGGAGGGCCAGGATCGAGGCGCGCACATCACCGCGCCGCGCCCTTCCCCTCGGACCGCCCCGGCCGCGCCCGCCCCACGGCCCCGGGCCGAAGCCCGGCCCGAAGCCGGGGCCACCGTGCCCCGGGCCGAAGGGACCGAAGGCGCCGCGCAGCGCCTCGTAACCGGCACCGGCGCGTCCGTGTGGGCCGTGCCCACCATGGCGTCCGTGTCCGCGCTCGAACCCGTAGTCCTGTCCATGCGCACGCATCACCATCACTCCATCCCATCGTTGATCCATCGCGATGTCTCAACGATATATCGGAAGCTGTCGTACGACAACCCCCTGTCCGCCAGGTGACCTGCCTCAAGGTGAGCACGTCCGGCGTCGCTTCCGGCAAGGCCTCCGCAGGGGGCTGCCGCGGCTGCCGGCGATGTGCTCGCCGACGGCATCGGTCCGAGCACGTTCGGCGTGGTGTCGGCATCTGGACGCCGCTGACGGGGCAGAGGGGTGGTTCGGATGGATCCGCCGGGCCTGCTTCGGCTGACCATTTCTGCTGGCGCTTGCGGTAGTTGGCCCTTCGGCAGGCGGACGAACACAGGCGGTAGCGCTGTCCGGGCTGGATCTTCATGCTCTTGCCGCATTGCCGGCAGAGGGCTCTCGGTGAGGCAGCGCGAGGGTGCCGTTTCCGGTGTGCCTTTTCTCGGCAAGCCGGGGATGGAGCGCAGCTCCGGCGTCCGATGGCGTCGGAGGGCGGGACGGTGATGTGGATGACCGGTTCGCGGTCGGTGGCGACGGTGTGCCGAACGCCAAGCCGCCTTCCCCGCCTGGCTGGACCGGTACGACTCGCCGTCACTGCGGTGGTTGCGGACCCGGATCCGGGAGACGTCATAGGGGGTCACGATGCACGGGTTCCTGATCCGGATGCCGTACTCGTTGACCACCCGCCGTTCCGCGGGCATCACACGGCGGTCCAGCGAGACCAACCGTTCCCGCCCGAGCCACGACTCGTAGCCCACATGGTCGCCGACCGTCGAAGAAGGCGGCACCTGTCCGGCCGTTCCGCTGGACGAAGGAGACGGGCCCTTCCCGGCCGCCTCACGGCTGCCGGAGTACCACCTCGGGATGCGCGGACACGGGCCCATCGAGGATCGGCTGCGGTACGCCCCGCAGGTGAAGGTCGAAGAAGGCTGCCACATAGTCGCGGGTCATGTACCAGCCGCGTTCTCCGGAGAGCGGTGCGGCGGGGTCCGACAGACCCAGCTGACCAGCGAGACAAGGCAGATCCGTGAAGGAGAAATGCTCAGCGCCGGTCACCGTCAGCCAGCGTTTCCAACCACTCAGGTGCTTCCATGCCTCGGCCCAGTCGGTGTTCTCACTGTCAGGGCTGTGCGTGGACTCGGCGCCGAGCATCATGAACGGGCGTCGGCCGAGCCCCGCCGCAGCAGGGTGCAGGAAGAAGTCACCGTCCAGGTCGACTCCGGCGCGCACCCGGTGATCGGCGGCCATGGTTGCTGCGGCGCTCGCGCCCCCGATCGAATGCCCTGCGATTCCGATCCGGCTCGGATCGATCGCGCGGGACAGTGCCCCCGCCTGTCGGCCCTTCGTCAGCTCGTCGATCACGAAGGACATGTCCTTGGCCCGGCCGCGAACGACGGCCGCCTGGTCCTCGGACGTGTCGACCCGCTCGCAGGCCACACAGGTCAGCATTCGGCCCCCGGGAAAGGCCGTACCAACGGATTCGTACGCGTGGTCCACGGAGGCAACGACGTAGCCGCGACTCGCGAGATCGTCGGCAAGCGACGTGAGTGTACTGCGCGGCATCGAGAATCCCGGAGAGAGCAACACCAAGGGGAAACGCCCCCGCGCCGGGAGTACACCTTCCTGAGCATGAGTACGCGCCCCTGCAACGGTTCCGGCGGGCACCACGCCGCCGAGCCCTCTGGCCTCCAGCAGGAGCTGCGCCTCGTCATCGGTCATGTATGCCGCAGGGAAACCGCTCGCCCCGCGCGATGGGTAGGACACCGACACCGTCAGCTCCCGGTTCGCCGCCGTCGGCACCCACGGGTCGGTGCGGTGTCCGTCGACCAAGTGCAGGACGCGGCGGCCCACCGAGTACGGACCGGTGGGAAGCGGCAACGCCAACCCGCTCGGGTACGGAACCCGAGAGGGGGTCTGCGCGCCCTGGGCGGAGGCGGCGGGTGCGGCGCCCAGGAGCGGGACGGACAGGGCGAGGACGAGCAGGGCGGCTGCGGCGGCTCTGCGACTTCCGGTGGTCATACAGCCGACGCTAGGCCTCCCGCTGCCCCAACACGTCGATCCACAGGGGTACTTGGGCGTACCTCCAGGGTCTGATCTCGGCGGACCAGGTTCTCCGACAGAATGAAAGCGGACGGTCCGCTGCCTCGGAGACGCTGGTCAGAGTTCGATGGGATCGGTCGACCTTCGGTGAGACGAGACACGTGGCCGCCGTGCCCGCCGTGCCCGCCGTGCCCGCCGTCCGGTGTCATCGCGGTGTCGACCCACTGGGCATGCCCACTGCCTCTGGGCACGGACCCCGCACCCGAACCACGAAGACGGCGTCGCTCGCGGAATGGGTCCAGTACCCCGCGATTGGCCTTGGCCCACGGCGTCGCCGAGCCCATAACGTCGCCCCATGCGCATGCGAATCGTCGACGCCTTCACCGACCGTCCCTTCTCCGGCAACCCGGCCGGCGTCCTCCTCCTCGACGCCTTCCCGGACGACGCCCGGATGCAGAACGTGGCCCGCGAGATCAACCACCCGGAGACGGCCTTCACCCACCCGCTGCCCGAGGGCGGCGAGGCCGACTGGGCGTTGCGCTGGTTCACTCCGGCCACGGAGGTCGCCATGTGCGGTCACGCGACGCTGGCCACCGCGCACGTCCTCGCCACGACCGGTGCTCACAGCGGTCCCGTCCGGTTCGCCACCCGCAGCGGTGTGCTGGTCGCGACACCGCACGAGGACGGCACCATCACGCTCGACTTCCCGACGGCGCCCCTCACCCCGGTCGAGCTCCCGGAGGGCGTGGCCGACGCGCTGGGCGCCGAGCCGCTCACCGCCCTCGACACCGGCCCGAACATCGGCGACCTGCTGCTCGAGCTCCCCGACGAGAAGACCGTCCGCGGGCTCGCCCCCGACCTCCGCGCCCTCGGCCGGTACTCCGAGCGCGGCATCATCGCCACGGCGCGCGCCGAGGACCCCTCGGGCAACCATGACTTCGTCTCGCGCTGCTTCTTCCCGAACGTCGGCATCGACGAGGACCACGTCACGGGCAGCGCCCACACGGCTCTCGCCCCGTTCTGGTCCGAGCGGCTCGGGCGCCCGGCCCTCACCGGACTTCAGGCCTCCCCCCGCTCCGGCCTCGTCCGCACCGAGGTCCGCGGCGACCGCACCCTGCTGACCGGGCGCGCGGTCACGGTCATCGAGGGCGAACTGCTGGCCTGACGGCCGGGGGCCGGGCCTGCGGCACCAGGCCGGCGACCCTCCGTGTCCCCGGCCTGGGCCGCCCCGTACGTCCTCACGCCGTGGGCAGCCAGTCCACCTTGCCGGCCAGCAGCGCGTACCCGACGAACGCCCCGATGTCGAGCAGCGTGTGCGCCACCACCAGCGGTCCGACCCGCCCCCAGCGCCGGTACAGCCAGACGAACACCACGCCCATCACCAGGTTGCCGACGAAACCGCCGATGCCCTGGTAGAGGTGGTACGAACCGCGCAGCACGGACGTCGCCACCAGCGAGGCCCCCGGGCTCCAGCCCAGCTGGTCGAGCCGGCGCAGCAGGTACCCGACGACGATGACCTCCTCCAGGATCGAGTTCTGGAGCGCGGAGAGGATCAGGACGGGGAACTTCCACCACACGTCGGGCAGTGCTTCCGGCACCACGGTGAGATTGAAGCCGAGTCCGCGCATCGCCAGGTAGAACGCGATGCCCGAGCTGCCGATGACCGCCGTGATCGCGGCCCCGCGCCCGAGGTCGGACCAGGGCTTCGTACGGTCGAAGCCGAGTGCGCGCAGCCCCGCGCCCTCCCGCAGCAGGAAGTGCGCCACGAGCGCCACCGGCACCAGTGCCGTGGCGATGCCGAACAGCTGCCAGGCGAGGTCGAGCCAGGGGCGGCCCGGCGCGGCCGAGGCGTTGAGCGTCGCGGCCTGGTCCTTGAGCCCTCCGGGCCTGGTGACCGACCCGACAAAGTTGATCAGGGCGGACACCCCGCTCGCGCCGAGCGAGACGGCCAGTACGAGCAGTGTCTCGTCCCGGAGGATCCGCCGGGTCAACCGTTCCGACGGCATGGCACCGTCCACCGACCCCGCGTCCACCTGTACTCCCACCTTCAGCCGGGCATCCCAGAGGTCACAGCATGCCCGATGACGACGAGCCCGGTACCACCGCCCCGCACCCTCGCGCCTGCCCGGCCCCGCGCCCCCTCGCCCCGGCGGCACGGGCCCCGGGACTCATCCCAGCAGCACGGACTCCGGAACTCACCCCAGCGGCACCGGCTCCGGAAGCCCCACCGGCCAGCTGTGCACGGGCTCCCCGGAGTGCATCAGCTCGCAGTACCTGCGCGTCGTCGCGGCCAGGGCGGCATCGCGGCCGATGCCCTTCTCCAGCGCGCGATGAAACGTTTCCGCCTGCCAGCTCGCCCCATTGACCCGCCGCCGGCACCGCTCCTCGATCACCCCGAGGTAGAAGTCCCGGTCCGCCGGCTCCACGCCCCAGGCGGTAAGACCCGCCTCCGCCAGCGGCAGCAACTCGTCCCGTACGAGACTCACCGCGTCCACTTCCACGACCCCGCCGTACCGGCCGCGCCGCGGCCATCGCAGCCGCGCCTCGATGCCGTGCCGGCAGGCCTCGTCGAAGTTGGCGGCGGCGTCCTCGAAGGGCAGCCGTGTCCACACGGGCCGTGACTCCTCGGCGAGCGAGCGGACGACGCCGTAGTAGAAGGCGGCGTTGGCGAGGACGTCCGTGATGGTCGGTCCGGCGGGCAGCACCCGGTTCTCCACCCGCAGATGCGGTACGCCGTCCGCGATGCCGTAGACGGGCCGGTTCCAGCGGTACACGGTGCCGTTGTGCAGCGAGAGTTCGGAGAGCCGGGGCACGCCTCCCTCGTCGATCACGCGCAGCGGGTCCTCGTCGTCGCAGATCGGCAGCAGCGCCGGGAAGAAGCGCAGGTTCTCCTCGAACAGGTCGTACGCCGAGGAGATCCAGCGCTCGCCGAACCAGGTGCGCGGCCGCACACCCTGCGCCTGGAGCTCGGGCGGCCGGGTGTCGGTGGACTGCAGGAAGAGCGGGGGCCGGGACTCCCGCCACAGCTCGTGCCCGAACAGGAACGGGGCGTTGGCGCCCACCGCGATCTGCGCGGCGGTCACCGCCTGCGCCGCGTTCCACACATCGGGGAACCGCTCCGGTGTCACTTGCAGATGCAATTGCACGGACGTGCATGCGGCCTCGGGAGCGATCGACCCCGAGGTGCACACGAGCCGCTCCACCCCGTCGATGTCGAGTTTGAACTCCTCCCCGCGCGCGGCCACGATCTGATCGTTGAGCAGGGTGTAGCGGTCCACGTCGGAGAGGTTCGAGGAGACCAGGTCGTCCCGGCCCAGCGTCGGCAGAATGCCGATCATCACGATCCCCGCGTCGAGCTCGCCGGCCTTGCGGTGGGCGTACGCCAGTGACGTACGCAACTCCTCTGACAGCCGGTCGAATACCCGGCCGCCCAGCCGGTGCGGAGCTATGTTGACTTCCAGATTGAACATGGCGAGTTCCGTTTGGAAATCACGGCTCGCTATTCGCTCCAGCACCTGTGCATTGAGCATGCGCGGCAGTCCGTCGGCGCCCGCGAGATTCAGCTCGATCTCCAGACCCATCAGGTTCTTGGGCCGGTCGAACCGCTTCTCCTCCAGCAGTCGCCCGAGCCCCGTCAGGCACTGTTGCAGCTTGTCGCGGTGGCGCTGCCGATCGGACAGGTCGAACGGCCCCGCCACGACCTTCTCCCCCATCTAAGTGTCCCCTCCTCGGATGGGCAGGCCGATGATCCGGCCGTCCTTTGTCCCGGGTCACGGGGGATGATGCCCCGGCGGCACGATCGATAACGTCCCGCACGGAACCACTCGACAGCACTCCGGGCACATCAGCCACCCACTAGCCTCGGAGGGGTACCCTCCGGTCGATTCTTCAGTCACACAGTGGTGCGCGAGTTTCTTCGCACAGCAGTCCTGGTGAAAAACACCGACGACAATCGGCCTACCGCTGCACGGAGAAATTCCCAGGTCACAGCGGTATATGCCACTGGCAACCGGAATGAACCCGGCATTTTCCAGGCTGGATACCGCCTTGCATTCCCGGTGGGGGGCGGCTAGAGGAAACACCGTCTGAACACGTGTCGTATAAACTCCGCAAACGAGGCAGAGAGTTGGCGCTCGCGGTCCTCGGCCTGCCGCCGGGCCACATACGGCAGACCGCCCCCCTCGCATACGGACCTTCAGCCCCCGCCTCTCTGACCCCGAGAGCTGACAGCGCCGTCCGCCCCCCTCCCTCGCCCCACCGTGCCTGTCTGAATGAGAGGCGACCCACCATGCCGCTGCATGTCCCCGAGGCTCCCGCGCCCGCCCTGCGCACCGTCCTCACGGCACTCGGTTCCCCCACCGCCGTCAAGGAGGCCCGCACTCCCTCGCTGCGCAACGCGCAGGGACCCGCGACTCCCGACCTCCCGCTGCCCGTTCACGTCCTGGACCGGGTCGCCCCCGCCGGCGTCTCCGCCACCCGGCTGTCCGGCTGGCGCTTCCTGATCCGCTGCGGCGATCGCGCGGTGGCGGCGGCCGAGACCCGGCTGACTCCCGACGGGTGGGCGTTCTCCCACTTTTTCGAAGGCCCGTACGTCACGGCCACCGAGCGCGCCCTGCGCCAGGCCGAGACCGTGAAGCAGCCGTTCCAGGCGCGGCTGCTGTCGGTGCCCGAGCTGTACATGCTCACGCTCTGGCTGCACGGCGACCTCACCGCCGACGGCGCCGCCGGCCGCCTCGCCCCCACCGACATCCTGATCCCGCTGGCCCCCGCGCCACCCGGCATCGCCGCCCACCGCCCGCACCGGGTCGCGGAACTGCTGCCGATCCTCACCCACCGGCTCACTCCCGCCCCCTTGCTCAGCGCCTGACCGTCCCACCGGACGACACCCGGCACAGAGGGACCCCGCCACCGCACGACCGGTGGCGGGGTCCCTCTGTGCCGGCACGGATCAACCGCTCTTCCGGGCACCCGTACGCTCGTACGAGCCACGCCAGGGCCTCACTGACCCATGCGGACTAGCCCTTTCCGGCCCCCACCAACCACCCGAAGCGGCACGGGAGTTGGGATGAACCGTCCAGCCGGGTCATGCGTCCTGAACCTGTGAGAAGCGGTGCGGTGAAATCCCTGCGGATCGGCGCCCGTAGGGCAACACTGGGACCGACCGACTCAACACCACGGGGGGCGGCCATGAACAACGTTTCACGCCGCGGGACAGGCAAGACGGCCAACTCATCCACAACGACACAGCGAGAGATACCGACCACCATGTGCCAGCACCAGCCACCGTGTCCGACAGCCGAATCCGCCGACCGGGAATCCGCCCGCCTCGTGGCACACCACCCGGAGCAGGGGTGGAGCCTGCTGTGCAACGGGGTTCTGCTCTTCGAGGACACCGGTGAGCTCCTGCCGGACGGCCAGATCATCGCCCCGCACCGCCCGTTGGGCCCTGGCCAGGTGATGACCGCCGCCTAGGCGGAAAGCAGGTACCGACGGAGCGACCGACGCACAGCGCGACCGCCCGGACATATGAGGGGCCGGCCCGGAGAACCACTCTCCGAACCGGCCCCGACGCGTGTCCGGTGACGCCATGAGGTGTCACCGCGCGGTGGCTACTCGTCGTAGGCGTCCAGCGGCGGGCAGGAGCAGACCAGGTTGCGGTCGCCGAAGGCCTGGTCGATACGGCGCACCGGCGGCCAGTACTTGTCGGCGGCACCGACCCCCGCCGGGAACACGGCCTCCGCGCGCGTGTACGCGTGCTCCCACTCGCCACCGACCGAGGCGGCGGTGTGCGGCGCGTTGCGCAGCGGGTTGTCGTCCGCGGGCCACTCGCCCGCACCGACCTTCTCGATCTCACCGCGTATGGCGATCATCGCCTCGCAGAAGCGGTCGAGCTCGGTCAGGTCCTCGGACTCGGTCGGCTCGATCATCAGCGTCCCGGCCACCGGGAACGACATGGTGGGCGCGTGGAAGCCGTAGTCGATCAGCCGCTTGGCGACGTCGTCGACCGTCACGCCGGTCGCCTTGGTCAGCGGGCGCAGGTCGATGATGCACTCGTGCGCGACGAGCCCGCCGGGGCCGGTGTAGAGCACCGGGTAGTGCGGTTCGAGGCGCTTGGCGATGTAGTTGGCGGACAGCACGGCGATCTGCGTCGCGCGCTTGAGCCCCTCGCCGCCCATGAGGCGTACGTACGCCCACGAGATCGGCAGGATGCCCGCGCTGCCCCAGGGCGCGGCCGAGATCGGGCCGACACCCGTCTCCGGACCGGCCGCGGGCTGCAGCGGGTGGTTCGGCAGGTACGGCGCCAGGTGCGCGCGCACGCCGACCGGGCCGACGCCCGGACCGCCGCCGCCGTGCGGGATGCAGAACGTCTTGTGCAGGTTCAGGTGCGAGACGTCCCCGCCGAAGTGCCCCGGCTTGGCGAGTCCCACCAGCGCGTTGAGGTTGGCCCCGTCGACGTACACCTGACCGCCGGCCTCGTGCACGGCCGCGCAGATGTCGGCGACGTGCTCCTCGAACACGCCGTGTGTCGACGGGTACGTGATCATCAGTACCGCCAGCTCGTCGCGGTGCTGCTCGATCTTGACCCGCAGGTCCTCGACGTCGATCTCGCCGTCCCCGGCGGTCTTCACGACGACGACCTTCATGCCGGCCATGACGGCGCTCGCGGCGTTGGTGCCGTGCGCGGAGGACGGGATGAGGCAGACGGTGCGCTGCTCGTCGCCGTTGGCACGGTGGTAGCCGCGTACGGCGAGCAGGCCGGCCAGCTCACCCTGCGAGCCCGCGTTCGGCTGCAGCGAGACCTTGTCGTACCCGGTGACCTCGGCGAGCCGGTCCTCCAGCTCGGTGATGAGCGCGAGGTAGCCCTCCGCCTGCTCGGCGGGCGCGAAGGGGTGCAGCTGCCCGAACTCGGGCCAGGTGACCGGCTCCATCTCGGTGGTCGCGTTGAGCTTCATGGTGCAGGAGCCCAGCGGGATCATGCCGCGGTCGAGCGCGTAGTCGCGGTCGGCGAGCCGGCGCAGGTAGCGCAGCATCGCCGTCTCCGAGCGGTACTGCCCGAAGACCGGGTGGGTCAGATACGCGTCGGTGCGCAGCAGCGCGTCCGGCAGCACGTCACCGGCCTCCGCGTCCAGCGCCTCGACGTCACCCTCGACACCGAACGCGGCCCACACGGCGGCGAGCTGCGCCCGGCCGGTGGTCTCGTCGCACGCGATCGACACATGGTCACCGTCGACGAGGCGCAGGTTGACCCCGCCCGCGCGCGCGGCCGTGACGACCTCGGCGGCCCGGCCCGGCACCCGCACGGTGAGGGTGTCGAAGTACGCGCCGTGCACGACCTCGACGCCGCCCGCGGTGAGACCGGCGGCGAGGATCGTGGCGTACCGGTGGGTGCGCCGCGCGATGGTCCTGAGCCCCTCGGGCCCGTGGTACACGGCGTACATGCCGGCCATCACGGCGAGCAGCACCTGCGCGGTGCAGATGTTGCTGGTGGCCTTCTCCCGGCGGATGTGCTGCTCCCGCGTCTGCAGGGCGAGCCGGTACGCCTTGTTCCCGTCCGCGTCCACGGAGACGCCCACGAGCCGTCCGGGCAGGCTGCGCGCGAACTTCTCGCCCACGGCCATGTAGCCGGCGTGCGGTCCGCCGAAGCCCATGGGCACGCCGAAGCGCTGCGTCGTACCGACCGCGATGTCCGCACCGAGCTCGCCGGGCGAGGTGAGCAGGGTGAGCGCGAGCAGGTCGGCGGCGACGGTGACGAGGGCGCCGAGCTCATGGGCCTGCCCGATGACGGGCTTCAGGTCGCGTACGGCACCGGAGGCGCCCGGGTACTGCAGCAGCACGCCGTTGATCTCGCGCTCGGCGATCTCCGCCGGAATGCCCTCGCTCAGGTCGGCGACGACGACCTCCACGCCCGTGGGCTCGGCGCGCGTCTCGATGACGGCGATCGTCTGCGGCAGCGCGTCCGCGTCGACCAGGAAGAGGCCCTTCTTGTTCTTCCCCATGCGCCGCGACAGCGCCATGGCCTCGGCGGCCGCGGTGCCCTCGTCCAGCAGGGACGCACCGGAGGTCGGCAGCCCGGTGAGGTCGGCGACCACGGTCTGGAAGTTGAGCAGCGCCTCGAGCCGCCCCTGGGAGATCTCGGGCTGGTACGGGGTGTACGCGGTGTACCAGGCGGGGTTCTCCATGACGTTCCGCAGGATCACCGGCGGGGTGAACGTCCCGTAGTAGCCGAGCCCGATCATGGAGTGGAGCACCTGGTTGCGGTCCGCGAGGGAGCGCAGCTCGGCGAGGACCTCGGCCTCGGTGCGCGCGTCCGGCAGCTCCAGGGCGTCGGCGCTCTTGATCACGTCCGGTACGGCGGCCGCGGTGAGCTCGTCGAGGGAGCCGTAACCGACCTGGGCGAGCATCTTGGCCCGCGCCTCCTGGTCGGGCCCGATGTGGCGCTGCTCGAAGGGAATGCCCTGCTCGAGCTCGGTGAGCGGGGTGCGGTGGGCGGTCATTGCGGAGGCCTCCTGGTCTGACGCGACCTGCGAGGGACACCACGGCACGGGTGCCCCGACGGCCTCCCCCTCTGTCATCTCGACCTGAGAGCTTCACCGGACCGTCCCAAGGGGACCCCCGGCTTTCACCGTCGGTGAGAGCGGAAGCCGTCGACACCCGCCCTGCTTTCCAGAGTGACCTCGTCCATGCGGTACATGAGCCTGAGAGATTCCGGGGAGGAGTTGCTCCTTCGGCGCCTCCGGATGTCTCCGGAGGACTCTCCCGCACGGGGTCAGCAGCCGATGTCACCCTACCAGCGAGGTCAACGCACGAGCTTTCGAGTGGCCACCTTCCTCAAAGTGCCTTTTCGTAGTGGTTGGGGCGAGTTGCGACCCCGTTGCGACCCACTGGAGGGCCCGTGCAGAGCGACATCGATCCGCGCAACCTGATCGGCCGCAAGGCGTTCGACCGCAAGGGCACCAGGATCGGCACGGTCGACGAGGTGTACCTCGACGACGCGACCGGTATCCCCGAGTGGGCGGCGATACGCATGGGACTGTTCAGCCGGGACGCCTTCGTGCCCCTGGAGCCCAGCGAGCTGGTGGACGGCATCCTCCACATCCCCTTCGACCGGTCCCTCGTCAAGGACGCTCCCGACTTCGGGGTCGGCCGCCACCTCTCCCCCGAGCAGGAGCTCCAGCTCTACCACCACTACGGTCTCGACGTGGCACCTCCTCCGCCGCTGGACCGCGACTTCGGCCGGCTCGCGGGCACGGAGGAGGTCTGAGGCGGCGCGATGCCGTCCGCACCACCGGCCCCCTTCCCTTCACCCGTCCCACCTTCCGCCGCCACCGGACCCACCGACGTCAGCGGCAGCGGATCCGCCGGTTCCAGGTCCGGATCGTCGATCCGGAAGGTACGCACACGCCCGGGCTCCGAGTCCGGCGTCTCGAACCGCACGGTGACCCGCCCCAGCCCACTGCCCTGCACCCACCCGTGCCCGTACTCCGCGTGCCGCACATCGTGCCCGGCCGGCCACCGCCGCTCCACGGGCGCGGCCTCCGCCTCGGCGAGCTCCTCCACCGCGTCCTCCTCCTCGAGCCGGGTCTCGCCCGCCGCCTGCGCGAACAGGTCCTCCTGCGTGAAGTCGGCGAGCCCGCTCACGCCCACACCGAGCAGCCGTACCCCGCCGGTGGTGTCCACGGACTCCAGCAGCCGCGCGGCCGCCTCCCGCACCACCGCCGGATCGTCCGTGGGCCCCCGCAGCGTCTCGGACCGGGTCAGCGTCGAGAAGTCGTACCTCCGCACCTTCAGCACGATGGTCCGCCCCGACAGCCCCGCGCCGCGCAGCCGCCGCACACACCGGTCGGCGAGCCGCTGCACCTCCAGCCGCACGCGCACCCGGTCGTGAATGTCCACGTCGTACGTGTCCTCCACCGACACCGACTTCGTGTCCCGCTCGGCCACCACGGGCCGCTCGTCACGCGCCAGTGCCATCGCGTACAGCGCATGCCCGTGCGATTTCCCGACCAGCCGCACGAGCTCGTCCTCCCCGGCCTCCACGATCTCCTCGACGGTGGTGATCCCGGCGCGCCGCAGATGATCGCCCGTCGCGGGCCCCACCCCCGGCAGAATCCGCACCGACATCGGTCCCAGCAGCGCACGCTCGGTCCCGGGTCGGATGAGCACGAGCCCGTCCGGCTTGGCCTGCTCGGACCCGATCTTCGCCAGCATCTTGGACGCCGCGAGCCCCACGGAGCCGGTCAGCCCGGTCACGGTCCGTATGTCGGCGCGCAGCCTGGTCCCGACGAGCCGCGCCGACTCCTCGTCCCGGGCCGCTCCGCCGGCCTCCAGGTCCACGAACGCCTCGTCCAGACTCAGCGGCTCGACCAGCGGCGACAGCGCGCGCAGCAGCCTCATGACCTGCTCGCTGATCGTCCGGTAGAACATGAAGCGGGGCACGAGGTACGCGGCGTTCGGTGCGAGCCGGCGGGCCTGCGCCATGGGCATCGCCGAGTGCACCCCGAAGACCCGCGCCTCGTAGGAGGCGGTGGCGACCACACCGCGCGGCCCGAGCCCGCCCACGACGACGGCCTTCCCGCGCAGACTCGGCTTGGACGCCTGCTCCACCGAGGCGAAGAAGGCGTCCATGTCGAGATGCAGGATCGTGGGCGCGGTTCTCACATGTCCGATGCTGCCCTACGCCACTGACAATGCGGTGGTACGGCTGCGCTGTACTGTCGGCACGACGGCCACGGACCCCCGGGCCGGGTATTTCAGACTGCGCGGTTCCGCCGGCGCGCCAGTTCGTCGGAGGGATGGTGGCCGACCAGCGTCTCGCCCGTGTCGACCCGCTCCCCGTGCAGCTGCGAGAGCGCGCTCTCCACGTCCCGCCACACCACCCCGACGGCGATACCGAAAATGCCCTGGCCACCCTGGAGCAGGGCGTGGACCTCGTCGGGGGACGTGCACTCGTAGACGGTCGCGCCGTCGCTCATCAGGGTCATGCGTTCCAGATCACGGAAGCCGCGCTCCCGGAGGTGCTGGACGGCGGTGCGGATGTTCTGCAGCGACACACCCGTGTCGAGGAAACGCTTGACGATCTTCAGGACGACCACGTCCCGGAAGCTGTACAGACGCTGTGTGCCCGACCCGTGGGCGGGCCGGACGCTCGGCTCGACGAGCCCGGTGCGGGCCCAGTAGTCGAGCTGCCGGTAGGTGATGCCGGCGGCCGCGCACGCGGTGGGGCCGCGGTAGCCGACCTGCTCGGACGCCTCGGACGCCGTTCCGCCCGCCGGCACGGCGGTCGTCCGGTGCGCGATGTGACCGGCCGCGTTGCCGTGCGGGGGGTATCCCCCGCTCGGGCGGAGCCGAGAGCTCGGGGGAGGGTACGGGCCGCTCTCCCCCGGACCGTGTCCGCGGGGTCCCCCTGCCGTACCGTCGCCGCTGCTTCTCACGCCGACCTCCGTCCTTGAACTGCCTTCTCGACGGTAGGCAGTCACCAAGGGTGCGTCAACGATCGCCACACTCGGCACGCCGAGTGATAATGACCCAACGAGTGGTTTCTCGTGCCCTTCCGCGGGGAAAGGCTAGCCGAATGCGCTTCGGTCAGGACGTATGACGCATCACTGCCCCGGCCTTGTGCCCAATACGTGACCTGCGGCGGCTTTTCCTCTTTTCCATCCGCCCGCACCGAGCTCACCCGCTGTCCGTGCGGGACTTCGAACATACGCGGTCGACCCCGGCGACTTCCGTGTCGAGATCCCATGAGTTCCGCCGGTCCCTACCCGGCTCCGCACGGCCGCGAACGTCCGGCCGCCGAGTTCCACGTTCGATCCTCCGGGGATGCGCCGCAACCCGCCACGGTCGATCCGCTCGCCCGGTGGCCACCTGGCAGGGAGCGCACGAGGGCCCGGCACCGCCTGCCGGGCGGTGCTGCGGGCCCCGCCTCACTGGCTGCTGGTGCCGAAGTCCTCCGGCGAGATCTGGTCGAGGAACTCGCGGAACTTCTCCACCTCGTCCTCCTGCTCGTCCGGAATGGCGATACCGGCGTCGTCGAGCACCCCGTCACTGCCGTAGATCGGCGTGCCGGTGCGCAGGGCGAGCGCTATGGCGTCGGACGGCCGGGCACTCACCTCGACTCCGCTGGCGAACACCAGTTCCGCGTAGAAGACGCCCTCACGCAGATCCGTGATGCGTACCTCGGTGAGCTCCTGGCCGACGGCCTCCAGCACGTCCTTGAACAGGTCGTGGGTCAGCGGTCGCGCGGGGGCCATGCCCTGCTGGGCGAAGGCGATCGCTGTGGCCTCCCCCGGCCCGATCCAGATGGGGAGGTAACGGTCGCCTCCCACTTCACGCAGGAGCACGATCGGTTGGTTGGAGGGCATTTCGACCCGGACACCTACGACATCGAGCTCGTTCACACAGCAACCCTAGGCCGTGCGCGGGACGTTTGGGTAGTCGGACAGGGATTGGCCCCTCAGTCCGGCGTCCGACCGGGGCAATCGCACTGCTGGGCGAAGACGGCCGGAACGCCGTTCCGCACCCGCGCGGCACGGGTGTACGGCGGTCAGGGCAGCCGTACACCGAGCGCGGACCTCACCAGCGCGGCGTGCAGCCTCACCGTAAGCGCCGCCAGCTCCTTCGTGCGAGCCTCCGCATGGGCCCTGGTCTGCGGATTCCGGTGCCGCCGCAGCGGCGCCACCACCTGGTCCACCAGACCCGCCTCACGCTCGGCGGCGGCCTTCATGGCCCGCAGATGACGCGGCTCGATACCGGACCGCCCGAGCTCTACCAGAAGTGTGGCGACCGTGACCGCCTCGGCGTCGTACGCCCCGTCCTCCAGCGGACCGACGAGCCCGTACGACTCCCACTCCGCCAGCTGCTCCTCCTCGATCCCCGCGGCTGCCAGCAGCTCCTCGCGCAGGAGCCGGGCCGGCCCCGGTTCCTCGGGCTCACCGAAGAGGTCCTCGAACGACTCCTCGGCGTCCGAGGAGTCGCGCCGACGCCCCGGGGGCGGCAGCGGAACCGGCTCACCGCGCTCCAGGGCGTCGAGGTACTCGCGGATCACCTTCAGCGGCAGATAGTGGTCCCGCTGCATCCTCAGCACACGTCCGAGCCGCTCGACGTCCTCGGCGCTGAACTTGCGGTACCCCGAGGGGGTGCGCCGCGGCTCGACCAGCCCTTCCGACTCCAGGAAACGGATCTTGGAGATGGTGACCTCGGGGAACTCGTCGCGCAGCACGTTCAGCACGGTGCCGATGCTCATCAGTCCGCTGTCCGTGGCGGCGGCGCCGTCGCCGACACCGCCGCTCGGTGTGTGAAGCATGGACCATTCCTTGGGGTCCCCCCGCGGACGGGGCGTGGGGCAGGGTCAGATGCCCCGCTGGCTCGCGTAGAAGACCAGCCGGTACTTGCCGATCTGCACCTCGTCACCGTTGGACAGCGCGACCTCGTCGATCCGCTCCCGGTTGACGTAGGTGCCGTTGAGGCTGCCGACGTCGGCGACCGTGAAGCTGCCGTCGGGACCGCGGCGGAACTCCACGTGACGGCGCGACACGGTCACGTCGTCCAGGAAGATGTCGCTCTGCGGGTGGCGGCCGGCCGTGGTCAGGTCGCCGTCCAGGAGGAAGCGGCTGCCCGAGTTGGGGCCGCGGCGCACCACCAGGAGGGCCGAGCCGAGCGGCAGCGCGTCGACGGCCGCCTGCGCCTCCGGAGACAAAGCCGGGAGCTGCGTCTGGCCGGTGGCCTCCGCGTCGTACGCCTCGAGCCCCGAGATGGAGATCGTGGAGGTCGTCTCGGAGGGACGCTCCGGCGTCGCCCCCGCCCGGAGCGGCGCACCGCAGTTGGAGCAGAACCGGCTGTTCTCGGCGTTACGGTTCCCGCACCTCGTACACACCAGGGCCGACATGGACGGATCCTCCTGCCGCGGCTGCCCCGCCGGGGCGTTGGACGCGTACGGGCCGGGAGCGAAGCCTCCACCCGTACCCGAGGCTGACGGTTCCCCGAAACCTATGCGGCCGGACTGGGCAGGGTCAACAGACGGCGCGCCCTGACCTCCGGAAATGTCACCGCCCGGACCAGCGACCTGGTCCCGGAACAGCGGGCGTCCACCGCCCTGGCCCTGCGCATCAGAGGGCTGTACGCGGTGGCGAGCGGTCGCATTCTCGCTGCCCTCTCGCGCGCTCTTGCCGAACAATTTCGCAAACAACTTCACGGGCGATTCCCCTTGACCGAAACAGACCCGCCCGTGGGGCAGGACGAACCCTGATTCAACACACCGGCCGACTCGGACATCTTCACAACGTCCGTATCCACCAGACAGTTTCCACCACGCACCACCCGATCGGTGCGCCGACCCCCCGCAACCTCATGCCCCCGCCGGAAGGCCCCCATGCACCCCCTGTTCACTGGGAGGACGACCGAGCGTAGTCAGGCCGCTCCGCCGCTCGCAAGGCGTCCACGATGATCTTGTCAGCCTGCGCCACGGTCACGGTGGCCTGCTCCTTCTCCAACGTCTGCACCACGCCCCCCGGAATGTTCAGCGCGGGCTCCAGGTCCTGCGGCGCGCCGATGACCTTGAAACGATAGGGCTCGGCGATCTTGTTCCCATCCACGCTGACTCCGTCGCCGGCATCCGTCAGATAGGTGCCGGCGACGACCCTCACGCCGTTCACCTGGATCGCCTCCGCGCCGGCCGCGCGAAGTTCCTGGATCGCGTCGAGCAGCATGTCCGCCTCGACCGTCCCCTTCGTGTCGTTGATCGTCAGCGTGATGCCGGGTCCCTGCGCCGCCACCGTCCCCGCGAGGACGCCGAGCTGCCGCTCCTTCTCGACCGTCTGCCTGCGGGCTTCCTCGGCCTGGTCGGAGCTGTTCTCCAACTCGGTGCGCTGGTCCTCGAGACCCTGCTTCTCCTCCTCCAGACGCTGTGTACGGTCATCCAGTTCATCGAGGATGCGTACGAGATCCTCCTGACGCGCCCCGCGCAGGGCGCTGTCGCCCTCGCTGTTGGACGCGACCTGCACGGCGAGGCCGAAGCCGAGGCCGAACAGCAGCAGGGCGACGATGAGTTGGGCGCGTGTGACGCGCGGCGGCCAGAGCCCGTTGACCAGGCGCTGCCGGCCGGTCAGGGCGGGTTGCTCCGCCTGCTGCCCGGCCCCCTCGGACGGCCCGGCGGGCGCCGCGGGCACTTCCTCGGGGAGTTCTTTGCGCAGACGGGTGGTGGGCGTCTCGTCCCGGTCGCTCATGGACCTCATCCCCTCACGCCCGGAAGACGTGCCGGCGGATCGCGGCGGCGTTGGAGAAGATGCGGATGCCGAGCACGACCACGACGCCGGTGGACAACTGGGCCCCGACGCCCAGCTTGTCGCCCAGGAACACGATCAGCGCGGCCACGACGACGTTCGACAGGAACGACACCACGAAGACCTTGTCGTCGAAGATGCCGTCCAGCATCGCGCGCAGACCGCCGAAGACGGCGTCGAGGGCCGCCACGACGGCGATGGGAAGATACGGCTCGACCACCGCCGGAACCTCGGGCCCGACCAAGAGGCCGGCCACGACTCCCAGGACGAGGCCCAGTACGGCGATCACGATGTGCCCTTCTCAGTTCTCGGTTCCGCTGTTCGTACGGCCACACGCGGTGCGGCGGGCACCCGGACGTCGTCCTCGACGGACAGGCCGGTCCGGATCCCGAAGTTCTCCTGCAGGGCATGGAGATACAGCCCGTCCGGGCTGTCCTGGAACGCATCGCCGAGCCGCTCCCCGTCCCCGACGGCGAGCACCGTGTACGGCGGCACCAGCGGCTTGTTGTCGACCAGTATCGCGTCGCCCGCGGCCCGGATCGCGGACAACGCCGTCAGCCGCTGTCCATTGATCGAGACGGCTTCCGCGCCCGACTGCCACAGACCGTTGACGACGCGCTGCAGATCGCGGTCCCGTACCCGTCCTGTGTCGGAGAACCCGGACGCCCCGCGCGGATCGGCGTCCGTGCCGGAGCCGGCTTCCTTCGCGTCGTTCACCACCAGCTTCACGCCGGGCCCGTGCACCTCGACGGCGCCCGCCAGTATCCCGACGAGCTCACTGCGGTCGCTGCCCCCGTCGCCCTTCAGCACCTCGCGCTGCCGCGCGCTCACCTCGGCGCGGAGATCGTCCACGCTCTTCTCGAGCTCGTCCGCGGCCGCGGTCTCGCGCTCCACGCGGTCGACGAGCTCCTCACGCTCCTTGGCCACCACGGGCGCCGTGACACGCGCCTGTGCCGCTCCCACGGTCACGACGAGCGCGGCCAGCACCAGCCCGGCGGCGAGTCCCAGCTTGGCCCGCACGGTCTTCGGCAGGCCTCCCCCTGTGCCCTGCTTCCGGGCTGCGGCCTCGGCGTATCCGTCGTCGAGGCTGTGGTCCATGACGTTGGTGAGCAGCGACATGGAGGCATCCGGGCGCGGGGGTCGCGTGGATGTGCTCCGAACGGGGGGCTGCTGCGGCATGCCGCACATCGTCGCACGTCGTGGCCAGTACCTCCGAATGGCCCCACCGGCGTGCCGGACAGGCCCCCTTGGGGGCACTTGTCCGGCACGCGCGCGTGGTGCGGTTTCCTACCGGCCGGCGCTGTCCACGACCGCCGACCACTCGTCCAGCAGAGCCTGCGCAGACGCGTCGTCGGGCCCCTCGGCCCACAGATGCGTCACGGCCTCTGCGGGGTCCGGCAGAACCATCACCCAGCGTCCGTCGGCCTCCACGACCCGTACACCGTCGGTCGTGTCGACGAAGCGGTCTCCGGCCGCCTCGACGACCCGCCGCATCACGAGGCCCTTGACGGCCCACGGAGTCGCGAGATCGCGCTTGAGGACGTGCGCCCGCGGTATCCGGGCATCGATCTGGCTGAGCGTGAGCTGCGTCCGGGCCACCAGCCCGATGAGCCGGACGAAGGCCGCGGTGCCGTCGAAGACGCTGCTGAACTCGGGAACGATGAAGCCTCCGCGCCCGTCACCGCCGAAGATCGTCGACTCGTCGCCGCCGACCCGCGTCAGATCGTCGGGCGACGTGGTCGTCCACTCCACCTGCGTCCCGTGGTACGCCGCCACCTGCTCGGCGATCCGGGTCGTGGTCACCGGCAGCGCCACCCGCCCGCTGCGCCGCTCCGCGGCCACCAGGTCGAGCATGACGAGCAGTGCCCGGTCGTCCTCGACGATCCGGCCCTTCTCGTCGACGAGCGAGATCCGCTCGCCCACGGGGTCGAACCGCACACCGAACGCGGCCCGCGACGACGCCACTATCTCGCCCAGCCGCACCAGGCCGTTGCGCCGCATCTCCGCGGTCTCCGTCGGCCGGGACTCGTCAAGGCCGGGGTTGATCGTCAGCGAGTCCACCCCGAGCTTGCCGAGCAGACTGGGCAGGACGAGCCCCGCCGTGCCGTTCGAGGCGTCCACGACCACCTTGAGCCCCGACTCGGCGATGCCGGTCGTGTCCACGTCCCGCAACAGCGACCCGGTGTACGAGTCGAAGACGCTGGCCGGGAAGTGCAGGTCACCGATCTCACCGGGGAACGCCCGCCGGTACTCCTGACGCGCGAAGACCCGGTCCAGCTTCCGCTGGCTCCCCTGCGAGAGGTCCGCACCCTGCCCGTCGAAGAACATGATGTCGACCGAGTCCGGCACCCCGGGGGTCGTCCGGATCATGATCCCGCCGGCACTCCCCCGTGCGGTCTGCTGCCGCGCCACCGGCAGAGGCACGTTCTCCAGGTCGCGTACGTCGATGGCACTGGCCTGGAGCGCCGAGATGACGGCCCTCTTCAGCGCCCGCGCACCTCTGGAGTGGTCCCGCGCGGTGGTGACCGTGGAACCCTTCTTCAGCGTCGTCGCGTACGCCCCCGCGAGCCGTACCGCCAGCTCCGGGGTGATCTCCACATTGAGGATCCCGGAGACGCCGCGTGCGCCGAACAGGTGCGCCTGGCCCCGCGACTCCCAGATCACCGAGGTGTTGACGAAGGCGCCGGCCTCGATGGTCTTGAACGGGTAGACGCGGACGTTGCCCTGCACAATCGATTCTTCACCGACGAGGCACTCGTCACCGATGACGGCACCGTCCTCGATCCGCGCGGCGCGCATGACGTCGGTGTTCTTCCCGACGACGCATCCCCGCAGGTTGCTCTGCTGCCCGATGTACACGTTGTCGTGGACCACGGCCTTGTGCAGGAAGGCCCCGCTCTTCACGACGACGTTCGAGCCGATGACGGTGTGCTCGCGGATCTCGGCACCGGCCTCGACCTTGGCGTAGTCCCCGATGTACAGCGGCCCGCGCAGCTCGGCGTCCGGATGCACCTCGGCGCCCTCGGCGATCCACACGCCCGGGGAAAGCTCGAACCCGTCGATATCGACGTCGACCTTGCCCTCGAGGACGTCGGCCTGCGCCTTCACATAGCTCTCGTGGGTGCCGACGTCCTCCCAGTAGCCCTCGGCGATATAGCCGTAGATCGGCTTGCCTTCCTTCATGAGCTGCGGGAAGACATCGCCGGACCAGTCCACCGGAACATCGGGTTCGACGTAGTCGAAGACCTCGGGCTCCATGACGTAGATACCCGTGTTGACCGTGTCCGAGAAAACCTGGCCCCAGGTCGGCTTCTCCAGGAAGCGTTCGACCCTGCCTTCGTCGTCCACGATGGTGATACCGAATTCCAGAGGATTCGGCACACGCGTCAGGCAGACAGTGACCAGCGCACCCTTTTCCTTGTGGAAATTGATGAGCTCGGTGAGGTCGAAGTCGGTCAGGGCATCGCCGGAGATGACGAGGAACGCGTCGTCCTTAAGGGCTTCCTCGGCGTTCTTCACACTCCCGGCAGTACCGAGTGGCTTCTCCTCATTGGCATAGGTGAGCTCCATACCGAGCTCTTCGCCGTCACCGAAGTAGTTCTTGACGAGTGACGCCAGGAACTGGACGGTTACTACGGTCTCATTGAGCCCATGCTTTTTGAGCAGCCTGAGCACGTGCTCCATGATCGGGCGGTTGACCACCGGCAGGAGCGGCTTGGGCATGCTCGAGGTCATGGGGCGAAGGCGTGTGCCCTCGCCACCGGCCATCACGACGGCCTTCATGTCGGAAGCGTCCTCCTTGGAAAGAGACGACGGTCTGACCGACTTCACCCGTCCGGATTGCCCCGCGCTTTCACAGCGGGGGCCATCAGGCCACTAGGCGCCCAATCCGGGGAGCTCAATCGGCCACGGCGTCCGCACGAACCAGGCGGCGGACTTGTACCACGTAGAGGACTCCTGCCCACCAATACAGCGTTGTACCCCATCCGGCGAACGCCCATCCAAAAACTGCAGCGAGTGACGAGATCCAACCACTCCCGTCACTGAGGAGCAGCAACGGGAAGGCGTACATCAAGTTGAATGTAGCCGCCTTCCCCAGAAAGTTCACCTGGGGCGGCGGATAGCCGTGACGCCTGAGGATGCCCACCATCACCAGCAGGACCAGCTCTCGCGCCAACAGCACAAGGGTCAGCCAGAGCGGAAGGATCTCCCTCCAAGTGAGGCCGACAAGGGTCGACAAGATGTACAGGCGGTCAGCCGCGGGATCCAGAAGCCGGCCGAGGCTGCTGATCTGATTCCAGCGCCTGGCCAGCTTTCCGTCGAGGTAGTCACTGACGCCGCTGAGAGCCAGCACCAGGAGTGCCCAGCCGTCGCTCTGGGCCCCTCCGAACTCCGGCCGAAGGATCAGCCAGAGAAAGACGGGCACACCTACTAGCCGCGCCATGCTGAGGATGTTCGGGATGGTGAGGATCCGGTCCGTCTGGACCCGGGTCTCCTGGACCTCCACCCGGGGGCCTCCTGTGGGGAAAAGAACCAATGATGCCCCTTGACCTTACCCCAACGCAAAAAAGCTCTGGCCCCCGGGCGCGATGCCCGAGAGCCAGAGCTCTAAAAGGAGTTCGGCGGCGTCCTACTCTCCCACAGGGTCCCCCCTGCAGTACCATCGGCGCTGTAAGGCTTAGCTTCCGGGTTCGGAATGTAACCGGGCGTTTCCCT
>JODX01000013.1 GCA_000719105.1 Streptomyces sclerotialus | reverse complement strand
GTTGCAGCCCTCCAGCTGCTGGAAGTCCTCCATGGTCGGGTCCTGCGCCTGCAGCATGGTGCCCATCGCCCCGTCGGCGACCACCACACGGGTGGCGAGGGCGTGGCGGAGGGCGTCGGACCTGGTCCGGCTGTCGGTGGCGGTACCCACAGAGGACGCTGCGGACGCTGCGGACGCGGTGGACGCGAGGGACGGGTTCGGCGACGAGGCCATGGAGGTGCTCCCTGGAGTGCGACGGCTGTCGGCTTTGCGGCTTCCCGTGGAAGGCGCACGCGGCCAGGGTAGCCCGGAGCGGCGTGACCCTGTCAGGGGCGTCCACGGGGCGGACGGGCAGCGGTGCGCCCGCGGCATGCGGTTTACTCCGACGGCTGCCCCGGCCGCCCTCGGCCGCTCCGACGGCAGGGCGGCGTGCCGGGCCCGTAGGGGGCCCGTGCGCGTTCGCTCCGGCGAAAAGGTGACGTCCTGCGTTGGCCGCAGCCGGGCGGTGACGGGTAGTGTTCGACATTGCCGAACGGTGTCAGAAGAGCCGCACACCGACGGCGGAAGGGGACGGAGGCGGGACCGCGATGGCACGGAACATCCAGTCGCTCGAACGGGCGGCCGCGATGCTGCGGCTGCTCGCGGGCGGCGAGCGACGGCTCGGCCTGTCGGACATCGCCTCGTCGCTGGGCCTCGCCAAGGGCACCGCCCACGGCATCCTGCGCACCCTCCAGCACGAGGGCTTCGTCGAGCAGGACGAGGCCTCCGGGCGCTACCAGCTCGGCGCGGAGCTGCTCCGCCTGGGCACCACCTATCTGGACGTCCACGAGCTGCGGGCGCGCGCCCTGGTGTGGGCGGACGACCTGGCCCGCGCCAGCGGCGAGAGCGTCTACCTCGGGGTGCTGCACCAGCAGGGCGTCCTCGTCGTGCACCACGTCTTCCGGCCCGACGACAGCCGGCAGGTCCTGGAGATCGGGGCCATGCAGCCGCTGCACTCCACGGCCCTGGGCAAGGTGCTGTCGGCGTACGACCCGGTGGCGCACAGCGAGGTGGTGGACGGCGAGCGCAAGGCGTTCACGGACCGGACGATCAGCGCGCTGGACGACCTGGAGGACGTACTCGCCCTCACACGCGCGCGTGGATACGCGGCCGACGTCGAGGAGACCTGGGAGGGCGTCGCCTCCATCGCCGCCCCCATCCACGACCGGCGCCGCATGCCCGTCGGCGCGGTCGGCATCACCGGCGCCGTGGAGCGGATCCGTCGCGACGGCGAACTGCGCCCGGAGCTGATCGCGGCGGTACGGGACTGCGCCCGCGCGGTCTCGCGGGACCTGGGCGCCGCGCGGTTCTGAGGTCCGTCACGTGGGGCGCGGCGCGGTTCTGAGATCCGCCACCCGGGGCGCCGCGCGGTTCTGAGGCCGCCCGCACGACAGCGGCCGCGGGGCGGGGCCGCAGGGCGGGGCCTCCGGGCTGCAGCCACCGCGGGCCGCACGGCCGGAGCCGGCGCGGACCAGTGCGTACGCAGGCCGGCGCCCGCGCGCCCGCACGACTGCGGCGGTCCGCACACCTGCCCGATGCGACTGCGACCGCGGCCGCACACTCGCGCGCGTACGGCCGCGGCCCCGCCCCTGCCCGCCCCGTTCCGCGCAACACGGACCCCCGTGACACCACACGAGCCCGCCGAGCGCCCACAGCAGGCCGGAACGCCGTCCGGGCGCCCCATCCCCTGCCGTTTCCCTCACGCCCGCGCAGGGGTAAAGCCCGCATCGATCAATAACGATCGTGTTTTGGATAACTGAACTCTTGACGTGCATATGAGGCCAGGACAAGACTCCCGTCCATCGGTCGGCATTGTCGAACACCTACCGGCAATACGCGTTAGAGTGGGACAACGCCAAGGGCCGGTACCGCTCTCATACCCCGAGAGCGCGAACCACCGGAGGGACCCGGGGTTCGCCTTCCCCTGGACGAAGGACAAAGGAGTCGCGGGTGTCCAGCTCCGACATCTTCATCGGCGAGACCATCGGTACCGCCGTGCTCATCCTGCTCGGCGGCGGTGTGTGCGCCGCCGTCACTCTCAAACGCTCGAAGGCGCAGAACGCGGGCTGGCTCGCGATCACGTTCGGCTGGGGCTTCGCGGTCCTCGCCGGCGCCTACCTCGCGGGCGGGGTCTCCGGTGCCCACCTGAACCCGGCGGTCACGATAGGTCTCGCGGTCGAGGGCGGCACGGAGTGGGGCGACGTCCCGCTCTACCTGGCCTCGCAGCTCCTCGGCGCGATCATCGGTGCCGTTCTGGTCTGGATCGCGTACTACGGGCAGTTCCGGGCCCACCTGACGGACCCCGAGATCATCGCCGCGCAGCCGGTCGAGGAGGGCCTCGTCGACCAGAGAACCGCACCGGCGGCGGGCCCCGTCCTCGGTGTCTTCTCCACCGGCCCGGAGATCCGCAACGCCGTGCAGAACCTCGCCACGGAGATCATCGCCACCGTGGTGCTCGTCCTCGGCATCCTGACCCAGGGCCTCAACGACGGCGGCAACGGCCTCGGGACGCTGGGCGCCCTGATCACCGCGCTGCTGGTCGTGGGCATCGGCCTCTCGCTCGGCGGTCCGACCGGGTACGCCATCAACCCGGTCCGCGACCTCGGTCCCCGCATCGTGCACAGCCTGCTGCCGCTGCCGAACAAGGGCGGCTCGGACTGGGGCTACGCCTGGATCCCGGTCGCGGGCCCGCTGATCGGCGGCGCGATCGCCGGCGGCCTCTACAACATCGCCTTCAAGTGACGGGCCGGACGACCGCCGCCACCCCGCCCGAACCGCCCGAGAACGACACCAGAAGCCACCGAGAGCCAGGGAGCACCACCGTGAGCGACGCACACACCGCCGGCCCGTTCATCGCCGCCATCGACCAGGGCACGACCTCTTCCCGCTGCATCGTGTTCGACCGGGACGGCCGTATCGTCTCCGTCGACCAGAAGGAGCACGAGCAGATCTTCCCCAAGCCGGGCTGGGTCGAGCACGACGCCACCGAGATCTGGACCAACGTCCAGGAGGTCGTCGCCGGAGCCGTCGAGAAGGCCGGCATCACCCGCGACGACATCAAGGCCATCGGCATCACCAACCAGCGCGAGACGACGCTGCTGTGGGACAGGAACACCGGTGAGCCGGTGCACAACGCCATCGTCTGGCAGGACACCCGCACCGACGCCCTCTGCCGTGAGCTCGGCCGCAACGTCGGCCAGGACCGCTTCCGCCGCGAGACCGGCCTTCCCCTCGCCTCCTACTTCGCCGGTCCCAAGGCCCGCTGGCTGCTGGACAACGTCGAGGGCCTGCGCGAGCGCGCCGAGGCGGGCGACATCCTCTTCGGCACCATGGACAGCTGGGTCATCTGGAACCTGACCGGCGGTGTCGACGGCGGCAGGCACGTCACCGACGTCACCAACGCCTCCCGCACCCTGCTGATGAACCTGCACAAGATGGAGTGGGACGAGCGCATCTGCAGCTCCATCGGCGTGCCGACGCAGATGCTGCCGGAGATCCGCTCCTCCGCCGAGGTGTACGGCGAGGTCAAGGGCGGCCGGCTGGGCGAGCTGCTCGGCGGCATCCCCGTCGCCTCCGCGCTCGGCGACCAGCAGGCGGCCCTGTTCGGCCAGACCTGCTTCTCCGAGGGCGAGGCCAAGTCCACGTACGGCACCGGCACCTTCATGCTGATGAACACCGGCGACAAGGCCATCAACTCGTACAGCGGGCTGCTGACCACGGTCGGCTACCAGATCGGCGACCAGAAGCCGGTCTACGCGCTCGAGGGTTCCATCGCCGTCACCGGCTCGCTGGTGCAGTGGATGCGCGACCAGATGGGGCTGATCTCCACCGCCGCCGAGATCGAGACCCTGGCGGTCTCGGTGGAGGACAACGGCGGCGCGTACTTCGTCCCGGCCTTCTCCGGCCTGTTCGCCCCGTACTGGCGCTCCGACGCCCGCGGTGTGATCGCCGGTCTCACCCGGTACGTGACGAAGGCCCACCTCGCGCGCGCCGTGCTGGAGGCCACCGCCTGGCAGACCCGCGAGATCGCCGACGCCATGACGAAGGACTCCGGCGTCGAGCTCGCCGCCCTCAAGGTCGACGGCGGCATGACCTCCAACAACCTGCTGATGCAGATGCTCTCGGACTTCCTGGACGCCCCCGTGGTGCGCCCGATGGTCGCCGAGACCACCTGCCTCGGCGCCGCCTACGCCGCCGGTCTCGCCGTCGGTTTCTGGGCGAGCACCGACGACCTGCGCGCCAACTGGCGCCGGGCCGCCGAGTGGACCCCCCGCATGGACGCGGAGACCCGCGACCGTGAGTACAAGAACTGGCTCAAGGCCGTCGAGCGGACCATGGGCTGGATCGACGACGAGAGCTGACGAGCACCCACCCCTCACCAGCTCTGACAGGAGTAAGAACCACCGATGACCAGTCAGACCACCCTGCAGACCCTGCCTGCCCTGGGGACGCGTCCGGCCTCCGGCCCCGGCCCGAGCCGCGCCGAGACCCGCGATCAGCTCTCCAAGGCGTCGTACGACCTCCTCATCATCGGCGGCGGCATCCTGGGCATCTCCACCGCCTGGCACGCCGCGCAGTCCGGGCTCAGGGTGGCGCTGGTCGACGCCGGCGACTTCGCCGGCGCCACCTCCTCCGCCTCCTCCAAGCTCCTCCACGGCGGTCTGCGCTACCTGCAGACCGGCGCGGTGAAGCTGGTGGCGGAGAACCACTTCGAGCGCCGTGCGGTCTCCCGTCAGGTGGCCCCCCACCTGGCGAACCCGCTCACGTTCTACCTCCCCGTGTACAAGGGCGGGCCGCACGGCGCGGCGAAGCTCGGGGCGGGCGTCTTCGCCTACTCCGCGCTGTCGGCGTTCGGCGACGGCGTGGGCCACCTGCTGAGCCCGGCGAAGGCCGCGCAGGACGTGCCCGAGCTGCGCACGGACAATCTGAAGGCCGTGGCCGTGTACGGCGACGACCAGATGAACGACGCCCGGATGGCGCTGATGACGGTCCGCGCGGCCGTCGACGCGGGCGCCGTCGTCCTCAACCACGCCGAGGTCACCGGACTGCGCTTCACCCGCGGCCGGGTCACGGGTGCAGAGCTGAAGGACCGCGTCTCGGGCGAGGAGTTCGGGGTGAACGCCCGGCTGGTGCTCAACGCCACCGGCCCGTGGGTCGACCACCTGCGCAGGCTGGAGGACCCGAACGCGGCGCCGTCCATCCGCCTCTCCAAGGGCGCCCACCTGGTGCTCAAGCGCACCTCCCCGTGGAAGGCCGCGCTGGCCACGCCCATCGACAAGTACCGCATCACCTTCGCCCTCCCCTGGGAGGACATGCTGCTGCTCGGCACCACCGACGAGGCGTACGAGGGCGACCCGGCGGACGTCGCGGTCAACGACAAGGACATAACCCAGATCCTCGACGAGGCCGCCTTCTCGATCCGCGACCAGCAGCTGTCGCGGGACCTGATCACGTACTCCTTCGCGGGGCTGCGGGTGCTGCCGGGCGGCCCCGGTGACACGGCCAAGGCCAAGCGCGAGACGGTCGTCACGGAGGGCCGAGGCGGCATGCTGTCCGTCGCGGGCGGCAAGTGGACGACCTTCCGGCACATCGGACGTACGGTGATGAAGAAGCTGGAGTCGCTGCCGGGCCACCCGCTGGGCGACGACTTCGAGCCCGTCTCCGCGCTGCCGAAGAAGCTGCCGCTGCCGGGTGTCGCCAACCCGCGCGCGGTCGCCCACCGGCTGCTGGTGGACCGGCCCGCGCCCGGCCCGCGGATGGCGCCGGACACGGCCCGGCACCTGGCCACGCACTACGGTTCGCTGGCCTTCGACATCGCCCGCCTCGCCAACGAGAACCCCGAGCTGGGCGAGCGCGTCCACCCGGACGCCCCGGAGATCTGGGCCCAGGTCGTCTACGCCCGGGACCACGAGTGGGCCGAGACGGCCGACGACGTGCTGCGCCGCCGGACCACCCTGACCATCCGGGGCCTCGCCACGGACGAGATCCGTGGCAAGGTGCAGGACGTGCTCGGCGGGAAGTGACGCGGGCACGGCGGCCTGACTTGGCGGTCTGACACAGCGGTCTGACACGGCGGCCTGACGCGACGGTCTGTCACGGCGGTCCCACGCGAAAGGGGCGGCTCTCCTCGGGAGCCGCCCCTTACCGCGTGGACACCGTGGACACGTACCGCATAATGGCCCCTAGACATCGGATGTCTACCCCGGGAGGCACACATGGCTGTCACGGACGAGGCGATCGAGAAGATCAAAGGCATGATCGTCTCCGGTGCCCTGCGCCCCGGCGACCGCCTCCCCAAGGAGGCCGAGCTCGCCTCCGGGCTCGGTCTGTCCCGCAACTCCCTGCGCGAGGCGGTACGCGCCCTCTCGCTGATCCGCATCCTGGACGTGCGGCAGGGCGACGGCACCTACGTCACGAGCCTGGACCCCCAGCTCCTGCTGGAGGCGATCGGCTTCGTCGTCGACTTCCACCGCGACGACACCGTCCTGGAGTTCCTCGCGGTCCGCCGCATCCTGGAGCCGGCCGCCACGGCGATGGCCGCGACCCTGATCGGCGAGGAGCAGCTCGGCGCGCTGGCGGCCCAGCTGGACGAGCTCGGGGACGAGCCGTCGGTGGAGGAGCTCGTCGCCTGCGACCTGGACTTCCACCGGGGCATCGTGCAGGCCTCCGGCAACTCGGTGCTCTGCTCGCTGGTGGACGGCCTCTCGGGCCCGACCACGCGCGCCCGCATCTGGCGCGGCCTCACCCAGGAGGACGCGGTCAGCCGGACCCTCCACGAGCACCGCATGATCCTCGCGGCTCTCCGCGCGCGCGACGCGGAGGCGGCCCGTTCCTGGGCGACGGTGCACATCGCGTCGGTGGAGCAGTGGCTGCGCTCGACCCTGTGAGGCGCGCCTGCCGGACCGGCCGGTGACAGCTCCGATGAATAAGGGGTGTGTCGGCCTGGCGGACGGGGCAGTGATCCGATCACCGCCCCATGCACGGGGCTGCGGACGCCCGCTTGGCACGCCGTAAGGTTGGGGTGTACACGAGGGCACGTCGGAAGGAGGCGCTGGGTGATCGAGCTGGAGGGGGTTCCCGAGCTGATCGACCCAGTGATGGTGGCCGCGTTCGAAGGCTGGAACGACGCCGGGGACGCCGCCTCCACCGCGGTCGCCCATCTCGACCGGGAGTGGAAGGGCGAGGTGTTCGCAGCGCTGGACGCCGAGGACTACTACGACTTCCAGGTCAACCGTCCCACCGTGTGGCTGGACGGCGGCGTGCGCAAGATCACGTGGCCGACGACGAGGCTGTCGGTGGTCCGCGTCGGCGGTGACAAGCCCCGCGATCTCGTCCTGGTGCGCGGCATCGAGCCGTCCATGCGGTGGCGCTCGTTCTGCAACGAGCTGCTCGGCTTCGCGCACGAGCTCGGCGTGGAGCTGGTGGTCATTCTGGGCGCCCTGCTCGGCGACACCCCGCACACGCGTCCGGTACCGATCAGCGGGGTCACCTCGGATCCCGACCTGGCGCAGCGGATGGACCTGGAGGAGACCAAGTACGAGGGCCCCACGGGCATCGTCGGCATTCTCCAGGAGGCGTGCACGCACGCGGGTGTCCCGGCGGTCTCGCTGTGGGCGGCGGTCCCGCACTACGTGTCGCAGCCGCCGAACCCGAAGGCCACGCTGGCCCTCCTGAACCGGCTGGAGGACCTCATCGACGTACGCATCCCGCTGGGCGAGCTGCCCGAGGACGCGCGCGCGTGGCAGGTGGGCGTGGACCAGCTGGCCGCGGAGGACAGCGAGGTCGCCGAGTACGTGCAGACACTGGAGGAGGCCCGGGACACCGCGGAGCTGCCCGAGGCGTCGGGCGAGGCGATCGCGCGCGAGTTCGAGCGGTACCTACGCAGACGGGACGGGGGCGGTCCGGGCGGGCACGCCACGGCGGACGGTGACAGCGCCTCGTACCTGCGGGACAACCCCGGCGGCCGTCCGCGCCCCCCGAAGCCGCCACAGCGGCCGGGCACCGAGGATGACGACCCCTCGGAGGACTGACCGGCGGAGGAGCAAGGGCGGACGAGAACCCGGCAGAGACCGGAGGACACGGAGGGGCGGTGCACCGGGTGACCGGGTGTACCGCCCCTCCCCCGTGCCCTGGACGCCTCCTCAGCGCTCCACGGCCACCAGGGTGTACGTCGTCTCCGGCGTGGGCGTCGTGGTGAACCGGGCGTTGGGCAGGTAGAGCCGGGTCCCGTACGCGGCCACGGTGGTCGGCACGTCGAAGTCCCGGCTCGTCAGACGCTTCCGGAAGACGCCGCTCCGGCCGTCCGGTGCCAGGCGGAACACGTCGACCGCGTTCTGCCGGTTCTGCACCACGTAGAGCGTCCGCCCGAGGAGCAGCAGGCCGTCGCCGTTGCTGAGGGGAGCCGCGCCGCCCAGGTCGACGCGGCGGGTGACGCCGGTGCGCGGGTCGACCCGGTGCAGGCCGCCGGCCCCGGACTGCACCACGAGCAGCGCCTCGCCGTCGGGGGTGCGGGTGATGCCGTTGGCGTTGACCACCTCGCCGGAAACCTGCTCCCAGTCGCCGCGCAGGGTGATCCGTACGACCTCGTCCGCTTCCGGCAGTGCGCCGCGGCGGCCGAGCGGCAGGGCGTACAGAGCGGGCTGGTAGGAGTCCGTGAACCAGGCCGCGCGCGGGGTCAGGTACACGTCGTTGGCGAAGGTCGGAGCCGCCGTGGTGAGCGGGTAGGAGGCGAGGACCGCGCCCGTGCGGGCGTCGACCACGCGGGCGCCCTGGCCCCGCCCGGCCACGAACAGCCGTCCCCGGTCGTCGAGCTTCAGCCCCACCGACGGGGTGCCGGGGCCGGCCGAGATGACGCGGCCCTCCCCCGTGCGCAGGTCGGCGCGGTAGATCGAGCCGTCGCCGAGCGAGCCGAGATAGGCGTACGGGCCGCCGCCGATTGCGATGCCCTCGGGACGGAAGCCGTCGGGCAGGGGGATCACGGTGGGCCGGTTCGCCCCGGAGCGTGCGGCCGCGGCGGCCGGTGGACCGGCGAGTACGGCAGCGGCGGTCGCGGCCGAGGCCGTGAGCAGTCTTCGCCGGCTGAGGCGGGACGGGGAGGAGGGCGAGGCGGGCGAGGAGTGCGGAGGTGCGAAGGAGGAGTGCGGGGGTATCACGGCGCGTCCTTCCGCGAAGGGGACCGGCAGTCGGCCGGTCCAACGGTCAACTACTCCGACACCCCATCACATCGCCGATGGACCCCGCAGCACCCGACAGTCCTTCCACAGTCTTCCGACAGCTCGACGACATCATCTGGCCGGATTGTTACGTGACATCTGTTTCAGGTCGGATTGCACCCGTTACCCAATTCAACTTGATTTGAAACCGAGTTGGCTACGACGCTCTTTACGCGGCGTCCCGGGCGTGCTTGGTTGTGCTGCGGGGCGCGGCCCGGGGGGCGCACATGGCATCCGCCCTCACATGGCTCGGGCCGCTTCCGGGCCACCCGCTACTTGGCACCCGCACGGACCGAAGGGAGCGGTACCGATGACCGACCAGGTACAGCCGGAACAGGGCCCGGGAGCATCCGGACCAGGCCCCGACGGAGCGGGGTTCACCTACCGGGGAGCCGAGGAACAGGAGCTGATCGTCGTCGCCCGCCCCGAGGCCCGGCTGCGTGCCCGGCAGGAGGGCGTCCGCTCGGCGGTCGGTGCCGACGTCTCGGCACTGAACATGTTCCTCAGCGACGAACAGCTCACACTGGAACCGCTGTTCGGCAGTGAGGAACGCCTGCAGTCCTCCGCCGCGAGCGGCGAGAACGTACCCGACCTGACGCTCTTCTACCGGGTGCGGGGCAGCGCGGACCGCGCCGAGGAACTGCGGTCGAGGATCGCCGCGCTGCCGGGGATCGACACGGCGTACGTGAAGCCGGGCACCGTACCGGCGTCGCTGGGGTCGTTGGGGCAGAGCTCCGACGACAGCCGGAAGCAGAAGGAGGGCGCCCCGGTCACCCCCGACTTCACCAGCCGTCAGGGCTATCTGCGCCCGGCGCCCGAGGGCGTCGACGCGTACTGGGCCTGGCAGCGGCCCGGCGGGTCCGGGCAGGGCGTGACCGTGATCGACGTGGAGGGCGCCTGGCAGTTCGGGCACGAGGACCTGTCCGCGAAACTCTCGGGTGTCGTGGCGGGCACCCCGCTGACGGACCTGGCCTGGCGCAACCACGGCACCGCCGTGATCGGGGTCATCGGCGGTGACCGCAACGAGTACGGCATCACCGGCATCGCGCCGGAGGCGGTGACCGCGGCCGCGTCCATCCAGGACATCGGCACCGCGGCGGCGATCCAGGCGGCCGCCGACCGGCTCGGGCCGGGCGACATCGTGCTGGTCGAACTGCACCGGCCGGGCCCGCGGCACGACTTCGAGGTCCGCGACGACCAGCGCGGTTACATCCCGCTGGAGTGGTGGCCCGACGACTTCGCGGCCATCCGGTACGCGACCGCGAAGGGCGTCATCGTGGTGGCCGCGGCGGGCAACGGCTCCGAGTCGCTGGACGACGCGGTCTACGAGCGCCGCCCCGACTTCTTCCCCGAGTGGTGGCGCAACCCGTTCAACCCGTCCAACCAGTCCTCCGGCGCGATCCTCGTCGGCGCCGGCGCCCCGCCACCCGGCACGCACGGTCGCGACCACGGTCCGGACCGCTCGCGCCTGGCGTTCTCCAACTACGGCGGACGCGTGGACGCACAGGGCTGGGGACGTGAGGTCACGACTACCGGAGGCTTCTGGGACCGGCCCGGCGATCTTCAGGGCGGGGCGGAAGAAGTCGTCTGGTACACGGACACGTTCTCGGGGACCTCCTCCGCCTCCCCGGTGGTGGTCGGCGCCCTGGCCTGCCTCCAGGGCATGCTGAAGGCGGCCGGCCAGGAGCCGATGTCCCCGGAACGTGCCCGCCAGGTGCTGCGGGCCACCGGTTCCCCGCAGCAGGACGCGCCGGGCCGGCCCGCATCCCAGCGGATCGGCAGCCGGCCGGACATCAAGGCGGCGGTCTCCCGCCTGCTGCCGGAGGCGGTCGGCTCGGGCCAGGCCGAGAGGTACTGGGACGAGCTGCTGCCGTATCCGCGCGAACTCCCGCCGAGGCTCCGGCTGTTCGTGGCCGGCACCTGGCGGAACCTGAACGACCCGTCCCCGGAGATCCGCCAGGCGGTGCACGCCGCCTTCGCGGGGGGACGGCCGGACGTCCGGGTCTGGTTCTCGGACGACGAGATCGTCGGCCTGGTGGTCACGGGCTGAGGACCTGGTCGTCCACGGACCGGTGGAAGACCTCCGGACCGACGAGATCACAACAAAACATCCACGGAAGGTGGCACCCGCATGAGCACCACCCCGCAGATGAGTTCCCTGGGACAGCAGCAGGGCCAGCAGTTCCCGAGCACCTCCCCGTTCCAGCAGCAGGGCCAGCAGCAGCCGTTCGGCCAGCAGCAGTACGGCCAGCAGCCGCAGCAGCAGTACGGCCAGCAGCCGTTCGGCCAGCAGCAGCAGCCGTGGCAGCAGGGCCAGCAGCCGTTCGGCCAGCAGGGCTACGGCCAGCAGCAGCCCATGGGCATGATGGGCGGCTCGCTCGAGCAGCTCCAGCAGCTGGGTCAGCAGCAGCCGTTCCAGCAGCTGCTCCAGCAGATGGGCCAGCAGCAGCAGCCGTTCCAGCAGATGGGCCAGCAGCAGTACGGTCAGCAGCAACAGCAGCAGGACCAGCAGGCGCAGCAGCAGGAGCAGCAGATCCAGCAGCACCTGCAGCAGGTGCTGATCTCCGCGGTCCAGCAGGTCGTGCAGCATGTGCAGCAGCAGCGCCTCGCCTCGGGTGTGGCGGAGGGCTTCATCATCGTCGAACACCCGCTGCAGGGGCACTCGCGGCACATCGTCCTGAAGATCAACGGCCAGCTCCGTCTCCTGCAGTCCGCGACCCCGGAGGCTCTCGAGGACGTCCAGCGGGCGTTCGCGTACCGGCAGCCGGTCGTCGGTGTCTGGGACACGCAGTCACCGCACGTGCTGCGCAGCCTTCGGATCCAGCAGATCTGAGGTGAGCTGACCGGCAGTACCTGAACGCATCGAGGGGCGCTTCCTCCGCCGGAGGAAGCGCCCCTTTCCGATCGGCGGTGCCTACAGGGCCACGCCCAGCAGCGCGTCCACCGCCCGCGACACCACACCGGGCGCGGCCTCGTCCGTGCCGCCCCGCTCCTGCTGGAGCGCGGCCCAGCGGTCGACCGCGGCGAGCGCGGCCGGGGCGTCGAGGTCGTTCGCGAGGGCCTCGCGGACCTCCTCGACCAGCGCCTCGGCGGGCGGGCCGTCGGGCCGGGAGACGGCGGCGCGCCACCGGCCGAGCCGTTCCTCGGCGTCCCGCAGCACCTGGTCGGTCCACTCCCAGTCGGACCGGTAGTGGTGGGAGTGCAGCGCGAGCCGGACGGCGGCAGGGTCGACGCCGTCGCGGCGCAGCCGCGACACGAAGACCAGGTTGCCCTTGGACTTCGACATCTTCTCCCCGTCGAGGGCGACCATCCCGGCGTGGACGTACGCCTTGGCCATGGGGAACTCGCCGGTCAGCACCTGGGCGTGCGAGGCGCCCATCTCGTGGTGCGGGAAGACCAGGTCGGAGCCGCCGCCCTGGACGTCGAAGCCCATGCCGAGGTGGTCCAGGGCGATGGCCACGCACTCGATGTGCCAGCCGGGCCGGCCCCGGCCGAGCGAGCCGCCGTCCCAGCTGGGCTCGCCCTCGCGGGCGGCCATCCAGAGCATCGGGTCGAGCGGGTTCTTCTTGCCGGGGCGGTCCGGGTCGCCGCCGCGCTCCGCGGACAGCAGCCGCATCGCGGCGGCGTCCAGGTGCGAGACGGAGCCGAAGTGGGGGTCGGACTCGACGGAGAAGTAGATGTCCCCGTCGAGCTCATAGGCGGCGCCCGCGTCGCGGAGCCGCTCCACCAGCGGGACGATCCCGGGTATCGCCTCGACGGCGCCGACGTAGTGCTTCGGGGGCAGCATCCGCAGGGCCGTCATGTCCTCGCGGAAGAGGGCGGTCTCCTGCTCGGCGAGAGCCGCCCAGTCGAGGCCGTCCCGCTGCGCGCGCTCCAGCAGCGGATCGTCGACGTCCGTGACGTTCTGCACGTAGTGGACCTGCCGCTTGGTGTCGAGCCACACGCGCTGCACGAGGTCGAACGCGTTGTAGGTCGCCGCGTGTCCCATGTGTGTCGCGTCATACGGAGTGATTCCGCACACATAGATACGGGCGACAGGACCGGGGGCGAGGGTCACCCGGCCCCCGGTCGCGGTGTCGTGGATCCTCAGGTCGCGGCCCTGACCAGGCAGGGCGGGGACCTCGGAAGCGGGCCAGGCATGCATGTCATGAGCCTAACCGGACGGATGTTCCGTATACGAACGGGACCGGTCCGGTTGGCCGGTACGGCGCTCTTGCGCTTCCGCCGATCAGTGTGTCCGCCCTGGTCGGCGGCGGGTGGGCGGCACCGCCGCGACGCTCACACGGGCGGCCAGGGGATCGCCGGCCACTCGCCGCTCGGCTCCGGGTGCCGGCTCGCGGCGAGCAGCGCGTCGACCCGCGCGCGCGTGGCCTCCAGCTCGGCACCGGTGATGAGTTCCGACAGCGTCGCCGCCAGCGCCCCGCCGTCCGCCAGCCCCGCCTTCAGGGAGGTCAGCGCCTCGGTCGCGGCCGCGGTGAGGGGCTCTCCCGCCCAGCCCCACAGCAGCGTGCGCAGCTTGTTCTCGGTGTTGAAGGTCACTCCGTGGTCGATGCCGTACAGGCGCCCTCCAGCGGCCTGCAGCAGATGGCCGCCCTTGCGGTCGGCGTTGTTGATCACCGCGTCGAGGACGGCGAGGCGCCGCAGCCGCTCGTCGTCGGCGTGCACGAGGAGTGCCGTTCTGCCCTCGCCGACCTCGGCGAACCCGATCGCCTTCCAGCCCTCCCCGGGTTCCTCCCCGTCGACCAGCGCGAGCAGTTCCGCGCCGGTCCCGGGCTCGGGGTCCGGCTCGATCCAGAGCTGGCACATGCCCTCGCCGTACGGCCCGTCGCGCAGCACCGTGGGCGGCACGAGCCCCCAGCCGGTCGCCTCGGACACCTCGTACGCGGCGACCTCGCGCCCGGCGAGCGTGCCGTCGGGGAAGTCCCACAGGGGGCGCTCCCCGGCCACGGGCTTGTAGATGCAGGCCGCCTCGCGGTCCTCGAGGGCGACCGTGCAGTACAGCGCCGCGTTGGAGGCCTCACGGATGCGGCCGCGCACGGTGAGCTCGCCCTTGGCGAGGAGTTCGGTGACCCCGGGATCCGGGGTCACGCCCCGCGGCGGTATCCGTTCTGGCGCGGACATACGTGTCCCTCCGGGTCGAGCGGCAGGCTGCACAGCGGGCACGGCGGGCGCCCGGCGTTGACGACGTCGAGGGCGCGCTTGGCGAAGGCCCGGGCCTGCGCGCCGGTGAGCCGCACGCGCAGCATGGGCGGGCCGTTCTCGTCGTCCTGGAGCAGCCTCTCCTCCGCCGCGGCGAGATCCTCGTCGGAGTCGGCGTCCAGCTCGACCAGGGCCTGCGCCTCGACGATCATGCGCTGTTCCTCGCCGTCCCAGGCCAGCGCCATCGTGCCGACCCGGAACTCCTCCTCGACGGGGCTCTCCAGCGGCCCGGTGTCGGCGACCTCCACGGGGGCGACGGCGGGGACGGAGGCGCTGCCGCCACTGCGCCGCACCACCTCGTCGAGCAGTTCGTCCATGCGTTCCGCGAGCGCCGCGACCTGGGTCTTCTCCAGGGCCACGCTGGTGACGCGGGGCCCCGCGGAGGCCTGCAGGAAGAAGGTACGGCGCCCGGGCAGCCCGACCGTACCGGCCACGAAACGGTCCGGGGGGTCGTAGAGGAACACCTGACGGGACACGTCCTGTCTCCATTGAAATCGATGTCGGGACCGGCCGCCCACGGCTGCTGACGTGTTCAGCGCCGCTGCGACCGCTTCACCCTACTGCGGCCGACGATCACGGTGCGCCCGCATCGCCCCCGACCGGTGCGTTGGCGTCGGACGACTCCTCCCGCGGGGCAAGGGAGGCCAGATTCCCGGTGTCCCCGAGGCGAACGAGAAACGGACGCAGCCGGGTGTAACGGATCGCCGTGATGGAACACGGTTCCACGGAGATCCTTTGGAAGAGGTCGAGATGCAGCCCGAGCGCGTCCGCCACGAGCGACTTGATGATGTCGCCGTGCGAGCACATCAGGTACACGGCGCCGGCACCGTGGTCGCGTTCCACGCGCGCGTTCCACTCGCGCACCGCCTCCACCGCGCGTGCCTGCATGGCCCGCATCGACTCGCCGCCGGGGAACTCGGCCGCGGACGGGTGCGCCTGGACGACCTCCATCAGCGGCTCGTCGCTCAGCTCGGCGAGCTTGCGGCCGGACCAGTCGCCGTAGTCGGCCTCTCCGATCCGCTCCTCGGTGTGCGGGCGCAGGACCGGGCGGGCCTCGAGCAACGGCCGGACCGTCTCCTGGCAGCGCTGCAGCGGGCTGACGACCACCTCCGAGATCGGCAGCTCCGCGAGCCGTCCGGGCAGGCCGGCCGCCTGCGCGGCGCCGCGCTCGTCGAGGGCGACGCCGGGTGTCCGCCCGGCGAGCAGACCCGAGGTGTTGGCCGTGGACCGTCCGTGCCGGACGAGGAGCAAGGTGGGCATGCGGCCCAGCCTAAACGGCCGTCCCGCTCACTCCGCGGGGGATTTCACGGCCCGGGACACGTCCCGGGCCGTACGACGGGGGGCCTCGGCCCGCACCGCACGGCGAAGGGAAACGCTCTGTGATCGTCGACTGTGCCGTCTACCGGCAGGGGCACCGTACGGAGGGTCCCGAGGACTTCTCGGAGGCGCTGAGTGCCGCGCGGGCCGCGGGCGGCTTCGTCTGGGTCGGGCTGCACGAGCCGACGGAGAAGGAGTTCGACCATGTCAGCCACGAGTTCGCGCTCCACCCGCTGGCCGTCGAGGACGCCCTGAAGGCGCATCAGCGGCCCAAGCTGGAGGTGTACGAGGACTCGCTGTTCCTGGTGCTGAAGCCGGTCGTGTACGAGCCCGACAGCGACACCGTCTCCTCCGGCGAGGTCATGGTCTTCCTCGGCGAGGGCTTCGTGGTGACCGTGCGACACGGGGAGGGCGCGCCCCTGGCCGCCGTACGCCACCGCCTGGAGCAGGAGCCCGAGCTGCTGGGCAAGGGCCCGACGGCCGTGCTGTACGCGATAGCCGACGCGGCGGTGGACCACTACCTGGACGTGGCGACCGAGCTGCAGACCGATCTGGAGGAGCTGGAGACGGAGGTCTTCTCACCGGACGCAGGCAGCTCGCGGCACACCGCCTCCCGGATCTACACCTTCAAGCGGCAGGTGCTGGAGTTCCGGCGGGCCACCGGCCCGCTCGCCCCGCCCATGACGCGGCTCTCGGGCTCGGGCAACCACAGTGTCGCGGTGCCCTTCGTGGACGACAGCGCGCAGCCCTTCTTCCGCGACGTGAACGACCACCTGACGCGGGTCAACGAGTCGGTGGAGGGCCTGGACCGGCTGGTGTCGGACGTGCTGTCGGCGCACCTCGCGCAGATGAGCGTCCGGCAGAACGACGACATGCGGAAGATCTCCTCGTGGGCGGCGATGGCCGCGGTCCCGACGATGATCGCGGGCATCTACGGCATGAACTTCGACCACATGCCGGAGCTGCACTGGATCTGGTCGTACCCGGCGGCGATCGCCGTGATGGCGGTGCTGGAGGTGCTGCTGTACCGGCTGTTCAAGCGGCGGGGATGGCTCTAGGCCGTGCCGGCCCGGGCGCCCGGGCCTACGCGAACTCGGGGGACGCGGCGGCCGGCCCGCCGAGGGCGTCGCGCCGCTCCGGCATCGTGAGCGAGACCATGCGCCGCCAGCCGCCGAGCCGCTCGTACAGGTGGACGGCGTGGATGCCCGCGGCGAGCACGGCCGCCTTCGCCCGGGGCCAGCCGAGGACGCGGCCCATCTCGGCCATCACGGCGAGGCTGACGTCGCGGTAGACGCGGATCTCGGCGAGGGCGCACTCCCGCAGCACGCGCTGGATGGTCCGGCCGTGGCCCGCCGCCGCGAAGCGCAGCAGCTCCTCGTGGCAGTACGCGAGGTGGTTGTCCTCGTCGTTCGAGATCATCTTCACCGCGCGGCCGATGTCGGGGTGGTCGGCGAAGTGCCTGCGCAGGAGTTCCATCTGTTCGGAGGCGCGCTGTTCGGTGACCCTGCTGTGCGCGAGGTAGACGACGATGTCCCCGACGGTGAGCGGTTCCTCGGTCTTGAGCCTCTCGTGGGCGAGGCCGATGCCTGCCCGCTCCAGGAGCATCGTGTAGTCGGTGGCGGGCGGTACCTCGACGGGTTCGAGACCGCGTTTCCTCAGCAGGGCGTTGAAGATGCGCCCGTGCTTGTCCTCGTCGGCACCATGGCGGGTGATCTTGGGGACGAGGGCGGCTTCGCCCGGCGGCACGAGCGCGGCGATACGGGCGTTCTCCCAGCCTCCCTGTGCCTCCCCGCCGGCGGCGATGGAGCAGAACAGCCGGAAGGACTCGTCGTGGTCGAGGATCTCCTGGAACAGACTCTTGGCCGAAAGCATGCTGGGCGCCTCTCTGCAGATTTCCGCAGAGAAGGAGTCAAATGCGGCGGCAGTAGCGAGGCAACACCTGTGTCGGACAAATCCGCCGAACGACGGACGGGGCGGACTCCAGGGGGCGTAACCAACCAGGGCGCCCCGCGTTGTCTCCGACGACGGCCGTGGCGGGGAGACCCCCGAGCCCTCACCACGGCCGCGGAAACTTTTCTTCTCGGACGCCCCTTACCCGAGCCCGGCCCGCTCCAGCGCCTCGGCACCGGCCCGCAGCGAGGCGATCCGCTCCTCGAGCGTGAAGCCCGCGGGCGCCAGCGTGAGCGTGGTGACCCCGGCCTCGGCGTAGGCCTTCATCCGGTCGGCGATCCGCTCCACGGAGCCGAGCAGCGTGGTCCGGTCGATCAGCTCGTGCGGCACGGCCGCGGCGGCGCCGTCCTTGTCGCCGGACAGGTACTTGTCCTGGATCTCGGCGGCGGCCTCCTCGTACCCCATGCGCTGCGCGAGCCGGTTGTAGAAGTTCTGCTTGCGGCTGCCCATGCCGCCGACGTACAGCGCGGTGTACGGACGGAAGGTGTCGGCGAGCGTGGCCACGTCCTTGTCGTCGCCGGCGGCGAGCGGCAGTGTCGGGCACACGTCGAAACCGTCCATCGTCTTCCCGGCCTTCTCGCGCCCGGCCCGCAGATGCCGGACGGCGGTGTCCTCCAGGTGCTCGGCCGAGGGGAAGATCAGCAGCGCGCCGTCGGCGATCTCACCGGTCTGCTCCAGGTTCTTGGGGCCGATCGCGGCGATGTACAGCGGGATGTGCTCGCGCTGCGGGTGCACGGTCAGCTTGATCGGCTTGCCCGGGCCGCCCGGCAGGGGCAGCGTCCAGTGCTCGCCCTCGTAGGAGAGGCGCTCCCGGGTCATCGCCTTGCGGACGATCTCGACGTACTCGCGGGTGCGCGCCAGGGGCTTGTCGAACTTCACGCCGTACCAGCCCTCGGAGACCTGCGGGCCGGAGACGCCGAGGCCGAGCCGGAACCGGCCGCCGGAGAGCGAGTCGAGCGTGGCGGCGGTCATCGCGGTCATCGCGGGCTGGCGGGCCGGGATCTGGAAGATCGCCGAGCCGACGTCGATGCGCTCGGTCTGCGCGGCGACCCAGGAGAGCACGGTCGCCGCGTCCGAGCCGTACGCCTCGGCGGCCCAGCACACCGCATAACCGAGCCGGTCGGCCTCCTGGGCGACCGCGAGATTGTCCGCGTCCATCCCGGCACCCCAGTAGCCGAGGTTGATCCCGAGCTGCATGCCGATTCCCCTTACCGAGCAGTAACGTCGCTGTTGCGCAGACCTTAGCGCGCGGACGCTCGCGGTGGTGAGGGTGCGGATCCGGTTGTCCACAGGCCCCCCACGCATCCAGTTCAGGCCAGTAATGTCGCGTGCATGGAGCAGAGGCATCTCGGCCGTACCGGCCTGCGTGTGTCGCGGATCGGGCTCGGCACCCTGACCTGGGGACGCGACACGGACGAGCACGACGCCGCGGACATGCTGAAGGCGTTCTGGGAGGCGGGCGGCACCCTCGTCGACACGGCCGACGTGTACGGCGACGGGGAGGCCGAGTATCTGCTCGGGCGGCTCATGGAGCAGCTGGTGCCCCGCCAGGACCTGGTCATCTCGACCAAGGCGGGCAGCGTCCCCGACCCCGACCGCCGCTTCGACGGCTCGCGCGGCCATCTGCTCTCCGCGCTGGACGCCTCCCTGGCCCGGCTCGGCACGGACCACGTGGACGTGTGGCACGTGCACGCCTACGACACCGAGACGCCGCTGGAGGAGACCCTCCAGGCACTCGACCTGGCGGTGAGCAGCGGCCGCGCCCGGTACGCGGGCGTCTCCAACTTCTGCGGCTGGCAGCTCGCGAAGGCGGCGACGTGGCAGCTCGCTGCCCCCGGCATACGCACCCGCCTGGCCAGCACGCAGATGGAGTACTCGCTGCTCCAGCGCGGCGTGGAGCGCGAGGTGCTGCCCGCCGCCCTGGACCTCGGCGTGGGCCTGCTGCCGTCCTCGCCGCTCGGCCGCGGCGTGCTCACCGGCAAGTACCGCCACGCCACGCCCTCCGGCTCACGGGGCGCCTCGGAGCATCTGGCCCCCTTCGTCGCGCCGTACCTCGACGACACCGCGAACAGCATCGTGGACGCGGTCCGCACCGCGGCGGACGGCCTCGCCACGACCCCGCTGGAGGTCGCCCTCGCCTGGGTCCGCGACCGGCCCGGGGTCGCCGCCCCGATCATCGGCGCGCGGAACGCGCAGCAGCTCACGGCGGCACTGTCAGTGGAGGCGCTTACCCTTCCTGACGAGATCTGCCGGGCGCTCGACGATGTGTCGGCGCCCGTGCACCGTTATCCCGATCACGACTGGAGCACGCTGTGACCACGGATCCCGCGACCACGGAACCGGCCGAGCCGGAGGCACCGGGCGGCGAGGGCGCCGCCACGGGCGGGGAACCGGGGACGACCGTGCACGCGCAGGCACCCGACGACCGCGAGGCCGGACCCGAGGCCGGCGAGAAGGACACCGCCGAACAAGACACCGCCGAGGGCGACCGGGGCACGGACACGGGGAGCACGGACACAGGGGGCACCGACGGCGGGGACGCCGACGGGCAGGCCGGTCTCTCCGAGGCGCAGGCCGAGCTGGCGGCCCAGCGGGTGGAGCGGGAGCGCATCGAACAGCGGAAGACCGAGAAGAAGGCGCCGATCGACAGCGGGGGCAAGCTCAGCGGGACGGCCGCCGACCTGCTCGCCGCCGTACGGGCCGTGGAGAGCGGCGAGAAGCCCGTCTCCACGGCGTTCGCCGAGCCGGAGCCCGCCCCGCGCAGGCCCGCGCCCGAGCCGGTGCGGCACCCGCAGCCCGTGGCGCCCGCGCCCGCCGCCGCGGCTCCCGCGCGCGAGACGGTCGAGGCCGTCCGCGCCGTACTGGCCGAGGGCGGCGCGCCCGAGCCGCTCGCCGCACAGGTCGCCGCGGTGCTCGGCGAGGGCGCGGCCGGAGAGCTGCGTGCGGACCCCTGGCAGCTGCTGCGGGTGGGCGGGGTGCGGCCCGAGCAGGCCGACGGGTTCGCCCGGGCCCTGCTCGGTGCCGAGTGCGGCCCCGCTGACGAGCGGCGGGGCCGGGCGGTCACCGTCTGGCTGCTGGACCAGGCAGCGCTCGCCGGGCACACGGCGCTGGAGGTCCCGGCCCTCACCGGGGCGCTCGGCCGGTATGCGGTGCCGGACCCGGACGCGGCCGTGCAGAGCACCGTCGCGGAGGGCGAGGCCCTGGTCTTCCAGGACGCACTCGACCAGGCCGCGCCGGCCGCTCCGGCCGCGGCCCAGGCGACCGAGGAGCCGGAGGACGGCGAGGAGGAGGCGGAGCGTCCGGTCCGCGTCCTGATCGGTCTCGAGCGGTACGCCCTGGCCGAGGAGAGCCTCGCCGACGGCCTCGCCCGCGTACTCAACGGCCTGCCGAAGGAGGACCCGGCGGACTGGTCCCCGGCCGTCGCGTCGGCACCGCGGCCCGCCGCGGACCTGATCCGCGCCGTCGCGGGCCACGGCCTGGTCCTGCACACCGGCGGCGAGGCCTCCCGCGCCGAACCGGCGGCCCTGCTGGCCGCCGCCCGTGCACTCGGCCTGCGGGCCTACGCGGCCACGCACGGCACGGACGGCAGGCAGCGGTTCGCCCGGCTGCTCGCCGCCGTGAGCCGGGACGCGTCCTCGTCCGGCGGCGGTCCCGAAGCCGGCGACGGAGCCGAGGCCGGCGACGTTCTCCGGGCCGTCACCACCGTGGCCGGGCTCCTCTCCGGTGCACAGGGCCCGGGGCGGGACGCGGACGGGGCGCTGGACCTCGATCTCCTCGTGGTGCTCGACGCCCCGCAGCTCGATGTGGAGACCGCGGCCGTGCTCACCGAGTCGCTGCCCGACGGGGCCCGGCTCGTGCTCAGCGGCGATCCGGGAGTGCTGTGGTCCGCGGGCCCCGGCCGGGTCTTCGCCGACCTGCTCGCCGCTCGCGTCTGCCCCCAGGTCGCCTCGCGCACGCCCGATCCCGGCCCCCTCGGCGAGCTGGTCTCCGGCATCGGCATCGGCGAGCTGAACCAGGTCGACGCCCCGGGCAAGGAGGTCGTCATCGTGCCGGTGCGGGACGCCGGCGACGCCGTGCACCGCACCGTGCAGCTGGTCGCGGACTCGGTGCCGCGGGCGATCGGGATCCCGGCGGAACAGACCCAGGTGATCACCCCGGGCCATGGCGGCGCGGCCGGTACACGGGTGCTCAACACCGCGCTCAAGGAACGGCTGAACCCCGGTCCCGGTCGCTTCGGCGGCTTCGACCCGGGCGACCGGATCGCCTACTCCCCCGCGCCGGGCCGTACGGTGCCGGGCCGCGTGGTGCGGGCCGACGCCGACGGGCTGCACCTGGAGTGCGCGGGCGCCCCCGTCGTCGTACCGAAGGAGCGGGTGGAGCAGTCCGTACGGCACGGATGGGCGCTGACCGCGCACCAGGCCGTCGGACAGCGCTGGCCGGCCGTGGTCGTGGTGCTGCCCGGCGACGCCGCCCGGACGCTGACCCGCCCCTGGGTATACACGGCCTTCGGACGCGCCGAGCGCCATCTGTCCGTGGTGCACGGCGTGGAGCAGGCGCTGCCACGGGCGGTCGCCGAGGTGCCCGCCAAGCCCCGTACGACGCGTCTGGCCACACTGCTCAAGGCACAGGTACCGGCGGCCGGTTGATCCCTCCGGCCCCGCTGCGGCCCGCCCGCCCCGGGAGTCCCGGGGCGGGCCCCTCGCTCAGCGGTCCGCGTCCAGGGGCTCCAGATCCTCGTCGTCGTCCAGGCCCCCGATGATCGCGGGCGCGGGGCGGAGGTCGTCCTCCAGATCGTCGTCGGCCTCGTCGTCGAAGACGGCGCTGGCGTCGAACCGGCAGATGACCCGGTCCTGCTCGGGCTGTTCGAAGGGGGTCTCCAGCCATTCACCGGCCTCGGCGGGTTCGTCCAGCGCCGTGACCCAGAGCGTGGAGTCGCCCTCCTCCAGTCCGAACTCCTTGTGCCGCGAGGCGATCTCGTCCGCCTCGAACTCGCCGAAGACGACGTCCAGCGCGTGCGCGGTCCCGGCCCGGCCGGAGCCCTCGGCTGCCGCCTCGTCGTCGTCCACGGCCTCCACCCGCTGCGCCTGTGCCAGCAGCCGCTGCGGCTCCACCACGGTGTAGTCCCGGCGGATCAGCACGCTGATGGCCTCGGGTTCCGGTCCGGTGAAGGGCGGCACCGCGCCGGGGATGTCGAAGGGGGTGACCTCGTTGTAGCGCTGGAAGAGGAGTTCGTCGTAGGCCTCGGCCGCCGCGGCCAGCTCGTTGAACGCTTCGGTGACGGTCGGGGCGTCCTTCCCCGTCCCCCGCTCGACCGCCGCGAGATGACGGTCGAGCGCGGTCTTGACCGCCTCGGCGGCGGCGCGTACCTCGGCAGCGGTCGGCTGCGCAGCATCAGACATAGTGCAGACGCTATCCGTACCGGGCCCCAGCCCGCACAATAGATGCGATGCCGGAATACGAATTTGTCGATGTGTACGTGCCGCGTGGGGTCTCCCGCAAGGAAGCCACCCGTCTGCTGACGGACCATGCCGAGTACGGTCACTGGGAACTGGACCGCCTGAGTTTGCTGCGTGACGGCAGCCGCAGAGTGCGGCTGCGCCGGCGGATCATCCGCCAGATCCGCGCGACATGGTGAGGACGGGCGGCTGAAGAGACGGAGCGGACCCCGCTCTTGCGGGATCCGCTCCGTCGTCGCCTGTCACGGGCGAGCCCGTGGTCCGCGTGTGTGCGGGGTGGCACCGGTTCGTACGAGCCGGTGGCGTCCGCCGCTTATGAGGCCGCCCGCGCCTTGCGGTAGAGCAGGGCACCGCCGAGCAGCGCACCCGCACCCACCGGAAGCGCGAGGCCGAGCGGCAGCTCACTGCCTGTCCGGGCGAGTTGCGCGGTGCCCTGGGGCCGGGTGAGGGCCTGCGCGCCGAGGACGTGTCCCTGCCCGCCGCCCGGGGCCGCCGCGCGCAGCTCGCCGGGCCGTACCGGCCCGCCCGGCTGCCCGGGTCCACCGGACGACCTGCCCGGCTCCACGGGATTCCCCGGACTTCCGGGATCCAGCGGATTTCCCGGACTTCCCGGATTAGCCGGATGCCCTTGACCGCCCGGATTTCCGGAATTCCCCGGAAGCCCCGAGTCGCCCGGGCCCGACGGGTTTCCGTAGCCGCCGCCCGGAGGCACCGGGTGGCTGCTGCCGTTCCCGCACTCGTTGCCGACGGTGGAGTTGCCGACGCCGACGACGTTCACGGTGTTGCCGCAGACATTGACCGGGGCGTCGACGGGCGCCTGGACGTTGTTCCCGGACGCGATGCCGGACGAGTCGCCGCTGTGCCCGTCGGCCCGGGCGCCGCCGGATCCGTGCTCCCCGTACCCGTCGTACCCGTCGTCGTCATGGGCACCGCCGCCCTCGTGGCCGCACGTGTTGCCCGTCGACGGGTTGAGCACCCCCACGACGTTGACGGTGTTGCCGCAGACGTCGACCGGGGCGTGCACCGGTGCCTGCACGGAGTTGCCCGAGAGCACGCCGGGCGAGTGGGTGGCGGCACCCTGCGCGCCGGAGTCGGCGCTCGCGTGGCCGCCGGTCGCGGCGATGACGCCCGTCGCGGCCGCCACGGTCATGAGGCCTTTGCGAGTGATCTGTCGCATTGCTCGATTTCCTGCCTTCACGGTTGTCCTGGAATTCCCGGAGAAGCCGGTCGGCCCCGGAGCGCATGGCGCGCGCTCCGGGGCCGACGGACTCAGAGACTCATGGGGCGGGGCTCCACGTCACTCGCTGACGCAGGTGTTGCCGAAGGCAGGGTTCAGCAGCCCGACGATGTTGATCGTGTTGCCGCAGACGTTCGGCGAGACGTGGACGGGCACCTGCACGACGTTGCCCGAGAGAATTCCCGGGGAACCCACGGCCGCACCATGGGTGCCGTCGACCGAAGTGGCAGAGGCCAGGCCCGCACCCGCGAGAACCAGACCGCCCGTGGCAGCCGCTACGGCGACGACCTTCTTGATCATTATTCCTCCTCGTTGGCAATGAGATCCCAAAATGCGGATCACATGGTTCGCAACGAGGAGGAACTGATTAGGGATACGAGCTGATGGTCTGATTCACCCGTGCCGGTCGATCACCGTACATGCTGACGAATAAGGCCGTCGGATGATGCTTCGGATCACGCTCAGGACGCGTCGATGAAGCGGTCGAGCACCCGCACCCCGAACTTCAGGCCGTCCACCGGCACCCGCTCGTCGACACCGTGGAACATGCCCGCGAAGTCCAGCTCCGGCGGCAGCTGGAGCGGCGCGAACCCGAAGCAGCGGATGCCGAGGTCGTCGAAGGACTTGGCGTCGGTGCCGCCGGAGAGCATGTACGGCACCGCCCGGGCGATCGGGTCCTCGGCACGGAGCGCGCTCTGCATGGCGTCGACGAGCCGGCCGTCGAAGTCGGTCTCCAGGGCCTTGTCCGCGTGCACGTCCTCCCGCTTGACCCGCGGGCCGAGGATCCGGTCGAGGTCGGCGAGGAACTCCTCCTCGTAGCCGGGCAGGAAACGGCCGTCGACGTGGGCGGTGGCCTGGCCGGGGATGACGTTGACCTTGTAGCCGGCGCCGAGCATGGTCGGGGCCGCCGAGTTGCGCAGGGTCGTGCCGATCATCTTGGCGATGCCGCCGAGCTTGGCCAGCGTCTCGTCCATGTTGTCCGGGTCGAGCTCGGTGCCGAGCGCGTCGGAGAGCTCGTCCAGGAAGGCCCGTACGGTCTTGGTGACCCGGACCGGCCAGGTGTGGCGCCCGAGCCGGGCGACGGCGTCGCAGAGCTCGGTGATGGCGTTGTCGGTGTTGGTCATGGAGCCGTGCCCGGCCGTGCCGTCCACGGTGAGCCGCATCCAGTGCATGCCCTTCTCGGCGGTCTCGACGAGGTAGAGCCGCAGCTTCTCGTTGACCGTGAAGGAGAACCCGCCTACCTCGCCGATGGCCTCGGTGACGCCCTCGAAGAGGTCCGGGTGCTTGTCGACCAGGTACTTCGCGCCGTACGTGCCGCCGGCCTCCTCGTCGGCGAGGAAGGCGAGGACGATGTCGCGCGGGGGCTTGCGGCCGCTGCGCAGCCGGTCGCGCACGACCGCGAGGGTCATGGCGTCCATGTCCTTCATGTCGACGGCGCCGCGCCCCCACACGCAGCCGTCCGCGATCTCGCCGGAGAACGGGTGGTGGGTCCAGTCCGAGGCGTTCGCCGGGACGACGTCGGTGTGGCCGTGGATGAGGAGCGCGGGCCGGGAGGGGTCCTCGCCCTCGATGCGGGCGACCGTGGAGGCACGCCCCTGGTGGGACTCGAAGATCTTCGGTTCGAGACCGACCTCGGCGAGCTTCTCGGCGACGTACTCGGCGGCCTTCCGTTCGCCGGGGCCCGAGTGGTCTCCGTAGTTGCTGGTGTCGATGCGGATCAGCTCGCGGCAGAGGTCCACGACCTCGTCCTCGCCGGTGACGCCCCTGGTCGTGTCCGTGTCGCTCACGCTGCTTCCTCCCGCTGTCGTCGCTGGTGGTCCCCCTCATCCTCCCTCCGCCGCGACGCCCGCCCAAGACCGGGGCGGGACCGGGGGGGTGATCGAGGGCCCTCGAAAGCCTGGTAATGTTTTCTCTGTCGCCGCGAGGGAAACCCCGCACGACAGACACCTTGTCCGGGTGGCGGAATGGCAGACGCGCTAGCTTGAGGTGCTAGTGCCCTTTATCGGGCGTGGGGGTTCAAGTCCCCCCTCGGACACCACCTCGAAGGCCCCGCTTCTCTTCATGAGAGCGGGGCCTTCGGCGTACCGGACACGGCGCGGCGGTGGCGGACAATGGACGGCATGTCCCGACGTACTCCCCCCTCCCGACGGCGGCCCGCCTCCGGCGTCGCGCGCCCCGTCTCCTGCCCGTGCGGTCTCGCGGAGCCGTACGAGAAGTGCTGCGGCCGGTTCCACCGGGGTGAGGGGGCCGCTCCGACGGCCGAGGCCCTGATGCGGTCGCGGTACAGCGCCTTCGTACGGCGCGACGAGGACTATCTGCTGCGCACCTGGCACCCGCGCACCCGGCCCGGGACGCTCGACCTCGACTCCGGCCCGGCGTGGACCGGCCTGGAGGTGCTGGACACGTCCGGCGGCTCGGCGTTCCACACCACGGGGACCGTGACGTTCCGGGCCTCCTACCGCGGTGGCGCGCTGCACGAGCACAGCCGCTTCGAGCGGGTCGACGGGGCGTGGGTGTACGTGGACGGGGACTTCGTGGAGTAGGCGGGACGGCACCCGCCCCGCGTGCGGTCACCCCGTCGTCGCGGGCCGCGCGTTCGGGGCCAGGATGTCCAGTTCCTCCAGCGCGCCGAGCGTGATCTCCCGGGTGAGCTCCTCGGCCCGGGCCGCGTCACGCGCGCGGACCGCCTCGGCGACCCGGACGTGCAGGGTGACGGCGGCCGGATCGGGGTCCTCGAACATCACCTCGTGATGGGTGCGGCCGGTGAGGACCTCGGCGACCACGTCGCCGAGGCGGGCGAACATCTCGTTGCCCGACGCGTTGAGGATCACGCGGTGGAAGTTGACGTCGTGGAAGAGGTAGCCCTCCAGCTGGTGACCGCGTGAGTTGGCCACCATGCCCAGGGCGCACTCGGTGAGTTCGGCGCACTGCTCGGGGGTGGCGTGCTGGGCGGCCAGTCCCGCGGCGACCGGCTCGACCGCGGAACGGAGCACGGTGAGCGAGCGGAGCTGGCGCGGCCGGTCGGCGCCGGCCAGCCGCCAGCGGATGACCTGGGGGTCGTAGACGTTCCACTCGGCGGTCGGGCGGACCGTCACACCGACCCGGCGGCGGGACTCCACCAGGTGCATGGACTCCAGTACCCGTACCGCCTCGCGCATCACGGAGCGCGACACCTCGAAGCGCTGCGCCAGCTCGTCGGTGCGCAGCACGCTGCCCGGCGGGTACTCGCCGGCGGTGATCGCCGGTCCGAGGGTCTCCAGTAGTTGTCCGTGCAGCCCCCGGCCCCGTGTGCTCATGAGGATCAGAGTACGAGCAGGCCGCGGCGAGAAAAAGTCAGACTTATTTGTCACAGGGTCTTGAATTTGTCGTACCTAATGGGTTTCAGTGTGCTGGACGCCAGATGGCGTCCGATGTCGACGAAGACAGCACAGCGAGGTAGTTCATGCGTACCCCCCACGTCGTCGTGGTCATGGGTGTGGCAGGGACCGGCAAGACCACGATCGGCCCCCTGCTCGCGTCCCGGCTCGGCGTTCCGTACGCCGAGGGCGACGACTTCCACCCGGAGGCCAACATCGCCAAGATGTCGGCCGGGACCCCCCTGGACGACACGGACCGCGGGCCGTGGCTGGACGCCATCGGCGCCTGGGCCCGTGAGCGGGCCGGGCTCGGTGGGGTGGTGAGCTGCTCGGCGCTCAAGCGCAGCTACCGGGACCGGTTGCGGACGGCCGCGCCGGACCTCGTCTTCGTGCACCTCAGCGGCGACCGGGCGCTCATCGAGGACCGGATGGGCAAGCGGCAGGGCCACTTCATGCCGACGGCCCTGCTGGACTCCCAGTTCGCCACCCTCGAGCCGCTGGAGGCGGACGAGGCCGGCGTCGCGGTCGACGTCTCGGGCGGCCCCGAGGAGATCGCCGAGCGGGCCGTCGCCGCGCTGGGCGAGCTCGACCGGCCCGCTTCGTAAGGCCCGGCAGGGCCGACCAGGAAGCGGCAGGGAGTACACCTCAGCCCTCTGAGTATCCCCGTATTGCTCGACGGGCCGAACGTCGTTCGACCACTCGGCAGGCCCGCCGCCTCCCCCTCACCTCCCCCTCCCCGTACACGCAAGGGATTCACCGTGACCAGACTCAGCGTCGAGATGCTGGCAGCGGACACCGCCGAACCGATCACTTCGGCGGGCCACGCTCAGCTGGGCGTCGCCGTCCTGGTGGGCATCGCCGTCATCGTGCTGCTCATCACCAAGTTCAAGCTGCACGCCTTCCTGTCCCTGACGATCGGCTCGCTGGCGCTCGGCGCCGCGGCCGGTGCCCCCCTGGACAAGGTCATCAGCAGCTTCACCAGCGGACTCGGCTCCACCGTCTCCGGTGTCGGTGTCCTCATCGCCCTGGGCGCGATCCTCGGCAAGCTGCTCGCGGACTCCGGCGGCGCCGACCAGATCGTCGACACGATCCTCAGGAAGGCCGGCGGCCGCTCGATGCCGTGGGCGATGGTGCTGATCGCCTCGGTGATCGGTCTGCCGCTGTTCTTCGAGGTCGGCGTCGTACTGCTGATCCCGGTCGTGATGATGGTCGCCAAGCGCGGCAACTACTCGCTGATGCGGATCGGCATCCCGGCGCTCGCCGGTCTGTCCGTGATGCACGGTCTGGTGCCCCCGCACCCCGGCCCGCTGGCCGCGGTCGACGCGGTCGGGGCCGACCTCGGTATCACCCTCGCCCTCGGTGTGCTGGTCGCCATCCCGACGGTGATCATCGCCGGTCCGGTGTTCTCCAAGGTCGCCGCCCGCTGGGTGGACGTCCCGGCGCCCGAGCGGATGATCGAGCCGGGTACCTCCGACGAGCTCGAGAAGACGGGCCGCCGCCCCAGCTTCGGGGCCACCCTGTTCACCATGCTGCTGCCGGTCGTGCTGATGCTGGCCAAGGCGCTGGTCGACATCGTCATCGACGACCCCGAGAACTCCGTGCAGCGCATCTTCGACGTGATCGGCTCGCCGATGATCGCCCTGCTCGCGTCCGTGCTGGTCGCCCTGTTCACCATGGGCCGCCCGGCCGGGTTCAGCAAGGGACGGCTCTCCGAGACCGTCGAGAAGTCCCTCGCCCCGATCGCGGGCATCCTGCTCATCGTCGGCGCCGGCGGCGGCTTCAAGCAGACCCTGATCGACTCGGGCGTCGGCCAGATGGTCCTGGACATCTCCAAGGACTGGTCGATCCCGGCGATCCTGCTGGCCTGGCTGATCGCGGTGGCGATCCGCCTGGCGACCGGTTCGGCGACCGTGGCCACCATCTCGGCGGCCGGCCTCGTCGCACCGCTCGCGGCCGACATGTCGACCACGCACGCCGCCCTGCTGGTGCTGGCCATCGGCGCGGGCTCGGTCTTCCTGAGCCATGTGAACGACGCCGGCTTCTGGCTGATCAAGGAGTACTTCGGGGTCAGCGTCGGGCAGAACCTGAAGACCTGGTCGGTGATGGAGTGCATCATCTCCGTGGTCGCGGGCGCGCTGGTCCTGCTGCTGTCCTTGGTGATCTAGCGCGGATCCCGTACAGGAACGTCTGTCGCCTTCGGGCCCGGGAACCGGTCATCGGTGCCCGGGCCCGCTCGCTTGCGCCCGTACGGCCTTCCGCCCGTACAGCGGTTCAGCCGACCGCCTTCGCCGCCGCCCGGCCCGCCGTACGGCCCGAGAACAGGCAGCCGCCCAGGAACGTGCCCTCCAGCGACCGGTACCCGTGGACACCGCCCCCGCCGAACCCGGCCGCCTCGCCCGCCGCGTACACGCCCTCCAGGGGATCGCCGCCCTCGGTGAGGACGCGCGAGGAGAGGTCCGTCTCCAGTCCGCCGAGGGTCTTGCGGGTGAGGATGTTCAGACGGACGGCGATCAGCGGGCCCGCCTTCGGGTCGAGGATCCGGTGCGGGGCGGCGGTGCGGATCAGCCGGTCGCCGAGGTAGCCGCGGGCACTGCGGACCGCCATGACCTGGAGGTCCTTGGTGAAGGGGTTTCTGACCTCGCGGTCGCGGGCGACGATCTCACGGCGTAGTTCGGCCTCGTCGATCAAGGGCTCGTCGGTGAGGGCGTTCATCCCGCGGACGAGCGCGGGCAGGTCCTTCTCGACGACGAAGTCGACGCCGTGGTCCATGAAGGCCCTCACCGGGCCGGCGACGTCGGCGCGCGCCCGGTCGAGGACGCCCCGGACGGACTTCCCGGTCAGGTCGGGGTTCTGCTCGGAGCCGGAGAGCGTGAACTCCTTGCCGATGATCTTCTGGTCGAGCACGAACCAGGTGTGGTCGTACCCGGTGCCCATGATGTGCTCCAGGGTGCCGAGGGTGTCGAAGCCCGGGAACAGCGGTACGGGGAGGCGTCTGCCGCGGGCGTCCAGCCACAGCGACGAGGGGCCGGGCAGGATGCGGATGCCGTGGTTCTCCCAGATGGGGTTCCAGTTGTGCAGGCCCTCGGTGTAGTGCCACATCCGGTCGCGGTTGATGAGGTGGGCGCCCGCCTGCTCCGCGATGCCGAGCATCTTCCCGTCGACGTGGGCGGGCACGCCGGCCACCATCCGCTCGGGCGGGGTGCCGAGCCGCTTCGGCCAGTGGGCGCGGACGAGGTCGTGGTTGCCGCCGATGCCGCCGGAGGTGACGATCACCGCCTGCGCCCGGAGCTCGAACGCGCCGGTCACGGTGCGGCTGCTGGCCTTCCCGCGCTGGACGCCGGAGGGCTCAAGGACCTCCCCGGTGACGGTGTCGACGGCGCCCGCGCTGCGGGACAGCCCGGTGACGCGGTGCCGGAAGCGGAGCTGCACCAGCCCTCGGTCCACGCCCGCCCGCACCCGTCGCACGAAGGGGTCCAGCAGGCCCGGCCCGGTCCCCCACGTGATGTGGAAGCGGGGCACGGAGTTGCCGTGCCCGGTGGCGTCGTAGCCGCCGCGCTCCGCCCAGCCCACCACCGGGAAGAACCGCACGCCCTGCCGGTGCAGCCAGGCGCGCTTCTCGCCGGCCGCGAAGTCGAGGTACGCCTCGGCCCACTTGCGCGGCCAGTGGTCCTCGGGCCGGTCGAAGGCGGCCGTGCCCAGCCAGTCCTGGAGGGCGAGCGCGTGGCTGTCCCGGATGCGCAGCCGGCGCTGCTCGGGCGAGTCCACGAAGAAGAGCCCGCCGAAGGACCAGAACGCCTGGCCGCCCAGCGACTGCTCCGGCTCCTGGTCGAGGAGGATCACCGAGCGGCCCGCGTCGACGAGTTCCGCGGTCGCCGCCAGACCGGCGAGCCCCGCCCCGATCACGATCACATCTGCGTCGTACGCCATGGAGCCGTCCTCTCGGGTCAGCACGGACCGGACCGGGCGTTGTTACCGGTCGGTCAGCGACTTCGGGACGGCATCCTTCGGTACGGGCGGGGGGTCAGTCAACGGTTCGGCTGCGTGCGTTCGCCACGATCGGGTGGCCGGGCTGTCGGACGCTCTTGATTGGATGGGCCCATGAGTGCCGCCGAGGAGATCATCGACATCGTGGACGAGGACGACCGGGTCATCGGGCAGCGGCCCAGGGGGGAGGCGTACGCGCGCGGGCTGCGTCACCGCTGTGCCTTCGTCCTGGTGCGCGACGCGGAGGGGCGGATCTTCGTCCACCGCCGCACCCCGACGAAGCCGGTCTTCCCGTCCCGGTACGACATGTTCGTCGGCGGTGTCGTCGGCGCGGGCGAGTCCTACGACGACGCGGCCCACCGCGAGGCCGAGGAGGAACTGGGCGTGAGCGGGCTGCCCAGGCCGACGTTCCTGTTCAAGTTCCTGTACGACGACGGCGCCGGCGGGGCGTGGTGGTCCGCCGTGTACGAGGTGCGCTGCGAGCTGCCGGTGGACCCGCAGGCGGAGGAGGTCGCCTGGCACGCCTTCCTGACGGAGGACGAGGTGAAGCTGCGGCTCGGCGAGGGCGGGAGCGAGGGCCGGTGGGAGTGGGTGCCGGACGGGCTGGCCGCGTACGAGCGGCTCAAGGCGTACGACGGTCACCGCCCGTGAGGGGGTTCTCGAGGCTTCCGCGCTCCGTCCGGCTGTGGTTCGTGCCCCGGGAGATCCGTGAGGAGGGCACGACGCCCGACTACCGGTTCTCGCTGGCGAACGAGCGGACCTTCCTCGCCTGGCTGCGGACCGCGCTCGCGCTGATCGGCGGGGGCTTCGCGGTGGACCAGTTCCTGCCGGACCTGCGGTGGGGCTGGCGGGTGGGTCTCGCCCTCGCCCTGCTGACCACCGGTGTGCTGTGTTCGCTGCGCGCGGTCAACCACTGGGTGCGGGTCGAGCGGGCGATGCGGCGGGGCGAGGACCTGCCCGTGTCGCGGTTCCCCGCCCTGCTCGCCGTGGTCGTGGCCGTGGTCGCCGTCGCCATGGCCGTCGTGGTGCTGCTGGGGTGGGAGAGCTGAAGGACGAGGACGTGAGCGACGCGCGGGATCCGGGGCTGCAGCCGGAGCGTACGCGGCTCGCGTGGCGGCGTACGACGCTGGCGTGCACCGTCGCCGCGGTGCTGGCCGTGAAGACCGCGCTGGCCGGCGGGGGCTCGGCGACCGGTGTCGTGGCGTGCGCCCTGTGCGCGGCGCTGTGGCTGGGGTTCCTGCTCCTCGCCCAGTCGCGGATCCGCACCCTGGCCGCGCCGCGCCCGGCGGCGCTCACCCCGCGCGCAGCAGGCGCGGCCGCCCTGTGCACGATCGCACTGGCCGTGTGTGCGGCGGCCCTGGTGATCTGAGGGGCACAGGCGCGCCGGTGCCGGGCCCGGCGTCAGTGTCAATGTCAATGTCAATGTCAATGTCAGTGTCGGTCCACCGTGACCACGATCTTGCCCCGGGTACGGCCCTCCTGGTTCAGGCGGTGTGCCTCGGCGGCCCGTTCCAAGGGGAACGTGTCCGACACATGTACCGAGATCACTCCCTCGGCGGCCAGGTCGGACAGGCGCTGGAGGTCGGCCGGATCGGGGCGGACGAACCAGTACTGGCCGCCGTGCTCGGTGACGGCCGGGTCCGAGATGGAGGCGATCCGGCCCTCCGGGGCCAGGACCTCGGCGAACTCCTTCAGCGAGTCGCCGCCGATCACGTCGAAGGCCGCGTCCACGCCGATCGGCGCCAGGGCCCGTACGCGGTCGACGAGGCCCTCGCCGTACTCGACCGGCTCGCCGCCGAGGCTCCGTACGAAGTCGTGGTTGCGCTCGCTCGCGGTGCCGATCACGCGGGCGCCGAGGTGCCGGGCGATCTGGACCGCCAGGGAGCCGACGCCGCCCGCGGCCGCGCTGACGAGGACGATCTCGCCCTTCCGTACGTCGAGCACCTCGGTGAGCGCCTGGTAGGCGGTGAGCCCGACCAGGGGCAGGCCGGCCGCCTCCTCGAAGGAGAGGTTCGGCGGTTTGCGGGCCAGCGTGCGGACCGGTGCGGCGACGTACTCGGCGAAGGTCCCGCGGGAGAGGAAGTCCTCGCGCACATAGCCGATGACCTCGTCGCCGGGCACGAACTCCGGGACGGCGCCGCCGGTCCGCTCCACCACTCCGGACACGTCCCAGCCAGGAATCACCGGGAAGACCGCCTCCAGGGCCTGGTCCAGGTAGCCTTCGCGGCACTTCCAGTCCACGGGGTTCACAGCCGCAGCGCGCACCTTCACCAGCACCATGTCCGGTCCGAGCTTGGGTTCGCGCACGTCCCCGTACTCCAGGACCTCCGGTCCGCCGTACCGGCTGTAAGTGATCGCCTTCATGTCTTCGACCCTCCGGGTTGTTCGAGCGTGACGCAAACCGGGCGCACCGCACCAAAGCATGACGATCACGCTACTGCTGTGACTAGCCTGGGAGACGTCCCCACCCCGTACCCCTGAAGGTGAGCACTATGACCACCGTTCACCAGGAACACCCCACTCACGATCATCTGCACGGCCCGACCTGCGGGCACACCGCCGTCCAGCACGGCGACCACGTCGACTACGCGCACGACGGGCATCTGCACCGGGAACACTCCGGTCACTGGGACGAGTGCGAGCCCGGCGGTCACGTCACGCACTCCGGGCACGAGCACCAGCACGGCGCGGACTGCGGCCACGCCTCGGTCCGGCACGGCGACCACGACGACTATCTGCACGACGGGCACCGGCACGCGGCGCACGAAGGCCACTGGGACGATCACTAGCCCGCGTCCGGTCCCGGCCCGATGGGGGTGCCCCGGCGCCCCCATCGAGACCCCGGTCACTTCCGGCTCCCCCTCTGGACGACATACCGACCAGTCGGCATCATGAGGAAGGTCACCTTCACCCATGTAGGAGCCACGATGCGCCCTGACCACCCGCCAGGCCTCGATCTCGACCGGCTGCGCGGCCTGCTCGACACCGAGCGGCCCGGCCTGGTGAGCGGCCCCCTGACCGGTCGGCTGATCGAGGGCGGGCGGTCCAACCTCACGTACGAGGTCACGGACGGCACCGGGAAGTGGGTCGTCCGGCGGCCGCCGCTCGGCCATGTGCTGGCGACCGCGCACGACATGAAGCGCGAGCACCGTGTGATCAGCGCCCTGCACCCCACGGACGTGCCCGTGCCGCGGCCGGTGCTGCTGTGCGAGGACGAGGAGGTGCTCGGCGCGCCCTTCTACGTCATGGACTTCGTGGAGGGCACCCCGTACCGCACCGCCGAGCAGCTCGCCCCGCTCGGCCCGGAGCGCACCCGCGACGCCGTACTGGAGCTGGTCGACACCCTCGTCGAGCTGCACGCGGTGGACCCCGCCGAGGTGGGCCTCGCGGACTTCGGCCGTCCGGAGGGCTTCCTCGACCGGCAGCTCCGGCGCTGGGGCAAGCAGCTCGACGCGTCCCGCAACCGCGAGCTGGCCGGCATCGACGAGCTGCACGCCGCCCTCGGCCGCGAGCTGCCCGCCTCCCCCGCGGCCACCGTGGTGCACGGCGACTACCGGCTCGACAACGTGCTCATGGGCGAGGACGGCCGCATAGCCGCCATCCTCGACTGGGAGATGTCCACCCTCGGGGACCCGCTGACGGACCTGGGCCTGCTGGTGATGTACAGCGTGCCGCTCGGGCTGCCCGACTCCCCCGTCTCCACGACCGCCACGGCCCCCGGGCACCCGGACCCGGCCGAGCTGGTCGAGCGGTACGCCGCGCGCTCGGGGCGCGACGTCTCCGCGGTCTCCTGGTACACGGCGTTCGCCTGGTTCAAGCTCGCCGTGATCCTGGAGGGCATCCACTACCGCTACACGCTCGGGCAGACCGTCGGCCGCGGCTTCGACCGGATCGGCGACCTGGTGCCCGTCTTCATCGAGCACGGTCTGACCACTCTGCACGGCTCCCAGGAGGGCTGACACGCCATGGACTTCGCATTCGACGCCCGTACCGAGGAGCTGCGTGCCAGACTGCTCGCCTTCATGGACGAGCACGTGTACCCGGCCGAGGCGGTCGCCCACGAGCAGCGCGCGCGGCTGTCGTCCCCGTGGGAGACACCCGCCGTCGTGGAGGAGCTCAAGGCGGAGGCGCGCCGGCAGGGGCTGTGGAACCTGTTCCTGCCGGACGCGGAGTACGGTGCCGGGCTCACCAATCTCCAGTACGCGCCGCTCGCCGAGATCACCGGCCGTTCCCCGCAGCTCGCGCCCACCGCGCTGAACTGCGGCGCGCCCGACACGGGCAACATGGAGGTGCTCGCCCAGTTCGGCGACGAGCAGCAGCGGAAGCAGTGGCTGGAGCCGCTGCTGGCGGGTGAGATCCGCTCGGCGTTCGCGATGACCGAGCCGGAGGTGGCCTCGTCCGACGCCACCAACATCACCACGCACATCGAGCGGGACGGCGACGAATACGTCATCACGGGTCGGAAGTGGTACATATCCGGCGCGATGAACCCGGACTGCAAGATCTTCATCGTAATGGGCAAGACCGACCCGGACGGGGCGGACATCCGCCGCCAGCAGTCCATGGTGCTGGTGCCGCGCGACACCCCGGGCGTCGAGGTCCGGCGCGCGATGCAGGTCTTCGGCTACGAGGACCACTGGCACGGCGGGCACGCGGAGGTCGTCTTCGACCACGCGCGCGTGCCGGTCACGAACCTGATCGGCGAGGAGGGCGGCGGGTTCGCCATCGCCCAGGCGCGGCTGGGGCCGGGCCGGATCCACCACTGCATGCGGCTGATCGGCATGGCCGAGCGGGCCATCGAGCTGATGTGCCGGCGGGCGGTCTCCCGTACGGCGTTCGGCAAGGCGCTGGGACAGCAGGGCGTGGTGCAGAACTGGATCGCGGACGCGCGCGTGGCCGTCGAGCAGCTCCGGCTGCTGGTGCTGAAGACCGCCTGGATGATGGACACGGTCGGCAACAAGGGCGCCCACACGGAGATCCAGGCCATCAAGATCGCCACCCCGCGCACGGTCGTCGACATCATCGACCGGGCGATCCAGCTCCACGGCGCGGGCGGCGTCAGCCAGGACTTCCCGCTGGCGGAGCTGTACGCGGGCGCCCGGACGCTGATGCTCGCCGACGGGCCGGACGAGGTGCACCAGCGGTCGCTGGCGCGGCGGGAGCTGAAGAAGTACATGTGAGCACACGCGTAAGGGGCGGACGCCATGGCGTCCGCCCCTTACGCGTACGACGACTACGGCCGCAGCGCCCGCAGCAGCAGGTCCGCCAGGTGGTCGGCGACCTGCTGCGGGGTCATGGGCCCCTCGGGGCGGTACCAGGTGGACAGGTGGTGCACGGAGCCGAAGTGGTAGTCCACCACCAGGTCCGCCGGGGTCGCCGAGGAGAAGACCCCGGCCTGCTGGCCCTCCTCGATGAGCGCGCGGAAGCGCTCGTGGTAGCGCCGGCGCTCGGCGCGCACCTGCTTGTTCTTCTCCGGGCTCAGATGGTGCATCGAGCGGAAGAAGATCGACGCGTCGTCGAGGTTCTCGATCGTGGTGACGACGACGTCGGCCGCGGCGCCCCGCAGCCGCTCCTCGACGGGCGCGTCCGCGTCCGCGAAGGCGTCCAGGCGCTCCTGCTGAACGCGCAGCACGCGCGCGTACACCTCGTGCAGCAGATCGTCCTTGGAGCCGAAGTAGTGGTACAGCGCGCCCTTGGTGACCCCTGCGGCCTCCACGATCTCCTGCACCGACGTGCGGTCGTAGCCCTGCTCGGCGAAGAGCCGGGTGGCGGCGGCCAGCAGCCGCTGCGGAACGGGTTGCCCGTCCGCGTCCGTCGTCCTGGGCACTGCCGCCACCTGCCTTTCCGTCCTGCTTACGGGGTTCCGTGCGATGTGTACGCGTTCACGGCCGGGAACGCAGTTCCCGACGGAGGATCTTGCCACTGGTCGTCTTCGGCAGGTCGGGCAGGATCTCGACCTGACGCGGATACTTGTAGGCGGCCAGTCTCTCCTTGCACCAGGCGGCGAGTGCGTCCGGGTCCGTCTCGGCCCCCGGACGGAGGCTGATGTACGCCCTGACGGTCTCGCCGCGGTACCCGTCGGGCACCCCGACGACGGCCGCCTCGCGGACCGCCGGGTGGGCGTAGAGCACGTCCTCGACCTCCCGGGGCCACACCTTGAACCCGGAGGCGTTGATCATGTCCTTCTTGCGGTCGACGACGTAGAGCCAGCCCTGCGGGTCCATGAACCCGATGTCGCCGGTGCGCAGCTCACCGTCCGGGAAGGTCTCTGCGGTGGCCTCGGGGCGCCGCCAGTAGCCGGGGACGACCTGCGGGCCGCGGACGACGATCTCGCCCTGCTCCCCGAAGGGCACCTCACGGCCCAGGTCGTCCACGATCCGGACCACCGTCTCGGGCCCGGGAAGGCCGACGGCCAGGGTGCCCGAGACCGGGTCCACGGGGGCCTCCAGGTCCGGCGGCACGGAGGCGCAGGGCGCGGTGCACTCGGTGAGCCCGTACCCGTTGTGGATGTACGGCCCGAAGCCGGCGCGGAACTTCTCCACCAGCGCGGGCGGCAGCGGCGCCCCGCCCGAGGAGATCGACCGGAAGGAGGAGAAGTGGTCGCGGGTGACGTCCGGGTGCGCGGCCAGCGCCATGAACGCGGTCGACGGGCCCACGGTGTAGTGCGGCCGGTGCTCGGCGAACGCGTCGAGCACGACGCCCGCCTCGAAGCGGTACGCGAGCACGAGGGTGCCCCCGCTGTTCAGCGCGGAGACGAGCTGGCACACCATGCCGGTGATGTGGAACAGCGGCGCCAGCGCGAAGTAGACGGGTGCCTCGGGCAACTTCAGACCGGTCCGCTGCCGCTCGGCGTTGTACATGATGTTGCCGTGCGTGTTGGTGGCGCCCTTGGGGGTGCCGCTGGTGCCCGAGGTGTAGCTGATCAGGGCGATGTCGGACGGGCCGGCGTCCCTGCCGTCCGGGGCCTCGTGCCCGGCGCGGGCGGCGGCCGTCAGGTCGTCGGCGTCGGCGGCCTGCGGCAGCCGCTCGAAGTTCAGCACGCGCACGTCGTCGCGGGTCTGGAAGTCCCGCTCGCAGGCGGTGAGCACGATCCGTACGGGCGAGCCGGCGGCCGTGTCGCGCAGATACGTCTCCCACGCGCGGTCGGAGCAGATCAGCGCGGTGACCTCGGCGTCGCGCAGGACGTGCGTGAGCTCGCCCGACTTGTACATCGGGTTCACCGGCACCACGACCGCACCCGCCTTCCAGGCGCCCAGCAGGGCGAGCACGAAGTGCGGGGAGTTCTGGAGCACGATCGCGACCCGGTCGCCGCGCTCGAGGCCGCGCTCGGCGAGACGGCCCGCGACGGAGTCGCTGAGGGCGTCCACCTCTTCGTAGCTCAGCCGCCCGTCGAAGTAGGCGAGGGCCGTGTGGCCGGGCGTGCGGGAGCGGGCGGCGCGCAGGGCGTGCACCAGGGAGTCCGGCGGGTCGACCGGGGCGCGCTGGGCGTCGCTGAGCAGGGCCAGCCAGGGCTTGTCCGCGTAAGAGATCTCCCCTGAGGACACGGTCATCGGGTGGCCTCCCACTTCTGCTGAATGCGGTTCATGCTGTCCAGCCAGCGATCCGGAACCGCGGCCCGGGCCTGGTAGTACTCCGCGACCTCGGGGTGCGGCAGGATCAGGAAGCGGTCCTCCTCGATGCCCCGGAACAGGGCGTCGGCGACGTCCTCGGGCTCGATGGCGGTCGGCGCGAGCACCAGGTCGCCCGCGCTGCCGGAGGCGGTCAGCATGTCGGTGCGCACGCCCTGGGGGCAGATCGCGTGGACCTTCAGGCCGCGGTGGCGGTAGGTCAGCGACAACCACTCGGCGAAGGCGTACGCGCCGTGCTTGGTGACGCTGTAGGGCGCGGCACCGATCATGGTGAGCAGCCCGGCGGCCGAGACGGTGGAGACGAAACGGCCGCTGCCGCGCTCCAGCCACTCCGGGAGCAGCGCCTCGGCCGCGCGGACGTGCGCCATCACGTTGACGTCCCAGGCGCGCGCCCACACCTCCTCGCCGGCCGCCTCCGTGCCGCCGGAGCCGAGGCCCGCGTTGGCGCAGTAGACGTCGACGGTGCCGCCGAGGGCGTCCCGGGCCTCGGCGACGATCGCGGAGGCGTCACCGGGGACCGCGATGCCGCCGATCTCGTCGGCCACCGCCCTCGCCCGGTCCGCGTCGAGGTCGTTGACGACGACCCGCCCGCCCTGGGCCGCGAACCGGCGGGCCAGGGCGGCACCTATGCCGCCTCCCGCCCCGGTGACGACCACTCTCGCATCCTGCACGGCTTCCACCATCGGTCTCCTTCGACACGACTCGGCTCGTGCGGGCCAGACTAACCAGTCGGTATGTATGGCGGAAGGGGGTGCCGGACGGTCGGGGCGTACGGCCGCCGGTCGCGTCCGCCTCGTTCCCCGGCGTCCCCCCGCGCGCTAGCGTGCGTGGGCATGACAGTGCCGTCGATCACGGAGGTCACCACCATGGTCAGCGACGTTCCCGGCTCCGCCCGGACAGGCGGCACCCCCGTGCCGAGACGGAGACTCCTCGCCGCCGGCGCCGCAACGGCCGCGCTGACGGCGGCATCCGCCCCGGCGGCCGCGGCCCAGGGGACCGCCGGCGGGCGGCGGCTGCGGACCGGCTTCGAACGGCTGGCCGCCGACGGCTACGCGCTGCTCGACGGGGAGCGCGTCGGCGTGGTCACCAATCCGACGGGCATCACCCGCGACGCCCGGCACATCGTCGACGTCATGCACGCCGACGACCGCGTGGACCTCGTCGCCGTCTTCGGCCCGGAACACGGCTTCCGGGGCACCGCGCAGGCCGGCGGCTCCGAGGGCCGCCACGACGACCCGGCGACCGGACTGCCCGTCTACGACACGTACCTCAAGAGCGGGCAGCCGCTCGCCGACGTCTTCACCGCGTCCGGCGTGGACACCGTCGTCTTCGACATCCAGGACGTCGGCGCCCGGTTCTACACGTACATCTGGACGCTGTACGACTGCATGGAGGCGGCCCGGCTCGCGGGCAAGCGGTTCGTGGTGCTCGACCGGCCGAACCCCGTGACCGGGCGCGCGGCGCTGGGGCCGGTGCTGCACGAGGAGTTCGCCACGTTCGTCGGGCGGAAGCCCATCGCCCAGGCGCACGGGATGACGGTGGCGGAGCTGGCGCTGCTGTTCAACGAGGAGTTCCTGAGCAGGCCCGTGCCGCTCGACACGGTGTGGATGGCGGGATGGAAGCGGTCGGACTTCTACGACGCCTCCGGGCTGCCCTGGGTGCCGCCCAGCCCGAACATGCCGACGCCCGACACCGCCCTCGTCTACTCCGGCACCTGTCTCTTCGAGGGCACGAACCTGTCCGAGGGCCGCGGCACCACGCGCCCGTTCGAACTGCTCGGCGCGGAGGGCGTCGACCGGCGCTGGGCCGAGGAGGCGAACCGGCTCGGGCTGCCGGGCGTGCGCTTCCGGGAGGCGTACTTCGCGCCCACGTTCTCCAAGTTCCAGGGGAAGACGGTCGGCGGGGTGCAGCTCCACGTCCACGACCGGGCCGCGTTCGACCCCGTGCGCACCGGCATCGGCCTCCTGGTGACCGCGAAGCAGGTGTGGAGCGGCTTCGCCTGGCGGCCGGACAACTGGATCGACAAGCTGACCGGCTCCACACTGGTGCGCACGATGATCGACAAGGGCGCGTCCGCCGACGAGGTGGCCGCCGGCTGGCGGGACGAGCTGGCGGCCTTCCGGCGGGTGCGCGCGCGGTACCTCCGCTACCGCTGAGCGTCCCGCCGGACGCCCGGTGCGCCGTCCGCGGGTCCCGGATCCTCCTGGCCGTACGCGACGTCTGGCCAACAGCCGCCACCGGCGGGACGATGCGGAACGCACGACGTACCGGGCCGAAGGGGGCTCGACATGGCGGATCCGGGCATCAGCGTGACGCCCTACTGGGAGCTGACCTTCGACGCGGACGGAGACGTGGACGACCGGCAGCGGGAACGGCTGCTCACGCAGGTCGTCCGCCGCGGCGTCCGGGACCTGGTCGTCTTCGCCCACGGCTGGAACAACGACCGCGCGGGGGCGACCCGGCTCTACAGCCGCTTCTTCGCCCCGTTCCCCGCCCTCGCGCCCGGGGTGCCCCTGGGATACGTGGGGGTGGTGTGGCCCTCGATGCGGTTCGCGGACGAGGCCGTCCCCGACTTCCCCCCGGCGGTGACGGCGCCGTCCACGCGGCCCGTGCTCGACAAGGGCACCCGGCACGCGCTGCTGGAGGCGTTCCCGGGGCGAGCCACGGTCGTCGAGCAGCTCGCCCGGCTGCTGGACCAGCGCCCGGACGACGCGGGGGCGCTGGACGAGTTCGGCCGTCTCGTGCGGCTCCTGGTGGAGGTGCGGCCGCAGGGACCGCAGACCGCGTTCGCGGCGGACACCCTCGCCGGGGGTGTGCCGCAGGGTGACCCCGAGATGCTGTTCGGGGACACGGTGGCGATCTGCGGGGAGTTCGCGGGGGCGCTCGCCGAGGTGGAGGCCGCGGCGGGCGTCCACGGCGCCGGACCGCCCAGATTGTGGGACGGCGCCCATGAGCTGCTGCGCCAGGCCGCCTACTTCGCGATGAAGCGGCGCGCGGGGACCGTCGGCGAGCGCGGGCTCGGCCGGGTGGTGGGGCAGCTCGCGGGCACGGCCCCGGGTGTCCGGGTGCACCTCATGGGGCACAGTTTCGGGGCGCGGCTCGTGTCGTTCGCGTTGCGCGGACTGCCCAGAGGGGTCCGCACGGTGAAGGCGGTGACGCTGTTCCAGGGCGCCTTCTCGCACTACGCGTTCGCCGCCCGGCTGCCGCACGACACCCGGGCCGGCGGGGTCCTGCACGGCCAGCAGAACCGCATCGACGGCCCCCTGGTGTGCTGCCACTCCCGGCACGACTCGGCGCTCGGCGCCTTCTACCCGCTCGCCGCGCGCGCGGTGGGCGACTCCCGCTCCCTCAGGGGCCCCGACATCGGCGGACTGCTCGGCGCCAGGTGGGGTGCGCTCGGGTACGGCGGGGTGAAGGCGGTGCCGGGCACCCCCTCCGTCGCGCTGGCCGACGCGCTCGCCCTGCAGCTGCCCGCGTCCGGCTGTGTGAACGTCGACGCGGCGGCGGTGGTGCGGCGCGGCGGCCCGCCGTCCGGCGCGCACAGCGACATCTGCCACCCGGAGCTGGCGCGGGTGACACTGGCGGCGGGCCGCGTCGGCCGCGACGGCTGACCCGCCGCCATGGATCCCCCTCCTGATCGGCTACCGGTGCGACGTGAACTCCACGACCTGCTGGTACGTCGGCCGGTTCTGCCAGCTGACGTTCCCGTGGCCGATGCCGCCCAGCGCGCGGTGGACGACGGAGTCGGCGCACCACTGGTCACCGGCCGCGCAGGTGTCGTCGCCCGGGTAGACCTGGGCCGCGGTCAGGCCGGCCGCCTCCTCGAGGCTGCCGGTCAGGACGTCCCGGCAGCCGGCGAGGGTGCCGCCGCCGCAGTACGTCCGGGCGAGACCGCCCTGCACCTGCTCGCCGAGCACCGCCCGTACGTCCTTGTCGACATACGACCACCAGCCGTACTGGAAGGCGCTGCCCGCGTGCGCGCCGGTCGCTCCGTGCGCGGCCGACGGGGACTCGTCGACCGGGAGGTTCGCCGTGATCGCGGTGTAGAGGCCACTGCCGAGCCCCGGTTCGAACTGGGCCTTCACCAGCCGCGGCCACCAGGCGTCCAGGATGCGGATCGCGTCGGCGTGGGTGTACTTCTCCGAACCCGCCGACGTCTCCGTGCGCCGGGCGCCCGCCGCCACCCAGTCCTTCAGCTTGGTCACGGCCGCCGCGACCGCGGGGTCGGTGACCGGCGCGCTGTCGAGGACCTTCAGCAGCTTCGGCAGCACGTCCTCGGCCCGCAGATCCGTGAGCCCGGCCTCCGCCATCGCCTTCACCAGCGACGCCCGGGTGACGCCTCCTCCGTCCACCAGTTTCCGCACCCGGTCGTCCAGCAGGTCGCCGCGGTGCACGGAGCCGTTGCCCCAGGGGGCCGCGCTGTAGTCCTCGGCCTGCTTGTTGTTCCAGGACACGTAGTAGTCCTGGCCGATCGAGTTCGGGTGCTCGTCGGGCGGCGTGTAGTCCGCCGTGTTCGTCCCCGGCTCCCAGCCGCGCCACTCGTACGCCGGCCGCGCCCACACCGGGAAGTCGGCGTCGACGTCCGCGGCCCGTACGGGGTTGTCACCGCTGTTGTAGTACGCGGTGTGCTCGGAGTCCGCGTAGAACCAGTTGAACGTGTAGTTGATGTGCTGCACGGCCTTCTGGAAGGTCTCCGGGCTGTTCACGTACCCGGGGTCGTTGAGCATCTGGAAGCCGATCACGGAGTCGACCTCGTGCAGGTAGGAGGAGCGCAGGGCGGTGTACGCGACCTTCTTGCCGCCGACCGTGGCGCGGTGCGTGACCGGGCCGTACTTCGTGCGCCAGACCTGCATGCGGTAGGAGCCGGCCGGGGTCGCGTCGGCGACGGTCGGCTTCCAGGTGTTGGTCTGCTCGACCTTCTCCATGGGGTGCAGGTGCCCCGGTACAGGTAGTGGTGGTCGTCCTGGCACAGCTCGACCGCGTACGCGTCGATGACGTCCTGTCCGGAGGTGGTGGCGCTCCAGGCGTAGTCCTGGCCGCGGCCGAGTTCGACGTACATGCTCAGGCCCGCGAAGGAGGCGCCGCGGGCGCTGATGCCCGGGCCCTGGAGCTCCTGGAGCAGGAGGAGCTGGGGCGCGAAGTAGCCGGTCTGGGGGCCGAAGACGGCGATCGGGTGGCCGCTCGCGGTGTGTTCGCCGCTGACGACGAGGGCGTTGGACATGCCGCGCCGGGCCGAGCCGAGGGCGCTCGCGGTGGCCGAGTCCGAGGTGCGGGTGGCCGTGGCGCCGGCCGCGCTGCCGGTGCGGTCGTGCACCAGCGGCTCCTCCGTCACCGAGCCCGGGTCGGGCAGGGCCCGGCCCTGCGGGTCGTCGGGCCTGGTCGCGTACGGGAAGCTGCCGTCGTGGACGGTGCGGACGGCCTCCGGGTCGTTGCGCATCCGGAAGGACTCCCACACCTTGGTGCCCTCGGCCACGCCGTACTTCGACTGGGCGGCGAGCAGCGAGATCGCGTTGTTCACCTCGCCGCCGCCCCCGGAGCCGAAGAGCGCGCCGATGACGGAGGCCAGCGCCACCAGGTCGGTGAGCTCGAAGTGCTCGATGGTGCCGGCGTTGGTGATCGAGTCCTTGTGGCCGGTCAGGACGTACTCGCCGGGGAAGTAGCGGCCGCCGTCGGAGGCGTCGATGTAGGCGTTGATGCCGTCGAGATAGGCGTTCGCGTCGGCGAGGGCCTGGTCGCCGCGGGCGCCGTTGGTCTCGAAGACGCGGTCGATCTGCTCCTGGAGGTCGGTCTCGGTGTACGGCGCGTTGCGCCAGAACTGCTGCTCGAGGCCCTGGTTGGCGGGGTCGCCGCCCGCGAAGGGGGTCAGCCGCCCGCGGCCCACGTGCCGGAAGACGTCCATCAGCCACAGCCGGTCCTGGGCGGCCGCATAGCCCGCTCCGAACTCGGTGCCGTATCGAGTGGTACCGGTGATGTGCGGTACCCCGGTCTTCTTGTCGCGGACGATCGTGACGTCCGTGCGGCCGGCCGGCTTCAGGGTGGAGGCGACCTGGTCGGCGGGGACGCCGAAGGAGGCGTCGCCGAAGAATTCGTTGATCTTGGCGTCGGTGAGGGCCGGATAGCCGGTGGCGAGGTTCGCGTACGGTCCGAGCCGGTCGCCGGAGTGCGCGGGCCGGGTGCCGAAGGCCTGGTGGAGGAGGATCTGGGCGAGGGTGGCGTGCCCGTTCTGGCCGGGCGGCAGGATGTCGGAGCACCGGCCACCGCAGTGGTCCGCGGCCGCCGTCGCGCCGACGGTGCCCGATGCCGTTCCGGCGGCGGTCGACTCCCGTACGGCGGCGGCCGGTTCGGCTCCCGTGGCGGCCGGAGCCAGGCCGGCGGAAACCCGTTCCGCGGCGGCCGCCGGGGACAGCGGGACGAGAAGTCCCGCTCCGAGGACGCATATGGAGGCCGCCGCGAGGAACTCACGGAAACGGCGGGGAGTTCTCAGTCTGTCGAGGGCGGTACAGGGGGTGCGCCAGAGCATGACAGCTCCTCCCGACGGGGGACGACCGGTTGTTACCGCCGGTATCCCCGAGTTTGGAGATGAACATGCGTCAAGTTTTCGGACGGCACCAACAGCCCGCCGGGGCCCGGAAATCGCCGGTGACACGGGGGAACGGCCGAGAACCGTTCGACGGATGCCTTATGGAGGTCATCCGAAATCGGATGGAGCCGAATCGCGTGTCGATACGTCTATTCGGCGACGTCCGTACGACGACGCCGAACTGACCGTAGAACAGGTGCAGGTGTGACGGAGGTGCAGGGCGATGGCCGGATTCCGGAGTTTGGCGAGACAGGTGCGAGACCCGAGGTGCGATCTGGCACTGCGGCGGTATTCGCTGCGCAAGTGCCTCGAGAGGTTCGCTCCCTACGGGCACCGGGCGACCTGGGACCATTTGTGCTCCCGGGCCGGGTTCGGTCCGGAGGACCGCTCCCCCGATCCGGCGCGGCTCGTGGCCGCACTGGACGAGCTGGAGGAGGCCCGCGCCGTCTGGCTCGCGTACGAGGAGCAGTTCGCGCAGCGCCGTAAGAAGGAGAAGCACGACGGGCTGCGCAGGCCGGGCAGCGTGGACGACTGGCACCGGCTGACCTGGGGCGGATTCGGCGTCGCGTGGTGCGACGACCCGCACGTCCACCCCCATGGACCACTGGCCGAGGTGCTGCGCCGGCTGATCACCGCGCTGGAGCGCGAGCCGGGCGTGGTCTGCCCGGTGTGCGAGGGCAAGCACCTCGTCTGGAAATACGACCTGGCCCACGAACCGTCGTCGGGCCCGGTCTGTGCGGAGTGCGGGATCGTGGTGCCGCGCCCCGTACTGACACCCGAGGCCCTGGCGGACGCCAGGCGCGGACGGCTGCTCGTGACGGCGTGAGCCCAAGGAGCACTCCGGTGTCGGGAGACCTGGGGGGACCGTGCTCATGGGGGTGCCCCCGCCCGGGAGGGACCGGGCGTGGGGAGGAAGCCGAGCGCTCGGGGGGCGCTGAGACCCGAAGGGCCGAGTACGGTCGCGCTCTCGACACCGGCGGTGGCGCCGGAGGCGGATCGCCGTACCGTGCGGCGGGGGTGCGCCGGGGAGGCCGCACCCCCGTGCCGGAGCGAGATGCCCGCGGGGAGCCTGACCCGCCGAGCGGCATCCCGCGTTGTCGGTGGCGGCTGTCATCATCGGGAACATGGTGCAGGTCTGTCTGAACGGAGCCCGTGGTTCGGTCGACGGTGCCGCGGTGCCACTGACACCCGGGGACATGGCCGAGGCGGCGGAGCGGGCCGTCGCGACGGGGGCTACGGATGTGCATGTGCACCCCAAGTCCCCGTGCGGCGAGGACACGTTGGCGGCGTCCGCGGTCGCGGCGGCGCTCACGCCCGTACGGGCACGGGTCCGGGTGCCGGTCGGGGTGACCACCGGTGCGTGGGCCGAGCCCGCTCCGGCTGCCCGTGTCGCGCGCGTGCGTTCCTGGACGGTCCTGCCCGATCACGCCTCGGTCAACTGGGACGAGCCGGGCGCGGAGGAGGTCGCGGCGGCCTGATGGAGCGCGGTGTCGGCGTGGAGGCGGTCAGCCCGGCGTATCTGACGCGGAAGGGCGGCACGGAGTTCGAGTAGTCCCCCTACGCCTCCTTCTTGCCGGGCTCCCGCTTCCCTCCCCCTCGTCCGGTCGGGGCGCGCTCCACCAGGAGGCGGGAGCCGCTCCGCCGCTCGCCGAAGACGTCGTCGGGGTTGGACAGCACACAGGTGTCCAGGGACAGACAGCCGCAGCCGATGCAGTCGGTGAGGTGGTCGCGCAGCCGGTTGAGCTGCTTGATGCGCTCGTCGAGCTCGGACCGCCACGCCTGAGACAGCCGGGCCCAGTCCTCGTGGGTCGGGGTGCGCTCCTCGGGGAGCTCGGCGAGGGCCTCGCGGATCGTGGCGAGCGGGATGCCGACGCGCTGCGCGGCCCGTACGAAGGCCACCCGGCGCAGCGCGTCGCGCTGGTAGCGGCGCTGGTTGCCGCTGGTGCGGCGGCTGCTGATGAGGCCCTTGGACTCATAGAAGTGCAGGGCGGAGACGGCGGCGCCGCTGCGGGCCGACAGCTGGCCGACGGTCAACTCGTGGATCTTCTCGGGGATCTGGGGCACCTCTCAGACCCTACCCACCGGTCGCATGCTTCTCCGTTGCTTCTCCGTCGCTTCTCCGACGGCGCCCTCCGTTGACAGGGGCCCGGACCCCGACCATGCTAAGCAGTTGCTTAGGTGTGTGCCCAGAGAAGGCAGTACGGCCCGGACACACGGGATGCGGGAGGACGGAACATGGCAGAGCCGAGGATCTTCACCTCCGCCGAGGAGCTCAAGGCGGCGGTGGGCGAGCAGCTCGGGTACAGCGACTGGCTGGAGGTCGACCAGAAGCGCATCGACCTCTTCGCCGACGCCACGGGCGACCACCAGTGGATACACGTGGACCCGGAGAAGGCGGCCGCGGGACCGTTCGGCACGACCATCGCGCACGGCTACCTCACCCTGTCGCTGCTGCCCCTGCTGGTGCCGCAGGTGCTCAAGGTCGAGAACGTGAAGATGGGCGTCAACTACGGCACCAACAAGGTCCGTTTCCCCGCCACCGTCCCGGTGGGGTCCCGGCTGCGCGCCGCCGTCACCCTCGCCGACGTCACGGAGGCGGGCGGCGGGGTCCAGATCACGACCGCGGTGACGATCGAGCGCGAGGGCGGCGACAAGCCGGTGTGCGTGGCGGAGTCGGTGTCCCGCTACTACTTCTGAGCGCCCACCATGCGCAGCACGAGGTCGGCGTAGAGCGCGCCGACCTCGTCGGGCGTCCGGGGGCCGTTCACGTTGAACCAGCGGGCCACGTCGATGCAGAGCGACAGCACGGCCAGCGTGGTGCCCTTCACGTCGGGCACGTCGAACTCGCCCGCCGCCACGCCGTCCTCGATGATCTCGCGCACGGTCGCGTCGTTCCGCCGCCGCAGCGCCACGATCTCGGCGCGCGCGTCCGGGCCGAGGGCGTCCAGCTCGTACTGGACGACCCGCGCGACCGTGTGCTGCCCGGCGTGCCAGCGCACGAAGGACCGTACGGCCTCGGCGAGCCGCTCGGTGGGGCTGCCCTCCGCCTCCGCCGCCGTCCGCAGCACCTTGAGCGCCTTCTCGTGCCCGATGCGGCTGATCCGCTGGAGCAGCTCTTCCTTGGTCTTGTAGTGGATGTAGAGCGCGGCCGGGCTCATGCCCGCGCGGCTCGCGATGTCGCGGGTCGTCGTCGCGTGGTACCCGCGCTCGGCGAAGGCCTCCACCGCGGCGACGAGCAGCCGCCGGGCCGCGTCCGGGGTGACCTCACCCCACGGCTGCGCCTCGCCGCCGGCCGTCTCCTCCGCCGTACTCATCGCTCGTTCGCCCCTTCCCGTGGCAGGGTGAACACCATACCCCCGAAGGTGAGCGGTTGCTTAGAGAGCCCGCTCGGCGCGTGCACGACGCCTCACAGCTTTTCCATGAAGGGGTCGTGCTCGGCGAGCAGCTTCTCCAGCCGGGCCTGGTCGACCCGGCTGACGATCTGCCCGGCCTCCTGCCGGTCGCGGATCACCTTGGCGAGGGTGAAGGCCGAGGTCACGAGATACAGCACGGCGATGGCCAGGAAGCCCCGGACCCAGGCGTCCGCGTCCAGCCGGTAGATGCCGATGGCCGTGGCCGCCATGGCGACGGCGAACGAGGCGACGGCCTGCCCGTAGAAGGCCGTCGTGGACTGCTGCTTGACCGGTGTCTCACTCATGCGGAAAAGGATCGGCGGACGTGGCCCGAACCACATCCGCCGTCCTACTCACCCGCGTACTCAGACACAGAGATCGGGAAGCGGGGATCAGAAGGCCGAGACGCCGGTCAGCGCCCGGCCGATGACGAGCTTCTGTATCTGGCTGGTGCCCTCGTAGAGGGTCATCACGCGCGCGTCCCGCAGCAGCTTGCCCACCGGGTACTCGTCGATGTAGCCGTACCCGCCGTAGACCTGGAGGGCGTTGTTCGCAGCGCGCACGGCGGCCTCGGAGGCGAACAGCTTGGCCTTGCTGGACTCGGTGGCGAAGGGCTGCCCGCGGTCGATCAGATCGGCGACGCGCCAGGTCAACAGCCGTGCCGCGTCGACGTCCAGGGCGATGTCGCTGATGAGTTCCTGCACCAGCTGGTGATGGGCGATGGTCTTCCCGAACTGCTCGCGCTGGGTCGCGTACGACACCGCGGCGTCCAGCGCGGCCTGGGCGATCCCGACGCACCCCGCCGCCACCGACATCCGCCCCTTGGCCAGCGCGGACATCGCGACGGCGAATCCCTTGCCCTCGGGCCCCAGCATGGCGCTCGCGGGCACCCGCACGTCCTCCAGGACCAGCTCCGCGGTGGCCTGTCCGCGCAGCCCCAGCTTGCCGTGCACCGTCCGGCGGGTCAGCCCGGGGGTGTCCGTGGGCACCAGGAACGCGGAGACGCCCTTGTGCCCGGGGGCGTCGGTGGACCGCGCGAAGAGCAGCACGACGTCGGCCCAGGTGCCGTTGGTGATGAACATCTTGGCGCCGTTGATCACGTACGAGTCCCCGTCGCGCACCGCGCGCGTGGACAGGTTGCCGGCGTCGGAGCCGGTACCGGGTTCGGTGAGGCCGAAGCAGCCCACGTACTCCCCCGACGTGAGCCCGGGCAGCCAGCGCCGCTTCTGCTCCTCGTCCCCCCAGGACGCGACGGTCTTGGCGACCAGCCCCAGCGAGACGGAGACGATGCCGCGCACGGAGGAGTCACCGCGCCCGAGCTCCTCGGTCACCAGGCAGTACGCGAGGTGGTCGCCGCCGCTGCCGCCGTACTCCTCGTCGATCGTGAGCCCGAGGAAGCCGACCTCGCCGAGCTTCTTCACGATCGAGCGGTCGACGGCCTCGGCCCGGTCCCACTCGACCACGTGCGGGGCGATCTCGCCCTCGACGAAGTCCCTGGCGAGCCGCCGCACGGCGACCTGCTCCTCGCTGAGCTCAAGGTTCACGAAGTGTCACCCCACTGAAACTAACACTGCTAGTTTTACGCCGCAGCCCTACTATGTGCGCCATGGCCCGACCGCGCAAGCCCCTCCTGAGCACCGACCGGATCGTCGCCGTGGCCCGGGAACTGGTCGACACCGAGGGCCTGGCGGCCCTCTCCACCCGCCGCCTCGCCGCCGAACTCGGCGTCAGCGGCCCGTCGCTGTACAACCACTTCCGCACCAAGGACGAGATCCTGGAGGCGGTGGCGGACTCGGTGAGCGCGCAGGTCGACCTGGAGATGTTCGAGGACGGCGGGGACTGGCGGACCGCGCTGCACGACTGGGCCGTCTCCTACCGGACCGCCCTGCGCGACCACCCCAACATCGTCCCGGTCCTCGCCCGCGGCCCCGGCCGCCGCCCGGCCGGCCTGCGCCTCGCGGACGCGGTCTTCGGCGCGATGGTCGAGGCGGGCTGGCCCCCGGCCCAGGCCACGTCCATCGGCGCCCTGATGCGCTACTTCGTCATGGGCTCGGCGCTCGGCTCCTTCGCCGGGGGGTTCGTCGACGACGAGGCGGCGTACGACCCCGCCGACTACCCGCACCTCGGCCAGGCCCACCTCCTGGCCGACCGGCAGGAGAAGATCGACGAGCGGGCCTTCGAGACCGGTCTGACGGCGCTGCTGGACGGGCTGGCGCAGCAGTACGAGCAGATACGGGCGACCGCTCAGGACGCTTCCGGCGCTTCCGGCGCTTCCGGCGCTTCCGCATAGGACACTTCGGCGGGCGCCGAAGCGTCCGTGCCGCATGCTGGGACCCATGACCACCAGGGACGCCGAAGCACCGGGACTCGCGCGGCTGGCCGGGCTGATCGCCGACGAGACGCGAGCCGCCTGTCTGCTGGCGCTGCTCGACGGGCGGGCATGGACCGCCGGTGAGCTGGCGCGCCACGCCGGGGTCGCCCCGTCCACGCTGAGCGAGCACCTGGGCAAGCTGGTCGCGGGCGGGCTGCTCGCGGAGGAGCGGCAGGGACGGCACCGGTACGTACGGCTGGCCGACGCGCGGGTCGCGCAGCTGGTGGAGGACCTGGCCGCGCAGGTGGCGCCGGAGGCCGTGGCCCGGCGCCCGCGCACACTGCGGGAGTCGAGCGCCGGGTCGGCGATGGCGCGCGGCCGCACCTGCTACGACCACCTGGCAGGGCGGCTCGGCATCACGCTCACCGACGCGTTCACCGCGCGCGGGCTGCTGGTCCAGGACACCGGCTTCGCGCTCACCGAGGCGGGGCTGGCCTGGTTCGGCTCCGCCGGGATCCGCCTCGACCGGACCGGGCGCCGCCCGCTGGCCCGCGCCTGCCTCGACTGGACCGAGCGCCGCCCGCACCTCGCGGGCGTCGCGGGCGCGGCCCTGTGCCGGCACGCGCTGGACGCGGGCTGGTGCGTGCGCATCGGCTCCGGGCGGGCGGTGAAGGTGACGGGGGCCGGTGAGCAGGCGCTGTCCGGCCTGCTGGGCATCGAGGCGGTGGCGCTCCGCTGAGCCCGCCGCCCTCCCCCCGGGACCGCCCCGTCCGGAATCCGCGAGCCCTCGAACCGTCCCTCTCCTAGCCTCTGGAGCATGATGCACGCCCCCGACGTCCCCTCTTCCTCCCCCCGCCCGCACCGCCGGACCGAACTGCTCGCCGCGGGCGCCGCCACCGTCACCGTGGTGCTGTGGGCCTCCGCCTTCGTCTCGATCCGCAGCGCGGGTGCCGCGTACTCGCCGGGCGCGCTGGCCCTCGGGCGGCTGCTGGCCGGTGCTCTGACGCTGGGGGCGATCTGTCTCGTACGGAGAGCGGGGTGGCCGCCGCGAGCCGCCTGGCGCGGGATCGCGATATCGGGGGTGCTCTGGTTCGGCTTCTACATGGTGGCCCTGAACTGGGGCGAGCAGCAGGTGGACGCCGGTACCGCCGCCCTGGTGGTGAACGTCGGCCCTCTCCTCATCGCGCTGCTCGGCGCCCGGCTGCTCGGGGACGCGATGCCGCCGCGGCTGCTGGCCGGGATGGCGGTGTCGTTCGCGGGTGCGGTGACCGTGGGGCTGTCGATGTCGGGCGAGGGCGGTGCCTCCGTGCTCGGGGTGGTGCTGTGCCTGCTGGCGGCGGTCGCGTACGCGGGCGGAGTCGTGGCCCAGAAGCCGGCCCTGGAGCGGGCGAGCGCGTTGCAGGTGACGACGTTCGGCTGCCTGGTCGGGGCGGTGTTCTGTCTGCCGTTCGCCGGGCAGCTGGTGTCCGAGGCGGCCGACGCGCCGGTCTCCGCCACGCTCAACATGGTCTATCTGGGCGTGTTCCCGACCGCGCTGGCCTTCACCACGTGGGCGTACGCCCTGGCCCGGACGACCGCGAGCCGGATGGGCGCGACGACGTACGCGGTCCCGGCCCTGGTCGTGGTGATGTCGTGGGTGGCGCTCGGCGAGGTGCCGGGGCTGTTCACGCTGGTGGGCGGGGTGCTGTGTCTGGCGGGGGTGGCGGTGTCCCGGTCGCGGGCGGCCCGGGCCGCGGCGCCGCGGACGGCGGAACCACGGCCCGAGCGCACCCCGGAGTCGGCGTGAGCACGCCGGGCCGCGAGGAAAGGGACGAGGACGGGGGCGTCGGCTAGAACACCACCAGCGCCCTGCCGCCCTTGCCCGCCCGCATGTTCTCGAAGGCGGCCGGTATGCCGTCCAGCGCGATGCGCTCGGTCACCAGGGCGCCGAGGTCCATGCGGCCGGCCCTGATGTGCTCGGCCAGCACCGGCAGGTCCCGTGCCGGGTCGGAGTTGCCGTACACACAGCCGGACAGGGTGCGGCCCCAGTGGAAGATCTCCAGGGCGTTGAAGGTGACCTGCTGGTCCTTGCCGCCGATACCGACGACCGTGGTGCGGCCGCCGCGCCGGGTGGACTCCCAGGCCGTGCGGATGGTGACCGCGCGGCCCACGCACTCCACGGCGACGTCGACACCCTGCTTGCCGGTGAGGGCGCGGATCTCACGGGCCGTGGTGTCGGAGGCGACCACGTAGTCGGTGGCGCCGGCCGCGCGGGCCAGCTCCTCCTTCTCCGGGGAGACGTCGACGGCGACGATCTTCGACGCGCCCGCGATGCGGGCCGCCTGGAGGGTGGCCAGACCCACTCCCCCGACGCCGAACACCGCGACCGTCTCGCCGGGCCGGACCTTCGCCGAGTGGTGGACGGCACCGTAGCCGGTGAGGACCGCGCAGCCGAGCAGGGCGGCGTCGGTGAGCGGGACGCCGTCCGGGGCGGGCAGCACGCAGGACGCGGGTACGACCGTCTCCTCGGCGAACGCGGCGACGTTCAGGCCGGGGTGCAGGCCGCTGCCGTCGTCGGCGCGGCGGGCGTGGACGTTCGCGGCGCCGCTGAGGGCGTCGGCGCACAGCCACACCTCGCCGAGCGAGCAGGGGTGGCAGGTGCCGCAGGAGGGCGCCCAGTTGAGGACGGCACCGTCCCCTGGCGCGAGGTGCGTGACGCCCTCGCCCACGGCGACGACCGTGCCCGCGCCCTCGTGACCGAGGACGGCGGGGACCGGCACCCGCAGGGTGCCGTCGGACAGGGACAGGTCGGAGTGGCAGACCCCGGCGGCGGCGAGCCGGATGCGGACCTGGCCGGGACCGGGGTCCGGCAGATCGATCCCGGTGATCTCCAGCGGGGCTCCGACGGCGGGAACTACGACGGCGCGGACGGTGCTGACAGCCATGACAGATGACTCCCTTGGAACTGCTCAGATCGGAACTGCACAGATCGGAACCGCTCAGAACTGGAGCGACTTGGTCTGGAGGTACTCGGACAGCCCGTGCGCGCCGAGTTCCCGCCCGACGCCCGACTGCTTGTACCCGCCGAAGGGCGCGAGGGGGTTGAAGCGCCCGCCGTTGATGTCCACCTGCCCGGTGTCCAGCCGTCGCGCGAAGGCCACCGCCTCCGCCTCCTCGCCCGCCCACACGGCGCCCGCGAGCCCGTACACCGTGCCGTTGGCGATGCGCACGGCGTCGTCCTCGTCCTCGTACCGGAGGATCGACAGCACCGGGCCGAAGATCTCCTCCTGCGCGATCGTCATCTCCGGGGTCACGTCCGCGAAGACGGTCGGGCTGACGTAACAGCCCTGCTCACGCGGGGCCTCGGGGCCGCCCGCGACCAGCCGTGCGCCCTCCGCGATCCCCTTCTCGATGTACCCGAGCACCCGTTCCTGCTGCTTGGCGCTGACGAGAGGGCCGATGCGGTCGCCGTACTTCGCGGCGGCCGTGGCGGCCAGCTCGACCGCCTCCTCGTACCGGGAGGTGTGCACCAGCATGCGCGTCCAGGCGCTGCACGTCTGGCCGGAGTTGGACATCACGTTGGCGACGCCGACGTTGACCGCCTTGGCGAGGTCGGCGCTCGGCAGGATGACGTTGGCGGACTTGCCGCCGAGTTCCAGGGCCACGCGCTTCACCGCCGCGCCGGCCGTCGCGCCGATCCGCCGGCCGACCGCCGTGGAGCCGGTGAAGGAGACCAGGTCCACGCCCTCGTGCTCGGCGAGGGCCTGCCCCGCGACCGGGCCGAGGCCGGTGACCAGGTTGAGGACGCCGGCCGGGACACCCGCCTCGTGGGCGGCCTCGGCGAAGAGCTGCGCCGTCAGCGGGGTGTCCTCGGCGGGCTTGAGGACGACCGTGCAGCCGGCGGCCAGCGCGGGGGCGACCTTGGCGACGATCTGGTGGAGCGGGTAGTTCCAGGGCGTGATCGCGGCGACGACGCCGACCGGCTCCTGGTAGACGGTGGAGTTGCCGACCCTCTCCTCGAAGGGGTACGTCGCGGCCAGCTCGGCGTACGTCCCGGCGACCATGACGGGCATGCCGACCTGGACCTTCTGCGAGAACGGCAGCGGTGAGCCGAGCTCGGCCGTGACGGTCTCGGCGATCTCGTCCAGGCGGGCGGCGAGCGCGTCGCGCAGGGCGCCGAGGACGGCGCCGCGTGCGGCGGGCGGGGTGGCGGCCCAGGCCGGGAGGGCGGCGCGCGCGGCCCGTACGGCGGCGTCGACGTCCTCCACCGTGCCCGCCGGGACCCGGGCGATCACCTGCCCGTCGGCGGGGTTCACGACCTCGATCGTGTCCGTCCCGGCGGCGGGCCGCCAGGCGCCGTCGATGTACATGCCGTCGTGTGCCTTCATCGTGTCCTCCCCGGGGCGGGCATCGTCGGCCGCCGGCGATCGGTCGCCGTCGACCCGGCCCCCTAAACTAGCGGCGTTAGTTTTCCGTCACCAGAGGGGCCTCCGCGATACCGCACGGGGGCGTGTCACTCCCGGGTCTCCGTGAGGTGTGCGAAGACCACGATGTTGCTGCTGTAGCCGCTCCTGCGGTCGTAGTCGCCGCCACAGGTGATGACCCGCAGCTCGGGGCGGCCCCGGGGGCCGTACACCTCCTCGTTCGGGAAACCGTCCTTCCGGTAGGTCCGCACCCCGTACACCGTGTAGACGGCGGTGCGCCCGTCCGCGCGCCGCACCTCCACGACACGGCCGGGCGCGAGCGCGCCGAGCGCCGCGAAGACGGCGGGTCCCCTCCTGGTGTCGCGGTGGCCGACGACGACCGCCGTGCCGGCCCCGCCGGGCGCCGGGCCCTGTTCGTACCAGCCGACCAGCTCGGGTCTCGCCTGGTCGGGGGCGGGCAGCCGACGCCGCTCGTCGAGACGGAGGCCGGTGACGGGCGCCTCGATCTCGAGGGACGGGATGTCGACGCGGACCGCCCGGGAGGGCGGCAGCAGCCGTGGGGCGCCGGGCTGCGCGGGCCGGGCGGCCGGGGTGGACCCGCCGGGCGCCGGGCGGGCGGGACCCTGCCCGGCCGGCGCCGTGGACGCAGCTCCGGCCCCGGAGGAGGAGACGGACGGGGCGGGGCTCGACGGGACGGCGCCCGACGGGGCGGGAGCCGCGGGGGCGGGCACGGTCCGCGGGGATTCCGACGCGCGTGGTGCCCCCGCACCACGCGCGTCGGTACGGACCCCGGCCGCATCGGCGGGCTCGTCGTCGTGCGCCCACCAGACGCCGCCCACGACCAGCGAGGTGGCCACCACGGCCGTCCTCACCAGACGGTAGGCGCGCGTCCGGAGCCAGGTCCGCTGGACGCCTCTACGCAGCGCCATCGGCGCGCCGGCGGCGCATCCGGAGGTACATCGCCCCGCCGATCGCGGCGGACCCGACGGCCGCCGCGCCCATGACCGTCGAGAAGTCCTGCGCGAGACCGCCGCCGCCCGCGGGCGGGCCGCCGTTCGGACCGATGGCCGCGTTCGGGCCGGCGGCGTTGGTGGCGCCCGTGTGGGGACGGACGGCGTTCGGGCTCGCGGCACCGGACCTGGCGGCACTGGGCCGGGCGGAGCTGGGAGCGGCGGCGCTGGGGCTGACGGCGCTGGGGCTCGCGGCACTCGGGCTGGCGGCGGGGCCGACGCCGCCGGGGCCGATGGCGCCGGGGGTCGCCGCGGCGGTCGGACTGGCGGCCTGGCGGGGCTCCGAGCACGCGGCCTTGAAGTCCTTCTGCCTGCCCGCGCCCGTGCCGTCCTTGAGCTTCCAGGTCAGCCTGTACGGCCCCTCCGGAATCGTCATGGTCTCGGACTTGCCCGCACCCTTGACCAGGGAGAGGGTGCCGGAGAGCGAGGTACCGCCGGGCTTCGCGGGCTGGGGTTCGATGGTCCAGTCCAGGCCCTGCACCGTCTCGAAGTTGCTGGCGTCGAGGTTGAACCGGCAGACCGCCGGCTGGCCGTTCTGCGGGGCGACGGCCGCGCCCTGGAACTGCGGTGTGACGTCCCCGTTGTCACCGGGGGCCGCGACGGCGGGGGCGGCGAGGAGAGCGACTCCCGTGGCGGCGAGCGCCGCGAGGCCGACGGCGCCGGAGCGCGCTCCCGCACGGCGTGGGAGGAACGAGGTGGGCATACAAGACCTCCGGGTCAGGTGATTTTCACATAAAACGGCTTCCACCTGACTGTCTGTCACGCCCGTACGCACCGGGGCCGTGCCGCGCCTCGGGCCCGCTCAGATATCGCCCTTCCGGCCCAACGGAGTGCTGGTCCGCCGGGCCGGGGCGGCCCCGTCCCCCGCACTCTCCGGCTTCGCGGGCGACCGCAGGGCCGTCGCGGAGGAGAGCAGCAGCAGCGCGCCGAGCATCACGAACGGCGCGGCCACGCCCGCCACCCCGGCGACCAGGCCCGCGGCGGCGGGCGCGGCGACCTGGCCGAGCCGGTTGCCCGTCAGCCGCAGCGCGAGCGCGGTGGACCGGGCGCCGTCCGGGGCGGCCTGGACGACCGTGGTCATGGACAGCGGCTGCCCGACCCCCAGGCAGAAGCCGAGGGCCGCGAGCATCACGGCGAGCCCCCACACCGGCACCGGCAGCGCGATCGCGGTGCACAGCACGGCCGCCAGCAGACAGGTCACGGTGAGCAGCACGGTCCGCCCCAGCAGCCGCAGCATGGGCGTCATCACGAGCCGGCACGCGATCGTCGCCGCCGCCCGCAGACTGAGCAGCAGACCGATCACGGACGGCGCGATGCCCCGGTGCTCACCCACCACCGGCAGGTACGCGGTGAGGATGTCGGTCGCGGAGAGCACGGCGAGACTGACGAAGATGCCCCCGGGCACGCCCCGGGTGCGCAGGATGCGGTGCACGGGCACCCGTTCGCCGTCCTCGGCGCGGGACTTGGGGGCCGTACGGTGCTCGATGCGCCACAGCGACGTGCACGCGACCGCCGCCCCGGCCGCCGCGACGAGCAGCGCCAGCGCGCTGGTGCCCGCCATGTCCGGGCCGCCGATCAGCGCGCCCGCGGCGATCGGCCCGACGAGCTGGCCGAGCGAGGCGCCGATGGTGAAGTGTCCGAAGTTGCGGTCCTGTTCGTGCGGCGCGGACTGGCGGGCCACGAGGGACTGGGCACCGATCACGAAGCAGAGGTGGCCGAGCCCCATCACTCCGCTCCAGGCCGCCATCGCCGCCAGGGAGCCCGCGACACCGCTCAGGGCACAGCCGCCCGCTATCAGGACGACGCCGACGGGCAGCAGCGGCGCGCACCGCCCGTGGTCGGTGCGGCGGCCGAGCGGTACGGCGGCGAACAGCGGGAGCAGGGCGTACACACCCGCGATCACACCGACCGCACCCTCGTCGGCGCCCAGCGCGAGGGCCCGGTAGGACACGGCGGGCCGGGCCATCGACACCGCCCCCTGCGCGAATCCGAAGGCGATGACGAGCCGGAGCAGCCAGCCGCGGTTCCCACCGGGCCTCACGATGACGTGCCTCCTCGAACAGCTACCAACGATTGCGGACAACCACCGGACATGATCGCTCAGATGATGCCCATCAGGATCCCGGCCCCCAGCACCACGAGCGAGGTGAGCGCCGCCCACTTCACCACGAACCGGGTGTGATCGCCGAACTCGACCTTGGCCATGCCGACGAGCACGTAGACGGCCGGCACCAGCGGGCTGGACATGTGCAGCGGCTGGCCGACGATCGAGGCGCGGGCGATCTCCAGCGACGACACCCCGTGCGCGGCACCGGCCTCGGCGAGCACCGGCAGGACTCCGAAGTAGAAGCCGTCGTTGGACATGAAGTACGTGAGCGGCAGGCTGAGCACGCCGGTGACCAGCGCCATGTGCGGGCCCATGCCCTCGGGGATGGCGTCGACGAGCCAGTTGGCCATGCTGTCGACCATGCCGGTGCCCTGGAGCACACCGGTGAAGACGGCGGCGGCGAAGACCATGCCGGAGACGTTCAGGACGTTGTCGGCGTGGGCGGCGAGCCGCTCCTTCTGGTCGGCCATGTTCGGGAAGTTGACCGTGAGGGCGAGCGCGGCGCCGAGCAGGAACAGCACCGGGATCGGCAGCAGCTCCATGATCATGGCGGCGAGGAGGACCATGGTCAGCAGCGCGTTGAACCAGTACAGCTTGGGGCGCAGCGTCGGGCGGTTCGGGTCGAGGCCCTGGAGGCGCGCGTCGCCGCCGCCTTCGCCGTCGTCGCCGGAGGCGTCCGCGTCGGTACCGGCGCCGGAGCCGCCGACGGCCTCGGGCGTACGCCCCTTGCCGGCCCCCGACGCCCCCTCGGCACCGGCACCGGCGCCGACGAGCACCGTCTCGCTCTCCTGCTCCCGCTCCAGGGCCTCGTCCAGGCTCAGCACCCCGAGCCGCTTGCGCTCGCGCAGCCCGAGCCCGTACGCGAGGATCACGACGAAGAGGAGTCCGGCGGCGAGCGCCGGGATCATCGGGACGAAGATGTCGGCGGCGTCGAGCTTCAGCGCGGTGGCGGCGCGGGCCGTGGGTCCGCCCCAGGGCAGGGTGTTCATGACACCGTTGGCGGTGGCGGCGACGCCGGTCATCACCACCAGGCTCATCCCGAGCCGCTTGTACAGCGGGTACATCGCCGAGACCGTGATCATGAAGGTGGTCGAGCCGTCGCCGTCCAGCGAGACGATCGCGGCGAGCAGGGCCGTACCGATCACGATGCGCAGCGGGTCCGCCTTGCAGAAGCGCAGGATGCCCCGCACGATCGGGTCGAAGAGGCCCACGTCGATCATGACGCCGAAGTAGACGATCGCGAACATCAGCATCGCGGCGGTGGGCGCCAGGGTGCCCACCCCCTCGATGACGTAGTCGCCGAGATGGGCACCCTTCCCGACGAACACGCAGAAGAGCGCCGGGATCAGCACGAGCGCCGCGATCGGCGACATCTTCTTCATCATGATCAGGACCAGGAAGGTCGCGATCATGGTGAAGCCGAGGATGGTCAGCATGAGTTGGACACCTAACGTTCGCCCTTGAACAGCCACCGGAAGGACGGCGGATGGAGCGACGTTAGGGCGGGCCAACGAGCGTTAACAAGATGTTGACACGCGAGCAATAAGAGCAAAACTCCAGGTCACGGCCTTGTATCGGTCGGCGTCACTCGGTCGGCGCCAGCACGACGGGCACCCCGTCGAGGACCGCGTTGCCCGACAGCGGGCCGAGCTGCGATCCGTCGAGGAGCCGGTTGACGTCGACGCCGGGGTCCCGTGCGGCATGGCGCATCCGGGTGCCCGGGCCGGTCCAGGTTTTCGGTGAGGATGTCGAGCACGTCGACCAGCCGGCTCGCGAGGGTGCCGTGCGGAACGGTGCAGCTTCCGATGCGCCCGTGGACCGCGGCCGCCGGGGCCGCGGCCAGCTCGCGGGCGAGCGCGCGGATCGTACCGGCGTCCACGTCGCACGCGCCGGTGACCTTCTCGGGTGTGAACTCCCGCAAAGTGCCGGCGAGCTCGTCGACGCCTCTCGGATGCGGGGCGAGGCGGGCGGTACGGGTCCGGCGCGGGTCGACGACGGTGAGGGTGCCGCCGCGTGCCTTGAGCGCCCTGAGCCGGCCCGGGAAGTCCGGGGCGGTGCGCAGGCTCCCGTTCGACTCCAGGGGCTGGCGCCGAGGAGGAGCAGGTGACCGGTGCGGTCGAGGTCGGGTACGGGCATGGCCGCGGCGTCCCCGTACAGCAGCCCGCTGGACACGTGCTTGGGCATCTGGTCGACGGTGGACGCGGTGAACAGGCTGCGGGTGCCGAGCCCGGCGGGCAGGACGGGCGGGTAGAGCGCGCCGGCCATGGTGTGCACGTTCGGGTTGCCGAGGACGACGGCGACGGCGTGCGGTCCGTGCTGCTCGACCACGGGCCGCAGCCCGGCGGCGACGACGTCGAAGGCCTCTTCCCAGGAGACCTCGCGCATCCGCCCGCCCTTCCGCACCAGTGGTCCGCGCAGCCGGTCCGGATCCGCGTCGGCCTCCCCGGACAGGGCACCCTTGGGGCACACGAAGCCTTTGCCGAACACGTCGTCCCGGTCGCCGCGGGCCCGGGTGACCCGGGCGCCCTCGACGGTCGGGGTCAGGCCGCAGGTGGCCTCGCAGAGGGGGCAGATGCGCAGGGCGGTGCGGGGCACGGGTCCGCCCGGAGGGCGGCGGCGACGGTGGCGCACGCACTCAGGGGGTGAGCGTACCGACCGGTATGCACGGAGGGGAGGGTGCGCGGGGGCGAGGTGGGAGGTCGCGGGACGGCGGGGCCCCGGATCAGTCCAGCACCCGCCCCAGATAGGCCCGCAGCAATGTCCGCGTCTCCTCGATGATCCGCTCGTCGCCCTCCGGGGAGGCGCGGAAGGCGAGGTGGACCAGGCAGTCGGCGGTCTCCACGGCGACCAGGAAGGTACGGCGCAGATCCTCGTCGGGCGCCCGGCCGATATGGCCGGCGAGGAGGTCGCCCAGGCGGTCGGCGACGCGGTGGTTGGGCGCTCCGCGGCGCCCGCCGACCGGTATCTGGTTGCCGAAGTCGACGAGGCCGAAGCCGGGGGCGGTGCGCTTCATGTCGAGGTACTCGTCGAGGACGGCGTCCACGGCGGTGCGCCAGTCCCCGTCGCGCGTCCCGCCCAGACGCTCGGCGACCCGCTCGGTGAAGCGGTCGAGGTTGCGCTCGGCGAGGGCGTCGGCCATCGCGCGCTTGTTGCCGAAGAAGCGGTACACCGAGCCGATGGGCACCCCCGCGCGCAGGGCGACGGCCCGGGTGCTCAGGGCCTCGTAGCCCACCTCGTCGAGGAGGTCGGCGCAGGCGTCGAGGATTCTGGTCAGCCGTTCGGCGCTGCGGCGCTGCACGGGTGCGCGGCGCAGCGAGGTCGGTGGGGGCACGGGCTTCATGGTCTCTTCTCCCCCGGGGTGCGACGGGCGCCCGGTGCGGTCGCGCCCGTCGGATCGGGTTCTGGTGCGGGGCGGGGCCGGCGAGGGGGCTGGAGCGGAACCGGTGGACGGCCGGCCGTCCCCGCCCCCTGCGCGCGTCCACGACTTGCCCGGAGACTAGAGCACGCCTCCGACGAGCGGACCCACCGGGAACCGGGTTCCGTCGAATCCGTCGAACGAGGCCCTCGCACGTCCGCCGGGACAGGTCTTCGCAGCCGCCAACAGCGTCGTTCGCTCCCGCCGGTTCCGGCCCCCGCGAACGCTCCTTCCCAGTGGCGTCACAAGTGGCCTGCGAACCCCTTGCGCACCGCACCCGTGATTCCTACGGTGTTGCATAGGATTTCAGTCCGAGGGAGGGGCGCCCATGACCGGGGACGCGAGGAAGACCGCCGAGCAACTGACCCATCTCCACGGTTTCGGCAACGAACACAGCTCGGAGGCGGAGCCCGGCGCGCTCCCGGCCGGCCGCAACTCGCCCCAGCGCGCGCCCCTGGGGCTGTATGCCGAGCAGCTCAGCGGCACCGCGTTCACCGAGCCGAGGGCGCACAACCGGCGCTCGTGGCTGTACCGGATACGCCCGTCGGCCGCGCACCCCGCGTTCACGCGCACGGACAACGGCGCCGTCGGCACGGCTCCCTTCACGGAGACCGTGCCCGATCCGAACCGGCTGCGCTGGAACCCGCTCCCCGAACCGCCCGCGGGCACCGACTTCCTGGCCGGCCTGTGGACCCTCGGCGGCAACGGCGACGCGACGCAGCGCAGCGGCATGGCGGTGCACCTGTACCACGCCGACTCCTCGATGGAGCGGGTGTTCAGCGACGCCGACGGTGAGCTGCTGATCGTGCCCGAGCGCGGCGGGCTGCTGCTGCGCACGGAGTTCGGGCTGCTGGCGGCCGGACCGGGCCAGGTGGCGCTGATCCCGCGCGGTGTCCGGTTCCGGGTCGAGCTGCTCGACGACTCGGTGCGCGGCTATGTGTGCGAGAACTACGGCGCCCCCTTCCGCCTGCCCGACCTCGGCCCCATCGGTGCCAACGGCCTCGCAGCCGCCCGGGACTTCCTGGCGCCGGTCGCCGCGTACGAGGACGTCGAGGGCCCGGTGGAGGTGGTCAACAAGTACTGCGGCAACCTCTGGACGGCCACCTACGACCACTCCCCGCTCGACGTGGTCGCCTGGCACGGCAACTACGTGCCGTACGTCTACGACCTGCGCCGTTTCAATGTGATGGGCACCATCTCCTACGACCACCCCGATCCGTCGATCTTCACCGTGCTCACCTCGCCGTCCGACACCCCCGGGCTCGCCGGCGTCGACTTCGTCGTCTTCGCGCCGCGCTGGCTGGTCGGCGAGGACACCTTCCGGCCGCCGTACTTCCACCGCAACGTGATGAGCGAGTACATGGGGCTCATCGAGGGCGCGTACGACGCCAAGACCGCCGGGGAAGGGGGCTTCGTGCCGGGCGGGGGCTCGCTGCACAACATGATGTCGGCGCACGGCCCGGACCGGGAGACCTTCGACCGGGCTAGCGCCGCCGAGCTGCGGCCGCAGAAGCTCGACGACGGGCTGGCGTTCATGTTCGAGACCCGGTGGCCGGTGACGGTGACACGGCAGGCGGCGGACGCAGGGCATCTGCAACAGCGGTACGACGACGTGTGGTCGGGTCTCGAGCGTCACTTCCGGCCGTTGCACTGAACGCTGACGACCGGTACGGATACCGTCGTGACGTCATTCGCGCCGGACTCGATCGTCCTGAACCGCAAACTGCCGCTCTGGTACCAGGTCTCCCAGTCCCTGCGTGCCTCGATCCTCGGCCGGTCGCCCCAGGACCCGCTGCGGCTGCCGACCGAGGAACAGCTCGCCGGGCACTACGGGGTGAGCGTGCTGACCATGCGGCAGGCGCTGAAGGAGCTGGAGGACGAGGGGCTGATCACCCGGCACCGGCGGCGCGGCACGTTCATCGAGCCGAGCGCGCGGCGCGGCGCGCCCGTGCGGCTGCTCGGCTCGGTGGACGCGATCGTGGCCCAGCAGTCGGGCATGCGGACCGAGCTGCTGGACCGCGGCACGGCTCCCCCGCCCGGCGAACTCGCCGAGTACTTCCCGGACCTGGCCGAGGTGGCGACGTACCACCGGCTGCGCAGCGACGAGAAGACCGGCGAGCCGACCAACCACGCCCGCAACTACGTCCGTCCCGCGCTCGCCGCCCGCATCGACCGCGAGGACCTGGTCCGCTGGCCGATGACGAAGGTGCTGCGGGACGTGGTGGGCGCACCCATCGGCCGCATCACGGACACCGTGGAGGCCCGCCTCGCGGACCCGGAGACGGCGCGGCTGCTCCAGGTGCCGCTGCTCAGCCCGATCCTGCACTACACGGGCGTGACGTACGACGACGGCGGCCGGGTGCTGGACGTCGCGGTCATCCACTACCGCGGCGACCGCTTCTCCTTCACGGTGACCCTGGACGCCCACTGATCCGGTGCCGCGGTCACGGAGGCGTCGTACCATGCCCAGCGTGACGCACGACGACGCGCCGCCGCTGGCGGACCTCATGCCGTGGTCCGTCGCACCGCCGCGGCTCGGCCGGGGGTGGCCGGCGGCCCCCGACCCGGCTGCCCTGAAGGCCCGCTGGGACGCCCTGCTGAAGGCCGAGGGCCCGGACCGCGAGGCCCTGTTCGAGCCGACGCGCTCCCGCACCCCGCACACGGCGGTGGGGCAGTTGCCGGGCCAGAGGGGCCGCACCGGACGGCTGGCCCGCGAGTCCGGCCCGTGCCCGGAACCCGTACGGGTCCTCGCCGCCCCCTTCGACGAGCAGTGGCTCATCCCGGACCACCGGCTGATCGACGCGGCACGCCCTGAGCTGTGGCGGGTGGCGGACGCGGAGCAGGTGTTCGCCGTCGAGCAGACGGTGGCGCCCGACTCCCCCGGCCCGGCGCTCCTGGTGTCGTCCGTACTGCCGCTGCACCCGCCGCACGGCCCGCGCACCGGCCGCGTCCGCCCGCTGTACCGGCGCCCGGGCGGGGCGGAACCCAACCTCGCCCCGGGCCTGACCGCCCACCTCGCCGCGCGCCTGGGCACCGCACCGGAGCCCCTCGACGTCCTCGCCTGGATCCTGACCGCCGCCCGCCCGGGTCCCGGCGGCATCGAGGTCCCGCTGACCGCGGACCCGGACGTGTGGCGCGCGGGCGTGGAGCTGGGACACCGGGCGCTCTGGCTGCTGCGCCGCGGCGGCGAGCGCCCCAAGCTCCCGGGCGGCCGCCGCCCGTACGTCCGCGCCCCGCTGCCGGCCCGGCCCACCGAACTCCTCTACGACCGCGAGGAGGAGGCCCTGCTGATCGGCGAGGGCCGGATCGCCCCCGTGCCCGCGGCGGCGTGGGACTTCCACGTCGGCGGGGTCAGGGTGCTGGACGCCTGGTTCACCCGCCGTACGGAACCGGCCGCCCCGGGCACCCTGGAGGCGGTACGTCCCACCGCGTGGCCCCAGACGTGGACCTCCGAACTGCTGGAACTGATCACCGTGCTGGCCCTGTTCGCGGACGTGCGCGCCCAGCGGTCCGGGCCCGCCGTACCGGCCCCGGTCACCGCGGCCGAACTGCGCGAGGCGGGCGTCCTGCCGGTGCCGGACCCCGCCCGCCGTCCCGCGTCCGTCCTGGACCACCAGGAGGAGGGCCCGGAGGGTCAGTTCGCCCTGCTGTGAGACGTAACGGACCATGTACCGGACGTACCGGACGTACCGGAAGGCCCCCCGGGCGTCACGCCCCGTGCTCGAACCCGTCCAGCACGCGCCGCACCGCCCACTCGAACACCGCCTCCAGGTCGATCGGCCCCGCATCCTCCGCGAAGGCGGCGGCCAGCCTCGGGTACGCCCCGCTCGCGACCTGACCGCCCAGGTAGGCGATCCGTACGCCGGGGTGGCTGCGCACACTCGCCGAGTGGAACCCGCTGAGCGCGGTGACCACGGCCCTGCGGGACCTGTTCGGCAACGCGCCGGTACCGGAGGGGGCCGCCTGGCCGGTGGCGCACCCCGTCGCCGGGTCGCTGGCGTGGTGCGCGGTGCTGCTGACGGTGTTCGTGCCGCTTGCCGTACGCAGGTACGCGCACGGCAAGCGCTGATCCGGCTCTACGTCTGAGGCGCCAGTTCGGGTCCCAGCGAGGAGAACTTCTCCTGCGACACCACCCGCCGGGGCGGCCAGGTGATGTTCTTCGGCGGCCACTTCTGGCCCGTCTTCTTCAGGAACCACTCCGGCGGCTCGTACATGGGCGGCTCGTAGCCGTCCGGCAGCACCGTCTTCCACTCGATGCCCTTGGTCCGCTCGGCGAACTCGTCCTTGATCGCCTTCAGCCGCTCGGGCTGGGTGATCAGGTCGACCGCCGTCGCCGCCAGGTACTTGGCGGCGGCGAGCACAGCGGCCTGTCCGGGCGCGGCGGCCGCGCAGGACGCCGTGGACCAGGTGTGCATCTTGGTGCCGATGGGGGCGAGTGCGGCGCCCATGGACACGGTCGGCACGTTCCAGCTGATGTCGGCGACGTCCGTGGAACCGCCGCCCATGTACACGGGGTTGGGGGCGGTGAGAGCGGCCACCTCACTGTGCATGCCGCGCTCCGGCAGGCCGAGGGACCGCTGGAGCTCCTTCGCCAGCTCCTGTGCCTCGTCGGTGAAGTCCGGCGGGCCGATCTGCCGCATGTTGTCGTACATCAGCTCCGCGAAGGCCTTGGAGGGCAACTGGTTCCAGCAGGCGGAGGTGATGCGGTGCCGCACCGAGGTCTGGGAGGCCTTGGCGGCGGCCTCGGAGACGGCGATCACCTTGTCCAGCAGGACCTGGACGCGGGCGGGGCTGCCCTCACGGACGTAGTAGGAGATCTCGGCGATCTCGGGGGTGACGTTCGGGATGTCGCCGCCATTGTTGATCACCCAGTGCAGACGGCCGGACGGGGCCAGGTTCTCCTCGCGCAGGAACTCGGACATCGTCGCCATCATCACGGCCGCGTCCAGGGCGCTCTTGTTGCCCAGCGGGGTACCGCCGTGGCCCGCCACGCCGAGGAAGGTGAAGGTGACGGCGGTCATCGCGTTGCTGGTGCCCCAGCCGGTGGCGTTCGCGACGGAGGGGTGCCAGTCCAGGAAGGCGTCGAGGCCGTCGTACACGCCCCTGCTGACCGCGTACGTCTTGCCGATCAGTGCTTCCTCGGCGGTCGAGCCGAAGAACTTCACGGTCACCGGCAGCCTGTGCTTCTTCGCGCCCTGCGCGACGGCCGCCGCGGCCGCTGCCGCCGCCGTGCCGAGAGCACAGTGGCCGCAGCCGTGGCCCGGACCGTAGCCGGGGGCAAAGGGGTCGTGCACGTATTCGAGCGGGTCGTGGTGGCCCACGCCCTTGTGCTGCGACAGACCGGGCAGCGCGTCGTACTCGCCGCTGAAGCCGAGGGCCGGGCCGCCCTTGCCGTGGGTGAAGGTGGCGGTGAACGCGGTCGGGAACCCGGCCGTGCCGAACTCGACGTCGAAGCCCGCCTTCCTGAGGAAATCGGCCTGGGCCAGCGAGGAGTTCCACTCGCGCAGGCTGAGCTCGGCGTGCTCCCATATCTCCGCGTTGAGACCGGTGATCCGGTCGGCGTGGGACGCGATCCAGCTCAGCGCGGCCGACTTGGCGGGACTGTCCCCGGCGAGGCCCTCGGGGGGCGTGTAGGTGGCCGGCGTGTCGTCGGCCGACGCCGCCATCGCGGGGTCGGCCTCGACGGACATGACCGCCGTCGTCACTCCGGCCGCACCGAGCAGTTGCATGACACGGCGACGGCTCAGGGCGGGGGAGTCCGGCGCCGCCGACTCGTGTTCATGCTGATCGTGCAGGTCACACACGCGCACCTCCAGGGGGCGGGGATGGGTGTACCGGCCGAACGAATCGTGCAAACGATCAGCAACCCTGGACCCGGAACGTTGCCTCGTCAACATCCGTGTATGACGAAGCTGTTACGTGAGTGACATGAGTGACGCCTCAGCGGGACGGACGACAGCGAGACGGACGACAGGGAGGCGGACATGCGGCGGGCATGGTGGCGGGCCATGCGGTCATGGCACACGGGAAGCGCGACGGGCGGGGTGCGGCCGTCGGGGCGGCCGATGCGGGTACCGCTGCCTCCGGTCACGCGCCGGGCGGGGACGGGGCGCGGGAGGGCCCGGACGAGGGCGGGGCGAGGAGGGGAAGCGGAAGCCACGCTCGGGAGGGTGTCGAGACGCCGTTGCGTGCCGTGGGGATGACGGACGACGGGATCACGGTGCCGCGCCGGGCCGGTGCGGACCGGCCGGGCGCGGACTTCCGTACTGCGGGGGCGACGGGTGTGAGGGTGTCGACCCGTGGTGCTCAGCGGCCGCCGAAGAGCGAGCGGCGCAGCCGGCGGAGCGGGGCGAACAGCGAGACCCGGTGCGCCCGGGCACCCCTGCCACCACGCCGGTGTGAGTCGCGAGCGGTTATCTCCCTCATCAGGGACGCCGCCTCGGCTGTCTCACGCTGCGGCACGGCAGGGCCTGCCAGCACCGAGAGATGTCGGTCCAGGCGCGAACTGGTCGCGCTGCTACCGCAGGTGATCGCAGGGACTCGCGCCCTGCGCGCTGTCATCTGATCCATTGTCACTCCCCACCCGTACGAGTCCACCCGGCCCGGGCAGAGTAACCCTATCGCCCCCCTGGGGCACTCGTGTATCGCGGTCACGGCATTCGCCTGCCCCGGAAGCGGAAGACGATCACTCAGTGAATCCGACTGATTCCAGGGCGAGTTGGACAAGTGGCTGGCCAGTGGGTTGCGGTGACCCTCCGTCGGGTTCGACCGTCACGGCGAGTGACGTCGCATCGAAGTCGATTCCGTCGGCGACGAAGGGCGTGTCGCCGTCGAAGAGGCCGAGAGAATGCGGTGATGCGCCGGGGCGCATGAGCCAGAGTTGATGCACCTGGTCGTCCGGCGGTGTCTCCAGTCCGCTCAGAGTGACGACGGCACGCCGCTCCTGCGCGGAGGCGATCACTCCGATTCCCCGGCCCCGCGCATCCCGGTCACCGGCCGCGCGGGCGTCGGGCGCGGCGAGAACGTGGGCGATCTCACGCGCGTGGGCGCGCTCGGCGTCCAGTCGCTCCTGCGTCCGGTCCGCCTGGACGGCGAAGAGCGCCGCCACGACGAGCGCCGCGGCGGCCGTGGCCGTGGTCAGCGGTACGAGGAGGCGACGTGTGCGGGGCGCGCGCCGTGGGCGTGGACGCGGCTCGTCGCCCCATGCACGATCCGGCAGTTGCCCGGGGCGTGCGCGGGGCGCGTCCGGCCGCGGGGCCTCCTGGGGCGTGGTACGGACGGTGGCGAGCACCCGGTCGCGCATCGCCGGCGGCGCGGGGACCGCGGTCGACCAGGCGAGCCGTACCGCGTCCTCCGACAGGGCGCGCACCTCGGCGGCGCACCGGGCGCACTTCTCCAGGTGCCGCTCGAACCGCGCGCGCTCGTCACGCTCCAGTGCGTCCAGCGCATAGGGCGCGGCGAGTGAGTGCAGAGTGCGGCGGGACCGGACGCCGAACAGGTTCACGCGGCACCTCCCAGGCACTGGCGCAGCCGTGTCAGGCCGTCGCGCATCCGGGTCTTGACCGTGCCGAGCGGCAGGGACAGCCGCTCGGCGACCTCACGGTACGTGTAGCCGTCGTAGTAGGCGAGGGTGACGGACTGCCGCTGGAGGCTGGTGAGCCGGTCCAGGCAGCGGCGCACCCACTCGCGTTCGAGGCCGGCCTCCACCTCCTCGGCGACCTGGTCGAAGGCGGGGTGGTGGGCGCGCCGCCCCTCGCGCAGTTCGCGTTCGCTCGCCGCGCGGGCGCTGCGCACCCGGTCGACGGCCCGGCGGTGGGCGAGGGTGAGGATCCAGGCCAGGGCGCTGCCGCGGCCCGGGTCGAACCGGGGCGCGGACCGCCAGAGTTCCAGCAGCACCTCCTGGGCCACCTCCTCCGACTGCGCGGGGTCCCGCACGATCCGGCGCACCAGCCCGAACACCGGCCCGGAGACCAGCCCGTACAGCTCCTCGAACGCCTGCTGGTCGCCTCCCGCGACGCGTACCAAGAGTTCGTCCGCCTCCACTCGTTCCCCCTCTGCTCCGGCCGCGCACGGCCACCCGGCCGCGTAGGGCATTCGCAACGCGGCCACCTCCGGATGGGGTTACGGACGAGCGTGCCGAAAACGCGGGTCCGGCCGCGGCGGAAACGACTTCCACGCTTCCACCAATCCGGTCCGGCGGGTGCTCCGAATCCCCCTGCGTCAGGCAAGTCGGCTCGAGGGGCCGGGACGGGCCCGGAGGCCGGAACAGAGGACGGACGGCATGACACCTACTTCCAGGAGTGTTTCCAGGAGCGGCACGGGACGCGGTGGCCTGGCGGCCCTCGTCTGCGGGGCGCTGGCCGCCTCGGGGCTCGCGGCCGCCGGCGTGACGGCGCTGGAACCGGGGGCGGCCGCCGCCTCCAGCCATCGCGAGGCCCCGCTGATCTCGGGGCAACCGCAGTTCGACAACACGGACGTGTACGCCTTCGTCAGCCCGGACAAGCCGGACACGACGACGGTCGTGGCGAACTGGATCCCGTTCGAGGAACCGGCCGGCGGGCCGAACTTCTACACCTTCGCCGAGGACGCCCAGTACGACATCCACGTCGACAACGACGGCGACGCACAGGGCGAACTGGTCTTCCGCTACACCTTCGACACGCAGGTGAAGAACGGGAAGACCTTCCTGTACAACACGGGACCGGTCGAGAGCCTGGACGACCCCGACCTCAACGTCACGCAGACGTACGACCTCGAACTGCTGAAGCTGAAGGACCAGCACCTGGTCTCGCGGACCCGGCTCGCGGACGACGTGCCCGTGGCGCCGTCGAACGTCGGCAGGGCGTCGATGCCGGACTACGGCAAGCTGCGCGACCAGGCGGTGTACCGGACGGCGGGCGGGGCGACGACGTTCGCCGGGCAGGCCGACGATCCGTTCTTCCTGGACCTCAGGGTGTTCGACCTGCTGTACGGCGGTGATCTCTCCGAGGTGGGGCGGGACACGCTCAAGGGCTACAACGTCAACTCGGTCGCGTTGCAGCTCCCGAGCGACATGCTCACCGAGTCGGCGAAGCAGCCGGTCGTCGGCATCTGGTCCACGACGCAGCGCAAGGGGGCCGACGGGCACTGGCGGCAGGTGTCGCGGCTCGGCAACCCGCTGGTCAACGAAGTGGTCAACCCGCAGAAGGACAAGGACGCGTTCAACGCGTCGGCGCCGTGGGACGACGCCCGGTTCCTGAAGAACGTCACCAACCCCGAGCTGCCCGAACTCATGGAGGCGATCTACAAGATCGACGCTCCGGCCGAGCCGCGCAACGACCTGGTGGACGTCTTCCTCAAGGGCGTGAAGGGCCTCAACCGGCCGCCGCACGTGCGCCCCTCGGAGCAGCTCCGCCTCAACACCTCGATCGAGCCCGCCGCGAAGCCCGAGCGGCTCGGCGTCCTCGACGGCGACAACGCGGGCTTCCCGAACGGGCGCCGGCTCACCGACGACGTGATCGACATCTCGCTGCAGGTGGTGGAGGGCGAACTGGTGGGCGCCGAGAACGACCTGGGGGACGCGGTGGACGAGAACGACATGAAGTTCGGCGGCTCCTTCCCGTATCTCGCTCTGCCGACGGCCGGTTCCCGCGGGAAGACCGTCCAGGGCGACGGCAACGCCGTCCGCAACCAGCTCGGCGACGGCGTGGCGGCCACGACGGGCGGCGGCCGGGACGACACCACGCTGATCGCGGCCTCCGCGGCGGCGGGCGCGGCCGGCTTCCTGCTCGTCGCCGCCGGACTGGTGTGGTGGCGCCGCCGGACGGCCGGCCGGGCGTACCGCTGATGTCCGCCCGCACGAACGAGGACGGGACCGCCCGGCGCCGTGTGCTGCGGACGGCCGCGTGCGCCGCCGCGCTGGCCGTCGCGCTCACGTCGGGGGCCGTCGCGCTGGGTGCCCGCGGGGAGCGGGCGGTGAGCACCCGGAGCGCGCCGGGGGTGAGCGCCGAGCTGCTCGCCGGCGGTGACCTCGGCGCGGACGTCGCCGCCCTCCAGACCCAGCTGCGCGACCAGCCGCGGGACCACGCCTCCTGGGCCGTGCTCGGGCTCGCGTACGTGGAGCAGGCCCGCACGGAGGGCGACCCCTCCCGCTACCCGCAGGCCGAGCGGGCGCTCGCGCGCTCGCTGGAGCTGCGCCCGGGCAACGACCCGGCGCTCGCGGGCCGGGCCGCCCTCGCCGCGGCCCGGCACGACTTCCCGGGCGCCCTGCGCGACGCGGACCGGGCGCTGGAACAGAACCCGTACAGCGAACGGGCGCTGGCCACGCGGATCGACGCCCTGGTGGAGCTCGGCCGCTACGCCGACGCGGCGCGGGCCGCCGACGTGGCGGACGCGCGGCGGCCCGGCATCCCCGTCTTCACGCGGTACGCGTACGTGCGTGAGCTGCGCGGTGACACCCGGACCGCCGAGCGGGTGCTGCGGCAGGCCCTCGGCTCCGCGACCGGGCGCGGCGACCTCGCGTACGTGGCCACGCAGCTCGGGCAGCTGGCCTGGCGGCAGGGCGATGCGGAGGGGGCGCTCGCCCACTACGCGCGTGCCCTCGCGGCCGACGACGCGTACGTGCCCGCGCTGGAGGGCCGCGCCCGCGCCCAGGCGGCGGGCGGCGACCGGGCCGGCGCGATCCGCACCCTGGAGGCCCTCGTCGCGCGCCATCCGCTGCCGGGGCCGCTCGTGGCGCTCGGCGAGCTGTACGAGGCGCGGGGCGACCGGGGCGCGGCGCACGCCCAGTACGCGCTGGTGGAGGCGTGGACGTCCCTCGCCCGCGCCCACGGCGTCGACGCGGACCTCGACACCGCGCTCGCCGCCGCGGACCACGGCGACCGTGCGGCGGCCCTGCGCGCGGCCCGCGCGGAGTGGGGGCGCCGGCACACGGTCCACACGGCGGACGCGCTCGCCTGGGCGCTGTACGTCAACGGGCGCGCCGGGGAAGCGCTGCCGTACGCCCGGCGCGCGACGGCCACCGGATATCCGGACGCGGCCTTCCTGTACCACCGCGGAATGATCGAGCGGGCCACCGGTGACCGGTCGGGGGCGCGCCGGTCGCTGGCCGCGGCGCTCGACCTCAACCCCGGCTTCTCGCCGCTCGGCGCCGACCGGGCCCGTGCGGCGCTGAAGGAGCTGGAGGAACTGGAGGAACTGGAGGAACTGAAGGAGCAGGAGGCGACCGGGTGACGTTCCGCCGGCGCCTGGCCGCCTGCTGCACGGCGGTTCTCGTGGCCGCCTGCCTGCTGCTGCTCCTGCCCGCCGGATCGGCGAGCGCGCACCCCCTCGGCAACTTCACCGTCAACCGGTACGACGGACTCGTCGTCGCACCCGGCACCCTGCGCGTCCACCACGTCGAGGACCTCGCGGAGATCCCGGCGGCCCAGGCCGCGCCCGCCCTCGAACGGCAGGGCAGGGGCGCTTGGGCCCGCGAGCGGTGCGCCACGGCGGCCCGGGACAGCGAGGTCACGGTGGGCGGGGAGGACGTGGAGCTGACCGCCGGTCCGAGTCGTGCGCTGGTGCGGCCCGGGCAGGCCGGGCTCACCACGCTGCGCGTGGAGTGCCGGCTCACGGCGCCCCTGCCCGGGGACGCGTCCGTGACGGTGCGCTTCCGCGCGGCCGTGGACTCCGGGCCGGGCTGGCACGAGGTCACCGCGCGGGGCGACCGGACGACGCTCACCGCGTCCGACGTGCCCGAGGAGTCCGTGTCCCGGGAACTGACCCGTTACCCGGAGGACTTGCTGTCCTCACCGGTGGACACCGCGGCCGCGGACCTGCGGGCACGGCCCGGCGGGCCGGCCCTGGCCGAGGACCCGGGCGAGGCGGCGGACGCGGGCGCCGCCCCCGGCGCCTCGGTGCTTCCGGGCGGCGCGGACCGCTGGACCCGGGCGCTCGGCGACCTGGTGGCCCGGCACGACCTGACTTTCGGCTTCGCCGTCCTGGCGCTCGGTGCCGCCGTGGTCCTCGGCGCGCTGCACGCGCTCGCGCCGGGCCACGGCAAGACGGTCATGGCCGCGAGCGCCGCCGCCCGCGGTGGCCGGGCGGCCTTCCGCGACGTACTGCCGATGATCGCCTCGCTGACCGTGACGCACACCCTCGGCGTGGTCGCCCTGGGCCTGCTCGTCACCGCCGGCTCGGCCGCCGCGCCGTCAGTGATCGCCTGGCTGGGCATCGCCGGCGGCCTGCTCGTGACAGGGGCGGGGGTGACGCTCGTCCGCCGGGCCCTGGTGCACCGGGGCCTCGGGCACCAGCACCAGCACCAGCATGCGCACGAGCACACCCACCCGCACGTCCATACGCACGCACACGCGCACCCCCACGGGCACGGACACGGGCACACACGCGGCACGGTCCTGCTCGGGTTCGCGGGCGGGCTCGTGCCCAGTCCCTCCGCCGTGGTCGTGCTGGTGGGCGCGGCGGCGCTGGGTAAGGCGTGGTTCGGGCTGGTGCTCGTGCTGGCGTACGGCGTCGGGCTGGCGCTGACGCTCACCGCGGCCGGGTTCGCCGTGGTGCGGGCGGGCCACGGGGTGGAGCGGCTGCTGGCGCGGCGCTCCCGGCTCTCCGGCGGCCGGGCCCTCGCGGCGCTGCGCTCGGCCGTTCCTCTGGCGTCGGCGGTGGTGGTCGTCGTCCTGGGGGCCGGATTGGTGTTCAGGGGGGCGGCATCCGCGTTCGGTTGAGCTACTTTCGGGGGATATCAGGCGGAGTCGTGTCCTCGCGCGGATCCAGCGGCGGACACGAGGAGGGGGCGCCCGTGTCCGAGGAATCCGGCACCGAGCGTGTGGTCGCGGGGCGCTACCGCCTGCTGTCCCCGCTGGGCGAGGGCGGCATGGGGACGGTGTGGCGGGGCCGTGACGAGGTCCTGATGCGCGAGGTCGCCGTCAAGGAGGTGCGCGCCCCGGCCGGGCTCCCCGGCCCCCAGGTGGAGCGGATGTACACCCGGCTGGAGCGGGAGGGCTGGGCGGCCGCCCGGGTGGCGCACCGCAATGTGGTGACCGTCTACGACGTGGCGATGGAGGACGGGCGCCCCTGGATCGTCATGGAGCTCGTCCGGGGGCTGTCCCTCGCCGACGTGCTGGAGGCCGAGGGCCCCCTCTCCCCGCCGCATGCCGCGCGGATCGGCGCCGAGGTGCTGGCCGCGCTGCGCGCCGCCCACGGGGCCGGGGTGCTGCACCGGGACGTGAAGCCGGGGAACGTGCTGATCGCCGACGACGGGCGCGTCGTCCTCACCGACTTCGGCATCGCCGTGGTCGAGGGCAGTTCCGCGCTCACCATGACCGGCGAGGTGGTCGGCTCCCCCGAGTTCCTGGCCCCCGAACGCGCGCTCGGGCGTACACCGGGTCCGGAGTCCGATCTGTGGTCGCTCGGGGTGCTGCTGTACGCGGCGGTCGAGGGCAGCTCGCCGTTCCGGCAGGACACCCCGCTGAGCACCCTGCGGGCGATCGTGGACACCGAGCTGCCGCCGCCGCGCCGGGCCGGCCCGCTGGCCCCAGTGATCGAAGGGCTGCTGCGGAAGGACCCCGCCGAGCGCCTCGGCTCCGAGCGGGCGGAGCGGGATCTGCGCACGATCGCCGCCGGGGGCGCCCCGGCGCGCGCCGGCGCGGCGGGCGACGTGCCGTACACCCCGACGGTCGCCGTGCTCCCGGCGGAACCGGGCTCCGGGGCGGGCGGGTTCGGGCCGTCGGCGGCCGTGTACGCGGATCCGGACGCCACCGTCCCGTCCCGGACCACGGACGCGCCGGCCGGATCCGGGCGGGGCCGCCGGGCCGCCCTGTTCGTCGTCGCGGGCATCATCGTGCTCGCCCTGGCGCTGGCCGGGCTGACGTACGCCCTGGTGAACCGCGGTGACGGGGGCGGGCGGACGGACGGCGGCGCCGGCAGCGCCCGGCCCACGGGCGGCACCGCGGACGAGGAGGGGGACGGGCGGGATCCGACCGGCGGCGACACCGGCGGCGGAACGGGCGACGGGACCGGTGACGGTTACCCGGGCGGCGGGGGCGGCCCGTCCGGCACGCCCCGCGAGAGCCGGACCACCACCGAGCCGCCCGCCCGGACCGTCGAGGTGACGGTCGAGGGGGCGCACACCGACTACGCGGGCGCCTGTCCCCCGCCGGAGGCCGAGGTGCCCACCTTCACGGCGACGTTCACGGTGGGCCGGGTGCCCGCCGAGATCGGCTACCGGTGGGTGACGAAGGGCGGTGCCGTGTCGGACCCGGGCTGGCGCACCCTCTCGTTCCCCGCGGGCGGTGACCGCACGAAGCAGCAGCGGGTGATCGTGACGACGTACGAGAGGGACGGGACGTACGAGGACGAGATCGGCGTCGAGGTGCGCTCTCCGGTGCACACGACGTCCGACACGGTGCCGTTCTCGGTCACCTGCCAGGAGGAGACCCCGACGGGCGGGGCCTCCCCCAGCGGGCCGGAGCGCTCGTCGGCGCCCGGCGGCTACGCGGTCAGGCCGCGTTCCTGAGCACCGGCAGATAGCCGCCCGACTGGCCCGCGGCCGTCGGGTGGTACGACTCGCCGATGTTCAGCCAGCTGACGCTGTGCAGCCAGGAGCTGCCGGAGCAGATCTCGTGGCCGGTGAACGTGGAGCGCACGTCGCCGAAGGTGAAGCCGTGGTTCGCGGCCCGCTTGGCGATCGCGGTGTTCAGGTGGTCGGACGCGGCGTTGATCGCGGAGCGCTTGGCCTCGGAGAGCCCGAGACAGGTCTGGCCCAGCTTGTAGAAGCGGGGGTAGCCGAGCACGACGACCCGGGCGGCGGGCGCCTTGGACCGGATCGCCGAGTACACCGAGTCGAGCCGGGCGGGCAGGGTGGAGTCGACGAACGCCCGGGCGTTGTTGATGCGGGAGATGCAGACGCTGTCGGACGAGGTGACACAGGTGGTCATGACGTCGGCGAAGCCGGCGTCGTTGCCGCCGATGCTGATCGAGACGAGGCCGGTGGTGGAGTTCAGCGGTCCGAGCTGCCCTGCCAGGACGTCGCTCGTCCGGGCGCCGGAGCAGGCCGTGAAGTCGAAGGACGAGGGCGAGTTGGCGGCGGCCCAGAGGTACGGGTGCGCCTTGGTGCTGCGTTTGCAGTCGCCGCTGGAGCTGATGTAGCTCCCCGCGCCGACACCGGACGAGTAGGAGTCGCCGAGGGCCACGTAACCGGTGGCCGCCGCGGTCGAGGACGCCTGCGCCGAGGCCGACCCGGTGAGGGCCAGGCCTGTGGCGAGGAGGAGCGAGGTCACGTATGCCGTAATTCGGGTACGTCTCATGGAACCTCCCTTTAGCAGGATCTCTGCCTCAACCGTGGTAGCAGCTACGCGTGTTGACTGGAAGTGTCCATGCCAAGAAAATCCGCACCTTGCCGGGATTCGCCCCGGGCGTTCACCGCGTTTTTGATTACGCGTTCATGACAGAAACGTGACAACGCCTCAAGTCTCTTGAGCTACGCCCGCAGTTCATCGACGCTGTCCTCAGCCCCGGGACGGAACGCAACGCTCCGAGGCCGTGCGCGCGAAGACGCGCGCACCCCCACATGCGCGCGCCCGACCCCGGGCGCGCGCTGCCTGGAGGAGGACTCCCTCGTAATGGCACAGCTGCGTAGCAACAAGATCCGGATCGCCGCCCTCACCGCCGTGACCACGGCCGCCCTCGTGGGCGGGCTCACGGCCCTGCCCGCCCAGGCCGCCCCGGCCGAGGGCACGGTGATCGCGGCCGGTTCCCCCACCGCGATCAAGGGCAGCTACATCGTCACGCTCAAGAAGGGCGAGGCGGGCCTGAAGGCCACGTCCAGCCAGGGCAAGAGCCTGGTGAAGACGTACGGCGGCACGGTGCAGAAGACGTTCAAGGCCGCGCTCAACGGCTACACGGCGGAGCTCTCCGCGGCCGAGGCCCGCAGACTCGCGGCCGACCCGGCGGTGGCCTCCGTCGAGCAGAACCAGACGGTGCAGGTGACGGCCACGCAGTCCAGCGCGCCCTGGGGCCTGGACCGCATCGACCAGACCTCGCTGCCGCTGTCCGGCACGTACACCTACCCGGACTCGGCGGGCAGCGGCGTCACCGCGTACGTCATCGACACCGGCGTCCGCATCACGCACTCCCAGATCAGCGGCCGTGCCTCCTACGGCTACGACGCCATCGACGGCGACACCATCGCCTCCGACGGCAACGGTCACGGCACCCATGTGGCCACCACCATCGCGGGCTCGACCTACGGCGTCGCCAAGAAGGCGAAGATCGTGGCGGTCCGGGTGCTCAACAACAGCGGTTCCGGCACCACGGCCGGCGTCATCGCGGGCGTCGACTGGGTGACCGCCAACCACAGCGGCCCCTCCGTCGCCAACATGTCGCTCGGCGGCGGTGTCTCCACCTCGCTCGACAACGCCGTCCGCAACTCCATAGCCAGCGGCGTGACCTACGCGGTCGCGGCCGGCAACAGCAACACCACCGCCTCCTCGTCGTCCCCGGCGCGCGTCAGCGAAGCCATCACGGTGGGCGCCACCACCAGCACGGACGCCCGGGCCAGCTACTCCAACTACGGCTCGGCCCTGGACATCTTCGCGCCCGGCTCCTCGATCACGGCCGGCTGGCACACCGGCGACACCGCGACGAACACCATCTCGGGCACCTCGATGGCCACCCCGCACGTCGCGGGCGCGGCCGCCGTGTACCTCGCGGGCCACACCTCGGCCACCCCGGCCCAGGTCGCCACGGCCCTGGTGAACGGCGCCACCACGGGCAAGGTCACCAGCCCGGGCAGCGGCTCCCCGAACCGGCTGCTGAAGATCGTCCAGTAACCCGGACGAGGGTGCCGGACGCATGAGCGCGGAGCACCAACTGGCTTGATCCGTACGGCAGTTCCCCGGAGGCAGCCGGCGCCTCCGGGGAATTTCCGCATGGACCCCCGGTACTTTTTGCCTGCACATTACAAAGGCGGAGTCTCCGTCTTGACGCCCGCGCGCCCCCTGAGCGACATTGAAGCCCGGCATCCGGCGCTTCGGGGGGCAAAGTCGCCAATGCAGACCTTACGCATCAAGCTGTCGTCCTTCTCGGGAACGGCACCGGGGGACGACGGCCGGCCGCGGCCGGGTCCGGCGAAGGACCTGGTGGCGCTGCTCGCGGGCGTGGCCGTCACCGTCGCGGCGGCCGGCGCGCTGCTCGCGCTCACCGGCACGGCCTCGCCGCTGCGCGGACTGCTCACCCTGTTCTTCCTGCTCGCCGCACCGGGCGCCGCCATCGGCGCCGCCCTGCACGGGCTGGCCCCCCTCGGCCGCGTCGTGGCGTCCGTCGCGGGAGCGGTCGCGGTCGACCTCCTCGTCGCCCAGGCCCTGCTGGCGCTGCACCTGTGGTCCGTCCGCGGCGGGATCGTGGCCGTGGCCGCGATCAGCTCCCTCGTCCTCCTGCTGGTTTCGGTGCGGCGCCTGCGGGGCCGTACGGAGAGAAGACGGACTCCCTGACGTGGACATCACCGTGTACCGGCCCGGTGAGCTGACCGCCGCCGACCGGGCCGCCTGGACCGCTTTGCAGTCCAAGGCCCATCTCCACGGGTCACCGGAGCTGGCGAACCCGTTCCTGTCACCGGAGTTCACGCTGGCGGTGGGCGCCTGCCGGCGCGGGGTGCGGATCGCCGTCGCACGGGTGGACGGGGAGCCGGCCGCGTTCTTCCCGTTCCAGCGCACCGCCGTGGGCGTCGGCCGGGCGATCGGTCTCGGCCTGTCCGACTGCCAGGGCGTCGTCCACCGCCCGGGGTTCACCTGGGACGCGCGCGAGCTGCTGCGCGCCTGCGGGCTGGCGGTGTGGGAGTTCGACCACCTGGCGGAGGGCCAGGCCGCGTTCGAGGTCCACGCCACCGGCTCCTTCCCGTCCCCCGTCATGGACCTGGAGGACGGCTACGAGGCGTATCTGGGCCGGCTGAGGGCCAGATCGGGCGGGAGGTTCGTGCGGTCGACGTTCGCGAAGGAACGGCGGCTCCAGCGGGCCACGGACGCCGAGGTGCGCTTCGTCTACGACGAGCGCGACCCGGTGGTCCTGCGCACGCTGATGGAGTGGAAGTCGGCCCAGTACCGCAGGACAGGGCGCAGCGACCGCTTCGCGCACCCCTGGATCACCCGTCTCGTGCACCGGCTCTTCCACACGCGCTCCGACTCGTTCGCGGGGGTGCTGTCCGTGCTGTACGCGGACGGCAAACCGGCCGCGGCGCACTTCGGGCTGCGCTCGGAGCGGGTGCTCACCTGCTGGTTCCCGGCGTACGACCCGGAGTACGGGAAGTTCTCGCCGGGCCTGCTGCTGCATCTGCACATGGCGGAGGCGGCCGCCGCCGACGGCATCGCCTATCTGGACCTGGGGAGGGGCCAGAAGCAGTACAAGGACTCCCTGAAGACACGTGAGATCAGCGTGTCCGAGGGGTGGGTCACCCGCCGCCATCCGGTGGCGCTCGGCCACCGGGCCCACCGGGCCCCGGTCCGGGCGCTCAGGAACACGGTGGTGGCCCGGCCGGAACTGTTCACACCGGCCGACAGGCTCCTGAAGCGGATCGGCAAAATCCGTTCGAGGGGTTAGGTAACGGACACAACAACAAAAACGTGAGGCCTCGTTTCAGGTCTTGCCATATGGTCTGAATCATCAATATCGTCGTACATCCACACGCATCGGTTCATCGTCATGCGGTTCCAGGGGAGGGCTCAGGACCGCGATGAAACCGGCGCGGTGGCGCGGTAGGGGGGTGCCGTGCTCGGTGACCGTACGTTTTGCCGAGTCGTGCCGCGCGACCGACTGGTCGCGAACAGTCGGCCAGCTATGCCAGCTCACTTGGGCCTGCACGTGAGATCCACTTCGTCATGCCCGTAAGTGAGAACCCCCCTTTCGAACCGGACCACAAGCGGGACCGTCCAGGGGCGGGCGGTCCACCGGACGAGAGGGACCAGACTCATGAGTTCAGTTCTGCGCCCGGCGGTCTCCGATGCCACAGCGGAGGAACCGCCCGCGGCAGTCAAGTCCAAGTACCGTCCCGTCTCCAGCCACCTGGCCATCGCGCCGCCGGTGAGCGTGGTGATCCCAGCCATGAACGAGGCGGAGAACCTCCCGTACGTCTTCAAGACACTGCCGTCCTGGATCCACGAGGTGGTGCTCGTGGACGGCAACTCCACCGACGACACCGTCGAGGTCGCGCGGGAGCTGTGGCCGGACGTGAAGGTCGTGTCCCAGCGCGGCAAGGGCAAGGGAGATGCCCTGATCACCGGGTTCGAGGCGTGCACCGGCGACATCATCGTGATGGTCGACGCGGACGGCTCGGCGGACGGCCACGAAATCCTCAGCTATGTCTCCGCGCTGGTGTCCGGCGCCGACTTCGCCAAGGGCTCGCGGTTCGCCAACGGCGGCGGCACGGACGACATGACGCTCATCCGCAAGCTGGGCAACCGGGCGCTGTGCGCGGTGGTGAACCGCAAGTTCGGCGCCCGCTACACCGACCTGTGCTACGGCTACAACGCGTTCTGGCGGCACTGCCTGGACAAGATCGACCTCGACTGCACCGGCTTCGAGGTGGAGACTCTGATGAACATCCGGGTCGTCAAGGCGGGCCTGAAGGTGCAGGAGATACCGAGCCACGAGTACCTGCGCATCCACGGCGCGAGCAACCTGCGGGCCGTGCGCGACGGGCTGCGCGTGCTGAAGGTGATCCTCCAGGAGCGCTCCAACCGGCGTGACCTCAGGCGCCGTCCGCACGGGACGATGCTCCTCGGTACGCGGGGAGAGGCGTCTTGAGCGAGCCGGACGTCTCGGTCGTCATCTGCGTGTACACCGAGGACCGCTGGGAGGACATCCTCGCGGCGGTCGCCTCGGTGCGCGCGCAGTCCCGGCCGGCCCGGGAGATCCTGCTGGTCGTCGACCACAACCAGGCGCTCCTGGACCGGCTGGCGAAGGAGTACAAGGAGCCCGACGAAAGCGCGGGATCGGGAGAGGTGCGGGTGCTCGCCAACGCGGGCCCCCGCGGCCTGTCCGCCGGCCGCAACACCGGGATCGCCGCCTCCCACGGGGAGATCATCGCGTTCCTCGACGACGACGCCGTCGCCGAGCGCCACTGGCTGCGGTACTTCGTCGAGGGGTACGCGGACCCGCAGGTGATGGCCGTCGGCGGCCGTACGGTGCCCGTCTGGGCGTCGGGCCGCCGCCCGCTGTGGTTCCCCGAGGAGTTCGACTGGGTGGTGGGCGCCGCGTACAAGGGCCTGCCCGCCGGCCGGGCCCCGGTCCGCAACGTGCTCGGCGGCAACGCCTCCTTCCGCCGTACGGCGTTCGAGGCGGCCGGCGGCTTCGCGACCGGCATCGGGCGCGACGGCGACAAGCGGCCGCTGGGCTGCGAGGAGACGGAGCTGTGCATCCGGCTCACGCGGGCCAGACCGGACGCGGTGCTGCTGTTCGACAACCGCGCGGTGATCCACCACCGGGTGCCGGAGGCCCGGGAGCGCTTCGCGTACTTCCGCACCCGCACCTACGCCGAGGGCCTGTCGAAGGCCCTGGTGGCGCAGAGCGTCGGCGCGGACAAGGGCCTCGAGTCGGAGCGCCGGTACGCGACCCGGGTGCTGCCCGCCGGGGTGGCCCGGGGACTGCGCGACGCGGTGCTGGCCCGGCCGGGCGGTGCGAAACGGGCGGGCGCGATCGTCGCCGGAGTGCTGACGACGGCGGGCGGGTATGTCGTCGGGAGCCTGAAGGCACGCAGGAACGGGACGGTGTTCTCGGTGGTCCCCGTCGCGGGGACCCCGGCGGGCGAGGGGGGTCCGGAATGAGCGAGGCGGCCGTGCCCATCCTCATGTACCACGCGGTCGCGTCCACGCCGAACGACGCGACCCGGGTGCTCTCCGTCACGCCCGAGGCCTTCGCCGAGCAGATGGCGCTGCTCGGCGACCGCGGCTTCACCCCGGTCACCACGGCCGAGCTGGCCGGGAGCTGGCGCTCCGGCGGCCCGCTCCCCCGGCGGCCGGTCCTGATCACGTTCGACGACGGCTACGAGGGCGTGCACCGGCACTGTCTGCCGGTGCTCGCCGAACACGGCTTCCGGGCCTCGCTGTTCGTCTCGACGGCCTGGATCAAGGGCGCCCACGACAACGGCACCGCCCCCGACACCATGCTCGACTGGGAGCAGGTGCGCCGGCTCGCCGACACGGGCGTGGAGATCGGCGGCCACAGCCACACACATCCGCAGCTCGACCAGCTCGACGACGAGGCGCTCTGGTCGGAGCTGCTGCGCTGCAAGGAGGTCGTCGCCGGCGAACTGGGCACCCGGCCCGTCTCGTTCGCGTACCCGTACGGCTACTCCAGCCGCCGGGTGCGGCGCACGGTGCGCGCGGCGGGCTTCGCGCAGTCGCTCGCGGTCGGCAACGGCCTGGCGCGGCGCCGCCAGGGCCCGTACGCCCTGAAGCGGGTGACCGTGCGCCGGTCCACCTCGATCGAGGAGTTCGAGCGGCTCGTCGAGGGCCGTGCGATCGCCCGCAACTTCGCCAGGGACCGGGCCCTCACCAAGGGATACGCCATGGTCCGCAGAGCACGACAGGTACGGAAGGCCGTCCGTTCCCGTGTCTGACACGACCGCCACCGCCCAGGCCGAGACCACCGCCACGACCATGGATCCCGAGGAGCGCTCCGGGCGGCGGCTCAGGCTGCCCGGCCTGGGCGTGGGGCCGGGCGGCAGCCAGCTCTTCCGCAACGCCTACGCCCTGATGCTCAACACCGGCATCTCCGCGGTGCTGGGAGTGGGCTTCTGGCTGGCCGCCGCCCAGTACTACTCCGCGTCGGCGGTGGGCCAGGGCTCCGCCGCCATCGCCGCGATGAAGTTCCTCGCCGGGCTCGCCGCGCTGACCCTGACGGGCGCCCTGGCCCGGTTCATCCCCGTCGCGGGCCGCTCCACGGGCCGGCTGATCTTCCGTACGTACGCGTACAGTTCGGTCGCGGTGGCGCTGGCCGCGGGGGTGTTCCTGCTGACCCTGAGCCTGTGGGGCACCTCGTACGACTTCCTGCACGACCCCTTGATCGCGCTGGCGTTCGTGCTGTCCGTGGTCGGCTGGTGCCTGCTCACCCTGCAGGACGGGGTGCTGACCGGGCTGCGCAGCGCGCTGTGGGTGCCGGTGGGCAACACCGTGTTCTCCGCGGTGAAGCTGCTGCTGCTGGTCCTGGTCGCGGCCTCGGTGCCGACCATGGGCGTGTTCGTGTCGTGGATCGCCGCGATCGCGGTGTCGGTGCTGCCGCTGGGCTGGCTGGTGTTCCGGCGGCTGGTGCCCCGGCACATGAAGGCGACCGAGGACCACGCGCGTCCCCCGTCCCTGCGGGAGATCGGGCGGTTCCTGGCGGGCGACTACACCGGCTCGCTCTTCTCGCTCGCCGTCGTCTATCTCGTCCCGGTGATCGTCGCCGCCCAGGTCAGCTCCGCCGACAACGCGTACTTCTACATCACCACGACCATCGGCGGGACGGTCAACCTGCTCGCCATCAACATGGGCGCCTCACTGACCGTCGAGGGCTCCCACGACCCGTCGCGGCTCGCCTCCGACACCCGCGCGGCGCTGAAGCGCATGGTCACCATCATGCTGCCGGTGTGCGGGGTGCTGTGCCTCGGGGCGCCCTGGATCCTGGCGAGTTTCGGGCAGGGGTACGCGGACGCGGCGACCCCGCTGCTGCGCTGGTTCGCCGTCGGCGCGCTGCTGCGGGTCGTGATGGAGACGTACTTCGCGGTGCTGCGCGCCCAGAGCCGTACCGCCGGACTGGCCTGGCTCCAGGGCCTGCTGTGCGCGCTGGTGCTCGGTCTCACCCTGCTGCTCCTGCCGCGCATGGGCCTGACCGGCGCGGGCGTCGCGGAGATCGTGAGCCTCACGGTGATCGTGCTGATCGCCGCGCCGAAGCTGTACGCGATCGTGCGCACCGCGCCGCCCGCCGCGCCGCCCGAGGACGCGCCGCCGGACGGCGACCTCGCCGACATGGGCTCGGTGACCAAGCGGCCGAGCCCCGCCTGGGCCCGCCGCATCGACGCCGACACGCTCGCGCTCGGCATCCACGTCGACTTCGACCACCAGGAGCGGCGGCCGGACGTACGCCCCGGTCCGGGCACCCCGCCGGCCGGGACCCACGCGGGGGCGGAGCACCTGCCGGCCTGGGCGGTACGGCTGCCGGAACCGGCCCCCGAGATGACGGTGGAGCGGACCGAGGTGCTGCCGGCTCCCGGCGAACCGGACACGCTCCCTCCGCCCGGGGAACCGCCCGCACCCGCCGCTCCCCTCTCCCTGCGGGAGCGGCTGCGCCCCACACGGACGGGTGTGGTGCTCGGCTGTCTGCTGTTCTCCGCGCTGCTGCTGTACTGGGTGCCGGCGCTCGCGCTCGACGACGCGGCCCTGGACCGGATGGGCGGGCTCGGTCTGGTCTCGGTGCTGCCGACGCCGACGCTGGTCGGTGCCGGACTGCTGGCCGTGGTGTTCGCCTCGCTGCTGTGGACGGCCCGCGAGCACAAGGGGCTGCTGCTCGTCACGCTGCTGGCGACCGTGGTGTCGCTGCACGCGCTGCCCGCGGTGATCGAGACGGAGCCGCGGTTCCCGACGGCCTGGCAGCACCTGGGGTTCATCGACTACATCGACCGGACCGGGGAGGCCGTCCCCGACCTGGACGCGCGCTGGAGCTGGCCGGGCTTCTTCGCGGCGGCCGCGTTCGTCGCCGAGGCCTGCGGCATCTCGGACCTCACCGAGGTCATCCGCTGGTGGCCGCTGACCGTGCAGCTCCTCTACCTGGCGCCGATGTTCCTGCTCACGCGCTCGATGCGGGCGAGCTGGCGGGCGAAGTGGACCGGCGTGTGGATCTTCGTGCTCGGTGGCTGGGTCGGCCAGGACTACTTCTCCCCGCAGGGCTTCACGTATCTGCTCTACCTGGTCTTCGTGGCGATCCTGCTGGTGTGGTTCCGTGCCCCGCGCATGCTGTGGGCCAAGGCCCGCCCGGGCGAGGCGGAGGTCGAGCCGACCGACCGCCGGCAGCGCACGGTCCTGCTGGCGGTGCTGATCGTGCTGTTCGCGGCGACCGTCCCGGCCCACCAGCTCACCCCGTTCGTGATGCTGGGGGTGCTCGCGGTCCTGGTCCTGATCGGCCGCTCCGAGCTGCGCGGGCTGCCGGTCCTGTTCGGGGTGCTGGTCGCCGTGTGGCTGGGCTTCATGGCCGAGCCGTACTGGTCCGGGCACTTCGACGAGCTGTTCGGCGGGATCGGCGGCGTCGGCGGCAATGTCACCTCGTCCGTCTCCGGCCGGATCGCCGAGGGAAGTTCCACACACAAGCTCGTGCTGTACACGCGCGTGGCGCTGGCCGGCACGGTCATGGCGCTGGCCTGCTGGGGCTGGTGGCGCCGCCGTGACCACGGCTACCGCGAGCGCTCGCTGCTGGTGCTGGCGTTCATCCCGTTCCTGGGCTTCGGCATGCAGTCGTACGGCGGCGAGATGGCGCTGCGCGTCTTCATGTTCGCGCTGCCCGGCGCGGCCCTGCTCGCCGGTCTGGCCCTCTTCCCGCGCACCGGCGTCACCGCGAAGGAGCGCGAGAAGGACCAGGTGAGCCTGGCCCCGCTGGCCGCGCTGATGGCGGGACTGGTCCTGCTGGGCGGCTTCCTGGTGGCCCGCTGGGGCAACGAGCCCTTCGAACGGACCCGTACGGGCGAGGTCGCGGCCATGGAGTACGTGTACGCGCACGACGACCCGACGGTGCGGCTGCTGTGGCTGAGCACCGACCCGGTGGACGACGTGACGCCCGCGATGCCGTGGGGCGCGCGGGACATGGAGAAGGTGGAGTACGTGCCCACGCTGGCGCCCGCCGACCCCGTGCTGGTGTCCGGCCTGGTCAAGGCGTTGAAGGACGCGGGCCCGAACTCGTACCTGATGATCAACCGCAGCCAGGTGGTCTACCTCCAGCTCGACGCGGGCTACTCGACGACGTGGGAGCCCCGGCTCCTCACCAACCTCGACGCCCGCGAGGACCTGCGGCGGGTGTTCGCCAACGGGGACGTCACGATGTACTCCCTGCGCCAGGAACAGGAGGGCGAGGTCGCGCGCGCGGATCCCGGGCCGGCCGGGCCCCGGGTGACCTGGACGCCGTGGTCGGTCGTCGGCGGGCTCGCGGCACTCGCGCTGATCGTGCTGCTCACGGCCCGTGAGGTGGTCCGCGTCGCCCTGCGGCCCAGCGTGCGGCAGCTCCGGTGGCTGCAGAGCAGCTTCTGGTTCTCCCTGCCGCTGCTGGCGGTGCTGCTGGCCTCGCTGGTGCAGCGGTTCCTGACGATGGGCGGCGCCTGACGACGGGTGTGCGGCACGGCGACGACTACGAGGTGCAGGGGCTCACCGGCTGAGCCACTTCACCTCGTACGCGCCCATCTCGAACCGCCGGCCGTCGACCTCCGCGCTGATCGACCGGTCGAGCGTGTTGACCACGAGCACCGCCTTGTCGTCCGCGAGGACGCGGACGTTGGGCTTGTCGTCGTCGGCCACGGACACGGACTCGTACCGCGTCCCCGGCGGGAACTCCTTGCCGAAGCGGGAGAGCAGGCCGAGCATCGGCAGGGCCCGGCCGCCGCCCGAGGTGTCGGTCGGGGTCCACAGGCAGCCGGGGCAGTCGGGTCCGGTCGCCCTCTCCGGGTTCCAGTACGAGGCGGAGGTGGCGCCGCCGCGCGCGATGGCCATCAGGCCGGCGGCGTGGACGGCCAGGCGCCGGGTCTCGGACCAGCCGTCGCGGTTGTCGGCGGCGTCGGCCGGCTCCACGTAGTACTCGGCCCACCACAGGGGCAGGTCGCCGGACCGCTCGCGCACCCAGCGGCCGACCGCCGTGAACTTCTCGGTGGCCGCGAACTCGTCGGGCAGCAGCTCGTCGTCCTTGGTGTAGCTGGCTCCGTCGACGACGACGAAGTCCGCGCCCGCCTTGTTCTCGTTCCAGTACTCGAACGCGTCGAGGACCCGCTGGTCCAAGGCTCCCCAGTCGCCCTTCAGCGACTTGGACGCGTCGTGGTCACGGGGGTCGAGGCTGTCCATGACCAGGTACGGCCCGCCCACCATGATGTCCTTGTTCACCTTCTTCAGCGCCTTGTGGACGCGGTTGTACAGCTCGGTGTAGCCCTCGTGGTCCCAGCGGTCCTCGGCGTCGTTCCAGAAGCCCTTGAGCTCGTTCCAGACGATGAAGTGCCGTACGTCCGGATAGCGTTTGGCGACGGTCGCGGCGAGGTCGGCGAAGTCGTCGAAGTGCTCGGGGTCCGGGGCCGACTCCAGCGCGGCGAGGCTCCAGTTGGTGTTGTCCGAGCCGGACCTGCCGCCCTTCATCCAGTCCGGGGCGCAGCACAGGGTGACGACCGGGATGCCGCCGGTGGCCCGGACGAAGTCGATGCGCCGGTCCAGGTCCTCGAAGTCGTAACGCCCCTTGACCGGCTCGGGGTTGTCCGCGCCCCAGCCCATGATGTGCTGGATCTGCGGCATCGGCCGGTCGCCGAGCAGCCGTTCCACGCGCCTGGTGGCCTTCTTGCTGCCCTCGTCGGCGCTGGAGTGGGTGTGGGTGAAGCCCCACCCGACGGCCGGTCCCAGGTCTGCGGGCGGGATGGCCGGAGTGCCGTGCACCTTGTCCCCCTCGCGCGAGGTGCCGGCGGTGCTGCCGCCGTCTCCGGGCAGTGTGTTGATCAAGGTCAGTACCAGGGCCAGCGCGACCACGGCCACACCGATCAGCGCGGTGAGCCGCCACCGCGGTGCCCCCGAATTCCACCCATGACGTCCCATCAAGGGCAACAGTAACCGGCCGGTTCGGCGCGGGGACAGGCCTGGTCGCTCGACGACCCTGTAACAGGACGGCCCACCGGCACCGGGGGACATTCCCGTCACAGCAGTGTGCGCGGGCACCAGGAGTACGGGCCCGTTCCGGCGCCCGGCGCCCCGGAGAGATCCCGGTGCGCACCGGTGCATCCGGTGCACGGGCGACACATCCGGCGCAGTGCGGAAAGCGGATGCACGGGCGCGCCGTGTGACGGATCATGGCGGCATGTCCGCGAACCCACACGACGTTCTGCCGATCCGGCTCACCGTCGACGACAGCGACTCGCCCTCGGACGTCGTCGACGCGTTGTTCCTCGGCCGCTTCACGACGGGCGAGCAGCCGTACGCGCACGCGGCGAACATCGACCGGGTGCGCTCCGGGGCGAGTCTGCTGCCGCCGGGCGCCCGGGTGCTGCGCTCGGCCCGTGACGACGACCGCAGCGCGACGCTCGCGGCGGGGGACGGCTGGACCGTGCTGGTCTCCCGCTGGAACCGGGGCGCCGACGTCACGGTGACGGCGACCAGCGCCGAGCTGGCCGAGAGGATCCTCGGCCAGGCCACCGAGGGCGCGGCGGACGAGCCGGAGCCGCAGCCGGACAACGTGACGATGGGCTTCTGGTACGTGTCGCCGCGACGTGGCCCCCACCGTACGACGCGCCGGATCACCGCGGGCACCTGGGACGAGGTCCGCCCCAACTACACGGCACCGGTCGCGGACGCCCTGGACCGGCTGATGAAGACGACCCCGGAGGACATCGCGGGGCGCCTGCTGCTGCTGCACGGCCCGCCCGGCACGGGCAAGACGTCCGCCCTGCGCACGCTCGCCCGCTCGTGGCGCGACTGGTGCCAGGTGGACTGCGTACTGGACCCGGAGCGGCTCTTCGGCGACGTCGGCTATCTGATGGACATCGCGATCGGCGAGGAGGACGCGGCGGGCAAGGGCCGCTGGCGGCTGCTGCTCCTGGAGGACTGCGACGAGCTGATCCGCGGCGAGGCCAAGCACACGGCGGGCCAGGCGCTGTCCCGGCTGCTGAACCTGACGGACGGTCTGCTGGGCCAGGGCCGCAACGTCCTGGTGGGTGTCACCACCAACGAGGACCTGGAGCGCCTCCACCCGGCGGTGGTCCGCCCCGGCCGCTGCCTCGCCCGGATCGAGGTGGGGCCGCTGACCCGGCGGGAGGCGGTGGACTGGCTCGGCACCGAGGAGGGCGTGGGCCGCGAGGGGTCGACGCTGGCGGAGCTGTACGCGCTGCGCCGGGGGACGCCGCCGGCCTCGCTGCCGGAGCCGCGGGGCGGGGCGGACGCGGGGCTGTATCTATAGCGGGTGCGGCGGTGGGCGCTCACGGCGCCGGGCGGGCTGCCGCGGCAGCGCCCGAAGGGGCGCGGGGAACTGCGCGACCAGCCACGACGGACCCGCAGAAGACGTACCGGTTTCCCGCGGGCCCCTCACTCCCGGTAAGCCGCCCGCAGGGCATCCCGCACAGCGCCGAGCGCGTCGGCCTCGCTCAGCCCGAGCCGCCGTACGCGCTCGGCGTACGCCTGTGCGGCGGTGGCGGCCTCGCGGTCCGCGGCGGAGCCGGCGGCGGCGATCAGCGTGCCGTTGCGGCCCCGTGTCTCGATCACGCCGTCCGTCTCCAGCGCGCGGTAGGCCTTGGCGACCGTTCCCGCGGCCAGCCCCAGCTGCTCCGCCAGACCGCGCACGGTCGGCAGGCGGTACCCCACCGGCAGCGCTCCGGAGCGGGCCTGCTCGGAGATCTGGGCGCGTACCTGCTCGTACGGCGCGGGTCCTTCGGTGATGTGGATCTTCAGGGTCACGAGGCGATTGTCCCGCACCCGCCGGAAAACGGGGGCCGGAAAACGGGGGCCGGAAAATGGGAGGCACCCGTCGGAGCCCCCCGCGTAGCGTGCGCCCTCATGACCATCACCGTGCGGGACCTGCGTCCCGAAGTACGCGCCGACGCCGAGGGGTTCGCCCGGGTACGGCGGCTCGCCGTGCCCTTCCTGCCGGCCACCCCGGAGTCCGTGCTGCACCTCCTCACGCGTACCCACCCCGACGCCCGTTTCCGGCTGCTGATCGCCGAGGAGGACGGCGAGGTCGTCGGCACGGCGCAGGTCTACGCCGCCCATGAGAGCCCGGAGCCCGGCCAGGGCAACGCCAACGTGTACGTGCACCCGGAGCGGCTGCGGCGCGGGGCCGGTGCGCTGCTCGTCCGCGCCGCCGAGGAGCACCTGGCCGCACACGGCGTGACCAAGGTGTTCTCCTGGGTGCTGGACGAGCCGGACAACCGCGCCTTCGCCGAGCGGCGCGGCTACCGGGCCAGCCGCTCCGCGCACTTCCTGCGGCTGGACCTGGCGCACGGGGCGCTGCCGCCGCTCCCGGACGTCCCGCCGGGCGTCGAACTGCGCACGGCCGCCGACTTCGCGGACGATCCGCGCCCGCTGTTCGAGCTGGACGCGGAGACGACGGAGGACGAACCGGGCGACATCGACTTCGAGTTCACGGACTACGCGGCCTGGCTCGCCGAGACCTGGGGGCATCCCCTCCTCGACCGCGACCTGACCTCGGTGGCCGTCGCCGACGGCCGGCCGGTGGCCTTCACCGTGGCCCACACGGACGGCAGCGGCCGCTACTGCACCGCCATGACCGGCACCGCCCGCGCGTACCGGGGCCGGGGCCTGGCCAAGCTCGCCAAGAGCCACTCGCTGCACCGTGCCCGCACGGCCGGCTGCACGGAGGCCTTCACGGGCAACGACGCGGGCAACGACCCGATGATCGCGGTCAACAAGTGGTTCGGTTACGAGATCTGCGCGACGGAGGTGCGGCATGTCCGCGAACTCGGCCGGCCGTCGGAGTGACACCCGCCACTGGCCGTCGGATGGTGACAGCCGCCACTGACAGGCCGGAGGCGATGAGGAACCCTCCCGGGAAAGGTCTACCTCCGCCGGAACGCGGAACCCGGTAGGCCGCTAGGAGGCAGTCATGCGCCGCAGTACCGTGCACAAGCCCCTGAGGAAGCCGGAGTCCCGCCGGGTGCGGGACCGGGTCCGGGACAGGACCGAGGAGCGGCCGGCCGGACGTCCGGAGGTGCGCGAGGACATCGCACGCACGTGGTGGCCGGACGGCTGAGCACGGCTCGGACGCGTCACCGGCCGGATACCCAGCGGCACTTACCTGAGGACAGCCTGATCACTTCCTTAACGCCGCCATAAGGATCTTCCTCACCCCCCTCGAACAGGCGATTTCGCGGTTTCCCGGAGCTAGCTTCGGATCACCCCCACGGGATTCCCCACCGGTCACCCACCGGTTCCACCCGCGCATCGCACTGTTCTCGAGGAGATCTTCATGCCCGCACGCCGCAAGGCCGCGACCGTCGCCGCCGTCGGCCTCGCCCCGCTCGCCCTGACCGCGCTGGCCGCCGCGCCCGCGTCCGCGCACGGTTCGATGGGCGACCCGGTCAGCCGGGTCTCGCAGTGCTTCGCGGAGGGCCCGGAGAACCCGCGGTCGGCCGCGTGCAAGGCGGCGGTCGCGGCCGGCGGCACCCAGGCGCTGTACGACTGGAACGGCGTGCGCATCGGCGACGTGGGCGGCCGCCACCAGGAGGTCATCCCGGACGGCGAGCTGTGCAGCGCCGGCAACGACGCGTTCAAGGGCCTCGACCTGGCCCGCGCCGACTGGCCGGCGACGAGCGTGAGCAGCGGCTCGTACACGTTCAAGTACCGGGTCACCGCCCCGCACAAGGGCACCTTCAAGGTCTACCTCACCAAGGACGGGTACGACCCCGCCCAGCCGCTCGCCTGGGCCGACCTGGACCTGGCGAACCCGGTGGCGACGGCCACCGACCCGGTCGCGTCGGGCGGCTTCTACACGTTCTCCGGCACGCTCCCCGAGCGGTCCGGCAAGCACCTGCTGTACGCGGTCTGGCAGCGCTCGGACAGCCCGGAGGCCTTCTACTCCTGCTCCGACGTGTCCTTCGGCGGCGCCGCCGCGACCGGGAGCGGCGGCGACTCGGCGAGCAGCGCGGCTCCGGCGCCGGCCGCGTCCGCGCCCACCGAGGAGCAGATCGAGGACGGCAACGACAAGTCGACCGTCGAGCACCACGGCCACGGGGACGCCGACCCCGAGACGACGACGGACCCGACGGCGGAGCCGGCCGCGGCCGCCGGCGAGGACGGTACGGACAGTGGCGAGGCCGGCGGGGAGGACGCCGCGGTGGCCTCCGACGCGGACTCCGGCTCCGGCTCGGGCACCGCGAACGACGTCCAGCCCGCGGGCGCCGCGAAGAACCTCGCCGAGACCGGCGGCGACAGCATGACCCCGTACGTGGCCGTCGGCGGCGCGGCCGTCCTGGCGGTCGGGTCCTCGATCCTGTTCGCCTCGGCCCGCCGCCGTGCGGCGGCCACCGGCCGGCACGGCCGCTGACGGCCACTGACGGCCGCCTCGGCCGCTGGACGGCGGCGGCCGTGGCGGCTCCCGGGGCCCTGTCCGGCGGCTCAGGCCGGACAGGGCCCCGGTGCGTACGGGCCCCGGCGCGTACAGGTTCCGGCTCAGCCCGCGCTCCCCGGGCTCTGGTGCCACAGTTTCCGTGCCGCCTTCTTGGGCTCCTCGCCCGCGGGCCGCAGATCCGCCCACGGGTGCATCTCGTAGCCGGTGGACATGCGGATGCTGCGGGCGCGGGCGGCCTCCAGCGGGTCCTGTGCCGCGGAGCCGGCCGGCGCGGGCCGGCCGTGCGACCCGGCGAGCCGGGCCCGGTGGGCGCCGTCGCCGTCGCTTTCCGGGGCTCCCCCCGCCTGTTCCGGATTCGCTCCGCCCATCCCCTGCGCCAGCCGGGCCGCGACCGCCTCCACACCGCCGGTGCGGCGCAGTTCGACGAGTTCGGCGAGGTTCCAGGCGACCGATCCCACCACGCTGAAGCTGCGCGGCGCGCGCCGCTGCACCACCCCGCGCACCAGCAGCAGCCAGGAGTGGAAGACGGTGTGGGCGCAGGTGTCGTGGGAGTCGTCGAAGAAGGCGAGGTCGACCAGGCCCGTACCGTCGTCCAGCGTGGTGAAGATGACGCGCTTGCCGGAGCGGATCGGCGGGGTCTGGGTCGCCGCCTTGGCGCCCGCGACCAGGACCGTCTCCCCGTGCCGCGCCTCGCGCAGCCGGCGCGCGGACAGCACGCCGAGCTCGTCGAGGAACTCCTTGTAGTCGTCCATCAGATTGCGCGAGGTGTCCATCGCGAGCACGCCCAGCTCGGCGCTGAGCCGCTCCTCCGAGGTGAGGTCGGGCAGCCCGGCCGACGCGGTCCCGCGTCCGCCGGACAGGGGGAGCTGGTCCCCGCGTCCGCCGCGTCCGCCGCCTCCGCCCCCGGCGCCCCGGTGCAGCTCGGTCAGGTGCAGTTGCAGGTCGCGGCGGTTGGCGCCGAACGCGTCCAGCGCGCCGACCTGGGCGAGCCGTCCGGCCAGCGGGCGGCTGGGCCGGGCCCGTTCCCAGAAGTCGACCAGGGAGGCGTACGGCTGCCCGTCCGCGATCCGCGCCGCCTCGGCCTCGCTGATGCCGTGCACGTCGGAGAGGGCCAGCCGGACGCCCCACTTGTCCGACCCGTCATCTGATTCAGACACCAGTTCGATACGGTGCGTGATCCCCGACCGGTTCACGTCCAGCGGCAGGATCGGCACCCCGCGCCGCCGCGCGTCCGCCAGCAGCAGCCGCTTGGGGTACATCCCGGGGTCGTGGGTGAGCAGCCCCGCGTAGAACGCGGCCGGGTGGTGGGCCTTCAGCCACGCCGACTGGTACGTCGGCACCGCGAAGGCCACCGCGTGCGCCTTGCAGAAGCCGTAGCTGCCGAACGCCTCGACGATCTCCCAGGTCCGGGCGATCGTCTCGGCGTCGTACCCGCGCGCGGCCGCGTGCTGCGCGAACCAGACCTTGATCCGCCCCTGCGAGTCCGGGTCCGACAGCCCGCGCCGCACCCGGTCCGCCTCACCCCGGCCGCACCCGGTCAGCACGTCCACGATGTCGATGATCTGCTCGTGGAAGACCACGACCCCGTACGTCCCCCGCAGGGCCTCCTCCAGGTCCGGGTGCGGGTAGCGGGCCGGGGCCCGACCGTGGCGGGCCTCGATGAACGGGCGCACCATGTCGGCGGCGACCGGACCGGGCCGGAAGAGGGAGATGTCGACCACCAGGTCGTGGAAGGTCGCGGGCTGGAGCCGGCCCACCAGGTCCCGCTGTCCCGGCGACTCGATCTGGAAGCAGCCCAGCGTCTCGGCGGAGCGGATGAGCTCGTACGTCTCCGGGTCGCCCGCGTCGATGTCGACGGCGTCCAGGTCGAGCCGGGTGCCCGTGGCCCGCTCGACCTCGCCCACCGCGTGCGCCATCGCGGACTGCATCCGTACGCCCAGCACGTCCAGCTTGAGCAGCCCGAGGTCCTCCACGTCGTCCTTGTCGAACTGCGCCATGGGGAAGCTCTCGCCGCTGCTCGGCATCACCGGCGTACGGGAGAGCAGGGAGGCGTCGGAGAGCAGTACCCCGCACGGGTGCATGGCGATGCCGCGCGGGAGGGCGTCGAGCGCCTCGACCAGCTCCCACATCCGGCCGTACTTCTCCTGCTCCCCCGCGAGCTTCCTGAGCTCGGGCAGTTCCGCCAGGGCCGCGCGCGCGTCGCGGGCCCTGATGTGCGGGAAGGACTTGGCGATGTGGTCGATCTCGGCCGGGTCCATGCCGAGGGCGGCGCCCACGTCGCGGACGGCGTGCCGGACGCGGTACGTCTCCGGCATCGCCACGGTCGCGACCCGCTCGGTGCCGAAGCGGTCGATGATCGCGCGGTAGACGTCCAGCCGGCGCGCGGACTCCACGTCGATGTCGATGTCGGGCAGCACCGGGCGCCGCGTGGACAGGAAGCGCTCCATCAGCAGCCCGTGCGCGACGGGGTCGGCGTGCGCGATGCCGAGGAGGTGGTTGACCAGGGAGCCCGCGCCCGAGCCGCGCGCGGCCACCCGGATGCCCATCCGCTGGATGTCCTCCACGACCTGGGCGACGGTGAGGAAGTAGGAGGCGAAGCCGTGGTGGGCGATGATGTCCAGCTCGTGGTGCATCCGCTCCCAGTACGCGCGCCGCCCGTCGTAGCCGCGCAGCACCATGCCCGCCGCGGCCCGGGAGGCGAGGACGCGCTGTGCGGTGCGCCCGCCCGCGCCCACGAGGTGCGGTTCGGGGAAGTGCACGCTGCCCATACCCAGGTCGTCCTCCGGGTCGACCAGGCACTCGGCGGCCGTGGCCTGCGTCTGCTCGAGGAGCCGGTACGCGGTCTCGCGGCGGAACCCGGCGGCCTCGACGACCCGCTCGGCGACCGCGAGCATGGCGTCCGCGTCCTTGAGCCAGGCCTCGCCGGAGTCCAGCCCGCGGGCCGGGTCGACGGGGACGAGACGGCGGGCGGCGTCCAGGACGTCGGCGACCGGGCCCATACCGGGGTCGGCGTAGCGGACGGCGTTGGCGAGCACCGGCCGGATCCGCTGCTCGGCGGCGAAGCCGACGGTACGGGCGGCCAGCCGCAGCGAGCCCGGCCCGGTGCCCGTGCGGCCGTGCCACACGGCTTCGAGGCGCAGGGCGGCGTCGCCGTACGCCTCCCGCCACGGCAGGAGGAGCCGCGCGGCGCGGTCGGGGCGGCCCGCGGCGAGTGCGCGGCCCACGTCGGAGTCGGGGCCGAGCAGGACGGTCAGGCCCTCGGCGGCGAGCTCCCGCCGGGGCAGCACCGGCGGACCCTCGCCGCCCGCGTGCGCCGCCGAGACGAGGCGGCAGAGGCCGGCCCAGCCCTGGGCGCCCGCGCGGGCGAGGAAGGTCACCCGGGGTGTCGACTCGTCGATGAAGGCACCGCCTCGTACCGGCGTCCGGCGCTTCTCGCCCGGGGACCCCGGCCCGCTTCCGGTGCCGCGCCGCTCCGCCGGCGGCTCCTCCACCGCCAGCTCCACCCCGAACAGCGGCCGGATGCCGGCCCGGGCGCAGGCCTTGGCGAACCGTACCGATCCGGCGAGGCCGTCCCGGTCGGTGAGGGCGAGGGCGTCCATGCCCCGCTCGGCGGCGCGCTCGGCGAGCCGCTCCGGGTGCGAGGCCCCGTACCGCAGGGAGAACCCGGAGACGGTGTGCAGATGCGTGAAACCGGGCACACGCACCTCCGCACTTCTCCGTACCTAATCGAACGCTAGTTCACAGCTTCCCCTCCCTCACCATACTCCCATTATCGAACGAACGTACGACATCCGTTCGGACCCGCCCCACCTGCGGAAACACCGGGCGCACCGGAGCGTGGGGACATGACACGGACAGCCGCGACTCCTCCCGCCGGCAGCCCTCACGCCCGCGGCTCCCTCGCCGGTGAGCTGCGGGACGCGGTCACCCCGCGCGCCACTCTGCTCGTCCTCGCGGTCCTCGCCCTCCAGCTGCTCTTCATCGCCTCCTACGTGGGGGCCCTGCACGATCCGCGGCCCCGGGACGTGCCGTTCGGCGTGGTCGCGCCGGACGCCCCCGCGTCCGGGCAGGCGACGGCCCGCCGCCTGGCGCGGATCCCGGGCTCACCGCTGGACCCGCGCACGGTCGAGGACGAGGCCACGGCCCGCCGGCGGATCCTGGACCGGGACCTCGACGGCGCGCTGGTGCTCGACCCGGCCGGCACCGTCGACACGCTGCTGGTCGCCTCCGGCGGCGGCACGGCCCTCGCCAGCACCCTCGAGTCGCTCGTGACCACGCTGGACCAGAATCGCGGGCGCACGGTGCGGACGGTCGACGTGGCCCCGGCCTCCGCGCGGGACTTCGACGGGCTCTCGTCGTTCTACCTGGTCGTCGGCTGGTGCGTGGGCGGCTATCTGTGCGCCTCGATCCTGGCGATCAGTACGGGGATGCGGCCCCCGAACCCGCGGCGGGCGCTGATCCGGCTCGCGGCGATGGCGCTGGTCGCGATCGCGGGCGGGCTCGGCGGCGCGGTGATCGTGGGGCCCGTGCTCGGCGCCCTGCCGGGGAGCGTGGCGGCCCTGTGGGGGCTCGGCGCGCTGATCACCTTCGCGGTGGGGGCGGCCACGCTCGCGCTCCAGGGGCTCTTCGGGATCGTCGGCATCGGTCTGGCGATCCTGCTGGTGGTGATCGCGGGCAATCCGAGCGCGGGCGGTGCCTTCCCGCTGCCGATGCTGCCGCCGTTCTGGGCGGCGATCGGTCCGGCCCTGCCGCCGGGCGCGGGCACCTGGGCCGCCCGCTCGATCGCGTACTTCCGGGGCAACGACGTGACCGCCGCGCTGCTGGTGCTCTCGGCCTGGGCGGTCGCCGGGACCGCCGTCACCCTGGTGGCGGCGGCGCTGCGTACGAGGCGGACCGGGGGCGGGACCGGGGCCGGACGCCCCGTCATGGCCCCGTGACGGCACACGGCGGACGCGGGTCCCGCCCCGGACGCACCGGGCGGGACCCGCGTCGTTCCGGCCCCGGCGCCGGGGCCGCCCTCCCTCGGCCGACCGGCAGGCCGGCCGGCCGAACCGATCAGCCGATCCGGGCGCCGAAGGCCGAGAGCGCCTCGGTGACCGGCTGGAAGAAGGTCTCCCCGCCCGAGGAGCAGTCGCCGCTGCCGCCCGACGTGAGGCCGATGGCGGTGGCACCCGAGAAGAGGGGCCCGCCGCTGTCCCCGGGCTCGGCGCAGACGTCCGTCCGGACGAGACCGCTGACGACGTCGCCGTTGCCGTAGTTCACGGTGGCGTCCAGGCCGGTGACGGTGCCGCTGTGGACCTGCGTCGTCGAACCGCTGCGGGTGACCCGCATGCCGACGGTCGCCCCGCCCGCTCCGGTGATGGTCTGCGCGGAGCCGTCGTAGAGGTCGACCTCGCTCGGGTGGTCGACGCCGGCGGCGTACTTCACCAGGCCGTAGTCGTTGCCGGGGAAGCTGGACCCCGCGCCGGTGCCGATCTGCCGGCCGCCCGTGTCGGACCAGGTGGTGGCGGCCTCGGTGCAGTGGCCCGCGGTCAGGAAGTACGGCTCGCCGTCCTTGACCACGTTGAAGCCGACGGAGCAGCGGCCGCCCCCGCCCGTGATGGCGTCGCCGCCCGCGAAGAAGGTCTTGAACTCGCCCTTGGTGCGCCGCAGTTCGGCCTTGGCGCCGAGCCCGTCGACCACCTCGGCGAGCCGGGCGTACTCGGCGGCGGAGACCGTGCGGTCCGCGGTGACGACGACCTTGTTGGTCCGCGGGTCGGTCGCCCACGAGGTGCCGGGGACGGCGGCGTCCCGCCGGAGCGTCGTACGCGCGCTCGCCAGCTCGGCGAGGGAGTGCTCCACGACTCTCGCCCGGGCGCCGGCCTCCCGGACGGTGCCGGCGGCCGTCTCGTCGAGCACGTTCACCACGAGCTGCTCGTTCCGCGCGTCGTAGTACGTCCCCGCGGCGTCGGTGCCCAGGTCACGACCGAGGGCCGAGGCGAGCTTTCCGGCCGCGCCGGCCGAGAGGGTCCGCAGCTCGGGGGCGGGCCCGGCCTCGCCGGCGTTCGCAGTCTGGAAGGTGACTCCTGTGGCGACCAGCGCGGCGATGCCCGCGCCCGTCATGACGGCACGCCGTCCGGATATGCGTCGGTGCTTCAACTCACGTCCTCCTGTGGGGGGTCGGCCGAGAAGGGCGTGGGGACCCCCTGCGGCCGGAAGGTGTACGGACACGGAGGCGACAGGCCGGAAAGGACAGGCCGAAAAGCCGCGTCCATGCCAACTGTGCGGCGCCCACTATTCCGAGGGGCACAGGGAGCACACAAGGTCGACTTCAGGCCGCGCACCAGTTCACCGAAGTCTCCGGGGCGCGCGCCCCCTGAGGCGTTACCGCCCGGAATCACCTCATCCGGATCACCCTTGCAAACACCCGCTGCGGCAATGCCCTCGGCAACCGGTGAGGTCTAGTCCTGTCTGGATATCGCCCCATCGGAGGCCGGGTGCGCGCGGGACTCGGCCGGCTATTGCGGCCGCTCCGGCCGCTCCGGCCGCTCCGCCACCGCGGTCACAGGAGGTGTCTCTCCGGGCGGCGGCACGGCTTCCGGCTGCTGGGCCCGCTCCAGAAACCGCAGCAGCTCCACCGGGAACGGCAGGACGAGCGTGGAGTTCTTCTCGGCGGCGACCGCCACCACCGTCTGCAGCAGCCGGAGCTGGAGCGCCGACGGCGTCTCGGCCATCTGCTGGGCCGCCTCGGCGAGCTTCTTGGACGCCTGGAGTTCGGCGTCGGCGTTGATGACCCGCGCCCGCCGCTCGCGGTCGGCCTCGGCCTGCCGGGCCATGGACCGCTTCATGGTCTCGGGCAGCGACACGTCCTTGATCTCCACCCGGTCGATGGCCACGCCCCACTCCACGGCCGGGCTGTCGATCATCAGCTCCAGCCCTTGGTTGAGCTTCTCCCGGTTGGAGAGCAGGTCGTCGAGCTCGCTCTTGCCGATGATGGAGCGCAGCGAGGTCTGCGCCATCTGCGAGACGGCGAACCGGTAGTCCTCGACCCGGACGACCGCGTCGGCCGGCGCGGTCACCCGGAAGTAGACGACGGCGTCCACCCGCACCGTGACGTTGTCCCGGGTGATGCCCTCCTGCGCAGGGACCGGCAGCGTCACGATCTGCATGTTGACCTTCTGCAGGTGGTCGACGAAGGGGACGATCATGGTGAACCCCGGCCCGCGCACCTTCGGCAGCAACCGCCCGAGGCGGAACACCACCCCCCGCTCGTACTGCTTCACCACGCGCGCCGCCGACATCAGGTACACCGTGCCGACGGACGCCAGGGCAACTCCGGCCGTCACCAGCTCCTCGACCATGTCGGCCCCCCGGGGTCGCGCATCGCACCCGTACTGCCGCATGTGCCCTTCGACGGTAACCCCGGCACACGGACGGGGCGAGCCCCCGCGCGGCATGCACCGTGCGGGGGCTCGCCTGCTGCTGGCTGCAGTCCAGTGGCAGTGGTGCGGGTGTGCCGGGGGAGCCGGCACGGTCGGTCAGGTGAGGTTGACGCCGTAGGCGCTCAGGGCCTCGGTGACCGGCTGGAAGAACGTCGTACCGCCGGAGGAGCAGTTGCCGCTGCCGCCGGAGGTCAGGCCGTAGGCGGTGCCGTTGCTGCCGTAGAGCGGGCCGCCGGAGTCACCGGGCTCGGCGCAGACCGTGGTCTGGATCAGGCCGGAGACGACCTGGCCGCTGCCGTAGTTGACCGTGGCGTTGAGGGCGGTGACCCGGCCGCTGTGGGTGCCCGTGGTGGAACCGTCGCGGATGACGGTGGTGCCCACCGACGGGGTCGCCGCGCGCGTGATGTCGACACCGTTGGCGGTGCCCGGCTTGGCGATGGACGTGTTGCTGTACCGGACGATTCCGTAGTCGTTGCCCGGGAAGCTCGTACCGGCCGCCGGGCCCAGGACCGTGGTGCGGCTGGAGTTGCCGTACCAGGTGCCCGAGCCGGAGGTGCAGTGCCCGGCGGTCAGGAAGTAGTCGACCCCGCTGGTGCTGCGGACGTTGAAGCCGAGGGAGCAGCGCCCGCTGCCGGAGTAGATGGCGTCGCCGCCCTGGATGAGCTTGCTGAACTTGCCCGGGGTGTGCTTCACCTCAAGAGCGCCGGCGTTGTCGCCGGCCGCCTTCTGGATCTTCGCGAGTTCCGCCTCGGAGACGGTGCTGTCGACGGTGAGGAGGACCTTGCCGGTCTTCTGGTCGACCGCCCAGGCGGTGCCCGGCACATCGGCCTGGAGTATGGAGGAGCTGGCCTGCTTGAGCTCGGTCGTGCTGAAGGTCTGCGCGTCGCTCGCGTTGGCGTTGGGGACTGCGACGGCAGCCGCGGCCACGAGTCCGGCGGCCACGGCGATCAGCCGGGTCCGTCTCGCAACGCCGCTACGGGGGGTGGTGCGCTGGGTCCTCACTGTTCGTTCCCTCCTGAGGGAAGTCGGGGGCCCGCTGTGTGGGGTGGGGCCCGTGAGGCGCGAGTCAAGGGACGTGTTCGGATTACGAACACGCCGTGCCCCTGACAAGGCGCTGTGGGGGAGTATTCGGCCGCATGACCGAGCCACGCAAGGGGGTCTTTCGGCCGGACCGCAGACAACCGGCCCGCCACCAGCGGGTAATGATCTCCCCACGGACATGTGAAGATTTTGTGCGCCGCCTCGGGGCGACCGGAGTGCTGCCTTTGCGGCGGTCGACGCGGAATGCCCGGGCCCGGGACGGATCGGCGCGGATTGCGCTCTCGCCGTCCCGCCCGGCGGCATCCGCATCCCCCGCCCGGCCACGGGTTCGCGGTGCCCGGCGCTCAGTCCTCCCGCACGAGCCGCGCCGGGTCGGGCAGTCCGAGGTGTTCCCGCAGCGTGCGGCCCGGATAGAAGGTGCGGAACAGGCCACGGTGCTGGAGCAGCGCCACCGTCCCGTTGACGAGCCGCTCCAGGTCGCGGTGCGGCTCGGCGGGGACCAGGTGGAAGCCGTCGACGACGCCGGCCCGGTGCCAGGCGGTGATCAGCTGGGCCAGGTCGACGGGGCCGCCCCGGTACAGCGGCCCGTGCGCGGTCTGCCGGGGCCCGCCCCCGCCGTGGCCCGGATCGGCCGCGTGCTCACCGTCACCGAGGTCGACGGTGAGGTGGGCGAGCACCCGCAGCGTGCCGGGGTCGCGCCCGGACGCGGCCGCGGCGGACCGCAGTTCGGTCCGTACGGCACCGGCGCGGGCGGGCCCGTCGGCCTGCACGAGCGCCACGTCCGCGTACCGGGCGGCGGTGTACCGGGCGTGCCGGTCGGTGGCGTCGACGACGCGGACGGGGTGGCCCTGCGGCGGCCTCGGCACGGTCGAGGGCCCCTTCACCCGGAAGGTGCCGCCCGCGAAGTCGACGTGGTGCAGCTTGTCCCGGTCGGTGAACCGGCCGGTCGCCACGTCTCGTATCTCCGCGTCGTCCTCCCGGCTGTCCCAGAGCCGGGCGGCGGCGTCGGCGACCTCGCCGGCCTCCCGCCACAGGGCGTCCGCCGCGGCCGCGTGCCGGCGCCCGGAGAGCCGTGCCTCGCCCTCGGTGGCCGACACGTCGATCCGCCAGCCGGCCCGGCCGCGGCTGACCCGGTCCAGGGTCGCCACGGCCGCCTGGACGTGGAAGGGCTCGGTGTGTGTGGTGGTCACGGTCGGTACCAGGCCGATCCGGGCGGTGGCGGGCGCGACCCGGGACAGTACGGCGAGCGCGTCCGGGCCGGGGCGCGCGGAGTCGTGGAGGGTCACGAAGTCCAGCGCGCCGCGCTCGGCCAGCCGCGCCGACTCGACGTACGGCCCGGCGCCGTACGCCGCCCGCTGGTCGACGGCGGCGGCCAGGTGCAGCAGTCCCCGGCCGTGCGGTGCGGTCATGAGAGGGGAAACCTTTCGTCGGCCACCTTCGCCTCCGCTCCCGGCAGGCCGGGCGTCCGGACCTGCCGAAGGGCGGAGGCGAAGGCGGATCACGGTCACTGGGTCTTGGGCAGCCCGGGCGGGTTGATCTCCGACTTGTCCACGGCCTCGCCTTCCAGCCCCCACCGCTTCAGGACGCGCTCGTAACTGCCGTCCTCGATCACGTGGTCGATCGCGGCGGCGTAGGCCTTGACGAGTCCGCTGTCCTTCTTCGTGGTCGCGGCGATCTTGCCCTGGAGCTCGTCACCGGCGCCGGAGAGGGTGCCGATGATCTCCGTCTGGCCGGACGTCGCCACGTGGTAGGCGGAGGAGGGGCTGGGACCGAGATAGGCGTCGATGCGCCCGGACTGGAGCGCCAGGTAGTAGTCGGTGTCCTTCTGGAAGTACTTGATCGTGACCGGCTTGCGGCCGGCCCTCTCGTTGGCCTCGCTCCAGTCGACGAGGATCTTCTCCTGGTTGGTGCCGGAGGACACGGCGACGGTCTTCCCCGCCACGTCCTCGGGCCCGTCGACCTTCCACCCGGCGCCCTTCTTGGCCTCGAAGGCGATGTTGTCGAGCCGGTAGGTCGCGAAGTCGTACTTCTCCTTGCGTTCCTCGGTGACGGTGACGTTGGAGAAGACGGCGTCGAACTTGCCGCTGTCGAGGCCGACGAAGAGGTTCTCCCAGGAGACCTCCTCGTTGACGAGCTTCAGCCCGAGGGTGTCGGCGACCAGGGTGGCGAGGTCGATCTCGGAGCCGATTCGGGTCTTGTCGTCGGTGGCGTAGAACCCGAGCGGCGGCGAGGCGTCGGCACTCTGACCGAGTCTCAGCGTGCCGCGCTCCCGGATCGCGGCAGGCACCAGGGCGGCGATCCCGTCGGCCTTCTTCCCCCGGACACGGTCCTGGTCGGGGCCGATGTTGATGCCGCCCACGCGCTCCTCGCCCTTGCCGGACGAGCCCGTTCCGGTGGCCGCGTCGCTGTCACCTCCGCAGGCGGCGAGCAGGGGCGCGGCGACGAGGGCGGCGAGGGCGGTGGCGAGGGCACGGCGGGAGATCACGGATGTACTCCTGTTGCTCGGAACGGTGCGTGAAGGGCCGGAGCGGCTGAGCGGTTCACAGGACCTTGGAGAGGAAGGCGCGCGTACGGTCGTGGCGCGGCCGGTCCAGTACGTCGGCGGGGGTGCCCTGCTCGACGATGCGGCCGTCGTCCATGAAGACCACGGTGTCGGCGACCTCGCGGGCGAAACCGATCTCGTGCGTGACGACGATCATGGTGGTGCCCTGCTCCGCCAGGTCCTTGATCACATCGAGGACCTCGCCGACCAGTTCGGGGTCGAGGGCCGAGGTGGGCTCGTCGAAGAGCAGCAGCTTCGGCTCCAGGGCGAGCGCGCGGGCGATGGCGACGCGCTGCTGCTGCCCGCCGGAGAGCTGCCTCGGATAGGCGTCGGCCTTGTCGGCGAGCCCGACCCGGGCGAGCAGTCCGCGCGCGGTCCCGACGGCGTTCTTGCGGGGCCGGCCGAGTGCGGAGACCGGGGCCTCGACGATGTTCTCCAGCACGGTCAGGTGCGGGAAGAGGTTGAAGTTCTGGAAGACGAAGCCGATCTGTGTGCGCTGCTTGAGGATGTCGCGTTCGCGCAGCTCGTACAGCTTGTCGCCGGCGCGCCGGTACCCGATGAGCGAGCCGTCGACGCTGATCCACCCCCGGTCGACCTTCTCCAGGTGGTTGATGGTCCGCAGCAGCGTCGACTTGCCGGAGCCGGACGGGCCGAGGACGACGGTGACCTCGCCGGCGCGCACCGTGAGGTCGACGCCCTTGAGCACCTGCAGCGCGCCGAAGCTCTTGTGGACGGACCGGATCTCGACCATCGCGCTCGCCGGACGGTCGCTCGCCGCATGGACGCTCATCGGGTGGTCCCCTTCGCGAAGTGCCGTTCCACGTAGTACTGGATGACGGAGAGCGCGCTGGTCAGGAGGATGTACCAGACGGTGGCCACCATCAGCAGCGGGACCACCCGGCCGTTGCGCCCGTAGATCACCTGCACCTCGTAGAAGAGCTCTCCGATGGCCATGACGGAGACGATCGAGGTGCCCTTGAACAGCGAGATGACCTCGTTGGCGGCGTTGGGCAGGATCGACCGCATGGCCTGGGGCAGCACGATCCGCCGGATCTGCCGCAGCCGGGGGATGCCGAGCGCGGCGGCCGCCTCGAGCTGACCGCTGTCGACGGCCAGGACGCCGCCGCGGACGATCTCCGCGGCGTACGCGGCCTGGTGCAGGGCGAGCCCGAGGACGGCCGCGCTCATCGCGCCGACCAGCCCCATCGTGTCGAAGGAGAGGAAGCCCGGCCCGAACGGGATGCCGAACTGCACCTCCTTGTAGAGGTAGGCCAGGTTGAACCAGAACAGCAGCTGCACGATCAGCGGGATCGAACGGAACGCCCACACGTACCCGAAGGACACGGCCCGCAGGAACGGGCTGGCCGACAGCCGCATGAACGCCAGCACGATGCCGAGCGCGAAGCCCAGCGCGGTGCCGTGGAAGGTGAGCTGGAGGGTGATCCAGACCGCCTTGAGGATCACGTCCGCCGTGAAGAACTCGGCGAACACCTCCCACTCCCAGCCGGGATTGGTGGCGAGGCCGTGGACGAACTGGGTGAGCAGCACGGCCGTCCCGGCCACGGCGGCCCAGCGCCAGGGGTGGCGGACGGGAACGACCTTCAGCGCGCCGAGGTCCTCGGGCGGCGGGGCCGGTTTGGCGACGGGTGGATCACTGGTCAGGGACATGAGGGTTCCTCGCAGACGAACGGATGCCTCGGGGGCGGCATGCCGGAGACGGCGTGCCGCGGGGGGAAGGGAAGCCGGTCAGGCGGCGGTGCGACAGGAAAGGGCACCGAGGAAGGCGAGCGCGGCCCGTGCCGTCGCGTCGTTCTGCCGGAACGCCGGGCCGCCGGTGCGCGGCCGGGTGAAGGCGCCCGAGCCCCGGGCGTCGGTGTGCGGCCCGAGCGCGAAGCGCCGCGGGTGCGGGCGGCCGGAGCGGTCGAGCACCCGTCCGTCGGCGGGGTCCACTGCAAGGAGGCCCTCGGCGGTGACGCCGGCCCCGTCGGCGTGCAGTCCGCGCAGCAGCGCGTCCCGGGTGCGCTCGGCCGTGGGCTCCGGCAGCCGCGCCTCGACCAGTGCGCGGGCCTCCACGAACGACCACGGCACGCTGTCGCTGCGTGCCCGGAACACCCCGTCGGCCGCCTCGACGCGCATCCCCGCGCCGAGGAAGCGCAGCACGCCCGCCCGGGACAGCGCGAGCATCTGCCGCAGCCGGGGCCCGGGCGGCCCGGACGCGAGATAGCTGAAGAACCCGTGCCACCAGGACCCGATGTCCCCGAGCCGCACCAGCTGCCCGTAGACGGACAGCAGCGCGAGGAAGACGGCGCTGTCCTGGCTGCGCAACGGGTTGTGCCGCCGCATCAGGTCGTCCTCGATGTACGCCCGCAGCTCGTCCTGGAGTTCGCCGTACGACCCGTAGGTGATGCCGTCCAGCGGGCGGTCCAGCGCCGCGAGGTCGAGGCGGTCGGCCGGGTCGGGCACGGCGTCCGCGACGAGCGCCGTCACCTCGGCGGCGTCCCCGGCGGCCGCGTACCGCTTCTCGAACTCCGTCCACGCCAGGGTCGTGCGCTCGGGGTGGGCCGTGAAGAGCCGGTGGTAGTGCGCGAACCCGAGCTCCTTCTCGACCAGCGGCCAGACGTCCCGCCGGAAGTCGAAGCCGTCCGGCCGGGCGAGCAGGGCGTCGATCTCGGCGGGCCCGAGGAAGCGCGGCAGCGGCGGCCGTTCACCCTCCCAGTCGTAGCCGATCTTGGAGTGGTAGGGGACGCCGCGCCGGGACCCGACGTACAGCACGGGCTCCCGTCCGGAGGGCACGTACGTCAGGCCGCCGCGCCCGTCGTCCTCGTAGCGTCCGCCGCGCCCCTCGGTCAGCAACACCATCAGATCCACGAAGGCGAGCCCGAAACCGCGCACGAGGACGGGCTCCCCCGGCGCCGGCGCGGTGAGGTCGCTGTCGGCGGTGAAGTCCGGCGGCAGATGGACGAGCCCGTGCTCACGGGCGTACGCGGCCAGCTCCCGCTGCTCGTCGTCGGGTTCGGCGTCGAGGTGGCCGAGCGTGAGCACCACCAGGTCGGCGAGCAGGGGCCGGGGGCGGCCCTCCAGCCACACCTGCTGCCGCCCTTCGCGCGGCCCGCCGACACCGAGGGCGCGCCGGGCGTGGCGGTGGACGCGGATGCCGGGCGGCAGGGCGGCGACCGTCCGCTCGTACACCCAGCTCAGGTAGGAGCCGAGCAGCCGGCGGTCACTGAAGGAGCGGCCGTCGACGGCCGCCCACTCGTGCAGGGTGGGTCCGGGCCGCACGGGGCCGGCCATGTCCACCGTCTCGTCGGTGAACATGGTGACGTCCTGCGCCTGGGAGTTCATCCACAGCAGCGGCGACTGCTCCTGCCGCCAGATGCGGCCGCCGCCCGGCGGGTACGGGTCCACGAGGTGCACGTCGAGCTCGGTGCCGCCGTACAGCTCGGGCGCGTTGGCGGCGATCCGCTCCAGCACACCGGTGCCGCGCGGTCCGGCGCCCACGATCACCAGGGACGGCCGCCCGGCGGTGGAGGCGCTCATCGGGTGCGCTCCGGGACGGGCGGAGTCGCGGGGTCGGGGGTGCCGGAAGCGGCGGAAGACGGGAGGGACATGGGAGGCATGCGAAGGCTCCGTGGCGCGACAGTCGGAACACGGTCGTCGCCTTCACACGACGGGCGCCGGCGGGCGCCGTACGGCCGAGCCCCTCAGCACGGCCGTCCATCGAGAGTACGGGGGCGTTTCCCCGCGCTGTCAAGGCTGTCCATACTGTGAGCCGTACGTCTCAAGCGAGTTGACGCGGAACCGGATGCCTGTTCAACTTGGCCCATGCATCCGCAGCAGTGGCTGGTCACGCGCTCCCACATCGACTTCGGTCGAGTGTGGTCGTCGTCCTGTTGAGCCGACCCCCTGCCTGCTGCCTGCCCTGAGCACAGGGACCGGCTCACACCCACGCCTTCACACGCGCACCTTCCCCTCAGCACCCGTCGCAGGGGCAGCAGCAATTGCAGTCGCAGCAGTCACAGTCACGGCAGCAGCCCTCGCGCTTCTTCCGGGACCACGGACCCTCGTACTCCTCCGCGCAGCACAGCTTGCAGGTGCAGCACAGGAGCCAGAACATCCCGCAGCCGGCCCAGAAGCCACGTCGGCCCGAACCTCCACCACCCGGGTGCGGGTTCGTCCCGACGCCTCCCTACTGCGGTGCTCCGTACGGCCCGTGGGGTCCGGCGGGGTGCTGCTGCCGCCCGTACGGCCCGCCCAGCCGGTGCGCCGAGCACGTCGGCACCGTCCCGAACGCGCGGTCCACCGACCTCCGCAGCTCGTGCACGAGCAGCACATGCGCGAGCCGGCTGTCGGCGAACTCGGCCTCGCGCAGGGCGAGCCATATCCCGTGCAGCGCGTCCTCGGCTAGCCGCCGGACCTCGGTCAGGGACGTACCGGTCGCCGATGGGGGTACCCCCTGCTCGAGCGAAGCCGAGAGCTTGGGGGAGGGTTCCACGCACCTGACGCGGCGTCGGCCGCGCGGTCCTCCACCGCGTCCAGCAGATGGGCGAGCCGTCCGAAGAGACGGCCCGCCTCGGCGAGCGGCTCGGCGTTGCCGGGCCGTCCGGCCAGCACCGCGGTGTGCGCGAAGGCCGCGGCGGTCGCCGTCTCGGTCGGCTCGGTGACCGTCAGGATCGGCGTTCCAGGCCCGGCCAGTGTCTCGATCCCGACCTGCCGGTCCACGGCGTCGACCAGGACGGCCGTGTCGAAGCCCAGGTCCGTTCCGGTACGGGCGCCGGCGCGGTCCCAGCTCTCGGCAACCCGACGCGCGGCGAGCCGCAGCGGCCCGCGGGCCGTGATCCCTCCCCCAAGCTCTCGGCTTCGCTCGAGCAGGGGGGACCCCCATCGTCCGCCAGGTGGTCGCGGACCTTGGCCGAGGCGAGCACCAGGGAGACCGCGGCGGCGAGCCGCGCGCCCTCGCCGCGGGCGACCGAGGCGGTGCGCAGTCCGCGATGGGGGTCTCCCCTGTTCGAGCCAGCCGAGAACTCGGGGAAGGGCAGGGCCCGGCGGTGCGCCGCCACCCGCCGGCCCGTTCCCGGTCGGCCTGATCTTCCGTCAGTACCGAGACCGGCAGCCCCCGCAGCCCGTCGCCGAGACGATGGCTGCACGGCCTGACGATTCCGAATACGACGCTCGCCCGTGACCGGTGCGATCTTCGGTCGCATCGTAACGAGCGCCTGTCCTTCACCCGGACGCACCGGTGATCACCCGTCCGCCGCGAGAAATATTATTTCACTCACAGTCAGCAGCCGTGTACCACAGAGGCCTTGGGGCACACGGGCTCTGTACGGATCCGCTCTGCACCAGTACCGTCACGAAACCCCCGCGCGGCGTCTATCCACTTGGCGCGCCATCCGCATCATGGACGACCATAGGGATGCGGAAAGCAGAAATGACCGCTGTGAGAGGAGGCGTCCATGGGATCGGTGCGCAAAGCGAGTGCCTGGCTTGGCCTCGTCGACGACAACGATGACGAGCGATACTACGACGACGACTACGCCGAGGGGCAGCAGGAGTCCGGCGATGCCTGGGTCACCGACCCGCGGGTGAAGGTCGCGTCCGAATCGGCGCAGGAGAAGGGCCGCCGGATCGGCACGGTCGCCCCGGACAGCTTCCGGGACGCCCGGCACATCGGCGAGCTCTTCCGCGACGGGGTCCCCGTCATCATGAACCTCACGAACATGGAGGCCGGCGACGCCAAGCGCGTCGTCGACTTCGCGGCCGGCCTGATCTTCGGGCTGCGCGGCTCCATCGAGCGGGTCTCCAGCCGGGTGTTCCTGCTGACCCCCGCCGACACGGAGATCGTCAGCGGCCAGGCGGCGAGCCGTGGGACGGACGGTTTCTTCAACCAGAGCTGAGCGGGGCGGCATGCGCGCCCCGCCCGCTGCTCCCCTCGGGTTTCCCCCGGCCCGGGGATCACCGGAAGGCGTCGAGACCGGTGAGCGCCTTGCCCAGCACGAGCTGGTGCATCTCGACGGTGCCCTCGTAGGTGAGCACGGACTCCAGGTTCGTGGCGTGCCGCATGACGGGGTACTCCAGGGAGATCCCGTTGGCCCCCAGGACGGTCCGGGCGGTACGGCAGATCTCGATCGCCTCGCGCACGTTGTTCAGCTTGCCGAAGCTGACCTGTTCGGGACGGAGCCGTCCCGCGTCCATCCGCCGCCCCAGATGGTGGGCGAGCAGGATCCCCTTGTGCAGCTCCACCGCCATGTCGGCGAGCTTGGCCTGGGTGAGCTGGAAGCCGCCGATGGGCCTGCCGAACTGTTCCCTCGACTTCGCGTAGTCGACCGCGGTCTCGAAACAGGTCCGCGCCGCCCCCATGGCTCCCCACACGATGCCGTAGCGCGCGTGGGACAGACAGCTGAGCGGGCCCTTGAGCCCGGTGACCGCCGGCAGTACGGCGCCGGCGGGCAGCCGTACGTCGTCCATGACCAGCTCGCTCGTGACGGACGCGCGCAGGGACCACTTGTGCCTGATCTCGGGCGCGGAGAAACCGGGGGTGTCGGTCGGCACGACGAAGCCGCGGATCCCCTCGTCGGTGTGCGCCCACACGACGGCCACGCCGGCGACGGAGCCGTTGGTGATCCACATCTTCCGTCCGGTGAGCACCCAGTCCGCGCCCTCGCGCTTGGCGTACGTGCGCATCGACGCGGGGTCGGAGCCGTGGTCCGGTTCGGTCAGCCCGAAGCAGCCGATGACCTCGCCGGCGGCCATGCGCGGCAGCCATTCCCGCTTCTGCTCCTCGCTGCCGAAGCGGTGGATCGCGTACATGGCGAGGGAGCCCTGCACGGAGACGAGCGAGCGGATGCCCGAGTCGGCGGCCTCCAGCTCCAGGCAGGCCAGCCCGTACTGCACGGCGGTGGCGCCCGCGCAGCCGTAGCCGCTCAGGGACATCCCGAGGGCGCCGATCCCGCCGAGCTCCCGGGCCAGTTCACGGATCTCGGGCAGCTCGCCCTTCTCGTACCACTCGGCGACGTTCGGCAGCACCCGCCGGGCGGCCCAGCCGCGCACGGTGTCCCGGATCGCGAGGTCCTCCGCGTCCAGCAGGTCGTCGAGGCCGAGCGGATCGGCGGGGTCGAAGGGCGGCAGCTTCGGGGACGCGGTCATGGGGCAGCCTCCGGGCACTCCGGGCACACTGAAAACTAGCAGCGCTAGTCACGGGTCGACGCCGACGTTACGACGCAGTTTTCCGCACGTCCAGGGGGTTCAGGCGCGCACCTCGGCGGTCGCCTCCCGGGGCGCGGGCACGTCGACCCGGCCGTCGGCGGCCGGCGGTACGGCGCCCGCCCCGGCCGGGACCGCCGCGGACGGCTCCGCGGGCTCGGCGGACTCCATGCTCCGCGGCAGCCGCAGCGCCATCGCCGCGCCGGCCAGCAGCAGCCCCGCACTGACGAGCAGCGTGACGTGCAGACCGTGCACGAAGCAGTCGCGCGCGGCCTGCCGCAGGGCCTCGCCGGAGGCGCCGCCGAGCCGCCCGGCCACCTCGTACGCCTCGCCCAGCGAGTGCCCGGCCGCCGCCGAGGCCGACGCGGGAACACCGGGCACCGACGCCAGGCCCGGTGCATAGGCGGCGTTCATCACGCTGCCCAGCAGCGCGATGCCGATCCCCGCGCCGAGCTGGTACGAGGTCTCGCCGATCGCGGCCGCCCCGCCCGCGCGGTCCGCGGGCGCCTCGCTGAGCATCGACTCGTACGCCCCGAAGAGCGTCGTCTCCAGGCCGAATCCGAGCAGGACGAAGCCGGTGAGCAGCAGGAACGGCCGGTCGTGGTGGCCCATCGCCGTCAGCAGCACGACCGCGCCCGCGGTCAGGCAGAAGCCCAGCGACACCATGCGGCGCGGCCCGAAGCGGCGCAGCAGGTGCGCGCCCACCAGGCCGGCCGTCATGGCCGCGACGGTCAACGGCAGCAGTCGCATACCCGTCTGCAGCGGGGACAGCCCGAGGACGAGCTGGAGGTACTGCGCCGCGATCAGCTCCAGGCCGACCAGGGCGAGCATCGCCAGCACGATGCACCCGACGGAGGTGCTGAACGCGGGCCGCCCGAACATCCCGAGGTCCACCAGCGGGTGCTTGCGCCGCCGCTGCCGCCGGACGAAGGCGAACAGCAGCGCGCCGCCCAGCAGGAGGGGTCCCGCCGTCCAGGGGTCCAGCGGCGACGTGCCGCCCCCGAGCCGCTTCACGCCCAGCACCGCACCGAACAGCCCGGCGGCGGCCATCAGTGCCCCGGCCACGTCCCAGGGGCCGTCCCGCTCGCCGGTCGACTCGGGCAGCAGCCACCGTCCGACGGGCAGGCTGACCAGCATCAGCGGAATGTTGACGAGGAAGACCGAGCCCCACCAGAAGTGCTCGAGGAGGAAGCCGCCGAGCAGCGGGCCGACCGCGGCGCCGACCGCGGCGACGGCGCTCCAGATGCCGATCGCGAGGGCGCGTTCGCGCCGGTCGGGGAAGACCTGTCGCAGGATCGACAGCGTCGCGGGCATGATCATGGCACCGCCGACGCCGAGCAGCGCACGGGCCGCGATCAGTACGCCCGGGTCGTCCGCGCAGGCCGCGAGCCCGGAGGCGATGCCGAACAGGCCGTAGCCGAGGAGCAGGATCCGCCGACGGCCCACCCGGTCGCCCAGGGTGCCGAAGAGGATCAGCAGCGAGGCGCAGACGAGCGGGTAGGCGTCGACGATCCAGAGCAGTTCGATGGCGCTGGGCCCGAGGTCCTCGGTGACGGCGGGCACCGCCACGTGCAGGACGGTCGCGTCGACGGCGACGAGCAGCAGGCTGGCGCAGAGGACGACGAGGACGAGCCAGCGCCTGGCACCGGGCCCGGCCTCCCGGCGGCACCGCGCGGCGGCCGTGCTCGTCCCGGACATGTGCGTACCTCCCAGATGTTCCCTCGCGCCCGGCGGACCGCGGGTGGGGACGTCCCGGCGGCTGCGGCCCGGGAGGAGCGGTGTCCCGGACCCGCGCATCGAACGGCGAGTGAGCCGTCAGCGTACGCGAGTTCCCGCCAGAGGCGAGTGGCGGGCCTCTCATGGGACTTTCGTACGGGGTGTGGTGTGTGCCACGCGGGCGTGGCGGGCGCCGTCGCGGCCCTCCGTCACGGCTCACGTTCACGGCCCACGACGTCCTTGCGCGGCCCTCCGGTTCCGGGCCGCACCGATAATCGAGCGCGTGACCGATCTTGTGACGCGCCCTTCTCCGCCCCTGTTGCGCAGGGCCGCCCCCGCGCTCCTCGGCTACGCCGCCGTCCGAGCGCTGGGGCTGGTGGTCCTCGCCGTGTGGAGCGCGGCGCGCGGCGCGGACGCGCACACGCTGCTGTCCGCCCGCTGGGACTCGCTCTGGTACGTGCGGGTCGCGGAGCTCGGCTACGGCTACGAGGTCCGTCTCCCGAACGGGGACGTGCACTCGAATCTGGCCTTCTTCCCGCTGCTGCCCTGGCTGGAAAGAGCGGTGTCGGCGGTGACCCCGCTGTCGTACGCGGACGCGGGCCTGCTCGTCGCCGCCCTGGCCTCCCTCGCCGCCGCCTGGGGGATCTTCGCCGTCACGGACCGTCTGTACGGGCGCCGGGCGGGGACCTTCGCGGTGCTGCTGTGGGCCGCGCTGCCGGTCGGCATCGTGCAGTCCATGGCGTACACCGAGTCGCTGTTCACGGCGCTGGCCGCGTGGGCGCTGTACGCGGTGCTGACCGGCCGCTGGGTCGCCGCGGGCGTGCTGGCCTCGCTCGCCGGGCTGACCCGTCCGGTGGGGCTCGCGGTGGCCGCGGCGGTGTGGGCGGCGGCACTGGTCTCGTACATGAGGGACCGCGAAGGTGACCGGCGTCCCTCGTTCGTGGCAAACGGGAGCATGGGCGCATCAGGTAGCGCGTCTTTTACGTCACGCGCCCTCGGCATGCTGCTCGCGCCCCTGGGCGCCGCCGGTTATGTGCTGTGGGTCGGGTACCGCACCGGCGGCGGGCCGCTCGGCTATCTGGACGTCCAGGCGGGCTGGCGCAACGGCTTCGACGGCGGTTACGCCTTCGCGCGGTTCGTCGCGGACCGGTTCACGTCGTTCCCGTCGGCGCTCGCCGGTGCCGGCCTGGTCGCCGGCGTCGCACTGGTCGTCGCGCTGTACGTCGCGGGCGTCCGCCGAAGACAGCCACTGCCCGTGCTCGTGTACACGGGAGCGGTAGTGGCGCTCGCCCTGTGCGCGTCCGGCTACTTCGGCTCGAAACCGCGCCTGCTGATGCCCGCCTTCCCCCTCCTCCTGCCCCTCGCCACGGCCCTGGCCCGGCTGCGTACCGCCAGGTCGGCGCCGGTCGTCGTGGCGCTCGCGGCGGTGTCGGCGGCCTACGGGGCGTTCTGGCTCAACGGCTCCGGCCCGCCATGATCATTCCGGTCGGGTCTTGATCACTTCCAGCCCCGCCGTGTGCGCTCCGTGATGGCGCGGAGAAATCGGCCCCAGCATTCGGTGAACGAATTCAAAAGGGCAACGAAACCGCGTCACCGAATCCACACTGGAATTGCAGGCGGTACCCGCCCACTGATTAGGGATTTGGCGAGAATAAACCCCGGTCTGAGAGGTTTCCCACATCACATCGTCATCACAAACCGAGTGATTCGGACCGGATCGGAGCTCACTCGCTGTAACGTCGATTGACGTGCGTACCGAACGAAAGCTGACTCGTCTGGAGCGGGTCTTCGCCCGGCTGGACCGTGAGCCGGAACGGCCGGCCCACATCGACGTGCCGTCGATGAGCCGGCACCGGGTCGTGCTCTTCTCCGCCACTCTGGCCTTCTACGCCGCCATCGTGTGGGCCGTGCTCATCACCTCGTGGCTGGTCCGGCTCGACTGGCAGCTGATGTTCTTCCGCCCGTACCAGCAGTGGCCGGAGATCCACGCGTTCATCGACTACTACGTGGTCCTGGGCCAGCGCGGCCCCACCGCCGTGATGGTGGCGGCCTGGCTGGGCTGGCGCTCGTGGCGGCAGCACACCCTGCGCCCGATGCTCGCGCTCGGCGTGTCCCTGCTGCTGCTGAACGTCACGGTCGGCGCGGCGAAGTACGGCATGGGCCGCCTCGGACCGCACTACGCGACCGAGATCGGCTCCAACGAGATGTGGCTGGGCGGCGACATATTTCCTTCGGGCCACACCGCGAACGCCGTCGTGACCTGGGGCATCCTCGCCTATCTGGCCTCCACCCCGAGGGCGCGGCGCTGGCTGTCCGCCCTCTCCGCGGTGATCTCGCTCGGCGTCGGCCTCAGCACGGTCTACATCGGCACCCACTGGCTGAGCGACGTCCTGCTGGGCTGGATCGCCGGTCTGCTGATCCTGCTGGCGCTGCCCTGGTTCGAGCCGCTGATCGCCCGCGCCGAGGCCTGGATCTTCTCGCTGCGCGACACCCTGCGGGCCCGGTACGGGCGTCCGGCCCTCGCGCCGGCCCCGGCCGCGCCGCCCGTGGCCACGCCGGTCACCACGCTGCGCAGGCCCGCCGAGCAGGCCACGCCCCACGTCCCGGCGGACGGCACCGCACCCCGCAGGCCCGCCGAGGAACCGGCCGCGGCCCGCGACACGTCCGTCGTGGCGCGGTCCGCCCGGTCGCAGCCGCACCTGGCGCCGGGCCCGCACACGACCCGTTCGGAGCGGTCGCCGGTCACGCCGGGCGGCAGCCGCCGCCCGCCGCACGCGGACAGAGTGCCGCGCACCACGACCACGTCGGCCCGCCCGCTCACCGGGGGCTGACACGAGACAGCGGGCCGGTACGCACCCTTCCGGCGCCCGCGACACGGAAGGCACGAGGCCCGGCTCCCCGAGGAGCCGGGCCTCGTGCCTTCCGTCCGCTCCGGCCGTTCAGCCCTTCCAGCAGCGGGCCACCCGGCCGTCCCGGACCTCGAAGTTGAGCCGGCCCACGCGGTACTCCATGGTGATGATCGCGCCCGGCGGCACTGACCTGACGGTGGACCAGCCGTGCTCACGGGCGCGGCGTTCGGCGCTCCCCTCGTCGAGGCCCACATAGGCGTCCGGCATGTCCTGGGGTTCTTGGGGCGAGGTGTGATCGGGTGCCATGACGCCACGTTAGGCGGCACTCCGGAGGCAGGGAAGTCCAGGTCCGCCACGAAGGGTCACGGTCATCCGGCGATCACACTTGTGTCACAGAACAACGACAGGGTTTCGGCCGGACCGCGTCACACGTACGGGCGGTCCCGTCCGTGTCCCGCGCCTTGCCCTACGCAATTGCCGATCGGCACGCCACCGTTTCGAATAGCGGGACGGAAAGCGGGGATCCGTCGTACGGGCCACTGCTTTCCCCCATCGATTTCCGGACCGTCCGGAAGCGGGTCCGCGCGCGCGTCGTACGGTTCCGCGGAACGTCTCCGTACGCCCCCTGTCGGAGTCCCGGGCGAGGCGCGCATCATGGGTGGGCTTCAGCAGGCCCGGGACGCGACGGCGAAGGGGCGAGCGATGGGCACGGACACCGCGCAGGCGACGGCGCCACCCGTCAGGACCAGGCGGCCGGGGAGACTGGTGGTCGACTGGCTGACCACCACGGACCACAAGAAGATCGGGCACCTCTACCTGATCACCTCGTTCGCCTTCTTCCTGGTCGGCGGTCTGATGGCGCTGCTGATGCGGGCGGAGCTCGGCCGCCCGGGACTGCAGCTCATGGACAGCGAGCAGTTCAACCAGCTGTTCACCATGCACGGCACGATCATGCTGCTGCTGTTCGCGACACCGACGTTCGCCGGATTCGCCAACGAGCTCATGCCGCTGCAGATAGGTGCGCCCGACGTCGCCTTCCCGCGGCTGAACATGCTGTCGTACTGGTTCTTCCTCTTCGGCGGACTGATCGTGCTCGGCTCGCTGCTGACCCCGTCGGGGGCCGCCGACTTCGGCTGGACCGCCTACACCCCGCTCAGCGGTCCGGAGCGGTCACCGGGCGTCGGGCCCGACATGTGGATCATGGGCCTCGCGCTCGCCGGGTTCGGCACGATCCTCGGCGCGGTGAACTTCCTGACCACCATCATCGGTATGCGCGCCCCGGGCATGACGATGTTCCGGATGCCGATCTTCGTCTGGAACACCCTGTTCACGTCGATCCTGATCCTGATGGCGTTCCCGGTGCTGGCGGCCGCACTGCTGGTGCTGGAGGCCGACCGGCGGTTCGGCGCGGTGGTGTTCGCCCCGGAGAACGGCGGGGCGCTGCTGTGGCAGCACCTGTTCTGGTTCTTCGGGCACCCCGAGGTGTACATCATCGCGCTCCCGTTCTTCGGGATCGTCACGGAGATCATCCCGGTCTTCAGCCGGAAGCCGATCTTCGGCTATCTGACCCTGGTCGGCGCCACCATGGCGATCACCGGGCTGTCGATGGTCGTGTGGGCGCACCACATGTTCGCCACGGGCGCGGCGCTGCTGCCGTTCTTCTCCTTCATGACCTTCCTGATCGCCATCCCCACGGGTGTGAAGTTCTTCAACTGGACGGGGACGATGCTGAAGGGGTCGCTCTCCTTCGAGACGCCGATGCTGTGGTCGACCGGCTTCCTGGTGACGTTCCTGTTCGGCGGGCTGACCGGGGTGATCCTGGCCTCGCCGCCGATGGACTTCCACGTCACGGACACCTACTTCGTCGTGGCGCACTTCCACTACGTCGTGTTCGGCACGGTGGTCTTCGCGACGTTCGCCGGGTTCTACTTCTGGTGGCCGAAGTTCACCGGCAAGATGCTCGACGAGCGGCTCGGCAAGATGCACTTCTGGACGCTGTTCGCCGGCTTCCACGCCACCTTCCTGGTGCAGCACTGGCTGGGCGCGGAGGGCATGCCGCGCCGGTACGCGGACTACCTGGCCGCCGACGGCTTCACGGCGCTCAACACCGTCTCGTCGATCGGCGCGTTCCTGCTCGGCCTGTCGACGCTGCCGTTCCTCTACAACGTGTGGCGGACCGCGAAGTACGGCACGAAGGTCGAGGTGGACGACCCCTGGGGGTTCGGGCGGTCCCTGGAGTGGGCGACCTCGTGCCCGCCGCCGCGGCACAACTTCGTCACGCTGCCCCGGATCCGCTCCGAGTCCCCGGCGTTCGACCTGCACCACCCCTCGTTCGCGGCGATCACGCCGCCCCAGACCCGGTCCGGCCAGGAGGAGAGCCCGCAGATCCACATCGGTCAAGAGCGGCCGACAGACGGTCACGAGCCGCTCTGACCGCCTCGACGAGCCCGTACGGTTCCACGACCTCGAACTCGATGCCGATCCACACCAGATGGGCGGCCATCGCCTCGAAGCCCGACGCCCCGGTGCGCAGCAGACAGCTCTCGGGCGACTCCGCCTCCAGCGTCCCGGCGTAGGGCGGGACCCGCTCGGCCGCCTCCTCCAGCGGCGCCAGGAGCCGGACCACGGCCTGCTCGGCGTACGCCCGGCTGGAGATGCCCTGGGAGACGTACGCGGCGAGGTCCTCTGCGGGCGGCCGGCGCGGGACGAAGCGCGGGCCGTGCGGCGGCGTCGGCGTGACGCGGTCGACGCGGAAGGTGCGCCAGCCGGCCCGGTCGACGTCCCAGGCGACCAGGTACCAGCGGCGCTCGGTGCACACCAGCCGGTGCGGTTCGACCGTGCGGCGGGCGGTGGCGCCGTCGTGACCGCGGTATGCGAAGCGGAGGCGCTCGGCGTCCCGGCAGGCGTGGGCCAGTTCGGTGAGGACGGCCGGGTCCACGGCCGAGGGCCCGGCGGCGCGCAGTACCGGCACCGTGTACGCGTTGAGGGCGCCCACCCGGCGCCGCAGCCGGTGCGGCAGGACCTGTTCGAGCTTGGCGAGGGCGCGCACCGACGACTCCCCGATGCCCTCGATGCCCTGCCCCGCCGCCGTGCGCAGTCCCACGGCCACGGCGACCGCCTCGTCGTCGTCCAGCAGCAGCGGGGGCAGCTCGGCCCCCGCGCCGAGCCGGTAGCCGCCGCCCGTGCCGGGGCTGGCGTCCACGGGGTAGCCGAGCTCCCGCAGCCGGTCCACGTCCCGGCGGACCGTGCGCGCGGTGACGCCGAGGCGCTCGGCCAGCTCGGCGCCGGACCACTCCCGGTGGGCCTGCAGGAGCGAGAGCAGACGCAGCAGACGTGCCGATGTCTCCACCATGGGTGCGAGTGTGCCAGCCCTGGCGGACAGTCGCTGTCCGCGAGGTCCGTCCCGTCGTCTCAGTCCGCCGCGGCGAACAGCAGCGAGAGGTCGTTGTCCGTCGTGTAGTACGGCCCCGCCGTCACCGGGCCGTGCTCCGTCTCCAGCGTCACCTTCGGGTAGACGAAGATGTGCTTCCTGTCGGCCACGTCGTCCAGCAGCCGGGCGATCCGCACCCGCGGCCCCGTCTCGCCCGCCGGGCACAGCCACAGGTCCCGGATGCCGGGCTCCGGCGCTCCGTACGCCACGGTGCAGTGGAACGCGTCGCCGTCGGCGGTGAGTTCGGCGCGCTCCGCGGGCCGGGCGCCCTGCCGGTCGGCGACCTCGACGTACGCGTCCGGGGTGAGCGACGTGCCGTACACCCGGCCGCTGACGCCGAGGCCGTCCGCGCCGGTCCGGAGCTCGCCCGCCTCCGCGTGCGGGGCGCGCAGCCAGCTGCGCACGGAGAGGTTGCCGTGCTTGGTGGCGTACGGGATGCGGACGGCGATCCGGCCGGTGGCGCCGCCGGGCACGCGGTCGACGAGCTGCCGGAGGTCGTTGAGGCCGGGTGCCAGGCGCTGCGGCGTGCCGTCGGCCACCTGGACGTACGCGTCCCAGCGGCCCTCGGCGAGTTCGGCGCCGCTGGGCAGCGCGGCCCGGAGCCGGCCGGTGCCGGACGGGGTGAGCGGCAGGCGCGTCTCCCCCTCGCCGCCCCGGCGCCGCAGCACCAGGTGGACGGGGCCCGGTCCGCCGGGGTCGGTGAGGTCGAAGGTGAGACCGCCCGCGGCATCGGCGACACAGTCGGCGACCGGAGCCATGGGGGCGTCCTCGTCCGTCTCCTCGCCGGAGTTCCGGTGCGCCGCCCGGGAAGCCGTCGCGCTCATGCGGTGCGTCCTTTCCTGAGGGCCTTGCGTCCGGCATCCCGAACGGAGTACGCACCACCGAGCAGGGTGCCCCGGGTCCGGTGCAGTGAACCGCGCAGCCGTCCACCGAGGGAGCGGCCGTCACGCCCGACCAGTTGGGAGAAGAGAGACTCGTACTGCTCGGCGATACGGGCCGGGTCGAAGCGCTCGGAGTCCTTGAGCGCCGCGTGCGCCATCCGCTGCCGAAGCTCGTCGTCGTTGATCAGTTCCAGTATTCCGGCGGCGATGGCCTCGACGTTGTTGACCTCGACGAGACGGCCGTCGACGCCGTTGTCGATGATCTCGCCGGGGCCGTGCGGGCAGTCGGTGGAGACCACCGGCAGACCGCAGCGCATGGCCTCGACGATCGTCATGCCGAAGGACTCCATGCTGGAGGTGACCGCGGCGATGGAGCCCTTGGTCCACTCCGGCTCGATGGGGTGGGCGGGACCCATCAGATAGACGTGGTTGTAGAGGCCCAGCTCGTCGATGAGCGCCCGGAGTTTGGCCTTCTGGCCGCCTCCGCCGTAGATCCTCAGCCGCCAGTCGGGCCGCTGGTCGCGCACCTTGTCGAAGGCGCGGACGAGCAGGTCGTACCGCTTGACGGGGGCCAGCCGTCCCGCGGCGACGACCCACTTGGCGGTACTGTCCGCGGGCTCGATCGACGGCGCGGGCACCGGGTTGGGCACGGCCCGCACCTGGACGCCGGGCAGCCGCATCTTGTTCCGGTAGGAGCGGGCGTCGGCCTCCGTGGTCGTGGTGAGGGCGTCGAGGCGCGGGTACACGCCGCGCAGCGTGTGGCGCAGCGCCGCGGAGTGGTTGTCGAGCGTGAGGTGCTCCTGGCCCACCCGGATGACGCCGCTGCGGGTCTGGCGCGCGAGGTGCACGTTCAGACCGGGCCGGGTGCCCACCACGACATCGGCGTCGACCGTGGCGAGGTGCTCGGCGATGCGCCGGTCGCTGAGGGCGTTGTACTGCCGGTAACGGCCGTCCGCGCGCGGGAACACACGGGCCGGGCGCTCCAGCTCCGGGTCGCCGCTGTCCGCCCCGTCCGCACGGACGTCGACGAGATGGCGCATACGCACCCGCGGGTGGGACGAGAAGACCGGTTCGTCGCGGTGGCGGAAGACGGAGACGATCTCGACGTCGTGCTGCTCGACGAGCGTGTTGGCGAGGTTGTACGTGGTGCGGATCGTTCCACCGATGCCGTACGCGTTGTGTATGAGGAAAGAAATATGCATACGTCCCCCCGAACCCCCTGTTTCCCCTGAATACATGCCTGGTCCACCTTGCTGCAGGGTGAGACTCGGGACGGCGGGCCCCGGTTGGGCTGCATCACCAACTTGTTTCAGAACAGTTGCGCGATCGGTAGCCCTTTTCGGGAACGTTTCGAGCGTCATGAGCATCGGGGCGGGGGCCGCTCAAGTCGCGAGGAGCCGCGGCGCAGTGTGCCAACTGCGCCGCGGCTCCGTGGTGTTCGCCGGCGAGGCGGTCGAACTGTGCTGATCCGACGGCCCGCAGGGATCGCCGGCGTCCACGAGGGTCCCGCCCGGTCGGCCCTCCGGGCGGAACCCCGTGCCCGGGACCGGGGGTCGGCTCAGAGGTCGAGCCGCTGACCGGGCACGATCATGTCGGGATCACCGCCGATGACGGCCGCGTTGGCCGCGTAGACCTGCTGCCAGGTGATTCCGTGCCGGGTCGCGATGGAGCTCAGCGTGTCACCGCCACGCACGGTGTAGTCGCCGCGGGAGGTGCCGCGGTCCGTGTGGCCCGGCGTGCGGGCGGGCGCCTCGGCCGCCTCCGACGGCTGCTTCGCCGGGGCCCTCTTCGTGGTCACCGTTCCGGCGGACGGCGCGGCGGGAGCGCTGCCGTAGGCCCCGGCCCGCCCCGAGCAGACCGGCCAGGCGCCCCAGCCCTGGACCCGCTGGACCTTGGTGGCGATGGCGATCTGCTGGGACCTGCTGGCCTGGTCCGCGGTGGGCGCGTAGGCCGTGCCGCCGAACCCCCTCCAGGTGGAGGCGGTGAACTGCAGCCCGCCGTAGAAGCCGTTGCCGGTGTTGATGTGCCAGTCCCCACCGCTCTCGCACTGCGCGATGCGGTCCCACACTCCACCGTCGGCCGCCGCGGCGCTGCCGTTGCCGGCCAGGACTCCGAGCGGAGCGAGCAGAGCCGCTCCGGCGAGGACCGCCGTCGTACGCGCCTTACGGATGCTGCCGTGGGTGCTGTCGGCACATGCGGACATGTGTTTCCCTCTCGAAGGACCCGGGGTCCCCCAAGGCGGCGCGCGACGCACGTCGTACGGACGCGGTCGGTGCGCTCCGCCCCGTCCGCCGGCGGTGGTGCTGCTGGCTGGCCGTGTGGCGCGGCCGGCGGACGTTCCCGAGCGGTGCTCGATGCACACGGCCGAGGAATTTAGGGAGCCCTGGGGCCGGCGGCAACCAACGCTTCGTCACTCCAGGCCAGTTCACCGTTACCTTGAGTATCGACCTTTTTCGGCCACCCACTTCATTGCCCGATTTCCGGATATGTCGACCAGGAGCCCCGGTGATCTGTGACTCACCTCACCAGCTCAACTTCCTCGGAAATCCTAGGAGTTGTCGTGGAGTGACGGATTCCGGCCCGGCTCTCACCGTGTGCTCACGACGGTTCGACTCCGTTCGCGCCCGGGCGTGACTCCGGCCACAGATCGCCCGTTGTCTTCTGCATGAGCCGGGGACCCCCCGCGCTCATGGGCCGGGAGCCACCCGGCCCCGCCACGCACCGCATCCCGAGGAGCCCCCCGTGCCGCGCATGCTCGACGTCAGCGACGAGGTACGTGCCGAGATCGGCGACGAGGAAGCCGACCGGTTGCTCGCCGGAGAGAACGCCCCGGGCAGTTACGACTGCACGTCCTGCCGCACCCCGGGCGACTCCGAACAGGAGCGCACCAGCACCGTGCTGTTCATCGGCGACGAGACCGCCGTCCTCGCCTTCGCCCACGCCACCTGCCTGCCCTCCCAGGTCGTCCAGGTCACCGAGGAGCAGCTGCAGGGCGCCGTCCGGTCCATCACGGCCGACGGCGAGCCCGCCAGGACCGAGGCCGAGCAGGCCGTGCTCGGGGTGACCAGCGGACTCGTGCTGGTCAGCGGCGAGCTGTACCCGGCGCTCGTGGTCGAGCCCACCGCCCCCATCGCCCGCCCCGGCACGTCGGGCACCGGCGACGACTTCCTGCCGCTCCTCGTCGAGCAGGGCTTCGTCCCGCTGACCGGGATCGAGACCGTCCCGCCGGTGCTGCACGGCTGGTCGGTGCTGCTCGCCATGGGCCAGCTGCACGCCATCCTCCAGCCGGGCGCCGTCGGCGGCTCACCGGTCGCCTGGTGGCAGGCGCACCAGCCGCTCCAGGCCGCCGACACCTGGCGGGCGGCCGCCGCCAAGCACCAGCAGGTGCTGCTGTTCGCCGCGCCGGTCGGCTCGATCGGCCGCCAGCCCCGCGAGGACCTGCTGCGCGAGGCCCTCGACAAGGCGGCCGCGAACGGCAAGCTGGTCGCCGCGACCCTGCCGCTGGCCGGCACCTGAGCGTTCCGCCGGGGCGCGCGTACATGGCCGTACGGGCCGCGGATCCACCGCCGTACGGACCCGGAGCACAGCCGTACGGGCCGCGGGTTGGGCCGTACGGGCGGTGCCCCGCCGGGCCGCGCGACGGACCGCATCCCCTGCGCGACGGGGTCGTTTGGACCTACGTGCACGCATACGACGTCCCTCGCCGCCAGTCCTACCAGCCGATCCCGCCCATGCGGCCGGCGCAGGAACCCTCGGGCGGCCCTTCGGCCACGCCGATCTACGACGCGCTCTACGCGGAGTGGAACCGGTCCTTCCGGGCCCTCCCCGGCGACCGCCACGGTGAGGAGGAGCTGGGGTTCACGGCCTTCGGCATCGCTCCGTACCTCGGCGGCTCCTACGGGTCGTACGCCACGGGTGCGTACACGGATGCGTACGACGGCCGCCACGGCACCGCCGCCTACGCGACCGGGCGCCTCGCCACCCAGCACGGCACCCGGCGCGAGCAGCAGCCCGGCCCCGCGTCCCAGACGGCGTCCGTCTGGCAGCCGGTGGGCCGGATGCCCACCGGTCACACCGGCACCCACCACTTCCCCGCCGCGCTGCCCCCGAGCCCGCGCCGGGGGAACTGAGCAGGACCACGAGGGCCGGCCCTGAAGGCCCCCGAGTCCGCAGCCGGAGCAAAGCCACCAGGGCGGCTCCCCGGATGATCCGGGGAGCCGCCCTGGTGTGTGCGTACCGCGATCGGGCGCCGTCGCGCCTCAGCGCCTCACTTCTTCCGGCCGCGCTTCTCGCGCACCCGCACCGAGATGTGGATCGGCGTCCCCTCGAAGCCGAACTCCTCGCGCAGCCGCCGCTCCACGAACCGCCGGTAGCCCGCCTCGATGAAGCCGGACGCGAAGAGCACGAACCGCGGCGGCTTGGTGCCCGCCTGGGTGCCGAACAGGATGCGCGGCTGCTTGCCGCCCCGGATCGGGTGCGGGTGGGCGGCGACCAGCTCACCCAGGAAGGCGTTCAGCCGACCGGTCGGAACCCGGGTCTCCCAGCCCGCGAGGGCCGTCTCGATCGCCGGGACGAGCTTCTCCATGTGCCGTCCGGTGCGCGCCGAGACGTTGACCCGCGGCGCCCACGCCACCTGGCCGAGCTCCGTCTCGATCTCGCGCTCCAGGTAGTAGCGGCGCTCCTCGTCGAGGGTGTCCCACTTGTTGAAGGCGAGGACGATCGCCCGGCCCGCCTCCACGGCCATCGTCACGATGCGCTGGTCCTGCACGGAGATGTTCTCGGAGGCGTCCAGCAGGATCACCGCGACCTCCGCCTTCTCCACGGCGGCCGCCGTGCGCAGCGAGGCGTAGTAGTCGGCGCCCTGCTGGAGGTGGACCCGCTTGCGGATGCCCGCCGTGTCGACGAACTTCCAGGTGACGCCGCCGAGCTCGATCAGCTCGTCGACCGGGTCGCGGGTGGTGCCCGCGAGCTCGTTGACGACGACGCGTTCCTCGCCCGCCACCTTGTTCAGCAGCGAGGACTTGCCCACGTTCGGCCGGCCGATGAGCGCGATGCGACGCGGGCCGCCGACGCCGGCGGTGCCGAAGGTCTGCTCGGGCGCCTCGGGCAGCGCCTCCAGGACGGCGTCCAGCATGTCGCCGGTGCCGCGGCCGTGCAGCGCGGAGACCGGGTGCGGCTCGCCGAGGCCCAGGCTCCACAGGTACGACGCGTCGGCCTCGCCGCTCGGGCCGTCGACCTTGTTGGCGCACAGCACGACGGGCTTGCCCGCCTTGCGCAGCAGCCGGACGACGGCCTCGTCGGTGTCGGTGGCGCCGACCTTGGCGTCGACGACGAACACGACCGCGTCCGCCGCCTCGATCGCGTACTCGGCCTGCGCGGCCACGGAGGCGTCGATACCGAGGACGTCCTGCTCCCAGCCGCCGGTGTCGACGACCTTGAAGCGGCGGCCCGCCCACTCGGCCTCGTAGGTGACGCGGTCGCGGGTGACGCCCGGCTTGTCCTCGACGACCGCCTCGCGACGGCCGATGATGCGGTTGACCAGGGTCGACTTGCCGACATTCGGGCGGCCGACGACGGCGAGCACCGGGAGCGGGCCGTGCCCGGCCTCCTCCAGCGCACCCTCGACGTCCTCGATGTCGAAGCCCTCTTCGGCGGCGAGCTCCATGAACTCCGCGAACTCGGCATCGCCAAGTGCCCCGTGCTCGTGCTCCGAGCCCTCGGAGGGAATGTGGTCGTTCATGAAGTCCGTACCTCGTTCATCGTGGTGATCGGTGGACCGCCCGAATCGGGTGATCCACTACTCAAGTGTCCCCTAGCGCCCGGTGAGGCGCCTGGCGTTTTCCAGGTGGGCGGCGAGCTGCTTCTGGATGCGCACGGTCGCGTCGTCGAGCGCCTTGCGCGTCCGCCGCCCGCTCCCGTCGCCCGCCTCGAACGGATCGCCGAAGACGACGTCGACCCGGCTGCGCAGCGGGGGCAGCCCCTTGACCAGCCGCCCCTGACGCTCCGTGCTGCCCAGCACCGCCACCGGGACGATCGGCGCCCCGCTGCGGACCGCGAAGTAGGACAGCCCGGCGCGCAGCGAGGCGAAGTCGCCCTCGCCGCGGGTGCCCTCGGGGAAGATGCCGAGGACGCCGCCGTTCTCCAGGACGCCGAGGGCCCGGGTGATCGCGGTGCGGTCGGCGGCCGTGCGGTCCACCTTCAGCTGGCCGATGCCGGTCAGGAAGGGGTCGAGCGGGCCGACGAACGCCTCCTTCTTGATCAGGAAGTGCGTGGGCCGCGGCGCCACGCCCATGACCATCGGGCCGTCGATGTTGTGGGTGTGGTTGACGGCGAGTATCACCGGACCGGTCGCGGGGACCCGCCAGGCGCCCAGCACGCGCGGCTTCCACAGCCCGAACATCAGGCCCACGCCGATGCGGCGGCCGACCTCGGCCCCCCGTACCGAAGGCGCCTCGGTCACTTCGCGGCCCGCTTCTCCTCGACGAGGGTGACGACGCACTCGATGACCTGCTGCAGCGTGAGGTCGGAGGTGTCCACCTCCACGGCGTCGTCCGCCTTGGCCAGCGGGGAGGTCGTGCGGCTGGAGTCGGCCGCGTCGCGCTTGAGCAGCGCCTCGCGGGTGGCCTGGACGTCGGCGCCCTTCAGCTCGCCGCTGCGGCGGGCGGCGCGGGCCTCCGGGGAGGCCGTGAGGAAGATCTTCAGGTCGGCGTCCGGCAGCACGGTGGTGCCGATGTCCCGGCCCTCGACGACGATGCCGGTCACCGCGCCGGCGGCGATGGCGCGCTGCAGCTCGGTGATCCGGGCCCGCACCTCGGGCACCGCGCTGACCGCGCTGACCTTGGAGGTGACCTCCTGGGTGCGGATCGGGCCGGCCACGTCGGTGCCGTCCACGGTGATCGTGGGCTCGGACGGGTCGGTGCCGGAGACGATGTCCGGCTTCCCGGCCGCGGCGGCGATCGCCGAGGGGTCGTCCGTGTCGATCCCGTTGGTCACCATCCACCAGGTGATCGCCCGGTACTGGGCGCCGGTGTCCAGGTAGCTCAGCCCGAGCTGCGCGGCCACGGCCTTGGAGGTGCTCGACTTGCCCGTGCCGGAGGGGCCGTCGATGGCGACGATCACTGCCGGGGCAGTCCGGGCGGCACTGGTTTCCACGGGTGCAGGCACCTTCCTGGGTACGGGGTGGTGGGTGGCGCTGGGCGCGAGCGCGCCCCGCACAAGGGTAATGGCTCCCCGGACCCCGGTTCACGGGCCCACGTATCCCTTCAGTTCCTCAGGGACAGAGCCACGACGATCACCACGGCCACGATCACCAGCACGATCGCCAGGCTCACGACGAGGGCCCGCGCACCGCTCGACTGCCGCCCCTCCTCCGTCGGCCGGATGGACACGGTGGCGTTGAACACGTCGTGCCCGGTGACCGCGGCCCGCGCGCACCAGGGACAGGTGGGCAGATGGGAGCCGTAGCTGTGCCGCGGCCGGTCCGGGCAGACCTTGGCCAGGCGGCGCTCTTCGTCCAGGGCACGCAGCCATTCCGCCGCCCCGGGCCGCGCGGCCGGGTCCGTCACGCCGGGTCCGAAGGCCCGCCTGGCGAGGTCGAGCAGCACGGGCGGCAGGACCGTCGGATCGATGACCGAGCGCGGAACGATCACGCAGCCGGGCCGGGCGACGTACGAGCGGCTGGCAGCGATGTTGTCCTTGACCGTCGTCTCGGACTCGCTGTCGTGCGGAACGCCGCCGAAGGGGTGGTTCCCCGCGGTCAGCAGCTGGTAGATCAGTACGGCGAGCGCGAAGTCGTCGCTCCTCCGGGTCGCGGGGCCACCCGCCAGACGTTCCGGTGCGGCGTAGTCGGCGGTCTGCATGAGGCAGGGGAACTCCTCGCGCGTCACCGAGTCGGTGAAGGCGATGGAGTCGCAGTCGAGGAAGGTGACGAAGCCGTCGGCATCGACCACCACGTTGTTGCTGGAGAAATCGCCGACGACCAGGCCGTCGTGGTGCATCCGCGCGGTCATGAAGGCCAGATTCCAGCCGACTCCCAGCATGAAGCGCCAGTCGGTCCGCTCCGGGAACAGCCGCAGCCGCTGGGCGCGGGTGAAGAGACCGACGAGCTGGACGTGCCCCGGCTCGCCGAACCGGCGCATGGCGTAGCCGAGGAACCGTCCTTCGCGGCTGCGTGCCACCGCCGTGGGCCAGGCCAGTTCGGGCGGCTGGCCGGGACCGATGGGACGGCCGCCGAGCGGGGTCATGTTCAGCATGCGCTGCAGACGGCGTTCCTGCTCCGCGCCCGGCGCCTCCCGGTAGATCTTGACCACCGTCTCGTCATGGCCCACGACGGGGAAGACCGCCGCCTGTCCGCCCCCCTTGAGCGGCCGCGGGCCGAGTGTCACGAGCCGGCCGTCGAGGATGACACCACGTTCCGCCGGGGCCGTCATGTGCCGCGTCCCTTCGTGTCGGTCCTGTCCTGCCTCATGTTCTGACCGCCCGCAGCAGTGTCTTGTCGTCGGCATTGAGAGCGGTCAGCCGGTCCGAGCGGAGCAGCGTCGCCAGGTCGTCCTCGTCCTTGCCGGGATCCGTACCCGGACTGTCCAGGGGCCGGAGGACCGCCGAGGCGAAGGAGGCGTTGGGCACCGGCGGCCGCCCGCTCAGCGCGGCCTGGGCCAGCCCGTCGGTGGACAGCAGCACCCCGTCGACACCGTCGTCGCACACGCAGTCGGTGCTCACCCGGTCCTCGGCCTCGGGCGAGGTGAGGAAGACGGTCTCGTTGCTGTACTCGCTGACGGCCGCGGGCTGGGGCAGCAGATGGAACAGACGATCCCCGTCGGGGGTGCGGCCCGCCCTCAGGACGACGAAGCCGTCGCCGACCGAAAGATGGCCGAGCCAGTCCGGGGTGAGGACCACCACGGTGAGCGTGGTGGCGAAGTCGTACGCCGCACCACCGGTGCGGCGCAGGAACTCCTTGCAGACCTCGTGGAAGGCGTTCGTCAGCAGGGCGTGCGCGGCCTCGCCGGGCGGGCAGGGCCGGCCGGCGAGGCGGGCGAAGCGGTGCGTGGCCAGTTCGACCGCGAGCCGGGACCCCTCGTCGGAACGGCTGCGGCTGCCCGCTCCGTCGGCGACCGCGAGGACCACCGAGGTGTCCGAGACGGCATGCGCCCACGCGTCCTGGCACGGCACGCCGCTGCGCCGGTGCCGGTAGCCTTCGACACTGAGCCCGTGCACCTTCCAGTTGGCGCTCAGGCGACCATCCATGACCACCCCGCTCACGCGTCCCAGGCCGAGCGCTGCGTCCTGAAGTCAGCGAAGATCTTCGCCTGGATCTCCTCGCCGGCTCCCCGTCGCTCGGCGTTGATACTGTTCGACATCATCTGGAGCAGCTCCCGGAACGGGAAGCCGTGGAGCCGCGCGTTGAACTCCGGCGCGAGGGCCTCAAGCACCTGTGCACCCATGTCCGAGATGTTGCCGACCCCGATCGCATACAGCCGGTACCTCCGCGCTGCCTGGTCGTTCGTGAGCACCGGCACCAGGCGCTGCCAGGCGTTGGTCAAGTGGCCGGTGCCGTCGGTGGGCAGCCCGTCGGTGACCAGGCAGATCTGCGGGCGGTAGTACTGCAGTCCGGAGGTGCGCAGCTCGGTCTTGCGGGCGGCGACGATGCGCAGGGCCAGTTCGAGTGCCTCGGTGAGCAGGGTGACTCCGGCCGCCGTGAGGACAGGGGCCTGGAAGGCGTAGGCCGGCACGAAAGGGCTCACGGACGCCTGCGGAGGGAGCGGCTGTGCACCCCTCCAGACCGTCACGCCCTGTCCGCCGAAGGTGACGACGGCGACCTCGACGCTGTAGCTGAGGCTCACGTCGTCGTGGAGTTCGCGCGTCCAGTCCTGCAACGCCTTGTTCAGCATCTCCATGGGCACGCCCGCCATGGAGCTCGAGGTGTCGAGGCACAGCACCAGCGGAAGGCGCTGCGCGTTGTTGTCGAACTCGATGTCCTCGTAGGACGCCGGAAGCGTCTCGGGGTGCCGTTCGTCGGACATGGTGTCTCCGCGCAACAGGTGGGTGGTCAGACGTGGTCGTCCGCGGTACGCCGGTGGCGGCGCGGGAGAGCGATCAGCAGGCCCGGGTCGTCCGCCGCTCCGGCGGGATCCGCCACGTCGACCACGGTGCCGGGCTGCGGCGGTGCGTCAGGGGCGGTCCACTCGGCCCGGTGAAGGCAGCGGTCGAGTTCGACGTACCCCTGGGGATGGAAGTCGGTACGCACGGCGGCCGCCCCTCTCGGAGCACCGGCATCCCGGTGCTGTCGCGCGCGTGACGCGGTCGGGACCGTGGGAGGGTGGTGGGAGCGCGGGCCGGAGGACGGTCCGGACACGGCGTGGCTCACGCGGGTACGGCGTACGGCCGTCAGCAACAGGGCGAGGAGCAGGATCAGGGCGGCGGACGTGCCGGCGGTGAACCAGGTCCCGAAGGAGCCGTCGTCGCTCCCGGTGCCGGACTGGCCGGCCTCCTTGCCGGTCCGCTCGGCCAGGCCCTCGTCGATCAGCTCTTGGCCGGTGACGTCCGGCGCCATCAGGAGAACGTCACTCCTGCACCGGGAGTCGCAGGCTCGCGAGGACCTCACAGCGTCCGCGGTGCCCCGGTCCAGGTCGGTCACCACGCTTTCCGGGCCCACCTCGCGCTTCTCGGCGAGGAGGAACAGGACGGTGCCGCCGGGTCCCGTGGTTTTCCCGTCATCGACGGTAACCGAGCCGATCGTGGCATGCCGGTCCGCCTGCGCGAGCGCGGTCAGGGCGTCCTTGCCGAGAGTCAACTCATGGTTCACGACAAGACTGAGCGGTTCGTCCTGTTCCTTGGATTTCACCCAGCAGAGCACCGGGTCGGCATCGCACCCTGCGGCCCCGGAAATTACTGTCGCGGCAGGTGCCAGGTGGAACACCGTGACAAGAAAAGCGATGAGCATGATTCCGCGACCCATGACACCCCCGTTCGGCACAGGAAAGCACATCGCATATTAGAGACCGATACCGGGCCGGGGACAGTCGTACGGGGAAAATTCCGCAGCCGATCGGCATGTTCCGCCTAGAGCCGGAACACCTCCCGGCACCTGGTGAACATCTGCCGTGCCCGTTCCGCCCAGTCACTGGCCAACCGGTCGAAGTCCTGCGGCGTCATGCGACTGACGAGCGGCAGTACACAGACTCCGGCCAGGCAGGGGTGGAGGCCCCGGACGTCCCAGACGGAAAGCATGGGAATCAATTGCTCCGTATTCCAGGCGTTCGCTGCTGCGGCCGCCAGGGCCAATTGATCCTCCCGTAGGACATAGCCATCTGTAATGAACGCGACGAGCAATTCCCTGGCGGCCATGAAACGGATGGTGATCGCGCGATCCGTCCGGGAGGTGGCGATTTCCAGAGAAACGGATGTGGAATCCGAGGCAGTGTTTACCGCATGGCTGTGTGCCGCCCAGTTCTCCACCAGCTGCCGCCAATGGGCGCCCACTTCGGGAACGGGTCCGGAAGCGGCCTCAGCCCGCGCCACGGTGCACCGCCTCCATGACCATGGCATCGGTCAGCCCGGCGTCGAGCAGCGCCTGCGTGTGCAGTTGGAGGCAGGAAGGAACACTCGGGGCAGGTCCGAAGTCCCGGTCTCCTTCGGGCACGACACGGACAGCCAGATCCTCCACGCGGGCCCGTATGATCGCGGAGACGGCCGGCGGGGGCCAGTCGACGGCTCCTCGGGCGCCGGCGAGGAACTCCCGCAGCAGGACGTCGAGCCGAGGCCGGTCCTCGGGCTGCCGGGCGAGACAGCGGGCCAGGATGTCTCGCAGCCCGTCCGGCACTCCGTCCAGACAAGGCGCCCCGGCGCGGATCCGGTCGATCACACCGGGATGCTCCCCGAAGGCGGGTTCTCCGGTCGCCGCGTAGACGAGCACGCCTGCCAGCGAGAAGACGTCGCTCTGCGGGCCGACCGGCTGGGGCGTCAGCTGTTCGGGCGACATGTAGGGAAGGGTGCCCAAGGCGATACCGGGGCTGGTGAGAGCGGGTTCCCCGGACACCAGGGAGATGCCGAAGTCGATGACCCGGGGCCCGTCCGGCGCCAGCAGAACGTTGGCGGGCTTGAGGTCCCGGTGCACCACCTCGCCCGCATGGATGGCCTGGAGCGCCTCGACCAGGCCCGCGCCCAGGACGCGCACCTGTGCCTCGGTGAAGGGGCCCGCCGCGTCGACCGCCTCCGAGAGCGCCGGGCCGGGTATGTACGCGGTCGCGAGCCAGGGCGGATCGCTGTCGGGGTCCGCGTCGACGACCGCCGCGGTGAAGACACCGCCCACCGCCCGCGCGGCCTGCACCTCGCGTGCGAAGCGCCGTCGGAACCCGGGATCGGCCGCGAACTCCTGCCGCACGACTTTCACCGCCACGGCTCGCCCGCCGGGCGACCGGGCGAGGTACACCCACCCCATCCCGCCCGACCCGAGCCGCCCCACTATGCGATAGGGCCCCACCTGCAGGGGATCACTCAATGGCGTCCTCACACCGCCCACCTCATTCGCGCGGAGTAAGAGCGAGTGTGCCTCAGAGCCTCCGACGGGACACCGTACCGACCCTCATCTACGGCACTAATCACGCACCGTCCACCGCCGGACGGTGCCGAACGCGCAGCCCTACTGCCGGATCGCCCAGCCCCGCTCCCGCAGCGCCGCCGCCAGCACCGGTACGGCGCTCGGCTCCACCATCAGCTGGACCAGCCCCGCCTGCCGGCCGGTCGCGTGTTCTATGCGGACGTCCTCGATGTTGACACCGGCGAGCCCGGCGTCGGCGAAGATCCGGGCCAGCTGGCCGGGCTGGTCGTCGATGAGGACGGCCACGACCTCGTACGCGCGCGCGGCGGTGCCGTGCTTGCCGGGGACGCGGATCTGGCCGGCGTTGCCCCGGCGCAGCACCTTCTCGATCCCGGTGGCGCCCTCGCGGCGCTTGTCCTCGTCGGCGGACTGCAGGGCGCGCAGGGCCTGGACGGTGGACTCGAGGTCGGCGGCGACCTCCAGGAGCAGGTCGGCCACCGGACCCGGGTTGGCGGACAGGATGTCGATCCACATCCGCGGGTCGGAGCCCGCGATCCGGGTCACGTCGCGGATGCCCCCGCCGCACAGCCGTACGGCCGCGTCCTCGGCGTGCTCCAGGCGCGCGGCGACCATGCTCGACACCAGGTGCGGCATGTGGGAGACCAGGGCGACCGCGCGGTCGTGGGCGTCGGCCTCCATCACGACCGGCACGGCGCGGCAGTGCGACACCAGTTCCAGGGCCGCATTCAGCACCTCCGTGTCGGTGCCCCGGGTGGGCGTGAGCACCCAGGGGCGGCCCTCGAAGAGGTCTTCGCTCGCCGCCAGGGGGCCGGACTTCTCGCGGCCCGCCATCGGGTGGGTGCCGATGTACGCGGTGAGGTCGAGGCCGAGCTCCTCCAGCTCGCGGCGCGGGCCGCCCTTGACGGAGGCCACGTCGAGGTAGCCGCGGGCGAGGCCGCGCCGCATGGCGTCGGCGAGGGTGGCGGCCACATGGGCGGGCGGGGCGGCCACGATCGCGAGGTCCACCGGGCCGTCGGGCGCCTCGTCGGTGCCTGCGCCGAGCGCGGCCGCCGTACGGGCCTGCTCGGGGTCGCGGTCGGCGAGGTGGACCTTGACGCCGCGCTGGACCAGCGCCAGGGCCGCCGAGGTCCCGATCAGTCCCGTTCCGATGACGAGTGCGGTCCTCACTGGGCGATGTCCTTGCGGAGTGCGGCCGCGGCGCCGAGGTAGACGTGGGCGATCTCACCGCGCGGCCGGTCCGACTCGATGTGCACGAGGACCCGCACCACCCGGGGCATCGCCCCCTGCACATCGAGCTCCTGGGCGCAGATCAGCGGTACGTCGACGATGCCGAGCTTGCGTGCCGCGGCCGCCGGGAAGTCGCTGTGCAGATCGGGTGTGGCCGTGAACCAGATGCTGATCAGGTCGTCCGGGGTGAGCCCGTTCCGCTCCAGGACGGCGGTGAGCAGCGCGCCGACCTGCTCGTCCATGTGCCCGGCCTCGTCCCGCTCCAGTTGGACGGCGCCCCGGACCGCTCGTACCGCCACGGCTGTGCTCCTCGCTGATGTACGTACACGACTCGGCACACAAGCGTAGTCAGCCCGGCACACAGCGGCGCGGGGAGCCCGCCTGCCGAGACGGCCGCCGTACGCCTTGGGCCGTCGGACGTACAGAACGTGCGCTTGACACCCCTACCACCCGGAATACCGCGGTCTTCGCCGCTCTCGGTGCCAGGATGCTCCCCATGACGACGGGAACGACGCGGCGCACCCTCCTGGTGACGGGCGCGGCGGTGCTGCTCGCAGGGTGTGGCGGGAACGACGGCGGCGGGAGCGGTGACGGCACAGAGTCGCCGACGGCCGCGGAGGGCGAGGAGCTGGCGAAGACGGAGGACATCCCGGTCGGCGGCGGGAAGGTCTTCGGGGACCGGAAGGTCGTGGTCACCCAGCCCGAGGAGGGCGACTTCAAGGGGTTCTCGGCGGTCTGCACCCACCAGGCCTGCACGGTCGCCGACGTCTCCGACGACACGATCAACTGCGCCTGCCACGGCAGCCGGTTCAGCATCACGGACGGCTCGGTCACGGCCGGCCCGGCGACGAAGGCGCTGCCCGAGGAGCGGATCACGGTGACCGGAAATTCGATCCGCCGGGCGTGATCCACCGCGTACGCTCCGGGGATGCAGCCCGAGGCCCTGGTCCGCGACCACACGATCTACGCCTGCGTCATGGGTTCGCGCGCCTTCGGCCTGGCCACCGACGGCAGCGACACCGACCGCAGGGGCGTCTTCCTCGCCCCCACGCCCCTGTACTGGCGGTTCGACAAGCCGCCGACGCATGTGGAGGGCCCGGCGGAGGAGCAGTTCAGCTGGGAGCTGGAGCGCTTCTGCTCGCTCGCGCTGCGCGCCAACCCGAACATCCTGGAGTGCCTCCACTCCCCGCTCGTGGAGCACATCGACGACACGGGCCGTGAGCTGCTCACCCTGCGCGGGGCCTTCCTCTCCCGCCAGGTGCACGACACGTTCGCGCGGTACGCCCTCGCCCAGCGCAAGAAACTCGACGCCGATGTGCGCGCCCACGGCGCCCCGCGCTGGAAGCACGCCATGCACCTGCTGCGCCTGCTGACGAGCTGCCGCGACCTGCTGCGCACGGGTGAGCTGACGATCGACGTGGGCGACGCCCGCGAACCGCTCCTCGCGGTCAAGCGCGGCGAGGTGCCGTGGCCCGAGGTCGAGTCCCGGATGGCCCGGCTGGCGACGGAGACGGACGAGGCGGCCGCCCGCTCCCCGCTGCCGCCCGAACCGGACCGGGCCCGCGTGGAGGACTTCCTCGTACGGGCCCGCCGCGCCTCAGCCCTGCGGGAACCCGGCCCCCTCGAGCCGTACCCGTACGACGAGGTCGTGCAGGGCGTCGTACGCGACCGGGGCGTCCGGCAGCGCTGAGGCGGCCTGCGCCTCGTCCAGCACCGTGTGCAGCCGCTCCACATCGGCCCGCACGCGCGCGTGGTCCACGTCCGCGGCGCCGTGCTCCCGCTCGGCCTTGGCCCGGACGAGCTCCGGCAGGTACGCGGGGGCGTCCACCTCCGCCAGCAGCGTGGGCAGATGGGCCTGCACCTCGCCGCTGCGCATCAGATGGATCCCGGTGAGCAGCACCCGGAACGTGTAGAGCAGCGGCTTGAGCTCACGCGTCTTCTCGAAGAGCCGCCACTGGGTGGTCGCGAACCCGCGGTAGTGGTGGGCGTGGTGGCTGGTCAGCACGCCCGGGGCGAGCGCGGCCAGCTCCCGGTGGGCGTCGGTGGTGTGCACGACCAGCGGGGAGAGCAGCTGTTCCAGTACGTAGCCGTTGCGCTTCAGCATCAGCCGGACGAACTTGCGCAGGTCGTGCGTGACCAGGTCCATCTCCACGCCGTCCCGCACCCTCCCCCAAGCTCTCGACTCCGCTCGTGCAGGGAGGTACCCCCACCTGGACCGGGTCTCGTCCGCCTCCCGCAGCCCGACCAGCGCGGCCGTCGGCAGCAGGTGCACGCCCCGCAGGTCGACGTCCGAGTCACGGGACGGGAAGCCGTACAGGTGCGCTCCGGAGACGGTCGCGAACAGCAGGGGATCCGGCTGCTCCGCGACGACGGGCGCAAGGTCGATGTCGAGGCCGGAGACTGCGAGGGCGTCGGTCATCGCTCAAGCGTCCCAGAGCGCTCCGAGCGCCAGGAGGTCGCCCCGGTACTCGATGCGCTCGGCCCACTCCGCCGGCCAGGCGTCCGCGCCGTGGTGGGCACCCGCGAACGCCCCGGCGAGGCAGGCGAGGGAGTCCGAGTCGCCGGAGGAGCAGGCGGCCCTCCGCAGCGCGGTGACGGGCTCGTCGACGAACAGCAGGAAGCACAGCAGCCCGGTGGCGAGGGCCTCCTCGGCGATCCAGCCCTCCCCCGTGGCCAGGCACGGATCGGTCTCGGGCGAAGGAGCGCGCAGGGCGTCCCGGAGCCGGCCGAGTATCTCCAGACACTCGTCCCAGCCACGCGCGATGAAGTGCTCGGGGCTCGGGTCCTGGCTCCGCGTCCACAGGTCGCCGAGCCACTGCTCGTGGTAGCGGGTGCGGTTGTCGTAGGCGTACGAGCGCAGCAGCCCGACCAGTCCGGTGGGCTCGGCGCCCTGCGCGAGCAGCCGTACGGCGTGCGCGGTGAGGTCGGACGCGGCGAGCGCGGTGGGGTGGCCGTGGGTGAGGGCGGCCTGCAGCTGGGCGGCGCCGGCGCGCTGGTCGTCGCTCAGGCCGGGGGCGAGCCCGACGGGGGCGACGCGCATGTTGGCGCCGCAGCCCTTGGAGTGAATCTGGGAGGCGTCCTGCCAGGGCCGGTCCTCGGCCCCCAGCAGGCCGCACGCCACCAGGCAGGTACGGCCGGGGGCGCGGTTGTTCTCCGGCGAGCGGGACCAGTCGACGAACTCCTCGCGCACCGGCCGCTCCAGCCGCTTCGGTCCGAGGGCACCCCGCTCCATGGCCGTCCGCAGCCCCCGGCCCAGCGCCAGCGTCATCTGGGTGTCGTCGGTGACGATCGCGGGTCTCGGCAGCTCCATGTCCCGCCAGGGCCCGCACTTGGCGTGGATCGACGGAACGTCGTCGAACTCCGTCGGGAAGCCGAGCGCGTCCCCGAGGGCGAGCCCGAGCAGTGATCCGGTGGCGGCGCGCTTGGTCGATGTCGTGCTCATGAGGGGCGTCCTTCCCGGGACGGTCGCAGCAGGGGCGGATGCAGGGCCGTGGCGGGACCGGCGCGGTACAGCGCGGCGGGTTTGCCGCGGCCGCCGGTCAGCCGGGCGGCGCCGGGCACCGCTTCCACGAACCCGGAGGTCGCGAGCACCTTGCGCCGGAAGTTGGGCCGGTCCAGCTCCGTGCCCCACACGGTCTCGTACACCCGCTGGAGCTCCCCGAGGGTGAACTCCGGCGGGCAGAAGGCCGTGGCCAGGCAGCTGTACTCGAGCTTGGCGCCCACCCGGTGGTGGGCGTCGGCCAGGATGCGGTCGTGGTCGAAGGCGAGCGGCCCCGGCCCGTCGTACGGCAGCCAGCGGGCACTCGCCGCGTCCCCGCCGCCACGCGGCTCCGGGGCGTCCGGCAGGAGCGCGGTGTACGCGACGGAGACCACCCGCATCCGGGGGTCGCGGTCCGGCTCGCTGTAGGTCCGCAACTGCTCCAGGTGGAGCCCGGAGACGTCCGCGAGGCCGGTCTCCTCGGCGAGCTCGCGCCGGGCCGCGGTCTCCGCGGACTCGTCGGGCAGGACGAAGCCGCCGGGCAGCGCCCAGCGGCCCGCGTACGGCTCCTGCCCCCGCTCGACCAGCAGGACCTGGAGCCGGCCGGCCCGGATCGTGAGGACCGCGAGGTCGACGGTGACGGCGAAGGGCTCGAAGGCGTACTTGTCGTAGCCCTGCATGCCCCCTCCCTCCCTGCCGTCGCCCGGCGGCGACGCCTCCTTAATAGTCAGTAGGACTATAAAGAGGCCGACGGCTCGTCACAACCCCCTCGCCGCGAGGAATGCAAGAAAAATCGGCCGGTACCGGGAAATCCCGGAACCGGCCGACGAGGCGCGGGTGCAGGTGCAGTGCAGGCAGTGCCTACAGGTCCACCTCGCGCATCAGCATGCCCACCTCGGTGTTGGACAGCCGGCGCAGCCACCCCGACTTCTGGTCGCCGAGGGTGATCGGCCCGAAGGCGGTGCGCACCAGCTTGTCGACCGGGAAGCCCGCCTCGGCGAGCATGCGGCGCACGATGTGCTTGCGGCCCTCGTGCAGGACCACCTCGACCAGGTAGTTCTTGCCGGTCTGCTCGACGACGCGGAAGTGGTCCGCGCGCGCGTAGCCGTCCTCCAGCTGGATACCGTCCTTGAGCTGCTTGCCCAGGTCGCGCGGGATGGGCCCGACGATGTGCGCGAGGTAGGTCTTCTTCACGCCGTACCGGGGGTGCGTCAGCCGGTGCGCCAGCTCGCCGTGGTTGGTGAGCAGGATGACGCCCTCGGTCTCGGTGTCGAGCCGGCCCACGTGGAACAGCCGCGTCTCACGGTTGGTCACGTAGTCCCCGAGGCACTGGCGCCCCTCCGGGTCCTCCATCGTCGACACGACGCCCGCGGGCTTGTTCAGCGAGAAGAACTGGTACGACTGCGTGGCCACGGTCAGCCCGTCGACCTTGATCTCGTCCTTCTCCGGGTCGACGCGCAGCCCCTGCTCCAGCACGATCTCGCCGTTGACCTCGACCCGGGCCTGCTCGATCAGCTCCTCGCAGGCGCGGCGCGAACCGTAGCCCGCGCGCGCGAGCACCTTCTGGAGCCGCTCGCCCTCCTGCTCGGCGCCCGGGAAGGTCTTGGGCAGCTTGACGTCCTTCTTGCCCGCGTACCGCTCGCGGTTGCGCTCCTCGGCGCGCGCCTCGTACTCACGGGAGCGCGCGGGAGCCGTACGGCCACGCCCTGCGCCGCCCCGGGACTGCTGGGACTGCTTGGGCCCGCCCTTCGCCCCGCCACGCGCCGTGCCGCCGCGCCCCGACTTGGGCCCGTCCGGGGAGGCGCCGGGGCCCACGTCGTAGCGGCGCTCCTCCGGGCGGGGCTTGCGGGGGCGGCCCTGCCCCTGCTTCTGGTCCCTGTTGTTGCCGGCACCGCGGTAGTTACCGCGCCCGCCGCTCTTGCCGCTGCCGCTGCTTCGCATCAAAGTTCCGTCGTCGTCTTCGTCGGGTGATCGTCGTCTGTGTCCGGTGCGTCCGGATCGAACGACGGTACGCCCTCCTGGGTCTCGGCCTCGATCGCCTCCGCCTCCGGGAGGAAGGGCGCGAGCTCCGGGAGCTCGTCCAGGCCGCGCAGGCCCATCCGCTCCAGGAAGTAGTTCGTCGTCCTGTACAGGATCGCACCTGTTTCGGGTTCCGTGCCCGCCTCCTCGATCAGACCGCGCTGGAGAAGGGTGCGCATGACCCCGTCGCAGTTGACCCCTCGTACGGCCGAGACCCGGCTGCGGCTCACCGGCTGCCGGTACGCGACCACGGCCAGCGTCTCCAGCGCGGCCTGGGTGAGCCGGGCCTGCTGCCCGTCGAGCACGAACCGCTCGACGGCGGCCGCGTACGCCGGCCGGGTGTAGAACCGCCACCCCCCGGCCACGAGCCGCAGTTCGAACCCGCGGCGCTGCACGGTGTACTCGTCGGCCAGCTCCCGCAGCGCGTCGGCGACCTGCCGCCGGGGCCGTTCCAGGATGCGCGCGAGGTGTTCCTCGCCGGCGGGCTCGTCCACGACCATGAGGACGGCCTCCAGGGCGGGCTTGAGATCGAGTGCGGCGACGGTCCCCGGACCGGGACCCACCGGCACCTCGCTGATCTCCTCGCTCACGCCTTCTCCTCCTCGCGGTCCTCGCGCTCCCTGCGCTCCTCGGGCGGCCGGTCGAACTCGTCCGTGACCATCGGCGCCCCGTCCCCGTCCGCGTCCCCGCCGGTCCAGCGCACCAGCAGCTCGCCGAGGGCGGCCTCCTGCTCCAGCGCGACGGCCTTCTCGCGGTACAGCTCCAGCAGCGCCAGGAACCGCGCCACGACGGTCAGCGTGTCGTCGGTGTCCTCGACCAGCACCCGGAAGCTCGCCTCACCGAGCTCCCTGAGCCGCGCCACGACGACCTCGGCCTGCTCCTGCACGCTGACCAGCGGCGCGTGGATGTGGTCCACGTACACCTGCGGCTTCGGCTTCGGCTGCATCGCCTTCACCGCGAGCTGTGCGAAGCCTGACGCGCCGATGGTGATGACGACCTCGGGCAGCAGCTCCGCGTGGTGCGGTTCGAGTCCGACGGTACGCGGGTACCGCCGGGCCTCGTCCTCCAGCCGCCCGTTGAAGATCTCGGCGATCTGTTTGTACGCGCGGTACTGGAGCAGCCGGGCGAACAGCAGGTCCCGGGCCTCCAGCAGCGCGAGGTCGGCCTCGTCCTCCACCTCGGCGGCGGGCAGCAGCCGCGCGGCCTTGAGATCGAGCAGCGTGGCCGCCACGACCAGGAACTCGGTCGTCTGGTCCAGGTCCCAGTCCGGCCCCATGGCCCTGATGTGCGCCATGAACTCGTCGGTCACCTTCGACAGCGCGACCTCGGTGACGTCCAGCCTGTGCTTGGAGATCAGCTGGAGCAGCAGGTCGAAGGGTCCCTCGAAGTTGGCGAGCCGCACCTTGAAGACGCCGTCCCCGGACGACGCCTGTGCCCCCGGCTGCACCTCGCACGCTCCCGCCTCGGGCGCTGCGGGCGCGGGCGCTGCGGGCTCGGGACTCGGCTCCGGGGCCTGCCCCGGGCCCGGGCCGGGCGGGTGCGAAGGCCGCTCCACCGGCCCGCCTGCCGAGCCCGCGGCACCGTCCTCCGCCGGAGGCGGCACGGGCGGCGCGGGCGGCGCAGACGGCCCGGGCGGGTCCGGGAGCGGGAGCGGGGGCGCACCCGGAGCCGCAGCCCCGGGCCCCCGGCCCAGCGCACGCCGACGACCGGCGTTACCGCCGGAGGCTGTCGCGTCGTACGAGGTCATGGCCGTCGCAGGCTACCGCGTGCGGCCCGGGAAGCCGACCACCCGGCTGCCGCCCGCCCTCTGCTGCCGCAGCCCTGCCGTCCTACCGTCCGCGCAGCCTGCGGACGAGAATGCTCGCGTCCCCCCGGGACTCCAGGTCGGCCAGCACCACGGCGACCGCCTCCCGCACGATCCGGCCCCGGTCGACCGCGAGCCCGTGCTCGCCGCGGAGCACCAGACGGGCGTGCTCGAGGTCCATGAGCTCCTCGGCGGACACATAGACCGTGATCTTCTCGTCGTGCCGTTCGCGCCCGCTGGGACGGCGTGCCGCGGCGCGTCCACGGCGCCGGGCCGCGCCTCCCGCGGCAGAACCTTCCTGCGTCGGCTGCCGCCGCGAGGCGCGTGCCGCGCCCGGAGCCGCCCCTGTGGCCTTGTCCGCCTCGGCGGCCCGGCTGCGGGACTCGCCCGCCACGGCCGGCTCGGCCTCCGCGGCCGCGTGCTCGGCTCCGTCGCCGCCCTGGGCGGGCACCGACGGCGGCGCGTCCTCGGTGCCGGCGTCGCTCTCCCCCGCCGGCGCCGGCACCCGGGGCTCGCCGCCCGCCTGGCGCCGGGGCGTGGACGCCTGGAGCGCCATCCCACCTGTCGTACGGAAGAGTTCGTCGGCCCCCGGCAGACTCACTCGGCGTGACACCGGGCGAGCACCTCCCTGGCGAGCTGGCGATAGGCGGCGGCACCGACGGAGTTGGAGGCGTACGTGGTGATCGGCTCACCGGCGACCGTGGTCTCCGGGAAGCGGACCGTGCGCCCGATGACCGTGTGGTAGACGTGGTCGTCGAACGCCTCGACGACCCGCGCGAGCACCTCACGGCTGTGCACGGTGCGCGAGTCGTACATCGTGGCGAGGATGCCGTCCAGCTCCAGGTCCGGGTTGAGCCGCTCCTGGACCTTCTCGATGGTCTCGGTGAGCAGCGCCACACCACGCAGGGCGAAGAACTCGCACTCCAGCGGCACGATCACCTTGTGGGCCGCGGTCAGGGCGTTCACCGTGAGCAGGCCGAGCGAGGGCTGGCAGTCGATCACGATGTAGTCGTAGTCGGCCATCAGCGGCTTCAGGGCGCGCTGCAGCGTCGACTCGCGCGCGACCTCGCTCACCAGCTGGACCTCGGCGGCGGACAGGTCGATGTTGCTGGGCAGCAGGTCCATGTTGGGGACCGCGGTCTTCAGGAGCACCTCGTCGGCCGCCATGCCCCGCTCCATGAGCAGGTTGTAGACGGTCAGGTCGAGCTCCATCGGGTTGACGCCCAGGCCGACCGAGAGCGCGCCCTGCGGGTCGAAGTCGACCAGCAGCACCCGCCGCCCGTACTCGGCGAGCGCGGCACCCAGGTTGATGGTCGACGTCGTCTTGCCGACGCCGCCCTTCTGGTTGCACATCGCGATGATCTTCGCGGGGCCGTGATCGGTCAGCGGCCCCGGGATCGGGAAGTACGGCAGCGGGCGCCCCGTGGGGCCGATGCGCTCACGGCGCTGGCGGGCCGCGTCGGGCGCGAGCGTGGCCGCGTACTCCGGATCGGGCTCGTACTCGGCGTCGGGGTCGTAGAAGTGTCCCTCGGGCAGTTCGTCGTAGTCGGCGAAGTGGTCGCGGAGCTCGCCACTTCCGTCGCCGGCCATGGCGTTCACGTGATGGCCATCCATGCTCTGGTGTGCTGGCTGAGTCACCCCTGGTGTTTGGTGACCCTGGTGGGCTGCGAAGGTGCGCACAGCGACGGAGCCGACAGCCTGAAGCCCCGTGGGCCGATGACCCTGCGCAGGCGTTCCTGGTTGACCACCCCCGGGAGTAAATGTCGACTCATTCACAAGTCGTCTTACCTCCTTGGTGACCAGGAAACTTCTAGATAGGTCAGCGTGGCACCATGCCGACGGTTGGCGACTCTATGGCGTGTCGGCGGTTCGCAGCAACACAATCCGCCGGACCCGGCCCGATGTGTCGGCATTGAAACAACCCCCTGTCAAGGGCGTACGGCCGTCGCATGGCAGGTTTCACCGTTGCGCGAAAGGGTTGAAGAGTTACGTTCGAGGCGAGTTGACCGGGGTCCGTTCAGTGAACATACACACATTCGGCCGGACCTTGTCGGGCAAGGTCCGGCCGGGTGCGCGACGTTGACGCGTTGTGTTGACGTATCGCCTTGTGGCCCCGGCGAGTCCGGCGGCCGGCCCGTCGGCCGTGCGGCTAGCCGAGCAGGGAGTCGAGCTCCACGTGCTCGAGGCCGTGCGCCTCGGCGACCTCCTTGTAAACCACCTTGCCGTCATGGGTGTTGAGGCCCTTGGCCAGCGCGGGGTCGCGGCGCAGGGCCTCGGCCCAGCCGCGGTTCGCCAGTTCCACGATGTACGGCAGCGTGGCGTTGGTAAGGGCGTACGTAGAGGTGTTCGGCACGGCACCCGGCATGTTGGCGACGCAGTAGAACACCGACCCGTGGACCGGGAAGGTCGGCTCGGCGTGCGTGGTGGGCGCCGAGTCCTCGAAGCAGCCGCCCTGGTCGATCGCGATGTCGACAAGGACACTTCCCGGCTTCATCCGCGACACCAGCTCGTTGGTGACCAGCTTCGGCGCCTTGGCGCCCGGGATGAGGACGGCGCCGATGACGAGGTCGGCCTCGAGGCAGGCCCGCTCGAGCTCGAAGGCGTTGGAGACGACGGTCTGGATCTTCGTGCCGAAGATCTTGTCCGCCTCGCGCAGCTTGTTGATGTCCTTGTCGAGCAGGGTCACGTGGAAGCCCATGCCGATGGCGATCTGCGCGGCGTTCCAGCCGGAGACGCCGCCGCCGATGACGACGGCCCTGCCCGCCACCACGCCCGGGACACCGCCGGGCAGCACACCGCGGCCGCCGCTCGCGCGCATCAGGTGGTACGCGCCGACCTGCGGGGCCAGCCGGCCCGCGACCTCGGACATGGGGGCGAGCAGCGGCAGCGCCCGGTTCGGCAGCTCGACGGTCTCGTACGCGATCGCCGTGGTGCCGGAGTCGAGCAGCGCGTCCGTGCACTCCCGGGATGCGGCCAGGTGCAGGTAGGTGAAGAGCGTCTGGTCCTTGCGCAGGCGGTGGTACTCCTCGGCGACGGGCTCCTTGACCTTCAGCAGCAGGTCGGCGGTGGCCCACACCTCGTCCGCCGTCTCCAGGATCTTGGCGCCGGCGCCGACGTACTCGTCGTCCGTGATCGAGGAGCCGGTACCGGCGCCCCGCTCGATGACGACCTGGTGGCCGTGGCGCACCAGCTCATGCACACCGGCGGGGGTGATGGCCACCCGGAACTCGTTGTTCTTGACCTCGCGGGGGATGCCGACCTTCACGTGGATCACGGTCCTTGGCTCGTAAGGGGTGTGCCGGCACACGCGCGCCCAGGCGTCACATGCCGACGATGCAGACATACCCGTACGCATAGGAGCGCACCGGGAAACACCGCGGGAGAACCGGCGGCGGACCCAGTCTAATGAAGGTCTCTCCGCTGTCTAGCCTTCCAAAGCATCAATTTTGGCCGGAGGCGCTGCGGATTTCGTAGGCGTTAGCTCCTTGTTCCATAGCGATCTCGCCGTCTCCGCCGTCCTCGCCGTTTCCGCCGTCCTCGCCGTCATGGCTGTCACGGCTGTCATGGAGTTCTTCTCCCAGCATGCGCTCGGCCGCGCCCCGGTGCAGCCGGGCCGCCGCCGGGTCCCCGAGCCGGTCGAGCGTGTCCGCGAGCCTCAGGTGCAGTGCGGCCTGGAGCCGGGAGTCCTCGGCGCGGCGCGCCCACTCCACGGCCTCCTGGCAGGTCTCCAGCGCCTCCTCGGGCCGCCCCGCGTACTCCTGCACGCGCGCCGTCTCGCTCAGCGCCCGCGCCTGACCGGCCACATCGTCGATCCTGCGGTAACCGGCCAGGGCCGACCGCCAGTTGCGCAGCGCCTCCCCGTACCGCCCGGCGTAGGTGTGCGCGGTCGCGATACGGCCGTGGAGCCGGGCCGCGTCGGCACGCTCCCCGCGCGCGAGCCGCTGGGCGAGTGCCCGCCCGTACCAGTCTGCGGCCCGGTCGTAGTCCCCGAGCTCCTGGTGGGCGCCGCCGATCGACTCCATCGCGCGGCCGGTCGCATACGGGTCGTTCGCCTCCCGTCCGGCGTCCAGTGCGGCCCGGTAGCGGCCGAGCGCCTCGGCGGTACGGCCGGTGCGGGCATCCAGGTCGGCGAGGTTCAGCAGGGCGGCGGCCTTCTCGCGGGGCAGGTTCCGGCGCTCGGCGACGTCGAGGACGAGCTGGTGGACGCCGTACAGGTCGGGCGCGGCGGCCTGGGTGCCGAAGTGGGCGACCATCGCCCGCACGAGCTGGGACATCAGGCGCCGGGCGAGGGTGTCCAGCTCGCCGTCGGACACCGCGAGCCGGGCCGCCGCCAGCAGCGCGGGCCGCCGTACGCGCAGCCACTCCTCGGCCGCCCGCGGGGAGGGAAAGCGCAGCGCGCGCGGCATGCCGAGGAGCTTCTCGCGGGCCTGGACGCTGTCGGTCTCGGTGATGGCCCGGCAGGACTGCAGCAGCCGCAGCGTCCGCTCCAGCATCCGGGCGCGGGCCAGCTGGAGCTCGGCCGGGCGCTCATGGGTCTCGGCAAGGGGGCGCAGCAGGGGCAGCAGACAGCCGGGGACCTCGTACTGCGGCAGCGGCGAGCCGACGGCGTGCAGGAACCCGAGCTCCACCAGGTCGTCCAGCGCCTTCCGGGCCGCCTCCACCGAGCAGCCGGCCAGTCCCGAGGCGGTGTGCGGGTCGACCAGGCCCGCCGGGACGAGCGACAGCAGCCGCAGCATCCGGGCGGTGGAAGCGGGCAGCGAGTCGTGGGAGAGCCGCACCACCCGCACCAGCGGTGACCCTTCCGCGTCCTGTGCGCGCAAGTGCCTGGCCAGGTCGGCGACGGCGGCCTTGGGGTGCGCCGCGAGCCAGCCCCCGGCCAGCATCAGCACGGCGGGCTGGGCCCCGCACTCCTCGACCAGTCCCTCAGCGGCACACGGGTCCACGGTGATCCGCACGGACCCGGTGAAGCGGGTGAGCAGTTCCAGCGCCGACTTGGTGTCCAGGCCGCCCAGGGTGCACGGGCGGACGTCGGCGATACCGGTCAGCGGCCCGCCGGAGACCGCGACGACCAGGCATTCAGGGGTGTCCGGGAGCAGCGCGTCGACCTGTGCGGCGTCGGCCGCGTCGTCGAGCAGCAGCAGCGCCCGGCGGTCGGCCAGTGCCTCGCGGAGGGCGGCCGAGAGCTCGTCCTCGCCGGCGCCGGCCGGCGTGGGCAGTCCGAGCGCGGTGAGCAGGTCACGCGCGGTGCGCTCGGTCGGTACGGGGATGCCGCCGGGCTCGGTCAGCCGCGCGCGGAGCACGCCGTCGGGGTAGCGGTCGGCCACCTGCCGGACGAGTTCCCCGGCGAGCGCGGTGCGGCCGGAGCCGGGCCGGCCCGCGATGAGGAGCACGCGCGCGCGGGGCGCCTTCCGGCCGGAGAGGGTGTCGAGTCCCGTCCGCTCGATGTCGGCGCGGAGTTCCTTCAACTCCCGTGTCCGGCCGAGGAAGCGGTGCTGTGTGACGGCGTCCGGGTCGGCCGGAGGCCGCCGGCTCCCGGCCCTCTCGGTGCTCGACGTGTCGACCGCCTGATCCGTCACGGGTCACGCTCCCGTCCCACTGCACGTGCAAGCCCGCCGGGACTCCGGTCCGGGCGTTTCCAGAGCCTAGTTCACGCTTTGCGACGATCCCGGCGGAGCACGGCGGACGAGTCCCCCGATCGGATCAGCCGATCGTAGGACCGGCGGCGACACGGAGGAGAGAAACCTCGGAAAGTGGCGAAATCGGACGCGGCTCCGGTGCGATACGCGGCACCCGCGCCCGAAGGGGCGCGGGGAACTGCGCGACCGGCCACGACGAACCCGCAGCCGAGCGAACCGGACCCGAACTCCAAGCGGAGCGCTCAGGCCTCGAACGGCCGCGCAGGCCACGGCGCCTGCGCCGGGCGCAGCGCCTCGAGCCCGTCCCCGCTGCGCGCGGCGACCAGCGACAGCACGCCCACCACCAGGCAGTTGTTGTGCAGCTCTCCGGCCAGGACGCCCCGTACGAGCTCGTCGACGGGCACCCGCTCCAGCTCCATGTCGGCCTCCTCGTGCTCGACGAGGAACCGCTCCCCCTCGACCGCGGAGAGATCGCGGGCGAGGAAGATCCGTACGGCCTCGTCGCAGCCGCCGGGCGTGGTGTAGACGTCGGTCAGGACCCGCCAGTCCTCCGCCTTGACGTGCGCCTCCTCGTACAGCTCGCGCTGGGCGGCGTGCAGCGGGTTCTCGCCGGGGACGTCCAGGAGCCCGGCGGGGATCTCCCACAGCTTCTGGCGCACCGGGTGACGGTACTGGCGGATGACGATGACCCGGTCCTCGTCGTCGAGGGCGAGGACGGCCACGGAGCCGGGGTGGACCTGGTAGTCGCGGCGGGCGACCGAGCCGTCGGGCATGACCACGTCGTCGGTGCGCACGGACGTCTTGTTGCCCGTGAACGGCGTGTCGGTCGCCCGGATCTCCCACTCCTCGGCGGTGTCCTTGATGGTCATGCCCTGTCCTTCCAGCCGTGCAAAAGGGAACCGGGGTACGCGCCCCCGTGCAGAAGGCGCGTACCCCGGTCACCGTACAACTCTCGTGTTACCCGCTCTTACTCGGCTTTCTTGCCCGCCGTGCCCGTCTTGCGCTCCACGGCGGCCTTGACCAGCCCGGCGAAGAGCGGGTGCGGACGCGTCGGGCGGGAGCGCAGCTCCGGGTGGGCCTGGGTGGCGACCAGGTAGGGGTGGACCTCGCGCGGGTACTCGACGTACTCGACGAGCTTGCCGTCCGGCGAGGTGCCCGAGAACACCAGGCCGGCCTTCTTCTCCAGCTCGGCGCGGTAGGCGTTGTTCACCTCGTAGCGGTGGCGGTGGCGCTCCTCGACGTACTCCTTGCCGTCGTAGACCTCGCGCACGATCGAGCCCTCGGCCAGTTTCGCCGGGTACATGCCGAGCCGCATGGTGCCGCCCATGTCGCCCTCACCGGCGACGATGTCGAGCTGCTCGGCCATGGTGGCGATCACCGGGTGGGCGGTGGCGGGGTCGAACTCGGTGGAGTTGGCGTCCGGGATACCGGCCAGGTTGCGCGCGGCCTCGACCACGATGCACTGCAGACCGAGGCAGAGACCGAGCAGCGGGATGCCGTTCTCACGGGCGTACTGGATCGCGCCGACCTTGCCCGACACGCCGCGCTCGCCGAAGCCGCCGGGGATGCAGATCGCGTCGACGTCGCCGAGCCGGCGGGCCGCACCCGCCGGGGTCTTGCAGTCGTCGGAGGTGACCCACTTGATCTTCACGCGGGCCCGGTTGGCGAAGCCGCCGGCCCGCAGCGCCTCGGTCACCGACAGATAGGCGTCGGGCAGGTCGATGTACTTGCCGACCAGCGCCATCGTGATCTCGTGCCGCGGGTTGTGAACGCGGTCGAGCAGGTCGTCCCAGGTCGTCCAGTCCACGTCACGGAAGGGCAGGTCCAGCTTGCGCACGACGTAGGCGTCGAGGCCCTCGGAGTGCACGACCTTCGGGATGTCGTAGATCGAACGGGCGTCCGGGCAGGCGACGACCGCGGCCTCGTCGACGTCGCACATCAGCGAGATCTTGCGCTTGATCGCGGTGGGCACCTCGCGGTCGCAGCGCAGCACGATCGCGTCCGGCTGGATACCGATGTTGCGCAGCGCCGCAACCGAGTGCTGCGTCGGCTTCGTCTTCAGCTCTCCCGACGGCCCGATGTAGGGCAGGAGCGAGATGTGCACCACGAAGACGTTGTCGCGGCCGACCTCGTGCCGGACCTGGCGGACGGTCTCCAGGAACGGCAGCGACTCGATGTCGCCGACCGTGCCGCCGACCTCGGTGATCACGACGTCGACCTCGTCGGAGGCCATCCGGCGGATACGGTGCTTGATCTCGTTGGTGATGTGCGGGATGACCTGCACGGTGTCACCCAGGTACTCGCCGCGCCGCTCCTTGGCGATGACGGAGGAGTACACCTGACCGGTGGTGACGTTGGCGGAGCCGTCGAGGTCGCGGTCGAGGAAGCGCTCGTAGTGGCCGATGTCCAGGTCGGTCTCGGCGCCGTCGTTGGTGACGAACACCTCACCGTGCTGGAACGGGTTCATCGTGCCGGGGTCGACGTTCAGGTAGGGGTCGAGCTTCTGCATCACGACCCGCAGGCCCCGCGCCTTGAGCAGCATGCCCAGGCTGGAGGCGGTGAGGCCCTTGCCGAGCGAGGAGGCGACACCCCCGGTGACGAAGATGTGCTTGGTCGTCGTGGTTTTGGGCGGCATGGCCAAGAGGGGGCTCCCGTGGTCGCGGTCTGTGGGGCGGTGCGGCTGCCGGTCCGGAGGATTCCTTCTGGTGCCGTCGCTGCGGTTCGGGGGACTCAACCTCTGGGTTGGTGCGCCCACCGGTCCACGGGCTACCAGCGTAACAGCGCCAGCGGGAGATGGCTTCCGGCCACGCTCCGCGCACGGCCCGACACGGTGTCCTGGGGGTTACTCCCGGCTCACTCGTCCGGCTCAGCCACGTTGCCGGGAGCGGCACGCGGACCGCCGGGCAGCGTCGTATCCTCAACGGACACTCGCTGCCGAGCCCGGCCGGCGAACGGCAACCACCCCCCGTCCGCTCCCGGAACACCATGAGCTCGTCAGTTCGTTGAGCAACGACTGTCTCGATTCCGTCGAACACCGTTGTACGACGACGCATGACACCGAACCCTTGGATCACACTGGAAGTGATCCTTTGGGTCCCTTGACCGCTGGAGCGACCGCCCCTCAGGGGGCGACGTGGCCGTTCGACTGGAGTACACGTGGCCGGGCGCATCGAAGACTACGCACTCATCGGAGACATGCAGACCGCGGCACTGGTCTGCCGGGACGGCTCGGTGGACTGGCTGTGCCTGCCCCGTTTCGACTCCCAGGCCGTCTTCGCGGGACTGCTCGGCACGGAGGATCACGGCCTCTGGCGCCTGGGCCCGGCCGTCGCGGACGGCGAGGAACCACAGTGCGCCGACCGCCGGTCCTACCGGGGCGACTCGCTGATCCTGGAGTCCGAGTGGGACACCCCGCGCGGCACGGTCCGCGTGACGGACTTCATGCCGCCGCGTGACGGCGCCCCGCAGCTCATCCGGATCGTGGAGGGCGTCAGCGGCCGGGTGCCGATGCGCTCCGAGCTGCGGATGCGGTTCGCGTACGGGCGGGTCGTGCCGTGGGTGCACAAGCAGGACAACCGCACGGTGGCGATCGCCGGGCCCGACTCGGTCTGGTTCGACACGGACGCCGAGACCTACGGCGAGGATCTGACCACGTACGCCGACTTCACCGTGGCGCCCGGTGAGAAGGTCGCGTTCACCGTCTCCTGGCAGGCATCGCACAAGGAGCCGCCGCCGCTGCCGGAGCCCGAGCAGTCGCTGGAGGCCGCGGAGGAGTTCTGGCGCGAGTGGGTGGACAACTGCACCTACCACGGCCCGTACCGGGAGGCCGTGGTCCGTTCCCTGATCACCCTGAAGGCCCTCACCTACGCCCCCACCGGCGGCATCGTCGCCGCGCCCACCACCTCCCTGCCGGAGCACATCGGCGGCGTCCGCAACTGGGACTACCGCTACACCTGGCTGCGCGACGCGGCCATCACCCTCTCCTCGCTGCTGCGCACCGGTTACCGCGAGGAGGCCCGCGCCTGGCGCGAGTGGCTGCTCCGGGCCGTCGCCGGCGACCCCGAGAACCTGCAGATCATGTACGGCATCGCGGGCGAGCGGGAGCTCGGCGAGGCAGAGCTGGACTGGCTGCCGGGCTACGAGGACTCCGCGCCCGTACGGGTCGGCAACGGCGCGGCGCACCAGCTCCAGCTGGACGTGTACGGCGAGACCATCGAGGCGCTGCACCTGGCCCACATGACGGGTCTCGCCCGCAACGACTACGCCTCCGACCTCCAGTTGAAGCTGATCCGCTACCTGGAGGACCACTGGACCGACCCGGACGAGGGCATCTGGGAGGTGCGCGGCCCGCGCCGGCACTTCGTGCACTCCAAGGTCATGGCCTGGGTGGCGGTGGACCGCACCATCAAGCTCATCGAGTCGGGCGACGCGGACGGCCCGCTGGAGAGGTGGCGCCGGCTGCGCGACGACATCCACGCGGACGTCTGTGAGAAGGGTTACGACAAGGAGCGCAACACCTTCACCCAGTCCTACGGCTCCAAGGAGCTGGACGCCTCGCTGCTGCTCATCCCGCAGGTGGGCTTCCTGCCGCCGGACGACAAGCGGGTGATCGGCACGATCGAGGCGATCCAGCGCGAGCTGTCGACCACGGACGGCTTCATCCTGCGCTACCCGACCTCGGGCTCGGACGAGGGCGTGGACGGGCTGCCGGGTGACGAGGGCGCGTTCCTGGCGTGCTCGTTCTGGATGGCGGACGACCTGGCGATGATCGGCCGCGTGGACGAGGCCCGCAAGCTCTTCGAGAAGCTGCTGGCCCTCCGCAACGACCTGGGCCTGCTCGCCGAGGAGTGGGACCCGCGCCTGCAGCGGCAGGTCGGCAACTTCCCGCAGGCGTTCAGCCACGTGCCCCTGATCGACACGGCGCTGCGGCTGACGGCCTCGGGGGCGTACGGGGGCTGAGCCCGCGCGGGCGCCTTCCCGGTAGCGTCCGGTCCATGGACAGCGGGTACGACACCGGGGGCGCCGGAATCACCGTGCAGGCGGCCTTGCAGCTGCCGGGCCTGCGCGGCGGCCTCCCCGAGGTCCTCGCCGGGGCCGACCGGCTGGACCGGACCGTGCGCTGGGTGCACGCGGGCGAGGTGCCGAACATCGCCTCGCTCCTCAAGGGCGGCGAGCTGCTGCTGACGACGGGGTACGGGCTCGGCACCCGCCCGGCCGACCAGCGTGCTTTCGTCCGCACCCTCGCCGAGCGCGGGATCGCGGCGCTCGTGGTGGAGCTGGGCACCCGGTTCACCCGGCTGCCCGCCGCCCTGGTGGACACCGCGCGCGCGGCCGGGCTGCCCTTGGTCCAGCTGCACCGCGAGGTGCCGTTCGTGACCGTGACCGAGGAGATCCACACCGAGATCGTCAACGGTCACTACGCCCTGCTCCAGCGGGCCGAGGAGGTCCACCGCCGTTGCACACAGGCGCTGCTGGACGGTGGCGGGGTGCCCCGCGTGCTGGGCGTCCTCGCCGAGTTCGGCGGCAATCCCGTCTTCCTGGAGGCGGCGGACGGCCGGCTCCTGTACGCCGCCGGCGCCGGTGCCGCGGCTGCCGACCCGCTCCAGGTGTGGGAGGGGCTGCGCTGCCGGCAGCGGGACGAGCCGCCCGCGGGCACGACGATCGTCGACGTCCCGGGCGGCGGCCCCGGCACCGGCTCGGTACGGGCCCGGCTGGTGCTGCTGCCCGTGAACGCGCCGGTCGACGCCGTGCACCGGATCGCCGCCGAGCGGGCCGCGGGCATCCTGGCGGTCGTCCTGATGCAGGCCCGCCAGGAGGAGGAGCTGGCCGCCCGGGGGCGGGGCGACTTCCTCACGGACCTCGCCGAGGGCCGCGTCGAGGCCGCGGACGCGCCCGCACGGGCCCGGGTGCTCGGCTTCCGGCCGGGCGGCGGCCCGCTGCTGCCCGTGGTGATGCGCCTGGCCGACGGGCCCTCGCCGACCGGTGGCGGCTGGGCGGTCCTCGCCCGTGTGCTCGCCGAGGAGCTGGCCTCCGTGGGGGTTCCGGTGCTGTTGGGCGTACGGCCGGTCGAGGGCCGGGTCCCGCTCCTGCTGGGCCTGCGGTCGGAGACGGAGCGCGAGACGGTGGCGGACCGGGTCGCGGGGGCGCTGCGGGCGGGCGCGGAGCGCGCGGGCCGGCGGCGGCCGGACGCGCGGCCGCCCGTGGTGGTGGTCGGGGTGCCCGGCGGCTGGACGGCGGCGTCGGCGGGGCTGCGGCACGCCGCGGAGACGGCGACGGCAGCCGAGGGACTGCCCGAGCGGCCCTGGTACGACGCCCGCCGCCTCGACATCGACCTGCTGCTGTGGCGGCTGCGCGACCACCCGGACCTGGCCGCCTTCGTCGACCGCGCGATCGGGCCGCTGCACGAGCACGACCGCCGCTCCAAACCGCCGCTGCTGCCCACCCTGGAGACGTATCTGGCGCACGCGGGCCGCAAGGCGGAGACGGCCCGCGAGCTGCACCTGAACCGGCAGACGCTCTACAACCGGCTGGCCCGTATCGAGGAGTTGCTGGGCACGGACCTGGACGATCCGCAGACGGTGCTGACGCTCGGCCTGGCGCTGCGGGCGCGCAGACACGTGCCGTGACCGCGGCGGTTTCGCGCGCGGACCGTCACGGAAGCGGCCCGGACCGCGTCAGCTCGTCGTAGACGCTCAGCACCTGGGCCACCGTCTCGTCCTCGGTCGGCCAGGTGGCGGCCTGCCGGACACCGTTGTCCTGGAGGACCTCACGGCGGCCCGGGTCCGCGAGGAGGCCGACGACGGCGTCCGCGAAGGCCTCCGCGTCGCCGGGCGGAACGAGCTCCGCCGCGTTCCCGACGAGTTCGGGTACGCCGCCGACGGCGGCCGCGACGAGCGGCACGCGCGCGTGAAGGGCCTCCTGGGCGAGGACGGACCGGGATTCCCGGCTGCTCGGCAGCAGCGCGACATCGGCCGCGGCGATCAGGTCGGTGATGTCGTCGCGCCGTCCGACCAGCCGGACCGGCAGTCCCTCGTCCTCGATGCGCCGCTGCAGGACGGCCCGCAACGGTCCCTCCCCCGCGATGACGACCAGCGGGGGCGGGTCGAGTCCGCGCCAGACCCGCGCGGCGTCGAGCAGCGTCTCGTACCCCCGGTGCCGCTCGAGCGTGCCGACGGCCATGAGCAGCGGCCGGCCGGTGGCGCCGACCTCGGCCCGGGCCTTGGACCGCAGCAGCTCCGGGTCGTCGTCGGGCCGGCGCGGCGCGGGCAGGGCGACGGCGCCGAGCCGCGCGTCCCGGGCACCCCGGCTGCGTGCGCGGTCGACGAGCTCCGACGAGGTCCCGAGGACCACCGACGCGGACCGGGCGACCCGCCGCTCCAGCAGCCGCAGCAGATGCCCCCGGGCCCCCTCCGCCTGGGACCGGGTGTGCCAGGTCACCACGAACGGCACCCGCCGCCCGCCCAGCGCGAGCGTGGCCCGGAACGCGGCGTGCAGCCCGTGCGCGTGCACGAGATCGGCACCCAGGCAGGCCATCCGCAGCGCGGTCACGGCGGCGGGGTCACTGCTGCGGGGCACCGGCACGTGCACGGCGCCGACGCCGGTGAAGTCGTACGTCCGGTCCGCCTCACCGGGGGCGCACACGGTGACCCGGACGCCCCGGGCGACGAGGCCCTCGGCCAGCGACCGCACGTGCGTGCCGCTGACCGCGCTGCCGCCGAGCACCTGCACGGTGCGCAGCGGCGACTGGCCGTGCGGTGAGTGGCTGCTCACGTGGCTCACGTGGCCGGGGCTCCTGGGTTCGGCGTCGAACGGTCACGAAGAAACGTACAGAAGGATCGCGCGAAGAGGGTGGACCGCGCGAGGCGCTTCCGCGTGGTACGTCGTGCTGCGGTCAAGGATGCCAGGCCGCGGGCGGGTTCCGGCACTACGCAGGCCCGGTCCCCCCGCCGTCAGGGGCAACTCGCCGAGCTGCACCACCCACACGAGTGATTTCCCGTACGCCATTGCCTCCGCCGCCCCGCCGGCACCGCGCCGGCCGGGCGGACGAGGTGACCGGGCGTCACCCGCGCGCGGGACCTACCCGTCCGCCCGGGCCGTCGCCAGCAGCTCCTCCGCATGGGCCCGGGCCGTCTCGGAGTCCTCCTGGCCGGCGAGCATCCGGGACAGTTCGCGGATGCGGTCCTCGCCCTCCAGCACCTTCACGCCGGACCGGGTCACCGTCCCGTCGTTCGTCTTCTCCACCAGCAGCTGCCGGTCGGCGAAGGCGGCCACCTGCGGCAGATGCGTCACCACCACGACCTGCGCGGACTTCGCCAGCTTGGCGAGCCGCCGCCCGATCTCCACCGCGGCCTTGCCGCCGACGCCCGCGTCGACCTCGTCGAAGAGGTACGTCGGCACCGGGTCGGTTCCCGCGAACACGACCTCCACCGCGAGCATCACGCGGGACAGCTCACCGCCGGACGCGCCCTTGGCGATGGGCCGGGGCGGCGCTCCCGGATGCGGGGCCAGCAGCAGCTCGACCTCGTCCACACCGGACGGCCCGTAGGCCACGGTGCGCCCGCCGACCTCCACGCCCTCCGGGTCGTCGGTCTGCCGAAGAGCGAACGACACGCGCGCGTGGGGCATCGCCAGCGACGCCAGCTCGGCGGTCACGGCGGCCGCGAACCGCTCGGCGGCCTCCGTGCGGGCCTCGGTCAGCGCCTGGGCCAGCCCGCCCAGTTCCTCCCGCAGCGCGTCCCGTTCGGCGGTCAGCTCCTCGATCCGGTCGTCGTCGCCCTCGAGCTCGGTCAGCCGCGCGGCGCTCGTCTCGGCCCACGCGAGGACGGCGGCCACGTCCTCGCCGTACTTGCGCGTCAGCGCGTTCAGGGCGGCCCGCCGCTCCTCGACGGCCGAGAGCCGCAGCGGATCGGCGTCCAGGTCGTCGGCGTACCCGGCCAGCTCGCCCGCCACGTCACTCAGCAGGATACCGATCTCCCCGATCCGGCCCGCGAGGGCGGCGAGGGCCGGGTCGTGGGACCGTACGGCCTCCAGGGCCCGGTGGGCGCCCGCGACGAGCGTCGTGGCGTCGATGCCCTCGGGGTCCTCGGGGTTGCCCGCGAGCGCCGCGTGCGCGGCCGTCGCGGCCGACGCCAGCGCCTCCGCGTGCCCCAGCCGCTCGGCCTCGGCCGCCAGCTCCGCGTCCTCGCCGGGCCGCGGCTCGACCGCCGCGATCTCGTCGAGCCCGAAGCGCAGCATGTCGGCTTCCTGGGCGCGTTCCCGCGCGCGCGTGGTGATCTCGTCCAGTTCGGCGGAGACGGCCCGCAGCCGCCGGTAGGCGCCCGCGTACTTGGCGAGCGGCACGGCCACCGCGTCGCCCGCGTACCGGTCGAGCGCCTGCCGCTGCCGGGACAGTTTGAGCAGCCCCTGCTGGTCGGTCTGACCGTGCACGGCCACCAGCTCGTCGGCGAGCTCGGCCAGCAGGCCCACGGGCACGGAGCGCCCGCCGAGGTGCGCCCGCGAGCGCCCTTCGGCGGAAACGGTACGGCTGATCAGCAGCGCCCCGTCATCGAGCTCGGCCCCGGCTTCCTCGGCGCGTACGACGGCCGAGGCGCCCGCGGGGACGGCGATCCGCCCCTCCACGACCGCGTTCTTCGCTCCGATCCGCACGAGCGCCGGGTCCGCCCGCCCGCCGAGCAGCAGGCCCAGACTGGTGACCACCATGGTCTTGCCCGCGCCCGTCTCGCCCGTGACGGCGGTGAAGCCGGGCGACAGCTCGACGACCGCGTCGTCGATGACTCCGAGCGACCGTATCCGCATCTCCTCCAACACGTCCCCGACGATACGAGGTTTTCCCGGCGGGACGCGACGCAGCCCCGTCCTCGGAGCGGAAGGCGCTGGTCGACGGGGCGGCGCGGACAGCGGGAGGGCGACGGCCCCGTTGACTAGTGAGGAGCCCCCCGCCACCCCGAGACGGGCAGCGCGAACTTCGCCACCAGCCGGTCGGTGAACGAGGCGTGGTGCAGCCGGGCCAGCCGCACCGGCACCGCGCCCCTGCGCACCTCCACGCGCGCCCCCGGCGGCAGCTCCACGGTCCGCCGCCCGTCGCACCACAGCACGCCCGGCGGCACGTGCGGCAGCACCTCCACCGCCAGCACGGAGTCCGGCGAGGTCACGAGCGGCTTGGCGAACAGCGCGTGCGCGCTGATCGGCACCATGAGCAGCGCCTCCACCTCCGGCCACACCACGGGCCCGCCCGCGGAGAAGGCGTACGCGGTGGACCCGGTGGGGGTCGCGCACACGATCCCGTCGCACCCGAACCCGGTCACCGGCCGCCCGTCGATCTCCAGGACGACCTCGAGGAGCTTCTCCGCGGACACCTTCTGCACGGCGGCCTCATTGAGCGCCCAGTCGGTGTGCACGATGTCGCCGTTGCGGTGCACGACCACGTCGACGGTCATCCGCTCCTCGACCTCGTACGTCCGGGTCACCACCCGGTCCACGACCTTGTCGAGGTCGTCGCGCTCGGCCTCCGCGAGGAAGCCCACGCGGCCGAGGTTGATGCCGAGCATCGGCACCCCGGAGGCGCGGGCGAACTCGGCGCCGCGCAGCAGCGTGCCGTCACCGCCGAGCACGATCAGCAGCTCGCACCCGTCCAGGCTCTGCGGTGTGGCCTCCGCGACCAGCTCCACGTCGGACGGCAGCGGCAGGTCGCACGCCTCCGCCTCCAGGACACGTACGCCGATCCCGCACCGCAACAGCCCCTTGACCACGAGCTCGGCGCTCCGGATGGCGGCCGGGCGGCCGGTGTGGGCCAGCAGGAAGACCGTACGGGATTGCTTCTGAGTCACTGCGGCCCCTCCGTCACTGCTCTGTCGACGTCGGCCGGGTCCAGTGCGGGGGCCCCGGCGCGCAGCCACAGAAAGTACTCGACATTGCCCGAGGGCCCGGGCAGCGGACTGGCCGTCACGCCGTTCACCCCGAGGCCCAGTTCCGCGGCCCGCGCGGCCACGCCCCGCACCGCCTCGGCGCGCAGCTGCGGGCTGCGGACGACACCGCCGCTGCCCAGCCGTTCCTTGCCCACCTCGAACTGGGGCTTGACCATCATCACCAGATCGGCGTCCGGCTTCGTGCACCGCACCAGGGCGGGCAGCACCAGTCCGAGCGGGATGAAGGACAGATCCCCCACCACAAGATCCACAGGCTCACCGTCGATCGCCTCGAGCGTCAACTCACGTACGTTCGTACGGTCCTTGACGGTCACGCGTTCATCGCTCTGGAGAGACCAGGCGAGCTGCCCGTACCCGACGTCGACGGCGACGACGTGCGCGGCGCCCGCACGGAGCAGGACGTCGGTGAAGCCGCCGGTGGACGCGCCGGCGTCCAGCGCCCGCCGCCCCTCCACCCGCAGCCCGAGCGGAACGAACGCCTCCAGCGCGCCCGCGAGCTTGTGCCCGCCCCGCGACACGTAGTCGGGGTCGCTGTCGTCCTGGACGACCACGATGGCGGCCGCGGTCTCCACCTGCGTGGCGGGCTTGGTCGCCACGGTCTTGCCGACGGTCACGCGCCCGGCGGCGATCAGCTGGCTCGCGTGCTCCCGCGAGCGGGCCAGCTTCCGGCGGACCAGTTCGGCGTCCAGACGGCGGCGTGCCACTCCTGCCACGTTCGGTTCAGCTCCTGGAGTCGTAGGACCGTGGGGGCGCCGGAAGGTCCGGACGGGCGTCGAGCGCGGTGAGCGCGTCGCGCAGCCCCCGGTGTACATCCTCGTACACCTCGAGATGCCCGTCCGTGGCGAGGTGGTCGGCGTCGGCGAGCCGCTCCAGGTGGGCGTCGATCCCGGTGTTCCCGGTCGGCACGCGCCGTACGCCCAGCGGGGCGGGGGCGGCCGGGTCGTCACCGCGGCCGGGCACGCCTTCCCCGGTCCCGGCCGGGGCGTCCTCCGGTCCGGCCGGAACGCCGGAGTCCGGTGCTTCGGCGGACAGCCCGCGCTCCGGCACCGCCGCCCGCGGCGGAACGTGGGCCTCCGGCACTGAGTCGCTCATGCCCCGACGCTACCCCGAAGCGCTGCGGTACCGTCGACCGCGATGGCCACGATCGAGGAGTGCCGCGCCGCACTCGAGAAGCTTTCGGACAACATGGCGGGCGCAGACGGCGACGTACGCAGCGCCGTCGCGCTCGACCGCTCACTGAGCTGCCGCATCACCGACCTGGACGTCACCTTCGTCGGCAGGCTGCAGGACGGACGGATCGAGGTGCTGCACACGCTCGACGGTCCACCCCGCGAGAAGGCCGACATCCGGCTCGCCATGACCGGGGACGACCTGGTCGCCATGGTCGACGGCGAGCTGAACTTCGCCAGGGCCTGGGGCTCGGGGCGGGTGAAGCTGGAGGCGGGAGTGCGAGATCTGTTCCGCCTCAGGAAACTCATGTAGCGGTTCCTGTTCCGGCCCAGGAAGCTCGTACAGCCGTTCTTCTTCCGGCTCAGGAAGCTCGTACAGCCGTGCCTGTCCCGGCACGGGAAGTTGATGCAACCGTCCCCGTTCCCTCTCCGGACGCTTCCCGGGCCGGAGCCGTACCCGCTGCGGCTCAGGAAGCGTCCCCGGCCGGCACCCGCGTCCGTGCCTTCCGCGCGGCCGGCACCACCAGCGGCGTGCCCGTCTCCGGGTCGTCGATGACCTGGCAGCGCAGCCCGAAGACCTCTTCGACCAGCTCCGCCGTGACGATGTCCGAGGGCGCGCCCTCGGCGATCACCTCGCCGCCGCGCAGGGCGATGAGATGGGTGGCGTACCGGGCGGCGTGGTTGAGGTCGTGCAGCACGGCCACCAGCGTCCGCCCCTGCTCCTCGTGCAGCTCGGCACAGAGGTCGAGCACGTCGATCTGGTGCTGGATGTCCAGGTACGTCGTCGGCTCGTCGAGGAGCAGCAGAGGCGTCTGCTGGGCGAGCGCCATGGCGATCCAGACGCGCTGCCGCTGTCCGCCGGAGAGCTCGTCGACGTACCGCTCCGCCAGCTCGGCGACCCCGGTCGACTCCATCGACTCCTTGACGATCCGCTCGTCCTCCGCCGACCACTGACGCAGCAGCCCCTGGTGCGGGTACCGGCCGCGGCCCACCAGGTCGCCCACGGTGATCCCGTCGGGCGCGATGGAGGACTGCGGCAGCAGGCCCAGCGTGCGCGCGACCTTCTTCGCGGGCATCGACTGGATGACCTCCCCGTCGAGCAGCACCCGGCCCTCGGAGGGCTTCAGCATCCGCGACAGGGCGCGCAGCAGCGTCGACTTGCCGCAGGCGTTGGGGCCGACGATCACGGTGAAGGAGTTGTCGGGGATCTCCACCGACAGCTGCTCGGCGATGACGCGCTGGTCGTAGGCGAGAGTGACGTTCTCGGCGGACAGGCGGTTCACAGTGCTCCCCGTACTCGGGCTCGTCGTGCTGTTCTTGGTGTTGTCGTTCGCCGGCGCGCTCATATCCGGCCCGCCCGCCGCTCGGTGACCAGCAGCCACAGCAGGTAGACCCCGCCGAGGATGCCGGTCACGACACCGACGGGCAGCTGGTCGGCTCCGAAGGCCCGCTGCGAGGCCCAGTCCGCGACGATCAGCAGGGTCGCGCCCATGAACGCGGAGGGCAGGAGGTTGGGGCCGGGCGAGCGGGTCAGCCGCCGGGCGAGCTGCGGGGCGGTGAGCGCCACGAAGGCGACCGGACCGGCGGCCGCGGTCGCGGCGGCGGTGAGCAGCACGGCCGCCAGCATGAGCAGCATCCGTACCCGCTCGACGCGCACCCCGAGGGCGTACGACGCGTCGTCGCCCATCTCCATCATCCGCAGGCCGCGCGCGTTCCCCAGCACCAGCGGGACGAGGCAGACGCACAGCCCGAGCAGCGGCCAGACCTGGGACCAGTCGCGGCCGTTGAGGGAACCGACCATCCAGTTGACCGCGCGGGCCGCGTCGACGAGGTCCGCCTTGGTGATCAGATAGCCGTTCACGGCGGTGGCGATCGCGTTCACGCCGATGCCGACCAGTACCAGCCGGTATCCGTGCACGCCCCGCTTCCAGGCGAGCAGATAGATCAGCAGACCGGTCACGACGCCGCCGACGAGCGCCCCGCCGGTGACCGCGAGGGCGCTGCCCGAGAACAGCACGATCACCACGAGCGCGCCGGCCGTGGCGCCCTGGGCGAGGCCGAGGACGTCCGGGCTGCCCAGCGGGTTGCGGGAGATGGACTGGAAGACCGCGCCGCCGAGTGCCAGTGCGGCGCCGACCAGCAGTCCGACGAGGACGCGCGGCAGCCGCAGCTCGCTGACGATGAACTCCTGGCCCGGGTCGCCGTTGCCCACCAGCGTCTTCAGCACGTCGGCGGCCGGGATCGGGAAGTCGCCGGTGCCGATCAGGACCACGCTCGCGCAGAGCGCGGCCACCACCAGCAGGACGACCACGGCGAACGCCCGCATGTCCAGCCGCAGGGAGAGGCCGCCCGCGGTGCGCAGGACGCGGCCCGGCAGCGCGGGTTTCCGCGGGGCGGGCCTGTTCGTGTCCGCGGTGCGCTTCCGCGCGTCCGCAGTGGTCCCGTTCGTGTCCGCGGCGGGCTTGTTCATGTCCTTCACAGCTGGGTCGTCCTCCGCCGCCGTACCAGATAGATGAAGACCGGGCCGCCGAGAACCGCGGTGACGATGCCGACCTGGATCTCCGACGGCCGGGCGACGACCCGCCCGAGGACGTCGGCGCCGAGCAGCAGCACGGGCGAGAGGACCGTCGCGTACGGCAGGATCCAGCGCAGGTCGGGCCCGGTGAAGGAGCGGACGACGTGCGGAATCATCAGTCCGACGAACACGATGGGCCCGCAGGCGGCGGTGGCGGCCCCGCACAGCACGGTGGCGGCCGCCATCGACAGCGCCCGGGTGCGGTTGAGGTCGGCGCCGAGCGCGCGGGCCGTGTCGTCGCCCATGGCCATGGCGTTCAGCGGCCGGGCGAGGAACAGCGCGACGACCGTGCCGACCGCCAGGAACGGCAGGACCTGCTCGATCGTCTCGTCGGTCGCGGAGGCCAGCGAGCCGACCGTCCAGAAGCGCATCTTGCCGAGCGCCGCGTTGTCCATGATCATCACGGCCTGCAGATAGCCGTACAGCGCGGCGCTGATCGCGGTTCCGGCGAGCGCCAGCCGGACGGGCGTGGCCGAGCGGCTGCCGCCGAGGAACCAGACCAGCGCCCCGACCGCGGCCGCCCCGAGGAACGCGAACCACACGTAACCGCTTACCGAGGTGACGCCGAAGAAGGTGATCGCCGTGACGACCGCGGCGGACGCGCCCGCGTTGATGCCGAGCAGTCCGGGGTCGGCCAGCGGATTGCGGGTCAGCGCCTGGAGCACGGCACCCGACAGGCCGAGCGCGGCACCGGCGAGCAGACCGAGGACGGTACGCGACAGCCGCTCACCGACCACGACGTCGCCGTAGGTCCCCGTGTCGTGGAACAGACCGTGCCAGACCTCGCCGAGCGACAGCTCCTTCGCGCCGATCGCAATGCTGGCCAACGCCACGAGGACCAGGATGCCCAGCGAGACGAGGAGTCCCGCGGCCCGTACGGCGTGGCGTTTCGGCGACGCGGCGGCGGGGGCCGCAGCGCGCTGCTCGGGAGGACTGTCGACGATCACGCAGTTAGGTTAGCCTACCCTGCAGTTCTCCTTCGATCCTTTGTGCCCGTCGTTCCTCGGAGAGCTGCCCTTCCGCTCACAGGCCCAGCCGCGCCAGCGCCTTCCCCCCGTCCAGGCCGCACGAGCCCTCACCCGCCGCGGTCCAGGCCGCCGCGCACAGCGCCCGCAGCCCGTCCAGGGCCTCGCCCTCTCCCTCCAGCGTCAGCTGGTCGGTGGCGGCCGTGGCCGTCCACCCTCCGCAGCGGAACCCGTCCCCCTCCTCGACGACGTCCGGCTGACCCGTGAGCAGCCCGCGCAGATCGGCGTCCACGTACGTCGGCCGGTGCTGCGGCGGCGCGGCCAGCAGCTGTGCCCCGTCGGTGACCCCGGTCAGCACCAGCAGGGAGTCCACCCCGCCGTTGAACGCGCCCTCGATGTCCGTGTCCAGCCGGTCCCCGACCACGAGCGGGCGCCGGGCGCCCGTGCGCAGGATCGTCTCCCGGTGCATCGGGGGCAGCGGCTTGCCCGCCACCCGCGGCTCGGCACCCGTCGCGATTCGGACGACCTCCACCGCGGCGCCGTTCCCGGGCGCGATCCCGCGCGCGCCGGGGATCGTCAGATCGGTGTTGGACGCGAACCACGGCACTCCGCGCGCGACGGCGTACGCGGCCTCCGCGAACCGCCCCCAGGGCAGTTCGGGCCCGCCGTACCCCTGCACCACCGCCACCGGCTCGTCCTCGGCCGACTCCACGGGCTCCAGCCCGCGCTCCCGCAGCGCCACCCGCAGCCCTTCGCCGCCGATCACCAGCACACGCGCCCCCGCGGGTACCTCCTCGGCGACGAGCCGGGCCACGGCCTGCGCCGATGTGATGACGTCGGCGGCCCCGGTGGGTATCCCCAGCTCCGTCAGATGCGCGGCCACGGCGTCCGGCGTCCGCAGCGCGTTGTTCGTGACGTACGCGAGGTGCATGCCGCCCGCGCGGGCGGTACCGAGCGACTCGACGGCGTGGACGATCGCGCTCCCGCCTGCGTACACCACCCCGTCCAGGTCGAGCAGCGCCGTGTCGTAGGCCTCGCTCAGGGCCCCCGCACTGCCCTCGGGCCGCGTCCTGACGGTCTGGCTCATTGCGTATCGCTCCTAGGTCGTATCCCTTTCCCCCGATCATCCCGTATGCCACCGACACACATACGATGCCCCAATGAACGAAGCAGGGCCCGCGGAGGAGACCCCCGTACGCAGCGGCCTCGAACTGTCCCCGTTCAGAGGCGTGCGCTACGACCCCGACCGGGTCGGCAGCCTGGCCGCGGTGACATCCCCGCCGTACGACGTGGTCGTGCGGCCGGACGGGCTCCACCACCTGGAGTCCGCCGACCCGCACAACATCGTGCGGCTGATCCTGCCGCAGGCCACCACACCTGCGGCCCGCAACGAACAGGCGGCGGCCACGCTGCACCGCTGGCTGGACGAGGGCGTCCTTGTCGCGGACACGGAACCGGGCCTGTACGTGTACGAGCAGCGCGACGACGGCATGCTCCAGCGCGGCCTCATCGGCGCCCTGCGCCTGTCGGAGCCCGCGGAGAGCGTGGTCCTCCCGCACGAGGACGTGATGCCGCACGTCGTCGAGGACCGCGCGGACCTCATGCGTGCCACGCGTGCCAATCTCGAACCGCTGCTGCTGACCTACCGCGGCAACGGCTCCCCGACCGGCGCGGGCGCCGTCGTCGAGCGCACCACCGAGCGCCCCCCACTTCTCTCGACGAAGACAGAGGACGGCTTCAGCCACCGCCTGTGGGCCGTGACGGATCCGGCCGACTTGCGGGAGATCCAGTCGGATCTCGCGCGCCACCAGGCCCTCATCGCCGACGGCCACCACCGCTGGGCCACCTACCTCCGGCTGCGCGCGGAACACCCCTTCCCCGGCCCCTGGGACCACGGTCTGGTGCTCCTGGTCGACACGGCCCGCTACCCGCTGCGCGTCCGCGCGATCCACCGGCTCCTGCACCAGCTGCCCCCGGCCGAGGCACTGGCCGCCGTCAAGGACCACTTCCGCGTGCGCCGCCTGGACGTCCCGCTGCCGCAGGCCCTGGACGCCCTGGCCGACGCGGCACACACCGGCAACGCCTTCCTGCTCGCGGGCGACGGCGCCTTCCACCTCCTCGACCACCCGGACCCGGACCTGCTGGCCCGTACGGTGCCCGCCGGCCGGCCGGCGGCCTGGCGCACCCTGGACGCCACGGTCCTGCACGCCACGCTCCTGGACCACATCTGGCACATCCCCGAGAACTCCCCCGAGCACATCGCGTACATCCACAACACGGCCGCCACCGTGGAGAAGGCCGAACGCGACGGCGGAACGGCCGTCCTCATGCACCCGGTCCGCGAGGACGTCGTACGCGATCTGGCCCGCCAGGGGGTCACCATGCCCCGCAAGTCGACGTCGTTCGGCCCGAAGCCTGCGTCCGGACTGGTGCTGCGGGCACTGGAGCTCTGAGCAACCGAAGCGAGAGAGAGGGCGGACCCGGAACGGGCCCGCCCTCTCTCTTTCGCACTGCTACTCCTGTACGGCCGTCAGCTCACACCGTCCGACCGCCGTCAGTCCTCGCCGTCGCTCCGGCGCGGGGACTCGGCATCACTGTCGCCCTCGTCGTCGGCACGCTCGGTCCCGGCCTGCTCCGCATCGCCGTTTCCGCTCTCGCCCTCACCCTCGTTCTCGTCGAGGGCGTCGACGAACTCGACGCCGTCCAGTTCGGCGAGCCGGTCCGAGGCGTCGGTGCTGCCGTCACGGTCGGCCTCGACGGCCTTGGCGAACCACTCCCGCGCCTCGCTCTGCCGCCCGGCCGCGAGCAGCGCGTCGGCGTACGCGTAACGCAGGCGCGCGGTCCACGGCTGCACGGAGTGGGAGGCCAGCTCCGGGCTCTGCAGGGTCACGATGGCCGCGTCGAGCTGGCCCATGTCCCGCCGGGCGCCGGCCGCCACGAGCCTCATCTCGACCTGCCCGGCCTTGTCCAGCTTGTGCACCTCGGGCGCCCCGGCCATGTCCAGCGCCTTCTCGGGCCGCCCGAGACCGCGCTCGCAGTCGGCCATGACCGGCCAAAGCTCTACGTTCCCGGTCATGCGCCGCGCGGCCCGGAACTCGGCCAGGGCCTCGCTGTACTTCTGGTTGGCGTAAGCGGCGAAGCCGCCCGCCTCCCGTACGGCGGCGACACGCGAGGCCAGTCGCAGGGCCACCTTGGAGTAGCCGTACGCGCCCTCGGGGTCCTCGTCGATGAGCCGGGCGACCATCACCAGGTTCTTGGCGACATCCTCGGCGAGCGTCTTCGGCAGGCTCTGCAGCTCCTGCCGTACGTCCTTGTCGAGCTCCTCGCCCGTGACGTCCTCAGGGATGGGCAGCCGCTTGACCGGCTCACGTTCCCGGTCCCGCTCCTCGCGGAAACGCCCGCCACCACGCCGGTCGCCCTCCCGCCCACGGAAGCCACCGGGACGGCCACCGCGGTCGTCACGCCGGAAACCGCGTCCCCGCTCCTCACGACCGTCACGACCGTCACGACCTCCCCGGCCGTGGAACCCGCCACGCTCACCGCGCTCACCGCGGGCATCGTCACGACGGAACCCGTCCCGGCCCGGCCGCTCCCCGCGATCATCGCGACGCTCATCGCGCCGGAAACCACCGCGCTCTCCGTCCCGTCGATCATCCCGACGGTCGTCACGCCGCTCGTCCCTGCGGTCGAAGCCTCCGCGGAAGCCGCCACGGCTGTCGTCACGCCGGAAACCGCCACGGTCTCCGCGGTCCCCACGGTCACCCCGGTCGTCACGGCGGAAACCGCGGTCCCGGTCCCGGTCATCGCGTCGGAAGCCACGGTCACGGTCCCGGTCGTCCTGGCGGAAGCCACCCCGGTCGCGGTCATCACGGCGGAAGTCACGATCGCGGTCGCGATCCCGGTCGTCGCGACGGAAGCCACCCCGGTCACGATCGCGGTCGCGATCCCGGTCGTCCCGGCGGAAGCCACCCCGGTCACGGTCCCGGTCACGGTCCCGGTCGTCCCGGCGGAAGCCACCCCGATCGCGGTCCCGGTCACGGTCCCGGTCGTCCCGGCGGAAGCCACCCCGATCGCGGTCATCACGGCGGAAACCGTCCCGGTCATCACGCCGGAACGCGGGGCGCCCGCCGCGGTCGTTGTCACGACGGTCGTTCTCACGACGGTCATCACGCCGGCCGTAGCCACTACGGCTGTCGTCGCGGTCACGCCGGAAGCCGTGGTCGCGGTCCCGGTCGTCGCGGCGGAAGCCACCCCGGTCGCGATCCCGATCGCGGTCGCGGTCATCGCGGCGGAAGCCGCCCCGGTCACGGTCGTCACGCCGGCCATAGCCACCCTGACCACCGCGGTCGTTGTCACGGCGCGGTCCTCCGCGGTATCCGCCGCGATCACCGCGGTCACCCCCGTCCCGGCGGCGCTGGTCGCGCTCCGGTCGCTCATCGGGCGAGTTGGTGGACATCCGTGACTCCTGTCTTCGGTACCGCAGTCGTTCTCGCGCAGCCGGGTACCCGATGCGCATTTGGAAAAAACAAAAGGACCCTTGGTCCCAGCTGAACGCTGGGACCAAGGGTCCTCCAATAATTGTTCGGCGGCGTCCTACTCTCCCACAGGGTCCCCCCTGCAGTACCATCGGCGCTGTAAGGCTTAGCTTCCGGGTTCGGAATGTAACCGGGCGTTTC
>JODX01000012.1 GCA_000719105.1 Streptomyces sclerotialus | reverse complement strand
CCGATCCGATTTCCTCGGTGCTTTCCAGGTTCCCGCTCTCGCGTTTCCCTTTCCGGCGGTTCCGACTCTATCAGATCCTTTCGGGCCTGATTCCCAGTCGGGCGGGTTTTGCCTTTCGGCTGTCTGTCGGCCGGAGGTTTTCCCTCGCGCCCTTTCGACATTCACTACGTTAACCGATTCCCTCGCCGACTCATAATCGAGTTGCGCAGCTACGAATTCGGACATGCAAGCACGCCGAATACTGCCCCGCTGGGGGGGAAGTGTTAGGTAGTGGGTTGGCCGCTTCCGGCTGCAGGCTGATTGCCGTACCCGGTTCAAGCGGCTCGGGCTACGTTACGGGTTCCTCAGGGCCGCGTCAAGCACGTCGTCGACGTGGCACGTGGGCGCGGTAGGGGCTCACCGTCGGGTCGTCCGAGATCCAGAAGCGCCACGGGTGGACCCCTCCCTCGCCGGCGACTCCGGTGCGCGGACCGCTCCGTACCTGGTCGGGGTCGGCGGGGGTGCCGTGCAGGACGGTGAACGGGCTGTCCGGGCCGGCGCAGGCGTCCGCGCCGTCGAGGGCGCGGTCCACGCCCAGGGCCGTGGCGAGGCGGGCCGGTCCTTTGGCCAGTTCCTTGTCGGTGCGGGCCGAGATCCGGCGCTTGCGGGCCTGCTCGACCCCCTCCACCACCTCGCCTGCCCGTAGCAGGACTCCGCTCGCCCGGCCCTCGGGTCCGCACACCAGGTTCATGCAGTGCCACATGCCGTAGGTGAAGTAGACGTAGACGTGTCCGGGCGGGCCGAACATCACACCGTTGCGGGTGGTGCGGCCGCGGTAGGCGTGGGAACCCGGATCGTTCGGCCCGTCGTAGGCCTCGACCTCCGTGAGGCGGAGTTCGATCGGCCCGTCCTCAGTGGTGCGGACGAGGTGGCGGCCCAGGAGGTCTCGCGCCACCTCCAGGACAGGGCGGTCGAAGAACGCACGGGGCAGGGGCGTACGGTCGGGGCTCGCGATCATGCCGTACGAGCGTACTCCAGACGGGTGCCTGTCCAGTGTTCGTCCATGGGTGGCCAGGAAGCCCCCCGTCTTGGAAGGGTGAGGGCGCGGAACCGGTCACGGCCGGATCGCGTTCGTATGGATCAAGGGTCCGTACGGGACACAGGACAGGCTTCACACAGAGCACAGGCGTTGCCTGGGGAGGAAGAGACATGGCATTCAAGCGACTGCTCGCGAGCCTGGGGGCCGGTGGTGCTTCGGTCGAGACGGTGCTGACCGAGGTCAATGTCGTCCCGGGTGGCGTCGTCCAGGGCGAGGTGCGGATCCAGGGCGGCTCCGTGGACCAGCAGATCGAAGGGCTGTCGGTCGGTCTCCAGGCCAAGGTCGAGGTGGAGAGCGGCGACCAGGAGTACAAGCAGGACATCGAGTTCCACAAGGTGCAGCTCGGTGGCGCCTTCGAGCTGAAGGCCGAGACGGTCCACGCGGTGCCGTTCGGTCTGGAGATCCCCTGGGAGACGCCGCTCACGATGATCGAGGGGCAGCCACTGCGCGGGATGAACGTCGGTGTCACGACCGAGCTGGCCATCGCCCGGGCGGTGGACTCCGGAGACCTGGACCCGGTCAACGTGCACCCGTTGCCCGCGCAGCAGGCCATCCTGGACGCCTTCATCCAGCTGGGCTTCCGCTTCAAGAACGCCGACCTGGAGCGCGGCCACATCCGGGGTACGCGGCAGCAGCTGCCCTTCTACCAGGAGATCGAGTTCTTCCCGCCGCAGCAGTACCGCGGGCTCAACCAGGTGGAGCTGAGCTTCGTCGCCGACCAGAACGAGATGGACGTCGTCCTGGAGATGGACAAGCGGCCGGGGCTGTTCAGCGAGGGGAGCGACTCCTTCCGTGCCTTCAAGGTGGGGCTGAACGGCTACCAGGACACCGACTGGGCGGCGTATCTGAACCAGTGGCTGTCCGAGGTCGGCAGCAAGCGCAGCTGGTTCTAGGCTCGGCTTCCGGAACAGGTGATTCCACCGCAAGGTCTTTCCGATGCACCAGGAGGTACCAGGTGACCGAGGCCAAGAGGCCGCCGCTTCCCCATGACTTCCACCCGGTCGTGCCGTCGTTCACGGTCACGAGCGAGGATGTCGAGGAGGGCGCGACACTGAAGGACGCCCAGGTCCACGCGGCGGGCAACACCTCGCCGCAGCTGCGCTGGGAGGGCTTCCCGGCGGAGACCAAAAGCTTCGCCGTGACCTGCTACGACCCGGACGCCCCGACCGGGAGCGGTTTCTGGCACTGGGTCGTGTTCGACATCCCGGCCTCGGTGACCGAACTGCCGGCGGGTGCGGGCACGGGGAAGTTCGAGGGACTGCCCGCGGGTGCGGTGCAGGCCCGCAACGACTACGGGACGAAGGACTTCGGCGGTGCCGCGCCGCCGGCCGGGGACCCGGCGCACCGCTATGTGTTCACGGTGTACGCCGTGGACCAGGAGAAGCTCGGTGTGGACTCCGACGTGTCGCCCGCCGTGGTGGGCTTCAACCTGCGTTTCCACACTCTGGCGCGTGCGCAGCTGATCGGTGAGTACGCGGCTCCCGCCGAGAGCTGACGGAGAACTCCCCGCGGATTGCCGCACCGCTGCGTTCATTGAACGTTTGCCCGCCTCCGGTCTTGGAAGTGATCGGAGGCGGGCATTTTTTATTGCGTTGTCCATCTCGGCGTGCCCGGCCAGAGTTGATCCAAGCCCGCCGGGGGGTGGGCCGATGCGCACAGGAGGTGGGCTGGGGTGCGGGACACGCTGGTACTGAACGCGAGCTTCGAGCCGCTGTCGACGGTGACGCTCAACCGCGCCGTCGTGCTGGTGCTGCAGGACAAGGCCGTCGTCGAACAGGCCCACCCCGAACTGCGTATGCGCGGAGCCGCGGTCGACATACCGGCGCCCCGGGTGATCAGGCTCTGCAGATACGTACGGGTACCGTTCCGACAACGCGCCCCCTGGTCGAGGCGGGGTGTCCTGGTACGCGACCGGCACAGGTGCGCGTACTGCGGCAGGAGGGCGACGACCGTGGACCATGTGGTGCCGCGGTCGCGGGGCGGCGAGGACAGCTGGCTGAACACGGTGGCGTCGTGCGCGGAGGACAACCACCGCAAGGCGGACCGTACTCCGGAGCAGGCGGGGATGCCGCTGCTGCGGCAGCCGTTCGAGCCGACGCCCGCGGACGCGATGCTGCTGGCGCTGGCGCAGGACGACTTCGACGCACTGCCGGGGTGGCTGGCGCAGAGCGCCGCGTGAGCACTTCGCTGGGTTGGGCTTCCGTACTCCGGTCCGGCTGCGTGTTCGTCGTGGCTGGTCGCGCAGTTCCCCGCGCCCCTTGAGGGGCGCGAACGGTACGACAGGCCGGGGCCGCCTCCCGTCGGGAGGCGGCCCCGGCCTGTCGTACCGTTCGCGTCAGTCGGTGATCGGCGGCTTCTCGCGGCGCTCCGTGCCGCCGCCGGAGGAGCCTCCGGGGCCCTGGCCCATGAGGCCGAAGTTGCCGACGGCGCCGGAGAGGCCCTTGAGGGCGTCGCCGATCTCGCTGGGGACGATCCAGAGCTTGTTGGCGTCGCCCTCGGCGATCTTCGGCAGCATCTGCAGGTACTGGTACGAGAGCAGCTTCTGGTCGGGGTCTCCGGCGTGGATGGACTCGAAGACCGTACGGATCGCCTGGGCCTCGCCCTCGGCGCGCAGTGCGGCGGCCTTGGCCTCACCCTCGGCGCGCAGGATCGCGGACTGCTTCTCACCCTCGGCGGTGAGGATCTGCGACTGGCGGATACCTTCGGCGGTGAGGATCGCGGCGCGCTTGTCACGGTCGGCGCGCATCTGCTTCTCCATCGAGTCCTGGATGGAGGTCGGCGGCTCGATGGCCTTGAGCTCGACGCGGTTGACGCGGATGCCCCACTTGCCGGTGGCCTCGTCGAGGACACCGCGCAGCGCCGCGTTGATCTCCTCGCGGGAGGTGAGGGTCCGCTCCAGGTCCATGCCGCCGATGATGTTGCGCAGGGTGGTGACGGTGAGCTGCTCGATCGCCTGGATGTAGCTGGCGACCTCGTAGGTGGCGGCGCGGGCGTCGGTGACCTGGTAGTAGATGACCGTGTCGATGTTGACGACCAGGTTGTCCTGGGTGATCACCGGCTGGGGCGGGAAGGGGACGACCTGTTCGCGCAGGTCGATGCGGTTGCGGATGGTGTCGATGAACGGGACGACGATGTTGAGGCCCGCGTTCAGCGTCCGGGTGTAGCGGCCGAAACGCTCCACGATGGCGGCGCTGGCCTGTGGGATCACCTGGATGGTTTTGATCAGTGCGATGAAGACCAACACCACCAGAATGATCAGGACGATGATGATCGGTTCCATCGACTCCCCGTACCCTTCTCCGCCTCGGCGCTCGTGGACGTACTCGTGCTTGTCGAAGATCTTGCTGGTTGAGTCTGTCAGACCGCCGACTGCCGGGTGGGGCGTTCGGCGCAGTTCCATCCTGTCGGATCACATGACGATCGCCGTGGCCCCTTCGATGTCCACCACGTCCACTTCCTGGCCCACCTCGTAGGTCTGTCCGGCGTCGAGGGCGCGCGCCGACCAGACCTCGCCGGCGAGCTTGATACGGCCCCCGGAGCCGTCGACCCGCTCTAGGACGACGGCGTGCTTGCCCTTCAGCGCGTCCACGCCGCTGGTGAGCTCGGGCCGCTCGGCGCGCTGCCTCGCCACGATGGGGCGTACGACGGCGATGCCCGCGACCGAGACGGCGGCGAAGACGACCACCTGGAGCACGATGCCGGCGCCGAGGCCCGCGGCCAGGGCACCGGCACCGGCACCCACGGCGAGCATGCCGAACTCCGGCATCGCGGTCAGAACCAGCGGAATCCCGAGTCCGACCGCGACGACCAGCCACCACACCCATGCGTCGATGCTGTCCACATGGTCATGGTAGGACCGCGATCGCCCCGCGCACAGGGCGCACGATCAAGTGAGGGGCGCCGGGCCACGGTTGCATGGCCGGAAGGATCAATTCGCGCCGGAGAGCGGGGGCTTGGCCGTCAGGACAGCGGCAGGCCCTGAGCGGTCCAGCGGTCACCCATCTGCTCGACGACAAGCGGCAGGCCGAAGCAGCGGGAGAGGTTGCGGGAGGTGAGCTCCAGCTCCAGCGGGCCGGCGGCGAGGACCTTGCCCTGGCGGATCATGAGGACGTGGGTGAAGCCCGGCGGGATCTCCTCCACGTGGTGCGTGACCATGATCATGGACGGGGCGATGGGGTCGCGGGCGAGGCGGCCGAGGCGCCGTACGAGGTCCTCGCGGCCGCCCAGGTCGAGGCCGGCCGCGGGCTCGTCGAGGAGGAGCAGCTCCGGGTCGGCCATCAGGGCGCGGGCGATGAGGGTGCGCTTGCGCTCGCCCTCGGAGAGGGTGCCGAACCTCCGGTCGAGGTACTCGTTCATACCGAGGCGGTCGAGGAAGGCGCGGGCACGCTGCTCGTCGATCGCCTCGTAGTCCTCGTTCCAGGTGGCCGTCATGCCGTACGCGGCGGTCAGAACGGTCTGCAGGACGGTCTGGCGCTTGGGGAGCTTCTCGGCCATGGCGATGCCGGCCATGCCGATGCGGGGGCGCAGCTCGAATACGTCGGAGCCGGGCCTGCCGAGGGTCTCGCCGAGGATGGTGGCGGTGCCCTGACTGGGGAAGAGGTAGCTGGAGGCGACGTTGAGGAGAGTCGTCTTGCCGGCGCCGTTGGGTCCGAGAATGACCCAGCGCTCGCCCTCCTTGACCGACCAGGAGACCTGATCCACCAGAGCGCGGCCCTCGCGGACCACGGATACGTCCTCCAGCTCCAGTACATCGCTCATGAGCGCGCTGTCTCCCCTTGCAGTGTCGGCCGGTCTCGGCTGTCGCGTACGCCTGTGGGCGCGACCCTCGCCTGTGGGCGAAAGCCCCCTAGGAAATCTACGCCACCGGCCGGGCGGACCTTTCCATCGGCCGGTCCTTAGGGTGGATGCATGCTCTCGGAACCACGCTCAGGACGCTTCGCCGCATGGGGGAATGCCCTGCTTGCCGGACTTGTCTCGCCGGATGACGCGGTGCTCACGATCGTCGGGGAGGACGCCGTGCACCGGGTGGAGGGGCTGCCCGGTGAGTCCGGGCCCGTCGGCCTCTCGCTCGCCCTGGGGCGGCTGCGCGCGCTCGGGACGACCGGGCTGCGGGTGGCACTGCCCCGGCCCGGTCATCCGCTGGGTCTGAGCGGACCGCCCGAGTTCAACAAGCGGGCGCTGGAGGCGGAGGAGGCGGTGGTCTGTCACGGCGCCGCGCTGGGGCTCGTACCGGAGGTGTACGAGGCGGGGCCCAGGGGCGACGTGCACGTGGAGGTCGTCTGGCACTGTCTGGAGGTACGGGAGGCGCCACCGGCCGACGTGCCGTCCCTGGGCGAGGCCGAGCGGGAGCTGGCGGAGGCGCTGCGGGAGGCCACCGAGGTGCTGTCGCGGCTGGACGTGGCGGCCTCGGGGCCGGTGGCGGAGGCGGCGATCGACGCGTACCGGGCTCGGGCCGAACGCCGGCGCGAGGTGCTGGCGCCCGGGTATCCGCCGCGTGCGGTGCGGGTGCTGGAGCTGGCCCAGCGGGTGGGGCTGCTGGTCTCCCTGGCGTACGGACACGGGCACGGAGGTGCTGTGAGCGCGTCGGAGATGGCGGCGCGGGCGACGGCACTGCGCCCCGTGGAGCGGACGGCGCGGCGGGCACAGGTGGCGGCGTACAACTCCGCGGTGGAGGAGCGGGAGAAGGGCATGCGCTGACGGCACGGCGGAGCCCCCGTGAACCGTTCCGTTCGCGGGGGCTCCGGCATGCCTCCTGGGGCGTGTCCCAAGCCGTCAGTCGTTGACGCCCTTGTTGCCGAAGGCCGGGTTCATGACACCGACGACCTTGATGCTGTCGCCGACCACGTTGAGGGGGACGTCGACCGGCACCTGGAGGAGGTCGCCCGCGAGCAGGCCCGGCGAGTGCATGGTCCCGGTGCCCGCGTGGGCCCCACCGCCTGTCGCGGAAGCCGTACCGGCAACGGCGGCGACCAGACCACCGGCCATGACCGTGACGGCGGCGGCCTTCTTGAGGTTCTTCACTTCTTCAGTCCTCCCTCGCGCTCACTGCGGCGGGTCTCCGCAGCTACGCCCTGGGGAACGGCCGGATCCGGCGGGGGATGCGCCATCCGGGGGACATGCACACGACTGTGTGTATCTCATTCCGGAACAGTGCCTTTCGGGTGATCAGTCATCCCGTCACACCGTCCTTGATCATCCCGTCACACCGTGCCGTACGGCCCACAGCGCGGCCTGGGTACGGTCCGCGAGGTCGAGCTTCATCAGGATGTTGGAGACGTGGGTCTTCACCGTCTTCTCGGAGAGGACCAGCGCACGGGCGATCTCGCGGTTGGAGCGGCCGTCCGCGATCAGGCCGAGCACCTCGCGCTCCCGTTCGGTGAGCGAGCCGCCCCTGCCCTGGCCCGAGGCGGTCTCCTCCTGGGACAGGAGCGCCCCGGCGACCTCCGCCTGGAGCAGGATGTGCCCGGCGTGCACGGAGCGGATGGCTCCGGCGAGGGCGTCCGGATCCACGTCCTTGTAGACGTATCCGGCGGCTCCCGCGCGCAGCGCCGGGACCACGGTGCGCTGCTCGGTGAAGCTGGTGACGATCAGCACGCGCGCGGGGTTGCCGAGCTCGCGGAGCCTGCGCAGCGCGTCGACGCCGTCCATGCCCGGCATCTTGACGTCCATGAGGACGACGTCCGGCCTGAGCTCCTCGGCACGGGCGACTCCTTCGGCGCCGTCGGACGCCTCCCCCACGACCTCGATGTCGTCCTGCACCTCCAGGAAGGTGCGCAGGCCGCGGCGGACCACTTGGTGGTCGTCGACGAGCAGCACTCTGATTGCGTCAGCCACCGGGGACCTCCATCTCGATCGTGGTGCCCTTCCCGGGCTCCGATTCCACGGTCAGCCGGCCGCCGACCCCGCTCGCCCGGTCGCGCATGGAGACCAGGCCGAGGTGGCGGCCCGCGCGGCGTACCGCCTGCGGGTCGAAACCGTCGCCGTCGTCCGTGACGCGCAGGACCGCCGCGGCGCCCCCGCGCCGCTCCAGGGTCACGTCGACCCGCTCGGCGCCCGAGTGCCGCAGCGCGTTGTGCAGGGCCTCCTGGGCGACGCGGAGCAGGGCCTCCTCCTGGGCCGCGGGCAGGGCGCGCACGCCCTGGGCCGAGAAGGTCACGCGCGCGGTGTGGGCGCGGTCGAGGACCTGGACCTGGGTGCGCAGGGTGGCGACCAGCCCGTCCTCGTCGAGGGCCGCGGGGCGCAGCTCCACGACGGCGGCGCGCAGCTCGTCGGCCGCCTCGGCGGCGAGCGCGGTGACCTGCTGGAGCTCTCCCTTGGCGCGGGCCGGGTCGCGGTCGACGAGGGCGGTGGCGGCCTGCGCGGTCAGGCGCAGGGAGAAGAGCTTCTGGCTGACGGCGTCGTGGAGCTCGTGCGCGAGCCGGGAGCGTTCCCGGGCGATGGTGAGCTCGCGGCTGCGCTCGTACAGCCGGGCGTTGGTCAGGGCGATCGCGGCGTGCTGGGCGAGTATCGCGAGCAGTTCCTCGTCGTCCTCGGTGAAGCCGCAGCCGCCGGTGGGCTTCGCGCAGTTCTTGTTGGCCAGGAAAAGTGCGCCGATGACCTCGTCACCGTCGCGGATGGGCAGGCCCAGGAAGTCGACCAGGTCCGGGTGGGCGCTCGGCCAGCCCCCGAAGCGGGGGTCCTTGCGGACGTCGGCCAGGCGCTCCCGCTTCGCGTCGTGCAGCATCGCGGCGAGGATGCCGTGCTGGCGCGGCAGCGGGCCGATGGCCTTCCACTGCTCGTCGCTCACGCCGTCGACGACGAACTGGGCGAAGCCGCCGTGGTCGTCGGGGACGCCGAGCGCCGCGTACTGGGCGTCGAGCAGCTCGCGTGCCGAGGCCACGATCGTCTTGAGGACGTCGCGCACCTCGAGGGGCCTGCTCATGGCCAGCAGCGCGGAGCTCACCGCGGCCAGGCCGGACCGTGGACCTTGACTCATGACCTCACGGTACCCGCGGGGTGTGACAGCCCGGATCGGTCCTGTGACCGGCCCGTCCGGGACCTCGGGCCTAGGGCGAACGGCCCTGGGGCATTGCGGCCCGCGCACGAGGCGGCCGGGACCAGCCGGTTCCTAGGTTGAGGGCAGCCGCCGGGCGGGGCGCAGCAGTGAAGGGGCTGTCCGCCGGGAGCGGCTGTACGGGACGGCCCGCGCGGCCGTCGTGGCGACGAGGGGACGGAAGTCATGCCGGTAGCGATCATCACGGGTGCTTCGAAGGGGCTGGGCCGGGCGCTCGGTGCGGCCCTGGCCGAGCGCGGCTGGGACCTGGTGCTCGATGCCAGGTCCGGGGAGGTGCTGCGGGAGACGGCGGCGGCGCTGTCCGCGTTCGGCACGCGTGTGGAGGCGCTGCCGGGGGACGTCACGGACGCCGGGCACCGCGCCGGGCTGGTGGCGGCGGCCCGCGCGCTGGGCGGTGTCGACCTGCTGGTGAACAACGCGAGCGCGCTGGGCGCCGAGCCGCTGCTGCGGCTGGCGGAGCTGCCCCTGGAGGGACTGCGGCGGGCGCTGGAGGTGAACGTGGTGGCGGCGCTGGGCCTGGTGCAGGAGGCGCTGCCGCTGCTGCGGGCCGCCACGGCGGGGGCGGTGATCGATGTGAGTTCGGACGCGGCCGCGGAGGCGTACGGGACGTGGGGCGGGTACGGCGCCTCCAAGGCGGCCCTGGACCAGTTGTCGGCCGTGCTGGCCGTGGAGGAGCCGGAGCTGCGGGTGTGGGCGGTCGATCCCGGGGACATGGCGACGGACCTGTACGCGGCGGCCGTACCGGACGACGACGCTCCGCGGCCGGCGCCGGACCGTGTCGTACCCGCTTTCCTGCGGCTGCTCGACGAGCGTCCGGCCAGCGGCCGCTACGGGGCGCCGTCCCTGCTGGAGGGGCGATGACGACCGCGGCCGGAGTCTCCCCGCCGGCCCGGGGCCAGGGGTGGGGGAAGGTCCCCGAGGAGCTGTCGGCCCGGGTACCGGCCGAGCAGCGGGGGCCCGGCCGGGACAGGGACGCGGTGCGGCTGCTGGTCTCGCGCGGTACGGAGGTGTCGCACCACGCGTTCGCGGAGCTGCCCCGGCTGCTGCGGGCCGGCGATCTGCTCGTGGTCAACACCTCCCCCACGCTGGCGGCCGCCGTGGACGGTCGCGTCGGGCACATACGCGTGGTGGTGCACTTCTCCACGCGGGGCGACGACGGGCGCTGGGCTGTCGAGCTGCGGGATCCCGATGGAATGGGCACCACGCGCGCGCGTGCGGGCGGGCCCGCGGGATTGAAGGTACGGCTGCCCGGCGACGCGGAGCTCGTACTGGAGGAGCCGCTGAGCACGCGCGGCGTACGGCTGTGGTGGGCGCGGGTGGCGGGCGCCGCCGTTCCGCGGCTGCTGCGGACGCACGGACGGCCCATTCGCTACTCCTATACGGAGCGGGACCAGCCGCTGTCCGTGTACCAGACGGTGTTCGCGCTGCCGGCGGCCGACGGAGCGGGCAGCGCGGAGATGCCGAGTGCGGCGCGTCCCTTCACCGCGCGGCTGGTCGCGGAGCTGGTGAGCCGGGGCGTGCAGTTCGCGCCGGTCACGCTGCACACGGGGGTGGCGTCGGCGGAGGCGCACGAGCCGCCGTACCCGGAGCGCTTCGCTGTGCCGGAGGCGTCGGCGCGGCTCGTCAACGCGGTCAGGGCAGGGGACGGAAGAGTGGTCGCGGTCGGTACGACCGCTGTGCGTGCCGTGGAGTCCGCGACCGGCCGGGACGGGGTGGTGCGGGCCGCGGGGGGCTGGACCGATCTGGTGGTCACCCCGGAGCGCGGCGTACGGGTCGTGGACGGGCTGCTGACCGGGCTGCACGAGCCGGAGGCCTCCCATCTGCTGATGCTGGAGGCGGTGGCGGGACGGGCTGCGGTGGACCACGCGTACCGGGAGGCGCTGCGCGGGCGCTACCTGTGGCACGAGTTCGGGGACGTGCATCTCCTGCTGCCGTAGATGGATCCTCACAGGTTGCATTGCTCCAGCAACGCATGGTGAGAATGACGGGCCCCGCGTGTGAGCCCGCGCATAGGGTGCAGGTCACGTACGAAGGCCGCTAGGAGAGACAAAGGGTTCCGGTGAGCGGGGCGAGCGTACAGTTCGCCCCGTTTTGCCATGCCCGGCTCCACTACCCGGGATCGTACGTCACACCTTTGCCACGCCATTTTGCGGCCGCTAACAATGGCTGACGTCGCTCGGCGCCGCGGCTCCTACCCACGGCGCTTGTGCTGGAAACTTCGTGTCCCCCACCGGCCTCAGAGCGACCTCCGCTATTCGAAGAGGTCCATCAGTCATGCCCCAGAACACCCCCGTCAAGGGTCATGGTCGCCTGACCAAGGCTCACAAGCTCTCGCTCGCCGGTGTCGCCGGTCTCGGTGCCGCCGCTGTCGCGATCAGCCTGGTGCCGGGTGGCGGCCAGACCACGGCCGCGGACTCCGCGACCACTCCGGTGGTGTACAGCGAGCAGCACATCAAGGACGTCAAGGCCAGCGTCACCGACCAGCTGGCCGGTGCGAGCCTGAAGGTGGAGGCCGCCGCGGCGAAGCAGAAGGCCGCGGCCGAGTCCGGCGAGAAGAAGGACGCCGCCGCGACCGCGAAGCAGAAGGCCTCCGAGGAGCGCGAGAAGGAGACGGTCAGCCGTTCCTCCGAGCGCGTGGACGCCCAGCAGGTCGCCGCCACGACGTACCCGGACAACCTCGACGGCTGGATCCGCGAGGCGCTCTCCATCATGAAGAAGAACGACATCCCGGGTTCGTACTACTGGCTGCACAAGAACATCATGCGGGAGTCCTCGGGCAACCCGAAGGCGATCAACAACTGGGACATCAACGCCATCAACGGCATCCCGTCCAAGGGCCTGCTCCAGGTGATCCCGCCGACCTTCGAGGCGTACCACGTCGCCGGTACGAAGAAGGACATCTACGACCCGGTCGCCAACATCGTGGCCGCCGCGAACTACGCGGCCGACCGGTACGGCTCGATCGACAACGTCGACGGCCCGTACTAGCCCGTACCAGCCCGTACTGAGCCCACTGAGCGACGTATGAAGGGCGGCACCCCATCCGGGGTGCCGCCCTTCCGCGTGCCGTGCGCCGGGGCCGAAGCCGGGGCTACTTCCGCATGACCTCCGGCTCATGGCGGCGCAGGAAGCGGGCCACGAGGAAGGCGCAGCCGGCGGCCAGGGCGAGCAGGGCCGCCATGTCGAGGAAGTACGCCGACGCCGTGTGGTCCCAGAGCGGGTCCGTGCTGCCCGGGTCGTCGGTGTCCGGGCTGATCCGGTTGAAGTCCAGCGTGGTGCCCGCGGCGGCGACGGCCCAGCGGGACGGCATCAGGTACGAGAACTCGTTGACGCCCGGAGTGCCGTGCAGGGTGAACAGGCAGCCGGTGAAGACCACCTGGACGATCGCGAACATCACCAGCAGCGGCATGGTCTTCTCGGAGGTCTTCACCAGCGAGGAGATCACCAGGCCGACCGTCATCGAGGCGAAGCCGAGCGCCATGAGCGGGACCGTGAGCTCGATCATGACGGCGGCCTTGCCGCTGCCGAGGAACAGGCCCTCGTCTGGGATCTCGCGGCCGGAGAATCCGATGACCCCGATCAGCGCGCCCTGGAACACCGTGATCGCGCCGAGGACGATCACCTTGGACATCAGATAGGCGGAGCGTGACAGGCCGGTCGCCCGTTCCCGCTCGTAGATGACCCGTTCCTTGATCAGCTCACGGACGGAGTTGGCGGCGCCCGCGAAGCACGCGCCGACCGCGAGGATCAGCAGCACGGTGGTGGCGGTGCCGTTGGGGCTGATCTTCCCGGTCTGCTCGTCCACTTTGACCAGCAGGTTCTTGTCCGGGTCGATGAGCAGGCTCACCGCGCCGAGGACGGCCGGCAGCAGCACCGACAGGGCCAGGAAGCCCTTGTCGGAGGCGATGACCGCGACGTACCGCCGGACCAGGGTGCCGAGCTGGGAGCCCCAGCCCTGCGGCTTCGGCGGCTTCATGACCTGCGGCGGCGGCATGGGCGTCGGCTGCGCAGCGACGGAGTCGATGTCCGCCGCGTAGAGCTGGTAGTGCTGCGAGCCCTTCCAGCGGCCCGCCCAGTCGTAGTCGCGGTAGGTCTCGAACGCGGAGAAGACGTCGGCCCAGGTCTCGTAACCGAAGAAGTTGAGGGCCTCCTCCGGCGGGCCGAAGTAGGCGACGCTGCCGCCGGGCGCCATCACCAGGAGCTTGTCGCACAGCGCCAGCTCCGCCACGGAGTGGGTGACCACCAGGACGGTGCGGCCGTCGTCGGCGAGGCCGCGCAGCAGCTGCATGACGTCGCGGTCCATGCCCGGGTCCAGGCCTGAGGTCGGCTCGTCCAGGAAGATCAGCGACGGCTTGGTGAGCAGCTCCAGGGCCACGGAGACGCGCTTGCGCTGGCCGCCGGAGAGGGAGCTGACCTTCTTGTCCTTGTGGATGTCCAGCTTGAGCTCGCGCAGCACCTCGTCGATCCGGGCGTCGCGCTCGGCGGCCGTGGTGTCGGCGGGAAAACGCAGCTTGGCCGCGTACTTCAGCGCCGTGCTGACCGTGAGCTCCTTGTGCAGGATGTCGTCCTGCGGCACCAGGCCGATGCGCCGGCGCAGCTCGGCGAACTGCTTGTACAGGTTCCGGTTGTCGTAGAGGACGTCGCCCTGATTCGCCGGCCGGTAGCCGGTGAGGGCCTTCAGAAGCGTGGACTTGCCGGAGCCGGACGGGCCGATGACCGCGACCAGCGACTTCTCGGGGACGCCGAACGAGACGTCCTTGAGGATCTGCTTGCCGCCGTCGACCGTGACGGTGAGGTGACGGGCCGAGAAGGACACCTCACCCGTGTCGACGAACTCCTCGAGCCGGTCCTCGACGATACGGAAGGTGGAGTGGCCCACGCCGACGATGTCCTGCGAGCCGAGCAGCGCGGAGCCGCCCTTCTCCATCGGCACGCCGTTGACGAACGTGCCGTTGTGCGAGCCGAGATCACGGATCTCGAAGCGGCCGTCGGGCGTGGCGCGGAACTCGGCGTGGTGGCGTGAGACCTGCAGATCGGAGACGACCAGGTCGTTGTCGAGCGCACGGCCGATGCGCATGACCCGGCCGTGGGCCAGCTGGTGGAACGTGGTCGGGCTGCGGTCGCCGTACACCGGCGGCGCCCCCGCGCCGCCGTCGGGACCCTGCTGCTGCCGGAACGACGCCGCCTGCGGAGTCTTCCGCTCCGGGTCGTACTGGGGCGCGGCCTGATGCGGTATTGCCTGGTGGGGCGCCGCCTGATGGGACCCGGCCCGGTGAGGTTCGGCCCGGTGGGGTTCGGCCTGCTGCGGTGCCGCCTGCTGGGCTGCCCAGCCGGGGTTCGCGCCCTGCGCCGCGTACGGCTGCCGCTCGGGCTGTTCCTGCGGCGAGTGCGGCCGTCCTTGCGGCGTTCCGGCGGACGCGCCGGCGGACGCACCGGCGGACGAGAGGGTCACCCGCGGGCCGTCGGTCGCGTTGCCGAGGTGAATGGCGGAACCCGGGCCGATCTCCATGTGGTGGACCCGGTGCCCCTGCACGAACGTGCCGTTGGTGCTGCCGCGGTCCTCGACGACCCAGGTCCGGCCGCTCCAGCTGATCGTGGCGTGCCTCCAGGACACCCTGGCGTCGTCGAGCACGACGTCCCCCTGCGGATCACGTCCGAGGGTGTAGGTCCGCGACGCATCCAGCGTCCACGTCCGTCCATTCGATTCCAGTACGAGTTCCGGCACTCCATGCCCCACTGAGTTGTCCCCCGAGTTCCCCCATCGCAGGGAGTCTAGGGATGTCGAACATCGTGGGGAACTATTCCAGTGCCGCAGCCCTGACCGAAAGTCGGACCTTGTGCAGAGTGCCTGCCGGGGTGTCGGCCGACCCTGTTGACGAGGTGGAAACCCGGGCGGAGAGTGGTAATCCCCCACGAGGGGGACATCCGCGGCGGAAGGCCGCGGCGCGGATCGGGGGTCCGGCCATGAGCATCGACACCGCGCACCGGTCCGAAGGCGTGCCCTGGGCGGATGTCCTGTTCTCCGCGATCGCCGCCGTGAGCTGGGCGTTGATCGGTATGGCGGGGACGGCCGCCCTTGGCCTGCATCTCGTCGGAGCGGACAGGGCGGGTTCGCTCGGGCCGATGACCGCCGCCGTGGTGGCCCTGGGGGCGGGTGGTTCGGTCACTCCGTCCGGTGATGTCTCGGTCTTCGGTCTCGAGGACGCGCAGGCCACGACCGCCGTACAGATCACGCCACTTGGCGTGGGACTGGTCGGAGCGCTGCTGCTGTCCTGGTTCTTCCTGCGGTCCCTGCGCGCGGCGGGGGCCGTGGTCCCACTCGCCGAGCTCCTCGCGCGCGCGGGAGCGGTGCTCGCGCTGTTCGTCGCCCTGCTGGGCGGGCTCGCCTGGGCCGGTCACACCGTCGTCACCATCGACGGCGGCGGCCTCGGACTCGACGACCTGCCCGGCGGAGGCGGGGTGGGCGACGACGCGGGCGGGCTGCCCGGACTCGGTGACCTCGGCGACATAGGGGACGTCGGGAACATCGGCGGACTGCTGCCGGACCGGCTCGGGGACCTCGCCGCCGCGGACGCGAAGGTCGGCTTCGCCGTCGACACGGTGCCCACGCTGCTCGGCGGGCTCCTCTGGTGCGCCGGCGTCCTGCTGATCGCCCTGCTGGCCTCGCGCCGCACTCCCCTGCCGCCCCGCTGGCACGCGCTCCACCGGGTGGTGCGGCCCGCCGCCTCGGCACTGGTCACCGTGTTGCTGACGGCGGTGCTGGCCGGACTCGCGGCGGCGGCGTACGCGGCGATCGGTGACGCCCACCCGAAGCGGATCGCGGGCGCGGCACTGCTCGGCGCGCCCAACGGGGTCTGGCTGGGCGTCCCGCTCGGCCTCCTCGTGCCCTGGGACGGAACGGCCACCGGGGGGCTGGCCCTGCTGCTGCCCGATCCGCTCGACGACCTGCTGCGCACCGGCGAACCCCTCACGCTCGGCCGACTCGCCGAACTGGACGGCCGCGTCTGGCTGCTGGGCGTCGCCGCCGCGCTCATGATGCTCCTCGCGGGGGTGCTGACCGCCGTGCGTACGCCGTTCGTACGGGGGCCGGGGGGTGCCGTCACCGGGCGGCCGGGCGGTATGGGCAGTACGGGAGTACGGGGCTCCGGCCCGCTCGGTCTGGTGGTGCGCTGCGCTTCACGGCTCGCCGTGGTGACGGCACTGACACTGCCTCTGCTGGTGTGGCTGACGGAGGTGTCGGTGGACGCCTCGCTGTCCGTGTTCGGTTTCGACGCCTTCGGCTCGGCTGTCGAGTTGCGCGGGCGCATGGGGGCTGCCCTGCTGCTGGGCGCGCTCTGGGGTGCGGGGGCGGGGGCCGCCGGGGCCCTGCTCGCCTGTGCGTGCGGGGCAGCGGGCCGGCGGGCGACGGTGTGGGCTCGTGGGGGCACGGTGACAGCGCCCGCCGTCAACGCTCACGCCGGGCTGGGCGCGCGGGAGGCACAGTCGGGGCCGTACACGCCGGGTACGCCGTACCGGCCGCCGAACCCGGACACGAACCCGTATCTACGGCTGCCGGACGAGCTGCGGCGGCGGGAACCGGAGGATGCACGTCCGGCTGAGGAGCGGGACCGGGGCGGCGGGCGAGGGCGGGGAACGGGGGACGCGCACGATCCGCACGACGGTCCGCACATGGGCCTGTACGGTGCGCCCACCCTGAAGCGGCCGATCGTTCCCCCGCCGGGGACTCCGCCGCAGCGGCCTGGACGGGGAGCGCGGAGCGGAGCGCGGAACCGGTGGGTGCCACCGCCTCCGCCGGACGACGAGCCGCCGCCTCCGCCGCCTCCCCCTCCTCCGGCGCCGCCTCCTCCGTCGGCGAGGCCGCCGGGGCGGTGAGCCCGCCGGCGCGGCCTGGCCGTTGCGTGGGGCGCCGCGGGGTTCCCGTGACGTACGGGAGAGCAGAGGCGTCGCTCGCGATCAAGGTGTACGTCACGGGAGCGCCATCCAGTGTTCCCTGTCCGCCAGGCGGACCTCTGGGACCGGAGGCACGGGGTGCCGGATACGGTGGGACCACCATGAGCGCTTCGCAGACCTCTGACGTCCCCACTCTTCTCGTCAAGATCTTCGGCAAGGACCGGCCGGGCATCACGGCAGGACTGTTCGACACCCTCGCCGCCTACTCCGTCGACGTGGTCGACATCGAGCAGGTCGTCACCCGGGGCCGGATCGTCCTGTGCGCGCTCGTGACCGAGCCGCCCGGCGGACTGGAGGGTGGTCTCCGGGCGACCGTCCACAGTTGGGCGGAGTCCATGAAGATGCAGGCGGAGATCATCTCGGGGATCGGGGACAACCGGCCGCGCGGGCTCGGACGCTCGCTCGTCACTGTGCTCGGCCATCCGCTGACCGCGGAGTCGACGGCCAGGATCACGGCCAGGATCACGGCGACCGGCGGCAACATCGACCGTATCTTCCGGCTCGCCAAGTACCCGGTGACGGCGGTGGAGTTCGCGGTGTCGGGTGCGGAGCCGGAGACGTTGCGGACCGCGCTGGTGACCGAGTCGGCGGCGCTGGGCGTCGACGTGGCCGTGGTCGCGGCGGGGCTGCACCGGCGCGCACAGCGGCTGGTCGTGATGGACGTGGACTCGACGCTCATCCAGGACGAGGTGATCGAGCTCTTCGCCGCGCACGCCGGGTGCGAGAAGGAGGTCGCCGAGGTGACCGAGGCCGCGATGCGCGGGGAGCTGGACTTCGAGCAGTCGCTGCACGCGCGCGTGGCACTGCTGGAGGGGCTCGACGCCTCGGTGATCGAGAAGGTGCGCAGCGAGGTGCGGCTCACGCCGGGGGCGCGCACGCTGATCCGCACCCTCAAGCGGCTCGGTTTCCAAGTCGGCGTCGTCTCGGGTGGGTTCACCCAGGTCACGGATGATCTGAAGGAGCGGCTGGGGCTGGACTTCGCGCAGGCCAACACGCTGGAGATCGTCGACGGCAAGCTCACCGGACGCGTCACCGGCGAGATCGTGGACCGCGCGGGCAAGGCCCGGCTGCTGCGCCGGTTCGCCGCCGAGGCCGGGGTACCGCTGGCCCAGACCGTGGCGATCGGCGACGGTGCGAACGACCTCGACATGCTGAACGCGGCGGGTCTGGGCGTCGCCTTCAACGCCAAGCCCGTCGTACGGCAGGCCGCGCACACCGCCGTGAACTTCCCCTTCCTGGACACGGTCCTCTATCTGCTCGGGGTGACCCGGGAAGAGGTCGAGGCGGCGGACATGCACGACGACCGGTAGGCAGGCCGACGGCAGCACAGCGTCCGAAGCCCGCGGGAGCACGCGTGGCAGGGCAGAAGGGCCCGGCACCGGGGAGGTGCCGGGCCCCCATCGTTGCCGGACCGGGCCGGGGTGCCGCACCCGAGAGCCGGGCCCCGGGCAGGACCTACTCCGTGGGCGCCCAGTAGTCGAGCAGGGTGGCCGCCCCCGGCTCCAGGCTCTTCCAGGAGCCGTCGAGGGAGAGCACGGCGAAGGCGGCGGCGGGGAACCCGCGGCGGCTCATCCGCTCACGGGCGTCACCCTCGAAACCGCCCGGCAGGATGTCGGCCAGGCCCTGGATGCCGGGGTTGTGGCCGATCAAGATGACGTTCTGCGCGTCGTCGGGCAGCTCGTTGAGCACGGCGATCAGCTCACCGGGCGAGGCCTCGTAGAGCCGCTCCTCGTACACCGTCTTCGGCCGCTGCGGCAGCTCCTGCACGGCGAGCTTCCACGTCTCACGGGTCCTGGTGGCGGTGGAGCAGAGAGCCAGATCGAAGAGGGTGCCGGAATCGGCGAGCTTGCGCCCGGCGACGGCGGCGTCCTTGCGGCCCCGGTCGGCGAGCGGCCGCTCGTGGTCGGAAACCTGTGGCCAGTCGGCCTTCGCATGCCGGAAGAGGACAACCCTGCGGGGTTCTGCGACGCTCATGGGTCCCAGCTTCGCACGAAACACGCCAGGGGGCGCAGGGAGTTGGCGTCACGGCTCGGCCCGTGGCACAGGGGCGGCACACCGAATGCGCCGTTGTCCGCCGCCGAGCGCCGTGGCCTTTCCGGCCGTGCGCCGCACTCGCCACCCGGCCACCGGAAACAGGCTTTCGACGCCGGCGCACGACATCCGTCCCTACGGTATTCCGTGCTGCAGTGCATGCAGCATCCCCACCAGGAAATGTGTGAGCGCCGGATCGCTCGCCGCCTCGGCGTTCGACGGGTCGATGATCAAGGACAGCAGGGCGACGAAGGCGAGTGCGGGCAGGGCGAGCGCCCACCAGGGCAGCCGGGCTCCGACACCGTCCGTGGTCGCCGCCGGGTGGGGCCGGGTGTGCGTTCGCGCCGACATCGCCGCCTCCGTGGGCCTCGGATGGTCCGTGACCCGCTTCTCGTGGCCACATCTCGAAACTACGGAATCCGGGCCCCGCGTCCCATCCGGTGAGCCACCCAGTTCACCCTGAGCCTCACCCCCTAAGGGACAGGGGGGCCAGCACCACCATGAGCGTGCCAGGCGTCAGGGATCGAGCATCAGGCATCAGGCATCAGGGCGAGGCGATCGACGCGATGATGCCGATGATCACAAAAATGGCGAAGAAGGAGCCGAAGACGAGCAGCATCTTCTTCTGGCCGTTCTTGGGGTTCGGGTCGAGGACAGGCATGCCGTCAGTGTCCCACTCCCGCAGTCCGGTCCGCCTCCGGGGTCGGCGGAACCCGCCGGTTCCGTCGCCCCCCGGAGCGGACGTGCAGCCGTCAGCCCGCCGCAGCCTCGTCCTCCACCGTGCGGTCGCGGCCGGCCAGGACCCCCATGACGGTCTGCGGGATCATCAGGGCCGCCATGAAGGCGAGCGGCAGACCCCAGCCGCCGCTGTGCTGGTAGAGGACGCCGACCAGGAGCGGGCCGGGAATCGAGATCAGGTAGCCCGTGCTCTGGGCGAACGCGGACAGCTGGGCGACCCCCGCCCCGGTCCTCGCCCGCATCCCCACCATGGTGAGGGCGAGCGGGAAGGCGCAGTTGGAGATGCCCAGCAGGACCGCCCACACCCAGGCACCGCCCGCCGGGGCGAGGTACAGGCCCGCGTAGCCGACGAGCCCGCAGACTCCCAGGACGATCGCGATCGGCCCCTGGTGGGGCAGGCGCGAGGCGAGCCGCGGGATCACGAAGGCCAGCGGTACGCCCATGACCATGATGACGGCCAGCAGCAGGCCCGCCGCGCCGGCCGGGACGCCCGCGTCCCGGAAGATCTGGGGCATCCACCCCATGGTGATGTACGCGGCCGTGGCCTGGAGCCCGAAGAACACGGCGAGGGCCCAGGCCGTACGACTGCGGGCGACGCGCAGTCCACCGGAACCGGCCTCCTTCGCACCGGCGGTACCGGCCTCGCCCGCACCGGCCGCCCCGGCCCCGGCCCCTGCTCCGGCCTGGGTTTCCGGCTGCCCGGAGGCGCCCCCGCCCGCATCATCGGCGCCCCGCGCGCGTATCACCGGGATCCACGGCAGCACGGCCACCGCCCCGAGGGCGGCCCAGACCACGAGGCCGGACTGCCAGTTGCCGCCCAGGGCCTCGGTCATGGGCACCGTGACCGCCGCCGCGGTCGAGGTGCCGAGGGCGAGGGCCATGGAGTACAGGCCGGTCATGGAGCCGACGCGGTCGGGGAAGAAGCGCTTGACGATCACCGGCATCAGGACGTTGCTGACGGCGATGCCCATGAGGGCGAGCGCGCTGGCGGCGAGGAAGGCCGCCGTGTTCCCGACGTAGGGCCGGACCACCAGGCCGGCGGCGATGGCGGCCATGCCGGCGCACACCACGGCGCCGGGCCCGAAGCGGCGGGCGAGGCGCGGCGCCATGACCCCGAAGACGGCGAAGCACAGCGGCGGCACGGAGGTGAGCAGTCCGGCGACGCTGCCGCTCATCCCGAGCCCGTCGCGCACCTCTTCGAGGAGGGCACCGAGGCTGGTGATGGCCGGGCGCAGGTTGAGGGCCGTCAGGACGATGCCGACGGTCACCAGCCGCGTCGTCCACGCGCGCGTGGACGCACTCTTGGCCGACCCCGTGACCGACGCCGTGGCCGGCTCCCCGGTCGTCGTTCCCCCCGGCGGCTCCGCGGCGGCGGAGCCGCGTGCCGGGCGGGCGGGACGGGCCGGTGTGGACGTTCCCGTCCGTATCTCCTCGCTTGCCATGAAGCCCATCATAGAATCATGGGATGAATGTCTGTCCACCCTCGATCCGACTCCCGGTCCACCGCCTCCCCGCGCCCTGTGCGAAGGTGTCGGCATGCCGTTGAGCCACCCCCGTCGTTCGGCACTGTCCGAGCAGGTCATCGCCGCGCTGCGGAACCAGATCGCCTCGGGCGAGTGGCCGGTCGGCTCCCGCATCCCCACCGAGCCCGAACTCGTCGAACAGCTGGGCGTGGCCCGCAACACGGTCCGTGAAGCCGTCCGCGCGCTGGCGCACAACGGCCTGCTGGACATCCGGCAGGGCTCCGGCACCTACGTCGTGGCGACCAGTGAGCTGGCCGGTGTGATGCACCGCCGCTTCGCGGACGCCGACCCGACCCACATCGCCGAGCTGCGTTCCGCGCTGGAGTCGAGTGCCGCGAGGCTGGCGGCGGCCCGGCGCACGGAGAAGGACCTCAAGCAGCTCGACGCGCTCCTCGTCCGGCGCGAGGAGGCATGGGAGTCGGGGGACGCGGAAGCCTTCGTGGCGGCCGACGCGACCTTCCACATGGCCGTGGTGGCCGCGTCCCACAACGAGGCCATGACGGCGGTCTACGCGGACCTGGGCGAGGTACTGCGGGACTGGCTGCGCGAGGACGTCGGCGAGCGGCTGACGCCGGAGACGTACATGGAGCACGCCCGGCTGGTCGACGCGATCCGCGCGGGCGACGCGGAGGCCGCTGCCGCCGAGGCCGCGGACTATCCACTGCTCTGCCGCCCGGACCGCCCGCGGCGGACCGCCGCCGACGGCTGACCCGCCCGCGCCGCGGAGGACCGTCACCGCCGCCGCTCGTGGCTGACCCACGTCGAGCGGACCTCCTGCCAGCAGCGCCCGGACAGCCGTACGGTCCGGGCCGGTCCCGCCTCGGCCGGCGGGCCGTCGGTGTCGATGTCCCACCAGCGCTCGCACTCGATGTGCAGACGGACGCGGTCGGTGTCCGCATAGGGGTTGTGGCAGTACGCGACCACGCGGGAGCCGTCGACGCCGGTCCGGCACTCCGCTCCGAACGGCTCACGCGAAGCGCGCCGCCCGTCCGTCACGCGCGCGTGCGGCGGCCCGTCCACCACGCGCGCGTGCCACTCCCCGGTCCCCCCGCGCGCGTAGGGCCTGGCTTCGTACGGCAGGGCGATCAGCAGAACGACGGCCGCGGAGACCGGGGCGAGGCTGTGGGACAGGCGCACAACGGGACCTCCTGGGCCGTACGGCTGCGGGGCGGTGCGTGTCTCCAGCGTGCGTGGTAGAGGCGGCCGGGTGCCCGGCCAGTTGCTCCGAACGGGTGACGCCCCGTCTCCGCACGCTGCGGAGACGGGGCGTCGGGCAATACGGACGATCAGGCGCCGATCGCGTGCAGACCGCCGTCCACGTGGATGATCTCGCCGGTGGTCTTGGGGAACCAGTCGCTCAGCAGGGCGACCACACCGCGGCCGGCCGGCTCGGGGTCCTTCAGGTCCCACTCCAGCGGGGAGCGGCTGTCCCACACGGAGGCCAGCTCGCCGAAGCCCGGGATGGACTTCGCGGCCATGGAGCCGATGGGGCCGGCGGAGATGAGGTTGCAGCGGATGTTCTGCTTGCCCAGGTCGCGCGCCATGTAACGGCTGGTGGCCTCCAGGGCGGCCTTGGCCGGGCCCATCCAGTCGTACTGCGGCCAGGCGTACTGGGCGTCGAAGGTGAGGCCGACGACGGAGCCGCCGTTCTGCATCAGCGGCAGGCAGGCCATGGTCAGCGACTTCAGCGAGTACGCCGAGACGTGCATGGCGGTGGCGACGGACTCGAACGGCGTGTTCAGGAAGTTGCCGCCGAGGGCGTCCTGCGGCGCGAAGCCGATGGAGTGCACGACGCCGTCGAGACCGCCGAGCTCCTCGCCGACGATGTCGGCCAGGCGCCCGAGGTGCTCGTCGTTCGTCACGTCGAGCTCGACGACCTTGGTCGGCTTCGGCAGCTTCTTGGCGATGCGCTCGGTCAGCGTGGGCCGCGGAAACGCCGTCAGGATGATCTCGGCACCCTGCTCCTGGGCCAGCTTGGCGGTGTGGAAGGCGATGGAGGACTCCATCAGCACACCGGTGATCAGGACGCGCTTGCCCTCGAGGATTCCGCTCATGTGATCAGTGACCCATTCCCAGTCCGCCGTCAACGGGGATGACGGCTCCAGTGATGTAAGAGGCTTCGTCCGAGGCGATGAACCGCACCGCCGCGGCGATCTCCCCGGGCTGCGCGTACCGGCCCAGCGGCACCTGCCGCACGATGGACTCGCGCTGCTCGTCGGTGAGCACCTTGGTCATGTCGGTGTCGACGAAGCCGGGCGCGACGACGTTGAAGGTGATGTTGCGCGAACCGAGCTCACGGGCGAGGGAGCGCGCGAAGCCGACGAGGGCGGCCTTGGAGGCGGCGTAGTTGGCCTGCCCGGCCTGGCCGAGGAGGCCCGTCACCGAGGAGATCAGGACGACGCGGCCCTTCTTGGCGCGCAGCATGCCGCGGTTGGCACGCTTGACGACACGGAAGGTGCCGGTGAGGTTGGTGTCGAGGACGGACGTGAAGTCCTCCTCGGTCATCCGCATCAGGAGCTGGTCCTTGGTGATGCCGGCGTTGGCGACGAGGACCTCGACCGGGCCGTGCTCGGCCTCGATCTCCTTGTAGGCCTGCTCCACCTGCTCGGTGTCGGTGATGTCGCACTTGACGGCCAGGAAACCCTCCGGGGGCTCGCCCGAACGGTACGTGATCGCGACCTTGTCGCCGGCGTCGGCGAACGCGCGGGCGATGGCGAGGCCGATGCCCCGGTTACCTCCGGTGACGAGAACCGAGCGGCTCAACGGATCACCCTTTCGATAGCGGTCTGGAACGCCTGTGGCGGCCACCTGGCCGACGGGCTGCTTCCCCGAAAACCTATCGGTCCGCCGCACCGGGCGGACAATCGGGCACCGACAGTGGCTTTGCGGACGTCCTGTTGGGTTCCTACAGCCGGGACGCCCGGGCGACGCACCGTTCCGGCCCGCGAGAGTCCTGTCGGGCTGCCCCACCGAGAGGCGGGTCCGTGCCCCGTACGCATTTCCGATCATCCGGCCGGTAGGACATGATTCACTGCCCACGACGGCCACAAGAGGCGTACACCGCGAAGGGAATGTCACTCGTGCCCCATGAGATCGATCAGTCATTTCTGGCACTGCCGCTGCGGGCCCTGGCCGACGCCGCGCTCGCACGCGCGCGGGCGCTCGGGGCCGAGCACGCGGACTTCCGGTTCGAACGGGTGCGCAGCGCCTCGTGGCGGCTGAGGGACGCCAGGCCGGCCGCGTCGTCGGACACCACCGACCTCGGGTACGCGGTCCGGGTCGTGCACGGCGGGACCTGGGGGTTCGCGTCCGGTGTGGACCTGACCATGGACGCCGCCGCGAAGGTCGCCTCGCAGGCCGTGGCCATGGCCAAGCTGTCCGCGCAGGTCATCAAGGCGGCGGGTTCCGATGAGCGCGTGGAGCTGGCCGACGAGCCCGTGCACGCGGAGAGGACCTGGGTGTCCTCGTACGAGATCGACCCGTTCACCGTGCCCGACGAGGAGAAGGCGGGGCTGCTGGCGGACTGGAGCGCGCGGCTGCTCGCGGCCGACGGGGTCAGCCATGTGGACGCCTCGCTGCTCACCGTGCACGAGAACAAGTTCTACGCCGACACCGCCGGGACCGTGACCACCCAGCAGCGCGTCCGGCTGCACCCGCAGCTCACCGCGGTGGCGGTCGACGAGTCGAGCGGCGAGTTCGACTCCATGCGGACCCTCGCGCCGCCGGCCGGGCGCGGCTGGGAGTACCTGAGGGGCACCGGCTGGGACTGGGAGAGCGAGCTCGAGCAGATCCCCGGGCTGCTCGCCGGGAAGATGCGCGCGCCGAGCGTCGAGGCGGGCGTGTACGACCTGGTCGTCGACCCGTCCAACCTGTGGCTGACCATCCACGAGTCCATCGGCCACGCCACCGAACTGGACCGCGCGCTCGGCTACGAGGCCGCGTACGCGGGCACCTCCTTCGCCACCTTCGACCGGCTCGGCAAGCTGCGGTACGGCTCGGAGCTGATGAACGTCACCGGTGACCGCACCGCCGAGCACGGGCTCGCGACCATCGGGTACGACGACGAGGGGGTCGAGGGGCAGAGCTGGGACCTCGTGAAGGACGGCACCCTGGTCGGCTACCAGCTCGACCGCCGTATCGCGAGGCTGACGGGTTTCGAGCGGTCCAACGGGTGCGCCTACGCCGACTCCCCCGCCCATGTGCCCGTGCAGCGCATGGCCAACGTGTCCCTGCGGCCCGATCCCGCCGGGCTGTCGACCGAGGACCTGATCGGGGGCGTCGACCGCGGCATCTACGTCGTCGGTGACCGGTCGTGGTCCATCGACATGCAGCGGTACAACTTCCAGTTCACCGGGCAGCGTTTCTTCCGGATCGAGAACGGGCGGATCACCGGTCAGCTGAGGGACGTCGCGTACCAGGCGACGACCACCGACTTCTGGGGCTCGATGGCGGCGGTCGGCGGCCCGCAGACGTACGTCCTGGGCGGTGCCTTCAACTGCGGGAAGGCCCAGCCGGGCCAGGTCGCCGCCGTGTCGCACGGCTGCCCGTCGGCCCTCTTCAAGGGCGTCACCATTCTGAACACCACGCAGGAGGCGGGCCGATGACCGCGCGTACGCACAAGCCGCACGAGATCGTCGAGCGCGCTCTCGAACTGTCCCGGGCCGACGGCTGCGTGGTCATCGCCGACGAGCACTCGACGGCCAACCTGCGCTGGGCGGGCAACGCGCTGACCACCAACGGCGTCACGCGCGGGCGCACCCTCACGGTCGTCGCGACGGTCGACGGCAAGGAGGGGACGGCCTCGGGAGTGGTGTCCCGGTCCGCCGTCACCCCGGAGGAGCTGGAGCCGCTGGTGCGGGCCGCGGAGGACGCCGCGCGCGCGGGCGGGCCCGCCGAGGACGCACAGCCCCTCGTCACCGGCGTCCCGGAGTCGCCCGGCTTCCGCGAGGCGCCCGCCGAGACGTCCTCCGCCGTGTACGCGGACTTCGCGCCCGCGCTGGGCGAGGCGTTCGCCCGCGCGCGGGAGGGCGGCCGTGAGCTGTACGGGTTCGCCAACCACGAGGTGGTCTCCAGTTATCTGGGCACGTCGACGGGGCTGCGCCTGCGCCACGACCAGCCGAAGGGCACGCTGGAGGTCAACGCCAAGTCGCCGGACCGTACGCGCTCGGCGTGGGCCGGGCGTTCGACGCGGGACTTCACGGACGTCGACCCAGGGGCGCTGGACGCCGAGCTGGCGCAGCGGCTGGCGTGGGCCGAGCGCCGGATCGAGCTGCCCGCCGGGCGGTACGAGACGCTGCTGCCCCCGAGCGCCGTTGCGGACCTGCTGATCTACCAGATGTGGTCGGCGGCGGCCCGGGACGCGGCCGAGGGCCGGACGGTGTTCTCCAGGCCGGGCGGCGGCACGCGCGTCGGCGAGAAGCTGACCGCGCTGCCGCTGACCCTGCGCAGCGACCCGCACGAGCCGGGGCTGGAGTCCGCACCCTTCGTGCTCGCCCACTCCTCCGGCGACGACGCCTCGGTGTTCGACAACGGACTGCCGCTCGCGGCCACCGAGTGGATCGGCCAGGGCGTGCTGAAGCGCCTGACGACCACCCGGCACAGCGCGGCCCTCACCGGGCTGCCGGTGGCGCCCGGGTTCGGCAACCTCGTCCTGGAGGGCGGCGAGGACCGCTCCCTGGAGGAGATGGTCGGGAACACCGCGCGCGGGCTGCTGCTGACCTGCCTGTGGTACATCCGCGAGGTGGACCCCGCCACGCTGCTGCTGACCGGGCTGACCCGCGACGGTGTGTACCTGGTGGAGAACGGCGAGGTCGTCGGCGAGGTGAACAACTTCCGGTTCAACGAGTCGCCGGTCGACCTGCTGGGCCGGGCGACGGAGGCCGGGCGCACCGAGAAGACGCTGCCGCGGGAGTGGAGCGACTGGTTCACCCGGGCCGCGATGCCGCCGCTGCGCGTCCCGGACTTCAACATGAGCTCGGTGAGCCAGGGCGTGTGACCTGGGCGTGACGGGACCCCCGCCGATAACGCCGTGAGCTCTGTCGGCGGTGGCGTATAACCTCGTAGGCGGTGGTCATGCCGACCGCCTCGAAGATCATCCAAGGAGAACGAGAACCGTGACGGACATCGTCGACGACCTGAAGTGGCGCGGGCTCTTCGCCCAGTCCACCGACGAGGACGCCTTGCGCAAGGCGCTCGCGGACGGTCCCGTCACGTTCTATTGCGGCTTCGACCCGACCGCGGCGTCCCTGCACGTCGGGCACCTGGTGCAGGTGCTCACCGTGCGCCGGCTCCAGCAGGCCGGTCACCGGCCGCTGGCGCTGGTGGGCGGCGCGACGGGGCAGATCGGCGACCCGCGCCCGACCGCGGAGCGCACGCTGAACTCGCCGGAGACGGTCGCCGGCTGGGTCGGGCGGCTGCGCGGCCAGATCGAGCCGTTCCTGTCCTTCGAGGGCGAGAACGCGGCCGTCATGGTCAACAACCTCGACTGGACGCAGGGCCTCTCCGCGATCGAGTTCCTCCGCGACATCGGCAAGCACTTCCGCGTCAACAAGATGCTGACGAAGGAGTCGGTCGCCCGGCGCCTGGAGTCCTCCGAGGGCATCAGCTACACGGAGTTCAGCTACCAGCTCCTGCAGGCCATGGACTTCCTCCAGCTGTACCGGCGGTACGGCTGCACCCTCCAGCAGGGCGGCAGCGACCAGTGGGGCAACCTCACGGCCGGCCTGGACCTGATCCACCGGCTGGAGCCGGACGCCACCGTGCACGCGCTGGCGACGCCGCTGATGACCAAGGCGGACGGCACCAAGTTCGGCAAGAGCGAGAGCGGCGCCGTCTGGCTCGACCCGGAGATGACGACGCCGTACGCGTTCTACCAGTTCTGGCTGAACACGGACGACCGGGACGTCTCCCGCTACCTGCGCATCCTGTCCTTCAGGTCCCGTGCGGAGCTGGAGGAGCTGGAGCGGCAGACCGAGGAGCGCCCGCAGGCCCGCGCCGCGCAGCGCGCGCTCGCCGAGGAGCTGACGACCCTGGTGCACGGTGCCGGCCAGACGGCCGCCGTGATCGCCGCGTCCAAGGCCCTCTTCGGCCAGGGCGAGCTCGCGGAGCTCGACGACCGGACGCTGGCGGCGGCCCTCTCCGAGGTGCCGCACATCCAGGTCGCCGAGCTCGCGCCGGTGGTGGACCTCTTCGCGGAGGCCGGCCTGGTGGCCAGCAAGTCGGCCGCGCGGCGGACGGTGAAGGAGGGCGGCGCCTACGTGAACAACGTGAAGGTCACCGCCGAGGACGCCGTCCCCGCCCGGGAGGACCTGCTGCACGGCCGCTGGCTGGTGCTGCGCCGGGGCAAGAAGAACCTCGCGGCGGTCGAGGTCACCGGAGCGTAGACGCTCCGCCGGGTTCGCGAGTGTGGGCCCGCGCCCTGTCCGGGCGCGGGCCCACACCACGAGGGCTGTTCTATGCCCGCTGCCTGTTGCCCCGCATGGCCATGTACAGCATGTCTCCCAGGAACACGACCACGACGGCCGCCACGATCTGGAGCACGTGCCGTCCCCAGTCGATGCCCGGGGTCGACGCGATGCCGAAGGCCCGGGCGAGGGCGTTGCCGATGATGCCTCCGATGATGCCGAAGACGGTGGTCAGCCAGAGCGGACTGTGCTGCTTGCCCGGGATGATCGCCTTCGCGATCAGACCCAGCACGAACCCGACGATGATCGCCCACAACCAACCCATGGCTCCTCCTCCGCTCGACGGGAGCATTACGCCCAGTGTGGGCCGGTCCGCGGTACGGCGCATGTCGGGCGGCACTTACGCGGTACGGCGCAGGTTCTTCGCTCCTGAAGGGGAGTGCCCCGGTCTCGTGGGCGGCTGAGGCCCGGCGTAACGTGGTGTTCGTCCGGGCCTGTCCCCCGACCGGGTCCGGACCGGTTCACGGGGCGGGGAGTGTCCGATGCGGGGCGGGTGGTGGAACGTGATGCGGAAGCAGAGCAACGGCCAGGTCTTCCGGATCACCGGAGCCCGGCAGGGACTCGCCGACGATGTGCGCGGCAGGCAGCGGCGGTACATCATCTCGATGTCGGTGCGCACGTTGTCGGTGATCGCGGCGGCGCTCCTGTGGAACGTCGAGCGACACGTCGCCATCGTCGCCCTGGTGCTCGGGGCGACGCTCCCCTACATCGCCGTGGTGATCGCCAACGCGGGCCGGGAGAACGCACCCGGACTGCCGTCCACGTTCGTGTCGGCGCCTCTTCCACCGATGATCGCGCCGCCCGGGGCCGACGAGCGCGCGGAACCCGGTCCGGAGGGTGTGGCGGCCGACCCGGGAGCGCCGCACGGTGGGGCCGGGCAACCCACCTGACCTCAAACATTCCGGTGGAAACGGAATCCCGTCGCGCACCGACCTCAGGAAAAGCTCAGATCAATCATGCTGTTCCGGTCCCGGGCAGCGGGTTCCGCGTGACATACTTCGTACGCGCTCCGCATCCCCCGTCGGAGCGACAAGACCGACGCCGGGCAGCTCCCCCCGTGGCTGCTCGGCGTCGCCTTTTCCCGGCGGGAATCGTCCGGTTCCGCGCGCGTTAGGGTCGAGGCGTGAACCTGCTGAACGTCCCCGGCTCCGACCCGTCCTCCCCCGTCTGCTCCGCGAAGGGCTGCCGCGCCGACGCCGTGTGGGTGCTCGCGTGGAACAACCCGAAGCTGCACACGCCGGAGCGCCGCAAGACCTGGCTCGCCTGCGAGGAGCACCGCGAGCACCTGTCGCAGTTCCTGGGCGTACGGGGGTTCCTGAAGGACGTCGTGAGGCTGGCCGAGTGGCAGGCCCCCGAGGAGGACCGCGCGTAGCCCGGCGAGGACCGCGCGCGGCCGGGACATGACACAGGCTCTCAGCCGCCGATCGACGACATGGGCCGGTCCGGCTGCAGGAACGACGGGTCGTCCAGGCCCGAGCCCGCCTTCTTCCCCCACATGGCCAGGCGCCAGATGCGGGCGATCTCCTCGTCCGGGGCTCCGGAGCGCAGGGCGGCGCGCAGATCGGTCTCCTCGCGGGCGAACAGGCAGGTCCGTATCTGTCCGTCGGCCGTGAGCCGCGTACGGTCGCAGGCCGCGCAGAACGGGCGGGTGACCGAGGCGATCACCCCGACACGGTGCGGGCCGCCGTCCACGAGCCAGCGCTCGGCCGGGGCGGAGCCGCGCTCGCCGGCGTCCTCCTCGGTGAGTGCGAAGCGAGTGCGCAACGAGGCGAGGATGTCCCCGGCGGTGACCATGCCCTCGCGCTTCCAGCCGTGCTGGGCGTCCAGCGGCATCTGCTCGATGAAGCGCAGTTCGTAGCCGTGCTCGACGGCCCAGGCGAGCAGGTCCGGGGCCTCGTCGGCGTTGAGGTCCGGCAGCAGCACGGAGTTGACCTTGACAGGGGTCAGGCCGGCGTCACGGGCGGCCTCCAGTCCTTCCAGTACGTCCTTGTGGCGGTCCCGGCGGGTGAGGGTCTTGAAGACGTCGGGGCGCAGGGTGTCCAGCGAGACGTTCACCCGGTCCAGGCCCGCCGCCTTCAGGGCCGTCGCCGTGCGCTTCAGGCCGATGCCGTTGGTGGTGAGCGACATCCTGGGGCGCGGCTCCAGGGCGGCGACCCGCTCCACGATGCCCACCAGACCGGGGCGGAGCAGGGGCTCGCCGCCGGTGAAGCGGACCTCCTCGATGCCGAGGGAGGTCACCGCGATGCCGATCAGGCGGACGATCTCGTCGTCGGTGAGCAGATCGGGCTTGGCCAGCCACTGCAGGCCCTCCTCAGGCATGCAGTACGTACAGCGCAGATTGCACCGGTCGGTCAGCGAGACCCTCAGGTCGGTGGCCACCCGGCCATAGGTGTCGATGAGCACGTCGGCCCCTCCCTCGGAGCGGATCAAGAATCCTCCGGCACCTGCGAGCCTACGTGACGGCACCGACAACACCAGCGGCCCGATCCCACGAGACGCGCACGGCCGTGTCGTAGGGACGTACAGCGCCGTACGGCGGCGTACGAGGGCCTGCGACACGGCCGTTGGGCAGGGAGCGGCGGACGCCTGTGATCAGTGGGCGCCGGTGCCCGTGAGCGAGCGCACCTCCAGCTCGGCGTACTTGCCGGAGTCCGGTTCCTCCTTGGACAGGATCGTGCCGAGCCAGCCCATCAGGAAGCCGAACGGGATGGAGATGATGCCCGGGTTCTTCAGCGGGAACCAGGCGAAGTCGACGCCGGGGAACATCGCCTTGGGGTCGCCCGAGACGACCGGCGAGAAGAGCACCAGGCCGACCGCCACGATCAGGCCGCCGTAGATCGACCACAGCGCGCCCTGGGTGGTGAACCGCTTCCAGAACAGGCTGTAGAGGATGGTCGGCAGGTTGGCGGAGGCGGCGACCGCGAAGGCCAGCGCGACCAGGCCGGCCACGTTGAGGTCGCGGGCGAGGGCGCCCAGCGCGATGGAGACGATGCCGATGAACACGGTCGCCCAGCGGGCCGCGCGGACCTCCTCTGCGCCGGTGGCCTGCCCCTTGCGGATGACGTTGGCGTAGATGTCGTGCGCGAAGGACGAGGACGAGGCGAGGGTCAGGCCGGCGACGACGGCGAGGATCGTCGCGAAGGCCACCGCCGAGATGGTGGCGAGCAGGGCCGCGCCCCACGCCGAGTCGACGCCGCCGAGGTGCAGGGCGAGCAGCGGGGCCGCCGTGTTGCCGGACGGGTTGGACTCGATGATCTCGTCCTGGGAGATCAGGGCGGCGGCGCCGAAGCCGAGCGCGATGGTCATCAGGTAGAAGGCGCCGATGATGCCGATGGCCCAGTTCACGGACTTCCGGGCGGCCTTGGCCGTGGGCACCGTGTAGAAGCGGATCAGGATGTGCGGCAGACCGGCGGTGCCGAGGACCAGGGCGATGCCGAGGGAGATGAAGTCGATCTTGGAGGTGGCGGTGGCGCCGTACTGGAGGCCGGGCTCCAGGAAGGCCGCGCCCTTGCCGCTGTTCTCGGCGGCGGTGCCGAGCAGGTCGGAGATGTTGAAGTCGAACTTCAGCAGCACCAGGAAAGTGATCAGCAGGGTGCCGCCGATGAGCAGCACGGCCTTGACCATCTGCACCCAGGTGGTGCCCTTCATGCCGCCGATGGAGACGTAGACGATCATCAGGACGCCGACGAGGGCGACGATGAGGATCTTGCCCGCGTCGGAGGTGATGCCGAGCAGCAGCGAGACGAGAACGCCCGCGCCCGCCATCTGGGCCAGCAGGTAGAAGATCGAGACGACGATCGTGGAGGTGCCGGCCGCGGTGCGCACGGGGCGCTGGCGCATGCGGTACGCGAGGACGTCGCCCATGGTGTAACGGCCGGAGTTCCTGAGCGGCTCGGCCACCAGGAGCAGGGCCACCAGCCAGGCGACGAGGAAGCCGATCGAGTAGAGGAAGCCGTCGTAGCCGAAGATGGCGATGGCGCCCGCGATGCCGAGGAACGACGCGGCCGACATGTAGTCGCCGGAGACCGCGAGTCCGTTCTGGAAGGCGCTGAACTGGCGGCCGCCCGCGTAGAAGTCCGCCTCGTCCTTGGTCTGCCGGCCCGCCCAGATGGTGATGGCAAGGGTCGCGAGGACGAACGCCGCGAACAGCGAGATGATCAGCGTCCGGTGCTCGCTGGCCTCGTTCGCGGCGAGGAAGGTCTGCTGTACGTGCTGCACGGAACTCATGCGCCGTTCTCCATCCGGGACTTGATGGCCTCCGCCTTGGGGTCGAGCTTGGTCGCGGCGTGCCGCGAGTACCACCAGGCGATCAGGAACGTGGTGAGGAACTGGGCGAGACCGAGCACGAGGGCGACGTTGATGTTGCCGAAGAGCTTGGTGCCCATGAAGCCGCCCGCGAAGTTGGAGAGCAGGACGTACAGCAGGTACCAGGCGATGAAGGCGACGGTCAGCGGGAAAGCGAAGGAGCGGTAGGAGCGGCGCAGTTCACCGAATTCCGCGCTCTCCTGGACCCGGACGAACTCCTCCGTGGGAGGAAGCCGGTGCTCGGCCTTCGAAGGGGGCGGTGCGTCGGTTGCCACGGAGTCTCCTCGTTCGGGTACGGACATGACGGCTCAACACCTCACGGTGATCTGGATCACGTGCGCCGGGTCGCGATGGTAGGTGCCCGGGGCTCCATCCGACAGGGGCTTGCCGGCGCTCGGGTCCCTTGCTCAACGTCACGGCCCGGCGCGGGAGCCGGTTCAATCGCGCCACGTTTGTTTCGAGAGCCGTCGCGCGAGTGGTCACCCGGGTGGTCCCGTACGGGTAGGAGTGAGGGGTCTCCCTATTCTTCGGCCCTCCTGCCCGCAAATCATTGCTGGCCGGGGAGGACCGGGGATAGCTTCGGCCTGACCACCCCGTCATGTACCTGCCCGGCCGATCGCTGTGCCGCCGCGGGTGCTCGTCCCGGATGATGTGGAGAACCCATGGCTCAGCTGCCCTCCAGACGCCGTCTCGCCCTGGCCGTGCCGGTCGTGCTCTCGCTGACCGCCTCGCTCGGCTTCCTGCCGGGCGTCGCCTCGGCCGCGCCGGCGGCCCCGGCCGCCTCGTCCACCGCGGCGGCCGCGGACGGCTCGGAGCTCGCGTACGTCGTCAACACCAAGACGGACAAGCACACCATCGCCTCGGTGAAAAAGGCGATAGCCAAGGCCGGCGGCACCGTCGTCACCACGTACGACAAGATCGGCGTGATCGTCGTCCACTCGGCGAACCCGGACTTCGGCCCGCAGATCCGCACGGCACGCGGCGTACAGTCCGCGGGCGCCACCCGGACCGCACCGCTGGTCGCCGCCGGGACGACGGACCAGGGCACCGCGGACTACCTGACGGCCGCGGAGGCCGAGAAGGTCGAGGCCGCCTCGGCGCAGACGCCCGAGAGCGAGCCGCTCGAGGCCGACCAGTGGGACCTGCGGGCGATCGGCGCCGACCAGGCCGCGAAGATCAACCCGGGCAGCAAGAAGGTCACCGTCGCCGTCATCGACACCGGCGTCGACGACACCCACCCGGACCTCGCCCCGAACTTCTCCGCCGCCCAGTCGGCCAACTGCGTCGGCGGCGTCGCGGACACCAGCGAGGGCGCCTGGCGTCCGTACACCGCGGACGACTACCACGGCACGCACGTGGCCGGTGAGATCGCCGCGGCCCGCAACGGCGTCGGCGTGGCCGGTGTCGCCCCGGGCGTGCAGGTCTCCAGCATCAAGGTGAGCGACCCGGACAACGGGCTGTTCTACCCGGAGAACGTCGTCTGCGCGTTCATGTTCGCCGCCGACCACGGCGTGGAGATCACGAACAACAGCTACTACGTCGACCCGTGGCTCTACAACTGCATGGACGACCCCGACCAGCGGGCCATCGTCGACGCGGTGAACCGGGCCCAGCTCTACGGCCAGAAGAAGGGCCTGCTGCACCTGGCGTCGGCCGGCAACTCCAACCACGACCTGGCCGCGGACGAGATCCTCGACGACTCCAGCCCGAACGACACCACGCCGGTCGACCGCACCATCGACCCGAGCGAGTGCTTCGACGTGCCCACCCAGCTCCCGGGCATCGTCACGGTCAGCGCGACGGGCGTGGACAAGGAGAAGTCCTACTACTCCACGTACGGCAACGGCGTCGTCGACATCGCGGCGCCGGGCGGTGACGGGCGCTACCAGATCCCGGACACCCCGTCGAAGAACGGCCGCATCCTGTCCACGATGCCGAACAACGGGTACGCGTACCTGCAGGGCACCTCGATGGCGTCGCCGCACGCCGCGGGTGTGGCCGCGCTGCTGAAGTCCGAGCACCCGTGGGCGAACGGCGCCGCGCTCCAGGCACTGCTGAAGGCCCAGGCCGACAACCCGGGCTGCCCCGCGTCGTACGACCAGGACGGCGACGGCACCCAGGACGCGGTGTGCGAGGGCGGGAAGCGCGTGAACGGCTTCTACGGCTACGGCATCGTCAACGCGCTCAAGGCCGTGAAGTAGGCGGAACGCGGGACATGTCGAGGGGCCGGGCGGTGCACACCGCCCGGCCCCTTCCCTTGCGCACCGCAGCCATGGCTGCATAGGGCATCCATTGGCTGCGGTGAGTACGGAATACGTGTGGGAGGCGCTGGGCGGCGGCCCGGGGCTGCTCCCACGGGTCTCGGTCGTCGCGCGGGACGGGGCGCTGCCCGCGGTGCTGCCGGTGCGGGAGCCGGCACGGGCCTGTGTGTCGGCGTGCGCGCCGGCCGCCGCAGAACCGGGGGCGCGGCGGGCCGGGCAGGCCGACGTACCGGAGGCACGGGTCGACGACGGGGCGGTCGCACGGCCTTCGTCAGCGAACGGCACCTGACGGTCGACGGGCGGCGGACGGCCCCCTTCGCACCGCTGTCGCGGTGCTGGCCGACGGCGGACGGCCGGGTGCGGACGCATGCGAACTACCCACCGGGCACGGCCGCTCCGGGCACTCGGGCTCGGCCCGGACGCGTCGGCCGAGGACCTCGGCAGATGTCTCGCCGAGCGATCGGCGGTGGAGACCGAGGAGACGGTGTACGCCGCCGGAGGGCTCGCGGTCGCGGTGCGCACGCCCCAGGAGTGGGCCGGGCACCCGCAGGGGCGGCCGCCGCGGGGCCACTGCTGCGGCGCGAGGTCGTCGGGGCGGGGCCGGGACGGCGGCTCACGGGGAACGCGGGGCTGCCCGCGGCCGGCGTACGCGGCCTTGACCCGACCCGGGTCGTCGCGGGTCCCGTCGCCACCCGGACCCTCGTCCTGCTGGGCGCGGACGTGCTGCGGGTGGACGCGCCCGGGATGCCCGAACTGCCCGGCCGGCACGCCGACACGGGCTTCGGGAAGCGGTCGGCCACGCTGGACCTGGGCGACCGCACCGGCCGCCGTACGTTCGAGGAACTGCTCGCCGGGGCCGACGTCGTGGTCACCGGCTACCGGCCCGGTGCCCTGGACCGGTTCGGGCTCCCCCCGAGGCGCCGGCGGAACGCAGGCCCGGACTCGTGGTGCCCCAGCTGTCCGCGTGGGGCACGGACGGGCCGTGGGCCGGACGGCGCGGCTTCGACAGCCTCGTGCAGGCCGCCACCGGAATCGCGGCCACCGAGGGCTCACCCGGACAGCCGGGCACGCTCCCCGCCCAGGCCCTGGACCACGGCACGGGCTATCTGCTGGCCGCGGCCGTGCTGCGCTGCCTCACCGAGCGGCTGGAGGAGGGCGGCACCCGGCTCGTGCGGCCGGCGCCGGCCGGGACGGCGGCATGGTTGACCGGCGGTTCCGTGGGCGGTGACGAGCGTTCCGGCGTCGTGGGCGGTGACGAGCTGTCCGGCGCCGCGTACGACCGGCCCGATCCGTGGCCGGCCACGACCGGCAGCCCGCTGGGGCGGCTGCGGTACGCGCTGCCACCGGTGTCCTTCGCGGGTGGCCCGGCCGACTGGTCACGGCCGCCCGGGGTCCGGGGCACGGACGAGGCGCGCTGGATCTGAGGCGCGCCGGCGGCCCGGTCCGTATCCATGGGCGGTCCATGGACGGGAGGCCGTACGGCCAGTCGTTTTCCTGGACTTGCCCGGTTCTGTGGCGACTGGTGAAGTGCTGGGGTGAGCTTGATAAGACCGACAACCGACAAGAGTGAGGGTGACGAGAGCGTTCCCCGGGAGAACAGCCGGGAGAACGGGGCGGACGGCGTCGCGCGCGCCGTCGCCGTGCTCGTCCTGGTGGCCGTCGCCGCTCTGATACCCCTGCTCGGGCCGCGTGCCGCGCTGGACGGCACGGGAGAGGCGGCGGCCCCGGGCGCCGCCGGCATAGGCGTGCTGCGCACCGTCCTGTTCGCCGCCCTGTGCGTCCCCGCGGGCGAGCTGTTCGTTGCCCGGCTGCTGCGCCGGGTACCGGGCGCACCGGAGCGGATGCCGCGCAGCTGGGCCCCGTACGCGGCCGCCGCCGGCTTCCTCGCCGCACTGGGGCTCGCCTCGGTCGTGGCCACCGGGAACCTGATGCCGTCCGGCGCCGGCGACATCGATGTGGGCGGCCTGTACGCGACCCGGGACGGCAAGCTCGCTCTCCTGGAGGTCAACGCCTTCGCCGCGATGGGCCTGTGCGCCCTCTCCCGCCGCCCGGGCACACAGGTGTGGCCGCTGGCCGCGATCGCCGTCGCCGAGGCGCTGCGGGCACATCCCACGACGGAGCACAGCCCGCTGATCGGCAGCGGGCTCACCCTGGTACACGTCGTGTGCGCCTCCCTGTGGGTGGGCGGACTGCTGCACGTCCTGCGGACCCTGCGCCACTGGCACCGCACGCGCGCGGACGGGCCGCTCGACCTCACGGCGACGGGCGCCGCGCTGCTGGGGCTCTACGCGCGCGTGGCGGCCGTTCTCCTGGCCGCCCTCACCGCGACCGGGCTGTGCAGCACACTGCGCCGGATGCCCCCGGAGACGGTGCTGGAGCAGCTGACGGCGACCGCGTACGGGCGCGCGCTGCTCGCCAAGGTGCTCCTGGTGGTGGTCGTCGCCGTCCTCGCGCTGGTCGCCCGCGTGCGGCTGAGCCGGGCGAGCGATCCGCTCACCGCCTGCGCTCCCGCGCGCGCGGAGGTGGCGGTGCTGGGGCTGGTCGTCGCCGCTTCGGCGCTGCTGACGGCACTGCCGGTGCCGATCCGCTGGTGAAGGCGAGGGCCCGGAGCGTGCCCCGGGCCAGCAGGTACTGCGCCGCCGGATAGGCGAGCGTGGCCCACAGACCGGGGCGCGGACGCTGCGGCCACCCTGCGGCATCGGTCGCGATGAGCGCGTCGGACAGCAGGAAGAGCCCTCCGCCCACGGCGGCCACGGGCCCGAACCGGAGGGCCCCGAACGCCATGGCCGTCAGCAGCAGGCTGTACCCGGCGACGGGGACGCGCAGCCCCGCGGGCAGGCCGGGCCACAGCAGAGCGACCGTGACGACGAGGGCCGTACCGTACGCGCCCGCGAGCAGTGCCGTACGCGCGCGTGGCATGCCGTCGTGACCGTACGGCCCGTGCCGGCCGAAGAGCAGCAGGTACCACACGTGGACGTGGGCGGCGGGCAGCGGCATCAGCAGGGGCTTGGCGATGACGTGGCCGCCGGGTCGACGAGGGCGGCGAGAGCGAGGAGGAGCAGCGTCGCGCGCGCGGTGCCTGCCGTACCGTCGCCTTTCACACGACCGGTTCCGTGGCCGGCAGCCGGGCCCGGCGGTTCCGCGTCCGGCGGCCCCGGCGGGCCCGGCTGCCGGCCGGGCCCGCGGAAGACCCGTCCGGCCCGCTCACGCCGACTCCCCGCCGCCCTCAGGTCCCTGGGCGATGGCGGCGTACTCATGGGTGGCGGCCTTCAGCGGGTGGTACGTGTCGATGTTCTTCGTCCCGGGTGCAGCTCCCCGATGCGCTCCGTGTGGATCCAGAACTGGTACACGAGGTTCACGGAGCAGCAGAACGCGAGCGCGGCGGGGTGCACGCCGAGGGCGACGAGAGGAACGTGGAACGGCCACGCGGTCCAGCTCGTCCACGGTTGCCGCAGGGCCGTCGTGAGGACATGGTGCCCGCGGTTGGACCAGTAGGAGAAGAAGTCCTGCGCGAGCAGCATCAGCGGAACGGTCCACCACAGCACGGGCACCCGGAGCGGCGTCGACTCGTACACCGCCGTGTAGATCGCGACGATCGGGATCTTCCACAGGAAGTCGAAGAAGAGGCTTCCGAGCCCCATGCACGAAGGCGGGTATCGACCACAGCACGACATCGGGCAGGTTCGGCATGGATGCACCGCAGGGTCGCCGTAAAGCTGCGGCCAGAGGTTGTTACCCATAAGTATTACCGCGGGTACGCGCTTGCTTCTTGGTGGTCTCCGCCAAGGGGACCGGCCCGGCCCGGACGGTACGGAGCGGGAGCCGCGCGCTTCCGGAGACCGGTATGGCCTGCGTGGCCGGCGTGGCAAAAAAGAGTGGCGCCGTACGGCCGCCGGATCCTAGAGTCGTGATCGCGGGGGCGGCTCCGCCAGCGTGCTTCCTTCTCTCTCTTTCTAAGACTCCCGTAGCGCGCTCACTCTCCGCCCCCGCCTCACTCACCGACTTCTCCGGGGGAATCCGTTTGTCCGTGCTGTCGTCCGTGCTGCTCCGCCGCCTCCGTACCGTGTACGTCGACCAGGCCGGGCCACGCCCGGGCGACCCGTCGACGGCCGAGGGGCTGGTCGCGCTCGAAACCGAGCTGCTCGACCGGGGCTTCGCACCGACGGCCCGGCTGCGTGCCGCGCTCGCCTGGCTCGGCCCGGCGGGACTCGCCGAGGCGGGCGGCGAGCTGATCCGTGCGATCGACGCCGAGCTGGGCGCCGACCGCACGCACATGCCGCTGTTCCGCGCCTTCCCGGCGTCGGTGCCCGACGACACGTACCGCCTCTACGTCGACCGCGTCTTCGTCCTGCTGCTCCAGTCGCCGGTCCAGCCGTGCGTGCTGTGCGGCACGGTCGGCAGTGTGCACCCCGTCTCCCCCTGCGCACATCTGGTGTGCCGTGACTGCTGGGACGGTGCCGACTACGCGGGCTGCCCGCTGTGCCACCGCCGGATCGACCGCGACGACCCGTTCCTGCAGCCCGGCATGCCCGCGGACCGGCCCGACGTCCCGCGGGGTCCGCTGAAGCTCCTCGACCTCGGCACCGACCGGCAGGCGGACGCGGCCGGAGCCCTGCTGCGGCTGCTCCAACGGCGTACACCACTGCCGCCGCAGGACCGCGACGACGTCAAGCTGCTGCTGGGGAACGCCCCCGCCACGCTGGACTGGCTGCCCGGGGACATCCCGGTGCGTGAGACCAAGGCCCTGGTGCTGGGCGCGCTGCTGCTGGACCGGCGTACGCGCGAGGCCGCGCTCCCGCTGCTCGCCACGCACCTGACCACCGCGACCGACGTCCTGCGGCTGCTGCAGGTCTGGTCCGGCGGCGAGGCCGACCTCGTCGCACCGCGCCGCTTCCGCACCCTGCCGCGCCCGCTGCGCCGCCGGCTGCTGGAGGTGCTCGACGGCTTCGAGGCGTCGGCACTGGTCGAGGACGTGCTGCGGCACCCGGTCGCCTGGAAGCGCGCGGCCGAGATACTGCACCCCTACGAGCAGCACATGCGCCACCCCAAGGCGGCCGTCGCCTTCGCCGTGCTGCGCGGCACCGAAGTATCCGGCGAATCCGGCGGTCCCCTGGGCGAGGCGCTGCTGCGCACGGCGGCCGAGCACCCCGGGGCGGTACGCCTGGACGGGACGCGCATCAAGGCCGACACCTGGGGCGCACGCACCGAAGAGGCCCTGCGGGACAGGGACTTCGGCGCCGCTCTCGCCCTCCTGTCCCAACGCCCCGGCGAACTGCTGCGCAGACTCGACCACCTGCTGCGCCTCCACGATGTGGACGACCTGCCGGACGGGTTCGCCGACACCCTGCGGCGGGTGCTGCCCAAGGCCGGGCCCGGACCGCTGCTCGCGGCGCTCGGCCGGCTGCGGGTCCGCGACGTGGCCGGCGAGCGGCGGGTGTTCTTCCCGCGCGGCCGCGTGACGCACGCGTACACCGTGGAGGACACCAGGGCCCCCCTGTCGCCGCGGGTGACACGCGCGGTGTGCGCACTGCTGGAGGCCGAGGCGCTGCGCCGGCTGTCCGCCGCCTCTCGCTTCGATGTCGCCGTCCTCGACTCGCGCCTCGCGGACCTGCATGTGCCCTCGGCCGAGGGGGCCTCCGCGAAGGCCCTGGTCTCGGTGGAGCGCGGCAGCACACAGCCGCTGCCCGAGGGTGAGGTGCTGCGGCTCTTCCTGCACTGGACGCAGCCCGAGAAGGTCCGCGTCGACCTGGACCTCTCCGTGGCCCTGTACCACAAGGACTGGACGTTCGCGGGGCTGTCCGACTACACGCACCTCGTGCACGGCAAGCGGGCCGCCGTCCACTCCGGGGACCTGACCTCGGCACCGGCGCCGGACGGCGCCACCGAGTACGTGGACCTGGATCTCGCGGTCCTCTCCGACGGGCGCATACGGTTCGCCGTGCCGGTCGTCTTCAGTTACAACAACGTCCCGTTCGAGAACCTCGTCGACGCGTTCGCCGGGTTCATGGCACTGCCGTCCAGGGTCGGCCGCACCTCCTCGTTCCAGCCCCGGACGGTGCGTCAGCGGTACGACCTGGAGGGCGACTCCCGTATCCACGTGCCCCTGCTGGTGGACCTGGAGCGGCGCACGTTCCTGTGGACGGATCTGCACCTGTCCGCGTCCGAGGGCTACCACAGCGTGCACCGGCACAGCGCCGACCTGGGCCGTGCCGCCCGCGACCTGTTCCAGTACTTCGCCACCGGCCGGACGACGCTGTGGGACCTCGCGGTCTGGCACGCGGCGGTCCGTACGGACGAGGTCGCGGTGATCCACCGCGCTCCCTCGGCGGCGACGGGAGCGGCGGACGAACTGTGGCACTACCGGCGCCGCGCAGGCGAACCGGACGTGACATTCGCCGCCCGCGTCCGCGCCCTGGAGCCGCCCGACCATCGCCGCCCGGCGGACGGCGCGGAGGCGCTCACGGCACTCGCCGCCGAGGCCGCCGGCAAGAAGCACGTGCTGCTGGCGCTCCTGGAGGGCGGGGTCGCACCGGAGGGGGCGACGGGCGCCGTGTACCGGCTGCTGCCGGGCCCGGTGGACGGCTGCGGACTGGAACCGCTGACGGCGGGCGATCTCGTGGCGGCGCTGGGCTGACAGTCCGTGACGCCGGTAAGCACCTGACCGCATGCCGGAACAGTCCGGGATGTCCCGAGTACGGGTGACTGCTGATGGTTTGCCGGGCTGCAGGGAGCGGTCGCGCCCACCTGGCCAACTCCCCGGCGGCGGACGGGGAACCGGGCCGCACGTCCGTGTGCGCCGGTGCGCCGGGGCCCGGCTCAGGGCGGCGGCGACCGGACTGTCAGTCGCGGCCCGTATCCTCAGTGACCATGCTCGAAGACCGTACGACCGCGGCGCCCGACACCTCCTGGCCGGCCGCGTATCCCCAGGGGTACGCGGTCGTCGACGTGGAGACCACCGGCCTGGCCCGGGACGACCGGATCATCTCCGCCGCCGTCTACCGGCTGGACGGGCGCGGCGAGGTCGAGGACCACTGGTACACGATGGTCAACCCGGAGCGGGATCCGGGCCCGGTGTGGATCCACGGCCTGACGAGCGAGATGCTCGAGGGCGCTCCGCTCTTCGGGGACATCGCCGAGGAGTTCGCCGAGCGGCTGGACGGCCGGGTGCTCGTCGCGCACAACGCGGTCTTCGACTGGTCGATGATCGCCCGGGAGTACGCGCGCGCGGACCGCAGGCCCCCGGTGAAGCAGCGGCTGTGCACCATCGCGCTCTCCAAGGAGCTCGCCCTGCCGCTGCCGAACCACAAGCTGGAGTCGCTGGCCGCCCACTTCGGCGTGGTCCAGCAGCGGGCGCACCACGCGCTGGACGACGCGCGCGTGCTGGCGGAGGCGTTCCGGCCGAGCCTGCACACGGCGGCGAGCAGGAACGTCCGGCTCCCGCTCCTGGAGTGCCGTCCGCTCACCGAGTGGTCGGCCGCGCCGCTCATCGGCCGGCAGTCCTCGGGCGGCTACGGGGCGGGCAGTTGGCGCCCGTCCCGCAAGCGCCCCGCGTGCCCGTACCCCAACCCGGGCCGCTACGAAGCGGGCAAACCGCTCAGACAGGGCATGCGAGTCGCCTTCTCCGGGGACACGTCGGTCGACCGCGAGCTCCTGGAGGACCGCGCGACCGAGGCCGGACTGCACGTGGCGACGAGCCTGTCCCGGCTGACCAGCCTCCTCGTCACCAACGACCCGGACTCGGGCACGTCGAAGGTGGTCAAGGCGCGCCAGTTCGGTACGCCCGTGATCGACGAGGCCGCCTTCGGGCAGCTGCTGCGCGATGTGGAGCCGGCGTCCGGGGAGTGACCCGGGGGACGGCGACCCGTACCAAACCCGTACCGGGCCCGTACTGAGGCTGACGGACGTACGGGTGATTACGGGCGACTCGCCCGGTTTTCGCTCGCCCGCGCCGCCCCGCACCCCGCACCCTGTGGCCCATGGCATCTTGCGAAGTCTGCGGCAACGAGTACGGGATGACGTTCGAGGTGCACGCGCAGGGCGCGGTGCACGTCTTCGACTGCTTCGCCTGTGCGATCCAGCGCATGGCCCCCGTCTGCGAGCACTGCCGGGTGCGGATCCTCAACCAGGGCGTGGAGGCCGAGGGCCACTGGTACTGCTGTGCGCACTGCGCCCGCGAGGAGGGGAAGGTGGGGGTCGTCGACAGGGTCTGAGCCGCCGGGAGCGAGCCGCGCGCCGCGGCACCCGCCGCAACGCACCCCACGCCCGGGATGTACGGTCGTGGGGTGTACCGCTTCCTGTTGTCCCGGCAGTGGGTGATCCTCACCCTCGTCGCGCTCGTGCTCATCCCGACGATGATCGAGTTGGGCTTCTGGCAGTTCCACCGCCACGAGCACCGGGTGGTCCTCAACAAGGCGATCTCCGACTCCCTGAGCGCCGAGCCGGTGCCGGCCCGGTCGCTGACCTCGTCCGGCGGATCCGTGCGGGACGAGGACCTGTACCGCGCGGTGACGGCGAAGGGCCGGTTCGACACCGCGCACGAAGTGGTGGTCCGGCGCCGCACCAACGCCGACGACAGGGTCGGTTACCACGTCCTCACCCCGTTCGTGCTGGACGACGGCAAGGTGCTCCTGGTCAACCGGGGCTGGATCCCCTCGAACGGCACCGAGTCCGAGTTCCCCGACATCCCCGCACCCGCGCGTGGCGAGACCACGGTCACCGGGCGGCTGATGCCCGACCAGACGACCGCCGACAGCGGCATCAAGGACCTGGAAGGCCTCCCCGACCGCCAGGTCATGCTGATAAACAGCGAGCAGCAGGCCGAGCTCCTGGGCCGGGAGGTCCTCGCCGGCTACATCGAGCTGACCTCGCCGAAGCCCGAGGGCGGCAGCCCGGAGCTGGTCCCGGAACCGGACCACAGCAGCATCGGCAACCACATGGCGTACGCCGTCCAGTGGTGGCTGTTCGCCGCGGGCGTCCCCGTGGGCTGGGTGATCCTGGTCCGCCGCGAGCGCCGCGACCGCGCGGAGGCTGCCGCCGCCGAGGGGGAGAAGGAGCCGGCACCCGCCGCGGTGTAGCGACGGAGGGCCCCGCCACGGCCCGGCCTCCGCAGACACCCGGATTGATCATCCGGGTCACAGGGAAGACGGCAGCCGTGCATCCCCTTACCGGAGACCATGCCCGCAACGGAGACCACCGCTCCCCCGCGGACCCCTCACCCACCGAGGACCACCGTTCCGTCGGAGGACACAGGGACCACCCCCTCATAGAGGACTACGCCCTCATCGGGGACCACCAGACGGCCGCCCTGGTGAGCCACCGCGGTTCCGTGGACTGGCTCTGCCTGCCGCGGTTCGACTCGGCGGCGTGCTTCGCCGCGCTGCTCGGCACCGAGGAGAACGGCCACTGGCGGATCGCCCCCAAGGGTGCGGGCGCCTGCACCCGGCGCGCGTACCGCCGCGACACCCTGGTCCTCGACACCGAGTGGGAGACGGACGAGGGCACCGTCCGCGTCACGGACCTGATGCCCCAGCGGGACCGCGCCCCCGACCTCGTGCGGATCGTCGAGGGCCTGGCCGGCCGGTTGACCGTGCGCAGCACGCTCCGGCTGCGCTTCGACTACGGCTCGGTCGTGCCGTGGGTGCGCAGGACGAACGGCCACCGGGTGGCGGTCGCGGGGCCGGACTCGGTGTGGCTGCGCAGCGAGCCCGAGGTGCGCACCTGGGGCGAGGAGCGGGCCACGTACTCCGAGTTCACCGTGGAGGCGGGCGAGAAGGTCGCCTTCGTCCTCACCTGGCACCCCTCGCACGAGCCGCGCCCTCCCCTGGTCGACCCGTACGAGGCACTCCGGCACAGCGTCGAGGACTGGCGGGCGTGGGTGTCCCACTGCCGCTACGACGGCCCGTACCGGGACGCGGTCGTCCGTTCCCTGATCACGCTCAAGGCCCTCATCTACGCCCCGACGGGAGGCATCGTCGCGGCGCCGACCACCTCGCTCCCCGAGCTGGTCGGCGGTGTGCGCAACTGGGACTACCGGTACTGCTGGCTGCGCGACTCCACCCTCACCCTCGGCGCGCTCCTTTCGGCCGGCTACCAGGACGAGGCCGTGGCCTGGCGCGACTGGCTGGTCCGCGCGGTCGCGGGCGACCCGGCGGACCTCAGGATCATGTACGGGCTGGCGGGTGAACGGCGCCTGCCCGAGTACGAGCTGCCGTGGCTGCCGGGCTTCCGCGGCTCGGCCCCGGTCCGCACCGGCAACGACGCGGCGCAGCAGCTCCAGCTGGACGTGTACGGCGAGGTCATGAACTCCCTGTCGCTGGCCCGCGCGTCGGGGCTGCCCCCCGAGCGGCACGTGTGGCGGTTGCAGTGCGCCCTGATGGACTTCCTGAAGACGGCCTGGCGAGAGCCGGACGAGGGCCTGTGGGAAGTGCGCGGGGGCCGCCGCCAGTTCGTGCACTCCAAGGTGATGGCCTGGGTGGCCGCCGACCGTGCCGTACGCACCCTGGAGGCCGAACCTGAGCTGGAGGGCGACCTGGAGGAGTGGCGGGCGCTGCGCGAGGAGATCCACCGCGAGGTGTGCGAGCGGGGCTACGACCCCGAGCGCAACACGTTCACGCAGTTCTACGGCTCCCAGGAGCTGGACGCCGCACTGCTGGTGATCCCGCGCCTCGGCTTTCTGCCGCCGGACGATCCGCGGGTGATCGGCACCATAGACGCCGTCCGGGACGAACTCGGACAGAACGGCCTCCTGCGTCGCTACAGCGCCGAGAAGACAGCCGTCGACGGACTCCCGGGCGGTGAAGGCACGTTCCTCGTCTGCTCGTTCTGGCTCGCGGACGCGCTGCACCTGATCGGCCGCACCAAAGAGGCGCGCGAGCTGTTCGACCGGCTGGTGGGGCTCGCCAACGACGTGGGGCTGCTCGCGGAGGAGTACGACCCGGTGGCCGGCCATCAGCTCGGCAACTTCCCGCAGGCGTTCAGCCACATCGGCCTCGTGGGCACCGCCCTCGCCCTGTTCGGGGACGAGGAGGCAGGATAGGCCGCATGGATCTTGGACTGAAGGACCGGGTGTACGTCGTCACCGGAGCGACCCGCGGGCTGGGCCACGCGAGCGCGCGGGAGCTCGTCGCCGACGGCGCGAAGGTGATCGTCACCGGACGCGACGAGCGGAGCGCGGCGAGAGCGGCGGACGCGCTCGGCGAGAACGCCGTGGGCGTCGCCGCGGACAACGCGGACCCGGCGGCCGCCGCCCGGCTGATCGCCGCCGCGCGGGAGCACTTCGGCGGCTTCGACGGCATCCTGATCAGCGTCGGCGGCCCCGCGCCCGGCTTCGTCGCGGACAACACCGACGAGCAGTGGACGGCCGCGTTCGAGTCGGTGTTCCTCGGGGCGGTGCGCCTGGCACGCACGGCCGCGGCGGAGCTCGGCGAGGGCGGCGTCATCGGGTTCGTGCTCTCCGGCTCCGTGCACGAGCCGATCCCCGGTCTGACCATCTCCAACGGACTGCGCCCCGGCCTGGCGGGCTTCGCCAAGTCCCTCGCGGACGAGCTGGGCCCGCGCGGCATCCGCGTCCTGGGCCTGCTGCCGTCACGTATCGACACCGACCGGGTACGGGAGCTGGACGCCCTCTCGGCGGACCCGCAGGCGGCCCGCGCGGCCAACGAGGCCCGCATCCCCTTGCGGCGGTACGGCACGCCGGAGGAGTTCGGCCGCACGGCCGCGTTCCTGCTGTCACCGGCCGCGTCGTATCTGACGGGCATCATGCTGCCGGTGGACGGCGGCGCCCGGCACGGCTTCTGAGCGGCTGCTCAGCTCACCCGTTCCGCCCGGTGGCCCGCCGCCCGGAGCCGTACCTCGGCGGGGAGGGCGGCCGCCCCGGTGGAGTCCCGGGCGTGCGCGAGCGCCTGCGTGGTGACGCCGCGCAACGCCTCCCCGGGGTCCGCGTGCGGTTCCAGCAGGAGCCGCATCCGCGTCCCGGGGGCGCGGCGCCGTCCGGTCAGCCGCACCCGGGCGCGCGCGACTCCGGGGAGTTCCTCCGCCTCGCCCGCGAGGACGTCCTCCAAAGCCCGGCCGTGCAGCAGGGCGCCCGCGCCGTCGCCGGTGTCCACGAGGACCTCGTCGAGCCGGCGCCGGCGCAGCACGGCGGCCAGCCACCACAGCAGGAGCAGCGCCAGCACGGCGAGTGCGGCGATCACGGCCGGCCACCACCAGCCGGCGTCCCGCCAGCGCGTCCGTGCGGCGTCGTCGAGCAGGACATCGTGCCGCCCGTCGTACACCCACCACGAGGGCGGCCGCACACCGAGGCCGACGGCGAGCACGGACCCGCCCGCCGCCAGGAGCAGCAGCCCGGCGAGCCCCAGCAGCACCCGGTTGACCGTCCTGATCACCGGCACTCACCCCTTCCGTTCACCGGCCCTCGCCCTTCCGTCCCGGGCGCCGCACCCGCACGCCGAGCCTGAGCGGCCGGGAGAGCCCGAGCTCCCGGACGCCGTCGGCGAGCACGCTGCCGAGATCGGCTCGGACCTCGTCGAGCTCCCGGAAGTGCGCGACGGCCCGTACGTCGGCCTTGGTGCGCCGGACCCGGACCCGGACGTCCCGTACCCCCGCCACCTCCATGGCCCGGTCGCGCAGCACCAGGGCGGCGGCGTCCCGGTGCAGTCCGGCCCGGACGTGCGGGTGGACGCGCCGCATCGGCAGCACGCGGCGCAGGCCGGGCGTCACCGCGAGCACCAGCAGCCACAGCCCGAGGACTGCGGCGATCCCGGCGCCGACGAGCACCCAGGTGTCGTCGAGGGGCCGTGCGGCGAGCTCACGGGCGAGGGCCCGGCGCCAGGCCATGGCGGTCCGGCCGGCGCGGACGGCGGCGATGTCGTACAGCAGGAGGCCCGTACCGGCGAGGAGCAGCAGGGCGAGCACGGCCGCGGGAACGCGCCGCGCGGACCAGAAGCGCCGTTCCCGGCCGTCCTCCAGGCCGGTGGCGGGCCCCGGCTCGGGACCGGCGGCGGACGCCTCCTGCACGGGTGCAGCAGGCTGCACGGCCCCGCCGGGATCGACGGCCCGGCCGGGTGCGCCGCCCGGTGCCTTCTCCATGACCGGCGGCGGCCGGGTGCCGTCGGCGCCGGTGCCCTCCGGGCCGCGGGGCTCGCTCATCGCGTCCTCCCCTGTGCCGCGCCGGATGCGTACGCACGGTGCAACTGCTCCACGCGGACGGCCACCTCCCGTACCTCCGCCCCCGTCAGCCCCTCCACCCGCTCGGCGACCCGGCGGCGCACGGCGGCGCACCGGCCGCCGATGTCGGTCGGGTAGTCGAGTTCGACACCGATGCGGACGTGCACGGTCGTGACGGGAGCCGCCCCGTCCCGGGCGAGGCCGGCGTCCCCGGAGGCGGGCCGGGGCCGGACGGTGACGGAGGCGTGCGGGGGCGCGGCCTCCGGCACCGGTCGTCCCAGTGCCTCGCGCGCCGCCTGGGCCGCGATCTTCGCGTAGACCCCGTCGGCGATCCGGGTCGCGCCGCGTTCGGCCGGAGCGACGGCGGACGGCGCACCCGGACCCTCGCCGGGACGTTCTGGGCCCCCGGGATGTCCGGTGCTTCCGGGATGTCCGGAACCTACGGGGAGTCCGGGACCGCCGCCGTCGTCGACGGAAAGTCCGGAACCGTCCTCTCGGCCGCCGCTGCCCACGAGGCGTCCGTCACCGGCGCCGGTCGTCACGGGTCCGGAAGAAGGCACCGACGTCCAGGTCCCCCTCCAGATACCGGCCGACGCCGAAGCCGACCGCTCCCAGGGCGGCCACCAGCAGAAAGGCGCCGAATCCGCCGAAGTACCCGGCGAAACCCAGCACCATTCCGGCGATCATGCCGACCACGGCCATGCTCATGCTGTGCTCCTCAGCGGTTCGGTCCGGTGCCGGGCGGGATCACTGCAGCCGGGACTCCGGCTCCTCTTCCTCTTCGTCGGGCAGCTTCACATCGCTGACGGCGATGTTGACCTCGACGACCTCGAGCCCGGTCATGCGCTCGACGGCGGCGATGACGTTCTCGCGTACGGCGCGGGCCACATCCGAGATGGACATGCCGTACTCGACGACGACCTCGAGGTCGAGCGCGGTCTGCACCTCGCCGACCTCGGCCTTCACCCCTCGGGTGACCGACTTGGCGCTGCCGCCCGGCACCCGGTCCCGTACGGCGCCGAAGGTCCGCGACAGCCCGCTGCCCATGGCGTGGACGCCGTCCACGTCCCGTGCGGCGAGCGCGGCGATCTTCTCGACGACCCCGTCGGCGATGGTGGTGCGCCCCCGGGTCGCGGGGTCACCGCCGCCCCGCCGGGTGGACCTGCGGCCCGCGGCGCCTTCCGTTCCCGGCTCGCCCTCGGCCTTGCCCGTCCGGTTCCGCTCCGACATGTCCGTCATGGCGTACGTCCTTCCGGTCGTCCTCCTCCGCCCACATTAAGCGCGGACGCCCACCGGCGCGCTCCGTATGCGGCAGGCTGGAGCAATGACGGCGGACGGACGGGCCGCGCAAGAGCGGCACGCGGCAATCTCGGACGGACACGGACCGGCGGCGGTGGACCGGCGGGCGGTACGGCGCCGCCTCGCGCCGGGCAGGGTGCTCCCCCTGGGCGGCCCGCGCGACGGCACATGGATCACGGAGCAGGCGGCCGGGCCGGTCCTGCGCGGCGTGGCCGCCTCGGTGCCCGGGGTGTGCCCGGGCCGGCTGCGGCTCTCGCCGGCCCGCCCCGGTGAGTCGTACGACCCCGCCGTGCCCCCGCCGCCGAGCGCGCTGCCACCGGGGCCGCTCCGCATCGACGTGGAGTTCCGGGTCTCGGCGGACCCGCTGGCCCCGGCCTCCGCCCCCCTCCCGGCGACGGCGGACCGTCTCCGTACGGCCCTGGCCCGGGCGGCGACGGAACGCCTCGGGCTGACGGTGACCGAAGTGGACCTGCGGGTGACAGGACTGCTGGACCTGGGCCTCGGCCCGGAGGAGGAGCCGGGGGATCCGGAGGAGTCGCCCGCCCCGGTGTCTGCCGCACAGGACGCACAGGAGTCTTCCGCCGCGTCGCCCGGGGCGCCGGAGCGCCTGCCCGGGGACGACGAGGAGGCCCGTGTGGCCGCCGCCGTGCTGGCCGTTCCGGGCGTGACCCGGCTGACCGGTGTACTGGGCGCTCCCGGACGGGCGATCCACCTCGGGACGACCGGATCCACAGGCACGACGGGGACCGGCGCCGGAACCGGACCGGGAACCGGCCCCGCGCTGCCGCGCCGCCACCTCCGCGTCGAGATCGCGGTCGCGGCGGCGCGGCGGACCCTGGACGTGGCACGTGCCGTGCGCGCGGCGGCGGGCGGTGCGCTGCCGGACCACCCGTCGGTGGCCGTCCTGGTCACAGCGGTGGAACAGGCGGAGGAGCGGGCGGAGGAGGACTGAGCGAGCGCCCCTCCACCCGCCCGCGCGGGCGCTACTCCCCGAGACCCGCCAGGTCCCGCAGCCGCCGGCCCTGTGCGGCGCGCTCGGCGGCGCGCTGCTCCTCGTACGTCCGCTCCTGGGCGCCGAGGATCAGCGCCTTGGTCTCGATCACGGCGTCCCGCGGCGCGGCCAGTACGGCCGACGCCAGGTCCCGCACGGTGTCGTCGAGCTGCCCGGCGGGCACGGCGAGGTTGGCGAGGCCGCTGGACACCGCCTCGTCCGCCTGGACGAAGCGCCCGGTCAGACAGATCTCCAGCGCGCGGGCGTGGCCGACGAGGCTCACCAGGGGGTGCGTGCCCGTCAGGTCGGGGACGAGACCGAGCGAGGTCTCGCGCATGGCGAACTGCACGTCGTCGGCGACGACGCGCAGATCGCAGGCGAGCGCGAGTTGGAAGCCCGCGCCGATGGCGTGTCCCTGCACGGCGGCGATGGACACGATGTCGGACCGCCGCCACCAGGTGAATGCCTCCTGGAACCCGGCGATGGCCGCGTCGATCCCGGCATCGCCGCCGCGTGCGAGATCGGTGAACGACGGCTCGCCCGCTATGCCCTCCGGTGTGAACATCTGCCGGTCGAGCCCCGCCGAGAACGACTTGCCCTCGGCGCGCAGGACGACCACCCGGACGGAGCCCGGCAGCACCCGGCCGACCTCGGCGAGCGTGCGCCACAGAGCGGGGCTCTGCGCGTTGCGCTTGGCGGGGTTGGTCAGGGTCACCGTGGCGATCGCGTCGTCGACGGTGAGCCGTACGCCGTCCTTGTCGAGAACAGGAGCGAGGTCCTGGTCGGGCGAAGCCATGGGGCGCCTCCGATGGGTGCGGTCGGATGGACGCCGTACGTTGCGCACGACGGCGTCCGTAAGTGACTGCACAGTAACCACCCGGCCGGTCGTCCGACCGACCGGGTGGCCACCGTCGAAGACGAGGGGCCGCCCGGTGTCAGGCCGACTGGGCCTTCTTGCCCCGCGTCGCCCCGCCGCGTCCCCGCAGCGTGACGCCCGACTCGCTGAGCATCCGGTGGACGAAGCCATACGAGCGGCCGGTTTCCTCGGCCAGTGCCCGAATGCTCGCACCGGAGTCGTACTTCTTCTTCAGGTCTGCCGCGAGCTTGTCGCGCGCGGCGCCGGTCACCCGGCTGCCCTTCTTCAGAGTCTCGGCCACCCGTGCCTCCTCATGGGAAGTGCGCTCTGGTCTCCTCATGATCACCCCTCCGGAGCCCGATGGCCACCCATTCGGCAAGGTCCGTAAGACAAGGTTGTGACGACGGGAGTGCGTACTCACGAGTGGAATAAGGAATTCCGCGCGTGGATGTCCGCAGGGCCGAACGGACTTCCCCGAGAATTGGCAGGTCAGCGACGCGCGACGGCCGGGCCCCCGCTATGGGAGGGCCCGGCCGTGAAATCGGTGGTGAACACACCCGGGTACGAGGAGATCTCACACAGATGATGGATCACGGATCGGCCGAATGATCCATACGCAGTGGATCAGTCATTCGAGCAAGCGGACGTGACCGCGCCCGGTCCTTTTGCGCGGTCCTCTCCGGCTCGGGCGCGCGACCCCCTCCGGCTCAGGCGAGGGCCACGAGGTCCGCGTAGCCGGCGCCCCAGAGGTCCTCGATGCCGTCCGGGAGCAGGATGATCCGCTCCGGCTGGAGCGCCTCGACGGCGCCCTCGTCGTGCGTGACCAGCACGACCGCGCCCTTGTAGGTGCGCAGCGCGCCGAGGATCTCCTCGCGGCTGGCCGGGTCGAGGTTGTTGGTCGGCTCGTCGAGGAGCAGCACGTTGGCCGACGACACGACGAGCGTGGCGAGGGCCAGACGGGTCTTCTCGCCGCCGGAGAGGACGCCGGCCGGCTTGTCGACGTCGTCGCCGGAGAACAGGAACGAGCCGAGCACCTTGCGGACCTCGACCAGGTCCATGTCGGGCGCGGCCGAGCGCATGTTCTCCAGCACGGTGCGGTCGGGGTCGAGGGTCTCGTGCTCCTGCGCGTAGTAGCCGAGCTTGAGGCCGTGGCCGGGCACGACGGAGCCGGTGTCGGGCTGCTCGACGCCTCCCAGCAGTCGCAGCAGGGTGGTCTTGCCGGCGCCGTTGAGGCCGAGGATGACGACCCGGGAGCCCTTGTCGATGGCCAGGTCGACGTCGGTGAAGATCTCCAGCGAGCCGTACGACTTCGACAGGCCCTCCGCCATGAGCGGGGTCTTCCCGCAGGGCGAGGGCTCGGGGAAGCGCAGCTTGGCCACCTTGTCCTGCTGGCGGACCTCCTCCAGGCCGGACAGCAGGCGCTCGGCGCGGCGGGCCATGTTCTGCGCGGCGACCGTCTTGGTGGCCTTGGCGCGCATCTTGTCGGCCTGCGCGTTCAGGGCGGCGGCCTTCTTCTCGGCGTTCTGCCGCTCGCGCTTGCGGCGCTTCTCGTCGGCCTCGCGCTGCTGCTGGTAGAGCTTCCAGCCCATGTTGTAGACGTCGATCTGGGAGCGGTTGGCGTCCAGGTAGAACACCTTGTTGACGACCGTCTCGACCAGGTCGACGTCGTGGGAGATGACGATGAAGCCGCCGCGGTAGGTCTTCAGATAGTCGCGCAGCCAGATGATCGAGTCGGCGTCGAGGTGGTTCGTCGGCTCGTCGAGCAGCAGGGTGTCCGCGTCGGAGAACAGGATGCGGGCGAGCTCCACGCGGCGGCGCTGACCGCCGGAGAGCGTGTGCAGCGGCTGGCCGAGCACCCGGTCGGGCAGGTTGAGCGCGGCGGCGATGGTGGCGGCCTCGGCCTCGGCGGCGTACCCGCCCTTGGTGAGGAACTCCGTCTCCTGGCGCTCGTACTGCTTCATCGCCTTGTCGCGGGTGGAGCCCTTCCCGGTGGCGATGCGCTGCTCGTTCTCGCGCATCTTGCGGATCAGGGTGTCCAGGCCGCGCGCGGAGAGGATGCGGTCGCGGGCGAGCACGTCGAGGTCGCCGGTGCGCGGGTCCTGCGGGAGGTAGCCGACCTCGCCGGAGCGGGTGACGGTGCCCGCGGCGGGGATGCCCTCGCCCGCGAGGACCTTCGTCAGGGTGGTCTTGCCGGCGCCGTTGCGGCCGACCAGACCGATGCGGTCGCCCTTGGCGACACGGAAGGTGGCGTTCTCGATGAGGATGCGGGCACCGGCGCGCAGCTCGATACCGGAGGCGGAGATCACGGACAGACTCCCGGGCAGGGTCGTTGACGACGGGGTGGGCGGCTGAGGGCGGACACGCCGTCTAATGCGCGAGGAGAATGGCCATGAGGCCGATTCTAACCGGGGGCAGCAAGCGGTTTTCCTTCCCGGCCGGGCAGGACGGAGTGGTCTCGGTCACTGGGGAGGGCGGCCGGGGGGCGTTGTCGGTGGCGGGTGCCAGACTGGGCGCCAGGTCGTATTCCGGCGATGTCCGGCGCTGCCACCGCGGCCGCCGGGTCAGAGGGAGTGATCGGTATGGCGGGCATGGAGGGCGGGCGTCCGAGCATCTACCCGACGCTGCTCTACGCGGACGCGAAGGCCGCGGTCAAACAGCTCACGGAGGCCTTCGGCTTCACCGAGCTGTCGGTGTACGAGGGCGAGGACGGCCAGGTGCTGCACGCCGAGCTGGCACAGGGCAACGGCGCGGTGATGCTCGGCTCGAAGGGCAGCGGCAGCGCCTTCGACAACGCCATGAAGGGCGCCGGTCCCGTCGGGGTGTACGTCGTGGTGGACGACGTGGACGCACACCACCAGCAGGCCGTGGAGCACGGCGCGGAGGTCCTGATGCCCCCGACGGACCAGGACTACGGCTCCCGGGACTACATGGCCAGGGACGCCGAGGGCAATGTGTGGACCTTCGGCACGTACGTTCCCGAGTCCGGGATCTGACACCTGCGTCCGGGGTCCGACCGGGGGTCCGCTGCCCCGGCGGCCCGGACGGCTCCGGCCGGCGCCTCGGCTGCCTCAGCTGCCTCCGGTGTGGACCTGGAAGGCGGCCCGGCGCACGGCCTTCGCCAGCGCCGGGTCGGGGTGCGCGGCGGCGAGCGCCACCAGGACCTGCACGGTGCGCGGATGCCCGACCGCGCGGACCTCGGTGAGCAGCGCGGGCACCGTGGGCTGCACCGCGGACTCGAGGTGCCGTACGAGGAGCGGGGCCTCGCCGTGGTCGGCGACGGCCGCCGCGGTGTCCACCCACAGCCAGGTGGCCTCCTCGCGGGTCAGCGCCTCGTGCGCGTCCTCGGGGTCCGCGCCGTCGTGCTCCGCGAGCCACAGCAGGGCGTAGGGGCGCAGCGGGGTCTCATCGGCCACGGCGCGCACATCGGGCTCGGCGGGCGCGCCCACCACGCGCAGTGCCTCGAAGGCGAGTCCGCGCAGCAGGGCGTCCTCGCCGCGGGCGGCGTCGAGGAGCTCGGCGACGGCGCTGCCGACGGGGCGGGCGGCGAGCCAGGCCCGGTACTCGGCGCGGGCGGCGTTCGGGCGCAGCTGGGCGCAGCCGCGGAGCATGTCCTCGGCGGCGACCTCGATGTTCCCGGCGGGGCTCTGCGCGGCGACGCAGATCTGCTCCAGCTTCACCCACACCGCCCAGCTCCCCAGCGGGGTGAGGGTCGCCTGCCCGTCGCCGTAGGTGAGGGCGCCGACGTAGGCGAGGGCCTGCAGGGCCCAGTCGAGGAGCGGGCCGAGCGGGGTGTCGTCGCCGGTGCCCGGCTCCGGGGCGAGGGGCTCGGCGGGCACGGGCTGCGGTCCGTACGGGACCTCGCAGCGCTCGGTGCGGAGCTCGGTGACCCGCTGCCGCAGAAGGTCGAAGAGCTGCTCGACCGGGACGGGACCGGCGGAGAGCTGGAGGAAGGAGAGCACCTGGGGCATCGCGGAGACGACCTCGGCGACGGCGGCGGGCTCGCGGTCGGCGGGTTCCGGGTACGCGAGCGACCACGCGTCGAACAGGGCGACCCAGCCGCGCAGCACGGCGCTGTCGTCACGGTTCCAGGCGCGCAGCCGCCAGCCGGGGCGGGCGCTGCCGCCGTGCACCTCGACGAGGCCGGCGAGGCGTGCCGTGTCCCAGTCGGCACGGACCTGGGCGGGGGTCAGCCCCAGATCGGCCGCGGCCCGTCCGGCGCTCGCGTCGGACAGGGTGGCCGTGGCGTCGGAGGCCGCACCGTCCGGGTCCGCGCCGTCGGAGGTCCCGTGGCCGGGGCGGAGTGCGGTGTCGGCCCAGCGGGCGACCCGCGCGGCGCCGGCCAGGCGGGCACGGGCCATGCGGGCCAGCTCCGCGGGCGGAGGCGTGCCCTCCGGGGGCCGGGGGGCGGGGCGGCGGCGTTGGGTCGCGGCTCGCGGAGCGGCGGCCAGCGTTCGCGGGCCGACGAGTCGGAGCCTGGAGTCGCGCGGGTTACGGGACGTCACGGGTGCAGTCTTCCGGTTGACGGTCCGAAAACCCAAACGGAATGTCACAGAGGGCTGCCGGGAAGGGCGGTGCGGCGGGCGCGGATGGGGAAGGGTGCCGCGAGCGGGCCCTGTCCGAGCCGTAAACGGAATGGCCGCCGGGGCCGCGGCGCAGGGGCCTGGGAGACCGGGCCGCGCGATCCGTGCGGTTCGCCGGCCGTGCCGCCGCCCGTGCCGCTGCCCGTGCCGCTGCGCGGGGCCGCGCCGGCCGGCAGGTGCTCCACCCGGGCCCGGTCGCGCTCCGTACGCCTACATCAGGGGGATCAGGAACCGGCGCAGGGACTCCTCGTAGCGCTCCGGGTCGGCGTTCCACATGGCGCCGTGCGGGGCGCGGCGGACCGTGTGCAGGGTGACGAGGTTCGGATCGCGGTCGGCGAAGCGGCGGGAGAGGTCCCACGGGGCGATGGTGTCGTCCGGGCCGTGGAAGACCAGGACCGGCTTCCTCGGCCGGTCGGGCGTCGTGGCCGTCAGGACGTGGTCGGTCCGCAGACCGGTGCGCCCCTGGGCGGCGCGGACGGCCAGCGGCAGCAGGGCGCCGGGCGTGCGGCGGGCGGCGGCGAGCGCGCGCAGCGTGACCTCCCAGCTCAGCACGGGCGAGTCCAGGACGAGGCCGGAGATCCGGTCGCGCAGCGGGGAGTGGGCCGCGGCGTGCAGGGCCATCGTGGCACCGGTGGACCAGCCGAGCAGGACCACCTGCTCGGCGCCGTACCGCACGGCGTACCGGACGGCCGCCTCCAGGTCGCGCCACTCGGCCTCGCCGAGGCGGTTGAGGCCGTCCGGGGAGCGGGGTGCGCCGAGGTCGCCGCGGTAGGCGGGGGCGAGCACCGGGAAGTGCAGGCGATGCAGGAACGCCATGAGGTTCATCGCGTGCTCGCGGGTGGCGCCCAGGCCGTGCACGGCGATCACCCAGGTGCTCCGCCCGCCGGGCACGAACCAGGCGGGCAGCCCGCCCAGCTCGCCGGGGACGTCGACGTCCGCGTGGTCGAGACCGAGGGCGGCGCTCGGGTCGCCGACGTACAGGTTCGGGGTGAGCCATGCCTTGTCGCCGGGTGCGAAGGTGCCGTGGGTGACGCGCTCCAGGCGCCGGGCGACCGTGTCGACGGACGTCCGGACGGCTTCCAGGACCGGGCCGACGACCGCGTGGGAGGCGTCTCCGGCCAGGCCGTACCTCCCGGGCCGCAGCGAGGCCAGATCGCGGGTGAGCGTGATCTGCCCGGCGGCCGTCGCGTGGACGGTCAGCCGGGGCTCGGTGGGCAGCGGCCGGCCCGCCGACGCCTTCAGCGCCGCATCGCTGGCGAACCGGCCGACGGCGACGCTCGCCGCTCCGGCCGCGAGGGCGACGGTGGCGGCAGCGGCCGCCGCTTTGACTGTGCGCACGCCCTCAGTGTCCTTTCCGTCGGGACGGGCGGCCAGCGGAAGAACGGGCGCGGGCCGCGACGGGAACCCTGCCGGCCCCGTCGGCCCCGTCGGCCCTGCCGGCCTTCGGTCGCTTCACCGGTCCCCGGCTACCCCGCCGGTCCGCGGTCAAGCCGTCCGGCCTCCGGCTGCCCGTAACCCCGGAGCCGCTCCTTCACCTCCGCCACCTGTTCACGGCTCAGCAGCGAGGGCGACAGACCCGGTACGGAGGACGCGGTGAGCCAGACGCGGCACATCCACTCCAGCTGCGCCGTGCGGTCGTACGCCTCGGGGAGGGACAATCCGTAGGCGGCCGTTCCGTGGTTCTGGAGGAGACAGGCGGTGCGGTCCTCCAGGGCGCGCAACATGTTCTCGGCCAACTCCGGAGAGCCGTACACCGCGTACGGGGCGACCCGGACGGCTCCGCCGACGGCGGCGGCCATGTAGTGGATCAGCGGGAGTTCCCGTACGAGCGTGGAGACCGCCGTCGCATGGACGGCGTGCGTATGGACGACGGCGCGGGCGCCGGTCGTGCGGTAGACCGCGAGGTGCAGGGGCAGTTCGCTCGTCGGGCGGAGGGAGCCGAGGACCTGGCGGCCGTCGAGGTCCACCCCGACGACCTCGTCGCGCGTCAGCCGGTCGTACGGCACCCCCGTGGGGGTGACCAGGACGGTGTCGCCCACGCGTACGGAGACGTTGCCCGACGTGCCGACGACCAGACCGTCGGCCACCGTCCTGCGCGCCGTCGCAACGAGCTCGTCCCACGCCCCCGTCACGTCCTCCCGGGAGCTCCGCTCGCGCACCTTCCGCCCGCTCTGTGCACCTCGCGCACCCTGTGCACTCCGTCCGCCGGGTCCGCCCTCACCCGTGCCCCACGGGTAGCTCACGTCCCGCTGCCGTTCAGCCATGCCGCGATCCTGTCAGGCGGTGAGCGGCCGGGTCGACGGAAGCGGGAAGTGTAGGGCGGAACGCAGACGTCCGACAGACCAGATATGCGTATACGTCACCCTCTTGTGTGGATTGGCCGGTGATCGACCGAGATTCAACGATCTTCCAGTAATCTCTGGACGATTTGTCGCGCAGCCGCCACTTCCGGGGGGAACCATGGCCCGTGATCGCCGTCCGTCCCGTCACCGCTCCCGACTCATCGCGTCATCCATCACAGCGCTCGCACTCGGAGGGACCCTGCTCGCGGAGATCCCGGTCTCCGCGGCGGGCAAGCCGAAGGGGCACGACGTCTCCTCGCACCAGAAGAACGTGAACTGGTCCAAGGCCAGGGCGAAGGGCGCCCGCTTCGTCTACGTCAAGGCGACGGAGTCCCACACCTACCGCAACCCGTACTTCACGCAGCAGTACACCGGCTCCCGCAAGGCGGGGCTGCTCCGCGGCGCGTACCACTACGCCATGCCGCACAAGTCCTCCGGCGCCCGTCAGGCCGCGTTCTTCGTGCGCAACGGCGGAGGCTGGACCGCCGACGGCTGGACGCTGCCGCCGGCGCTGGACATCGAGTACAACCCGTACAGCAAGAAGAAGAAGTGCTACGGCCTGAGCAAGGCCAGGATGGTCAACTGGATCAAGGCCTTCAGCGGTGAGGTGAAGCGCCTGACCGGCCGCCGCCCGGTGATCTACACCAACACGAACTGGTGGAACAAGTGCACGGGCGGCAGCTCGGCGTTCGCCGCCAATCACGCACTGTGGGTGGCGCGCTACGACACGGCGAGTGCGGGGAAGCTGCCGGGCGGCTGGAAGTACTGGACGATCTGGCAGCACGACAACAGCGGCCGTCTGCCGGGCGACCAGAACCTCTTCAACGGCTCCCTGGCGCAGCTGAAGCGCTTCGCAAGGGGGTAACCGGCCGACGGGGCACGGACCGGCCCGCGACGGGCCGGCCGTCCCGCACATGACCTCGGTCCCGCGCGGACACCGGCCCCGAGGCCGGAAACCGCTCGCGCCCGGGACCGGGAAGGGTCCGCACGCGAGGCCGGAGGGGGTCGACGCGGAGGGCGGGAGCCGACGTCCGGGTGGCGGAGAGGGTGGGATGCGTCACTCGTAGGGCGGGGGCGGGAGCGTGGCTCGGGGGCCGATCGGAGGGCGGTCCCTCACAGGGAGCCACGGAGCTGATGCGGAGGGTTGAATTCCGCCTCCGTTCGAGGCTCTCCCCGCCCTCCAATCCGGCTTCGACCTCCACTTCCACCTCAAACGGAACAGTGACACCTCAATTGGGGTCACTCCCCCGCCCGACCCAGTTCATCTTCCGTTCACCCAGGTTGCTTACGTTCGCCGTGCCACTGACGTCCAACAGAAGCCCGGGTAAATGGAAAGCTTCTCGCTGATCCTCGCGATCGTGGTGATCACCGCGCTTGCGTTCGATTTCACGAACGGTTTCCACGACACCGCCAACGCGATGGCCACCACCATCTCGACCGGTGCGATGAAGCCCAAGGCCGCGGTGGCCATGTCCGCCGTTCTCAACCTTGTCGGCGCGTTCCTGTCCATCGAGGTCGCCAACACGATCTCCAAAGGCCTTGTCGACGAGAGCGGCATACAGCCAGAGGTGATATTCGCGGCGCTCGTCGGCGCCATCCTCTGGAACCTGCTCACCTGGCTCGTCGGACTGCCGTCGAGCTCCTCGCACGCCCTCATGGGCGGTCTGATCGGCGCCACCGTCGCCTCGGCCGGTTTCGGCGCGGTGCACGGCGACGTCCTCGTCACCAAGGTGCTGATCCCCGCCGTCGCGGCCCCGGTCGTCGCGGGTGTCGCCGCCATGATCGGCGCGCGGCTCACCTACAGGCTGGGCGAGCACGCGACCGAGAAGGCCACCTCCAAGGGCTACCGCGCCGGCCAGATCACCTCGGCGGGCCTCGTCTCGCTGGCCCACGGCACGAACGACGCCCAGAAGACGATGGGCATCATCACCCTGGCCCTGGTCGCCGGCGGCGCGCTCGCCCCGGACTCCGACCCGCCGGTGTGGGTCATCCTCTCCGCCGGTCTGGCCATCGCGGCCGGCACCTACCTGGGCGGCTGGCGCATCATCCGCACGATGGGCAAGGGCCTGACCGACCTCCAGCCGCAGCAGGGCTTCGCCGCCCAGACCAGCGCGGCGACGGTGATCCTGGCCTCCTCGCACCTCGGCTTCTCCCTCTCCACCACGCACTCGGTCTCCGGTGCCGTGATGGGCGCGGGCCTGGGCCGCAAGGGCGGTGTGGTCCGCTGGTCCACCGCCACCCGGATGTTCGTGGCCTGGGGCCTCACCCTGCCGGCCGCGGCCCTGGTCGCCGCGCTCGCCGAGTGGGTCACCGCCTTCGGCAACTGGGGCACCGCGCTCGTCGCGGTCTTCCTGGTCGCCTCCAGCGCCGCGATCTGGGTGATCTCCCGCCGTGAGGTCGTCGACCACACCAACGTCAACGACACGGACGAGCCCGCCGAGGCCACCGAGCCCGCCGGCGTGGTGACGCAGGCCGTGGCCGCCGTCACGCCGCCGCCGGCCGGCACCGTCAGCGACGACCTGGCGGTCACCATCCCCGCCCAGGTCCAGTCCGACTCGCCGGCCGCCCCCGCCGGCTCGACGTCCTCGTCGGCCGCGGTCTGAGCGCCGGGCCCGAGCTCAAGGAAGTAACCCGCCATGCACATCGACTGGGCAGCCCTCGGCTCCGTCTTCGGAGTCAGCCTCGTGGCCACCGTGGCCCTCGTCGGCCTCTTCAGCCTCGGCATCATCGGCCTCTCCAAGCGGGAGACGGCGACGGCGTCCGGCGGTTCCGCCGCCCTCGCCACGACCGCGGCCTACGCCTGCTTCGCGGCCTGTGCGGCCGCGGTGGCGTACGGGATCTATCTGATCGTGGCGTAGGCACCCCGCGACCACGCGCACCGCGCCCTGCCCGACCCGTCATCCGCGCTTCGGGCAGGGCGCGTCCTCGTTCGCTGCCGGGGGAAGGTCCTCCCGCAGAGTCGGTGGGTCGTAGTCGCCAAGGGCACGGCACAAACCCGCGGCCAGGGACGGTTGCCCCAAGGGCAGCCGCCAGGTGCCCCAGTCCGTGCCTCCGTGAACGGCGCCCCCGGCCAGGCGCCAAGCGCCGCTCCCGCTGAAGGGCTCGAAGTAACCGACAGGCTCCTTGCCGCGCTCGGACCAGAGTTCGGCGTCGAATTCCGCGCTGTCCCGCCCCAGAAGCACGAGGAGCCCGTCTCTGCCGTACAAGGCGATCACCGGATATCCCTCCCCCCTCAACCTCGTCCTGCGATCCGTCTTCGGATCCCATACGACTACTTCCTCCTGCCCGACCGCAGCGGCCACTCGCGCACCGTCGTCCCGGAAGCGCACGGCGCCGGAACCGCCGGTCGGGCTTCCCCCCAGGTCCGCGGACCTGCCGGGCGAACCGTCTGCCAGGTTCCACAACCGGACCCGTCCGTTGCCCTGGAGCACCAGCGCCTCGGTGTCCTGGCCGGGGGCGACCGCCAGGGCCACACAGAAGCGCGGCTTCTGCACGTCCCTCTCGTCGCACCGCGAGCCGCGGGACGAGGACAGTCCGCCGCTGGTCCCGTCCAGCCTCCGCACCCCGTGCCGGCCCAGCAGAAGGAAGTCATGGCCGCCCAGGGGCTGCACGTCCCGGACGAGCTGCTCCCCCGGTGACGCCTGCCGGGGGTCCCGCCGATGCTGCACGAGCACCGCCTCCTCCCGCGTCAGGCGGTACAGAGCCCATCCCCGGTCTCCCCAGACCACGGCATTCCTGCCGTCCCCGCTGACGGCGAGGTGAGTGGCGGAGCCCCCGGCCAGATCACCGGGACCGAGCTGCCGCCGCACTGTTCGCCCGTGGCCGAGGAGCACGAGCGTGTTCCGGTACAGGGATTCGTCGGCACTCCGCTCCGTGACCAGGGCGACCAGGCTCCCGCCGGGCGACGTGAAGGAAGCCGGAACCACCTCTTCGGTGTGTCGCACGACGGTGGGCGGAGTGCGCCGGGCCCGCAACCGCACGAGCCTGCCACCGATCAGCGCGCGGAACTGCGGCCCGTCCCTTCCCACCGTCCCGAACGCGTGGAACGAGGCACCGAGGTCCAGCGGGACGGCCGGCAAGGACGTGACGTACTCCGCGCCGTTCACGCTGTCGTGCCAGAGCTGGGCGACTCCCGATGTCTCCAGGGTGAAGCGTCCCGTCACGTCGCGGTCTTCAGCGCGGTACGCCCCGGCGTTCCGGCGCCGCTCGCCCGTCCCCGGCTCCCGGTAACCGCCCGTGAGCACGTCGGCCGGACGCACCCCCAGCGCACGACCGCCCGGGCCGATCGAGGCGAGTTCCGCCCCGGGCCAGGTCCGCTCCTGCACACCGGTACTCAACCGACTGATACGCAACTCGCGCAGCTCGCCATCGGGGCCGTCCTCGGTCAGGGTGACCACATGGCTGTCGCTTCCCGCGGGCAACGCGGCATCGATGAGGCACGCGCCTTCCGGAACGGTGGCGCGCGGCACGTTCCTGCGGCTCCCCGTGTCGAGCTGCCGCAGATAGAGCCTGCGCGCCCAGTCGGCTCCGGCATAGCAGTCCGACGTCCCGACCGGTCCATTGACCAGGTGCAGCACCTCCCGTCCGTCGGCCGAGAGGTCGAGAGCCATCGTGTACGCCTCGCCGTCCTCGGTCGCCGACAGCTCCGCGGTGTCCCACACCCATTGGTCCGACGGCGTGTCCACCGCGTCGGTCCGCCATACACCGACCGCCCCGTCCGCCGCCGCCACGGCCACGCGCCGGCCGTCGTCGCTCACCGCCACCTTGTCGGCGTGTTCCGGGATGCCCGAGATCGGCAGCTTCTTCGGCCGCTGTGTGAAGATGCCCGTGACCAGGGTGCCTCTCGCGGCTCCGTCCTCGTCCTCGGTCAGCACTGCCGCGACCGCGCCGTCCGCCGAGGCGGCCGCGTCCGTCACCGTCCCGCTCACGAAGTCACCGTCGAGCACCGTGACCGACGACATGGGCAGGTACATCCGCAGCAGCGCCCGGTGCGTCTTCTCCGTGGCGGCCGTTCGGTAGGCCCTCAGCGCCAGCACCGCCCCCTCCACCGGATCAGCGACGAACCGCTTCTCCGCCTCCTCCGCCAGCAGGTCCGCCGCCTCCCGCTCGTCCCTCCGTTCGGCCTCCCGGACCGACGTGGTGATGAGCAGGCCGAGCAGCCCCGCCACCACCACCAACGCGGTCATCACCGCGCCCACGGCACGCCCCCGCCGTACCGTCCGCCGTTCCTGCCGACGGCTCAGCTCGATGTACTCGGCTTCGGCGCCGAGCAGCTCGCCGGCGTGCTTCCGGGCCCACCCCGATGCCGCCAGTGACTCCTGCCCCCGCAGCAGCAGCTCCGTATGCCGCCCTTGCTCCTCCCACTCCCGCATCCGCCCCCGCAACCTCTCCTGCCACATCCGGAAGGCCCGCGAGTCGTCGAGCCACCCGCGCAAGGTCGGCCATTGGCGTACGAGGGACTCGTGGGCCAGAGCGACCGTCTCGCGGCCGGTGCTGTCGCGGGCGACGACCAGGAGACGGGTGGCGGCGAGGGCCTGGGCCGCGACCCTCTGTTCCTCGGACAGTCCGTCGTACGCCCGGGCCACCCTGGCATAGCCCTGGTCGCTGTCGGGCAGGGCCAGTTGCTCGAAGAGGCGGCGGACCACCGCGTCGCCCGGGCTGCCGGGCGCCTTGCAGACCTCGGCCAGCTGCTGGTCCGCGTAGCCCGCCAGCGCGCCCTCCACACCGCCGAGCCTCCGGTACGCGGCGTGCGTGAGCCGACCGCGGTCACGGTGATCCCACAACCGCGCGAGCACGAACTCCATCAGTGGCAGGGCACCCGGCTCCGTGCCCGCGTCGGCGACGATGCGTTCGGCGAGGTCCGGCTCGAAGTCGACGCCCGGGACGGCGGCCACGGGCTTGCCGACCGCCTCGGCGAGCTGTTCCGGAACCATCGGAGCGACCATCTGGACGGTGACGCTGAGGCGTTCGGCCTCACCGCCCGCGACCAGTTCCTCGAGGGATGCGGAGCGGAGGGTGGCCAGGACGCGCAGCCGACGGCCACGGGCGTCACGGGCCCGGGTCATGACCAGCAGGACGTCGAGGAGCCGGCGGGCCCGGGCCGGTTCCACGCCCACCGTCTCCTCGAACTGGTCGAGGAGCACCACGTGACCTGCGGGGCCCGAGTGCTCGAGCACCCGGGCCCCGATCAGTACGGCGGTCCCCTCATCCACATGCCCCCTCACCCCGTCGGCCAGCTCCCGCAATGCCGTGTCCCGGGGGAACTGGTTCCGCAGCGCGGCGAACAGCACCCGTACGGGGGAGGCGCCCGGCTGACCGGTGAAGTCCGTCACCGTGTAGCCGGCGGCGCGCAGCAGCGGAAGCACCCCGGCACGCACGAGAGAGGACTTGCCGACTCCGGAGGCCCCGGCCACCGGGACGAACGCCTCGGTGCGCACAGCCCTGGCGATGCGTTCACTGTCCGAGCGCCGGCCGAAGAAGATGCCCGCGTCCTCCTCGCGGAACGCCTCGAGGCCCCGGAACGGATTGCCTCGCAGCAGCGGTTCGGCATCGAGGAGGCGGGCTGCGGGGATGAGGTACGCCGTCGTCGCGCCGTCCCCGCGGTCGGCGGCCACCGTCATGCCGACGACGCCGCCCTGCTCGATGTCCCACACGGGCGCACCGCTGAACCCCTGCCCGACGGCGGGCCCGTGGAGGGACTCCCGGGTCTCCATGGAGATCCATCCCCGGCCCACCCGGCCGCGCAGTCTGCCCTGCACCCACACGCCGTGGTCTTCGGTGCGCCGCGGGAAGCCGAGGACGCGGAAGCGGTGGTCCCAGAAGTCGTCGCCGCCTGCCAGCCGCACGGGCGCGGTGCCCGGCATGATCCGCTCCAACCGCAGCAGGGCCAGGTCACCACTGCCGTCGGGAAGCACGGGAGTCCAGCGGACGACGTGGGCCCGTACGCGATGCGCGGCGGGATGCGGCAGAGGGAAATCCACAGCCAGAGGATCGGAGGGCGGTTCCGCACCGGTGTCTCCGGTTCCCAGCGCCCGGGCCACGACGTGGGCACAGGTGCAGAAGAGGTCGGCGGCCAGCAGGAAGCCGCTGCCCATGACCTCCTCACCGAGACCCCAGACTCGGCCGATGCCCCGTTCGAACCCGTCGTCAGGCAGCGTCGGTGGCATCCCGCTGCTCCTGGGGTTCCCGGCAGTTCGCGGACGACATGGGTGCGGGCCATTCCATCGTCACCGTGAAGTGCGCCTCCGTGCTGCCGCGCGCGACGACGACACCGGCCTCGGCGCTGAGCGTGATACCGAACTCCACGGTCACCGCGCTCGGCGGTCGTGCCAGGTCAAGGGCGCTGTCCACCACCGCCCCGAGCGCCGGCCGTACCCGCGCCAGCGCCTGCTGCAGCGTCTCGGCCGCCCCCTCGACGGCCGTACCGCCGCGGCCCACTCTGTGCGTGCCGCCCGGGCCCGCGCCGACGGCCTCCAGCAGGACCGTCCGGCCGTCGTCCAGCATCATCTCGGCTACGTGTGCCACCGTGCGTTCCTCTCGTGGATCCCGGATGCCCCGCGCAACGCCCGTGGCGCACCGGCCCGGGACCGCCCTCGCGCCTCGTGGACGTATTGCAGGGCCCCCCACACCGTGATCACAACGCAGCACCCCGGGCACCCCCCGTTCAGGGGAGGTCGGAGCAGAGCAGTCCCGGTGCACAGAGTGATGTGGTAAGGGATGTGGGGCTTCGCACACTCCCCCGTCGCAGGTCAACAGCAAGTTGACTGGAATTCGGAGCACGTGGTGGACTGCCGGAGCCATATACGGCGGCAGGAGAGGAAGCCGGTGAGAATCCGGCGCGGTCCCGCCACTGTCACCGGGGAGCAACCCCGGGAGCCAGGAACTCTCACCGCCGGTCTCGTCGAACCAGGGCGTGGACACCCTGAGTGAGGACATACCGCCATGCTCGGCTGCCGTTCGAGGTCTACCAGCGACACTCCGCCCGTTCCCGCGGTCGGCTGAGCCGATGCGGGCCGAGCGCGTCTTCGCGTACGGCGCCGCCGCCGGCCTCCTCGGTGACCTGCTCCTCGGCGATCCACGCCGCGGGCATCCGGTCGCCGTGTTCGGGCGGGCCGCGGGTGCCGTGGAACAAGTGCTGTGGCGGGACCACCGGGGGTGGGGCGCGCTGCACACCGCCGTGTGCGCCGGCGGGGCCGCGGCCCTCGCCGCCGTCGCCGCGCGTGCCGTCCGTACCTCCCCCGCCGCCTCCGTCGCGCTGACCGCCGCCGCCACCTGGGCCGTCGTCGGCGGGACCTCGCTCGGGCGGGAGGCCCGGACCATCGGGCGGGCCCTGGAGGACGGTGACGTCGAGGCCGCCCGCGCGCGGCTGCCGCACCTGTGCGGCCGCGACCCGCAGGCCCTCGACGCCGACGGGATCGCCCGGGCCGTCGTCGAGTCGGTCGCCGAGAACACCTCCGACGCCGTCGTGGGCGCGCTGGTGTGGGGCGCCGTGGGCGGCGTGCCGGGGCTCGTCGGCTTCCGGGCCGTCAACACGCTCGACGCGATGGTGGGGCACAGGTCGTCCCGGTATCTGCGGTACGGGTGGGCCTCCGCGCGCCTCGACGACCTCGCCGGATGGCCGGGGGCGCGGCTGACCGCCGTGCTCGCCGTACTCGCCGGCGGTGACCCGCGCGCGGCCGTGCGCGCCTGGCGCGCGGACGCCGGGAAGCACCCGAGCCCCAACGCCGGGCGCGTGGAGGCCTCGTTCGCGGGAGCGCTCGGCGTCCGGCTGGGCGGGACCCTCGCGTACGGCGGGCGCGTCGAGCACCGGCCCGTGCTGAACGGGGAGGGGCGCTCCGTCGGGGTGCAGGACATCGAGCGGGCCGTGGGGCTGTCCCGGCGGGTGGGCTGGCTCGCGCTCGGCGTGTGCGCCGGAGCGCACGTCCTTGCCCGCAAGGCTCTGGCTGTCACGAAGGGACGTACGTCATGAGCGGTGGGCTGCTCGTCGCCGGCACCACCTCCGACGCCGGCAAGAGCGTCGTCACCGCCGGGATCTGCCGGTGGCTGGTCCGGCAGGGCGTGAAGGTGGCGCCGTTCAAGGCGCAGAACATGTCCCTCAATTCGTTCGTGACCCGGGAGGGCGCGGAGATCGGGCGTGCGCAGGCCATGCAGGCGCAGGCCTGTCGCGTGGAGCCGACCGCGCTGATGAACCCCGTGCTGCTCAAGCCCGGCGGCGAGCAGAGCAGCCAGGTCGTGCTGCTGGGCAAGCCGGTGGGCGAGATGAGCGCGCGCGGTTACCACGGCGGGCGGCAGCAGCGGCTCCTCGGCACCGTGCTGGAGTGCCTCGCCGAGCTGCGGGGCACGTATGACGCGGTGATCTGCGAGGGGGCCGGCTCGCCCGCCGAGATCAATCTCCGGCGGACCGACATCGTCAACATGGGCATCGCGCGCGGTGCGCGCCTGCCCGTCCTCGTCGTCGGCGACATCGACCGCGGCGGCGTCTTCGCCTCCTTCTTCGGGACGGTGGCGCTGCTCTCGCGCGAGGACCAGGAACTCGTCGCCGGGTTCCTCGTCAACAAGTTCCGGGGCGACGTCTCGCTGCTGGAGCCGGGGCTCGACATGCTGCACGGGCTCACCGGACGGCACACGTACGGGGTGCTCCCCTTCCGGCACGGGCTGGGGATCGACGAGGAGGACGGGCTGCGGGTGTCGCTGCGCGGCACCGTGCGCGAGTCGGCCGTTTCCCCGCCCGTGGGCGAGGACGTGCTGCGCGTCGCCGTGTGCGCCGTCCCGCTCATGTCCAACTTCACCGACGTGGACGCCCTCGCCGCCGAACCCGGTGTCGTCGTCCGGTTCGTGGACCGGCCGGAGGAACTGGCCGACGCGGACCTGGTCGTGGTCCCGGGGACGCGCGGCACCGTGCGCGCGCTTGCGTGGCTGCGCGAGCGCGGGCTCGCGGACGCCCTTGTGCGGCGCGCCGCCGAAGGACGCCCCGTGCTCGGCATCTGCGGCGGCTTCCAGCTCCTCGGCGAGCACATCGAGGACGAGGTCGAGTCGCGTGCGGGGCACGTCGACGGGCTCGGGGTGCTGCCGGTGCGGGTGCGGTTCGCCCGCGAGAAGACCCTCACCCGGCCGGTGGGCCGGGCTCTCGGCGAGGACGTCGAGGGGTACGAGATCCACCACGGCGTCGCCGACGTCCAGGGCGGGGAGGCCTTCCTGGACGGCTGCCGGGTCGGCCAGACCTGGGGCACCCACTGGCACGGTTCGCTGGAGTCCGACGGCTTCCGCCGGGCCTTCCTGCGCCAGGTGGCGGCCGCCGCGGGCCGCCGCTTCGTACCGGCCCCCGACACCTCGTTCGCCGCGCTGCGCGAGGAGCAGCTCGACCGGCTCGGCGACCTCATCGAACACCACGCGGACACGGACGCGCTGTGGCGGCTCATCGAGTCGGGCGCGCCCACAGGACTGCCCTTCATCGCACCGGGAGCGCCCGCATGAGCACTGTGCTGTTGTTGTCGACCGCCGACACGGACCTGCTGGCGGCCCGTGCCTCCGGCGCCTCCTACCGGATCGGCAATCCGACCCGCGTGGACGTCACCGAGGAGCTTCCTGGGCTCCTGGACGGCGCGGACATCGCCGTCGTACGCCTCCTCGGCGGCAAGCGCGCCTGGGAGGACGGCCTCGCGGCGCTGAAGGCGTCCGGCGTCCCGACCGTGCTGCTCGGCGGCGAATCCGTGCCCGACGCCGAGCTGATGGCCGAGTCGTCGGTACCGGCCGGTGTGGTGGCCGAGGCGCTGCGCTACCTCGTCGAGGGCGGCCCGGAGAACCTCACCGAGCTGGCGCGCTTCCTGTCCGACACCGTGCTGCTGACGGGCGAGGGCTTCGAGGAGCCGCGGAAGATGCCGGAGTACGGCGTCCACGGCTCCCGTGAACTGCGGGAAGGCCGCCCGACCGTCGGCGTGCTCTTCTACCGCGCCCACGAACTGAGCGGCAACACCGCCTTCGTGGACACCCTGTGCGACGCGATCGAGGCGCGGGGCGCCGATGCGCTCCCGGTCTACTGCGGTTCGCTGCGCGGCGCGGACGAGGGCCTGTACGAGATCCTCGGGCGGGCCGACGCGCTGGTCGCCACCGTTCTCGCGGCCGGCGGCACGCACGCCTCGCAGGCGTCGGCGGGCGGTGACGAGGAGTCCTGGGACATCGGGGCGCTCGCCGACCTGAACATCCCGGTGCTGCAGGGGCTGTGCCTCACCTCCTCCCGCGAGGCGTGGGACGCGTCGGACGCGGCCCTCTCCCCCATGGACGCGGCCATGCAGGTGGCCATTCCCGAGTTCGACGGGCGGCTCATCACCGTCCCGTTCTCCTTCAAGGAGCAGGGCCCGGACGACGTCCCCGTGTATGTCGCCGACCCCGAGCGGGCCGGGCGGGTGGCCGGGATCGCCGTACGGCACGCCGCGCTGAAGCACAAGGCGAACGCCGACAAGAAGATCGCACTCGTCTTCACCGCGTACCCCACCAAGCACTCCCGGGTCGGCAACGCGGTCGGCCTGGACACGCCCGCCTCGGCGGTACGGGTGCTCGACGCCCTGCGGGATGCCGGGTACGGCGTGGCGGGCTACCCCGACAACGGCGACGAGCTGATCCACCGTCTCATCGAGGCCGGCGGCCACGACGTCGAATGGCTCACCGAGGAGCAGCTCGCCGCGGCTCCCGCGCGCGTGCCGCTCGCCGACTATCAGGCTTGGTTCGACAAGCTCGACAGCGAACTGCGCGACGCCATGCTGGAGGCGTGGGGCGAGCCGCCGGGCAGCCTGTACGTGGACGGCGACGACATCGTGCTGGCGTCGCTCCAGTTCGGGAACGTCGTCGTCATGATCCAGCCGCCGCGCGGCTTCGGCGAGAACCCGATCGCGATCTACCACGACCCGGACATGCCGCCGTCGCACCACTACATGGCGGCGTACCGGTGGCTCGAGAACTCGTTCGGCGCCGACGCCATCGTGCACATGGGCAAGCACGGCACGATGGAGTGGCTGCCGGGCAAGGGGCTCGGGCTGTCGCGCGGGTGCGCGCCCGACGCGGTCCTCGGCGACCTCCCGCTGATCTACCCCTTCATCGTCAACGACCCCGGCGAGGGCACCCAGGCCAAGCGCCGCGGCCACGCCACGGTCGTCGACCACCTCGTGCCGCCGATGGCCCGCGCGGACACCTACGGCGACCTGGCCAAGCTGGAGCAGCTCCTCGACGAGTACGCGCTGGTCTCCGACCTGGACCCGACGAAGGCCCCGGCGGTCCGCGCGCAGATCTGGACGCTGGTCAAGGCGGCGGAACTCCACCACGACCTGCACGTGGACGACCAGCCGGACGACGACGACTTCGACGAGTTCGTCATGCACATCGACGGCTATCTCTGCGAGATCAAGGACGTGCAGATCCGCGACGGCCTGCACATCCTGGGCGGCGGCCCGGTCGGCGAGCCGCGCGTCAACCTCGTGCTCGCCGTGCTGCGCGCCTCCCAGGTGTGGGGCGGGCAGGCCAACGCCCTGCCGGGCCTGCGGGCTTCGCTGGCCGAGCACTTCGGGCTGGTCGAGAAGGAACTGCTCGCGGAGCCGGGCGCGCCGGTGAAGGTGCCGGTGGAGCTGACGGATCTGGTCGAGGGTCCTTCGCGCACGGCCGCCGATGCGATCGACCTGCTGGAGCAGCTGTGCCGACGGGTCGCGGAGGGCATGGAGGAGCGAGGGTGGGACGGTTCGGCCGCGCCCGCGCTGGTGCGTGAGGTGCTCGGGGGTACGGAACTGCCGGACGCGGTGGCGGTGCTGAAGTTCGCGTGCGACGAGGTCGTGCCGCGCCTCGCCCGCACCACGGACGAGATCGGGCACATCCTGCGCGCGCTGGACGGCGGTTATGTCCCGGCCGGTCCGTCCGGCTCGCCGACGCGCGGCCTGGTGAACGTCCTCCCGACCGGCCGCAACTTCTACTCCGTCGACCCCAAGGCCATCCCGTCCCGGCTGAGCTGGGAGGTCGGCCAGTCCCTCGCGGACTCGCTGGTGCAGCGGTACCTGGCCGACACGGGCGAGTACCCGAAGTCCGTGGGCCTCACGGTCTGGGGCACGTCCGCGATGCGCACCCAGGGCGACGACATCGCCGAGATCCTGGCGCTGCTGGGGTGCCGCCCGGTGTGGGACGACGCGTCGCGCCGGGTGACCGGCTTCGAGATCGTGCCGGCCGAGGAGCTGGGCCGGCCGCGCATCGACGTCACGGTCCGTATCTCCGGGTTCTTCCGGGACGCGTTCCCGCACGTGGTCGGGCTGATCGACGACGCGGTGCGGGCGGTGGCGGAGCTCGACGAGCCGGCCGACCAGAACTACGTCCGCGCCCACGCCGACGAGGACACCGCCGAGCACGGCGACCGGCGGCGCGCGACGGCCCGGATCTTCGGCTCGAAGCCGGGGGCGTACGGGGCGGGTCTGCTGCCGCTGATCGACGCGCGGAACTGGCGGAGCGACGCGGACCTGGCCGAGGTGTACGCCGTCTGGGGCGGTTACGCGTACGGGCGCGGACTCGACGGGCGGGCCGCGCGCGGGGACATGGAGACCGCGTTCAAGCGGATCGCCGTGGCCGCGAAGAACGTCGACACCCGTGAGCACGACCTCGTCGACGCGGACGACTACTTCCAGTACCACGGCGGCATGGTCGCCATGGTGCGGCACCTGACGGGCGAGAGCCCCGAGGCGTACGTGGGCGACTCGGCCGTGCCGGACCAGGTGAAGACGCGGACGCTGGGCGAGGAGACGCACCGCGTGTTCCGCGCGCGGGTGGTCAACCCGCGCTGGATGGCCGCCATGCGGCGCCACGGCTACAAGGGCGCCTTCGAGATGGCGGCGACCGTGGACTACCTGTTCGGGTACGACGCGACGGCGGGCGTGGTCGACGACTGGATGTACGAGAAGCTCAGCGCGGAGTACGTCTTCGACGCGGAGAACCGGGACTTCATGAAGAAGTCCAACCCGTGGGCGCTGCGCGGCATCACGGAGCGGCTGCTCGAGGCGGCCGACCGCGGGCTGTGGGCGGAGCCGGACGCGGACACGCTGGAGCGGCTGCGCGCCACCTACCTGGAACTCGAAGGCGATCTGGAGGGCGACGACCAGTGAGTACCCCCTTTCCGTTCACGGCCGTCGTCGGACAGGACGACCTGCGGCTCGCGCTGCTGCTGAACGCGGTCTCGCCCGCGGTCGGCGGTGTGCTGGTCCGCGGCGAGAAGGGAACGGCCAAGTCCACGGCCGTACGTGCCCTGTCGGCGCTGCTGCCGGAGGTCGACGTCGTCCCCGGCTGCCGTTTCTCCTGCGACCCCGCCTCCCCCGACCCCGGCTGTCCGGACGGGCCGCACGAGGCCGGCAACGGCACCTCGCGGCCGTCGCGCATGGTCGAGCTTCCTGTCGGTGCCTCGGAGGACCGGCTCGTGGGCGCGCTCGACATCGAGCGGGCGCTCGCGGAGGGTGTGAAGGCCTTCGAGCCGGGCCTGCTGGCCGACGCGCACCGCGGCATCCTCTACGTCGACGAAGTGAACCTGCTGCACGATCACCTCGTCGACCTGCTGCTCGACGCCGCCGCCATGGGCGCCTCCTACGTCGAGCGCGAGGGCGTCTCCGTACGGCACGCCGCGCGCTTCCTGCTCGTCGGGACCATGAACCCCGAGGAGGGCGAGCTGCGGCCGCAGCTCCTCGACCGGTTCGGGCTGACCGTGGAGGTCGCCGCGTCGCGCGAGCCCGACCAGCGGGTCGAGGTCGTACGGCGGCGGCTGGCGTACGACGACGACCCGGACGGCTTCGCGGGGCGGTGGGCCGACGAGGAGGCCGCCGTACGGGCCCGGATCGTGGCGGCGCGGGAGCTGCTGCCGTCCGTGCGGCTCGGCGACGGGGCGCTGCGGCAGATCGCGGCGACCTGCGCGGCGTTCGAGGTCGACGGCATGCGCGCCGACATCGTGATGGCGCGGACGGCGACGGCGCTGGCCGCGTGGGCGGGCCGGACGGACGTCCTCGCGGAGGACGTCCGGCAGGCGGCGCTGCTGGCCCTGCCGCACCGCAGGCGGCGCAACCCCTTCGACGCGCCCGGCCTCGACGAGGACAAGCTCGACGAGACGCTGGAGCAGTTCGGCGGAGAGGACGAGAACGACGGCGACGACGATCCGGACGGTCCCGGCGGGCCGGGCGGTGGCGGCGGGCAGCCGCCCCAGGACGCTCCGGACAGCCCCGACGCGGCCGAGGCCCCCGCTCAACCGGAGGCCGGTGAGGGTGGCGAGCCCCAGCCGTCCGGTTCCGGCGCGGGCGAGCAGTCCGCCGTACGGGCCGCCGAGCCCTTCCGTACCAAGGTGCTGAGCGTGCCGGGTCTCGGCGAGGGTGCTGCCGGGCGGCGGTCCCGCGCGCGGACCGAGCACGGGCGGACCACCGGGGCCCGGCAGCCCCGGGGGACGCTCACGAAGCTGCACCTGGCGGCGACCGTGCAGGCCGCGGCGCCGCACCAGCGGGCGCGGGGCCGGTCGGGCCCGGGGCTGGTCGTCCGCAGGGACGATCTGCGGCAGGCCACCCGGGAAGGGCGCGAGGGCAACCTCGTCCTCTTCGTCGTGGACGCCTCCGGCTCGATGGCGGCCCGGCAGCGGATGAGCGCCGTGAAGGGCGCCGTGCTGTCGCTGCTGCTGGACGCGTACCAGCGGCGGGACAAGGTGGGGCTGGTGACGTTCCGGGGGGCGGCCGCCGATGTGGCGCTGCCGCCGACCTCGTCCGTCGACGCGGCGGCGGCCCGGCTGGAGTCGCTGCCCACCGGCGGGCGGACGCCGCTCGCCGCCGGGCTGCTCAAGGCGCACGACGTGCTGCGGGTCGAGCGGCTGCGGGACGCGGCGCGGCGGCCGCTGGTCGTGGTCGTGACGGACGGGCGGGCCACGGGTGGTCCGGAGCCGGTGGCGCTCTCTTCGCGCGCCGCTCGGCTGTTCGCCGCCGACGGTGTCGCGTCCGTGGTGGTGGACTGCGAGTCCGGGCCGGTGCGGCTCGGGCTCGCGGGGAAGCTCGCGGCTGAGCTGGGCGGTACGGCGGTGACGCTGGACGAGCTGCGGGCGGACTCGATCGCCGGGCTGGTCAGGGATGTTCAAGGGACTTCGAGGAGGGCCGCGTAATGCCGCAGGGACAGCCGAGTGTCGTACCGGACGACGGCCTGACGACCCGTCAGCGCCGCAACCGTCCGCTCGTCGTCGTGCACACGGGCGTCGGCAAGGGCAAGTCGACCGCCGCCTTCGGGCTGGCGCTGCGTGCCTGGAACCAGGGGTGGCCCATCGGGGTGTTCCAGTTCGTCAAGTCGGCGAAGTGGAAGGTCGGCGAGGAGAACGCGCTGCGGGTGCTCGGTGCCTCCGGCGAGGGCGGCACCGTCGACTGGCACAAGATGGGCGAGGGCTGGTCCTGGGTCCAGCGCGACGCGCAGATGGACAACGAGGAGAAGGCCCGCGAGGGCTGGGAGCAGGTCAAGCGGGACCTGGCGGACGAGACGTACCGGCTGTACGTGCTCGACGAGTTCGCCTATCCGATGCACTGGGGCTGGATCGACACCGATGAGGTCGTCGACGTCCTGCGCAACCGTCCCGGGACCCAGCATGTCGTGATCACCGGGCGGAACGCGCCCGAGAAGCTCGTGGACTTCGCCGACCTCGTCACCGACATGTCGAAGGTCAAGCACCCGATGGACGTGGGTCAGAAGGGCCAGCGGGGCATCGAGTGGTGATCGCTCCGAACCGTGCTGACGCTCCCTGCCGGGTGCCCCGCCTCGTCGTCGCCGCGCCCTCGTCCGGCAGCGGCAAGACGACCGTGGCCACGGGGCTGATGGCGGCGTTCGCCGAACGCGGTCTCGCCGTGTCCCCGCACAAGGTGGGCCCCGACTACATCGACCCGGGCTACCACGCCCTCGCGACCGGCCGTCCCGGCCGCAACCTCGACGCGTACCTGTGCGGTACGGAGCTGCTCGCGCCGCTCTTCGCGCACGGCGCGGCGGGCTGCGACCTGGCCGTGGTCGAGGGCGTGATGGGGCTGTTCGACGGGGCGGCGGGGCAGGGTGAGCTGGCCTCGACCGCGCAGGTGGCGAAGGTGCTGCGGGCTCCCGTGGTGCTGGTCGTGGACGCCTCGTCGCAGTCGCGGTCGGTGGCGGCGCTGGTGCACGGGTTCGCGTCGTTCGACCCGGAGGTGCGGATCGGCGGCGTCATCCTCAACAAGGTGGCCTCCGACCGGCACGAGGAGCTGCTGCGCGAGGCCCTCGACGAGTCGGGCGTGGCGGTGCTGGGCGTGCTGCGCCGCGACGGGCAGGTGCGTACACCGTCCCGGCATCTGGGCCTCGTCCCGGTCGCCGAACGGCACGCGGACGCCGTCGAGTCGGTGCGGGCGCTGGCGGAGCGGGTACGGGCGGGCTGCGACCTGGACGCGCTGCTGGCCCTGGCCCGTACCGCTCCCCCGCTGGACACGGCCCCCTGGGAGCCGGAGCTCGCCGCGACAACCGGGAACCACCGTCCCGTCGTGGCCGTGGCGTCGGGCCCGGCGTTCACGTTCTCGTACACCGAGCATGCGGAGCTGCTGACGGCCGCGGGCGCCGAGGTGGTGCCCTTCGATCCGCTGCGGGACGAGAAGCTGCCGGAGGACACGCGGGGGCTGGTCGTCGGGGGCGGGTTCCCCGAGGTGTACGCGCCGGAGCTGTCCGCCAACGAGCCGCTGCGGGAGCAGATCGCCGCGCTGGCGCGGTCCGGGGCGCCCGTGGCCGCCGAGTGCGCCGGGCTGCTGTATCTGGCCCGGTCGCTGGACGGACGGCCGATGTGCGGGGTGCTGGACGCGGACGCGCGGATGTCGGAGCGGCTGACGCTGGGCTACCGGGAGGCGGTGGCCGTGAGCGACAGCGCGCTGGCCGCGGCCGGCACGCGCGTGCGCGGCCACGAGTTCCACCGGACGGTGCTGGAGCCCGGCGCGGGCTCCCCGCCCGCGTGGGGGCTGACCCGTCCGGTGCGCCGGGCGGAGGGTTTCCTGGGCGGCGTGGACGGCAGCGTGCACGCGTCCTATCTGCATGTGCACTGGGCCGCCGAGCCGTCCATGGCGCGGCGGCTGGTCGAGTACGCCGGAAGGGGCGCACAGTGAGCAGCACGGTTCCGCTGGACCACCTGGTCTTCGCCACGCCCGACCTCGCCCGCACCGTCGAGGAGGTCGCCGAGCTGACCGGCGTCCGCCCGGTCGAGGGCGGCAGCCATCCCGGGCTCGGCACCCGCAACTACCTGCTGGGCACCGGGAACGGCGGCTATCTGGAGATCGTCGGGCCGGACGAGGGGCAGCCCGCCCCGGAGGGCCCGCGCTGGTTCGGCATCGACGCGCTCACCGGGCCGCGCCTGGTCCACTGGGCCGTCCGCGTGCCGGACATCGACGCGCGCGTGGCCGGTGCCCGGGAGCGCGGCTACGACCCGGGCGAGCCGGTCGCCATGGCACGTGCCACTCCGGAGGGCGGCACGCTCTCCTGGCGGCTGACGATGCCGCTGCCGCACGGTCATGACCGGGGCGGGGACGGGCTGGTGCCCTTCCTGCTCGACTGGGGGACGACCGTCCACCCGTCGGAGCGGGGACTGCCGGTGCTGCCGCTGCTGGCGTTCACGGCGCGCCACCCCGAGCCGGACCGGGTCGCGGACGAACTGGCGGCGCTCGGCGCCGGGCTGGAGATCTCCCGGGGGACGGTGCCGGCGCTCACCGCCGTACTGGACGGCAGGCACGGTCCGGTCACCTTCGGCGACGGAATCACCTCCGCCGACGCAACCACGCCCCCTCACGGGCACGAACGAGGAGTCACCACATCATGACGACGGAACATCGCCTCATCGGGGTCGGCGTGGGCCCGGGCGATCCCGAGCTGGTGACCGTGAAGGGCGTCAACGCGCTGCGCGAGGCCGCGGTCGTCGTCGTGCCCGTGATGGACACCCTGGAGCGGGGCCGCGCCGAGGCGACGGTGCTGCACTACGTGCCCGCCGAGAAGGTCGTACGCGTCGTCTTCGCGCTGAACGAGCGGACCGACCGGGCACGCCGCGAGGCCGCCTGGGACGCGGCGGGCGAGCGGGTGGCCGGGCTGCTGCGCGAGCACGGCACGGTGGCGTTCGCGACCATCGGCGACCCGAACGTCTACTCGACCTTCACCTATCTCGCGCAGACGGTGGCCGAGTCGGTGCCGGAGCTGGCGGTGGAGACGGTGCCGGGCATCACCGCCATGCAGGACCTGGCGGCACGCAGCGGCGCGGTGCTGACGGAGGGCACCGAGCCCCTGACGCTGGTGCCGGTGACGGCGGGGTCCGCCGTGCTGAAGGAGGCCCTGGAGGGTCCCGGCACGGTGGTGGCGTACAAGTTCGGGCGGCTCGCGGGCGAGGTGGCGACGGCACTGCGGGAGACGGGGCGAACGCGGGACGCGGTGTGGGGTTCGGCGCTGGGGCTGCCGGAGGAGTCGATCCGGCCGGCGGCCGAGCTCGAGGACGCCCCGCTGCCGTACCTGTCCACGCTGATCGCGCCCGCGCGGCGGGACGACGGCCGCGGGGGCAAGCTCTGACGGCCCCTCCGGCCGCTCCGCACCCCACTCCCGGCAGTACCCGCAGTATCCGAACCACCACCCGACCTTCCGTACGAGAGGACCGATTCCCCATGGCCGATGCCCCCACCGGCAAGGTGACCTTCGTCGGTGCCGGCCCCGGCGCCGCCGACCTGCTGACGTTCCGTGCCGCCCGCGCCATCGCGGCGGCGGACGTCGTGATCTGGGCGGCCAGCCTGGTCCAGGCGGAGGTCCTCGACCACGCGCGCGAGGGCGCGGAGATCCTGGACTCGGCGGCCATGTCCCTGGAGGACGTCGTCGCGGTCTACCGGCGGGCCCACGAGGAGGGCCTGAAGGTCGCCCGCATCCACTCCGGCGACCCGGCGCTGTGGGGCGGTACCCAGGAGCAGCTCGACCGGTGCGCGGAGATCGGCATCGCGACGGAGGTCGTGCCGGGGGTCTCCTCCTTCTCCGCCGTGGCGGCACTGGCACAGCGGGAGCTGACGATCCCCGAGGTCGCGCAGTCCGTGGTGCTCACCCGGCTCGGCGGCGGCAAGACGCCGATGCCGCCCGGCGAGGAGGTGCGGGAGTTCGCGAAGCACGGTACGACGATGGCCGTGTTCCTGTCGGCCGCGCGCAGCGGTCAGCTGGTGCGGGAGCTGCTGGAGGGCGGCTATCCGACGAGCACGCCCGTCGTCGTCGCGTACCAGGCGACCTGGCCCGAGGAACTGGTCGTGAAGTGCACGATCGGCACCCTGGAGGAGACCGTCAAGGAGCACAGGCTGTGGAAGCACACGCTGTTCCTGGTCGGCCCGGCCCTCGACGCGCACGGCACGCGCTCGCACCTGTACCACCCGGGTCACTTCCACGGGTACCGGAAGGCCGACCCTCAGGCCCGCAAGGCCCTGCGCGAGGAGCGGGCGCGGGAGCGGGAGCAGGAACGGAGCACCCAGGCGTGATCACCGTCATCGGTACGGGCACGGGGGCGCCCCTCGCCCCGGACGCCCGGGAGGCGCTGGCGGGGGCGGCGCTCGTCGTGGGCGCCCGGCGGCACCTGGAGGCGGCCGGGCTGCCGGACACCGTGGCGCGCATCGTCCTCGGCCCGCTGGCGCCCGCGCTGGACGCGGTCGAGGAGCACCTCGCCAAGAACGACGGGGAAGCGGACGGGCCGGTCGTCGTCCTGGCCTCCGGCGACCCCGGGTTCTTCGGGATCGTACGGGCGCTCGCCGAGCGGTTCGGGCCCCGGTGCCTGGATGTGCGGCCGGGGGTGTCGTCCGTCGCGACCGCGTTCGCGCGGCTCGGGCTGACCTGGGACGACGCCGTGGTGGTCAGCGCGCACGGACGCGACCCGCGCACCGCACTGAACGTGTGCCGGGCCCGCCCGAAGGTGGCCGTGCTCACCGGGCCGGGCGCCGGACCCGCCGAACTGGGCGCGGGACTGCGGGCGAGCCGGCGCGTGCTGGTGGTGGCGTCCGCGCTGGGCGATCCGGCGCGCGAGCGGCTGGAGCGGGTGACGCCGGCCGAGGCCGCGGCCCGCGACTGGGGCGACGCGGTGAACGTCGTGCTGTGCCTGGACGAGGAGCGGTCGTCCGTGGGCGTTTCCGCGCGGACCGTGGCCGGAGCGCCGCCCGGGCCCGCCGGCTGGGCCCTGGCCGAGGACGCGTTCGCGCACCGCGACTCGATGATCACCAAGTTCGAGGTGCGGGCGCTGGCACTGGCCCGGCTGGGGCCGCGCCTGGGCGACCTGGTGTGGGACGTGGGCGCGGGCTCCGGCTCCGTCGCCGTGGAGTGCGCGCGGCTCGGTGCCGCCGCCGTCGCGGTGGAGAAGACCCGGGACGGGGTGGAGCGCGTCCGCGCCAACGCCGCCGCGCACGACGTCGATGTGCACGTGGTGCACGGGGCGGCGCCGACCGTGCTGTCCGATCTGGACGACCCGGACGCGGTGTTCATCGGCGGTGGAGGGCACGAGCTGCCCGCCATCGTCACCGCGTGCGCGCGGCGCGCCCGGCGGGCCGTCGTGGTCGCCGTGGCCGCGCTGGACCGGGTGCCGGCGGCGCGGGACGCCCTCGTCGCGGCCGGGTTCGGCTGTGACGGCGTGCTGCTCCAGTCGTCGCGGCTCGCGCCGCTGCCCGGGGACGTGACCCGGCTCGCGGCGGCCAATCCCGTTTTTCTGCTGTGGGGCGAGAGGCCCCCGGCACGTACGACCCGTATCCGTACGGAAGTTGAAGGAGTTGCCCAGTGATCGGCCTGATTTCCGCCACCGCGGCGGGCGCGGCGGCCCGTGACCGGCTGGCCGCGGCGTGGCCGGAGCGCACGCGCGTGTACGACGGACCCGTGGGGGACGCCGTGCGGCGGGCGTTCGGGGAGTGCGACCGGCTGGTGTGCTTCCTGGCGACCGGAGCGGTGGTCCGGCTGGTGGCGCCGCTGCTCGGCGACAAGACCACCGACCCGGGCGTGGTGTGCGTGGACGAGGCCGGCCGGTTCGCCGTGTCCCTCGTCGGCGGGCACGGCGGCGGCGCCAACGCGCTCGCCCGCGAGGTGGGCGAGGTGCTGGGCGCCGAGCCGGTGGTGACGACGGCGACGGACGCCGTGGACCTGCCGGGCCTCGACACCCTCGGCCTCCCGGTGGAGGGCGACGTCGCCGGGGTGACGCGGGCCCTGCTGGACGGGGAGCCGGTCGCGCTGGAGGCGGAGGTGAGCTGGCCGCTGCCGCCGCTGCCGGTGGCGGACGGCGGACCGTACGCGCACGTCATCCGGCTGACGGACCGTCTCGCCGGTCCTGCCCCCGCCGGACGCGAGGTGCTGCTGCGCCCGCCGACCCTGGTCGTCGGGGTGGGCGCCTCCAAGGACGCGCCCGCGGACGAGGTCCTCGGTCTCGTCGAGGGCGCCCTGCGGGACGCGGGCCTGTCCGTCCACAGCGTCGCCGAGCTCGCGACCGTGGACGCGAAGGCGGACGAGCCCGGCATCGTGGCGGCGGCCGAACGGCTCGGGGTGCCTCTGGTGACGTACGGCGCGGAGGAACTCGCGCGCGTGAGCGTGCCGAACCCGTCCGACGCGCCGCTCGCCGCCGTCGGCACGCCGTCCGTGGCGGAGGCCGCCGCCCTGGCCCGCGGCGGCGAACTCCTCGTCCCCAAGCGGAAGTCGGAGCGTCCGGACGGCCGTCCCGCCATGGCGACCTGCGCCGTCGTACGGCGTCCCGGGCGCGGCCGGCTCGCCGTCGTCGGGCTCGGTCCCGGCGCCCGCGACCTGCTCACCCCGCGCGCGAAGGCGGAACTGCGGCGCGCGTCCGTGCTCGTCGGCCTGGACCAGTACGTCGACCAGATCCGCGACCTGCTCCGCCCCGGCACCCGGATCCTCGAGTCCGGCCTCGGCGCCGAGGAGGAGCGGGCGCGCACGGCGGTCGCCGAGGCACGCAAGGGGCGTGCGGTCGCCCTGATCGGCAGCGGGGACGCGGGCGTGTACGCGATGGCGTCGCCCGCACTCGCCGAGGCGTCCGACGACATCGACGTGGTCGGTGTCCCGGGGGTCACGGCGGCGCTCGCGGCCGGGGCGATCCTCGGCGCGCCCCTCGGCCACGACCACGTGTCGATCAGCCTGTCCGACCTGCACACGCCGTGGGAGGTCATCGAGCGGCGGGTGCGGGCGGCGGCCGAGGCCGACATCGTGGTCACCTTCTACAACCCGCGCAGCCGGGGCCGTGACTGGCAGCTGCCCAAGGCGCTGGCGATCCTCGCGGAGCACCGGGAGCCGGCGACACCGGTGGGTGTCGTACGGAACGCGTCCCGCGCGGACGAGTCCAGCCGTCTGACGACGCTGGCCGCCCTGGACCCGGCGACCGTCGACATGATGACCGTGGTGACCGTCGGCAACACCGCGACCCGCGAGATCGCGGGCCGCATGGTCACGCCGCGCGGCTACCGCTGGCAGGAGGAGCCCAAGTGAGCACGGCGTCCCAGGCGTCCCCGACGTCCCCGGCATCCCCTGCGGACCGGGTCGTCCACCCCATCGAGCAGGAGTCCTTCCGGCGGCTGCGCGCCCGCCTGGACACCTCGCACTTCCCGCCGCTGACCAGGGCGGTGGTGGAGCGGGTGATCCACTCGGCCGCCGACCTGGAGTACGCGACCGATCTCGTCATGGCCGAGGCCGACCTGGAGAAGGCGCACACCGCGCTGCACGCCGGGGCGCCGGTGGTCGTGGACGTGGAGATGGTCGCGGCCGGCATCACCCGGCGGGAGACCGTCTGCCGGCTGAAGGAGGCGAGGTCCGGTCCCGGGCTGACGCGCAGCGCCCACGCCGTCCGGCTCGCCTACGAACAGGTCGGACCGGGCGCCCTGTGGGTGATCGGCTGCGCGCCGACCGCCCTGGAGGAGCTGCTGACCCTCGACGCCTCCCCCGCACTCGTCATCGGCCTGCCCGTCGGCTTCGTCGGCGCGGCCGAGTCCAAGGCGGCGCTCCGCGAGAGCGGGCTGCCCGCCGTCAGCAACGTGTCCGAGAAGGGCGGTTCGGCGGTCGCCGCGGCCGCGCTGAACGCCCTGCTGTACCACCCCACCACTTCCGCCGTGCCTGAGGAGAAACCGTGACCACCCCGCCCCCCGCCCTGCTCATCGCCGGTCACGGCACCCGGGACGACGCGGGTGCCGAGGCGTTCCGTTCCTTCGTACGGGAGCTGGGGCGCCGGAACCCCGGCCTGCCCCTCGCGGGCGGGTTCATCGAGCTGTCCCCGCCGCCGCTGGGCGAGGCCGTGACCGAGCTGGTCGAGCAGGGGGTGCGCCGGTTCGCCGCCGTACCGCTGATGCTGGTGTCCGCCGGGCACGCCAAGGGGGACATCCCGGCGGCACTGGCCCGCGAGAAGGAGCGCCACCCCGGGATCTCGTACACCTACGGGCGCCCGCTCGGCCCGCACCCGGCGCTGCTGAACGTGCTGGAGCGGCGGCTGGAGGAGGCGCTCGGCGACGCTCCGGGCGACCTGTCCGAGGTGACCGTGCTGCTGGTCGGGCGGGGGTCCACCGACCCGGACGCCAACGCGGAGGTGCACAAGGCGGCGCGGCTGCTGTGGGAGGGCCGCGGCTACGCGGGCGTGGAGACGGCGTTCGTGTCGCTGGCGGCGCCGGACGTGCCGAGCGGCCTGGACCGGTGCGCGAAGCTCGGCGCGAAGCGGATCGTCGTGCTGCCGTACTTCCTCTTCACCGGCATCCTCCCGGACCGGGTGCGGCAGCAGACCGAGGAGTGGGCCGCCGCGCACCCGGAGACGGAGGTGCGGTCGGCGGACGTCATCGGTCCGGAGCCGGAGCTGCTGGACCTGGTGATGGAGCGCTACCGGGAGGCCGTCAAGGGCGATCTGCGCATGAACTGCGACTCGTGCGTGTACCGGATCGCGCTGCCGGGCTTCGAGGACAAGGTCGGCCTGCCGCAGCAGCCGCACTTCCACCCGGACGACGACGGCGAGCACGGTCACGGGCACGGCCATCACGGTCACTCGCACGGGCACGGGCACCACGGCGGGCACGCCCACTCCCATGCACACTGAGCACGACCTGCGGCACCACGGTGACGCCGAGGTGCGCGGTGACGGGTCGGCGCTGGTCGACCTCGCCGTGAACGTGCGGACGGGCACGCCTCCCGCCTGGCTGCGGGAGCGGATAGCGGACTCCCTCTCCGGGCTCGCCGCCTACCCCGACGGGCGGTCCGCGCGTGCCGCGGTGGCGGCGCGGCACGGGCTGCCCGTGGAGCGGGTGCTGCTGACCGCGGGCGCCGCCGAGGCGTTCGTGCTGCTGGCCCGCGCGCTGAAGGTGCACCGGCCGGTGGTCGTGCACCCGCAGTTCACGGAGCCCGAGGCGGCGCTGCGGGACGCCGGGCACACGGTCGACCGGGTGCTGCTGCGCGCGGCGGACGGCTTCCGGCTGGACCCGGCGGCCGTGCCCGGGGACGCGGACCTGGTGGTCATCGGCAACCCGACGAACCCGACGTCGGTGCTGCACCCGGCGGAGGTGATCGTCTCCCTCGCCCGCCCGGGACGGACGCTGGTCGTCGACGAGGCGTTCATGGACGCGGTACCGGGCGAGCGGGAGGCCCTGGCCGGCCGTACGGACGTACCCGGGCTGGTGGTCCTGCGCAGCCTCACCAAGACGTGGGGGCTGGCCGGGCTGCGCATCGGGTACGTGCTCGCGGCGCCGGAGACGATCGCGGACCTCGAACGGGCCCAGCCCCTGTGGCCGGTGTCGACGCCGGCCCTCGCGGCGGCGGAGGCGTGCGTGTCGCCGCGGGCGCTGGCGGAGGCGGCGGAGGCGGCCCGGCGGATCGCGGCGGACCGTGCGCATCTGGTGGCCGGGCTCCAGCGGTTCGCCTCCGCCGGGCTCGTCGTGGCCGAACCGGCGTCGGGACCCTTCGTCCTGGTGCGCCTGGAACGGGCGGCCGTCGTACGGGACCGGTTGCGCGGGCTGGGCTTCGCGGTGCGCCGGGGAGACACGTTCCCCGGCCTCGATGCGGAGTGGCTGCGGCTGGCGGTGCGGGACCGGGGGACGGTGGACGGCTTCCTGCGGGCGCTGGGCGAAGCACTCTGACGGTGGCGCGGCGGTGACACGGGCCGGGGTGGTCGGCTTCCCCCCCCACCTCGCCTCCCCTCCCCCTCCCCTCTACCCCGAAGCGCCGGACGAGCTGATGTCAGCTCGTCCGGCGCTTCGGGCAGGTGGGGAGAGGGGGTTACCCGGTCAGCCCCGGGACCGGCGCGCCAGTACCACCGCGCCTCCGCCCGCCGCGAGCAGCGCGAGCGCCCCGCCGGCGATGTACGGCGTCATGCTGCTGCCGCCGGTCTCCGCGAGGTCCCCCTCGGAGGCCTCGCCCTGCGACTGCTCGCCGTCCGCTGCCACGTCGCCGAGCGCCTGCGTGCCGTCCGCCTTCTCCGCGCCGGAGCCGTCACCCGGCCCGCCGTCACCGGAGCCGCCGCCCGGCGTCTCGCCACCTGACCCGTCGTCCGAGCCGGCACCGGGCTGCCCGCCTCCGGAGCCGTCGCCCGAGCCGTCGTCCGAGCCCTCGCCCGCTCCACCGCCCGGCTGCTCGCCGCCGGAGGCGCCGGCGGCCGCCGGTGCCTCACAGGTGGCTTCCGCGAGCGTGACCGTTCCGTGCACCTCGGCCACGTTCAGCTTCGACGGGTGGACGGACACCTCGAGTTCGAGCGCGGTGGCGGCGGCCGTGCGCGTGGTGGTCGCCGTCTTCGACAGGTCGAGCCGGACCGTGCCCACGCCCTCCACCTCGACCTCGGCCGTCCCGCGCGCGGTCAGCGTGACCCGCTTGCCGAGCACGGTCACCGTGCCGAGGACGTCGGACGAGGCGGCGGGGTCCTTCCCCGTGTCGCAGACCGCCTTGGAGGTCACCTTCTCGACCTCGATCAGCGGCAGCAGCGGCAGTCCGGGTACGTGCACCTTCGCGCGCAGGAGGTTGGCGGCCCCCTCGGCCCGCTGTCCGTCGACCGTCGCCTTCGACGTGGCGACGTCCGCGCGCGCCACCGCGAACGGCCGTCCCTTGTCGACGCCTTGCAGCTCCGCGGTGAGCAGGGTCTTCTCGGCGCTCTGCGGAGCCTTCACCTCGTTGAGCGTGACCGCGAGCGGCACCTCGGCGGACTTGTCGCGCAGGGCGACGTCCAGGTCCGTGCGGAGCACGACGGCGCCGGCACGGCCGTGGTCGCCGGTCGCCTGGGCCGTGCCCGCGCCGGCCAGGGCGGCGGGGCCGGCGGCCAGCGCGGTCGCCGCCGCGGTGACGGCTATACGGCGTGCGGGCATGCGGAAGTTGTTGCTGTTCACGATGGTGGGACCTCACAGAAGTACCGAAACGGAAGACGCTGCGCCGACGGACGTCCGGGCACGGGGAACCACACAGGGAAACCATGGGAACCAGTGGGGAGCACCGTCGGCGGCGGTTCGTGAATCCTGGCGCACGGAGGGTGAAGAAACATCAACCTGGCGAGACTTCACCCTTAAGGGTGGTTTCCGCACATACCTTCGCGATCAATGCTCACGCGTTCGAGTCCTGAGGCACACAAGTGCGCAGGCCTCCGCTCCGTAACTCGGTCCTATCCGACGACCCTCCCGTTCAGCACCACCCGTCGCGGCGCCCCCAGCACCCGTACGTCCGCCCGGGGGTCCTCCTCGTACACGACGAGGTCCGCGGGCGCCCCCTCGTCCAGTCCGGGACGGCCGAGCCAGCGCCGCGCGCCCCAGGCCGTCGCCGACAGGGCCTCGACCGGGGGGATGCCCGCGGTCACCAGTTCGGCGACCTCTCCGGCCACCAGTCCGTGCGGAAGCCCGCCGCCGGCGTCGGTGCCGACGTACACGGGGATCCCGGCGTCGTACGCGGCCCGCACGGTGTCGTAACGGCGTTCGTGCAGCCGGCGCATGTGCGCGGACCAGCGCGGGAACCGTGCCTCGCCGCCGTCCGCGAGCCGCGGGAACGTCGCGATGTTGACGAGGGTCGGGACGATCGCCACGCCCCGCTCGGCGAAGAGCGGGATGGTGTCCTCCGTCAGGCCCGTCGCGTGCTCGACGCAGTCGATGCCCGCCTCGACGAGGTCCCGCAGGGAGTCCTCGGCGAAGCAGTGGGCCGTGACGCGGGCGCCGAGGCGGTGGGCCTCCGCGATCGCCGCCTCGACCGCGCCCCGCGGCCAGCACGCCGCCAGATCGCCGAGGTCACGGTCGATCCAGTCGCCCACCAGCTTCACCCAGCCGTCACCGCGCCGGGCCTCCCGGGCGACGTACGCGACCAGGTCGTCCGGTTCGATCTCGTGGGCGTAGTTGCGGATGTAGCGGCGGGTGCGGGCGATGTGGCGGCCCGCGCGGACGATCTTCGGCAGGTCGTCGCGGTCGTCGGTCCAGCGGGTGTCGGACGGCGAGCCGGCGTCCCGCAGGAGCAGCGCCCCCGCCTCCCGGTCGGTCAGCGCCTGCTTCTCGGAGACGTCGTCGGGCACGGGGCCGTGGGCGTCCAGGCCGACGTGGCAGTGCGCGTCGACCAGGCCGGGCAGGGCCCAGCCCTCGACGGTGCGGACGTCACGGGCGCCGGCCGGGCGCTCGTACGAGATCCTGCCGCCGACGACCCACAGCTCGTCCCGGACGTCCTCGGGCCCGACGAGCACCCGCCCCTTCACCTGCAGCACCGCGCGATCGCTCATGTACGGCACCATAGTTGCCGGTACTGCGCGTACTCCCACCCATCGGTCACCAGAGCGAAGAGAGCACCACCGTGACGCACCCCTTCCTGGATCTGCCGCCGCTGAGCGCGGCGCGTTTCGCCTCGATCGAGGACCGCGTGGCGCGGCTGCTCGGGACCGGGCAGGACGTGGTGATCACCCAGGGCGAGGCGCTGCTGCCGCTCGAGGGTGCCATCCGCGGGGCCGCGGGGCCGGGCACCACCGCGCTGAACGTGATCACCGGACCGTACGGGCAGACCTTCGGCGACTGGCTGCGCGACTGCGGGGCGACGGTGATCGACCTGTCGGTGCCGTTCCACACCGCGGTCACGGCGGAGCAGGTCCGTGCGGCGCTCGCCGAGCATCCGTCGGTCGACTTCGTGTCGCTGGTGCACGCGGAGGCGGCGACCGGCAACACCAACCCGGTCGCGGAGATCGGCGCGGTGGTCCGGGAGCACGGCGCGCTGTTCTACCTGGACGCGGTCGCCTCGGTCGGGGCGGAACCCGTGCTGCCGGACGCGTGGGGCGTGGACCTGTGCGTGATCGGGGCGCAGAAGGCGATGGGCGGTCCCGCGGGGGTGTCGGCGATCTCGGTGAGCGAGCGGGCGTGGGCGCGTATGGCGGCCAACCCGCGGGCGCCGCGCCGCTCGTACCTGTCCCTGCTGGACTGGAAGGAGCGGTGGATCGACGGCGGCCGCCGCGCCCTGCTGCACGCCCCCGCCCAGTTGGAGATGCTCGCGCTGGAGGCGTGCCTGGAGCGGATCGAGGCCGAGGGGCCGGCCGCGGTGACGGCACGGCACGCGGCCGCGGCGCGGGCGACCCGCGCGGGCGTGCTCGCCCTCGGCGGCGGGCTGCGGCCGTATGTGCACGAGGCCGCGGAGGCCGCGCCGGTCGCCACGACGCTGCGTACGCCGGACGGTGTCGCCGCCTCGGAGCTGGTCGCGCGGGCCCTGGAGTCGGACCCCTCGCTGCCGCTGGCCGCGGGCGGGGGCGCGCTGGCGAAGGAGATGATCCGGGTCAACCACTACGGGCCCGACGCCACCCCGGGGGCGGTGCAGTCGAGCCTGGCGGCGCTGGGCGCGGCGCTGGCCGAGCGGGGCCTGGACGTGGACCTGCACGGGGCACGGCGGGCGGTGGAGGGCGCCTGGCGGTAGGGACCTGGCGGCAGCCGCCCGGGGACGGCTGCCGGCCGACGACGGCTGCCGGCCGACGACGGCTGCCGGCCGACGACGGCTGCCGGCCGACGACGGCTGCCGGCCGACGACGGATGTCGGCCGACGGCTGGTGCCGGTGACCAGTGGCCTGCCAGGCTCGCTTCATGACCACCGGTACGCCCCGATCGCTTCCCGACGGCCGGCCCGTGCCCCTCATGACCGGCGGCGAGCGCCCCATGCTGGAGAGCTGGCTCGACTTCCACCGCGCCACGCTGGCGCTGAAGTGCGCCGGGCTCGACGACGCCCGGCTGCGGTGCGCGCCGGTCGAGCCGTCGTCGCTGACCCTGCTCGGCCTGGTCCAGCACCTCGCGGAGATCGAACGGAACTGGTTCCAGCGGGTGTTCGCCGGCCTGGACGTACCACCGGTGTACGAGGAGCCGACCGGGTACGGGCTCGACGCGGAGCGCGGCATCGACGAGGCGCTCCGCATCTGGCGCGAGGAGATCGCGCGCGGCCGGCGGCTGTGCGCCGGGCGGTCGCTGGACGAGGTGGGGCGGATCCCTGACGACAGCCCGGCGATGGCCGGGGCGGAGGTCAGCCTGCGCTGGATACTGATCCACCTGATCGAGGAGTACGCACGGCACAACGGCCATGCGGACCTCCTGCGGGAGCGGATCGACGGCGCCACCGGAGCCTGAGCCGACAGCGGCGCTACAGCGGCAAAGTACACTCCGCGATTTCGCAATATCTTCTGTATCTTCTCCGTCAATCAATGCCAATTAATCCGACGGCAGCTTCCCGTCTTCTCCTGCCCGCTTTTTTCGACCTCAAACACAGGGATTCAGGAAACGTTGACCGAAGTAATTCGGGCGGATTCCGTGAGGGTTACGGCCGTGTGATCCATTCCACAGCGCGTCCTTTTTCTCCGGTATTTTCCGGGCAAAGCGTCACCTTTCTCAGCCGTCTCGCGCGACCGTACACGCATGCGCGATAACACACACAGGCCCCATGCGTAACCCCGACCGCCAGTGCAATTTCAATCTTCGCTGGGTAAATTGAATCCGCATGACAGCCGCACAAGCCGACCTGCCGGAAGCGCCAGAAGTGACAGGACCGACCGCGGAATTCCTGGAAATGCCGGAGGGGCTGCGCATCGACCGTCCCGACGTGGCGGACGGCGCCGCCCTGTGGCGTCTCGCCAGGGACTCCCGCACCCTCGACCTGAACTCCTCCTACAGCTACCTGCTGTGGTGCCGTGACTTCGCCGGCACCTCGGTGGTGGCCCGGGACCCGGACGGCCGGCCCGTCGGCTTCGTCACCGGCTACCTCCGCCCCGAGCGGCCGGGCACGCTCCTCGTGTGGCAGGTCGCCGTCGACCCGGCGCACCGGGGCCGCGGCCTCGCCGGGGCGCTGCTCGACGGGCTGACCGCCCGCGTCGCCCGGCACCACCCGCTGACCACGCTCGAGACCACGATCACCCCGGGCAACACCGCCTCGGAGCGCCTGTTCGCCTCGTACGCCGCCCGCCACGGGGCGGGCGTCGAGCGCGAGGTGCTGTTCGCGGCGGACCTGTTCCCCGACGGCCCGCACGAACCCGAGGTCCTGCACCGCATCGGCCCGCTGTCCCGCTGAGCGGCCCGGCCGACAAGCCAGTCCCCCTTGCCGACCATCACGCACGCCCAAGGAGCGATCTCGCCGTGACCATCACCCAGCCCGATCTGAGCGTCTTCGAGACCCTGGAGTCGGAGGTGCGCAGCTACTGCCGCGGCTGGCCTACCGTCTTCGACCGTGCGCGGGGCAGCCGTATGTACGACGAGGACGGCCACGCCTACCTGGACTTCTTCGCCGGTGCCGGATCACTCAACTACGGCCACAACAACCCTGTCCTCAAACGTGCCCTGATCGACTACCTGGAGCGCGACGGCGTCACCCACGGGCTCGACATGTCGACCACCGCCAAACGCACCTTCCTGCAGACCTTCCAGGACCTGGTGCTGCGGCCGCGCGACCTGCCGTACAAGGTCATGTTCCCGGGCCCGACGGGCACCAACGCCGTGGAGTCCGCGCTGAAGCTGGCGCGGAAGGTGAAGGGGCGCGAGGCCATCGTGTCGTTCACCAACGCCTTCCACGGGATGTCGCTGGGCTCGCTCGCCGTCACCGGCAACGCCTTCAAGCGGGCCGGCGCCGGCATCCCGCTGGTGCACGGCACGCCGATGCCCTTCGACAACTACTTCGACGGCACGGTCGAGGACTTCCTGTGGTTCGAGCGGCTGCTGGAGGACCAGGGCTCCGGTCTCAACAAGCCCGCCGCCGTGATCGTCGAGACCGTGCAGGGCGAGGGCGGCATCAACGTCGCCCGCGCCGAGTGGCTGCGCGCCCTGCGGGACCTGTGCGACCGGCAGGACATGCTGCTGATCGTCGACGACATCCAGATGGGCTGCGGCCGCACGGGCGCCTTCTTCTCCTTCGAGGAGGCGGGGATCGTGCCCGACATCGTCACCGTCTCCAAGTCGATCAGCGGTTACGGGCTGCCCATGTCGCTCTGCCTGTTCAAGCCCGAGCTGGACGTCTGGGAGCCGGGCGAGCACAACGGCACCTTCCGCGGCAACAACCCGGCGTTCGTCACGGCGACCGCCGCCCTGGAGACGTACTGGGCCGACGGCTCCGCCATGGAGAAGCAGACCCGCGCGCGGGGCGAGCAGGTCGAGCAGGCGCTGATCTCCATCACCGAGGAGAACCTCGCCGACGTACGGGAGTACCGGGGCCGCGGGCTGGTGTGGGGCCTGGAGTTCCACGACACCTCGCGCGCGGAGCGGGTCGCCCGCCGCGCCTTCGCACTCGGGCTGCTCATCGAGACGTCCGGCCCGGAGGGCGAGGTCGTCAAGCTGCTCCCCGCCCTGACCATCACGCCGGAGGAGCTGGACGAGGGCCTGCGCATCCTCGCACGGGCCGTCCGGGAGACCGCCCCGGCCGTCTGAGGACCACCCCGGCCGGCATCGGAGGCCGGGGGCGTGGCGGACACCCACCGCCGCACCGCTGTATCGCCACATCGATTCGAGGAGGCATGGCAACACCGTGATCGTCCGTTCGTTCAAGGACATCGAGGGCACCGACCGGCATGTGAAGGCCGCCGGCGGTACCTGGGAGAGCAAGCGCATCGTCCTCGCCAAGGAGGGCGTCGGCTTCTCCCTGCACGAGACGACCATGTACGCGGGCACGGAGACGTCGATGTGGTACGCGAACCACATCGAGGCCGTGCTCTGCGTGGAGGGCGAGGCCGAACTGACCGACGACGAGACCGGCGAGAAGCACCTGATCACGCCCGGGACGATGTACCTGCTGGACGGCCACGAGCGCCACACCATGCGTCCCAGGACGGACTTCCGCTGCATCTGCGTCTTCAACCCTCCCGTCACCGGACGGGAGGACCACGACGAGAACGGCGTCTACCCCCTGCTGACCGAGGAGGTCTGATTCCGATGACCACGCTCACCGACCTGTACCCGACGCGCGGCACCGCCGAGGTGGCCGTCCCCCGCCAGGACCCGGTCGTCTGGGGCGCGCCGGACACCCCCGGCCCCATCGCCACCGCGGACCTGCAGGCGTACGAACGCGACGGCTTCCTCGCCATCGACCAGCTCATCGGGGACGACGAGGTCGCGCTGTACCGCGCCGAGCTGGAGCGGCTGGTCGCCGACCCCACGCTCCGGGCCGACGACCGCTCGATCGTCGAACCGGCCTCGCAGGAGATCCGCTCGGTCTTCGAGGTGCACAAGATCAGTGAGGTGTTCGCGCGGCTGGTCCGCGACGAGCGTGTGGTGGGCCGCGCCCGCCAGATCCTGGGCTCGGACGTCTACGTCCACCAGTCCCGGATCAATGTGAAGCCCGGCTTCGGCGCCTCCGGCTTCTACTGGCACTCGGACTTCGAGACCTGGCACGCCGAGGACGGTCTGCCGAACATGCGGACCGTGTCCGTGTCGATCGCGCTCACCGAGAACTTCGACACCAACGGCGGCCTCATGATCATGCCGGGATCGCACAAGACGTTCCTCGGCTGCGCGGGAGCCACGCCGAAGGACAACTACAAGAAGTCGCTGCAGATGCAGGACGCGGGCACGCCCTCGGACGAGGCGCTGACCAGGTTCGCCTCCGAGCACGGCATCAAGCTGTTCACGGGCCGGGCCGGCTCGGCCACCTGGTTCGACTGCAACTGCATGCACGGCTCGGGCGACAACATCACGCCGTTCCCGCGCAGCAATGTGTTCATCGTGTTCAACAGCGTGGAGAACGCGGCGGTCGAGCCGTTCGCGGCGCCGGTGCGCAGGCCGGAGTTCATCGGGGCGCGGGACTTCACGCCGGTGCGCTGACATCCCGCCGTTGCGGCCGACGACGGGCCGGGCATCCCGCACGGGTGCCCGGCCCGCGGCCGTCCGGGAACGGGAGCCGCCGGTCAGCCCTCCAGTACGTCGAGGAGCCGGTCGACGTCGGCCGGGGTGTTGTACAGGTGGAAGGCCGCCCGCAGGTTGCCCGCGCGGTCGGAGACCTCCACCCCGGCACGGCTCAGTTCCGGCTGCCGGTGGCCCAGTCCGGGCACCGACACGATGGGCGAACCGGGTGCGGGCACGGGTGCGTGGCCCAGTCGGCCGAGGCCCGCGACGAAGCGCTCGGCCAGGGCGAGGTCGTGTTCCTGGACGTTCCGGATGCCCAGCTCCTCGACCAGCTCCAGGGAGCGGCGGGCGCCCGCGTAGGAGAAGAGGGCCGGGCTCTCGTCGAACCGGCGGGCGGAGTGGGCGAGTTCCTCGACCGGGCCGTAGCAGCTGTCCCAGGGCTTCTCCCCCGCGACCCAGCCCGCGAACACCGGGGTGAGCCCGCCGAGGTCCTCCGGGACGACGAGGAAGGCCACGCCGCGCGGGCACAGGAGCCACTTGAAGGCGACGGCCGAGACGAAGTCGTACGCGTCCGCGTCGAGGGCCAGCCAGCCCGCGGCCTGGGAGGCGTCGACGTAGGTGCGCGCCCCGTGCGCGCGGGCCGCCTCGCGGATCGCGTCCAGGTCGGCGACCCGGCCGTCGGCGGACTGGGCGGCGCTGACCGCGACGAGCGCGGTGCCGGAGCGCACCGACTCGGCGACGCGCTCCAGCGGGACGGCGCGCACCTTCAGGTCGCCGCGCACGTGGAACGGGTTGAGCACGGAGCTGAAGTCGCCCTCCACGGTGAGGACTTCGGCGCCCGCCGGCAGCGAGGCGGCGATCAGTCCCGTGTACACGGCGACCGAGGCGCCGGCCGCGACCCTGCGGTCCGGCACCCCGGTCAGCCGGGCGAAGGCGGCCCGGGTGGCCTCCACGTCCGCGAACATGTCGGTGGGCCGGCCGGCCGCGGCGGACTCCACGGCCACCCGCAGGGCGTCGACCGTACGGGCGGGCAGCAGACCGGTGCTCGCGGTGTTGAGGTAGGTGGTCTTCGGGGCGAACTCGGTGCGGACGAGGCTGTCGAAGCTGGTCTCCATGGGACCACTGTGTGCTCCCGGGCACACCCCGTCCATCGGTTTCCGTCGCCGGGCCGCCCCGAACGCCGTGCGCCCCTACTTCTGCTGCTGCGGCACCGCGCACCCGTCCGGCCCGCAGGCCTCCCCCGCGTCCCCGTCCTGCACGAGGGTCAGCGGGGAACGCTCGCCCCAGGCCTGGGTCAGGGCCCGGGTGAAGACCTCGGCGGGCTGGGCGCCCGAGACGCCGTACCTGCGGTCCAGGACGAAGAAGGGAACGCCGTTGGCACCCAGCTCGGCGGCGTCGCGCTCGTCGGCGCGGACCTCGGCGGCGTAGGCGTCCGGGTCGGCGAGGACCGCACGGGCCGCGTCCGCGTCGAGACCGGCCTCGACGGCGAGCTCGACCAGGCGGTCGTCGGCGTCGGCGAAGACGGACCGCTCCTCGGCGAAGTTCGCCCGGTACAGGGCCTGCAGCAGTTCGTCCTGCCGACCGTGCTCCTTGGCGAGGTGCAGCAGCCGGTGCATGTCGAAGGTGTTGCCGTGGTCACGGCCCTCGGTGCGGTACGCCAGGCCCTCGGCGGCGGCCTGGGCGCCCAGGTTCTCCTCGCCCGCCCGCGCCTGGGCCTCGCTCATGCCGTACTTCAGGGACAGCATCTTCAGCACCGGCTCGACGTCGCCCTTGGCCCGCCCGGGGTCGAGCTCGAAGGAACGGTGGACGACCTCCACCTGGTCGCGGTGCGGGAAGGCCGCCAGCGCCTTCTCGAAGCGGGCCTTGCCCACGTAGCACCACGGGCAGGCGATGTCGCTCCAGATCTCGACGCGCATGTCTACGGCTCTCTCCAGGTCGTACGGATCACGGGTAACGGAGGCACCCTCCGCTCGGTTCGTGCCAACTCTCACCCGGAGTGCCGTATTCCCCCTCACTGTTCTCACAGGCGACTCGTCCTGAGACACCCGCCCCCTCACAGCTGCTTTATGATCGTTAATGAGCCGCCCCTATGTGCCTGCATCCGTTGGCCGGGTGCCATTGGCGACCGCGAACACCATTTGTTCAGCGAATTCTCACGCGACTCCCACACATGTGAAGAAAGGTGAACAGCATGGTCCTCGGACTGCTCCGACGACGGCGTTCCAGAAGCGGTTCCGGTGCCGCGGCGGGTCTCACGGTCCCCCTGCCGTCCGGTGCGGGCGCGATCGGCTGCGAGGTCGTGGATCCCATGGGCCAGCCCATGGGCGGAGCCGAAGTCACGGTGACCGCGCTGGACAGCCACCGCGTCGCCACCCGCGGCACCACCGACCCGTTCGGCTTCTTCATGGCGACGCTGCCCCCCGGCACCTACAGCATGATGATCGCTGCCGAGGGCCTGACGCCCACCCGGCAGAACGTCGAGGTCGTCGCCGGTGTGTCCGCGCCCACCCTGCGCGTCGCGCTCGAGCCGGCCCGCCAGCTGGAGCTGCCGGCACCGGGCACCTGGCTGTTCGACCCGCCGCACACCGCGATCCGGTTCATCGCCAAGCACGTCGGCATGGCCCACGTCCACGGCCGCTTCACCCGCTTCGACGGCGGCATACAGGTGGCGCAGAACATGGCCGACTCGCGGGTCTCGGTGCGCATCGACGCGTCGAGCCTCACCACGGGCAACAACACCCGTGACGGCCACCTGCGGTCCGCCGACTTCCTGGACGTCGAGCGGTACCCGTTCATCGACTTCACGAGCACCCGCTTCCTCTACCGCGGCGGCTCCAAGTGGACGCTGCAGGGCACGCTCAGCATGCACGGCACCAGCCGCTCGGTGAACCTGGACACGACGTACCTCGGCACGGTGAACGGCGGCTACGAGCAGGAGCTGCGCTGCGCGGCCCTCGCCAAGGCGGAGCTGCACCGCGAGGACTTCACGCTCAACTACCGCTCGATGCTGGCCCGCGGCATCGCGGTCGTCGGCCCCACCGTCCAGCTGGAGCTGGACGTCCAGGCGATGTACCGCACGCACGACACGCCTACACCGCCGGAGTAGGCGGCGCGCATGCGAAGAACCCCGGCCGCCCGCGGCGGCCGGGGTTCTTCGTCGTCCTGTCGTCCTGAGGGACCGGCGGGCGTTACCGCTCCAGCCGCCCGTTGAACCGGCGCGGCAGCCCCAGCGGGTTGTCGTCGCGCAGCTCCGGCGGGAGCAGCGCCTCCGGGGCGCCCTGGTACGCCACCGGGCGCAGCCAGCGCTCGATGGCCGTGCCGCCCACGGAGGTGGAGGTGGAGGTCGTCGCCGGGTACGGGCCGCCGTGGTGCTGGGCGGGGGCGACGGCGACGCCGGTGGGCCAGCCGTTGACGAGCACGCGGCCGGCGAGCGGGGTGAGCTCCGCGAGGATGTCGGCGCCGCGGCCCTCGCCCGCGGCCTCTCCCTCGGAGAGGTGCACGGTCGCGGTGAGGTTGCCGGGCAGCCGGGCAAGCAGCGCCCGGGCCTCGGTGTCGTCCGCGTAGCGGGCCACGACCGTCAGCGGCCCGAAGCACTCCTCCAGCAGCAGGTCGTGCTCGCCGCCCTCGACGGCCAGCTTGTCCGCGGGGACCGTGAGGAAGCCGGGGCGGACCGTGTGCTCGTCGCCCTCGCCGGCGGTGACCGGGGCCTCGACGCCGGGGAGTTCGGCGCGCTCGGCGACGCCCGCGATGAAGTTGTCGCGCATGCGGTGGTCCAGCAGGACGCCGGCGTCGACCTCGCCGACCGCCTCCGTGAACGACTTGAGCAGCCGGTCACCGGCCTCGCCCGACGGCGCGAGCACCAGGCCGGGCTTGACGCAGAACTGGCCCACGCCCAGCGTCATCGAGCCCGCGAGCCCGGCACCGATCGCCTCGGCGCGCTCGGCGGCCGCGGCCTCGGTGACGACGACGGGGTTCAGGGAGCCCAGCTCGCCGTGGAAGGGGATCGGCACCGGCCGGGCCGCCGCCGCGTCGAAGAGGGCGCGGCCGCCGCGTACGGAACCGGTGAAGCCGGCCGCCGCGACCAGCGGGTGCTTCACCAGCTCGACGCCCGCCTCGAAACCGTGGACCAGGCCGACGACGCCCTCGGGGATGCCGTGCTCGGCGGCGGCTGCGCGCAGCTCGGCCGCGACCTGCTCGGACAGTCCCGGGTGGTCGGGGTGGGCCTTGACGACGACGGGGCAGCCGGCCGCGAGCGCGCTCGCGGTGTCGCCGCCGGCGACGGAGAAGGCGAAGGGGAAGTTGGAGGCCGAGTAGACGGCGACCACGCCGAGGGGCACCTTGTAGCGGCGCAGGTCCGGGATCGGCGGGGTGGCGGTGTCGTCGGGGTGGTTGATGACGACGTCCAGGAACGCGCCCTCGTCCACGATGTCCGCGAAGGCCCGCAGCTGGTAGCAGGTGCGCGCGAGTTCACCGGTGAGCCGGACCGGGCCGAGCGCGGTCTCCGCGTCCGCCAGCTCGACGAGGCGGTCCTTCGCGCCCTCCAGCCGGTCGGCGGCCGAGCGCAGGAACGCGGCGCGGACGGTGCGGTCGGCGAGGGCGCCTCTCGCGGCGTGGGCGGCGCGGACGGCCTCGTCCACCCCCTGGGCCGTGGCCTCCACCGCGACCTGCTCGCGCTGCTTCCCGGTACGGGGGTCGACACTCCAGACTGGTGCTGCTGCCACCGCGGGTTCCCTCCACATGTCTTGCTGCAGTTCGTACACCGTCCACCAGGCGCGTTCGATATACTGAACGCCATCTCCATAGATGAACACTTGGGAGACTATTTCCCGTCGAACGAAGGGGTCAAGGGCGATGTCGGCTGGCGAGACGGGCGGCGGGGCGCAGGTCAAGTCCGCGGTGCGCACGGTGGAACTGCTGGAGTACTTCGCGGGCCGGCCCGGCATGCACTCCCTGGCCGCGGTGCAGGAGGCGGTGGGCTATCCGAAGTCCAGCCTGTACATGCTGCTGCGCACGCTCGTCGACCTCGGCTGGGTGGAGACGGACGCCACGGGCACGCGGTACGGCATCGGGGTGCGGGCGCTGCTCGTCGGCACCTCCTACATCGACGGCGACGAGGTCGTGGCCGCGGCCCGCCCGACGCTGGACCGGCTCTCGGACGACACCACGGAGACCATCCACCTGGCGCGCCTCGACGGCACGAACGTCGTCTACCTCGCCACCCGCCAGTCGCAGCACTATCTGCGCCCCTTCACGCGCGTGGGCCGCCGGCTGCCCGCCCACTCGACGTCGCTGGGCAAGGCGCTGCTGGCCACCCACACCGACGAGCAGGTGCGCAAGCTGCTCCCGGAGACGCTGCCCGCGCTGACCGAGCACACGATCACGGACCGCGAGAAGCTCATCGAGGAGCTCCACCAGATCCGCGAGCAGGGCTTCGCCGTGGACCGCGAGGAGAACACGCTGGGCCTGCGCTGCTTCGGCGTGGCCGTCCCCTACCGCACCCCCGCCCGGGACGCGATCAGCTGCTCGGTGCCGGCGGCCCGGCTGACCCCCGCCCACGAGCAGCTGGTGAAGGACGCCCTGTTCGACGCGCGGGACCGGCTGACGCTGGCGACGCGCCGGCTCTGAGCGGGCGGGCCCGTGGCTGCCGGGCACTCCGGAGAAGTCATGCCGGAGTGTCATGAGAGTGTCATGAGAAAACGGACGCGAGGGAACGTTTGATCCCATCCCGTTCGTCTTCCGGACGGCATGAACAAGACGATCAGGCGGACCGCCGTCTTCACCCTGCTGCTCGTGTTCGCCCTGCTGGTCAGGGCGACATGGGTGCAGTTCTACGACGGCCAGGCGCTCGCGGACGACAAGAACAACCGGCGCACCATGATGGAGCAGTACGCCCAGCCGCTCGGCGACATCATCGTGGCCGGCGAGGCGGTCACCGGCTCGGCGCGCACCGACGGCAGCGACTTCGCGTACAAGCGCACGTACAAGGACGGCGAGCTGTACGCGGCCGTGACGGGCTATGGCTCGCAGGTGTACGGGGCGACACAGCTGGAGGGCATCTACAAGGACCTCCTCGACGGCACGGACACCGAGCTCAAGAGCCCGCTGGACGTGCTCACCAAGGAGCCCGCCGCCCCGGGCGACGTGGTCACGACGATCGATCCGGACGTGCAGCGGGCCGCGTACGAGGCGCTCGGCGACAAGAAGGGCGCGGCCGTCGCGATCGACCCGGCGACCGGGCAGATCCTCGCCGTGGTCTCCACCCCGTCGTACGACCCGGGCACGATCAGCGGCTCCGGCTCCGGCGACGCCGCGGCCTGGAAGAAGCTCTCCAAGGACGACGACAAGCCGCTGGTCAACCGCGCGCTGCGGCAGCCGCTGCCGCCGGGCTCGACGTTCAAGCTGGTCGTCGCGGCCGCCGCGCTGGAGGACGGGCTGTACGGGTCCGTGGACGAGCGCACGGACAGCCCGGACCCGTACACGCTGCCCGGCACGGTCACCGAGCTGGCCAACGAGAACACCGCGGCGCCCTGCGAGAACGCCACGATCCGGGTGGCGCTGCAGTACTCGTGCAACAACGTCTTCGCGAAGCTGGCCGTCGACCTCGGTCAGGACAAGGTGAAGGCGATGGCGGAGAGTTTCGGCTTTAACGACGACGATCTGGACGTGCCGGTGCGGGCGTACGCGAGTGTGTACCCGTCCGACATGGACGAGGCGCAGACCGCACTGTCCGGTATTGGCCAGTTCGATGTGACGGCCACCCCGTTGCAGATCGCCATGGTGTCGGCGGCCATAGCCAACGACGGCGAGCTGGTGTCGCCCCATATGGTGGCGCAGACCAGTGACGCCGACGGCAATGTGCTCCGGGACTACGACGACGAGGCGGGGACGGAGCGGATCGTCAGCTCCGCCACCGCCGAGCAGCTCCGGTCCGCGATGCAGACGGTGGTCGAGGAGGGGACGGGCACCAACGCCCGGGTCTCCGGCGCCACGGTCGGCGGCAAGACCGGTACCGCCCAGCACGGCGAGAACAACAGCAAGACGCCGTACGCCTGGTTCACCTCGTACGCGAAGTCGGACACCACCGGCCAGGAGGTCGCCGTGGCGGTGGTCGTCGAGCAGTCGGACGCGGCGCGCTCCGAGGTCAGCGGCAACGGGCTGGCGGCGCCGGTGGCGCAGGCGATGATGGAGGCGGCGCTGCAGGACTAGCCGGTCGGGTGCGGAGGGCTCCTCGTGGTCTCACGGGCACGGGGAGCCCTCCCGTCTCACGCCACCCCGAGCAGCTGCTGGACCGGGTCGATCGCGAAGTACACCAGGAACAGCGCCGAGGTCCCCCACAGCAGCCAGTGCACTTCCCTGGCCCTGCCGAGCACGGTTTTGATCAGGACGTATGACACGAAGCCCGCGCCGATGCCGTTCGTGATCGAGTAGGTGAACGGCATCACGGCGATCGTCAGGAACGCGGGGATCGCGATCTCGTACCGCTCCCAGTCGATCTGCTTGACCTGGACCATCATCAGGAAGCCGACCGCGACGAGCGCCGGGGCGGCCGCCTGCATCGGGACCATGGTCAGCAGCGGGGTCAGGAACAGCGCGCAGGCGAACAGCCCGCCGGTGACCAGGTTCGCGAAGCCGGTGCGCGCGCCCTCGCCGACGCCGGCCGCCGACTCGACGTACGAGGTCGCCGAGGAGGCGGAGGAGGCGCCGCCCGCGACGGCGGCCGCGCCGTCGATGAGCAGCACGCGGCCCAGGTTCGGCACCCTGCCCTGCTCGTCGACCAGTCCGGCCTCGGTGCTGACTCCGACGACCGTGCCCATGGTGTCGAAGAAGTCGGACAGCAGCAGGGTGAAGATCAGCAGCACCACGGCGATGACGGTGGTCTCGCCGAAGGCGCCGAACAGGCTGAAGTCGCCGATCAGCCCGAAGTCGGGCGCGGCCACGATGTCGTCGGCGAGCTTCGGCGTGGTCAGCCCCCAGCTCGGGATGTCGGCGGCCGCCTCGATCACGATCGCAACGGCCGTCATCACCAGGATGCTGATCAGGATCGCGCCCTTCACCCCGCGGGCGAGCAGCCCGATCGTCAGCAGCACGCCGAGGCAGAAGACGAGGATCGGCCAGCCCGACAGTGCGCCGGTGGCGCCGAGTTGCACGGGGACGGTGGTGTTCGCGGCGTCCGGGATCCGGCTGACGAACCCGGCGTCGACGAAGCCGATGAAGGCGATGAACAGGCCGATGCCCACGCTGATGGCCTGCTTGAGCGGCTGCGGGATGGCGTGCATGACGGCCTCGCGCAGCCCGGTGACCACCAGGACGCAGATCAGCAGGCCCTCGAGGACGACGAGGCCCATCGCGTCGGCCCAGCTCATCAGCGGGGCGATCTGGAAGGCGACGACGGCGTTGAGGCCGAGTCCGGCGGCGAGCGCGAGCGGGAGGTTGCCGCCGACGCCCATGATGACCGTCATGAGCGCGGCCACCAGGGCGGTGGCGGTGGCCAGTTCGGCGCCGTCGAGCCGGTGCCCGAACTTGTCCTCGGCGCTGCCCAGGATGATGGGATTCAGGACGAGGATGTATGCCATCGTGAAGAACGTGGCGAGGCCGCCGCGTATCTCACGGGCGAGGGTGGAACCCCGGGCGCTGATCCGGAAGAAGCGGTCGACGCCGTTCGTCGTCGCTGGTGGCCCGGCTTTCGACGGGCCGGCCGCCTGCTGACTGTCGGACATGGCGGATACTCCTTGGGGCCGTGGAGGCCTGAGTGCCGAGTGTGCGGATGCTGGCTGGATTGTCCCCCTGTCGTGTGCACTTCAGGTCTCCTCCGTGTTACGGAATCAAAGTTCGGTGGGTCACACGCTGTTCGAAGGCCCGTACGAACACTGCTACGCTTCCGCTCCTCGCCCCGGAGAAACGATCATGCGTTGCCGGGTCGAACCCGGGGGCCGTATCCGCACGCGCACCGAGCACGGTCCGTACACACGCGTCCCCGCACTGGTATCCGTCGATCCGCAGCGAGGAGAGGTCGCCCGTGGGCACTGTCGTCGACGACGCCGCCTCCGTGGAGTTCCACGCTTTCTTCGAGCGGCACTACGCCGAACTGGCGCGGCTGGCCCATCTGCTGACGGGCGAGGCCGACGCGGCCGACGACCTCGCGGCCGACGCGCTGCTCGCGATGTGGCACCGCTGGGACCGGGTGCGGGCGGCCGACCACCCGGTGGCGTACGCGCGCGGGGTGGTCGCCAACCTCGCCCGGACCCGCATCCGCAGCGCGGTCCGCGAGCGGCGCCGCATTACGCTGTTCTGGTCGCAGCGCGAGGAGAAGACCGAGAACCCCGACGTTCCCGGCATGGTCGATGTGCAGGGGGCACTGCGCAGACTGCCGTTCCGCAAGCGGGCGTGTGTGGTGCTGCGGCACGCCTTCGACCTCTCGGAGAAGGACACCGCGCTCGCGCTGGGCGTGTCGGTCGGTACGGTGAAGAGCCAGACGTCGAAGGGGATGGCGGAGCTCCAGCGGCTGCTCGGGGCGCAGGAGGCCCCGCGGCAGATGCACAGGGCAGCGGTGTCCGGGGCCACCGGAGGAAGGGACCGATGAGGGACGTGCACGACGAGCTGCGCGCCCGCCTGCGCGAAGCGGGCGAGGCTCATGAGCCCGACCGCGCGCGGATCCTGGCCCGGATCGAACGCGGCATGGCGGAGGGGCCCCGCCCGGCCCGCTCCGCACACCGGGCGCGCCCCCTGAGCGGCTGGGCCGGCTGGATGCGGCTCGCGGGCGCCACGGCCGCCGTCGCCGGGGTTCTCGGGGTGGGCGGCTACGCGGTCGCCTCGGCGGTCAAGGGCGACGAGCCCGCGGACCGTACGGTCGTGACGTCGCCGACGCCGGTCGTCTCCCCGGACGCGACGAGCCGCGCACCGCTCCCGCCCGACGACCCCACCCCGACCGGCAACGCCGGCGACAAGCCGAGCAGCACCCCGTCCGCGGAGAGTTCCGAGGAGTCGAAGGACAAGGAGAAGCCGGAGGACTCCGCCTCGTCCCGGCCGCCCGTGGCCCGGGACGTGGAGAGCGGGCCGCTGTGGTCCGACGGCTCGGTCGACCCGCACAGCAACGAGTTCTGGGCGCAGAGCAACGTCACCCTGAAGTCGCGGGAGAAGCTCACGGCGCTCACCGTCGAACTGCGCATCGCGCTGACCGAGGGCGTCACCTCGACCGGCGCCTGGCGGTCGCTGCCCGAGCGGGACTTCACGCTGACGACCGGCGAGGAGGACGGCTTCCTCGTCTACCGGTGGACGCTCAAGGAGGGCCGTACGGTCCCGGCCGGGGAGTGGGTCTTCGCCGGCCAGTACGACCACGAGCGCGGCGGCCGTGACGCCGGGGACGACGACTACACGATCACCGCGACGGCGGACGGCGAACAGCTCGCCGTGGGCGGCGACTTCGCGCGGCAGGGCGACGACGACTCGGACGAGGGCGACTCGTGAGCCGGTGAATCCGCCGGGATGCATCCGCCGGGAACGGCCCGGCGGAAAAAAAGTCCCCCGCGCGGCAACCTCTTCCCCTCCGGTGGCGACCAGCAGTCGAGAAGCACAGCTCTGATCCCCCACCGAAGGAAACGGGACATGACTTCACCAGCAGAGCAGCGTGTGCGTCACCCGCGCCGCCGTACCGTACGGCGGCACGCCCTCCTCAGCGGTCTCGGCGCGCTCGGCCTGACCGGCACCGCCCTCGTCGGCGGCTCGACCCTGCCGGCCGCGAGCGCCGCCACCTGGCCGGCCCCCACCGGCAGCCAGGGCGTGAGCTCCACCATCTCCGTGTCCGGCACCCGGGACGGCGGCATGGTGCGGTACTACGGCAGCGGCGACCTGGCCGGTGACGGCCAGGAGGAGGGCCAGGACCCGATCTTCAAGCTCGCGAACGGCGCGACGCTGAAGAACGTCATCATCGGCGCGCCCGGCGCCGACGGCATCCACTGCGAGGGCAACTGCACTCTGCAGAACGTGTGGTGGGAGGACGTCGGCGAGGACGCCGCCACCTTCCGCGGCGGCAACGGCACCGTCGCCACCGTCACCGGCGGCGGCGCGAAGAAGGCCGCCGACAAGGTGTTCCAGCACAACGGCGGCGGCACGGTGAACATCTCCAACTTCGCCGTCAGCGAGTTCAAGACGCTCTACCGCTCCTGCGGCGACTGTTCCACGCAGTACACGCGCAAGGTCAACCTCAACACCATCGAGGTGACCGGCACGGGCTCCACGGCGCGGCTCGTCGGCATCAACGTCAACCGCAACGACGTCGCGACCCTGCGCAGGATCACGATCTCCAACGACAGCAGCCGCAAGGTCGTGCCCTGCCAGAAGTACAACAACACCACCGCGGTCGGGACGGGCCCGGACAGCACCAACTGCCTGTACTCGTCCTCCGACATCACCTACAGGTGAACAAGTAATCCGAGCGCCGCATCCGAGTGGCGGGGCAAGGGAAAAGGCGATTCGTGACTCGCTCATGAGCCGCCGGGCGGTATTTCACCCCTCAGCCGTCCGGCTCTCCTTTTCCCGGCCATTCGCCTCCTCATTCGGGGGACAGCACGGGACGGCCCGGAATTTCTCCGCCGGGCCGTCGGCGCATATCACTAGCATCGTGACTGATCCGCTGATCTCCCTTATCCGCGAGGAGTCGTCGATGTTCTCCCTCCGCCGTGCTGTGACCGTGTGCGTCGCAGCGGCCGCGCTTGCCGTGGCCGGCGCCCCCGCGGCGCCGGCCGCCTCCTTCCCGGCCGTCGGCGGTCACCCGCCGCCCGGCGACGAGCACTATCACCACCACAATGAGCGTCCGGCGAACTTCGGCCCCTTCGAGGTTCCGCACCGCGGTGACATCAACGGTGGCGTGGGGTGGGAATTCGCCGGCCGCCGGGGCTGACCACCGGCCGGAACAGCGCGAAAGGCGGGGTGCGTCCGGACGCACCCCGCCTTTCGCATTTTCGCGCTTTCGCGCCTGGTTCAGCGGTCGCGCCGGGTCATCGCCGTCGCCATCCGCCGCAAGTGCCGGTACGCCTCCGGCAGCGGTTCCGCGCGCGCGAGCGCCTGCAGGGCGGCGGTGAGCTGGCGCTGTGCCTCCCGTTCTGTGGCCGCGCGGCCCCCGGCCTCCTCCACCAGCGACGCTGCCGCCTCGAGACCGGCCGCGTCCAGTGGCCCGGGCCGCTCGTACAGTTCCGCCAGCCGGCGGCCCGCCGTACTGTCTCCGGTCAGCGCCACCGCCACCGGCAGCGACTTCTTGCGGGCGGCGAGGTCCGCGCCCACGGGCTTCCCGCTGCGCCGGCTGTCGCCCCAGATGGCGAGCAGGTCGTCGGCGCACTGGAAGGCCACGCCGAGCCGCCGCCCGAACTCCCTGAGGGCGGCGACGCGGTGCTCGCCCGCTCCGGCCAGCACGCCACCCAGTGCGCAGGCCCCGCCCATCAGCGCCCCCGTCTTGCCCTCCGCCATGGCCAGGTACTCGGGGGCGGTGACCCGCGCGGCCCGCTCGAAGGCGACGTCCTGGCTCTGTCCCCGCATGAGGTCGTCCAGCACGGCCACCAGTTCCCGCAGCGCCGCCGCGCCCCGGGCGCCGGGCACCGCCGACAGCGTCCGCAGGGCGACCACCAGCAGCGCGTCCCCGGCCAGCACGGCCGACGGTGTCCCGTAGACGGTCCAGGCCGCGGGGCGGTGCCGCCGCAGGGGGTCACCGTCGATGACGTCGTCGTGCAGCAGCGTGAAGTCGTGGACGAGCTCCACCGCCACCGCTCCCGGCACCGCGCACTCCGCCGCGCCCCCCACCGCCTGCGCCGCGAGGAGCACCAGCGCCGGCCGCACCGCCTTGCCGCCCGTCCGCCCCGCCGCGGGCAGGGGGCCGCCGTCCGCTCCGTGCCAGCCGCGGTGGTACCCCTCGACGAGCCGTTCCGGCCCCGGCAGTTCCGCCACCGCCTCCCGCAGCGCCGGAGCCACCAGATCCCGCGCCCACTCCAGCGAGCCACCCTGTCCCGGAACGCGTGCCTCCTTCTCAGGTGCGGTCAGCTCCGCCGCACCGCTCACCGGTCACCACCTCCGCCGTCGCCTGCAGGATCGGCGTCGGCAGCTCACGACACACCACGGGCGGGTGCTTGGCCACCGGCCACACCACCGCACGCACCCCCGTGCACCGAAAAACCCCCTGGACAGCGGACAAAGCCCCGATGGCCCGTTCATCGGGCGAGAGGGCCCGAGCGGCAGCGGCGTACCGACGGGCAGCGGCGTGCCGCCACGGCCGCGGGGGCCGGGGCGGCACGCCGCCGGGGCCGTACCGGCGCGCCGCCGCACGCCGGTGCGGGATCACGGGCACGGGCGACCTGACGCCCGCGCGGCCGGGGAGGGCTCAGTCCATCGTCGAGCCGATGGACGTCGAGCCCGTGGTCAGGAACGTCGTCTCCGGCAGAGAGCCGTCGGACCCGCGGGCGCCGTACGCGGTGGTCGCGTCGGTGGACCGGAAGGACGGGGCGGTGACGCCACTGTCCCAGTTGTTGGCCGCGGAGACGGTGGCGGAGCCCAGCTTCGCGGTGCCCTTCGCGTTGCCCACGGCGAGGTTGCGGGCGAGGCGGGCCTTTCCGGTGGCGAAGGAGAAGCCGGTCTCGGTGTTGGCGTACGCCGTGTTGCGGTTGAGCAGGACGGCGCCGGTGTTGGAGTTCTCGGTGAAGCCGTGGAGGGTGTTGTCCCAGGCCGCGTTGTTGTTGACGGAGTGCGCGACCGAGACCCCGCCGCCGCCGAGCTTGAAGCCGTTGCCGTTGCCCTCGAAGCCGGGGTCGTTCCAGCGGTTCTCGCCGTTGCCGAACGCCCAGGAGTGCTCGACGGTGACCGGTGAGGAGAACTGCCAGAGGTCCAGCCCGTCGTCCGCGTTGTTGTAGAGACGGGCACCCGTGATCTTGTTGCCCGTGCCCGAGCCGAACTTGACGGCGATGCCGTCGGCGTTCTGGCCGTGGTTCGCTGCGTCGTAGTTGCCGTAGCTGTCCAGGTTCTGCACGAGGTTGTCCGTCGTGCCGTCGCCGCGCAGGGTGAAGCCGGAGTCGCCGTTGTTCGCGGTGACGAGGTTCTTGAAGATCCCGCCGACGGAGGACGTCGCGACGAAGCCCTGGGCAGGGGCGTTCTGCCAGGTGATGTTCTGGACGGTCCAGTGGTCGCCGTAGATCCCGGCGAGCCAGGACCCGTCGGGGAGCTTCGAGCCGTCGATCTTCACTTTCTCGCTGCCGTACGCCTGGAGCGTGATCCGGGCCGACGAGGTGCCGTTCGCCGTCGACTTGAGGGTTGCCGTCGGGTAGTACGTGCCGCCGCGGACCTGGATCGTCGTGCCGGCGGTCGCGCCCGCGACGGCCGACTCGAGCTGGGCGGTGGAGGAGACGGTGACCGTGGTGGCGGCCTGGGCACCGTCGTCCGACAGGCCGAGGTAGACGCCGCCCGCCCCCGCGGAGACGGCCACCGCGGCGGCGGCCGAGAGAGTACGGGTCCTGCGGTGGCGTCCGGTGCTCTGGCGCACGGAAGGTCCTTTCGTGGGAGACGGGGAAACGGGCCCCCGAAGCGGGCCGGGGGGCCGTGTCCGGCCCGCTTCTGATCCCTTGTCGCCACCGCGCCCGGATGGGTTGCCGCCAAACCCGCGAAAGAGTCGAAAGTTTTCGCATTCCCTGTCCCGCGCACACCGATTGACGCATCGTGCCCCGCTGGTGACACTCCGAAAGTCACCCTCAGCCAACAGAATCCATCAGACTCCCACAGGATGTGTCATGCGTCGTACCGCTCACACGCTCCTGCTGCCCTTGCTGGCTCTCCTGGTGAGCCTGCTGGGGATTCCGTCCAGTTCGGCCCAATCCGAAGGGCAGCACGTGAAGAAACCCCGGTACGCCGGCTATCTCTTCGCCTACTTCACCGGCGAGGGAACCGCCGACGGCGAGCAGATCCGCTACGCCCTCAGCCGCGGCAACGACGCCCTGCACTGGCGCGAGCTCAACGCGGGCAAGCCGGTGCTCACCTCGGCCATCGGCGAGAAGGGCCTGCGCGACCCGTTCGTGATCCGCTCACCCGAGGGCGACAAGTTCTACATGATCGCCACGGATCTGCGCATGTACCGCAGCTCCAGCGGCAGCTGGGACGAGGTCCAGCGGCACGGCAGCAAGTCGATCATGATTTGGGAGTCCACCGACCTGGTGAACTGGACCGACCAGCGCCTGATCCAGGTCTCCCCGGACAACGCGGGCAACACCTGGGCGCCCGAGGCCTACTGGGACGACACGCTCGACGCGTACGTCGTCTTCTGGGCGTCCAAGCTGTACGCCGACGACGACCCGGACCACACCGGCTCGTCGTACAACCGGATGATGTACGCCACCACCAAGGACTTCCGCACCTTCAGCGAGCCGAAGGTGTGGAGCGACCCCGGCTACTCGGTGATCGACTCCACGGTGGTGGAGCACGAGGGCACGTACTACCGCTACACCAAGGACGAGCGGAACCCCAGCTCCTCCAGCCCCTGCTCCAAGTTCGTCACCGGCGAGAAGTCCACCTCGCTCACGGACACCTCGTACGACTTCGTCGCGGACTGCATCGGCAGCGGCGACCTGTCCCGCGGCGAGGGCCCGACGGTCTTCAAGTCCAACACCGAGGAGAAGTGGTACCTGTTCATCGACGAGTACGGCGGCCGCGGCTACGTGCCGTTCGAGACCACGGACCTCGACTCGGGCAAGTGGACCATGTCGGAGGACTACCAGCTCCCGGCGAGCCCGCGGCACGGCACCGTCATCCCGGTCACGCAGGAGGAGTACGACCGGCTGCTGGCCGCGTACCCGGTGAGCCCCACGTCGGTCGTGGACGCGACGGCGCACGGCCAGAAGGGGTACGCGGTCGTCACCGAGCAGTCCTCGAAGGTCGTCCTGCCCATGGAGCCCGACGCGGATCTGCGCCGGCTCGCCCCGAAGCTGTGGGTCGGCGAGGGCGCGACGATCAGCCCCAGGTCCGGTGCACGCCGTGACTTCCGCAAGCCCCGGACGTACACGGTGACGGCGGCGGACGGCACGCGCCGCACCTGGACGGTCGAGGCGGTGCCGACGCGCAGCCCGGTCCTGCCCGGGCTGTACGCCGACCCGGACGTCCGGTACATGGACGGCCGCTACTGGATCTACCCGACGACGGACGGCTTCGCCGGCTGGGGCGGGACGAAGTTCAAGGCGTTCTCGTCGAAGGACCTGGTCCACTGGAAGGACCACGGCGTGGTCCTCGACCTGGGGCCGGACGTGTCCTGGGCCGACAAGAACGCCTGGGCCCCCGCGATCGCCGAGCGCGACGGCAGGTACTACTTCTACTTCTGCGCCGAGCAGCAGATAGGCGTCGCGGTGGCCGATTCCCCCGCCGGCCCCTTCGAGGACGCCCTGGGCGAGCCGCTCATCGGCAGGACGGACTTCCCGGGCGGCCAGATGATCGACCCGGCGGTCTTCACGGACGACGACGGGCAGTCCTATCTGTACTGGGGCAACGGGCGCGGCTACGTCGTGCCGCTCAACGACGACATGGTGTCGTTCGACGCGGCGCAGGTGAAGGACATCACCCCGGACAACTTCCGCGAGGGCTCCTTCGTGGTGAAGCGCAACGGCACGTACTACTTCATGTGGTCCGAGGACGACACCCGCAGCGAGAACTACCAGGTCGCATACGCCACCGGCCCGTCCCCGCTCGGTCCGTGGACCAAGCGGGGCGTGATCCTGTCCAAGCGTCCCGAGTACGGGATCAAGGCGACCGGCCACCACTCGGTGGTGCAGGCGCCCGGCACCGACGACTGGTACATCGTGTACCACCGGTTCGCGCTCAACGGCCCCGGCAGGGCGGGCGGCGACGGCACGCACCGCGAGACGACGATCGACCGGATGAGGTTCGCGGCCGACGGGACCATCGTGCCGGTGGTGCCGACGCTGGAGTCGGTCAAGCCCGTGCGACGGACCGGCTGACGGTCCATCGGACGGTGTGACGATGCCCGTGACCACGTACGCGTACACGTACGTACGTGGTCGCGGGCACTGGTGCGTCACAACACAGCGTCAAGCCACACGAAGACCTCGTCCTGCATGGGCGCGGTGAACACATGGCCGAGCTCCGGCCAGACCTTGGTGTGCAGCCGCTCCCCCGCGTGCCGTGACCGCCAGACGGCGCGCATCTTCCCGTATGCGGCCTCGACGCCCTCCGCCGGGAACAGGGTGTCCTGGGCGCCGTGGAAGAAGAGCATCGGCCGGGGTGCGGCGATGCTCGCCACGTCGGGGAAGTCGAGGTGGCGGGCTAGTCCGGGATGGAGCATGTAGTACGCCGACTGCCCGCGCAGCGTGTTGTTGCCGGGCACCATCATCTCCTTCAGCCCGGTCATCCAGCACACGCTCGCCGCGGCCGCGACGTCGTCGCTGAGCGCGGCGGTCTGCCAGGCGCGGTAGGCGCCCATGGAGAACCCGACGGCCGCGACGCGCCGCCCGTCCACCCGGTCGAGCCCGGCCAGGAAGGCGGCGGCGCGGGCGTCCTCGCGGGCCATCAGCCCGGCGAGCGAGGAGCCGAGGTGGTAGAAGTTGCTCGCCAGGGCCTGCTGCTGCTCGTAGCTGACGGGCCCGCGGTCGCCCCAGCCGAGGGCGTCCAGGGACAGGACGACGTATCCGCGCCGGGCCAGTTCGTCGCCGACGAACCGGCCGCTGAAGTACTTGTCCGCCCACGCGCGCGCGGAGGCGAGCCGGGTGTCGTCGTCCCAGGGCCGGACGAGCTTCTCCTTGCCGATGTCGAACCTGGACCCGTGGTCGTGCAGGAGCAGCACGGCCGGGAAGGGGCCCCTGCCGTGCGGGGTGAGCAGGCTGCCGCGGACGCGCTCGTAACGGGTGAGGGAGACGGTCACCGACTGCCGCCGGTAGCCGTCCCCGTCGGGACCGTCGGTGAACTGCGGGTCGTACGGCGTCCCGTCCTGCCGGTCGACGAGGAGGTGCTCCTCGACCTCGGCCCGGGCGGCCCGCCGCCACGCCCGGAAGTCACGGTGGGGTGCGGTGCCCCAGGCCAGCGGAAAGCGCAGCTCGTCCTTGAGAGCCGGGTGGAAGTCGGGAAGGTTGCCGCCCACGAGGTCCTCCGCACGTGCCGGGCTCGCCCCCGCGCCCACGCCCGCTCCGGCGAGCAGCGCCGCCGTGGCCGCTCCCGTCACGAGGGTCCGGCGGCCCAGTGGGCCACGACCTGGTTCAGGGGTGTGCATACGGCCTCCCGGTGCCGGCGTGCCGCAGGACGTACCGCTCGACCGCCTGCGCGGACCTGAGGACCCGGTAGTCGTACACGTCGGCCGGGCGCCAGCCGACGTCGCCGGTCAGGCCGAGGCCGCTCGCCACCGCGTCGAGCCGGGCGGGCCGACCGTTGAACCAGGAGCCGGTGTCGTGGAAGCGCTCGCCCCCGTAGTCCGCGACGGCGAGGGCGGAGGTGCCGTGCGGATACGTGAAGACGTTCCGCTCGGAGAAGATCGCGGACTCGACCCCGGCGCCGAGCGCGTACAGGGTGCCGTCCGCGCGGCCCCGATAGACGTTGTTGACGACGTGCACCTGCCCGAAGCGGACGCGCGGGGCGCGCTGCACGATGCCGGCGAAGAGGTTGCGGGTGAAGGTCACCTTCAGGTGCCCGCGGTCCCGGTCGCCGCGCCCGTCGCCGGAGCCGATGAGGAGCGCCTTGTCGTGGTCCTCGAAACGGCTGTCGGAGACCGTGACGAAGTCGGAGCCGTCCTCGATGTCCAGCAGTCCGTCGTGGCGCTGGACGTGCTCGCCGTGGAAGCCGAGGGGTGCCTCGCGGTCCGGATGGGGGTACCTCCCTGCTCGAGCGGAGCCGAGAGCTTGGGGGAGGCCGTCGGTGAAGGTGCAGTGGTCGATCCAGATGTTCCTGCCGGTGATCACGGTCATCGCGTCGAAGCGGGCGTTCCAGTTGCCCGTGCTGCCGTCGTCCGGGGACCAGCTCGTGAAGTGGTCGACGGGGGCTTCGAGGCGGAGGTTGCGGACGATGATGTCCGTGCCGGTGTTGACGGTCAGGAAGACGCCGAGGAGCCGGGCGTCGTCGCCCGCGCCGACGAGCGTGGTGTTGCTCGGCACGGTGAGCTGGATCTGCGCCTTCTCCTTGTTCGAACCGGTCTGCCGGAGCTGGCGCTGCTGCTTGCAGTAGTCGTACCGGGTGTCGGACCAGGTGCTGCCGTCCTCGCCGAAGCAGGACATGTACTTGGCGAGGTCGTAGCCGGGGGCGTAGTCCTGCTCGCCGAGCAGGGTGCCGTCGTCCGCCTCGTGGCCGTCGACGGCGCCGACGACGCGGATCACCTTGGGCGCGGTGGGGTTCCCGTCGTTGGCCAGGGCCTCTTTCAGTTCGGCGCGCGTGCGCACCGTCCAGGTCGTGCCGCCCGCCCCGCCGGTGGTGCCGGGGCCCGCGGAGGCCCAGCCCTCCGGCTGTGGAGCCCGCCCGGCGGCGGAGGCCGGGGCCGCCTGCGGCAGCAGCAGACAGGCGCAGGCGAGCAGGGCGGTGACGAGAGCGGGGGTGACGCCGGCGGCCCGCAGGCCGCCGGCGATCCCGGTGAGCGGGGTGCGCCGCCGCACCTCAGCGCACCTTCCAGGGCGTCCAGTCGCCGAGGTACGCCTCACGGGTGTGGAGGCGGGCCTCCGCGCGCGTGAGCTGCGGCCGGTTCTCCGGGACGGTGACGACCGCACCCGGGCCCGTGTTGCGGTACTCGGCGAACCGCTGGTCCTGCCAGGGGTAGCCCGACGCCATGTTGGTGTACGGCGCCACCGCGTCGATGCCGGGGCCGAGGCGGGTCTCGCGCACGGTCAGCATCGGGCGGGCGGTGGTGTCGGAGCTGGGCACCCAGGGGCGGGCCAGCTTGTAGTAGCCGTCGGGGGCCTCGCTCGTCACCCGGCTGTGGGTCACCAGGTAGCCGCGCGGGTTGGCGCCCGCGGTGGACGGTGCGAAGACGAAGCCGTAGGGGGCGCCGGTCAGGTCCGTGCGGATCAGGGTGCGGAAGTGGCAGTGCTCGTACACGGCGGTGGCCCGGCCGAACACGAAGTCCACGTCGCCCTCGACGTAGCAGTGCGCGAAGTACTGCCGGGCGAAGGTGCCGAGCGCCCTCGTGTCGGCGTACAGGGTGTCCTGGTGGCCGAGGAAGCGGCAGTGGTGGAACGCGGACCGGTCGCCCTGCACCTTGATCGCGACGGCCTGGGTGCCGCTGAAGCCGGGGTGGTCGGCGCGCAGCCAGTCGTTGGCGAAGGTGAGGTGCCGGGCGGTGAAGCCGTCGGCCTGCACGGTGGTGGTGGCCGAGCCGCTGGTGCCGTAGGTGCCCGAACCGTCGGGCTTGGGGGTGCCGGCCGCGTTGTCGTACACGAGGGTGACGTCGCGGGCGTCGTCCGAGGCGCCGATCCAGGTCATCTCCGTGCGGGCGGTGCTGACGGCGACCGTCTCCCGGTAGGTGCCGGGTGCGATGACCAGCGTGCAGCCGCTGCCCGCCGCGTCGACGGCGGCCTGCACGGTGGTGTGGTCGCCGAGGCCGCCGGGGTGGACGTACAGGGTGGTGGCGGTCAGCCGCGCGCGCGGGGAGCCGTACCGGCCGAAGGGGGAGCGTCGTCCGTGGGCCTGGACGGGGGAGGCGAGTGCCAGTGCGAGTGCGGCCCCGGCACCGGCGGTCGCTGCGACGAACGACCGCCTGCCGAGGGTGTTGCGGGAGGGCTGGTCCATGGTCACCGCACCTTCCCGGCGCCCGCGCCCAGGGCGACGACCACCGGCACGACCAGCGGGGAGTTGACCTTGGTGCGCAGCGTGGGCGTCCAGCCGGCACCCGACTGGAGGGTCTCCTCGGGGACCTCCGCGTTGTGGACGGCGATGAGGTCCGTCCGCTTGCCGTTGACGTAGTTGTTCTCCGCGGTGAGCGGGGCCTCGCTCCACTTCTTCAGCGTCTGGGCGGGGCTGACGCCGGCCGGGAGGGAGAAGGCGTTCTTCTCGGCGTACAGCTGCGAGGAGGCGCCGACGCCGAAGGAGTAGCCGTACTTCTGGTCCTTGGCGACCACGAAGTGGTTGTTGTACGCGTCGACCTGGCCGAAGCGGACGCGCGGGGCACGCTCCACGATGCCCTTGAAGCGGTTGTGGTGGAGGGTGACCTTGAGCTTGCCGGTGTCGGTGGCGCCGGCGCTGTCGCTGTTGCCGATGAGGATGGTCTTGTCGTGGTTCTCGAAGGAGTTCCAGGACGCCGTCACGTAGTTGGCGCCGCGCACCACGTCGAGCAGGCCGTCGTGCTGCTGGTAGGTCTGGCCGAAGTAGGCGGGGAGCGTACTGTCCGGGTAGCGGCCGTCGGTGAGCGTGTTGTGGTCGATCCACACATGGGTGGAGCCGTAGACGACGACCGCGTCGTACTCGGAGTTCCAGGCGCCGTTGTCGCCGTCGGTGGGGTCCCACTGGGGGAAGCAGTCGAGGGGGGCCTCGATGGTGAGGTTGCGGACGATGACGTTGTCCACGCCGCGGATCTGGAGGCTGCCGCCTCTGATGCCCGCGTCTCTGCCGACGCCGACGATGGTGGTGTTGGCGGGGATGTTGACCTTGATGGCCTTGTCCTGGGCGGCGGCGGAGGCCGCGCGCAGGCCCTCGGGGCTGTCGGCGGGCTCGCCGGACAGGTCCTCGTCCAGGCCCCAGTTCTCCGGGGAGTACTTCTCCAGGTAGGCGTCGAAGTCGTAGCCCTCGGCCTCGAACGAGGCGCATCCCTCGGCGACGGGGTCGATGACGCCCTTCACCTTGACGATCTTCGGGGCGTCGCCGCCGTCGGCGAGCGCGGCCTTGAACTCCGCCCAGGTGGTGACCGTGTACACGTGCTCGGCGTCGGCGGCCGCGCCGCCCGTCGTGCCGGTGCCCTCGGCGGCCCAGCCGTCGTTCGCGGCGAGGGTCTGCCGGGCGAGGTCGCGGGAGTGGCCGTGACCGGTGGCGGAGGCGGCGGTGGCGGTGACCGCGAGGACGAGCGCGGTGCAGCCGACGAGAGCGGTGATGCGAGTGGCAGGTCCATGCCATGTGCGGGTACGCATGAGGAAGAGGTCCTTTCGATCAAGCTTGGGGAGTAAGGGGGACGAGGCGGTACGGACTCACGCCTCGGGCCAGGTGATCCACGACTCGGGGATCTCGTCCTTCAGCCGCCGCACGTCCCGGGACAGGAGCACCCGGCGGCGCAGCAGCTCGCGCGCGACGAGCCGGGCCACGGCGATCGCACCGGGCGGGTTGAAGTGGGTGTTGTCCTGCTCGGTGGCGGTCCAGTTGAAGTACTTCTTGGTCTCCTCCGGCCCCAGTTCCTGCCAGAGCGCGAGGGACAGCGCCTCGATGTCGAGCAGCGCCACGCCCTCCTCGGCGGCGAGGGCGCGCAGGGCCGCCGGGTACTCGCCGAGGGAGCGCTGCGCGGTGCCGTCCGCGCTGAACCTCCGGCGTTCGACGGACGTGGCGAGCAGGGGCCGCGCCCCGCGGGCACGGGCGCCGTCGACGTACTGGCGCAGGTGGTCCTGGTACGTCGTCCAGGGCTCGGTGTAGCGCGCGGGGTCCTCGGACTTGGAGTCGTTGTGGCCGAACTGCACGAGGAGGAGATCGCCGGGGCGGATCGCGGCGAGGATCGCGTCCAGCCGCCCCTCGTCGATGAAGCTCTTGGAACTGCGGCCGTTGACCGCGTGGTTGGCGACGTCGACGGTGCGGTTCAGAAAGTACGGCAGGGCCATGCCCCAGCCGGTCTCGGGGGCGGCGTCGGCGTACTTCTGGGCGGCGGTGGAGTCACCGGCGATGTGGAGGGTGCGTGCGCGGGGGCGCCGGGAGCCGTGTGCGGATGCCGAGGGCGCCGCGGCGACGGCGAGGGGGACGGCGGCCAGGGCCGCGGTGGTGACCTGTCTGCGGGTGAGGGACACGACGGTGTGCCTTTCGGAACAGGAACAGGGGCCTTTCGGACGTGGGGGGTGGTCATGGGGCGGGGCGGGAGGTGAAGGGCCGGCGGCTGGCGCGACATGTGGAAGCCGCCGGCCCTCGCTTTCAGCGGCGGGCGTCAGATCAGCCCTTCTTCTGCTCGTTCCACTCCGCCTGGGCCTCGTTGAGCTGGCCGGCCATCGTGTCCAGGAAGTCCTTGGCGCTCATGTCGCCGAGCAGGACCTTCTGGAAGTTGGGCTCGTTGTCGGTCTTGGACAGGGTGTTCCAGTCCGGCAGGTAGTACGGGAGCTGGACGATGGTGGTGGAGCCGTCGTTGAGGGCCTCCGCGGCGAGCTTGGTCGGCTCGGCCTTGCTGATCCACTCGTCCTTCGCGGCCTCGGTGTTCGCCGGGACCTGGCCCGCCGACTCGTTGAACTTCGAGTTCGCCTCGTGCCCCGAGGCGAACTCGATGAACTTCCAGGCCGCCTCCTTGTTCTTGGAGGCCTTGTAGATACCGAGGCCGTCGACCGGGTTGGAGACCTGGACGCGCTTGCCGCCGGGGCCGGTGGGCTGCGGGATGCCACGGAACTTGTCGGTGCCGAAGGCCTTCACGTGGTCCTGGTAGGAGCCCAGGTTGTGGTTGAGCATGCCGATGGTGCCCGAGTCGTACTGGGCGACCATCTTGGTGAAGTCGTTGTTGAGGTCGGCGGACGGGGTGGTCTTCTTGTAGAGGGCCGCGTACTTCTCCAGGGCCTCGACGTTCTTCGGGTCGTTGAGGGTGGTCTTCTCCCCCGCCTCGTCCCAGAACGAGGTGATCCCGGACTGCCCGTACATCGCGTCCAGCGCCTGCGCGATGGAGCCCGCGCCGCCGCGGATGGTGTAGCCGAACGCGTTGTTCTTGGCGTCGGTGAGCTTCTCGGCCGCCTCGTAGAACGCGTCCCAGCTGGACGGCTCCTTCAGGCCTTCCTTCTCGAACAGGTCGGTGCGGTAGTAGAGCACACCGTTGTTGGCCGAGGTCGGTATCGAGTACAGGTTCTCCTCGGATCCGCCGGCCGCCTTCAGGGACTCGATCATGCTCTCGTTGAGCTTGCCGTCGAGCGAGGACTCGGCGAGCCGGTCCTGCAGCGGCTCCAGCGCGTTCTGGGCGGCGAAGCCGGCGGCCATGGCCGCGCCGACGCCGCCGACGTCCGGCAGCCCGCCGCCCTGGATGGCCGTGTCGACCTTGGACTGGTACTCGGTGGAGGCGACACCGACGTACTCGACGTCGATGTCCGGGTTGGCCTTCTCGAAGTCGGCGATGATCTCCTTCCAGATGTCGGTGCGCACACCACCGTTGTTGTCCCAGAAAGTGATCTTGCCCGTGCCGCTGCCCTCGGCGCCGTCGTCGCCCGCCGCGCCGCTGCCGTCGTCACCGCAGGCGGTGAGGGTCAGCGCGAGGGCGGCGCCCAGAGCGAGGGCGGCGGGCGTACGGCTCGCGCCTCGGCTGCTCCGGAGAATGCTGATCTTCATTGGTCGGCTCTCTTCTTCTGGATCCAACGAGGGGGTGTGACGTTGTGGGGGAAGCTGGCGAGGTGGTGCGTCGGGGCGTGGGGACGTCAGGCACGCGAAGTGACGCTCAACGGTGTGCGGGGCGCCCGCCGATCGTCTTCTGCGGCCCGGAGAAGCGGGTGACCAGCGCGGGTACGGCCGCGGCCGGGTCCTTGCGGTAGGAGTAGAAGTCCTTCGGGTCGAAGGCGGTGCCCCACTCGTCGTGCCGGCCGGTCGTGTTCCTGGTGATCGACCCGCGCTCGACCAGTTCGGCGGTCGCGTCGGCCTGGTAGGGGTGCTGGACACCGTCGTAGTAGCTGTTCTCGATGACCATCCGGGTCGCGCCGCGCGCCCAGTTCCCGTACGTCCAGGTGGGGTCGCCGTCCGCGACCTGGGCCGACAGGTAGTTGTTGTACAGGTGGGCGTAGGCGCAGTTGTCCGCGGAAGGATTGCGCTGCTTGGTGCCGGTGAACCAGTTGTGGTCGATGGTGATCTCGGTCCGGACGTCGGTGGTCCAGCCGATGCCCATGGCCTTGTTGTGGTTCTTGAACTGGTTGTACGAGACCGTGATGTACCGGCTGTCCTTGCGGATGTCGAGCAGCCCGTCGCCCATGTGCTCGAACCGGTTGTGGTCGATCCACACATGGTCGGCGGTGTCCATCTGGATCGCGTCGAAGTCGCTGGTCTTGCCGTCCCAGTCGCCCTCGACATAGCTGTCGCGGATCGTCAGGTTGCGGATGATCACGTTGCTCGTGCCGGGCTTCAGGTTCAGCTCCCCGTGCACGATCTCGCCGGTGGTGCCGATGCCGACGATCGTCTTGTCCGAGGCCACCACGATCTCCGAGCCGAAGGGCGCGACGTCGATCGCGCCGGAGACCCGGATGACGTACGGCTCCTCGGCGGACGCGTATCTCGCCAGGGACGCCTGGTCGGTGACCGTCACCACCCGGCCGCCCGCACCGCCGGTGGTTCCGCCGGCGAGCGAGGCGAAACCGTGCGGCCTGTCGCTCCAGGCCGCCCGGTCTGCCGGTGCCGCGCCGGGCGTGGCGGACGCGGCGGCCTCGGCCGGGGCGAGCGCGCCGAGCCCCAGCGAGGCCAGCAGGGCGGTGACCGTGACCAGGACCCGGCCGGCACCCGGCCGCGGGCCACGGCGCGGCGTGCCCGTGCGCGGCGTGCGCGATTGCGTCATTGCGGCTCCAACCGACGTGACGGACTTACGGACGGACTTACGGACTCACAGACCCACGAATTGTGCGGGCTTACGAATTTATGGGCTTACGTACCAACTGACTTGCGGCGATGTGGACTTGTGGACGTGCGGTGAAGGTCGTCAGGACCTCGGACGTGCGGTGATGCGGAACCGCGTGAACGTGGCCACTCCGGCGTGTCCCTCGCCTGCGGGCGCAACCGCGAACAGGCCGAGCAGGGCACCCACCCAGCGCCAGGGGGTGGCGGCGAAGACCTGGCCCGAGGGCTGGGGGCCGTCCCCGGTGTCGTACGAGAAGCGGCAGCGCGCCCCGGCGGCGATGTCGATCCGCAGCCGGGCCCGTCCCCCGGGAGCCGGCCGCGAGAAGGCGGCGTCCCGCTCGCGCTCCGCGACGCTCTCGCCGAACCGGTGCACGAGCCGTACGGTCCCGTCGTCGCCCCGCTCCAGTCCGATCCAGGAGAACGCGTCGCCGAGGACGACGAGCCCGGCCTTCGCACCCGGCTCCTCGCTGTCCAGCGTCAGCTCCACCTCGGCGGTGGCCGGGATGCCGGGCAGCCGCTGGGTGAGCACGTTCGGCAGCTTGCGCGGGTCGTGGGCGTCCGCCGTCCGTACGCAGGTCAGGCGCAGTCCGTCGGCGGAGTGCCGGGGCGCCCAGCCGTCCTCGGGGTTGGCGGTCCACTGCCACTGGTGGCCGTACCGTCCGCCGGGGAAGTCGTCGTCGGTGGCGGGGGCGGTGGGAGGCTGCGGGGGGAGGGCGGGCTTGCGGTGGACGGCCACGGGGGCGCCGTCGTCACCCATCACCGGCCACCTGTCCGCGTCCCAGCGCATCGGCTGAAGATGGACCACCCTTCCGTACGCGCCCCGCTGCTGGAAGTGCAGGAACCAGTCCTCGCCGGCCGCCGTGCGCACCCAGCCGCCCTGGTGGGGACCGTTGACGTCGGTGTCGCCCTGCTCCAGGACGACCCGCTCCTCGTACGGGCCGAAGAACTCGCGCGCGCGGAAGGCGCCCTGCCAGCCGGTCTCCACTCCCCCGGCGGGTGCGAGGATCCAGAACCAGCCGTCATGCTTGTACAGCTTCGGCCCTTCGAGCGTGAACCAGCCCGGGATGCGGTCCGCGTCCACGATCACCTTGCCCTCGTCGAGCAGTCCGGTGCCGTCCGGGCGCATCCGGTGCCCGGTGAGGCGGTTCTTGATTCCGGAGCGGGACTTGGCCCAGGCGTGCACGAGATAGGCCTCGCCGGTCTCCTCGTCCCACAGCGGGCAGGCGTCGATGAGCCCCTTGCCCGCCTTGAGCAGGTGCGGCCGGGTCCAGGGGCCGTGGATCTCCGGCGCGTTGATCTGGAAGATACCGTGGTCGGGATCGCCCCAGAAGATCCAGAATCGGTCGTCGTGGTGGCGCAGCGAGGGCGCCCACACCCCGCAGTCGTGCCGTGGGGTGCGGAACCCGTCCGCGGGTTCCAGCCGCTCCAGCGCGTGCCCGACGAGCGTCCAGTTGACCAGATCGCGGGAGTGCAGGAGGGGCAGTCCCGGAACGCGGCCGAAACTGGAGGCCGTCAGATAGAAATCGTCGCCGACGCGGACGACGTCCGGGTCGGACCAGTCGGCGTCGAGGACCGGGTTGCGGTAGGTGCCGTCGCCGAGATCGGCGCTGAAGGCGGCCGCGCCCGCGGTGGACAGGGACTCGCTCACGGGTTCACCGCCTTCCGGACCAGCGCCGCCGCCTCGGCCCGGTCGAGGACGCCGTCGGCGACGACGGTCACGATCCGCCGTACGAGGGTGCCGCCCGGTTCGACCGGCAGCCGCTCCTCGTGCGCGAGGGACGAGCCGACGCCCGGGTACTCCTCGGCCCGGACGAACCACGGGTCCTCGCGGGTCTCGTCGGTGGCCCCGGAGAACACGAGCGTCCAGTCGGAGCCGGCGAGGGCCAGCCAGTCGGCGCGGGTGCCGTGCACCTCGGCCTCGCCCTCCCGGCCGGGGGTGAACACGCGCGGCGCGGTGTCCTCCTTGCGGGCCCGCCAGAAGAAGCCGCCGTACGCCGCGCCGGGGCGCCCGTTGGTGGCCGGGCTGCCGATCGTCAGCACCCTGTCGGTGGTGTTGGTGAGGGAGAACGTGAAGTCCAGCGCCCAGGCGGAGCCGGTGAGTTCGGTCGCCGAGACGGTGCGGCGCTCCCGCAGCAGTTCGCCTCCCGCCGCCACCCAGCGCAGCTCCTCCACGAAGCCGTCCGGGTCGTCGATCTGGAAGGCGGTGTGCTGCTGGGTGCCGTGGTTGTCGAGCTCGGTGGGGCCCTGGTCGCGGACGAAGGTGCGCCCGCCCCAGAAGTTGTGCCCCTCGACGTCGGGAACGGCGACACCGACGCCGAGGTGGTGCAGGTGGTCGGCGGGGGCGAACTCGGTGACGGTCGTGCCCGCCAGGGTGGTGACCGGGTGCAGGTACGGGCGCGGGGAGGACTTCGCCGGCAGGTCGTCGGGCCGGGTGATGTAGCGGCCGACCGGGCGGCCCGCCACGTGCAGGACGGTCATCAGGTGCTCACCTTCTTCGCGTGCGCCCAGGCGGCGCCCAGCTCGGAGTAGAGGGCGAGGGTGTCGGCGGCCTCGGCCACCAGGGAGTCGATGCCGGGGACGACCCGGCGGTTGGCTCCCGACTCGGCCGGCTCGAAGCGCCAGGCCTCCTCCGGCAGCGCGGCCGGGTCGGGGGCCGTCCGGATCGCCTCCACGACCTTCATGAAGGCGCCGGTCGCGGCGGGCGGGACGAGCAGTTCGGTGCCGTCGGTGAGGTGCGCGACGAGGTTCTCCAGCAGGTCCGTGCGGCCGTACTCGATCTCCTCGGGGCCGTGTCCGGCGCGCTGGACGAGGACGCGGTCCTGCTTGTACCAGAAGGTGATCCGGCCGCTGGTGCCGTGCACGAGGACGTACGGTTCGCCGGGCTGCTCGGCGCAGAGGGTGGCGGCGACGGTGACCCGGCCGCCGGCCGCGGTGGTGATCCGTACGCAGGAGGTGTCGTCGGACTCGATGGCGTTGGCGCGCAGCAGTTCGGTCTCGATGCCGGTGACGTCCTCGGCGCGGACGGACCCGTCGAGGGCGAGGGCGGTGGCAACGGCGTGCGCGAGGGGGTTCGTCAGCGCCCCGTCGATCACGTCGACACCGTCCAGGCGGCGCTTGCCCGCCCAGGGTGCCCGCCGGAAGTACGCCTCGTCACGGGCCCAGGCCCCGGCCCCGCCGACCCCGGTGATCTCGCCGAGCGCACCTTCGGCGACCAGCCGCCGGATCGCGGGCACGGCGTGCGAGCCCAGCGACTGGAAGCCGATCTGGCAGACCACCCCGGCCGCCGCGACCCCGTCCGCCATCCGCCGGAACTCGGCGTACGACGGCGCCGGGGGCTTCTCCAGCAGCAGGTGCACGCCCCGCCCGGCGGCGGTCAGCGCCAGGTCGGTGTGGGTGGGGATGGGCGTGCAGATCACGGCGATCGCGGCGCCGGTCGCGTCGAGCAGGGCGCCGAAGTCGGACGACTGCTCGGGCGTGCCGAGGCCGTCGCCCAGCTCCTCGGCGGTCAGCGGCGTCAGCTCGCAGATCCCGGCGAGCCGTACGAGGCCCTGGTCCGCCAGGCGGCGGATGTTCGCCAGGTGCCAGCGGCCGTGGCCGCGGGCGCCGGCGAGGACGACGGGCAACGGGGTGGTGTGCGCGGTCATCGGATCCTCCCGGCGCCCGCGTTCCGGGCGACCTCGCGGTCCGCCTGCCGGGCGCTGTCGATCTCGCCGTGCAGCGTGGGCGTCCAGCCGACGTCGGCCGTGAGGTCGCGTTCGCTGCCGGAGTTGTACGCGTTGTAGATGGTCAGCAGGTCGACGGGGTAGCCGTTGAAGAGCGTGCCCGTCTGGTGCAGGGCCGTGCCGTTCCAGCTCTTCACCAGGTCGGCGGCCTCGACGTGGCCGGGGGTGGTGAAGGCGTTGTTCTCGGCGTAGACGGCGGACTCGGTGGAGACGCCGAGCGAGTAGCGGTAGTCGTGGGCGTCCTCGGGGACGACGTAGCGGTTGTTGTAGAGGTGCACCTGCCCGAACCGGACGCGGGGCGCGCGCTGCACGACCGACTCGAACTCGTTGTGGTGCAGGGTGACGCGCAGTCTGCCGCGGTCGCCGGTGGCGGTGTCGCCGTTGCCGATCAGCATCGCCTTGTCGTGGTCGGCGAACCGGCTCCAGGAGACGGTGACCAGGTCGGAGGCGTTGGTGATGTCCAGCAGACCGTCGTGGCGGAGGAAGTTGCGGCCGTAGTACGTGGGCTCGTCCTCGTCGAGGTGCCCCTTGTCGGAGGCGGTGACGTGGTCGATCCACACATGGGTGGCGCCGCGCAGCCAGATGGTGTCGTACGCGGTCTTCCAGTCGCCGAGGCCGCCTGTGTTGGGCTGCCACACGGGGAAGCAGTCGTAGGCGTCGCGGACCTCTATGTTGCGGATGATGACATTGTCCGCGTCCCGCACCTGGAGGCTGGCGCCCTGGAGAACGGCCTTGTCGCCGAGGCCGACGATGGTGGTGTTGGACCCGACCCTCAGCTCGACCCGCTCGGCCTGGCGCGCGGCGGACGCCTGCCGGGCCTCCTCCTGCGCCCCGCTCGGCTTGGCGGAGCCCCAGGTGCGCGGGTCGTACGCGGCGAGGTACTTCTTCAGGTCGTAGCCGTCGGTCGCGTAGTCCTCGCAGTCCAGGCGGCGGCCGGTGTCGGAGGTGTTGGCGTCGATGGTGCCCGCGATCTTGATGATCTTCGGGGTGTCGCTGCCGCCGTCGAGGGCGCGGACGAGTTCGGCGCGGGTCCGCACGGTGAAGACGTGGGCGTCGTCGGCGGCGGAACCCCCCGTGGTTCCACCGTCGGCGGCGGCCCAGCCGTCGTCGGCGGCGAGCGTCTCGCGGCCGAGGTCACGGCTGCCGGCCGCTCCGGATCCGGCCGAGGCCGGAGCGGAGTCGCGGGTGCCACCCGCGGCGGTACCGGCCACGGTGGGCCCGGCCGCGCCGGTACCGGTCACCGCGGACCCGGTCGCCGCGGACCCCGCCTGGGCCGCGTCCGCACCGGAGGTGCCGGTGTCCGCCCCGGCCGGGGTGCCGAGCAGCAGACCCAGCACTCCGGCCACCGCGCCGATCCGGACGGTTCTCTTCCGCGCTCCCAGACCCGCTCTCGTGCCTGCTCTCATTCCTCTTCTCACCCCTTCACCGCCCCGGCGCTGAAGCCGGTGATCAGCCACTTCTGGATGAAGGCGAACACGATCACCACGGGGACGGCGGCGATGATGCCGCCCGCGGCGAGCGCGCCCAGGTCGACGCTGTCGGCGCTGAGCAGGGTGTTCAGGCCGACGGGGATGGTCTGCTTCTCCTGGTTGCTGAGGAACATCAGCGCGAACAGGAAGTGGTTCCAGGAGTGCACGAAGGCGAAGGAGCCGACGGCGATCAGACCGGGCCGCAGCAGCGGCAGCACGACCACGACGAACGCCTTGAACCGGTTGCAGCCGTCGACCCAGGCCGCCTCCTCCAGGGAGTACGGCACGTTCTTGATGAAGTTGCTGAGGAGGATCATCGACAGCGGCAGCTGGAACACCGTCTCGGCGATGATGACGCTGCCCAGCGAGTTGATCATCTGGAGCTCGGCGAAGATCTGGAACAGCGGCACCAGCAGCAGCGCGCCCGGCACGAACTGCGAGCACAGCAGCGCCAGCATGAACCCGCGCTTGATCTTGAAGTCGAAGCGGGCGAGGGCGTACCCGCCGGCCAGGGCGACGAGCGTGGTCATCACCAGGGTGGCGATGCCGACGTACACGCTGTTCTCGAAGTAGGTGCCGAAGCTCCGCTCGGTCCACACCTTCTCGAAGTGGTCGAACGTGATCGGCCAGGGCACGAGCGAGGTCGAGCCGGCCGGGCGCAGCGAGAAGAGGAGGATCCAGTAGAACGGGATGAGCGTGAAGACGAGGTAGATGCCCAGCGGCAGGTAGATCTGCCAGCGCGGCACCTCGTCCCAGGCGCGCTGGGCCTTCTTCGGGCGCTGCGGCGGCTCCTCGGCGGCGGGGGCGGGAGCGACCGGACGGGTCTTCTCGACGGCGTTGGTGGTCACTTGTTGTCGCCTCCGAACTTGCTCAGCCGCAGGTAGACGATCGAGCAGAAGAGCAGAATCACGAACGCCACGGTCGTCAGGGCGGACGCGTAGCCGAAGTTGTGGGCGTCGACGCTGGTGTTGGCGATGTACAGCGGGAGTGTCGTGGTCTCGCCCGCGGGTCCGCCGCCGGTGAGGGTGTAGAGCAGGTCGACGTTGTTGAACTCCCACACCGCGCGCAGCAGCGTGGACAGGATGATCGCGTCCTTCAGGTGCGGCAGCGTGATGTGGAAGAACTGCTGGATCCGGCTGGCACCGTCGACCTCGGCGGCCTCGTACAGGTCCTTCGAGACGGACTGGAGGTCGGCGAGGATGAGGATCGCGAAGAAGGGCACGCCGCGCCACAGGTCGGCGACGACGGCGGCCGAGAAGACGGTCGAGGTGTCCGACAGCCAGCTGGTGCCGTACGCGCCGATGCCCATGTCCGCGAGGTACCGGGTGATACCGGTCTGGGAGTTGTAGAGCAGCACCCAGATCGCGGAGGTGAGCACGCCGGAGACGGCCCAGGGCGAGAAGACGAGCGCGCGGCCGAGGGCGCGGCCCACGAAGGTCTGGTTGACGATCAGCGCCAGCGCCAGGCCGAACAGGAGCTGCAGGCCGACCTCGACGACGACCCACTTGGCGCTGAAGACGAGGGTGTCCCAGAACAGCGGGTCCTCGGTGAAGGCGTGGACGAAGTTGTCGAAGCCCGCGAAACCGTTTCGCCAGGGCTTGGTCGGGTTGTAGTTCTGCAGGCTGTAGTAGAAGACGCTGATGACGGGATAGGCGATGAAGCCGACCATCAGCAGGGCTGCCGGCGCGATCAGCAGGTACGGAAGCCTGCGCGGCGTGGCCGACCCGCGGCGCCGCCGGGGTGGCGCGGGCTTCTTCGCCACGGCTGCGGCTTGGGCCATGACTGTTCTCCGTTCTCGGGGGTGCGGGTCGAGCCGGTGGTGCGGGTGCTCGGTCCTGGCAGTACTGGCGGTAAGCGCTTTCACAGAGGGTGTCCGGGGCCGTCACCGCAGCGGGGACGGCCCCTCGGTGCGCTCACCCGGCGTACGGGTCCGGTACCTTGCCCGGCCGGGCCAGGAAGGCGAAGTCGCAGCCGGTGTCGGCCTGGGTGATCTGTTCGTTGTAGAGCGCGCCGTAGCCGCGCTCGTACCGCTCGGGCGGAGGCGTCCAGGCGGCCCTGCGCCGCTCCAGCTCCTCGTCGCTCACATTGAGCTGCAGGCTGCGCGCCTCGACGTCCAGGGTGATGCTGTCCCCCGTCCGCACCAGGGCGAGCGGCCCGCCGATGTAGCTCTCGGGCGCGATGTGGAGCACGCACGCGCCGTAACTCGTGCCGCTCATCCGGGCGTCGGAGATCCGCACCATGTCCCGTACGCCCTGCTTCAGCAGGTGGTCGGGGATGGGCAGCATCCCGTACTCGGGCATGCCCGGGCCGCCTTTCGGACCGGAGTTCCGCAGCACCAGCACGGTGTCGGCGGTGATGCCCAGCTCCGGGTCGTTGATGGTCCGCTGCATCGTCCTGTAGTCGTCGAAGACGACCGCGGGACCGGTGTGCTTGAGCAGGTGCGGCTCGGCGGCGATGTGCTTGATGACGGCGCCGTCCGGGCAGAGGTTGCCGCGCAGGACGGCGACCCCGCCCTCGCTCGCGACCGGGTTCTCCCGGGTGCGGATGACGTCGTCGTTGTGCACGAGCGCGCCCTCGAGCTGCTCGCGCATCGTGTCGTACGAGACGGTCGGCCGGTCCAGGTGCAGGAGGTCGGTGATCCGGGACAGGAACCCGGGGAGCCCGCCCGCGAAGTGGAAGTCCTCCATCAGGTACTTCTGGCCGCCCGGCCGGACGTTGGCCAGCACCGGCACGGTCCGCGCGATGCGGTCGAAGTCGTCGAGGGTGAGCCGGACGCCGGCCCGGCCCGCCATGGCGATCAGGTGGATGACGGCATTCGTCGACCCGCCGAGTCCGAGCACGGTCATGACGGCGTCCTCGAACGCCTCCTGCGTCAGGATCTCGGACAGCTTCCGGTCCTTGCGCACCAGCTCCACGATCCGCATCCCGCTCTTCGCGGCCATCCGGTCGTGCCCGGAGTCCACGGCCGGGATGCTGGACGCGCCCGGCACCGTCACCCCGAGCGCCTCGGCGGCGGCGGTGAGCGTGGACGCGGTGCCCATGGTCATGCAGTGGCCGGGCGAGCGGGCGAGCCCGTTCTCCAGTTCGGCCATCTCGCAGTCGCCGATGAGCCCGGCGCGCTTGTCGTCCCAGTACTTCCACATGTCGGTGCCGGAGCCGAGGACCTCGTTGCGCCAGTGGCCCGGCAGCATCGGCCCGGCGGGCACGAACACGGTCGGCAGGTCGACACTCGCCGCGCCCATCAGCAGCGCGGGCGTGGACTTGTCGCAGCCGCCCATCAGCACGGCCCCGTCCACGGGGTAGCTGCGCAGCAGCTCCTCGGTCTCCATCGCGAGCATGTTGCGGTAGAGCATCGGGGTGGGCTTCTGGTAGGTCTCGCTCAGCGTCGACACCGGGAACTCCAGCGGGAACCCGCCGGCCTGCCACACCCCGCGCTTGACCGCCTGGGCGCGGTCGCGCAGGTGGACGTGGCACGGATTGATGTCGGACCAGGTGTTGAGGATCGCGATGACCGGCTTGCCGAGGTGCTCCTCGGGCAGGTAGCCGAGCTGGCGGGTACGGGCGCGGTGACTGAAGGAACGCAGCCCGTCCGTGCCGTACCACTGGTGGCTGCGGAACTCCTCGGGCTTCTTCTGCTGCTCCTGAGGATCCGTCACAGCGACCACCCGGCGGCGATGGCGGCGACCGTGGCCCGCTCTTCCTCGGGCAGCGGCTTGCTGGGCGCGCGGACGTCGCGGCGGCACAGGCCGAGCGAGGCGAGGGCCTCCTTGACCACGGTGACGTTGTTGGCGGAGCCGTTGGCGGCGCGCAGTTCCTCGAAGCGGCGGATCTGCTCCCAGACCTTCATGGCGGCCGGGTAGTCGCCGGATCGAAGCGCTTCAATCATGTTCAGCGAGACGGACGGGGCGACGTTCACGAGCCCGGAGGTGAAGCCGGTGGCGCCCGCCGAGAAGTACGAGGGCGCGTACGGCTCCGCGAGCCCGGCCACCCACACGAAGCGGTCCAGCCCCGCGTCGCGGGCGAACGCGGCGAAGCGGGCGGCGTCCGGGACGGCGTACTTCACACCGATGACGTTGGGGCAGGCGTCGGCCAGTTCGGCGAGCCGGGCGCCCGGCAGCAGCGGATTGCGGACGTAGGGGACGACGCCCAGCTCGGGCACGGCCTCGGCGATGGCCCGGTGGTAGTCGACCCAGCCGCCGTCGGAGACGTACGGGTGGACGGGCTGGTGGACCATCACCATCTGCGCGCCGACCTCACGGGCGTGCCGCGCGGAGGCGACCGCGGTGGGGACGTCGTGCCCGACACCGACGAGGACGACGGCCCGGTCGCCGGCCTCCTCCATGGTCAGCTCGGTGACGAGGCGGCGCTCCTCGGGGGTCAGCGCGTAGAACTCACCGGTGTTGCCGTTGGGCGTGACGGTGGTGATCCCGCCGTCGAGCAGCCGGCGCAGCAGCGTCCGGTACACGTCCCGGTCGACGGTGCCGTCCTCGGCGAACGGGGTCACCGGGATCGCCACCACGTCGGCCAGGGCCGTCCGCCCGGTCTCGAACGTCACGCTGCTCATTGATGACCTTCCTCTTCCCGGGCCTCCGGAAAGGCCCGATGGACGAACGACGCGATGTGCCCGTGCAGGGCGGCGGCGGCTCCGTCGGCGTCGCCGTCGAGCGCAAGCCGCAGGATCTCGCGGTGCTCGGCGGCCTCGCGCTCCCAGGAGGGGTCCGCGGCCCAGGCGACCGCGGAGACCAGCGCCGCCTGGTCGCGGACCTGGTCGAGCAGCCGGCCGAGCAGCGGGTTGCCGCAGCTCAGGTACAGCGCTCTGTGGAACTCGCGGTTGGCCAGGGATCTCTCCGCGGTGTCGGCCGACCGGTCGGAGCGGGCGAGCGCGTCCCGGGCCGCATCGAGGGAGGCGCCGCGGCGCACGGCCCGCCGCAGGGCCTCCGGCTCCAGCAGCAGCCGCACGTCGTACACCTCGCGTGCCATGTCCGCGTCCACCATGCGCACCGTGACGCCCTTGTACTGGCTCATCACGACGAGCCCGGTGCCGGCCAGGGTCTTGAGCGCCTCGCGCACGGGCGTCTTGGACACCCCGAACTGTGCGGCGAGCTCGGTCTCGACCAGGGCCTGCCCCGGGGTCAACTGCCCGGTCAGGATGCGGTGTTTGATCCCCTCCAGCACGTACTGCGTCCTGGAGGGGATCGGCGTCGGCACAGAGGTCATTCGGGCCTCTCGGAGTCACGGAGGCAGCACGGAACCACGACCGTCACCGGTGCGGGCTCGCGTATCTGATCTCGCGTATCGCGTCTCATATATGACGTACGAAGTACGACGCGATGAAAGTAGGAGGGGCCCTCTGTTTCGTCAATGCTTCTGACAAAGAAACCGCCGACGACTTGAAAGCGCTTACTACGTGGACGCCCGGCCCCGCCGGGCATGCCGCACTCAGACGGCCACGGTCTCGCCCTCCCGGGCGGTCCCGGTCGGCCCGCCGAAGACCGCCGCGGCCCGCTCGGTCGCCGACTCCCGGGTGAGCGTGGGTCCGACATGGGTGACCAGGAGTCTGTCCGCGCCCTTGGCGCACGCGCCGGCGTCCTCCGGCGTGAGATGCACGGGCCGTTCGCCTTCGCCATGCCGGTCGACGTCGGCCTCGCACAGGAACAGGTCGGCGCCGGCGGCGAGTCCGGTGAGCGCCGGGCACGGTCCGCTGTCCCCGGAGTAGGCGAGGACACGCCCCTCGCACTCGGCGCGCAGCCCGTACGCCTCGGTGTCGTGGTGGACGGCGCGCGCGGTGAGGCGGAGGCCCCCGTGCCGCACCGTGTGGCCGTCGTACAAGGGCCGGAAATCGAGGACGCCGCTCAGGAAACCCGGGTCCGGCCGCCCGAGGGACCGCGCGATCCGCTGCCCGCAGTCGCCCGGTGCGTACACGGGCAGCGGAGCGGGCAGGTCGAGTCCCCCGTACGCGTAGGCGTACGCGGCCGCCAGCAGGTCCGCGCTGTGGTCCGCGTGCAGATGGGAGATCCAGATCGCCGTGAGCCGTCTCGGGTCCATGTGCTGCTGCAACGCGGCGAAGGTTCCGAACCCGGCGTCCACCCACACGTCCGCGCCCCCGCCGCGCAGCAGATAGCCGGAGCACGGGCGGCCCGGCCCGGGGTGCGGCGAGGCGGTTCCGAGAACGGTGAGGTCGAGGGGCATGAGGGGAGCGTACGGGCCCCCGGGCGCCCCGTACGCGAGTCTCCCGGGTCCGCCCTCCGGCCCCGGCCGGAACCGGCGTCTCAGGGCCGGACCCGTCGCCCGCCCCGCGTACCGCCGTCCTCCGTGACTAGGCCGGCCCGGCCAGCGCCTCGCGGACCGCCGCCAGGTCACCGTCCGAGGCCAGCCCCGCGTGATACAGCCGCAGTTGGGTCGCGCCGAGCTCCACCGCGCGGGCCGCGTCCGCCGCCAGGGTCCCCGGGCTGCCGCCCATGCCCGACACCACGGTGAAGTTGGCGGCCAGGACGGCACCCTCCCGGCCCTGCTCCGCGAACGGCGTCAGCAGGGCGGCGCCGCCCGTGCAGGGCACGACCACACCGTCCGCCACGCCGAGGATGTGCCCGGCGTCCACGCCCGCGTTGGCGCCGCAGTGGTACGGGACGGGGTCCGCGTGCAGCAGCACCTGGAAGCCTTCGGGCGCGGCGGACCGTACCGCCGTGACCGTCTCCTCCTGGAGGGTGCGGGCCCTTTCGTCACGCCACGCGCGCGTGCCCGCGGCGCGTTCGGCGCCGAGCAGCTTCTCGACCAGCGGCCAGCCGCCGTCGCCGTCACCGCCCTCGGAGGTCTCCCCGCGCCAGAGGGGCTCCAGCGCCTCCCGTACCGCCCCGGCCAGCTCCTCCGGGTCGAGCCCGGCTCCCGCGTACCCGTCCCGGCACGTCCCGCAGAAGCACAGCGACATCAGGTACTGCCCGGCCTCCCCGAGCCCCACCCCGCCGGTCTTGTCGTGGGCGTGCAGGTGGGCGAGCCCGTACCAGCCGAGCGACTCCAGCTCCGTGCCGGACGCGCCCGGGCGCACCGCCGCCTCGACCGCCAGGTCCACCAGGTACCGCCGCGTCTCCGGCTGGGCGATGCAGGGCGCCCACGGGTAGCGGTCGCCGTACGCGTTGACCACGGACGTGCTCGGGTGCTCCGCGCCCAGGCGGGAGCTGTGCGCGAGCACCACCCAGCTGTGCACCTCGAGACCGGCGTTGGCCAGGGCTGCCGCCGCCGTGCCGAACGCGTCGCCGGGCGCCCAGTCCCCGGCGGGGTACGGGCGCAGCCGGCGGTCCGACCACCGGGCCTCCACCGGCGGGTACAGCACGGCGGCGTGCTCGGCCGTGACGATCCGGTGGCGGGGGTGGCGGGGGGTCAGCGCGCGCGTGGAGTGGTACGCGGAGGCGAGCGTCACCTGCCCCACGCCCAGTCCCGCGATGAACTCCCCCGCCGCCGGGTCGCCGTTGACGTCCCAGGGGTAGACGAACGCCGACGCTTTCACAGGTCCTCCTCGTCGAGCAGCGCGTACCCGCGCTCGATCAGCTGCGCGAGTTGCTTGACATGATCCTCCGTCGGCTCGTGCAACGGGGGGCGTACTTCGCCGACGTCGAGACCGCGCAGCCGTACGCCCGCCTTGACCAGCGACACCGCGTAGCCGCGGCCCTGGGCGCGGAGTTCGACGAACGGGCGGTAGAAGCCGTCGAGCAGCCGCTCCACGCGCGCGTCGTCGCCCGTGGCGAGCGCCCGGTGGAAGGCGACCGCGACCTCGGGGGCGAAGCAGAACGCGGCGGAGGAGTAGAGGGTGATGCCGATGCCCCGGTAGGCGAGCGCGGTCATCTCGGCGGTCGGCAGGCCGTTGAAGTACAGGAAGCCGCCGGGGACCGCGCCGCGTACGGCGCTCACGGTGCGCTGCATCAGGTCCAGGTCGCCGAGGCCGTCCTTGAGACCGATGATGCCGTCGGTGCGGGCGAGGCGGGCGACCGTCGCGGGCGTGAACACGGCGTTGTCGCGCTGGTAGACGATGACCTCGAGGGAGGTCGCCGCCGCGAGGTCGCCGTAGTGCCGCAGCAGGCCCTCCTGGGCGGCGAGGACGAGGTACGGCGGCAGGGCGAGCAGCCCGTCGGCGCCCGCCTCCTCGGCCAGCCGGGCGTACCGGATCGCGAGCGCGGTGCCGTAGCCCGCGCCCGCCAGGACCGGCACCCGGCCCGCCGTCTCCTCGACGGCGGCCCGTACGCAGCTCTGGAACTCCTCGGGCGTGAGGGCGTGGAACTCGCCGGTGCCGCAGCAGGCGAAGACGGCGGCGGCGCCGGCCTCGACGCCCCGGCGGACGTGCGCCCGGTAGACGTCGAGGTCGAGCGCGCCGTCCGGGCCGTACGCCGTCACGGGGAAGAACAGCGGCCCGCTGGGCGCGCCGAGTCGGGCGGCGAGAGGGGCTGACGTCACGGGCTCTCCCTGGGCAGGTCCGCTCAGCGGTGCACCCTTCTCAGCACTGGTGCACTCTTCTGACTGTCGTTTACATTTCTGAACGCGCCCCAAGCTAAGCCGCCTCCCGCGGCCGGTCAAGCACACCAACCGGGCACACAACACCGGATTTCTCGCCCCTCGGACGACGCCGGCCCCGCCCCTCCGGACTCTTGACGCGACAGCGAGAGATCCTTAACTTGTCCACGAATGTGAATGCCGTACAGCCACACATACCTGCACACGGCTGACCGCTCCAAGGAGACCCGAGGATGCCCGCACCCCGCACCGTTCTGCTCACCGGCGCCGCCGGCGGACTCGGCACCCTGATGCGGGAGCTGCTCCCGGAGTACGGCTACGAGCTGCGCCTCCTCGACATGCGCCCCGTCGACGGCGCACCGGACGCGATCGTCGCGGACCTCGCCGACCGGGACGCCCTGCGCGCGGCCGTCCGCGGCGTCGACGCGATCATCCACCTCGCGGGCATCTCCTTGGAAGCCCCGTTCGAGAAGATCCTGAAGGCGAACATCGAGGGCACGTACAACCTGTACGAGGCGGCCCGCGAGGAGGGCGTGCGGCGCATCGTCTTCGCCTCCTCCAACCACGCGGTGGGCTACACCCCGCGGCCCCAGGGCGACGACCCCCTCATCCCCGTCGACACCCCGCGCCGCCCCGACACCTTCTACGGCCTGTCCAAGTGCTTCGGCGAGGACCTCGCCCAGCTCTACTGGGACCGGCACGGCATCGAGACGGTCTCGGTGCGCATCGGCTCCTGCTTCCCCGAGCCCACCAGCGTCCGCATGCTGTCGGTGTGGATGAGCCCGGCCGACGGCGCCCGGCTCTTCCACGCGGCCCTGACCGCGGACGGCGTGCAGCACACCGTCGTCCACGGCTCCTCCGCCAACACCCGCCTGTGGTGGGACCTCACCAGCGCCCGCGCGCTCGGCTACGACCCGCAGGACGACTCCGAGCCCTACGCCGAGAAGCTGATCGCGGAACAGGGCGAGCTCGATCCGGCCAACCCGGCGCACGCCACCCTCGGCGGGCACTTCGTGAACGACCCGCCGATCTGGCCGTACTGACACATCCTGATCCACGCGGGCGGGCACCGAACGGGCCCGCCCGCAGCCGTGTTCGGGCACGCGCCCTGCCCGATCCCCCTTCCCACCCAGGTCCGCGACGGGCACCCGGCCGGTGGAACGGACACGAACGGGCACCATCGGGCGCGCAACAGACCTGGTCAGCGACGCGCGCCCGCTGTAGAACTCTCCCCATGAGCCCGTTCGGGCCCCACCGGGCCCGAACGGGCAGCGACAGTCCGGAGCAGTTCGAGGGAGAGCGGGTGCCGGCCATGAGTGCGGAAGAACGCCAGCGCGCCATCGTCACGGCCGCCCGCCGTACGGGGTCGGTCGACGTCACCGCGCTCGCCGCCGAACTGGGTGTCGCCAAGGAGACCGTACGGCGCGATCTGCGCGCCCTGGAGGACCACGGCCTGGTCCGCCGCACCCACGGCGGCGCCTACCCCGTGGAGAGCGCCGGGTTCGAGACGACGCTCGCCTTCCGTGCCACCAGCCACGTCCCCGAGAAGCGGCGGATCGCAGCCGCCGCGGCCGACCTGCTCGGCGACGCCGAGACCGTCTTCGTCGACGAGGGCTTCACCCCGCAGCTCATCGCCGAGGCCCTGCCCCGGGACCGGCCGCTGACCGTGGTCACCGCCTCCCTGCCGGTCGCCGGTGCGCTCGCCGAGGCCGGCACCGTCTCCGTCCTGCTGCTCGGCGGCCGGGTGCGCCCGGGCACCCTCGCGACCGTCGACCACTGGACGACGAAGATGCTCTCCGGGTTCGTCATCGACCTGGCTTACATCGGCGCCAACGGCATCACCCGCGAGCACGGCCTCACCACCCCCGACCCGGCCGTCAGCGAGGTCAAGGCCCAGGCGATGCGGGCGGCGCGGCGCACCGTCTTCGCCGGGGTGCACACCAAGTTCGGGGCGGTCAGCTTCTGCCGGTTCGCCGACGTCGGCGCCCTGGACACGATCGTCACGAGCACGCTGCTGCCCGCTTCCGAGGCCCACCGCTACTCGATGCTCGGCCCGCAGGTCGTCCGGGTCTGACTCCGAGGTCACCGGCTCAGGGTGACCCCTCACACCGACACTGCCCCTTATGTCCCCATACGTCCAGGAGCGATCCATGCGAATCCCGAGCCGGCGGAGGCCACGCGCGATAGCCGTGGCCGCCGCAGGGACGCTGCTCGCCCCGCTGCTCTCCGGCTGCTGGACCGGAGCAGGCGGGGCGGGTTCCGGCGGCGACTCACTCAACGTCCTGATGGTGAACAACCCGCAGATGGTGGAGTTGCAGAAGCTCACCCGCGACCACTTCACCGAGGAGACCGGCATCACGGTCAACTTCACCGTCCTGCCGGAGAACGACGTCCGCGACCGGATCAGCCAGGACTTCGCCAACCAGGCCGGCCAGTACGACGTCGCCACCCTGAGCAACTACGAGATCCCCATCTACGCCCGCAACGGCTGGCTGCACGAGATGGACGAGTACGTGGCCGAGGACACCGCCTTCGACCAGGAGGACATCCTCGAGCCCATGCGCCAGTCGCTCACCGGCGACGACGGCAAGCTGTACGGGCAGCCGTTCTACGGCGAGTCGTCCTTCCTGATGTACCGCAAGGACATCCTCGACAAGCACGGTCTGACCATGCCGGAGAAGCCCACCTGGCAGGAGGTCGCCGACCTCGCCGCGCGGATCGACGACGGCGAGCGGGACATGCAGGGCATCTGCCTGCGCGGCCTGCCCGGCTGGGGCGAGTCGATGGCGCCCCTCACCACGGTCGTGAACACCATGGGCGGCACCTGGTTCGACGAGGACTGGAACGCCCGCCTGGACTCCCCCGAGTTCGAGAAGGCGACCAAGTTCTACGTGGACCTCGTCCGCTCGCACGGCCAGTCCGGCGCCGCCCAGTCCGGCTTCGCCGAGTGCCTCAACAACATGACCCAGGGCAAGACCGCCATGTGGTACGACGCCACGTCCGCGGCCGGCTCCCTGGAGGCGGACGACTCCCCGGTCAAGGGCAAGCTCGGGTACGCGCCCGCGCCGGTCGAGGAGACCGAGTCCGCCGGCTGGCTCTACACCTGGGCGTGGGGCATCCAGAACGCCTCCCGCAACACCGACAAGGCCTGGGAGTTCATCTCCTGGGCGTCGAGCAAGGAGTACGAGCAGCTCGTCGGCGAGGAGATCGGCTGGTCCAACATCCCGGCGGGCAAGCGGGCCTCCACCTACGAGAACCCCGACTACCGCGCGGAGGCCTCCGCCTTCCAGGAGATGACCCGCGAGGCCATCGAGCAGGCCCGGCCCACCGACCCCGGCGTGCAGCCGCGGCCCGCGCCCGGCATCCAGTTCGTCGGCATCCCCGAGTTCACCGACCTCGGCACCGAGGTCTCCCAGGAGATCAGCGCGGCCATCGCCGGACGCCAGTCCGTCGAGTCGGCCCTGAAGAAGGCACAGGACCTCGCCGAGCAGATCTCCGAGGAATACGAGGGACGCTCATGACCGCCATCTCGACACCCCCGGCCGCCACCACACGCGCCACCGCCGCCCCGGGCGAGCCGCCGAACGGCAAGCTGCGCGCCTGGGCCACCCGGGCCCCGCTGCTGCCCGCCCTCATCTTCCTGATCGTCGTCACCCAGCTGCCGTTCGTGGCCACGCTGGTGATCTCCCTGTTCGACTGGAACTCGCTCTACCCGGACGCCCGTGAGTTCGCCGGCCTCGCCAACTACGGGGAGGTCCTCAGCGACCCGGACCTGCGCAGCTCGGTCTGGACGACGATCCTGCTCACCGTCACCGTCGTCCTGGTCAGCCTGGTCCTCGGCCTGCTCCTCGCCCTGCTGCTCGACCGGAGGTTCAAGGGCCGCGGCATCGTCCGCACCCTGCTGATCGCCCCCTTCCTGGTGGTCCCGGTCGCCGCGGCGCTGCTCTGGAAGCACGTCCTGTTCAACCCCGAGTACGGCCTGTTCAACGGTCTGCTCAGCTACGTGGGCGGCCCGCAGCCCGACTGGATCTCCGAGATGCCGCTGCTCGCGGTGGAGGCCTCGCTGATCTGGCAGTGGACGCCGTTCATGATGCTGATCCTGCTGGCCGGGCTGCAGGGCCGCGACCACCAGCAGATCGAGGCGGCGCGCGTGGACGGCGCGAGCGACTGGCAGATCTTCCGCCACCTCACGCTGCCGCACCTGCGCCGCTATCTGGAGCTCGGCGCCCTGCTCGGCTCGATCTACATCGTGCAGAACTTCGACGCCGTCTTCACCCTCACCTCGGGCGGCCTCGGCACGGCGAACCTGCCGTACACCGTCTACCAGACCTTCTACCAGGCCCACGAGAACGGTCTCGCCTCCGCCGCGGGCGTCCTCGTCGTCATCGGCTCGATCGTCATCGCGACGTTCGCGCTGCGCGTGGTCTCGTCCCTGTTCCGCGAGGAGGTGTCGCGCTGATGAGCGCCACCGCGGTCCGTACCCCCGCCCCTGCCACCGCCCCTCCCGGCGCCCGCAGCAAGCGCATGAAGAACACCGGCCTGGGCGTCCTCGCCTGGGCGGCCGGCCTGCTGTTCTTCCTGCCGATCGCCTGGATGGCGCTGACGTCGTTCCACGCGGAGACGGACGCGGCGACCAACCCGCCGTCCTTCACGGCCGCCCTCACTTTGGACGGCTACCGCGAGTTCTTCGGCGCGGGCGGCGGCGCCAGCCCCTGGCCGGCCCTGATCAACTCGACGGTCGCGTCCCTGACGTCGACGCTCCTCGTCCTCCTCCTCGCCCTCCCGGCGGCGTACGCGCTGTCGATCCGTCCGGTGAAGAAGTGGACCGACGTCCTGTTCTTCTTCCTCTCCACCAAGATGCTTCCGGCGGTGGCGGGCCTGCTGCCGCTCTACCTCTTCGCCAAGAACGCGGGCCTGCTGGACAACATCTGGCTGCTGGTCGTCCTCTACACCTCGATGAACCTGCCGATCGCCGTCTGGATGATGCAGTCCTTCCTGGCGGAGGTCCCGGTCGCGGTCATCGAGGCCGCCCAGCTCGACGGCGCCAGACTGCCGACCGTCCTGGCCCGCATCGTGGCCCCGATCGCTGCCCCGGGCATCGCCGCGACCGCCCTGATCTGCTTCATCTTCAGCTGGAACGAACTGCTGTTCGCCCGGGTGCTCACGGGTGTGGTCGCCGGGACCGCTCCCGTCTTCCTGACCGGCTTCATCACCAGCCAGGGCCTGTTCCTGGCCAAGGTGTGCGCCGCGTCGCTCGTCATCTCCCTGCCGGTGCTCGCCGCGGGGTTCGCCGCCCAGGACAAGCTGGTCCAGGGCCTGTCGTTGGGAGCCGTGAAATGAAGGCCGCCGTCATCGAGTCCGTGGGGAAGGCCGTCGTCACCGAGGTGCCGGACCCGACGCCGGGTCCACGCCAGGTGGTCGTCGAGGTGGCCGCCTGCGGCCTGTGCGGCACCGACCTGCACATCCTCCAGGGCGAGTTCGCTCCCGAGCTGCCGATCGTCCCCGGGCACGAGTTCGCGGGCGAGGTGGTCGGCATCGGCACCGAGGTCACCGAGGTGGCGGTCGGCGACCGGGTCGCGGTCGACCCCTCCCTGTACTGCTACGAGTGCCGCTACTGCCGCAACGGCCACAACAACATGTGCGAGCGGTGGGCGGCGATCGGGGTGACCACGGCGGGGGGCGCGGCCCAGTACGCCGTGGCCCCGGTGGCGAACTGCGTCAAGCTCCCCGAGCACGTCCGCACCCAGGACGCCGCCCTGGTCGAGCCCCTGTCCTGCGCGGTCCGCGGCTACGACGTCCTCCAGTCCCGCCTCGGCGCGCACGTCCTGATCTACGGCTCCGGCACGATGGGCCTGATGATGCTGGAGCTCGCCAAGCGCACGGGCGCGGCGAGCGTGGACGTGGTGGACCTCAACCCGGCCCGCCTGGCCACGGCGAAGCAGCTCGGCGTCACGGCGTCCGGCGCGACCCCCGACGAGCTGGACCGCCCGCAGGGCTGGGACCTCGTCATCGACGCCACGGGCAACGCGAAGGCGATCCAGGACGGTCTGAACCGCGTCGCGAAGGCGGGCACGTTCCTCCAGTTCGGTGTGGCGGACTACGCGACCCGCGTGGAGATCGACCCGTACCGCATCTACAACCAGGAGATCACCATCACGGGCTCCATGGCGGTCCTGCACAGCTACGAACGCGCGGCGGAGCTGTTCGCGAACGGGGTCCTGGACCCCGAGGTCTTCATCAGCGACCGGCTGCCTCTCGACCGGTACCCGCAGGCACTGGACCAGTTCGCGTCCGGGGTCGGCAGGAAGATCGTGGTCGTTCCCTGAGGATCCCTGAGGAACACGGGAGCGAGGGGGAGGCACACGGGCGCGACGGGACCGGCCCGGCCGCCCCCGGACAGCCTCCGCCCGATCGGCGGCACGGTAAGGGAACGGCAAAGCGCCCTCGCTCGTTCCACCGGGCATGACAGCTATGACCCCCGGCTCGAACATCCCCCTCTCCACCGCCCGCGTGGCGGTGGACGTCGCCGCGCCCGTGCGGCTCGACGTATCGGGCCTGCTGCTCACCGCCGACGGCAAGGTGCGCTCGGACGACGACTTCATCTTCTACAACCAGCCCACGGGCCCCGGCGTGACGTACCGCTCCGGCGGCGGCACCACCCCCGACTCGGTCACGGTCGACACGGCGGCCGTCCCGCCGGGCATCGAGAAGATCGTCATCACCGCGAGCCCGGACGCGGCGGGCCAGACCTTCCAGGGCATCGAACCGACCGCCACGATCCGCGACGCCGACGGCGGCTCGGTGCTCGCCACCTTCACCCCGCCGCAGCTCGGCACCGAGACGGCGCTGGTGATCGTGGAGATCTACCGGCGCAACGGCGCGTGGAAGGCGCGCGCGGTCGGCCAGGGGTACGCGAACGGCCTGGCGGGCATCGCCACCGACTTCGGCGTGTCGGTGGAGGAGCCCGCCCCGGCCGCCGCCCCCGCCCCGGCCGCCGCTCCCGTCGCCCCGCCCGTGCCGGCGTCGGCGCCCGCGACGCAGCCCCCGGTGACCCCGCCGGCCCCCGCCGCGCCCCCGGCCACGGCCCCGGCCACGCCCCCGCCCGGCGCCGGAAAGATCAACCTTGACAAGGGCCGCGTCAGCCTCCAGAAGAACCAGACCGTCTCCCTGGTCAAGGGCGGCAAGCCGCTGCTCTCCCAGGTCAAGATGGGCCTCGGCTGGGAGCCCGCGTACCGGGGCAAGGACATCGACCTGGACGCCTCGGTCATCGCGTACGGCCCGCAGCGCAACCACATCGACAGCTGCTACTTCGGCAAGCTCTCGATCGTGAACGGCGCCATCAAGCACTCCGGCGACAACCTCACCGGTGAGGGCGGCGGGGACGACGAGGTGATCGTCGTCGATCTCGGCCGTCTCCCCCAGGAGGTCACCGGCCTGGTCTTCACGGTCAACTCCTTCACCGGCCAGAAGTTCACCGAGGTCGCCAAGGCCTACTGCCGGCTGATCGACGCCGCGTCCGGCGAGGAGCTGGTCCGCTTCGACCTGACCAACGCCGAGGCGCAGACCGGCGTGCTGATGGCCAAGCTGATCCGCCAGTTCTCCGGCGAGTGGGAGATGACCGCGCTGGGCGACTTCGTCAAGGCCCGCACGGTCCGCAACATGGTGAAGCCGGCGGCCCAGGCACTGTAGGCCCGGCCACGGCACCCGCTCACGGCACCGCTCTCGGGGGCCGCCCGCCCGCACAGGGGATCATGCGGCGGGCGGCCCCTTCCCCTGCCCCGCGTCCCTTCCCCCTCCCCCAATCCCCCGGCGCCTCTGGCGCCCGCGCGCCCCGGCACCAATCCGCGCGCCCCGCTGCCCCGAGCCTTCCGCACTCCCGTTCCCCTGTCCCTGACCGCTCCCCGCCCCTAGGCTGCTACCGCCCTGGTAGCGCGGTAGCGAGACGCAGCCGCACTCGCACGCGTAGGAACGCCGTCCGCACGCATCCGACGGGAAGCAGATGGAACCCGCCGCCATTGGCGCCCGGCTCGCGTCGAGCGTGGTCGCGCCGCTGATCAAGAGACTGTTCGTGACCGACGGCCCCGGTGCCGGTCTCGTCGACCGGCCCGTGAAGGTCTCCGGCCTCGTCTCGTTCACGGGCGAGAAGCGCGTCCTGTCCGAGGTCGACCTGCACGCGATCGCCAAGGAACTGGTCAACCGCGCCGCGCAGTCGACGGGGGTGCAGGACCGGCTGCCGAAGTACGAGCTGCGCGCGGTGGCACACGCGGTCGCGGACTCGCTGCGGTCCATGGACTGCATCGACATGGACGACGTCCAGGCCGTCCAGCTCGGCCACATCGCCCTCTCCAGCCACCTGAGAGCGCAGAGCCGCTCCGCCACCCTCGGCCTGTCGAACGACGCGGTCCTCCTCTACAGGAGCGTGCTCGACACCGCCTGCCTGCACATCCTGCACTTCTTCACCCAGCGTTCCACCTTCGTACCGCGCACCCTGGTCGAGCAGAGCCGCGGGATCGCGGAGCTGTCCCGGCGGATCGACACCCTGATCGCACGGACGCCGTCACCCGCCGACGGCCCGTTCGAGGAGCGCTACGCCCAGTACATCGCCGCCAAGCACGGCAGGCTGACCATCTTCGGACTCGACCTGACCGAGTCGCCGGACACCTGGCCGCTCGACGCCGCCTATCTGAGCCTGGACGCGGTGGGCGACACGGCCGGCCCCATTCCGCTGCTCCTCCCCGCCGACCAGGTGCTGGCCGGACGGAACCGGGTGCTGCTGCGCGGGGTCGCCGGCTCCGGGAAGACCACGCTGGTGCAGTGGCTCGCGGTGTCCACCGCCAAGAAGCACCTCGACGAGCGGCTGCTGTACCTGTACGGCCTCGTGCCCTTCGTCCTCCCCCTGCGCACCCTGACGCGCGGCGGGGCGAAACTCCCCACCCCCGACGAGTTCCTGTCCGAGGTGGGCTGCCCCCTCGCGAGCGTGCAGCCGACGGGGTGGTTCGACCGGGTGCTGCGGTCGGGGCGCGGACTGCTCCTGGTCGACGGCATCGACGAGATCCCGGACGGCGAACGGCAGGAGGCGCGCCGCTGGCTGCGGGACCTGGTCGCCACCTATCCCCGCAACCGGTGGCTGGTCACCTCACGCCCGTCCGCCGTACGGGAGGACTGGCTGGTCGACGACGGCTTCGCCGAACTCGACCTCGCCCCCATGAGCCGGGACAACGTGGCCGAGTTCGTGCGGCGCTGGCACCGGGCGGCCGGCATCGGCGACCAGTACGCGCAGGACCTGCTGCGGGCCCTGCGCGCCAAGCAGGATCTGGCGCGGCTCGCCACCAACCCCCTGATGAGCGCGCTGATCTGCGCACTCCACCAGGACCGCCGCGGCTATCTTCCCGACGGCCGCAAGGAGATCTACGACGCCGCCCTGTCCATGCTGCTGTCCCGGCGTGACCGCGAGCGGGGCATCTACAAGCCGGGGACCGTCCGCATCGCCGAGGCCCACCTCGTCCAGCTCATCCAGAAACTCGCGTACTGGATGATCCGCAACGGCCGCTCGGAGATGGACCGCTCGGACGCCATCGGTCTCCTGACGCGTGCCCTGCCGGCCATGCCCCAGGTCGCCGACCAGGGCACGGCTGAGGAGATCTACCGCCATCTGCTGATCCGCAGCGGTCTGCTCCGTGAACCGAACGCGGGCTCGCTGGACTTCATCCACCGCACGTTCCAGGACTATCTGGGCGCCAAGGCCGCGGTGGAGAACCTCGACTTCGACTTCCTCGTCGCGCACGCCCACCTCGACCAGTGGGAGGACGTGATCCGCATGTCCGTCGCCCACGCGCGGACGACGGAGCGGACCCGGCTGCTCACCGGCCTGATCGAGCGGGGCGACACCTCGGACCGGGACGGCCGGCGGCTCCATCTGCTGGCCGCCGCCTGCCTGGAGCATGCCACGGAGCTGGACCCGGAGGTGCGGGGCGCGGTGCAGCGGCGGGCCTCGGCGCTCATCCCGCCCCAGTCGGCGGAGCAGGCGCGCGCGCTGGCCGACGTCGGCCCGGTCGTGCTGGACCTGCTGCCCGGGCCGAAGGGCCTGACCGGCGACGAGGCGTACTTCACCGTGCTGACCGCGACGCGTGTCGCGACGGACGCGGCGATCCCGGTACTGGCGCAGTACCGGGACCACCAGGACATCCGGGTGCGCGGCGAGCTGGCCCGGGTCTGGGACCGGTTCGACTGCGAGCGGTTCGGCGAGGAGGTCGTCGCCCATCTCAACGGCGACCATCTGTACTTCTCGGTCTCCAGCTCCCGGCAGCTGGAGATGCTGCGGAGCTTCGGCGGCCGGTCCCACATCAGGATCGCCGGATCTTTCACACCGGACCAGTTCGTGACGGCGTACGGCACGAGCAGCCTCCACCACCTGTGGGTGGAGGTCGACCCCGGCTGCACCTGGGAGTGGCTGGGCGTGTTCCCCCACCTCCGCACCATCTTCTTCGAGACCTCGGTCACGCACAGGCTGTCCCTGCCGCGTACGGTGGATGTGCTTCAGGAACCCCTCAGCCCGCCGTTGTGACGGGTCGCCACGGCACCTGGCGGGCCCGTCGGGCGGCCCACGGCCAGTCGGCGTCCCGGGCGCTCTCCAGCAGCGGCACCATCCGGAAGGCCGCGTCCGACAGACCGCCGAACGTGTGCCGGTTCCGCTCGCCCGACGGCCCGTGGCCCGCCCGGTACCCGGCCAGGTTCAGGTGCACCCGGGCACGTGCGCCGCCCGCACCGCGAGCGCCGTACCGAACACCGCCGCGGCGTCGGCCCGGTTGAGCTCCGAGCGGTCGGACATCCGCGAGGAGAACATCGAGCCCGAGCGGTCCACGAGGACCAGCGTCCGGCCGGGCAGTGCGGGCACGCTGGCCAGCGAGTGGCCGAGCGCCCGCTCCAGCGGGTACGGCCAGCGCAGCGAGGGCGCATGCCGGTACGCGGCGAGGTAGCGGAACGGGAACTGCCGCGAGCGTGCGGCCTCCGCCGGGTCGGAGATCCCGGCCGCGACCTGTGCCGCCACCTCGTCCGGGCCCGCCGCTCGACTTGCCCTTCGGATGGGATCACCCGTTCGAGTGAGGCACCCTACCTCCGCTGCCGCTTCCAGGGTCCCGTCACGGCCAGCATGATCCCCGGCTCCTGGATGCTGGCGTACAGCGTCTTCCCGTCCGGCGAGAAGGTGACCCCCGTGAACTCGCTGTACCCGGGCTCGTCCGCCGTGCCGATGTTCAGCTCGTTGCGCGCGATCGGGTAGGTGCGGCCGCTGTCCGTCGCGCCGAAGAGGTGCTGGAGGCCGTCGCCGTCCTCGGCGATGACGAGGCCGCCGTACGGGGAGACGGTGATGTTGTCCGGCCCGTCGAAGGCACCGCCCGCGCCGAGCAGCACCTTCAGGGTGAGGGTGCGGCGCCGCGGGTCGTAGAACCAGATCTGGCCGTCGTGGTCGGGTCCGGGGCTCTCCTCGCGGGCGTAGGAGGAGACGAGGTACGCGCCGCCGTCGGCCCACCACATGCCCTCCAGCTTGCGGGCGCGGCTGACCTCGCCGGTGCGGAACTGCTCGCGCACCTCGACCGTGCGGGCGTCGCGGTCGGGGACGTCCACCCAGTCGACCCCGTAGACCGTGCCGATACGCGCGGCGCGGGACAAGTCGTCGACGTACCGGCCGCCGGAGTCGTAGCAGACGGGCGCCTGGAGGACACCGGCGTCGTCGGCGAGGGTGCGGAGGCGGCCGGGGCCGTGGTGGAAGCCCTTCGGCGGGGTCCAGCGGTAGAAGAGGCCGTTGGGGCCGGAGGCGTCCTCGGTGAGGTAGGCGTGGCCCCGCTTGGGGTCGATGACGACGGCCTCGTGGTCGTACCGGCCGAAGAACTTCAGCGGCCTGGGGTCGCGGTTGGCGCGCCGGTCGGCGGGGTCGACCTCGAAGACGTAGCCGTGGTCCCTGGTCATGCCGTTCTCGCCGGCCCGGTCGGAGTTCTCCTCGCAGGTGAGCCAGGTGCCCCACGGGGTGCTGCCGCCCGCGCAGTTGGTGGAGGTGCCCGCGATGCCGACCCATTCGGCGACCCGGCCGTCGGGGCGTATCTCGACGACCGTGCAGCCCCCGGAAGCGGCCGGGTCGTAGACGAGGCCCTCGGTCAGCGGGACCGGGTGCTCCCAGTCGGTGCGGGGGCCCTTCAGCTCGTGGTTGTTCACGAGGAGGGTCGTGCCGCGCGGGCCGGGGAAGGCGGCGGTGCCGTCGTGGTGGGAGGGGGTGTACTCGCCCGACTCCAGTTTCGTCCTGCCGCTGTGGGTGATGACCCGGTACGAGAATCCGGCGGGCAGCGCGAGGATGCCGTCCGGGTCGGGGAGGAGGGGCCCGTACCCGACTCCGTCGTGCCGGTCCGCCCGGTGGCCGTCCGCGCTCTCGGTGTCGGTGGACGCGAGGGCGTGCGGCGCGGTGGCGAGGACACCGACGCTGCCGGCCAGCGCGACGCCGGCGCCGGTGAGCGCCGTGCGTCCGGCGAAGTCCCTGCGGGTGAGCGTCATGGTGTCTCCCGTGGCGGTGGAGGGGGAAGCGTGCCGGGCGGCGGACCCGATGGTGCGGCCACACCGTCGCGCCCCCGCCTGAACACCGCCTGAACGCTCACCCTCCTTGCTGCGACCGCGCCTTGAACGCCGCCTTGCGCGCCTGCTTGGCCACCTTCTTGTCGGGGTGGAGGCGCCCCATGGCCTCCAGTACGTCCGCGGTGGCCGGGTGGTCCACGCGCCAGGCCGTGGCGAAGAAGCCGCTGTGCTGCCGGGCGAGCCCCTCCACCAGGGCCTGGAGCTCGGCGGAGTTGCCCTCGGCCGCCAGCTGCGCGGCCACCGTGTCGACGGTCAGCCAGAAGACCATCGCCTCGGACGGCGCGGGGACGTCGGGGGCGCCGTGCTCGGTCAGCCAGACACGGGCGAGGCCGCCCAGTTCCGCGTCGTCGAGGACCTCGCGCAGCGCGGGTTCGGCCTCCGGGCCGACCAGGGTGAGGGCCTGCTGGCAGCGCAGCCGGCGCAGCGGCGCCCCGGCGTCCGAGCCGCGCGCCGCCGCCAGCAGCTCGCGTGCGGCGGCGAGGGGCGCGCGGCGGGCGAGCCACTGTTCCGTCTCGGCGCGCGCCGCCTCCTGCGGGAAGCCGGCCGTGTTGTCGAGCAGCACGTCGGCGCCCTTGTCCGCGAGCTCGCCCACGGCGGGGGCCACGGCGCCCGCCTCCAGCAGCCGGGCGCGGACGCCGTACAGGCCGAGCGGGGTGAGCCGCACCATGCCGTACCGGGTGACGTCGGTGTCGTCGGTGTCGTCCTCGGGCGCGGCCTGCCTCCGGTCGGTTCCGTCGGCGTCCTCGGCTCCCTCGGGCTCCTCGGTGTCCACCATGAGCGCCTCGTCCACGGGCTGGTACTCGACCAGCCCGGCCGGTTCCAGCAGGCGGAACTGGTCGTCGAGCCGCATCATCGCCTCCGAGACCTGCTCCAGCACGTCGTCGGTGGGCTCCCCCATGTCGTCCGGCACGATCATGGATGCGGCGAGGGCCGGGAGCGGCACCGGGTGCTCGCCGGGCGCGTCCTCGCCGACGGTCAGCAGATAGAGGTTGCCGAGCACCCCGTCGAGGAAGCGGGCCTCCTCCTCGGGGTCCCAGTCCAGCCGGGACAGGTCGACCGTGCCGCCCCCGTCCAGCGCGTCCACGAGTTCGTCGAGGTCGTCCAGGTCGGGCACGGTCGCGTCCGCCAGTACGGTCTCCAGCGCGGCGAGCCAGATGCCCAGCACGTCCTGCGGGCCCCCGGAGACGAGCATCCGCAGGTCGGCGCCCGCGGTGACGGTGCCTTTCTCCTCGTCGACGACCTCCACCAGCCCGGTGTCGACGGCCACCCGCCAGGCCTCGCTCGCCAGGGCCGCCGCGTCCTCGCCCGTCAGACCCAACTGCTCGGCCGCCGCGGACAGTTGCTCCTCGACGAGCTCGCCCCCGGCGCCCACCCGGGTCTCCGGGCCGGCCCAGCGGGCGAGCCGCGCGGCACGGGAGAGGAGGGGGGTGCTGAGCGCGTCCCGCGCCAGTTCGGCTTCGGCGTGCAGCCGCACCGGCGGCAGGGGGGAGCTGTCTGACATCGGCTGGTTTCTCCTCGGGACGAGCGCCGCGTGCGGTCGGCACGCGGTACCGCGGGACGTGTGCGACACCGGGGCTCGGGAACCGCCTGCCGGACACGCGTGGCCCGGCGGCCGCCCCGTCACACCCGGCAGCGGTTCAGCCTAGACGGATTTCCACCCATGCCGCCCGGTTCATCGACCCCTCCGGGGTGGTCAGTAGCCGAAATCTTGACAAGTGACGCGATGACGCTGGAGATTGACGCGCGTAGAAACCCAGGAGCGGTTCCCGTACAGCCGTTCGGCCGGTTTCTCCGCAGGTCGCCACCGCCCCACCGGTTGCGTTCACCTTGGCTGCACTTCCGTTTCACCCTCGTCCCGGCGCCCACGTACGTCCCCGGAGGGAATTCCGTTGCCGAGCAAGAACACCGCGCGCCTCGGCGCGCTGACCGTCGCCGCCGTCTGTTCCGCGGTGACCACCGTGGTGGTCACCGCGCCCGCGCAGGCCGATGCCGCCACACAGGCCGAACCCGTGCGCATCCATGACATCCAGGGCAGTACCCGGATATCCCCGTTCGCCGGCGAGCAGGTCGCCGACGTGCCGGGCATCGTCACGGGTGTGCGGACCTACGGATCGTCCCGCGGCTTCTGGTTCCAGGACCCTCAGGCGGACCGTGACCCGGCCACCAGCGAGGGCGTCTTCGTCTTCACCAGCTCCGTCCCGAAGGTCGCCGTCGGCGACTCGGTCACCGTCTCCGGCACGGTGTCCGAGTACGTGCCGGGCGGCACCTCGTCCGGGAACCAGTCCATCACCGAGATCACCAAGCCGACGGTGACGGTGCTGTCCAGTGGCAACGCCGTCCCGGCCGCGACGACGATCGACGCGGGGTCGGTGCCGGACGCGTACGCCCCGGCGGGCGACCCGGCCGCGAACGGCTCGGTCAACGGCCTCACGCTGCGACCGATGAAGTACGCCCTGGACCACTACGAGTCCCTGGAGGGCATGAACGTCCGGGTCTCCGACACCCGTGTGGTCACGGCCACCGACCCGTACACCGAGCTGTGGGTCACCGTGAAGCCGCGGGAGAACGACGCCCGGCGCGGCGGCACCGTCTACGGCTCGTACGAGTCCCAGAACACGGGCCGGCTGCAGATCCAGTCGCTGGGCGCGACGGCCGACTTCCCGGAGGCGAACGTCGGCGACGTGCTGAAGGGCACCACGGCCGGACCGCTGGACTACACCCAGTACGGCGGCTACACGCTCGTCGCCAACGAGATCGGCACCCTGGAGCAGGGCGGCCTGGAGCGGGAGACGACCCGCAAGCAGGCGCGCGGCGAGCTCGCGGTGGCGACGTACAACGTCGAGAACCTCGACCCGTCCGACGACACCTTCGCCGACCACGCGTCCGCGATCGTGAACAACCTGCAGTCGCCCGACATCGTGGCCCTGGAGGAGATCCAGGACAACACCGGCGCGAAGAACGACGGCGTGGTCGACGCGGACCGGACCGTGGAGAAGCTGATCGACGCCATCGTCGCCGCGGGCGGCCCGGCGTACGAGTGGCGCTCGGTCTCGCCCGAGGACGGCACGGACGGCGGCGAGCCGGGCGGCAACATCCGCCAGGTGTTCCTCTTCGACCCCGAGCGGGTGGCCTTCACGGACCGGGCGGGCGGCGACGCCACCACGGCCGTGGACGTGACGAAGGTGCGCGGCAAGGCGCGGCTGTCCGCCTCCCCGGGCCGGATCGACCCGGCGAACGCCGCCTGGGAGAACAGCCGCAAGCCGCTCGTCGGCGAGTTCGTCTTCCGCGGCGAGACGGTCTTCGTGATCGCGAACCACTTCGCGTCGAAGGGCGGCGACCAGCCGCTGCACTCCCAGTACCAGCCGCAGACGCGCAGCTCGGAGACCCAGCGCCACCTCCAGGCGGCCGCGGTCAACACGTTCGTCAAGGAGATCCTGGCGGCGCAGAAGAACGCGAACGTGATCGCCCTCGGCGACATCAACGACTTCGAGTTCTCCCGCACCACGAAGCTGCTGGAGCAGGACGGCGCCCTCTGGTCGGCGATCAAGTCGCTGCCGAAGAGCGAGCGCTACACGTACAACTACCAGGGCAACAGCCAGGTCCTGGACCAGATCCTGGTCAGCCCGTCCATCCGGCGCTCGGGTGACTTCCGCTACGACAGCGTGCACATCAACGCGGAGTTCCACGACCAGATCAGCGACCACGACCCGCAGGTGCTGCGGTTCCGCCCGTAGTCAGGGCGTAGTCAGGACGTAGTCAGGACAGAGGTGGGCCGCCCCGGCCCAGAGCGCTGTGAACGGCCGGGGCGGCCCACGGGCTCACGCTCGGCCTCAGTGGCGGCGCCACATCACGATGCCCGCCGCCACGGCGACCCCCACACCCACACCACCGATCACCGCGGCCCGGGGCACCCGTTCGCGCACGGTGTGGACGGCGTGCGAGCACGTCCCCTTCAGATCCGCCATCTGCGCCTGTGCGCGCGCCTTGACATCGGCCTTGGCGGCCAGCTCCTCGACGGTGTCCCCGAGCCGCGCCCGGGTCTCCGCGATCTGCTGCCGCAGCTCATCGGGGCCTTTGGCGCCCACGCGGTCCTGCGGGGCCGCCGAACCGGGAGTACTGGATGTACTGGTCATCGGTGCGCCCTTTCCTTGATTGCCTCGACATCCGCCTTGACGCTGTCGATGGTCCTCTCGGGCATGGGCGGAGTGGCCCGGCGCAGCTGGGCCCGGCCCATCATCGCGAGCACGCCCGCGATGACGAACAGCACCCCCGTGACGATGAGCGCGGCCGCCCACACGGCCAGCACCAGCGAGAGCGCGGCGACCCCGGTGCCCGCGAGGGCCATCAGGCCCACGTAGGCCACGGCGCCGGCTCCGCCGAGCATGCCGCCGCCCTTGCCCGCGCGCTTCCCCTTCTCCGTCAGCTCTGTCTTGGCGAGGGCGATCTCCTGCCGTACGAGCTGGGAGAGCTGCTCGGTGGCCTGCCCGACCAGCTCGCCGACGGTGTGGTGCCCCTCCGCCGCCGGCCGCACGGCATGCTGCCCGTCCACGGCCGGCCGCACGGGCCTGCTGTCCAAAGTCCCGGTCACGGTGTCCCGCCTCCTCTCATTCGGGCCGCCCGGGTACCCGGAGCGGCCCGCGCTACCCCTGCGGGGCAGCTCACCGCGGCGGCGCGCCGGGGCCACGCTCGCCGAGCCTCGCCAGCTGGGTCTGGAACCAGTCGAGGCGCGCCTGGAGCAGCGCCGCCTCGGCGACGAGTTCGGGCACCCCGAGCCCGTCCGGTGGCGGCCCCGGCGCACCGGGCGGCCCACCGGCGCCCGGCGGTCCCGTACCCGTACCGGCCTGCACCCTCAGTCCCTCCCCGGCCAGCCGCGCGAAGCCGGCCGGGGACACCGCCGTACGGCCGCGGACGCAGACCGCGCAGGAGCCGGCCAGCGCACGCCGGCCCGGCCGCCCCCAGCCCGCGTCGGCCAGGGCCACGGCCGCCGCGCCACAGGCACACGGACCGACGGTGACGGTGCGCACCCGCTGCCGCGCGAAGCGGAAGCCGTGCTCGAAGCGGATGTACGCGCCGAGGACGGCGACCTCCAGCAGGACGGCCGCGCGGTGCTCCGCGGTGCACAGCAGGGCCTCGGCCGCCGAGCGGTCGTGCACGCAGTGGAAGCCGCAGTCGCACAGCCGTGCGGGCGGGCGGTGCCGCCGCCCGTAGACGCACCGGGCCTCGTCCAGGACGCCGTACGGCAGCGCGCCGCCCAGCGACACCCCCGTGAAGCCGGCCCGGGTGCCGTCCTGCGACAGCATCGGGTAGGCGATCTTGTATCCGGCCGGCGGCTCCGCCGGACGTTCCGCGGGAAGCCGCAGTCTCATCGCGGGGCCGGCGCCGCTTCGGCCGACTGCTCGTCCTCATGGGGCTGTTGCGCCTCCTGGGAGGGATCGCCCTCCTGAGCGGCCTCCTGCGCGTGGACCTGTTCCTCCGCGATTCCGGTGGCGAGTGCCTTGCCGAGCCTCATGACGCCTCCCGTGGCCGTGTCTCCGACCGTGTCCGGCGTTGCCGTCCGTCCCCGCCATGGTGGCCCACGGGCACGGATTCGTACAGCAACACTGGCCGGTACCGTTCAGAAGATTTAAGTAGTGCTTCACGGTGATCCCGCCGGACACTGCCCCCATGACGCCGACCCCTATGACGACACGACGCCCCGCGCCCTTCGGCCGCGCCCTCTGCGCGATGATCACTCCCTTCACCGGGTCGGGGGCGCTGGACCTCGACGGTGCGCAGCGGCTCGCCGACCGGCTGGTCGCGGCGGGCTGCGACGGTCTGGTGCTGTCCGGTACGACGGGCGAGTCGCCCACCACCTCGGACGAGGAGAAGGCACAGCTCGTCCGGGCGGTCCGGGAGGCGGTCGGCGGCCGGGCCTCGATCGTGGCGGGCGTGGGGACCGCCGACACCCGGCACTCCGTGGAGCTCGCGCGGGCGGCCGAGAAGGCGGGCGCGGACGGTCTGCTGGTGGTCGCCCCGTACTACAGCAGGCCCCCGCAGGACGCCGTCGAGGCCCACTTCCGGGAGATCGCCGACGCCTGCGGCCTCCCGCTCGCCCTGTACGACATCCCCGGCCGCACCGGCACCCGTATCGAGCCCGCCACCATGGTCCGGCTGGCCCGGCATCCGCGCATCGTGGCGGTCAAGGACTGCGCGTACGACCTGCTCGGCACGCAGAAGGTGCTGGCCGAGACGGAGCTGGCGTACTACACGGGCTGCGACGAGTTCGTGCTCGCGCTGTACGCGATCGGCGGAGCCGGCTACATCGGCACGGTGGCGAACGTGGTCCCGGACCGCTTCCGCGCGATCCTCGACGCCTTCGACGCGGGCGACACGGACGGGGCCGCCCGTCTCCAGCGGCTCACCATCCCCCTGACCGAACTGATGATGGGCTCCGGACTGCCCGGCACGGTGACGGCCAAGGCACTGCTCGGGCGGCTGGGCCTGCCGTCGGGTCCGGTGCGGGCACCGCTGCGGCCCGCCGGCCAGGGGGTGGCCGACGGGCTGATGGTGGCGTACGAGGCGCTGGTGGCCGCGTGACCGTGCGGATCAGCGCTGTGCGAAGATCGGCGTCCAGCGGCCGCCCGCGCCGTCGTTCCCCTTGCGGAACCCGCTCAGCGGGACCGTCCGGTCACTGCCGATCGTGACGAGCACCAGCCGGTTGTGGAACTCGTTCGAGCCGGGCGTGATGTCCCAGGCGATGAGCCGCTTGTTGTCGACCCAGGCGAGCAGCTGCTGTCCGCGGACCTTGTGGACCCGCTTGCCGGTGTGGGGGTCGTTGATCGCCGACGCTGTGGTCTTCGCGCCGCCCGCGAAGTCACCGGCCGCGAGCTTGCCGTCCGGAGACAGCCGCGCTTCGACGCCCCAGTGCAGGTGCTTCTCGTTCGCCGGCTTGGCGACCTCGTTGCCCTCGAAGTCGTAGAACTGCTCGTGGGGCTCCGTCATGAGCCCCGAGTAGACCAGCTTGCCGTCGGCACTGAAGGCGAAGTCCTGGCGGGCGTTGAGGTCGTCGGCGTTGTAGGAGACCTTGCTCCAGGCGCCCTTCCCGGAGTCCACGTCGAGGACGTAGAAGCCGGTCCGGCTCGACTGGCCCCACTCCGGGTACCAGTCGTTGGCCTTGCCGTCCCCGTCGCTGTCGTAGTCCTGCCGGTACCGCAGCCCGGGATTCTCGTCGTACGTGGTCGCGACGAGCTTGTCGCCGTCGGGCGAGAACTCGACGGCCGCGACGCCCTCGTCGACCGGAATCCAGCGCTCGACCTCGCCGGTGAGCAGGTCGAGGATGCCGATCCGCTTCGCCGGAAGGTTCTGCTCCAGGACGGCGGCGGTCCGCATACCGGGGGCGACGTCGACGAAGGACCAGCGGGTGTCCTTCACGTACTTGCCGGTCTCCTGGTCGAGGATCCGGTACGTGCGCCGGTCGGCGCCCTTGTCGGCGGTCTCCTTGACCAGGCTCGTCGTGTAGTAGGCGGCGAGCGCGGTGTCCCCGGCCGCGATCAGATCGCGCGGCGGCGACTGCTCGGGGTGGGCGATGATGTCGCTCTTGTTCATCTCGCTGGCGAGACGCACGTCGTCCTTGCCGCCGTCCAGCAGCGGCACCCCCACCGCCACGGCGACCACGGCGACGGTCGCCGCTGCGACCGACGCGATCTCCCGGGCCCGGCGGCGGCGCCGCGCCGTCAGCACCCGGTCGGCGAAGCCCGGCCCGAGCGGGACCTGTCCGGCGGCCTGCTCCCGCAGGGAGTCCCGCACCAGTTCCTCGACGTTCACGGACGTACCTCCACGGGCGAGAAGTCACGGGACGGCTGCCGCTCGGCCGCGGCCGGGCCGAGTGTGGCGAGTTCGGGCGCGAGGGCGCGCAGCCGGGCCAGCGAGCGGTGTGTCGTGGACCGTACGGTCCCGACGGAGCAGCCGAGGATCCGGGCCACGTCGGTTTCCGGCAGGTCCTCGAAGTAGCGCAGCACGAGCACGGACCGCTGCCGCGCGGTGAGCCGGGCCAGCGCGCCGCGCATCAGCAGGCGCAGCTCGGCGGCGGCCGCACCGTCGCCGGAGCCGCCCGCCGCATCGGGGAGCTCGGCCACACTGATCTCGCGCCGCGGCCACTTCAACCGCCAGCGGCTGATCTGCTGCCGGTAGAGGATCCGGCGGACGTACGCCTCGGGATCGTCGATGCGCCCCCACCGCCCGGCGGCCTTGACCAGGGCGTTCTGCAACAGGTCCTCCGCCGCGTGCCGGTCCCCGCCGGTCAGCAGGACGGCCGTCTTCAGCAGCGCCGACGACCGGCCCGCCACGAACTCCCGGAAGCTCTCCTGTCCCTCGGCATCCATCGTCACCTTCTCTTCCCCGGCGGTGCCCTGTGCCCCACCCCTGTATCCCTACTGACGCGTGCACGTCGGCTCCGCTATGCCGCCCCTGTGCATCCTGCGAGAAAAAACGGGCGCCCTCCCACGGACCCTGACCGTGGGAGGGCGCCCGGCCGTACGTCGGCCGCGGGTGCCTAGTTGTGGCTGTGCAGGACGTCGTTCAGACCGCCCCAGACCGCGTTGTTCGGGCGGGCCTCGACGGCGCCGGTGACCGAGTTGCGGCGGAACAGGATGTGGGAGGCGCCGGAGAGCTCGCGGGCCTTGACGATCTGGCCGTCGGGCAGGGTGACCCGGGTACCGGCGGTGACGTACAGACCGGCCTCGACCACGCACTCGTCGCCGAGCGCGATGCCGACGCCCGCCTCGGCGCCGATCAGGCAGCGCTCGCCGATGGAGATGATGACGTTGCCGCCGCCGGACAGGGTGCCCATGGTGGAGGCGCCGCCGCCGATGTCCGAGCCGTTGCCGACCACGACGCCCGCGGAGATGCGGCCCTCGACCATCGAGGTGCCGAGCGTGCCCGCGTTGAAGTTCACGAAGCCCTCGTGCATGACCGTGGTGCCCTCGGCGAGGTGCGCGCCCAGGCGGACCCGGTCGGCGTCGGCGATACGGACGCCCTTGGGGGCCACGTAGTCCGTCATCCGCGGGAACTTGTCGACCGACGTCACCTGGAGGTGCAGGCCCTCGGCGCGGGCGTTCAGCCGGACCTTCTCCAGGTCGTCGACGGCGACCGGGCCGAGCGAGGTCCAGGCGACGTTCGCGAGGTGGCCGAAGATGCCGTCGAGGCTCTGGCCGTGCGGCTGCACCAGGCGGTGCGAGAGCAGGTGGAGGCGCAGGTAGACGTCGTGCGCGTCGATCGGCTTCTCGTCGAGCGAGGCGATGACCGTACGGACCGCGACGACCTCGACGCCCCGGCGGGCGTCCGGACCGATCGCCTGGGCGGCACCCTCGCCGAGCAGTTCCACGGCCTTCTCGGCGGACAGCCGCTCGGTGCCGGCGGGGCCGGGCTCGGCGGTCAGCTCGGGGGCGGGGAACCAGGTGTCGAGAACGGTGCCGTCGGCGGCGATCGTGGCGAGGCCGGCGGCCACGGCGCCGGTGGTGCGAGGAGCAGTCGTGTCGGTCATGAGGGCAACCTAACCGGCCGGGGGCCCGGCAGGCCAACCGGTCCCGGCGGACGGACGGACGAGCGTACGCATCCTGGTGTGCGCTCGTCCGTCACCCGCTCTCACTCGACTGCTCTCACTCGACGAGCGACTTCTTCGGCCGCAGCACGCAGAACTCGTTGCCCTCGGGGTCGGCGAGCACCACCCAGGGGACGTCGTCGCCCTGCCCCACATCCGCGTGCCGGGCTCCGAGGGCGAGGATGCGCTCCACCTCGGCCGCCTGGTCGTCCGGTGCGAGGTCGATGTGCAGCCGGTTCTGGACGGTCTTGCGGTCACCGGCGGCGACGAAGCACAGGCCCGGGTAGCTGTGCTCGTCGGCGCCCACGACGATCTCGTCGTCGGACTCGTACAGCACCCGCCAGTCCAGCACCTGACACCAGAAGCGGGCCAGCGCGGGCATGTCGTGGGCGGGCACGACGAGGGAGTAGAAGGAAACGGCCATGGGCTGCAGTGTTCCCCAACGGCGCTTTTCCAGCAGCCCATTTTCCGGCGCATCGGAATCAGGCGTCAGAGGCCCGTAGCTCCGGCACCCCCGTCAGCCGGCAGTCGACGGGCCCCGGCTCCCGCGTCCTCGTCATCGCCCGGTCGAGCAGGCGCCGCTTGGCGTGGGCGGCGCGGCGCATCAGCTCCACCCGGCGGTAGCGCAGCAGCTCGGCGGGGTCCGGGCGGACGGCTCCGGCGAGCTCGTAGCCGTGCCGGGCCAGCCGCTCGCCGAGCACCGCCTCGCACAGCCGTATCTGTTCCGGTGACAGCCGCTGCCGCCAGCTGCCCGCGCGCGAGGAGTCCAGTGCTCCGTGGGTGCGCCGGTGCCAGGTCTTGCGGACGGGAACGGCGATCCCGGCAACGCGGTGCGGCTCGATCATCTCCGGGGCGTACTCCTCCCCCAGGAAGCCGCAGAGCGCGCGGAGGCTACGCTCGGGGTCGGCCAGGAGATTCTCGAAGCGCAGCTCGTGCCAGCTCCCGGGGCCCAGTGCGCGGGCGTGGCGGCGGGTGGTGTCCATCACCTGTGCCCAGGTCGCCACGGCCTCGTGGAAGCCGCGGTGCCACCAGGGCATCCCGAGCAGCGAGGCCACGCAGTCCCGGCCGTCGCGGACGAGGTGGACGAACTGCGCGTCGGGGAAGAGCCGCAGGATCTCCGGCACGTGCAGGGCGTACGCGGGCCGCTTGTCGCCCCACCTGACCTTGCCGTGCTCCTCGGCGTACGACCTCAGGGCGATGCCCAGCGCGGAGCCGAGCGTCGGCGGTCCCGCGACGATCCGCTCGGCCACCCGGCCCGCGTCCACTCCCAGCTCGTGGAACCGGGTCTCCTTGCGGCCGGTGATCCACTCGGCGAGGGCGGCACGGTTCGCGCGTTCCCGGAGATCGCCGAAGGCGAGGCGCCGCTCGTAGGCGGGCAGGACGAACCGGGTCTCGGGCGGCAGCGCGATCCGGGGGTGCGCGTGCAGCATGAGCTGGAGAAGGGTGGTGCCGGAGCGGGGACAGCCGAGGACGAAGACGGGTCGTGCGGAGGTGATCACTCCGCCACGCTGCCGCCGTCCGCTGAAAGAGCACTGGGAGTGCCCTGAGAACCGCATGTGAATGACGGAGGGCGGCACCCCGCGGGGTGCCGCCCTCCGTCATTCGGTCACTGCTCGGACGAGCAGGGGCTCATACGTCTCAGACGTTGAACCCCAGCGCCCGCAGCTGCTCGCGCCCGTCGTCCGTGATCTTGTCGGGGCCCCACGGCGGCATCCAGACCCAGTTGATGCGCAGCTCGCTGACCAGGCCGTCCGTGGCGGACTTCGCCTGGTCCTCGATCACGTCCGTCAGCGGGCAGGCCGCCGACGTCAGGGTCATGTCGACGGTCGCGATGTTCGCGTCGTCGACGTGGATGCCGTAGATCAGGCCGAGGTTGACGACGTCGATGCCCAGCTCGGGGTCGACGACGTCCATCAGGGCCTCGCGGAGTTCCTCCTCGGAGGCCGGCTTCATCTCAACGGTCTCGCTCATGCCGTCTTCCTTTCGGCGTCGGCCCCGCCCAGGGCCTGGGCCGTCGCGTCCTTCCAGGCCATCCAGCTCAGGAGGGCGCACTTCACCCGGGCCGGGTACTTGGAGACCCCGGCGAACGCGACCGCGTCCTCCAGGACCTCCTCCATCGCGTCGTCGGGCTCCAGCTTGCCCTTCGACTGCATCAGCTCCAGGAAGGTCTCCTGGATCTTCTGGGCGTCGGCCAGTTCCTTGCCGACCAGGAGCTCGTTCAGCACGGAGGCCGAGGCCTGGCTGATGGAGCAGCCCTGGCCCTCGTACGAGACGTCGCTGATCGTGGTGCCGTCGTACTTCACGCGCAGCGTGATCTCGTCGCCGCACGTCGGGTTCACGTGGTGCACCTCGGCGTCGCCATCCCGCAAGCCCCGCCCGTGCGGGTTCTTGTAGTGGTCCAGGATGACGTCCTGGTACATCGAATCCAGCTTCACCGTTTAAGCACGCCCCTCAGCCGAAGAAGTTCCGTACGTGCTCCAGCCCCTCGACCAGTGCGTCGACCTCGGCGGGCGTGGAGTACAGATAGAACGACGCCCGCGTGGTCGCAGGAATTCCGTAGCGGAGGCAGACGGGCCGGGCACAGTGATGACCGACACGTACCGCGATGCCCTGCTCGTCGAGGACCTGGCCCACGTCGTGCGGGTGGATGTCGCCGAGCGTGAAGGAGATCGCCGCGCCGCGGTCCTCGGCCGTGCTGGGGCCGATGATGCGCAGGTCGGGGACCTGGGTGAGCTTCTGCACCGCGTACTCGGTGAGGGCGTGCTCATGGGCGAGGATCTTGTCCATGCCGATGGACGACAGGTAGTCGATCGCCGCCCCGAGGCCGACCGCCTGGGCGATCGGCGGGGTGCCCGCCTCGAACTTGTGGGGCGCCGGGGCGTACGTCGAGGAGTGCATCGACACCGTCTCGATCATCTCGCCGCCGCCCAGGAACGGAGGCAGGTCCTCCAGCAGCTCCTGGCGGCCCCAGAGCACGCCGATGCCGGTCGGGCCGCACATCTTGTGGCCGGTGAAGGCCACGAAGTCGGCCTGGAGGGCCTGGACGTCCAGCGGCATGTGCGGCGCGGCCTGCGAGGCGTCGATCAGGACCAGGGCCCCGACCTCCTGCGCGCGGCGCACGATGGCCTCGACGGGGTTGTGGGTGCCGAGGATGTTCGACACCAGCACGAAGGAGACGATCTTCGTCTTCTCCGTGATCACCTCGTCGATGTTCGAGAGGTCGAGACGTCCGTCGTCCGTGAGACCGAACCACTTCAGCTTCGCGCCCGTGCGCTGCGACAGCAGCTGCCACGGGACGATGTTGGAGTGGTGCTCCATCTCCGTGATGACTATCTCGGTGTCGTGGTCCACCCGGTAGGGCTCGTCGGCCCAGCCGAGCATGTTGGCCACGAGGTTGAGGGACTCCGAGGCGTTCTTGGTGAAGATCACCTCGTCGCGGCTGGGCGCGTTGATGAACGCGGCGACCTTGTCGCGCGCGCCCTCGTACAGTGCCGTGGCCTCCTCGGCCAGCACGTGCACGCCGCGGTGGACGTTGGCGTTGTGCTGTTCGTAGTACTCGTCGAGGACGTCGATGACCTGGCGCGGGGTCTGCGAGGTCGCGGCGTTGTCCAGGTAGACGAGCTTCTTGCCGTCGTGCAGAACGCGATCGAGGATCGGGAAGTCCTTGCGGATCGCCTCGGTGTCGAGGAGGCCCGGCAGCTGTGTCACGCGGATGCGCCACCCTTCGTGTACGCCTCGTAGCCCTCGGCCTCCAGCTTGTCGGCCAGCTCGGGACCGCCGGACTCGACGATCTTGCCGTTGGCGAAGACGTGGACGTGGTCGGGCTTGATGTAGCGCAGGATGCGCGTGTAGTGGGTGATCAGCAGGGTGCCGACCTCGCCGGTCTCGCGGACGCGGTTGACGCCCTCGGAGACGATGCGCAGGGCGTCGACGTCCAGGCCGGAGTCGGTCTCGTCGAGGATCGCCATCTTCGGCTTGAGCAGCTCGAGCTGGAGGATCTCGTGGCGCTTCTTCTCACCGCCGGAGAAGCCCTCGTTGACGTTGCGCTCGGCGAAGGACGGGTCCATGTTGAGGCGCTCCATGGCCTCCTTGACCTCCTTCACCCAGGTGCGCAGCTTGGGGGCCTCGCCGCGGATGGCGGTGGCGGAGGTGCGCAGGAAGTTGGAGACCGAGACGCCGGGGACCTCGACCGGGTACTGCATGGCGAGGAACAGGCCGGCGCGGGCGCGCTCGTCGACGGACATCTCGATGACGTCCTCGCCGTCGAGGGTGACGGTGCCGCCGGTGATCGTGTACTTCGGGTGACCCGCGAGGGAGTAGGCGAGGGTCGACTTGCCGGAGCCGTTGGGGCCCATGATGGCGTGCGTCTCGCCCTGCTTCACGGTGAGGTCGACGCCCTTGAGGATCTCCTTCGTGGCGTTGTCGGCCTCGACGGTGACGTGCAGGTCTCGGATTTCAAGCGTAGCCATGGGTGCCTCAGGACTCCTGGGTGAGGGAGGCGCGTACGTCAACAAAGACGCTGCCCCCTTCGATCTTTACGGGGTATACGGGGACGGGGCGCGTCGCGGGAAGGCCGGACGGCTTGCCGGTGCGGAGGTCGAAGGCGGAGCCGTGCAGCCAGCACTCGATCTGGCAGTCCTCCACCTCGCCCTCGGAGAGCGAGACGTTCGCGTGCGAGCAGATGTCGTTGATCGCGAACACCTCGCCCTCGGTACGGACGACCGCGACCGGCGTGCCGTCGAGTTCCACCCGCTTCGGGGTGTCCTCCTCCAGCTCACTCAGTGCGCACGCGCGTACGAAGGTGGTCATGCGACCGCGGCCTCCAGCTCCTCGTCGATCTTGGCGAGCAGGCGCTCCTCGATGTCCGCGACGCCGATCTGCTGAACCAGCTCGGCGAAGAAGCCGCGGACGACCAGGCGGCGCGCCTCGTACTCCGGGATACCGCGGGCCATCAGGTAGAAGAGCTGCTCGTCGTCGAAGCGGCCGGTGGCGGACGCGTGGCCGGCGCCGACGATCTCGCCGGTCTCGATCTCCAGGTTCGGGACCGAGTCGACGCGCGCGCCGTCCGTGAGGACGAGGTTGCGGTTCATCTCGTAGGTGTCGGTGCCCTCGGCCTTGGCCTCGATGAGCACGTCACCGATCCACACGGCGTGCGCGTTGTCGCCCTGGAGCGCGCCCTTGTAGACGACGTTCGACTTGCAGTGCGGCTCGTCGTGGTCGACCAGGAGACGGTGCTCCTGGTGCTGGCCCTTGTCGGTGAAGTACAGGCCGAACAGCTCGGCCTCGCCGCCGGTGCCCGCGTAGTTCACGCGCGGGTGCAGGCGGACGACGTCACCGCCGAAGGTCACGACGACCGACTTGAAGCTGGCGTCGCGGCCGACGAGCGCGTTGTGCTGGGCGACGTGCACGGCCTTGTCGTCCCAGTCCTGGACGGAGACGACGGTCAGCTTGGCGCCGTCACCGAGGACGTAGTCGACGTTGGCGGCGAGCACCGCGTCACCGGTGTGGTCGATGACGACCACGGCCTCGGCGAAGGCGCCGAGCTCGACGACCGTGTGGCCGAAGGCGGTGCCGCCCTCGCCGTGCACGGCGATGCGGATCGGCTCGGTGAGCGCGGTCTCCTTGGGCACGGTCACGACCGAGGCCTGCTCGAAGGCGGAGTACGCCTGGGCGGCGATGCGGTCCACCGGGGTGCCCGCCTTGCCGAGCCGGGCGTCGTCGCGGCCGACGGCCTCGACGGTGACGCCCTCGGGGGCCTGGACGTCCACCTTCACACCGGTGCCGGTGGCGACGGCGGTGCCGTCGTGCAGCCCGCGCAGGCGCTCCAGCGGGGTGAACCGCCACTCCTCCTCGCGGCCGTTCGGGACCGGGAAGTCCGCGACGTCGAAGGACGGGGGAGCGCTCATGCGCGTGGCGACGGTCGAGTCGGCCTCCGCCGCCACCGCGATGGCGCCGGCGGTGGTGCTCCCCACCGGGATGTTCTGGGCCTCAGCCATGGCTGTCGTTCTGCTCTCTTCCTACGTCAAGTCAGTTGTGATCGGGCGGCCCGCCCGCACGGGGGGCGGGCCGTCACTGCCGGGGAGCGGCGGTCGTCAGCCGACCGCGCCCTCCATCTGCAGCTCGATCAGCCGGTTGAGCTCCAGCGCGTACTCCATGGGCAGCTCCTTGGCGATCGGCTCGACGAAGCCGCGCACGATCATCGCCATCGCCTCGTCCTCGGAGAGACCGCGGCTCATCAGGTAGAAGAGCTGGTCCTCGGAGACCTTGGAGACGGTCGCCTCGTGGCCCATGGACACGTCGTCCTCGCGGACGTCCACGTAGGGGTACGTGTCCGAGCGGGAGATGGTGTCGACGAGCAGCGCGTCGCAGAGCACGTTCGACTTGGCGCCCGGGGCGCCCTCGCCGATCTCGATCAGACCGCGGTAGGAGGTGCGGCCACCGCCACGCGCCACCGACTTGGAGACGATGTTGGAGGAGGTGTTCGGGGCCATGTGGACCATCTTGGCGCCGGCGTCCTGGTGCTGGCCCTCGCCCGCGAAGGCGATGGACAGGGTCTCGCCCTTGGCGTGCTCGCCCATCAGGTAGACGGCCGGGTACTTCATCGTCACCTTGGAGCCGATGTTGCCGTCGATCCACTCCATGGTCGCGCCCTCGTACGCCACGGCGCGCTTGGTGACCAGGTTGTAGACGTTGTTCGACCAGTTCTGGATGGTCGTGTAACGGCACCGGGCGTTCTTCTTGACGATGATCTCGACGACCGCGGAGTGCAGCGAGTCCGACTTGTAGATCGGGGCGGTGCAGCCCTCGACGTAGTGCACGTAGGCACCCTCGTCGACGATGATCAGGGTCCGCTCGAACTGGCCCATGTTCTCCGTGTTGATGCGGAAGTAGGCCTGGAGCGGGATCTCCACGTGCACGTTCTTCGGCACGTAGATGAAGGAGCCACCGGACCACACGGCGGTGTTCAGCGCGGCGAACTTGTTGTCACCGGCCGGGATGACCGTGCCGAAGTACTCCTTGAAGAGCTCCGGGTGCTCCTTGAGCGCGGTGTCCGTGTCGAGGAAGATGACGCCCTGCTCCTCCAGGTCCTCGCGGATCTGGTGGTAGACGACCTCGGACTCGTACTGCGCGGCGACACCGGCGACGAGGCGCTGCTTCTCCGCCTCCGGGATGCCGAGCTTGTCGTACGTGTTCTTGATGTCCTCGGGCAGGTCCTCCCACGACTGGGCCTGCTTCTCCGTGGACCGCACGAAGTACTTGATGTTGTCGAAGTCGATGCCCGACAGGTCGGAGCCCCAGTTCGGCATGGGCTTCTTCTCGAAGAGCTTCAGGCCCTTGAGGCGGAGCTTGGTCATCCACTCGGGCTCGGACTTCTTCGAGGAGATGTCCTTGACGACGTCCTCGTTCAGGCCGCGCTTCGCTGCGGCACCGGCCTCGTCGGAGTCGGCCCAGCCGTATTCGTACTTGCCCAGACCCTCGAGCTCAGGGTGGGCAGTCTCCGTGGGGAGAGTCATGCGGGGTTCCTCCCGGCCGTGCTTGCAGATGTGTTGTGGGTGGTCTTGGAAGTCTTCGGTGCCGCGGCGGCCCGTGAGGCCTTGGCGGCGGTGCGCAGCGCCTTGGCGCTCTGTGCGGCCTTGGTGCCGTGCGTCGCGTCGGGGATGAACGTCGTGCAGACGCCGTCGCCGTGCGCGATCGTCGCCAGCCGCTGGACATGTGTCCCGAGCAGCTGGGAGAAGATCTCGGTCTCCGCCTCGCAGAGCTGCGGGAACTGTTCGGCGACGTGGGCGACCGGGCAGTGGTGCTGGCAGAGCTGCTCGCCCGCCTGCGGGAGCGGCGCGCTGCGCGCCGTAGCAGCGTACCCGTCCGCGCTCAGCGCCTTGGCCAGGGCTTCGGTCCGCTTCTCGGGCGGCACCCGCTCCATCGCCGCGCGGTACGCCTCCGCCTGGGCGGCGATCCGCGCGCGGGCGAACGCGGCGACCGCCTCGTCCCCGCCCGCGTGCTCGGCGATCCAGCGCAGCGCGTCGGCGGCGAGCTTGTCGTAGGACTGGTCGAAGGCATCCCGGCCGCAGTCGGTCAGGGCGAACACCTTGGCCGGCCGGCCACGGGTCCGCGCTCCGTAGACTCGCTGCTCACGGGGCTGTACGACATCGTCGGCGACCAGTGCGTCGAGATGGCGCCGGACGGCCGCCTGGGTCAGCCCGAGGCGTCCGGCCAGGTCGGCGACGGTCGACGGCCCGTGGTCCAGGATGGACCGCGCGACCCGGTTGCGCGTCGAGCGCTCACCGGTCGCGAACTCCTCCTGAGGGGCCCCCGTGGGGGTCTCCGGGGCCTCGCCGACGTTTTTCACAACGCCATTGTTGCGTAATTCCTCAGAGCCCGGCAAGCCACGTCCGGCCCGCCCGACGGTGCGGTACGTCACTTAGGCATACCTAATCTGACCTGCGGAAACGATCTTTGATCGATCAATCGGCTGGTGCGGGAACCGGGCTTCCGGAAGACTCCCCGGACATGGCGACCTCCCCTCCGACCGGCCCGCTCGTCACCCGCGGCTCACTCGCCGCACAACTGCACTCACTCGGCGTCCGCCCCGGTGAGACCCTGCTGGTCCACTCGTCCCTCAGCGCCCTCGGCTGGGTCAACGGCGGGGCGGTCGCCGTCGTCCAGGCCCTGCTGGACGCCCTCGGCCCCGACGGCACCCTGGTGGTCCCCGCCCAGACCGGCGACCTCTCCGACCCGGCCCTGTGGCGCAGCCCTCCGGTACCCGAGGAGTGGTGGGGGACCATCCGGGCGACCATGCCCGCGTACGACCCTCTGATCACGCCCACGCGCGGGGTCGGCGTCGTCCCGGAGACGGTACGGAACTGGCCTGGCGCCCTGCGCAGCGCGCACCCTCAGACCTCGTTCGCGGCGCTCGGACCGGATGCCGCCGCGATCCTCGACGGACACGCCCCCGACTGCCGGCTCGGCGAGCGGAGCCCGCTGGCCCGGCTGGAGGAGCGGGGCGCACGCGTTCTGCTGCTGGGGGCGGGCTACGACTCCTGCACCACCTTCCATCTCGCCGAGTACCGGATCCCGGCCCCGCTGGTCGAAGTGGGACGTCCCGCTCCCGCGGGCGGCTGGCAGACGGTGACCGAGGTGTCGATCACCTCCGACCGGTTCGACGAGCTCGGCCACGACTTCGAGCGGGACCGTCCCGTCGTACGCGGCACGGTGGGCGCGGCGGAGGCGCGGCTGTTTCCCGTGGCCGACGCGGTGGCGTACGCGGAGCGGTGGCTGGCCCTGCACCGTCCCCGTGAGGGGGACGTCGCCGCCCCCGCCCGGCCCGCACCGCCACCGCGTCCTTAGACTTGGCGCCCATGCGAAGTGAGCCCGTGGTCCAGGTCCAGGCCCTGGTGAAGCGGTACGGAACGAAGACCGCGGTGGACGGCCTCGACCTGGTGGCCCGGGCGGGTGTCACCGCCGTCCTCGGCCCCAACGGAGCGGGCAAGACCACCACGGTCGAGACCTGTGAGGGCTACCGGAGACCCGACTCGGGCACGGTGCGCGTGCTGGGCCTCGACCCGGTGCGCCAGGCCCGTGAGCTGTATCCGCGCATCGGCGTGATGCTCCAGTCCGGCGGCGTCTACTCCGGCGCCCGCGCCGACGAGATGCTCCGCCACACGGCGAAGCTGCACGCGCACCCGCTGGACGTGGACGCGCTGATCGAACGGCTCGGTCTCGGCTCCTGCGGCCGCACCACCTACCGCCGCCTCTCCGGCGGCCAGCAGCAGCGCCTCGCCCTGGCGATGGCCGTCGTGGGCCGGCCGGAACTGGTCTTCCTCGACGAGCCCACCGCGGGCCTCGACCCGCAGGCGCGCCGGTCCACCTGGGACCTCGTGCGCGAACTGCGCGCGGACGGCGTGTCCATCATTCTCACCACCCACCACATGGACGAGGCCGAACAGCTTGCCGACGACGTGGCGATCATCGACGCGGGCCGGGTCATCGCCCAGGGCACGCCCGAGGAGCTGTGCCGCGGCGGCGCCGAGAACACCCTGCGCTTCACCGGCCGCCCCGGCCTGGACGTGGGCTCGCTGCTGAAGGCGCTCCCCTCCGACACCGCGGCGGCCGAGCTGACGCCGGGCGTCTACCGGGTGAGCGGCAAGATCGACCCCCAGCTCCTCGCGACCGTCACGTCCTGGTGCGCCCAGCACGGAGTCATGCCGGACGGCATCTCCGTGGAGCGGCACACGCTCGAGGACGTCTTCCTGGAACTGACCGGCAAGGAGCTGCGTTCATGACCACCGCCGGCGGTACCTACACCCCCAGGCCGGGTGCCGCGCCCCTGCCCGGCATGATCGCGGCACAGGCGGCGCTGGAGACGAGGATGCTGCTGCGCAACGGCGAGCAGCTCCTCCTCACCGTGATCATCCCGACGCTGCTGCTCGTGCTGTTCGGCTCGGTGGACATCGTGGACACGGGCGAGGGGAAGGCGGTCGACTTCCTGGCCCCCGGCATCCTCGCGCTCGCGGTGATGTCGACCGCGTTCACGGGCCAGGCCATCGCGACGGGCTTCGAGCGCCGCTACGGCGTCCTCAAGCGCCTCGCCGTCTCACCGCTCCCCCGCTGGGGCCTGATGACCGCGAAGACGATATCCGTACTGGTCACGGAAATCCTCCAGGTCGTCCTGGTCACGGTGATCGCCTTCGCGATGGGCTGGTCCCCGCAGGGCAACCCCTTCGCCGTCCTGCTTCTGCTGGTCCTCGGCACGGCCGCCTTCTCCGGGCTCGGCCTGCTGATGGCGGGCACCCTCAAGGCGGAGGCCACGTTGGCGGCCGCCAACCTGGTCTTCCTGCTGCTGCTGGTGGGCGGCGGGGTGGTCGTACCGCTGGACAAGTTCCCGGACGCGGCGCAGTCCGTGCTCGGGCTGCTGCCGATCTCGGCCCTCTCCGACGGGCTGCGGGACGTCCTCCAGCACGGTGCCGGGATGCCGTGGGGCGACCTCGGGATCCTGGCCGTGTGGGCGGTGCTGGGGCTGGGGACGGCGGCGCGGTTCTTCCGCTGGGAGTAGGACCTGGGAGGCGGGCCGTCCGCCGCGCCGGAGTGGCCGGGACCCGCCCCTCGTGAATCGGTGCACAAGCGTGCGCCTACCATGGTGCCCGTGCCAAACGTGACCCGTGCAGACGCGACGGCTGCCCTGCGCAACCCCCTCGCCTACATCGCCGCACGCTGGACCCCGGATCCCCGGACGGTCCGGCGGGCGGCCCTCGCCGCGCTCGTCATGTCGGTGGTCATCGTGGTCACCGGCGGCGCCGTGCGGCTCACCGGTTCGGGCCTCGGCTGCCCCACCTGGCCGAAGTGCACCGAGGACTCGCTGACCAACACCCACGAGATGGGCATGCACGGCGTCATCGAGTTCGGCAACCGCCTGCTCACGTACGTGCTGTGCGCCGCCGTCGGCTGGGCGATCATCGCCGCGCGCTCCGAGAAGCCGTGGCGGCGCGATCTGACGCGGCTCGGCTGGGCCCAGTTCTGGGTCGTGATGGGCAACGCGATCCTCGGCGGCATCGTCGTCCTGGTCGGCCTCAACCCGTACACGGTGGCCGCGCACTTCCTGCTCTCCACCGCGCTCATCGCCGTGGCCACCCTGATGTGGCAGCGCACGCGCGAGGGCTCCGGGGCGCCGCGCCCGCTGGTCGGCAAGTCGGTGCAGCAACTGGTGTGGTGCCTGGTCGCGGCGACCGTCCTGCTGATCGCCGTCGGTACCGTCGTCACGGGCGCGGGACCCCATGCGGGCGACTCCAGCGACGTGCCGCGCATGCCGGTGGACTGGGAGGCCGTGAGCAAGCTGCACGCGGTGTTCGCCTGGATCGTGGTGACGCTGACGTTCGCGCTGTGGTTCGTGCTGAAGGCGGTCGACGCCCCGAAGGGGCCGCTGGCCCGGACCCGGGACCTGTTCCTGATCCTGCTCGCCCAGGGCGCCATCGGCTACGTCCAGTACTTCACCGATCTCCCCGAGATCCTCGTCGGCGCCCACATGTTCGGCTCCTGCATCGTGTGGATCGCCACCCTGCGGGTGCTGCTGTCGCTGCGGGAGCGCCCGGAGGCGACGGTCGACGAGCCGGCCCGGCCGGCGGAACCGGTCGCCACGCCCGCGTGACGTATCCGTAGGCTCCCGCGCGCGGAGGACCGGCGCGGGGCCCGCTCACTTCACGGCGTACACCCGCCGCGCGTTCTCCGAGGCGATCATCGCCGCCACGCGCTGGGCGTCCGTCAGCGACCACGCGCCCTCGGCCACCCAGGTCCCCAGCACCCGGGCCAGCGCCTCCCGGAACAGCCGCGCCCCCACCACGTGCAGCTCGGGCAGGCCCCGGGCGCCGCTGGAGAAGATCAGCTTGCCGAAGGGGGCCAGCTCCAGGACCTCGGCGAGGACGGCCGCCGCCCGTGCGCCCGTACGGACGAGTACGGCGCCCAGGTCGGCGTACACGTGCGGGAAGACCCCGGCGAGATGGGCCGCGTGGCGGTGGTACGGGTAGCCGTGCAGCAGGATGAGGTCGGTGCCGAAACCCGCCGTGGCACGGGCGAAGTCGGTGAGCAGGACCGGGTCCGTACGGTCGATGCGCAGGCCCGGCTCGCTCTCGCCGAGCCCGGCGTGCAGCTGGAGGGGCCGGCCCGAGGCGACGGCGATCCACAGCAGATGCCTCAGCAGCACCGGGTCCGTGAGCGTGCCGCCGACCGGGCGGCCCGCGAGCCAGCGCCCGGCGGCGCCCCGCACCTCGCCCGGTCCGGGCGGCTCGGGGGCGAGCGCCAGTCCGTGCCGTACGCCCGCCAGTGAGGTGAAGGCGACCGCGTGCACGGCCGCGCCGTGCACCGACTCGGCGAGGTTGGCGAGGAAGGACTCGACCGTGCCGGAGGTGTCGGCGACCTGCTCGGCCAGGAGCTCCAGACGGATGATCTCGTGCGCCTCGGCCGCGCCCGCGGCGGCCAGCTCCCCGGGTCCGGTGAGGTCGCCGGGCAGTCCGGTGTCCACGAGGTACGTGGTGATGCCGCTGCCCCGCAGCAGCCGCCGGCCGGATTCCGGGACGCCCAGCTCACGGCGGCGGGCGAGATAGCGGGCGGGCGGGCAGTGCGGTTCCAGGCCGAGCAGGGGCGGGCACCAGCGGCGCACCGCGAAGCCGGTCTGGGTGTCGAAGAAGGTGGTGCCGGGCGCGGGCGGGCCCTCGCTGCGGGCGAGGTGGGCCTCGAAGGTCCCGAGGCCCAGTTCCGTGCGCAGGATTCCGTGGCAGTACTGGTCCACCAGGGACGGCGTTTCGATCATCCGGGTCTCCCGTGACTGGACCGTGTCTCCACACGTCCTAACGGGTGAACCGGGCACCGGGTGTTGCTGTCACCCACCCCGTACGAACGACCGATCACCGTCGGCCGCGTGGTGGCGTGTCCGCACGGCCCCCGTGGACCCGGGCGTCAGCCGTTCTTCGGACCGCCCACCTGGATGCCCGCCATCCTCGACCACTCGTACGGGCCGGTCCGCACCTTGGCCGCGAAGTCGCCGTCGAAGGCCTCGTGCACGGTGATCCCGGACTTCCGTACGGCCTCCTCGGCGAGCGCCTGGGCGGGGGCCACGAGGTCGCCCCAGGCGCCGTCCTCGCCGACGAGCACGATGCGGGCGCCGCGCTCACCGAGGTACTCGACGTGGCCCTCGGCCCCGCCGTGCTCCTTGGCGAACGCGGAGATCCGCTTGGCGAGCTTGGCCGCGGCGCGCTCGGCCTTGGCGTCCTGGGCGGCGCCGGTGGTCTCGTCAACCTGCTGGGTGTCTGCCATGGCCAGGATGCTACCGACGGGTAGCCCAGACGGCGACGGGCGGGGTCCGTGGTCTTGGCCACGAACCCCGCCCGTACGACAGGAAGAAAGCGGGTTACCGCAGGAACGGATCCACCGCCACCGCCACGAACAGCAGCGAGACATAGGTGATGGACCAGTGGAACAGGCGCATCTCCTTCAGCTTCCCGCCGGTCACGCCGCCCTTGGCGCGGTTCTGGAGGGCGTGCGCCTCCCACAGCCACCAGCCGCCCGCCGCGAGGGCGACCGCGGTGTAGAACCAGCCCGTGTAGCCCAGCGGCGTCAGCAGCAGCGAGACGGCCACCATCACCCAGCTGTAGATGACGATCTGGCGGGCGACCACCTTGTTGGAGGCGATGACCGGCAGCATCGGCACACCCACGCGCGCGTAGTCGTCCTTCACCTTCATCGACAGCGGCCAGTAGTGCGGCGGCGTCCAGAAGAAGATGACGAGGAAGAGGATGACGGCGGCCCACGACATGGAGTTCGTGACGGCGGACCAGCCGATCAGCACCGGCATGCAGCCCGCGATGCCGCCCCACACGATGTTCTGCGCCGTGCGGCGCTTCAGGATCATCGTGTAGACGACGACGTAGAAGAGGAGCGCGCCGAGCGAGAGCCACGCGGACAGCCAGTTGACGAGCAGCCCGAACCAGAGGGTGGAGATCACCGCGAGGGAGATACCGAAGACCAGGCCCTCACGCGGAGTGACCATGCCCGTGACGAGCGGCCGCTGTGCGGTGCGCTCCATGAGGGCGTCGATGTCGCGGTCGATGTACATGTTGAGCGCGTTGGCGCCGCCCGCGGAGAGGTATCCGCCGACACATGTCGCCAGCACCAGCCACAGGTCCGGCACACCCTGTTCCGCCAGGAACATCACCGGAACCGTGGTGATCAGCAGCAGCTCGATGATCCGCGGCTTGGTGAGTGCCACGAAGGCCTTGACGCGGGCCCCGAACGGCCGCTGGCCCCGGCTGCTAGCGCTGTTCGCCCCGAGCACACCCGGTGGACGGGATTCGACGGCCGTCACGCACACCCCTGACAGAGACATCCCAGCGAGCCTCCAGGTGTGAACTCCCGGTAAAGGCTCGCGCGTACCACGCCACTGTAGACGTTGCCCAGAGCGAGCCCTTCAGAGGGGTGGGGTCGTGTTGGGGGGTGCCGCGCGAAGGGCGCAGCACGGACGAATCCGGCGTCCGCGGCAGCGACGAATCCGGCGTGCGGAAAGAGCCGCACTCCGCTCGATCGAGCACTCGATTGAGCAGTCGGGTGACCGGATGCGTATTCAGGTGTCAAATGCGGAATCCCGGGCTTCCGACCTGCGAAAGCGCCCGGTCGGGAGGCGGATGGAGGACAGTCCACGCAGTCTGGAATGAAGTCTTGAATGACTCGAAAAGATGCACGTTCCGGCGGGGGTAGGCTCAACACCGGCCGGTGCCGCAGAACACCGGCATTCAACCTGTGGAGAGGAGCCCTGACTCAGGGTGAGCACCAAGCCGACCACATCAGACCTCGCGTGGACCGAACTCGACCAGCGGGCCGTCGACACCGCCCGAGTCCTCGCCGCCGATGCCGTACAGAAGGTCGGAAACGGCCATCCGGGTACGGCGATGAGCCTCGCTCCGGCCGCGTACACCCTGTTCCAGAAGGTGATGCGCCACGACCCGTCCGACACGGACTGGACCGGCCGTGACCGGTTCGTGCTGTCCGCGGGCCACTCGTCCCTGACCCTCTACACCCAGCTGTACCTGGGCGGCTTCGGCCTGGAGCTGGAGGACCTGCAGTCCTTCCGCACCTGGGGCTCGAAGACGCCGGGTCACCCCGAGTACGGGCACACCAAGGGTGTCGAGACCACCACCGGCCCGCTGGGTCAGGGTGTCGCCAACGCGGTGGGCATGGCCATGGCCGCCCGCTACGAGCGCGGTCTGTTCGACCCGGAGGCCGCCGAGGGCGAGTCCCCCTTCGACCACCACATCTTCGTGATCGCCGGTGACGGCTGCCTCCAGGAGGGCATCGCCGCCGAGGCCTCGTCGATGGCCGGGCACCAGAAGCTCGGCAACCTGATCATGCTGTGGGACGACAACCACATCTCGATCGAGGGCGACACCGAGACCGCCGTCTCCGAGGACACCGTCAAGCGGTACGAGGCGTACGGCTGGCACGTGCAGCGTGTGCAGCCCGCCGAGGACGGCGACATCGACGTCAAGGCCCTGTACGCGGCGATCGAGGCCGCCAAGGCGGTGACGGACCGCCCGTCCTTCATCGCGATGCGCACGATCATCGCCTGGCCGGCCCCGAACGCGCAGAACACCGAGGCCGCGCACGGCTCGGCGCTGGGCGACGAGGAGGTCGCGGCCACCAAGCGCGTCCTCGGCTTCGACCCGGAGAAGCACTTCGAGGTCTCCGACGAGGTCATCGCGCACACGCGCGCGCTGGCCGAGCGCGGCCGCGAGGCGCGTGCCGCGTGGGACAAGAAGCTGCAGGAGTGGCGGGACGCCAACCCGGAGCGGGCCGCCGAGTTCGACCGGATCGCCAAGGGCGAGCTGCCCACGGGCTGGGAGGAGAAGCTCCCGGTCTTCGAGGCGGGCAAGGCCGTGGCCACGCGTGCCGCGTCCGGCAAGGTCCTCCAGGCGCTCGGCGCGGTGATCCGGCATCGCGCTGCACGGCAACACCCGCATCTACGGCGGCACCTTCCTGGTGTTCTCCGACTACATGCGCAACGCCGTCCGCCTCTCCGCGCTGATGCACCTGCCGGTGACCTACGTGTGGACGCACGACTCCATCGGCCTCGGCGAGGACGGCCCGACCCACCAGCCGGTCGAGCACCTCGCCTCGCTGCGCGCCATCCCGGGCCTGAACATCGTCCGCCCGGCCGACGCCAATGAGACCGCCATCGCCTGGCGCGAGATCATGAAGCGCTGGACCAAGGAGTTCGGCAAGGGCGCCCCGCACGGTCTGGCCCTCACCCGTCAGGGCGTGCCGACCTACGAGCCGAACGAGGACGCGGCGCGCGGCGGTTACGTGCTGTTCGAGGCCGAAGGGCCCGAAGGGCAGAACACCGCGCCGCAGGTGGTCCTGATCGCCACCGGTTCCGAGGTGCACGTGGCCGTCGAGGCGCGTGAGCAGCTCCAGGCCGACGGTGTCCCCACGCGCGTGGTGTCCATGCCGTCGGTGGAGTGGTTCGAGGAGCAGGACCAGGGGTACCGGGACAGCGTTCTGCCGCCGTCCGTGAAGGCGCGCGTCGCGGTCGAGGCCGGTATCGGGCTGACCTGGCACAAGTACGTCGGTGACGCCGGACGCATTGTTTCGCTGGAGCACTTCGGAGCTTCGGCCGACGCAAAGGTGCTGTTCCGCGAGTTCGGTTTCACTGCCGAGAACGTGGCCTCCGTCGCCCGGGAATCCCTCGCGGCCGCCCAGCGCTGACGCTCATATACGACACGTAGGAGATGTAATTTCCATGACAGACGCACTCAAGCGCCTCTCCGAGGAAGGCGTCGCGATCTGGCTGGACGACCTGTCGCGCAAGCGGATCACGTCCGGCAATCTCGCCGAACTGATCGACCAGCAGCACGTCGTGGGCGTCACCACCAACCCGTCGATCTTCCAGAAGGCGATCTCCGAGGGTCACGGTTACGACCAGCAGGTCTCCGACCTGGCCTTCCGCAAGGTCACCGTCGAAGAGGCCATCCGCATGATCACCACGGCGGACGTCCGCGACGCCGCCGACATCATGCGCCCGCTGTTCGACTCGACGAACGGCCAGGACGGCCGGGTCTCCATCGAGGTCGACCCGCGCCTGGCGCACAACACCAAGGCGACCGTCGCCGAGGCCAAGCAGCTGGCCTGGCTGGTGGACCGCCCCAACACGCTCATCAAGATCCCGGCCACTCTGGCGGGCCTCCCGGCGATCGCCGAGGTCATCGGCCTCGGCATCAGCGTCAACGTCACGCTGATCTTCTCGCTGGAGCGCTACCGCGCCGTCATGGACGCCTTCCTCACCGGCCTGGAGAAGGCCAAGGAGCGCGGCCTGGACCTGTCGAAGATCCACTCGGTGGCCTCCTTCTTCGTGTCCCGCGTGGACACCGAGATCGACAAGCGGATCGACGCCCAGGGCACCGACGAGGCCAAGGCGCTGCGCGGCAAGGCCGGTCTCGCCAACGCGCGCCTCGCCTACCAGGCGTACGAGGAGGTCTTCTCCTCCGACCGCTGGCAGGCTCTGGAGAAGGCGGGCGCCAACAAGCAGCGTCCGCTGTGGGCCTCCACCGGTGTGAAGGACCCCGCGTACAAGAAGACGCTCTACGTCGACGAGCTGGTCGCGCCGAACACGGTGAACACCATGCCGGAGGCCACCCTCTTCGCGACCGAGGAGAGCGGCGAGATCCGGGGCAACACCATCGCCGGCACCTACGAGCAGTCCCGTGCCGAGCTCGACGCGCTGGAGAAGATCGGCATCTCGTACGACGAGGTCGTCGAGCTGCTGGAGAAGGAGGGCGTCGAGAAGTTCGAGGCCTCCTGGAACGACCTGCTCTCGTCGACCAAGGCGGAGCTCGAGCGCCTCGCTCCCTCGGAGGGCTGACACTTTGTCGAGCAGCAATCCGCTGCGTGACACCGCGGACCGACGGCTCCCGCGCATCGCGGGGCCGTCGGGCCTGGTCATCTTCGGTGTCACGGGTGACTTGTCACGTAAGAAGCTGATGCCCGCCGTGTACGACCTCGCCAACCGCGGATTGCTGCCCCCGGGCTTCTCGCTCGTCGGGTTCGCCCGCCGCGAGTGGGAACACGAGGACTTCGCCCAGGTGGTGCACGACGCGGTCAAGGAACACGCCCGCACCCCCTTCCGCGAGGAGGTCTGGCAGCAGCTCATCCAGGGCATGCGGTTCGTGCAGGGCACGTTCGACGACGACGACGCGTTCGTGCGGCTGCGCCACACCATCGAGGAGCTGGACCAGGCCCAGGGCACGGGCGGCAACTTCGCCTTCTACCTCTCCGTGCCGCCGGGCGCCTTCCCCGTGGTCATCCAGCAGCTCAAGAAGCACGGGCTGGCCGACCAGACCAAGGACTCCTGGCGCCGCGCCGTCATCGAGAAGCCCTTCGGCCACGACCTGAAGTCGGCCGAGGAGCTCAACGGCCTCGTCCACGAAGTCTTCGCCCCGGACCAGGTCTTCCGCATCGACCACTACCTGGGCAAGGAGACCGTCCAGAACATCCTGGCGCTGCGTTTCGCCAACCAGATGTTCGAGCCGATCTGGAACCGGTCGTACGTCGACCACATCCAGATCACCATGGCCGAGGACATCGGCATCGGCGGCCGCGCCGGCTACTACGACGGCATCGGCGCCGCCCGCGACGTCATTCAGAACCACCTCCTCCAGCTCCTCGCCCTCATGGCCATGGAAGAGCCCTCGTCCTTCGACGCGGACGCGCTCGCCGCCGAGAAGACCAAGGTGCTCGGCGCGGTCCGGCTGCCGAAGGACCTGGGCCGGGACACCGTGCGCGCCCAGTACGCGGCCGGCTGGCAGGGCGGCGCGAAGGTCACCGGCTATCTCGAGGAAGAGGGCATCGACCCGAACTCGAAGACCGACACCTACGCCGCGATCAAGGTGGAGATAGACAACCGCCGCTGGGCGGGCGTCCCCTTCTACCTGCGCACCGGCAAGCGCCTCGGCCGCCGGGTGACGGAGATCGCGGTCGTCTTCCAGCGCGCCCCGCACTCCCCCTTCGACACGACGGCCACCGAGGAACTGGGCTCCAACGCGATCGTCGTCCGCGTCCAGCCCGACGAGGGCGTCACGGTCCGGTTCGGCTCCAAGGTGCCCGGCACCTCCATGGAGATCCGGGACGTGTCCATGGACTTCGCGTACGGCGAGTCGTTCACCGAGTCCAGCCCGGAGGCGTACGAGCGGCTCATCCTCGACGTCCTGCTCGGCGACTCGAACCTCTTCCCGCGCACCGAGGAGGTCGAGCTGTCCTGGAAGATCCTCGACCCGATCGAGGAGTACTGGGACACGCACGGCCGGCCCGCCCAGTACCCGGCGGGCACGTGGGGCCCCGACGAGGCGGACGAAATGCTCGAACGAGACGGACGGAGCTGGCGCCGGCCATGAAGATCGACCTCACGGACACCACGGCCGGCAAGGTCAACAAGGCGCTCGTCCAGGGCCGCCGCGCCATCGGCACGCCCGCCGTCGGCATGGTGCTCACCCTGGTCATCGTCACCGACGAGGAGAACGCCTACGACGCGCTGAAGGCCGCCAACGACGCCTCCCGCGAGCACCCCTCGCGCACGCTCGTGGTCATCAAGCGCGTCTCCCGCTCCCCCCGCGACCGCACGTCGTCCCGGCTGGACGCCGAGGTCCGGGTCGGCGCGGACGCGGGCACCGGCGAGACGGTCGTGCTGCGGCTGTACGGCGAGGTGTCCGACCACGCCCAGTCGGTGGTCCTGCCGCTGCTGCTGCCGGACGCCCCCGTGGTCGTCTGGTGGCCGGTGAACGCGCCGCTCGACCCGGCCAACGACCCGCTCGGCGCCCTCGCCCAGCGCAGAGTCACCGACACCTACGCCGCCGAGCACCCGGTGCGCGAGCTCGCCGCCCGCGCCGACGCCTACACCCCCGGTGACACGGACCTGTCGTGGACCCGCATCACGCCCTGGCGTTCGATGCTGGCCGCGGCCCTGGACCAGGTCACCTGCGAGGTGGAGTCGGTCGAGGTGGAGGGCGAGGAGTTCAACCCGAGCTGCGAGCTGCTCGCCATGTGGCTCGCGGACCGGCTGCACGTGCCGGTGCAGCGCTCGCAGTCCTCCGGCCCCGGCCTCACCGCGGTCCGGATGGCCACGACCTGCGGTTCCATCACGCTGGACCGCGCGGACGGCTCCCTCGCGACCCTGTCGATCGAGGGCCAGCCCGCCCGGGCGGTCGCGCTCAAGCGCCGCGAGACGTCCGAGCTGATCGCCGAGGAGCTGCGCCGGCTGGACCCGGACGACACGTACGCGTCCGCGCTGCGGTTCGGGGTGGAGCGGCTGGCCGGCAAGGCGACCGAGCCGGAAACCTCCGAGGCCCCGGAGGCCCCGGAGGCCCCGGAGGCCCCGGAGGCATCGTCCTCACCCTCGACCGACGAGGCACCGGCGCCGGCCGACGAGGCACCGGCGCCGGCCGACGAGGCACCGGTTCCGGCCGACGAGGCACCGGCGGCGGCTCCGGCCGAGGAGGCAGCCAAGGCCCCGGCCAAGAAGACCGCGGCCACCAAGGCCACGGCCGCCAGGACCACGGCCAAGAAGACGCCGGCGAAGAAGACGACGACGTCGAGGAAGGCGGCCACCAAGTGAGCACTCCCCAGCTGGTCGTGCACCGCGACAAGGAGCTGATGGCGCAGGCCGCCGCGGCCCGGCTGATCACGAAGATCGTGGACGCGCAGGCCTCGCGCGGCTCCGCCTCGGTCGTCCTCACCGGTGGCCGCAACGGCAACGGCCTGCTGGCCGCGCTGGCCGCCGCCCCCGCCCGGGACGCCATCGACTGGGGCCGGCTCGACCTGTGGTGGGGCGACGAGCGGTTCCTGCCCGAGGGCGACCCCGAGCGCAACGTCACCCAGGCCCGCGAGGCCCTCCTGGACTCCGTACCGCTCGACCCGAAGCGCGTGCACGCCATGCCCGCCTCCGACGGGCCGTACGGGAACGACGCGGACGCCGCGGCGGAGGCGTACGCGGAGGAGCTGGTGCGGGCCGCGGGCCCGGAGAACCACTCCGCGGTACCGGCGTTCGACGTGCTGATGCTGGGCGTCGGCCCGGACACCCACGTCGCTTCGCTCTTCCCGGAGCTGCCCGCGGTGCGGGAGACCGAGCGGACGGTGGTCGGCGTGCACGGCGCCCCGAAGCCGCCGCCGACCCGGATCACCCTCACCCTGCCGGCGATCCGCTCGGCCCGTGAGGTGTGGCTGCTCGCGGCCGGCGAGGACAAGGCGAACGCCGTGGCGATGGCCCTGTCGGGCGCGGGCGAGATCCAGGCCCCGGCCGCGGGCGCGCAGGGACGCTCCCGGACGCTGTGGCTGCTGGACCAGACGGCGGCCGCTCAGCTTCCGCGGTCGCTGTACCCGCCGGCGTCGCCCTGAGCGACCGTCCTGGACGACGATGCGGCGGAGGGTGTCCCGTACGGGGCACCCTCCGCCGCTTTCGCACGCCTACTTCCGGCCGCGCAGCTCCCGGTACTTGGCGACCAGCGCCTTCGACGACTCGTCCAGACCGGGCACCTCGGCGCCTTCGGTGAGGGCGGGTTCGACGCGCTTGGCGAGGACCTTGCCGAGTTCGACGCCCCACTGGTCGAAGGAGTCGATGTTCCAGATGGCGCCCTGC
>JODX01000011.1 GCA_000719105.1 Streptomyces sclerotialus | reverse complement strand
GCAGGCCACCCGCACGATCTGGCAGCCGGACGCCGTCAGCTCGGCGATCTGCTGCAGCGTCGCGCCGATGTCCGACGTACGCGTCGTCGTCATCGACTGCACCGAGACGGGCGCGTCCCCGCCCACCGCCACGGAGCCGACCATGATCTGCCGGCTCTTCCGGCGCTCGGCGAGCTTGGTCGGTACGGACGGCATGCCGAGAGAAATCGCAGTCATCTGCTGTGCAACCCCAAGTTGTCATCAAGGTCGGTCCCGGAGAACAGCGGGCTCCGGGCTCCGAGATTACGTCACGGGCCTGAGCGCCAGCACATCACGGCTGTTAACCACCCGACGGAGCGACCGTGCGTCACCGGACGGCGACGGCCGGGCACCTGAGGGTGCCCGGCCGTCGTGAACCCACGGTGACCGCGGTGACCACGAGACGACTACGAGATGCGTACGGGATTCACCACGTCCGCGATCAGCACCAGGATCGTGAAACAGACGAAGACCGAGGCGACCACGTACGCGACGGGCATCAGCTTCGCCACGTCGAAGGGGCCCGGGTCGGGCCGGCGCAGCACCTTGGCCAGGTTGCGGCGCAGCGACTCCCACAGGGCGCCCGCGATGTGCCCGCCGTCCAGCGGGAGCAGCGGGAGCATGTTGAACAGGAAGAGCGAGAGGTTGAAGCCCGCGACCAGCATCAGGAACGTGGCGAGGCGCTGGGTGGGCGGGATGTCCATGCTGGCGATCTCGCCGCCGACGCGGGCCGCGCCGACCACGCCCATGGGCGAGTCGGGCTCGCGCGGGCCGTCGCCGAAGGCCGCGTCCCACAGCGCGGGCACCTTGCCGGGCAGGGCGACCAGCGACTCCACGCCGTTCTCGATCATGTCGCCCATGCGGTCCACGGACTGCGGGAAGGACTGGGGGACGACGTCGGTGACGGGGGTGAAGCCGAGGAAGCCGGCCGTCACGTACTCGCCCTGGACGTAGCCGCCGTCACCGTCGGTCTTGGCGACCTGGTTCTCGATGAGGGTGGCGGTGAGGTCGAGCCGCTCGCCGTCGCGTTCGACGGTGAGGGTGATCGTCTCGCCGCCGGCGGCGCGGATGTCGGCCTGGAGGGAGGACCAGTCCTTCACGGGCTCGCCGTCGAAGGCGACGATCTTGTCCTCCGCCTTGAGGCCGGCCGCCTTGGCGGGGGCGTCCTGGTCACCCTTCTCGCAGGTCGAGCGGTTCTCGCTGGCCTGGATGACACAGTCGGAGACCTTGCCGACCTCGGTGGTCTGCGTGCTCGTGCCGAACGTCATCATCACGCCGACGAAGATCACGACGGCGAGGACGAGGTTCATGAACGGGCCCGCGAACATCACGATCACGCGCTTCCAGGGCTTGCGCGTGTAGAAGAGGCGGCTCTCGTCGCCGGGCTTCAGCTCCTCGAAGGCGGCGGCCCGGGCGTCCTCGATCATCCCGCGGAACGGTGAGGTCGAGCGGGCCTCTATGCGGCCGTCGGGGCCCGGCGGGAACATCCCGATCATGCGGATGTAGCCGCCGAGCGGTACCGCCTTGATGCCGTACTCGGTCTCACCCTTCCTGCGCGACCAGATGGTGGGCCCGAAGCCCACCATGTACTGGGGCACGCGGACACCGAAGAGCTTGGCGAACGACAGGTGGCCGAGTTCGTGCCAGGCGATCGAGATCAGCAGCCCGATCACGAAGACGACTATGCCGAGGATGGTCATCAGGGTCGTCATGCACGGGCCTCCGCGGTCGTCCGCTGGGTCGGCCCGGCCGGCCGGCCCGATGGGGTCGTCCCGGCCGACTGGGTCGTGTTGGTCAGTTCCCGGGCCCGGGCGCGGGCCCAGGACTCCGCTTCGAGGACGTCCGGCACGGTCAGCGAAGTTCCCGTGGCGGGGGTGCCGTGCTCCTCGACGACCCGGGTCACGGTCTCCATGATCGAGCCGAACGGCAGGGCGCCGTTCAGGAACGCGTCCACGCACTCCTCATTGGCCGCATTGAACACCGCCGGGGCCGTGCCCGCGAGCCGTCCCACGTGCCGGGCGAGCTCCACCGACGGGAAGGCGTCGTTGTCCAGCGGGAAGAACTCCCAGGTGGACGCCTTGGTCCAGTCGAAGGCGGGAGCTGCGTCCGGAACACGCTCCGGCCAGCCGAGGCCGATGGCGATCGGCCCGCCCATGTCGGGGGGCGTCGCCTGCGCCAGCGTCGATCCGTCCGTGAACTCCACCATCGAGTGGACATACGACTGGGGGTGCACGACGACCTCGATGCGGTCGAAGGGAATGTCGTACAGCAGGTGGGCCTCGATGACCTCCAGGCCCTTGTTGACCAGGGTCGCCGAGTTCACGGTGATCACCGGGCCCATGGCCCAGGTGGGGTGGGCGAGCGCGTCGGCGGGTGTGACGTCCGCCAGCTCCGCCTTCGTACGGCCGCGGAACGGGCCCCCGGAGGCGGTGACGACGAGCTTGCGCACCTCGGCCCGGGTGCCACCGGCGAGGGCCTGGAACAGGGCGGCGTGCTCGGAGTCCACCGGGATGATCTGACCCGGCTTGGCCAGCGCCTTCACCAGCGGGCCGCCGACGATGAGCGACTCCTTGTTGGCGAGCGCGAGGGTGCGGCCCGCCTCCAGGGCGGCCAGGGTGGGGGCGAGCCCGATGGAGCCGGTGATGCCGTTGAGCACGGTGTGGCACGGGGAGGCGGCGAGCTCCGTGGCGGCGTCCGGGCCCGCGAGGATCTCCGGGAGCGGCTCACCCGGGCCGTACACGGCGCCCAGGGCCTCCCGCAGCGCGGGCACGACGTCCTCGCGGGCGACGCCGACCGTCCCCACGCGCAGCCGGTGCGCCTGCTCGGCCAGCAGCTCCACCCTCCCCCCGGCGGCGGAGAGCCCGGTGACCCGGAACCGGTCCGGGTTGCGCAGCACTAGATCAATGGCCTGGGTGCCTACCGATCCGGTGGATCCGAGGATCACCACGTCGCGGACCCCGGTGACGGGGTCGAAGACGAGACGCGGATCGGCGAGAGGGGCTGGACTGTCGGTCATCCCCCCATTGTGGCCGTACTGCGGGCCCGGCAGGACAGGGGTGTGGCGCGTCACCCACCGCCGGGCGCGCGCGCCGCGCACGCCCGTCACCGCCTGCGGCGGCGCTTCGTCCTCGGTCCCTCCTCGCGCGGCGTGCCCGGGCGGCTGTCCTGCGGGGCGTCGGTCGGGGCGCCGGGCGGGGTGAAGTCGCCCTCGACGACACCTTCCGCCGTGTCCATGGTCGGGGCGCTGAAGTGGAGCGGGGCGTCCTGGGGGCCGCTCGGGGCGAGACCCTCGGAGGTGGGGTCGAGGTTGAGCGCGTAGCCGGCGCACTCCTCCTTGACGGCCTCCTCCATGGCGCGGAACATCTCGTGGCCCTCGCGCTCGTACTCGATGATCGGTTCGCGGCCGAGGGTGAAGCGCAGCCCGATGCCGTCGCGCAGGTAGTCCATCTCGTAGAGGTGCTCGCGCCACTTGCGGTCCATGACGGAGAGCAGTACGCGGCGCTCCAGCGCGCGCAGCGTCTCCGAGCCGAGTTCGGCCTCGCGTTCCTCGTAGCGGGCGTGGAGGTCCTCGACGAGCGCCTCGGCCAGGTGCTCGGCGGTGAGGTCGGGGCGGCCGCCGGCCTCCTCGTCGAGGTCCTCGAGGCGGACCCGGACCGGGTGGAGCTGTTCGACCGCGTGCCACAGGTGGTCGAGGTCCCATTCCTCGGGGAAGCCCTCCGCGGTCGCCTCGGCGACGTACGCCCGGACGGTGTCGTCCATGAAGTGCAGCATCCGCGTCCGCAGGTCCTCGCCCGCGAGGACGCGGCGGCGCTCGGCGTAGACGATCGTGCGCTGGCGGTTGAGGACCTCGTCGAACTTCAGGACCTCCTTGCGGGACTCGAAGTGCGTCCGCTCGAGCTGGGCCTGGGCGGAGGCGACGGCACGGGTGACGACCTTGTTCTCGATGGGGACGTCGTCGGGGAGGCCGGCCCCCGCCATCACGCGGTCCACGAGCTGGGACTGGAAGAGCCGCATGAGGTCGTCCTGGAGGGAGAGGTAGAAGCGGGACTCGCCGGGGTCGCCCTGGCGGCCGGAGCGGCCACGGAGCTGGTTGTCGATGCGGCGGGCGTCGTGCCGCTCGGTGCCGAGGACGTACAGGCCGCCGAGTTCGGTGACCTCCGCCCGTTCGGCGGCGGCCCGGTCGGTGATCCGGTCGAGGACCGCGCGGCGCTCCTCCTCGCCGGTGTCCTCGGGGAGCGCGTCGAGTTCGGCGCGGGCGAGGGCCTCGGGGTTGCCGCCGAGCATGATGTCGGTGCCGCGTCCGGCCATGTTGGTGGCCACGGTGACGGCGCCCCTGCGTCCTGCCTGGGCCACGATGAGTGCCTCGCGCCGGTGGTTCTTGGCGTTGAGCACCTCGTGCCGGATGCGCCGCTTGCGCAGCAGCGCGGAGAGCGTCTCGGACACCTCGACGGTGGTGGTGCCGACCAGGACGGGCTGCCCCTTGGCGTGCCGTTCCTCGATGTCGTCGACGACGGCCTCGTACTTGGCGTCCCGGGTGCGGTAGATCAGGTCGGGCCGGTCGTCGCGGATCATCGGCCGGTTGGTCGGGACGGGGACGACGCCGAGCCCGTAGATCTGCTGGAACTCGGCGGCCTCCGTCATCGCCGTGCCGGTCATGCCGGAGAGCTTGTCGTAGAGGCGGAAGAAGTTCTGCAGGGTGATCGTGGCGAGGGTCTGGTTCTCGTCCTTCACCCGGACGCCCTCCTTCGCCTCGATCGCCTGATGCAGGCCCTCGTTGTAGCGGCGGCCGGGGAGGACCCGGCCGGTGTGCTCGTCGACGATCACGACCTCGCCGTCGACGACGACGTACTCGTGGTCCCGGTGGAAGAGTTCCTTGGCCCGCAGGGCGTTGTTGAGGTGGCCGACGAGCGGGGTGTGGTCGGACTCGTAGAGGCTCTCGATGCCGAGCTGGTCCTGGATGTACTCCACCCCGCGGTCCAGGACGGCCACCGTGCGCTTGCGCGGGTCGTACTCGTAGTCGTACCGCTCCCGCAGGGCCCACAGCCGCTCCTTCTCCAGCGGCCGCGTGAAGCGTTCCTCCTGGATCCGCACGCCCTTCATGGGGCGCACCAGCCTGGCGAACGCCTCGTACCAGTGGGTGGCCTGGTCGGCCGGACCGGAGATGATCAGCGGGGTACGGGCCTCGTCGATCAGGATGGAGTCGGCCTCGTCGACGATCGCGAAGTGGTGGTCGCGCTGGACGAGCTCGTCCCTGGACCAGGCCATGTTGTCGCGCAGGTAGTCAAAGCCGAACTCGGTGTTGGTGCCGTACGTGATGTCGCAGGCGTACGCGGCGCGGCGTTCCGCGGGGCTGGTACCGGTGCGGACGACTCCCACGGTCAGGCCGAGGAACGCATAGGCCCGGCCCATCCACTCGGCGTCGCGCTGGGCGAGGTAGTCGTTGACGGTGACGAGGTGGACGCCCTTGCCGGTGAGGGCGTTGAGGTAGACGGGCAGGGTGGCGACCAGGGTCTTGCCCTCGCCGGTCTGCATCTCGGCGATGTTGCCCAGATGGAGGGCGGCGCCGCCCATCACCTGGACGTCGAAGTGGCGCATGCCGAGGGTGCGGCGGGCGGCCTCGCGCATGGTGGCGAAGGCCTCCGGCAGCAGGTCGTCGAGGGTCTCGCCGTCGGCGTACCGCTGTTTGTACTCGTCGGTGAGGGCGCGGAGTTCGGCGTCGGTCAGCCCGGTGAAGTCCTCCTCTATGGAGGCGACCTGCCGGGCGATGTGCTGGAGCCGGCGCAGGATCCTGCCCTCTCCGGCGCGCATGATCCTGCTGGTGACGGAATTGAGGCCGGGAGCGGGCATTTTCGAAACCCCCATGAACCACGAGAGAGCAGTACGCGATCTTTGCCCGGGGTCTGTTCCCGGGCCCTGTGCGCGGGACGGTGCGGGGAGCCCCGGCCCCTATCCCGGGGTGGTCCCGCATTCGAGTTCCGAGGCCATTCCGGACACTGGTTCCGAAGTCATTCCGGACACTGGTTCCGAGGCCGTCCCGGATTCCTGTTCCGAGGCCGTCCCGGATTCCAGTTCCGAGGCCGTCCCGAAATCCGGTTCCGAGATCGTTTCGTATTCCGGTCCCGGATGCGTCACGGAACCGTGTCCCGCTGGCCCGGACCGGTATTCGGGAGACGTATCCGGCTCCCATGCGTCCGTGAGCATTCCGATCCAGTGGTTGGCCCGCTGGAGGATGTGGACGCCCAGTTGGTTGGCCGTGATCACCTCGCGGAGCACGGGGTCCTCTACCACGTCGAGCGCACTGCGGAAGAGCTGCTGGATCACCGGCCGCTCCCCCGGCCGTCCCGCGTCCAGCAGGTCGTCCACAGCGCGCGGATCGATTCTGCGCACCCGGAGTGCGTCGAAGCCGGCCACCGGTGGCCTCGGCTCCTCGTCGACGACCGCGAGCGCGCATTCGTTGAGCAGGACGGCGAGGGCGTCCCCGTGTGCCGCGAAAAGTCCGGGGGCCGCGCGGCGGAGTTCACCGGCGAGCGGAAGAACGTCCTCGCGTACCGTCCGCAGGGCCCGTACGCGCTCCGCCTCCTGGAGATGGCGCCACGCCTCACGGCGGGCACAAGTGAGCCGGACGGATATTGTTCGGCCGTCCCCGGCCTCGATTACCTGGCGCATCTGTCGTCCCCGTTCGCCCTTCCACTCATTGTTGACGCGTGTCTTTCACACGGCAAGCAGCGGAACGGCAACGGGGACGACAGTCAATCACCGTGCAATACGGTGAGAGTTGAGGCGATCAGCGAATGGGCCGGTGCACGTTCTCCCGCTCGCTCGGGCCCGGGGTCGCGTCGGCGATCCACGGCCCGTCGCCGGACGGGTCGACGATGCCGTGCTCCAGCCACTCGTACGTACCGGACAGGACGCCCTTGACGACCTTGCCGTCGAGGTCGTCGGTGTTGGTCCACAGGCGGGCGAACAGTTCGTCGACGCGGATGCGGGCCTGGCGGCAGAAGACGTCGGCGAGCTGGTACGCCTCGCGGCCGTTCTCCCCGGTGGCGCGCAGGTGCTCGGCGCGCACGCAGGCCGCGCTCATCGCGAAGAGTTCGGCGCCGATGTCGACGATCCGGCCCAGGAAGCCCTGCTTCGTCTCCATCCGGCCCTGCCAGCGGGACATGGCGTAGAAGGTGGACCGGGCGAGCTTGCGGGCGCTTCGCTCGACGTGGCGCAGATGCCCGGACAGGTCGACATGGCCCTCCGGGTGGAAGTCGCCGTACGCGCGCGGGAGCTGTCCCGGGCCCGCGACCAGCTTGGGCAGCCACTTGGCGTAGAACACGCCCGCGTTGGCGCCCGCCTTCGCCTTGTCGGCCAGGGACTTGTCCGGGTCGATGAGGTCTCCGGCCACGGACAGGTGGGCGTCGACGGCCTCGCGGGCGATCAGCAGGTGCATGATCTCCGTGGAGCCCTCGAAGATGCGGTTGATGCGCATGTCGCGCAGCATCTGCTCGGTGGGGACGGCCCGTTCACCGCGGGCGCGCAGCGAATCGGCGGTCTCGTAGCCGCGGCCGCCGCGGATCTGGACCAGTTCGTCGGTGATCGTCCAGGCCATCTCGGAGCCGTACAGCTTGGCGAGGGCGGCCTCGATGCGGATGTCGTTGCGGTTCTCGTCGGCCATCTGCGAGGACAGGTCCACCACCGCCTCCAGGGCGAAGGTGGTGGCCGCGATGAAGGAGATCTTCGCGCCGACCGCCTCGTGCAGCGCGACCGGCCTGCCCCACTGCTCGCGCGCGCCCGCCCACTCACGGGCGATCTTCAGACACCACTTGCCGGCGCCGGCGCACATGGCGGGCAGCGAGAGACGGCCGGTGTTGAGCGTGGTCAGGGCGATCTTCAGGCCGGCGCCCTCCGGGCCGATACGGTTCGCCGCCGGGACACGGACCCGGTGGAAGCGGGTCACGCCGTTCTCGATGCCGCGCAGGCCCATGAAGGCGTTGCGGTTCTCGACGGTGATGCCCTCGGAGGCCGCCTCGACGACGAACGCGGTGATGCCGCCCCTGTGCCCCTCCGACTTCGGCACCCGCGCCATGACCACGAGCAGATCGGCGACCACCCCGTTGGTGGTCCACAGCTTCACCCCGTCGAGGACGTAGTCGTCCCCGTCGGGTACGGCGGTGGTGGCGAGGCGGGCCGGGTCGGAGCCCACGTCGGGCTCGGTCAGCAGGAAGGCGGTGATGTCGGTGCGGGCGCAGCGCGGCAGGAAGGTGTCCTTCTGCTCCTGGGTGCCGAACATCTTGACCGGCTGCGGTACGCCGATCGACTGGTGCGCGGAGAGCAGGGCGCCGATCGCGGGGCTGGCGGAGCCGACCAGGGCGAGCGCCTTGTTGTAGTACACCTGGGTGAGGCCGAGGCCGCCGTACTTGGTGTCGATCTTCATGCCGAGGGCGCCGAGCTCCTTGAGCCCGTCGATCACCTCGTCGGGGATGCGTGCCTCGCGCTCGATGAGGGCGGAGTCGATCCGCGTCTCGCAGAAGTCGCGCAGTTTGGCGAGGAACGCCTCACCGCGCCGGGCGTCCTCGGACTCGGGCATCGGATGCGGATGGATCAGGTCGAGCCGGAAGCGGCCGAGGAAGAGCTCCTTGGCGAAGCTGGGCTTGCGCCAGTCCTGCTCCCGGGCGGCTTCCGCCACTTGGCGTGCCTCACGTTCGGTGACACGAGGTTTGGTGGGACTTGCGGACATGAGGCTCACCTCGCCGCGAATAGGGATCTTGGGCCGGTACGTTACTCACCGGTGCTACCCGATCGTATTTACCCGATTCCGGGCACCCCCACCAGTCCTCGCGCAGCGATCGGCGCAATGGTGGCCGGTGCTGCGGCGCCCGCGGGTGCCTGACACCGGTCCGGAAGTGGAACCGTCCGCGCCTCCGGACCCGCCCCCGGACCCGCCCCGGTCTCGCCTCGGGCTCACCCCAGGCTCACCGACCGCGAGAAAGTTCGTGTCGAAGCGCTTCGACAGCCTATGGACACCCACTCACCGTCGAGCTACTGTCGTGCCACCCTCACTCGCCCCCGTCCACGATGCGCACCTGTCGAAGCGCTTCACACACCGCTTGGAGAGCCGGATGGTCACCCTCGCCGAGGTCGCCCAGCACGCCGGAGTCTCGGCGAGCACGGTGAGCTATGTCCTCAGCGGCAAGCGGTCCATCTCCGTGGGTACCCGGCAGCGGGTCGAGCGGAGCATCCAGGAGCTCGGCTACCACCCGAACGCGGGGGCCCGGGCCCTGGCGAGCAGCAGGTCCAACATCATCGCGCTGATGGTCCCGCTCCGCACGGACATGTACGTGCCCGTGATGATGGAGATCGCCATCGCGGTGGCCACCACGGCCCGCGCCCACGGGTACGACGTGCTGCTGCTCACCGGTGAGGAGGGCCCCGACGCGGTGCGCCGCGTCACGGGCAGCGGGCTCGCCGACGCGATGATCCTGATGGACGTCGAGCTCGACGACGAGCGGCTGCCCCTGCTGCGGCAGACGGACCAGCCCTCGGTACTCATCGGCCTGCCCGCCGACACCAGCGGGCTGACCTGCGTCGACCTCGACTTCGGTGCGACAGGTGCGCTGTGCGCCGAGCATCTGGCGGCGCTCGGGCACCGCGACATCGCCGTCATCGGCGAGGCGCCCGCCGTGTACGAGAGGCACACCGGGTTCGCCGAGCGCACACTCGACGGACTGCGGTCGCGCGCGAGGGAGCTGGGGCTGCGCGTACTGCACCGTCCCTGTGAGGGCGGGTACGACGCGATGGCCGCCACCCTCGCCCGGATCTTCGACGAACGCCCCGGCACCACGGGCTTCGTGGTGCAGAACGAGTCCGCGGTCGAGCCGCTGCTCGCCCTGCTGCGTCAGCAGGGACGCGCCGTGCCCGAGGACGTGTCCGTGATCGCCGTCTGCCCGGACCAGGTCGCCGTCCAGGCGTCGGTGCGGCTCACCTCGGTCGCCATTCCCGCGCACGAGATGGGCCGGCGCGCGGTGGAGCGCCTGGTCGCCAAGCTGGACGGGCACGGCAAGGACGAAGTCGTACTGCTGACACCGGAGCTGACGGTGCGCTCGAGTACGGGGCCGGTGTCCGGCGGGTCCTGAACCGCGCGCTCCACGCGATCCGCGTACGTCCCTCCTGCCTGCGTTTCCTGTCCCCACTCCACCCCAGGAGCACCCGCCGTGATCCAGCCTGCCGAAAATCAGACCCAGCCGTCCCAGCCGGTCCAGCCGGGCACGGTCAGCCTCGCGCAGTCCTCCCCCACCGTCGGCACGTTCCGTGAGCGGGACGGTGCCCTGGAGTGGAGCGGGCGCCAGGAGACCGTGCGCGTAGAACCGTGGGGGCCGGACGCCGTCCGGGTCCGGGCGCGGCTCGGCGGCCCGGTCCTCGAGGGGCTGCCCGGCGCCCTGCTCGACGTGGCACCGAGCACCGAGAGCACCGTGAAGATCGAGGACGGGCGCGGGACCCTGACCGTCGGCGCGCTGACCGTCGAGGTCGACGCCGAGGGCATGGTCCGCTTCCTGCGCACCGCGGACTCCGCCGAGCTGCTCGCCGAGGAGCGCGCCCACTTCTGGTGGCCCGGCCCGCGCCTGTACACCGCTGTCGGCAACGGCTACCACCGCCTGGAGCAGCGCTTCGCCGCGTACGACGACGAGCAGCTGTACGGCCTCGGCCAGCACCAGCACGGCCGGTTCGACCAGAAGGGCCTGGTCCTCGACCTGGTCCAGCGCAACGCCGAGGTCGGCATCCCGGTGCTCACCTCCAGCCGCGGCTACACCCTGCTGTGGAACAACCCGGCCATCGGCCGCGTCGAGCTGGCCGGCAACGGCACCCGCTGGGTGGCGGACTCGGCCCGCCAGATCGACTACTGGATCACGGCGGGCGCCCCGGCCGACGCCCAGCGCCGCTACAGCGCGGTGACCGGCCGCACACCGATGCTGCCCGAGTGGGCGGCCGGCTTCTGGCAGTGCAAGCTGCGCTACCGCACCCAGGACGAACTCCTCGCCGTGGCACGCGAGTACAAGCGGCGCGGCCTGCCCATCGACGCCATCGTGTGCGACTTCTTCCACTGGACGCACCTCGGCGAGTGGAAGTTCGACCCGAAGGAGTGGCCCGACCCGGCGGCCATGGTGCGGGAGCTGGACGAGCTCGGCATCAAGCTGGTGGTGAGCGTGTGGCCGTCCGTGTCGCCGCTCTCCGAGAACCACCCGGTCATGGAGCAGCGCGGCTACTTCATCGGCACCCAGTACGGCCCGATGGCGCACGCCGACTGGCCGGACAAGGAGGTCGCCTCCACCGTCCAGGTCGCCTTCTACGACGCCACGAACCCCGAGGCGCGGGAGTTCGTGTGGTCGCGGATCAAGGAGAACTACCTGGAGCCGTACGGCATCAAGGCCTTCTGGCTGGACGCCTGCGAGCCGGAGCTCAAGCCAGGCTTCCAGGAGAACCTGCGGTACTGGGCGGGCCCCGGCCTGGAGGTCGGCAACATCTACCCGCTGGAGAACGCCCGCACCTTCTACGAGGGCATGCTCGCCTCCGGCGAGGACGAGGTGGTCACCCTCAACCGTTCGGCGTGGGCGGGCAGCCAGCGTTACGGCGCCGCGCTCTGGTCCGGTGACATCGGCACCGACTTCGCGACGCTGCGCCGCCAGATCGCGGCCGGCCTGAACACGGCGGTCTCCGGCATCCCCTGGTGGAACACCGACATCGGCGGCTTCCACGGCGGCGACCCGGACGACCCGGCGTACCGCGAGGTCATGGTCCGCTGGTTCCAGTTCGGCGCGCTCTCCCCGCTGATGCGCCTGCACGGCTTCCGCGACCCGGGCATGCCGCTCGGCCCCGACATGACCGGCGGCCCGAACGAGGTGTGGTCGTACGGCGAGGAGGCCGGCGCGATCCTGGAGCGGTACCTGCGGCTGCGCGAGCGTCTGAAGCCGTATGTGCTGGAGGTCATGCGGGAGGCCCACGAGGAGGGTCTGCCGGTGATGCGCCCGCTGTTCCTGGAGTTCCCGGACGACCGGGCGGCCTGGTCGGTCGACGACGCGTACCTGTTCGGTGCGGACCTGCTCGTCGCCCCGGTGCTGACCGCGGGCGCCACGGCCCGCACGACGTACCTCCCGGCGGGTGCGGCCTGGACGGACGCGTGGACCGGCGAGACGTACGAGGGCGGCCGGGCCGTGACCGTCGACGCGCCACTGGACCGTATCCCGCTGTTCCTGCGGGACGGGGCCGAGCTGCCGATCGCCGGGTAGCGGAGGGGACGGCCCCGGCCACCGTCCGATCGCGGTGGCCGAGGCCTTCTCCGAACCTCCCGAACCTCCGGGGTCAGCCGACGACCCGGCCCAGCTCGATCCGGTCGATGTCCGGCGCCCACGCGGTCGCGTTCCCGAACGTCACCGTGTTGGCGCCCTTCTCCAGGTCGACGGGCACGCCCACCGTCCAGTAGTCGTCCTGGCTCCAGGTGTTCTTGAAGGTGACCTTCCGCGGCCGCCCGTCCCCGACCGTGATGTCGGCCGTACGGGACATGATGTCCGTGTTGTAGGCGTGGCCGTTGTCGCGGCGGTCGTTGTGCGCGTAGTGGACGACGAGTACGTACCGTCCGGACCTGGGCGCCCGCACGGTGAACTCGGCGGTGCTCGCGGCACTGTTGCCGAGGTCGCCGATGTACGAGCCCGCGGAGGCGTATGCGGAGTCGACGAGCCGGGCACCGCCCGCGAGCCTGGCCGAGGCGCCCTCGTAGGACAGCGTGCCGGAGGCCGAGCCCGCACCCGCGACATCGAGGGAGCGCACCGAGGCCGGGGCGCGCCCGGCGGTCATCGCGATCCGGTTGTTGCCCGCCACCAGGTACAGGCGCAGGGGGCGGCCGGGTGCCGCCGTCACCGTCTCCCCGTGCAGGCCCAGCTTCACCGCCGCCGAGGCCCGCGGCACCACCTGGTAGTAGCCGTCGCGCGGGGCGTGGACGTCGAAGACGGCCTTGTCGGCGCGCTTCAGAACAAGGGCGCCCGTGCCCACCCCTGCCGACGAGGAGTAGTCGTACGAGGGCTTCCCACCGATGTCCGCGAGCGTGGCCTCGTACGACGCGGAGGGCTCACCGGTGCGGGCCGTCAGGTCGACGCGGTCGAGGGTGACCTCGGCGTCGCCCTTCGCCAGCGTGAGCACGTGGGTGCCCGCGGTGAGCCGTACGGTGACGTCCTTCTTGGCGCGGTAGGTCCAGTTCTCCGTGGAGGGATAGGTGACCGTGACCGCACGGCCGCCGTCGACGGAGAGCTTCTGAGTGGCGGGGGCGCCGGACTGGTTGCCGTACAGGATCGCCAGGTCGTACGTGCCGGACCTGGGCACCGTGACCGTGAAGTCGACCTTGCTGGTGGCCGTGTTGAGCGAGCCGACGTCCTTGGTGCCGGAGGCCGCGTACCCGTTGGCGTTGCCGACGGTGCCCTGGGTGTAGACCTGGCCGCCGGTGATGGCCGCGTCCTCGGCCTCGTACGACGCCGACCAGGGGACGGAGGGCGTGGACGGGGTGCCGGTGCCGCCGGGGGTGAGGACGATCCGGTACGCGGACATCTTGTGCAGGCCGCGCAGCGGGACGGTCACCGTGCCGTCGTCCGCCACCTTCAGCTTCGTACGGGCGAGGACGCGGGGTGCCGCATGCTGCCCCTCGTAGCCGGACCAGGCGGCCTCGGCGACGGTCGCGGTGACCGTGCGGCCGAAGACGGACCGGGAGACATGCCCGACGACGACGTCGGAGTCGCCCGCGGAGCCGCCCAGCAGGACCTGGGCCTGGCGGCGCGAGGTGTCGAGGGAGGCGAGGCCCTGGAGGGTGTCGACGGTGTTCGGCTGCGGCGGGGTCACCTTGACGGTGTCGCCGGTCAGGCCCGCGTACCAGCGGAAGAACCACCAGCCGCCGTTGGGGATGTTGGACCGTACGACGTGGCCGCTGAGGTTGCCGGCCGCGTCCCAGTAGGCCGCGTTGGCGTACACCTTGTTCCGCTCGAACATCGATACCCACTGCACGAGCTGCCCGGGGACTGACAGGTCGCGGCGGTTGGCGTACTCGTCGATGTTGATTTTGAGCGGGGCGATGCCCGCTTCCCGTTCCAGGGCGCGGTAGTCGTCGTAGTGGGCCTGGAAGTCGCGGAGCGAACCGGAGCCGAGTTCGTGCCAGGTCATCACCTGGGGCAGGACGTTCTCGCGCTTGGCGAAGGCGAGGAAGTCACGGAGGAGGCGGGTGTGGTACGCGGCCTCGTTGGGGCCGGCGATACGCGCGTCCGGGTCGATCGCGCGGATGCGCTCGTACACCGTCTTCCAGTCCTGGAAGAACCGGTCGCGGTTCTTCTCGTACTGCGCCTGGTCGGAGACGCCGAGTTCGTACCAGATCTGGTCGGGCTCGTTGAAGGGGATGTAGACGAAGCGGTCGCTGTTCGGGTCCGCCGACACCTCCTTGGCGATCCTGTCGACCTTGGGGAGGTAGTCGTCGATACCGAGGTCCTCGTACGGCCACTTGGCGTAGATGTCCTGCATCATCACGTTGATCTCGCCGCCGCCGTTGCGGAAGAACGACTTCGAGACGGTGAGCGCGTCGCCGTTGGGGTGCTGGGCGCCGCCCTCCGGCTTCTGCGAGATGCTGGTGATCTTCAGGGGTGCGAGCGCGGCGTCGCTGGGCACGCCGTCGTCGCTGAGCCCGTACAGGGCGCCGTTGGCGCCGCGCATGACCGGGCCTTCGGATGCGGAGAGGTCGACGGTGAGGCGCTGGGGCTGCGGGGCGGCGGTCGTCGCCGCTGTCGCGGAGCCCGTGGCGGGGAGGGTGGCTGCCATTGCGGCTACTCCAAGTGCGGTGGCCAGTACAGCGGTTCTGAAGCGGGATCCGGTGCGGGGGGTCATTCGGGATGTCGTGCGGGATGTCGTGCGGGCGCGGGTGATCACTTCGCTGGACCTCCGGTCACTTGACGGCTCCACTGGTGATTCCGGACACGATCTTTCGCTGGCCGACGAGGAAGACGGCGACCATGGGCAGGCTCATGACGACGACGTACGCGAAGACGAGGTGCCAGTTGTTGAGGTAGAGCTGCGCGCTGGCGACCTGGTACAGGTTCAGCGGGAGGGTCGCCGCGTCTCCGCCGCCGAGGACGAAGAAGGCGTAGAACATGTCGCTCCAGGCGTAGAGCATCACCATGATCGCCGCGGTGGCGATCACCGGCCTGAGCAGCGGCAGGATGATCCGCAGGAAGATCCGCGCCGGTTTCGCCCCGTCCATCCGCGCCGCTTCCTCCAGCTCCGCGGGGATGGCGCGGATGAAGCCGGTCATGAAGAAGACCGCCGTGGAGAGGTACATCCCGGTGTAGACGGCGATCAACCCGGGCCGGGTGCCCGCGAGTCCGAGCTGCCGCAGCTCCATGACGATGGTGATGACGGCGGGCGGCAGGAGCAGTCCGCTGATGCAGAGCGCGTACGCGGCCGAGACCAGCTTGGACTTACGGCGCGCGAAGACCCACGCCGCGCCGGCACCGAGGATCAGGACCAGGACGACGGACGGCACCACGACGAGCAGCGAGTTGAGGAAGCCGCGCAGCATCTCGCCCTGGCTGACGGCGTCCGCGTAGTTGCTGCCCGGCTGCCACTGCCGCGGCGGGTCCAGGTTCGGCCTGATGGCCTCGGCCTGCGGTTTCGCCGAGGTGACGGCGACCAGCCAGAGCGGTACGCCGACGGCGAGTCCGGCGAGGAGGAGGACGAGGGCGGGGCGCCCGTACCGCCATACGGGACCCGGGCGCGCCAGGGACGGTGACCCGCTCACAGCATCTGCTCCCTTCGCCGCAGGCCGATGACCAGCGGAATCGCGATGGCGACCACGATCAGGAAGAGGACGAGGCTCATCGCGGACGCCTGGGCGTACAGGCCCTGTCCGAAGATCCGGAACATGTAGATGTTGAAGACCTCCGTGGCGGCCGCGGGCCCGCCGCCCGTCGTGGCCTGCACGATGTCGAAGGTGTTCATGGAGCCGATCAGCGCCGTGGTGACGTTGAAGGTGACGGCCGGCGCGAGCATCGGCCGGCGCACCGACCAGAAGGTCCGCCAGGGCCCGGCGCCGTCCATCCGCGCGGCTTCGAGCATGTCGCCGGGGATGCCCTTGAGCCCGGCCAGATAGATCAGCATGGCCAGGCCCATCCACTTCCAGCCGTGGATGACGGTGACCACGACCAGCGTCCAGGTGGTCGAGCCCAGCCACGGCACGTCCGTGCCGAGGACGGAGTTGACGGCGCCGTCCTGGTCGAGCAGGGCCTGGAAGACGTAACCGGTGGCGAGGGCCGAGATGAGCACCGGGAGGAAGAAGACGGCGCGGAAGATCCGGTTGAAGCGGGTGTCGTCCTCCAGCAGCAGCGCGAGCACGAGCCCGAAGCCGTTCTGGAACAGCGCCGCCAGCAGGGCGTACAGCAGCGTGGTGCGGATCGCCCGGAGCAGTGAGCCGTCGTCGGCGATGGTCCGGAAGTTGTCGAGGCCGGTGAAGGAGATGCCCGGGTGGTAGGACGACCAGTCGGTGAACGGGTAGAAGAAGTTGAGCAGGTTGGGTGTCAGGAAGAAGGCCGTGAAGACGGCGATCGCGGGGAGCGCGAACCACCAGGGGTGGTGCACGGCGGCCCGCGGCAGCCGCCCCGGTCTTCTCGGCCCGCCCCGGCCCCGGCCCTGTGCAGGTGCCGCCCTCTGCTTGCGTCGCGTACGTATGACCGTGTCCGCCATCGGAAGTCCCCGCTGCCGTGGTTGCTGTACGTCTGTGCGTAGGGAGGTGCGTAGGGAGGTGCGTAAGGGGCGCTAGAAGCCGGGTGCGCCCTGTGCCTCGGCGACCTGCGCGAACTGGTCCTGGATGGCCTGCGCGACCTGCTGCGGGCTCTTCTCGCCGTGGATCATCTCGGCGAGGTAGAGGTGCGTGTCGGGGGCGACGACGGCCTTGGCCTGGAAGACCCCGATGGCCTCGGGCAGGGCCGCGACCTGGTCCCTGGAGGTCTGCGGAAGACCGCCGGGCGTCGGTACGGACGGCTGCACGGACGGGATCTTCATGGCCTTGATGTAGTCGGCGTAGCCGGGGCCGAGCCAGAAGGCGAGGAACTGCCGGGCGGCTTTCTGCCGTATCTCGTCACCGGTCTTGAAAGCGACCACACCGTTGGTCTGGTCGGGCGAGTACAGGCCGGTGGCGGAGGAGTTGGCGACCGGGAACCAGCCGATCCTGTCGTCGATCTCGGCGGTGGAGTGCTTGGCCTGCAACTGGGTCTGGAAAGACGTGACGTTGAGGACCATGCCGGCGTCGCCCTCCCACAGCGCGTCGGCCTGCCCGGTGAACGTGCCGGTCCGGTGGTTCTTCTGGGCGAGGCCCGCGTCGAGCAGCTGTTCCTTGTACTTCTTGATCGCGGCGACGACGGCCGGGTCGGTCCACTTCTCCTTGTTCCGGTTCAGGTCCGCCCACCACTGCTCGCCGAGGTCGGTGAGCTGGACCTGCATCTGCCACTGCAGGGGCCACTTGTCGCCGCCGGCCTCGTAGAAGGCGGCCGCGTCGGTCTTCTCTGTGACGGTGCGGCCGAGTGCCAGCAGCTCGTCGTAGGAGTCCGGGAAGTCCTTCTCGCTCAGCCCGGCCCGCTCGAAGACGTCCTTGTTGTAGTAGACGCCGAGCATGGCGGGGCTGGTGACGATCGCCGCGTACCGCTTGCCGTCGATGACGCCGAGCGATCTCTCCGTGTCGCCGAGCTTCGCCTCCCACTCCTCCCCGTCCAGGGTGAGCAGGTTCTGCCGCGGCTGGACGAAGGGCAGCGTGGAGACGGACGGCTGCCAGAACATCAGGTCCGGGCGGTCGCCCGAGGCCAGCTTGGTCGGCACGTTGGTCTCGTACAGGTCCGGGATCGCCTGGGTCTCCACCTCGGCTCCGGTGGCCTTCTCGAAGGCCTCGATGACCTGCCTGGGGGCGTTGACCGTGTTCTGCGCGGTCCACATGGTCAGCTGCACGCCGTCCAGGCGGGCGGTGGGGTCGACCGCCGCCCTGTTCCCATCCGGGCTGCCGGACGCGCCGGAGTCGTCGCCGTTCCCGACGGTGGGGTCGCTGCACGCGGTGGCGGCCAGGCCGAGGGCACACAGGAGTGCCAGGGCGGGGAGAGCTCTCGTCTTCATCGCTTGCCTTTCGCCTTTCGCCATTCGGTTCGGGAACGGGGGTCCGGGGCAGGGCAGGATGCGCAACAGCCGCACTCGTCGGCACGCGTCGGACAGGCCGGGTCACCCCCGGGCGGGCGGCGGCCCCGAGCTCTCCCGCACCACCAGCTCCGGGACGGAGACCGGGCGCGGGGCGACCTGCGCGGACTTCTCCAGCACCCCGTGCAGCAGGGCGAACGCGGCCCGCCCGAGGCCGGTGAAGTCCATGCGTACGGTGGTCAGCGACGGGGTCAGATAGGCGGCGTGCGGGGCGTCGTCGAAGCCGGCGACGCTCACCTCGTCCGGCACCGCACGGCCCGCCTCGTGCAGGGCGCGCAGCACCCCGAGCGCGAGGTCGTCGTTGCCGCACAGGACCGCGGTGACGGCCGGGTCCGCCGCGAGCCGCGCACCTGCCGCGTGCCCGCCCGCCGGACTCCAGCTCCCCTGTACGGGACGGGGTTCGGACGCTCCGGCCTCCTTCAGCGCCTGCCGCCAGCCGGTGGTGCGGGCGCTGGTGCGCCGGGTGCTGGACGGGATGGCGACGTAGTGCACGGTCTCGTGGCCGAGGGAGAGCAGATGGCGGGTCGCCTGGTAGGCGGCCTCGCGGTCGTCGGTCCACACCCAGGGGCGGTCGCCGCCGGGCGGGCTCGCGGGGGTCTCGACCACGCCGACGACCGGCAGGTCCGCGGAGAGGCCGGGGGCGGTGTCCAGGGCCCGCACCCCGGCCGGATCGTAGGCGATCACGATCAGGCCGTCGCCCGCGTCCGCCGCCCGCCGCACCTCGGCGGCGACGGTGTCCTCCGCCGCCGATTCCAGGACGCCGATCCCCACCGAGTAGGACGCGGCACGGGCGGCCTCCTCGATGCCCTGGAGGATCGAGGCGTAGCCGTAGTGGGTGGTGTTGGCGGTGAGGACGGTCACGGCCCGGCTGCGCCCGCTGGCGAGGGCGAGCGCGGTGGCGTTGCGCCGGAAGCCCAGGTCGTCGATGGCGGCGAGGACCCGCTCCCGGGTGGCCGGCCGGACGCTGGGATGACCGTTGATCACCCGGGAGACGGTCTGGTACGAGACACCGGCGGCGGTCGCGACATCCCTGATGCTCGCCGGGCGCCTTGTGTGACCGGTCACATTCATGTCAGGATTGTGACCGGTCACACAGGGGCCGTCAAGAGACCGGAACGATGGATCCACGGGGGCAATGCCTTGACCGGTTCACTGGTGGACGATGCGACGCCCGGCGACAACACCCGTCCTGCGCGCCTCACTTGGGGTCACTCGGCGCTCCACCTGGAGTTCTCGACGGCGGCGGACCGGACTCCGCGCCTGCTCCGGCTGGGCCGGCCGGACAGCCACAGCCGGTCCGGCGACACGGTGGCCCCGGAGATCGCCCTCCCCCTGCTCCAGCTGGACGTCCTCGGCCACGGCAGCGGCTGGTCCGGTCCCCGCTTCACCGGGACGGCCTTCGGCGCGCGGCTGGCGTACCGAGGTCACCGCAGCGGACGGCGCGGCGCCTGGGAGTGGCTGACCGTCGAACTCCACGATCCGGAGACCGGACTCGCCGCGTCCGTCGAGCTGACGTCCCCGGCCGGGCTGCCGGTGCTCCGCTCCCGCGTACGGCTCCGCAACGAGGGCACCGCGCCCCTGGTCGTCCAGTCGGTCACCAGCCTGCTGCTCGGCGGCCTCCCCTCCCCCGACGCCCTCGACGTGCACCGCGCCCGCAACGACTGGCTCGCGGAGTGCCGCTGGTACACCGAGCCGCTGCGCGGCACCGTCGCCGACATCAACGCCGACGCCCACCAGCACGACAGCCGGGCCGCCCTCGTCCTCACCGGGCGCGGCAGCTGGCCCACGGACGGCCACCTCGCGATGGGCGCGCTGACGGAACGGGGCGGGGAGCGGCGGGCCTGGCTCTGGCAGATCGAGTCACCGGCCGGCTGGCGCTGGGATCTGGGCGAACGCGCGCACGGCACGTACCTGGCGCTGAACGGTCCCACGGACGCGGAGCACCAGTGGCGGGTGCGGCTCGCGCCGGGCGAGGAGTCCGGCACGGTGCCGGCGGCGCTGGCCCTCGGTCGCGGCGACTGCGGGCTCGACGACGCGATGGGCGCCCTGACGTCGTACCGCCGCGCGACACGCCGCCCGCACCCCGACCACACCACCCTCCCCGTCGTCTTCAACGATTACATGAACACGCTGATGGGCGACCCGACGGCCGAGAAGCTGCTGCCGCTGATCGACGCGGCCGCCGAGGCCGGAGCGGAGTACTTCTGCATCGACAGCGGCTGGTACGACGACGACAGCGAGGGCTGGTGGGACAGCGTCGGCGAGTGGCTGCCCGCACCGCGCCGCTTCCCCGGCGGAGACGGGAACGGGGATGGCGACGGCGGCATCCGGGCGGTCCTGGACCGGATCCGGGGGCGCGGCATGGTGCCCGGACTGTGGCTGGAACCGGAGGTGGTCGGCGTGCGCAGCCCCGTCGCGTCGGCACTCCCCCCGGACGCCTTCTTCCAGCGGGACGGCGTACGCCTCACCGAACAGGGCCGCCACCAGCTCGACCTGCGGCATCCGGCCGCCCGCGCCCACCTCGACAGGACGGTGGACCGGATCGTCGGCGACTGGGGCGTGGGCTACCTCAAACTCGACTACAACATCGTCGTCGCCCCGGGCACGTGCGCCCCGGGCGACCTCGCACCGGGCGCCGGACTGCTCGGCCACGCCGAGGCCTACCTGACCTGGCTCTCCGACGTACTGGACCGCCACCCCGGGCTGGTGATCGAGAACTGCGCCTCGGGCGGTATGCGCATGGACGGCGCCACCCTGGCCGTCGCCCAGCTCCAGTCCACCAGCGACCAGCAGGACCCCCTGCGCCTCCCGCCCGTCGCCGCCGCCGCGCCGGCCGCGCTCCCGCCCGAACAGGGCGCCGTCTGGGCCTACCCGCAGCCCGGCTACGACGACGGCCTGAACACGTTCACCCTCGGCGGGGCACTGCTCGGCCGCGTCCATCTCTCGGGCCACCTGGACCGGATGTCGGAGCACCAGCTCGGGCTGGTGCGGGACGCGGTCCGTACGTACAAGGCGATCCGCGGCGACCTCGCGCGGGCGCTGCCGTTCTGGCCGCTCGGACTGCCGGGGTGGACGGACGAGTGGCTGGCGCTGGGGATGCGGGTGCCGGACGGCCCCTCGTACGTGTCGGTGTGGCGCCGGGGCGGCGGGACGGAAACACTCCGGCTGCCCGTGCCGCACTTGGCCGGCGAGCAGATCCGTGCGGAGATCCTGCACCCGTCGTCCCGGGCCGCCGGGACGGCCGCGGCCTGGGACGGGGACGGGAACGCACTGCGGGTGACGCTGCCGCGCACACCCGCAGTGCTGCTCGTCAGGCTGGACCACCGCTGAGCCCTCAGCCGGAGGACACCGTCAGGTTGTTCGTCCGGAAGTCCAGGCCGCCGGACGACGAGGTGATCTCGTAGCCGAACTGCACGTCGCCGATGGTCTCGTTGCCGATCCAGCCCTTGGTGTCCTTGATCCACTTCAGGATCGGGAGGATGTTCACCGTGCCGGAGCTGGAGTCGGACGTCCGCAGGAACGAGTAGACCTGGTTCGCCCCGTTGTCGCCCTTGTAGACGTTCCAGGTGTGGCCGCCGAGGGTGACGGTGCCCTGGGAGGTGCCGAGCGGGCCGACGGCGCCGTTGTAGTTGACCCAGAGCATGATCTCGTGGTCGTAGTCGGTGTCCCAGATGTCGTACGACGTGTTGTACGCGCCGGACGACGGGACCGTGACGTTGTAGCTGCTGGTGAGCGAGGAGAGCGAGGTGATCGACTTGTTGATCACCTTCTTGGAGTTGGGGTAGGACTTGATGCCGCCGGTGTCGGGGTGGTTGGCCCAGACGCCCCAGTTGGTGCCGGAGTTGGCCCAGGTGCACTGGCTGCCCGCGCCGGAGCCCCAGATGTTGTTGTAGAGGGTGTAGCCGTTCAGCGTGGTGTTGCCCCACTGGTCGCAGGTGTTCCAGACGGCGGCCTGTGCGGGGGCGGAGGCGAGGCCGACGGTGGCGCCGAGGGCGAGGGCGGGGGCGAGCAGGGCCTTGGCGACCTTGCCGAGGGTGCGGGTGCGGGTGCTTGTTGCCATGGGGGTGCGTTCCTTCCATGGGTGGGGGGGATGAGTGGGGTCTACTGCGGCCCCAGGTCGAGGACGCAGTCCTCCCCGGCGCGCAGGTCGAGCGGGCGCGCGCCGGAGGGAGTCCGGAGTTCGATGCGGTGGGTGCGGGTGGGGCGGATGACCGCTCGGAGGAAGCCCTCGGGCCCCCACTCCAGGTCCACCTCGGCGCCGAACCGGGTGCGTACGCCGCTCAGCCGGCCCTCGGGGCAGGTGTCCGGCAGCGCGGGCAGCAGGACGAGCCGGCCGGGGGTGGAGTGGACCAGCATCTCGAGGAGCACGGCGGGCAGGGCGTGGGCGGCGTCCGCGTTGTACACGTTGCGGTGCGGATAGTGCGCGCTCATCAGGGAGGCGTGGAAGTAGTCGCCGGTCAGGACGTGGGCGAGGGCGGCACGCACCCGTGTCCCGTCGCCGAGCCGGGCGGCGACGAGGGCGTGGTGCAGATGGCCGTGCGCGGAGTCGTTCTCGGCGCCGCGGAGTTCCAGCGCCCGGTGCGCGGCGGCGGCGAGCTCCGGGGTGTCGTACGGGGTGATCTCGTCGAGCGGCCAGACCCCGTACAGATGGCTGAGGTGCCGGTGGTCGTACGTGTCGTCGAGATCGGGCCGGGCCCATTCGGCGAGGGCACCGTCGGCGTTGACCCGGTGGGGCGGGAGCCGGTCGGCGAGGGCACGCCAGCGGTCGGCGTCGGCGGTGCCCGGGTGGTACTCGGCGGCGGTGCGGAGCGCGTGGCGGGCGGCGGAGAGGTCCATCGCCGCGTTGATCGCGCCCCAGCTCGCGTTGGCGGGGCGGTTCTCCGGGGAGTAGGAGGGGACGACTGCGAGCCGGCCGTCGGAGTCTGTCCGGGTGAGGAAGTCCTCGTAGAACGTGGCGACTTCGGCGAGGACGGCCCCGGTCCGCGGATCGCGTTCGCCGCGCGTCTCGTCGTGGTCGACGAGCGGCTTGAGCAGCCAGTCGGCGCCCGCGGTCCACAGATGGAGGGGGTACTCGCGGCTGAAGTGGTACGTGTGCCCGTTCTCGCCGTCGGTGTGGGAGGGGGCGACGATGCCGCGGGCCCCGAAGATAGCGCGGGCGTTCTCGCGCCAGTCGGGCAGCTGGTGGTGGATGAGCCGCGCGTGCGCCTCGGTGACCTCGGGGAGGGCCGCCGCTGCCGCCGACGCGGTCTGGAGGTTGAGGTTGGCGTTGGTGGTGAAGGCACCGGACCAGGCCGTGTCCCAGTCGCCGGACCACAGGCCGGTCAGCCGGGGCGGGAGCAGGCCGGAGGCAGAGAGCAGGTGGTAGCGGCCGGCCGCGTGGAGGCGTTCCAGCAGGGCGCGGCTGTCCGGCCGTTTGAGCAGCTCGCTGCCGGGAAGCGCGCGTTCGGCGGGGTCGGCGGCGAGGTCGAGGGTGACGCGGGTGTAGGCGGCGCGGTGGAGGGGGGTGTGGCGGGTGAGGAGGTGGGTGTACGGATCCGGCCCGTCCAGCGGCTCGCCGGCATCCGGCAGCAGCTCACGCAGCTCCCGGCCGTTCGCCGTCACGTCCAGCTCACCGGTGTGCCGTACGACGCGGGTCAGCAGCAGTACGGACGTGGCGCCCTCGATCCGTACGCCCGGCGGGGTGAGCGTGGTGCGGCCGCCCTCGACGGCGACGAGGGTCACCCCGGTGTACGCCCGGTCGCTGCCCGGGTAGCGGGCGCGCAGGCTGAGCAACGCGCCCTCGGCGGTGAGGACGGCACCGTGGCCGACGGCGAGTTTCGCAGGCGCGCCCGGCAACTGGTGGTCCAGGGCGATCTGCAGTTCCGGCGCCGTGACACGCTGGACGATCACGTCGTCGGCCCGGGACACGAAGACCCTGCTGCTCCAGTCCTCGCAGACCGCCTCCGCGACACCCGTGGTGAAGTCGACGGCACGGCGGTACTGGCGCGGGTCAACGACAGAGCCGACGGAACCGACGGACGAGGACGACGGCCGGCGCAGCCGGATCTGGAAGGCGGGGTGGAACGGCTGCACCCACTGCAGCCCGCGCCCGTCCGTGAAGTCCTCGGCGGCGGCCCGCTCCCCGGCGAGCAACCGGTCCTGGAGGTCGGGCAGCCGGTCCGCGAGCTGCGGCGGCCGGGCGGTCTCGCCGCCGTTGGGGCGTACGAGGGTGTGGTGGTTGACGATGACCCGGTCGTCGTTCGGATCGCCGAACACCATGACGCCATGGCGGCCGTTGCCGCTCAGGAAGGCGTCCTCCCAGCGTTCCGCGGGGCATGGCTCCCAGGTGCCGTGCGGTGAGGTACTGCTCATGACGCTCCTGAGGCTCCTGACACTCCTGGGGTCAGCACCGCGACGCCGTACCGGCCGAGCGCGACCGACCCGCCGACCATGGCGCCCGTCAGCAGATCACGGTGCGTGCCGGGCACGTCCACCGTGACCTCGTCCGGTCCATGGTTGAGCAGGAACAGCGCGTCGCCCCGGCGGACCGCCTCCACCCGGTCGGGCAGCCCGTCGAGCACGGGCCGTACGCCCGCTCCGTCCGCGATCCCGGCCAGCAGGCCACGCAGCGCGTCGGACTCGGGGAGCGTCGAGAGGTACCAGGCGCGCCCCTTGCCCAGCACTGCGGGCAGCCCGTCCAGCTCCCCGCCTGTGTACGGGACGGTCTCGTCGGCCGTCCCGTCGGCCTCCAGCTCCTCCGACCACAGGGTGCCGCGGAAGCCGTCGCACCGGACGGTCTCCCCGTCCGGCAGCGGCCACCACTCGTGCAGGGTGCGGATGCCGAACAACTCGCGCAGCCGGGCGTCCATACCGCCGGGCCGCACCCGGTCGTCCTCGTCGGCGATGCCGGTCAGGAAGCCGCAGACCAGGGTGCCGCCGCCGCGGACGTAGGCCAGGAGGTTGTCGACGGCGGTGTCCGTGAGCAGGTAGAGCTGCGGGACGACCACCAGCCGGTAGCGGGAGAGGTCGTGCTCGGGGTGGGCGAAGTCGGTGGTGAGGTGTGCTTCCCACAGGGCGCGGTGCCAGGCGCGCAGGACGACGGGCAGGTCGGCCCGGTCGAAGGGGCGGGCCTCCTGGGTGCCGGCCCACCAGGAGTGCCAGTCGTGCAGTACGGCGACGTCGGCCTCGATCCCGGTGCCGGACACCCGGGGCGCGAGCGCGGCCAGGTCGGCGCCGAGCTGCTTGACCTCCTGGAAGGCGCGGCCGTGCTCGCCCGCGTGGCCGACCATCGCGGAGTGGAACTTCTCCGCGCCCTGCCGGGACTGCCGCCACTGGAAGTAGCAGACGGCGTCCGCGCCGCGGGCCACGGCCTGCAGCGACCACAGGCGGTTGAGGCCGCGCGGTTTCGGCTGGTCCACGTCCCGCCAGCCGACCGCGCCCGTCGCCTGCTCCATGACCATCCACGGGCCGCCGCGCGCCTGGGACCGGGTCATGTCCTGGACGAGGGCGCCTTCCTGGGCACCGAACGGATCACGCGGGTCGGGATAGAGGTCGACGGAGACGACGTCCTCCTCCTCCGCCCAGCGCCATGCGTCCTGCCCGAACCAGAGCGGCATGAAGTTGGTGGTGACCGGGATGTGCGGGGTGTGCCGGCGGACGATGTCGCGTTCGGCGGTGTAACACTCCAGGAGCATGTCGGAGGTGAAGCGGCGGAAGTCCAGAACCTGGGTGGGGTTCTTCAGGTAGTGGGCGCGGCGGGGCGGAAGTATCTCCTCCCAAGCGCTGTAGCCCTGGCTCCAGAAGGCCGTGCCCCAGGCGGTGTTGAGGGCTTCGAGCGTGCCGTAACGGTCCTGCAGCCAGCCGCGGAAGCGGGCGGCGGCCTCGTCGCCGTAGTCGTAGGTGCAGTACTCGTTGTTGATGTGCCAGAGAGTGAGGGCCGGGTGGCCGCCGTAGCGGGCGGCCAGGGCCTCGGTGACGGCGGCGGCGTGGTGACGGTAGGTGGCGCTGGAGTGCGAGAAGTGCTGGCGGCCGCCCCACCACTCGGTGCGGCCGTCCTCGTCGACGGGCAGGGTGTCCGGGTGCAGCCGGCCCAGCCAGGGCGGGGGTGAGGCGGTGGGGGTGGCGAGGACGACGCCGATGCCGTGCCCGTGCAACAGGTCCAGCAGCCGGTCCAGCCAGCCGAAGTCGTACTCGCCGGGACGCGGTTCCAGCCGGGCCCAGGAGAAGACGCCGACGGTGACGGAGTTGACGCCCGCGTCCTTCATCAGGCGGACGTCGTCGTGCCAGGTCTCCTCGGGCCACTGCTCGGGGTTGTAGTCGCCGCCGAAGAGGAGGCGGCCGCGGGTGACGTCGTCGAGGCCCGGCCGTGCGGAATCCGGCAGCTCGGGCATCAGACGGGCTCCCCGTACTGGATGCCGCGCCCGTTGGTGGCGAGGTACACCCGGCCGTACACGCGCGGGTCGCCGACGATGAACTCGCCGGTCCAGCCCCACTGGTGGGCGTCGTCGTTGATCCGCGTCCAGGTCCTGGCCTCGTCGTCGGAGCGGTAGACGGCGGTGATGCTCTCGGTGGACCCCACCTGGTAGATCGCCGGGTAGTCGGCACCGCGGGCCGCCTTGCCGAACCCGACGGTGTACGAGGCCCAGCAGCTCTCCACCTTGGCGAAGGTCGCGCCGCCGTCGGTGGACCGGTAGAGCCCGTTCCACTTGGTGCTCAGCCACAGGTCGCCGGAGCGCCCCGGCGCCGCGACCACCCGGAACTGGTTGTCACCGGAGGGCAGTCCGCCCGCACGGGCGGTGAAGGAACGGCCACTGTCAGTGCTGGCATATAGCGTTCCTGTGTCGGTGTCGTACGCGTAGAAGAGCGTCGGGTCGGCCGGGTCGGCGACCGGCGTGGCGCCCTTCGGGAAGGAGGTGACCTCGGACCAGGTGGCGCCGTTGTCCGTCGAGCGGTGTGCCGCGTACTTCGTGCCGTCCCAGTGCACGAAGGACCACAGCAGCACGCTGCCGTCGGCGTTGGTGGCGATCGGTCCCGGTGCGTCCTTGGCGAGGGAGGGCTGGGCCGCGAAGGGCGCCCAGGTCCGCCCACCGTCGTTCGAATACGCGCCGTTGCCGTGGTCGCCCCAGCCACTGCGGACGACGTACGACGGCCTGGCCGCGGCCTGCCCGAGTCCCGTCGCCGTCCCGAACACGGGGTTCGTCGCCATGCCGCGCGACGGGGACGCCGTGAGCCTCTCGTGGTACATCACGCCGATGTCCCCAAGTCCGCTGATCAGGTGCGCCTTCCCGGCCGGGGGCGAGATCAGCTGGCGCACGGACGTCTCCTCCAGGCCCCGGATCTGCGGAGCCCAGCGCTTGAGGTCCCGGGTGCCGTAGAGGGTGGCGCCGGTGCCGTACACGAGGTGCTTCGAGTCGTACGGGTCGAGGGCGAGCGCCTGGATCCACCAGCCGAACTTGGGCTCGTCCCCGCCCCACTTGAGGAAAGGAGTCTCGGACACGTCGAACACAGCGGAGTCCTTGAGGGACGTCCACGTGCGACCGCCGTCCGTGGAACGGAACACGGTGTCGATCGCGGCCCAGCGGTTGTTGGTGGAGACGACGACGGTGCCCGGCCGGCGGGCGTCGACGGCGACCCCGCCGTAGCCGAAGGTGTCGGCGGAGCCGTCGGTGGTGGTCCCGCCCGGCTTCACCGGGGTCACTTCGGTCCACTTGCCACTGCTGGTGCGGAGCTTGTGCACGCTGCCGTCGGACTGCCCGTTGGGACCGGGCGCGTCGGCGTACGTCACGTACAGCTCGCCGGTGTGCCGGTCGTACGCAGCGCGGATCGGGACCTTGGCGGCCTTGCCGGAGGGCTGTCCGGGCACGGCCTCCCAGGTGGTGCCGTCGGTGGTGCGGTACAGGTTGGCGACGCCCGCCGAGCCGTCACCGCCCGCGCCGCCGTCACCCCAGCCGGCGTAGACGGTGCGGCCGGCCGCGACGAGGAGGGTGACGCCCTGCCCGGACGCGCTCGGCTCCGGCGGGAAGCCGTCGGCGGGTGCCCAGGTGGCACCCCGGTCGGTGGACTTCAGCAGCCCGTCGTGGCGGGTGCCCAGCCACAGGGTGTCGCTGTCGCGCGGGTCGACGAGCAGCCGCTCGCCCGCTCCCCGGCCGTCCTCGTTGGCGCCGAGCTTCACGTCCAGGTCGGCACGGGTCCAGGTGGTGCCACGGTCGTCGGAGCGCAGGACGGCGCCGTTGCTCGCGTACGACTGGGTGTAGGTGCCGAGGGCGAGGTACAGCCGGTCCGGGTGGGCGGGGTCGACCGCCATGGCCTCCACGCCGAGGAGGTTCCAGTCGTCCCAGCCGATGTGGTCGGTCAGCGGGGTCCAGCGGGCGGCGCGGTCGTCCCAGCGGTAGGCGCCGCCGATGTCGGTACGGGCGTAGGCGAGCCCCCGCACGGACGGGTGGAACAGCACGCCGGTGATGAAGCCGGTGCCGCCGATGACGACATTGCGCCAGCGGTACGCCGTTCCCTCGGCCCCGCCGCCGGCAGCTTCCCCGGCCCGGCCCTCGCGAGCGGCACCGGCGGCGAGGGCCGGGGTGCCGAGCGCGGGAACGGCGGTGAGCGCGGCGGCGGCAGCGGTCCCGGCGAGAACGGCGCGTCTGCCTGGCTGGGGCGTGGGCATGGCTTACCTCGTTCTGGGAGGGAGGGGCGGGAGGGGGAGGGGGAGGAAGGAGACAGAGGGGGAGGAAGGAAGGAAGGGAGGAACGAAGGCCCGGGAGACGGGGCCCGGAGATCTGGGCCCGTCGTGGCCGGCCGGGGACAGGCACGGCCGGCCACGACGGGGGCGTGGGGCTCGGGGCGCGGCAGGGCGTGGGGCGGGCGGGGCGTCGGCCCCGCCGTCACCCCTTGACCGCGCCGGTGAGCATGCCCTTCTTGAAGTGCTTCTGGACGAAGGGCGACAGGACGGCCACCGGCAGCAGAGCCATGACCATCACGGCCATCTGGACGGCGAGACCGGACAGTTCACCGGTCTTGATGGCCTGGCCCAGACCGACCGGGGCCTCCTGCTTCTGCACGAGCTGGATCATGACGTTCTGCAGCGGCATCATGTTCTGGTCGTTGAGGTACAGGGAGGCGTTGAACCAGGCGCTCCAGTAGCCGACGGCGTAGAACAGGGTGATCACGGCGAGGACCGCGCGGGACAGCGGCATCACGATCTGCCACAGGATGCGGAAGTCGCCGGCGCCGTCGATGCGGGCGCTGTCGATCAGTTCCTGGGAGATGCCCGTGAAGAAGCCGCGCAGCACCAGGATGTTGAAGACGCTGATCGCGCTCGGCAGGATTAGCGCGAGGTAGGTGTCCGTCAGGCCGAGCGACTGGACCAGCAGGTAGGTCGGGATGAGTCCGGCGCTGAAGAACATGGTGGCGAGCAGGATCATCAGGATCCAGCGGTGGCCGAGCGAGCCGCTGCGGGACAGGCCGTAGGCGCAGAGCACGGAGACCGTCATCGAGAACAGCGTGCCGACGAGGGTGATCACGATGCTGATGATCGCGGCGCGGGTGACCTGGCCGCCGCTGAGCAGTTCCTGGTAGGCGATGAAGGTGATGTCCTTGGGGATCATCACCAGGCCGCCGGCCTCGTCGATGGTCTTCCGCGAGGACAGGCTGGTGACGACGACGATCCACAGCGGGAAGACGATCGCCAGGCAGGCCAGGGCCAGCACCAGGCCCTTGCCCGCGACACCGGCCGTGCTGGGCTTCTCCTCCCACACCGGCCGGGGCGGGGCCGCCCAGCGGCTCGGCTTCCGCGGAGGTTTCCGCACGGGCTGCCGGACGTCCTTGTCGATGACGGCGGTCACTTCTTGTACACCCCCTGCTCGCCCATGAGGTGGGCCACCTTGTTCGCGGCGAGGACCAGGCCCAGGCTGATGACGCCCTTGACGAGTCCGGCGGCGGCCGCGTAGCTGAAGTCCTGGTTGCGCACGCCGTTCCACCACACGAAGGTGTCGAGGACCTCGGCGGCGCCGGGGCCGACGTAATCCCGTTGCAGCAGGATCTGTTCGAAGCCGACGGTGAGGGCGTCGCCGACGCGCAGCACCAGCAGCAGGGCGATCACCGGGCGCAGCGCGGGCAGGGTGACGTGCCACATGCGGCGCCAGCGGCCCGCGCCGTCCATCGCGGCGGCCTCGTACAGGTCGTGGTTGACCGAGGCCAGTGCCGCGAGGAAGACGATGATCCCCCAGCCGGCGTCCTTCCACACGCTCTGCGCGGTGATCAGGAACGCGAAGGTGTCCGGGTTGGTCATGATGTTCAGGCCGTCGTACCCGTTCTCCCGCAGCAGCTGGGAGAGGATGCCGGCGCCGCCGAAGAGCTGCTGGAAGACGGCGATGACCAGCACCCAGGAGAAGAAGTGCGGCAGGTACAGGATCGCCTGCGAGACGGCCCGCACCCGGGGCCTGACCACGCTGTTGATGAGCAGCGCGAGCAGGATCGGGATCGGGAAGTAGAGGACGAGCTGGAGGACGAACAGCACCAGGGTGTTCTTGACGGCGTTCCAGAAGGCGGAGTCCTCGAAGATCCGCTGGAAGTTCTCCAGGCCCACCCAGGGGCTGTTCAGGATGGAGACGATCCCGTTGTCGCTGATGTAGGGGTCGTACTCCTGGAAGGCGACGACGTTGCCGAGGATCGGCACGTAGTTGAAGAGCAGGACCAGCAGCACGGCCGGCAGCGTCATCAGGAGCAGTACGCGGTCGCGTCTGAGTCTGAGCCCGAAGCTCAGCTTCCCGGTGGGCGGTTTCTTCTTCCGGGGGCCGGTGGCGCCGCCGGACGCCACCGGAGTCTTCTCCGTCGTATCGGCCTCGGCCCTGCTCCGAGGCACCGTGCTGTGCGACACGGCCGTTCTCCTCGCCTCGTCCGCTCCGGTCAGCTCGCCGCCGAGCCGTTCTCGTCGAGCAGCTTCTTGTACCAGTCGCGGAGCTTGTCGCCGCCCTTGCTGCGCCACTCGGAGACGGCCTGCTGCACGTCGCTCATCTTCTTGCGGCCGCGGACGAAGTCGTCCTCCAGCTGCTCGAAGTCGTTGGAGAGGTTGGTGTAGCGGGAGGGCTCGGTGATCTGCATGCCGTAGAAGGTGGACTTCTTGGTGAAGGCGCCCATCCGCTGCTGCCACTCGACCTGGCCCTTGCCGACCTCGGGGAAGTCGGGGCGGGCCATGGTCGCCGCGGGGCTCGCGATCATCACGTAGGCGTTCATCACGTCGATGTTGCCCTGGTCGGTCTTGGTGGGGACGCCGTCCTTGACCGTGTAGTGGGTGCCCTCGACGCCGTAGTTGGTGAGCATGAACTCCTTGGTGCCGTACGGCGCGGCGGTGACGTTGGCGACGGCCAGCACCTCACGGATCACGGACTCCGAGGCCTTTTTGTTGATGAAGGCGAAGATGCCGGCCGGGTTCTTGGCCCACAGGGTGGGGTCGCCGCCGTCGTGGCCGAAGAAGTCCATGCCCCAGATCTTGAAGTCCGGGTTCTGCACGGCCTGCTCGGCGGTGCGGGACCACCACTGCGAGATGTCCTGGTTGTAGATGAGGAACTCGCCCGCGGCGAACTTGGGACCGGGGTCCTGTGCGGCGCTCTTGCCCAGCTCGGCGTCCGGGTGGACGACGCCGGCGGCGAACAGCTTGCGGGTCCACTCCAGCGCCTCGAGGAATTCGTCGGTCTCGATGCGGTTGACCAGCTTGCCGTCGACCTCGTTCCAGCCGAGCGACTTCTCCTCGCCGGAGAGCACACCGAAGGCGTTGAACGCGGTCCACTTCATGTCCAGGCAGGCCCAGCGCTTGGCCTTGGCGTTGGTGGCCTCCTTGGCCAGCGCCATGAACTCCTCGCAGGAGGTGGGGACCTCGTACCCCTCCTTCTCGAAGATGTCCTGTCGGTAGAGGGGCACGTTGCTGGGGACGTACGAGGACGGCATGGGCAGGCCGCGCAGCTTGCCGCCGAAGATGGAGCGCTGCCAGGCGTCGGTGGGGATCGCCGCGAGGTTGGGGTAGTCCTTGACCGCGTCGCCGGAGAGGTAGGGGCCGAGGTCGGCGAACTTGCCGATGATGGCGCTGGGGATCTTGCCGGTCATGTTCCAGCCGGGCACGACGACCACGTCGGGGACGTCGCTGGAGGCGAGGACCGCGCCGAGCTTCTGGTCGTAGGTGTTGCCGTCCTGGTTCTGCCAGACCACGTCGACGCCGATGAGGTCGTTCATCGCCTTGTAGTAGGCGTTGTTCTCCTTGGGCGGGGAGCCCCAGAACGGCGACATGACGGTGACCTTGCCGCCCTTGCCGAGCTTCTTCGGCACGGAGGTCTTGAGGTCGGCCAGGTCCAGCTTGCTGGTGAAACCGACCGCCGAACCGTTCTTGCTCGGGATGTCCGGGGTGACCACGTTGCTGGCCACGTACGCCGGCAGGATCTTCTTCGCGTCCTTGCCCGAGGTGGTGCCGTCGCGCGAGCCGCTTTCCGAGCCACCGCAGGCGGCGAGCAGCGGCATCCCGCCCGCCACCGCTGCGGCGGCGACCGCCGAGTTGGCGAGGAAGCTTCTCCGGCTGGTACCGGAGGTGGCGGAGTTCGGCGTCATTGCGTCAACCCTTCATGGCGCACACCAGGACACCCGGCGGAGGAGCCGTCGGCTGCGGTGTCTTGAGTGGAACTGGCTGTGCTGAAGCGGTGGACATCGGAGGGCTGCGAGCACGCGAAGCGCGCCCTCCGGAGTCGAAGCGCTTCGATGTTGCTGCGAGGTTAAGTGAACCGCTGGGGGTGCACAAGAGTCGATCGCACAATTCCTCGGAGGTCTGAAGGAGCGGAACAACCCCTTCCCGCACCGGACATGACGCGGGATATGACAGCAAGGAAACGGATCTGTTGCACCTTGGTCTCTTGACACCCGCCCCCGGCCGCCTTGAGCATCGAAGCGCTTCGAAAGCGCCTCGCCGCTCCACCGCAAAGGGATCTCCAAGTGACCGCACAGACGCCATCCGCGCTGCCTTTCCGCGACCCTCAGCTGCCGCTCACGAAGCGCATCGACGATCTCCTGGGCCGGCTGACCCTCGACGAACGCATCGCGTTCCTGCACCAGTTCGCCCCCGCCGTCGAGCGCCTCGGCGTCGCCGCGTTCCGCACCGGTCAGGAGGCTCTGCACGGGGTGGCGTGGATGGGCCCGGCGACGGTGTTCCCGCAGGCCGTCGGCCTGGGCGCGACCTGGAACGAGGACCTCGTCCGGCGGGTCGGCGAGGCGGTGTCCACCGAGGTCCGCGCCATGCGCGCCCGCGACGACCGTGTCGGCCTCAACGTCTGGGCGCCCACGGTGAACCTGCTGCGCCACCCGCTGTGGGGCCGCAACGAGGAGGGCTACTCCGAGGACCCGAAGCTGACGTCCGCCATCGCGACCGCGTACACGCGCGGTCTGCGCGGCGGTCATCCGACGTACTGGCGCACGGCCCCGGTCCTCAAGCACTGGCTCGCCCACAACAACGAGACCGAGCGGGACCTGACCTCCTCCTCGGTCCGCCCGCGCGTGCTGCACGAATACGATCTGCGCGCCTTCCGCGAGACGGTCGAGGCGGGCGCGGTGGCCGGTGTGATGCCCGCGTACAACCTGGTCAACGGCCGCCCCAACCACGTCTCGCCCTACCTGGACGAGCACCTGCGCACCTGGACCGACGAGGAGCTGCTCGTCTGCTCGGACGCGGGCGCGCCCTCCAACCTCGTCGACTCCGAGCACTACTTCGACACCCACGAGGAGGCCACGGCGGCCGCGCTGCGCGCCGGCGTCGACAGCTTCACCGACCACGGCACGGACGGCTCGAAGATCACCGCCCGGGTCCGGGGCGCCCTCGCCGCGGGCCTGCTGACGGAGGACGACATCGACCGGGCCGTCCGCCGCCAGCTCTCGGTCCGCTTCCGGCTGGGTGAGTTCGACCCGGAGCTGGACCCGTACGCGGGCACGGACGACTTCGACACGCCCGCACACCGCGCCCTCGCCCAGGAAGCCGCCGAGCAGGCCGTCGTGCTGTTGAAGAACGAGGCCCTCGAGGACGGCGGCGCCCTGCTGCCCCTCGCCGAGGGCACCCGCGTCGCCGTCGTCGGACTCCTCGCCGACGAGTGCAAGCTCGACTGGTACAGCGGCACGCTGCTCCACCGCTCCACCCCGCTGGAGGGCCTGTACGAGCGGTTCGGCACCGAGCACGTCACGTTCGCCGAGGGGGTGGACCGGGTCCGGCTGCGGACCACCGCGGGAACGTTCCTCACGGTCCCGGAGGCCACCGGCGCCGAGGACGAGGTGCGCGGCGCGGCGGGCGCCCTCGACCCCGCCCTGCTCGCGGGCCGCACCGACCTGCCCCCGCTGACCGCCGACGCCGACGGCACCGAGCTGGCGCTGATCGACTGGGGCGGCGGCGTCCTCACCTTCCGCGCGCCGGACGGCCGTTATCTCTCGGTCGCCGAGGACGGTCGCGTACGCGCGTCCGCGGACCAGCCGGGCGGCTGGGTCGTCCAGGAGACATTCCGCCTGGAACCCCACGAGAACGGTCACCTCCTCAAGCACACGGGGACGGGTGGCTACGTCACTGTCGCCGCCGACGGCGTGAAGGTTGCCGCGGAGAAGGACGCGGATCCGGAGGTCTTCCAGCTCGTCGTCGCCGAACGCGGTGAGGAGGCCGTCGCCCGGGCCGCCTCCGCAGCCGACGTCGTCGTGGTCGTCGCGGGCAACGACCCGCACATCAACGGGCGCGAGACCGAGGACCGCACCACCCTGCGCCTGCCCGAGCAGCAGGAGCGCCTGCTGCGCGCCGCCCGCGCGGCCAACCCGCGCACGGTCCTCGTCCTGACCTCGGCGTACCCGTACGCGGTGGAGCACGCGGACCTGCCCGCGCTGCTCTGGACCGCGCACGGCGGCCAGGCCGCGGGCACCGCCCTGGCGCGCGTCCTCGCCGGCGACGTCTCCCCCGCGGGCCGCCTCCCCCAGACCTGGTACGCCTCCGACGCCGACCTGCCCGGCCTCCTCGACTACGACGTGATCGGCAGCCGCCAGACGTATCTGTACTTCGAGGGGACGCCCCTGTTCCCGTTCGGGCACGGGCTGTCGTACGCGGCCTTCCGGTACGACGGCCTGGAGTGCCGTACGGAGGACGACGGCGTCACGGTGACGTTCACCGTCACCAACACCGGCGACCGGACGGCCGGCGAGGTGGCCCAGCTCTACTTCCGCGCCGTGGACCCGTCGGTGCCGCGCCCCCGCCGCGAGCTGGCCGCCCACCGCCGCGTCACCCTCGCCCCCGGCGCCTCCGCCGAGCTGTCCTTCCGCCTCCCGCGCACGTCGTTCGCCTTCTGGGACGTGGCGCAGGGCCGGCACCGTGTGCAGCCCGGCGCCCACGAGCTCCTCATCGGCGCGTCCAGCGAGGACATCCGGCTGACCGCCACGGTCGACCTGAAGGGCGAGCCGGCCGCGCCCCGCCCGGTCCGCGCCCACGGTCTGGACGCCGCCGACTTCGACGACCAGCGCGGCACGGAGATCGTCGACCGTACGAAGACGTCGGGCGACGCGGTCACCCCCGCCGGGTCCGGCACGGACAGCACGGGCGAACTGCTGTTCCACGACTGCGACTTCGGCGACGGCGTCACGCGGGTCACGGTCGAGGCCGCGGGCGAGGGCGAGATCGAGTTCTCCCTCAACGGCGGACCGGTCCTCGCGGTGCTGCCCCTGTCACCCGGCACCCCGGGCCCGTACGACTACACCTCGCTGAGCGCCGGCATCACCGCCGCCGGTGTGCACGACGTCCACCTCAGGCTGCGCGGCCGGCTGCGACTCGCGCACGTCGGCTTCTCCGGTTGAGGGTCCGGAGCAGGCCGACACGGTAAGGGGCCCGGCACCGCGCGGAGCGGTGCCGGGCCCCTTCGCCCGATACGGGCCGAGACTGCCGTGCGGAGGGAGGTCTAGAGCTCGATGCCCGTGAGCACCAGCACCCGCTCGTACGTGTAGTCCTCCATCGCGAACCGCACGCCCTCACGCCCGACGCCGGACTGCTTCACCCCGCCGTACGGCATCTGGTCGGCCCGGTAGGACGGCACGTCGCCGATGACCACGCCGCCGACCTCCAGCGTCCGGTGCGCCCGGAAGGCGGTCTGCAGGTCGTGCGTGAACACGCCGGCCTGGAGGCCGTACTTGGAGTCGTTGACGGCCGCGAACGCCTCGGCCTCCCCGTCCACCTTCTGCACGGAGAGCACCGGCCCGAAGACCTCCTCGCAGGCGAGGGTCACATCGGCGGGCAGCTCGGCGAGCACGGTCGGGGCGTAGGAGGCGCCGTCCCGCTCGCCTCCGGTCAGCAGCTTCGCACCCGCGGCGACGGCCTCGTCGACCCAGGACTCCACCCGCTTGGCGGCGTCCTCGCTGACGAGCGGCCCGACGTCCGTCGCGTCGTCGTCCGGGTCACCGGTGACCTGCGCCTCGACGGCGGCGACGATACGGGGCAGCAGCCGGTCGTACACCGCGGCGTCGGCGATCACACGCTGCACGGAGATGCAGGACTGGCCGCCCTGGTAGTTGGAGAAGGTGGCGATGCGTGTGGCGGCCCGGTCGAGGTCGGCGTCGCTCGCCCAGTCGCCGAGCACGACGGCCGCGCCGTTGCCGCCCAGCTCCAGGGTGCAGTGCTTGCGCGGCACCGAGTCCATGATCGCGTAACCGACCTTCTCGGAGCCGGTGAACGAGATCACCGGTAGCCGCTCGTCCTGCACGAGGGCGGGCATGCGGTCGTTGGCGACCGGGAGGATGCTCCAGGACCCGGCGGGCAGGTCGGTCTCGGCGAGCAGCTCACCGATGACGAGGCCGGACAGCGGAGTGGCCGGCGCCGGCTTCAGGATGATCGGCGCGCCAGCCGCGATCGCCGGGGCGACCTTGTGGGCGCACAGGTTGAGCGGGAAGTTGAAGGGCGCGATGCCGAGCACGACGCCCTTGGGGAAGCGGCGGGTGAGCGCGAGCCGGCCCTGGCCGCCGGCGTCGGTGTCGAGCCGCTGGGCCTCGCCGCCGTTGAACCGCCGGGCCTCCTCGGCCGCGAACCGGAACACCGACACGGCGCGCCCGACCTCACCGCGCGCCCACTTGATCGGCTTGCCGTTCTCGGCGGAGATCAGCCGCGCTATCTCCTCGGTGCGCTCGACGAGGCGCCGCGAGACGTGGTCCAGGGCCGCGGCACGCACGTGCGCGGGCGTGGCCGCGAGCTCGTCCCGTACGGCGTACGCGGCGGCCACGGCCTCCTCGACCTGCGCCTCGGTCGGCACGCTGACCTTGCCGACGAGCCGTCCGTCCCACGGGGAGGTGACGTCGAAGCTGGTCTCGCCGGTGGCCTGACGGCCGGCGAGCCAGAAGGCGTGGGTGGAAGTCATGGTCCCGGCCCTTCCGCGCTTGGGTGCTGTTCGTTTCGGACGTTCTCTTCGGGCACCACGGTAGGCGGCCCCGCCCGGCGGGTCGTTTGTCCGCCGCGTAGCACTGCGCATCACGAACACGCCACTTCGTCCCCCCGCTCGCCGTACTCGCCCTGCTCGCCGTACTCGCCCCGCTCGCCGTACTGCCCTACTCCTCCCCCGGCCCCGCCGTGGCCTTCAGCGCCAGCCACAGCTCCATCCGCACATCCGGATCGTCCAGCGACCGGCCCAGGATCTCCTCGACCCGCCGCATCCGGTACCGCAGCGTGTGCCGGTGCACCCCGAGATCCGCGGCGGCCGCGTCCCACTGTCCGTGCCGCGACAGCCACGCCCGCAGCGAGGCGACCAGGTTGCCGCGCCCGGTCGCGTCGTGTTCGCGCAGCGCCCGCAGCAGCCCCTCCGCGAACGCCTGCACCGCGTCGTCGGCGAGCAGCGGCAGCACCGATCCCGCGGCGACCTCGTCGTGCTCCACCAGGGTCAGCCCCCGCCGCCGGGCCACGGACAGCGCCTGCTCGGCCTGCCGGTAGGCGGTCGCCGCGCCGGCCGGCCCGGCGGGCGCGGACAGCCCGACGACCAGTTCGCCGTCCTGCGACCGGGCCCCGTTCCCGCCCGCGCCCGTACCGGTCCGCGCCGGCTCCTCCCGCAGCGCACACTCCTCGCAGGCGTCGACCGCCACGCCCCCGTCCACGGCCACCAGCACCAGCCGCTCCCCCTCGGGCACGGCCAGCACCGGCTCCCCGGCCCGGGCCGCCGCGGCCTCCACGGCCTCCGCGAGCCGCCCCAGCGGCTCACCTCCCGCCCCGTCGGGTGTCCCGTCGGCCGCCGGCTCGGCGACGAGCAGCCGGAACGGCGCGTCCAGCAGCTCTCCGTACAGATCCGCCGCCACCGCGCGCGCATGGTCCGGCTCGCCCGCGAGCAGCATGCGCAGCACCGCCGCCCCGATCCGCTGCTCGGCCGCGTGCAGCGACCGCGACCGCTCGGTGGTCAGCGTCAGCAGGGCGACGGCCGAGTGGACGGCGTACCGTCCGGCGGTGCCGAGCGCCGCGGCCGTCCCCACGGCCAGCGCGGCCCGGGCGCGCCGCCCGGTCCCCAGGGAGTGCAGTTCGATCCGGTCGTTCCCGCTCTCCCCTCCGTCCGGACCCTCGCCCCCGACGACCGCGCTCGCCGGTGCGGGCCGGTTCCGCAGCCGCTCGACGTCCGGGGTGAGGCGCGCGGCCCGCCGCCCGGCCCACTCCGGTGCCGCCGCCACCACGGCACCGGAGGCGTCGTACAGCGCGGCCCATCCGTCGACCTGCGCGGCGAGCGCCGCGAGCAGCCCCTCGGGGCCGTCGGCCAGCGCCTGCCGGGTGAGTTCGCGCTGGGCCGCGAATCCGGCGGTCACCGCCCGGTACTGGTCGGCGGCGATGGCGGCGGAGACGGCCTTGCTGATCGCCAGGAACGGGGTACGCCGGGGCACCTCGAGCAGCGGCAGGCCCTCCGCACGGGCCGCGTCGACGAGCGCCCGGGGCACCGCGTCGTAGTTCACCCCGACGGCGAACCCGAGCCCGACGACCCCCGCGCCCGCCAGCCGTTTCACATACCGCCGCATCGCCTCCGGGTCCTCCGCGTCCAGCTTCAGCGCGGTGATCAGCAGCAGCTCCCCGCCCTCCATGTACGGCACGGGGTCGGCGAGCTCGCTCACGTGCGCCCAGCGGACGGGGACGTCCAGCCTGTCGGCGCCGGCGCGGACGGTGAGCTTGAGCGCGGAGTGGTGGACGAGGGAGGCGAGCGTGGGGGGCATGGGGCTTCGCGATCTTTGGGCCGGAATGTGCCCACACCCTATGCCGGTTCACCCGGCCCGTACGGCCGTCCGAGACCTCTCGCCGCTACGGACCCGGCGGGCACCGTCTGCCGCTCAGCCCCGCAGATCCACCAGCAGCGGCGGCGCGTGCTCGCCCCGGACGTCCGTGAGCGACAGCACCGCGTGTCCCGGCGGCACCGCGTGGGCCAGCTCGGACGCGCTCCACCGCTCGCGCTCGACCTGCCGTACGGTCACGGCGCGCGCGGTCGGCGCGTTGCCGGTGATCGCGCGGCGCACCATGTGCCAGGCCTTGCCGGCCGGGGACTCGGCGACGATCTGCCGGTCGGTGACGTCCCGTGCCTCGGTCCACTCCTTGCCCCAGACCTCGGCGAAGTCCTGCCCGTCCCAGGGGGTGAGCCCGGCGAGCGCCATCCGGCAGCCGGCCGCGCCGAGCAGCGGGCCGCGCAGCGGCCGTGGCACGTCGTCGAGGGTGCGCAGGGTGAGGACGACTCCGGCGCCCGCGGAACGCAGCCGCTGGATGCCGCGTACGGATTCGGGGGTGACGAGCCCGGTGGCGTCGTCGAGCACGAGGCAGGCGAACAGCGACCGGTCCTCCCGGACGGCCACGCTCGCCGTGAACTGGGCGAGCACCAGCCGCGCCAGGATCCGCGAGGCGTCCGCGTGGCCCCGCTCGGGGAGGTCGATCCGCACCCGTACGGGGTGGTCGAGGGAGCGCAGCGAGAACGGCCGCGACTGCCCGGAGGTGTCGAAGAAGGAGGCGAACGCGGGCCGGTCGAGGAGGGCGACCCGGTCGGCGAGCACCGAGCCCACGTCGCCGGGGTGCGCGGACTGCCGCTCGCGCGCGTCGAGCTCCCGCAGCAGCGACTCCTGCCCGGCGTCCTGCAGGGCCTTGCGCAGCGCGGCGAGGGGTTCGGGCGAGCCGTCGAGCAGCTGACGCAGTTCGGGTACGGAGGGGAAGCGGCCGTGGACGGCCCGGTACGGCCCGAGGAGCTGGGCGAGCACGGTGGTGGACCGGCGGCTGTCGCTGCCCGGGTGCGGGTCGGCGAGGTCCCCGACGAGTGCCTCGGCGAGCACGGCGGCCGCCTCGTCGGGATCGGTGGTCCCGCCGTACAGGTCGAGGTCGTACACGGAGTCGGGGTGGCCGATGCGGACGACGACGTCGTATGCGTCCACGGGTCCGAGCGCGGCTCCGGCGGCGCCCACGACGACCACGGCGGCCCGTCCGGCGAGGGCGTGCAGGCACAGCGACTCGGCGACGGGCCGGACGACCCGGCCGGTCTTGCCCGACCCGGCGGGCCCGACCGCGATCAGCGAGGTGCCCAGCAGCTCGGGTCCGAGGGCCAGCCCGGTGCCGCGGTAGGCGTACGGGTTGCGCGCGTCGTCGGCGGTGGTGCCGAGCCGTACCTGTCCGGTGACCAGGTCGTGCCGGGCGAGCCGGCCGGGCAGGTCGCGCTCGCCGGAGGGGTGCAGGCAGGCGGCGGCGCCGTCCTGGAGCACGGCCGCGCGGAAGGCGGCGAGGCTGTGCCGGCCGTTGCGCACGCCCTGCCAGGCGCGGGTGATGCGGGCGTGGTCGACGTCCCGCATGAGCCCGGCGTGGGCCTCGGCGGCGAGGCGGTCGGCGGCGTCGGCGGCTCCGGCGGTGCGGAGGTCGTTCCACTGGGCGGGGTCGTCGCCCGTCTCGGGCGTCGGCTGCTCGGGCGGCCGGCGCTTGAGGCGCGGGGCGACGAAGCGCCGCCAGACCTCGCCCCAGCGGCCGAGCCGCCCGACGCCGACCATGATCACGAGGGCGACGAGGAGCGTGTAGCCGTTGTAGACGAGGAACTGGGCGACCTTGCTGTCGCTCTGCAGCCAGGCGTCCGGGGCGAGCAGCTCGAGGGGGAGGCTCCACCAGTTGCCGAGGTAGCCGTTCTGCAGCAGCGACCAGAGCAGCCAGCCCACCAGGAACGCGATCAGCGCCCCGCTGAGCAACTGCCGCGCGGGCACCTCCTCGGGCTCCTCCGCGGGCCGCGGCCGGTGCCCGAACCGCCACACGCCCGGTGCCGCGTCGGGCCGCGGCGTCCGCAGCCAGGTGAGGAAGGCGGAGCCGTCCGGCAGCGGCGGCGTGCCGGGGGCCTGTGGGGGCAGGGGAGGCATCGCGGGCATCTTCGGCGGCCCCGCCGGACGCGGTACGGGGTTGTGCTGCGTGCCCCGGGCCTCCTGCGTCCCGTCGCTGTCCATCGCCGTTGCCCCCTGACCAGCCGCTCCGTCCACCATCAGCGAGCCAATCTAACGCCCTTGCAACGGGAGTTCACCGTTTACACGGCCGAGCGGGTGCGGAGCGTGCCCGCCCGGCCGCCGAAAGGCCCCGCCCACCGCCGTCGGGACACGGTGGCCAGGGCACCACTCGACTATGTCCATCACGGACAACCGGGCCGCCCGACAACGCCCACATGGAGCATGCCCACCCTTGATTTCCGGCCCTAACCTGCGGAGAAAGAGGGTGAAGTACCGGGCAAGCGTCCGAAAAACACCTGGCGCGTGACACCGCCGGCCCGTCGCACCGGCGCACCGCCGGCCGACCCGACCGTCGACCCGCCACCGACCCGCCCGCCAACCCGCCCGCCGACCGATACGCAAGATCATCAGGGAGCTCTCATGACCGCACTTCCGCAGGAGCGCCGCGTCGTCACCGCCATCCCCGGCCCGAAGTCGCAGGAGCTGCAGGCCCGCCGCACCGCTGTGGTCGCGCAGGGCGTGGGCTCCACACTGCCGGTCTTCGTCACGCGCGCGGGCGGCGCGATCCTCGAGGACGTCGACGGCAACCGGCTGATCGACTTCGGCAGCGGCATCGCGGTGACGAGCGTCGGCGCCTCCGCCGAGGCCGTCGTACGCCGGGCCTCCGCCCAGCTCCAGGACTTCACCCACACGTGTTTCATGGTCACGCCGTACGAGGGCTACGTCGCCGTCGCCGAGGCGCTGGCCGAGCTGACGCCGGGCGACCACGCCAAGAAGTCGGCCCTGTTCAACTCGGGCGCGGAGGCCGTCGAGAACGCCGTCAAGATCGCCCGCGCGTACACCAAGCGCACGGCCGTCGTCGTCTTCGACCACGGCTACCACGGCCGCACCAACCTCACCATGGCGCTGACCGCCAAGAACATGCCGTACAAGCACGGCTTCGGCCCGTTCGCGCCCGAGGTCTACCGGGTGCCGCTGGCGTACGGCTACCGCTGGCCGACCGGCGCCGAGAACGCGGGCCCCGAGGCCGCCGCGCAGGCCGTCGACCAGATCACCAAGCAGATAGGCGCGGAGAACGTGGCCGCGATCATCATCGAGCCGGTGCTCGGCGAGGGCGGCTTCATCGAGCCGGCGAAGGGCTTCCTGCCCGCGATCCGCCAGTTCGCCGCCGACCACGGCATTGTCTTCGTCGCGGACGAGATCCAGTCCGGGTTCTGCCGTACGGGCCAGTGGTTCGCCTGCGAGGACGAAGGCATCGTCCCGGACCTGATCACCACGGCCAAGGGCATCGCGGGCGGTCTGCCGCTCGCCGCCGTGACGGGCCGCGCCGAGATCATGGACGCGGCGCACGCGGGCGGCCTCGGCGGCACGTACGGCGGCAACCCGGTGGCCTGCGCGGGCGCGCTCGGCGCGATCGAGACGATGAAGGAGCTCGACCTCAACGCGAAGGCGAAGAACATCGAGGCCGTGATGAAGGCCCGCCTCACCGCGATGCAGGACAAGTTCGACGTCATCGGCGACGTCCGCGGCCGCGGCGCCATGATCGCCATCGAGCTGGTCAAGGACCGTACGACGAAGGAACCGGCCCCGGAGGCGACCGCCGCGCTCGCCAAGGCCTGCCACCAGGAGGGCCTGCTGGTTCTGACCTGCGGCACCTACGGCAACGTGCTCCGCTTCCTGCCCCCGCTCGTCATCAGCGATGATCTCCTCAACGAGGGTCTCGACATCATCGAGCAGGCGTTCACCCGCATCTGAACTCACGCCGGTCCCGCTCCGGCCCCGCGCCGATCCCGCTCGGCCCGGCTCCGGCCCCGTCCGCCCGGATTCCGGCGGGGCAGCGGTGGGGGCGGAGGGCGTGAAGAACGTGTGCAAGGTGGATGGCGGGACACCCGTCCGCCTGTCGTCGCCGCATCCCCTGTCGTAGGTTCTAGCCAGATGAGAGATACACCCCGCCCGCAGGGCCCTGCGGGCGACTCCGGGTCGACGCCTCCCCAGCTTCGCCCCGGTCGTGCCGTCGCGCACACATACGGAGCTTCCGGCTCCGGATCTCCTCACCGATCGGACGGCCGCCCGCCCCAGACCCCCCGGGGCGCGCGGTCCACCGGTCCGGACGGCCGCTCCGGAACAACCCCCGTTGCTCCTTCGCAAGTAGGTAACGGAGGGTAGCTAGGGGCGGCTGACCGAAACCGCAGGTCAGGGACGCTTTACGGGAGTAAATCGGACCATGATCGGCGGAGCGTGCCGGGTGGCACGGTCCGGCTACGCTCGTAGCCAGACAAACCGCCTGTGAAGGGTCTGCGCCCACCCCCCTGGCGCAGGCCCTTCAGGCGTTTCAGGGGGCGCCACCTTGCATGGCGGAGCCCCGCCCGCGCCCGGCCGGGGACCGGCTGTACGGCGTGTCACAGAGGCGCCCGACGAGGTGGCCGGCCTGGCCCTTCGCGGAGGCCCGGGGGCAACGGGGCGGAAGCTGCGCCGATTCGGCCCCCGCCTGCCTCTGGGCCACGCGACTCAGGGCGTTATTCATCCCACCCCTTCTCCAGGCTGGCCTCGTACCAGACTTGCGTCACCCCATTGGAATCCGGAGCTTGTTTCGTTATGTGAATAAGAGCGATATTCCCCTCGGCTGTCTTCAAGCAGAGATAACCGATCTTAATTTCGAGCACACCCGAGGAATCTTCATCAAGCCTTCCCGCACACTGTTCAACCGATGGCCTCTGACCCGTTGAAGCCGATGCCAATGAAGCACCGTTGAGACCAGAGAGTCGATCCCTTCTGTCGCCTACAACTGCGAAGTCCGCATTATTCTGGCTGACCCCCTTACCACTCCGCCCGCCTTCAATGTCATACACTTTTCCCGACATGAGCGGGAATTCTCCGCCCGTACTCCACGACAGGGCAGACTTCATTCCGGATGATTCGCCACTCGGGGGGTTATTCGATCCATCGCCACCGCTAGTCATGACCACTCCGATGACTGCCGCGGCAACCGCTCCGAGCGCACTGATGGCAGCTGCAATGATCTGCCAGACCGGCCTCTGTCGCGCATCACTGTCTTCGAGCCCCCGAGGCTGCGGGCCGGGCCACTGCGACGGTGGAGGCTGTGGCCCATGAGACGGATTACCGCCGGAGGGGTCGTTTCGTGATGAACCAAACGGACCGAGCTGCGACACCGTTTCCCCCAGAACTCGACCAACCAAGTATCGCCGATCCGAACTTGCCACAAGAACACGTATGCCGATAGACCGGTGAGCTTCATGAACACCCACTCATGCCTTTTCTGTGCCTGCAGTGACGTGACCTACGGCCTTGCCGACAATCTCACCGCCACTGTTAAGGGCGAGAGCCGAGCACGGGCAGACCTGGGAATCGCTCGACGGCCCTCGGCGGTACATCACTACGAGTTCCGAAGTCACAGAAGGCTGCGGTGTTCCTGACGGAAGCGGAGTCGCCGTCAAGCCGCCGCCGGATCACGGAGCGGATGCACGGTCTGCCCTGGTTCGACGATCGTCACGCGTCCGTGGCACACCGCTCATAGTCCCGCACCGGGCCTGTCTGGCTCCCGAATGGCTGTTACGCCTCGCCCGCGCGGACACCCGCGAGTACTCGCCACCGATCATGCCTGCCAAGCTGTTCACCGTGTCTGCCTCCCGCGATCGGCACCCCAAGTGTGCGCCTACCGAGCAAGGTAGAAGGCCAGCTGGTCCGGAGCGGCCGACCGCTTCCCCCGGCCGCCGGGCGTCGCTCCTCACCGTCCCGCCCGTACTGCTGCTCGTCCTGATCACCTGGCAGGTGGCCGTCCACGGTCCCCTGGCCCGCGCGGACGAGCGGCTCAGCGGCCGTGTGCTGCGTCCCGACGGCGTCTCCCAGTTCCTCGCGGACCTCGGGAGCGTCCCGGTGGCCGTTCCGGTACTGGCCCTGGTGCTCGTCGTCGTGGCCCTCCGCGCCCGCCGGAGGGGGACGGCCCGCTGGTGGCTGCCGCCCCTGGCCGCGGCCCTCCTCATGGCGGCCGTCCCGCTCCTGGTCGTCCCCTTCAAAGAGCTGGTCGACCGCCCCGGTCCGCCGCCGATGAGCCCGGACACGGGTTTCTACCCCTCGGGGCACACGGCGACCGCCGCCGTCGCGTACGGCGGGGCGGTCCTCGTGCTGTGGCCCTGGCTGCGCGCCGTGACCGCGCGCGTCACGGCGCTCGCGCTGTGCGCGGCGCTGAACGCCGGAACCGGGTTCGGGCTGGTCCGCCACGGCTACCACTGGCCCCTGGACGTGCTGGCGAGCTGGTGTCTGTGCGTGGTGCTGCTGACCGGGCTCGCGGTGTTCCTCGCGTCCAGGGGCGGCGCCGTCCGGCGGGAATGACATCGACACCGGAGGCCGCCTCCGCGCCTCCGGTTCGGGTCCTCCGGTTCGGCTCCTCCGGCTCAGCTGTCGAAGCCCAGGCCCAGCCGGTCCATCGTCCTCAGCCACAGGTTGCGGCGCCCGCCGTGGGCGTCGGCCCGGGCCAGTGACCACTTGGTGAGCGCGATCCCGGTCCATGCGAACGGCTCGGGCGGGAACGGCAGCGGCTTCCTGCGCACCATCTCCAGTCCGGTGCGCTCCGTGCGCTCTCCCGCCAGCAGGTCCAGCATCACGTTCGCGCCGAACCGCGTCGCGCCCACGCCGAGCCCCGTGTAGCCGGCCGCGTACGCGACCCGCCCCTGGTGGGCCGTGCCGAAGAAGGGGGAGAAGCGCGAGCAGGTGTCGATCGCGCCGCCCCACGCATGGGTGAAGCGGACGCCCTCGAGCTGCGGGAAGCAGGTGAAGAAGTGCCCGGCGAGCTTCGCGTACGTCTCCGGCCGGTCGTCGTACTCGGCGCGCACCCGGCCGCCGTACGGGTAGACCGCGTCGTAGCCGCCCCACAGGATGCGGTCGTCGGCGGTGAGACGGAAGTAGTGGAACTGGTTGGCGCTGTCGGCGAGCCCCTGCCGGTTCCGCCAGCCGATCGATGCCCGCTGGTCCGCGGTGAGCGGCTCGGTCATCAGCGCGTAGTCGTAGACAGGGACGGTGTAGGACCGTACGCGCCGGACCAGGTTGGGGAAGACGTTCGTGCCGAGCGCCACGCGGCGGGCGCGCACCGAGCCGTAGGGGGTGCGGACTGCCATGCCTGCGCCGTAGGGCTTCAGGGTGAGCGCGGGCGTGTGCTCGTACAGCCGGACGCCGAGACGCAGGCAGGCGCGCTTGAGGCCCCAGGCGAGCCGGGCCGGGTTGAGCAGGGCCACGCCCCGGTGGTCGTGCAGGCCGGCCAGGAACGTCGGTGAGTCGACCTGCTCCCGCACCGCGTCCGCCGCCAGGAACTCGATGCCCTCCGCGAGGCCGCGGCGTTCCGCCTCGTCGTACGCCGCGCGCAGTTCGGCGGCCTGGTGGGGTGCGGTGGCGAGGTCGATCTCGCCGGTGCGCTCGAAGTCGCAGTCGAGCGCGTGACGGTCGACGGTCGCCTCGATCTCGTCGAGGTTGCGGACGCCGAGCTCCTGGAGCCGGTGGATCTCGTCCGGCCAGCGGGTGAGGCCGTTGGCGAGGCCGTGGGTGAGCGAGGCGGCACAGAAACCGCCGTTGCGGCCGGAGGCGGCCCAGCCCGCCTCGCGCGCCTCGACGAGCACGACGTCCTGCCGCGGGTCGCGCTCCTTGGCCAGGAGCGCGGTCCACAGACCGCTGTAGCCGCCGCCGACGACCAGCAGGTCGCAGGTCTCGGCGGAGGTGAGCGCGGGCTCGGGGCGGGGCCTGCCGGGGTCGTCCAGCCAGTACGCGACCGGCTGCGCTTCGGAAAGGGATCTCGTCCAACGGGTCATGGCACTCGTGGCCATGATCTCAACTCCCTACGGCTTCGGGATCTCGTCTGCTTGTGCCTGCTGTTTCTTCGCTATGCCTGCTGTTTCCTGCGGCGGTTCGCCACGGCCGTTCCGGCCAGGACGAACAACACGGCGACGGCGAACATGGCCGTGCCGACGACATTGATCTGGACGGGCGTCCCGCGCTGCGCCGAACCCCACACGAACATGGGGAAGGTGACGGTGGAGCCCGCGGTGAAATTGGTGATGATGAAATCGTCGAAGGAGAGCGCGAACGCGAGCAGCGCGCCCGCGGCGATACCGGGGGCCGTGATCGGCAGGGTGACCCGCCGGAAGGTCTGCAGCGGGCCGGCGTACAGGTCCCGTGCGGCCTCCTCCAGCCGCGGATCCATCGACAGGACGCGCGCCTTGACCGCCACGACGACGAAGCTGAGGCAGAACATGATGTGGGCGATCAGGATCGTCCAGAAGCCCAGCTCGGCGCCCAGGTTGAGGAACAGGGTCAGCAAGGAGGCGGCCATGACGGCCTCGGGCATCGCCATCGGCAGGAAGATCAGCGAGTTGACCGCCCCGCGCGCGCGGAAGCGGTACCGCGCCAGCGCGAAGGCGGTCATCGTGCCGAGGACGGTGGCGCCGAGCGTCGCCCACGCCGCGATCTGCAGACTGACCGCGAGTGAGTCGCACAGCCCGGAGACGCCGCACGGGTCGCGCCAGGCGTCGGCGGAGAAGCCCTGCCACTCGTAATTGAAACGGCCCTTGGGGTCGTTGAAGGAGAAAACCGTCACGATGACGTTCGGGAGGAGCAGATATCCGAGCGTCAGCAGGCCCGCGAGAACGACGAGATGGCGCCTGAGCCGGCGTACGAAGGAAGTCGCGAAGGACATTTAGACGAGATCCTCCGTCCCCGACCTGCGGATGTAGAGCGACACCATGACGAGAATGGCGGCCATGAGGAGGAAGGAGAGGGCCGCCGCGGTCGGATAGTCGAGGATGCGCAGGAACTGCGTCTGGATGACATTGCCGATCATCCGGGTGTCCGTGGAGCCGAGGAGGTCGGCGTTGACGTAGTCGCCGCTGGCCGGGATGAAGGTCAGCAGCGTGCCCGAGACGACACCGGGCATCGACAGCGGCAGGGTGACCTTGCGGAACGTCGTGAACGGGCTCGCGTACAGGTCGCCCGCCGCCTCGTGCAGCCGGCCGTCGATGCGCTCCAGGGAGGTGTAGAGCGGCAGGATCATGAACGGCAGGAAGTTGTACGTGAGGCCGCAGACCACCGCGAGCGGGGTGGCGAGCACCCGCTCCCCCGCGGTGATGCCGAGCCAGCTCGTGACGTCCAGGACGTGCAGGGTGTTCAGGGCGCCGACGACCGGGCCGCCGTCCGCGAGGATCGTCTTCCAGGCGAGGGTGCGGATCAGGAAGCTGGTGAAGAAGGGGGCGATCACCAGGATGAGGATCAGCCCCCGCCAGCGGCCCGCGCGGAACGCGATCAGATACGCCAGCGGATAGCCCAGCAGCAGGCACAGCGCCGTCGCGGAACCCGCGTACAGCACCGACCGCGAGAACTGCGGCCAGTACTCGGACAGCGCGTCCCAGTAGGTCGCGAAGTGCCAGGTGACCTCGTAGCCCTCCTCCAGGGAGCCCGTCTGCACGGAGGTGGAGGCCTGGTAGACCATCGGCATCAGGAAGAAGACCAGCAGCCACAGGATGCCGGGCAGCAGCAGCCAGTACGGGGTGAGGCGGCCCCGCGCGCGCGGGGGCTTCTTCCCGGGCGCGGCGGGCGTGGGAGGCGTGGCGGGCGTGGGCGACGGTGGCGCCCCGGTGAGCGCCGTCATGCGAGAGCCTCTTCCGCTGCCTGTGGCACGCCCGCCTCCGCGACGCCCGCGCCGATGTCCTGGGCCGCGTCCAGGCCGAAGGTGTGGGCCGGGTTCCAGTGCGCGACCACCTCGGCGCCGGGGACGAGCCGGGGGTCGCGGTCGATGTTCTGCGCGTACACCTGGAACGCGGGGCAGACCGGGCTGTCGACGACGTACTGCGTGGAGACGCCGATGTAGCTCGTGGCGGCGATCCGCCCGGTGACGCGGTTGCGGCCCGCGGGGATCCCGGCGGACTCGTCCGCGTGGGTGAGGGATATCTTCTCCGGGCGGATGCCGACGAGGACCCGGCCGCCAGCCGCGGTGGGCGCGGAACATCGCGCCCGGGGCAGCGCCAGCGTGCAGGCGCCCGCCTTGAGGAGGACGTCGTCCCCGCTCGTCGCGTCGGCCTCGGCCTCGATGAGGTTGGAGGTGCCGAGGAAGTTGGCGACGAACGTGGTCCTCGGGTTCTCGTAGAGGTCGGCGGGCGGGCCGAGCTGTTCGACCCGGCCCGCGTTCATCACCGCGACCGTGTCGGCCATCGTCATGGCCTCCTCCTGGTCGTGCGTGACATGGATGAACGTGATGCCGACCTCGGTCTGGATGCGCTTGAGCTCGAGCTGCATCTGCCGGCGCAGCTTCAGGTCGAGGGCGCCCAGGGGCTCGTCGAGGAGCAGCACCTGCGGGTGGTTGATCAGTGCGCGGGCGACGGCGACGCGCTGCTGCTGGCCGCCGGAGAGCTGGTGCGGCTTCTTCCGGGCCTGCTCGCCGAGCTGGACGAGCTCCAGCATCTCCTCGACCTGCTTCTTCACCGACTTGATGCCGCGCCGGCGCAGCCCGAAGGCGACGTTCTCGAAGATGTCGAGGTGCGGGAAGAGCGCGTACGACTGGAAGACGGTGTTCACCGGCCGCTTGTGCGGCGGCAGGGCCGTCACGTCCCGGTCGCCCAGCCGGACGGTGCCCGCCGTGGGCTCCTCCAGGCCCGCGATCATGCGCAGGGTGGTCGTCTTGCCGCAGCCCGAGGCGCCGAGGAGCGCGAAGAACGAGCCCTGCGGGACGGTCAGGTCCAGGGGGTGCACGGCGGTGAAGGAGCCGTACGTCCTGCTGATGCCGGTCAGGCGGACGTCGCCGCTGCGGTCCGTTGTCGTATCCATCGTGGTCACGCCCCTGTGAGCTTCGCGAACTTGGCTTCGTACGCCGTCTCTTCCTCGCTGCTCAGCGAGCGGAAGGCGTGGGACTTCGCGGCCATGTCCCGGTCGGGGAGGATCAGCGGGTTGTTCGCCGCGTCCGCGTCGATCTTCTCCAGTTCGGCCTTGACCCCGTCCACGGGGCACACGTAGTTGATGTAGGCGGCGAGTTCGGCGGCCGGTTTCGGCTCGTAGTAGTAGTCGATGAGCCGTTCGGCGTTCGTCTTGTGGCGGGCCTTGCTGGGGACCAGCAGGACGTCGGTCGACGTGATGTAGCCGCTGTCCGGGATGAGGAAGTCGATGTCCGGGCTGTCCGCCTTGAGCTGGACGACGTCGCCGGCCCAGGCGATGCAGGCCGCGAAGTCGCCGCTGGTGAGGTCGGACGTGTAGTCGTTGCCGGTGAAGCGGCGGATCTGGCCTCGGTCCACGGCCTTCTGCAGCCGGGCGACGGCCGCGTCGTAGTCGTCGTCCGTGAACCTCTCCGGGTCCTTGCCCTGGTCGAGCAGGACCATGCCCACGGTGTCGCGCATCTCCGACAGGACGCCGACGCGGCCCTTCAGCTTCGGGTTGTCGAGCAGGTCGGAGACCGTCCGCACCTCGACGCCGTCGAGCGCCTTCTTGTTGTAAGCGATGACGGTGGAGATGCCCGTCCACGGGTACGAGTAGGCGCGGCCGGGGTCCCAGTCGGGGTTGCGGAACTGGGCGGACAGGTTCGTGTACGCGTGCGGCAGGTTGGCCGGGTCGAGTTTCTGCACCCAGCCGAGGCGGATCAGCCGGGCGGCCAGCCAGTCGGTGAGCACGATGATGTCCCGGCCGGTGTCCTGGCCCGCGGCGAGCTGCGGCTTGACCTTGCCGAAGAACTCGTTGTTGTCGTTGATGTCCTCGGTGTACTCGACCTCGATGCCGGTGCGCCGGGTGAACTCCTCGAGCGTCGGGTGCCGTTTTCCGCCGTCGTCGACGTCCATGTACTCGGTCCAGTTGGAGAAGGCGACGGTCCTCTCCTTCGCCGAATGGTCCTCGGCGGACTCACCGCCCTGGCTCCGGCCCGCCGGGGGGATCCCGCAGGCGCCGAGCGCCCCGATGCCGCCGAGCGCCAGCGCGCCGCCGGCGGAGGCGCGCAGCAGCGACCGGCGGGTCAGGGCGGCCCTGCCGCCCGTGAGGCTGCGCCGCACGGCGGCCAGCTGTGCCGGGGACAGGCGGTCGGGCTCGTACTGCTCCATACGCGTGGTGCCCTTTCGGGAGTGCGGCCGCGGTCAGCGGCGGAAGGTCACTGTCGGTCCCCGAAGATCGTGCGGTGCCAGTCCTTCCGGGCTACCGCCGTATTGTCGAACATGACGTGTTTGATCTGCGTGTACTCCTCGAACGAGTACGTGGACATGTCCTTGCCGGAGCCGGAGGCCCGGTATCCGCCGTGAGGCATCTCACTGATGATCGGAATGTGGTCGTTCACCCACACGCACCCCGCCCTGATCTCACGGGTCGCGCGGTTCGCCCGGTAGACGTCGCGGGTCCAGGCGGAGGCGGCGAGCCCGTACGGAGTGTCGTTGGCCAGCCGGATGCCCTCGTCGTCGCTGTCGAAGGGCAGCACCACCAGGACCGGCCCGAAGATCTCCGACTGGACGGCCTCGCTGCCCTGAGGCGCGTCGGCGATCAGGGTGGGCCGGTAGTACGCCCCGCGTGCGAGCTCCCCCTGCGGGGCCTCGCCACCGGTCACCACGCGCGCGTAGGCACGTGCCCGGTCGACGAACCCGGCGACGCGGTCGCGCTGGGCGTGGGAGACGAGCGGGCCGAGGTCGGTACCGGGCGCGAACGGGTCGCCGAGCCGGACGCCCTCCATGAGCGCGGCCGTCCGCGCGACGAACTCCTCGTAGAGCGGCCGCTGCACATACGCGCGCGTGGCGGCCGTGCAGTCCTGCCCCGTGTTGATGAGCGCGCCCGCGACCGCGCCGTGGACGGCGGCCTCCAGGTCGGCGTCGTCGAAGACGACGAAGGGCGCCTTGCCGCCGAGTTCCAGGTGGATCCGTTTGACCGTGGCGGTGGCGAGTCCGGCGACGCGCCTGCCGACGGCGGTGGACCCGGTGAAGGAGGTCATCGCCACGTCGGGGTGGGCGACGAGGTGCTCGCCGGCCTCCCGGCCGGTGCCGGCGACGATGTTGATCACGCCGTCCGGGATGCCCGCCGCGGTGGCGGCCTCGGCGAAGAGCAGCGAGGTCAGCGGGGTCAGCTCGGCGGGCTTCAGCACGATGGTGTTGCCCGCGGCGACGGCCGGGAGGACCTTCCAGGCGGCCATCTGGAGCGGGTAGTTCCAGGGTGCGATCGAGCCGACCACACCGATGGGCTCGCGGCGCACGTACGAGGTGTGGTCGCCCGAGTACTCGCCGGCGGACTGCCCCTGGAGATGCCGGGCGGCACCGGCGAAGAAGGCGGTGTTGTCGAGGGTCCCGGGCACGTCGAACTCCCGGGCCAGCTTCAGGGGTTTCCCGCACTGGAGGGACTCCGCGCGCGCGAACTCCTCGGCACGTTCGGCGAGGACGACGGCGAAGCGGTGGAGCACGTCGGAGCGCTCACCCGGCGTGGCACCGGCCCACCCCGGGAAGGCCCCGCGCGCGGCGGCGACGGCCGCGTCGACGTCGTCGGCGCCGGCCAGGTCGTAGGTGTATACCTCGTCGCCGGTGGCCGGATCGACGACGGCGTGGGTACGGCCGGAGGTGCCCCGGGCCGGGCGGCCCGCGATGAACTGCGCGCCCTCCGCGAACCGGTGCCGGGCCGGGAAGCGCTCCTCCGCCGGGAGCCGGTCCGCGTCGGCGGTGCCCGGATCGTGCATGTCGCTTACCTCCGTGTCCCCTGGGGCCGACGTGGCTCACGCTCGAGTTGAGTGCCGATACTGACAGAGGGGAGGCATACCAACAAGGGATTCCGTTGTTTCCTTTTGATTACGCGACGGAATCTGTCGATCGGGCACTGAGCCGACACGAAAACGAGGAACGGACTGTCGGTGGCACCTGCCAGACTCGCAGGCATGGGGAAGATCGATTCTTGGGATGCCCTGACCAGGGAGGTCCGCTCGGGGGCGAGGGTCAAGTACCTGCACTTCTGGGGACACCGGCCGCGGCACGACGGCCGGGTCGGCGCGAGCTGTCTGAGCCAGTGGTGGCCGTCACCGTTCACGGTGGACGGCGTGGAGTACGCGACGGCCGAGCACTGGATGATGGCCGGAAAGGCCCGGCTGTTCGGCGACGCGGAGGCGGAGCGCCAGGTGCTCGCGTCATCGCAGCCGGCACTCGCCAAGAAGGCGGGGCGGCTGGTGCGCGGCTTCGACGACCACATATGGGAGCGGGAGCGGTTCGGGATCGTCGTCGAGGGCAGCGTGCACAAGTTCGGCGCCCACGCCGATCTGCGCGAGTTCCTGCTCGGCACGGGCGACCGGGTGCTCGTCGAGGCCAGCCCGCTGGACCGGGTGTGGGGCATCGGACTGGCCGCGGACGACGAGCGCGCCGCGGACCCCGGACAGTGGCGCGGCCCGAACCTCCTGGGGTTCGCCCTGATGGAGGCACGGGACCGGCTTCGGTCTGAGGAGTCGGACGGGTCGGACGGGTCGGACGGGTCCTAGGCGGCGCGGGGCGTGACCCGCACGACGCCGTCGTACGGCAGGTCGTGGACGTGGGACACCACGAGGTGCGTGGAGTAGCCGTCGTCGAAGGGGTCGCCGGGGTCGCTGTCCGAGGAGTCGCCGTCGTCGGACAGCGCGACCAGGAAGACGAAGGCGGCCACACCGAGCACGGCCCCGGCCACTCCGCAGATGATCCCGGCCAGGGCCTGCCCCGGGTTCGTCGCCTGACCCCGGCGCGCCCTGCCCCGCCCGATCACCCCGAAGACCACGGCGAGTACACCCAGCACGACGGTCAGCGGCCACAGGCAGAGGACCACCACCGAGACGATCCCGAGCACCAGCGAGGCGATCCCCATACCGTTGCTCGGTCCGTACGGTGCACCGTGCCAGCCGTAGCCGACGGCACCGGGGCCGGGATACGGGGAGTAGAAGGTGTTCTGCTGGCCCGGGTACGCGGGGTACACCGGATACCCCTGATGTCCGGCGTACTCAGAATGTCCCGAGCTCCCCGGATACCCCGGGTACTGGGTGTAGCCGTACGGCGGCTGCCCCGGGCCGTCGGGGCCGATCGGCGGCGGGGGGACGGGCTCACCCGAGGTGGGCGCGGGGTAGGGCGCGTGACCGGCGGGCGGGACGTAGGGGGTGCCTGACACGACGGTCACCGCGGGCGGCTGATGGCCACCAGTGGGCGGCGGGAAGGGGGTGGCGGCCCACGGCTGGGGCGCCGGACCCGCCGGAGCACCGGCTCCCGCCCCCGGTATCGAGGTGACCGTCTGCTGGTCGTGCACAGTGGGCGGCCGGGGGGCGGCCGTGTCCGCCGGGGGTGCCCAGGGGTCCGGGTCGGGCGACGTAGCAGCCGCAGGAGCCGCAGGGTTCTTGTGCAACTGGACTCTGGGCGCGGAGGCGGGGACCGCGGACACGGGTGACGCGACCGCCTCATCCGGCCGGTCCCGCGACGGAGGGACGGCGTCCCTCGGCTCACCCGGGCCCTCGGCAGGCGCAAAGTTCCTCGGCTCGCCCCTGCCCTCGGCAAGAGCCGCGTCTCTCGGCCCGGCATCCCCCTCGGCGGCCGACGGCTCACCGTCCCGCGGCGCGTCCCACGGCTGCGGGGCCGGGCTGTCCGGCGCCTCGGGCGTCTGTGCCTCGTCGGACATGCGCGGATCCCCTCTGTCGTACGTCTGTCGTACGTTCCGTCATGCTACGGCCCACGCCTCCCCCCGCACCCCGGCCCGGGCCGCCGCCTACGATGATCCCTGAGTCACCGATCAGCCGATCACCCGTGTCCCCCGGCCCCGCCCGGTCCGGGGACCCCGTCCCGGGGAGGAACCTTGTCCGACCACCGCGCAGCATCCGACGGCCCCGCCGCCTCGTCCGGCCTCACCGGACCCGGCACGCCTCCCGGCCCCACCGGCCCCGACGCCGCCGTCCGCCCCGGCCTCCAGCAGTTCATCGCCGGACTGCCCAAGGCCGAACTGCATGTGCATCACGTCGGATCCGCCTCCCCCCGCATCGTCTCGGAGCTGGCCGCCCGGCACCCCGACTCCAAGGTGCCGACCGACCCCGAGGCCCTGGTCGACTACTTCACGTTCACGGACTTCGCCCACTTCATCGAGGTGTACCTGTCCGTGGTCGACCTCATCCGCACCCCGGAGGACGTCCGGCTGCTGACCTACGAGGTGGCGCGGGACCTCGCCCGGCAGCAGGTGCGTTACGCCGAGCTGACGATCACCCCGTACTCCTCCACCCGCCGCGGCATCGACGAGCGTGCCTTCATGGACGCGATCGAGGACGCCCGCAAGGCGGCCGAGGCCGAGTTCGGCACCGTACTGCGCTGGTGCTTCGACATCCCCGGCGAGGCGGGGCTCACCTCGGCGGAGGAGACCCTCCGGCTGGCCACCGACGACCGGCTGCGCCCGGAGGGCCTGGTCTCCTTCGGCCTCGGCGGGCCGGAGATCGGCGTACCGCGGCCGCAGTTCAAGCCGCACTTCGACCGGGCGATCGCGGCCGGACTGCACTCCGTGCCGCACGCGGGCGAGACCACCGGCCCGGAGACGGTCTGGGACGCGCTGACCGAGCTGCGCGCCGAGCGCATCGGCCACGGCACCAGCTCCGCGCGCGATCCGAAGCTGCTCGCCCATCTCGCCGAGCACCGCATCCCGCTGGAGGTCTGCCCGACCTCGAACATCGCGACGCGCGCGGTCCGCACCCTCGACGAGCACCCCATGAAGGAGTTCGCGCGCGCGGGAGTCCTCGTCACCGTCAACTCCGACGACCCGCCGATGTTCGGCACCGACCTCAACAACGAGTACGCGGTCGCCGCCCGCCTCCTCGACCTCGACGAGCAGGGCGTGGCCGCGCTCGCCAGGAACGCGGTGGAGGCGTCCTTCCTCGATCCGGCAGGCAAGGCCCGCATCCTGGACGAGATCGACGCGTACTCCTCCGCGTGGCTCGCGAGCTGACGGCGGACGCCGTGCGTCACGTGACGGCCGTGGCGCACCGCGGCGACCCGTACCGGTACCGCGAGAACACCCTGGAGTCGCTGCGCTCGGCCGTCGCGCGCGGCGCGGACGCCGTGGAGGTCGACGTCCGCCTCACCCGCGACGGCGTACCGGTGCTGCTGCACGACGCGACGCTGAAGCGCCTGTGGGGTCACGACCGGCCGGTCGCCTCCCTCACCCACCAGGAGCTGTGCGAGCTGACGGAGGGCCGCGCTCCCACGCTCCGCGACGCCCTGGCGGCCGCCGGGGACCGCCGCGTCATGATCGACCTGCCCGGCGCGTCCGAGAGGTCGGTGCGCGCCGTGACGGGCACCGTCGCCGACTGCGGCGCCCGCGACCGGGTGTACTACTGCGCGGGGCCGGCCACCATGCTGTGGGTCCGGGCCGCCGACCCGGACGCCGAGATCGCCATGACCTGGACGACCCTCGCCCCGCCGCGCCCGGTCCTGCTCGACGCCGTGCGGCCCCGCTGGCTCAACTACCGTTTCGGGCTGGTCAGCCGTGCGCTGGCCGACCGGGTCCACCGCGACGGCCTGCTGCTCTCCGCCTGGACCGCCGACACCCGCCGCACCATGCGCCGTCTGATCTCCCACGGCGCCGACTCGGTCACCACCAACCGCATCGAGGTTCTCACCGCCCTCCGCCGCGGGCACGGCGGGAGCGGCGGGCGCGGTGGTGACAGCGGGCGCTGACCCCGGGACACCGGCCGCCGCGGGACCAGCAGTGGCGTCCGGCATGATGGGCCCGCGCCCGCACCGCAGGAGGTGCGTACCGGCGCGACGGGGAGGGACGGGGGCCATGAGGACCGTGCGGGCCACGGGCACCACGAAAGCCATGGAGGCCAGGAGCGAGACAAGAGTCACGCAGACCACAGTCGCCACAAGAGCCACAAGAGCAACGAGAGCAACGAGAGCAACGAGAGCAACGAGAGTCATGCAGGTCGCGGGATTGCACGCACTGTTCCGGACGGCCGTCGCGCGTCCCGCCGCCCGGTTGCGCGACGCCGGTCCCGGCGCCGTGGACGTCGGCATCACCCTGCTGGTCCTGGCCGCGGTGACCATGCCGTTCGTGGTGCCTCGCGGCCCGGAGCTGCCACCCGCGACATGGGGCGCCTACGGACTGACGGCACTGGGCGTATTGCCGCTGGTCTGGCGCCGCCGCGCACCGGTCGCGGTACTGCTCGCCACGCTGGTGGCCGGTGCGCTCTACAAGTTCACCGTGGACGGGCCCGGCCAGCCGCTCCCGTACGCCGGCCTGATCGCCCTGTACACGGTGGCCACGCTGTCGTCCCCGCCCAAGCGGCTGGCCATGGCGGCCCTGGTGACGGCGGTGATCTTCCCTTCCGTCGCGCTCAACACCGGACAGGCCAGGGAGCTCCTCTTCAGCCTGTTCGTGTTCGCCGCCGCCTATGCGTTCGGCCGGCTCACCCACACCCGCCAGGCGTACGTCAGGGCGGTGGAGGACCGTGCGCGCCAGCTGGAGGTGACCCGGCGCATCGAAGCGGAACAGGCGGCCGCCCGCGAACGGGCGCGGATCGCCCGGGAGATGCACGACATCCTCTCGCACGCCGTCAGCCTCATGATCGTCCAGGCCGAGGCGGGACCGGTGACGGTCCGTACCGCACCGGAGCGCGCCGAAGCCGCGTTCGACGCGATAGCGGAGACGGGGCGGGACGCGATGGTCCAGCTCCGCCGCATGCTCGGCCTACTCAGAGAGACCCCGCCGGCACCGGGCGGGCACTCGGGAGACGGGCCCGCGGCGGGCGCCCCCGGTCAGGACCCGCCGCCCCCGTCCCCGCCCGCCCGCGGCCCGGCCGTCACCGCGGACGCCCCGCGCGACCCGCAGCCCTCCGTGGCGGCGCTGCCCGGCCTCGTCGCACGGGTGTCGGGCAGCGGTCTCGCCGTGGACTTCGCGGCCGCCGGAGAGGTCCGGTCCCTGCCGCTGGACACGGAGGCCACCGTCTACCGGATCGTCCAGGAGGCGCTGACGAACGTCGTCAGGCACGCCGATGCCGACACAGTCACGGTGCGCCTGGAATACGGTCCGGACCTGCTCACCGTCACTGTCACCGACGACGGACGCGGCCCGGACGACGAACGCGACCCCGGCGCGGCCAGGCCCCCGGCCACCCGCTCCGTCGGCGGCGGTCACGGACTGATCGGTGTCCGTGAACGCGCCGCCGCACACGGCGGTACGGCGAGCACCGGCCCGGGCCCCGGCGGCAGGGGCTTCCGGTTGCGCGTCCGCCTTCCGCTGCGGCGACTTCCGCTTCCGCCTCCGCTCCCCCTTCCGCCGGTAACCTCCCACGAGGGGGTGGGAAGTTGACGGTACGGGTAGTGGTCGCCGACGACCAGGAACTGGTGCGCAGCGGTTTCGCGATGATCCTGGACGCGCAGCCGGACATCGACGTCGTCGCCGAGGCCGGGGACGGGGCCGCGGCGGTGGCCGCCGTCCGCCGCCACGAGCCGCACGTGGCGCTGCTCGACATCCGCATGCCGCTCATGGACGGCATCGAGGCCTGCCGCGCCATCACCGCCGCCTCCGCCTGCCGGACCGTCATGCTGACCACCTTCGACTCCGACGAGTACCTCCACGAGGCGCTGCACGCCGGGGCCTCCGGTTTCCTGCTCAAGGACGTCCGGCGGGACGACCTGGTCCACGCGGTGCGGGTGGTGGCCGCCGGTGACTCACTGCTCGCCCCGGCCGTGACGCGCCGGCTCATCGAGGAGTACACGCGGGCCTCGTCCAGGGCGCGTCCCGCGCCGTCGGCCCGGCTCGACGCGCTGACGGCCCGGGAGCGCGAGACCCTTCTCCAGCTGGCCCGCGGGCTGTCCAACGCGGAGATCGCCGCGGCCCTGGTGGTCAGCGAGCACACCGTGAAGACGCACGTCGGCAATGTGCTGGCCAAGCTCGGCCTGCGCGACCGCGTCCAGGCGGTCGTCTGCGCGTACGAGACGGGCCTGATCACGGCGGGCACCCCGGGACTCTCGGTGGCTCCCTCCCCCGGGGGAGACGGCCCCGTGGACTCCCCCGCACCGGCGAGGGACCGACCGGCCGGAGACCGCTCGCTCCGGTGATCCGCCGGACGCCCGTGATCAACAGGATGGAACCCGTCAGCACGCCCGGCAGGTCCGGCACGACCGGCCCGCGACCGGCCCCTCCGCACCGCAGGAGACCACGGGATGACCATCCGTACGCGCACCACCCTGATCGCCACCGCCCTCGTCCTGGGCATCGCCTCCGGACCGGCCGCACCGGCCTTCGCCTCCGCCCCCGCCGCCTCAACCACCTCCACCACCTCCACCACCTCCACCACCTCCAGCACCTCCAAGGAAGTCCCCGGTGCCGACGCACTGCGCGCCGTGATCGCGGACCTCCCCACCGACCGGGCGACCGCGGCCCTGGTGCGCCTCGGGGGCGAGGAGGGCGTCTGGCGCGGCAGCGCCGGGGTCCACGATCTCGTCAGCGGCCGCCCGGCCGATCCGCACGCCCGCTTCCGGGCCGGCTCGGTGACGAAGGTCTTCACCGCGGCGGTGGTCCTCCAGCTCGCCTCCGAGAAGAAGGTGGACCTCGACCGCTCCGTCAGGGCCTATCTCCCGGACCTGATCCCGGCGGCGTACGGAGACGTGACCGTACGCCAGCTCCTGAACCACACCAGCGGCCTGCCCTCCCCCGACTTCCCCGGAACGACCGTGGAGGAGAGGTACGAGAACCGCTTCCTCGTCCACACCCCAAAGGAGATGGTGGCCTCCGCCACCGCGAAGGAGGCGCTCTTCCCCGCGGGCGACAAACAGCGCTACAGCAACATCGGTTACACCGTGGCAGGCCTGCTGGTCGAGAGGGTCACGGGCGACACGTACGAGAGACAGGTCGAGCGGCGCGTCATCGACCCGCTCGGCCTGCGCGGCACCTCTTCCCCGGGGATGGACCCCCGCATCCACGGCCCCCACAACCGCGGCTACCAGACCATGCGGCTCGACGACGGCACCACCGGGCTGCGCGACGTCACCGTGTGGGGCACCACCGACGGCTGGGCGGCCGGTGACATCATCTCCACCACCGCCGACCTGGAGCGCTTCACCCGGGCCCTGTTCCGCGGGCAGGTGGTGCGCGGGCCGCTGCTGGAGGAGATGTTCACCCTGCCCCGGGTGGACGCCCTCGGCGGCGGACCCGCGGCCTACAGCGCCGGGCTGACCTGCTGGAAGCTGGGCGGCCGTGAGGTGTGGGGCAAGACGGGCGGCCGCTGGGGCTACAACGCGGGCATCGGGGGCACCCGCGACCTCTCCCGCACCCTGGTCTACAGCGTCAACTCGACCGACGCCAAGGGAACGGACAGCAACCCGGTGGTCATGGGACTCGTCACCGCGGCTTTCGGCACTCCGGACACCTGCCGACCGGCTCGGACGCCTGCCGACCGGCTCGCACGCCTGCCGACCGGCTCGCACGCCTGCCGACCGGCTCGGACGCCGGCGTTCCCACAGGACGAGGGCATGAACCAGATCGCCGAGCGCGTCGTGCCGGCCGCCCTCAAGCAACAGCCGTGACCGGCACGGCGCCCGGACCGAGGAGTGCCTCCAACCGCTTGATCTTCTTCCGTACGAGATACAGCGGAATGATCCCGAAGACCCCGAACGCCATGTCGATCACGCTCCACCAGAAGGGGATTCCCCGGACCGGCCCGCAGATCAGGGCGAGCGGGATGATGCCCACGCAGGCGATCATGCCGAACTCGACGACCCATATGTTGCGGACGGGGTCGCGGTAGGGGCCGTAGAAGGCGACCGCGATCACGAGGTGGGCGAAGGCGAGCCAGTCCGTGCCGTACAGGAGGAACGGGTACTCGGCGTCGGCTTCGTCGAGCCCCCGCCGCACACGCTCGATCCACTCCATGAACGCCGGCAGGTGCTCGGGCACGGACAGGGAACGCAACAGTTCCTCGGCCCAGCGGAGTTCGTGCACCAGCGGGAAGGCGGTGGCGCCGCTGAGCACCAGACAGACGACGAAGAAGGCCAGCCAGACGCGAATGCCCTTCAGCAGGGCGGCTCTGTCGCTCATGACGGCAGCGTACGCCCACTGTTGAACGTGTTCAAAAACAGGCCCGCATCGAACACGGCGGCCCCGGACGGGAGGGTTCCCGTCCGGGGCCGCACACGAGCACACGCGCACACGCGCGCATCGGGCCGACTACGCGTCCAGCGACGTCATCACATGCTTGATCCGCGTGTAGTCGTCGAACCCGTACGCCGACAGGTCCTTGCCGTACCCGGACTTCTTGAAGCCGCCATGCGGCATCTCCGCGACCAGCGGGATGTGCGTGTTGATCCACACACAGCCGAAGTCGAGGGCCCTGGACATGCGCATCGCGCGCGCGTGGTCCTTCGTCCAGACCGACGAGGCGAGCGCGTACTCGACACCGTTGGCCCACTCGACGGCCTGAGCCTCGTCCGTGAAGGACTGGACGGTGATGACCGGCCCGAAGACCTCGTTCTGCACGATCTCGTCGTCCTGCTGGAGCCCGGAGACGACGGTCGGGGCGTAGAAGTAGCCCTTCTCGCCCACCCGGTGACCGCCGGCCTCGACCTTGGCGTGGGCGGGCAGCCGCTCGATGAAGCCGGAGACCTGCTTCAGCTGGTTCGGGTTGTTGAGCGGGCCGAACAGGACGTCCTCGTCGTCCGGGGCGCCGGTCTTCGTCTCGGCGGCGGCCTTGGCGAGCGCGGCCACGAACTCGTCGTGCACGGACTCCTGGACGAGGACGCGGGTCGCGGCCGTACAGTCCTGGCCCGCGTTGAAGAAGCCGGCGACCGAGATGTCCTCGACGGCCTTGGCGATGTCGGTGTCCTCGAAGACGACCACCGGAGCCTTGCCGCCGAGCTCCAGGTGGACGCGCTTGACGTCCTTGGCCGCGGACTCGGCGACCTGCATGCCGGCGCGTACGGAGCCGGTGATGGACGCCATCGCGGGGATCGGGTGCTCGACCATCAGGCGGCCGGTCTCCCGGTCACCCGTCACGACGTTGAAGACGCCCTTCGGGAGGATCGAGCCGATGATCTCCGCGATGAGGACCGTCGACGCGGGAGTGGTGTCCGACGGCTTCAGCACGACCGTGTTGCCCGCCGCGATCGCCGGGGCGAACTTCCACACGGCCATCATCATCGGGTAGTTCCACGGCGCGACCTGGGCGCAGACGCCGACCGGCTCGCGACGGATGATGGAGGTCATCCCCTCCATGTACTCGCCGGCCGAGCGCCCCTCCAGCATGCGGGCGGCGCCCGCGAAGAAGCGGATCTGGTCGACCATCGGCGGGATCTCCTCGGTACGGGTGAGCCCGACGGGCTTGCCCGTGTTCTCCACCTCCGCCGCGATGAGTTCCTCGGCCCGCTCCTCGAAGGCGTCCGCGATCTTCAGCAGGGCCTTCTGGCGCTCCGCGGGGGTCGTGTCCCGCCAGCCCGGGAAGGCCCGCGCGGCGGCCTCCATGGCGGCGTCGACGTCCGCCGGGCCGGAGAGCGGCGCCGTGGCGTACGCCTCGCCGGTCGCGGGGTTGACCACCTCGGTGGTCCGTCCGTCGGCGGCGTCACGGAATTCGCCGTCGATGTGGTTGCGCAGACGACGCAGCTCGCTGCTCACTGCCGGCCCTCCAGGTTCGGGTGTCCATTCCTTGAGACACCACACTAATCCGCAACCCGACGCTTTCAACACCCCCCACCCCGCGGATGCTGCGAAATCCGCACGCCTGGCGCTCATGGACAACGAATTTCATCGATTCGGCCTTGCGTGACTGTCGAGTCCTCATGCACAGTGAGTTCGTGGCCAGTCGAAGCGCAGACCCGAAGGACTCCAGGGACGCCCGCGAGTCCAGACACGGCGGCACCCCGCACCTGGATGCCGTCTCCCTCGCCATCATCGAGCAGCTCCAGGAGGACGGGAGGCGGCCGTACGCCGCGATCGGCAAGGCCGTCGGCCTGTCCGAGGCGGCCGTGCGCCAGCGCGTCCAGAAGCTGCTCGACCAGGGCGTGATGCAGATCGTCGCCGTCACCGACCCGCTCACCGTGGGTTTCCGGCGTCAGGCGATGGTCGGCGTCAACGTCGAGGGCGACGTGGAGTCCGTGGCCGACGCACTGGCCGGCATGGACGAGTGCGAGTACGTGGTGATGACCGCAGGATCGTTCGACCTGATGGTGGAGATCGTCTGCGAGGACGACGACCACCTGCTGGAGGTCATCAACAGACGCATCCGGGCCGTCCCGGGAGTGCGCTCCACCGAGAGCTTCGTCTACCTGAAGCTCAAGAAGCAGACCTACATGTGGGGAACCCGATAACCGTGAGCACCGCCAGCCAGAAGGAACAGCAGGAGCAGCAGGAACAGAAGGACCTCAGCCGCACCGCGTACGACCACCTGTGGATGCACTTCACCCGCATGTCCTCGTACGAGAGCTCCCCGGTCCCCACCATCGTCCGCGGCGAGGGCACGCACATCTACGACGCGAACGGCAAGCGCTACCTCGACGGCCTCGCCGGGCTGTTCGTGGTCCAGGCCGGCCACGGCCGCACCGAGCTGGCGGAGACGGCGTCCAAGCAGGCGCAGGAGCTGGCCTTCTTCCCGGTGTGGTCCTACGCCCACCCGAAGGCGATCGAGCTCGCCGAACGCCTCGCCCACCACGCGCCCGGTGACCTGAACAAGGTCTTCTTCACCACCGGCGGCGGCGAGGCGGTCGAGACCGCCTGGAAGCTCGCCAAGCAGTACTTCAAGCTCACCGGCAAGCCGACCAAGCACAAGGTCATCTCCCGGGCCGTCGCCTACCACGGCACCCCGCAGGGCGCCCTGTCCATCACCGGGCTCCCGGCCCTCAAGGCCCCGTTCGAGCCGCTGGTGCCGGGCGCACACAAGGTTCCGAACACCAACATCTACCGCGCCCCGATCCACGGCGACGACCCCGAGGCGTTCGGCCGCTGGGCGGCCGACCAGATCGAGCAGCAGATCCTCTTCGAGGGCCCGGACACGGTCGCGGCCGTCTTCCTGGAGCCGGTGCAGAACGCCGGCGGCTGCTTCCCGCCCCCGCCCGGCTACTTCCAGCGGGTGCGCGAAATCTGCGACCGGTACGACGTGCTGCTCGTGTCGGACGAGGTGATCTGCGCCTTCGGGCGGCTCGGCACGATGTTCGCGTGCGACAAGTTCGGCTACGTACCGGACATGATCACCTGCGCCAAGGGCATGACCTCGGGCTACTCCCCGATCGGCGCGTGCGTCGTGTCGGACCGGCTCGCCGAGCCGTTCTACCGGGGCGGCAACACGTTCCTGCACGGCTACACCTTCGGCGGCCACCCGGTCTCCGCGGCCGTCGCCCTCGCCAACCTCGACCTGTTCGAGCGGGAAGGCCTGAACCAGCACGTCCTGGACCACGAGGACGCCTTCCGCTCCACCCTGGAGAAGCTGCACGACCTGCCGATCGTCGGCGACGTCCGCGGCAACGGCTTCTTCTACGGGGTCGAGCTGGTCAAGGACAAGGCCACCAAGGAGACGTTCGACGCGGAGGAGACCGAGCGCATCCTGTACGGCTTCCTCTCCAAGGCGCTCTTCGACAACGGCCTGTACTGCCGTGCGGACGACCGCGGCGACCCGGTCGTCCAGCTCGCGCCGCCGCTCATCTCCGACCAGGGGACCTTCGACGAGATCGAGCAGATCCTGCGCGCGACGCTGACGGAGGCCTGGACGAAGCTCTGAGCGCGGTCCGGCCGCGGGCACTGTACGGGATCGTTCACCCGTCCCCGCCCGGTCCTGCCCGCCCCCGCCCGCCCCCGAATCGGGGATGATCTTCCGAATTTGATGATCAACACCGGCCCCGGTGCCGTCCGTTCGAGTGAGAAACGGCGGCCCGGGGCCGCGTACTGTCCGGCCCGGCTCCGGCGACTACCTAGCGTGCCTGTAACCGATCGGCCCCGCCTTCGTTCCCCCGTCCGGGGGACTCCCCACGGCATCCTGATCCGAACCGAGGTGTACGCCCATGGTGGACCAGCCGGACAGCGACGTGCTCTGGGCACGCGCGCTCACCCATGCGCACAACGGCTCGCCCGCGCTGCGCGGCGTCTCGATCGGCGTCCGTGAGGGCGAGATCCTCGCCGTCAGCGGCCCGCGCGGCAGCGGCAAGACCACGCTCCTGCGCTGTCTGTCGGGCCAGTTCCGCCCGCAGGAGGGCGAGGTGTGGTTCAACAGCACACCGGTGCACACGATGGGCCCGCTCACCCGTGAGCGACTGCGCCGCGACCGCTTCGGCTGGATCGACCCCGAGCCGGTGCTCGTCCCCGAGCTGACCGCCTGGGAGAACACGGCTCTGCCGCTGATGCTCCGCGGCACCGGCCGCCGGGCCGCCAAGAAGGCCGCCCTGGAGTGGCTGGAGCGGCTGGACATCGGCGGCTGCGCCCGCAAACGCCCGTACGCCCTGCTGCACTCCGAGCGCCAGCGCGTGGTCGTCGCCCGCGCCCTGATCGGCTCCCCCACCGTGCTGTTCGCGGATGAGCCGACCGCCCCGCTGCACCGCGCGGAGCGTGCCCACGTCCTGCGCACCCTCACCACGGCGGCCCGCTCGCACGGCATCACGGTCGTCCTCGCCACGCACGACGCGGACACCGCCGAGCTGGCCGACCGCACGGTGACGCTGCTGGACGGACGGCGGGTGAACACCGTCCACCTGCCCCACGCCCCCGAGGCGGAAGGCCGGGCCGCGTGCTCGCTCTCCGTCTAGCCCGTGGCGCCCGGCCGGCCGTCCACCTGCTCCGCCTCCTGGTCATGGCGGCGTCGGGCGGCACGGGCTTCCTGCTGCTGTGCGTCCTCGGGCACGCGCTGACCCACCCGGAGGCGCCCGCCAAGTCCCTGCTGCGGCTCGCGTGGTGCGCGGCGCCCCTCGCAGCCACGGTGTACCTCGCGGTGACCGTCGCCCGTACGGACCCGGCGACCCGCCCCCGCCCCGGGCTGTCGGCCATCGGACTCGGCCCGGGCCGGCTGATGGCCGTCTCGGCGACCACGACGGCCCTGTGCAGCGTCCTGGGCTCACTGGCGTCCCTGCTGCTCTTCCTGTACCTGCGCAGCGATCCGGCCGACCTGCCCTTCGCCGGTGACGCGGGCCGCGCCCTGGCCCCGGGCATGCCCCTGCCCCTCCCCGCCACGCTGACACTGCTGTCGCTGGTGCCGGCGGTCACCGCCGGGGCGGTCGCGCTGGCTCTGCGCCCCGCCGGCCAGGGACCGTGGTGGACGCTGCTGACGGGAGGTCTCGGATCCCGGGGCGCGCCGCGGACCGGCGGCGACGGACGGCACAGGGCCGATGGCGGCGGACGGCCACAGAGCACGCAAGCCCCTGCCGACGGACGACCGCGGAGCGCCGGAGGCCCGGACGGCGGACGACCGTGGAACACGCGGGGACGCGACGACGGGCACCGCACAACGGCGGCCCGGCACGGCGTCCGTACCCGCGCCCGTGCCCGGCTCCGGCGCGGCGGCAACGGCTCGCACGCCCTGTCCGCGGAGCTGGACGCGCACGCCCCCGTACCACTGGCCCCCGCGCAGGAGCACGACCCGTACGCCACCACCGCGCCCCGGGCCGTCCCCGGCGGTCTCCCCTGGGGCGCCGCCGTCCTCGCCGCCGGTCTCGCGGTCGAGGCGTACGCGAGCCGTTCCGCGTCCGCCCCCGGGCTCGTCCTCCCCGGCGGCTTCGCGGACAGCCCCGCCGGGGTGCTCACCGGCTGGCTGCTGACCGCCCTCGGCCTGGTTCTCGCCGGTCCGGGCCTGACCCATGTGTGCGGCCGGCTGCTGCAGTCCGTACGGCCCGGTGCGCTGCGGCTGCTCGCCGGGCGCGTACTGCAGGAGGAGGCGGAGCGGCTCGGGCGCCCGCTCGGCGTACTGTGCGCGGTGGCCTCCGGCGCGTTCGCCCTGGCGACCGTGGACTCCCCCGGTGCGCGCTCCGCCATCGGCCCGTTCACCACCCTGGGCGGTCTGCTGGTGACCGGCTGCACCGTCCTGACGCTGGCCGTCGTCGTGGCCGAGGCGAGGGACTCCCGCGCGCACACCACCGCGGCCCTGGTACGGCTCGGGGCGCCCGCCACGGTGCTCCGCACCGCCGCGCTGCTCCGCGCGGGCGCCCTGCTCGCCCTTTTCTCCCCGCTGACCTTGGCGATCGCGGCACTGGCGGCCGCGCCACTGGCCGACTGACGGCCTGTCACCGGCCCGTGCACGAGGAACCGCGAAAGACCGTACGAAAAAAAGTTCGCGCCGACCGATGAGATCCGCGAGGCAGCCCGGTCTACCCCCACGAAAGGATCACCACCGACGGGAGAGACCACGCATGTACCAGCAGATGATCTTCGTGAACCTGGCCGTGAACGACCTCGACGCCTCCAAGAAGTTCTTCTCGGAGCTCGGCTACACGATCAACCCCCAGTTCACGGACGACAACTGCGCCTGTGTCGTGATCAGCGACACGATCATCGCGATGCTCCTCACGAAGCAGCGCTACGCCGAGTTCAGCCCGAAGGAGATCGCGGACTCCACGAAGACCAGCGAGGTCCTGCTGTGCCTGAGCGCGGAGAGCCGCGAGAAGGTCGACGAGCTGTGCGACAAGGCGATCGCCGCCGGCGGCTCGGCCTCCGGGAAGGTGCAGGACTACGGCACCATGTACGGCCGCGCCTTCGACGACCCGGACGGCCACACCTGGGAGGTCATGTGGATGGACCCGGCGGCCGTCCAGGGCTGAGCACCGCCACCTCGCCGGACGGCGCCCCGCGGAAGGGGCGCCGTCCGGCATGGTTCAACACCCGCAAACCCGCCGGGAGTTAATAAGCGGGCAAAGCACATCGCGGGGACGCGCCCTCGGATTGACAGTGCTTATGGCGCACTTATAAACCTGTGAGCCACATGAGGACGACACCGCCACAGTCAGTGGCGCGTGCCTCATCCAACCCCCCGCACTTTCCGTGAAGGGCAATCGTGTCCATAACTCCGCGCATCGCACGACCGGTGCGATACCTGGGCGTTGTCTCCGCCTCCGCCGCGCTTCTGCTCGGCGTCGCGGGCAACGCCATGGCCTGCAGCATCCGTGACTTCTCGGCCGAGGCCGAGTGCGACGCCGGCGGCAAGGGCGTCATCAGCGTCACCGACGTGGACCCGTCGGGCGTCACCGCCGAAGTCACCGTCTACCTCGAGAGCAACGGGGGCGACGAGCGGCTGGTCGGTACGAAGACGATCGAGAACTCGACCGCCGACGGCGTCACCGTCACGTTCCCGGAGGCCTGGGAGCCGAACGCCGAGTACCGCGTCCACGTGAAGGCCAAGGGCTACGTCGACGAGGACATCAAGCCGAACCTGACCGCACCCGGCGAGGCGTGCACGGCCACGGACAACCCACCGCCGGCCGAGCAGACCCCGGCACAGCCGGCCGAGCCCTCCGACGACTCCTCCGGCGAACCGTCCGCCGAGCCGTCCGCCCCCGCCGAGAGCCCGGCGCCGTCGGCGTCCGAGAGCACCGCGCCCGCGGCTCCCGGGGACAGCGGCAACACCCCCGCACCCGAGGGCGGCTCGAACCTCGCCGAGACCGGCGCCGGCTCCAGCACCCCGCTGATCGCCGGGATCGCCGCGGCCTTCGTGCTGGTCGGTGGCGGCGCCGTGTACGTCGGCATGCGTCGTCGCGGAGCTTCCAAGGGCTGACGTACGACCGGCCCGTGAGCCGCGGTACGCCCTGGCAGTACGCCCCAGCCGTACGGCGGCAGTTGTGGCCCGTCCCCTCGAACCAGGGGGCGGGCCACCGCACCGGGCCCTCGCCCGGACCAGTCCCTCGCGCGAACCGGCGCCCCTCTCCCGGACCAGTCCCTCCCCCGGATCAGCCGAACGAGGCCCGCTCCAGCCAGAACTCCAGCAGTTCCCGCTCCCCCAGCACCTCCAGCCCCCCGCTGTCGAGCGGAACCCGGCGGTAGAAGGCGAGCAGCACCTCGGTGAGCGGCCCGCGCAGCGCGACGTCCGCCTTCTCGTGGCCCCGGCGCCGGACGACGCCTTCCTCGGTGAGCTCGACGACCCATTCGGCATCCAGCTCGGCGGGAGCGTCGGTCGCGTGGAGGTGGATACTGCGTCCCGGCCCGCGCAGTTCGCCGGCCGCCTCGTGCGGCATCACGCGCTGGACGTACGCGACGATCTGCAGCCACTCGTCGATCGCGTCGGCGGCGATCTCCGGTGCCACCTCGTAGGGCAGCCCCGCGGCGAGCGTCGCGTCCGCGCGGTGGACCGTGATCTCGTGGGTCATCCGGCGGGCCCAGAAACCCGCGTTCTGCTCCCACCCCCACGTCCACACCTCCGCGTCGGGCCCCGCTTCCCGCAACGACTCGACGACCAGTTCCCCGGCCTCCGCGAGCCACGCGTCCAGCGCGGCCGCGTCGCCCCGCTCCACCGGTCCCCCGAAGCCCGGCACCTCCGACTCGGGCACCTCCTGCAGCGCCCGGGCGCGCACGATCCGGTCCACCCAGCGCAGTGCGCCCCCGGTGTGCCGCACCAGCTTCTCGAGGGACCAGTCCGGGCAGGTCGGCACGGTCGCGGAGAGGTCGGCGCCCGACGTCACGACGGCCCTGAGCTGCCGTACCTGCCGCTCGATCTCGTCACCGTAGCGGTCATGACGCGCTTGCCTGCTTATCGTCATGATCCGCACCTTAGGCGGCCGAAGGCCCCCGAGCACGACATTTTCAGCTACGGAGTACGACGACCCCCGCGCCGAGCACGACCACTTCAGCGACCGAGTACGACAACTTCCGCCGCGTCGAAGACCACACCGATCTCGTCACCAAGCCCCGGCGCCTCCCGCAGCGCGCACGCCGCCTCCAGGCGCGGCGCCCCCTCCGTACTCAGCTGGACGGCGACATGGGTGCCCCGGAACGTCCGCGCGGCCACGGCGCAGCGCAGCCCCTCCCCGGCCGCCACGATCCGTACGCCCGCCGGTCTCACCAGCAGCGCGCACGGGCCCTGGGCGGATCCCTCGGGCACAGGCACCTTGCCCCACGGTGTGTCGGCGACCTGACCGGTGACGGTCGCCGCGACCACGTTGTCGAAGCCGAGGAACCGCGCCACGAACTCGTCCACGGGCCGCTGCCACACCTCGAGCGGTGTACCGGACTGGGCGATCCGGCCGTCCCGCATCACCACGACCCGGTCGGCGAGCGCGAACGCCTCGCCCTGGTCGTGCGTGACGGCCAGCACGGTGGTACCGAGCCGCCCGAAGAGTTCCCGCAACTCCACGACCAGCCGCTCGCGCAGCGACCGGTCGAGCTGGCCGAGCGGCTCGTCCAGCATCAGCAGCCGGGGCCGGGGAGCGAGCGCCCGCGCCAGCGCCACCCGCTGCTGCTCACCTCCGGACAGGGAGGCGACGCCCCGCCGTGCGGCGCCCGGCAGCCCGACGAGCTCCAGCAACTCCCGTACCCGGTCGTCCTGTTCCGCGCGCGGGAAGCCGTGCATGCGCATCCCGAACGCCACGTTGCCGCCCACGTCCCGCTGCGGGAACAGCTGGTGATCCTGGAACATCAGCCCGACCCCGCGCCGGTGCGCCGGCACCCGCTCCTGGTCGCGCCCGTCGAGCGACACGCGCCCCGAGTCGAGGGGCTGCAGCCCGGCCACCGCCCGCAGCAGCGTCGACTTGCCGCTGCCGCTCGGCCCGAGCACGCACACGATCTCGCCCTCGGCGACATCCAGGTCAACGGCGTCGAGCACGGGCCGCCCGTCGAACCGTACGGTCGCGTCCCGAAGGCCCAGCAGACTGTCCGCCATCTAGAACTCCCCGCTCCGGTCGAGGGGGGCGCCCCCGGTCCCGCCCGTACGGGACGGAACCCGCAGCCGCTCCAGCACCAGCAGCGCCACCGCACACACCACCATCAGAATCGTCGACAGGGCCATCGCCTGCCCGTAGTTGAGATCACCGGGCCGCCCGAGCAGCCGCGCAACGGCCACCGGCAGCGTCGGGTTGTCGGGCCGCGCGATGAACACCGTCGCCCCGAACTCGCCGAGCGACACCGCGAAGGCGAACCCTGCCGCGATCAGCAGCGCCCGCCGCACCAGCGGCAGATCGACCTCCCGCCACACCCGCCACGGCGACGCCCCGAGCACGGCCGCCGCCTCCCGCAGCCGCGTGTCCACGGCCCGCAGCACCGGCAGCATGGTCCGTACGACGAACGGGACGCCCACCAGCGCCTGCGCGAGCGGCACGAGGATCCAGGAGTTCCGCAGGTCCAGCGGCGGCTCGTCCAGCGCGATCAGGAAGCCGAACCCGACGGTCACCGCGGACACGCCGAGCGGCAGCATGAGCAGCGCGTCGAACCCGCGGACCAGCCGGCCCGCGTCCCGCCGGGCGAGGGCCGCGGCGGCGAGCCCGCCGATCACCACGGCGATGACCGTGGCGGCGAGCGCGTACCGCAGCGAGTTGCCGACCGCCTCGATCGGCGCGACGAGGAAAATCCCACCGTCGTCACTGGTCAGGGCCTTGTAGTAGCCAAAGCCCGGCGCGTCGAGCGAGCGCTCGACGAGGACGGCGAGCGGCAGCACGATCAGCAGCGCCACGGTGGCCAGGACGCCGGCGAGCAGCGCCCACTGCCCCGCGCCGCGCGGCCGGCGCGCTGTCGTGGACGCGTCCACCAGCCGCAGTGCGGTCTCCCGCCGCCGTACGGTCCCGGCGTGCACGGCGAGGATCGCGCCGACGGCCGCGAACTGCACGAGCGTCAGCACGGCGGCCGTCGCGAGGTCGAAGATCTCCGAGGTCTGCCGGTAGATCTCCACCTCCAGCGTGGCGAACCCGGGCCCCCCGAGAATCTGCACCACACCGAACGACGTGAAGGTGAAGAGGAAGACCATGAGCGCGGCCGCCGCCACCGCCGGGGCGAGCGCGGGCAGCGTCACCTTCCGCCAGGCCGCGAACCGGGAGGCGCCGAGCATTCGCGCGGCCTCCTCCTGGCGCGGATCGAGCTGCGACCACAGCCCGCCGACGGTACGGACGACGACCGCGTAGTTGAAGAAGACATGGGCGAGCAGGATGGCCCAGACGGTGGTGTCGAGCCGTACGCCCCACAGCTCGTCGAGCAGCCCGCCGCGCCCCAGCAGGGCCAGGAAGGCCGTTCCGGCGACGACGGTCGGCAGCACGAACGGCACGGTGACGACCGCCCGCAGCACCTGCTTGCCCCTGAACGCGAAGCGCGCGAAGACATACGCGCCGGGCAGCGCGACCAGCAGCGTGAGGGCCGTGGAGGCGAGCGCCTGCCAGACGGTGAACCACAGCACGTGCCGGACACCGGAGTCCGCCAGCACCTCCCCGATGCGCCCGAACCGCCAGCTTCCGTCGACGTTCAGCCCGCGCGCGACGATCGCGGCGACGGGGTGGGCGAAGAAGAGCGCGAAGAACACGACCGGCAGGACCATGAGCCCCAGCCGGACCGCGCCCGAACGCGGAACCCCTCTCCCCCCGCCCCGGGACCTCACTTCAGTACGAGCGACGTCCACGCCTTGACCCACTCGTCACGGTTCTCGGCGATCGCGTCCGGCGCCATCGTCTCCGGGTCGTCGACCTCGACGTTGTACTTCCGGTAGTCCTCCGGCAGCTGCGCGCCCTCCCGTACGGGATCGACGAACATATTCATCGGCATGTCGTCCTGGAAGGTCTTGCCGCTCATGAAGTCCAGCAGGGCCTTGCCGCCCTCGGCGTTCTTCGCGTTGCTCAGCAGCCCCGCGTACTCGACCTGCCGGAAGCAGGTGCCGGTCGCGACGCCGGTCGGCGCGGTCTTCGGCTGCGGGTCGGAGAAGATCGCCTCGGCGGGCGGCGAGCTGGCGTACGAGACGACGAGCGGCCGCTCGCCCCCGGCCTTCTTCCCGCCGGCGGACCCGGAGAACTCCTCGTTGTAGGCCTGCTCCCAGCCGTCGACGACCTTCACGCCGTTGGCCTTGAGCTTCTTCCAGTAACCCGGCCACCCTTCATCCCCGTACTCCGCGGCCGTCCCGAGAAGGAATCCGAGCCCCGGGGAGGAGGTGGAGGCGTTGGAGGTGACGAGGAGATCCTTGTAGGCGGGCTCGGCCAGATCGTCGAAGGAGACCGGCGGCTCGAGGTCGTGCTCCTCGAAGTACGCCTTGTCGTAGTTGACGCAGATGTCACCCGTGTCGACGGCCGTGACCCGGTGCTTGTCCTGGTCGGCGCGGTACTCGGGCAGGACGAGCTCCGCGTCCTTCGCCTCGTACGGCTGGAAGAGCCCGTTGTCGAGGGCGCGGGACAGCAGGGTGTTGTCGACGCCGAAGAAGACGTCGCCCTGCGGGTTGTCCTTTGTCAGGATCGCCTTGTTGACGGCCTGCCCGGCGTCACCGTCCTTCAGCACCTTGATCTCGTACCCGGACTCCTTCTCGAACGCCTTCAGCACGTCCTCGGAAGCGACGAAGGAGTCATGGGTGACGAGCGTGACGGTCTTGGACCCCCCACCGCTCCCGCCGTCGCCTTCGCCGGAACCGGACGACCCGCACGCGGACAGCGTCGTGACGAGACCCAGGCCGACGACGACGGCCGTGCACGTCCTGGTGGTGATGCTCACTGAATTCTTCCTCCTGGAGTGACCAGGAAGAGACGCGGCCCTGCCCGGGAACCTCACGGGTTCCCGGGCAGGACGCAACAGCTCGAGTGGTGACCGATCTCCCTACCCAGAATGACCTGGGCGAGGTTCAGAGGGTCTGCGGTCGTTACCGCACTCTCAGCGCTGTGGCGCTCCCCTGTCGGAATATGAAGATGTGTGTACGGCAGTCAGCGTACCCCGTGGCCGAACAGTGACCCGTAGTGGCCGGTTCGTGCCTACCGCTCGGTGGCCGCCAGCTGGCCGCACGCCCCGTCGATCTCCTGCCCGCGGGTGTCGCGGACGGTCACCGGCACCCCGTGGGCGGCGATGGCCTCCACGAACGCCTTCTCGTCCTCGGGCCGCGAGGCGGTCCACTTGGACCCGGGCGTCGGGTTCAGCGGGATCAGGTTGACGTGCACGGGCCTGCCCTTGAGCAGCCTTCCGAGCCGGTCACCGCGCCACGCCTGATCATTGATGTCCCGGATCAGCGCGTACTCGATGGACAGCCGCCGCCCGGACTTCGCCGCGTACTCGAACCCGGCGTCCAGCACCTCCCGCACCTTCCACCGCGTGTTCACGGGCACGAGCGTGTCGCGCAGCTCGTCGTCCGGGGCGTGCAGCGAGATCGCGAGCCGGCACTTGAAGCCCTCGTCGGCGAACCGGTTGATGGCCGGGACGAGCCCGACGGTGGACACGGTGATGCCGCGCTGCGACAGTCCGAGCCCGTTCGGCTCGGGGTCGGTCAGCGCCCGGATGGCGCCCACGACCCTCTTGTAGTTGGCGAGCGGCTCGCCCATCCCCATGAAGACGATGTTGCTGAGCCGTGCCGGACCTCCGGGGATCTCCCCGTCCCGGAGCGCCCGCATCCCGTCCACGATCTGGTGCACGATCTCGGCGGTGGACAGGTTCCGGTCGAGCCCGGCCTGGCCGGTCGCGCAGAACGGGCAGTTCATCCCGCAGCCGGCCTGCGAGCTGATGCACATGGTGACCCGGTCCGGGTAGCGCATCAGCACGGACTCGACGAGCGTGCCGTCGAAGAGCCGCCACAGGGTCTTGCGGGTGGTGTCCTGGTCGGTCGACAGATGCCGGACGACCGTCATCAGCTCGGGAAGCAACGCCTCCTGGAGCTTGGTGCGGGAGGAGGCGGGGATGTCGGTCCACTGCTCCGGGTCGTGCGCGTACCGCGCGAAGTAGTGCTGCGACAGCTGCTTCGCACGAAACGGCTTCTCCCCGATCGCGGCAACCGCCTCCTTGCGCTCGGCGGGCGTGAGGTCGGCGAGATGCCGCGGCGGCTTCTTGGCTCCGCGCGGCGCGACGAAAGTGAGTTCTCCGGGCTTAGGCATGGCTCGTCCAGTGTCGCAGATCGACTTGCGTGACCTGGGGCCTCAGGCGGGCGGGGTGGTCGTCGTCGGTCGTCTCTGGGGGTCCTGAGGGGCCCTTTGACGGCCCAGGGACGGCCCGGGCCCTGTCGGCCCACGAGGACATCTGTGCAGGCTGACGGCTTGCACCGCTCATGTCAGAGATCGTAGCGAGCGCGGGAAAGACCGTCGTTCCCGCATGCCAGTAGCGATGAGGCGAAAAGCCTGACAGATCCGGATGTCTGCTGCATCATGCTTGTGCGCTGCTGACGCTTCGGACACGCACGCCATACGGGCCCGAGCGACTCCACGCAGCAGAAATGCCCATTTGGGGCATATAAAAGCCTATAAATCCACAGCGTCAATACTGACGAACAAGGAGCTGCGTGGACGAGGATGAAGCGCATAAGCGCCTGGCCAAGTTCAAGGAGACACTCTCTTCGGAGTCCAGCGATAGGAGAGTAGTCGATGCACATATTCTACACGGCAGCTGCTATGCGATTCACGACGACAAGCACTATCTCCTCAAAGATGAAATCGCGAGCGAGTTCACCCTCAAGGTGCATCAAGATATCTTCATCGTCGGCTCCGCCAAGCTAGGCTTCAGCATTTCACCGAAAAAAAGATATAGACTTTTCGGGAATAGGTCCGACATCGATATAGCGATCGTTAGCCACGAGCTATACGAGAAGGTTTGGCACGAGACTCATGAATACATGGAATCTGGCGCCTACTGGGAAGGGCGACGCGACTTTGAGAAATATTTAGCTTGGGGCTGGATACGTCCCGACAAACTACCCGGGGGATCAAGCTTTGAATTCACTAACACTTGGTGGGATTTCTTTCGGTCCCTCCAACACAGTCGGAGATACGGCCCCTATAAGGTTGCTGCGGCGATTTACCATGACATGTCCTTCTTAACGAAATATCAGATGCGTTCGGTCGCAGCCTGTAGAGAATTCGAGAAGGGGCTCTAAGGAATGCAAACTTCAGCCACTAATAGGCGACTTCGACTCCTACTTACAGGCATCAGGGATAAAACCCTGGTTCCGAACCCCCACTTCCAGCGGCGCCTGGTTTGGTCTAACGGTCACAAACTGGCATTCCTGGAGACTGTACTCGACGGTCTGCCGTTCCCTGAGATTTTCCTCTCCGCAGGAGAAGTCGATCCCGACACCGGAGACGGAACGGAACTCATCGTCGATGGGCAGCAACGGATCACGACTCTCTATGAATACTTCACAGGTGCTCCGAGTCTCCGGGTAGGACAGAGCGGAGTTCCTGCTTACAGAAACCTGAGTGACGAACAGAAAGTCGGATTCCTAGAGTATGAGGTGGTCGTACGTGACCTAGGCCCTCTCAGCGAGGATGAAACGAAAGAAATCTTCTATAGGATTAACTCCACCAACTACTCACTCAACGCCATGGAAGTGAATAATTCTCGATTCGATGGCGCCCTGAAAAAGTTCGCCGAAAATCTAGCGGAGTGGGATTTTTTCACCAAGCACAAGGTGTTCTCATCCCTGGATGGGCGCCGAATGAAGGATATTCAATTCGCACTTACACTCACGATCTCGTGCCTATCCGGTTACTTCAATCGAGATGATTCACACGAGGAGTTCTTGTGGCAATATAATGATGACTTCGAATATGCCACCGAGGTAGGCAGTGGACTGCACCACGTGATCGACTTTGTGGAAAGTTGCGACTTTCCACCCAGGTCGCGCGTATGGCAAAAAGCGGACTTGCTGACACTCCTAGTAGAACTGTATCAGATCATAGTCACCGAGAAGATAGAACTTGAACCTTCCCAGGTGTCCCGGAAAATGCAGGACTTCTACGCCGAAGTGGAGAATGTAACCCGCGTAAGCGATCCTTCCGAGGACGCTGCCGAGTATTATCGCAGAGTTAGGTCTGGCATCAACGACCGAATCAGTCGGATCAATCGAGGAGAAGCGGTTCGGCGTAGAATTCTGACTGACTGATTCACCCCTAGAGGGAGTATCCACAAGAAGGTCTCGCCACGACGTCATGACAGCATGAGATGCTGGTGGCTCGACGAGGGAAGAATAGGAGGGTGCGTGTCGCAGCCCAGTTCGCGTGGTACATACTTGCAGATCTCGGAATCACTGCGTCAGCAGATCGCAGCGGGCAAGCTCGACTGCGTCCTGCCATCTGAGGCCACTCTCATGCGTTCGCACGGCGTTTCCCGCAACACCATCCGTCGTGCGCTCAAGGCTCTGGAAGCCGATCGTATCGTCGAGTCGACTCCGGGAGTTGGATGGCGCATAGTTCGGGATGGCGACCGACGTAACCTTGCGGAGCGGATGACAGACCTGATCACGGAGAACTCGCTGTCGGTGGGCGACGCCTACCCGTCTGAAGCGAAGCTGTGTGAGCGCTTCGGCGTCTCCCGTACCGCCGTGCGCCGTGTGCTCGCTCAGATGGAGGGCAATGGCCTGCTCGCCACCATCCATGGCAAAGGACGAACGGTACGTGCTCTCCCGCCCCCTAGCAGTCAGTCGTAGCCTTGGCCGACATGGGACTGATTGAGTGGGCGTACTCGCTCTCCGAATCGATGTTGTCCGAACCGCTCCCGCGCAGGTGGCGACATTCCCTCGGGGTTGCCGAGCGTGCTCGCTCCCTGAGCCCGATCTTGCGGGACGATGCTGAGCTACTGGAAGCTGCCGCAGTGCTGCATGACGTCGGATACTCGCCGGCCATCGCCACCACCGGCTTCCACCCGTTGGACGGCGCGCGCTTCCTTCGGGACCAGGATCAGGCGGACGAGCGGGTCGTCCGCCTCGTGGCGCACCACTCCTGTGCCTTGTTGGAAGCCGAGGAACGCGGACTGAGGCATGAGCTCGAGAGCGAGTTCCAGCTAGAGTATCCGGATCTGGTCGACGCCCTGATCTATTGCGACATGACGACGACGCCCGACGGGACGCAGACCACGTCGGTCGAGCGGCTGGACGAGATCCTGCAGCGGTACGGACCGGACACCATCGTGGGACGGTTCATCCAGCGCGCAGCCCCTGACATTCATGCAGCGGTGAAGCGCGTAGAAGACCGCTTGGCGCGAGTGTCGACAGCCAGTTAGCCGACGTAGGGGTCTCGCCGCGAGTCGTCGAGACCGTGCTTAATGCGCAACATCATCGACGGGTGGATGTCCAGTCCGTCGAGGTCCGCTGGATCGACCCAGCGGACCTCTTTCGATTCGCTGCTCGTACGCAGGGAGCCCCCGACGGGGTGTGCCCTGAAGCAAATGGAGAACTGCTGCCGGACCTCTCCATCGTCGTACGCCAGCACGTGCCCAGGGTCGGTGTAGAGCCCGACGATGTTGTCCACCTCAACATCAATGCCAGTTTCTTCCCGGACCTCGCGGACGACGGTGTCGCCGATGCGTTCGCCGATGTCGTGCCCGCCGCCGGGCAGCGCCCACAGGTCGTTGTCGGTCTTGTGGATGAGCAGCAGCCGTCCTGCGTCGTCCCGGACGATCGCGGTAACCGAGGGCACCACCGAGTTGGCCTTGGGGGCGTTCGGATCGCGGAAGTAGTCGATACGGCTCATCAGTGGGTGCCTTCCCAATCGGTGGGCGAGGAGATCGGTCGGGCCGATTCCCAAACCTTCTCAACGCTCTCAGCGTAGGCGTCGAACAGTTCACCGCCGGCGACCCGTCGCAGGTGAAGCACGGGGGCCATGTAGGCACCGACGCCGTACAGGTGCCCGTTAGCCAACATTTCGTCGTCGGCTCGGTAGATCGAGTTGTAGAGCGTCGTGCTGTGGAGGCGGAACTCCACACCGGGGAGGCGGAAGAGCGGCGCGTAGTTGATGAGGGCGTTCCGGATCTTGCCCGCCATAGCTGCGCCGATCCCTTCGTCCTCGCCCCGCACTGCCACGGCCGGCGACATCGGCTCCCCCAGCATGAAGCGGACCGGCACCCCGTCGGCCGACTTCTCTCTCACGATGCGGTGGAACATCGCGTCTTCCGTGAGCCAGAAACCGGAGTACACCAGTAGGTCAAACTGGCGGGTCGCCTTGGCGTAGAGATCCGTCCAGAGAGTCTGCGCCACCACGGACCGGTGCGGATAGAGCCTGACCAACTCCGCGTTGCCAGAGGCTGTGACCTCAGCCGATGTGCGTTCGTCCGGCCAGAGGTACGACACCTCGCACTTCAGGAGCGAGGCCGTCGCGTACTGGAAGCGGCGATACGGCTTGCGCTCCGGGTCGTTGATCCAACGCTCGACCGTCTTAGCCGCGACTCCGAGACGTTCCGCGACCTCATCCAGCGTCAGGCCCACGTCCACGATCGCTCCGCGCAGCCGCTCGTTCGACACGCCAACCTCCGCCTACTCGGGACGACTTGGTACGACTTCACCGTAGCCAAGAAGAACCTAAGTCGTACATGCGCGAAGTCGATCGTCAGCGGCGCTGACGCCAGTCTGTAGGTACATCGAGCGCAGGGGACTCGCCGGACTCCAAGAGCCGCAGGGCTTGACGAGCCGAACACCTCTCTGCAAAATGAGGTACAGGTAATACATGTTCCTTTCGTTCGGCGCGTTAGCGATCCGAACGAGCACAGGGCAGCCCTTCTTAGGGCTGCTCAGAGGACGCCCGGAGGGCTCCGTGAAACGGGCTCGAAGGAAGCGCAAGCGCCTTGAGAACTGAACACAGGGAACTGCCGGTAACCCGTGGTCCGCCTGCCCGAAGGGGTCGGAAACAAGGCGGAGAAGACCGGCGTGCCTCGTACGGCAGCCCGACCGGTTCGAGTCCGGTCCGGGGCACTTCGGCCACTGCTCAGTGGCCGCGCCGCGTGTGATGCGCGGCTTCCACTCCAAACGGCGCGCACCCTCCGGAGTTGCCCCTCCGGAGGGTGCTGTTCGGGCCGTTTCACCTGCTAGGGAGACCACGACCCATGAACCACATCGTCACTGTTCAGGACGCTGTTACGGCGTTCGCCGACTTCATGGAGCCGACGGCCGCGGAGCTGGACGCGATCGAGCGGGAGATGCCCGTGATCCTCGCGGACGTCGACCTGCTGGACGCGCACATCGCCACCCTGGACCGCACTCCGACCGAGCTGGACGAGCGCCGCATCCGCCGGGCCCGCCGCCGGGCGCTGGCCGCACGCGTCGCGCTGGTCAACCGCACCGTCGCCGCGAGCCTGCCCGGCGGTGCCGCGTGAGCGCCACCGACCGAAACCTGATGACCGCACACGCCGAGGTGAAGGCGGAGATCACGCGCACCGACACCAAGACCGGGCTACTGCTGGCGTTCGTCGGCGCCGTGCTGGCCGGTAGCTGGACGGTCGCCAAAGACCTGCCGCTGACCGTTCCCGCATACCTCGCGGGCGGGCTCGGCATGGCGCTCCTGGTCGGCGCGGCCGGCATGCTGCTGCTGTCGGTGCGGCCGAACCTGCGCGGCCGGCACGGCTTCCCGCTATGGGCCACCCTCACCCCGGCGGAGATCCACAACGCCATCGGCGGGAACCTGGCCGCCGACATCGCTGGACTCTCCCGGCTCGCGGTCGCCAAGTTCACCCACCTGCGCCGCGCCGTCGACCTCACCTGCGCGGGCGGGGCGCTGCTCATCCTCGCCGCCCTGCTCACCGCCGGGGGTGCACTGTGACCACCAAGACAAGCGCCAAGACCGTGCTGCCCGCCGTCGCCATGACGGCCGTGTCCATGGTCCTCACCCTGGCCGTGGTGGTGATGTGGCTCGGTGCGGCGGTGCCGTGGCCGGTCGCCGTGGTCGTCGGTCTCGGCATCGACGGCGGATGGCTGGCCACCCTCGCCTACGAACGCCGGTTGGCGGCGCAGGGCGACCACAATCGGGCGGTGACCGCCGTCGGCTGGTCCTTCGGCCTGATCGCGACCGGGGTTCTGGTCGCGCACGCGCTGACCGCCGAGGGCTCCGCCGGGGCATGGCTGGCCGTCGCCTGGTTGCCGCTGGCGGCCAAGGCGCTGTGGCTGGTGCACGGGCTGTGGGAGCGCACCGCGCTTACCCCGTCCGCGCTCGACTCCATCCGTGGCATCCAGCAGGAGGCGCGGGACGAGGCGGCCGTGGCCCGCGCCCGGCTCCGCGCCGAAGCGGCCACGGAGGAGACGAGACTGACAGCCGTGACGGCCGCCGGGGCGCGCGTCGCGCGCGTCCAGGCCAAGACTGCACAGACCCTCTCCCGGGCCTGGTCGACGCTAGCGACGGCGCGGGATGGGGAGGACACCGGCAGGGCGCTGACCAGTGTGACGACCCCCGTCACACCCGGCGTCACACCCCGCTGGGAGCTCCCCGTCTGGGGGCCGACCGAGCCGGTGCCCGCGCTGGAGGCGGCGCCCGTGCTGACCGATGCGGAGCTGGACGCGCTGGTCGACCGAATCCGCCACAGCCAAACCCCGGCCCTGTCCTACCGGGAGATGGCCGCCCGCTTCCGCGCGGCCGGTCACTCCGCCTCTGAGGTCCGGCTGCGGGCCGCGTGGAAGCGCGTGGCGTGATGGGCGCGCTGCCGGTGTACCGGTGGCGCCTCGCCCCGGACGGCTACGCCACCCGCCGCCAACTCCGCGCCAACGGACTGCGGCCCGGCGGTCAGCCGGTGGCCGCCGAGTTGCAGCGCCCGCGCCGCCGCCGGGGCCCGCTGGTCGCCTACCTGTACCGGGTCGACCTGGCCAAGCCGGTCCTGCCCATGACGCCCGCGCGGCAGGCGGCGCTGGCCAAGGCCAACCGCGCCCGCCGTATCTGTCCGCAGTGCCACACCGATGCGGGCTACGTCATCCCCGCCGCGCTCGGCACGTGCGTGCCCTGCGCCTACCCGACCCCTCCGACCCATCCTTGAGGTGCCCCTGACATGAGCAACTCCGACATCCGCCGCCTGGACCGCGAGATCCAGGCGACGACGAAGAAGCTGGAAGCGGTGCGGCGGGGTGAGTGGTGGCCGCTGAACGGCTCGGAGCGGCGGGCCATGGCCCGCGCCCTGGCCCGCGGTGGCTACCAGGTCGTCCGGGGCCGCAGCGCGGGCCGCGCCGAAGCGCAGATGGACACCACCGGCTCCGCCGCCGAGATGCGGCTGAACGCGGAGCTGACCGCCCTGCACGCCGAGCGCCAGCGTCTGATCACCGAGGCCGCCCGCGCCAAGGCCAAGAAGAAGTCCATCGGCTGGTTCTGACCAGCCCGCCCGCACGACCCGCGCCGGGGTGACCGGGACTTTCCACGGACACGGCCACCCCGGCTCTCCACAACTCCCGCCCCAAAGGGGCAGTCAGGAGCACCCCCAGCATGACCGAGAACGTCGTCCACCTTCACAAGCCCACCGACCCGCCCGCCGATGAGACCGCGCCCACGGTGCTGACCGTGGTTCCGGACGCCCCGCCGACGCCGCCCGTGCCGTTGTGGGTGCGCTCCGGCCGCGCCGTGAAGACGGCCGTCATGCACGAGACGACCCGGGCGACGGTCCGCGCGGCGGCCCGGCACACCCTCTACACCCTTAACGGCGGGCGGATCGTGGCCCGCCGTACCTGGGACGGCCGTACCGGCGCCCGCTACGAGCGGATGATCCGGGCGGCCGAAGCCGCGGGAAACCTGGAAGCGGCCGAAGAGTGGGAGGAACGGCTGCAGCGCTTCCGCGCCGCCCGCCACCACCGCCGCATGGACCTCCTGCACTCCCCCACGGAGGCCGCCAAGGGCGTGGCCGTCGGCGCCGGGATGAGCATCGGTGTGCTGGTCGCCCTCGGGGTAGTCATGGCGATCAACACGGGCCATGTCGGTGACGTGATCACCCCGTTGCAGGCCACCATCGACTTCATCGCCCTGCTGATCCGGATCGTGCAGCTCGTCTGGGGGCCCGCGCTCACAATCGGCCCGTTCCTGGCGCTGCTCGCCCTGTGGTCGGTCGGCCGCAAGCAGCACGCCGCCCCCGCCTGGGCACTGCCCGCCAACGTCCGGTCCGGCGAGGGCGAACCGATCACGCCATCCATCGTGGTCAAGGCCCTGCGCGACCTGGGCATCCCGGCGCTGCGCAACGCCATCAAGGAGATGGGCGACGCCGGCGCGGGCATGCTGGGGCCGATCCGGATTGCCGGATGCGGGGTGGAAGTGGACGTCACCCTGCCGTCGGGGGTGGCGACCAACGAGGTGCAGGGCAAGCGCCGGAAGCTCGCGGAGAACTTGACCCGGCACGAGCACGAAGTGTTCATCACCATCCCGCCGGCCGCCCGCACGGTGCGGCTGTGGATCGCCGACTCGGGGGCGCTGGACGAGCCGATCGGGCCGTCCCCGTTGGCCGTCGACGACACGCTGACCGCCGACTACGCCAAGGGCAAGGCGCCCTGGGGGCAGGACCTGCGCGGGGATGCCGCGCTGCTCAGCCTGTATCAGCGGATGCTGCTGGTCACCGGCATGTCCAACCAGGGCAAGACCGCCGCGCTGCGCGCACTCGCCCTGTGGCTGGCCCTGGACCGCCGGGTGGAGTTCCGCGTGGCCGACCTCAAGGGCGCCGGGGACTGGGCGATGTTCGACGGGCTCGCCACCGTCCTCATCCAGGGCCCGACCGATGAGCACGTGATCGAGGCCACGGAGATGCTGGAGGACGGGGTGGCGGAGATGAACCGCCGCTTGCAGACGCCCGGCGGGGACTTCCCGCCGCTGATCCTGCTGGTCGACGAGGCGCAGGTGGCGTTCATGTGCCCGGTCAAGGACGAGGAGCGGCGCCCCTACGGCGGCTCCAAGGCCACCTCCCGCTACTTCATGGCCGCCCGCAAGATCCACAACCAGGGGCGGGCGGTGAACGTGCTGCTGTGGCAGGGCACCCAGGACCCCACCGACCAGAACCTCCCCAAGCTGGTCCGGGAGGGCGCTCACACCCGCGCCTCGCTCGCGCTGGGCACGGAGTCACAGGCCCGGATGGCGCTGGGGGACAAGGCGGTCGACGGCGGCGCGGCGCCGCACCTGCTGCGCCCCGGGCTGGACAAGGGCACGCTGGTCGTCGCCTCCGACGGGATCGAGATTCCGGCGGGCCAGTCCTCCATCACGGTGCGCACGCACTACATCGACACCGACACCGCGACCGAGATCGCCGACCGGGCCAAGGCCCTGCGCGACGGCGTCACCACCCTGCACGTCATCGAGCGGGGCGAGGAGCGCGACCCGCTCGCCGACATCGCCGCCGTCATCGGCACCGCCGCCCGCGTCCTGACCGCCGACGTCCTCAAGCGGCTCACCGCGCTCAGCGAGGACGCCTACGGCCGGTGGACGCCCGGCGACCTCAAGCGCGTCTTGGAGGACGCCGGCGCCGAGCCGTACAAGTCCGACGGCCGCATGGTCGTCGGCCGCGACCGCGTCGCCCGCGCCCTCGCCAACCGCGACACCGAGGGTTCCGCTTCCGCCGACGGATGACAGGGAGCCGACCCCCGACGGGCCAGGGAGGCAGGGAGAACTCCCTGACCGCCTCCCTGACCCGCCTCCCTGGCCCTGACCAGCACAAATGATCCATCAGGGAATCAGGGAGGCACGCACGTCAACGCCCCTGAACCCCCTCCACAGCCACCCCGGCAGGGGGTGCCTTCACCTCCCTGCCTCACTCCGCGAAGGGATTCCGCATGTTCCCCGAACACCCCCACTACGCGCCCACCGAACGGGCCACCGTGGTTCACCAGCCCGCTCCTGTTCCGCCCGCCGTGGCGGTGCCGGCACCGGTCGCCGCGGTGCAGCCGGGCGCCGTGCCGACGGTGGCGAGCGTCGTCCTGCCGGACGGTCGGATCGTCACCGGCTACGCCATCGAGCCGACCAGAACCGAACCGGTCACGGCCAAGCCGCCTGTCTCCCGCGCGGCCGTCAACGTCGCCCTCGGGGGCGTCGGCTTCCTCGCGGTGTGCGGCGGGCTGCTGCTGCTCACCTCGTTCATCGCCGCGCTCACCGCGTTCATCGGCCAGCTCATCATCCTCGCCGCCGTCATCTTCGGCGGCTGGATCGCCGTCCAGGTCCTCGGCACGAGTGGCCCGAGCCGCGGCAACACCTTCCACATTCGCAAGGCCGTCATTAAGCGCAACCACTTCCACGGCTGACAAGGGGAACCGTTGTGCGCTTCTACCTGACCACCCACAAACGCCACTGGGTCCGCCTCACCGACGTGCCCCTGTTCCTGAAGTCCGAGCACTTCACCCAGGCCGTCAAGCTCGACGTGGCCCGCGGCCCGTACGCGGTGGACTCCGGCGGCTTCTCGGAGCTCCAGCGCCACGGCCGCTGGACCCGCACTCCTCGCCAGTACGTGCAGGACCTGCGCCGCATCTGGGAACACGTCGGCCCCTACGACTGGGCCGCCCCACAGGACTGGATGTGCGAAGACCTCATCATCCACGGCGGGCAAGCCGGACCGCTCACCTTCGTCGGCACTCACCTCAGCGTCGCTGAACACCAGCGGCGCACGGTGGCCAACTTCCTGGAGCTCCGCTCCCTCGCCCCGGACCTGCGCATCGCCCCGGTTCTGCAGGGCCGCACCATCGCCGACTACGAACGCTGCCTCGCCCTGTACGAGCGGGCAGGGGTGGATCTGCGGGGCGAGCCGGTGGTGGGGCTGGGGTCGGTGTGCCGGTTGCAGTCCACCCGCGAGGGCGCCGCCATCGTCACCGCCATGGCCGCCCACGGCCTCAAACTGCACGGCTTCGGCTTCAAGATTCTCGGCCTGGAGCGCGTGGGGGATCTGCTGGCCTCCGCGGACTCCGCCGCCTGGAGCTCCCACGCCCGCTACCGGCCCCCGCTCCCGGGCCACACGCACAAGAACTGCGCGAACTGCCTGGAGTACGCGCTGCGCTGGCGCACCCGGGTCCTGGCCGCCATACCCACCTGGCAACAGCCCCTCCTGGACGCCGCCTAGCGACGCCAAGGGCGGCCCCCCTCTCGCCAAAGAATGCGGGGCCGCCCTTGTCCAACCAGTCCCCTACAGACCTGTTGGAGGTCTCCCAGCATGACCCAACCCACCGTCATCCGGCGACTGCCGGACACTCACGGGTCCGCCGTCCTGCGTACCGCGCTGAGCCTCGCGGCGGCCGGTGTGCCGGTGCTGTCCCTGCGCCGGGGCAAGGTCCCGTTCGGCAACTGCCCGGCGTGTGCGGGCAACGCGTGCGGCGGCCGGCCGAATATGAAGACCGCCGGGCCGTGCCGCTGCCCCGGCGTCTGCCACGGTTGGGCCGCCGCCACCACCGACCCGGCCGTCATCGCCTCACCCGCGTGGGCGTCGGCATGGCGGCGGGCGGTGTGCGTCGGCTACCACCCCGGCGGCGCCGGCCTCACCGTGGTCGACCTTGACAACGCGGATGCCATCACGTGGGCCCGTACCGCCCTGCCCGCCACCCGGACCGTGCCGACGACGCGCGGTGAGCACTGGATCTACCAGGGCGTCATGACCTCCCGCAATGGCGTGCGGCCCGGCGTGGACATCAAGTCGTCCATGGCCTACGCCCGCTACCTCGGGCCCGGCACCGGCACCATGGCCGTTCTGCCGGACGCCGTCCGCGCCCTGGCCGTGAAGGCGCCCGCCCCGGTCCGGCCGGCGCCGTCTGCCGTCACGGTGCCCGCCCGGGTCGGAGGCGGGGAGTGCCCGCACCGCACGCCCGCCTACCTCGCCCGCGGCATCGCCATGGCGGAGCAGCGCATCACCGAGGCGCGCAGCGCGGTCCACGCCACGGTGTACCGCACGTTCCTCGCGGTGCTGTCCACGCACGGCCGGTGCGGCTGCCTCACCGACACCCACATGACCCGGCTGTTCACCGCCGCGCAGGCCAAGGGCGAGTCCCCGCGGCACTGCGCCGACGCGTGGACCAACGCCCGCACCACGTTGGGACTGTGACCATGTCCGACGACGACAAGAACCCCGCCCGCCAGATCATCACCGACTACGCACAAGCGCACTTTCGGTACTTCCGCACCGCCGACGGCACCGTGTACGCGCAGCGCAACGGCCACCCCGTGGCCCGCCCGATCCGCTCCCAGGGCACCACCGGCAGCCACCGCCAAGAACTCATGGTCGGCCTCTTCCGAGACGGTGTGGGCGTGTTCAACGGCACCGCCATGAAAGAGGCGCTCGACCTGATCGAGGCACTCGCGCTGACCGAAGAGGTGCAGCCCGTGCACATCCGCGTCGCCCCCGGCTTCGACGGAGCCACCTGGCTGGACCTGGGCCGCAGCGACGGGCAGTCCGTGCGCATCCACCCCACCGGCTGGGACATCCGCACCCCCGACCCGCGCGAAGTGTGCTGGCGGCGCACCCAGCTCACCGGGGAACTGCCCCTGCCCGTCAAGGACACCGACGGCAAGGGCATCGACCTGCTGATGCGGCTGTGCAACTTCGCCACCGCCGAGACCGAGTGCCTGGCCATCGCATGGCTCATCGGCTGCCTGGGTCCGGCCGTGCCGGTCCCGGCCCCGTTCCTCACCGGCCCGCAGGGCGCGGGCAAATCCACCGGCGGCCGGATGCTGGTGCGGATCATCGAGGGCATGACCGGAGACCTGCGCCGGGCCCCGAAGGACGAGGAGAACCTGATCACGGCGGTGGCGGCCGGCTGGGTCACCGCCCTGGACAACCTCTCCCACATGACCCCGGAACTGTCCGACGCGATGTGCTGCATCGTCACCGGGGCCGAGAACGTCAAGCGCGCCCTGTTCACCGACGGGGACGTCTTCCGCGTCGGCTACCGCCGCCCCCTGCTCCTGACCGGCATCGATGTCGGCGTCATCCGCCCCGACCTCGCCGAACGGCTCCTCCCCCTGCGCCTGGAACGCCCCCGCGTGAGGCGCACCGAAGCGGAACTGTGGTCCGACTTCGAAGAGGTGCTGCCCGTCATTCTCGGCTCGCTCCTGGACCTCACCGTGCAGGTCCGCGCGGCCGAGGCAGACATCCCGACCGACCTGCGCATGGCCGACTTCGCCCACCTGTGCGCCCAGCTCGACGCCGCCACCGGCCTCGGAGCTCTCGCCGCCTACCGGGCCAGCCTGGACGACCTCAACGACGACGTCATCGAGGGCGACCTGCTGGCACAGACCGTGCTCAAGCACGCCGTCGGCATCGACCCGGGCACCGAGCAGCGGATGACGTCCGCCGAATGGCTGCACTGCCTCACCGGCCTCTACGCGGGCGAGGACTTCCGCCCCCTGCCCAAAGGCTGGCCAACCACCGGCAAGGTGCTCTCCGACCGCCTCAAGCGCCTACAGCCCACCCTCGCCGCCCGCGGCGTCCTCATCGACTGGGGCCGCACCAAGACATCCCGCTATATCGAGATCGCCCGGTCGGCCACCGCACCGCCCCCGCACCAGCAGGGAGCGGCCTTCTGACCGGGCGGCACCACGCCGCCCGGACAAGCAAGAGGAGCACCCGGCGGCGCGTGCTCCTCTTGCTGTTCGGCGGCAGCGCCGCCCTGCGAGGAGCGCGCCGCGAAGCGGCCCGTTCTTCACGCACTGACCCGCGCACCACAACAGACAGCACCCCCTCTTTGTCCCAAGTAGGAAGACGCTGCGTCACCTGCGTCACCAACACCCCGAAAACGGCCAGTGACCTGCCCAAAGACGGGTGACGCAGACGGCCGATTCCTGCGTCACCCCGCGTCACCCGCGTCACCCGATGACGCAGGGCTCCGTCACCGGGTGACACGCCCGCAGAGTCCTGCGTCACCCCGAAACCGCAGGTCGAAGCCACAGATGACGCAGATGACGCGGGTGACGCAGAAATCCGCACCTCGGACAGACACGGCCATGCCCCTCGCTTGGAGTCCCTATGGCACAGCCGACAGACCCCGACCCGCGCGCCACCCTCCGAGGCGGCCTCCCCGACCGGTACCTCACCCCCGACGACATCGCCGAGATCTTCGAGGTACCGAAAGAGACCGTCTACCAGTGGCGTAAGAAGCGCCTCGGCCCGCCCGGCTTCCGCATCGGCAAACACATCCGCTACGACCCCGCCGACGTGCGCGCCTACGTAGCCGAACGCAAGACCGCCGACCGAGACGCCGTCTAACCGAACAACCGCCCAAGCAGCAGGGAGAGCCGCCCCCAGCGGCTCTCCCTGCTGCTTGTCCAGAGAGGACCGCCGCCACGTGGCAGGCCATATCCAGGACCGCTGGTTCAAGACCGAGACCGACACTGACGGCAAGGCCGTCAAGGTGAAGACGGACCGCCACGGCAAGGGCATGCGGTACCGGGCCCGATACATCAGCCCGGACGGCGCCGAGAAGTCCCAGAGCTTCTCCGACGGACAGAAACGGCTCGCCGAGAAGTGGCTCACCACCATCGCGTCCGACATGGCACGCGGCCAGTACATCGATCCCCGCGCCTCCCGGATCTCCTTCAAGGCTTACGCCGAGAAGTGGCTCAAGGACCACAGCATCGACCTGTCCAGTCAGATCGTGGTGGAACAGCGACTGCGGCTGCACGCGTTTCCGCTCATCGGCTCCCGGCCACTGAGTTCGTTCCGTCCCGAGCACATCCGCGGACTCGTGAGCGCCCTGGAGAAGAACCCCGCCGTGAGCGGCGCGTACGCGAGGAACATCTACGGCGACGTCCGGGCCGTGCTCAGCGCGGCCGTGGACGACGGACTGCTTCCCCGGAACCCGTGCTCCGCGAGGTCCATCCGCCCGCCGGCGGCCGAGCGGCGCCGCGTGGTCCCGTGGCTGCCCTCACAGGTTCGCGCAGTGCGCGCGGCTCTGCCCGAGCGCTACCGAGCCATGGTGGACATGGGTGCGGGGTGCGGACTCCGTCAGGGCGAGATCGTCGGACTGGCTGAGGACGCGCTCAACTTTGAGAGCGGAACCCTGCACGTGGTCAGGCAGGTGAAGCTGATCAATGGAAAGGCGGTTTTCGCCCCGCCGAAGTGCAACAAAGAGCGGGACGTTCCGCTGCCGGAATCGGTGGCGGAGGCCATCCGCGCCCACATGGACGCGTACAAGCCGGTTGAGATCACCCTGCCGTGGCGCAAGCCGGACGGCCCGAAGGTGACGGCCCGGCTGCTGTTCACGAACTCTGCGGACGGCGTGGTCTGGCGCAGCAACTTCAACATCCAGGAGTGGAAGCCCGCCCTCGCGGCGGCCGGCCTGATCGCCGAGGCCGACGAGGACGGCAAGTACGCGCCCGCCCGCGAACACGGCATGCACGCGCTGAGGCACTTCTACGCGTCCGTGCTGCTCGACGCCGGCGAGAGCGTCAAGGCCGTGAGCCAATACCTGGGGCATTCCGACCCGGGGCTGACGCTGCGGGTGTACGCGCACCTAATGCCAAGTAGCCACCCGCGCACCCAGCGTGCCCTTGACGCGGCACTCTATGACACAGCGTGACACTGGGCGAACACCGACGACCCCAACAATCAAGGTTGATTTCTAAGGCGTATACCCGCTTAGGCATGGCATGACAATGCTTACGCGGGTACGTTGGCTTCGATTGCAAGGAAAAACCCTCCCGAGGCGGTTGCGCGTCAGGAGGGCTCAGTGACACCATACTGGAGTGCGACGTGACTCTCCGTGTCGCACTTACGAGTTATGGCCGTCTGCGCTAGTCCTCGCCAGGCATCGCAGCGGCCGTGGCTCCTTCCAACAACACTCGGGAGCACTTTCAGTATGGAAGAAGAACAGTTAGCCGTCCAGACGTCACACACTCCCGGTTGGGCAGTAGTGGTGGTGTACGTGGGCGCCCTAACGGCCGGCGTAGTCCTCATCGTTTCTGGAGCCGCATCAGCAACTGAGGCTTCCGGCTACGTCGCGCCGTTCTTGCTGATCTACGAGAAGCTGGTTCAACGTCGTTCGTAGCAGCTCTGGCGGCAGCCAAAGGGCCGTTCACGGCCCCAGGACGGCCCAGCACTCAGACTGGGCCGTCCGCTCAGCATCGAAAGTGCAGGTCGGAGGCTTACTGCACCTGCCATCGCGGCAGTTCTCCGGGCTTAGGCATGGCTCGTCCAGTGTCGCAGATGCGCACGCGTGACCTGGGCCACCAGCAGTGCGGGGTACGCGGCCCTCCAGTCCCGTCAGTCGGTCCTGGTGCCGGGCCTCAGCTCGATGCGCAGCTTCTCGCCGTCTCTCAGCACGTACGTCGCGTCGAGATCACGCCGCCATCCGACAGGCAGAAGGTAGTAACGGTCGCCACGTCCAATGAGCAGTCGAAGCCCTGTGTAGCGGTACCGGAACTGGACACGGTAGGGGACGTTCGCCTGCAGGTCCTCCGCTCTCACTCCGGGCCCCACCAGGCTGAGTCGCTCAGCGCTCAGCACCACGACAGCGGTACGACCCTCGAGCCGATCCGCTGAGCGGCGTGCGTCCGCGTCCCCCAGACGTCCTGCGGTCAGAGCAACGACCCACATCAGGAACGCACCGGCAACGACGACTGACAACGCTCTCTCCGCAGGCTTCCGCCGACGACGTTCGAAGGAGGCCGCCTCCTGGCTCTGCCCGAGCAGCAGGCCACCAGCGATGAAGACCGGCGCTACCCAGCCGAAGGGTTGGATGTAGCGCCACAACGTCACGAGGATCACTCCGATTCCTATGTACGCAGGGTAGAACCGGATGAACAGTCGCCGACAACGCCTCAGCCTTTCGACGCCTTGCACTGACAGGCGAGCCACAACGAGAGAATGCAGTATGCGCGGGAGCAAGAAGACGGCCGCGGCAATTGCAAGCACCGGCAGAGTGATCAATCGAAGACTTCGGAGCGCCAACTCAAAGGAAGCCAGATCGAGTCCCAGCACCCCCACACGAAAGTAGCCATAGTAGGCATTCGTGTAGAGGAATCCCGCATACAGCATCAGTCCCAGCACGAGCGAACCGGCACCGAGCGCGGAATTCAGTACGTCTACTTGCTTTCCTTCCTGTGCCGCAGGCTGGTCCCTGGTTCGACGCTCAGCCCTCTCGCGGCGTGCTCCTCCATATCTGACGAGCGACGTCGACTGCCCGACGGACCGCTGGAGCCGCAGCCGATCCGGCGGCCTTCGCACTTGATTGCGGGCACTGTCCAGCCTTCGCGTGACGGCCACCAGGATTCCGTCTACTCGGCGGCAGCCGACGAAGTAGGGACGTCCGGCGATGATGGCATGGAGCAGGTTTCGGGGGGTGTCGGCGTGTAGCTGTTATCGCAGGTTCCCATGGGTGATGGTGTCGGCCCTGCAGTGTCGGGCGGCAGCGACGGATCTGGGATGATCGAAGGGTTGAGGTGGTCATCCTCGTCCTTGTCTTCGATACTTGGAGGACTGACTGACGGAATTCCGCTGTCCCCTCCATTTTCCACCGGCCCGCGATCACTGACCGCTGGGGAGCCGGGTTCCTGTTCACTACCGCTGCATCCCGTGACACCAACAAGAACAATGATGCCGACCAATGAGCTTGCCGCCAACGCAGTCCTGGCCCGCCGTATCTGCCACATCAGCGCCCCCGATATCCCAAGCTCGAGTCATCACTCAAGGCCAGGGTCCCACCGAGCCGCGGGCTTTTCTTCTTACCGGGGCACGTATTACGCCTACCGCAGGCGCGGAACCGTAGTTCCTCGCCCATCGCAGAATGGCTGCGCCGCGCGCTTGCCGGAACCGATGCGGCATGGACTACCCGTCCTCGTACAGCAAACGGCAACAGGCCCCCTACCTGCACCAAACACGCAGGCAAGGGGCCTGTTATCGGATCAGCCGGATCAGCCGGCCCCCACGAACGCCACCATCAGCAGCCACACCACCGGAGCCGTAGGCAGCAGTGAGTCCAGGCGGTCCATGATTCCGCCGTGGCCCGGCAGCAGGGTGCCCATGTCCTTGATGCCCAGGTCACGCTTGATCATGGATTCGCCGAGGTCGCCCAGCGTGGCGCTGGCGGCGACGGCGAGGCCGAGGAGCAGGCCCTGCCACCAGGTGCCGTCGTCGATGAGGAACTGCATGGACAGCGCGCCCGCGACCATGGCGAAGGCGATGGCGCCGAACAGGCCCTCTCGGGTCTTGCCGGGACTGATGCGCGGGGCGAGCTTGCGCTTGCCGAAGCGCCAGCCGACGGCGTACGCGCCCGTGTCGCTGACGACCGTCAGCAGCAGGAAGACCAGGACCCGCCACGGGCCGTCGTCCGCGGTGAGCATCAGGGCGACGAAGGTGGCCAGGAAGGGGACGTAGAAGGCCGCGAAAAGCCCGGCCGTGACGTCCTTGAGATAGCCCTCCGGGGACTCCGTCATCCGCCAGACCAGGACCGCGAGCGCGGTGAGCGCCATCGCCACCCACGCGCCGCCCGGGCCCCGGACGTAACCGGCGACGACCATCGCCGCGCCGCCGACCGCCAGCGGTACGAGGGGCGCCTTGATGGACTTGCGTTCCTGGAGGCGTGCCGTGAGCTCCCACAGGCCCACCACCACGGCGACCGCTATGACGCCGACGAACACGGCCTTGACGACGAACAGCGACGCGACGATCACCGCACCGAGACCGACACCGACCCCTATCGCGGCGCTCAGGTCACGGCCCGCGCTCTTCTTCTGAGGTGCGGGCTGCGCAGCTTCGGGCATGGGCTTCGGTTCCTGCGGCGCCGCCCCGTAGGACTGCGCCGACGGCATCTCGTCGCGGACCGGGGGGCCGGCCGGCCGAGCGGACCCCCGGTCGTCATCCTGGTTCCCGCCCTGCGCGGGCACGTCGGGCACGATGGGCATGGGCCGAGTCTGCTGGGCGTCACGCGCATCGTACGCGGGACCCGCCGGAGCAGCCCCCTGGACAGGTCCTCGGTCGGACGGCCCCCAGTACCCGGCGTGTGGCGGGGCCCCCCAGGAAGAGTCGTTCATCAGACCTCGAGCAGCTCGGCTTCCTTGTGCTTGAGGAGCTCATCCACCTGGGCGACGTACTTCGCGGTGGTGTCGTCGAGTTCCTTCTCCGCACGGCGGCCCTCGTCCTCGCCGACCTCGCCGTCCTTGACCAGCTTGTCGATGGCGTCCTTGGCCTTGCGGCGGACCGAGCGGATGGACACCTTGGCGTCCTCGCCCTTGCCCTTGGCCACCTTGATGTACTCGCGGCGGCGCTCCTCCGTGAGCTCGGGGAACACCACCCGGATGATGTTGCCGTCGTTGCTCGGGTTGACGCCGAGGTCGGAGTCGCGGATCGCCTGCTCGATGTTGCGCAGCGCGGTCTTGTCGAACGGCGTCACGACGGCCATGCGCGGCTCCGGCACCGAGAACGAGGCCAGCTGGTTGATCGGCGTCGGCGCGCCGTAGTAGTCCGCCACGATCTTGTTGAACATCGCCGGGTGCGCACGGCCGGTGCGGATCGCGGCGAAGTCCTCCTTGGCGACCACGACGGCCTTCTCCATCTTCTCCTCGGCTTCGAGGAGGGTCTCTTCGATCACCACTTGCTCCTGCGTGTCTTGAGTAGGCCCGGCTGCTGTTCTCCTGGGTCAGGGTCGGCGGCCGGCTGCGTCGCGTCTTATTCCTGCACGGTTCCCGACCGGCAGGACATTGTCCATCCCCCGGTCAGGGTCCGTCCCCCCGGGCAGGGGGTCACCGGTCAGGCCCGGCCGCCCTGGTCGCCCACGAGAGTGCCGATCTTCTCACCCTTGACGGCCCGAGCGATATTGCCCTCCGCCAGAAGCTCGAACACGAGGATCGGAAGCTTGTTGTCCCGGCAGAGGGTGACCGCGGTGGCGTCGGCGACCTTGAGCTCCCGGGTGATGACCTCGCCGTAGCCGAGGGAGTCGAACTTGACCGCGTCCGGGTTGATCTTCGGGTCGGAGTCGTAGACCCCGTCCACGCCGTTCTTGCCCATCAGCAGGGCCTCGGCGTCGATCTCCAGGGCGCGCTGGGCGGCGGTGGTGTCGGTGGAGAAGTACGGCATGCCCATACCGGCGCCGAAGATGACCACACGGCCCTTCTCCAGGTGACGGACGGCGCGCAGCGGGATGTAGGGCTCGGCGACCTGGCCCATGGTGATGGCGGTCTGCACCCGGCTGTCGATGCCCTCCTTCTCCAGGAAGTCCTGGAGGGCGAGGCAGTTCATCACCGTGCCGAGCATGCCCATGTAGTCGGAGCGGGCCCGGTCCATGCCGCGCTGCTGGAGTTCGGCGCCGCGGAAGAAGTTGCCGCCGCCGATGACGACCGCGATCTCCGCGCCGTCCCGGACGACGGCCGCGATCTCGCGGGCGATGGCGTGCACCACGTCGGGGTCGACGCCCAGGCCCCCGCCGCCGGAGAAGGCCTCTCCGGACAGCTTCAGCAGAAACCGGCCGCTCACTTTGCCGTCGTCGCTCTTCTGGGCCTTGGTCGTCATGGAGCTCTCGTCTCTTTACGTGGGTCACACATACGAAGAAGGCCATTGCCGGTGGGGCGGGTTTCGCATCCCATGCGCGGCAATGGCCTCCTCGTCAGATCTGCTGTCGTCCGTCACGCGCGCGTGCCGGGCGGCACACGCGAGGGGCGCGGACGACTGCTGTCGACCCTAGCGGGATTTCCCCGCGGGTCGTGCGTCGATCGCGGTACGGACTCAGATGCCGACCTTGATGCGCGTGAAGCGCTTCAGGGTGACGCCGGCCTCGTCCAGGATCTTCTGGACCGACTTCTTGTTGTCCAGCGCGTACGGCTGGCCGAGCAGCGTGGCGTCCTTGAAGAAGCCGTTGAGGCGACCCTCGACGATCTTCGGCAGGGCGGCCTCGGGCTTGCCCTCGGCGCGGGTGGTCTCCTCGGCGACGCGACGCTCGGTCTCGACGACCTCGGCCGGGACGTCCTCCTTGGAGAGGTACTTCGGCGCGAAGGCGGCGATGTGCTGCGCGACGCCCTTGGCGACCTCGGCGTTCGGCTTGTCCAGCTCGACGAGGACACCGATCTGCGGGGGCAGGTCGGGCATGGTGCGGTGCATGTACGCGGTCACGAAGCCGTCCGCGAACTGCGCGAAGCGGTCCAGGACGATCTTCTCGCCCAGGTTGGCGTTGGCCTCGTCCACGAACGCCTGGACGGTCTTGCCGGGCTCGATCTCGGAGGCGAGCAGCGCCTCGATGTCGGCCGGGGCGGTCTTGGCGACGTGCTCGGCGATGGTCTTGGCCACGGCCTGGAACTTGTCACCCTTGGCGACGAAGTCCGTCTCGCACTTCAGCTCGACGATGACGCCGGAGGAGTTGTCGTCGGCGAGGACGGAGACCACGGCGCCGTTCTCGGCGGAGCGGCCCTCGCGCTTGGCGACGCCCTTCTGGCCCTTGATGCGGAGCGCCTCGACGGCCTTCTCGACGTTGCCCTCGGCCTCGTCCAGCGCCTTCTTGCAGTCCATCATGCCGGCGCCGGTGAGCTCACGGAGCTTCTTGACGTCGGCGGCGGTGTAGTTCGCCATGAGTCTGTGAATCTTTCTCGGAGTCTGAAGGATCGAAGATCTTCGGGTCTGCGATCCGCGGTCCGTGGTTCACGGCCCGTGGTTAACGGTCTGTGGTCCACATGAAGCCGTGGATCGCTGACGCGCCGCTGACCTACGGGTGAACGGCGGGAGCGGTGAGGACGCCTCCCCTGCCCGTGCGGCAAGGGGGGAGTTCAGGTCACCGCTCCCGCCGTCAGCGCCCTGAAGGTCAGGCCTGCTCGGCGTCGGCGGCCGGCGCCTCGGCAGCAGCCTCGGCCGGCTTCTCGGCCTCGGCGGCCGGAGCAGCCTCGGCGGCCGGAGCAGCCGCAGCGCCCTCGGAGTCAGCCTTCTTCTCGCCCTCGAGCAGGTCGCGCTCCCACTCGGCGAGCGGCTCGCCCTGGGCCTTCTCGCCCTCGCCCTTGCCGGCGCCGGAGCGGGCGATGAGGCCCTCGGCGACGGCATCGGCGATCACGCGGGTGAGCAGGGTGACGGAGCGGATCGCGTCGTCGTTGCCCGGGATCTTGTAGTCGACCTCGTCGGGGTCGCAGTTGGTGTCGAGGATGGCGACGACCGGGATGTTGAGCTTCCGGGCCTCGCCGACCGCGATGTGCTCCTTCTTGGTGTCCACGATCCAGACGGCGCTGGGCACCTTCTGCATCTCGCGGATACCACCGAGGGTCTTCTCCAGCTTGGCCTTCTCACGCGAGAGGACCAGGAGCTCCTTCTTGGTCAGACCGGAGGCGGCGACGTCCTCGAAGTCGATCTGCTCGAGCTCCTTGAGGCGCTGCAGACGCTTGTAGACGGTCGAGAAGTTGGTGAGCATGCCGCCCAGCCAGCGCTGGTTGACGTAGGGCATGCCGACGCGGGTGGCCTGCTCGGCGATGGCCTCCTGCGCCTGCTTCTTCGTGCCGACGAACATGACCGTGCCGCCGTGGGCGACGGTCTCCTTGACGAACTCGTAGGCGCGGTCGATGTACGACAGCGACTGGAGCAGGTCGATGATGTAGATGCCGTTGCGCTCGGTGAAGATGAAGCGCTTCATCTTCGGGTTCCAGCGACGGGTCTGGTGACCGAAGTGGACGCCGCTCTCCAGCAGCTCCCGCATCGTGACGACGGCCATGGCCGTTCTCCTTGGGTTTCTCGGTTGTGCCGCGGATGCCGGACGGCACCCGCGCCTGACGCCCGCGGTGCGCCGAGCCACGAAGGACCGAGGGGCGCGGATACGAGCCACGAGGTGGTCTCGTACCGGGGCGTGCGAAGTCGACCCGGTGGCCCGGGTCGCCATCAGAAGTGTACGGGACCCGCGAGGTACCGGGTGACGCCGATGTCCACAACCGGCCGGTACTCCACAGCCGGCCGCCCTGGCCGACCGGTCTGCGCCACGGTTCTCGCATGCGAACCGAACTTTGGACCGAGCCGCGAGCCGAACCGCGAGCCGAACGATGTGTGCGAGGGGGACCGGGTCTGCTGCTGGGGGTGTTCGTCGTGTTGCTCGGCATGTTCCCGCCGGTGGTCACGGCCCGAGCGGGTGAGGACGGGGGCGTTCCCGACGTCGGGGCTGTCCGGTCTGTCGGGGCTGCCGGGCCCGTCGTGGCGGATCCGGCCGGCGTGGCGGGACCGGCCGGGGAGGCACCACTACCCGGGGATGCGGGACCTGTCACGCCGGCAGGACCGGCACCTCCCGGACCGCCCGGACCGCCCGGAAGCGGCGGGACGACCCCGGCACTCGGGCGTGCCGGGCCCGGAAGCGACACCGCGGTGCCGGCTCCCGCACGCGCCTGGCCCGTGGGCACCGCGGGTGCGCGGCCCCGGGTCCTACGGGGCTGGGAGCCGCCCGCGACGCCGTACGGCCGGGGACACCGGGGAGTGGACCTCTCGGCGACAGTGGGCACACCGGTGCGGGCCGTCGCACCGGGCCGGGTCTCGTTCGCGGGCCGGGTCGCGGGGCGCGGAGTGGTGTCGGTGGAGCTGGCGGGTACGGGCGAGCCGCCGCTGCGGACGACGTACGAACCTGTCCGGGCGGCGGTGGTGAAGGGCGACGAGGTGGCGGCAGGCGGCGTCCTGGGCGTCCTGGAGCCGGTTCCGTCCGCCTCGCACTGCCCGTCGTCCTGCCTCCACTGGGGCCTGCTCAGGGCGGATGTCTACCTGGACCCGCTGTCCCTGCTTCCGCCGTGGCTGCTGCGCCGGGGACCGTCGCGCCTGCTGCCGGTGGCCGGGGTGCCGGAACTCCGTTGACCCTGGGCACTCCGGGATTCCCGCGAACCCCGGGATTCCCGCGAACCCCGGGAATTCCGGGAATCCCCCAAGTGACGGCGGTCGGCGGGTTCAGCCCCGAACGCCCCGCAGGGCCATCGCGACAGCCGCGTCGGTGATCGCCTCGGGCTCCTCCGCCGCACCCAGCTCGATGCGCCGCACAGCGGCGTCGACCACGCCCTGGAGCAGCATCGCGGCCAGCCGGGGCTGGGCATGTCCCATGGCTCCCAACGCCTCGACGATCATGGCGACGAGCCCGCCGTGGGCGGCACGGATCTTCTCCCGCGCGCCCGCGTCCAGCTCACTCGCCGAGATTGCGACGACGGCCCGGTGCCGCCGGTCGCCGACCAGCGCCAGCTGGCTCCGCACGTACGACTCGACCTTGCCCTCGGGCGTGTCCGCCGCGGCCATGGCCGCCTCGACCTCCGCCGCCCAGACGGGGAAGTCGACCTCGCAGAGCTCCTCGACCACGGCGGCCCGCGAACGGAAGTACTCGTACACGGACGACCGCGCGAGCCCGGTGCGCTCGGCGAGCGCCGGGAACGTCAGCGCGTCCGTCCCGCCCTCGGACAGGAGGGATCGTGCCGCGTCCAGCAAGGCGGCACGCTGCATCGAACGGTGCTCGGCCACGGAGGCCGCTCGAATCCTTGGCACGTCAACCACTTTACGGACGGTTCACCGGCGGCGGGAGCCGCCCGTCCGGCCGAACCTCGAACGAGCCCGGTCAACGGCCGAAACTCGCCAGCTTGGCGCGCAGCTGGAGCACGGACTTGGTGTGGATCTGACTGACCCGGCTCTCGGTCACCCCGAGGACGTTGCCGATCTCCGCGAGCGTGAGTCCCTCGTAGTAGTACAGCGTGACGACGGTCTTCTCCCGCTCGGGAAGTGTGTTGATCGCCCGCGCCAGGAAGCGCCGCAGCTCGCGGTCCTCGGCGACCTCCACGGGGTTGTCGGCGGCGGTGTCCTCCAGGGTGTCCATCAGACTGAGCCGGTCACCGCCCTCGCCCCCGACGTGCAGGAGCTCCTCCAGGGCCACGACGTTCGCCAGCGACAGCTGGCTGAAGACGGCGTGGAGCTCCTCCACCGCGATGCCCATCTCGGCGGCCACCTCGCCCTCGGAGGGGGTACGCCGCAGCCGCGCCTCCAGGGTCGCGTAGGCGCGCTCGACGTTGCGGGCCTTCTGCCGGACGGAGCGGGGGATCCAGTCGAGCGCCCGGAGCTCGTCGATCATCGCGCCCCGGATCCGGGTGATCGCGTACGTCTCGAACTTGATCTCACGGCCGATGTCGAACTTTTCGATCGCGTCGATCAGCCCGAACACACCGGACGACACGAAGTCGGCCTGTTCGACATTGGCCGGCAGGCCCACGCTCACCCGGCCCGCGACGTACTTGACCAGCGGTGAGTAGTGCAGGATCAGCTGCTCGCGCAGCCGCTCGTCACCCGTCGTCTTGTACGCGCGCCACAGCTCGTCGAGTGTCGCGGGGGCCGGAGGGCGCACGCCGACCCGGGCGGCGGGGGGAACTGCCGCCCGATCGGACCCGGAGGTGTGCTGGGGCATTCGTCGCCTTGTGCCGTTCTGCCGTGAACTGGTGGTGCCTGCGCGAGGTGTCGGAGTGGTGCCGAGTTGCCGCCTGCGTCGGGATTTCACGTGAGCGTAGCGTGACTGGAGCGTCGCGGTGCGCGAAGGGAACGGGAACTACCGTGCGCAGATTCGTTCCGCCGACCGCCTGTCCAGGGTCACGTCCGGCGCACCGCGCACCCCCCGCAAGGCATCAACTCCCGGGAGGCGCCGGGCTGTCGGAGCGGTCGCCCGGACGGCCGAACAGGCCCGGTCAGCACCTCCCCCGATCCGATGAGACGGAGATCATGGCCTGGCGTGTCAACTTCCAGCCGTCGCCGTGTCGTTCGACGTAACCGAGCGAGCGGAGTTCGTACAGCTTCCCGACCACGTCGTCGGCCGTCGCACCCGCTCCCCGCGCGATCTCCTCGACCGCCGCGATCCGGCGCGCCGGGAGCGCGGCGAGCACACGCCGGGCATCAGGGCCGAGCAGGTCGCGCGGCAGCACCGGGCCACGCCGGTCGGGCGCCAACTCCCCCATGTCCCCGACCAGTTCGGCGATCTCCGCGGCGTCGGTCACCAGTACCGCCTCCCCGCGCAGCAGTTCGTGCACGCCCGCCGACACCCCGCTGGTGGCCGGTCCGGGCACCCCCATCGTGAAGCGTCCCAGCCGCTGGGCCGCGCGCGCCGTGGCGAGCGCGCCGCTGCGGTGAGCGGCCTCGACGACGACGGTGCCGCGGGTGAGCGCGGCGATCACCCGGTTACGGAGGATGAACCGGCCGGGCGTGGGGTGCTCCCCCGGCGAGAGCTCCCCCACCACGAGCCCCTGTCCGGCGATCCTGCCGATCAGCTCGGTGTGCCCACGGGGGTATGACCGGTCCACCCCGCAGGCCAGCACGGCGACGGTGGCTCCGCCGGCGCCGAGGGCTCCGCGATGGGCGGCCGCGTCCACCCCGTAGGCTCCCCCGGAGACGACGACCCACCCCCGTTCGGCGAGGCCCGCGCCGAGGACGGCCGCCATGTGGGCCCCGTACTCGGTGCAGGCCCGGGCTCCCACGACGGCCACGGACCGCAGGGCCCACATCCGAAGACTCGGTCTTCCCCGCACCCACAGCCCGACGGGCCTCGCGTCCCCGAGGTCGTCCAGCTGCCCGGGCCACTCCCCGTCCCCGGGACAGACGAACCGTGCGCCGACCTGCCGTGCCTGAGCGAGGTCCCGCTCCGGGTCGGCCCGCTCGGCGCGGGCGCGCAGACCCGCCCACCGTTTGTCCGATGCTCCGGGCAGCGGTGCGCCGTCGCCGGTGAGCCGCCGCGCCACCGTGCCGGGGCCCAGCTCCCGCAGCCACCGGCCGCCGAGTTCGTCCCCCGGTTCGACGACCCGGGCGAGGAGGATCCGGCCGAGCCGCTCGGCCCGCGGGACGCCCCCTCCGGTCGTGGGGTCCTCGCCGTCCGGGCTGCCGGGCCGGCTCATGACAGCGCCCCGATCGCCATCGGCACCCCGCGCGGGACGCCGGTCCGCAGCTGAAGGGCGAGCGCGACGTCCACGGCGTCGGGCCGGTCGTGCCCCAGGAGGTCCGCGACGGTCCAGGCGACCCGCAGCACCCGGTCGAGGCCGCGGGCGGTCAGCACCCCCCGCTCCAGCCCGCGCTCCGCCTCGTCCATCGCGCCGGGTGCCGCATGCCACCGGCTGCGCAGCTCTCGGCCGGGGATCTCGCTGTTGGTCCGCCACGGAGTGCCGGCCAGCCGCAGCGCCGCCCGCGCCCTGGCCTCCCGGACCCGGTCGGCGACCACGGCCGTGGACTCGCCGCGCGCACCGCGTTCCGTCAGTTCCGCCCGGGTGACGCGGTCGGCCTCCACCCTGAGGTCGACGCGGTCGAGCAGGGGCCCGGAGAGCCGTGCCTGGTAGCGGCGGACCGACGCGGGCGGGCACTCGCACAGGTCGTCCTTCAACGAGAACCTGCCGCACGGGCACGGATTGGCGGCGATCACCAGCAGGAAGCGCGCCGGGAACCGCACCACACCCGCGCTGCGGGCGATCACCACATGCCCGCTCTCCAGTGGCTGCCGCAGCGCGTCCAGCACCTGGCCGCTGAACTCCGGTGCCTCGTCGAGGAAGAGCACTCCTCGGTGGGCGAGGGACACCGCTCCTGGCCGTGCGATGCCCTGGCCTCCTCCGACGAGTGCCTGCATGGTGGCCGAGTGGTGGGGAGCGCAGTACGGCGGCGTGTCGACCAGCGGCTTGCCCGCGGGCAGCAGGCCCGCGACCGAGTGAACCGCCGTGACCTCCAGTGACTCCTGCCGGGTGAGCGTCGGCAGGACACCCGGCAGCCGCTCGGCGAGCATGGTCTTGCCCGCGCCCGGCGGCCCCTGCAGGAGCAGATGGTGCCCGCCGGCCGCCGCGACCTCCACGGCGGTCCGGGCGGCGAGCTGCCCGACGACATCGGCCAGATCGTGCCCGTGGTCGTGCTGTCCGGCACCCGCGCTGTGCATGCCCGTGGCGGCGCCCACACCGGGCATGCGCAGGCCCGCCGCCACCGGGTCCGGGCGGCCGTCGTCCGGCTCCTCGTCGGGTACCGGTTCGTCGGTCAGCACGGCGATGAGCTGGCGCAGGGTCCGCACGCCCAGCACGGAGACACCGGGCACGAGCGCGGCCTCCGCCGCGGCGCACTCCGGGACCACCACCTGCTCGTAACCCGCTTCGGCGGCGGCCAGCACGGCGGGCAGGATGCCGCGCACCGGGCGCACCCGGCCGTCGAGCCCCAGCTCCCCGATCATCACGATGTCGGCGAGCACCCTGGGATCGATCCGCTCGGCGGCACCGAGGACGGCGCACGCCACGGCGAGATCGAAGCCGCTGCCCGCCTTGGGTACGGACGCGGGGCTGAGCCCCACGGTCAGCTTCTTCTGGGGCCACTCGGCGCCGGAGTTCACCAGGGCCGCCCGCACCCGGTCCCTGCTCTCGGTCAGGCTCTTGTCCGGCAGTCCCACCAGCGTGAACGCCGCGACACCCGGCTCCAGGTCGGCCTGGACCTCCACGAGCACGCCCTCGACCCCGACGAGCGCCACCGCGCACGTACGGGCGAAGGCCATCAGGCCGCCCCCCTGACATGCTCCACGACGGGAGCGCCCCGGTCGGGCAGCGATACGCCCACGACGTCGACGCGGACGCCTCCGGGTGGCGCGCCCCCGTGTTCCTGCACCCAGCGTTCCGCCAGATCGCGCAGGCGTGCCGCCTTCGCGGGCGTCACCGCGGCCATGGGGTGTTCGAACGATCCCGCCCTGCGGGTCTTGACCTCGCAGACGACCAGCGCGTCGCCGTCGCGCGCCACGATGTCGATCTCGCCGGTCCGGCCGCAGCGCCAGTTGCGCTCCAGGACCGTCATCCCCGCCTCGGCCAGCCGTCGCGCGGCCAGCTCCTCGCCGTACCTGCCGAGCGCGCCGCGCGCCTTCGATGTGCTGCTCATGTCGGCACCACCTCCGGCGCCAACACTGGGGGCGGATCGGCCCGCTGTTGGATCTTGGTGGACAAGTGCGGGACTGGGGAGAACTCGCTCACCCCTGTGGGTGACCGCGTGCCGCTCCCACGACCGCGCCCCCCGCGGCGGCTCAGCTGCCCGGCAGCTCCAGATCGCTCTTGTTGAGCTCCTCGATGTTCACGTCCTTGAACGTGAGAACGCGCACCTGCTTGACGAACCGGGCCGGCCGGTACATGTCCCACACCCAGGCGTCCGCCATCGACACCTCGAAGAACACTTCGCCCTGGACCGAGTGCACCTGCATCTCGTAGTCGTTGGTCAGATAGAAGCGCCGCTCGGTCTCGATCACGTATTTGAACAGACCGACGACATCTCGGTACTCCCGGTAGAGCTTCAGCTCCATCTCGGTCTCGTACTTTTCGAGGTCCTCGGCGCTCATGGCATGTTCCCCTTCAGCCGTGCGTCCCCCTATTGTGCGTCAGCCCCGTGCGCCCCTAGACGATTTCCGTGTCCAGGATCTCGGGCTTGGCCGGAGGACCTTCGTCGAGCAGCCTGCGCAGCAGCCCGGCGAGTCTGGTCGGATACACCGTCTCATGTGACCGGGTCAGTTCCTGGCACGTCCACCAGCGTGATCCCACGACGCTGCGGCGCTCCAGCTCGGTCAGCCCGGTGGCCTCGGTCACGGTCTGGCTCGTACGGGCCAGGTAGTACCACTCGTCCTGGTCCCAGCGGCGACCCGCGAACGGGAACGAACACCGCCGCCGCCACAGCACCGGGCCGAGTTCGACGTCGGTGATGCCGGTCTCCTCGGCGAGCTCCCGCAATGCGGCCTCCTCCCGGGTCTCGTCGCCCTCCAGTCCGCCGCCGGGCGTGAACCACCAGTTGTCGGCCGGATCGTCCGGCTCGTGGCCCTGCAGCAGCAGGATGCGCTGTCGCGGATCGAGGAGGACCACCCGGGCCACCTTGCGCGGCCCGTCACCGGACACCTCCGGAACCACCTCACGCACCTCTTCCTCGGCCTCCTTCCGGGCGGCGTGCTCACCATCGTGGGCATGACCGCGGGGCCCCGTACCGCCATCGGCACTCGTGCCCTCGTACCAGGATCCGCCCTCGGCATCCACGCCCCCGCACCGGGGTCCGCCGCCACCGGCCTCCTCCGACGGCGGCTCAGCGCGCACCGGCGGGCTCCGTCCGGGTCGCGCGCCTGCCCAGGCGCTGGGCGATCGGTCCATAGGCTCCGCCGGCCAGGACCAGCACCGCGCCCGCCACGATCATCGCGGCGACCGGACGCAGCGGCCCGGGCGAGGAGAGCGGGCCGAGCGTCTCGAAGCCGGTGGGACGTTCCAGCATGCCGTCCATGGGCCAGACGACCGCGTCGACGCGGGCGTCCACGGAGGCGCGCGGGACCGTGCCGCTGCCGGCCTCCGCCAGGTGCGCGGTGGAATCCAGGGAACTCCTGCGCTCGTCGCCGAGGAGGAACAGCCGTCCCTCGGGGACCGTGATCTCCGGGATACCCATCGCCTCGGCGGCCTGACCCTCGGGAAGATACGGTTCTGCGATCTGCTTGCCGTTGACGGTCAGCCTGCCGTCCGTGCAGCAGGCCACCTTGTCCCCGCCGACCGCGACGACCCGCTTGACCATGGGCACGTCGCCCCAGCTCTGCTGCCTGAAGACGACGACGTCGCCGCGCCGGATCCGGGCGCCGTCGACACGCTCGGCGAGGACCCGGTCCCCGGCCTCGATCGTGGGCGCCATGGAGGCGGTCGGCACGGTGTAGGGCCGGTAGACGAACGCTCCCCAGGCGAAACCGCCGAGGAACAGCACACAGCCGAGAGCCACGGCCAGCCCCGACAGCACGCTGCCGAGCCGTCCGCGGCTCTCGTCCGTACGTTGTGTCGTCCCGCTCATCCCAGTGCTCCCCGGTCCGGAGAATCGACCTCCCGCTCCGCGCCGGGAGCCCGGAAGATCGGCGACCTGGGACGGCACCCTACCCGGCGGTACGGCTGCCAGAAACCCTTCGGTCTGCCGCGGTGAGGAGGCGGCGCCGACGCCAGAGGACCAGCGGCACCGCGCCCGCGAGGCCGAGCGCGCCGGGGGCGGCGGCGCTCAGGTTCTGGTCGAAGACGTCGGGAACCGGCAGTGTGGCCCAGCGAGTGGGCGGCCAGGCGATCACGATGGCGCGGCCCACGACACTGTCCACGGGGACGAAGCCCTCGTTCTTGTCGTTCTGGTGGTAGCGGGAGTCCAGCGAGTTCTGCCGGTGGTCACCCATGACCCAGATTTTGCCTTCGGGCACCGTCACCTTGAACTGACCGCCGTGGTCGTCCACGGTGCACGGGGTGTTCCCGGCGTAGACGTACGACTCGTCCAGCGCCTTGCCGTTGACCTTCAGCGGACCCGTGTTCTTGCACTCGATGGTGTCGCCCGCGACGCCGACGACCCGCTTGATCAGGTCCTTCTCCTCGGCCGAGGGCATCAGGCCGATCCAGCTGAGCACCCGCTGCACGGGGTTGGGTTCGGGCGTGGGCTCCCCGAACAGCCACTTGTCGGGGTCGTGGAAGACGACGACCTCGCCGCGCTCCGGCTCGGACCCGAACCACGGGGTGAGCTTGTCGACCAGCACCCGGTCACCCTGCTGGAGGGTGTTCTGCATCGAGTCCGAGGGGATGGAGAACGCCTGTACCAGGAAGGTCTTGATCAGCAGCGCGAGCACGAGCGCGATACCGATCAGCAGCGGCAGCTCCTTCCAGAAGGAGCGCGGCTTCTTCGGGGGCCGGCCTTCCCCCTCGTCGTCCGAGGTGTCCGCGCCCTCCGGAGTGCCGGTCACGGCCGCCGCGGAGTCACTCCCGCCGGTTCCGGGGGGCGCTCCATGGCCAGCTGGATCCCTGGTGCCCCGGGGTCCCGCCTCGTCCTGCGCGGCCGGGGAAGCAGCTGAGTCGGGCCGCTCCGGCTGCTCCTCGGGGCCATCCTGTCCGGACCGTGCGCCGACCACCACGTCCCCCACATCCACTCCTCACTCCGTACCGCCGCCCGCGCCGCAATCGGAGCAGGCCCACCACTCCCATAACGAGCGGGAGTTCCGCAGGGGTCGGGAGCGCGATCAATTCCTTCGGATCCGCGGAGGCCACCCTATGCGAAGCACCGAGGGCGGTAGCCGACCCGTCGGGCACGGACGCGTACGTGTCCCGCTGCTCCAGACCGGCCCAGTGACCGATCGGCCAGGCGATGACCACGGCGCGACCGACGACGGAGTCCTCGGAGACGGTGCCGTTGTACTCCTGGCCGCGGTGGTAGCGGGAGTCGGCGGAGTTGGCGCGGTGGTCGCCCATGACCCAGAGGCGGCCCTCGGGCACCGTCACCTCGAACTTGATGGTCGACGGTTCGTTGCCGGGCTGGACGTAGGGTTCGTCGAGGGCCGTGCCGTTGACGGTGACGCGTCCCTGGGCGTCGCAGCACTTGACGGTGTCGCCGCCGATCGCGACGACCCGCTTGATCAGGTCCTGTTCGTCGTCGGACGGGAGCAGGCCGATGAACTGCAGCCCCTCCTTGACCTGCTTGACCACGACGGGGTCGTCCTGCTGGACCGTCGTCTGGTCGCCCTCCAGCCAGCCGCCGGGGTCCTTGAACACGACGACGTCCCCGCGCTGTGGCTCGGACCCGAACCACGGGGTGAGCTTGTCGACCAGGACCCGGTCGCCGATCTGGATCGTGTTCTCCATCGAGCCCGACGGGATCACGAAGGCCTGGACGAGGAACGTCTTCAGGACCAGGGCTATGACGACGGCGACACCCACGAGGAGCGGGATCTCCTTGAGGGCGGAGCGGCGCCGGCGCCGTTTGATCTTGCGGGCCAGCTTGCGCCGTTCGACGCGGCTCGGCCGGGCGGCGCCGCCGGCCCGCCGGGAGCCGGTGGGCAGCAGGTTGTCCGCGGGGCCGCTCCCGCCCCCGCGCGGCTTCCCGCGGTTACCCATGGGCACCGTCCGCGGCGGGCACGCGCGCGTAGGCGTCGGGGCGGTCCAGCCGGGTCCAGTGGCCGACGGGCCAGGCGATCCAGTCGGCACGGCCGATGACCCGATCCACCGGGATCATTCCGCCGCCCGGCGACCCCAGATGGTCGCGGGAATCGCTGGAGGCGCTGCGGTGGTCGCCGAGGACGAACAGGGTCCCGTCGGGCACGACCACGTCGAAGGGCACCTCGGACGCGCTGTCCCCCGGATGCAGAAACGCCGACTCGTCGACCGACCGGCCGTTCACCTCGAGCCTCCCCTCCCTGTCGCAGCAGACCACACGGTCTCCCCCCACCCCGACGACGCGCTTGACGTAGTCGGCGTCCCCGAAGCGGCCGGTGCCGTCGAACACGACGACGTCCCCACGCTGCGGCTCGGAACCGAAACGGTACGCCAACTTATTTACGAGCACGCGGTCCCCGATCCTCAATCCGCTCTCCATGGAGCCGCTGGGAATCTGGAACGGCTGCAGCACGAAGGTGCTGAGCAGCAGGAGGAACAGCAGGCATACCAGCCCGGTCAGGGTGATCCGCCCGCCCGGGACCCAGTCGGCGACCCGGCCCGCCAACGAGAAACGCGACCGTCCCTCCGCCGCCCCTGGTCCCGAGGTCTCCTCGGGCTGTCCGGAGACCTTCCCGGAACCGTCCGGGTCGCTCTCGGAGCCCTCCGAGGTGGTCCCGGCGGTGTCCGAGTCGTCCTCGGAACCGGCCTCGGTGCGCCCGGAGTGCTCCGGGCCGCCCTCGGCCTCAGGGGTGCGGAAGGAGCGGTCGCGCTCCACGTGCTGTGCTTCGGTGTCCATCGGAGCCGAATGCTATCCGGCCCCGGCGAACACCTGAGCGTGCGCTCAGCTCTCGCGCTTCTCCTTGATCTTCGCCGCCTTGCCGCGCAGCTCACGCAGGTAGTACAGCTTGGCGCGACGCACGTCACCGCGGGTGACGAGCTCGATCTTCTCGACGATCGGCGTGTGCACCGGGAAGGTGCGCTCGACGCCCACGGAGAAGGAGACCTTGCGGACCGTGAAGGTCTCGCGGACACCGGCGCCCTGGCGGCGGATCACGACGCCCTTGAACTGCTGCACACGGGAGCGGTTGCCCTCGATGACGCGGACGTGGACGTTGACGGTGTCACCCGGGCGGAAGGCCGGGACGTCGTCGCGCAGCGACGCGGAGTCGACGGAGTCGAGCAGGTGAGACATTTCGTCTGCTTTCTTCGCTGATGCCACAGGTCATCAACGGAACTAGATGTTCGATGAGAGCGTTGCGCGGGTCGGGTCGGGCGTCGTTTCCCCCTGTGGCAGGGGCGCACACCGGACGGACACACAACAGCGGCCTATTCTTCCACGCCCTCCGGCCTGCGCCAAAATCGGCCGTGCGGCTCCCCCTCGGGGTCCGGTGCCCAGCCCAGGATGGAGAGCATCTCGCGGTCCTTCTTGTCGAACGCCTTGGGGTCGCAGCGCTCGATCAGGTCGGGCCGGTTGAGGGTCGTGCGCTTCAGGGCCTCGTCCCGGCGCCAGCGCGCGATCTTCCCGTGGTGGCCGCTGAGCAGCACATCGGGGATGCCGCGCCCGCGCCACTCCGGCGGCTTGGTGTAGACCGGCCCCTCCAGGAGGCCGGCCATCGCGCCGGGCGCGAAGGAGTCGTCCCGGTGGGACTCGGCGTTGCCGAGGACGCCCGGCAGCAGGCGTGCCACGGCCTCCGTGACGACCAGCACGGCCGCCTCGCCGCCCGCGAGGACGTAGTCGCCGATGGACACTTCGTACACCGGCATCCGGGTGGCGTACTCGTCGACGACGCGCCGATCGATGCCCTCGTAGCGGGCCGGAGTGAAGATCAGCCAGGGCCGCTCGGAGAGCTCGACGGCGAGTTCCTGGGTGAAGGGGCGGCCGCTGGGCGTGGGCACGACGATGGCCGGCGTACGGGAACCCGTCTCGTACCCGTCGGCCAGGACGGAGTCCAGCGCGTCGCCCCAGGGGTCGGTCTTCATGACCATGCCGGGGCCGCCGCCGTACGGGGTGTCGTCGACCGTGTTGTGCCGGTCGTACGTCCAGGCGCGCAGATCGTGCACCTGCACATTGAGCTGCCCGCGCGCGCGTGCCTTACCGACGAGCGAGACGTTCAGGGGGTCCAGGTACTCGGGGAAGATCGTGACGACGTCGAGCCGCATTACGCCTCGTCCTCCGAGTTCTCCGAGTCCTCCGAGTTCTCCGAGTTCTCCGAGGAGTCGCGGGACGAGGCGGTCTCCGCGCGGTCGTCGATCAGACCGGGCGGCGGGTCGATCACCGCGCGCTGCTCCTCGAGATCGATCTCGGTGACGATCTCCTCGACGAACGGCACGTAGACCTCGCTGCCGTCGGGGCGCTCCACCACGAACAGGTCCTGCGAGGGCAGGTGGGAGATCTCGGTGATACGGCCGATCTCCACGCCCTCCGTGGTCACCACGTCGAGGTCCATCAGCTGGTGGTCGTAGTACTCGTCCTCACCCTCGGGCAGTTCCTCCGGGTCGACGTCGGCGATGAGGAGGGTGTTGCGCAGGGCCTCCGCCCCGTTGCGGTCGCGCACCCCCTCGAAGCGCAGCAGGAGACGGCCGCTGTGGACGCGGCCGGTCTCGATGGTCAGCGGTCCGGCCGCGGCCGGATCGGTGGCCAGGACGGCGCCGGGCGCGAGCCGCAGTTCGGGCTCGTCGGTGCGTACCTCGACGGTGACCTCGCCCTTGATGCCATGGGCTCGGCCGATGCGAGCGACTACCAGCTGCACTTGCTCGATTCTCCTGATCTACGACAACGGGCCGGGGACGGCCCAGTGGCCCTCCCCGGCCCGAGCCGGTGCGGTGTTTGCGTCAGCGGACGTGGTCCACGTCGACGAGGTCGACGCGGACACCGCGGCCGCCGATGGCGCCCACGACGGTGCGCAGGGCGCGTGCGGTGCGGCCGTTGCGACCGATCACCTTGCCGAGGTCGTCGGGGTGGACCCTGACCTCCAGTACACGCCCGCGGCGCAGGTTGCGCGAGGCGACCTGCACATCGTCAGGGTTGTCGACGATGCCCTTCACGAGGTGCTCGAGAGCCTCCTCGAGCATGCTCAGGCCTCGGTCGACTCAGCCGCGGACTCGGCGGCGGCCTCGTCCTTCTTGTCGGCCTTCTTCTTCTGGGTGATGGCCTCACCCTTGCCCTCGTCGTCGCCGCCGAGCGCCTCGAAGGACGGGCGGGTGGACTTCGGCTCCGCGACGAGCAGCGGCGCCGGGGCGGGCTCGCCCTTGAACTTCTGCCAGTCGCCGGTCTTCTTGAGGATGGCGAGCACGGGCTCGGTCGGCTGGGCGCCGACACCGAGCCAGTACGCCACGCGCTCGGCGTCGACCTCCATCACCGACGGGTTGTACGTCGGGTGGTACTTGCCGATCTCCTCGATGGCCCGGCCGTCACGGCGGGTGCGGGAGTCGGCGACGACGATGCGGTAGTGAGGCGAACGGATCTTGCCCAGACGCTTCAGCTTGATCTTGACTGCCACGGGAGTGGGTTCTCCTGGTTTTGACGTGGTTGGGCACGGCGGATGCGCCGCGTGGGGTTGCGGTACCCGAGTGCCCGACGGACGCGTCAGCCGGAGGAGAGAGGGGTCCTGTGCGGCTGTCGAGTACAGCTAGCCATTGTGCCACATTCCGAGGTGGCGTTCGCCCGCGGGTGTACTCGCGCACGCCTGACGGGCACCCGGGGCTCCGGATGCCCGTCATCGCACACAGGGGGATGCCGTGCCCGCGCGCGGGCCGCCGGTCACGGCTGCCACGAGCAGTCGTCCACCGGCCCGCCGCGCTCAGCCCGCCGCCGCGCCGACCACCTCGGGAATGCGGAACGGCTTGCCGCACCCCCCGCACACGATCGGCGCCTGCGCGAGCACGGACGGCACCACGCGCACGTTGCGCCCGCAGTCGCACACCGCCTTCACCCGGACACCGCCCCCGGAGGAGCCGTGCCGCGCGGCCGGCCCGCGGAACGAACGGGCGGTGTCGGCGGAGGTCGCGGCGGAGTGGGCCTTCAGCGCGCGCTGGAGCCGCTCGATCGTCGGGCGGTAGCGTCGCTTCGCCTCGGGGTTGAGCGTGACCAGCGAGAAGCCGCTGCTGGGATGCGGCTCCTCGGAGTGGTCCAGGCCCAGCTCCTCGGCGATCGCAAGGAATCTCCGGTTGTGGTACCGGCCGGCACGGGAGGTGTCACGCACCCCGCGCGCGGCGGCGATGCCGTGGACTGCCTCGTGCAGCAGTCGTTCGAAGGAGAGCTCGTGCCCGCACGCGGACGACGACTCCCCGATAAGGGACTCAGGGGCGGCTAGATCCGGCAGCTCGGGGTGGTGCCGCTGAATGTCGGCCCACGCCTGCGCCAGCTCTGCGGCGAGTACAGGTGGTGTCGTGCTCACGTAATGACAACGAGCCGGGACCCCGCTGTGTTCCTATTCCGGGGCATCCCAAATAATTTGCACGTACCCGTCAGTTGTCGCTCATGTGTCCTGACGAGGGCGGGTGCGCTGATCTGCGGAGAAGCCTCACAGCTCCTCCCAAGGCGGTACGTAGCAGCACGTACGCCCCGGCGTGTACACGGTGTCCGCGCGCCGGGGAAGCTGGGACGGCCGACTGCGCAAGGGGCGTTTCGGCCGCGCCCGCGGCGGAACGCGCCGCTTCGGTCGGCACACGCCATGACGGCGACGTTACCCGGTGCGGTCCCGGCCCCCGGCACCGGCCCGCCCCGGCGGCCGGACACCGTACGGCCGCGCCACGCCGGGAACGGACCGGCTCCTCCAGGGCGCGGCGGTTGGCGCGATGGTGCGGGTCCACGTTGCCGGAATGTGAATTCTCACTACCGTCGAACGCATACCCAGGCACTTCACGAACCCGGCCCCACAGCCCCTGGACTCCGCGACGGGCACGGAGTTTCCTGGCATACGAGGGGAGTGCGAGCGCACTGCACGGGGGCTACGGAACCGGACACGACGGAAACTCTCGGCGGATTGGGGCGCTTTCGATATGACACCTACGCTCGTGCGGCAGCACTTACCTCGCGCCGGGGCGGCGCCCCGCGTGGACCGGTGTGCACGCGCGCGTGACTGGGCCGAGATCCAGGAGCGGATGCTGGTTCCGCTCTACGAAGCCGTTTACGCACGACTGGAGGTGGGGTCCGGTACCCGGTTGCTCGGGCTCGGCTGCGGATCGGGGCTCGCCCTGCTGATGGCGGCGTCCCGCGGGGCCGCGGTCACCGGTGTCGACGCCGCGTCCCCCGAACGGCTGGCCCTCGCGCGCGAGCGGCTGCTGCCGCAGGCGTGGGGCACGCGCGCGCGTACGGACACCCGGATCCTCGACGGCGCCGACACCGAAGCCCTGGGGAACCTGGCCGAGGCCCCCGGCGAGCGCCCGTACAACCTGGTGACCGCCTTCGAGCCGATCGGCTGCGTGGCCGGGGACTCCGAGGGACTGGGCGAACTGCTCGCCGCGGCGAAACCGCTCGCCGGGCGGGGCACGCCGGTCGTCCTCGTGGGCTGGGGGCCGCCGGAGCGGTGCGTCGCGTCGTCGGTACTGCGCGTCGCCACGAAGCTGGCCGAGCCGCTGCGCACCACGAGGAGCTGGCGGCCCGCTCTCCGGGACGACCTGGAGGAGGTCGCCCAGCGGGCCGGCCTGCGTCCCGACGGCTCGGGTCGGGTGGCGTGCCCGTTCGGCTACGCGGACGTGGACAGCGCGGTGCGGGGACTGCTGTCCACAGGTCTCTTCGACGCGGCCATCACGGCCACGGACCAGGCCCAGGTCGACAAGGAGCTGACCGAGGCCCTGCACACCCACAAGCGGCGCGACGGGACCGTGTGGATGCCGAACGTGTTCCGGTACCTGATCGCGCGGACGCCCTGAGAGACCCCGCGGAGTTCTGCCGGCTCCGCCACGCGTCGCGTCACGAGCGCCGCCCCGGCTGCCCGTACCGGGACGCGTACGTGCGCGATACGTGCGTACGACGCCGGGGGTGCCCCCGGCGTCGTACGGGATCCGGCCGTACGGGATCTACGGGTGTCAGCCCATGAACTTCTTGAACTCGTCCGGCAGCTCGAAGTCCTGACCGCCCTGCTGGCCCGGCAGGCCGAACGCGCCGCCCGGGGCTCCGCCCTGTGCGGCGGCGGCACGGCGGGCGGCCTCCTCCTGCTCCTGCTGCTTGCGCTTCATCGGGTTGCCGGAGCGCTGCTTGCCCTTGGCCTTCTTCGGCTGCTTCTTGGTGCGGCCCGGACCGCCGCCCATGCCCGGCATCCCGGGCATCCCCGGCATGCCGCCGCCCTGCGCCATGCGGGACATCATCTTGCGCGCCTCGAAGAACCGCTCCACCAGGTTCTTCACGGCGCTGACCTCGACACCGGAACCCTTGGCGATACGGGCCCGCCGCGAGCCGTTGATGATCGTCGGGTCCGTGCGCTCGGCCGGGGTCATCGACTTGATGATGGCGGCCGTGCGGTCGACGTCGCGCTCGTCGATGTTGTTGATCTGGTCCTTGATCTGGCCCATGCCCGGGAGCATGCCGAGCAGCTTGGAGATGGAGCCCATCTTCCTGACCTGCTCCATCTGGGCCAGGAAGTCGTCCAGGGTGAAGTCCTGGCCCTTCTTGGACGCCAGCTTGGAGGCCATCTTCTCGGCCTCTTCCTGGCTGAACGTCTTCTCCGCCTGCTCGATCAGGGTGAGCAGGTCACCCATGTCGAGGATGCGGGAGGCCATCCGGTCCGGGTGGAAGGCGTCGAAGTCGTCGAGCTTCTCGCCGTTCGACGCGAACATGATCGGCTTGCCGGTGATCTGGCGGATCGACAGGGCCGCACCACCGCGGGCGTCACCGTCGAGCTTGGACAGCACCACGCCGTCGAAGCCGACACCGTCGCGGAACGCCTCGGCCGTGTTGACCGCGTCCTGACCGATCATCGCGTCGACGACGAACAGGATCTCGTCCGGGCTGACCGCGTCACGGATGTCCGCGGCCTGCTGCATCATCTCCTGATCGATGCCGAGGCGGCCGGCGGTGTCCACGACGACGATGTCGTGCACCCGGGACCTCGCGAACTCGATGGAGTCCTTGGCGACCTTGACCGGGTCGCCGACGCCGTTGCCCGGCTCGGGCGCGTAGACGGCGACGCCCGCGCGCTCGGCGACCACGCTGAGCTGGTTCACCGCGTTGGGGCGCTGGAGGTCGGCGGCGACCAGCAGCGGGGAGTGGCCCTGCTCCTTGAGCCACCTGCCGAGCTTGCCCGCGAGGGTGGTCTTACCGGCACCCTGCAGACCCGCAAGCATGATCACGGTCGGGGGCTGCTTGGCGAAGCGCAGGCGCCGGGTCTCGCCGCCGAGGATGGTGACGAGCTCGTCGTTGACGATCTTGAGGACCTGCTGAGCCGGGTTGAGGGCCTTGGAGACCTCGGCCCCGAGCGCCCGCTCCTTCACGTTCTTGATGAACGTGCGGACCACCGGGAGGGCGACGTCGGCCTCGAGCAGCGCGATACGGATCTCGCGGGCCGTGGCGTCGATGTCCGCCTCGCTCAAGCGTCCCTTCCCGCGCAGGTTCTTGAAGGTCGCTGAAAGGCGATCGGAAAGAGTATCGAACACGGCGGCGTCGGTCCTCGGAGTCGGGGGCGGTCTGAGCGTCTTCCAGAGTATCCGGCCGTGCAAGGCAATCGTCCCCGCCTGCCGGAGACAACGGGCTGGGACGGGCGAAACCCCGCTCCGGCGGGGAGCACGCCGCGTCCGTGCCGGCGTCGCCGGGGCCGCCCGGACCGCCCCCGCCCCGGCAGGGACCTCTTCCGGCCAACGGGCGGGCGACCGCGAGGTCACCCCCGCAACGCCTCCTCCACCTTCCGCGCCACCACCGCGGCCTCCTCCCCCGGCAGCGGCACGCCCTCGTGGCCGGTGACGTAGAAGGCGTCCACCGCGTTCGCCCCCAGCGTCGACACATGCGCGCTCCGCACCCGTACGTCCGCGTCCTCCAGCGCCCGTCCGATGCGGTGCAGCAGTCCGGGCCGGTCCTGGGCGCGGACCTCGATGACCGTGGCGTGCCGGGAGGCAGCCGGGGCGACCGTCACCCGGGGCGGCGGTGCCACGACGCCCCGGCGCCGCGGGTACGCCGCGTCGCGCTCGGCCAGGCGCCCTGCGATGTCCAGCGATCCGTCCAGCGCCCGGACGAGGTCGGCGCGCAGCCGGGCGGCCTGCGGCAGGGAGCCGTACTCGGCCGCCACGCGCCAGTCGAGGAGCAGTACGGAGCCCTGGACGGCGTCCGGCAGGTCCAGGGCGCGGAGCTCGGCCGTGCGGACGGTGAGCCGGTGCACGGCCAGGACGCCGGCCATCGCGGGCAGGACGCCCGGCTGGTCCGGCACCGCGATGAGCAGTTCCACACCGAGGGGCTCGGGTTCTCCGGCGGCTTCCTCCGCCCCCTCCCCCGGCGGTTCGGTCTGGGCGCGCAGGGCCAGTACGGGACCGCCGGTGCGGAACGCCTCGATGGCGAGCCGCTCCTGCTCGGCCGTGGGGGCGGCGTCCTCCGGGTCCTCGGGGACGTCGCCGGAGAGGACGGCGGAGACCCGCTTGACCAGGTCGGCCACGAGCGAGGCGCGCCAGGAGGACCAGGCCGCCGGGCCGGTGGCCAGCGCGTCCGCCTCGGTGAGGGCGTGCAGCAGCTCCAGGGTGCCCTGCGAGCCGACGGCCTCGGCGACGGAGCGGACCGTGGCCGGGTCGTCCAGGTCGCGGCGAGTGGCCGTCTCGACGAGCAGCAGGTGGTGGCGGACGAGCGTGGCGAGGACGGTCACGTCGTCGCGGTCGAAGCCGATCCGGGCGGCCACGTCCTTGGCGATGATCTCGCCGGCGACGGAGTGGTCGCCGGGCCAGCCCTTGCCGATGTCGTGCAGCAGGGCCGCGACCAGGAGGAGGTCGGGGCGGTGGACGCGGCGGGTCAGCTCGGAGGCCCGTACCGCTGTCTCGATCAGATGGCGGTCGACGGTCCACAGGTGCACGGCGTTGCGCTGGGGGCGGCAGCGCACGCGCTCCCAGTCGGGCAGCAGCCGGGTGATCAGTCCCTCGGCCTCCAGTGCCTCCCAGACCTCCACGGTGGGCCGGCCCGAGCCGAGCAGGGTGACCAGTTGCTCCCGGGCCTCGGCGGGCCAGGGCGCGGGCAGCGGCCGGGCGGCGGCCGCGATCCGGCGCACCGCGTGCAGGGAGAGCGGCAGGCCCGCCTGGGCGGCCGCGGCGGCCGCGCGCAGGGGCAGCACAGGGTCGCGGTCGGGGCGCGCGGTGCGGGCGAGCACCACCTCGCCGTCCTGCTCGACCACGCCCTCGGCGAGCGGGGAGCGTTCGGCGACCGGTTTGCCGCCGCCGATCAGGGCGCGCAGCCGTGGCCGTACGGCGCGCGACCGCAGCACCCGCCCCACCTCGCGCCAGGTCACATCGCTGGCGTACGAGATGACGCGGGCGGCCTCGTACACCTGGCGCAGCAGGGTGTCGGCGTCCAGGAGGCCGAGTTCGGCGGCGACCTGGTCCTGTTCCTGGAGGGCGAGCCGGTCGGTGGCGCGGCCGGTGGCGAGGTGGAGGGCGTCGCGTACGTCAAGGAGGCGGCGCCGGGCGTCGGCGAGCCCCTCGCGGGGGGCGTCGGCGAGCCAGGAGGCGGCGACTGCGCGCAGGGCCGTGGCGTCTCTGAGGCCGCCGCGGGCCTCCTTGAGGTCGGGTTCCAGCAGGTACTGCAACTCGCCCTGCCGCTCGGCGCGTTCGGCGCACAGCTCCTGGAGCTGGGGCAGGCGTTTGGGGGCTTGGTTGCGCCAGTCGGCCAGGACGGCCGTGCGCAGGCCGGCGGTGAGGCCGAGGTCGCCCGCGAGGTGCCGGGCGTCCAGCAGGCCGAGCTGCACCTTGAGGTCGTCGGCCGCCGTCTTGCGGGCCTCGGCGGGGGTGCGCACGGAGTGGTCCAGGGCGAGGCCCAGGTCCCACACCGGGTACCAGATGCGGTCGGCGAGGGCGGCGACCGCGGCCGGGTCTCCGCCGTCGTGGAGGAGCAGCAGGTCGAGGTCGCTGCGCGGGGAGAGCTCGCCGCGCCCGTAGCCGCCGACGGCGACCAGGGAGACCCCGCGCAGTCCTGCGGCACCGGCGTCGAAGAGGCCGGCCAGCCAGTCGTCCGTGAGCCCGGAGAGGGCCGTACGGCGCGGCGGCCCGGACCGCGCCCCCTCGGTGAGGAGGCGCAGCCGGGCCGCCGCGTAACCGCCGGGTCCCGAGTCTTCTGCTTCTGTCGTCACATCCGTACTCGTCACCCGGCGACTCCCGTCTCTCTCGGACGTCTTCCTCAGAGCGCGTCCGGACCGCGCTCGCCGGTCCGGACCCGGACGGCCGTCTCGACCGGGACCGCCCAGACCTTGCCGTCACCGATCTTGCCGGTACGGGCCGCCTTGACCACGACGTCGATCAGCTGCTCGGCGTCGTCGTCCTCGACCAGCACCTCGATGCGGATCTTGGGGACGAGGTCGACCGTGTACTCGGCGCCGCGGTAGACCTCGGTGTGGCCGCGCTGCCGGCCGTAGCCGCTGGCCTCGGTGACGGTCAGGCCGTGCACTCCGAAGGCCTGGAGGGCTTCCTTGATCTCGTCGAGCCGGTGCGGCTTCACGACGGCGGTGATGAGCTTCATGCGTCCACCTTCTTGCTCGCGGCCTTCGTCCCGTCCTTGGTCCCGTCCTTGGCACCGGCGTCCACGGCCGGGGCCGGGACCGTGGTGCGGGCCGCGCCGCCGCCCGCACCGCTGAAGTCGTACGCGGTCTCGGCGTGCTCGACCTGGTCGATGCCCGTGACCTCGTCGTCCTCACTGACCCGCATCCCGAGCGTCTTGTCGATCAGGAGGGCGAGGACCGCGGAGGCGACCAGGGAGTAGGCGAGGACACCGAAGACACCGGCGCACTGCTTCCAGAACTGGTCGAGGCCGCCGCCGTAGAAGAGGCCGGCCACGTCGGACTGGCCGCCGCCGGTGGCGAAGAAGCCGACGAGCAGGGAGCCGACGATGCCGCCGACCATGTGGACGCCGACGACGTCGAGGGAGTCGTCGTAGTTGAACCGGTACTTCAGGCCGACGGCCATGGCGCACAGCACACCGGCGATGGCGCCGACGGCGATCGCGCCGAGCGGGGAGACCGCGCCGCCGGCCGGGGTGATGGCGACAAGGCCGGCGACGGCGCCGGAGGCGGCACCGAGGGTGGTGAACGCGCCGTGGCGGATCTTCTCGTAGGCGAGCCAGGCGAGGACCGCGGCACCGGTGGCGACCTGGGTGTTGACGAACATCAGCGCGCCGACGCCGTCGTCGTTGCCGAGCCACGAACCGGCGTTGAAGCCGAACCAGCCGAACCACAGCAGACCGGCGCCGAGCATGACCAGCGGGAGGCTGTGCGGGCGCATCGGGTCCTTCTTGAAGCCGACGCGCTTGCCGATGACCAGGATGACGGCGAGCGCCGCGGCGCCCGCGTTGATGTGGACGGCCGTACCGCCGGCGAAGTCGATGACGCCGAGTTCGAAGGCCCAGCCGCCGGCGCCCCAGACCCAGTGGGCGACGGGGAAGTACACGACGGTGGCCCACAGCGCGACGAACAGCGCCCAGGCGGTGAACTTCACGCGGTCGGCGAGTGCGCCACTGATCAGGGCGGGTGTGAGGACCGCGAACATCAGCTGGAAGACGGCGAAGACGTAGACCGGGATGGTGTAGCCGTCCCAGAGCTCCGTGATGCCGATCCCGCTGAGCCCGACGTAGTCCGAGGACCAGCCGATGAGGCTGCCGGAGTCGGTGCCGAAGGCGAGGGAGAAGCCGTACAGCACCCACAGGATGGTGACGATGCCGAGGCTGATGAAGCTCATCATCAGCATGTTCAGAGTGCTCTTGACGCGGACCATGCCTCCGTAGAAGAAGGCCAGGCCCGGGGTCATGAGCATCACCAGGGCGGAGCAGATGAGCATGAATCCCGTGTTGGCGGCAGACAGGGTCGGCGTGTCTGCGGCCAGGGTGATGGCTGGTGCCATCGGCGTCTCCTCGTCGTTGGTACGGCCCCGTGCGGGCGAAGCCTCGAGCCGGATGGAGGGGTGGGCCGGTTATGAGCCACGAGACTGTCGCAGCGCCGTTTCGGTCGGCGCCCCTCGATGTTTCGCCGCAGTGACGAAGGCGCCCTGTGTGTTACGCGTCGATGAACCGCCGGATGCGATGCGTGTCGATCGTTATCGTGACGCAACCTTCGGTGAAGAGCATCCCGTCACCCGTTCCGGCGTCCGGGCTGGGAACGGCCGGAGGCTCGGCGCGGGCACCGCCGCCGGCGCGTCCGGCGGCAGGTCCGGGAGGCCGCGGACAGCGGAACCGGCCACGGCGGCCGTCCGATGACCTGGCGATGGGGGAGCCGAGTCGGGTAGTCGGGACGGCCGGCCGCGGCCGGAGTGCGGGGCCCGGAAGGCCGACGGGGTGGCGGGGCTCAGACCGCTTCGGCGGTCTCGGGCAGGTGCACGGCGAGCTGGTCCGTGAGGTCCACGACCTCGGCCAGGTCGCCGAAATCGCGTACGGCCGTGTCGACGGTCTTCCGGATGCGGGTGTTGACCCGCTCGGACCGTACTTTTCTCGCCACCTCCATGGCATTCGAGGCGAGCAGGCTGCTCTGCTCGGGCTCGCGCTGCAGCAGATGCACGGTCGCCATGCCGATGAGGTTGAGCGCGTAGGACCTCTGGTGCTCGGCGTCCTCGGCGAACAGCTCGACGGCCCTGCGCATCAGGGGCTCGGCCAGGGAGGCGTACGTGGGACTGCGGCCGGCCACATAGGCGAGGTCGCGGTAGGAGTGGGAGTTCTCCCCGTACAGCTCGGCCTCGGAGAAGAAACGGATCCAGTCGGGCTCCGGATCGTCCCAGTCCGCCGCGTCGGCGAAGGTGTCCTCGGCCATCCGGACGGCCCGCTTGCACTTCCCGGGCTGGCCCATGTTGGCGTAGGCGCGGGCCTCCATCGCATACAGCATGGACTGGGTGCGCGGGCTCGCGCAGTCGCGGCTGCCGTACTGCGCGAGGTGGACGAGCTCCAGGGCGTCGTCCGGCCGGCCGAGGTGGATCATCTGCCGGCTCATGCTGGACAGAACGTACGAGCCGAGGGGGCGGTCGCCGGCCTCCTTGGCCGCGTGCAGGGCGAGCACGAAGTACTTCTGCGCGGTGGGCTGCAGCCCGATGTCGTAGCTCATCCAGCCCGCCAGCTCGGCCAGCTCTGCGGCGACCTTGAACAGCCGCCGGGTGGTGGTGCCGGGCTGGGGCTCCTGGAGCAGGTCCGTCACCTCGTGGAGCTGGCCCACGACCGCCTTGCGGCGCAGGCCGCCGCCGCACCGGGCGTCCCACTGGCGGAACATCACGGTGGTCGACTCGAGGAGGTCCAGCTCGGGCTTGGACAGCTTGCCGCAGCGCCGCGAGGCGGGCCCGGACTCGGGGTCCTCGCGCGGGGCCGGCGGCGAGGGCACGAGCCAGCGCTGCATCGGTTCGATGAGGGACGGGCCCGCCGAGAGCATCAGCGAGCTCCCGAGAAAACCGCGCCGTGCCAGCATCAGGTCACTGCGCGAGAACTCGCCGATCATCGCCACGGTCTGCGGGCCCGTCCAGGGGAGGTCGACCCCGGAGGTGGACGGTGACTGGTGGGCGGCCCGCAGCCCCAGGTCCTCGACGGCGACCACGCAGCCGAACCGCTCGGAGAACAGCTCGGACAGGATGCGCGGGATCGGCTCGCGGGGATTCTCGCCGTCGAGCCAGCGGCGTACGCGGGAGGTGTCCGTGGAGATGTGATTGGCCCCCAGCTGGCGGGCCCGGCGGTTGACCTGACGGGCGAGCTCGCCCTTGGACCAGCCACTGCGTACGAACCACGAGCTCAGAAGCCCATTGGGGCGCTTGTCAGCATTCGCCCCGCTTCCGCCGTTGCCGTCCACTGGAACGCCCCCATCCCTGAAACCACTTGTGCGCCGTTGGCGCCAAGGCCTATCAGAATGCCGGTCCGTCACCCCACGCGTCCGGTGGTTGTCACCCGCCGAACGGGAACCCGACTTGCCTCCGGCATACCCGTGAGTGCATGCGTCCCCAGGACTTGTGCACACAAAGTAATCCTACGATCACCCCTCCAGCCATGGCGATTCCGGAAACGCCACCATTCGCCACCCCTTCTAATGAACTCACGATCACCCCTGCGCGATTCACTTGACACAGGCCGACCGGGAAGCGGATGGAGCGGCGCACCCAGAGGCGCACAGAACCCGCCGCACCACCCGGAACGCCACAGAGCGCCAGGCAAGTGAGCGAGGGGAAACGGGAAGAGAACAGAGCGTCACGACGCGCCTGCACCGCGTAACCAACGGCGCGCCGGACCCGTTGGAGGGGGTATGGGCTTCACGATCGTCGGCATCCGGGAGATGCGATCCGGCACTCGCCGGCGCGGGCGCTCGCCGGACTGCACCGCGGTGGCCGAGTTCACCGGGCTCTGGGGATGGGACGTGGTGCCCGGCGCACGAGCAGCAGCGGGGGTGTGCTCGTGCGGCCGGGCGAACTGCAGTACGCCCGGCGCGCATCCGCTCGACTTCGCCGCCCCGGTGCGCGCCGGTGCCACACTCGACGAGGTGACAGCGGCCTGGCAGGAGGTTCCCGGCGCGTCGATCATGCTGCCGGTGGGCCGCGCGTTCGACGTGATCGAGGTGGCGGAGACCGCCGGGCGCCATGCGCTGGTCCGTCTGGAGCGCATGGGCCTTCCGCTCGGCCCGGTGATCGCCACGCCGGAGGGCCGCGCCCAGTTCCTCGTCGCCCCGGGCGTCGCGGCCGAGCTGCCCCGGTTGCTGTACCGCATGGGCTGGGACGACCCGGCCTCGCTGGACCTGCGCGGCCTGGGCCCGGGCACCCACATCACGGCCCCGCCCTCGGACCACGGCGGCCTCGGCCCCGCGCGCTGGCTCCGCTTCCCCGCCCTGGACTCGGCGACGAAGCCCCCGGCGGCCCGCCTGCTGCTGGGCACACTCGCCTATGTGGCGCACCGGTCGCGCGCGTAGCCGTTCATACGGCGGCGTGCGCAGAGCCGCGATCGCAGCCGCGCACAACGAAGCGCCCGTCCCCGGCTGTGCCCCGGGGGCGGGCGCTTCTTCGCGGATACGGATGATCAGTCGCCGATAAGCGCATCCACGAACGCTTCCGGCTCGAACGGCGCCAGGTCGTCGGCGCCCTCGCCCAGACCGACCAGCTTGACGGGCACGCCCAGCTCACGCTGCACGGCGACCACGATGCCGCCCTTGGCTGTGCCGTCGAGCTTGGTCAGCACGATGCCGGTGATGTCGACGACCTCGGCGAAGACACGGGCCTGGATGAGGCCGTTCTGGCCGGTGGTGGCGTCGAGCACGAGCAGCACCTCGTCCAGCGGCGCGTGCTTCTCCACGACCCGCTTGACCTTGCCGAGCTCGTCCATGAGGCCGGTCTTGGTGTGCAGCCGGCCCGCCGTGTCGATGAGCACGACGTCGGCGCCGATCTCCTTGCCCTCCTTGACCGCGTCGAAGGCGACGGAGGCGGGGTCGCCGCCCTCGGGGCCCCGTACGGTGTGGGCGCCGACGCGCTCGCCCCAGGTCTGGAGCTGGTCGGCGGCGGCGGCGCGGAAGGTGTCGGCCGCGCCGAGCACGACGCTGCGGCCGTCGGCCACGAGGACGCGGGCGAGCTTGCCGGTGGTGGTGGTCTTGCCGGTGCCGTTGACGCCGACGACCATCACGATGCCCGGCTTGCCGGTCTCGGGCTCGGTGCGCACGGCGCGGTCCGAGTCGGTGCCGACCAGGGTCAGCAGCTCCTCGCGGAGCAGTCCGCGCAGTTCCTCGGGCGTGCGGGTGCCGAGCACCTTCACGCGCTCGCGCAGCCGCTCGACCAGTTCCTGGGTGGGCTGCACGCCGACGTCGGCGGTGAGGAGGGTGTCCTCGATCTCCTCCCAGGTGTCCTCGTCGAGGTGCTCCCGGGAGAGCAGCGTGAGCAGTCCCTTGCCGAGCGCGTTCTGCGACCGGGAGAGCCGGGCACGCAGCCGTACCAGACGGCCGGCGGTCGGTTCGGGGATCTCGATGACGGGGGCGGGCGGCTCCTCCACGGCGACGGGTGCCGTCGCCGTGGCGTCGGGGAGGTCCACCTCCTCGATGGTTCTGCGCGCTTCGTCGCGCGGCGTCTCGGCCTCTTCGCCGACGTGCGGCTCGGCCGGAGGGGCGGTGATGTCGGGCGCGGCGGGCGGCGGCGGGGGCAGCTGCTTCTTTCTGCGGCTGCCGATGACGAGCCCGCTGAGCGCGCCGAGCACGACCACGGCGATGACTACAGCAAGGATGACGATTTCCATAACAGCCCCAGTATGGCGTGGCCGCCCGCCCGGCCGTCCCTTGTACGCGCGGGGCCCTGACCGGGCGGGCCGGGGTGACACGCCATGACCGGGCCGGAGCGGTGCCGCGGGCCGGGGGCCCGGTGCCGCCGTGCCTTCCGCGCACGGACAGCGCGGGCCCGGAAAGGCCGCCGCCCCGGCCCGGGTGTACCGGGGCGGGGCGGCGGACGGTGCGAGGAGCGGGCAGCGGGGACTTGGCCCGTCTCCTCGGGCTCGGTGGGCGGGGGTCAGCCCATCTCCTCCAGCGCCTTGCCCTTCGTCTCCTTCACGAACTTGAGCACGAAGGGGATGGAGAGCGCGGCGAAGACCGTGTAGATGATGTAGGTCACGGAGAGGTTCCAGTCGGCCAGCGACGGGAAGCTCGCGGTGATGGCCCAGTTGGCGATCCACTGCGCGGAGGCGGCCACGCCCAGGGCGGCGGCACGGATCCGGTTCGGGAACATCTCGCCGAGCATGACCCAGACGACCACACCCCACGACAGGGCGAAGAAGAGGACGAACACGTGGGCGGCGATCAGGGCGACCCAGCCCTGGGTGGCGGGCAGCTTGCCGTCGACCAGGTCGAAGCTGAACGCCCAGGCCTCCAGCGCGAGGCCGATCACCATGCCGACCGAACCGATGATCGCGAGCGGCTTGCGGCCGATGCGGTCCACGAAGATCATCGCGATGATGGTGCCGACGATGTTGATGATCGACGTCGTGAACGAGTACAGGAACGAGTCCGTCGGGTCGACACCGACCGACTGCCACAGCGTCGACGAGTAGTAGAACGCGACGTTGATGCCGACGAACTGCTGGAAGACCGACAGGCCGATACCGATCCAGACGATCGGCTTGAAGAAGAAGGTGCCGCCGAGCAGGTCCTTGAAGGTGGACTTGTGCTCGCTCTGCATGTGGCTCTTGATCTCGTCGACGCGGGCGTCCAGGTCGACGTTCTTGCCCTCGACCTCGGCGAGCACCTCACGGGCGCGCTCGGTCCGGCCGACGGAGATCAGGAAGCGCGGCGACTCGGGGATCGCGAAGGAGAGCAGCCCGTACAGGATGGCCGGGATCACCATGACGCCCAGCATGACCTGCCAGGCCTCCAGGCCCATCAGCTTGCCGCGCTGGTCGCCGCCGGCAGCGTTCAGGATGCCCCAGTTGACGAGCTGGGAGACGGCGATGCCGACGACGATCGCAGCCTGCTGGAAGGAGCCGAGCCGCCCGCGGTACGCGGCGGGGGCCACCTCGGCGATGTACGCGGGGCCGATCACGGAGGCCATACCGATGGCGAAGCCGCCGACGATCCGCCAGAAGGCCAGGTCCCACAGGGCGAAGGGCAGCGCCGAGCCGACGGCGCTGATGGTGAACAGCACGGCGGCGATCTGCATGCAGCGGATGCGGCCGATGCGGTCGGCGATACGGCCCGCGGTGGCGGCGCCGATGGCGGAGCCGATCAGCGCGACGGCGACGACCTGGGCCAGCGCCGCGGAGCCGATGTCGTAGCGGTCCCGGATGGCCTCGACGGCGCCGTTGATCACGGAGCTGTCGTAGCCGAAGAGGAAACCGCCCATCGCGGCCGCCGCCGCGATGAAGATGACGTGCGAGAGATGTTCGGGGTGTGCGCCCCGGGCTCCTGACTGGGGTGCCTGCGCTGTGCTGGTCACGTGAACTCCTCGGGCCACCGGCAACGCTGCCGGGGTGTGGTGAGCCCTTCTAGGTGACGGAGCTGGCGACACCTGAAGGTAAAAGCAACGTTGCAGAGACTATGCCTTCAAGTCTCGAAGTCAAGAGATGGCAGATGTGACTATCTCGACGACTTAAGAAGGCCGTGTGTTCAAGTCTTGAAGACTCGGGAACCTCATGGCTCTTGCCAGCCCCGTGTGCCCCTCAAAGAGGCGGGCAACCGTGCGCGGGGCAAGCCATGCCGAAGCAAGGTCGGATCAGGACCTCGGTGAACGAACCGGGCCGTGTCAGCGCAACCGCTGGCTGATGACCTTCGACACTCCGTCGCCCTGCATGGAGACGCCGTACAGCGCGTCGGCGACCTCCATCGTGCGCTTCTGGTGAGTGATCACGATGAGCTGCGAGGCCTCCTGCAGCTCCTGCATGATCCGGATCAGCCGCTGCAGATTGGTGTCGTCGAGCGCCGCCTCGACCTCGTCCATCACGTAGAACGGGCTGGGCCGCGCCTTGAAGATCGACACGAGCAGCGCGACGGCGGTCAGCGACCGCTCCCCGCCGGACAGCAGCGACAGCCGCTTGACCTTCTTGCCCGGCGGCCGCGCCTCCACGTCGACGCCCGTGGTGAGCATGTTGTCGGGGTCGGTGAGGACGAGCCGCCCCTCACCTCCGGGGAACAGGCGGCCGAACACCCCTTCGAACTCCCGGGCCGTGTCCCGGTACGCCTCGGTGAAGACCTGCTCGACGCGCTCGTCGACCTCCTTCACCACCTGGAGCAGATCGGCGCGCGTCTTCTTCAGGTCCTCCAGCTGCTCGCTGAGGAACTGGTGGCGCTCCTCCAGCGCCGCGAACTCCTCCAGCGCGAGCGGATTGACCTTGCCGAGCTGCTGGTACGCCCGCTCGGCGGCCTTCAGCCGCTTCTCCTGTTCGGCGCGGAGATACGGCCTCGGCCGGTTGCGCGGGTGCTCCGGGTCCTCGGGCAGTTCCTCGCCCGCGGCGGGCGGCGACGGCGGTACGGGCTGGTCGGGGCCGTACTCGGCGACCAGCCCGGCCGGCTCGACGCCGAGCTCCTCCAGCGCCTTCGTCTCCAGTTGCTCTATGCGCAGCCGCTTCTCGGCACCGAGCACCTCACCCCGGTGGACGGAGTCGGTGAGCTTGTCCAGCTCGGACTTCAGTTCCCGCCCCACGTTCCGGGCCTGCGCGAGTTCCTGCTCCCGCCGGGCCTTGGCGGCCTCGGCGGCGGTGCGCTCCTCGTCGGCGCGGACGAGGGAGACCTCCACGTGCGCGAGCAGCTGCCGGGCGCCGGACGCCACGGCCTGTGCGACGGCCGCCTCGTGCCTGAGGCGCGCCCTGCGCTGTTCGGCGCGTGCCCGCGCCTCGCGTTCGACGCGTGCGGCCCGGTCCAGGGAGTCGGCCCGCCCCGCAAGCCCCTTGACGCGCTCCTCGTGCGTACGCACCTGGAGCCGCGCCTCCATCTCCGTCTGCCGCGCGTTGGCCCCGTCGGCGGCGAGCCGGTCCCGTACGGAGGTGTCGGGTTCCTCCTCGGCCGGCATCTCCTCGGCGACGGCGAGCCGTTCCGCGAGTTCCTCGGCCTCTTCCACGGCCCGGTCCAGGGCCTCCTGCGCCCGGGCGGCCGCCGCCGTCGCGCGCTCGGCCTCCCCGGTGGCGCCGCGCGCCTGCCCGGCCAGCCGCCCGAGCCGCTGGGCCACGGCCGACTTCTCCCGCTCGGCCGCCCGCCGCCGCTCCCCCAGCTCCTCGACGAGCGCGGCCCGCTCCGTGCGCAGCTCCTCGGCCCGGACCTGCGCCCCGGCCAGTTCCTCGCACCGCACGCCGAGCTCCTGCAGCTCGGCCGCCGCCTGATCGACGGATGCCTGGACCTCGAGCAGACTGGGCGCCCCGGCGGACCCGCCGTGCGCGAAGTGCGCCCCGAGGACGTCGCCCTCGGCGGTGACGGCGGTGAGCTCGGGCCGCCCGTAGACGAGCTCCTCGGCGTCCTCCAGGGTCCCGACGACGACGATCCCCTTCAGCAACCGCCGTACGGCGGGCATCAGCTCCGACGGCCCCCGCACCAGGTCGGCGGCGTAGGGAGTACCGTCCGCGGGCGGCTGCGGCGGTACGTCGTCGGGCGCGCCGGTGAGCAGCAGCGCGGCCCGTCCGGCGTCCTGCTTGCGCAGCAGGCGAATCGCTTCGGCAGCAGTGGCCGGCGTCGTCACCGCGACCGCGTCGGCCGCGGCGCCGAAGGCCGCGGCGAGCGGCACCTCGTAGCCGGGGGTCACCGTCAGCAGCTCGGCGGCCGGGCCGAGCAGCCCACCGAGTCGGTCCTTCGCACCCAGCAGCGCGCCCGTGCCGTCCTTGCGGCGCAGCCCCAGGGCCAGGGCTTCGTGCCGGGCACGGGTCGCGGCCCGTTCGCGCTCGGCCGCGGTGGCCGCCTCGCGGGCCACGGCCAGGGCGGACTCGGCCTCGGCGAGCTCGGCCCTGGCTGCCTCGTGCCGCTCGGCGAGTTCCACGTCCCCCGCGTCCAGGCCGTCGACCTCGGCCTGCAGCGCCTCGTACTCCTCCTGCGCGGTGACGGCACGTTCCTGCGCCTCGTCGCGGGCGGCGGCGAGACGGTCGATCTCGGCCTGGGCGGAGGCGGCGCGGGAGCGGGCCGCGCCCACCTGCCCGCTGAGGCGGGCGAGACCCTCGCGGCGGTCGGCGATGGCGCGGGCGACGTCCTTCAGCCGGCGTTCCTCGACGGCGAGCTCGCGCTCCAGCTCGGCCCGGTGGGCGACGGTGTCCTCGAGGGCGTGCTGCGCCGCCTCCAGCATCGCCTCGAGCTCTGCCTCCTGCTCCCGGATGCGGGCGGCCTCGCGCTCCAGGTCCTCGGGGTCGCGCCCGCGCCGCTCCTCAGGGGGCGCGGAGGTGGCGCTCTTCACCCGGGCTTCGGCCAGCGAGATCGTGCCGCGCACCCGCTCGGCGAGCTGCGAGAGTTCGTACCAGGTCTGCTGGGCGCGCTGCAGGCGCGGGGTGAGCCGCCGTACCTCGTCCTCCAGCAGTGCCTCCCGCTGGAGCGCCTTCCTCAGCTCCGTCTCGGCGGCCTCCTTGCGCTCCTTCAGCGCGGCCTCGTCGGCGATCTCCGCCTGGAGCGCCCGGCGCAGCGTCACGAGGTCGTCGGCGAGGAGGCGCAGCCGGGCGTCGCGGAGGTCGGCCTGGATGACGGCGGCCCGGCGGGCGACGGCGGCCTGCCGGCCGAGCGGTTTCAGCTGGCGCCGCAGTTCGTCGGTGAGGTCCTGGACGCGGGCGAGGTTGGCCTGCATCGCGTCCAGCTTGCGCAGGGCCTTCTCCTTGCGCTTCCTGTGCTTGAGGACGCCGGCGGCCTCCTCGATGAAGGCGCGGCGGCCCATCGGGTCGGCGTGCAGCACGGAGTCGAGCTGGCCCTGGCCGACGATGACGTGCATCTCGCGGCCGATGCCGGAGTCGGAGAGGAGTTCCTGGATGTCGAGGAGACGGCAGGTGTCGCCGTTGATCTGGTACTCGCTGCTGCCGCCCCGGAACATGATCCGGGTGATGGTGACCTCGGCGTACTCGATGGGAAGGGCCCCGTCGGAGTTGTCGATGGTCAGGGACACCTCGGCGCGGCCGAGCGGCGGGCGCCCGGTGGTGCCGGCGAAGATGACGTCCTCCATCTTGCCGCCGCGCAGCGACTTGGCGCCCTGCTCGCCCATGACCCAGCTCAGCGCGTCCACGACGTTGGACTTGCCCGAGCCGTTCGGGCCGACGACACACGTGATGCCCGGCTCGAAGCGCAGCGTGGTCGCCGACGCGAACGATTTGAACCCGCGCAGGGTCAGGGCCTTGAGGTGCACGCCGTCGGACTTTACCTTCCGCCCCTTCACCGGCGGCGGCTCCGCCAGGTAGACACCGCGCGTCGCATGTTTGCGCGCCGGGTATCAGTTCATGAACGCTCGGTTTTACTCATGAACGTGCAGGGCACACCAGACGTGAAGAGAGCGGAGGATGACGCGGGGGCAAAGAGGAAGGGACGCCGAAGAGGCGTCCCTTGCAGATCTGACACAACTTACTTAGCGGTTGAAACGAGCCGCCCAACCATTGCTGTCGTTGTGCAAGGCAGTGGTCAGGTGAGCGCAGGCTCCGCCTGGTGTGCGTCGATGCTTTCGACAAGCGAGTCGTGAGAAGCGGCAGCCGTCAGCGCGTCGTTCTCCGCCTGGATTCGTACGAGCTCGGATTCCAGGTCCTGTACGCGCTGCTGGAGCCGTCGCATCTCGGCGAGGAGTCGCGGGTCGGAGCCGCCGACGTAACCGAGAAGCGCCTTTGCCATGATGGATGGTCCTCCGCACTGAGTGACCGACCGAAGCGGTGTGGGTCGTGAGGGAATCGCACCCGGGGTGCTTGGCACTCTTGAGTTTTGCTGCCGTTCATCCATGCCAAACAGCTAAGGTGCGCGGGGCTTTCAGCGTCTCACCAAAAAGTTTGACGGTCAACACGATCACGCCCCGCAATGGCGGGCAACCCGGGCGCGCGCGGCCGGAACAGGCGGCGCTGCGTCTCCTGCGGGGCCCTGGGACCGGGGAGATCATTCGTTACCGCGGAGCCTGCCACGGCGCACGCTTCTTGGCAACCACCAGGTTCTTTCCACTTCGGACGGATGCCGGGGGCATGTTCCGCCCCCTGCGCCCCGCCGGGCGCACGCCTGGCGATCACCGGATGGCGAAGCCGTCGTAACCCCCGCGAGGTGTGTCCCAGATCTCGGTGACTCCGTCCACGCGTCCGGGCGTGTCGTCGCCCTGGAGCCAGTCGAGCAGCGCCTCGCAGTGCTCGCGCGGGCCCTCCGCGACCACCTGGACGCGGCCGTCCGCCAGATTGAGAGCAAAACCACTCAGGCCGCCGATCTCCAGCGCCCTGGCCCGCGTGAACCAGCGGAAACCCACGCCCTGGACATGTCCGCGCACCCAGGCGACCAGCCGTACATCCTTGTTCATTCCTGAACGGTAACGGGCCAATGTCTCTGGGATCACTCCCTCCCCCTGCGTCATGCTGTACCGTCCGGACGCAATGAATCTCATATGAAACTCACTCGTTCGTGTGAGTTCAGTGAAAGACATTGACCGTAAGGTCGAGGAAGGCCAGGACATGGGACGCCACCGACGCTCCGCCGCCGGCCGCGCCGCCACGGGCCGCGCCACCGGGACCACACACCCCCACGACGCCCCCACGGAGCAGTACGGCCCGGAGAACCTGTACGGCTTCGCCGCCGTCCTCGAGGCCGAGGCCGACGCGCCGCCCGGACGCCGCTCGCACCGCAAGCAGAAGAAGACCGTGACGCCCGTGCGCACCGGACTGCTCGGCGTCTCCGCGGCCGTCGCCCTCGGCACCGTCGCGGTCGCCACCGGCGTACTGCCCGGCGGCGACTCCTACACGGTCAGCAGCGGCGGCGGCACCGACAAGGCGACCCAGCCGGCCACCTCCCCGTCCGGCCTGGAGACGCAGCAGGGCGGTTCGCGGGAGGCTGCCTCCGACCGCGAGGACGACTCGGCGAGCAGCCGCGACGGCGAGCGCGAGGTTTCCCCGTCCGCCGCCCCCTCCGAGAGCGCACCCTCGAAGACCCCGGCCGAGAAGCCGTCGTCCAAGGCCCCGGAGAGCAAGAAGCCGGAGAAGTCCGAGAAGTCGGAGAAGTCCGCCGACAAGGCCGCGGAACAGGCGGAGAAGCAGGAGCAGAAGCAGACCGCCCCGGCCGGCAGCTCCGCCGGGACGCAGGCCGAGGCCCAGGTGCTGGCGCTGGTCAACGAGGAGCGGGCCAAGGCGGGCTGCAGCCCGGTGGCCGCCAACAGCGCGCTGTCGCAGCTGGCCTCCGCGTTCAGCGCGGACATGGCCGCCCGCGACTTCTTCGACCACACCGACCCGGACGGCGACAGCCCCTGGGACCGTGCGGCGGCCCTCGGCATAACCGACCTGGGCGGCGAGAACATCGCCCGCGGCCAGGCCACGGCCGCTGCGGTGATGGAGGCCTGGATGAACAGCCCCGGTCACCGCGCCAACATACTGAACTGCGACTTCACGACCCTCGGCGTCGGCGTGCACTTCGGTGAGGGCGGACCGTGGTGGACCCAGGACTTCGGCTACTAGACGGGCACGCCACCGCACTGCACCCACGCAGGAGGACCCCACAGCGCTGACCACCGGTCAGCGCTGTCCTTCTGATGGGCGCTGTGCCGCAGTACGCTCAACGTATGGACAGCACAGCGCAGGCGGTTGCCCGCCCGGAGGGTCCGGAGGGTGCCGGGAACGGCGACGGCCCGGGCGGCCAGCCGGACCCGTTCGACGTGTTCGCCAGGACCTGCCCCTCCCGAGGCACCCTTGAGCACGTGACCGGCCGCTGGGGCGCCCTGACGCTGGGCGCGCTGCACGAGGGCTCGTTCCGGTTCAACGCGCTGCGCCGCCGCGTCGACGGCGTCAGCGAGAAGATGCTCTCCCAGACACTGCAGGCCCTGGAGCGCGACGGGCTGGTCCACCGCGAGGCGCAGCCCACCAACCCGCCGCGCGTCGACTACACGCTCACCCCGCTGGGCCGGGAGGTCGCCGAGCGTCTGCTGTCGCTCATCCACTGCGTGGAGGAGCGCATGGACGACGTGCTGCGGGCGCGAAAGCGTTACGACGAGACGCGCGGCGGCCGCTGACAGCGCGGGCAGAAGTAGCTGGACCGGTTCATCCAGGCGCGCCGCCGCATCGGTGTGGCACACCTGCGGCAGGGCAGCCCCTCGCGTCCGTACGCGTCGAGCGAGCGGTCGAAGTAGCCGGACTCGCCGTTGACGTTCACATACAGGCTGTCGAAGCTGGTGCCGCCCACGGCGAGGGCCGCGTTCATCACGTCCCGGGCGTGGCCCAGGAGTTCCAGGGTGCGCGGCCGGGTGAAGTTCGCGGTCGGGCGCTCGTAGTGGATGCGGGCGCGCCACAGCGCCTCGTCCGCGTAGATGTTGCCGACGCCGCTGATCAGCGACTGGTCCAGCAGGGCCCGCTTGATGGTGGTGCGCTTGCGGCGGAGCGCCCGGTGGAACGACTCCTCGTCGAAGAGCGGGTCCAGGGGGTCGCGGGCGATGTGCGCGATGACGTCGGGCAGCCCGTCGGGGGTCGTGTCGTGCAGCGACAGACCGCCGAAGGTGCGCTGGTCGACGAAGCGCAGCTCCGTGTCCGGGCCTTCCGCGAAGCGCACACGGATGCGCAGGTGCTTCTCGTCGGGCGCGGTGTGCGGCTGCACCAGCAGCTGGCCGCTCATGCCGAGGTGCGCGAGCACGGCGGTGCCGGAGTCCTCGACCGGCAGCCACAGGTACTTGCCGCGCCGGCTCGGCTCACCGATGCGGCGGCCCTTCAGCCGGTGCGCGAAGTCCTCGGCGCCGGCCAGGTGGCGGCGGATCGCGCGCGGGTGCAGGACCTCGACGTCGGCGACGGTCCGATGGGCCACCCAGCGTGCCAGTCCGCGCCGTACGACCTCTACCTCGGGCAGTTCGGGCACGGGGACTCCTCGGGCAGGTGAGGGCAGGTGAGGTGGGGATGGGACGTACGCAGGAACCCCCGCCGGACAGCCGGTCCGGCGGGGGTTCCGCGAAGTGCGGGTCAGGCCTTCGCGGCGCCCGAGGGGGCGTCCGCGGTGCCCTCGGCGCGCTCGGCGGCCTCCTCGGCCGCCTTCGCGCGCTCGTCCGCCGCGGAGCGGATCGCACGCCAGGCGGACTCGGCCGCCTGCTGCTCCGCTTCCTTCTTGCTGCGGCCGGTGCCGGTGCCGTACGAGACGCCTCCGACGCGGGCGGCAGCAGTAAAGGTCTTCTCGTGGTCGGGACCGGTCTCCGTGACCAGGTACTCGGGCACGCCGAGCCCTTCGGTCGCGGTGAGCTCCTGGAGACTGGTCTTCCAGTCCAGGCCGGCACCGAGGTTGGAGGACTTCTCGATCAACGGGTCGAACAGGCGGTGCACCAGCTCGGAGGCCGCGTCGAGGCCCTGGTCGAGATAGACCGCGCCGATCACCGCTTCGAGGGTGTCGGCGAGGATGGACGCCTTGTCCCGGCCGCCCGTGCCTTCCTCGCCCCGGCCGAGCCGGATGAAGGAGCCGAGCTCGAGCCCGCGGCCCACCTCCGCCAGCGCACGCGAGTTGACCACCGCGGCCCGCAGCTTGGCCAGCTGGCCTTCGGGCAGGTCGGGGTGGGTGCGGTACAGCGTGTCCGTGACCACCAGGCCGAGCACGGAGTCCCCGAGGAACTCCAGGCGCTCGTTGGTGGGCAGGCCGCCGTTCTCGTACGCGTAGGAACGGTGGGTCAGCGCACGCACCAGAAGGGCGGACTCGACCTGGTAGCCGAGCCGCCCTTCCAGAATCGTGTGGGACGAGGCTGTGTTGTCCGCCCTCTTCCTGGCGCTGGAGTCCGCCTTGGCGTCAGACATCAGACCTCTCACCGGCCACTCAGACCTCGAGGACCTGGCGCTTGTTGTAGGTGCCGCACGACGGGCACGCGATGTGCTGCTGCTTGGGCTCGTGGCAGCGCTCGCACGCAACCAGGGTGGGGACCGCAGCCTTCCACTGCGACCGGCGGTGGCGCGTGTTGCTGCGCGACATCTTCCGCTTCGGAACAGCCACGGCTACTTCTCCTGCTTCTCGTCGACGCCCGCTTCGGCGCCGCTCATCTCGTCCTTCTCGCCGTCTTCGAGTGAACCGGCGAGTCCCTGCAAAGCCGCCCAACGGATGTCGACGGCGTCGTGGTGGTGGTCCGGGTCGTCCGCCAGCCGCGCTCCGCACTCGGAGCACAGGCCGGGACAGTCGTCCTGGCACACCGGCTGCATCGGCAGTGCGAGCACCACCGCATCGCGCAGCACGGGTTCGAGGTCGAACAGGCCGTCCTCGAGAAAGAGCCTGTCCTCGTTTTCTGCAGATTCCCCGGCGTCGTCGGCCGGTTCCGCCTTCACGCGGCCCCGGTCGTCGGCGTCAGGGTACGAGAACATCTCCTGGAAGTCCGCTTCGAGCTCCAGCCCGAGCGGCTCCAGACACCTTACGCACTCCCCCTCGGCCCGTGCACGGGCGGTGCCTGTGACAAGCACCCCTTCCATGACCGACTCGAGGCGGAGGTCGAGCTCCACCGGGGCGCCCTCGGGCACTCCGATGACGTCCTGGATACCGAGATCCTTGGGGGCGTCGACGGTGCGGGACAGGCGCTGCAGCGCACCAGGACGCCGCCCCAGCTCGTGTGTGTCGAACACGAGGGGGTTGCGGTGGTCGAGGCGGGCGTTCAGGGCCATTCCTGCTTTCGGTCTTCGCAGCTCGGGGAAAGGACGCCGCCCCGGTGTCCCGGGCAGCGCTCGATCGCGGGCGAATCCGCAGGCAGCGTGAACGCACGCGCGACCGAAGAGACAGGATACTGGACCATTCGCCTCCGGCCCAAACCAGCCGGTGCCGGCCGGTCAGTGGCCGCCGCGGCCCTGCTCGTACTGGCGCAGCTGCTCGGCGCTGATCATGCTGGTGTCGAAGAGGCTCGTCTCGTCGAGCGCGTACCCCTGCTGGGTCTGGTGCTCCTGGGAGCTCTGCCCCTGGCGGGCCTGGTCCCCCTGCGGGCCCTGGTGCGGGTCGTACGCCGGCTGCTGCGGGTACGCGGCGTACGGGTCCGCCTGCTGGTAGCCGTAGGGGTCGGCCTGCCCCGTGTACTGCTGCTGGTAGCCGAACTGGTCCCCGTACTGCTCCTGCTGCCGGTACGCGTAGGCGTCCTGCTGGTGGGGCGTGTACGGCGGCTGGGCCGGGATCTCCGGGGCCGCGGGCGGCTCGGGGGCGGTACGGGCGGGCTCGGGGGCGTCGGCGAGCGCGGCGAGGTCGGCCAGGTAGTCGGCGTCGCTGGTGTGCTGCTTGCGGGTGCCGTCGTCGTTCAGGGCGAGGGCGCCGAGGTCGTCGGTGGCGATCCGGCCGTGCAGCTTCTCGCGGCCCCGGCCGACGGCCTCCAGGGTCTTGGCGAGGACCGCCTCGAAGGCGCCGAGCTTGGCGTCGACGTAGGCGTCGGCGTCGCGGCGCAGGGTCTCGGGGTCGTGGCTGCGCTCGGGGGCGTCCTCGTCCTCGTAGCCGTTCTCGTCCGTCCCGGGGCCGGTGCCGAGGAGCTTCTCGCGGCCGCGGCCGACGGAGCCGAGGGTCTTGGTGAGGACGACCTCGAAGTTGGCGAGCTTGGAGTCGACGTAGTCGTCGGCCTCGGCGCGGACCTCCTCGGCCTCCCGCTGGGCATCGGTGAGGATGCGGTCGGCCTCGGCCTGCGAGCGGCGGGCGACCTCGGTGTCGGAGATGAGGGAGCCGCGCTGGGCGTGCGCGCCCTCGATGATCCGCTCGGCCTCCTGGCGGGCCTGCTCGACCATCTGCTCGCGGTCGCCGATCAGCTCCCGGGCCTCGGCGAGGGAGCCGGGCAGGGCCGCGCGCACCTCTTCGAGCAGGGAGAGCAGCTCGGCGCGGTTGACCACGCACGACGCCGACATGGGCATGGACCGGGCGCCGGAGACGACCGCGACGATCTCGTCGAGCTTCTTCTGCACGTCCACCGTGTGCTCGCCACTCTCTGCAGGTGTGTTGGAGACGGACGGGACGACTGTACGGCCACTCGCGCCCCGCCCGGCACCGGATGGCCCCTTGCCGGCCGTCAGTCCTTCCTGAGGCGCTCGTTCAGTGCTTCGAGGACCAACGGCGGCACCAGGTGGGAGACGTCGCCGCCCCAGGCCGCGACCTCCTTGACCAGGGAGGAGGAGAGGAAGCTGTAGGTCGGGTTGGTGGGGACGAAGAGGGTCTCCACACCCGAGAGGCCGTTGTTCATCTGGGCCATCTGCAACTCGTAGTCGAAGTCGCTGACCGCGCGCAGGCCCTTGACGATGGCCGGGATGTCGCGCTGCTTGCAGAAGTCGACGAGGAGGCCGTGGAAGGACTCGACCTGCACGTTGCCGAACTCGGCGGTGACCTCGCGGATCAGCTCGATCCGCTCGTCGATCTCGAACAGGCCCTTCTTGGACTTGTTGATCATCACCGCGACGTGGACGACGTCGTACAGCTTCGCGGCGCGGGCGATGATGTCGAGGTGTCCGTTGGTGATCGGGTCGAACGACCCGGGACAGACGGCGCGGCGCACTACAGGTCCCTCGCTCTCCGGTCCGGTCATCGTGCGTCTTCGCACGTAGAGGCGGCGCGACCGTACCAAAACGTTCCCTCGCCGTAGCGACGGGCCCGGAGTGACTCGAACCCCTCCGGCCACCGGAATTCACCGCCTCTGGTGCTGCGCTCCACGGTGACGAGGGCTTCTGCCGCGAGCCAGCCCCCGGTGCGGAGTGTGAGCAGGATCTCCCGGAGATCGTCGTCCGAGACCGCGTACGGGGGGTCGAGGAAGACGATGTCGTACGGCGTCGCCGGTGCCGGAGTCCGGATGATCTGCTCCGCCTTGCCCGCCCTGACCTCGGCGCCCGGGAGGCCGAGGGTGCGGACGTTCTCGCGGACCGTGCGGACGGCCCGGGCGTCGGCCTCGACGAGCAGGGCGTGGCCCGCGCCCCGGCTGAGCGCCTCCAGGCCCACGGCGCCGGAGCCCGCGTACAGGTCGAGCACGCGCTCCCCGTCCAGGGGGCCGCCGAGCAGGGACTCCCAGGTGGAGAGGAGGCCCTCGCGCGCCCGGTCGGAGGTGGGGCGGGTGCCGTTGCCCGGCGGGACGGCCAGGCGGCGCCCGCCGGCCAGGCCGGCGATCACGCGGGTCATCTTCTCGGTCCTTGTCCGTCTGCGGTGGGATCCGCGGTGGGTTCTTCCGCGGCCGTCCCAGTCTCGCAGCCGACGGCGCGGGTGGGTGCCGGTGGTGGCCCGGTGGGCGTCGTCATCCCTTGTCACCCCTTGTCGAGGTACTGCTCGCGCTCCTCGTCCAGCAGGGCGTCCAGGGCCGTGCGCAGGCCGGGGAGGTGCTGCAGATCGGGGTCGGCGGCGACCACCGCCGCAGCCTCCTCGCGGGCCTCGGCGATGATCTCCTCGTCCTCGATGACGGCGAGCATCCGCAGGGAGGTGCGGGCGCCGGACTGGGCCTGGCCGAGGACGTCGCCCTCCCGGCGCTGTTCGAGGTCGATGCGGGAGAGCTCGAAGCCGTCGAGGGTGGACGCGACCGCATTGAGGCGCTGCCGGGCCGCGCTCGCCTCGGGCATCTCGGTGACCAGGAGGCAGAGACCGGCGGCGGAGCCGCGGCCGACCCGGCCGCGCAGCTGGTGGAGCTGCGATACGCCGAACCGGTCGGCGTCCATGATCACCATCGCGGTGGCGTTCGGGACGTTGACGCCGACCTCGATGACGGTGGTCGCCACCAGGACGTCGGTCTCGCCCGCCGCGAAGCGGCGCATCACGGCGTCCTTGTCGTCGGGCTGCATGCGGCCGTGCAGGACCTCGACGCCCAGCCCCTGGAGAGGCCCCTTGGCGAGCTGGTCGGCGACGTCGAGGACGGCCAGGGGCGGGCGCTTGTCCGCGTCGTCGGCGGCGGGTTTCTTCCCCTTCTTGGCGTTGTCCTCCTCGTCCCCGATGCGGGGGCAGACCACGTACGCCTGGTGCCCGTTGGCCACCTCCTCCCTTACCCGCTCCCACGCGCGCGCGAGGAAGTGGGGCTTGTCGGCGGCCGGGACGACATGGCTGGCGATCGGTGAGCGGCCCGCGGGCAACTGGTCGAGGACGGAGGTCTCCAGGTCGCCGAAGACGGTCATGGCGACGGTCCTCGGGATGGGCGTGGCCGTCATGACGAGCAGGTGCGGCGGCTGCTTGCCCTTGCCGCGCAGGGCGTCGCGCTGCTCGACGCCGAAGCGGTGCTGTTCGTCGACCACGACCAGGCCGAGGTCGTGGAACTGCACCTTGTCCTCGATCAGCGCGTGCGTGCCGATGACGATGCCGGCCTCGCCGGTGACCAGGTCCAGCAGCGCCTGGCGGCGGGCGGCGGCCCCCATGGAGCCGGTGAGCAGGACCACCTTGGTGGCGTGCTCGGACCCGCCGAGCATGCCGCCCTCGGCCAGCTCGCCCATCATCTCCGTCACCGACCGGTGATGCTGTTGGGCGAGCACCTCGGTGGGTGCGAGCATGGCCGCCTGGCCGCCCGCGTCGACTACGGCGAGCATGGCGCGGAGGGCGACCATGGTGTTGTGAGTGACCGTGAAATGGTCGGTGACATAGGCGTGGCTCGAGTGGGCCACGCTGATGCACTGCACGGGCTTGCGCCCCACGTACTCGACCGCTCGAATGCCCCGTCGGAACGTGTTGTACTCGGGCCTCGGCCTCACTCGGGCCGCTTTGTGGGAGAGCCTGAACGGAGGGTACTCGTCGGGCAGCGCCACCGAGACGTTGTAGGCGGCCTTCGACAGAGGCAGGACTCGCGCACGGCCTCCCAGGGAACGCACGAGCCATGCGACGTCTTCCGCGAGGCGGAGCGAAGTCGAGCAGAGAGAAACGCTCATTCCGTCGGCCTGAATGGTGCCATCGGTGTCCAGGAGGCCTTGCAGCAGAGCGAGACGATTCTTGATCGACGTGTTCTTGAACTGGTCGGGGATGAACGTGCCGTGCGACGTGACTCCCCAGAGATCCATGTCGCGCAAGGTCTGGATCACGGGGTTGCGGACGCCTCCGGCACGGCGTGCCGGCTGAATGGTGTAGTCGCAGTCTGAACCTTTTACTGCTTCAAGCCGGCATTCGGGTCCGACTGCCGACGCCACGGCCTCCCGGATCTCGTCGTCAACCGTGGACAAGCGCAGGTTGTGCCGGAATGAGCCGTCTCCCAGCAACAGGCCGAGCAGGTACGGGTCGAGAGGCAGACTGCCGTCATTTCCGAGGTCGACCGGGGCCGCAGCCGGGATATACCACTTGGAGGAGCCATTCGCCTTGTACGTGTCCGCGCGGATCTCTCGCGTGGTCATGACCTTCGGCGGCTGTCCCCGGTGCCATCCGCAACTCGTTCCGACGATCCAGAGATGCTCGTCATCACATTCGACGGAGCTTCCGTCAGAAAGAACCAAGCGCCATACGTCCCGCTCTCCTTGCGGGAAGACACCGTCGATCAGCGCAATCTCCCCGTCAGGCACCATCACCTCGTCGCCCACGCCCAGATCCCCCATACGGCGGAAACCGGCGGGTGTGAGCACGAGCGAGTCAAGGGGCTGGGCCTTACCCGAGCCGACCTCCCCCTGCAGCAGCCGGTGCATCGGGTGCTCGGTCGCCAGGTCGCCGAAGATCTCCCTCGACACCTTCTGCTGGCCCTCCGTGAGCGTGAAGGGCAGCTTGGCGTCGAAGGCCGTGAGGAGGCCGTCCGGGGCGGGCCTGCGGGCGACGGCCGGGAGCTGGGCGTCGGCGTGGCGGCGGCGGGCCAGGGCGACCTGGAGGACGAAGGCCTCGTCCCACTTGAGGCGGGTGCGGGCGTCCTCGACGTCCGCCTTGGTGTGGGGGCGATGGATCTTCAGCAGGGCCTCGGGGAGCGAGACCATGCCCCGGCCCTCGCGGAGGGAGTCCGGCAGCGGGTCGATCGCCTCCTGGGCGCTCGGCAGGACCGTCTGGACGGCCTTGGCGAGCTTCCAGGACTCCAGCTTGGCGGTGGCCGGGTAGATCGGGATCAGGGCGCCCGCCCAGCTGTCGGCCGTCTCGGCGGCGTCGTCCGTGTCGCCGCGCAGCAGCTCGTACGCCGGGTGGGCGAGCTGGAGACGGCGGTTGAAGACGGAGACCTTGCCGGCGAAGAGGGCGCGGGTGCCGGGCAGGAGCTCCTTGTGGGGTTTGTGCACGCCGTTGCCGAAGAAGACGAGCTGGAGGCGGCCGCTGCCGTCCGTGATGGTGACTTCGAGGCGCTGGCCCTTGCCCCGCGGGGCCTTGGCCGAGGCGAAGGTGTGCAGGCGGGCGTCGGCGACCTGGGCGACCACCGTGACGTGCTCGTCCATGGGCAGGTCGGCGAGGTGGGTGAGCCGGCCCCGCTCCTCGTACCTGCGCGGATAGTGGTGGAGCAGGTCGCCGACGGTGTGCAGGCCGAGGTGCTCGGCCATCACCTTCGCGGTGGCGGGGCCGAGCACCTTCTTCAGTGGTTCTTCCAGTGCGGGCACGAGATCCATTGCACACCACGGCACTGACAATGCCGTATACGTCCGGGGAATCCGCTGGTCAGGCGGGTAGTTCGCGGCCTAGGATGGCGCCCTTACGGCCATCCCCCGCGGTCACCGCCCCACCGGCCCGCCCGACCCCGCGCCGTCGACCACCCCCACCCGCGGCGTTGTGACGATGGATTCGCAGACCTCACAGTCATCCCAGGCCCCACAGTCACCCCATACGTTCCAGGTCGACCTGCGCGGTCTGGTGGACCTGCTCTCCCATCATCTCTACTCCAGTCCCAAGGTCTACCTGCGCGAACTGCTGCAGAACGCGGTGGACGCGATCACCGCCCGGCGCGCGGAGCAGCCCGGCGCCCCGGCCACCGTGCGGCTGTACGCGTCGGACGGCGAGCTGCGCGTCACGGACTCGGGCATCGGGCTCACCGAGGCGGACGTGCACGCCTTCCTCGCCACCATCGGCCGCAGCTCCAAGCGGGCGGACGGGCTGGAGTCGGCGCGCTCGGAGTTCCTGGGGCAGTTCGGCATCGGGCTGCTGGCGTGCTTCGTGGTCGCCGAGCGGATCCGGGTCGTCAGCCGCAGCGCCCGTACGCCGGACGCGCCGCCCGTGGAGTGGACGGCGGGCGACGACGGCTCGTACACCGTGCGCACGCTGGACCAGGACGCCCGTACGGAACCGGGTACGACCGTGCACCTGGTGGCGCGGCCGGGCGCGGCCGACTGGCTCGCGCACGACCGGGTCCTCGCCCTGGCGCGGGACTTCGGCTCGCTGCTGCCGTACGACGTGCGCGTGGACGAGGAGGCGGTCACCGGTGTGCCGGCGCCCTGGGACCGCGCCCACACCTCGCCGGCCGCCCGGCGGGTGGCCCTCGCGCGGCACTGCGCCGACCTGTTCGGCTTCACCCCGCTGGACTCGGTCGAGCTCGACGTGCCGCTCGCCGGTGTACGGGGCGTGGCGTACGTGCTGCCGTCCGCGGTGAGTCCCGCCCAGCGCGCGGGCCACCGGGTGCACCTGAAGGGCATGCTGCTCACCGAGCGGGCCGAACAGCTGCTGCCGGACTGGGCGTTCTTCGTGCGCTGCGTCATCGACACCGACAGCCTGCGGCCCACCGCCTCGCGCGAGTCGCTGTACGAGGACGAGACCCTGGCGGCCGTGCGGGAGGCCCTGGGCGAAAGGATCCGCTCCTGGCTGACCGGGCTCGCGGCGGGTGACCCGGAGCGGCTCGCGGCCTTCCTGTCGGTGCACCACCTGGGCGTGAAGTCGCTGGCCCGGCACGACGCGGAGATGCTGCGCACGATGCTGCCGTGGCTGCCGTTCGAGACGACCGACGGGCGGCTGTCCCTGGAGGAGTTCGCGCAGCGGCACCCTGTGGTGCACTTCACGCGGACCGTCGAGGAGTACCGGCAGGTCGCGCCCATCGCGTCCGCGCAGGGCGTGGGCGTGGTCAACGGCGGCTACACCTACGACAGCGAGCTGGTCGAGGCGCTGCCGTCGGTGCGCCCGGGCACGGTGGTCGCCGAGCTGGACGCCGACACGGTGACCGCGCACCTGGACGTCGTGGACCCGGCGGAGGAGCTGGCCCTGACGGGTTTCCTGTCCGCCGCGCGGGCCGCGCTCGACCCCCTGGGCTGCGATGTCGTGCTGCGCGCGTTCCACCCGCTGTCGGTGCCCGCGCTGCACCTGGACGACCGGGCGGCCCGGCACGAGCAGGCGCGTGCCGAGGCCGAGGAGCAGGCCGACGACCTGTGGGCGGGCATCCTCGGCTCCCTCAGGGGCAGTGCCCCGCGCGCGCGGCTGGTGCTCAACCACCTCAACCCGCTGATCCGGCGGATCGGTGCGCTGAAGGACCCCGAGCTGATCGGCACCGCCACGGAGTCCCTGTACGGGCAGGCCCTGCTGATGGCGCAGCGCCCCCTGCGGCCCGCCGACTCCGCACTGCTGAACCGCGCGTTCATCGGCCTCCTGGAATGGGCCACCCACACCGAGCCCGAGGGGGACGGCCGCCGATGAGCTCGATCAGCGGGACCGGCGCGGCCGGTGACATCGCCGACTTCGACGAACTGCGCCGGGCGATGGCGGACAACTACGAGCAGCCGGAGGGCCCGGCCCGCAACGCGCGCGCGGAGCACCTGCTCGTCCAGGCCGAGAAGCTGGGCATTCCCCTCGCCGTGATCGAGGCGCTCGGCCACCAGCTGAAGGTCTACAACTACAGCTCCGAGAAGGACCGGATGTTCGTCCCCTTCGCGCGTCTGCTGCGCATGTGGGACGAGCGCCCCGAGGACTTCGACGAGTACGAGACCCACTCCCTGCACTGGGTCTTCAAGTGGATGACGGCCGGCATGCTGAACCAGCCGCACATCCCGCTCGCCTCCATCGAGAAGTGGCTCGCGGAGATGGAGCGCCGCTACCGGATCGCCGGGCACTCCGAGCGGGCGGTGCGCAGCGCCGAGTTCAGCGTGGCCGCGCACATCGGCGACGTGGAGCGGGCGGAGCGGGCGTACGCCGCGTGGCTGGCGGCGGACCGGGACGACATGGCCGACTGCCACGCCTGCGAGCTGCAGGGGCAGGGCTGGTGGCAGGCGCGGCGCGGCGACGACGCCGAGGCGCTCAGGCTGTGGGCGCCGGTGCTGGAGGGCGAGTACGGCTGCGCCCACGAGCCGCACACGGTTCTGGGCTCCTCCCTGCTGCCGCTGCTGCGCCTGGGCCGCACCGGCGAGGCCCGCGCCCACCATCTGCGCGGCTTCCGGCTGGTGCGGGCCATGGAGAGCATGCGGGACGCGTACGCGGATCACCTGGAGTTCTGCGCGCTGTCCGGCAACGAGGCGCGCGGTCTGGAGCTCCTCTCCCAGCGCCCGGCGTACTTCACCGACGACGGGGATCCGCACAGCAAGCTGGAGTTTCTGTCCGTGGTGGCCCTGCTGATGGACCGCCTGGTGGAACGGGGGCTGGGCGGGCAGACGGTGCCCGGGCCCGTCGGCCGCGTCTGGACGGCACGGGAGCTGGCCGCCCACGCGCGCGGGGAGGCACGGAAGCTCGCCGCGCGCTTCGACGGGCGCAACGGCACGCCGCACATCGGTGCGCGCGCCGAGGAGCGCATGGCCCGGCGGCCGCTGGTGGACCGGCTGCCGCTCGGCGTGCGCTCGCCCGGGCGGGTGCCGGTCCCGGCGCCGAGGCCGCCGGCCCCTGGGGAGTCCGCCGCACCGGACGCCTCGTCGGGCACCGTGCCGGGCTCCTCACCGGACCTGCCTTCGCTGCTCGCCGAGGCCCGGCGGCTCTCCGGGATGCTGCATCCCGACGCGGTCGAGGCGTGGGCGGCGGTGGCGCGGGCCGCTGAGGCCGGGGGCGTGGAGCTGGGCGCGTACGACCGCGCGGAGATCGCCGACCACGAGGCGATGGGCCGCGGCCCCGAGGGACTCGCGCTCTTCGCGCGCGCGGCCGAGCTGTACGAGGAGGCCGGGGATCCCGGGGAGGCGCTGGCGGCACGCGCGCGCGGAGCGTCGGTCCGGGCCTTCACGGGCGACACCGGAGCGGCTCTGGAGCTGATCGCCGAACCGTACGAGCAGATCCTCGCGCTGTTCGCCGAGGACGGTACGGGCGTACGGCAGACGGCGTCCGTGCTGATGGCCCGGGCACGCATCCTGATGCAGCGCCTGGACGGCACCGGGGAGGACGGGACAGTCGGCGGCCAGGACGCCGTCGCCGCCGCCGAGGAAGCCGTGCGGGAGCTGCTGGCCTTCGCCGGGCCGCACGTCGCCGACGTACGGCTGGCCTCACGGGCCGCCGAGGCCCGGGGCATGCTCGGGGAGCTGGCCGCGCGCGCCGGCGACGTGGCGGCCGCGGCAGAGCTGATCGCCGAAGCCGCACAGGCGTACGCGACGGCCGGGCTGCCCTGGTTCGCGGTGGAGCAGGAGGCGCGGCTCACCCGGGCCGCACGGCACCTCGGGGACCTGGAGACCGCCGAGCGGGCGGCGCGGGCCGCACTCGAGCACGGCGGACCGTATCTGCAGCCGGCGGGCCACGCCCAGCTCCGCCTCCAGCTGGCCGAGGTGCTGAGCGAGACCGGAGGGTTCGGGCCCGCCGCGGAACACGCCCTGGAGGCCGCGCACTGGGCCGACGAGGCGGGCGAGGCGGCGACGCTGGGCGCGTGGGCGCGGCACCGGCTCGGCGGCCTGCTGCTGCGGCAGGGCCGGTGGGCCGAGGCCGCGGAGGTGCTGGAGTCGGCGCTGCCCGACCTGACCGTTGAGACGCACGGCGACGGGACGATCGTGCAGTCGCTGTGGTGGCTCGGCGACTGCCTCACCGAGCTCGGGGAGTACCGGGAGGCCGCCGAGCGGTGGCTGCGGGCCGCCGACATCGCCCGGCACTGGCCCGAGCAGCGCGACCACGCCGTGCTCGCCCACCTCGCCGCGGAGGCCCTCGGCAACGCCGAGCTGCCCGCCGAGGCCGACCGTGCGTACACGCGCGCGGGCGACCTGTGGCGCGACCTCGGCGACGTCCCCGGGGTGGTGCGCGTCCTGCGCGCGCGGGCGTGGCTCGCGGCGCAGGGCGAGGGCGGACTCGACCGGGCGCGGGAGCTCATGGCGGAGGCGGTACGGGAGTGCGAGGTCCTCCTGCGGTCCGAGGAGGTCCTGGCGGCCATGGAGCCCGGGGAGGCCGCGGCCCTGCGGCAGAGCGTGACCGCCGAGCTCGGTCAGTCGCACCGCCAGTTCGGTGACCTGGTCGTGCGCTCCGTGCCGGACGGCACGGACCCCGACCGGGCCCGGCCGGTGTTCGAGGAGGCCCTCGTCCACATGACGCGGGCGATCGACGCCTACATACCTCTCGGCGACGTCACCGTCGACGCGCGCACCGGCGCCGAGCTGGCGGCCGGCCGGCTGGAGGCGGACCTGGGACGGCCCGCCGAGGCGTCGGCCCGCGCGCGCAGGGTGCTGTCGGCATACGAAGGTCTCGACCACGGCCCCGCCGGGACCCGGCGGGCGGAGGCCGAGCGCATGCTGAAGCTGACGGAGGCGCAGGCGGAGGAGTGATCCTCGCCGCCGGGGGCCTGTTCTCCGGACAGTTCCCCCGGCTTCACCGGACAGGTTCCCCGGCGCGACTCCTCGAAGCGCGGCTACTCGACCCCGATCAGCAGCAGCGCCCCCTGCCGCCCGCCCCGGTACACCACCGTGTCCACCGCGAGGTACGACTGCCGTACCCGGGCTTCCAGGCGGTCCCCGACGCTCTCCGGGACCTCGTCGCCCAGGACGAGGGTGACCATCTCGCCGCCGGCGGCGAGCATACGGTCGAGAACCGTTGTGGCGGTGGCCGTGACATCGGACCCGATGACGGCCACGTCGCCGTCGATCAGTCCGAGCACGTCACCGGCCTGGCAGATGCCGACCGAGGTCCAGGACTCGCGCTCGGCGACGACGACCTCCGCATGACGGGTGGCGCCCGCCGCGGACGTCATGGCGACCACGTCCTCGTCGAAGCGGCGGTCCGGCTCGTGGACGGCGAGCGCGGCGATGCCCTGGACCGCCGAACGGGTCGGGATCAACGCGACCCGCACCCCCTCGGCGCGTGCCTGCTCCGCGGCGGCGGCGGCCGTGTGGCGCAGCTCCGCGTCGTTCGGCAGGAGCACCACCTCGCGCGCGTGGGCACGCCGTACGGCCTCGACGAGTTCCCCGCTCGCGGGGGGCTCCCCGGGGCGGGCGGGCACCGCCGTGGCCCCGGCCTCCGTGTACAGCGCGGCCAGCCCCTCCCCCGGCACGACCGCCACGACCGCCCGCGCGGCCCGCTCCCGCGGCACCCGTGCGGCGCCCGCCACATGCGCGTCCCCGGCCGCGAAGTGCGTGATCCTGATCCGGTGCGGCCGCCCGGCCTCCACGCCCGCCTCCACGGCGGCCCCGGCGTCGTCGACGTGCACGTGGACGTTCCACAGCCCGTCCCCGCCGACCACGACCAGCGAGTCGCCCAGCGCGTCGAGCCGCTCCCGCAGCCGGGCCACGGCCGTGTCGTCCGCCTCCAGCAGGTAGATCACCTCGTAGGCGGGACCGCCCCCCTCGGGGCCGCCGTCCTCGCACCTCTCCTGCCGCGGCTCCGCCACGGCTCCCGCCGCCCCCACGCGCGCGTGACCGTCCACGGTTCCCGGTCCGGAGCGGGCCACCTGCCTCGGCGCCTCCCCGGTGAACGTCTGCACCAGCGCCGCCAGAACCGCCACCAGCCCACGTCCGCCCGCGTCGACGACCCCCGCGCGCTCCAGCACGGCCAGCTGACCCGGGGTGGCCGCCAGCGCCGCCCGGGCCCCCTCGTAGGCCGCCCGCGCGACCGCCCCGCAGCCGTCCTCGGCCCCGTTCACCGCCTCCGCCGCGTCGGCCGCCGCGGAGGCCACCGAGAGGACCGTGCCCTCCACGGGGTGGGCGACCGCCTCGCGCGCGGAGTCGGCCGCCCGCCGCAGAGCCGTCCGCAGCCCCTGGCCGTCGATGTGAGCGTTCTCACCGTCGGCCGTCAGCACCTGCGCCATGCCGCGCAGCAGCTGCGCCAGGATCGTCCCGGAGTTACCGCGGGCCCCGATCAGCGCGCCGTGCGCCATGGCCCGCACGGCCTCGGCGAGCGTGGGCACCGTCACATCCGGGCCGGTCGCGTCGCCCGGCACCCGGTCACCGGCGGCCCCGTGCCCCGCGAACACCGCCTCGACCGCCGCGGCGGCCGACTCCACGGTCAGGTACAGGTTCGTCCCGGTGTCCCCGTCGGCCACCGGATAGACGTTGATCGCGTCGATCTCCTCGCGGGCCCGCCCCAGCGCCTCCAGCGCCAGCCCGCACCAGGTGCGCACCGCGAGAGCATCGAGGAATGTCTGCGGCACCTGCGGCACCTGCGCCTCCTTGAGCTGCTGGACTGGACGCAGCGTAGACCCCTGTCAGGTGTCCGCCGGAAGAGGGCCGAAACAGGGCCGTGGACGGGAGCCCGGGGGAGGCTGCCGAACAGGGCCGTGGAGGAAGGCAGCGGAACGGGGCCGCGGGCAGCCTCCGGGTTCACCGTGGTAGTTTCGTTGTGCGGGAGCAGCCGTTGTATGCTGCTCCGGTTGCCCGATCCGATCGGGCCGTTCCCCCTGGCAACGCCACTCAGATCCGATCCCTTCAGATCTAGATCTTGATCCCGGCATGCCGGGATCAACCGTAAGTGCATCTGAAGTCTTTGGAGTGACCCGTGGCTGCCAACTGCGACGTCTGCGGCAAGGGGCCGGGCTTCGGCAACAACATCTCGCACTCGCACCGCCGTACGTCCCGTCGCTGGAACCCGAACATCCAGCGTGTGCGTACCGTGGTCGGCGGGACGCCGAAGCGCGTGAACGCCTGCACCTCGTGCATCAAGGCCGGCAAGGTCTCGCGCTGACGCACAGCTAAGCGCGCGGCCACGTCGGTTCGCTGCAGGGCCGGTCCACCTGATGGTGGGCCGGCTTTTTGCTGTACCTGACACGCTGGGCGCATGCCCTGACACGCTGGGCGCATACGCTTCGGCATCCTGGGCTCCCTGGACGTAGGCACCGACGACGGCACCCCGGCCGCCCCCGGAGGCCCCCGCCCACGCGCCCTGTTCACCCTCCTGCTCCTCGCTGCGGCCGCGCGGTCTCCGCGGAGCACCTCATCGACGGCCTGTACGGCGCCGGGCCGCCCGCCGGAGCCGCCAACGCCCGCCACGTCCCAGATCTCCCGCCTGCGCAGACGCCTGGCCCCGCACACGGAGACCGAGGCGGCGGCGACCCGGACCACGCGGGCGCGCTGCTGGTCCTCCGGTCCGAGCGGCTGTCGTACGACCGCCGGGACGTCGACGGGCAGAAGCGGATCCTCGTCGAGCGGTTCGCGGGATGGGCCGGGAGGGACCGAACGTCCTCAAGGCCCTGGAGACGGCCGACGACCTGTACTTCGACGCGATCGCCCGGATCCACGTCGACCGGCTCTGCTCGCCTCCCGCCCGCCGGCGGCCTTCTTCGAGCGGCTCACCGAAGTCGGCGACCGCCGTCAAGCTGCCGGAGTACCCGGGGTGAGGGCCCACCCGTGATCCACCGGCCCGATCCCCCCGCCGAGGGCGAACCCGGCCGCGATGGCGCCCGTCACGTACTCCTTGGCCGCCGTCACCGCCTCCGGCACGCCCTGCCCCTTGGCCAGCCCGCAGGCCACCGCCGAGGCCAGCGTGCAGCCCGTGCCGTGGGTGTGCCGGTTGTCGTGGCGGGGAGCGCGCAGCCAGTGCTCCTCGGAGCCGTCGGTCAGCAGGTCGACGGCGTCACCGGCCAGATGACCGCCCTTGATCAGCACCCACTGCGGGCCGTACTCCAGCACGGCCGCCGCCGCCCGCCGCAGCTCGCCCTCCGACGTGACCCGGACACCCGTGAGCTGGGCGACCTCGTCGAGGTTCGGGGTGGCGACCGTAGCCACCGGCAGCAGCTTGGTCCGTACGGAGTCCAGCGCGGACGACGCCAGCAGGGAGTCGCCGTGCTTGGAGACGCCCACCGGGTCGACGACGACCGGCGCGTCCGTGCCCGCCAGCAGCCCGGCCACCGTCTCGACCAGCTCGGCCGAGGCGAGCATGCCGGTCTTGACGGCCTGCACCCCGATGTCGTCGACGACGCTGCGGTACTGCGCCCGGACGGCCTCCACGGGCAGCTCCCAGGCGCCCTGCACACCGCGGCTGTTCTGTGCCGTGACGGCCGTGAGCACGCTCATCCCGTGGGTGCCGAGCGCGAGCATCGTCTTCAGGTCGGCCTGGATGCCGGCCCCTCCGCCGGAGTCGGATCCGGCGACGGTCAGCACGCGCGGCGGCGCGGTCCTGTCGTCCGTCATGTCCTGAAGTCCCTTCGCCGTCACGACTCGATGTCCCCGAAGTGGTCCCAGCCGCCCTGGTCGGTCCAGGGGGCCCCGTCGACGGTCACCTGGGGCAGCGCCGAGGGGTGGAGCACCTCGCCGATCACCTTCCAGCGGGCCGGCAGCTTCACGTCCGGCGGGAAGGTCGCCACGATCGCGTGGTCCTCTCCCCCGGTCAGCACCCACTGCATCGGGTCGACACCGACGGCCTGCCCGATGTCGTACATCTGGGACGGGATGTCGATCGCGCCCGAGCCGATGTCGATGCGCACCTTGCTGGCCTCGGCGATGTGCCCCAGGTCGGCGATCAGCCCGTCGCTCACGTCGCACATCGCGGTGGCGCCGAGCCCGGCCGCGGCGGGTCCCGCATGGTACGGCGGCTCCGGCCGTCTGTGGGCCTCCACGAAGGCGCGCGGCGAGCGGAAGCCGCGCGAGAGCACCGTGTACCCGGCGGCGGACCAGCCGAGCCAGCCGATCACGGCCACCACATCGCCGGGCCGGGCGCCCGCCCGGGTCACCGGCTCATGGCCGCGCAGATCACCGAGCGCGGTGATCGACACCATGATCGTCTCGCCGCGCACCACATCACCGCCGACCACGGCCGCCCCGGCGACCTGGCACTCGTCGCGCAGCCCGTCCATCAGCTCGGTCGGCCAGGTGGCCGGCAGTTCGGCGGGGACGACCAGACCGAGCAGCAGCGCGGTCGGCACGGCACCCATGGCGGCGATGTCCGCGAGGTTCTGCGCCGCCGCCTTGCGCCCCACGTCGTAGGCCGTGGACCAGTCGCGGCGGAAGTGCCGCCCCTCCAGCAGGATGTCGGTGCTCGCCACGACCCTGCGGTCGGGTGCGGCCACCACGGCGGCGTCGTCGCCGGGGCCCACCCGGACCGCCGGGGTGGTGGTGAGCCGCGAGGTGAGCTCCCTGATGAGCCCGAACTCGCCTAGCTCGCCCACGGTGCCCTTCATCGTCGTACGTCCCCTTCTCTGGCCGCCCACTCCCCGTCGCGTGCCCTCGTGATCCTCGGTGCGGTCGTGGTCGGGTCGACCGCGACCGCCGGCTTGTGCCGTGCGTCCGCCCCGGTGTGTACGCCACGGCTCTCCCGGGTCTCCCCCCGGCGAGCTGCTACGCGGTACCGTGGCGTCCCTTTCCCCCACATGATCCTCGAAGCCGCCCTGGAGGTTCCGTGGTACAGGCGTACATCCTGATCCAGACAGAGGTCGGCAAGGCGTCGACCGTAGCCGACACGATCAGCAAGATCCCCGGGGTCGTACAGGCCGAGGACGTGACGGGTCCCTATGACGTGATCGTGCGCGCACAGGCCGACACGGTCGACGACCTCGGCCGCATGGTGGTCGCGAAGGTCCAGCAAGTGGACGGCATCACCCGCACCCTGACCTGCCCGGTCGTGCACCTCTAGCCCCCGTCTACCCTTGGCCGGTGAACATCTTCCGCCACCGGCGTGCCGGTCTGCCCGCTCTGGCGCTGTTGATCGCCGCGACGGGCTGCTCCTCAGCAGACGAGAGCGGCTCCGTCGCGGTTCCCAGCCCGGGCACGAAGACCACCGAGCTCTGCGAGGACCTGGACGAGGCGCTGCCACGGAAGGTGGACGGTCTCGTCCGGGAGGATCCGGAGCCCCGGTCCGCGCTGACCGCGGCCTGGGGAGGCTCGGTGATCATACTGCGCTGCGGTGTGGAGCAACCGCCCAAGATGATCGACCCGAAGGTGGCCGAGGGCGGGGACCCGGAGGCGGTGGCCGGCGGGGTGAACGGCGTCGACTGGCTGATGGAGAAGCAGGGCGACGACGGGGCGTACCGGTTCACCACCGCGAACCGGCTCGCGTACGTGGAGGTCACCGTGCCCGAGGGCCGGGACAGCTCGGCCGTGCTCATCGACCTGTCCGGGGCCGTCAAGAAGGCGGTCCCCAAGGGGATCGCCGACTGACGCGCCCCGGACGGGACGGGGGCACGGGGGCCGCCGCGGCCGACGGGCCGCGGACGGGTCCGCGAGGCGCTAGCGCAGCCCCGTGGAGCGTCGCAGCGCCGCCTGGATCAGCCGGTCCACCAGCTCCGGGTAGGCGATCCCGCTCTGCTGCCACATCTGCGGGTACATGGAGATGGGCGTGAACCCGGGCATCGTGTTGATCTCGTTGATCACGAACTCGCCGTCCTCGGTGAGGAAGAAGTCCGCGCGGACCAGGCCCTCGCAGGAGGCCGCATCGAAGGCGTCGACGGCGAGCCGCTGCACCTCCGCGGTCTCCTCGGCGGTCAGCGGGGCGGGCACGATGCCGGGGGTGGAGTCGATGTACTTGGCGTCGAAGTCGTAGTACGCGTGCGTGTCCGGCGGCGGGATCTCCGCGGGCACGCTCGCGCGCGGGCCGTCCTCGAACTCCAGCACCCCGCACTCGATCTCCCGGCCGCGCAGCGCCGCCTCGACGATGACCTTGGGGTCGTGCCGCCGGGCCTCCTCGATCGCCTCGTCCAGGCCCTCGAGTCCGTCGACCTTGGTGATGCCGATCGAGGACCCCGCGCGCGCGGGCTTCACGAAGAGCGGCCAGCCGTGCTCGCCCGCGAAGCCGACGATCCGCGCGCGGGCACCGGACTGGTCCCGCTCCCACTCACGGGGCCGGATCACCAGGTACGGGCCGACCTTCAGCCCGAACGAGGTGAACACGCGCTTCATGTACTCCTTGTCCTGGCCGACGGCCGAGGCGAGGACGCCGGAGCCGACGTACGGGACCCCGGAGAGCTCCAGCAGACCCTGGAGGGTGCCGTCCTCGCCGTACGGGCCGTGCAGTACGGGGAAGACGACGTCGACCTCGCCGAGCGCCTTGGGGACGGATCCGGGCTCGCTGTAGACGACCTCACGGTTGGCCGGGTCGACGGGGAGGACCACCCCGCCCTCGCCCGACTCGGTCAGCTCCTCGACCTTCGGCAGGCGCCGGTCGACGATCGCCATCCGCTCCGGATCGTCGGCGGTGAGCGCCCAGCGGCCGTCCTGGGTGATGCCGATCGGCAGGACGTCGTACTTCGTCCGGTCGATGGCCCGCAGGACGGCACCCGCGGTGACCACGGAGATGACGTGTTCGGAGCTGCGGCCGCCGAAGACGACAGCCACACGCGGCTTGCGGGGCTGCTCCTGGGCGCTCTGGGGGAGGTTCTCGGTGCTCATATCGGGTTGAGAGTACCCGGTGGTAGGGGGCAAGTCAGCGCCCCATCCGGCCGCTCGGCCGCAAGTTCCCCCGGGCTGTCGCCGAGCGTCGAACGGCCCGTCGCCGAGCGTCATGCGGGGCCCTGCCGAGCACCGTCCGGATACCCCGCCGGGCGCCCGGCGCCCGGCGGGGAGGCGCTCAGTGCCGTTCGGGCTTGGCGCTGCGCGACATCAGTTCCTTGACCGCGACGACGGGCGGCTTGCCCTCGTGGACGATCTCCACGACCGTCTCCGTGATGGGCATGTCGACGCCGTACCGGCGGGCCAAGTCCCGTACGGAGGTGCAGGACTTGACGCCCTCGGCGGTCTGCTTGGTGACCGCGATGGTCTCCTGCAGGGTCATGCCCTTGCCGAGGTTGGTGCCGAAGGTGTGGTTGCGCGACAGCGGCGAGGAGCAGGTGGCCACCAGGTCGCCGAGGCCCGCAAGGCCGGAGAACGTCAGCGGGTCGGCGCCCATGGCGAGACCGAGCCGGGTGGTCTCCGCGAGTCCGCGGGTGATGAGCGAGCCCTTGGCGTTGTCGCCGAGGCCCATGCCGTCCGCGATGCCGACGGCGAGGCCGATGACGTTCTTGACGGCGCCGCCGAGCTCACAGCCGACCACGTCGGTGTTGGTGTAGGGACGGAAGTACGACGTGTGGCAGGCGGCCTGAAGCCGCTGGGCGACCGCCTCGTCGGCGCAGGCCACGACCGCCGCGGCCGGCATGCGGGAGGCGATCTCGCGGGCCAGGTTGGGCCCGGTGACCACGGCGACGCGGTCCCGGCCGGCCTTGGCGACGTCCTCGATCACCTCGCTCATCCGCATGGCCGAGCCGAGTTCGACGCCCTTCATCAGGGAGACGAGCACGGTGTCCGCGGCGAGCAACGGCGCCCACTCGGCGAGGTTGCCGCGCAGGGTCTGCGAGGGGACCGCGAGAACGGTGAGGTCGGCGTCGGCGGCGGCCTCGGCGGGGTCCGTGGTGGCCCGCAGGTTCCGCGGCAGCTCCACGCCGGGCAGGTAGTCCGGGTTCGTCCGGGTGGAGTTGACCGCCTCGGCGAGCCCGGCCCGTCGCGCCCACAGGGTGACGTCGCACCCCGCGTCGGCGAGCACCATGCCGAAGGCCGTACCCCATGAACCGGTGCCGAAGACGGCAGCCTTGACCGGCTTGCTCACGTGCCCTGCCCCTCTTCCTGTGCCCGTGGGCTGCTGCCCTGCTCGTCCACCCCGGTGGCGGCCCGTGCGCCGTCGCCGTGCCGCCCGTCCCGGCCGCCCGTGCCGTTCCGGCTCGCCTCGGCGGTCCGGCGGCGCTGCTCGATACGGGCCTGCCTCGGGTCGTACGGCGTCGCGGGCGCCTTCTCGCCGCGGACGGTCTCCAGCTGCGCGGTGATCGCTGCCATGATGACCTCGGTCGCCTCCTTCAGCAGCTCGGGGCTCATCTCCTTGCCGTAGAAGCGCGAGAGGTCCACCGGCGGTCCGGCGAGCACCTGGTGCGTCTTGCGCGGGAACAGCCTGGGCTTCCTGGCGTACGGCGGCAGCAGCAGGTTGGCGCCCCACTGGGCCACCGGGATCACGGGGCACCGGGTCTGCAGGGCGACACGCGCGGCGCCCGTCTTGCCGGTCATCGGCCACTGGTCGGGGTCGCGGGTGAGGGTGCCCTCGGGGTAGAACGCCACGCACTCGCCGCGCTCGACGGCGTCGATCGCGGCCCGGAAGGCGCTGAGCGCGTCGGTGCTCTCCCGGTAGACGGGAATCTGCCCGGTACCGCGCATCGCGGCGCCCACGAATCCCTTCTTGAACAGCCCGCTCTTCGCCAGAAACCGCGGCACGCGCCCGGTGTTGTACTGGAAGTGCGCGTATGCAAAGGGGTCCGCATGGGAATTGTGGTTCACCACGGTGATGAATCCGCCCTCGGCCGGAATGTTCTCCATTCCGCGCCAGTCCCGCTTGAGCAGCACCACCAGCGGCGGTTTGCAGAGGACCGCTGCAAAGCGATACCAGAAGCCGATTCTGCGGCGGGGCACGCGGACACCTTCCTCTAGATACCTCGGCCGACGGCCTGGGGAGCCGCACAAGTGTGGCCCCGAGCCGACAGTCTGTCGAGGACACCGTACGCCCCGGTGGGGGAACCGCCAGGGCGCCCAGCTCACGTCGGGGCGCTGCGTCCGGGTCACAATGGCGGCGACAAGGAGGGACGGAACACTCGTGCAGTGGACCCTGGTCGTACCCCTGAAACCCCTGGCGCGGGCCAAGAGCAGGCTCTCCGCGGCGGCCGGCGACGGGCTGCGCCCGGGCCTGGCCCTCGCCTTCGCCCAGGACACGGTGGCGGCCGCGCTCGCCAGTGCGGCGGTGCGGGATGTGGCGGTCGTCACGGACGACGCCCTGGCGCGCCGCGAGCTGGCCCGGCTCGGGGCCCGGATCGTGCCGGACGACCCGCGGGCGGGCCTGAACGCCGCGCTGGCGCACGCGGCCGGGGCCGTACGCGCCGACCGGCCGGCGAGCGCGGTCGCGGCACTGAACGCCGATCTGCCGGCGCTGCGCCCCGAGGAATTGGCGCGGGTTCTCGAAACGGCCGCGGAATTCCCGCGTGCTTTTCTTCCGGATGCGGCGGACATCGGTACGACGCTGCTGGCCGCGGCGCCCGGCGTGGAATTGCGGCCGCTCTTCGGCGGGAATTCCCGCGCCCGCCACCGGGACTCGGGCGCCGCGGAGCTGCTTCCGGACGCCGTGGATTCCGTACGCCGCGACGTGGACACGGGCGAGGACCTGCGGGCGGCGCTGGCGCTGGGCGTGGGTCCCCGGACGGCGGCGGTGGCCGCGCGGCTGCTGATTCCGGAACAGTAGGCTGCGGCCATGCAGGCGACCGCGTACACGTACGACCCCGAGACCCGCAGCGGGCAGGTGCTGCTCGACGACGGCACCCCGGTGCCCTTCGACGCCCCGGCGTTCGACGCGGGCGGCCTGCGACTGCTGCGGCCGGGGCAGCGGGTCCGCATCGAGACGGAGGGCGCGGGGGCGTCCCGCCGGATCACTCTGGTCACACTGCAGACGTTCTGAGCGGCGCGGACACGCCGAGCAGCACGGAAGTCCGCAGCGGAAGCGTGCACGTCCCGGTCGGCGCCGGACACGCCGCGGGCCGGGCTCCCCGCGGAGTCCGGCCCGGCGCGTGAGTGCCTGCGTCCCTGGTTACCTGCTGCGGGCGGCGGTCTTCTTGGCCGTGGTCTTGCGCGCCGTCGTCTTCTTCGCGGGAGCCTTCTTCGCGGTGGCCTTCTTCGCCGGGGCCTTCTTCGCGGTCGTCGTCGTCTTCTTCGCGGGCGTCGCCTTCGCCGGGGCCGCCTTCTTCGCCGTCGTCTTCTTCGCTGCCGCCGCCGTCGTCTTCTTCGCGGGCGCCGCCTTCGCCGGCGTCGCCTTCTTCGCCGTCGTCTTCTTCGCTGCCGCCGCCGTCGTCTTCTTCGCCGGGGTCGCCTTCTTGGCGGGCGCGGCGGTGCCCTTCTTGGCCGCGGTCTTCTTGGCCGCGGCCTTCTTCACCGTCGCGGAAGCACCGCCGGTCAGGCTGCCCTTGGGTGCCTTCTTGACCGACACCTCGCCCTGCTTGGGAAGCTTCTTCGAACCGCTCACCAGGTCCTTGAACCCCTGACCCGCGCGGAAACGCGGCACGGAGGTCTTCTTGACCCGCACCCGCTCACCGGTCTGCGGGTTGCGCGCGTACCGGGCGGGGCGGTCGACCTTCTCGAACGAACCGAAGCCGGTGACGGAGACCCGCTGACCGGCGACGGTCGCGCGGACGATGGCATCCAGAACGGCGTCCACCGCGTCGGCGGCCTGCTGGCGCCCGCCGAGCTTGTCCGCAATCGCTTCTACGAGCTGCGCCTTGTTCACGTCTTCCCCTTCGGAGACATCGCCAGAACGAATCTGTTCAAGCTTTTTCGCACGTTAGGCAGATATATACCGCAAATCAAACACGAAACGGGCTAATCACCCTTGTGCCGCAACGGACTCGAACCGCCGCGGAGTTCTTCAGCGGTCCCCTTCGGGGAATCGCCCCTCCTCGAGGTCCGCCATGAAGCTCTCCAGACGCCTTGCCGCATCGGCGAGATCGTGCTTGGCCACGGCCGTAATGACCAGCAGCTTCCGGGTCAGCGCCATCCGTACGCCCTCCGGGACTTGCGATGCGCGCACTCTCGAGTGCGCTGTCTTGAGTTGGCCCGCGACCGCCGTATAGAGCTCGAGTTGGCCGTCGTGTTCCATGCACAGATTGTGCCATCTGGGGCGAGTTGTCGCCTGCACAGGGGGCAACTACCGCCTCCCAGGGGCCTCTCACGCACCACGGTGCACAGTGGCACCGAAACCCGAGTACCCCGGCAAACACCCGCGTAACCAGGGAAGTTGACGGACTCCCCGACGGTCTCCGTACCGTTTTCGGGGGCATACACGGCTGTACCCCCAACCGTCCACGATTGGGGGTACAGAGGGGTCCGGCGGTGGCCGGAAATCATTCTTGTGCCGCGGCTGTCGGGTTCCTTTTCGGAAACCCGGCGCGGCCCTCGTTCAGATCTGGAGGGTGCGCGGCTTGTACGAGGGACGCTTGGCCTCGTAGGCCGCGATGTCGTCCTCGTTCCGCAGCGTGATGGAGATGTCGTCGAGCCCGTTCAGCAGCCGCCAGCGGGAGTTCTCGTCGAGCTCGAAGGAGGCGGTGACGCCCTCGGCGCGCACCTCGCGGCTCTCCAGGTCGACCGTCACCTCGGCCGCGGGGTCGGCCTCGACGATCTCCCACAGGGCGTCGACGGTCTGCTGCTCCAGTACGACCGTGAGCAGACCGTTCTTGAGCGAGTTACCCCGGAAGATGTCCGCGAAGCGAGAGGAGATGACCGCCTTGAACCCGTAGTTCTGCAGCGCCCAGACGGCGTGCTCACGGGAGGAGCCGGTGCCGAAGTCGGGGCCGGCGACGAGCACCGAGGCGCCCTGCCGCTCGGGCCGGTTGAGCACGAACTCGGGGTCCTTGCGCCAGGCCTCGAACAGCCCGTCCTCGAAGCCGTCCCTGGTCACCTTCTTGAGCCAGTGGGCGGGGATGATCTGGTCGGTGTCGACGTTGCTGCGGCGCAGCGGGACGGCCCGGCCGGTGTGCGTGGTGAATGCTTCCATGACTGTTCAGACTCCAGCGGGCGCAGGGGTGTCGGCGTCGGCGAGGTCGGCCGGGGAGGCCAGATGGCCCAGTACGGCGGTGGCGGCGGCGACCTGCGGGGAGACCAGGTGGGTGCGGCCGCCCTTGCCCTGCCGGCCCTCGAAGTTGCGGTTGGAGGTGGACGCCGAGCGCTCACCGGGGGACAGCTGGTCGGGGTTCATGCCCAGGCACATGGAGCAGCCCGCGTGCCGCCATTCGGCGCCGGCCTCCTTGAAGACCACGTCCAGGCCCTCCTCGATCGCCTGCAGCCCGACCCGCGCGGAGCCGGGGACGACCAGCATCCGTACCCCGTCGGCGACTTTGCGGCTCCGGACGATCGAGGCGGCGGCGCGCAGGTCCTCGATGCGGCCGTTGGTGCAGGAGCCTACGAAGACGGTGTCCACCTTGATGGAGCGGAGCGGCTGACCGGCCTCCAACCCCATGTACTCCAGGGCCTTTTCGGCGGCGAGGCGCTCCGAGGCGTCCTCGTACGAAGCCGGGTCGGGGACGGCGGCGGAAAGCGGTGCACCCTGGCCGGGGTTGGTGCCCCAGGTGACGAACGGCGACAGCTCGGCGGCGTCGATGACGACCTCGGCGTCGAAGACCGCGTCCTCGTCCGTCCGCAGCGTCTTCCAGTACGCGACGGCCGCGTCCCAGTCGGCGCCCTCGGGCGCGTGCGGGCGGCCCTTCAGGTAGGCGAAGGTGGTCTCGTCGGGGGCGATCATGCCCGCGCGGGCACCGGCCTCGATCGACATGTTGCAGATGGTCATCCGGGCCTCCATCGAGAGCTTCTCGATGGCCGAGCCGCGGTACTCCAGGATGTAGCCCTGGCCGCCGCCGGTGCCGATCCGCGCGATGATCGCCAGGATCAGGTCCTTGGCGGTGACGCCCTCGGGCAGCTCGCCGTCGACGGTGATGGCCATGGTCTTCGGGCGTGCCATCGGCAGCGTCTGGGTGGCCAGCACGTGCTCGACCTGCGAGGTGCCGATACCGAAGGCCAGCGCACCGAAGGCGCCGTGCGTGGAGGTGTGGGAGTCGCCGCACACCACCGTCGTACCGGGCTGGGTCAGCCCGAGCTGCGGGCCGACCACGTGCACGACGCCCTGCTCGACGTCGCCGAGCGGGTGCAGGCGCACCCCGAACTCGGCGCAGTTTTTGCGCAGCGTCTCCAGCTGGGCGCGGGAGACCGGGTCGGCGATGGGCTTGTCGATGTCGAGGGTCGGGGTGTTGTGGTCCTCGGTGGCGATGGTGAGGTCGAGCCGGCGCACCTTGCGGCCGCCCTTGCGCAGTCCGTCGAAGGCCTGGGGGCTGGTCACCTCGTGCAGGAGGTGCAGATCGATGAAGAGGAGGTCGGGCTCGCCCTCGGCGCGCCGGACGACGTGGTCGTCCCAGACCTTCTCCGCGAGTGTCCTACCCATCGCTTTCCCTCCGGCCGGCCTGTCCGCGCCGACCCAACTAGAGATCTTGGGGGTGGCGGTGCCCGTACCCCTCGTGGGGACCCGGCCCGGTATCCGGTCCGGCCGTCCGCCTCCGGGCGTGTGCCACCGGGCCCGTTGGTCATCGGGCCGCTGTGACTTCCAAGAGTGGCGTGTTCCACCGAAAATTGAACTTGCGTTTCACAGAGTGAGACGCGAGTATCGTTGCATGGACAACAGTAGCGGCGTCGGCGTTCTGGACAAGGCAGCCCTTGTCCTGAGCGCTCTGGAGTCCGGTCCGGCCACCCTCGCGGGCCTGGTCGGCGCCACCGGACTGGCACGACCCACGGCCCACCGGCTGGCCGTGGCACTGGAGCACCACCGCATGGTGGCGCGCGACATGCAGGGCCGTTTCATTCTCGGCCCGCGGCTGGCCGAGCTGGCCGCCGCGGCGGGCGAGGACCGGCTGCTCGCCACGGCGGGCCCGGTGCTGACCCACCTCCGTGATGTCACGGGCGAGAGTGCGCAGCTCTACCGCCGCCAGGGCGACATGCGCATCTGCGTCGCCGCGGCGGAGCGGCTGTCGGGCCTCAGGGACACGGTGCCGGTCGGCTCCACGCTGACGATGAAGGCGGGTTCGTCCGCGCAGATCCTGATGGCCTGGGAGGAGCCCGAGCGGCTGCACCGCGGTCTGCAGGGCGCGCGGTTCACGGCGACGGCCCTGTCGGGCGTACGGCGCCGGGGCTGGGCCCAGTCCATCGGCGAGCGCGAGCCGGGCGTCGCGTCCGTCTCCGCACCCGTGCGCGGCCCCTCGAACCGTGTGGTCGCCGCCGTCTCGGTCTCCGGCCCCATCGAGCGCCTGACCCGCCACCCGGGCCGGATGCACGCCCAGGCGGTCATCGACGCCGCGGCCCGCCTCTCGGAGGCTCTGCGCCGCACCGGCTGATCGCCGGCACCGCACCTCGCCCGCACTTTCCCGTACGCACCGGGGACGGGCCCGCCTCAACGCCGCGGCGGCCCCGCTCCCCGCAACGAGCGCCCCGTGTCCTCCCGGGGCGCTCTCCCCTTTGCCGGGGATGCACCGGGGACAAAGCGAAGGACCCTCCCGAGGGAGGGTCCTTCCGGTGTGTACCCCCGACCGGATTCGAACCGGCGCTACCGCCTTGAGAGGGCGGCGTGCTAGGCCGCTACACAACGGGGGCGTGGATCTTACGTTTCCGCAGATCCGAGCTGGTCTACCTGGACTCGAACCAAGACTAACTGAACCAGAATCAGTCGTGCTGCCAATTACACCATAGACCAATGATGGTTTAGACCAGTCAGTACCCCCGACCGGATTCGAACCGGCGCTACCGCCTTGAGAGGGCGGCGTGCTAGGCCGCTACACAACGGGGGCCCTAGCAGTTCCGAGGTGATCGGAACCAGTACCCCCGACCGGATTCGAACCGGCGCTACTGCCTTGAGAGGGCAGCGTGCTAGGCCGCTACACAACGGGGGCTTGCGGATGTGATCCGCGAGTGCAGATGCTACGCATCTGCTGGCTGGCCTACCTGGACTCGAACCAAGACTAACTGAACCAGAATCAGTCGTGCTGCCAATTACACCATAGGCCACTGGAACGCAAGCCCCTGCGGGGTTCTTGTTCTAGTTTCACGCTTCCGGGGCTCCGGCCTTTCGGCCCGCTCCCCGGCGGCGCAGAAAGAACATTACCCGAAGGAGGACGGGGCTCCAAAACGGGTATCCGCGCCAAGGATCGCCGGGAGTTCGGCCAGCGACATGATCCGGTGCGGTCCGGACGGCGGATCGACCGTCGCCCGCCAGTCGCCGCGGTCGATCCAGACCGACAGCAGACCCGCCTCGGCGGCGCCCCGCCCGTCGATCTCCGGATGGTCGCCGACATAGGCGACCTGCTGCGGGGGCAGGGAGAGGGCCTCGCAGGCCGCGAGGAACGCCGCCGCCTGCGGCTTGGAGACGCCGAGCTCCGCCGCACACAGGATGGCCTCGAAGCGGTCGTGGACGCCGAGGACGCGCAGCTTGCGCTCCTGGACGGTGAGGCTGCTGTTGGAGAGCACGGCGTGCCGGTGGCTGGTGGCGAGGGCCTCCAGGACGGGCAGGACGTCCGGGAACAGCGCCCAGGCGCCCTCGTAGTGCCCGAGGTACCGCTGGAACCAGGCGTCGGCCTCCGCGTCCGTCAGCGCCGGCTCCCCCACGAAGACCCGCACCCGGTCGCGGCGCTGCTCCTCGAAGGTGGTCTCCCCCGCCGCGAACCGGGCCCACTGCTCGTCGGTGACCTGCCGCCAGCGCGTGAGGGCCTCCTCGACGGAGGCGTACCCGGCGAGCAGGCCCTCGGCGGCCAGATGTCCGCGCATCCCCGCCCGGTCGGCGCTCGTGTAGTCGAAGAGCGTGTCGTCGACGTCCCAGACCACGGCCCGTATGTCCATGATCCGACGGTAACGCGGGGGCGGGGCCCACGTCCGCCGATCGCCGCTCGTCAGGCAGGGGTCCCGGCGGTTTCCGAGAGGTCCGGGGCCACGAAGAAGTCGGTGAGGAAGCAGGTGACCTCGCCCGTCGCCGAGCGGCCGATCCAGGTGGGGTACGCGCCGTCGCCCCAGCCGGAGGTGAAGGCGGCCAGGGTGTGGCCGGTGGTGGAGGACGTGACCAGGTACGGGCCCGGGGACCGGTCGCTGCTGTCGAAGGCCCTCCACAGGGGCCCTTCGTCCTCGTGGGCGTCGGGGAAGGCCTGGTCGGCCGAGGCGTCGTAGAAGCAGCCGGTGCCGGAGTCGACGCCGTAGCCGTGGAACTCCTCCTCGCCGAGCTCGGCGAGGTCCTGGTCGGGGCAGAGGGCCATTTCCCAGGCGGTGGCGGGCTCGTCGCGGATGACGAGGCGGGCGGCGGCCACCCGCAGGTCGGGCTCGGCGGACGGAGAGCCGCCGGGCCAGGTGAGGGCCGCCAAGGCCGCCTCGACGCGGTAGCGGCCGGGCTCGACCGCCACCGTGAAGGGCTCGACGTCCCCCGTGCCCAGATACATGAAGGGGTCACACGCGGCGACCCGTCCGGTGGGGAGGTCCAGTACGCCGCCGTCGGCCACGTGGAGCACGCCGGTGGTCCCCTGCCTGCCGGTGAACGTGCTGCCGGGCGTGAACATCCAGGTGTGGTCGCGGGGGGACATCGGCATGACGGGGGCCTTCCGGGTCAGGCGCGGATCTTGCGCGCCGGGTGAGCCGGAACGCTAGTGGGACCCACTGACAGGCGGGCATGCGTGAGGGGCGGCGGCCACATCGGCCGCCGCCCCTCACGCGCGCGTGCTTGCGTGCTTGCGTGCTTACGCCGTCAGCTTCGCCAGCGCCGCGTCCACGCGGGCCAGCGACTTCTCCTTGCCCAGGATCTGCAGGGACTCGAAGAGGGGCAGGCCGACGGTGCGGCCGGTGACCGCCACGCGGACCGGGGCCTGGGCCTTGCCGAGCTTCAGGCCGTGGGCCTCGCCGGCCGCCAGGACGGCCTCCTTCAGGGACTCGGGGGAGTTCCAGTCGGCCGCGTCCAGCTTCTCGCGGGCCGTGCGCAGCAGGGCGTCCGAGCCCTCCTTCATCGCCTTCGTCCAGGACGCCTCGTCGGAGACCGGCTCCGGCAGGAACAGGAAGTCGACGTTGTCCGTGATCTCGGAGAGGACCTTCAGGCGGGACTGGGCGTGCGGCGCGATGGCCTGCCACTTGGTCTCGTCGAAGTCCTCCGGCGCCCAGGGGGCGAACGGGGCCTTCAGCCAGGGGGCGCAGCGCTCGGCGAAGTCCTTCACGTCGAGCATGCGGATGTGGTCGGCGTTGAGCGCCTCGGCCTTCTTCAGGTCGAAGCGGGCCGGGTTCGGGTTCACGTCCGCGACGTCGAAGGCCGCGACCATCTCCTCGATCGTGAAGACGTCCCGGTCCGCGGAGAGCGACCAGCCCAGCAGCGAGAGGTAGTTGAGCAGGCCCTCGGGCAGGAAGCCGCGCTCGCGGTAGAGGTTCAGCGACGACTGCGGGTCGCGCTTGGAGAGCTTCTTGTTGCCCTCGCCCATCACGTACGGGAGGTGGCCGAAGGCCGGGATCTCCTTGGCGACGCCCAGCTCGATCAGCGCCCGGTAGAGCGCGATCTGGCGCGGGGTGGAGGAGAGCAGGTCCTCGCCGCGCAGGACGTGGGTGATCTCCATCAGGGCGTCGTCGACCGGGTTGACCAGCGTGTACAGCGGGGCGCCGTTCGCGCGGACGATGCCGTAGTCCGGGACGTTCTCCGGGGTGTACGTGATCTCGCCGCGGACCAGGTCCGTGAAGGTGATCGTCTCGTCGGGCATCCGGAAGCGGACGATCGGCTCGCGGCCCTCGGCCTCGTACTGTGCGACCTGCTCGGCGCTCAGGTCGCGGCAGTGGCCGTCGTAGCCGGACGGCTTGCCGGCGGCGCGGGCGGCCTCGCGGCGCTCCTCCAGCTCGGTGGTGGTGCAGTAGCAGCGGTAGGCGTGGCCGGCGTCCAGCAGCTTGGCGGCGACGTCCTTGTAGAGGTCCATGCGCTGCGACTGGCGGTACGGGGCGTGCGGGCCGCCGACCTCGGGGCCCTCGTCCCAGTCGAAGCCCAGCCAGCGCATCGAGTCCAGGAGCTGGTCGTACGACTCCTCGGAGTCGCGGGCCGCGTCGGTGTCCTCGATGCGGAAGACCAGCGTGCCCTGGTGGTGCCGGGCGAACGCCCAGTTGAACAGGGCGGTGCGGACCAGGCCCACGTGGGGGTTGCCGGTGGGCGACGGACAGAAACGTACGCGGACGGGGACGCCGGGTGCGTCGGATGCGCTAGCCACGCTTGACTACCTTGTTGGTGAGAGTGCCGATGCCTTCGATGGTGACGGCGACCTCGTCGCCGACAGCCAGGGGGCCGACCCCTGCCGGGGTGCCCGTGAGGATCACGTCGCCGGGAAGCAGCGTCATGGCCTCGGTGATGTTGACGATCAGGTCCTCGATGGAAGTGATCATCTCGCTGGTCCGGCCGAGCTGACGCTGTGCGCCGTTGACCGTGCACTGGATCGTGAGGTCGCTCGCGGCCTTGATGTCGAGGTCCGTCTCCACCCAGGGGCCGAGCGGGCAGGACGTGTCGAAGCCCTTGGCCCGCGCCCACTGCTTCTCGCGCTTCTGGACGTCCCGCGCGGTGATGTCGTTGGCGCAGGTGTAGCCGAAGATCACGTCCTTGACGCGCTCGCGCGGGACCTCGCGGCACATCCGGCCGATGACCACGGCCAGCTCGGCCTCGTGGTGCAGTTCCTCGGAGAAGGACGGGTACTGGATGTCGTCGCCCGGGCCGATCACCGAGGTGGACGGCTTGAAGAAGGCGAACGGGGCGTCGGGCACCTCGTTGCCGAGCTCCTTGGCGTGGTCGGCGTAGTTGCGGCCGAAGGCCACGACCTTGTTGGGCAGCACGGGCGGCAGCAGCCGGACCTTGTTCAGCGGGACCTTGGTGCCGGAGAGCTCGTACTCCGCGAAGGGGATGCCCTTGATGATGTCGAGCACGAGTTCGTCGGGCCGGTCGCCCTCGACCGCGCCGAACGCGACGTTCCCGTCGATGGAGAATCTGGCAATGCGCACGGGTTCCCTGCGCCCCTCACTTGAGCCGGCTGAGTCTGACGCTCCAGGCTAACGCGGCACGGGGCGGCTGCCCCGCGTATGACGGCCGGGGCCGCCCGCCCCCGTGGGAACGGCCGGAAGCGGCTGTCGCGCGCAGCGGCCCGCCACCGGCCGCCGCCCCCGCACGGCGAAGGGCGCCCGCGGCGTCTCGGGTGACGTCGTGGGCGCCCTTCGCCGTACGCGGCTCGCTGCCCTGCAGAACTCGCCGTCGTACGCGGCTCTTGTCGTAGTCGTACGCGGCCGGCCGCAAGCGACCGTGCCGCTTCCGCTCCGGCCTACTCGGCGGGCGCGGCCTGGACCGGAACCTCCATGAGGACGGTCCGCCGGGGGTTGGCGGTCTGGGCGGGCAGGTCGACGGAGTGCTCCTGCTGCACCACCGTCAGCTCCCCGGCGTCGGAAAGGTGGGCCAGCGTCGTGCGCCGCGGGTTGGCTATCTTCCGGAACATCGTCGTCGTCTTCACTGCTGTACGTGACCTCGTGGTTGCGGGCGCCGGGCGGGCTCAACGGGCCGCCCAGGAAGCGCGGGTTGTCGGATTCGCCATCCCTGTAAAGCGTCAGGCTAAACATCCAATTCCCAGGACAAGACGTGAAGACCGCATGATCATCGTGTGAGTTTCCTCACTCACTAGTGAGCAATTCGGTCAATCCGGACCCCTGCTCCCACCCGACGAAACGGACATTGCCCAACTGAAGCGATCATTCCGCTCCTGATCATGGCGACTGGGACACGTGATATGAGCAGCCGGTACGTAGGTATACGTCCGATATGCAAGGGATCGCCTTAGACCCCTGGTGACGTCGGCTTCACGCCCTGTCACCATGAGCGCAGGGTGACCCATTGGCCTTGTTGGAGATCCGGCACTGTGCTGGAATTCCACGGACCGCCGCGGGAGACAGCCGGCGCGCAGGGGGCGCAACACAGCGCCGAGCGCGGCGGGAAGGGGGAACCAGCGCCGGTCACTCACGACCACCACGGGTGGCGCATTCAGGGCGCTCCCGACACGCCGACACCGTCTCGCCGTTCACGCGGAGGGGCGCCTGGTCCAGAGGTTGCGACGCTAGTGCAGGGACGTTTCAAGAGGGATGGCAGCGCTTCGGCGGACCCGGAGCCGCACGGCGGGACTGGCCCCATGGCTGCCGGCTCCTCGCCCCAGCACACCCAACCCCCGGGTGCGGCCGAGGAGAGCGACAGCGGTGAGCGCTCCGGTCGCCCCGGCGCGTCCGGGAGCCCGGCGCCGTCCAGCGCGGCGAGAAGCGGCCCGGGTGGCCCCGGCTCCCGCATAGCACTGCGCAACTGGCGCATCTCGACCCGTCTGGTGTCACTGCTCGCGCTCCCCGTGGTCGCCGCGACCTCGCTCGGCGCCATGCGCATCAGCGACAACATCGACGACATCCAGCAGCTCGACAACATGCGGCTGCTGACCGACATGACGAAGCAGGCCACCGAGCTCGCCGCCGCCCTCCAGAAGGAGCGCGACCTCTCAGCCGGTCCCCTGGTGAACGGCGCGACCGCGAAGGACTTCTCGGTCAAGGGCGCCCGCGAGGACACGGACACGGCGCGGGCCCAGTTCATGGAGGCCACGGAGCAGATCGAGGACGCCAGCGAGGAGGGCCGGCTCCCCGGTGTCCGCGAGAGCGTCGTCGGCATCGCGGGCGAGCTGATGAACCTCAACAGCATCCGCTCCGAGGCCTACAAGGACGACGACAACGCCACGCTCACCGTCGAGGCGTACCACCGGCTCATCAGCCAGCTGCTGAACCTCTCCCAGGACATGGCCGAGGCCACCAGCAACCCGGAGATGATCTCCCGTACCCGCGCGCTCGCGGCGTTCTCCACCGCCAAGGAGTACGCCTCGGCCCAGCGGGCGATCATCGCGTCGGCGCTGCCCGCGAACAACAGCGAGTTCGGCACGCTCTCCGAGAGCGACCGGCAGTACGGTCTCTCCGCGCTGACCAGTGAGGACTCCGAGCTCGACAGCTTCGGCACCATCTACGGCCGGGAAGACGCCGAGGAGCTGCTGAAGCCCGTCACCGGCGGCAACAACCCGACCATCGAGGCCGTCGACGACTACGCGAACCGGGTACTGAAGAACAAGAACGGTCTGCGTTCCGAGGACAAGCAGTCCTACAAGGACTGGGTCGACGACGCCTCGGTGAAGATCGAGGCGATGAAGAAGATCGAGGGATCGCTCCTCGACGAGATGGAGCAGACCGCCCGCCAGCTCCGCAGCGAGTCCGAGCGCGAAGCGATCATCTCCGGTGCGCTGATCCTGCTGGTCCTCGGCATCTCGCTGGTCGGCGCGTTCGTCGTGGCCCGCTCCATGATCCGCTCGCTGCGCCGGCTGCAGGACACCGCGACCAAGGTCGCCCGGGACCGGCTCCCCGAGCTGGTCAAGCAGCTCTCCGAGGCCGACCCGCAGGACGTCGACACCTCGGTGGAGTCGGTCGGTCTGCACTCCCGGGACGAGATCGGCCAGGTGGCCGCGGCCTTCGACGACGTGCACCGCGAGGCGGTCCGCCTCGCCGCCGAGCAGGCCCTGCTGCGGGGCAACGTCAACGCGATGTTCACCAACCTCTCGCGCCGCTCCCAGGGTCTGATCCAGCGCCAGCTGTCGCTGATCTCCGAACTGGAGTCCCGCGAGGCCGACCCGGACCAGCTCTCCTCGCTGTTCAAGCTGGACCACCTCGCGACCCGTATGCGCCGGAACGGCGAGAACCTCCTCGTCCTCGCCGGTGAGGAGCCCGGCCGCCGCTGGACCCGCCCGGTCCCGCTGGTCGACGTGCTCCGCGCCGCCGCCTCCGAGGTGGAGCAGTACGAGCGCATCGAGCTGGCCTCGGTGCCGGCCACCGAGGTCGCCGGCCGCGTCGTCAACGACCTCGTGCACCTCCTCGCCGAGCTGCTGGAGAACGCCACCTCGTTCTCCTCCCCGCAGACCAAGGTCAAGGTCACCGGTCACGCCCTGCCCGACGGCCGGGTGCTGATCGAGATCCACGACACCGGTATCGGTCTGTCCCCCGAGGACCTCGCGGCCATCAACGAGCGGCTCGCCGCGCCGCCCACCGTGGACGTCTCCGTCTCCCGCCGCATGGGTCTGTTCGTGGTCGGCCGCCTCTCGCAGCGCCACGGCATCCGCATCCAGCTCCGCCCGTCGGACTCCGGCGGTACGACCGCGCTGGTCATGCTGCCCGTCGAGATCGCCCAGGGCGGCCGCAAGCCCGCTCCCGGCAAGCCCGGCCAGGGCGGTCCCGCCGGTGGCCCGGGCGGCGGTCCCGCCGCCGCGCAGGCCATGGCCGGTGCCGCCGCCGCGCGCCGCCAGGGCGGCCAGCCGGGCGGACCGTCCGGTGGCGGCCTGCTCGGTGGCGCTCCGCAGCGCGGCCAGGTGGGCGCCGGCCAGGGTCCGCGCGCCGCGCTGCCCGGCGGCGACCAGGGCGGGCGGCCGGGTCCGGGCGGGCCGCGCGGTCCGCAGGGCGGGCCCTCCGCTCCGCAGCAGGGCCGGCCTTCGCCGGCCGGTGCCGGTGCCGCCGGTGGGTTCGGCGGTCAGGCGCCGGGTGCCCCGCAGGGCCTGACGGCCGCCGGGACCGGCACACCGCGCAAGACCGACGACGCCGGGCGCCAGGGCGGCTTCGCCGGCGGCGGCTCCGGGCTGCGCCCGGGCGGTGCGCCGGGCGAGGGCGGCTTCGGCGGGCAGCGCCAGGGCGGCCGGGGCCAGGGCGGCCAGCCCGGCTTCGGCGCCGACGCTCCCGCGGCGGACCGCACCTCCGGGCCCGTACCGCCCAAGCAGTCCAAGGAACGTTCCGGCAGGCGCCGTCCGCAGCTCCCCGGGCGCGGTGGTCCGCGCGCCGAGCTGCCCGGCGGCACCGACCGGCCGCGGACGCCGAGCTGGAGCGACGAGAACGCCCAGCCGCCGGTGCCGCGTGCCTCGCTGGACACCCCGCGCGGCCACGAGGAGCCCGACGCCACCTCGCGGATGCCGCGGATCGACGACCGCCAGGGTCCGGGCGCCACGTCCGAGCTGCCGCGGGTGGAGGACCACCGCGGTCCCGCCGCGACGGGCGAGTACCCGCGTCCCGAGGCCGAGGTGCCGCGGGCCGGTCTCCCGGAGGACGGCGGTGACCAGTTCCTGCGCCCCGACGTGTTCGGCAGCTCCACCCCGGCCCCGGCCCCGAGCCGGTACCCGGCGCCCGGCCACCGGAACCCGCAGGACACCGGCCAGTTCGCCGCACCCGCGCACGACCTCGACGGCGCGGGCCAGTACGCCGTACCCGGCCAGGGCAACCCCCAGGACACCGGCCAGTACGCCGTACCCGGCCGGGGCAACCCCCAGGACACCGGCCAGTACGCCGTACCCGGCCGGGGCAACCCCCAGGACACCGGCCAGTACGCCGTACCCGGCTACGGGAACCCGCAGGACGCGTCCGCCACGGGCCAGTTCGAGCGGCTCCGGTCGAACGGCGGTGCCGACTTCGGCGCGCCCGGCCGGCAGGCACCGCAGCGTCCGGCGGCGCCCCAGCGGTCCGCCCGGCCGCAGGAGCCAGAGGCCCTGCCGCCCGCGACGGGTCCGGGCGACGGCCGTACGCCGCTGTACGACACCCTGGAGACCAACTGGTTCCACGGCCAGAACGGCGGCCAGAACGGCCGTCCGGCGGACGCCGGTCAGAGCAACGGCGTCCGGCACACCGGCGGCCAGGACGACTTCGGCCAGGGCAACCCCGGCCAGAGCAACGGTGCGGCGCAGCCGCCGGCCCCCGCGGCCGAGCAGCGTCCGGCCACCCCGGCCGCCCCGGCGGCCCAGACCGCTTCCTGGCGGTCCTCCCCCAACGACGAGCTCGTCCGACAGGCCGAGCGCGTCCGTCAGCCGTCGGCAGGCGGGATCACCACGTCCGGCCTGCCGCGCCGGGTACCGCGCGCGAACCTCGTGCCGGGCACGGCTCAGCAGCAACAGCACCACACCGGTCCGCAGGTCTCGCGCGCGCCAGACGACGTGCGCGGCCGGCTGACCAATCTCCGTCGGGGCATCGCGCAGGGTCGCCAGGCCGGTTCCGGCCAGACCGGCAGTTTCCCGAGCCCCACTCACCAGCAGGAGCGTTAGTTGAGCCAGATGAGCCAGGCGGCACAGAATCTCAACTGGTTGATCACCAACTTCGTGGACAACACCCCCGGGGTGTCCCACACCGTCGTCGTCTCCGCCGACGGACTCCTTCTGGCGATGTCCGAAGGCTTCCCGCGCGACCGCGCCGACCAGCTCGCGGCCGTCGCCTCCGGACTGACCTCGCTGACCGCGGGCGCCTCCCGGATCTTCGAGGGCGGGAACGTGGCGCAGACCGTGGTGGAGATGGAGCGCGGCTTCCTCTTCCTGATGTCCATCTCGGACGGATCGTCGCTGGCGGTCCTCGCCCACCCCGACGGCGACATCGGTCTGATCGGCTACGAGATGGCGCTGCTCGTCGACCGCGCGGGCGCCGTGCTGACGCCGGACCTGCGCGCCGAACTGCAGGGCAGCCTGCTGCACTAGAACACGGCTCCACCGCACGATCCCAGACCGTCCGGCCGCCCCCGTTCCCCCCACCGGCCCCGTCAGACGGCACGACCGACCGACTTGCTGTCCCGCCCGGAGGAGACATGACCCCGCCCCCCCGCCTCTCATGACCCGTACGCCGAGCCGTACGGGGACGAGGGCGACCAGCCGCTGGTACGGCCGTACGCGATGACGGGCGGCCGGACCCGGCCGCGCTACCAGCTCGCCATCGAGGCGCTGATCAGCACGACGGCCGACCCGGCGGCGCTCATGGGGCTGCTCCCCGAGCACCAGCGCATCTGCCATCTGTGCCGTGAGGTGAAGTCGGTGGCCGAGGTGTCGGCCCTGCTGTCCATGCCGCTCGGTGTGGCACGGATCCTCGTCGCGGACCTGGCCGAGGCCGGACTCGTCGCGATCCACCAGCCCGGCGGCGACGAGAACGCCGGTGGCGCGCCGGACGTGACACTGCTCGAAAGGGTGCTCAGTGGACTTCGCAAGCTCTGAGGCGGGGCGGGCGACCACCTCCGCGAAGATCGTGGTGGCCGGCGGCTTCGGCGTGGGCAAGACCACGTTCGTCGGCGCCGTGTCGGAGATCAACCCGCTGCGCACCGAGGCCGTCATGACATCCGCGTCCGCGGGCATCGACGACCTCACCCACACCGGGGACAAGACCACCACC
>JODX01000010.1 GCA_000719105.1 Streptomyces sclerotialus | reverse complement strand
TGACTTTTGGCACGCTGTTGAGTTCTCAAGGAACGGACGCTTCCTTTGTACTCACCCGAGAGACTCTCTCAGGCTTTCCTCCGGGCGCTTCCCTTCGGTGTTTCCGACTCTATCAGTGTTTTTCCGTCTCTCTGACCACGCTCCTGCAGACATGCAGAAGCCGACCCTGAGATGAGGTCTGACAAGTTGGATGCTGCCGGACTGGGACGCTTTGACGCGTCGTTCCGCCCCGTGCAGGTCTCCGACTGTACATGGGCGTCCAGAGCAGAGGCAAATCGTTTGGGCGCTGCCCTACGGCCGTCAACCGGTACGTCTCATGCGGAACCGCCAGTTCATATGACATACGCTGCCCAACAGTGCGCCGTCCGGGACAGGCAGTGACGGCCATATGAATCTCCTCTGGGAGGCATCCCATGACCACCGTGACGTCCCCCCTTGCAGGGCGGGCCATCGGACTCGCCGCGGTACCCGACCCCGTCTTCTCGGGAGCGATGGTAGGCCCCGGCACGGCGATCGACCCCGTGAGGGAGGCCTCGGAGGCCCTTTCCCCCGTCGACGGCGTCATCGTCTCGCTCCACCCGCATGCCTTCGTCGTCGTCGACAGTGACGGCCACGGCGTGCTCACCCACCTCGGCATCGACACGGTGCAGCTCAACGGCGAGGGCTTCGAGCTGCTCGTCAACAAGGGCGACACCGTGACGCGTGGCCAGGCCGTCGTGCGCTGGAACCCCGCCGCCGTCGAGGCTGCGGGCAAGTCTCCGGTCTGCCCGGTCGTGGCCCTCGAGGCCACGGCCGACTCCCTCACAGGTCTCCGCGAGGACGGCGATGTGAGGGCCGGCGACGAACTCTTCGGCTGGCAGTGACCCCGGCGCCGTTCGATGCGGCGAGTTGGATGACCACCGCGGCGGTGGGATCCGCCGCACTATTCGGAGACGGGTGAGATGGAAACAACGCTGCGAGGCGTCGGCGTGAGTCACGGCGTGGCGATCGGCGAGGTACGGCACATGGGCACGGCGGTGCTGGAGCCCCCCGCCAAGCAGATTCCCGCGGACGAAGCGGAGCGCGAGCAGGGTCGGGCCCGTAAGGCAGTCGAAGCCGTTGCCGCCGATCTGATGGCGCGCGGCAATCTGGCGGGTGGCGAGGCCCAGGCCGTGCTCGAGGCCCAGGCCATGATGGCCCAGGACCCGGAGTTGATGGCCGATGTGGAGCGGCGCATCGCCGTCGGCAGCACGGCCGAGCGCGCGGTGTACGACGCGTTCGCCGCGTACCGGGCCCTGCTCGCGGGAGCCGGTGAGTACCTGGCCGGCCGGGTGGCGGACCTGGACGACGTACGGAACCGCATCGTCGCCCGGCTGCTCGGTGTGCCCATGCCAGGTGTGCCCGACAGTGACGAGCCGTACGTGCTCATCGCCCGGGATCTGGCGCCGGCCGACACCGCGCTGCTCGATCCGACGCTGGTCCTCGGTTTTGTCACCGAGGAGGGTGGGCCCACCAGCCACAGCGCGATCCTGGCGCGGGCGCTCGGGGTGCCGGCCGTGGTCGCGCTGCCGGGCGCCGGTGAGCTGGCCGAGGGCACGGTGATCGCTGTGGACGGCAGCACAGGCGAAATCTTCGTGGATCCGAGCGCGGAGAAGAAGGCCGAACTGGAATTCGCGGCGGCGGAGCGCAAGGCGGTGCTGGCCGCGTCGTCCGGTCCCGGTGCCACCTCGGACGGGCACAAGGTGCCGTTGCTGGCCAATGTGGGCGGTCCGGCGGACGTACCGGCCGCCGTGGAGGCCGGGGCGGAGGGTGTGGGTCTGTTCCGCACCGAGTTCCTCTTCCTCGACGACAGCGAGCAGGCACCGTCCGAGCAGAAGCAGATCGAGGCGTACCGGCAGGTCCTGGAGGCGTTCCCCGAGGGGCGTGTCGTCGTGCGGGTGCTGGACGCGGGAGCGGACAAGCCGCTGGACTTCCTGACACCGGCCGACGAGCCGAACCCGGCACTGGGTGTGCGTGGTCTGCGGACGCTCCTCGACCACCCGGAGGTGCTGCGGACGCAGCTGACGGCGCTCGCGAAGGCCGCCGAGGGGCTGCCGGTCCACCTCGAGGTGATGGCTCCGATGGTCGCGGACCGGATCGATGCCAGGGCTTTCGCGGAGGCATGCCGGGAGGCCGGGCTGCAGGCGAAGTTCGGTGCGATGGTGGAGATTCCCTCGGCCGCTCTGCGGGCGCGGTCGATCCTGCAGGAGGTCGAGTTCCTGTCGCTGGGGACCAATGACCTGGCGCAGTACACGTTCGCGGCGGACCGGCAGGTGGGCGCGGTGTCGCGGCTGCAGGACCCGTGGCAGCCCGCGCTGCTCGACCTGGTGGCGCTGTCCGCCGAGGCGGCGAAGGCCGAGGGCAAGAGCTGTGGCGTCTGCGGCGAGGCCGCGTCGGACCCGCTGCTGGCGTGCGTGCTGACCGGTCTGGGCGTCACCTCCCTTTCCATGGGTGCGGCGTCGATCCCGTATGTGCGGGCGACGCTGGCGAAGTACACGCTGGCCCAGTGCGAGCGTGCCGCGGCTGCCGCACGGGCGGCGGACACCGCGGAGGAGGCGCGCAGCGCGGCTCAGGCGGTGCTGTCCGGCGAGTAGCCGGGTAGCCAGCTGTCGATCGGCCTCCAGGGGCGCTCCACCCGGAATGGGTGGAGCGCCCTTTTCTGCTCAGTGGGTGTGGCCGCCCTTCGTCGGCCCGTCGTCTCCGAGGGCGGGTGGGGTGCAGTAGTCGACGTCCGACTCCGGGGCGACGAGGTCTCCGGACAGGGCGTCCGTGCAGTAGGCGTCGAACACCTCGCCGGCGGTGAGGGGCTCGACGCCGTCTCCGCACAGGCGCCATCCGTAGACGCGGTCGGTGGTGCCGGGCCTGCTGGTGCGCATGATGACGCCGCCGGCGCTCCGGGTGGCCAGGCCCAGGGCCAGGACCGTGGCGAGTTCGAGGGCTTCGGTCTCGTCCATGAGCCGTTCGCCGGCGGGGCTCTCCTCGGTCCGCAGGGCGACGGTGAGGGGCTCGCTGGTGGTGGAGACACTGCACACGAGGTGGCGTTCGCCCGGCCCCGCGGTGTCGAGGATGCGGGTGAGCAGTGCGGATGCCTGGGTGAAGGCGGCGCGCCCGATGTCCTCGCCGCAGGACGCGCAGGCGCCGACGCCCGCCAGGAGCATGGCCGCGTACTGCCAGGTGGCCTGCCGGACCGCCTCGTCGACCAGGTCGGGGAGGAGTTCGTCGAGGGGCTGGCCTTCGTAGGGGACGCTGGGACCCGTCGCGGCCAGCTCGGCGGTGTAGCGGGTGCGGCTGGTCGGGGTGTCGGGTTCCAGGCCGGTCTCGGCGCAGTATTCCGCGTACTCCTCGGGGTCGAAGAGGGCGACCGTGGTGTGGCTGCCCTGTGCGGCAAGGGTCCTGAGCAGCGCCTCGACCTGTCGGAGGTAGACCGTGTGGTCGTCGAAGGTGAAGGTGCGGTAGCGCCGCATCGCCGTGAAGTCGTGTTCGTCGGCCAGCAGGCCGATGGTGCCGGCGATCTCGCGGCGCAGGACGCGTCGCATGGTCGGGTGCTGGGTCTGCGGCATGTGTCCCCCTGTGCGCAGCAGTCGATCAATGCTCACTCACAGTAACCAGCGGCACTGACAATGCCCGGTGGACAGGGGGAAACGCCAGGTCAACGGCGTTTGCTCGCCAGCTCCTCGTAGAAGTGGAGCAGGTCGAGGTTGTCGACGGAGCCCGGGTTGACGGCCTTCTCCAGCGGGCTGCCCTGGAGGAGGCGTTTGACCGGGACCTCGATGCGTTTGCCGGTGAGGGTGTGCGGAACTCCCGGGGCCTGGATGATCTCGTCGGGGACGTGGCGTGGGGAGAGCTGCTCGCGGATCGTGTTCCTGATGCGGTTCAGCAGGGCCTCGTCCAGGACGGCCCCCGGGGTGAGGTGGACGAACAAGGGCATCCAGTAGCCGCCGTCGGGCTGTTCGACGCCGATGACGAGGGATTCCTTGATCTCGGGGAGGCGCTCGACGGCTTCGTAGATGTCCGCCGAGCCCATGCGGACGCCCTGGCGGTTGAGCGTGGAGTCGGAGCGGCCGTGGATGACGACGGAGCCGCGAGAGGTGACGGTGATCCAGTCGCCGTGGCGCCAGACTCCCGGGTAGGTGTCGAAGTAGCTGTCGTGGTAGCGGCTGCCGTCGGGGTCGTTCCAGAAGTGGATCGGCATGGACGGCATGGGGTTGGTGACCACGAGTTCGCCGACCTCGTCGACGAGGGGTTCGCCGCTCGGGTCCCAGGACTGCAGGTCGGTGCCGAGGCCGGGGGCCTGGAGTTCGCCGATGTGCACGGGGAGAGTGGGGACGGCTCCCGCGAAGCAGGAGCACACGTCGGTGCCGCCGCTGACGGAGGCGATCCACAGGTCCGCCCCGCTCTCCGCGAACTCGTCGTGCAGCCAGCGGAAGCCGTCGGGCGGCAGCGGGGAGCCCGTGGTGCCGACGCACCGTACGCGGGAGAGGTCGTAGTCGCGTGCGGGGTGGACATCCACCTTCCGGCAGGCCATGACGTACGCGGCGGAGGTGCCGAAGAGGGTGGCGCCGGTGCGTTCGGCGACGCGCCACTGGGCGCCCGTGTCGGGGTGGCCGGGACTGCCGTCGTACAGGACGATCGTGGTGCCGGTGAGCAGGCCGGATACGAGGAAGTTCCACATCATCCAGCCGGTGGACGTGTACCAGAAGAAGCGGTCTTCGGGGCCGAGGTCGCAGTGCAGGCCGAGTTGTTTGAGGTGCTCGACGAGAATGCCGCCCTGGGAGTGGACAATGGCCTTGGGCAGGCCGGTGGTGCCGGAGGAGTACAGGACCCACAGGGGGTGGCCGAACGGGACCTGCTCGAACACGGGGTCCGCGTCCGCCGATGTCAGGGACGACCACTCCAGGGCACCCTCGGGCGCCTCCGTGCCGAGCAGCGGGATGTGGACGACGGCGCGCAGGGTGGGCAGTTCGCGGCGGAGTTCGGCGACGGTGTCCCGGCGGTCGTGCGCCTTGCCGCCGTAGCGGTAGCCGTCGACGGTGAACAGCACGACGGGCTCGACCTGCTGGAAGCGGTCGAGGACGCTGCGGGCGCCGAAGTCGGGGGCACAGGACGTCCAGACGCCACCGACGGCTGCTGTGGCGAGCAGGGCGACGACGGCCTGCGGGATGTTCGGGAGGTAGCCGCTGACGCGGTCTCCCGGGCGTACGCCGAGGGCACGCAGTTCGGCGGCGAGGGAGCCGACCTGGCGGCGCAGTTCGGACCAGGTCACCGGGCGCGGTTCGTGTGTCTCGTCGACGTACAGCAGGGCCGGTTCGCCGGCGCGCGTGTCGGCCGCTCGGAGGGCGTGTTCGGCGTAGTTGAGGGTCGCTCCGGGGAACCACTCGGCCCCCGGCATGGAGCGGTCGCCGAGTACGCGCGCGCAGGGGGTGGAGAACCGTACGTCGAACCAGTCGGTGACGGCTTCCCAGAAGGTGTCCAGGTGGTCGACGGACCAGCGGTGCAGGGCCGCGTAGCCGCCCTCGGCCGGTGCTCCGTGGTGGTCGGCGGCCCAGGCCTGGAACCGGGTGATCTGGGCGCGGGCGATGTCCTCCGGATCGGGCTGCCAGAGCGGCGAGGGGTTCGCTGAGGTCATGGGGCGGCTCCCGGACTGTACGCGGCGTATGCGTGTGCGCGCACGGGCTGGGGTGTGCGCGTGACGCGGCTGACAGGACGATGTCATGTGATCGATTCCCGCACCAGGGGTCGCCGCATATGGTCGGCCCCGTGAAGATGTGCTCGGACCACGGGTGAACGACAGTTGAACGGCTCACGCCCGCGGGCGGGGCAGTGGCAGGGTGAGCAGCATGGAAGCTCGTGACCTGGTGCGTTCGGTGAAGTCGGTCGGTTCGGCGGGGGCTGCGCAGGGACTGCGTGCCGTACGGGCGGCATGGCGCCGGAGGCGTACGGACGCCGCCGGGTTGCCCGGGCGGGGCACGGAACGTGCCCGGGTGCCCGGGGTGGTGCAGGGGGCGGAGCCGGGTCCTGGGGGCGGGACCGTCCGGTTCACCCGGTCCGAACTGCGGGTCACCGTGGCCGAGAACGGCGCTGTCTTCTGGGGCTGGGACGGGGCCGGGCCGGAGCCGTCGTACGCTCTCGCGGGCCCGTGTCCGGTACCGGATCCGCGGGCCGTCCTGGAGCCCGACACGGACGGTGCGTGGCGGGTGGTGGCCAAGCGCGTGACGGTCGTCGTGTCACGGCACGGGGCGGTCGAGGTGCAGACGCCGGGCGGGGTGCCCCTGCGCCGGGATCTGCCGCCGCGCTGGTGGGAGCCGGCCGGCGGGGGCGTGGCGCGCTGGATGCAGCGTGCCGAAGTGGCCGCGGACGCGCGGTTCTTCGGGCTGGGCGGGCGGGCGTCGGGGCCGCGGCTGCGGGACGGGACGTACCGGTTGTGGAACACCGGCCCCGGGCAGGCGTTCGTGCCCGGTGACGATCCGCTGCACATCACCATGCCGGTGCAGATGGTGGTGGCCGACGCGGGGACGCATCTGGTGTTCCACGACACCTCGTGGGACGGCACGGTGACACTGCGGGAGGGCGAGGAGGGCGCCGGTTCCGGGCACGACCGGGCGGGGACGGCCGAGGTGCGGATGGACGGCGGCCCCCTACGCTGCTGGGTGCTGGTGGGCACTCCCGCGCGTGTGCTGCGCACCTGGGCCGCGCTCACCGGGGCACCGGCGCTGCCGCCGGCGTGGGCGCTGGGGCACCATCACGTCCGGTCGGGCTCCGTGGGCGAACAGGAGGTGCGGCGGGTCGTCGCGGGCCACCGGGAGCACGGCCTTCCGCTCGACGCGCTCCACCTCGCCGGCGGCCACCACGACGTCCATGGGTCCGGCCCGGCCGGCGCGGAGCACCTTGCGGAGCTGCCCGTACTCGCCGGGGAACTGCGCCGGGACGGGGTCCGGCTGGTGTCGGCCGTCGAGCCGGCGGTCAGGGCGGAGCCGGGCGACCCCGTGTACGACAGCGGCACGGCCGAGGACGCCTTCGTGCGGGACACGGCGGGACGGGTCGTGCGGGGCCTGGTGCCGGCCGGGGAGTCCGTCTTCCCGGACTTCACGCGCGCGAGGGTGCGCACGTGGTGGGGCGAGCGATACGCGGAGCGCCTGGCACAGGGCTTCGCCGGGTTCGGGCACGACCTGAACGAGCCCATGTCGTTCACGGCCTTCGGGGAGAACACGCTGCCCCGGTCGGCCCGGCACGATCTGGAGGGCCGGGGCGGCGACCATCGTGAGGCGCACAACGTCTACGCGCTGTGCATGGCGCGGGCCGGGTACGAGGGCCTGCACGCGGCCGGGCCACGGGAGCGGCCGTTCCTCCTCTCGCGCTCCGGCTGGGCCGGGATGCAGCGCTACGGGGGCACGTGGTCGGGGCACGTGGCGACGGGCTGGCCGGGGCTGCGGGCCTCGCTGTCCCTGGTGCTGGGTCTCGGGCTGTGCGGAGTGCCGTTCTCGGGTCCCGATGTGGGTGGTTCGGACGGGGTTCCGTCGCCGGAGCTGTACCTGCGGTGGCTCCAGCTGGGCGCGTATCTGCCGCTGTTCCGGACGCACGCGCGTTGCCGTGCCGGAGGCGGGGAGCTCTGGGAGTTCGGGGAGGAGGTGCTGGCGCACGCGCGCGGGGCGCTGCTGGAGCGGCGGCGCCTGCTGCCGTACTTCATGACGCTGGCGCATCTGGCATGCCGTACGGGGGCGCCCTATGTGCGGCCGCTGTGGTGGGGTGCTCCCGAAGTCCGGGCGCTGCGCGACTGCGAGGACGCCTTTCTGCTCGGTGACTGTCTGCTGGTGGCACCGGTGCTGGGGCCGGCCGCGGACCGGCGCGCGGTGCAGCTGCCGCGGGGGCGGTGGTACGACACGGTGACCGAGGAGCCGTACGAGGGGCCGGGGCAGGTGCTGGTCGAGGCGCCGCTGTCCCGTGTTCCGGTGCTCGCGCGCGCGGGCGCCGTCCTGCCGGTCAGGGGTGCCGACGGCGGCCTGGAGCTCGAGGTGTGGGCGCCCGCGCGCGGGCGGACGGGGAGCGGGGCCGTGGTGCCCGACAGGGGCGACGGCCGGGGCGAACCGGAGATCGAGCGCTATGTGTCCCGGTGGCGGAAGCGCACGGTGCTCGTGGAGCGGGACGGCCCCGACGGGCCGGGCGAGCCCCCGTATCCCGTGCGGGTACGCGGGCTCGCCCGGCAGTGACTCACCCGGCGCCGCCTCGGACGTACCGGCCCTCGAAGAAGGCCCGTACGGCCAGGGTGTGCAGGGGGAAGACGAGCTCGGCCGGCCTGCGCAGCAGGTGCCGGGCCGCCGTCTCGTCCGTCTCGGCGAACGGGGGGAGTTCCGCGGCCGGCCGCTCCGGGAGGAGCCCGAAGAGCAGCAGATGGCCGTCGGGAGAGCTCATGGCGTCGGCGAGGCGGACGTCGTGCTCGGCGGCGTCGATGCCCGTCTCCTCCTTGAGTTCGCGGACCACGGCGCTGCGCCAGTCCTCCCGGTGGTCGATGAACCCTCCGGGCAGGGCAATGCCCCCGCGCGCGGGCTCGATGGTGCGGGTGATGACGACCAGTGCGGTGCCTCGGGCGTCGTACACCGGGTGCAGTGCCACCGCGACGGGAAGCGGGTTGCGGTAGGCGACCGTGTGGCAGGCCTGGCAGGTGCGGGGCCAGCCGGAGACGCCCTCACCGTAGGGCGCTCCGCAGCTCGAACAGTGGCTGCCCGGCGCGGAGTTGTCGGTGGGGAGGTGAGTTGCGGACACGCGGCGGACTGTAGCCGATCACGTCGGGCACGTCTCCCGGGCGCGGCTCAGGAGGCGCGCCCGAGGGACTTCCTCGACACCGGGAAGTCGAAGTAGGTGTCCGGGTGGGGCTCCGGCTGGTAGGTGAAGTGCCACCACTCCTCGGGGTAGTGCACGAATCCCACGGCCTCCAGGGTTCCCTTCAGGAGCTGCCGGTTGGCGCGCTGGGTGTCACTGATGCGCGGGTCGTCGGTGTGGGAGAGGGTGTCGAAGCAGTCGTACCCCGTGCCCATGTCCACGGAGTTGTCCGGGAAGCGCTCGCCCCGTGGTGCGTAACAGGGCACGAGGGGCTCCGCGGGGACGTACGGGCGGGTCGGCCTCGCGGGCAGCCGCACCACGGTCAGGTCGACCGTGGAGCCGCGGCTGTGGCCGGACTTCTCCGCGATGTAGCCGTCGGCGAACAGGCGGGTCTTGTCGACATCGGGGTAGAACTCGGCCTTCATCCGCTGGTCGTCGAGGTCCTCGGCCCAGCGGACGAAGTGGTCCACCGCGCGCTGCGGGCGGTAGCAGTCGTACACCTTGAGGGTGTAGCCCCGCTTGAGGAGCTTGATCTGGGCCTTGTGGAGGGCTTCGGCGGCGGGCCGGGTCAGGATGCACAGCGGCTGCCGGTAGCCGTCGACGCGCTCGCCGACGAAGTTGTGCGGGGTGAAGTACCGGATGTCGTGGAGGATCGTCGGGTCGACGCTCCTCAGGGCGACGAAGTCCTCGGGTGCCCTGGGTTCGGGTGCGGCCTCGGCGGGTGCGGCCGTCGTGGTCAGGGCGAGCAGGGACGAGGCGGCGACGAGCAGGGCGCGCAGCCGGGACGCGAGTGTTGTCATGTCCTTTCATGTACCAGCCGAGGGGGTGGAGCGGCAGGAGTTCACGCGCGCGGAGGGGCGTGTCCGACGGTGACCGGGGCCGCCGCCCGCCCCTCGCCTGCCGTACGGCCCTGTGGGACGTTGGCAGCACCGAGCCGTCATGCCGACGGGCCCTCTGCACAGGAGGTCTGGATCATGGGCAGCGCAGCGGAGCGCGCTCCGGACGCCGGGGTGCTGGCCGAGGAGATCTTCAACGGGCTGCGTGCGGCGCTGGAGGTCTTCGCCGTGGATGTCGGGGTGCGCCGTGGTCTGTACGAGGCGCTGGCCGCCCATGGCGCGATGACGCCCGGCGAGTTGTCGAAGACCGCGGGCGTGCACGCACGTTACGCGCGCGAGTGGCTGGAACAGCAGGCCGTGGCCGGAATCCTGACGGTCTCGGGGCCGCCCGCCGGCGATGACGCCTACGAGCGGCGTTTCGAGCTCCCCGCGGAGCACCGGCGCGTGCTCGTGGACCGCGACGACCCGCTGTACCTGGCGACGGGCCCGCAGTTCGTCGTCTCGATCGCCTCGGTCCTGCCCGAGGTGACGGCGGCCTACGGTACGGGCGCGGGCGTGCCGTACGAGCGGTACGGACAGGGCACCCGTGAGGGCATCGCGGGGCTGAACCGGCCGATGTACCAGCCGGAGACGGTGCGTTCCTGGGTGGCCGCCCTGCCGGACCTGTACCGGCGGCTCACCGATGCGCCGGACGCCCGGGTGCTGGACCTGGGCTGCGGTCTGGGCTGGTCGACGATCGCCCTGGCCCGTGCCTTCCCCGCCGCGCGGCTCATCGGCGTCGATCTGGACGCCGCCTCCGTCGAGCAGGCGCGGCGCAACGCCCTGGGGGCCGGTCTCGGCGGGCGGGTGTCGTTCGCCCGTACCGATGCCGCAGGGGTTCGTACGGACGGTCCCGTGGACCTGGTCACGGTGTTCGAGGCGCTGCACGACATGGCCGACCCGGTGGGGGCACTCGGGTCCGTGCGCGGGATCCTGGCCTCTTCGGGAGCCGTGCTCGTCGCGGACGAGAAGGTGAGCGAGGAGTTCACCGCTCCGGGGCCGGAACTGGACCGCCTCAACTACGCGTTCAGCGTGCTGCACTGTCTGCCCGCCACGCGCGCGGAGGGCGCCCGGGTGGAGGCGGGGACGGTGCTGCGGCCGGACACGCTGCGCGTGTACGCGCGCGAGGCCGGGTACGGCGCGGTCGAGGTGCTGGACGTCGAGCACGACCTGTGGCGGTTCTACCGGATCAGTCCCTGAGGAGGTGTGTCGGCGAGGCCTGCGCTTGTCGGAGCCTTCCGGACCGGCTTCCTCGCCCCGTCGGCCACTCGCGGCCCTCGCCCTCGTGCCACCCCCAACCGTTGCCGTCCGCGTCCTTGACGCTCCTTGGGCAGAGGTTGACACTTCCGGTGTCAGTCGGCATCGCCGTATTCAGGTGGCTTTGTGCACCGCACCGCCCGGGTGCCGTCCCCCGCCCGCGTCATCCGCGCAACGGGCCGTCCCCCACTGGCGATCCGGCTGCGACGGCACGCTCGTCACGGACGCCGGGCGGGGCGCGGCACCTTTCCTGCCTCCGGCCGACCTGGAGCAGCCGCGGCAAGGCACCCCGCACGAAAGGGCCGGAGGCGATCGTCCCGGCCCAGGGCCCAGGTCCTAGGAGCCGCCATGAGCAACGGAGACATCTTCGTCGGTGAGGTCATCGGTACGGCGATCCTGATCCTCTTCGGCGCGGGTGTGTGCGCCGCCGTCACCCTCAGGTACTCGAAGGCGAGGGCCGCCGGCTGGATCGTCATCGCGTTCGGCTGGGGCCTCGGTGTGCTGGCGGGCGCGTACACCGCCGCTCCCCTGTCGGGCGGCCACCTCAACCCGGCCGTCACCCTCGGGATCGCCGTGGACACCGGGGTGTGGGACAAGGTCTGGGTCTATCTGCTGGGGCAGATGGTCGGCGCCATGCTGGGCGCGGTTCTCGCGTACCTGGTCTATTTCGCCCAGTTCCGGGCCAACGTCCGCGAGGTCGGCACCACGGAGGGGACGATGGACGAGCCGGTGCCGACCCTCGGCATCTTCTCCACCATCCCGGAGATCCGGAACCCGGTCGCCAACCTCATGACCGAGACCGTCGCAACGGTGGCCCTGGTGCTGCCGATCCTCGCCTTCCGGCTGGTCAAGGGCCTCGGCGAGTCCGGCACCCAGGTGCTGGTCGTGTCCCTGCTGGTCGTCGGCATCGGGCTCTCCCTCGGCGGGCCCACCGGCTACGCCATCAACCCGGCGCGCGACCTCGGCCCGCGCATCGTGCACACGTTCCTGCCGATCCCGCACAAGGGCAGCTCCGACTGGGGATACGCCTGGGTCCCGGTCGTCGGCCCGTTGATCGGCGGGGCGCTCGCGGGCCTCATCTACAACGCAGCCTTCTGACGCATGCGCAGCCCTCTGACGCATGCGACGTAACTGACGTAAGGGGACGTCATGCCGGACACAGCTCAGAAGTACGTCGCCGCCATCGACCAGGGCACCACCTCGAGCCGCTGCATGATCTTCGACCAGGACGGCGCGATCGTCGCCGTCGACCAGCGCGAGCACCGCCAGATCTTCCCGAAGCCGGGCTGGGTGGAGCACGACGCCACCGAGATCTGGTCGAAGGTGCAGGCGGTGGTCGCGGGGGCGCTCGCCAAGGCGGGCCTGACCGCCGACCGGCTCAGCGCGCTCGGCATCACCAACCAGCGGGAGACGACGGTCCTGTGGGACCGCGCCACGGGCAAGCCCGTGCACAACGCGATCGTCTGGCAGGACACCCGTACGTCCGCACTCTGCGGCGAGCTGGGCGGCGCGGACGGGCAGGACCGTTTCCGCGAGCGCACCGGTCTGCCGTTGGCGAGCTACTTCTCCGGGCCGAAGGCGGCCTGGCTGCTGGACAACGTGCCGGGCCTCAGGGCACGCGCCGAGCGCGGCGAGATCGCCTTCGGCACCATCGACTCCTGGCTGATCTGGAACCTCACCGGCGGAACCGACGGCGGACGGCACGTCACCGACGTCACCAACGCCTCACGCACCATGCTGATGAACCTGGAGAGCCTCCAGTGGGACCCCTCCATCCTCACGGCGATGAACGTGCCGGAGGCGGTCCTGCCGGAGATCAGGTCGTCCGCGGAGGTGTACGGCACCGCGGTCGGCCGGCTCGCGGGCGTCCCGGTCGCGTCGGCGCTCGGCGATCAGCAGGCTGCGGTGTTCGGGCAGGCCTGCTACGACGTGGGGACGGCGAAGAACACGTACGGCACCGGCAGCTTCCTGCTGCTCAACACGGGCAACCGGCCCGTGCCGTCGAAGAGCGGGCTGCTCACCACCATGGGGTACAAGATCGGCGACGAGGCTCCCGTGTACTGCCTGGAGGGCTCGATCGCGATCACGGGTGCCCTGGTGCAGTGGTTCCGCGACCAGCTCGGCATCATCCGCAGCGCCGACGAGATCGAGTCGCTGGCGGCGAGCGTCGACGACAACGGCGGCGCGTACATCGTCCCCGCGTTCTCCGGCCTGTTCGCGCCCTATTGGCGGTCCGATGCGCGCGGTGTCGTCTGCGGGCTGACGCGATACGTCACCAAGGCGCATCTCGCGCGCGCGGTGCTGGAGGCGACGAGCTGGCAGACGCGTGAGGTCGTGGACGCCATGTACCAGGACTCCGGGGTGCGGATCAGCACCCTCAAGGTCGACGGCGGCATGACCGGGAACGGCCTGCTGATGCAGCACCAGGCGGACGTCCTCGACGTGCCGGTGGTCCGCCCGAAGGTCTCGGAGACCACCTGTCTGGGCGCCGCGTACGCGGCCGGGCTCGCCACCGGTGTGTGGCACGACCTCGACGAGCTCAAGTCGCACTGGCAGCAGGACGCCGAGTGGACGCCGTCCATGGAGCCGTCCGTCCGTGACCGCGAGTACCGCAACTGGCGCAGGGCGGTGGAGAGGAGCTTCGGCTGGCACGAGGACGGTACCGGCTGAGGACGCACGCCACTCACACGCGCGCGCGTGTTCTCGCGTGCCCGGCCCGTACGTCCCCGTGGTCCGGGCGTACGGGCCGTTCGCCCGGGTCAGCCGGTGGTGCTCGGCTCGCGTCCGGCCGCGTACGTCATGGCGTGCCCCACGACCGCGACGAGGACCTCCTTGACGGACTCCCGCTCGCGCGCGTCGCACAGGACGACCGGCACGTCGGGGTCGAGGTCGAGGGCCCGGCGGACGTCCTCGGCGGGGTGACGGGCCGCTCCCTCGAAGCAGTTGACGGCCACCACGAAGGGGATGGAGCGCCGCTCGAAGTAGTCGACGGCGGCGAAGCAGTCCTCCAGACGGCGGGTGTCGACGAGCACGACCGCTCCGAGAGCGCCACTGGCGAGCTCGTCCCACAGGAACCAGAAGCGGTGCTGCCCAGGGGTGCCGAAGAGGTACAGCACGAGGTCCTCGCGGAGCGTGATGCGCCCGAAGTCCATCGCGACGGTGGTGGTGTGCTTGTGCTCCACTCCGCTGAGGTCGTCGACCGGGCGGCCCGCCTCGGTGAGCACCTCCTCGGTGCGCAGCGGTCTGATCTCGCTGACCGTGCCGACGCAGGTCGTCTTGCCCACGCCGAAACCGCCGGCCACCAGGATCTTGAGCGTGACGGGCTCGACCGGCGGCTTGCCGCGTTCTGAACGCCCGAAGATCATCGGTTTCTCTCTCTGTGTGTGCGTCAGAGTGCCCGCAGGCCGTTGATCACGTCGCGCAGGATGCTCTCGTCCACCAGCTCCGCGGGAGGTACGGGACGGGTCACGTGGACCAGTTCCTGGTCCACGAGGTCGCCCACGAGGACGCGTACCACTCCGACGGGCAGGTCGAGTTCCGCGGCCAGTTCGGCCACCGACTGCGGGCTGTCGTGGCAGAGGCCGACGATGCTCAGGTGCTCCGGGGACAGCGAGTTGTCCGCCTCCGGATCGTCCGTGTGCGGTTCCGCCACGACCAGCGCGATGAGGTCGAGACGGTGCTGGACCGCATGGCTGGTGCGGCCCCGCGTCATCGCGTACGGGCGCACCACCGGTCCGGCCTCGTCATCGAACCAGTGGCTGTTCCCCTGACCGTCTCCGCTCATGTCATTCCACTACCCGCCTTTAGGGGACATCGGTGCGCGGAGCGGCGCCCAGATGTACTCCGACGCGCTTGACCAGGAGCGTCATCTCGTAGGCGACCTGCCCGACGTCGGAGTCGGCGTCCGCCAGAACGGCCAGGCAGCTGCCGTCGCCGGCGGCCGTGACGAACAGGAAGGCGTCGTCGAGTTCGACGACCGTCTGCCGGACACTGCCCGCGTCGAAGTGGCGCCCTACGCCCTTGGCGAGGCTGTGGAAGCCGGAGGAGACGGCGGCCAGGTGCTCGCTGTCCTCGCGGGTCAGGTCCTCGGACACACCGGTGGGCAGTCCGTCGCTGGAGAGCACGAGCGCCTTGCGGATGCTGGCGACGCGTTCCACCAGGTCGTCGAGGAGCCAGTTGAGCTCCTTGATCTCCGTGCCGGTGGTGTGCCCCGGTACCTTCGGTGCGGTCATCGACCGTCCCCCTTGTCCGTTCCTCGTGCTGAGCCGTCCTGGGCCCTGTCGCCCACGGCGTTCTCCTCGCGGCCGCGCTGCCAGCCCCGCTGGAGCGAGGCCATGCGGCTGCGTACCTCTTCGGCGTCGCGGTCGGCGAGGGCCGCCTCTTCCCTGCGGGCGGCTCCGTCGCGTTCCGTGTGCGATGCCCGGTCGTCCCTCAACTGCGGGGCCAGGCTGGCCTGCCGGACGCGGCGCGGCAGCGCGCCGGTTCCCGATTCTGCCTCGCCCGGTCCGGCCTCCGCGCGCGGGGTGTCCCCGGAGCTGCCGGCGTACGGGGCCGTACGACGACGCTGCGGGAGTTCGGGCGGTCCGTCCCCGCCGCGGGTGGCGGCCACGGGGCGGTCGGCGGACCCGCGCGCGGGCCGTTCGGCTTTCCCTCGGCGCGCCGGCAGCGGCTTCGGGTCCTCGGTCCCGGGCACCGCCGGTCCGTGGCCCTGAGGGAGCTCCTCGTCCCCGCGCGGAGCCCTTCCCCTCACGGGGCGGCCGCGCGAGCTGACGAGCTTGGGCGTCCGGCGCCGGGGCAGCGGCACCGGCCCGCCGGGGCCGTCGGTGTCCGCGTCCTCCGCCGGGCGGGCGGGCCGGGCCGGGTCGCCCCGGCCGTCGTGGGGCTGCCGGTGCCGCTCACCGCGGCCGCCGGGGGCGTCGCGGTGCGAGGCGATGAGACCGCCGCGCGCGCCGTCCTCGTTGCCGAGGGCGCCCAGGATGCCCGCGATGCGGCCGAGGGCGCCGTCCCGGTCCGTCGTCGCGCGCGGGTCCGCGGGCGCGTCGGGGCCGACGGGCGCCTCCAGTTCGACCGGGCCGTCCAGCAGCGACGGCGGCAGGCCGGGGAGCCGGACCGGCACCTCGGCGAGCGCCGTCCGGCGCTCCGCCTCGGTCTCGGCCTTCTTGCCGGAGTGCGCACGGTCGAGCCGGAAGCCGACACCGTTGGTGTCGGGGACGTCGTCCGTGAGCAGCGCGTCCGGGATGAAGACGACGGCCGTGGTGCCGCCGTACGGGGAGGGCTGCAGGGAGACGCGGACGTTCTGCCGTTGGGCGAGCCGGCTGACCACGAACAGGCCGAGCCGGTCGGTGTCGGACAGCTCGAACTCGCGGGTCTCCGCGAGCCGCAGATTGGCGTCGAGCAGCGTCTCGGCCGACATGCCGAGCCCGCGGTCGTGGATCTCGAGGGTGAAGCCGTTGGCGACGCGCTCGCCCAGCACCTGGACGGCCGTGTGCGGCGGGGAGAACACCGTGGCGTTCTCCAGGAGTTCGGCCACGAGGTGGGTCAGGTCGGCGACCGCCGGACCCGTGACGGCGACCCGGGGCAGCCGGCGGACCTCGATGCGCTCGTAGTCCTCGACCTCGGCGACGGCGGCCCGTACGACGTCCATGAGCTGGACGGGCTTGCGCCACTGCCGGGAGGGCGCGGCACCGGAGAGGATGACGAGGCCTTCGGCGTGGCGGCGCATGCGCGTGGTCAGGTGGTCGAGGCGGAACAGGTCGGCGAGTTCGTCGGTGTCCTCGGTGCGGCGCTCCATGGTGTCGAGCAGGGTGAGCTGCTTGTGGAGCAGGACCTGGCTGCGGCGGGCGAGGTTGACGAACACCTCGGAGATGCCGTCGCGCAGTTCGGACTGTTTGACGGCCGCTTCGACGGCGGCGTGCTGCAGGGTGTTGACGGCCTGGCCGACGGCGCCGATCTCGGTCCTGTCGTACGTAAGGCGCGGGGCCTCGGTCTCCACGTCGACCTTCTCGCCCGCGGACAGCCGGCGCAGCACGCTGGGCAGCCGGACCTCGGCCGCCTCGTGCGCCTCCTGGCGCAGCCGGCTCAGATCGCGTACGTGGGTCCGGCCGATGCGCACGGACAGGTACAGCGAGACCAGGACGGCGGCGAGGCCGAGGACGCCCGGGACGGCCGCCTTGACGATGACGGCGACGAGGAGGGGCGCGACGCGCTCCTGGAAGCGGTCGCCCGCCTCGGCGCCCAGGTCGGCGAGTTCGTCGAGGACCTGTCCGGCCGCCGTGTCCCAGGCCTTCGCGGTGACGCCGGTGGGCGCGCCGGGCTCGGAGTCGACGACGGTCTGCTCGGCGGCGCGCAGGGGTGTGGTGCCCGCGTTCTTCCAGTAGCGCTCGTAGCGTTCGCGTTCCGCCGCGGGCAGCAGCGGCAGGTTGACCTCGTACATCAGAGTGCGCTGGGCCACGAGGTCGGACACCGCGCGGATCTGGTCGTGGGTGAGCCGGCCGGAGACCAGGGCGGAGCTGAGGAGGGCGTCCTCCCGGGAGAGCAGCTCGCGCGCGCGGGCGACGTTGACGAGGGCGCGGCCCTGCTTGTCCAGTTCCACGTTGTCGAGGGTCTGGAGGTTGACCAGCAGCGAGAACGCGGGATCCACCAGGCCGTCGTAGAGGTCGAGGGCCTGGGAGACGTTCACCGTGCCCTCCTCGACGCTGCTGCGCAGGGACGGCAGGCCGTCGAGGGCGTCCAGGAGCGAGGTGAGGCGGGTGGCGGCGCCCTCGCCCATCTCGTCGCGCACCTCGCCGTCCGCGGCGCTCCTGCGGAACCCGGCCACGGCCTTGTCGGTGGCGGCCTGGCTGCGCCGCAGTGCGGTGAGCGCGTCGGACGCGCGGGGATCGGCGAGGTAGACCAGGGTCTGGCGGCGCTCGTCCTGGAGCACCCGGATGGCGTCCTCCGCCGGGAAACCGATCTTCTCGACGACGGACGACACCTCGAAGAGCCGACTGGCGTCGCGGACCGTGAGCACCGTGGCGTAGCCCCAGATCGCGGTCAGGGACAGCAGGGGCACGAGCAGCAGCGCCACGATCCTCCTGCGGATGGACTTCCCGCGAAAGGGCATGGCCTCCCCCAGCTCGGCCCCACCCGCACCGTGGGGCACATGTGCGTCAACAAACGGCGTGAGCCTACTACCGGAACACAGGTAACTCGAAGAGCAGTTCACGCGCACGCCCTCCGAGCAGGGAACCGGACAGGGTGAGTTGTCCGTTCATTGGGGGAGATTGCCTCCTGCCGTTCGGCACCGGAGCGGTCGCGTTCCCGGCTGTGAAGTTCGCCGGTTGACCTGTTTTCTCCGCGTGTCGGGAATCATCGCCGGACGTCGTGCGTCCTTCTGTACAGGAAGCGGGGGCGGAAACGGCTTCAGGCGCCGTAAGCCGCACTCAGGCGGCGTAAAAGTGCGCATGCCGGGCAGCCAGAGGGATACCGGGACTCCTGCTCCCGGAGTGGGTCGGCTGCCGGCGGTGGGGAGTGACGAGTTGATGAGCACGGCGGAGTGGAGCGGGGCGCTCGACGGCGTGGCGGCGCCCGCGGCTGAACAGGACCGGCGGTTCGGGACGGACCGGGGCGGCGCAAGCCGCGAACCGGCCAATGGCGGCGGCGCGCCTCCCGGAACGGCGGCCCGCGCAGCGACGGACCACGGCAGGGCGAGTCCCGCGACGAGAGGCGGGGCCGGCGCTGCGGACCGTCCCGCGTCGGACGGAGGGCGCGCCGCGCAGGAGGAGCAGCCGTACTACCGGCCGCTGTGGGTCGAGGAGCCCGCGCGGAGGCGGCGGATGCCGGACCCGGTACGGACGGCGGCCGTGCGCGCGGTGCTGATCGCCGCCGTCACGCTGATCCAGGCGATGGTGGCCTTCCTGTGCACGCTGGCCGGTTCCTGGCTCGCCTTCCCCATGGTGCTCAGCAGCGTGGCCAGCACGGTGGTGGCGACCTGGGGCGTGCTGGACGTATGGGTCACCCGGCAGGTGTGGAACCAGCGGAACGGCGTGGTGTCGGCCCCGAGCAGCACGGCCCGCGCGCTGCGCCGGGAACTCCGTGCGGCCCGGCGGCAGGCCCGGGTCGCACAGCGCTCCCAGCGGCGCATACGTCGGCAGCAGGGTGCGGCAGGCCAACTGTCGCACCCGTAGGGGAAAGCCGGTCCCCGACGGTCTGCGGTAGGCCGTCGAAGCCCTGCGCCCGCAGTGCGCGGGCCGGGTCCCCGACGGCGCCCGCGGGTCCGGTCAACCGGCCGTCGGCGCGGGCCGTTTGTACATCCGTGTCGCCGTGATCTTGCTGTGCACCGCCTCCCCCGCCTGGGGCGGCTGCGGAAGCCCCGGGCGGAGGTGCTCCTCCACGCTGATGTACTTCAGGCCGGCCCGCAGGTCGGCGTCGTTGCGCAGCCGGATGACCAGCGGGAACTCGGCGAGCGCCGTCGTGTCGAACAGGCCGGTGGTGTACAGCAGCTGCACACCGAGGGCGTCCGACACGGCCCGCTGGAGTTCCAGCAGATACGTGGCGTTGGCGCGTCCGATGGGGTTGTCGAGGAACAGGGTGCCCGCGTGCCGGTGCTTGTCGCGGCCCCGGTCGTTGGAGCGCAGCGCCGCCATCGTGCAGTACAGCGCGATCGCCGCGGTCAGCAGCTGTCCGCCGGAGAACACGTCGCCCATCTGCCCGACGGGCACCCGCTCCGCGCGCAGCACGGCGTCCGGCTTGAGGATCTCCACGGCGACGCCCTTCGGGCGCAGAGCCGCGGCGACCCCGCGCAGCAGCAGGGACACGCCGTCGCGCCGCAGGTCGAAGTTCTTCCTCACGGCCGCGCGGGTGGCCTCGTCGATGACCTCGCCGAGCCGTTCGACGAGGGTGGCCTGGTCGGGTTCCTCGAAGCGGATACGCAGGAACTCCTGCCCCGACCACTCTCCCAGGCCCTCCGGCAGCCGTGACAGCCGCTGCGCGGACCGCAGCGTGGCGAGGGCCGACTCCACGAGCCCGCGCAGCCGGTCCACGATCGAGTCCCGGTTGCGCTCGAGCTGCTCCAGCTCGTCGGTGAGGACCCGCAGGCGGGGCGCGAAGGCGTCCGCCCACTTCTGCGCGTGCTCGGGCAGCGCGGACGCGGGCAGTTCGCGGATCTGCTGGCGGGCCGGGGTGCGGACCTGCTCGTAGCGCGTTGCGTTGGCGTGCCGGACGAGGATGTCGCTCGCCTCGCGTACGGCGGCCTCGGCGGCGGACAGGTCGGCGGAGCAGCCGCGCAGCGAGCGACGGGCCTCGGCGGCGGCCTTGCGCGCCTCCTCCAGGCTGCCGGGGTACGGCTCGGAAGCCTCCTGCTCATCGGCCGTGGCGTGCTCGCGCAGCAGGTCGCGGAGGAGGGTGGCCGTCTCGTCGAAGCCGCCGGCCGCGTCCTCGGCGGCACGGTGGGCCTCGAGCAGGCCGGCGTGGGTCTCGCGGGCCTGGTCCAGCGCCTCGGTGCGGGAGGCGAGTTCGGCGGTGGCGGTGCGCAGCAGGGACTGGGCGTGGTCGGCGCCGACCGGGAACAGTTCCGCGGGCAGCTCGGTGTGCGCCTCCTCGCCGTCCCCGGGGGCGAGCCGCTCGGCCTCGCCGCGCAGCCGCCCGAGCTGCTCGCTCGCGGTGGACATCCGGGTCTCGAGGAGCTGTACGAGCTCCTCCGCGCGCGCGGCGGCGGCCTGCCGGGAGGGCCCGTCGGAGCCGTCGGGGGACTGGAGGAGCTGCTCGGCGCGGTTGCGGACCTTGTTGCTGAGCCGGTCGAGCTCGGTGCGGGCCGCGCTCTCGTCGCTCTCGGCGCGGGCCTGTTCGGCGCGCAGATCGGCACCGACACCGACCTTCTCGTACACCTGGGAGGCGGCCCGGTAGGCCTCACGGAGGGCGGGGAGCGACGCCTCGGGCGCCTGGGAGCCGTCCTCGGGTACGTCGTCGGGGGCGCCCGCGATCTCGGCGCGCTCGGCACGCAGGGCGCGGGCCGTGCGGCGGGCGTCGTCGGCGGCGCGCTGGGCGGCACGGCGGTCCTCGTCGGCGGCGCGGGCCCGCTCCAGGCAGGTCTGGGCGCGGGCCTCCGACTCGGCGGCCTCGTCGGCGAGTTCCCGCAGCCTGACCTGCCAGGCGGCGCGTTCCCGCAGGCGGAAGGCGAGTCCGGCGAGGGCGTCGGCGGCGCGCCGGGCCCGCTGTGCGGTCTCCTGGCGTTCGTCGCGCACCTGGGCGGCCTCGGCGGCGGCCTCCTCGGCCTCGGCCCGTACGGTGCGCGCCTCGGCGAGCTCGGCCTCGGCCTCCTCGGCGAACGCGCGTGTCCCGCGGGCGGCCTCGGCGAGCTCGGTGAGCCGTCCCGCCGGGCAGCCCGTGCGCCACGAGGCGAGCCGTGCCGCCAGCTCGCGGTCCTTGCCGAGGCGCGCGGCGAGCGTGCGGATCTCCTCGTCGCGCTCGGTCGCCCGCGCGCGCAGGGCCTGCCGCTCCTCGTCGGCGGCGTGCTCGTCGTGCATGGCCGGGTTCGGCGGGACGAGGAAGACGCCGGTGTCGCCGGCGTCCGGGGCCGGGGTGGGCGCGAGCAGCGCGGCGGCGGTGCCCACGGCCACCGTGGAGCGGGGCAGCAGCGCGGCGCCGGAGAGGGCGTCACGGGCCCGGGCGTGGCTGTCCGGGTCAGTGATGATCACGCCGTCGACCAGCTCGGGCCGCGCCGCGAGCACGCGCGCGTGGTCGGCCGGGTCGACCGCCTGGGCGAGGTAGCGCCAGCCGGGAAGGGCGGGGATGCCGTGCTCGCCGAGGAACTCCACGGTGGCGAGCACGTCCGGGCCGGGCGGGAGCAGTCCGCCGTCACCGAGGGCGCCGAGGATCCGGGCGTCGTCGGCTGCCGCGGTGCGCAGTTCGAAGAGGTGCCGTTCGGCGGCGGTGACGTTCTCGTCGAGCAGCTCGCGCAATGCGTCGGCGCAGCGGTCCAGTTCTTCCGGGGTGAGGGGGCCGTCGGCGAGGTCGCGGGGGGCCGCGCCGCGACCAGTCTTCCCGGCCGCGCCGTCCTGGGTTCCGCTCGCGGCCTCGGTGCCGCCCTCGCTGCCGCCGTCGGCGTCGCCGCGCCTCGGCGCCGGCACCCCACCGGAGGCGCTCGGCAGGCTCAGCAGCTCTGCGAGCCGCTCCTCCGCCGCCAGTGCCTCGGCCGTGCGGCGCTCGGCCTCGTACGCGCGCTCGGCCGCCGTGGCCGCGTCCGCCGCGCGGGCCGCGGTCAGCTCGGCGCGCGACTCGGCGGAGGCGGCCTCCCGGGCATGCTCGGAGGCGCGGCGGGAGGCCTCGCGCGCGGTGTCCCAGGCGGCGACGGCCGTCTTCTCCGCGTCACTGGCGGCGAGCGCGGCCCGCGCCGGGTCGGCGTCGGGCGCGCTGTCGTCGAGCCAGCCCGCCCGTACCGCCTCGGCGGTCTCCTGCTCGACCTCGGCGAGCCGCTGCCGCAGGTGCCCGGCCTCGCTGCGGGCGCGCTGCGCGTCGGTGGCGGCGGCCGTGGAGTCCCGGTACGCGGTCTCGCCGGCCTCCTGGAGCGCGGCGGACCGCTCGTCCCCCTCGTTGGCGAGGGCCTCGGCGCTCCCGGCGGCGCTCTGCAGGGCGCGTACGAGATCGACGGCGGCCTTGGCGCGGGCGGCGAGCGCGGGGGCGGCGTCCCGCTCGGCCCCCTGGATCGCGACGGCCACGCGCGCGACGCGGTCGGCGGCGGCGCGGTGACGCAGCACGGCCTCGGCGGCCTGCCAGGCGGAGTGCAGGGTGCGTGCGTCGGCGAGTTCGCGCTTCTGAGCGGCGGCGGACTTCTCGGCGGCGGAGAGTGCGAGGGAGGCGTGCCGGTAGGCGAGTTCCGCCGCGACGAGGGCGCTGCGCTCGCGGGCGCTCTCGGCCTCCGTGACGGCGTGCGCGGCGGCGGTGACCCGCTGGGCGAGGTCGGCGCCCCGCTCCCGCTCCTGTCCGGCCCGGGCGGACAGCCTGCGGGCCAGCGTGCGGGTGCGGCGCTCGGCGGCGGCGTGGATGTCACGGGCCCGCTGCCGTGCCTCGGCGGCGTCCACGATCCGGCCGAGCAGGTCCACGGAACCGGCCGTGAAGTCCCGCTCGGCGATCAGCTCGGCGCGCCGGCCCAGCTTGTTGCCGAAGCCGCCGACCAGGTCGGCGAGACCGTCGGTGTCGCGGGTGTCGGTGACGGCGCGCAGCAGCAGGTCGGTGAAGTCGGAGTCCTTCTTGACCGCGAACAGGCCGGCGGCCTCGCCCTCGTCGGCGTTCATCTCCCGCTGGTAACGGAAGAGTTCGGGATCGAGGCCGAGGTCGGTGAGGTGCTCGTTCCAGCGGTCGTGGATCTCCTCCCAGTGCACCTCCAGGTGCGGGTACGTCTTGCCCGCCTCCGTCAGCGCGTCCCGGAAGCCCTTCATCGTGCGGCGCCGTCCGCGCGCCCCGGAGACGCCCTCGACGGACGGTCGTACGGCGGTGGACTCGGCGACCGGCAGGTTGTCCAGGCTGAGTCCGGGGCCGGGCCGGAAGGAGTACCAGGCCTCGGCGAACTTCCGCGGGTCGTTGGAGACCTGCCGTCCGCGCCACTCGCTGGCCTTGCCGACCACGACGCACTCACCGGTCAGCGTGTGCTGCCACTCCAGCGCCACGTGCCCGCAGTCGTCGGCGAGCAGGAACTTGCGCAGCACGCCGGAGCTGGCACCGCCGAGGGTGTTGCGGTGGCCGGGGAGCATCACCGAGAAGATCAGTTTCAGGAGGACGGACTTGCCGCCGCCGTTCTCCAGGAAGAGCACGCCGGCGGGCGCCGGGCGGCGCGGCGGCCCGACGGGCTCCTCCTCGAAGAACTCCGCCTGCTGCGGCGCGGGGTCGGGCACGGGCTCGCCCACACCCCGCAGGTCCAGCACGGTGTCGGCGTAGCGCGCACCGGCCGGACCGATGGAGTAGAGGCGGACCCGGGACAGCTCGTACATGGCGGCGGACTTTCGCGGTCGGTCGTGACGGTGGTTCGGTGGCGGACCGGGCGGAGAGCTCGGTCAGGAGCGTCAGGAGTGGAACGGCAGCCCGGCGTCGGCCACCAGCTCCAGGTCGTCGGTGTCCTCGGCGGGCAGCAGTGTGGCCGTGCCGTCGGTCACCGGGACGACGCCCAGCTCCAGCAGCTCGGCCATGGCGGCGCTGCCCGCCATGTCGCGCACCTGGAGCTGGTAGCGGGCGGTCGTGCGGTAGGTGCCGCCGTTGTCGTCGCCCGTGCGCTGCAGGAACCCGGAGTCGGTGAGGAACGCGACGGCCTTGCCGACTATGCCGGTGGTCGAACCGGCCAGTCTGCGTGCGTCCTTGGTCGCCCCGGTGGCGCTGCGTCTGACCCAGATCCGCCAGGCGGCCTCCAGTCCGGGCGCGTCGGTCGCCGGGTCGGTGTTCTCGCCCTGCTCCTCGGCGCGCTCCTCCAGCCTGCGGCAGGCCTGCCGTACGAAGGAGTCGACGCCGTTGACCGACACGCGCCCGATGTACCCGTCGTCGGCGAGGTCCTCGGGGCGGGGAAACGCCAGGGCCGCGACGGCGAGATGGGCCAGCCCGTGCAGGAACCGGTCGCCCGCGTCGGACGACGTACGACGCGCGTAGTCGCTCATGCGTACGGCGAACACGGAGTCCTCGGCGGCCGTCACGGCCATGCCCGCGCGCGGGGACACCTCCAGGACGACCAGCCCCAGCCCGGTGGCCACGGCGTCGGCGAGCCGCGCGAACGGCGGGTCCTCCCGGTAGCGCCGCAGCAGCTCCCCGTACTCCTGGTCGCGCGCGGGCTGCAGCCTGGGCTGGAGGCCGAAGGCGACGAGCCGCGCCGCGTCGGCGGCGTCGGCGGGGGTGACGGCGGCGGACGCCGGAGCGGCGACGGCCTCCGGCTCACTCCACTCGACGTGCTCGGTCACGGCTGGGGCTCCTTGTTCGATCGTTCGGGGTGCGGCGGTACGGGCTGTTGTACGGCGGGAAAGGGCAGGGAAGCCGCGGGTCCCCGGCCCGGCGGCGGAGCGGTCATGATCTGTCCGCCGCCATTCCCACCGCGTCCAGCAGCGCCGTGCCCACGATCAGGTCCGCGCCCCCGAACTCCGGGTCGTCCAGCTCCGTCCCGTCGTCCACGGCGAACAGCAGCTTCTCCTCGCCCTGCCGGTAGGCGGTGCCGACCGGCGGGCTGGCCGCGTGCACGGCCAGCAGGGCGACCAGGTACGGCAGTTCGGGATCCTGGCGGCGGGCCTCGGCGAGCAGGCCGGAGAGCCGGCGGGGCGCGTCCGCGGGCAGATCGAGCAGCTCGGTGGCGACGGCCAGCTGCTCCTCGCTGAACCGGCTGTCGTCCGGGGTGGCGATCAGGTCCGGCTCGGGCATCTCGGCGCCCAGGTGCTCGCGCTCCACGGGCGGTGTCAGCAGCAGGTCGACGAGATCCCCGACGCGCACGGAGGCCCGCGTACGGAACCCGGTCCCGCGCGCGAAGAACGCGTCCGTCACACGGACCGCCTCCTGAAGGGGCAGCGGGAGGACGGGCGCGACCAGGTGCCCGTACAGGTCGATGCCCGACGTGGTCAGGGGCGTGCCGAAGGCCTGGCGGTCCTGTTCGGCGCGGAAGAGCGGGCCGGCCTCCAGCAGCCGGGACTGCAGCTGGGTGTGCCGGCGGATGCAGTCCTTGACGATGTCGACCAGCTCGGCGGCGCGCCGCTTGTGCTCGGGGTCCTCGGACTCGTCGCGGGCCTTGCGGATGTTGGTGAGGATCGCGTTCTCGTGGCGGTAGCGGTCCGCCACGTGGTCGAGGGCCTCGGCGATCATGTCCGGGACGGCCTGGAGCCAGTCCACCGCGCGGACGTTGCGGCGGGTGGCGTCCAGGGCCTTCCTGAGCGTCTCCGAGTACTGCACGGTGCGGTAGCGGGCCTGTTCGGCGGCGAGCTGGGCGTCGGCCAGCCGACCGCGGCTGATCAGCACCTCCAGCTTGACCTCGGCGGCGATCTGCGCGCTGGTGACATCGGTGTCGAGGGCACCCACGAGGACGTTGACGGCCTCGTCGGTGGTCCGGAGGTAGACGCCGCCCCCGTAGCCGGGGACCTCCTCGATCAGCTTGAAGTCGTAGTCGCGCCGCACATAGGTGCCGTCGGACGCGAAGGTGCCGTACACCGCCCGGAAGCCGCGGTCCACGCTGCCGACGTTGATCAGGTTCTCCAACACCCAGCGGGCCACCCGCTCGTGCTCGGCGACGGGGCGCTGCGGGGCCTGTGCGGCGATGCGCGGGACGAGCCGGGCGACGATCTGCTCGTGGTCGGCGCCCGTGTCGAAGTCCATGTTCAGCGTGACCAGGTCGATGGCGGCGAGGGCGACCTCCGCCATGCCGTACACCGAGTACTCACCCGCGAGATTGGCCTTGCGCGCGTCGAGGTCGTGCAGCGGCGCGGTGCAGGCGAGCGCGCGCAGCCGCCGTGCCAGTCCCTCGTCGGCGGCCGGGCCCGGCGCGGGGCGCGGCCCCGCGCTGAGCTGGGGCGGAACGCTGTCCGTCGATGCAGGCGAAGTCACGGTGCACAGATTAGGTCCTCGCTCTGACAACGACCCAAACGAGCGCCGGGCCCCCTGCTCGCCAGGCCCGACGGAGAATCGGATGCCAGGCTGCCGACGGCCCTCGTACCGGCCCGGGAACGGGCGCCCGCCCCTCAGACGATCCTGCCCTCAGACGATCCCGATCCCCTGCCCCGCGTCGGCCACCCGTCGCCCGTACACCTCGACCAGCCCCCTCAGCGAGTCGTCGAGGTAGACCGCGAGCAGTCGCTCCGCGCCGTCGCGGTCGCCCGCCTGGAGGGTCTGGAGGAGCTGGCGGTTGCGGGCGAGATACGGCTCGTGGAGGCGGCGCGGGTCGTCCACCACGTGGAAGGCGAGCCGGAGTTCGGCGAAGACGCTGCGCATCAGCTCGTCGGTGCGCTCGCTGCCCGCGAGGCCGACCAGCTCCCGGTGGAAGTGGATGTTGGCCGTGGACACGCCCTTCCAGTCGCCCTCACGGGCCGACCGCTGCCCTTCCGCGACGGCCTTGGCGAGGCCCTCCACGGCGTACGGGGGCTCGCCGAGCCCTCGGACGACCGCGCACTCGACGAGGCTGCGGGTGCGGAAGATGTCCTCGACGTCCTCCACGGTCAGCACCCGGACGAAGACCCCGCGGTTGAGCTCGTGCACGAGCAGCCGTTCATGGGTGAGCAGGCGGAACGCCTCGCGCAGCGTGTTGCGGGAGACACCGAGCGCCCCGCCGATGCTGTCCTCGGACAGCCGGGTGCCGGGCGGGAAGAAGCCCTCGGCGATCCGGCTTCTGAGGATGTCCGAGACTCGCTCCGCCGTGCTGGTCCGGCCCAGCAGTGCCCGGTCGTCGGCCAGTCCCGTCAGTTCTGCCATGCCCGGCATCTAAGCGCAGACGCAAGAACGAAACAACATAGGTATTGAAGGATCGTTCAACGATCCTCTACCTTGCTGGGAAGGCGCCGGAACGGCCCCGGACCGGCTCGCGCCCGTAGGCGTCACTTCCGCTTCCGCACGGCACGGCTCATCACCCACGCACCCTCCGTCCTCCCATGCGAGGTGCCCATGAGCACGAAACCCTCCTCTCGGACCCCGACGGCCGACACCCCGCCCCAAGTGGGCGGACAGGGCGCCGACGACGGCGCGTTCGGCTGGCTGCGGGCCCTCGGCCCGCGCGGCCGCCGTGCCTTCGCCGGCGCGTTCGGCGGCTACGCCCTGGACTCCTACGACTACTTCACGCTGCCGCTGAGCATGGTGGCACTGGCCGCCTACTTCGGTCTGGACAGCGGGCAGACCGGCCTGATCACCACGGTCACCCTGGTCGTCTCGGCGGTCGGCGGCGCGGCCGCGGGCGTGCTCGCGGACCGGATCGGACGGGTGAAGGCACTGATGCTCACCGTGGCCGTGTACGCGGTCGGCACGGTGGCCTGCGGATTTGCTCCGAACTACGAAACGCTGCTGGTCTTCCGGGCCGTGCAGGGCCTTGGCTTCGGCGGTGAGTGGGCGGTCGGCGCGATCCTGGTCGCCGAGTACGCGAGCGCCAAGCACCGGGGCCGTACGCTCGGCGCGATCCAGAGCTCCTGGGCCGTCGGCTGGGGGCTGGCCGTCATCGTCTACACGCTGGTCTTCCAGCTCCTCGACGAGGACATCGCCTGGCGGGTGATGTTCTGGACCGGCGCGCTGCCCGCGCTGCTCGTCGTGTGGGTGCGCCGCACGGTCGAGGACGCTCCGGAAGCGGCCGCCGCGCGCGTGAGGAGCAGCCAGAAGGGGTCCTTCGCGGCCGTCTTCAGGCGGGGCACGGCCAACGCGCCGGGCCTGCTACGCACCACGCTCTTCGCGACACTGCTCTCCACCGGTGTCCAGGGCGGCTACTACACGCTGGCCACCTGGGTACCCACGTATCTGAAGACGGAGCGCGACCTGTCGGTGGTCGGCACCGGCGGCTACCTCGCGCTCCAGATCTCCGGGGCGTTCGCCGGCTACGTCACCGGTGGGTACCTCACCGACCGGCTGGGCCGCCGGCGCAACATCTGGCTCTTCGCGGTCCTGTCGGCGGTGTGCATCGTGGCGTACACGAACCTCCCGAGCGGCGCCAACGGCCTGCTCCTGGCACTCATGTTCCCGCTCGGGTTCTGCATGTCGGCGATCTTCAGCGGCTTCGGCTCGTACCTCAGCGAGCTGTACCCGGTGGCCGTGCGCGGCACCGGGCAGGGATTCACGTACAACGCCGGCCGCGCCGTGGGCGCCGTCTTCCCCACCATGGTCGGCTTCCTGGCCGGCAGCTGGGGCGTGGGCGGCGCGCTGGTCTTCGGCGCGATCGGCTACGGCCTGGCGGCGGTCGCGCTGCTCGGGCTTCCGGAGACGCGAGGGAAGGAGCTCGTGTGAACCGCACCACCGCCCAGGAACGCACCACCGCCCAGGACCGCCCCGCGGACCTGAACCCCAAAGACCTCGGCCTCCCGAAAGACCTTCCCGAAGACCTCCCGAAGGGCCCTCCGAAGGACCTCCCGAAGGACCGTCCCATGACGTTCGACCAGGAGAACGCGCGCGCGTGGACCGCGAACGAGGCCCGTGCACGGTTCCGTGCGGGCCTCACCGGTCCCACCGCCGGCATCGCGGCCGGGTACACCCAGGCGAACCTGATCTCGGTACCGGCCGACTGGGCGTACGAGATGCTGCTGTTCTGCCAGCGCAATCCCAAGCCGTGCCCGGTGCTGGACGTCACGGACGCCGGTTCCTGGGCCACCCCGCTCGCGCCGGGTGCGGACCTGCGCACCGATCTGCCGGGCTACCGGGTGTGGGAGAACGGCGAGCTGGTGGCCGAGCCCACGGACGTGACCGACGTCTGGCGCGAGGACCTGGTGTCCTTCCTGATCGGGTGCAGTTTCACCTTCGAGTGGGCACTCGCCGAGAACGGCGTCCCGCTGCGCCACGTCGAGCAGGGACGCAACGTGCCGATGTACGTCACGAGCCGTCAGTGCCGTCCCGCGGGGCGGCTGCGCGGCCCCATGGTGGTGTCGATGCGGCCGGTGCCGCCGCAGCATGTGGCGACCGCCATCCGGGAGACCAGTCTGCTTCCGGCCGTGCACGGCAGCCCGGTGCACTGCGGCGAGCCGTCGGGCCTCGGCATCGCGGACCTGTCCCGCCCGGACTTCGGTGACCCGGTGGACACCGAACCGGACGACATCCCGGTGTTCTGGGCCTGCGGGGTGACACCCCAGGCGGTGGTGACGGCCTCGCGACCGCCGTTCGCCCTCACCCACGCCCCGGGCGAGATGTTCCTCACGGACGCCCGGGACGAGCAGTACCGGGTGGCCTGACACCACATGGAGGCGTGCACATGAGGGCACTGCCGGTCGGGGACCATGCGCTGCTGATCGAGGTGGCGTCCGGCGAGGAGGCCCAGGCGCTCCACGCCGAACTGCTGCGCCGCCGCGCCACGGGCGAGTTCACCGCCACCGAGATCGTCCCCGCCGCCCGGACCGTCCTCCTCGACGGCCTGGACGCCCCCTCCCGCCTGGCCGGGCGGCTCGCCTCCTGGGAGGTGCCGCCCGTACCCGCGCGCGCGGAGGACATCGTCGAGATCCGTGTGCACTACGACGGACCCGACCTGGCGGACGTCGCCGCTCATTGGGGCGTGGCGGAGGACGAGGTGGCCCGCATCCACGCGGCGGCCGTGTTCCGGGTCGCGTTCTGCGGATTCGCACCCGGATTCGGCTATCTGACCGGGCTGCCCCGCGAGGTCCCGCGCCGGGCGACCCCGCGGACGGCCGTCCCGGCGGGCTCGGTCGGCCTGGCGGGCCCGTACACGGGCGTGTATCCGCGCTCCTCCCCCGGCGGCTGGCAGCTGATCGGCAGGACCGACGCGGTGCTGTGGGACCACACCCGCGACCCGGCGGCCCTGCTGAGACCGGGCGTCCGCGTCCGCTTCATCCCGATGGGGGCGCCATGACCGACGGTGCCCTCGTGGTCGTGCGCGCCGGTGCCCTCACGACCGTCCAGGACCGGGGGCGGCCCGGCCATGCCCACCTCGGCGTGCCCCGCTCCGGGGTCCTGGACGCGCCCGCCGCCGCACTGGTCAACCGTCTGGTGGGCAATCACGCGGACGCCGCCGTTCTGGAGACCACGCTCAACGGCTGTTCGGTGCGGCCGCGTTCGACCGTGACCGTGGCCGTCGGGGGCGCGCCCTGTCCGGTCACCGTGGACGGACGCCCGGCGGCCTGGGGCGCTGCGCTGCGGGTGCCCGGAGGGGCGCTGCTCGACCTGGGGCCCGTCCGCTCAGGGGTCCGCGGCTATCTCGCCGTCTCCGGTGGCGTGGCCGTCGAACCGGTGCTGGGCAGCCGCTCGACCGACCTCCTGTCCGGGCTGGGGCCCGCCCCGCTGACCGACGGCACCGTACTGCCCCTCGGCCCGCCGGCGGCGCCACGCGCGCGCGTGGACGTCGTCCCGCATCCCGCCCCGCCCGCCGCACTCGTGCTGCGGGTGACCCGGGGCCCGCGCGACGACTGGTTCACGGCGGCCGCCCTGCGCACCTTCACGTCGCACCCGTACACCGTGTCGGCCGCGAGCAACCGCATCGGCCTGCGCACGGAGGGTCCCGCCCTGGAGCGGGCGGTCGCGGGCGAACTGCCCAGTGAGGGCATGGTGCTGGGCGGCGTCCAGGTCCCGCCGGACGGCCGCCCGGTGGTCTTCCTCGCCGACCATCCGACGACCGGCGGCTATCCGGTGATCGCGGTGGTCCACCCGGCCGACCTGCCCGCCGCGGCCCAGGCCGCGCCCGGAACGCCGGTGCGGTTCGTGGCCGTACGGCATCAGGGCTGAAACCCCGGGGCTGCGGGCCGCCCGGGCCGGAACGGCGGCCGGCCGGGGCCGTACGACGTCGGGCACCCCGCTGCACCCGCTCGCCCACTCCCGCTGCTCAAGCGGCGTCCACCTGTTCCCCGCCCGTCAGCCCGGCCAGCGCCGACGCCACGGCGCGGGCGGCGCCGAGGTCCAGCCGGGCACTCGTGCCGCGGGCCTGGTGGCGGACCTCGGCGGCGGCGAGGGCGAGGAGCTGCGGCAGCAGGTCGGTGCACCGCCGGGCGACCCAGCCGGTGCCCCGCGTGGCCAGCCACCACAGGGCGGCCGACCGGGAGGGCCCGGGCAGCCGGGGCTCAGCACCGGGCGCGGCACCGCTCGCGATGCCCGCCTCGGCCAGCAGCGCGTGGAAGCGCAGTGCGAGCTGCCGGTGGCCGCGCTCCCCGGGGTGCAGCCGGTCGGCGCTCCACATCGTGCGGTCCGTCACCCACGCGCCCTCGCAGGCGTGCAGGTGGACCGCCCCGTACCGTTCGGACAGCGCGTGGACCACTGCGTTGACCCCCTGCTGCCGCCGGGCGAGCGGCCTGGCCAGCGCGCCGGGCAGCCCGAGCAGTACGCCGGGGTCGGGCAGGCAGGCGGTGAGCAGAACCGCGTCCCGCGCGCGGAAGGCCCCGTACACCTCGTCCAGGCGGGCGGCGACGGCACGGATGTCGAAGGTGCGACGCAAGGTGTCGTTGACGCCCACGACCACGGAGACGACGTCCGGGCCCAGGGCCAGCGCGGCGGGGGTCTGCCGCTGGAGGACGTCGAGGGTCTGGGCGCCGCTGACGGCGAGGTTGGTGAACCTCACGCCGGGCCCGAGCCCTTCGGCGAGGAGGGCGGCCCAGCCGCGCCAGCCGGTCCCTAGGGGATCACCGACCCCCTCGGTCAGCGAGTCGCCGAGCGCCACGAACCTCCGCTCCTTCATCGCACACCCTCCCCCGCGCCCTCCCGCACCGGCAGCCGTACGGGGGCGTCGTGCACCGTGAGGAAGGCGTCGACGGCGGTCCGCCAACCGAAGAGCTCCGCACGCGCGCGTGCGGCCTCCCGGCGCTCGTGCTCCGGGCGCCCGAGCAGCAGCTCCACCGCGTCGGCGAACGCCTCCCCGCTGTCCGACGCGGTGGCCCCGGCGGCTCCGACGACCTCCGGCAGCGCGGACGAGGCGCTGGCCACCACCGGCGTGCCGCAGGCCATCGCCTCCAGCGCGGCGAGCCCGAACGTCTCCGCGGGCCCCGGGGCCAGGCACACGTCGGCCGAGGCCTGGAGTGCGCCCAGTGCGGCACGGTCGTCCAGGTGCCCGAGGAACGTCACGGGCAGCCGGTGCGCCCGCTGTTCCAGGCGCCCGCGCAACGGCCCGTCCCCGGCGACGACCAGCACCGCACGCCGGCCGCGCCGCAGCAGCGCCTCCAGCGCGTCGAGCGCCGTGCCGGGCCGCTTCTCCACGGACAGCCGGGAGCACATCACCAGCAGCGCGTCGCCCACGCGCGCGTGCCGGGCACGCAGCCCCGCGTCCCGCAGCGCGGGATGCCTTCCGGCGAGGTCGACACCGAGCGGCGCCCGGACGACGTTGCGCGCCCCGATCCGCAGGAACTCGCGCTCGGCGAACTCGGTGGTGCACACCACGCGCGCGTAGGAGTGCGCCGTACGGACGTTGAGGGCGTCGGCGGCCCGCCGGGCCGGTCCCTCGGGCAGTCCCCAGGTGCGCAGCACCCCGTCGGCGGTCTCGTGGGAGACCATGACCGCGGGGACCCGGGCCCGCCGGGCCCACCGCCCGGTCCAGCGCAGGGTGGTGCGGTCGGAGACCTCCAGGCGGTCGGGTGCGAGCGACTGGAGCAGTCCGGCGACGCGCCGCCGGTCCGTGAGGACGCGGTAGCCGCCGGTGCCGGGCAGCAGCGGTCCCGGCAGGGTGACGACCCTGCCCTGCTCGGTCTCCTCGTCGGTGTGCCGCTCGCCGGGCACGACGAGGACCGGTTCGTGCCCGGCCGTCGCGTACCCCTTGCCCAGTTCCCGCAGTGCGGTACGCAGTCCGCCGGACGCGGGCGCCACGAAGTTGGCGAGCCGCACGATCCGCAGGCCCGCGCCGCGGCCGTCCGGCGGCGACGCCCCCGCCGCCTGCGTGCCGGTCGGCGCACCGGGCAGCAGGGGTCCGGCCCCACCACCGCTCCCACGCGCGCGTCCGTTCATGCCGCCACCACCGTCCGCCCCGCCAGGACCTCCGTGTAGTGCCCGACGAGCAGGTCCCCCACGGCCTCCCAGGTGCGCCCCTCGACGGCCGCACGCCCGGCGGCCCCGAAGGCCGCGCGCAGCCGCGGATCGGCGGCCAGGGACCACACGGCGTCCCTTACGGCGGCCGCGTCGCCCGGCGGGACGAGCAGGCCGGTCCGTCCGTGGGCCACCAGGTCCAGCGGGCCGCCGGCGGCGGGCGCGACGACGGGCACCCCGCTCGCCATGGCCTCCTGCACCGTCTGGCAGAAGGTCTCGAAGGGCCCGGTGTGCACGAAGACGTCCAGCGAGGCGAAGACGCGCGCGAGGTCGTCGCCGGTGCGGCGGCCCAGGAAGACGGCCCCCGGCAGCGTCTCGCGCAGTCCCGGCTCGCTGGGCCCGTCGCCCACGACGACGACCCGTACGCCGTCCATCCCGCACACCCCCGCGAGCAGGTCCACCTGCTTCTCGGGGGCGAGCCGGCCGACGTAGCCGACGAGGAGTTCACCGTTCGGCGCCAGGCCGCGCCGCAGCGCCGCGTCCCGGTGCCCGGGGCGGAAGCGGCCGGTGTCCACACCGCGCGGCCAGAGCCGGACCCGGGGCACCCCGTGCGCCTCCAGGTCGTGCAGGGCCGCGCTGGACGGCGCGAGGGTGCGGTCGGCGGCGGTGTGCACGGAGCGGATGCGCCGCCAGGCGGCGGCCTCCCCGGCGCCCATGTAGGTGCGGGCGTATCCGGCGAGGTCGGTCTGGTAGACGGCGACGGCGGGGATGCCGAGGCGGGCGGCGGCCGCCATGCCGCGCACGCCGAGGACGAAGGGGCCGGCCAGGTGGACGAGGTCGGCGCGGTGCTCGGTGAGCGCCGCGGCGACGCGCCGGCTGGGGAGGGCGACCCGGACCTGGGGGTAGCCCGGGAGCGGGAGGGAGGGGACACGGACGACGGGGCACGGCGCCGTGGCATCGAGCGCGGTGCCCGCGGTGCCGGCGGCGGTCGCCGGGGCGACGACGAGCGGGGCGTGACCGCGCTCGGCGAGGTGCCGTGCGGTCTGCAGGGCGCAGTGGGCCACGCCGTTCACATCGGGCGGGAAGGACTCGGTCACGATGACGACACGCATACGGGTGTTGTCGTGGCGTTGGACGTGGACGCGTCAACGTGGATCTTTCCGGGCGGGGAACGTCCCATGAGCGTTGCGCTCCGCGCCCCTTCCGCTCCGCGGGCCTTCCCCCCGGGTCACCCGGTGTTCATGCGGTTGTCCATCCGGCCGTTCACACTGCGGGCATGTCGGGTCCGATCCGGCTGCGGACGGCCGTCTGCACCTCGGCCTCCTCGGCGGGGTCGGCGGCGAGCCGGCGCAACTGGTCGACCACGCGCGCGTCACCGGTCTCGGCGTTCCGTGCGGCGACCTCGCGCGTGGACTCCTCGCAGTCCCAGAGGCACTCGACGGCGAAGCCGGACGGGAAGGACGGATCGGTGGCGGCGAGGGCCCGGGCGGCGCGGCCGCGGAGATGGGAGGAGGCGGTCTCGCGGTAGACATGGCGCAGCACGGGTGCGGCGCAGACGATGCCGAGGCGTCCGGCGCCGTCGACGAGCGTCCACAGGGTGGGCGCGTCGGGGCCCTCTCCCCGTACGGCCTCGCGGAGCGCGGCCAGCACCAGATCGCTGTCCTGGGTACCGCCCCGGCAGGCCAGCACCCGTCCGGCGGCGGTGCCGAGCACGTCCGGCCGGTGCGCCCAGCGGCGTGCGCGCTCCACGGCGGCGACGCTGCGCATCCGCTCGAAGGCGTCGACGGCGGCGTCGACGACGGCCGACGAACCGTCGGCCACGGCGCCCTCGATCAGCTCGAGGGCGTCGGGATCGTTGCCGTCGGCGAGGTAGCGCAGGGCGGTGCAGCGGGCGCCGTCGTCGCCGCCGCGCGCGGCGGCGACGATCTCGGGTCGGTCCTCGGGCCCGGCGACGGCCATGAGGCAGCGGGCGGCCGGGACGTGCAGGGCGGCGCCGCGCTCCAGGCCCTGCCGGGCCCATTCGAGGACGGCCCGCACACTCCACCCCGGACGAGGGCCGGAGGACGTCATCTGCCGCTGCCAGCGGTCGAAGCAGCCGGCCTCCTGGGCGGCACGCACGCGCGTGGCGATCGGTGCGCGGGAATCCTCGGCCCAGAGCCGCCAGGGGCGGGGCTCGAAGGCGTCGCGGACGGCGGCGGCCAGCTCGGCCTCGCCCTCGGCGTCGGTGGCGAAGCGTGCGAGGACGGGTGCGGCGAGGGCGCGCAGACCGGCGTCGTCGTCCCTGAGGGCGAGTTCGTCGAGGGCCCAGGCCCAGTTGGTGCCCGCGGCGGCGTACCTGCGGAGCAGGTCCAGGGCGTCCCGCCGGCCGTACGAGGCGAGGTGCCCGAGGACCGCGAGGGCGAGCCCGGTGCGCGATTCGCACGTGTCCAGGACGTCCTCGGGGGCGAAGAGGTGCCGCTCGATCTCTTCGAGTCCGCCGTGCAGGTCGAGGTAGAGCCGGGCGTAATACAGCGAGCGGTTCTCCAGCTGCCAGTCGTGGCGGGGGTCGCTCAGCACGCAGTGGTCGAGGGCCGCGAGCGCCTCGGCCCGCGGGGCGGTGAGCGCGTGCAGCGTGCCGTCGCCGCGGCCCCGCTGCAACAGGCCGAGCAGCGTACCGCTGGGCGCTATGACCGGTTCGAACATGGGAAACAGCCTCACATCAAGCGTCGACGCAACCGGGGATTCGCACTACCTGGCCGCGTGACAACACGTCGGAGCGCCCGCCGTCTTCTGCTTGCTGTAGCCCATCTTCCTCTGCCTCTCGTCTGTGGCCCTCGCGGACCGCGTCACGGCCCGCGCGGTGCGGCAACACCTGCCCAGCCCTCGCGTCCGTGAATCACGACGTCATGATGACCCGGCGGTTCTTCCTGCCGCGACCGAAATTTCCGGCGGCCCTGCACCGCCTCCCCCGTCTTCCGTGTTTTTGCTGGTCAGAACGCTCGGATCAGTGTGCGCCGAACAGATCCAGGAGTTCCGTCTTGCCGAACATCCGGGCCGTGTCGACGGCCGACGGAGTGCCGGCGAGCGGATCCGCGCCGCCGTCGACGAGGGCCTGGACGACCTCCCGCTCCCCCTTGAAGACCGCGCCCGCGAGCGGCGTCTGGCCTCGGTCGTTGGCACGGTCGGCCTCGGCGCCGCGGGCCAGCAGGGCGCGTACGGCCTCCGCGTGACCGTGGTAGGCCGCGAGCATCACGAGGGTGTCCCCCCGGTCGTTGGTGAGGTTGGCCGGAACGCCCGCGTCGACGTACGCCACGAGCTCCTCCGTGCGGCCGCGGCGCGCCAGGTCGAAGATCTTGGTCGCGAGCTCCACGACCTCCGGGTCGGGGGCTTCACTCATGGCCGGACCGCCTCTCAGCGAGCAGTCGAGCTCGGGTGAGCTCGGGGATGACGTGGTGGGTGCGGACGGCGGCGTTCCGGTGCCGCCGTCCGGGTGAATCGCCAGGGTACTGGGCGTCGGACGCACATGCCCGGGGGTGCCCGAGGCAAAGATCACAGCAGACCCTGCCGAGCGCAACAGCGCTGGTCAGACGGGGCCAAGGTCGACTCCACCGACCAGGTGAAACCGTCCGACAATCACCCATTTGCACCTTTTGTCGTATAGATACATCCTGTGACCCTGGAAGAACTCATGGTGACTGTCCCCATCGACCAGGAGAGCACAAATGATCTTTTCCATCTCGGGCGTCGTCCTGCTCGGCATCATCGTCTTCCTCTTCTTCCGCAAGGACGGACTGAAGGCCTCGCACGCCATCGTGGCCACGCTGTTCGGCTTCTACCTCGCCAGTACGGCCATCGCGCCGAGCATCAAAGCAGGCGGCGAGAGCCTCGCGGGCCTCCTCGGCGGGATCAACTTCTGAAGCCCGCTCCCCCCGTCCGCACCCATCCGTAGGAGACCGCAGTGGTCCGGCGTCCCCTCCCCCGCATTCTGGTCAACGGCCGTACGCACCTCGTCCGGAGCCGGGAGCTGGCCCGGACGGCGGCCGACGGTGCCACCGACGTCCTGCACCCACTGATCACGATCACCCGTGGACTGCGCCGGCTGGCCGCCGCCGGACGGCGCAAGTGGGCCGACACCCCGAAGGACAGGCGCAGTTCGCTGTTCTTCCTGGCGGCGTCGGTGGTCCTGGTCGTCGCCCTGGTGCCGTACGGACCACTGCTCGCCGTCGCCGGGCTGATGGCGGCGGCGGCCTGGCACGGCCGCGAGCCCACCGCGTCGCCGCCCGACGGCCCCGACGAGACGCAGGCACAGCGCCTCCAGTCGCTGTACGAGGCCCTGGTGCCGTACTTCACGGCCACCGGCGACCCGGAGCCCCTCTACGCCCACGACGGCGACTGGAACAAGGCGTTCAGCGCGTACGGCTTCGACGACACCGGCCGGGTCCGCCACCTGGAGATCCGTTACCCCGCGTACTTCACGGACGGCGAGCCCGAGTCGCGCGCGCGGATCGAGCATCTGCTGCACGCCAAGGCCGGCCGCGGCCGCGAGTACCACTTCGACTGGGACGAGGAGGGCAACCAGCTCACGGTGACACTCCTCGACCCGCTCGCCACCGACATCACGGCCCAGCGCTTCGTCACCGCACCGGGCGAGACGGTGCTCGGCTTCACCGACGCGACCGGCGTACGGCGCACGCTGCCGCTCGACCACGACGGGGAGCAGCGGGACGTGCCGCCGGTCCTCTGGCGCACGGGCCCGCGCTCCACGGAACCGCATCTGCTCGCCGTGGGGCAGCCGGGCAGCGGCACGTCGACGCTGCTGCGCTCGGTGGCGCTCCAGGCCCTGCGGTACGGCGATGTGGTGATCGTCGACGGCGGCGGCACCGGCGAGTACGCCTGCCTGACCGGCCGGCCCGGCGTGCTGGCCGTGGAGTGCGGTCTGGCGGGCGCCCTGGCAAGCCTCGAGTGGGCGGCGCACGAGACGGAGCGCCGGCTGATCGCCGCCAACCGCGCACGTCAGGCGGGCCATGCGCCGCCGGACGACACCCGGCGCCCCCTGTGGATCCTGCTGGACCGGCCGGGCGCACTCGGTCACCTGGCCGCCGCCGACGGCGGCCGGGACCCGCAGTCCTTGCTCCAGGTGCCGCTGCGGCACGGCCGTCCGGCGAACGTCACGCTCGTCGTGGCCGAGCAGTTCGACGGACTGGACGCCCTCTCCGACGCGGTACGTCAGCACACGCGCGCGCGTGTGGTGCTCGGCCCGGCCTCCCCTGAGCAGCTGGAGGCGGTACTGGGCGCGCGTCCGCGGACCACTCCCGCCTCGGACGTCCCGCCCGGCCGCGGGTACGCCCGCCTCGGCACGGGGCCGGTGCACCGTCTTCAGGTCCCGGCCACTCCGGACCCGTTCGACGACGCCACGAGCGACACCCACCGGCAGGCGGTGCTGGACCTGCTGCCGGAACCGACGGATCCGGCCGACGCGGGGGTGCCGGAGGACGCCCCGGCGGTACCGCGGCCGGACGGGCTGCCGGCGGAGAAGGACCTCGTGCCGGCGGACCCCGTACGGCAGGAGACACACACCGCACCGCCCGAGGAGCCCCCGGCGCCCCCACAGGCACCGCCCGCACCACCCGGGCCGGCGGTCTCTCCGGCACCGGTTCCACCGACGTCCGGCACGATCGCCCCCGAGGTGACGGTGGCCGAGGGCTGATCCGGCGGCGCGCCGCCGGCGCCCCGGCCGCTCATGCCGACGCGGGTCCCGCCTGTCTCACGCCACGAACGTCCGCGGCGCCTCCGCCCCCGCGGAGGCGCCCGTCCGCACCAGGTGCGCCGCCGCCGCGAGCCGTACGGCCGCCTCGTCGGCCACCGCGCCGCCCACCGTGAACGGCAGCCGGACGTACCCCTCGAAGGCGCCGTCCACCCCGAAGCGGGGCCCCGAGGGCACCCGCACACCGACCCGCTCCCCCGCCTCGGCGAGCCGCGAGCCCGACAGGCCCCCGGTGCGCACCCACAGGGTGAGCCCGCCCCGGGGCACCGCGAACTCCCAGTCGGGCAGCTCGCGGCGCACGGCGGCGACGAGCGCGTCCCGGTTCTCCCGGGCCTGGCCCCGGCGCACGGCCACGGCCTGCTCCCACCCGCCGCTGCTCATCAGCCAGTTGACCGCCAGCTGCTCCAGCACCGGGGTGCCGAGGTCGGCGTACGCGCGGGCCGCGACCAGGCTGCGGATCACGTCCGGCGCGGCGCGCACCCAGCCGATCCGCATGCCCGCCCAGAACGCCTTGCTCGCCGAGCCGACCGTGATCACGGTCGAGCCGGCCGGGTCGAAGCCGCACATCCGCCGGGGCATGTCCACGTCCTCGTCCAGGTGCAGCTCGCTCATGGTCTCGTCGGCGATGAGCACGGTCCCGGCGGCGCGGGCCGCGTCGACGAGGCGGCGCCGCTGGTCCTCGTCGGCGAGCGCGCCGGTCGGGTTGTGGAAGTCGGCCACCACGTACGCGAGCCGGGGCGCCGCGTCGCGCAGCACCTGCCGCCAGCGGTCCAGGTCCCACCCGGCGAGGTCCTCGGCCATCGCGACGGGCACCAGCCGGGCGCCCGCCTCACGCATCAGCTGGAGGATGTTGGCGTAACTGGGCGACTCGACGGCGATGCGTTCCCCGCGCCCGCCGAACAGATGGCAGATGGCGTCGATCGCGCCCATCGCGCCGGTGGTGACCATGATCTGCTCGGGCATGGTGGGGATCCCGCGCGCGGTGTAGCGGTCGGCGAGCATCGCGCGCAGCGCGGGCAGCCCGGCCGGGTAGTCGCCGTGCGTGTGCGCGTACGGGGGCAGCTCCTCCAGGGCGCCCTGCACGGCCCGGGTGAGCCAGGGCTCGGGGGCGGGCAGGGCCGCGCAGCCGAGGTCGATCACGGAGCCCAGGGTCTCCGGCGGCAGCGGCTCCAGCCCGCGCGCGGGCAGCGGGTTACCGGCCGGAACAGCGGTCCAGCTGCCCGCCCCCCGCCGCGACTCCAGGAATCCCTCGGCGCGCAGGGCCTCGTAGGCCGCCGCGACCGTCGTACGGCTGACGGACAGGGCGAGCGCGAGCTCCCGTTCGGCGGGCAGCCGGGCGGCGACCGGGACCCGGCCCTCCAGCACGAGCAGCCGGATGCCGTCCGCGAGCGCGCGGTAGGCGGGCGGCCGGCGGGTGCCGGGGCCCGCGGGACGCTCCTGCTGGGAGTTGAGCAGCCGGGCGAGCTGGGCCGCCCCCACGGCCGAGGTCCACTGTGCCATGTGAATCAGTCCACCTTCCCCGGATTGGCCCTGGAACGCGTTCGTTCCCGAGCCACAGGGTGTCATGTGTCAGGCCACTACCACTACCAGGGGGCACGTCTTGTCCACGCACGGGCATCTCACACGGCGATTGGCGCAGTTGTACGGCGGTCTCGCGCTGTACGGCGCGAGTTCGGCGCTGCTGGTCAGGTCGGGACTGGGGCTGGAGCCGTGGAACGTGCTGCACCAGGGCCTCGCGGAGCGCACGGGACTGTCGATGGGCGTGGTGCTGACCGTCGTGGGCGCGGCGGTGCTGCTGCTGTGGATCCCGCTGCGCCAGCGTCCGGGCCTCGGCACGGTCTCCAACGTCCTGGTGATCGGCGCGGCGATGGACGCGACCCTGGCCGTGGTGCCCGACGCCCGCACCTGGGCGCTCCGTGGCGCGGCGCTGGTCGCGGGCATCGTCCTGAACGGCGCGGCCACCGGCCTGTACATCGCGGCACGGTTCGGGCCGGGCCCGCGGGACGGCCTGATGACGGGGCTGCACCAGCGCACGGGACTGTCGGTGCGCCTGGTGCGCACGGCCCTCGAGGTGACGGTCGTGGTGACGGGCTTCGCCCTCGGCGGCACCGTCGGCGTCGGGACGCTGCTGTACGCGGTGTCGATCGGTCCGCTCGCCCAGTTCTTCCTGCGCCTGTTCGCCGTTCCCTCGGCGGGCGGCAGCACCGTCGTCGTCTCCGGGTCACCGGAGCGGGCCATACTGCGCGGGTGAGCATGACGACGACCCCCACGCGCCACCCGTACCTCGACCACCCCGGCCCGATCGCCTTCGCCCACCGGGGCGGGGCGGCCGACGGCCTGGAGAACACCGCCGCGCAGTTCCGGCGCGCGGCCGAGGCGGGCTACCGGTACATGGAGACCGACGTGCACGCCACGGCCGACGGGAAGCTCGTCGCCTTCCACGACGCGACCCTCGACCGGGTCACCGACGGGTCGGGCCGCATCGCCGACCTCCACTGGAAGGACGTGCGCCACGCGCGCGTGGCGGGCGTCGAACCGATCGCCCTCTTCGAGGAACTGCTGGAGTCCTTCCCCGAGGTGCGCTGGAACGTCGACGTGAAGGCGGAGGCCGCCCTCCATCCGCTGCTGAACCTGATCGCGCGCACCAGGGCCTGGAACCGGGTCTGCGTCGGCTCGTTCTCGGAGCCGCGCGTCGCCCGCGCCCAGCGTCTGGCCGGCCCCCGGCTCGCGACCTCGTACGGCACCGGCGGCGTCCTGGGGCTGCGGCTGCGCTCCTGGGGGCTGCCGGCCGCGCTGCGCCGCTCGGCGGTCGCCGCGCAGGTGCCCGTGTCCCAGTCGGGCGTGCCCGTGGTCGACCGCAGGTTCGTCCGTGCCGCCCACGCGCGCGGGCTGCAGGTCCACGTGTGGACCGTGAACGAACCGGAGCGGATGCACCGGCTCCTGGATCTCGGTGTAGATGGCATCATGACCGATCACATCGACACGCTGCGCGAGGTCCTCCAGGAGCGGGGCACCTGGGTCTGATCACCCACGATCCCCCTCGCACGGCTCGGTCACGGGGACACGGGGAAGCGAGGGCACGGGTGGGCACGGACACCCTGCGGGCGGGCGCCGGCGAGGCCGCCGAACGGCGGCGCGAACAGCGCGGCTGGTACATCTACGACTGGGCGTGCTCGGTCTACTCGACGAGCGTCCTGACGGTGTTCCTCGGCCCGTACCTCACGTCGGTCGCCGAGGCGGCGGCGGACGCCGACGGCTTCGTGCACCCCCTGGGCATCCCGGTCCGCGCGGGCTCCTTCTTCGCGTACTCGGTGTCCCTGTCGGTGATCGTCGCCGTCCTGGTCATGCCCCTGGTGGGCGCGGCCGCCGACCGGAAGGGCCGCAAGAAGCCGCTGCTCGCGGCGGCCGCCTATACGGGGGCCGCGGCGACGGCCGGCATGTTTTTCCTGGACGGCGAACGCTACCTCCTGGGCGGACTGCTGCTGATCGTCGCCAACGCCGCCCAGTCGGTCGCGATGATGCTCTACAACTCCTACCTGCCTCAGATCGCTCCGCCCGAGGAGCGCGACGCGGTCTCCTCACGGGGCTGGGCCTTCGGGTATGCGGCCGGCTCGCTGGTCCTCGTGGTGAACCTGGTCCTGTACACGGGGCACGACTCCTTCGGCGTCTCGGAGAGCACGGCGGTGCGCATCTGCCTGGCCTCGGCCGGGCTGTGGTGGGGCGCCTTCACCCTCGTACCGCTCAGGCGCCTGCGCGACCGCCGGGTGCCGGCCGGCCAGGTCACCGCCCCCGGGCTGCGCCAGATCGCGGCAACGGTCCGCGACATGCGACGCCACCCGCTCACGCTGGCCTTCCTGCTCGCCTACCTCGTCTACAACGACGGCATCCAGACGGTCATCTCGCAGGCCTCCGTCTACGGCTCCGAGGAGCTGGGGCTCGGACAGTCCACGCTCATCGTGGCGGTGCTGCTGGTGCAGGTGCTGGCGGTGGCCGGGGCGCTGGGCATGGGCCGGCTGGCCAGGCGGTACGGCGCGAAACGTACGATTCTGGGCTCGCTGGTCGCGTGGACGCTGACGCTGGCCGCCGGGTACTTCCTGCCGGCGGGCGCGCCCGTCTGGTTCTTCGTGCTGGCCGCCGGGATCGGCCTGGTCCTCGGGGGCAGCCAGGCGCTGTCCCGCTCGCTGTTCTCGCATCTGGTACCGCCGGGCAAGGAGGCCGAGTACTTCTCGGCGTACGAGCTGAGCGACCGCGGCATGAGCTGGCTGGGCCCGCTTCTGTTCGGTCTGACCTACCAGCTGACCGGGAGCTACCGCGATGCGATCATTTCTCTGGTGATCTTCTTCGTCCTGGGATTCGCTCTGCTCGCACGGGTACCCGTCCGGCGGGCGATCGGCGACGCGGGCAATCCGGTGCCCGAAAGGATTTAGCGCCCGAGGCGAAAGGGCGGTAGTGTACGCGTTTGGCCTGCCAGGCGGACCGTTACTGCGCGTCAAAGATGACGAAACGCTGTGTGACATCTGCTATCAGATGTGACAAACCGGGCGTCGGTGGGTACAACAAGGGCGGCTACGACGGCGACGCATGACCCGGAACGGACTCGAGACGGGAATCTTTACCGCCGACCGGACGTTGACCGGATGACGACGACAGCGACACCTGTCCTGTGGGCGACAAGCCCGGGAGGCACGATTCATGAGTGAGCGAGCTCTTCGCGGCACGCGCCTCGTGGTGACCAGCTACGAGACGGACCGCGGCATCGACCTGGCTCCGCGCCAGGCCGTGGAGTACGCATGCGAGAAGGGGCACCGCTTCGAGATGCCCTTCTCGGTCGAGGCGGAGATTCCGCCGGAGTGGGAGTGCAAGGTCTGCGGGGCCCCAGCGCTCCTGGTGGACGGCGACGGCCCAGAGGAGAAGAAGGCCAAGCCCGCGCGTACGCACTGGGACATGCTGATGGAGCGACGCACGCGCGAGGAGCTCGAAGAGGTCCTCGAGGAGCGTCTGGCCGTCCTCCGCTCCGGTGCGATGAACATCGCGGTTCATCCGCGGGACAGCCGCAAGTCCGCGTAGTCCCTTCGGGGACCGAGCGGCCGCGAGCACAGCGCAGTCGAAGACCGCGGGTGCCGTACGTGAATGCACGTACGGCACCCGCGGTCTTTTCGTGCGGTTCCGTGTGTGTCGCCGGAAGCGGCCCGTCCGCTCAGTGGCCGCCCGGTCAGCGGCCGTCCGCTCAGCGGTTCAGCGGCGGGTGCGCGTCCCGCGGGGGGTGCGGGGTGCCGGTGTCCTCGGCGTCGTCCCTGATCACCTCGCCCTGGACGACCTTGCCGTCCGGGCGGTGGATGCGGGCCTGCTGGAAGGCGCCGCCGAAGCCGCCGTGGGCCGCCTCCCGGAGCTTGCGCTCAAAAGTGCGCTCGGTGTAGCGGCCGAGGGCCTTCTGGACCGGCGGGACGAGCAGCACCAGGCCCACCGCGTCCGAAATCATGCCCGGCAGCATCAGCAGCAAGCCGCCCAGCATCAGGAAGCCGTTGCCGTCGCTCCTGCCGCTCGGGGGGACCGTGCCGGACTGCCGCTGCTGCAGGGTCTCGGTCAGATTGCGGAAGGCGCGGCGCCCGGCCCGCTTGACCACCGCGGAGCCCAGCAGGAACCCGGCGACCAGCAGCAGGAAGACCGTGAGTCCGCCGGCCGCGCCGGCGACCAGCGAGAGCAGCCAGATCTCCAGCACCAGCCACGCGGCGAGGCCCAGCGGCAGGAAGGTGCGCAGCCGGGAGCGCCTCGGTCGTGCGGGGGACGTGGGGGTCGGAGCGCCAGTCGTCATGTCTCCAGTGTGCCCGGAGTGGGCTCAGCGCGGCATAAGGGGCCGATCAGGTACCGCTCCCGGGCTCCGCCTGGGCCGGCTTCGCCCGGTTCAGCGCCTTGCCGACCCGCTCCCCGACTCCCCACGCGGTGACCCGCCACAGGGCCTCCACCAGGATGTCGCGGCTCATCTTGGAGTCGCCCAGCTCCCGTTCGACGAAGGTGATGGGCACCTCGACGACGTGGTAGCCCGCCTTGATCGCCCGGCGGGCGAGGTCGACCTGGAAGCAGTAGCCCTGGGAGGCGACCTCGTCGAGGCCGAGGCCCTGGAGGGTCTCCCGGCGGAAGGCGCGGAAGCCGCCGGTGACGTCACGGATCGGCACGTCGAGCAGGACGCGCGAGTAGAGGCTGCCGCCGCGGGAGATGAACTCGCGGGACCGGGGCCAGTTGACCACCCGGCCGCCCGGCACCCAGCGGGAGCCGAGGACGAGGTCGGCGCCCTTCAGCGCGGTGAGCAGCCGGGGCAGTTCCTCGGGCTGGTGCGAGCCGTCGGCGTCCATCTCGATCAGGACGCCGTAGCCGTGCTCCATGCCCCAGCGGAAGCCCGCGAGGTAGGCGGCGCCGAGCCCTTCCTTGCCCTTGCGGTGCAGCACCTGGACGTGCTCGTCCTCGGCGGCCAGCTCGTCGGCGAGCTTGCCCGTGCCGTCGGGGCTGTTGTCGTCGGCCACCAGGACGTGCGCCTCGGGCACCGCCGCCCGCACCCGGCCGACGATCTTCTTGATGTTCTCCGCCTCGTTGTAGGTCGGAATGATCACCAAGGCCGTGCCGAGCGGGCCGAACCGCCTCCCCTGGGCCTGTGCCGCAAGGGTCCCGTCGCCGTCGTTCACTGCTGCCCCTTCATCTCCGTACGCAGGGGACCACCATAGTGTGCGCGTCCTGCGCCGGAGTGGCAGCACGTGCGTACGGGGGTGTCGGCCACGCGCGGCCGGCCGTCAGCGGTCGCCCGGCCGGGAGATCACTCGCCCTGCCGCACGAACACCGTTCGCCCGCCCACCACGGTGCGCAGACAGAGCGGCAGGTCCTTGCCGGGGCTCAGATCGGGCAGCCCCGGGGTGCCCGAACGGGCATCGGTCGACCAGCGGGCGACCCGGTCGTCGGGCGCCTGGACCACGAGCGCATCGGTGCGCCACACGGCGTAGTCCGCGGGCGCGCCCGGCACCAGCGCACCCGCGTCGTCCCGGCCGATCGCCCGCCAGCCGCCACGGGTGTGCGCGGTGAACGCGGCACGCACGGACACCCGGTGCTCCGGGGTGCGGTGGAAGGCCGCCGCGCGGACCGTGCCCCACGGATCCAGGGGGGTGACGGGGCTGTCGGAGCCGAAGGTGAGGGGGACGCCGGCGCGCAGCAGGGCCGCGAACGGGTTGAGCGTACGGGCCCGTTCGGCACCCAGCCGCCGGGCGTACATGCCGTCCTCGCCGCCCCACAGGGCGTCGAAGGCGGGCTGCACGGAGGCGGTGAGGCCCAGCTCGGCGAAGGCTGCAACGGTCTCCGGGGTGAGCATCTCGGCGTGCTCGACGCGGTGCCGGGCGGCGCGGACACGGGCGAGGCCGACCTTGTCGGCGGCGGCCCGCACGCCCTCGACCACGGTGCTGACGGCGGCGTCCCCGATGGCGTGGAAGCCGGCCTGGAGACCCGCCTCGGTGCAGGCGACGACATGGGCGGCCACGGCCGCGGCGTCCAGGTGGGCGGTGCCGGTGTGGGCGGCGTCGGTGTACGGCTCGTGCAGGCAGGCGGTGTGCGAGCCGAGGGCGCCGTCGACGAAAAGGTCGCCCGCGGCGCCGATCGCGCCCAGTGCGCGGGCCCTCGCCACGCCCTCCTCGCCCTGTTCGGCCCAGTAGCCGACGACCCGGGGGCCGGGCTCCTCGGCGGCGAGCCGCAGCAGGGCCGTGAAGTCGTCCTCCGAGGAGATCTCCGGGCCGCCGCACTCGTGGACGGTGCCGATGCCGAGGGAGGCGGCGTGGGCGAGCGCGGCGCGCTGCGCCTCGGTGCGCTGGGCGGGGGTGACGGCGCCCAGCGCGGTGGCGCGTACGGCGTGGTGGGCGTCGCCCGTCAGCGGGCCGTCAGGGAAGCCGGTGCCGCCGGGGACCAGGTCGAGCAGGGCACTGGTGACGACCGCCGAGTGCACGTCGATCCGGCTCAGGTAGAGCGGGCGGCCGCCGGTGGCCTCGTCGAGCTCCGCGCGCGTGGGCGGACGGCCGCCCGGCCAGCGGGAGGCGTCCCAGCCGTGCCCGAGGAGCACCCGGTCCGCCGGGCGGGCCGCGGCGAACGCGCGCACGCGCGCGAGGGTGGTCTCCAGGGAGGAGGCGCCGGACAGGTCGAGGCCGGTCAGCGCGAGGCCCGTGGCCGTGGTGTGCACATGCGCGTCGGTGAACGCCGGGGTGACCAGGGCCCCGTCCAGGTCGATCACCTCGTCGGCGCCGTCCGCGAAGGCGTCGGCGGCGCCCTCGGAGCCGACCCAGGCAATCCGGCCGTGCTCCACCACCATGGCGGTGGCGAAGGGATCGGCGGGGCTGTGGACTTCTCCACCGCGCAGCAGCACGGTGTCCGACGAGGTGGTGCTCTCACTCATGGCAACAGTCTCGCGCCTCGCACGCGGTGCCCCGCGCGCGGGGCGGCCGGAACCGCATAGGTGCGCCACCGTGCCGGGCCCTCGACAGGGCCCGGCAGCCACGGGGCCGTGTTGCCGGAAGGGCTAGATGCGCGGCGGCCTGGCCTCGTACGGCGTCGACAGCACCACCGTCGTACGCGTCGACACGCCCGCCAGCGACCGCAGCCGGGCCAGCAGTTCCTCCAGCTCGTGCGGGGTGGCGACGCGGACCTTGAGGATGTAGTTCTCGTCGCCCGCGACGCTGTGGCACGCCTCGATCTCCGGGACGCCGGCGAGGCGTTCGGCGATGTCGTCGGGGGCGCTGGGGTCGAACGGTTTCACCGAGATGAACGCGGTCAGCGGCAGCCCGACGGCCTCCGGGTCGACCACCGCTGCGTATCCGCGGATGACGCCGCGCTGTTCCAGCCGGCGCACCCGCTGGTGCACGGCGGACGTGGACAGGCCCGTCGCCTTGCCCAGGTCTGTGTAACTCATCCGCCCGTCCTCGACGAGCAGCTGCACGATCTGTCGATCCAGCTCCTCCATGGCGCAAGAACCTACAGGGCCGCCGATCTACCCGGATACATCTGCGACGCAGGTCATGCCCGGTTCGTGATGCGTCCGAGAGCTCCCCGTGCTGCTGCCCGCGGGGCGTCGGGGCGCCCTGACCTCCGCACCGGTCATTCGCATCCGGCATGTGACGAACGCCACAGTGCCCGAACAGGCTTCGTGATGTTCCCGTGATTACGGCGTGAAGTGGACGGGAAGTGGTTGCTGTGGTCGAGGCCGCAGTGCCTTCACGGCCCAGCCCGAGGGGGAGTAACCCATGCAGAGTCTTAAGCGCCCTGGTCGTACCGCGCCCAAGCGCCCGCAGCCGGTCGTCGAGCCCGCGCCGGAGGGCGTCGAACCCGACGACGAGTTCGACGCGTACGACACCTTCGAGATGTACCGGGTCATCTGCCCGGCCTGCGCGCAGCCCATCGCGCTCCTGCCGGACGAGGACATCCTGCCCGAGCACGCGCTGTGCGCCTCGCCGTGGAACCCGTTCGGGCTCACGGTCTGCGCCGGCACGGGCCGCGCGGCGGCCGACGCACGACCTGCGGACGAGTCCACGACCCCCAGGGAGCGCGACACCGCCGTCCTGCTGACGCTTCCGCAGGGGCTCGACTGGCGGACCCAGCCCTTCTCGCACGTCGGCGGCCCGGGATCGCGCCCGATGCGGATGCCGGTGTTGCGCCGGGCCGCCTGACGGCCGCGGAGTCCGCTCGGCCCGCGAGCCCCGCCCGGTGACCGCCCCGCACCGCGGCACGCGCCCGCCGTGGTGCGGACACGATGCGTCCGGGTCCCCGGGCGCCGGCGCCGGTTCCCACCGCACCACCGCGAACACAGGCCCGAATCCAAGGGCCGGTGACCGCGTCACCGATACGAGCGTTGTCCCGGTATGACCCCCACCTCTTCAGTGACCCGGCGTCCCCTCCACATCACCGTCCCGGCGCCGTCCGCGGGAACGGTCGCGCGGCGGCCGGGCCAGCCGCCCCAGGACCCGCCCATCTACCGCGCCATGATGCGCAACTGGGCGGAACGCGGCCGTACGCTGCCGGGGCACCACGATCCGGAATGGGCCCGGCTCGCGGCGCCCCCGCAGGACGTCGACGCCCGCACGGCGTCCCCGGACCCGTTCGGCGCCGGTGCCCTCAGCGCGACTCGGCACCCGCCAGGTGACGGGCGATGACCATCCGCTGAATCTGGTTGGTGCCCTCGACGATCTGCAGCACCTTGGCCTCGCGCATGTACCGCTCGGCCGGGAAGTCCGCGGTGTAGCCGTACCCGCCGAGGACCTGGACGGCGTCGGTGGTGACCTTCATCGCGGTGTCGGTGCAGTGCAGTTTCGCCATGGCCGCCTGCTTGGAGAACGGCAGGCCCGCGTCCCGCAGCCGTGCCGCGGCCAGATACAGGGCCCGGCCCGCCTCGAGCTGCGTCGCCATGTCGGCCAGCAGGAAGCGCAGCCCCTGGAAGTCGGAGATGGGGCGCCCGAACTGCCGCCGCCCGGTGGCGTACGCGACCGCCTCGTCGAGCGCCGCCTGCGCCAGGCCGATCGCGCAGGCCGCGATGCCGAGCCGCCCGGAGTCGAGTGCGGACAGGGCGATGGCGAAGCCCTGCCCCTCCTCACCGATCCGCCGGTCGTCGGAGATCCGCAGGTTGTCGAAGTGGACCTGCGCGGTGGGCGAGCCCTTCATGCCCATCTTCCTCTCGGGCGCCGCGGCGCTCAGCCCCGGAGTGTCGCCGGGGACCAGGAAGGCCGTGATGCCCCGGGGGCCCTCGGCACCGGTGCGCGCCATGACGGTGTAGAAGTCGGCGATCCCGCCGTGCGTGATCCAGGCCTTCGTACCGTTCAGCACCCAGTGCCCCTCGCTCTCGGCTTCGCTCGAGCGGGAGGGGCCCCCATCGTCCCGCACCGCCTTCGTACGCAGGGACGCCGCGTCCGAGCCCGAGGCCGGCTCCGACAGGCAGTACGCGCCGAGCAGGCCACCGCCGAGCATGGCGGGCAGATACTCGATCCGCTGCCGCTTGGTGCCGTAGGTCGCGAGCGCGTGACAGGACAAGGTGTGGACGCTGACGCCGAGGCCCACGGTGAGGCGCGCCGCCGCCAGTTCCTCCAGGACCTGGAGGTACACCTCGTAGGGCTGGTCGCCCCCGCCGTACTCGGCGCCGTACGGCAGACCGAGCAGGCCCGACTCGGAGAGCAGCGCGAAGAGCCGGCGGGGGAAGCGGCCGGCCTCCTCCTCGTCGGACGCGTGCGGGGTGATCTCCCGCTGGGCGATCTCCCGGACGAGGGAGATCAGAGCACGGGCCTCGTCCGTGGGCAGCTGACGGTCCACCGGCGGCACGGCGCGGTCGGTCATGGCGACGCTTCCTCCCTGTCGGGGCATTCCCGGCGGACGCGCATCGCGGTTGGGATGCGCCACCGGTCTCACGGGCCACAACCGCCAACACCCTTCCGGGTCACGGAAGATGCTGGTCAGCGGCGATGGCGGTTGGAGTATGCCCGATTCCGTTCGGCGCGTCACCGGTTAACGACCGTTCATTAGGACACATTTCGAGAACCGTCTCCACCTGCCGGGCCGGGCCGCACCGATCCACTCCCTGAATTGACATGCTCATGTCACGCCAGCCCGAGGGTGACCGGCCACCCGGCCGCGACCTCGCCCGCTACGCGTCGCGGCGTGCGGGATGCGGAGCGAGGTACGCCGGTTCGAGTTCCTCGATGGCGCGCATCGTGCCGCCCAGCGTCTTCACCAGCAGCTCGCGCATGTCCTCGCGGGACAGCGCGGGGCGGTCGATCCAGTCCAGAGTGGTGCCCTCGACACCGCACACCCACCCGAGGAGACCCATGCGGGGCAGCGCAGCTATGTCCCGCCGGCCGTACGCCCCCTCGGCGATGGTCGCGACGATCGCCTCGCGCACCTCGTCGCGGATGGCCTGGACCTGGGTGTCGAAGCCGACGCCGCCGCTGACGATGGTGCGGTACGCCTCCTGGTTGTTCTCGGCGTAGCGCAGATAACCGTCGACGGTGCGCTGCACCCGCTCCACGGGCGGCACCTCGCGGCCGCTCGCCGCCAGGGTGACGAGGTCGGCCACCGAGTCCTCGACGATCGCGAGGTAGTAGCCGCGCTTGGACTTGAAGTAGTAGTAGATCAGCCCTTTGGCGACGTGTGCCTGGCGCGCGATGTCGTCCATCGACAGGGCGTCGTAGGAGGTGTCGGCGAACAGCTTCCGCCCGATGGCGATGAGTTCGGCGCGGCGGGCCAGGGAGCGGCCGGTTCCGCGCGTCCCCGTTCGCCCGTTCGCGCCCTGTGGACTACCAGTCAATGTCGGCCCAAGTCTCCAACTGCCGGCGGGACATCGGCAGTATGGCAGACCGGGGCCACCCGCTTGTTCGACTACGGTTCGACAGGTCGGCCGGCCCGGTTCACAGCAGGCCGAGCTGGGTGACCAGCATCGCCAGGACCACGACGAGGGTCCAGCCCATGATGTGCTCGAAGATCTTGGGGCCGTCGTCCTCGGGACCGCCGGTACGGGCACGGGTACGGGTCCGGTCTGCGGTGGCGGATGTCGCGGTCATGCTGCTCGCTGCTCTCGTCGTGCGGTGGATCCCCCCACTTATCCGTCCACCTTGCCACCGAATGGGGCGGTTGCCGCGGAGAGCTTGGTCACACGGTACGGCCCCCGGAGGTCCGGGTGGACCTCCGGGGGCCGTACGGGCCTGCGCGACGCCGGGAGTCAGCACACCACGCCCACCTGCGCCAGCGCCTTGCGCTGCCGGGAGGTCGGTTGTGCCGGGAAGTACAGGTAGGAGACCCCGCCCGGGCCGGAGACGGCCTTGCCGGAGGCGTTGTACCGCTTGGTCCGCAGCCAGATGTTCTCGAACTCGCGCCGGCGGTAGACCCGGCGCACCGCCTGGTTGGTCGGCGACGCCGGGTCGTTGGAGATCACGTCGCCGCCGGACGTGAAACCGATCACGGTCATCAGATGGCCGGCCGTGCCGTAGCCCGCGCCGGTCAGCTCCGAGGCGAGGAACGACATCGAGGTGATCACCGGGATACCGGCCGCGATCAGCGTCTCCGCGTCGGTGAGCGAGCGGAGCCGGGTCACGACCGCGCCGAGGTCCTGGTACGTGGCGGCGTACGCGGCGTTGAAGGGCCAGTTGCCGCAGCCGCCGTACTGGTGGTCGTAGGTGAACCGGGCCGCGTGGCACACCTGCGGGTCCGCGTACGCCGGGTTGACCCAGGCCAGGTCCTGCGCGGTCGGGCGCCGCCCCCAGTACTCGATGATCATCTGCGAGGAGGTGGGGCTGCACCAGGCCTCGCCGCCGTTGTCGTACTCCGGGTACTGGCCCTTGTGGATCTCCTGCGAGTAGCGCGGGACGACCAGTTCCTTGGCGAGTCCGGGAGCGGAGGCGGGGACGGTGAAGCGGTCGGGCACGTCGGAGCCCATCGCGCCGGCCCGCCACACGGTGGGGGTGAGTCCGCTGCCGGGCCGCCGGTACAGGGTCAGCCGCAGCCGGTACGCGGTGAGCCGCAGCCCCGAGGCCGGGTTGCCGATAGCGACGGTGTCCGTCCAGACACTGCTCCTGCCGTCGCCCTGGCCGTCGACGGAGGTGCGCTTGATGTCCCCGTCGCCGGCCGCCCACCGGGCCAGCACGTACCAGGGCGTCTCGGTGCCGTCGGAGTACGTGCCCCGCAGCTCGGCCTGGAGCCAGGTGCCGGCCGGGGTGTGCGCGTTCCAGGAGGCGATGACCTCGGTGGCGGGGACGGTGAGCTTGTGGGCGGGGGACGTCCAGACGGCGTACTCCCAGGTGGAGGTGGTGCCGGTGTGCGGGTCGGCGTAGGCGGTGGTGCCGGCCGCGCGGTCGATCACCAGGCCGGGGCGGGTGCCCGCTGCCGGACGCGTCCCCTGCGCGGCTCCGCCCCGCCAGTCCTCGTACGAGGTCCAGGCGTGGTTGTCCACCGTGGGGCTGCCGCTCCTGCCGGCGGGGCCGCGCCCCGGCACCTCCCGGGGGAGAGCGGAGACCTGCAGGGGGCGGCCGGCGGCCGCGGCGGGACCCGCGACTCCGGCAGCGGCCGCGGCGACGGCCGCGGCAAGAACGGTTCTGCGGGACAGCGGTGCGGTTTTGCTCATGGGTGAGTGACCCCCAGTGGTCCGGAAGGCGGGGTTCGGGCGACGGCTGTGCGCCAACTATGAATGTCGTACCCCGACTTCTGCCAGCACCCCGCACGCGCCGCGCCCACCAATATTGGTCGGGACCACTGGCGCACCATGGGGCGGCATCGGCGCCGGCGGCTCCCTCGGTAGAGTCGGCGACCGCACCGCCCTCCGTACCGATCTCCGCACCGCCCCGGGAACCGCCATCCACCAGCTCGCCGCCCGTCTGCGCCGCCTGCCGCCCTCCTGCGGACCGGTCCGTCTGATCGGCGTCGACGGGCACGCGGGCTCCGGGAAGACCACCTTCGCCGCACGGCTGTCCGCCGCCCTCGACGGCGCGCCCGTGCTCCACCTCGACGACATCGCCACCCACGAGGAGCTCTTCGCCTGGACCGGACGACTGTTTGAACAGGTGATCGAGCCGTTCACCCGCGGCGAGAGCGCGCGCTACCTCCCGTACGACTGGACCGCGCGCGGTTCCGGGCCCGCCCGGACGCTGCCCCCGGCTCCCGTGGTGCTCGTCGAGGGGGTCGGCGCAGGCCGCCGCGGCCTGCGGCCGTATCTGGCGCGGCTGCTGTGGATGGAACTGCCGCGGGGCGAGGCCTGGGCGCGCGGGCGGTCGCGGGACGGGGAGACCCAGCGGGACTTCTGGGCCGAGTGGGTCGTCGCCGAGCGCCGGCACTTCGCCGAGGACCCCTCGCGGCCGTTCGCCGATCTTCTGGTGCGGCAGTTTTCCGAGGGATACGAGGTACTGTCCGGGCCGAGTGGTGCCCCTGATACCCCCCTCTTCCTCACGCACCGTGACGGCCCCTCCGCGGTGTGCTGAACTTGTGAAGACCCTTGCGTCAGAACTTCCCCCAGTGCTTCGACTCGGCTTGACCGGGGGGCCGTACAGGACTTACGTTCTCAATGTGCGGCCATTTGGAGCCGCCGCAGACGCGAAGCCCCCGGTTGTTCCCCCGTGATCGGGGGCTTCGTTCTGCCCTCGATCCCTTCCCGGCAGCACTTCCAGGGCACAATTCGTTCACCCTCGGTCACCGAACGCAGTGCACGCCGTCCGCTCCCACCTCGCACAACGGGCCGTGCGGCACCCTTCGGCGGGCGACTCCCCCGCAGGTACGATGCCCTCGGTGCGACCTTCGGACGGCTGCTTGAGCGCACCGCTGCAACTCCCGTCCGCAGCACGACGGTTCAACGAACGCTGCCGACGGCACTGGTCGGTCACAGTCGATGGCATACCGACGGGGGCACGGTTTGTGGGGGACGTGATGGACTTCGGCACGCGGGGCCCCGAGGCTCCTGCCGACCTCGCCTGGGTGCGAGGCGTGGACGCCTACACGATGGGCGCCTATCCGCAGGCGGAGGAGGAGTTCCGCGCCGCGGTGCGGATGGATCCCGGGATGGCCGACGGCTGGCTCGGACTGCACGCCCTGCGGGTCGACACGACCACCGCGCTGCTCAGAATGTTCCGCCACCGGGACCGCTTCGGTGAGCAGCGCGCCCGCCACCGGCGCACCCTCAACTCCTGGTACTGGCTGGGCTGGTGGGTGCAGCCGGTGCTGGAGAGCCCGCGCGACCTGCTGCTGGCGCACGCCTCGCACTGGCTGGACGGCCGGCACGTGCCCGAGCTGGACCGGGCCCTCGCGGGGCTGCCGCCCGTGGACACCGACGCCCAGGTCCGCTTCCTGCACGCCTGCCGCGCCTACCTCGTCAAGGACTGGGAGCAGCTCGTCCGGCACACCGACCCGCTGGTCGACGACCCGATGCTGGGCATCGAGGCCGGGCTGTTCGGCGGCATGGCCCGGGTCCGGCTGGAGACGTACGGCCAGGCGGAACCGCTGCTGTCGGCCGCGCTGATGCGCTGCCGCAGCGAGCAGCCGCAGCGCAAGGAGCTGCGGTACTGGCTGGCCCGTGCCCACGAGGGCACCGGCCGGTCCGCGGCGGCGCTGCCCCTGTACCGGGCCGTGCACCGGGTGGACCCGGCCTTCATGGACACCTCCGCCCGGCTCGCGGCGATCGCCGAGGGGGACGGGTACGACGAGGCGGCCGACCTCGCGGCGCTCACCCTGAGCGGAGGCGGGCCGGACCTCCTGGAGGGACCGGACGGGGTGGACCCGCTCTTCGGCTTCGAGGAGCGCGACCTGAAGATCGAACCGGACCTGCCGCCGCCGGGCGGACTGCCGCCGGAGACGGGCGACACCGTGGTGCGCGAGAAGGCCTCCGCGGGGCCGGCACAGCCGCTGCCCGCGGGGCCCACCGATCCAGCCCTGCTGGAGGAGGCGCTCGCGCAGCTGGAGCGGATGGTGGGCCTGGAGCCGGTGAAACGCCAGGTCAAGGCGCTCTCGGCGCAGCTGAACATGGCGCGGCTGCGGGCGGGCCAGGGGCTGCCCGTCCAGCCGCCCAAGCGCCACTTCGTCTTCTCGGGGCCCTCCGGCACCGGCAAGACCACGGTCGCCCGGATCCTCGGCCGCGTCTTCTACGCGCTGGGACTGCTGGGCGGCGACCACCTCGTGGAGGCACAGCGCGCCGATCTGGTCGGCGAGTACCTGGGCCAGACCGCGGTGAAGGCCAACGAGCTGATCGACTCGGCGATCGGCGGCGTCCTCTTCGTGGACGAGGCGTACGCGCTGTCCAACTCCGGCTACGGCAAGGGGGACGCGTACGGCGACGAGGCCCTCCAGGTGCTGCTGAAGCGCGCGGAGGACAACCGCGACCACCTCGTCGTGATCCTCGCGGGCTACCCGGAGGGCATGGACCGCCTGCTGGCCGCGAACCCCGGCCTGTCCTCCCGCTTCACCACCCGCGTCGACTTCCCCTCGTACCGCCCCCTCGAACTCACCTCGATCGGCGAGGTGCTGGCCGCGGAGAACGGTGACGTCTGGGACGAGGAGGCGCTGGACGAGCTCCGCTCCATCAGCGGCCATGTGGTGGAGCAGGGCTGGATCGACGAGCTGGGCAACGGGCGGTTCCTGCGGACGCTGTACGAGAAGAGCTGCGCCTACCGTGACCTGCGGCTGACGGGCTACCCGAGCCTGCCGACGCGGGACGACCTGTCGACCCTGCGGCTGCCGGACCTGATGCAGGCGTACGGGGAGGTGCTGTCCGGGCGGGCGCCGCAGGATCCTTCGGCCATGTGACGGGGATCCGGGCCATCCGGCGGATGCCGTCCATCCGGCGGATGCCGTCCGTCAGCCGGTCAGCACCGCGTCCTCCGGTGTTCCGCTGCCGTGCGGTTCCGCGCTCCGGGCCGGCGGCACCTGCCGGTGTGCCGGGTCGCGGACCTCTCCCACCAGCAGTTCCAGTACGTCCTCCAGGGCGACCAGGCCCACGACCCGGCCCGCGGCGTCGGCCACCTGGGCGAGGTGGGTGGCCGCACGGCGCATGACGGTGAGGGCGTCGTCCAGCGGAAGGTCGGCGGCGAGGGTGGTCATGGGGCGCCATGTCTGCGGTGGGACGGCGCCGTCCGGGTCCTCCAGGTCGAGGACGTCCTTGACGTGGAGGTAGCGGCCCAGGAAGGCGCCGTCATCCGCGACCACCGGGAAGCGGGAGTACCCCGTGCGCGCGGTGAGCTCCACGACCTCGGCCGGGGTCACCGCCGGCCCCACCGTGACCAGCGCCTCCCGGTCCAGCAGGACGTCGGCGACCGGGCGGGTGCCCAGCTCCAGGGCGTCCTCCAGCCGCTCCTGCGCCTCCGGGTCCAGCAGACCCGCCTGGCCGGAGTCCCCGACCAGGCGGTTGAGCTGCTCACTGGTGTAGACCGCCTCGACCTCGTCCTTGGGCTCGACCCGGAAGATCCTGAGTACCACCCGGGCACAGGCGCCCAGCGCGACCGTCACCGGCCCGCACAGCCGCGCGAACGCGACGAGCCCCGGGCCGAGCCACAGCGCCGTCCTCTCGGGGGCCGCCATCGCCAGGTTCTTCGGCACCATCTCGCCGATGACGAGGTGGAGGAAGACGACCACGGCGAGCGCGATCACATATCCCAGGGGATGGACGACGCCGTGCGGCAGATGGATCGCCTCGAACACCGGTTCCAGCAGCCGCGCCACGGTCGGCTCGGCCACCGCGCCCAGCGTCAGCGAACAGACGGTGATGCCGAACTGGGCCGCCGCCATCATCCGCGGCAGCCGCTCCAGCCCGTACAGCACCTGCCGCGCCCGCGCGGTCCCCAGGGGCTCGATCTGACTGCGGCGCACGGAGACGAGAGCGAATTCGGCGCCCACGAAGAACCCGTTGGCCAGGACGAGCAGCAGCGCGAGCAGCAGTTGCAGCACGCTCACCGGGCGACCTCCGCGACAGGGGCGGCGCCCGCGTCCGCGCCTGCCTCGACGGCAGGGGCGGACACGGGAACCGCGGGAGTGGGCTTCGGGACGGGAGCGGGCTCCGGCACGAGGGCGGGCTCCGGGACGAGGGCGGGCTCCGGAGCGGGCACGGTCTCCGCCGCCGGTTCGGTGCGTACCAGCCGTACGCGCTCCGCCCGGTAGTGACCGACCTGCCGTACCGTCAGCCGCCAGCCCGGGAGGTCCACCGCGTCGCCGGGGGCCGGGATGCGGTCCAGCAGATCGGCGACGAGACCCGCCACGGTCTCGTACGGCCCCTCGGGCGCGGCCAGACCGATGCGCCGCAGGGCGTCGACACGGCAGCCGCCGTCCACGTCCCACGCGGGCCGGCCGTTCTCGGGCGGGGCGGGGAGGAGTTCGGGCAGGTCCTGTCCGTCGTGCTCGTCGCGCACCTCGCCGACCAGCTCCTCGACGATGTCCTCCAGGGTCACCACACCGGCGGTGCCGCCGTACTCGTCGACCACGACCGCGATGGGCTGTTCGCTGCGCAGCCGGGCCAGCAGCGGCTGGACGGGCAGCGTCCCGGGGACCAGGAGCGGTGTCTGCGCGATCCTGCCCACGGGGGTGCGCAGCCGTTCGTGCGCGGGGACCGCGAGGGCATCCTTGAGGTGGACCATGCCGACGATCTCGTCGATGCGGTCCCGGTAGACGGGGAACCGGGACAGGCCGGTGGCACGGGTGAGGTTGACCACGTCCTCGGCGGTGGCGGACGACTGCAGCGCGCTCACCTTCACGCGCGGGGTCATCACATGGTGGGCGGTCAGCCCGCCCAGGGACAGGGTGCGGACGAAGAGGTCCGCCGTGTCCTGTTCCAGCGCGCCCGCCCGGGCGGAGTGCCGGGCGAGGGAGACCAGTTCACCGGGGGTGCGGGCGGAGGCCAGCTCCTCGGCGGGTTCCACGCCGAGGGCGCGTACCAGCCGGTTGGCGACCGTGTTGAGCCCGGCGATCACGGGCCGGAACAGCCGCGAGAAGACGTACTGCGGGCCGGCCACGAAGCGGGCGACCTGCAGCGGCCGGGACACCGCCCAGTTCTTGGGCACGAGCTCGCCGATCACCATCTGCACGGCCGAGGCCAGCAGCATGCCGACGGCCACGGCCGCTCCGGACACCGCGCCCTCCGGTATGCCGACCCCGGTGAACGGGCCGCGCAGCACCTGGGCGAGCGCCGGTTCGGCCAGCATGCCGACGACGAGCGAGGTGAGGGTGATGCCGAGCTGGGTGCCGGAGAGCTGGAACGACAGCTCCTTGAGGGCGCCGACCACCCTGCGGGCCCGGCGGTCGCCCTCCGCGGCGGCCCGCTCGGCGTCCGGCCGTTCGACCGTCACAAGCCCGAACTCCGCCGCCACGAAGAAGCCGTTGGCGAGGATCAGCAGGAATGCCGCGCCGAGGAGCAGCAGGGAGGTGGTCATGATGCCGCCGCCGGAGCCGGGTCACGGACGGGGTCCGTGCTATGTCGACCGGGGGCGGCGCAGGTACTGCAGGACGATCCGTCCATCGCCGGGGGGTGTCACTCCTCGGGTAGCAGGGGCTGGCTGGGACCCCCGCGCACCGTGGGGCGGGTACGGCAGGGGCGGCGGCGTGCGGAACGCCTCCGTCACCAGATTAATCAAGACGGCGGTCCGTACGGCAGGGGCACAGGCCCTGAAGCGGCTGTGAACAACCCCGGACAGATCCCCAGAGACATGCCCGGAGATTCCCGGAGAGATCGGAGAGATCGGAGAGATTCCCGGCGGGCTCAGCCCTGGCGCGGTTCCCGGTCGCTGGTCCCCCGCGCCTCGACCAGTGCGCGCAGCGCCCGCGCGTCCCGGATCGCGTGCTGCTTGGAGATGCCCGGCTGGATGCCGAGCGCGGGCAGGCTGGTGCCGTCGCTGAGGTCGAGGAAGACCCAGGGGTCGCCGGGACGCAGGTTCACCTGGAGGATCTCCGCCCAGTCCAGGTGTCGCCTGCTCGCGATGTTCACGACGGTCACCCCGGACTCCTCGGCGACGACCTTGGGCCGGGCGAGCAGGAACAGCACGCCCCAGAGCAGCGCCCCGGTGAAGACGAAGCTGGCGCGCTCCCCCGGGCCGAGCGTCTCCAGGAGCATCGCGACCGCCGTGATCACCACGAAGATCGCGACGCCCGCGGTGTGCAGGACGGCCCGGGTGCGGCCCGGCCGGAACGTGACGGGAAGAACAGGCAGATCCGACATCGGTACGGTTCCTCGGACCTCGGACTCAGAGACGGCAGGCGTGGATGGCCGTGGTCAGGATGGCCCGGGCGCCGATCTCGTACAGATCGTCCATGATCCGCTGGGCGTCCTTGGCCGGGACCATCGCGCGGACGGCGACCCAGCCCTCGTTGTGCAGCGGGGAGACGGTCGGCGACTCCAGGCCCGGGGTGAGCGCGACGGCCTTCTCCAGCTGCTCGACGCGGCAGTCGTAGTCCATCATCACGTACGTCCGGGCCACCAGGACGCCCTGGAGGCGGCGCAGGAACTGCTGGACCTTCGACTCGGCGTCCTCCTCGGTGTCCGCGCCGGTGCGGCGGATCACGACCGCCTCCGACTTCATGATCGGCTCGCCGAAGACCTCCAGGCCCGCGTTGCGCAGCGAGGTGCCGGTCTCCACGACGTCGGCGATGACCTCGGCGACGCCCAGCTCGATGGCGGTCTCGACGGCACCGTCCAGGTGGACGACGGAGGCGTCGATGCCGTTGTCGGCGAGGTGTCCCGCGACGATGCCCTCGTAGGAGGTGGCGACCGTCATGCCGGCGAGGTCCTCGACGCCCTTCGCCGTGCCCGGCTTGGCGGCGTAGCGGAAGGTGGAGCGGGCGAAGCCGAGGGGGAGGATCTCCTCGGCCTCGGCACCGGAGTCGATCAGCAGGTCGCGGCCGGTGATGCCGATGTCGAGGCGGCCGGAGGAGACGTAGATCGCGATGTCGCGGGGGCGGAGGTAGAAGAACTCCACCTCGTTCACCGGGTCGACGATGCGCAGTTCCTTGGACTCGCGGCGCTGCTGGTAGCCGGCCTCATGCAGCATCTCCGCCGCAGGGCCGGACAGTGAACCCTTGTTGGGGACGGCGATGCGCAGCATGGATGAGGCTTCCTTCGCGTGAGGGAGGTGAGGGGTGTATGGGGAACGGGCTCTTACAGGTGGGCGTAGACGTCGTCGAGGGAGATCCCGCGCGCGACCATCATCACCTGGACGTGGTAGAGCAGCTGGGAGATCTCCTCGGCGGCGGCGTCCTTGCCCTCGTACTCGGCGGCCATCCAGACCTCGGCGGCCTCCTCGACGACCTTCTTGCCGATGGCATGGACGCCTTTGCCCACCAGTTCGGCGGTGCGCGAGGTGGCGGGGTCGCCGTGGGTCGCCTTGTGCTGGAGCTCGGTGAAGAGCTCCTCGAACGTCTTATTGGACATGGTGAGCCCTACCCTACGCGTACCGGCGGCCGTCTCAGCGCCAGGGCTCGGATACCGAACGCAGGGTGGCGGCGGTGGCGACGGCCGCGGTCACCGCCTCGTGCCCCTTGTCCTCGACGGAGCCAGGCAGACCCGCGCGGTCCAGGGCCTGCTCCTCGGTGTCGCAGGTGAGCACGCCGAAGCCGACGGGGACCCCGGTGTCCACGGAGACCTGGGTGAGACCCTGGGTGACGCCCTGGCAGACGTAGTCGAAGTGGGGGGTGCCGCCGCGGATGACCACGCCGAGGGCGACGATCGCGTCGTAGCCGCGGCCCGCGAGGACCTTGGCGACGACGGGGAGCTCGAAGCTGCCGGGGACCCTCAGCAGGGTCGGCTCGTCGATGCCCAGCTCGTGCAGGGCGCGCAGGGCCCCTTCGACGAGGCCGTCCATGACCTTCTCGTGCCACTGGGCCGCGATGACCGCGACGCGCAGGTCGCCGCAGTTGCGTACGGACAGTTCGGGTGCGCCCTTGCCGCTCACGTCTCTCCTGGGTGTGTTGTGGGTCTGCCGCTGCTTGCCGTTTTCGTCACTGGTTGCCGCAGGTGGACACGGTGCCCGTGTCCAGCCAGGGCAGGTCGTGCCCCATCCGGTCCCGCTTGGTGCGCAGGTAGCGGAGGTTGTGTTCGCCGGCCTGGACGGGCATCGGCTCCCTGCCGGTGATCTCCAGGCCGTGGCGGGTGAGTGCCTCGGTCTTCTCCGGGTTGTTGGTCATCAGCCGCAGGCTGCGTACGCCGAGGTCCTCGAGGATCTGCGCGCCCGCGGCGTAGTCCCGGGCGTCGGCGGGCAGGCCGAGCTCCAGGTTGGCGTCGAGGGTGTCGCGGCCGCGCTCCTGGAGCTCGTACGCGCGCAGCTTGGAGAGCAGACCGATGCCGCGTCCCTCGTGGCCGCGCAGGTAGACGAGCACGCCCCGGCCCTCGGCCGCGATGCGCTCCAGCGAGGTCTGGAGCTGCGGGCCGCAGTCGCAGCGCAGCGAGTGGAAGACGTCGCCGGTCAGGCACTCGGAGTGGACGCGGGCGAGGACGTCCTCGCCGTCGCCGATCTCGCCGTACACGAGGGCGACGTGCTCGACGCCGTCGACGGTGGAGCGGTAGCCGTACGCGGTGAACTCGCCGAAGGCGGTGGGCAGGTGGGTCCTGGCCTCGCGGCGGACGGTGGGCTCGGAGGTCCGGCGGTAGGCGATCAGGTCCTCGATGGAGATGATCGTCAGGCCGTGCTTGCGGGCGAAGGCGACCAGCTCGGGCAGGCGCAGCATGCGCCCGTCCTCACCGGCGATCTCGACGATGGCCCCCGCGGGACGCAGCCCGGCGAGCCGGGCGAGGTCGACGGCGGCCTCGGTGTGGCCGTTGCGGACGAGGACGCCGCCGGGCTGGGCGCGCAGCGGGAAGATGTGTCCGGGACGGACCAGGTCGCCCGGCTGCGCCCGGCCGCTCGCCAGGAGCTGGAGGGTGGTGGCGCGGTCGGACGCCGAGATGCCGGTGGTGACGCCGTGGGTGCCGGAGGCGTCGACCGACACGGTGAACGCCGTCCGCATCGACTCGGTGTTGTCGGTGACCATCTGCGGCAGCTCGAGCCGGTCCAGCTCGTCGCCCTCCATGGGCGCGCAGATCAGGCCCCGGCACTCGCTCATCATGAAGGCGACGATCTCGGGGGTGGCCTTCTCGGCGGCGATGACGAGGTCGCCCTCGTTCTCGCGGTCCTCGTCGTCGACGACCACGACGGGGCGGCCGGCCGCGATGTCGGCGACGGCCTGCTCGACCGGGTCGAGCGTGAGGCCGTCCATGCTGTCGGCGCTGTAGAGGACCCGCATCGAGGGCTTGACGGCGGGCTCCTCGGGCAGGGTGCCGGGCGTGTGCTCCCGGGGCGGCGCGGGCGACGGGCGGGCGGTGCGGGCGGTCATGCGGGGGCTCCTTCCAGGACGGGTCGCGGGCCCCGGCGGGAGCGCAGCCACCAGTCGCGCAGGCCCCACAGGACGAGCGCGCCGTAGAGGACGTAGACGAAGCCGGAGAAGGCGAAGCCGTTGGCGAAGTTGAGGGGCACGCCGACCAGGTCGACGAGCAGCCAGGCGAACCAGAACTCGACCATGCCGCGCGCCTGGGCGTACATGGCGACGACCGTGCCGACGAATATGTAGGCGTCCGGCCAGGGGTCCCAGGACAGGGACGGGTAGGCCTTGAAGAGGGTGGCGACCGCGACGGTGCCGACGGCGGCGGCCGCGGCCAGCACCGCGCGCTCGCGCCAGGTGGCGAACCGTACGGCGATACCGCCGTCCTGCGCCTGGCCCCTGCCGCGGTTCCACTGCCACCAGCCGTAGACGGCGACGGCCATGACGACGATCTGCTTGCCGGCGCTGCCGGAGAGGTGGGCGGTGGCGAAGGCGGCGAAGAGGATGGCGCCGGAGAGGAACTGGACGGGCCAGCTCCAGAGGGAGCGCCGCCAGCCGAGCGCCAGGCCGATCAGGCCGATCACGTTGCCGATCATGTCCGACCACTTGATGTGCTGGCCGAAGAGCATGAACGCCTCGAAGTTGAGCCAGTTCACTGTGCCGCCCCCTGCCCCGCGAGCATCCGCTCGACGTACTTGGCGATGATGTCGACCTCGAGATTGACAAGATCGCCGCTCTGCTTGTTCCCGAGCGTGGTCAGGGCGAGCGTGGTCGGGATGAGGCTGACGGTGAAGTGGCCGGCGCCCGCGTCGACGACCGTGAGGCTGATGCCGTCGACGGTGATGGAGCCCTTCTCGACGACGTAGCGCGCGAGGTCGGCGGGGAGGGAGATCTTCACGATCTCCCAGTGCTCGGACGGAGTGCGGTCCAGGATCTCGCCGGTGCCGTCGACGTGGCCCTGCACGATGTGCCCACCGAGGCGGGCGCCCACGGCGGTGGGGCGCTCGAGGTTGACGCGGGAGCCGACCGTCAGGGCACCGAGGCTGGAGCGCCGGAGGGTCTCCGCCATGACGTCGGCGGTGAACTCGTCGCCCTCGTGCTCCACGACGGTGAGACAGACGCCGTTGACGGCGATGGAGTCGCCGTGCCGTGCTCCCTGCGTGACGACGGGGCCGCGCAGGCGGAAGCGGGAGGAGTCGCCGAGGTTCTCGACGGCGGTGATCTCACCCAGCTCTTCGACGATTCCGGTGAACACTTCCCGGGTCCTCCTGCCTCATGGGGCTCGGAACAGGACTCCGGGGCTGTCGAAGACGACAGACAGAGCGGACGTCGGCACCGGGAACGACGCCGCGTCAGGCCCGCCCCGCGCTCGGGGTGGACCGAAAACAGACGGCGGCGCGCACATGTGCCCGCCCGCCGCGCACTGCCTCCCATCCGGACTTTAACCGTCGGTCCAGGAATTTCACCTGGTCAACCGGCCGCTGGAAGCGACCGGGTCGCGGACTGTAACCGCCGGTTCGGACTTTCACCGACCCCGGAGTGCGCTGCTTCTGGTACATGGCCAGTGTGCCATGCCTGATCGGCACCGAGGGAGCCGGTCGCTGTGGGGTGGCTCACAGACCGCTCCGCCGGGCTTCCGCAGAAGCCGGTGACGGGGCCAACTGGTAGGGCGCCACGCCCTCTTGAGTGCACGACGATGCACTCCACCGCATCACCCTGCAGCAACTGGTCCGGATCCATTGACCGTTTGGTCTAGTCCTTTTAGGGTCTGCGATCACGGCACCTCCCCAGAGCGGCCCGGCGGCGGTGACGAAGGCCCTTGCCCCGCCGCCGGGTCTCACCAGGCGCCGGAGCCCCCCGGCCGCGACCTCCTCACCGCCCGGACGGCCCCCCGGAGAGCTCGTCTCACCGCCCGGACGGCGGCCCGAAGAGCTCGTCCTGAGCGGCGTCCCGGGCCATCAGCAGCGCTCCGCGCAGCACGGCACCGCCCCCCAGCTCGCTCGCCCGCACCTCGGTGGCCAGTGGCGACAGCCTGACCAGCCGTTCCTGGACGCGAGCGGCGAGCGCGGCACCGCCCGCCTGCCCGATCTCGCCGCCGAGGACCACGTGCCCGGGGTCCAGTACGGCGACGACGGAGGCGGCGCCGAGGACGATCCGGCCGGCGAGGGCGTCGAGGAAGCGGGAGGCCGCGAGGGCGCCCTGCCCGCACTCGTGTCCGGCCCGATCCCCCTGCGCACCCCCGGCCGCGCGCACGGCCTCCCCGACCAGCACCGCCGCATACGGTCCGGCCGCCGTACGCCGCGCCGTCAGCCCGTACTCCTCCGCCAGGCCCGCCACGGCCGCGTCGGCCACCAGCGCGTGGAAGCCGCCCGCGCAGTCGGTCGCCGAGGGGAGCGCCCCCGTGCCCGGGACCGGCAGGAAGCCGATCTCGCCCGTGCCGCCGGAGGCCCCGCGCCGCAGCCGCCCGTCCAGGACGACCGCCGCGCCCGTACCCATGCCGAGCCAGAGCAGCACGAACGTGTCGCGGTCGCGGGCCGCGCCGTCCCGCTGCTCGGCGAGGGCGGCGAGGTTGGTCTCGTTCTCCACGATCACGCGGGCCGGGAGGCGCTCCCCGAGCGCGGCGACCAGGCGGCGGTGCCACGCGGGCAGCCCGGACGAGTCGCGGAGCTCGCCGGTGCCGGGGTCGATCAGGCCCGGCGCGCCGATGCCGACCGTGTGCAGCGGGTCGGCGCCCGCCTCCTTGGCCGCGCACTCCACCAGCGCCACCGCCTGCTCCACCGCGGGCCCGGTCCCGGTGCCGTCGGCGATCGGCACCGACGCCCGGGTGAGCTCGGTGCCGAGCAGATCGCTGACGACGACGGTGACGGACTCGGTGCGCACGTCCAGGGCGGCGAGGTGGGCGCGGTCGGCGACGATGCCGTACACGCGCGCGTTCGGGCCGCGCCGCTGCTCACCCGACTCCCCCACGACCGCGATCAGCCCGGCGGCCGTCAGCCGTTCCACGAGGTCGGCGACCGTCGGCCGGGACAGGCCGGTGAGCTGCTTCAACTGCCCCGCCGTCAACGGGCCCTCCTGCTGCAGCAGGCGCAGGGCGAGCCGGTCGTTGATGGCCCGGGCGGTGCTCGGTGATGCGGGCATGCCGGGATCCTCCCAGGTCGGCGGGTTGCCGGGCGACAGGTGTCCCGGCTGCCGGTTTTCCGCTATCTATCAGGCAGGGTTCCTGATAGTTTACGCGCGGCGCCGGGGCGGGTGCCACGGAGGGCGGTGTCCCGGCGACGGGCGGCCACACAGGGGAGGATGGCGAGGACATGAGCGAAGTGCTCCACGACGCGCGCACCGTGCGGCGCGCCCGGTACGCCGTGGCCGCCGTGTTCGCGGTGCACGGCGCCGTCACCGGGTCGTTCGCCACCCGGGTCCCCTGGATCCAGGACCACTCCGACGTCAGCGCGGGCCAGCTGGGCCTCGCCCTCGCCTTCCCGGCGCTCGGCGCGTCCGTGGCGATGCCGCTCGCGAGCCGGATCACGCATGTGCTGGGCGCCCGTACGGCGCTGCGGGTGCTGATCTCGCTGTGGACGCTCGCCCTGGTCCTGCCGTCCCTCGCGCCGAGCCTCTGGACGCTGTGCCTCGGACTCTTCGTGTACGGCGCCACGGCGGGCATGGCGGACGTGGCGATGAACGCGCTGGGCGTCGAGGTGGAGAACCGGCTGCACAAGTCGATCATGTCCGGGCTGCACGGCATGTGGAGCGCGGGCGCCCTGGTCGGCTCGGCGGCCGGCACGCTCGCCGCGCACCTGGGCGCGGACGCCCGGCTGCACCACGCCCTCGCCGCGGCGGCCCTCACCGTCCTCGGTCTGATCGCCTGCCAGTGGGTGCTCGACCTCCGGCCCGCGCAGGACGAGGAGCCGCCGCCCCGCTTCGCGCTGCCGCCGAAGTCGGCGCTGCTCATCGGCGCGGTCGGGTTCTGCGCCGTGTTCGCGGAGGGTGCGAGCCTGGACTGGTCGGCGGTCTACCTGAAGGACCAGCTCGGCACCTCGGCGGGCCTCGCGGCGGCGTGCACGACCGGCTTCATGCTGACCATGGCGCTGGCCCGGCTCGCGGGCGACGCGGTCGTGAACCGTTTCGGTGCGGTCCGCACCGTACGCACCGGCGGCGTCACGGCGGCGCTCGGCGGACTGCTCGTCGTCCTGGCCGGCCATCCGGCGGTGGCGATGACGGGCTTCGCACTGCTGGGCCTCGGCATCGCGGTGGTCGTCCCGCTGTGCTTCGCGGCGGCCGGGCGCAGCGGCCCGAACCCGAGCCAGGCCATCGCCGGCGTCGCCACCATCACGTACACCTCGGGCCTGGTGGCGCCGAGCGCGATCGGCACGCTGGCGGAGCTGACGAGCCTGGTGGTGTCGTTCGGACTGGTCACGGCCCTGGCGTGCGGGCTCGCCGTCTTCGCGGGCGTGCTGCGCGCCGGCGGCCGGCAGCAGGCGGAGGTCAGCGCTCCGGACGCAGCAGTTCCCGGCCCAAGGCCCTGAACCGCTCGCTCCACGGCGTCGGCCGCAGGGTAGTGGCGTCCAGCCGGACGAGGACACGGCTGCCCTGCGCGTACGTCACCGCCCCGTCGGCCGAGCAGAAGCGGAACCCGTAGGTCAGCCCGGTGTTCCCGAGCCGCTCCAGCCACAGGTGCACGGCGTACGCGCCCGGCCGGTCCACCGGCGCCTCGTAGCTGATCCGCAGCTCCCGGACCGCGTTGCAGAAGTCCCCCGCCGCCTCCCAGTCGCCCTCGTATCCGACGAAGCCCCGCTCCTGCCAGAGCTGCGCCCAGGCCCGCTCGACCATCACCGGGTAGCGGGCGTTGTGCAGCAGCCCGAGCGCGTCGAGGTCGTCGAAGTGGACGGTGACGGGGACCAGCCGGCCGTAGGCGAGCGCGGACGGGCGAGCGGGCGCGGTCGGGACTTCCGCGGTCGAGACTTCGGCGGTCATGGGCGGGACTCCAGCGGACGTACGGAACGAGCGGGTGGGTGCTGAGCGATCCCATCCTAAGCGGTCGCTCATCTCGCCGGGTCGGCCCCCTGAAGGGACGCCCAGGACGAAGCGGACGCTCAAGGTCCTTTTTGCCGTGACAATGTTCCGGACAGACGCACGCACGACGAAAGCGAAACCCCACCATGGATCTCGGCGTCCGCTGGAAGCTGCACGGAGACGGGCGCACCCCCGCGCCCGGAGCGGTCGTCCGCCCCGACGAGCGGCTCTCGTGGCCGCGTACCGCCGGGCTCGGCGCCCAGCACGTGGTCGCGATGTTCGGGGCGAGCTTCGTCGCGCCCGTCCTGATGGGCCTCGACCCCAACCTCGCGATCATGATGTCGGGCGTCTCGACCATGATCTTCCTGCTCGCCACCCGCGGCCGGGTGCCCAGCTACCTCGGCTGCTCGCTGTCGTTCGTGGGCGTCGCCGCGGTGATCCGCGCACAGGGCGGCACCAGCGCGACGGTGACGGGCGCGGTGTTCGTCGTCGGCGTCGCACTGTTCCTGGTGGGGCTCGCCGTGCAGAAGTTCGGCGCGCGAGTCATCCATGCCGCGATGCCGCCGATCGTGACCGGCGCGGTCGTCATGCTCATCGGCTTCAACCTCGCCCCGGTCACCGCCGCCACGTACTGGCCGCAGGACCAGTGGACGGCGCTGCTGGTGATGCTGTTCACCGGTCTGGCGGTGGTCTGCCTGCGCGGTTTCTGGTCCCGGATCGCGATCTTCCTGGGCCTGATCTTCGGGTACGGCATCTCCTGGGTCTTCGACCTGGTCTTCGGCAAGATCAACTCCATGGACGCGAGCGGCAAGGTCACCGACCACTGGCGGCTCGACCTCTCCGGCGTCGGCGACGCGGCCTGGATCGGCCTGCCCGACTTCCACGGCCCCACGTTCGAGTGGTCGGCGATCCTCGTGGCGCTGCCGGTCGTGATCGCGCTGGTCGCGGAGAACGCCGGGCACGTCAAGGCGGTCGGCGAGATGACCGGCGACAAGCTGGACGACAAGCTGGGCACGGCGATCTCGGCGGACGGCGTGGGCTCCATGCTCTCCACGGCGCTCGGCGGCCCGCCCAACACCACGTACTCCGAGAACATCGGCGTGATGGCGGCGACCCGTGTCTACTCGACGGCCGCGTACTGGGCGGCGGCGGTCTTCGCGCTGCTCTTCGGCCTGTGCCCGAAGTTCGGCGCGGTCGTGGCCGCGATCCCGGGCGGTGTCCTCGGCGGCATCACGGTCATCCTGTACGGCATGATCGGCCTGCTCGGCGCCCAGATCTGGATCAACGCCAAGGTGGACCTGCGCAATCCGCTGAACCTGGTGCCGGCCGCGGCGGGCATCATCATCGGCGTCGGCAACGTCTCCATGGACTTCACCGACAACTTCTCGCTGAGCGGCATCGCGCTCGGCACGATCGTCGTGATCACCGGCTACCACGTGCTGCGGGCGTTCGCCCCGGAGCACCTGAAGAAGCAGGAGCCGCTGCTGGACGAGGGAACCTCCTCGTACGACACCGAGTCGGACGCGGAGTCCCCGCGCGCCGAGCGCCGCTGAGCGCCCCCGGCCCGGCGCGCCGGCTCAGCGCGCCAGGTCGTAGGCGTAGTCGGGCGAGAACTCGCCCGCCGCGCCCCGGCAGCCGTCGGACTCGCCCGGCAGCTTGACCCACAGGTAGGCGTCGATGCGGGCCTCACCGGTCGCAAGGGTGGGCGTCCGGCCGAGCTTGCGGCCGTCCGGGTCGCACCACTCGCCGCCGGCCGGGGCGCCGTTGCCGTTCCTGCTGGTGTCGATGACGGCACCCAGGCCCGCGGGGCCGCCGAGGCCGTCCAGCACCCGCCGGGTGTAGGCGACCTCGGCGCTCGTCGGGTTGAAGTTGGACACGTTGCTGAACACCCCGTCGGAGGACGCGGCCGAGGCGGCGCCCGCCTGCCTGAGCAGCGCGGCCTGCCGGCCCGGCGCGTTCCACGCGGAGTGCCCGGCGTCGTGGTAGACCCGCGCCCGGGGGTTCGCCGCCTTCAGCACGCGGCCCGCGCGGGCCAGCGACGCGAAGCGGTCGGCGCGCTCGCCGGCGTCGAGGCAGTCGGCCTGGGCGATGGCGTCGGGCTCCAGGATCACGAAGACCTCGCCGGTGCCGAGCCCGTCGGCGAACGCGTCGATCCACGCGTCGTACGCCGCCAGGTCGGACGCTCCGCCCTGCGAGGCCCCGCCGCAGTCCCGGTCCGGGATCGCGTACGCCACCACGACCGGGACCCGGCCCTGCGCGGCCCCGCCCGAGGTGACCGCGCCGACCCGCGAGGTGATCGTGGACGGTGTGCCGTCGGTGAACCAGACCGCGGCCGGGTGCGCGCCGATCCTGGACTCCATGACCGGCTGCCGGGGGTCGCCGGGGTGCGCGGCGACCCAGTCGAGGAGCTGGGAGTCGGGGTGCCGGTACAGACGGCCGGCCGTGGTCGCCGGCTCCGCCCGGTCCGCCCGCTCCTGCCGCGTGGGCGACGGGCTCGGCCTCCGCGTGGTCCGCGACGGGGACGGCGAGGCCGAGGGCGTCGGGGTGGGGGTGGCGGTCGCGGTGGGCGAGGCGGACGGCACGGCGGGCAGCGGCGCGAGACGGGGCGAGCGAGTCACCACGGGACGCGCCTCGTCCCGGCGGCCGTCACCGTCCAGGGCGGTCAGCAGCCCGGCGACGGTGCCGACTGCGGTCACGACCGAGGCGGCTGCCACCATGGCGCCGCGCAGCGGGGCACGCCCGCGGCGGGCGGCCTTTCGCCCGGCCCCGCGCCCTGCCGTTCGCCCGGCTCGCCGGACGGCCGTTCGCTCCGCTCCGGGCTCGGACCTCCACCCGGCTCCGGGCCCGCTCCCCCGCTCGGCCCCGCGCTCCGGCCTCCACCCGTCCGCAGAGCGCGCACGCGAGCCTGACACCTGCTGTTCCCCCCTCCCCGCGCCGCGGCGTGTTCCCCCGTTCCGGGGAAGCGTCCGGCACGGCGGCACTCCGGTCAGCGTACGGCTGGGACCCTGCCCTCATGGCGCAGTCGGCACATTTCACCACCCCCGTCCACCGGGTCGTCTCCCGTATGCGTGCCCTGGACTCGGCCCTTCCGGAACGCGACGGGATCGCCGTCTTCAACCGCGTCTACCTCGCCGTCACCGAAGCGGTCGGCCGGCATGTGGAGGCGGGTCGCTTTCCGGACGCCGAGGCCGCGGTCACGCTGGACGTACGGTTCGCCGAGCGCTACCTGACAGTGGCCGAGGGCACTCACCCGACCGCCTGCTGGCGGCCGCTGGTGCAGTTCCGGCGCCATCCCGGGGTCCGTCCGCTGCAGTTCGCGCTCGCGGGCATCAACGCCCACATCGGGCACGACCTCGCACTCGCCGTCGTGGACGCCTGCCGCTCGCTCGGCTGCGAACCCATCGACCTGGAGGACGAGTACGACCGCGTCGGCGACATCCTCGTGGCTCTGGAGGAGCACATCCGCGAGGAGTTGATGCCGGGTCCCGATCTGCTCCAGGTCGCCGATCCGCTCACCCATCTGCTCGGCGCGTGGAGCCTGGAGCGGGCACGCGACGCCGCCTGGTCGGCGGCCCGGGCGCTCTGGGCGCTGCGCGGACTGCCGGAGCTGGCCGAGGAGTTCGCCCGGCGCCTGGACACGGCGGCGGGCTTCGCGGGACGGATGCTGCTCACGCCTCTGCCTGACTGATATCACCCTCAACTTCCTCACCGCGGAGGTAAGTTCGAGGCCCGGACCTCTTCGCGAAGGAGCGCAGGGCATGGCGACACGACTCGGACTCGGTCTCCCGCAGATGCGGCAGTACGACCTGGGCAAGGACGTTCCCGACGTGGCCCGGACGGCCGAGCGGATCGGCTACGAGAGCCTGTGGGTGTTCGAGCGGATCCTGTTCCCCGAACCGGCGACCCAGGGCCTGTACGGCATCGAGGGCCTCCCCTGGCCGGACCAGTACCGCGGGGTGGCCGACCCCCTGGTCACCCTCACCCTCGCCGCCTCCGCCACGGAACGGGCCTCCCTCGGCACGAGCGTGCTGGTAGCCCCGCTGCACGGACCGTTCCAGCTGGCCAAGGCGCTGGCCTCGCTGGACGCGGCGAGCGGCGGCCGCGTCGTCGCGGGCCTGGGCACGGGCTGGTCCCTCGACGAGTACGCGGCCGCGTCGGCACGGCCCTTCGAGGAGCGCGGCCGGGTCCTGGACGAGGTGATCGGGGTGTGCCGTGCGGTGTGGGGCCCCGATCCGGTGACGTACGACGGGGAGCACACGAAGATCGCGTCCGCCGTGGTCGGGCCCAAGCCCGCCCGGCCGATCCCGATCCTGCTCGCCGCGAACACGCGGAGGGCGCAGATCCGGCTCGTCGACCGGGCCGACGGCTGGCTGCCGGTCGGCATGGGCGTCGAGCAGCTCGCCGCGCAGTGGCGGACGCTGCGGGACCTCGCCGCCGAGCGCGGACGCACGGAGCCGCTCCGTACGGTGCTGCGGGTCAACACGCAGTACAGCGCCAAGCCGTACTCCGGCGCCGACCGCCGCCCCTTCCAGGGCGACGCCGACCAGATCGTCGAGGACCTCGTGGCCCACGCCGGTATCGGCCTGGAGGAGATCCTCATCGATCTGCAGGGCTCCACGCGCGACGCCCGGGAACTCGAGAACGTGGCGGCCGAGGTGTACGAGAAGGCGCGGGCGGCCGGGGTCTGAGAGGTCAGTCCTCCGGCAGTTCCACCGGCGCGATCTCGTCGTACACGTCACCGGGCCCGGGGTTGGACGGGTCGGTCGCGCCGCCGAAGTGGTGCATGACGCCCCAGACCGCGTTGAGCGCGGTCTGGACGGCGCCCTCGGCCCAGCCCGCCGTCCAGGAGATGTCGTCGCCGGCGAGGAAGATGCCGCGCTTGTCCTCGGGCAGCCGGTCCTGCACGAAGTGCGTGAACAGGCGCCGCTGGTAGCGGTAGTGGCCCGGCAGGTTGGCCTTGAACGCGCCCATGAAGTACGGCTCGTTCTCCCAGGAGACGGTCACCGGGTTGCCGATGATGTGCTTCCGGATGTCGACCTTCGGATAGATCTCGCCGAGCGACTTCAGCATGACCTCCATCCGCTCGTTCGCGGACAGCGGCAGCCACTTCAGGCTGTCGTCGCACCAGGTGTAGGAGAGGCAGATGACGGCGGGCTTGTCCGGGCCGTCGTCCAGGAGGTACGTCCCGCGCGTCATCCGGTCCGTCAGCGTCATCGACATGACATCGCGCCCCGTGTCCTCGTCCTTGTCCAGCCAGAACGGCCGGTCGACCGGCACGAACAGCTTGCTGGACTCCATGTAGTGCGTGCGCTCGATGGCGGTCCAGTGGTCGATCGGGAAGAGCGCGTCGTCGCAGGCGATCTTGGACAGCAGCATCCAGGACTGGGCGGTGAAGATCGCCGCGCGGTACGTACGGATGTCGCCGTGCGCGTCCGTGACGGTGATCCCGTTGCCCGCGGTGCGGTGCAGCCGGGTCACGGCCGGGCGGGGCTCGCCCCCCTCGTGCAGCGTGGCCAGCGAGGTGCCGTACGGCCAGTGCACGATCTTCTCCGGCTCGCGCTCCCACAGCCGCAGCGGGAGCTGCTGGGAGCCGCCGACGATGCCGCGGTGGTGGTCGTCGGCCTCGGTGTAGACGACGCGGAGGATCTCCAGGATGGAGTTCGGGAAGTCGGTGTCCCAGCCGCCGGTGCCGAAGCCGACCTGGCCGAAGATCTCCCGGTGCCGGAAGGACCTGAAGGCCGGCGAGTCGCAGAGGAAACCGTAGAAGGTCTGGTTGTCGAGCTTCTCGACGAGCCGGGACCAGATCTCGCGGATGCGCGGTACGTCGCGCTCCCGCATCGCCCGGTTCATGTCGGAGAAGTCGGCGCCCTCCTCCAGGCAGCGCGCCCAGGCGTCCGCCACGTCCCGGTAGACCTGGGGCAGGTCGTCGAGGGTCTCGGCGTAGTGGGTCTCGCCCTTGAGGTCGACGACGGTCGAGGGCGTGGTCGGCGAGAGGGGGTTGGGGAAGGGCCTGGTCTCCAGCCCCACCAGGTCGATGTAGTGCTGGAGGGCCGTGGAGGACGGCGGGAACCGCATGGCGCCCATCTCGGCGGTGAGCGACGGGTCGCAGCCGTCGAAGCCGACGGTGCGCAGCCGCCCGCCGATCCGGTCGGCCTCGTACACGACGGGCTTCAGCCCCATCTTCATCAGCTCGTACGCGGCCACGATGCCGGACAGCCCGCCGCCGATGACGGCGACCTCGGTGCCGTGCTCGGTCGCGGGGACCTGCCCGAGGCCCGCCGGGTGGGCGAGGAAGTCGTCGTAGGCATACGGGAAGTCCGGGCCGAACATGGTGATCGGCGGCTGCGCGTCGGTGTGCTGGACGGCGTTGGGCACCGTGGACGTCATGGGGTGCGGACTCCTTGCACGAACGAAGAACCGGGGGGAGCTGACAAGCTGTGGGGGGGACGGACCCTTACCGTCGGACGAGCGATCCGTAGAGACCGGGCCTGCGGTCCTCCAGGTACGGGTTCGCCTCGCGCGAGGCGGCCAGGAACTGCGGATCGAGGTCGGCGAACACCAGGTCCTCGCCGCGTCCGGCGCGGGTGCGGGCGACCCCGTCCGGTCCGGCGAGCGTGGAGAGCCCGACGAAGTCGAACTCGCCCTCCCGGCCGACCCGGTTGACGTACGCGAGGTACATCTGGCTCTCGAAGGCGCGCACCGGAACGAGGCTCTCGGCGACGAACTGGAAGGGGTGCATCTGCGCCGTGGGCACGAGCAGGAGGTCCGTGCCCGCGAGGGCGTGGGCGCGGACGTTCTCCGGGAACTCCACGTCGTAGCAGATCATCAGGCCGACGCGGAGGCCGTTCAGCTCCGCCTGGACGACCGGCTGCTCGCCCGGGGTGAAGTGGTCGCGTTCGAAGCAGCCGAAGAGGTGGGTCTTGCGGTAGTTCGCGAGACGGACGCCGTCGGCGGAGACGAGCTGCACGGAGTTGAAGACCGCCGCACCCTCGTCCGTGCCGGCCCGCTCCGGGTAGCCGTAGGCGATCGCGAGGCCGTGCCGTCCGGCGATCTCCGCGACCGCGTCCGCGGAGTCGCCGTCGGCGGGCTCGGCCAGCCGGCCGACGCCGTCGCCGATCGCGTACCCGGTGAGGAACATTTCCGGCACGACGAGCAGCCCGGCCCCGGCAGCCGCGGCCCGGCCCGCGGACTCGTCGAGAACCTCCAGGTTCCCGGCGACCGAGCCGGGGCGGCCGGAGCTCTGGAGCAGGGCGATGCGCATGGGTGTTCCTCACCGGTACGGAGCAGCAGAAGGGAAGGGGCCGACGGGCCAGTTAGACGGTACGGTCGGCCCGTTCGGCCCGACAAGCGGGAGCCGTTGCGCACCGCCGGGCGAATCGTTGCGTGCTCAGCGGCTCCGGCGGCGATTCATTGCGCGTCCGTGCCGAACGGGCGTCGGACCACCAGCAGCAGCCCTGTCACCAGGTACGGCAGCGCGAACAGGGCGAAGGCCGAACCGTGGCTCGTGGCCGAGGCGATCACCGCGTACGCGCCGTACACGCAGATGGTGGTCACCTCGGTGCCCACTCCGGCCACCGAGGTGAGGGTGGCGCGGCCACTGCCCTCGATGCGCCGCTGCAGCCGGGCGTCGGCCAGCACGTGCGCGAGCTGGAAGCCGCCGAAGGCGAGGGCCACCAGCACGAGGGCGACCGGTGTCCCCGCCGCCGCGCCCACGGCCAGGGCCACCGCGGAGCCCGCGAGCAGCGCGGCCAGCCCGGGGTCGTTCAGGTGCTCCCCCGCGCCGGCCAGCAGCCCGCCCGCCGTGGCTCCCGCCCAGACGAGCAGCAGCAGCCAGGGAACGGTGGTGTCGGCCACCCCGGTGTCGCGCACCAGCAGCGACGTGTACTCGTCCAGCGCGCCCCACACGGCGGCGACGGCCGGGACGAGCAGCAGCGCGCCGCGCACGGAGCGGTTGCCGCGGGCCTCGGCGAGACCGGCGCGCAGGGTGGCGACCCAGCCGTCGCCCTCGCCCCGGTTCTTCTCGCCGTCCCGGTGCTCGGGGAACCGGGCGGCGACCACCGCGGTGAGCAGGCAGGCGAGCACGCTGGCCAGCCCCACGGCCCCGTACCCGCCGAGGGCGAGGACCGGTCCGGCCAGCCCCATGGCCGCCATCACGCCCAGCAGCGCGGCGGCCTGGGAGCGGCCCATGACCCGGGCGTAGCGGTCGGCCGCGCCGAGCCGGTCGAGCTCCTCGTACACCAGCGCCTCCAGCGCACCGGTGCCGAGGGCACCGCGCACGCCCCAGAGCACGAACCCGGCGGCGAAGGCCCAGTACGAGGGGAACAGCACCCATAAGCCGAAGCCCAAGGCGCCCAGCAGCGGTCCGGCCCACAGCAGCAGCCGCCGGGAGACCGTGTCGGCCCAGACGCCGGACGGGATCTCGAAGAGGACACCGGTCATGGACCAGAGCACGAAGAGGGAGGAGATCTGCCCGACCGTGAGACCGGTGTCGGCGAACAGCAGCGCGTACACCGGGTAGAGCAGGACGAGGTCGTCGAGGAACGCGTAGCCGTACAGCGTGGCCGTCAGCCGCCGGACTTCGGCGCCGGTACCGGGCACACGCGCAGGTGAGAGTGTCATGGGGCCTTCCCGCAGGGACGTATCGGACACCGGAAGTACGGCGCCCGGGGAGGCCCTCGGGAGGTACGGCCAGCAGATCAATGTCGCCAGGTCATGACGGGATGGTAGACGTCAGGGCCGGTCGTGCCCAGCGAATTGGGCACGGGCACCGCGCCCCAGAGGAGGCGCGGGGAACTGCGCGACCAGCCACGACAGACCCGCAGCCGCCACACAACCCCCCACCCGGGCTCTCACGCGCCCCCGGAAGAGAACCTCCGCAACAGCGGCGACAGCACCAGCACCGACTTCGTCCGCTCCACGAACGGCTCCCCCGCGATCCGCTCCAGCACCCGCTCGAAGTGGCGCATGTCGGAGGCGAAGACCTGCACGATCGCGTCCGCGTCACCGGTCACGGTGGAGGCGGACGCGACCTCCTGGTACCGCTCGAGCCCGCGCTGGATCGTCTCCGGCGAGGTGTTGCTGCGGCAGTAGATCTCGACGAACCCCTCGGTCTCCCAGCCGAGCGCGGCGGGGTCCACGCGGACGGTGAAGCCGGTGATGGCACCGGTGGCGCGCAGCCGGTCCACGCGCCGTTTCACCGCGGGCGCGGACAGGCCGACCAGCTGGCCGATGTCGGCGTAGGAGCGGCGGGCGTCCTCGGCGAGGGCGTGCACGATGCGTTCGTCGAGATCGTTCAGCACGGTGGGGCGATCACTCTTCGGGGGTGGCGGTGGCGGTGGCGAGACGGGAGCGGCGGTAGCCGTAGCTGAAGTAGAACACGAGCCCGACCACCATCCAGATTCCGAAGACCATCCAGGTGACGGCGTCGAGGCTGGCCATCATCCAGACGCAGAAGAGGAACCCGAGCGCGGGCAGCAGCGGCGACAGCGGCAGCCGGAAGGTGCGGGGCATGTCGGGGCGGGTCCGCCGCAGGACGACGACCGCCACGTTGACGAGTGCGAACGCGAACAGCGTGCCGATGCTGGTCGCGTCGGCGAGCTGGCCGAGCGGGACCGCGGCGGCCAGCACTCCGCAGAAGACGGACACGATGACCGTGTTGACGCGGGGCGTGCCGGTCTTCGCGTGGACGCGCGAGAACACCTTGGGCACGAGACCGTCGCGGGACATGGCGAACAGGATGCGGGTCTGGCCGTACAGCACGGTCAGGACGACGCTGGCGATGGCGATCACCGCACCGGCCGCGAGCAGCGTGCCCCAGAAGGCGTCCCCGGTGACGTCCTTCATGATCCCGGCGAGAGCGGCCTCGGAGCCGTCGAACTGCTGCCAGGGCCGCGCCCCGACCGCGACGGCGGCGACGAGGACGTACAGCACGGTGACGATGAGCAGCGAGAGCATGATCGCGCGGGGCAGGTCGCGCTGGGCGTTCTTCGCCTCCTCGCCCGCGGTGGAGGCCGCGTCGAAGCCGATGTACGAGAAGAAGAGCGTGGCCCCGGCGGCGCTGACGCCGGCCATGCCGAGCGGCATGAAGTTCTCGTAGTTGCCGGAGCGGAAGCCCTGGACGCCGATCAGGCAGAACAGCAGCAGCGCGGCGATCTTCACGACCACCATGATCGTGTTGGCGCGGGCGGACTCACGGGCGCCGCCGAGCAGGAACGCCATCGCGAGCAGGACGACGATCAGCGCGGGCAGGTTGAAGATGCCGCCGTCGCCGGGCGGGGCGGACAGCGCGTCGGGGATGGTGACACCGATGGTGCCGTCGAGCAGCTCGTTGAGGTACTCGCCCCAGCCGACCGCGACCGCGGCCACCGACACGCCGTACTCCAGCATCAGGCACCAGCCGCACACCCAGGCGATCAGCTCGCCCATCGTGGCGTACGCGTACGAGTAGGAGGACCCGGAGACCGGGATGGTGCCCGCGAGCTCGGCGTACGACAGGGCCGAGAAGAGCGCGGTCAGGCCGGCGATCACGAACGAGAGCGTGACGGCGGGGCCGGCGTCGGGGACCGCCTCGCCGAGCACCACGAAGATGCCGGTGCCGAGCGTGGCACCGATGCTGATCATGGTGAGCTGCCAGAGGCCGAGGGTGCGGCGGAGCGAGCCGCCCTCACCGCGGCCGCTCTCCGCGACCAGCCGTTCCACGGGCTTGCGCCGCATCAGGCGGGCGCCGGTGGAGGACGGGACGGTTGAGCGGGGGGACTGCGAGGGTGCGCCTGGATCGAGCATGCGTCGGCTCCTTGATCGCTGCCGATGGGAGGGGGGCGGGAACGGGCGGCACCCTTGTTCAGGCAGGGGCCCACCGAGCAGGGAGTCCCTGCCACGCCGCGTCGCCGCGGACGACCCTATGAGCTGCGGCTTCTCGGGCGGAATGCAGCAACCTTGCGCGTCTGGGCAAGATCGTTGCGTTCATCGGGGGCTGGTGCATGATTGTTGCGCGGACCGTTTCGGGTGTTGCGCGGCCTTCATATGTATGAGGACCACTGCATAACCAATGCATACTGTACATGCCTTTGCATATGAAACGGCCCCCGTCGTCCCGGAAACCGGGATGACGGGGGCCACATCCGCTCGGAGGACGGGTGTCCGCTCAGCTCCAGCTGGCGTGCAGCGGCTTGCCCTCGGCGTAGCCGGCCGCGCTCTGGATGCCGACGACGGCGCGCTCGGCGAACTCCTCCAGGGTGGCGGCGCCCGCGTACGTGCAGGACGAGCGCACGCCCGCGATGATCGAGTCGATCAGGTCCTCGACGCCCGGACGGTCCGGGTCCAGGAACATCCGCGAGGTGGAGATGCCCTCCTCGAACAGGGCCTTGCGGGCGCGGTCGTACGCCGACTCCTCGCTGGTGCGGTTGCGGACCGCGCGCGCGGAGGCCATGCCGAACGACTCCTTGTACAGGCGCCCGTCGGCGGCCTGCTGGAGGTCGCCGGGGGACTCGTAGGTGCCCGCGAACCAGGAGCCGATCATGACGTTGGACGCGCCCGCGGCCAGCGCCATCGCCACGTCGCGCGGGTGCCGCACACCGCCGTCGGCCCACACGTGCTTGCCGTACTTCTTCGCCTCGGCCGCGCACTCCAGGACCGCCGAGAACTGCGGGCGGCCCACCCCGGTCATCATCCGGGTGGTGCACATGGCGCCGGGGCCGACACCGACCTTGATGATGTCCGCGCCGGCCTCGACGAGGTCCTTGACACCCTCGGCGGCGACGATGTTGCCCGCCGCGATCGGCACCTGCGGGTCGAGCGCCCGCACGGTGCGTATCGCGCTGATCATCGACTCCTGGTGGCCGTGCGCCGTGTCGATGACGAGGGTGTCGACGCCCGCGTCCAGAAGCTGCTTGGCCTTGCCCGCGACATCGCCGTTGATGCCGACGGCGGCGGCGATGCGGAGCCGGCCGTTCGCGTCGACGGCGGGGGTGTAGAGGGTGGCGCGCAGGGCGCCCTTGCGGGTGAGGATGCCCGCGAGCCGGCCGTCGGCGTCGACCGCGGGGGCGTAGCGGCGGTTGGCGGCGTCGAGGGTGTGGAACGCCTCGCGCGGGTCGATGTCCGCGTCGAGGAGGAGCAGGTCCCTGGACATGACCTCGGCGAGCTGCGTGAAGCGGTCCACGCCGGAGAGGTCGGTGTCGGTGACCACGCCGATCGGCTTCTGCTCGTCGTCCACGACGACACCCGCGTTGTGGGCCCGCTTCGGCAGCAGGGCCAGGGCGTCGGCGACGGTCTGGTGGGGGCTGAGCACGATCGGGGTGTCCAGCACCAGGTGACGGCTCTTGACCCCGGCGATGACGTCGGTGACGACCTCGATCGGGATGTCCTGCGGGATGACGACGAGTCCACCGCGGCGGGCCACGGTCTCGGCCATGCGGCGGCCCGCGATGGCGGTCATGTTGGCGACGACGAGCGGAATGGTCGTGCCCGTGCCGTCCGGGGAGCTGAGGTCCACACCCTGCCGGGAGCCGACCGCGGAACGCCGCGGCACCATGAACACGTCGTCGTACGTCAGGTCGTACGCGGGCTGGATGTCGTTGAGGAAACGCACGTGCTGCACATCCCAGTCGATCAAAGGTGGCCCCTGAACAGATCCGCCAGGGGGAAAGAGCACGTACTTCATTCTCCCATGAGGACGGGCGCGAACACCCCTGAATGATCATCCAGGCCGGCCGGGGGCACCCTTGGAGGTTCCTCCAGGAGAACCGAGGGAGAGCACCACCTCGAGCGGGGTGCCGCTGCCGCTCCCGTGGGCGACGGCGTCGGAGAACACCTCCAGGGCGATGCTCCAGTCGTTCGGCGCGGCGCCGGCGAACCCCTGCCAGCCGGTGAGGACGACCAGCCGCCCTCGCGCGGGCGGCGCCCAGGACAGGTCGGTGAGACAGTCGGCGAGGGCGTCCCAGTTGTGGCCGAACCAGTCCGGCAGGTCCAGCGCGCGGGCGCAGCGGTCCAGGAACGCGGGCTTGTCGGTGACGCCGCCCAGGTCCAGCCCGACGTGGACCCAGCCTTCGGCGGCGAGCGCCTGTGCAAGGGTGCCGTCGCCCATCTCAGCACCGTCCGGAACGAGGCGGGGCGAGCAGAGGTGAAGTGAGCATCGGCCCAGTACATCCCGCCGCCCCGGCCGGTGACAATATGCCGCGCCCCGTCCCCCGAGCGATCGGGGGACGGGGCGCGGCATGCGGAGCCGGGAACGCGGGTGGGCGCCGTCAGTGACCGTCAGGGACCATCCGGGTCCGAGCGGTTCAGCGCCGGCTTGGGCGCCGGGCCCGCCATCAGCAGCTGGTCGGCGGCCGAGGTGTCCGTGACCAGGCTGGTCACCAGGCCCGACCGCAGGACGGCGTCGATCGCGGCCGCCTTGCGCTGTCCGCCCGCGATCGCCACGACCTCCGGGATACGGCGCAGCTGGTCGGCCTTGACCGTGATGCACCGCTCGCCCAGGTCGCGCCCGACCCGGCGGCCCTCGGCGTCGAAGAGGTGCGCGGACATCTCGGCGGCGACACCGAGGGACGCGTAGTGGGCGCGTTCCTCGTCGCTGAGCATGTCGTGCACCGTCGAGATGCCCGCCTCCCAGGAGCCGATGGAGACGCAGGCGACCGTGACCTTGTCGAAGTATTCGAAGGCCCGGGCGATGCCGGTCTGGTTGCGCAGCGCGGCGGCGGTGGCCGCGTCGGGCAGCAGCATCGGCGCGTAGATGGGGTGGGCGTCGCCGCCCGACACCTGGGCGGCCCGGCGGACCGCCTCCACCGAGCCGCGCTCGGCGGTGCCCGCGTCGTACACGCCCGTGAGCTGCACCACCGTGCACGGCGGCAGCCGGTCGAGGGCGGCCGCCATGTGGATGGTGGAACGCCCCCAGGCGAGGCCGAGGACGTCCCCCTCGGTCACCAGTTCGCCGAGGAGGTCCGCGGCGACCTCGCCGAGGTTCTCCGGGTCGGGCGACTCCTCGGCCTCGGCCGGGGACTCGACGACCACGGCGTGCCGGAGGCCGTAGCGGGCGCGCAGCGCGTCGGAGCGCTCGGCGTCCAGCTCCGCGGGGACACGGATCTCGATGCGCACGAGATCCCGTTCGAGAGCGGTCTCCAGGACCCGGGCCACCTTGAAGCGGCTGACGCCGAACTCCTCGGCAATCTGGATCTTGGACTTGCCCTCGAGATAGAAGCGACGGGCCATGGCCGCCGCCTGCACCAGCTCAGCGGGTCCCATCCGCATGGCTGACCGGCCCGCCGACATACCCGACACGGCCATCTCCTCACTGCTGTTCACACTCTGGATTCGCGGTTCATCCTTGCAGATCCCACGTGTTCGATCTGCCCGGACGGGAGGCGTTCACGTTCCCTTGGCCCACAGGTCGCACGTCCAGCGGTCCACCGGGCTCACTGATCGAACGTTTCGGGGACCCCGCCGGGTTCCTGACCGGGCGTTCCGCGGGTTCTGAAGATCAGGGGGCGCACTCGGCGGGAATCAGTGCGCGTTCCCAGCGTGGCTCAATGTGCGCACGCCCAGCCGGCCGCCGCCGTGGCCGACCGCGCCCGCTCGCGCAGCGCGCGGACCGCTTCGGCCGGGTCCTCGGCACCGTACACGGCCGACCCGGCGACGAAGACGTCGGCGCCCGCCTCGGCGCAGCGCTCGATGGTGGAGGCGGAGACACCGCCGTCGACCTGCAGCCACATCTCCAGACCGTGCTTGGCGATCAACTCACGGGTGCGGCGGATCTTCGGCAGCATGATGTCGAGGAACGCCTGGCCGCCGAAGCCGGGCTCGACCGTCATGATCAGCACCATGTCGAGCTCGGGCAGCAGATCCTCGTACGGCTCGATGGGCGTCGCGGGCTTCAGCGCCATCGAGGCCCGGGCCCCCTTCGCCCGGATCTCCCGCGCGAGCCGCACCGGGGCGGCGGCCGCCTCGGCGTGGAAGGTCACCGAACCGGCCCCCGCCTCGACGTACTGCGGCGCCCACCGGTCGGGGTCCTCGATCATCAGATGGCAGTCCAGCGGCGTGTCCGTCGCACGGGCCAGGGACTCCACGACCGGCACACCGAGGGTGAGGTTGGGGACGAAGTGGTTGTCCATCACGTCGACGTGGAGCCAGTCGGCTCCCTCGACCGCCTTCGCCTCGTCGGCGAGCCGGGCGAAGTCGGCGGACAGGATGCTGGGGTTGATCTGCGCGGCCATGCCCCAAGCCTGCCATGCCCGGCCCCGGGCGCACTCCCGGGTCCGGACCCGGTGGGTCCGGCGCGGGGCCGTCCGGGGCGCGGGCCGACGGCCGGGCGGTCCGCCGGGCAGCCGGACCCGGGGTCAGGCGGTCCGGCGGATGAGCGCCAGGTACATGGCGTCGGTCCCGTGCAGATGCGGCCAGAGCTGTACGTCGGGGCCGTCGCCGAGGGCCGGTACGCCTTCCAGCAGCGGCCGCGCATCGATGAGTTCGGCCCCGGAGCCGTACTGCTTGAGCACGTCGCCGACGACCGCGCGGGTCTCGGCGAGGTGCGGCGAGCAGGTCGCGTAGCCGACGACCCCGCCGACCCGCACGGAGTCGAGCGCCGTGCGCAGCAGCGAACGCTGCAACGGAGCGAAGCCGTCCAGATCCTCCGGCCGCCGCCGCCAGCGCGCCTCGGGCCGCCGCCGCAGCGCGCCCAGCCCCGTGCAGGGCACGTCCATCAGCACCCGGTCGAAGGTGCCGGGGCGCCACGGCGGCCGCGTCCCGTCGGCGGCGATCACCTGGTACGGGCCGGGGTTCCCGTCCAGCGCCTTCGCGACCAGGCCCGCACGGTGCGGCTGCTTCTCCGAGGCGAGCAGTACGGCACCCCGCTGGGCGGCGAGCCCGGCGAGCAGCGCCGCCTTGCCGCCGGGGCCCGCGCAGCCGTCCAGCCACGCCCGGTCCGGCCCGTCCAGCGGAGCGTTGGCCAGCGCCAGCGCCACGAGCTGGCTGCCCTCGTCCTGCACGCCCGCCCGGTTCTCCCGTACGGCGTCCAAAGCTCCCGGTTCGCCGCCCTCGCTGAGGCGTACGGCGTACGGCGACCAGCGGCCCGGAGCCACGGACTCCTCGCCGAGCGCGTCCAGGAGCTCGTCGGCGGTGGCCCGTCCGGGGCGGGCGACGAGGGTGACCTCCGGCCGCTCGTTGTCCGCTTCGAGCAGGTCCTCGATGCCGTTCCGCCCGCCGCCGAGGGAGTCCCACAGCGCGGAGACGACCCAGCGGGGGTGCGAGTGCACGACCGCGAGGTGGTCCTCGGGGTCCTCGTCGTAGGGCGGCGCGACCCGCTCCAGCCACGCGTCGAGGTCGTGCTGGGCGACCTTCCGCAGCACGGCGTTGACGAACTTGGCGCGCCCGTCGCCGAGCACCACGCGCGCGAGCTCCACGGACGCGGAGACGGCGGCGTGGGTGGGGATCCGCGTCCCCAGCAGCTGGTGCACACCGAGGCTGAGCACGTCCAGCACCGGCGGGTCCACCTCGCCCAGCGGCCGGTCGACGCAGGCGGCGATGATGGCGTCGTACGTGCCCTGCCGGCGCAGCGTCCCGTAGACCAGCTCGGTGGCGAGCGCGGCGTCGCGCGCGTCGAACTTCTCGGGCCCCTCCTTCTCGCGCGCCTTGCGCAGCAGCGGCGGCAGGACGAGGTTCGCGTACGCGTCCCGTTCGTCCACCGCCCGCAGCGCCTCGAAGGCGAGGATGCGGACGGGGTCCTTCTGGGGCCGACGGTAGGGCTTGCCGGGCCTGCGCGGCCGACGGGACTGCTCGCTCACGAAAAAGGTGCTCCGGAAAAGGGATGAAAGAACGGGACCGATATGTCTCCCAGCCTACGTCGTGGGGGTGGCCCGGTCCTGAGCGGCCACCGGAGGGCTACGCCCCGAGGGTCTCCCCCGACGCGATCCGCACCCCACGCGCCCAGTCGGCCGCGCGCATCGGCTTCTTGCCCTGCGCCTGGACCCACAGCAGCTCGACGGCGTACGAGCCGGTCCCGGCGTGGACGCTGTTCTTGCCGACGCCGAGCGCGCCGGGGGCCAGCTCGGTGCGCTCGGGCACCGGCGCGACCTGGATGAGCTTGAGCCGCTCGCCGCGGAACGTCGTCCATGCCCCGGGCGCGGGCGTGCAGCCCCGCACCACCCGGTCGACCCGCAGCGCGGGCGCCGACCAGTCCACCTGCGCGTCCTCCACGGTGATCTTCGGGGCCAGGGAGACACCGTCGGCGGGCTGCGGCACGGCCTTGAGGGTGCCGTCCTCGATCCCGTCCATCGTGGCCGCCAGCAGCCCGGCCCCGGCGAACGCGAGCCGGGTGAGGAGGTCGCCGCTGGTGTCGGTGGGCCGGATCTCCTCGGTGACGGTCCCGTACACGGGCCCGGAGTCGAGCCCCTCCTCGATGAGGAAGGTCGACGCCCCGGTGATCTCGTCCCCCGCCATGATCGAGTGCTGTACGGGGGCGGCGCCGCGCCAGGCGGGCAGCAGCGAGAAGTGCAGGTTGACCCAGCCCTGGGCGGGGACGTCGAGCGCGACCCGGGGCAACAGGGCACCATACGCCACCACGGGGCAGCAGTCGGGCCCGATCTCCCGCAGCCGCGCGAGGAACTCCTCGTCCCTCGGCCGGTTCGGCTTGAGCACCTCGATCCCGGCCTCCTCCGCCCGCTGCGCGACGGGGCTCGCCACCAGTCGCCGGCCCCGTCCCGCCGGCGCGTCGGGGCGCGTGACGACGGCGGCCACCTCGTGCCGCCCGGAGGCGATCAGGGCGTCCAGAGCGGGAACGGCGACCTCGGGCGTACCGGCGAAGACGAGCTTCATGAGTGACTGTCGGCCTCTCGGGCGGGGGTGCGGAAACGGCCCCACGGATCCGGGCACCGGGCCGGGGGACGGCGCAACAGTCTATGGGGCGGGGGCGCACGGAGCGCGGGAGCGGGGGTGCGGAAGCTCGGACCGGCTTTTCCCCGTCCCCTCAACCACAGCCGGCGGCAGCCGTCAACGTCCCACGCGCACACACGCCACGCAGGGGCGTATGCATATGCCGCCGCGCCCCAGCAGCGTGACCACAGACCAAAAAGCGCGTTGGTCAAGAAAGAGTTGACCAAACAGGCCGCAGTCGCGGCCCATCCTTATTTCAACGCCGGTTCGAGAGGCTTGTTCATGGCCGACCACGCAACCCACGACGCCCAGGCCCGGGCCAGCCTGCACTTGCTGGTGCGGGACATCGAGCGGGTCCGCCGGCAGGTGGACGCACTGCGCACCCTCACCGCTCAGCTGGGCAATGTCTACCGTCCGCGCCGCTCCGGCCCGTCCACGGGCTTCGTCGTCTACGGACGAGCCCCCGCCCCGACCGTCCGCCTCGCCCAGGAACTGCGTGACAGCGTCGAGACCCTGGTCACGGCGGCCGTGGACTTCGACCGCTCGCTGGGTTTCTCGTGGGACGCGGTGGGCTCCGCGCTCGGGGTCACCAAGCAGGCGGTGCACCGCCGTTACGGTGCCCGCCGCACCGCCGCCCCGAGCCCGGTCGAGGCCGAGCACGCCACGGAACCCTCGGGCACCCGTACGGTCAACGTCAGCACCGCTCTTCCTCCCGTTCCCACCGTTCCCGCGGCCCGCTCGATGCCCCCGCAGATGCCGACCCAGCCGACGGCGGGCAGTCCGACGCTCCGCGACGAGGCGAGGCCGACGGCCTTCCCCGGCCCCCGCAACGGCTGATCACGCCCGACGACTGCCTCCCGGCGCACCGCCGGGGGGCAGCAGCATGCGTGCCGTCCCTCACGGCCTCGCGAGCCCACGGCCTCACCCGATGTCCAGCGGATCGATCCGGATCCGCACCGTCTCACTCCCCCCGCGCGCCAGCCGAGCAGCCTGTGCGTGCTTCAACGCGGCGGCCAGGGCGGCACCGCTGCCCGGCGGCACCCGGACGAGCGCCCGCTCCCACCGTTCCCCGGGTGGTGACGCGCCCGCCCGCCGGGGCCGTCCGGCCTCCGCGACCGGCAGCGGAACGGGCCCCAGCACCTCGGCGTCCGCAGGCAGCTCGGTGCCGGTGAGAAAGTCGGCCACCGCCTGAGCCGTGCCCGACACCGCGGCCATCCGCGACACGGGCGGGAACCCCAGCTCGGCCCGCTCGGCGAGCTCCCGTACCGCGTGCCCCACCGGGTCCCACCGCACGAGTGCCTGCACGGGCCGCAGCGTCGGCTCGGCGACGATCACGACCGTACCGCCGGCCCCCTGGCCCCGTACCAGCCCGGCCGCCCCGATCCAGCGCCGCAGGGCATCCTCCCCGGCCCGCAGGTCGGGCCGCCCGAGCATCGCCCAGCCGTCCAGGAGCAGCGCGGCCGCGTAGCCGCCCTCGGCGACCGGCTCGGCGCCCGGGGTGCTCACCACCAGCGCGGGCGCGGCCGGCACGGTGTCGAGGACCTGCTCCCGCCCGGACGTCCGGACCGGCACCGCCGGGAAGGCCCGCCCGAGCTCCTCGGCGGTCCGCCGGGCCCCCACGATCTGCGCCCGCAGCCGGAAGCCGCCGCACTCCGGGCAGTGCCAGCCGGCCTCCTCCCGCCCGCACCACCCGCACCGCAGCGCCCCGGCGTCCTGGGCCTCCAGCGGGCCGGCGCAGTGCCGGCACCGTGCCGGCTCCCGACACCGCGCGCAGGCCAGCCGGGGCACGTACCCCCGTCGCGGCACCTGGACGAGCACCGGGCCCCGGCGCAGCCCGTCCCGCACCACCTGCCAGGCGAGGCTCGGCAGCCGGGCCGCCCGCGCGGCCTCGTCCCGGGCCAGATCGGCGTCGCCGACGGTCCGTACCAGGGGAGCGGCCGCCCGCACCTGCTCCCGGTCGGCGACGAGCGGCGCCGCCCATCCGCTCTCGACGAGCTGCGCGGCCTCCACGGTGCAGCTCCAGCCGCCGAGCAGAAAGGCGCACTTGTCCCGGGTCGCCCGCAGCTCCAGCACTTCGCGCACATGAGGGAAGGGAGCATGGTCGTCACTGTGGCTCGCGTCCCCGTCGTCCCAGATCACCACGAGCCCGAGGTCCCGTACGGGGGCGAACATGGCCGCCCGCGTCCCGACGACGGCGCGCACGGCACCGCGCCGTACGGCGAGCCACTCCCGGTAGCGCCGCTCCGGCCCCGCGTCGGCGGTGAGCAGGGCGTGCTGCCCCTCGCCGAGCAGCTCGCGCAGTGCCGCGTCGACCCGGGCGGCGGGCCGTCCGGCCGGCACCACGACCAGCGCCCCGCGACCGGAGGCGAGCGTCGCCTGCACGGCCCGTGCGATCTCCTCGGCCCACTGGGGCCCGGGCAGCGCGGTCCACACGGCACGCGGCGCACCTCCCGCCGCGAGCGCCCGCAGGAAGTCGGCCCCCCGTCCGTACCGGAGCCAGGGCCCCGGCTCGGGCGGGCCGGGCGGCGGAGGCGGCCCGCCCATCTCCTTGGCCTCGGCCCGTGCATGCCGCGGCGGAACGGCCAGCTGCAGCACATCCGCCAGGCTCCCGGCATACCGGTCGGCCACGGCCCGGGCGAGCTCCAGCAACTCCGGACCGAGCACGGGCTCGGGCGAGACCACCTGCGCCAGAGCGGCCAGCGGCCCCGAGTAGTCGGACTCGGCGACCCGCTCGACGAGGAACCCGTCGATCAGCGAGCCGCCCTCCCGCCGTCCTTCCCGGACGTTGCGCCCCCCGGCACCGAACCGCACCCGTACCCGCACCCCGGGCTGCGCCACGGCGTCCAGCTCCTCGGGCACGGCATAGTCGAAGTACCGGTCGAGGTGCAGTACGCCCTTGTCGACCAGCACGCGGGCGACGGGCAGCTCCTCGGCCAGAGCGGCCCCCCGCCACGTCCGCGGCTTGGCCTTCGGCGCCCTGTTCTTCCGCACGGCCTCCCGGATGAGCGCGAGCTGCTCCGGCACCGCGCCCTCAGCGGCCCCGCTCCCCTGCCCGTTCTCGCTGCTCACGCATGCATTCTTACCAAACCGCACTGACAGCGCCGCCCGCCCGGACGGCATGCGCGGAACCCGGCGGACATGACGGAGCCCGGCTTCCCCGCGAGGCGGGAAGCCGGGCCCGTGAAGCGATACGGCGGGACCGTTACAGACCCACGGCCTTCCGCAGCGCCTCCACCCGGTCCGTGCGCTCCCAGGTGAAGTCGGGGAGCTCGCGGCCGAAGTGGCCGTACGCCGCGGTCTGGGCGTAGATCGGGCGGAGCAGGTCCAGGTCGCGGATGATGGCGGCCGGGCGGAGGTCGAAGACCTCGGTGATCGCGTTCTCGATCTTCTCGGCGTCGACCTTGGCGGTGCCGAAGGTCTCGACGAAGAGACCGACCGGCTCGGCCTTGCCGATGGCGTAGGCGACCTGGACCTCGCAGCGGGAGGCGAGGCCCGCCGCGACGACGTTCTTGGCGACCCAGCGCATCGCGTACGCCGCCGAGCGGTCGACCTTGGACGGGTCCTTGCCGGAGAAGGCGCCGCCGCCGTGGCGGGCCATGCCGCCGTAGGTGTCGATGATGATCTTGCGGCCGGTGAGGCCGGCGTCACCCATCGGGCCGCCGATCTCGAAGCGGCCGGTGGGGTTGACCAGCAGGCGGTAGTCCTCGGTGTCCAGCTTGATGCCGTCGTCCAGGAGCGCCTTCAGCTCCGGCTCGACCACGAACTCGCGGATGTCGGGGGCGAGCAGGGAGTCCAGGTCGATGTCGGACGCGTGCTGCGAGGAGACGACGACCGTGTCCAGACGGACCGCCTTGTCGCCGTCGTACTCGATGGTGACCTGCGTCTTGCCGTCCGGGCGCAGATAGGGGATGGTCCCGTTCTTGCGGACGTCGGAGAGGCGCTTGGACAGACGGTGCGCGAGGAAGACCGGCAGCGGCATCAGCGTCGGGGTCTCGTCCGTCGCGTAGCCGAACATCAGGCCCTGGTCGCCCGCGCCCTGCCTGTCCAGCTCGTCCTCGTCGCCCTCCACACGGTTCTCGTACGCCGTGTCGACACCCTGAGCGATGTCCGGGGACTGCGAGCCGATCGACACCGACACACCGCAGGAAGCGCCGTCGAAGCCCTTCTTCGACGAGTCGTAGCCGATCTCCAGGATCTTGTCACGGACGAGCTGGGGGATCGGCGCGTACGCCTTGGTCGTGACCTCGCCGGCCACGTGCACCAGGCCGGTGGTGATCAGGGTCTCGACGGCGACGCGGGACGACGGGTCCTCGCGCAGCAGCGCGTCGAGAATGGCATCGCTGATCTGGTCAGCGATCTTGTCGGGGTGACCCTCGGTCACGGACTCCGAGGTGAACAGGCGACGGGACACAACGCTCCCTGTGGTTGCAGCGGCTGCTGGCTGATCATTGGCGGACGGGACGGGGGCTGCGCCCGGCGTCGTCCGAGAACAGTTTATCGGTCATGCTCGGCCACGGGCCCACCTGTCTCGCCTCTCGGAAGCGCTGTGACCTGCGGCACCCGTACCCGGCCCGCATTCTGCACCGGGCCTATCGAGGTTCGCCAGACTCGGCGCGCCCCGGGGCACGGGATCGGTGGGGCCCGTGGAGCGGGCGGAGCGGTCAGCCGAGGCGCTCCGCCACCAGGTCCCATACGGTCTCGGCCAGCGCTTCCTTGGGTCCGAACGGCACGGAGGTCTCACTTCCGTCCGCGCCGAACACCACGGCCTCGTTCTGCTCCGAGCCGAATGTCTTGCGCTCCCCCACCTCGTTGACCACGAGGAGGTCGCAGCCCTTGCGACGGAGCTTCGTCCGGCCGTTGGCCAGCACGTCGTCCGTCTCGGCCGCGAAGCCGACGATCACCTGGCCGGGGCGGGGGCGGGCGGCCGAGATCTCCGCGAGGACGTCCGGATTGCGTACCAGGACGATCGGGTCGGGGTCCTGGCCGTCCCTTTTCTTGATCTTGCCGGTGGCGTACGTCTCCGGGCGGAAGTCCGCCACCGCCGCCGCCATCACGACCGCGTCCGCGTCGGCGGCCGCCTTCACGACCGCCTCGCGGAGCTGCACCGCGGTGCCGACGGGGACGACGTCCACACCGGCCGGGTCCGGCAGCCCGGTGTTCGCGGCGATCAGCGTCACCCGGGCGCCCCGGGCGGCGGCGGTGCGGGCGAGCGCGTACCCCTGCTTGCCGCTGGAGCGGTTGCCGAGGAAGCGGACGGGGTCGAGGGGCTCGCGGGTGCCGCCGGCGCTGACGACCACGTGGCGGCCCGCCAGGTCGGGCTCGGTGGCCCCGCGCGCGAGCACCCGGCGGCAGACCTCGAAGATCTCCGTCGGGTCGGGCAGCCGTCCCTTGCCGCTGTCGGCGCCGGTGAGCCGCCCGACGGCGGGCTCGATGACGACGGCGCCGCGGCGGCGGAGCGTGGCCACGTTCTCCTGGGTGGCGGGGTGCTCCCACATCTCGGTGTGCATGGCCGGGGCGAAGACCACCGGGCAGCGGGCCGTGAGGAGCGTGTTGGTGAGCAGGTCGTCGGCGAGGCCGTGGGCGGCCTTGGCGAGCATGTCGGCGGTGGCGGGGGCCACGACGACCAGGTCGGCCTGCTGGCCGATGCGGACGTGGGGGACCTCGTGCACGTCCGACCACACCTCGGTGGAGACCGGGTGGCCGGAGAGCGCGGACCAGGTCGCTGCGCCGACGAAATGGAGCGCGGACGCGGTGGGGACCACCCGGACGTCGTGCCCCGACTCCGTCAGCCTGCGCAGCAGCTCACAGGCCTTGTAGGCGGCGATGCCACCGCTGACCCCCAGAACGACCTTCGGCTTGCCCACCGGGCCTCCCCGTCTCTCGGCGTAGAGCTGCAGAGCTGTAGAGCTGTGTAGCTGTTGTAGAGCTGACGTACCACTCCATGACACACCACAGGCCCGGCAGCCGCGCTGCCGGGCCTGTGGTGCAGGAACCAGTGGTTACTGACCCGGGCCCTCGATGGCCTCGGAGGTCAGCAGACCCGCGTTGATCTCCCGCAGGGCGATCGAGAGCGGCTTCTCGTGCACATGGGTGTCCACGAGCGGACCGACGTACTCGAGCAGACCCTCGCCGAGCTGCGAGTAGTACGCGTTGATCTGGCGGGCACGCTTGGCCGCGTAGATCACGAGGCTGTACTTCGAGTCGGTGGCCTCGAGGAGCTCGTCGATCGGCGGGTTGATGATGCCCTCGGGCGCGGAGATGGAAGAGGACACGCTCTACCTTCCGATGGATGGGAAAGATTCGGTCTGTGCGATCGGTGCGATCAGGACAACGTCCGTCACGATCACACAACGTCCATCAAGGCTAGCAGCTCACGCGCTACGTCCTCGACGGAGGTGTTGACCAGGGTGGTGTCGAACTCCGGCTCGGCCGCGAGCTCGATCTTGGCCGCCTGCAGACGGCGCTCGATGACCTCGGGCGGCTCGGTGCCGCGTCCGGTCAGCCTGCGCACGAGCTCCTCCCAGGAGGGCGGAGCCAGGAACACCAGCTGAGCCTCGGGCATGGACTCACGGACCTGCCGCGCGCCCTGGAGATCGATCTCCAGGAGCACGGGCTCGCCCGCCTCCAGCCGTTCGAGGACGGCGCCACGGGGTGTCCCGTAGCGGTTGCCGGCGAACTCGGCCCACTCGAGCAGCTCGCCGTTGGCGATCAGCTTGTCCATCTCGTCGTCGGTGACGAAGAAATAGTGGACGCCGTGCTGCTCGCCGGGGCGCGGCTTGCGGGTCGTCGCCGACACCGAGAGCCAGACCTCGGGGTGTTCCTTGCGCATATGGGCGACGACCGTGCTCTTGCCGACCCCCGAGGGGCCGGAGAGCACGGTCAGCCGCGGACGTTCGCTCATGCAGCGATTATTCCAGCAATCCCGGAGTGCCCGGGACTCAGGAGCCCGTGCTGCCGAACTCGCGCTCCAGGGAGGCGATCTGGTTGGAACCGAGGCCTCGCACACGGCGGCTTTCGGAGATTCCGAGTCGCTCCATGATCTGCTTGGCGCGGACCTTGCCCACGCCCGGCAGGGACTCGAGGAGGGCGGAGACCTTCATCTTGCCGATGACGTCGTTCTCCTGGCCCTGCTTGATGACCTCGTGGAGGGAGGCGCCGGAGTGCTTCAGTCGATTCTTGACCTCGGCCCGCTCCCGGCGAGCCGCGGCGGCCTTTTCGAGCGCGGCTGCGCGCTGTTCGGGGGTAAGGGGCGGAAGAGCCACGCCTACGTCACCTCGGATGTCGAACTGTCGGATACGGACCGGTGAGGAACCTAGTCGCCCCACACCTGGGGAGCCACGAGCAACACGCTCGCCCGTTGTCCCCCACTGTCTGAGGGACGTGGGAGGTGCCCCCACTCGTCGGAGACTAGCGGCCAAGTCCGCCAGAGTCAGCGAGAACAGCGGAAAAGTCCTGGTCAGCCTCCATGGAGTCGGACATAACCGGCATAACGACCCTGATTTGAGGGTGTATTCAGACGCGGCACGTCCGAGACCGCACTCATCGGAGGTTTGGACCGTGGCTCCGGCCCAAACCCTCAGAAGGTTTCGAAGTGGTCTCAAAGGGTCACGGGCCGTTCCGGGAATTCTCAGCCGGAGGCCACCGCGGAGGCGATCTCCGTCGCGAAGCGATCCGCGGACGCGCGCAGCGCGGCGGCGTCCGGTCCGTGACGAAGAACACCCCGGCTGACGTTCGGCACCACGTTCCGCACGGCCGCGCCGAACACGCCGGGCAGATCCGCCGGGGTGGCCCCCTGGGCGCCGATCCCGGGTGCCAGCAGCGGCCCGTTGATCTCCAGGTCGTACGAGGAGAGGTCGCCCAGCGTCGCCCCGACGACCGCGCCGAAGGAGCCCATGGGCTCGGCACCCGCGTTGTCGGCCGCGAGGTGGGCCAGCATCGTCGCCCCGACGGTCCGCCCGTCCAGGCGCACGGCGTGCTGCACCTCGCGCCCCTCGGGGTTCGAGGTCAGCGCCAGGACGAACAGCCCGGCCCCGTTCTCGCGCGCCAGCTCCACGGCCGGCTGCAGCGAGCCGTACCCGAGGAAGGGCGACACGGTCAGGGCGTCGGAGAACAGCGGCGCGTCCTTGCGCAGGTAGGTCTCCGCGTACGCGGCCATGGTCGAGCCGATGTCGCCGCGCTTGGCGTCCATGAGGACGAGGGCACCGGCGGCCCGGGCCTCCTCGACGGACTTCTCCAGTACGGCGACGCCGCGCGAGCCGAAGCGTTCGAAGAACGCGCTCTGCGGCTTCAGGACGGCCACCCGGTCGGCCAGCGCCTCGACGACGGTGCGGCTGAACCGCTCCAGGCCCGCCACGTCGTCGTTGAGGCCCCAGTCGGCGAGCAGGGAGGCGTGCGGGTCGATGCCGACGCACAGGGGGCCGCGCTCGTCCATGGCGCGGCGCAGGCGGGCGCCGAAGGGTTCCAGTGCGGTGGTGCCGGTCATGCCGCCGTCCTCACGTCTGCGCCGACGGCGTCGGCGAGGGTGTCGTACGGGCTGGTCCGCAGGCGTGCGGCGAGCCCCTTGTGGATCGCGCGGGCCCAGAAGGGGCCCTCGTAGATGAAGGCGCTGTACCCCTGGACCAGGGTCGCGCCGGCCAGGATGCGCTGCCAGGCGTCCTCGGCGGTCTCGATGCCGCCGACGCCGACGAGGGTGATCCGGTCGCCCACGCGCGCGTAGAGGCGGCGCAGCACCTCCAGGGAGCGTGCCTTCAGCGGGGCGCCGGACAGGCCGCCGGTCTCCTGGATCACGGCCGGGTCGGAGGTCAGACCGAGTCCCTCGCGCGCGATGGTGGTGTTCGTGGCGATGATGCCGTCCAGGCCCAGCTCGACGGCCAGGTCGGCGACCGCGTCGACGTCCTCGTCGGCAAGGTCGGGCGCGATCTTCACCAGGAGCGGTACGCGGCGGCGGGTCACCGTGCGGTCGGCGGCCTCGCGGACGGCCGTGAGCAGGGGCCGCAGGTGATCCACGGCCTGGAGGTTGCGCAGGCCTGGCGTGTTGGGCGACGAGACGTTGACGACCAGGTAGTCGGCGTACGGGGCGAGCCGCTCGGCGGACTTCACGTAGTCGGCGACGGCCTCCGCCTCCGGCACGATCTTGGTTTTGCCGATGTTCACGCCGACCGTGGTCCTGAAGACCGGGTTCCGGGCGCCCAGGCGCGCGGCCACGGCAGCCGAGCCGTCGTTGTTGAAGCCCATGCGGTTGATCAGCGCCCGGTCGGGGACGAGGCGGAACAGCCGCTTCTTGGGGTTGCCCGGCTGCGGCTCGCCGGTGACCGTGCCGATCTCGACGTGGTCGAAGCCGAGCATGGCCAGGCCGTCGATGCCGACCGCGTTCTTGTCGAAGCCGGCGGCGAGGCCGAAGGGGCCGTGCATGCGCAGCCCGAACGCCTCGGTGCGCAGCTCCTTGTGGCGGGGCGCGAGCACGGCAGCGGCGAAGACCCGCAGCACGGGGATGCGGGCGGCCAGCCGGATCCAGCGGAAGGCCAGGTGGTGGGCGGCCTCCGGGTCCATCCGGGAGAAGAACAGACGGAAGAAGAACGAGTACATGTGGTTGGGGTGTCCTCGGTGTCCTCATGAAGAGGGGGACACCGTTTCGGTGTCCCCCTCCAGTGGTCGGCCGGTCAGTCGCGGGCTGCCGTCAGATGTTCGGCGTGTTCCTGGAGGGAGCGGACGCCCACCCCTCCGTGGTGGAGCGCGTCGATGCCCTGGACGGCCGCGGCGAGCGCCTGGACCGTGGTCAGGCACGGCACGGCGCGGGCCACGGCCGCCGTACGGATCTCGTAGCCGTCGAGGCGGCCGCCGGTGCCGTACGGGGTGTTGACGATCAGGTCGACCTCGCCGTCGTGGATCAGCTGGACGATCGTCTTCTCGCCGTTCGGGCCGGTGCCCTCGCTCTGCTTGCGGACGACCGTGGCGTTGATGCCGTTGCGGCGGAGCACCTCGGCCGTGCCGGAGGTGGCGAGCAGCTCGAAGCCGTGGGCGACCAGCTCACGCGCCGGGAAGATCATCGAGCGCTTGTCGCGGTTGGCGACCGAGATGAACGCGCGGCCCTTGGTGGGCAGCGGTCCGTACGCACCGGCCTGCGACTTGGCGTACGCCGTGCCGAAGACCGAGTCGATGCCCATGACCTCGCCGGTGGAGCGCATCTCCGGGCCGAGGACCGTGTCGACGCCGCGTCCGGAGGTGTCCCGGAAGCGGGACCAGGGCAGCACGGCCTCCTTGACGGAGATCGGCGCGTCGAGCGGCAGGGTGCCGCCGTCGCCGGTCTTCGGCAGCAGGCCCTCCGCGCGCAGCTCGGCGACGGTCGCGCCCAGCGAGATCCGGGCGGCGGCCTTGGCGAGCGGGACCGCGGTCGCCTTCGAGGTGAAGGGGACGGTGCGGGACGCGCGCGGGTTGGCCTCCAGGACGTACAGGATGTCACCGGCCATCGCGAACTGGATGTTGATCAGTCCGCGGACCCCGACGCCCTTGGCGATGGCCTCGGTGGAGGCGCGCAGGCGCTTGATGTCGTACCCGCCGAGGGTGATCGGGGGCAGGGCGCACGCCGAGTCGCCGGAGTGGATACCGGCCTCCTCGATGTGCTCCATGACGCCGCCGAGGTAGAGCTCCTCGCCGTCGTACAGCGCGTCGACGTCGATCTCTATGGCATCGTCCAGGAACCGGTCGACGAGGACCGGCCGGGAGGGGCTGATCTCGGTCGACTCGGCGATGTACGACTCCAGCCGCGCCTCCTCGTACACGATCTCCATGCCGCGGCCGCCGAGCACGTACGACGGCCGGACGAGGACCGGGTAGCCGATCTCGTCGGCGATGGCCTTGGCCTCGGCGAAGGTGGTGGCGGTGCCGTGCTTCGGGGCCGGCAGCCCGGCCTCGGCGAGCACCCGGCCGAAGGCGCCCCGGTCCTCGGCCGCGTGGATGGCCTCGGGGGACGTGCCGACGACGGGGACGCCGTTGTCCTTGAGCGCCTGCGACAGGCCCAGCGGGGTCTGGCCGCCGAGCTGGACGACCACACCGGCGATCGGGCCGGCCTGCGCCTCCGCGTGGACGATCTCCAGCACGTCCTCGAGCGTGAGCGGCTCGAAGTACAGGCGGTCGGAGGTGTCGTAGTCGGTGGAGACGGTCTCCGGGTTGCAGTTGACCATCACGGTCTCGTAGCCCGCGTCGCTCAGCGCGAAGGAGGCGTGGACGCAGGAGTAGTCGAACTCGATGCCCTGGCCGATGCGGTTCGGGCCGGAGCCCAGGATGATCACCGCGGGCTTCTCGCGGGGCGCGACCTCGGTCTCCTCGTCGTAGGAGGAGTAGAAGTACGGCGTCTTCGCGGCGAACTCGGCGGCGCAGGTGTCGACCGTCTTGTAGACCGGGCGGACCCCGAGGGCGTGCCGGACCTCGCGCACGACGTCCTCGCGCAGCCCGCGGATCTCGGCGATCTGCTGGTCGGAGAAGCCGTGCCGCTTGGCCTCGGCCAGCAGCTCGGAGGTCAGCTCGGGCGCCTCGGCCAGCTCGTCCGCGATCTCCTTGATCAGGAACATCTGGTCCACGAACCACGGGTCGATCTTCGTGGCGTCGAAGACCTCCTCCGGGGTGGCCCCGGCGCGGATGGCCTGCATCGTGGTGTTGATGCGGCCGTCGGTCGGACGCACCGCCTCGCGCAGCAGCTCGTCCTTGTCGCCGGGCTCGCCGACGAAGGTGAACTGGCTGCCCTTCTTCTCCAGCGACCGCAGGGCCTTCTGCAGGGCCTCGGTGAAGTTCCGGCCGATGGCCATGGCCTCGCCGACCGACTTCATGGTGGTCGTCAGGGTCGAGTCCGCCGACGGGAACTTCTCGAAGGCGAAGCGCGGGGCCTTCACGACCACGTAGTCGAGCGTCGGCTCGAAGGAGGCCGGGGTCTGCTCGGTGATGTCGTTGGGGATCTCGTCGAGCGTGTAGCCGACGGCCAGCTTCGCGGCGATCTTGGCGATGGGGAAGCCGGTCGCCTTGGAGGCCAGGGCGGAGGACCGGGAGACACGGGGGTTCATCTCGATGACGATGACCCGGCCGTCCTCGGGGTTCACCGCGAACTGGATGTTGCAGCCGCCGGTGTCCACGCCGACCTCGCGGATGACCGCGATGCCGATGTCGCGCAGGATCTGGTACTCGCGGTCGGTGAGCGTCATCGCCGGGGCGACGGTGATCGAGTCGCCGGTGTGGACGCCCATCGGGTCGAAGTTCTCGATGGAGCAGACGACCACGACGTTGTCGTTCTTGTCGCGCATCAGCTCCAGCTCGTACTCCTTCCAGCCGAGGATGGACTCCTCCAAGAGCACCTCGGTGGTCGGGGAGAGCGTGAGGCCGGTGCCCGCGATGCGGCGCAGCTCCTCCTCGTCGTGCGCGAAGCCGGAGCCGGCACCGCCCATGGTGAAGGAGGGGCGGACGACGACGGGGTACCCACCGAGCGTCTCGACGCCCTTCAGCACGTCGTCCATGGAGTGGCAGATCACGGAGCGGGCGGACTCGCCGTGCCCGATCTTCTTGCGGACCTCCTCGACGACGTCCTTGAAGAGGTCGCGGTCCTCGCCCTTGTTGATCGCCTCGACGTTGGCGCCGATGAGCTCGACGCCGTACTGCTCGAGGGTGCCCGCCTCGTGCAGCGAGATGGCGGTGTTCAGGGCCGTCTGGCCGCCCAGGGTGGGCAGCAGGGCGTCCGGGCGCTCCTTGGCGATGATCTTTTCGACGAACTCCGGGGTGATCGGCTCGACGTACGTGGCGTCGGCGATCTCCGGGTCGGTCATGATCGTCGCCGGGTTGGAGTTCACGAGGATGACCCGCAGGCCCTCGGACTTCAGCACGCGGCACGCCTGGGTGCCGGAGTAGTCGAACTCGGCGGCCTGGCCGATGACGATCGGGCCGGAGCCGATGACCAGGACGGACTGGATATCGGTGCGCTTAGGCACGCTGGCCCTCCATCAGGACTGTGCTCATCAAAGACGTGAAGCGGTCGAACAGGTAGGCGGCGTCGTGCGGGCCGGCTGCCGCTTCGGGGTGGTACTGGACGCTGAAGGCCGGCTTGTCGAGAAGCTGGAGGCCCTCCACCACGTTGTCGTTCAGGCAGACGTGGGAGACCTCGGCGCGGCCGAAGGGGGTGTCGGAGACCTTGTCGAGCGGGGCGTCGACGGCGAAGCCGTGGTTGTGCGCGGTGACCTCGACCTTGCCGGTCGTACGGTCCTGCACCGGCTGGTTGATGCCACGGTGGCCGTACTTCAGCTTGTAGGTGCCGAAGCCGAGGGCGCGCCCGAGGAGCTGGTTGCCGAAGCAGATACCGAACAGCGGGGTGCCGCGCTCCAGGACGCCCTGCATCAGGGCGACGGGGTGGTCGGCGGTGGCCGGGTCACCCGGGCCGTTGGAGAAGAACACGCCGTCCGGGTTCACCGCGTAGATGTCGTCGAGCGTGGCCGTGGCGGGCAGCACGTGCACCTCTATGCCGCGCTCGGCCATGCGGTGCGGGGTCATGCCCTTGATGCCGAGGTCCACGGCGGCGACGGTGAACTTCTTCTCGCCGACCGCGGGGACGACGTACGCCTCCTCGGTGGTGACCTCCTCGTACAGGCTCGCGCCCTTCATCTGAGGGGCCTCCTGGACACGTGCCAGCAGCGCGGCGTCGTCCTGGACGGCGTCCCCGCTGAAGATGCCGACGCGCATGGCGCCGCGCTCGCGCAGGTGCCGGGTGAGGGCGCGGGTGTCGATGCCGGAGATGCCGACGACGCCCTGGGCGGCGAGCTCCTCGTCGAGGGTGCGCCGGTGGCGCCAGCTCGAAGGCACGCGCGCGGGGTCACGGACGACGTACCCGGCGACCCAGATCTGCTTGCTCTCGGGGTCCTCGTCGTTGACACCGGTGTTGCCGACGTGCGGGGCGGTCATCACGACGACCTGGCGGCGGTACGACGGGTCGGTGAGGGTCTCCTGGTAGCCGGTCATGCCGGTGGAGAACACGGCCTCGCCGAAGGTCTCCCCCACGGCCCCGTAGGCGCGGCCGCGGAAGATCCGGCCGTCCTCCAGGACGAGTACGGCGGGAGTCTTCGAAACTCCCCTGGTGGAGGTGGTCATCGTGCGCCTTCCGTTTCCTTCTTGTGGACCTTCTCGGTCTCTTCGACCTTCTGGATCATCTGGTTGAGGGTCTCGACCCATTCGTTGTGCTCGGCCGCGCGGTCGGAGCGGAACCCGGAGTCGAGCAGCTTGCCGCCGTGCTCCCAGGTGACGATCAGCAGACCGCCCTCGGTGAGGACCTTGCCGGCGATGCCCTTGTCGAGACGGGCCTCGCGCAGAGCGGCCACGGGGATGAAGAAGTCGGCCGCCCCGGGGCGTACGACGTCCACTCCCGCGTCCGTCAGCGTGAGCTCGGCCCGGCTGCGGGTGCCCAGGCCGTGCGCCACGATGCGGTCCAGCCACTGCCCGGCGGTGGTGGAGCCGTGGTAGCGGCCGCTCATCCCCAGTTTCGCCTCGCCCGGGTCGTCCGGAGTGGCAGGCAGCTCCGGCAGGTCGCCCTGGAGGGTGCCGCGCCACTTCCAGCCCTCGCGCATCAGCCAGTAGACGAGGGCGACGAACAGGGCGAGGCCCACGAGCCAGCCGATGCGGGCGGCCCAGTCGGTCACTTCGGCCGACTTCTGTTCGGCTGCGAGCACGGCCGCGCCTGCGGCGGCCGGCAGATCAAGAGGTGTCACGTGAGCTTCCCGTCGACGAGCGTGGCCTTGCCCCGGAGCCAGGTGTGCGTGACACGGCCCGGCAGCTCGCGGCCCTCGTACGGGGTGTTGCGGCTGCGCGAGGCGAAGCCCGCGGGGTCCACCGCTCCACGGTATGCCGTGTCGACCAGGGTGAGGTTGGCGGGCTCACCAGCCGAGACGGGACGGCCGTGGCCGGTGGCCCGTCCGATGCGCGCGGGCTTGAAGGACATCCGGTCGGCGACGCCGGCCCAGTCCAGCAGGCCCGTGTCGACCATCGTCTCCTGGACCACCGACAGCGCGGTCTCCAGGCCGACCATGCCCATGGCGGCCGCGGCCCACTCGCAGTCCTTGTCCTCGTGCGGGTGCGGGGCGTGGTCGGTGGCGACGATGTCGATCGTGCCGTCGGCGAGGGCCTCGCGCAGGGCCATCACGTCGCGCTCGGTGCGCAGCGGCGGGTTGACCTTGTAGACCGGGTTGTACGACCGCACCAGCTCGTCGGTGAGGAGCAGGTGGTGCGGGGTGACCTCGGCGGTGACGTCGATGCCGCGGGACTTGGCCCAGCGCACGATCTCCACCGACCCGGCGGTCGACAGGTGGCAGATGTGGACGCGCGAGCCGACGTGCTCGGCGAGCAGCACGTCGCGGGCGATGATCGACTCCTCGGCCACCGCCGGCCAGCCCCCGAGGCCCAGCTCGGCGGAGACGACGCCCTCGTTCATCTGGGCGCCCTCGGTCAGCCGCGGCTCCTGCGCGTGCTGGGCGACGACGCCGCCGAAGGCCTTCACGTACTCCAGGGCGCGCCGCATGATCACGGCGTCGTCGACGCACTTGCCGTCGTCGGAGAAGACGGTGACACCGGCCGCGGACTCGTGCATGGCGCCCAGCTCGGCGAGCTTCCTGCCCTCCAGGCCGACGGTGACGGCGCCGATGGGCTGGACGTCGCAGTAGCCGGACTCCTGGCCGAGCCGCCAGACCTGCTCGACGACACCGGCGGTGTCGGCGACCGGGAAGGTGTTGGCCATGGCGAACACGGCCGTGTAACCGCCGGAGGCCGCCGCCCGCGTACCGGTCAGCACGGTCTCGGAGTCCTCGCGGCCCGGCTCGCGCAGGTGGGTGTGCAGGTCGACCAGGCCCGGCAGCAACACCTTGCCGTCGGCCTCGACGACCTCGGCGCCCTCGGCGGACAGTCCGGTCCCGACCTCGGCGATGGTCCCGGCCTCGATCAGAACGTCCTGCGGCTCGCCGCCGAGCACCTTCGCACCACGGATCAGGGTCTTGCTCATGTCTCTCACTTCTCCTCGGTGGTGCGGGAATGGGTGACGGCGGGCTCGTTGCCGCCCAGCAGCAGGTACAGGACCGCCATGCGGATGGAGACGCCGTTGGCGACCTGCTCGACGACCGTGCAGCGGTCGGAGTCGGCGACCTCGGCGGTGATCTCCATCCCGCGGACCATGGGGCCGGGGTGCATCACGATGGCGTGCTCGGGCATCTTCGCCATGCGGTCGCCGTCGAGGCCGTAGCGCCGGGAGTACTCGCGCTCGGTCGGGAAGAACGCGGCGTTCATGCGCTCGCGCTGCACCCGCAGCATCATCACCGCGTCCGACTTGGGCAGCGTGGAGTCGAGGTCGTAGGAGACCTCGCAGGGCCAGGTCTCGATGCCGACCGGCAGCAGGGTGGGCGGTGCGACGAGGGTCACCTCGGCGCCGAGGGTGTGCAGCAGGTCGACGTTGGAGCGGGCGACGCGGCTGTGCAGGACGTCACCGACGATCGTGATGCGCTTGCCGGCGAGGTCCTGGCCGAGCCCGGCGTCCCGGCCGACGAGGCGGCGCCGCATGGTGAAGGCGTCCAGCAGCGCCTGGGTGGGGTGCTGGTGGGTGCCGTCACCGGCGTTGATCACGGCGGCGTCGATCCAGCCGGAGGTGGCCAGGCGGTACGGGGCGCCGGAGGCACCGTGCCGGATGACGACGGCGTCGACGCCCATGGCTTCGAGGGTCTGGGCGGTGTCCTTCAGGGACTCGCCCTTGGAGACGCTCGATCCCTTGGCGGTGAAGTTGATGACGTCCGCCGAGAGCCGCTTCTCGGCGGCCTCGAAGGAGATCCGGGTGCGGGTCGAGTCCTCGAAGAAGAGGTTGACGACGGTACGGCCGCGCAGGGTCGGCAGTTTCTTGATCGGCCGGTCGGCGACCCGGGCCATCTCCTCGGCGGTGTCGAGGATCAGGACGGCGTCGTCACGGGTGAGGTCGGCGGCCGAGATGAGATGACGCTGCATCTTTCAGGCTCCGTAAGGCGGTTCAGTTTCGGGAGGCGAGTGCCCGTCGCGTACGTGGGCGCGGCTGGGCATGCGGGCGCGCGCGGGCGCACTGGTGGCGTACGAAGGACCGGTACGCCGGAGTGGGTGCTAGCGCTGCGCGTCCGGGGCGGCCGGCTTCGCACCGAGCAGGACGGTGTCGCGACCGTCCTCCTCGGCGAGCTGGACCTTGACCGTCTCCCGCAGCGACGTGGGGAGGTTCTTGCCGACGTAGTCGGCGCGGATCGGCAGTTCGCGGTGGCCGCGGTCGACGAGGACGGCGAGCTGCACCGCGCGCGGGCGCCCGATGTCGTTCAGCGCGTCGAGGGCGGCGCGGATGGTACGGCCGGAGAAGAGGACGTCGTCGACGAGGACGACGAGGCGGCCGTCGAGGCCGTCACCGGGGATCTCGGTGCGGGCCAGCGCACGCGGCGGCTGCAGGCGCAGGTCGTCGCGGTACATGGTGATGTCGAGGGAGCCCACCGGGATCTGCTTCTCGGTGATCTGCTCCAGCTTGGCGGCGAGCCGGCGGGCGAGGAAGACGCCCCGGGTCGGGATGCCGAGGAGCACCACGTCGTCGGCACCCTTGGCGCGCTCGACGATCTCGTGGGCGATGCGGGTCAGTACCCGCGCGATGTCGGGGCCCTCGAGAACGGGCCGCGCATCGGACGCTTGCGTGTCCAGCTTGTCCATAAGAAACGGACCTCCTTCTCCGCCTCACGGGACGGACCTTAAAGGACGTCGGAATTGCGCCATCCACGGTAGCAGGCTCGAACAACCGCCCTGATCACCCCCCTGGCGTAACAGACAGCGGTTACCACGGAAGAGTCGGTACGGACCATTCGGCTTGACGGGGAAGAGTCACGCTGCGTAACCTCACAGTGAGTCACCAGCCGCGCGGCGTCGCCGCACGATGACACAGTGTCCGGGAGCTATATGTCCAGCGAATACGCCAAACAGCTCGGGGCCAAGCTCCGGGCCATCCGCACCCAGCAGGGCCTTTCCCTCCACGGTGTCGAGGAGAAGTCCCAGGGACGGTGGAAGGCGGTCGTGGTCGGTTCGTACGAGCGCGGCGACCGCGCCGTGACCGTGCAGCGCCTTGCCGAGCTGGCGGACTTCTACGGGGTTCCGGTGCAGGAGCTGCTGCCCGGCACCACCCCCGGCGGCGCCGCCGAGCCGCCGCCGAAGCTGGTCCTGGACCTGGAGCGCCTCGCCCACGTGCCGGCCGAGAAGGCGGGCCCCCTGCAGCGTTACGCGGCCACGATCCAGTCGCAGCGCGGCGACTACAACGGCAAGGTGCTCTCGATCCGCCAGGACGACCTGCGCACCCTCGCCGTCATCTACGACCAGTCGCCCTCGGTCCTCACCGAGCAGCTCATCAGCTGGGGCGTCCTGGACGCGGACGCGCGCCGCGCGGTCTCTCACGAGGAGGCCTGACCGCTCCGCGGGCTCAGCAGAAACGTGCCGCCGGGGTTGCGGGAACCGGTTCCCGCAACCCCGGCGGTTTCTTGTCGTGGGGAACGTCGTGGGGCCCGAGGCAGCACATGTGCTGCCTCGGGCCCCACGACGTTCCAGGGGCGCGGGGAACTGCGCGACCAGCCACGGACAAGCCGCAGCCGACATCACACAGCAACCCCTACGGCGCTCCCCCGCTACCTACTGCTCGCGGCGCAAGGACGGCTTCAGATCCTTCAGGCGACCGAGGAGCCCGTTCACGAACGAGGGCGACTCGTCCGTCGAGAACTCCTTCGCCAGCTGCACCATCTCGTCCAGGACGACGGCGTCCGGGGTCTCGTCGACCCAGATCAGCTCGTACGCCCCGAGACGCAGGATGTTGCGGTCGACGACCGGCATCCTGTCGAGCGTCCAGCCGACGGCGTACTGCGCGATGAGCTCGTCGATGCGCGGCGCGTGCTCGGCATAGCCCTCGACCAGCTGCATCGTGTATTCGCTCACCGGCGGCTGCCGGGTGTCGGTCCGGGAGTGCCGCACCCAGTCGGCGAGGACCGTCAGGACGTCGGCCCCGCGCTGGTCGCCCTCGAAGAGGATCTGGAAGGCACGCTTACGGGCCGTGTTACGGGCGGCCACGGTTAGCTGTTCACCCGGCCGAGGTAGTCGCTCGTGCGGGTGTCGACCTTGATCTTCTCACCGGTGGTGATGAAGAGCGGGACCTGGATCTGGTGACCGGTCTCCAGCGTGGCCGGCTTGGTGCCACCGGTGGAGCGGTCGCCCTGGACGCCCGGCTCGGTCTCCTGGACGACCAGCTCGACGGCGGCGGGCAGCTCGACGAAGAGCACCTCGCCCTCGTGCTGGGCGACGGTGGCCGTGAAGCCCTCGATCAGGAAGTTGGCGGCGTCGCCGACGGCCTTGCGGTCGACCATGAGCTGGTCGTACGTCTCCATGTCCATGAAGACGAAGTAGTCGCCGTCCATGTAGGAGAACTGCATGTCGCGCTTGTCGACGGTGGCCGTTTCGACCTTGACGCCGGCGTTGAAGGTCTTGTCGACGACCTTGCCGGACAGCACGTTCTTGAGCTTGGTGCGCACGAAGGCCGGGCCCTTGCCGGGCTTGACGTGCTGGAACTCGACGACGGACCAGAGCTGGCCGCCTTCGAGCTTGAGCACCAGGCCGTTCTTGAGGTCGTTCGTGGAAGCCACGGTTGCGGAATCTCCTGGACTGACGTGGACGACCGGAAGACACGCGCTAGAGCGCGAGCAGCTCCTTGGTCGTGATGGTGAGTAGCTCGGGTCCGCCATCCGCCTCGGGGCGGACGACGAGCGTGTCATCGATCCGGACGCCGCCCCGGCCCGGGAGGTGGACCCCCGGTTCGACGGTGACCGGCACGCAAGCGTCCAGTTTACCCATGGCCGCCGGGGCCAACTGCGGGTCCTCGATGTTTTCGAGACCCACCCCGTGCCCCATCAGCGGAGCCAGTCCGTCCGCGTACCCGGCCGAGTCCAGGACCTGGCGGGCCGCGCGGTCCACCGCGCGGTACGTCACGCCGGGTGCCAGGGCCTGGCGGCCGGCGCGCTGGGAGGCGAAGACGAGGTCGTACAGCTCGATCTGCCAGTCGGCGGGGGACGTGCCGATGACGAAGGTGCGGCCGATCTCGCAGCGGTAGCCGCGGTACGCGGCGCCCAGGCAGACGGAGAGGAAGTCGCCCTCCTCGACGCGCCGGTCGGTGGGGCGGTGGCCGCGGCGGCCGGCGTGCGGGCCGGTGGCGACGGAGGTCGTGAAGGCCGGGCAGTCGGCGCCGTGGTCGACGAGACGGCGCTCCAGTTCGAGGGCGAGGTGACGTTCGGTGCGGCCGACGAGGATCGACTCCAGCAGCTCCGCCAGCGCCTGGTCGGTGATCTCCGCGCCGATCCGCAGACAGGAGATCTCCTCCTCGTCCTTGACGACGCGCAGTTGCTCGACCGCGCAGCCGAGGTCGGCGAGGCGCAGCCGGGGCGCCACCGATCCGATGGCCCGGTGCCGGGCGACGGTGAGATGGTGCTCCTCGACCGCGAGCGACTCGGCGTCCCGGGCCACGGCGAGATCGGCGGCGGCGACCGCGGGGTCCCCTGCGGAGCCCGGCAGGCGGTGCGTGCGCAGCGCCTCGTCGGGCCGGCCGTCCCCGGGTCGCCCGCCGGGCGTACCACGGCACAGCAGCACGTCCTCGTCCACGCCCAGCAGGAGCACGGCGTCCCGGGGCGCCGTCCCCGCGAGGTACCGCACATTGGCCGGGCGGGTGACGAGCGCCGTCGCGCTGCCGCCCGCGTTGCAGCGCTCGCGAAGCCGGGCCCGGCGGGCCGCGTACACCTCTGACATGGGCCGAGCCTATGAGCGGTGGCCGGAAACCGCCGGTCCGGTGGGCCGGACGGGCGGTGACTCAGCCGTACGGGGTGCGCGAGGCACGGCACAGCGACGTGGTTCCGCGCCCCGGGCGCGCCGCCCGCGCGGGGCTCTCGCATGCGGAAACGCCCCGTACGTGCTCCGCCCGCGCCGGTGACGACCGCCGCCACGCCCCGCTCGTGCGGCCCGCGCCGACGGCTACCAGGCCGGCGGGCTGGCGATGGAACGCGCCAGGATCTCGTCCAGGACGCGGGCCGTCGCGGGAATGTCGAGCTGGGAGTTGTCGATGATCGGCAGCCCGGAGCCGTACCAGCCGGCCATGCGGCCGTGAATACGGGCGACCTCCTCGTCGGTGAGGCGGCGGTTGCCCGTGCGCTCGGCGTTGCGCTCCAGGACGATCTCCAGGCCGGGCAGCAGCACGACCGGCAGCAGCCCCGGCCCGACATGCCGCTTCCAGCCGCCGAGCCCGACGACGGGGCGGTCGGGGAAGACGGCGTCGTCCAGGATGCAGGAGATGCCGTTGGCCAGGAAGTTGCGGGCGGCGAAGCCGCAGGTGCGGCGGGCGAGACGATACTGCGCCTCAGAGTGGTCGTTCCAGCCCGACTGGGGGTCGGCGAAGCCCGAGCGCACCCACTCCCGTACGTCGTCGAGACTGATGTGGGCCGTGGGGACGCGACGGTTGTCCGCCCAGTACTTGGCGACGCTCGTCTTGCCCGCACCCGCCGGGCCGATGAGCAGGACCGCGAGCGTGGTGGTGGCCGCGTCGGGCGTGCCCGGGGCCGGCGGTGCGCTCGGGGCGTCGACGGGGCCGCCGGGCGGGAGCCGCACATGCCCGCTGGCGTCCCGCGACGGCGGCGCGGACGGATGCCGGGGCGCCGTCGGGTGCGCGGAGGGCTGGTGCGGAGGGGCTTGGTGCGGTGGCGCCGGGTGCGGAGGTACGAGGTGGGAAGGCGCCGGGTGAGGAGGCGCCTGCGGCGGTGGTGCCGGGTGCGGCGGACTCTGCGGGGCGCCGGGCGGGACGGGCGCTCCGGCGAAGCCCGGACCGGGCGGGGACGCCGACGCTTCGCCCGGGTGTCCCGCAGGACCCTGATGCCCTGGATGCCCCGGATGTCCCGGATGGTGGGCGGCCGACGACCAGGCGGTCGCCGGCCCGTGTCCCGGCTGGTGGGGCGGCGGCAGCGGAGCCCCCACTGCGTGCTGCATCCGGTGCCACTCCGTCTCTGTACAGTCGCGTTGGCGCTGGCAGGACGGGGCGTCGGGCCCCGTTCCCCACCGAACGGTACCGTCCCCGGCCGTCGTTCGGTGAAACGGCCGGGGGCGGTGCGAAGTGCCCGGGCCCGCAGGCGGGTCGGGCCGGGGCGACGGGCGGGAGCTCCGGTCAGGAGTCCCGGACGGGTGCTACTGCCCCACCTCGCCGTAGGCGGCGAGCAGGACGGCCGGGTCGGGGCCCTCCAGGACGGTGGGCTTGGCCAGGCCGTCGAGGACGATGAAGCGCAGGCGGTCGCCGCGGGACTTCTTGTCCACCTTCATGTTCTCCACCAGCTTGGGCCACTGGTCGTAGCGGTAGTTCAGCGGCAGCCCGACCGCCTCCAGGACCGTGCGGTGACGGTCCGCGGTGGCGTCGTCCAGCCGGCCCGCGAGCCGCCCCAGTTCGGCCGCGAAGTGCATGCCCACCGCGACGGCCGCGCCGTGCCGCCACTTGTAGCGCTCGTTCTTCTCGATGGCGTGGCCGAGGGTGTGCCCGTAGTTGAGGATCTCCCGCAGCCCGGACTCCTTCAGGTCGGAGGAGACCACCTCGGCCTTGACCCGGATGGACCGCTCGATCAGCTCGGCGGTGTGCGGTCCGGCCGGGGTGCGGGCCGCCTCGGGGTCGGACTCGATCAGGTCGAGGATCACCGGGTCGGCGATGAAGCCGGCCTTGATGACCTCCGCGAGCCCGGACACGTAGTCGTTGACCTGGAGCGAGTCCAGCGCGGCCAGGTCGCACAGCACACCGGCCGGCGGATGGAAGGCGCCGACGAGGTTCTTGCCCTCGGCGGTGTTGATGCCGGTCTTGCCGCCGACGGCCGCGTCCACCATGGCCAGCACCGTGGTGGGAACCGCGATCCAGCGCACCCCGCGCAGCCAGGTGGCCGCCACGAACCCGGCCAGGTCGGTGGTGGCGCCGCCGCCCACGCCGACGATCACATCCGTGCGCGTGAAGCCGGACTGGCCGAGCGCCTTCCAGCAGTAGGCGGCGACCTCGGCGGTCTTGGCCTCCTCCGCGTTCGGCACCTGGATGGCGACGGCCTCGTAGCCCTGCCCGGCCAGGTCGGCGCGGAGCGCGTCACCGGTCTCGGCCAGTGCCTCGGGGTGGATCACCGCCACCCGCTGGGCCTTGCTCCCGATCAGCCCGCCGAGCTCCCCGAGGAGCTGCCGGCCGACCAGGACCTCGTACGGGTCGGTGCCCGCCGTGCCGGCGACCTGGATGCGGGTGACTGCCTGCTCGCTCATGCCTGCTTCAACTCCATGGCGTCGAGGACCGCCTGGGCGACCTCTTCGGGGGTGCGGCCGTCGGTGGCCACGACCGCGCGGGCGACTTCGGTGTAGAGGTGGCGGCGGGCCTCCATCAGCTCGCGCCACTGCTTGCGCGGGTTGACCGCGAGGAGCGGCCGGGCGGCGTTCAGACCGGTCCGCTGCGCCGCCTCCTCCACGTCCATCGACAGGTACACGACCTGGTGGGCGGCGAGCAGCGCGCGCGTGTCGGCGTCCAGGACCGCGCCGCCGCCGAGGGCGAGGACGCCGGTGTGCCCGGCGAGCGCGGCGGCCACCGCCCGCTTCTCCAGTGCGCGGAAGGCCGCCTCGCCCTCGTCGACGAAGATGTCCGCGATGCTGCGGCCCTGCTCGGCGACGATGTCGTCGTCGGTGTCCCGGTACCCGCAGCCCAGACGCTCGGCCAGCAGCTGCCCGACGGTGGACTTGCCCACACCCATCGGGCCCACGAGGACGATCGACGGAGCGCTCGTCGGACGGCTCACCGGATGGCCAGGTTGTCGAGGTACGACGTGACGTTGCGCCGCGTCTCGGCCACGCTGTCCCCGCCGAACTTCTCCGCCACCGCGTCCGCCAGCACCAGCGCCACCATCGCCTCGGCGACGATCCCGGCCGCGGGCACCGCGCACACATCGGAGCGCTGGTGGTGCGCCTGGGCGGCCTCGCCCGTGGTGACGTCGACCGTGCGCAGCGCGCGCGGCACGGTCGCGATCGGCTTCATCGCCGCGCGGACCCGCAGCAGCTCGCCCGTGGTCAGACCGCCCTCGGTGCCGCCGGAGCGTCCGGAGGACCGCTTGATGCCCTCGTCCGTCGCGAGGATCTCGTCGTGCGCCTGCGAGCCCGGCACCCGGGCCAGGTCGAAGCCGTCGCCGACCTCGACGCCCTTGATCGCCTGGATGCCCATCAGCGCGGCCGCGAGCCGGGCGTCCAGCCGTCGGTCCCAGTGCACGTGCGAGCCGAGGCCCACCGGTACGCCGTACGCCAGCACCTCGACCACTCCGCCGAGGGTGTCGCCGTCCTTGTGGGCCTGGTCGATCTCCGCGACCATCGCCTTCGACGCGTCCTGGTCCAGGCAGCGCACCGGGTCGGCGTCCAGCTTCTCCACGTCCGCCGGGGTCGGGTACACGCCGTACGGGGCCTTCGCCGCCGCCAGCTCCACGACATGGCTGACGATCTCGATGCCGGCCGTCTCCTTCAGGTACGAGCGGGCCACGGCGCCGAGCGCCACACGGGCGGCGGTCTCACGGGCGCTCGCCCGCTCCAGGATCGGGCGGGCCTCGTCGAAGCCGTACTTCTGCATGCCCGCCAGGTCGGCGTGGCCGGGCCGGGGGCGGGTCAGCGGCGCGTTGCGGGCGAGCCCGTCCAGCGTCTCCCGGTCCACCGGGTCGGCCGCCATGACCTGCTCCCACTTGGGCCACTCGGTGTTGCCCACCATGACCGCGACCGGGGAGCCGAGGGTGAGGCCGTGCCGGACGCCGCCGAGGAAGGTGACCTCGTCCCGCTCGAACTTCATCCGGGCCCCGCGACCGTAGCCGAGCCGGCGCCTGGCCAGGTGGTCCGCCACCATCTCCGTGGTGATCGGTACGCCGGCGGGCAGACCCTCCAGCGTCGCGACGAGTGCGGGACCGTGGGACTCCCCCGCGGTCAGCCAGCGCAACCTGCTCAACGGTGCTCCTCAGTGCTCGCGCCCCGGTACTCCCCTGCGTACGCGTCTCCTCGCGTACGGCGACGGCTCGACCGGGTGCGCGGGCCCCGGTCCGCCACTCCGATCCTCCCACGTCCGGAGGTACGGACCGGAATCGGTCCGCTGGACGGACAGGGCGCGAGGGGCCCGCGACACGCCGACGGCGGAATCCTCACCGGCCACGGCCGGAGAGAGTGCCGCCGTCGTTCACGACCGAGATCAGCCGCAGTGCCCGAACCCGCTCGTGTAGCTGTCCCAGAAAATACCGTTGTCGTAATATTCGATACCGCCGGTGTACTTCACGCACTTATTGGCGGCATACGCATACACGGGACCGGCGTAATAGCTGTATTCCTTCTTGTCGCGCTTCCAACTGCCACCCTCGACGATGATTCCGGCCTCAGTGGTTGCGCCATATCCGACATAACCGTTGATGTGCATCGTCACTACACAGTTGTAGCCGTTCGAGGCGTTGTAGAGCAGCGAGACCCGACCGGCAGGTTTATCGGTGCTCTTGTCGTACCCCACGGTGTGGGACTCAAGAACCTTGTACCCCGAACCACAAGCCGCTTCGGGCGTCGAAGCCGCGGCGGCGGCCGGCGCCGCGCCAACGAGCCCCATCGCACCTGCCAGTCCCACCGCTACACCGATCGAATAAATACGCCTGCGCACTTCCGATTCCCTCCCGCTTCAGCCAATTTCGTCGCCCAAAAAATAGCAACAGAAGAGAAGACGATCAACGCGGATCAACCTATTCCGCTTTGCGGTGGCCGCAAAGCGGAATAAAGCCACCTCCACCCGCAAGGCATCGAACCGGCATTCATCCGCCGGCGAGCGCACGCTCTCCGGCGGCCCGCATCGCCGCGAGCGGAACGGGTGCGCGGCCCGTCATCTGCTCCACCTGGAGCACTGCCTGATGCACCAGCAGGTCCAAACCGCTGACGACGGCACCGCCGTACATGGACCAGCGCGCCGCCAGCTCGGTGGGCCACGGGTCGTACAGCACGTCGAAAAGGGTCGCGGGCATCTCGGGGACGGCGGCGGCGAGGGCATCGGTGGTGCCGGCCGGGGTGGTCGCCACGACCAGCGGGGCGCGCAGCGCCTCCTCGGCGTCCGCCCAGCGCGCGATGCGCACGTCGACGTCGAGCCGCTCGGCCCAGCCCCGTATCTCGGCGGCGCGTGCCGCGCTGCGTACGTAGACGGCGACCTCACCGGTACAGATCCGGGCCAGCGCGGCCAGCGCGGAGGAGGCGGTGGCGCCGGCCCCGAGGACCGCGGCGGACTCCACCTCCTCGATACCGTGCTCGCTCAGGGCGGCGAGCATGCCGGGGATGTCGGTGTTGTCGCCGGTCCTCCGGCCGTCCTCCGTGAAGGTCACGGTGTTCACCGCGTCCACGGAGGCCGCCGTCTCACTGATCCCGTCGAGCAGCGGAATGACCGCCCGCTTGAGCGGCATGGTCAGCGACAGCCCGGCCCACTGGGGGCCCAGCCGCTCGAAGAAGCCCGGCAGCGCCTCCTCGTCGACGTCGAAGCGGTCGTACGTCCAGCCCTCCAGGCCCAGCTCGGCGTAGGCGGCCCGGTGCAGTACGGGAGAGAGGGAGTGGGCGATCGGCGAGCCGAGAACGGCGGCCCGGCGAGGGTCAGTTGCCCGAGCTGGCATTGAACTTTTCCTTCAGCTGCAGGAACTCGTCATGGTTCGTGGCGAACTCGGTCTTGCTCACGCCGTCGGTGGCCACGAAGTAGATCCAGCCGTCGTCCGTGGGATCGAGCGCCGCTTTCAGGGCGTCTTCGCCGGGGTTACCGATGGGTCCGGGCGGAAGACCCTTGTGGTAGTAGGTGTTGTACGGGTCCGGGTTGCTGTTGATCTCGGATTCGCCGATGTCGATCTTGCTCTGGCCCTTCAGGTAGTTGAAGGTCGAGTCGAACTGAAGTTTCTGGTTGGTCTCGGTGTTGCTGGGCTTGAGCCGGTTGTAGACGACCTCGGACATCATGCGGAAGTCATCGTGGGTCTTCCCCTCGGCCTGCACCAGGCTTGCCACGGTGAGCAACTCCCACGGCCCGTCGAGACCGAGGCCCTCCGCCTTCTTCTCGAGACCGATCTTCTCGTACTGCTCGCCGGCCCGCGCAACCATCTGCTTCAGCACGTCCTCGGGCTTCTGGCCCTTGGCCGCCGAGTAGCTGGACGGGTAGAGGAACCCTTCCAGCGGATCCTTGACGTTCTTGTGGTTCATCGCCCAGTCGGGCAGGCCGAGGCTCTTCCACTCGGTCTTGGCGACCTTGGCCGTGGTGCCCTTGGCCACCTCGAGGCGCTTGTCGATGAGCTCGTAGACGGCGGCGTTGCGCTTGCCCTCGGCGATGATCAGATTGCTGCGGCTCTCGGGGCTGAGCAGGAGTTCGACCGCGCTCTCGGCCGACATCTCCTTCTGCAGCGTGTACACGCCGTCCTGGATGCTGTTGCCCTGGGGGTTGCTCTGCTGGGCGGCGACAAAGGCGTCGACGCTCTTGACCACGCCCTTCCGCTTGAGCTCCTGGCCTATGGTCGAGCCGCTCGCACCCTTGGGGATGGTGACGGTGACTTCCTCGCCGTTGCCGCTGCCCGCGAAGTCCGGAGCCGCACCGAAACGATTTTGGTAGAACTGGTAGCCGAAGTAACCGACGCCCCCGACACCACCGCCGAGGACGAGCATCACCACCAGGCAGGCACAGCCGCTGCGGCGCTTGCGTCCGCCCTTGCCGCCCTTGGCCCCTCTGCCGCTCCGGCCCCGCCGGTCACCGTTTCCGGCACGGCCGCCGGGACCGTCGCCGGAGTCGTCGTCCTCGTCGTCGCCCCCACCCGCGAAGAACGCGTGTTCGCCCTGATCGGGGCCCGGATCCCAGTCGGTCTCCCGGGGCTCGGGCTCGGTGCGGCGGCGCGCGGGCGGCTCCGGCGGCGGGTACGCGTCGGGGGTGCCGTAGAAGTCGGCCTGATCGGCGCCGTACGCACCGGGATGGTTTCCGTAGGGGTCCGCGGGGTCGGCGGGGTACGGCATCTGGGGCTGCGCCTGGTGCCCGTGCGCCCCGGGATCCCAGCCGCCCTGGTACTCGTGCTGGCCCTGCCCGGCGTGCTGCGGGTGGTGCTGCTCGTCGTACGGCTGCTGGTACGGCTGCTGCCCGTGACCGTAGGCGGCCTGCCCGCCCTGGTCCCAGTCGCCGTACTGCGACTGCTGCGGCTGCTCCGGATAGTGCTGCTGGCCGCCGTAAGGAGGCTGCTGGGCCTGCTGCCCTCCCCATCCGCCGTCCCCGTACAACGGGTCCTCGGGATGCCACGGTTCGGAGCCTGGGCCCCGGCCATACTCAGTCATCGATCCCCTAGAGCCGCGAGGCGGCGGACGCCCGGCTCAGGTGTTCCGGCCTCCGTCCCGCCTCTCTCTGTGCAATGGCTGTTCGAACACCACCGCATCGCGCGGAACGTTACCGTATCGCGATCAGACAACCACTTCGACGCCCTCGCCCGGCGGCTTCCCTGACACCCGTTCGGATTCGAGCGCCTGCTGAAGGATGATCACAGCGGCGGCCTGGTCGATGACCGATCTGCCCTTCTTGGACTTCACGCCCGAGGCACGCAGTCCCTGACTGGCCGTCACTGTGGTCATCCTCTCGTCCACCAGTCGTACCGGAACGGGGGAGACCAGACGCGCCAGCTCCTGGGTGAAGCCGCGGACCTTGGCCGCCGCCGGGCCCTCGCCCCCCTTGAGGGAGCGAGGGAGGCCGACGACGACCTCGAGGGGCTCGTACTCCTCGACGAGCTGCTTCAGCCGGCGCTGGGCGGCCGGGACGTCGCGTCCCGGAACCGTCTCCACCGGTGTGGCGAGGATCCCGTCGGGGTCGCACGAGGCGACCCCGATACGGGCGTCCCCGACGTCGATCGCGAGTCGACGTCCTCTGCGCATGGTCCGGCCCCTACTTGGCGGTCTCGGCGACGAGACGCTCGACGGCCGCCACGGCGTCACCGACGGCGGCCGGGTTCTGGCCTCCGCCCTGGGCGACGTCCGGCTTGCCGCCACCGCCGCCACCGAGGGTCTTGGCGGCCGTACGGACCAGGTCACCGGCCTTGAGGCCGCGGTCACGGGCGGCGTCGTTGGTGGCGATGACCGTCAGCGGCTTGCCGTTGTTCACGGTGAACAGGGCGACCACGGCGGCCCGGCCGCCCTGGATGCGGCCGCGCACGTCGAGGACCAGCTTGCGCAGGTCGTCGGGGGTCGTGCCGTCCGGGACCTGTCCGGTGACCACGGCGACGCCCTGCACGTCCTTGGCGGACTCGGCGAGCCCGGCGGCGGCCTGGAGAACCTTCTCCGCGCGGAACTTCTCGATCTCCTTCTCGGCGTCCTTCAGCTTGCCGAGCATGGCGGAGACCTTCTCCGGGAGCTCCTCCGGGCGGCCCTTGATCAGCTCCTGGAGCTGGGCGACGACCGTGTGCTCACGGGCGAGGAAGTTGTACGCGTCGACGCCGACCAGGGCCTCGATGCGGCGTACACCCGAGCCGATCGACGACTCGCCGAGCAGCTTCACCAGACCAAGCTGGGCGGTGTTGTGCACGTGCGTGCCGCCGCACAGCTCCTTGGAGAAGTCGCCGATGGTCACGACGCGCACCCGGTCGCCGTACTTCTCGCCGAACTCGGCGATGGCGCCCTGCTTCTTGGCCTCGTCGATGCCCATGACCTCGGCGCGCACGTCCAGGTCGCGGGCGAGCACCTCGTTGATCTTCTGCTCGACGTCGGTCATCACGGCCGTCGGGACGGCGGACGGCGAGCCGAAGTCGAAGCGGAAGCGGCCGGGCTGGTTCTCGGAACCGGCCTGGGCGGCCGTCGGGCCGAGGGCGTCGCGCAGGGCCTGGTGGGTCAGGTGGGTGGCCGAGTGGGCGCGGGCGATGGCCGTGCGGCGACGGGAGTCGATCGAGGCGTGGGCCGCGGCGCCGACGGTGACCTCGCCGACCTGGACGACGCCCTTGTGGACGTACACGCCCGGGACCGGCTTCTGGCAGTCGCGGATCTCGATGACGGCGCCGGTGTCGACCCGGATGCGGCCGGTGTCGCCGATCTGGCCGCCGCCCTCGGCGTAGAAGGGGGTGCGGTCGAGGACGATCTCGACCTCGTCGCCCTCGCTGGCGGCCGGGGAGGACACACCGTCGACGAGGATGCCGACGATCCGGGACTCGCCCTCGGTGTCCGTGTACCCGATGAAGTCGGTGGCGCCGGAGGAGTCGGCGATCTCGCGGTAGGCACCCAGGTCGGCGTGGCCGGTCTTCTTGGCCTGGGCGTCGGCCTTGGCGCGCTCCCGCTGCTCCTTCATCAGGCGGCGGAAGCCGTCCTCGTCCACGGAGAGGCCCTGCTCGGCGGCCATCTCCAGGGTGAGGTCGATCGGGAAGCCCCAGGTGTCGTGGAGCAGGAACGCCTTGTCGCCGGGGAGCACGGACGAGCCGGCGGCCTTGGTCTCGGCGACGGCGGTGTCCAGGACGTTGGTGCCGGAGTTCAGCGTCTTGAGGAAGCGGGCCTCCTCGGCGAGGGCGACCTTCTCGATGCGCTCGCGGTCGGTGACGAGCTCCGGGTACTGCTGGCCCATCATCTCGATCACGGTGTCGACCAGGTCCTTCACGACCGGGCCCGTGGCACCGAGCAGGCGCATGTTGCGGATGGCGCGGCGCATGATGCGGCGCAGCACATAGCCGCGGCCCTCGTTGCCGGGGCTGACGCCGTCGCCGATGAGCATGACGGAGGTGCGCATGTGGTCGGTGACCACGCGCAGGGAGACGTCCGAGTCATGGGCGTCGCCGTACGACACACCGGTCAGCTCGGTGGCCTTCTTGATGACGGCCATCGAGGTGTCGATCTCGTACATGTTCTGCACGCCCTGCAGAATCATGGCGAGGCGCTCCAGGCCGAGGCCCGTGTCGATGTTCTTGCTCGGCAGGTCGCCGAGGATCTCGAAGTCCTCCTTCGAGGTGCCCTCGCCGCGCTCGTACTGCATGAAGACCAGGTTCCAGATCTCCACGTACCGCTCGTCGTTGACGGCCGGGCCGCCCTCGACGCCGAACTCCGGGCCGCGGTCGTAGTTGATCTCCGAGCACGGACCGCAGGGGCCGGGCACGCCCATGGACCAGAAGTTGTCCTTCTTGCCCAGGCGCTGGATGCGCTCGGCGGGGACGCCGACGACATCGCGCCAGATCTGCTCGGCCTCGTCGTCGTCCTGGTAGACGGTGATCCAGAGCTTCTCCGGCTCCAGGCCGTAGCCGCCCTTGTCCTGGGGCGCGGTGAGCAGCTCCCAGGCGTACTTGATGGCGCCTTCCTTGAAGTAGTCGCCGAAGGAGAAGTTGCCGCACATCTGGAAGAACGTGCCGTGGCGGGTGGTCTTGCCGACCTCTTCGATGTCGGGCGTGCGCACGCACTTCTGCACGCTGGTGGCGCGGTCGAAGGGCGGCTTGACCTCACCCAGGAAGTAGGGCTTGAAGGGCACCATGCCGGCCGGGACGAGCAGCAGAGTCGGGTCGTCCGCGATGAGCGACGCCGAAGGGACGACGGTGTGCCCGCGCTCCTCGAAGAAGCTCAGCCAGCGGCGGCGGATTTCGGCCGACTCCATCAGTGGTCCTCATTCCGGTTGTACGAGTTGTAGGAGTTCGTCTGGTACGTCGAGCCCTCGACGTACTTGGGGGTGGTGCGGTTCTCGATGGCGGCGTGCTGCCGGGATGGGGGTACCCCCTGCTCGAGCGGAGCCGAGAGCTTGGGGGAAGGAAGTTCGCGCTGGTCGAGCTGGTCGACGGGCGCGTGCAGGCCGAGCGCGTCGCCCAGTTCCTCCTCGCGCTGCGCCATGCCGTCGCGGACGTCGAGCGCGAAGTCCAGCGCGCGGTCCTTGAGGCGGTGGCCGGCCTCGATCGCCTTGTTCGCCGCCGTCGCGGCGAGGCTCTCCGGCGTCAGCTGCTTCAGCTTGCGGTTGACCTTGGTGGTGGCCCACACACCGGCGGCGACGCCCGTGGTGAACCAGAACGTACGACGGAACATCGGTGGGTCAGTCCTTCTTCCCCCGGGTGCCGCGCCTGCCCCGGCGCGGGGCCGGGACGGTGCGGCCGACGATCACGGTGCGGCGGGACGCCTTGCCCGGCGCGTCCTCCTTGCGGGCGCCGATGGCCCGGCGCACGCCGTAGCCGAACGCCGCGACCTTCACCAGCGGGCCGCCGAAGGTGGAGGCGACGGTGGTGGAGAGCGCCGAGGCGTTGGAGGTGACCTCCTGCACGTCGGAGGCGATCGCGTCGACCCGGTCGAGCTGCGTCTGCGCGGAGCGGACCGCGTCGGAGGCGTCGGCGAGCAGCGGGACGGCCTGGTCGGTCACGTCCGCGACGAGTTTGGTGGTCGCCTTGAGCGTCTGGGCCAGCCTCGCCAGCGCGACGGCGAGGAAGGAGACCAGGATCGCCCAGAAGACGGCCACCAGGATCCCGGCCACCTCTCCACCGGACACTGTGGCACCCGCTCCCTGGTACATGCCTGAACATCGAAAAGTCGTGCACCGAGCCTATCGCGCCCGGCAAGCCACTCCGTACCGCATTGACGGCCGCCCGGTCCCGAGCGGCCGCACGGACGCGGCGACCGGAATGCGGAAAGCCCGCCGTCCCGCCCGCCTCGAGGAGAAGCGGGAGGGACGACGGGCTGACACGCGAGGAGCCTCAGATCCGCCGGAGCAGGATCAGCGGGCGTAGTACTCGACGACGAGCTGCTCGTCGCAGATCACCGGGATCTCCTTGCGGTTCGGCTCACGGTCCAGGCGGAACGCCAGGGCCTTGAGGTTCACCTGGAGGTAGCGCGGGGTCTCACCGTCCGCGGCGAAGCCACCCTCGCGGGCGACCTCGAACAGCGGCTTCTGGCGGCTGCGCTCACGGACCATGACGACGTCGTCCGGCTTGACGCGGAAGGACGGCTTGTCGACCTTCTGGCCGTTGACCTCGATGTGGCCGTGGACGACCATCTGACGGGCCTGGTAGATGGTGCGGGCGATGCCCGAACGCAGGACCAGGGCGTCGAGACGGCGCTCGAGCTCGATGATCAGGGCCTCACCGGTCTTGCCCTGGACCTTGGAGGCACGCTCGTAGGCGCGGACGAGCTGGCGCTCGGACACGTCGTACTGCGCGCGCAGACGCTGCTTCTCGAGCAGACGGACCTTGTAGTCCGAGTTCTGCTTGCGGCCGCGGCCGTGCTCACCCGGCGGGTAGGGGCGGGCCTCGAAGTACTTGACGGCCTTCGGGGTCAGCGCGATGCCGAGGGCACGCGACTTCTTGACCTTGGGGCGGGACTGGTTCGCCACTGTTTCTCTTCTCTCGGTGTTCGGCTCGTCAGGGTTGAGGGAGGTCGCATCCGCAGCCGGGGAATCCCGCCTCGTCCCGTTCGGGCCGAGGTGGGCAGCCGCTCCCCTGGTCTGGGCACATACGTGCAGCACGCGAGTGGCCCACCGACCGCTCCCGGGGCTCCGGGTGGTGGTGGGCTGCCCGCGACACCTTCGACGGTGCGCGACGCTCCTGGAACCCGCTGGGGGTTCCGGCCGGGTGTCCCGCTCTGACAGCGCGGGACTCGGCGCTTCGAGCGAGTTTACAGGGTGCTCAGGACCGCTTGCGACCGAGGTGCTTCCGGGTCCATTCCACCGCGTCCGCGTAGCGTGCCTCGGCGCCGTGCCGGGTCGGCGTGTAGTACTCGCGGTCCTTGAGCGCGTCCGGCGCGTACTGCTGGGCGGCGATGCCCTCGGGCAGGTCGTGCGGGTACACGTAGCCCTGGGCGTGGCCGAGCTTGGCGGCGCCCTTGTAGTGGCCGTCCCGGAGGTGCGGGGGCACGGGCTCGGCGAAGCCCTTGCGTACGTCCTCCATGGCGGCGCCGATGGCGGTGGTCGCCGCGTTGGACTTCGGGGCCAGGGCGAGCGCGATGGTGGCGTGGCTGAGGGTGAGGGCGGCCTCGGGGAAGCCGATCATGGCGACGGCCTGGGCGGCGGCGACCGCGATGGGCAGCGCGTTCGGGTCGGCCAGGCCGATGTCCTCGCTGGCGGAGATCATCAGCCGGCGGGCGATGAACCGGGGGTCCTCCCCCGCCTCGATCATGCGCGCCAGGTAGTGCAGGGCCGCGTCGACGTCGGAGCCCCGGATGGACTTGATCAGGGCGCTCGCCACGTCGTAGTGCTGGTCGCCGGAGCGGTCGTACTTCACGGCGGCCCGGTCGACGGTCTCCTCCAGGGTCTGGAGGCTTATCCCCGTCTCGCCCTTGTCGAGGGCGGCTCCGGCCGCGGCCTCCAGGGCGGTCAGGGCCCGGCGGGCGTCACCGCCGGCGATGCGCAGCAGGTGCTCCTCGGTGTCCTCGGGGAGGGTGACGGAGCCCTTGAGGCCGCGCTCGTCGGTGAGGGCCCGGCGGAGCAGTCCGCGCAGGTCGTCGTCGGTGAGCGGTTCGAGGGTGAGGAGCAGGGAGCGGGACAGCAGGGGGGAGATCACGGAGAAGTACGGGTTCTCCGTGGTCGCCGCGATCAGCGTGACCCAGCGGTTCTCCACGGCGGGGAGCAGGGAGTCCTGCTGGGCCTTGCTGAAGCGGTGGATCTCGTCGAGGAAGAGGACGGTCTCCGTGCCGTAGCCGCCGGTGGCGCGGCGGGCGCCGTCGATGACCGCGCGGACCTCCTTGACGCCCGCGGTGATCGCGGAGAGTTCCACGAAGCGCTTGTTGGTGGCTTTGGAGACGACGTACGCGAGGGTCGTCTTGCCGGTGCCGGGCGGGCCCCACAGGATCACCGAGGAGGGTCCGGCGGGGCCGCCGCCGGACTCGCCGACGAGCCTGCGCAGGGGCGAGCCCGGTTTGAGCAGGTGCTGCTGGCCCACGACCTCGTCGAGGGTGCGGGGGCGCATCCGTACCGCCAGGGGACTGCTGGACGGTTCCTTCTCCTGGCGGTCTTCGGCGGCGGCGGTGAACAGGTCGGGCTCCACGGTGAAACCCTAAATCACCGCACCGACAGCGCGGCGGGCGCCGTCAGCTCGTCCAGAAGTCCCACCAGCGGGTCAGGATCAGCATGCCGATGACGCCGATGTGCATCACGGGCAGGACCCAGGTGAACTCGCCGAAGAAGCTCTTGAGCCAGCCGGGCGCGGGCAGGAAGCCGTTGCGCACGTTGAACGACGTCAGGTACCAGAACATGACGATCGTGGCGACCCAGGCCAGGCAGCACCACAGGCACAGCGAGTTGATCCGGTACAGGGACTGGAACTGCAGCCAGGTGCAGAAGGCCACACCGAAGAGGGTGCCGGCGTTGAAGGTGAGCCAGTACCAGCGCGGGAAGGACGCGCGCGCGAGCAGGCTCACGCCGACGCAGATGACGATGCCGTACGCGACGAGCCCGAGCATCGGGTTCGGGAAACCGAAGACCGAGGCCTGGTCGCTCTTCATGATGTTGCCGCAGGAAACGACCGGGTTGAGGCTGCACGCGGGCGTGAAGTCCGGGTCCTCGAGGAGCTTGAACTTGTCGAGCGTGATGACCCAGGCGGCGAGCAGCCCGGCCGCGCCCGTGATCAGCAGCATGATCGCGAAAGCGCGCCCCGCGCCCGCCGTGCCCGCGCGTGGACCGTCGTCGGCGGGGTTCCGCTCGATGGGGACGTCCTTGACTGTCGTCTTGCTCATCACGTCTATCCGTAGCGTCGTCGAAGAAGCCGTCCAACACGGTCATTCTGCCGTACACATTCGCCCCGACGCCGTCGGACGGACGTAAGTGGGACCTTCGGCCGACGCCTCAGTGACCAGTGGGCCCCGGGCCGCCGGTCACGGCGGCCCTGGGCCCACTGGTCACTCCTCGGTCACGGCCGGCCGAGCCTGGACTCCAGCTCCGCCACGATCTCGTTGACGCCGACCGCCTGCTGCTCGCCGGACTCCATGTCCTTGAGCTGGACGACGCCCTCGGCGAGGTCGCGCTCGCCGGCGACGATCGTGTAGCGAGCGCCGCTGCGGTTGGCGTTCTTCATCGCGCCCTTGAGGCCCTTGCCGCCGTACGCGAAGTCCGCCGCGACGCCCACCTTGCGCAACTCGGTGACCTTGGCGAACAGCACCCGGCGGGCCTCCTCACCGAGCGGCACCGCGTAGACGCTGGTGGCCGCGGGCAGGGCCAGCTCGACGCCCTCCGCCTCCAGGGCGAGGACCGTGCGGTCCACGCCGAGGGCCCAGCCCACGGACGGCAGCGCGGGGCCGCCGATCATCTCGGAGAGGCCGTCGTAGCGGCCGCCGCCGCCCACCGCGGACTGGGAGCCGAGGCCGTCGTGGACGAACTCGAAGGTCGTCCGCGTGTAGTAGTCGAGGCCGCGGACCAGCTTCGGGTCGTCCTCGAAGGCCACGCCCGCCGCGGTGATCAGCTCGCGGACCTCCTCGTGGTACGCCTTGCAGGCGTCGCACAGGTAGTCGCGCAGCAGCGGGGCGTCCACCAGCTGCTTCTGGACGTCCGCGCGCTTGTCGTCGAGGACGCGCAGCGGGTTGATCTCGGCGCGGCGCAGGGTGTCCTCGTCGAGGTCCAGGCCGCGCAGGAAGTCCTGGAGGGCGGCGCGGTAGACCGGGCGGCACTCCTTGTCGCCCAGGCTGTTGAGGAGGATGCGGAACTCGCGCAGCCCCAGCGAGCGGTACGCCTGGTCGGCCAGGATGATCAGCTCGGCGTCCAGGGCCGGGTCCTCGGCACCGATCGCCTCGGCGCCCACCTGCGAGAAGTGACGGTAGCGGCCCTTCTGCGGCTTCTCGTAGCGGTAGTAGGAGCCCGAGTACCAGAGCTTGACCGGGAGGTTGCCCTGCTTGTGCAGGCTGCCCTCCAGGGCCGCGCGCAGCACGGAGGCGGTGCCCTCGGGGCGCAGGGCGAGCCGGTCGCCGCCCTTGGTCTCGAAGGCGTACATCTCCTTGGTCACGATGTCGGTGGACTCACCGACGCCGCGCGCGAACAGCTCGACGTTCTCGAAGCCGGGCGTCTCGATGTAGCCGTACCCGGAGGCGCGCAGCGGGGCGGCGATCGCCTCGCGGACGGCGAGGTACTTGGCGCTGTCCGGCGGCAGCAGGTCGTACGTGCCCCTGGGGGCCTGGAAGGTACTCACGAAGTCTCTCGTCACATTCCTCGTCGGGGAGCGGACGTCGGGTCCGCGCCCTGGCCGGCGGCCACCTGCCGCAGATACGGGTTGGTGGCGCGCTCCCGGCCGATGGTCGTCTGGGAGCCGTGGCCGGACAGCACCACGGTCGAGTCGTCGAGGGGCAGGCACACACGGGCCAGCGAGTCGAGCATCTCGGCCATGTCACCGCCGGGCAGGTCGGTGCGTCCGATGGAGCCGGCGAAGAGCAGATCGCCCGAGAAGAAGACGGAGGGGATGTCCTCGCGTTCGGGCATCTGGAAGGTCACCGACCCCTTGGTATGGCCGGGCGCGTGCGCGACGGAGAACTCCAGCCCCGCGAGCTCCAGCCGCGAGCCGTCGGCCAGCTCCTTGACGTCGTCGGGCTCCCCCACCGTCAGCTCGCCCATCAGCGGCATCCCGATGGACCGGCCGATCCCCTTCTCGGGGTCGCTCATCATGTAGCGGTCCGCGGGGTGGATCCACGCCGGTACGTCGTGCGCGCCGCAGACCGGGACGACCGAGGCCACGTGGTCGATGTGGCCGTGGGTGAGGACGACGGCGACGGGCTTGAGCCGATGCTTCTTCAGCGCCTCCTCGACTCCCTGGGCGGCCTGGTGGCCCGGGTCGATGATCACGCACTCCTCGCCGGCGGCGGGGGCGACCAGGTAACAGTTGGTCCCCCAGGCCCCGGCGGGGAACCCGGCAATCAGCACGTTCGTCCTTCATTTCGTCTACGAGGTGGCCTGGCGTCCCGCCGCGAGGCGACGCGCCGCAGCGGCCTGCTGCGGATCAGAGCCTACCGGCGGTGCCGTTTCCTCAGCGAACCCATATACGGTACGGGACACACGCAGGCGGTCGGCGCACAGGACGCATCGCGTTCCGGTCGACGTACGAGACGCATGAGGAGAGAACCCGGTGGTCAGCCAGGAACAGCGGCGGCGTCAGCTCGCCCGGGAGAAGTTCTTGCGGCAGCAGCAGCGGCGCACGGCGGCGCGGCGCAAGGCCCGCGTCCGCAATTCCGTGATCGCCTCGGTCCTCGGCGTGATCGTCATCGGCAGTGTCGGGCTCTACACGACCGACGTGCTGAAGGGCGACGACGACAGCAAGGAGAACGCCAGCGCGGAGGTGACCCCGAGCGCCTCGGCCAGCAAGGCGCCGGATCCGTGCGAGAAGGCCGCGAAGGGCGAGGTGAAGGAGCTCACGTTCAAGAAGGAGCCCGAGATCACCATCGACAAGAGCGCGACCTACACGATGGCGCTGCAGACCACCTGCGGTGACATCGACATAGCCATGGACGCGTCCAAGGCGCCGCACACGGTGAACTCGTTCAACTTCCTCGTGGGCAAGGGCTACCTGGACCACACGAAGTGCCACCGGCTCACCACCTCGGGCATCTACGTGCTCCAGTGCGGCGACCCGCAGGGCACCGGCATGGGCGGGCCCGGCTACACGATCCCGGACGAGAACCTGAAGGACAAGCGCCTCAAGGGCGACGTGTACCCGGCGGGCACGGTCGCCATGGCCAACCAGTACAACGCCCAGACCGACGAGGGCCGGGACTCCGGCGGCAGCCAGTTCTTCCTCGTCTACCAGGACAGTCAGTTGCCCGCCAACTACACACCGTTCGGGACGATTTCCGATTCGGGCATGAAGGTCCTGAAGAAGATCGCCGAGGCGGGCGAGAACTCCGGCATGGGAGACGGCGCCCCGAATGCGACCGTGGTGATCGACAAGGCGACCGTCAGCAAATCCTGACCGCCAACTGCGAAATTTCGGTCGCGCGGGATGCGGACAGCCGCCCCGCCGGTCGCCTATGTTGGCCGTGACGAAACTGTGGACGATGCCCGGGGGTGCAGCAGGCCCCCGCAGGCATCATGTGGAGGAGGCGCTGTGAGCAGCGACCCGTGGGGCCGCGTCGACGAGACGGGGACCGTGTACGTGCGTACGGCCGACGGCGAGCAGGTCGTCGGCTCCTGGCAGGCCGGCTCTCCCGAGGAGGCGCTGGCCTACTTCGAGCGCAAGTACGAGGGCCTGGTGGTCGAGATCGGCCTCCTCGAGCGACGGGTGCGGACCACCGACCTGTCGGCCAAGGACGCCCAGACCGCGATCGGACATCTGCGGGAGCAGGTGGACGCGCATCACGCGGTGGGGGACCTGGACGCGCTGCGGACCCGGCTGGACAAGCTCGTGGAGACGGTCGAGGCGCGCCGCGAGGAGCGCAAGGTGCAGCGGGCCAAGCAGTCCGACGAGGCGCGCCACGCCAAGGAGGCGCTGGTCGCCGAGGCGGAGGAGCTGGCCCAGTCCGACCAGTGGCGGTCGGCCGGTGAGCGGCTGCGCGCGCTGGTGGACACCTGGAAGGGGCTGCCGCGGCTGGACCGCAAGTCGGACGACGAGCTGTGGCACCGCTTCTCGCACGCCCGCTCGGCGTTCTCCAAGCGGCGCAAGGCCCACTTCGCGCAGCTCGACGCGCAGCGCGAGGACGCCCGCAAGATCAAGGAGCGGCTGGTCTCCGAGGCCGAGGCGCTGTCGGACTCGACGGACTGGGGGCCGACCGCGGCCCGCTACCGCGAGCTGATGGCGGAGTGGAAGGCGGCGGGCCGCGCCCAGCGCGAGCACGAGGACGAGCTGTGGAACCGCTTCCGCGGCGCCCAGGACGTGTTCTTCGCCGCCCGTGGCGCCGTGTTCGCCGAGCGTGACGCCGAGCAGGCCGAGAACCTCAAGTTCAAGGAGGAGCTGGCCGAGGAGGCGGAGCGGCTGCTGCCGATCTCGGACCTGAAGGCGGCGCGCGCCGCGTTCCGCTCCATCAACGAGCGCTGGGAGGCCATCGGCCATGTGCCGCGGGACGCCCGCCCGAAGGTGGAGGGCCGGATGCACGCGGTGGAGCGGGCCCTGCAGGACTCCGAGGAAGCGGAGTGGCGCCGTACGAACCCGGAGGCCCGCGCCCGGGCCGCGGGGCTCACGGGCCAGCTCCAGGCGGCCGTCGACAAGCTGCGGGGCCAGATCGAGGCGGCCCGCGCCGCCGGCAACGACGCCAAGGCGGACAAGCTCCAGCAGGAGCTGGACGGCCGCCAGGCGCTGCTGGACCAGGCGCTGAAGGGGCTGCAGGAGTTCGGCGGCTGACGCCGCCGGTTTCCGCGCGACGGTGCCCGCCTCCCCTCCGGGAGGCGGGCACCGTCGCGTATGCGCTACCGCTGCTGCCGTGCCGACGTCACGCGGTACACGTCGTACACACCCTCCACGCCCCGTACGGCCTTCAGGACGTGCCCGAGGTGCTTCGGGTCGCCCATCTCGAAGGTGAAGCGGGAGGTGGCCACCCGGTCGCGGGAGGTCTGGACCGCGGCCGAGAGGATGTTGACGTGCTGGTCGGACAGGACGCGGGTGACGTCCGAGAGGAGCCGGGAGCGGTCCAGGGCCTCGACCTGGATGGCGACCAGGAAGACCGAGGACTGGGTGGGCGCCCACTCGACGTCCAGGATGCGCTCCGGCTCACGGGACAGCGAGTCCACGTTGACACAGTCGTTGCGGTGCACCGAGACGCCGCTGCCACGGGTCACGAAGCCGATGATCGGGTCGCCGGGGACGGGGGTGCAGCAGCGGGCGAGCTTGACCCAGACGTCGTCGACGCCCTTGACCACCACTCCCGGGTCGTTGCTGCTGCGGCGCTTGCGGCGGCCGCGGCCGCGCGTGGACGGAACCGGCTCGTCGATCTCCTCGGTGGCCGCCTCCTCGCCGCCGAGGGCCTGGACGAGCTTCTGCACCACGTTCGGCGCGGAGACATGGCCCTCGCCGATCGCCGCGTACAGGGCCGAGATGTCGGGGTAGCGCATCTCGTGGGCGAGCGTGACCAGCGAGTCGCCGGTGAGGATGCGCTGGATCGGCAGGTTCTGCTTGCGCATGGCGCGGACGATGGCGTCCTTGCCCTGCTCGATCGCCTCGTCGCGGCGCTCCTTGGAGAACCAGGCGCGGATCTTGTTGCGGGCCCGCGGTGACTTGACGAAGCCGAGCCAGTCCCGGGACGGGCCGGCGCCGGTCGCCTTGGAGGTGAAGACCTCCACCAGGTCGCCGTTGTCCAGGGTGGACTCCAGCGGCACGAGGCGGCCGTTGACCCGTGCGCCTATCGTGCGGTGGCCGACCTCGGTGTGGACCGCGTACGCGAAGTCGACCGGGGTGGCGCCCGCCGGGAGCGCTATGACGTCGCCCTTGGGCGTGAAGACGAAGACCTCGTTGCGGGAGAGGTCGAAGCGCAGGGACTCCAGGAACTCGCTGGGGTCCTCGGTCTCCTTCTGCCAGTCCAGAAGCTGCCGCAGCCACGCCATGTCGTTGATGGCGTCCTTGTCCTTGCCGGCGGCCTTCGGCACGTCGGTACGGACCTTGGAGGCGCCCGCGACAGCCTCCTGCTTGTACTTCCAGTGCGCGGCGATGCCGTACTCGGCCCGGCGGTGCATGTCGAACGTGCGGATCTGGAGCTCGACCGGCTTGCCGTTGGGCCCGATGACCGTCGTGTGCAGCGACTGGTACATGTTGAACTTGGGCATCGCGATGTAGTCCTTGAACCGCCCCGGGACCGGGTTCCAGCGGGCGTGGACCGTGCCCAGCGCCGCGTAGCAGTCGCGGACCGTGTCCACCAGGACGCGGATGCCCACCAGGTCGTAGATCTCCGCGAAGTCACGGCCGCGGACGATCATCTTCTGGTAGACGCTGTAGTAGTGCTTGGGGCGGCCGGTGACGGTCGCCTTGATGCGGGCCGCGCGCAGGTCGGACTGGACCTCGTCGGTCACGATCGCGAGGTACTCGTCGCGCTTGGGGGCGCGCTCGGCGACCAGGCGGACGATCTCGTCGTACATCTTGGGGTAGAGGATCGCGAAGGCGAGGTCCTCCAGCTCCCACTTGATGGTGTTCATGCCCAGGCGGTGGGCGAGCGGCGCGTAGATCTCCAGGGTCTCGCGCGCCTTCTTCTCCTGCTTCTCGCGCTTGAGGTAGCGCATGGTGCGCATGTTGTGCAGACGGTCGGCGAGCTTGATGACCAGGACGCGCGGGTCCTTGGCCATGGCGACGACCATCTTGCGGACCGTCTCGGCCTGCGCGGCCTCGCCGAACTTGACCTTGTCCAGCTTGGTCACGCCGTCGACGAGCAGGGCCACCTGGTCGCCGAAGTCCTTGCGGAGGGTGTCGAGGCCGTACTCGGTGTCCTCGACGGTGTCGTGCAGCAGGCCCGCCATCAGGGTGGCCGGGTCCATGCCGAGCTCGGCGAGGATCGTCGTCACCGCGAGCGGGTGCGTGATGTACGGGTCGCCGCTCTTGCGCTTTTGTCCGCGGTGCCAGCGCTCGGCGACCTGGTAGGCCTTCTCGACCTGGCGGAGCGTGGCCGTCTCGATCTTCGGGTCGTTGCTGCGCACGATCCGCAGCAGCGGCTCCAGGACCGGGTTGTACGGGTTGGAGCGCTGGACGCCGAGGCGGGCCAGCCGGGCGCGGACGCGGTTGGAGGAGCCTCCCGAGCGGGTGGGCTGTCCCGGGGACGGACGCGCCGGTACGGCCGCGGTGCGCTCGGGCGGAGCCGGCGTCGGCCGTGGCTGCTCGGCGGCCCTGCCGGGCGCGGACGAGGTGCGCTCGCCCGCACTCCGCGCGGTGTTCTTCGCACCCGGCGCGGGCTTTGCCGCCGGTCCCGGCGTCTGCTCGGGCTTGGCGGCGGTCAGTGGCTGGGCCTCGTCTGCCAAGAGGGCTCCTCGTGCGCGATCCGGGTCCCCCGGTCAGGTTCCGGAGACCCCATGGTAGCGATCCCGGGCTTTTGGCTCGTCTTCGACCGGTGAGACGCCCTTGCACTGGAGAAACGCACGAGGCGGGCCCCGGATTCCTCCGGGGCCCGCCTCCGCGGCGACGACGCTTCTTGATCGAGCGGCCGTCAGCGTGTGCTCAGACCTGGAGCAGCGCCTCCAGCGGGGAGCCTCCGAGGGCCGGTTCCAGGCGGGTACGGCCGCCGAGGAAGCCCAGCTCCATCAGGACGGCGACGCCCGCGACCTCGGCGCCCGCCCGGCGGATGAGCTGGAGCGAGGCCTCGGCGGTGCCGCCCGTGGCCAGGACGTCGTCGATGACCATGACGCGGTCGCCCGCGGCCAGGTCCTCGGCGTGCACCTCGATCTCCGCGGAGCCGTACTCCAGGTCGTAGGCCTGGCGGAGGGTCGCTCCGGGGAGCTTGCCCGCCTTGCGTACGGGGATGAAGCCCACGCCCGCCCGGACGGCGACCGGGGCGCCGAGGATGAAGCCGCGGGCCTCCAGACCGACGATCTTCGTGGCGCCGTGCTGGACGACGGTCTCCGCGAGGGCGTCCGTGAGCGCGGTGAAGGCCTCGGGATCGGCCAGCAGCGGCGTGATGTCCTTGAACATCACACCCGGCTCCGGGTAGTCGCGGACGTCGCGGATACGGCTGAGCAGGAGTTCTTGGATGTCGGTCATCGACGCTTTCCGGACGGTCGGCCGCGGCCCCGGTTGCGGGTCGCGGGCTGGTTGCGCGGGCCGACGACGGCGGGCGTGGCGTCCTCGGGCTCGTCACCGTACGGCTCGTCTCCGGCCCCGTCCTGGTCGGCCGTGTCCCGGTCGGTGCTCTGTGCCCGCTTGGCGAGCACGCGCTTCTTGAGGGCCTTCATCTGCGGCTCGCGCTCCTTGAGGTCGGCGACGAGCGGCGTGGCGATGAAGATCGAGGAGTACGCACCGGCGGCGAGACCCACGAACAGCGACAGGGAGATGTCGTTCAGCATACCCGCGCCGAGCACACCGCCGCCGATGAAGAGCAGGCCGGCGACCGGCAGCAGCGCGACCACCGTGGTGTTGATGGAGCGGACCAGGGTGCCGTTGATCGACCGGTTGGCGACCTCGCTGTAGGTCCAGCGGGTCTGCTTGGTGAGGTCCTTCGTCTGCTCCTTGAGGCTGTCGAAGACGACGACCGTGTCGTAGAGCGAGTAACCGAGGATGGTCAGCAGACCGATCACCGTGCCCGGCGTCACCTCGAAGCCGACGAGGGCGTAGATGCCGACCGTGATGGTGATGTCGTGGATGAGGGCGACGAAGGCGGCGACCGCCATGCGCCACTCGAAGGCGATCGCCAGGTAGATCACGACGAGGACCAGGAAGATGCCGAGACCCTGCCAGGCCTTGTTGGCGATCTGGTCGCCCCAGCTGGGTCCGACGAGGTCGGCGTTGATGTCGTCCGCGTCGACCTTCAGGTCCTGCGAGAGCTGCTGCTTGATCTCGTCGGACTTGGCGGTGTCCACGCCGGAGACCTGGATGCGCAGTCCGCCGGAGCCGAGCTCCTGCACGATCGCGTCGTGGCCCGCGGCCTCTTCCGCGTACGTCTCCGCCTGGGAGGCCGTGACGCTGGTCTTCGGAGTGGTGAAGACGGCGCCGCCCTGGAACTCGATGCCCATGTTCAGGCCGCGGCCGGCGAGGCCCACGATGGCCAGGACGGTGATCAGGATGGAGACGCCGTACCAGATGAAGCGCTTGCCGACGAAGTCGTAACCGACCTCGCCGCGGTGGAGCCGGACGCCGAGGGTGCCGAGCTTCGACATCTCACGCCTCCTTGGGGTCGACGGGGACGGCGGGACGGCGGGTGCGGCGCAGCGGCGGCCGGGCACCGAGTGCCTTCGGGTCGAGGCCGGACCACTTGTGGCCGCCCGCGAAGAACTTCCTGCGGGCCAGCAGCGTCAGCAGCGGCTTGGTGAACAGGAAGACGACGACCACGTCGAGCAGGGTGGTCAGACCCAGTGTGAACGCGAAGCCCTGGACCTTGCCGACGGTGACGACGAAGAGCACCGCGGCGGCGAGGAACGACACGAAGTCGGAGACCAGGATGGTGCGCCGGGCGCGCGGCCAGGCCCGCTCGACGGCGGGGCGCAGCGAGCGGCCCTCGCGGATCTCGTCCCGGACCCGTTCGAAGTAGACGATGAACGAGTCCGCTGTGATGCCGATGGCGACGATGGCGCCGCAGACGGCCGGCAGGTTCAGCGCGAAGCCGATGGCCGGGCCGAGCAGCGACATGATCGTGTACGTCAGGGCCGCGGAGACGAGCAGCGAGGCGATGGCGATGAGCGACAGACCGCGGTAGTAGACCAGCAGGTAGATCACGACCAGGGCGAGGCCGATGGCACCGGCGATCAGACCGGCCTCCAGCTGCTCGCCGCCGAGCGCGGCGGTGACGGTGGTGACGCTCGACTCCTTGAAGGTGAGCGGGAGCGCACCGTACGACAGCATGTTGGCGAGGCCCTGGGCCTCCTCCTGGGTGAAGCTGCCGGAGATCTCGGCGTTGCCGCCGGTGATCGCCTGGTTGACGTACGGGTCGGAGACGACCTCGTTGTCGAGGACGATCGCGAACTGGTTCTGCGGGGACTGGTTCTGCGCGAGCTTGCCGGTGATGTCGGCGAACTTCTTGTCACCGCCGGACGTGAAGTCCATGGTGACCTTCCAGCCCGCGGCGCTCTGGGTGTCGAAGAGGGCCTCGGCCTTGTCGACGTCCGTGCCGTCCACCTCGGCCGGGCCGAGGATGTACTTCTGCCACTGGCCCTGCGCGTTCTCGCCGCAGGCGAGAGTGGAGTCGGTGGGCTTGGCGCCCTTGCCGGCGTCGGCGCGCTGGGCGTCCTTGGTGCAGTCGAGCTTGGTGTACGCCGCCTGGAGGGCAGCGGTGGCGTCGTCGGCGCCGGTGTCCGCGCTCTCGGACGCGGAGGCGCTCGCGGACGGGGAGGCGTCGGCGCTCGCGGAGGCCGAGCCGCTCGGGGTGGGGTCGGCCTTGAGTGCCTCGGTGACCGCGCGGCCCTGCGAGGTGGCACTGGCCGACGGGGTCGCGGAGCCGGAGGAGGACGAGCTCGCCTTCTCGTCGGCGTCGGACTCACCGGCCGAGGCCGACGCGCCCGGGGAGGCGCTGGAGCTGGCGCCGGCGCTGGGGGTGGCGCTCGGGCTGGCCGTCGCGGCGGCGCCGGACACCTCGGTGGCGATCACCGGGCGGAAGTAGAGCTTGGCGGTGGTGCCGACCTGTTCCCGGGCCTGCTCGGAGTCGGTGCCCTTGGGAACGTTGACGATGATGTTCTCGCGGCCCTGGGTCTGGACCTCCGCCTCGGAGACACCCAGACCGTTGACCCGGCGCTCCATGATCTCGACCGCGGTGTCCATGTTGGTCGGGTTGATCGCGTTCGCCTGGCCGGGCTCGGTGACCGCCGTCAGCGTGATGCTGGTACCGCCGGCGAGGTCGATGCCGAGACGCGGAGTGGTGTGTCCGGAGGCGAACATTCCCCCGGTGAGCGCCACGAGGGCGATCAGAATAAAAGCCAGTGCGCGGCCTGGTCTGCTCTGGGCGCTCGCGCTCCGGCCCTTCTTCGGTGCTGCCACCTTCTCGTACTCCCTCTCGGGCCGCCCGGCGCCGGATGGGCGCACGGGCGGCCGTGCCATGGTGTCGGGACTCCGTGCGGGGACGGCACGTCCCGGGTGACGCGGGACGCGAGCGGGTCGCGCCGCGCTCCCGGGGTGTGCCTACTTCGCGTCGGACTCGCCGTCGGTCTTCTTCGGCTCCGCCTGCTCGGCCTTCGGGGCGTCCTGCTCGGCGTCCTCGTCGGCCACGTCCTTCTTCGCGAGGTCGAGGGGCTTGTCGGCGGCGTCGTCGGCGGGCTCGTCGGTCCCGGTGAGGGAGGAGGCGTCGTCCGGGACCACGGTGTCGTCGGTCTTCAGGTCGTGCTCGATGCCGTGGACGATGCGGTTGTACTCGTCGTCGCTGAGGACGGCCCCGATGGCGTTCTTCGCGAAGAGCAGCTCGACACCGGGACCGGCGTCGAGAAGGACCGTGTCCTCGCTGACCTCCTTGACCGTCGCGTACATGCCCCCGATGGTGCGTACGCCGGAACCGGGCTGCATCGCATTCCGCATGTCGACGGCCTGCTGCTGCTTCTTCTTGGCAGACCGGGTCATCAGGAACATGGCCCCGATGAGCACGATGAACGGGAGGAGGGTCACGAGACTCACGGGTCGGAACTTCCTTCACACGACCGCGATGTGAGCGGCCTGATGGTTGGGGGTGGTGGGGTGCCGCCGTCAAGGGCGGCATCGGCGGAGTCTAAGCGAGTCCGCACTGAGGGAACAACGCACAGCATGGCACTGGGGTTCCGGACCGGGCGAGTCCCGCGCCGTCACGCCCCGAACAGGTCCTGTTGTCCGTTTCCCGCGGGGTTCTGGCCGGGTGGAGTGAGGCCGAGATGAGCCCATGCGGCGGGCGTCGCGACGCGGCCGCGGGGGGTGCGCGCGAGGAGGCCCTCGCGGACGAGGAAGGGCTCGGCGACCTCCTCGACGGTCTCGCGCTCCTCCCCCACCGCGACGGCGAGGGTGGACAGGCCGACGGGTCCGCCGCCGAACAGCTTCAGCAGCGCCGTCAGGACCGCGCGGTCGAGGCGGTCGAGACCGCGGGAGTCGACCTCGTACACGGCGAGGGCGGCCGCGGCGATGTCCTTGGTGATCACTCCGTCGGCCTTGACCTGCGCGTAGTCCCGTACGCGGCGCAGCAGCCGGTTGGCGATACGGGGCGTGCCGCGGGAGCGGCCGGCGATCTCGGCGGCACCCTCGGCCCCGATCTCCACCTCCAGCAGGTGCGCGGAGCGGTGGACGACGCGCTCGAGCTCGGCGGGCTCGTAGAACTCCATGTGCGCGGTGAAGCCGAAGCGGTCGCGCAGCGGGGGCGGCAGGAGACCCGCGCGCGTGGTGGCGCCGACCAGCGTGAACGGCGGCAGCTCCAGGGGGATGGCGGTGGCCCCGGGCCCCTTGCCGACGATGACGTCGACGCGGAAGTCCTCCATGGCCATGTACAGCATCTCCTCGGCGGGCCGCGACATGCGGTGGATCTCGTCGAGGAAGAGGACCTCGCCCTCCTGGAGGGAGGACAGGATCGCGGCGAGGTCGCCGGCGTGCTGGATGGCGGGGCCGCTGGTGATGCGGATGGGGGCGCCCATCTCCGCCGCGATGATCATCGAGAGGGTGGTCTTGCCGAGGCCGGGGGCCCCGGAGAGCAGGACGTGGTCGGCGGTCGCCCCACGCGCGCGTGCCGCCCGCAGCACGAGGTCGAGCTGCTCGCGGACCTTCTCCTGGCCGATGAACTCGTCCAGGTCCTTGGGGCGCAGGGCGGCCTCGACCGCCTGGTCCTCACGGTCGGCGACAGAGTCCACCAGCCGCTCCGCGGCGGGCCCCACGAGCCGCTCACCGGCGGTCTCGTCGGTCGTGTCGTCCCAGTTCATTGCGTGTGCCTCGTGGGTGGTCGCGGTCGGGTGGGCGGTGCGGGTCGGGCGGGTGGTGCGGTGGGGAGGCAGCGGGCGTTCCAAGCCTTGCGAGGGGCTGTTTCAGGCCGTTCCCGGGGGTGCTGTCCGGTCAGCGTGCTCTGTTGAGCGTCTGCAGCGCGGCCTTCAGCAACTGGCCCACCTGGGGCGTGCCCCCGGCGGCCTCCGCCTGCGGGGCCACCGCCGCCACGGCTTCGTCGGCCTCCCGGGTGGCGTACCCGAGACCGATGAGGGCGGCGTGCAGCTGGTCGCGCCAGCCGGCGGTGACCGGGCTGCCGACGGCCGGGGCGCCGACCGGTTCCCCGAGCCGGTCCTTCAGCTCCAGCAGCAGCTTCTGGGCGCCCTTCTTGCCGATGCCGGGGACGGCGGTGAGGGCCTTCTCGTCGCCGGTCGCGACCGCGCGGCGCAGGGCGTCCGGGGTGTGCACGGCGAGCATGGCCTGGGCGAGGCGCGGGCCGACCCCGCTGGCGGTCTGGAGCAGCTCGAAGACCTGACGCTCGTCGTCGTCCGCGAAGCCGTACAGGGTGAGTGAGTCCTCGCGTACGACGAGGGAGGTGGCGAGCTTGGCGGGCTGTCCGGCGCGGAGCGTGGACAGGGTGTTCGGCGTGCACTGGACGGCCATGCCGACGCCCCCGACCTCGATCACCGCGGCGTCGGGAGCGAGTGCGGCGACCGTGCCGCTGACGAAGGCGATCATGCCGTCCGGCCTTTCGATGCGTGCGGGGCCTGCGCTGTGTGCGGAGCCCTGGATGTGTGCGGAGCCCTGGATGCGTGCAGGGCCACGGCCTGCTCCAGTCGGTTCTGGGCGGGGGCGCGCCAGATGTGGCAGATGGCGAGGGCCAGGGCGTCGGCGGCGTCGGCGGGCTTCGGGGGCGCGTCGAGCCGCAGCAGCCGGGTGACCATGGCGCCGACCTGCGCCTTGTCCGCGCGTCCGGTGCCGGTGACGGCGGCCTTCACCTCGCTGGGCGTGTGCAGGGCGACCGGGAGCCCACGGCGGGCCGCGCACAGCATGGCGACGGCGCTGGCCTGGGCCGTGCCCATCACCGTACGGACGTTGTGCTGGCTGAACACCCGCTCCACGGCGACGTACTCGGGTCTGTGCTCGTCCAGCCACCGCTCGATGCCCTGCTCGAGGGAGACGAGACGGTGCCCGAGGTCGGCGTCCGCGGGCGTCCGGACGACACCGACACCAAGCATGGTGAGCGGCCGTCCGGCCACGCCCTCGACGACGCCGACACCGCACCGGGTCAGTCCCGGATCCACCCCCAGTACGCGCACCCGCCGTCCCTCCCTGTGTGTTCGATCGCCTGTTTCTGCAGGCTATCGGGTGCCACCGACAACGAGCAGAAAGCGACGGGCCGACGGGGATTCCCGTCGGCCCGTTCGTCTCGCGGCTCGCGTCCCGCGGTGCGCGTGCCTCGCGATGCGCGTTACGCGTCGACCTTCGCCATGACCTCGTCGCTGACGTCGAAGTTGGCGAAGACGTTCTGCACGTCGTCGCTGTCCTCCAGGGCGTCGATCAGCTTGAAGATCTTCTTGGCGCCCTCCTCGTCCAGCTCGATCTGCATGGTCGGGACGAAGTTGGCGTCGGCGGAGTCGTAGTCGATTCCGGCCTCCTGGAGGGCGGTACGGACCGCGACCAGGTCGGTGGCCTCGCTGAGCACCTCGAAGGACTCACCGAGGTCGTTGACCTCCTCGGCGCCCGCGTCGAGCACGGCGCCCAGGACGTCGTCCTCGGTCAGCTCGCCCTTGGGGACGATCACGACGCCCTTGCGGTTGAACAGGTACGACACGGAGCCCGGGTCGGCCATGGAGCCGCCGTTGCGGGTCATCGCGACGCGGACCTCGGAGGCGGCGCGGTTGCGGTTGTCGGTGAGGCACTCGATGAGCACCGCGACACCGTTGGGGCCGTAGCCCTCGTACATGATCGTCTCGTAGTCGGCGCCGCCGGCCTCCAGGCCGCCGCCGCGCTTGATCGCCGAGTCGATGTTCTTGTTCGGGACCGACTGCTTCTTCGCCTTCTGCACGGCGTCGTAAAGCGTCGGGTTGCCCTCGAGGTCGACGCCGCCCATCCGCGCCGCGACCTCGATGTTCTTGATCAGCTTCGCGAAGAGCTTGCCGCGCTTGGCATCGATGACGGCCTTCTTGTGCTTCGTCGTGGCCCATTTAGAGTGGCCGGACATCTGCCTGTCTCCTTCGCGTAACCCATCTCTGCAACGACGCAGGAATCCTACAAGGACTCCGGTGTCCGGTTCGCGCGCACCATCTCCACGAACAGCGCGTGCATCCGGTGGTCGCCCGTCAGCTCCGGGTGGAACGACGTGGCGAGCGCGTTGCCCTGGCGGACCGCGACGATGTGGCCGTCGTGCTCGGCGAGCACCTCGGCCGCGGCGCCGACGGACTCGACCCAGGGGGCGCGGATGAAGACGCCCTCCACAGGATCGCCCTCGACTCCGCGGACGTCGACCGCCGCCTCGAAGGACTCGTTCTGCCGGCCGAAGGCGTTGCGGCGCACGATCATGTCGATGCCGCCGACGGTCTCCTGGCCGGAGCGCGGGTCGAGGATCTTGTCGGCGAGCAGGATCATGCCCGCGCAGGTGCCGTAGACCGGCATCCCGCCCCGCACGCGCGCGCGGAGGGGCTCCATGACGCCGAAGAGGACGGCCAGCTTGGAGATGGTGGTGGACTCGCCGCCGGGGAGGACGAGGCCGTCGACCTCGGCGAGTTCTTCGGGGCGCCGCACCGGCCTGGCCACGGCGTCGGCCGCGGCCAGGGCGATGAGGTGCTCCCGTACGTCGCCCTGGAGGGCCAGGACGCCTATGACGGGGGTGTTCATGTGTTTCCGGTGCCTCCGGTCGCCGCTGGTGCCCTACCAGCCGCGGTTGGCGTAGCGCTCGGTCTCGGGGAGGGTGTCGCAGTTGATGCCGACCATGGCCTCGCCGAGGTTGCGGGACGCGTCCGCGATGATCTTCGGGTCGTCGTAGAAGGTGGTGGCCTTGACGATGGCCGCGGCGCGCTTGGCCGGGTCGCCGGACTTGAAGATGCCGGAGCCGACGAAGACGCCCTCGGCGCCGAGCTGGCGCATCAGGGCCGCGTCGGCCGGGGTGGCCACACCGCCGGCGGAGAACAACACGACCGGCAGCTTGCCGAGCTCGGCGACCTCCTTGACCAGCTCGTACGGGGCGCGCAGCTCCTTGGCGGCGGCGTACAGCTCGTGGTTGTCGAAGCCGCGGAGCTTCGCGATCTCGTTCTTGATCTGGCGCAGGTGGCGGACCGCCTCGACGACGTTGCCGGTGCCGGCCTCGCCCTTGGAGCGGATCATGGCCGCGCCCTCGGCGATGCGGCGCAGGGCCTCGCCCAGGTTGGTGGCGCCGCAGACGAACGGCGTGGTGAAGGCCCACTTGTCGGAGTGGTTGACCTCGTCGGCCGGGGTGAGGACCTCGGACTCGTCGATGTAGTCGACGCCGAGGGACTGCAGGACCTGGGCCTCGACGAAGTGACCGATGCGGGACTTGGCCATCACGGGGATGGAGACCGCCTCGATGATGCCCTCGATCATGTCGGGGTCCGACATACGGGCCACGCCGCCGTCCTTGCGGATGTCCGCCGGGACCCGCTCCAGGGCCATGACCGCGACGGCGCCCGCGTCCTCGGCGATCTTCGCCTGCTCCGGGGTGACGACGTCCATGATCACACCGCCCTTGAGCTGCTCGGCCATGCCGCGCTTCACGCGCGCGGTGCCGGTCTCGGGGGACTGGGCGGGGTTAGGAAGCGTGCTGGACACGGGTGTCGACCTCACTTGGTGAGAGGGAGTTGCTGCAGTCACCGAGCAAACGTGAGGCGAGCAGGCCACGACAAGTGCCAATGGGGAGGCGGTGGCTCGTTTTCGGGTGCCGGGGAGGGCGCGGGCGGACCGGGCGTGATCGGACAGAACCAGACCGGATCCGACCGCATCCGACCCGACCGGATGGCCGGTGCGGTCCGGATCACACGCCCGCGCGGTCCACCAGCGCCATCGGCGGCTCGTCGTCCATCTCGAAGGCCATCGGGAAGGGCGCGTGGCCCGCGAGGCGGAACCAGCGGACCTTGCGGTGGCGGCGCAGCGCGCGGGCGGCCCGTACGGCGTCGTTGTGGAAGCGGCGCGCCATGGGCACCCGGCGCACGGCCCGGGTCAGCTCCTTGGCCGCCTCCTCGCCGCCCGGCGCCTCCCGCACCGCCTCGACCTGCGCCGGTTCCGCGAAGACGGCCCGCAGCGCCTGGGTCAGTTCGCTCTCGGCGACCTCCCGCTGCTCCTCCTCGGCCTGCCGGGCCGCGTGGGCCGCCTCGTACAGCACGATCGAGGCGGCGGGGTCGAGCACCCCGGAGGTGGCCAGTTCCTGGGCGACCGACGCGCGGCGCAGCAGTTGTGCGTCCAGGGCGGCCCGGGCGGCGTCGATCCGGGCGTGCAGCCGGTCGAGGCGGCCCGCGGTCCAGCTCAGGTAGAGGCCGATCGCGACCAGGGCGACGAGGATCCAGATGAGGGTTGCGCTCACGGGCGGCAAGGCTACCCGTACGAGGTCATGGCCCCGTCACGTGCGGTCACGTCCCAGGCACAGCGGAAGCCGCCGTGGCCCGTCGAGGAGTCGGGCGTGTTCCGCGACCGCGCGGCGACCCGGTAGCGATTGCAGTACGAGGCGTGACACAGGAACGAGCCGCCGCGGATGACCCGTTCCGCACCGGCCGGGGCGAAGCGGTCGGCGCACCACTCCCACACGTTGCCCGAGGTGTTGTACAGCCCGAACCCGTTGGGCCCGTAGGCGTCCACGGGGACGGTGCCGGTGGCGCCACCGGGCCGGGTGCTCACGCGCGGGAAGTCGCCCTGCCAGGTGTTCATGCGGTCCGCGTCGAAGTCGTCGCCCCAGGGGTAGCGGCGGGCCTCGAGTCCCCCGCGGGCCGCGTACTCCCACTCCGCCTCGGTGGGCAGCCGGGCACCGGCCCAGGCGCAGTACGCGAGCGCGTCGTGGTACGACACGTGCACCACGGGGTGGTCCGCGCGCCCCTCGAGGTCCGAGCCGGGTCCTTCGGGCGCGCTCCAGCAGGCACCCTCGACGCCCAGCCACCAGGGCGCACCGGCCACGGCGCCGAGAACGGAGTCCCGCGCGCGGGGGTGCAGCATCAGGTGGAACACGAACGAGGTGCCGTACTGCTCCGCCTCCGTGCGGTACCCCGTGGCGCGCACGAACGCGGCGAACCGCGCGTTGGTGACGGCGGTCGCGTCGATGCGGAACGGCTCGACGGTGACGGTGCGGACGGGTCCCTCGGCGTCGTCGGGGTAGCCCTCGCCGAAGGCGTCCCCCATGCGGAACGTGCCGCCGGGCAGGGTCAGGGCGGCCGTGTCGCGGGCGCTCCGGCCGCTCGCGCGCGGGCCCGGGGCGCCGAGCCGGAGGACGGGAGCGGCCTCCTCGCGCGCGGGCGCACAGCACACGCCCCGGTGGCCGTGGTGGCCGGTTGCCGGGGTGGCGCGGTCGTCTCCCGGTGCGTCGTCCGCGATCATGCGAGGCGCCCTTCCCGACTCCGCTCGGCCCTCCTGGTCCTCAGTCCCGCGCCAGCCCGAACCGGGCGCGCAGTCCGGTCCGTTCGTCGGCGGCGACGGCGGCCGCTCCGTCGGTGACCGTCTCGTACACGGAGAGGATGTCCGCGCCGACCGTCGACCAGTCGAAGCGCCGGACGTGGGCGCTGCCCCGTTCCCGCAGCTCCTGCCGCCGCCCGGGGTCGCCGAGCAGCCGTACGGCCGCGGCGGCCAGCGCGTCCGCGTCCTCGTTGGCGAACAGTTCCCCCGCCGCGCCCTGGTCCAGGACCTGCGCGAAGGCGTCCAGGTCGGAGGCGAGAACCGGCGCGCCCGCCGACATCGCCTCGACCAGGATGATCCCGAAGCTCTCGCCGCCGGTGTTGGGGGCGACGTACACGTCGACGCTGCGCAGGAAGCGCGCCTTGTCCGCGTCGCTGACCATGCCGAGGAACTCGACGCGCGCCCGCATCTCCTTCGGCAGGTTCTCGACGGCCTCCTCCTCGTCGCCGCGCCCGGCGACCAGCAGCCGGGTCCCCGGCCGCTCGGCGAGGATCTTCGGCAGCGCCCGCATCAGCACCGGGAGGCCCTTGCGAGGCTCGTCGATGCGCCCGATGAAGCCGAGGGTCTCGCCCTGCCACTCGGGGCTCGGCTTGGCCCCGGCGAAGAAGTCGACGTCGACGCCGTTCGGGATGACGACTGCGTCGCCGCCCAGGTGCTCGACGAGGGTGCGGCGCGCGTACTCGCTCACCGCGATCCGGGCGCTGATCTTCTCCAGCGCGGGCTGCAGGATCGGGTACGCGGCGATCATCGCCCTCGAGCGCGGGTTGGAGGTGTGGAAGGTGGCGACGATCGGGCCCTGCGCGGCCCAGCACGTCAGCAGGCCCAGCGACGGCGAGGCGGGCTCGTGGATGTGGATGACGTCGAACGCGCCCTCGTGCAGCCAGCGCCGCACCCGGGCCGCCGACAGGAAGCCGAAGTTCAGCCGGGCGACCGAGCCGTTGTACGGAACGGGGACGGCGCGGCCCGCCGAGACGACGTACGGCGGCAGCGGGGTGTCGTCGTCCGCCGGGGCGAGGACGGACACCTCGTGCCCGAGGGCGAGGAGGTGCTCGGCCAGATCGCGGATGTGGAACTGGACGCCGCCGGGGACGTCCCAGGAGTACGGGCAGACGATGCCGATCCTCATGTGCGCTCACCTCCCGGCTTCGCGGACCGCTCCGGGCGTGGCTCCAGGTCGGCGAGCCACAGGCGCTGCAGCATGTGCCAGTCCTCCGGATGGTCGGCGATCCCCGCGGCGAAGGCGTCGGCCAGCGCCTGTGTCATGACGGACGTCCTTTCCGGGCGCGTACCTGACCGGGGTACCGCGATCGGCGGGTGCACGCGCGCGCGCATCACGGGCGAGTCGTCGTACCGGAGCGTCACGGGCAGCAGGGCCGCGCCGGTGTGCTGGGCGAGCATGGCGGGTCCGGCGGGCATCCGGGCCGTCTCGCCGAAGAAGTCCACCTCGACCCCGGAGGCGGACAGGTCGCGGTCGGCGACCAGGCAGACCAGGCCGCCGTCGCGCAGCCGCCGGGCCAGCGTGCCGAACGCGGAGCCCCCGGTGTGCGGCAGGACCTCCATGCCGAGGCTCTCGCGGTAGGCGACGAACCGGTCGTACAGCGTCTCGGGCCTGAGGCGCTCGGCCACCGTCGTGAAGGGGATCTTCAGCTGGGTGGTGACCCACGCGCCCGCGAGGTCCCAGTTGGCGAGGTGGGGCAGCGCTATGACGGCACCTTTGCCGGCGGCCAGCGCGTCGGTGAGGTGGTGCACGTCCTTCACCTCGACGCCGTCCCTGATGCGCTGCTCGCTCCACACGGGCAGCCGGAACGACTCCATCCAGTAGCGCAGGTAGGACCGCATGCCCGCGCGCGAGAGCTCGGCGAGACGCTGCGGCGACGCGCCCGGCACCACGCGCGCGTAGTTGCGCTCCAGCCGCAGGACGCCCTCGCCGCGCTTCTTCCAGGCCAGGTCGGCGATGGAGCGGCCGAGGCGTGCGGCGGCGGGCTCGGGGAGCTTCTTGACGGCGCTCCAGCCGAGCCCGTACAGCGCGTCCGTCAGCCGTTCCTGCGCGCTGCTCACGGGGAGGCCTCGCTCCCGTGGGAGGCGTGTCCGTCTCTCTCCTCGGCGGCCGCCGCGGCCTCCGCCTCGGCGGACTCCCGGCGGACCGTGACGACCCGCTGGACCAGCGTGACGAGGCTGCCGACGGCGACGATCCACAGGGCGATCGGCAGCAGCACGTCGATGCCGGGCACGCCGAACTTGTGCAGGCCCGCGAAACCGGCCGCGACCAGCGAGATCACCAGCCGCTCGGCGCGCTCCACCAGCCCGTTGACGGCGACGGGCAGGCCGATCGACTCGCCGCGGGCCTTGGTGTACGACACGACCTGGCCGCTCGCCAGGCAGAAGATCGACACGGCGCACAGGATGTTGTCGCCGCCCTGTCCGGCGTACCAGAGGGCGAAGCCACCGAAGATGGCCCCGTCCGCGACCCGGTCGAGCGTGGAGTCCAGGAAGGCGCCCCAGCGGCTGGAGCGGCCGAGCTGCCGGGCCATGTTGCCGTCGACGAGGTCCGAGAAGACGAACAGCGTGATGACGACCGTGCCCCAGAAGAACTCGCCACGGGGGTAGAAGACCAGCGCGCCCGCGACCACGCCGGCGGTCCCGATGAGCGTGACCGTGTCGGGGCTCACCCCGCGGCGGATGAGAAACGCGGCGAACGGCGTGAGAACACGCGTGAAGAAAGCACGCGCGTACTTGTTCAGCATGGCCTTCCCGAGGGTCGGTGGGCCGCGCGGCCCCTGCTGGCCACCGGCGGGCCCAATCGTAGTCACGCGCGCGTGCGGGCGACGGCCGGGCACCCACGCCCCGGTGTCACGTCCTTGTCACACCGGCAACGGTGCGAGGTGCGCGCCCCGGGCGCCGCACTCGGTCCGGCCGGGCGCCCGCCACGATGGCGTCCGCCGTATGGACGCACCGTGACGGCGGTGGAAAGCTCGATGGCACCGCGGGCGTCATCGGAGCCGCCGCCGCTGGGGGTCCCCCTCCTGGGGAGGCTCCGCGTGTCCGCGCCCACAGTGACCTCACCGTGCACGGGAGGCTGGACCATGGGCGACAAGGCGAACGCACACCCTGGAGCCGCCGGCAGGGCTACGGCGGCCGACCACCCCGCGTCCGTACGGAATGTGGTGCTGGTCGGCCACAGCGGATCGGGCAAGACGACTCTGGTGGAGGCTCTCGCGCTGACGGCGGGGGCGGTGAACCGGGCGGGCCGCGTGGAGGACGGCGGCACCGTCTCCGACTACGACGAGATCGAGCACCGGCAGCAGCGCTCGGTGCAGCTGTCCCTGGTACCGGTCGAATGGGACGGGTTCAAGATCAACCTCCTGGACACTCCCGGATACGCCGACTTCGTCGGGGAGCTCAGGGCCGGTCTGCGGGCGGCGGACGCGGCCCTTTTCGTGGTCTCGGCCTCCGACGGCGTGGACGGCTCGACGCGGATGGTCTGGGAGGAGTGCGCGGCGGTCGGCATGCCCCGCGCCATCGTGATCACCCATCTCGAGGCGGCGCGCGCCGACTTCGACGAGATGACCCGGATCTGCGCCCGGACCTTCGGCGCGGACGACCCCGACGCCGTACTGCCGCTGTACCTGCCGCTGCACGGACCGCAGGGCCCGGACGGGCACGCGCCCGTGACCGGGCTGATCGGGCTGCTGACGCAGCGCCTGTTCGACTACTCCTCCGGGGAGCGCAAGGAGTCCGAGCCGGGCCCCGACCAGCTCCCGCTGATCGAGGAGGCCCGCAACCGGCTGATCGAGGGGATCATCTCCGAGAGCGAGGACGAGACCCTGATGGACCGCTACCTCGGTGGCGAGACCGTCGACGTCAAGACGCTCATCGAGGACCTGGAGCGGGCCGTCGCACGCGGGATCTTCCATCCGGTGCTGGCCGCCGCCCCCGCGGCGGAGGGCGCCCGGCAGGGCCTGGGCACGGTGGAACTCCTCGAACTCATCACCGGCGGCTTCCCGACCCCGCTGGAGCGCGAGGCGCCCGCGGTCACCACGATCGACGGCAGGCCACGCGGGATCACGGCCTGCGATCCGGACGGTCCGCTGGTCGCCGAGGTCGTGAAGACCGCGAGCGACCCCTATGTGGGCCGGCTGTCGCTGGTACGCGTCTTCTCCGGCACCCTGCACCCCGAGGAGACGGTGCACGTCTCCGGGCACGGCCTCGCCGACCGCGGCCACGAGGACCACGATGTCGACGAGCGGATCGGCGCCCTGTCCAGGCCGTTCGGCAAGCAGCAGCGCACCCTCACGCACTGCATCGCGGGCGATCTGGCGTGCGTGGCCAAGCTCACGCGCGCGGAGACCGGGGACACGCTGTCGGCCAAGGACGACCCGCTGCTCATGGAGCCGTGGCAGATGCCCGACCCGCTGCTGCCGCTCGCCATCCAGGCGCACAGCAAGGCGGACGAGGACAAGCTCTCCCAGGGGCTGAGCCGGCTGGTCGCCGAGGACCCGACGATGCGGCTCGAACAGAACCAGGACACCCATCAGGTGGTGCTCTGGTGCCTGGGCGAGGCGCACGCCGACGTGGCGCTGGAGCGGCTGCGCAACCGCTACGGCGTCCAGGTCGACCTGGTCCCGCACAAGGTCTCCCTCCGGGAGACGTTCGCCGGCCGGTCCACGGGGCGCGGCCGCCATGTGAAGCAGTCCGGCGGGCACGGGCAGTACGCGATCTGCGAGATCGAGGTCGAGCCGCTGCCGGGCGGTTCGGGCATCGAGTTCGTGGACAAGGTCGTCGGCGGGGCCGTGCCGCGGCAGTTCATCCCGTCGGTGGAGAAGGGAGTACGGGCGCAGGCCGCCAAGGGGATCGCCGCCGGGTACCCGCTCGTCGACGTACGCATCACGCTGCTCGACGGCAAGGCGCACTCCGTGGACTCCTCGGACGCCGCGTTCCAGACGGCCGGCGCGCTCGCCCTGCGCGAGGCGGCGGCCGACGCGACGATCCACCTGCTGGAACCCGTCGCCGAGGTGAGCGTCCTGGTCGGGGACGACTACGTGGGCGCCGTGATGAGCGATCTGTCGGGACGGCGCGGCCGGGTGGTCGGCACCGAGCAGGCCGGCGGCGGGCGCACGCTCGTCCGCGCCGAGGTGCCGGAGATCGAGATCGGGCGGTACGCCGTCGATCTGCGCTCGCTCTCCCACGGCACCGCGCGCTTCGGCCGCCGTTACGCCCGGCACGAGCCGATGCCGCCCCAGCTCGCCGACAGGCTGCGCGAACGGGCCGGGGAGACATGAGAGTTCCCGGGTTCCGGCGGCTGTGCCCACGCGCGGGCGGGTCACGGATCAGGCACAACTGCGCGCATCGGCGGGCGGCTTCGGCCGTCCGCCGACGGACGCCGGGCGGCTGCGGATACGCTGCTCACCTGATCGAGAACGTGATGTGCTCACCGCTCGACCGTGTCGCCGTCGAGGCGATGAACTGATCAACAGGTGTGCGCAGCACCGAAGTCGGGAAGGCCGCAGGAGCAAGTGGAGCGGCTGATGGGGGCGGAATGTCTTTCGGCGATATCGGTCCAGAGGTCCCGCGCGCGGGCTCACGGGCGATGGCGACGTTCGCGCTGGCGTCGGCCGCGTACCGGGACGACGAGGTCGGCAAGATCCTCGAGGCGAACAACGAGTGGCACCAGTCGACCGTCAAGCCGCACCGCAAGTGGGCCACGATCTTCCGGCCCAACCTCGGTGAGGCCTTCTCCCAGGCGGTGGTCTCCCGGACGCTCGGGGTCGGCCGCAAGCCGCTCATCCAGTCCTTCGGCATCGAACCGCAGGTCGTCGTCGAGCACTGCATGGCGGCGAACCACCTCCGCCGCGAGCGCGACACCAAGCTGACGGCCGTCATGCTGGTCTTCGGCGTGCTCTTCCTGCCCGGCCTGCTGCTCTGGCTGCTGGTCTTCCAGATCCGCTCGACGGTCGCCAGGCGCGACGACAAACGCGCCGGGGCCCTCGCCACCACGGTGCTGGTCGCCGTGGGAGCGCTCGTCGTGCTCTTCCTGGTCAAGATGCCGTTCACCGGCTTCTGGGCCTGGTACGCGCGCGCCGCGCTCGTCGCCCCCGTCATCGGCTGGTTCCTGGCCAAGCGGATCTGCGAGAACACCGCGAAGGACCTGCGCGAGCGCTGGACGGGCCTCCTCTCGGGCAGCGCCGTCGGCGCCCGGGTGCCCGAATCGGTGCCGAGCAGCCCCGGCGACGAACGCGCCGAGCGGCTGCGCCAGGCCTTCGGCGAGCTCCGGGACGAGCAGGCGTCGAACCACCTGTTCTACGCGGGCCCCAAGGGCGTCCTCGGCATGGGCACCCGCTGGGGCCACTGGTACCTCGCCGAGGACCTGATCCCGCTCCCCTCCCCACGCACGGAGGAGGCCCGCACCACGGGCTCGCTGAGCATGGATCTGGCGAAGCACCTGGTACCGGGCCCGGAGGTCGCGTCCTTCCAGAGTTACGACCTCGCCAACGTCATCGAGCGGGCCCTGGGCGAGCTCCCCAAGGGCCCCCTGACCACGGGCGGGTTCCCGAAGCCGGACGTGGGCCACTGGATCATCACGCCCGTCCCGCCGGGCGCCAAGGAGGTGTCGCGCCCCGCCGAGTACACGGCGCACCGGGCCAACGCCAAGCAGCTCAGCGACATCTGCAACACCCAGCAGTTCGACAAGGGCGACCGGCACTACCTGGGTGTGCAGTGGACGCTCTGGGACGGGCAGCTGGTGATCAGCATGCTCGTCACCGTGACCGTGCTGCACAAGACGCTGCGCATCGAACTGACCGGCCACGCCCTGGGCCCGGTGAACGGGCTGTTCATGAGCAAGCCGGCGGCGAAGGAGCGGACCGTCTCCAAGACCGTGCGGTTCTGGGAGACCCGCACCATCACCCTGCCGCTCGTCGACAACGACGAGGTGGTCCGGCTCGCGGCCCGCGCGCCGCTCAGCTGGTACCCGCCCCTCCTCAACTGGCTCGGCGGCTCACTGGTCCTGCCCGAGCCCTTCGGCCTGCGGCACGCCTGGGCCGACCAGCCGTGGAAGCACCGCTTCATGACCGACGACGTCCTGCGCACGGCCACCCCGGTGCTCCGGGTGGTGCACGCGGCCGTCATCGACTTCCTGAAGGAGCACGGCGTGGACACGACGAAGTTCGACAACCGCTCGTCGGTGCTCAGCGGCAGCGTGCAGGACCCGACCCCCCAGAAGGCGGACCTCTACGACGCGTGAGGCCGCCGGCGCGCGTGCCGGGCGCACGGCCGCGCGCGGTCGGCACGGCACGGGACGAGGGACCGCATGGACCGCATCAGGCCGCCGGCCATGCCTCCGCCAGCATCTTGCGGGTGTCGGCGAGCAGCTGGGGCAGCACCTTCGTGTGCCCCACGACCGGCATGAAGTTCGTGTCGCCGCCCCAGCGGGGCACGACGTGCTGGTGGAGGTGGGCGGCGATCCCGGCGCCCGCGACCGAGCCCTGGTTCATGCCGATGTTGAACCCATGGGCACCGGAGGCGGTGCGCAGCGCGGCCATGGCCTGCTTGGTCAGCTCGGCGAGCTCGACGGTCTCCGGAGCGGTCAGATCCGTGTAGTCGGCGACGTGACGGTAGGGCACGACCATGAGGTGACCGCCGTTGTACGGGTAGAGGTTGAGCACCGCGTAGACGTGCTCCCCGCGCTTGATGATCAGACCGTCCTCGTCGGACTTGGCCGGGATCGAGCAGAACGGACAGCCGTCGTCGGCCCCCGGGCCGCTCGGCTTGTTCTCGCCCTGGATGTACGCCATCCGGTGGGGCGTCCACAGGCGCTGGAACGCGTCCTGCGTTCCCACTCCGATCTGCTGCTCCGGCTCACTCGTCATGCAGTGCAGCATATGGCTTCGCCCCGGCGGAACGTGTCGCAGGGGCAACCGTCGGAGGGCAAGCTGGCGGAGTGGAGGACGACAGCCGCAAGGCCCGCTGGGAACGGCGTGCGGAACTGCCGCTCGCCCTCACATCGATGCTCTTCCTCGCCGCGTACGCGGTGTGGGTGCTCGCGCCCGGCCTGCCCGGCGCGGGGCGGGCGCTCTGTCTCGGGGTGCTGTTCACGGCGTGGGCCGTGTTCGCCGTCGACTACGCGGTGCGGTGGCGGCTGAGCGGGCAGGGCCCGCGCTTCGTGCGCACCCACGCGCTGGACACGCTGGTGCTGTTCCTGCCGCTGCTGCGGCCGCTGCGGCTCGTACGGGCCTACCAGGCCGTGCAGCGGCGGACCGGCCGGCCCCGGCTCCCGCTGTACACACGGGTGACCGCCTACGCGGGCCTGAGCGCCGTCCTGCTCGGCTTCACCGGGGCCCTCTCCGTGTACCAGCTCGAGCACACGGCACAGGACGCGTCGATCCGTACCTTCGGGGACGCGGCGTGGTGGGCCTGCGCCACGCTGGCGACCGTCGGGTACGGCGATCTCGTGCCCGTGACGGCCTCGGGGCGGGCGGTCGCGGTGGGCATGATGATCTGCGGGCTGGGGCTGCTCGGCACCGTGACCGGGTCGTTCTCGTCCTGGCTGCTCCAGATGTTCGCCCGCGAGGGCGGCGAGGACGACGCGAGGCCCCCGGAACAGTGAGCTCCGGGGGCCTCGGGTGCCATGGGTCAGACCTGCTCGCGGTCCTCCACGACCTTCACGATCTTGGCGATGGCCTCGTCGACGGGGATGCCGTTCTCCTGCGAGCCGTCGCGGTAGCGGAAGGAGACGGCGCCGGCGGCCATGTCCTCGTCGCCCGCGATGACCATGAAGGGCACCTTCGCCTTCTGGGCGTTGCGGATCTTCTTCTGCATACGGTCGGAGGAGGAGTCGACCTCGACGCGCAGGCCCTTCCTCCTGGCCTCGGCGGCGAACTTCTGCAGGTACTCCACATGCGCGTCGCCGATCGGGATGCCGACCGCCTGGACGGGCGCGAGCCACGCCGGGAAGGCGCCCGCGTAGTGCTCGAGGAGTACCGCGAAGAAGCGCTCGATCGAGCCGAAGAGCGCGCGGTGGATCATGACCGGGCGCTGCTTGGACCCGTCCGGACCGGTGTACTCGAGGTCGAAGCGCTCCGGCAGGTTGAAGTCCAGCTGGACGGTGGACATCTGCCAGGTCCGGCCGATGGCGTCCTTGCACTGCACGGAGATCTTCGGGCCGTAGAAGGCGGCGCCGCCCGGGTCCGGGACCAGCGGCAGACCCTGCTTCTCGGCAACCTGACGGAGGGTTTCGGTGGCCTCCTCCCAGATCTCGTCGGAGCCGACGAACTTCTCCGGGTCCTTGGTGGACAGTTCCAGGTAGAAGTCGGTCAGGCCGTAGTCGCGCAGGAGGTTCAGGACGAAGGTGAGCGTCTTGTCGAGCTCGTCGGCCATCTGCTCCTTCGTGCAGTAGATGTGCGCGTCGTCCTGGGTGAAGCCACGCGAGCGGGTCAGGCCGTGCACGACGCCCGACTTCTCGTACCGGTACACGGTCCCGAACTCGAAGAGGCGCAGCGGCAGCTCACGGTACGAACGGCCGCGCGCGTCGAAGATCAGGTTGTGCATCGGGCAGTTCATGGGCTTGAGGTAGTAGTCCACGCCGTCGTCGAGCTGCATGGGCGGGTACATGCCGTCGGCGTACCAGTCCAGGTGGCCCGAGGTCTCGAACAGCTTGCCCTTGGTGGCGTGCGGCGAGTAGACGAACTCGTAGCCCTCCTCCTCGTGCCGCTTGCGCGAGTAGTCCTCCATGACCCGGCGGATGATGCCGCCCTTGGGGTGGAAGACCGCCAGGCCGGGGCCGATCTCCTCCGGGAAGGAGAACAGGTCCAGCTCGTTGCCCAGCTTGCGGTGGTCGCGCTTCTCGGCCTCGGCGAGGAAGTCCAGGTGGGCCTTCAGCTCGTCCTTGGACGGCCAGGCGGTGCCGTAGATGCGCTGGAGCATCGGGTTCTTCTCGCTGCCGCGCCAGTACGCGGCGGCGTTGCGCATCAGCTTGAACGCCGGGATGTTCCGGGTGGTGGGCAGGTGGGGACCGCGGCAGAGGTCCTTCCAGCACAGCTCGCCGGTCTTGGCGTCCAGGTTGTCGTAGATGGTCAGCTCGCCGCCGCCCACCTCGACGTCCGCGCCGTCGTCGGAGGACGCGGCGCCCTTGATGCCGATGAGCTCCAGCTTGTACGGCTCGTCCGCCAGCTCCTCGCGGGCGGCCTCGTCGGTGACGACGCGCCGCGAGAAGCGCTGGCCGCGCTTCTGGATCTCCTGCATCTTCTTCTCGATGGCCTTGAGATCCTCGGGCGTGAAGGGCTTCTCCACGTCGAAGTCGTAGTAGAAGCCGTCCTTGACGGGCGGGCCGATGCCCAGCTTCGCCTCCGGGAACAGCTCCTGCACGGCCTGCGCCATCACGTGCGCGGTCGAGTGCCGGAGGATGTTCAGGCCGTCCTCGGAGGAGATCTCCACGGGCTCGACGGTCTCGCCGTCCTTCACCTCGTACGCGAGGTCCTTCAGCTCGCCGCCCACGCGGGCCGCGACGACGGTGCGCTCTCCGAGGAAGAGGTCGGCGGCCGTAGTGCCCGTCGTCACCACGCGCTCTTCCCGCTCGGAATCGCGTTGGATGATCACACGGACGTCTGACACCGGTCTCTCCTGCCTGATGGCCTGATGGGTGGACGCGTACACGCAGGCGTACGCAGAGGGGAATCGTACCGAGCCCCGGGCGCCCTCCGCGAAACGGTTTCCCCGTGGCCGGTCTCACTCCTCCCCACAGGCCCCCTCGAAGGACGCCGTGATCTCCGCGGTCTCCTGGAGCAGCTTCATCAGCCGGTCCCGTTCGGCGTCGTCCACCGCCACCGGAACGACCTCGGCGACATCCGTGAGCCGCCGGAATCCGCCCCGGCTCGCCAGCCGCCCGTCCACCCGTACGGGCAGCCCCACGAGATGGGCGTGCCCGGCGACACGGTAGGACTCGTCGTCCAGGACCACCCGGACGTGTGTGACCTCGGCGCCGTCCAGGACGCGCAGGCGTACGGTGCCCTGACCGTCCGGGCCGGATCGGCGCATCCGGACGACGGTGCCGGTCACGCACACGGGCACCGAGGGCTCCCCGTGCTGGTAGCGGGCGCCGGCCGCACGCAGGACGGGCAGGTCGCCCGGGGAGAACTCGACGGGCTCGGCGGGGGCGGCGCAGCCCTCGGGGACGCCGGCGGCCGGTGCCCAGGCGACGGCGACGCGGGCGCCCTCCGTGCCGCGGACGAGGGCGATCAGGGCCTTGGTGAGCTCATGGCTGACGCCCGCCCCGACGGCGCCGTCGAAGGCGTCCATGCCGCCGGTGGCCCGCTGGTAGTCGATGGCCTCGCGGGCCGCGTGCAGGGCCTGGTGGAGACGGACGGCGAGGGGGCGTCCGGTGGCGACGGGGACGAAGGCCGTGAGCCGCCCGCCGTCGGCGGCGGCGCCGATGAGCACGCTCTCCAGGGAGTCCGCGGACTGGCGGCGGTGGCGGGCGCCGTAATAGCCCGCACGCGCGCGTGTGGCGAGCGCGGCGGCGAGGAGCATCTGGCGGGCGGCGGTGTGCAGCTGTTCCTCGACGGTCCAGGGCGCGGCGCCGGCGGGTCCGGCGGGCACGTCGCGCGACCAGCGGATCTCGTCGCTGGGGACGGCGAGGCCGACCAGGACGTCACGGGCGGCGGGCGAGCCGCTGCGGGCGAGCGCCTCCAGGGCCTCACCGAGCAGGTCGTCGCAGTCGGGGAAGGCGCGGCTCTCGGGCACCAGCAGGCTCGTACGGCTTTCGCCGGGGCCGGGCGGGAGCCAGCGTCCGTAGCGTCCGGGGGCGCCGCCGCGGCGCTGCCAGCCGTGGCGGCGCAGCAGCGCGCCGAGGACGGCCGGGTCGACCCGGGAGGGCTCCGGCGGGTGGGGCCGGGCGGGATCGGCGGGGCGGGGCCGCACGGGTCCATGCAATCCCTGGGGTCCATGGGGTTCACCGGTGGGGCGGTGCGTCACGGTCTGCCTCCCGTTCCGACCCTGGTCATGATGGAGCAGAGTGCGCGGTCGTCGAAGATGCGCGAGGTGGGGATGCGTACGGTCGTTCTGCGCCGGCCGGTTATGGGCTGCCCGGCGAGGTTGATCCAGTAGCAGCAGTGCCGCAGGTCCAGCCGGTCGTGGCCGGCGCGCAGCCACTCGTCCTGGGAGCGGGGCACGATCATCACGACGAGGATCTTGTGCACCGCGACCGGGGTGCGGGCCAGCTTCGCCAGGTGCTCGTTGTCGAGCGTGAAGGAGAAGAAGCGCCCCGGGGGGTTGGGCGGTATTTGGTACGTCGCCTTGAGCTGCACCTTGATGGTGACCTCGTCGTCGACCGTGTGCCCGGGGGCACTGTGGCTGACGTGCCAGTCGATGCCGTTGTCCGGGAACGGCTGGGACAGCGAGCAGCCGGCGGCCGCCGCGACGGCGTGCAGGTAGCCGACCTGGAGCGTCTCCATGCAGGCGGTGACGGCGAGGGTGCCGCGTTCCGTGGTCCGCCGCGGCAGCAGCCCGCCTTGTTCGGGCTGCGCGATCGCCATGCCAACAGCCTTCCGAAGCGCGTTCATACCGGACACAGGCCTCTGAACAGCCAGGACCCGTACTTCTGTTGTCTCCTTGCGGCGTATGGCGCAAACAGCCCGGGTATCACCGAACCGGGCAGGGGACGGCACGTCAACTGCCGACGCAAAACGAGGAGTTGAAGGCACATGACGTGCTGGTACGAAGGCCCCTTGGCCGCGTTCGACACGGAGACCACGGGCGTGGACGTCGAGACCGACCGGATCGTGTCGGCCGCCGTCGTCGTCCAGGAGGCGCCCGGGGCCCGGCCGCGGGTGACCCGCTGGCTGGTGAACCCCGGGGTGCCGGTGCCCGCCGCGGCAACGGCGGTGCACGGGCTGACGGATGAGCATGTGCAGCGCAACGGGCGCTGGCCGTCGCCGGTGGTGGACGAGATAGCGCGGCAGCTGTCCGAGCAGGCGGTACGGGGCCGTCCGCTGGTGGTGATGAACGCGCCGTTCGATCTGACGCTGCTGGACCGGGAGTTGCGCCGGCACCGCGCGTCCTCGCTGTGCCACTGGTTCGAGGCGACGCCGCTGTTCGTGCTCGATCCGCTCGTCCTCGACAAGCACCTGGACCGCTACCGCAAGGGCCGCCGTACGCTCGGCGCCCTCTGCGCGCACTACGGGGTGCCGCTGGACGGCGCGCACGACGCGGCGGCGGACGCACTGGCGGCGATGGAGGTCGTCCGGGCGGTGGCGCGGCGGTTCGCGGCCCGGCTGGAGCGCCTCTCCCCCGCCGAGCTGCACACGCTGCAGGCGGTGTGGCACGCGGCACAGGCGCGCGGTCTGCAGGCGTGGTTCGCGCGCAACGGTTCGGAGGAGGCGGTGGATCCGGCGTGGCCGCTGCGGCCGGACCTGCCGGCGGCGGCCTGAGCACGCGCCGTACGGACCTGAGCACTCGCCCCGCGGACGGGCCGGACATGCGGAAAGCCGGTCCGTGGAGTACGGACCGGCTTCCTCCGGGTGGGCGATACTGGGTTCGAACCAGTGACCTCTTCGGTGTGAACGAAGCGCTCTCCCACTGAGCTAATCGCCCGGGAACGCACTGAACAATACAGGTCTCAGCGGGTCCCGTACAAACCGCTTCCCGCTCCGCGGTCAGTCCGTGGCCGGCCCGCCCCCAAGTGGGCGACGAGTCCCCGGTGTCCCGCCCGCATCATCAGCGCGTGGTTGGCGCGGAAGACGGGCCGTCCCGGCACGGCGAGCCGGCGCAGCAGCGGCTTGGTGACGTACGCCTCCTGGTCGTAGTGGGCAAGGGTGCCGGGCCCGCCGGCGGTGAGCGTCCAGCGCGCCCGTCCGTCGATGTCCCCGGCCGTCGCGATCTCCAGCACTCCGGCCGCCGCGTCGCGCCGTACCTCTTCCCCGGTGAACGTCAGGTCGTACGGCACGACCGACCGGATCCGTATGCACGCGCGCGTGTCGTCGATACGGGTCACCGCGCGCACCTGGGGCCACCAGCGGGGGTAGTCCTCGATGCGCTCCAGCACCTCGCGGACGGTGGCGGGCGGCGCGGGCAGGGCCCACAGGCTGCGGAAGCGGTAATGGTTCCAGTCCATGCGGGTCCGAGTGCCCGTGCGGGGCCCCTGTGCACCCCGCACGGATCCTCGGTCACACGCCCTCAGGAGCGCGGCGTCACGGCATCCTGTCGCCGAGCAGCGCCAGGTTCTCGATGGCGGCGAGGCCGTACAGCGCGGTGTCGTTGGTGGAGACCCAGGCGGCCTCGCTGCCCGCGACCAGCGTGGCCGGGCCGCTCAGCTTCTCCGTCTTCCACGGCGCCGACTCCTTGTAGCCGTCGGAGTTGTAGAACTTCTCCCACGCGCGCGTGGCCAGCTTCTCGTCGCCGGTCTGCACGGCCGCGTACGCGTCCAGGCGCGAGTGGCCCTGGAAGAGGATCAGGCTGCCGAAGTTGCTGCCGTAGCGCGCCGCCTGTTCGGTCTTGCTGGCGTTGAAGTAGCGGCAGTAGTCGTAGTACGCCTCGTTGAACTTCGGCATGTCGACCAGGTCGATCAGCTCGGCGCACAGCTCGTTGAGGCCGAAGACGGCGGAGAGGTGGGAGACCCCGACCACGGGCTTCTCGGCGATCGCGAACTTTCCGGTGTCCAGGTCGTACAGGCCGGTGCCCTGGACGAAGCCGTTGGGCTGGGCGGCGATGGTCTCCATGGTGGACAGGACGCGCGCCTTCGCCTTCTCCCACTTGGGGCCCTTGCGCTCCCACTCCGTGAGCCAGGCCGACACCAGGCCGCTCCAGTCGGTGCCGAAGCCGATCGACAGGGCGTGCCGGTCGGGCGTGTAGGGCTCGGTGCGGATCTTGCGGATCGGGTCCAGGACGAGGAAGGTCTCGTCGGAGTCGACGTTGGCGTGCATGAGGTCGCCGACACGTTCGTCGGCGGTGAGGAAGTAGTAGTAGCGCCGGTAGGTGGTGTTCGCGATGCGCTGCTGCTTGGCGCTGTCGGCGTAGTGCTGGACGCCGTGCCGGGTGCCGAGGCCCGCCCACTCGCCGAGGTGGTAGACGTCGACCTCGCCGGTGTGCCGGGTCATCGCCTCGGCGAAGCGGAAGATGTCGGCGCGGCCGGAGCGCAGGTAGGCGTACCAGAGCCAGAGGTCCGGGGAGAGCTCGGAGTTGTCCCAGGCGTAGCCGCCGACGTCGTAGCGCCACTGGTGCCGGACCGTGTCGTAGGTGTGCATGATGTCGCCGTAGTCCCAGAAGCCGTACCAGCGGCGCATCTCCACCTGGTCCTTGTAGTAGGTGAAGAGGAAGTCGAGGTGGTCCTCGATCTTCGCCTTGGCGGGCGTGGAGCGGTCGGGCTCGGAGTACAGGCCCGGGCCGAAGACGCCCGCCTTGATGAGCTGCTTGGGCGGCGCGGCGAGCTGCGGCAGCACGCGGACGGCCTCGACCTGCTGGGCGAGCTGCTCGGGGCTCGGCGTCGTCTCGTTGGCCCAGAAGAGGAGCTCCGAGGTGCGGGCGATGCCGTAGGGAGTGCCGAACTCCGGCTCGTAGTCCTCGTAGGTGATGTTGAGGCCCTCGGTCTGCTTCGCGAAGGTGTCCTGGCCCATGCCGTCGTGGTAAAAGCGCAGGTCCATGGGCTGCGCCTCGGGCGACCAGAGCCAGAGGGTGACCTCGGCCTCGTCGGTGTGGGCGTCGCGGATGTCGAGCTGGGCGGGGAACTTCTCCCAGAAGTCGCGCAGACCGAAGGAGAGGCCGCCGCTCGCACCGCCGACGTAGCCGAAGCCGGAGGCGCGCCGGCCGCCGCCCGCACCGATCCAGCCGTGGCCCTTCTTGGTGCGCTTGCGGACGGTGAAGCCGTCGGCGGAGAGCTGGGAGAGGGTGTAGTCGCCCCACTCGGGGATGTACTGGAGGCGGGTGGTGACCCGCTGGTCCCAGGTGGACGGGTCGGCCAGCTTCTGGCCCTCGTACTGGGCCGCCTGGACGGACGCGCCCGGGTCGCGACGCAGCCCGGTGATGCCCTTGACGGCCTCGCGGAGCATGCCGGTGCCCTCGCCGCCGATGCGGATGTGCCGGTCGTAGGACTCGTCGCGCATCGGCACGGAGAAGCGGACGCCGAGGCCGCGGATGAAGTCACCGCTGGCCTTGCCGGGCTCCTGCTTGCCGTCGAAGGTGATCGTGTGGACCATGCGGAACGACTCCGCGCCCGCGTAGAAGTAGAGCCGGATCGAGAACGGCAGCCAGCTCCGGCTGCCCTTGCGGTGCTTGCCGTCGATGCGGACGACCGCGCGGACCGGGCCGTTCTGCTCGACCTCGGTCTCGCTGATGACGCTCTCGAACCGTTCGAGCTTCGTCGCCCCCTGGTCACCGTCCTCGATTTCCGGCTGGCGCAGCAGGACCAGCCGGCCGTCGCGGGCGATCTCGGTCGAGCCGCGCCGCACGGACTTCACCAGCGTGGAGCCGCTCTTGCCGATCTTCGCCGTGATGACACCGGTGGACACCTCGATGGTGCCGCCGCCGCTGGACACAGTGATCTTCTTCTCGGGGGCGGCGGGGCTGCCCGCGGTGAGGGTGAGCTTGCCGGCGCCGGCTCCCGTGCCGACCGCGTGCGCGGTCCACTTCAGGGAGCCGTCGGGCCAGTACGCGAGGGGCCAGGTCTGGACGGGGACCGCCTTGCCGTCGGCGTCCGTCAGGGAGAACTTCTGCTCCTTGTCGTACGCGCCCTTGGGCCACGGCACGCCCACGGTGGACCCGGGGGCGGCACCGAGTCCGCCGTCCTCCAGCCAGTCCAGGGTCACCGGGTCCGCGTCCACGGCCTCGGCTCCGGGTGTGGCTCCCGGGGCGGCCTGCGCGGTCGAGCCGAGCGCGAAGCTGACCTGGGCGGCGGCTCCGGTGACGGCGGCCGCCTTGAGGAGGGACCTGCGGTCGATGGGGGACATGGCCTTTCCTTTCCTTGCGTCCTTGCAACGGGTGGCAGAGGCCTGTCAAGGGCATGACAGGTAGAGGTACGACGCCATGGGCGTCGCACCGGGGAAACGTGGGGTGCCGGTCAGGTGCGGCGGTACCGCTCCTCCACGGCGACGGCCGCCGCCGCGACGGCCCCGAGAACGGGGACCGCCAGCGGCGCGACGAGCCAGGCGGAACCGGCGACGACCGCCAGTCCGCAGACGATCAGGAAGGACCCCGCGGGATCGCGGAGGGTGCGCCGGCCGGCGGCCCCGAGCAGCGCCCGCCAGGAGTCACCGGGTGTCCACACCGCCGCCGCGCGCAGCCCGGACACCATGAGCGCGATCAGCGCGAACAGACCGACCGCCGCGGCGAACGGCCCGCCGGGCAGCCCGGCCCGCGCGACCTGGACGTCCACCCAGACGGCGCCCGCCGCGGCCCACCCGGCGAGCCCGACGGCCCACCCCCGGCGCACGGCCGTCCGGAAGTCGGCGACGAACTCGCGCCAGCCGCCGCTCTCATGGGCGGTCCGGCGCCGCAGATGCCGGGCACCTGCGGCGAACGCCGCCGGGTAGGTGACGAGGCCGAGGCAGGCCACAGCGATCCACACGCCGGTGAGCATGCACTCGGCGAAGACGGCGAAGCGTTCGCCGAACAGAGGCTCCTTCTTGCGCGCCTTCACGCTTGCTTGCGCCATGGTGACCGCCCCCCGCCCTTTCACTTCACTTCAGATCGCTTCGGTCACTTCGGTCACTTCAGGCCGGACGTGGCCATGCCGTCGATGAGGTAGCGCTGGAAGGCCATGAAGAAGGCGATGACCGGAATCAGAGCCACCAGCGACATCGCGATCATGCCGCCGTAGTTGGCGATGCCCTCCTGGTCGCGGAACATCATCAGCCCCAGCGAGACGGTGTACTTGGAGGGGGTGTTGAGGTAGATCAACGGCCCCATGAAGTCGTTCCACGCGTTGATGAAGGTGAAGATGGCGCTGGTGATGAGGGCGGGACGGCACAGCGGCAGCACGATGGACCAGTAGGTCCGCAGGTGTCCGCAGCCGTCGAGCTTGGCGGCCTCGTCCAGCTCGCGCGGCAGCCCGCGCATGAACTGCACCATCAGGAAGACGAAGAACGCCTCCGTCGCCAGGAACTTGCCCGCCACGAGCGGCACGAGGGTGTCGACGAGCTCGAGGTTGCGGAACATCACATACTGCGGGATGAGCAGGACGTGGTACGGCAGCAGCAGCGTGCCGATCATCATCGTGAACATCAGGTTCCGCCCGGCGAACCGGATCTTGGTGAAGGCGTAGGCCGTCAGCGAGCTGGACAGCACCACACCGACCACGGCGAGGACCGCGTACGTCAGCGAGTTCACGAAGAAACTGCTGATGGAGATGCCGGAGATACCGTCGGCGAGCCCGGAGAAGTTCTCGAAGACGGGCTTGGCGGGCAGCAGGTCGAGGCTGGCGATGATGTCCTTGCCCGGCTTGAAGGCCGCGCCGACCACCCAGATCACGGGATACAGGACGACCGCGAGGACGACGAGCGCGCCCACGTGCCAGGCGATCGATCCAGTGCGCCGCCGCTCGTTCGCGGTGCGCACGGCGGGACTGGTGGCGGTGGTCACTTGGCGGCCTCCTCGTAGTGCACCCACTTCTTCTGCGACCAGAACAGGACCGCCGTCACGAGCGCCACCGCGATCACCAGCGTCCAGGCCATCGCGGAGGCGAAGCCCATCTGAGCCTCCTTGAAGCCCTTCTGGTACAGGTAACAGGTGTAGACGAGCGTGGCGTCGGCCGGCCCGCACCGGGTGTCGGAGACGACGTAGGCGGAACCGAACACCTGGAACGCGTGGATGGACTCCAGCAGCACGTTGAAGAACAGCACGGGCGAGATCATCGGCAGCGTGATGTTCCAGAACCGCCGCAGCGGACCGGCCCCGTCCACCTCGGCCGCCTCGTACAGCTCCCGCGGGACCTGCTTGAGCCCGGCCAGGAAGATGACCATCGGCGCGCCGAACTGCCAGATGCTCAGCGCCACCAGGGCGTAGATGACGTAGTCCGGATTGCCGATCCAGCCGCCCACGTCGAGACCGAAGATCTTCTGGGTACGGTCCACGACCGCGTCGTCCGAGAACAGCGCGCGCCACACGAAGCCCACGGAGACGCTGGCACCGATGAGCGAGGGCATGTAGAACGCGGCCCGGTACAGCCCCTGCCCGCGCCGACTCTGTGCGAGCAGCAGCGCGACGCCGAGTGCCAGCAGCAGTTTCAGCGGGGTGGCCACGACGACGTACTTCAGGGTGACCTGCACGGACTTCTGCCAGCGCGGGTCCTGGAACATCGTCGTGAAGTTGTCCAGCCCCACCCACTGCGGTGGCGCGAACAGGTTGTAGCTGGTGAACGCGTAGTACAGCGACGCGATCATCGGCCCGGCCGTGAGCAGCAGGAACCCCGCGAGCCACGGCGACATGAAGAGGTAGCCGACGAGGTTCTCGCGGCGCCGCCCGCGCCGCCCGGCGGCGGGAGCGGCGGACCGCTTCCCGGCCGGGGGCGCGGGCGCTTCCTTGACGAGCGTCATGGTGGTACGTCCCCTCAGCCCGCGAAGGCGGCCTTGGCCTCGCTGAACAGCGCCTTGGCGGCGTCGGCCGGCTTGGTCTTGCCCTGGGCGACCTCACCGCCGATGCGCAGGAACGCCGCCTCGATGACGTCGGCGCCGGACGGGTGCGGGGTGATCTTCCCGAGCACGCCGGCCGCGGCGACCTCCTCCTCGTAGGCCTTGACACCCTTGTTGTTGTCGTCGGTGGGCGTGAACGCCTCGTACTGCTCCGACGTGGCGAGGATGCCGCGGTCGTACCCCATGATCTTGCCGACCTCGGGGTCGTGGGTCATGAAGTCGATGAACTGGGCCACTTCCTTGGGGTGCTTGGTGCCGGTGAAAGCGCTGAGCATCAGCGAACCGAGGTACTGGCCGGTGTCTTTCCCGTCCGTGGTGGGAATCGGCGCGAGCCCGTAGTCCGACTCGCCCTCGCCCTCGTAGCGGATGGAGAAGTTGTCCCAGGTGAATTCGGACGCGGCGAGCCCCGCCGACAGGCCCGACTTGGGCTTGACCTGCTCGATCTTCTTCGGGTCGGCGACGAGCCCGGAGCGCACGCGCTTGTAGCCGTCCTCCCACCACTGCGTCAGATCGTCCTCGGTGAAGCCGAGATCGCTGTCGGTGTAGAAGGCCTTGCCGTTCTGCCGCAGGTAGAGGTCGTAGAGGTACATGATGCTGAAGTAGCCCGTGTCACCGGCGATCTTCAGCTTGTCCTGGATCGTCTGCAGCGCGTCGAAGTACTCGTCCCAGGTCCAGCCGAACTCCGGCTTCACGCCCGCCTTCTCGAAGGCCTTGAGGTCGATGACGAGTGCCATGGTGTTGGCGCCGACCGGGATGCCGAGCTGCTTTCCGTCGGCCTGACCGGCCGACAGAACACCGTTGCGGAAATTGTCGAGGCTCAGATTCCCCGCGTCCGCCTGGGTCTTGAGGTCCATCAGGACCCCGCGCTTGTCGTACTTGCGCAGGAACGTGACCGAATTCTGGAAAACGTCCGGCGGATTCCCGCCGGAGGCCTGCGTCTGGAACTTCTCCCAGAACGCCTCATAGTCCGTGAATTCCGGCTTGATCTTGATCTTCGGGTACTTCTTCTCGAAGAGCGCGATCGTCTTCTTGATGGCGATGGCCCGCGGCTCGCCGCCCCACCAGGCGTAACGGATCGTCACCGTGCCGTCGCCCGAACCGCTGCCGCCACCGCAGCCCGTCGCGGCGGCCAGCCCCAGCGTGGTCAGCGAGGCGCCGACCGCCTTGAGCACCGTCCGCCTCTCCACGCTCATGTTGTCACCCACAGTGGGACCTCCCCGCGACGTCGTCGATCGCTCGCATGAATCGTTTCAAGTAAGCGCTTGCTGGCACAAGGTACGGAGACCCTCCGGATGCGTCAATGATTCGGACAGGAATTGATGGAAAGCCCGGGCGGGAGCGTGGCGGTCAGGGCCGGGCCGAGTACGGGGTCGCGGGGCGGCCGGGGCGGGATCGAGGGGCGGAGCGAGCGAGGAAATGTGCAGGTGGAGGCAGTGGATTCGGTGGGTCGAACGCGGAAGTGACGAGGCCTCATCTTCTCTGCCCTCGCGTTCGGAAGGAGCGAGAAAAGGCGTTGTTCGAGACACCCGGGACCGGGACACCCGGGACACCCAGGACACCGATGGTTGGGGGCACGGCGTCGGCTGAGGGGGAAGCGAAGGTCGGCAGTGGAGCGAGGACCGGCAGACAGCGGAAGGAGGGCAGGAAGAGGGCAGAAAGGGTTCGGTGACGCCGGGTTCCGCGAGGCGCGGAGGCACGCGGGAGCCGATGTGCGGACGGCCGAAGGCGATCGGCACCCGACAACAGAGAGTGACGAGGTGGCGCGCGACGTCGGCGGTTGCGGAGCGGACTGCGCGCCTCACAGGGCGGCGAGCAGCGTGAAGCAGCGCGCGGCGGAGGTCGGCAGCCGTTGCGGGCGGTGGCGTGCGATCGCGTGCGGGTCGGACAACAGGGCACCGAGCGGGCCCCGGTCAACCGGTCGGAGCGGCGGTGCAGAACCAGCCGGCGCAACGAGCACTCCACGGAGCACCTCGCACGCCCCTTCCCTCCGGCCGGCCGCGCGACCCGCGCCGGCGACCGGTCCGGGCGGCCCCACGGCCCACCTGAACCCGAAGCACCTCTTCGACGCACCGCGGCCGCGGTGCACGCAGCGGCCGGAGGCGCCGAGGGGCGGGCGAGGGCCCTCGTGGGAGCCCGAGGCATCCGGTCCGTCCGCGTACCACTGGCTTGTCCCCAGGTCGGACCAGGAACGGAACCCGTGAACCTGATCGCGGCCACGACCACCACACCGCAACAACAGAACGACCCGGCTCACGGTGTCCGTGAGCCGGGTCGTCCGGGTGTCAAGTGGGCGATACTGGGTTCGAACCAGTGACCTCTTCGGTGTGAACGAAGCGCTCTCCCGCTGAGCTAATCGCCCGGGCGCAGACAGAACATTACCCCATGTCAGGGGGTGCCTTCGACCATGTGCCCGACCAGGCCCCCGGCCACAGCCGCGTACCCGGTCCGGCCCCCGGCCACGTGCCCGACCGGGCGCCGGACCGCCGCCCGGTCACTGCTCCTTGATCTTCCAGGGCAGCTCCAGGCCGAACTTCCACAGGTAGACCCCGACGACCACGGCCACGATCACCAGACCGACCGTCGTCAGGATGATGTTGCGGCGGCGGACCTTGGGATCGAGGGCGCGCTGCGCCGCCTCGGTCACCTTGCGTTTCGTCCAGCGGAGCACCAGCTGCGCCCAGACGAACTCGGTCGCCCAGATCGCCATGCCGCCGAAGATCACCACCCAGCCGGGGCCGGGCAGCACCAGCATGGCCGCGCCCGCGGCGACCACCGCGAGCCCGATGACGAAGACGCCCACCTGCCAGCTGAGGTGGAGCACCCGCCGCGCCTTGACGAACTCCGGCGCACGCGATCCGAGCGGGGCCGGGTCGGTCGTCCCGGTGGCCGCGTCCCCGGGCGTGCCGGTCTCACTCTTGGTTCCGTCGGCCGCCACGGCGACCTCCCCCGTTTCGTGACTCCCCGTATTCATACGGCCAAACCCTACCCGAGAGAATCCGGTCACCGGAATGGTCGTATCCGACGAACGGGTTCTCGGCCGTATGAGCTACCAAAAGCGACGCAAAACACTCAGAGGGGTTTACAACGGCACCGTAGGTGGGATGTCGATTTCGCCGACGTGCGAATCCCCGAGCGCACACTGAGCGAAAGGCCTTGGCGCTTATGAACACCACGGTCAGCTGCGAGCTGCACCTGCGCCTCGTTGTGTCGAGCGAGTCCTCACTGCCTGTACCCGCGGGACTGCGGTATGACACGGCCGATCCCTACGCCGTGCACGCCACCTTCCACACCGGAGCCGAGGAGACCGTCGAGTGGGTGTTCGCCCGCGACCTCCTCGCCGAGGGCCTCCACCGGCCCACCGGGACCGGCGACGTCCGCGTCTGGCCGTCCCGGAGCCACGGCCAGGGCGTCGTCTGCATCGCCCTGAGCTCCCCCGAGGGTGAGGCCCTGCTCGAAGCCCCCGCGCGGGCCCTGGAGTCGTTCCTGAAGCGAACGGACACCGCCGTGCCGCCCGGCACGGAGCACCGCCACTTCGACCTCGATCAGGAGTTGTCCCACATCCTTGCGGAAAGCTAGACACAACCAGGGCGAAACCCGACCAGAGCCGCCCGGCGCCGTCCACTCGGGGAGACGGCTCGGGGCAGGACAACCACATACGGCACACACCGGCGCCGTCGCCACGGACCTCCGCAGCGGCGGCGCCGGTGCGTGTACGCACGGGCCTGCCGGCGCACGGCGAGCGGTGGGCGCGGGACGGCGCAGCCACGCACGCCGACGCAAGCCGGAACATGCCGCGGAACATGCCGCGAAGGGACACTCAAGAACACCGGAGCACACGGCCGGTCCCGGTGCCCGGAGCCCTGGAGCGCCACGAAGGGGGCCCCGGGCCGCGAGTGGCAGTACGGCACGGGCGGTGCGCACCGGGCCTGCCGAGGCCGTAACGCCTGGTGTCTCGAGGCCGTAACAGCGTTGCCCGGCCCCGGCCGGGGCCGGTCGCGGGGGCCGTCCAGCCACTACCATCGGCCAGCATCGGCGGGCGCCCGCCCGACCTCCAGGCCAGGGAGAGCGAAACGTGCTGATCACCCACGACACCCGGTGCGCCCTCGACACCGTGGTGGATCTGGTGAACACCGCGCCGGACGACGACACCACGCCCGACGGGCTGGGGAGCGTCCCGGCACTCGACGACTTCGTGCGGAACCACCAGATCAGCGAGGTCGGGGTGCTGTCGGAGTTCGATCTCATGGCGGTGCGCAGGGTGCGGGGCCGGTTCGCCGAGGTCTTCGCGGCCTCCGACGCGCGCTCGGCCGCCATGATCATCAACGAACTGGTGGCCGCGGCGGGCACCACGCCACGGCTCACCGACCATGACGGCTACGACTGGCACATGCACTACTTCGCGCCCGGCGCCTCCGTCGCCGACCACCTCGCGGCCGACTGCGGGATGGCGCTCGCGTTCTTCGTCGTCGCCGGGGAACAGGAGCGCCTGCGTCGCTGCGAGGCCCCGGACTGCCGGCGCGCCTTCGTCGACCTCTCCCGCAACCGCTCCCGGCGCTACTGCGACAGCCGCACCTGCGGCAACCGCCTCCACGTCGCCGCCTACCGCGCCCGTCGCAAAGAGGCCACGGGCTGATCCGGGCCGCGCCGCCCGGGTCATACGGGCAGGCGCCGTGGGGACGGGCGAGCCGACGGAGCCCTGAGCGGGTGACGCCCGGGCTCCGTTTCCGGCTCAGAGCATCAGCAGATCGTGCAGTGAAGCCATGAGCAGCAGACAGCCGATCACCGCCAGGAAGATCATCAGCGGTGGCTGGGAAAGCGCGAAGAGACACCCTCGCCGCTCCTCGGGCGGGGCTACGGGGCCGCTCTCTGTTGTGTCCAGCATCTCGCGGGCGATGATGGCGCAGCAGGCACCTCTCGTGCGATCAACACGCCCGAGATGACCGGTGGTTCACTAATATCCGAGCCGTACGAGAGCGATAGTGATCACTTCCGCACCCCGGTCGCCCGGTCGGTGTCCTGCTTGTTCCAGCCCCCCCGGGTCATATGCCGTGCTTTTTCAGGATGGCTTCGATGTCGCTGAAGTCGTCCGCCGGGTCCGTGGCGCGCGATGCGGGCGCCGGACGGGCCGCCGGGCGGGAGCCCTGGCGCAGCGAGGGGGCCGAGGCCGCCGGGGCGACCGCCTCGCGCTGCGCGGCCCTGGCGGCCCTGCGTTCCTTGCGCGTCCCGCCGCTGCGCCGCTCCACGGCCCGGGTGCTCGCGAAGAGCAGCCAGGCGACGCCGAGCACACCGACCCCGGCCCACGCCGTCGGGCTGAAAGCGGTGTCGGCCGCCCACTGGACGACTCCGGTCATCACCAGGCCGATGGGTACGAGCGAGTAGGCGGCGATGCGGGCGGCCCCGAGGAAACGCCTCCGGTAGGCCGTGATCGCGGCGATGCCCAGGCCGGCCGCGGAGACGGCGGAACAGACGGTCTCGGCAATCATCCGGTCCTCCAGCGGGCTGGGTCGAGTCGGTCGGGCATGACCGGGCGGTTCGGCCCGGTCCTTCCATCCTGCACCGCCGCGGACCCGGTATGCCATGGTCCGACCGGATCTCCGGGGCATCTCGGGGTCGTTGTCAGGGTCGGTTCCACCTCAGGTACCAGGCGAGAACTCCGTCTCGTACCGGCCGAGGACTCCGTCTCGTACCGGGCGAGGACTCCCTCGTACCGGACGAGTGCTCCGCCCCCGCACCGGACGAGTGGCTCCGCCCCGTACCGGGCGGCAGCCCCGCCCCGCCCCCGGTGACGGGCCCGCCGCCCGGATTGGGCCGGCCTCGCCCGGACTGGGAGACTGGTGCCCATGAGCGACTCCTCCCCCGCGCGTTCCGCCGTCGTCCTGGACGTCTGGTGCGAACTCCAGTGCCCCGACTGCCGCACCGCCCTCGACGACGTCCGCGCCCTGCGCGCCCGGTACGGCGACCGGCTCGACGTACGGCTGCGGCACTTCCCGCTGGAGAAGCACAAGCACGCCTTCGCCGCCGCGCAGGCCGCGGAGGAGGCCGTGGAGCAGGGCCGGGGATGGCCGTACGTGGAGGCCGTGCTGGGCCGCGTCGAGGAGCTGGCCCGCCGGGGCGAGCCCTTCCTGGTCGAGGTGGCCCGCGAAATCGGCCTGGACGCCGAGGAGTTCGACACCGCGCTGATCGACGGCCGGCACATGCTGATCGTGGACGCCGACCAGGCCGAGGGCAAGGCGATCGGGGTGACCGGCACCCCGACGTACGTCATCGGCGGCGAGCGTCTCGACGGCGGCAGGAGCCAGGAGGGACTGCGGACGCGCATCGAGGAGATCGCCGACCGTCTGCTGGCCGCCGGGCAGGAGGCCTGACCGTTCCGGGACCAGGCCTGACCGTCCCGCGACGACTGCTGGAGCAGTTGGCTAGAGCAGCTCCTTGCACAGGTGATGGGTGATCGTCCGATAGCCGAGGGAGGCGACGAGCCGTTCGGCCGGGATGTCGTCCGGGAAGACGTGCAGATGCACCGCCGTACGGCCCGCCGCGATCGCCCCGGCCTCCGCCAGGTGCATGAGCGTGCGGCCGTGGCCCCGGCCGCGGTGGCGCTCGTCCGTCCGCACGTCGTGCACGAGGGCCCGGCCGTCGCTCTCCCCCAGCCACAGCGTGCCGACCGCGACCCGCTCGTGCTCCAGGACGGTGAGCGTCGTGCCCGCGGTGGCCACGCCGTCGGACAGCAGCGCGGAGTGGCGGCTCCCCGCCATGGCGCGGGCCTCGGCCTCCGGTACTCCCCGGGCGGTCCAGCGCCGGGCGTACTCCTGCTGCAGCTGCTCCCTCCACCCCTCGAACTCCGTCCCGGACATGGGGCGGCTCCGACTGCCCGCGGGAAGTCCGGGAGAGGTGCCGCCGAGGGGCTTCCCCATGAGGCGGCTGCCGGGCAGGTAGCCGAGCGCGGTCGCCAGCGACAGCGCCGGCCGGGCGTCGGCCGGAATGACGGCCTCGATCCGCCGGCAGCCCCAGCCGCGCACCACCTCCTCCGCGGCGAGCGCCGCCACGGTGCCCCGGCCCCGGTGGCGGTCCGGCTCCTCGATCCGCAGCTCCCGGATCCGGGCCACCGCGTCGCCGAGGACGGGGTGCGTACCGAGATGGACCGCGCCGACGGGACGGCTGTTCACGCACACCTGGTAGCGGCGTGAACGAGTCCCGTCGGCAGCGCGCTGAAGCGGCTCGGCCGGCCGCAGGGTGGTGGTCATCAGGGGTGTTCTACCCCCGCCGGGCCCCCGGTGAGCCGCTCGTCCGCGGCGTTTACGGAGACGGGACCGGGATCACGGGTCCAGGTCGTTACCGGCGCGCTCCTCGAAGATCCGCATGGCCTTGGCGGTCACCGGGCCCGGGGCGCCGGGCAGGTCCCGCCCGTCGACCCGGTGCACGCCCTGGACGTCGCGCAGCGTGGACGTCAGGAAGATCTCGTCCGCGCGCTCGAGGACGTCCAGCGGCAGATCGGTCTCCTTGGCGCCCGTCCACTCGACGGCCAGCGCACGCGTGATGCCCGCCAGGCAGCCGGAGGCGACCGGCGGGGTGTGGATCTCCCCGTCCAGGACGACGAACACGTTCGAGCCCGTGCCCTCGCACAGCCGCCCCACCGTGTTGGCGAAGAGCGCCTCGGACGCGCCCTGCTCGTGCGCGCGGGCCAGGGCGACGACGTTCTCGGCGTACGAGGTGGTCTTCAGCCCGGCGAGGGCACCGCGCTCGTTGCGGGTCCACGGGACGGTGATGACCGCCGTGGAGTCGGGGCGCCTGCTCGCCTCGCCCAGGGCGACGACGAGGGTCTGGCCGTGGTCGCCGCGGTCCGAGCCGAGCGGCGACACGCCGCCGGTGTACGTGATGCGCAGCCGGCCGAGGGGCACCGGATTGGCGTCCAGGACGGCTGCGCAGGCGCGGCGCACCTCGTCGAGGTCGGGTTCGGGCAGCGCGAGGCCGCGCGCCGAGCGGGCCAGCCGGTCCAGGTGGCGGGTCAGCGCGAAGGGCCTTCCGTCGACCGTCTTCACGGTCTCGAAGATGCCGTCGCCCACGGTCAGCCCGTGGTCGAGGGCGGAGACGCGGGCGGACTCGATGTCCTGCAGCCCGCCGTCGAGCCAGATCTTCACTGCTGTCTACCTCACAAGGATGTGCCGGATATGCCGGATGTACTGATCGGCCAGGATGTGCCGGACGGACTCAGCACGGCAGGCCGCCTCTCGCCTCCTACGTGCCCGACGCTACCGCGAGCAGCCGTGCGGCCTTCAGCTCGGTCTCCCGCCACTCCCCCTCGGGGTCCGAACCCCAGGTGATCCCGGCGCCCGTGCCGAAGCGGAGCATGCCGTCCGCCCGGTCGATCCAGAACGTCCGGATACCGACGGCGAGCTCCCCGGTGCCCCGGTCGGCGTCGACCCAGCCGATGCCCCCGCAGTACGGGCCGCGCGGCGCCGTCTCCAGGCCGGCGAGGATGCGCAGGGCGCTGGACTTGGGGGCGCCGGTGACGGAGCCGGGCGGGAAGGCGGCGGCGAGCAGCTCGGGCCACCCCGCGTCCGCGCGCAGCTCGCCGCGCACCGCGGAGACCAGGTGGACCAGGCCGGGGTGCTTCTCGACGACGCACAGGTCGGGCACGGTGACCGAGCCCGTGGCGCAGACGCGGCCGATGTCGTTGCGGACCAGGTCCACGATCATCACGTTCTCGGCGTAGTCCTTCTCCAGCAGGTCCGCCTCCGTACGTCCGGTGCCCTTGATCGGGCCGGACTCGACGACGCGGCCCTCGCGGCGCAGGAACAGCTCGGGCGACGCGGTGGCGATCTCCACGCCGTGCCGCGGGAGCCGGACCGTTCCCGCGTACGGCGCCGGATTGCCCCGCGCCAGCAGGGCGGTCAGCGCGTCCACGTCGGCGTCCGGCGCGACGGGCGTGGACAGGACCCGGCAGAGGTTCGCCTGGTACACCTCGCCGGACGCGATGTGCTCGCGTATGCGCCGGACGCCCTCCGTGTACGCGGTGCGGTCGAGGGACGACACCCAGTCCTCGGGGGCGGGCCCGCGCCAGGCGCCGGGCACCGGAGCGGGCACCGGCTCGCGCCGTACGTCGCGGAAGCGGGCGCACACCAGGCGCCCCTCGTAGTCGGCGGTGACGGCCCAGAAGCCGGCGGACTCCAGTACCGCGGGGTCACTGGTCACATCGGCGAGGCCGGTGGCGACGAGGCCGCCGAAACGGGCGAGAGGAAGCAGGTCGAGCACGCTGTCGAGTCTAGGGCGGACGCCCGGAGAGGGGCCCTGACCAGCCCCCGGACCAGGGGCACCGCAGCACGCTGCACAAACGCGTTTTTGTACTGGCCCGGGAATCCGCTAGAGTTCAACACGTCGCCGGGACGCGGAAGCGAAACGGAAACGACAAGCGGACGTAGCTCAGTTGGTAGAGCGCAACCTTGCCAAGGTTGAGGTCGCGAGTTCGAGCCTCGTCGTCCGCTCGAAGGAAGCAGGGGATCTTCCCGAACCCCTGCACTCCGGGTGGAGTGGCCGAGAGGCGAGGCAACGGCCTGCAAAGCCGTCTACACGGGTTCAAATCCCGTCTCCACCTCCAAGGACGATTAGCTCAGCGGGAGAGCGCTTCCCTGACACGGAAGAGGTCACTGGTTCAATCCCAGTATCGTCCACTGGATCTTCGGATCCTCACGGATCTCCGGATCCCCCGCGCGATTAGCTCAGCGGGAGAGCGCTTCCCTGACACGGAAGAGGTCACTGGTTCAATCCCAGTATCGCGCACGCAGCACCCAGGGCCTCCGGCTCTGGTCCCGAGGACGATTAGCTCAGCGGGAGAGCGCTTCCCTGACACGGAAGAGGTCACTGGTTCAATCCCAGTATCGTCCACACACCGAAGCCCCCGGCCGTTCCGTACGGCCGGGGGCTTCTGCGTGCCGCGCGGGCCGGATCAGCTGGAGAACAGCATGTGACCGAAGCTCTTGTGACGCTTGTGGCCGTAGTGGCCACCGTGACCGCCATGGTGCGGGGCGCCCCAGGCGGGGGCGGCGGGAGCGGCCGGGTAGGCCTGCGGGGCGCCCGGGGGCGGCGGCGCCGGCTGCGACCACTGGGCCTCCACGCGGGTCAGCGCCTCCAGCTCGCCGTAGTCGAGGAATATCCCGCGGCAGCCGCTGCACTGCTCGATCTGGACGCCGTTCCGGTTGAAGGTCTGCATCGGCGCGTGGCACTTCGGACAATGCATGGTGGGGCTCAACTCCTCGCCATCGGGTGCTGCTTCACGTTTCGCCAGGACAGACACTGTCCGGCTTCGGTCGGTTGCACCTTACGTCGTGGAATCCTGCACCAACTCCGGTGGGGTGGTGGCCATTCGCGCACAGGCGTCGATCACGGCCTGCTGCACCTCGTCCAGCGGGCGGCCCGCCGCCACGGACTTGGCGACGGCGAGGGCGGCCGTCTGCACGGTGAGGGCGCGGGCCGGGACGTCCAGGGCGGGCCAGGGGTCGCCGGCGGCCGGGACCGCCGGGCCGCCCCCGTGCCGGTACGCGGTCAGGAAGCGGGTCCACTCGTCGGGCGGGAGCAGTCCGCAGGCGTACCAGGCGGCCGGGCGGGCCAGGTCCCAGGCCGGGACGCCCACACCCAGGTCGTCCACGTCGATCAGCCGCCACGGGCCGGTTCCGGCCGGGTGCCGGACGAGTTGGCCGAGGTGGAGGTCCCCGTGACACAGCGTGCTGGTGTCCGGCATGGGCTGCTCGGCCCGGGTCCAGGCCGGGAGCGCGGCCCACGCCCGCAGGACCGGCGCGGCCGCGGGATGCGTACCGGCCGCGTGGAGCCGGGCGATCGCGCGGGCCGCCTTGGCGGGACCGCGCATGGGCGGCAGACCGGCGGGCGCGGGGGCCCGGTGGAGCCGGGCGAGGAGGGCGCCGGCCGCCTCCCAGGGGGCGTCGTCGGGGTCCTCGGGGTCGACCGGGGTGCCGTACGGCCAGAAGGTCGCCGGACGGCCGTGGAGCACCGCCGGGGCGTTGCGGAGGGGGGCCAGGAGGACGTCGGGGAACGCGGCGGCGACGGCGAGGCGGGAGGCGAGTTCCGTGGGGTCCGTGCCGGCCGCGTGGGCCTTGGCGACCGTGTCGCCGTGGCGGACGACCGTACCGTCGACACGCTCGGCGAGCACGGCCTCCGGGTGCCCGCAGGTTCCGTCCCGGCCTTCCCCGGGGTGGGACGCCCGGCGGGCCCGGCGGGTCAGGTCGGGCAGGACGTCGGCGATCACGGTACTCCCTGGGCGGTGGCCGGTTGTGTCCGTGAGCCTATGCGCGGGGCGGCGCCACGCCGGCGCCCGGTCTCGCAGGTGGCGGGGGCATGGCGGGCCCCGGCGCAACGGCGCAACGCCCGCGCGGCTCCCCAGCCGCGCGGGCGTCCGTGCCGTCCGCCGCACCCCCGTCCCCACGGGGTTTCATGGGTGGATGTCCCCGCCCGGACCGCTCTTCCGGGCCTGGGGTCGCCGCTCAGCGCCCCAGCATCACACCCACGGACGACGCATGTGTGACCACTGCCTCGAAGCCGCCGAAGACGTACAGGAGCAGGGCCGCCAGGGGAAGGACCATCGCGGTCGCCACCAGGGGATGGCGGCGTCCCGCACGACCGGTGGGCAGCGGGGCGCCGTGTGCCTCGCGCTCCCGAGTGCGGACCAGCGTCCGCGGTGCCGTGTAGGCCATGGTCCCTCTCCTGACCGATCGGTTCGTCATGGGCAGCGGCGGGCGTCGGACCTCGGGGGACGAGTGCTGCACCCGCCGCTTGCCCATAAATGTAGGCACGCGGCGGATGCGGGGCGTCATGCCCTCGTACCGATTGCCGGGCCTCCCGGAGGATGACCCGTGACCTGCGGCGTACTCCCCTGGGTGGAGACGGTGACCTACGTCTCGGGGTCTTCCCGGAGGGGACGTCCGGTGTGCCCCGACTGTTCCGAGCCGTCCTCCCGCGGCACCGGCTGTTCGACCAGGGCCAGCACCCGGTTCGCCATGAAGCGGGCCGTACGTACCACTGTGCCGCTTCGCGTGACTTCGCTCACTTCGACGACGCCCCGGCGCACCGCCGTCTCCACCCGGCGGCCCGCCCTGCTCGCCACCACCTCGTACGTACGCGTCGTGTCACCGGCGTCCACGACGATCTCCACACGGTCACCCTTCACGGGTTCAATCCCCCTTCCGCGGCAGGTCGTTGGGATCAGGGCCGGCCCAGCGCCGTCCCGAACTCCTGTTCCCTGACCACGTTTCAAGTGTCCCACCCGGCACTGACAATCCATCGGATCGCGAGGGCGCGGCCTCTGCGCGGACCCGGCCGCGGAAACGTAAGCTGTGGCTCGTCATACGGACCGGGCAGCGGGGATGGACATGGCGATGATGCGCCTGAGGCGCGAGGACCCGCGCGTCGTCGGCTCGTTCAGGCTTCACAGACGGCTCGGCGCGGGCGGCATGGGCGTGGTCTACCTGGGTTCCGACCGGAAGGGGCAGCGGGTCGCGCTGAAGGTGATCCGGCCCGATCTGGCGGAGGACCAGGAGTTCCGGTCGCGGTTCGCGCGCGAGGTGTCGGCGGCCCGGCGGATCCGGGGCGGGTGCACGGCCCGGCTGGTGGCCGCGGATCTGGAGGCGGACCGGCCGTGGTTCGCCACGCAGTACGTCCCCGGGCCGTCGCTGCACGACAAGGTCACCCAGGAGGGCCCGCTGCCGGCCGTCGAGGTCGCCGCGATCGGGGCCGCCCTCTCCGAGGGGCTCGTCGCCGTGCACGAGGCGGGTGTCGTCCACCGTGACCTCAAGCCGTCCAACATCCTGCTGTCGCCGAAGGGTCCGCGGATCATCGACTTCGGCATCGCGTGGGCGACCGGGGCGTCGACGCTGACCCACGTCGGTACGGCCGTGGGGTCGCCCGGGTTCCTCGCGCCGGAGCAGGTGCGCGGTGCCGCCGTCACCCCGGCGACCGACGTCTTCGCGCTCGGGGCCACCCTCGCGTACGCGGCGATGTCCGACTCGCCGTTCGGGCACGGCAGTTCCGAGGTGATGCTGTACCGCGTGGTGCACGAGGAGCCCCAGCTGCACGGCGTACCGGACGCGTTGGCCCCCCTGGTCCGCGCCTGCCTCGCCAAGGACCCGGAGGAACGGCCCAGCACCCTGCAACTGTCGCTGCGGCTGAAGGAGATCGCGGCCCGTGAGGCGCAGGGGATCACGGACGCGCGCCCGCCCGGGCCGCGCACCGACGGCGACCGGCCGTCGGGCCGGCTCGCCGGACCGCACGCCGAGTCGCGTACCCAGCGGCGCCCGCGGGGAGCGCAGGGGGGTCAGGGCACGCCTTCGCCCCGTGCAGGGGACGGCACGCGTACGGGGGAAGGGTCGCGGACGGGCGACGGCTCGCGTACGGGGGGGTCGTCCCGTACCGGCGGGAGCTCGCGGTCCTCGTCGGGGGCCCGCCCCGTGCGGCAGCGCACTCCCCGGCCCGGCGGCAGGCCCGCACCGCGCAGCGGCGCCGGACGTCCGGCGGTCCGCACCAACGGGACCGGGGCACGGCGGCCCGCCAATCCCCGGCTGCTGCGGCAGCGGATCGTCGTCTTCGTCGTGGTGACGCTGCTGGTGGCCCTCGGGATCGCCGTCGCACAGGGCTGTCAGGGACCGGCGCGGGGACTCGGCGACGGGCGCGTGCGGGAGGACGTACGGCAGGAGCAGTCGTACAAGCCGGTGAAGGGCGGGGGCGAGCCGATGCGTGAGCGGTACGTCACCACCCTGGAGAGCGACTGAGCCCGCACCCACGCCGGGGCCGGGCCGCGCTCGTGCCCCGGGTCAGAAGGCGGGGCGGCCCGCCGTCACCGCGTAGAAGGCGACCGCGGCCGCCGCGCCCACGTTCAGCGAGTCCACGCCGTGGGCCATGGGGATGCGGACCCGTTCGTCGGCCGCAGTCAGGGCCTTCCGGGACAGTCCGTCGCCCTCGGCGCCGAGCATGAGGGCGACCCGGTCCATCCGGTGCGGGGCCGTCTCGTCGAGCGTCCTGGCCGTGCCGTCGGGGGTGAGCGCGAGCACGGTGAAACCGGCCTCGCGGACCGCGTACAGATCCTTGGGCCAGGCGTCCAGCCGCGCGTACGGCACCGCGAACACCGAGCCCATCGACACCTTCACGCTGCGCCGGTAGAGCGGGTCCGCGCAGTCCGGGGAGAGCAGGACCGCGTCCATGCCGAGGGCGGCGGCCGAGCGGAAGATCGCGCCGATGTTGGTGTGGTCGTTGACCGACTCCATGATCACGACCCGGCGGGCGGCCCCCAGCACCTCGTCCGCCGTGGGCAGCGGCTTGCGCTGCATGGAGGCGAGGGCCCCGCGGTGCACGTGGTAGCCGGTGACCTGCTCGGCGAGCGCGGGGTCCACCACGTACACCGGTGCCGGGACCTCGTCGAGGAGGTCGCGCATCACCTCGACCCACTTGGCGGAGAGCAGCATCGAGCGCATCGTGTAGCCGGCGTCGACGGCCCGCCTGACGACCTTCTCGCCCTCGGCGATGAACAGGCCCTCCGCGGGTTCGCGCCGGCGGCGCAGCTCCACGTCGGTCAGGCCCGTGTAGTCGTGCAGCCGCGGGTCGTCGGGGTCGTCGACGGTGATCAGTTCTGCCACTTTTCTGCTGCCCTGCCCTGCCGTGCTACTGGTCTGCTGTCTGGTCCGGGTGCGGTACCGGGTGCCTACAGTTCGGGGCCCACGTGCACGACCTCGCCGATGACGATGACCGCCGGCGGCCTGACGTCCTGGGCCACCACGGTCTCGGCGACCGTGGCGAGGGTGGCGTCCACACGCCGCTGGGCGGCCATGGTGCCCTCCTGGACCAGGGCGACCGGGGTGTCGGCCGGCTTGCCGTGCGCCACCAGCGTCTCCGCGATCCTGCCGATCTTGTCGACGCCCATCAGGACGACCAGCGTGCCGCGCAGCTTCGCGAGCGCCGGCCAGTCGACCAGCGAGCGCTCGTCGTCGGGCGCGACATGGCCGCTGACTACGGTGAACTCATGGGCGACGCCCCGGTGGGTGACCGGGATGCCGGCCGCGCCCGGCACCGAGATCGAGCTGGAGATGCCGGGGACGACCGTGCAGGGGATGCCGGCCTCGGCGAGCGCCTGGGCCTCCTCCATGCCACGGCCGAAGACGAACGGGTCGCCGCCCTTGAGCCGTACGACGGACTTGCCCTGCCGGGCGTGCTCGACGAGCGCGTTGTTGATGGCCTCCTGGGCCATGAACCGGCCGTACGGGATCTTCGCCGCGTCGATCACCTCGACGTGCGGCGGCAGCTCGGCCAGCAGATCGCGCGGGCCGAGCCGGTCGGCGATGACCACGTCGGCCTCGGCGAGGAGGCGGCGGCCGCGCACGGTGATCAGGTCGGGGTCGCCGGGGCCGCCGCCGACGAGGGCGACGCCCGGGGTGCGGGTGCGGTGCTGCGGCGCGACCAGGGTGCCGTCGCGCAGCCCCTCGACCACGGCGTCGCGGATGGCGGCGGTGCGGCGCGGGTCGCGGCCGCGGGCCTCCGTGGTGAGGACGGCGACCGTGACGCCCTCGCTGTGGCCCGTCGCCGGGGTCCAGGCGGTGGCGGCGTCGGCGTCGTCGGAGCGGACGCACCAGACGCGGTGGCGGTCGGCCTCGGCGGAGGCGGCGGCGTTGGCGTCGGGGTCGCTGGTGGCGATGAGGGCGTACCAGGCGTCGGCGAGGTCGCCGTCGGCGTAGGGGCGCCGCTCCCAGGCGATCTCGCCCGCGTCCGCCATCGCCTCGACCGAGGGGGTCGCTCCGGGGGACACGAGGAGGATGTCGGCGCCCGCCGCGATCAGGGCCGGGAGGCGGCGCTGCGCGACCTGGCCGCCGCCGAGGACGACTACTCGGCGGCCGGTGAGGCGGAGGCCTACGGGGTAGGCGGGGTGTTCGGCCTTGGGCATCGGCGTGCGGCTCCCTGCGGGGCTCTTTCGGGGTGGGTGCTGCGGCACGGGGTGCCGCGGCGTCGGGTGCTGCGGCGTCGGAGCGCCCCTGACGTGCGCATCTTAGATGCGGGGATCAGGGGCGGAACTCCCGGTCCCCGCGGGGACGGCCCTGCCGGGCCTACTTCTCCGTCACTCCCGCCGAGTCGAACGTCGCCACCTCGTGCATCGCGCGGGCCGTGCTCTGGACCATCGGGAGGGCCAGAAGGGCGCCCGTGCCCTCGCCGAGGCGGAGGTCCAGGTCGACCAGGGGACGCAGGCCGAGCTTCTTCAGGGCCGCCACATGGCCCGGCTCCGCGCTGCGGTGGCCCGCGATGCAGGCCGCCAGGACCTCGGGGGCGATGGCGCGGGCCACCAGGGCTGCGGCGCCCGCGCTGACCCCGTCCAGGATCACCGGCGTACGCAGGGACGCGCCGCCGAGGAGCAGGCCCACCATCGCCGCGTGCTCCAGGCCGCCGAACGCGGCGAGGACGCCGATGGGGTCGGCCGGGTCCGGCTGGTGCAGCTCGATGGCGCGGCGGACGACCTCGGTCTTGCGGGAGAGGGTCTCGTCGTTGATGCCCGTCCCGCGGCCGGTGACCTCGGCGGGGTCCGTTTCCGTGAACACCGAGATCAGAGCGGCGGACGCGGTCGTGTTGGCGATGCCCATCTCACCCGTGAGCAGGGCCTTGTTGCCCGCCGCGACCAGGTCGCGGGCGGTCTCGATGCCGACCTCGATGGCCTGCTTGACCTCCTCGCGGGTCAGCGCCGGACCGGTCGTCATGTCGGCCGTGCCCGCGCGGACCTTGCGGGGCAGCAGGCCCGGGGTCGCGGGCAGGTCGGCGGCCACGCCCACGTCGACCACGCAGACCTCGGCGCCCACCTGGGAGGCGAAGGCGTTGCAGACCGCTCCCCCGCCCAGGAAGTTGGCCACCATCTGGGCCGTGACCTCCTGCGGCCAGGGGGTGACGCCCTGGGCGTGCACCCCGTGGTCGCCCGCGAACACCGCGACGGCCGCGGGCTCCGGGATCGGCGGCGGGCACTGGCGGGACAGGCCGGACAGCTGCGCGGAGATGATCTCCAGCATGCCGAGCGCGCCCGCCGGTTTCGTCATGCGCTTCTGCCGCTCCCAGGCCTCGCCGAGCGCCTTGGCGTCCAGCGGGCGGATCCCGGCGACGGTCTCGGCGAGCAGGTCGTGCGGCTCAGCGCCGGGCAGCGCGCGGCGGCCGTACGTCTCCTCGTGGACGACCCAGGACAGCGGGCGGCGCTTGGACCAGCCCGCCTGCATCAGCTCCGGCTCGTCCGGGAACTCGTCCACGTACCCGACGCACAGGTACGCCACGACCTCCAGGTGCTCGGGCAGGTCGAGCGCGCGGACCATCTCCCGCTCGTCGAAGAAGCTGACCCAGCCGACGCCGAGGCCCTCGGCACGGGCCGCGAGCCACAGGTTCTCCACTGCCAGCGCCGAGGAGTACGGCGCCATCTGGGGCTGCGTGTGGCGGCCCAGGGTGTGCCGGCCGCCGCGGGTGGGGTCGGCGGTGACGACGATGTTGACCGGGGTGTCGAGGATGGCCTCGATCTTCAGTTCCTTGAACTGCTTCGCCCGGCCCTTGGGCAGCGACTTCGCGTACGCCTCCCGCTGGCGCTGGGCGAGTTCGTGCATCGCGCGGCGCGTCTCGGCCGAGCGGATGACGACGAAGTCCCAGGGCTGCGAGTGGCCCACGGACGGCGCCGTGTGGGCCGCCTCCAGAACGCGGAGCAGCACCTCGTGCGGGATGGGGTCGCTGCGGAAGCCGTTGCGGATGTCCCTGCGCTCGCGCATCACACGCAGCACGGCCTCGCGCTCGGCGTCGTCGTAACCGGGCGCGGCGGGGCCGGCGGACTCTCCGGCTTCTGCCACGACGGCCACGCTCTCTTCTGTGTGGTCCTGCTCTTCCTGGTCTTCCTGGTCGGCAGCCCTTGTGTCCAGGTCATCCGCGCTCTGTACGACGTCGGGGTCCGGGTCGGCCGGGTCGGCCAGCCCGACCGGGTCGACCGGGTCGGTGGGAAGCGCCGAGTCGGTGAGGGCCGCGGGGGCCGGCTGTTCGGCCGCGGGTTCCGGGAGGGCTTCCGGAGCGGTTTCCGCAGGGGTTTCCGCAGTGTCCGGTCGCGTCACCGGCGGGGTCTCGGGCACACGCGGGGCGGGGACCGTGGCGATGGGTGCCTCCGCAGGGACTTCGGCCGGTGCCTCGTCGGATGCGGAACCCTCGGTGGTCTCCGCCGACATGACCGCCGGGGCCGCCGGGGACTCCTCGGCCGGTGCCGGCAGGGCACCTTCCTGGGCCGGAACCGGAGCCGGAGCCGGAACCGGGGCCTCCTGGGGCTGCGTCCCCTGGAACGGCTGCTCGGCAGGCAGCGGCTGAGCCGGGATCACAGGCGGAGCCGCCGGCTCCGAGTCAGACACGGGAGCGAACCGGTCCCCCGGCTGATCTGCATCGGCTTCCGGGGCGGCGTTCGGCAGGGGCCGGGTCTGGGCGGCGGTACCCACCGGGGCCGCGTGCGACGGTTCCGCGGCGGCGGGCTCCACCGCCGGTACGCCGCCCTCGGCGAAGGCCGGCTGCTCGGCGGGGACGGCGCCCTGGGCCGCCTCGGTCTCCTGCATGTCCTGGCTGTCCTGCGTGTTCTGCGTGTTCTGCGTGTTCTGCATGTGCCGGCCGATTCGCTCGTGGCCTGCGGTCTCCTCCACGGCATCCGCGGCAGGGGCGGGAAGTTGCCCCTCCTGTGCGGACACCGCGACCGCGGTCGGCTGCACTGCCTCCGGCTGGGCCGCGGCGCCCGGGATTTCTCCGGTCTCCGCCGCCGAACGGGTGGCGGGGTCGTCCGCGGCCTGAGGGGCCTGAGGGGCCTGAGGGATCTGCTCGCCCTGCTCAGCGGGCTCCTGCGCGGGCTGCGGCTGCTCCGCCGGCTGTTCCTGGCCGGCCTGCTGGCCGTGCACGACCGCGGCCGTCCCCGCCCCGGTCTCCGCCACGGTCTCCGTCTCCGCTTCCGCGGGCTGCTGCGGTACGGGAACCTGCGCGGGAGTCCCGGCGTGCGGCGCGGTGCCGTCGCCCTCGGCCGACGGCTCGGCCTGCGGGGTCCCGGGGGTGGCCGGCACCGGTGCCGGTGAGCCGTCCAGGGCGTGCGGAAGTTCGGGGCTCTGCCCGGCCTGCGCCGCCTGCACGGCCGTGTCGAGGGCCGAGCCCTCCATGCCGTCCGTCTGAGGGCCGGTGGGCTCGCCACCCTGCGGAACGACCGTTTCTGCAGCCGTTCCCCCAGCAGCCACCTCACCCGCGGGCATCTCCGCCGTGGGCATCTCCGCCGCGGGCATCTCCGCCACGTCGGCCGGAGCGGTGCCCGGCGCCGTCACGGGCGTCGTCACAGGCGCCGCCACCGGGGCGGCCCCCCAGGGCGCCGCCCCGGGTCCGCTCTCCGCGTGCTGGGGCGTGTCGAAGTACTCCGGCCCGCTCACGGGAGGACCGGGGTGCCGTACGGCGGCGGGAGGCGTCGGGGCGCCGGCCGGGCCACGGTCGGCGAGGGACCGGACGGGGCTGGGGGCGCCACCCGGGGTCGGCGGTCCGAGGTACGGCGGGCGGTGGGCGACCGGCGGCTGCGGGACGGGCGTCCCGACCGGCGTGTGGAAGCGGGCGGCCTCGGGGGCGGCGGGGTGGGCCTCGGACGTACGGACGGCGCTCAGGTCCACCGCACCGCTGTCCCGGCCGTCCGTCTCGTGCGGGCCCGGCTCGTGCACGACCTGGACGACCGGCTCGGGAGCGGGCGGCGGCACCTCGTTGCCCCAGGCGCCCTGGGCACCCGGCAGCAGCAGCTCTTCGTCCTCGGCGGACGTCTCGGAGAGGTAGGTGTACGCACCCGGCGCGTGGACGCCCGGCTGCTCCACCATGCCTGCGCTCTCCGGCAGTCCCTCACCCGGGACCTGGCCGGTGTCGGTCATGCGTAACCCCTCGCCGATCGGTTAGTGCTTCTACGCCAGCTGGCCCGGAGCGGCGCACCGACCGCCCCGCATTTGGAGAACGAGCGTGCGTGCCGAGCGGCACGACACGACCCGCCTGCAAAGACGACAAAGCCATTGATTGGCATTGTCCCGGTCGCCCCGCCGTCACGTCAGCTTGATCCGCAACGGCCCGCTGTGGACTGCGCCACGTTGCGCGCCCTCCGGTTCTGCCATACCGCACACGGCACCCAAAACGGGCACACTTTCCGGACATTGGTCTACGAAGCACCAGGTGCCGAAGTGCGGTACGACGATCGGCCAGCCTACCGCGCCGCCACGCCCACCCGATCACGGGCCGCGTCCGGCCGCCCCGGCCGGCTCAGCGGGGGTCGCCCGCCGCCGGACGTCCGGCGGCGCTCCCATCGCGCCGCTCGAGTTGCCCCGAGAGCAGGAACGCGACGCTCCGCTCCTTCTCCGTCCAGGTCCGGGTGTCGAGTTCGACGGACTGGAGGAGGGCGCACTGGACGTCGTAGCCGTGCTCCGACAGGTCCCTGCCGATGAGTTCGGCCGCGTCGCGGGTGGCCGCGTGGGTGACGATGCGCTGCGGGCGGCGGTCGGCGACGGCGGAGACGACCGCCGCTCCCCCGCCGCCGACGCGGACGACGTCGGGTTCGGGAAGGTTCTCCAGGATGTGCGGCGCGGTGCCGTGCACGATCTGGAGCTGGACGCCGAAGCGGCGGGCGGCGGCCGAGGTGCGGTCGCAGGCACCGGTGTCGTGGTCGACGGCGATGACGGCGGCACCGCAGCGCGCGGCCTCCGTGGCGAAGGCACCGCTGCCGCAGCCGATGTCCCACACCAGGTCGCCCGTGCGCGGTCCCAGGCGCGCCAGTTGGGCCGCGCGCAGCAGGTCGGCCTCGCCCTCGCCCAGAACGCCGCCGTACACGTCGGCGGGCAGCGCCCAGCCGCGCGGTCCGGCGCCCGGGTCGCGGCCGGCGATCCAGCCGCCGTCCTCGGCCGGGACGACGGGGCCGCCGATGACGATGACGACGTTGGGGTCGCGCCAGGTGTGGTCGGCGGCCTTGTCGGAGGTGACGACGGTGACCCGCTCGCGGTCGGTGCCGAGTTCCTCGCAGATGACGAAGGTGCGGTGGACCGGGCCGAGGAGCAGGCCGAGTTCGGCGGGTCCGGCGCCGGGCGCGGTGAGCACGGCGACCTTGTGGTGGGCACGGCAGACGTTCACCGCGCGGCGCAGGGTGCGGGGGTGGGCGACGACCACCTGGGCGTCGTCCCAGGGCATGCCCGCGCGCGCGAAGGCCTGGGCCACGGCGGAGACGGCGGGGACGACCTCGACCTCCAGGCCGAACTCCGGGGCGCGCAGGGTGCGGACGACGCCGAAGAAGCCCGGGTCCCCGTCGGCGAGGACGACGGCGGTGCCGCGGTGGCCGGCGATACGGCGGGCGGCGAGGGCGACGCTGCCGAGCCGGATGCGTTCGGCGGCCGGTGGTATCTCGGCGAGCGCCAGGTGGTGGGCCGCGCCGGCCACCAGCGTGGCGGCGCCGAGTGCGGAGCGTGCCGCGGCGGTCAGCGGCGAGCCGTCCCAGCCGATCACCGTGACCCGGTCGGCCATCGTCGTCAGTCTCCAGTGGTGCGCAGATCGTGGGGGGCGCCCGGCACGGACTCGGCGCGGGCTCCGTGAGGGTACCTGGTCAGGGCCGGACGGTGTCGCGCCGGTCGTACGTCATGAGCCGGGTCCGTCTCCCGTCGTACGGTGCCGGCCGGGGACGTACGGCATCGCGCGCGTGCGGGGCGTCCGGGCGACGGCGGGGACCTGCTCCCGAGGCGGCCGGGCGGCGGGGCTTGACAGGCCCGCGGGACGGCGGCGCGGCGAGCCGGTGGCCGTGCCGGTCGGGCGCCGTGCCGGAACGGCTCAGTTCCAGTGCGAGAACGACGTGAAACCGCCGGTGTCGGCCAGTTCCTCGCTGACGCCCTCGAGGTCCTCGGGGAGCAGGCTCCAGACGATGTAGTCCGTGCGGATGTCGATCCAGCCCTCGTCGGTCCGCGTACGGGCTATGCAGGCGTTGCGCAGGACGCCCTCGCTGATACAGCCGATCTTCTGGGCGACCTGCTGGGCGGCGGTGTTGTCGGCGGCCGTGCGCAGCTCGATGCGTTCGAACTTCTGCTCGGCGAAGAGCCATTGGGCGGTGGCGAGCGCCGCCTCGGAGGCGTAGCCCTCGCCCCGCGCCCAGGGGGCGACGACGTACGCCAGCTCGGTGGCACGCACCTGCCAGTCCGTCGCGGAGAGCCGGACGAGACCGACCAGACGCTGGGTCAGGAACTCGGCGACGGCGAGGTGGAGGCCGTGGCCGGCGGTGCGTTCGCCGGACGCGTACTCCGTGATGAAGGTGCGGGCGTTGGCCTCGGTGAAGGGCTGGGGCACGTCCGTCCAGGCCGCGACCAGCTCGTCGTTCATCATCTCCGTGAGGGCGGGGACGTCGTCCTCGTCGAGGGGGCGCAGCACCAACCGCTCCGTGCTGAGGGAGATGTCGGGGAAGGTGGTAGTCATGCGCCGCTCCGTAACCTTCGGAAACCGTCGGGTCCTGCTGGGTCGTGCCGGGTCCTGCTGAACTGCCCAGCATGCAGCATGAAAGCACCGGACCGCACCACGGGGTCACGCCGGGAGGGTGACCTGCGTGGTGCGGTGGACGGTGCGTCAGCCGGAGGCGACCGGCAGGACGGACCCCTCGTACTCGTCCTCGATGAACTTCTTCACCTCGGCGGAGCCGAGCAGCTTCACGAGCTTCTCGACCCGGGGGTCGTCCTCGTTGCCGCGCTTGACGGCGAGGACGTTGGTGTACGGGTTGTCCTTCGCGGACTCCAGCAGGATCGCGTCCTTCGCGGGGCTGAGGCCCGCGTCCTGGGCGTAGTTGTTGTTGATGACCGCGGCGTCCACGTCGTCGAGCGAGCGCGGCAGCTGGGCGGGCTCCAGTTCCTTGAACGTCAGGTTCCGGGGGTTCTTCGCGATGTCCGCCGGAGAGGCGTGCGCACCGGCGCCGTCCTTGAGGGAGATCACTCCCTCGGCGGCGAGGAGCTCCAGTGCCCGGGCCTCGTTGGTGGTGTCGTTGGGCAGGGCGACGGTGGCTCCGTCGGCGAGCTCCGCGACGTCGGTGACCTTCTTGGAGTAGACGCCCAGGGGCGGCAGGTAGACCGGTGCGACCGCGACCAGGTCGGTGCCCTTGGACTCGTTGAAGTCCTTCAGGTAGGGCTCGTGCTGGTACAGGTTGGCGTCGAGCGAGCCCTCCTGGAGCGCGGTGTTCGGCAGGACGTAGTCCGTGAACTCCTTGATCTCCAGCTTCAGGCCCGCCTTCTCGGCGAGGTCGTCCTTGATGTACGTGAGGACCTCGCCGGCCGGGACCGGGGTGGCGCCGACGACCAGGGTGTCGTCGGCGCCGCCGGAGCCGGCGGAGTCCGTGCCCGAGCCGCAGGCGGTCAGCGCGAGGCCGAGGGCCAGGACGCCGGCCGCCGCGGGCAGGACGGGCTTGCGCAGGTTCACTTGTTCACTCCCCCTGAGTGCTGCCGGGCCGCTCAGAAGGAGGCGATGACGGAGCCGGCGTACTCGTCCTCGATGAACTTCTTCACCTCGTCGGAGGTGAGGAGCTTGGCGAGCTTCTTCACGCGCGGGTCGTCCTCGTTGCCCTCCTTGACGACGAGGAGGTTGACGTTCGGGTTGTCCTCGGGGGACTCCAGCACCAGGGCGTCCTCGGCCGGCTTGAGGTCGGCCTCCAGCGCGTAGTTGCCGTTGATCACCGCGGCGTCGACGTCGTCGAGGGAACGCGGCGTCTGGGCCGCCTCCAGCTCCTTGAACTTGAGGTTCTTCGGGTTCTCGGTGATGTCGGCGGTGGTGGCCGAGGTGCCGACGCCCTCCTTGAGGGTGAGGAGCCCGTTGGCGGCCAGCAGCTGGAGGGCGCGCGCCTCGGTGACGGTGTCGTTGGGTACGGCGACGGTCGCACCGTTCTTCAGGTCGTCCGCCTTGTCGGCCTTCTTGGAGTACAGGCCCAGCGGCTCCAGGTGCACGGACGCCACGGACTTCAGATGGGTGCCGTTCTTCTTGTTGAAGTCCTCCAGGTACGGCTCCGTCTGGAAGTAGTTGGCCCCCACCGAACCGTCCTCGGTCGCCGTGTTCGGCGTGACGTAGTCGGTGAACTCCTTGACCTCGAGGTCGAGGCCCTCCTCCTTCGCCAGGTTGTCCTTGACGTAGTTGAGGATCTCGGCGTGCGGGACGGGCGTCGCGGCGACGACCAGCGGGCCGGAGGTGTCGGAGGCGGAGTCGTCGCCGGAGCCGCAGGCGGAGAGCCCGAGGGTGAGGGCTCCGGCGGCAAGGACGGCGGTGGTGATCTTGGCGGTGTTACGCACGAAAAGTGCCTTTCCTCTGAGTGGTGCGACCCGTCTTGGGTGAACGGGGGCTGGGGGCGGCGGCCGGGGCGGCGATCCGGCATCCGGCATCCGGCATCCGGCATCCGGCATCCGGCGGCCAGTGCCCTTGCGGTTGTCACGGATGTAACCGGTCGCCTGGGCGGCCCCACCGCTCGGGCGGCCGGGGCCACCCGAAGGGGTCGGCCGGTCAGGCCACCTTGCTGACGTCGGTGACCGTCGCTCCGGACGGGGCCGCCTGGGCGTCGGGCTCCTTGGCCTTCAGCAGCCGCAGCTTCGGGCCGGGGCCCGAGCGGCCGCCGCGCCGGTGCAGTGCGCGGGCCGCGTAGTCGCCGATGAACTGGATCACCGAGATGACGACCGCGAGGATCGCCACGGTGATCCACATCAGTCCGGTCTCGAAGCGCTGGTAGCCGTAGCGGACGGCGAGGTCGCCCAGTCCGCCGCCGCCGACGGTGCCGGCCATGGCGGAGTAGCCGATCAGGGCGATGATCGTGGTAGTCGTGCTGGCGATCAGCGAGGGCAGCGCCTCGGGCACCAGGACCTTGCGGACGATGGTCCAGGTGTTGCCGCCCATCGACTGCACGGCCTCGACCAGGCCGCCGTCGACCTCGCGGACGGCCGTCTCGACCAGCCGGGCGAAGAACGGGATGCCGCCGATGGCGAGCGGCACGATCGCCGCCTCGCTGCCGATGGTCGTCCCGGTGATCCAGCGGGTGAAGCTCATCAGGGCGACCATGAGAATGATGAACGGCATGGAGCGGCCGATGTTCACGATCTGGCCGATGACCTTGTTCACCACGGTGTTCTGGAGCAGGCCGCCCTTGTCGGTGAGGACGAGCAGGACACCGATCGGCAGGCCGGCCACGACGGCGATCAGCGTGGACCAGCCCACCATGATCAGCGTCTCCTGACACGCCTGCTCCAGGAGCGGCTGCATCTCGGACCAGGTCACTGGGCACCTTCCTTCACCAGCGCGGACCGCGCGGGGCCCACCACGTCGATCTGCAGGCCCTGCTCGCGCAGGAAGCCGATGGGCACCACGTTGTCCTCGTAGCGGCCGGGCAGCTCGATACGCATCCGGCCGACCTGGAGGCCGCCGACGGTGTCGATGGCGGCGCCGAGGATCGATATGTCGATGTTGTAGGTGCGGGAGAGCTGGGAGATGACCGGCCGGGTGGCGGCCTCGCCGTGGAAGGTGACGTCGACGACGGTGCGCTCGTCGCCGGTGGCCTCGCCGCCGACCGGGAAGAGCGCGGCGGCCAGCTCGGAGCCCGGGGTCGCGAGCAGTTCGCTGACGGTGCCGGACTCGACGATGCGGCCCTTCTCCATCAGCGCGGCGGAGTCGCAGATCGACTTCACGACGTCCATCTCGTGGGTGATGAGCAGGACGGTCAGGCCGAGCTGCCGGTTCAGGTCGCGCAGCAGCTGGAGGATGGAGCGGGTGGTCTCCGGATCGAGGGCGCTGGTGGCCTCGTCGGACAGCAGCACCTTGGGGTCGCCGGCCAGGGCGCGGGCGATGCCGACGCGCTGCTTCTGGCCGCCGGAGAGCTGCGCCGGGTAGGAGCCTGCCTTGTCGGCGAGGCCGACCAGGTCGAGCAGCTCCAGGGCCTTGCGGGTGCGCTCCTTCCCGGAGACGCCGAGGATCTCGAGGGGCAGCTCGACGTTGTCCCGCACGGTCCGCGAGGACAGCAGGTTGAAGTGCTGGAAGACCATGCCGATGCGGCTGCGCGCCTGGCGCAGCTCCCGGCCGGCGCGGGGGCCGCGGCCGGCGAGGGCGGTGAGGTCCTGGCCGGCCACGGTGACCGTGCCGGACGTGGGGCGCTCCAGGAGGTTGACGCAGCGGATCAGCGAGGACTTGCCGGCGCCGGACTGGCCGATAACGCCGTACACCTCGCCTTCGCGGACATGGAGGTCGACACCGTCGAGAGCGGTGACCTCACGGCCGCGCGAGCGGTAGACCTTGGTGAGGCCCGATGTGGTGATCACTGGGGTTTCCGTCACTGTCGAGTGCGCGGCGCGTCGTGGGCGCCGGGCACGGGGCATTCATGGTCGGGAACGGCCGGAACGCTGCACGGTTCTCGCGGTGGCGGCGGTGCTACCGGGTACCGGGGAGACCTGGGAGAAACGTGTGCGCGGGGGCGTGGCTCGGTCGCGTACGCCCGGCGTACGGCGGACCCGAGCGGCGCTCGCTTCGGGGCGCGAGGCTCTGGGTGGTGCGGGGGCCCTCTAGAAAGCACACATTCGACACATACAACGAGCACCGGGCGTCATGGTCGCCTCGGTCGCAGGAATGCGGATGCTCGTCGTGGTCATGCGATCAGTAAACCAGACACACACTCCTGACAGTCCACCGCTGTCCGCATGCCGGACACCGGTGGACCGCTCTCCGGACGCTTGCGGGGCCCCGGCCGCCCCGTCAGGACCGCACGGAGATTTCCAGGCCCGCCTCTGTGACCAGCACGGACAGGGCCGAGAGGTCCTTCACCACCAGGTCGGCGGTCAGCTCGGCGGCCCGGTGCGTTGTGGCCAAGGCCACGGTGGCCATGCCCGCCGCGCGTCCCGCGCGCAGCCCGGCCGGGGCGTCCTCGAAGACGACGCAGCGCGCCGGGTCGACGCCCAGGCCGCGGGCCGCGAGAAGGTACGGCTCGGGGTCGGGCTTGCCGCGCGTGACGTCGTCGGCGCAGACCATCGCCTTGGGGCGGATGCCGACGGCACCGAGGCGGGCCTCGGCCAGCCGCCGGGTGGCGGAGGTGACGACGGCCCAGCGGTCGGCCGGGAGGGCGTCGAGGAAGTCACGGGTGCCGGGCAGCAGGTGGACGCCGCCGTTCGGCACGTCCTCCACCTCCAGCTCCTCGATCCGGGCGACGGCCCCGGGGACGACGGCGGCGGGCAGCAGGTCGGCGGCCACCTCGGCGGCGGTGCGTCCGTGCAGCTCGACCCGTGCGAACTGCTCGGCGGTGATCCCGTACTCCCCCGCCCACCTGGTCCAGCAGCGCTGCACCGACTCGATGGACGAGACGAGCGTCCCGTCGTTGTCGAACAGCATGGCCTCTGCACGTATCGTCATGCCCCCGACCCTACGGGCACGGCCGGGGCCGAGGGCATCGGACCATATGGCCCGTAATAGGGTCACGGCATGCTTGTTGCCCTGACGGTCGCGACCGCCGTCGCCGCGCTGCTGCTCGCCGCCTGGTGCGGCTGGGCCGCCTACCGGGACCAGCCGACGAAGGACTGGCATTTCATCGGCATGGGCGTGGTGTCCCTGCTGGCCCTGGTGCAGCTGGTGGTCGGCATCGTGCAGCTGGCGCGCGGCGAGGACCCCGAGCAGGGCACCGTGATCTTCGTTTCGTATCTGCTCGGGGCCTTCGCGTGCGTGCCGGTGGCCGGCTTCATGTCGCTCGCCGAACGCACCCGCTGGGGCAGTGTGACCGTCGCGGCCGGCGGCGTGGTGCTCGCCGTGCTGCAGGTCCGGCTCTACGACATCTGGGGAGGCTGAGATGGCGTCCGCCGAGAAGAGCGCCGACGGGACTCCCGGCACGGCCGGACGGACGCGGCTCATCCGCGGGCCGGGCATGCTGCTCGTCTGGCTGTACGGCGTGATGGTCGTCGGGGCCGTGTCGCGGTCCGCCGTGCAGATCTCCACCGAGTTCGAGCACGCCCCGCTCGCCTACTCGCTGTCCGCGCTCGCCGGCCTGGTCTACGGCTTCATCACGTACTCGCTGGTCCGCGGGGGCGAGCGGGCCCGCAGGGCGGCGCTGGTGTGCTGCGCCGCCGAGCTGCTGGGCGTCCTGGTCGTGGGTACGTGGACGCTGGTGGAGCCGTCCGCGTTCCCGGACGCGACGGTGTGGTCCGACTACGGGATGGGCTACCTCTTCATCCCCGTGCTGCTGCCGCTGACGGCCATGTACTGGCTCCGCAAGGGGACCCGCCGCGCCTGAGGCCCAGGACGCGTCACGCCGTCGCTGCGTACGACCCCATCGGCACCGCCTTCTCCAGGACGATCATGAGAACGCCGTCCTCGCCCTCCGAGGTGCCCACGGTCTCGTAGCCCACGCGGCGGTACAGCCGCAGGTTGCCCTCGCTGCGATGGCCCGTGTGGAGGCGGAACCGGGTGGCGCCGTGCTCCTCCGCGAGGGTGGCCTCGGCCGCGCGCAGCAGCCGGGCGCCGATGCCGTGGCCCTGCAGCCGCGGGTGGACGCAGAGCTTGCCGATGGATGCGGCACCGTCCTCGGTGATCCTGCCGCGTACGGAGCCGACCACCTCCTCACCCAGCCGGGCCACGAACACACAGTCCGAGGCGACCTCCTCGCGGACCGAGTCGAGGGTCTGGACGAGCGGGTCGATCCGGTAGTTGCCGTAGAGGGCGGCCTCGCTCTGGAAGCACAGGTACTGCAGCTTGAAGATCTGCTCGGCGTCCTGCCCGGCCGCCACGGAGATGGTCACGCTCATGCCCATGTGTGCACGCCTCCCGCTCACCTGTCGTTGTCCCCCACTCCTATCCCCGTGGTTCGCGAGCCGCAACCTCCGGGGCGAGCATTCGACGCAGACATCCCAGGCATCTGGAGCGTTCCGGGCCCAGACTCCCCTGTGAGATACCCAACTCACCTGCGATCTCCCGGTACGTGAGGTCCTGCGGGGACAGCAGCGCCGCGAGGAGCCGGGGGCACCGGCCGGGCAGCCGGCGGACGGCGGCGTGGAGGGCGCGACGGCGGGCGGCGGCGAGAACCTGCTGGTCCGGCCCGGACCGGCCGTCGTCGGCGGGTTCGGTGACGTAGGGGCGCTCGATGCGGGCCGTACGGCGGCAGCGGCGCGCCTCGGAGCGGACGGCAACGCGCAGCCAGGCCTCGGGGTCGTCGGGCGGGCCGTCGGTGCCGAGGCGCTCCAGCAGCCGCAGCCAGACCGCCTGTTCCAGGTCGCCCGGTTCCGTCCCGGCCGCGTACGCCTCGGCGGCGGCCTCGGCGAGCAGCAGCGGGCGCAGGGCGGCGACGATCTCATGGGTCATGTGCGACGGGACGCGCCCGCCCCGGCAGGAGGTTGCCGGGGCGGGCGGGAGTCACTCCGACCGGGGCGGGAGGGGCGGTCGCCGGTTGACGCCGTCCCGTCCGTCTCCTTCTCGGTAGCCGCTCCTTCTCCGTAGCCGCTCTTTCTCGGCGGTCGCTCTTTCTCAGCGGTCGGCGAGGAAGTCCTCACGCGCGAGGAGGCCCGTGTCCGGGTTGTCGGTGAATATGCCGTCGATGCCCGTCTCGAAGTAGGCCCGGAACGCGCCGAAGGCGTCGCCGTAGGCCGCCGCGTCGGTGCCCTTGCGGAAGTCCGCGGGCAGGAAGGTGTTCTCGTTGCGCATCGTGTACGGGTGCAGGATCAGGCCCGCGTCGTGCGCGTCGTCCACGAGCGTGGTCGGCTGCGTCAGCTTCCCGCTCGCGTCCCTCGGGATGACCAGGTCCAGGGTCGGGCCGATGCCCTGCGCGTACGAGGCGATCCAGGCCAGGCCCGCGGGCTTGATCAGGTCGGCGACCGTGCGCTTGTCGCCCGCCTCGACGAAGTCCCAGGGACGGCTGCCCGCACCGGACAGCAGCACCACGAGGGGGTTGTCCACCAGGCGGTTCAGGCGCTGCATGCTGCTCGGCTCGAACGACTGCAGGAAGACGGGCGAGTTCTTCCTGTGGCGGCCGTACTTGCGCAGCAGCTTCGCGAGCGGCTCCTCCAGGCCGAGGCCCAGCTTGCGGAAGTAGGTGGGGTGCTTGGTCTCGACGTGCAGCCAGACCTCCTTGCCGCGCCGGCGCGACTCCTTCTCCGCCCAGCGCAGCACCTCCTCGAACGTGGGGACCTCCCAGCGCCCGTCGTAGAGCGTGTTCTGCCGCCGGGTGCCGGGGATGCGCTCCGTGGCGCGCAGCGTCTTCAGCTCGGCGAGGGTGAAGTCCTCGGTGAACCAGCCGGTGAGGGAGGTGCCGTCGACGACCTTCGTGGTCCTCCGGCCGGCGAACTCGGGGTGGTCCGCGACGTCGGTCGTGCCCGTGATGTCGTTCTCGTGCCGGCACACGAGGTGTCCGTCCTTCGTCGGCACGAGGTCCTGCTCGATGACGTGCGCGCCCATGTCCAGAGCGAACCGGTAGGAGCCGAGGGTGTGCTCGGGCCGGTAGCCGCTGGCGCCGCGGTGCGCGACGATCGTCACCTCGGGCAGGTTCCCGAACCCGCCGCCGCCGCCCTTCCGTTCACCGGCTCTCGCCACTCCGGGCAGTCCCACGACCGCTCCGCCCGCGCCGAGCACCGCGGCCCCGAGCAGCGCCCGCCGTCCCGTCCCCCGGCCCTGCTGTCCGTCCGGGCCCTGCGGCTGCCGAGACTCCTGCGTCCCCATGCGCACTCCTCCAAGATCGCTGAACCTGCCGAAGCGGGACGATGGTAGGTGTCGCGAGGTGACGTACGGGAGACCTGGAACCGAATACGCGGATGACACCGGATGTCGTACGGGACCGCCGCGCGGCGAGCGCGAGATGACGGTTCGTCGGCTTGGGCGGGGCCTTCCCGGGTACGCGGACCACGGGCGTCACGCGACGTCCGTCACAGTGCCGCCGGGGCGCGAAGGCGCTCAACGAGCACAAAGCGCAGGTAAACGTACGTCAACAGTGCGTATCCACCGCGTGAACCCGATGTGCGTGATCCGGGGGACCGCGAGTATGGTCCTCACCTGCACAGACTCATATCGACCCGCTTGACACCGGAGGGCCCGTTGTCCCGCTTCGCGCTCATCAAGGCAGTGCTCGGTCCGGTCATGCGCCTGATGTTCCGCCCCCGGGTGGAGGGCGCCGAGCACATTCCCGCGGACGGCCCGGTGATCCTCGCCGGCAACCACCTGACGTTCATCGACTCGATGATCCTGCCGCTGGTCTGCGACCGTCAGGTGTTCTTCATCGGCAAGGACGAGTACGTCACCGGCAAGGGGCTGAAGGGCCGGCTGATGGCCTGGTTCTTCACCGGCGTCGGCATGATCCCCGTCGACCGCGACGGCGGCCGGGGCGGGGTCGCGGCGCTGATGACCGGACGCCGGGTGCTGGAACGGGGCAACATGTTCGGCATCTACCCGGAGGGCACCCGCTCCCCCGACGGCCGCCTCTACCGCGGCCGGACCGGCATCGCCCGCCTCACCCTGATGACCGGCGCCCCGGTCGTCCCGTTCGCCATGATCGGCACCGACAAGATCCAGCCGGGCGGGGCCGGGCTGCCGCGCGTGGGCCGGGGGCTGCGGGTCACGGTCCGCTTCGGCGAGGCGATGGAGTTCTCCCGCTACGACGGCATGGACCGCGACCGCTATGTGCTGCGCGCCGTGACCGACTCCGTGATGGCGGAGGTCATGCGGCTGTCGGGGCAGGAGTACGTGGACATGTACGCCACGAAGGCGAAGGAAGCGGCGTGACGCTCCGCTGGTGACGGGTGTGCGGGCCGCGCGGCCCGCATATCCACACGACGCGCACGATCCGCGAAGGGCGGCTCCCGGTCGGGAGCCGCCCTTCGCGCGTCCGGACGCCCGCCCCGGCCGGGCAGGGGCTGGTCCGGACGCTCGTTGCGGCTCACCGGGAACTCCTTCGGCCTGGCGGGGTGAGCGCCGGCCCACGTCCCTCGCAGGCGGCCGGAGCGTGCCTCAGTCGTGCTCCGCCCGGTCCTCCAGCCGCTGGCCGCGGAGCAGGAACCACGCCGCCACCGAGGTGGCGAGGAGCACGGCCGCGCCGGCGCCCGCCGCGAGGTCGAGCCCGTCGACGAAGGCCTCGCGGGCCGCGTCCAGGAGCGCCGCCGCGCTGTCCGCGGGCATGTGCGACGCGGTCTCGACGGCCCCGCCGAGGGACTCGTGCGCCGCGGCCGGGGTGCCCGCCGGGGCCGTGAAGCCCCGGTACACGCCGGTCACCACGGAGCCGAGCAGCGCGATGCCGAGCGCGGCGCCCAGTTCGTACGCGGTCTCGGACACCGCGGACGCGGAACCCGCCCGCTCCTTGGGCACACTGGACAGGATCACGTCGGCGGTCACGGTGAACGAGAAGCCCGCACCGAGGCCGACCACCAGCAGCGCGGTGCCGAGCAGCGGATAGCCGGTGGACTGGGTCAGTACCGTGAGCGAGGCCAGTGCCAGGCCCACGGCGGCGAGCCCGCCCGCGACCACGGACCGTACGGAGAACCGCCGGGCGGCCCGGCCCGCGACCAGTCCGGCCGCCACCGCGCCGACGGCGGCGGGCAGTTCGGCGAGCCCCGCCTCCAGCGGCCGCCTGCCCTGCACGAGTTGCAGGTACTGCGACAGGAAGAAGACGAGTCCGGACATACCGAGGACGGTCAGCAGGTCCGCGACCACGGCGCCGGAGAAGCCCCGGCGGCGGAACAGCCGAATGTCCAGCAGCGGCGTGGGCAGCGTGAGCTGACGCCGTACGAAGCAGTACAGCGCGGCCGCGCCGAGCGCACCGGCGGCCAGGGCGTCCACGGTCGGCCCGTGCGCGGCCGCCTCCTTGATCGCGTACACCACGCCGATCATGCCGACCAGCGAGAGCACGACGCTCACGAGGTCCCAGGGGCCGGGCTCCGGGGTGCGCGACTCCGGCAGCAGCCGGACGCCGACGAGGACCAGCACCGCCATGACCGGCAGGTTGATCAGGAAGACCGAGCCCCACCAGAAGTGCTCGAGCAGGACTCCGCCCACGACCGGGCCGACCGCCGCACCGGCGGAGGCGGTCGCACCCCATATGCCCACCGCGAAGCTGCGCTCGCGCGGGTCGGGGAAGAGGTTGCGGATCAGGGCGAGCGTGGCGGGCATCAGGGTGGCGCCCGCGACACCCAGCAGCGCCCGCGCGAGGATCATCAGCTCGGGGGTGGTGGCGTAGGCGTTGAGCACGGACACCGCGCCGAACGCCGTGGCGCCGGTCAGCAGGAGCTTCTTGCGGCCTATACGGTCGCCGAGGCTGCCCATGGAGACCAGCAGACCCGCGATGACGAACGAGTAGACGTCGCCGATCCACAGCAGCTGGGTGCCCGTGGGGTTCAGGTCCTCGCTGATGTACGGGGTGGCGAGACCGAGGACGGTCGCGTCGACGGCCACCAGCAGCACGGCGAACACGAGCACACCGAGGGCGAGCCAGCGCCCGGGGCGTGCCTCCGTCACCTCCGCGGCGGTCGTCCGCTGCTTGATGCCGGTCATGATTCCTCTCTCCGTAGTACGCCGCCGAGCAGCAGCTCGACGATGTTGAACTGGAAGTCCTTGCCCGCGACCCGGCCCTCGAGCACGGCCCACGCGCCGGAGGCGAAGAGCCCGTACAGCGCTTCGGTGAGCCAGACCGGGGTGAGGTCGATACGGAACTCGCCGCTCTCCTGGCCGCGCCGGAACAGCGCGGTGATCCGCTCGTCCAGCCGGGCCCAGCCCTCGTTCTGCTCCTCGCCCTCGAAGAGCTGGTTCTCGGTGTAGAGGAAGGCGAGCAGTCCGGCGGCGGGTTCGATCTCGCGCACGAGCCGGGTGACGGCGTCGCGCGCGGGCCCCTCGTCCGGGCGGGCCGCGTCCAGGGCGGCCTCGCACTCGGCGATGCCGAGCGCCTCCAGGGCTCTGACGAGGGCGTCCCGCCCGGCGAAGTGGCGGTGCAGCGTGGCCCGGCTGATCCCGGCCGCCTTGGCGACCTCGTCCATGGTGGCGGTGGATTTCCGGGTCAGCAGGGCCGCGGCGGCGCGCAGCACGTGGTCACGGTCGAAGGCCATGAGACAACCATAACCCATATGAGACATTGATGTCTCATTCAAGGCGTGCGGATCTCACACCGTCCCCGCTGCGCGGTCTTCGGACGGGTATGCCGCTCACTGCCAGGGCAGCTGCCCCCGGCGCTCCCAGTACGCGGCCGGCTCCTCCGTGAGCGCGGCGAGCCGTGCGAGCTGCTCCTCGTCGAGGTCGGCGACGGCCGCGCGCAGATTGGAGGAGAGCTGCCCGGTGGTCGCGGCGCCGGACAGGACGACCCCTGCCCAGGGCTGCCGCAGCACGTACGCGAGGGCCACCGCGTCGGCGCCCAGTCCGGCCCGGGCCGCGATGTCCCGTACGGCCTCCGGGGCATGCGGTCCGGTGAGGCGCCCGTTGGCCACGCCCTCCTTGACGATCACGGCGAGCCCGGCGTCGTGCGCCTCGGCGAGCGCGGGCCCGGCCGAGGTCTCCAGGACGTTGTACGTGGACTGGACGGTACGGAAGAGGGGCGCGCCGTCGACGGTCACCGCGAGTGCGGCCCGGATCGCCTCCGCCTGGGCGGGCCCGCTGGTCGAGAACCCGATGGTGACGCCCTCGGCCGCGGCCTCGGCGAGGCGGGCGTGGAGTTCCTTGTCGGTGAGGGCGGGGCTGTCCGGGGTCACCGAGTGGATCTGGTAGAGGTCGAGCCGGTCGCCGAGCAGCGCGGCGGTCTCGGCGCGCTGCCGCTCGTACGTCGCGACGGTGTGGTCCTTGACCTCGTGCCGCTCGGCGTCGGTGCGCCAGTCCGCGGTGTACGTGTAGCCCCACTTGCTGCCGATGACGACGTCGGCGGCGGGCCGGGCGGTCAGCCAGCCGGCGAGGAACTCCTCCGCGCGGCCGTAGGAGCGGGCCGTGTCGAAGTAGCGCACACCCTGGGCGTAGGCGGCGTCGAGGAGTTCGTGGCTGCGGGCGCGCAGGGCCTCGACGGTGCGGTCGGCGGGCAGGTCACGGTCGCGGCCCAGGTTGATGTAGCCGGGGCGGCCGACGGCGGCGAGGCCGAGACCGAGGCGGCAGGCCGGGGGCGTCGCCGAGGAGGCAGGGGTCTCCCCAGCTCGAAGGAAGTCGAGAGCTCGGGGAAGGGAGAAGGGCATCGCGGGCTCCGTTCGGGTCGCCGGGTCGCTCGTGGGACGCATGCCCCAACGTAACCGCGATGATCTTCATGCACGCGCGCGCGGGAGGACAACCGTTCTCCCACGCGCGCGTACGTGCTACTTGCCGCCCTTGGCCGTCGCCCAGGCGTGCTGCGCCGCCACGTCCGCCTTCACCTCGGCGAGCTGGACGGCGACCGCCTCCGGGGCCGTGCCGCCGCGGCCGTTGCGGGAGGCCAGGGCGCCGGGGACGTGGAGCACCGACCGCACCTCGGGGGTGAGGTGGGGGGAGATCTTCGCGAACTGCTCGTCCGTGAGGCCGTCCAGCTCCTTGCCCTCGGCCTCGGCGGCCTTGACGCACTCGCCCGCGACCTCGTGCGCCACACGGAACGGCACGCCCTGCTTGACCAGCCACTCGGCGATGTCGGTGGCGAGGGAGAAACCGGCCGGGGCCAGCTCCTCCATGCGCTCGCGGTGCACGGTGAGGGTGGCCATCATGCCGGTGAAGGCGGGGAGCAGGACCTCGAGCTGGTCGATGGAGTCGAAGACCGGCTCCTTGTCCTCCTGGAGGTCGCGGTTGTACGCGAGCGGGAGGGCCTTGAGGGTCGCCATCAGGCCGGTGAGGTTGCCGATGAGCCGGCCGGACTTGCCGCGGGCCAGCTCCGCGATGTCCGGGTTCTTCTTCTGCGGCATGATCGACGATCCGGTGGAGAAGGCGTCGTGGAGGGTGACGAAGGAGAACTCCTTCGTGTTCCAGATGATGATCTCCTCGGCGATCCGGGAGACGTTGACGCCGATCATCGCGGTGATGAACGCGAACTCGGCGGCGAAGTCCCGGGAGGCCGTGCCGTCGATGGAGTTGGCCGAGCTGCCGTGCTCGAAGCCGAGGTCCTTCGCCACCGCCTCGGGGTCGAGGCCGAGGCTGCTGCCCGCGAGGGCACCCGACCCGTACGGGGAGACGGCCGTCCGCTCGTCCCACTGGCGCAGCCGCTCGGCGTCCCGGGACAGCGCCTGGGTGTGGGCGAGGACGTGGTGCGCGAAGAGGACCGGCTGGGCGTGCTGGAGGTGGGTGCGGCCCGGCATGGCGACGTCCGGGTGGGCCTCGGCGAGCCCGACCAGCGCGTCCTGGAGGTCGGCGATCAGCCCGCCGATGACCCGGGCGTGGTCGCGCAGGTACATCCGGAAGAGGGTGGCGACCTGGTCGTTGCGGGACCGGCCGGCGCGCAGCTTGCCGCCGAGGTCGGGGCCGAGGCGCTCCAGCAGCCCCCGCTCCAGGGCGGTGTGCACGTCCTCGTCGGCGATGGTGCCCGTGAACGACCCGTCGGCGACATCGGCCTCGAGCCGGTCGAGCCCGTCGATCATCCGGGTCAGCTCGTCGTCGTCGAGCAGGCCCGCCTTGTGGAGCACGCGCGCGTGGGCACGCGATCCGGCGATGTCGTAGGGCGCGAGCCGCCAGTCGAAGTGGACGGACGCGGACAGCTTCGCCAGGGCCTCGGCGGGACCGTCGGCGAAACGGCCGCCCCAGAGCCGTACGTCACCGCTGTTGCTGCTCACTCGGTTTGCTCCTCGGAGGTCTGCGGAAGGTCCGCGGGAGGTGTGGATGTGCCGCCGCCTCCCCGCACCACGGGTGAGGAGGCGACTGTCGGGCCGGCCGGCGCGGGTGAGGTGACCGGCGCGGTTATGCGAGGTCCCGCTTGGCGGCGATCTTCGACGACAGGCTGTAGATGTCGATGAAGCCCTTGGCCGCGGCCTGGTCGAAGGTGTCGCCGGTGTCGTACGTGGCCAGGTCGAAGTCGTACAGCGACGATTCGGAGCGCCGGCCGGTGACGACGGCGCGGCCGCCGTGCAACGTCATGCGGATGTCTCCGGTGACGTGCTGGTTGGCCTCGTCGATGAACCCGTCCAGGGCGCGCTTGAGCGGGGAGAACCACTGGCCGTCGTAGACGAGCTCGCCCCAGCGCTGCTCGACCTGCCGCTTGTAGCGGGCCAGCTCGCGCTCGACGGTGACGTTCTCGAGCTCCTGGTGGGCGGTGATCAGGGCGATGGCGCCCGGGGCCTCGTACACCTCACGGCTCTTGATGCCGACGAGGCGGTCCTCGACCATGTCGATGCGGCCGACGCCCTGGGCGCCCGCGCGCGCGTTGAGCTGCTGGACGGCCTGGAGGACGGTGACGGGCCTGCCGTCGATCGCGACCGGGACGCCCTCCTCGAAGGAGATGACCACCTCGTCGGCCTCGCGGGACTCGGCCGGGTTCGAGGTGTACTCGTAGATGTCCTCGATCGGGGCGTTCCAGATGTCCTCCAGGAAGCCCGTCTCGATGGCCCGCCCGAAGACGTTCTGGTCGATGGAGTACGGCGACTTCTTGGTGGTGGCGATCGGCAGGCCCTTGGCCTCGCAGAACGCGATGGCCTTGTCGCGGGTCATCGCGTAGTCGCGGACCGGGGCGATGCACTTGAGGCCGGGGGCGAGGGCGACGATGCCGGCCTCGAACCGCACCTGGTCGTTGCCCTTGCCGGTGCAGCCGTGGGCGACCGTGGAGGCGCCGTGCTTCCGGGCGGCGGCGACGAGGTGCTTGACGATCGCGGGCCGGGAGAGGGCGGAGACCAGCGGGTAGCGGTCCATGTAGAGGGCGTTGGCCTTGATCGCGGGGAGGCAGTACTCCTCGGCGAACTCGTCCTTCGCATCCGCGACCTCGGCCTCGACGGCACCGCAGGCGAGCGCGCGCTTGCGGATGACGTCCAGGTCCTCGCCGCCCTGACCGACGTCCACGGCGACGGCGATGACCTCGGCGCCCGTCTCCTCGGCGATCCAGCCGATGGCGACCGAGGTGTCCAGGCCGCCCGAGTAGGCGAGTACGACGCGCTCGGTCACGGGTTTCTCCTCACACTGCATGCGCTGTTATGCATGAGTATGCAGAACTCTGCATGATTCGTCAATCCACCCCGGTCGGCGCGGGACCCGACCGAACGGAACGCGCTTTCTCGTACGGCGCCGCCGCGGTGGTGGTGTCAGGAGCGGTGATCGCCGGGTCCGCCCTGGCGGGAGAGACCTCCGGCAACGGCGACGGCGCGGGAGCGCGTCCGGGTTCACCTCCGCCGCCGCGTCACCCGGCACCTTCACCTGCCCGGAGGTCGAGCGGAGCCCGCCGGAGATCCCCGCGTCGGCGCGGGCCGAGGTCGACCGCAACCTCACCCAGCTCGGCACCCGGCTCCAGGAGGCGAAACGAGCGGCTGGCCGACACGGTCGGGCAGGGCGGGCGGATTTCGTCCAGAACGCCGTCCTCGGCCCGCCGGCCGGCAGGCGGGCCGCCGCCATCGAGCGCATCGCCATCTTCATCGGCCGTACCGCGGAGCGGCCGCAGGGCCTGGACTCCCTCGCCACCTGCACGCTCGACGCAAACCCTTAGACAATCGAAAGGAATCGGCCGACAATCACGTGACATGGGAAAGACCTACGAACGCATAGACGGCCGCCTGCGCACGTTCATCGAGTCCCAGCCCCTCTTCTTCACCGCGACCGCGCCCCTGTCCGGCGACGGCACGGTCAACCTCTCCCCCAAGGGCCTCAAGGGATCCTTCGCCGTCGTCGACGAACTGAGCGTGGCCTACCTGGACTTCGCCGGGAGCAACGCCGAGACCATCGCCCATCTGCGGGAGAACGGCCGGATCACCCTGATGTGGTGCGCCTTCCAGGGGCCGCCCAACATCGTCCGGGTGCACGGGAAGGGCGAGCCGGTCTTCCGCGACGACCCGCGCTTCAAGGAACTCCTCACCCACTTCCCCGACATCGACCCGACCCCGCACGGCCTGCGCGCGGTCATCCTCGTCCGTGCCGAGCTGATCCGTGACACCTGTGGTTACGCGGTGCCGTTCATGACGTACGACGAGGACCGCGAGCTGCACGGCCGGCGCTTCGCGCGCGAGGACGACGCCTCTCTCGACTCCTACTTCCGGTCGAAACCGCACATCGAAACCAGCCTGGACGGGCTGCCCGGGCTGCCCTTGCCGCTGCCACCCTCTACCGTCTGAGGCATGCGCCTCGGTGACCGTCCTCGCAAGCGTGCCGGTGTCGTCGCCCTGCTCGCGTCCGTCTCCCTCGTGCTCGGTGCCGCGCCCGGTGACGGGCCGCCGCTCCCCGAGCGCATGGCCGACACGGGCGGCGGCACCCAGCTGATCACCGCCGAGGCGGCGCGCACCTCGTCGACGACGGGCCGGGTCACCTGGTGGGACCGGCGCGGCGAACGCTGGGTGAAGACAGGGTCGGCGCCCGCGCGCTTCGGCTCGGGCGGGCTCACCGAGGGGCGCTCCCGCGAGCAGGGCACCAACACCACCCCCACCGGCCTGTACGACCTGCCGTACGCGTTCGGCATCGAGAAGGCACCGCCCGGCACGGACGTCCGGTACCGCCCCGTCCGCCAGAACTCCTGGTGGTGCCAGGACAACGCCTCCCGCTCCTACAACCGCTGGACGGAGCCCCGTCCCGCCGACTGCCGTGCCGCGGAGGCCGAGCACCTGATCTCGTACGGCACGCAGTACGCGTACGCCTACGTCATCGGCTTCAACTACGCCGAGCCCGTACGGGGGCGCGGCGCGGGCATCTTCCTGCACGTCGACGGAAGTGGGGCCACGGCCGGTTGCGTCTCCGTGCCCCGGGCCGCCATGCGGCGCATCCTCGCCTGGGCCGATCCGGGCCGGGCGCCGCACATCGCGATCGGCACGAGGGGCGGGCCGACGGCGATCACGCGGTACTGAAACCCCCGACGCAGCGACGACCGCTGCCGCATCACCGCTCCCGCACACAGTGCAATCATGTTCCCCTGTCGTGGGAGGGAACATGGGACAGACGCGCAGAGCCCTGCTGATCGGTATCGGGCAGGCACCTGCCACAGCGGACTTGCTCGAACCACTCGACGAGGTGGTCGAAGCGGATCTGCGGTTGATGGGTTCGGTCCTGAACGCAGCCGGTTACGAGGTCGAAACCCTGCACGACGCAGGCCTCAGCCGAATCAGGACGATGATCTACGAAATCGGCAGCGACCTCCCTGCCGACAGCACGTTCCTCCTGTACTTCACCGGTCACGGCGTCCGCGTCGGCGGAACCGATTACCTCGTCCCCTCCGACGCCAAGCCTCCACGGGACGGGATCTGGCGGGAGCCCTACGTGGACTCCCTCCTGCCGGCGAACATCAGTTCCCTCCTCAAGGACTGTGCGGCGAGCACGGTCCTCTGGCTGATCGACGCCTGCCGTACGGATCTGAGCGGCGACGGAGTCGCCTTCGCGAACACCATCGACAACGGCCCTCCGAACGGCGGTTTCGCCGTGATGGCGGGCTGCTCGGCCGGGCAGCGGAGCGGACACACCCCCGAGGGCAGCTTCTTCACCCGCGGTCTCGCCCACGCACTCGGACCGATGACACCGGCCCGGACCGTCCACGACGTCTTCACCACCGCCCGCGCCCGGACGACGCAGACCGCCCGGCGGCACGGGCTGACCCAGACAGCGGTGATCCGCTACGGGACCAACGGCGAGCCGGAGACCAGGGAGAAGGAGGTCTGCGAGGGCCGCCCGCTGCTGGAGGCCTGGCTTCTGGCCGCCCGCGAGAACCCGCTGTGGGAGCGCATCAGGCCGGAGGACCGGGGCAGTGTGCCGCTCTTCCAGGACTGCGTGGCCGCCTTCGTGGAGCAGTGCGCACGCACTCTCCACCTCGCACAGGAACGCCTGCCGCACCCCGACCCGTGGTACGACGAGACGTTCCCGGCACGCCTGGTCCGTGAGCGGCTGCCGCTGCTCCTGCCTCCTTCGGAGCACCTCTCCGCGATCGAGGCGGTGCTCCTCGTCGCGGCGCCCTTCCTGCGGGAAGCGGCGTGGGCCGACCGGCTGAGCCAGGCGATCGAGATCGCCCCGTACCACAGGGAGCGTCTCCCGGGCGCCGACGCCCACCGCAGGCACTACGAGCAGATCAGCGAGCAGTACGCACGCATCGCGCGAAAGGCGGTGCAGTGCCGCGCCCGCGGCCGGGACGAGGACGAGACCACGGTCACCATGTGGTTGGTGCACCGCTGGATAGCCGACCGGTTCACCACGGACGACGAAGCGGTGCCCACAGCACCCGCTCGGGCGCTGATCGCCTCGCTCGGTGTGGCACCGGACAGGGTGTCCGAGGTATCCGACCTGCTCTGCGCGGCGACCGCGGGCACGGATCTGGACGAACCACTCGACGACCTGTGCGCCCGCTCACCGAACAAGGTGTTCTTCCCGAGTGGTCACCAACCCTTGCGTGTGCGTCCCCTCGCGGCGCTGCTCCGGCTCGCGACCGCCCTGTGCGTGGACGTGCGCACGCTGCCCGAGGTCGTGGCCGAACACCTGGCCGTCACCGACCCCGTGCTGCCCCAGCACCTCATCGGCATCGCCCACGGCCTGAGCTGGGCGCAGGAAGGCACCTCGCTGCACCTGGACGCCCCCTGCCCGCACCAGGCCGTGCACGCGGCCCTCATCGAAGTCGTCGACGAGGCGGATCAACTCGCCGCTCAGGTGCTCGAGCTGGAGAAGGACCTCCGGCAGCCGGAAGCCTCGTTGCTGAGCGCCGTGCCCACCCGCATCACCGACCGCGACCTGCGCCCGGCACGGATCGGGGGCCAGGAGCCGTACGAGTTCCCTCTCCTCCGTTTCCACCTCGCGCAGACGGAGGTGCGCGAACTGCTCATGGGCGAGCAACTGTACGGAGGAGAACCACACCTGGCGCTGCGCGAGCTGTACCAGAACGCCATGGACGCCTGCCGGTACCGCGCGATGCGGTGGGCCTACCTGGAGGGCAGCGGCGCGCGCCCGGCCGGCTGGACGGGACAGATCGCTTTCAGCCAGGGTGAGGACGAGCGCGGACGGTACGTCGAGTGCCGGGACAACGGTGTCGGTATGAGCGCGGACCTGCTCAAGCACACTTTCACCCAGGCCGGCAGTCGTTTCGAACGGTCGAAGGCCTTCCGCAGGGAGCAGTCCCGCTGGCTCCGTCACGACCCGGCGCTACGGCTGTATCCCAACAGCCGTTTCGGTATCGGCGTGTTGAGCTACTTCATGCTCGCCGAGGAGATGACCATCGTGACCCGTCCGGTCAGTCCCGAAGGGATCCCGGCGGAGCACGCCCTTCGTGTCGACATCCCGAGCAGTGGCAGCCTCTTCCGCATCCAGCGGCACAACGGTTCCGACGACGGCCTCGCGGAGGGGGGCACGCGCGTGCGGCTCTACTTGCGGGAGGGCAGTGCGACGGACGGGTTGTCGTGCGCGAGGGTACTGCGGGATCTGGTGCGGGTCAGCGAGTTCGACCTGACAGCGCGGGATGCGTCGGGGTATGCGCACCATTGGGTTCCGGGGAAGCTGCAGCCGCCCTCGGGGGACAACACGAGCGAGTCGCTGGAAGCGGTGCCCGGAGTGCTGTGGTGGGTGGTCGGCCCGGGGGCGGTCCTGTGCGACGGAATCGTGACGGACCAAGAACCGTACGGCTATGTCCTCAATCTGACCGGTGCCCATGCGGGGAAGCTCAGTGTCAGCCGCAAGGAACTGCAGGACTTCGATCACGAGTGGGCCGAGGAGCAGTGGCGGCGGGGAGCCGACGCGCTGGTCACGTGGCCGAGGCTGGGGCTCGATTGGCTGGGCCGGCTCGACCTGCTCAGCCGCCCCGTGGCGAAGGTCCTCGACGCCGTGTGGCGCGGCAAGGGCATCACCGTGGAAGGGTGGGGCGGTAAGAGGGTGTCGTTGGATGTCATCGGCTGGTTCCACCTCGACCGCCACTACCTCGAGCAAAGCGGCCACGGCATGACCATGCAGGCCGTCGGGCCGTGGCGGCTCGCGGCCCTCGAGCAGACGGCGAGACATGTCGACTGGGCGTCTCCCCTCAGTCTTGCCGGACACCCACTACCGGAACCGGGAGACGCCGATCTCGTCACCGCCGAGATCAAGACGTGGCACGGCGTCGTCTCCCACGCGGCTCGGCACAGGATGACTCCGTCCGACGTCCTGCATCGTCTGCGACGGCTTCGTATCGCACACCCGTCACTCGCTCCGCTTCCTGTGACGGAAGGCGCCCCCGACTGGATCCCCGATCCGGAGGACGGTGCCCTCGCCGACGCGCTCAGAGGTGGGGCGAGACGTGACCACCCGACCGCCCGTGTCGCCATGGGTGCGGACGGTATCGACGACCTTGCCGGGCTGGTACTGGCCTCGGCGCAGCTGGCCGTCCCGCTGGGGAAGCTCGCGGAGCGCCTGGCGCGGTACTCAGCCCTGCATACGCTCCAGGTGCCTCCGCCGCCGGAACACCATCGCAATCACACCTGCACCGAGGCCGACGTCGCCGTGCTGTTCACCGACACGAGCGGAAGGATGCCCAGGGAGCTGCATCGCACTTACCGGCCCGATCATGTACAGGAGGTGTGCGAGAAGACCGAACTGTCCCCGTCGGAGACGCTGCGCCATCTAGGTGACTTCGGCTGGCTCGGCTGGACGGCTCCCGCCCTGGAAGAGGTCGAGCCCTGGCTGAAGCTGGACGATACGCTCCACGAGGTCGTGCGCCTGTTCGCCTTCACGGCGTCCGACGGGCGTCGGACGCTGGGCTGGGCGGCGACCGTCGACTACGCCGACACCCTCAGGCTCACACTGGGGGAAGCCGAACGGCGGCTCGTCCCTGTCGCCGCGCGCCTCAACCTGGTGTTCGAGCGGCGCTATGCCGAGGGCCGTGCGGGCGCCGATCACACGCCCTCGCCGGACGCCGCCGCTCTCGTACGGGAGATGTTCTCGTCCCCGTTGGAGCAGGGGATCGACCTCGCACACCTCCACTACGCATCCGTCGAGGGAGACTTCGATGTCACGCAAGCGATCGAGGATCTGCGCACCGCAGGCGTGACCGTCCCCGAGACAGCGGGCTTCGTGACCGCGTGGCCGGAGCTGGGGCTCCGTACCCGCTACGTCCTCTCGGGCAACGACGTGTCGATGGAGGAGGAGAACTTCCCGGCTCAGACCCTCACTCCCGGTGTCCTGGTCAGTGCCGCTGCTCAGCTCAGCGAGTCCCTCGAGGAAGTGTGGGAGCTCGCCGAACAGCACGCCGCCCCCCTGGGGCTGACCGTCCCGCCGTTGCCGCGCGCCTTGGCTCAGTACCGCCCTCCCATGTACGTGCATTACGCGCTCTTCGGCTATCCGACATCCTCCTGGCGCCGTCTCACGCCCAGTGCGCTGGCCCGGTGTGCCCAGCGGCTCGCCGTCGATCCGGCCACCGCCTACGAGCAGTTGTCCAGCCTGCGTGTCCTCGGAGCCCTCGTACCCGAACTCCAGGCCGAGGAAGTGGAGGCCCTCCGCGGAGCAGTGCCCGGCGAGCGGGACCTGGTGGCACTGGGCGGAGAGCACCGGCTGACCGGAAGTGATGCTCCCTACACCGTGCTCGACCTGGTCAGCATCGCCGGCCGTCTCGGAGAGCCGCTTCCCGTGACCGTCAGCAGAATCACCCCTTACCTGCCCCTGTGCCCTGCACTCACCAGCCTCCCACCCGTCCCGGACGTCGTCCCGCTGTGGCAGGACCTCGCTCTGCTCAGCCGGCACTTCGACGGCAGACTCCCGGCTCTGGAGGGCGAAGTGACGAAGGAGCACATCCGGGGCGCCGTCGAGGCGACGAAGGAGAGCGAGGACTGGGTCCGCGGCCGGCTGCGGCTGTACGCCACGGCGTGCGGCCTGCACCTCGACGAGAGCGAGGAAGAGCGACATGACTGAACGCCCCCGAGCCAGTCACGACTTCTCCACCGTCTACGCGGAGGAGGACATGGGAGAGACGGCCACCGTCTTCACCCGGCGGGCGTCACTCGACGGTCACGGTGTCGTGGTCGACGGCACCTGCCCCCGCTGCCAAGGGAGAACGACGACGGAGTACCGGCACGGACTACCCGGAACGGGCACCAAGGGGCTGCTGACCTGGCTCAGAGGTGAGCACCCCGTGACCACGCCGGACGACGACAGCGACGCCCTGACGCGTGAGGTGCACTACTGCGAGTGCGGACATCCGCACCCGAACCTTCCGCCGGACGCCGCCTTCACCGGTTGTGGGGCCAGCTGGCGCATCAGGACGCTGACGGCGGAGCGGGCCACATGAGCGTTTCATCCGACCGTCGCTGGGCTCAGCTCGCCCGAGAGCTGGAGTTCACTCAACTCCCCGAGCTCCGCAAACAGGCGGAGGGCTGGCGCTCCGGGCTCACCGGTCTCACCGCACTGCTCGCCGTCCTCGTCACGCTCAAGGGCCGCGACGACCTGGCCCAGCTCCCCTCCGCCGCCCGGTACACGGCCACGGCATTCATCGGTACCGCGTTCGTACTGCTGGTCGTCGGGTCGGTCCTCGCGGTGCGAGCCGCGCACGGGCGCCCCGGTGGCCGAGTGCTCCTCGCCGGGCAGGCACTGCGCCGGTGGACCGAGACCGAGACGCTTCGTGTCACACGGTTCCTCCGCTACGCCTCGGTATGTTGTGTGTCCGGCATCACTCTGGTCGCAGCTGCGGTCGGTATCGCCTGGATCACGACCGAGTCGCCGCCGGGCCATCTGGTGAGGGTGACGACGACGACCGGCGACCGCTGCGGGGAATTCCTCGGGGCCGGTGCGGACGGTGTCGTACTCAGGACCGGTAGCAGTAAGCGCGCCACGCTGCCCAGCCGAACGGTCATCTCGGTCAGTCCTGTCTCCGCTTGCAAGTAGTGCAACGGGAGCCGGGGCATTCTTCGGACTCGGTCCGCATCTGAACACTCCGCGGTCACGGCACGTACCTCAAGGCCGAGGGACTTCGCCCCACGCCCCCTGTGCCCGCCCCACGGAGGAACCGTGACCACCACGATCGCAGGCGGCCGTGCCGCGCGGCGCCAGACGATGCGCCGCATCCGCCCCCGCCGCTCCCCCGCCGTCCCGCTGCTGCTCGTCGTCTGGGCGGGGGCGGCCGGGGTGCTCTGGCTGTGGTGGAGCAGCACACCGGCCATCGCGGACACCGCGGGCCGGGTGATCGCCGCGGGCCGGATCACGGGGCTGCTCGCGGGCTATCTGATGGCGCTGGTCGTACTGCAGATGGCGCGGGTGCCCGCGCTGGAGCGCCGGGTCGGCTCCGACCGGGTGGCGCGCTGGCACGCGATGAGCGGCCGGTACACGCTCTGTCTGGTCGTCGCCCACGTCGTGCTGACGATGTACGGGTACGCGCTCCAGGCGGGGCTCGGGGCCGGCGACCTCGTCCGGCAGACCGTGGACTCGGTCAACCAGTTGCCGGACCTGGGCAAGGCCGCGATCGGCACCGGTGTGCTGGTGTTCATCGGGCTGGTCTCGGTCGGTCCGGTGCGGCGGCGGATCCCGTACGACCTCTGGTACCACGTGCACCTGCTGACGTACGCGGCGACGTTCCTGACGTTCTGGCACCAGCTCTCCACGGGCAACGAGTTCGTCGTGGAACCGGTCGCGAAGACGGTCTGGTACGGGCTGTACGGCTCGGTGACGGCGCTGGTGGTCTGGTACCGGATCGTCACCCCGGTCCGGCTGAACCTGCGGCACCGGCTGCGGGTGGAGGCGGTCGTCGAGGAGGCGCCCGGCATCGTGTCGGTGCTGATGGGCGGGCGGAGGCTGCACCGGATGGGCGCGGAGGCGGGACAGTTCTTCCGCTGGCGGTTCCTCGCGCCGGGCATGCGGTTCAGCTCGCATCCGTACTCCCTGTCGGCGGCGCCCCGCCCGAACATGCTGCGCATCACGGTGAAGGCGATCGGCGACCACAGCTCGGCGCTGCGCGACCTGGAGCCCGGCACACGGGTGTGGGCCGAGGGACCGTACGGGGCGCTCACGGCGGGCCGGCGCAGCCGGGGCAAGGTGCTGCTGGTGGCGGGCGGGGTGGGCATCACGCCGATGCGCGCGCTGTTCGAGACGCTCCCGGGCGCGGCCGGCGACCTCACGCTGCTCTACCGGGCCAACAGCACCCAGGACCTCGCCCTGTGGAACGAACTGGCGGCGATCGCCGACGAGCGCGGAGCCCGGCTGATGTACGCGGTGAACAGCCCCGACGGGGCCCGCCCGGACATCTCGCCGGAGACACTGCGCCGCAAGATCCCGGACATCGAGGTCCACGACGTGTTCCTGTGCGGGCCGCCCGGGTTCGCCCAGCAGGTGTACGAGGCGCTGCGCGGAGCGGGCGTACCGGCCCGCCGCATCCATCACGAGTCGTTCGAGATGTGAGCGACGGATCCCTTCGAGCCAGGAGCCCAGGAGCGATGAAGAAGAGCCATCCCGTCCGGCGTGCCGTGCTCGCCGGCGCCGCCACGGTGTCCGGCATCGTGCTGCTGCTGTCGCTGAAGCCGGCGACCGACCCCGCAGGTTCGGCACAGGCGGCCCCGCAGCAGACCGCGGGCGCGCCCTCGGCCCAGGGCGGCCCAACCAGGCCGCCGTGAGCGCGGGAAGCGCCGACATCGACACCGTCTCCGGCGCCACCTACACCAGCGAGGGATACCGGAAATCCCTCCAGTCCGCCCTCGACAGAGCCGGCAGCGCGCCCGGCTCCCCGGCCGCACCCGCATCGCAACCAGGCCGCCGTGAGCGCGGGAAGCGCCGACATCGACACCGTCTCCGGCGCCACCTACACCAGCGAGGGATACCGGAAATCCCTCCAGTCCGCCCTGGACAACGCCGGTGGCTGAGCCGGCGGGGAGTCCCGCGCCGCCCCGGGTGTCCCACGCCGAGGAGGTCATGGGCACCGTCTTCTCCTTCGATATCCGGGGCGGCGGGGCGGAGGCGGTCGGGGCCGCGCTCGACGAGGCCGTGGCCCAGTTGCACGCCGTCGACGAGATGTTCAGCACCTACCGCGACGACAGCCAGGTCTCACGGCTCGCCCGCGGGGAGCTGACCGTCGAGGAGTGCGATCCGCTGGTCGCGGAGATCCTCGGGCTGTGCGGCGAGGCGGAGCGGGTGAGCGAGGGCTGGTTCAGCGCCACGTACAAGGGCCGCTTCGACCCGACCGGCATCGTGAAGGGCTGGGCCACCGAGCGGGCCGCGCTGTGCCTGGCCGCGGCGGGCGCGACCGGCGTGAGCGTGAACGGCGGCGGTGACGTGCAGGTGTACGGGGCGCCGGGGCCCGAGCGGCCGTGGCGGGTCGGCGTGTCGGATCCGCTGCGGCCGGGCGCGCTGGCCGCCGTGGTCTCCGCCGCGGGCACCGAACGGCTGTCGGTCGCGACGTCCGGCACCGCCGAACGCGGCGCGCACATCGTCGATCCGCGCACGGGGCGGTCCGCCGTCACCGACCTGGTCGCCGTGACCGTCGTCGGGCCCCGGCTGACCTGGGCGGACGCCTGGGCGACGGCCGCGTTCGCGATGGGCTCGCGGCAGGGGCTCCGCTGGCTGGAGGCCCTGCCGGACACCGAGGCGCTGCTGATCACGGCGGGCGACGAGGTCCGCTGCACCGGGGGGCTCGCCGACCGTCTCGGCTGAGCCCCGGCCCGTCCTCGAGCCGTCAGCCGCCGCCGTTCTGCGCCAGCCGCAGCAGATGGTCCGCCAGCGGCTGTCCCCCGTCCGGCGCGCGGCTGATGAGCAGCAGCGTGTCGTCGCCGGCGATCGTGCCGAGGATGTCGTGCAGCTCGGCCTGGTCGATGGCCGAGGCGAGGAACTGCGCGGCGCCCGGCGGGGTGCGCAGGACCACGAGGTTGGCGGAGGCCTCCGCGGAGATCAGCAGCTCCTGGGAGAGCCTGCGCATCCGCTCCTCCTTCGCCGACTCGCCCAGCGGTGCGCGCGGGGTGCGGAAGCCGCCCTCGCTCGGGACCGCGTAGATGAGGTCGCCGTCGGTGTTGCGGATCTTCACCGCGTTCAGCTCGTCCAGGTCCCGGGAGAGCGTCGCCTGGGTGACGTTCAGCCCGTCGTCGGCGAGCAGCTTCGCCAGCTGGCTCTGGGAGCGCACCGGCTGCCGGTTGAGGATGTCCACGATCCGGCGGTGGCGTGCGGTGCGGGTCTGCGGCACGCCGGCCCCGGTGTGCTGTCCGTGATCCTGCGCCTGGCTCATCGTCGTCTCATTCTCCGGATCGTCCGTCCCCACGGATTGCGTCGAGGATGCCGGGGAGCGCCCGGAGGAAGGCGTCCACCTCTGTGTCACCGATGGTCAGCGGCGGCATCAGCCGTACGACATCGGGGGCGGGCGCGTTCACCAGGATTCCGGCTTCCTGAGCCGCCTGCTGCGCGCGGGGCGCGAGCGGCTCGGTGAGCACGATACCCAGCAGGAGGCCCGCGCCACGGACATGACCGATCAGCGGGTGGTTCAGGGACTCGATCCCGTCACGCAGCCGCTCGCCCTGCCGCTTCACGTTGTCGAGCAGTCCGTCGGCCTGGACGGTGTCCAGGACGGCGAGGCCGGCGGCGCACGCGACGGGGTTCCCGCCGAAGGTGGTGCCGTGCTGGCCGGGCTGGAGCAGCTCGGCGGCGCGCCCGAAAGCGACGGTCGCGCCGAGCGGCAGCCCGCCGCCGAGGCCCTTGGCGAGGGTGACGACGTCCGGCAGGACGCCCTCGTGGGCCTGGTACTCGAACCAGTGGCCGGTCCGGCCGACGCCGGTCTGCACCTCGTCGAGGACGAGCAGGGAGCCGGTGGCCGCGGTGATGGCGCGGGCGGCCTTCAGGTAGCCGGCGGGCGGGACGACGACACCGTTCTCGCCCTGGACCGGCTCGATGATCACGAGAGCCGTCTCCTCGGTGACCGCGGCGGCCAGCGCCTGCGCGTCGCCGTACGGGACGTGGGTGACGTCGCCGGGCAGCGGCAGGAACGGTGCCTGCTTGCCGGGCTGCCCGGTGAGGGCGAGCGCGCCCATGGTGCGGCCGTGGAAGCCGCCCTGGGTGGCGACCATGTGGGTGCGCCCGGTCAGCCGGCCGATCTTGAAGGCGCCCTCGTTGGCCTCGGCGCCGGAGTTGCAGAAGTAGACCTTGCCGTCGCGGCCGAAGAGCTGGAGCAGCCGTTCGGCGAGGGCGACGGGCGGCTCGGCGACGAACAGGTTGGAGACGTGGCCCAGCGACGCGATCTGCCGGCTCACGGCCTCGACGACCGCCGGGTGGGCGTGACCGAGCGCGTTGACCGCGATGCCGCCGACGAAGTCGAGGTACTCGGTGCCGTCGGCGTCCCACACCCGGGGGCCCTCACCGCGGACGAGGGGCAGCCGCGGGGTGCCGTAGTTGTTCATGAGCGAGCCCTGCCACCGCTGGGTCAGCTCTGCGTTGGTCGCGGTGCCGGTCATGCGTCGTCCCCCTCGGGCTCGTCGGGCTCGTCGGGCACGACCATGGTGCCGATGCCCTCGTCGGTGAAGATCTCCAGCAGGATCGAGTGCTGCACCCGGCCGTCGATGACCCGGGCGGTGGTGACGCCGTTGCGCACGGCGTGCAGGCAGCCCTCCATCTTCGGCACCATCCCGGAGGACAGGTCCGGCAGCAGCTTCTCCAGCTCCTTGGCCGTGAGGCGGCTGATCACCTCGTCGGAGTTCGGCCAGTCCTCGTAGAGGCCCTCGACGTCCGTGAGGACCATCAGCGTTTCGGCACCCAGTGCCGCAGCGAGTGCCGCAGCCGCCGTATCAGCATTGACGTTGTAGACATGCCCCAGATCACCGTCGTCCTGACTGCGGGCGATGGAGGAGACGACCGGGATACGGCCGTCGGCGAGCAGGGCCTCGATCGCGCCCGTGTCGATCTCGGTGATCTCGCCGACCCGCCCGATGTCGACGAGCTCGCCGTCGATCTCGGGCGTGTGCCGGGTGGCGGTGATGGTGTGCGCGTCCTCGCCGGTGAGGCCCACGGCGAGCGGCCCGTGCTGGTTGAGCAGCCCGACCAGCTCGCGCTGCACCTGCCCGGCGAGGACCATCCGTACGACGTCCATGGCGTCCTCGGTGGTGACTCTGAGGCCCGCCTTGAACTCACTCACGATGCCGTATCTGTCCAGGGCCGCGCTGATCTGGGGGCCGCCGCCGTGCACGACGACGGGCTTCAGGCCCGCGTGCCGCAGGAAGACGACGTCCTGGGCGAACGCGGCCTTCAGCTCCTCGTTCACCATGGCGTTGCCGCCGAACTTGATGACGACGGTCTTCCCGTGGTGCCGGGTGAGCCAGGGCAGGGCTTCCACGAGGATGCGGGCCTTGGGGAGTGCGGTGTGCTTACGCGTCGTTCCGGCCGTCGTGCCGGTCGTTCCGTCGCTCATGAGCTGTACGCGCTGTTCTCGTGGACGTAGTCGGCGGTGAGGTCGTTGGTCCAGATGGTGGCGGTCTCGGACCCGGCGGCGAGGTCGGCGACGATGTGCACCTCGCGGTAGCGCATGTCCACCAGCTCCCGGGCCTCCCCCACCGAACCGTTCTTGCAGACCCACACGCCGTTGATGGCGACGTTGAGCTGGTCCGGCTCGAAGGCGGCGGACGTCGTGCCGATCGCGGACAGCACCCGGCCCCAGTTGGGGTCCTCGCCGTGGATGGCGCACTTGAGGAGGTTGTTGCGGGCGATGGACCGGCCGACCTCGACGGCGTCCGCCTCGCTCGCGGCGTTGACCACCTCGACCTTGATGTCCTTGCTGGCGCCCTCCGCGTCCCGGATGAGCTGCTGCCCGAGGTCGTCGCAGACGGCGCGGACGGCCTCGGCGAACTCCTCGTACTCCGGGGTGATGCCGGACGCTCCCGAGGAGAGCAGCAGCACGGTGTCGTTGGTGGACATGCAGCCGTCGGAGTCGACGCGGTCGAAGGTGACGTTCGTGGCGGCGCGCAGCGCCTTGTCCAGTACGTCGCTGTCGACGTCGGCGTCCGTGGTGAGCACGACGAGCATGGTGGCGAGGCCGGGCGCGAGCATGCCGGCGCCCTTGGCCATCCCGCCGACGGTCCAGCCGTCCTTGCCGACGACGGCCGTCTTGTGCACGGTGTCGGTGGTCTTGATGGCGAGGGCGGCCTTCTCGCCGCCGTGCTCGGAGAGCCGATCCGCGGCCGTCTCGATGCCCGGGAGCAGCTTGTCCATCGGCAGCAGCACGCCGATGAGGCCGGTGGAGCAGACGGCGATCTCGACGGCGCCCCGTCCGAGGACCTCGGCGACCTTCTCGGCGGTGGCGTGGGTGTCCTGGAAGCCCTTCGGACCGGTACAGGCGTTGGCGCCACCGGAGTTGAGGACGACGGCGGACACCTGGCCGCTCTTCACGACCTGCTCGGACCAGAGCACGGGCGCGGCCTTCACACGGTTGGAGGTGAAGACGCCCGCAGCGGCGCGGCGGGGCCCGTTGTTGACCACGAGGGCCAGGTCCGGGTTGCCGTTCTCCTTGATCCCGGCGGCGATGCCCGCCGCCGTGAACCCCTTGGCTGCCGTGACGCTCACGGTGCGACTCCGATCGTGGAAAGCCCGGTGGTCTCGTCGAGCCCGAGGGCGATGTTCATGCTCTGGACGGCACCGCCCGCGGTGCCCTTGGTCAGGTTGTCGATCGCGCTGATCGCGATGATCCGGTGCGCGGCCTCGTCGAGGGCGACCTGCACGTGAACCGCGTTCGAACCCTGGACGGACGCCGTGGCGGGCCACTGTCCCTCGGGGAGGAGGTGCACGAAGGGCTCGTCGGCGAAGGCCTTCTCGTAGGCGGCGCGCACGGACTCGGCGGTCACCCCGGGCTTCGCCTTCGCGGTGCAGGTGGCGAGGATGCCGCGGGGCATCGGCGCGAGGGTCGGGGTGAAGGAGACGGTGACGGGCTCGCCGGCGGCCGCGCCGAGGTTCTGCATCATCTCGGGCGTGTGCCGGTGGCCGCCGCCGACGCCGTACGGCGACATGGACCCCATGACCTCGCTGCCGAGCAGATGCGGCTTGGCCGCCTTGCCCGCGCCGGACGTCCCGGACGCGGCGACGATCACGGCCTCGTTCTCGGCCAGCCCCGCCGCGTACGCGGGGAAGAGGGCCAGCGAGACGGCCGTCGGGTAGCAACCGGGTACCGCGATGCGCTTGGACCCCTCCAGCGCGGCGCGGGCACCCGGCAGTTCGGGGAGGCCGTAGGGCCAGGTCCCGGCGTGCGCGGAACCGTAGAACTTCTCCCAGTCGGCCGGGTCCTTCAGCCGGAAGTCGGCACCGACGTCGACCACGAGCACCTCCGGCCCGAGCTGCTCGGCGACGGCGGCGGACTGCCCGTGCGGGAGGGCCAGGAAGACGACGTCGTGCCCGGCGAGCACCTCGGCCGTGGTCTCCTGGAGCACGCGGTCGGCCAGCGGCAGCAGGTGCGGCTGGAGCGCGCCGAGGCGCTGGCCCGCGTTGGAGTTGCCGGTCAGGGCGCCGATCTCGATCTCGGGGTGGGTGAGCAGCAGACGCAGCAGTTCCCCGCCCGCGTATCCGCTCGCTCCCGCCACCGCTGCACGTACCACCATGGAATCCTCCTCCTGGATGGCATGACTATACGTATCGCTGCACTTTTATGCAATCTCGTACCGGCGCCTGGCGGGACGGCGGCGGTTCCGGCGGCCTTTCGGCGATGACCGGTCCGCCGGGCATTCCGGGACTCACTCACGACCGGTTGCTGCGGTGCGCCGCGCGCGGACCGAGCCGGGGCTTCCCCGGCGTTCGGCAGCGGTCACCCATGGGGCGGCCTCGGGTTCCCGTCGAGGTCGGCCGGCGCTTCCACCAGCGTCCCCCAGCCCGCCACGGGGAAGACGATCCCCACCCACGACCCGTCGTCGAACCCGAGGTCATGGGTGCCGTGTTTCGCCCCACTCCGCTTTCTGATCCACGCCACGCGCGTCCGCGGAACACCCCATGCGCAGTGGATCCCCGGCCCCGCTTCGCGCCCGTTCGAAGACGTCTGAACGTGGACCACGTGCACGCGGACCAGGAAAGCACTTCGCTGAATCTCACCCGCATGCTTCTCTCACTGTGGCCCCGTGGAACACCCGGCTGTTCATCCTGTCATCACGACCCCGAGGCTGCGGGCGCCCTGCGCACTCGGACGCCCCTGCCGCCGGGACCGACGGGCTCCTGCGGCCGGTCACCCGTCCGGCCAGGACTACTCCGGCCGCCCCGCTCGTTGTACCTGTCGTGTCAGCCGCCATGGCGGTGCCGACGAAACGGAGGACGGAACCGATGAACGACGTCACGACGAGCGCGACGGACCGCAGTGCACCGTTGAAGGAGGCGGTCGGACGGTACGGCTTGTGGAGCATCGGCCTGCGGTCGGAGGACCCGGCCCGGCGCGGCGAGATCGCGGAGGCCGCCGCCGAGATCGAGGAGCTCGGGTACGGCGCCGTCTGGCTGGGCGGCAGCCCCGGTGCGGAGCACGCGGAGCCGCTCCTCGGCGCGACGACGCGGCTCACCGTGGCGACCGGCATCCAGAGCATCTGGGACTACGAGGCCCAGGACGCCGCGCGGCGCTTCGCCGGCGTGGAGGCCGCGCATCCCGGGCGCTTCGTGCTGGGGCTGGGCGTGAGCCACGCCAAGGTCACGGACCAGTACCGCCGCCCGTACTCGGCCATGGTCGGCTACCTGGACGCGCTGGACGCCGCGGGTGTGCCTGCCGGACGCCGGGTGCTGGCCGCGCTCGGCCCGAAGATGCTGGAGCTGTCCCGCGACCGGGCCGCCGGTTCGCACCCGTACCTGGTCACGCCCGAGCACACCGCGCAGGCCCGCGACATTCTGGGCGACGGCCCGCTGCTGGCGCCGGAGCTGAAGGTGGTCCTGGAGGCCGACCCTGAGCGCGCCCGCGCCAAGGCCCGCGCGTACCTCTCCTTCTACCTGGAACTGCCGAACTACACCGACAACTGGCTGCGGCTCGGCTTCACCGAGGACGACCTCGCGGACGGCGGCAGCGACCGTCTGGTCGACGCGGTGGTCGCCTGGGGTGACGACGACCGGATCCGGACCGCCGTCGACGCCTTCCACGCCGCGGGCGCCGACCACGTGGCGCTCCAGGTGCTCAGTGACGACCCCCAGGAGGACCTCCCGCGCGAGGAGTGGCGCCGCCTGGCCCGGCTGCTGGGCTGACCCGGGCATGGGCACGGCCGCCGGCGGATGCGCCCGGTGGCCGTGCCCTTCTCGGTCCGCTACTTCTGCTGCAGCCGCAGGAAGGTGATCGAGTTCGCCGGGAACGTGTAGGTGAACCGGTCGGCCACCCCGCTGAACACCGACTTCTCGGGCTCTACGGGTGTCTCCGTCTCCGTGTTCACCGCGTCGGGCGCGGCGGCGAGCGTGGTCACCCGGGCCTTGGACGCGACCTTCGCGCCGCCCAGGTCGACCGCCGTACGGGCCGCCGTCGACTGGGCGTTGACGACCTTGACGATCAGGTCACCGGTCTTCGCGTCCTCCGTGACCACCTGACGGAACGGCTCGGCCGGCTTGTCGTCGGTGAAGCTGCCCCACTCCTGGCCGTCGAGGTACAGGGTCACCTGGCGGCCGCGCACCTCGATGTCGATGTCGTAGGCGCGGCCCGTCTCGATCGAGTGCGGCTTGGAGATCAGCGTCGACTTGCCGCCGTCCGAGGCCTGCTCGACCGCCGACGAGGTGTTGTTCCAGCCGCCCAGGTTCCACCAGTAGTAGTTGCCGGTGTCCTTGACGCCGAAGGCGATCAGGAAGCCCTCCTTGCCGGACTTCTTGGTGGCCTTCACGCTGAGGTCGTAGTTCTTCCAGGACGTGTCGCCGGCCGACACCATGGTGTTCTCGGCGGCCTCGTCGGTCTGCACGTACTGCCCGTCCTGCACGGTCCAGCTGCCGCCGCCCGTGTGGGTCCACTGCGACGCGTCACCGCCGAAGTCGTCGCTCAGCAGCGTCGTGCCGTCCTCGCCCGTGACCTTCACGTCGTCGTACGCGGCCGTCGTCGCCCACGTGGAGAGGCCGACGGCGCCCGAGATGGGCCCGCTCACCGAGGGGGTGGAGGTGGCGGTCGACGGGACGACGCGGTCGCCGACGTTGGTCATGAACAGCTTCTGGGTCTCGTAGTTGGCCGAGCCCCACGACGCGTGGTTGTTGAACCAGATCATGTCGGGCGACCACTGGACGTAGTCCTCGTTGGCGAGCAGCGGGGCGTAGCTGGCGAGCTTCACGATGTCCGCGTTGCGCTCCAGGCCGGTCATGAACGCGGCCTCGGAGAGGGCGTTCTTGAAGGCGTTGCCCTGGGAGGCGTACTCACCGAGGAAGACCTTGGGGCCGCTGCGGTCGTAGGAGTCGTAGCGGTCGTTGTTCTGCAGGAACCACTGCGGGCTGTTGTAGTAGTGCTCGTCGACCATGTCGACGTCCGCCTCGCGGTTGAGCCCCCAGGCCGTGTCGAAGGTCGTCCCGCTGTCGTCCGGGCCGGAGTTGGAGATGACGGTGATCTCCGGGTACTCGGCCTCGATCGCGGCGCGGAACTTCTCGAAGCGGGCGAAGAACTCGTTGGGGAGGTTCTCCTCGTTGCCGACCCCGAGGTGGGTGAGGCCGAAGGGCTTCGGGTGGCCCATCTGCGCACGCTTGCGGCCCCACTCGCTGGTCACCGGGCCGTTGGCGAACTCGATGAGGTCCAGGGTGTCCTGGATGTGCCGCTGGAGCAGTTCCTCGTCGTCGGTGGCCTTGTTCTGGCCGCAGCCGGTGACGAGGGCCGGGACGACGGGCAGCGGCATGGCGCCGATGTCCTCGGCGAACTGGAAGTACTCGTAGTAGCCGAGGCCGTAGCTCTGGTTGTAGCCCCAGAAGTTGGCGTTGGTGGCGCGCTCCTCGACCGGGCCGACGGTGTCCTTCCACTGGTAGCTGCGCTTGCGCTCCCAGCCGGACTCCTCGCTGTAGTCCTCCATGGAGCCGGTGTTGACGATGCAGCCGCCGGGGAAACGGACGAAGCCCGGGTCCAGTGCGGCGATCTTCTCGGCGAGGTCCTTGCGCAGCCCGTTCTCGCGGCCCTTGAAGGTGTCGCGCGGGAAGAGGGAGACCATGTCGAGGGCGGCCGCGTGGTCGGTGGCGACGGTGAGGCGGCCGGTGCTGCTGGTGCGGCTCGCGGTGAACGTCGCCTCGTACTTCGCCCAGCCGCCGCGCGCGGTGACCTTGCGGGCCTTGGCGAGCTCGCCCTCGGAGTCGGTGAGGGTGAGGGTGAGGCGCGTCTGCCCGTCGACGCGGGCCCAGACCGAGAAGTCGTACTTCTTGCCGCGCTCGACGCTGATGCCCGTGCTGTAGCCGGAGTTGGTGACGGACGAGCCGGCACCCAGGGACAGATAGGTGCGGTTGCGCTCGTTGAGGCGGCCGTCGTCGTCCGCGGTCTGTCCGGTGCCGGTGACGGTCCAGGAGGTCAGCGGGGTGTACGAGCGGTTGTCGGCGGTGGAGTACTCGAAGGACCGGTTCTGCACGAGTTCGGCGTACAGACCGCCGTCGGCGGCGCGGTTGATGTCCTCGAAGAAGACGCCGTACATCGTGTCGTCGATCTTCGCGCCCTTGGCCGTCGGGTCGACGGTGATCGCGTAGTCGGTGGTGTCGGCGGTCTCGGTGCCGTCCTCGGCCTGCGCCGGGCCCGGGACCACCGCCACCGCCATCAGCAGGGAGGACGCGGTGACGCCCAGTCTCCAGCGGGTGCGGGACGACCGGGTGCGGGTGCGTGACATGGATACTCCGCGGCTCTGTGAGTTGCTCGGAATGTCAACGTGCTTCGATGCTTCTCGGAACTTTCGCGTTCGTTCATGTTCGATATATCGGTCACTGCTCAGTACTTCGAACGGCAAGATAGGGAGGGGGCCGTGGAGCGTCAATGGGTCGTGCGGCAACGGGTGTGACGGAGAGAGGGACGATGGGCGGGTTCTGGCCGGTACCGGACGTCCTGGCGTACCTCGCCGGGAGCTGGCGGGTGCGGCGGTCGGTACGGGATCTGCCGGCGGGCGAGGAGGGGGACTTCTCGGGGACGACCGTGTTCGAGGCGCTGGACGGCGGCGGGCTGCTGCACCGGGAGTCCGGCACCTTCGTCTGGCGGGGCGTCGCCCGGCCCGCGGAGCGCACCCTGCGTTTCCTCCCGGGCGCCGCTCCCGGCACCGCGGACGTACGGTTCGCGGACGGCCGCCCCTTCCACGACCTCGACCTCACCACCGGTCACTGGATCGCGGACCATCCGTGCGCGGCCGACCTCTACCGGGGCGAGTTCACGGCGTACGACGCGGATCACTGGCGTACGGTCTGGCGCGTGGGCGGCCCGGCCAAGGACCTGCTGCTGACGACGGACTACTCGCGGCTGGACGCACCCTGATCCACACAAGGTCCACGAGATCCACGAGATCCACGAGATCCTGGGGTGTCACACCGTCCCATGGGCCGCCGCGCGCAGCCTGCGCACCCCCTCCGCGATCTCCCCCTCCCCCGCGACCGCCGCGAAGCTCAGCCGGACGTGCGCGGCCGGTGCTTCGGCGCTGAAGTAGGGCCGGCCGGGCGTGATCGCCACTCCGGATCGCAGGGCACCCGCCACCAGCATGGAGTCGTCCACGCCGTCGGGCAGCCGGAGCCACAGGTGATAGCCGCCGGACGGGATGTGGGGCAGCACGTACTCGGGGAGTTCGCGCCGCAGCGCGGACGCCATCGCCTCCCGGCGCCCCCGCAGCTCCCCCGACACGGCCCGGAGATGCCGCGGCCACGCCGGCGACCCGACGAGTTCGAGCGCCGCCTCCTGCAGCGGCCGCGGCACGAAGAAGGTGTCGACGACCTGGATGGCGCGCAGCCGCTCCAGCACCGGGCCCCGGGCCGCGAGCGCCCCCACCCGGAAGCTGGGCGAGGTCGCCTTGGTGAGCGAGCACACATGGACGACCACTCCGTCGGGGTCCTCGGCCGCCAGCGGGCTCGGCAGCGGGCCCGCGTCCGCGTGCACCAGCCGCCGGACGAAGTCGTCCTCGACCACGAAGGCCCCCGCCTCGCGCGCGATGCGCAGCACCTCGCCCCGCCGCCCGGCCGAGAGCACCGCGCCCGTCGGGTTCTGGAAGAGGGGCTGGCAGACGAACACCCGCGCGCCGGTCGCCCGGAACGCGTCGGCGAGCAGGGCGGGCCGCACCCCGTCCGCGTCCACGGGCACCGGCACGGGCCGCAGCCCCGCGGCCCTGGCGATGGCCAGCATGCCCGGATAGGTGGGCGACTCGACGAGCACCGGGGCACCGGGCGGGGCGAGCGCGCGCAGCGCGGTGGTGAGCGCGGACTGGCCGCCGGCCGTGACGAGCACCTCGGCGGCGGTGACGGCGCCGCCGATCTCCCGGGCGAACCACTCCCGCAGTTCCGGCAGTCCCTCCATGGGCGGCCGTCCCCAGGCGCCGGGACGGCGTCCGGCCCGCGACAGCGCCGCCGCCATGGCCCGCTCGGGCTGCAGCGAGGGGTGCAGATAGCCGCCGGTGAACTCGATCACCCCGGGCGGCGGCGCGGCCAGCGACACCACCACACCGGAGGCGTCGACCGAGCGCGGTACGAGGTCGGCGGCGCCGTCCGCGCTGAGGGCGACCTCCTGCCAGGAGGTGTCCCCGGCGGCAGCGGCCGGGGTGTGCGGCTGCGCGCGGAACGCCCCGGCGCCGGGCCGGGTGACCACCAGCCCGTCGGCGGCCAGCCGCGCCAGCGCGCGCGAGACGGTCACCGGACTCACCCGGAACCGTTCGACGAGGGCCCGGCTCGACGGCAGCTTCTCTCCCGGTGAGTAGCAGTTCAGCTCGCCCCGCAGCCGATCGGCCAGTTCCCCCACACTGCTACGCTCATGCATGACAGCACAGAGTAGCGCTACCGCCTCACCCTCGATAACAGTCGCCACCGGCGGCGAGCGGCCGGCCCTCGGCACCGTCCAGGCCTCCCTGGGCGTCCTCGCCTTCTCCCTCACCTTCCCCGCCACCGCGTGGGGCCTCACGGGCTTCGGACCCTGGTCGCTGACGGCGACGCGCAGCGTCCTCGCGGCCGTCGTCGCGGGCGGCTGCCTGCTGTTCCTGAGGGTGCCCCTCCCCGACCGCCGCCACTGGGCCGGCCTCGCCGTCGTCGGCGTCGGTGTGGTCCTCGGGTTCCCGCTGCTCACCACCCTCGCCCTGCAGACGTCGACCACCGCGCACGCCGCCGTGGTCGTGGGCCTGCTCCCGCTGACCACCGCGGTCTTCTCCGCCCTGCGCATCGGCTCGCGTCCCTCGCGGACCTTCTGGGCGGCGGCCCTGGTGGGCGCGGGCGCCGTGCTGGCGTTCACCGTGGGGCAGAGCGGCGGTGCCCTCTCGACGGCGGACCTGTACCTGTTCGCGGCCCTGGTGGTGTGCGCGGCGGGCTACACGGAGGGCGGCCGGCTGGCCCGGGTCATGCCCGGCTGGCAGGTGATCGGCTGGGCGCTGGTGCTGTGCCTGCCGCTCACGCTGCCGGGCGCGCTGCTGGCGCTGGCGCACGAGCCGGTCGCGCTGACCGCGCACAGCGTGACCGGGCTGCTGTGGGTCGCGCTGGGCTCCCAGTTCCTCGGGCTGGTCGTCTGGTACCGGGGCATGGCCGTGATCGGCATCCCGCGGGCCAGCCAGTTGCAGCTCGCCCAGCCCCTGCTCACACTGGTGTGGTCGGTACTGCTCCTCGGCGAACGGCTCACCGTGGCCGCCCCGCTGACAGCCGCCGCCGTACTGGTCTGCATCGCGGTCACACAACGAGCGCGGAGCTGACCACCGAGGGTTCCCGGTGGAGCCGTCCGCCCTAGACTGGCAGCCACGGACCGACCACCCCGTGCAGAACGAGGAGGCCTTCCCGATGCACGCAACCGTAGGTGACATCCTGCTGGTGCACGGCCGGATCGTCGGACAGCACGACAGGACCGCGGAGGTCGTCGAGGTGCTGGGGCCCAACGGCAGCCCGCCGTACCGGGTCCGCTTCGAGGACGGCCACGAGACCTTGATGTCGCCGGGCCCCGACACGGTCGTCCAGCGCCGCGGGGAGCCGACGGTGTAGCACGCCGGCCCCGGGCTCCGGCGGGCGCGTCACCCGGGCGGGTTCGCCGGCTCCCCGTAGTGGTCGGCGACCACCCGCCGCATCGCGCCGGACCCGTCGTCCGCGACCTCCTTGGCCGCGAAGAACACATGGCCGCTCGCCTGCGGGTAGTCGCGGGCGAGCGTCAGGTGCCGGGACAGTTCCGCCGGGTCCTGCCAGGCGGACGGCTGCGCCGGGTCGCCCGCCTTGTACAGCGCCTCCCCCAGGTACAGCCGCGTCCCGCTGCCCTCGGCGGTCTTCGCCCACCAGGACAGCAGTTCGGCGTAGTCGGCGGCGGAGTTGCCGATGTGCCAGTAGAGCTGCGGGACGACGTAGTCGATCCAGTTCTCGCGGACCCACTTGCGGGTGTCGGCGTACAGGTCGTCGTAGGTCTGCACGCCGGCGCGCGTGTCCGAGCCGTGCGGATCCGTGGAGGCGTTGCGCCACACCCCGAAGGGGCTGATCCCGAACCGGGTGCCGGGCCGGATCTTTTTGATCCCGTCCCCCGTCTCCCCCACCAGCCTGTCGATGTTGTCGCGCCGCCAGGCGGCCCGGTCCGGGAAGTCCCCGCCGTGCGCGCGGTACGCCGCGTCGTCGTCGAAGGCCTGGCCCGAGACCGGATACGGGTAGAAGTAGTCGTCGAAGTGCACGGCGTCGACGGGATAGCGGCGCACCGCGTCGAGCATCGCCTTCTGCACGAAGGCCCGGACCTCCGGGAGACCCGGGTTGTAGTAGAGCTTCCCGCCGTAGGCGACCGCCCAGCCGGGGTTCTTGCGGACGGGGTGCGAGGCCGCCAGCCGCGCCGGCTCGGTGTGACCGGCGACACGGTACGGGTTGAACCAGGCGTGCAGCTCCAGCCCGCGCGCGTGTGCCTCCGCCACCGCCGTGCCCAGCGGGTCCCAGCCGGGGTCCTTGCCCTGGGTGCCGGTGAGGTAGTGGGACCAGGGCTCGTACGGGGACGGCCACAGGGCGTCGGCGGCGGGCCGGACCTGGAACATCACCGCGTTGAGCCGGCGCTCCACCGCCACGTCGAGCAGGCCGAGGAGCTCCGCGCGCTGCTGGTCCGCGGTCAGGCCCGTACGGGAGGGCCAGTCCCGGTTGGCGACGGTCGCCAGCCACATGCCGCGCATCTCACCCCCGTCCGCCCGGCGCCGGGGCGGTCCGGCCGCCCCGCTGTCCGCGGACGCGCCCCAGGCGGCCGTTCCCACCGTGACGATCCCGCCGAGCACCGTACCCGCGAACAGCCGCCGCGACATCCGCCTCATTGCGCACCTCCGCAACGCATCGTGCCCGCGTCGTCGCGGGCCGTGTCCGGGGCCAGCCTGCCATGCGGCACCCCGAAAACGGCTGAGCGCCCGCCGCGGGTAACGTGCAGGTTCGGCGCAGGCCCGGACCACGGAGAAATCCTGCGAGAGCTCGTAGACCAGTGAAAGGGACGATGTGACCGACATCGAACGCGTCGGAGTGGTCGGCTGCGGCCAGATGGGAGCGGGCATCGCCGAGGTGTGCGCCCGCGCCGGACTGGACGTGAAGGTCGCCGAGACCACCGGCGAGGCCCTGGAGATCGGCCGCACCCGGCTGTTCACCTCCCTGTCCAAGGCCGCCGAGCGCGGCAAGATCACCGAGGAGGAGCGGGACGCCACCCAGGCCCGGCTGTCCTTCACCACCGACCTCGGCGAGTTCGCCGACCGCGACCTGGTGATCGAGGCCGTCGTCGAGAACGAGCAGGTGAAGACCGAGATCTTCCAGGTGCTCGACCAGGTGGTCACCCGCCGGGACGCGATCCTCGCCTCCAACACCTCCTCGATCCCGCTGGTCAAGCTGGCCGTCGCCACCTCGCGGCCCGACCAGGTCATCGGCATCCACTTCTTCAACCCGGCGCCCGTGCAGCAGCTCGTCGAGCTGATCCCGGCGCTCACCACCTCCGAGGGCACTCTCAGCCGGGCCCAGCTCTTCACCGAGAAGGTGCTGGGCAAGCACGCGATCCGCGCCCAGGACCGCTCCGGCTTCGTGGTGAACGCGCTGCTGATCCCGTACCTGCTCTCCGCGATCCGCATGTTCGAGTCGGGCATCGCCAGCCGCGAGGACATCGACAACGGCATGGAGCTGGGCTGCGCCCACCCGATGGGCCCGCTGAAGCTCTCCGACCTGATCGGCCTGGACACCGTCGCGTCGGTGGCGTACTCGATGTACGAGGAGTACAAGGAGCCGCTGTACGCCGCCCCGCCGCTGCTGCAGCGCATGGTGGACGCCGGCCGCCTCGGCCGTAAGTCGGGGTCGGGCTTCTACACGTACTCCTGACCGCGTACGCGTACCCCCGATCACGGAGCGTACGCATCCACATCGCCCGGACCCGGCACTCTCCCGAGTGCCGGGTCCGTGCCATTCACACACCGTGTGCGCACCGGGCACACATATGCCCTTCACACACGCTCCCCACTTGCCGGCCAGGGAGGTTGACTTCGAGTGCGCATCCCAGCGATGGCCGACTACAGAAAGGAGCTGGCAAGTGGCCACCGACCTCGAGAAGCCCGTGGTCCAGGGCGAACTCGCGGAGTTACGCCGACGCCTCGACGTGGGACACGCCCACGTCGAGGGAGGTCTCACACTGCTCAGTCACCGTGCCGAACAGAACGCCAAGGAGATAGACGAGCTGACCGCACGCATCACCGCCCTGGAGCACACCCGCTGGCCGTTGCCCACCGTGGCGGCGCTGGCGACCGTGGGAGCGCTCGTCGTGGCGATCTGGCAGGCTCTGGGCCGATGACGTAAGCGTCGAAGCCGCGGGATCTTCAGGGCAGGACGTCCTGACCGAGCCTCAGATGGTGCAGGAGGAGCAGCGCGGCCGCCATGTTCGCGGCCGGGACCTCACCGCGGGCGACCATGTCGGGAACGAGTTTGAGGGGCACCCATTCCCGGCGGTCCGACTCGAAGTCGTCCACGGGGTGGCCGACATACTCTCCCTCGTCGGCCCAGTAGATGTGATGCCGGGCGTCGGTGAGCCCGTTGGAGGGCTCGACGCTCATCAGGTGACGCAGGGGTCCCGGCCGCCAGCCGGTCTCCTCCTCCAGTTCGCGGGCGGCCGCCGCGACGATGTCCTCGCCGTCCTCGACGACGCCGGCGGCCAGCTCCCACCCCCAGCTGTCGGTGATGAAGCGGTGCCGCCACAGCAGCAGCACCTCGTTGGCCTCGTTGACGACGGTCGCCACGGCCACGGGGCGCAGCCTTATCAGGAAGTGGTCGAGATGCCGGCCGTCCGGCAGCTCGACATCAGCGAGGTTGACGCTGAACCAGCGATTCGCGTACACAGTTTGTTCGTTTAGTTTCGTCCACTGCACGGTTCTGCCACCTTCCGACGGGTAAGGGGCAATATCGCAGCAGGAGTTCCCCGGTAGCAGGCGTGCAGTGATCGCACGGCGAAGCGCCGCGTGGTGCGGCGGCGGGCAGGGGCGCGCGTACAGGCCGCGCCCCGGCGGGCACGGCCCTCATCGGGACGCACCGGGCCGGGGGCCGTGGTTCCGCTCCGGCCGGCTGCGGCTACAGCGGAACGCGCAGCGCCCCGTCGATGAGCTCGGCGGCCTCGGCCGTGCCCGCGCAGCCACTGCGCACCAGGTGCTCGCGCACCGCCCGCAGTCTGTCGCGCAGCCGCTGGGACTCCATCCCCCGGGCCTGCTCGGCCATCCGGACGGCGATGACCACCGCCTTGTCGGCGTTGCCCTGGCGCAGCTCGATCTGGCTGAGCATGGCCAGCCGGTGGACGCGGCCCCGGTCGTGCGCCGGGGTGTCCACCGCGGCGGCGGCGTGCTCGGCCGCGGCCGCGAGGTCGCCGAGGCTCAGCAGCGCCTCCGCCACCTGGACGTTGACGAGTCCGGGCTGCACATAGCCGGTCTCGTCCGGTTCATGACCGCGCCGGATGCGCTCGGCGGCCCGCTCGGCACGCCGGATGCAGGACAGCGCGCTCGAGCCGTCCCCCAGGTGCGCGTACGCCTTCGCCTGCATCGCGTACAGGTCGGAGGCCAGCGCCGGGGTGATGTGCCGGCCGGCGGCGCGCAGCGCGGCCTCGGCGAAGGCGACGGCCTGCCGGTGGTCCTTCATGAACAGCGACTGGTTGACGAGCAGCGCGATCACATACGCCCCGAGTCCCCGGTCCCCGCTGGCCTTGGCGAGCCGCAGGGCCTGGTGGAAGTACCGCTGGGCGAGCCCGTGCGCGTCGGAGTCGTACGCGCAGATACCGGCGACGGCGACCAGCCCGCCGGTGGCGCGGTGGAGCTGGCGGCCGGCCGCGTCGGTGTAGCCGCCGCGCAGCAGCGGGGCGGCCTCGGCGTTGAGGAAGCCGACGATGCGCGCGCGGGTCGCGATACCGCCCGCCTTGCGGTACAGCTGCTCGTAGTGGGCGCGGGCCGCACGCAGCATCTCGATGTCGGCGGGCGTGACCTGGTGCCGGCCGCCGCGCGAGACGTCCACGTCCTCCGGCGGGTTCTCCCACTCCCACACGGGCATCACCGCGGGGGTGCCGGTCACGGCGGGGGCGTCCAGGATGTGCGGGCGCTGCTGTTCGTCGGAGCGCCACAGGGCAGTGGCCCGCTCGACGAAACCGGAGAGCGAGGAGCCGTGCGCGGTGGCCGGTTCACCGGGCACGCCGAGGCCGATGTCGTCGAGGGTGACGGTGCGCTGCAGCCGGGCCGCGAGCACCTCGCAGATGAGGTCGGGCACCTGGCCCCGCGGGCGCTGGCCCTTCAGCCAGCGCGCCACGGCGGTGTGCTCGTATCTGAGCGCCAGACCGCGGGCGCGTCCCGCCTGGTTGACATGGGCCGCGAGGCCCGCATGGGAGATCCCTGCCTCGTCGAGGATCGCGTCGAGCAGAGTGTTGGGCTGCATGGGTGCCCTCCCGTGACTCGGTGCGGCCAGATTAATGCCTTTCCGTTCTTTCGTGCCTTTTCGTTCACACGGGGTGTGAACGGAGTGCCCGAATCCGGGTCGTGCGCGCACTGCCGCGCGGAGTTTCGGCCCGGTTGACTGAAATGGCTCGCAAGAAGCCGGCCGGGCCGCCGACTCCCCCTCGTATCAGTGCGGCGGCCCGACCACGCGCCGTCCGCCCCGCCGCCTGCCCGACACTCCGAGGCGGGGTGGACGGCGCCACCGTGTCAGATGACGGGACGGGCCACGGCGGGACCGGACGGACGGCCGGCGCGGCACCCGTCGTTCCCCAGCACCAGTAGCGTCACGTCGTCGGAGGGGCGTCCACCGGCGTGCCGCAGCAGCCGGGTGAACACGGCGTGCAGCAGGGACCGGGCGGTGAGGGGCCGGACCCGTACCGCCTCGGCGAGCACGGCGGGCAGGGCGAAGAACCGGCCGTGCGCGTCCCGGGCGTCCTCCACGCCGTCGGTGTGCAGGAACAGCGCCTCACCGGGCAGCAGGCGGCCGCAGTCGACGGCCGGCAGCTCGGCGGGCAGGGGGAACGGCCCGAGCGGAGGCAGGGGTTCACCGCCCCCGAGGAGGCGCACCCCGCCGTCGGCGCTGAGCCGGTGGGGCCAGGGATGGCCGCAGTTGAGGGCGAGCACCTCGCCGTCGCGCCGGATCTCCAGCAGCAGCACGGTCACGAACTCCTCGGCGACCGGGCTGTCGGGGTCCGGTCCGTCCGGCGGGAAGGCGCCCGGGGCGGGGCGCTCGGCCCTGGCCCGCTCCCGCAGGTGACGGGCGAGGGCCCGGTCGAGCCGGCGCAGCACCCAGGCGAGTTCGTCCTCGTCGTGCACGGCCTCGCGGAAGCAGCCGAGCACGGCGGCGACGGTCCCGACGGCGGCGAGCCCGTGGCCGCGCACATCACCCATGACCACCCGCACGCCCTGGTCCGTGGCGATCACCTCGTAGAGGTCCCCGCCGACCGCGGCACCGCGGTCCGCGGGGAGCTGGACGGCGGCGGTGGCCAGCCCGTCGATCCGCGCGGGCAGCGGACGCAGCAGCGCGCGCTGCACGGCCCCGGCGGCCTTGCGGACCTGCCGCAGCTCCTTGAGCATCGCCCACCGCACGTGCAGCATCAGCCCGGTGCCGACGGCGAAGAACACGGCACCGGTGACGATGCGGGCACCCAGCCCGTTCTGCTGCGCCAGCGGGCAGGCGAGTTTGTACGTGAGGGCCGTGGTGCCCCACGCCGTGGGCAGCCCCAGGGCGAGCGCCACCCGGGCCGGTCGCCGGCCGACGCCGCGGGTCCTCCTGGCGAGGGGGCCGCGCAACCGCAGCCGGGCCCGCGCCGCGGCCAGCGGGCACGAGCGGTGCGTGCGGGACGGCACCCCGCGAGACGCCCCAGCGCCGAGACGGTTCATGCCGATGGCCCCCCATGTGAAACCCCTGACAGCACGCAGACGGCCTTGAGAGGCCGGTCCGATTGTGCCGACCACATACCCCGTTCGGGCCGAATCGCCCTGACTTGTCACCCGAACGAGTGAAGTGACTGATGAGGCTCAAGAGGCGCCGGACGCGCCCCGAAGGGGCGCGGGGAACTGCGCGACCAGCCACGGACAGCCCCAGCCGTCCGCACCGGCCCGCAGTTCCCCGCGCGTTGCCAGGTGAACCTGCGGAGCTACCCCCGCAGCACCGCGCCCGTCCGCTCGCCCGCCAGCGCGACGGCCGCGTCACGGGCCGCGGAGGCCTCGTCGACCGTCAGGGTGCGGTCTGCGGCGCGGAAACGCAGCGCGTACGCGAGGGACTTGCTGTCCTCGCCGAGCTGCTCCGCGTTCTCGTAGACGTCGAACAGCCGGATCGACTCCAGCAGTTCCCCGGCGCCCTCGCGCAGCGCCGCCTCGACGTCCGCGTGCGGCACCGACCGGCCGACGACCAGGGCGACGTCCTGGGTGGCGACCGGGTAGGAGGAGATGTGCGGCGCCTGCGGGGTGTCGTCGCCCGCCCGCTCCAGCACGTCCAGGTCCAGCTCCATCGCGCTGGTGCGCGCGGGCAGGCCCAGCGCCTTGAGGACGCGCGGGTGCAGCTCGCCCGCATGGCCCACGACGCGCTCCGTGCCGTCGACGACGACCGCCAGCTCGGCGCACCGGCCGGGGTGCCACGGACCGTACTGGCCGTTCCGGACGATCAGCTCGGCGCCGGCCTCACGGGCGACGGTCCGGGCGGCCTCGACCGCGTCGGCCCAGTCGGCCGGGCGGCCCTTGCCCCACCAGCCGGACTGCTCGCGGACGCCCGTGAGGACGACGGCCGCGTGCCGCGGCTGCTCGGGCAGCGCCGCGTTCAGCTCCGCGATCTCCTCGTCGGTGGGACGCCGGTCCACGGGGAGCACCTGCGCGACACGCTGCTCCTGACCGGGCAGGAAGACCAGCCCGGTCTCGAACAGCGCCAGGTCGTGGCTGCCGCGTCCGTCGTTGCGCCGCAGCGCGCCGAGCAGGCCCGGCAGCAGCGTCGTGCGCAGCGCGGGTTCCTCGTCGTTGAGCGGGTTGACCAGCTTCACGACGCGGCGGGCCGGGTCGTCGGCCGCCAGGCCGAGCTGGTCGAAGACCTGCTCGCCGAGGAACGGGTAGTTCAGCGCCTCGACGTACCCGGCGCCGGCGAGGGCGCGGCCCACGCGGCGGTGCAGCCGCTGCCGGCGGGTCAGACCGCGGCCGGCCGGGGGCCGGGGCAGCGTGGAGGGCAGGTTCTCGTAACCCTCCAGGCGGATGACCTCCTCCGCCAGGTCGTTCGGGTCGGTGAGGTCAGGGCGCCAGGACGGCACGGTGACGATCAGCTCGTCCTGGCCGTACACGTCGCAGCCGACCTGCTGGAGCCGGCGGACGACGGTCTCGCGGCCGTACGTCACGCCCGCGACCTTGTCCGGGTGGTCCGCCGGGATCGTGATGGTGTGCGGCGCGGACGGCGCGATGACCTCGGTGACACCGGCGTCGGCGGTGCCGCCCGCGAGCAGCACCAGCAGGTCGACGGTGCGCTGCGCGGCGGCGGCCGCGGCCTGCGGGTCGACGCCGCGCTCGAAGCGGCGGGACGCCTCCGAGGACAGCTTGTGGCGGCGGGCCGTACGGGCGATCGACACCGCGTCGAAGTGCGCGGCCTCGATCACGACGTCGGTGGTCGCGTTCTCGACATCGACGTGATCGGCGATCTCGGTGTTGGCGCCGCCCATGACGCCCGCGAGCCCGATGGGGCCGCGCTCGTCGATGATGACCAGGTCCTCGGCGTCCAGCGTGCGTACGACGCCGTCGAGGGTGGTGAGCTTCTCGCCCGGCTCCGCGCGGCGGACCCCGATCGGGCCCTGGACCAGCTTGCGGTCGTAGGCGTGCAGCGGCTGGCCGAGCTCCATCATCACGTAGTTGGTGACGTCGACGGCGAGCGAGATCGGGCGCATGCCGACCTTCTGCAGCCGGCGCTGGAGCCAGATCGGGGAGCGCGCCTCCGGCTCGAGGCCGCTGACCGTACGGGCGGTGAAGCGGTCGCAGCCGATCGGCTCGGAGACCTTCACCGGGTAGCCGAAGGCGTTCGGGCCCGGGACGTCCAGCAGCGCCGGGTCGCGCAGCGGCAGACCGTAGGCGATGGCGGCCTCGCGGGCGACGCCGCGAAGGGACAGGCAGTCGCCGCGGTTGGCGGTGACGGCGATGTCGAGGACCTCGTCGACCAGCTCCAGCAGCTCGATGGCGTCCCGGCCGACCTCGGTCTCGGGCGGCAGGACGATGATGCCCTTGGTGCCGTCGTCGCCCATGCCCAGCTCGTCGCTGGAGCAGATCATGCCGTGGGACACCCTGCCGTACGTCTTGCGCGCGGCGATCGCGAAGTCGCCGGGCAGGACGGCGCCCGGCAGGACCACGACGACCTTGTCGCCGACGGCGAAGTTGCGGGCGCCGCAGACGATCTCCTGGGGCTCACCGGTGCCGTTGGCGGTGCCGACGTCGACGGTGCAGAAGCGGATCGGCTTCTTGAAGCCCTCCAGCTCCTCGATGGTCAGCACCTGGCCGACGACCAGCGGGCCCTTGAGGCCGGCGCCGAGCTGCTCGACGGTCTCGACCTCGAGGCCTGCCGAAATGAGCTTGGCCTGGACGTCGCGCCCGGTCTCCGTCGCCGGCAGGTCGACGTACTCCCGCAGCCAAGAAAGCGGGACCCGCATCAGATCTCCATCCCGAACGGCCGGGTGAACCGGACGTCACCCTCGACCATGTCTCGCATGTCTTCGACGTTGTGGCGGAACATCAGCATCCGCTCGATGCCGAACCCGAAGGCGAAGCCGCTGTACTTCTCGGGGTCGACGCCGCAGGCGACGAGCACCCGCGGGTTGACCATGCCGCAGCCGCCGAGCTCGATCCAGCCCTCGGAGGAGCAGGTGCGGCAGGGCCGGTCGGGGTTGCCGACGGACTCTCCGCGGCAGACGTAGCACACCATGTCCATCTCGGCGGACGGCTCGGTGAAGGGGAAGAAGTTCGGCCGGAGCCGGGTCTCGATGCCCTCGCCGAACAGCGACCGGACCATGTGGTCCAGGGTCCCCTTGAGGTCGGCCATGGTCAGGCCCTCGTCGATGGCGAGCAGCTCGACCTGGTGGAAGACGGGGGTGTGCGTGGCGTCCAGCTCGTCGGTGCGGTACACGCGGCCGGGGCAGATCACGTACACCGGCAGCTCGCGGGCGAGCAGGGAGCGGGCCTGCACCGGCGAGGTGTGGGTGCGCAGCACGACACCGGACTCGGTGCCGCCCTTCGGGCCCTGCACGAAGAAGGTGTCGGCCTCGCCGCGGGCCGGGTGGTCCGGGCCGATGTTCAGCGCGTCGAAGTTGAACCACTCGGCCTCGACCTCGGGGCCCTCGGCGACCTCGTAGCCCATGGCCACGAAGATGTCCTCGATGCGCTCCGAGAGGGTGGTGAGCGGGTGCCGGGCGCCGGCGGGCACGCGGTCGTACGGCAGCGTGACGTCCACGGCCTCCTCGACCAGCACGCGCGCGTCGCGCTCCGCCTCCAGCTCGGCCTGCCGGGCCGCGAGGGCCTTGTTCACCGCGCCGCGGGCCATGCCGACCCGCTTGCCGGCCTCGGCCTTGGCCTGCGGAGGCAGCGCACCGATCTCGCGGTTGGCGAGCGCCAGCGGCGAGGTGCCGCCGGTGTGGGCGACCTTCGCCTCCTGGAGCGCGTCGAGGGAGTCCGCGGCGGCGAAGGCGGCGAGCGCCTCGTCCCGCATGCGCTCGATCTCTTCCGGTTTCAACGCCTCGACCTCGACAGGGTCGTACGACTTATTCGGTGCCGACATCTCTTCCCGTGCTTCCGGTTGGCTGGCTGAAGGTCCCCGTCGCAACTCGTGGGCGCGGTCTCGCGCTGAGGAGCGGCTTCGACTGCGGACGCAAAGGTGCCAAAGGGCGAGTCTAACGGGGTGGGAGCGGCTCCCGGACCGGGCGCCCGCCCGGCGGACCGGACGGCGCCGGGAGAAGGGGGCCGCGGGGTGTCCGCGTGGGGATGCTCACGCGGGAGGCGAAGGAGCCCGTGGCCCCGCCGGCGTCACTGCAGATAGGCCGGGGTGCTCACGGGCAGGGTAAATCGGAACTCGGCGCCGCCGCCCCGGGCGCGGCCGACCGTGATGGTGCCGCCGTGGGCCTCGACGATGCCTTTGACGATGTACAGCCCCAGGCCCGTGCCGCCGCGCTTGCTGCCCCGCCAGAAGCGGGTGAAGACGCGGTTCATGGACTCCTCCGGGATGCCGGGGCCCTCGTCGCTCACCGTGACCGACGTACCGGCGTCCTCCCCTTCGCGCGGGGACGCCGCGGGCGTGATGTCGATGGTGACAGTTCCCTCGCCGTGGCGCACGGCGTTTTCCAGCAGGTTGCTGAGCACCTGGTCGACCTTGTCGGGGTCGGCCCACAGGTCGGGCAGCGGCTGCTCGACGCGGAGCAGGAACCGGTCGGCGGGCTGCCCGGCGGCGACGTACGCCTGGATGTGGCGGCCGACGGCGGCGCCGATGTCGACGGGCTGGCGGCGCACCTCCAGCCGTCCCGAGTCGATGCGGGAGATGTCGAGCAGTTCGGCGATGAGCCGGGTGACGCGGTTGGCGTCGGCGTCGACGGTCTCCAGCATCAGTTTCTTCTGGTCGTCCGTGAACCGCTCCCACTTGGCGAGCAGGGTGGCGGTGAAGCCCTTGACGGAGGTGAGCGGCGAGCGCAGTTCGTGGGCGACCGTGGCGATCAGCTCGGCGTGGCTGCGCTCGGTGCGGCGGCGGGCCTCGGTGTCGCGGAGGGAGACGACGACGCGGCGGACGGGGCCGGTCGGCCGGGTGCGCACATAGCGCGCCGAGACGAGCACCTCGCGCCCGCCGGGCAGCAGCAGGTTCCGCTCGGGCTGCCCGACCCGGATCGCGAGGCCCCCGTACGGATCGGTCAGCTGCCACCAGCGGCGGCCTTCGAGGTCCTCCAGCGGCAGGGCCTTGTCGAGCCGCTGCCCGAGGGCGTCGGCGGCGCGAACGGCGGTGATGCGCGCGGCGGCGGCGTTGAAGCAGATGACACGGCCGTGCTCGTCGGCGACGACGAGACCGTCCGGGAGGTCGTCGGGGCCGATGCCGGGCCCGGCGAGACCACCGTGCGGGGCCGTGACCCCGGCGCGGACGTCCGGTACGCCCGGTGCTCTGCTCGTGCCGACGCTCATCCCCGTATCCCCACCTCTCGTCCGGCGTCGGGGGCACCTCCCGGCTCATGGGTTCCCCGTCCGGGCGCAGCCGGGAGCGGGGACGGGCCAGGAGCCCGGGGCGGGTTGCCCGGGTCCGTCACCCTACTAGCCGCCGGTGACGGAACGGCACCCTCCGGATCCGCGCTGCGCACGGGCCGACGCGTACAGACATACGGCGGCGGCGGTCGCGAGGTTCAGGCTCTCCGCCTTCCCGTGCAGCGGCACGCGCACGACGGCGTCGGCCAGCGCCCGGGTCTCCTCGGGCAGCCCCCACGCCTCGTTGCCGAAGACCCAGGCGGTCGGCCCGCCCATGGTGCCCTTGTCCAGCTCCTCGTCGAGGTCGTGCACCCCGGCCCCGTCGGCGGCGAGGACCCGTACACCGGCGTCCCGCAGACCCGCCACGGCCTGCTCGACGGGCACGCCGACGGCGACGGGCAGATGGAAGAGGGAGCCCACGGAGGCCCGTACGGCCTTGGGGTTGTAGAGGTCGACGGAGGCGTCGGTGAGGATCACGGCCTCGGCTCCGGCGGCGTCGGCGCAGCGCAGCACGGTGCCGGCGTTGCCGGGGTCGCGGACGTGGGCGAGGACGGCGACGAGCTGGGGCCGCGCCGCCAGGATCTCCTCGAACGGGGTGTCCAGGAAGCGGCAGACCCCGACCAGGCCCTGCGGGGTCACGGTGGTGGAGATGTCCGCGATCACCTCCTCGGCCGCGAGGTGCACACGGGCCCCGGCGGCGCGGGCCTCGCCCACGATGTCGGCGTACCGCTCCGCGGCCTCCACGGTGGCGAACAGCTCGACGAGGCCGGCCGCGCCGTCCACCCGGTGCGCCGCCGCCTCACGGACGGCCTGCGGCCCCTCGGCCAGGAACAGCCGCTCCTTGCCCCGGAAGTTCCGCTTGGCCAGCCGCCGCGCGGCCAGGACACGGGGAGAGCGGGGGGAGATCAGCTCGGGGGTGGCGGGGGGCATGCGGTTCACCTTGGGGTTCAGCGGTTCACGGACACGATGGGCACGGCGGGCACTGCGGGCACAAACACAGGACCCGCAGGCCGGTGCGGCCTGCGGGTCCGTGTCTGTCGGCTCTGGAGCGAGCGCAGCGTCACGCGGCCTTCGGCGCGTTGACGTCGCTCGGCAGCGCCTTCTGGGCCACCTCGACGAGCGCGGCGAAGGCGCCCGCGTCGTTGACGGCCAGCTCGGCCAGGATCTTGCGGTCGACCTCGACGTTCGCGGCCTTCAGACCCTGGATGAAGCGGTTGTAGGTGATGCCGTTGGCGCGGGCAGCGGCGTTGATGCGCTGGATCCACAGCTGACGGAAGTCGCCCTTGCGCTTCTTGCGGTCGTTGTAGTTGTAGACCAGCGAGTGGGTGACCTGCTCCTTGGCCTTGCGGTACAGGCGCGAGCGCTGACCGCGGTAGCCGGAGGCCTGCTCGAGGATCGCCCGGCGCTTCTTGTGGGCGTTGACTGCCCGCTTGACGCGTGCCACTTGTTAACTCCTTGTAGCGGGGCCGCGGTGGTCGTCACGCGGCCCGGAAACGATTGGGTCCCGGTCCTGACGTACGGCGCGGAAGGCGCCGGACGTCACTTGCCGAGAAGCTTCTTGATCTTCTTGGCGTCGCCCGGGGCCATCTCGGCGTTGCCGGTGAGGCGACGCGTCACGCGGGACGACTTGTGCTCGAGCAGGTGGCGCTTGCCGGAGCGCTCACGGAGCACCTTGCCGGAGCCCGTGATCTTGAAGCGCTTGCTGGCACCGCTGTGCGACTTGTTCTTCGGCATAGCGCCGTTCTCTCCTCGTCGTGGCGCTCCGGTGCCCGGTCGTGGGACCGGGCACGGTGGAACGTCCTGTCTATCGGTTGACACCCCGGGACTCGCGTCCGGGGCCCAGGACTCGCGTCCTGGATCAGGCCTCGGCGGAAGCCTCGGCCGGAGCCTCGGCGGGCGCCTCGTCGGCGGCGTCGGCGGCGTTCTGCGAGCGGCCGGGGTTGGCCTTCGCTTCCGCCTTGCGTGCCGCCTGGGCCTCACGGGCCTCGGCCATCGCCTCGGTCTTCTTCTTGTGCGGACCGAGAACCATGATCATGTTCCGGCCGTCCTGCTTCGGGTTCGACTCGACGAAACCGAGGTCCTGGACGTCCTCCGCGAGCCGCTGCAGCAGTCGGTAGCCCAGCTCGGGCCGGGACTGCTCGCGACCACGGAACATGATCGTGATCTTGACCTTGTCGCCCTGCTTGAGGAACCGGACGACGTGACCCTTCTTGGTGTCGTAGTCGTGCGGGTCGATCTTCGGCCGGAGCTTCATCTCCTTGATGACCGTGTGCGCCTGGTTCTTGCGCGCCTCACGGGCCTTCATGGCCGACTCGTACTTGAACTTCCCGTAGTCCATGAGCTTGCACACGGGCGGACGGGCGTTCGCCGCGACCTCGACCAGGTCGAGGTCGTACTCCTGCGCAAGCTCCAGGGCCTTGGCAAGCGGGACAATCCCGACCTGCTCGCCGCTGGGACCGACAAGTCGCACCTCGGGAACGCGAATCCGGTCGTTGATGCGGGGCTCGGCGCTGATGGATCCTCCTCGGTAGCACCCCACGGCGGTCTGGCGGACCGCCGCGTATGTCTGGCTGACATAGGGACCAACCATCGCGGCGCATGAAAAATGCCCCGGACGGGACACAGGCGGGGCTCCAAGACTGCCGGAGCACCGCCGCGTCTACCGCGGGGCGCGCTTCGGGCGACTCCACCGTCCGTAGGGAACGGCGGGCGCCTGACCGGTGACCTGCCGTCCCGGGGGGCGGTCAGGTGGGAGTTCGGAGCCTCCACTTGCGGGCCGGGCACTGACGTGTCCAGCCGGTCGTCACCCTAGGTTAGCAGCTCACCGGGGCAGGTGCGAACCGGCGTACGGGCGCCTCCCGCGCACGGGCGCGCCCCCGGCGGGGCCTATCGTGTGGCACATGAGTGACACCTCCCCCTCGGACTCCCCCGAGTCCTTCCCGGACTCCCCCGCCACCTCCGCGGACGCCGCGGGATCCGCCGGGGCCCCCGACTTCGACAGCATGACCCGCGACATCGCGGAGGTCCCGGCGGTCGAGGTGCTCGTGACGGTCGCCGTCAACCTGATGAGCGCCGCCGCCGTGAAGCTCGGCCTGACCGAGGAGGGCGACGCGTACAAGGACCTGGACGAGGCCCGCAAGCTGGTGCACGCCCTCGCCGGTCTGCTCGACGCGAGCGCGACCGAGATCAGCTCCTTCCACGCGGCTCCGCTGCGCGACGGCCTGAAGTCGCTCCAGCTGGCGTTCCGCGAGGCGTCGATCGTCCCGGACGAGCCGGGCCAGGGTCCCGGTGAGAAGTACACGGGGCCGGTGTTCGGCTAGTCCGCCCCGTGCGGCCGAGCGCCGCTGATCACTGACGTACGTACAAGGGCTCGCCCGGAGGCGTCGTCCCGGCCGGCAGGAGTGCCAGGTCGAGGCCGCGCACCAGGCGGGCCCGCAGTGTCTCGTCGGCCGCGAGCCGCTCGGCGAGCGCGCGGGCCGACTCGGCCTGGGCGGCGGACGGGTCCAGGACGAGGGCGAGGGTGCCGTCCGCCCGGCCGGGACCGAGGTGGGCGCGGACCACGGCGGGCTCGGCGGCGACGGCGGTGCGCACCGCCTCGACCACGGCCGGGTCGGCGAGCGGATCCGTCGTGGTCCGCCCCTCGGCGAGCGCGAGCAGCGCCGGTCCCGTCAGTTCGAAGGGCACGGGCCCGGCCAGGTCCAGCACGACCGTGTCGGCCTTCTCGTGCGCGGCGGCCTGGAGCGCCTGGTGCAGGGGTACGGCGACGGGGCGGGCCGCGGGGTCCCAGCGGGCCAGCGCGTCGGTGGACGTGAAGGCGGGCAGTGCGGTGCGGTTCCCCGCCTTGAGGGTCGGTACGGCCATGTCGCTGGTCTTCTCGCGGCGCAGCCCGTTCTCGTCCTCCTCGACCTCTCCGAGGACGGCGACGACGGGCACGAGCAGCCGGGCACCCTTGAGGGCCTCCAGGACGGGCCCCACGGCGGTGCGGTCCTCGGCCCAGGCCGCGAGCGCCGCGCTCAGCCGCGGATCGGCGGATCCGTCGTCGTCGGAGAAGCCGGGGTCGGGAATGTTCTTCGTCGCCACGGTCACCGAGCCTATCGGGGCGTGCCCCGCACACTTCTGCCGGGCCGGGGACGCGCCGTGCACCGCGCTCACGCGATTCTCAGCATCTGCTGACCCAGGTCTCACCTTCGTCCCATCAGTCGCACAGGGCGGGCCCTCAGCATCGCCTCCATGCCTTCTCGCAGTGCGCACCACCGCGCCCGTCCGGCCCGGCGGCGTCCCCTTCTCCGCTCCGCACTGGCCGCCGCCGCCGTCGTGGGCGGCACCGCCGCCGGGGCCCTCTGCGCGACGGGGTGGGCGCCCGGCGGGGACGGCACCGTATCGTCGGCGGCGTCATCGCCCGCGGCGTCCGCCGCGGCGAGTGGGGCGGGGGCCGTTGAGGAGGCTTCGGTGGAACCTGTGGTGGCGGCCGAGGTGGACCGCGACGCGAGTCTCGCGACCGCGCTCGAGGACGTGCCGGTGGAGGACGGCGCCGAGCTGTCCGTGGCCGTGCTGGACCTGGCGTCCGGGCGGAGCGCGACGTACGGGACGGCGCTGTTCGAGACCGCGAGCATCGTGAAGGCGGACATCCTGGCCGCGCTGCTGCTGCAGGCCCAGGACGCGGGACGGGAGCTCACCGCGCAGGAGAAGGAGTACGCCACCGCGATGATCGAGGAGAGCGACAACGCGTCCGCGAGCGCGCTGTGGCGGACGATCGGGCAGGAGGCGGGCCTCGACGCCGCGAACGGGCGCTTCGGGCTGACCGGTACCCAGGGCGGTGAGGGGATGCTGTGGGGGCTGACCCGGACGACGGCGGCCGACCAGCTCGTCCTGCTGCGGCAGATCTTCGGGGACGACACGGAGTCGGAGCTGAACGCGGCCTCGCGCGCGTACCTCCAGGGACTGATGGGCTCGGTCGTCGAGGACCAGGGCTGGGGGATCTCGGCCGCCGGATCGGATGTCGCCCTGAAGAACGGGTGGCTGCCGCGCACCGCGACCGGACTGTGGGTCGTCAACAGCATCGGGCGGGTCACCGTGGACGGCCGGGACTGCCTGGTCGCCGTGTTGTCGCGGGGCAGCACCACGAAGGCGAAGGGCATCGCGACGGTGGAGGCGGCGGCACGGGCCGCGGTCCCGGTGGTCGCCGCCGACGACACCGGGAAGTAGGCCCCCGCGCGGGAAGCGGCGCCGGGCTAGTGGACGCCGGACCGGAAGCCGCGGCCGTGCGGCCTGGTGCGGCCCCGCCACACCACCACGGACGTGCCGAGCAGCAGCACACCGAGGCCGCCCGCGGCCGGGGCCGCCCAGCCGAACGCGCCGTCGCCGTCCCGGGAGGCGTCCGGGCCCGGACCGAAGTACTTCTTCCCGTACTGCGCGGAGGTCAGCCGCTCCGGCTCCAGCTTCGCGGCGGCCTCGATCGCGGCCGCGGGGTCGACGAAGCCGAAGCCGCGGGAGTCGGTGTGGCCGCCGTCGGGGGTGTCGCGCGCGGTGTCCTCCAGGAGCCGCTTGATCTGCGCCGGGGTCAGCCCGGGGTGGGCCGCCCTGACGAGGGCGACCGCGCCGGAGACGAACGCCGCGGCGGCGCTGGTGCCCCAGCCCTCGTAGTAGTCGCCGTCGGGGCTGGGTATGACCACGTCCACGCCGGGCGCGCTGACCGTGGCGTACCAGCGGCGGGTGGAGAAGGAGGCGCGGGTGCCGTTGCTGTCGACGGCGGTCGCGGTGATCACGCCGGGGTAGGCGGCCGGGTAGGAGACGTGGTCGCCCTTCTCGCCGCCGTTGCCGGCGGAGGCGACGACGACGGAACCCTTCTTCAGGGCGTACTGGACGGCGGCGTCCTCGGCGGGTTCGGGATGGGCGGACTCGGAGTCGTCGCCCAGGGAGAGGTTGATGACGTCGGCGCCCTGGTCGGCGGCCCAACGGATGCCCTCGGCGAGGGCGTTGCCGCGGGACTTGCGGGCCTTGCCGCGCTCGGCGTCGTCGTCCTCCAGGATGACCCGCACGGGCAGGATCCGGGCCTCCGGGGCGACTCCGAGGACACCGTCCCCGTTGCCCGCCCCGTGGCCGTGCCCGGCGATGATGCCGGCCATGGCAGTACCGTGCACCGCCCAGGCGCTGTCGCCCCGGCCCGCCCCGAAGCCGACCAGGTCCTTGCCCGGCAGCACGTTGCCCTTCAGGTCCGGGTGCTCGTCGTCCACGCCCGTGTCGAGGACGGCCACCGTGATGCCCGCGCCCTTCGTGGTCCGCCAGGCCTCCTCGGTGCGCATGGCGTCCAGGGCCCACTGCCGGGCGCGTATGCCGTCGGCGTGGGCGGCGGTGGACGGGATCAGGAGGAGACAGGCGGCGAGGACGGCGCCCAGCGGGCCGGCCGCCCGGCGCGCACGGCGTGGCCCCGCCCTCACGAGTACTTCTCCGCGCCCGAGACGGTCTTGCGCAGGCCGCGTTCGATGCGGTCGGCCAGGCCCCGCGCCTCGTGGCCGAGGCCGGACTGGGCGGGGGTGGTGGTGGCGCCGGACTTCATGGCCTCCTCGGCGGGCTGCGGCTCCGTGACGGTACGGCCGTCGGCGAAACCGGAGACGGCGTACACGACGACCGGGGCGTCGGTGAGGACGGACAGGGACCAGGAGGCGCGCTGGCGGTCGCCGAACCCGGCCGCGACGGTGCCCTCGGCGGCGTACGGACGGGGCATCAGATCGGTCCGCCGGCCGAGGCCCTCCTTGCGGAAGCGGGCCTTCAGGGAGGTCATGGCGGCGGAGTCGGCCTTGGTGAACAGCAGGCCGACGGTGATGACGTTGCTGCTGGTGGCGTCGGTGTAGGTGGCACGGAGCAGCCGGCCGCAGCCGACGGGGGCGAGGGCCTTGCGCAGCAGCGGGTCGAAGGCGTCGGCGCACCCGCTGTCGGGCGCCACGGCGATCCGCGTCCAGGTCCGGTCGGTGCCCCCGGGCCCGGCGCCCTCGCCCTCGACGGTCGGCGGGAACAGCTTGTCGACGGGCACGCTGTGCCAGAGCTGACCGGCCGCGGCGAAGCCGCCGCGGTCCCCGTCCCCGTCGGAGTCCCCGGCCAGCCAGCTCCCGGCCAGCGCGCCGCCGATGAGTCCGAGGCCGAGGACGACACAGGCGGCCGCCGTCACGGCGCGCGCCCGGCCGGGCCGCGGCCGGCGCCCGTCGCCGTACGTCTCGGGGTGGCGGATGTCGGGCTGCGCGAGGGTGACCCAGGGGCGGTGCGGGTTGGGGACCAGCAGGTCGAGCGCTTCGGCGGTGTACCGGACGTAGTCCGGTTGGGGTGTCCGGCCGTCGGCCGGCCGGTCGGCCGGGAGGGGCCCCGGAGGGGTCGCCGGGCGGGCCGGCCGCTCGCTCCCGCGCCCTTCGGCGGGTGCGGCCGGCGCCACGGGCAGGTCGTGGGGCGGCACGCCCGGGCGGGAGGCCGGAGCGGTCGCGCCGGCCGACGCGGGCGGCTGTGTGTCCGGGAAGCGCGCGGAGGCCGCGGGCGGGGGCGGTGTGCCGGGAGCGCCGTCCGGTGCCGGGGACCGGGGGAAGTCACGGAAGTGCGGCTGGGTCGGCTGGTGGCCGGACCGGGCCGGGGCCTGGGCGGCGGGCGGCGCCGCGTCCGGGCCGGCGGGCGCACCGGCGGGACGCGGAGGGCTCACGGGCGTACCGGCCACGGGCGGGTGGGACGGCGGGTGCGGTGAACTGCCCGCCGGGGGCCCGGGATGCGACGGCGTGCCCGTCGCCGGAGGCGCTGCCGAGGGGTGCTCCTCCGGGACATCGGGTGCCGGTACGGGACCGCCCGCCGGGTCGGCTCCGTGCGGAGGCACCGCAGGGAGCGGCGGGGTCGTCGGACGCGGGGGGATGGAGGCGCGGCGCGCGTCCGTGCTCATGCACCCCCCGTTTCCTCGTACCCGGGTCGCCCCGCGGGTCGCCGGGGCACTCGGCCGCCCGTGGGGAGCGGCCGCCACCGGGGGCCGGCCCGCCCGGGTTCCGCCCAGGGCATCCGTACCCGTGGCGGCGCGTCACCATCCCGGCCGGGAGTCGTCCCCCGCGCTCGCGTCACTCTACGGGTTGACGCGCGCCCAGAGGGAACCAGTCCGCTTGCCCGGGGCATCTGCCCGGAACGTCCCCCTACCCCGCGGTAATTCGGTCTGGCAGGCTTCGTTCATGACTGGCCGTGCCGCTGACCGGGCCCGTTACGACCGGGCCACCGCTCATCTCGACGCGCCGTGCGCGATCGTCGATCTGGACGCCTTCGACGCGAACGCCGACGATCTGGTCCGGCGGGCCGGCGGCAAGCCGATCCGTGTGGCCAGCAAGTCCGTGCGCTGCCGGGCGCTCCTCGAACGGGTCCTCGCGCGCGAGGGATTCGCGGGCGTCATGTCCTTCACCCTCGCCGAGTCCCTCTGGCTCGCCCGGTCAGGCTTCGACGACGTCCTGCTCGCGTATCCGTCGGCGGACCGGGCGGGCTACGCCGAGCTGGCGGGCGACCCCGAGCTCGCCGCCGCCGTCACCGTCATGGTCGACGACCCGGCCCAGCTCCGGCTCATCGACGAGGCGCGGCAGGGCGGCCGGGAGGTCGTCCGCGTCTGTCTGGAGCTGGACACCTCCCTGAAGCTGCTCGGCGGGCGGGTGCGCGTGGGCGCCCGGCGCTCCCCGCTGCACTCCCCCGCCGAGGTCGCCGAGCTGGCCCGGCTGATCGCCCGGCGGCCGGGGTTCCGGCTGGTCGGGATCATGGCGTACGAGGGGCACATAGCCGGGGTCGGTGACGCGGTCGCCGGGCGGCCCCTGCGCTCGCGGGCGGTCCGGCTGATGCAGACCGCCGCGAAGCGGGAACTGGCACAGCGGCGCGCCGAGGTGGTGCGTGCGGTGCGGGCCGTGGCGCCGGACCTCGAGTTCGTCAACGGCGGTGGCACGGGCAGCGTGCAGCACACCGCGGCGGAGGACGCCGTCACCGAGATCGCCGCCGGGTCGGGACTGTACGTGCCGCGGCTGTTCGACAACTACACGTCGTTCAGCGGCCGCCCGGCGGCGCTCTTCGCACAGCCCGTCGTGCGCCGGCCGGGCGTCGGGGCCGTCACCGTGCTCGGCGGCGGCTACCCGGCCTCGGGCGCCGCGGGCCGCGACCGGCTGCCGGTGCCGTATCTGCCGGAAGGGCTGCGGTACGACGCCCAGGAGGGCGCCGGCGAGGTGCAGACACCCTTGCTCGGGGCGCCCGCGGACGACCTGCTCATCGGCGACAAGGTGTGGTTCCGGCACGCCAAGGCCGGGGAGCTGTGCGAGCGGTTCGACGCGCTGCACCTGGTGGCGGGCGACGAGGTGACGGCGACCGTGCCGACGTACCGCGGTGAGGGGCGCACCTTCCTCTGAGGCCACGAGGCTGCGGAGCGGCTCTACAGGGGCGTGACGTACGCGCCCGAGATGCCGCCGTCCACCAGGAAGTCGGTGGCGTTCACGAAGGAGGAGTCGTCGCTGGCGAGGAAGGCGACCGCGGCGGCGATCTCCTCGGCCTCCGCGAACCGTCCGAGCGGGATGTGCACCAGCCGGCGCGCGGCCCGCTCCGGGTCCTTGGCGAAGAGCTCCCGGAGGAGGGGGGTGTTCACCGGCCCGGGGCAGAGCGCGTTGACGCGGATGCCCTCGCGGGCGAACTGCACGCCCAGCTCCCGGGACATCGCGAGAACGCCGCCTTTGGAGGCCGTGTACGAGATCTGCGAGGTCGCGGCGCCCATGCGGGCCACGAACGAGGCCGTGTTGATGATCGATCCCTTGCCCTGGCGCCGCATGTAGGGCAGGGCGGCCTTGCAGCACAGGTACACGGAGGTCAGGTTGACCTCCTGGACGCGCTTCCAGGCCTCCAGTCCGGTCTCCAGGATGGAGTCGTCGTCGGGCGGCGAGATGCCCGCGTTGTTGAAGGCCACGTCGACGCTGCCGTACGTGTCGTACGCGGCCTCGAACAGCGCCTCGACCTGGTCGGGGTCGGTGACGTCCACCTGCACGAAGAGGCCGCCGGCCTCCTCGGCGGCGGCCTTGCCCCGTTCCTCGTCCACGTCGCCGCAGACCACGTGCGCGCCCTCGGAGGCGAGCCGGCGGACGGTGGCGAGGCCGATGCCGCTGCCGGCACCGGTGACGACGGCGGTACGGCCGACGAGCCGGCGGCAGACGGTGTCTTCGGTGTTCTCGGTCACTGTGCGGGGCCCTCCGTACTGATGAAGACGTTCTTGGTCTCGGTGAAGGCGGTGAGCGCGTCCGGGCCGAGTTCGCGGCCGATCCCCGACTGCTTGAAGCCGCCGAAGGGGGTCCAGTAGCGGACGCTGGAATGGGAGTTGACGGACAGGTTGCCCGCGCGGACGGCCTGGGAGACGCGCAGCGCGCGGCCGACGTCCCGGGTCCAGATCGAACCGGAGAGGCCGTACGGGGTGCCGTTGGCGAGCCGGACCGCCTCGGCCTCGTCCTCGAACGGCAGCACGACGGCGACCGGCCCGAAGACCTCCTCGACGGCCACGCGCGCGTGGGGCTCGACCCCGGTGAGGACGGTGGGCGGGAACCAGAAGCCGGGGCCCTCGGGGGCCTTGCCGCGGATGCCGTCGGCGTCGGGTGCGACGTAGGACCGTACGCGCTCCCGCTGGGCCGCGGAGATCAGCGGGCCCATCTGCGTGCTCTCGTCCGCCGGGTCGCCGACGGCGACGGACTCGATCGCGGGGGCGAGGAGGGTGAGGAAGCGGTCGTACACGGTGCGCTGGACGAGGATGCGGGTGCGGGCGCAGCAGTCCTGGCCGGCGTTGTCGAGGAAGGACATGGGGGTGCTCGCGGCGGCGGCCTCGAGGTCGGCGTCGGCGAAGACGATGTTGGGGCTCTTGCCGCCGAGTTCCAGGGTGACGCGCTTGAGGTGGGCCGAGCCCTTCGCCAGCACCTCACGGCCCACGGCTGTCGACCCGGTGAAGACGATCTTCGCGACGCCGGGGTGCTCGACGAGGGCGGCGCCCGCCACCCGCCCCTCCCCCGGCAGCACCTGGAAGAGGTGCTCGGGCAGGCCCGCCTCCAGGGCGAGTCCGGCGAGGCGCAGGGCGGTGAGCGGGGTCGTCTCGGCGGGCTTCAGGAGGACCGCGTTGCCGGCCGCGAGGGCGGGGGCGGTGCCCCAGGCCGCGATGGGCATGGGGAAGTTCCAGGGCGCGACGACCCCGACCACCCCCAGAGGTTCGAGGAAGGTGACGTCGATGCCGCCCGGCACCGGGATCTGGCGGCCGGTCAGGCGCTCCACTCCCCCGGCCGCGTAGTCCAGCAGGTCGCGGACGTTGCCCGCCTCCCAGCGGGCGTTGCCGAGGGTGTGACCGGCCTCGCGCACCTCCAGCCGGGCCAGCTCCTCGACGTGGTCGTCCACGGTCGCGGCGAAGCGGCGCAGCAGCCGGGCCCGGTCGCCGGGCGCGAGTGCGGCCCACTCGGCCTGCGCCCGCGCGGCCCGCGTGACCGCCGCGCCGACGTCCTCGGGGCTGGCGGCCGCGACGGTGGCGACGACCTCCTCGGTGGCGGGGTCGAGTACCTGGAGCTCGTGCTCGTACGACACGTACAGAACCTCACATGCGTTCGAAGGAGCGGCGGAGCTCCCAGTCGGTCACCGCGGCGTCGAAGGCGTCCAGCTCGACGCGCGCCATGTTGCGGTAGTGCGCGACCACCTCGTCCCCGAAGGCGGCCCGGGCGATCGGGCTGTCCTCCCACAGCTCCGCGGCCTCGCGCAGGGTGGTGGGCACGTGCTCGTACTCCCCCGCGTACGCGTTGCCCGGGCAGGGGTCCGGGAGTTCCAGCTCGTGCTCGATGCCGTACAGCCCGGCCGCGACCAGCCCGGCGACGGCGAGGTGCGGGTTGACGTCGCCGCCGGGGAGCCGGTTCTCGAAGCGCAGGGAGCGGCCGTGGCCGACCACTCTCAGGGCGCAGGTGCGGTTGTCGTGCCCCCAGGCGACGGCGGTCGGCGCGAAGGAGCCCGGCTGGAAGCGCTTGTACGAGTTGATGCCCGGCGCGTAGAGCAGCGAGAACTCGCGGAGCGCGGCGAGCTGGCCGGCGAGGAAGTGGCGCATGACCGGGGACATGGCGTGCCCGTCGCCGGAGCCGTCGGCCATCACGCTGTCGCCCTCCGCGTCCGCCAGCGAGAGGTGGATGTGGCAGGAGTTGCCCTCGCGCTCGTTGTACTTGGCCATGAAGGTGAGCGAGACGCCCTCCTGGGCGGCGATCTCCTTGGCACCGGTCTTGTAGACGGCGTGCTGGTCGCAGGTGACCAGGGCCTCGTCGTACTTGAACGCGATCTCGTGCTGCCCTGGGTTGCACTCGCCCTTCGCCGACTCGACCGTCAGCCCGGCGCCCGCCATCTCGTTGCGGATGCGGCGCAGCAGGGGCTCGATGCGGCCGGTGCCCAGGACCGAGTAGTCGATGTTGTACTGGTTGGCCGGGGTCAGGCCGCGGTAGTCCGCGTCCCAGGCCTGCTCGTAGGTGTCCTTGAAGACGATGAACTCGAGCTCCGTGCCGACCCGGGCGGTGTAGCCGTGCTCCGCGAGCCGGTCGAGCTGGCGGCGCAGTATCTGCCGGGGCGCGGCCACGACCGGGGAGCCGTCGTTCCAGGCGAGGTCGGCGATGACCAGGGCCGTGCCCTCGTTCCAGGGGACCCGGCGCAGGGTGCCGAGGTCGGGGCGCATGGCGAAGTCGCCGTAGCCGCGCTCCCAGGAGGACATGGCGTAGCCGTCGACGGTGTTCATCTCGGTGTCGACGGCGAGCAGGTAGTTGCAGCCCTCCGTGCCGTGCTCCAGCACCTCGTCGAGGAAGAAGCGCGCGGCGAACCGCTTGCCCTGGAGGCGCCCCTGCATGTCGGGGAAGGCCAGCACGACGGTGTCGATCTCGCCGCCCGCGACGAGGGCGTGCAGTTCCTCGACGGCGAGCGGGGGTGTGCGGTCTGCCACGGGGAGAGCCTCCTTCGGCCGGCCGAGGACCAGGGGCCATAAGGTATTGCCGGGAACCATTGCTTGGGAAGGGGGCACGACCGGATGCCGCAGTCGGACATACGGGGCATGGGCGATCGGCTGACGCCGGTCCTGCGGCCGGTGCGCGCCGGGAACGGCTTCGAGGAGGCGCTGGAGCAGATCCTCCAGGTCGTCCGGCTCGGTCTGGTCCCCGGAGGCGAACGGCTGCCCGCCGAGCGGGACCTGGCGAACCGTCTCGGGATCAGCCGGGTGACGCTGCGCGAGGTGCTCAAGGTGCTGCAGGACCAGGGCCTCGTGGAGGCGCGGCGCGGGCGGTACGGGGGGACGTTCGTGCTGCCCCGCTCCCAGGCGCCCGGCGAGGACGAACTGCGCCGTCGGGTCGAGGACGTCGACATCGAGGACGTCCTCCGGTTCCGCGAGGTCCTGGAGGTCGGTGCGGCCGGTCTGTGTGCGGCGCACGGACTGCCGGACGAGCGGGCCGCACGCCTGCGCGAGGCCCTCGCCCGCACCCACGACGCACCCCTGACGGAGTACCGGCGCGCGGACACGCTGCTCCACCTCACGCTCGCCGAACTGTCGGGTTCCCCGACGCTCACCGCCCAGTACGCGGCCGTCCGCGCGCGTGTGAACGACCTGCTGGACTGCATCCCCCTCCTCGTACGCAATCTGGAGCACTCGCAGCGGCAGCACACCGCGATCGTCGAGGCCGTCCTCGAAGGGGACGCGGACGGGGCGCGGGAGATGGCGCGCGAGCACTGCGCGGGGACGGCGGCGCTGCTGCGGGGGTTCCTGGGGTGAGCGGCGGGCAGGTTCCGTAGGAGGACGGTTTTACCCATGCTTAACGCACGGGTATTGCCTTCCCCTCACCGGCAGCGCAAAGGTATGCATCCATTCCATTGAGTGGGGGGAGCCGCGCCATGCCTTCGGAAAGCTCCGAGCCCTCGGACCCCTATTTCCAGCGCAGGACGCTCCGCCGGGGCAGCGCCGGCTGGGTGCTGCTGACCGGGCTCGGCGTCGCCTACGTCGTGTCCGGCGACTACTCGGGCTGGAACTTCGGCCTGGCCGAGGGCGGCTTCGGCGGCCTCGGCATCGCGCTGGTCCTCATGGGGGCCATGTACGCCTGCATGGTGTTCGCCCTCGCCGAGCTGTCCGCGATCCTGCCCACCGCGGGCGGCGGCTACGGCTTCGCACGCCGGGCGCTCGGCCCCTGGGGCGGCTTCCTGACCGGTACGGCGATCCTCATCGAGTACGTCCTCGCGCCCGCCGCCATCGTCATCTTCATCGGCGACTACGTCGAGTCGCTCGGCCTGTTCGGCCTGGAGTCCGGCTGGCCGGTGTACCTGGCCTGCTTCGTCGTCTTCCTCGGCATCCACCTCTGGGGCGTCGGCGAGGCGCTGCGCTTCAGCTTCGTCGTCACCGGGATCGCGGTGGCCGCCCTGGTCGTCTTCGCCGTGGGCGCGCTGCCGGACTTCGACGCCTCGTCCCTGGACGACATCCCGGTCGACCCGGACGCCTTCGGCGCGAACTCCTGGCTGCCCATGGGGCTGCTCGGGATCTGGGCCGCGTTCCCGTTCGGCATGTGGTTCTTCCTGGGTGTCGAGGGCGTGCCGCTCGCCGCCGAGGAGACGCGGGAGCCGGCCCGTACGCTGCCGAGGGCGATCCGCTGGTCGATGGGCATCCTCGTAGTGCTGGCCGTGGTGACGTTCTTCGCCGCCGCCGGTGCGCGCGGCTCCGCCGCCGTCCAGGAGGCCGGGAACCCACTGGTGGAAGCCCTTCAGCCGGACGGTGAGGCCACGGCGCTGAGCCGCGTCGTCAACTACGCGGGGCTCGCCGGCCTGGTGGCGTCCTTCTTCTCGCTGATCTACGCGGGCTCGCGCCAGCTGTTCGCCCTCTCCCGGGCCGGGTACCTCCCCCGCTTCCTGTCGCTCACCAGCCGCCGCAAGGCCCCGTACCTCGGGCTGCTGGTCCCCGGCACCATCGGTTTCGCGCTGGCGGCGGGCACGGGCGACGGCGCGCGCATGCTGAACGTCGCCGTCTTCGGCGCCACCATCAGCTACGCGCTGATGTCCCTCTCCCACATCGTGCTGCGGCGCCGCGAACCGGACCTGGACCGGCCGTACCGTACGCCGGGCGGGGCCCTGACCTCCTCCGTGGCCCTTGTCCTCGCCTGCGCGGCACTGGTGGCGACCTTCCTGGTGGATGTGACGGCGGCGCTCATCGCGCTCGCGGTGTACGCGGTGGCGGTGGCGTACTTCGGGCTCTACAGCCGCAGGCACCTGGTGGCGCAGGCCCCGGAGGAGGAGTTCGCGGCGCTGGCGGCCGCCGAGGCAGAGTTGGCACGGGACTGAGGCGTCCGCCGGTCCGGAACTACCCGAGGAGCCGCAGGTGGCCAGGCCGCTGATCGGTGTGAGTACGTATCTGGAGTCCGCCGTGCGCTGGGGGGTGTGGGAGCTGGAGGCGGCCCTGTTGCCGGCCGGGTACCCACGGCTCGTCCGGGCGGCGGGCGGGCTCGCGGCGATGCTGCCGCCCGACGATCCCGCATACGCCGCCGAGGTCGTCGCCCGCCTCGACGGCCTGGTTATCGCGGGCGGCCCGGACGTGGACCCGGCCCGTTACGGCGCCGAACGCTCCCCGCGCACCGGTCCTCCGGCGCCCGAGCGCGACGCGTGGGAGCTGGCCCTGATCGGCGCCGCGCTGGCCGCCGGGACCCCGCTCCTGGGCGTCTGCCGCGGGATGCAGCTTCTCAACGTCGCCCTCGGCGGGACGCTGGTCCAGCACCTCGACGGCCACGTCGCCGAGGTGGGCGTCTTCGGCGGGCACACGGTCGAACCCGTGCCGGGTACCCGGTATGCGGACATCGTGCCCGGGAAGGCGTCGGTGCCGACGTACCACCACCAGGCGGTGGACCGGCTCGGCGCGGGGCTGCGTCCGTCGGCGTACGCGGAGGACGGCACCGTGGAGGCGGTCGAGCTGCCGGGGCCCGGCTGGGTGCTGGGCGTCCAGTGGCATCCGGAGATGGGCGAGGACACGCGCGTCATGCGGGCGCTCGTCCGTGCCGCCTCCTGAGCCGGTCCGAACGGTCGCCGCTACCCGCGGGTCAGCGACAGCAGGTCCCGCGCCGGTCCCGTCGGCCGGTGGCCCGTCGGCCACACCGCGCGCAGCGCCCTGCGCAGCCGTACGCCCTCCACGGGCACGCTCACCAGGCGGCGGGCGGAGAGCTCCTCGCCGAGAGCCAGTTCGCTCAGTACGGCGGGGCCCGCGCCGCTGACCGCCGCGGCCTTCACCGCCGTCGTGGAGGACAGCTCGATCAGCGGACGGGCGAGGCCGCCCAGTGCCGCGTCGAGGACCTGCCGGGTGCCCGAGCCCTCCTCGCGCAGGACCAGCGGGGTCGCCGCCAGCTCCGCCGCCTCCACCGGTCTGCGGCGCCGCGCCCATGGATGCCCGGGGGCGGCCACCACGATCAGGTGGTCGTGCGCGATGACCGCCGAGTCCAGGCCCGACGGCACGCTCAGCCCCTCCACGAATCCCAGGTCCGCCTCGTCCGCGAGCAGCCGTTCCGCGACCACCGCCGAGTTGCCCGCGTGCAGCGAGACCGCCGTGTCGGGGCGCTGCGCGCGCAGGGCGACGAGCCAGCCCGGCAGCAGGTACTCCGCGATCGTCATGCTGGCCGCGACGCGCAGCCGGGAGTCCCGGCAGTCCCTGAGGGCCTGCGCGCCCGCGTCGAACGCCTCGGCCGCCTCCACCACGCGCCGCGCCCAGTCCGTGACCAGCGCGCCGGCGTCCGTGAGCCGTGAGCCGCGCGGCGACCTGTCGACGAGGGCCACGCCCAGCTGCCGTTCCATGGACCGGATCCGGCTGCTCGCCGCCGGCTGGCTGATCCCCGTCTCCTGGGCCGCCCGCCCCAGAGAGCCCAGCCGGGCCACGGCCAGCAGCAGCTCCAGCGCGCCGAGGTCCGGTACCCGGTGCGCGAGTCCGCCCCGTGGTGCCGGGGCGTCCGCTTCGGTCCGTTGCTGTCGCTCCGCTGTACTCATAACGCCAGCTTATGCCCCGTTTGACGGAAACCCCTGATGAGCTGCTCGAAGGGCCGCACCGAGCACCTCCGGCGCCTCGATGAGCGACGGCCCGTACCAGGTGAGGTGGCGGCCGCCGACCAGCGCGCACCGCAGTCCGGGGAACGCCTCGGGCCCGTCGTCCGCCGTGAAACGGTACGGCTCGTCCGGGAGCACCACGACCCCGGGGGCGGCGGCCCGCAGTTCGTCCACGGGAACGCGCGGGTAGCGCTCCGGGTGCGCGGCGTACAGGTTGTCCACGCCCAGCCGCGCCAGCACGTCCCCGGCGAACGTGTCGCGGCCGAGCACCATCCAGGGGCGGCGCCAGACCGGCACGACGGCCGTCGTACGGCGCCCGGGGGCGGGGAGCCGGGACCAGGTCTCCTCGGCCTCGTCCAGCCAGCGTGGCCGTGACCTCGCTCCGCACGCCCGCAGCACCCGCTGCAGCTCGCCGAACGCCTGGGGGACGGAGCGCACCTCGGTGACGAGGACCTCGACGCCCGCCTCCCGCAGGGCGGCCAGGTCGGGGGCGCGGTTCTCCTCCTCGTTGGCGATCACCAGATCGGGGGACAGCGCGAGGATCCGGTCGGTGTCCGGGTTCTTGGTGCCGCCGATCCGCACCACGCCGAGACCGGCGGGACGCTCGCACCAGTCGGTGGCGGCGACCAGCGCTCCGGGCACCGAGAGCGCCACGGCCTCCGTCAGCGACGGCACCAGCGAGACGACCCTCGTCCCCGGCGCGGCCCTCATAACGACGACGCGGCCCTCACTGCCGCGACCGGTCCTGCACCGCCTCGACGTGCTCCGCGACCGCGACGACGAGCAGCCGGGTGTCCGGCACCGTGGCCCGCCAGCGGTGCCGCACCCCGCCGGTGAGGTAGAGGGTGTCGCCGCGGCCCAGCCGGTAGGCGCGGCCCTCGGCCTCGATCTCCACCGCGCCGTCGGCGACGTACATCAGCTGGTCGTTGCGGTACTGGAACTCGCGGCCCGCGTCATGGTCGCCGGTGAACTCCGAGGCGTGCATCTGGTGATGGCCGCGCACCAGGGACCGCACCCGGGGTTCGAGCACCGGCTCGGCCGGCTCGGAGCCCTCGGCGCGGACGACGTCCACGCTGCACGCCGGATCGGCCGCCGCGAGGAGCTCGACGGCGGTGGTGCGCAGGGCGTCGGCCACCCGCTCCAGGGAGCTGCGGCTGGGCCGCGCCCGGTCGTTCTCGATCTGGCTCAGGAAGGGTACGGACAGGCCGCTGCGCTCGGCCACGACGGCGAGAGTGAGGTCCAGCGCCCGGCGCCGCCGCCGTACGGCCGCGCCCACTCGAAGGGGCTGTTCTTTGTGGTCGCCCATCGCTCCGGCTCCCTCCTTCGCCCGTCGCTCCGTCGCCGAGCGCCCTGGCCCTGCCGTGGTCTGCCGGGCCCGGCCGGGGTGCTCTCCTTCTGCTGAGTTCTCTGCACCCTACGCATGTTCGGCAAACCGTTTCATGCGGCCGTCACATCGACGTCACATCGCGTACGTCGCGACCCTCCGGTTCACGCCAGCGGAATCGGCGCCGCCGCCGACGCGGCCGACGCGCCGGCCGGACCGGCCGCGATCCGGCCGCCCGCCGGGCGGGATCCGGTGCCGGGCCGACGCCGACCGGGCCCGGAAGCGTACGCGGGGCCCGCCCCCGGGTTCCCCGTACGGGCGGCGGCGGGTGTTCCCACGCCGAAGTCCGGCCCGGAGCATGGCGCTATGTGGTTGTCCGGAATCTTTCGGTCGATCTCGCCCGTCCCCCGCCGCCCGTGCAGGGCGCACCGTCCCCGTACGCGCCGTGAGGGGGTGGGTTGCGGCGCACGCGAGCATGCGTGCGCTGCAACCCACCCCCTCACCTCCCCTGGGCGGGGCGGCCGGTCACTGCGGGGTCATGCGCTCCACCACGTCCGGATGCTCGTCCAGCCAGGCGGCGACGGCCTTCTCCTCGTTGCCCTGCCCGCGGTCCTTGATCTCGGCCTCCAGGCTGCCGAGCTCGTCCTCGCTCATACGGAAGTTCTTGATCCACTCCGTGAGCTGCGGGTAGTTCCCGGAGAACTTCTCGTTGGCGATGGTACGGATCGTGTTGCCCTCGCCGAAGAGCTTCCTGTCGTCCTTCAGCTTGGTCAGCTCGTACTCGCTGTACGCCCAGTGCGGGGACCAAAGAGCGACCGCGACGGGCTCCTTCTTCGCGTAGGCGCGCTCGAGCTCGGTCAGCATCGCCGGCGTGGAGCCCTCGACGACCTCGTACTCCTTGTCCAGGCCGTAGCCCGGCAGGACCTCGTTCTTGAGCAGGTTCATCTGCCCGGTGCCCGGCTCGATGCCGATGATCTTCCCGTCGAAGAGGTCGGCCTTGCCCTTGAGGTCCTCGAGCGACTTGACGCCCTTGACGTAGGAGGGCACGGCGATCTCCAGCGAGGTCGGCTCGTACCAGGTGCCGAGGTCCTCGAGGCTGTCCTTGCTCTTCTCCCAGTAGTTCTTCTGGGCGTGCGGCAGCCAGGCGTCGAAGTTGAGGTCGAGGTCACCGGAGGCCAGGCCCGTGTAGACGGGGCCGACGTCCATCTGCTTGAGGTTCAGCGTGTAGCCGCGGTCCTCCAGGACGTGCTTCCACAGGTGCGTGACGGCGACGCACTCGTCCCAGGGGAACCACGCCACGTTCAGGGGCCGCGACGCCTCGGCCGGGGTGCTGCCGGAGCCGGACGCGACCGGGGCCAGCTCGTCGACCAGGCCCGGGTTGTCCTTCAGCCAGGTGCGGACGGCCTCCTGCTGTCCGCCCTTGCCGGCCTTGTTGATCTCCGACTCCAGGCCGGTGAGCTGCTTCTCGCTCAGCTTGAAGTCCTTCAGCCACTTGGCGACGGTGGGGTCGTCGCCGGCGAAGCCCTTGCGGGACACCGTGTGCACGGCGTCGCCCTCGCCCCAGGCGCCCTTCGGGTCCTTCAGCTTCTTCAGCTTGTAATCGCTGTACGCCCAGTGCGGCGACCAGAGCGTGACGACGATCGGTTCCTTCTTGCTGTACGCCCGCTCCAGCTCGGCCAGCATCGCCGGCGTGGAGCTGTCGACGACCTTGTACTCCTTGTCCAGGCCGTACTCGCCGAGGACCTTGCTCTTCAGCAGCTTCATCTCGCCGGCGCTGGACTCGATGCCGGTGATCTTTCCGTCGAAGGTGCCGGCCTTCCCCTTGAGATCCTCGAGGGAGTCGATGCCGTCCATGTACGCGGGGACGGCCAGCTCCAGGGTCGTCTCGTCGTACCAGGAGCCGAGGTCGTCGAGCCGGTCGCCGTACTTCTTCCAGTACGAGTCGTGGGTCGTCGGCAGCCAGGCGTCGGTCTGGAAATCGATGTCGCCCTGCGAGAGCGCCGTGTACAGCGGGCCCGCGTCGAGCTGCTTGGCCTCGACCTCGTAGCCGCGCTGCTCGAGGACCTCCTTCCACAGGAAGGTGGAGGCGACGCCCTCGTCCCAGGGGATGTAGCCGATGGAGATCTTCTTGCCCTGGCCGACGTTCTTGCCGTCGGCGGCGGCCTGCGCGGAGCCGCCGTTGCCGCCGAAGACGCCCATGCCGCCCGCCACCAGGGCGAGGACCACGACGCCGACCGCGGCGACCTGGGGACGGAGCCGGTAGGACCAGATCTTGAGGCGCTTGGCGGCGTACGCCTTGGCCGCGGCGCGGCGGCCCAGCGGCGAGACCTGGGTGCCGAGGGCACCGGTCATGCGGTCGAGGTAGATCGCCAGGATGACGATGGCGAGGCCCGCCTCGGCGCCGAGGCCGACGTCGAGCTGGCCGATGGCCTGGTTGACGGCGCCGCCGAGGCCGCCGGTGCCGACCATGCCGGCGATCGCGGCCATGGACAGGCCGAGCATGATCACCTGGTTGACGCCCGCCATCACCGTGGGCAGCGCCAGCGGGAGCTGGACGCGCAGCAGGGTGTTGCGGGGCGTGGTGCCGAAGGCCTCCGCGGCCTCGACGAGCTCCTTGTCGACTTGCCGGATGCCCAGCTCGGTCATGCGCACGCCCGGGGCGAGTGCGAAGACCAGGGTGGCCACGATGCCCGCGGGGGCGCCGGTGCCGAAGAACAGCAGCGCCGGGATGAGGTAGACCATCGCGGGCAGCGTCTGCATCAGGTCCAGGACCGGCCGGACGGCCGCGCTGACCCGGTCGGAGCGGGCCGCCCAGACGCCCAGCGGCACCGAGATCACCAGCGCGATGACCGTGGCGACGAGGAGGAGCGACAGGGTCACCATCGAGTCCTCCCACAGTCCGAGGGAGTCGATGAAGGCGAAGCCCACGAAGGTGAGGACACCGGCCAGCGTGCCGCGCAGCCAGAAGGCCAGCACCGCGAAGATACCGGCGAGCAGCAGCGGCTCGGGCGCCTGGAGCACGGCGTCTATGCCGTCGTAGGCACCGGTGAAGACGGTCTTGAAGAAGTCGAACAGCCAGGCCACGTGGGTACGCAGCCAGTCGACCGCGCTGTCGACCCAGTCGCCGAGGGGGATCCTAGGCACGGGCCATCACCTTCTTGCCGCCCTTGCCCCGCGGGGCGTCGCAGGTGCCGGGGGCGTCCTGCTCACCGTCCCCGTCCGCGCCGTCCTCCGCGCGCGGGGAGCCGGAGGTGCCGGGAGCCACCTGCTCGTCGCCCAGGAAGCCGACGAGGCGCTGCCTCGGGACGACGCCGACGAGCTTCCTCTCGTCGTCGAGCACCGCCACCGGGTGCGCCGCGCGGGCGCTGAGGGCACACAGCTCGGTGAACGGCATGTCGGGGGTCGCGGTCGCGCAGCCGCAGTCGGCCTCGTCGCCGCGCACGTCCCGGTCCATGACGGCCCCGGCGGTCAGCACGCGGGAGCGGTCGACGTCCTGGGTGAAGGAGCCGACGTAGTCGTTGGCCGGGCGCATGAGGATGTCCTCGGCGGTGCCGATCTGCACGATGCGGCCGTCGCGCATGACCGCGATGCGGTCGCCCAGCCGCATGGCCTCGTTGAGGTCGTGGGTGATGAAGACGATCGTCTTCTTCAGGGTCTTCTGGAGTTCGAGCAGCTGGTCCTGCATGTCGCGGCGGATCAGCGGGTCGAGCGCGCTGAAGGACTCGTCCATCAGCAGGATGTCGGCGTCGGTGGCGAGCGCGCGGGCCAGGCCGACACGCTGCTGCATACCGCCGGAGAGCTCGTCGGGCCAGGACTTCTCCCAGCCGGCCAGACCGCACAGGGCGAGCGCCTCGTCGGCGCGGGCTTCGCGCTCGGCGCGGGGCACGCCCTGCACTTCCAGGCCGTAGGCGGCGTTCTCCCGGACGCTGCGGTGCGGGAAGAGCGCGAAGTGCTGGAAGACCATGCTGATCTTCTTCGAGCGCACCTCGCGCAGCCCGCGGTCGCTGAGTCCGGTCAGGTCCTCGCCCCCGAAGCGGACCTGACCGGCGGTCGGCTCCAGCAGACCGTTGAGCAAGCGCAGCAGCGTGGACTTGCCGGAACCCGACAAGCCCATGACCACGAAGATCTCACCCGGCTCCACCGTGAAGGAGGCGTCGATGACGGCGGCCGTGATGCCGTCGGCGCGCAGCTCCTCCCGGTCGGCTCCTTGTCGCAGTCTCTCGACCGCCTGCTCCGGTCCTCTGCCGAACACTTTGTAGACATGTTCGGCCTCAAGCCTGGCTGACACGCGTACCTCTTGTCTCGGGGGCAGAAACGCGGAGCGCACGCACGGCCACAGGCAGTTGAACGCGCAACCGGCGTCGCTCCGCGGCGGCGCCTCCCCGCTTTCCCTCACGTCAAACGAAAGAGTGACCGTCGTCACTCCGGCCCGCCGGCGCCACGGCCCGACCGCACGCGGGCCGCTGTGGGTGCCGTGCGGCATGATGCGGGACGTGACCGGACGACTGATGCTCCTCGACACCGCCTCCCTCTACTTCCGCGCCTACTTCGGCGTCCCGGAGTCCGTGAAGGCCCCGGACGGCACGCCGGTGAACGCCGTGCGCGGACTGCTGGACTTCATCGACCGCCTGGTCAAGGACCACCGCCCCGACCACCTGGTGGCCTGCATGGACGCGGACTGGCGGCCGCGGTGGCGGGTCGACCTGATCCCCTCCTACAAGGCGCACCGCGTCGCCGAGGCCCAGGAGACGGGCCCGGACGCGGAGGAGGTCCCGGACACGCTGTCGCCGCAGGTGCCGGTGATCGAGGAGGTCCTCGACGCGCTCGGCATCGCGCGCGTGGGCGTCGCGGAGTACGAGGCGGACGACGTGATCGGCACGTTCACCGCGCACGCGCGGGGGCCGGTGGACATCGTGACCGGCGACCGGGACCTGTACCAGCTGGTGGACGACGCCCGGGAGGTGCGCGTCCTGTATCCGCTCAAGGGCGTGGGCACGCTCCAGCTCACGGACGAGGCGGCGCTGCGCGAGAAGTACGGGGTGGACGGCCGCGGATACGCGGATCTGGCACTGCTGCGCGGCGACCCGAGCGACGGGCTGCCCGGAGTGCCGGGCATCGGGGAGAAGACGGCCGCGAAGCTGCTGGACCGCTTCGGCGACCTGGCCGGGATCATGGCGGCCGTCGACGATCCCTCGGCCGGGCTCACCCCGTCCCAGCGCAAGAGACTCGACGGGGCACGTTCTTATGTGGCGGTCGCGCCGGGGGTCGTCCGGGTCGCCGCGGACGTACCGTTGCCGGACGTGGACACGGCTCTGCCGCGCGAACCGCGCGACCCGGCCCGGCTCGAGCAGCTCGCCGCCCGGTGGGGACTCGGAGGTTCGCTGCAGCGGCTGCTGGCCACCCTGCGGGACTGAGCCAGGGGCGCCCGGGAGGGGTACAGCGGCGCTCCGGTGGTACTCACGCCACTGCGGGCGGGGTCGGCACGCCGCGTGAGGTGTGGCACAGGCGAAGGTGCTAATTTAGGTAAGCCTTAGCTATGCAATCAGGAGGCCGCCATGACAGAGCGTCCGGTACGCAGGACACCCAAGCCCCACCGCGCGCGGGTCGTGCGCACCGAGCGGCTCACCCCGCACATGCAGCGCGTCGTGCTCGGCGGCGAGGGCCTGGCGGAGTTCTCCACCCGCGACTGCACCGACCACTACGTGAAGCTGCTGTTCGGCGCCGACGGCGTGACCTACCCGGAACCCTTCGACATGGAGCGGATCCGCGCCGAGTACCCGCGTGAGCAGTGGCCCGTGACGAGGACGTACACGGTGCGCGCGTGGAACCCCCACCTGCACGAGCTGACCGTGGACTTCGTGGTCCACGGCGACCAGGGCCTCGCCGGACCGTGGGCCGCGCGGGTCCAGCCGGGCGAGACGATCCACCTCCTCGGCCCCGGCGGCGCCTACGCGCCGGACCCGGACGCCGACTGGCACCTGCTGGCCGGCGACGAGAGCGCGCTCCCGGCGATCGCCGCGGCGCTGGAGGCACTGCCCGACGGCGCGCGGGCCCACGCCTTCGTCGAGGTCTCCGACCCCGACGAGGAACAGAAGATCGCCTGCGACGTGGACGTCGTCTGGCTGCACCGCGGCGACCGCCCGGTGGGCGAGGCCCTGCTCGAGGCCGTCCGCGCGCTCCAGTGGCCCGAGGGCCGGCTGCACGCCTTCGTCCACGGCGAGGCGGGCTTCGTGAAGGAACTGCGCCGGCTGCTGCGCGTGGAGCGCGGCATCCCGCGCGAGGACCTGTCGATCTCCGGCTACTGGCGGCTCGGCCACAACGAGGACGGGTGGCAGGCCTCGAAGCGGGATTGGAACGCCCGGATCGAGGCGGAGCAGGAGGGCGCGCCCACGAACGCGTGAGCGTCCCGCGGACACCTCGCCGAGCACGGGGTACGGCAGTTCGAGACGGTGGAGGCCGGCCTCGGCCCGCGAACGATCACGGCCCGCGCCCTCCTCGTACCCTTGCTCCTGATGAGACGCCGCACCCCGCCCCCGCCCTCCCCCCTGCCCCAGCGCGAGGGGGTCGACCCGGTGCGGGTGCGGCTGCCGCCCGGGGGTGCGTGGGCGACCGTACGGGACCACCTCGTGGAACGGCTGGCGGCGGGTCCCGGAGTGATCGACGGGATGCTGGACGCGGGCCGCGTCGTGGACGCCGAAGGGCGGCCGGTGCGGCGGGACAGGGTCTACGTGCCGGGCATGTTCGTGTGGTTCCACCGGGAGCTGCCCGATGAGGAGAGGGTGCCGTTCGCCCTGGACGTCGTGTACCGCGACGAGCACATCGTCGTGGCCGACAAGCCGCACTTCCTCGCCACCACCCCGCGCGGCAGCCATGTCGCCGAGACCGCGCTGGCGCGGCTGCGGCGGGAACTCGGTGTGCCGTCCCTCGGCGCCGCGCACCGGCTGGACCGGCTCACGGCCGGGCTGGTGCTGTTCACGGTCCGGCCCGGCGAGCGCGGCGCGTACCAGACGCTGTTCCGCGACGGCCGGGTGACGAAGGAGTACGAGGCCGTCGCGCCGTACGATCCGGGGCTCGCCCTGCCGTGCACGGTACGCAGCCGGATCGTGAAGGAGCGCGGGGTCATGGCGGCCCGCGAGGTCGAGGGCGAGCCCAACGCCGTCAGCCGGGTCGAACTGCTGGAGCACCGCGACGGGCTGGCCCGCTACCGGCTCACGCCCCGCACCGGTCAGACCCATCAGCTCCGTGTGCACATGAGCGCGCTGGGGGCACCGATCCTCGGCGATCCCCTCTACCCGGTGGTGACCGGCCCCGTGCCGGCAGGTGACTTCCGGCGTCCGCTCCAACTGCTGGCGCGGAGCCTTGCGTTCACCGATCCGGTCACGGGGCGCGAGCACCGCTTCGTCAGCACACGGGTGCTGGAAGCCTGGACGTCGTACGCGGAGTGGGCGGCGTAGTCCTCGCCCCGTACACCACCGGCCGGCTGGTCACTGGCCGCGCCACCAGCGCAGGAAGCGCTGCCACACACCGCGCCGGCGGGCCGGTGCGGGTGCCTGTGCCACGGGCGGGGCGACGGGCTGCGGGGTCACCGGCGGCGGCGTGGTGGCCTCCCGGGCCGGACGCTTCGACGGCACCGCACGGGCGGCGGGCTGCTGCATGACGTCCTGCTTCGGCTTGGGCGCGAACCTCACCGGCAGGCTCACCAGGTGCCGGGAGAAGATCGAGGAGCGCCAGTTCAGCTCGCGCTCGTCGCAGGCGAGCTGCACGTCCGGCAGGCGCAGCAGCAGCGCGTCGACGCCGACGTCGGCGATGGCACGGCCGATGTCCTGGCCCGGGCACTCGTGGGGGCCGCCGCCGAAGGCGAGGTGGGACCGGTTGCCCTGCATGTTGGCCAGGAGGTCGGGGCGGACGCGCGGGTCGACGTTGCCCGGCGCGATGCCGAACAGCAGCCCGTCGCCCTTGCGGATGCGCTGGCCGCCGAGTTCCGTCTCCTGCTTGGCGAAGTAGGCGAAGATCGCGTTGAACGGCGGTTCGTCCCACAAGGACTGCTCGACCGCCTCGGGCACCGTCATCTGCCCGCCGTTGAGCTGGGCACGGAACCGCGGGTCGGTGAGCACCATGCGCAGCACGTTGGCGATCAGGTTGGCGGTGGCCTCGTAGGCGGCGATCAGGACGACGCGCAGGTGCTGGCCGATCTCCTCGTCGTCCAGGCCCGCCGGGTGTCTGACGAGGTGACTGGTGAAGTCCTCCTTGGGCTCGGCACGGCGGCGGGCGGTCAGCCGCATCAGGGCGTCCATGACGTACTGGTTGCTGGCGATCGCGGTCTCGGTGCCCTTGAGCATGTCGCGGGCCGCCTGCACCAGACGCTCGTCGTACTCCTCGGGCATGCCGAGGATCTCGCACATCACCGCCATCGGCAGGTGCTCGGCGAACCGGCTGACGAGGTCGGCTCTGCCCTCCTCGCAGAACTCGTTGACGAGCCGCTGGGTCGCGCGGTTGATGAAGCGGCGGATGCCGCGGTGGTCGATGGTCGACATGGCGCCGGTGACCGCGGCGCGCAGCCGCAGGTGCTCGTCGCCCTCGGCGTGGGAGCAGATGGGCTGCCAGGCGATGGCCGGCGTCATGGGGTGGTCCGGCTTGACCGTGCCGTTCTGGAGCGCGTTCCACAGCCGGCTGTCGCGGCAGTACAGCGAGGGGCTGCGCACCATGTGCATGTTCTCGCTGTGGCCGAGCACCACCCAGACCGGTACGTCGTCGTGGAGCAGGGCGGGGGCCACGGCGCCGTGCTCGGCGCGGAGTTTCTCGTACACGGCCCCCAGGTCCTCCGCCTCGGGGCCGTACAGCCGGCGCAGTCCGCCGGGGCCGATCCCGCTGGCCGGGCAGCCGGGAGGCGGCACCGACGGGGTGTCCGTGCCGGGTGGGAAGGAAGATTCGCGCTTCACGATGATCGCTCCGAAGCTGAAGGGGATCCGGTGTCGTGGGGGGGGTGGGTGGGAACGGCACGGGCGTACGCGGCTCGGGGACTCGTACCGCCGTGCGATGTGCGGTTCACGTGGCGGAGAGAGGGGCGCGGCCGGGGCCCGGCATGCTGTCGCCGCCGAGGCCCGCGGTTCACGCGGGCGTACGCGCCGTCGCCAGCGCGTGCAGGAAGCGCAGCAGCGTCAGCAATACGTCCCGGCTGGAGGACCGGCGCCGCGCGTCGCAGGCCACGATCGGGATGTCCGGAGCCAGGTCGAGCGCCTGGCGCAGCTCCTCGACGGGGTGGCCCGGCGCGTCCGGGAAGTCGTTGACGGCGACGACGAAGGGCACGTTGCGCTCCTCCAGGCGCCCGATGACGTCGAAGCTGACCTCGAGCCGGCGGGTGTCGAGCAGGACGACCGCGCCGAGGGCGCCCTCGAACAGGCCGTTCCACAGGAACCAGAACCGCTCCTGGCCGGGGGTGCCGAAGAGGTAGAGCACCAGCTGGTCCGTAATGCTGATGCGCCCGAAGTCCATGGCGACGGTGGTGGCCGTCTTGGTGTCGGAGCCGTAGTTGTCGTCGACGCCGACGCCGGCCTGGGTCATGGTCTCCTCGGTCGTCAGCGGTCTGATCTCGCTGACGGAACCGACCATGGTCGTCTTGCCGACTCCGAAGCCGCCCACGATCACGATCTTGACCGCGGCCTCGGCCGTGTGCGGCAGATGGTCCTCGGTCCGTGGACCCGTGACGGTGTCAGAGTTTCTGAAGTCCATGCATCACCGCTTCGAGAAGGGATCGGTCGGCCCGCGCATGCCGCACCACCGGAGCGCGCGCCTGTGCCAGTTCGGCCGCCAGCAATTCGGTGAGCAGGACGGTCACCACGCTGAACGGCAGGTTGAGGTAGGCCGAGATCTCGGCCACGGACAGCGGCGCCCGGCAGATGCCGAGCAGCGCAGACTGTTCCGGCGCGGCGGAGGGCGGTGCCTCGGCTCGGGCCACGATCAGTGTCACCAGATCGATGGCGGCCCGTTCGCCGTCCTCGGGCGCCGCGCCGGTGATGACGTAGAGCCGCTCGGGGGCCTTCTCGTCCTTCTTGGGCCCCTGTAAGTGGCCCTCGCTCTCAGGACGGCTGTCCTGGGGCGGCAGGAACGGTGCGGGCGGGGGCGGCGAAGGGAGCTGCTTCTCCGGGTAGCGCCTCTGGCGTCGCGGAGGAGTCATACGGTCTGGCCGTTGCGCCGGGGCGGACTCGTCAGATGCGAGCCGATCCGTACGACGAGATCACGCATCCGGGCGCTCATCAGTCCCGGCTCGGCGATCTCGTTGGCGAGGACGGCGAGGTAGGCGTTGGGGCCGGCCTCCATGAGGTAGAAGTAGCCGCCGTGGATCTCGATGATCACCATGCGCATCCGGCCGTCGCTGGCGTCGATCTCGGTGGCGACGGCACCGGCGAGGCTCTGCAGGCCCGCGCAGGCCGCGGCGACGCGGTCGGCGGCGTCCGGTTCGCCCCCGTGGCGCGCGATGCGCAGTCCGTCCGCGGAGAGCACCACGATCTGCTGGATGCCGGGGACGCCGTCGGCGAGCTCCTTGAGCATCCAGTCGAAGTTGGCCCGCTGCTGGATCACTTGAGGTCCCTCTCGTCGTCGGCCTCCGCGGGGGCCGGTCGGTTGGTCGGGGTGGAGGAGGTCGGGTCGTCGGGGTTCCTGGTGAACGCGTCCGGGTCCGGGTCGCTCTTCAGGCCGGCCATGAACGCCTCGACCCAGGCACCGGGCGGGTCGATCTTCTGCTGCTCCGGCTCGCTCTCCCCCCACACGGGTGTGGCGGCCCGCGCCGCCTCGGCGGCCGCCTCCGCGGCGGCGGCCTCGGCCATCCGCTGGCTGAGCGGGGTCTTCACCCGGCTGCGGCGCTGCGGCAGTCCGCCCGGGGTCCATTCGGTGACGACCGGGACGTCGTCGTCGAAGCCTCCGCCCATGGTCAGCGCCTCGGCCGAGTCCGGGACGGGCGGACCGGTGGTCGGGCGGCGCTTCTTGACGGTCCGCTGGGGCCCCTCGACGCCGTCGGTGTCCATGGTCGGCACGGAGGCGATGCCGATGCCGTGGGCCAGACCGGGGGCGGGCTCGTCGGTGAGCATGTCGCGCGGGACGACGAGCACGGCGCGGACCCCGCCGTACGCGGACTGCCGCAGGGAGACCTGCAGGTTGAACATCGTGCAGAGGCGCCCGACGACGGCGAGGCCGAGGCGCGGGGTGTCGCCGAGGTCCTGGAAGTCCATGCCGGCCTGGGCCCGGGCGAGCATGCCCTCGGCCCTGGCGCGACCCTCCTCGCTGAGGCTGACCCCGGCGTCCTCGATCTCGACGGCGATACCGGTCTGCACCTCGACTGCGGTGACGTGCACCTTGGTGTGGGGCGGCGAGTAACGGGTGGCGTTGTCGAGGAGTTCGGCCGCGGCGTGGATGAGCGGCTCGACCGACATGCCGCCCACGTTCACCTTGGCGATGGAGTGCAGTTCGATCCGGCGGTACTCCAGAATGCGGCACATCGCGCCGCGCAGCACGCTGTAGAGCGGTACCGGGTTGGGCCACTGACGGCCGGGGCGGCCACCGCCGAGGACGGCGATGGAGTCGGCGAGGCGGCCGATGAGCGCGGTGCCGTGGTCGATCCGCAGCAGGTCGTCGAAGACGTCGGGGTTGCGCCCGTGGTCCTCCTCCATCTCGCGGAGTTCCTTGTTCTGCTGGTGGACGATCGCCTGCACCCGCCGTGCGATGTTGACGAAGGCGCGCTGGGAGGAGTCGCGCCTGACCTCCTCACGGTCGACGATGTCGAGGATCATGCGGACCAGCGAGCGCTGCGACTCGGGGAGATGGCTGTACTCGGGGTTCTCCACGATCCCCAGGCGGACCACCTCGGAGGGGGAGTCGCCGCTGCGCAGGCGGTCCAGCATCGCGGGCAGGATCTCCCGGCCGAAGCGCAGGAACTCCTGGTCGTGGGCCGCGACGCGATGCTCCAGGTAGCCGGTCCGGTGGACGAGTTCGGCGCTCAGGGCCCGGACGCGGCGGCCGCGGCGCACCACTTGGGACGCGGTCGCCACGACCAGGACGGTCGCGATGGCTCCGCACAGGCCGACGGCGGTCCTGGCCGGCCCCGTCACCAGGGCGGCGGCCGCCCCGGTCGCCGCGGCCATCACTATGGCCGGCGGCAGCAGGACGCGCGCGTAGGGAAGGTCACGGCCACCGGGAGGCGATTGAACACTCACCATGTATGCCCTCTGAGAGGAATCGACTGGGGGTAGGGGGATGTGCTGTGACGCGTGTGATCCCAAACTGGATCTTCGGTATTTTTGGGAACAAGCGCACGAATACACCTCAACTCGGTGCGCTGCGGGCGAGCTTAATCCGACCGGATCATCGCTGTGTCATATTCAGCAAGCCTCTGAAATCGCCCGGAGTGCGGGGTACTCTCAAGCCCATTTGCACAGCAGGACACCATTCGAACACCATGCGTAACGGTGAACGGGCATACGAATGGCGCCGTTCCAGGAGGCGGTCACACCTCTTGGAACGGCGCCAAGTCGACATATGGCCATCGGCGGTCGCCCCCGGCCCAGCCGCCGGAGGCGACCGTGCTCAGCCCACGGAGGAGTACGCCACGACCCCGCGCAGCAGCCCGTCCACCGCCTTGCGGGCGCTCTTCGTCACCGTCGAACCCTGGGGCGCGGCGGCCGAGATCTGCCCGAGCACGTCGATGACCTGCTTGCACCAGCGCACGAAGTCACCGGCCGGCATCTCCGCCTCGCGCAGCACCTCGTCCAACTCCTTGCCGGAGGCCCACATGTAGGCCGCCCAGGCGAAGCCCAGGTCGGGCTCGCGCTGGCCGACCCCCTCCGTCTGGTTGATGCGGAACTCCTCCTCCACGGCGTCCAGCCGGCCCCAGATCCGCACCATCTCGCCGAGCGCGGCCTTCGCCCTGCCCGAGGGCAGCTTCGGCGCGAGGGCGTCGTCGGCGGCCCGGGCCTCGTACACCAGTGCCGACACGCACGCGGCGAGCTCGGCCGGGCCGAGGCCCTCCCACACCCCCTCGCGCAGGCACTCGCTGGCGAGCAGGTCGAGCTCGCCGTAGAGCCGGGCGAGCCGCTTGCCGTGCTCGGTGACCTCGTCGCCGCGCAGGTAGTCCAGCTCGGTGAGGAGCTTGACGATGCGGTCGAAGGTACGGGCGATGGTGTTCGTCCGGCCCTCGATACGGCGCTCGAGCTGCGCGGTGTCGCGCTTGAGGCGGTGGTAGCGCTCGGCCCAGCGGGCGTGGTCCTCGCGCTCGTCGCACCCGTGGCAGGGGTGGGCACGGATCGCGGTGCGCAGCCGGGCGATCTCCCGGTCGTCGGCGGCCGCGGACCGCTTCTTGCGGTGCCGCTCCGCCGGGATGTGCCCGGCCTTGGTGCGCAGCGCGGAGGCCAGGTCGCGGCGCGACTGCGGCGAACGCGGGTTGAAGGACTTCGGGATCCGCATCCGCTCCAGCGCCTCGACGGGCACCGGGAAGTCCATGGACGCGAGCCGCTTGACCTGGCGCTCGGCGGTGAGGACGAGGGGCCGCGGACCGTCGTGGTGGTCGAAGCCGCGGTGGCCGTTGGAACGGCCGGCGGGCAGCCCGGGGTCCAGCACCAGCGCGAGACCCGCGTACTTGCCGGTCGGGACGTGGATGACGTCCCCCGGCTTGAGCCTCTCCAGCGCCACGGCGGCCTCCGCGCGCCGCTGGTTGGCTCCCTGCCGGGCCAGCTCGGTCTCACGGTCCTTCAGCTCGCGGCGCAGCCGCGCGTACTCCTCGAAGTCGCCGAGGTGGCAGGTCATGGAGGCCTGGTAGCCCTCCAGCCCCTCCTCGTTGCGCTGCACCTGCCGCGAGATCCCGACGACCGCCTTGTCCGCCTGGAACTGTGCGAACGACGTCTCCAGCAGCTCGCGCGAGCGGTGCCGCCCGAACTGCCCGACCAGGTTCACCGCCATGTTGTACGACGGCCGGAAGCTGGAGCGCAGCGGATAGGTGCGGGTGCCCGCGAGCCCCGCCAGGTGCTCGGGGCTCATGCCGCGCTGCCACAGCACGACCGCGTGGCCCTCGACATCGATGCCGCGGCGCCCCGCACGGCCGGTGAGCTGCGTGTACTCGCCGGGGGTGATGTCGGCGTGCTGCTCGCCGTTCCACTTGACGAGCTTCTCCAGCACCACCGAGCGGGCGGGCATGTTGATGCCGAGCGCGAGGGTCTCGGTGGCGAACACGGCCTTGACCAGGCCGCGCACGAACAGCTCCTCGACGACCTCCTTGAACGTCGGCAGCATGCCCGCGTGGTGGGCGGCGATGCCGCGCTCCAGGCCCTCGAGCCACTCGTAGTAGCCGAGGACGTGCAGGTCTTCGCGCGGGATGCCGGCGGTGCGCTCCTCCACGAGGGAGCGGACCCTCGCACGCGCCTCGTCGTCGTTCAGCCTGAGGCCCGCGTACAGGCACTGCTGCACGGCGGCCTCGCACGCGGCGCGGCTGAAGATGAACGTGATGGCGGGCAGCAGGCCCTCGGCGTCGAGCCGCTCGATGACCTCCGGCCGGCCCGGCGTCCATATGCGGGAGCGCTGCCGGCGCTCGCGCTCGCGGTCGGCCTCGCGCATGGCGCGGCCGCGTCTGCGGTCCTGGTACGAGGGCCGGCTGGCCTCCATCCGGGCCATCCGGGTCAGGTCGGGGTTGACGGCCTTCCGCTGCCCCTCGCCCTCCTCGAACAGGTCGTACATCCGGCGCCCGGCGAGCACGTGCTGGAACAGCGGCACGGGCCGGTGCTCGGAGACGATCACCTCGGTGTCACCGCGCACGGTGTCCAGCCAGTCACCGAACTCCTCGGCGTTGGACACGGTCGCCGAGAGCGACACCAGTGTCACCGACTCGGGAAGGTGGATGATCACCTCTTCCCAGACGGCGCCGCGGAAGCGGTCGGAGAGGTAGTGCACCTCGTCCATGACCACATACCCGAGGCCGCGCAGCGTCTGGGAGCCCGCGTACAGCATGTTCCGCAGCACCTCGGTGGTCATCACGACCACCGGGGCGTCGGAGTTGACGCTGTTGTCGCCGGTGAGCAGACCGACCTTGTCCGCGCCGTAGCGTCGGCACAGATCGGCGTACTTCTGGTTCGACAGCGCCTTGATCGGCGTCGTGTAGAAGCACTTCTTGCCCTGCCCGAGGGCGAGGTGCACGGCGAACTCGCCGACGATCGTCTTGCCGGAGCCGGTCGGCGCTGCCACCAGCACGCCCTTGCCCGCCTCAAGCGCCTGGCAGGCCTCGATCTGGAAGGGGTCGAGGCCGAAGTCGTACATCTCGCGGAAGGAGCCGAGCGCGGTGGCCTGCTCGGCGGCGCGCTTACGGGCTGCCGCGTACCGCTCGGCCGGTGAGAGGTCCTCTGTCATCGTGCTTCCGAGGTTACCGGCCCGCACCGACAACAGGACGATCATTATCCGGATCCGCCCCCGTGGAACACGGAGTCCCCGCAGCTCAGGATGCCACTACCCGCACGGCGCCCCGCACACACTCCGCGGTCAGCGGAAGCGGCCCGAGCGGCTCGCCGTCGGCGTACCCGGTGACGTCCGGGGCCTGGATCTCTATCCGCGCGGCCCGGCGCACGGTGACCTTCGGGTGCTGGAGATGTGTCCCTTTGTAGACCTTCGGGAACACGCCGATGAGCGTCCTGCGCTTGCAGTCCCCCACCACCGTGATGTCGAACAGCCCGTCCCCGAGGTCCGCGCCGGCGCAGATCCGCATGCCCCCGCCGTACGACGACCCGTTGCCGACCGCGACGAGGGTGGCCTCGATCTCCTCCACCTCCCCGTCGTCGAGCCTGATCCGGTACGGCAGCGGCCGGAAGGCGGCGAGTTCGGCGAGGATCGCCAGGTCGTACCGGAGGCGGCCGACGGGCCACCGCATACGGTTGCCGCGGTCGTTGACGCGGGAGTCGAAGCCGGAGGCGAGGACGGTGCCGAACCAGGTGGCGTCCGCCCGGGAGCCGTGGGCGCGCGAACTGTGCACGCGCCCCAGGTCGACGTCCCTGAGCCGGTTCTCCTTCAACGCTTCGGCGATCGCCCGGCCCGCGGCGGCCGGATCGCGCACCGGCAGCCCCAGATCCCGCGCGAAGTCGTTCCCGGTGCCGACGGCGACGAGACCGAGCGGGGTGCGGGTCCCGGCGACGGCCTGCAGCGCGAGGTTCGCCATGCCGTCACCGCCGACGGCGACCAGGGCACCGGTGCCGCCCTCGACCGCGGCACGCGCGCGCGTCAGGCCGTCCCCGGCGTTCTCGCCGAGGACGGTGCGCACGGAGAAGCCGGCCGCCCGCAACGCGGAAGCGGCCGGCTGCGCCGCCCAGGCGCCCCGGCCGCGTCCCGCCGCGGGGTTCACGAACAGAGTGATCTCGCTGGTCACGGGGTGACCCTACGAGGTGTTGCCGTCGCGTCAGGTCACGTCGTCATAACCGTTGACCCGGTCCTTGGCCGTTGCCGTACCCGTAGCCGTGCCCTCGGGCAGCGCGCGGTTCGCCGCGACGGGTTCCACGTCACCGATGTCCTCGGGGGTGAGGTCGAGCTCGGAGGCCTCGTCGTCGGCGGGGCCCTCCGCCTCGCGGCGGCCCTTGCGACGGTCGTTGAGGAAGGCGATGCCCGCCGCACCGAAGTACAGGACCCAGATCGGTCCCGCCAGCGCCAGCATGGAAACGGGGTCGGTGCTGGGCGTGGCGATCGCCGCGAAGAGCGTGATGCCCATGATCATGCCGCGCCACCAGCTGATGATCTTGGACGCGGACAGGACGCCGGTGAAGTTCAGCATCACCAGAAGCAGCGGCAGCTCGAAGGAGAGGCCGAAGACGAGGATCATCCGCATGATCAGCTGGAGAAGCTCGTCCAGGGGAAGCTGGTTGTCGCTGCCGATGATCGAGAACTCGAGCATCACCGAGGCCATCTTGGGCAGCGACCAGTAGGCGAAGTACGCCCCCATGAGGAACAGGGGGAAGCCGGCGGCGACGAAGGCGAGGCTGTACTTCTTCTCGTTCCGGTGCAGACCGGGCGCGACGAAGGCCCAGAGCTGGTAAAGCCAGACCGGGGTGGCAAGAACCACACCCGACGACAACGACACCGTCAGAGCCAGCGTGAAGGGGCTGAGCAGACCGTTCTGCACGATGCGCGCGCAGTTGGTCTCACTGGTGTTCTGCGCCAGCTCCGCAAAGCTGTAGTCACATCCCACCGCGTTCAGGATGGGGTTCGTGAAGAACTCGATGATGTCTTTGTAGAAGAAGAGCGCAAGAACCGTCGTGACGATGATCGCCAGCAGACTCTTCACAAGCCGATTGCGGAGCTCGCGAAGATGCTCCACGAGGGGCATCCGCCCCTCGGGATCCTTCTCCTTCTTGCGGGCAGACTGCAGCAACCCACGTTCCCATCTCGTACAGCGGGCCGGAAGCCACCGGCCCGGCGTCAGCGCTTGGTCGTGTCCGTCGGCTCCGCGACCGGGCGGGAGCTGGTCACGTCACCGGGCGCGGCCTGGATGGTACGCGGGGCCGGGTTCTCGTCGTGCGGCGGCGCGGAGGCGGCGGTGGTGTCGTCCTTGCTCTCCGACTTCATCGCCTTGGCCTCGCTCTTGAGGATGCGCGCGGACTTGCCGAGCGAGCGGGCCATGTCCGGCAGCTTCTTCGCGCCGAACAGCAGGATGATGACAACGAGGATGAGAATGATCTCGGTGGGGCCGAGCCTACCCATAAGTCTTTACCTTCTCACCGAGGCGGCTGGTGGGTGCTGTCCGACCCGTCGGACACCTGTCCGACGGATCGTGCTGTCAGCGATCGTAGCGCTCAGGGGTAAACGTGAGGCAATCCCTGTGCGTACTCCCAGTTGCGACCCGCGCCTCGTTCTCCGGGCCGCGACCATGAGCGTACCTGCCACTGGCGTGAAGTTGACAGGGCGAAGTGCCCCAAAGCGCCATGGCCGCAGAACTCACAGGAGACCCCGCACGGGGTCACAGCCCGTCCACAGCGCGGGCCGTGCTCGCAGCCGCCCGCTCCAGGTCCTCGGCCGCGCGGTTGATGCGGTGTGCGGAGTCCGCGACCTGTCTGCCGAGGCGCTGCGCCTCGACGAAGACCCGGACGGCGAGCACCCCGAGCACGGCGAGCCCCAGGAACCCCAGGGCGATCGCGAACATCGGCCAGAACATGGCTTCGACTCTAGCCCGCCGAGTGCAGCCGCAGCGTACGCACCCCGCCGCCGGTCAGCAGCTCGACGATGCGCTCCCCCGCGGGCTTGCGGACGGCCGCACCGCAGTCGGGACAGGTGAAGGAGTAGAAGGTCGTCCTGCTGGTGGCGCCGATGGCCAGCCGCAGGGCGTGGGCACCGAGCTCGAAGCTCGACCGACAGTCGGGGCAGCCGGCCCTGAACGCCACCTCGGCCGCCCGCCGCATACCGGCGAACGCGACCGCCACGGACATGTCCCTCTCCTGCACACCGGACGTCGACGACCCGCTCACAGTCCTTGCTCCTGCCTGTCGTACAGCTAGTCCTGAACCGCGTGGGGCGCGCCGGACACGGCCCGGGGCGCGTCGAACGCCGACTGCGGCACGCCGCCGGAAGACCCCGGCCGCGGCTCGTCGCCGCCGTCCGGCGTTCCCGCCGGCCCGTAGGTGCTGCCCGCCGTCCCTTGTACCGGACCCACCGCGTCGTACGCCGGGCCCTCCCCCGGGTACACGTCCGCGAGCCCGTCATAAGCAGCGAGCGCCTCCCGCGCCGCCTGCCGGGCGCTGTCCGCGAGGACCTGGGGCTCGACGATCCTGCCGTCGCGGCCGAGCCGCAGCGCCAGCCGCCGCAGCGAGGCGGGGTCGGGGGTGCGCAGGGTGATGCGCAGACCGCCGTCGGGGAGCTCCTCGGCGCTGTCGTGCGGGTAGTACTCGGCGACCCAGCGGCCGCCCGGACCGACCTCGACGACGACTTCCGGGTCCTCGGCCGCGGGCTGCACCAGCGCCTCGGACAGGTCGCGCAGCTCGATCTCGGGCGGCGCGGACGGCTCGTCGAGGATCCTGATCTCGGCGACCCGGTCCAGCCGGAAGGTGCGGCGCGCCTCGGAGCGGCGGCACCAGGCCTCGACGTAGGTGTGACCGACGCTGACCAGGCGGATCGGGTCGATCTCGCGCTCGGTGAGCTCGTCGCGCGCGGGCGAGTAGTAGCGGATCCAGAGACGGCGGCGCTCCGAGATCGCGCGGTCGACGTCCGCGAAGACACCGCCCTCGGACTCGAAGGTCACCGAGAGCCGGGAGCTGGCGCCGGCGGCCTCGCCCGCGGCCGTCTCGACCTTGGCGGTGGCCCGCAGCAGCGCCTGCCGGTCGCCCTCGCGCAGACCGGGCAGGGTGGCCACGGCGCGGGCGGCCACGAGCAGCGCGGTGGCCTCGTCGGCGGCGAGCCGCAGCGGCTCGGCCGCCTCCGCCGCGAGGGCGGCCGGGTTGTGCCACCAGATGCGCTCGCCGTCGGTGTCGATGTCGAGCAGGTCACCGCCGCGGAAGCTGGTCCCGCACAGGGGCAGCACGTCGAGGTCGGAGATCAGCTCGTCCTCGCTGATGCCGAAGGCGCGGGCGACGTCCTCGACGCGGGCGCCGGGGCGCTCCCGCAGATAGGTCACCAGGGAGAGCATCCGCCGGGTCTGGTCGATGGCGTTCGCCGGCCTGGCCGGTTTTCCCACCACTTGTCGTTCGTCTCCCTCAGCCCTTGGCCACGGCGCGCAGCCGGTCCACCACGTCGGCCCGCAGCTCGGCCGGTTCCAGGACCACCACGTCGGGCCCGAACTCCACCAGCCAGGCATCGAGTCCGTGCCCGTACGGAATCTCCAACTCGTCCCAGCCGTCGCCGAGTTCCCGTACGGAGGTGGCTTTCGCCCGCAAGGGGTAACCGGCGCCGGTGCGCAGCCGGATGCGCGCGGAGCGGTTCGCGATCTCCCCCGCCCAGCTCGCGACGGTCTCGCGCACGGTGACGACGTCGGGGACCTCGGCGGTGAAGGTGCCGCTGCGGGACTTGACCCTGCCGGTGATGCGCGACAGCCGGAAGACGCGCTCGGCGCCCCGGTCGCGGTCCCAGCCTGCCAGGTACCAGTGTCCGCGCCAGCACTCCAGCGCCCACGGCTCGACCGTACGGGTCTCGGGGCGGGCGGCGGTGGCCTTGCGATAGTCGAAGACGACGGGACGGCGGTCGCGGCAGGCGAGCATCAGCGGCTCGAAGGCGGCCTCGTGCACGGGGATACGGGGCTCGAGGGCGCCGTGGGCCTCGTACGGGTCGACGTCCTCGGGCAGGCCGGCCGCCCGCAGCTTCTGCAGGGCGCCGCTGGCGGCACCGGCGAGGCGGGCCTGCTGCCAGACCTTGGCGGCGAGACCGAGGGCCGCGGCCTCCTCGGCGTCGAGGGTGATCGGCGGGAGGCGGTTGCTGTCCCGGCGGGCGAGGTAGCCGACCTCGCCCTCGAGGTTCTCGACGGTCTCGATCACCAGGCCGAGCTCGCGGAGGTCGTCCTTGTCCCGCTCGAACATGCGGTTGAAGGAGTCGTCGGACCCTGCCTCGAGGTATGCCTCGATGGACTCCCGAAGCTCGCGCTTGCTGAGCGGCCGCCGCGTCCCGAGCAGACACAGCGCCAGGTTCATCAGCCGCTCGGCCTTGGCAATGGCCATCGACGCCCTTCCCTATGGTGCTTCTGACGGATGACCGTACCGCTCCGGGGTACCGCGGCAAAAGCCGAGGGCCATGTCCGGGCGGGCATGGCCCCGGACGGTCGGGTCCGGTCGCCTCCCGCTCACCGGGCGGTCGGCCGCCGGCCCGGGTGCGGCCGGGCCGTCGGCCGACCGGAGTATGTCGTGTGGACGGTGACGGCTGCCGGGCCATGAGTACGGCAGCCGGACCGGCCCAGGTGGCGCACCACCCTCGGGCCCGGACCGCACCGGGTCCGGACCGCCCGCGGTCGGCCGCCGCGGGCTTTCGGGCCACCCGAGCGGTGCCCCACTCGGCCGGCCCCGTCGGTCACCGGGCCGCCGCCGCGGCGGCGGCCCGGTGACCGACGGGCTGTCTGTGGCGGCCCAGTGACTACGGGCTGTCTGTCACGACGTCCGGACGTAGGAACCACCGGGCCGGACAGACTGCCGAACGGACAACCCACCGGACAGGCAGACGGCCGAGCAGACAACCCACCGGACAGGCAGGCTACGGGCAAGCAGGCCGCCGGACAGGCAGCCCGCCAGAGAGACAGTCCACCGGGCAAGCAGCCCGCCGGACAGACAGCCCACCGGACAGACAGCCCACCGGACAGACAGCCCGCCGGACAGGCGCCCGCCGGACGAACAGCTGCCAGACGAGCAGCCACCGGACGGTCGAGCCACCGGACAAGCGGACCGTTAGACCAGCGGTCCACCAGACCAGCGGGCCACCGGAGGTCGGCCCCGACCGCTCGGGGCCGACCACCGAAACGGTCAGACCGCCGGAGGCACGCGTCGCCGGTCCGTCAGACGGCGACCAGGTCGCAGACGAAGATCAGCGTCTCGCCGGGGGCGATACGGCCGCCGCCGGCGCCGCGGTCGCCGTACGCCAGGTGCGCCGGGATGGTCAGCTGGCGGCGGCCGCCGACCTTCATGCCCTGGACGCCCTGGTCCCAGCCCTTGATGACCTGGCCGGCGCCCAGCTGGAACTGCAGCGGCGTGCCGCGGTTCCAGGAGGCGTCGAACTCCTCGCCGGTGGAGAAGGACACGCCCACGTAGTGGACCGAGACGGTGGCGCCCGCCTCGGCGACCGGGCCGTCGCCCTCCCAGATGTCCTTGATCTCGAGGTCCTTCGGGGGCTCGCCGCCCGGGAAGTCGATCTCGGGCTTCTCGATGCTCACGTCTTGAGGCTCCTGCTCGGGTACGAATGCTGGTGTGCGCATGTTCGTGCATGAAGGCTCGCGTACGAACGCTCGTGCACGCACAAGGCAACGCGGACAGTCTTACATCCCCGAGCGGGTCACATCTTCGCCAGGATGTCGACGGTGAACACCATCGTGGAGTCCTTCTCGATGCCGCTGCCGCTCGGCGGGGTGTCGCCGTAGCCGAGCTTCGGCGGGATCACGATGAGGATGCGGCTGCCGACCTTCTTCCCGGCCATGCCCTGCGACCAGCCCTTGACGACCTGCTGCAGCGAGAACGAACTCAGCTGCTCGCGGCCGTACGTCGAGTCGAACTCCTTGCCGGTGTCCCAGACCACGCCCTTGTACTGCACGAGGACGGTGTCGTCGGCCCCGACCTCCGGGCCGTCACCCTCCAGCACGTAGTTCGCGACGAGCTTGGCGGGCGGGTCCGCCTTCGGCATCTCGATGGAGGGCGCCTTGCCGTCCTTGTTGGTGCCGGCCTTCGGCAGCGCGGTGTCGTCCTGGGCTACCTCCTCGCCCTCGGCGGAGCTCTTGGCGTTGAAGGTGTTCTCGACGTCGATCACGAAAACCAGGGTGTCGGTGCCATCGATGCCCGCCTGCTCCCTGCCCTCCGAGCCGTAACCCCAGGTCGGGGGCACCGCCATCGCGACCCGGCTGCCGGCCTTCCGGCCTGCCAGGCCGTACCGCCAGCCGTCGATGATGCCGCCCTGGGCAAGCTGGAAGAACGGCGGCGACTTACGGTCGTAGGAGTTGTCGAAGACCTTCGCCGAGTCCCAGATCTGGCCCAGGTAGTGCACCTGGACGTAGTCGTTCTCGGCGACCGTCCGGCCGTTGCCCGCGATCACCGTCTTCACCGCGAGGTTCTCCGACGGGTCGCCGCTGCCCTTGGCGACGGTCGGCTTCTCGCCGAACTCCTTGCCCGCCGTGATCGCCGGCAGCGGACCGTCCACGATCTTCGGCGGCTTCGCCGCGGCACTCGAGGACTCGGACGGGCTGCTGCTGTCGTCGGACGCGTCCGACTTGTCGTCGCCGCATGCGGCGAGCGTCGCGAGTCCGGCGGGTACGGCGATGAGGAGTGAGCGTCGGCGCACGGTGGGGGCCTCGTATCGGGTCGATTCCGGGTGATGGCGTGCGCGCAACTCTACGGTGTGAGAAGGGCGCCGTACGGCCAACGTACGACGCCCCGCGTTGCGTTCCGTATTCCGGCCGGAAAGACCCTGCCGCATGGACGGAACGCGGTCCGGCTCACATTCCGGCGATCAGCTTCTCCACCCGGTCGTCCACCGATCGGAACGGGTCCTTGCACAACACGGTGCGCTGTGCCTGGTCGTTGAGCTTCAGATGCACCCAGTCGACGGTGAAATCACGGCGCTGTTCCTGGGCGCGCCGGATGAAGTCGCCGCGCAGCCGGGCCCGAGTGGTCTGCGGGGGAACGGACTTGCCCTCGAAGATCTTCAAGTCGTTGCAGACGCGGGCGGCCTGCCCCTTCTTCTCCAGCAGGTAGTAAAGCCCCCGCCGACGGTGGATGTCGTGGTAGGCGAGGTCTATCTGCGCGACCCGCGGATTGGACATGGTCATGTTGTGCTTGGCCCGGTACCGTTCGATGAGCTTGTACTTCATGACCCAGTCGATCTCGGTGCCGATCCGGTCGAGGTCCTCCGACTCGATCGCCTCGAGCGTCCGGCCCCACAGCTCCAGGACCCGCTCCACGGTGCCGGTGCGGATCCCGCGGCGCTCGCAGAAGTCCACGGCCTTCTCGTAGTACTCCCGCTGCACCTCCAGGGCGGAGGCCTCGCGGCCGCTGGCGAGGCGCACCTTGCGCCGGCCCGTGATGTCATGGCTGACCTCGCGGATCGCCCGGATCGGGTTCTCCAGGGTCAGGTCCCGCATCACCGTGCCCGCCTCGATCATGCGCAGCACCAGGTCGGTGGCGCCGACCTTGAGCAGCATGGTCGTCTCGGACATGTTCGAGTCGCCCACGATGACGTGGAGGCGGCGGTAGCGCTCGGCGTCCGCATGCGGCTCGTCGCGCGTGTTGATGATCGGCCGGGACCGGGTCGTCGCCGAGGAGACGCCCTCCCAGATGTGCTCGGCGCGCTGGCTGACGCAGTACACGGCACCGCGCGGTGTCTGCAGCACCTTGCCGGCGCCGCACAGCAGCTGCCGGGTGACGAGGAACGGGATGAGGATGTCCGCGAGGCGGGAGAACTCCCCGTGCCGGGCCACCAGATAGTTCTCGTGGCAGCCGTAGGAGTTGCCCGCCGAGTCGGTGTTGTTCTTGAAGAGGTAGACGTCGCCCGCGATTCCCTCCTCGTGCAGGCGTCGTTCCGCGTCGACCAGCAGCCCTTCCAGGATGCGCTCGCCGGCCTTGTCGTGGGTGACCAGTTCGGTCACGTTGTCACATTCGGGTGTCGCGTATTCCGGGTGCGATCCCACATCGAGATAGAGGCGGGCGCCGTTGCGCAGAAACACATTGCTGCTGCGGCCCCATGACACGACACGGCGGAAGAGGTACCGCGCCACCTCGTCGGGAGACAGCCGGCGCTGTCCCCTGAACGTACACGTGACGCCGTACTCGTTCTCCAGCCCGAAAATGCGGCGGTCCATGACTGAACATTACGCCCGATCCCCGGAACTGAAACGGGGTTCGACAGCACGGTTCGGATCATTTTCGGATGAGACCGCAACAACCGCTCCCCCGTGGGAAACCGCGAGGACCCGCCCCGTGACCAGCAGAACCAGCAGCGCCACGCCTCCCGCCGCACCGGGCACCGCGAAGCCCCACGAGGTCCCGCCCCACTCCACGACGGGCCCCGTCAAGCCGGTTCCCACCGACGAGCCCACCGTGAACGTCGTCACCAGCCAGGAGAACGCCTCCGTGACGGTGCCCCGCGGCGCGTGCCGGTCCACGATGACGAACGCACAGGCGATCGACGGCGCGAGGAAGACACCCGCGACCGCCGTCAGTGCCGTCATGCCCATCGGACCGGGCAGCAGCATCAGCGGCAGGTAACAGACCGCCAGCAGCGCCACCAGCGCCTGCAGTCGGCGCTCCGGGGCACCGAGCCACTGCCGCGCCCCGTACACGGCACCACCTACCAGGGCACCCAGCCCAAGCGCGGCCATCAGCCACCCGTACACCGCGTCCCCGCCGTTGTCGTCCGCGTACGACTGGGCCGCCAGCGTGATGGAGCCGAGCGCGATCCCCACGAACAGGAACGCCGCCAGCAGCGCCAGCAGCCCCGGCGAGCGCAGCGCACCCAGCCAGTGCGCCTCCCGCGGCTCCGAACGCCACGCGCGCGAGGGCGGCGACACGGCCACGGACAGGGCACCGAGCACACCTATGACATTGAGCAGGACCAGCGCCGCCCGCGGGTCCCACAGCGCCACGAACAGCGTCACCAGCAGCGGCCCGACGGTGAACATCACCTCCTGCGCCACCGCGTCCATCGCGCACGCCGTGTGGACCCGCTCCTCCTTGCCGCGCAGCACGGACGGCCACAGCGCCCGCAGGCCGCCCTCCAGCGGCGGCGTGAACAGACCGGCGACCGCCATCGCGGCGTAGGCCACCGCGGGCGGCTCCAGCCCCACGAAGGCGAACGCCGTCATCCCGAGCCCCGAGACGACCGCGGCCGGCACCTGCACGCGCGGCTGCCCGTACAGGTCCACCAGCCGGCCCAGCAGCGGCTGCCCCACCGCGTTGGCGACCCCGTACACGGCGGCGAGCACCCCGGCGAGGCTGTAGCTGCCGCCCTCCGCGCGGACGAAGAGCACCACGGCGATCGCGGCGGTCGCGTTCGGCAGCCGGCCCACGAGCGTGCCGACGAGCAGGCGCGTGGCGTGCCTCGCCCTGAGAATCTCCAGATATCCGGAGGCCATGTCCTGCCCTTCCCCTGCCTTTCGCGACGCCGACCGGGCTCGGAGCCCGACGTGTTACGTATAACGTCCGTCGTCATACGTACCATGTGCGCTGTCGACGAGTCCAGACGAAGGAGCAGGCCGCCGGTGGCACGAGGCAGCAGCACCCGCCCCACCAGCCGTGACGTCGCCCAGGCCGCCGGGGTCTCCCAGGCGGCGGTCTCCCTCGTCCTCGGCGACAAATGGCGCGGACGGGTCTCGGAGGCGACCGTCCGGCGCGTCCGGGAGGCCGCGGACGAACTGGGCTACCGGCCGAACCTCGCCGCGCGCAACCTCCGCCTCGGCCACACCCGCACCGTCCTGCTCGTGGTCCCCGCCCTCACCACCGAGTTCTTCGCCGGCGTCTACACCGGAGCCGCCCGCATAGCCGCACAGCACGGCTTCGGCGTCGTGCTGTACCCCTCCCCCGAGGGCATCGGCCCCGCCCGCGACCCCTTCGCCTCCGCCCAGGCCGCCCTGGACGGCGTCATCGCCTCCTCCATGGCCGCCGACGCCCTCACCGCCATCCGCGGCGACCAGCTCCCCCTGGTCATGCTCGACAGCGATCCCGACGGCAGCCTCGGCGCCGCCACGGTCAACCTCGACATCGCCGACGGCGTCCGGCAGGCCGCCGACCACCTGCTCGCCCTCGGCCACCGGCACTTCCTGCACCTGGCCGCCGGCATCGCCTCCTGGACCTTCGAGGTACGCGCGCGTGAACTGGCCGCACGCGTCGGCGCGGTCCCCGGCACCCGGGTGAGCACCGCTCGGACGCCGATCTCCATCGACGGCGCCCGGGCCGCCGCCGAGGCCGCCCTCGCCGGTCCGGGCCCCCGGCCCACCGCACTCGTCTGCGACGACGACATACTCGCCGCCGGCGCGTACAAAGCGGCCCGTCGGCTCGGCCTGCGCGTCCCCGACGACCTCTCCGTCACCGGGCTCGACGACCTGGCCCTCGCCACGGCCCTCGACCCGGAGCTGACGACGGTCCGCCTGGACGCGGAACTCTTCGGGGAGCGCGGCATGCGGGCCCTGCTGGCCGTCCTGGAGGGACGCACACCGGACGCCGGCGACATTCCCGTGGAGCTGGTCGTGCGGGGCTCCACGGCCCCACCACCCGGACCGGGGCGCCGCTGACCCGGCGCCGCTGCCGTACCCCACAACGCCGCGCGCCCCGGCCTCGAGCGGCCGGGGCGCACCGTCGGGCGGTGGGGGTTACTTCTCCTCGTCGCCGCTCTCGGCCTCGGCCTCGGCCTCGGCGGCCGTCTCCGCGCCGTTCGCCTGCAGCAGACGCTGAAGCTGACGGCCCACGATCCGCTTGAACTTGCGCTGCTGCGGACGTGTACGGTCCAGCACCGCGACCTCCAGGCGCTCCGCGGGGATCTCCCGCTCGCTGCCGTTGGTGTCCCGGGACAGGGCCTGCACGGCCAGCTTCAGCGCCTCGGCCAGCGACATGCCGTCCTGGTGCCGCTGGTCCAGGTAGCTGCTGATCTGCTCGGCGTTGCCCCCGACCGCGACCGAGCCGTGCTCGTCCACGATCGAGCCGTCGTGCGGCAGCCGGTAGATCTGGTCGCCCTCCGGCGTCTCGCCCACCTCGGCGACGACCAGCTCCACCTCGTACGGCTTCTCGGCCGCGGAGGAGAAGATCGTGCCCAGCGTCTGCGCGTAGACGTTGGCGAGCCCGCGGGCCGTCACGTCGTCACGGTCGTACGTGTAGCCGCGCAGGTCGGCGTAGCGCACACCGCCGATCCGCAGGTTCTCGTACTCGTTGTACTTGCCGGCGGCCGCGAAGCCGATCCGGTCGTAGATCTCGCTGAACTTGTGCAGCGCACGGGACGGGTTCTCGCCGACGAAGACGATGCCGTCGGCGTACTGCAGCACGACCAGGCTGCGGCCACGGGCGATGCCCTTGCGGGCGTACTCCGCCCGGTCGGCCATCGCCTGCTGAGGTGAGACATAGAACGGCGTCGACACCGGTTATCCGTCCCTTTCTGCTGTCGAAGTCACTGGATCGCCTTGGTATGAGCAGTCGCCGTCAGAGCACGGCGGCCCGGGGGCCGTCCGGCTGCTCCATGCGCCGCTCGAGGATCGAGCGGGCGATCTCGGAGCCCTCCTCGTCGGTGAGACGGCGGAACCCGTCCTCGGTGATCACGGTGACGATCGGATAGATCCGGCGGGCGACGTCGGGACCGCCCGTCGCCGAGTCGTCGTCGGCCGCGTCGTACAGGGCCTGGACGACGAGCGTCGTGGCCTCCTGCTCGCTCAGGTCGTCACGGAACAGCTTCTTCATGGCGCTGCGCGCGAAGATCGAGCCGGAGCCCGTGGCCGCGTAGCCCTGCTCCTCGGAGCGGCCGCCCGTCACGTCGTAGGAGAAGATGCGCCCCTTGTCCCGGTCCACGTCGTAGCCGGCGAAGAGGGGCACCACGGCCAGGCCCTGCATGGCCATGCCGAGGTTGGAACGGATCATGGTCGACAGGCGGTTCGCCTTGCCCTCCAGGGAGAGCTGGGCGCCCTCGACCTTCTCGAAGTGCTCCAGCTCGAGCTGGAAGAGCTTGATCATCTCAACGGCCAGGCCCGCCGTACCGGCGATGCCGACCGCCGAGTACTCGTCGGCCGGGAAGACCTTCTCCATGTCCCGCTGGGCGATCATGTTCCCCATGGTGGCCCGCCGGTCACCGGCCAGCACCACACCGCCGGGGAACGTCACGGCCACGATGGTCGTGCCGTGCGGCGCCTCGAGCACGCCCTTGACGGGCGGGAGCTGCCGCTTGCCCGGGAGCAGCTCCGGCTGGTGCTCGGACAGGAAGTCCATGAAGGAGGAGGACCCAGGCGTCAGGAAGGCAGCCGGTAGACGCCCGGTGCTACGAGTGTTGGCTTCCACGCGTTTCCTTCCAAGTAGTCGGCTGCTCGGTTCACGGCTGCGGGATCGTCCCTCAACAGGCCGAGGCCGGAATTGCAGTTGAAGCACATTACGCCACGGACCCTACCCGGCTCATGGCGGTGATCCACATGAACGGCCGGAGCCAGTACCGGCAGCGCGATCACGGCGACGGCGCCGCAGGCCGACGGGCGCCCGCGGGCCGGTGTGCCAGGGCTGCGCGCGGCTCGGCCTCACCGCACCGCGCGCAGCACTTCACATCCGACTCGTCCGCCACCGCTCCCCCGTTCACCTTCGAAACGAAGGGAGGATCGGCTTACTGGCCGCCCTTTTGGACGAAGGAGCGCACGAAGTCCTCTGCATTCTCCTCGAGGACATCATCGATCTCGTCGAGAACGGAGTCCACGTCGTCCGACAGCTTCTCGTGCCGTTCCTTGAGGTCCTCGCTCGCCTGCGCCTCGGGCGCCTGCTCCTCGACCTCCTCGTTGGAGCGTGTGGCCTTCTGCTGTCCGCCGCCGGTGTCCTTGGTCGCCATAACCCTCACCCCGCTCAGTTCGCCCGACATGGTCGGCATTGCTGCCGATCGGTGATGATCAGACCCTACTCGTCGGGTCCGACAATGGCCCCGCAGTTTCGGCAACGTGCGGGGGCCATCTCGATGATTCCCGGACGCCGCCGTTTCCACCCTGCCCGCCCTGTGCGGCAGGTTCGGCCCGGGTACCCACTCAGCCGCCCGACAGCACCCTGACCAGGTCTTCCGCCGTGCGGCAGCGGTCCAGGAGCTCCTTCACGTGATTACGCGTTCCGCGAAGCGGTTCCAGGGTTGGGACGCGTTGCAGGGAGTCCCGGCCGGGCAGATCGAAGATGACCGAGTCCCAGGAGGCCGCGGCCACGTCGTCGGCGTACTGCTCCAGGCAGCGGCCGCGGAAGTACGCGCGGGTGTCCTCCGGCGGCTTGGTCCGGGCCCGTTCCACGTCCGCCTCGTCGAGCAGGCGCTTGATCTTGCCGCGGGCGACGAGCCGGTTGTAGAGACCCTTCTCGGCGCGTACGTCGGCGTACTGAAGGTCGATGAGGTGCAGCCGCGCGGCGTCCCAGTCGAGGCCGTCACGGCGCCGGTAGCCCTCCATCAGCTCGCGCTTGGCGACCCAGTCGAGTTCTCCGGCCAGGCTCATCGGGTCGTTCTCGAGGCGGTTGAGGGTGTCCTCCCAGCGGGTCAGGACGTCCCTGGTCTGGTCGTCGACGTCGGCGCCGAAGCGCTCCTCCACATACTTGCGGGACAGCTCGTAGTACTCCATCTGGAGCTGTACGGCGGTCAGGGTGCGACCGCTGCGGAGCGTGACGAGCCGCTTCAGCGAGGGGTCGTGCGAGACCTGGTGGAGGGTGCGCACGGGCTGGTCGACGGCGAGGTCGACGGCGATGAAGCCGTCCTCGATCATGGAGAGGACCAGGGCCGTGGTGCCCAGTTTCAGGTAGGTGGAGATTTCGGAGAGGTTCGCGTCGCCGATGATCACGTGCAGCCGGCGGTACTTCTCGGCGTCCGAGTGCGGCTCGTCGCGGGTGTTGATGATCGGACGCTTCAGGGTGGTCTCGAGGCCCACCTCGACCTCGAAGTAGTCCGCGCGCTGGCTGAGCTGGAAGCCGTGCTCGTGGCCGTCCTGGCCGATGCCGACGCGGCCGGCGCCGGCGAAGACCTGACGGGAGACGAAGAACGGGGTGAGGTGGCGCACGATGTCCGAGAAGGGGGTCTCCCGCTTCATCAGGTAGTTCTCGTGCGTGCCGTAGGAGGCGCCCTTGTTGTCGGTGTTGTTCTTGTAGAGGTGGATCGGCTGGGCACCGGGGAGCTGGGCCGCGCGATCGGCGGCCTCCGCCATGATCCGTTCGCCGGCCTTGTCCCAGAGGACGGCGTCCCGGGGGTTGGTGACCTCGGGGGCGCTGTACTCGGGGTGTGCGTGGTCGACGTAGAGCCGTGCCCCGTTGGTGAGGATGACGTTGGCCAGGCCGATGTCCTCGTCGGTGAGCTGGCTGGCGTCGGCGGCCTCGCGGGCGAGGTCGAAGCCTCGCGCGTCCCGCAGCGGGTTCTCCTCCTCGAAGTCCCACCGGGCCCGGCGGGCCCGGTGCATCGCCGCCGCGTAGGCGTTGACGATCTGGGACGAGGTGAGCATGGCATTGGCATTGGGGTGGCCGGGGACGGAGATGCCGTACTCCGTCTCGATGCCCATTACTCGCCGTACGGTCATGCGGCCCTCCTTGCCCGGCGGCGCCCTCGGTCGGGGGCGGCGCTCAAGTACCGCTGGTGCTCCGGTGCGCGTGCGGTGCCCGTCCCCGCACTGCGCGACTCGGCGGTACGACAGAGCCTAGAACGCCTTTGCGCTGGTGGGGAGATCATTTGCGTCATTGCCTTGCTGCGCCTGTCACCCGAAAAACAATCGGCTGCGGATGCCCGTGAAGGGCACCCGCAGCCGCCCTGTCTTTTACAGGTACTGTCCGGTGTTCGCCACCGTGTCGATGGAACGTCCGGTGTCGGCGCCCTGCTTTCCGGTGATGAGTGTCCGGATGTAGACGATCCGTTCACCCTTCTTGCCGGAGATGCGGGCCCAGTCGTCGGGGTTGGTGGTGTTGGGCAGGTCCTCGTTCTCCTTGAACTCGTCCACGCATGCCTGGAGGAGGTGGGAGACGCGGAGGCCTTTCTGGCTCTTCTCGAGGAAGTCCTTGATCGCCATCTTCTTGGCGCGTCCGACGATGTTCTCGATCATCGCGCCGGAGTTGAAGTCCTTGAAGTAGAGGACTTCCTTGTCACCATTGGCGTAGGTGACCTCCAGGAAGCGGTTCTCCTCGGATTCGGCGTACATCTGTTCCACGGCGGTCTGGATCATGCCCTGGACGGTGACCGCCTTGTCGCCGCCGTTCTCGCCGAGGTCGTCGGCGTGGAGCGGGAGGCGCTCGGTGAGGTACTTGCCGAAGATGTCCTTGGCCGCCTCGGCGTCCGGACGCTCGATCTTGATCTTCACATCGAGACGGCCGGGGCGCAGGATGGCGGGGTCGATCATGTCCTCGCGGTTGGAGGCGCCGATCACGACCACGTTCTGCAGGCCCTCGACACCGTCGATCTCGGCGAGCAGCTGGGGGACGATGGTGTTCTCCACGTCCGAGCTGACGCCGGAGCCACGGGTGCGGAAGAGCGACTCCATCTCGTCGAAGAAGACGATGACGGGCGTGCCCTCGCTGGCCTTCTCCCGCGCACGCTGGAAGACGAGGCGGATCTGCCGCTCGGTCTCACCGACGTACTTGTTCAGCAGCTCGGGGCCCTTGATGTTGAGGAAGAAGCTCTTGCCGGTGGCCTGGCCGGTGACTTCGGCCACCTTCTTGGCGAGCGAGTTCGCCACGGCCTTGGCGATGAGCGTCTTGCCGCATCCGGGCGGCCCGTACAGCAGCACGCCCTTGGGCGGCCGGAGTTCGTGCTCCTTGAACAGGTCGGGATAGAGGTACGGGAGCTCGACCGCGTCGCGGATGGCCTCGATCTGGTTGCCGAGGCCGCCGATCTGCTCGTAGCCGATGTCGGGAACCTCTTCGAGGACGAGCTCCTCGACCTCGCTCTTGGGCACGACCTCGTAGACGTAGCCGGAGCGGGGTTCGAGCAGCAGGGCGTCGCCGGGACGGATGGTGACGTCCAGCAGCGGCTCGGCGAGCCGCACCACCCGTTCCTCGTCGGTGTGCCCGACCACCAGGGCGCGTTCGCCGTCCTCGAGGATCTCCTTGAGGGTGACGATGTCCCCGGCGCGCTCGAACTCCATGGCCTCCACCACGTTGAGCGCTTCGTTGAGCATGACCTCCTGGCCACGCCTGAGCTCGTCGAGTTCCACACTGGGGCTGACGTTCACCCGGAGCTTGCGGCCCCCGGTGAAGATGTCGGCGGTGCCGTCCTCGTTCGCCTGCAGGAAGACACCGAAGCCGGCCGGCGGCTGGGCGAGCCGGTCCACTTCCTCCTTGAGGGCCACGATCTGGTCGCGGGCCTCGCGCAGTGTGTTGGCGAGCCGCTCGTTCTGGGCGGACACGCCGGCCAGATTGGTCTGCAGCTCGACGATCCGCTCTTCGAGAATCCTCGTGTGTCGCGGAGAGTCGGCGAGCTTGCGTCGCAGGACGGCGATCTCCTGCTCAAGGTAGGCGATCTGCCCGGCCGGGTCGTCGGACCCTCGTCCCGGGCGGATGCCGCGGTTCATGTCGTCGTCGTGGGCTGCCACGGTCCTCACCTCCTCCAAGGGGAGCTGGACGCTTCCAGACCCTACCTGGGTGGGTGTCGATTGAAACCCCTAGATCACAAAGACGGTCGGGGTGTGTCCGATCTTCACCCTTGCGCTCTCCCTCACGCCAGGGGAATACCCACTGAACATGATTAGAAAGCTGACAGAGGTAGGGTCGAAGTGTTCAACACCCGTCAGAGCTGGGCCGACTTGCAAGGTGTCGTCGCGGCCGGCGGGGGAAACGGCAGGAGAGATGACTGTGCAGCAGGAGGCCGGGGCCGGCGCGGAGACGCTCGAGGTCTGGATCGACCAGGACCTGTGCACCGGCGACGGCATCTGTGCGCAGTACGCCCCCGAGGTGTTCGAGCTGGACATCGACGGTCTCGCCTATGTGAAGGGTGCCGACGACGAGTTGCTGCAGGCTCCTGGGGCGACGACACCGGTGCCCCTGCCGTTGCTGACGGACGTGGTGGACTCGGCGCGGGAATGTCCGGGTGAGTGCATCCATGTGCGTCGGGTTTCGGACAGCGTGGAGGTCTACGGCCCGGACGCGGACTGACCAACGGACAACATGGGGTCACTTTTGTCTGTTTTCTCACACCGGGCGGGCGGGTCCCCCCGCACCGGGTGCGAGGGGTGCGTCACACGCCGCGCGCCTCGGGAGGCGTCGAGCGGACGAACGCGCCGTTCTTCCACTGCCATTCGGCCCGGTCGGTGACGTCGGGGCAGCAACTCGGCACGTCCTCCGAGGAGTAGCCGAGCAGGGTGGCCGTGACGGTGCCGCCGCGGACCGCGAAGTCGGTGACGCTGAGCCGGTCCCCGGGGTCCACCAGGGTGGCGACCACCCGGGGCTCGGCCGCGGTGCCCTGGGTGAGGACGTACACCCCGTTGGGCGGGTTCCCGGAGCCCGCGTCGCAGCGGACCACGGCGACCGTCTCGGGGCTGCCGTCGCCGTCGAGGTCGCCGGAGGCCTTCTTCTGGACCAGGACCTCGGTGGGGCCGCACTCGATCGGGAAGTCCACCCCGGCGGGGTCGGGTGCCGTCGCGGCGGCCGGGGCGGACGGTGCCTCGGGGCCCGCCTGGACCGTGGTCGCCGTCGCCGGGTCGGGCTGGAGTACGGAGGAGAGGGCGACGACCGCGGCCAGGGCCGTGGCCGTGGCGAGCCAGTGCATCGGGCGGGTACGGGTGTGGTCCAGTTCCGGGACGGCGGAGTGCTGCACGAGAGATGTGTCTCCTGTGAGGGCTGTGCCGGTGGGGGTGGACCGCATCGTGCCATACGTCACAGGGCGGTGGAACGGCGGGGGCCGACTTCCGTCACCGGACCGCGCGCGGCCGGTGCTGTGTCCTGTACGGCGCCACGTCGACGGACACCTGAACGAAGCGGCGCCGTGGCGGAGTTCCCCGCCCCTGCGGGGAACTCCGCCACGGCGCCCGTACGTTGTGTGCGGCACCGGGCCGCCGTCAGCGGCCGGAGCCTCCGTCTGCGTTCGGGCCGGCGTAGTCCTCGCCGTAGGCGCCCTTGGCGGGGCGGCGGCGGCGCATGGGCGGCTCGACGCCGTCGGCGAGCCGCCGGGCGGTGAGCAGGAAGCCGGTGTGGCCGATCATCCGGTGGTCGGGGCGGACGGCGAGACCCTCGATGTGCCAGTTGCGGATCATCGTCTCCCAGGAGGTCGGCTCGTTGAAGCAGCCGATCTCGCGGATGGACTCGACGGTCCGGGCGAGCTGGGTGGTGGTCGCCACGTAGCAGCACAGGATGCCGCCGGGGACGAGCGCCTTGGAGACGGCCTCCAGGCACTCCCAGGGGGCGAGCATGTCGAGGATGACTCGGTCGACGTCCGTGTCGCTCAGGTTGTCCTGGAGGTCGCCGACGGTGAGCTGCCAGGCGGGGTGGGGGCCGCCGAAGTAGCGCTCCACGTTGGCCTGGGCGATCTCGGCGAAGTCGGCGCGGCGCTCGTAGGAGTGCAGCATGCCCTGGTCGCCGATGGCCCGGAGCAGGAAGCTGCTGAGCGAGCCGGAGCCGACGCCGGCCTCCACGACGCGCGCGCCGGGGAAGATGTCGGCGAAGGCGAGGATCTGCCCCGCGTCCTTCGGGTACACGACGGCCGCCCCGCGGGGCATGGACAGGACGTAGTCGGGGAGCAGGGGGCGCAGCGCCAGGTAGGCGACGTTTCCGGTGGTGCGGACAACACTGCCTTCGGGTGCGCCGATCAGCTCGTCGTGCGGGAAGGACCCCTTGTGGGTGTGGAAGTTCTTCCCTGCTTCGAGCGTGAACGTGTAGTGGCGTCCCTTGGGGTCGGTGAGCTGGACCTGGTCCCCGACCTTGAAGGGCCCGCGACGGCGGGCGGCACCGGTCGGTTCGGACATGTGACCAGCCTACCGGTCCTGGCGGGGACCGCCGACCACACCGGTGCCCCGGCCGGTGCCGTACACGCGCGCGTGCACGGGTTCAGCTGGGCCGGGCCATCGCCTTGACGAAGGCGCGCTCCACGTCGGCGGCCGAGAGCACGCCGTAGATCTCGCCGGACTCCTCCACGACCAGGTACTCGGTGGCCGGGGCGGCACGGAGGGCGTCGAGCAGCTCCTCGCCGGACAGCTCGGCGGAGACGCGCATGCCGTCGGTCAGCTCCTGGGCGAGACCGCCGACCTCCACCCAGGGACGGCGGTGCTCGGGGACCCCGACGATGGCGGCCTCGCGGACCAGGGAGAGGGGCTCGCCGTACGCGTCGACGACGACGAGGGCGCGGGCTCCGGCGTCGTTGGCGCGGCGCAGGGCCTCGGAGAGCGGGGTGTCGGTCTCCACGGGGACGGCGCGGCGGGTGAGGGTGCGGGCGCGCAGTTCGGGCAGGTGCTCGCGGAGCCGGGCCATGCGGAGGCTGTTGCCGGCGCCGGTCCAGATGATCGCGGCGAGGATCGCGGCGAGCAGGGCGTCGGTGACGGTGTTCATGCCGCCGAGGTTCCCGGTGTCCGCACCGAGCGACTCGGAGTAGGTGAGGAGCGGCAGCCCGATGAGGACGCAGACGGCGAGGGCACGGCCGACCCAGGCGGCGGCGACCGTGCCGGCCATGGGCTTGCCGGTGATCTTCCAGACGACGGCGCGGAGCATGCGGCCGCCGTCGAGCGGCAGCCCGGGCAGCAGGTTGAAGACGGCCACGATGAGGTTGGAGATCATCAGCCCGGCGAGCAGGACGCCAGGGACGGTGCCGGGCTCGACGGCCTGCAGGGCGAGGTAGAACAAGCCCGCGAGGACCAGTGACAGCAGGGGGCCGACGAAGGCCAGGACGAACTCGCGGCCCGGGGTCTCGGACTCCTTCTCGATCTCCGAGACACCGCCGAAGAACTGCAGCTGGATCCGGCGGACCGGCAGCTTGTAGCGCAGGGCGGCGACGGTGTGGGCGAGCTCGTGGACGAGGACGGAGGCGTAGAAGGCGACCGCGAAGAACAGCGCGACGAGGTAGCGGGCGCCGCCGAGGTCGGGCAGGACGCGGTCGAGCTGCCCGCCGAACACCCAGGTGATCAGCGCGGCGACGAGGAACCAGCTGGGCGCCACGTAGACGGGCACGCCGAAGGGCCGCCCCATGAGGATGCCGCCGCCCGGTTCCTTGGGACGGCGCGGAGGCTTGCGGGAGCCGGAGGAGGCGCGGGTGCGTGCGGCGTCGTGGGCCTCGTCGGCGTCGGAGGGTGCCGGGTGGTCTCGGTGGGAGGGGGTGGGGGACGCCGTGTCGTGCGCGTCCGCGTCCGGGCGTTCGCCGCCTGCAGGATCGGGCGTCGCCGGGCTGTCGGGGGCGGCCGAGGGCTCGGGGCGCGCCTGGTGGCCTCCCCGGGCCGAGCTCTCGGGACCTGCCGAGCCGCCGGAACCGCCCGGGGGCCCGGGGGGCGTCGCCGGGCCGAAGGCGCCCTCCGGGCCGGCCGGGGGCCCGGAACCCGCCAGGTCGCCGGCCGGGGCCGGGGACACGGCATCCGCCGCGTCACCGGGCCGGGCCGCGGACGCGGCGGCCCCCGCCGGGGTGGCGTGGTCGGCCGTCTTCTCGAGGGTCGGTCGGTCGTCGCGTGGTGCCGGGTCCCGGCGTGCGGTGCCGGCCGGCGGGGTCGGCCGCCCCGCGGGGTGCTCGGTCGCCTCGTCGCTGCCGGATCGCGGCTGCCCGCTCCCGCCGCTCTCGTCCACGATGTCCCCTCGATCGAAGCGTCTCCCGCCACCGGTCGTCGCGGAGCGGAAGGGTCCGTGGTCGATGCTATGCGGTCGTTCCCGCTCGTTCCGCCCCGGCACCCTTTCTGTTCCCCGCTCCGTCGCACGGGGCCCACCCTCCCTGTGCACGTCGCCGCCTCCCGTCCGTCGCCGTCCGCACGGCTACCCGCCGGCCCCGGCCGCAACCGTCCCCTCCGCCACCGGCGCGACCGTCCGCACAGGCGGCGGACGATCTCCGCCGGGCGCCGGTCCGGCCGGGTCGTACCGCTCGTGGCCGTCCGGTTGTCGGTGCCGGGCCGTATCGTCTTTGGTCATGGAAACCCGTACCGACGGCACCGGCTCCACGGCACGGAGCGGTGTCGTGACCACCGCACCCCCGACGTCGCTGTCGCCCTCGCGCGCCGGCGACTTCATGCAGTGCCCGCTGCTCTACCGGTTCCGGGTGATCGACAAGCTGCCCGAGAAGCCGAGCGAGGCGGCCACGCGCGGCACGCTGGTGCACGCGGTGCTGGAGCGGCTCTTCGACGCGCCCGCCGCCGAGCGCACGGCTCCGCGGGCCAGGGCGCTCGTCCCCGGCCAGTGGGACCGGCTGCGCGAGACGCGGCCGGAGGTCGCGGAGCTGTTCGCGGACGATCCGGAGGGCGAGCGGCTGGCCCGCTGGCTCGGCGAGGCGGAGCAGCTGGTCGAGCGCTGGTTCACGCTGGAGGACCCGACCCGGCTGGAGCCGGCCGAGCGGGAGCTGTTCGTCGAGGCCGAGCTGGAGTCGGGGCTGAGGCTGCGGGGCATCATCGACCGGGTCGACGTGGCGCCCACCGGCGAGGTGCGGATCGTCGACTACAAGACGGGCAAGGCGCCGCGGCCGGAGTACGCGGAGAGCGCCCTGTTCCAGATGAAGTTCTACGCCCTGGTGGTGTGGCGGCTGAAGCGGGTGGTCCCGCGCCGGCTGCAGCTGGTGTACCTGGGCAGCGGTGACGTGCTGACGTACGACCCGGTCGTGGCGGACCTGGAGCGCGTGGAGCGGAAGCTGCTGGCTCTGTGGGAGGCGATCCGTCTCGCCACCGAGTCCGGTGACTGGCGGCCGCGGCGCACCAAGCTCTGCGGCTGGTGCGACCACCAGGCGGTGTGCCCGGAGTTCGGGGGCACTCCCCCGCCGTATCCGCTGCCGGTCGGGGCGCCCGCGGCCGACGGGGACGTCCAGGGCAGAATGGGGCGGGACTAGCGAAGGAGACTCTTGTGGCCATCCGCGTCCTACTGGTCGACGACCAGCCGCTGCTGAGAACCGGCTTCCGGATGATCCTGGAGGCGGAGCAGGACATCGCGGTCGTGGGCGAGGCCGGGGACGGTCTCCAGGCGCTCGACCAGGTGCGTGCCCTGCAGCCCGATGTGGTCCTGATGGACATCCGTATGCCGCGGATGGACGGTGTCGAGGCGACCCGGCAGATCACCGGGCCCGGCCGGGACGGTCCCGCCAAGGTGCTGGTGCTGACCACCTTCGACCTCGACGAGTACGTGGTGGAGGCGCTGCGGGCGGGTGCCAGCGGCTTTCTGCTCAAGGACGCTCCGGCCAACGAGCTGGTGCAGGCGATCCGCGTGGTGGCGGCCGGTGAGGCGATGCTCGCGCCCAGCATCACGCGTCGGCTCCTGGACAAGTACGCGACCCATCTGCCGTCCGGTGAGGAACCGGTGCCGGACACGCTGCACACGCTGACCGACCGCGAGGTCGAGGTGCTGAAGCTGGTGGCGCGCGGGCTGTCCAACGCCGAGATCGCGGCCGATCTGTTCGTCAGCGAGACGACCGTGAAGACGCACGTGGGTCATGTGCTGACCAAGCTGGGGCTGCGGGACCGGGTGCAGGCCGCGGTGTACGCGTACGAGAGCGGACTGGTCCGTCCCGGCGCGCAGTAGGTCCCGGCCGCTCATGACACCGGCAGAGGGCGCCCCTTCGTGACGAGGGGGCGCCCTCTGCCGGTGCGCGTCGCTGCGCGTCAGCCCTTGCTGATCTCCCAGAAGCGGAACACCGTCGACGCGTCGAGGCAGTACTCGAGGCCGTACACGTTGTCGCGGACGACGGCGTACTGCTTGGCCTGCCAGACCGGGAGGACGGGGATCTCCTCGGCCACGATGTTCTGGAGCTCGGCGTACTCCTTCTCGGTCGCCGAGCGCTCGCTCTGGGCGGCGGTCTGCGGCAGGAGCGTGCCGGTGATGTTCTTGTTGGTGTAGTTGTTGTCGAGGACGTTGCCCTCACCGAAGAAGGGGCCGGTGAAGTTGTCGGGATCCGGGTAGTCGGGCACCCAGCCCTTCACGTACACGCCGTACTTGCCGTCGGCGATGTCCTTCTCGTACTGGTCGAAGGCCACCGACTGGACCGTCGCCTCGAACAGGCCGCTGGCGTTGAGCTGCTTGGCGATGGTCTCCAGCTCCTGGTCGGTGGCGGGACCATAGCGCGTGGGTGTCGACCAGAGAGTCAGCTTCACCTTGTCGGTGATGCCGTCGGCCTGCAGGGCCGCCTCGGCCTCCGCCTTGGAGGGGCGGGCGCCGTAGGTGTCGAAGAAGGCCGTGTTGTGGCCGGTGATACCGGCCGGGATGATCGAGTACAGCGGTGTGGCGGTGTTCTTGTAGACCTTCTCGACGAGGGCCTCGCGGTCGAGCAGGTAGGCGATGGCCTTGCGGACGCCGGGCCGGCCCGCCACGGGGTCGTCCATGTTGAAGACCAGGTGCTGCACCTCGGCGCCGGTGCCGTCCACGATGTCGATGGCGCTGTCGACGGAGCTGTCCGCCTGGATGTCCGCGATGTCGTCGGCGGTCAGACCGCGGTAGGCGATGTCGATCTCGTTGTCGAGGACGGCCTTCTTCAGGGCGTCCTGGTCGCCGTGGAAGAACTTCAGCGTGACGCCGGAGTTCTCGACATGGGCGTTGCCCTTGTACTTGTCGTTGACCGAGAAGACGGCCTCGTCCTCGCCGTAGGACTCCAGCTTGTAGGGGCCGGAGCCGACCGCCTCGCCGTCCTTGCGCAGCCCGTCGGCGTCGTAGGAGCGGTGGTCGACGATCGAGCCGGCACCGGAGGCGATCTTGCTGGGGAAGGTGGCGTCGGCGTACTTGAGTGTGAAGACCACGGTCTTCTCGTCCGGCGTCTCGACCTTGTCGAGCATGGGGAACATGACCGCCGGGCCGTCGCCGTCGTTGATCTTCAGCATGCGGTCGAAGGAGAACTTCACGTCCTTGGAGGTGAGGGACTCACCGTTGCTGAACGTCAGGCCGTCCCGGAGCGTGCAGGTGTACTCCTGGGTGCTCGTGTCGGTGAAGGAGCACTCCTCCGCGGCCTCGGGCTCGGGTTCCGTGGAGCCGTTGGGGAAGCTCAGCAACGACTGGAAGACGTTGTTGAAGAGCAGCCAGGAGCCGGGGTCGTAGCCGGAGGCGGGGTCGGTGGCGAGGACGTCGTCCGACATTCCCATCACTACGGAGGAGCCGCCGGAGGAGCTGCCCGTCTCCGAGCCGCAGCCGGCGAGCAGGCAGACGGCGAGTCCCGTCGTGAGGGACAGGACCGGCAGGTTCTTACGCATGTTCACTTACATGTGCCTTGTGTCGTCGGGTCACGAGAGCTCCGGGCCCGGCGGTGCGGGCCCGGAGCGGCTGTCAGGTCGTGCAAGTGGGGGGTGCGGGATGCGGGGTGTCGATCAGGTCAGCCGCTGACGCCGCGGCCGAGCTCCCACAGCTGAAGCGTGGAAGTGGAGTTGAGGGCCCAGTCACCGCCGGTGATGTCGTCGCTCACCGCGGCGTACTGCTTGCCCTGCCAGAGCGGCAGGACCGGTACGTCGTCGGCCACGATGTCCTGCATGGCGGTCAGGCTCTCGGCGGCGTTGAGGCGGTCGGCCTCACGGCGGGACTCGGGAATGAGGGTCTTGCGGACCTCGCCGTTGGTGTAGGGCGAGCCGAGGAAGTTGTCCTTGTCGAGGAACGGCGCCAGGAAGTTGTCGGCGTCCGGGAAGTCGGGGAACCAGCCCAGGCCGTACACGGCGTACTCGCCGTCCAGCTGGGCGGGCCGGAAGGTGGCCCAGGGGGTGCCCTCGATGTCGACGTCGAACAGGCCGCTGGCGTTGAGCTGTGCCTGCAGCTCCTCGAACTCCTGCTTGGTGACGGCGCCGTAGTGGTCGGTCGTGTAGTGCAGGGTCAGCTTCACCGGGGTGGTGATACCGGCCTCGGTGAGGAGCGACTCGGCCTTGCCGGTGTCGGGTGTGCCGTACGTGTTGAAGAACGAGTTGGAGTGGCCGGTGACGGAGGCCGGGACGAGCGAGTAGAGCGGCTCGGCCTGGGTGCCGTACACCTTGGAGACGAGCTTGCCGCGGTCGATGATCTGGGCCATCGCCTGGCGGACGGCGCGGGACTTGACCGGGGCGGCGTCGGTGTTGAAGGCGAGGTAGCGGATCTCCAGACCGGGCGACTCGACGAGGTCGATGGTGTCACCGGCGTCGGCGGAGAGCTTGTCGACCTGCTTCGGGGTCATGGTGCGGGTCATCAGCTGGATGTCGCCCGCGTCGAGCGCGGTGCCCATGGCGTCGGCGTCCTCGAAGGTGCGCAGTTCGACCTTGTCGTTCTTCGGCTCCAGGATCCCCTTGTAGTTGGGGTTCTTGGTGAAGACGGCGCTGACGAGTTCGCCGTTCTTGACCTCGGTCTCCAGGGTGTACGGCCCGGAGCCGTCGACCTCGAAGCCCTCGCGGAGCTTGTTCTTGGCGTAGTCGTCGGGGTTGACGATGCCCGCGACGGAGGTGGAGAGCTTGTACGGCAGGGTGGCGTCGGGGCCGTTGAGGTGGAAGATCACCTCGCGGTCGCCCTTGGTCTCCACGAGCTGGATGGTCGACAGCAGGGCGGACACACCGCTGTCGGCCTTGAGGGAGCGTGCGCGGTCGATGGAGAACTTCACGTCCTCGGCGGTGATCGCATCACCGTTGGCGAAGGTGAGGTCCTTGCGCAGCGTGCAGGCGTAGCGCTCGTTGCCGCTGTCGGTGAAGCCGCAGCTCTTGGCGGCCTCGGGCTCCGGCGCGCCGTCGCCGCGCGGCTGCACCATGAGGGTCTGCACGGTCTGGCGCAGGACGTTCCAGGTGCCGACGTCGTACGCGTACGCGGGGTCGAGCGGCGCGGGGGCGTCCTTGGACGCGGTGACCTGGTCGGTGGTGCCCACGACGATCGCGTCCCCGCCGCCCCCGCCATCGGATCCGCCGCAGGCGGCGAGCACGGGGGCGAGCAGGCCGATCGCGGCCGGCAGCACCAGGGTCTTGCGCTTCATGCTCGTACTTCTCCAGAGCTGTCGATGACGTGGACCCGGCGGCTGGGGTGTGCGGGCGGGCCACGAGGTAAACGATGTTCTCGCGATGACATTAGACCGGACCGCGAGTGCCGCCCGCTGGCACCGGAGTTGAGTTCCCCGTACACCTCATCACGCTGCGGAATCGAATGCGGACGCACTGAACAGACAGCCCGCCGAGCTATTGGTGCACCGTGCACCAATCGGGACACAAGGGGGCATCGATCACCCCGGAACGGGAGAAGCGGACACCCCTCGACCTGGATGCCGGCCCCTCGCCGAGTGGTGAACGTCACAAGTGCCGAACAGGTCGGCCGCTATCGGAATTCGGCCGGCCGGGGCCGCCGAATTCCGTGCGGTGGGCTTCTCCGGCTTTACCTCGTATTCCATTCCGTACGCCAGGTGATCACCTGGCGCATTTCCGTGATCAGTACCGTCAAGTCCTCACCGGACCGTCATCAGCCCGCGGAGAAAGGGCAGATCGACTTCTTCGAGGGAAGGGACGACCGTGCGCCGGGCGGCCGCGGCGATGGGTGCCACCGAGGGCACGGCGACCACCTGACAGCCCGCCGCCTCGGCGGCCGCGACTCCGGTCGCGGTGTCCTCGATCACCGCGCATCCGGCCGGATCGGCGCCCAGCCGCGCGGCGGCCAGCAGGTACGGGTCGGGATGCGGCTTGGTCCGCTCCACCTCGTCGCCCGCGACGGTCAGCGTGAAGTGCTGCGGGCCCAGCGAGGCGAGGACCCGGTCGATGATGCGCCGGTGGGAGGCGGAGACCAGGGCGGTGGGCATGCCGTGGGCGGACAGTTCGGCCAGCAGCCGGGCGGCGCCCGGCATCAGCGGCAGCGTGCGCCCGATCCGGTCCTCGAACCCGTCGTTGAGCAGTACCGAGAGCTCGGCGAGGGTGATGTCCGCGCCGGTGGCCTCGATCAGGAACCCGGCGCTGCGGGTCATGGGACCGCCGACCACGACATGGCGCCAGGCGTCGTCGAGGGTGTGACCGAGGCCGGCGAACACCTCCACCTCGACGTCCCACCAGAAGCCCTCGGTGTCCACCAGGGTTCCGTCCATGTCGAGGAGCACGGCCTGCAGCTCGGGGCCGCCGACCAGTGGCGTTGCCCCTGTTCGGGCCGGGGCGACGGCTTGGGGACGGTTGCCTGGCGCGGGGACCGTTGTCGTCATCCGGGCGCACCTCCTTGAGGGACGAGCAGGCCGGTTCCCGTGCGGGGAACCGGCCTGCTGCAATGGACCGACCAGTGTACGGCCCGGTCGGCCGGAGCACCTGTACGGATGCCGCGCAAGAGGCGCGACACGGCCTCGGCCGGCCTGTGCCCCACGCGGCACGTCCGCCGCGTGGGGCACAGGCTTTTCGGAGGTGGCTGCCGGGTGGGCTAGCGCGCGTTGAAGTACTTGGCCTCGGGGTGGTGGATGACGATGGCGTCGGTGGACTGCTCGGGGTGGAGCTGGAACTCCTCGGAGAGGTGGACGCCGATCCGCTCCGGCCGGAGCAGTTCGGCGATCTTCGCGCGGTCCTCCAGGTTCGGGCAGGCGCCGTAGCCGAGGGAGAACCGGGCGCCCCGGTACTTCAGGTCGAACATGTCCTCGATGGCCGCCGGGTCCTCACCGCCGAAGCCGAGTTCGGCGCGGACGCGTGCGTGCCAGTACTCGGCGAGCGCCTCGGCCAGCTGCACGGACAGGCCGTGCAGTTCGAGGTAGTCGCGGTAGGCGTT
>JODX01000009.1 GCA_000719105.1 Streptomyces sclerotialus | reverse complement strand
TTACATTCCGAACCCGGAAGCTAAGCCTTACAGCGCCGATGGTACTGCAGGGGGGACCCTGTGGGAGAGTAGGACGCCGCCGAACAATCATTGAGAAAGGCCCCGAACCTTATGGTTCGGGGCCTTTCTGCGTTCACGACTCGTTCGCGGTTCGCGATTTGTCTATGAGCCGCGGTACTCCGGTACTACGGTGGCGCCATGGAGAGCAGGGATTTTTGCCGGGTGCCCAGGGAGGTGCGCCGTGCACGGTGACGGTGTCGTCGTACGGGCGATCCGGGCGGACGAGTGGGTTCGGGCCAGGCGGCTGCGGCTGGAGGCGCTCCGTGATCCGGTGGCACATCTGGCATTCCTGGATACGTACGAGACGGCTGCCGCCAAGCCGGACTCCCACTGGCAGGAGTGGACGGCCGGAGCGGCCGAGGGGGCGCGGGAACGGCGGCAGTTCATCGCCGAGACGGCCGGCGGGGAGTGGGTCGGGTCGGTGACCGTGCTCCTGGAGTGGGCCGGTACGCAGGACCCGTTCGGAGGGACGGTCAAGCGTGACCAGGGGCACGTCGTCGGGGTGTACGTGCGGCCCGAGTGCCGGGGCGACGGGGCGGGGGTGACCCGGGCGCTCTTCGACGCCGCGCTGGAGTGGGCGTGGGGCGAGGGCATGGAGCGGATCCGGCTGTATGCGCACCAGGACAACGGACGGGCTCGGGCGTTCTACGAGCGGTACGGGTTCGCGACCACGGGGAGTCTGGTGAACGGGCACGAGGTGGAGTACGAGTTCGCCCGGTAGGGCCGGTCTCGTCCGGTGGGGCTGGTTTCACCCGGTAGGTGCAGTTCGTACCCGTCAGTCCCGCTCGGCGCGGTCGAGCAGTTCGCGAATGCGGGCAAGGGCGGTCTCGGCGGGCTTGAGCGGGCCGTCGTCGGCGTGCAGGGCCTCTTCCCAGGTGAGCAGTTCGCTGTGGGGGATGCGGCCGACGTAGCTGCGGATCTCCGCGAGGTCGAAGCGGCGGTTGAGTTCACCGGCGGCGTCCTGCCACTCCAGGAGGGCGGCGTGCAGATCGGAGTAGCGGGCGCTGGAGAAGATGCCGGAGGAGAGAGCCGTTTCGGTGGTGGTGGTCAGGAGCCTCGGGTACAGACGGTGACTGACCTCGTGGGCGGCGCGGCGTCGGAAGGGGCCGCCCCAGTGCTCCTGGTTCTTTCTGTGCTCCGTGGCGAGGGCTTTGAGCATCTGCTCCGTGCGTTCACGGGCCGTGGCCCGGCGTTCGGCGATCACCCCGGAGATGGCTGCTGTCAGAGCCAGTCCCTGGATGATCGGTTCCCATGGCGTGCGGCCGCCCTCGCTCGCGCTGGCTCCCCACAGGATGCTGACGAACAGCGCGCCGGCGAGCGAGGCGAAGGTGACGACGGCGTAGACGGAACGGCTGTGACGGCGTAACAGGCGCATCGGCGGGCCTCGGGGGAGGAGGGAGGCTGGTGCTCAGTCGCGGCGGAACGGGTTGAGGCCGGTCACCTGGGACTGACCGGGAGAGCGTGCGCCATTGGGGCTGCGGGCCAGCAGGAGGAGTTTCTGGCCGGTCTCGAGGCGTTCGCCGGTGACGTCCTCGCCGGGGTGGAGGACTTCGCGGGACTGGAGAATCCGGAGACCGGCGTCGGCGATGAGCTTGTCCAGGCTGCTGGGGAGGTACTTGCGCGTGGTGAGGAGGCAGATGGTGTCGTTGTGGGGGAAGTCGAAGGTGGTGCGGTTGGGGAGGAGGGGCCGGAGGGTCTGGCCGGTCTCGTTGCGGTAGACGATTCTCAGGTTGAGGGCCTTGCCGTCTTCCACCTCGCCGTGGAACTCGACCGACTCCGGGACGATCTGCAGATCCGTGTAGTGCATGATCGCGCTGGTCACGAAGTTGTAGAAGCCCACGCTGTTGCGGTACTCGGCGGCCGCGGTGTCGGCGGCGGCCTGGTCGATCCGGTCGGCGACGGCGACCTCGAGCAGGAAGCGGTCCTGCGGGCGGAGCAGTATGGAAGCCATGTTGGTGAGTAACGTGGCGTCGTTGTCGAAGTTCGCCAGGGTGTTGCCGAGGAGCGAGTAGAGCACCGGGGTGTCGGCGGCGAGCTGGTCGGCGACCTGGCGCAGGCCGGTCAGGTTGGTGACGGTGGAGAAGTCGAGCTGGAGCGGCAGGGTGTCCCGGACGGGGATGCGCATGTCCTTGAGGGCGGCTTTGAGGCCCTGCCGGAGCATCTCGGAGCTGATGTCCACGGGGACGTAACGCACGGCGTAGGCGGGGCGGATGCGGGCGAGGTGGCGCAGGACCGCGTTGTCCTTCTCGCCGGTGCCGGGTCCCAGGCTGAAGTAGTGGTACGGCGTGTCGGAGAGGGCGCGGGCGAGGGTGGCGTAGCGGCTCCGGAAGGAGTCGATGCCCTCGCGCATCACGGGGTAGTAGGGGTCGTTGCACGCCTGCATCCAGGCCATGGTGGACTCGACGCCCCAGTAGGACGAGCCGGAGGCCAGCCGTTTGCTGGTGCCGTCCGGGGAGGGCGGCCGGCGGAGGCTGTCGATGATCTGGGTGAACTTCTGTGACTGGTCCTCGCCGACGATCAGGGGTGACCAGCGAACCGGGCCGAGGCTGTCCAGCAGGGGGATGAAATCCTGAGTGGCTGATGTGGCGGACGGCTGCTGCTGTGGTGCCGCGGACGTGGTCACTCCGTTCCCCCCGGTGTTTCACGGCCGTCGCAGCGGCCCGACGTTCCTGCTCCGACGTCCCTGCTCTCCAGGAAAATGACTCTACCCGTGAGTCACCGAGGTGAGAAGAACGTTGGTGACGGGGCGTCACGTGCGGCGACCATGGCCGGACCTAGTGCATGGGGAGCTCGGCGTCCGGCCAGCGGGAGCGGCCCTGTTCCCGGGATCGGAGCAGGACCAGGGTGAGCAGGCCCCGGTCCGCTCCTGTGGACAGCAGCTCGGGGAGCTGGGGCAGGGGAGCCACCGCCGCCACGTCGTCCAGGACGAGGGTGAGTGGTGGGTCGAGGCGGCCGGAGGGTGACCGTTCGGCCACGCGCCGGCCGCGCTCGACCACGCTTGCGGTCAGGGCGGTGAGAAGGGGCATGGCCCCTGGAGCCGCCCGGGGATCCTCGATAGGTTCCCCCACCACATAAAGGGTGCCCCCTTCATCGGCGAAGGAATCCAAGGCGAGGGCGTCCACCCGGTTTGGAGTGCAGGCATCACGGACGTTGACCGTGAAGAGGGAGGAGAGGGCACGGGCCGTCAGTTCCTGCGCCATGTCGCGGCGTTCGGGGTGCGAGGTGAGGGCCGACTCCAGCTCGCCCGCCGTGCCCGACACCGCCTTCGGATTGGTGCGCAGGGCCCGCACCGCTTCCTGGACCTGGTTGCCCTGCGCCCAGCGGTGGACGTGGCGGAAGGTACGGCCGTCCACGGCGGCGGCGTGCAGATAGCAGCGGAGGAGCGTTTCCGCGACGTCGGCGAGCGCCTGGTCGATCTTGGCGGTGGGGCGGACCGGAGCGAGGAGGGCCGCGGCCCGTGCCGCCGCGGTCGCCTTGTCCTCGCAGCCGCGGGCCGGTGACCAGTGCATCCGGGCCGGGGTGTCACACAGGTGGGACGGGTCGTAGAGGAGAACCGGGCCCAGCTTGGCGCGGGCGTCCTTCGTGTCCGACCACAGGGCGGGGCTGGAGGTGACGACCAGGGCGGGGCCCTCGGCATCGCGCAGCGCCTGGGCGGCGAGGGGGTGGCGGGTCTCCGGGGAGCCGAGGATCACGGGGCCGCGCGGGCTGCTGCGCGGGGCGGGCAGGGGAACGGTGAGGTTCGGGGGAGCGGCCGCCTCGGCCTGCAGGGACGTGTCCGCCTGCATGGATGCGTTGGGTTGCAGGGGCGCGCTCGCACTCATCAGCGCGCTCGCTTCCGTGACCGGCGTGGCGGCCGGGGGAGAAGTCGGCCCGGGTTCCGGCGCGGTCTTCGGCACCGGGTGGGGCTGCGGCTGCGGCTGCGGCTGCGGCTGCGGAGAAGCGTAGGGGGGAGTCGTCGGGCGTACGGCCTCCTGAGGCGCGGGCTCCCGGGGCGCGGCCTGCGGACGCCCGGCCGCGCGTTCCGCCTTCTCCCGCGCCCGTACCGCCCGCCACCGCGCCACCGTGCCCAGCAGGAACACCGTCAGCACCACCAGGATCATCAGCTGGCCGATGAGCAGGCCCCAGAAGAGGCCGTACCCGGAGAGCTGGTCCGCGGGGGTCTCCGGCCAGGCGCCGGGGATGTCGTGGGGTTCGGCGACGAGCCGGCGCATCGCGAGCGGCGTACGGGCGAAGGTGACGCCGTCCGGCCAGCCGCCGCGGGCGAAGACGCCGGCGAGGCCCGTGGCTGTCCACACCAGCACGGTCACGCCGAGGAGGAAGCCGATGATCCCGATCAGCAGTCCGTCGGGGATGCCCCGCACGTCCTCGGTGCGCCGGTCACGCTCGTCCGGTCTCATGCCACGCCGCCGTTCTCCGGTACCACTGTCACGCCACTGTTCTCACGCCACTGTTCTCACGCCACCGTCGACTCGGACGACCCGTCCAGCTCGCCGACGTGCTGCTCCATGAACGCCGCCGCCCGCTCCTCGGCCTCCAGTTCGGCGGCGCGCAGGGCGTCGTCCATGAAGTCGCTGGCGGACTCCGTCATCGCGCGGTCCGTGAAGACCAGGGGGCGTTCGGTCTCGGTGACCAGGTGTTTGACGACCTGTACGTTGCCGTTGACATCCCACACCGCGATGCCGGGCGTGAGGGTGGGGATGATCTCGACTGCCCAGCGGGGCAGGCCGAGGACCCGGCCCGTCGCCCTCGCCTCGTCGGCCTTCTGGGCGTAGACCGTCCTCGTCGACGCCATCTTCAGGATCGCGGCCGCCTCCTTCGCCGCCGCGCCGTCCACCACGTCGGACAGGTGGTGGACGACGGCCACGAAGGACAGGCCGAGCCGGCGGCCGAACTTCAGCAGACGCTGGAAGAGCTGGGCCACGAACGGGCTGGCGATGATGTGCCAGGCCTCCTCGACCAGGAAGATGCGCTTCTTCCGGTCGGGGCGGATCCAGGTGTGCTCCAGCCACACGCCGACGATCGCCATCAGGATCGGCATGGCGATGGAGTTGCGGTCGATGTGGGACAGGTCGAAGACGATGAGCGGGGCGTCCAGGTCGATGCCGACCGTCGTGGGGCCGTCGAACATGCCCCGGAGGTCACCGTCGACGAGGCGGTCCAGGACGAGGGCCACGTCCAGGCCCCAGGCCCGTACGTCGTCTATGGCGACGTTCATCGCCTCGGCCGACTCCGGCTCCGGGTGGCGGAGCTGTTCCACGATGTCGGTCAGGACCGGCTGGCGGTCCAGGATCGTCTCGTTGACGTAGGAGTGCGCGACCTTGAGCGCGAAGCCGGACCGTTCGTCCAGGCCGTGCCCCATCGCTACCTCGATAATCGTGCGGAGCAGCGCGAGCTGGCCGGTCGTCGTGATCGCCGGGTCGAGCGGGTTGAGGCGGATGCCGTGGTCGAGGGCCGCCATCGGGTCGAGCCGGATGGGGGTTATGCCCAGCTCCTCGGCGATGAGGTTCCACTCGCCGACGCCGTCCTCGCCCTGCGCGTCCAGGACGACGACCTGGCGGTCCTTGAAGCGCAGCTGGCGGAGCACGTACGTCTTCTCGAGCGCCGACTTGCCGTTGCCGGACTCGCCGAGGACCAGCCAGTGGGGGGCGGGGAGCTGCTGGCCGTACAGCTGGAAGGGGTCGTAGATGTAGCCCTTCCCGGAGTACACCTCACGGCCGATGATCACGCCCGAGTCGCCGAGGCCCGGCGCGGCGGTCGGCAGGTAGACCGCCTGCGCCTGCCCCGTCGAGGTGCGCACCGGAAGTCTGGTCGTCTCGACCTTGCCGAACAGGAAGGACGTGAAGGCGTCCGTGAGGACGGACAGCGGGTCCCGCATGGCAGCAGTCCTACCTTCGAATGCCGGTGGCGAACGGAAGGGTGTTGACGAACGCGCGATGGTGCTCCCGGTCGCACCACTCCAGCTTCAGGTACGACTTCCCGGCCGACGCCCTTATCGTCCGCTTGTCGCGGGCGAGGGCCTCCGGGGAGCGCGAGGAGACGGTGATGTAGCCGACCAGGTTGACGCCGGCCGCGCCGCTCGCGAGGTCCTCGCCGCGCTGGTCGAGACGGTTGTGGGAGGCGAGGTCGCGCGGGTCCACCGTGCGGTTCATCTTGGCGGCGCGGCTGGCGTCGGCCATGTCGTTGGTCTTCTCGGTGAGCATGCGCTCGATGGCGATCTCGGTGGGTTCGAGGTCCATCGTGACGGCGACCGTGCGGATGACGTCCGGGGTGTGGACGAGCAGGGGGGCCAGGAAGTTCACGCCGACCGGGGTCATCGGCCACTCCTTGATCCAGGCGGTGGCGTGGCACCAGGGGGCGCGGGTGGAGGACTCGCGCGTCTTGGCCTGGAGGAACGTCGGCTCCATCGCGTCCAGCTCGGCCGGCCAGGCGTTGCGCCTGCTCATGGCCTGGATGTGGTCGATGGGGTGGTCCGGGTCGTACATGGAGTGGATGAGGGAGGCGAGCCGGGCCTGGCCGAGCGGCTGCCGGACCCGGATGTCGGCCTCCTGGAGCCGCGAGCAGATGTCGGTCAGCTCGCGGGCCATGACGACGGCGAGTCCCGCGTCCTTGTCGAGCCTCCGGCCGCCCTGCGGGCGGATGGCGCGGGCCATGGCGTGGGCCTCGGCGGCCAGTTCACGCGTGTAGTGCATGCAGGCCACCAGGTACGCGCGGTGCTGCTCGCTGCTGGTGGACACCATGGACTGGAGTTCGTCGTACGACCGCTGCAGCCAGCCCGGGGCCCGCTCGTCGCCGCGTACGGTGACGTCCTTGGCGTGGGCGTCCGGGTCGGCGGGGAGGGTGCGGGCGAGCATCTGGAGGCGTGTCACGAAGCCGTCGCCGTTCGCGACGTGCTTGAGCAGGGTGCCGAAACGGTCGACCAGGGCCTCCTGGTCCTCCGAGTCGCGCAGGCCGACGCCGGGGCCCTCGATCTCGATGGCCGCGGTGACGGTGCGCCGGTCGGCGTGGAGCAGTACGGCGATCTCGTCGGGGCCGAAGGGAGCGGCCAGCCAGGTGATGCGGCCGATGCCCGGCGGGGGCCCGATCTCGACCTCGCGCCCGTCGAACTGGGTGCCGGCCTCCATGGAGCCGGAACGGTACGTCGCGCCCTTCCGCAGGGAGCGCTTGAAGCTTCGGTTGATCTCGAACCACCTGTAGAACGTGCGGCGCTTGTACGGCACGTACACGGCCGCCAGCGCCAGCAGCGGGAATCCCATCAGCAGCACGATTCTCAGGGACAGGACCGGGACGAGGAGCCCGCACATCATCCCGAGGAACGCGCCCGCGATGATCAGCACGATCTCGCCGGTCTCGCGGTTGCGGCCGATCATCGCGTTCGGCCGGGCGCGGCCGATCAGATACGTACGGCGGGACGTGACCGGATGGGACGCATGGGACTCGGTCGTCAACGCCCGTCACCTCCTGTGCGGTGGGAACTGCTGTTGCGGGTGCTGCTGGCATGGGGGGTGTTGACCGGGCTGGTGCGCGGCGCGGGTGCGGCGGAGGGGACAGATCCGCCGCCACCGCCACCGCCGCTTCCGCCCGCAGGCGTCCGCGTGCTGTGGGCGGCCACGCCGCCCGAGGCGGTGTTGGCCTGGCGGGGGGCGGACTGCCCGCCGCCTCCGCCGTTGTCGGCCCGGGTGCTGTGGGTCTTGATGCCCTGGGCCACGAGGGTCGCGGGAGAGCTGATGACGGCCGCGGCCTTGCGTTCGGCGCCCTGCATGAGGCGATTGTTGCGGGAGCCCGCGATCTCGTCGCCGAAGCCCGGGACGAAGCGGTAGATCATCGCGGAGGCGAAGATGGCCAGCAGGATGATGGAGAGCCCGGAGACGACCGCGGAGAAGGCGTCCGGCCCGTCCTCGCCCGCGAGCGCGCCCGCCAGCCCCAGCACGATCACGATGACCGGCTTCACCAGGATCACGGCGATCATGATCCCGGCCCAGCGGCGGACGTGACCCCACAGGTTCTTGTCGACGAGACCGGCGTACACGACGGTGCCGAGGAGGGCGCCGACGTACAGCAGCGCGGCCCGGATCACCAGCTCCAGCCAGAGCACACCCGCCGCGAGGATGGAGACCAGCGACACCACGATCAGCATGATCGGGCCGCCGCCGATGTCCTCGCCCTTCTCCAGGGCGCCGGCGAAGTTGCCGAAGAAGGTGTCGGTCTGGTCGCCGGTCGCCTTGGCGAGTACCTCGCTGACGCCGTCGGTCGCGGAGACGACCGTGTACAGGATCAGCGGGGTGAAGGCCGAGGCCAGCACCGTCAGCCAGAGGAACCCGATGGCCTCGGAGATCGCCGTGGTCAGGGGCACCCCGCGCACGGCCCGCTTGGCCACCGCGAGCAGCCAGAGCAGGAGGGTGAGGATCGTGGAGGCCGCGAAGACGACGGCGTACTGCTGGAGGAACGTCGGGTTGGTGAAGTCGACGTTCGCGGTCTCCTCGACGGCCGCGGACAGCTTCTTCACGGTCCAGGAGGCGGCGTCGGCGCAGCCCTGGGCGAGGGAGGAGAGGGGGTCGAGGGTGTCGGTGAGGTTGTTGGACGAGCCGCCCCCGCCGCTGTCGGTGTCCTGTTCCCCCAGGCAGACCTCCTTGGCCCGGCCGTAGATGAGGTCGCAGGAGCTGTCGTCCGACGGGGTGGGCGTAGGCGTGGGCGTGGGCTCCGCGTACGCGCGGGACGCGAGCAGCACGGCCGCGGTCTGTACGGCGGCGACCACTCCGGTGAGCCTGAGCGCACGGTTCGGCCTGCCGGGCGTGGGCCTGCCGGGCATGGGCCCACCGGGCGTGGGGCTGTCCGGCATGGGGCTATCGGGCATACGTGAACCCTCCGTACTCCTCGACGGCCTTGCTGATCTCCTCGGAGGTGGCGGCCTTGTCGTCCCCGGGGACCGGGGCGGGGCCGTCCCGCTGCGTGTCCTCGGCGATCTTCCAGTCGCCGTCGGACCACCGCAGGTCGAACGTCCACGTCTGCCAGGTGGTGGTGACGGGATTGGTCGACTTCTCGCCGGACATGCCGATGAGGCCCATGTACCAGACCGCCACCTCGGCCGCGTCCTCGCCGTACTCCTCGACCGTGGTGCCCACCGGTACGACGCGGGAGACGAAGGTGCTGCCGTCGGGCGCGTTGCCCTCGGCGTCGAGGCCCATCTTGCCGAGGAAGTCCGCCGAGTACGCCTTGTCCAGTGGTTCCTGGAGCTCGGCGGCCGCGGCGGCGGTGTAGACGGTGCCGACGATGTCGTGCCGGGTGTCCTTGCGGTACATGCCGGCCGAGCCGAGGGTCACCGCGTAGTTGACGGCGGCCGACTGCGCTCCCTGCTCGTCGTGGGCGAAGCCGGTCGGGATGCCCGCCGTCTTCTTCTTCACCGGCTGCTCCCCCGTCGCGGCGGTGGGAGCGCTCACCGCCTTGTCCCCGTCGTCGGAGCCGTCCGCGGAATCGTCGCCTCCACGGTTGGCGAACGCAATCGCGGCGATGAGCAGCACCACCACGCCCACGACCGTCACGAGGCTGCGCGGGGACGAGGTGCGGCCTCGCCGGCCGCCGCCGTGCCCGTCGCCGCCGGAGTCCGGCAGCCGGGTGCGGGTCTGGCCCGTGCCGCCGTACGGCCCGCCGCCGTATCCGTCATCGGGACTCATGCCGCGTGCGCCCCCTCGACGTCGTCCGGAACGGCCTGGTGTGGCTGGACCGCGTCCGGCACCCCACGGAGTACCGCCTCGTACCGGAACGCATGGCAGTACGACGGTAGCCGCGCTGGTTCCCGTGTGGGAGCGGTGTGGTGACTGGACATCAAGGGAACGCAACCTCAGCCGGTGGGCACGACGGACGGGTGGGGGTAGTGGCGGAACCGGGCAGGCCCGGCGGATGGGTGACGGACTGGGGGATTCGGCGGGGAGCCGACGGGCCGCGATGCCCTGCGGTTGTTCGGGCTACACGGCCATGCCGTACACGATCGTGAACAGTGTGCCCAGTGACCCGATGATGAAGACACCGGTCAGGCCGGCGATGATCAGGCCCTTGCCCTGTTCCGCGCTGAACGTGTCGCGCAGGGCGGTCGCGCCGATGCGCTGTTTGGCCGCGCCCCAGATCGCGATGCCGAGGCAGAGCAGGATGGCGATCGCCATCACGACCTCGATCATCACCCGGGCCTCGTTGCCCAGGCTGCCGAAGGGCCCCCAGTCCGGGGCGATACCGCCGATGATGGTGGTGATGTCGCCTTTTTCGGCCGCAAGGAACATGTAAGTCACCGCCCCTAGTGGGTAGTTCTGCACCCTCTGACACGGGGTGCGCAGAGGTCGGGCCCATTCTCGCTGACAATGCCGCTGTCGTATGTCGACTTGGCGTCATTGATTGGCAGGTTTTGCATGTATCCCTTGCCGCAACCCCGAGCACACCCCTAACGGAGGACGCGGAACGGTATCTGAAGGGTCGTTTCGTCACTCTGTGTATCACGGCAGAACACGCCGGGCAATGAGGGCGAACCGGAACCTGGGGTGTGGTTCCGTCGTTAGTCCCTTCTCATTCTTGCTCCCCGGAGGTGGGCCGATGGCCCGTGCGGAGGGGCGCGCGGTGGCATGCGGGAGGCACGGTCCCGTCCCCGCGGTGCCGTGGCCGGGCGACTTTGGCCGGAAGCGACCGGAGCTGACGGGGTGTGAGCGGGGGAAACGCCCGGCGGGCGGCGGGTGAGCCACCGTGCCGCGCCCGTCCCCCCGGCGGGCGCGGCCGAACGGTGGCGCCGCGCCCGTCCCCCGTGCGGGCGCGGCACCGGGTCCGGACGGGTGGCGGCTCGACAACCCCCGGACGCTTCGGGTGCCTTACCACTCTGCGATAGAGCACCGGCATATGCCAGGGTTTGCCGCGGTGGGCAAACCTTCAACGTTCTGACCGACGCTCAGTCGGGGAGCCGGCCGTTGAGCAGGGCCACGCCGAGGCCCGTGATGCGGTGGCGTACCGCCTGGCCGGCCCGGCTGGTCTCCAGCAGGCCCGCCGCACGCAGTACGGCGGCATGGCGGCTGACCACCGGAAGGGCGACACCGGCCCGGGCCGCGAGCTCGGTCGTCGTGCCGGGCGTGACGGCCGCCTCCAGGATCACCGCGCGCGTACGGCCGATCAGCCCGCTGAGCGGGGACGGGCCGCCCTCCGGCGCCGTGCTCGCCTCCTCGGCGGGCAGCCCCGGCGTCAGCCAGCCCAGCTGCGACTGCATCGGATAGACCAGCACCGGCGGGCGGTCGGCGTCCAGGAGGGTGATCGGCTGGATACGGAGGAAGAGGGACGGCACGAGGACCAGGCCACGGCCCTCCAGATAGAGGTCCTGCTCGGCGTAGACCGGGAAGTGCAGCACCGGCGCCTCCCAGCGCACCCGCGGATGCAGTTCCGCGAGCAGCCGGTCCACGCCGCCCGAGAGCAGCGCCTTGGCCCGCCGGTCGCGGTCCGCGTCGGCGAGGGCGCGCATCCGCTCCTGGTACGGGGCGAGCGCCACCCGGTGGTACGCGGCCATCGCCGTGCCGAGCCTGCGCAGCGCGGGGGCCTTCGCCTCCGCCAGTTCACGGGTCCACGGGGTCGGCGGCGTCTGGTCGGCCAGCGTGGCCAGATCCGCGCGGAGGGCGTCCCGCGGAGTGGACAGAACACGGTCCACTTGTGTTCCGAAGTCCGCCTCCGCGCGGCCCGGAGTGAGGAAGTCCGGTGAGTAGCCCCAGGGCCGGGCCAGCTCCATGAGCAACCGGGCCGACGAGGGCAGCGCGGCCCGCGTTCTGCGCCGCCACTCGCCGAACGCGAGCGACTGGTCCTTCTCCTGTAGCGTGTGCAGGCTCAGCAGCACGTCCCAGAGCGGGTCGGCGCCGTCGGCGACGGTGATGTTGCGCAGGTCCTCGCCGGTGAAATGGATGCGCAGCATGGGTCCCCCTTCGCGTAAAGGGACCATAAGCAGGCTGGAGTGGCGTAATCCAGCGCCATATTGAACGGGATCAGGTCATTTTTCGGGCTGCCGTGTCCATGCCGTCCAGCTCGACGCCCTCCACGAAGTGGTCGAACTCCCCCGCCTGCACGCCCAGCACGAACGCGTCCCACTTACGGCGGTTTGTGGTCACGACGGTGTCCGGGTCGCTGGTCTCGCGGAGGTAGACGGGTGCCTCCCCGTCGTCCCCCTCGCCGAAGGCGATCTCGATCCAGGGGCCGGGGCCTGTGGCGTCCTCGGGGGCGGCTCGGATCCAGTCGAGGTCGGTGGGGATGCGGTCAGACATGGAGGGGGTCCTTCTGCTGCTGCTTGAGGGTACGGAGGAGGGCGTGGAAGGCGTGGGGAGTGGTGGTGAGGGTGGTTCGGGTGGGGTCGGCGGATTCGGTGAGGCGGATGGTGGAGTGGGGGATGGCGGCTATGTGGACGCAGGATTCGCCCTCGCCGCAGTAGGAGGACTTCTGCCAGGTGGTGGGCACGTTCACCTCTCAGGTGGTCTGAATGATGTGGTGGATGAGGGCCCGCGATTCGGTCTCGATCAGACTGAGCGCTGTGAGGCGGTCGAGGACCCGGCGGTACTTGTCGAGTTGAGCCTCGGCATCAAGCAGGGTGCTTCCGTGGGCCTGGTCGAGTTGCACGGTGTCGAGGTGCGGCACCGGCCCGTGCACGTAGTAGATGGGTTGCCCCGCTCCGGGAAAGCCGCCCGCGTCGAACGGGATGACCAGAACCGTGATGTTGGGGTGCTCGCTCATCTTGAGGAGGTGTTTGAGCTGCCTCCTGGCCACGTCGCGCCCACCGAACCGCATGCGCAGCGCGGCTTCGTGAATGATCGCCTGGTACGGGACCGGGTGCCGGTTGTCGAAGATGATTCCCTGGCGCTTGATCCGGAACGACGTGCGGTGCTCCACCTCTGGTGGAGACAGGTCGGGAACGACCTGGCGGAAGACCTCGCGGGCGTGGTCCATGGTCTGCAGGAGGCCGGGGATACCTGATGTGTGCGCGGTGCGCAGGGCGGAGCCGTAGTGCTCGAGTTCGGCCAGATCCAGGAGCGGGGCGGGGAGCAGCTCCCGGTAATCCTCCCACCAGCCCCGCTTACGGTCCGCGGTCATTGCGGTGAGCGCCTCGACCAGAGCCTTGTCACCGCAGTCGTAGTGGCAGGCCAGCGTGCGCACCCGCTCCGGGCTGACACCCGCGCGGCCGGCCTCGACATTGCTGATCTGGTTCTGCTGGACACCGAGCAGGCGACTGGCCTGGGTGGACGTCAGCCCGGCGCGCTCCCGCAGCTTGCGCAGCTCCGCGCCCAACCTCAGTTGACGCCCCGTCGGGTTGTTTCTCACGGGCTTCGCCCGCTCCCTTCGTACAGCCGGTCACTTACACGAGTGGTAGATCAGTGCTTTTCGGGGAACCGTGTAAGACCTTTTATGGTCGCCCGTTACCTTGAGGTCACCGTTCAACTCCCCACCGTGACCGGAGACTTCCATGGCCACCGTATCCCCGTCCTGGAACTACGCCCTCCACCTTCCCCGCGATCCCAAGGCACCGGGCATCGCGCGCGCCGCCCTGCGGGGCCTCCTCGTCGCCCACGGCATGGAGCAACACGCGCCCACGGCGGAGCTCTTGGCCTCCGAGCTGCTCAGTAACGCTCAGCTCCACACCACGGGGCCCTACTCCCTGCGCATCCGGACCCTCGAACCCGCCGGCAGGCTCGTCGTCGCCGTCCGGGACAGTGACCCGCGCATTCCGGTCGCCTTCCAGCAGGGTGCCCTCATCGACGTACCGCCGGAAGGCGCAGAGCACGGCCGGGGGCTGCTCCTGGTGAAGGCGTGCGCCGATGCCTGGGGTGTGTCCGCGACGAGAACGGGGAAGCTGCTGTGGGCCACGTGCCGAAGCGCAGGTGAGTGATCGTTCCCCCGTCGGGCCCCCGCACATACACTCGTTGCGGCGGACTCCCGGAGGGCGGAGGGCGATTGACGGTGCGCAAGGCGTGGATCGTGGCGGTCGCCACCCTCGGTGCCGGGCTGAGCTTCGTGATGCTGCTCGTCGTCGGGGTGTACGTCGTCGCCGGGAACCTGGCCAACGGCATCGGCGGCGGTGGCGGACCCGTCGCACTTGCCAAGGGCGCCGTTCCCGCCGCATACCAGAATCTCGTGCAGAAGTGGGGCAATCTGTGCGACGCCATCAATCCCGCACTGCTCGCCGCGCAGTTGTACCAGGAGAGCGGGTTCAATCCGAAGGCGCAGAGCCCGGCCGCCGCCCAGGGCATCGCGCAATTCATTCCGGGCACTTGGGCCGTCCACGGAATCGACGGCGACGGTGACGGCGACCGCGACGTATGGGATCCGCAGGACGCCATTCCCTCGGCCGCCTCGTACGACTGCTCCCTCGCCAAGGACGTGAAGAGCGCGGGCGGAAACCCGACCGAGAACATGCTCGCCGCCTACAACGCCGGGCCGTACGCGGTCATCCGGTACGGAGGTGTTCCGCCGTACGACGAGACCCGGAACTATGTGAAGCGGATCACGACCCTCGCGGAGAGTTTCGCCGCACCCGTGACCCGGGTGGATCCCTCCGAGCAGGCCGCCGGAGCCATCGCGTACGCGCAGAAGAAGCTCGGCACTCCCTATCTGTGGGGTGGCAACGGCACCGCCGACCAGGGCGGACGCTTCGACTGCTCGGGGCTGACCAAGGCCGCGTACGAGAGCGTGGGGATCGAACTGCCCCGCGTCGCCAACGACCAGTACAACGCCGGACCGCATCCGAAGCGGGACGAGCTGCTGCCGGGAGATCTCGTCTTCTTCTCCGACGACCTCACCGACTCGCGGGCCATCCGGCACGTGGGCATCTATGTCGGCGGCGGCTACATGATCAACGCACCGCGGCCGGGCGCCGTCATCCGCTTCGACCCGATCGACACCCCGGATTACTTCGGGGCGACCCGGGTGACCGAAGATGGCGCGAAAGCATTGCCGACATCAGTCTGATGTCACGTAATTGCGCGTAAACCCCTGTCCTGAGCTGCGCGGACGTGTCTCTCTTCGATAACGTCTGAGTGATCATTCAGTGGAAGGTGGAACGTTGCCCCGGTGGCTGTGCGTTCCTTTTACGTAGCGCGTTGACGCGTTCGCGAACGTGTCGTACTCGTTCGCGGTCCGTGTCGGGCGGCTCTACGACCACGGGGGTGGCAGCAGCGGCGCACACACGGGTGCGGCGCGAAGCATGGAACAGATGACGAAGGGGCCGCTGCACGATGGCTGGTGCACTCGCCGAGTCCGTAACGCAAGCCGGAGCGCACTCCGGGGCGTATCTCGCCGAGTCCGGGTCCAACCCCGACGTCGAGTTGCTCTACGACATCAACGGCCTGGCCAGGTCCGCGCCGAGCTGGGTCGACCACATCATGATGTTCATCGGTGAGTACGGCCTGCTGCTGGCCACCGTGCTGATCGTGCTGTGGTGCTGGTGGGGCGTGCGGAAGCGGGGCGGAGAGGACGCCGCCGCGTCCGTGGCCGCGCTGGTGTGGGTACCGCTGGCGGCCGGCGTCGCCGTGCTGGTCAACGTACCGATACGGAACTTCGTGGAGCGTCCGCGGCCCTTCAAGGACCACGACGGCCTCGAGGTGCTGATCGACGGCAAGAACGACTTCTCCTTCGTGAGCGACCACGCGACGCTCACCATGGCGATGGGCGTGGCGCTGTTCCTCGCCAACCGCAAGTGGGGTCTTCTCGGACTCGTCTTCGGCGTGCTGGGCGGCTTCCTGCGGATCTACATGGGCGTGCACTACCCGACGGACGTCATCGGCGGCTTCGCCCTCGGTACGGCCGTGGCGCTGCTGCTGTCGCCGGTCGCGATGGCGCTGCTCACCCCGGTGATGAAGGCGATCGGACGGTCGCCGCGGGTCGGGTGGCTGATCCGGGCACGGGGTGCGCAGGCACAGGGCGCGGTGGTGCCCGGGGCACGTGTCGAGGCCCCGGCGGAGCACCGGGACCTGGCCGCGTAGCAAGTGGTTCGGTTCTGCCGGGAGGGCGCCCGTATGCGAACGGGCGCCCTTTTCCGTGCCTACAGCGCCTGCGGGAACGTGAAGAACCTCTCCGGGTCGTACTTCTTCTTCACGGCCGCCAGGCGCGACGCCGCCTCCCCGTAGTACGCCCGGCGCCAGTCCTCGAGCGCCGGGTCGGTGTAGTTCTGGTACGCGGCCCCCGACGCGTACCGGGACATCGACCGGTGGGCCGCGGCGAGCCACGACCCGGCCGTCGTCCCGTCCGTGCCCGCCCGCCAGGAGACCAGGTACTGGGCCAGCATCCGGGACCGGCGGTGGACGAAGGAGGTCGCCGTGGGGGACACCCGGTTCACCGCGCCGCCGAGCGCCGTGAGGACGATGCTGCCCGTGCCGCCGCGCACCCCAGCGACCTGGCCGAGCAGGGCCTGCACGCCCGCCGCCGGTATCGAGCGGTCGAAGAAGTCCGAGCGGGCCGCGTAGGTCTCCCGGCCGAGGGCGCCCGCGTCCGTACGGCCCGGGGTCCCGCCCGGCAGATGGCACTGGGCGTCCGTGGCGAAGGAGGAGCAGCCCGCGTACACCTCCATGGACTCCTCGTAGGAGCGGCGCCGCAGGGAGACGCCGCCGGCCGACGCGCCGGCCCGGTCCGCCAGGCGGTCCACCGCGTCCTGGAGTTCGCCGTACGTGCCGAGGGAGAAGGCCGAGACGGAGACCGACGGGGTGTCGCCGGCCGCGCTCGCGAGGTGCAGGGAGGACCAGATCTCGTCCGGCTGGTCCGGGCCCCACTCCTGCCAGGCCGCGACGACGGCGGCGGCCCCGGACCACGGCCAGCGCAGTTCCGCGGTCACGCCCTGGGGCGCGGGGTGGGTGCGGAAGCGCAGCTCGGTCACGATGCCGAAGTTGCCGTTGCCCGCGCCGCGCAGCGCCCAGAACAGGTCCTCGTGGTCGTCCTCGCCGACGGCGAGCTGCTTGCCGTCGGCGGTGAGGATCGTGGCCCGGGTGAGGCTGTCGCAGGTCAGGCCGTACGCGCGGGAGACCACGCCGTGGCCGCCGCCCAGGGTCAGGCCCGAGACGCCGACGGTGGGGCACGAGCCGGCCGGGACGGTGACGCCCTTCGCGGCGAGCGCGCGGTAGACGTCGATCAGCTTGGCGCCCGCACCGATCACGGCCTCGTTCCCGGAGGTGCGGACGCCGGCGAGCTCCGACACGTCGACGACCAGGCGTCCGTCGCCCGAGGACCAGCCGGCGTAGGAGTGGCCGCCGTTGCGGACCGAGATCCGTACGCCGTGGGCCCGCGCGTAGGAGAGGAGGGTGCGGATGTCGTCCGTGTGGGACGGGTAGGCGATCGCGGCCGGTCTCAGGCCGTCGAAGCGGGTGTTGTACAGCCGGCGGGCCGTGTCCCAGGAGCGGTCGCCGGGACGGACGAGCGGGCCGTCGAGATCGCCGGCCAGCGCCTTCCAGTCGGCCGCGGCGGTGTGGGCGTGGGTGGGGGTGGGGGCGGCCGTGGGCGTGCCGCCCGGCCGGCTGGCCGTGGTGCCGGAGGTGGGCCCGGTGGTGGCGTTCGGGGCGTTCGCGCCGCCGCCGGTGCAGGCCGCCGTGACCGCCGCCGTGAGGACGGCCGCGCCGCCGCCGATGAACGTGCGCCGTTCCATGTGCGCCTCCCGGGGTGGGCCTGGCCTGCGCGTCGGCCCCATGGGGCCCTTCGGCGCCCCGGGGATGTCCCGTGGCGTCCCCAGGCATTCCGTGGTGTCCCGTGGAACGAGACGGGCCCTCGTTCCCTGGGGTTCCACCTCTCGATGCCGGTACTCCGGTGGTCGACGTGGTTCCCCGTGGTGCAGCGTGTGCTGCGTACCCCGGTACGTCGACACCGCGTCGACTTCCGGCCAGGTTGCGTACCGCCGGTCGTGGCGTCACCGCGGACGCGCCCGGGGCCCTGCGCCGGTGCGGACGGCTCTTCGCGAAGGCGGCGGACGGACCCGGCGGTGCGGTGAACGAGGTGCTGAGGGCGGCGTCCGGGAGCGAGGGGTGTGAAGCCCGGTAACGCAAGAGGCCGACACCCCCGTGTGCTCTCGACGTAAGCGTTCCGTGACCTCACCGCACCGACGGCAGGGGTTCACCCGCCGTTCACTCTCGACCATTGGCGGCTTCACCTGTTCTGCCTAATTTCGGCCTTACCCGGTGCGGGATGCGGGCCGAAAACGCGGCGCGCGGCTCGCGGCGAGAGCAGCCTGAGGGGCGAGGGGCGGGACACGATGAGGTCCCCGGCTCGGCTCTCAGTGCTCACCGACATTTCGCACGCCGCCAGGTGGACGGCGGCTTCAGGAAGGAACCTCCGAAAGTGAAGCTTCAGCGCAAGAACCGGCTGCGCACCCTTTCTCTCGGTGCTGTCGCTGTCTCCAGCGCCCTTGCCCTGACGGCGTGCGGCTCCGACGACGCCGGTACCGAAGGCGGCGGCACCAGCAGCTCGGCCGCCACCGACAGCAACATCGACTGTGGCGACGCCAAGGGGCAGCTGCAGGCTTCCGGCTCCTCCGCGCAGAAGAACGCCATGGACGCCTGGGTGAAGCAGTTCTCCGCCGCGTGCAAGGACGTGCAGATCGCCTACAAGCCCGACGGCTCGGGCGCCGGTATCACCGCGTTCCTGCAGGGCCAGACCGCGTTCGCCGGTTCGGACTCCGCGCTCGACGCCGACGAGGTCAAGGAGTCGCAGAGCGTCTGCAAGGACGGCCAGGGCGTCAACCTGCCGATGGTCGTCGGCCCGATCGCCGTCGGCTACAACCTCGAGGGTGTCGACAACCTCGTCCTGGACGCCCCCACCCTCGCCAAGATCTTCGACAGCAAGATCACCAACTGGAACGACGCGGCCATCAAGAAGCTGAACCCCGACGCGGAGCTTCCCGACCTCAAGATCCAGGCCTTCCACCGCTCCGAGGACTCCGGCACCACGGAGAACTTCACCAAGTACCTCGCAGCCGCCGCGCCCGACGACTGGAAGTACGAGCCCGAGAAGGCGTGGGCGGCCAAGGGCGGCCAGTCCGCCTCCGGCTCCTCCGGTGTGGCCCAGCAGGTGAGCACGAACCCGGGCGCCATCTCCTACATGGAGCTCTCCTACGCCAAGGGCGGCATCAAGACGGTCGACATCAAGACCGGTGCCACCGAGCCGGTCAAGGCCAACACCGAGAACGCCACCAAGTCGCTGACCGAGGCCAAGGTCGTCGGCACGGGCACGGACCTCGCGCTCGAGCTGAACTACACGCCGAAGGCCGAGGGCGCCTACCCGCTCACCCTGGTCACGTACACGATCGCCTGTGACAAGGGCAACAAGGCGGAGACCCTGCCCGCCACCAAGGCCTTCCTGACCTACATGGCCTCCGAGGACGGCCAGGGCCTGCTGGCGGACGCCGGTTACGCGCCGATCCCCGACGAAATCATCGCCAAGGTCCGCGAGACGGTCTCGAACCTGAGCTGACCCGAGTGTGCGGCCCGCTTCCCACCGGAGCGGGCCGCACCGTCCGGTGCACCGCCGCCAGGAGCCGCCGCCGACCGCGCCGGCTCCGCCTGAGAGCCGTCCTCCACCGACGGCTCCGCAGACCGGAGAACCCGATGGATATAACGACACAGACTTCCGCATCACCACCTCCCCCCGCCCCGTTGTCCCCGGCCGAGCAGAAGCGCGCCGCCCGGGCCGCCACCCGCCCCGGAGACCGGATCTTCCTCGGCCTCTCCCGGGGGTCCGGCATCTTCCTGCTGGTGATCATGGCGGCCATCGCCGTCTTCCTCACCTGGCGGGCCGTCCTCGCGCTCAGCGAGAACGAGGGCAACTTCTTCACGACCTTCGAGTGGAACCCGACCGGCAACCCGCCGGTGTTCGGCATCGCGGTCCTGGCCTTCGGCACCATCGTGTCGTCGATCATCGCCATGGCCATCGCGGTCCCGGTCGCGGTCGGCATCGCCCTCTTCCTCACGCACTACGCCCCGCGCAGGCTGAGCGGCCCGATCGCGTACGTGATCGACCTGCTCGCCGCGGTGCCGTCGATCGTGTACGGCCTGTGGGGCGCCCTCTTCCTCGTGCCGAAGCTGGAAGGCCTCTACGGCTGGCTGGACGACTACCTCGGCTGGACCGGCATCCTGGCCTGGCAGGGCGGCGCGCCCCGCTCGCTGTTCACCGTCGGCATCCTGCTCGCGATCATGATCCTGCCGATCATCACCAACGTGAGCCGCGAGGTCTTCCGGCAGGTTCCGCAGTCGCACCAGGAGGCGGCCCTGGCCCTCGGCGCCACGCGCTGGGAGGTCATCCGCATGGCCGTGCTGCCCTTCGGCCGCTCCGGCATCATCTCCGCCTCGATGCTCGGCCTCGGCCGCGCGCTCGGCGAGACCATGGCGGTCGCGATGGTCCTCTCCCCGCTCTTCGACATCCAGGTCAGCCTGCTCGACTTCGGCGGCGGCACCTTCGCGCAGAACATCGCCAGCAAGTTCGGCGAGGCCAGTGTGATGGGCCAGGACGCGCTGATCGCCTCGGGTCTGGTCCTGTTCGTGATCACCCTGCTGGTGAACGGCGCGGCACGCATGATCATCGCCCGCCGCAAGGAGTTCTCGGGGGCCAACGCATGAGCCACGCAACCCTTCCCGACCGGCGCAGCAGCCTGCGCGGTGCGTCCCTGCCCAAGTGGTTCCCCTGGGCGGCCGCCGCGGGCTCGATCGCCCTCGGTCTCGGCATCAGCGCCGCGGCCGGACTGCAGAGCGACATCCAGTGGGGCCTGATCGCCGCGGTCCTGTTCGTCATCGGGACGTACGCCGTCGCCTCGAAGGTCGAGGGACGCCGGCAGGCCAAGGACCGGGTGGCGACCAGCCTCGTCTGGGTCGCGTTCATCCTCGCCGTCGTCCCGCTGGCCTCCCTCGTGTACGAGACCGTCAAGCGCGGTGTGAAGGTCCTCGACGGGTACTTCCTCAGCCACTCGATGGGCGTGGTCGGCGACGCCGAGCCCGGCGGCGGCATCTACCACGCCCTCCTCGGCACGCTGCAGCAGGTCGGCATCGCCACCGCGATCGCCGTGCCGGTGGGTGTGCTGACCGCGATCTACCTGGTCGAATACGGCCGCGGCAAGCTCGCCCGGGCCGTCACCTTCTTCGTCGACGTCATGACGGGCATCCCGTCGATCGTGGCGGGCCTGTTCATCCTCTCCATCTGGATCGTGACCTTCGGGATGGGCCAGTCCGGCTTCGCCGGCGCGATGGCCCTGACCATCCTGATGCTGCCGACGGTCGTGCGCTCCACCGAGGAGATGCTCAAGCTCGTCCCGAACGAGCTGCGCGAGGCCTCGCTGGCGCTGGGTGTCCCGAAGTGGCGGACCATCCTGAAGGTGGTGCTGCCGACGTCCATCGGCGGTATCGCCACGGGTGTCATGCTGTCGATCGCCCGCATCACCGGCGAGACCGCTCCGCTGCTGATGCTGGTGTGGACGACGCCCTGGATCAACGCCAACCCCTTCGACGGCCCGCAGGGCTCGCTGCCGGTGTACATCTACCTGCAGTACCAGAGCAGCGCCGGCGTCGGCCCCGGGTACGACCGTGCCTGGGCGGGGGCGCTCACGCTCATCGCCTTCATCATGATCCTGAACCTGGCGGCCCGCGGCATCGCCCGCTGGAAGGCGCCGAAGACCGGTCGCTGACGCGGCCACAGCGACCAGCTTTCCCCCTCGAAAGAAGCAGTGATTCACATGGCCAAGCGCATCGATGTCAGCGGCCTCAACGCCTACTACGGCTCCTTCCTGGCCATCGAGGACATCTCGATGACCATCGAGCCCCGTTCCGTGACGGCCTTCATCGGCCCGTCCGGCTGCGGCAAGTCCACCTTCCTGCGCACCCTGAACCGGATGCACGAGGTGACGCCCGGCGGCCGGGTCGAGGGCAAGGTCATGCTCGACGACGAGAACCTGTACGGGGCCGGGGTCGACCCGGTGTCCGTGCGGCGTGAGGTCGGCATGGTCTTCCAGCGGCCGAACCCCTTCCCCACGATGTCCGTGTACGACAACGTGGCGGCCGGTCTGAAGCTGAACGGCTCCTACAAGAAGTCCGAGCTCGACGACATCGTCGAGCGGTCCCTCAAGGGCGCGAACCTCTGGAACGAGGTCAAGGACCGCCTGAACAAGCCGGGCTCCGGCCTCTCCGGCGGTCAGCAGCAGCGTCTGTGCATCGCCCGCGCGATCGCGGTCGAGCCCAACGTCCTGCTGATGGACGAGCCCTGCTCGGCGCTCGACCCCATCTCGACCCTCGCCATCGAGGACCTGATCGGCGAGCTGAAGGAACGGTTCACGATCGTCATCGTGACCCACAACATGCAGCAGGCGGCGCGCGTCTCCGACCGCACCGCGTTCTTCAACCTCGCGGCGGTCGGCCAGCCCGGCAAGCTGATCGAGATCGACGAGACGGAGCGGATCTTCTCCAACCCGTCGGTCCAGGCCACGGAGGACTACATCTCCGGCCGCTTCGGCTGACCGTGCCGTACGGCTGACCGGAGGTCCGCCGTACCGAAGACCCCTCGCGGTGCTGCATGGCGGTGCCACCGCGAGGCTCGAAGGGCCCGCCCCCTGGCTCCCGGGGGGCGGGCCCATGCCGTGTCGCGCCCCGGATCCGGTACCGGCAGCCTGCACGGCCTCGTGTTCCGGATGCCCACACGCACAAACGCCGGACGGGCTGACGCGTGTCAGCCCGTCCGGCGGGGGTCAGGGGTGGCGTTCCCGGGGAGCTAGGCCACCAGGTGGACCAGCCCGAAGCACGCGGCAGCGACGAGCGCGGCCGCCGGCATCGTGATGAACCAGCCGAGGATGATGTTCTTGGCCACGCCCCAGCGCACCGCGTTCACCCGCTTCGTCGCACCCACGCCCATGATCGACGAGGTGATGACATGGGTCGTGGAGATGGGCGCGTGGAAGAGGAACGACGTGGTGAACATGATCGACGCGCCGGTCGTCTCCGCCGCGAACCCCTGCGGCGGATCCAGCTCGATGATCTTGCGGCCCAGGGTGCGCATGATGCGCCAGCCGCCCGCGTACGTACCGAGCGAGAGCATGAGCGCGCAGGCGACCTTCACCCAGACCGGGATCGGGTCGCCGTAGTCCTCGACGTCGGCGATGACCAGGGCCATCACCACGATGCCCATCGTCTTCTGGGCGTCCTGGAGGCCGTGGCCGAGCGCCATGCCGGCCGCCGACACGGTCTGCGCGATACGGAAGCCGCGTTTGGCCTTGTGCGGGTTGGCCCGGCGGAAGATCCACAGGATGGCCGTCATCACCAGGTAGCCGGCCAGCAGGCCCACCACCGGGGAGACGAACATCGGGATGACGATCTTGTCGACCACGCCGTGCCAGTAGACGGTCGTCCCGCCCGCCAGCGCCGCGCCCACCATGCCGCCGAACAGGGCGTGCGAGGAGGACGACGGCAGGCCGAAGTACCAGGTGATCAGGTTCCAGACGATCGCGCCCACGAGCGCCGCGAAGAGGATGCCCATCCCCTTGGAGCCCTCGGGGGTCTCGATCAGGCCCTCACTGACCGTCTTGGCCACACCGCTGCCGAGGAAGGCGCCCGCCAGGTTCATGACCGCGGCCATGGCCAGCGCGGCCCTCGGCGTCAGCGCCCGCGTCGAGACCGAGGTCGCGATCGCGTTCGCCGAGTCGTGGAAGCCGTTCGTATAGGTGAAGAAGAGCGCGACCCCGATGGTCACGACCAGAGCGAAGGTGTCCATGGACGGGTCAGGACTCCTTGACCGCGATGGTCTCCACCGTGTTCGCCACGTGCTCGAACGCGTCTGCCGCTTCCTCCAGCACATCCACGATCTGCTTGAGCTTGAGCACCTCGATGGCGTCGTACTTGCCGTTGAAGAGGTGGGCGAGCAGCTTGCGGTGGATCTGGTCCGCCTGGTTCTCCAGCCGGTTGACCTCGATCCAGTACTCGGTGAGGTTGTCCATCGTGCGGAGGTTCGGCATGGCCTCGGCCGTGAGCTCGGCGGCCCGCGCGAGCACCTCGATCTGCTGCTCGACGCCCTTCGGCAGTTCCTCGACGTTGTAGAGGACGACCAGGTCGACGGCCTCCTCCATGAAGTCCATGATGTCGTCCAGGGAGGACGCGAGGGAGTAGATGTCCTCGCGGTCGAACGGCGTGATGAACGAGGAGTTGAGCTGGTGGAAGATCGCGTGCGTGGCGTCGTCACCGGCGTGTTCCGCGGCCCGCATACGCTCTGCGATCTCGGCCCGGGCGGGAGTGTCCGCCCCGAGCAGTTCCATCAGGAGCTTGGAGCCCGTGACGATGTTGTCCGCGGAGGCGGCGAACATGTCGTAGAAGCTCGTCTCCCTGGGGGTCAGACGAAAGCGCACGTGGGGTCCTCGGGGTGCTTCGGTTCGGTCAGGCTGATGCTAGGCGCAACATTCGGCCACGGCTAACGGGCCGTCCCCAGTGTCGCCCATCGGGCAGGGCGATCGGCACGGGGGCGGTTCCACCGGTCTCCCTGCCGTGCGCATGGGGCATCGGCCAAGGGACCCATACCCAGCGAAGTTCGTTACCATATACCTACCTGGGGTATATGCCGTTTACGTCTGTGGGAGGACGCGATGACGACCACCGAGGCCGGCGCGACGGCGCCCTTCGAGGACACCCCCGACACCGGCTCGGACGCCGTGGTCACCGATCACGACCGAGGGGTCCACGGGTACCACCATCAGAAGCATGAACACCTCAAGCGTCTCCGCCGTATCGAGGGCCAGATCAGGGGCCTGCAGCGGATGGTCGACGAGGACGTCTACTGCATCGACATACTCACCCAGGTATCGGCCTCCACGAAGGCGCTCCAGTCCTTCGCCCTGCAGCTCCTGGAGGAGCATCTGCGCCACTGCGTCGCGGACGCCGCGCTCAAGGGCGGGACCGAGATCGACGCCAAGGTCGAGGAGGCCACGAAGGCGATCGGGCGGCTGCTGCGCACCTGAGGGCGCGTACCGGGGGCCGGTCCCCGCCGGGGCCGGCCCGGACGGCCTGTGCCTATGCGCCGCCCCGTTGCCTCGGTGCGTTCTCGCGGGGCTCGGGGAGGCGTTCCTCCCGGACCCGCAGCACTTCGTCGATGCGGTCCGGGCTGAGCCGGTCCCCGCGGGCGGCCGACGCCGCGATCATCAGTTCGCCGCACAGCTCGATCTCGGCGAGGGCCACGTGGTCCTGCACCGCTGTACCGCCTGCCGGAGCCACGCGCATCACCTCTTCTCCGCCGTCACCGACTTCCTAGAGTAGGGAGCGCCCTACACACCGCGCATGGCACCAACGGGCTATTCCGACGACACCCGACCGGACGTCGCCCACGTGGCCCGGCCACCGGGTTCCCGGCGTCAGTTCTCGGCGATCTCTCCCGCGTACATGTCCTCCGGCCTCGGCAGCCGTACGGAGACGGGGACGCCGAAGTCGTACAGCAGGGTCGTGGAGGCGACCGCGATCGTGGCCGCGTCGTCGTGCTGCCCGTTGAGGAAGCTGAACCGGTGGCGCACCTTCCTGATGCGGCCCTGGTGGTCGAGGTAGGCGTCGAACCGGACCTCGGGGCTGGCGAACCCTCTCGCTGCCGCCCGCAGCGGCCCCCGGTTGCCCTTCGACGCCTTCCCGGCGGCCTGCGCGAGGTCCGCCGTGCCCCGGTAGTGGCGCACCGGAGTGCCCGCGATCTCGGTCTCGCCGACGTAGTGGGCCGTCCGGGTGCCGCGCAGCACCTCGGCCGCCGCGAGGGGGTCGGTGGCGCCGCCGGTGACGAGGTTGCCGTCGGAGAGGGCGGCGGTGTCGACGCGGACCCACTTGTCGGCGGGCACTCCGGCGCCGCGGTTCTTCATGTACAGGGCACCCGGCGCGAGGAGCTCGGTGATCGGGCGCTGCTCGGCGGCCCCGGCGGCCCCCTGCGGCAGCCGCACCCGGAGCCGGCCGAGCCGCTCGGCGTAGTCGTACACGCCCTCGCCGCGGATGGTGACACGGGTGCCGCCGGTGGCCATCTCCATGGACGTACGGGCCTTGGAGGTGCCCGCGCGCACCAGCGCGCCCGAGGCCCGGTGCAGCAGCTCCACGGGATCGGCGGCGGCGCGGGCGTCCTCGGCGGACGTGAGGGGCATGCAGCCGGCACCGCACACCACGACGAGCCCGGCCGCGGCGGCCGCCGCGCTCCGCCGCGTCCACTCCCGGAGTGGTCCGGGCGGAAGGACCCGCATGAGCGGGGGTACCTTCACGTGCTGCCGCGCCACCATCGTCTCAACCCCCTGCCGGTCCGTCCCGGGCAGCTGTCGCCGGGTCGCCGGGTCAACGACGGAGCGGGGGCTGCCGTCACGCGCCTCATCGGGCGTTCACCTACGGCGGGTAACGTGCCGGGCGTGACGCAGCGGGACGAGAGTGCAGCCCTTCAGGAGCAGCGGGACCACCGTCCGTCGACCGTCGAGCAGGGACGGTTCTGCCTGGCCCGGTGCACCTGCGGCTGGCGGGGACCGGCGCGCCGGGCGAGGAGCCGGGCGCGGACGGACGCGGAGGAGCACGTGCGGGACGCGGGCCCGGCCTAGCTCTGCCGCACGGCCGCCAGCAGGTCGTCCACCAGCTCGCGGTCGCGCGGCTGGGTGAGGCGTGCGCGGGCTTCGGCCGGGACGAGCCAGTCGACGCGGTCCACCTCGCGGCTGGGCGTGAAGCTGCCGCCGGACGCCTCGGCCGCCCAGTAGCTCACCTGCTTGGGGCGGCCGTCGACCAGGTAGTGGGCCGTGCGGAGGCGGGGGCCGGGCGTGCAGCGGCTGCCGGTCTCCTCCTCGACCTCGCGCACCGCGCCGGCCAGGGCGTCCTCGCCGGGCTTGAGCTTCCCCTTCGGGAAGGACCAGTCGTCGTACTTCGGCCGGTGGACGAGGCAGAGCTCCAGTCGCCCGGTGTCGGGGCCGGGGCTGGGGGAGCGGCGCCACAGGACGCAGCCCGCCGCGAGGATCGGGTCCTGGCCGCCGGTCGTGCCCTCGCCGCCGGTCGTGCCGTCGCCGTCCGTCGGGTTCGTCACGAGGTGCTCACCGCCTCCTTCTGCCAGCACTGCTGGAACGCGAACCGGGCCGCCTCCACCTCGTGCCGCTGGTCGGCGTGGAGGACGCCGAGCGCGTACGCCGTCGCGGGGGCGATGCGCGGGGTGCGGGCCGCCGACGCAGCGGCGGCCGCCGCCTCGGAGGCGTCCCGGTGCCGGTTGAGGGCCTCGCCGGCCGTCAGCAGGCGCACGTCGACGGTGGATTCCGGTCCGTGCAGCACCTCGACGGCGTAGCGGTACAGCCGCAGCAGCAGGCGGACCTGGTGCCAGGGGGCGTCCTGGGGGTGCGGGGCCGGGTCGGGGGAGAGGCCGTGGACGAGCGCCTCGGCGTTGTACGGGCTGCCCGCGGTCACCAGGGGGAGGGCGGCCACCGCGTCGGACAGCCGTTCGTGTGCGGCACGGGCGAGGGGGCCCAGGTCGGCGGTGGCCGCCGCGGGGGCCAGGGGCACCTCGCTGGCCAGCACGGCCACGCTGTCGGCGACCGCGTGGAAGCGGGACGAGCCGAGCGCCTGGAGCGCCGCCGAGTGGGCGCGGGTGCGGGCGAGGGTGAGCTGCCGGTCGAGGAGGGCGCCCGCCTTGGCGGCCCCGACGGTCAGGCTGCCCTTCGCGGTGCCGTCGGCCGCGGCCTGCGCGGTGCCGCGGGGCTGGGCCGGGAAGGCCGCCGCGCCCGACAGCCGGTTCAGGGCCGTCACCAGGCGCTGCAGGCGGGCCGCGTACGCGTGCTCGCGGGCCAGCGTGCCGGACAGCCACGCCAGTTCGGGCCGCATGTTCTCGGACCAGTCGGCGTCGAGCAGCGGCCGGAACGTGTGCAGGGTGCCGCTGATCCGGCGGGCCGCGCGGCGCAGGGCGAGCGCCGCGTCGGCGGACCCGGCGGCACCGTCGTCCGCCCCGGCCGGCCTCGCCCTGACGGGGGGACCTCCGTTGCTCCCGGTCTCCCGGTGGGCCCGCAGCGCCCGGAGGAACTCCGTCGCCTGGGCCCGCAGATAGCCCGGGAGGGCCTCCGCGGCGGGGTCGCCTCCCCGTGCGTGCCCGAGCAGGGCCGAGAGCGCGGGGGAGGTCCCGCTCGTCGGGTCCGTGGGGTCAAGGTGTCGCTGTGCCACGCCGGCGCCTCCGGGCGTCAATGAGCATCTCCTGGACGTTGCGCAGGGGCTGTCCCTCGGCGTCCGTCGCGTGCCGGGTCCACTCGCCGTCCGGGCCGAGGTGCCAGGAGGCGGTGGAGTCGGACATCCCGGTCTCCAGCAGGCGGTCGAGGGACGCCCGGTGGGCCGGGTCGGTGACCCGTACCAGTGCTTCTATACGGCGGTCGAGGTTGCGGTGCATCATGTCGGCGCTGCCGATCCAGACCTCGGGCTCGCCGCCGTTGCAGAAGGCGAAGACCCGGGAGTGCTCCAGGAAGCGGCCGAGCACGGACCGCACCCGGATGTTCTCCGACAGGCCGGGGACGCCGGGGCGTACGGCGCAGATCCCGCGGACCCACACGTCCACCGGCACACCCGCCTGCGAGGCGCGGTACAGCGCGTCGATGACGGCCTCGTCCACCATCGAGTTGACCTTGATGCGGACGTGCGCGGGGCGCCCGGCGCGGTGGTGCTGGATCTCCTTGTTGATCCGGGAGACCAGACCGTCGCGCAGGGACTTGGGGGCCACGAGGAGCCGCCGGTAGGTCTCGCGGCGGGAGTAGCCGGAGAGCCGGTTGAACAGGTCGGAGAGGTCGGCGCCCACCTGCTGGTCGGCGGTCAGCAGACCCAGGTCCTCGTACAGCCGGGCGGTCTTGGGGTGGTAGTTGCCGGTGCCGACGTGGGAGTAGCGGCGCAGGGTGTCGCCCTCCTGGCGCACCACCAGCGACAGCTTGCAGTGCGTCTTCAGGCCGACCAGCCCGTACACGACGTGGCAGCCGGCCTCCTCCAGCTTCCGGGCCCACTTGATGTTGGCCTGCTCGTCGAAGCGGGCCTTGATCTCGACCAGGACGAGCACCTGCTTGCCGGACTCGGCGGCGTCGATGAGCGCGTCGACGATGGGCGAGTCGCCCGAGGTCCGGTACAGGGTCTGCTTGATGGCGAGGACGTCCGGGTCGGCCGCGGCCTGCTCCAGGAACGCCTGCACGGAGGTGGAGAACGAGTCGTACGGGTGGTGCAGCAGCACGTCCCGTTCGCGCAGCGCGGCGAAGATGTCGGGCGCCGACGCCGACTCGACCTCGGAGAGGTCGCGGTGGGTGCCCGCGATGAACTTGGGGTACTTCAGCTCGGGCCGGTCGAGCGCCGCGACGCCGAACAGACCCGTGAGGTCGAGCGGACCCGGCAGCGGGTACACCTCGGCCTCGGAGATCTTCAGCTCCCGCACCAGCAGGTCCAGGACGTACCGGTCGATGGACTCCTCGACCTCCAGGCGCACCGGCGGCCCGAAGCGGCGCCGCATGAGCTCCTTCTCCAGGGCCTGGAGCAGGTTCTCGGCGTCGTCCTCCTCGACCTCCAGGTCCTCGTTCCGGGTGAGGCGGAAGGTGTGGTGCTGCAGCACCTCCATACCCGGGAAGAGTTCCTCCAGGTGCGCGGCGATGACGTCCTCGATGGGCACGTACCGGTTCGGGGACGCCTCCAGGAAGCGGGACAGCAGCGGCGGCACCTTGACGCGCGCGAAGTGCCGGTGGCCGCTGACCGGGTTCCGTACGACGACGGCGAGGTTGAGCGAGAGGCCGGAGATGTACGGGAACGGGTGCGCGGGGTCGACGGCCAGCGGGGTCAGCACCGGGAAGATCTGGTGCCGGAACAGCGTGAAGAGGCGGGCCTGCTCCTTCTCTGTCAGCTCGCTCCAGCGGACCAGGTGGACGCCCTCCTCGGCGAGCGCCGGGGCCACGTCCTCCTGGTAGCAGGCAGCGTGACGCGCCATCAGCTCGCGCGAGCGCGCCCAGATCATCTCCAGCACCTCGCGCGGCTGGAGCCCGGAGGCGGAACGGGTGGCGACGCCGGTGGCGATCCGGCGCTTCAGACCGGCCACCCGGACCATGAAGAACTCGTCCAGGTTGCTGGCGAAGATGGCCAGGAAGTTCGCCCGCTCCAGGAGCGGTGTGGCCGGGTCCTCGGCCAGCTCCAGGACCCGCTCGTTGAACGCGAGCCAGCTGCGCTCCCGGTCCAGGAAACGGCCCTGGGGCAGCTCGGCGCCGTCCTGGGACTCCTCGTAGACGTCGAGGTCGGCGTCGAGGTCGGGTTCCAGATCGGAGACAGCGGCGGCCACCGTGTGCGGACGGTGGGCGGCTATGGAGCCCACGGAGGGCTGCGCGTGCTGGACCGGTGCCTGGGCGTTGGACTGGCTCATGGCCCCATTGTTCCGCGCCGGCACGGAGACGGGCGTGTCGGAACGCGCTGGCGGCAGCGCGGCGGGAAACGGGCCGCTCCACGCGCTCCCCCCGTTCTCCGGGGGCGACGAGTGCTCGGGTACGGCGGGGTTCATTGAGCGAGCGTCGCAAGGTCGTCTGAATCGTTGGTTACGGAGACATGACGTGAGGGATAGCGGGGGGAGGACCGCGGGGGTACGTCGCTCCCCCTGAGGAGGGACGTACCCCCGCGGACGCGGTCGCCGTCGTCAGGCCGTACGGCGGCGGAGCAGCGCGAACGCGGCGAAGGTGAGCGCGGCTGCAAGGGCGAGCACGATGCCGGTCTCGACGAGCTGGAGCGGCCAGAAGTGGGAGGACGGGTGGTAGTCGCGGTAGTAGCCGACGATGTCGTGGCGGGCGAGGCAGGCGGCGTCGTCCACGCAGACCGGGTCCGGGATGCGGGCGCCGGTGGAGGTGAGGGCGCCGTCGCCGACCACCATGCCGATGTAGTCCGGGTAGCCGTCCTTGCCGGTCAGCGTCTTGACCGGCCACAGGTGGGTGCGCAGGGAGTCGAGCACGTTCAGGAGCACCGCGAAGCCGATGGCGGCGGCGGCGAGTGCGGGCAGCGCGTTCCGTACGACCAGGCCCGCGAGGACGCCGACGGCCAGGCCGAGCAGGACGTAGGCGGTGAGAAGGGTGCCGTTGGCGGTGTAGATGCTGCCCGAGTGCCACTCGCCGCCCATGTCGTGCCAGAGTTCGCGGTCGGCCGACCACACCGTACGGTGCAGCAGGCTGAGCACGGCCGTCCCGGCGACGAGGAGCGCGGCCGGCACGGCGAGCTTGGCCGCGAGCCAGCGGGCCGGGGACACCGACTGGGTCCAGACGAGCGCCGTCGTGCCGTTCTCCAGTTCGCGGCCGATCAGGGCCGAGCCCGCCCAGGCGGCGGTCAGCAGCGGTACGGAGTACAGCAGCGCGGAGGCGGAATCGACCACCGTGGAGAAGTACTGGTACCCGGGGCCGTTGGTGCCGCAGGCCGGGAGGAACCCGTCCCGGGCGCAGTCCGCCGCCCGGTACTCCTGCCAGGCGGCGTGGGCCCCCGGCCCGTACGCCCACAGCAGGGCCCCGCCCGTCACGACCAGGAACAGCACCCAGAACCACAGCGCCCACCGGTGCAGCCGCAGCACCGTCCGGACCAGGCCCCGGTGGGCGGAGGACGGGGGGCTCTGCACGGTCGTCGCCTCGGCGGTCACGGTGCTCATGCGGCGGCCTCCTGGCGCTCGTCGGTCAGCGTGAGGGCGGGGGCGTCGGGCGAGCGGAGGTGGGCGAGGACCAGTTCCTCCAGCGTCGGGTCGCCGGCCTGCCAGTCCTCGCCGAGGGGGCCCGCCGGGCGGACGAGCGCGGTGAGCTGGCGTCCCGTCGTACGGGACTCGACCACCGTGTGCGGGGCAAGGTCGCCGGCCGGGCCGGTGACGAGGGTGTGGGCGGCCAGCAGGTCGTCGACGGGGCCCGCGAGGCGGACGCGGCCGCCGCCGACGAGGAGCAGGTGGTCGCAGGAGCCCTCCAGCTCGGCGATCACGTGCGAGGACATGACGATCGTGGTGCCGTGCTCGGCGGCGTCCGCCATCAGGGTGCCCATGAGCTGGTGCCGGGCGAGCGGGTCGAGGTCGGCCATCGGCTCGTCCAGGAGCAGCAGCTCGGGCCGCTTGCCGAGGGCGAGGGCGAGCGCGACACGGGTGCGCTGGCCGCCCGAAAGGGTGCGGACCTTGGCGTCCGGGTCGAGGTCGCCGTCCGCGACGACGCGCCCGGCCGTGGCCGCGTCCCAGCGCCGGGGGTTGAGGTCCCGGCCCATGCGCAGGGTGTCGGCGACGGTGAGCTGGGGGTGCAGGGGCTTGCCCTGGGCGACGTACGCGACGCGCTCGCGGGCCGCCGCCGGGGTGGTGCCGAGCACGGTGACCGTGCCCTCCGTGGGCCGCAGCAGTCCGGCCGCGAGGGCGAGCAGGGTGGACTTGCCCGCGCCGTTCGGTCCGACGACCGCGCAGACGCGTCCCGCCGGCAGCCGGAAGGTGCACGCGTGCAGCGCCCGTGCCCTCCGCCGCCGCCCGAACGTCCTGCCCAGTCCGGCCGCCTCGATGGCGGTGTCGGTCATGCCTGGTCCCCCTTGCTGTGGTTCTGGTCGTACGGGAAGTGCTGATCGAGTACGGAGGTGAAGAGCGCCGCCACGTCGTCCCGTTCGAGTCCGGCGGTGCGCGCCCGGTCCGCCCAGGTCTCGAGCTCGGCACGGAGCGGGGAGTCGGCCGGGGCGGTGCTCAGACCCTTCCGGACGAACGTGCCGAGGCCGCGCCGGGCCTCGACCAGGCCCTCGCGCTCCAGCTCGCGGTAGGCCTTGAGCACGGTGTTCGGGTTGATCGCGGTGGCCGCCACGACCTCGCGGGCCGTGGGCAGCTTGTCGCCGGGCTCCAGCAGGCCGAGGCGCAGGGCCTGTTTGGTCTGCTGGACGATCTGGAGGTAGGTGGCGACGCCGCTGCGCCTGTCGATGCGGTACTCGACCACTCGCTTGCACCACCCTTTCACTAATTGAGTAGTGAAAGGGTGGTGCAAAGAAGGGGGCGGCGTCAAGCGCGCCGCCCCCTTGAGGAGTGTCCGGGGTGTCTGTGGTGGTTCGTGCCGCTCAGGTCTCCGTGCGGTACATCAGGTCCGTCTCGTGCGTGACGAAGCCCAGCCGCTCGTACACGGTCACCGCGGCCTTGTTGTCGGCGTCGACGTACAGCATCGCGGTCGGCAGGCCCCGCGCGGCCAGGTGCCGCAGGCCGATCGTGGTGAGTGCCCGGCCGAGACCGCCGCCCTGGGCGTCGGGGTGCACGCCGACTACATACACCTCCCCGAGCCCCTCCTCCTCGTGGACCTTGGTCCAGTGGAAGCCGATCACCTCGCCGCCGCGCTCGGCGAGGAAGAAGCCGGCCGGGTCGAACCACGGCTCCGCCTTGCGGTCGTCGAGGTCGCGCTGGGTCAGGGAGCCCTGTTCGGGGTGGTGGGCGAAGGCCTCGGCGTTCACCGCGAGCCACGCGGCGTCGTCCTTGCCGGGCACGAAGGTGCGGACCGTGACGCCCTCGGGCAGCGCCGGCTCGGGCGGGTCGAAGTCCGCCAGCGGGCGGCGCATCTGGCGCAGCTCGCGGAACAGGGCGAGACCGAGGACCTGCGCGAGGTGCCGGGCGGCGGCGTGCCCGCCGTGCGCCCACACCCGCAGCCGCTTGCCGGACTCCGCGAGCAGCGCGGTGCCGAGGGCGCGGCCGTGACCGTGGCCGCGGTACGCGGGGTGGACGACGAGTTCGGCGGCCGGGGCCTCGACCGGGTCGGTGTCCTCCAGCTGCGCGTAGCCGACGAGGGTGCCGTTCATGGTGAGCAGCAGGTGCCGTACGCCCTCCCGTTCGCCGCCGCGCAGCTGGAGCCGGCCCTGTTCGGACACCGCCGACTGCCCGTCGGCCCGGGCCGCCTCGTCGAGCAGGGCGGACACGGCCTCGATCTGGTCGGCGCTCGGCGCGGTGAGGCTCTGGATGCTGCGGGCGGGGCCCCGGGGGGCGGTGTCGTGGCTGCTCATGCATATGAGAGTAGGCCCGGTGGGGTGGGCGGGGACAGCATGGGGATTCGCCCGGCTCGAGCGGTTCGTCCGGGGGTCCGGGCGGTGCCGGCCGGGCGGCAGGTGCGGTCGGGGAGTCCGGTCGGTGCGGCGACCCCCGCGCGCACCGGTCGCCTGTCCTGTTCATGGCGAATTGCCCTCGACGGTCATCAGGCCGTAACCAGGAACCCCCTGTCGCGCTACGCGCGTTGACCTTAGGCTGCGCGCGGACGGGGCCATTTCTCATCCGTTTGCCATCAGATCCGATTCGGATCTGACTCAGTTCCGATTCAGTTCCGACTCCCAGGGGGGCAGATGTCAGCCGCCACACCCCAGCCGCACCGCCGCAGACGCCGCACGAACCGTCTCCTCGCCGCGGCCGCCGGCCTCGCCACCGTCGGTGCGCTCGCCGCCGCGCTCCCGGCCTCGGCCGGCGAGGCGAAGGGGCACGAGCCGAGCGACGGCAGGCCCGGGCAGTCCCAGCCGGGCCGCTACCAGGACGTGCAGCTCCTGTCCTTCAACGACCTGCACGGCAACCTGGAGCCGCCGTCCGGCTCCTCCGGGCGCGTCACGCACCAGCACGAGGACGGCACGACGACGACCGTCGACGCGGGCGGCGTCGAGTACCTGGCCACGCACCTGCGCCAGGCGCGCAAGGGCAACAAGTACTCCATCACCGCGGCCGGCGGCGACATGGTCGGCGCCTCCCCGCTGCTCTCGGGCCTCTTCCATGACGAGCCCACCATCGAGGCGCTGAACAAGCTGGACCTCGACGTCACGAGCGTCGGCAACCACGAGTTCGACGAGGGCGCCAAGGAGCTGGCCCGGCTGCAGAACGGCGGCTGCCACCCCACCGACGGCTGTTACGTCGAGGGGGAAAAGTTCGGGGGCGCCGACTTCCCGTACCTCGCGGCGAACGTACTCGACGAGAAGACCGGCAAGCCGATCCTCAAGCCCTACTGGGTGTGGAAGAAGAACGGCGTCAAGGTCGGCTTCATCGGTGTGACCCTGGAGGACACGCCGGGCGTCGTCACCGCCGAGGGCGTCAAGGGCCTCGAGTTCAAGGACGAGGTCGAGACGATCAACAAGTACGCCAAGGAGCTGGAGCGCCAGGGCGTGAAGTCGGTCGTCGCGCTGATCCACGAGGGCGGCCAGCCCGCCTCGACGGCGTACAACTACGACTGCGACTCCCCGGGCGCCGGTGACGGCATCTCCGGGCCGATCGTGGACATCGCCAAGAACATCACGCCGAAGGTCGACGCGCTGGTCACCGGCCACACGCACAACGCGTACGTCTGCACGATCGACGACCCGGCGGGCAACCCGCGCATGGTCACCTCGGCCTCGTCCTTCGGCCGCCTCTACACGGACACCACCCTCACGTACGACCGCCGCACCGGCGACATCGCCCGTACGTCCGTGGAGTCCGCGAACCACGTGGTCACCCGGGACGTCGCCAAGGCCCCCGACATGACCCGGCTGATCGACAAGTGGAACACGCTGGCCGCCCCGATCGGCAACCGCGCCATCGGCTACATCGCGGGCGACATCGGCAACTCCGGCACGGAGTCCCCGCTCGGTGACCTGATCGCCGACGCGCAGCTCGCGTACGGCAAGGAGCTCGACCCCGAGACCGACCTCGCGCTGATGAACCCCGGCGGCATCCGGGCGCCCCTCACCTACGCGGCCAAGGGCGCCGAGGGCGACGGCGTGGTGACGTACGCGGAGGCCTTCACGGTCCAGCCGTTCGCCAACACGGTGAACCTCCAGGACTACACGGGCGCCCAGCTCATCCAGGTGCTCAAGGAGCAGGTGAGCGGCTCCAACGCGGCCTCGCCGAAGATCCTCCAGGTGTCGGCCGGGCTGACGTACACGCTCGACCTGACCAAGTCGGGCGCCGATCGCGTGGTCACCGACTCGATCAAGCTGAACGGTGCGGCCATCGACCCGACGGCCACCTACCGCGTCGCGATGAACAGCTTCCTCGCGGGCGGCGGCGACGGCTTCACCACGCTGGGCGAGGGCGCGAACGAACTGGTCGGCGCGGACGACCTGGCGGCGCTGGAGCAGTACCTGCTCGCCACCACCTCGGCGGGCAGCCCGCTGGCGGTGCCGGCGGCGGACCGGATCACGATCGTGAAGTAATCGTCCGGCACCCCGCTCGCTCCTGAGGCGGCCGACGTCATCGACGTCGGCCGCCTTTTGCGTTGTGCATGCACCGTAAGTTCTGTTGTGCATGCACCGTAAGTTCTATGTGAATGGACATTCAGTTCCCGTAATCACCTGAGAATTGACTCAGGTGTATTTCATCGAGGTCTCAGTGGAATTGGTCTTATCTGGCTCGCGAGTCCCGTAACGTTTTCCGTGTCGAAAGCGAAAGCGAACGACGCGAAATAGAAATGGTACGAACGAGCAAGGAGACAGCCATGAGCTTTCACAAGGTCGCCCCGGTGAAGAAGACCGCCCGCAAGGCCGCCCCCGCCCCGGCCCCCAAGAAGAAGGCCCCGGCGAAGAAGGCCGCCCCGAAGCGCCGCCCGGTCTCGCACAAGGGCTGAGCCGCACGCCACGAGGTGGGGTCCCCGAGCGAACGCTCCCGGGGACCCCGCCTCGGCATGTCCGCCCGCCGAGGAGAGGAAAGGAGTCGACCGATCATGAGGGAAGTGCGCGAGGCCTTCCGCCGTTTCTGGCCGCTGACCCGCGGTGACCGCACCTGGCTCGCGGCGATCGTGGCCTGCGTGGTGGTGTCCGCGCTCGCCGAGACCGCGTCGATCCTGCTGTTCGCGGAACTCACCGACAACGCCCTGCGAGCCGGTTCGCTCTCCGCCTTCTGGGGCCCGGCCGGCGCCTGGCTCGCCGTCGCCGCGCTCGGCGCGCTCGTCGGCTACCTCGGCAACTCGCTCGCCACCTGGACCGCCGAGAGATTCGTCCTCCGCCTGCGCGCGCACGTCTTCCGGCACGTGCAGGACATGCCGCCGCACTTCTTCCAGCGGCACCGCCGCGGTGACCTGGTCGAACGGCTCACCGGTGACGTCGAGGCCATCGAGCAGATGGTCGTCTCCGGGGTCGTCGGCACGCTCGCCGCCGCCTTCTCCGCCGTCTTCTACGCCTGCGCGGCCCTCTACCTGCGCTGGGACCTGGCCCTGGCCACCTTCGTCCTCGCGCCCCTCTTCCTGTTCGCCGCCCGCCGCTTCTCCGGCCGCATCAGGACGGCGTCCCGGGACGAGCGGACCGCCGACGGCGCGATCACCTCGGTCGTCGAGGAGTCCCTCGGCAACATCGTCCTCACCCAGGCGTACAACCGCCGCCGGGACGAGGAGAGACGGCTCGACCGCGAGGCCCGCGCCTGGATGAAGGCATCGGTGCGCGGAGCCCGGCTGAGCGAGATGTACGAGCAGTTCGTCGAGGTCGTCGAGACGCTGTGCGTGCTCGCGGTGATCGGCCTCGGCGTCTGGGAGATCTCCGCCGACCGCATGACGCTGGGCCAGCTGCTCGCCTTCGCCGCGTTCATCGGCTACCTCTACCCGCCGGTCCGCAACCTCGGCCGGCTGGGCCTGACGCTCACCGCCGCGACGGCGGGCGCCCAGCGCCTGGGCGAGCTCCTGGACGCCCGCCCGGCCGTCACGGATCCCGCCGCTCCGGTGGCTCCGTGGCCGGTACGCGGCCGGGTCGCCTTCCACGATGTGTCCTTCGGCTACCCGGGCGCGGAGAGCGCGTCGGTCCGCGACGTGACGTTCACCGCAGCCCCCGGCGAACTGGTCCTGATCACGGGACCGAGCGGCGCCGGCAAGTCCACCCTGTCCAAGCTGCTCACCCGCTTCTACGACCCGTCGGCGGGCGTGATCTCCCTGGACGGGGTGCCGCTCACGGACGTACCGCTGGAGTTCCTCCGGGACAACGTCACGCTCCTGCCCCAGGAGACACTCGTCCTCAACGGCACGATCCGCGAGAACATCGCCTGCGGGCGCCCCGGAGCGACCGACAGGGACGTGGAGCGGGCCGCGCGGGACGCCGCCGCCCACGACTTCGTCACCGCGCTCCCCGAGGGCTACGACACGCGGGTCGCCCCCGGCACGGCCGCCTTGTCCGGCGGCCAGCTCAAGCGGATCACCATCGCCCGCGCGATGCTCCGCGCCGCCCCCGTCCTGGTCCTGGACGAGCCGACGGCCGGCCTCGACGCGGTGGCCGCCCGGCAGGTGGTCCAGCCGCTGCGCCGCCTGACGGCCGGCCGTACGACGATCCTGATCACGCACGATCTGAGCCTGGCCCCGGACGCCGACCGCGTCCTGGTCGTCGACCGGGGCCGGCTGGTGCAGAGCGGCACGCACGCCGAGCTGGCGGCGGCGCGCCAGGGGACGTACGCGCGCCTGGCGGGCTGACCGGAAGCCGGTGGAGGACGTCAGGACGCGGTGGGCGTCCAGTCCCCCAGCCAGTCGGCGACCTCCTGGTCCGCCGCCTGGGCGTCGGTCAGCTGCGGCCGGTTGCTGCTCGCACTCCCCGCACCGGCCCCAGTGTTCTTGTACTCGGCGAACCGGTCGTCCTTCCACGAGAAGCCGCTCATGTCGGTCCACGGGGTGGACTTGATCGCGGCGCTCAGGGTGCTGTTGCGGACGGTGGTCTGCGGGTCGAGGGTGGCGTCCCCGCCGGCGTGCCAGGGACGGCCCAGGTAGAAGGACGACGCCGACACGTCACCGTTGACGGTCGTCCGGTTGATGAGGAAGCCCTTGCGGTTGGCGGCGGTGCTGGGCGCCGTGACGTACCCGGCGGAGGTGCCGTCCCAGCGCTTCTTCAGCGTGATCACCGACTTGTCGATCACCGCGGTGGCCCGCCCGAAGACGAAGTCGACGTTGCCGATGACGTACGAGTTGCTCATGTAGACCCGGCCCAGCTTGTCCTTGGACGCGGTGTCCAGGAGCAGGGTGTCCTGGTCGCCCTCGACGATGACGCCGTCGAGGAACACCTTGTCGGCGGCGGTGCGCAGGGCGACGGCCTGGTGGCCGGAGAGGGACTGGTTCGCCTTCTCGTCGAAGTCGTTGAGGATGGTCAGGTTGCGGGCCTGGAAGTCGTCGGCCTCGACGGCGACGGTGGCGCTGCCGCCGGTGCCGTAGGTACCCGACCCGTCGGGCTTCTGCGTGCCGGCCGCGTTGTTGTAGACGATCACCGTGTCTTTGCGGCTGCTGCCGCTGCCCTGGATGGTGACGTGCGGCTTGTTGGAGGGCACCTTGACGAGCTCGCGGTACGTACCCGGCTTGACGGAGATCACCACGCGGGAGGGGTTGTTCGCGGGGACGGCGTTCACGGCGGCCTGGACGGAGGTGTACTGGCCGGTGCCGTCCTTGGCGACGGTGAGGGTGGTGGCCGCGGCGGCCGTGGTGGAAGCCGTGGCAGCCGCCGTACCGATGGAACTCCGCGGCCCGGTCCCGGCCTTGAGCAGCGCCGGCACATCGGCCGCCTTGTCCAGCGTGTAGCTGTAGTACGCCTTCGGGTCGAACGCCGTACCGCCGCTCTCGTTGCGCCCGCTCGTCCCGGAGAAGACGTTGCCGCGCTGGACGAGGGCGGCGGTGCTGTCCTTCTGGACGGGGTTCTTCATGCCCTGGAAATAGGAGTTCTCCAGAACCATCTTGGTGGCGCCGCGCGCGTAGTTGCCGTACGAGGAGGCGATGTCCGTCCCGGCGACGTCCTCCAGATAGTTGTTGTAGAGGTGCGCGTGCGCGATGTTGTCGGCGGAGGGGTTCCGCTGCTCGGTGTCGCTGAACCAGTTGTGGTGGATGGTGAGATCGGCGGTGACGTTTTCGGTCCAGCCGATGCCGAAGGTCTTGTTGTTGTTGCTCAGCTTGTTCCAGGACACGGTCACGTAGGTGGTGTCCTTGCGGCTGTCGATCAGTCCGTCGGCCATGTGCCGCAGGTTGTTGTGGTCGATCCAGACGTGATGGGCGCCGTCCATCTGGATGGCGTCGAAGTCGTGGTCCTTGTCGTTCCAGGTGCCCTGGTACGAGTCCCGGATCGTCAGGTTCCGGATGATCACGTTGTGCACGCCGGTGCCGAGGAAGAAGCCGCCGCCGACGATGTGCCCGGAGGTCCCGGACCCCACGATCGTCTTGTCGGAGGCGACCTTGATCTCCTTGCCGACGGGGTCCATGTTGATGGTCCCGGCGACGACGATGACGTACGGCTCGGCGGCGGTCGCGTACTTCTCCAGGTCCGCGAGGGTCCTCACGGTGACGGTCTTGCCGTCCCGCCCGCCGTACGTGCCGTTCTGCCCGAGGGCGTTGACGGACGCGAAGCCGTCGGCGACGTCGGTGGCCCAGGCCGCTGCGGCGGCGGTGTCCGCGTGGGCCTGCGAGCCCTCGCCGAACACCCCGAACTCGTTGCCGTACGCCAGCGCCGCCGCGGCCACCACGGCGAGCGGTACCCCGGCCGTCACAGCCGTCGTCCGCCGTCTGCGGTGCCGGGCCTTGCTGCGGGCCGCCTTGCTGCGGGTCTCATCGCGTGTCTCATCCACGGGCTGCTCCCGGTCCGGTCAAGTGAGGGGTGAGTGGGGTCACTTGCTTGTGGGAGCCGTGGGGGGAAAGGTTGCCGGGTTGTTGCGGGAGGCCTGGGGTGATCAGGGAGCCACCAGGTCGATGACGTTGATCACCACATGCCGGTTGGATACGACGTACGTGATGAAGCCGCCCGTGAACGACGCCGACCAGCTGTTGTCCCGGTTGCTGATCGCGGGCGCGCCGAACGGATTGAGGCTGAGCCGCTTCTCCAGCTCCTCCAGCGCCGCACGCTGAGGTGCTTGCAACGCGGCCCTGCGCTGAGCCGCGCGGTCGACGTATCTGATCGCGTACGCGCTCACCCTGGCCTGCTCGCGTCGATGGGCCGGTTGTCGGCGTCGTAGGCGTTCCCGTCCGTGTCGCGGAAGACCATGCCCTCGGTGTCGCCCTCGGTCATCCGCTTGACCGTCTGCTCCACCTCGTCCAGGTATCCCGGTGTCGCGCAGGCGCAGGCGAAGGGGAACCACTTGTCGGTCACGGCGTCGAGCGCCGATCGGTCGAAGTCCGCCGCCGCGCTGAGCCAGTCCTGCTCGAAGGCCCGCAACCAGTCGGGCCGCCGTTGCAGGGCCGCGCGGATCGCCTCGGGAGTTCTCTCGCAGGAGTTCGGATCCACCTCGTGGGCCATGATCGGTTTCTCTTCTCCGGCGGGGGCGGTGTGGCTGGACCGGAGGTACACGGTAGAGCGTGATGGGGGCCGGGTGCTGGAGGACGAGAGCGGTGGTGTCACTGTTCGCCCCCCGGGACGCGTTCGCCCCGGCTGACCGAGATCCGGATGACGTCCTCCAGGCACTCCGTCGCCCTGGTCAGCGCGAAGCGCATCGCCCGCTCGCCGGCCTTGGGATCGGCGAGTACGGCTCTGGAACCTGCGAGCACCTGCTCGCCCGAGGCGAGCTGGGCCGCCTCCACGTCGTCGGCGAGCCGGGACAGCGTGCTGTCTCCGCCGTCGGAGCTCAGGTAGCAGGGTTTGCCCTCGGGTGTGGTCCAGGGGAGCAGGCGCAGGTTCGTGGTCATGCGGAGACCTCCATCCCGTGGATGTGGCGGGGCCCGACGTCGATGCCGTGGGTGGCCAGCCAGAGGGCCTGGCGGCGCCGGCGTTGCAGCTTGCGCTCGCGGCGCTCGTCCGGGGTGAGGAGGTAGGGGCGTACGAGGGGGGTGTCCCACTCGCGGGGTTGTGCGTCGCGGGTGGCCTTGGCCCGTGGATGTACGGGCGGGGAGCAGGCCGGGGACTGGGCCGGTACGGCGACGGATCGGTGCCGCCCTCGGGCGGGCAGCAGGGCCCGCAGGAGGACCAGCAGGATGAACTCGCAGGCTTCGGCGAGGCGTACGCGCATGGGTGTTCCCTTCTCGGTGCCGTGACGAGCGGCGATTACGGTTCGTGCTCCGATCGTCACTGGTGGCGCGTACGCTGCGGAAGAGGCTTGGTGTTGTCTGGAGCGCCAGGCAACGGGGAGGGGTGACGGTGAGCAATGCAGTTGACGGGCAACGGGATTCGGGTCGTCTCGTGCTGGGGCAGACGCTCCGGTATCTGCGCGAGAAGGCTGGGAAGTCGCTGGGGCAGCTGGCCGACGAGATGGGTTACGACAAGAGCTACCTGTACCGGCTGGAGGCGGGTGAACGGCTCTCCAAGGTGACCGTCATGGAGGACTTGGACGAGTACTACGGGTGCAGTGACCTGCTCGTAAGCCATTGGAAGGCGGCAAGGCTCGACGCCTTCAGCAACCAGTACAAGCGGTTCATGGAGCTGGAGGCGACGGCGCGGGTCATTCGGGTCTTCACGCCAGCGGTGCCAGGTCTCCTGCAGACAGAGGAGTTCGCCCGGGAGGTGTTGTCTGGGGGCCAGACAACGGCTGACGTTGACGAACTGGTGGACGAACAGGTGGCGGCACGGTTAGGGCGCCAGTACCTGCTACGGCGAAAGCCGGAGCCCAACGTTCGGATCATCGTGGACGAGGCTGCACTCCGGCGTCCTGCTGCCCGCGCCGAGACCTGGCGTGAGCAGTTGCTCCATCTGGAGTCGGTCGCGATGTGGCCCAACCTGATGCTTCAAGTGCTGCCGTTCTCCGCCGGTGTTCACCACCACATGACGGGGTCACTGACGTTGCTCTGGCAGGACGATGGAAGTGCCGTTGCCTACAAGGAAGGCAACGGATGCGGTCAGCTGGATGAAACCGCGGATGAAGTCTTGCGGCGCCGACTCTCCTACGATCGGCTCCGCGACCTGGCATTGTCCCCGTCGGACTCGCTCACGTTCATCAGGGGCGTAATGGAGGAGCACGGATCATGACGCACACTTCCGACCTCAGCCACGCAATATGGCGCAAGTCGAGTTACAGCGAGGGGGGTGCCAACGATTGCGTCGAGGTGGCCGACGGCCACCCCGGCATAGTCCCCGTCCGCGACAGCAAGACGCCCGAGGCATCCCCGCTGGTTTTCCCCGCTGCGTCCTGGTGCGCGTTCGTTGCGCGGGTCAAGGGCCGCAGCTGATCGGCATGAAGTACACCCTTGACCTAAGCACCGCCGCCTGGCGCAAGTCGAGCTACAGCGACGGGGGAGACAACAACTGCGTCGAGGTCGCCGACGGCTACCCCGGCATAGTCCCCGTCCGCGACAGCAAGGCGCCAGAAGCGGCACCGCTGATCATCTCCGCCGCTTCCTGGTCCGCTTTCGTGCTCATGGCGAAGTAGCGGGGGACCCCTTCGCCGTACGCAGGAAACGGTTGCCGAGCTGAGCGAAGACATCCGTGAGTTCCGGCGGGCCGACCACCTCGATCTCGGCGTCGTACATGGCAAAGGCCGAGGCCAGGCCCGTCCATGACCACGAACCCAGAGTGAGCCGGCAGCGGCCGTCGTCCAGTTCTTCCACCAGGCCCTCGCGGGTATAGAGGGACACGGTGGCGGCGTCCAAGCCAAGGATTACCGTCCCCCGGCATGGCCAGTCCCCAGAGTCGTCGGTGGAGCCGCGGAAGACGCCGGTGAGGTAGGTGGTGATGTCGCCGCCGCCGGGGAGCTCGCGCCGGGTGAACCGGGGGCCGGTGGGAGTGCGCGGGGTGATCCGGTCGGCGCGGAAGGTGCGCCAGTCGTGCCTGTCGAGGTCGAAGGCGATGAGGTACCAGCGCCCGTCCCAGGTGATGACGTGATGGGGTTCGACACGGCGCGGCGGCTCCTCGGTCGTCCACCCGCTACCGCTGCCGCTGACGTAGTCGAAACGCAGGACCTCGCGGGCGTGCACAGCGGCGCTGACCGCGAGCAGCACGTCGCTGCCGACCGCGGCGGACGGCCGGGTGGTGGGCGGTTCGACGGCGGTGACCCGCAGGGCGTCGATGCGATGGCGCAGCCGGGCGGGCATCACCTGGCGGACGGTGTGCAGCGCCCGCGCGGAGGGTTCGGCGAGGGTGTCGTCCGGCCGGGTCGCGGCGGTCCGCAGGGCGACGGTGAGTGCGACGACCTGCTCGTCGTCGAACAGCAGCGGTGGCAGCTCGGTGCCCGCACTGAGCCGGTAGCCGCCGTCGGGTCCCTTCACCGCAGCGATTGAGTAGCCGAGCTCGCGGAGGCGGTCGACGTCACGGCGCACGGTGCGCAGGCTGATGCCGAGGCGGTCGGCCAGCAGGGTGCCGGGCCAGTCGCGGCGGGTCTGCAGCAGCGACAGCAGAGTCAGCAGACGAGCGGAAGTCTTCGGCATGGTGCTGATACTGCCCGGAGTAGGTGACACAACCTGGCACCTTCCCCTGCGAACCTCGGACTCGAACCGACACCCCGCCTCGATCCGTACGGAGTCACCATGGCTTTCGCCACCACCGCCCACCTCAACTTCCGGGGCAACGCCCGTGAGGCGCTGGAGTTCTACCGGTCCGTCTTCGGCGGCCGGCTCACCGCCGTCACGTACGGTGACTTCGGCATGCCGAAGGAACTGCCCGACGCCGACAAGATCGTCTTCGGTCAGATCGACGACGCCGACAACGGCTTCCGCGTCATGGCGTACGACATCCCCGGCCAGGCCGGTGGCGAGGCCGGCCCGACCGGTACCACCCGGCGCGAGCACGGCATGACGCTGACCCACGAGCCGTTCTTCATGTCCGTCCGCGGCGAGACCGTTGAGGAGGTCGGCGAGCTGTGGAAGAAGCTGTCCGAGGGCGCCACCGTGGTCGAGGACTTCGGGCCCGCACAGTGGGCACCGGCCTTCGGGATGCTGACCGACCGGTTCGGCGTCACCTGGGTCCTCGACGTGGCCGCCGCGTACGACGCCGGCTGACAGGGAGTTTTCCCAGGTCCAGGGAGTGCGTGTCACGCGCCTGGGCGTGGCACGCACTCGCCGACTCACCCAGCACGGAGTACACGTGACCACCCGCCTCAGCACCCGCGCCCTCAACCGCGCGACCCTGGCCCGCCAGTTCCTGCTGAACCGCACCGACGCCGGACTTCCCGACGTCGTCGCCCACCTCGGCGGCCTCCAGGCCCAGGAGCCGCAGGAGCCGTTCACCGGACTCTGGTCCCGGGTGCGCGACTTCGACCCAGACGAGCTCTCGCGTCTGCTCGAACAGCGCGCGCTCGTCCGTCTGCACCTCATGCGCCGCACCGTGCACCTGGTCACCGCCGACGACGCCTGGAATTGGCGGCCCCGCCACCACACCCTGCTCCGCCAGCGCACCCTCGGCACGTACCGTCGGGACCTCACCGACCTCGACCCGGACGACCTTGCCGTACGGGCCCAGGCCCTCATGGCCGACGGCCTGCCCCGCTCCCTCGGCGACATCGGCCGGGCCCTCGCCCCGCACTGGCCCGACATCAGGCCCGGGTCCTGGGCGAAGCCGTCGTCGCCGCTCTCGTCCCCACCGTGCAGCTTCCCCCGCGCGGCACCTGGCGCAGCAAGGCCGGAGCGACGTATCTGCCCCTGTCCACCTGGCTCGCCCGTACCGACCCGCCCACCCCCGGCGGCGTCGACGCGGACACGGACCTCGTCCGCCGGTACCTGCGTGCCTTCGGTCCCGCCACCAGCACCGACCTGCGCGCCTGGTGCGGCCTGGCCGGCCTGCCGAGGGCCGTCGCCGCCCTCCGCGACGCCGACGAACTGATCAGCTTCCGCGATGACCAGGGCCGCGAACTGCTCGATCTGCCCGACGTCCCGAGACCCGACCCGGACACCCCCGCCCCCGTACGCTTCCTGCCCGCCTTCGACAACACCGTCCTCGGCTATCACGACCGCACCCGCATCATCGACGACACCCACCGCGGCCTCTCCGTCGCCGGTGAACGCCTCGTACTCGTCGACGGCCGGGTGGCGGCCACCTGGACCAGCGGCAACGGCACCCTCACCGTCACACCACTGCGCGTCCTCAGCCCCGCCGATCACACCGCGATCAACGAAGAGGCCGACCGCCTAGCGGCCTTCCTGCACGGCGTGTCAGGAAGGACGACGTCAAAGTCCCAGAGGGTGTGAACACCGTCGAGTGAGGCGGGCCGGGTATCGGCACGGGAAGGGGCGCGGTCCGGTCATGGTGTCCTCATGACAGAGCACGTGACCATCGAAAAGACTTGTGTTCAGGGCCTGCCGAGGCCGATGCGCGGACAATCCGCGCCGGGGCGGTGAGCGCGGCTATGGTCGTGGAGACATCGCGTCGAAGGAGGACCTCGGTCATGGCTGCTCACGCTGCGGAACCCGATCGGTTCGTCCCCGTCATGCCCGAGCGGACGCCGATGGCCTTGCGCAAGGCCATCGCCCTGAACACGCCCCAGCTCCTCCCCGACTTCGACCGGCACTGGAAAAGGGCGATCGCCGATACCTACAACGTAAGCCCGGTGCACGCGTTCCTTGCCTTCTGGTGGGGCGAGTACGCCTTGGCCCGGGATCCCGAGCTCGACGCACATGTGCGCGATCTGCAACACCGTGCGGCTGAGTCCACTGACATCGCCGAGGCCAGGACCCTCCTGGAAGAGGTGTCGAAGATTCGCCACCGGGTGCAGAAGCTGGAGCCTGGCGAGTGACCGATGGGTTCATGGGGCCGCCTTGGCAGCTGGACTGGCGAGTCGATGCGCTCGCTGCCCTCGAGGCGCTGCCTGCGCATGCACGGGAGCTGGTCCATACCGCGCGCGCCGAGCTGGTCACGGTGAAGGATCCGTATTTTCGAGGCATCGAGACGGCTGCCTGTCTGCCTGGCGGAATAGAGGTCGTGCCGGTACGGTCCAGCGAGCCGAAGGGCGCTCACGCCCTCTTCTTCGACCATGGCAACGGTTGGTTGAAGTACACCTTCGTACCTCGCGTCGAAGACCCACAAATCGTGGTGGAACAACTCTTCTGGCAGGGAGCCGAACCTCCTACGGAATCTCCGGCGGAGCCATAGGCGCCCCCGGCAGCCGCACCGTCGCCACCGTCCCTCCGCCCTCGGCCCGGGCGAGCGTGACCTCGCCGCCCGCCTGCTGGACCGTCCGGGCCACGATCGACAGGCCCAGCCCCGAGCCCGGCAGAGCCCGCGCGCTGGGGGAGCGCCAGAAGCGGTCGAAGACGTGCGGGAGTTCCTCGGCCGGGATGCCGGGGCCGTGGTCGCGCACCGTCAGGGCGCCGTCCACCAGGGACACCTCGATCGTGCCGCCCCCCGGACTGAACTTCACCGCGTTGTCCAGGATGTTGACCACCGCCCGCTCCAGCGTGGACGGCTCCGCGCGGACGTACCAGGGCTGGACGTCCGCCGTGATCGTCAGCTCCGGGCCGCGCAGCCGGGCCCGCCGCAGGGCCGACTCGACGACATCCTGCCAGGCCACGACCTGCACCTTCCCGGCGTGCTGCCCCTTCTCCGAGCGCGACAGCTCCTGGAGGTCGCCGATCAGCGCGGCCAGCTCCGTCATCTGCGCCTTCACCGAGGCGAGCAGCGCCTTGCGGTCGGCCTCGGGAATCGGACGGCCGGTCTCCTCGCTGCGGGTGAGGAGCTCGATGTTGGTGCGGAGGGAGGTCAGGGGGGTGCGGAGCTCGTGACCGGCGTCCGCGATCAGCTGCTGCTGGAGTTCACGGGAGTCGGCGAGGGACGACGTCATGGAGTTGAAGGAACGGGACAGCCGGGCGATCTCGTCGTCGCCGTCCTCCTCCACCGGGATGCGGATGCCCAGGTCCTCGGTGCGGGCGATGTGCTCGACGGCTTCGGTGAGCTTGTCGACGGGGCGGAGACCGGCACGGGCGACCGCCAGTCCGGCGGCCCCGGCGCCGACGACTCCGATGCCGGAGACGAGCAGAAGCAGCAAGGCCAGTTCGTTGAGCGTGGACTGGGTGCTCTTGAGGGGAGTGGCGAGGACGAGGGCCGCCGGGCCGTCGGTGGTGGAGACGGGCACGGTGAGTACGCGCACCGCGTTGCCGCTTCCGTCGGTGCCGTCGTGGAAGACGCCGTTGCCGTGGCCGGCGTTCTTGATGACGGCCATGTCGGTGGCGGAGACCTTGACCTTGCCGACCGCGGTCGGGTTGACGCAGACCGTCCCGTCTTCCTTGACCACCTGGAAGTAACTGTTGCTCGGGATGCCGCGGTCGCCGTCCTGCACGTCCTGGACGCAGAGATTGAGGACGTTCTCGGCGATGTTCCCCAGATCCGGCCGGTTCACCATCTTCTTCAGGTCATTGTCGACCTGGTCGTACAGCTTCCCCTGCACGATGAACCAGCACGTCACCGACACCGCCGCCACCGCGAACGCCACCGCCGCCGCGACCAGCAGCGACAGCCGCGTCCGCAGGGGCAGCGAGCGGTACCGGCGCAGGAGCTTCCTCACTCCGCGCCGCCCGCACGCAGCACATACCCCACGCCCCGCACCGTGTGCACGAGACGCGGCTCGCCGCCCGCCTCGGTCTTGCGCCGCAGGTACATCACGTACACGTCGAGGCTGTTCGACGACGGCTCGAAGTCGAAGCCCCAGACCGCCTTCAGGATCTGCTCGCGCGTGAGCACCTGGCGCGGATGGGCCATGAACATCTCCAGGAGCGTGAACTCCGTGCGGGTCAGTTCGACCTGGCGGCTGCCGCGCGTGACCTCGCGGGTCGCCAGGTTCATGGTCAGGTCGCCGAAGGCCAGCACCTCCTCCTGCGGCCCGCCGTCCTGCGCCGCCGCCGCTGCCGCGTACGAGCTGCGCCGCAGCAGCGCGCGGACCCGGGCGAACAGCTCGTCCAGCTCGAACGGCTTGACCAGGTAGTCGTCCGCGCCGGCGTCCAGGCCGGTGACCCGGTCGCCGACCGTGTCGCGGGCCGTCAGCATCAGGATCGGTGTGGTGGAGCCCGCGCCGCGCATCCGGCGGGCGGTGGTCAGCCCGTCCATGCGCGGCATCTGGATGTCGAGGACGACCAGGTCGGGCCGGTACGCGGTGGCCTTCTCCAGTGCGTCGGCGCCGTCCACGGCCACCTCGGTGTCGTACCCCTCGAAGGCGAGGCTGCGCTGGAGTGCTTCGCGCACCGCCGGCTCGTCGTCGACGATCAGGATGCGCTGGGGGTCACGGTCGCCTTCGGCGGGGCTCATGATGGTCGTTCCTCGGGTGCGAAGGGGCGTACGGGCGGCTACGGACGTAAGGATTCCTCGGGCGTCCTCAGCCTCGCACGTCCGGTGGCCGTGCAGTAGTGAACCCCAGGTCGCCGGGGTGTACGGCTCAGCTGTCGGAGCCGCCCGCCCGCAGGGTGTCCAGGTCGGCCTTGACCGTGTTGATCGGGATGGCGAAGCCGAGGCCGACGCTGCCCGCACTGGAGGAGGACGTCGCGTCGCTCGCCGAGTACATCGCCGAGTTGATGCCGATGATGTTGCCGTTCATGTCGATCAGGGCGCCGCCGGAGTTGCCCGGGTTGAGCGAGGCGTCGGTCTGGAGCGCCTTGTACGTGGTCGTCGAGGAGCCGGTGTCGCCGTTGAACTGCTGCCCGCCGAACTCGAACGGCCAGCCGCCGCCCTGCTGCTGTTGCTGCTGCCCCTGGCTCTCGTCCGTGGAGACGGTGACGTCGCGGTCCAGGGCGGACACGATGCCGCTGGTGACGGTGCCGGTCAGGCCCTCGGGGGAGCCGATCGCCACCACCTCGTCGCCGACCTGGACGTTCGACGAGTTGCCGAGGGTGGCGGCCGTGAGGCCGGAGGCGTTGTCCAGCTTGATCAGCGCCAGGTCCTTCGCGCTGTCGGTGCCGACGACCTGCGCGGTGTACTCCTTGCCGTCGCTGGTCGACACGGTGATCGAGGAGGCGCCGGAGATGACGTGGTTGTTGGTGATGATCTCGCCGTCGGTGGTGATGATCACGCCCGATCCGGTGGACTCACCGGCGTTCGAGGAGGCGCTGATCTCCACGATGCTCGGGCTGACCGCCTTGGCGACCCCGGCGACGGTGCCCTTCTCGCTGGTCGGCACCACGCTCGTGCTGGTGGAGGAGGCGGCGGCGACCGTGTCGCTGCCGGTCAGCTCCTGGATGCCGTACGCGGTGCCGCCCCCGATGGCCGCGGCGACGATCGCCACGGCGGCCAGCAGGGCCATGGGGCCGCGGGCGCGCTTCTTGTGGATGGGGGCGGGGGCGGGCTCCTGCATGACCTGCGCCGCCTCCGGCTCGTACGCCGGCGGGGGCGGCCACTCCGGGTTGACAGGAGTGGCGGGAGTGAAGGCGTGCTGTCCGTGACCCTGGGGGTACTGGTGGTCGTACTCGCCGCTGCGGCGGAAGCTGCTCTCGGTCATGTCCATGAGCTTGTCGCCCGACCATGAGAGCTCCCTGAGCGCCGACTGAGAAGCCCGGCAGAACCTCGTTCGCCCGATATAAAGAAGAACGGCTCCACATGGAACGGCTCTATCGGTGGGGCTGTACGGCCGGAGCTACCGGCACCCGCACGAACGCCGTACCACCAGCCGCGACGGGAACAGCTTCACCCGCTCCCGCCGCGATCCCGGCACCCGCAGCCCGTCGTCGAGCACGAGATCCACGGCCGCCCGGGCCATCGCCGTACGGTCGGTCGCCACCGTCGTCAGCGGCGGATCCGTCAGCGCGGCCTCCTTCACGTCGTCGAAGCCGGCGACCGCCAGTTCCTCCGGCACCTCGATCCGCAGCTCGCGCGCGGCGCGCAGCACACCGATCGCCTGGTCGTCGGTGGAGCAGAAGATCGCGGGCGGCCGGTGCGGTCCGGCCAGCAGCTCCAGGGCGACCTGGTACGCGTCGTAGCGGTTGTACGGCGCCTCGAACAGGCGTCCCTCCGTGGGGATCCGCGCCTCCTGCATCGCGCGCCGCCAGCCCTCGACGTGGTCGGAGACGGGGTCGCCGACCAGCGGGGTCTCCGCGACACCGCCCAGGCAGGCCACGTACGGGTGCCCGTGCTCCAGCAGATGGCGCACCGCGAGCTGGGCGCCGCCGATGTCGTCCGTGACCACCGCCACGTCGTCGATCGCCTCGGGCCGCTCGTGCAGCAGCACCACGCGCGCGTCCCAGGCGTCTATCTCGGCGGCGGCGTTGTCGTTCAGGGCGTGGCTGACGAGGATCAGGCCGGAGACCCGCATCCCGAGGAAGGCCCGCAGGTAGTGGACCTCGCGCTCGGCGACGTAGTCGGAGTTGCCGACGAGGACCATCTTGCCGCGCTCGGCGGCCGCCTGTTCGACGGCGTGGGCCATCTCCCCGAAGAAGGGCTGGCGCGCGTCCGGCACGATCAGGCCTATGAGCTCGGTCCGCCGCGACGCCATGGCCTGGGCCACCCGGTCGGGCCGGTACCCCAGCTCCTTGATCGCGGCTTGGACGCGCTCGCGCGTGGCCGGGGCGACCGGCCGGGGTCCGTTGTTGATGACATAGCTGACAACGGCGGTGGAGGTCCCCGCCAGCCGCGCCACATCGTCCCGAGTCACCTTGGCCACGCGCGGAGTCTACGCGGATTGAAAGGTGCTGGGCAGGGCGTACCGGTTCCTGGTACGGAACCGGTACCGCACCGTGCGCGGTCCCGGTTCCCGTCCGCTCCCCAGCGCGCGGGTCAGGCCTCCGCGCCCACCTCGGCGGCGTCCGAGGGTGCCGTCTCGCCGGCGCTCTCCGGCTGCGGCCGTGCCGCCTTGGCCTTGGCTTCCTCGGCGGCGCGCTCCACCTTCTCCGGGGTGACGAAGCGGTAGCCGACGTTGCGTACGGTGCCGATCAGCGACTCGTGCTCGGGGCCGAGCTTGGCCCGCAGCCGCCGTACGTGCACGTCGACGGTGCGCGTACCGCCGAAGTAGTCGTAGCCCCAGACCTCCTGCAGCAGCTGCGCGCGCGTGAAGACGCGGCCCGGGTGCTGGGCGAGGTACTTGAGGAGCTCGAACTCCTTGAAGGTGAGATCGAGCACCCGGCCCTTGAGCTTGGCGCTGTACGTCGCCTCGTCCACCGACAGGTCGCCGTTGCGGATCTCCATCGGGGAGTCGTCGTTGACGATCTGCTGGCGGCCCATGGCGAGCCGCAGCCGGGCCTCGACCTCGGCGGGACCCGCGGTGTCGAGCAGTACGTCGTCGATGCCCCAGTCCGCGGTGACGGCCGCGAGGCCGCCCTCGGTGACGACGAGGACGAGGGGACAGCCGGGGCCGGTCGAGCGGAGGAGCTGGCACAGGCTGCGCACCTGCGGGAGGTCGCGGCGGCCGTCGATGAGGATGACGTCGGCACCGGGGGTGTCGACCAGGGCGGGGCCTTCCGCGGGGGCCACCCGCACGTTGTGCAGGAGCAGGCCGAGAGCGGGAAGCACCTCCGTCGACGGCTGGAGGGCGTTGGTCAGCAGCAGCAGGGAGCTCATCGCGCGCCTCCCTCGTGCTTCCGGCCACGCTCGGGCATTCGGGTCGTCGTCGTCGGTTCGTGCACGGTTCGCTCGCCCATGACGTTCGGTTCCTCCTCGGTCCCTGCGATGGGGGCACTCCCACGTTCCTCAGGGCGGTGGGGGAGTCTGCGGCACTGCTTCGTACGGTGTCGTACGGTGCGGATCCCGCGCCCAGGGCCCCGCGTATGCGATCGGCGCCCCGTACACCTGCGGTTTCCCGCGTCGTATACAACGCTCCCGAAAGCACAAAAGGACCCGGAGGCAACGCTGCCCGAGTCCTTCGCCCAGCAGAATAGCCCACATGAGCACTGATCCGGCAGGTCATATGACGCGGTCGCGCGTCGTCACGCGGCCCGGAACGGGCGGGCGCGCGCCTCTGAGGAGGCGTCTTCGCGCGTTCGACGGTGTGCCGATCGATGCCGTATACGAGCCGGGCGGCGCCGTATACGACGCCGGAACGCCACCCTCGCGTCACCCGGTCTTCGTGGTCGCGCACGGCTTCACGGGTGATCTCGAGCGTCCGCACGTACGGCGCGTGGCGCGGGCCCTCGCCCGGTACGGATCCGCCGTCACCTTCTCCTTCCGTGGCCACGGGACGTCGGGCGGCCGCTCGACCGTGGGCGACCGGGAGGTGCTCGATCTGGCGGCCGCGGTCGCGTGGGCGCGGGAACTCGGGCACGCGCGCGTGGTCACCGTCGGCTTCTCCATGGGGGGCTCGGTGGTGCTGCGGCACGCGGCGCTGCACGCGGACGGGAGGGACGGCGAGGGACAGGGCAAGGAGCACGAGGGGCGCACGGATGCGCGGGTGGGCGCGTACCGGGGTGCGCACACCGATGCGGTGGTGTCGGTCAGCGCACCGGCCCGCTGGTACTACCGCGGTACGGCGCCCATGCGGCGGCTGCACTGGCTGGTGACCCGGCCGGAGGGCCGCCTGGTCGGCCGCTACGGCTTCCGCACCCGCATCCACCACCGCGACTGGGACCCGGTGCCGTCGTCCCCGGTCGAGTCGGTGCCGCTGATCGCGCCCACCCCGCTCCTCGTCGTGCACGGCGACCGGGACGCCTACTTCCCGCTCGACCACCCGCGGATGCTGGCCGAGGCGTCCGGCGGCCACGCCGAGCTCTGGCTGGAGCGGGGGATGGGGCACGCGGAGAACGCGGCGGGCGACGAGCTGCTGGACCGCATCGGGCGGTGGGCGGTGGCGGCCGTCCCGCAGGAGCACCGCCGGCACGAGCGCGACCTGCGGCTCTGACGTTGTCGTCGGGTGGCTTTCGCACGGCTTTCGTACGGTGTTCGGCGGGCGTTCGGTCCCGCGGCCTCCCGGTGGAGCGCGGGCGGCTAGCCTGACGGTGTTCACAGCGTGCACCAACATTGGTGCGCGTCACGAAGATTGAGGGACGAGATGGCAAAGGGCACGGTGCGGTACTGGGCCGCAGCGAAGGCCGCCGCCGGGACCGCCGAGGAGCCGTACGACGCGGACACGCTCGCCGAGGCGCTGGACGCGGCCCGCGGGCGGCACCCGGGCGAACTGGTCCGCGTGCTGCGGCGATGCTCGTTCCTCGTCGACGGTGATCCCGTGGGCACCCGTGGACATGAGACGGTACGGCTGGCCGAGGGCGGCACGGTCGAGGTGCTCCCGCCGTTCGCAGGAGGGTGACCCAGACCATGAGCAACCAGCCCTACGGCTCCTCCTACGAGGGGTACGACCACGACCCGTACCGGCAGCAGCACACCCAGCAGCCCGCCCAGCCCGCCCAGCCGGCTCAGCCCGCCTGGCAGTACGCCGAGGCGCACGACCAGCAGTACACCCAGCAGTGGGCGGGCCAGACCTGGGAGACCCAGATGCAGCCGCCGGTCCCCGCGGCGGACGTGACGGAGACGGCCTACCTGCCGTCCCAGGGGTACGGCCGGCCGCAGCCCCAGCCCTACGGCGGGGCCCACGCCGCAACCCCGGCTCATCCGCAGCACCAGCACCAGCACCAGCACCAGCAGTGGCAGCAGCAGTACGCCGCCCAGCCTCAGGGACATGCGCAGCCTCAGGGACACGCCCAGCCTCAAGGACACGCCCAGCCGCAGGGACATGGCCGGCCACCGGCACACGCCCGGCCCCAGGCGCACGGCCAGCCCCAGCCCCAGCCGCGACCGCATGCCCAGGCCCCAGCCCCTGCCCATGCCCCTGCCCATGCCGCGCCCAGCCCCGCCGCCGACCAGGAGCAGGACGAGCCCGCCTACGGTCCCCCGACCCTCACCGGCAACGCCCGCGTCACCGACGGCCAGCGGGCCCGCGCGGAGGGCCGGTCGCCGATCATCGATCCCGGTATGCAGCCGGCGCTGCTCACCGCCGTCCTCGGGGCACTGCTCTCCGTGACGGCGGCGGTCGGCCAGTACGCCCTGGTCGTGCCGCTGGTGGTCCTCCAGGCGGTGACCGCGGCCGGCTGGTTCCGGCTCAACGGCATGTGGCCCGCCCGGCAGGGCATCGCGCTGGCCTTCGCCGGTGCGCTCACCGCCGATGTGGCCCTCCTCGCGGTGGGCCGGGAGAACGGGCCGGCCGCCATCCTCGGCACCCTCGGTGTCTGGGTGCTGCTGACGCTGGTCCTCCAGCTGCGCAGCCACGCCGACCCCGACGAGCGCATGTACGGCCTGACGGCGACGGTGGCGTCGGCGGCCCTGTCGATCGTCGCCGCCGGGCATCTGGCCGCCGATCCGGACGCGGTGACGGCGGGCGCGGCGGCGGTGGCCGTGGCGGTCCTGGCCCGTGCGCTGCCCCTGCCCACGGTGGCCTCCGTGGCCGTGGCACTGCCGGCCGGCGCGGGCACGGGCATCGCGGTGGGCTCGATGACCGGCCTCGGCGGGCAGGGCGCCCTCCTCGGTCTGGGCGCGGCCGTCTGCGCCCTGATCGGCCACCGGGTCGCCGCCTACGACTACCCGTCCCGGTTCGTGCACTTCACGGCCGGTGTGGCGCTGCCCCTGACGGCGGCGGCTCCCGCGGTGTACCTGCTGGGCCGCGCCCTGGGCTGAACCCCCGGCGAACGCCGGTCGTCGAGCGCCGTCGATCGTCACGGGCGATCGTCACAGGTGATCGACAACCGTCAGCCGGACGCCGCCTTCCGGACGCCACCCGACTAGGGTCGCGGGCAGCGGCCACTCAGGTCGCCGATGCGCTGAACGACGGAACGACCGGCGAGCGGAACGGGTGGGAACCAGCACATGCGCGCACTGCGAATACTGATCGTCGTCCTCGTGATCCTTGGCGGTCTCTTCGTGATCGCGGACCGTGTCGCGGTCGATTTCGCCGAGAACGAGGCCGCCGACCGGGTGCGTGCCGGCGAGGGCCTGACCGCCGCACCGGACGTGTCCATCAAGGGCTTCCCGTTCCTGACCCAGGTGGCGAGCGGGGAGCTGGACGAGGTCGAGATCGGCATCCCTGACTACGAGGCGTCCACCGGCACCGACGGCGGCACCGTCCGCATCACGGACCTGAAGGCCGACATGCGCGGGGTCGAGTTCTCCGGAGACTTCGGGTCCGCCACCGCCCGGACCGCCACCGGCAGCGCCGTCATCCCGTACGACGAACTGCTCAAGGCCGCGAAGTCCGAACCCACGCAGATCGCCCCCGGGGTCACGGCCCGTATCGCCGGTCTCTCCGCCGGCGGCGACGGGAAGATCAAGCTGTCGGTGGACGCGACCGTCCTCGGTATCGACCTGCCCCGCCCGGTCTCCGTGGTCGGCTCGCTCGTCGTCGAGGGCGACAGCGTGCAGGTGCGCGCCGACTCCCTGCCCGATCTGGGCGTGGGCCTCACCGAGAGCGCGATCCGTTCGATCACCGACTTCCAGCAGGCCATCGACGAGCTGCCCGGTGGCATCAAGCTCGACAAGGTGGAGGGCGCCGCGGACGGCGTGAAGATCACGGTGCAGGGTTCGAACATCAGGCTGGCCGGGTAGGACGCCCACCGGGAGCGGGCGGTGCCCCGATCCTTGGCGGCCGCAGGCCGCCCGGGACGTGCGTGGCCGTCCGTGGTGTCCGCCAGGCGAGACGCCGATGTCCGTACCGCAGGTCCGGCACCCCGAACGTGTGTCCGGACTCTGGGCGGGACGTGGACGAAACCCCCGCCGAGCCTCCGGCGGGACCGTCCCCCCGACCGAACCGCCCCACATTCACCCCACATTCCCCCCACACGTATCCCGCATCTCGGACGATCATGTCTCACTATGCGACACATCGGTGACATGCCCGCCCGTCCGTCCTTACGATCGAGCGCATGAAGCAGCGACAGGCGGATCTCACGAAGCGGCGGGCAGTAGACCTGTGCCGCGTCGCCGCCATGCTCTGTCGCGCCGTCTGAGCGGGAGCGCCAGCTCCCGGTTCCCCGGGCCCTGGATCCGAGTCATCCCTGTTCAGGGCCGCCCGTGCGCCGCGTCGCCGCCGAGGGCCTGGCCGCGCGCACCCTCTCTGAACGCACAGCCCCGCCGCAACTGCCCCGGAGGAGAAGAGCATGAGCCGCAGCGACGTCCTGGTCGACGCCGACTGGCTGCAGGACCACCTGGACGACGAGAACGTCGTCGTCGTCGAGGTGGACGAGGACACCACCGCGTACGACAAGAACCACATCAGGAACGCGATCAAGCTCGACTGGACGAAGGACCTGCAGGACCCGGTCCGCCGCGACTTCGTCGACCAGGAGGGCTTCGAGAAGCTCCTGTCCGCCAAGGGCATCGCCAACGACAGCCTGGTGATCCTCTACGGCGGCAACAACAACTGGTTCGCCTCCTACGCGTACTGGTACTTCAAGCTCTACGGCCACGACAGCGTCAAGCTGCTCGACGGCGGCCGCAAGAAGTGGGAGCTGGACGCCCGCGAGCTGGTCGAGGAGGTGCCGGAGCGCGCCGCCACCGAGTACAAGGCCAAGCCGCAGGACACCTCGATCCGTGCCTTCCGCGACGACGTCGTGGCGGCCATCGGCGCCCAGAACCTGGTCGACGTCCGGTCCCCCGACGAGTTCTCGGGCAAGCTGCTCGCCCCGGCGCACCTGCCGCAGGAGCAGTCGCAGCGTGCCGGCCACGTGCCGTCCGCCCGCAACATCCCGTGGTCGAAGAACGCCAACGACGACGGCACCTTCAAGTCCGACGACGAGCTCAAGGCCCTCTACGAGGACGAGCAGGTCGACCTGTCCAAGGACACCATCGCCTACTGCCGCATCGGTGAGCGCTCCGCGCTGACCTGGTTCGTGCTGCACGAGCTGCTCGGCGTGGACAACGTCAAGAACTACGACGGCTCCTGGACCGAGTACGGCTCCCTCGTCGGCGTGCCGATCGAGCTCGGCCCCGCCAAGTAACCGGCCCCGCCGACACCCACACCGACACCGAACGACCGACCCTTCACCACTCAACAGGAGTACGACATGTGCGGAGCGAAGGCCGGCGGCCCGGACGCCTCGACGATCAAGCCCGGTGAGACCACGATCCAGGGTCAGGTGACCCGCGACGGCGAGCCGGTGACGGGCTACGTCCGGCTGCTGGACTCCACCGGCGAGTTCACGGCGGAGGTCCCCACCTCCGCGACGGGCCAGTTCCGCTTCTACGCGGCCGAGGGCACCTGGACCGTCCGCGCGCTGGTGCCCGGCGCCACCGCCGACCGCACGGTCGTCGCCCAGCAGGGCGGTCTGGCGGAGGTCGCGATCGCCGTCTGACGGTGACGGACGGATCGTGACGGATCCGGCCGGCACCCGACGGTCCTGACGCGACCGAGGGGCCGCATCCCGGGGTGAACACCCGGGGATGCGGCCCTTCGGCGTGCGTGAGTACGGGCCTACGCTGGAGACATGTACGCACGGCGACGCCACGTGTACTTCGCCATGATGGGGGCCTGCCTGGCGCTCTTCGTCCTGGGCTGTTCCGTCGTACGCCTCTGGTCGGTGCCCGTGGCCGTCGGCATGTGCGTGGTGGCGATGGTCATCCCGCCGCTGGCCGCGATCGTGGCCAACCGCCGGGGTCCCGAGGACCGCTGGTGGGACGAGCCGGACGGCAGGGAGCGGCGGCCCCGGTAGCCGGGCGTCTCAGTACCACCCCAGTACGCCTCTGGTACACCCGTACACCCCAGTACGCGTCTGGTACGCCCAAGTACGTCTCAGTACACGAGCGCCTGGGTGTCGTCCGCCGTCGCCTCCTGGACGAAGACCTGGGCGCCGGCGATACGGACGCCCTTGATGACGTCCTCCTCCGTGATGTCCCGGCGGGCCGCGCACTGCGTGCACAGGGTGACGCGCCCGCCGGACAGGAGCGAGTCGAGCAGGTCGGGCAGCGGGGCGGCGTGCGGGAGCTCGAACTCGGCGGCCCGTCCCGGCAGGGCGAACCAGGAGGACTCCCCGGTCAGCCAGAGGGAGACCTCCACGCCGCTGGCCACGGCCACCGCCGCCACGGTGAACGCCTGGGAGCAGCGCTCCGGGGCGTCCGCCCCGGCCGTCACCTTGATCACGAGCTTCTTCGCCATGCCGGAATGGTAGTCCGGATCGTGATCATCCACGGGACAACTCCATGTGCCGGCCATGAGTCTCCTGTGCGCGGATACGGAGTCCGTGCTTCACGTTGTGTGGGGGGAACGCCTTGGAAGTCCCGGAAGTGTCACAAGCCTCGCAAGTGCCAGTGCCCGAGGTTTCCGCCACCGAGCCGGACGGCCGCTGGGCGTACCCGGAGATCACGCGCCCTCCGCTGCCCGCCGGCAGTCCCGCCCCCTTCGCCGAAGCCAACACGGCAGGTGCCCACCACGCCGACCTGCGCGAACTCGTGCTGCCCGCACCGAAGGGCAGCGAGCGGGACAAGGCGCTGCGCGGTGAGGACGGCTGGCTGGCGACGAAGGACTTCCTGGCGGAGTACGCGGAGAAGGAGGACCGCGAGGAGCTCGGGCAGCTGCTCACCGACTACGGCCTGCGCCACATCGCCGCCGGCGGCTGGACCACGCAGGACGGCACACACGCGCGGATCTACCTGCTGCAGTTCGGGACGGGAGCGGCGGCCGAGGAACTGTTCGAGAAGATCGTCGAGTACGACGCGCCCGTGTACGACCTGCGCGGTGCCCCGGACCCGAAGTTCGACGACGGCTACCCCAACTCGAAGGCCAACGTCGAGGACGTGCGGCGGTTCGCGTACGACGAGGCCGAGCCGTACGACGACGAGCAGGTCCGCCAGGCGTACCTGTCCGCGGGCGACACGATCGCGGTCGTCGCCCAGTCGCGGAAGGGCACCGCGAAGGCCGTGCCGTTCCAGCAGACCGTGGTGCTGCAGAGCCAGCTGCTGGGCTGAGCCGGACGAGGTGAGCCCCACCTCACGGAGAAAGCCGGGCCCCCGCCGCGTAAGCTGGGGCCCGGCCCCGTACACGTACAGCTACACCCCGCTCAACCGAGGAGCACCCCGTGGAGATCTTCTTCGAAGCCCTGCTGGTCCTGGTCTGCGTCGGCGTCCTCGCCTTCACCGGGCTGGCCGTGAAGAAGCTGTACCAGGGCCAGCGCTGACCCCCGCCCACACCGTACGAGACTGCTGAGCCACTCATGATCGAGATCCCGTCCGACCTGCACAAGGACCTGGTTCCGCTCGCCTTCCTGCTCGGGAACTGGGCCGGCGCGGGCGTGCACGACTTCCCCGGCGCCGAGAAGTGCAACTTCGGCCAGGAGGTCAGCTTCACCCACGACGGCCGGGACTTCCTGGAGTACCACTCCCGCACCTGGGTGCTGGACAACGACGGCAACAAGGTGCGGCCGCTGGAGACCGAGTCCGGTTTCTGGCGCATCGACGCCGACCGCAAGGTCGAGGTCACGATGGTCCGCGACGACGGTGTCGTCGAGGTCTGGTACGGCGAGATGGCCGACAAGAAGCCGCAGATCGACCTGGTCACCGACGCGGTGGCCCGGACCGCCGCCTCGGGCCCGTACAGCGGTGGCAAGCGGCTCTACGGGTATGTGAAGAGCGACCTCATGTGGGTCGGCGAGAAGCAGACCCCCGAGGTCGAGCTGCGCCCCTACATGTCCGCCCACCTGAAGAAGGTCGTCACGCCGGAGGACGTCGAGCGCTGGGCCAAGGCCCTCCCGGACGACATGCCGGACGACGGGATCGCCTTCTTCAAGTAGTCCTTCTTCTGCCGCGTCTCGGGCGACTGGTCCTAGACTTTCGGTGTGGTGAGCACCGACTGGAAGAGTGATCTGCGGCAGCGCGGCTACCGGCTGACCCCGCAGCGGCAACTCGTGCTCGAAGCCGTGGACACCCTGGAGCACGCGACCCCCGACGACATCCTCGGCGAGGTGAGGAAGACGGCGTCGGGGGTCAACATCTCCACCGTGTACCGCACGCTGGAGCTGCTGGAGGAACTGGGCCTCGTCTCGCACGCCCATCTGGGGCACGGGGCGCCGACCTACCACCTCGCGGACCGGCACCACCATCTGCATCTGGTGTGCCGGGACTGCACGAACGTGATCGAGGCGGACACGGACGTCGCCGCGGAGTTCACCGCGAAGCTGCGCGAGACGTTCGGATTCGACACCGATCTGAAGCACTTCGCCATCTTCGGCCGGTGCGAGAGTTGCTCCCTCAAGGCTTCAACTACCAAGTCGTAGGCTTGGCCCCATGAAGAGCCCTCTGCTGTCCCTGCCCGGCGCCGTCCCCGCCGAAGGCGTGGACGAAGGCGTCGCCGCCCACTACGGCGATCTGTTCCGCGAGCAGCGCGCCCTCGCCGACGGCAACGGTTTCGTCGACCTCTCCCACCGGGGCGTCGTGACCGTCACCGGCGAGGACCGGCTGAGCTGGCTGCACCTGCTGCTCACCCAGCACGTCAGCGATCTGCCGGCCCACCAGGCCACCGAGGCCCTCGTGCTGTCCGCGAACGGTCACGTCGAACACGCGCTGTACCTCGTCGACGACGGGAAGACCGTCTGGGCCCATGTGGAGCCCGGCACCCAGGACGCGCTGATCGCGTACCTGGAGTCGATGAAGTTCTTCTACCGGGTCGAGGTGGCGGACCGGACCGGCGACATCGCGGTCGTGCACCTGCCGGCCGGGTCCATCGCGGAGGTGCCCGAGGGCGTCGTCGTCCGCGAGACGCCGTACGGCCGTGATCTCTTCCTGCCGCGCGCGGACCTGGAGTCGTACGCGGCCGGTGCAGGCCCGGCCGCCGGGCTGCTCGCGTACGAGGCGCTGCGCGTCGAGCACCACCGCCCGCGCCTCGGCTTCGAGACCGACCACCGGACCATCCCGCACGAGCTGGGCTGGATCGGCACCGCGGTGCACCTGCAGAAGGGCTGCTACCGGGGCCAGGAGACCGTGGCCCGGGTGCAGAACCTGGGCAAGCCGCCGCGCCGTCTGGTCTTCCTGCACCTGGACGGCAGCGAGGTGCACCTGCCCGCGCCCGGTACCGAGATCCGGGTCGCCGACGACGGGGGCGAGGGCCGGAGGATCGGCTTCATCACCACGTCCGTACGCCACCACGAGCTGGGACCGGTCGCGCTCGCGCTGGTCAAGCGGAACGTGCCGGTGGACGCGCGGCTGCTGGCGGGGGACACCGCGGCGGCTCAGGAGGTCGTCGTCGAGCCGTAGGGGCCGTGGCGTGCGGCCGGGAGGGCCCTGGCGCGTGGCCGGGGCCGTCAGACCTCGATCAGCACCGTGAACGGGCCGTCGTTCGTCAGCGAGACACGCATCCCCGCGCCGAACCGGCCCGTCGCCACCGTCGCGCCGAGCGCCCGCAGCCGGGCGACCACCTCGTCCACGAGCGGCTCGGCGACCTCGCCGGGCGCGGCGGCGTTCCAGGTGGGGCGGCGGCCCTTGCGGGCGTCCCCGTACAGCGTGAACTGGCTGATGACGAGCAGGGGTGCGTCGATGTCGCTGCACGACTTCTCGTCCTGGAGCATCCGCACCGACCAGAGCTTGCGGGCCAGCCGGTCCGCCTTCTCCTTGGTGTCCTCGTGGGTCACGCCGACGAGGACGCACAGTCCCTCGCCGTGGATCTCCCCGACCGTCTCGCCGTCGACGACGACGCTCGCGCCGTCCACTCTCTGCACCACCGCACGCATACGGACATGATGCCGTGCGAGGCGGTGTCATCCGTTCGGGGGTAGGGCCGCGGCCGGCGTGAGGGGCGGGGCGTGCCGAGCACAATCGTTTCGCCTCGGACGTTCCCGCTGCACCGGGAGGATGGTCGTTCTTAATGATCCTTAACCGGCCATCTGGGCCGATCAAGGGCACTCGGTCACATAGCGTCCGCTTCTGGTGGCACCATGCGTGCATCGTGGTGCGTGCGTGGGGCGGACCGCGCCGGTCGAGGGGACGGTTGACACCAGCATGAGCACATCGAGTGCGAGGACGAGCGGCAGCAGGGGCGGAGGCGGGGGCGCCGGTGCGGGCGCGACCGCGGAGGTGGGCGCCGGGCCGTGGGCCGTGGAGTGGGCCGCCGCGGGGGCGCCGCGCCCGCCCGTGCAGCGCACGGACAGCACGCCCCCGGCGCCGGCCGCCGGCCTGCCGTGCGCCGGTCTGTCGGAGCTCCGGCTCGCCGAGCTGCGGGGCCGGCGCCGGGACGCCCAGCGGGACGAGGCCGACCTCAGCTATGTGCGGCGGTTGCTCCAGGGGCGGATCGACATCCTGCGCGCGGAGCTCGCCCGGCGCGGCGGAGCCGCGGCGCCCGTGGGCCTGGTCGACCGGCTCCCGGAGATCCTCAAGGACGCGCCCGCCCGGCACCGTTCCTCCGCCCGCCATGTGACGGTCGGCACGCCGCACCGTGAGGAGTACCGGGCCCTCGCCGCGGAGATGCTCGGCGAGGTGGAGCTCTCGGACCTGAAGGCCCGTACGGACGAGGAGCTGGCCGCGGGCCTCGGCCGGCTCGCCCGCTACGAGCGGCAGATCTCCCGCCGGCGGCAGCATCTCCAGCGCACGGCCGACGACTGCAGCGCGGAGATCGCCCGCCGGTACCGGGAGGGTGAGGCACAGGTGGACGACCTGCTCGTGTGACACGGGCGGGGTACGGGAACAGCACGAGGGCGCCGCCTCAGTGGGCGGCGCCCTGTCGCGTACGGTGCCGTGCTCCTTCCCGTGCGGGTCGATGACTTTGTCGCAAGCTCCCCTGTATCCAGTTGTGCGATGCAGTTGTGTGTCCCTCAGTACGTGCTGTGGTGCCGTGATTCGGTTGTGGCCATGTGGAGTTGTCACCGTATTCGGTTGTGACTGTGCTGTGGGCCGACCGGGCTTCCGACCCCCCTCCCGAGGGAAGTCCGGCCGGCCGGACCGGTGGCGGCGTCAGCCGGCCGGGGCGAGCAGCAGTACGAGCAGTACCGCCCCCACGCCGCTGACCAGGGTGTTCCGCGCCTTGAGCCCGATGGTGAGCGCGAGCAGGCCGACGATGCCCAGCGGGCCGTACTTCCATTCGATGAGCTGCTGGAACCCGGCGATGAGGATCGCTGCGGCGAGGGCGATGAGCGGCATGGCGTTCCCTCCTCTGGAACGGTCCCTCCCTACAGGACGAGACGGCGGTGCCCACCCGGTCGACGGAGTCACCCTCAGCGATCCGCGGTGACCTGCGGTTACCAACCCCCCGTAAGCTTGACCATGTTGCTTGAGTTGGCGACCAACTTCACCTGAGTTATCTCCACTTGGGGTCGTCTCATAACCACCTCTCTGCGAACTGCCCCAAGATGGCGCGAAGTTGTAGTGTTTTTGGTTGTGGAGCCGGAGAGTGCCGCCGTCAACGGGCGGAAACGGGAGAAACGGTCACCCAGGTCCCATCATGAGGTGGCCGACGAGCTGCGCAGCCGGATCAGATCCGGAGTGCTGCGGCCGGGGGAGCGCATGCCCACACAGGCCAGGCTGGCCGACGAGTTCGGCGTCGAGCGAGGTGCCGTACGGCAGGCGCTGCGCATCCTTCAGTCGGAGCATCTGCTCACCAACGTTTCCAAGGGCAGCCCGGCCACCGTGGCGCTGAATCCGGGCGAGACCCTGATCGGTCCGGAGGCCGCTCCGCAGCCCACGACGGTCGCGCTCGCCCCGCGCATCTCCGCCGCCTTCGCCGCGCGGCATGTGCGGATCGACGCCCTGTGCCTGACGTCCGACTCGCTGACGCTCGCCATGAGTGAGCCGTTGCGCGAGATTCACGCGGGGCGCACAGAACCGGCCAGGGTCGACGTCCGGGTGCTGCTGCCCAGCCGCGAGATCGCCCTCGCCTTCCCGACCTCGGTGGACCCCTCGGCCGACCGCCGGCTGCAGCGCCGCTGGCTGGCCCAGCGCAACGCCCAGGGCCAGGTGCTGCGGCACAACCTGCTGACGCTGCGCGCCACGCACGGCATCGACGTACACGTCTCCTTCCGTGCGCTGCCCTTCACCCCGCCGGTGAAGCTGTACCTGCTCAACGGCTCGGAGGCGCTGTTCGCGTACTACACGGTGCAGCGGAGGGAAATGGAGGTCGACAGCGAGCACCTGGAGACGTACGACACGCAGGGCACCCAGTCGATGCTGTTCGCCTTCGAGCAGGGGGCGGCCCTGCGGGACTCGGCCTTCGTGGAGCAGTCGCAGCAGTGGTTCGACGCGCTGTGGGAGACGATCAGTACGGAACTGCTGCTCACGAACTGACCGGGCCGGCCGTCCCCGCCCTGCGCCGTACGACGCTCACAGGGCGGGCCCGCAGATCAGCAGGGCCAGGACGGTGGCGCCGATGGAGCTGCACAGAGGGCTTCTGGCCTTCAGCCCGACGGTGAGGAGCAGCAGGCCGACGATGCCCGTCGGACCGTACCGCCACTCGATGAGCTGTTCGACGCCGGCGAGGATCACGGCGGAGGTGAGGGCTATGACGGGCATGATGTCTCCTCCTTCGAAGTGTGCGGCGGAGCGGGGCGGGAACGGAACTCGTGGCGCTCCGGGGGAATGTGCCGGTCCGGCGGGCGCGCGGGTGTACGGGACCGCGCGACGGGTCCAGGAGCGGTACGGACCTGCCATTTACGGCCGTTCGGCTGCTGCCAACCAGCCGCGGGAGGAGCTGGTAACTCCGCCAACTCCGAGAAGTTGGTAACCAACTCTACTGAGATTGTGCCCAGTTGGTCGTATGCTGAAAACAACCACGGAACAAGTCCGCGAAGATGAAAGAGGGTTGTACCGTTTTGGCCGTGACCCAGGAGAATGTCGCAGTGAACGGCCGCAGGAGGCTCTCGCCCCAGGAGATCGCCGACGTCCTGCGCGACCGCATACGCACGGGCGACCTCAGGGCCGGGGACCGCCTGCCGACCCAGGCCGAACTGGCGGAGGAGTTCGGGGTGGAACGGGGCACGGTCCGCCAGGCCCTGCGCGCGCTGCAGGAGGACGGGCTGCTCAGCAACGTGAGCAAGGGGAGCCCGCCGCGGATCGCGCCGCCGACCCCGGCCAGGACCGAGCCCCAGCCGACGCCGGTGGGGCTGGCGCCACGGCTCAGGGATGCGTTCTCGGCACCGCACGTCCGCATCGGCGTGGCCTGCCACACGGCCGAGACGCTGATGCTGGCACTGGGCGAGCCGGTCCGCATGATCCACGAGGGCCGACTGCGCCCCCAGTCGGTCGACGTACGGATCCTCCTGCCGTCACGGGACATCGACCTGGCGTTCCCGGTCCCGGTGGAGGGCGGCGAGGCGCAGGACGACCCGGTCCACCAGCGCTGGCTCACCCAGCGCAATGCCCAGGGCCAGGTGCTCCGGCACAACCTGATGTCCCTGCGCTCCTCCCACGGCATCGACGTCCGGGTGGCGTTCCGGGCGCTGCCCTTCACCCCGCCGGTGAAGCTCTACCTGCTCAACGACTCGGAGGCGCTGTTCGCCTACTACACGCTGACGCGGCGCGAGGAGGAGACGGACAGCGGAACGGTGGAGCTGTACGACGCCCTCGGGCCCACCTCCCTGCTCTTCTCCTTCGAGCGGCGGGCCGGGGAGATGGACGCCGCGTTCGTGGACCAGTCCCGGAAGTGGTTCGACGCCCTCTGGGAGACCATCAGCACGGATCTGACACTTTCCTAAGTTCCGTACAAGTTGGTTGCCAACTGACGCGGCCGGACCGAGCGGAGCCGGTGGGCAGGTCCTGACTCAGGAGTACGTGAAAGTGAACGGCACCGGGCGGTGCTCCTCACGGGAGATCGCCGACGCCCTCCGGGAGCGGATCCGGGCGGGCGAGCTGAGGACCGGCGACCGGCTGCCCACCCAGGCCGAGCTCGCGGAGAGCTACGGGGCCGAGCGGGGTGCCGTACGCCAGGCGCTGCGCATCCTGCAGCGGGAGGGCCTGCTCGGCAACGTCTCCCGCGGCCGGCCGCCGAACGTCGCAGCGCCGCGCCGCGACGCGGAGGAGCCGCGGCCGGCGGCCGTCGCGCTCCCCGAGCGGGTGCGGCAGGCGTGCGAGGTCCCGCACGCGCGGATCGACGCCCTCTGTTTCACGGCGGAGACCCTCATGGAGGCGATGCACTCGGTGCGGCTGCACGTCCAGGAGGGGCGGGTGCGGCCCGAGTCCCTCCGTGTGCGGTGTCTGCTGTCCGATCCGGACATCACTCCGGCGTTCCCCGTGCCGGTCGACGGGGACGGCGCGAAGGCGGCCGAGATCCACCGGGCCCTGGCCGGACAGCAGGCGTCCCAGGCCGAGGTCCTCGACCTGACCATGAGGCACCTGCGCTCCTCCCACGGCATCGACGCCCGGATCACGTTCCGGCTGCTGCCCTTCACCCCACCGGTCAAGGTCTATGTGCTGAACGGCCGGGAGGCGCTGCTCGGCCACTACCGGGTCGGCCGCCACACCAAGCACCTCCCGAGCGGTGAGGCCGAGGTGTACGACGCCTGGGGCAAGCAGTCGCCGCTGTTCCGGTTCGCCCGGGACACCGGTGGGCGGGACGCCGCGTTCGTGGAACAGTCTCAGATATGGTTCGACGCCCTCTGGGCAACGATCGCCGTGGAATCGACACTCACCTAGTGGATTCCGTGACGGGAACGATGGGCGCCGCGCCGGTGGCGGACGACACGACCGAGGATCTCCGGCGGCTGGTGGACAGGACACGGCATGTGGTCTTCGACTTCGACGGCCCGATCTGCTTCCTCTATCCGGGCCGTTCGGCGAAACGTATCGCCGCGGCCTGGGCGGAGTGGCTGCGGGAACGCGGAACGGACGGGCTCGACGAACCCGACGGACCCGACGGACTCCTCGCGGAGGCGGAACGCGACCACCAGGACCCGTACTCCCTGCTGTCCGCGGTGGCCGGCCGCCACCCCGGCAGTGACCTGCTGGCCGAACTGGAGGAACGTCTCACCCGGCAGGAACTCGCCCAGGTGCCACGGGCGTGGCCCACCCCCCACGCGGACGTCCTCGTCCGCACCTGGGTGGCGCTGGGTGTCCGTACCGCCATCGCCACCGACACCTCCGACCGCCCCGTGCTGTCGTACCTCGCCGGCCGGGGGCTCACGTCCTGCTTCGCCCCGCACGTCCACGGCCGCGCCCAGGACCTCCGGCTCCTCACCCCGCACCCGCACACCCTGCACCGGGCCCTGCACTCGCTCGGCGCCGCCCCGGAGACCACTCTGGTGATCGGCGGCACCCCGGCCGGCTTCGCCGCCGCCCGGGAGGCCGGCACGGAGTTCCTCGGCTACGCGCCCAGCGAGCGGTCGGAGCAGCGGCTGCTGGCGGCGGGCGTGGCGCGGGGACATCTGGTGAGCTCGCTGGACGTGCTGCTGAAGGTGGTGCGGGAGGGGGCCTGACGGCGGCGTAACTCGAAAGCGGTGGACAGGGATCACCCGATCGGCAGACTGGCCGCATGACGAAACCGGATGCCAAGGCCGACCTGCACCGCTATCTCCAGGACGCGCGCGACGCCCTGCTGTGGAAGCTCAAAGGGCTCTCGGAGTACGACGTCCGCCGCCCGCTGACACCGACCGGCACCAACCTCCTGGGCCTGGTGAAACACGTGGCGAGCGTGGAGCTGGGCTACCTCGGCGACACCTTCGGCCGGCCGTCCGGCGAGCCGCTGCCCTGGGTGGCGGAGGACGCCGAGCGCAACGCCGACATGTGGGCCACCCCCGACCAGACGCGTGAGTTCATCGTGGGGCTCTACCACCGGGCGTGGGCGCACGCGGACGCGACACTCGACGCGCTGGCGCTGGACACGGTCGGCAGGGTGCCGTGGTGGCCCGACGGCAAGGACGAGGTGACGCTGCACCACGCCGTCGTACGGGTCATATCCGACACCCAGCGGCACGCCGGGCATGCCGACATCCTCCGGGAGCTCATCGACGGCGCCGTCGGGTCGAACGAGGGCAACGACAACATGCCGCCGGGCGACGCGGAGTGGTGGGAGGACCACCGGAGCCGGCTGGAGCGTGCGGCCCGGGAGGCGGAGGCCGGCCGGGGCGTGTGACAGGGAGAGACCGGTGTCCCGTCTCAGTAGAGGTGAATCACGTCGAGGCCGTGACCTGCGGTGGTTCAGGTTGAGTGGGATGGCCTTGGTTCGTCTGTCTCACTCAACCTGAGCAGTTGAGCAGTTGAGCTGCTGAGTGGGCTCGCCATGCGTCATCAGCTTTGGATGCGCTCGGGCTCGTCCGTGCTGGATGCCGATGGCTTGTTGGTCCATGCGGTGAGGAAGCGGAGTGCGTCGTGGGACGGGGTGCCGGAGGGGGCGGTGTAGGTGACGAGGGTCTGGTCAGGTGTGGCATTGAGGTTCATGGCCTGCCAGTCCAGCTCGATGGGTCCGGCGAGCGGGTGCGAGAACCGTTTGCGTCCCGCGCTCGCGGCACGGACGCCGTGGCCGCCCCACCAGCGGCGGAAGTCATCGTCCTGGACATAGAGTTCGCCGACCAGGGCTGCCAGGCGGCGGTCGCCGGAGGCGTGGACGGCGTCCATGCGCAACCGTGCCACCGCTTCGGCGGCGACCGCTTCCCAATCTTGGTAGAGGTCGCGGATACGTGGTTCGAGGAAGAGCAGCCGGACCAGGTTGCGGTGTTCGGGACGCAGGTCGGCGAAGTCAAGGAACAGTGCGGTGGCAGCGGTGTTCCAGGCGAGGATGTCGGTTCTGGGCCCCAGAACCAGCGCGGGGGTGTGTGGCAGCGCGGCGAGGAGGTCGTGGACCGGGGCGGCGACTCGGCTCGGGGGCCGGCCGGTGCGGCGCTCAGCCTGGGGCCGGGCGATCAGCTGCAGGTAGGCGCGCTCGTCATCGGTCAGACGCAGTGCGGCGGCGATCCCGGTCAGTACGTTGTCGGATGCGCTGGTGACCCGGCCCTGTTCGAGCCGGGTGTAGTGGTCGACGCTGACTGCGGCCAGCTGTGCCACTTCCTCACGGCGCAGGCCGCTGACCCGTCGGGGGTTGCCGATCGCGGGCAGCCCGACCTCTTCGGGGGTGATCGCCGCCCGCTTGGCCTTGAGGAATTCGCCGAGCTCGCTCATGACGTCCAGTGTCACACCCGGTCTCGGTGTGTTCCTGGGGCTGTTCTCCCCAGGAACGCGGTGGCCAGGTATGACACGGCCCTGGCTGGTACTCCACCGGCGCGAGACCTTGATCAGCGTACTGATCCGCATCAGCCTGTGGAGGGCTTCTCATGACCGTACTCACTTTGGACAACGCCGCTCGGCTCGCCGCTGCCGGCCGGGACTCAGCCGCAGAGGCCGGTACGGCGATGAACATCGCGATCGTGGACGCGGGAGGGCACCTCGTTCACTTCTCTCGCATGGACAATGCCTGGCTCGGCTCGGTCGACCTGGCTCTGAAGAAGGCTAAGACCTCGGTGCTGTTCCGTATGCCCACCGCCGCCCTGGGTGAGATTTCCCAGCCGGGCGGCCCGGTCTATGGCATTGAGTGGAGCAATGGAGGCTTGGTCTCATTCGGCGGCGGCTTGCCGCTTGTGGACCCGGACGGACAAACCGTCGGCGCTGTGGGTGTCTCCGGGGGCACCGCCGAACAAGATGTGCTGGTCGCTGAGGCTTGTGCCCAAGCCTTCGTATCCGAGTGAGGTGGCCTGCCTCAGCGAGGGCGGACCACGGCGAGGCCGTGACCTGCGGTTGGTTCAGGTTGAGTGAGACAGCCATAGACGGTCTATCTCCCTCGACCTGGGGTGCAACGGGTCAGTGGTCACTGCTTCCACGAGTTGGACGAGGAGCTTTCGCAGCCAGGGAATCGTGATGCCGCGAGGGCGTCGGTCCATGGGGAAGGCCCGTTCGAAGTCCAGCTGGATCACGCCGGTGAGGTGCGAGATTGCCCGTTCCGTCTTCGGCTGCTGTGACATTGCGAGGATGAACTGCGTGAATCTGGCGACCTGGGGATAGCGGGCAGCCCGCTGAAATCGCTGAACCGGGCCGAAGCGATCCGGCAGTTTGTCAAGATCTGCGCGGTATATGTGCTGGAGTGTCGCGTCTCGTTCCGCGCGGATCAGTCCGCGCCGGTCGATCTCGCTCCAGATCTGCTCGCAAAGTCGGTATCTCGGGGCGAAGAAGCCGATGCCGAGTCGGCGTTCGAGCCGGTCGAGGAGGATTTGGGCTCGGACGATCTCGGGTGCCGGGGAGACGTCGATCTGTTCGTAGGGGTTGGTCTTGCCGCCGCTGAGCCAGCGGCGATGGCGGATGCAGACGTTGTCGTGCAGCCCACGGACGTTCACATATATCGGCAGGCCAGCGCTGCCTGCTCGCCAGCCGCACCAGTCGCAGGCCCGGCGGGTGACGTTGGTCCTGTATTCGAGGGGCGGGGCGATGCTGGGGGCGTAATGCCTGAGCTCTGGGATGGCCCAGAGCAGGGACTCGCGGGGCTGGCCGCTCAGGACCTCCAGCCGTTCCAGTTCGTCGAGCGGGCAGACCAGCCACCGCGAAGGGGTGCGAACGTTGCGGAAGTCCGGGAACTGGTTCGCGACGGCGAGGCGGTGGCGGTAGGAATCGAGAGTCTCGTTCGGGAACGGGGCGACGGTATGGGGCAGCGGTCGCAACAGGGCCGGCTGGAACGGCAGCGACCTGACTGCGGCAGGGCCTCTCCGGCGGGCTTCAGTTGGTGGCTTCGCCATCGGGGGCCTCACCGCGGAAGACGCTTTCGCTGGCGTGGTCGACACGGATGGAATCCATCTGACGGCGGGTGATGCGATCGCTGCCATCGAGGATCGAGGAGATGGCCGCGGCCCGGATCAGGTGGGAGAGGCTACCGATCATGCCGCCGGTGCGCTGGTGCAGATAGTCGTGCAGTCGTGTCACGGTGCCGGGTTTGTGGTGGTGCAGGCGGAGTGTGGCTTCCATCTGGGCCACCAGACCTTCCCACTCGGAGTTCTTGGAGAAGGGCCCAGTGCGAAGAAGTACGCAACGACCGGCGATCTGGCCACCTCGGATGCCCGTGAACAGACCGGAGTGCTCAACGTCGATGCCTGCATAGGCGAAGGTGGCGGGATGGTGCTCGGTGAAGTACTTGAGGTGGTCGGAGAGTTCCTCGCCCGCAGTGGTGGCCAGGTTCATCAGATGGATCCCGTCGACCAGAACCAGGTCAGTGCGAGCCTCGATCAGTACTTGGCAGACCGTGCTGGTGATGTCGACGGTGTTGTGCCGGGGGGAGATCACCGGAAGACCGAGGAAGCGGGCGAACTCGATCGCGAGTTTGCGGGGCGAACCCTTCGGAGGGGCGGTGACATAGACCACCGGGATTCGTCTCCCGCGGGGATTGCGCTGCCGGATGCGGAGTTCATGGAGACGGCCGAGCTGTCGTAATGCTGTGGTCTTCCCGGTGGTCCGTTCGCCCGAGACGATCAGACCTCGTCGGGCTCCGTGCTCACGCCGGTTCAAGAGGGTCAGCAACTGCCCCTGATGGGCGACCTCTTGAACGGTGGAGGTCCGTACGACCTGAAGTTCGGAGTGGTAGTCAATGCGCCGCTCATCGTAGAAGTCGCGCTTGCGGTCGCTCATGGCCTCCCAGCGCTGTGGGTTGGCGAGCTTGAAGGTGGCCGGGTCTTTCTCAACGAAGCGCCGCCACCCGGCCAAGGTCGTCGGCGGTTCGATGCGTTCTCCGGTCGCGAAGGCCGGTCCGCCTGCGGCAGCGGAGCTCACCATCGTCGTTTCGCCTCCTCGCGGGCATCGAAGATGCCAAGCGGCACCACCTTGGCCAACTCCCCTTTTTCACCGGTCTCTTCGGATTAATCAGAAATCGTTCGGGGTGTCTCCTGGTGTCCAGGTTGCGGTTCGGGCCGAGGCCAGGCGCGCTCGCTGGTGGCCCGGGTGCGGGCAGCGACCCTGCGGTCACGGCGCTCACCGGGCCGACTCGCCCCGCGGCGGCGAGCAGGGGGCTGTTCGGGGCCGTCGGCCGCCCGGTCGAGCAGTTCCGCCGCGGCCTGGGCGACCGTAGTCTCGTCTGGCTTGCGCTGCTGGCGCTCGCTCAGCACCTGACGGGCCCGGTTCCAGACGAGTTCGCCCATCGGGACCGGAGCCGTGCGCAAGTGCCGCCAGACCGCTGTGAACCAGCCCTCGCCGCGGTGATTGCGTACCCAGACACGGGAGATGTCGTAAGGGTCGTAGTGCACCTTCCAGCGGCGGCCGTCCGGCCCGGTGCCCGAGGGCTGGCGCCGATAGGGGCAGAGAGCCGGCGAGTCATAGGTCCGGTTATTGATCCGGACACCGCTGGGCCCGATCACCCGCCACTCGCAGGGCATCAGCTGGATGTACTCCTGTGAGCTGAGCGCGACGGGAACGTATCCGGCCGCCGACACCAACGCGGCGTACTTCTCGTTCGGGCTCAGCGGTCGTCCGGCCATCAGTGGGTCCCGCAGCCCCTCGTGCGGATGGTTCTGCCAGACGGCGATCACCCACTCCTGAAGCATTTCCTGGAGCTGGTGCACCGACCAGACCGCCTCCCCGGCGGGGTCCCTGCCCCGCATCTCGGCGCTGCGGCCCTTGTGACCGGCGACGTGCTGGGCGAACATCGTCGCCACCGACCCCAGGGTGCGTTCGATGTGCGGCCGGTCGGTCGGAGTGTCCTGGTGAGCGGGCTGGAAGGAGATCCCCAGCGACCGGCAGGCGTGACGGAAGGTGTCGGAGAAGAACGCCTTCCCGTGATCGCTGACGACCGTCTCCGGTGTGATCACCGGCACCGCCGCGGCCTTGGCCAGCCGATCGTCCAGCGACAGCAGCGAGGCGTGCGGCAACACCGAACGCGACATACTCAGAGCGTCCGCCCAGCCGGGCCGCATCGGCTCCGGCGTCATCGCCCGCGCCAGCAGCAGCGCAGCATCCACCGCCTTGGTCGACGGCCGTAGCACCACTGCGGCCAGCGTCCGGGTGGACACGTCCACTAACCCCGTCAGCTCGCAGGTGTCCACCTCGCCATCGTCATGGACGACCAGCACGTCCAACGGTGTGGAGTCGATCTCCATCACCTCGCCCGGCCGTGCGGCCGTCAACTGCCCGAACATCCGCGACGGCTGCTTGGCCAGGGAGCGGCGCGTACGGGCTGAGCCCAGCGTGTGCCGCCCGGTCGAGACCGCCTCCAGCAGCCGGTAGAACGTGGCCCGCGACGGCAACGCCACCGCCCCCTCGCCGTGCTCGGCGGCCAACATCCGCTCGACCCGCCGCATCAGTACCCGCCCAGACACCGTGGACCGCTCGGCTTGCGCGGCCACCACGTGCTCGATCGCGGCCACGACCCGTGCATCGGTCCGGCCTGTCGCGGTCGACGGCTTGCGCAGCCGCCCGTCCACCAACCCAGTCAGCCCCTGGCTCTCGAACCGGGTCCGCATCCGCCGCAGCGTGCTCAAGGCCATCTCCTCACCACAGGCGTGGAGTTCAGCGAGTTTGGTCAGCTCCCTTTGCCGCAGAGAGTGCACTGCCGGGTCGTACTCGGCACGGACAGTGCCGTCCAGATCGCCGGACGGCCGTCCGGTCAGCAGCTCCGTCAGATGCCGTTCCCACCACTCGACTCGCTCCGCTGCCTCGGCTGACAGGCCCGCCAGCACTCCAGGCTCCGGCAGTGGCGGACGCTCAAGCCCCGTGCTGAGCACCTCGAACCCATCCGCAGCCAGCAAATGGCCCAGCAGCACCACGCTGGCAGCCGGGGCATCATCAACCAGCCGTACCGACGAACCGGACAGTGCGGCCACGGTCTGCTCTCGCCCGTCAAAACGAACCCGATCACCCACCGACAACAAGCGTGGACGTGACGCCACCGCAACCCACCTCCGCCCCGACGGTCTCCGAGGCCGGGCCCACCAGGGTGGCCGCCGACAGCAGCTCGGCCCGTACGTCGACAACGAGGTCCTGGCGCCAGAGCAGGTGAAAGAGCACCGGCAGCACGCCGATCGGATCGCCAACCTCCCGCACTCCGTGCAGCAGACCGCGCGCCTCGGCGAAGACCACCCGCAGAGCAGCAGCTACCGGCTCACACATCACCCGCGGATGCCGGTAGCCCGCCAGCCAGCGCAGATTTGCTGACAAGACCGGATCCAGAACGCCGAGCCGCTGATAGCCCCAGCCGATCCGGCCGCAGGCCACCGCTGTCGCTGTGAACTTTGCTGCGTCGTCCGGCTCGATCCGTTCGTCCGGGCGCACATCCACCACCAGTACGCTGCCGTCGTGGTGGCGTACGAAATAGTCCGGCGTATGCCTGACCCGGCCTCTGCTGCTGACGGGCCGCCAGGAGAGCCGGAACGGCTGGGACACCACCTCGGTCACCCGCCGGTCAAAGTCCAGGTGCATGGCATGGTCCCGCTCCAGCCAGGACTCGTAGCCCACGTGCGTGGTGCCCGTCGCCGCCCAGTACCGGCCCGTGAAATTCCGTTGTCCCTTGAACGACGGGAAACCGCGTACCGGGCCCCCATTCTCGAAACGGGCGGACCACATCACCTCAAGCGGGCCCCGACGTACCCGTCCCAGAGCATCGACGTACTCCAGACAGAAGTCCTCTGCGTCCACCGTCACCACCGCTCACCTGGTGCTGATCCGCCAGAACGACCGTAGGGAGCAACCCAACGTAGTGGGTCAGAAGACCGAGACAGCACAGCAGTTGGCCGACATTGACTGAGACGAACAGCCAGATGGTTCAGAACGACCGAGAAGCGTGTGACAGAGAGCGTGCGACTCAGCACACTTTTGCAAGCAGTCGCTTGCAAAAGTTAGCGGGGGTGGGGCATGGTGGAGTCATGGCATCGCTCAACGTCGGCAATCTCGGTGAGTACCTCCGCGAGCAGCGGCGAAACGCGCAGCTCTCGCTGAGGCAGCTCGCCGACGCCGCCGGGGTGTCCAATCCGTATCTGAGCCAGATCGAGCGCGGGCTGCGCAAGCCCAGCGCGGAGGTGCTGCAGCAGGTCGCCAAGGCGCTGCGGATCTCCGCCGAGACGCTGTACGTGCGCGCCGGCATCCTCGACGCCGAGCGGGATCGCGACGAGGTGGAGACGCGCGCCGTGATACTCGCCGACCCGACGCTCAACGAACGGCAGAAGCAGGTGCTGCTCCAGATCTACGAGTCGTTCCGCAAGGAGAACGGGTTCGACGGTGCCCGGCGGGAAACGGACGAGGACGTCCAGGAAGCCGAGGACGTCCAGGAAGGGGAGGGCGTGCGTACGGACATACGCGCCGTCCAGGACACCGGCACCGCCGGTCCCGGCCCCCGCGCGGACGGCGGGAGCGATGCCGGTCCGCAGCAGACGGCCAGCTGACCCCGACGCCCCGACGACCCGATGACGCACAGGGCGGTACGGCGGTCACCGCGCACCATCCCGAAACCCTCAGTCGAAAGCCAATCCGGGAGGACCATCACCATGGCCATCACCGACGATCTGCGCAAGACCTTCAGCGACCCGACCCCGCTCTACTTCGCCGCCGGCACCGCCGACCTGGCCATCCAGCAGGCCAAGAAGGTGCCGCACCTGGTGGAGCAGCTGCGCGCCGAGGCGCCGGCCCGGATCGAGGCCGTACGCAACACCGACCCCAAGGCCGTCCAGGAGAAGGCCAGCGCCCGGGTCAAGGAGACCCAGGAGAAGGCCGCCGCCCGCGTCAAGGAGACGCAGGAGACCCTCCAGGCCAAGGTCAACGAGCTCCTCAGCACCCTGGACACCGACCTCAAGAAGTTCGGCGAGACCGCCCAGGACCTGGCGCTGCGCGGGGTGGGCGTCGCCGCCGAGTACGCCGTGAAGGCCCGGGAGACCTACGAGAAGGTCGCCGAGCACGGCGAGCAGGCCGTGCGGCAGTGGCGCGGCGAGGCCGCGGACGAGATCGAGGAGCTCGCGATCGCCGTCGAGCCGGAGGCGAAGCAGGCCGAGGTCAACAAGGAGGAGGAGAAGCCGGCCGGCACCGCCGAGTCCAAGACCGCGTCCACCCCCGCCACGGCGGCCAAGAAGCCCGCGCCGGCGAAGAAGGCCCCGGCCGCCAAGAAGACGACCGCCAAGAAGACGACTCCGTCGGCGAAGTGACCCGGGTGGTCCGGTCGCGGCCGTCCGGGTGACCGGTGATATTGCGGTTGCGGTTGCGGTTGCGGTTGCGGTTGCGGTTGCGGCTGCGGCTGCGGCTGCGGAACGGCGTGGCGGCCGCGGATCGGCGGGTGGCCCTGTGGCCGGGGCGCGGCAGGCGTACTTCTGGAACGGGCCGGGGCACTCTAGGATGCCCCGGCCCGTTCTCCGGGTACGGTGGCCGTAAGACGACTCGATCGGGTGGTGGGTGTTGTGCTCCTGACGGCATTCGGTGGCTTCATGTGGCTGCTGTTCACCGCCATGCTGGTGCTCGCGGTGGTGGCGCTGGTGATGGCCGCGCTGGCGCGCGAGGACGCGTATCGCGCCGCCGACAAGCAGAGCAAGATGTTCTGGCTGATCATCCTGGGTGTCACGGTCGCCGTGAACGTCTTCGTGCCGTTCCTCTTCCTGCAGATCGCGGGCCTCATCGCGACGATCGTCTTCTTCGTCGACGTCCGGCCCGCGCTCCGGCAGGTCTCCGGCGGCGGCCGCGGCCGCCGGGGCTCCAGCAGCGACGGACCGTACGGGCCGTACAACGGCGGTCGCTAGGTCGCAGGCCACGGCCGCCCCGGCGCGCGGAACGACCGCCACCGCCCACGGGCGGTGGCTCAGCCCTCCAGGCCCGGCTCCCGGTCCAGCAGCAGTACCGCCACGTCGTCCGTCAGTTCGCCGCCGTTGAGGTCGCGGGCCTCGCTCACGGCGGCCCGCAGCAGCTCCTCGCCGCCCAGGCCCTGCGCGAGCAGCCGGCGGACCAGATCCACCATGCCGTCCTGGCCGAGGCGGTCCCCGCTGTCCCCGACGTGGCCCTCGATCAGGCCGTCCGTGTAGAGCATCAGGCTCCAGGAGCCGCCCAGTTCGATCTGTGTGCGCGGCCAGCGGGCGTTCGGCAGCAGGCCGAGGGCAGGGCCGTTGTTGTCGTACGGCAGCAGCTCGGCCACCGGGTCCGTGAGGGACACCGGCTCCGCGAGGGACACCGGGTCCGTGAGGGACACCGGCTCCCCGAGGGACAGGGACACCGGCTCCGCCAGGGACACCGGAGTCGGCTTCGGCGGGCCCTCCGGCTGGTCCGCCGCGGCCTGCGCGGGGCCGGGCCGGACGATCAGCGGGGACGGGTGACCGGCCAGGCACAGGCCCGCGCTGCGGCCGTCCGGCGCGATGTCGACCGTGCAGAGCGTCGCGAAGATCTCGTCGTTCTCGCGCTCGTGCTCCAGGACCTGTTGCAGCGTGGAGAGCAGTTCGTCCCCGCTCAGCCCCGCGAACGTCAGCGCCCGCCAGGCGATCCGCAGCTCCACGCCGAGCGCCGCCTCGTCGGGCCCGTGTCCGCAGACGTCGCCGATCATGGCGTGCACGGTGCCGTCCGGGGTGCGGACGGTGTCGTAGAAGTCGCCGCCGAGCAGTGCGCGGGAACGGCCCGGGCGGTAGCGGGCGGCGAACCGCAGCGGGGAGCCCTCCAGCAGCGGCGTGGGCAGCAGGCCGCGCTCCAGCCGGGCGTTCTCCTGGGCGCGCAGCCGGGACTCGGTGAGCCGCCGCTCGGCCGTGTCGGAACGTTTCCGCTCCACCGCGTACCGGATCGCCCGGCTGAGCAGCCGGGCGTCCAGCTCGTCGCGGAAGAGATAGTCCTGGGCGCCGACGCGCACCGCCTCGGCGCCGCGCTCGGCGTCGCCGGACGCGGTGAGCGCGAGAACGGCGTGCCGGGGCGCGAGCCGCAGCACGTGCTTGAGCACGGCCAGCTCGTCCTCGGCGGCGGGTACGCCGGCGGCGGACCCCTGTGTCCGGGCGGAGCCGGCGGCCGCCTGGCCCGGGCCCGGCAGTGCGAGATCGAGCAGGATGCAGTGGACGTCGTCGGTGAGCAGCCGCTCGGCCTCGGTGAGGTTCCGGGCGGTCCGCACCTTGATCGGCCTGCCCGCGGAGTCGAGCAGGTCGGGCACGCTGAGCGAGCCCGACGGGTCGTCCTCGATCAGCAGCACGGTGAGGTTGGTGCCGCTGTCGGCGGGGGCGGCGGTCCGGAGGTTCATGCTCGGGTCCGCCCCCTCTCCTGGAAGCTGTCGGGCCGGGCCGTCGTCGACCGGTTCTGTAGCGCGTCCGGGCGGAGCAGCGGACGGGGCGCGGGATGTACCACCGGACGGGGCGTCGGACGCGCCACCGGACGGAGTGCCGAACGGGCCTCCGCGATGTTCGGACGGGCTTTCGGCCGGTCCTCCGGGCTGTCCCGGCGGGCTGTTCGGCGGGCTTTCCGGCGGATGCGACGGGTGTCCGGCAGGGCTGCCGGGCGGTGCGGACACGGCGGGCGCCTGACCACTCTCCACGGCCGGGGTCACCCTCTGCCGCGGTACGGGTACGGGCATCGTCTTGGGTTCCTTCCCTCCCCCCGAGGGCACGGTGGCTCGAAGGACGTCGACCCACCGACGGGGACCATAGCGTCAGGCGGTGCCGCAGCGGAATGGCCCGCGGCGAGCCGACTGGCATTCGGCCACCGGCATATGCCGCAAGGCATAACGCACTTGGACACGACCCCGCCGCACCAGGGATGACGAATGTCACGGAGCCCTCGGTCGAGCGATGCGGGAGACGTGCTGGGCATCACGTGAAGTGGGTTACGTGTGGTCAGAGGCGTTTGATGGTGCTCGCGTGGCTCCTGTGACGGCGCGTTCGAGGAGTGGCCGGATCACGCGTCCGGACGTACGACGCCCAGGATCGGCATGGTGCCCGCGCCCGCGAGGGTCACGGTCCGGCCGGGGCGCGGGGCGTGGATCATCGTGCCGTCGCCCACGTACAGGGCCACGTGGCTCGCGTCCTTGTTGTAGATGATCAGGTCGCCCGGGCGCATGTCCTCGATGTCGACGCGGCGCAGCTGCTTCCACTGCTCCTGCGAGGTGCGCGGGATGAGCACGCCCGCGGCGGCCCAGGCCTGGGAGGTCAGGCCCGAGCAGTCGTACGTCTGCGGCCCCTCGGCGCCCCACTCGTACGCCTTGCCGATCTGGTCCGTGGCGTACTGCACCGCCTCCTTGCCCTGCTCGGAGGCCTCGCCGGTGATGTCGTCCAGCACACCGGAGCCCAGCCACTCCGTCTGCGCCCGCTGCGCGGCCTCCCGCTCCAGCTCCGCCAGCCGCTCCCGCTCCTCCTCCTCGAGCTGGGACTCCAGCTCCTCGGCCGCGGCGATCTGCTTCTTGATCCTCTTCTTCGCCTCGGCCTTGGCCTTGCGGTTGGCCTCCAGCTTCTTCCACTGCGCGGAGGCGTCCTGCGCGTACTGCTCCAGGTCGTCCTGGGTGCGTTCGAGCTCGGCGAGGAGGGCCTGGGTGGCGTGCTGGCCCTGGCGGACGCGGCCGGCGTTGTCGAGGAAGTCCTGCGGGTTCTCGCTGAGCCAGAGCCGCACCTCGGGCGGCAGACCGGTGCCGCGGTACTGGGCGCGGGCCGCGGCGCCGATGAGGTCCTTCAGCTCCGCCAGGTTCTCCTTGCCTTCGACGATCTCGTGGGCCAGGTCGACGATCTCGGCGGACTGCTTCTCGGCCTTCTCCTCCGCGGCGTTGTACTCGTCGGTGGCGACGGCGGCGTCGTGGTAGAGGTCCTCGAGCTGCTGGCGGACGGCTTCGAGTTCCTCGTTGGTCACGGTGGCCGCGTCTTCACCGGCATCGGCGTCGGCATCGGCGTCGGCGTCGTCCGAGCCGGCCCGGTCCCCGGGGTTCCCGGACGCCGTCGCGCTGGGGGACGGGGCGGGGAGCGGCGCCGTCTGGTGCGCGTAGGCGACGCCCGGTGCGCCCAGTACGGCCACGGCGCAGACCAGGGCCACGGCCGCCGTGGTCAAGTTCCGCTTGCGGATACTCCACCCAGCCATCCGTGCCCCCAAACCTGCCGATCTGACCGACAGTCAGATTAATTGCCGGTAACTTGTGAACGCCTCGGTGATCGTGCCACGTCGGCGCGTTCTGCGACAGAGGCGGGCAGAAAGTGCCTCCCCCTGCGGGGTCGCCCGCATGACGGACTTCCCGCCGGTGTGACGAACGACTCACGCACTGCGTTCCCCGGAGAAGCTCAGCCGCGGGGTGCCAACGCCTCCCACGCCACCGTGACCTCCCCCTGGCGCCAGCGTGCGACCCCGTCGCGCACCGGCCAGTCCGCAGTCAGGGCGTGCACCGTGCGGATCCAGCGCTGGCGCGCGCCGTACGAGGCGTACGGGGCGGCGGCCGCCCAGGCGCGGTCGAAGTCGCGGAGGAAGGCGTGCACCGGCTCGCCCGGGACATTGCGGTGGATGAGCGCCTTCGGCAGGCGTTCGGCGAGGTCGGAGGGGCGGTCCAGGGAGCCGAGGCGGGTGGCGAAGGTGACCGTACGGGGGCCCTCCGGGCCGAGCGCGACCCAAACGTGCCGGCGGCCGACCTCGTCGCACGTCCCCTCCACGAGCAGCCCGCCCCGGGAGTGCCCGGTGGCGGGGGCGAGCCGGGCGCACAGCCGCTCCCAGACCGCGGCGACCTCGTCCTCGTCGTACTGGCGCAGCACGTTCGCCGCGCGGATCAGCGCCGGACTGCCCGCCACGGGCACCTCGAAGCCGCCGTGCCGGAAGACCAGACCCTCCCGCTCGTACGGCAGCGCGGCCGCGACCCGCGCGGGATCGATCTCGACGCCGACGACGCGCGCGCGGGGAGCGGCCGTACGCAGCCGCTGGAGCAGCTCGACCGCGGTCCACGGGGCGGCGCCGTAGCCGAGGTCGATCGCCACGGGATCCGGATGGCGGCGCAGTTCGGCGCCGTGGACCGCGGCGATCCAGCGGTCCATGCGGCGCAGCCGGTTGGGGTTCGTGGTCCCGCGCGTCACCGTGCCCACGGGGCGGGGGGACGCTGCGCGGGAGTTCATGCGTACGAGGGTAGGCGCCGCCCCGGCACGGGCGTTCCGCCCCGGTCCGCCCTCGACCCGCCCGAGTCGAACTGCCGAGCGGTCTCCGTAATAATTCAGCAAAGCGGAAATGGAGCGGCTAGCTCCGGTGTTTCCCCTCATCGGAGGGGAACGTGTGCCCTCCGAACGGCAGGCCCGACGCAAGGCGCCCGTACCGCCCGTCCAAGGAGGATCGCCACGTGAGCCAGTACGCCAGCAGGCGCGGGCGTCGCTCCCCGGCGGCATCCCCCCGGCTCCGGCTGCCCTCCCGCAGGCCCCGCCGGGTCGCCATGCTCTCCGTGCACACCTCGCCGCTGCACCAGCCCGGCACGGGCGACGCCGGCGGCATGAACGTCTACATCGTGGAGCTCGCCCAGCGCCTCGCCGCGATCAACATCGAGGTCGAGATCTTCACCAGGGCGACCACGGCGGCCCTGCCGCCCGCCGTCGAGCTCGCGCCCGGCGTGCTCGTCCGGCACGTCGACGCGGGCCCGTACGAGGGGCTCGCGAAGGAGGAGCTGCCCGCCCAGCTCTGCGCCTTCACCCACGGCGTGATGCAGGCGTGGGCAGGCCACCGCCCCGGCTACTACGACCTCGTGCACTCGCACTACTGGCTGTCGGGCCACGTCGGCTGGCTGGCCGCCGAACGCTGGGGCGCGCCCCTGGTCCACGCCATGCACACCATGGCCAAGGTCAAGAACGCGGCGCTCGCCGAGGGCGACACCCCCGAACCCGCCGCGCGCGTCATCGGCGAGACGCAGATCGTGCGCGCGGCCGACCGCCTCATCGCCAACACGGCCGAAGAGGCCGCGGAACTGGTGCGTCACTACGACGCCGAGCGTGCCAAGGTCGCCGTGGTCCACCCGGGCGTCAACCTCGACCGCTTCCGCCCCGCGGACGGCCGTGCCGCAGCCCGCGCCCGCCTGGGCCTCCCCCAGGACGCGCTCATCCCGCTCTTCGCGGGTCGCATACAGCCCCTGAAGGCCCCCGACGTCCTGCTCCGCGCGGTCGCCGAGCTCCTCGGGGAACGCCCGGAACTGCGGTCGAAGATCATCGTCCCGGTCGTGGGCGGCCCCAGCGGCAGCGGCCTCGCCAAGCCGGAGGGCCTGCAGAAGCTCGCCGCCCGGCTCGGCATCGCCGACGTGGTCCGCTTCCGCCCGCCCGTACGGCAGGACGAGCTCGCGGACTGGTTCCGGGCCGCGTCCGTACTGGTCATGCCGTCGTACAGCGAGTCCTTCGGACTGGTCGCGATAGAGGCACAGGCGGCCGGCACACCGGTCCTCGCGGCCTCCGTCGGCGGCCTCCCCGTAGCCGTGCGCGACGAGGAGACCGGCTTCCTCGTTCCCGGCCACGACCCCGTCGACTACGCGCGCGTGCTGCGCCGTTTCGCCGACAACCCCGAGCTCGCCGGCCGCATGGGCGCGGCCGCGGCCCGGCACGCCCAGTCCTTCGGCTGGGACCGGGCGGCCGCCGTGACGGCGGACGTCTACGCGGCGGCCGTCCAGTCGCACCGTTACCACCGCAGGGCCCGCTCGGGCGCCGGCCGCGGCTGAGGCCCGTCCCCGGGCATCCACTGCGGCTGACGTACGCTCCCTGCATGGCTGACGCAGCGTCGATCATCGAACAGTTCCTCGCCGAGGCGGAACTCGAGTGGGAGAGTCCCGCCCCCGGCACCTACGTGGTGAAGCTCCCGGGCACCCGCAAACTGTCGACGACCGTCTCCCTCATCGTCGGCAGGCACTCGCTCTCCCTGAACGCCTTCGTGATCCGCCACCCGGACGAGAACGCGGAGGGCGTGCACCGCTGGCTGCTGGAACGCAACCTCAAGCTGTACGGCGTGAGTTACGCGGTCGACCCGCTGGGGGACGTGTACGTGGTCGCCAAGCTTCCCTTGTCCGCCGTGACCCCGGACGAGATCGACCGCCTGCTCGGCTCGGTCCTGGAGGCCGCGGACGGCTCCTTCAACACGCTCCTGGAGCTGGGCTTCGCCTCCGCGATCCGCAAGGAGTACGCGTGGCGGGTGTCGCGGGGGGAGTCGACGCGGAACCTGGCGGCGTTCGCGCACCTGACCGCGCGCTCCGACGACGACTGAGAGCGCGCACGTACCGGCCGGGCGGCACCCCCACCAGCCGCTTGAAGTGCCGGGTCAGGTGCGCCTGGTCGTAGAAACCGGTGGCGGCGGCCACCTGACCGGGCGGAAGTCCGTCGAGCAGCATCCGCCGGGCACGGTCGACCCGCCGTGACATCAGGTACTGATGCGGCGCGATCCCGAAGGCGGCGCTGAACGCCCGTACCAGGTGCGCGGGGTGCGCGTGCACGAGGGCGGCGGCCTCGTCCAGGGTCACGCCCTGTGCGACGCGCTCGTCGAGCAGCTCGCGGAGCCGCCCGGCGAGTGGACGGTCGGTGGGCGGACGGTTCCCGTGCCCGTCGTGGCAGGGCCGCAGATGACTCCTCAGCCGCTCCCGGACGAGCATGAGCCGGCTCTCCGCCTCGAACTCGTCACCGGGCCGCGCGAGCGCGGTGTGCACCTGCCCGATCCGCCGCCGCAGCAGCGGATCGTTCAGATCGGGCGAGTCGACCGCCGCCCCGATGAGCCCGGTGTCGAGCGCGTCGGCATCCAGGTAGAGCACCCGCTTGCGGAACCCGTCCTCGGTGACGGGCGACCCGTTGTGCGGAACATGCGGCGGCAACAGGGTCACCGTGCCGTTCGGGGTGCCGTGCTCGTGCCGGTCGAGGTCGTACCGTACGGCGCCGTCGTCGACGATGAGCAGGGTCCAGGCGTCGTGGACGTGCATGGGGTACGCGTACTCGGTGTAGTGCGCGTGGAAGACCTCGACGATGCCGGGGACGTGGGGGCGCCAGGCGGTGACGTCGCGTATCTCCCTGCGCCCCTGCTCCACGGCCGACATGCAAAGAACGTACAAGACGAGGCCGTGAGGCGATCGGCAGTCTCAATGCATGAGCACGATGACCACGACGACCACCGAGAACACCGCGGAGCCCATCCGCTTCGACACCAAGATCGCCGTCCTGCTGCGGGACGACCTCGAGCCCTGGCAGCGCCTCAACGTGACCGCCTTCCTCGTGAGCGGCCTGGCCACGCAGGTGCCGGAAGTGATCGGCGACCCGTACGAAGACGCGGACGGCGTCGCGTACCTGCCGATGTTCCGCCAGCCGGTCCTGGTCTTCCAGGGCACCAAGGAGACCCTGAAGACGGCCCACGCGCGCGTGCTCTCCCGCGCCCTCCCGCGCGCGGTGTTCACGTCGGACCTCTTCACCACGGGCAACGACCGTGACAACCGCGCGGCGGTACGGGCCGTGGGGACGGAGAACCTGGACCTGGTGGGCCTCTCGGTGTACGGCCCGCGCAACGCGGTGGACAAGGTGCTGAAGGGGGCGCGGATGCACCCGTGAGGGTGCGGGTCGGGGGGACGGCGGGGAGGGGGAGGCCGCGGTATCGCTCAGCGGTCTCCCCCTCCCCGCCTGCATCGCTTACTCCTCGCCGGGCACCGGCCCGGACAACCGGGCCCCGCGGCTCTCGGCGATGCGCAGGCTGTCCCGGAGGGCTTCGGTCAGGCGGGCGGAGGTAGCGCAGCTCAGTGGCACCGACCTGCGGATCATCCACCAACGCGACGGAGTGGCCGAGGAGCCGGTGCCCCATCTCGATCTGCGAGGCCTCCAGGGCGTCGGCCTTGCGGGAGAGGGGACCGCCCTGCTCGTCGGTGAGGAGGTAGCAGGGTCTGCCCTCGAGGGTTGTCCAGGGCAGGAGGCGGGGGACGGCGACGGACTCGCCCTGTCGCGGCTCGCCGACTTCGTGCGTCACGCGGTCACCTCCACACCGTGGATACGGCGGGGGCCCACGTCGACGCCGTACGTGGCGAGCCAGAGGGCGCGACGACGTCTGCGTTGCCGGCAGCGGATGTGGTTGCGATGGGCGACTTCAGCAGGGGTGAGGTGGGGGCGTACCAGGGGGGAGGCTTCGGACGAGGTTCTCGGGGCTGCCCTGTGCCGGCCACGGGACGGCAGTAGCAGTCTCAGCAGCCAGGTGAGGAGGAGGGCGATAAAGTGCGGCATGTCTACCTGCTTTCTCCAGGTGGGCCGTGCCCCCGGACCGTTCGCGCGGTCGCGGGGGTCTGTCATGTGTCCACCCTGGAGTGATCCCTCGGCCGATCCCATCCCGAGGCCCTATAGGACGGCCCTACATTCAGGGACATGGGGGACTTTGATGTGAACCTTTGGTCTCATCCGCAGCTCATCGCGGCTGTTACCGATGAGGATTGGGGAGCGGCGTTCCACACCTACCGGCGGCTCACAGGCATCAGTCAGATGAAACTCGGTGAGCGAGTCGGGCTCGTACAGCCGGATGTCTCCGGCATCGAACGGGGGCGCCGCCGGGTGACTTCCACAGAGGTCCGGCAGCGCATCATTTCCGGACTCGGCGTTCCGAGGGAACTGCTGGCCGATCAGATGCTGCCGGACAAGTCGCCGGTTCCGGCCCTGACACCGGCAGGCATCGCATCCGACGAAGATCTGCTCACCCGGGTGACCAACGTCGTGGGCGGTAATCAGCGCGTGGACACCGTGACGCTCGACTGGCTGGACCGGCTGCTGGCCGAGCACAGGAGAGCCGAGGACTTCATCGGCTCCAGACCGCTCGTCGGCGTCATGCGTCAGCAGCTTCGCACGGTCGTCGATCTCCATGCGGGCGCCAGTGGGCATCTGGAAGAACGCGTGATCCGACTGGCTGCCGAGCACGCCCAGTTCCTCGCCTGGATGGCACAGGACCAAGGCAGTTCCGCCGCCGCACTGGCGTGGTACGACCGCTCCCACGAATGGGCGCTGGAGGCCGGAGACACCAACATGGCGGCGACGACGCTCAGCATGAAGGCACACATGGCCTGGTCCGGTGGAAAAGGCTCCCGATGTGTCCGGCTGGCCGAAGCCGCTCGTTGGTCCGCTCCCGGCGCGTCACTCGGCGTGCAGGGCATGGCGGCCCAGATGGAAGCACGGGGACACGCCTTGAGCCAGGACGGGGACAAGGCGAACAGGCTGCTGGACGAGGCCCAGGACCTCATCGGTCGAGCCGGTGCGAGCCCCGAGGACGAACCACCCTGGTTGTACTTCTACGACGAGACATGGTTCACCCTGCAGCGAGGTATGGCGTCCTTGCACCTGCGTGACGGGCAAGGCGCTGCGCACCGGCTCACTGCCGGCTTGGACGCGTTGCCGGAGAACTACCGGCGGGACCGCACCTGGTATCGCTCCTGCCTGGCCCACGCGCTCGCAGGAGACGGTGAGCCCGAGCAGGCGCTGGCGGTGGCCTTGGCGAGTGTTCCTGATGCCGCCGAGATCGGGCGCCCACACGCCTGGGACGAACTGCACGCCACGGCTGCGGTGCTCGTGAGGCTGGGAGCGCCGGAAGGACGTCAGCTCGCCGACGTCCTGAGGCAGAACGACTGACCGGAGAGAGTGGGTACGCACATGCATCAGGGATTCGGCCTGGTCGTCCGCTTCTCGCTGAGCAGCGAGGATGCGGCGGCCGCCTTCGACGAGCTCTGCGAACGCACCATGGAGGGCATCAAGGCGCACGAGCCCGGGACGTTGGCGTACGTCCGGCACGTTCCGGTCGACGAGCCGCTGACCCGCGTCTTCTACGAGCTGTACGCGGACCGGGACGCCTTCGAGGCCCATGAGGCCCAGCAACACACCAGGCGCTTCCTGGCCGAGCGGGAGCAATACCTCGTGGGTGTCGAGGTGACCTTCCTGGAAGCGGCCGGTGGAAAGCTGACCGCTCAGCTGTGAGGGCACCCGCCAGGTGGGACCGGCGAACGCCTGGCGTCCGTCAGGTGGCGCTGACCTCGGGCTTCCCAGGCTTCTCGGTCTTCTCCACTGCCACCGGCTGAGGGCCTTCGAGCGCGGGTTCCTCCCGCGGCAACCCCCGCATCAGCACCCAGTACCCCACCCCGGCCACGGTCCCGACAACCGCGCACAACCCCCAAAGCCACTCCGCACCCCACCGGTCGATGATGTACCCGGACATGAGCGGAGCGACAAGCCCGGCGACGGCCCACGACATCGTGTACATGCCCTGGTAGCGGCCACGCCCGTGCGTCGGCGAGAGCTGCACGACCAGCCCGGTCTGCGTCGGCGCGTTCACGATCTCGGCCAGCGTCCAGACGCACACCGTGAGCGCGAAGACACCGACCGACCCGGCGAAGGCGGTGAGCCCGAAGCCGTACCCGGCGAGCACGGACGACACGACGAGCAGGTGACGCGGATCGCGGTGCTCGATGAAACGCGTGACCGGGATCTGCAGTACGACGATGAGCACGCCGTTGACCGCGATGGCGAGCCCGTAGTCGGCGGGCGTGAACCCGGCCGCGCCCATGGCCACCGGCAGCCCGATGGACCCCTGCTGGAAGATGAGCGCGACGAGGAAGGACAGCCCGACGACGCTCATGAAACGCCCGTCGCGCAGTACGGTGCCCATCCCGACACCGTCTCCGGCACCGCCCGCGGCGGACGGCCCCTTCGCCGACGACGTGGCCTCGGGCCGCGACTCCGGCAGCTTCACGAACACGACGATCGCGCAGACCATCGTCATCCCGGCCTCGATCAGGAACCCGGCGAGATAGCTGACCTCGGCGATGAACCCGGCGGCCATGGAGGAGACGGCGAACCCGAGGTTGATCGCCCAGTAGTTGAGCGAGAAGGCGCGTACCCGGTCCTCGGGCCGCACGATGTCCGCCATCATCGCCTGCACGGCGGGCCGGGAGGCATTGCTGGCCGCACCGACCAGGAAGGCGACGGCGGCGATGGCCACCGGATCCCGCATGAAGCCGAGCAGCGCGACGGAGACGGCCGTCGAGGCCTGGGCGACGAGCAGCGTGGGCCGCCGCCCGAGCCGGTCGGTCATGACGCCCGCACCGAGCGAGGAGATCACCCCGCCGAGCCCGTGCAGGGAGGCGACCAGACCGGCGTACGAGGCGGAGTACCCGCGGTCGAGCGTCAGGTAGAGCGCCATGAAGGTGGCGACGAACGCCCCCAGCCGGTTCACGAGCGTGCTGGTCCACAGCCACCAGAACTCGCGCGGGAGTCCTGAGACGGTCTCCCGGACGGCGTGTCTCATGGCGGTGACTGGCATCGAGGTCCCCCGTACGTGTAAGCATCTCAAACGGCTGACACACCTTACGATCAGGGGCGGTCCCCGGGCCACTCGATTAACGGCGGCAGCCGGCCGCCGACGAGGACGGCCCCGACATGGCCCGCCCGCGCGAGGGATCAAGAGCTTCGATTACGCTCGGGACCATGGCCGACGCACCGTACAAGCTGATCCTCCTCCGCCACGGCGAGAGCGAGTGGAACGAGAAGAACCTGTTCACCGGCTGGGTGGACGTCAACCTCACTCCGAAGGGCGAGAAGGAGGCGACGCGCGGCGGTGAGCTGCTCAAGGACGCCGGCCTGCTGCCCGACGTGGTCCACACGTCCCTCCAGAAGCGCGCGATCCGCACCGCACAGCTCGCGCTGGAGTCCGCGGACCGCCACTGGATCCCGGTCCACCGCTCCTGGCGCCTGAACGAGCGCCACTACGGCGCCCTCCAGGGCAAGGACAAGGCCCAGACCCTCGCCGAGTTCGGCGAGGAGCAGTTCATGCTGTGGCGCCGCTCGTACGACACCCCGCCGCCGGCGCTGGACGTCGACGCCGAGTACTCCCAGTTCCACGACGCGCGCTACGCAACGCTCCCGCCGGAGCTGCGCCCCCGCACGGAGTGCCTGAAGGACGTCGTCCACCGCATGCTGCCGTACTGGTTCGACAGCATCGTCCCGGACCTCCTCACCGGCCGCACGGTCCTGATCGCCGCCCACGGCAACAGCCTCCGCGCCCTGGTGAAGCACCTCGACGGCGTCTCCGACGCCGACATCGCGGGCCTGAACATCCCCACGGGCATCCCGCTGACCTACGACCTGGACGCCGAGTTCAAGCCCCTGAACCCGGGCGGCACCTACCTCGACCCGGACGCCGCGGCGGCCGCCATCGAGGCGGTCAAGAACCAGGGCAAGAAGAAGTAGATTTTTTGATCATGCCCCTGAGTTGCGCATACGGTGCGACTCAGGGGCATTTTCACGGCCCGGGCCCTCTCTGGGCCCGCAGGCCCCCGGGTCGTGCGGCCGGAGCGCTCGTCCGAGAGGCTTGCGGGCTGAGCGGGTGTGCTTGTCGCGTCGCTTGTCTTGTCTTGTCGCTTGTCGGCTCCCGGGTCAGAGCTGGTTTTGGGCGTCTGCGCACCGGAAGCGGCTTACTCCTGCGGGACACGCGGCTGTAGGCCGCTTCCAACCGGGACCAGCCCCGACCCGGCGGCGGAAGGATGCGCACATGCCCAAGTCGAAGAGCTTCACCGCATGGCTGAAGACCCGGGTCGATCAGCGCAGCGCTATCGGGGACCTGGCCCGGGACGTCTCCGCTGATCCTGATTGGCCCTCACGCAAGGGACTGTCGGGCCAGCGTGACTACCTCGAAGAGTGCGGCGCCATCCCCGCGGCTGTCGAGGCACGGGAACGTGCATGGGTGCAGTACGGGCGTACCGGGCGGCTCAACAGGATGCCTGAGCGGCTGAGGCCGGGCCCTCTCCGGGCCCTCCGACGACGACCAACGACGACAGACAACGACCGCTGACGATGACCCAACCACAGGTCAGGTGAGGTGCCCGCCTTCCCCGGTGCGCCGGGGCCGGCGTCTCAATACCGCACCGCCCGATGCACCACCGTGCTGACTTCGCCCGTCAGGTCGTGCGTGCTGCGGGCGCTGGACGTGGCGTACTTGCCGGCCCCGACGTCGGCGACGGTGACGACGACCGTGTCCAGCAGGCTGCCGCCCTGGTCGGTGAAGTCGACCTGTACGGCGAAGGACTTCTGCGCGTCCGTGGTGTTCTGCACGGTGACCGGAACCGTGGTCCGTCCGTCGCCGCTGGTGGACGGCCTGCCGAGCTTCACGTCCTCCTTGACGTTGACGCCGTTCCTGATCTCGTCGAGCCGCTGTCCCGCCTCGGCCGTCGCCGACGCCAGCGCCTCGGCCGCCTGCGAGGAGAGTGAGCTCGCCGCCGACGCGGCCCGGCTGGCCGGGCTGGAGGTGGCGGAGCCGCTGCCCTCGTCGGAGCAGCCGGTCAGTGTGGTTGCCACCAGTGCCGCGACTGCTGCCAGTGCTGCTGCTCCCGCCGCCCGGTGTGCCCGGTGACTCGCCATGTCGCCTCCAGGATCTCGTGCGTCTTGTGCAGTCACACGGGCGAGGGCCGCGCTCCGGTGGCGCCCACCCGCACAGGGACCCGGCACGACGTCGCGTGCTGTCGTACCCATGGTTCGAGTACCGCCGACGGTATGCGAAAAAAATCGCTGATGGTATGCGAAAAAGAGCCCGCAATGCCCGATTGCCCGGAAGGTCGCAGCGATTGAGGTGCCCGAGCGCGAGGGCTTATCGGCGGTCCGGGCAACCTCAGAAGTTGCTCAGGGTTCCTCGCTGTGCGTGTCGTGAAACCGGCGGTCATGTCATGGTCATCCCACACCGCAGCGGACCACGTACCCGCTGTCGATCGAGGGGGAGGCACACATGCTTGGACTCATGGACCTGGGCACCGGGGCTGCCATGCTCGGCACGATCGTCGCCGGCGTGGCGCTGGCCGTCGTCGTGATCCGCCGCTATGGGGCGCAGAAGCGGTAACGCCCGAAGCGGCGGAAACCTGCCGGGGCGTGGTGCTGTTTCTGCGCGTCAGGCCGACGCCTCCGCCACCACCCCGGCCCCGGCCGCCTCCCGCACCACACGCCGGCGCCGAACCGGCACCAGCAGCGGGTGGGCGACGCCCCAGGCCGCGCCTCTGCAGACCAGCTCCTTGTAGAGGGCGGCGAACCGTCCTGTCAGGGCCGCCCGTACGGCGCGGTCGTCGGCGGTGACGTACTGGATCAGCCCTTCCCTGCGGCCCAGCGAGATGCACTGGTTGAAGTAGCGGAGCGGCACGTTGGGGAGCTTTGCGCCGGTCAGGCGGGCCGCGATGGCGTCGGCGGCCTGCCACGCGGTGGGAACGCCCGAGGCACAGGACATCCGCAGCGGCTTGCCGCCGGGACCCGTCACCATGGCCGCGTCGCCGATGGCGTACACGTCCGGGTGCGAGACCGAGCGCATGGTCCGGTCGACCACGACCTGGCCCGTGTCGGTGACCTCCAGGGTGGTGGCCTTCGCGATCGGATGGACGGCGAAGCCGGTGGTCCACACGGTGACCGTCGAGGGGATGACCTCGCCGTCGGCGGTGACGACGCGGTCCGCTTCGACACCGGTGACGGCGGTGTGCTCGTGGACGGTGATGCCGAGTCCGTCTAGAACCTTCCGCAGGTGCCGGGTGCCCTTGGGGGAGAGCCGGTCGCCGAGGCCGCCGCGGGCGGCGAGGGCGACATCGAGGTCCGGGCGGGCCTCGGCGATCTCGGTGGCGGCCTCCAGGCCGGTGAGGCCGCCGCCGACCACGACAACGGGCTGCCCGGCGTCCAGGCGGGCCAGACGCTCGCGCAGCAGGAGCGCCCCGGGGCGACCGGCGATCTCGTGGGCGTGCTCGGCGGTGCCGGGGACGCCCTGGTCGTTCCAGCTGCTGCCGAGGGCGTACACGAGGGTGTCGTACGCCAGTTCCTCGGTTTCGCCGGCCTCCTCGGTTACGTCGGCCTCCTCGGTTACGTCGGCCTCCTCGGTTACGTCGGCCTCCTCGGTTACGTCGGCCTCTTCGATACCGCCGTGTGCTCCGAGGACGGTGACGGTCTTGCGGTCGACGTCGACGGCGGTCACCTTCGCGAGCTTCAGCTCGACGCCGGTGCCCGCGAACATCTCGCCGAGGGGCCGGGGCTTCAGGTCCTGGCCGACCGCGAGCTGGTGCATCCGGACGCGCTCGACGAAGTCGGGCTCGGCGTTGACGAGGGTGACGGTGACGTCTTCGGGGCGCAGCCGCCCGGCGAGGCGCCCGGCGGCGACGGCTCCGGTGTATCCGGCTCCGAGGACGATGATGCGGTGCTGCATATCCCTGCTCCTGTCATGCCTGTCTGGCCTGTCATGCCTGTCTGGCCTGTCTTGCCTGTCTTGGGCGGAAGCGGTTTCGCCACCTGAACCGGGCGGGCGGCCGTTTCCTGACAGGAGAGCGGTGTGAAGCACCTCACACCACGGGCGTCGGAGTCAGCAGGGTCAGAAGGCCTTGAACAGGGGCTCGCCGTGCTCGGCCGCCGCCCAACGCCGGGTCATACGGCCGAGCTTGTCGGGGTTGACCTGATTGCGGAAAGCGGCGATGCCCTCGGCGGTGATCTCCAGGCACATGACGCCGACGACCCGGCCGTCGAGGACCGCCACGACGGCCGGGTCGCCGTTGACGGTCGTGACGTGGATCCCGGGCGAACCGCCCACCAGGGCGCGCTTGGCCTTGCCGGGCTTGAACAGGCCCCGCATGAACGTCGCGACCGCCAGCGCACCCTCGAACGCCTTGGTGCGGGCCGGGACCTTTCCGCCGCCGTCGCCGATCGAGACGGCGTCCTGGGTGAGCAGCCGTACGAGCGGTTCGGTCCGGCCGCTGGTGGCGGCCGCGAGGAACTCGTCGACGATGCGCCGGGCGGCGGCCTGGTCGACCTCGACGCGGGCCTTGCCGTCCGAGATGTGCTTCCTGGCGCGGTGGGCTAGCTGCTGGCTGGCGGCCTCGGTGATGTCCAGGATCTCGGCGATCTCCCGGTGCGGGTAGTCGAATGCCTCCCGCAGCACGTACACCGCCCGCTCGTTGGGGGAGAGGCGCTCCAGCAGGGTGAGTACCGCGTACGAGACCGAATCGCGCTGCTCGGCGGTGTCGGCCGGGCCGAGCATCGGGTCCCCGGCGAGCAGCGGCTCGGGAAGCCATTGGCCCACGTAGGCCTCACGTCGCGCGCGTGCCGAAGCGAGCTGGTTGAGGCACAGATTGGTGAGGACCTTCGTCAGCCAGGCCTCGGGAACCTCGATGAGGCCGACGTCTGCGGCCTGCCAGCGCAGGAACGTCTCCTGAACGGCGTCCTCAGCCTCGCTCGCGGAGCCGAGGAGGCGGTAGGCGATGGCCTCCAGACGGGGTCTGGAGGCCTCGAACCGGTCCACGTCGTGCACGGTCAGGGCCATGGCCCGGATCCTAGCTCTCGCGGCTCTCGGCACTGCGGCACTGGGAGCCGCCGATCAGCTGCTCAGAGGGAGACGTGGAGGCCGGCCTGCGCGTACACGCCCACGGACCCCAGGACCTCGTTGCCGGCCCCGCCGACCTGGACCAGGACGTCCGCGCCGATGTTCACGTCGACGTTGATGGCGGCCTCGGTTCCCGGAGCCGCGCTGTTGCCGCCGGCGATGGCGTCCAGCGCATCGTCGGAGAGTTCGGCGGTCTGGACCTGGGGAGCGGAGTTCATGGTGCAACTTCCCTTCGCATGCATATCCACAAGGAGTGCGGCCCCGCTGGGGACAAGCGGCGAGCCGTGCGAAGGATCAAAGCACGGTGCGCGCGGGCGACCCAATCAACAGGTCTGCATGGGACTTCAGTTGGCGAGACGGCGTACGCATCCGTGTGGGCCGGGGCACGAGTCGGAAGCAGCTTCTCTACATTTCCCTCCCCGCACTGCCTGTGCGGAACCGAGGGGTAACGGGTATTGCCGCGGCAGCGGCGAGCGGCGAACTCGGTGCCGACAGATCCGCTCCACCGGCCTTTGTGACCGACCGAAGGACCCGATGGCGCACTTGCGCAGTGAATGTGCAGATTCACCGGCACCTCGCCGGGCCGGTGGCCCTTCGTCCCGGGGCGGACGTCCATGTACTGGGCCGAGAAGGGCCCCGGTGACCACCCGGGGCCCTCCGTCGTCCACCGTCAGCCGCACTGACACGGACCGCCCGACTGGCAGCCGCAGCCGCAGCCCGAGCCGCACCCGCAGGCGGCGACGAGGGGCAGGGTCATCGGCTCAGCGGGCTGTTGCGGCTCGCGTGGCTGAGTGGGGTCGGGCGTGAGGGTGGTGGGGGATTCGGCCATGGGTCCGGGCCCTCCTCTGAACGTGGAACGCGAAGGATGGTGCCTACGCCCATGGAATGCCCGTTCGGCCGGGAGCGGCAACGGCGCACGCGGCGGCGCACGGAGGCTTCCCCCACCGCGGTCGGGCACCCTCGACAGACCCCCTCGACAGACCCCCTCGACAGCCCTCTCGTCAGGCCCCCTCGACCCCCGTGACCGGCTGGATCTCCGCCTGGATCTCGTCCGCGTGCTCACCCGTCACCAGGTACACCACCCGCTTGGCGACCGACACCGCGTGGTCGGCGAAGCGCTCGTAGTAGCGGCCCAGGAGGGTCACGTCGACCGCCGTCTCGATGCCGTGCCGCCAGCGGTCGTCCATCAGGTGCTGGAAGAGGGTGCGGTGGAGCAGGTCCATCGCGTCGTCGTCCTGCTCCAGCTGGAGCGCCAGGTCCACGTCCTTGGTGACGATGACCTCGGCGGCCTTCGCCATCAGGCGCTGGGCGAGCTGCCCCATCTCCAGGATCGTCGCGTGCAGGTCCTGCGGGACCGCGCGCTCCGGGAAGCGCAGCCGGGTCAGCTTCGCCACGTGCTGGGCCAGGTCGCCCGAACGCTCCAGGTCCGCGCTCATCCGCAGCGATGTCACGACGATACGGAGGTCCGTGGCCACCGGCTGCTGGCGGGCCAGCAGGGCTATCGCGCGGGCCTCCAGCTCGTGCTGGAGGTCGTCGACCTTCTTGTCGGCCTCGATGACGTGCTCCGCCAGCTTCAGGTCGCCGTCGAGGATCGCCGTCGTGGCGCGCCCGATAGCCGACCCGACCAGGCGGGCCATCTCGACCAGGCTCTCGCCGATCGAGTCAAGTTCCTCGTGGTACGCGTCCCGCATCTGGGGTCTCTCTTCCTCTTGCGTCGCTTTCGGGTTCTTCAGGTCCCCGGCGTCGTCCGGTTCGCCCGGCCGGCCTGCCTGGCCCGCCCGGCTTGACTGGTCTGCCTGGTCCGACCGGTCCGCCCGGTCTTCCGTGTTCCCAGGCGTGGCGCCGAGTCCATATGTTCTGTGTGCTCTGTCGATGCCCGCCGGGCCCGGGCTCACGCCGCTCCGGGGGCATCGGTGTCGCCACCGCCATTGCCACCGGGGTCGACACCAGCATTGCCACCAGCGCCGACGATCCGTACGCGCCCGCGACGGCCCCCGACGCCCCCACCGCGGTGAGCCCTCCGGTGGCCGCACCTGGCGCAAAGCCGCGACCTCCGTAAACCCACGCTCCCACGTTCGGCCCCACACGCGTCCGTTTCCGGCACCCCAAGTGAATCGGCACTGGCTCCAAGGTGAACTCTGGGCGACGAGTGCTTCACCTGGCACTCGGACGGCTGTGGACGGGCGTGATCTCGTGCCTAACCTGGATGCATGGACGTGAACGCGGCGGTCGCCGCAGTGGCAGCGATCGCCGGAGTGCTCACCGGCGTGATCGCCGCACTGGCGTTCCGCTGGAGCGAGCGTGAGCAGCGGCGCCCGACCAGGACCTCGCTGCACACCGACGCGGTGCTGCCGCCCGGCGTCGACACCGTGCTGTCCGTGCTCCGCTCCTCCGCCGTGGTGCTCGACGAGTCCGACTCCGTCGTCAAGGCGAGCTCCGCGGCGTACGCCCTCGGGCTGGTGCGCGGTGGCAAGCTCGCCGTCGAGGCCATGCTGCAGATGGCCCGGGACACCCGCAGGGACGGGGAGATACGACAGGTCGAGCTGGACCTGCCCCGGCGCGGCACCGGTCGCGGCGAGGCCCTCGCCGTGTCCGCGCGCGTCGCACCGCTCGGCTCCCGGCTGGTGCTGCTGCTGGTGGAGGACCTCACCGAGGCCCGCCGTATCGAAGCCGTACGACGCGACTTCGTGGCCAACGTCAGCCATGAGCTGAAGACGCCGGTCGGCGCGCTCTCCCTGCTCTCCGAGGCCGTCATGGACGCGAGCGACGACCCGGAGGCGGTGGAACGCTTCGCCGGACGGATGCAGATAGAGGCGACCCGGCTGACCAACCTGGTGCAGGAGCTCATCGACCTGTCCCGGGTCCAGAACGACGACCCCCTGGAGGACGCCGAGCCGGTGCGCGTCGACGAACTCGTCGCCGAGGCCGTCGACCGGTGCCGCCACCAGGCCGGGACCAAGCAGATCACCATGGCGGCCGGCGGGACGGCGGACCTGCACGTGTGGGGCAACCGGGGCCAGCTCGCCGCCGCCCTCGGCAACCTCGTCGAGAACGCCGTCAACTACTCGCCCGCCCGCACCCGCGTCGGCATCGCCGCGCGCCGGGTGACCGCTCCGGGCGGCGACCTCATCGAGATAGCGGTGACCGACCAGGGCATCGGCATCTCGGACAAGGACAAGGAGCGCATCTTCGAGCGCTTCTACCGCGTCGACCCGGCCCGCTCCCGTGCCACCGGAGGTACGGGCCTCGGGCTCGCGATCGTCAAGCACGTGGCCGCCTCGCACGGCGGGGAGGTCACGGTGTGGAGTTCCGAGGGTCAGGGCTCCACGTTCACCCTGAGGCTGCCGGAGGCGGGCGCGGCCCGCGGCCGCGCGCACCCCACCACCCGCCTCGATCACGAGGACGGGCAGTCACACGAGTCATCCCCGTACGCTTCGCTTCCCGCCCCGGAGGTCCTTCCGTGACCCGAGTGCTCGTCGTCGAGGACGAGGAGTCCTTCTCCGACGCACTGTCCTACATGCTCCGCAAAGAGGGCTTCGAGGTCGCCGTCGCGACCACCGGGCCCGACGGCCTCGACGAGTTCGAGCGCAACGGCGCCGACCTCGTCCTTCTCGACCTGATGCTGCCCGGCCTGCCGGGCACCGAGGTCTGCCGCCAGCTGCGCGGCCGCTCCAACGTCCCCGTGATCATGGTCACCGCCAAGGACAGCGAGATCGACAAGGTTGTCGGCCTGGAAATAGGAGCCGACGACTACGTGACCAAGCCGTTCTCCTCGCGCGAGCTGGTCGCGCGCATCCGTGCCGTGCTGCGCCGCCGCGGCGAGCCCGAGGAGGTCACCCCGGCGGCGCTGGAGGCCGGCCCGGTCCGGATGGACGTCGACCGCCACGTGGTCACGGTCTCGGGCTCCAAGGTCGACCTCCCGCTCAAGGAGTTCGACCTGCTGGAGATGCTGCTGCGCAACGCCGGTCGCGTCCTGACCCGTATGCAGCTCATCGACCGCGTGTGGGGCGCCGACTACGTGGGCGACACCAAGACCCTCGACGTCCACGTCAAGCGGCTGCGCGCCAAGATCGAGCCGGACCCGGGCGCGCCCCGCTACCTGGTGACCGTGCGCGGCCTGGGCTACAAGTTCGAGCCGTAGACCGCGTGTGCCGTACGAGACCGCGTGTGCCGCACGCGCCCGTACGGCAGGAGAAAGGGCGGCGCCCCCCGGCCGGGGGGCGCCGCCCTTTTCCGTACGACGGACCGGTCAGTGCTCGGCGCCGGCGGGCGACTCACTGGCGGAGGCGTCCGCCTCCGCACCGGTGCCCTCGCCCCCGGTGGTCTCCTCCGCCGAGGCCGAACCGGACGCGGAGTCGGACGGCGTGGCGGACCCGGAGGCCGAGGCGGAGGCCGAGGCGTCCGGAACCTCGGGCACGTCGCTCGGGCCCCAACCGGTGAAGTAGCTCTCGGCCGGGACGACGAGCGCCCGCAGGCTCACGTCGCCGGTCTCGCTGAGGCTGAAGGTGATCTCCTGGGCGTTGCCGTCCTGGATGGCCTCACGGCTGCTCGGCAGCACCGCGGAGGCGTTGCCCTCCCCGCCGAGGATGACGTGGCCGCCGGCCGGGACGACGAGGTCGCCGCCGCCCTTCGCGGGGTGGATCTCGGCGGTCTTGCCGGTGCCCTCCACCGTGATGGACTCGAGTGTCTGGTCCTTGTCACCGTTGTTGAACACGGTGGCGGAGACGACGGCCGGGCCCGTCGACTCGAGGTCCGGCTGCGTGATGACGATGGCGTTCTGGATCTTCACGTCACCGACGGCAGTCTGTGCCTGGTCGGGCTTGATCTCCAGAGTCTGGGCGTTGTTGCCGGCACCGCACGCGGCGAGCGAGGCGATCGAGAACGCGATGGCGGCGGCGGCGAGGGCGCCGCGTCGAAGGCTGCTGCTCACGGCGGCGGCAACTCCTTGAACGTGGGCGATACGGGGTCCGGGCGACCGTACCGAGGTAAAGCCGCCCTAAGGGTTTGTCAGCGGGCTTAGGTTACCGAGGCGTTCCCCGGCGACGGCACCCGACCCTCCCCAAGCGCGCGGCTTCCCCCGAGCAGGGGCACGCCATTTCAGTCACCGCTCCCTCCGCCCGACGATCACGTACGCCCGTTCGGGGGAGAGCGCGGTGCCCGCCGTTCGCCATTCGTATAAGCCGTGGCGGTCTCTTGCTCACCCCGCCGAGGTTTTCCCGTGGGAAATGCGGAAGGGAAGCGGAAATCGATCACGGGAGAGAAGCGGGGGAGAAGCGGGGGAGAAGCGGGAGAGAACGGTGGCCGGAACAGGAACCGGAAGATCGGCGGAACGCCGGCGAGGTGAGTGGGAGGAACGGCGGTCGCACAACGGCCGGAACATCATCTGGCTTGATCAATTCCGGAATCGGCTCGGATCCGACTCCGGTCGCCGAACGGAGTAGCGCGGGTCGCACACTTGGAGTCGGACAAAACGGGACGTTCAGGCGCCAGGGAAGGGCTCCGGATGTGTGTAACGTACGCGTTTCACCCCGCCTGCAGAGACGCTCCGACCTGCGAATACCCTGTTCCGTTCGCCGTCCGCAGCACGTTCCTGTTGCTGTTGTCAAGCCCCGAGATATGCCCTGACCTGCGAAAACGCCATTCAGAAGACGCCGTATCCGTGTTACCCTGGATAGCCACGGAAGGGGTACCTGTCACATGACGTTCAAGGTTGGCGACACCGTGGTCTATCCCCATCACGGGGCCGCGCTGATCGAGGCCATCGAAACTCGCCAGATCAAAGGCGTGGACAAGACCTACTTGGTGCTGAAGGTCGCCCAGGGTGACCTGACGGTGCGTGTGCCAGCGGACAATGCGGAGTTCGTCGGCGTGCGTGATGTGGTCGGTCAGGACGGGCTGGACCGGGTCTTCGAGGTGCTGCGCGCGCCGTATGCCGAGGAGCCCACGAACTGGTCCCGTCGCTACAAGGCAAATCTGGAGAAGCTCGCCTCCGGCGACGTCATCAAGGTCGCGGAAGTGGTGCGCGACCTGTGGCGCCGGGAGCGCGAGCGCGGACTCTCCGCGGGTGAGAAGCGGATGCTCGCCAAGGCACGCCAGATCCTGGTGAGCGAGCTCGCCCTCGCGGAGAACACGAACGAGGACAAGGCCGAGGCCCTGCTCGACGAGGTTCTCGCGTCCTGACGCAGGTGAAGACCCGCTCAGCGCACTGATGGAAATGCCGCGGTGCCCGATGACGCACACAGCAGTCGCCGGGCGCTGCGGCATGTTCGTACCCGTACGCACCGTATTCCACACCCGTACGCATCGTCTGTGTGACGCGACCGTCGCACGAGACGTACGGCGACGCCCCCCGCGCCCGCTCGTGAGGCTCGGCCACCGAGGCCGTCGTACCCACGGTGACCTACGTGGCCAGGTGATCGGGAACTGCCCGATACTGGCGTGCCGGGCCCGGGCAGCTGGCTCGACCAGGCGTCACGGAAGGGTCCGGTCGGGGCTCGCGCCCGGCACTTCCCCGAGCTCTCGGTGATTCACCCAAGAGCAAGGGGCACCTCCAGGCCATACCCACGCGCACCGAGTACACAAACCTGACAGGAACCGATGTCTGACGAATCGCGCCCTTCACCCCCGGAGCCCCTTCCCGAAGCCTCCGGTCCGGCTCGAGCAGGTGCCCGCACGGCGGCCGTGATCCCGGCCGCGGGCCGTGGCGTGCGCCTCGGCCCGGGCACCCCGAAAGCGCTGCGTGCCCTGGGCGGCACCCCGATGCTCATCCACGCGGTGCGCGCCATGGCCGCGTCCCGCTCCGTCTCCCTCGTGATCGTGGTGGCACCGCCCGACGGGGCCGCCGAGGTCAAGACCCTGCTAGACGCCCACACCCTGCTGCCCGGCGGCACCACCGGCGGCCGCACCGACTTCCTCGTCGTACCCGGCGGCGACACCCGCCAGGAGTCGGTCCGGCTCGGCCTGGACGCGCTGCCGCCCGGCTACGACATCGTGCTGGTGCACGACGCGGCCCGCCCGCTGGTTCCCGTGGACACGGTGGACGCCGTCATCGAGGCCGTCCGGGACGGGGCACCCGCCGTCGTACCGGCGCTGCCCCTCGCCGACACCGTCAAGCAGGTCGAACCCGCCCCGGCGCCCGGCGAGCCGGAGCCCGTGGCCGCCACCCCGGACCGGTCGCGGCTGCGCGCGGTCCAGACCCCGCAGGGCTTCGACCGCGCCACGCTGGTCCGCGCCCACGAGACGGTCACCGACGACGTCACGGACGACGCGAGCATGGTGGAGCAGCTCGGGCTGCGGGTCGTCGCGGTGCCCGGCCACGAGGAGGCGTTCAAGGTCACCCGGCCGCTCGATCTGCTCCTCGCGGAGGCGGTCATCGCCCGCAGGAGGCTGAACGATGGCTTCTGAGACCTCCGCGCCGGTGCTGCCGCAGGTCGGCATCGGCACCGACATCCACGCCTTCGAGGAGGGGCGCGAGCTGTGGTGCGCGGGACTGAAGTGGGAGGGCGAGGGGCCGGGGCTCGCCGGCCACTCCGACGCGGACGTCGTCGCGCACGCCGCGTGCAACGCGCTGTTCTCCGCGGCCGGACTCGGTGACCTGGGGCAGCACTTCGGCACCGGCCGCCCGGAGTGGTCCGGGGCGTCGGGCACCACCCTGCTGACCGAGGCCGCGCGCATCGTCCGCGAGGCCGGCTTCACCGTCGGCAACATCGCGGTCCAGGTCGTCGGCCCCCGCCCCAAGATCGGCAAGCGCCGGGACGAGGCACAGAAGATCCTGTCGGAGGCCGCGGGGGCGCCCGTGTCGGTGTCCGGCGCCACGACGGACGGCCTGGGCTTCCCCGGGCGGGACGAGGGGCTGATGGCGGTGGCCACGGCACTCGTCGTCCGCACGGGCTGAACCGGCGCCCGCCGGCGGCGACGTGACCCGCGGGGGCCGGGCCGCCGGCGGACCCGCAGATCACGAATACATGCCCCTTGAGCCGGGGGTCACGGGGCACTGCCCACCGACCACTACCCTGGAGTGGTGACTATTCGCCTGTACGACACCGGTGCCCGGCAGATCCGTGATTTCGTCCCGCTGCGGCCGGGGTGTGTCTCGATCTACCTGTGTGGCGCGACCGTGCAGGCACCGCCGCACATCGGGCACATCCGGTCCGGCCTGAACTTCGACATCCTGCGCCGCTGGTTCGCCCACCGCGGCTACGAGGTGACGTTCGTCCGGAACGTGACCGACATCGACGACAAGATCATCGCCAAGTCGGCGGCCCAGGGCCGCCCCTGGTGGGCCATCGGCTACGAGAACGAGCGCGCGTTCAACGCCGGTTACGAGGCGCTGGGCTGCCTGCCGCCGACGTACGAGCCGCGGGCAACCGGCCATGTGCCGGAGATGATCGAGATGATGCGCGGGCTGATCGAGCGCGGCCATGCCTACGAGGCCGACGGCAACGTCTACTTCGACGTGAAGTCCTTCCCCGAGTACCTCCACCTGTCCAACCAGGAGCTGGAGAACCTGCTCCAGCCCTCCGCCGAGGGCGAGACCGGCAAGCGCGACCCGCGGGACTTCGCCATGTGGAAGGCGGTCAAGCCGGGCGAGCCGAGCTGGGAGACGCCGTGGGGCCGGGGCCGGCCGGGCTGGCACCTGGAGTGCTCCGCGATGGCCCACAAGTACCTGGGCAGCGCCTTCGACATCCACGGCGGCGGCCTGGACCTGATCTTCCCGCACCACGAGAACGAGATCGCCCAGGCCCAGGCGTACGGAGACGAGTTCGCCTCGTACTGGGTGCACAACGCCTGGGTGACGATGAGCGGCGAGAAGATGTCCAAGTCGCTGGGCAACTCGGTCCTCGTGTCCGAGATGGTCAAGCGGTGGCGGCCCATCGTGCTCCGCTACTACCTCGGCACCCCGCACTACCGGTCCATGATCGAGTACAGCGAGGACGCGCTGCGCGAGGCCGAGGCCGCGTTCGCCCGCATCGAGGGCTTCGTGCAGCGGGCGGGCGAGCTGGCCGGGCACCCGGTCGAGCCGGCCGCCGAGGTGCCGCCCGCGTTCGCCGAGGCCATGGACGACGACCTGGGCGTGCCGCAGGCCCTCGCGGTGGTGCACACCACCGTGCGGCAGGGCAACAGCGCGCTGGCCGCCGACGACAAGGAGGCCGCCGTAGCCCGGCTGGCCGAGGTCCGTGCCATGCTCGGCGTGCTCGGCCTGGACCCGCTCGACGAGCACTGGGCCGGTGGGAGCGAGCGCGGCGAGGACCTCCACGGGGTGGTGGACACCCTGGTGGGCCTGGTGCTCCAGCAGCGCGAGGCGGCCCGGGCCCGCAAGGACTGGGCCACCGCGGACGCCATCCGCGACCAGCTCGGCCAGTCCGGCCTGGTCATCGAGGACAGCCCGCAGGGACCGCGCTGGACCCTCGGTCCGCGCTGAGCCCCGCACGGTGATCGCGACGGTCGGGTCTTCTTGATCGAGTGTGCCGCCCGGGGCTCCGGGCGGCACACTGCAAGGGCGACACCGCGACAGACGACGGCCGGTACCCGGCCGGCACACGACAGACGTACGAACGAACGCTTCACACAGACAGGTGGGTCATGGCCGCTAACAACCGCCGCATGTCCGGCAAGAAGGGCGCGCAGGTCGGCAGTGGCGGCCAGCGGCGCCGGGGCCTCGAGGGCAAGGGGCCGACCCCGCCCGCCGAGATGCGCAAGGGCCACGCCAAGCAGCGCGCGGCGCAGGCCAAGGTCCGCCGCACGCAGGGCCGCCCGATGCCGAAGGGCCGCGGCGGCAGGTCGGCCTCCGAGCTGGTCGTCGGACGCAACCCCGTCGTCGAGGCGCTGCGCGAGGGCGTGCCCGCCTCCACGCTCTACGTCCAGCAGTTCATCGACAACGACGAGCGGGTCCGCGAGGCGCTCCAGCTCGCCGGCGAGCGCGGCGGCATCAACCTCATGGAGGCCCCCCGCCCCGAGCTCGACCGGATGACCAACGGCCTCAACCACCAGGGCCTCGTCCTCCAGGTCCCGCCGTACGAGTACGCGCACCCCGAGGACCTCGCGGCCGCCGCGTACGACGAGGGCGAGGACCCGCTGATCGTCGCCCTCGACGGGGTGACCGACCCGCGCAACCTCGGTGCCGTCGTCCGTTCGGTCTCCGCCTTCGGCGGCCACGGCGTCGTCGTGCCCGAGCGGCGTGCCGCCGGCATGACCGCCGGTGCCTGGAAGACGTCCGCCGGCACCGCCGCCCGCACCCCGGTCGCGCGCGCCACCAACCTCACGCGCGCCCTGGAGGCGTACAAGAAGGCCGGGATCGTCGTCGTCGGACTGGCCGCCGACGGAGAGGTCGACGTCGACGAGCTGGAGGCGCTCGAAGGCCCCGTCGTCATCGTCGTCGGCAGCGAGGGCAAGGGCCTGTCCCGACTCGTGGGCGAGACCTGCGACTTCCGGGTGCGCATCCCGATGCCGGGCGGCGCCGAGTCGCTGAACGCCGGTGTCGCGGCGGGTGTCGTGCTCTACGAGGCGGCCCGGCGGCGCGCCTGATCCGGAGGCCGGACGTACGGCCGGGACAATCGTGTTGATCTTGACGCGGTCCGGACAGATCGGAACGGGCGAGACAGTGTCCTAACGACTCATCACTCGGTTAGATGAGTGTGGACACCAGAACACCCCGCACACCCACGGGGGACCGTTCGTCTGGATACGACGACGTTCCCGCGCTGAGCATGGTGAAGGTGCCGAGCGATCCGGCTCAGGTCATCGTGAACCACGCGAGCTTCCGCGTACATCTGGCCACCGCTCCGCGGACCCACTCCCCGAACGTCGCACGGCATGTGAGCGCCACCGAGGACACCGCGCGCATGCCCGTCGTGGGCGCGGCGGGGGAGGGCGAGGCCACGGACTCCCGCCGCCGGGTGCCCGTCGTCTGGAGCGGGCGGTCCGCACCCGACGACACCGGCGCCCACCGGCTGCTGCAGGCCGTGCGGAACTCGAGTGTGGGCCACGGCTCCGGGGACCCGGCGGGCGACGCGAGCGCCACCCAGGTCATCCCGCGCGTCGAGATCGACGAACCCGGCCGGTACGGCACCGACGGGAAGCGCTACGGCGCCGACGCGGACCCGTACGACACCGGCGCAGCGGACCCGTACCACACCGACGGGGATTCCTACGGCACCTACGACACCGATCTGACCGTGGAGACGGTGGAGACACCCGTCGTCGGCGCCCAGCGCACCCACGACGACCACCATCCCGACGGCACCCGCCTGCTGCCCGCCATGCGCACCGTGGGCAGCGCCTACGACGAACCGGACTACGGCGACGCCGAGTACGACGAGCACCCGGAGTACGCCGGGGACGGGACGGACGCACCGGTCGGGCCGGACGGAGCGGACGGGCCCGACGGAGCGGGGTTCAGGCGCCACGGCGGCGAACCCGTGCGGCACGCCTACTACCCCGGCCGCCGGATGAACCTCGGCGTCGTCCTGCTGCCGATGCGCGTCTTCCTCGGCTTCATCTCCATCTACGCCGGCATGGGCAAGCTGTGCGACCCCGTCTACTTCGACGGCGGCGAGCGCGGCTCCATGGTCAAGTGGCTCAACAGCCTGCATCCCTGGGAAGTCGCCGAGCCGCTGCGGCAGTTCGCCCTGGAGCATCCGGTCGGCGCGGGCCTCGTCATCGCCTTCCTCCAGGTCATCGTCGGCGTCCTCACGGTCCTCGGCCTCTGGCAGCGCGTCGCCGCCGTCGGCGGTGCGCTGCTCTCGGCCGCGCTGCTCGTCACCGTCAGCTGGAAGACCGTCCCCGCCTACGACGCCCCCGACATCATCTACCTCGCCGCCTGGTCCCCGCTGATCATCGCCGGGGCGCCCGTGTACTCCGTCGACGGACGCCTCGCCGCCGGTGCCTGGCGCACCCTCGGACCGCGCACCGAGATCTGGCGGCTGCGCCGCTACGTCCTGCGCCGCGGCGCCCTCGTCACCACCGTCGTCATCGGCCTCACCCTGCTGGTCGGCTCGCTCCTCGGCGGGGCCGTACGGGACGCCGACCGGGTGGTCGTCCCCGGCCCGGGCGAGGCCCCCCGCAACGAGCTCCCCGGTTCCCCGCTTCCCGAGGAGTCCGGCCCGCGGGAGCGCGACAGGAGTCCCGCGGCCTCCGGCGCGCCCACGCAGGGTGCCGCCTCCGCCGGCCCCTCGGAGGGCACCAGCAGCCCGAGCGCCGGTCAGGACGCGAGCGCCGACACCGGCGGGCGGCCCAGCCAGACCCAGGGCACGACCGGGCAGGCCCCGCCCCCGCAGACGGCCCCCGCCCAGCAGGCCCCGAGCACCAGCTCCGGCCCGAGCTCCAGCGGTGGCGGCGGTGGCGGCGGTGGCGGAGCGACCGGTGGAGCCCCCGGGGGCACCCCGGGCGGCACCAGCTCGAGCGGCGGCTCCTCCGGCGGCCGGGACAGCCTGGTGGGCGGGCTCCTCGGGTGAGCCCCGCCGCCGGCCGTACGGTACGGCGGTAGGCGGTCACGGCAGTGGACGGGTATAGGGAGACGGGCCCCGCGCAGCACCTGCGCGGGGCCCGTCTCCCTTGCCGGGACGGCGGGACGCTCAACGTCCCAGCGCCGCCAGCTCCTTCGCCGCCTCCGTCAGGTCCTTCGCCGTGTCGATGGCACGCCAGTACGCGCCCTGCGGGATCGGGAAGCCCGCCAGCCGCCGTTCCCTGGCGAGCCGCGGGAACGTGCTCCGCTCGTGGTCGCCGCGCTCCGGCAGCAGGGCGGTGAGCTCGGGGGAGAAGACATAGACGCCCGCGTTGACCTCGTACGTCGTCGGCGGGGCCTCGATGAAGTCCGTGACGTGCCCGAAGCCGTCCGTCTGCACGGCGCCCCACGGGATGCGCGGGCGGGCGAGGGCGAGCGTGGCGAGGGCGTCGCGGCCGGTGTGGAAGTCCGCCATGTCGCGGAGCGAGAACCGGGTCCAGATGTCGCCGTTCGTCGCGTACCAGGGCCGGTCCGGGTGGGGCAGGTGGCCGGCCGCGTACCTGAGGCCGCCGCCGCGGCCCAGGGGCTCCGTCTCGACGACGGTGGTGACGCGGACGGGGAGGTCGGCCGTGTCCAGCCACTTCTGCAGGACGTCGGCGAGATGGCCGCAGGAGATGACGACGTCGGTCACGCCCTCCTCGGCGAGCCAGGCGAGCTGATGGCCGATGATCGGGGTGCCCGTGCCGGGGATCTCGACCATGGGCTTGGGCCGGTCGTCGGTGTACGGGCGCAGCCGCGAGCCCTGGCCACCTGCCAGGACGACGGCTTGAACGGGGCGCGACGCGGCGTTCGGATCGGTCATGACCGGAACTGTACGTGGCGCCCCGTTCGCGGGAGCACTGCCCTTGGGATCGGTGCCTCGACGGCTGCGGGGGAGAGGAAGGGCGGTCAGCCGTACTGTGCCGCCACGCCCGACGCGAAGGACGTGTCGCAGACGGGGCGGGAGTAGGACTGGGCGCGGGACGGGCCGTAGACCTTGACGGCGGCACGGCCCAGGGCGCGGGCGATCGAGGCGCAGTGGCGCGCCAGCGAGGGGCGTCCGTTCACCGCACGCTGGAGGTGGGTGAGGGCGGCCTCGGGGTCCTGTTCCTGGAGCTCCAGCAGCAGTTCGTCGCGCAGCACTTCGTGGGGGGCGCGGGACCTGGTGGATCCGGTGGTGTCCGGTCCGGAGGCGGGAACGGCCTCGGCGGCCGTGAGTACCGAGTCCGAGGAGTCCCCCGACCAGTTGACTCGGGTGACCGCCAGCGTCCCGGACAGCACCAGGACGACGGGCAGGACGAAGGCGAGGGAGCGGCCGATCAGGCGGGCGGGGCCCGGGCCGCGCCGGGTCCGTGGGGTAGTGGTGTGCTTCACGCGAGTGAGAGTAGCGCGGGGTAGTGATATGGCGACATTTGGTCACCGGTTCGGGGGATGTCGCCCCACGCGTTTTGGGGTAACCGGTTGACGCACAGAGCTCGAAAACACCTGTTTCGCCGGGGTATCCGGGCGCAGCGAAGAGGGCCCCGCAGTGGTCTGCGGGGCCCTCTTCGTCAACCTGGGTGATTTCTCCCGGGCGGTCCGCCCGGGCCCGGATCAGTCGGAGAGACGCTCACCGGTGGAGGTCGAGAACACGTGGGTCTCGCCCGGCCGCGGCACGACGTGCAGCGTGGAGCCCTTCTCGGGGACCGAACGGCTGCTGACGCGGACGACCAGGTCCTTGCTCTCGCCACCGACCTGGACGGAGCCGAAGACGTAGCCGTCGGCGCCGGTCTCCTCCACGACGTTGACGGAGACCTCGAGGCCGGCCGGGGCGTCTGCGGAGTCCTTCGACAGGGACGCGGCGGCGGCACCGCCGAGCTCGACCACCTCGAAGTGCTCGGGGCGGACGCCGACCGTGACGGTGCGGTCGCCCTTGTCGGCGGCGGCCTGCAGCGCCTCGCGGCTGACCGGCACCACGCTGTTGCCGAACTTGATGCCGCCGTCGGTGATCGGCACCTCGACCAGGTTCATGGCCGGGGAGCCGATGAAGCCGGCGACGAAGAGGTTCGCCGGGCGGTCGTACATGTTGCGCGGCGAGTCGACCTGCTGGAGCAGGCCGTCCTTCAGCACGGCCACCCGGTCGCCCATGGTCATGGCCTCGACCTGGTCATGGGTGACGTACACGGTGGTGATGCCGAGGCGGCGCTGGAGCGACGCGATCTGCGTACGGGTCGAGACACGGAGCTTGGCGTCCAGGTTGGACAGCGGCTCGTCCATGAGGAACACCTGCGGCTCACGCACGATGGCGCGGCCCATCGCGACACGCTGCCGCTGACCACCGGAGAGGGCCTTCGGCTTGCGGTCCAGGTACTCGGTCAGGTCGAGGATCTTCGCGGCCTCCTCGACCTTCTTGCGGATCTCCGCCTTGTTGACGCCCGCGATCTTGAGCGCGAAGCCCATGTTGTCCGCGACCGTCATGTGCGGGTAGAGCGCGTAGTTCTGGAACACCATGGCGATGTCCCGGTCCTTGGGCGGCAGGTGCGTGACGTCGCGCTCACCGATGCGGATGGCGCCGCCGTTGACGTCCTCGAGCCCGGCGAGCATCCGGAGGGAGGTGGACTTGCCGCAACCCGACGGGCCGACCAGAACGAGGAACTCGCCGTCCTCGATCGCGATCTCGAGCGCGTCGACGGCGGGCTTCTCGGAACCCGGGTAGATGCGGGTCGCCTTGTCGAACGTAACTGTGGCCATGGTGATGGGCCCCCTTCTACCGGCAGGAACGTGCCGGACGATCCGTTGTGGAAGGTGGTGCCACTACGGGGTGTTCCGTTGTGGTGTAGTCCACGCAGGTGAACTGGCTCAGGACCGTACCTGGCGTTCACCTGATCTGTCAGTAGGTCGGTGGCTGTGAACTTTGTCGAAATTCCTGGCCCTGCGCGCTCACGGCCGGAGGATGCGGTGCCTACGGCTTGAGGATCTGGTCGTAGGTCGCCGAGGCCATCATGAACTGGCCCATCCAGTTGGGGTGGGCCGCCATGGAGTTCGCGGCCGGTGACAGGGACTCGATGAAGCGCCGGTCGCGGGGCCGGCACATGTCGTGGCCCACGGTGGGCGAGTAGGTGTCCGCGTAGGAGACGCCGGTGCCGCCGGCCGCCGCCCGGCGGGCCAGCGCGCGGTTGAGCTTCAGCGTGGTGTCGCGCAGCCAGGAGAAGTCCTGCGCGGCGAAGGGCACGTCGGCGCAGCCCACGCCGTTGTCGGGGAAGAGGGCGGGATATCCGACCACGACGATCTTCGCGTCGGGGCTGCGCCGCCGGATGTCGGTGATCACGTCGCGGACGCGGCCCTCCACCGTGTTGATGCGCTCACCGAGCACGTCCTTGCCGGTGGTGAAGTACTTCTTGCACGGGCTGCCGGCCGGGTCCGAGGACTTCACCAGCGCGCAGGTGGCGAGCACGTTGGTGAAGCCGACGTCGTTGCCCCCGATGGTCAGGGTGACCAGCTTGGTGTTCGGGGTCAGCGCGTTGATCTGCGGCGGCTTGGAGCCCTGTGCGTTCCAGATGCTGCGGGTGGTGGCGCCGGTGCAGGTGACGTCCTTGAAGGTCCGGTTCTTGCCCGCGGACGTGCCGGCGACGATCGAGGGGTAGCTGCCCGTGGTGCGGTCGCACTCGGCGTCCTTGACCCCCGCGAGGCCGGCTCCCGAGGCGTAGGAGTCGCCCATGGCCACGTAGTTCGGCCCGTCCGTGGCCGCCTGCGCCGGCGTCGTGAGGGAGAACAGGCTCGCTCCGGCCACGGCGGTCACCGCGGCGGCCCGGTACCTGCCGGACAGGTGTCTTGCGTTGTGCGTCATGACGCCCCTGAAGAGAGAAGTGGTGGTTCGGTGTCCGCACCGGCGGGTTTCTTCGTACGGAACAACGTCGGCCCGGCGGCCCCGGTTCACCGCGTACGAGAGGGGACACGCGGCCACCCGCCCCGGTCGTCCGCCGGGCGGAACCGTCCGGGCCGGCTGCCGGCTGCCGGCAGCCGGGGAGGCCCGCCACGGTGAGCCGTGCCCGGCGGACCGGCCTCGGGACATGGTGCGAGGGCACCGAACCGGCCACGCGTACCGGCCGTTACCACTGGTGCAGGGCACCACGGGAGAGGTCATGTCGGCCCGTTCCCGGGCCGTGCCGGGAACGGAGGGCACGGGACCCGCCCGTTCGTCGCTCTTCGACCAGCAGCCCGTACCTGGGCGGAAAGCAGTCTCATGCACACCAGCCTCACCGCGCTCATGGCCGTCGTCATCGTCATCGCCCTCGGCGCCACCGCCACCGCCACCGCCAGTGGCCGCTGGTCCGGTCCCTGGCGGCTGGCTGCGCTGGGCCTTCCAGACAGCCTGCGGCATGCTCGTCGCCGTCCTCGTCGCCCCCCTCCACCACCGGCTGCGCAAGCGGAACGGCGAGGGCGGCCGTGCCGGCGCCGAACCGGTCGCCTCCCGCCCGGCCGACGCCCCGAGCACCCGGTCCTGACAACGCCCGCCTTGCGGGCACCCGCTGTCTCACTCCAGGACGCCGCGGGCGGTCAGGGCCCGCTTGAGGGCGCGCATCGCGTAGTAGGTGCGGGACTTCACGGTGCCGGGCGGGATGCCGAGGAGCTCGGAGACGTAGCCGACGCTGTGGCCGTTGAAGTACATCTCGCGCAGGATCCGGCGCTGCTGGGGCGTGAGGTCGGCCAGCGCCTCGGTGACGATGTGTGCGGTGAGCAGCCGGTCCGTGCTGTCGCCGACGGTGATGTCCACGTCGTCCAGTTGTCGGGGGACGCGAGGGCGCACCGCCCGTGCGCGGTGATCGTCGATCACCAGGTTCTTGACGACCCGGAACAGCCAGGGGCGTGTTCCCGACGGGGTGAGGGCCAGTGAGCCGCTGTGCCGCCAGGCCCGTACGGCTGCTTCCTGGACCAGGTCCTGGGCGCGGTGCCAGTCGTTGTCCAGCTGGCGGGCCGCGTAGGTCAGCAGTGCCTGCCCGTGCTCGGCGTAGAGATCACGGACGAATCGTTCCGCCTCGTCGGCCGCGGCCTGTCCGGCACTCCCGTCGCCGGCCGGTACGGTGCGTGCGGTCCGTACGGCCGTCTGCTCGTCGCTCATGTGTCTTTCCCCCTGTGTGATGGGCGCCTGCTGGCGGGCGCCGTCTGACGGATCCGCGGCTTTCAGGCGATATGTCGGTGTATTTCGTGCATGGTGGCGTGAGCTTTCTCCACCCGCCCGGCGTGCGGGGCGGGAGGAGAGGAAGAAGAGGGCGGAGTCGGGCACGGCCCCGGCACACTGTCGGCGGGGCGGCGACTTCGATGGCTCCAGCCTGGGCCATGTTTCGTCCCACCTGTGGCGTTCAGCGGTCATCCGGGACGGCTGGGACGCTGGAACCAGCTCTGACCTGCGGAAACGAGAACAGGTTGGGACGGCCGGGCGGGAAACGCGAAGGGATGCGCGAGGGGAAGCGCGGGCGGGGAGGGGGGAAGCGCGAGGGGAAGCGGGCCGGGAGCGGGCGTCGGCCGCGGAGTCGAGCCGCCGGGTGTGGGCCGCCGGGTGTGGGCCGCCGAGCCTGGACGGCGGCCGTGGCCGATCGGTGCCGACGGTGGTCCGGGCGGAGGCGTGAGTCCACCGGGCGCCGGCCGGCGAGCCGCGGTGATGTGGACCCGCCCTGCGCCTGAGTGCAGGCGCAGGGCGGCGGGTGGAGGGCCGTCAGACGAGTCGCTTGCGGCCCCACACGAACACGCACACCGTCAGCGCGGCGGCCAGGGCCGGCAGGATGCCCGCGCCGAGCCACTGCATGCCGCTCATCCGGGAGATCGGCAGGTACTCCACGCCCCAGCCCACGACGTCCGCCTCGCGCAGGCAGACCACCCGGGCCTGTTCGTCCGCCGCGTCCACGCAGGTGCTCCAGCCCACCAGGTCCCCGGTGCCGGTCAGGTAGGACTGGTCGATCTGGTGGGCGGCCGGGGGCGGTTGCGGGAAGGAGTCCTCGGCGAGGACACCCTGATGGGTGGTGAGGACGACCGGGTCGCCCAGGCTCAGCCGGAAGTACCGCCGGACGAGCTGGACGACGACGGCGAAACCGAAGGTGACGACCATGGCCGCCAGGGTGCGGCGCAGCGCCACACCGATCGCCACGCCGCCGACGACGGTGATCAGGGTGAGGCCGTACGCCTCGATCGCCGGTACCCCGGCGTGCCTGCCGTCACTCACTGCTGCTCCCTGTCCGCTTCCCGGCTCTCCGGCTCTCCGGCTCTCCGGTTCAGGAGGTGAACGGAACGGCGTCGGCCGGGTCGGTGTGCCAGTTGGTCACGACGGGCTTGTCGACGACGACGTTGCCGATCTTCAGGGAGACGGGGTTCGGGTCGTTCTCGCTGACGGAGACGATGACCGTGCCGTACTCCACGCCGGCGTCGCTGTTGGTGGTCTTCGGGCTGACCCCCGCGTACACCGTCCTGCCGCCGCTGAGGGTGATCTCCTCGCCCGCGACCTGCTCGGCGGGACCGGCCTGGGTGCCGCCGGACCCGAAGGCGATGACGGGCAGCCCGCCGGGCAGTACGCAGGTGATGCCGGACTTGGCCTTGACGCTGATCTGGTAGTAACCGCCGGCCTGGGTCATGGACTTGGCGGACCACGACAGGTCGTTGGTGCCGCAGCCCTGGCCGTATCCGGTCTTGTCGGCGGCGGCGGTGGTCGTGGCGCCGTCGGACGATCCGGCCCCGCTGCCGGTCTTGGCCCCGGTCCCGGTCCCGGCCCCGCTGCCGCTGTCGGCCTTCGAGCCGGTCGCCGTGCTGTCGTCCTTGCCGGCGGTGGCACCGGCGTCGGCGGCGGGGGTCGGCGTGCCGGTGGCAGCGGTGTCGGCCGTGGTGGTCGTGGAGGGCGAGTCGGAGGCGCCGGTGCTGCCGCCTCCGCAGGCGGTCATGAGCAGTCCGGCGCTCAGGGCGGCGGAGACGACGAGGGTGGTGCGCAGGCGGCGGTTCATGACGGGTGTTCCTCTCGGTCGGCCGGCGGTTCGCGGCGGGTGCCGCGGTTCCGCGTTCTCGACCTGCACGACGGACCACTTCGCCGACGGTTCGACGCGGTCACGCGATCCGGACGCCACCGTCACAGCGCCGTGACATACGAGGCCCGAACCCGGCCGGCCGACGGCGTGAACGCCGGACCGATCGGCGAGTGGGTGTACGGCTGGTCACAGCCGGTGGTGCGAGTGGCGTGAGTGCGGAACTTCGTGGCCTGGAGAAACGGGGGCTGTGTACAGTGGGACAGCCTTCGCGTACGGCGTTGTCGTGCGCGGTGCCTCCTTAGCTCAGATGGCCTAGAGCAGCTCACTTGTAATGAGCAGGTCGTCGGTTCGAGTCCGACAGGGGGCTCGGAAAAGCCCAGGTCAGAGTGCATCTGACCTGGGCTCTCCCGTTTGCTGGGTTTGCAGCAGTCATGGATCTGTCGATTGCGCGCTTCGTACGCCCGAATACGCGCTTCGTACGCCCCGAATAATCGAGTGCCCAACCGCCCGGCGCCCCGTACGGTCGTTGGCGTGATCGACGTCCCCGACGAGCTGGCCGCCACGCAGCACATGTTCAACGGAGAGGCCGGCCGCGCCTTCATAGCCCGCCTGCCCGATTTGGCCGCCGCCTTCCTCGACCGCTGGGACCTGCGCCTCGACGGTCCCTCCATGTACGGCATGTGCGCCCTGGTCCTGCCCGTGGTCGCCGCCGGCGGCAGCCCGGCCGTGCTCAAGCTGCAGCTCCTCGACGAGGAGAGCGTGGGCGAGCCGGTCGCGCTGCGGGCGTGGGACGGCGACGGGGCCGTACGTCTGCTGCGGTACGACGAGGGTGACGGTGCCCTGCTGCTCGAACGGCTCGACCAGACGCGGACGCTCTCGCACCTGGCGGACACCCGGGAGGCGGTGCTGCACATCGCGCGGCTGCTGGCGCGCCTGACCGCCGGGCCGGCGCCCGAGGGGCTGCGGCGGCTGGGGGACATCGCCGCGGACATGCTGGACCGTACGCCTGCCGTACTCGGCCGGATCGCGGACCCGGGGGGACGCGCCCTGGTCGGGGACTGCGCGGCGGCCGTGCGGGAGGTCCTGGACGAGCCGGGCGACCGGCTGCTCCACTGGGACCTGCACTTCGGGAACGTGCTCGCCGCGGAGCGGGAGCCGTGGGTCGCCATCGATCCGAAGCCGCTGGCCGGAGACCCGGGCTTCGAGCTGTGGCCGGCGCTGGACAACCGTTTCGAGGCGGACGAGGTGCTGTGGCGTTTCGATGCGATGACGGACGTCCTGGGGCTGGACCGGGAGCGGGCGCGGGCCTGGACGCTGGGCCGGGTGCTGCAGAACGCGGTCTGGGAGGTCGAGGAGGGGCGTCCGCTCCAGCCGGACGACATGGAGATCGCGCGGCTGCTGAGGGGCAGGTAGGCGGATGACCGGCCGTGGGGCGCGGGAGGCGGGTTAGCCTGCAGCCATGATTCGTATCGCGACTCCCGCAGACGTTCCCGTCATCCACGCCATGGTCCGTGAACTCGCCGAGTACGAGAAGGCGTTGGACGAGGCGAAGGCCACCGAGGAACAGCTGGCGGAGGCGCTGTTCGGGGAGCGGCCCGCCGCCTTCGCGCACATCGCCGAGGACGAGGTGACGGGGGAGCCGGTCGGCTTCGCCCTGTGGTTCCTCAACTTCTCCACCTGGCGGGGCGTGCACGGCATCTACCTGGAGGACCTGTACGTACGCCCGTCGGCCCGCGGTGGCGGCCACGGCAGGGCGCTGCTCACCGAGCTGGCGCGGATCTGTGTGGAGCGCGGGTACGAGCGGCTGGAGTGGTCCGTACTCGACTGGAACGCGCCGTCGATCGCGTTCTACAAGGCGCTGGGGGCGCTTCCGCAGGACGAGTGGACGGTGTACCGGCTGACCGACGACGCCCTGCGGGAGCTCGGGTCGCGGGGCTGAGTCCAGGCGGGTTCCCGGGTCAGGCCCCCAGGTCAGGGTTCCAGTACCACCTTGCCCACGGTGCCGCGTGTCTCCAGGGCGCGGTGGGCGGCCGCTGCCTCGCGGAGGGGGAAGCGGTGGACTGCGGGGGTGAGGCGGCCGGCGGCGGCTTCGGCGAGGGCACGGAGTTCGAGGGTGCGCACGGGGTCGGGGCCGCCCGCCTTCTCCAGCATGACCGGGCCGAGGACCTGTTCGCTGACGCCCTCGACGAGGTACGGGCCGCCGTCGCGGATGCCCTCGCCGGACCAGCCGAAGACGAGGTGCCTGCCGCCGGGGGCGAGGAGGGCGACGGACTCGCGGGCCACGTCGCCGCCCACGCCGTCGTACACGATCGTCACCCGGCCACGGTACGCCCGGACCCGCTCGTTCCATGAGGGAGCCGTGTAGTCGACGGCGAGGTCGGCGCCGTTCGCGCGGGCCCGGGCCGTCTTCTCCGGGCCGCCGGCGAGGCCGATGACGATGGCGCCCGCGTGCTTGGCGTACTGCACGAGGAGGGTGCCGATGCCGCCGGCCGCGGCGGGGACGACGATCACGTCGCCGGTGCCCGGTGCGGCGAACTGCAGGATGCCCATCGTCGTACGGCCGGTTCCGATCATGGCGACGGCCTCGGCGAAGTCCAGGCCGGCGGGTATCTCGTGGAGGCGGCCGACGTCCGTGACCGCGAGTTCGGCGTAGCCTCCGGGCGCGAAGCCCAGGTGAGCGACGACGCGCCTGCCGAGCCAGTGGCCGTCGACGCCTTCGCCGAGGGACGTGACGACGCCGGCGACTTCGCGGCCGGGGACGGTGGGCAGCGGGGTCGGTGCGGGGGCCGGGCCCTGTTGGCCTTCTCTGAGCGCGGTGTCCAGGAGATGTACGCCGGCGGCTGCCACGGCGATGCGGACCTGGCCCGGACCCGGCTCGGGGTCCTCGGTCTCCTCGTACATGAGGTTCTCGGCCGGGCCGAAGGCGTGCAGGCGGATGGCGTGCATGGCGGGGCTCCCTGGTGCGCTCGGGTCCGGGTTACGGGCCCAGCGTTCATCCTCAAGCCTGCTCGAGGTCAAGCACCTCGTGGCGGCCGAGGGCCAGGGACACGGCCGCGAGGGCGCTGTTGAACGACACCTCCGCGAGCACGCCGGGTGCCGCGACCCGGTCGCCCGCGAGGTAGACCCCGTCGCCACGGTCGACGGCCGGGCGGTCGCGCCAGCTGGTGCCGGGCAGGTCGACCGCTCCGGTACGGCCGTGGGCGGTGGCCTCGCGCCGCCAGGTGACCCGTTCCCGCCAGCCGGTGAACGCGAGGTCGAGCAGGCGCTCCGCGCGCGCGATGCCGTCGGCGCGGGACTCGGCCGGGGCGAGCGGGATCTGGCCCTGGATCAGCTGCTCCCCGGCCGGGGCGAGGGTGCGGTCCTGGGCGGTGAAGCGTTCGATCCAGCCGGGGGCGTCCAGGTCGGACACGGCGAAGGCGTCGCCGCGGCGGGTGCGGACGGCCAGGTCGATCAGTGCGGTCCGGCCGCTGGGCCAGGTCAGCGAGTCGTCCTTCAGAAGGCGCCGTGCGGCGTCGAGCGAGGTGGCGACGATGACGGGTCCCCGCCCTTCGGGGACCGTGTCGACGCGGGAGAGGGTCTCCATACGGACGCCGAGGTCCCAGGCCCGCGCCGCCATCCGGTCGATGACGCCCGCCCAGCCGCCGCGCGGGTACCGGGCCTCGGGCGGCAGCTTGGCGGCCCGGCGGAACCGCTCCTGCACGAACGCGGCGGAGAGGGAGCCCGGGTCGTGGTGGAAGAGGGCGACGGCGGAGAAGCTGGCGGCGGCACGGGCCGCCTCCTCGCCCGCGCGCGCGGTGGCCCACGTCATGAAGTCCACGTCGAGGGGGGCCTGGTCGGCGGCCCGGCCGCGCAGCAGCCTCAGCATCGGAAGGGGTGGGGTGCGGCGGAGGGCGCCCTTGTGGTGCAGCCGGAGGCGGGTGCCCTCCAGGAGCGGGAGGGGGGCGAGCGGTCCGATCAGATCGCGCTGCGCGAGCCAGGTCCAGTGCGGGCCGCCGTTGTACAGGGCGTGCGGGCCCTCGTTGGTGCGGTACGGGCCCTCGGCGGTCCGCGCCCGGCCGCCGAGGGTGTGGTGGGCCTCGTACACGGTGACCCTGGCGCCGGCCTCGGCGGCGGTGATGGCCGCGGTGAGTCCGGCGAAGCCGCCGCCGATGACGGTGAGGTGGTGCATGACGGGGGTCTCCTTCTGGTTCTGGTCCTCGCCTGTCGTCCGTCTTCCGTCCGTACGACGGAAGCACCGCACCGGGATGTGACATGGGTGCTGTCTGCGCAGGTCGGGCCCGTTGTCAGTGGGGAGGTGCAGGATGGGGGCATGGTGAGGAGAGCGGCAGGCGGTACGGGGGTACGGGGGGCCCGGCGGCCGGAGGTGCGGCTGCCGCCGCTGGTGCCGTACGACGGGCCGGGGCTGGAGCCCGACGGGGACCACGACGGGGTGGAGTTCACGGAGCGGGACTTCGCCGGGCAGGACGGCGGGGGCGCCCGATTCCTGGACTGCGCGCTGAGGGGGTGCGCGCTGGACGAGACGCGGCTGCACCGCGCGCGGGTACTGGACTCGGTCCTCACGGGGATACGGGGCGTGGGCACCGATCTGTCCGAGGCCATGCTGCGGGACGTGGAGCTGGTGGACGCGCGGCTGGGCGGGGTGCGGGCCCACGGCTCCGTGCTGGAGCGGGTGGTGGTGCGCGGCGGGAAGATCGACTATCTGAATCTGCGCGGGGCCCGGCTCAGGGACGTCGTCTTCGAGGAGTGCGTGCTGGTCGAGCCGGACTTCGGGGGTGCCCGGCTGGAGCGCGTGGAGTTCGTCGAGTGTGCGCTGAAGGGGGCCGACTTCACCGGGGCCGCTCTCAAGGACGTGGACCTGAGAGCGGCGTCCGAGCTGGACATCGCGAGGGGTGTGGACCGGCTGTCGGGGGCGGTGATCAGTACGGCGCAGCTGGTGGATCTGGCGCCGGTGCTGGCGGCGGAGCTGGGCATACGGGTGGAGTAGCGCCCCAGGGGCCGGAAGCGGGGGTCACACGCGCGGGAACCGCGACTCCAGCGTCCAGATCGCCGGGTTGTCGCGCAGCCCCTCGTGCAGGTCCGTGAGGTCGGCGAGCAGATCGTGGAGGAAGTCGCGGGCCTCGCGGCGGAGCTCGGTGTGGGAGAAGGTGAGCGGGGGCTCGTCGGTCGGCAGCCAGTCGGCGTCGATGTCCACCCAGCCGAAGCGCCGCTCGAAGAGCAGGCGGTCGGTGGACTCGGTGAAGTCGAGCTCGGCCCGCTGCGGGCGGGCGGCCCGGCTGCCGCGGGGGTCCTTGTCGAGCTGCTCGGCGATGTCGCACAGCGCCCACGCGAAGTCGAGCACCGGCACCCATCCCCAGGCTGTGGACAGTTCCCGGTCCGCCTTGGTGTCCGCGAGGTAGACGTCGCCGCAGAACAGGTCGTGCCGCAGCGCGTACACGTCCGCGCGGCGGTAGTCGGTCTGCGGGGGGTCGGGGAAGCGGTTGGAGAGGGCGTAGCCGATGTCGAGCACCTAGTGATGGTGCCATGCCCTTTTAGGATCTTCGCCGTGTCCCGATCCGCACCGGTTGTCCGCACGGTCCTGTCCGCTCTCGCGCTCGCCCTCCCCCTCGCCGCCTGCTCGGGGGAGGGCGGGGTGCGGGGAACCCCCGGAGCGACGGGTCTGCGCGACCCGTACTTCCCGAAGGCGGGCAACGGCGGCTACGACGTCACCCACTACGACCTGACCCTCGACTACGACCCGGACGGCCGCCGCCTCACGGGCACGGCGGTCATCACCGCCCGCGCGACGCAGGACCTCAGCGCCTTCCACCTGGACCTGAAGGGCCTGGAGGTCGGGCGGGTCACCGTCGGCGGCCGGGAGGCGCCCTGGAACCGTGCCGGCCAGGAGCTGACCGTGCGCCCGCCCGAGGGGCTCGACGAGGGGACGGAGTTCGTCACGGCCGTCCGTTACTCCGGGCGGCCGCAGACGATCACCGATGCGGACGGTTCACGGGAGGGCTGGCTGCCCACGGCGGACGGCGCGCTGGCCCTCGGCGAACCCGTCGGCTCGATGGCCTGGTACCCCGGCAACCACCACCCCTCCGACAAGGCCGCGTACGACGTCTCGGTCACCGTCCCCGAGGGGCTGCACGCGGTCTCCAACGGCCGGCTGACGGACGAGTCGACCGAGCGGGGCCGTACGACCTTCACCTGGCACACGGCCGAGCCGATGGCGAGCTATCTGGCGACGGTGGCGATCGGTGAGTTCGGGACGCGGGCGACGACCACGGACGACGGGCTGCCGGTGTACGTCGCCGTCGACCCCTCCCAGGCGAAGGAGAGCGGAGAGGTCCTCGACCGGATCCCCGAGGTCCTCGACTGGGCGGAGGACGTCTTCGGGGCGTACCCGTTCTCCACCGCCGGGGCGGTCGTCGAGCGTCCGGGGGACGCCGGATATGCGCTGGAGACCCAGAACCGCCCCGTCTTCCCCGGCGCCCCGGACATCGTGCTGCTCGTCCACGAGCTGGCCCACCAGTGGTACGGCAACTCGGTGACGCCGAAGACCTGGCGGGACATGTGGCTCAACGAGGGCTTCGCGACCTACGCCGAGTGGCTGTGGCAGGAGGAGCACGGCGGGGACACCGCCCAGGAGATCTTCGACGCGCTGTACGACGGTGCCGTACTGCCGGGCGGCATCGGCGGCGAGGCCCTCTGGGAGTTCCCGCCCGCGCAGCCGCCGGACGCCGCGCACATCTCCGCCGGCCCGGTCTACCAGCGCGGCGCGATGGTGCTCCACAAGATCCGCCAGGCCGTGGGCGACGACGGCTTCCGCGATCTTCTGCGCGGCTGGGCCGCCGAGCACCGCCACGGCAACGCGGACACCGCCGATTTCACGGCGTACGTCGAGAAGGCGGCCCCGGGGAAGGACTTCGACGTCGTCTGGGAGGACTGGCTGTACGGGGACGGGAAGCCGGAGCGGCGCTGACGTCGGCCGGGCCGGCCGGACCGCCGGGAGTGTACGTTCGTACGCTTCAGGGCGTACGCTCGTACGCATGACGACGGAGCACAAGGAACACGGGCACGAGGAACGCAGCGACGAGGCAAAGGGACACGAGGAGTCCAGGGACTACTTCGCGCACGACCCGCGCACGAACCTCGAGCGCATGCTGGCCGGGGACCTCTACATCGCCGACGATCCCGAGATCGCCCGCCGCCAGCAGCGGGCCGTACGCCTGGCGGCCCGCTACCAGGCCGCCTACGCCGAGGACGTCGGTGCCGCGCAGCCGGTGCTCGCGGAGCTGCTGGGCTCCGTCGGCGAGGAGGCCCATGTGCGGCCGCCGCTGTACGTCGACTACGGCAGCAACATCACCGTCGGGGCGCGCACCTTCGTCAACTACAACCTGACGGCGCTGGACGTCGCCGCGATCGTCATCGGCGAGGACTGCCAGATCGGGCCGAACGTCCAGCTGCTCACCCCCACCCACCCGCTGGAGCCGGAGCCCCGGCGGGACAAGCTGGAGGCCGCGAAGCCGATCGTCATCGGTGACAACGTCTGGCTCGGCGGCGGCGTGATCGTGCTGCCCGGCGTGACCATCGGGGACAACTCCGTCATCGGGGCCGGCGCGGTCGTCACCAAGGACGTGCCCGCGAACGTCGTCGCCGTCGGCAACCCCGCCCGGCCGGTACGGAGCCTGTGAGCCCGTCGCCATGGCCACCGGACACACCGACCCCCAGCGCCGCGAACGCATCATCACCGCCACGCTCGACCTGATCGCCGAGGAGGGTGTCGCGGGCGTCTCCCACCGGAAGATCGCCCAGCGCGCCGGTGTTCCGCTCGGGTCGATGACGTACCACTTCGCGGGCATCGACCAGTTGCTGCACGAGGCCTTCCGGCGTTTCACCGACCACATCGTCGGGGTCTTCGGCGCGCACCTCGCGGGCGCGGCCGACCGGGAGGCGGCCGTCACCGCCGTGGCCGACCTGGTCCACACCCTGTCCGAGGACTCCCAGCGCGACCTGGTCCTCACTCAGGAGCTGTACACCCTCGCCGCCCGCCGGCCCGTCTACCGGGAGCTCACCCACGAGTGGATGCGCCGCAGCCGCGTCCACCTGGAGGAGCACTTCGACCCGGACACCGCCCGCCAGCTCGACGCGCTCATCGAGGGCCTGACCCTGCACCGCGCCCTGGCGCGGGAGCCGCACGACCGTGCGCTCACCCTCCAGGCCGTCACCCGCATCACCGGGACCGGTGAGCGGGCTCCCCGACCGCCCGTGCGGCACGAGCCCGACCCTCGTGCCGCACGGGCCCCCACCCGGTGACCGGATGGGGGCCCAGCGGCGTGTGCGGCGTACGGATCAGACGTTGACGCCGAAGTCCTGGGCGATGCCCACCAGGCCGGAGGCGTAGCCCTGGCCGACCGCGCGGAACTTCCACTCGGCGCCGTTGCGGTACAGCTCGCCGAAGACCATGGCCGTCTCGGTGGCCGCGTCCTCCGACAGGTCGTAGCGGGCGATCTCGGCGCCGCCGGCCTGGTTCACGATGCGGATGTAGGCGTTGCGGACCTGGCCGAAGTTCTGCGAGCGGGACTCGGCGTCGTAGATGGAGACCGGGAAGACGATCTTGTCGATGTCGGCCGGGAGGGCCGCCAGGTTGACGTTGATCGCCTCGTCGTCGCCCGCGCCCTCGCCGGTGCGGTTGTCACCGGTGTGGACGATGGACTGGTCCGGGGTCTGCTTGTTGTTGAAGAAGACGAAGTGGGAGTCCGAGTAGACCTTCCCCTGCGTGTTGACCGCGATCGCGGAGGCGTCGAGGTCGAAGTCCGTGCCGGTGGTGGTGCGGACGTCCCAGCCGAGGCCCACGGTGACGGCGGTCAGGCCCGGAGCCTCCTTGGTGAGCGAGACGTTGCCACCCTTGGACAGGCTTACAGCCATTATTGGGAGTCCCTTCCTTAGTTGTGCGCCCATGGGCTTCGTACGGCCACGAAGCTACAGCTACCTGTAGGAACGCGGCGCGGGGTACCAAAGGTTCCGGGCCCCTTTACCTTTCTTTACCCTTTTCCGCGGGGCCCGCGTGCCCTGTGGAAAAGGGCGTGACGGACAGCGGTCACGCGCGCGACCATGGACGGCATGTCCGGTCCCTATGTCGTCCGCGGCTCCGTCTCGCTCCCCGAGGCCGAGCTCATGTGGCGTTTTTCGCGGTCCTCCGGGCCCGGCGGCCAGCACGTCAACACGACCGACTCGCAGGTGGAGCTGCGGTTCGATCTCGCCGGGACCGAGGCCCTGCCCGAGGTGTGGAAGGCGCGCGCCCTGGAGCGCCTGGCGCCCCGCCTCGTCGACGGGGTGGTGAGCGTGCGCGCCTCCGAGCACCGGTCCCAGTGGCGCAACCGCGAGGCGGCGGCGCTCCGGCTCGCCGCACTGCTCGCCGAGGCGACGGCGCCCCCGCCCAGGCCGCGCAGGCCGACCCGTATACCCCGGGGCATCAACGAGCGCCGGCTCCGGCAGAAGAAGCAGCGCTCCGAGACGAAGCGGGGCCGCTCGGGCCGCGACTGGGGCTGAGCCCTCCCGGGACCAGGGGCGAAAGGTTCAGGCGAGCTGCCGGTAGCGGCCCCGGAAGTAGGCGAGAGGGCTGCCGTCCGAACTCGGGACCGACGCGGTCAGGACGCGGCCGATCACCAGGGTGTGGTCCCCGGCGGCCACCCGCTGCTCGGTACGGCACTCCAGGGTCGCCAGGGCGCCGCCCACGAGCGGGGCTCCGGACGCCTCCCCGCGCGCGTACGGGATGTCCTCGAAGAGGAGGCGGTCGCTCACGCGGCCCTTCATGGCGAACCGGCCCGCGATGTGGCGCTGGCTCTCGGACAGCAGCGAGACGGCCCACAGGGGCTGCTCGGCGAGCAGGTCGTCCATCCGGGAGCCCTCACGCAGGCTGATCATGGCCAGGGGCGGGTCCAGGGACACGGACATGAAGGCGGTGGCCGTCATGCCGACGTCCTCGCCGGGCGGTCCCTCGGGGTCCAGCGGGGGCTCGTGGGCGGTCACCAGGACCACGCCCGCTGCCAGCCGGGACATCGCCGCCCGGAACTCGTCTTCACTCACCCCCTCAGGATGCCTGGCGGGGAGGGGGACGGATGGGGCGGGGGGAGTCTTCAGCACGCTGCGACGCTAGGTTCCGTCCACCGGGCGGCGCATCGGGCCGGAGTCCGGGACCGGACCTAGGTCCCCGGTCGGACACGGCCTCGCCCGGCACCCTCGGCCGCCCTCTCGGCGCTCTCCCGGCCGAGGGTTCGTGAACACTTCTGCTCACCTGTCCGGTCACTGGGCTTTCACGTGGTGCCGGTTTGTGTTCGGTAAACGCACAGTGAACGCACAGAACAACCACTCAAATGTTCACGTTTGCCTGTGACTTGAGTCACAGGAGGCCTTTTTTGTTGACCCTGTGTACCGAGTGGGCAGCGCGCTGTGATTCAGTGGCGGAGACGCTTACGAGTGGTACGCCGATGAGTACGCCGTTGACAACCCTGGAGTTGCCGCGAGATCTCGGGGGAGGGCGAATGGAGACCGAGTCGGAGCCGTACGTCCAACTCACGACCCTGCGGCAGCTGCACCAGGTCATGGCGGACATGAACACCGCACGCAGTCTGGCCGACACGCTGCAGTCCGTCGCCGACGGCGTGGTGGGCGGCCTCGGCTACGAGCTGGCCTGCGTCAACCTCGTCCGCCAGGACGGCGACCTGGTCGTCGCCGCGCTCTCCGGGAACTCCGCAGCCGAGGCGCTGATCACCGGCCGCGTCGGCTCGCGCGCCGCCTGGGAACGCCGGCTGAACATGGGCGAGGCCTGGGGCGACCTGCGGTTCATCCCGCACACCGAGGGCTGGGTCCTGGACGACGACGATGTCCCGCAGTGGTTCACCGACGGCCCCGCGCCCCGCTTCGAGGACGAGTGGCACCCCGCCGACCGGCTCTTCGCGCCGATGTACACGCCGGGCGCGCCGGGCGGAGCCCGGGGCGAGCTGCTCGGTGTGCTCTCCGTGGACCGGCCTCGCAACGGCCGGCTTCCGGGCGCATGGGGCCGCGAAGCGCTCCAGATGTATGCGTTCCAGGCGGCCATCGCGATCAGCAACGCTCGTCTACGCGCGAATATGCAACGTGCACTTGTCAGGCTGGAGCGGGAGCAGCAGGCGCTGCGGGCCAGTGAGGAATCGTTCCGGCAGGCCTTCGAGTACGCCCCGTCCGGTATGGCGATCGCCGAGCTGGGCGGCGACCAGCACGGCCGCATCCTGCGCACCAACGACGCCCTGTGCCGGCTGCTGGGCCGCCCCGCCTCCGCGATGCGCCGCTACTCGTTCGCCGACCTCGTCCACCCGGAGGACATCGGCACGCTGCTGCGGACCTCCGCCGAGGGCGGGCGCGCCGAGCTCAGACTGGCCCGGCGGGACGGGTCGTACGTCTGGGTCAGCCTGCGCAACTCCGTCGTCGCCGACACCGCCGACGGCCCCCGCTTCCTGCTCACGCACGTCGAGGACATCGAGGACCGCAAGCGGCGCGAGCTCCAGCTCGCCCACCGCGCCTCCCACGACTCGCTCACCGGCCTGCCGAACTCCGCGGAGCTGCGCTCCCGGCTCTCGGCCCGGCTGTGCGGGCGACCGCAGTCCGTGCCGCCCGGCCCGGTCGACACGATGGACGCGGCCTTCGAGCGGTACGAGCGGTTCGGCGAGCCGTACCCCGGGGCGGAGCAGCACCCCGCGGAGCAGCACCCCGCCGCGTACGACGCGAACGGCCACGGCTTCGCCTTCCCCGGGGGCACCGGGGCGTACGAGGCCTACGACCACCATGTGCACGCGGTGGCCCCCGAGGAGGGGCGCGACGACGGCATCAAGGGGCTCGCGGTGCTCTTCTGCGACCTCGACGGCTTCAAGTCGATCAACGACCGGTTCGGGCACAACGCGGGCGACGCGGTGCTGGTCGAGGTGGCCCGGCGGCTCAGCCACGGGGTGCGCGAGGGTGACACGGTCGCCCGGCTCGGCGGCGACGAGTTCGTGGTCCTCGCCGACGGGCTCGGCCGGGCCGACGCCGAGGACCTCGCCGTACGGCTGCGCAACGGGATCATCCAGCCCATCCGGGTCGACGGCCGCGCCATGCGGGTCGGTGCCAGCTTCGGCATCGGCTGGGCCAGCTGCGGGATGACGGCGGACGAGGTGTTGAAGTCCGCTGACGAACGGATGTACGTCGAGAAACGGTCTCGTCCCAAACAGCACAGACGTGCTGGGTGAATGATGCGTGAATCTCTGCGATTCCCCAGCTCAAGCGCGCGTTCACAGCCGATTCCGGCGAGATGATGCGATCCGGGTCACCCGTTCGGCTCAGCCGATGGCTGTAGGCTCGCCATTCGCACACCAGGTTCCGCTTCTGTACCGCACCGCTGAGGAGACCAAGGGATGACGCCCGGCGACAACGGCGCGAGCACGCCCGAGGACGACGACCCGTTCGGCTACCTGTACGCCGACGGCCAGGCCCGTGGAGCACAGCCGCCGTCCGGGGGCTACGGCTACCCGAACGCGGTCAACAGGGTGCGGACCGTCGGCGAGCGCCAGTACGGACAGCAGGCTCCGCAGGGCGCCCCGGGCGGGCCGTACGGCCAGCAGGCGGCCGCCCCCGGCCAGATCCCCCAGCAGGGGGCGTACGGCCGGCCGAACGCCCACTACCAGGCACCCGAGACGATTCCCGGCGGTGCGCCGGCGACCAGCCGGCAGGGCCGCGGCGGCGGTGCCGGCCGGGGCCGCGGACCCAACACCAAGGGGCTGCTCATCGGCGCGATCGCCGTGGTCGCCGCCGTGGTGATCGGTATCGGCGTCGCCATGATGGACGGCGGCACGGAGGACGACGCCAAGGGCGACACCGGGGCGTCCAGCGCGCCGGCGGCCGAGGAGAGCGCCGACCCCAGCCCGTCGGCCAGCGAGTCCGCCGGTGACGACGAGGACGCCGAGCTGCCGAAGATCGACGCGAAGGCGTTGCTGCTCGGGGGCGGTGCTGCCTTGGCCTCCGACGTCGAGGGCGCCAAGGCGGACGGCGGCGTCTACGTGGGCGGCTTCAACAAGGTCGGCGCCTCCGTGACCTGGAACGTGAGCGGGATCCCGGAGGACGGCAAGTACACGCTGCACGTGCAGTACGGCGTGCCCGGCAAGGACGCCGACGCCACCCTCTCGATCAACGGCACGGCGCAGACCCGGCCGCTGAACCTCGCCAACTTCGCGGGCTCCCCGGAGGGGGACTACGAGAAGGGCTGGCAGAGCACCTACGCGAACGTCCAGCTCAACAAGGGCAGCAACGAGCTCAAGGTCTCGTGCGAGGACGGCAACTCCTGCGACGTGAACCTGGACCAGATGTATCTGACGAAGGGCTGGAAGTCCTAGCGGTACCGTCCTAGCGGTACCGCGGCACGGCGCTCAGGCCGCGTTCGCCTCCGCCGTCACCCTCACCTTCCCCACCAGTTCCTCGTACGCCGCCCGGTCGAACTCGCCCGCCGCCGGTGTTAGCACCGTCGCCGCCGACAGGGCCACCGCCCGGGCCAGCCGGTCGGGCCACGGCAGCCGTTCCACGAGTCCCGAGAGCAGGCCGGCGACCGCCGAGTCGCCCGCGCCCGCGGGGTTGCCGCGCAGCCGGCGGGGCGGGGTCGCCCGCCAGTGGCCGTCCGCCGTACGCGCCAGCAGGCCCTCCGCGCCGAGGGAGGCGACGACCGCGTGGGCGCCGCGGCGGCGGGCGTCGCGGGTGGCGCGGGCCGGCTCGTGGGAGCCGGTCAGCTCGGCCAGCTCCTCGGCGTTCGGCTTCACCAGGTCGGGGCGGGCGGCCACGCCCCGGCGCAGCGGCTCGCCGCTGGTGTCGAGCAGCACGGGGACGCCCGCCGCGCGCGCCGTCCTGACCAGCCCGGCGTACGCGCCCACCGGCACCCCGGGCGGCAGGCTGCCGCACAGGGCCACCGCCGAGGCGGAGCCGAGCAGGTCCTCGTAGGCCTCCTGGAAGGCGGTCCACTCGGCGGGCGCTATGACGGGGCCGGGCTCGTTGAGCTGAGTCGTGTCACCGCCCGCGTCGACCACCGCCACCGTGCGGCGGGTGGCGCCCTCGATGGGGACCAGGGCGTCCAGAACGCCGGCGGTGTGCGCGAGCCCGTCCTGCAGCGCGCGTCCGGTGGCGCCGCCGGCGAAGCCCGTGACCGTCACCTCGTGGCCGAGGGCCGCCAGCACACGGGCCACGTTCAGGCCCTTGCCGCCGGGACGTTCGGTCACCTCGGTCACCCGGTGCGACGTGTGGGGCGTGAGATCCCGTACGCGGTAGGTGATGTCGAGAGCGGCGTTCAGAGTGACCGTGAGGATCACCGGGGCCGACCTCCCCCCAAGGTTCGTTCGTGGCGCGTTCCAGGTGCGCGACGCGCTTGCCGTACAAGGTGTCGCGGAGGGTCGATCATGCCAAAAGAGGCGCGGTCGGCCCAGCCCCGAGGGCCGGCCGTCGCCTCCCGGCCGATGTCCGGCCGGTGCCGGAATCAGGTCAGACGGGTGGCAACCGCCCAGCGGTCGAGGCTTCTGTGAGCCAACGTCTCAGCCATTCGCCGGATCGACCACCCACCGGCCGCGGCGCATCACGCCCTTGAGGGAGAAATCGGCGTCCAGGACCACCAGATCCGCGTCCTTGCCCGGTTCGAGGGAGCCGATGCGGTCGTAGCGGCCCAGCAGTTTCGCCGGATTGGCGGACACGGCGGCCACGACGTCCCCGACGGGCAGCCGGTCGACGGTGACCGCCCGCTGGAAGGCGCGGTCCAGGGTGAGCGTCGAGCCCGCGATGGAGCCGCCCTCCACCAGCCGTGCGACACCTCCGCTGACCTCGACCTCCAGCGGACCGAGCAGATAGCGGCCGTCGCCGAAGCCCGCCGCGTCCATCGCGTCGGTGATGAACGCGACCCGGGCGGCGCCCGCGTGGTGGAAGGCCAGTTCCAGGGAGGCGGGGTGCAGATGGGTGCCGTCGTTGATCAGCTCGACGGTGACCCGGTCGTCCTCCAGCAGCGCCGCGATCGGCCCGGGCACCCGGTGGCCGAGCCCGGGCATCGCGTTGAACAGGTGCGTCGCCACGGTGGCGCCCGCGTCGATCGCCTCCACCGTCTGCTCGTACGTGGCGTCCGTGTGCCCGATCGCCGCGATGACGCCGTGCTCGGCGAGGAGGCGTACGGAGTCGATGCCGCCCGGCAGTTCGGTGGCGAGGGTGACCATGACGGCCCGGCCGCGGGCCGCGTCGACCAGCTTGCGGACCTCGGCCGGGTCGGGGTCGCGCAGCAGCTCCTCGGAGTGCGCGCCCTTGCGGCACGGCGAGATGAACGGCCCTTCGAAGTGGACGCCGGCGATGTCGCCCTGTTCGGCCAGTTCCGACAGCAGGCCCGCGCGCTGGGCGAGGAAGTCCATGTCGCCGGTGACGGTGGAGGCGACGACCGTGGTGGTGCCGTGCAGCCGGTGGGTGTGGACGCCCTTCAGGACGTCGTCGACCGTGCCGGAGGTGAAGGAGGCGCCGCCGCCGCCGTGGTTGTGGAGGTCGACGAAGCCGGGGACCACCCAGTGGCCGGTCAGGTCGAGCACCTCGGCGTCCTCGTGGGCCGCCTCGGCGATCCGGGTGCCCTCGACGACGACCCGGCCGCCGTCCACGGTCCCGGAGGGCAGCACCACCCGGGCACCGGTGAGGATCAGACCGCGCGCGCGGGGAGCGCTCCCGTGAGGCCGGGGGACGCCGGGTGCCGGACCCGCGGGGGAGGGGGAGCCGACGGCCGGCGGGCCGGGCGGCGCGGCCGTCGCCGCGACGGTCGACGTGACGCCCCGCGACCCCGGCGGGTCCTGGTTCAGCACCGGATCGCGCCGGTCCCGCTCACTGGCCATCAGGTGGATACCTCCGAGGTCGTTGGGGTGGTGGTCAGCAGGTCCCAGGCCATGAGCCCGGCGCCGAGACAGCCCGCGGTGTCCCCGAGGGCCGCGGGCACGACGGACGGCAGGGTCTGGAAGGTGACGCGCCGCTCGACGGCGGCCCGCAGCGGTGAGAACAAGGTTTCCCCCGCCTCGGCGAGCCCGCCACCGATGATCAGGACACGCGGGTCCAGCAGGGTGAGCGCGGTGACGAGCCCGTCGGCGAGGGCGCCCACGGCGTCCTCCCAGACCCGTTCGGCGTCCGGGTCGCCGAACTCCACGGCGCGGGCGCAGTCCGCCGCGTCGGCCTTCGGGTTCCCGGACGCCGCCGCCCAGGCCGCGCCGACGGCGGCGGCGGACGCGTACCGCTCCAGGCAGCCGTGCTGCCCGCACGGGCACGCGGCGCCCCCGGGCCGTACGACGATGTGGCCGATCTCGCCCGCGAAGCCGTGCGCGCCCGCCTCGACGGCGCCGTCGATGCCGATCGCGCCCGCGATCCCGGTGCCCAGCGGCACGAACAGGAACCGGTCGGCGCCCCGGCCCGCGCCGATGCGCCCCTCCGCGAGCCCGCCCGTGCGCACGTCGTGGCCGAGGGCGACCGGGATGCCGCCGAGCCGCTCGCCGAGCAGGGCGCGCAGGGGGACGTCGCGCCAGCCGAGGTTGGCCGCGTACACGGCGGTGCCGCGCGCGGTGTCGACGATGCCGGGCACGGCGATCCCGGCCGCCGCCGCGGGTTCACCGTGGCGGCGCTCGCCGTACGCGCGCAGTTCGGCGGCGAAGTCGAGGACGGAGGCCACCACGGCGTCCGGGCCGCGCTCGCGCCCGGTGGCCCGGCGTGCCCGGTGGAGCAGCGCGCCGTCGGCCCCCACGAGGGCGGCCTTCATCCCGGTGCCGCCCACATCGAGGGCGATGACATGTCTCACGGGGGACAGTGTGGCCCGTCGACCCGGAAGAGGTCTAGTCCACTTCAGTGCTGTAGACATTGTGTCAACAACCGAACGGACAGCGAGACAGCAAGATCGTGGGGCAAGTAGCAGTGCAGCGGCGTTGGACAGGAACGATCGCGGTGGTGTCCGCACTGGGCATGACGGCGACCATCGGCGGCTGCGGCAGCTCCGGACCGGACGAGGTGACGCTGAAGCTGGTCGCCGCCGACTACGGCGACTCCAAGGCCGACAGCTCCCAGAAGTACTGGGACGACCTGGTTCAGCGGTACGAGAAGACGCACCCCGGGGTACGGGTCGACGTCAGCGTGTATTCCTGGGAGAAGGTCGACGCCAAGGTCGAGGAGATGGTCGACGCGGGCGAGGCGCCGGACATGGCCCAGATCGGTGCGTACGCCGACTACGCCGCGAAGGACATGCTCTACCGGGCGGGCGACCTGCTCTCCATCCCCGTCCAGGCCGACTTCCAGTCCCAGCTCGTCGACGCGGGCGAGGTGAAGCACGTCCAGTACGGGCTGCCGTTCGCCGCGTCCACGCGGGTGCTCGTCTACAACAAGGAGCTGTTCGCCGACGCCGGGATCACCTCCGCGCCGCGCACCTGGGACGACCTGGCCGAGGACGCGGCCGCGCTGCGGGACGCCGGGGTGAAGACCCCGTACGCCCTGCCGCTGGGCCCCGAGGAGGCCCAGGCGGAGACCATGCAGTGGCTGCTCAGCGGCGACTCCGGCTACGTCGACGACGTGGGCGCCTACGACCTCGACTCCGAGGAGAACATCAGCACGCTCACCTGGCTCAGGGACGAGCTCGTGGGCGAGGGGCTGACCGGGCCGACGGCGCCCGCGAAGCTGAACCGCGCCGACGCCTACGCCGCGTTCGCGCGCGGTGAGGTCGGCATGCTCAACGGCCATCCCGCCCTGCTGAAGGCCGCCGCCGAGAAGGGCGTCGAGGCCGGCACGGTGGCCATGCCCGGCAAGGACGGCCGGACCGAGGCCACCATGGGCGTCACCGACTGGATGATGGCGTTCAAGCAGAACGGCCACCGCAAGGAGATCGGCGAGTTCCTCGACTTCGTCTACGACGAGAAGAACGTGCTCGACTTCTCCCGCACGTACGACCTGCTGCCGGTGACCACGTCCGCCTCCGAGACCATGGCCGCCGAGAAGTCCGACGCCGAGCTCGCCGCGTTCCTGGAGGAGCTCCCCGGCGCCCGGCTCTACCCCGTCGACAAGACCTCCTGGGCCCAGGTCAGCGCCGCGGTGAAGCAGCGGATCGGCGGGGCCGTGGCCTCGGGCGGCGACCCCCGCGAGGTGCTGCAGGGGCTCCAGCAGGTGGCGCTGCGGGCGGAGAACTCGGCCTGACCCCGCAACGCTCCCGGGTGGCGCTGTCAGTGGCGCGGGCTACGGTTTCCGACATGGACGAGTACGAGCCGGAGCAGGAGCTCGGCGCGCGCGAACGGGCCGTCCTCGCCCTGGAGCGCCGCGGCTTCGCGGGCCCCGGCGCGAAGGAGCGGGCGATACGCGAGCAGCTGGGCCTGGCGCCGGTGCGCTACTACCAGCTGCTCAACGCCCTGCTCGACGACCGCCGCGCCCTGGCGCACGACCCGGTGACGGTGAACCGGCTGCGCCGGATACGGGACGCCCGGCGCGCGGAGCGCTGAGGGACGGGTACGGGCGGCCGTGCGTGGATAGGAGTCACCGTATGGGCACCCACATGGACTCGGACTCCACGGACTCCTCGGACCGCACGGACTCCTCGGAGCGCGACGACTCGCTGCCGACACCCGCGACACAGGGCGGGCGCGAAGGGCTCGACGCGCTGCTCGGGCGGCCGCGCCGGGCGGTCGTCGCGCTCGACTTCGACGGCACCCTCGCGCCGATCGTCGCCGACCCCGAGCAGGCCCGGGCGCACCCCGACGCCGTCCCCGCCCTCGCGGCCCTCGCCCCGAAGATCGCTTCCGTCGCCGTGATCACCGGCCGCCCGGCCGGTGTCGCGGTCCGTCACGGCGGCTTCGCGGGCGTGGCCGGCCTGGAGCACCTGGTCGTCCTCGGGCACTACGGCGCCGAGCGCTGGGACGCGGCCACCGGCACCGTCACGGCTCCGGCCCCGCACCCGGGCGTCGCCGCCGTCCGGGCCGAGCTGCCCGGCGTCCTGGACCGGGCGGGCGCCTGGCAGGGCACATGGATCGAGGAGAAGGGCCGCGCGGTCGCCGTCCACACCCGGCGTGCCGCCGATCCGCAGGCCGCCTTCCAGGCGCTGCGGGAGCCCCTCACCGAGCTCGCCGCCCGGCACGGCCTGGTCGTCGAGCCCGGCCGGATGGTCCTGGAGCTCCGCCCGCCGGGCGTGGACAAGGGCGTCGCCCTCAAGGAGTACGCACACGAGGTGGGCGCCGAGGCGGTCCTGTACGCCGGGGACGACCTCGGCGACCTGCCCGCCTTCGCTGCGGTCGACGAACTGCGCGCGGAGGGCACGCCCGGCCTGCTGGTGTGCAGCGGCAGCAACGAGGTCGGCGAGCTGGAGAAGCGCGCCGACCTGGTGGTGGACGGCCCGGCGGGCGTCGTGGGGCTGCTGCGGGCGCTGGCCGCCGCGATCGGCTGACGTCATGGGCCGGCGTCGGCCGGGGAGCGGAGGGGCGGGGCCCGGGATCGCGACCCGGAGCCCCGCCCCCTCCCTCAGCCCTCCAGCGCGTGCAGCTGGTCCAGGAACCACTGGGCCGGAGGCAGCGCGGTCGCCGCGGCGGCCAGCCGCTTGCTGCCCTCGGCCCGCTCGTCCGCCGGCAGGGCCAGCGCGGCGTCCAGCGCTTCGGCCGTACCGGTGATGTCGTACGGATTCACCGTGATGGCGTCCTCGCCCAGCTCCTCGAACGCGCCCGCCTCCCGCGACAGCACCAGCGCGCAGCCCGCGTCCGAGACGACCGGCACCTCCTTGGCGACCAGGTTCATCCCGTCCCGGATGGGGTTCACCAGCGCCACGTCGGCCAGCCGGTACGCGGCGAGCGAGCGCGCGAAGTCGTCCTTCACGTGCAGCACCACAGGGGTCCAGCCCGGCGTCCCGTACTGGGAGTTGATCTCGTCCGCCAGGCGCTGCACCTCGGCCGTGTAGTCCCGGTAGACGGCGAGGTCCTGCCGGGACGGGTACGCGAACGCCACGTGCACCACCCGCTCGCGCCACTCCGGCCGGTCCTCCAGCAGCCGCCGGTACGCCAGCAGCCCGCGCACGATGTTCTTCGACAGCTCGGTCCGGTCCACCCGGACGACCGTCTTCCGAGGGCTGCCGTCCGGTGCCGTGCCGATCTGCTCCCGCAGCGCCGCCATCCGTTCGTCCACGTCCGGCCGGTGAGAGCGCTCCCGCAGGAAGTCCGCGTCGGCACCGAGCCCGTGCACCCCGATCCGGGTGCCCGCGGGGGCGTCGGGACCCAGCACGGCACGGCAGCACTCCGTGAACGCGTCCGCCCACCGCTGGGTGAGGAACGCCGCCCGGTCGGCGCCGAGGATGCCGTTCAGCACCTCGGCCGCGATGTCGTCGGGCAGCAGCCGGAAGTACTCCGGCGGTGCCCACGGCGTGTGCGAGAAGTGGCCGATGCGCAGGTCGGGGCGGAGCTCGCGGAGCATCCGCGGCACCAGCACCAGGTGGTAGTCCTGCACGAGCACCGCCGCGCCCTCGCCGGCCTCCTCGGCCAGCGCCTCGGCGAACGCGCGGTTGTACGCCTCGTACGCCGCCCACTGCCGCCGGAACTCCGCGTCGAAGGCCGGCTCCAGGGGCGTCTGGTAGAGCATGTGGTGGACGAACCACAGCACCGAGTTCGCGATGCCGTTGTACGCGTCCGCGTGCACGTCGGCGGCGATGTCCAGCATCCGTACGTGCTGCCCGCCGGTGTCCCCGGGGTCCAGGGCGCCGCCGGTCCGCCGTACCGCCTCGCGGTCGCCGTCGCCCAGTGCCGCGCACACCCAGACGGCGCCGGCGTCCGGGCCGATCGCCGACAGGCCGGACACCAGCCCGCCGCCGCCGCGTTTGGAGGTGAGCTCACCGGACTCGTCGAGCGAGTACGAGACCGGGCCGCGGTTGGACGCGACGAGGACACGGGCACCGGTGGGGGATACGGAAGCCATACGCCTCAACCTAGCCAGGCTCGGAAAGACTCAAACGTATGTCTCATCCGTATACGAGCCTCCGTACTCTGTGCGGGACTCCATGCGGGTGGGACCGGGGCGGGCCCGGTGCGGGCGGCGCCCGACGGCCGACGCTCCCTCAGGCGGCTCTCCGCTCCGCGTACTCCTCGATCTCGACCATCGGCGGCCGTTCCTCCGTGTCCACCGAGTAGGTGCGCGGCTCGAAACCGTCCTCGCCCCGTTCGAACTGGGTCAGGGCCGGGCGGACCAGGTGGCCGCGGGCCAGCCGGAGCTGGGCGGTGCGGTAGATCGCGGCGGCCATGCGGCCGAGCGCCTGGCCGTCCTGGTGGCGGTGGATGCGGACGCCGACGTCGACCTGCGCGAGGGCGTCGAGCCCCACCAGGTGCAGCGCGTCGACCAGCATGCCCAGCTCGACGCCGTACCCGACCGGGAACGGCAGCCGCTCCAGCAGCGAGCGGCGGGCCGCGTACTCGCCGCCGAGCGGCTGGACGAAGCCCGCGAGCTGCGGCCAGTGCATGTTGAGCAGCGGACGGGCCATCAGCTCGGTGACCCGGCCGCCCTGTCCGGCCGGGAGGCCCCCGGAGGTGGTGAGCGGCCGGTCGTACATCGCCTTGACCAGGTCGACCCCGGGGTCGGTGAGCAGCGGGCCCACGATCCCGGAGACGAAGTCGGACGAGAACTCCCGCAGGTCCGCGTCGATGAAACAGATGATGTCCCCGTGGGTGACGAGGAGGGACCGCCACAGGACCTCGCCCTTGCCGGGCACGGCCGGGACGCGGGGGAGCACCGCGTCCCGGTGGACAACCCGGGCGCCCGCCGCGGCGGCCACCTCGGAGGTGCGGTCGGCCGACCCCGAGTCGACGACGACTATCTCGTCGACGAGCGGGGTCCGCTCCACGAGGTCGCGGCGGATCGCGGCGACGATGTCGCCGACCGTCTCCTCCTCGTTGAGCGCGGGCAGTACGACACTGACCGACTGGCCCGTGGCCCGTTTCGCGGCCATGATCCGGTGCAGCGGACGATCGGCCACGGACCAGGAGCGGGTGCTCAGCCAGCGCTCGACTTCTTCCAGCACAGCCTGCGGCTCCTCCCTGTTCGACCACACATGGCGTACATGTGATCCATCTCGCGGTTCGGACGACTATCTCAACTGTCCTGGCCGTCGGTTACAGTCTTGAACAACGCGGATGACCATCGCATGTCGGGGGTCGCCGCCGTTCACGATCGACAACCGAATACCGCTCATCCAGAGGGGCAGAGGGACACGGCCCGATGAAGCCCCGGCAACCCTCCAGCCGGTTCTCGTAGCGATGGAACGGTCACCGACGACTGTTGATCGACTCCGCGAGGCTCCCGGCTAGGGAAGGTGCCAAATCCGTCTCACGGCGAGATGCGTCGTGAGGAAGATGAGGAGAAAGGGCCTCGCCTCCATGGCTGCGCAGACAGTTGCACCTACCACCGACTCCGGCGCCACCCCCGCTTCCCGTGTGGACCTCGGCCCCGCCGCCGCGCTCTCCTGTCGCGAGTGCGGCCACCGCGTCCCGCTCGGCCCGGTCTTCGCCTGCGAGGAGTGCTTCGGACCGCTGGAGATCGCGTACGACTTCTCCGCGTACGACACCGAGGAACTGCGCCGGAGCATCGAGTCCGGCCCCGCGAACATCTGGCGTTACGCGCCCCTGCTGCCCGTCCCGGCCGACGTCGCCGGGAAGCCGAACCTCAACCCCGGCTGGACCAAGCTCGTCAAGGCCGACAATCTGGCCGCCGAGCTCGGTGTGACCGGTGGTCTGTATGTGAAGGACGACTCCGGCAACCCGACGCACTCCTTCAAGGACCGGGTCGTCGCCCAGGCGCTGGAGGCCGCGCGCGCCTTCGGCTTCACCACCCTCTCGTGCTCCTCCACGGGCAACCTCGCCGGCGCCGTCGGCGCGGCCGCCGCCCGCGCGGGCTTCCGCTCCTGCGTGTTCATCCCGCACGACCTGGAGCAGGGCAAGGTCGTCATGGCCGCGGTCTACGGCGGCGACCTCGTCGGCATCGACGGCAACTACGACGACGTGAACCGCTTCTGCTCCGAGCTGATCGGCGACCCGGCCGGCGAGGGCTGGGGCTTCGTCAACGTCAACCTGCGGCCGTACTACGCCGAGGGCTCCAAGACCCTCGCGTACGAGATCTGCGAGCAGCTCGGCTGGCAGCTCCCCGACCAGCTCGTCGTCCCGATCGCCTCCGGCTCCCAGCTCACGAAGATCGACAAGGGGCTCAAGGAGCTCATCGAGCTGGGCCTGGTCGAGGACAGGCCGTACAAGATCTTCGGTGCGCAGGCCGAGGGCTGCTCGCCGGTGTCGACGGCCTACAAGGCCGGGCACGACGTCGTCCGCCCGCAGAAGCCGGACACCATCGCCAAGTCCCTTGCGATCGGCAACCCCGCCGACGGCCCGTACGTCCTCGACATCGCGCGCCGCACGGGCGGTGCGGTGGAGGACGTCGACGACGCGGAGATCGTGGACGCGATCAAGCTGCTCGCGCGGACCGAGGGCATCTTCGCCGAGACGGCGGGCGGTGTGACCGTGGGCGTCACCCGCAAGCTGATCAAGAACGGCCTCCTCGACCCGGAGAAGACGACCGTCGTCCTCAACACCGGAGACGGCCTCAAGACGCTGGACGCGGTGGCCGGCACCGGTCTCACCGCGACGATCCGCCCGAGCCTCGACGCCTTCCGCGAAGCCGGCCTCGCGTAGCCGCTCCGCTGTCGGTTTCCGGTTCCCAGCCGCCCCACCAGTAGTCCCCAGGAGGTCCCACCCATGAGCGTCACCGTCCGCATCCCCACGATCCTGCGCACCTACACCGGCGGCCGGGCGGAGGTGAGCGCCGAGGGCGCGACGCTCGCCGAGGTCATCGCCGACCTGGAGAAGAACCACACGGGCATCTCCGGCCGCGTCCTCGACGACCAGGGCAAGCTGCGCCGCTTCGTGAACGTGTACGTCAACGACGACGACGTCCGTTTCGAGCAGGGCCTGGAGACGGCGACGCCGGACGGGGCGGGTGTCTCGATCATTCCGGCCGTCGCGGGCGGCTGCTGACCGTCGCTTTTCGTCACCTTCGTTACCTTCGGTAAGGCCGGTCACCGAAAGTTCCTCGAATTGCCCCCTCCGTGAGAGAAACGGAGGGGGCAATTCTGCATGGTTGAGCGCGATACAGTTGGGGAAGCAGGTCTGCTTCTCACATGAGATGCGGGGCTGACGCATATGAGCCACCGCTTCACGCCCGACACGATGTAGCCAAAGTGTGCAGGGCTTTTGCGTCTTTTGTTCCTTTTGCCGGGCCCGACTTGCCCGCAATTCATGGGAATTCTCCACATATTCCCGACCGCTCGTGTCCAGAATTCTCGTCCGATTGACCTGTTGCAGACGGCAGTTGGACAGATACATTCAGCCGCGGTCGACGCGTTCCGGCGCACACCCCCAACCGTTGGGGGGTGAGGTCTGACCCGGGTCCGCGAAGTGTGGATCTGTGCAAGGGCCAGTAATAGGGGAGTTAGGCATGGCTCAGGGCACCGTCAAGTGGTTCAACGCGGAGAAGGGGTACGGCTTCATCGCGGTCGACGGTGGTGCGGATGTATTCGTCCACTACAGCGCGATCCAGATGGACGGGTACCGCACCCTGGAGGAGGGTCAGCGGGTCGAGTTCGAGATCTCGCAGGGCCAGAAGGGGCCGCAGGCGGACATGGTCCGCGTGGCCGCCGGCTGAAGCACGCGCCGACTGTAGAGCAGCGACGTTCTTCGTTCGTCTTCGAAGGGCTCGCATCCCACGGGTGACCGGGGGTGCGGGCCCTTCGTCGTGCCCGAGGGATGGGCCGGAGAGGTCCTCCGGGCGAGCCCGCTTCGCGGGCGCACCTTGCTCCCTCCCGTCGCCCGACCGCCACCCCCCGACGAGCCCGCTTCGCGGGCGCACCTTGCTCCCTCCCGTCGCCCGACCGCCACCCCCCAACGAGCCCGCTTCGCGGGCGCACCTTGCACTCGGTGGGGGCGAGTGCTAATCATTGGCGTTAGCACTCTGAAGGTGAGAGTGACAACGAGGACCGGGTCGGTGAGGCCACGGGCCGGGTGGGCAAGGAACACCCGGTCGCGGCCGTCCGTCGCGGGCGCCAGCGCGGTCCGGAGCAATCCACCCCAGTCCGGGAGGACCACTTCACATGGCCAAGATCATCGCGTTCGACGAGGAGGCCCGGCGCGGTCTCGAGCGCGGGATGAACCAGCTCGCCGACGCCGTCAAGGTGACCCTGGGCCCCAAGGGCCGCAACGTCGTCCTTGAGAAGAAGTGGGGCGCCCCCACGATCACCAACGACGGTGTCTCCATCGCCAAGGAGATCGAGCTCGAGGACCCGTACGAGAAGATCGGCGCCGAGCTGGTCAAGGAAGTCGCCAAGAAGACGGACGACGTCGCCGGTGACGGTACGACCACCGCGACCGTTCTCGCCCAGGCCCTGGTCAAGGAGGGCCTGCGCAACGTAGCCGCCGGCGCCAACCCGATGGCCCTCAAGCGCGGTATCGAGAAGGCCGTCGAGGCCGTCTCCGGTGCCCTGCTGGAGCAGGCGAAGGACGTCGAGACCAAGGAGCAGATCGCCTCCACGGCCTCCATCTCCGCCGCCGACACCCAGATCGGCGAGCTCATCGCCGAGGCCATGGACAAGGTCGGCAAGGAAGGCGTCATCACCGTCGAGGAGTCCCAGACCTTCGGTCTGGAGCTGGAGCTCACCGAGGGTATGCGCTTCGACAAGGGCTACATCTCGGCGTACTTCGCCACCGACATGGAGCGTATGGAGGCCGTCCTCGACGACCCGTACATCCTGATCGCCAACCAGAAGATCTCCAACGTCAAGGACCTGCTCCCGCTCCTGGAGAAGGTCATGCAGTCGGGCAAGCCGCTGCTGATCATCGCCGAGGACGTCGAGGGCGAGGCCCTGTCGACCCTGGTCGTCAACAAGATCCGCGGCACCTTCAAGTCCGTCGCGGTCAAGGCCCCCGGCTTCGGCGACCGCCGCAAGGCGATGCTGAACGACATCGCCATCCTCACGGGCGGCGAGGTCATCTCCGAGGAGGTCGGCCTCAAGCTGGAGAACACGTCCCTGGACCTCCTGGGCCGTGCCCGCAAGGTCGTCATCACCAAGGACGAGACCACGATCGTGGACGGCTCCGGCTCCGCCGAGCAGGTCGCGGGCCGCGTGAACCAGATCCGCGCCGAGATCGAGTCCAGCGACTCCGACTACGACCGCGAGAAGCTGCAGGAGCGCCTGGCGAAGCTGGCCGGCGGCGTGGCCGTCATCAAGGCCGGTGCCGCCACCGAGGTGGAGCTCAAGGAGCGCAAGCACCGCATCGAGGACGCCGTGCGCAACGCCAAGGCGGCCGTCGAGGAGGGCATCGTCGCCGGTGGTGGCGTGGCCCTGCTGCAGGCCTCCCAGGTCTTCGAGAAGCTGGAGCTCGAGGGTGACGAGGCGACCGGCGCCAACGCCGTGAAGCTCGCCCTGGAGGCCCCGCTGAAGCAGATCGCCGTCAACGGTGGTCTCGAGGGCGGCGTCGTCGTGGAGAAGGTCCGCAACCTGACGGTCGGCCACGGCCTCAACGCCGCGACCGGCGAGTACGTGGACATGATCGCCGAGGGCATCATCGACCCGGCCAAGGTGACGCGCTCCGCGCTGCAGAACGCCGCGTCGATCGCCGCGCTGTTCCTCACCACCGAGGCCGTCATCGCCGACAAGCCGGAGAAGGCCGCCGCGCCGGCCGGTGGCGGCATGCCGGGCGGTGACATGGACTTCTGATCGGCCTCCGGCTGATCGAGTTCCTACCGAGGGCGGTACTCCTGGCGGAAGCCGGGGGTGCCGCCCTCGGGCGTGTGACGGGGATCACTTTGCGGGGGCTGGCCGGGCGGAATGACCTTGGGGACCCGGCCGGTTGACGCAGGCAGTACAGAACGATGCACGTGCACATACCTGCTGGTACTGCCGAGGAGCTCCCCTCATGACCTCCACCGCCTCCACCGCCCCCGAAGCGGCCTCCCGAGCCGCCGACGTCCTCTCCCGTCCCGTTTCGATCAACGGCCTGACCGTCCCCAACCGCATCGCCATGGCGCCGATGACCCGCATGTTCTCCCCGGGCGGCGTCCCCGGTGAGGACGTGGTGTCGTACTACGCGCGCCGGGCCGCCGCGGGTGTCGGCCTGATCGTCACCGAGGGCACCTACGTGGGCCACGAGTCGGCCGGGCAGAGCGACAGCGTGCCCCGCTTCCACGGCGAGGAGCAGCTCGCGGGCTGGGCGAAGGTGGCCGAGGCCGTGCACGCGGCGGGCGGGACGATCGTGCCGCAGCTCTGGCACATCGGCATGGTGCGGCAGGCGGGCGAGCCCCCGTTCCCGGACGCCCCGGCGGTGGGCCCCTCCGGGCTGCGCCTCGACGGCACCGAGGGCACCGGCAGGGCCATGACGCAGGCGGACATCGACGACGTCGTGGCCGCGTTCGCCGAGGCCGCGGCCGCCGCCGAGCGCATCGGCTTCGACGGCGTCGAACTGCACGGCGCGCACGGCTACCTGATCGACCAGTTCCTGTGGGCGGGCACCAACCGCCGCACGGACGCCTACGGCGGCGACCCGGTGGCCCGCACGAAGTTCGCGGCGGAGATCGTGGCCGCGGTGCGGGCGGCGGTCTCGCCGGAGTTCCCGGTGATCTTCCGGTACTCGCAGTGGAAGCAGGACGTGTACAAGGCCCGGCTCGCCGAGACCCCCGAGGAGCTGGAGGCCGTGCTCGCCCCGCTCGCCGCGGCCGGCGTCGACGCCTTCCACGCCTCCACGCGCCGCTACTGGCTCCCGGAGTTCGAGGGCTCGGACCTCAACCTCGCGGGCTGGACGAGGAAGCTCACCGGCAAGGCCGCCATCACGGTCGGCTCGGTCGGGCTGGACGGCGACTTCCTCAAGGCGTTCGCGGGCGAGGGTGCCGTGACCCGCGGCATCGACGACCTGCTGGACCGCCTGGAGGCCGAGGAGTTCGACCTCGTCGCCGTGGGCCGTGCGCTGCTCCAGGACCCCGAGTGGGCGGCGAAGGTCCTCTCCGGCCGCACCGGTGAGCTGGCGCCGTACGACGCGGCGTCGCTGAAGACACTGAGCTGACGCTCCCGCCCGCTGCCGGACGCTGCTACAGATTGCCCATCGGCTCGATGTCGATCCGCAGCGGCTCGCCCCAGATGCGCAGCACCTCGTAGTCCGTGAACTCGTGCACCAGGCGGTACGCCATGGCCGGGCGCGGGCCGCGGCGCTGGGCCGCGAGGTACAGCTCGGCCTCGCGGCGGTCGCGCCGGGGCGTGCCGCAGAGCTGCCACTCCTGGCCGTTCCACGCCTCCGGGAGCCAGCGCTGCTGGGGCTGGGGGCGGTCGCCCCGTACGCCGTACCGCGACGGGGCGGGACCGGCGGCGGGCTGCCCGGCGGACCGCGGCGGCCCGTACGCGCCGTTGAGCTCGGCGCGGCGGGCGGCGCGGCGGCGGGTCTCGCAGAGCAGGCAGCGGTCGGGGGCGTCCTCGTCGACCGGGCCGCTCGGGTGTTCGGCGCAGCGTGTGGTGGGGGCCGCGGTGGTGACCGTCTCGTCCAGCAGGTCCAGGGCGCGCTTCAGGTCGTCCTTGACCTCGTGCAGCTTCGCGTCCGGGGTGTCGGTGCCCAGCGCCTCGCCATGCTCGCCGAGGAGGCGCAGGGCGCGGCCGAGGGCGGTGAGCTGTGCGTGATTCACGGCGTGCGGTCCCTTTCCCTTTCCGTTCTCCTGCGTCCACCGTCGCACACACCACTGACAATCACCGGCCGCGGCCTCCGCGACCGGTCAGCCGGCCGTCGTTCGCAGCGCCGCCCGCAGATGGCCCCCGTTCTCCGCCAGGAGCCGGGCCGCGGTGGGGCCGTCCACCCCGCCGAGGATCGTCAGGATCGCGTTCTTCACCTCGCCGTCCGTCGCGGCCAGCGCCTCCTCGATCTCCTTGTCGGCCGCGCCGGTCGCGAGGGCCACGATGCGCCGGGAGCGGGCGCGCAGTTTCTCGTTCGAGGCGCGGACGTCGACCATCAGGTTCCCGTACGTCTTGCCCAGGCGGATCATCGTGATCGTCGAGAGCATGTTGAGGACCAGTTTCTGGGCCGTGCCCGCCTTCAGCCGGGTGGAGCCGGTGAGCAGTTCGGGGCCCACGACGACCTCGATGCCGTGGTCGGCGGCGGCCGCGAGCGCGCTGCCCGCGTTGCAGGAGAGGCCCACGGTCAGCGCGCCGCGCGCGCGGGCGTGCTCCACCGCGCCGACCGCGTACGGGGTGCGCCCGGAGGCCGAGACGCCGACCACCGTGTCGTCGGCGGTGAGCGCGAGGGCGTCCAGGTCCTCGGCCGCCAGTTCCTTCGAGTCCTCCGCGCCCTCCACCGAGGTGACCATGGCGCCCGGCCCGCCCGCGATCAGGCCCACGACCTGCTTCGGGTCGGTGTTGAACGTCGGCGGGCACTCGGAGGCGTCCAGCACGCCCAGCCGGCCGGCCGTGCCGGCGCCCGCGTAGACCAGCCGACCGCCCCGCGCCATGCGTGCGGCGACGGCGTCGATCGCGGCGGCGATCTGGGGGAGGCGGGCGGCGACGGCGGCCGGGACCGTCGCGTCCTCCCCGTTCATGATCTTCGCGATGTCCAGGGTCGGCAGCCGGTCGATCTCGGACAGCTCGGGCCGGAAAGCCTCGGTGGTCAGGGCCTCCAGCTCGGTCCGCAGATCAGGGTGGGCGGGGCCGGGATCGGCGGGCTCCGGGGAGGTGGCGGCGTCGGTGGCGTCGGCGCTTGAGGTCATGGGCGCTGGTTCTCCGGTCCGGTGCGGGTTCGTTGTGGTGCGCGTGCGGGGTTGTGCGCGTACGAGGTCGTGCGCGTGCGGGGTGTGAGTCTTCCGGGTTTTCGGGGTCCCGGCTCCCCATGGGGAACGAGGGCGAACGGGAAGGGGGGTGCGGGCACGGCGCGCCGCGCACCGTGCCGACCCGCCGTGCTCCGACCCGCCCCGGTGGAGAACCGCCCGGAGTGCTACCGCGCGGCGCTCCGCGGACTGTGGCGGTGCGCGAGCGCCTCGTACGACGCCGACAGTGCCGGTGCGGCCCTCTCGTACGTCCGCTGCGCCACCCCGATGAACAGGCAGTCCACGACGAGCAGCTGGCTGGTCCGCGAGGACATGGCCGCCGGGCGCAGTTCGCTCTCGCGGGCCGTGGAGGTGGTGAGGATGTGGTCGGCGTACTGGGCGACCGGGCCGTCCGGGCGGCCGGTGATCGCGATCGTCGTCGCGCCGTGGTCGAACGCGACGCGCAGCGGCTCGATGACGTCCCCCGTGGAGCCGGAGTGCGTGATCGCGATCGCCACGTCCTTGGCGCGCAGCTGCACGGCGTTGGTCACCGCGAGGTGCGGGTCGCTGTGCGCGTGGGCTATCAGCCCTATGCGCAGCAGTTTCTGCGTGAGGTCCTGGGCGACCAGTCCGGAGGCCCCGACGCCGTACACGTCGACGCGCCGGGCCGCCGCCAGCACGGTGACCGCCGCGCCGAGCTGCACGGTGTCGAGTCCGGCCGCGGTGTCGGCGAGGGTCTGCTGCTCGTCGTGGGCGAGCTTGGCGACCACGTCGGCGATGGGGTCGTCGACCGCGATGTCCGCGGTGACGGCGGGCGCCCGGCCCGACTGCTGATGGGCGGCGAGCCCGGCGAGTGCGAGCCGCAGGTCCCGGTAGCCGGGGTAGCCGAGCAGGCGGGCGGTGCGGACGACCGTCGCCTCGCTGGTGCCGGTGAGTTCGGCGAGCCCGGTGACCGTGAGGGCCGCGCAGCCCGCGGGGTCGCCGGCCACGGCCTCGGCGACCCGCTGCATGGATCTGGTCATGGAGGGAGCCAGCGTGCGGACCTTGGCCGCGAGGGCGGCGGGCGCGGGCGGCGCCCCCCGGGAGAAAATTTCCTTCACCTCATTGCTCACGCTATGAAAGATATTTTCGTTCCGGGAGTGCGGTCAAGAGTGCGCACAATGGATGCATGGACACCATCAGCCCCCTGGAGCAGGCACTGCACGCCGCACGCGCCCTGGTCCTCGCCGACCTCGTGGCCGGTGAGGTCGCCGAGGCGGACGTGGTCTCGCTCGTCGAGGACTCGATCGCCCGGCGCCGCTGGTGGGTCGAGCAGTGGCCGGAGGGCGTGGACTACGTGGCCGGGCTCGTCGCCCAGGACGTGCAGGACGCCCTGCTGGAACGGTACGGGCGGTGGCCCCTCTGCCCGGCCTGCGGCTCCGGCGACCCGCACGCCCTCGACATCGAACCGGAACTGGGCGCCGACCCGCACTGGGTCTGCCACAAGGCGGGCGTGCGGGTGGCGGCCGTGGGCTCACTGGCGTCGGCCGCGGGCGGTGGAACTCCCTCCTCGTGACCGTCTACATCGATCCGCCCACCTGGCCGGGGCACGGCCGGATGTGGTCGCACCTGGTCAGTGACGTCTCGTTCGACGAACTCCACGCGTTCGCCCGCCGGCTGGGCGTACCCGAACGCGGCTTCGAGCGGGACCACTACGACCTCCCCTCGCACCGGTACGCGGACGCCGTGCGCGCCGGTGCCGTGGAGGTGGGCTCCAAGGAGCTGCTGCGCAGGCTCACCGGGGCGGGCCTGCGCAGGCCCAAGCACCGCAGGGGCGGCGCGGCCACCCTGGCCTAGCCACCCTGGCCTAGCCCACGGGGAGCCGCAGCTCGTACGCGAACTGCCCCCCGTCCGCACCGTCGCTCCCGTCCTCCTCGTCGGCCTGTCTGAACCCGGCCCGCCCGACCACCGCCTGGCTGGCCGTGTTGGACCTGTCGACCACCGCCCACAGGCTCCGTACGTCCCCCCGTTCGCGGGCCCGCTCCGTCGTCCAGCCCACCAGCGCGCGCACCGCCTCGGTGGCGTAGCCCCGGCCGCGGGCCGCCTCGACGAGGTCGTAACCGATCTCGACGCGTCCCTCCTCGTCGGGCGCGGCGTGGAAGCCCAGGGCGCCGAGCGCGCGGCCGTCCTCGGTGCGGACCAGCACGTACATGCCCCACTCCGGGCGCAGCACCCCGGCCTGGTACGCGGTGAAGACCAGGCCCGAGCCCACGCGCGTGCCCTCGATCGGCCCGCCCTCGATCCATCTGAAGCCGCCCGTGCCGCCCGAGGCCAGGTCGGCGGCGGCCGCGGGCGTCACGGCGATCAGTTCGAGCCGCTCGGCCGGGATGACCAGGGGGTTGCTCCAGCGCCACTCGGTGACCGGGGCGCGGCCGGGCAGATCACCGCGGCCGGTGGCCCACAGCAGGGTCGGCCAGGGCGCGTGGCCGGGCTGGACGTGCGGGAAGATCCGGGCGAGGACGTCCACGCACAGCTCGGCCGGCGGCTCGTACGGCAGCCCGAGGCCCTCGGCGATGTCGTACGTGTGCAGGAGCACCTCCGTGACGCCCATCGCGGCGAAGCCCTCGCGGTCGGCGGCACGGAAGGGGGCCGGGTGGAAGGCGCGGAGGCCCGCCGGTGCCGTACGGACGGCCGCCGTGAGCAGGGCGCCCGCCGTGTGCAGGACGTCGAGGGCGCCCGCGTTGTCGGCGTCGCCGTCCATGGCCAGCCCACAGGGGGCGTACCCCTCGGTCCAGCGGCCCGCCAGTTGGCTCGCGTACCCGAGGAGGCAGTCGGCGAGGTGCTCCGCCGTCTCACGGCAGCTCCACTCCAGCCCGCCCGCCTTGGTCCCCGCCCAGTCCCGGTCGGCGGCCGGCCGCAGCAGCGCGAGCGTGTGTCCGACGGCTTCCTGTATCTGATCCCCGCCCATTGGTCGCATGGCGGCGAGGATAGGGGGATTCAGACGTCCGTACGCACAGGTTTTGCGGGGACGTCGGATCCGGTGCCGGTCCCGGGACCGGCGACCACGCGGGACACCGGGGCCGTACCGGTACGGCGGTGCAGCCGCAGTGAGACGGCCGTGACCACGATCGCGGTGGCCGTGAGCGCCGCGCCCGCCCATGCCGTCGACGCGTAGCCGAACCCGGCGTCGATGACCGTGCCGCCCACCCAGGGACCGCCGGTGTTGCCGAGGTTGAAGGCCGCGGTGGTGGTGGCCCCGGCGAGGGTGGGGGCGGCGGCCGCCACGTTGAACAGCCGGGCGTTCAGGGCCGGGGCGGTGGAGAAGCAGGTGACGCCGAGGAGGAAGGAGAGGACGATCGCGACGGCGGCGTACCGGCCGAGCAGGGCGAGTGCCACGAGGACGACGGTCGAGCCGGCGAGGCCGCTGAGCAGCACCCCGAAGAGGTGCGCGTCGGCGAACCGGCCGCCGATCGCCGTTCCCGTCAGCGCCCCGATCCCGAAGAGTGCGAGGACGGTGGGCACCCAGCCCTCCTCGACGCCGGCGACCTCCGTGAGCAGCGGGGAGAAGTAGCTGAACGCGCAGAAGACACCGCCCGCCGCGAACGCGACCATGACGATGGCGAGCCAGACCTGACGGTCCCGGTAGATGCGTACCTCCTGGGCGATCCGGGGGCGCTCGGCGGGCCGGGGCAGGGGCGGGATCAGCGCGACGACGCCGACGAGCGCGATCGCCGAGGCGGCCGCCACCGCCCAGAACGCCGACCGCCAGCCCAGGTGTTCGCCGAGGAAGGCGCCCGCCGGGACGCCCAGGACGTTCGCGATCGACAGGCCACCGATCATGATGGCGAGCGCGCGGGCCCGGGCGGTCACCGGCACCATCGCCACGGCGACCGCCGCGCCCACCGCCCAGAACCCGGCACAGGCCAGCGCGCTCAGCACCCGGGAGACGAACAGCAGTGCGTAGTTGGGGGCCAGGGCGCCCATCACCTGCCCCAGGCCGAAGACGGCGAGCAGAGCGATCAGCGTCGTACGGCGGGGGAGCCGGAGCGTGGCCACGGCCAGCAGCGGTGCCCCCACCACCATGCCGATCGCGAACGCCGAGATCAGCAGGCCGGCCTGCGGGATCGTGACGTCCATGTCCTCGGCGATCTGCGGGAGGATCCCGGAGAGCATGAACTCGCTGGTGCCGAGGGCGAAGACGGACAGGCCGAGGACGTGCACGGCCAGGGGTACGCGAGTGCGCGTGCGGGTGGTGCCGGTGGGAGTGGGCATGTACACGGATAACCGGGGGAGCCGGACGGTGATTCCCCCGTGGCCGGTGATCCGCGAGTTTTCGGCCAGGGGTGTGCGTCACCCGGTGAGCCGTGCGAGCTCCGCCTCCAGGTTGCGGCGGGCCGGCACCTCCCACGTCCGTTCCCCGTACGGCGTCCGGAACAAGCGGGGGAGAGTCAGGAGTTGGCGCAGTACGTCCGAACGGCCCGCGCGGAAGGCGTCGTCGGGCACGAACGCGTACTCCTCCCGGACGGCGCGCGCGTAACGGTCGTACGCCTCCGTGTCCGCCGCCAGGATCGCGAGGTCGGCGTCGCAGAGGACGGCGCCGTTGCCGTCGTCCGGGGCCGGGTCGTGCGTCACGGTGAGCCGGACCAGCCGGGCGACCTCGTCGGTCGTGGCCTGCGGGACGCCGGCCTCGGGCAGGGCGCGTTCGGCGAGCCGGGCCGACCGCTCCTCGTTCGTCGACCGCTCCGGCAGATACACCGCGTCGTGGAACCAGGCGGCCAGCCGCACGGCGTCCGGGTCGTCCGCGTACTCGGCCAGGACGTCGATGCGGTCCAGCACCGCGGTCAGGTGTTCCACCGTGTGGTACCGGCGCTGCGGCTCCGACCAGCGCTTGATCAGGTTGTCGGCGTAGGGGAACGGGTCGGGGAAGCAGGCGCCCTCGCGGGCCGCGAGCAGGGTGCGCAGCCAGCGGGCGCGGAGGGCGTCGGCATCCGGTGCGGGCACGGGCGAGGGTGTGGGCGTGGGCATGGGGTCATTGTGGTGTGAGGGAAGTCGGCACGTGCCGGGCACGTGACGCGGAGACCGTGCGGCACGCGGTGCCGGAGCCTGTCCCCCCGGCGGCGGCCCCGCATAGCGTGGACGCATGACTACTCCCGCAGACCTGCACGACATGGCACCACGGGACCCCGAGCTCCCGGGCCTGCTGCTCCGCACCGAGCGGGACACCCTGATCCCGCTGCTGCGCGCCCGGCCCGAGGAGGACTTCGCGCGGCCGACCGCCCTCCCCGGATGGACCGTGCGGCATGTGCTGGCGCACTGCGGGGCCGCGCTGACGCGGGTGGTGGAGAACCGGTTCGGGGAGGGTGTGTTCAGCCCCGAGTCCAACGACCGGGACATCGCCGAGCGCGCCGGCTGGCCGCTCGCCCGGGTCATCGACGAGGTGGAACGGGGCATGACGGAGGCGGGCCCCGTCATCGCGAAGGCCGGTGGTGCCCTCGACGCCCTGGCCCTCGGCGAGTGGATCCACGCCGGTGACGTGCGCGACGCGTTCGGCGCACCGGGCGCGTACGACGGTGAGTGCCTCCCGTACGCCCTCGCCCTCCTGGGCCGGCGCGCCCGTGAGCGGTCCTCCGTCTGCCTCCAGGCCGACCTCGACGACATGGACGAGCCCCTGCTCCTCGGCCCGCCGGCCGGCGACGCCCCGCCCGCCCGCTACATCGGTGACGCACCGACCCTGATCCGGCTGTACGCGGGCCGCCCGGTGACCGGGAAACGCTACGAACTGGCCGGGGCGACGGAACGGGAGCTGAACGTCTTCGGCTGAGGCGGTGCGCGGCGGCGTACTGGGCGTACCCTTTCGACTGGACGATTGGACTAGACCTGTAAGACGACCGGAAGGGGTCTTATGCGTACGCGTGCAGTCCTGGAGGTGATCGCCCTCGACGCCGAGGACGCGGTCGCGGCACGGGCCGGGGGCGCCGACCGGCTCGAGGTGGTCACGGACATGGCCGCGGACGGGCTGACCCCGCCGGTGGACACGGTCGCCGCGATCCGGGACGCCGTGGACATCCCGGCCCGGGTGATGCTGAGGCCGGGCGACGGTTTCGCGGCCGGGAGCGCCGAGGACATCGACGCGCTCGTACGGGCCGTCCGGGAGCTGCGGGCCGCCGGGGCCGAGGAGTTCGTGTTCGGGTTCCTGGAGGAGGGCGGCGGACCGGACCTGACGGCGGTCGAGCGGGTGGTCGCGGAGCTGGACGGCTGCCCATGGACGTTCCACCGCGCCATCGACCGCGCCGCCGACCGCGACTCCCTGCGCAAGCAGCTCGCCGACCTGCCCGGCCTGGACACCTACCTCACCGCGGGCTCGGCGCGGGGCGTCGACGACGGGCAGGACGTCCTCGTTGCCGAGGCCGCCCGCCGCGGTGAGCCGGGCTACACCCAGTGCCTCCTCGTCGGCGGCGGACTGCGGCTCGACCACGTGCCCCGGCTGCGGGCCGCCGGTGTGGACGCCTTCCACGTGGGCAGTGCGGTCCGGCCGGGCGGGTGGGACGGGCCGGTCTCGGCGGACGCGGTACGCCGGTGGCGCGCCGCGCTCGACGCGTAGGCGCTCCGCTGGCTGTTCCGGTGCGTTGTCTGCGGGTTCGTTGTGGCTGGTCGCGCAGTTCCCCGCGCCCCTGAGGGGCCCTGCCGTGCCGCGCCGGATGGCGCCGGCTGCGCAGTGCTCCTGAGGGGCCTCGTCGTGTTGCGCCGGATGGCGCCGGCTGCGCAGCGTTCCTGAGGGGCCTCGTCGTGTTGCGCCGGATGGCGCCGGCTGCGCTCGGGGGCCCGGACGCTCAGCCCAGTTGCGCCGGCAGCGCCGCCGCGTGCGTGACGATCAGGCCCGACACCGCACGGGTCAGCGCCACGTACAGGCGGCGCAGCCCGGTGCGCTCGTCCGGCTCGCCGTCGACGACGGCCCCCGGCTCGTCGAGGACCACGTAGTCGTACTCCAGACCCTTGGCCAGCGACGCCGGTACGAGGGTCAGGCGGGTCTCGCGCGTGGTCTCCTCACCGGGGCCGAGGTGCCCGAGCCCGGCCGCGTCGAGCGCCGCGGCCAGCGCGGGGATCCGGGCGTCGGCCGCGATGAGACCCACCGAGCCCTCCCGCTCCAGCAGCTCCTCGCAGGCGCGGACCACTTCGGCGTCGTCGGTGATCGCGCGGAGGTCGAAGAAACCCGGGTTCTCCCGCACCGACGCCACCGGGGTCAGGCCGGGCGCGATGTGCGGCAGCAGCCGCGAGGCGTAGGTGATGACGTCCGTCGGGACACGGAAGCCCGCCGTCAGCTCCTCGATCACCGCGTCGTCCTTGCCGAGGTGCGCCAGCGCCTCCTCCCAGCTCCGCGTCGCCCACGGAGTGGTGCCCTGCGCCAGGTCGCCGAGCACGGTCGCGGAGCCCGTGGTGCAGCGGCGGCCGACCGCCCGGTACTGCATGGGGGAGAGGTCCTGCGCCTCGTCGAGCACCACATGGCCGAGTGAGGGGGTGCGCTGGACCAGGTCGTTCGCCTCGTCGATCAGTACGGCGTCCGCGGTGGACCACTTGGCCGACCGTACGCTCCGCACGGGCTTCGCCCACAGGATCGTCTTCTGCTCGTCCTCGCTCAGCACCCCGTCCGCGTGCGCGGCGAGGAAGTCCGCGTCGGAGAGCAGGCGCAGGACCAGCTTCGCCGGGTCGACCGGCGGCCAGATCGCCTTCACGGCCGCCTTCACCGCGGTGTTGCGCGCCACCGCGTCCTGCACCCGGTCGTCCGGCGCCTCGCCCGCGCGCTCCATCTGCACCAGCACCGCGTGCGCGATCCGCTGCGGCAGCGCCTCACGGGCCGCCCCGTACCGGATGCCGCGGGCCTGCAACTCCCGGACGATCTCCTCCAGTTCGTGCACCGGTACGCGCCACCTGCGGGAGCCGCGCACCACGACGACCTGCTCGGTGGGCGGGGTGACGTGCGCGTGGACGGCCCGCCGCAGCACCTCGGCCATCCGCGCGTCGCCCTTCACGACGGCCGCCGCCGCCTCGTCGGTGCCCCGCACCTCCACGTGCGCCACCAGGTCCTCGACGGTCGCCTGCTTCACGTCCAGCTCACCGAGGGCGGGCAGCACCTGCTCGATGTAGTGCAGGAAGGAACGGTTCGGCCCGATGACGAGGGTGCCGGTGCGGGCGAGGCGCTCCCGATAGGCGTACAGGAGGTACGCGACACGGTGCAGGCCCACGGCGGTCTTCCCGGTGCCGGGACCGCCCTGCACACAGACCGTGCCGGACAGACCGGACCGGACGATCTCGTCCTGCTCGGGCTGGATCGTCGCCACGATGTCGCGCATGGGACCCACGCGCGGGCGCTCGATCTCCTGCTGGAGCAGCTTGCTCGCGGTGTCGGCCTCGGTGGGGTCGGTGAGGTGCTCGTCCTCGTACGCGGTGAGGTCGCCACCGGTGTAGCCGAAGCGGCGGCGCAGCGCGACGTCCATCGGGTCCCGCCGGGAGGCCCGGTAGAACGGCTGCGACACGGGGGCGCGCCAGTCGACGACCATGGGGTCGCCGCCGGCGTCGTGCACGTGACGGCGGCCGATGTAGAAGCGGTGCGCCTCCTCGGGCTCGTCCGTTCCCTCCGTCCCGTCCGTTCCGCCGGTGCCCGGGGCGTGCAGATAGTCGAGACGGCCGAAGAAGAGGGGGGTGTCGCTCAGGTCGGCCAGGGCCTTGATGCGCTGGTCGATGTCGTACCGCAGTGCCTCGGCGCTCACCCAGTTCGCGCTGACGTTGCTGGTGTCGAGCGACTCGGCCTCCTCGCGCATGGCGCGCAGCGCGGCCCGGGAGGCGGCGAGATGGGTGCGCTCGCGGGTGAGGGGGTTGTCCGGGTCCGCGTCGGGGCCGCGGTCGGTTCCGGTGTCGCGGTCGGTTCCGGTGTCGCGGTGGGTGAGCTCATCGGGTCGGGTGGACACGGGTTCTGCCTCCGGGCGTGACGGTGCGCCGGCCGTGGCGCGGGACGCGTGCCGGCCGGCTGCCGTTTGTGGGAGCGCGGGTGCGCGCAGTACACGGGTGCCGACCGGTTTCCGTCCGGGCGGCGGCACTCCACGGGGGAGGCGGGCAAGAGCGGAGATTCTAGGTGACGGGTGGGCGTGGGTGCGAGCGAATATCCCGGACGTGCTCGGACGTGCTCGGACGTGCTCGGACGTGCTCGGACGTGCTCGGACGTCTCGGGGGTCCGCCCCGCCCGCCCCTAGGGGAAGGCCTCACCCCGAGGTCGTAGGGGAGGCCGGACCTGAGAGTGACGCCGTGGTGCCGGCGGTTCCCTCCCCGGACCGACGCCGTCCGCGCGCGGGGACACCACCATGGAGTCATGAGTGCAGTGACCTTCACCCCGGCCTCCGCCCGGCACGGCCTGCCGTCCCGCGCGACCCCCCGCCCCGACACCCACCGCCACGGTCTGAGCGGCGCCCTCCTCGCGATCAAGGTGTTCGCGGGCGCCGCGTTCGACGTCGTCCTGCTCGGCGAGTACCCCGAGAACGAGGAAGCGGGTGTACGGCGCCGCTGAGGCGCCGTACGCACCCGCCGCGTATCAGCCGTCCGTGAGGAGCTCGTCCGCGTCCATGATCCGGTACGCGTAGCCCTGCTCGGCCAGGAAGCGCTGGCGGTGCGCCGCGAAGTCCTGGTCGATGGTGTCGCGGGCGACCACCGAGTAGAAGTGCGCCTGGTGGCCGTCGGCCTTGGGCCGCAGCACGCGCCCGAGCCGCTGGGCCTCCTCCTGGCGCGAGCCGAACGTGCCGGACACCTGGACGGCGACCGTCGCCTCCGGCAGGTCGATCGAGAAGTTCGCGACCTTCGACACCACCAGCACGTTGATCTCGCCGTTGCGGAACGCGTCGAACAGCTTCTCCCGCTGGGCGTTCGAGGTCTCGCCCTTGATCACCGGCGCGCCGAGGTGCTCGCCGAGCTCGTCGAGCTGGTCGATGTACTGGCCGATGACGAGGATCTGCTGCCCGGCGAACCGGCGGACGATCGCCTCCGTCACCTTCCGCTTCGTGGCGGTCGTCGAGCAGAAGCGGTACTTCTCCTCCGCCTCGGCCGTCGCGTACGCGAGCCGCTCGCTGTCCGTGAGGTTGACCCGGACCTCGACGCAGTCGGCGGGCGCGATGTAGCCCTGCGCCTCGATCTCCTTCCAGGGCGCGTCGAACCGTTTCGGCCCGATCAGCGAGAAGACGTCCGACTCCCGCCCGTCCTCGCGCACCAGCGTCGCGGTCAGCCCGAGCCGCCGCCGCGCCTGGAGGTCGGCGGTGAACTTGAAGACCGGCGCGGGCAGCAGGTGCACCTCGTCGTAGACGATGAGCCCCCAGTCACGGGAGTCGAACAGCTCCAGGTGCGGGTAGACGCCCTTCCGCTTCGTCGTCAGCACCTGGTACGTGGCGATGGTGACCGGGCGGATCTCCTTCTTCGTGCCGCTGTACTCGCCGATCTCGTCCTCGGTCAGCGAGGTCCGCTTCACCAGCTCGTGCTTCCACTGCCGGGCGGAGACGGTGTTCGTGACGAGGATCAGCGTGGTCGCCTTGGCCTGCGCCATCGACCCGGCGCCGACCAGCGTCTTGCCCGCGCCGCAGGGCAGGACCACGACCCCGGACCCGCCGTGCCAGAAGTTCTCCACCGCCTGCTTCTGGTACGGGCGCAGCGCCCAGCCGTCCTCGGCGAGCTCGATGGGATGCGCCTCGCCGTCGACGTACCCGGCGAGGTCCTCGGCCGGCCAGCCCAGCTTCAGCAGCGTCTGCTTGATCTGCCCGCGCTCGGAGGGGTGCACGGCGACGGTGTCCGGGTCGATCCGGGCGCCGACCAGCGGCGTGATCCGCTTGGACCGCAGGATCTCCTCCAGCACCGGGCGGTCGGTGCTGGTCAGGACCAGACCGTGCGCCGGGTGCTTGCTCAGGGTGAGCCGGCCGTAGCGGTCCATCGTCTCGGCGATGTCGACGAGGAGCGCGTGCGGCACCGGGTACCGGCTGTACTGCACCAGCGCGTCCACGACCTGCTCGGCGTCGTGCCCGGCGGCCCGGGCGTTCCACAGGCCGAGCGGGGTCACCCGGTAGGTGTGGATGTGCTCCGGCGCCCGCTCCAGCTCCGCGAACGGGGCGATCGCCCGGCGGCAGTCGTCGGCCTGCTCGTGGTCGACCTCCAGCAGGAGGGTCTTGTCGCTCTGGACGATGAGGGGACCATTCACGCGCGGCTGCCTTTCAGGATGGCTCTGTGGGCTCTGTGGCTCTGCACGGCCAAACGTCCAGTGTGCCCGATCGCCGGGGTGGAGCGGGGTGCGTCGCGGTGACGCCCGCGTCCCGCCCCGGGGAGCCCGGCGCCAGGGCCGTGCGACGCCCGCGTCCTGTCCGATTGGATGTCTATCCACCCCAATGGGTGGTCGCAATTCTGATATGTGGCGGTTGTTCCGAAGGATGGCGGACTGTGCAGGCATCGCCCGTGCCACCGTCTTCGGAGTGAGTACATGCCTGGTTCCCGCCGGCCCCTGACGCCCGCCACGTCACCGACGACCGCGACACTCGGATACGGCCTGTTCGCCACCCGCTGGCTGCAGGCGCCGCTCTACTTCGGCCTGGTGGTCGCCCAGGGCGTCTACGTCTACAAGTTCTTCAACGAGCTGTGGGAGCTGATCCGCAGATGCGTGAGCGGCACGGCGACCGAGACCTCCGTCATGCTCGCCGTCCTCAAACTGGTCGACGTGGTCATGATCGCCAATCTGCTGATCATGGTCATCGTCGGCGGCTACGAGACCTTCGTCTCCCGCATCGGCCTCCAGGGCCATCGTGACCAGCCCGAGTGGCTGTCGCACGTCAACTCCAACGTGCTGAAGGTGAAGCTCGCCACCGCCATCGTGGGCATCTCCTCCGTCCATCTGCTGCAGATGTTCGTCGATGTGCACCACACCCCGCGGCACGCGCTGCTGTGGGGCACCATGATCCACATGGCCTTCATCGTCTCGGCGGCGATCCTGGCGTTCATGTCCGGGCCGATGACGCGCATGGGCCGCCCGCCGAGGGAGTTCAGGGGGCAGGGGTGCGGGCCCGGGAACGGGAGCGGCGGGCCTCCGGCGGTGCACTCGGCGGTGCACTCGGCGGTGCACTCGGCCGTGCATCCGGCGGCGCATCCGGCGGTGGCCGAGGCCGGGCGCCCGGCCGGGACCGCGCCCCTGCCGGCCGCGACCGCGCCGCTGCCGCCCGGGACTCCCGCGGGAAGCCTGCCCTTGCTTCCCCCCGGGGGGCCCGCCGCCACCGCGGGCAGTCCGCCGGCGGGAACGGCGGGCGTCCCGGGCACGGTGGTGCTCCCCGCGCAGCCGGTCTCCCTGCCCTCGCCGCACGAGGCCGGTGCCGAGGACCGCATCCGTGCCGCCCGCTTCCCCGCCCGCAAGCTGCTGGAGGAGTTCGACGCCAACCACCCGCGGTTCCTGGACCGGGACCGGGAGGCCGTGGCCCGGCTGGGCAAGCTCGACTTCGTCGCCGCCCGGCGGAACGTGGTGTTCGTCGGTCCCCCCGGCACGGGCAAGACGCATCTCGCCATCGGTCTCGGGGTACGGGCCTGCCAGGCCGGCCACCAGGTGCTGTTCGCGACCGCCACCGACTGGGCGGCCCGGCTGGCCGGGGCCCGGGCGGCGGGCAGGCTGCCCGGGGAACTGGCCGCGCTCGACGCCTACTCCCTGCTGATCATCGACGAGGTCGGCTACGTGACCTTCGACGCGGACACCACCCAGCTGTTCTTCCAGCTGATCGCCCACCGGTACGAGCGGTCCTCGCTGATCGTGACCACCGACCGTCCGCTCGACCGCTGGGACGAGATCTTCGGCGGCGGGCCCGCGCCGGCGATGGTCGACCGGCTCGCCCACCACGCCGGGATCGTCCGGCTGGAGGGCGACAGCTACCGGCTGCGGGGAGCTACGTACCCGTGGGCACAGTGAAGTTGTTGACCAGCGGGCCCTCCACTGTGATCCCCTCGGTGACCAGGGACCCGGCGGCGGGTACCGGCACGGCCGGCGGCAGCGGTTGCTGAGCCGCCGCCGGGGAGCCGAGGGCGGCGAGGGCCACGGCGGCCGCGGCCGGCAGCGTGGTCCGGGTCAGCGAGGTGACGACACGACGGGCGATGCGCATGTAGTTGTCCTCCATCGGCGGTGGTGCACCGGATCCGCGACCGGGGTGGCGGGTCCGGGCCGGCCCCCGGGGCGTCGGGACCGGCCCGGAGCGGAGACGGGCCCGGTGGTGCGCGCCGGGCCCGCCGGACGGCTCAGGGGAGCGACGGGCCCTGAGCCCTCCCCCTGCTGCGCTCAGGTGAGCATGAACAGGACACCTGGTGGCTGCCCGGCGATCCGTGGTCCGACGCGGCACGAGGGAGAAGGTCGCTCGAGCGGGCGAAGTTTCCGGCGTGGCGTGCATGAAGTGCCGCTTACCCCTGAACGGGTGACGAACGGCGGAGAACGCGGCGCGGGACGCCGGGTCAGACCGCGTCGTCGGCGAGCTCCGCGACGCCCGTGATGCGGTGCAGCGCGAAGGTGCGGACCTCGTCCGCGGTGTGGTCGTACGCGGTGACGAAGCCGCCCTCGACGCGGACCGGCGCGACGACGCGCTGACTGGCGCCGCCCTCGGCGTTGACGTAACCGATCCACACGGCCTCCCCCGTGAGGACGGCGGCCTGCATGGTGGCGAGCGTCTCGGCGGCGCCGGTGCGCGGCAGGGCGCCGTCGGGGGCGGGGACGCTCTCCCTGCGGGGTGCCGTGGCGGCGAGGTCGCCCGCGCGGACGGCGCGCAGCGCGGCACCGAGCAGGGTGGCGTCCGGCACCGGGGGACCGTCGGGGACGGGCTCCGGGGCGGTGCGCGGCGGGGTGCGGTGGGCGTGGGCGCGGGTGATGAGCACATCGCCCTCGGCGGACTCCGCGGCCGGGGCGTACCCCATGGCACGCAGGCCCTCCAGGAGCGTCGCCGGGTCGGCCTGGGCGGCCAGCACGGTCGGCGCGAGGCGACGCAACCCGAGCTGCGCGGACCGCTTGTCGGCGAGGATCTCGGCGAGCACGGCGTCGTCGTCGCAGCGCACATACGCGGACGCGGCGCCGATGCGCAGATGGCCGTGTCTGCGGGCGACGTCGTCGATCAGGTAGGCGAGCGGCTGCGGGACCGGGGTGCGGGAGTGGGCCGCGAGAAAGGCGTGCAGGTCGGAGGCGCTGCGCCCGGCGTCCAGGGCACGGCGGACGGAGCCGGGGGTGAAGCGGTAGACGGTCGCGCCGCCCTTGGACTCCACGTCGGCCAGCACGTCGAGCACATCGGCCAGCGGGCGCCGCAGCGGGCCGGGCGCCACGGCGGTCAGATCGGCCTGGAGGAGGACGTGGTCGAGGGGTTCGGGCAGCAGCGGGGCGAGGAGGCGGGCGGCGCGCAGGCCGGCCGCGGAGCGTTCGGCCGGAGTGGCGGGGGCGGCCTGCGGCTCACCCTGGTCGCCGGGCTGCCGGTGGTGGGCGGGCAGCTTGTCGCCGGGCTCCCCGGGCAGGTCCTCCCGAGCGGCCGGGGCCCCGGGCAGTCCCAGCAGGGCCCGTCCGTGCGCGGACAGCGCCCCGCGTCCGGTGACGCCCAGCGCCTCCGCCTCCGCCAGCGTCCAGCGCGCGAGCCGGGACCGCAGGTCGTCCTCCTGCCGCGGCCCGCGCAGCGGGCGCTCCCAGCGCAGCCGGGCGAGCACCGACTCGGGCGCGGGCGCCGCCCCCTCCGGGAGCCCGGCGATCAGGGTGAGCACCCGGTGCCGTACCTCGGGCGCGGCCGAGCGGTCCAGGCCCGGGCCCAGCGCCGACAACGTACGGTCCTTCGCGTCCCGCCCGCCGACCAGGCCCGGGGTGCGGGTCGCCGCGAGCCACGGCGTGGCGAGCCGGGCCCAGCGCTCGGCGGGGGGCAGTTCCAGCCATTCGTCGTACGCCGGGGTGGCCGCGTACCGCTCGTCGGCCTCGCCGTCGGAGGCCAGCAGGCCCGCGGCATAGGCGAGTTCGACCCAGAACGCGGCCATCGGCTCGGGCACGTCGAGGGCGACGGCGGTCCGCTTGAGGTCGCGGACGCTCAGGCCGCCGGCCCGCAGCACCGCCGGGCCGCCCTCGTCCCAGTCCTTCAGCAGCTCCTCGACCGTCGCGAGCGCGGTGTACGCCTGTCCGGCCGCCGTCGTGTCCACAGCCTGTGGACGGTGGGTCGCGGCCGTCCCCACGGGCGGGGCCAGCGGCTCGGGCTCACGGTGGGCGCGGCCGGCCCGCAGATGGAGGGCGGCCTCGCGGGGCAGCACGACCGTGCCCGGAGCCGTCGGCAGCAGCAGTCCGCGGTCCAGCAGCCAGCGCAGATGGGCGGCCGGGTCGGCGGTGACCTGGCCGTACGGCGGGCCCCACACCAGGCGGTCCAGGACGGCCGCCGACTCGGCGGGCGCGCCGTCCAGGAGCCGGGCCATCCGCGGCCGGTCGGTGAACAGGGCGGTCAGGGCCGCCATCGCCGACACCGCGTCATGGGTGCCGGGCAGCCCGGCCGCGGCGACGATGTCCTGCACCCGGCCGGGGGACATCCCCGCCATGGCCTCCGTGACGGTCGGACCGAGCCCGGTCGGGGACGGGTGCTGCGGGGACGGGGCGAGCAGTTCACGGGCGGTGCGGACGAGCCGCAGCCGGTCGTCCGGGCCCCAGACGAGGGCCTGTTCGCGGAGCGTGCCGAGGGCGCGGGGGAGCGCGGCGGCCACCGTGGGGTCGGCCTCGTCGCCCGCCATCAGGCCGAGCAGTTCGCCGTACGACGCGGGGTCCGCGGCCACGGCCAGCGCCTCGGCGGTCTGCAGCGCGAAGCGGTCCAGGCGCTCCAGCGCCCGGACGACCGAGGCGCGGGTGCCCGCGCGGGTGGCGAGTTGGGTGAGGTCGGTGGGGACGGGGGTGATGAGGTCGGGCCGGGCGCGGAGCAGCGCGGACAGGGAGTGGTCGTCCCGCGCGCGGAGCGCTTCCGCCAGCGAACGGGGGGCCGAGCGCGGCGCGCTGACGGGGCTGCGTTCCGGTTGCTCCTCGGTGCTCATCCGCTCCACGGTAGCGGGTGGCCCGGGCACCTACCTCCGCCAAGGGCCACTCGATGCAGGAGTGCGCGCCCCGTTGCGTACGCCTGAGCGCCCGGTCGGCGCACGCGCGGTAACGTCTGATCGGCACAGGGTTGACAACGGACCCGTCCCGGAGGGGACTTCGTGGGGATTGAGAGCGACCAGGTCGTCTACGAGTATCTGAGCCGGGTCGGTGACCTGGCCCAGCAACAGCAGCTGCCGTCCGCCGCGAGAGTGCGGCTCGTCACGGAGCTGCGCAACGAGATCGACCGGCGCCGGTCGAAGGCACCGGTGGACAGCCCGTCGTCGGTGCGCCGCATCATCGCCCGCCTCGGCACGCCCGACGAGGTCGTGGCCGCCGCCGGTTCCGGCGGCTCCGGCGGCGTACCGGACGTGCCGCACGCCGCCGTCCCCGGCCCGCGCGCCGAGGAACCGCCACAGCGGCCCGCCGCTCCGCCCGAACGGCCGAAGGGCCTGCGCCGCGTCGTGCCCCGGCCGCGCCGCGCCGAGCCCCGCCCGGAGCCGGCTCCGGGGGACGGACCCGCGCGACCCGGCCTCGCCGGCCCCGGAGAACGCGGCGGCGACACCGCCCCCGCCGGCCAGACCGACTGGTGGCGGGTCGACGGCGGCCCCCCGGCCGCTCCCCGCCCCGGCACGGGCACCGGCCCCGGCACGGGTTCCGACGACGGCCCGTACGCCGACCTCATCGGGCTCGGCGACTCCGTGCCCGGCTTCATCGGCGGCGTGGAGATCCCCGAACTGCTCAAGCCCCCACCGCGGCAGCAGGACACCGCGGACGGTACGAAGGGCAAGGGCGAAGGGGGAGCCCCGGATGCCGCGGTCCCCCGGCAGCAGGGCACCGCGGTCGTCGTCGAGAAGGCCGAGCAGGCCGAGAAGGCCGAAGAGGGGGAAAAGGCCGCGCCCCGGCTGTCCGCCGCCAAGCGCCTGCGCAGCCTCGTGCCCAAGCTGCGCCCGGGCGGCGGCTGGACCAACCCGCTGCTCCTGGTCGCGGCGGCCCTCCTCGTCGCCGGGGCCTTCGTCGGCAGCCTCGTGCCCCTGATCCTCGGCTGGCTCATCGCCTATCTGTCGCGCCGGCTGACCCGTGTCGAGGCCAAGTGGGCCGTGTTCGGCGTTCCCGGGGCGGTGGCCGCCGCCGGTGTCGTCTGGCTGTGGGGCCGTACGGAGGGCAGGTGGGGCGACCCCATCGCCGAGGGGCAGATGGACGCGGCGATCGAGGGCACCTGGCCCTGGGTCCTGCGCGGCGCGGCCGTCGCCTCCGCCCTCTTCCTGCTGTGGCGCTCACAGCGCGCGCGATAGCCGGGGCCGGGGCGCCGACGGGCCGCGGCCGGTCCGGTGCGGCCAGGCACAATGGCCGATATGGCCTCCACGACCTCTGCCGCGCCCTCCGCGCCCACCGTCGGCTTCGACCTCGACATGACGCTGATCGACTCCCGTCCCGGCATCCGCGCCTGCTACCAGGAGCTGTCCGCGCGCACGGGCACGTACATCGACGCGGACCTGGCCGTCACCCGGCTCGGACCGCCGCTGGAGCAGGAGCTGGCGCACTGGTTCCCCGCGGAGCGGATCGCGGCCATGGCCGGCCTCTACCGGGAGATGTACCCCGAGCACGCCATCGCCCCGACGCCCGCCCTGCCCGGCGCCCGTGAGGCCATCGCGGCCGTGCGCGCGGCGGGCGGCCGGGCGATCGTCGTCACCGCCAAGTACGAGCCGAACGCCAAGCTGCACCTGGCGCACCTCGGCATCGAGCCGGACGCGGTGATCGGTGACCTGTGGGCCGAGCAGAAGGCCGACGCGCTGGTCGAGCACGGCGCGGGCGTGTACGTCGGCGACCACCTCGGCGACATACGCGGGGCGCGCACGGCCGGCGCGTACTCCGTCGCCGTGGCCACCGGGCCGTACGGCATGGAGGAGCTGCGCGCGGCGGGCGCGGACACCGTGCTGCCCGACCTGACGGCGTTCCCGGCATGGTTCACGGAGTACCGCACGGCGGCCTGACGGAAACGGGGGCGCACAGAGATCACTGCGAGGCGCGCGCGACCTTGCGAGCCCTGCGGCGCCCCGCCGCGATCGACTGGAACACGCCCGCCCCCGCCACCAGGAACCCGACTCCCATCAACATGCTCAGCCCGAACATGTATGTGGGGAACGGCGTCGTGCCGAGGAACAGCGGGGCCACGGTGACGAGAGTGGCCACGGTACCGACGAAGAAGACGACGGCACCGGCACGGATGAGCCGGTCACCGGGCCCGGGGGAATTCGCTTGGGTTTTGTCACGCACCCGACCAGGGTAGTTCCCAGCGCGAAGGAAGAGCCGGGGGACGTCTTGTCACCGGCCCGCGGACCATTAGCCTTGGTACCGGCGGGTCCCGACGGCCCGCCCCAGTGCTATCCGGAGCCGTTTCCGCCCCCGGGGGAACCTTCGGGCACAGCTTTCAGACGCAGTTTCCGACGAGTACGAGGACGAGGACAGACGTGCCTACCGGCAAGGTCAAGTGGTTCAACAGCGAGAAGGGCTTCGGCTTTCTCTCCCGCGACGACGGCGGTGACGTCTTCGTTCATTCCTCGGTCCTGCCCGCCGGAGTCGACTCCCTGAAGCCGGGCCAGCGCGTGGAGTTCGGCGTCGTCGCGGGCCAACGCGGCGACCAGGCACTCTCGGTGACGATCCTGGACCCGACGCCCTCGGTGGCGGCCGCCCAGCGCCGCAAGCCCGACGAACTGGCGTCCATCGTCCAGGACCTGACGACCCTCCTCGAGAACATCACGCCGCTCCTGGAGCGGGGCCGCTACCCCGACAAGGCCGCCGGCAAGAAGATCGCGGGCCTGCTGCGCGCGGTCGCCGACCAGTTGGACGTCTGACCCGGAGGACCCCGGGCTACGGGAAGTCGAGCGCCTGCGGGCCGAGGGGCGGTACCAGCCCCTCGGCCGCCGCACGTGTGAGCAGCCCGCGCACGGCCGCGTACCCGCTCTCGCCGAGATCCGCCGTGAACTCGTTGACGTACAGCCCGATGTGCTGGTCGGCGACGGCCTGGTCCATCTCCTGCGCGTGCTCGAGGACGTAGGGGCGGGACGCCTCGGGGTCGTCCCAGGCGGCCCGTACGGACCTGCGGGCCGACTCGGCGAGCAGCTCCAGCGTCTCCGTGCCCAGCGAGCGCTTGGCGATGATCGCGCCCAGCGGGATCGGCAGCCCGGTGGTGCGCTCCCAGTGCTCGCCCATGTCCGCGAGCTTGTGCAGCCCGTAGTTCTGGTACGTGAAGCGCGCCTCGTGGATGACGAGCCCCGCGTCGACCTTCCCGTCCCGTACGGCCGGCATGATCTCGTGGAACGGCATGACCACGATCTCACCGACGCCACCGGGCACCGTGTCGGCCGCCCACAGCCGGAACAGCAGGTACGCGGTCGACCTCTCGCTCGGCACGGCGACGGTACGGCCCGCCAGGTCGGCCTCCGGCTCCCTGGTCAGCACCAGCGGCCCGCAGCCCCGTCCCAGCGCGCCCCCGCAGGGCAGCAGCGCGTACTCGTCCAGGACGTACGGCAGCACGGCGTACGACACCTTCAGCACGTCGAACTCGCCGCGCTCGGCCATGCCGTTGGTGATGTCGATGTCCGCGAACGTCACGTCGAGGGCGGGCGCGCCCGGCACCCGGCCGTGGGCCCAGGCGTCGAAGACGAAGGTGTCGTTCGGGCAGGGCGAGTAGGCGATCTTCAGGGGCTCGCTCTTCAGGGATCCGGTCTGTTCAGTCACGTCAGGTCCAACTCTCCAGTACGGGCGTGAGCTTCCCGAAGGCGCCGGTGAGCGCGGCCAGCGCGTCCCCGATGCGCCAGGCGGCCCGGTCGCGGGGGCCCACGGGATTGGAGACGGCCCGCAGCTCCAGGACGGGCGTGCCGTGCGCGGCGGCGGCCTCGGCGACCCCGAAGCCCTCCATGCCCTCGGCGAGGGCGCGCGGATGACGGGCGCGCAGCTCGGTGGCGCGACCGGCGCTGCCGGTCACGGTCGACACGGTCAGCACGGCGCCGACCCGTGCCCCCGTGGCCGCGGCGATCTCTCGTACGAGTGATTCCGGCGGACGATGGTGGACGACACCGAAACCCAGTTCGGTGACCGGGAGGAAGCCGCCCGGGGCGTCCGGCGCCTCGGCGCCCAGATCGGCGGCCGTGATCGCGTCGGCGACGACCAGCGAGCCGAGGAGCGCGTCCGGCTGGAAACCGCCCCCGATCCCGGCGGAGACGACCACGTCGTACGGGGTCCCGTCCAGGGCGGCGGCGGTCAGCGCGGCGGCGGTGGACGCGGCGGCGCGGGCGGGGCCGACGCCGGCGGCGAGGAGGTCGTAGCGGACGTACGGGGCGGTGACATCGCCCGAGGACGCGGCCGGACGGTCGTCGTACCGGCCCCCATGCCGGCCCTCGTGCCGGTACAGGGTCGCCGCGGGCAGGGGCACCTCGACGGCGGGGCCGGGGAACGCCGCTGCCACCGCGTCCCGTTCGACGGGGACCGCGGTGGCGACGAGGACGCGTACGGCGGGCCCGGGGCCCGCGGGGGTGGGCGCGGACGTGGTCAGGCGTCCTTCTTGAGCTTGAAGGACCACAGTCCGGTGACCTTGTTCTCGCCCTCGCGGACCGAGACGACCGTGGTGCTGCCCTGCGCGCCGTACTGGGCGTTGAAGAACACGCTGCCCGGGACGGTGCGGTACGTCTTCGTGCTGGAGTCGGTCAGCGGCTGACCGTTCATCAGGATCGTCCAGCCCTTGTCCGCGATCTCCGGGTCCACGCCGAAGCGGACGGTCTCGTCCGGGTCGACGTCGATGGTCTTCATGTCCTTGCCCTGGAGGCACTTCGACAGCTGGGCGGTGGCGACCGTCTTGCCGTGGCCGTAGCAGTCGGTCTCGGAGCTCACCGAGTCCGAACCGACCGTGATCGTGGACATCGGGGTCGGCTTGTCACAGGCCGACAGGACGAGAAGTCCGGCGGAGACGACGCCGGCAGTGGCGACGGCGCGACGGCGGCGCGCTTCGGAACGCAGGGAGGTCATGGGCGAAGGCTATCTGGCAGGCCGACACCCGTGACCATGCGGGTACGCGGCGTGCCGCGGATCACGTCGTACGGGTACGCGGCGTGGGCGGCCCGGTCCACCCGGGGCTGCGGCACATCGGCCCACCTGGGCATACGCATATGCGGATCAAGCCACCCGGGACCGGGCCGTACCCCCGTGCCGGGCGGCGGCGAGCAGCCCGCGGACGGTGGTCAGCCAGCCGATGGCGACGATCGCGGCGGCCACCGCCAGGCCGAGGACGCCGTTCAGGGGCAGCGCGATGCCTATGGCACCGCCGAGCACCCACGACATCTGCAGCAAGGTCTCGGAGCGCGCGAAGGCGGAGGTACGGACGTGTTCGGGCACGTCCCGCTGGATCAGCGCGTCCAGGGACAGCTTGGCGAGGGCCTGGGCGAAGCCGGCGACCGCCCCGAGGCAGGCCACGAGGACGGGGCCGAAGAAGACGGCGGCCGTGACGGCGGCACCCAGCTCGATCGCGCCGAGGGTCACGATGATGAGCTCGGGCGCCCGCGCCTTCAGCCAGGCGCCGACGGCCGTGCCCAGCGCGTTGCCCGCGCCCGCGGCCACGCCCACGATGCCGAGCGAGACGGCCGCGCTCTGCCCGGCGATCGGATGCTCGCGCAGCAGGAACGCCAGGAAGAAGATCAGGAAGCCGGACAGACAGCGCAGCGCGGTGTTGGCGGCGAGGCCGTGGGTGACGGCGGTGCCGACGGTGCGCAGGCCCGGACGGCGCTTCAGCGTCCCGCTGCGGTGCGGACCGTGCAGATGCCGGGCGTCGGCCGCGAGCAGCGCCGTGTCCTCGCCCCGCGCCGAGTCGACCTTCCGAGGCAGCGAGAACGACAGGAACGACCCCGCGATGAAGATCACACAGGCGCCGTAGAGCGGCCAGCGCGGCCCGAGGACCTGTAACCCGGCTCCCACGGGTGCCGCCGCACCGGTGGCGAGCAGCCCGCCCAGGGTCACCCGGGAGTTCGCCTTGACCAGGGAGAACCGGGGCGGCAGCAGCCGTGGCACCACGGCGCTCCGGATCACGCCGTACGCCTTGGAGGCGACCAGCACGCCGAGCGCGGCCGGATACAGCTCGATGCCCCCGGTGACGACGGCGCCGGACAGCAGCAGCGCCAGCAGCGCCCGGGCGAGCATGGCCGAGGCCATGGCGGCCCGGCGGCCGTGCGGCACCCGGTCCAGGAGCGGGCCGATGACGGGGGCGAGCAGGGTGAACGGTGCCATGGTGATGGCGAGGTAGAGCGCGACGCGGCCGCGGGCCTCGTCCGTCGGCACGGAGAAGAAGACGGTGGAGGCCAGGGCGACGGTGATCATCACGTCACCGGCGCCGTTCACGGCATGCAGTTCGATGAGCTTGCCGAGCCCGGACTCGCCGGCGCCGTTCGCGTGGGTCGCCCTGCGGATGCCGCGGGCCGTGCCGGTCACCGGGAAGTGGAGGGCACGGCCGACGGAGCGGACGGCGCCGTTCACCCGGCCCGGCCCGCCGGCTCGACTGCTTCCCCTGCCGCCACCCCTGGGCCTGCGCGTCCCGGTGGCACTCTGGGTCGTCCTCGCGGCTGCCACCCCGTCATAGTGCCCCGACTTCGGGGGGCCTAGTGCGGTTACCGCGCGGATGGGGGCTGTGAGGCTTCTCGGAGGAGTTGTGGCCCTGGGGGGCGGACGGGGCGTCACCACGGCCTCGGGCGCGTCCCACGGCGATTTCCCGCCACCGCTCCGCACCCCGGCCGGTTGCCGTCCCGGACCCCGCCGGGGGGCGCGGAAGCGCGGAAGCGTACGTCGGGGTGGGCCCAGGGGCCGGGAGAAGGTAGCGTGCCTAGAACGACCCGGCGGTTGTTCTCGGCCGCGCGCCGCTCCGGCATCCCGCAGAATGGATGACGTAGGTGCGCCCGAGCGCGATCGGGCGCGGACGTCGACGCGGCCCACCCTCAGCGCCTTCAGCGGCCTGGGAGGTCCCTCAGCCGCTCCGTCCGCACCCCCGCTCCGCCCGGGGGCGCACTCGTGAGACGGCGTAGGAGAGAAGCGATACCTGTGAGCGCAGCGACAACGCGAAGCCGCACCCCCGACCGTCTGTGCGCGGAGGCCGTCGACCTCGCCCGCGCCGCCGCCGAGGAGGCCGCCGCGCCAGGTGTCGTCGGCGAGCACGCGGGGCTCGTGTCCGAGGGGGACCGCGTTGTCACGCACTTCTTCGAGTGCAAGGAACTGGGATACAGAGGCTGGCGCTGGGCCGTGACCGTGGCCCGGGCCTCCCGCGCCAAGATCGTCACACTCGACGAGGTCGTGCTGCTGCCCGGCCCCGACGCGCTGCTCGCGCCCGAGTGGGTGCCGTGGAGCGAGCGCCTGCGCCCCGGCGACCTCGGTCCCGGAGACCTGCTGCCCACCGACGCCGACGACCTGCGCCTGGAGCCCGGATACACCGGCGAGGACGAGCCGCCGCCGAACTCGGCCGTCTCCGACGAGATGGCCGCGCTGGTGGAGGCGGAGGACATCGAGGTCACCGACGGGCCGGTGGCGCAGGTGCCGGTCGCGCCCGCGCGGGGCTCCATCGCCGCCGTCGCGGACGAACTGGGCATGCGCCGCGCGCGCGTGCTGTCCCGGTACGGGCTGTACACCGCGGCCGACCGCTGGGAGGAGGCGTTCGGGCCGAAGACCGCCATGGCGCAGGCCGCGCCCGCGTCGTGCGTCAGCTGCGGCTTCCTCGCGCGGGTCGGTGGCTCGCTGGGGCAGGCCTTCGGCGTGTGCACGAACGAGTTCTCGCCGGCGGACGGGCGGATGGTGTCGCTGGCGTACGGGTGCGGGGGGCACTCGGAGGCGGCGGTGATGCCGAAGCCGCCGCGGCCGGCTCCGCCGGTGATCGACGAGACGACGGTGGATCCGTTCCCGCTGCGGCCGGCCGCCGACTCCGGGTCGGTGCCGGCGGCGGAGGATGCGTCGGCGGCGGAGCTGGGGCACTCGTAGGGCTGAGGCGGGTGGGCCGGCCGGGGTCCGGAATCGGCCGGACGGGGCTGGGCCGGGCTGGGCCGGGCTGGGGTGAACAGGGGTTCGTCGCCCCCGCCGCCCTTACCCTTCCCATCCTCAGGGGCTTCGCCCCTGGGCCCCACCGGGGGCTGCGCCCCCTGGGCCCCCGCTTGGGGTGTGCCCCTGGGCCCCCGCTTGGGGTGTGCCCCGGGCCCCCCGCTTGGGGTGTGCCCCGGGCCCCCCGCTTGGGGCTGTGCCCCGGGCCCCCGCTTGGGGCTGTGCCCCTGGGCCCCCGCTTGGGGCTGTGCCCCTGGGCCCCCGCTTGGGGCTGTGCCCTGGGCCCCCCGCCTGGGGCTGTGCCCCTGGGCCCCCGCTCGGGGCTACGTGCCCGGGCCCCCGCTCGGGGCTACGCCCCTGCACCCCCGCCCGGGGCTGCGCCCCGTCCCCGCCTGGGGCTGCGCCCCCGCCCAGGGCTGCGCCCCGGACCGCTGCTCGGGGTTGTGCCCCCGAGCCCCGGACCCTCGCTTGAGGCTGTGCTGTACCTCCTGGGCCCTGCTCGGGGCCGCTTCCACCCGTATCTCTTCTCTGTCTGCGGTCCGGCTCGGGCCCTCGGGCCGGTGGCCCGCGGGGTCGGCCGGGGCGGCGGGGCGGTGGCCCAGGGGACCGGCCGGGGTGCGGGACGTCGGCGGTTCGTGCCGGAGGCCCTTCGCACGCAAGCGTTGGCCCGCGCGCGGTACCTTCATGGCCGACGCGACAGGGAAGGTGAACCGTGAGCGACTTCGTGCGGCCGGCGGCCGAGGGGGCCGACCCGTTCGGGACGGCCCGGCTGCGGCGCGGGGTGCTGGACGCCTGGGCCACCGCCCCGGCCCGTTTCCGTGAGGACGCGAACGCCGAGGAGGATCTCGTCCTCGGCGGATACCGGGACCGGCTCGTCGTCGAGCTCGCCCAGAACGCCGCCGACGCCGCCGCCCGCGCCGGGGTGCCCGGTCGGCTGCGGCTGACCCTCCGCGACGGCGTCCTCGCCGTGGCCAACACCGGCGCGCCCCTCGACGCGGCCGGTGTGGAGTCCCTGTCCACCCTGCGCGCCTCCGCCAAGCGGGACGCGGAGGAGACCAGCGTGGGGCGGTTCGGGGTCGGGTTCGCCGCCGTGCTCGCAGTGAGCGACGAGCCCGCCGTGGTCGGACGGCACGGCGGCGTGCGGTGGTCGCTCGCAGAAGCTCGTGATCTGGCCGCCGGTACCGCCCTCCACAGTCCGGGGCTCGGGGACGAGCTCCGCCGGCGTGACGGGCACGTACCGCTGCTGCGGCTGCCGTTCGCGGCCGAGGGCAGCGCCCCCGAGCCGTACGACACCGTCGTCATCCTGCCGCTGCGCGACACCGCCGCCGAGGGTCTTGCCGAGCGGCTGCTGAACGCGGTCGACGATGCCCTGCTCCTCGCCCTGCCGGGGCTCGAGGAGGTCGTCGTCGAGGCCGGGGAGGGCCCGCCGCGGGTGCTGCGCCGGGTCGCCCGTGAGGGCGGAGTGAGCGTCGAGGACTCCCGTGACGGTGCCACCCACTGGCGTACGGCTGCCGCGCACGGCGCGCTCGACCCCGAGCTCCTCGTCGGCCGGCCCGTCGAGGAGCGGCTGCGTCCGTACTGGTCCGTGACCTGGGCCGTGCCCGTGGACGGTGACGGCGCGCCGGTCCGGCCCCGTACCGCTCCCGTCGTGCACGCCCCCACCCCCAGCGACGAGCCGCTCGGCGTGCCCGCGCTGCTCATCGCCTCGTTCCCGCTCGACACCACCCGCCGCCACGCCGCGCCCGGCCCGCTCACCGACTTCCTCGTCCAGCGCGCGGCGGACGCGTACGCCGGACTCCTGGCCGACTGGCGGCCGGTGACCGCCGGGATCCTGGACCTCGTGCCCGGTCCCCTGGGGAAGGGGGAGCTCGACGGGGCGCTGCGCCAGGCGGTTCTCGAGCGGCTGCCGCGGACGCCGTTCCTGCCCACGGCCCTCGACCCCGCGGACCGCGAGGACCACGAGGAGCTGCCCGAGGTGCTCCGGCCGCGCGACGCCGAGGTCGTGGAGGGCGCCGGGGCCGGGACCGTACGCGTGCTCGCCGAGGTGCTGCCCAGCCTGCTGCCGGCCGGGCTCGAACGACGCGTCGAGCTGCGCACCCTCGGGGTCGCCCGGGTGCCGCTCACCGAGGCCGTGGACCGGCTCGCGGGGCTGGAGAAGACGCCCGGCTGGTGGTGGCGGCTCTACGACAGCCTCGCCGGGGTCGATCCGGACCGGTTGTCCGGGCTGCCCGTCCCCTTGGCCGACGGGCGGACGACCATCGGGCCCCGGCAGGTGCTGCTGCCCACCGCCGGCTCCTCCGAGGCTGCCGCCCCCGAGACCCTCGCCCGGCTCGGGCTCAAGGTCGCCCACCCGGACGCCGCCCATCCCCTGCTGGAGAAGCTCGGCGCCCTCCCGGCCACGCCCCGGGCCGTGCTGACCACCCCGCAGGTGCGGGCCGCGGTCGCCGCATCCCTGGACGAGGAGGTGGCGGGGTGGGACATGGACACCCCGGACGCCGAGGAGCTCGCGGACCTCGTGCTCGCGCTCGTCCGGGACGCCGGTCTGGAGCCCGGTGAGGAGCCCTGGCTCGGCGCGCTCGCCCTCCCCGACGAGGACGGCGAACTCGCGCCCGCCGGTGAGCTGGTGCTGCCCGGCAGTCCGTTCGCACGGGTCATGCGTGCGGGTGAACTCGCGCACGTGGACGCCGAGCTGGCCGAGCGCTGGGGCGAACAGCCGCTGGCCGCCTGCGGGGTGCTGGCCACGTTCGCGCTCGTGCGGGCCACCGACGTCGTCCTCGACCCGGACGAGCTGGAGCCGCGCGACGGTGACTTCGCCGAGCCGGACGACGCCGGACTGCTCGACGCCGTCGACGTGTGGTGCGAGGACGTCCTCGACCGGCTGCCGGACACGCCCGTCCCGCCGGTCGCCACGGAGATCGTCGCCGTGCGGGATCTGGACCTGGTCGACGACGACCGCTGGCCCGAGGCCCTGGCCCTCCTCTCCCGCCCGCCGCTGCGCGACGCGCTCACCCAGCCCGTACGCCTCCTGCTGCCGGACGGTACGCACGAGTTCGTCCGGCCGTACACGGCGTGGTGGCTGCGCGGGCACCCGGTCCTCGACGGCCGCCGCCCGGCCGGTCTGCGCGCCGCGGGCGGTGACCCGCTGCTGCGCGGTCTGTACGACGAGGCCGACGCGACCGGCTTCGACGACGAGCAGGTGCTGCGGGCGCTGGGGGTGCGGACATCGGTGGCCGCCCTTCTCGACGAGCCCGGCGGTGCCGCCGAGCTGCTGGACCGCCTGGCCGACCCGGAGCGGCACGTCACGGCCGCGCAGCTGCACGCTCTCTACGGTGCGCTGGCGGAGCTCGAGCCCGAGCAGGTGACCCTGCCCGACGACCTGCGGGCCGTGCTGGACGGTGAGGTCGTCGTGGTGGACGCCGCCGACGCGGTGGTCGTCGACTCGCCCGACCTGCTGCCCTTCACGGACGGGGTGCCACTGCTGCCCGTACGGCCGTCGCGGGCGGCCGAGCTCGCGGAGCTGTTCCAGGTGCGGCGGCTGAGCGAGTCGGTGACCGGTGAGGTGACCTCCGAGGGCGCCGAGCACGACGTACCGGAGTCCGTGCGCGTGCTGCTGGGTACGGGGACTCCCGCCTCGTACGTGGAGCACGGCGAACTGGTGGTCGACGGTGTCGAGTTGGACTGGCGCCGTACCCGTGACGGAGTGCTGCACGCCTCCACCCTGGAGGGGGTCGCCGCGGGGCTGGCCTGGGCGGCCGGGCAGTGGCCGCGCCGGTTCGAGGTGGCGGCGCTGCTGGAGGACCCGTCCCGTACGGAGGAGCTGGCGCGGGACCGCTGGTTCGACTGAGGAGGGCCGGGCGGCGGCACCGGCACCGGCCCGATGGGCGGATGGAAGTGATCTTCGCAACACGTACAAGAAACATTCATCTCCTGTGCAACCATCCGCCCGGCTCGTGGATCTCATCCCGCGAGCCATCAGGCTCCTCATAGCCAACTCGGGCCCCGCGTGACGGAGATCTTCCGCGGGACCCCCTCCAACGTGGGGAACGAACGCATGCGCATTCGTGCCACCGTGGCCGCCGTCTCCGGCGCCCTGGCCCTGTCCGCCTTCGCCGTGCCGGCCGCGCAGGCCGCCGAGCCGAAGGTGCCCTCGGGCGTCGCCGATGCCCGCGACATCGCCAAGTCCTCCTCCAAGGGCGAGACGGCCTCCGTCACCGGCCGCTCGTCGGCCCTGGCCACCACCGCTGACGAGCAGTACAACCTGGACCTCACCTTCTCCAGCATCAAGGTCAACAACGGCAAGAACATCGCCGTCGGCACCAGCAAGGTGGTCAACGTCCCGGTCACGTTCAAGATGACCCACGGTGCGGACGTCGACATCCACGCCGCCGACTTCGTCGCGGCGGTCGACCTGTACCGGGGCAGCTCGTTCGAGAGCGCCGTGTGGAGCTTCAGCAGCGCGGCCGCGACCTGCACCTCGTCCTCCTCCACCGTCGCCTCCTGCAAGGCCACCGTCGACGTCGACCCGCTGTTCCTGCTGAACGAGGACGCCGGCTCCTGGAAGGCGGCTACGTACGCCGTCGCCTTCAACGGCGAGGACCTCGACAACCCGGACATGGACAACGTCGGTGTCTCGGTGAAGGACCCGGCCGCGTCCTTCAAGGTCCAGCGCTACTCGAAGCTCACGGTCAACGCCTCCCCGGAGCCGGTGAAGAAGGGCAAGACCATCACGGTCACCGGCAACCTGACCCGGGCCAACTGGGACACCAGCAAGTACGCGGGCTACACCCAGCAGTCCGTGAAGCTTCAGTTCAAGAAGAAGGGCACGTCCACCTACAAGGACGTCAAGACCGTGAAGTCGGGCTCCGGGACGTCCGCCGGCGTGGTGAAGACCACCGTCACGGCCTCCGTGGACGGCACCTACCGCTACTCCTTCGCGGGCACGTCCACCACCCCGGCGGTCAACTCCTCCGGTGACGCCATCGACGTGAAGTAAGCAGTACGCAGTAAGCAGTACCGGTGAGCCCCGCGTGGCTCACGCCGGGAAGCGGCGGCCGACCCACCTCCACAGGAGTTCCAGGGCGGCCGCCGCCACCACGGCGATGCCCACTGCGGCCCACGGCATCGTCGTCCCGACCAGCTTCAGCGCGAAGAAGTCCTGGAGCCACGGCACGGCCAGCACCAGCAGGAAGCCGAGCCCCATCGCCGCCACCAGGCACAGCCGCCACCAGGTGTACGGCCGGGCGACGATCGCCAGCACCCACATGGAGATCAGGAAGAGCGTCAGCGTCGCGGCGCTCGTCTCCGCGTCCAGGGCGCCCGTCCCCGCGTAGTGCCCCCGGGCGAGCAGATACGTCCCGAAGGTCGCCAGTCCCGCCACCACGCCGCCCGGGATCGCGTACCGCATCACGCGCCGTACGAAGTGCGGCTGCGCCCGCTCCTTGTTGGGCGCCAGGGCGAGGAAGAACGCCGGGACGCCGATCGTCAGGGTCGACAGCAGGGTCAGGTGGCGCGGCAGGAACGGGTACTCGACCCGGGAGAGCACGACCAGGACGGCCAGCAGTACCGAGTACACCGTCTTCACCAGGAAGAGGGTCGCCACGCGGGTGATGTTGCCGATGACCCGGCGGCCCTCCGCCACCACCGAAGGCAGCGTGGCGAAGCTGTTGTTCAGCAGCACGATCTGGGCGACCGCCCGGGTTGCCTCCGAGCCGGAGCCCATGCTGACGCCGATGTCCGCGTCCTTGAGGGCGAGGACGTCGTTCACGCCGTCGCCGGTCATGGCCACCGTGTGGCCGCGCGACTGGAGCGCCCCCACCATGTCCCGCTTCTGCTGCGGGGTGACCCGCCCGAACACCGTGCCCGCCGCGACGCCCTTCGCCATCCGCTCGGGGTCGTCGGGCAGCCGGCGGGCGTCCACGACCTCGCCCTGAAGGCCCAGCTTCGCCGCGACCGCGCCCACCGAGACGGCGTTGTCCCCGGAGACGACCTTGGCCTCCACCTCCTGCTCCGCGAAGTAGCGCAGGGTGTCGGCGGCGTCCGGGCGCAGCCGCTGCTCGAGGACGACCAGTGCGGTGGGCTCGACGTCGCGCGCGACCTCGGGGTCGTCCAGGTCCCTGGCGGTGCGGGCGAGCAGCAGCACGCGCAGCCCCTGCTCGTTCAGCCGTTCCGTCTCGGCGAGCGCCGGATCGTCGTCGTCCAGCAGCACGTCCGGGGCGCCCAGCAGCCAGGTACCGGACTCGCCGTCGCCCTCGCTGCAGCTCGCGCCGCTGTACTTGCGGGCCGAGGAGAAGGGCAGGGAGCGGGTGCACCGCCAGTCCTCGCTGTCCGGGTAGGCGTCGATGACGGCCTGGAGGGAGGCGTTGGGGCGCGGGTCCGACTCGCCGAGGGCGCCCAGGACCTTCCGTACGTACGACTCGTCGGCGCCGCCGAGCAGCCGCAGCTCGGTGACGACCATGCCGCCCTCGGTGAGGGTGCCGGTCTTGTCGAGGCAGACGACGTCGACGCGGGCGAGGCCCTCGATGGCGGGCAGCTCCTGGACGAGGCACTGTTTTCGGCCGAGCCGGATGACGCCGATCGCGAAGGCGACGGAGGTGAGGAGGACGAGACCTTCCGGGACCATCGGCACGATGCCGCCGACCGTGCGGGCGACCGAGTTCTTGAAGTCGTTGTCCTGCACGACGAGCTGGCTGATGACGAGGCCGATCGCGGTGGGGACCATCATCCAGGTCACGTACTTCAGGATGGTGGAGATGCCGGAGCGCAGCTCGGAGTGGACGAGCGTGAAGCGGGAGGCCTCCTCGGCGAGCTGGGCCGCGTACGCCTCGCGTCCCACCTTCGTCGCCTCGAAGGCGCCGCCGCCGGCGACGACGAAGCTGCCGGACATGACCTGGTCGCCGGGGCGTTTGACGACGGGGTCGGCCTCACCGGTGAGCAGTGACTCGTCGATCTCCAGCCCGTCGGCCTCGACGATCCCGCCGTCCACGACGATCTTGTCCCCGGGCCCGATCTCGATGAGGTCGCCGAGCACGATCTCGGAGGTGCCCACCGCCGCGGCGGTCCCGTCCCTGCGCACGGTCGGCCGGGCCTCCCCGATCACGGCGAGCGAGTCGAGGGTCTTCTTGGCGCGCCACTCCTGGATGATGCCGATGCCCGTGTTGGCGAGGATGACGAAGCCGAACAGGCTGTCCTGGATCGGCGCGACGACCAGCATGATCACCCAGAGCACGCCGATGATCGCGTTGAAGCGGGTGAACACGTTCGCGCGGACGATGTCGACCAGCGAGCGGCTGTTGCGTACGGGGACGTCGTTCACCTCGCCGCGGGCGACCCGCTCGGCCACCTGGGCAGTGCTGAGCCCGGGCGCCCGGCCGGGCCGGGGGACGGCGTCGGGACGCACGGACCCGGACCCGGGGCCGTGCTCGGGCCCGGGCCCGGGTTCCGCGCCCGCGTCGGTGTGTGTCATGTGTTCGACGGTACGTGCGGAACCGGGCCGTCACCTGGCGAGCGGGGGAGGATCCGACCTGAGTAGGAGAAGCGCACCATCGGTGTGCACGCCGGGCGGGCGCGGACCGCGCGGCCGGCGCTCCCGCTAGGACTTGTGCTCGGTGACCGCCGGGTCCGAGGACGTCTTCGGCCCCTCGCCCGGCGTCGCCCCCGCGTCCTCACCCGCCTCGTGCGCCGCCGAGCGCTTGATCGCCGCGTCCCGCTTGCGGACGTACCAGATGCCGATCAGTCCCAGCCCGGCGCCGGCCAGGCAGGTCCACACCCACCAGGTGTGGCCGCGGTCGTCGAACCAGCCGTAGAAGGGCAGCTGGGCGAGGAAGAGGACGAACCAGACGATCGTGCCGCCGGTGATGGTGGCGACCACGGGGCCCTCCAGGGGCTCCGGCGCCTCGTGCTTCGGGGTCCACTTCGCCATGGGGACAGCTTACGAGGGGGACGGCACGGCCGAGCGGTCGACCGGCGCATGCCAGGTACACCACAGTTCTACGCGCGAAGATGGCGCTTCGCGCGTCATATGTTCATACTGAAACAGTCTGTGTTTGGCTACTTCTTTTCGTAGAAAACTCCAACAGCTCTGGGGGAGAGTCGTTGGGGATGAGGTCTCCGCATGCCCACCTCGGCCCCCACCAAGGCCACCGCGCCCGAGTCGCCGGAACCCCGGCCCGCTCAGGGTGCTCTCGACCGCTACTTCAAGATCTCTGAACGGGGCAGCACGCTGGCCCGGGAGGTCCGGGGTGGTTTCGCCACGTTCTTTGCGATGGCGTACATCATCGTGCTGAACCCGATCATTCTGGGCAGCGCGAAGGACATGTACGGACACCAGCTGGACAACGGCCAGCTGGTGTCCGCGACGGCTCTGACCGCCGCGTTCACCACGCTCCTCATGGGCGTCATCGGCAACGTCCCGATCGCTCTCGCCGCCGGTCTGGGTGTGAACTCGGTCGTCGCGCTCCAGCTCGCCCCGCGGATGTCCTGGCCGGACGCCATGGGCATGGTCGTGCTGGCCGGTTTCGTGGTGATGCTGCTGGTCGCCACCGGTCTGCGTGAGCGGGTCATGAACGCCGTGCCGTTCGGCCTGCGCAAGGCCATCTCCATCGGTATCGGCCTGTTCGTCCTGCTGGTCGGTCTCGTCGACTCCGGGTTCGTCACCCGCATGCCGGACGCCGCCCAGACCACCGTCCCGCTCCAGCTGGGCACCGGCGGTCATCTGCTCGGCTGGCCCGTGCTGATCTTCGTCCTCGGTGTGCTGCTCACCTTCGCGCTGCTCGTCCGCAAGATGTCCGGCGCGATCCTGATCTCGATCGTCGTGATGACCGTTCTCGCGGTGATCGTCAACGCCGTCGCCGACATCCCCTCCTGGGGTCTGACCACCCCGGAGTGGCCCGGCAACCCCGTCGCCGTGCCCGACCTCGGCCTGATCGGCCAGGTCAGCCTGTTCGGCGGCTTCGAGAAGGTCGGCATCCTGACCGGCGTCCTCTTCGTCTTCACCGTCCTGCTGTCCTGCTTCTTCGACGCCATGGGCACGATCATGGGCGTCAGTGACGAGGCGAAGCTGACCGACGCCCAGGGCCAGATGCCCGGCATCAACAAGGTCCTCATCGTCGACGGCATCGCGGTCGCCGCGGGCGGCGCCAGCTCCTCCTCGGCCACGACCTGCTTCGTGGAGTCCACGGCCGGTGTCGGCGAGGGTGCGCGCACCGGCTTCGCGAACATCGTCACCGGTGGTCTGTTCGCCGTGTCCCTGTTCCTGACGCCCGTCGCCACGATGGTCCCGTCGCAGGCCGCCACCCCCGCCCTGATCGCGGTCGGCTTCCTGATCCTGTCCGGCTCGATCAAGGAGATCGACTGGTCGGACTTCACGATCGCCATTCCGGCCTTCGTGACCATGTTCATGATGCCGTTCACCTACTCGATCACCAACGGCATCGGCATGGGCTTCATCACCTTCGTGGGGCTGCGCCTCGCGTCCGGCCGGGCGCGGGAGGTCCCGGTGGCGATGTACGTCGTGTCGGCGGTGTTCGCCTTCTACTACCTGATGCCCGCGCTGGGTCTGACCTGATGACTCACACGGGGTCGGCCGACGCCTGGTCGCACGTGACCCCGTAGAGCTTCTCCGTCTCGTCGACGGAAGCCTGGAACCGCTCGTCGAAGTCGTCGCGAATGAGCGTCCGGACCACATAGTCCTGGACGCTCATTCCTCTTTTCGCGGCGCGCCGCCGCAGGCGTTCGAGCAGGTCGCGATCCATCCGCAGGCTGAGCACGCTGGTCCCCATGTACACGAGGGTCGGACGCGTCCGGGCACAGCGGGTCACGTTCCGCCGCCGACTCACCCGTACGAGTGACATGGGGAGGGAGTGGCGGTGAGTGGCCTGATTCACGGCAGGACCGGTGCGGCGCCGGTGGTCTTTAGTCAGAGTAATGAGTTACGCTAAAGAACATGTCCGAACTGACCCATGGCGACGACGAAGCCGCCGTGAACGCCCTCCGGTCCGCCGTCATGCGTCTCGGCCGCCGGATCAAGCACCAGCGGGTCGACGAGTCACTGAGCCCCACCGAGATGTCGGTGCTCGGCACCCTCGCCCGCTGCGGCACCGCCACCCCGGGCGAGCTCGCCCGCAAGGAGCACGTCCAGCCGCCGTCGATGACCCGGATCGTGGCGCTGCTGGAGAGCAAGGGACTGGTCAGCCTGGAGCCGCACCCCGAGGACAGACGGCAGAAGGTCGTCACGCAGACCGAGCGCGCCGAGGCGATGCTCGAGGAGAGCCGCCGCAAGCGCAACGCGTGGCTGGCCTCCCTGGTCGAGAGCCTCGACGAGGACGAGTGGGCCAAGCTCCGCGAGGCCGCACCCGTCCTGGAGAAGCTCGCGCACCTGTGAGCGGGTGGCCGGCGGCCGGGCCGACCGTGACCCGCGGCCGTCGCCCGCACGGGACGCGCCCGGCGTTCGCGCACCCGTGTGCCGCGCCCGTGCGGGCCGCGCATCCGTGAGCCCCCCGGTCGACCCTCCGGAGGATCGAACCGAGGACGACGATGTGTCCCTGAGCGACGTGGTCGCCGCGACGGCCGACGACGTCCGTGACCGCCGAGGAGGCGAACCTCTTTGAGTACGGGATCCGGAGCAGACTCCGCCCCCGCACCGACCACCCACGACTCCCAGCCCACCCACGACACGCGGCCCACCCCCGACCCGAGGCCGAAGGCGCCCACCGCGCCCCGCGAGCCCGAAGCCGCCGAAGCCGCCCGGAGCTCCCGCTCCCCGCGCACCTCGATGTTCCGCTCCCTGCGCATACGCAACTACCGGCTGTTCTTCCTCGGGCAGGTCGTCTCCAACACCGGCACCTGGATGCAGCGCATCGCCCAGGACTGGCTGGTGCTCAGCCTCACCGGCTCGTCCACGGCCGTCGGCGTCACGACCGCGCTGCAGTTCCTGCCGATGCTGCTGTTCGGCCTGTACGGCGGGGTCCTCGTCGACCGCCTGCCCAAGCGCCCCACGCTGCTCGGCACCCAGACGGCGATGGCCCTCACCGGCCTGGCGCTCGCCGCGCTGACGCTCTCCGGACACGTCGAGGTGTGGCATGTGTATCTCGCCGCCTTCGCCGTCGGACTCGCCACGGTGCTCGACAACCCGGCCCGGCAGTCCTTCGTCTCCGAGATGGTCGGCCCCGATCAGCTTCAGAACGCGGTCAGCCTGAACTCGGCGAACTTCCAGTCGGCCCGGCTGGTCGGCCCCGCCGTCGCGGGTGTGCTGATCACCGGCGTGGGCACGGGCTGGGCGTTCCTGCTCAACGGACTGTCCTTCGTCGCACCCATCGCCGGCCTGCTCCTGATGCGCAAGCGCGAGCTGCACGTGGTCCAGCGGGCCCCGCGCGGCAAGGGACAGCTCCGCGAAGGCCTGCACTATGTCGCCGGGCGCCCCGAGCTGATCTGGACGATCGTGCTGGTCGGCTTCATCGGCACCTTCGGTTTCAACTTCCCGGTGTTCCTCTCCGCCTTCGCGGACGACGTCTTCGCGTCGGGTGCCGGCGAGTACAGCCTCTTCAACACGCTGATGGCGGTCGGGTCCGTGGCCGGCGCGCTGCTGGCGGCCCGGCGCGGCACGTCCCGGCTGCGGGTGCTGATCGGGGCGGCGCTGGCGTTCGGCGCCGTGGAGGTCGCGGCGGCCGTGTCGCCGTCGCTGTGGCTGTTCGCGCTGCTCATGGTGCCGATCGGGATGTTCGGCATGACCGTCAACGTCACCGCTAACACCAGCATCCAGATGACCACGGACCCCGCGATGCGCGGCCGCGTCATGGCCCTCTACATGATGGTCTTCCTCGGCGGCACGCCGGTGGGAGCCCCGATCGTCGGCTGGGTCACGGACGCGTACGGTCCCCGGGTCGGCCTCGCCGCGGGCGGACTGATCTCGGTGGCGGCGGCCGCCGTGGTCGGCCTGGTGCTGACGCGCGCGGGCGGCCTGCGGCTGTCGGTCGGCTGGCACCACGGGCATCCGCGGGTGCGGTTCGTCCCCAGGGCCCCCGAGGCCCCGGGGGCCGCGGAGTCCCCGGAGAAGCGGCTGGCGGCGGTCACCAGGTGATCGCCGGACCGGCAGCTCACCTGGGAGGGTGAGGGCATGAGACTGTTCGCCGCCGTGCTGCCGCCCGCCGACGTGACCGACGAGCTCGCCCTGGCCGCCGGTGCGCTGCGGCGGCTGCCCGGGGCGGACCGGCTGCGCTGGACGGAGCGGGCGGGCTGGCACTTCACGCTCGCCTTCTACGGCGAGGTCGACGACGACGTCGTACCGGAGCTGTCCGCGCGGCTGGAGCGGGCCGCGCGGCGCACCGGGCCGTTCCCGCTGGCGCTGCGGGGCGGCGGACAGTTCGGCCACGGGCGTGTGCTGTGGGCGGGGGCCGAGGGCGAGCTGCGGACCCTGCGGCTGCTGACCGAGCGCGCGGAGGCGGCGGGCCGGAAGGCGGGCCTGACGCTCGAGCACCGCCGCTACCGGCCGCACCTCACGCTGGCCCGCAGCCGGGAGCCGCTGGACGTGCGGCCGTACGTCGATGTCCTCGACGGCTTCACCGGCCGTACGTGGACGGTGGGCGAGCTGGCCCTCGTCCGCAGCAACCTGCCGAGGTCGGGCGTGCCCGGCGAGCGGCCGCGGTACGAGACGGTGGCGGGCTGGGAGCTGGGGGCGGGCGGCGGGGACACCACGGCCGCCGGTTAGTCTCGGTACGTGGACCCGAAGACCCGGAACCGGATCATGGCCGGTGCGCTTGTGCTGATGTTCGCCGTCGTCGCCGTGGCGGCCGCGCTCGGCAGGTGAGCCGAACGCGGCCGCCGCGGACGCGCGTCCTCACACTCGGTTACCAGGCGAAGGCTTCCGGAGACGGCCCCGGCCCCGGGAAGATTTCGTCCAGCGAGGTCAGCACCTCCTCGCTCAGCTCCAGCTCCACGGCGCGGAGCGCGGACTCGAGCTGCTCGGCGGTGCGCGGACCGACGATGGGACCGGTCACGCCCGGCCGGGTGAGCAGCCAGGCCAGCGCCGCCTCGCCGGGCTCGATGCCGTGCTTCTCCAGCAGGTCCTCGTACGCCTGGACCTGGGTACGGAGGGAGGAGTTCGCGAGCGAGTCGGCGGCCCGCCCGGAGGCCCTGCGGCCGCCCTCGGCCTGCTTCTTGATCACGCCGCCCAGCAGCCCGCCGTGCAGCGGCGACCAGGGGATGACCCCGAGCCCGTACTCCTGCGCGGCCGGGATGACCTCCATCTCGGCGCGGCGCTCGGCGAGGTTGTACAGGCACTGCTCGCTGACGAGGCCGATGGTGCCGCCGCGGCGGGCGGCGGTCTCGTTGGCCTGGGCGATCTTGTACCCGGGGAAGTTGCTGGAGCCCGCGTAGAGGATCTTGCCCTGCTGCACCAGTACGTCGATCGCCTGCCAGATCTCGTCGAAGGAGGTCGAGCGGTCGATGTGGTGGAACTGGTAGAGGTCGATGTAGTCGGTCTGCAGCCGCTTCAGGCTGGCGTCGACCGCGCGCCGGATGTTCAGCGCGGAGAGCTTGTCGTGGTTGGGCCAGGCCTCGCCGTCGGCGCCCATGTTGCCGTACACCTTGGTCGCGAGGACGACCTTGTCGCGGCGGTCGCCGCCCTTGGCGAACCAGTTGCCGATGATCTCTTCGGTGCGGCCCTTGTTCTCGCCCCAGCCGTAGACGTTGGCGGTGTCGAAGAAGTTGATGCCCGCGTCCAGCGCCGCGTCCATGATCGCGTGGCTGTCCGCCTCGTCGGTCTGCGGACCGAAGTTCATGGTGCCCAGCACCAGTCGGCTGACCTTGAGTCCTGTGCGTCCGAGCTGCGTGTACTTCATGGTCACCAGCCAACGGGTTGGAGTGCGCTCCAGGCAAGGGGGAGCGGTCAGTCGCGGGGGAACCCGTCGGTCGTGAGGGTGAGGCCGACCACGGTGCCGGTGAGGTCGACGTCGTCACCAAAGTCGATCTTCGTCTCGGTGGTGTAGTCGTCGTTCTTGGGGTGGGTGTAGAGGTGGCAGCGGCGCTGGTAGGGGTCGGCGATGAGGTAGACGGGGACCTCGGCGGCGGCATATGCGGTCTTCTTGTACCCGTAGTCGTTGGAAGCCGTGTCCTTGGAAATCACCTCGGCCACGAACTCCACGTCCTGGTAACGCCAACGGCCCTTGGCGTCCTGCACCGATCGGTCGGCCATCGCCGCCACGTCACAGGCGAAGCCGTTCAGGTATCCGGGGAAGTCGATGCGGACGTCCGAGGCGAGCCGCGCGAGTGGATACTTGGGGCGCAGCTGCTCCAGGATGTCGAAGATGATCCGGAAGTGGGTATGCCGCTGCGGTGACATGAAGATGTTTCCCCCGACGATCTCGACCTTGGTTCCTTCGGGGATGGGCATCTTCTCCAGCCACTCGAACATGACGTCCAGAGTGAGCTCGCCCCTGTCGTGAGCCATCTCGATCCTGTCTTCGAGGACGGTCATCGTTGGCGCTCCTCCCCGGCCGCGTCTCGATCGAACACGACCGCGCAGTACAACGATACGCACGGTGACGAGGTCACAAGGGCACTCGCGCGCGGCCTCAGGAAGGCAGCTCGTACGGCTCCCCCAGCCCCCACGCCTGGTACATCGCCTCCGCGAACGCCGCCGCGATCCGGTGCTCGCCGCTCGCGTTCGGGTGCGTGCCGTCGTAGGTGTCGTGCTGGATGTCGTACGCCTCAGGAGGAGAGGCCAGGAGGAGCGGGGAGCGGGGCTCGTCCAGGTCGGCGACGGTCTTGGCGAGGAGCTCGTTGAAGCGGGCCACCTCGGCGGCGAACGGGGCGTCCGACTCGGCGCGCACGTTCGGTATCACCGGGAGCACGACCGTCCGGATGCGCGGGTTCGCCTCGCGCGCGTGGGTCACGAAGCGGCGGACGTTCTCCTCCGTCTGTTCGGCGTTCGTGTAGAAGCCCAGGTCGATCAGGCCGAGGGAGACCAGGAGCACGTCCGCGCGGCAGCTCCGTACCGCGTCGGCGATCAGGGGCGCCATGTGCAGCCAGCCCTCTCCCCAGCCGGCGAGGTGGGCGCGCGGGAAGTCCGGGTCCGCGTAGTCGTACGACGTGGGGGCGTCCGCCGCCTTGTCGTACAGCGTCTCGCGGGGGCCGACGATCCCGAACGGGCCGCCGTACGTGCCGCGCAGGTGCTGCCACATCCGGTAACGCCAGGTGTGTTCGCCGGCGCTGCCGATCGTCATGGAGTCACCGACGGGCATGAACCTAAGCATCCGGTCATCATCCTGGATGGCGTGAACCCTGCGCGCTCGCCGGGGTGTGAGGCTGACCACGCGGGCGACGCGCGGTACGGGCCGGGCGTGGCGTGTGCGGTGAGGGCGGGAATGGCAGGCTGGGGGGATGCGCCGTCGCCGACCGTTCCCGCTGCGCCAACTCCTCGTGGGCCTCGCCGGGTTCCTCCTCACCGCCGCCGTGGCCGCGCCCGCGGTCGCCGCCGACGCGGCGGAGTTCACCATCGAGGACCCGAGGATCACCGAGTCCAGCGGGCTCGCGGCCTCCCGCCTCCACCCGGGGGTCTACTGGACGCACAATGACAGCGACGACGGGGCGTACCTGTACGCGGTCGACAGCCGGACGGGGAGGACCGTCGCCACCGTCACCATGACCGGGGTGGGCACCCCGCGCGATGTCGAGGCGATCTCCATCGGGCCCGGGAACCGGCTCTACGTGGGCGACATCGGCGACAACATGGGCGGCACCTGGGACCACGTGTGGATCTACGAGCTGCCCGAGCCGAAGGAGCTGAAGGACCAGACGGTCCGTGCCACGCAGTACGACGTCCGGTACGCCGACGGGGCCCGGGACGCGGAGTCCCTGATGGTGCACCCGAAGACCGGGCGCGTGTACATCGCCGACAAGAAGAAGGACGGCGGCTCGCTGTACGAGGGCCCCGCCACCCTCTCCACCGGCGGCGTCAACGTCTTCCGCAAGACCGCCTCCATCGACCTCTGGGCCACCGACGGGGCGTTCTCGCCGAACGGTGAGCAGCTTGCCGTGCGCGGGTACTTCGGCGGGATCGCGTACGACTGGAACGACGGGAGGATCGAGCAGACAGGGCGGCTCAGCGTCCCCCTGCAACGGCAGGGGGAGTCGATGACCTACACCCCCGACGGGTCCCAGATCATGTACGGGAGTGAGGGGAGCGGCAGTTCGGTGGAGCCGCGGCCGGCGCCGGGCGGGGGAGCGGGTGCCAAGTCGCCCTCCGGCACGGCGAGTCCGCGGGCGGCCGAAGGGAACGGGGACGACGCCGGGGACACGAAGAACGTGCAGGTGGGTGCGTTGGCCGTGGTCGCCGTCGTCGTGGTCGTGTGGGGGATGCGGCGGCTGAAGCGCCGGTCGTCGTAGTCACGCCCGGTCGCGTTCCTCGGCGCGCTCGGCGACCAGCACCTCCAGCCCGTCCAGAATGCGCCGCAGCCCGAACCCGAAGTGGTCGAAGTCGCTGCCGAACGCGTCGTCCGACAGTGCGGCCAGGACCGGGTAGCGCCCCGACCCCATCGCCTTCTCCAGCGCCGGCGCCTGGGCCTGCCAGAACTCCGCGTCCGTCAGACCCGTCCGGTGCTCGGCGTCCTTCTCGTAGAGCCGGGTGCGGGCAGCCCCGGTCACGTACCCGTCGATCATGATGATCGCCGAGACCAGTTCCGGGTCGGTGAGGCCCATGGGCTGGATGAGGGCGAGCACCTTCTCCATGCCGTCGAGCGCGCTCGGGCCGAGTATCGGGCGGGTCTGGTTGACCTGGAGCAGCCAGGGGTGACGGCGGTAGAGGGCGAGGGTCTCACGGGCCAGGGTCTCCAGGGCGGCGCGCCAGCTGCCGTCCCCCATGACGCCCGGCGTGTCGTCCACACGCTGCACCCGGTCCAGCATCAGATCCAGCAGCTCCGCCTTGCCCGGCACATACCGGTAGAGCGACATCGTGCCGGTGCCGAGCTCGGTGGCGAGGCGGCGCATCGACACCGCCTCCAGGCCCTCCGCGTCCGCCACCTGGACGGCCGCTTCCACGATCCGGTCCAGTGTCAGCCCCGGCTTGGGGCCGCGGCTGGGGCGTTTGCCGGTGTCCCAGAGGAGCTCCAGGGTGCGGACGATGTCACCGCTGCCGCTGGTCTCCGTACCGCCCGTGCCCGTTGTGCCGCTGCTCATGGAGCTCAGAATAATCGCTCGCCCGGAAACTGAGTACGGTGTACTCTCAGCGAACTGGGTACGACGTACCCAGTTCTGATGCCTGGCGGGGTCGAGGGGGAAGGAACGTCATGACGGACGGCGGCTACGCGGTGCGGGCCGAAGGACTGGAGAAGCGGTACGGGGAGAAGCGGGCGCTGGACGGCTTCGACCTGGCGGTGCGCGAGGGCACGGTGCACGGTCTGCTGGGGCCGAACGGCGCGGGCAAGACCACCGCCGTACGGATCCTGTCGACGCTCGTGCGACTGGACGGCGGCCGGGCCACGGTGGCCGGGCTCGACGTGGCGCGGCAGTCGCGCGAGGTGCGGGCACGGATCGGGCTCACGGGGCAGTACGCCGCCGTGGACGAGGTGCTGACGGGGCGGCAGAACCTGGAGATGTTCGGCCGCCTGTTCCATCTGGGCGGCAGGCGGGCGCGGCTGCGGGCCGGCGAGCTGCTGGAGCAGTTCGGCCTGACCGACGCGGCGGACAAGGGGGTCGGGAAGTACAGCGGCGGCATGCGGCGCCGGCTGGACCTCGCCGCCTCGATGATCCTCGCCCCGGCCGTCCTCTTCCTGGACGAGCCGACGACCGGCCTGGACCCGCGCAGCCGCGGCGAGGTGTGGGAATCCGTACGGGACCTGGTGGCGGACGGCACGACCGTACTGCTCACCACGCAGTACCTGGAGGAGGCGGACAAGCTCGCCTCCCGGATCACCGTGATCGACCAGGGGCGGGCCATCGCGGACGACACCCCGGACGGGCTGAAGAACACGGTGGGCGGCGACCGCATCGAGGTCGTCGTCGGCGAGCGCGCCGACATCCCGCGCGCGGTGAAGGTCCTCGCCCGGGTCGCGGACGGCGAACCGGAGACGGACGAGACCGAGCTGCGCGTCCACGCGCCGGTCACCGACCGTGTGGCGGCCCTGACGGAGGTGGCGCGGACCCTCCAGGACGAGGGCATCCCGGCGGAGGACATCGGACTGCGCAGGCCGAGCCTCGACGACGTGTTCCTGCGCCTGACGGGCCACCGTACGGAGCGCACGGAGACGGAGACGGAAAAGAAGGAGGCGGCGGCGTGAGCGCACTGGACCTCGCCGAGCGGCCGGTGCACGGCCGGACGTACTGGGCCCTGGCGGACTGCTGGAACCTCGTCCGCCGTGGCCTGACCCACTACCAGCGCCAGCCGGTCAACATCCTCTGGGCGCTGGGCTTCCCGATCGTCTCCGTGCTCCTGTACGGCTACGTCTTCGGCAGCGCGATGAAGGTGCCGGGCGGCGGGGACTACACGGACTTCCTCATGCCGGGCATGTTCGTGATGTCGATGGCCTTCGGCTTCATCAACACGGCGACGCTGGTGGTCTACGACTCCACCAAGGGCGTCATCGACCGCTTCCGGTCCATGCCGATGGCCTCCTCAGCGGTGGTCGCCGGGCGAGGGGTGACGGATCTGCTCCTCGCCTGTGCGGAGCTGTTCATCATGATGCTCACCGCGTTCCTCATGGGCTGGCGGCCGGACGGCGGCTGGGGCTTCCTCGCGGCCTTCGGACTGCTGCTCTGGCTGCGGATCGCCTTGATCTGGGTCGGCGTGTGGCTGGGCCTGCTGGTGCCCAACCCGGAGGCGGCGGGCAGTCTGTTCGCGGTGGCCATGCCGCTGACGATGATCTCCAGCATCTTCGTGGCGCCCCAGCTCATGCCGGACTGGCTGGGCTTCGTCGCCGCCTGGAACCCGATCTCGTCCACGGCCGCGGCGGCCCGCGAGCTGTTCGGTACGCCGGTGGGCGGCGGCGACGCGTGGATCGACCAGAACGCGGTGCTGATGGCGGGGGTGTGGCCGCTGGTCCTGACGCTGGTGTTCCTGCCGCTCGCGGTGCGCAGGTTCCAGAGGCTCAGCCGCTAGACGAACAGCCGCCGGACGAACAGGAAGGGGGCGCCCGAATTCCACCGGGCGCCCCCTTCAGTTCCGTACGAGCGTGATCAGAGCTGCTCGATCACGTAGTCGATGCACTTCGTCAGCGCCTCGACGTCCGCCGGGTCGACGGCCGGGAACATGGCGACGCGGAGCTGGTTGCGGCCGAGCTTGCGGTACGGCTCGGTGTCGACGATGCCGTTGGCGCGCAGCACCTTGGCGACGGCGGCCGCGTCGATCTCGTCGCTGAAGTCGATCGTGCCGATGACCTGCGAGCGCTTGGCCGGGTCGGTGACGAACGGGTTCGCGTACTTCACGTCCTCGGCCCAGCCGTACAGGGTGCGGGCGGAGGTGGCGGTGCGGCGGACCGACCAGTCCAGGCCGCCCTGCCCGTTCAGCCACTCCAGCTGCTGGTTGAGCAGGAAGAGGGTGGCGAGGGCGGGGGTGTTGTACGTCTGGTTCTTGCGCGAGTTGTCGATCGCGGTCGGCAGCGAGAAGAACTCGGGCACGTGGCGGCCGGACGCGTGGACGCGCTCGGCGCGCTCGATCGCGGCCGGGGAGAAGACGCCGATCCAGAGGCCGCCGTCGGAGGCGAAGGACTTCTGCGGGGCGAAGTAGTAGACGTCGGTCTCGGCGATGTCGACGGGCAGACCGCCGGCGCCGGAGGTGGCGTCCACGAGCACCAGGGCGCCCTCGTCGGCGCCCGCGACCCGCTTGACCGGGGCGGCGACACCGGTGGAGGTCTCGTTGTGCGTGAACGCGTACACGTCCACGCCCGCCTCGGCCCGGGGCTCCGGGTGCGTCCCCGGCTCGGCGGAGATCACGGTGGGCTCGGCCAGCCACGGGGCGAGCTTCGCGGCCTTGGCGAACTTGGAGGAGAACTCGCCGAAGGTGAGGTGCTGGGACTTGTTCTCGATGAGTCCGTGGGTCGCGATGTCCCAGAAGGCCGTGGAGCCGCCGTTGCCGAGGACGACCTCGTAGCCCTCGGGCAGCGAGAACAGCTCACTGATGCCCTCGCGCACCTTGCCGACCAGGTTCTTCACCGGGGCCTGGCGGTGGGAGGTGCCCATCAGGGACGTACCGGTGGCGGCCAGCGCGTCCAGCGCTTCCGTCCGCACCTTGGAGGGGCCCGCGCCGAAACGACCGTCGGCGGGCTTGATGTCAGCGGGAATCTGGATCTCAGCCACGACGGGAGCCTATCCGCTTCGTGAAACCCGGGCGAAACCTCGTCCGTCGGCTGAGACGCCGGGGCGCGCCGTCGCGCGCCCCGCGCGCCGCACCTACCCGCGCAGCCGCACCGGCAGCTCGTACAGGTCGTTCTGCGTCACCACCGGTTTGTTGCGGAGCTCACTCGCCGGGACCGCCAGGTCGAGCGACGGGAACCGGGCGTACAGAGCGGGCAGCGCCACCCCCGCCTCCAGCCGCGACAGCGCGGCCCCCGGGCACACATGCGGCCCGTACCCGAAGGAGATGTGCCGCCCGGCGGTGGCCCGCGTGATGTCGAAGTCCCCCGCCGACGGCCCGTGCGCCTGCTCGTCCCGCCCGATCGCCCCGTACGAGACGATCAGCGCCTCCCCGGCCGGCAGCACCTTGTCCCCGACGGGTACGTCCTCCGTCGCGAACCGGATCAGCACGTGCGACGTCGGCGTCGAGTACCGCAGCGTCTCCTCGACCACCGCCGACCACTCGGCCTCCCCGGCGAGCACCATCGCCCGCTGCTCGGGATGCAGGGAGAGGTTGACCACCGCGTTCACGATGAGGGAGATCGTCGTCTCGTGTCCCGCCGCCACGATGAGCTGGAGCGTGGAGACGATCTCCTGGTCGGTGAGCCGGTCGCCGTCCTCCGAGGCGGCGATCAGCGCGGAGGTCAGGTCGTCGCCGGGCGTCACCCGCTTCTCCGCCACCGTCGCCGTCATCATCTCGGCCAGCTCGGTGAGCGTCGCGACGACCTGGTCCGGCGGCGTCTGGGTGGAGAAGAACGCCTCGAACAGCTCCTTGAGGCGCGGCAGCCGGTCCTCCGAGACGCCCATCAGGTCCGCCACCACGTACATGGGCAGCGGGTAGGCGAACTCCGCCTTCAGATCGACGACCTCGTCGGTACCGTCCGCCAGCCGGTTCAGCAGCCCTTCGGTCAGCTCCGTGATCCGGGCGCGCATCCGCTCCACCCGCCGCGGGGTGAGCGCCTGGGCGACCAGCGTGCGCAGCCGCCGGTGGTCCGCGCCGTCCACCGTCAGCATCGAACGTCCCGGGTTGACCAGCCCGATCAGCGGCCAGTCGGGGGCGATCTCCCCGCGCTGCCAGGCGCCCCAGACGTTGATGTCCTTCACGATTCTGGGGTCCGTCAGCAGCGCTCTCGCCTCGGCGTGGCGCGTGACCGCCCACACGGGGACGCCGCCGGGCAGCTCCACGGCGGCCAGCGGCCCCGCGGCCCGCAGCGCGGCGCTCTCGCCGTCGAGGTCGGCGACGAAGGGGTCGAGCACGATCCGAGCCGTGTCCCTCGCACCGGTTTCCGCCACGCCGGTCACACCAGTCTCACCAGTCACAGCCGTCATGCGAACGTGCCTCCAAGGGCGGGGGTCGGGGTGAACGTCACCGGCAGTTCCGTCAGGCCGCGCAGCCACGGCGACGGGCGCCGTGTCAGGGACTCGGCCGGTACCGCCAGGTCGATGTCGGGCAGCCGGTCCAGGACGACCTCGATCCCCGTACGGGCGATGACCTCGGCGATCTCCTGCGCCGGGAACGGGCAGCGGTGCTCCCCGTGGCCGAAGGAGAAGTGCGCGGCGTTGCCACCGGTCAGGGCCGAGCTGTCGGTGCGCACCTGGGGATCGGAGTTGGCGCCCTGGAGGCCGAGCACCACCATGTCGCCGGCGCGGATGCGGTGGCCGCCGAGCTGGGTGTCGCGGGTGACCCAGCGGCCCGCCACCTTCCGGGTGGGGGTGTCCTCCCACAGCACCTCGTTCATGGCCTCGGCGATGCTGTTGCGGCCGCCGAACAGGGAGGCCGCGAACCGCTCGTCCGTCAGCATCAGCCGCAGCGAGTTGCCGATCCAGTCGGCGGTCGGCTGGTGTCCCGCCGTGATCATCACCATCAGGTCCTGGACGATCTCCTCCTCGGTGAACCCGGAGGTGTCGGCGAGCATCCGGGACGCCACGTCGTCGGCGGGCGCCGCCTTGCGCTCGTTCACCAGCCGCGTCATGGAGGCGAACAGGTGCTGCTGGCCCGCGAGCGCCCGCTCCCGGCCGTCGACCAGGTCGTTCATGGCGGTGACCAGATCCGGCCCCTCGTCGTCGGCGAAGCCGAACAGCCGGGCCAGGACGCGCACCGGCAGCAGCATCGCGTACTCGGCGATGAGGTCGGCACCGCCCTTGAGGCTGATGTTGTCGATCAGCTCGTCGGCGAACCGTTCGGAGTGCCCGCGCAGTTCGGACGGTTCGACGCCGGCCAGCGCGTCGCCCAGCATGGCGGCCCGCTCGCGGTGCCGCTCACCGACGGTGTAGAGGATCGACGGCTGCTTGTGGCCGATCATCGGCCGCAGCGGCCAGTCGTCGGGGATGTTCGGCCACTGGTTCCACAGGTCGGAGTCGCGGCTGAACAGCGCCGGATCACCGGTCACCTGGTGCAGCTCGCGGTAGCCGATCACCAGCCAGGCGGGGATGTCGCCGTCGAGCAGCACCGGCACCACGGCACCGTGCTCGCGCCGCATCTCCCGGTACAGCTGGGCCGGCTCCTGCTGGAACCGGATACCGCTGAGAGGTACGGGGGCGGAGGTCACACCAGCTCCTGACGGGAGACGTGGGAGGCAGGGGCGGAAGCGCCGGCAGCGGCGCCGACCCCGGCGTACAGCGTCGCGACATGCTCGACGAGCGTGATCAGGACGAGCTTGCTGGACTCCTTCGACCGCGCGTCGCAGGTCACCAGCGGGACGTGCGGATCGAGGTCGAGCGCCTCGCGGACCTGTTCCGGGGTGAACGCCGGTCCGCCGAAGTCGTTGCAGGCCACGACGAACGGCGTGCCGTGCTTCTCCAGCCGGTCGATGGCGTACCAGGAGTCGTCGATGCGCCGGGTGTCGACGAGGACGACCGCGCCCAGCGTCCCGGAGAACAGGCGGTCCCACAGGAACCAGAACCGCTCCTGGCCGGGCGCGCCGAACAGGTACAGCACGTTGCGGTGGTCGAGCGTGATGCGGCCGAAGTCGAAGGCGACGGTGGTGGCGGTCTTGGCCTGTACGCCGGTCAGGTCGTCGACGTGCGCGCCGGCCTGGGTCATCGTCTCCTCGGTGGTGAGGGGACGGATCTCGCTGACCGAGCGGACCAGCGTCGTCTTGCCGACACCGAAGCCGCCGACGACCACGATCTTGAGGCCGTTGTCGGCCGACGCGCCGAGCGGCGCGCTCGCTCTAGAGGTTGCGGAGTCCAACGAGCACCTGCTCCAGGATGGTTGGGTCGGGTACGGCGGCCTGACGGGGATGGCGGGCGCTGATGCGGCCCGCCGCGAGGAGGTCGGCCAGCAGGATCTTGGTGATGCCGACCGGCAGCCGCAGCTCGGCGGCGATCTCCACGACCGCCGTGGGGCGTTCGGCCATCCGCAGGATCGCCGCGTGCTCGGACTGCATGCCGGGCACCGGGTCGCACTCGGCGACGACGAGGGTCACCAGGTCGAAGGGGCTGTCCGCCCCCGACCGGCTGCGGCCCCCGGTGAGTGTGTACAGGCGGTCCGGGGAGTCGTCCCTGCCGGGCCTGCTCATGAGGTCCGGGGCCGGGCGGTCAGGTGCTCGCCGAGCTGTTCGACGAGTTCGCTCATGTTGTGCCCGACGAGCCCGGCGTCCGCGTCCTCGTCGGTGATCACCGCCAGATGGGCGCCCTCGCCCGCCTCGACGATGAACAGCACGCCCCCGTAGAACTCGGTCATCGCCGACCGGACGCCCCCGGTGCCGTCGCCGAACTCCACCGACGCGCCGTGCGACAGGGACTGGATGCCGGCGGCGATCGCGGCGAGCTGGTCCGCCTGGTCCGCGGAGAGCTCCGGGGTACGGCACAGCTTCAGGCCGTCGCGGGACAGCACGAGCGCGTGCCGCGCGCCCGGGGTGCGCTCCAGCAGGCCCTGTATGAGCCAGGTGAGCTTTGCGTCGGCGGTGGTCGTGCCGGTCATGAGGTGGTGTCGCCTTCCGGGTGGGGGTGGGGAGTCGTGGGCGGGTTGCCGGCCGGTTCGGCGGCCGGGTCGCCGCCCTGGGCCGGGCCGGCCGTGTCCTGGGGAGCGGCCTGGTCGGAGGCGCTGCGTACGGCCCGGCGGAAGCTGCTGAAGCGGTCGGCGCGCGCCTTCACCTCGTCGGCGGTCGGCGGGGTGCGCGGCGCGGCGGAGTTCGTCGCGGCCCGCGCGCGTTCGGCCTCGGCGAGGGTGCGGCCGCGACGGCGCCTGGGCAGCTCGAGCGGGCTGTCGTCCGCCGCGCGGTCCGGGGACTCGTGGGTGGGCACCGGGTCGGGGTCCAGGTCGGTCCCGGCGAGCGAGGCGGCGTACGACGGGTCGGAACCCGGCTCCGGGCCGGTCGCCGCCGGGGTGGCCCGACGCCGGGGGAGCTCCGGGTCGGATGCCGTCGATCCCCAGGCCGAGGAGGGCGAGGGGGCCGGGGACGCCGAGGGCCACGCCGTGGCCGGGAGGGGCGCGGCGGTCAGGCCGGCCGGGAGGGCCGGTGGGGCGGGGAGGGCCGGGACGGCCGGCGCCGCCTGGACCGCCTGGACCGCCTGTGCGGCCTGGAGCGCCGGGGCGGAGGGACCGCCGGGGGTGTCCTGCGGCACGAGGATGTCCTGCGGGATGAGCATCAGCACGCCCGTGCCACCGCGGGCGGACGGCCGGTAGGAGACCTTCAGGCCGTACCGGCGGGCCAGCCGGCCGACGACGGCGAGCCCGAGCCGGGTACCGGTCAGACCGCCGAGCTCGGCGGCCTCGCCCTCGCCCGCGACCATCCGCTCGGCGCGGCGCAGCTGGACCTCGCCCATGACGAGCCCGCTGTCCTCGACGGACACGATGACGCCGGCCGGCACCTCCTCGACGTACACGTGGACCTCGGCGGTCGGCGGCGAGAAGTTGGCGGCGTTGTCGAGGAGTTCGGCGAGCGCGTGCATGACGCCCTCGGCGGCGTGCCCGGCGACGGCGACCTCACTGGCCGAGTGGACGCGTACGCGCTGATAACCGCTGATCCGGCCCATGGCGCCGCGCAGGATGGACTCCATGCCGATCGGCCGGGCCCAGCGGCGGCCCGAGCGGGCACCCGTCAGTACGGCGACGGAGTCGGCGAGCCGTCCGGCCTGCGCGGTGCGGTGGTCGAGGTGGAGGAGGTCGGTGAGGACGTCCTCGTCGGTGTGCCTCTCCTCCATGGCGCGGAGGTCGGCGAGCATGCTGGTGGCCAGGGCCTGCATACGGCCCGCGGCGTTCGCCGTCGCGGACAGCGCGCCGGTGCGCCGGCCGTTGGCCTCGCGCAGCAGCGTGGTGAGCCGGGCGCTCTCCTCGCTGAGCCGGGTGCGCTCCGCGGTGTGCTCCTCGACGAGCCGGGTGCGCTCCGCGGTGTACTCCTCGGTCTGCCGGGCGAGTTCCGCGGCGTGTTCCTCGGCCTGCCGGGCGAGTTCCTCGGTGTGCTCCTCGACGAGCCGGGCGCGGTCGGCGGCGTGCTCCCGGGTCAGCCGGGCGCGCTCCTGGTCCAGTTCCACCATCAGGCGGGTCCGGGTGCGGTCCAGTTCGTCGGTCAGCCGGGCGCGCTCCTGACGCGCCTCCTCGGCCAGCCCGGCACGCTCCTGGAGCGCCCTGCCCATGTCCTGGGCGACGGCCTCGAGCCGGCGGCGGGCGGCCCGCGCCGACTGGAGCCCGTGCACGGCCACGGCGACGGCCACGCACAGCAGCAGGGCGGCGGCGGCCCCGCCCAGCGCGAGGGGCACCCGGACGGAGTCCGGAGCGACGGCCACCGCGCTGGCGACCGCGAGCGCGCCCAGTACCGCGGTGAGCAGGGGGGCGGGCAGGAGGCTGCGGATGGTGGGGCGTTCGCCGGTGAGCGTGGGGGAGGTCATCAATCGAGTCCTCGGTCGGGGCCGCGGGCGTTCACCGTGGTCTCGGGTGGCCCTCGGGGCGGGTCCTTGGGTCTTTCCGGGTCTTCCGTCCGGTCACTTTCTGGCGAGAGCCGACACCTCTGCGCAACTGAGCGTCACTATATGAGAGTTCGTGATCGACTTGGGAAGATTCTGCTCCTCTCCCTGGGATCCGATCAACACCTACAGGGAATCGGCCAGGTGACGTCCCGGGTGGACGATGCCTTCCGCAGGTGATGCTGAGAACATGAAGGATCTCCGGAAGCCTCGGGAATCGCGGGCCGAGTCGCCGGCCGGGCTGCCGGCCGAGCTACAGGCCGGGCTGCGAGCGGCCGTACGCGGCGAGGTCGCCTTCGACGCGACCGCGCGGGCGCTCACGACCATGGACGCCTCCAACTACCGCCGGGTCCCGCTGGGTGTGGTCTCCCCCATGGACGCCGACGACATGGAGGCGGCGCTGACCGTGTGCCGGGAGCACGGGGTGCCGGTGGTGGCCCGTGGCGGCGGCACATCGATCGCGGGCCAGGCGACCGGCACAGGTGTGGTCCTGGACTTCACCCGTCACATGAACCGGCTCGTCTCGCTCGACCCGGAGGAACGCCTCGCCGTCGTCCAGCCGGGCCTGGTCCTCGACCGCCTCCAGGAGGCCGCCGCCCCGTACGGCCTGCGGTTCGGCCCCGACCCGTCCACCCACAGCCGCTGCACGCTCGGCGGAATGATCGGCAACAACTCGTGCGGCTCCCACTCGGTGGCCTGGGGCACGACCGCCGACAATGTGGCGGAGCTGTCGGTGATCAGCGGCGGGGGCGACCGGCTGCGCCTCGGCCGTAACTGGGCGGGTGCTCCGGAGGGCCTGCGCCCGCTGGTCGAGGGCGGGTTGAGCCCTCTGCGTACCGGCTTCCCGGACCTCCCGCGCCGCATCTCCGGCTATGCGCTGGACGCCCTGCTGCCCGAGAACGGCGCCGACGTGGCCCGCTCGTTCTGCGGCTCGGAGGGCACGCTGGGCCTGCTGACGGAGGCCGTCGTACGGCTCGTCGAGGCCCCGCGCGCGCGTGCGCTCGCCGTGCTGGCGTACGCCGACGAGAGCGCGGCGGCCGAGGCGGCGGTGGGCCTGCTGCCGCACGGGCCGCTGACGGTGGAGGGTATGGCGGCGGACCTGGTGCCGGACGGCGCGGGCCTGCCGGGGGGCGGCGCGTGGCTGTTCGTGGAGACGGGCGGTGACTCGGCGGCCGAGGCACGCGCGCGCGGGGAGGCGATCGTACGCGCGGCGGACGCGCTCGACGCGGTGGTGGTCACGGACCCCGCGGCCCAGCGCGCACTGTGGCGGATCCGTGAGGACGCGGCCGGCACGGCGACCCGGATGCCCGATGGCGGGGGCACCTCCCTGTCCGAGCGCAGCCGAGGACTTGGGGGAGAGGCGTGGCCGGGCTGGGAGGACTGCGCGGTCCCGCCGGCCCGGCTCGGCACTTATCTGCGGGACTTCCGCCGACTGCTCACCGACCACGGCCTGCGCGGCACACCGTACGGTCACTTCGGCGACGGCTGCATCCACGTCCGCATCGACTTCGACCTTCTGACACGGCCCGGAGTGGCCCGCTTCCGCCGCTTCTCGGAGGAACTGGCGAACCTGGTGGTCTCCCACGGCGGATCGCTCTCGGGCGAGCACGGTGACGGCCAGGCGCGCGCGGAGCTGCTGCCGCGCATGTACGGGGCGGAGATCGTCGGGCTCTTCGAGCGGGTGAAGGGCGTCTGGGACCCGGACGACGTGCTCAACCCGGGCATGCTGGTCCGGCCCGCCCCGCTCGACACGAACCTCCGCTTCGCGGTGCTGCCCCGCGAGCCCGTGGACGTGGTCTTCGGCTACCCCGGGGACGGCGGTGACTTCGGCGCCGCCGTACGCCGCTGCGTGGGGGTCGCGAAGTGCCGCACCACGTCCGCCGGGCCGGGCGTGATGTGCCCGTCCTTCCGGGCGACGGGCGAGGAGGAGCACTCCACCCGGGGCCGTGCCCGCCTGCTGCACGAGATGCTGGCGGGCGAGGTCGTGACGGACGGCTGGCGCTCGCCGGAGGTCAGGGACGCCCTCGACCTGTGCCTGTCCTGCAAGGGCTGCCGCTCGGACTGCCCGGTCGGCGTCGACATGGCCACGTACAAGGCGGAGTTCCTGCACCACCACTACGAGGGGCGGCGCCGGCCGAGGGCGCACTACGCGATGGGATGGCTGCCGGTGTGGCTGCGCGCGGTGGCCCGTACGCGGACGGCGTGGCTGGTCAACGCACTCGCCCGGGTCCGCCCGTTGGCCGCGCCGGCCAAGCGGCTGGGCGGCATCGCGGCGGAGCGGGATGTCCCGCGCGTGGCTCCGGAGACGTTCACCCGCTGGTGGGCGCGGAAGGGCTCCGCGCGCGCGGACGGAACCGGACAGGTCGTTGTGCTCTGGCCGGACACCTTCACGGAGCACCTGTCGCCCTCGGTGGGCCGGGCGGCCGTACGGGTCCTCCGGGCGGCGGGGCTGACGGTGGCGCTGCCCCCGGCGGTACGCAGGTCCCGGGCGCCGGTCGGGGACGGAACGGCGAGGTCACCGCGTGGGCTGCGCGGCCGCGGGGACCGTGTCTGCTGCGGCCTGACGTACATCTCGACGGGCCAGCTGGACCGCGCCCGTACGGTCCTCCGCCGCACCCTCGACCTCATGGAACCGGTCCTGGACGGCGGCGCCCCGGTCGTCGTCCTGGAACCGAGCTGCGCGGCGGCGCTCCGCTCGGACCTCCCGGAACTCCTGCACGACGACCCCAGGGCGCCCCGGCTGGCGGCGCGCGTGCGGACCTTCGCGGAGACCCTGGAGCAGTACGCCCCGCACTGGACCCCGCCCCGCGTCGACCGCCCGGTCACCGGCCAGACCCACTGCCACCAGCACGCGGTCCTCGGCGACGCGGCGGACCGCCGCCTGCGCGAGGCGGCCGGGCTGGTGGGTGACCTGGCGGGCGGCTGCTGTGGTCTGGCCGGCAACTTCGGGTTCGAAAGAGGTCATTACGAGGTGTCGACGGCGTGCGCGGAGGAGCAACTGCTGCCTGCGGTGCGGGCAGCGGTCCCGGGCACGGTGGTGCTGGCGGACGGTTTCTCGTGCCGTACGCAGGTGGAACAGCTCGCGGGGGTGCGGGGGCGGCATCTCGCGGAGGTGCTGGCGGAGAGGCTGGACCAGGCGTGAACGCCGTCCCGGTCCCCGTTCAGCTCCTGCCGTGGGTGGGGACGATGTCGAGCTCCGCCATGCGGCGGGCGCCCCAGTCGCCCAGGGCGCCGAGCGCCGCGTACAGCTTCACGCCCTCGTCCGTCAGCTCGTATTCGACCCGGGGCGGTACCTCGTCGTACACGGTCCGCCGGACGATGCCGTCCGCCTCCAGCTCGCGCAACTGCTGGGCGAGCACCTTCTCGCTGACGCCCGGAAGGCTGCGGCGGAGCTCACCGAAGCGGTGGAGACGCTCGTTCAGCGCCCAGAGGATCAGCGCTTTCCACTTGCCCCCGATGACGTCCATCGTGGCGTCCAGGGCACATATGTAGGGCGGGTTGCGCACTCGCCCATGGTAATGGGCGAGTTCAGCCGGTGGCTGTGTCGGCGGCACGTCGCATGAGCCACAACTGGGCGCGGAGATGCCCCTCTTGCTCCGTGGCCACGCCCGCTTCCCTGGACGCGGAGAGCATGTTCTCCAGGCCGGTCGCCTGCATCCCGGGGTTGTACTCGGCCGGAACGGTGCCACTCACGTCGGCGCCGGCGACCTGGAGCGGGAGCATCTGCTCCATCCACGGCCCGAGCACCTCGCGCCGGAACGTCTCCACGTCACCGCCCTCCGCGTGGACCAGTGCCACGGCGTGGTCCGCTCCGGCGGCGATGCCGTACATGCCGCTCAGCGCCGCCATGTCGTACAGCGCGGCGAAGCCGGGGTCCTCGCCCACGTAGTGGGGACGGGCGAGGGGCTCGAGCGCGGGGGCGACCCGGTCGAAGAGGTCACGGGCACCGCTGTAGAGGATGAACGCGCCGGGCGTGCCCACCGACGGGGGCACCGCCATGATCCCCCCGGCGAGGAAGCGCACGCCGTGCTCCTCGGCCCGTTCGGCGAGCTCGCGCGCCTGCCGTACGGAGCCGCTGGTGAGGTTCACGAGCGTGCTGCCGGCCAGCTTCGGCAGGACCGGTGCGAGGGTCTCGCGGACGCTGGCGTCGTTCAGGAGGCAGGCGACCGTCAGGTCACTCGCCCCGATCGCGTCCTCCAGGGCCGCCGCCTCCCGCGCACCGCGCGCGACCAGGTCGTCCGCCTTCCCGGGGGTGCGGTTCCAGACCGTCACCTCGCGTCCGGCAGCGAGGAGGGCGCCGGCGAGCGCGCGTCCCATGGCGCCCAGGCCGAGGAGGGTGATACGTGCGTGCTGTGCGTGCTGTGCGTGCTGTGCGTGTTCGTCTCGTCCGTGTCGTGTGTCCATGTGGATCACTGTTCACGCAGGCCGGTATGTCCCACAAGAACGTACTTTCAAGTGGGTGGTTACCTTGCGGTTAGTCACCTGGTCCGCGCGTTCGTCCGGTGGCCCGCGACCAGGAACTGGCGCAGCAGGCCGGGCGTCGCCTCGTCGGCGAAGCGCAGCCCCTCGGGCAGCAGGACGTCCTTGACGTGGTACGCGCCGCGCCCGCCCGCCGTGGTCGCGGTGACCCTGGCCAGGCCCGACCGGCGGTGCCACGCCCACTGGGCCACCTTCCAGCCGATGACCCCGTCCCGCCGCAGCGCGATGGTCCGGCGCTTCAGCGAGCCGTGCCGGGTGACGAGATAGCGCCCGGTGATGCCGTGACCGAGGTTGCGGAAGGAGTCGACGGCGAACAGCGCGCCCGCCCCCGTGACGACGAGCCCGGAGACCCACCCGATCTGGACCAGCACCTCGGCCAGCCACACCCCCAGCGCGACCAGTACCCCCGCGGCCAGCGCGCCCGCGAGGAAGGCCAGCCGCAGCCGCCGGCCCAGCGCGTGCCGGGTGTGCGGAACGAGCCGTACCGACGCCGTGGGACAGACCTCCTCGCGCAGCACCACGGCCGCGACCCGATGCGCCTCGCCCAGCGGAGCGGGCGGCAGCAGGGCACTCCTGTTCTCGCTGCTGATCTCCTCCTCGGCCGTCCCCATTCCGGTGGCCACGGCGTACGTGCAGGCCCCACCGCCCCTGCGCAGCATCAGCGGCTCGGCTATCTCCACGCCGCGCAGCCGTTCCTCCTCCAGCGTCACCGACCGGGTGACGACCAGCCCGCGCGTGACGCGCAGCGCACCGCCCGCCTCGCGGACCAGCCGGAAGCCCCACCACATCTCGACGTAGAGCCCGAGGGAGCCGACCGCCCCCACCAGCAGCAGGGCCAGCACGGACGCCACGATCACGACGGGGAGCAGGTCCACCGTGGACAGCCGGTCCCAGACCCAGGGGATCAGTACGCGGTCCGGGTCGGCGCCGACGGTGTCGAGCACGTTGTAGAGCCCGCCCACGGCAGCGGCGCCCAGCAGCGGCACCGAGACCGACAGGACGGCGAACCGCAGCCACCTCCAGTCGATCCGCGCGAGGGTGTCGTACGCGTCCTTCTCGTACGCGCCCCCGCCGGCCGCCCGGCGCATCAGCTCCTCGCGCAGCGCCGCGGCGTCGGCGGCGGCCAGCGCGTCCAGCGTGAGCGCGGCCTCGTCCGACGACCCGGCCTGCTGCCCGGTGCCCACCTTCACGGTGGCGATACCGAAGATCCGGTGCATCGGCTCGGCCGTGATGTCCACGCTGCGCACGCGCTCGCGCAGGACGGACCGGTGGTTGCGCACCAGCACGCCCGTCCTGAGTTCGATGCGCTCCGGGGTCACCCGGTAGTACGTCCTGAGCCAGCGCAGCACTTCGTGACCCAGCATGCCGAGAAGCGGCACCGGCAGGCACAGCTGGAGCCACCAGGGCGCTCCGCGCCACCACATGAGCAGGGCGACCCCGGCGATCAGCAGGGCACACCAGGAGCCGGCCGCGCGGACGACCCGCGGATCCAGCCGCCGCCACCCGCTGTCCGCCTCGCGCGCACTCCGCGCACTCCGCGCACTCCGCGCACTCCGCGCACTCATGTCGCGTCACCGGGAGTGGCCTGGGTGACCCTGGTCAGCTCGTCCACCAGATCGCGCGCGAACGCGTGGTCCAGCCCGTCGATCTTCACCGCACCGGCCGCCGATGCGGTGGTGACGGTCACGGTGGCCAGCCCGAAGAGCTGCTGGAGCGGCCCTCGTACGGTGTCCACGGTCTGGATCCGCGACAGGGGTGCGATCCGCCACTCCTGCCGCACCCACCCGGCGCGGGTGTAGACCGCGTCGCCCGTCGTCTCCCAACGGTGCACGCGATACCGCCATACGGGCATGACGGCCATGGTCACCACACCCGGCACCCCCACGACGGCGGCCGACAGCAGCAGCCAGGGCCGCGCGGGCTCGATCAGCAGAGCGAGCAGCACCAGCACGCACACCGGCGGCACGACGACCACGACGGCCTGTGACGTCCACCAGCCGATCGACCGGCGCTCCACCCGGTTGCTCGGCGGGCGCAGTACCGGTCTGTCGTCGGCAGGGCGGGTGGAGCGGGGGGAAACCATCGTCAGCTCCGGCAGATCAGGCGTAGGGCAGGCCTAGGCCAGGCGTTTACAATGCGACCGCACTGTAACCGGGTGCGGGCAAGGAAGCAATGCATCCGCATTGTGAAGGGTGGAGGGAGGTGCCATGCCGAAAGTCGTGGATCACGAAGAGCGCAGGAAGCGCCTGGTCGAGGCTGTCTGGGCACTGGCGTTCCGGGGCGGCATCGAGCAGGTGACGCTGCGCAAGGTCGCCGACGAGGCGGGCGTCTCCATGGGGCAGGTGCAGCACTACTACCCGTCGATGCAGGCGCTGGTCCGCGACGCACTCGACCGGGCGGTCCAGGCGGTGAACGCGAACATCGAGAACGCCGTCCGGGCGTCCGGCGACACGAACCCGGAAGCGCTGCTGCGCGCATGCCTGCACGCACTGGTCACCCCTGCCGAGGAGAGCCTGCGGCTCATGCGGTTCGGCGTCGCCGCACTCGGACGGGCGGCCTCGGACCCGACGATGGCGCGTCTCCTGGCACCGGGCGACGACGACCTGATCACCTTCACCGCCGGCCTCCTCGCCGAGGCCCGGCGGGAACGCGGCGGCGAGCCCCGGGGCACCGAGCGCATCGACGCCGACATCTGCTGGTCCCTCGCCACCAGCCTCGGCGTGGACATCGCCCTGGACTACCGCTCACCGGACAGCGCCAAGGCCCTGCTGGACCACTACATCGAGCAGGTGCTGGGACCCGAGCGACGGCCCTAAGTCTCCCGCCAGACCGTCAGGTCTCCGAGGAGGAAGCCGATATCCGGCAGCGCGGTCGACTTGACCGTGATCGTGTACAGCGCGATGACCCCGGAGGAATGCTTGATGCAGATCTCGCTGCCGTTCGCTGCCGCGGCCAGCGGGAGGTGCTTGCTGTCGGCGCCGGTGAGCTGGGTACGGCACCTGTCGAGGGTGGCTCCCGGATCGCCGAGCAGCAGGGTCATCACGCTGGTGTCGCTCTCGAGCGCGCAGCTGGTCGCATCGCAGACGAAGCGGATGTCCCCCTTCCGGTCCTCGCGCCGGACGGGATCTCCGATGTCCATCGAATTGTCGCTGTCCAGCCTCATCAGGGGGTACGGGTGGGCGCGCGGCGCCCCGGTCGCGGTCGGGGAGGGTTCCGGCGCCCCGGCCGCCCGGTCGGCAGCTCCCGAAGCCTCCGCAGCATCCGGCGCTCCGTCCGACGAGGACGCCGACGACTCCGCGGACGCTGTCGGGCCGGCCCCCGAGGACGAGGTGGTTTCCCTCTGAACGAGCCGGTCCACCGTCTCGCCGAGCGTCCACACCATGCCCGACAGCAGCAGCCCGCCCGCCGTGAGGGCGGCGGCCGTGATGAGCGCCGTACGTCGTCTGCGAGGCCTCCGCTCCGCCACCGTCGCCGGTGGCGCCCACTGCATCGGCTGCATCGGCTGCATCGGCATCGTGGCGGACGGCAGCGTGTGCACCTGGGCGGGCACGGGAACCGGCGCCGGAACCATCACCTCCGGCCCCGTCACCTCCCGCCAGACGGCCGGCCCTCCACCCGGGTCGGCGTCCGCTCCCAGATGCTTCCGGCACCACTCGACGACCTCCGCCGGAGTGGCGCGTTCCGCAGGATCCGCGGCCAGGCACCGGGCGAGCAGCGGACGGAGCTGTGGCGGCAGCAGGGAGAGGTCGGGCTCCTCGTGCACGATCCGGTACAGCACGTTGACCGCCGGGCCGTCCCCGAACAGCGGCCTGCCCAGCGCCGCGAACGCGGCCGTCTGGCCGAGCGCGAAGACGTCGGTGGCCGGTGTGATCTCACCCGCGGACGCCTGCTCGGGAGCCATGAACGCGGGCGTGCCGACGGCCGCGCCCGTGGCCGTGTGCGAGGTGACGTCGGCGGCGAGCGAGATGCCGAAGTCGATCACACGTGGTCCGTCGGCGGCGAGGAGCACGTTCGACGGCTTCAGGTCCCGGTGCACGATCCCCTCGGAGTGGATCACCTGCAGCGCCTCGGCCACCCCCGCCATGAGCCACAGCACCGCCGGCACCGGCAGCGGTCCGCGCCGGGCCACCGCCTCCGTCAGGGACGGCCCGGGCACATACAGCGTGGCCAGCCACGGCGGTACGCCGTCCGCGTCGGCGTCGATCAGCTCGGCGGTGTACGCACCCCGGACCCGCCGGGCTGCCTTGATCTCCCGCGAGAACCGCCGCCGGAAGTCCGGATCGTCGGCCAGCTCCGGCCGTACGACCTTGATCGCCACCGGTCGTCCGCCCTGCGTGTGCGACAGGTAGACCCGGCCCATGCCGCCCGCGCCGAGCCGGGCGGCGAGCCGGTAACCGGCCACCACGGCTGGATCGTCCGCCTGTAGTGGCTGGAACACCTCTGTCGCGTGGTTCACCGGCCCGCTATCCCCCTGATCAGATGAGTCGATCAATGGGATCAGCCTAAACGGGCCCTATCCCGTGGCTTGTTGCCCCCGGCTCTCCGCGATCCGCAGAGCATCGCGCAGTGCCTCGGTGAGGCACTCGGCGAGATGGCGGAGGTCGCCGGAAGGGGTGTGGGGGAGCAGGGCGTCGGCGTGCGTGAGGAGTCTCGCGCCCATGTCCAGCTGGACGGTCTCCGTGGTGTCGGCCAGCCGGGACACGGGCCCGCCGGGGTCGTCGGTGATCAGGTAGCAGGACTTGCCCTCGGCACCCGGCCAGGGCAGCAGACGTGCGGGGCGCTCCATCACGCGACCTCCATCGCCCTCGCCACGTGCATCCGGTACGGGGAGGGTGTGCGCTGTTCGTGGGCGAGGAGGTAGGGGCGTACGGGGTTGTGGGCGGCGCCGTCGAGGGGGGTGTCGAGGCCGTAGGGGCTGCGGTGGGCGGGGAGGGGGGCGGGCGGTAGTGAGGTGGCGCGCGGAGGTACGTAGGGGTGCGAGTTACGGCGATGCGCTCCGCGCGGGTGGAGCAGGAGGCTCACCCAGGCCGTGAAGCGGCCGACGAGATCGGTCATGCCATCAGCGTGTATGGGCCGCGGGACCGACGCGACCGCGGTCTACTGCGGTGAACTGCGGTGTTCCACGGTGTTCTAGGCATGCTTGGTCTACCGCGGTCGCGCGGTCCACCGCAGGCGGTTAGCGTCCGCCGCATGAGCCACGAGCTTGATCGCACCCGTCCCGTCTGGCGCCAGGTAGCAGCAGCGATCATCACCCGTATCGCAGAGGGCGAGTACTCCGTGGGCGCCCGCATGCCGTCCGCCGTCGCGCTGTCCGCCGAGTTCGACGTCGCCACCTCCACCGCGCAGAAGGCGATGAGCCACCTGAAGACGAGAGGCCTCATCCGCGCGGAGGTGGGCCTCGGCTCCTTCGTCGCCGAACCCCCCGAGCAACCTACGGAGTAGCCGTCACCGCTTCGACTGCGTCCGTACCGCGCCCATGCTCGCCCCGATGACCAGGGCGATCGCCAGCGCCTGCAGGGTGGAGAGGGCCTGGTCCAGGATCAGGAAGCCGGCGATCGAGGCGAGGGCCGGTTCCAGGGTCATCAGGACGGCGAACGTGGAGGCGGGCAGCCGCCGCAGGGCGATCAGTTCCAGGGTGTACGGCAGGACGGACGACAGAAGGGCCAGCGCCGCGCCCAGCGCGAGGGTGGTCGGGTCGAGCAGCCGCGTACCGGACTCGAGGAAGCCCAGCGGAGCGATCAGTACCGCCGCGACGGCCATCGCGAGCGCCAGGCCGTCGGCCTGGGGGAAGCGGCGCCCCGTACGCGCGCTGAAGACGATGTACGCGGCCCACATGGCTCCGGCCGCCAGGGCGAACGCGGCACCCACCGGGTCCAGCTCGTCGAAGCCGCCCTCGCCCAGCAGGAACACGCCGCCGAGGGCGAGTCCGGCCCACACCACGTTGACCAGCCGTCGTGAGGCGAGCACGGACAGGGCGAGCGGGCCGAGGACCTCGAGGGTGACGGCGGGGCCGAGCGGGATACGGGCGACGGCCTGGTAGAAGAGGCCGTTCATGGCACCCATGGCGATACCGAAGGTGATCACCGTGCCCCAGTCGGCCCGCGAGTGCCCGCGCAAGCGAGGCCGGCACACGACGAGCAGCACGAGCGCGGCCACCACCAGCCGCAGCGTCACCACGCCCAGCGCCCCGGCTCGGGGCATCAGGGTGACCGCGAGCGCCCCGCCGAACTGCACGGAGACGCCCCCGGCCAGCACCAGGCCGACCGGTCCGAGCGAGCCCAGGCCCCGGAGGCGTCCGGTGGGGGCGGACTCCGGGGTGGCGGCTGCGGCGCCCGCGGCGGCCGTGGTGGACGTGGCTGCGGACCGGTCGGCGCTGGGGGTGTTCACGAGAGTCGTCCAGAGGATCGGAGTGGCGTCGTTTAGTTCACTGCGTTGGACTTCTCGAAACACAGTAGTGCACTGGGTCAGGCGCGTGAACCTCCTTTGCAGCTTACGTTGCCCCGGTCGTGAGCCGGGAGGGATTTCGCCGGCCGCGGCGCTTTCCGGCCCGTGGACAGCTCGATGGTGAGGGGCGCGGCGGTGAAGACGGAGGAGTAGGTACCGACCGCCAGGCCGATGAGCAGCGCCAGGGCGAAGTCGGTGAGCGCGTCGTCGGCGAGGACGGCGAGGGCGGTGATGACGAGCGCCGCGCCCATGCCGGTGTTGACCGTGCGGGGCAGGGTCTGCAGGATCGCCCGGTTCGTCAGGCGCGGAAGCGATGCGGTGCGGTCGCGGCGGCCGAGGAGTTCCCGGATGCGGTCGAAGAGGACGACGGAGTCGTTGACCGAGTAGCCGATGACGGTCAGCAGGGCGGCCAGGAAGACCCCGTCGAGGGGCTTGCCGAGCCAGGCGAACACCCCGATGAGGATGATCACGTCGTGGGCGAGCGCGCCGACGGCCGCGGCGCCGAACGTCCAGCGGAAGCGGACCGCGAGGTACAGCAGCTGGGCGCCGAGGGCCAGGCAGAGCGCGATGAGGGCGTTGCGGCGCAGCTCGTCGCCGAGGCTGGGGCCGATCAGTTCGTCGCGGACCTTCTCGGTGCCGCTTCCGCCGAGGTCGTTGATGGTCCCGGTGACGGTGGCCGCCTCCGCGTCGGTCAGCTTCTCGGCCCGTACGGTGAGCCCGTCGTCGCCGGAGGACTGGACGACCGCGCGCGGGAACCCGGCGTCGGTGAGGGCGGTGCGGGCCCGGTCGGGGTCGACGGGGCTGCCGGTGGAGTACTCGATGAGCCGGCCGCCGGTGAACTCGATGCCGAAGTCGAGGCCGCGGACGAGGATGCCGGAGCCGGCCAGGACCAGGACGGCGGCGGAGGCGGCCAGCCAGCGGCGCGGGCGGCGCATCAGGAAGGGGTCGCGGCGCAGCAGCCGGTCGCGGACCCATCCGATGCCCGCGATCCCGGTGAGGCGGGGGCGGCGGTGGACCGCGGGGCGGCTCGCGGCGTACTCGGCGAGCACCCGGGTGATCAGCAGGGCGCTGACCATGGAGGCCAGGACGCCGATGCCGAGTGTGACGCCGAAGCCGCGCACCGGCCCGGAGGCGAGGGCGAACAGCAGGCCGGCGGCGATCAGCGTGGTGATGTTGGAGTCGGCGATCGCGCTGAGGGCACCGCGGAATCCGGCCGTCAGGGCCGAGCGGGGACTGGGGCGGCTGCGGGCGGCGTACTCCTCGCGGGCCCGTTCGAAGGTGAGGACGTTGGCGTCCACGGCCATGCCGATCGCCAGCACGAACCCGGCGAGACCGGGCAGGGTCAGTGTCGCGCCGAGCGCGGCCAGGGCGGCGTAGGAGATCAGGGCGTAGCAGGCCAGGGCCACGGTCGCGAGCAGGCCCATGAGCCGGTAGACGGCGACGATGAACAGGGCGGTCAGTGCGGTGCCGATGACCGCCGCCCAGGCCGCGGCCGAGATGGCGGCGTCGCCGAGGGTGGCGCCGATGGTGCGCTGCTCGATCGTCTCGACCGGTACGGGCAGGGCGCCGCCCGAGATGAGCAACGCCAGCTCGCGGGCTTCGGCGTCGTCGAAGGAGCCGGTGATCTGGGTGGTGCCGCCCGGGATGCCCGCCCCGCAGGATACGGAAGGGTCGACCTGCGGCGAGGAAATGATCTTGTCGTCGAGGACGATGGCGACACGGCGCTGCGGGTCACCGGCCGCATGGCACGCGGCGTCCGCGGTGACCTTCGTCCAGCGGTCGCGGCCGGTGTCCGTGAAGTCGACGGTGACGTGCCAGCCGGCGCCGCCCTGCTGGTCGAAGCGGGCGTCGGCGGCCTTGATGTGCTGTCCGGTCAGGCCGGCGGTCTTCAGGCGCAGGGGCTGGCCGGACTCGTCGGGGAGGGTGCGTCCGGCGGCCGGGTCGGCATCCGGGGAGGGCGGCTTCTCGTCGGGGTTCCCGGCCGTGTCCTCGGCCGCGCCGAGCACCGCGTGGACGGTGAGCTGCGCGGTGCGGCCCAGCACGTCGGCGGCCTTCTCCGGGTCCTGGACCCCGGGCAGCTCGACGATGATGCGGTGGTCGCCCGAGCGGACGAGCGTCGGTTCGGCGATGCCGAGCGCGTCGATACGGCCGCGCAGCACCTCCAGGGTGCGGTCGGTGGCCGCGCGGTCGGCCTCGGTGGTGGCGGTGGAGCGGGTCTCCAGCACGATCTGGGTGCCGCCGCGCAGGTCGAGACCGAGGCGGACCGGCGTGGTGAGGGCGATGGCGAGCGACGCGGTGAGGACCGCGAGGGCGAGCAGCGCACGCAGGCGCAGGGAATGGTTCCGGCGTTTCAACACGAGCCTCCGGCAGGCATGCCGCGGCAGCGGCACGCGGCCGCGACGGAGAGAGGGAGAAGGGTGGTGTGTGGCGTTGCGTCAGGTGCCAGTGAGGGCCGGAGGTGCCCTGTCGCGGTCGTGAGCCGTACGGCCGGGGGAGAGGGGCGAGGGCGCGGGCCGCGCGGGGTTCCGCACGGCGGCGGACGGGACGGCGGTGCCGTGAACGGTGGTGGCGGCGTGGTGGTCCGACGGGGACGGGCGCTCACCGAGGTGGTCGAGGCGGGCCCTGGCCGCCTGGGCGGTGCAGCCGGTGAGACACGCGTCGTCCGCGCGGGGGCCACTGTCCGGTTGCTGGATCCCCGGGGCCGCTGCGGAAGCGGCGTACGCACCGGGCGCGGTCGCATGCGCGGTCGCGGTCGCGGTCGCGGGTGCGGGCGCGGGCACCAGCGCCAGCAGGATGGTGATGAGCGCGGCGAGTACCGTGGCGAGCCGGTGACCTCCGTGGGGGACGGTGCGCGGAGCCGGGTGCATGCACCGTCCCTCAGGGCTCGATGAGGCCGGCACGGATGGCGTACCGGGTGAGCTGCAGCCGGTCGTGCAGGCCGAGCTTGTGCAGGAGGTTGGCCCGGTGGCGGTGCACGGTCTTGACGCTGATGAAGAGGATTTCGGCGATCTCCTTGGACGAGTGGCCCTCGGCGACGAGCTTGAGCACCTCCTCCTCGCGGGGGGTGAGGAGGTGGTCGGCATTCTCCTCGCCGTGCCGTACCCGGTCCAGGTAGTTGCGGATCAGCGCGGTGATCGCGCCGGGGTAGAGGAACGGCTCGTCGCGCATGGCGGCCCGGCAGGCGGCGATCAGATCGCGGTCGGCGACGGACTTCAGCACATAGCCGCAGGCTCCGGCCTTCAGCGCCTGGAACAGGTACTGCTCGTTGTCGTGCATGGTCAGCATCAGGATCCGCAGGCCGGGTTTGAGCGCGATCAGTTCGCGGGTGGCCTGCAGGCCGGTGAGACGGGGCATGGCGATGTCCAGGACGGCCAGGTCGACGTCCAGGCCGCGGGCCGCCTCGATGGCCTCGGCACCGTCCCCGGCCTCGGCGACGACCTCCAGGTCCGGCTCCCGGTCGAGGATCAGCCGCACACCGCGGCGGACGAGCGTGTGGTCGTCGGCGAGCAGGATGCGGATCGGCGCCCGGCCGGCCGGGCTCGGTGCCGAGGCGGCCGGGTTCGGTGCCGAGGCGGCCGGGCTCGGTGTCGAGGCGGCCGGATTCGGCTCGGACATGGTCGGCTCGGACATGGTCAGGACTGCTTTCTGGGGACGGGTGTGGTGAGGCGGATCCGGGTGCCGGTGCCAGGCGCGGAGGTGATGTCCAGGGCGGCCCCGGCCAGCAGGGCCCGCTCCCGCATGCCGCGGATCCCCGCACCCTCGCAGGCCGCCTCGATGCCCCGGCCGTTGTCGGCGATCTCCAGCAGCACCGCCTCGCCGGCGCGCCGCAGGCCCACCTCGATCCGCCCGGCGTCCGCGTGGCGGGCCGCGTTGGTCAGGCTCTCCTGAGCAACCCGGTACAGGACGAGTTCGGTCTCCCGGTCCAGATCGGGCAGGCCGGTGTCGAAGCGGCGCACCACATGCAGCCCGGTGTGGGTGGCGAAGTCCTGCGTGAGCGAGGTCAGCGCGCTGACCAGGCCGAGGTCGTCGAGGACGCCGGGCCGCAGCCGGCGCACCAGCCGGCGGACCTCGTCCAGGCTCTCCCGGGTGATCTCCTGGGCCTGTCGCAGCTCCTCGCGCAGCGGCTCGGGGGCTTCGTCCGCGGCGCGCTTGAGGACCAGCAGGATCGCGGTCATGCTCTGCCCGACCTCGTCGTGCAGTTCCTGTGCGATACGGCGCCGCTCCGCCTCCTGGGCGAGCAGCACCCGGGCGCTGGCCGTGGCCCGTTCGTGCTCCAGCCGGTCGAGCATGGCGTTGAACGTAAGGATCAGCTCGGACACCTCATGTCCGCCCCCGGCGCCGGGCACCGGCAGCCGCTGGCCCGGCCGCAGCAGGTCGACGGTGGTCATCAGCCTGGTCAGCCGGTCGAGCGGGGCCAGCCCCCAGCGCAGCAGCGCGCCGTTGGCGACCAGCATGACGGCGAGACCGCCCACCAGGATGACCGCCTCGGTCAGCAGGATCGGCACGGACACGGTCACCGGTGCCCACAGCAGCAGGGCCGTGGCGACGCCCAGGACCAGGGCGTTGAGCCCGAAGATCCGCCAGAACAGCGACACCGGGGGAACGCCTCCTTCTTGCGACACGACACGACACGACACTGAACAGCTCCACTGTCGGTCATCGCACACCCCGTCATCGCACACCCCGTCATCGCACACCCGGGTGGGAAGCCGCGGCCTCAGGACACGACCGATCCTGCCTCCACCTTGTCCCGTGCCACCGCGCGAGGTCGATGGGGCACGACCCCCATATCCGGGTCACGGCGTACCCATACCGCCGTCCCGTACGTCCCGTCCCCACGCGCCCGTACGCCCGACTCTGTCCCGTTACGCACCTCTCTGTCGCTCACGCACGTCCCGTTCCGTCCCGTGCCGTTCCGTCCCGACCCGTGCTGCCGCCTCGTGGTCACCGCGGCCCCGTGCGAATGGGGCCTGTGCCCGATGGGTTTCCGGGGCCGCGCCGACCAGAGTGGAAAGCGAAGTGATCAAGCCGTCCGGCCCTGCCGGCGGTGCGCCGCCCCACTCCCGGCCGCGCGCCGCCGGACCGGACGGCCACAGCCGCGCGCACCGCGCCCCGAGAAAGGACGTCACCGTGGCGCTCGACACCTCCCGTACCGGCCCCCGCCCCGGGCGCGTCACCGCCCACGAGGCCCGCCAGCGTCTCGAGCACGCCCGCAACAGCCGGACGGCGCAGATCCAGGCCCTCGACGCGACGGGCCAGAGCGCGGAGGACCACCTGATGTCCGCCCAGGCCGAAGCGATCCGGCGGGTGCTCGGAGAGATCGACGAGGCGTTCGCCCGCATCGACGACGGCTCGTACGGCACCTGCCTCGGCTGCTCGAAGCCCATTCCGGCGGAACGCCTGGAGATCCTCCCCTACACGCGGTACTGCGTCACATGTCAGAGCCGCGCCGCCGCCTGACCGATCAGCCTCAGCCTTCCTCTCCCGCCCTGCTTCGAGGGGTGCAGTGGTGAACCACCAGACCATCAGTGACCGCGCCGCACACCTGTCGCCCGAGGACCTCGCCGCGCTCCAGGAGAACCTGCACGAACAGCGCCTGTTCCGTCAGGACCAGTTGCGGCAGATCGCCACGGCGCCCCGGGACGAGGAGCTGCGCCGCCGGCGGTCCGCCGGGCAGGCCGAGGTCCACGTCAAGCTCGCCGCGCCCGCGCGCATGGTCCTCGCCGACGTGGAGGCGGCGCTGCAGCGCATCACCGAGGGCCGTTACGGCGCCTGCGGCCTGTGCCGGCGCCCCGTCGATCGCGAGCGCCTGATGATCGCGCCGCAGACCCGCTACTGCGCGGGGTGCCGGCAGGCACGGTGCCGGCCGGACCAGGAGGCCGGACGATGACCGTCCTGCGCCGCCCCCGCACCGTCTCCACCGGACGTGTGTACGGGCACCCGCACCGGCCCTGGCCCCTGTGCCGGCAGTGCTGTGGCCTCGCCCTCGACATGGGCAGCGCCCGCACCCGCGCCTGGGTCGCCGGCCGCGGCATGATCCTCGACGTGCCCACGGTCACCTTCCCCGGCGCGCTCCACCCCATCCAGCGCGGCACCATCGTCGACGTCCCGGGGACGGCCCGGATGCTCGACCGGCTGCTCGGCCACCGCCTGCCCCGCCTCACCCGCCCGCTGGTGGTGGTCACCACGCCCGTACTGGACGGTCCCACCTACCGGGAACGGGCCCGCACGGCCGTGGAGGTGCTGCGCCCGCGCGGCGTCCTGACCGTCCCCACCGCCCGGGCCGTCGCCATCGCGGCCAACGCCGACCTCGCCCGGCCGCTGCTCGTGGTGGACATCGGCGCCCACCTCACCGAGGTGGTGCTCCTCGCCGACGGCGCGGTCTTCGACGCCCGCCGCACCGCCCTGGGCACCACCGACCTCACCTGCGCCGCCACCTCGACGGAGCTCAGCGAGGCGATCGGCCTCATGATCACCTCGATGCTCCGGCAGGACCGTACGTCCCTCACCGCCGACGCCCTGAGCCGCGGCGCCCTGCTGGCCGGCGGTGGCGCCCTGCGCCCCGACCTCACCTGGCGGCTCGCCGGCAGCCTGCACGCGCCCTTGAGAGCCGTACCCGCGCCGCACACCGCCGCGATCCGCGGCGCCGCCAGGATCCTGCAGTCCGCGCACTCCCACCCCTCGGCCTCGGGCGCCTTTCCCCCCGGAACCGACGGAGGCTCGCCGCCCCGCTGAGCGCCCCGCTCGGCGTTCCCCCTGAGCCCCGTCCCCCACCGCCACGGCCGGTGCCTTCCCACCGGCCGTGGCGGGCCCACGTGCGCCGAAAGGAGAACCACCGTGTCCGGTGAGATACCTCCCGCACAGCCGCCCCCCGACCCCGAAC
>JODX01000008.1 GCA_000719105.1 Streptomyces sclerotialus | reverse complement strand
GGACGTCGGCGAGGTCCGGGTTGCGGTCGTATCCGATGACGGTGTGGCCGGCGCGGCGGATCCGCTCGCGCATGTTGCCGCCCATCTTGCCGAGGCCGACGAGACCGAGCTCCATCAGTTGTTCGTTCCTTAGGTTGCGACGTGGCATGAGGGCACTTCGTACCCGTGTCCGAGCCTAAACCCGGACGGTCACGCACACCTGTGGGCATACGCGCTCAGACGTGGGCTCCGACCTGTGCCTTCGCCCTGTGGACGCCCGGCAGCGCGCCGGGCGTCCACAGGGCGGGCGGCTGTGCAACGGCTCAGCCGCTGAGCCGCACCGGCATGATCAGGTACTTGTACGACTCGTCCGCCTCGGCGTCCACCGCGGGCTTGCCGCTGAGCAGCGCCGGCTTCGTGGACGTCGTGAAGGACAGCTGGGCCACCGGGGAGTCGATGGCGCTCAGGCCGTCCAGCAGGAAGGTCGGGTTGAAGGCGATCGAGATGTCGTCGCCCTCCAGCTGTGCCTCGACCCTTTCCACAGCCTGTGCGTCGTCGCTGGAGCCGGCCTCCAGGGTCAGCACGCCCTGCTCGAAGCTGAGCCGCACCGGGGTGTTCCGCTCGGCGACCAGGGCCACGCGCTTGACGGCCTCCACGAAGGGGGCGGTCTCGATGACGGCGACCGAGTTGAACTCCGTCGGGAACAGCGTGCGGTACTTCGGGAGGTCGCCCTCCAGCAGACGCGTCGTCGTCCGGCGGCCCGCGCCCTCGAAGCCGATCAGGCCCTCGCCCGCGCCCGAGCCGGACAGCGCCAGGGTGACGCTGTCGCCGCTGGTGAGCGCCTTGGCGGTGTCCAGGAGCGTCTTGGCGGGCACCAGGGCGACCGCGGACGCCTCCGGGTTCTCCGGCTTCCAGAGGAACTCGCGGACCGCGAAGCGGTAGCGGTCGGTGGACGCCAGCGTGACCGTGTCGCCCTCGATCTCGATGCGCACACCGGTGAGGACCGGGAGCGTGTCGTCGCGCCCGGCGGCGATGGCCACCTGGGCGGCGGCGGCCGCGAAGACCTCGCCCGGGACCGTGCCGGTGGCGTTCGGCATCTGCGGCAGCGCCGGGTACTCCTCCACAGGCAGGGTGTGGAGGGTGAACCGCGAGGAGCCGCAGACCACGGTCGCCCGTACACCGTCTGTGGAGATCTCCACCGGACGGTTGGGGAGGGCGCGGGAGATGTCCGCGAGGAGACGGCCGGAGACGAGGACGGTGCCCTCCTCCTCGACCTCCGCCTCCACCGACACGCGCGCGGAGACCTCGTAGTCGAAGCTGGAGAGGCTCAGCTGCCCCTCCTCGGCCTTCAGAAGGAGGCCGGCGAGGACAGGCGCCGGCGGACGGGCCGGGAGGCTGCGCGCCGCCCAGGCCACTGCCTCCGCGAGTACGTCGCGTTCCACCCGGATCTTCACCGTAAGCCGCCTCCTGCTGTTGCCGGCGCTTCTCGCCCTGCTTGCTCTTCGTCGTCTGACTCGGTGTCGTCGGCCCCTGCGAGGGGAAGGACACCGGGAACAGTCTGACGCACTGCACTGACAGTAGGAGCCTCTCGGGTCAAGTCGTGATCCGCGGCAGCCGGACGCCGAAGAGCGAGTTGTGCACAGGCCCCTCTTCGAAACGAATTCTCCGCTCTCTCTAGTCGGGAGTAGTAGTAGGGCCTGTGGATACCGTGGATAACCTCGTTTCCGCAGGTCAGAGCAGGAATTTTGTCCACTGGCCCTGTGGGTGGGGGCGGTGGACAACCAGGTGTCTCTGTGGAGAACAGAAAGTTCTGCACACCCCATGCACAGCCTCGGGCCACTTCTCCCCAGCGGCGTCCCCAGGTTTACCCGTCTTTCCCACAGCCCAACCCGGCACCCTTGTGTGACGCCTTTCACTCGAGGCGGTGACGGCGGGCGCCGGGTTGCCGAACAGTGGACAGCCATGTGGAGAAGCCGGTGATCGCTGGGGACAACCGGCCGCAGCCTGTGGGAAGCCGGTGGACAAGTCCGTGCACAGCCTGTGGATCCCTTCTTTGTCCACAGGCTGTGGAGAACGTTCGTCCACCAATCCACACGCTGTTGACCTGCCCTGATGGTGCCTCAACAGGCCGGCCTGTGGACACGATCTGTATAACTCCCAAGTCCCCAGGTTGTGGACGCGAGAAAGTCGCCGAATCTGTGGAGGGCGGCCGTAACTCCGTAGGTATTCGAACAGAGGGCGGCACAGCGCGGAGCGCGGTGGTGCGGCGGCGGAGCCGCGGATCGTGGGCAGGACGTCGGATGTGGGCCCGGGAAGGCGGTTGTGGGCCCGGGAAGGCGGGACGGCAGGGCAGTAAGGGCGGCACGGCGGCAGGGCGGGACGACACCGGGGACCAGGGGACGACGAGGGCGCCCCCGCAGTCCCCTGCCGGAGGCGCCCCTGGCGTCGTACGACGGCCGCGTCAGCCGTTCTTGATGCGGTTCGTGAGCTCGGTGACCTGGTTGTAGATGGAGCGGCGCTCGGCCATCAGCGCACGGATCTTGCGGTCGGCGTGCATCACCGTGGTGTGGTCGCGGTTGCCGAACTGCGCGCCGATCTTGGGCAGTGACAGATCGGTGAGCTCGCGGCACAGGTACATGGCGATCTGCCGGGCCGTCACCAGGGCGCGGCCGCGCGAGGTACCGCACAGGTCCTCCACCGTCAGCCCGAAGTAGTCGGCGGTCGCGGCCATGATGGCGGTCGCCGTGATCTCGGGCGCCGCGTTCTCGCCGCCCGGGATCAGGTCCTTGAGGACGATCTCGGTGAGCCCCAGGTCCACGGGCTGGCGGTTGAGCGACGCGAACGCCGTCACCCGGATCAGCGCGCCCTCCAGCTCACGGATGTTGCGCGAGATGCGGGAGGCGATGAACTCCAGTACCTCCGGCGGGGCGTTGAGCTGCTCCTGCACCGCCTTCTTGCGGAGGATCGCGATACGCGTCTCCAGCTCCGGCGGCTGGACGTCCGTGATCAGGCCCCACTCGAAACGGTTCCGCAGCCGGTCCTCCAGCGTGACCAGCTGCTTGGGCGGCCGGTCGCTGGAGAGCACGATCTGCTTGTTGGCGTTGTGGAGCGTGTTGAACGTGTGGAAGAACTCCTCCTGCGTCGACTCCTTGTCCGCGAGGAACTGGATGTCGTCGACGAGCAGGATGTCCATCTCCCGGTACCGCTTGCGGAAGCTGTCGCCCTTGCCGTCGCGGATCGAGTTGATGAACTCGTTGGTGAACTCCTCCGAGCTCACGTAGCGCACGCGGGTGCCCGGGTACAGGCTGCGCGCGTAGTGCCCGATCGCGTGCAGCAGGTGCGTCTTGCCGAGCCCCGACTCCCCGTAGATGAAGAGGGGGTTGTACGCCTTCGCCGGCGCCTCGGCCACGGCCACCGCGGCGGCGTGCGCGAAGCGGTTGGAGGCGCCGATGACGAAGGTGTCGAAGAGGTACTTCGGGTTCAGACGGGCCGTGGGCTCGCCCGGACCGGTCGCCGGCGCGGGCTGCGCGGCCAGCGGGCCGGGGGCACCGCTGGATGCGGGAAGCGACGAGCCGACCGGCCCGCCGCGGTGCACATGACCGGAGCCCGGGGGCGGGTCGGGCAGTTCCCGGCGGTCGGACCGGCCCTGCTCGTAGTCGGGACGGCTCTGCTCGTAGTCAGGACGCCCCTGGTCGTAGTCGGGGCGCCCCTGTTCGTAGTCGGTACGCGCCTGCTCGTACTCCGCGCGCGCGGAGTCGTAGTCCGGACGCTGTTGCTCGTACGGCGGCCGCTCCAACGACTGCGGGCGGTACTCCTGCGGGCGCGACGCGTACAGATCGCGCTCGGGGAAGCCGAGCCGCTGCTGCTGCCAGCCGTAGTCGTCCTGCGTCGGCCGCGGCCAGGTGCCGGGCTCGGGGCGCTGGTATTCGCCCGGGTAGGCGGGACGGGCGGTCGGCAGCGGGTCACCGGGCCCGCCGGAGTGCTGCTCGGGGCGGCCGGGTGCGCGCTCCTCGGAACGATGGCGGCCGTAGCCGTCGTACGGCTGGTGGCCCTGTCCCTCGTACGCGTCGTGGTGCTGACCGGGCGGCGGGAGCTCGGGCTCCTCGTAGCGCGACGGGGTCGGCTGAGGGGGGGCCGGCGGGGCGGCGGGCTCGCCCATCGAACTGTCGACGGTGATCGCGATACGGATCGGCCGACCGCACTCACGGGTCAGGCTCTCGCTGACGGCGGGGGCGAGACGGCCCTCCAGTACGCCCTTGGCGAACTCGTTCGGCACGGCCAGCAGCGCCGTGTCCGCGACCAGCGCGAGCGGCTGGCAGCGTCTGATCCAGTGCTCGTCCCTGGCCTCGACGCCCTGACCGCGGCCCTCACCCAGAAGGTGCTCCAGTACGCGTGGCCACACTGCGGCAAGATCGGCAGGTACGTCAGCCACAGGGCACGCTCTCTCACGGGGTCCCACGAACGTGTGGTTGCGGGACAGGTCGGGATGTCGGTCGGGTCGGCGGGTCGGAGCCGAAACTGCCGGGACAGGGACAAGGGAACGAATCGGAGTCCAGCCACGGTAGTCAGCGCGGCCGGTGCGGTTCAAGTTGTTGTCCCCAGCCTGTGGACAGTGTCCCCCGTGGTCTCCGGTTTGACCGGATGGCGTAGTCGCGCGTACCGTAACCAGGTCGAGTTGTCGATGGCTGCTGCCGCCTGCCTCCGATGGGCATAGATCACGCACTAGTGCTCCGACCAGGGTCCTGGAAGTGATCGGGAAGCGGTGCACTCGGGCGTAATGCGAGCTACTCGTGGGCGCACGGTGACAGCCAGGCGACACCCCGCCACCCTTCGAATCATTACTGGAGCCCCCGAGTGAGCAAGCGCACCTTCCAGCCGAACAACCGTCGTCGCGCGAAGACCCACGGCTTCCGGCTGCGGATGCGCACCCGTGCCGGCCGCGCGATTCTCGCGTCCCGCCGTGGCAAGGGTCGCGCCCGCCTGTCCGCCTGATCGCGTACAGGTCATGACGTGCTGCCCACCGAGAACCGGCTGAGGCGGCGCGAGGACTTCGCGACCGCGGTACGTCGAGGCCGTCGGGCCGGACGCCCGCTCCTCGTCGTCCACCTTCGCAGCGGTAACACGGACCCGCACGCACCTGGGGAGAGTGCTCCCTGGACGCGTGCGGGTTTCGTCGTGAGCAAGGCCGTGGGCGGAGCGGTCGTACGCAACAAGGTGAAGCGAAGGCTTCGCCATCTGATGCGTGAGCGAGTGGCTGAGCTGCCCCCCGGTAGCCTGGTAGTCGTACGAGCGCTGCCCGGTGCGGGCGACGCCGACCACGCACAACTGGCCCGAGACCTGGATGCCGCCCTCCAGCGGCTGCTGGGAGGGGGCGCGCGATGAAGTACCCGCTGCTGGCCCTTATCAAGCTGTACCAGTGGATCATCAGCCCATTGCTCGGGCCGGTGTGCAAGTACTACCCGTCGTGTTCCCACTACGGCTACCAGGCCATCGACCGGCACGGTGCGATCAAAGGAACGGCACTGACCGCCTGGCGCATCCTCCGCTGCAATCCGTGGTCGCTCGGCGGCGTGGACCATGTCCCGCCGCGCAAGCGTCCACGGTGGCACGAGATGCTGCGCAGCGCTTGGCGCGCACGCAAGGGCGGGCCCTCCGCCGACCCGGCCACCGAGAGGCATGGGGTGCCCGACAGCCCCTCGAGCCCGGCCGCTGAGACCCCGTCCCATGCCCAAGGAGCATGATTAGTGGACACGATTGCCAGCTTCTTCAGCTTCATCACCACACCCGTCTCGTGGATCATCGTTCAGTTCCACAAGCTGTACGGTGCGATCTTCGGCCCCGATACGGGATGGGCCTGGGGTCTGTCCATTGTGTCCCTGGTGATTCTGATCCGTATCTGCCTGATCCCGCTCTTCGTGAAGCAGATCAAGGCGACCCGGGCGATGCAGACGCTCCAGCCCGAGATGAAGAAGATCCAGGAGCGCTACAAGAACGACAAGCAGCGTCAGTCCGAAGAGATGATGAAGCTGTACAAGGAGACGGGCACCAACCCGCTCTCCTCGTGCCTTCCCATCCTGGCGCAGTCGCCGTTCTTCTTCGCCCTGTACCACGTGCTCAACAGCATCGCGCAGGGCAACACGATCGGCGTGATCAACGAGCGGCTGCTGGAGAGCGCGCAGAAGGCGCACATCTTCGGCGCTCCGCTCGCGGCGAAGTTCATGGACAGTGCGGACAAGGTCCGGGAGCTGAACGCCTCGCTGACTGACGTCCGCGTCGTCACCGCGCTGATGATCATCCTGATGTCGTTCTCGCAGTTCTACACGCAGCGCCAGCTGATGACGAAGAACGTCGACACCACGGTGAAGACGCCGTTCATGCAGCAGCAGAAGATGCTGATGTACGTCTTCCCGATCATCTTCGCCGTCTTCGGCATCAACTTCCCGGTCGGTGTCCTCGTCTACTGGCTGACCACCAACGTGTGGACCATGGGCCAGCAGATGTACGTCATCCACAACAACCCGACCCCGGGGTCCAAGGCCCAGGCGTCCTACCTGGAGCGCCTGCAGAAGCACGTCGTGAACCGCGGCGGGACCCGCAACCGCCGCGAGCGTGCCATCGTCAAGGCCATCGTCGCCAAGGGCCGCGACCGCAACGAGTACGAGCGCAAGTTCATCAACGGCCTGAACAAGTCCGGTCTCGCGGCCCAGCCCGACGGCACCGTGGCGAAGAGCGATGTCTCGGTTGTGGCCACCGCGGAGGACGGCACCTCGACCACGGGCGTTCCCAAGCGGCAGCAGCCCAAGCGGCAGACCAAGTCCCAGCGCCAGTCCGGTGGGCCCAAGGCCGCGGGCGTCGACGAGGAGACGCAGTCCTCCGGCCCGTCGCTCAGCAAGTCGGACGAGCCGCAGGACGCCAAGCCGGCCGGTGCTGCCAAGAAGGCCACGCCCAAGCCGGGCAACGGCGCCCGCAGCAAGGCACAGTCCGGTCAGCGCAAGGGCCAGCAGCGGCCCAAGTCCCCGTCCAAGAAGTAGAAGGAGTCCATCCCGTGACGGAAGGCACCACCTCCGCCGCCACCGAGGGTGGCGACACTCTCACCCGCCTGGAGCAGGAGGGCGAGATCGCGGCGGACTACCTCGAGGGTCTGCTGGACATCGCCGATCTCGACGGCGACATCGACATGGACGTCGAGGCCGACCGTGCGTCCGTATCGATCATCAGTGACACGGGCAGCCGTGACCTGCAGAAGCTGGTCGGGCGGGACGGTGAGGTGCTGGAGGCACTGCAGGAGCTCACGCGCCTGGCCGTCCACCGGGAGACCGGTGACCGCAGCCGTCTGATGCTGGACGTCGCCGGCTACCGCGCCAAGAAGCGCACCGAGCTGTCCGAGCTGGGAGCCAAGGCCGCGGCCGAGGCCAAGAGCTCCGGCGAGCCCGTGAAGATGAAGCCGATGACGCCCTTCGAGCGCAAGGTCGTGCACGACGCGGTCAAGGCCGCAGGACTGCGCAGCGAGTCCGAGGGCGAGGAGCCGCAGCGCTTCGTCGTCGTACTGCCCGCCTGAAGCGTGTTTCGCGCCCGAGGCGTGCTTGCTGCCTGATTCGGTACGTACGTTTCTCCGGCCCCGTCTGTCGCGCAGGCGGGGCCGAACTTTGTCAGCCTGATAGTTCCTGACGTTGTCAGCTGACAGCCCCTGCTGGCTGCTGGAGGCACTGGCAGCCGGTGGTCCCTGATAGCCCTGGTGGTCAGCGCCCAGTGCGCTTGTGCGGTACGGAAGGACGGTCCCCGTGACGGAGGCAGCGGAGCTCCCCCCGGCTCCCGAACAGGCCCGGGCGGTATTCGGCGATCGCTTCGCAGACGCGGTCCGATACGCGGAACTGCTGGCCGAGGCAGGAGTGCAACGAGGGCTCATCGGCCCCCGTGAAGTGCCCCGCCTGTGGGAACGGCACCTGCTGAACTGCGCGGTGCTGTCGGAGGTCGTGCCCGAAGGCGTGACGGTGTGCGACGTCGGCTCCGGTGCCGGACTGCCGGGTATCCCGCTGGCGCTGGTCCGGGACGACCTGAAGATCACTTTGCTGGAGCCGCTGCTGCGGCGCACCAACTTCCTCACCGAGGTCGTGGAACTTCTCGGCCTCGATCACGTCACGGTCGTCCGTGGCCGTGCGGAGGAGGTCATGGGGAAGCTGCCGGCCGTCCATGTGGTCACCGCGCGTGCTGTGGCACCACTGGACCGCCTCGCCACGTGGGGCGTTCCGCTCCTGCGGCCCTACGGCGAGATGCTTGCCCTCAAGGGCGACACCGCCGAGGAGGAACTGAAGAGCGCGACCACGGCCCTGAGCAAGCTGGGTGCCGTCGGGACATCCATCCTGCATGTCGGTGAGGGAGTCGTGGACCCGCTCTCCACTGTGGTGCGCGTCGAGGTCGGCGAGAGCCCTGGTGGTGTGCGCTTCGCGGCCAAGCGTGCCAAGGCCGCGCGGACGGGGCGCGCCCGACGGCGACGCTGAGCAGGGCGGAAGGGGCGCTCAGTCGCCGTCCGCCGCCTGCCTTGGCTGATCTCCGTCTGGCCGTCGGGCGTACTCCACACAAGCTGCCGGGCCCGCACGGGCCGGAGTGTCGCGGCGGCCCGGTAACGGCTGCTGTGCATCGTGTTTCACGTGAAACGTCGCTCACTGTTGCACGGCATCATCAGCCGCGGCCGCGCCGCGGCCCAACCCCGCGAGCGTAAGTCCGCAGGATCCAAGACTTTCGGATCCGTGGGATCTCCTCAGGTGACCCCTACGTCTGATGGTCTCCGGTCCCCCGCAGAGGTCACGGAGTTGTCCACAGAGGTGGATTTCTCCACAGAACACCAGGCCTCACTGGTTCATGACCCCGGAGACATGGGAGGCTCTGTTCATCGCGAGCCTGTAGTCGAGGAGAGTGAATCCGTGCGGTCCGACGCCAACATCGCGGGACCGATGACCGATCCGGTCCCCGGTCCCCGTATCGAGTCGATGGGGGAGGATGTTTCACGTGAAACACCGCCCCCGATGGACGACACTCCGATCGGGCGGGCCGCCCAACTGGCGGTGCAGGCTCTAGGGCGCGCCGACGAGGGCCTGCCTCGGCCAGAGCAGACCCGGATCATCGTGGTGGCCAACCAGAAGGGCGGCGTCGGCAAGACCACGACAACGGTCAACCTTGCCGCCTCCTTGGCGCTCCATGGTGGTCGCGTCCTGGTGGTCGACCTCGACCCGCAGGGCAATGCCTCCACCGCGCTGGGCATTGATCATCATGCTGAGGTTCCCTCGATTTATGACGTGCTGATCGACAGCAAGCCGCTCTCCGAGGTCGTGCAGCCCGTGCAGGACGTCGAGGGCCTCTTCTGTGCTCCTGCCACGATCGACCTCGCCGGTGCGGAGATCGAGCTGGTGTCCCTGGTGGCACGTGAGAGCCGGCTCCAGCGGGCGATCCAGGCCTATGAGCAGCCGCTGGACTACATCCTCATCGACTGCCCGCCTTCACTGGGGCTGCTGACCGTCAACGCGCTGGTCGCCGGCCAAGAGGTACTCATCCCGATCCAGTGTGAGTACTACGCGCTGGAGGGTCTCGGCCAGCTGCTGCGCAATGTCGACCTCGTGCGGGGGCATCTCAACCCCGCTCTGCATGTGTCGACCATTCTGCTCACCATGTACGACGGCCGGACGCGTCTCGCATCCCAGGTCGCGGACGAGGTACGCAGCCACTTCGGCGAAGAGGTGCTGCGGACGAGCATTCCCCGCTCGGTCCGTATCTCCGAGGCGCCGAGCTATGGGCAGACGGTGCTGACCTACGATCCTGGATCGAGCGGCGCCCTCTCCTATTTCGAGGCGGCTCGAGAGATCGCGCTCAGGGGCGTCGGTGTCAGCTACGACCCGACGCACGCCCACATCGGCGCACAGAACAGTACGAACATCGTGGAGGGGATTCAGTGAGCGAGCGACGGAGGGGGTTGGGCCGTGGTCTCGGCGCACTGATTCCCGCAGCCCCAGCAAGTGAGAAGGCGGTGCCAGTGGCCGCGGGAGGCGCATCGACGTCGCCCGCCGCGGTCCCCGTGCTCACCAGTGATCGCGGTGTGGCAGCCGCGAAGGTGACCACGCTGCCGAATGTTTCACGTGAAACAGAGGAGCCGTCGTCGATCAGCGCCGCGGAGACGCCCGCTGCGCCGGTCGGTGCTCACTTCGCTGAGCTGCCCCTCGACTCCATCACGCCGAACCCCCGGCAGCCCCGCGAGGTCTTCGACGAGGACCTGCTCGCGGAGCTCGTTACCTCCATCAAGGAGGTCGGGCTGCTCCAGCCGGTCGTGGTGCGGCAGCTGGGCCCCGCCCGCTATGAGCTCATCATGGGTGAGCGTCGTTGGCGAGCCTGCCGGGAAGCCGGTCTGGAGACGATTCCGGCGATCGTCCGGGCCACGGAGGACGAGAAGCTTCTTCTGGACGCCCTTCTGGAGAACCTCCACCGTGCCCAGCTGAACCCGCTGGAGGAGGCGGCCGCCTACGACCAGCTCCTCAAGGACTTCAGCTGCACCCACGACCAGCTGGCTGACCGTATCGGGCGCTCCCGGCCTCAGGTCTCCAACACCCTGCGTCTGCTGAAGCTCTCACCCGCCGTGCAGCGCCGTGTAGCTGCCGGGGTTCTCTCCGCCGGACACGCCCGGGCCCTGCTCTCTGTGGAGGACTCGGAGGAGCAGGACCGGCTGGCTCACCGGATCGTTGCCGAGGGCCTCTCGGTGCGGGCGGTGGAAGAGATCGTCACCCTCATGGGGGCGCGACCCATGAGCACCACGCGTGCCAAGGGGCCACGCGCCGGGGCACGAGTGTCCCCGGCTCTGAACGACCTTGCGACCCGGCTCTCCGATCGCTTCGAGACACGGGTGAAGGTCGACCTGGGCCAGAAGAAGGGCAAAATCACCGTCGAGTTCGCCTCGATGGAGGACCTCGAGCGCATCCTCGGCACCCTTGCACCAGGTGAGGGACGGGTCCTGGAGAAGAGCCTCAACGACGACTCCGACGACGGGGAGGACTGAACCGTCGCTGTGCCGAGCGGGCCGTGTCGGGGGCATCCCGGGACACGGCCCGCTCTTTGCGTTTCGTCGGTGTCGATCGAATCGCATCGTGGATACGATGCGATGCGGGTATGGCGCACCCACCTTGCGGAACCTTCTACGGGGAGGCGGAGGGCATGCGAACCGTAAGCCGTTCCGGACTGGTGACCGCGGGCCTGGGCCTCGGGGCTGTTGGAGGATTCGTCGGCAGCCTGCTCAGGGAGCGGAGTGCCCTGGCAGCCGCCCGCGCGGCGGGCGAAGGAAGCGAGGAACAGCCTTCATGGGGCGTCGGCTTGTACCGCTCACGCTGGACAACCTTCAAGACCTACCCAAACGCTGTCGCTCGTGCGTCTTCTGGGAACTCGACCCGGTCAGTGGAGAGGCCGCGGTAAAGGCGGGGACACCCGCCATCGAGAAGGAGGCGTGGATCTCCGCGGTCCTGCTGGACTGGGGCTCCTGTGGCCGAGTCGTCTACGTGGACGAAGAGCCGGTGGGCTTCGTGCTGTACGCACCACCTGCCTATGTACCGCGTTCCACGGCGTTTCCCACAAGCCCGGTGTCCCCCGATGCCGTACAGCTGATGACAGCGTTCATCCTGCCGGGATACCAGGGTCAGGGGCTCGGCAGAGTGATGGTTCAGACGGTTGCCAAGGATCTGCTGCGCCGGGGGTTCAAAGCGGTCGAGGCGTTCGGCGACGCCCGCTGGAAGGAACCGGCGTGTCTGCTGCCCGCGGACCATCTGACAGCAGTGGGCTTCAAGACGGTCCGTCCCCACCCCACGTATCCCCGGCTACGGCTGGAGCTGCGGACGACGCTCTCCTGGAAGGAGGACGTCGAGCTGGCACTGGACCGGTTGCTGGGGGCTGTACAGAAGGAGCCGGCTCTGCGCCCACTGTGATCGCCTGCGCCGATGCAGGATTGCTGCCGACCCACTTCACACGAATGGGCCGACCCTTCCGGGTCGGCCCATTCGTGTTTCACGTGAAACATGTGCCGCTGTCACAAGGCGGCGGCGCAGACACGACTTACTCGGCGATGAAGGCCTCGAGGTCGCGCACGATCGCGGCCTTCGGCTTGGCGCCGACGATGGTCTTGGCAACCTCACCGCCCTGGTACACGTTCAGGGTCGGGATGGACATGACGCCGTACTTGGCGGCCGTGGCCGGGTTCTCGTCGATGTTGAGCTTGACGATCTCGATCTTGTCGCCGTGCTCGGCGGCGATGGCCTCGAGAGACGGTGCGATCTGGCGGCACGGACCGCACCAGGCGGCCCAGAAGTCCACCAGGACGGGCTTGTCGCTCTTGAGGACGTCTTCCTCGAAGGAAGCGTCGGTCACGTTCTTCAGGGTGCCGGCCACGGCGGGCTCCTTAACTGGTTAGTGCGGTGGGGTGGGGGTCAGACAGAGGTCTTCTCGGGCTCGGCGGTCTGCTCCGTGTCCGCCAGCGCGGCGAGGAAGCGCTCCGCGTCCAGGGCGGCGGAGCAGCCGGTGCCCGCAGCGGTGATCGCCTGGCGGTACGTGTGGTCGACGACATCGCCCGCGCCGAAGACACCGGTCAGGTTCGTCCGGGTCGAGGGGGAGTCGACCTTCAGGTAACCCTCCTCGTCGAGTTCGAGCTGACCCTTGAAGAGTTCGGTACGCGGGTCGTGTCCGATCGCGATGAACAGACCCGTCACCGGCAGCTCCGAGGTCTCGCCCGTCTTGACGTTGCGCAGCGTCAGACCGGCCAGCTTCTGCTCGCCCTTGACCTCCGCGACCTCGCTGTCCCAGACGAACTTGATCTTCGGGTCGGCGAACGCGCGCTCCTGCATCGCCTTGGAGGCACGCAGGGTGTCACGACGGTGGACGATGGTCACGGACTTGGCGAACCGGGAGAGGAAGGTGGCCTCCTCCATGGCGGTGTCACCGCCACCGATCACGGCGATGTCCTGGTCCTTGAAGAAGAAGCCGTCGCAGGTGGCGCACCAGGAGACACCGCGCCCGGACAGGGTGTCCTCGTTGGGCAGTCCGAGCTTTCGGTGCTGCGACCCCGTGGTGACGATGACCGCCTTGGCACGGTGCACCGTGCCCGCGGTGTCCGTGACGGTCTTGATCTCACCCGTGAGGTCGACGGCGACTACATCGTCCGGAATCAGTTCGGCACCGAAGCGCTCGGCCTGGGCGCGCATGTTGTCCATGAGGTCCGGGCCCATGATGCCGTCCCGGAAGCCGGGGAAGTTCTCCACCTCGGTGGTGTTCATCAGCGCACCACCCGCGGTGACGGCGCCCTCGAACACCAGCGGCTTCAGCGACGCGCGCGCGGTGTAGAGCGCCGCGGTGTAGCCGGCGGGCCCGGAGCCGATGATGATCACGTTACGGACGTCGCTCACGGCTTGATTCCTCGTCTCTGGAGACTGCTGCGTACTGCTGCCGGTGGGAGCTTCACTCAGAACTCTCACCCCACCCAACGGATCCTACGGGGCGCGCATTCCCGGTGTGTCTGGGCACACGTAGTCGTGGCACCACTGTGTGGTGCCACGACTACGTGTGCGGGAAGCCCGGCGCTCAGGGGCCGGGAGAAGGCGGCGCGGCAGGAAGTGCGTAGGACTGCTGTTCCAAGACCTTGCCCGGGGCCGACTGTGGCTTGCCCGCACAGGCGGCGTCGACGACGTATGCCGTGACGCGGTCGGTGTCCGAGGGGTCGGGGAGGACGACGAGGTACGCCTTGGCCCCCTCGTACTCGCCCTGTCGTGCCCCCAGTGGGGGCTCGTTGCGGCCGATGCCGTCACTGATGCAGTCAGGGACGTTGATCGTAAGCAAGGTGCTCGGGCCGTCGGTGGGCGATCCTGGCGTGCCCGGCTTCGGCTCCGCCTCCGTACCGAAGGAACTCTTGCCCCGGTTCTCGGCGATGAGCTCCGTGACCTGGTTCTGGAGCGTGTCCCCGGAGAAGGTGCTCTCCGAGGCCGACTTGCTCTGCGCCACCACCGGGTCATCGGGGCTGTCGCCCCCCATCGATTGGATGAGTACGGTGCCGAGCCCCAGCATGGCCACCGTCAGAACGGTGCCCAGTACGGCCGTCCTGCGGCGCATACGACGCTTGCTGCTGCTTCGGCCCGGCCCCGTGGCCGCACGGCCATGTCCTGCGGGACGGTCCGCCGCAGCCGTTGTTTCACGTGAAACGTGCGTGCTGTCGACTGCGTCGAGTTCCGTGCGTGATGCGCCGACCGGCACCCGGGCCCTTGCCGAGTCGACATCGGGTGCGGTCGCATTCAGCAGGGCTTCGGCTGCCAGGGCCGCGTCGATGCGGCCGGCGACGTCGGCGGGCATCTGCGGGGGACCAGGCAGTGTCCCGAGCAGGCCGCGGATCTCTTCGAGTGAGTCGTAGACATCCGCACAGAGCGGACACTCGTCCAGATGCCGTCGCAGGTCCGCGCCCTGGGAGGGCGGCAGCAGACCTTCGACGAGATCGGAGAGCTCTGTGACCTCCGGGTGCCCGGCCGTGTCGGTCGTGGATGTCACGCCCGCCCACCTCCGCCCTTCACGGCAGCTGAATCGCTCGGCCCCGCATCAAGTGGTTTCGCGCCCCGTGGTTCTGTGTCACGAGGCCCTGCTGCGGATGGGACGGATGTCCCCTGAGTCCGGTTCCTTCTTCCCGTCGACTTCTTGCCGTCCTCGCCCCCGCCGTCCGGCCGTAGATGGGTGAGCAGAGGGAAAAGCCTGGCCCTGCCGCGGGCACAGCGGCTCTTCACGGTGCCGGTGGGCACGTCCAGGATGCGGGCGGCTTCTGCCACCGGGTAGCCCTGCATGTCCACGAGAACGAGCGCGGCCCGCTGATCGGCGGGCAGGGTCGCCAGTGCCTCCAGCAACTGACGATGCAGATCGTTGCGCTCGGCCGGGGCGGAAGCCGACTCGTGCGGCTCCAGGAGCTGCTCCAGCCGCTCGGTGTCGTCGACGGGTGAGGTCTTCCGGGAGGCGGCCTTACGGGCGCGGTCCAGGCAGGCGTTCACCGTGATGCGGTGCAGCCAGGTCGTGACGGCCGACTGGCCGCGGAAGGTGTGGGCGGCCCGGTAGGCCGAGACGAGCGCGTCCTGTACCGCATCAGCCGCCTCCTCGCGGTCCCCCAGCGTCCGCAGGGCCACGGCCCAGAGCCGGTCGCGGTGCCGGCGCACCAGTTCGCCGAAGGCGTCGGGGTCCCCGTCGACATGACGGGCCAGAAGGTCCTGATCGCTTGCGTCGCCGTATGCGGTGTCGTCTGCCATCGGGACCCCCTCCCTCTTCGACAGCCCTCAGCTGGTCACCTTGACGTCGACGACCCTGCCCCGGAATCTGCCGTCCTCCTGCAACGGCAGCTCGGTCAGCCAGACCAGCAGGTACCGGGACTTCAGCTTCTCGTCCGGCTTGAGCTGCACCTCGGTTCCCGTTCCCTCGGCGGCCTTGGTGTAGCCGTCGAAGCCCTGAGGCTTCGTCTCCCCGCTCGCGGAGCGGAGCTCGACCGACGTGCTCCCCTGGAAGGTGACGGTGACCGATCCGACCTGCTGCACCTTGCCGAGATCGAGGATGACACCGACGCCCGACTTGAGATTGCCGAACTTCGCGCCCAGGTAGTAGTCCGTCTGCCAGTACGTGCCGGAAGCGGTGTCGTAGACCTTGTCCACGTCACCGGGCTTCTCCGAGCCGTCACCGCCGAACGGATCGAAGTCCTGGGCGCCCTGGATAGCGATGGGCTGGGACGGCTTGGGGTTGTCGGCCTTCTTGTCGTCGTTGTCCGTCGTCTGCGTCTGCTTCGGGTCCTCGGACTTGCCACCCTGGTCCATGAGCGCGTCCGCGAGCTGCCAGCTGCCGAGCCCCAGGGCGGCGATGAGCAGTGCCGACACCGCCCATTTGAGGGCCTTGCCGGTACGGCTCTGCAGCGGAGGCGGCGGCGTCGCGACGGGCTGGGTGGCGCCGAGATGCGGCGCCTGACGGCCGTACGTGCCCTGCTGGTAGCTCGTGCGCTGGTACTCGGGCGGTGCGGTGAACGCGGGCTCCGGCGGACGGATGCGGGGCATCTCACCGATCGCCTTGACCAGTTCCTCCGGCGTGGTGCACGGCGACTCATGACGGGAGGCGGTGGCCCCGTCGTTGGCGAGCGCCCGCATGGCGAGTTCCGCCAGTCCGCGGTGGACGCCGGCGCGCACCTGGTCGGGGGCGATGAGGCCGACGTCCTTGGGCAGCCCGGAGAGGCCGTACGCGTCCTGCTCGTACGGCCAGCGCTGTGTGAGGGAGGCGTACAGAAGAGCACCGATCGCCTCGGTGTCGGTGCGCTGCGGTGAGTCGGTGGTGATGCCGCGCAGGGCGGCGTTGACGGCGAGTCCGCGGATGCGCCACTGGCCGGAGGTGGCGCGGAGCACGGCGTTGGGGTTGAGGCGCAGATGGGACAGGCCCTCGCGGTGTGCGGCGGCCATGGCCTGGGACACCTGGGTGACCATCTGGTAGGCGTCGTGCGGCTCCAGCGGGCCGGACGCGAGCAGCGTCGTCAGCTCCGTGGCGTCGGGGAGCCATTCGTGCACGACGTAGACCAGGTCGTTCTCGTCGACCGCGTCCAGTACCTGGACGAAGCGGGGGTCGCCGAGCAGGGCGGCGGACCGGGCGGCTGCCAGCACCGATCGGGCCCGTGTGTGGTCGGCGGGCAGGACGTGCACACCGACGGCTCGGCGCAGCTTCTCGTCCACCGCTCGCCAACTGCTGAAACCGTCCAGACGGGTGACGCATTCCTCGAGGCGGTAGCGTCTGGCCAGCTTGTGACCACTGTGCAGTTCGGGGGGCGTGGTCTTGCCGGACCCGTCGGCCCCACCGCTCCCCTGGGCCTCTTCGCTCGCCGCGCTCTCCGTGTCCCGCTCCCGGTTCTGGGCCACCCCGTCGGCCGTGGACTGGTCCGCCTTGGCGGTCAGCGGCTTGTCACCGCTGTTGTCTGCCACGTCGACGGCAGCCGTGCTCCGTTCCGCCACCGTCGTCCCTGCCTCCCCATCCGTTGCGCGTTGTCCGACGCCAAAGCCAATTGTGCCCACAGTCCGCCGCTATGAGCGACACACGGCGGCGGGCGATGGTTGTGCGCCTACCCCCACCTCAGCGTCCCAGGCGCCCACGAACCATGCCGACCATCGAGTTGAGCTCCTCGATCCGCATCCGCCGCGCCGCGACGAAGAAGACACCGACCAGGACGATTCCACCACCGGCCAGGGCGAGCATCGAACCACCCACGCCCTGTCCCAGGCTCTGGGTGATCCCGTAGCAGGCCGCACCGCTGAGCAGCGCCGCGGGCAGTGAGGCGATGCCGAGCCGAGCGTACGTCCGCAGTACCTTCGCCCCGTCCAGGTCGCCGCCCAGCCGCTTGCGCAGCCGCCGCCAGGCCACGCCGACGCCGATCGCGTATGCCAGACCGTAGGCGCCGGCCATGCCGACCACGGCCCAGCGGGCCGGAAGGACCAGGAAGCAGACCGCCGAGGCGGCAGCGTTGACCGCGGCCACGATCACCGTGTTGTAGAAGGGCGTGCGGGTGTCCTCATAGGCGTAGAAGGCGCGCAGTACGACGTACTGCACGGAGTACGGGATCAGGCCGAGGCCGAAGGCCATCAGCATGTAGCCCATGTTCGTGGCCGCACCGGTGCCGGAGGAACCGAAGATCAGCGTGCACATCGGGATGCCGAGGGCGACGAAGCCGAACGAGATCGGCACGATCGCCACGGCGGTGGTGCGCAGGCCCTGGGAGATGTCGTCGCGGACGGCGCCGCCGTCGTCCTCGGCGGCGGAGCGCGAGATGCGCGGAAGCAGGGCCGCCATCAGTGAGACCGTGATGATCGCCTGAGGCAGACCCCAGATCAGCTGGGCGTTGGCGTAGGCGCTGAAGCCGGTGCCGGGGATATCGGTGTCCGAGACCGCCGCGGTGGCGAGCTGGGTGACGACGAGGGCGCCCGCCTGGTTGGCGAGGACGAACAGGATGGTCCATTTGGCGAGCATCGCGGCCTTGCCGAGGCCGTGGCCCTTCCAGTCGAAGCGCAGCCGCAGCCGGAAGCCGGTCTCCCGCAGGTAGGGGATCATCGCGAGAGCCTGCACGACGAGGCCGAGGAGGATGCCGACACCGAGGAGCCGCTCGCCCTCCGGCGGGATGCTCTTGACGGTCATGTGCGAGTTCGCCGCGCTGCCGTACACCCAGAGGAACATCCCGAGGGTGACGATGATGACGATGTTGTTGAGGACCGGCGTCCACATCATCGCGCCGAACCGACCGCGCGCGTTGAGGATCTGCCCCATCACCACGTGAATGCCCATGAAGAAGATCGAGGGCAGGAAGTAGCGGGTGAAGGTGACGGCGACCTCGTTGGCGCCGGGGTCCGAGGCGATGGGGTTCGACAATGCGCGGACGAGGAGCGGCGCGGCGAACATGGTGATCGCCGTGAGTGCCGCGAGCGCCACCATGACCAGGGTCAGCAGGCGGTTGGCATAAGCCTCGCCGCCGTCCTCGTCGTCCTTCATCGCGCGCACGAGCTGCGGCACGAAGACCGAGTTGAGGCCGCCGCCGACGGTCAGGATGTAGATCATCGTCGGTAGCTGGTACGCCACCTGGAAGGTGTCGCCGAGCAGGGCCGTGCCCAGGGCCGAGACGATCAGCGCGGAGCGGACGAAGCCGGTGAGGCGGGAGACCATGGTGCCCGCGGCCATCACCGCGCTCGACTTCAGCAGCCCGGAGGCGCGGCCGCCCTTCCGCGGGGCGGCGGGAGCCGGGGCGGAAGCGGGGATGGGCTCGACGGGCGGCGGCGTTGCCTGGGCGGGCGCCTGTGCGGTGGGCGCGGGGGCGGGACCGGGGACGGACGGCTGGCCCACGGCCGGGTAGCCGCTCTGCTGCTGGTCGCGGAAGAGATGGGCGAACGCGTCCGGCTCGTGGCGCTCCTCACCGGCGCCTGTGACCAGGTCGTCCACGCCCACGAACTGGGTGGTCCGGGCGTCGTCGCCGTACGGCAGATGGCGTGTCGGCCCCTCCGGCTCGGGAGGGGGCGTCTGGGCCCAGACACGCGGGTCGGGAGCATACGGAGAGGTAGGCGGCTGAGCGTAGAGCGGCTGCTGGGGCTGGTAGGAGCCGGGCGCCGGCGGGGGGTGGGCGGCCCGGTCGTAGAGCGCCTCGGTGACCGGGTCCTGGGCGGAGAGGTCCTGCGCCCGGTAGGGGTCCTGGGCGTAGGCGTCCTGGAAGTACATGTCCGTGGGGGGCTGCGGTGGTACCTGGCCCGCTTCGGGTTGCGCGTCCCCGGGGCGGCCCGGGCCGGCCGCGCCCTGGCCGCGGTCACCGTCGTACGGCGCGTTCATGGTGTACCCCACCTCATCGTCCCCTGGCCCACCGGCCACGACATCGCTCAACGGTCCACTCTCTCACCCGTGCCGGACCGGTCGGCGTTTTCCGGTGCGGTGTCCGGAGCCGGGTCACTCGGGTGCTCCGGCTTGTCGGCCCGGCCCCGCACGCGGGGCTCATCCGGGGACTCGTCGGCGGTTGCGGAACCGGCGTCGGCGGCATCCTCGGCAGCCGACTCCCCGGCGGCCGCTCCCTCCTCGGCCTGCCGGGCCGCCGCGCGCTTGCGCTGCGTGTACATCCGGAACCCGGCGAGCACGAGCAGCAGCACACCGCCGGCGATGACCAGCATCACGGTGGGCGTGATCTCGGTGACGTTCACGTCGAACGTGACGGGAGGGCCGTACTTCTCGCCGTCCTCCGTGTAGAGCTGGGCCTCCACCGAGACCTCGCCGTTGGCGTTCGCGTTGGTGTCGAACTTCACCGACTGGCTGTGTCCGCCGGAGACCTCGATGATCTGCTCCGCGTATTCGTCGTCCCCGATCTCAAGGCGCTTCGGCTGCTTCGAGGTGAGGCGCAGCACCAGGTTGTCGACGCCCTGCACGAGGTTGTTCTGCACGGTCACGGGAATCTTGGCGCTGCGGCCCGAGAGCTTCGTCTCGGACTTCTCGATGAGCCGGACCTGGGCGGCGAGGTTGTCGAGATACGACTGCACGTCCTCGCGGTAGCCCTGCGCCTCGGTGGTGCCGCCGCGCCAGGAGACGGACATCATCCGGTTGAAGGTCCGTCCGAACGGTGTGACGACCCGGGACTGGTTGGTCAGGATCACCTTGAAGCGGTCGAGGTCGCTCCTGGTGTTCTGGATGTCCTGGAAGGCGGAGGTCGGCAGTTCCTGCTTGCGCAGGGACGAGGCGTACGCCGACGCGGACGGGACCGTGGTGGACGCGGCCGGGTCCGGCTCGGCGTCCGAGGCGTCCCCCAGCTCCTGCGACTGCGCCCAGTTCCCGTCCTGCAGGGCCGTCAGTGCCTGCGCCATCGTCTGGGCCTGGCTGGCGGTGGGCATGCGCTGCGGTGCGATCACGATATTGCGCTGCTTGCCCGTGTTCTGGAGGTTGATCATGAGGTTCTGGGCGAGGAACCGCTGCACCGCGACCGTCGAATTGTCGGCCTTCGTCATGTCGCCCTGGAAAGCCGTGGACAGCTGCGCGTCGGCGACGACCGCCGTCGTGCCGCCCCCGATGGGGCGTGCCGCGTTCGGTGTGTACGTCAGGCCGGCAGCCTCCTTGAGGCTGTCGCTGCGGGCGATCACCTTGTCGGCGCCGGCGGAGGTGGCGACCTGCACGATCGAACGGTCGACGGCGCCGTTCACGGGCCAGGCGAAGTCCGTGTCGGGCTTCACATGGAGCACGGTCTCCACGGTGTCGGCGGCCACGGCCGTGGCGTCCTTGAGGTGGCTCAGGGAGCTGGTGACGCTCCTGCCGTTGTGTGCGAGGGAGGCCAGGTCGGGGTCGGCGAAGGGCAGCGCGACGACCTCTTCGTCCTCGACCGCTTCCTGCAGTTCGGCCAGCCACTGCTTGGCGACCGCCTGGTCCTGGCCTGCGGTGGTCGTGTCGCCGGCCTTGACCTGATAGGCCCCTGTCATCGCAGAGACGGAAGCGAGCAGGTCGGGGTCGATCACCCAGGTGACATCGAGGTTCTTACCCAGTGACAGCATCTGGTTCAGACGGCCGCCGGGGGCGATCTCCTTGACCAGGTCGTCATTCTCGAAGACGGGCGTCTGCTGCTCGCCGGGGCCCGTCTCCGCCGTCAGATGGACGGAGGAGATGAGCGGCCAGAGGAACGTCGTCCTGGTTCTCGTGTCCGTCGCATCCGGCTGCCAGGGCAGGAACGTCCGCCGGATGCCGAGCACCTGCTCGGCGTAGGGTGCAGCCGCGGTGCGGCCGGAGAGGGAGACACCGAGCTGGTAGACGCCGTCCGCGCCGAGATCCAGTTCCTTGACGGGTACCGAGATGCTGAAGGCCTGCGCCACGCCCGGGGTGAGCTTGGAGAACTTCTCGACGTACTTCCCGCCGACCTCAGCCCCGTCGATGTACTCGTTGAAGCCGGTGCGCCGCGCGGCGTCGTCGATGGCCGCGCGTCCGGACAGGGCAGTGCCCACGCGCAGGCCCACGTGGGCGTCGGTGATCGCCTGTTTGCCGTTGTTCCTCACGGTGCCGGTGACGGTGAGGGTGTCGCCGTCGACCGGTGCGCTGGGGCTCAGGGAGTTCAGGGAGACGTCCACCGTGCTTGACCCGGTGGCATCGGCGGTCAGGGAGGTCTTCTCCGCGGCGTGTCCGTCCGGGGCGGCGGGCAGCTGGAGCAGACCGGCCAGCAGAGGGGCACCCGCGAGCAGCGCTCCGGTGCGCCGGAGCCACCGGCGGGCAGGTGAGGAACTCATCCCCTGGATGTCTGCCGCCTCGGCCACGCGCTCGTCCGTCCCTCGTCGTCGTCAGTGGTCGTCGGAATGTGCGTCCACGCATGGTAACGATGCGCGCTGAGGTGAAGTGCCGCGGTCTGCCCCGCAAGATCGTCCGACGGGGTCGGGCCGTCCCGTATGCGCACGTATCAGGGAGACCGTGAATATGCGGCTTCTCGGCACCATCCTGTGCGGGTTCTGTGCGCGTGGAACGGAGGCGCCCGCGGACGCCGGGGACACGTACCCTCTTCTGTTGTGCCGAACGCCAACGAAGACAGTCCTCACGCCCTCAGCCAGGTGCAGCGCCGCGCGGTGAGCGAACTCCTGCGGGTGTCCCCCGTCGCCGACGACCTCGCCCGTCGATTCCAGGAGGCCGGGTTCTCCCTCGCGCTGGTCGGCGGCTCGGTCCGGGACGCGCTCCTCGGCCGGCTCGGCAACGACCTGGACTTCACCACGGACGCCCGCCCCGAGGACGTGCTGAGGATCGTGCGGCCCTGGGCGGACGCCGTATGGGAGGTCGGGATCGCCTTCGGCACGGTCGGGGCCCAGAAGGAGGGTTACCAGATCGAGATCACGACGTACCGGTCCGAGGCGTACGACCGCACCTCGCGCAAGCCCGAGGTGTCGTACGGCGACTCCATCGAGGAGGACCTCGTACGGCGTGACTTCACGGTGAACGCGATGGCCGTGGCGCTGCCCGAGAAGGACTTCATCGACCCGCACCGCGGGCTGGAGGACCTCGCGGCGCGGGTGCTGCGGACACCTGGAACCCCCGAGGAGTCCTTCTCCGACGATCCTCTGCGGATGATGCGAGCCGCGCGTTTCGCCGCGCAGCTCGACTTCGAGGTGGCCCCGGAAGTCGTCTCGGCGATGACCGAGATGGCCGGGCGTATCGGCATCGTCTCGGCGGAGCGGGTGCGGGACGAGCTGAACAAGCTCGTCCTGTCCGCGCACCCGCGCGAGGGCCTGACCCTGCTCGTCGAGACCGGCCTCGCCGGTCATGTCCTGCCCGAGCTCCCCGCACTGCGTCTGGAGCGCGACGAGCACCACCGGCACAAGGACGTCTACGACCACACCCTGATCGTGCTGGAGCAGGCGATCGCTCTGGAGGACGACGGCCCCGACCTCACCCTGCGGCTTGCCGCGCTGCTGCATGACATCGGCAAGCCGCGGACACGTCGCTTCGAGAAGGACGGCCGTGTCTCCTTCCATCACCACGAGGTGGTGGGAGCCAAGATGACCAAGAAGCGGATGACCGCTCTCAAGTACTCCAATGAGCTGATCAAGGATGTCTCCCAGCTGGTGGAGCTCCACCTGCGCTTCCACGGCTACGGCACCGGGGAGTGGACGGACTCGGCGGTCCGCCGTTATGTGCGGGACGCAGGCCCGCTGCTGAACAGGCTGCACAAGCTGACCCGTTCCGACTGCACCACGCGGAACAAGCGCAAGGCCAACGCCCTGTCACGCGCGTACGACGGTCTGGAGGAGCGCATCGCCCAGCTCCAGGAGCAGGAGGAGCTCGACGCCATCCGTCCGGACCTCGACGGCAACCAGATCATGGAAATCCTGGGTGTGGGTCCGGGGCCCGTCATCGGCCAGGCCTACAAATTCCTGCTGGAGCTTCGCCTGGAGAACGGCCCGATGGAGCACGACGCGGCGGTGAGCGCGCTCAAGGAGTGGTGGGCCGAGCAGGACTGAAGTCGTCGGCCGGATGCGCTCGTGAGAACGGGGGCGTGTTTCACGTGAAACATGCCCCCGTTGTCTTTGGTCCGGCCTACGCCGGCTGCGGGGCGTTGTTTCACGTGAAACGTCGCCGCTCGAAGCCGGCCATGGTTGCCGCGACCGTCGCGTAGATCACGGCTACGGTGATCACCAGAGCGGGAGAGCGGCCGTCGGGAGGCAGCATGAGGGCGGCCACTCCGGCGGCGCCGACGAAGGCGACATTGAACAGAACGTCATAGACGGAGAAGACCCGGCCGCGGAAGCCGTCGTCGACCGAGGACTGGACGATCGTGTCAGTGGCGATCTTCGATCCCTGAGTGACGAGGCCGAGAACGAAGGCCGCGATCAACCACAAGGTCTCGGCGAAGGGAAGCCCGAGCGCCGGAACCAGCACGGCGGCCGAAGCGGCGCACGTGACGATCCACATCCCAGGGCCCAGCCGGCGGGCGGCCCAGGGAGTCGCCACGGCCGCCACGAAGAATCCCGCGCCGGAGACGCCCACGGCGAGGCCGAGGAGGGCCAGCCCCTCGTCCGAGCCGGACGACCACGCGTACCGGCACAGCATCAGCACCATGACTGTCAGGGAGCCGTAGCAGAACCGCATGAGGGTCATCGAGGCCAGAGCCCAGGCCGCCTCCCGCCTCTCCGGTTCGGTGAGGTGGCGTACACCTGCCACCAGGCCTCGTGCGATACCGGCGAGCGCTGTTCCCAGCCGCGGCCGGACCAGCTTCGGGTCGGGGCCGAGCAGTGCCGGTGCCATGCTCAGCGAGGCGAGTGCCGAGCCCAGGTAGAGAGCCGCTCCGAGGAGGACCACCGCGGCGTCGGAGTCGGATGCCACCAGCCGTACGGCGACAGCGAGTCCGCCGCCCACGGTTGCGGCTAGCGTCCCCATGGTCGGGGACAAGGAGTTGGCCAGTACCAGGCGGTCGGTGTCGACCACGCGCGGCAGGGCCGCCGACAGCCCGGCCAGGACGAAGCGGTTGACCGCGGTGACGCAGAGCGCGGAGACGTAGAAGAGCCAGTCCGGTACCCCGCTCAGCATCAGCACGGCCGTCAGGCCCGCCAGCAGGGCGCGCAACAGGTTGCCGTACAGGAAGACCTGACGTCGCCGCCAGCGGTCCAGCAGAACGCCCGCGAAGGGCCCGACGAACGAGTACGGCAGGAGCAGGACGGCCATGGCGGAGGCGATGGCGGCGGCCGACGTCTGTTTCTCCGGTGAGAAGACGACGTATGTGGCGAGCGCGACCTGGTACACGCCGTCGGCCCCCTGGGAGAGCAGCCGGACAGCGAGCAGGCGCCGGAAGTTCCGGAAACGGAGCAGGACGCGCAGGTCACGGGCGACGGACATGGGGCACAGCCTCACATACGGGGGAGGGTCCCCGGGCGCTCGGCCCAGGGACCCTCATCAGCCCGTGGTACGGACGTGGCCGGTGCGGCGCTCGTCCGACTAGCGCTCGACCTCGCCCTTGATGAACTTCTCGACGTTCTCCCGGGCCTCGTCGTCGAAGTACTGGACCGGCGGGGACTTCATGAAGTAGCTCGACGCGGAGAGGATCGGGCCGCCGATACCGCGGTCCTTGGCGATCTTCGCGGCGCGCAGGGCGTCGATGATGACGCCGGCGGAGTTCGGGGAGTCCCAGACCTCGAGCTTGTACTCCAGGTTCAGCGGGACGTCACCGAAGGCGCGGCCCTCGAGGCGGACGTACGCCCACTTGCGGTCGTCGAGCCAGGCGACGTAGTCGGACGGGCCGATGTGGACGTTCTTCTCGCCCAGGTCCCGGTCGGGGATCTGCGAGGTGACGGCCTGCGTCTTGGAGATCTTCTTGGACTCCAGGCGCTCGCGCTCGAGCATGTTCTTGAAGTCCATGTTGCCGCCGACGTTCAGCTGCATGGTGCGGTCCAGGATGACGCCCCGGTCCTCGAACAGCTTCGCCATGACGCGGTGCGTGATGGTGGCGCCGACCTGGGACTTGATGTCGTCACCGACGATCGGAACGCCCGCCTCGGTGAACTTGTCCGCCCACTCCTTGGTGCCGGCGATGAAGACCGGAAGGGCGTTGACGAAGGCGACCTTGGCGTCGATGGCGCACTGGGCGTAGAACTTCGCCGCGTCCTCGGAGCCGACCGGGAGGTAGCAGACGAGGACGTCGACCTGCTTGTCCTTGAGGACCTGGACGACGTCGACAGGCTCCTCGGCGGACTCCTCGATGGTCTCCCGGTAGTACTTGCCGAGACCGTCGAGGGTGTGGCCGCGCTGGACGGTCACGCCGGTGCGCGGGACGTCGCAGATCTTGATGGTGTTGTTCTCCGAGGCGCCGATGGCGTCGGCGAGGTCGAGGCCGACCTTCTTCGCGTCGACATCGAAGGCGGCGACGAACTCGACGTCACGGACGTGGTAGTCACCGAACTGCACGTGCATGAGGCCGGGCACCTTGGACGCCGGGTCGGCGTCCTTGTAGTACTCGACTCCCTGCACCAGCGACGCGGCGCAGTTGCCCACGCCGACGATGGCTACGCGAACCGAACCCATTCCGGTTGCTCCCTGTGTGTACGAGTGAGGCCCTGGGTGGACCTCACGTGGCGGTGTCGTCGGGCGTATCCGGCCGGGGGTCGTCCCCCTGCCGGGGCAGGCCGCCCGACGCTCCAGATGTGGTGTCCTGCGAAGCGGTCTCCCCGGTGGCGGAACCCCTGAGGTCCCGTCCCGCCCGCTCGCTCTCGATGAGCTCGTTCAGCCAGCGCACTTCGCGCTCCACGGACTCCATCCCGTGGCGCTGGAGCTCGAGGGTGTAGTCGTCGAGGCGCTCCCGGGTGCGCGCCAGCGAGGCGCGCATCTTTTCCAGGCGCTCCTCCAGACGGCTGCGGCGGCCCTCCAGGACGCGCATGCGCACATCGCGGGAGGTCTGCCCGAAGAAGGCGAAACGCGCGGCGAAGTGCTCGTCCTCGTACGCGTCGGGGCCCGTCTGGGAGAGCAGCTCCTCGAAGTGCTCCTTACCTTCCGCGGTCAGCCGGTAGACGATTTTCGCCCGTCGTCCTGCGAGCGGAGCGGCGTGAGCGTCCTGCTGGGCTCCTCCCGACTCTTCGATCAACCAGCCGTTCGCGACCAGCGTCTTGAGGCAGGGGTACAGCGTCCCGTAGCTGAAGGCGCGGAACACACCCAGTGACGTATTGAGTCGTTTGCGCAGCTCGTAGCCGTGCATCGGGGCCTCACGGAGCAGTCCGAGTACGGCGAACTCCAGGATTCCGGAACGCCGGCTCATGGTCGCCTCCTCTCTGCCACGGCCTCACCGAGACGTCTTTATGTCGTGCTGATGTATCGACTCGATACATCAGCACGATAGAACGACCCTCCGGATGCGACAAGAGGGGGCACGGTGAACGCGATCACATCACCGTTTCGTGGGATACAACTTGCCTGTTTTGGGGTGAAGTTCGATGCTCGGATCGTTTTGCCGGTGCGTAGTCTGTGCGCCATGCACACCACCGGGAACCGAGTGACGTCCGAGAGCGTCGTCGTCCCTGGTGCAGTACGGGTGAATGCGGGATCGACCACATCCGTACTTCGGGGGGACCGGAAAGCAGCTGCCGTTTCCAGGCGCGCAGGGGCGCGCCTGCCCGAGGAGTAATCGTTCGATGAGCGAGCACCGTCGCAAACCGCCGCCGTCGCAGGGAGGCGGACGCGCCGCCGCCCGACGCGGCCAATCGGCGTCCTCCGGCCGCCGCGCGGCACCGCGAGGCGCCACCGGCTCCCCCTCCGGTTCCTATGATCCGGGAGATGAGGAGCGCCCCTACGCCGGCCGTGCCGAGGCGCGCCGGGCGGCGCAAAGAGCCCAGGGAGGCCGTCGGAGAGCACCCGAGGGCCCGGGACGCGGCAGGGGACGTGCTGCCCCGCCCACCCATAACCGGTTCATCGACTACCCGCGCGCGGGCAAGTACGGAGCCGCGCGCTGGGTACCGTCGTGGCGGCTGGTGACCGGGCTGTTCATCGGGTTCTTCGGGAGCTTGGTGGCGATCGCAGGGTTCGGGTACGCCATGGTGGGAATCCCCAAGCCGGCGCTGGCGGCTGAGGCGCAGAACAACGTCTACTACTGGGACGACGGCAGTCAGATGGTCGCCACCGGTGGGGAGATAAACCGCCAGATCATCCCGTACGAGCAGATTCCCGAGGCCATGCGGTACGCCGTCATGTCGGCCGAGAACAAGACGTTCGAGACCGACAAGGGCGTCGACCCCATGGGCATCGGGCGCGCCCTGTTCAACATGGCCACGGGCGGCCAGACCCAGGGCGGCTCGACCATCACCCAGCAGTACGTGAAGAACGCGATGCTGGACGACCGGTCGCAGACCCTCTCCCGGAAGTTCAAAGAGCTCTTCATCTCCATCAAGGTGGGCGCCAAGATGTCCAAGGAGGAGGTCATGGCGGGCTATCTGAACACTGCCTACTACGGCCGCGGCGCCTACGGGATCCAGGCGGCTGCGCGTGCGTACTTCGACGAGGAAGCCAAGGATCTCGACGAGAGCCAGTGCGCCTTCCTCGCGGCGGTGCTCAAGGGAGCGACGTACTACGACCCGGCCGGCGCCGTGTCGATCGACCCGGAGGCCACCCCCCAGGCCAACCAGAAGCGGGCTGTCAAGCGCTGGAAGTGGATCCTCGACGAGATGGTCGCGGACAAGCGCATCTCGCAGGCCAAGCGGGCGGAGTTCGATGACTTCCCCAAGATCGAGAACCCGCGGTCGAACACGCAGCTGAGTGGTCAGATCGGTTATCTCGTCGATACCGCCAAGGCCTACATCATCAGGAACACCGACATCACCGAGAAGGATCTGCAGGAGGGCGGCTACGAGATCCACACCACCTTCGACAAGAAGATGGTCGGGCAGCTCGAGGACGCCGTCACCAAGGTCCGCAAGGAGAACATCGACCCCGAGTCGCGCCCGAAGACGGACACCCACGTGGAGTTCGGCGGCGCGTCGGTGGACCCGGCATCAGGAGCGATCAAGGCCATCTACGGCGGTGCGGACGCGACCGAGCACTTCACCAACAACGCGGACGAGACCGGTGCGCAGGTGGGCTCGACGTTCAAGCCGTTCGTCCTGGCGGCCGCGATGAAGTGGGGTGTGCGCGATCCCGACGGCGACGCCGAGCAGGCGAAGAACGAGCGCACCATCGCCTCCCCGAAGAGCCTGTACAGCGGCAAGAACAAGCTGAAGATCAACCAGTACGACGGGACGGTCTGGCACAACGAGGAGGGGGAGGAATGGAACCAGGTCAACGATGGTGACGAGTCGTACGGCACTCCCCCTGACTACGACATCACCCTCCGCGAGGCGATGAGGATCTCGGCCAACTCCGCCTTCGTCCAGCTCGGCATGGATGTCGGTCTGGACAAGGTCAAGGAAGCCGCCACGGACGCCGGAATCCTGGAGAACAGCCTGGCCGGCGCCGACTATCCGACTTTCTCCATCGGTACGTCCAGCCCCAGCGCGATCCGGATGGCCGGCGCGTACGCCACCTTCGCGGCCAGCGGCACGGCCCACGACGTCCACTCCGTGTCGGAGGTCACCGACCAGGACGGCACCGTCTTCCAGCATGACGAGGTCGCACAGGAGACCGAAGCCTTCGAGGCCAAGGTCGCCGACAACGTCACCGACGTCCTGAAGACCGTGGTCGAGGAGGGCACCGGCACCAACGCCCAGCTGGAAGGCCGGGAGGTGGCCGGCAAGACCGGTACCACCGACGGCAACAAGTCCGCCTGGTTCGTCGGATACACCCCGCAGTTGTCGACCGCGATCGGCATGTACCGCATGGACGACGACGAGAGCAACAAGAACCGTGAGTTCCTGAAGATGTACGGCACAGGTGGCGAGGACTCGATCCATGGTGCCTCGTTCCCGGCGGAGATCTGGCACGACTACATGGAGCAGGCGCTCAAGGGCAAGAAGGTCATGCAGTTCCCGGTGCCCGAGCCCATCGGTGAGATCGTCAACGACAACCCGGATCCCACCCCGACCCCGTCGGTGACGGAGTCCGCGGAGGAGAGTCCCGAGCCAAGCCCGTCCCCGAGCGAGTCCGAGCCCGAGCCGAGCCCGTCGGTGAGCGAGACCACCTGCAACAACCCGTTCGACCCCACCTGCAATGACACCGGGGAGGACGACACTGCCGGCAACGACATCGGCGGCACGGACGATGGCGCCGAACCCTCACCATCGGTGAGCGAAGGCAACTCGAGAGGCAATCAGAACGGTGGTGGCGGCCTCTTCGCGGGGAACGACGGAGAGGGCGACGAATAACCCCACCCCGGGTGTTTCGCGTGAAACACCCGACGGGGACCGTTTCACGTGAAACGAGGGCCGCCGCACCCGTCCGGGTGCGACGGCCCTCGGCGTATTCCCAGATACGTACGGCAGGATGTGCGGCATGCCCAGTGCAGACACGACGCGAATGAGCGTGGACGAGTCCGAGCCGGTGCGGCCGACCAGGGAGGACGAGGTCGCGGCCTCCGGCAGCGAGCTGATCGGCGGTCCCATCGGGCACCGCGCCGTCCTCGGAATGTCCTGGTGGACCCCCGTACGGGTCGTCGCGCTGGTCGCGATCGGCATGTTCGCCCTCGGCATGGTGCAGAAGCTGCCCTGCTACGACGGCGCCTGGTTCTTCGGAGCCAGCTCCCAGTACACGCACGCCTGCTACTCGGACATCCCGCACCTGTACCAGGGACGCGGCTTCGCCGACGGGCTCGTTCCGTACTTCGACAAACTGACCGGCGACATGGAGTACCTGGAGTACCCCGTGCTGACGGGCCTCTTCATGGAGGCCGCCTCCTGGCTCACCCCGGGCGGCGGCAGCATCCAGGACCAGGAGCAGTGGTACTGGATGGTCAATGCCGGGATGCTGATGGTGTGCGCGGTGGTCATCGCCGTCTGCACCGTTCGCACCCAGCGCCGACGCCCCTGGGACGGTCTCCTGGTCGCCCTGGCGCCCGCCTTCGCTCTGACGGCCACCATCAACTGGGATCTGCTGGCCGTGGCGCTGCTGGCCGCCGCACTGCTGATGTGGTCGCGGCGACGTCCCCTCGCCTTCGGTGTGCTGGTCGGGCTCGCCACGGCGGCCAAGTTCTATCCGTTCCTGGTGCTCGGTCCCCTGCTGGTGCTGTGCTGGCGGGCGGGCAAGTGGCGGGAGTTCGGAACCGCCCTCATGGGCGCTGCCGGGGCCTGGCTGGCGGTGAACCTCCCGGTGATGCTGCTCGCACCGGAGGGATGGGCGAAGTTCTACGGCTTCAGCCGAGAGCGCGGCGTCGACTTCGGTTCCGTCTTCCTGGTGATCTCGCAGCGGATGAACGTCCAGATCAGCGCGGACGCGGCCAACACCTACGCGATGATCATGATGGTGCTGGCCTGTGCCGGCATCGCGGCCATGGCGTTCACCGCCCCCCGCCGACCGCGCTTGGCCCAGCTGGCCTTCCTGATCGTCGCGGCCTTCGTCCTCACCAACAAGGTGTACTCGCCGCAGTACGTGCTCTGGCTGATTCCGCTCGCCGCACTGGCCCGGCCGCGCTGGCGGGACTTCCTGATCTGGCAGGCGTGCGAAGTCGGGTACTTCCTCGGGATCTGGATGTACCTCGCGTACACGACCAGCGGGGACGCCCACAAGGGGCTGCCGGCCGAGGGATACCACTTCGCGGTCGTCGTCCACCTGCTGGGGACTCTCTACCTGTGCGCAGTCGTCGTACGGGACATTTACCTGCCGGAGCGGGACGTGGTGCGCAGGGCCGGCGACGACGATCCGGCGGGCGGGGTACTGGACGGTGCGGAGGACGTCTTCGTGCTCGGCCCGGCCGCCCACCCCCCAGCCCATGTGGACCATCTCGGTGGACAGGCCGTCGAGTGGGGCAGCAAGGGCGCGGCGAACGATTCGCCCTGAGCGAACGCGGGCGGAGGGGGCGATCCCCGCGGTGGACGAGACCTCAGGCCCGATGCAGCAACGTCGAAGGCCGTGCACGGACATCCGTGCACGGCCTTCACCGCGTCCGGCCTGCCGGCCGATGCGGCTGCCGGTGGAAAGCTCCCGAGAGCTTCAGTGGGCCCGTTGGGCCCGGCGGAGGCTCAGCGGTCGACGATCCGGTCGAACTGCGTCGTGGTGTGCCGCAGATGCGCCACCAGTTCCTCCCCGACCTTCGGCTCCGGTGCGTCGGCCGGCACGAACAGGATCGACACCTGCATGTGCGGCGGCTCCGCGAACCAGCGCTGCTTGCCGCCCCACACGAACGGCGAGAGATTTCGGTTCACCGTGGCGAGGCCCGCCCGGGCGACGCCCTTGGCGCGCGGCATGACGCCGTGCAGCGCCTTGGGGGCCTCCAGGCCCACCCCGTGCGACGTACCGCCCGCCACGACCACCAGGAAGCCGTCCGAGGCGGCCTTCTGCTGCCGGTAGCCGAAGCGGTCGCCCTTGGCGACGCGGGTGACGTCCAGGACGGCCCCGCGGTACTCGGTCGCCTCGTGGTCCCCGAGCCACAGCCGGGTGCCGATACGGGCGCGGAAGCGGGTCTGCGGGAACTGCTGCTGCAGCCGGGCCAGCTCCTCGGCCTTGAGGTGGCTCACGAACATGGTGTGCAGCGGCAGCCGGGCCGCGCGCAGCCGGTCCATCCAGCCGATGACCTCCTCGACGGCGTCCGAGCCGTCGGTGCGGTCCAGCGGCAGATGGATGGCGAAGCCCTCCAGCCGGACGTTCTCTATGGCCGCGTGGAGCTGGGGCAGGTCCTGCTCGCTCACACCGTGTCGCTTCATCGAGGACATGACCTCGATGACCACACGGGCGCCCACGAGGCCGTACACGCCGTCGATGGACGACACGGAGCGGATGACGCGGTCGGGCAGCGGGACGGGCTCCTCGCCCCTCCTGAACGGCGTCAGCACCAGCAGGTCACCGCCGAACCAGTCCTTGATCCGGGCGGCCTCGTACGTCGTGCCGACGGCGAGGACGTCCGCGCCGAGGCGCGTGGCCTCCTCCGCCAGCCGCTCGTGGCCGAAGCCGTAGCCGTTGCCCTTGCAAACGGGGACGAGTCCCGGGAACTGCTCCTGCACGTGCTTGTGGTGTGCCCGCCAGCGCGCGGTGTCGACGTAGAGCGTGAGCGCCATGGCCGGTCCCGGAACCTTTCTCGTGGCTGCGGTGAATCAAAGGTGTACTGCGAATTGTGGTGCATCCGCCGGACCGGCGGGGCGAGCCCTACGGGGCTCAGCGGCGCGACATGTAGATGTCGAGCGCCTTGTGGAGCAGCTTGTTCAGCGGGAAGTCCCACTCGCCGAGGTACTCGGCGGCCTGCCCGCCCGTGCCCACCTTGAACTGGATCAGCCCGAACAGGTGGTCCGTCTCGTCCAGTGAGTCGGAGATGCCGCGCAGGTCGTAGACGGTCGCGCCGAGGGCGTAGGCGTCGCGCAGCATCCGCCACTGCATCGCGTTCGAGGGCCGTACCTCGCGCCCGATGTTGTCCGAGGCGCCGTACGAATACCAGACGTGCCCGCCGACCACCAGCATCGTGGCCGCCGAAAGGTTCACGCCGTTGTGCCGCGCGAAGTACAGCCGCATGCGGTTGGGGTCCTCGGTGTTGAGGGCCGTCCACATGCGCTGGAAGTACGACAGCGGGCGGGGCCGGAAGCGGTCGCGCACGGCGGTGATCTCGTACAGCCGCTGCCACTCCTCGAGGTCGTGGTAGCCGCCCTGGACCACCTCGACGCCCGCCTTCTCGGCCTTCTTGATGTTGCGGCGCCACAGCTGGTTGAAGTTCTTGTGGACCTCTTCCAGGGACCGGTTGGCCAGCGGCACCTGGTAGACGTAGCGCGGCTGCACGTCACCGAAGCCGGCGCCGCCGTCCTCGCCCTGCTGCCAGCCCATGCGCCGCAGCTTGTCGGCCACCTCGAAGGCGCGCGGCTCGATGAAGTCGGCCTCGATGTCGCGCAGGCGCTTCACGTCCGGGTCCTGGATGCCCTTCTTGATGGACGTGGCCTCCCAGCGCCGGATGATCACCGGCGGGCCCATCTTGACCGAGAAGGCGCCCTGCTGCTTCAGATGCGCGAGCATCGGTTCCAGCCAGTCGACGAGGTTCGGCGCGAACCAGTTGATGACCGGGCCCTCGGGCAGGTAGGCGAGATAACGCTTGATCTTGGGCAGCTGGCGGTAGAGAACCAGGCCGGCACCGACCATCTCGCCCGTTCTGTCGTCGAACCACCCGAGGCTCTCGGAGCGCCACTCGGCCTTGACATCTGCCCAGGCCGGGACCTGCATGTGGCTCGCGGCCGGCAGGCTCTGGATGTACGCCAGATGCTGCTCTCGGCTGATAGTCCTCAGGGTCAGGCTCATTCGGGGCGCTCCTCGGGCTGGTGTGTCCCCATGGGTTCAGGGGCTCCGGCTCTCGCGCCGAAGCCTACTGCGCCCTGCGCGCCCCCCGACTGGCCGTGGTCCACCTGCGCCCCGACCGGTACGGGGCGGGGCGCCCGGAGGAGCCGTGCGATGGTACGTCCGAACCCGTCGGGCCGTGGGCCGGACGCCGCCACGGAGTCAGCCGAGAAGCCCGCCGAAGAGGCCTCCGTGGGCCATGCCGAGGAAGAAGCCGATTCCCGAGGCGCCGAGGCCCAGGATCAGACCGAACCGCTCACGGGTCGTCTCCGAGACGTACTGCCCGTAGGCGCCGGTGACGATCCCCACCAGCCCGGCCCAGGAACTGACCAGGTGCAGGTGGTGGAAGCCCGCCGTGACGAGGGAGAGCACCCCGAGCACGAGTGTCACGGCCATCAGGGTGTCCTGGAGTGGATGGGGCCGGTGGTCCGTGGCGAGCAGGGATCCGGGCATCTCGGGGCGTCGCATTGCCTGTGCCATGGGGCACCTCCTGCGGAAGGCGGAGCATCGTAGCGCCGTACAGACCCGATGTGTACTGATTGTCCGGCACTGCCGCCGGATTTCAACCGGAAGCGGGTGTACGGGTACCCTGTACCGTCTGCACCGGTGTCTGCCCAGGCCATGGCCGGGAGTCCCAGCCGGGACCCCCGATTGTCAGTGGCGGCCGATACCGTTGCTCACGCATAACAACCCTCCTGCCACGGAACGACCGTGGCCGCTGAGTCCAAAGGAGGTGGGTTCCACATGCGTCACTACGAGGTGATGGTCATCCTCGACCCCGATCTGGAGGAGCGCGCTGTCGCCCCCCTGATCGAGAACTTCCTCTCCGTCGTCCGCGAGGGCAACGGCAAGGTGGAGAAGGTCGACACCTGGGGCCGTCGTCGTCTCTCGTACGAGATCAAGAAGAAGCCTGAGGGCATCTACTCGGTCATCGATCTGCAGGCCGAGCCTGCGGTCGTCAAGGAGCTCGACCGCCAGATGAACCTGAACGAGTCGGTCCTCCGGACCAAGGTCCTCCGTCCCGAGACCCACTGAGCCTTCCGGCTCGGTTGATCCCGGGATCCGAGTAGCACCACAAGCAGCCAGCAGCAAACCCGCCGAGAGGTTCCCCCATGGCAGGCGAGACCGTCATCACGGTCGTCGGCAACCTTGTCGATGACCCCGAGCTGCGCTTCACCCCTTCCGGTGCGGCGGTCGCGAAGTTCCGTGTCGCGTCCACGCCCCGCACCTTCGACCGCCAGACCAACGAGTGGAAGGACGGCGAAAGCCTCTTCCTGACCTGCTCGGTCTGGCGTCAGGCGGCGGAGAACGTCGCCGAGTCGCTCCAGCGAGGCATGCGCGTCATCGTGCAGGGCCGGCTGAAGCAGCGGTCCTACGAGGACCGTGAGGGCGTCAAGCGCACGGTCTACGAGCTCGATGTCGACGAGGTCGGCGCGAGCCTGCGCAACGCCACGGCCAAGGTCACCAAGACCGCCGGTGGCGCTCGCGGTGGCCAGGGCGGTTACGGCGGCGGTGGCGGCCAGGGTGGCGGCGGCTGGGGCGGAGGCCCCGGTGGCGGTCAGCAGGGCGGCGGCGCTCCGGCCGACGACCCATGGGCGACCGGCGCTCCCGCCGGTGGCAACCAGGGTGGCGGCGGCTGGGGCGGTGGCTCCGGCGGCTCCGGCGGCGGTGGCGGCTACTCGGACGAGCCCCCCTTCTAGGCCTTCGGGTCCGGCCTTCCACGGTCGGTCCGGGTCAAGGGCGGGTCGTACGCACACTTCTTGATCACACAGGAGAAACACCATGGCGAAGCCGCCTGTGCGCAAGCCTAAGAAGAAGGTCTGCGCTTTCTGCAAGGACAAGGTCACGTACGTGGACTACAAGGACACGAACATGCTGCGGAAGTTCATTTCCGACCGCGGCAAGATCCGTGCCCGCCGCGTGACCGGCAACTGCACGCAGCACCAGCGTGACGTCGCCACGGCCGTGAAGAACAGCCGTGAGATGGCGCTGCTGCCCTACACGTCCACCGCGCGCTAAGGGAAGGGTGACCGACTAATGAAGATCATCCTCACCCACGAGGTCTCCGGCCTCGGTGCCGCCGGCGATGTCGTCGACGTCAAGGACGGCTACGCTCGCAACTACCTGGTTCCGCGGAAGCTCGCGATCCGTTGGACCAAGGGTGGCGAGAAGGACGTCGACCAGATCCGTCGTGCTCGCAAGATCCACGAGATCCAGACCATCGAGCAGGCCAACCAGGTGAAGGCCCAGCTCGAGGGCGTCAAGGTCCGCCTGGCCGTCCGCTCCGGCGACGCCGGTCGTCTCTTCGGTTCCGTCACCCCGGCCGACATCGCCTCGGCGATCAAGGCTTCCGGTGGCCCCGAGGTCGACAAGCGCCGCATCGAGCTGGGCGCGCCGATCAAGACGCTGGGCGCCCACGAGACGTCCGTGCGTCTGCACCCCGAGGTGGCCGCCAAGGTCAACATCGAGGTTGTCGCGGCCTGACCGTCGCGTTCGGCAGAGCTGAGAGAAGGGCCGCACCCGCCGGGTGCGGCCCTTCTTCGTGGTCTCGCAGTGATCAAGGAGCACGGGCAGGTGTGGGACGCCGCACTCCGGTCGGTGTTTCACGTGAAACGGCGGCGGCTTCGATGCCTCCATGCTCCGGGGCGCTCGCTCAGCGGCTCGCCCCTGTGACGATCCAGCGGCCCGAGCGGGAACGCAGCCACAAGGTGATCATGCGCGTCGCCATCATGAGCGTCATGGCTCCCCAGAGGGCGGTCAGGCCGCCGCCCAGGGTGGGCACGAGAAGAGCCACGGGAGTGAAGACCGCCAGCGTCAGCAGCATGGCCCAGGCGAGATAAGGGCCATCGCCGGCTCCCATCAGGACACCGTCGAGGACGAAGACGATGCCGGAGACCGGCTGGGAGAGCGCCACCACGAGCAGAGCGGGCAACGCGGCGTCCTGGACAAGTTGATCACTTGTGAACAGGGGCACGAACACCGGTCGGCTGGCGATGATGAGCAGTCCGAGCACGATCCCGGTGCCTATGCCCCACTGCACCATGCGGCGACAGGCCTCGCGGGCCCCTTGGGCATCGCCCGCACCGAGGTAACGGCCGATGATCGCCTGGCCGGCGATGGCGATCGCGTCGAGTGCGAAGGCGAGCAGGCTCCAGAGAGACAGAATGATCTGGTGGGCGGCGACATCCGCGTCGCCGAGCCGGGCGGCGACGGCGGTGGCGATCATCAGAACCGCCCGTAGCGACAGCGTACGGACCAGAAGTGGTGCTCCGGCCTGGGCGGAGGCGCGGATGCCGGCGAGGTCCGGCCGCAGGGAGGCGCCGTGCCGCCGTGCTCCACGGATCACCACCCAGAGGTAGACGGCCACCATCCCGTACTGGGCGATGACGGTGCCCCAGGCGGAGCCGGCGATCCCCAGGTCGGCACCGTAGACGAGACCCGCGTTGAGGGCGGCGTTGGCCACGAAGCCCGCGCCGGCGACGTACAGCGGGGTCTTGGTGTCCTGAAGCCCGCGCAGTACTCCGGTGGCGGCGAGCACGACAAGCATCGCCGGGATACCCAGTGCGGAGATACGCAGATAGGTGATCGCGTACGGAGCCGCGGTCTCCGAGGCGCCGAAGAGATTCACCAGCGCGGGCGCCGTCGGCACGACGGTGAAGAGTGCGGCGGCGCCGAGCAGCAGAGCGAGCCATATGCCGTCCATGCCCTGGCGGATCGCAGCCCCCAGGTCTCCGGCCCCCACGCGGCGGGAGACGGCGGACGTGGTGGCGTACGCCAGGAACACGAAGATGCTCACGGCGGTGGTCAGGAGGGCGGAGGCGACGCCGAGTCCGGCGAGCTGCCCGGTACCGAGGTGGCCGACGATGGCGGTGTCGGCCAGCAGGAAGAGGGGCTCGGCGATGAGCGCGCCGAAGGCAGGAACCGCGAGCGCGAGGATCTCTCGGTCATGTCGGCGCCGGTTGGCTCTGGTTGTGACGGGAGCCTGTGTCATGACCACCAATCTAATCTTCCACAGGTAAGGTGTACAAGCGGTCTCTGTCCCTTACTCCCCGCATCTCCGGGCGTGTCGCGGTGGGCCGTTCGAGAGGATCTCGGCTCCGCAGAAAAACTTTTTCTTCTGCACAGCCCGTGGATGGGGAAACAGCAGGTCACAGCCGTTTGTTCCGTGGGTTCGGGAGCTTGTTCACAGGGCTGTCCACTGCCTCGTGCACAGGTTTCGAGGGGTTCTCCACAGCATCGGGGCCGTCGTCCACATGGCCTGTGGATAACCAGATTGGCTGACGCTGCCGAGCGGCCTACCGTGGTCCGGCGCCCGACCCGTCTTCCACCCTCGGAATCCCCACAAATCCGACGCGTCAGAAGCGGAGTTGGGCCTCTGATTTGTCAGTGCCGTGCCGTATCAAAGAGGTACGGCTAGGTCCGCGCGGCGGACGGGAGGAGGTGGCCCGGTGAGTATTTCCGAGCCATTGGACGAGCCGTGGGCCGACAGCGGACCCAGCGATCGTCTGCCTGCCTCCCGTCGACGGAGCGACGACGGACGACGGGGCCGCGACGAGCAGCACGACCGGGGTCGCGACGACAACGGGTGGGAGAGTGCCGGCTCGTCGTTCGAACGGGTACCGCCGCAGGACCTGAACGCCGAGCAGTCCGTGCTGGGTGGCATGCTTCTGTCGAAGGACGCCATCGCGGACGTGGTGGAGATCCTCAAAGGCCAGGACTTCTACAAGCCGGCACACGAGACGATCTTCCAGGCGATCCTCGACGTCTACGCCAAGGGCGAGCCGGCCGACCCCATCACCATCGCCGCCGAGCTCACCAAGCGTGGTGAGATCACCAAGATCGGCGGTGCCGCGTATCTGCACACCCTCGTCCAGACCGTCCCGACGGCGGCGAACGCCGAGTACTACGCGGAGATCGTCCACGAGCGCGCGGTCCTGCGCCGTCTCGTCGAGGCGGGCACGCGCATCACCCAGATGGGATATGCGGGCGACGACGATGTCGACGAGATCGTCAACAGAGCCCAGGCCGAGATCTACGCGGTCACCGAGCAGCGCACCACCGAGGACTATCTGCCGCTCGGTGACATCATGGAGGGCGCCCTCGACGAGATCGAGGCGATCGGCTCACGGTCGGGGGAGATGACCGGGGTACCGACCGGCTTCACTGACCTCGACCAGCTCACCAACGGTCTGCATCCAGGCCAGATGATCATCATCGCGGCCCGCCCCGCCATGGGTAAGTCCACGCTCGCTCTGGACTTCGCGCGCACCGCCTCCATCAAGCACAACCTGCCGAGCGTCATCTTCTCGCTCGAGATGGGCCGCAACGAGATCGCGATGCGCCTGCTGTCGGCCGAGGCCCGCGTCGCCCTGCACCACATGCGGTCCGGCACGATGACCGACGAGGACTGGACCCGGCTCGCCCGCCGAATGCCGGATGTCTCCGCCGCGCCGCTCTACATCGATGACTCCCCGAACCTGTCGATGATGGAGATCCGCGCCAAGTGCCGCCGCCTCAAGCAGCGCAACGACCTGAAACTCGTCGTCATCGACTACCTGCAGCTGATGCAGTCCGGAAGCTCCAAGCGGTCCGAGAGCCGACAGCAGGAGGTCTCCGACATGTCCCGGAACCTGAAGCTGCTGGCCAAGGAGCTGGAGCTACCGGTGATCGCCCTCTCCCAGCTCAACCGTGGTCCCGAGCAGCGCACCGACAAGAAGCCCATGGTTTCCGACCTGCGCGAGTCCGGTTCGATCGAGCAGGACGCGGACATGGTGATCCTGCTGCACCGTGAGGACGCGTACGAGAAGGAGTCGCCGCGCGCGGGCGAGGCGGACATCATCGTGGGCAAGCACCGTAACGGCCCGACGGCCACCATCACGGTCGCCTTCCAGGGCCACTACTCGCGTTTCGTGGACATGGCACAGACCTGACCCCGGGGCACGCTTCCCGGCGAGCCGTGCGGCCGACCCGGGCTCTGCCGGAAGAAAGCGCTCGACGAGTCGTGCCGGGAGCAGATGAACTGGTCCCATGACCACCACATCTCAGGAAGAGCTCCTTCCCGGTACCAGCCGAGCCCTGTTGCATCGCATCGCCGTGGCCCAGACCGAAGGGCGGGCACCGTCGCTCGCCGCGGCGGTCGTCCGGGGCGGCGAAATCGTCTGGACCGGAGCGCGCAGCTCGGTGGACGGACACGCACCCGACGAGAACGTGCAGTACCGCATCGGCTCGATCACCAAGACCTTCACCGCTGTCCTCGTCCTGCGGCTGCGTGACGAGGGGCTGCTGGATCTGGGTGACCGGTTGGAGAAGCACCTGCCGGGCACGGGTGCGGGCGAGGCGACGATCGCCGAGCTCCTCGCGCACACGGGCGGACTGGCGGCGGAAGCGCCCGCACCCTGGTGGGAGCGCACCCCAGGCTCGCTGCGCCCCGAACTCGCCGATGTGCTGGGCGACCAGCCCCACCGGCACCCCATCGGCCGCCGTTTTCACTATTCCAACCCCGGCTACACGCTCCTGGGTGCACTCGTCGAGGAACTGCGTGGCGCACCTTGGGAGGACGTGCTGAGCCTTGAGGTGCTCCAGCCGCTGGGCCTGCACCGCACGAGCTCGCAGCCGCAGGCGCCGCACGCGGGAGGCTGGGCCGTGCATCCCTGGGCGGACGTGATGCTCCCGGAGCCCACCGAGGACCTGGGGCGCATGGCGCCAGCCGGGCAGCTCTGGTCGACCACCGGTGACCTGGCGCGGTTCGCGGTGTTTCTCGCCCAGGGGGACGAGCGGGTGCTGAGCGCGGACTCCGTCCTCGAGATGCGCAGGCCCGCCGCGCCGGCGGAAGTGGCCGAGGTGGCGGCGGGCTCGGCCTACGGACTTGGCATGCAGATCCAGCACCGGGACGGACGGCTCCTCGTCGGGCATTCGGGGTCGCTGCCGGGCTTCCTGGCGAACCTCACGATCAGTGTCGAGGACGACATGGCCGCCGTCGTCCTGGCCAATTGCACGTCCGGGCCGCTGGTCTCCGACGTCGCCGCGGACCTCGTACGCATCGTCGCGGAGGCCGAGCCCAGGATTCCCGAGCCGTGGCGGCCGCTGCCCGAGGTCGACCGCGCCGTACTGGAGCTGGCGGGGCAGTGGTACTGGGGAACGCACGCCTTCGCGCTGCGGCTCGGAACCGAGGGAGGAGTCTCGCTGGAGCCGTTGTCGGGCAAGGGGCGCCTCTCGTGCTTCCGGGCGGAGGAGAACGGCACTTGGATCGGGCTCGACGGCTACTTCGCCGGAGAGTCGCTGCGCGTCGTACGGAGGCCCGACGGAAGCGTCGATCATCTGGACCTCGGGTCGTTCGTGTTCACGCGTCAGCCGTACGACGGGACGGCTGAAGTGCCGGGCGGTGTGGATCCCGAGGGGTGGCGCGGCATCTCCTGAGACCAGGGGAGCTGTTTCACGTGAAACAGCTCCCCTCGTCACGAGCGTCGGCAGGCCCGAGCCTGTCTAGAGCAGCATCTTGAAACCTACGTGTGAGGCCTGGAAGCCGAGACGCTCGTAGAAGCGGTGGGCATCGGTGCGGGAGGCGTCGGACGTCAGCTGGACCAACCGGCAGTCCTGGCGCCGGGACTCGTCGATTGCCCACTCGATCAGCTGTGTCCCGAGGCCGCTGCCGCGCTCGTCCGCATGGATGCGGACGGCTTCGATGAGTGAGCGCGTGGCGCCCTTGCGGGACAGCCCGGGAATGACCGTGAGGTGCAGAGTGCCGATGACACGGCTCTCGCGTACGGCGACGACCAGGTGCTGGTTGCGGTCGCCGCTGAGGCGTTCGAAGGCTGCCAGGTACGGGGACAGGTCGTCGAGTGATTCCCGCTGGGCGCCGAGTGGGTCGTCGGCGAGCATCGCCACGATGGCGGGAACGTCGTCGGCTATGGCCGGGCGTATCTCAAGATCTCCCATGGCGGCACCCTAAACGGGCACGTACAGCGACTCCACGACCCGGACCAGAGGGGCGAGCTCGGGGTTCTCGGCGGCCTTGTCGAGCGCCTGTCGCAGGGCGGTGTCATTGGTGGGGCGTGCCTCTGCGAGCAGTGCGAGGCCGGCTTCGGTGACGTTCGTGTAAATGCCGCGGCGGTCGGTGGGGCACAAGTAGCGCTCGAGCAGTCCACGGTCCTCGAGCCGGGTGACCAGCCGGGTGGTGGCGCTCTGGCTGAGGACGACCGCGTCGGCGACCTGCTTCATCTGGAGATGGCCCCCGTCTCCGTCGTGCTGCCGGCTGAGCACGTCGAGCAGGGAGTACTCGCGCACGCTCAGATCGTGCCCGGTCTGGAGAACGCGCTCGATGTGGGCCTCGATCCTCCCGTGCAGCAGGGAGAGGGCGTACCAGCCCTGGGAGAGGGCGGTGAGCGCGGGATCCGTCGCCGTCATGCGTGTTCCTCCGTCCCGGGGCGCTTGTCCTCAAGGGTAGAGCACCGGAGCGATAGACGGCACTTGCGTGTAGCCCGCGCATGCAAATATTGTGGAAGCCCTAAAGGTGCTCCTGCAATCACTTGGAAGGTGGCTCCCATGCCTCTCGCGCTTCTGGCCCTCGCGATCGGGGCCTTCGGGATCGGAACGACCGAATTTGTGATCATGGGCCTGCTGCCCGAGGTCGCGAGTGACTTCGACGTGTCCATCCCCACTGCCGGCTGGCTGGTCACCGGCTACGCGCTCGGTGTGATGGCCGGAGCTCCGATCATGACCGTCCTGGGCACCAGAATGTCGCGCAAGCGGATGCTGATGCTGCTCATGGGCCTGTTCATCGCCGGCAATCTGCTGTCCGCGGTGGCGCCCGCCTTCAGCGTCATGCTCATCGGCCGAGTCGTCTCCTCGCTCGCCCACGGTGCCTTCTTCGGTATCGGCTCGGTGGTCGCGGCCGACCTGGTCGCTCCCCACAGGAAGGCGGGCGCCATTGCGATGATGTTCACCGGGCTCACCGTCGCCAACGTGGTCGGCGTGCCGCTCGGTACCTTCATCGGGCAGACCGCCGGATGGCGCGTCACGTTCGCCGTCGTCGCGGCCCTGGGTGTCCTCGGGCTCGCGGGTATCGCCCGGCTCGTCCCCGATCTGCCCAGGCCCGAGGGCGTACGCCTGGGCCATGAACTGGCTGCTTTCAAGAACGTCCAGGTTCTGCTGGCCATGGCGATGACCGTCCTCGGCTTCGGCGGGGTCTTCGCGGCCATCACCTACATCGCGCCGATGATGACGCACGTCGCCGGTTTCTCCGACTCCTCCGTCACCTGGCTGCTCGTCCTCTTCGGCCTGGGCATGGTCGGCGGCAATCTCGTGGGCGGCAAGCTCGCCGATCGCGCGCTGATGCCCTTGCTGTACTCCTCGTTGGGCGGACTCGCCGTCGTCCTCGCGCTCTTCACGCTCACCGCGCACAACAAGCTCGCGGCAGCGGCGACCGTCGTCCTGATCGGTGCGCTTGGTTTCGCGACCGTTCCACCGCTGCAGAAGCGAGTTCTCGACCAGGCGCACGGCGCCCCCACTCTTGCCTCGGCCGTGAACATCGGCGCCTTCAACCTCGGTAACGCGCTCTCCGCCTGGCTGGGCGGACTCGTGATCGCAGCGGGCCTCGGTTACACCGCTCCCAACTGGGTCGGTGCGATCCTCGCTGCCGGCGCCCTTGTCCTTGCTGTGGTATCGGCGGCGCTCGAGCGCCGGGAGAGCGCGCCCAGCAGGGTCGTCGCAGGGCATACGGCCGCTGCGCCCCGGACCGAGCCGCACACCACCGCTCATCACTGACCGCCCGTTCCACCCCGGCCGGGCGACGACGAGACCATACGGCTCCCGTACGTGACTCTCAGCCCGCGGCCACCGTCAGAGGTGCGAACCTGCGGGTCCAGTCACCCGGCAGTTCGGGGATTCCGTGAGTCATTACGGCGTTGAAGGCCACCGAAGCCAGTCCGCGCTGCTTCACCCACTCCAGCAGTTCCTCATGGCGCACGTCGATGTCGGTGCGCAGCGGACGCTGGGTACGGGTGGCCAACGATGCAATGAGTGCCTTTGCCGTTTCCGTGTCCCGGGCGATCAGTGGGCCCACCACATGCGTGTGCATGTTCGGCCAGGCGGCTGCATACCCGGTGATCCGGCCGTTCTCCTCGGCGACATGCAGGTGGTCGGCAAAGGCGGGAAGCCGGGTGATCACATGGGTGCGGTCCACACCGAAGACCTCCTCGTCGATCCGGAGGATGGTGCTCATGTCCTTGGCGGTGGCCGGGCGGGTGAGGACCATGGGCTCTGCCCCATCAGGTGTGAACTGTCCGACGACCATCTCGGCTCGTCCGGTGACCTCGAACCCCAGTTCCTCGTAGAGCGGACGGCCTGACGGCGTCGCGTGGAGGGTCAGCGGGGTGGTCGAGGACGTTCCGGCGACGTGTCGCATCAGACGGCGGCCCACACCTTGGCGGGCGAACCGCTCGGCCACCAGCACCATGCCGATCGCCGCCAGTCGGGGGCGGCTCACCGGGCCGTACTCCGTGACGACGCATGCGCAGACGAGACCTCCGTCGGGATCGTCGATGCCGTATCCCCTACCAGCGGTGAGCAGAAGCCCCCACTTGTGTTCCTCGCGGAGCCAGCCCCGGTTTTCGGACAGATCGGCGCAGGCGGTGAGGTCGCGAAGCGTCAGGCGGCGAATGGGAAGAGTGGTGAGGGATGGAGTCGACACAGAGGCCAGGTTGTCCGACCTTCGCACCTCGCGTCCACCGATTTACCGGGAGACGCACGGGCTTTCGGCCATGTCATATGCAAAAGCTTGGCGTGCGGGTGGATGTTTCACGTGAAACGGTCACCGGGGAGGCCTGTCGGGAGAGTCGCGAAAGAAGCACTATTCAGCCAGTAATTGAAAAATCGATGGTCCACTCAGGTCCCAATTTGGCGGAGCGACGAGGAGCCCGCCGCATCTGCCCGATCGAAGGTGTACCCCGATCCGTGTGTGCGCTGCTGACATGCATATCCGGACCGGTGCGAGCGTATCTCGATGCAGCAGGACCAGTGAAGGCATAGGGCATCTGCATATTCCGTTCTCCGTCTCCGAGGCGGTGCCTGGTGACTCCCTGCGATGTGGTTACTGCGGCACATCTCACACTTTCGCCTACTTGTCCGTACGGGCCGGGAATCCGGGTTGAATGTGGCCGCTTGGCCCACGGGGGCCGAAGGGGGAAAAGCGAAGCCGTCTGCGCGGAAAGCCGGGCAACTTCCGATGGGGGAAGGGTGCAGAACGACCAAATGATGTGCGAGGCGAGGCAGGCCATGAATGCTTCGGCCACCATGACGGCCGACGATCAGCCGACTGCTGACGACGGCGGGGAGGACCTGCCCTCGGAGCCTTCCGCGCCCGCGGCGCAGCCCTCACCGGACGCCGTGCTCATCCGGCGAACCATGACCGCCATCGAGCCGATCGCCGACAAAGTGACCTCGTACTTCTACGCCCTCCTCTTCGTGCACCACCCCGAACTGCGTGCCCTCTTCCCACCGGCGATGGACGTGCAGCGGGACCGTCTGCTCAAGGCGCTGCTGACCGCTGCCGAGCACATCGACAACACCCCTGTCCTCATCGACTACCTGCAGCACCTCGGCCGGGGGCACCGCAAGTACGGCACCCGCCCCGAGCACTACCCGGCCGTCGGAGAGGCCCTCGTCGGAGCGCTGGCCCGATTCACCGGAGCGGCCTGGGACGACGACACCGAGGCCGCGTGGGTCAGGGCCTATACGACGATCTCCCAGGTGATGATCGACGCCGCGGCCGAGGACGAACCGCATGCTCCGCCCTGGTGGATGGCGGAGATCGTCTCGCACGACCTCAGAACCCCGGACGTCGCCGTCATCACCGTCCGCCCGGACCAGCCGTACCCGTTCGTCGCCGGGCAGTACACCATGCTGGAGACGCCGTGGTGGCCACGGGTCTGGCGGCACTACTCATTCGCCTCGGCACCGCGCGCCGACGGACTGCTGTCGTTCCACGTGAAGGCGGTCCCGGCGGGCTGGGTCTCGAACGCTCTGGTGAACCACGCCCGCCCCGGTGACGTCATACGGCTCGGGCCGCCGACCGGATCCATGACGGTCGACCACACCACCGACAGCGGCATGCTGTGTCTCGGCGGTGGCACGGGCATAGCGCCGATCAAGGCCCTGCTGGAGGACGTCGCCGAACACGGCGCGGGACGCCCGGTCGAGGTGTTCTATGGAGCCCGCACCAACCTCGATCTGTACGACATCGAGACGTTGCTGCGGATGCAGCAGCGTCACTCGTGGCTGGACGTCCGCCCGGTCGTGGACCGGGACGGGCGTCTTCAGCTCCCCGGCATCATCCGGGAGTACGGTCCGTGGAACGAGTACGAGGTGTACCTCTCAGGTCCCCCCGGCATGATCCGCAGCGGTGTGGACGCCTTGAGGGACGTCGGTATCCCGTCCGAGCGCATACGGTACGACCTGGTGGAAGAGCTCGTGGCAGCCGGGTACTGACCTCGTCAGCGTTGATCACTCAACCTCCGGTCATGTCGGGGCCGGATCCGTCTCGGTGCCCTCAGCCCAGGTCGGGGGCGTGCATCGCACGGACGCCTTCGATATTGCCGTCGAGGAAGTGACGCAGCGACAGCGGGACCAGATGGACGGACGCGATCCCGACGCGCGTGAAGGGCACACGCACGATCTCGTACTCCCCGTGCGGTGCGTCCACTTCCGGACCGTGCCGCTGGGACGGGTCCATGGATTCCAGCCGGCAGACGAAGAAGTGCTGGACCTTCACACCTGTCGCTCCGGCTTCGTCACCGATGTGCTCGACGGTGTCCACGAAGCAGGGCACCACGTCAGTGACCTTGGCGCCGAGTTCCTCGTGCACTTCGCGGTGGAGCGCGTCGACGACAGTCGTGTCCTCGGGCTCGACGCCGCCTCCAGGAGTGAGCCAGTACGGATCGACGCCGGGCTTGGTCCGTTTGATCAGGAGGAGATCGTCGCCATCGAGCAGGATGGCGCGGGCGGTGCGCTTGACCACGGGTCGGACGGTCATGGGAGGAATGTGGCCCGGCTGGTTCCACGTGAAACCTTGTGGTTCTACGTGAAACATCATGTAACCCCCGCAAGGGGGCGCCCTCTCACGACCAGCCCACAGCGGCCCGAAGCAGGTGCTCGTGGGCGCGTGCGATGTGGGGCATGGCCAGGGTTCCGGTACGGACCGACAGGAAGTACGTCCGCAGCGGGGGCACCGCCGGCTCGAGCAGCGGCACGAGGCGGCCGCGCTCCAGAGCGGAGACGCACAGATAGCGCGGCAGTACGGCGATACCCGCGCCGGAGGCCGTGCAGGCGAGGACCGCGCGGAGGTCGGGAACGATGACGGTGCCGGAGGCAGCGGGACGGGAGTCGAAGACGGAAGCCCAGTAGCGGGTGACGAAGGGCAGCGACTCATGCACCTCGACGAGGGGGACGCGGTCCAGAGCGTGGGCGCCCTTGCGGCGGATCTTGGCCGTACTGATCCGGGAGGCCCAGCGGGGAGTGGCCACCAGGACGTGTTCCTCGTCGCACAGCGGAGTCGCGGTGAGCAGGGAACCGCGTGGGCGCGCCGTGGCGATGGCCAGATCATGGTGCCCGGCGGCAAGTCCTTCCAGCACCTCGTCGGCGTTCCCGAACGAGGCACGCAGTGCGATCGCCTGCCCGTCCCGCCGGGTCAGCTCGGTGAGGGAGGGGAGGGCGCGTTCAGCGGTGAACTCCGGGGGCCCGGCCAGGTGCAGTGTGCGGAGGGAGAACTCCTCGTCCAGTCCGGTCTCGGCGATCTCGACCAGTGCGTCGAGATGCGGTGCCGCCTTGTGTGCGAGCTCGTCGCCGATCGTGGTGGGGGTCACGCCGCGGGCCTGGCGCAGGAACAGTGGGCGGCCCAGCTGCCGTTCCAGGGTACGTATCTGGGAGGTGACGGCAGGCTGCGAGAGGCCCAGCAGTGCGGCGGCGCGGGTGAAGGAGCCGGCCCGGTGCACGGTCACGAACGTGCGCAGCAGCGCCAAGTCCATGGACTCCGTCCCCTCCCGTCACGTCCGAGCGCCCAACTATAAATATGTCGATAGGTCTCTGTCGCTACTGTGATTGGACACTGACACAGAGTCAACTAGCCTTGTGGGCGCGGTTCTTGGCGCCCGGAACCGGGACGGTCCGAGCCACGAGGGGGGAGGCTCGGACCGTCCGTTGTACGTACCCGGGTACCTGGCGGTAGCAACACGTCGGCCCGGCGCGAGGTCAGTCCGCCGACTCGTCGAGCGCGCGCAGGACGTCGGCCACCAGGTCCTCGGTGTCCTCGGCGCCGCACGAGAAGCGGACGAAGCCCTCCGCGACCGCGTCCCCGCCCCACCGGCCGCGCCGCTCGGCCGTGGAACGCACACCGCCGAAGCTCGTCGCGTCGTCCACGAGGCGCAGCGCCTCCAGGAAACGGTCGGCACGCGCGCGCGTGGGCAGCGAGAAGGACACCACACACCCGAAGCGCCGCATCTGCCGGGAGGCGATCTCGTGCGAGGGGTCGTCGGGCAGCCCGGGATAGCGCAGCCCGGCCACCTCCGGCCGCGCCTTCAGGGCCTGGGCCAGAGCCAGCGCGTTGGCGTTCTGCCGTTCCGCGCGCAGCTGCAGCGTGGCGAGCGAGCGGTGGGCGAGCCATGCCTCCATGGGGCCCACGATGGCGCCGACGATCTTGCGCCAGCGCCGTACCGAATCCATCAGAGCGGCGTTCCGGGACACCACGTAACCCAGCAGGACATCCCCGTGTCCGGTGAGCTGCTTGGTGCCACTGGCCACGGCGAAGTCGGCCCCGAGGTCCAAGGGCCGCTGTCCGAGCGGGGTCGCCAGGGTGTTGTCCACGGCTACGAGGCACCCGCGCGCGTGTGCCTCCTCGGCAAGCCGCCGCACGTCGCACACGTCCAGGCCCGGGTTCGACGGCGTCTCGATCCACAGCAGGCTCGCGCCCTCGAGCATCTCCAGCTGGGCGTCGCCTCCCGTCGGCGCGGTGCGCACCTCGACGCCGTACGCCTCGAGCTGCTGGCGCACCAGCGGAAGCGCCTGGTAGCCGTCGTTCGGCAGGACCGCTACGTCACCGGCGCGGAGCTGCGAGAAGAGGACAGCGGAGATGGCGGCCATGCCGGAAGGGAAGACCAGCGTCTCGGCGTCGTCCTGTCCGGGAGCCTCCAGCTCGCCGATGGCGCGCTCCAGAAGGGTCCACGTGGGGTTCTCGTCGCGGCCGTAGGTGTACGGCCCCGTGGGCTCGCCCGGCAGGTGGAAATGGGCGGCGAACACCGGGCCCGGAAGGGTCGGCTCGTACTTGACGGGGTCGGGCAGCCCGGCCCGTACGGCTCGGGTGCCGTCTCCGATCTCCGTGGTCGTCTCGCTCATGCCGCCTGTCCCTTCACGTGCTGATGTACCGCGGTGAGCAGGACACTGCTCGCCGCCTCCACCATCTCAAGACACTCCTCGAAACCGTCGATGCCCCCGTAATACGGGTCCGGTACGTCGAGGTCGTCGCCGGCGGCGGGGTCGTACGAGCGCAGAAGCCGCACCTTCGCAGCGTCCTGTGCGGTGGACGCGAGCCGGCGCAGCGTTCTGAAATGACCGCTGTCGAGGGCGATCACCAGGTCCAGGCGGGCGAACCAGGCGGCCCGGAACCGCCGGGCGGTGTGGTCACTGTCATAACCGTGCGCCTCCAGGACGGCGACGGTGCGCGGATCGGCGTCCTCGCCCTCGTGCCAGCCGTCCGTACCGGCGCTGTCGACCTCGACCAGGCCGTCCAGCCCGGCCTCCGCCACGCGCGCGCGGAAGACGGACTCGGCCATCGGGGAGCGGCATATGTTGCCGGTGCACACGAAGCAGATGCGGTAGGTCATCCTCGTGCTCAGTCCGCTTCGGGCAGGACGACGGACAGCGCCCAGGAGACGAGCGAGATGATCAGGGCGCCCACCACGGCGGTCCAGAAACCCTCCACGTGGAAGCTCAGGTCGAGCTTGTCGGCGAGCCACGAGGTGAGCAGCAGCATCAGGGCGTTGACCACCAGCGTGATCAGGCCGAGGGTCAGGATGAACAGCGGGAACGTGAGGACCTTCACGACCGGCTTGACCACCGCGTTCACCAGGCCGAACACCACGGCGACCAGCAGCAGGGTGCCGATCTTGCGGCCGGTGCCGTCGCCGGTCAGGGTGATCTTGTCGAGCAGCCAGACGGCGACCGCCAGGGCGCCCGCGTTGGCGATCGTCTTGACTACGAAATTCATCATGTGTCTGATCGTGGCAGAAGCGATCGGACACAAGCACTGGTGCGAGGGCGGGGCAAGGGCGATGAAGGCATTCCGGCTGGACGAACTGGAGGCGGAGCGCGCCGCCAATGACGGTGCCTACCTGCAGTTCCTGCGTGAGAGGAACATGTCGGTCGGCCTGTACGCGCTCGACGCGGGAGCGCTCGATCCGCAGCAGCCGCACCAGCAGGACGAGGTGTACTTCGTCGTGAGCGGCCGCGCCGCGATCACGGTCGGTACGGAGACCACCCAGGTCGCGCGCGGCAGCGTCGTGTACGTGCCCGCGGGGGTCGCCCACAAGTTCCACCACATCACCGAGGACCTGCGGGTGCTGGTGGTGTTCTCTCCGCCGGAGAACTGAGACCCGTCTTCGGGTTCCCTAGGGGGACGTTCAGGGACGGACAAGGGGTGCGAGGTGCCCCCTGCGCCCCCTCGCCGCCCTAGCATCGAAGGCAGGACAGCAAGGGGCCAGTAGCAGCTCCCGAACGTGGGGCGACGGGTGAGGACAGTGAGGACGAGGTCGATGCGGGAGATCTTCGCGGGGTTGCCGTGGTGGGTGAAGTGGATCGCGGTGCCGGCCATCGCCCTGGTCGTGTTCGGCAGCCTGATAGTGAGCGTGCTGCATTTCGTCGTGACGTTGCTCTTCAAGCTGCTGGTCTTCGTGGCGCTGGTCGGCGGGCTGATCTACGTCGTACGGAAGGTCAAGTCGGGGGCATCACGTTCCGACTGGTGAGTCGGCGCACAGCGCGGGACCGGCTCTTCGCGGCGTGAGCGGCCGAACGGGCGGGGTGGGAACGGGAACGTGAGGTTCCCTCGCGCGAGGGAAGTTTTCCGGCGGTGCCGTCGGCGTGCGGTGACAGGCGGTTAGAGTCCGGAACTCGTATCGCGGGGGCAACCCCGCGGGCGGCGCACATCCCACCCGTGCTCAGTCGCACGGGCGGCCCCTCTCGCGCTTCCGGAGTGACCCTTGGCCACGGTTGACACTTCACCCGCAGACCCGCAGGCATCGGCTACGGAGCCCGCCGGTCTCCACGCTCCCCCGGTGCAACCCCGTACATCGCCCGGAGAGGCGCCGTCTGCGGCCCCCGAGCGCCGTGCACCCCACCAGCCACGCCCGGAAGAGCGGGCCCCGTCGGTGAAGAACGTCGCAGCCGCTCCTACGGAGTCGCACTCCACCACCCTGATCGGCTCCGTGCAGCGGGCCATGCGGTTGCTCGAGGCCGTGGCCGGGCGGGAGCACGGAGCGCCCGCCAAGCAACTGGCCCGCGACGCCGGGCTCGCTCTGCCCACGGCGTACCACCTGCTGCGCACCCTGACGCACGAGGGCTATCTGCGCCGGGACAAGGGGCTGTTCTTCCTGGGGGATGCGGCCGAGCGGCTGAGCAGCAGCAGCACAACGCAGAAACGTCGCATCACGATGAGCGAGGCGCTGGCCCACTGGCAGGACACCATCGGTGTCCCCGTCCGTCTGGCGGTCTACTGCGAGGGCGAGATCGACGTCATGTCCGTTGCCGACGCCACCGGCCGGCCGACGGTGGACGACTGGGGCCAGCTCCGTGAGGCGGGGCACGCGCATGCGATCGGGCAGTGTCTGCTGTTTCAGCTCCGTGAGGAGCTCCGGTGCGGGCACCCGGAGCGGGACCCCGCGCAGTCGGCCGCCCCGTGCACGGTGTGTGACGGTCACCGACCGGCGCCGGGCCCGAACGGCACCGGTCGGACCGGACCGGCGGCCGAGCGGCAGGGGCAGGCAGGGGGGACGGTCTGTGCCGCCATCCCCATCACCGTTGGGACCACCGCCGGGACCATGGCCATCTCCATGCCTGTTCAGCAGGCCGATCGGCTGCTGTCCGCAGTCCGGCAGCTGCAGGCCGAGGTGGGACGGCTGCTGGGCCCCCTCGACCTCTCTATCAGCATCTGAAAACTCACTCCTTGTGATCACGCGTGTACGTTGAGCAAACTTCCAGCAGTGTCAGGGGTTGTTTCCTGGCCGGACGACGGCAACTGGGGTAGACGATGCGTGAGTCAGTACAGGCAGAGGTCATGATGAGCTTCCTCGTGTCGGAGGAGCTCTCCTTCCGCATCCCGGTGGAGCTGCGGTACGAGACCTGCGACCCCTACGCCGTGCGGCTGACCTTTCACCTGCCCGGCGATGCCCCGGTGACCTGGGCCTTCGGGCGTGAGTTGTTGGTCGACGGAGTGATCCGGCCGTCCGGGGACGGCGACGTGCGCATCACGCCCGCCGAACCGGACGCGTTCGAGGTGCTGATCCGTCTGCAGGTCGGCTGTGACCAGGCGCTGTTCCGGTCCGGTGCGGCGCCCCTCGTGGCGTTCCTCGACCGGACGGACAAGCTGGTGCCGCTCGGGCAGGAGCGTTCCCTCGCCGACTTCGAGACCCACCTCGACGAGGCCCTCGACCGCATCCTGGCCGAGGAACGGAGCACAGGATGACCCCTCGGCGAAAGTGCTTGTGCCGTAACGCTTCTGCGCGCGTGCCGAAGGACCCGCCGAGGATCAGCGCTTGCGGCGGCGCCCCCTTCCTCCCCGGGCCGGCGCCGCGGCGTCCGCCGCGCGGTCACCGGGCCGGTCGGCCGAGACCACCAGCGCGGCCAGCGCTGTGGTCACCGGGACCGAGGCCACCAGACCGATCGAGCCGACCAGGGTACGGACGATCTCCTCGGCCACCAGCTCGCTGTTGGCGACCGTGCCGACGCTGCTCTGCGCGATCGAGAAGAGCAGCAACAGTGGCAGGGCGGCGCCCGCATAGGCGAGGACGAGGGTGTTGACGACCGACGCGATGTGGTCCCGGCCGATACGGATGGCGGCGCGGTACAGCCCGCGCCAGCCCATCGACGGATTGGCCGCGTGCAGCTCCCAGACGGCGGACGTCTGTGTCACCGTCACATCGTCAAGCACACCGAGCGATCCGATGATGACGCCCGCGAGCAGCAGGCCACTCATGTCGATCGACGGGTAGAGCCCGTGGATCAGACCGGTGTTGTCGTCGGTGTTGCCGGTCAGCTCGGCCCAGCCGATGAACAGCGAACCCAGCACTCCGATCAGCAGCAGTGAGATCAGTGTGCCGAGCGCGGCCACCGAGGTACGGGCCGAGAGGCCGTGGCACATGTAGAGCGCGATCAGCATGATGGCGCTCGCCCCGATGACCGCCACGACCAGCGGGTTGGACCCCTGAAGAATGGCCGGCAGGATGAAGAAGGTCAGCACGAGGAAGCTCACGGCCAGCGCGATCAGCGCCATGAGACCGCGCATCCGGCCCACCACCACGACCGCCACGGCGAAGATGCCGGCCAGCAGCGCCAGCGGCAACTTCCGGTTCACATCGGCGACCGAGTACTGCAGGTCCTCGGGCGCGGACGGCTCATAGGCCACCACGACCTTCTGGCCCTGGCTGAGCTGGCGTGACTGGTCCGGCTGGACGATCTCCGTGAAGGTACGGCCCTTGTTATCGCCGGTGTCGACCCGGACGGTCGCTTTCTTGCAGTCGCCGGTCGCCTGCTGCTGTGCGGAGGAGCCCTCGGCGGTCGATGTGTCGCCGGTCGGGGGAGTACCCGAGGCGTTCACCGCCTGACAGTCCACCTCCACGACCTTGGTGACCGTCGCCTGCTCGGTCTGCCGGTCGAAACCCACGCCGGTGCGCTCGTGCGGGGGCGCGCCACCGGGCCAGAGAACGACGAGGCCCACCACGACAGCGGTGGCGAAGGGGATCAGCACCGCGGCGATCACCTTGCGCAGGTGCCGGGAGACGGGTGCGGCCGGGCCGTGGACGTGACTGTGGGAGTGCCCGTGGCTGTCCGCGGGGCCCTGTCCGTGCGGGGGCTCCGGCGGTGGGAACGGGGGCTGATGCATCGTCGTCACCGACCGATCATCGCAAGAACGGCAGGGGCCCACTGTTCACCGCGCCACATATACCGCTAGCGTGGAGTCACCTTTGCACACGCGGGAGCTCGGAGCACCGGGCTGAGAGGGCGCTGACCTCCGTAGACGCGATGTTTCACGTGGAACATCGCCGGACGGAATCCGCTGCGTCGACCGCCGAACCTGTTACCGGGTAATGCCGGCGTAGGGAGTAGGTCTCATGACCAACAAGGACGCACGCACGCCTGCCTCCAGCCAGACGAACCAGTCCGAGAAGGCGGCACCGCCGGACCCGGGATCCTCGTCCCCGAACGGTGAAGCAGGCACGTCCATCGGCTGGCACAAGGCGTACGTCGGGGGAACACGCCCCGATCTGCAGGTGCCGGTCCGTCAGGTGCATCTGACGAACGGGCAGTCGGTCACCCTGTACGACACCTCCGGCCCGTACACCGATCCGGCGGTCGACACCGATGTCCGCAGGGGACTCCTCCCTCTGCGCGAAAACTGGATCATCGCCCGAGGTGACACCGAGGAGTACGCGGGCCGGCCCGTCCGCCCCGAGGACGACGGCATCAAGCACACCTCGCCCCGCGGTGGACTGCGCAACCTCGACGCGGTGTTCCCGGGGCGGCCGCGCCAGCCGCGCCGGAGCCGTGACGGCAAGGCCGTGACCCAGCTCGCCTATGCGCGGCGCGGGGAGATCACGCCCGAGATGGAGTTCGTGGCCATCCGGGAGAACGTCTCGCCCGAGGTCGTGCGGGAGGAGATCGCGGCCGGCCGGGCCGTGCTGCCGGCCAACGTCAACCACCCGGAGATCGAGCCGATGATCATCGGCAAGCGGTTCCTGGTGAAGGTCAACGCCAACATCGGCAACTCCGCGGTCACCTCCTCCATCGAGGAGGAGGTCGAGAAGATGACCTGGGCGACCCGCTGGGGCGCCGACACGGTCATGGACCTGTCCACCGGCCGCAACATCCACACCACCCGCGAGTGGGTGCTCCGCAACTCCCCCGTGCCGATCGGTACGGTGCCGCTGTACCAGGCACTGGAGAAGGTGGACGGCAAGGCAGAGGACCTGACCTGGGAGATCTACAAGGACACGGTCATCGAGCAGGCCGAGCAGGGTGTGGACTACATGACGGTCCACGCGGGCGTGCGTCTCCCGTATGTGCCGCTGACCGCGAACCGCAAGACCGGCATCGTGTCGCGCGGCGGCTCGATCATGGCGGCCTGGTGCCTGGCGCACCACAGGGAGTCGTTCCTGTACGAGAACTTCGAGGAACTGTGCGAAATTCTCGCCTCGTACGACGTCACGTACTCGCTCGGCGACGGTCTGAGGCCCGGCTCGATCGCGGATGCCAACGACGAGGCACAGTTCGCGGAGCTGCGGACGCTCGGGGAACTCAACGCGATCGCCAAGCGTTTCCACGTACAGACCATGATCGAGGGCCCGGGACACGTCCCGATGCACAAGATCAAGGAGAACATCGACCTTCAGCAGGAGATCTGCGATGAAGCTCCGTTCTATACGCTCGGCCCGCTGACCACCGACGTCGCGCCGGCGTACGACCACATCACCTCGGGCATCGGTGCCGCGATGATCGCGTGGTGGGGCACGGCGATGCTCTGCTACGTCACGCCCAAGGAGCACCTGGGCCTGCCCAACCGTGACGACGTCAAGACGGGCGTCATCACCTACAAGATCGCGGCCCATGCGGCGGACCTCGCCAAGGGACATCCGGGCGCACAGGAGTGGGACGACGCTCTGTCGGACGCCCGCTTCGAGTTCCGCTGGGAGGACCAGTTCAACCTGGCGCTCGACCCCGACACGGCCCGTGAGTTCCACGACGAGACGCTTCCCGCGGAACCCGCCAAGACGGCCCACTTCTGTTCCATGTGCGGCCCGAAGTTCTGCTCGATGAAGATCTCGCAGGACATCCGCCGCGAACACGGCGGTTCCCGGGCCGAGATCGAGGAGGGCATGGCACAGAAGTCCAAGGAGTTCGCGGCCGCGGGCAACCGGGTCTATCTGCCGCTGGCGGACTGAACCGGGTTCGCGGCCGGGTTCCGGACCGGGCGGCTCGGTGGCCTTCGTGAGCGACCGCTGAGGGGCCGGAGTGGGGCCGTGGGCGGCCGCCGGGCGCCGGAGCGGCTCCGGCATGCGGCGGCCCCTTTCCGGCGTGTCACTCCGGCTGGTGCTCAGGCCCACCGAAGTCCGGGCTGGTGAAGTCCGGACTGCTGAAGCTGGGGCGCGAACCCGCGGCGGGGCCACCCTCCGGGCTGCTGAAGCCCGGGCGGTGGTACCCGAGCTGCGGCATGCGGCCCTGCGGGGGTGAGGAGACCGAGTGACCTACGGCGGCCGGACCCGGGTCCGCGAGCGCCTCGCGGAGGAAGGGCATGATGCCGCGCTCCAGGAGAGCTTCGAGCCAGGCCTCCCTGGCCCGCTCCACCTCCTTGAGCAGAGCGCTCCGCCCGGCGTCCGGGGAGACGGCGCCGTTGCGCAGGGCGGCGACCAGGAGGCCGACCGCTGCCACCAGGATCGCGGCCGCGGTGATCGCGCCGAACACCCACCCCGTGGTGAGCAGGGTCTGTGCGATGCCCGGCTCGGGGGACAGCATCCTGAGGACGTATCCCACGAGCAGGAAGATCGCCGCGGCGGTTCCGGCGAGGACAGGAGCGAGTACGGCGACGACGGCACCCGCGCCCGCCCCGGCCGTCTCCGTGACCTCTCCCATGGTGGTCGCGAGCCCCACCGCGGTGCCGCCCGGCTCCGCCGATCCCGAGGTGCCCTCCCCGGACGGTGGCGGGGTGGACGGCGTCGGCCGACGCAGTTCCTCACGGACCTCGACGTAGTGGTGGTATTCGGCCGTCGCGGCGGCCGTGATGAGGGCGGTGGCGTTGAGCGCCATCGTGCGCAGCTGTTCCGGGTTGAGTCGCTGGCCGACAGCGGCGAGTTCCGGACGGTGTGGTGCGGAGCGCAGCGCCTCGCTGAGGATCCGCTCGTACTCCTGGCGATCCTCGCTCAGCAGGTGCTGCGGAACGCTGTTCATGTGCATCCCCCGATGCTCCGTAGGGCTTGCGACTCGGCATGCTGACGAGCCGTCGGGCAGAAACGGAGGGGAGCCTGCTACGGATAACCCGATGGTAGAGCGACGGTGGCGGGCGGTGACAGGGGATTTACGGAAATTGGAATAGGCCCGGGGCAGTTGCCCGGCGCACCCCGGAGGAGGATGCGCCGTCCGCAGGAGCGTCAGACAGCGAGGGGAAGCTGCTGGACCAGCAGCTTTCCGGCCATGGTCACTCCGCCGTCCATGGCGATGGCCAGACCGTCCGCATAGATGTGCGGTCCCTCGACCACCGGGCCGGAACCGTTTTCGCCCTCCTCCGAGCCGACCTCGCCCAGGAGATAGGGAATCGGGCTGTGGCCGTGGACGATGCGCGCACCGCCGTACACCTCCAGCAGGGAGCGCACGGCGTCGGCACCGCCCTCGTCGCGGAAGGAGAAGCGCTTGGTGAACTTGCGGAAGAGGTCCCAGCACTCGTCGGCGTCGTTGCGCGTGAGGGTCTCGCGGACGGTGTCGTTGACGGCCTCGATGGAGTCGCCGTAGTCGAGGTAGGCGGTCGTGTCGGAGTGCACCAGCAGATGACCGTCGACCTGCTCCATGGCGTCGAGCCGGGCCATCCACTGCAGATGGTGGTCCTCCAGGCGCTCCATGTCGGTCTTCTGACCACCGTTGAGCAGCCAGGCCGCCTGGAAGGTCGCGGTGCCCGCGCCCGAGTTGACGGGCGTGTCCCCGAAGCGTTTGGCGCCGAGCAGCAGCAGCTCGTGGTTGCCCATGAGCGCCTTGCAGTACCCGCCGGCCGCCGCGGCTTCGGCGGACAGCCGCATCACCAGGTCGATGACTCCGATGCCGTCCGGCCCGCGGTCGGTGAAGTCGCCCAGGAACCACAGCCGCGCGGTGCCCGCCGACCAGTTGCCCGCGGCGTCGATGAGGCCCTTCTCCTGGAGTGCGGCCACCAGCTGGTCGAGGTAGCCGTGCACGTCGCCGACCACGTACAGCGGCCCCGGGCCGGTGGCGGGCTGCCTGGCCGCCACGGCCTCGGGGTCCACGGACACCAGCACCGTGTCCGTCCGGTTGATCACGGGGAGATCGCGCTCGGTGGGCGTGTAGCCCTCCGGGTAGCCCTGGGTCTCGTCGAACGGTCTGGCGACCTCACCGGGGTGCGTGCTGTGGGCGTACGGTGCGGCCTCGTGGATGTACGCGGGTACGCGGAAGTCGCGCACCGCCGGCGTCCGCACCTCGGGTCCCTGACCGGCCCCCTGAGTCATCGACCCCTCCACCACCATCGCCACCATCGCGCCGCATCTGCACCGCTTCGGACTGCCTGGTCGCAGCGGCCCGCGGTGTCGTGCGCCCATCATAGGAATGCGGATCGCGCCATGTGATGACCCAGGGGTGGTGAAATGGCGCAGGGCCGCTGTTCACCGCGGTTTTCTCCCGAATTGGGCGGAGCTGCTCCGCCCAATTCATCGTCGGATGCACGAAGGGGGCTCTGCGGAATCCCCCGTTCAGTCCCCTTCGGGTGACCGCGGAGGACTGACCGTCGTACGGGGCGGCCGGCGCTCGGAGGAGGTCCGCACGATCAGCTCGGTCGGTATCACCTGCTCGACGGGCAGCTCCGTGTCGACCCCCTCGATGGCGTCGATGAGGAGCTGGACCACCGCCGTGCCGATCCGGCGCGGCTTGAGGGAGAGCGTGGTGATGGGTGGCTCGGTGTTGGCGTACACGGTGGACTCGCTGCAGCAGACCAGCAGGAGGTCCTCCGGTACGCGCAGCCCGTACCGCCGGGCCGCGGCGAGCAGATCGGTGCCGTTGGGATCGAACAGCCCGTAGACCGCGTCGGGACGGTCGGGCCGGGCCAGGAGCCGGTCGGCGGCCACGGCACCGGCGCAGGGGTCGTGTGCCGGATAGGCCTCGTACACCGGGTCCTGGCCGATCCGCTCGCACCAGCGCAGGTACGCGGTGGTGGACAGGTGGGTGTACGTGTCCGTCGTGGTCCCCGTCAGCAGGCCGATCCGGCGGGCGCCGGCGGCGGCCAGATGATCGAGGATGCCGAGGACGGCGGCCTCGTGGTCGTTGTCGACCCAGGCGGTCACCGGGAGCGTGCCGGCCGGGCGGCCGTCGGAGACGACCGGCAGTCCCTGGCGGACCAGCTCGCTGACCACCGGGTCGTGGTCGGAGGGGTCGATGACGACGGTGCCGTCCAGAGCGACGTTCGACCAGACGTCGTGGCGCGAGGTCGCGGGAAGGATGACCAGGGCGTAGCCCCGGGCGAGCGCGGCCGAGGTGGCGGCCCGCGCCATTTCCGCGAAGTACGCGAACTCGGTGAAGGTGAAAGGTTCATCCCCGTACGTGGTCACGGTGAGGCCGATCAGCCCCGACTTCCCGGTACGAAGAGTTCGGGCCGCTGCCGACGGGCGGTAGCCCAGCCGGTCGGCGACCTCTCGGACGTGGCGTCGGGTGGCGTCCGGCAGCCGGCCCTTGCCGTTGAGGGCATCGGAGACGGTCGTGATGGAGACACCGGCGGCGGCGGCCACGTCTCTGATGCCCGCCCGGCCCGGCCGACTGCCTCGGCGGGATGTGTCCGCCCGGCTCACCTGGTGCTTCCCTGCTGCTGTCATGGCGAGCCGATAGTAGGGCTCATGCGGTGGGGTAGTGCGGACGCATATGCCCACGTTGACAGGCACGTTTCTGCAAGGTCGGGAGCCGTCGAATGCCTGGGAAGTGACGAGACTTAAACGATCCAAAGTCGCTACGTGCCGTGTCGAGCCCCATAGACCTGCCAACTGCCTCGCGTTGCGAAGCGGTCTCAACTCACCTTCACGGGGGATGCGCGCCACGGCGTGAGCCACCGGCGCATGCCGTCATGTGTGGCGCGCCCCCTGTTTCGTACGCCTTCGTCCCATGATGCCTTTGGGGCGGGTGTGCCGTGCGGGGACGTGGCCGCGGCGGTCGCGAGGTTGTCCCCGGGCCATTCGCAGGGAGGCCGAATCCTCATAAAGTGAGGATCATTGAGCGTCGACGAGGAGGACTGCGGTGAGCGAGACGAGCCCCAAGCTGCGAGCCGAGCTGGAGGGTATTCCCACCTACAAGCCCGGCAGGCCCGCCGCGGTGGACGGCCCCACGGCGTACAAGCTGTCCTCCAACGAAAACCCCTATCCGCCGCTGCCCGGTGTGCTGGAGAGCGTGACTGCGGCGGCCACGTCCTTCAACCGGTACCCGGACATGGCGTGCGCGGGCCTGATGAACGAGCTGTCCGAACGCTTCGGGGTGCCGCTCTCCCACCTGGCCACCGGCACCGGCTCGGTCGGAGTCGCCCAGCAGCTGCTCCAGGTGACCTCCGGACCGGGTGACGAGGTGATCTACGCCTGGCGGTCCTTCGAGGCGTACCCCATCATCACGCGGATCAGCGGGGCCACGCCCGTGCAGGTACCGCTGACGCCGGGCGACGTGCACGACCTGGACGCGATGGCGGACGCCATCACCGACCGGACGCGGCTGATCTTCGTCTGCAATCCCAACAACCCGACGGGGACGGTGGTGCGCCGGGCAGAGCTGGAGCGTTTCCTCGACCGGGTGCCGGGCGACGTGCTGGTGGTGCTGGACGAGGCGTACCGCGAGTTCATCCGTGACACGGAGGTCCCCGACGGCGTCGAGCTCTACCGCGAGCGGCCGAACGTCTGCGTGCTGCGGACCTTCTCCAAGGCGTACGGTCTCGCCGGGCTCCGCGTGGGCTTCGCGATCGCCCATGAGCCGGTGGCGGCGGCCCTGCGCAAGACGGCGGTGCCGTTCGGGGTGAGCCAGCTCGCGCAGGAGGCGGCGATCGCCTCCCTGCGTGCGGAGGACGAGCTGCTGGGCCGGGTCGGCTCGCTGGTGTGCGAGCGCACGCGGGTCGTGGAGGGTCTGCAGGCCCAGGGCTGGACGGTGCCCGAGACCCAGGCGAACTTCGTGTGGTTGAGGCTGGGGGAGCGTACGGCCGATTTCGCGGCCGCGTGCGAGGAGCACGGCGTCGTCGTACGGCCCTTCCCCGGTGAGGGTGTGCGTGTGACGGTCGGGGAGAGCGAAGCCAACGACATCTTGCTGAAGGTCGCGGAGGTGTTCAGCAAGGCCGGATGATCCTCGGTCGGGTCGTGGGGCCCGGTCGATCGATCGCCGGACCGGCGACAGCCGTGACCGGCTGCTGAGCCCGGTGGCCACCGGGGCGGGCCGGCATCTTGGGGCGGATTTCACCCCGAGGTGCCGGCCCGTTCCGTCCCGCCCTTCCCTTGTCTGCCGGCCGGCCCACGGATGCCGGGCCGTCAGGCCCTTGCGCAGGGGGTTGACGTAAGGGGGACCCCCCTCCCGGCATCGCGCACGTGTGCGTCATAATTGCTTGTGAATGTGAACGCGTTCACAAGCCTGTCCGGGTTCGTCCTGTGCTGTGTATGACAAACCTGGGCAAACTGCCGCCATGACCACGGCATGTAAGGAGAAGACGTGGACATCGCTCTGGCGCCGGAGACTCTGGCGCGATGGCAGTTCGGTATCACCACCGTCTACCACTTCCTCTTCGTCCCGCTGACGATTTCGCTCGCCGCGCTCACCGCCGGTCTGCAGACCGCCTGGGTCCGCACCGGCAAGGAGAAGTACCTCAAGGCCACCAAGTTCTGGGGCAAGCTCTTCCTGATCAACATCGCGATGGGCGTCGTCACCGGTCTGGTGCAGGAGTTCCAGTTCGGCATGAACTGGTCGGACTACTCACGCTTCGTCGGCGATGTCTTCGGTGCCCCGCTGGCCTTCGAGGCGCTCATAGCCTTCTTCTTCGAGTCGACGTTCATCGGACTGTGGATCTTCGGCTGGGACAAGTTGCCGCAGAAGATCCACCTCGCCTGCATCTGGATGGTCTCCATCGGCACGATCCTGTCGGCGTACTTCATCCTCGCGGCCAACTCGTGGATGCAGCACCCCGTCGGCTACCGGATCAACGAGGAGAAGGGGCGTGCCGAACTCACCGACTTCTGGCGGGTGCTGACCCAGGACACCGCCCTGACCCAGGTCTTCCACAGCCTCACGGCGGCTTTCCTCACCGGCGGCGCCTTCATGGTCGGCATCGCGGCCTTCCACCTCATGCGCAAGAAGCACGTCCCGGTGATGAAGACGTCCCTGCGGCTCGGCCTGGTCACCGTGGTCGTCGGCGGTCTGCTCACCGCGATCAGCGGCGACACGCTCGGCAAGGTCATGTACGAGCAGCAGCCGATGAAGATGGCCGCGGCCGAGGCGCTGTGGGACGGCGAGGGCCCCGCGCCCTTCTCGGTCTTCGCCGTCGGTGACGTCGACGAGGGACACAACAAGGTCGCCATCGAGATCCCGGGCCTGCTGTCCTTCCTCGCGAAGAACGACTTCGAGTCGTACGTCCCCGGCATCAACGAGCTCAACAAGGAGATGCAGGAGAAATACGGACCCGGGGACTACCGCCCCAACATCCCGGTCGCCTACTGGGGCTTCCGCTGGATGATCGGCTTCGGCATGGCGTCCTTCAGTCTCGGGCTGCTCGGCCTCTGGCTGACGCGCAAGAAGTTCCTGCTGGCGCAGCATCTGCGGGTGGGTGAGGACGAGGTGCCGCATCTCTCGCTGCTGCCCGGGAAGGTGCTCGGACCGACGCTGACCAAGTGGTTCTGGCGCGTCGCGGTCCTCACCATGGGCTTCCCGCTGATCGCCAACGCCTGGGGCTGGATCTTCACCGAGATGGGCCGCCAACCGTGGGTCGTCTTCGGGGTGCTCCGCACCAGCGCCGCGGTCTCCCCCGGTGTCTCGCAGGGTGAGGTCATCACCTCGATGATCGTGTTCACCACCCTGTACGCGATCCTCGCGGTCGTCGAGGTCAAGCTGCTCGTGAAGTACGTCAAGGCCGGCCCGCCGGAGCTCACCGAGGCCGACCTCAATCCGCCCAAGAAGATCGGCGGCGACCTCCGTGACGCCGACAAGCCGATGGCCTTCTCGTACTAGGCCGAGGGAGCTGCACAGTCATGGAACTTCACGACGTCTGGTTCGTCCTCATCGCGTTCCTCTGGATCGGCTACTTCTTCCTGGAGGGCTTCGACTTCGGAGTCGGTGTCCTCACCAGGCTGCTGGCCCGCAACCGACCGGAGAAGCGGGTGCTCATCAACACGATCGGGCCCGTCTGGGACGGGAACGAGGTGTGGCTGGTCACGGCCGGTGGTGCGACCTTCGCGGCCTTCCCCGAGTGGTACGCCACGCTCTTCTCCGGCTTCTACCTGCCGCTGCTGGTCATCCTGGTCTGCCTCATCGTTCGCGGGGTCGCCTTCGAGTACCGGGTGAAGCGGCCCGAGGAGAGGTGGCAGCGCAACTGGGAGACCGCGATCTTCTGGACCTCGCTGATCACCGCGTTCGTGTGGGGTCTGATCTTCGGCAACATCGTGCGCGGAGTGAAGATCGACTCCGAGCTGGAGTACGTCGGCGGCATCGTCGACCTGTTCAACCCGTACTCCCTGCTGGGCGGTCTGGTGACGCTGTCGCTGTTCACCTTCCACGGGACGGTGTTCGTCGGGCTCAAGACCGTGGGGGAGATCCGGGAGCGGGCGCGGAAGCTGGCGTTGCGGGTCGGGCTGGTGACCTCCGTGCTGGCGCTCGTCTTTCTGCTGTGGACGCAGGCGGACAAGGGCAATGGCGCGTCGCTGGCCGCGCTGATCGTGGCGGTGGCCGCCCTCGTCGCCGCGGTGGGCGTGGCCCAGACGGGGCGCGAGGGCTGGGCGTTCGTCCTGTCGGGACTCACCGTCGTGGCCGCGGTCGCGATGCTCTTCCTCACGCTCTTCCCGAACGTCATGCCGTCGTCGCTGAACGAGGAATGGAGCCTCACGGTCACCAACGCCTCGTCCGCCCCCTACACCTTGAAGATCATGACTTGGTGTGCGGGGATCGCCACTCCGGTCGTTCTGCTCTACCAGGGCTGGACCTACTGGGTGTTCCGCAAGCGGATCGGCACCCATCACATCGCCGAGACCGCGCACTGAGCCCGGTAGAGAGCCGTGTGGCCCGTTGTTTCACGTGAAACACGGCTCTCCGGGCCCGAGGGGCGTGTTTCACGTGAAACACGCTTGCTGAGAAAAGGGTGTGTTTCACGTGAAACCGATCGACCCGCGTCTCCTGCGCCACGCTCGGGCGACCCGCCTCTTCCTGGGGGCGGTCGTCGGCCTGGGTGCGGTGGGAGCCCTGCTCGTCATCGCTCAGGCGATGCTCATCGCCGAGGTCGTGGTCGGCGCCTTCCAGCACGGGATGCCGGTCAGTGAACTCCGCGTCCCCCTGCTGCTGTTGGTGGCGGTGGCATGCAGCCGTGGGCTGGTCTCCTGGCTCACCGAGCTGGCCGCGCACCGGGCGAGTGCGGCGGTGAAGTCGGAGCTGCGCGGTCGGCTGCTGGAACGGGCCGTCGCGCTCGGTCCGGGCTGGCTGAGCGGCCAGCGCACGGGCTCGCTCATCGCCCTCGCCACACGCGGAGTGGATGCACTCGACGATTACTTCTCGAGGTATCTGCCACAGTTGGGGCTCGCCGTGGTCGTCCCCGTGGCGGTGCTCGCGCGGATCGTCACCGAGGACTGGGTGTCCGCGGCCATCATCGTCGGCACACTGCCGCTGATACCCCTCTTCATGGTGCTCATCGGCTGGGCGACGCGTACCCAGATGGACCACCAGTGGCGGCTGCTGTCGCGGCTTTCGGGACACTTCCTGGACGTGGTTGCCGGGTTGCCGACGCTGAAGGTGTTCGGCCGGGCCAAGGCCCAGGCCGAGTCGATCAAGCGGATCACCGGTGAGTACCGGCGGGCGACGATGCGGACGCTGCGGATCGCTTTCCTGTCGTCCTTCGCGCTGGAACTGCTCGCCACGATCTCCGTCGCGCTGGTCGCGGTGACCATCGGCATGCGGCTCGTGCACGGGGACATGGACCTCTACATCGGGCTGGTCGTCCTCGTCCTCGCTCCCGAGGCGTATCTGCCGCTCCGGCAGGTGGGGGCACAGTTCCACGCGGCCGCCGAGGGGCTCGCGGCGGCCGAGGAGATCTTCGAGGTGCTGGAGACGCCGGTGCCGGGCCGCGGCTCGCTGCCTGCGCCGCACGGGGGGATGTGCTTCGACGACGTCACCGTGCGGTATCCCGGGCGGTCGTACGACGCCGTCTCCCGTGCGTCCTTCGAGGTCCGGCCCGGCGAGACGGTGGCGCTCGTGGGACCGAGCGGTGTGGGCAAGTCGACGCTGCTCAACGTCCTGCTCGGGTTCGTGCAGCCGGCAGCGGGGCGGGTGTGCATCGGGGACGCCGACCTCGCTTCCCTCGACCGTGACGCGTGGCACTCCCGCGTGGCGTGGGTGCCGCAGCGGCCCCATCTGTTCGCCGGGACCATCGCCGAGAACGTACGGCTTGCGCGGCCCGACGCGGACGAGGCGGCCGTACGGCGGGCGTTGGCCGATGCGGGAGCACTGGCGTTCGTGGAGGCGCTGCCCGAGGGAACGGACACGCTTCTGGGTGAGGACGGCACCGGTCTGTCGGCCGGTCAGCGCCAGCGGCTCGCCCTGGCGCGGGCGTTCCTCGCGGACCGTCCCGTGTTGCTGCTCGACGAGCCGACGGCCTCGCTGGACGGAGAGACCGAGTCGGAGATCGTGGACGCGGTGCGGCGGCTCGCGGCCGGGCGGACCGTCCTGCTGGTGGTGCACCGGCCGGCGCTGCTGGCGGTGGCCGACCGGGTGGTCCGGCTGGAGCCCGGGCACACTGCTGCGGCGCCCGTTTCTCCGCGCGCCGGGGTGGCGCGGTCCGACCGGGAGGACCTGGAGGGCCGGCAGCTCTGGGAGAAGGAAGAAGAGGCACGGCAGACGGTCGAGGGAGAGGAAGTCCCCACAGGCGCGCGGGAGTCCGTGCTGAGCCGGGTCCGGGTCATGGCCGGTGCCCGGCGCGGTCGGCTCGCCCTCGCGCTGCTGCTCGGCAGCCTCGCTCTGGGCAGTGCCGTGGGACTCATGGCCACTTCCGGGTATCTGATCTCGCGGGCGTCCCAGCAGCCGCCGGTGCTGTACCTGATGGTCGCGGTCACGGCCACGCGGGCGTTCGGTATCGGGCGGGCCGTGTTCCGGTACGCGGAGCGGCTGGTGTCGCACGACGCGGTGCTGCGGATGCTGGCCGACACCCGGGTCGCCGTCTACCGGCGGCTGGAACGGCTGGCGCCCGCGGGGCTGCGACGCACCCGGCGCGGTGATCTGCTCTCGCGGCTGGTCGCCGACGTGGACGCGTTGCAGGACTACTGGGTGCGGTGGCTGCTGCCGGCCGGTGCGGCGGTCATGGTGTCGGCCGCGTCCGTAGGGTTCACCGCGTGGCTGCTGCCCGAGGCCGGCGCGGCCCTCGCCCTCGGGCTGCTGGCCGCCGGCGCCGGCGTGCCCCTGCTGACCGGAGCCGTGGCCCGGCGCGCCGAGCGCAGGCTCGCCCCCGCCCGCGGGGAGCTGGCCACCCGCACGGCCGATCTCCTCAGTGGCACCGCCGAGCTGACCGTGGCGGGTGCCCTGGCGGCACGCACGGCCGAGACCCGCCGGGCCGATGTCACGCTGACCCGGATCGCCTCCCGTGGCGCCACGGCGACCGCGCTCGGCGACGGGCTGACCGCCCTCGTCACGGGGCTCACCGTCGCGGCCACCGCGCTCGTGGGCGTCCAGGCGGTGGCCGACGGGCGGCTCGGCGGGCTCGCGATGGCAGTCGTCGTCCTGACCCCGCTGGCCGCCTTCGAGGCCGTCATGGGGCTGCCGCTCGCCGTGCAGTTCCGGCAGCGGGTGCGCAAGAGCGCGGAGCGCGTGTACGAGGTGCTGGACGCCCCCGAGCCCGTACGCGAACCGGAGCGTCCCCGGCCCGCGCCGCACTCGCCCTTCCCTCTCGTGCTCGGTGGGCTCACGGCCCGGTACGGCGGGCAGGACCGGGACGCACTCACCGGGATCGACCTCACGCTCGAGGAGGGCCGCCGGATCGCCGTCGTGGGCACCTCCGGATCGGGCAAGACGACGCTGGCGCAGGTGCTGCTGCGGTTCCTGGACGCGCGACAGGGTACGTACACGCTCGGTGGTGTGGACGCGTACGCGCTCGACGGCGATGCCGTACGGCGGCACGTCGGGCTGTGCGCCCAGGACGCGTACCTCTTCGACAGCTCCGTACGGGAGAACCTGCTCCTGGCGCGGCGGGACGCCACCGAGGCGGAACTCCGCGACGCGCTGGCGCGGGCGCGGCTCCTCGACTGGGCCGACGCGCTGCCGGACGGGCTCTCGACGCTCGTCGGTGAGCACGGGACCCGGCTGTCAGGCGGCCAGCGGCAGCGGCTCGCCCTGGCTCGCGCGCTGCTCGCCGGCTTCCCCGTCCTGCTCCTCGACGAGCCCGCGGAACACCTCGACCTGCCGACGGCCGACGCGCTCACCACGGACCTGCTGGCCGCGACCGAGGGCCGTACGATGCTGCTGATCACCCACAGGCTGGCGGGGCTGGAGGCCGTGGACGAGGTCGTCGTCCTCGCCGAGGGACGGATCGTGCAACGGGGACCGTTCGCGGCGCTGGCGGCTGTGGACGGGCCACTGCGGGACATGGTCGCGCGCGAGGCGTCGGGGGAACTCCTGGCCGGCATGGCGGCACGCTGACGGCCGGAGCGGGACGCGGTGTCGAGCCGCTTCGCGGCGGGGCGCTGTTCGGCGCAACCAGGTGCTCCGTCCGTGGCACCGGGTCCCCCGCCCGTACGACTTGGACGGGCCCCCGCACGGGACCCGCGACACGATCGCTGGCATGTCCCCACGTCGTCGCCGTCATCCGCTGCTCGCCTCCGTGCTGCTGATCGCCGCGGCGGTGCTCGTGGCACGGCCCACGTCGGCCGAGAGCGGTGGCGGCACGGGGCTCTCCGGCGATTCCGGGGCCAGTGCCAGGGTGGCCCGGTTGTACGAGGAGGCGGCCGTGGCGACGCAGCGGTACGAGGTGGGGCGAAGGGAGGCGGAGGCGCAGCGCGGTGAGGTGCTGCGGCTGGAGAAGCTGCTGACGCGGGAGCGGGCGCGGGTCGCCGAACTCCATGAGAACCTCGGCCGGATGGCGCGGGCCCACTACCGCCAGGGCGGCGGGGTGCCGTACACCGCGCAGCTGTTGCTCGCGGAGGACCCCGATGAGCTGATGCGCGGTCATCGTGCCGCTCGGCAGGCGGAGACCGCCGTGGACAACGCGGTGGCCGGGAGCCGGCGCGCGGAAGCGCGGTACGCGGCCGACCGGGCGAAAGCGCGGGAGCGGTGGCAGGAGCTGGATCGGCGCACCGCCGAGCTCGCCGGGACCAAGCGGTCCATCGAGAAGAAGCTGGAAGAGGCGCGGTGGGAGTTGCAGGGGCGGGCGGACGCGTCGGTGGCGGCGGGCGCGTGCCGCGGTGCCGTACGCCTCGACCAGCCCGGGAGCGCAGACACACGCGCGTGGGTCGCGCCGGTGTCGGCGTACGAGCTCTCCGCGGGCTTCGGCAGCGGTGGCGAACGCTGGGTGAACCGGCACACCGGGCAGGACTTCGCGGTGCCCATCGGCACACCGGTACGGGCCGTCGGCGCGGGGCGGGTCGTGCGTGTCTCCTGCGGCGGCCCCTTCGGCATCGAGGCCGTGATCCGGCATCCGGGCGGCTACTACACGCAGTACGCCCACCTCGCCGCCGTCTCCGTCGAACAGGGGGAGCGGGTGGCCACGGGGCAGTGGATCGGTCAGTCGGGCACCACGGGCAACTCGACCGGCCCCCATCTGCACTTCGAGGTGCGCATCACGCCGGAGGCGGGGTCGGGGGTCGATCCGGTGCCGTGGTTGCTGCAGCACGGCGTTGAGCTCTAGAGCCTGTTCCGCCGTTCCCTCACCAGGCGTTCGATCACGACCGCCACCCCGTCGTCGTTGTTGGCGACGGTCCGTCCCGAGGCGGCGGCGAGCACATCGGGGTGTGCGTTGCCCATGGCGTACGAGCGGCCCGCCCAGGTGAGCATCTCCAGGTCGTTCGGCATGTCACCGAAGGCGACCACCTCCTCGTGGGAGATGCCGCGCTCGGCGCAGCTCAGTGCGAGCGTGCTGGCCTTGGACACGCCGGGGCCGCTGATCTCCAGCAGGGCGCTGGGGCTGGAGCGGGTGATGGTGGCGCGGTCCCCGACGGCTATGCGGGCGGTGGCGAGGAAGGCGTCGGGGTCGATGTGCGGGTGGTAGGCGAGGATCTTGAGCACCGGCTCACCGGCCGTGGCTCCGTCCGGCGCCAGCAGCTTCTCCGCCGGCGCGATGCTGTCGGGGACCTCCAGGTGCAGCTTCGGGTACTCCGGTTCCTGGTGGAAACCGTAGGTCTGCTCGACGGCGTACACCGTGCCCGGCGCTGCCTCGCGCAGCAGCCGCACGGTGTCGAGCGCGTTCTCGCGCGCCAGGTCGCGGACCTTGACGAACCGGTGGAGGCCCGGGCCTCCGTGCAGGTCGACCACGGCGGCACCGTTCCCGCAGATGGCCAGGCCGTGACCGTGGACGTGATCGCTGACCACGTCCATCCACCGTGCCGGGCGGCCGGTGACGAAGAAGACCTCGATGCCCGCCTGCTCGGCGGCCGCCAGGGCGGCGACCGTGCGGGGCGACACCGACTTGTCGTCGCGCAGCAGGGTGCCGTCGAGGTCGGTGGCGATCAGCCGGGGCGGGACGGTCGGGGCCGGGGTCTCGGGCTGTCTCGTCGCTGAGGTCACGGACCCATTCTCCCGCAGATGGTCGCACGGGCGTGCGATGGGCCGCACAAATGCGTAGTTCGTGCTCATCCCAGCTGCGCGGATGCCTCCATGGCGATCCGCTCGAAGACCTTCTCGTCCGCGGCGAAGACCGAGTCGGGGATGGGCCAGTGGACGACGATGTCCGTGAACCCCAGCTCGACGTGGCGCCCTGCGAAGTCCACGAACGCGTCGAGCGACTGGAGCGGGCGGTCACGGTCCGGTGTGAAACCGGTGAGCAGGATCTTGTCCATCCCGGACGCGTCCCGGCCGATCTCGGCGCAGGCGTCCGCCAGCTTCTCCGCCTGCCCGCGCAGGGCGGCCACCGACTGCTCGGGAGTGCCCGTCTCGTACAGCCGGGGATCCCCCGTGGTGACCCACGCCTGTCCGTACCGGGCCGCGAGCCCGATCCCGCGCGGACCGGTGGCGGCCACCGCGAAGGGCAGCCTGGGCCGCTGGACGCAGCCCGGAATGGTGCGTGCCTCGTGCGCGGAGTAGAAGTCGCCCTCGTACGACACGGAGTCCTCGGTCAGCAGCCGGTCGAGCAGCGGTACGAACTCGGCGAAGCGGTCGGCCCGCTCGCGCGGCGTCCACGGGGCCTGGCCGAGCGCGGTGGCGTCGAACCCGGTGCCGCCGGCGCCGATGCCCAGGGTGAGCCGGCCGCCGGAGATGTCGTCGAGGGAGATCAGCTCCTTGGCGAGCGTCACCGGGTGCCGGAAGTTCGGCGAGGTCACGAGGGTGCCCAGGCGTAGTCGCTCGGTCACGGCGGCAGCGGCCGTGAGGGTGGGGACCGCACCGAACCAGGGGCCGTCCCGGAAGGTGCGCCACGACAGGTGGTCGTACGTGAAAGCCGTGTGGAACCCGAGCTGCTCGGCCCGCTGCCAGGCGGAACGGCCGCCTTCGTGCCAGCGGACGTACGGGAGGATGACGGTGCTCAGGCGCAGACTCATGCCCCAGAGCGTAAGTGGGGGCGGACCGTGGCAGCGACCGGCGTTCAGTGGGGCGTGGGAAAGCGCACGTACTCGGGCGGTACGGCCGCCGCCAGCCACACCCCGTTGGCGCTGACACGGAACACATGGCCGTCGCGGTGCATGGCGCCGGAGTCCACGGGGAGCACGACGGGGCGACCGCGCCGGGCGCCCACGCGGGCGGCGGTCGCGCGGTCGGGCGAGAGGTGCACGGCGTGGCGGTTCATCGGGCGAAGCCCCTCCGTGCGGATCGCGGGCAGGTGGCGCGCCACGGTCCCGTGGTACAGGTACGGCGGCGGCACCGCCTCGGGCAGGCCGAGGTCGACCGGGACGGTGTGGCCCTGGCTGGCCCGGATCCGGGTTCCCTCGACGGCGAAGCGCCGCTTGTCGTTGGTGGCGACCACGTGGTCGAGCTCCGCCCTCGTGAACCGGAAGCCGTGCGCGGCGGCCGCCTCGACGAGCGCGTCGATCTCGACCCAGCCGCCGGGGTCCAGTGTGAGCCCGATGCGCTCGGGCTCGTGCCGCAGATGTCTCGCGAGGTACTTCGACACCCTGACGGTGCGCCGTTCGTCCATTCCGGCAGGGTGCCGGAGAGACGCGTATCACGCACGTTGTTTTGTCTTCGATGTTTGGTCCACAGCCAAGTGGGGTTTTCCACAGGCAAGTTGGCGAAACTGTGGACAGCCGGCCGTTCCCGAGCGCCGATCCGCCGCCGTGAGCATCAGCCTCAGCCTCACCTGCGCCTCAGCCGGTGCCGGCGCCGGTGCTGCGGTGCGGCCGGCGACGGGCGCCTCCCAGCGGCGGGTCCAGCCGGGCGACCGCGCGTAGCGTCCTCGGGGTGAGGTGTGACAGGAAGCGGCCGACGCGGGCCTCCGGGGTGACGGGCACGACGGCCCGGTTGCGCACCACCGCGCGCAGGATCGCGTCCGCCACCTTCTCCGGCGGGTAGTTCCGGCGTCCGTACAGCCGGGCCGTCCGCTTCCGGAGCCGGTCCTCCTCGGCGGGGCCGACGCCCGCGAAGCGCGCGGTCGAGGTGATGTTCGTGTCGACGAATCCCGGGCAGACCGCCGACACCCCGATGCCCTGCCCGGCGAGCTCCGCGCGCAGGCACTCGCTGAGCATCAGGACGGCGGCCTTGGAGGTGCTGTAGGCGGGCAGGGCCTTCGACGGGAGATACGCCGCCGCGGAGGCGACGTTGACGATGTGGCCGCCCTGGTTGCGCTCGGCCATCTGCCCGCCGAAGACCCGGCAGCCGTGGATGACGCCCCACAGGTTGACGTCGAGCACCCGCTTCCAGTCCTCCGGTGTGGTGTCGAGGAAGGCACCGGCCAGCCCGACCCCGGCGTTGTTCACCAGGACGTCCACCACGCCGTACTCGGCGGCGACCTTTTCCGCGAGCTTCTCCATGGCCTCCCCGTCGGAGACGTCGGCCGGCTCGGCCCATGCCTCCGGGGCGCCCAGCAGCCGGGCCGACTCCGCCGTGCGGGCGGCCCCCTTCGCGTCCCGGTCGACGGCCACCACGCGCGCGCGGGCCTGCGCGAACGCCAGGGCGGTGGCCCGCCCGATGCCGGAGGCCGCGCCGGTGACCAGGACGAGCCGGCCGGCGAACCGCTCGGTGTGGGGGCCGGTGGCGTCCGGTGCGGGGCGTCCGCCCTCGACGGACGTCACGAACTCGGTGATCCAGGCCGCCACCTGGTCGGGACGCGTCCGAGGAACCCAGTGCTTCGCCGGGATCGTCCGGCGGACGAGCCGCGGGACCCACGACTCCAGGCCGTCGTACAGCCTCTCCGACAGGAACGCGTCCTCCAGGGGCGTGATGAGCTGCACGGGCGCGTGCGCGTACGCGTCCTCACGGGGGTGGGACAGCCGTGCCCGGACGTTGTCCCGGTACAGCCAAGCCCCGTGCGCCGCGTCCGTGGGCAGCGACGGCGTCGGGTAACCGTCCGAAGGGAGTCTCTCGGTCCGCCGCAGAATCGCGGGCCAGCGGCGGCCGAGGGGGCCGCGCCAGGCGAGCTCCGGCAGGACCGGCGTGTGCAGCAGGTACACGTACCAGGACTTGGCCCCCTGGCCGAGGAGCTGGGCCGCGGCGCGGGGTGTCGGCCGCCTCAGCCGGCGTTTGATCCAGTGCCCGAAGTGATCGAGGGACGGCCCGGACATCGAGGTGAAGGACGCGATCCGGCCCTCGGCGCGCCCGGCCGTCACGAACTCCCAGCCCTGCACGGAACCCCAGTCGTGCCCCACCAGGTGCACCGGCCGGCCGGGGCTGACGGTGTCCGCCACCGCCAGGAAGTCGTCCGTCAGCTTCTCCAGGGTGAACCCGCCGCGCAGCGGCCGCGGAGCCGTCGACCGGCCGTGCCCGCGGACGTCGTACAGGACGACGTGGAAGCGGCCGGCGAGCCGCCGGGCGACCTCGGACCAGACCTCCTTGCAATCGGGATAGCCGTGCACGAGCACGACGGTGGGCCGCTCGGGATCGCCCAGCTCGGCGACGCACAGTTCGACCCCGTCCGTGCGCACGCGGCGCTCCCGCGCTCCGGCGAGCAGCATGCCGTCCGCGGTCCGTCCCTCGTCGCTCATCCTCGCAACCCCCGCTCGATGCCACTGCTCTACGCGTCCGTAACGTGACCCGCACGAATGTGGCAAGGCTCGGCGGCCACGTCAACGGCTCCGCGACGGGTCCCCTACGGGCCCGTAATACTCAAGGCTGACGCACAGACAGCTCTGCGGGGTGACGACCACTGTGGTCCGCGCCACTAGCGTCGTACACGTGACTGTGATCGCGACAGAAAGTCTGAGCAAGCGGTTCCCCAGGGTGACCGCGCTCGACCGGCTCTCCGTGGACGTCGGGCCCGGTGTGACCGGACTCGTCGGTGCCAACGGAGCCGGCAAGTCCACACTCATCAAGATCCTGCTGGGTCTGTCCCCCGCCACCGAGGGCCGCGCCGAAGTGCTCGGCCTCGACGTCGCCGCCAAGGGCGGTGCCATCCGGGAGCGGGTCGGCTATATGCCTGAGCACGACTGTCTGCCGCCCGACGTCTCGGCCACCGAGTTCGTCGTGCACATGGCGCGCATGTCCGGGCTCCCGCCGACGGCGGCCCGTGAGCGCACGGCGGACACGCTGCGCCATGTCGGCCTGTACGAGGAGCGCTACCGCCCCATCGGCGGCTACTCGACCGGTATGAAGCAGCGGGTCAAGCTGGCTCAGGCCCTGGTCCACGACCCGCAGCTGGTCTTCCTCGACGAGCCGACCAACGGCCTCGACCCGGTCGGTCGCGACGAGATGCTCGGCTTGATCCGCCGTATTCACACCGACTTCGGCATCTCGGTCCTGGTCACCTCGCACCTCCTGGGCGAACTGGAACGCACCTGCGACCACGTGGTCGTCATCGACGGCGGCAAGCTTCTGCGGTCCAGCTCGACCACGGACTTCACACAGACCACGACCACCCTCGCCGTCGAGGTCACCGACACCGACGGGCATCCCGACGGCACACGGGCCCTGCGGGACGCGCTCCACGCGCGCGGGGTGGAGACCCACACCGGCGGCGGACTGCCCGGCGCAGGGCACATCCTGCTGCTCACCGCCGAGGGCGAAGAGACGTACGACCTGGTGCGCGACACGGTCGCCGACCTCGGCCTCGGTCTGGTGCGCATGGAACAGCGCAGGCACCACATAGCCGAGGTCTTCAAGGACGGCGACCAGCAGGCCGCCACCCAGACCACCCAGCATGGCCAGGCCGGCCGGGACGGCCAGGACGGACCGGACGTACGGAAGGAGGCGGTCGGCAATGACGGTTGAGCACTCGCGGGCACAGACCGCGACCGGCGCGCGCGCGGGCGAACCGCCCCTCCCGCGCGCGGGCGAGCAGACCCGCATCCACAACATCGGCTACCGCAGCTACGACGGCCCCCGCCTGGGCCGCGCCTACGCCCGCCGCTCCCTGTACGCGCAGTCCCTGCGCGGCGCGTACGGTCTGGGCCGCTCGGCGAAATCCAAGGTGCTGCCCATGATCCTGTTCGTGGTGATGTGCCTGCCCGCCGCGATCATGGTGGCGGTCGCCGTCGCCACCAAGATGGACGACCTGCCCGTCGACTACACGCGCTACGCGATCGTCATGCAGGCCGTCATCGGCCTGTACGTCGCCGCGCAGGCACCGCAGTCCGTCTCCCGGGACCTGCGCTTCAAGACGGTTCCGCTGTACTTCTCGCGCCCCATCGAGACCGTCGACTACGTGCGCGCCAAGTACGCGGCGCTGGCCTCGGCGCTGTTCATCCTGACGGCCGCTCCGCTGCTCGTGCTGTATGTGGGCGCGCTGCTGGCCAAGCTGGACTTCATGGACCAGACGAAGGGATTCGCACAGGGACTGGTCTCCGTGGCACTGCTGTCGCTCCTGTTCGCCGGCATCGGCCTGGTGATATCGGCGGTCACGCCGCGCCGCGGTTTCGGCGTCGCGGCCGTCATCGCCGCGCTGACCATCACCTACGGGGCCGTGTCGACCCTCCAGGCCATCGCCTTCGATCAGACCAGCACCGGGGCGGTCCCCTGGATCGGCCTGTTCTCCCCCATCACGCTGATCGACGGGGTGCAGACCGCGTTCCTCGGCGCGAGCTCCGCCTTCCCCGGCGGTATCGGCCCCTCCGACGGCCAGGGCGTCGTCTTCGTCCTCGTCACCCTGGGTGCCATTGCCGGCTGCTACGGCCTGCTGATGCGCCGCTACCGGAAGGTCGGATTGTGACCGAGCTCTCCATCGACCACGTCTCGCGCTGGTTCGGCAACGTGGTCGCCGTCAACGACATCACGATGACCATCGGTCCCGGCGTGACGGGGCTGCTCGGCCCGAACGGCGCCGGCAAGTCCACGCTGATCAACATGATGGGCGGCTTCCTGGCCCCCTCCACGGGCACCGTCACCCTCGACGGCCGGCCGGTCTGGGGCAACGAGCAGATCTACCGGCACATCGGCATCGTCCCCGAGCGCGAGGCGATGTACGACTTCCTCACCGGCCGCGAGTTCGTCCTCGCCAACGCCGAGCTGCACGGACTCGACGAGAAGGCCGCACGGGAGGCGCTCGCCACGGTCGAGATGGAGTACGCGCAGGACCGCAAGGTGTCGACGTACTCCAAGGGCATGCGCCAGCGCGTGAAGATGGCCTCCGCCCTGGTGCACGACCCGTCCCTGCTACTGCTCGACGAGCCCTTCAACGGCATGGACCCGCGCCAGCGGATGCAGCTCATGGACCTGCTGCGGCGCATGGGCGACGAGGGCCGCACGGTGCTGTTCTCCTCCCACATCCTCGAGGAGGTCGAGCAGCTCGCCTCCCACATCGAGGTGATCGTCGCCGGGCGGCACGCGGCGAGCGGTGACTTCCGGCGCATCCGCCGGCTGATGACCGACCGCCCGCACCGCTACCTCGTGCGCTCCAGCGACGACCGCGCGCTCGCGGCCGCGCTGATCGCGGACCCGTCGACGGCGGGCATCGAGGTCGACGTGGCCGAGGGCGCGCTGCACATCCAGGCGGTCGACTTCGGCCGGTTCACGGCCCTGCTGCCGAGGGTGGCCCGGGACCACGGCATCCGCCTGCTCACGGTCTCGCCGTCGGACGAGTCCCTCGAGTCCGTCTTCTCGTATCTCGTCGCGGCGTAGGAGGCCGAAGATGTACGACCCCACAGTCGCCCGGCTCACCTACCGGGGCCTGCTCGGCCGTCGCCGTGCCCTCATCCTGGGCGCGCTGCCCGTCCTGCTGGTCGTAATCTCGCTGGCCGTGCGCGGCTTCGGCGGGGCCGACGACCAGGTGGCCGCCGACGTACTCGGCGGGTTCGCGCTCGCCACGATGGTGCCCATCATCGGCGTCATCGCGGGAACCGGGGCGATCGGCCCCGAGATCGACGACGGCTCGGTGGTGTACCTGCTGTCCAAGCCGGTGAAGCGGCCGACGATCATCTTCACCAAGCTGATCGTGGCGATCGCCGTGACCATGGTGTTCTCGGCGGTCCCGACCCTCGTCGCGGGCCTGATCCTCAACGGCAACGGCCAGCAGATAGCGGTCGCCTACACGGTGGCGGCGCTGGTCGCGTCGATCGCGTACGCCGCGCTCTTCCTGCTCCTCGGCACGGTGACCCGGCACGCCGTCGTCTTCGGCCTGGTCTACGCACTCGTCTGGGAGGCGCTCTTCGGGTCGCTCGTGTCGGGTGCCCGCACGCTCAGCGTCCAGCAGTGGGCCCTCGCGGTCGCCCAGAAGGTCGCGGGCGGGGACCTCGTCACCTCGGACGTGGGCCTGCCGACCGCGGTGGTCCTGCTGGCGGCGGTCACCGCGGGCGCGACCTGGTACGCCGGCCAGAGGCTGAGGAGGCTGACGCTGGCCGGGGAGGAGTGACGGTGGCCGGGGAGGAGTGACGGTGGCTTTACGACCCTCCGGGCACACTGGGCGAAAGGGACGCGCAGTGGAGAGGGCAGTGAGGGAAGAAATGGCATCCGAGCAGCCGAAGGACGAGGTGCGGGAGGGAGCCGGCTCCGGCTCCCGGTCCGGTGCGGGGGCTGGTGCCGGGGCTGGTGCGGGGGCCGGTGATGCCTGGGACGACGTCGTGCTGGACGAGGACTTCATAGGGTCCGCGGAGGTGGCCGAGCCGTCCGGGCGGGCCCGCATGCTCGCGGCCCGCTGGCGGGACCGGGCCCCCGAGCCGCAGCCGTGGAGGTCCGACGAGCCGCCTGCGGGCTGGTTCTTCAGCAAGGCGCGCAGACGGAGGTGGCGGCGGCGGTAGCCGCGAAGGTACCGGTGGCCGTGATCCCCGGGCCGGGCGCGGCATGGCCCGCTCGGCCTGCTCGGCCGGACCGGTCGGCGCGGTGGTCCGGTCCGGGATTCCGGACGGGCTTGCGCACCGTTCCGCCCGACCGCCGCGACGTGGGCGGACAGGCGGAACGGGACCGCAGCGGGACGGCGGACCGGAGGTCGGCCGGGCCACGGCGGCAGCGACCGGGTGGGCGGCCCGCGCGGGATCGCGCGCTCGAAGCGGCCGCCCCGGGCAGCTCCCCGTGCGGAGGCGGGCTCGACGGAGGGGTAGCACTCCGGAACCCGCCACGGGCTGCCCTGCAGGGAGCCCGGCGAACACGACACCGGGCCCCGCTCCCAGATCTCGACACCGGTTCAGAACCGGCGTCCGGGGACAGATCCACTGTGCCCGGGCCCGATTCGCCGCGCCACCGAATAAACAGGGCCGAATAATCGGGACCGAACCGGCTCGTCGGGCCGTCAGGGACCGGCCCGTAGCGCGCCCGCCGCGCGACCACCGTCACCGGCACCACATGGCTCCGGCCCGGTAGGACGGACCTCAGCCCGTCCGGGCGAGCAACGGTTCCAGCACCACCGCGATGCCGTCCTCGTCGTTCGAGGACGTCACCTCGTCCGCCACGTCCTTGAGTTCCTCATGGGCGTTGGCCATGGCCACGCCGTGCGCGGCCCAGGCGAACATGGGGATGTCGTTCGGCATGTCACCGAAGGCGATGGTGTCGGAGGCGCGGTGGCCGAGGCGCCGCGCGGCCAGGGACAGACCCGTCGCCTTGGTCAGCCCGAGCGGCAGGATCTCGACTATGCCCTCGCCGGCCATCACCACGCCGACGAGACCGCCCGCGACCTGGCGGGACACCTCGGCCAGCTCGTCGTCGGACAGGGTGGGGTGCTGGATGTACACCTTGTTCAGCGGCGCCGCCCAGATGTCCGCCGCGTCCCTGATCGGCTGGTACGGCAGCGGACCGTCGTGCACCCGGTAGCCGGGAGCGACCAGCACCTCGCCGTCCAGGCCGTCGCGGCTCACGGCCAGCAGCAGCGGGCCGACCTCGGCCTCGATCTTGGCGAGGGCGAGCGTCGCGAGCTGACGGTCCAGGGTCACCGAGGTGAGCAGGCGGTCCTCCCCGGCGTGGTAGACCTGCGCGCCCTGGCCGCACACCGCGAGGCCCTGGTAACCGAGGTCCCGCAGTATGGGCTTGGTCCAGGGCACCGCGCGCCCCGTGACGACGATGTGCGCGGCGCCCGCCGCCGTGGCGGCGGCGAGCGCGGCACGCGTGCGCTCCGAGACGGTGTCGTCCGGGCGCAGAAGCGTTCCGTCGAGGTCCGTGGCGATCAGTCGGTACGGGAGGTGCGCCGTGGCGGCCTCGGTCACTTGGCCACCGGCTCCAGGACCTCGCGGCCGCCTAGGTACGGGCGCAGCACCTCGGGCACCCGGACGGAGCCGTCGGCCTGCTGGTGGTTCTCCAGGATGGCGACGATCGTGCGCGGTACGGCGCACAGCGTGCCGTTCAGCGTCGCCAGCGGCCGGACCTGCTTGCCGTCGCGCATACGGATCTGCAGGCGGCGGGACTGGAACTCCGTGCAGTCCGACGTCGACGTCAGCTCGCGGTACTTGCCCTGGGTCGGGATCCACGCCTCGCAGTCGAACTTGCGCGCGGCCGAGGCGCCCAGGTCACCGGTCGCCACGTCGATCACCCGGAACGGCAGCTCCAGCGACGTCAGCCACTGCTTCTCCCACTCCAGCAGGCGCTGGTGCTCCGCCTGCGAGTCCTCCGGGTCGACGTACGAGAACATCTCGACCTTGTCGAACTGGTGGACGCGGAAGATGCCCTTGGTGTCCTTGCCGTGCGAGCCGGCCTCGCGGCGGAAGCACGGCGAGAAGCCCGCGTACCGCAGCGGCAGGCGGTCGCCGTCGATGATCTCGTCCATGTGGTACGCGGCGAGGGGCACCTCGGAGGTGCCGACCAGGTAGAGGTCGTCCTTGTCCAGGTGGTAGACGTCCTGCGCCGCCTGGCCGAGGAAGCCGGTGCCGGCCATCGACTGCGGGCGGACCAGCGCCGGGGTCAGCATCGGTGTGAAGCCGGCCGCGGTGGCCTGGGCGATCGCGGCGTTCACCAGGGCGAGCTCCAGCAGGGCGCCCACGCCGGTGAGGAAGTAGAAACGGGAGCCGGAGACCTTGGCGCCGCGCTCGACGTCGATCGCGCCGAGGATCTGGCCCAGCTCCAGGTGGTCCTTGGGCTCGAAGCCCTCGGCGGTGAAGTCACGGATCTCGCCGTGCGTCTCCAGCGTGACGAAGTCCTCCTCGCCGCCGACGGGCACGTCGGGGTGGACGAGGTTGCCCAGCCGGAGGAGGAGTTCCTGGGTCTCGGCCGCGGCCGCGTCGCGCTCGGAGTCGGCGGCCTTGACGTCGGCGGCCAGCTGGCTCGCCTTCTTCAGCAGCTCGGCCTTCTCGTCGCCCGACGCCTTGGGGATGAGCTTGCCGAGGGCCTTCTGCTCGGCGCGCAGTTCGTCGAAGCGGACGCCGGACGACCTGCGCCGCTCGTCGGCAGACAGGAGGGAGTCGACGAGCGCGACATCCTCTCCACGGGCGCGCTGCGACGCGCGCACACGGTCGGGGTCCTCACGGAGCAGGCGAAGGTCAATCACCCCTCAAGGCTACCGGTGCGTGCATCCGGCCCTCGACTCGGAATTTCCTTACGTCGCGTTTATTGGCTTTTGCCGGGAGAGTCGATCTCGAGGAACGGGACGGCGGTCAGGTCAAGGGAAGGGGATTCGCTCCCTGGAAAGGGGTGCCTCCATGTCCTCGGGTTGACTCGACTTCCCTACGGTAGAGGGCATTTGGGGTTCGGCTGTCCACAGGGATCCACAGCCCCGAAAGGTTATCCACAGGCTGTGCGAAAGATCTGTGGACTGCGAAGGCGGTCGCCTCGAAGGGGAGTTGCAGGGCGAAGGAAGCTTGGTTCAAACCGCCTTTGCCTCCACTTTCGAGTGGAAATGGGTCGCTCCAAAGGATTACCGAAGGGAAACGAGTGGACGAAGGCTGATGAACGAGGGCGTGGGCGCCACTGGGGCCTGTGGGGCGATTTGTCGACGGAGTGGCGTTTTGTTGTCGACTTGTCCCCAGGTCGAGAAGGCCACCTGTGGAAAACTTCTGTGGAAAGCGAAAATCACCAGGTAGCACTGGTGTCCGGGGACGTGTGGCACTCCGGGGCGGCCCCGCACGCGGCGCACGCGCAACGTCCGGGAAGCGGCCGGACTGGAACCGACCGACCGAGACCGACCGCCCTGAAGCGACCGACCGAGAAGCGACCGGCCTAGAACCGACCGTCCTGGCAGCGGGCGACCCAGTCGGACGCGGTGACGAACTCCTCGTCGGAGGTGCCCGGCAGCGGGGTCCTGACTGCCTTCTCGGCGTCCGCGCGCGGGTACGAACCGAGGTAACGCACCTCCAGGCACACCCGCTTGAGCCCCATCAGGGTCTCGGCCATGCGCCGGTCGGAGATGTGGCCCTCGGCGTCGATCGCGAAGCAGTAGTTACCGATGCCCTGCCCGGTCGGACGGGACTGCAGCAGCATCAGGTTGACGCCCCGCACGGCAAACTCGTCCAGCAGGTCGCGCAGGCCGCCGGGGTGGTCGTCGCGCTGCCAGATGACCACCGAGGTCTTGTCCGCGCCGGTGGGAGCCGCGGGCCGGGCGGGGCGGCCGACGAGCACGAACCGGGTCTGGGCGTTCTCCGCGTCGTGGATCCCGGTCTCCAGGGCCTCCAGGCCGTACCGGGAGGCCGCGAACTCTCCCGCGAAGGCCGCGTCGTACCGGCCCTCCTGCACCAGCCGGGCACCGTCCGCGTTCGAGGCGGCCGACTCCCACACGACGTCGGGCGGCAGGTTGGCCTTCATCCAGTCGCGTACCTGGGACTGCGCCGCCGGGTGCGCGGTCACCGTCTTGATGTCCGTGATCTCGGTGCCGGGACGGACCAGCAGGGCGAACGTGATCGAGAGGAGCACCTCTCGGTAGATCATCAGCGGGGCACCCGCGACCAGCTCGTCGAGGGTGGTGGTGATGCCGCCCTCGACGGAGTTCTCGATCGGTACGAACGCGGCCTCGGCCTCACCGTTGCGGACGGCGTCGAGGGCGGCGGGCACGGACACCACGGGCACGAGCTCCCGGGTCGCGGTCTCCGGCAGCGTGCGCAGGGCAACCTCGGTGAAGGTGCCCTCGGGACCGAGATACACGTAGCTGGCTGGCATGGCCTCACCCTAATGGGCCTTCCGATCCCGTGCGGCCGTTCGGCCGTGCGGCCTTCCGGTCCCGTGCGGCCGAACGGCCTGGCAGCCGCGCCGCGCGGCCTCGCAGCCGTACTGCCCGGGTACGCGTCAGCCCTCCGCAATTCCTCCGCAGTGCCTCCGCCGTGCCGCCCGTGAAGGCCTCATCCCTCCAGCAGCCGCTGCCCCACGTACTCTCCCTCCGCCGCACCGCCCGGCACCGCGAAGAGGCCGCTCGCCTCGTGGCGGATGAAGGCCGACAGTGCGTCGCCCCGGTCGAGCTTGCGCTGCACCGGGACGAAACCGCGCAGGGGGTCGGCCTGCCAGGCGACGAAGAGCAGCCCCGCGTCGGGCACTCCGTCCGCGTCGAAGCCGTCGTGGAAGGAGTACGAGCGGCGGAGCATGGCCGCGCCGCCGTTCTGGTCGGGGCGGGTGATGCGGGAGTGTGCGTTGATCGGGATGATCAACCTGCCGTCGGCGTCGGTCTTCTCCAGATCCGGTTCCGTCGTCTCGCTGCCGCCGGTGAGGGGTGCACCGGACGACTTCTTGCGTCCCATGACCTCCTCCTGCTCCTTGAGCGACAGCTCCTCCCAGTCGTCGAGGAGCATGCGGATACGGCGTACGACGACGTAGGAGCCGTTCGCCATCCATGCGGGGTCGCCGGACTCGGGTACGAAGATCCGCTCGTCGAAGTCGGTGTCGGACTGTTTCGGGTTGCGGGTGCCGTCGAGCTGGCCCATCAGGTTGCGGGCCGTCATCGGGCGGGCGGTGGCTCCCGGCGAGCGGTTGAAACCGTTCATCTGCCAGCGCACACGCGCCGCGTCGCCCGAGTCCTTCTGGATCGCGCGCAGGGCGTGGAAGGCGACCAGGGCGTCGTTGGCGCTGATCTGCACCCACAGGTCGCCGTTGCTGCGCTTCTTGTCGAGGTGGTCGGAGGAGAAGTCGGGCAGCGGGTCGAGCGCGTCCGGGCGCTGTTTCTCCAGTCCCGTCCGGGCGAAGAAGCTGTGCCCGAAGCCGAAGGTGACCGTCAGGGACGACGGCCCCGCGTCACGGGCCACGTCCGTGTCGTCCTGCGCGGTCGCCTTGCCCGCCATCAGCCGTCGGGCGGTGTCCGACCAGCGTCGGAGGAGCGCGGCCGCCTCCTTGCGGCCCGAGCCCGCCGCCAGGTCGAACGCGATGAGGTGTCCGGTGGACTGGAGGGGAGTGGTGATTCCGGGCTGGTGTTTCACGTGAAACGACACGCGGTCGGTGCCGAGCGAGGAGAGAGGCGTGACCTTCGCGGGTGAGGGAGCGGCCGTGTAGCCGGCCGCCCCTCCTGCCGCGCCCAGGGCGAGTCCGGTCGCCCCGGCGGTCCCGAGCAGCCGCCGTCGTGAGATGGCTTTCTTCGGTGAGCCGCCCCCGGCCTCCGCCGCCTGTGCGGAGGAGTTGTCCGGAACGCTCGGGGCCGGAGCCTCGGGTGTGGACTGGTCAGGCATGGTGGGTTCAGCCGATCTTCGCGTTCTTGTTGACGGTCACCTGGTCGATGTCGGACGTCCGGACCGTGACCGCGACCTTCCAGTCACCTGCCATCGGGATCTGCACTCCGCTTGCCGACCAGTGTCCGGTGGTGATGTGGTCGGGGACCACGGGCAGCGGGCCGATGTCCTTCGCCTCGAGCGTGAAGGCGATCTTCACCTCGGGAATGTCGAAGGGCTCGCCGTCGGGACGCTGCACGTAGATGTGCAGGTCGTTGCCGCCGACGCGCGCGGGGTCGAGGTCGATGCGGACGACGCCCTTGCCGTCCTCGCCTCCCGTGTCGAACGGGATGTCCAGGGACAGCACGCCGGTCTGCCCGGCCGCGACGGACTGCTGTGCCGAGGACGTCGCCGCCTTGGCCTCCTCCTCCGTGCGCCCGGGCTCGGTCGCCGTCAGGAGTGTCGTCACGGCCAGCAGGACGACGGCCACGCCCGCCTCGGCGAGCACGGAGCGGCGCAGCCCCGTACGGTCCGGATCGGCGTTGCGGACCCGCTTCTCGCGCGCGGCGGCCATGGCGGCCTGCTGCCGGGCGAGCTGCGCGGCCCGCTGCGGATCACCGGCGTCCGTGGCCGTGCCGGCGGACTGCTTCCCCATGCCGGCGTACTGCTTCCCCGTGCCGACAGGCTCCCTCTCGTCCCCGCCGTGGCCGGCCGACGAGGCCGGGGTCTCGGCCAGCCGCGCGGTCCACCGGCGCGAGAACCAGGCGACGCCCAGCAGCACCGCCACAAGACCCACCTTCAGAAGCAGCAGCCGGCCGTACGACGTGCCGGTCAGTGCCGACCAGGAGCCGACCTGCCGCCACGACTGGTAGAGCCCGGTCACGGCCAGCACGAGCACTCCGGTGAACGCGACGCGCGAGAACCGGCGTACCGCCCGGGCCTCGATCGGCGCGTCCGCGGGCGCTCGGAACAGCGCCACCAGCAGCGCGGCCAGTCCGCCCAGCCAGGCGGCGACGGCCAGGAGGTGCAGCACGTCCGTGGGCATCGCGATGCCGGGCTGTATCCCCGTCGAGGCGTGCTCGGCCATGGCCCAGCTGGCGGCCAGCCCGACCGCCACCACGCTTCCGCCGATCGCGAGCCCGAAGGTGAGGTCCCGCTTCTCGGCGGCGGAATCCGTGTCGACGGACGGGTCCGTGCCGACGACCGGATCGGTGCCGACGGCCGGGGCGGTGTCGACGGCCGAGCCGGCGTCGGTCGCCCGGTCCTCGATGGCGTCGCCCCCGGCGTTCCCCGCACTGTTCTCACCACGGCTATCACCACGGCTATCACCACGGCTGTTCCGGCTGCCCTCGACGACCTCGGCGGCGCCCTCGCCGGCCTCCGCGGCGCCCTCGTCCCGGCGGACGTACACCCCGAACAGCACCGCGATGAACAGGGCCGCCGCCGCGAGCAGCAGCATCCGGGAGACCAGGGCCGCGCCCGTCTTGGTCTGCAGTACGTCACCCAGCAGACTCAGGTCGAAGACGTCGCCGATCTTCCCCGAGCCGGTGTACGAGCCGCGCAGGAGGAGCAGCGCCAGCGTGGCCGCGGTCAGGGTGAGCCACCCGGACACCACCAGCCGCTGCACGGCCCTTACCCCGGCCCCGCGCGGCCAGCAGGCCAGCACGAAGGCCGCACCGCCCACGAGGAGGATGAAACCGGCGTACGCGGCGTAGCGCGCGAAGCCGTAGAGTCCGCCGACGAGCCCGCCGCCCGCCTCCTGCCCGGGCACCTCGGCGGTGGTCTCGGAGGGCGCGCCCACGGAGAACGTGAAGGCCCCGGAGACGGGATGGCTGTCCGCCGAGACCACCTGGTAGGTGACGGTGAACGTGCCGTCGGGGAGCCCCGCGTGCAGTCCCACGGCGTACGTGTTGCCGCCCAGGTCGGACGTCGTGCCGGTGTCGACCTGCTTGCCCTTGGGGTCGTACACCCGCACCGAGCCGTCGGACAGTGCGACGGCCTCGGAGAAGGTGAGCGACACCCGGTCCGGCGCCTTGTCGACCACCGCGCCCTGCTGCGGGTCGCTGCCGGTCAGCGCGGCGTGCGCGGAGACGGGAACGGCCCCGGCGAGCAGAGCGCCGGCCACGGCGACGAACAGCAGGAGCAGCGCCCGGACGCGATGAGCGACGGCGCGCCGTACGGGACTGGCGCTCTGCCGCACGGGACTGGGACTCGACGGCCTCAACGGTGTTCCCTCCCTCAGTGGTGCGACGACGAGGACGACGAGGACGATGATGACGACGACGAGGAGGAGAACGATGACGAACTCGACTCCGTACTCGCCGTCGGCCGGTACGTGGCGGACTTCACCGGCATCTCGACCGTGACGGTTCCGGCCTCGGCGAAGCGCAACTCCACGGACACGGTCTCGCCCTCCTCCGGTTTGTGCTCCAGCTTCTCGAACATCAAGTGCATTCCACCGCTCTCGAAGACGAGCGAGCCGTGAGCGGGGATCTCGCGGTCCTCGCTGCCGGCGCTCTCCATCGTCTGTCCGGACGTCTTGTGGATGGTGACGTCCTCGGCGATGTCGCTGGTGACGGACTGAAGGGTGTCGGACCGGTCACCGTCGTTCTCGATGACCAGATAGCCGGCCGCCATGGATCCGGTGACCGGCTGGGGCATATAGGCGGAACGCACCCGCAGGTCGGCGCCCCGGTCGCCGTCGTCGGCCCCGCCGTCGCCGCCGCAGCCGGTCACGGCGAGGCCGGCCGCGAGGACCAGGGCACCGAGGGAGAGCGGGCGACGCCTCACGGCTTGGCTCCCTCGAGGAGCTTCGGCAGGTCCTTGGTGTAGTCGTCGACGGTCGCGTCCTCCCCGTACAGGACGTACCCGGCGTCGGTCTTCGGTGAGAAGGCGACGACCTGGGTGCCGTGCATGGAGGTGACCTTGCCGTCCTTGTCCTTCGTGGGCGGCTCGATGGAGATGCCGAGGGTGCGGGCGCCGGCCTGGATCGTGTCGAAGTCACCGGTCAGACCGACGACGTCGGAGTCGATGCCCTTGAGCCACTCGCCGAGGGCCTTGGGCGTGTCGCGCTCCGGGTCGGTCGTGACGAACACGATGCGCAACTGCTCGAGCTGTGCCGCCGACAGCTCCTTCGCCGCCTGCTTCTTCGCGACGGCGAGGTTGTTCATCGTCAGCGGGCAGACGTCGGGGCAGTTGGTGTAGCCGAAGTAGATCAGCGTCGGCTTGCCCTTGGTCTCGGCGCGGAGGTCGTACGACTCGCCGTGCGTGTCCGTCAGCACCAGGTCCGGCTTCTCGAACGGCTTGTCGAGCACCGTCGCAGCCTTGGCCGACGCGGATTCCGCGGAGACGTCGGCGACGGACGAGCCTGTGTTCTCGTCGCCACCCCCGCCGCAACCGGTGAGGGCGAGAGCCGCGGCGGCCAGCAGGGCCGCTGCCGCGTATGCCTTCTTCGTGCTCTTCGCGGCCTTCGGGCCCTTCGGGCTCTTCGGGCTCTCCATGTGCTTCGAGCTGTTGATGTGCATAGAAAAATGTCCCAGATGTTCGAGCTCCGGTGCGCACCGGGGCCGTACGAGTACAGCGATGCCGTGACGGCAGTGCTGTGATGACGCCGCCGCTCCGGCAGCGGGCCGCCGACGGGGCGACGCACTGCCGGAGGATTCAGGGCCGTACGACCCCGTCGCGCTCCGAGGCTGGGGATGGTCCTCAGGCGTTGTTGGTACGCCGACGGCCGGCCAGCACGCCGTATGCCACGCCAGCGGCGCCGACGACGATGCCCACGATGCCCAGGACGCGGGCCGTGGTGTCGCTGGTGTCGGCGGGCTCGGCGGCCTGGTCGGAGCTGTCGGCGGAGGCGGCCTCGGCGTCCCCGGCCGCGTCCGCGTCGGCGTCCGCGTCGGACGAGCCGTGCGCGTCGTCGCTCGCGGTGGACAGGGCGAGCACCGGCGCCGGGTAATCGGGCTCCTCCGCCCCGTCCTGCGGCACCTCGATCCAGCGGACGACCTCCTTGTTGGAGTACGTCTGGAGGGCCTTGAAGACGAGTTCGTCGGCGTCCTCGGGGAGCTGGCCGACGGAGAGCGGGAACTTCTGGAAGAAGCCCGGCTCGATGCCCTTGCCGGAGGCGGTCCAGGTGACCTTGGAAACGGCCTCGTCGATCTTCTCGCCGTGCAGTTCCACGGGCTTGTCGAGCTTGGACGTGGTGACCTTGACGTCCCAGCCGTCGACGGCCTGCGGCTGCACCGAGGCGAGCGGGTGGTCGGTCGGGAAGGTGACCTCGAGCTTGGTGGTCGAGGCGTCGTCGCGCTCGTTCGGGACCTTGAAGTTGACCGTCGCGTACCCGCCCTGGGCGGCGGTGCCCTCCGGCTGCACGCTGACGTGGGCGAACGCGGGGGAGGACAGGACGACGACGGCCGAGGCGGCGACGGCACCGGCGGCGGCGATACGGGAAGCCTTCATGAAGGTGACACTCCACGGTGAGTGAGGACGGTGAGGGGGCGCACGTGCCGCGGTGGCACCGGCAGGTGGCACCGCGGAAACGACAGGCACGCGCGCGTGCCGCACGACGTGACGGCACCCCTTCCGTACGGAGCGGTGTGTCGCGTCAGGCGGCGAGGACGAGGGCGGTGCCGCGGGAAGGCGGGCCGCGCCTGATCACCGTGTGCTGGAGTGCGGTCGTCCGTGGCGCCCGCTCCGCCTCGGCAGCGGTGCGCGGGACACGGGGCACCGGCCCCGTCGTGCCCGTCAGACCGGACCGCAGGGCCCGCGCCAGGGCGAGGGCGCCGCGCAGGAACCGTACGGGCGTCGCGTCGGCGGAGAGCCGCGCGATCCGCAGCAGGGCCAGGTCCCCGTGCCGCAGCACCCATCCGGCGGCGACCGCCGCGAGGACGTGGCCGAGCAGCATGGGCAGGGACGGCAGGACGGAGGCCGTGGAACCCGCGGCCGTCGGCATGGCGTCCGCCGGGTGGTGCCCGGCGTGTGCCGTGTGGGTGAGTCCCGCGTCGGTGAGTATCCGCTGGGCCTGGGCCGGGCTGATCGCCGCCGCGGCCGCGCCGCACACCAGGCGTGCGGCGCGCTCGACGAGAGCGGCGTCCGTGGTCCCCGCGGTGTCCGCCGCATTGACCGTGCCGTGCTGCCCGAACCCGAACAGCGCGTGCAGCGCGGTCTGGCCGAGCGCCAGCAGCGTGGCGATGCCCGCCAGCGAGCGCTCCCGGCCGGCGAGCGGGGCGGCGACGGCGAAGACGGCGGTGAATCCCACGCCCAGGCTCCACAGCGGGACCGCGGCGCAGGAGGCGAACGCATGACCGGCCCCGGCCAGCACGACGCAGACCGCGGCGAACACCGCGGCCCGCAGGATCCGGAGCTCCGCTCCGGAGCGCGCCGTGCGCTGTTGGGGGGCAGTCATGGCGAGCTCATCATCGCACTGGCCTTAACCGCCCCATACGGCAGGTCCACACGGTTACATACGAGCGGAGAAGGGGCGTACGTTCATCTCCTCACCGCACGGACCGTCCGAACTGGGGTTCTGAGGGGGCACGGGCAGTGGCAGGAGCGGAAGAAGTGTGGGGGAAGCAGGGGCCGGCCAGGTGAGGTGGGTGCCGGGGTACCGGGAGAAACTCGGTGGCCGTCACTGCGATGCGACCCCGCATACACCGATCCACGTCCTGGGCGCACCCGCCGTATGGGCGTCATCACGCTGTTTCCGGGCTTACGCGGCCCTGGGCAGGGCAATACGTATCGGTATGTCGAGCCACGGCCGGGAGGCTGGAGCATGAGCATCTGGTGGTCACTCCATCTTCGGCGGGAAGCCGCCAGTGTTCCGCTCGCCCGGAGGCTGCTGATCGGCACCATGGAGACCGCCGGCGTGGACCCCGATGTCTCCTACGACCTCTCCGTCGCGCTCAGCGAGGCCTGTGCGAACGCCGTCGAGCACGGTGGGGAGACGTCCGGCAGCCCGTCGGAGGCGTACCGGGTCACCGCCTACCTCGACGGTGAGAAGTGCCGTATCGAGGTCGCCGACTCCGGTCCCGGTTTCCCCGCCGGCCGGGGGCGCCCGCTGATCCGTCCGGCCCGCGCCGACGCCGAACACGGCCGCGGGCTCTGCCTCATCGAGGAACTCGCCGACCATGTGCACATCGGCAACAAACCGGGCCGGAGCGGCGCCGTGGTGAGCTTCGACAAGATCCTCAAGTGGCGCGAGGGTGCTCCGCTGATGGCGGTGTAGCGCCGGTTCCGCTCTGCCGGCGGTGGAGCGATACGCCGGGCCCGGGTCGACGCCCCCGCGAAATCGGGCGTTCCGCCGCACGACCGGCCGGCCTCACGGACCTCCCGCATTCTCAGTGCGCGCACAGCATCACCTCAGCGTGCTGACGGCCACCGTTCCTAACGTCGCGCCCATGACGGGAAATGACGGGAACTCATCAATCACGCGGCGCCGCGCCCTCGCGGTGACCGGTGGGACGGTCGCGGCCGGCGGGCTCGCGGTCGTCGGGTACGAGGCGGCCTTCGCCGACGAGACGGGCACCGCCGCGGCGGAGGCGGCGACGTCGGCCCCGGCCTCCGCTTCGGCCTCCGCCGGCAGCGGCCGGTGCGTCCTGATGTCGAGTGTCACCGAGGGGCCGTACTACCTGGACGGCGCCCTCGTGCGGAAGAACATCACGGAGGGCAAGGACGGTGTCCCGCTGACGCTGCGCATCGTCGTCCAGGACACCGCCGAGTCCTGTGCCCCGGTCGCCGGCGCGGCCGTGGAGATCTGGCACTGCGACGCCTGGGGCTACTACTCCGGCTACACCACCGCCAACCCCGGTGGCTCCGCGCCCGCCGAGAGCGAGGACGGATCGGACGCCGACGACCAGACTTATCTGCGCGGCTACCAGGTCGCCAATGCCAACGGGGTGGTCAAGTTCGAGACGATCTTCCCCGGCTGGTACACGCCCCGCACCTGCCACATCCATGTGAAGGTGCACACGGGCGGCGAGAAGGAGGACGGCACCTACGAGGGCGGCAAGGTCAACTTCACCGGCCAGCTCTTCTTCGCCGACGACATCGCCACGCAGATCTTCGAGCTGGAGCCGTACAGCAAGCACACCGGCAGCTACACGAAGCTCGACGACGACATGGTCTACGACGGCGGGGGTGCCTCCAGCGGTCTGCTCACCCTGAAGCCGGTCCACAAGAGCGACCCCTCGAAGGGCTACAAGGGGTCCATCACGCTCGGCATCGACCCCGACGCCGAGAACACCGGCGCGGGCAGTGGCGGTGCGGACGGCGGGACGCCTCCGGAGGGCGGCACACCCCCGGAGGGCGGAGCACCGAGCGGTGCCCCCTCGGCTCCGGCTTCCTCGCCCTCGGCTTCCGCGTCGTCCACGACGCCCTCCTCGTAGGGCACGCGCGCGTGCGCAGCCGCGAGGACGAGACGCTGGCGCGGGCCGCCGTGGCCGCGCTGACCCGGCAGCTGGAGCTCGCCCCTAAGCCCGGCCTGCCCGACCCGCGCGACCTCCGTGCCCGTGCCACCCGGCAGGATCACCGTGCCCTCGTCTGGTCGGCCGGGGCGCTGGTGCCCGGCCTGGCGGCGATGGCGGCCGCCGCCCGCCGTACCGGCGCCCCGACCCCCGGCCTGAGGGCCGAGCTGGGCGACATCGGCCGGTCCACCGAACACTCGGTGGCCCTGGCCGGCGGCGGTCACCGGGGTGCCCTCTGGGTGCTCGGGTTCCTGGTCGCCGCGGCGGCCCTGGAGCCACGCGCGCGGGGCACCGAAATCGCTGCCACGGCCAAGCGGATCGCCGCCCACCCCGACCGGCAGGCGCCCCGGCGGCCGTCCCGGGGCTCGTCCGTCTCCGCGAAGTACGGGGCAGCCGGAGCGCGCGGCGAGGCACGCGCCGGGTTCCCGCATGTGCGCCGGGCCCTGGAGGCGCTGACCCGGGCCCGCGCGGCGGGAGCGCCCGAGCCGAACGCCCGGCTGGACGCCCTCCTCACCGTGATGTCCACCCTCCAGGACACGGAGTTGCTGTACACGGCGGGCCCGCACGGGCTCCGCCACGTCCAGGCGGGCGCCCGCGCGGTGCTGGAGGCCGGGGGCACCGCCACGGACGCCGGACAGGAGACCCTGGCCACGCTCGACGCCGAACTGCACGCGCGCGCGTGGAGCCCGCGTGGCAGCGGGCCGCTCCTCGCGGGCGCCCTGTTCGCGGACGCCCTCCCCCTCGGGGGAACCGCGCCCGGATGACACCCGGGTGACACCCGGCCGGACGCCGTGCGGCGGCACGATGGCCCTCGTGCCGCTCAGCGCCCGCCCGCCGCCGTCCCCTCCAGCACCTTCCCCAGCACTTCCAGGGCCTCGGTGTAGGCCCGTTCCCGGGGCGTGCCGTACCCGATCACCAGCCCCTGCGGGCGGCCGTTCCCCGACGAGGCCGACATGCCCGGCGTGTGCCAGTGGTCCCCGAGACGGCCGACCGCGAGCCCCTCGGCCTCGGCCCGTGCCAGCACCTCGGCCTCGTCCTCCACGTCGACCAGCGCGTGCAGCCCCGCCGCGATGCCCCGTACGTCCCGCCCCGGGCCCAGCAGGTCCAGCAGCTGGTCCCTGCGGCGCCGGTAACGGAGCCGGCCGGCGCGGACGTGCCGGTCGTACGCGTGTCCGGTGACCATCTCCGCGAGCGCGAGCTGGCCCATGGACTCGGTGTGGTGGTCGCTGTGCAGCTTGGCGTCCGCCACCGCGTCGACGAGGTGCGGCGGGAGCACCATCCACCCCAGGCGCAGCGCGGGGCCGAGCGTCTTGGAGGCGGTGCCCAGGTAGACGACGTGGTTCGGGGCCATGCCCTGGAGGGCGCCGAGCGGCTGCCGGTCGTAGCGGAACTCCCCGTCGTAGTCGTTCTCGACGATCAGCCCGCCCCCCGCGCGCGCCCAGTCGGTGAGCGCCCGCCGGCGCTCGGGGTGCAGGGTGACACCGGTCGGGTACTGGTGCGCGGGCGTGACCACGACGGCCGAGGCGTCCTCCAACTCGTCGGCGCACGCGCCCCGTTCGTCCACTCGGACGGGGACGACCGATCCGCCGTTGCGGCGCACGACGTCCCGGTGGAACGGCGACCCGGGGTCCTCCATGGCGACCGCTCCGCCGTCCAGCACGCGCGTGAGCAGGGCGAGGCCCTGGACGTATCCAGAGGTGATCACTATCCGGTCGGGCGGCGCGAGCACTCCGCGGGCCCGGGACAGATAGCCCGACAGCGCCGTCCGCAGCTCGATGCGGCCGCGCGGATCCCCGTAGTCGTACGCCAGTGAGGGCGCCGTCGCGATCGCCCGGCGCATCGCCCGCAGCCAGGCCGCCGCCGGGAACGCGCCCACGTCGGGGCTCCCGGGCCGCAGGTCGAAACGGGGTGCACGCGCGCGCGTGTCGTCGGCGGCCGGCGGCACCGCGTCCGAGGGCAGCGGCGCCACCTCCGTGCCCGAACCCTGACGGGCGGTCAGGTACCCCTCGGCGACCAGCTGGTCGTACGCGGCCTTCGCCGTGCCCCGGGATATGCCGAGCTCGGCCGCGAGGCGCCGGGTAGCGGGCAGCCGGGTGCCCGGAGCGAGCCGTCCTTCCCGTACGGCGTCCCGCAGGGCGTGCTCCAGCCCCGCCCTCCGTCCCGCGGGCGCGTCCGGGTTGTGCTGCAGGTCCACTCCGACGCCGGACCAGAAGTCCGCGGCCTGACCGGGTCCCCTGACCACAGAGAATCGCCCCCCTAGGCACATGAAAAACCCAAGGGGACACATGTCTCCCCCGGGTACACCAGTGGCCGGGTACCCAGAAGGGCACCCGGCCACCAGTCTCGTATCAGTGCGCGAAACGCACCATAGGGCCTGGAATCAGCACCCGTCACCGGCGCAGTGCCGTGGCGGGGCCGTCGTCATCCCTTCAGGGACGCCATCCACGCCTCGACCTCGTCGGAACGGCGGGGCAGGCCGGCGGAGAGGTTCCGGTTGCCGTCCTCGGTCACCAGGATGTCGTCCTCGATGCGGACGCCGATGCCGCGGTACTCCTCGGGCACGCTCAGGTCGTCGGCCTGGAAGTACAGGCCCGGCTCGACGGTGAGCACCATGCCGGGCTCCAGCGTGCCGTCCACGTACGTCTCGGTGCGCGCGGCCGCGCAGTCGTGGACGTCCATGCCGAGCATGTGCCCGGTGCCGTGCAGCGTCCAGCGGCGCTGGAGGCCCAGCTCCAGGACCCGCTCGACCGGGCCCTCGACCAGGCCCCACTCGACGAGCTTCTCGGTCAGCACGCGCTGCGCGGCGTCGTGGAAGTCGCGGTACTTGGCGCCCGGCTTCACGGCCGCGATACCGGCCTCCTGGGCCTCGTACACAGCGTCGTAGACCTTCTTCTGCACCTCGCTGTACGTGCCGTTCACCGGCAACGTGCGCGTGACGTCGGCCGTGTAGTACGTGTGCGTCTCCACGCCCGCGTCCAGCAGCAGGAGGTCGCCGGAGCGGACCGGGCCGTCGTTGCGCACCCAGTGCAGCGTGCAGGCGTGCGGGCCGGCGGCGGCGATGGTGCCGTAACCGACGTCATTGCCCTCCACGCGCGCGCGGAGGAAGAACGTGCCCTCGATGTACCGCTCGGACGTGGCCTCCGCCTTGTCGAGGACCTTCACCACGTCCTCGAAGCCGCGCACGGTGGAGTCGACGGCCTTCTGCAGCTCGCCGACCTCGAAGTCGTCCTTGACCAGCCGTGCCTCGGAGAGGAAGACCCGCAGCTCCTCGTCCCGCTCGGCGGTCACCTTGTCGTGCAGTGCCGCCTCGATACCGGCGTCGTACCCGCGGACCACGCGGACCGGGCCGGTGGCCTCCTTGAGCTGCTCGGGCAGCTCGCGCACGTCCGAGGCGGGGATGCCGTACAGCTTCTCGGCCTCGGTGAGGGAGTGGCGGCGGCCGACCCACAGCTCGCCCTGGCCGGAGAGCCAGAACTCGCCGTTCTCGCGGTCCGAGCGCGGCAGCAGGTAGATCGTCGCCCGGTGGCCGTCGGCCGTGGGCTCCAGCACCAGGACGCCGTCCTCGGTCTTATTGCCGGTGAGGTACGCGTACTCGACCGAGGCGCGGAAGGCGTACTCGGTGTCGTTGGAGCGGGTCTTCAGGTTGCCCGCGGGGACGACGAGGCGCTCGCCCGGGAAGCGGGCGGAGAGCGCGGCGCGGCGGGCGGCGGTCTCGGCGGCCTGGGCGATCGGCTCCAGGTCGTGCAGCTCCGTGTCGGCCCAGCCGGACTTCATGTTCTCGGCCAGCTCGTCGGACACGCCCGGGTACAGGCCGTTCTTGCGCTGCTTGATCGGCTCTTCCGACTCGTTCTCCGGGGTCTCCGGGAGCTCGTCCGCCACGGTCATCCTCCTTGTTACGGCACTGGACCTCCTCCATCGTACGGTCGCGTGTGCGACGGACAGAGGGGCGAACGCCCTCGTCACCGGCGGCCGCGTCGCGCGGCGGGCGGTGCCGGAAACGGGCCGCCGGTACGGCGCCCGGTCATTCGAAGCGCGCCGCCAGCAGCACGACGTCCTCGTCGCCGGTCTCCCCCGGCCGCTCGTGCCCCGGCTTCGAGCGGCCGTGCGGCGGAGCTCCCGCGTCCGGCCCGTCCGGGAGCACGGCGCGCAGCACGTGGTCGGCGACGGCCCCGGGATCGGCACGCACCGCGCGCGGAACGCTCGAGGCAGCCGCGTGGAGCCGGGTGAAGGCGCGGTCGACGGGGTCGCCGGTGCGGCGCAGCAGCCCGTCCGTGTAGAGGAGCACGGTCTCGCCCGGCTCCACGGTCAGTTCGACGCTGGGCGCCTCCCAGCAGGCGAGCATGCCCAGGGGGGCCGACAGGGACGTCTCCACGAACTCCGTGCGCCGTGCGCCGATCACGAGCGGCGGACTGTGCCCGGCCCCGGCCAGGGTGATCTTGCGCAGGGTGGGCTCGCAGTAGGCGAAGAGCGCGGTGGCGCAGCGGGCGGGCTCGGTGAGCCTCAGCAGCAGCTCCAGATCGGACAGGACGGCGACGGGGTCCTCGCCCTCCATCACGGCGTACGCCCGCAGCGACGCCCGCAGGCGCCCCATCGCGGCGACGGCGCTCGGCCCGGACCCGGTGACGGAGCCGACGGCGAGGCCGAGCGCGGCGTCGGGCAGGGGCAGCGCGTCGTACCAGTCGCCGCCGCCGCGCGGGCCGGTGCGGTGCCGGGCGGCGAGCCGGACTCCGGCGACCCGGGGCAGCCGGGAGGGGAGCAGCTCCTCGGAGATGGTCGCCATGCACGCGCGCGTGCGCTCGGTCTCGACGGACCGGGCCAGGTGCTCACTCGCGTAGCGGGCGTAGAGACCGATCAGGTGGCGCTGCCGCGCGGACGGTTCGGCGGGCTCGTCGTAGAGCCAGACGGCCGCGCCGAGCCGGCCCGCCCCCTCCGTGGTGAGCGGCATCGTGTAGCTCGCGGCGTAGCCCAGGCGGGCGGCCACCTCGCGGTGGCGGGGATCGAGTCCGTCCTCGGCGAACAGATCGGGCTGTGCGATCCCGGCCTCGCCGCCGGGCGTCCCGTCCAGGATCCTGCCGTACGACATGGAGGCGCGGGGGACGGTCTCGATGTGGCCGAGATCGGCCCGCCCTAGGCCGAGACCGACGGTCGTGTCGGGGCCGAGCCCGTCGCCGGGCTCGAGGACGACGAGGCCGCGCCGGGCGCCCACGAGGGCGGCTCCGGCCCGCAGCACCTCGTGCAGCGCGTCGTCGAGCGCGGCCGTGCGGGCGAGTCGTTCGGTGAGTTCGTGGAGGGTCGTGAGGTCGGACACCCAGCTTGCGAGACGGTCCTGGATCACGACCCCGGGGGCGGGATGAGGTGTGGCCGGAGGGGCGCCCGGGGTGGTGGATGCCGGCGCGACAGTGTGTGCCGGGGCGGGAACGGTTGAATCGATTCCGGCCACTTTCGATGGGTGTGGGGCGTTCATCGGGTCCGGCTTTCGGACCAGCGCGTATCGCTCAATAGCATCGCAAACCCCCATGTCATTTTGCGCCGCTAGCGGTGTCTCCACATGTACACGCACTCGTGAGGGGATGTCCAGCATTGTCCTGCTGGGATTGCTGGTGTCCGTGGGGTTCGTGAGTCTCTTGCTTAATTTCGAAGTTGGCTCAAAACTGTCTCAGTGAACGGCTCATTGCGGTCGACTGGGCTTGTTCGACGGAGCGTCACAGCGGTTGTGATGGGTACGTACTCGGTGAAGGCCAGGGTGGCGGGGTTCGCTCGGAACCCGGTGACCGAACCGGGCGTCTTAGCCACCGACGACCGTGCCCCATCCTCCCGTGGCGGAGGCGACGAGCAATAGCGGGACGGCAAAACGCCAGGCGTCGCCACCCCACGCCACGCCCACGTTTTTGATAGACGCAGTATGGAAGCGGACGCAGCCCATGCTCCGCCCATAGGGGACCCCCTTGTCCGTGACAGGGGTGTGATGCGCCAGCGGGTACGCACAGTGAAGTGATCGACTCATGTTGTGATGTGGACCACAGTGTTGCCAGGCGTGCAACGGAAAGGAACGAGCGCTCATGCGCGAGATCCTCGGAAGGCGACGCAGGCTCCTGTTCAGGCGAAACGGCGGGAGGCCCGAGACGCTGCGGCAGGCCCTGACCTTTGCGGCCGAATGGCAGTGGCCCGTGCTCCCTGGGGCGGCGCCGGACCCGGAGAGCCGGTCCCGCTGCTCGTGCCCGGACCCGGAGTGCGCGGTGCCCGGCGCCCACCCCTTCGACCCCGGTCTCCTCGCGGCCACCACCGACGAGCGCATGGTGCGCTGGTGGTGGACCAACCGCCCTTCGGCACCCGTCGTGCTGGCGACCGGCGGCAGGGCACCCTGCGCGGTGAGCCTGCCGGCCCTTGCGGCCGCCCGCGCGCTCCACGTGCTCGACCGTACGGGCATGCGCCTCGGCCCCGTCGTCGCGACGCCCACGCGCTGGTCGATCCTCGTGGCGCCGTACTCCATGGAGCAGCTCGGCGAACTTCTGTACGCCAAGGACTTCGTGCCCGGCTCGCTGCGTTTCCACGGTGAGGGCGGCTACCTGGCGCTGCCCCCGTCCGTGACCGGCCGCGGCGAGGTCCGCTGGGAGCGGGCGCCACTGCCCGGCTCCGCGGCGCCCTGGGTGCCCGACGTGGAGGCGGTCGTCGACGCGGTGGTGGAGGCCCTCACTCGTACGGGTGTCAGCGCGCCCGAGATGTAAGGGTGTCGGGCGCGCGGGGATCCGGGTGTCCGTTGTGGCTGGTTATCTTCCGTTCATGCAACTTCACTCTGGGCGACATCGGGCCGCGTGGCCGCTCCCCGGCGGACCGGTACCCCGGCGGCGCCGCCTGGTGGCGCTGACCGCCGTCGTGGTGGCCGTGGCCGCCCTCCCCCTGGCCATGGCTTCCGCAGGACCCCTCGGCGCGGGACGCCTGGCCGACCGGGTGTCCGGACGCACCGACGACAAGAGCGTGCCCGACGACACGGCGCGGGAGGGCAGTGCGCGGGACGGCGGGGCGCACGATGACGGCATGGCCCAGGAGGCGGAACCCGGCGGTGAGGGGCCCGTCGGCGGGCCGGACGGGGCACAGGCGCCCGGTGGCGGGCCGGTCACCGGGGAGTCGCCGTCCGGGGCCCGGTCACCCGAACTCCTGGGTCTGGAGCTCACCACGACGGCCCGGTGCGGTTCCGAGCTCTCCTCGCCGGAGGGCATCGAGGCGCAGACCTGTGTGCTGAGGCAGGACGGGGAGACCTGGGCGCGGGCCTACTACCGCAACACCACCGGCAAGGAGCTCAGCTCCGTGCTCAGCATGATGAGCCCCGACGGACGCTCGGTGCGCATGCACTGCGCCGTGGGTGCGCAGGACGAGCCGGGAGTGTGCGAGACCCCCAGGCAGCGCGCCGAAGGCGACCCGGAGGGGTACACGGCGGTCGCCGAGTTCGCCGCTGTGTCCGGCGGCCCGGGAGCCGGTCCCTCGGACGCCGTCCAGGGCCCGCTGCTGCTGCGCGCGGGGAGCAACTCACCCGGAGCAGGCGGCGGTTGACGTACGGAGCGGTCCCGTACAGCCGGCCGCTTCCCGCATCCGCACATGGAAAGACCCGGTTGCTGGCGACGGGGGATGCACCAGCAACCGGGCTACTGGAACGGTAACAAGAGATCGGCGGTTCGCAAATTCGATCTCGGCTATTCGGACAGGGATTTCCCTGTCATGGCGCCGAGTTGTGACAGGAGTCACCCGTTCCGCAAGCGCTCCGTGGGCCGGCCGGCGACCGGCCCATGCCGAGCGTCACCCATAGGTCAGCTGAGCGTGACCTGCCGGTTGGTCAGCCCGCCGCGCGCCCGGCGCTCGTCCGCGGTGAGGGGCGCGTCCGAGGCCAGGGCGGTGGCGAGACGCTCCGCGAACTCGGCGGCCGGCTTCTCGACGTCCTCGGCGCCGACTCCGCTCGGCAGGTCCCAGACCGGCACCGTGAGGCCGTGCGCGCGGAACGAGCCCACCAGGCGCGTCCCCTCGCCGAGGCTCGATCCCCCGGCCGCGTGCAGCCGTGCGAGGGCGTCCAGAAGCCGCTCCTCGGGGTGCGGCATGACCCAGCGCAGGTGGTTCTTCTCGGGCGTCTCGCACCAGTACGCGGCGTCCACACCCTTGAGCTTCACGGTCGGGATGGCCGCGGCGTTGGCACGCTCCAGGGACGCGGTCACGTCCGGCGAGGCGTTCTCCGCGTCCGGAACCCAGAATTCGAAGCCCGTGTGCACAACTGGCTCGAACGCGCCTTCGGGGTCGAGCAGGTCCTGCAGTCGGGGACCGTCCACCGGGGCCCGGCGGCCCTGCACCGGAGTACCGGGCTTCGCGGTGAGCGCGCGCTGGAGGGTGTCTGCGAGGTCGCGGCTGAGGTCGCCGGACGCCGTGTCGTTCTGCAGGCCGATCAGCACCGAGCCGTCGTCACGGCGCAGCGCGGGCCAGGCCATGGGGAGCACCGTGGCGAGGGTGACCGACGGAACGTCCTCGGGAAGCGCGTCCCGCAGCGTCAGCTCCACGGTCGCGGCGGGCACCAGCTCGCGCAGCGCGATCCAGTCGCACTCACCCGGCAGGCCCTCGAAGGGACGCTGCACCAGCTCGGTCGCCGCCTGCGCGGCGGCCCGGCCGTGGCAGGCCTTGTACCGGCGGCCGCTGCCGCAGGGGCAGGGCTCGCGCGCGCCGACGACCGGGACCCGCCCGTCAGGGCCTGTGGTGCCGGCCCCGTTGGTGGGCTGAGGCTTCCCGGCCTTGGTCTGAGGTCGCTTCTTGGCCATCGTGGGGTCTCCCGGTTACGGCTCGTCTCGTACGGGCGCGAGCCTAGTCGCTCGTACGACGACCGACGGGACCCCTGTGGACAACGCACCGGGTCGTCCCGGAACAGGCGGTTCGCGCGGGTCACGGAGGCGGTGTGGGTCCGGTCCGGGTCGCTAGTCCAGGTCCTCGAACGCGTCCGCGAGGTCCAGGCCGGGTATCGCGGGTACCGACGGGGCCGTGACCCGGGTGACGAGGTCGTCGCGGCGGCGTGCGCGGTACACGTCGCTCTGCACGATCACCCACACGGTGACCTCGCCGCAGACGTCGTTCCGGACCCCCCAGTCGTCGGCCAGTGCCGTGATGATGTTCAGCCCGCGGCCGCCGCGTGCGGTGACCGAGGGCGTGGACGGAACCGGGCTCGTCGGACCACCCCCGTCCGTCACCTCGACCGTCAGGCGCCCCGACGGGTCGACACGCCAGGCGGCACGTACGTCGCCGTCACCGGCCAGCGCGTCGCCCAGTGGCCTGCCGTGTTTGCAGGCGTTGCTGAGTAGTTCGGAAAGGATCAGTACGGCATCGTCGATGACCGCTTCAGCCACACCCCCGATACGCAACTGATCACGCATCCGGTGTCTTGCCTTCCCCACGCCCGCAGGGCCATGGGGCACGGCCATGCTCGACGACGTGGGCACCTCCTGTGCCACCACCAACGCCACCCCCGAGACCTCCTTCGCCCCACGCCACGGTGTGAATGCCCCATTGGACTGGACTGGAAACCGGCCAGTCGCCGAGCGCTGACGCACTCGTAACGATCAAATACGGGCTGAACGCGCCGGTGCACTCCCCGTAATGATGTGAGGTGTTTCGCGTGCCGTTGTGTCGCTTCTCGGGTGCTTGTCCGCGTATCTCGGTGGCTTCCTGAGGAGCTGTAAGGGTCTTCTTGAGTCGTTTTCCTGTTTTTGGGTTGCCTTGGCGGTGGTGAATTCGGTGCGGTCCGCCCATTGATACGGGGATCGGCGGGACCGCCGGCGATCAAAAGGCGTCAAAAGGTGTGTGGCCGGTACAGTTCGCCGAACACCGCAACGGGGTGTCCGGGAGCGATCGAGAGCTTCCGTGAGACACGCCGCCGACGATCGACTTCGGCCAAGTCGACGCCTGCCGGGCGCCGTACAGGGGCGGATGATGCTCCGGTGCGTCAGCGGCCGAGCTGGCGCAGCACCGCGCGCGGGCGGTTGGTGATGATGGCGTCGACCCCCAGATCGACACAGAGGCCGACGTCCTCGGGGTCGTTCACGGTCCAGACGTGCACCTGGTGCCCGGCTCCCTGCAGGCGCTGGATGTACGCCGGGTGACTGCGCACGACCCGGATCGAGGGGCCCGCGATCCGCACGCCCGCCGGCAGCCGGCCGTCGCGCAGCCGGGGCGAGACGAACTGCGTCAGGTAGACCGTGGGCAACGTCGGTGAGGCAGCCCGTACACGGTGCAGTGAACGCGCCGAGAAACTCATGATCCGTACCTGTGATTCGGCGGCGGACCCCGGGGCGTCCAGGCCGAACCGCTTCAGCAGGTGCAGCAGCCGCTCCTCCACCTGGCCCGCCCAGCGCGTCGGGTGCTTGGTCTCCACGGCCAGTTCCACCCGGCGGCCCGCGTCGGCGACGAATTCCAGAAGGCGTTCCAATGTGAGGACGGAGGTGTCCTCCCGGTCCTCGGGCCGGTGCTCCCAGTCGGGTGCCTCCTCGCCGTTCTTCCAGGAGCCGAAGTCGAGGGCGGCGAGGTCGGCGAGCTCGAGCGCGGAGACCGCACCGCGGCCGTTGGAGGTGCGGTTGACGCGGCGGTCGTGCACACAGACGAGATGACCGTCCGCGGTCAGGCGCACATCGCACTCGAGGGCGTCCGCACCGTCCTCGATCGCCTTCTTGTACGCGGCCAGCGTGTGTTCGGGCGCCTCCTCGGAGGCACCGCGGTGGGCGACGACCTGGATCGGGTGCTGTCGTGCGTGGGTCACCGCGTCATGGTGCCACCGGGTGAGGGTACGTGTGAGGGTGGTTGCAAGGAGAAGTATCCATTTTATCCGATTGGACGGATATAAAGAGTGGCTTCCCACCCACAGCAACGGCTTATGGTGCTCTGACGCTCCATGGGAAAAGCTGACGGCATACAAAAGCACAGTCCAACGCATGCCCGGATGCCCGGCTTCATGGCGCCGCACTGTCGAAGCGTGATCGAGCGTGGCCGAATGCGATCGAGAACAACCGTCGTGGATCGAGGAGAGAAGCAGTGAGCACCGAGAACGAGGGCAACGCAGCACCACCCGCCCCGTCCGCACCTCCCGTGCCGGTGGAATCTCCTTCTGCCCCCACGCACGCCCCGGCGCGTGAGGCGGACCCCCACACACCGGCTGCTCCCCCGGCCGCGCCGGCGCACGGGACCGACGCCCATGCACCGGCTGCCGCTGTGCAGGGATCCCCGACGGCCCCGATTCCGGCCGTGCCGCCGACCCCCCCGCGGACCGCCCAGCAGGACCCGGCCCCGGCACCCGCGGCGGCGCCCGCGTACGGATCCGTGGAGGACCGGAGCGGAAGCGGCTACGGCCCGCCGGCCGGAGCCGGCCAGGGCCCGCACGACCACGCCCAGGCTCCGGGTGCCTCCACGGCTCCGCCACCGTCCGCCGGCGCCGGCTCGCCCGCCCAGGCCGGCTGGCCGCCGCCCCCGCCGCCCGCCACTCCGTCGTACGCGGACGGAGCCGGCACCCCGTCGTACCCGGCCGGGACGGCCACCGGGTCGTACGGGGACGGCGGTGGTTCCGGGCCGGTCTGGGGCGCCGACCAGCAGCAGCCCGCGCCGAAGCCCCGCCGCAAGCGCGGCGGCCTGATCGCCGCGATCCTCGTGGCCGCCCTCGTCGCGGGCGGCGTCGGCGGCGGCATCGGCTACACGCTGGCCGACCGCAACGACAGCGCCGGCGGCTCCACCACCGTCTCCGCCTCCGAGAGCGGCGGCGCCCTCAAGCGCGACGCCGGCACGATCGCCGCCGTGGCCGCCAAGGCGCTGCCCAGCACGGTCACCATCGAGGCCGAGAGCAGCAGCGGCGAGGGCGGTACCGGCACCGGCTTCGTCTTCGACAGGCAGGGCCACATCGTCACCAACAACCACGTGGTGGCGGGTGCCGTGGAGGGCGGCAAGCTCAGCGCCACCTTCCCCGACGGCAAGAAGTACGAGGCCGAGGTCGTCGGCAACGCGCAGGGCTACGACGTAGCCGTCATCAAGCTGAAGAACGCCCCCTCGGACCTGAAGCCGCTGACCCTCGGCGACTCCGACAAGGTGGCCATCGGCGACTCGACGATCGCGATCGGCGCCCCCTTCGGCCTGTCGAACACGGTGACCACGGGCATCATCAGCGCGAAGAACCGTCCGGTGGCCTCCAGCGACGGCAGCTCCAGCAGCAAGGCGTCGTACATGAGCGCCCTGCAGACGGACGCCTCGATCAACCCCGGTAACTCCGGCGGCCCGCTCCTGGACGCGCAGGGCAACGTGATCGGCATCAACTCCGCGATCCAGTCCGCGAGCAACGGCCTCGGCGGCACCGGTCAGGCCGGCTCGATCGGCCTGGGCTTCGCGATCCCGATCAACCAGGCGAAGACCGTCGCACAGCAGCTGATCAAGACGGGCAAGCCGGTCTACCCGGTCATCGGCGCCTCGGTCTCCCTGGACGGCACGGACGGCGCCGAGATCGTCGAGGGCGGGAGCGGCACGGAATCGATCACCCCGGGAGGCCCGGCAGACAAGGCGGGTCTGAAGCCGGGTGACGTCATCACCAAGCTCGACGACACCCCGATCGACAGCGGACCCACCCTCATCGGCGCGATCTGGACCCACCAGCCCGGCGACAAGGTCACCCTCACGTACACCCGCGACGGCAGGACCCGCACGGCCGAGGTCACCCTGGGCCAGCGCGAGGGCGACAGCTAACCGTTAGTCTTGTCCCGCGCACCCTCGCGGGGTGCGCGGGGTGGGTTGCCCGAGCGGCCTAAGGGAACGGTCTTGAAAACCGTCGTGGCGCGAGTCACCGTGGGTTCAAATCCCACACCCACCGCGCAGGTTGAAGGCCTCTGACCAGCAACATCGGTTGGGGGCCTTCGGCATGTGCGGTGCCCGTCGGTGACTGCGATTCCCCCGCGTGTCCCCGGTCTGTCGGGCACGGACGGGGCACGGGCAGTCAGTGCTGCATGCCGCCGTGCCGCCGTGCCGCCGAGGCGATCGTCGAGCGGGCCTCGCGTTCCGTCAGGCCCGTGCGGACGGCGGCGTCGACGAGGGCGGGGGACAGTTCGGGACCGATGCCGTTCTCGTAGGCGCGGCAGGCGGCCCAGAAGAGGCGGGTGTTGCGCTGGCCCTCGTGGGCGGCGAGGACGAACTGGACGAGGCCCTGGCCCTGGTGCGCCGCGGGCGAGGTGGGGGCACGGCGGGTGCGCGGGGGAGGCAGCAGCAGGCGCAGGAGGGCCGGTGGGCAGGGGGCGGGTGCGAGGTGGGAGGTGCCCGGGGCGGTGCTGTAGACGCCGTGGTCGGTACGTGAGCCGGGACCGACCAGGTAGCCGCCGGCGCCCCTGATGTCGATGCCCGGGGCGAGGCGACTCGCCGAGTTGGGGACGACCACGTCCGGCGGTCCTGTCAGCCAGAGGTGGCGGCCGCCGCTGGGGGTCAGCACGACGACCGTCTCGGGGATCGTGAAGAGGTGGCGCAGCGCCAGTTCGCGCAGGGCCGCCGACGCGTCCGTGCCGGACTTGGTGTCGAGGTCGATGCCGATCAGACGGTGCGGAGGAAGACCGCAGGCGATGCCGTAACCGGTGGCCCGGGGTGCTGCGGCGAAGAGCGCGCGGATGCGTTCCGGGTCGGTCGAGGCGTCGTACACACCGTGCCCGAAGCGTCCGCACTCGCCGTGGCACGGGGCGGGCTCGGGGTCGTCGCGGTGCGGGGAGCGGAGGGCCGGGAGTTTCGTCCGGGACAGGGGGATGACCGCCAGCCCGCGCTCGGCGGCGGACAGGGCGTGTGCCAGGGCCAGGATCGTGGCCTGCCGGTCGGGGGTGGCCATAGGGCTTAGTTTCGTACGCACGTTCGAAAAAGGGAAGGGGTGTGCCGGTGGGCGGCTCGGCCGTCCGGGTGGTGTGGCGTGTGGGGGGTCTGGCGTGCGGGAACGTTTCGTCGCTTGGGGTGCTTGGGTGTGTGCCGTGGGGTGGGTGCTGCTGTGTGAGGTGCTCGGTGCTCGGAGTGGTTTATAGGCGTACTCGTCACACTTCAGTGCGAATAGCGCCTATAGGGGTGGTTCGGTGACATCCGGTGAGTGATTCTGAAGTCGCGACGTCGAGCTCGGCTTTGAGGCGGGGGCCAACCGCCTTGGCCGCAGCGGTACCTCGTGCATCCGGCGCACTTCACCCACGCACGGCTTCGAGGCCGGTGCGTACTCGGTTCTGGAGGACAGACATGGCAAGCATCCGTACCGCCCGTACCATCCGTGCCGTCGCCGCTGCGGCGGCTCTGCCCCTCGCGGTCACCCTCTTCTCCGGTGTCGCCACAGCGGACAACGGTGCCATCGCGACGAACGGGAAGAACGGTTCGAACGCGGGCGTGGCCAACGCCGTCGGCGGGGTCGGGAAGCACAACGGCGGCGACTCGGCCACCGTACTGCAGCAGGCGATCGGCTCCGGCGCCCTGAACCAGAACAACATCACTCGGATCGAGAAGTCCAAGTTCACTGTGGTCGACCAGTCGAAGGGGAACGTCTTCGTCGTCCTGACACCGGACGCGGGGCCGAAGGCCGCTTGTCATCAGCGGCCCTGAAGGCCCCTGGAGACGTGAACGACGGGCCGTGAACGAGGGGTCTGTGCGGCGGTGCTCCGGTGCCGTCGCGCAGATGCCCGGCGGGTCCGGGCCGGCCTCGGGTCCGGGCCGGGCCCTCAGTCCCTGAGGGGTGCACCCTCAGGGACTGAGGGCCGCTCGTCCACCTACAGGAGGTGGGGTCGGAACCCCACCTACAACCTGAGGGGGAGTCGCCTTCGCGACCTGCGGCCGATCCGCCGGATGGGTGCCGCTCATAGCGTGGAGCCATGACCACACTCGTCTGCACGAGCGCTTCGCACGCCGCCACATCAGCGGGGCAGACTCTTTCGTACCCCTCGTTCTCGTCGTACGTTGCGGCCCGCCAGCCGGTGCTGCTGCGTACCGCCCGGTCGCTGACCGCGAACCCGAGCGACGCCGAGGACCTGCTGCAGACCGCGCTCACCAAGACGTACGTAGCATGGGACCGGATCGAGGACCACCGGGCCCTCGACGGGTATGTGCGCCGTGCCCTGCTGAACACGCGCACGTCCCAGTGGCGCAAGCGCAGGGTGGACGAGTTCGCCTGCGACGAGCTGCCCGAGCCGGAGACGGTCCCGGCCGGGGACCCCGCGGAGCAGCAGGCGCTGCACGACGCGATGTGGCGGGCGATCATGCGGCTGCCCGCCCGGCAGCGGGCGATGGTCGTCCTCAGGTACTACGAGGACCTGAGCGAGGTGCAGACGGCCGAGGTGCTCGGGGTGTCGGTGGGCACGGTGAAGTCGGCGGTGTCCCGGGCACTGGGCAAGCTGCGTGAGGACCCCGAGCTGGGGCCCGTGCGGTAGGGCCGCGCGCGCGGGTGAGGGACGGGCCGGGGGGCGGCTCCCGAGGGTCACTCGTACGGTGCATCGGTCGGCGGTCCCACATGGCGTTCCCGGAGCCCGCCTACGGCCGCGTTCACGCTGCCGACTCGCTGCCCGACAGGCGTATCCAGTGATCGATCATGCAGACGGGTAGTGACATACCGCGCGGTATGTGCGCAGAATCAGCGCAACCCTTACACCGCGTAGGCAGAGCCGCCCCGGGAGGACGCCGTGCTGAGCACCATGCAGGACGTACCGCTGCTGATCTCAAGGATCCTGGAACACGGATCGTCCATCCACGGGGCGTCGCAAGTGATCACTTGGACCGGGGACGGAGAACCGGCGCGCCGCTCCTACGCCGAGATCGGGGTCCGGGCGGCACAGCTCGCCCACGCCCTGCGGGAGGACCTCGGCATCGAGGGCGACGACCGGGTCGCGACCCTCATGTGGAACAACGCGGAGCACGTCGAGGCGTACTTCGCCATCCCCTCCATGGGCGCCGTGCTGCACACCCTGAACCTGCGCCTGCCCGCCGAGCAGCTCGTGTGGATCGCCAACCACGCCGCCGACCGGGTCGTCATCGTCAACGGCTTGCTGCTGCCCCTCCTCGCACCATTGCTTCCGCACCTGGCGACGGTCGAGCATGTCGTCGTCGCGGGGCCGGGCGACCGGTCGCTGCTCGACGGCGCGAGAGCGCGCGTGCACGAGTACGAGGAGCTCGTCGCCGGCAAGCCGACCGCGTACGAGTGGCCGGAGCTGGACGAGCGGTCCGCCGCAGCCATGTGCTACACGTCCGGCACGACCGGTGACCCCAAGGGCGTCGTCTACTCCCACCGTTCGATCTACCTGCACTCCATGCAGGTCAACATGGCCCAGTCCATGGGGCTGACCGACCAGGACACCACGCTCGTCGTGGTGCCGCAGTTCCACGTCAACGCCTGGGGCCTGCCGCACGCCACCTTCATGACCGGTGTGAACATGCTGATGCCGGATCGGTTCCTGCAGCCCGCACCGCTCGCCCAGATGATCGAGCAGGAGCGGCCCACACACGCGGCGGCCGTCCCCACCATCTGGCAGGGCCTGCTGGCCGAACTCAACGCCCACTCCAGGGACGTCAGCTCGCTCACCCAGGTCACCATCGGCGGCTCGGCCTGCCCGCCGTCGCTGATGGAGGCGTTCGACAAGCTCGGCATGCGCGTATGCCACGCCTGGGGCATGACCGAGACCTCGCCGCTCGGTACGATCGCCCGTCCGCCCGCCCACGCCGTGGGCACGGAGGAGGAGTTCGCGTACCGGTGCACGCAGGGGCGCTTCCCCGCCGGCGTCGAGGCCCGGCTCACCGGTCCGGGCGGCGAGCGGCTTCCCTGGGACGGTGAGTCGGCGGGCGAACTGGAGGTGCGCGGTTCTTGGATCGCAGGCGCGTACTACGGCGGTCAGGGAGCCGAACTGCTGCGTCCGGCCGACAAGTTCAGCGAGGACGGCTGGCTGAAGACCGGTGACGTGGGGATCATCAGCCCCGACGGCTACCTCACCCTGACCGACCGCGCCAAGGACGTCATCAAGTCGGGCGGCGAGTGGATCTCGTCCGTGGAGCTGGAGAACGCCCTGATGGCCCACCCGGATGTCGCCGAGGCCGCCGTCGTCGCCGTACCGGACGACAAATGGGGCGAGCGGCCGCTGGCCACCGTTGTGCTGAAGGAGGGCTCCACCACCGACTTCGCCGGCCTCCGCACCTTCCTGGCCGAGGAGGGCCGGATCGCCAAGTGGCAGCTTCCCGAGCGCTGGACGGTGATCGAGTCGGTTCCCAAGACCAGCGTGGGCAAGTTCGACAAGAAGGTGCTGCGCAGGCAGTACGCCGAGGGGGAGCTGGACGTCACGCAGCTCTGACGCTTCGGGGCCGGTGACGGGGTCCGGGACGGTCCGGGCGCTGTTTCACGTGAAACAGCGCCCGGACCCTTTCCGTCCAGCTGAACAGCTGAACAGCTGAACAGCTGAACAGCTGAACAGCTGAACAGGCTCAGTTCGTGCCGATACGTGCCAGGAGATCCACGATCCGGGCCTGGACCTCCGGGCTGGTCGAACGCTCGGCGAGGAACAGGACCGTCTCCCCGGAAGCCAGACGCGGCAGTTCGGACTGATCGACGGCAGCGGTGTAGACGACCAGCGGAGTGCGGTTCAACTGGCCGTTGGCACGCAGCCAGTCGACGATTCCGGCCCGGCGGCGACGTACCTGGAGCAGGTCCATCACGACGAGGTTCGGACGCATCTGTGCGGCCAGCGTGACCGCGTCGGCGTCGGATGCCGCCCGCGCCACCTGCATGCCCCGCCGTTCCAGCGTCGCGGTCAGGGCCAGCGCAATCTCCGCATGTTCCTCGATGAGCAGGACCCGCGGCGGATGCTGCTCGGAGTCACGAGGTGCCAGGGCCTTCAGCAGTACGGCGGGGTCGGCCCCGTATGCCGCGTCCCGCGAGGCCTGTCCGAGGCCGGCTGTGACGAGCACCGGGACCTCGGCGGCGACGGCCGCCTGGCGCAGGGACTGGAGCGCCGTACGCGTGATGGGACCGGTGAGCGGGTCGACGAACAGCGCGGCCGGGAATGCGGCGATCTGCGCGTCGACCTCCTCGCGCGAGTTGACGATGACGGGCCGGTAGCCGCGATCGCTCAGTGCCTGCTGGGTGGTGACGTCGGGTGCGGGCCAGACGAGCAGACGCCGTGGATTGTCCAGCGGCTCCGGGGGCAGCTCGTCGTCCATCGGCTGCGGCTGCGGCTGGTCCGACACCTCCACCGCGCCACCAGGACCGTCGAGCGGCTCAGGACCTTCGTCGGCGTTCTCGTCCGGTGCTCCTATGGCGTAGGAGCGGCCGATGCCCTCGCTGGCCCCGGCCGGGCGTGGCGGCCCCCCGTGAGGCGACTGTGCCTGCGTCTGGGCCGGTGCGGGTGCGGACGGCTGCGACTGGGGGCCCGGTTGGGCCTGTCCGCGGCCGGGCTGTCCGGGCTGCCCCGGCTGAGGGTGCGGGTGCGCCGCCGGCTCCTGGTGTGCGGTGGGCTCGGGCGGCGTACCGAGCTTGCGGCGCCGACCGGAACCGCCGGGCTGGTGCGGGGGCGGTGTGGCACCCGGCTGGGGCTGACGCGCGAACGGCACGCCCTGGCCGAGCGTGCGCACACTGATCGCCCGCCCCTGGGTCGAGTGGGGATCGACGGGAGCGGCGGCCTCGGCGGGCAGCGGCTGCGCCATGCGCGTCTGTGCGGACTGCTGCGACTGCTGCGACTGCTGGGGCTGCTCGGGCGGGAGCGGGGTGCCGGAGCCCGGCGTGTGTTCCTGTGCACCCGGCCAGACCTGCGAAGAGGGCGGGACGACGGTCCGGGCTCCGCCGGTGTGTCCCTCGGCCACGGCTCGCGCGTCCGGGGAGACGGCTTCGTCCGGCACCTGGGCGTTGTCGGCGGGAGCGGCCGGAGCGAGCACGGGGTGCTGTTTCGGAGCCGCCGGCTGCCCTTGGCCGGGTGCACCGGGCGCACCGGGAACACCCTGGACGGGTACGTCCTGGCCGGGCACCGGGGCGGGCACCGGGGCGCTCGTGATGCCCTGGGCCGGAACCGGCTGACCAGCCACGGCATGGGCGGACTCGGCCGGCTCAGGTACCTGCCCGGCCACTCCCGGACCGGGAAGCTGAACGGCGGCCCCCAGTGCCGGAGCCCCCAGTGCCGGAGCCCCCAGTGCCGGAGCCCCCAGTGCCGGAGCCCCTTGCGCCGGAGCTCCGTGCACCGGCAGTCCCTGCGCGGGTGTCATCGTCGCGTCGTCCTGCTCCGAGCCGGAACGGGCCCGACGGCGGCTCTGCGGGGCGGCGGCCACGGGATGCGGCTGCGGCGGCGTGTGGCTGTCGGCCGGGTCGTGCGCCGCCGCGTCATGGCGCCCGTCGTCGACCTGCGGGGGCAGGGGCAGGGGTACGGGTACGGGCACAGGCCCGGTACCGACGGCCTGACCGGGTGCGACAGGAGTTGTGGCAGGACCGGCGGCCATCGCGGCGCCGGGAGCCATGACGGCTCCACCGCCCGACGGAACCGCGGGCGTGCCGGCCGTACCGGGAGCGCCGCCGCCCGGCCCCGTGCCCGGGGCCTCGTACTCGGCGGGTTCGGCCGTCCGATCGGCCTGTGCGGGTGGCAGCGCGAAGACGGTGCGTGTCGCCGACTGCTGCGCGGCGGCCCGCTCTTCCGCGTTGGCCAGGGCCCGTCGGCGCCGTCCGGTGGGCTGGGGCTGCGCCGCGCCGCCCGTACCGGACGAGTCCGGCCCGCCCTGAGACGTGGGCAGGGCGGGCGGCAGAGCGTGCTGTTCGGTGTCGCGCCGTGCGCGTCGCCCGCCGGGCGCGGGAACGCCCTGCGGAGGCACCGTCTCGCCCAGCCCCATGGCCGGGGACCCCGCCGCGTGCTCGGCGGCGGTGACGACGGCACCCTCGGAGACGCCCTGAGCACCACTCTCCGCAGGATTCGGCCGCCCTCGGCGACGTCCCCTGCCGCCGGACTCGCCGGAAGCAGTGCCGGTACCGGCACCGGCCCCGTCGTCACCGGAGCCGGGAACACTTCCACCCGCTTCTCCGGATCCACCGACGTCCGGTCCGCCCCCGGCACCCGTGCCGCTCTCGCCCTGCGCAGGAGCCGGCGGGGCCTCCTCGTCCGCCGGCTCCGCACGCCGCCTGCGCCGCCCGGTGGGCGCGGCGGCCGCGGCCTCCGACCCGGCGGCGACGCCGCTGTCCAGGAACGCGTCCACCGATGACCGGCGGGCCCGCCGCCGTCCACCGCCGGAGACGTGCCCCGGGACTTCCTCGGCCGGCGTGACCTCCGTACCGGCCTCCGGAACAATGTCCGGACCGACGCCCGGACCGACGCCCGGACCGACGCCCGGACCGACGCCCGGGACGGCTCCGGAACCGGTCCCCGCGCCTGCCTCGACGCTGTCGCCTGCCGCGACCGGAGCGACAAGGGCGACCGGCCGCTGCTGGGCCGTGACCGCCCCGGCACCGCCCCCGAGCGGTACCTCCAGCACGTAGGCGCTGCCGCTCATCCCCGGCACCTCGTGCGTCTGCAGCACGCCGCCGTGCGCCCGCACGATCCCGTGCACGATCGGCTGGTGCACCGGGTCTCCCCCGGCGTACGGGCCGCGTACCTCGATGCGTACGACCTCACCGCGCTGTGCGGCCGCCACGACGACCGTGTTGTCCATGTAGCCGCCCGCCGAGACGGGCGAGTTGCCGGTGGCGTCGACCCCCGCGACATCCGCGATGAGGTGCGCGAGCGCGGCCGCGAGCCGCCGCTGGTCGACCACGGCCTCGATGGGCGGGGCGTGCACGGCGAACTGCACCCGCCCCGGGCCGATCAGCTCGACGGCACCGTCGACACCGGCCGCCACGACCGCGTCGAGCAGCACCGCCGTCCGCACGAGGGCGTCGTCGCCGGTGTCGAGGCGCTGGTAGCCGAGGACGTTGTCGATGAGCGTGGTGATGCGTGAGTAGCCGGCGGCCAGGTGATGCAGAACCTGGTTCGCCTCGGGCCACAGCTGGCCGGCGTCGTCGGCGGCCAGCTTGCCGAGCTCGCCGCGGAGCTGCTCGAGCGGGCCGCGCAGGGAGCCTCCGAGCACGGCGAAGAGCTGCTCGTGCCGGGCGGCGAGCGCCTCGTAGCGGTCCTTCTCGCGTTCGCCGAGCGCCGCGTACCGCTCGTCACCCGCCGCGAGTTCCTCCTCGTGCCGCTCACGCAGCTCGTCGAGCTCCGCCGCGTGCCGCTCGCGCAGCGCCTCGAGTTCTCCGGTGTGCTCCTGCCTGAGCCGCTCGAGCTCCTCCTCGTGCCGCGCGGCCTCTGCCTCCTTCTCCTCGGCGAGCGCGTCGTACGGCCGCCGGTCGGCGAAGGTCATGACGGCGCCGACGAGCTGGTCTCCGTCGCGTACGGGCGCGGTGGTCAGGTCGACCGGCACCTTGTCGCCGCTCTTGGACCACAGCACCTGCCCCCGCACCCGGTGCTTGCGGCCGGAGCGCAGGGTGTCGGCGAGGGGCGACTCGGAGTACGGGAACGGTGAGCCGTCGTCCCGGGAGTGCAGCACCAGGGTGTGGAGCTCCCGCCCGCCGAGGTCGCTGGCGCGGTATCCCAGTATCTGGGCGGCGGCCGGATTGACGAGCACGATGCGCCCGTCCGTGTCGGTGCCCACCACGCCCTCGGAGGCGGCACGCAGGATCATCTCGGTCTGCCGTTGCGAACGCGCGAGTTCGGCCTCGGTGTCGACGGTGCCCGACAGGTCGCGTACGACCAGCATGAGCAGCTCGTCACCGGTGTAGCCGTAACTGTCGTACGCCTGCTGACCGTTCTCCAGATTCGCGCTTGTGACCTCGACCGGGAACTCAGTGCCGTCGGTGCGCCGGGCCACCATGCGGGTCGGTTTGGTCCGCCCGCGCGGGTCGATGGAGTCCGGCCGCCGCATGGATCCGGGGATGAGCCGCGAGTCGAACTCCGGGAGCAGATCGAGAAGTCCGCGCCCCACCAGCGCGGTCCCGGGGGCCTCGAAGGCCTCCAGGGCGATGCTGTTCGCGTTGACGACGGTCCCGTTGGCGTTGACCAGCACCAACGCATCGGGCAGCGCGTCGAGTATGGCTGCGAGGCGAGCAGCGCCTCGGGATGGCCTGCTGCTCACGAGACGCTTCCTCCCTGATTACCGCACCTTGCCGACCGCGGGGCCATCTTGCCAACCGGCCCGCAGCGTGTCACGCGAGGGAGTCTACGGGCAGTGGTTGCGCTCGCGACGCCGGATGAGAGGCAGGTCGCACACGGATCTCCCTTCGCATGTGACCGGGCTGCGACGGCCCTGTGCCGTTCCTGCGACGGGGAACCGCCGACTCCGACCCTGTGACCGTGTGTTTCCGGTTCGCAGGGATCCGCGGGGCCGTGCGGGGCCTCGCGGACCGTGGCGGGAGCGGCTGACCGAGGTGATGGGCGGACGACTGTGCCTCCGGCCGTTCACCTGTGGACGGGGGGCAGTACGGGCACGAGGGCGTCCCAGCGGGCGATCTCGCAGCCGTCCCCCCGGTCGAAGCGGGCCTCCACCGGGCGGCCGGCCCAGGTGCCCCTGACTTCCGCGGTGGCCGGACCGCCGTACTGCATCGTGCACATCGTTCCCGGCGGCACGGGCGCGAAAGGGCTCCTGCCCCAGGTGGTGGTCCGGTCGAGCCGGCCGCACGCATCGCGCGCCTCCGGGTGGTTGCCGCCGTCGGGATGGCACTCCAGCTGGTACGTGCCGTCGGAGCCGCCCGTGCCCCGGACGGTGACGGTCAGCCGGTCTCCCGTGACGGGGACGGGTACCGGCATCGCCCTGCCGCTCCCGGCGTACGCCGCCGAAGGCGCCGTGGCCAGTGCGGTGACCGCGGTGAGCGAGGCGGCGGCACCGAGGAGGAACCGCCGAAGGGAAGCGGGAGCCTGATGGCCGATGGGCCGAGGGTGCGCACAGGGGACGGCCGGGGCGGGCGGTACGGCCGACGAGGGCGGCACCGGCGGTGAGGAAGGAACCTTCGACATGACTGATTAACGTGAGGCCGGCCAGGCGGTTGCGCTCCCGTCCCGCCCGCCCTCACCCGGTGCTCGCGCCGCCATGATCAGAGGGCCGCACCGGGCGGATTCCCGCCCACGCGACGCACCGCGATACGAACCGCAATACGGCTTTGCCCTGCGGGCTCTCCGCCTAGTACCGTGGGGGGCGATTGGTGACACCGCGCTCGACTGTGTCATCATCTGCACGCACCATTCGCGCTCGCGCGAGCGGTTGTGCTGGAGGCGTCGCCTAGTCCGGTCTATGGCGCCGCACTGCTAATGCGGTTTGGGCCTTAAAGCCCATCGAGGGTTCAAATCCCTCCGCCTCCGCGCCTGATACCGAAGCCCCGGTCGTTCACGACCGGGGCTTCGGTCGTTCCGGAGCTTGCGGCCGATCTCGTGGTTGAACTCGCGCCGGCCTCGTACCCGAGCTCGCGCCACCCTCGTGGCCGGCCTCGTGATGGGCCTTGAGGGCCCTGTGGTGAGTCCTGTGACGGCGCCGACGGCTCCCACCGCTTTGGCCCCGCCCCGCCCGGCACTCCGCCGCCGCGACGTTTTCGCAGGTCAGAGGGGGTGCGGCTAACGGATTTCGCGTCACGGCGACAGTCATGTAATGTTGTTCCCGCGACGCCGACCGGGAAGAAAAAACCGGAAGGAAGAGCAACGACAACAGAACACACAAGCACTCGTAGCTTAACGGATAGAGCATCTGACTACGGATCAGAAGGTTGCAGGTTCGAATCCTGCCGAGTGCACACAGACGAGAGGCCCCGGAGAGATCCGGGGCCTCTCGCGTTGGGCGCCGTACAGCAGTGCCGCGGCAGCCCCAGGTAGTGTCCGGCCATACGGGATAAGTGTCGGGACAAATGTCGGGATGAATGTCAGGACATGACCTCGTAGGCTTGGTCGTATGACGCGGTTGATCGTCGCAGCGGGAGGCGGTGGCGACGCGGTCGCCGCCGCGATGTTGCACGCCGCCGTCCACGGCGACGGCGACGAGGATCCGGCAGTGATCCTCACGTACGCCTGGGACCGGATGCCGATCGACCCGGTGCCCGGCCCCCGGGGAGCGCACGACTTCACCGGACTGGAACGGTTCACCCCGGCCGTTTGGGCCGTGCCGCCCGGAGCGCGCCCGATTCCGCCCGCGGGTTCGACTCTGCCCCGGCTGGCGGCGGAACTCCCGCACACCGTCGTCCTGCTCGACCCGCACCACGGGGTCGAGGGCGTCACACGCCAGGTCGAGGAGCTGGTGGAGCGGCTGGCGCCGGAGTCGGTCGACGTTCTGGACGTGGGCGGGGACATCCTGGCGCGGGGTGACGAGCCGGGCTTGCGGAGTCCGCTCGCCGACGCCGTCACGCTGGCCGCGTGCTGCCAGGTGAACGCGTCCGTACGGCTCCTGGTGGCCGGACCGGGCCTGGACGGTGAGCTCTCGGCGGACGAGGTGCGCGGGGTGCTCGGCCCGGTCGTCCACACCTTCGTGCCCCGGGATGTGGAGCCTGTGGAACCGGTACTGGAGTGGCACCCGTCCGAGGCCGCCGGGATGCTCGCGGCCGCGGCGCGCGGTGTACGAGGTGCCTGCGGGGCACGGCACGCGGGCCTGCCCGTGCCGCTCACGGACGAGAGTCCGAAGGTGTACGAGGTCGATCCGGAGGAGGCGCTGCGGCGCAATCGGCTGGCTCGGGCCGTCATGACGACGGCGACTCTCGACGAGGTCGAGGCGCACAGCCGAGCCGTCTGCGGTCACTCGGAGATCGACGACGAGCGGGGGGAGGCAACGGGGGCCGAGAAGCGGGCGGTGGCAGGACAGCCGCTGGTCCGGCAGGCGGTGGCGGGGCAGGTGAGGGCGGAGCAGCCGAGAATCGCGCTGGATCCGCGGGCTGTGGGGCCCGTGCTCGACCGGTTCGAGGAGGAGGCCGCGGCGCGCGGGGTCAGCCACACGACGTTCGGACATCTCACCGAAGCCCTGGGCCTCGACGGCAGCCGGCGCGAGGAACTGCGGCGACTGCTCATCGGCCGTCGCCCGGAGCAGTACGACGCGCCGCTGTGGCGGATCGCTCATGTACCCGGGGCCTGAGCGAGGGCTGGGGGCCGTGCCCGCTGGGCGATGCCTCGTTCCCAGGGCTTCCCTTCGGTGTTTTCCCTGGTCAGTGGGCGTTGTCAGTGGTCGGCCCTAATGTCGTGGGTGATGACACGGGCGGCGTGGAGATGTACGGGGCTGCGGTGGGGTGACGCGACGCCCGTGCTGGTCTGGGAAGGAGGGCGGAGAAGTGCCCTGCCACGGGGGAAGAGGGTCGCCTTCGGGGTGGTGAAGGGGAGGGTCCGGACGTGCGTCGGTGCGCGGGGGCACGCTTGTCCGGTACGGGCCGAGATCTCGGGGAGGAGTACCGGAGCGCGGTGTGACGCGTGTGCGCGGCTGGACCGGGCGCACTCCGTGGCCGCCGACACCGTCGCGGACGATCCGCGGCCGTACCACGTGTACCTCGCGTGGTTCGGGCCCGGAATGGTGAAGGTGGGGATCACCGCGGTCGAGCGCGGATCCGCCCGGTTGCTGGAGCAGGGGGCCGTCTGTTTCAGCTGGCTGGGGTGCGGGCCGTTGATGGCCGCGCGGCGGACCGAGGAGGTGCTGCGGGCCGCGCTTCGGGTGCCGGACCGGATTCCGTACGCCGACAAGAGGGCCGTACGGGCCGCCCTGCCGGAGGCCGGCGAACGGGGTGCGGAGCTGGTGGAGCTGCATGCGCGGGCGGTAGCGCTCGACGGCTGGCCGGAGTCGCTGGAGAGGTTGCCGTGCCGGCCGGTGGATCACCATGAGGTGTTCGGGCTGGCGGGGCTTCCGGGCGTCGACGGGGCGGTGAGCGAGCTGGTCGCGGGCGGGGCCGTGGGCGGCGAGGTGCTCGCGGTCGCCGGGCCCGACCTGCACCTGGCCACCGAGGGCGGGGCCGTCGTGCTGGACACGCGGCTGATGACCGGGTGGGAGCTGACAGCGGCCGAGGGGGCCGGGCGGGAGGTGCTCACCGTGCCTGTGCGGTGGATGAGGAGCAGTGGGGGCGTTCAGGACGAGCTGTTCTGAGGGGCGAGGGCGATCCAGGGGAGGAGAGGGACGGTAGGGGCTGTCCGAGAGCTGGGTGAAGCGTTCGATTCCTTGTGGATCCCGTTCGGTAAGTAGGTGGACGCCGGCCGATCTGACGCCGACAGTAGCGACATGAGCGATGACCTTGTTGCCCGTGACGGAGTCGGCGGGTCTGCGCCGGCGCCCATGCCCGCCTATGAGCCTCCGTACTACGCCGTCGTCTTCACCTCCGTGCGAACGGCCGACCAGGCGGGGTACGGCGAGACGGCCGAGCGGATGGAGGAGCTGGTGAAGGAGGTGCCGGGGTTCCTCGGGATGGACCATGCGCAGACGCCCGGCGGACCGTCCATCACCGTGGGGTACTTCCGGGACGTGGAAGCGATCGAGGAGTGGCGGGCCCATGTGGAGCACCGCGCGGCCCAGAGGCGGGGGCGGGCCGAGTGGTACGAGCGGTACACGCTGCATGTCGCCAAGGTCGAGCGGAGCCACGGTTTCGAGCGGAGCCGCGGCACCGAGCGAGGCGGGGAGGTGGAGCCAGGCGGGAAAGTGGAGCCAGGCGGGGAGGTGGAGTGAGGCGGGGAGTGCGTGCAGAGGGCGAGGCCATGGAGGCCGAGCCCGCGGCGGGTGTGCGGCGGTTTCGGCGGGATGCCGAGGAGGTGCGGTCATTCTGGCGGCGGCTCGGGCTGCCCGGACTCGTCGATGTGCACACGCACTTCATGCCCGAGCGGGTGCTGCGCAAGGTGTGGGACTACTTCGACCGGCTGGGGCCGCTGACCGGTGGTGTCGAGTGGCCGATCACCTACCGGGCGGAGGAGGAGGAACGGCTGGCGGTGGTCCGGGAGTTCGGGGTGCGCTCCTTCACCGCGATGCTCTATCCGCACAAGGCGGGGATGGCGCGCTGGCTGAACTCGTGGGCCGTGGAGTTCGCGCGGCGGACGCCGGACTGCCTGCACACCGCGACGTTCTTCCCGGAGCCGGAGGCCGTGGAGTACGTGCGGGAGGCCGTTGAGCAGGGGGCGCGTGTTTTCAAGGCCCATGTGCAGGTCGGGGCGTACGACCCGGGTGACGAGCTGCTCGATCCCGTGTGGGGGCTGCTCGCCGAGGTCGGGGTTCCGGTCGTCGTGCACTGCGGGTCGGGGCCCGCGCCGGGCAAGCACACCGGGCCCGAGCCGATACGGCGGGTGCTGGGCAGGCATCCCCGGCTGCGGCTGGTCGTCGCGCACATGGGGATGCCCGAGTACGAGGACTTCCTCGAGCTCGCCGAGCGGTACGCGGAGGTGCGGCTGGACACGACCATGGCGTTCACCGACTTCGGCGAGCGGTTCGCGCCGTTTCCCCGGCGGGTGCTGCCGCGGCTCGCCGGTCTGGGGGACCGGGTACTGCTCGGCAGCGACTTTCCCAACATCCCCTATCCGTACGGCCATCAGCTGTACGCGCTGGAGCGGCTCGGGCTGGGTGAGGGGTGGCTGCGGGCGGTCTGCCATGACAACGGGGCGCGGCTCTTCGGGCTGCCGGAGGCGAGTGCCGAGGCGGTGGGAGCTCCGGTGCCGTGAAGGCGGTGTCACGCGCGTTCCCAGGAGTTGCCTGAGAGTCGCCTGTGTGTTTCTCAGGAAAATCACAGGTCTCCGAAAGGGCCTTCTCAGAGGGCGCGGACAAGGTGGTCATCATGACCACGACCTCGCCCCAGGGGCGCACCGAACTGCTGAGGCCGGACGGGAGCCCCGTCCGAGTGCTTGTGGTGGACGACGAGCTGTCGATCACCGAGCTGCTGTCCATGGCCCTCCGTTACGAGGGCTGGCAGATCCGCACCGCGGGGGACGGACAGGGCGCGATCCAGACGGCGCGCGAGTTCCGGCCCGACGCCGTCGTCCTCGACATGATGCTGCCGGACATGGACGGGCTGACGGTGCTCGGCCGGCTGCGGCGCGAGCTGCCCGACGTGCCCGTGCTCTTCCTGACCGCCAAGGACGCGGTCGAGGACCGTATCGCGGGTCTGACGGCCGGCGGTGACGACTACGTCACCAAACCGTTCAGCCTGGAGGAGGTCGTCGCGCGGCTGCGCGGGCTGATCCGGCGGTCCGGTGCCGCGGACCGGCGCTCGGACTCCGTGCTGGTCGTCGGGGACCTCATGCTCGACGAGGACAGCCACGAGGTGTCGCGGGGCGGGCAGAACATCCACCTCACCGCGACCGAGTTCGAGCTGCTGCGGTTCCTGATGCGCAACCCGCGGCGCGTGCTCAGCAAGGCGCAGATCCTCGACCGGGTGTGGTCGTACGACTTCGGCGGCCAGGCCAATGTGGTCGAGCTCTACATCTCGTATCTGCGGCGGAAGATCGACGCGGGGCGGGAGCCGATGATCCACACGCGACGCGGCGCCGGTTACCTGATCAAGCCCGCGACGGCCCCGGTCTCATGAGCGGGAGACGACGGCCGCGAACGCAGGGGAAGCGAGCAGGTAAGCCGCGCACGCTGCGGACGCGGCTCGTCGTCGCGTCCATGGCGCTGATCGCCGTGGTCTGCGCGGTGATCGGCACCGTGACGACGGTCGCGCTGCACTCACATCTGTACGACCAGCTGGACAAGGACCTGAGGGACGTCGCGTCGCGCGCGACCGGCCAGTGGGCGCCACCCGGCGCGGGCCCCAAGGGGGGCAAGAGTCCGGTGCCCGAGATCGATCCGGTCGATCTCACCGACTTCGTCACCCACGCGGCACCCAACTACACCGTCGCGGCGAAGGTGGAGAACGGCTCCATCACCGACGCCCGGTACGGCGACAAGTCCGACGTCTTCGAGGAGACCGCCAAGGAGCTCGGCGACGCCGGGATCGCCGCGCTCGGCTCCGTCCCCCAGGACGACAAGGTGCACGAGGTCGAGATTCCCGGTCTCGGTGACTACCTCGTCAGGTACACGACCGGGAACGGCAGCTTCTACATCGCCATCCCGACCACGAAGGTCGACAACACCGTCAACACCCTCATCCTCGTCGAGGCGTGCGTCACCGGTGCCGGTCTCATCGCGGCCGGCATCGCGAGCTCGATTCTCGTCGGCGTCGCCACGCGTCCCCTGCGCAAGGTGGCCGCCACCGCCACCCGGGTCTCCGAGATTCCGCTGCACTGCGGCGAGGTCATCCTCAACGAGCGAGTCCCCGAGTCCGAGACCGACCTGCACACGGAGGTCGGGCAGGTCGGCGCGGCCCTCAACCGCATGCTCGACCACGTCCACGGCGCGCTGCACGCACGGCAGCAGAGCGAGATGCGGGTACGGCAGTTCGTCGCGGACGCGAGCCATGAGCTGCGTACGCCGCTGGCCTCGATCCGCGGATACGCCGAGCTGACCCGGCGCGGCCGGGAGGTGATCGGCCCCGACACACGGCACGCGCTCACCCGCATCGAGTCCGAGTCCGGGCGGATGACGCTGCTCGTGGAGGACCTGCTGCTGCTCGCGCGGCTGGACGCCGGCCGGCCGCTCCAGTTCGAGCACACCGATCTCGTGCCGCTCGTCGTGGACACCGTCAGCGACGCACGGGCGGCCGGCCGCGACCACAGCTGGCGGCTCGACCTGCCCGACGAGCCCGCGCTGGTCGCGGCGGACGCGGCCCGTCTGCAACAGGTCCTGGTCAATCTGCTCGCCAACGCCCGTACGCACACACCGCCGGGTACGACGGTCACCGCGCGCGTGCAGCGGCGCGGGCCGTGGCTCTGCGTGGAAGTCGAGGACAACGGCCAGGGCATCCCGCCCGAGCTGCTCCCGCGTGTCTTCGAACGGTTCGCGCGAGGCGACTCCGCGCGCTCCCGCACCACCGGCTCGACCGGTCTCGGGCTCGCCATCGTGCAGGCCGTGGCCACCGCGCACGGTGGTGCCGTGACGGTCGACAGCGTGCCCGGACGGACCGTGTTCACGGTGCACCTGCCCGCCCTGGCACCCCCGGTCCACCCCGTGTTCGACGCGGCAACGGTCTGGCAATCGGACTCACAGGCGGAGCACATCGACACCACATGGGCACAACAGGGCGCCTGACGAGAGTCGTCCCATGCGAACCGACTCTTCTCCCGGCTCCCTGCCGGCGCGGGAGCACCTCCCGGCCGGACGCGCCGCGACGCCTGTCCTGGACGTAGTGATCCCCGTCTACAACGAGGAGAAGGACCTCCGGCCGTGCGTCCTCCGGCTGCGCGAGCACCTCGCGCGGACCTTCCCGTACGCGTTCCGCATCACGGTCGCGGACAACGCGTCCACGGACACCACCCCGCAGGTGGCCGCGCGGCTGGAGGCGGAGCTGCCGGAGGTCACCTCCTTCCGGCTGGAGCAGAAGGGGCGCGGGCGGGCGCTCAGGACGGTGTGGTCCGCGTCCGACGCGCCCGTCCTCGCCTACATGGACGTGGACCTGTCCACCGACCTCAACGCGCTGCTGCCGCTGGTGGCGCCGCTCATCTCCGGTCACTCCGACCTGGCGATCGGGTCCCGGCTCGCCCGTAGCTCCCGGGTGGTGCGCGGTCCCAAGCGGGAGTTCATCAGCCGCGCGTACAACCTGATCCTGCGGGGTTCGCTGCAGGCCCGCTTCTCCGACGCCCAGTGCGGCTTCAAGGCGATACGCCGGGACGTCGCCCAGGTGCTGCTGCCGCTGGTGGAGGACACCGGCTGGTTCTTCGACACCGAGATGCTGGTCCTCGCCGAGCGAGCCGGCCTGCGCATCCACGAGGTGCCGGTCGACTGGGTCGACGACCCCGACTCGACCGTGCACATCGTGAGGACCGCGACCGACGACCTCAAGGGCGTGTGGCGGGTCGGCAAGGCGCTGGCCACGGGTTCGCTGCCGCTGGACCGGATCGCCCGGCCCTTCGGGGACGATCCGCGCGACCGCGAGATCAAGGACGTACCGCGCGGCCTGGCCCGCCAGCTCGTCGGGTTCTGCGCCGTCGGCGCGCTGTCGACGCTCTTCTATCTGCTGCTCTACAGCGGCTTCCGGACGTTCTCGGGGTCGCAGGTGGCCAACGCGCTCGCCCTGCTCGTCTCCGCGGTCGCCAATACGGCGGCCAACCGGCGCCTCACTTTCGGCGTCCGCGGCCGGGACCGCGTCATGCGGCACCAGGCGCAGGGTTTGGTGGTGTTCGGCATCGGGCTGGCTCTCACCAGCGGTTCCCTCGCCGCGCTGAACGCGGCGACGAGCAGCCCCGCGCACTCCACGGAACTGGCGGTGCTCATCGCCGCCAACCTCGCGGCGACGGTGCTGCGGTTCCTGCTCTTCCGGGCGTGGGTGTTCCCGGACCGGCGCGAGGAAGGGCCATCGTCCCCGCACCCGCACCCGCACCCGCACCCGCACTCGCACCCGGCGATGCCGCACCCCACGAGTTCGCACTCCACGAGCCCGCATCCCACGAGCCAGTACGCCATGGACCGGGGCGGCCCGGGCGCGTACCGGCTTCAGCCGGGGCGTCCGCACGACGACCACGATTCCCACGATCACGATCCGAGGAACGCGCGATGACCACCCAGTACGACGCGACGCACCAGGGGGGTGCGAGTCCCGCCTGGGGCCCGCCGCCCGTTCCCTCCCCCTCCGTACCACCTGCACCGCAGGTACCGTCGCCGCCCGTGGCGGACGCCGGTGAGCCGAAGCAGCCCTTCGTACGGCGGCTGTGGCGGGGACGCCCCGAGGACCCGAGCCGGGTGCGCCCCGCCTTCCTCCTCACGCTGCTGGTGATCGGGGCCCTCTACACCTGGAACCTCACGGCCTCCGGATACGCCAACTCCTTCTACTCCGCGGCCGTGCAGGCCGGCAGCGAGTCCTGGAAGGCGTTCTTCTTCGGCTCGCTGGACGCGGCGGGCGCCATCACCGTCGACAAGCCGCCGGCCTCGCTCTGGCCGATGGCGCTGTCGGTCAGGCTCCTCGGCCTGAACTCCTTCGCGATCCTGTTCCCGCAGGTCCTGATGGCCGTGGCCACGGCCGGTGTGCTCTGGGCGTCCGTGCGCCGCCGGTTCGGCGCCACGGCCGGCTTCCTCACCCTGGCGGTCTTCGCGCTGACCCCGGTCGCCGCGCTGATGTTCCGCTTCAACAACCCGGACGCGGCCCTCGCACTGCTGATGGCGACCGCGGTGTACTGCACACAGCGCGCGCTGGAGAAGGCGCAGACGAAGTGGCTGGTGTGGGCGGGCGCCGCGATCGGCCTCGCCTTCCTGGTGAAGACCCTGCAGGCCTTCCTGATCCTGCCGGTCCTCGCGCTGGTGTACGCCGTCCTCGCGCCCACGAACCTGAAGAAGCGCATCGGCCAGGTGCTGCTCGCCGGGCTCGCCATGGTCGTCGCGGGCGGCTGGTGGGTGGCGATCGTCGAGCTGTGGCCGGCGTCCTCGCGCCCGTACATCGGCGGCTCGCAGAACAACTCCTTCCTGGAGCTGACCTTCGGCTACAACGGCCTCGGCCGCATCAACGGCGAGGAGACCGGCAGCGTCGGCGGCGGTGGCGGCAACGGCGGTGGCGGCTGGGGCGAGACCGGCTGGGACCGCATGTTCGGTTCCAGCATCGGTGGCCAGATCTCCTGGCTGATCCCGGCGGCGCTGGTCCTGTTCGTGGCCGCGCTGGTGCTGGTACGGAAGCACGGGCGGACCGACGCGACCCGTGCCGCGTTCCTGCTCTGGGGCGGCTCGCTGCTGATCACCATGGTGATCTTCAGCTTCATGCAGGGCATCTTCCACGAGTACTACACCGTGGCCCTCGCCCCCTACATCGCACCGCTGATCGGCATGGGCGCCGCCCTGCTGTGGGGGGAGCGCGACCGAGCCTGGGTGGCACTGGCGCTGGCGGGCGCCGTGACGGCGACGGCGGCCTGGGGGTACATCCTGCTCAACCGGTCCTCCGACTACCTGCCGTGGCTGAAGTGGATCGTGCTGGTCGGCGGTCTCGTCGCCGCCCTCGGTCTGATCTTCGTCGCCCGGCTCGGCCGTCAACTGGCACTGGCGGTGGTCGGCCTGGGCATCGTCACCTCGCTCGCCGGTCCGGCCGCGTACTCCCTCACCACCCTGAACGAGGGCCACAGCGGCTCGATCGTCACGGCGGGCCCGACCGTCTCCGGCGGTCGCGGCGGCCCGGGCGGCGGGGGCGGTGCCGGTGGCGGTGGCGGTGGCTTCCCGGGTGGGGGGCAGGGCGGCCAGCAGGGCCAGCAGAACGGCCAGAACGGCCAGATGGGCCAGCCTCCGACGGGCGGCGCCGGCGGCGGCTTCCCCGGCCAGGGCCAGCAGGGCCAGCAAGGCCAGCAGGGCCAGCAGACCGGCCCCGGCGGCATGACCGGCGAAGGCGGCGGCCCGGGCGGCGGAACGGGCGGCGGCGGCATGGGCGGCCTGCTCAACGGCGCCAGCGTCAGTGACGAGGCCAAGGAACTGCTGGAGAAGAACGCGGGGGACTACACCTGGGCCGCAGCGGCCATCGGTTCCCAGAACGCGGCGAGCTACCAGCTCTCCACCGGTGAGCCCGTGATGGCGATCGGCGGCTTCAACGGCACCGACCCGTCCCCGACGCTCGCCCAGTTCAAGAAGTACGTGGACGAGGGGAAGATTCACTACTTCATCGCCGGCGGCATGGGCGGCGGCGGAATGGGCGGCGACAGCGGCACCTCGTCGCAGATCAGCGAGTGGGTCCAGGAGAACTTCAAGGAGGTCACCGTCGGCAGCGCCACCTTCTACGACCTGACCCAGCCGACGTCCTGACCCGGTTCACGTCCTGACCCGGTTCACGTTCTGAGCCGGTTCACGTCCTGAGTCGGGCAGGCGGTGGCCCGGAGGCAGTGTGCCTCCGGGCCACCGCTCTTCCGTACGCGGTCGGCACATCGCCCCCTTGTACACGCCCCCTTGTACGCCGTACAGGAGCTGTCCTACGGTGTACAAGAACCCGTCCCATACGCCGTATAAGGACAGGAGGGCACCCATGACAGCGCCCACGACGGCCGACTTGCCGACCGCCCCCGCCCCGCAGGGACACCCCCGACGCTGGCTGATCCTCGGTGTCATCTGTCTCGCCCAGCTCACCGTGCTGCTCGACAACACCGTGCTGAACGTGGCGATCCCCTCCCTCACCGAGGAACTGGGCGCGGCCACCTCCGACATCCAGTGGATGATCAACGCGTACTCGCTCGTGCAGTCGGGGCTGCTGCTCACCGCGGGCTCCGCCGCCGACCGGTACGGCCGGAAGAAGATGCTGATCGCGGGTCTGGCCCTGTTCGGCATCGGTTCCCTGGTCGCCGGACTCGCCGACTCCACCGCGCAACTGATCGCGGCGCGGGCCGGCATGGGTGTGGGCGGTGCGCTGCTGCTCACCACCACCCTCGCCGTGGCGATGCAGATCTTCACGCCCGACGAGCACCCCAAGGCCATCGGCATCTGGAGCGCCGTCAACGCGCTCGGCTTCGCCACCGGTCCCCTGGTCGGCGGGTTCCTGCTCGAGCACTTCCACTGGGGCGCGATCTTCCTGATCAACCTGCCGGTGGCGGCGCTGGGCTTGGCCGCCGCGGTCGCGCTCGTCCCCGAGTCGAAGAACGTCCAGGGCGACCGCCCCGACCTCCTGGGTGCGCTGCTGTCCACCGTCGGCATGGCCTCGCTCGTCTTCGCGATCATCTCCGGGCCCGAGCACGGATGGACCTCCGGGCGGGTGCTCGCGACCGCGGCCGTGGCCGTCGTGGCGCTGGCCGCCTTCGCGTACTGGGAGAGCCGGATCCCGTATCCCATGCTTGACCTGCAGTTCTTCAGGAATCGGAAGTTCACGGGAGCAGTCGCGGGCGCCGTGCTGATCACCTTCGGGATGGGCGGCGCGCTGTTCCTGCTGACACAGCACCTGCAGTTCGTGCTCGGCTACGACGCGCTGGAGGCCGGGCTGCGCACGGCTCCGCTGGCACTGACCGTCGTCCTGCTCAACTTCTCGGGACTGTCGGCGAAGTGGATGGCCAAACTGGGGCTGCCTCTGTCCATCGCGCTGGGCATGGTGCTGATGTCCGGCGGTCTCGTGTCGATCGCGACGCTGACGCGGCACGGATACGGCGGCACGCTGCTCGGACTGCTCCTCATCGGCGCGGGCTGCGCGATCGCCAACCCGGCCATGGCGCACGCCATCATGAGCGCCATCCCACGGGAGAAGGCGGGCGTGGGAGCCGGGATCAACGGCACCCTTGCCGAGTTCGGCAACGGGCTGGGCGTGGCCGTCCTCGGCGCGGTCCTCAACTCCCGCTTCGCCGCGCTGATACCGGTCGCGGCGGGCTCCCTGCCGGCGGCGCTGGCGGCGGCCGGCTCGGCCGGGGAGCGTGCGGAGATCACGGACGCGTTCTCCTCCGGGCTGGAGACGAGCCAGCTGGTGGGCGCGGTGGCCGTGTTGCTGGGCGGCCTGCTGGCAGCGGCGTTGCTGCGGCGCGCGGAACTGTCGGAACGGGCCCGAGGGGCTGGTCCGACGGCTCCCGCGGGCGGCGGCCCGGATTCCTCGGTGGGCGTTTCGGGGTAGGGGCCCGCATAGCATCGATGGGGGCGGAGCCCGCGACGTCCCGGCCATGGCTCACCGGCCGGTGATGTTCCGCGGGATGCCGCCGGCAGGGTCGAAGTTCCGAGGAAGGTGCGCCATGGTGAGGGCAGCCGACCGGGCCGAGCGCCCGGCGCGGGCCAGCGTCTGGCTGGACGACAGGACGCGGGCCCGGCGGGGCGGACAGCCGTCGGGGCTCGACCGGGAGCGGATCACCGCCGCGGCGGTACGGCTGCTGGACGCCGACGGTCCGGCGAAGTTCTCCATGCGGAGACTGGCCGCCGAGCTGAGCGTCACCGCGATGTCCGTCTACTGGTACGTCGAGACCAAGGACGACCTGCTGGAACTGGCGCTCGACTCGGTCTTCGGGGAGATACGGCGGCCCGGGGCGGAGGACCTCCAGGCCGGGGAGGCCACGGACTCCGCGACGGACTGGCAGGCGGACCTGCGGACGCTCGCCGCCGAGTACCGGGCGGTCCTGGTGCGCCATCCGTGGGCGTCGTCCCTCGCCGGGGAGTTCCTCAACATCGGCCCGAACTCGATGGCCTTCTCCCACGCCGTGCAGCAGGTGATGCGGCGCACCGGGCTGCCGCTGGCCGCGCAGGCGGGGGCGATCGCGGCGGTCTTCCAGTTCGTCTACGGGTTCGGCACGAACGAGGGCCACTTCATCGAGCGGTGCGCGGCGGCCGGGGTGAGCCAGGACGAGTACTTCAGCCGGTCCATGGCGGCGGTGACGCGGGAGCCGCAGGTCAGTGAGGTCGTCGAGGTGTCGAAGACCCTCATGGAGGCGCGGGGCGGCGACACGGTGGCCGAGATGTTCGAGCGGGACTTCACCATGGCGCTGGACGTCGTGATCACCGGGATCGAGACGACGGTGGCGCGGCTGGTCTGAGCCGTACGGGCCGGGGGGTGCGCTCGAGGGCGCACCCCCGCCCGGCAGCTTCCGCTCAGTCCTGCTCCACCAGCCGCGCAGGGAAGCCCCCGGTGGCCACCGGCCCCCACTGCGTGGGCGTGACTCGGATGATCGACTTGCCCTGCCGGGCCATGGCCTCGCGGTACTCGTCCCAGTCGGGGTGCTCGCCGGCGATGTTGCGGTAGTACTCGACGAGCGGCTCCACCGAGTCGGGCGAGTCGATGACCTCGGCCGTGCCGTCGATCTGCACCCAGGGGCCGTTCCACTCGTCGCTGAGCACGATGAGGCTGACGCGCTCGTCGCGCTTGGCGTTACGGGTCTTGGCGCGCTCCGGGTACGTGGAGACGACGATGCGGCCCGAGTCGTCGACGCCGCAGGTCAGGGGCGATCCCTGGGGGCTGCCGTCGGCACGGCGGGTGAGGAGGATCGCGCGATGGCGGGGGCGTACGAAGTCCAGCAGTTCGGACAGGGAGACGGACGTGTTGGTCGCGATCTGGGGTGCCATGGGAGGCAGGCTACGGCGGATCGCGACCGTCAGGGTGTCCCTGCTGGGGTCAGGCGCCGAAGTGTCCTGCGGGACCTGACCCGACCGGGCCGGATCAGGCCGCCGGCAGCGCCTCGCCCTGCACCGCCTGGATGTCCAGCTCCACCTTCAGGGTCGTACCGACGGCGGCGATACCCGCCTGGAGGACCTGGTTGTACTTGATGGCGAAGTCGTCGCGGCGCAGCTCGGCGGTGGCCCGGAAGGCGGCCCGGACGGCGCCGTAGGCGTCGGGACCGGAGCCGAGGTAGGAGAGGTCCAGGTCGACCGGGCGGGCGACGCCGTTGAGGGTGAGCTCGCCGTGCACGATCCAGCGGTCGGTGCCGATCGGCGTGAGGCCCGAGGACGCGTAGGTGATCTGCGGGTGGGCCTCGGCGTCGAGGAAGTCGGCGGACCGGAGGTGGTCGTCGCGCATGCGGTTGCCCGTGTCGATGGAGGACGAGGTGATGACCGCCTCGACGCGGGACTTGGCCACGTCGTCGGGGGCGATCTCGATCCGGCCGGCGAACTCGTCGAACCGGCCGCGGACGCTGGCGAAGCCCAGGTGCTGGGCGACGGCCGTGACGGTGGAGTGGACCGGGTCGATGGTCCAGAAGCCGGGCGGGGGCAGTTCGGTGCCGCCCTGACGGGTCAGGGTCACGGCGCCGATCTCGGCGCGGCCGCTCGCCGTGACGAACGCGGTGGCGGCGGCGGGGTCGTAACCGACCGCGGTCACGATCGCGGTGTACGCGCCGGGGGTCAGGACCGTCGCGTCCTGGACGACGCCTTCGTCGTTCGCCTCGGCCCGCAGCACCTGGGTGCCGGTCATGTCGGTCAGGGTGACGACCGCGTGTGACACGGCCCAGCCGTCACGAGTACGGATCTTCGCGGTCAGTGGCATGGTGGCGCAGCTCCTTGTGAGTGATGCCGAGGGGTGAGGCCGGATGTGGGGCCGGACGTGGGGCCGGATGCGGGACCGGACGTAGGGCCGAGAACAAAGCCGCAGGTGGGGCCCAGTATGAAGCCATGAGCCGCAGGCGGGTCCCATGATGAGGCCATGAGTCAGGCCATTGGGCCATCGGGCCGTCGGGCCATGGATGGGGCCACGAGCGGGCCGAAGTGGAACCGGCCCGTGGAGCGCGCGTCCGCTCTGCACGCGCTCCACGGGCCGGGGATCGGTCACTCGCCGGGGTGGGCGAGTTCGATGTCGTGGTCGTCGACGCCGCGGCCGGTGACCGTCAGCGCCGTCGCCACCGGCGGGTAGCCCGTCGCGATGACGGTGTACTCGCCGCCGTCCAGGTCGGAGAAGGCGTACGCACCGTCCGTGCCGGTCGTGGCCGTGCCGACCACGTTGCCCGCCGCGTCGACCAGGGTGACCCGGGCGTCGCCCAGGGCACCGCCGGCCGCCCGCACGACTCCCTGGAGCCGGGCGCCGGACCGGAGGTCGATCTCGACCCGGGTGACCCCGGTGCCGCCGACCTCGACCGGCAGGGCCTGGGGACGGTGGCCCGCCGCGTTCACCGCGATGGTGACCGTGCCCGGGACCAGCTCGGCGAAGGAGAACTCGCCCTGCTCACCGGTCATGCCGGTGGCGAGCACGTCGCCGCGCACATCGGTGACGACGACCATCGCGTCCTTCACCGGCTGCCCGGTCTCGGCGTCGCGCACCAGACCGCTCAGCCCGCTCGTACCGCTGAGCAGGATGTCGTACGACACCGGCTCACCGTTCACGACGATCGTGGACGCCTGCGGCTGGAAGCCGTCGGCGGCGGCGATCAGGACGTACGACCCGGCACCGGGCGCGTGCACCGTGTAGGCGCCGTCGCCCTGGGCGACCGAACGGCCGAGCTGGCGTCCGCCGAGGGAGATCAGCGTGACGGCGGCCTGCGGCACGGGCGCCTGCTCGGCACCGCGGACGAAGCCGTGGACCGGGATGCCGCCGGAGACCGGCTGCTCGGAGGCCGTCGCCGCCGCCGAGGCGACCGCGGCGAGCCGCTGCGTGCCCTCGGGACCCGGCCCGGCGACGGAGGCCGCCATGGCCGGCACCTTCTCGGCGGCCGGAGCCGCACCCTGCGCCTCGGCCGGGGCCGGGGCCACCGGCGGAGCCGTCTCGGCGGTCGCTTCGGCGGCCTGGGCCAGGGCGCCGCTGGTGCGCAGCGGAACCTCCTTGATGAACAGCGTCACGATGAAGGCGAGGAGGGCGATCGGCGCGACGTACAGGAAGATGTCGGCGATGCCGTGCCCGTAGGCGCTCTCCAGCCACTCACGGATGCCCGGGGGCAGCAGGTCCATGTCGGGGATCGAGCTGCCGCCGGCGGCCTGCGCCGCGGCCTGCTGCTCCTGCGGGCTCAGCGAGCCGATGGTGTCCGAGGCGTAGTGGCTGATCCGGGTGGACATCACGGAGCCGAGCACCGAGACGCCCACCGCACCGCCGAGGGACCGGAAGAAGGTGACGACGGAGGACGCGGCACCGAGGTCGCTTGGGGCCACCTGGTTCTGCGTGCAGAGGACCAGGTTCTGCATCATCATGCCGACGCCGAGGCCCATCAGCGCCATGAAGATCGCGATGTGCCAGTACGCGGTGTCGTAGCGCATGGTCGACAGCAGGCCGAGACCCGCGGTCAGCAGCACGCCGCCGGCCAGCAGCCAGCCCTTCCACTTACCGGTCTTGGTGATGATCTGGCCGGAGACCGTGGACGAGACGAACAGACCGCCGATCATCGGGATGGTCATGACGCCGGACATGGTCGGCGACTTGTCCCGGGCGAGCTGGAAGTACTGGCTGAAGTAGACGGTGCCCGCGAACATCGCGATACCGACGAACAGCGAGGCGAGCGACGCCAGGGTGATGGTGCGGTTCTTGAACAGGCGCAGCGGGATGATCGGCTCGCTGGCCTTGGTCTCGACGAAGCAGAAGATCACCGCGAGCAGGATCGCGCCGCCGACCATGACGCCCGTCTGCCAGGACATCCAGTCGTACTTGTCGTCGGCGAAGGTGACCCAGAGCAGGAGCAGGCAGACGGCCGCGGTGACGAAGAAGGCACCGGTCCAGTCGACCTTGACCTTGCGCTTGACCACCGGCAGGTTCAGCGTCTTCTGGAGCACGATCAGGGCGACCACCGCGAAGGGCACGCCGACGTAGAGGCACCAGCGCCAGCCCAGCCAGCTGGTGTCGGTGATGACACCGCCGAGCAGCGGACCGCCGACGGTTGCGACCGCGAAGGTCGCGCCCAGGTAGCCGGAGTAGCGTCCGCGCTCACGCGGGGAGATCATCGCGGCCATGATGATCTGCGCCAGGGCGGACAGACCGCCGGCGCCCAGACCCTGGATGACGCGGGCGCCGATCAGCATCGCCGGGTTCTGCGCCAGGCCCGCCACGACGGAGCCGATCACGTAGATGATCAGGCCTATCTGGACCAGGGCCTTCTTGCTGACCAGGTCAGCGAGCTTGCCCCACAGCGGGGTGGAGGCGGTCATCGCCAGCAGCGAGGCGGTGACGACCCAGGTGTAGGCGCTCTGGCCGCCGCCGAGGTCGTTGACGATCTCCGGCAGGGCGTTGGTGACGATCGTCGAGGACAGGATGGCGGCGAACATGCCGAGCAGCAGCCCGGAGAGCGCCTCCATGATCTGCCGGTGTGTCATCGGAGCGCCTTCGGGGGCGGCGCCCCCGCGCTTCGCGTGAGCCCGCACACCGGCTGGTGTGGTCGTTGCCATGGGCTTCCTTTTCTTCCTTACTGCTTATGCGGGTGTACGGGTGATGTCCGCAGCGACGGATGCGGCCTGTGGAGCCCGCGGGCTCGCCCGGCAGTCGCCGAAGCTCTCCCGCAGCCGGGTCATCAGCTGGATGAGCAGCCGGACCTCTTCCCCCGTCCAGTCGCTCAGCCGGTCGGTGAGCAGCTGGGTGGTGCGTTCGTAGAGCTCGTCGAGCTGGGCCCGGCCCGCAGGGGTCAGGCTGAGGATGCGCGAGCGCTTGTCGGCCGGGTCGGGCAGTCGCTCGATCCAGCCGCGCTCGGCGACGTGGGCGACATGGCGGCTGGTCACCGAGATGTCCACGGCGAGCAGCTCCGCGAGCCTGCTCATCCGCATGTCGCCGTGCCGGCCGAGGAGCGTCAGTACGCCGGCCGAGCCCGCGGGACAGTCGGACGGCAGTGTCCGGCCCATGTCCCGCTTCACGACCCCGATGGCACTGAGCTGGCGGGCCAGCTCCTCGTACTGGGCCTTCTCCGCCATCGCCGCCATCGCGCCTCCAGCATTCGTTGCTTAGGGCAACCATACGAATGTTTGGTTGCTACAGGCAAACGAAAACGGGGGTTCCGAGATAAAAGCTTGGCAAAGGCAAGTATTGGCGAGCGTAAACCTGCAGGTGGCCGGGGTTGCGGCGACATCGGGTGGCGCCGGGACGACGCCGGGCGTGTGTCGAGGTGACATCGGACAGGCGCCGAGGCGACGTCGGGCGTGCGGCGAGGCGATGCCGGGCGTGCGGCGAGGCGATACGGACGGGCACCGGCACATGCATCGGAACGGCACCCGCACTTGGGGGGTCCCCCTGCGATTCGCTAGTGTCCGGGGGCATGGCTAACACCCAGGGCCCCCAGGGCAACTACGACCCCGCCGGCAGCACCCAGATGTTCCGCGCCTTCGTCGACGAGGGCCCCCAGGGACGTCAGCAGGCTCCCGCGCCCGCGGGCCCGCGCATCGGTCTGATCATCGGCGTCGTCGTGGCCGTCGTCGTCGTGGCCGCCGTCGCCTGGCTCGCGCTGAAGTAACCGCGCGGCCGGCGCCTCTCCTCCCGGAGGAGAGGCGCACGAAAAACCGCCGAGGTGCCGATCAGGGCACCCCGGCGGTCACAAGCCGTCCGGGCTCGCTCGCTTTCGGGTCCAGTCCGGGCTCAGTCCGAGATCAGTCCGTCCCGCAGCTGGGCCAGCGTCCTGGTCAGCAGGCGGGACACGTGCATCTGGGAGATGCCGACCTCCTCGCCGATCTGGGACTGCGTCATGTTCGCGAAGAAGCGGAGCATGATGATCCGGCGCTCACGGGGCGGCAGCTTCGCCAGCAGGGGCTTCAGGGACTCCCGGTACTCCACGCCCTCCAGCGCGGTGTCCTCGTAGCCCAGGCGGTCGGCCAGGGAGCCCTCGCCGCCGTCGTCCTCGGGGGCGGGGGAGTCCAGCGAGGAGGCCGTGTAGGCGTTGCCGACCGCCAGGCCGTCCACCACGTCGTCCTCCGACACGCCCAGCACGGCGGCGAGTTCGGTGACCGTCGGAGACCGGTCGAATTTCTGGGAGAGCTCGTCGCTCGCCTTGGTCAGGGCCAGGCGCAGCTCCTGCAGCCGGCGCGGCACCCGCACCGACCACGAGGTGTCGCGGAAGAACCGCTTGATCTCGCCCACGACCGTGGGCATCGCGAAGGTCGGGAACTCCACACCGCGTTCGCAGTCGAACCGGTCGATCGCCTTGATCAGGCCGATCGTGCCGACCTGGACGATGTCCTCCATGGGTTCGTTGCGCGACCGGAAACGAGCGGCGGCGTAGCGCACCAGCGGGAGGTTGAGTTCAATGAGGGTGTCCCGGACGTAGGCGCGCTCGGGGCTGTTCTCGTCCAGTGCGGCGAGCCGCAGGAACAGGGAGCGGGACAGGGTGCGGGTGTCGATGGACTCCGAGGCCGGAAGGGCCAGCTCGGGACCGGGGAGGTCCTGAGGGGCCTGAAGGTCCTGAGAGGCCTGGAGAGCGTCGGGCGCGGGCTCGCCCTTCGCGAGCATGAGCACCTTCGAGCTGCCCTGGTCTGCGGACATGCCACCCCCTTTGGGTCGCGGACGGTCGCGGCGCTCCCGTCGTGAGGAACGCAGCCTCCACCTGAATACCGGAGGCGGGGCCACGGCAAACGCGCTTCCCGCAGAATGTCACATGTCGGCAACACGCTGTAGTGACATGTCGACATAGCTGAGGGGAATCGGCCCAGGAAAGAGGGGTTCTGGCGGAATTTCGGCGTGAAACTGTCGGAAAGAGCGCCGATAGTCGATTCGCTCCCACCGGTGATGTGTCGAGCTCCTATTCGGTTGTACGCCGTGGCCTGCGGAGCTGTCCTGAGGCCCCGTTCTGTGCGCCCCATCTGCCCTTGTGCGCCCCGCGTGCCCCACCCGCCAGGCGTACGTGCCCCGGCGTGTCCAGGTATGGCCGCCCCGGGGACGCGGAGGCGCGGGCCTTTGCCGGTCCGGTCGGGTGCGTGGATTCCAGCGGGTGCTGAGCGTGGGTGCCCGGCAGCCGGGGATGCGGGTGCCTGCCGCCGGCGGGAGGCGGGAATGCCGGTGGTGGCCGGAGCCGCGAATACCGGTCGGTCCGACTGGAATGTTCGGGTGCGTGTATCCGGCCGACTGCGAATGCCCCTGGGCTTCACGGTCCGTGAATGCCCGAGCTCCGACGACCGCGAATGCCCTCGGCCTCCCGGCCTCCCGGGCTACGAATACCTGAAGGCTTCACGGACCGTGATTGGAACCGGGCGACATCGGACCGCGAATACCCAAGGCTTTAACAGACTGTAATTTTCCTTGGGTGCCACGAGCCCCCGAATACCCATGGCTTCACGGACCGTAGTGAATGCCCTCCCGGCGCCACCGCTGAGAATGCCTGCGGGCCCTGCGGGTGCCGCCGACGCCGTGAACGCCTCCCGGACTCAGCCGTCCGCGCGCTTCCCGGGCTCAGCCGTCCGCGAATGCTTCCCAGGCCCCGCCGCCGGCCGCGAATGGCCGCCGCCCGGTCCCGTCGACGCCCGCGCGCCCGGTCCGTACATGTCCATGGGCCGGGCGGCTCCTCCTCACGCCTCGATGCGGTTCGCCGAGCGCAGGCGGGCGAAGCTGCGGGCCAGCAGCCGGGACACGTGCATCTGTGAGACGCCGAGCTCCGCGCTGATCTGCGACTGGGTGAGGTTGCTGTAGTAGCGCAGGAGAAGGATGCGCTGTTCCCGTTCGGGGAGCTGGACGAGGAGGTGGCGTACGAGATCCCGGTGTTCCACGCCGTCGAGGGCCGGGTCCTCGTAGCCCAGCCGGTCGAGCAGCCCCGGCAGTCCGTCCCCCTCCTGGGCCGCCTCCAGGGAGGTCGCGTGGTACGAGCGCCCGGCCTCGATGCAGGAGAGGACCTCGTCCTCCGTGATGCGCAGCCGCTCGGCGATCTCGACGGTCGAGGGGGAGCGGCCCAGCGCGGTCGTGAGGTCCTCGGTGGCGCTGTTCACCTGCACCCACAGCTCGTGCAGGCGGCGCGGGACGTGGACGGTGCGGACGTTGTCGCGGAAGTACCGCTTGATCTCCCCGACCACGGTCGGCATCGCGAAGGTCGGGAACTGCACCCCGCGCTCCGGGTCGAATCGGTCGATGGCGTTGATCAGCCCGATGGTGCCGACCTGGACCACGTCCTCCATCGGTTCGTTGCGGCTGCGGAAACGGGCGGCCGCGTACCGGACGAGGGGGAGGTTGGCCTCGATGAGCGCTCCGCGGACCCGGTCGTGCTCGGGTGTCCCGGGCTCGAGCTGCGTGAGCTCGGCGAAGAGGACCTGGGTCAGCGCCCGGGTGTCGGCGCCGCGGCGTCTGTCGGGAGCGGGGGGCGTGGGGTCGGGGGCGGGAGGCATGGGCTCCGCCGGGGACGGTTCGGTGTCCACGCGAGGTGTTTCGGCGTCCATGCGGGGCAGGGCCTGAGGCGCAGTACGGGCCGGCACGGTCAACTCCACCTCATGCTCCGTCAACTTGCTCCGTCAACGCATCCGTAACTCATCCCTCAAAGCGGTCATAGCATCACAAGACATGCGCACTGTGCGCAAGCACCCCATAACTCCGTGTTGAGTAGCGCGAGAGCCCCCCGCCGTTCCGGCGAGGGGCTCCCTGTTCCTGCCGTGAACCGGCGAGCGGCTCAGAACTCGTAGTCGGCGATCACCCAGGTGGCGAACTCGCGCCACAGTGCGACACCCGCCTGATGCGCCGGGTGCTCGATGTACCGCTGGAGGGCGTCCCTGTCGTCGACCGCCGAGTTGATCGCGAAGTCGTACGCGATGGGCCGGTCGGTGATGTTCCAGTCGCACTCCCAGAAGCGCAGCTCGTCGATCCGGCCGCCGAGGGCGCGGAAGGCCTCGACGCCCTTCACGACGCGTGGGTCGTCGCGCTCGACGCCCTCGTTCAGCTTGAAGAGGACCAGGTGGCGGATCATGGGCGCTCCAGGGGGCTGCGGCGGTGTGCCGGCGGTCCGCGGGTCACTCGCCCCCGTTGGCGATCCACGTCATGAAGTCGCCGATGGAGCCGGCGGCACTCGAAATGCCCTCGAACCCTATCTGGACGTAATCGGCCGCCGTTTCCGGGTCCGTGATGATCACATAGAGGACGAAGACCACCAGCACAAAGAGCGCGATCTTCTTGGCGTGCACCGCCACCGCGGCCTCCCCCGTCTTCCGCACCTCATGAGGCACCTGCTGCCGGCGGCGAGTGTAACCCGGTCATGTGTTCGCGGGAACGGAATGATCAGGTACGCCCACGGAGTCCTTCCCGGGTGTTCACGCATGTTCACGGGTGCTTGCCGCGATCGACGGTCTGGATGTCGTCGCCCCGCTCGCCCTCCGCCTGGGACGGCTGGGTCCTGCTCACCTGCCGGTGCCGCTCCTGCGGCGGCGTGTGCTCGCCCGCCTCGTCGCGCTCGCCCTCGGCCTGTGACGGCGTATCCGAGTACCAGGTGTCGTTTCCCGAGGCTTCCGATGTCATGACGGGCCTCCTCCGATCGCTTCCCTCCATGCTCCTCCCCGGTGAGCCGGGCGGCACCTTTTCCCGGGCGCTCCGGCAGCCGCTCCGTAACCCTCCGCAAGCCCCGGCGAAGACCGGCGAAGACCGGCGGACAGACGCACGAAGGGCCCGGTCCATCGGACGAGGCGGCACCCATGCGCGTTTCCCCGTCCCGGCTCCGCACCGGCACCGGGAGGAGGCGTCAGGAGAGGCTCACGCCGATCACCGTGGCCAGCGCCGAAACCACGAAGAGGAGCTGGAACACGACTCCCGCGCGGGGGGCGGACGAGCGCAGGTAATGCGCGCTCTCCACCACCTCGGGATTCTCCGTGTCGTACACCACCGTGAGCGTCTCGCCGACCCGGGGCGCCGGTCTCGGCGGGGTCACCAACGCCCGGACCTGTATGCCGGGACGTGGGCTGAACACGCACCGGACCCGGACGACACTGAGGCCACCTCGGTACAGGCGCTCTTCGCACACGGCTTCCGCATCCGCCCCCCTCTTCCTGAGCTTGCGGTCCCGGATCTGGTGCGGAATGAAGAGCAGAGCGACGCCGCCGACCGTGAAACAAAGCAGGGCAGCCACGGTGGTGAAGGCCATGGCGGCTTGCGAGGACAGGTACACGAACCCCCCAATGTCGCGTCTGTCGAAGTGACAACTCCGGTCACAGGCATTGATTCCGCCCGACGCTGCGGAAGGACTTGAGAAGACCTCGGACCAGGTCGCCATGGCGTACTCGTGAAGCGTCTCCATGGACTGAGACGGGAACCGGGACGGAGCAGCACGAAGGGCCAGGTCCATCGGACCGGGCCCTTCGTTTCCCTGCGGTAGCGGAGGGATTTGAACCCTCGGTGACTTGCGCCACACTCGCTTTCGAGGCGAGCTCCTTCGGCCGCTCGGACACGCTACCGAGGGAGACCCTACCCCAAGGTGGGCCGTGGTTCGAAATCGATATGCGGGGCGGGGCTCCGCGCGGGCGGACGCGGTTCAGCGGGCGCGGAAGAAGCCGGTGAGGAGCCGGGCGCACTCGTCGGCGAACACGCCCTCGATCACCTCGGGCCGGTGGTTGAGACGCCGGTCCCGTACGAGATCCCACAGGGAACCCGCCGCGCCGGCCTTCTCGTCGCGGGCGCCGTAGACGACCCGGTCGACCCTGGACTGCACGAGGGCGCCCGCGCACATCGTGCACGGTTCCAGGGTGACGACGAGCGTGCAGCCGGTGAGCCGCCACTCGCCCAGCGCCGCGGCGGCCCGGCGGATCGCCAGCACCTCCGCGTGGGCCGTCGGATCGCCGGTGGCCTCGCGCTCGTTGTGCCCGGTGGACAGCACGGTCGTACCGTCCGCGGCCAGGACGAGCGCGCCGACCGGGACGTCCCCGCCCGCGGCCGCGCGTCCGGCCTCGTCCAGGGCGAGCCGCATAGCGGTTCGCCAGGGGTCACGCACCGGGTCCGGGGCAGGCTCGTCACCCACTCCGGGGACCCGGCGGAAACCGTTCTGTGCGTCAGGGTTCAGCGGACCGTCTCCAGGACCTCCGAGGCGCCCAGTGCCTCGGCGATCGAGCTGAGCGCGTCGTCCGCGTCGAAGGAGCGCAGCTCCTTCTCACCGACGCCCAGGTCGTCGAGGACCTCGCTGTCGCCCACCGGGCCGTGCGGCACCGCGGTGTCGGACGCCGTGCCGTCGTCGTCGCTCTCCGGCTCTCCGTCCTCCGTGCCGTCGAGGTCGAGGGAGTCCAGGTCGGCGCCGTCGTCGCCGGGCTCCCGTCCGAGCAGCTCGTCCGTGAGGAGGATCTCGCCGTACGAGCTGCGGGCCGCCGCGGCGGCGTCCGAGACGTAGATACGAGGGTCGTCCTCGCCGTCCAAGCGGACGACGCCGAACCACGCGTCCTCCTGCTCGATGAGCACGAGCACCGTGTCGTCGTCGACCGAGGCGTCGCGGGCCAGGTCGGTCAGATCCGACAGGGTCTCCACATCGTCGAGCTCTGTGTCGCTCGCTTCCCACCCGTCTTCGGTGCGCGCGAGCAGTGCGGCGAAGTACACCGTGACTCTCCCACTGGTCATAGGTGTGCCGGTCGGGGGTCCCCCCGGCGGAGGTTGCGGGCGAGGAGTGCTGCTCCGAGCCCCGCCCACTCGGAATCGTGGCAGAAACATGGCGCTCAGGGGACGTCTTCGCCGCCCTGTGTCCCTTCCCCTTTCCTGATCGCTCGATCGTCGCCGGGACGGGAGCCCGTGCCGGTACACCGGTGTGCCCGGCCCGTTCCTCACGGGGTCCGTGCGCTCCGGCTTCCGGCGCGGGCGCGCCCCTTCGGCTCACTCGCTCCGGGAGGGGACGGCCGCGCACTCATTGCCGCCAGATGGTGATCGTACGCGGCTCGGGGGCCGCTTCCGTACGCGGTCGGTTCGTGGCGGTGCGTTGCCGCCGGATGCCGTAGCGGAACGGCGGACGGAAGGCGGACGGGGCGCCGGGTGCCGTGAGCCGGTCACCGGCGCCGGCTACCAGCGGAAGGTGCGCATGCGCATCGCGCGGCGCAGCCGGGCCGTCTTGGCGCGGCGCGGCTGGACCCGGGCCCGCAGCTCCCTGGCCTCCGCCAGCTCGCGCAGGAACCGGGCGCGGCGCCTTCTGCGCTCGGCCTCGGTCTCCGGCTCCTCCGGGAATCCGTCGTCCACGTCCGGCACAGGCTCACCACCCCACCTAGGTTCCTCCCACTTTCCCTCCGACGGGGGGTTTGATGCCAGCGGGCGGGTGAAGCACCGGACAGGGCCGTGCCCGGCGTGGCGGTCTGTGTCCGGGGATGCCCGGATACCCTGGTGGACATGCGTCTCCATGTCGTCGACCACCCCCTGGTCGCTCACAAGCTCACCACGCTGCGCGACCAGCGCACCGATTCCCCGACCTTCCGCCGGCTGGCCGACGAGCTCGTCACCCTGCTCGCCTACGAGGCCACCCGTGACGTGCGCACGGAGCAGGTCGACATCGAGACGCCGGTCGCCCGCACCACCGGCGTCAAGCTCTCCCACCCCCGCCCGCTGGTGGTGCCGATCCTCCGGGCCGGCCTCGGCATGCTGGACGGCATGGTCCGGCTGCTGCCGACCGCCGAGGTGGGCTTCCTGGGCATGGTCCGCAACGAGGAGACGCTCCAGGCGTCCACGTACGCCACCCGGATGCCGGACGACCTCTCCGGCCGTCAGGTGTACGTCCTCGACCCGATGCTCGCCACCGGCGGCACCCTGGTCGCCGCGATCCAGGAGCTGATCAGGCGCGGCGCCGACGATGTGACGGCCGTGGTGCTCCTCGCCGCTCCCGAGGGCGTGGAGGTCATGGAGCGCGATCTGGCGGGCACTCCGGTGACCGTCGTGACGGCGTCCGTGGACGAGCGCCTCAACGAGCTCGGGTACATCGTGCCGGGCCTGGGCGACGCGGGCGACCGGATGTACGGGGCGGCCGAGTAGGACCGGCCCGAACCGGGCTCCTGTTCCCTGATCCCCGTCCTGCTCGGCCGGGCGGGGTCAGCAGGAGCGCGTGGGCGTGGGCGTCGGCTGCGGCGCGGTGAGCTGGGCCAGCGACTTCGCGGCGTCCGCCTTCGCCGACAGGGACTTGAACCCGCTGCCGATGATGAAGTCGACCTCGGTGGTTTTCGCACGGCCGTCGGTCTTCAGCTCGGCACCGCGCAACTGGGTGCCCAGCACGGGCAGTGCCGTGTCGGTGGCGGCCTTGGCGCCGAGCAGGACCGCGGGGCCGTCGACCTTCTTGTCGTACGTCTTGGAGGCGTTGCCCACCTCGCCGATGCGGAAGCCGCGCTTCTTCAGCTCGTCCGCAGTGGACTTGGCGAGGCCACTGCGGGGCGTCGCGTTGAACACGTTGACCGTGATCTGGGCCGGCTTGGGCAGGGGCTCGGCGCTCGCCGCGGGGGAGGGGGCGGCGCTGGTCCTGGGGGCCGTGGGGCACTTCGGCCCGGTACTCGCCGTCGTGGGGTTGTCGCCCCCGCCGAAGACGTCGATGAGCTGCACGGTCCCCCAGCCGATGAGGCCGACCACGACCACGGTCGCCACGATCGCGAGCACGAGCTTCGGGCGCCTCTTGGGCCGGCGCATCCGCGGGTACTTGCCCCCCGTGATCCGGTACTCGCCGCCCATGCCGGGAGGAGTCAGCATGCTCATGGGCGCAGCGTAGTGCGCCGGGGCGGCGATGCCTACTAGATGATCATTGGCGCGTGTGCACGCCAACCCGAAAGGGCCAATGGACGGCGGCGGAGCGTCAGTCGAGCTCGAGTACGCGCGCGTGCAGCACCTGGCGCTGCTGGAGCGCGGCGCGTACGGCGCGGTGGAGGCCGTCCTCCAGGTAGAGGTCGCCCTGCCACTTCACGACGTGCGCGAAGAGGTCGCCGTAGAACGTCGAGTCCTCGGCGAGCAGGGTCTCCAGGTCGAGTTGCCCCTTGGTGGTCACCAACTGATCGAGGCGGACCGGGCGCGGCGCGACGTCCGCCCACTGCCGGGTGCTTTCCCGGCCGTGGTCGGGGTACGGCCGGCCGTTTCCGATGCGCTTGAAGATCACACGGAAAGCCTACCGGTCCAGACGTTCCGGGCGCAGCCATGGCGGCGGAGTGCGACGGGGGAAATGACTCCGCAAAGGGTGATGAAGCGGCTCGATTGCCTCGTAATCCGGCGTACGGGCGTGGGGTGTCCGAGCCGTGAACAGGGGTCGGAAGCCGGGTGACGAGGCCACGCCGGGCGGCCGGCGCCGTGGTGGGCCGGGCACGGGTCGTCCGGCGATTCGCCCGAAAGGTGGTGCGCGTCCTCAGGTTGCCGCGCGGAGGTGGGCGGCCCCCACGCGGCATCGGAGAGATACGGGGAGGTACGGGGAGGTACGGGGAGGTACGGGGAGGTACGGGGAGGTACGGGGAGGTACGGGGGCACGGAGAGGCATGGACAGACCCGTGGCGTCCCGAGGCGACACGGGCGCCATGGGCGTCACGGGCGACATGGGCGTCACGGGCGGCACGGGGTCCCTCTGGCTTTCGAGGTGCCTGAAGTGTCAGCGGTTCCCGGTAGTTCTCGGGGGCCGTTGGACCGTGGGGGGATCCGTGGGTCCATGGGTCCGGGAGGGCTTCGGGGGTCCGGGGGTCCCGGAGGGCTTCGGGGTGCTGCTGCGGGCCGCCTCCGCCCGCAGCAGGGCGCGCAGGACGGCGTAGGGGTCGTTGGGCATGGCTCTTCCCTGGATGCTGGATGGTCGTTCGGGCGCTGGTGGGGGGCGGCCGTCAGCAGCGCAGGATGACCGAGCGGCGGGTGAGCAGGGCGTACGAAGGGCGGGGTGGGGGCGCGGGGGCGGCGGGTCCGGTGCGTGGGTGCGTCGCGGGCGGGCACGGGGCGGGACGCGGGGGAACCGTCGGGCGGGCAGCCCGCTGGGCCTGGCGGGCCGGGAGGCGGAGGGCGGATTCCAGGGCGTCCTGGTCGGCCGCTTCCGTGGTGACGGCGACCGCGGGTGCCGTACCGGCTCCGGCGTGGGCGACCGGCAGGAACAGGGCGAGGAGGAGGATGAGCACCCGCGGCCAGGCGCGCCGGCGCAGGGTGCGCGGGGTGTGCGGGGCCGGGCTCATGGGAGGAGATCTCCCCCGCGCGGAGGCGGGCCCCATCCTCTTGACCCGGACAATCGCCCGCTCGGCCCAACGGGGCGTGGGCCACATGGTGGAGGCGGGGGAGGATCAGGTCGCGCGCCAGTACCCGAGCGCGTTCACCCGCTGCTTCGGCAGGGCCAGCTCCTTGCGGAAGTACGCCGTCAGGGCCCGGGTGGTGACGGTGTCGCAGGCGATCCAGACGTACGGGTCGGTGGTGCCCTCCAGCAGCCCGGGCGCGTCCACCTTCACCCGGTCCACCAGGTGGGCGCCTGCGTCGAGGCGGGGGACCGTACGGAGGTCGTGGCGGGACGGGTCCACATGCAGGGGCAGGCCTTCCGTGCCGTTCGCGCCCCCCGTTCTCTCCGCTCCCTCCGTTCTCTCCGCTCCCTCCGTGCCCTCGGTGGTCTCGAACCAGATCGTCGCGGGGACCGGAGGCAGCGCGGCGAGCAGGGAGTTGAGGGCGGGCAGCGAGGCCGGGTCGCCGATGGCCAGGACGTGGGACGGCGTCGGGTCGGGCGCCGTGAAGCCGGTGCCGTGGACGGTCGCCTCGACGGTGTCACCCGGCTTCGCGGCCCGTGCCCAGTCGCTCGCGCACCCCTCGTGCAGCGCGAACTCCAGACTGAAGGTGCCCGCGGCCGGATCGGGGGCGACCAGCGTGTACGCCCGCTGGTGCGGCTTGCCCGCGTTGTCGAACCACAGCCGCACCCACATCGTCGGGTGGGTGCCGGTCACCGCGAGCATGCCGCCGTCGGTGAGGTGCAGCCGGCGGTAGTGCGGGGTGACGTCCTCGGACCCGGTCACCGTGAACACGAAGTCCTTGGCGCGCAGCAGCTTCAGGACCGCGCCTTCCCAGCCGTGTCCCTGGCCCATCGCGTCTTCACCCTTCGCGTACGATTCCGCCACAGTGCGGGGAGTTAGGAGAGCCTAACCTAAAACCTAGGGGTGACACAGGATGAAGACCGGGATCTACCGTGACGCGTGGGGAATTCCCCACCTGCGAGCCGGGGACGCACGCCGGCTCGCCCGCGCCCAGGGGTTCGTGACCGCCCTCGACCGCGCCTGGCAACTGGAGGTGGAGCGGCACCGCGCCCAGGGCACCTCGGCCTCCTTCCTCGGCGCCGGCACCGGAGCCGTGGCCTGGGACGTCTTCGCGCGACGGGTCCGTATCGACGACACCGCGAGACGCTGCTTCGGGGCACTGGAGAGACGCGACCCGGAGACGGCCGACTGGGTGCGGTCGTACGTCGACGGCGTCAACGAGGGGCTCGCCGAAGGGGCCCGCCGCGCACCCGAGTTCGCCGCCACCGGGCTCGTCCCCGGCCACTGGGAGCCCTGGCACCCGCTCGGCGTCTGGCTCGGCACGCACATCCTGTTCGCCGGGTTCCCCGCCAAACTGTGGCGCGAGGAGGTCGTACGGCACCTGGGCGCGGACGCCGTCGGGCTGTTCGCCACCGACGGACCGGGCACCTCCGGCAGCAACGGCTGGCTCGTCGCCGGGACGCGCACCGCATCCGGACAGCCGATCCTCGCGGGCGACCCCCACCGCTTCATCGAGGACCCCGGCGTCTACCAGCAGATACGGCTCTCCTGCCCCGAGTTCGACGTCGTCGGCCTCGCCGTCCCCGGCATGCCCGGCATCGCACACTTCGGGCACACGGGCACGGTCGCCTGGGCGATCACCAACGCCATGGCCGACTACCAGGACCTGTACCGGGAACGGCTGCGGCGCACGGACACCGGCGGTGTGGAGGCCCTCGACCCGGACGGGCAGTGGCGGCCCGCCGCGCGGCACACGGAGACCGTGGAGGTCGCGGGCGGCGGCGAGCCGGTGGTGGTCGAGGTGATCGAGACCGCGCGCGGACCTGTCGTCATCGGTGGGCCGGGCGAAGGCGCCCATGACGGTGGCCACGACGGCGGTGAGGCGGGGCCCATGAGCCTCCGCTGCCCGCCCCGGGTCACCGAGGACCTCGGCCTCGGCGCGCTGCTGCCGCTGCTGCGGGCCCGCCGGGTCGCCGACGTGGACCAGGCGTTCGACCGGTGGTCGGAACCGGTCAACGTCGTCCAGGCCGCCGACACCGAGGGCGGACTGCTGCACCGCGTGGCGGGTCGCGTTCCCCTCCGCCACGAGGACAACCGCCTCCGTGTCGTCCCCGCCTGGGAGCCCGGCCACGAGTGGCAGGGCTGGCACGCGATGCCCCGGGGCCCTGTCGACGGCGGCGTAGCGGTCATGGCCAACCAGCGCGGCCCGGCGACCCCCCTCGGCATCGAGTTCGCCCCGCCGCACCGCGCCGACCGCATCCGGGAACTGCTGCACGACCGGCCCGGACCCGTCTGGACGGCCCGTGACATGCCGGCCCTCCACATGGACACCCACCTCGCCTCCGCCGGTCCCCTGCTGGACGCGCTGGCCCTCCTCGGCGACCTGAGCCCGGCGGCGGGCGCGCTGCGCGACCGGCTGCTGCGCTGGGACCGCCGGATGGCGGCCGACAGCGCCGAGGCGGCGGCGTACGCGGCGGTCCGGAGCGCGGTCGTCCGGCGCCTGGCCGCCGAGCCCGCCTTCGCCGCGCTGGCCGCCCCGCCGGCGTACCCGGGAATCTTCCTCCCCTGGCTGTCCCTCACCGTCCGCGTCGGCTACGCCCTCGAACACCTCCTCACCGCCAAGGAGCTCTACGGCATCGACCGCCACGCGATCGTGCGCGAGGCGGTCGAGGAAGTGGCCGCGGACCGGACCGAGTCCGGCCCGTGGGGCGACACGCACCGCCTCGCCGCCTGGCGTGCGCTCGACGGCACGGAGTACGCCGCCACCGCCACCGGCACTCCCGCCGAGGAGCCGCCCGGCCTGTCCGGGGACCACGACTGCGTGCTGTGCACCTCCGCCGTTCCCGGCGTCACCGATCTGAGCGCGCGGGGGCCCGCCGCCCGGTTCGTGTGGGACCTGGCCCGCCGCGAGGACAGCCTGTGGGTGGTGCCGTTCGGTGCCTCGGGCGTCCCCGGCTCCGCGCACCACCGCGACCAGCTCCCCCTGTGGCTCGAGGGGAACCTCGTCCCCGTCGTCACCGACTGGACCCTGCTGACCGAGGAGAAGCATGACCACGACCTCTGAACCCACCGGAGCCACCGGTTCCACCGCACTCGCGGACCCGTACGCCGCCCGCGAAGCCGTCCACGAGCAGGTGGTCGACGGCTTCGGCACCGTCCGCCTGCTGCCGCTCGACCCGCGGACCGACACCGACGTGATCCACCGCTGGGTGAGCGAGGAACGCGCCTCCTTCTGGGGCATGAACGGGCTGACCAAGGAGCAGGTCCAGGAGATCTACGCCCACATGGACACGCTCGACACCCACCACGCCCTCCTCGCGCTGCAGGACGGCGTACCCGTCGCGCTCCTCCAGACGTACGAGCCGGAGGCCGACCGGGTCGGCGAGTGCTACGAGGCCGAGCCCGGCGACATCGGCGTCCATGTGCTCCTCGCGCCGTCCGGGGCGGAGGGCGGCCGGCCCGGCTGGTCGTCCGGGCTGCTGTCCGCCTTCACCACGTACGTCCTGCTCGTCCTCGACCGGCGGCGCATCGTCATCGACCCGGACGAGCGCAACGAGAAGGCGATCGCCCGCTTCCTCCGCCAGGGTTTCGAGGCCGGCCCGCGCGTCGTGCTGCCCGAGATCGACCTGCCGGACGTCTACCTGCCCGAGAAGCGCGCCCAGCTCGCCTTCCTCACCAGGGAGCGGGCCTTCGCTCGGTAACGTGCCCCGGATGACGGTGACTCCCGAAGAACTCGTCGCCCACTACGGGCTGGAGCCCATTCCCCACGAGGGCGGCCGTTTCCGACAGACGTGGGCCGGACCCGAGCGCCCCGACGGCCGCCCGGAGGGCACCGCGATCGTCGCCCTGCTCACCGGCGAGCCGGGCGACCACTCGGCCCTTCACCGGCTGCCGTCCGACGAGGTGTGGCACTTCTACCTCGGCGACCCGCTGGAGATGCTGCTGCTCGCGCCCGACGGAACGGCACGCACGGCCGTGCTCGGGCCGGATGTGCTGGGCGGCCAGTTCGTGCAGTACACCGTGCCCGCCGGGACCTGGATGGGCGCGCGGGTCGCCGCGGGCGGGGCGTGGACGCTGTTCGGCTGCACCATGGCGCCGGGGTTCACGTACGCCGGGTACGAGCCCGGGGACGCGGCCGAGCTGACGGCGCGGTACCCGGCGGAGGCGGACCGGATCGCGGGACTGTGCCGGACGTGAACGGCGCGGACTCCTCGTCCGTACCTGTCCCGGAGCCAGGCACGGGTACGGATCCGGAGACGCGACGTGGGCCGACCGAGGGACGAGGAGCGCGATGACGGACGACGAGGGGGCCGGCGCCTGGTGCTGGTGGGCGCCGTGCTGGTCCTGCTCCTGCTCGGCGGCTCCCCACCGGCGTCCGCGCACGCCGCGCTGAGGGACAGCGACCCCGGGGACGGCACCGTTCTCAAGTCGGCGCCCCGGCACGTCACCCTCACCTTCACCGAGTCGGTCGGCCTGCTCGACGACTCCCTCCGCGTCGTCGGCCCGGACAACCGCCCCGTGCGCACGGGAGAGGCGGGGCGCGCGGACGGCCGCTCCGACACGGTGCGCGTGACCCTGCCCGCCGGTCTCGACCGGGGCACGTACACGGTCGCCTGGCGGGTCGTGTCCGCGGACAGCCATCCCGTCCCGGGTGCCCTGCTCTTCTCGGTCGGTGAACCGTCGGCGACGAGGGCCTCGCCCACCGCCCCCGCGGAGGACCCGGCGACCGCCACGCTCCACGACCTCGCCCGCTACGTCGCGTACGGCGGTCTGACGCTCCTCGTCGGCGTGTCCGTCTTCACAGCCGTGGTCCTGGCCGGCGGCTCCACCGCGCCGCTCCGCGGGCTGCTGCCGGCCGGCTGGTGGGCGCTGGCCGTCGCCACGGCCGCCCTGCTCCTGCTGCGCGGCCCGTACGAGCGGGGCACGGGCCTCGCGGACGCCCTCGACCCGTCCGTACTGACGGACACGGCGACGAGCAGACCGGGCATCGTGCTGCTGGCCCGGCTGGGCCTCCTGGCGGGTGCCTACCCCCTCTTCGTACGACGGCCGACGGCGGTGGCACGCCCGGCGGTGCTGGGCGGCGGCGCAGCGCTGTCCCTCGGCCTGGCCCTCACCTGGGCCGCCGCCGAGCACGCCTCCGCCGGTATCCAGGTGCCCGTGGCCATGACCTCGTCCGTGCTGCACCTGCTCGCCACGGCGGTCTGGCTGGGCGGCCTCACGGCCCTGCTCACCGTGCTGTACCGCGCCCCGGCGGACCTCCCCGCCACCGGGGTCGCGCGTTTCTCCCGGCTCGCCTTCGGCGCGGTGGCCGTGCTGGTGCTCACCGGGGTCTACCAGTCGTGGCGGGGCCTCGGCTCGTGGGACGCGTTCACGTCGACGACGTACGGCGGGCTGCTGCTGGCCAAGCTCGGCGCGGTGCTGCTGCTCCTGGTGGCCGCGGGGTTCTCCCGGCGGTGGACGGCGCGGTGGCTGCGGGCGGCGGAGGGCGCGGCCGACCGTCACCGGGGCGCCCTCCGCCGGTCCGTCCTCGGTGAGTTCACGATCGCCGTCGTGGTCCTCGTCGTCACCACGGTGCTCACCGGCACCCTGCCCGGCCGCGCGGAGGCCGAGGCGGCCGCGGCGGCCCCGGCGTCCGGAACGGCGGGCCCCGGCGCGCCGACCGCGTCCAGCAGCGTCGTCCCGTTCGACGTCGGTACGCCGAACGGGCGCGGCAAGGTCCAGGTCGACCTCGCGCCGGGCCGCGTCGGCCCGAACTCCGTGCAGGCCGTGGTCTTCGGCCCCGACGGCGGCATCTCGACCGTCCCGGAGGTACGTCTCACCTTCACCCTGCGCGCCCAGGACGTGGGCCCCATCGACGCCGGGCTGGAGAACAAGGGCGGCTACTGGGGAACGGAGGACCTCCGCCTCCCGCTGCCCGGCACCTGGACCATGAAGATCACCGTGCGGACGACGGAGATCGACCAGGTGACGGTGGAGAAGGACGTACCGGTGGGTCGGTGACAGGACATACGGGTCGGTCGGTGACAGGACATACGGCTCGGTCAGTGAGCGGCAGGTGACGGCAACAGCAGTCGCCGCATGGTCTCGGCGGCCCGTACGGCGGCGTCCCCGCAGCAGTTGTTGAAGAGCACGTGCAGCTCGTCGGCCTGCTCGGCGGCGCGCCGCAACCGCGGTACCCAGGCACCGAGTTCGTCCGGTGAGTAGTCGTACCGGAAGCGGTCCTCCTTGCTCCCGGTCCCCCAGGCGGCACTGCGGCCGTGGAACCGTACGACGGCGAGGGTGGGGCGGGTGACGGGCACGAGCGGAGGCAGGGACCCCGGCAGGCCCTGAGCCATGTCGACGCCCACGGCGACCGCACCGAGGCCGGAGAGCAGCGCACAGGTGGCGTCGTACCGCTCGGTCTCCCACCACCCCGGATGCCGGAACTCGACGGAGAGCGGCCACCCCGCCGTACGCGCCGCGCACTCCCGCAGCGTCTCCTCGGCCCGCGGCCCGGGCGCGAACCACGGCGGGAACTGGAACAGCACGGCCCCGAGCCGCCCGGCCGCCCGGAGCGGCTCCACGGCGCCGGCGAACCGCTCCCACACCTCGTCCAGCAGCCATTGCGGTCCGCGCCCGCGTCGTACGGAGGCGAGCTCCTCCTCGCCGAGTCGCGACCGCAGATCGGCGGGAAGGGCCTCCGCGCGCGTGGGATGCCCCGTGAGCAAGGAGAACGCCTTCGCATCGAACCGGAACCCCTCGGGCGTCCGCTCCACCCACAGCAGGCTGTTGCGACGGCTGGGCAACGCGTAGTACGAGGCGTCCACTTCGACGACGGGGAAGCGGGAGGCGTAGTGCCGCAGCCGTCCCTCGGCGTCCCGCTGCCCGCGCGGGTACCAGCCGCTGCCGACCAGTTCACGGTCCGTCCACGAGCACGCCCCGACCCGTATGTCAGCTTCCATGGGGGCCGGTTACCCCGGGGGACGGCGCTCTGTCGCACCGTCCCCCCGGAGCCGGCCGCGGGTCCTGCTCCGCGGGTCCTGCTCGGCGCGCCCTACTCCGCGAAGTCCGCCGCCGTCGGCCGCCGCGACACCGCCATCGCCTCGTCCACGCCGGTCAGCGGACGCAACCGGTAGCTGTACGCGTAGTCCCGGTTCGCGAACAGCTTGAACTCGTCGTGCGTGTGCGCGCCCCAGCTGTCGTCACCGCCCACGCCCATCTGCCGGTGGTTCACGCGCAGGACGACCTCCTCGCGCGGGGTGAGCTGGTAGTCGTGCCGCGCCCCGGCCGACAGGTCCTCCGGGGTGAAGTGCGAGGCGTTCACCTCCAGCAGCGGCGCGTCGGAGAGCACGTCACCGGAGACCAGCAGGCCCCTGCCGTCCCGCCCGGTCAGCGCGATCCAGCGCACGTCGGTCCGGTTGCCGTTCTCCTGCGGGCGGATGTACGGGGTCCACTGCCCGGAGACGGTTCCGGAGTACACGCCCACGTCCGTGCCGGTGTTGCGGTCCCAGTGGTTCTCCTCGGGACCGCGCCCGTACCAGCGCAGCCGCTCCAGCCGGCCCGGCAGGAACAGCAGGGTGCCGACCTCCGGGATGTACGGCAGGCTCGCCGCGCCCGGCCGCAGGGTGTTGCCGACCTTGATCTCACCGTTGCCGAAGACCGTGTACGTGGTGGTGTACGAGGACGTGACGGTGGTCGGCAGTGTGCCGCTGACCCGGATCTCGACGGCCCGGTCGCGCAGGGCACGCACGCGTACGTCCGTCACCTCGCGGCGGGCGCCCGCGTCGCGCCAGGTCTGGTTGCGGGTGTGCTGGCCGTTGCCGCGGTCGTTGTCGGTCGGGGCCCGCCAGAAGTTCGGCACGGGCCCGGAGTCGATCAGCCGGGCGCCCCGGGCCTCGTACGACGTGATGACGCCGCTGCCCTTGTCGACGGTGACGGAGAAGCCCTTGCCCCGGACGGTGACGGTCGCGTCGCCGTCCTCGTACCGCAGCGCCGGGACGTCCGCGAGCGGTACGGGCGTCACGGCGGGGCTGCCCGCGTCCACGGCGAGCTGCCGCCTGGCCACCTCGAAGCCGGCCTCGGCCCACTTGGTGGACCCCTTGGTGGTGAAGGAGAACACCAGGAAGTACTCGGTGCCGGGCGCCGGCCCGTCCGGCAGCCGCACCGGCACGGTGATCTCCTTGCCGGACAGCGGTGGCACGTCGAGCTGGGCACGGGTCAGCTTCCCGCGCCGCACCACCTCGCCGTCGGCGACGAGCGACCAGTGCCCGTCGAACTCGCGCAGGTTGGTGAAGAGGTACTCGTTGGTGAGGGTCACGGCCGCCGACGCACGGGTGAGGACGTCCTCGCCCGAGGCCGGGGCCACGTCGACGGCCTGGTAGACCTGCTTGACCTCCACGGCCTTGCCGGTGTGCCCGCGGTCGGCGAGGACGATGCCGTCCGCGACGAAGGCCCCGTCGTTGGGGTTGTCGCCCCAGTCGCCGCCGTACGCGAAGAAGGTGCGCTCCCGGGGCCGCTCCCTGTCGACCTCGACGGTGGCCGCGTCGAACCAGAAGCGGACGCCCTCGCCACCGGGACCACGGCCGTCGGCGGCCTCGGAGGTCAGCTCGGCGGCGGTCAGGGCACGGGCGTACACGCGGGCCCGCCGTATCGTGCCGCTGAACTCCCGGGTCGGGTTGTCGACGTCGGTGGCGAGCGAGAGCGGGGCGGTGTTGACGTCCGGCCCCCGGGATGCGGCCCGGACCGCCCTCACCTGCCCGTCGACGTGGAGGGTGAGGGTGCCCGCGTCCGCGTCGTAGACGCCCGCGACGTGGTGCTCCCGCCCGGTCCAGTCGTCCGGCAGCGCCCAGCTCGCCGTGATCCACTGCCCACCGCCGTGGAGGAAGAACTCGAATCGCCCGTCGGTCTGCTTCAAGGCGTACTGGGTGTCGCCCTTGGCGAGAACGGGCTGGTGGTAGCCGGTGAAGTGCGGAGTGATCCAGGCCTCGAGCGTCAGCGACCCGGTGAGGTCGAGGCCCTTGTCGCGGGCGAAGACGGTGCCGCCGGACACGCCCTCCCGGCGGTCGAAGGTGCCGCTCGCGTTCTGGATCTCACCGCGCAGCCCGGCGGGCCCCGTCTCGGTGAACAGGGTGCGCGCCGGGGTGGGCGTGGACAGGGACTGGTCGACGAAGTCCCAGATCCAGCCGCCCTGGAGCACGTCGTGGCGGCGTACGACGTCCCAGTACTTCTTGAAGTTGCCGGTCGAGTTCCCCATCGCGTGCGCGTACTCGATCATGACGTACGGCCGGGTGTCGCCCGTGTCCCTCGCCCGGGCCTCCACGCGCGCGGGGCTCTCGTACATCTTCGAGCGGATGTCGCTGATCTCCGGCCGGTCGTCGCCCTCGTACTGGATGACGCGGGTCGGATCGTACGAGCGGATCCAGTCCCGCATGGCGACGAACGTGCTGCCGGTGCCGGCCTCGTTGCCGAGCGACCAGATGACGACGGACGCGTGGTTCTTGTCGCGGTGGACCATGTTCCGCGCGCGGGCCACGCACGCCGCGCTCCACTCGGGATGATCGCCGGGGTACTCGTCCCGCACGCCGTGCGTCTCGAGGTTCGTCTCGTCGACGATGTACAGGCCGTACTCGTCGGCGAGCTCCAGCCACAGCGGATTGTTGGGGTAGTGCGAGGTGCGGACGCTGTTGATGTTCAGCCGCTTGACGATCTCGATGTCCCGCACCATGTCCGCGCGCGTGAGCGCGGTACCGCGGTCGGGATGCATCTCATGCCGGTTGGTCCCGCGGAACGAAACGGGTTGCCCGTTGATCCGCATCAGCCCGTCCTTCAACGCGAACTCCCGCAGCCCGACCCGGTGCGACAGGGTCTCGATCACCTTCCCCGCCGGATCACGCAACCGCAGCACGGCCGTGTAGAGGTACGGGTCCTCCGCCGACCACAGCCGGGGCGCGGGCACGGCTCTCGCGGCCCGTACGGTCACGTCCTCCCCGGCGTCCGCGGAACCGAGGTCGGCGTCCTGCCGCAGCGGCCGCGGCCAGACGGCATGCCCGCGCGCGTCGTACAGCTGCGTCTCGACGGCGTACCGTCCGCCGCGCCCTTCCCCTCCGTAGGCGCGCACGCTCGCGGTCACGGACAGCTCGGCGGCCTTGTAACCGTCTCCGAGCGGGGTGTCCAGCTTGAAGTCGCGCAGGTGGACGGAGGGCGTGGAGTACAGGTACACGGACCGGAAGATCCCGCTCAGCCGGATCATGTCCTGGTCCTCGAGCCAGTCCCCGTCGGAGTACCGGTACACCTCGACCGCGATCTGATTGGTCCCGGCCTTCAGGTACGGGGTGATGTCGTACTCGGCGGGGGTGCAGGAGTCCTCGTGGTACCCGGCCAACTCCCCGTTGATCCACACATAGTGGGCGGACTTCACCCCCTCGAAGTGCAGGAACGTCCGCCGCCCCGCCCACCCCTCCGGCACGGTGAAGGTCCGTCTGTACTGGCCCACGGGGTTGTACCGGGTCGGTGCGGCCGGCGGCTGCGCGTCCTCCCCGAGCCCGTTGGGGCCCCACCACGGGTACGTGATGTTGGTGTAGATAGGGAAGTCGTAGCCGTGCAGCTGCCAGGCGGAGGGCACGGAAACGGTGTCCCAGCCCGAGTCGTCGAGGTCCGTCCGGTAGAAGTCCCGGTCACGATCGTCGGGACGGTCGGCGTACGCGAACCTCCACTTCCCGTCGAGGCTCATCCGGTACGGCGAGCGTGTGCGGTCACCGCGCAGCGCCTGCTCGACGCTCCCGTACGGCATGAGGGTGGTGTGGGGCGGTTCGGTGCCCACCCGGAAGACGCCGAAGCCGTCGTTCCACTCGGGGGCGGCGGCATCGCCGGGCACGTCCGCTGCGGGGAGGCCCGCCGCGTACGCCGCGAAGGGCGAGGCGGACAGGGAGAGGGCGCCGAGGAGGGCGGCTCCTCCCTCCAGGAGACGGCGGCGGCTGACGGGAGGCGGGGTGACGGGAGACGGCACGGGAGGTCGGGATGCGGTGGAGGACGTGGGAGACGCCTGGGAGTCGTGCGGGTGCGACATGGCCTTGGCCTTCCTCGGCTGTTCACGCGGTCGACGACGTACGGAACTCAACAGCCCAAAGGCACCCCTCCACTGTCACTGTCCGAACCGCCGGATGCACAGGGAGCACGAAGGCCACAGGGATCCCACGGGAGTCACCGGAATCACCCGCCTCCGAAGCAGCCTCACCCTAGAACCCGAACACAACGCGAGCAATAACGCCGTCGGACTTTGTGCGTTCCTGATGGGTAGCCCCGTGATCGCCGTCCCGGCCCCTGACCGAAGCGGGCACGGAATGTCGGGTCCGGCGGGGTGGACCCTCCCTAGCGTGGTGATCGTCGAAGGAAGGAGCACCGGTGCTGGAGCGGCTGAACCAGGCCATGGAGCACATCGAGCAACACCTGGACGGCACGCTCGAGGTGACCGAGCTCGCGCGGATCGCCGTCACGTCGGAGTACCACTTCCGGCGGCTGTTCTCGGCGCTGGCGGGCATGCCGCTGTCCGAGTACGTGCGGCGGCGCCGTCTGACGGTCGCGGGCGCGGAGGTGCTCGACGGCCGGCGGACGCTGCTGGAGATCGCCGTGCGGTACGGCTACGGCTCGGGAGAGGCGTTCGCGCGCGCGTTCCGCGCCGTGCACGGCGTCGGCCCGGGGGAGGCCCGGCGCGGCGGGGCGACGCTGCACTCACAGCCCCGGATGTCCTTCCGCCTCATCATCGAAGGGAGTACGAACATGCGGTACCGGATCGCGGAGAAACAGGAGTTCCGGGTGGTGGGCAGGAAGGCGCGCGTCCCCCTCGTCCACGAGGGCATGAACCCGGCGATCGCCGACTTCGTGCGGAGTATCGACCAGGACACCCTGCGCCGGATCGAGGCCCTCTCGGACCAGGAACCGCGCGGCTTCGTCAACGTCAGCGTCAACCTCGACGAGAGCCGTGCGGAGGGCACCGAGCTCGACTACTACCAGGGGGTGGTGACCGGGGCCGACGTACCCGAGGACATGGACAGCGTCACGGCGCCCGCGGGCACGTGGGCGGTCTTCGAGACCTCGGGCCGCTTCCCGGAGACCATCCAGTACCTGTGGCGGGACGTGTTCACCCAGTGGTTCCCGTCGAACCCGTACCGCAGCAGGCCCGGCCCGGAGATCCTGCAGGCCCGGGTCTCCGCCGACGGCACGGAGGCGGAGGCGGAACTGTGGATCCCTGTGGAGCGGGATCCGAGCGGGACCTCGAGCTGAACGCCAGAGGGCCGGACCACTTGCGCGGTCCGGCCCTCTGATCAGGCGGAGGATACGAGATTCGAACTCGTGAGGGGTTGCCCCCAACACGCTTTCCAAGCGTGCGCCCTAGGCCTCTAGGCGAATCCTCCGTCGAGAACATTACATGACGTCGGGGAGTGCTTGCGAACTCGTTCGGGGCTCGGCGGAGCGGTCGGCGGAGCGGTCCGTGGATCGGGTACGCTGGGGCCAGCCCCTCACGCGGTGCTATCTGACTGAACTCCCCCAGGGCCGGAAGGCAGCAAGGGTAGGTCGGCTCTGGCAGGTGCGTGAGGGGTCTTGTCGTGAGTGGGCCTGCGGTGCGAGGGCCAGTGGTGCGAGAGCCAGTGGTGCGAGGGTCTGTCGTATGTGGCCCTGGACACGCCCCGTGCGTGCCGTGCGTGGTCCTGCGGGTGCCGTCCGTGGCGTGCGCGCGACGTGTGCCCATGTGGGCGCGGGAGACCGTCATGATCGCCGAATTCCGGCCGGGACGGCGGCCGGTAGCGGGCGGGCCCGGTTGTCAGTGGGCGCCTATAACCTCGTATGTGTGTCGTCTCTCGCGCTGTACCGCCGCTATCGCCCGGAGTCGTTCGCCGAGGTCATCGGGCAGGAGCATGTAACCGACCCGCTGCAGCAGGCGCTGCGGAACAACCGGGTCAATCACGCGTACCTGTTCAGCGGTCCGCGCGGGTGCGGCAAGACGACCAGCGCGCGCATCCTCGCCCGCTGTCTGAACTGCGAGCAGGGCCCGACGCCCACGCCGTGCGGTGAGTGCCAGTCGTGCCGGGACCTGGCGCGCAACGGGCCGGGCTCGATCGACGTCATCGAGATCGACGCCGCCTCGCACGGTGGTGTGGACGACGCCCGTGAGCTGCGCGAGAAGGCCTTCTTCGGGCCGGCGAGCAGCCGATACAAGATTTACATCATCGACGAGGCCCACATGGTCACGCCGGCCGGGTTCAACGCGCTGCTCAAGGTCGTCGAGGAGCCGCCGGAGCACCTCAAGTTCATCTTCGCGACGACCGAGCCCGAGAAGGTGATCGGGACCATCCGGTCGCGTACGCACCACTACCCGTTCCGGCTCGTGCCGCCCGGGACGCTGCGCGACTACCTCGCCGATGTGTGCGAGCGCGAGAAGATCCCCGTGGACGAGGGCGTGCTGCCGCTCGTCGTACGGGCGGGCGCGGGATCCGTGCGTGACTCGATGTCCGTCATGGACCAGCTGCTGGCAGGGGCGTCGGACGACGGCGTGACGTACGCCATGGCCACGTCGCTGCTGGGATACACGGACGGGTCGCTGCTCGACTCCGTCGTGGAGGCGTTCGCCGCGGGGGACGGGGCGGCCGCCTTCGAGGTCGTCGACCGGGTCATCGAGGGCGGCAACGACCCCCGGCGGTTCGTCGGGGACCTGCTGGAGCGGCTCCGGGACCTGGTGATCCTGGCCGCCGTGCCCGACGCCGTGGAGAAGGGCCTCATCGACGCGCCCGCCGACGTGGTGGAGCGCATGCAGGCGCAGGCGGGCGTCTTCGGCGCCGCCGAGCTGAGCCGTGCCGCAGACCTCGTCAACGAGGGCCTGACGGAGATGCGGGGAGCCAACTCACCCCGGCTCCACCTCGAACTGATCTGCGCGCGCGTGATGCTGCCCGCGGCGTACGGGGACGAACGGTCCGTCATGGCCCGGCTGGACCGGCTGGAGCGCGGGGTGAACTTCTCCGGCGGGGGAGCCGGACCCGCCATGGGGTACGTGCCGGGGCCCGACGCGCACGGGTACGGGGGTGCCCCGGTGTCCGGTGGGCCGGGCCCGGCCATGGTCCCGCCCGGCGGCGGGGCCGCAGCGGCCCGCGCCGCGGTGCGATCCACGGGCGGAGCTGCAGTGACCGGCGAGCACCAAGGGCAGACGCCTGCGGGGGCTGCGGGGGCTGCTGAGCCGGTGTCCCAGGGTGGGCCCGCCGTGGGCGGTGGTGCCGCTGCCGTCGCCGGCCCCGCCGCGGGCGCCCCCCCGGCCGCCGGCACGCCGCCCGTACCGGAGCAGCACTCCGCTCCGGCCGCAGCCGCTGCCGCTGGTCCGGCGGCTTCCGGGCCTGCGGCTTCGGGTGCATCGGTCCCTTCCGCCGCTCCCGCCCCTTCTGCTTCTGCGGCTTCCGCGCCGGGCGCGTGGCCGACGGCGGCCCCCGCGGGAGGCGGCCGGCGGCCTGGCGGGTGGCCGACCGCGGCAGCCGCGGGTTCGGGCCCGTCCTCCGCTCCTGCCTCGGGTCCGTCCGTTCCCCAGGCGACCGGGCCGCACGCGACGAACGCATCGGGCTCCGCCACGGCGTCGCCCCCGCCCGTTGCCGCCCCGGCGGGCGGCGGTGGCGGCCTCGACCCCCATGTGCTCTGGCCGAACATCCTGGAGGCGGTGAAGAACCGCCGCCGCTTCACCTGGATTCTGCTCAGCCAGAACGCGCGGGTGGCCGGGTTCGACGGCACGACCCTGCAGATCGGCTTCGTCAACGCCGGAGCGCGGGACAACTTCGCCGGAAGTGGCAGTGAGGACGTGCTGCGGCAGGCGCTGGCCGAGCAGTTCAACGTGCACTGGAAGATCGAGGCGATCGTCGACCTGTCGGGCGGCTCGGCATCGCCGCAGGGCGGCCCGGGTGGCCCGGGCGGTGTGGCGGGCTCCGGCGGTTACGGCGGCTTCGGCGGCGGCGCCGCTGGCGGGTACGGCGCGGCTCCGGCCGCGCCGCCCCGGTCCGCCGCGTCCCAGCCGTCGGCTCCGGCGCCGCGTCCGGCCGCCGCGGCGGGGCAGGGAGCAGCCTCGGACCAGGGAGCGCCCTCCAGCCAGGGCCAGGGGCAGAGCCGCGGCCCGGGTTCCGCGGCTGCCGGTCCGGTGTCCGCACCGCCGCCCGCGGCGGCACCTCAGCCTTCGCCCATCTCGCCCGAGGACGACATCCCCGAGGACGACGACCCCGACCTCGACGAGTCCGCCCTCTCCGGGCACGAACTCATCGTGCGGGAGCTGGGAGCGACGGTGGTCGAGGAGATCATCAACGAGTAGTCCTCGCTCAGCCCCCGGCTCGGTCCGTGCTCAGGCCTCGCTCGGAGGATCCGACGAATCCGCTGCCCCCTCCCTTTGGGAAGCCCCCACAAAGTCGCCGCCTCCCGCCCGTTAGGCTGGCCCCGTGAAGGTCCTCGTCATCGGCAGCGGCGCCCGCGAACACGCCCTGTGCCGTTCCCTGTCCCTCGACCCCGCCGTCACCGCCCTGCACTGCGCCCCCGGCAACGCGGGCATCGGGGAGGTCGCCGAGCTGCACCAGGTCGACGCCCTCGACGGCAAGGCCGTGGCCGCCCTGGCCACCGACCTCGGCGCCGAACTGGTCGTCGTTGGTCCGGAGGCCCCGCTCGTCGCAGGCGTTGCCGACGCCGTGCGCGAGGCGGGCATCCCCTGCTTCGGTCCCTCCGGTGAGGCCGCTCGGCTGGAGGGCTCCAAGGCCTTCGCGAAGGACGTGATGGCCGAGGCCGAAGTGCCGACCGCGCGGTCGTACGTCTGCACGACGCCCGCCGAGGTCGACGAGGCACTCGACGCCTTCGGAGCCCCGTACGTCGTCAAGGACGACGGGCTCGCCGCCGGCAAGGGCGTCGTCGTCACCGGCGACCTCGAGCAGGCGAAGGCGCACGCGAACGCCTGCGAACGCGTCGTCATCGAGGAGTACCTCGACGGTCCCGAGGTCTCGCTCTTCGCGATCACCGACGGCGAGACCGTCCTCCCGCTCCAGCCCGCCCAGGACTTCAAGCGCGCCCTGGACGGCGACGAGGGACCGAACACCGGCGGCATGGGCGCGTACTCCCCGCTCCCGTGGGCCGAGCCCAAGCTGGTCGACGAGGTGCTGCGGACCGTGCTGCAGCCGACCGTCGACGAGATGCGGCGCCGCGGCACCCCGTTCTCCGGCCTGCTGTACGCCGGTCTGGCGATCACCAGCCGGGGCGTACGGGTCATCGAGTTCAACGCCCGGTTCGGCGACCCCGAGACGCAGGTCGTCCTCGCCCGGCTGAAGACCCCGCTGGCCGGGGTCCTGCTCGCCGCGGCCAACGGCACCCTCGCCGACCTCGAACCCCTCCGCTGGAGCGACGACGCGGCCGTCACCGTGGTCGTCGCCTCCCACAACTACCCCGGCACCCCGCGCACCGGTGACCCGATCACCGGCCTCGACGAGGTGGCCGCGGAGGACGCCCCGTACGCGTACGTCCTGCACGCAGGCACGAAGCGCGACGGTGATGCCGTCGTGAGCGCGGGCGGCCGGGTCCTGTCCGTCACGGCGACCGGCGCGGACCTCGTACAGGCGCGCGAGCGGGCGTACACGGCGGTCGGACGCATCCGGCTCGACGGTTCGCAGTACCGGACGGACATCGCGGCCAAGGCGGCGTCCGGAGCGGTGTGAGTGCCTGACCGTCGGTGTCCGTCCGTGGTCACCTAGGTCCCTGTTCCGGCCACTCTTCCGTTCCCCCGACCGCTGTCCTGCCACCGTTTCGACCTCGCGCGCGAAACCTGCGGACACGCCTTGACGGATGTCGTCGGCCCTGCGTCGACCAGGTCGTCCCGGGCCCCGTGTGTCTTACAGGAATGCGGGGCCCGACCCTTGCGCAACGTCATGCAGCTCTCCCTAAAGCCATTCCATCGAGTGACCGATGCCCTATCCGGCTGACGCGGTCCAAGGCCCCAACTAGGGTGCGGCGCAAGCACTCCGGCACTTGGCCCACCGGCATTGCGATGTCTGTGATGGGTGCCACAGTGGGGGAGTGAGCAACGCCAGACCACCCGGTGGCGCACTCCGCGACGCCGGACCGTCGCCGCGGTGCGCGCCGCGGCGCACACCGCGTGGAATGTCGTACGGCACCGTTGGGGGTGAGGTCCGGTCGTGACCGGTATGGGTGTGGAGGCGGGCGCGCAGGCCGCGCGCTCCCGGGCCCTCGCCGTGCTGCGCATACGCAGCAGGGCGCTGGCCGTCGCCCTGCTGCCCGCGGCCGCCGCCGTCGTACTGCTCGCCGGCGGGGCCACGGGCCACTTCACGGGCCCCGGCTGGTCCGTCACCCGCTGGATCGTGACGGTGGTCGCGGTCGTCGTCCTCCTCTGCGCCGCGGGCGTCGCTCTGGTCGTGGCCCGTGCCCGCCCCGCGATGAGCCCCACGGTCCCCATCCCCGAGCAGTGCGCGCCCGACCTCTACCGTCTGGTGCGGGACCTGGCCGACCGGCTCGACGTCCCGGCCCCCTCCGCCATAGCCCTCACCCCGGACTGCGACAGCTGGCTGGAGGACCGTACGCATCCGTCCCACGGCCCGCCGCCGACGGCGGAGAGCAGTGCCGTCGACGCCGAGGCCCGGGGCCGCGCGTCGGGGGCACGGGCCGGACCCTCCGCCCTGCGCGCGGGACTCTCGGGCCTGAGCCAGAACCTATCGGGCCTACGCCACAGCATGGCCGAGATACGCGGCGGTCTGTCGCATGCAGGGAACCGGGACCAGGACCGAGGCTGGAACCGGAATCGGGACCGGGACCGGGACCGGACGGGCGCCCGCGGAGACGCGCCGCCCCCGCCCGGCCGCCACGGTGCGCCGGCCGCCCCCGTGCTGGTGATCGGGTCGCCGTTCCTGTGGTGGATGCGGGTGGGTGAGCTGCGCGCAGTCCTCGCACCGGTCGTCGCGGGTACGGGACCGTCGGCGCACCCGGACATAGCGGCGGCCCGCCGTTTCATAAGAGGGCTGGACGCGGCCGTGGCCGTGACGGCGACGCCCGCGCGCAACCCCGTGTCGCGGGCGGCCCTGACCGGGGCCGGCTGGGTGGCCCGCCTGCTCCTGCGCAGTTGCCGGGAGCACGCGGCGGAGATGGAACGGGGGGTGGCGGCAGCGGCCTCCGAGCGGGCCCAGACCGTGGACTACGGCCTGCGGATCGTCGCCCAGGAACAGGTGGGACTGGCGTACGCGGGCTGGGACCGGCTGCTCACCAGGGTGGCGCTGCCCGCCTGGCGCATGGGCCGCTGGCCCTCCCGGCTGGACGCGGGCGTTGTCGCGGCCCTGACCGAGCTGTCCCGGCGGGACCGCCTGGCCGAGGGATTCGCCTCACGGCTGGGCGAGCGCCCGGCCTGCGACCTCCTCGAGGAACCCGGCGTGGTCGACGAGGCCACGTCCCTGCTGGCCGCGCGTCTTTTCCACGGCGGCCCCGCCGAGCCCGGTCCGGACTGGGCCCCGGTCGGCTGGCACGACTACCCGGACGAGGTCGTCGACCGTAAATGGCGCATGGACGCGGCCCGGCTCCACAGGGTGCTGGACGCGCTGGGGGTCCGGCACACGACGGACTCCACCGTTCCTGATCCGGACGGGCCGACCCTGGCGCGGGTGATGGACCACCTGACGATCCAGGGCGACGAGAGCGAGCCTGACGTCGGACCGGGCGGCGAGCCTGACACCGGACCGGGCGGCGAACGGATGGCCGCTCTGGCGGCCGGCCTGAGCGCCGAGATGGCACGGGAGGAGGCAGCGGCGCCGACGGCCGCGCCGGCTCTGCCGGGCGGCGGGGAGCCGCAGAGCCCGGATCGGGCACTGTGGGACGACGGGACGCTGCCGCTCTTCCCCCTGCAGCCCCCGCGTACCGGTCGTGAGGTCCTGACCGACCACGTCACCGCGATGGTCTGCTGTGCCGCCATGGACACGGCCGGTGCCACTCCGGGCCTCGACTGGCTGGACGGCCCGTCCCTCCTGATCGACGGGGAACGTACCGCCGACCTGGCCCCCCGCGTCCTCGCCCTCGTCGAGGACGGCGACCCCGCCCCCCTCCGGGACTGGCTCCGCCGGCTGGGCATCCGCCCGGAGAAACCGGTCCGCCTGGTCTGACCCGGCTCCGCACCCCCGTCCCCGGCCCTTCGATCCCATCCGCCACCAGAGCCTGTCCTCCGCCGGCTCCTCCCCGTGCCCTCCCAGCACTTCGCCCCCGACTCCCCAGCCTTACTCTTCGCGCCGGGAAAGCTCAGCAGCTGTCGGCACTGAGCCACCCGGACCACGTCGGGATCGCATCCAGTGGGCCGCGGCCCTCTCCGTGAACGCACCTGCAAACGTGACCGGCCTCCGTCGAGCCGGCGCCGGGCCCGGCACCCCGGCCGCCATTCGAACCCCGTATACGGGAGAATTGACTCATTGGACAGAACCACGGGGAGGAACCGTGTCCGGATTCGTCGAAAAGCCCGAACCCATCGAGGTTCCGGGCCTGGTGCATCTGCACACCGGCAAGGTGCGCGAGCTGTACCAGAACGAGGCGGGCGACCTCGTGATGGTCGCCAGCGACCGTACGTCCGCGTACGACTGGGTGCTGCCGACCGAGATCCCCGACAAGGGCCGCATCCTCACGCAGCTCTCCTTGTGGTGGTTCGACCAGCTCGCCGACCTGGTCCCGAACCATGTGCTGAGCACCGAGCTGCCACCGGGCGCCCCCGCCGACTGGGCAGGGCGCACCCTGGTCTGCAAGTCGCTGCGGATGGTGCCGGTGGAGTGCGTGGCGCGCGGCTACCTCACGGGCTCGGGGCTCGCCGAATACAACGAGTCCCGCACCGTCTGCGGTCTCGCTCTCCCCGAAGGGCTCGTCGACGGCTCGGAGCTCCCGGCGGCGATCTTCACCCCGGCGACCAAGGCCGAGGTCGGCGAGCACGACGAGAACGTCTCGTACGAGGAGGTCGCCCGCCAGGTCGGCGCCGAGACCGGGGCCCAGCTGCGCCAGGCGACGCTCGCCGTCTACAGCCGGGCTCGTGACATCGCCCGTGACCGCGGCATCATCCTCGCGGACACGAAGTTCGAGTTCGGCTACGAGAACGACTCCCTGGTCCTCGCCGACGAGGTCCTCACCCCCGACTCCTCCCGTTTCTGGCCGGCCGACGACTGGGAGCCGGGCCGCCCCCAGTCCTCCTTCGACAAGCAGTTCGTCCGCGACTGGCTCACCTCCGCCGCATCCGGCTGGGACCGCACCGGCGAGCAGCCCCCGCCCCCGCTGCCCGAGGAGATCGTGGCGGCGACCCGCGCGAAGTACGTCGAGGCGTACGAACGCCTGACGGGCACGAGCTGGTCGTAACGGCGTCGCGCATCACCGGGCCGCGGCGTCCGGCAGGGACCGTGTGCCCGGTGATGCCGAGAAGGGGTGGGGCAGGCGCGTGTACGCCCGGTCCGCCGTCTCGCAGCGGGCGCACGACGAAGGCCCCGGTCGACTGACCGGGGCCTTCACTGCTGGAGCGGACGACGAGGCTCGAACTCGCGACCTCAACCTTGGCAAGGTTGCGCTCTACCAACTGAGCTACGTCCGCGTTGCGCCGTGGCGCGAGAGCAACTATACCCAACCTCGCTCCCGCGCGAGGCGCACTGCCGCATGACGGTTCTCCGCCCCGAGCTTGGAGACGGCCGACGACAGGTAGTTCCGCACGGTGCCCTGCGAGAGCGCGGCCCGCTCGGCGATCTCCGCGACGGGCGACCCGTCGGCCGCGTACTCCAGTATCTCGGTCTCCCGCTCGGTCAGCGGAGAGTCCCCGGCGGAGATCGCGTCGGCCGCCAACTCGGGGTCCACGTAACGATTCCCGGCGTGCACCGTACGGATGATCTCCGCGAGCCGCTGCGCGCTGACGGTCTTCGGGACGAACCCGCGCACCCCGGCCTCGAGTGCCCGCTTCAGATGCCCGGGCCTTCCGTGACTCGTCACGATGAGCACCTTGCAGCCGGGCAGGTCGGCGCGCAGGGATGTGGCCACCCTCACACCGTCCGCGCCCGGCATCTGCAGATCCAGCACCGCCACGTCGGGCATGTGCGCCCGCGCCATCGCCAGTGCCTCCGGGCCGGTCGCGGCCTCCGCCACCACGACCAGGTCGTCCTCGAGCGCGAGCAGCGCGGCGAGAGCGCCCCGGATCAGATGCTCGTCATCCGCGAGCAGCAGCCGAACGGGCGGCCGGGAGGCAGCCGACGTCATGAAGTGACCTCACTCGTAGCGATCTTGCTCAACAGCGGCCGGGCGTCGTCCGCGACCGCGCGGCGTGGCGAGCCCTCGTCCGCGGGCTCCCGGTGCTCGTGGGAAGAGGGACCGGGCAGCGGAACCTCCGCCGTCACACGGAACAGGCCCTCGGCACAGGGCGCGGCGTGCAGTGTGCCGTCCACCTGGGAGAGCCGCTCCCGCAGGCCGGCGAGGCCATGGCCCCGGCCCATGGGAGTGGACTCGGGTGCCCCGTCGTTCTGGACGGTGAGCACGGCCCGGTCGGCGTCCTTGCGCAGGGCCACGGAACAGTGCGCCGCGTCACCGTGCCGCAGCACGTTCGTCGTCGCCTCCCGGACCACCCAGCCGAGTGCCGACTGGATCTCCTGGGGCAGCCCGCTTGCCGAGCCCGTGACCTCGCACTGAATGCCGGCTGCCGTCAGCACCCCGCGTGCGCCCGCGAGCTCGGCGGCCAGATCGGCCTCACGGTACCCGCGCACCACCGCACGTACCTCGCTCTGCGTCTCCTGGGCTATCCGCTGCACCTCGACCATCTGGTCCAGCGCCTCGGGTCGCTCCCGCCGGCCCAGTTGCACGGCCAGCTCGCTCTTCAGGGCGATCACCGCGAGGTTGCGCCCCATCACGTCGTGCAGGTCGCGCCCGAAGCGCAGCCGTTCCTCGGCGACGGCCAGCCGGGCGAGGGTGTCGCGCGCCTCGTCCAGCTCGTACACCGCGTTGAGCAGCCACACCGAGAACACCGAGGTGAAGGAGAGGAAACCGGCGGCCACCAGCACCCCGAAGGCGGTGACCAGCGCCACGGGGCCGGGTATGCCGAGCGGCAGCGACCCCAGCCCGGCACCGACCGCGAAGCCGGTGACCGACGCGAGGACCTGCTTCCGCTTACGCACACCGAGCGCCATGGTTCCCGCGCCGAAGCCGAGCACGCCGATGAACACCGTGGCCACCGCGCCCGCGGCGTCCTCACCGTCCGGGCCGTACTCCATCAGGCCCAGCGCGGCCACCCCGAGCGCTCCGGTCGAGATCCCGAGCGCGACGAGGAGACGGATCGGCTGCTCCCGCCGGCCGCGGGTCCAGTCGAGCGCCCGGGACGCGGTCACCGCGCACAGCACGCCGTGCGCGGCGACCAGCAGGATCACCCAGCGCGCGTAGACCGGCGGCAGGACGCCGACGGGGGTCATGCCGATCATGGTTATCTCAAGCAGCGAGAAGCAATGGAACGACCAGCGGGTGTACGTCTCGACCTTCGCCGGAGTGTTCTTCTCCCGCCATCGTGTCCTCGGCCCCCGCATGCCCCTGCTCCCCTCATCGACGTGGTTCCCACCGGAACCACCGTCGCACAGCCCACAGTGCGAGCACGGTCCAGGCGACCCCTGTAGCGATGGCGCCCAGGGCGTCGTACGCGGACAGATTGCCGGCCCAGCCGCCGCGTATGAGGGTGACGATCGGGGTGAGCGGCAGCAACTCCAGGACGGAGGCGAGGCGGTCGGGCAGGATCTCGAGCGGAACGAACGTGCCCGAGGCGAGCATCGAGATGATCAGCAGCGGCATGGCCGCGACCTGAGCACCTTCCACGCTCCTGCTGAAGGCGGACGTGACGGCCGCGAGCGCGGGCCACATGACCAGACCCAGTACCAGGCCGAGAACGGCGTAGTGCGGTGCCTGGGGCGCGCCGGCATCCAGGAGCGCGACGCACGCCGCGCTCAGGACCACGCTCTGTACCAGGCCTATCGCGACGGACGGCAGCGCCGCACCGGCGAGGATCTCCGTGTCCCGCAGCTCTCCGGTGCGCAGCCGCTTGAGCACGAGCTCCTCACGGCGAGCCGCGTACACGCTCACCAGTGAGCTGTAGACCGCGAAGAGCAGGGAGAAGCCGATGGCGGAGGGGAGTATGACGGATCCGACCGACAGCCCGGTGCCGTCGAGGTCCATCTCGTCGACCGCCGTGCGCAGACTGAAGGGCAGCACCAGCGGGACGAACAACGCGGCGACCAGTGTGGCCTTGGTCCGCCCCAGCAGCGTCAGCTCGGCCCGGGCCAGCGCGGCCATACGGCCGACGGGCGTGGTGGTCCCGGCCGTCGCGGCCGTGTTCCTGTGGGTCGCAGTGGTCACTTCGCCGTTCCCCTTCCCGCCTCCGCGCCGTTCCCGGACCCGCCGGCCGCCATCGCCGCCGGCCCCGGCTCACCGCCTGCGGCCAGGGCGCCGGTGCCGCCGGACGCCTCACGGGCTATCTGCAGGAACGCCTCCTCCAGCGACGCCGACCGGATGTCGAGTCCGCGCAGCTCGACCTGGGCGTGCTCGGCCCACACGAGCAGTGCGGTGGCGGTGCGCTGGAGCTCCTTCGTGCGGAGGCGCACCGTGCGGCCGGTCGTCTCGTGGTCGGTCACGCCGAGCTCGGCCAGCGGGGGCAGGTCACCCGCGAAGTAGCCCTCGGGCAGATCGAAGCTGATACGGGACGGCTGCGCCGCGGTCACCTCGGCCGGGGTGCCGGTCGCCGCGATACGTCCCTCGTGGAGGATGGCCAGCCGGTCGGCCAGGCCCTCGGCCTCTTCCAGGTAGTGCGTGGTGAGCAGGACGGTCGTCCCCCCGTCGCGCAGCTCGCGCACCAACTCCCAGGTCTTTTGGCGGCCTTCCGCATCGAGACCGGTCGTCGGTTCGTCGAGAAAGAGGACCTCGGGGCGGCCGAGAAGCGCGAGCGCCAGGTCCAGGCGCCGCTTCTCGCCACCGGACAGCTGCTTGACCCGTACCCCGGACCGCCGGCCGAGGTTGACGAGCTCCAGCGCCTCCTGTGTGGGGCGGGCGCCGCTGGTGCAGCCCGCCCACATCCGTATGGTCTCCGCGACGGTCAGCTCGGAGGGGAAGCCCCCCTCCTGCAGCATCACACCGATCCGGGGCCGCACGGCGGCCCGCTCCTCGTACGGATCGTGTCCGAGAACCCGTACTCGTCCGCCGGCCGGTGCGGCCAGCCCTTCCAGCAGTTCGACCGTCGATGTCTTGCCCGCGCCGTTCGTGCCCAGGAGCGCGAAGAGTTCCCCCCGGCCCACGGAGAACGTGATCCCCCGTACGGCCTCGAAACCGCCCCCGTACACGCGCCGCAGATCCGTGACATCGATCACGTGCTCGTGCCCGTTCGTGTTCATGCCTCCAGCATCCCCGCCGTCACGGCCGGGGAGCAGTGCGAGCTGTCATCACTCCCCATGACAAATGTCAGAACGGCACCGAGGGAACACATAAAGAAGTAAGTCCCCGGTCCTGTGGACCGGGGACTTACTTTCTGGAGCGGACGACGAGGCTCGAACTCGCGACCTCAACCTTGGCAAGGTTGCGCTCTACCAACTGAGCTACGTCCGCATTGCCTCCGACCGGCTCCCACCGATCGGCGCGAGCACCAGCCTACCTGATCCACATGTGTGGTCGGTCCGGCGGTGCAGAGCGGGTGACAGGAATTGCACACTGCGCCTTCCCCCTGGAAGGGGGATGTTCTACTACTGAACTACACCCGCGTGACCTCGTGAGCTGGGCCTTTCGGCCTTGCCCCTCGGCGTGCTCCAGACTTTAGCTGATCACCAGGGGTGCTGTGCAAGTCGGTTGGCCGAGGTGATGGATGACCGGCCGTTGACGACTCCGGGCGGGCGCCCCGGGGCCAGGCACCCGCAGGGGTGGGTGCCTGGAAGGAAGGCGTCCGCAGGGCTGGGCGGTAGGAGGCCGGCGACCGGCCTGGACGCGACTGCTCGCGCAGGCGTCGCCGAGCGTTCCCGATCGCCTCGCCCTCGATCCGCTCGCCCGGCCCTCGATCAAAGGATCCCGGCCGGACCGGGCACCCCTCAGTGATCCGCCGCGAACGCCTCGTACACCTTCTTCGGGATCCTCCCGCGCGCGGGGACGTCCATCCTGTGGGACTGGGCCCAGGCGCGGACCGTCGCCGGATCGGGGGCCACGTCGGTCTGGCGGTACGTCTTGCCGGACTTGGACCGCTTGCGGCCGGCCTCGACGTACGGGGCGAGGGCCGTGCGCAGTTTGCTGGCGTTGGCTTGGTTCAGGTCGATCTCGTACGTCTTGCCGTCCAGACCGAAGGCGATCGTCTCCGCCGCTTCCGAGCCGTCGATGTCGTCGAAGAGAGTGACTACGACACGCTGCGCCACGAATATCGGTCCTTTCGTGCGACATCTCCGCTGCTCCGCGCCGTGATCCGAAGGACGCTGTACCGCTGGAGCGTGCAGATGCCGGTTGTTGTCGAGTGTCCGGCTGTTTTCGCCGTTCATGTGCCGTTCATGCGTCACCGGGGTGGCAGCGCAAAGAGCGACTGGCCAAAGTATCGGCTATTACCTTTTCCTTTGTACAGTGCACGGCATTGCAAAGTGCAGACCGACTAAAACCGTCAGCGTGTCACAGCGCAATAGGCGTCGCGGATCTTTCCGTTGATTTTCCCCGGGGCAACCGGACCGTTGCGGGATCGTGATGGGCATCACGTAGATTCCTACGAATCTACTCGCGTAGAAATTTTGTGCGGGTAGTCTGAAGGAACCTGCTCAGCACCACACACCGGGAGTGCCAGTGGCACGCGTCGTAGTCGACGTCATGCTCAAGCCGGAGATCCTCGACCCCCAGGGCCAGGCGGTGCAGCGTGCACTGCCGCGCCTGGGTTTCGAAGGCATCGCCGACGTACGTCAGGGAAAGCGTTTCGAACTGGAAGTGGACGGGCCGGTCGACGACGCCGCGCTCGCCCGCATCCGTGAACTGGCGGAATCCTTCCTCGCCAACACCGTGATCGAGGACTTCACCGTGAAGGTGGAGGAAGAGAAGGTGGAGGCCGGAAAGTGACCGCTCGTATTGGGGTCGTCACTTTCCCCGGCAGCCTGGACGACCGGGACACCCAGCGGGCGATCCGGCTCGCGGGTGCCGAGCCGGTCGCGCTGTGGCACAAGGACAAGGACCTCAAGCAGGTCGACGCCGTGGTCCTGCCGGGCGGATTCAGTTACGGCGACTATCTGCGCGCCGGAGCGATCTCGCGCTTCTCGCCGGTGATGGAGACCGTCATCGAGCAGGCCAAGTCGGGAATGCCCGTTCTCGGCATCTGCAACGGATTCCAGATCCTCACCGAGGCCCATCTGCTGCCCGGCGGCATGCTCGGCAACGACCACCTGCACTTCATCTGCCGTGACCAGAAGCTGCGGGTGGAGAACGCGGACACCGCCTGGACCGCCGACTACGAGGCCGGCCAGGAGATCCACATCCCGCTGAAGAACATGGACGGGCGGTACGTCGCCGACACGTACACGCTCGACCGGCTCGAGGCCGAGGGCCGCGTGGTCTTCCGGTACCTCGACGTCAACCCGAACGGTTCCCTGCGGGACATCGCCGGCATCACCAATGAGGCCGGCAACGTCGTGGGCCTGATGCCGCACCCGGAGCACGCCACCGAGCCCCTCATCGGGACCGGCCGCACCGACGGCCTCCCCTTCTTCACCTCGATCCTCAAGAAGCTGGTCAACGCATGAGCAAGACCCCTCTGGACACGGTCGAGCACGCGGCCGCGACCCCGGACGTCGAGCTGCCCTGGGCCGAACTCGGTCTGAAGAAGGACGAGTACGAGCGGGTCGTGGAGATCCTCGGCCGCCGGCCCACCGGTGCCGAGCTCGCCATGTACTCGGTCATGTGGTCCGAGCACTGCTCGTACAAGTCCTCCAAGGTCCACCTCCGCCAGTTCGGCGAGAAGGCTCCCCAGTCGGACGCCCTGCTCGTCGGCATAGGCGAGAACGCGGGCGTGGTGGACGTCGGCCAGGGCTACGCGGTCACCTTCAAGGTGGAGTCGCACAACCACCCCTCGTACGTGGAGCCCTACCAGGGCGCGGCCACGGGCGTCGGCGGCATCGTGCGCGACATCATCGCGATGGGCGCGCGGCCGGTGGCCGTCGTGGACCCGCTGCGCTTCGGTGCCGCGGACCACCCCGACACCAAGCGCGTCCTCCCGGGCGTCGTCGCCGGCATCGGCGGCTACGGCAACTGCCTGGGCCTGCCCAACATCGGCGGCGAGGTCGTCTTCGACGCTTGCTACCAGGGCAACCCGCTGGTCAACGCCGGTGCCATCGGCGTCATGCGGCACGAGGACATCCACCTCGCGAAGGCGTCCGGCGCGGGCAACAAGGTCATCCTGTACGGGGCCCGGACCGGTGGCGACGGCATCGGCGGCGCCTCGATCCTCGCCTCCGAGACCTTCGACGACGCCAAGCCCTCCAAGCGCCCCGCCGTCCAGGTCGGCGACCCCTTCCAGGAGAAGCTCCTCATCGAGTGCACCCTGGAGGCGTTCGCCGAGAAGCTCGTCGTCGGCATCCAGGACCTCGGCGCGGCCGGCCTGTCCTGCGCCACCTCCGAGCTGGCCTCCAACGGCTCCGGCGGCATGCGCGTCACCCTGGACGACGTACCCCTGCGCGACTCCACGCTCTCGCCCGAGGAGATCCTCATGAGCGAGTCGCAGGAGCGCATGTGCGCGGTGGTCGAGCCCGACAAGGTCGACCGCTTCCTCGCGATCTGCGAGAAGTGGGACGTCATCGCCACCGTCATCGGCGAGGTGACGGACGGCGACCGGCTGGAGATCTTCTGGCACGGCGGCAAGATCGTCGACGTCGACCCGCGCACGGTCGCGCACGACGGCCCGGTCTACGAGCGCCCGTACGCCCGCCCCGACTGGCAGGACGCCCTCCAGGCGGACGACGCGAACAAGCTCCCCCGCCCGGGGACGAGCGAGGAGCTGCGCGAGCAGGTCCTCAAGCTGGTGAGCTCCCCGAACCAGGCCTCCAAGTCCTGGATCACCTCCCAGTACGACCACTTCGTGCAGGGCAACACGGTCCTCGCCCAGCCCGAGGACTCCGGCATGATCCGCGTCGACGAGGAGTCCGGCCTGGGCGTCGCCATCGCGACCGACGGCAACGGCCGGTACGCGAAGCTCGACCCGTACACGGGCGCGCAGCTCGCGCTGGCGGAGGCATACCGCAACGTCGCCACCACCGGCGCGAAGCCCCTCGCGGTCTCCGACTGCCTCAACTTCGGCTCCCCCGAGGACCCGGCGGTGATGTGGCAGTTCGCGGAGGCGGTGCGCGGTCTGGCGGACGCCTGCCAGCAGCTCGGCACCCCGGTGACCGGCGGCAACGTCTCCCTGTACAACCAGACGGGCGAGGCGGCGATCCACCCGACCCCGGTTGTGGCCGTCCTCGGCGTCATCGACGACGTGGCGCGCCGTACGCCGGTCGCCTTCCAGGAGGAGGGCCAGCTGCTCTACCTCCTCGGCGACACCCGTGAGGAGTTCGGCGGCTCGGCCTGGTCCCAGGTGATCCACGACCATCTGGGCGGACTCCCGCCGCAGGTGGACCTGGAGCGCGAGCGGCTGCTCGGCGAGATCCTGATCTCCGCCTCCCGCGACGGCATGATCGACTCCGCGCACGACCTGTCCGACGGCGGTCTGATCCAGGCCGTGGTCGAGTCGGCGCTGCTCGGCGGCAAGGGCGCGCGGCTGGTCGTACCGGACGGGCTCGACGCCTTCACCTTCCTCCTCTCCGAGTCCGCGGGCCGCGCGATCGTCGCCGTGCCGCGCTCCGAGGAGGTCCGCTTCAACGACATGTGCGGCGCCCGCGGCCTGCCGGCCACCCGCATCGGTGTCGTGGACGGTGACGCGGTGGAGGTCCAGGGCGAGTTCGCCCTCTCCCTGGACGAGCTGCGCACGGCGCACGAGGGGACGATCCCGGCGCTGCTGGCGTAAACCGCCGGCAGTGCGTCGCGCAAGGCCCCGCCCCTCCCGGGCGGGGCCTTCGCAGTGACGGACGAGATCGAAATCCGCGGTGAACCGCCCGCCCGGGAACTACGCTCCCCACCATGTCCCCGGCCAAGAAGCGCACCCGCACCTACGACCCCGCCAAGATCCGCACAGCGGTGTCGGCCCAGTTCGGCCACGTACGCGCCGCCGTGCACATGCTCGACGGGGACCGGCTCGCCCTGCCCACCCGGCTCGGGGAGTGGACCGTACGCGACCTGGCCGCACACATCACCATGGCGATGGAGAGCGTCAGCCGGAGCCTGGACCGGCCCGCCCCGCCGCCACAGCAGCCGCACCTGGTCGCGCTCGATTACCACTCGGTGACGTCCCGGTACGCCGACGCCATCGCCGAGGACAGCCTCGAACTCGCCGGGCAGCACTCCGACCTGGAAGCGCTGTACGCCCGTACCGAGGAACGGTTCAGCGAGCGGATCGCCGAGGCCCCCGCCGACCGGCTCATCGAGACCCGGGCCGGCGTCATGTCCCTCGCCGACCACCTGGTGACCCGGACCGTCGAGCTCGTCGTCCACACCGACGACCTGAACGCCGCCGTGCCGGGCCTCGACATCCCGTACGACCGTCAGGCGCTCGCCGCCTGCACCCGGTTGCTCGCCGACACGCTCGCCGTCAAGGCGCCCGGCGCCTCCACGGAGGTGCGCGTCCCGCCGTACGCCGTCGTGCAGTGCGTCGAGGGCCCGCGCCACACCCGCGGCACCCCGCCCAACGTCGTCGAGACCGATCCGCTGACCTGGATCCGGCTCGCCACCGGACGCGAGGACTGGAAGACGGCCGTACGGGAGGCGCGGGTCAGCGCCAGCGGCGAACGCGCCGACCTGGACGGCCTGCTGCCGCTCATGAGGTGAGCCGACAGGGCGGCCCGCCCCCCACAGGGAACCGCCCCCTCGTCCCACCCGTCCCACAGCCATGGACAAGCAGCGACTGACCCTCACCGCCCTGACCCTCGTCCCGCTGCTGGTGGCCTGCGGCAGCGAGGCGGGCAGCGGCTCCGTCGGCACGGGCTCGCCGGCGCCCGTCACCGGCGTCCACTGGAACGTGGACAGCCTGACCGTCGACGGCCGGACCAGCACGGCCCCCGAGGGCGCCTATCTGCGGATCGACGAGAGCGGCGAGACCAGGGGCAATTACGGCTGCAACGGTTTCGGTGCGACCGCGACCGTCGAGGGCGACCGGGTGGACATCGGACAGGTCAGTTCCACCGAGATGGCCTGCGAGAAGGCCCCGATGTCGTTCGAGGAGTCCCTCTCCCGCGTCCTCACCGGAGGGGCGCTCATCGCCGATGTGAACGACGGCGAACTCATCCTCACCACCGGGACCGGTGACACGGTCCGGCTCACCGAGGAGAAGCCCGCCGGGCTGTACGGCACCAAGTGGGAGGTGACCGCGCTCCTCGACGGCGACTCCGCCCGGCCGCTGCCCGACGAGGCCGAGGGCAAGGCATGGCTCGCCTTCGACGAGAAGGCCGGCACGCTCAGTGGCAGTCTCGGCTGCAATCAGGTCTCCGCGGCTGCGACCGTACGCGGCGGTCACATCACCCTCGGCACCGCCGAGACCACCCGCAGGATGTGCGACGGCTCACTCATGGACACCGAGCGCGCCCTGCTCGATCTCTTCGGCCACCGTGTCGAGTACGAGATCGATCACCGATCCATGACCCTGACCAGCGAAAACGGCAAGGGAGTCAGTGCGGTGGCCCACGAGTGAGGCTGCTGGGGAAGGGCTACCTCACCGGCCGTATCCGAGATCACCGGATTCGGACCAGTGCGCGATCTCGCCTACACTCGGTGGCGTGCCACGTGGTGACGGTCGACTCAATCACGATCTGCTCCCCGGAGAGAAGGGCCCCCAGGACGCCTGCGGCGTCTTCGGAGTCTGGGCCCCGGGTGAAGAGGTCGCAAAGCTCACGTACTTCGGGCTCTACGCCCTCCAGCATCGGGGCCAGGAATCCGCGGGTATCGCGGTCAGCAACGGCTCCCAGATTCTCGTCTTCAAGGACATGGGCCTCGTCTCCCAGGTCTTCGACGAAACCTCCCTCGGCGCGCTCTCGGGCCACATCGCCGTAGGACACGCGCGCTACTCCACCACCGGTGCCTCGGTCTGGGAGAACGCCCAGCCGACGTTCCGCGCCACCGCCCGCGGCTCCATCGCGCTCGGCCACAACGGCAACCTGGTGAACACCGCCCAGCTCGCCGAGATGGTCGCCGACCTGCCCAAGCAGGACGGCCGCACTCCGCAGGTCGCCGCGACCAACGACACCGACCTCGTCACCGCGCTGCTGGCCGGCCAGGCCGACGAGGACGGCAAGCCGCTGAGCATCGAGGACGCGGCTGCCAAGGTCCTCCCGCAGGTCCAGGGCGCCTTCTCGCTGGTCTTCATGGACGAGCACACCCTCTACGCGGCCCGCGACCCGCAGGGCATCCGCCCGCTGGTCCTCGGCCGGCTCGAGCGCGGCTGGGTGGTCGCCTCCGAGACCGCCGCCCTCGACATCTGCGGCGCCAGCTTCGTCCGCGAGATCGACCCGGGCGAGTTCGTGGCCATCGACGAGAACGGCCTGCGCACCTCACGCTTCGCGGAAGCGAAGCCCAAGGGCTGTGTCTTCGAGTACGTGTACCTGGCCCGCCCGGACACCGACATCGCCGGCCGGAACGTCTACCTGTCCCGTGTCGAGATGGGCCGCCGCCTCGCCAAGGAGGCGCCGGTCGAGGCCGACCTCGTCATAGCCACCCCGGAGTCCGGCACTCCGGCCGCGGTCGGCTACGCGGAGGCCAGCGGCATCCCGTTCGGCAACGGCCTGGTGAAGAACGCCTACGTCGGACGTACGTTCATCCAGCCCTCGCAGACGATCCGCCAGCTGGGCATCCGGCTGAAGCTGAACCCCCTGAAGGAAGTGATCAAGGGCAAGCGCCTGGTGGTCGTCGACGACTCGATCGTCCGCGGCAACACCCAGCGCGCCCTGGTCCGCATGCTGCGCGAGGCGGGCGCCGCCGAGGTCCACATCCGGATCTCCTCCCCGCCCGTGAAGTGGCCCTGCTTCTTCGGCATCGACTTCGCCACCCGCGCCGAGCTCATCGCCAACGGCATGTCGGTGGACGAGATCGGCCGCTCCCTGGGCGCCGATTCGCTGTCGTACATCTCCATCGACGGCATGATCGAGGCGACCACCATCGCCAAGCCGAACCTCTGCCGCGCCTGCTTCGACGGCGAGTACCCGATGGAGCTCCCGGATCCCGAGCTGCTCGGCAAGCAGCTCCTGGAGACCGAGCTGGCCGCCGGGCCCGCCGCCACGGCCGCCGCCGACGCGATCCGCCGTCCGTAGCCGGCCCGTTTCTCTGCCGTACGACAGGAAAGTTCTCACCGTCATGTCTGAGACAACTGGTGCCAGCTACGCGGCCGCGGGCGTCGACATCGAAGCGGGCGACCGCGCTGTCGAACTGATGAAGGAGTGGGTGAAGAAGACGCAGCGCCCCGAGGTCCTCGGCGGCCTCGGCGGCTTCGCCGGACTCTTCGACGCCTCCGCCCTCAAGCGCTACGAGCGCCCCCTCCTCGCCTCCGCCACGGACGGCGTGGGCACGAAGGTCGACATCGCCCGGCAGCTGGGCGTGTACGACACCATCGGTCACGACCTCGTCGCGATGGTCATGGACGACATCGTCGTGTGCGGCGCCGAGCCGCTGTTCATGACCGACTACATCTGTGTGGGCAAGGTCCACCCCGAGCGCGTCGCCGCCATCGTGAAGGGCATCGCGGAGGGCTGCGTGCTCGCCGGGTGCGCCCTGGTGGGCGGCGAGACGGCCGAACACCCGGGACTGCTGGGTCCGGACGACTTCGACGTCGCCGGCGCCGGTACGGGCGTCGTGGAGGCCGACCGGCTGCTCGGCGCGGATCGTATCCGTAAGGGTGACGCGGTCATCGCCATGGCGTCCTCGGGCCTTCACTCCAACGGGTACTCGCTGGTCCGGCACGTCCTGCTGGAGCGCGCGGGCCTGGCGCTGGACGCGCGGATCGAGGAGCTCGGCCGCACCCTCGGCGAGGAGCTGCTCGAGCCCACCAAGATCTACTCGCTGGACTGCCTGGCGCTGATGCGCACCACCGAGGTGCACGCCTTCAGCCACGTCACCGGCGGCGGGCTCGCGGCGAACCTCGCCCGGGTCGTACCCGACGCTCTGCACGCGGTCGTCGACCGCTCGACCTGGACCCCGGCTCCGATCTTCGACCTCGTCGGCCGGACCGGCGACGTCGAGCGCCTGGAGCTGGAGAAGACCCTCAACATGGGCGTCGGCATGATCGCCATCGTGCCGCAGGAGTCCGTGGACGCCGCGCTGACGACGCTGGCCGACCGCGGGGTCGAGGCATGGGTCGCCGGCGAGATCACCGACCGTGGAGAGCACACCACGGGCGCCGCGCTGGTCGGGGACTACGCGGGCTGACGTCGGGGACGCAGCATTGAGGACCGGTTCGCCGGCCCGGCGGCGGACAGCACACAACCCGGTCCGTGGCGTGAGCCACGGACCGGGCGGAAAGTCAGTGCAAGGTCAAGCGCCGCGACGATGCGAGGACTGGTCGTCCTCGTCGTCCTCGTCGTCCCCGTACAGCTCGGCGTACCGTGCGTACGGGTCGTCGTCGTGCTCATCGTCCTCGAAGTGGTCGCCGTTCGGCGGCACGTTCGACGTCGATGCGCCCAGCTCCTCGGCCAGGCGTGAGAGATCCGTCCCACCGCTGTTGTACTTCAGCTGGCGGGCGACCTTCGTCTGCTTGGCCTTGGCCCGGCCGCGCCCCATGGCTCGACCCCCTCAACGACGGGGCTCGACGGCCCCAGAGTCTTGACGCGTTCATGATCTAGAACGGGCTCTCCGTGGAGAGACCGTCCGTAGGGCTTCCACGGTACCTGAGCCCGCGCCCATACGGTACGTCGCCCGCAGCACGCGCGTGTGCACAGGACCCTTGAGGTGCCCCGTCCTTGCTGGTCAATGGCGATTTTAACCACTTATCGGCGCACGACCCGCCGACAAGAGTGAGAGTTCTCTCCAACCGCCCGGCCGGGTACCGGCCGTAACCGGGGCGGGCCGTCCCGTCGCACACCCCATGGAGGGGCGCCGTGGGACGGCCCTGCGGACGGTCAGTGTCCGCGTGCCTCCGCCATGCGCTGCTCGGCGATCCGGTCGGCGGCGGCCGCCGGCGGAATACCGTCGTCCTTCGCGCGTGCAAATATGGCGAGCGTGGTGTCGTAGATCTTCGCGGCCTTGGCCTTGCACCGCTCGAAATCGAACCCGTGAAGTTCGTCGGCGACCTGGATGACCCCGCCGGCGTTCACCACGTAGTCCGGAGCGTAGAGGATGCCGCGGTCGGCCAGGTCCTTCTCGACACCGGGGTGCGCGAGCTGGTTGTTCGCCGCGCCGCAGACCACCCGGGCGGTCAGCACGGGCACGGTGGCGTCGTTCAGGACCCCGCCGAGCGCGCAGGGGGCGTACACGTCGAGCCCCTCGGTGCGGATCAGCGCGTCGGTGTCCGCGACGGCCGTGACTGCGGGATGGCGGTCGATGATCCGGCGTACGGACTCCTCCCGCACGTCCGTGATCACCACCTCGGCGCCCTCCTGCAGCAGGTGCTCCACCAGGTGGTGGCCGACCTTGCCCACACCCGCGACACCGACCTTGCGGCCGCGCAGTGACGGGTCGCCCCAGAGGTGCTCGGCGGAGGCGCGCATGCCCTGGTACACGCCGAAGGCGGTGAGCACCGACGAGTCGCCGGCCCCGCCGTTCTCGGGTGAACGGCCCGTCGTCCAGCGGCACTCGCGCGCCACCACGTCCATGTCGGCGACGTATGTGCCGACATCGCACGCGGTGACGTACCGGCCACCGAGCGAGGCCACGAACCGGCCGTAGGCCAGCAGGAGTTCCTCGGTCTTGACCCGCTCCGGGTCGCCGATGATGACGGCCTTGCCCCCGCCGTGGCCGAGACCGGCCATGGCGTTCTTGTACGACATCCCCCGCGCGAGGTTCAGCGCGTCGGCGACGGCCTCGGCCTCGCTCGTGTACGGGTAGAAGCGCGTACCGCCGAGCGCGGGGCCCAGGGCGGTGGAGTGGATGGCGATCACGGCCCTGAGGCCGCTGGCGCGGTCCTGGCAGAGCACGACCTGCTCATGGCCACCCTGGTCCGAGTGGAACAGGGTGTGCAGTACATCAGCAGTTGCGCCGGTTACGTCGGTCACGGTGGTGACTCCAGTGGTAAGTAGCGGCGGTTGTGGGACGGCGCCCGTGCGGGTGGCGGGAGCCGTGGGCTTGAGCGTAGAGCCTGTGGCGGTCCGTCATCCTCGCGTCGGTCGGGATCACCCTCCCTCGGAGTACGTTCGCACACGTGCGTGGGACCATTCGCAGTGTTTGCCCACCCGCACACGCGCGGTTCGCGCCGGGTTTCGTGTCGGGTCCCGTGGATAGGGAGCAGGCGTGCCCAAGGTGTCGTCGGTGATCGTCCCGTACGCGTCCTACCTCCGCGTCTACGAACCGCTGGCCGCCTTCCCCGAGCCGGAGCGCGGCCACTGGTCGCGCTACGCGGAGCGGTCCGACCGCCCGTCGTACCAGGACGAGCTGCGCCGCTCGCTGGCCGATCTGCTGCCCACGCCGCCCGTGCCGGTGCCGGTCCACGAGAGCGGTGACGCCTTCGTCGTGGAGGCGGACGGCGTGCTCTGCGTCTGCCCGTGGCGCACCCGGCTGCGCGGCTGGCAGGCGCTGCGGGAGCTCGGCGGGGAGCTGCCCCCGCCGGTGCTGGACGCCGTGCTGCCGCCGGTCGTGCGCCGGCAGGCCGCCCAGGACCACGAACGCTGGCTGGCCCGCAACCCCGACGCCCGCCCGTGGATCCGCTCCGCGACCTGGCATGTCCCGCTGACCTGGTTCGTGCTGGTCTCGGACGAGGAGCGGACGTACGAGAAGGGGTCGCCCGAGGCCGCGCCGCTGCTGCGGTACCGGACCCCGATGGTGCAGGCGCGGCGCCGGGTGGCGCGGGGCCTGCGGGCGCTGCGGGACGCGGTCGACGAGAGCCCGCTGATCGACGGCCTGGTGGACGTGGGGCGCTGGCTGGAGGAGTTCCACCCGCGCTCGCTGGTCGAGCTGGACTACGGCGGACTCGTGCACGTCCTGCCGGCCGAGCAGCTCGACGGGGACCACTCGGCCGCGGACGTCGCCGAGGGCATCGAGGCGCTGCGCGGCGGCGATGCGACGGCCGCCGGAGAGGCGTACGGCCGTCTGGTCGCGCGCTGGCGGGCGGTACGGGACCGGCGGTCGGCGAACTGAGAGCCGTTGCTCCGGCAACTCGTCGCGCGGACGGCAGAGTTGCCCGTCTGTTACGGGAAAGGCTTCCCGGGAACTGTGGTGTCATGGTGAACTAACGGGCCTTGGCCGAGGGTTGACCATGCGCAGTGCCCGCAGAAAGGCATGAGCTTCCGCGGGGAGCCGACCCAGGGGGGACGTAGGTCCCGATCCGGGCTTTTGCCTCAAGCGTGATGGACCGCACTTACAGGGGCCTTGCCTCTTAGGGCCCTCCTCGTGCCAAAATAGGACAAGGAGCCCGGGGGATGCTCCCTCTGCCCACGTATGGGTGGAATCTCAGCATTGCACGCTATGGGGGGTCTGGTGACTCCTGATCGTCCTGTGACTGATCGTCACAGTGGCGTGACTGTCCGCTATGGCATGGTCCATCGGCTTCCGTCGCTGATGAACACCTGGGAGGGCAATTCCATCGGTTTGGCCGACGCGGCTGGACAGATGGTGTAGTTGTAGTGCCGAGGACAAGCCGTTCGTCCTATAACCGACTCGACTCGCGTCCGCCATTTCGGGCAACGCGGGTCAAGGTGCAGAATTTAGAGGAAAGAACCGAGAAGGTTCGGTTCTCCCGAGGAGGCCGCTCATGACCGCTCGCACCCCTGATGCCGAGCCGCTGCTGACCCCGGCTGAGGTCGCCACCATGTTCCGTGTCGACCCGAAGACGGTGACGCGGTGGGCGAAGGCCGGCAAGCTCACGTCCATCCGTACGCTCGGCGGGCACCGCCGTTACCGCGAGGCCGAGGTCCGCGCCCTGCTCGCGGGTATTCCGCAGCAGCGCAGCGAGGCCTGAAAAACCGCCTGACAGGGCTGTTCGGCAGGTCCCCCAACGTGCCGAAACGCCCGAACCGCACAGCTCCAAACGACGCGGGTCCTGCCCCAACAGGCCCCATGCCCAACTGCACCGACTTCCCGGAGTTCGACAGAACTCCCGGGTGACCGACACGGGTGCGTCGTCGATCGCGCTGGACTCCGCCGGGTCCAGCGCGATTTTTTTGTGCCCGGAACGCGGGTCCGGGCCGGAAGCCGGTCCGCGGAAGGCCGGGACGGTGTGATCGGGCGGTCGTCCGAGAAACCATCAGTGCCCGGTATCAGTCCTGCGCAGGGGGTTCGCGGAGCAGGGAACACTGGCTGTGAAGTGCCTTGCCGGACCCTGGAGGGCGGCATCGCGACGGCTGTGGAGCGTCGCTGAGCAAGGTGCAATTGCACATATTAAATCGACCCGTTGTAGGGGGTCCGTAAGATCAGGGGCTCCGAAAACTCGTGCAGTGACACCCGTCACATCCCGTGTCCCTTGTTGCTGGTGGAGCATCTGCGCTAGAGGGGCGGGGAGTTGGGGCATGTACCGTCCTCCCCCGACGCAGGACATGCTTCCGGGTCGTGCCCCCTTCGTGTGGCGGGTAACCCGAATCGGCCGCGATCACGCCTCCGGTGGACTGTCGTACCCGGGGGAGGCCTCCAGGGCGTACGGGCCCTCAGCGGCCGTCTCCGCGCTCTCCTCGTCGTGCTGCCCGGGTTCCATGGCCAGCCGCAGCAGCTGATGGCAGATGGGGCAGTGGCGGGTCAGGTGTCGATAGGAGGAGGCGGCCGCCAGATGGGCACGGAGCAGCGCACGGGTCTCGTGCCGAACGGTCGCGGTCATGCGCCACCTCCGGGGTAGGGGAGCCCTGACTTCTGGTTACCCAGGGAATGTGACGCCGTCAAGATGCAGCGACACGCTCCGCTTCCGCATGCGCGTCGGCGTGCCGGCCGCCGACCGGTGGCATGGCGCATGAGAGAGGGCCCCGCATCCTCTTGGATGCGGGGCCCTCCTCGTTGTGCGGTCCTGACGGGATTTGAACCCGCGGCCTCCACCTTGACAGGGTGGCGAGCACTCCAAACTGCTCCACAGGACCATACTCGCGGCGCTTGTTCGTGCGGTGCGCTGCGAGAAGGACTGTACAGGAGGGTGAGGGTGCTGGTCGAACTCACCCTCCGTACTGTTGTCGTTACGGCGCCGCCGCGTCGATCGCCTTCACGATCCGCTTGTCGGAGACGGGGTACGCCGTGCCCAGCGCATGGGCGAAGTAGCTGACCCGGAGCTCCTCGATCATCCAGCGGATCTCCAGGACCTGCTGCGGCACCGGCCGGCCCTGGGGCAGCTGCTCCAGGAGCCAGGCGTACTCGTCCTGCATCTCGTGGACCTTCTCCATGCGGGTCGTGTCCCGCTGGACGCCCGTCGGCATCTGCTGGAGGCGGCGGTCCGCGGCCACCAGGTACCGCATGAGGTCCGGGAGCCGGCGCAGCCCCGCCGCCGTGACGAAGCCCGGCTTCACCAGGGCGTCGAGCTGCTTCCGTACGTCCTGGAGGTTCGGCAGGAGCGCCGGGCTCCGGACGGCCTTCAGGCGGCGTTCACAGGCCTGCCAGGCGGCCAGCACCTGCTGGACCTGGCCGACCGTACGGACCGTGGTGTCGACGATCTCGGCGCGGACCTTGTCGTACAGCTTCCGGTACGACGACTCGTCCCACGCCGGGCCGCCGAAGTCGGTGATCAGCTTGTCGGCCGCCGCCATCGCGCAGTCGTCGAACAGGGCCTGGATGGAGCCGTGCGGGTTGGCGGACAGGGCGAGCTTCTGCTGGTTGGTGAGCTTCTCCGAAGCGAACTTCGCCGGGTTCACCGGGATGTTGCGCAGGATGAGGCGCCGCGTTCCCTTCCACATCGCCTCCGCCTGCTCCGCCTCGGTGTCGAAGAGGCGTACGGAGACGGTGTCACCGTCGTCGACGAGCGCCGGGTACGCCTTGACCGGCTGGCCGGCCCGCCGGGTCTCGAAGACGCGGGTGAGGGAACCGATCGTCCAGTCGGCCAGACCGGAACGCTCCAGGGACTCGCCGCCCTGGCGCTCTGCCGTGGCCGCCGCGGCCTGGGAGAGGGCCTTGCGCGCCTTCGGCTTCAGCCTGAGCCGCAGCGTCTCCAGGTCCTTGTCCTCGGCGAGCTTGCGGCGCCGCTCGTCCACGATCCGGAAGGTGACCTTCAGGTGGTCGGGCACCTTGGGCAGGTCGAAGTCGGCCGGGTCGACGGGGACGCCCACCATCCGCTTCAGCTCACGCGCGAGCGTGAACGTCAGCGGCTCCTGCAGGGGCGCGGCCTGCTCCAGGAACCTCTTCGCGAAGTTGGGGGCCGGTACGTAGTTGCGGCGGATCGGCTTGGGCAGGGAGCGGATCAGCTCGGTGACCAACTCCTCGCGCAGGCCCGGGATCTGCCAGTCGAAGCCCTCGTCCTTGACCTGGTTGAGCACCTGGAGCGGGATGTGGACGGTCACGCCGTCGGCGTCCGCGCCCGGCTCGAACTGGTACGTCACCCGGAACTTGAGGTTCCCCTGTCGCCAGGAGTCCGGATAGTCGGCCTTGGTGACCGCCTCCGCCGACTCCCGGATGAGCATCTCCCGCTCGAAGTCGAGGAAGTCGGGCTGCTCGTGCCGCTTGTGCTTCCACCAGGAGTCGAAGTGGGCGCCGGAGACCACGTGTTCGGGAACGCGCTGGTCGTAGAAGTCGAACAGCGTCTCGTCGTCGACCAGGATGTTCCGCCGCCGGGCCCGGTGCTCCAGCTCCTCGACCTCGGTGAGGAGCCGGCGGTTGTCGGCGAAGAACTTGTGGTGCGTGCGCCAGTCGCCCTCGACCAGGGCGTTGCGAATGAAAAGCTCGCGGCTGGTCTCGGGATCGATGCGGCCGTAGTTGACCTTCCGCTGGGCGACGATCGGGACGCCGTACAGCGTGACCTTCTCGTACGCCACCACGGCGGCCTGGTCCTTCTCCCAGTGCGGCTCGCTGTACGTGCGCTTGATGAGGTGCTCGGCCAGCGGCTCGACCCACTCCGGCTCGATCTTCGCGTTGACGCGGGCCCAGAGGCGGGAGGTCTCGACGAGCTCGGCGGACATCACGAAGCGCGGGGGCTTCTTGAAGAGGGCCGAGCCCGGGAAGATCGCGAACTTGGCGTTGCGGGCGCCGATGTACTCGTTCCGACCGCCGTCCTTGCGGCCGCCCTGGCCGGAGTCCTTGGACTCCTTCACGTCCTTCATGCCGATGTGGGAGAGCAGGCCGGCGAGGAGCGAGACGTGGATGCGGTCGCCGGGGGCGTCCTCCTCGTTGAGGTGGATGCCCATCTGCTTGGCGACCGTGCGGAGCTGGGTGTAGATGTCCTGCCACTCGCGGATGCGCAGGAAGTTCAGGTACTCCTGCTTGCACATGCGGCGGAAGGACGACGAGCCGCGCTCCTTCTGCTGCTCGCGGACGTACCGCCACAGGTTCAGGTACGCGAGGAAGTCGCTGGTCTCGTCCTTGAAGCGGGCGTGCTGCTGGTCGGCCTGCGCCTGCTTCTCGGCGGGGCGCTCGCGCGGGTCCTGGATGGAGAGCGCGGCGGCGATGACCATGACCTCGCGGACACAGCCGTTCCTGTCGGCCTCCAGGACCATGCGGGCCAGGCGCGGGTCGACCGGGAGCTGGGCGAGCTTGCGGCCGGTCTGGGTGAGCCGCTTGCGGACGTCCTTCTCCGTCGGATCCAGCGCGTTCAGCTCCTGCAGCAGCTGCACGCCGTCGCGGATGTTGCGGTGGTCCGGCGGGTCGATGAACGGGAACTTCTCGATGTCGCCGAGGCCGGCCGCGGTCATCTGGAGGATGACGGAGGCGAGGTTCGTCCGGAGGATCTCCGCGTCCGTGAACTCGGGCCGGGCGTTGAAGTCGTCCTCGCTGTACAGCCGGATGCAGATGCCGTCGCTGGTCCGGCCGCAGCGGCCCTTGCGCTGGTTGGCGCTCGCCTGCGAGATCGGCTCGATCGGCAGGCGCTGCACCTTCGTGCGGTGGCTGTAGCGCGAGATGCGGGCGAAGCCGGGGTCGATGACGTACTTGATGCCCGGGACGGTCAGGGAGGTCTCGGCGACGTTCGTGGCGAGAACGATCCTGCGGCCGGTGTGCTGCTGGAACACGCGGTGCTGCTCGGCGTGCGACAGCCGGGCGTACAGCGGGAGGATCTCGGTGAACCGGTACTTCTTCTTGGTCAGCGCGTCCGCCGTGTCACGGATCTCCCGCTCGCCGGAGAGGAAGACGAGGATGTCGCCCTTCCCCTCCGCCATCAGCTCCTCGACCGCGTCCGTGATCGCGGTGATCTGGTCCCGGTCGGCGTCCTCGCCGTCCTCCTCCAGGAGCGGCCGGTAGCGCACCTCCACGGGGTACGTCCGCCCGCTGACCTCGATGATCGGCGCGTCGCCGAAGTGCCGGGAGAAGCGCTCGGGGTCGATGGTCGCCGAGGTGATGACGACCTTGAGGTCGGGGCGCTTCGGCAGCAGCTGGGCCAGGTAGCCGAGCAGGAAGTCGATGTTGAGAGACCGCTCGTGGGCCTCGTCGATGATGATCGTGTCGTAGGCGCGCAGCTCGCGGTCGGTCTGGATCTCGGCGAGCAGGATGCCGTCCGTCATCAGCTTGATGAAGGTGGCGTCGGGATTTACCTGGTCGGTGAAGCGGACCTTCCAGCCGACGGCCTCGCCGAGCGGCGTGTCCAGCTCCTCCGCGACGCGCTCGGCGACCGTGCGCGCGGCGATCCTGCGGGGCTGGGTGTGCCCGATCATGCCGCGGACGCCACGACCCAGCTCCAGACAGATCTTCGGGATCTGCGTGGTCTTGCCGGACCCGGTCTCACCGGCGACGATCACGACCTGGTGGTCGCGTATCGCCGCGGCGATCTCGTCCTTCTTCTGGCTGACGGGCAGCTGCTCGGGATATCTGACCTCGGGCACACGGGTGCGCCGTGCGGCCATGCGCTCCTCGGCCCTGGCGGCCTCCCCCTCGATCTCGGTGAGGACGGCGGCGCGGGCTTCCGGCTTACGGATCTTGCGCGCGCCCTCCAGCCTGCGTCCGAGCCGGTGCGCGTCGCGCAGCGACAGCTCGGCCAGGCGGGTGGCGAGGGCGCCGAGGGCGGGGGCGGAATGCGTAGACATACGCGGTCCAGGATCTCACCTCGCGGAAAACCCTGGCGAACGCTTTTGCGCCTCGTGGAGTGGCGACGTCCGGGTGGGGGCTGATCTGCGGTTATGGAGGGAGACGGCCGGGCGGGCCTGCCGTGCGGCCGTCATGAGCCCGTCATGAGTCCCGGCCAGGGCCCTCCGCGGTCAGGCCGCCTCGCCCGCCCGAGGGGCCGGCTCGCGTTCCATCAGCTGCGTCTTCTGCTCGTGGGCCGAGGAGGAGGGCTCGGGCGTGGAGGGCGCCGGGGTGGGGGAGGCCGGTTCCTGGGTGGGTGTCGGCTCCCCCGGCGTGCTCGTGGGCGTCGGTTCGCCTCGCGTCGGCTCGGGCCGCGGCGGCTTGTCGTCCTGCTCGGCCGCGCCCTTCTCCGAGGCGGGCCCGGGGGACGGCGCAGGACTGCCGGAGACCGTGGCCGACGGGGGCGCCGAACGGGATGCGGACGCCTTCGGCCCGGTCGAGGCGTCCCGCTCACCGTGTCCGGCCCGGTACCCGGCGCCGCCGGACCCCGTCGTGCCGCCGTCCGGCTGCGCCCCGCCCCGCCGTTCCGCCGAGTGCGCGGGCGCGGGCCCGGCACCGTGGCCCCCCACGCTCAGACAGCCGGCGGTCGCCGCGACGGTCAGTACCGTGGCGGCCAGACGGACGGGTACGTACACGGCGCGCACGGGCAGCCACCTCCGTTGGGGATCCCCCCGCTCCAGTTGCTCCACGGGAGCCCGGAAGCTCGGGGGAGGGGCGAGGAGTCGACAGGCCCAACTCCCGCCGCCCGCAGGAGGACACGCCGCCGGACGGCCGGACTCAGCCGTATCCGAGCGCGTGCAGCCGCGCGTCGTCGATACCGAAGTGGTGCGCGATCTCGTGCACCACGGTGACCTCGGTCTCGGCGACCACGTCCTCCCGGGTCGCGCACATCCGCAGCGTCGGCCCCCGGTAGATGGTGATCCGGTCCGGCAGCACGCCCGCGTACCACTCACCGCGGTCCGTCAGCGGAGTCCCCTCGTACAGCCCGAGCAGCTCGGGATCGTCCGCGGGCGGCTCGTCCTCGACGAACACCGCCACGTTGTCCATCAGCCGCGTCAGCTCCGGCGGAATCCGGTCCAGCGCCTCGGCGACCAGTTCCTCGAACTCCTCGCGCGTCATCTCCAGCACGAAGCCATTGTCCGGTACGGAGCCGAGGGACAGCAGAGGGCATCCATCGTAGGGAAGCCCGGAAGCCCGGTAACGGTGAAGCGGAGCGTCCGCGCGTCAGGGCATGCCAGGGCACGGGGTGCCTGTGACCCGCATATCGGCCCTCGCACCTGGGCATACGGGACCAATGGCCCGCGTCCCCGTTGCTGCTGCCGCCGTCCTGCGTCGCGTACGACAGTCGCCCGGTGCCCTGGCCCGCCGCTATCGCGCGCGAAGGTCGCACCCGACCGTCCAGCTCGTTCACCAGCCGCACCCGTGGGTCCGCCCCCTCGGACTCGTCGCCGTGGTGCTGCTGGGTGCCTGGCTGGGCCTGCTGGTCGTGGGCGACGTCCGTACCCCGGTCGGCCCCATGAACACCACGATGACCCTGCGGCCCTCCCTCACCGGCGGCACGAAGATCAACGTCTCTCCGCTCGGCGCGCTGGAGCTCAGCAGCCACTCCGCGCCCGTCCGCCTGGACGTGAACGTCGACCAGCTCGACCCGGTCCGCGCCCAGGCCCTGGTCGACCACCCCGAGCGGATCACCGGCCTCCAGGACGAGATCGCGAGCGACGTCCAGCACGGCACCCTCGACCTGGCCGTACGGTCCTGTGTCGCCGTCGTCGCCGGGGCCACCGCCCTCGGGCTCGTCGTCTACCGGCGTCCGCGCCGTGCCCTGGCCGCCGGCGGGCTGGCCCTGTCCCTGCTCGGCGCGTCCGGCGGCGCGGCGTACGCCACCTGGAACCCGGACTCGGTCCTGGAGCCCAGATTCTCCGGCCTGCTCTCCTCCGCCCCGTCCCTGGTGGGCGACGCCCGCAGCATCGTCACCGAGTTCGACGTCTACCAGAAGGAACTGGCGCGCCTGGTGACGAACGTGACCAAGCTGTACGACGTCACGTCCACCCTTCCCGCGTACCGGCCCGACCCGAGCACGATCCGTGTCCTGCACGTGTCGGACATCCACCTCAATCCGGCGAGCTGGAAGATCATCGCCTCCCTGGTCGAGCAGTACGACATCAACGTCATCGTCGACTCCGGCGACACCATGGACCACGGCTCGGCCGCCGAGAACGGCTTCCTCGACCCGATCGCCGACCTCGGAGCGCCGTACGTCTGGGTGCGCGGCAACCACGACTCGACGACCACCCAGCGCTACCTGGAACGCATGAAGAACGTGCACGTCCTGGACGACGGTCGGGCCGCCTCGGTCGCCGGGCTCCGCTTCGCGGGCATCGGCGACCCGCAGTACACGCCCGACCGATCGAACGAGCAGAAGGGCGATCCGGCGGAGGAGCTGGCGGGCGCGCGCCTGGCCTCCGCGCTGCGCGACCAGAAGGCGGCCGGCACACCCGTGGACGTCGCGATCGCCCACAACCCGGTGGCAGCCCGCCAGACGGACGGCGAGGTGCCCCTGGTGCTGGCCGGGCACATCCACCACCAGGAGATGGAGGTCATGAAGTACGGCACGCGGCTGCGCATCGAGGGCTCGACGGGCGGCAGCGGACTGCGGGCCGTCGAGGGCAAGCACCCCGATCCCATCGAGGCCTCGGTCCTCTACCTGGACCGGGAAACCCGCCGTCTCCAGGCCTGGGACGAGATCAGGCTGGGCGGGCTGGGACTGACGACGGCCGAGGTCAGCCGCCATCTGCCGAAGGAGAACAAGCCGGGGGCGACGCGGTCGCCGTCCCCCTCGGGGAGCACCCCGGCGGGCCGGTCCTCGAGCGGCCCGTAAACCGTTTTGGCGATACCTCGCGCCATCCCATATGCTTCTCACGTCCCCGACGCGCTGAGAAGCGCCCAGGCGGGCCGATAGCCCTCATCGTCTAGCGGCCTAGGACGCCGCCCTTTCAAGGCGGTAGCACGGGTTCGAATCCCGTTGGGGGCACGCAAGATCGTGTGCGACACTTAGTTCGCTGGTTCGCACACAGCAGCTTGGTCCTGTGGAGCAGTTTGGAGTGCTCGCCACCCTGTCAAGGTGGAGGCCGCGGGTTCAAATCCCGTCAGGACCGCTGATGTGTCACGTTTCACGTGAAACATCGTGGCTGGGTAGCTCAGTTGGTACGAGCGTCCGCCTGAAAAGCGGAAGGTCGCCGGTTCGACCCCGGCCCCAGCCACCAGGAAGAAGCCCCTTCGGATGAGTCCGAAGGGGCTTTCCTGTGTCTGTCACGCCGACCCGTACGCCGGCGACCGAGGGTTCGTGCCATGTCTCGGGCTGATCGTCCAAGGGGCGGTGGGCCGGCTCAATGGATGCCGAGCTGGGCGTGGGCGATGGGGAGGGTCGTGGCGGCTTCGCCGTTCACGCCCGGGACCTGAGCCGCAGCCGCCGTTGCCGCGGCGCCCAAGGTCAGCAGGGCGGCCAGCAGGGGGGCGGTCATAACGGTGAGGAAGCGTCGACTGGGCATGGGACCTCCAGGGAACGGCGAAGACTCACCTTCAGGAATGCCCTCGCCTGGGGCCGGCAGATGCGGCGACTCGGTTTTTCGGCGGAACGGGTGACATGTCGAACGGGCGTGCCGGTGTCTGACCTCGGTTTCCAAGGATCCAGGGGCCCTGGCCCTGGCCTGCGGTGATGAGGCGGTTTGCTTTTTGGGGGGAAGGGTGCGTATGGTGGTAGATCGTTTGATCCCATTTGCCCGGCGCCAACAAGACGCGCCGCGTGTGGCGCGTACTCTCCCCTGCCGTGGCCGGACCGCATCGAGGCGGCCGATTGTGACTTCACGGAGTTTGGGCGCGTGCCGAGAACTCCGGAAGGTTCGCATTTCGCATGTCCATCACCAGTACTGATCACTCCGCCCTGCCCGAGGGTACGGAGGACACCGCCACGGCTCCCGAGGTCGCCACGGCCCCCGAGGTCGCCACGGCTCCCGAGGCTCCCGAGGTCACGTTCGCCGACCTGGGGCTGCCCGAGGGCGTCGTCCGCAAGCTCGCCCAGAACGGCGTGACCACCCCCTTCCCGATCCAGGCCGCGACCATCCCGGACGCGCTGGCGGGCAAGGACATCCTCGGCCGCGGCCGCACCGGCTCCGGCAAGACTCTCTCCTTCGGTCTGCCGACGCTGGCCACGCTGGCCGGCGGCCACACCGAGAAGAAGAAGCCGCGCGCGGTCATCCTCACGCCCACCCGTGAGCTCGCCATGCAGGTCGCGGACGCCCTCCAGCCGTACGGTGACGTCGTCGGGCTGAAGATGAAGGTCGTCTGCGGCGGTACCTCCATGGGCAACCAGATCTACGCCCTCGAGCGCGGCGTGGACATCCTGGTCGCCACCCCGGGCCGGCTGCGCGACATCATCAACCGCGGCGCCTGCTCGCTGGAGAACGTCCAGATCGCCGTCCTCGACGAGGCCGACCAGATGTCCGACCTGGGCTTCCTGCCCGAGGTCACCGAGCTGCTCGACCAGGTCCCGGCCGGCGGTCAGCGGATGCTGTTCTCCGCGACCATGGAGAACGAGATCGCGACGCTCGTCGACCGCTACCTGAAGGACCCGGTCTCGCACGAGGTCGACGCCGCCCAGGGCGCCGTGACGACCATGTCGCACCACATCCTGATCGTGAAGCCCAAGGACAAGGCGCCGGTCACCGCCGCGATCGCCTCCCGCAAGGGCCGCACCATCATCTTCGTCCGCACCCAGCTGGGCGCCGACCGCGTCGCCGAGCAGCTGCGGGACGCCGGGGTGAAGGCCGACGCGCTGCACGGCGGCATGACCCAGGGCGCCCGTACGCGCACCCTGGCCGACTTCAAGGACGGGTACGTCAACGTGCTCGTCGCCACCGACGTCGCGGCGCGCGGCATCCACGTGGACGGCATCGACCTCGTCCTGAACGTGGACCCCGCCGGCGACCACAAGGACTACCTGCACCGGGCCGGCCGCACCGCGCGCGCGGGCCGTACGGGCACCGTGGTCTCCCTGTCCCTGCCGCACCAGCGGCGCCAGATCTTCCGGCTGATGGAGGACGCGGGCGTCGACGCCTCGCGCCACATCATCCAGGGCGGTGCCGCGTTCGACCCCGAGGTCGCCGAGATCACCGGCGCCCGGTCGATGACCGAGGTCCAGGCCGAGTCGGCGGGCAACGCCGCGCAGCAGGCCGAGCGCGAGGTCGCCCACCTCACCAAGCAGCTGGAGCGGGTCACGCGCCGTGCGGCCGAGCTGCGCGAGGAGGCCGACCGGCTGACCGCGCGGGCCGCCCGGGAGCGGGGCGAGGACCCGGCCCAGGCGCTGGCGGAGGCGCGGGGCGAGACGGCCGAGGGCACCACTGCGGCTGCCGAGGGCGCGCAGGACACCGTGGTCTCCCTGCCGGAGCAGGCCGCTCCCCAGGACGTGGAGCGGACCGAGAAGGCCGTGCGGGACGACCGGGCGGAGGGGACGGCGTCCTCGTCGTCGTACGAGCGTTCCTCCTATGACCGCCCCTCGTACGAGCGCCGTGAGCGGCGGGACGACCGTGGTGAGCGCGGCGACCGTGGCGGCTTCCAGCGGGACCGTGACCGCGGATTCAACCGGGACCGCGATCGGGACCGTGACCGCGACCGTGGTTTCCGTCGTGACGACCGGGGCGACCGGAACGACCGGGGTGACCGGGGCGGCTTCAACCGCGACCGTGACCGGGACCGGGAGCGTGGCTTCGACCGCGGTGGCCGTTCCTTCGAGCGCCGTGACGGTGAGCGCGGCGGTTCCAACCGCGATCACCGTGGACCCCGCGACGCCCGTGACTCCCGCGACTTCCGGGACCGCGACCGTGGCGGCTTCCGTCGCGACGAGCGCCGCGACGACCGCGGCGGCCGTTCCTTCGACCGCCGTGACGGTGAGCGCGGCGGCTTCCGCCGGGACAACGACCGCGGGTTCGACCGTGGTGGCCGTTCCTTCGACCGCCGTGACGACCGCGGCGGCCACCGGGGCAGCGACCGCCCGTACAACCGCGACCGCCAGGGCGACCGCCCCGCGGGCAACGGCTTCCGCTCCGGCAGCCACGACCGCCCGTACGGCCGCCGTGACGACCACCGCGGCTCGGGGTCCTTCAACCGCCGCGAGGACAAGCCGCGCTGGAAGCGCAACGGCTGAGCCGTCCGGCCCACCGCATGACTGACGTCACGCCCCCGGCGAGAGATCGCCGGGGGCGTGACGCATGTGGGTGCCCGTCATTCCGTCCGTTCTGTTCTTCGTCGGACCTTTTTGCGGATCTTGTGACGCGGCCGGGTCGCCGATACCCGATCGGCGTCCCGGCATCCGCCAGCTATGCTCGGGGGAGCAACATCACCCGGGCCCTTAGCTCAATTGGCAGAGCAGTGGACTTTTAATCCATTGGTTGTGGGTTCGAGTCCCACAGGGCCTACGGAGGCGGGGGAGGGGTTGTCCCCCTCCGACCTGCTGTGCAGCGCCCGTATCGGCTTCGGTCGGTCCGGGCGCTGCGGTGTTCACGCGGGCGGGCCGTGCGGGAGCGGGGGCGCCGGTCCGTCAGGCGCCCGTCCGGTCGATGGGCCGGAACTCCGAGCCGAACCGGTCGGTCACCTTGCCGTCGGCCAGGCCGCGCGAGCGCAGGATGTCCTCGATCTCGTGGAAGTGGTTGTCCGGGACCAGGTGGGCGACCGGGGTGTCGTACTTGGCCGCGAAGTACCGGTAGTTGTGGGCGGCCGAGCGCATGTTGTCCTCGTAGCTCTTCGGGTGCGGGACGTGCAGCGCGGTCGCGTCGCGGCGCAGTACGAAGCGCGCGCCGGCCGTGCGCAGCCGGTAGCCGAGGTCGACGTCCTCGGCGCCCCAGGAGCGGTACGCCTCGTCGAAGCCGCCGACCTCGCGCAGCAGCGCGGTACCTGCCGACGCGTTGCACGTCCACCACATCAGCCAGGGCGCCGTCAGGGCGTCCAGATCCTCGCCGTAGCGCTCGTAGTAGTCCTCGCGGATGTCCGGCCAGCGGTGCTGTGCGGTGAAGGCGGCGAAGGAGGCGTCCGGGTCGGCGAGGTCGAGGGCCTCGAGGATCTCCTCGCCGTCCTCGTTGCCCTCGTTGAAGCAGAGGACGTAGCCGACGACCGCCGTGGGCACGGACGTCTCCCGGTGCGCCGTCAGGTGGGCGGCCAGGGCGCCGGAACGCAGGATCACCCCGGAGTCCACGAACACGCAGACGGCGGCGCGGGCGTGCGCGATACCGGCGTTGCGGGCCCTGGCGACGCGGTAGCCCTCGTCCTCCTGGAAGAAGTAACGCACGTCGAGCCGGTCGCGGTAGCCGGTGACGAGCTCCTCGGTGCCGTCGGTGGAGCCGTCGTCCGACACCACCACTTCGAATCGCTCGCCGGTGGGGAGCCGCTGGCGGCACAGGGAGTCCAGGGTGAGCCGGAGGAGGTCGGTGCGGTTGTAGGTGGGGACGACGACCGTGCAGGCGGGCGGCGTGCTCACGCGCTTCTCCTTTCGCGGGAGCCGGTGGGATCGGCGGGGTGGTCGGCGGGGTGACCGGCGGGGGCGGGACGCAGGAGCAGTACGAGCACTCCGGCCAGTGCGGTCAGGGCGGCGCAGACCCAGAAGACCTGGGCGTAGCCGGTCCACGTCGCGACCGTGCCGACGGCGAGGCCGCCCAGGAACATGCCGGCCTTGAAGGCGCTGGAGTACAGGGCCGAGGCGGTGCCGGCCCGGCCGGGCAGGCTGTCCTGGAGCATCACGACGGGGATGTTCAGGGCCACCGCCGCCCAGGCGGCGTTGAGCGGCTGCAGTGCCAGCAGCAGCGGGCGGCTCTCCGCGAGCGGGAGGAGAGCGAAGAAGAGCGTGGCGCAGACGGCGGCCACGATCATCAGCCGCCGTTTGCCGAGGCGGTCCGCCCAGACCCCCGCCAGCACCAGCAGCGGAATCTCCACCGCGGCGCTCACCCCGAGCAGCAGACCGGCGAACTGGGCGCTCATCTCCAGTTCGTCGGTGACGTAGAGGGGCAGATTGATCTGGTACATCGCGTTGGCGCCGAGCAGCAGGACCACGGATCCGAGCACGAGCAGCGTGGGCAGTCCGACACCGGCGAACATCCCCCGCAGCCCGGGCGGTGGCTCCTCGTCCGGCGGGACGTCCGCCGGGGCGTCCGGCGGGGCGTCCGCCAGGGACGGGGCCGGTCCGTCGATGTGCGGCAGCCCCCACCGGCACAGCACCGCCGCCAGCAGGGACAGCCCGGCCGTCGCGGCGTACAGCACGGCGAACGACCACTCGGAGATCAGCCAGAAGGCGAGCGGCGGGCCCACCACCCAGGCCAGCGAGGTGACCGAGCGCAGGAAGCCGTTGAAGAAGGGGGCGTCCACGCCGCGCGCGTCCGCCAGTTCGCGGGTGTAGGCGAAGAGCTGGCCGAAGCAGGCACCGCCCAGGCCGAAACAGATCATGCCGGTCACGAGCAGCGCGTAGTAGTCGCGCAGGAAGGTGTAGCAGAGGGCGCCGGCGGCGTTGAGCAGCGCGGTGAGCACCAGGATCGTACGGCGGTCGCGGAGCCGGTCGGAGACCGCGCCCACCACCACGTCCGTGCCGATCTCCGCGATCGACCGGGCGGCGAAGAACAGGCCGACCATCAGGGGTGTGGCGGTGACCGCCTCGGTCAGGAAGAGGCTGGTGGTGGGCACCACGAACGCGCCGGCCACCCCGATCGCCCCGCTGGCGGCGATCAGGTTGCGCACCGCGGGATCGGCGACCATGCGCCAGCGGCCGCCCTTCCCGCGCCCGGGTAAGCGCGTGCCGTGAGTGGATCCTGGCTGAGCAGCGGAAGTGCGGTCAGGCATGCGTGCGGTCACTTTCCGGTTCGGCGGCGACGGACTGTGGGAGCGCTCCCAAGACGGTGCTGCAGACAGTCCGGGCCTGTCAACCGGCTGTACGGGCGTGAGGAGATACGGGCTTACCGACGCGCGTCCGCGGCCAGGGGCAGGAGACCACCTGGGCCCGGGAACACCTGCGTCCGAAAACACCTGGGGCCGGAATCCTCATCGGATTCCGGCCCCAGGCCTTCAGTAGCGGGGACAGGATTTGAACCTGCGACCTCTGGGTTATGAGCCCAGCGAGCTACCGAGCTGCTCCACCCCGCGTCGGTGAAACCAGTGTACGCCATGCGCGGGACGTCGAGCACACGGTTTCACCGCGGGTGCGGGTGCGGGTGCGGGTGCAGGGCACTCCGGTGCTCAAGGGCCGAGCAGATGACGGTTCGGCGCGGTCGCCCGGTGCTCATACTCCGGGAGTACGACGACGTCGGCGCCCGCCGTGGCGAGGAGCCCGCTGCCGTCGGCGGCCACGACGAACGTGTCGGGCTCCCGCCAGGCGGTGACCACACGCCGCACCCCGGCGTCGAGGATCAGCCGGGCGCAGGGCGACGGGCGGGAGGCGCGGCGGGCGCAGGGTTCCAGGCTGCTGTAGACGGTGGCGCCGGCCAGGAGCGGGTCGGCGGGGTCCAGCTTCGCGAGGGCCGCCTCCTCGGCGTGGACCACGGGGTCGCCGGCCTCCCGGGAGTGGCCGCGGGCCAGTTCCGTGCCGTCGGCGGCGACGACCACCGCGCCCACGCTGAACGCGGTCTGCGAGGGCGGGCACTCGGCCGCCAGCTCGCAGGCGAGCGCCAGCCAGTGCCGGTCGGCGGCCGAGACGTGCCCGCCCGTGCCGGGGACCGTGGGGGCGTAGCGCAGAAGGACGATGTCCCCGACGGGCCGGCTCTCCAGCAGCCGCAGCCGGCTGCGCGGTCCGCCGGGGTACGGGCCGGTGCCGAACATCCGGGGCGCGGCCGCCTCGCCGACGAGGAGGGGGGCGACGGCGAGCTGCAGTTCGTCGGCGAGGCCCTGCTGGAGCAGCTGGGTGTGGATCCGTCCGCCGCCCTCGACCATGAGGCGCCGGACGCCGCGTGCGGTGCCGAGGTGGCCGAGGACGGCCCGCCAGTCCAGCTCGGGGCCGACAGGGACCACGTCGGCAGGCAGCTCCAGGCCGCGTACGCGTTCGGCGCCGCTGTCGGTCGTGTACACCGCCTTCTCGCCGCCGGTGTGCCAGAACCGCGCTGCCGGGTCGAGGTCGCCGGACGCGGTGACGGTGACCTTCAGCGGGTACTCCGGGAGGCCGGCGGCGACCCGGGACGCGCGCCGTTCGGGCGAGTTGACCAGCAGCCGGGGGTTGTCGGCGCGCAGGGTGCCGGCGCCGACCAGGATGGCGTCGCTCGCCGCCCGTACCTCGTCGACCCGGTCGAAGTCGGCGGCGTTCGAGAGCAGCAGCCGCTCCGGCCCGGTGTCGTCGAGGTGGCCGTCGAGGGAGACGGCCGCGGACAGCAGGACATAGGGCGGCTGGGGCATGGGCGTACTCCTGGTTCGTCCGGTCGGCCGGGGGTGCCTGGGCGGCTTCCCCGGTATGACGGTTCGACGGTTCGACGGTTCAACTTTTAAGCAATTACTACACTGCCCGCATGACGACCCGCTGGCTCACCGCCGAGGAACAGCGTGCCTGGCGCGCCTACATCGCCGCCTCCCTGCTCCTGGAGGACGCCATCGACCGGCAGCTCCAGCAGGAGGCCGGCATGCCGCACCTGTACTACTCCGTGCTGGCCACCCTCTCCGAGGCGCCGGACCGCCGGCTGCGGATGACCGATCTGGCCGAGGCGCTGAAGATCACGCGCAGTCGGCTCACCTATGCGGTGACGCGGCTGGAGAAGGACGGGTCGGTACGGCGCGAGGGGTGCCCCTCGGACGGGCGCGGCAGCATCGCGGTGCTCACGGAGGAGGGGGCGGCCGTCCTGGAGCGTACGGCGCCGGGGCACGTGGAGACGGTGCGCGGGGCGGTCTTCGACCACCTCACGCCGGAGCAGGTGGGGGAGTTGGAGCGGATCTGCACGGGCATCGCGGAGGCCATCCAGGGTGACGGGGGGCGGGCGGTACGGGCCGGCGGACTGCCGTGGCGCAGGCGGTCCTGTTCGTCTTCGCCCGGGTGAGCCGGCCGCTCCCGGGTGTCTCCCTCGGTCGTTCCCCGCGGTCGTTCCCCGCGGCCGTTCCCCTCGGTCGTTCCCCGCGGCCGTTTTCCTTGGCCATTTCCCCCGGGCCGTCTCCCTCGGCGGTCGCCCAGAGGCCGGTGCTCGAGCCGCTATTGCTTGAACTTTTAAGCAGAGATAGAGTCCTGGCGTCGATGTGCTTCAAAACTGAAGCAGCAAGGAGATCCGCATGCCCGACCTCCCCGCCGCCGCCCCGCGTGCCCGCGTCCGGGTGCCGCTGCGTTTCCACGACGGGTACTCCGTCGACGCCGAACTGGTCACCTTCCACGGCCTGGCCGACGGTCTGGAGCATGTGGCCGTCGTCCTTGGCGAGCCCGGGCCCGGCGTGACGCCACTGGTCCGGCTGCACTCGGAGTGCCTGACCGGGGACGTCTTCGGCTCGGCCCGCTGCGACTGCGGGCCGCAACTGCGCGAGGCGGTGGAGCGGATCGCCGGCCGCGGGGGCGTTCTGCTCTACCTCCGCCAGGAGGGCCGGGGCATCGGTCTCTACAACAAGCTCGACGCGTATGCGCTCCAGGACCAGGGCCTCGACACCTATGCCGCCAACGCGGCGCTCGGTCTGCCCGAGGACGGGCGCGACTACACGGCCGCCGCGCAGATGCTCCGGGCGCTCGGTGTCGGCGCGCTCGATCTGCTCTCCAACAACCCCGACAAGGCGCGGCAGCTCCGCGATCTGGGCATCGACGTCCGCGACCGCGTCGCCACGGGGGTCTTCACGACCGCCCACAACGTCCGTTACCTGCGCGCGAAGGTGCTCCAGACCCAGCACACCCTGCCGCTCGCGGAGTTGACGGAGCGGACGGACCTGGCCGAGCTCTCCGCGGGCTGACCGGAAATCGACCGGAGCGACCACGCCGCGGAACCCGCATCACCAAGCGTGTCCGAGCGACCTCCCTGCGCATAACAACTGACACACAGTCAGAAAGTCGGAGGTTTTCAAGTTGAAGTCAACTCGCCCGGATCGGTACCCCGATGACCCCTATGTCCAGCGCGGAAGTAGGAACGATCACTCGGAACTGCTTGGAATACGGCCTGCGCGTCTATTAACGTTCGATAACGCAGCGCGGTCGTCCCAGCCGTCACAAGAGGCGGCTCCGTGCGCACGCGCCGAATCCCGTAAGGGAACCGGGGAACCATCAATTGGGGTGAATCGGGCGGATGTCGCCGTCATGGAACGGCCGATATACGCGCGTAGGAGACCTTCCTGTTCCGAACCCGTCAGCTAACCCGGTAGGCGAGAAGGAAGGAAAGGAGCACGCCCACGTGGCGTCCAACCGGCTCGCGACCGACACTCCGGTCGATCCCTCCCTGCCGCGCCAGCAGAACGGCGACACCTTCGGCTACGGCACCTACGACAGCGAGAACGAGGGTCCCTGGCAGGAGTGGAACCCCACGGCGGACACCGTCCGTCCCGTGCGCGGCCGGCACCGTGTCGCCAAGCAGCGCGGCGGAGGTCTCGCCCGCAGCTCCACCGTTCTGGGCGTGGGCGTCATAGCCGCCGTCGGCGCCGGCGGCATGGCCACCGCGCAGACCGGCAAGCCGCCGGTCTCCATATCGATGCCCGACCTGCCGAACGTCGGCTCGGTGTTCTCCGGTGACGACGAGGAAGCGCAGGCTTCTGTCGCCGCGCTCAGCACCGCCGGCCTCTCCACCGCCGACACCGGGGAGGGCACCACCGACGCCGGCGAGGTGCTGCGCGCCCGCATCATGCAGCAGGCCGAGTCGCAGCAGGACCAGGTCGACGCCGCCGCCGCGGCGGCCGCCGAGGAGAAGGCCGCGCAGGAGGCCGCCGAGCGTGCCGCCGAGGAGCGCGAGGCCGCCGAGAAGAAGGAAGCCGCCGCCAAGAAGAAGGCGGAGGAGGAGGCCGCGAAGAAGGCCGAGGCCGAGCGGCTGGCGAAGCTGGCCAAGCAGTACGCGCTGCCGACCTCCGCGTACACCATCAGCTCGACCTTCGGTCAGGCCGGTGCGTACTGGTCCTCCGGCTACCACACCGGTCTCGACTTCGCCGCGCCCACGGGCACCCTGCTCAAGGCGGTCCACAGCGGCACGATCACCCAGGCGGGCTACGACGGCTCGTACGGCTACAAGACCGTGCTCACCCTCGACGACGGCACCGAGATCTGGTACGCCCACCAGTCGTCGATCAGCGTCAGCGTCGGCCAGAAGGTCACGACCGGCGACGTCATCGGCCGCGTGGGCGCCACGGGCAACGTCACCGGGGCCCACCTCCACCTGGAGGTCCACACCGGCGACGGCTCGGGCATCGACCCGCTGGCGTGGCTGCGGGACAAGGGCCTCAACCCCTGACACCTGCCTGCCGCAGATCGTTCACGAACCCTTGGCCGGGCGCGCGGAATCCGTGCGTCCGGCTCGGGCGTTGACACAAGGCATGACTTCTCGGCTCCGTGCCGCGGGGCACGGACGCCGGCTGAGACCGGTCAGGACCGGTCAGGACCGGTAGGGGTTGTGCGCGCCGGTGGCGTCGTACGCGGGATACGGCGCCGCGGGCCCGGGGCCCGTCCCGTACGCCGGCACCTGTCCGTAGCCGTATCCGTACCCCTGTCCCTGTCCCTGTCCCTGTCCCTGCCCGTGGCCGGGTCCGCCGTACCCGTACGCGCCCCACGCCCCCCACGCCCCCCAGGCCGCCCGGGGCGCCGGGGCCGGGGCGGCGGCCCTCGCCCCGTAGGTGAGTGCGGGCCGTGCGGTCTCCCGGCGCCGCCACAGCGCGAAGAGCAGCTCCCGCTCCCGTACGACGAAGTCGGCGCCCGCCCGGCCGCGGCGGCCCCGGTGCCTCAGGAAGGCGAGTGAGGTGGCGTACGTCTCGTACTCGGCGACCGACCGGGCCGCCGCCTTGCCCCAGTGGTGCGCGGCGTACTCGCGGGCCAGCCGGCGGGCCCGCAGGGAGCCGAGGGCGTACGGCTCGGGCGGGGTGAGCCAGCCGGCGGCCGCGTAGGCGGGCAGTTCCTCCCGCACCGTGCGCAGTTCCCGCTGCCGGATCCAGATGACCAGCCAGGTCAGCAGGGCGAACGCGGGTGCCATGAACACGGCGTACACCGCGAAGAAGCCGAACTCGCCGAAGGTCGTCGAGCCGTTCCACAGGGCGTGCATGCCCATGGCGAGCAGGAGTCCGGCGACCGGGAGGAGGACGCGGCGGACGCGCTGACGGTCCGCGGAGAGCGCCGCGATGCCGAATCCGATGCCCGTGAGCACCGTGAACAGCGGGTGGGCGAAGGGCGACATGATCACGCGGACGAAGAAGGTCGCGGCCGTGACGGAGGCGATGCCGCTGTCGCCGGCGAGCCGGTCGGTCCCGAAGGCCGTGCCGAGGTAGAGGATGTTCTCGGTGAAGGCGAAGCCGGTCGCGGTGACCCCGGCTATCACCGCCCCGTCCACGATCCCGGTGAAGTCCCGGCGGCGGAAGAGGAAGACCAGCAGGACCGCCGCCGCCTTCGCGCTCTCCTCCACGACGGGCGCTATGACGGTCGCGCCGAGGGTGTTCGCGCTGGACGGGTCGGCGGTGGCCGTCGCTATCCACTGGACCGCGAAGCTGTTGGCGACGATGGCTATCAGCGCGGCCGCGCACGCCCCCCAGGCGAAGGAGAACAGCAGGTTCCGCCAGGGTCCGGGCGCCACCCGGTCCAGCCAGCGGAACGCGGCTATCAGCGGCGGTACGGGCAGCACCGCCAGGCCCAGGCCGACGAGGAACCCGTCCGTACCGGTCTGCTCGCGGACCAGGGCGAGGATGACCAGTCCGGAGAGCGCGAGCAGGGTGATCAGTGCGCCGTACCGGACTCCCTTGCGCTGCCACCAGCGCGCGGGGCGCCCCGGACCGGGCGGGAAGCCGGCGGGACCCGGGGCGGGCGGACCGCCGGGGCCGGAGGGTCCGCCGGGACCACCGGGGCCGAAGGGCCCCCCGGGGTGCGTCGGGGACGGGTGAAAGGTGGCCACGGCATCGACCCTAACGAGGGATGGGCGCCGGCCGCGACGGTGCCGCGTGAGGTGGGAGCCGTGCTCAGTGGTGCTGTGCGGTGCCTCGCGCGTTCCCGCCGGGGGCGGTCAGGCGCCGGTGGTGGGCTGCTCGGTTACGTCTGACGGTGCCGGCTGCTCCCGCCGGAATTCCGCGGGTCCGGACTGCTCCGGGTGGTGGTCCCGGGACGGTACGTCGTGGTGTTCCCGGAGCGGTACGTCCTGATGCTGTACGCGCCGGAAGAGCAGGTCGTTCACCACATGACCCTTGTCCAGTCCCTGGCCTTCGAAACGGGTCAGGGGCCGGAACGCGGGACGTGGCGCGTAACCGCCGTCGGACTGGGTGTTCTCGAAGTCCGGGTGCGCCGTCAGGACCTCGAGCATCTGCTCGGCGTACGGCTCCCAGTCGGTCGCGCAGTGCAGCAGCGCCCCGGGCCCGAGCCGCGTCGCGGCGAGTGTCAGGAACTCCGGCTGGATCAGCCGGCGCTTGTGGTGCCGCTTCTTGGGCCAGGGGTCGGGGAAGTACACGCGGAGCCCGTCGAGCGCGTCGGGGACGAGCATCTCGCGCAGCAGGATGATCGCGTCGCCGTTGGCGACCCGGATGTTGGTCAGCCCGTTGCGGTCGGCGAGGTTCAGCAGATTTCCCTGGCCGGGGGTGTGCACGTCGACGGCGAGGATGTTGGTGTCCGGGTCGTCGGCGCCCATCTGGGCGGTCGCCTCGCCCATGCCGAAGCCGATCTCCAGCACGACGGGGTTGGCGTTGCCGAACAGCTCGGACAGGTCGAGCGTCCGGCTCCCGTCGATGTCGAGCCCCCACTTGGGCCACAGCCGCTGCAGGGCGTCCGCCTGGCCCGCCGTGACCCGGCTGCGCCGCGGCTGGAAACTCCGGATCCGCCGCTCGAAGTGCGACCCGGCCGGGTCCGCCTGCGGCCCGTCGGGGAACCGGGGCTCTCCCTTGGGGCGAGTGCTCCGCGGGGCGGGCGCGGAGTCGGGGGCGTCGGGGGTGTGGGCGGAGTCAGACACAATGCGGTCGATTTTACGTGCGCGAGCGCGGGAACCGCTCCGCTCGGTCCGGGCGGCGCGTGGTGTGCCGCGGGGTCGAGGGCCGCCCTGATCCGGTGCCTCCGACACCGGGCGCTCGTATCCGCGTGCCCGGCCGGAGGCCTACGTCCCGGCCAGTGCCGCCAGTGCCCTGCGCCCCACTTCCCGGCCGATGGGCAGCGAGGCGGTGGCGGCGGGGGACGGCGCGTTCAGCACGTGCACGGTGCGCGGGGCCTCCCGGATCAGGAAGTCGTCCACCAGGGTGCCGTCCCGCAGGACCGCCTGCGCCCGTACCCCGGCCGCCGTGGGCACGAGGTCCTCCTCGGTCACCGCCGGCAGCAGCCGCTGGACCTCACGGGTGAACGCCGCCCTGGACAGCGAGCGCCGCAGCTCTCCCGCCCCGTACCGCCAGTGCCGCCCGGCGATCCGCCAGGAGCCGGGCCAGGCCAGCGTGGCGCCCAGCTCGCGCGGCCGTACGACGAACCGGCCGTAGCCCTCGCGGGCGAGCGCCGGCACCGCGTTCGGTCCTATGTGGACGTCCCCGTCGATACCCCGGGTCAGATGCACGCCGAGGAAGGGGAACGCCGGGTCGGGCACCGGATAGACCAGTCCGTGCACCAGCTCCGGGCGCCGCAGTGTGTAGTACTCGCCCCGGAAGGGCACGATCCGCATGCCGGGCTCGTCCCCGGCGAGGCGGGCGACCTCGTCGCAGTGCAGCCCGGCGCAGTTGACCAGCACGCGCGCGCGGACAACCGTGCCGTCACCCGTGCGGACGGCCACGCCGAGTGCCGGGCGCCGGTCGATCCGGACGACCTCCGCCTCGTACCGGATCTCCGCGCCGGAGGCGTCCGCGAGCTGCCGGGCGACGGCCGCGAAGTCGCAGACGCCCGTCGTGCCGACGTGGATCGCGGCGACGCCCCGCACCCGCGGCTCGTACTCGGACATCTGGGCCGGGACCAGCTCCCGCACCGGTATGCCGTTCTCCCGGCCGCGCTGGACCAGGGCGTGCAGCCGGGGCAGCTCGCGGCGTTCGGTGGCGACGATCAGCTTTCCGGTGACGGCGTGGGGGAGGCCGTACTCTGCGCAGAACTTCACCATCTGGGCGGCGCCCCGCACCGCGAACCGCGCCTTGAGGGAGCCCGGACGGTAGTAGATCCCGCTGTGGATCACCCCGCTGTTGCGCCCCGTCTGGTGGCGGGCCGGGCCCCGCTCCTTCTCCAGCACCGTCACGCGGGTGCCCGGGGCGGCCCGGGTGATGGCGTACGCGGTCGACAGGCCGACGATCCCGCCGCCGATCACCAGCACGTCACAGTCGTACGCGATGCCGTACGGGCCCCGCTGCAGCACTCGCCCCACCTCCCGACTCCGATAGTGCACTGCGCCACTGACAACGCCCTCAAACCCGCGGGGCGCCCGAAGTCATGAGCATGGCCGGGTCCGCGCGCCGGCCGCGGGGCAAGGCGACGGGCCGGACCCCTGCCGAGGCCGGCTAGGCCGGTGCCATCAGCAGCGGCCGTGCGCGCTCCCGCAGTTCCACCACGCGCGGTTCGTCGCCGTACGGCTCCAGCCGGTGCAGGAGGTCCTTGACGTACTCGGTGGTCCGGGCCGACGAGATGCGCCCGGCGACCTCGACCGCCCGTACGCCCTGTTCGCAGGCCGCGTCCAGGTTTCCCGACTCCAGTTCGGCGACCGCGGAGACGACCAGGCGCAGGCCGTGGGAGCGGACGAACTCCTCGGTGGGTCGGGACAGGGCCTGCTCGGTGAAGCGGCGGACCTGGCGGGGGGCCTTGAGGTCGCGATAGCACTCCGCGGCGTCGGCCGCGAAACGGTCGTACGAGTAGAAGCCGAGCCAGGACGGGTCCTGGTCGCCGTCGCGGGCCCGCTCCAGCCAGCCCTCGGCCGCCTTGAGTGCCGCGCCGGCCGCCTGGGCGTCGCCCGCGCGCGCGTGGGCACGTGCCTCGACGAGGCGGAAGAAGCTCATTGTGCGGGCGGTGGCCAGACCTCTGTTGCGTTCCAGGGCGGCCTGCGCGAGGTCGACGCCCTCGTCGCCGAAGCCGCGGTAGGTGGCCTGGAGCGACATCGATGCCAGGACGTAGCCCCCGAGGGGCACGTCGGCGGCCGCGCGCGCGAGGCGCAGCGCCTGGATGTAGTAGCGCTGGGCGGCCTCCTGTTGACCCGTGTCAAAAGCCATCCAGCCTGCGAGGCGGGTGAGTTCCGCGGACGCTCCGAACAGGGCCCGGCCCACCTCGTCCGAGTACGAGCCGAGCAGCAGCGGCGCCGCCTCCACCCGCAGGCACTCGGGCACCATGGACGAACGCCAGTCGCCGCCCCCGTACTTGGAGTCCCAGCGCCGGGCGTCCTCCGCGGCCTCACGGAGCTTCTGCACATCGCTGTGACCGACTTTCAGCGCCGCGCCGGAGCCCTCGGCGGGACCGGCGTCGCGGGCCACCGAACTGTCGGCCGGGGTTATCAGCCACCGCGAGGCGGGCGTTGCGTATGCGCTTACTGCGAACGATCCGGCCAGCGACTGCCAGATGCCGCCGGAGCCGGCCCGGCGTCCGGCGAGGTCGAGCCGGTAGAGCTCCGTCGCCGACTTCACCGCCTGGCCGACGTCTCTCGGGAAGGCGAGTCCCACTTCCGGCGCGGGGTCCGCATCCGCCAGGCCGATCTCGTGGAGCGGCACCGGACGGCCCAGCTTCTGGCCGATCGCGGCGGCGATGAGGTGCGGCGCGGCGCCCTGGGGGATCATGCCCTTCGAGACCCAGCGCGCGACCGAGGTCTTGTCGTAGCGAAGGGTCAACCCGCGTTGCGCGCCGAGGTCGTTGACACGCCGCGCGAGTCCGGCGTTGCTGATTCCCGCGAGGGCGAGAACGGCGCCGAGCTTTTCGTTCGGCCCGCGTTGCTCCCTGGACATGCGCCACCCCTCGACACAGACGGCTGCCGCGGCGGCATACGCACGCGGCATTCGTAAACCCAGCGTAGTTCGCCGCATCCCACGCGTTAAGGGGCGTATTTCCGGATGGCGGGATTGTGGTCCGTACGTCTGTACGGACTGTTGCGGCGCGCTCCCGTTGTGTGGCCGTGCGCCCGTCCGTGCGACCTTCTCCGGCCACACCGGCAGCGCTTCGATGGGCCGTGCGTGGGTCGGCCCGCTGTACTGGATCCGGTGGGCTGGGGGACGCCGCCGCCTCCATCCCCGCGGGCGGCGGATCGGTCCGGGGGGCAACTCCGCTCCCCGGGCCGCACGTCGGCCGCGCGTGCGGAGCGGCATGTACGGAGCGTGTGCAAGCCGCGTAGATCGCACAGGAATTGGCCGAATCTCGACGGCTGTCCGCGGCGGTGATCAATGCTCCCACCACGTCTCTTGAGGGCGCGTTGGGCGTTTCGGGGGAGCGTATCGGGGGCGCATTCAGGTCGCGGAGGCGGGGTCGTCCCCCCGGATGCGGCGCCGTGGTCATTGTCCCGCGGTACCGTTCCGTCTCTCCGCGCGCGCGTTCCGGGCGCAGTGTGCGGGGCATCGCCCGCGCGAGTCGCGGGCCTTTCAACCAGTCCTGCAGCGGGGCGCATTCGAAGGTGTGCAAGCCGTCGCACAGGCCCCTCCGCGCGCTTCCTTCGTGGCAGCATGGTGCCCGGTTCGTACGGTGCACTGGTTGTCCACAGGCTGTGGAGGCGACGATGCGGTGGTTGGTGGGGTGGAGCAGTACCGCCGCTGCGGCTCCTGTGATCGGCTCCGCCGGCGCCACCGGCTACGACGGCGAGACCGTGCACCCCGTGGGCTCCCAACTTCTGTGGGGCGACCCGGATCCGCTGTGGGCCGTCGGCGACTGGCGCCCCGACGAGGTACGCGTCGTCCAGGCCGACGAGCAGACCAGGATCGCGGTCCTGGGCACCTGCGGTGCCAGTGACGAGCAGCTGAGGGTGGCCCTCTTCGCCGCGCGCGGCGGCGCGCTGCGCCATCTCACCGCCTGGTCCGGCAGCTACACGGCCGTCGTCCGGGTCGGGCGCCGGGTGACGGTGTGCGGCGACCTCGCGGGCGCCCGCCCCGTCTTCTACACGCCCTGGGCGGGCGGCACGGCCTACGCCACGGCCGCTCTGCCCCTCGCCGACCTCATCGAGGCCAACCTCGACTGGGGACACCTGGCTTCGCTGCTCGCCACGCCCGACGTACCGGCCGCCCTGCAGGACTCGACGCCGTACGAGGGGGTGCGGCGCATACCGCCGGGGCACGCGTTGATCCTGCGGGCCGGGGCCCGGGAGATCGCCGGGTACGAGCCGGTCGCGTCCCTCGCGGTCGCGGCGCCGTCCGCCGACCCGGCGAGCGCGGTGGACGGGGTCCGGGACGCCCTCGTGGAGGCCGTCCGCACCCGGCTGGCCGCCCCCCGGCACGTACCCGGCGCGGACATCGATCCCGGCCCGGTTCCCGGCATGGGCCCGGCCGAGCGCAGGGCGGCCCGCGGCATGCCGGTCCCGGGCATCGGCGCCGACCTCTCCGGCGGGCCGGCCTCGGGCACCCTGGCACTGCTCGCCGCCGGGCTGCCCGGCGCCCCCGGCACGGTGCTGGGCCACGGCACGGGCGCGGGCGAGCGCCTGCTCGCCGTCACCTTCAACGACCTCGCCGTCCGGGGACGCGAGGCCGAACTGGAACGGGCGGGCACCCTGGCGGCCAACCCCCGCCTCCACCACGTGGTGGTCGCGGGCGGCGAGGAGGTGCTGCCGTACGCCGACCTCGAGGGCCCGCTGACGGACGAGCCGGGGCCCTCACTGGTGACGGCGGCCCGGCACCGCGCACGGCTCACCTCGGGCAGCGCGGACCACTTCACGGGGTACGGCGCCCGGCAGGTCATGGACGCCCACCCGGCCCGGCTCGCGGACCTCCTGATGGACCGCAAGCGGCGGCACCTGGTCCGTCCCGTCGCCGCGCTGGCCAAGGCCGACGGTTCCATCATGGTTCCCGCGCGCGTGTACGCGGCGGCCCGGAAGCTGGCCCGCACTCCGTACCCGACGGGAGTGGAGAGCCTCGCCGACCGCCTCCTGCACAAGCGTTTCGAGGAGCCGGGAGGCGCGGTCGGCGCCTCCCTCGCGGCGCTGGCCTGGGCCAGACCCGGACCCGCGGCACGCTGGCTCACCGGTGAGGCGCTCGCCGAAGTATCGGTTCGCCTGAACGCGACGTCCGCCCGCCCGGGCGTGGGTCCCGGGCAGCGGCCGGGCGACTTCCGCGCGCGTGCGGCGCTGGCCCGGCACGCGGCCGACCTCCGCGTCCTGGAGCAGGCCGCCGAGGTCCGCTTCCAGCGCCTGCACGCACCCTTCCTCGACAACCAGGTCGTACGGGCCTGCCGCGCCCTCCCCGAGTCCCTCCGCGTCAAGCCCGGCGCCCGCGCCGCCATACTCCGTGCGGTCCTGGAGGGAGCCGGTGTGGGGGAGCTGCCGCCCGGCTGGGGCGAACCCTCCCACGCGTCCTCGGCCGCCGCGGCCCGCACGGGGCTGCGGGTGGCCGTCGACTCCCTGATGGGGCTCTTCGACACGCCGCTGCTCGCCGAGGCGGGCCTGGTGGAGGCGAGGGTCGTCCGGAAGGCCCTCCGCGCGGGGGTGGAGGGCGCGCCCGTCCCGCTGGACGGCTTGGCGGACCTGGTCTCCCTGGAACTCTGGCTGGGCCGCCTCCTGGCCCGCCGCGGCACCTGCTGGACGGGCACACCGGCACGGCAGCGGGCCGTGCCCGCGGGCATCACGCCTCCGGGCAGGGCACTGGGGGCGGGGAAGCGGTAGGACGGTACGGCGGCCGCGGCCGCCGGCAGTACGCACATCACTCGTGCGAGTGATGTGCTCGGGCTCGGCGGACGTACGAGCCGGGGCGGGCGCCGTGACCGGCACCCGCCCCGGCTCGTACAAGGGCCGTACAAGGACGTGCAAGGGCCCTACGGAACGATCACCGGCTCACGCCGGCCGCGACCGCAGTCCCTCCAGGAGGATGTCCAGCAGCCGCGCGGAGGCGGCCGCCTGATGCGCGGCGTCCGGCAGTGAGGGCGCCGCCGTGGCGATCACCAGCAGGACGTCCGACACGTTCACGTCCGCCCGCAGTTCGCCCGCGGCACGCGCCCGCTCCACCAGCTGGCCCACGACCTCCAGCAGGGCCGCCGCGCCCGCGTCGTCACCCGCGGACCCGTCCCCCTGCGCCGACCGCATCTCGGCCTCCGGACGGGACCGCTGCTGCGGTACGCGCGCCTCGTCGACGACCGCGTCCGGCTCTTCTTCGACGACCCCGACACGCAGCACCTGCGGCGGCAGCAGCCGCCCGGCGCCCGAGGCCACCGACGTCCGCAGGAAGCGCGAGAGCGCCGACCACGGTTCGTCCTCCTGCCCGAGCGCGGTCCGCGCCTGGTCGGTCAGCCGGGAGGTCTCCTCCTCGGCTATCCGGCGGACCAGGACGTCCTTGCTCGGGAAGCGCCGGTACACCGTGCCGACGCCCACGCGCGCGCGGCGCGCCACGTCCTCCATCGGCGCGCCGTACCCCAGCTCGCCGAAGACCTCCCGAGCCGCGCGCAGTACGTGCTCCAGGTTGCGCTGTGCGTCCACGCGCAGCGGGGTCGTCCGTGTTCCGTCCCCGCGTGCGCTGCTCCCCGCCGTGCCGAGACCGCCAGGTGCGACGGCCGACGCGGAAGACCAGTGAGAGTCCTGAATGTGCATACGTGTTCCCCCGGTAATGACGTCTCCCCCCGGAGACTCTCCCCGCCATCGAAAGCCGGAGCGTTGGGAACGAGCGGTGTCCTGAGCGGGCCCGCCGTTCGCGGTCCCCTCGAGTGCATCCCCCCACACCCCGTCCACACGAACATAGTTGAGCCAGGGTCAATTCAGAAGGGGCAGGTTCCGCACAGAGCGCCCCCCGATTGGAGTACGGGCCGGATACGCCCTGATTGCGCCCCCTCGCGCGCCTGTGTCCACACCACTTGACCTGCGCTTCCACCGTGTACGCCGGTGATTCGGACAACCCAGCGCGGATGCCCCGGCCGGTCATACAAATTGCCCGGCCTGTGGACAAACGACAGCGCCGGGTGCGTCATGGGATGGTGAAGGAACGCGTGCGCATCCTCATCGTCGGCGGCGGCTACGTCGGGCTGTACACGGCCCTCCGCCTCCAGCGAAGACTGAAGCAGGAGCTCAGGCGCGGCACGACCGAGATCGTCGTCGTGTCGCCCGACCCCTACATGACGTACCAGCCCTTCCTGCCCGAGGCCGCCGCGGGCTCCATCTCGCCCCGCCACGTCGTCGTACCGCTGCGCCGGGTCCTGGACGGCTGCAGGGTCCTCATCGGCGAGGTCACGTCCATCGACCACGCCGAACGCACCGCCACCTTCACCACCCTCGCCACCGAGGAGGAGGGCACCGGCGAGCAGACGTGCGCGTACGACGAACTCGTCCTCGCCCCCGGCTCCGTCTCCCGCACCCTCCCGATCCCCGGCCTCGCCGAGCACGGCATCGGCTTCAAGGCCGTCGAGGAGGCCATCGGCCTGCGCAACCACGTCATCGAGCAGATGGACATCGCCTCCTCCACCCGCGATCCCGCGCTCCGCGACGCGGCGCTGACCTTCGTCTTCGTGGGCGGCGGATACGCCGGTGTGGAGGCCATCGCCGAGCTGGAGGACATGGCCCGCTACGCCGCGCGGTACTACCACAACATCAAGCCCCAGGACATGAAGTGGATCCTCGTCGAGGCCACGGGCCGCATCCTGCCCGAGGTCGGCGAGGAGATGGGCCGCTACGCCGTCACCCAGCTGCGCCGCCGCAACATCGACGTACGCCTGGAGACCCGGCTGGAATCGTGCGCCGACCGGGTCACCGTCCTCAGCGACGGCGCCCGCTTCCGCACCCGTACGGTCGTCTGGACGGCCGGCGTGAAACCGCACCCGGTACTGGCCGCCACCGACCTGCCGCTCACCGAGCGCGGGCGGCTGAAGTGCACGCCCGAACTGACCGTCGACGGCGTACCGCACGCGTGGGGCGCGGGCGACGCGGCCGCCGTCCCCGACGTCACCGCCGAGGAGCCCGGCAAGGAGTGCGCGCCCAACGCCCAGCACGCCGTGCGCCAGGCCAGAGCCCTCGGCGACAACATCGCCCGCTCGCTGCGCGGCGAGCCCCTGCAGCCGTACCGGCACAAGTACGTCGGCTCGGTCGCCTCCCTCGGACTGCACAAGGGCGTCGCCCACGTCTACGGGCGCAAGCTGAGGGGCTACCCCGCCTGGTTCATGCACCGCGCCTACCACCTGAGCCGGGTCCCCACCTTCAACCGCAAGGCCCGGGTGCTCGCCGAATGGACCCTGGCGGGCCTCTTCAAACGGGAGATCGTCTCCCTGGGTTCACTCGAACATCCCCGTGCGGAGTTCGAACTCGCGGCCGGTGGAAAGTTTCCTCAGGACCCGAAGGGGTCTTCCTGACCGGATCCAGGAACTCCCCGGACCGGGCCGGCGTCTGACGGATGTCGGTGCGGTCGGCCAGACTGCCAGACTGGTCCACGACTTCGGGCGGGCCGACGGTCCCCCTACGAATCCCACGAGGCATCTCCCAAGTGAACTTCACGCGCTGGAGCGCCCGGCTCCCCGGAACGCAGCGCCGCGCCGCAGCGCGGGCCGAACTGGCGGTCTCGCCGGACCGGCGGGGGGAGAGCTCCGTCCCCGCGGCCCGCGCCGAGCCGCCCGCCGACGAGGTGCCGTGCGCACCCGCCGTCGACGGCCTGCCGACCCGCGACGTCCTCGACCGCATCCCGGCCCTCGTCGCCCTCGTACAGGGCCCCGAACACCGCATCGCGTACGTCAACGACGCCTATGTGGCCGCCTTCGGCGCCAGACCCGTCGGTGAGCCCGCGCGCGAGGTACTGCCCGAGCTGGAGGAGCTCGGTCTGCTCCCATTGCTCGACCAGGTGCTGCGCAGCGGCAAGCCGCGGACGGTGAAGTCCCGCAGGACGGCGGGCGGCCGTTCGTACACCTTCACCTGCACGCCGGTCGACATCTCGGCGGCCGCCGAGCCGGCCGGGGGCGGGGTGCTCGTCTTCGCCGCCGACGTCACCGACCACGCGGAGGCCGCCGAGCGGCTGCGCGCCAGCGAGCGCCGCCAGCGCGAGACCGCGGTGACCCTCCAGCGCTCCCTGCTGCCGCAGGAGCTGGAGCAGCCGGACGACCTGCGCATCGCCGCCGTCTACCACCCCGGCGGGACGGAGGCCGCGGTCGGCGGCGACTGGTACGACGTCATCACCCTCGGCGGCGGCCGCACCGCCCTCGTCATCGGCGACGTGATGGGACGCGGCGTCCGCGCGGCCGCCGTCATGGGCCAGCTCCGCACCGCCGTCCGCGCCTACGCCCGCCTCGACCTGCCGCCGCACGAGGTGCTCCAGCTCCTGGACGGCCTCGCCGCGGAGATCGACGCCAACCAGATCGCCACCTGCGTGTACGCCGTCCACGACCCCAACGAGGGCCGGCTCATGTACGCCTCCGCCGGCCACCTCCCGATCCTCGTACGCGACGAGAACGGCACCGTCCTGCGCACCGACGAGCCCACCGGGCCGCCCCTCGGCACCGGCGGCTGGATGCACTCCTCGGGCTCGGTACCCCTGGGCCCCGGCTCGACGGCCGTCCTCTACACCGACGGGCTGGTCGAGCGCCGGGACGCGGACCTGGACGAGGGCATCGAAGCCCTGCAGCGGGCGCTCGCGGGCGCCACGGGCACCCCCCAGGTGGTCTGCGACCGGCTGGTGCGCTCGGCGGGCGTCACGGCCGACCACGACGACGACGTGGCCGTCCTGGTCCTCCAGCACCCGGCCCGCACGGGCTCCGACGGCGAGCTCTTCCGCAACGCCGCGCTGGAACTGCTGGGCGGTGTGGAAGCGGCCCCCCGCGCGCGTGCCTTCGCCTCCGGCGTCCTGACGAGCTGGCGCTTCCCTCCGGAGCTGCACGACCTCGGCGTCCTGGCCGCCAGCGAACTGGTCGCCAACTCCCTCCAGCACGGCACCCCGCCGATGCGGCTGCGCCTGCGCCGCACCGACCGCCGGCTGATCGTCGAGGTCACCGACGGCGACGACCACCTCCCGCGCCGCCGCCACGCCGAGCCGGCCGACGAGTCGGGACGGGGCATCGCCATCGTCGCGACCATCGCCTCCAGCTGGGGCAGCCGGCGTGCACCGGGCGGCGGGAAGGCGGTGTGGTGCGAGTTCGTGCTGCCGAGGGCCACGTAGCGCGCCCCGCCGTGCCACCGGAGTGCCCCGCGGACGGTCCCGATGTCCGCGCGGCACCTGTTCGACTCGGCCGTGCGGTGCTAGTAGCTGATCCATGACAGACGAATCGGGCTTCCAGCTCCAGGGGAGCGCCCCCGGGCGCTACGAGCAGTTCGCCGCACCGATCATGGCGCCGTTCATAGAGGCCGTGCTGGACACCGTCGACCTGTTCCCGGGTGCCCAGGTGCTCGACCTCGCCTGCGGCACCGGGTTCGTGGCACGTGCCGCGGCCGCCCGGGTCGGTCCCACGGGCCATGTCTGTGCCGCCGACATCAACGAGGGCATGCTCCGGATCGCCGCCGCCAAGGCGCCCCGGATGTACCCCGACATCGAGTTCACCCAGGCACCCGCCGACTCCCTCCCCTTCGAGGAGGCCGTCTTCGACGTGGTCCTGTGCCAGCAAGGGGCCCAGTTCTTCCCCGACCTCGACGCGGCCCTCAAGGAGGTGGCCCGCGTCCTGCGCCCCGGCGGCCGGATCGCCCTCACCGCTTGGGCACCGAAGGAGCGCAGCCCGTACTTCGACGCCCAGTACCGGGTGATCGAGGAGTACGGCACCCCCGAGGAGGCCGCCTCCCTCCGGCAGGCCTTCTCGTGCACCGCCGACCGCCTGGCCGCCGCCTTCCTCGCGGCCGGCCTGCGCGACGGCACCGTCCACCTGGTCACCAGGAACGTCGTCACCCCGCCCCTGAACGACTGGGTACCGGGTCAGATGTCCGCGATCCCCTGGACCCGGTCGCTGCAGGAGGCCGGCCCGAAGGCACTGGCCCGCGCCTCACGCACGCTGTGCGATCTCCTCGTCAACCACAAGGCCCCGGACGGCACGGCGACGTTCCCGTTCACCACGCTGCTGGCGACGGCGACGCGCTGACCGGACGGCGACCGGCACCGTCTTCGTACCGCTCCGTACCGCGCCTCAGGCGTGCGACGGCGCCGGTTCCGCCGGGGTGCCACCCTGCGTCACCACGCGGCTGCCCGCGAGCGACGGCTGGTTCTGGACGGGGGTGAGCTGCCGCCCGAGTCTGAGCGCCAGCACGGTCATCCCCAGCGATATCAGCAGGAACGTCACGATGTACGGCCCGTGCCACGAGGCACCCATCGGACCGCCCACCGCCGGACCCACGGCCAGCGCAAGCTGCTTCACCAGGGCGAAGGCGGAGTTGTACTGACCGGCCAGCCCCTCGGGTGCCAGGTCGGCCACCAGTGGCGCCACGGTCGGCGACAGCATGGCCTCACCGAGCCCGAACAGCGCGTACGTCGACACGAACGCGGCCGTGGCCATGGCCTGGCTGCCGTGCCCCATCCCCGCGTACCCGGCGATGGCCCAGGCGAAGGCCCAGATCAGCCCCACAGCCGCGATCACCCGCGACCGCTTCCGCCGCTCGACGAACCTCAGCACGGCGAACTGCGCGACCACGATCATCGCCGTGTTCGCCGCCAGCGCCGTACCCAGCGTGGACGTGGAGATCCCGGCGGCCTCCGTGCCGTAGGCGCTCAGCCCCGACTCGAACTGCCCGTAGCAGGCGAAGAACAGCACGAAGCCCAGCACGCACAGCTGCACCATGGCCCGGTTGCCCAGCAGCTGCTTCCAGGCTCCCGTCGCCGACTCCGCCGGAGCGTCCCCGATCTTCGGCGCCCGCGGCAGCCGTACGGTCAGCATGAGCGCGGCCAGCGCCAGGAAGATCGCCGCCTCCACCGAGAACAACAGCGTGAAGGACCCCGCGCGCGAGGTGTCGACGAGATGGCCTCCGATGAGCCCGCCGATGCCGAGCCCGAGGTTCTGCAGGAAGAACTGCATCGCGAAGGCCCGCGACCGCGTGTCCGCGCTCGAGCAGTCGACGATCATCGTCGCGAGGGCCGGCTGCATCACGGCCTGTCCGGCCCCGAGCACGGCCGCCGAGACAAGCACAGTCGTCGTACCGGCCGCGAGCCCGAGGCTCAGCGCACCGACGGCGGCGGTCACCAGGGCGGCGAGCAGCACCGGCAGGGGGCCGCGCCGGACGATGGCCCGCCCGGCGAACGGAAGCACCACCAGTGCGGCCACGGCGAAGACGGCGAGCACCAGGCCCGCCGTCACGGCACCGAGATCCCGCACCTGCGCCACATAGACGTACAGGTACGGGACGGTGAAGCCGAGGCCGAACGCGCTGAGCGCGTTGCCCACGTGAATCCGGCGCATCGCTGCGCCCATCGCCCTGGTCACGTTCACCCGCCTTAGGTCTGAAGGGGTTATCTCTGAAGAGTTCGAAACTAAACTTCGAAGCTAAAGAGTACATACCGAAGGACTTCAACGCCAAGCGCGGGCGTGCCATACTGCGGCCATGGGCGACATCCCCGACGCCGGCGAACCGACACTCGAAGAACAGATCGCCGCCTACCAGCGCGAGTTCCAGGGCCTCGACCCCCAGGTCGAGAAGATCGTCTCGGCGCTCTCCCGCCTCAACCGCCGGATGAACGTCGCGTACGGCCGCCAGACCGCCGAGCTCGGCATCAGCAACGCCGAGTGGGAGGTCCTGAAGGCCCTCGTGCTCTCCGGCGCTCCGTACCGCATGGGGCCCAGCGACCTCGCCAAGCGGCTCGGCCTGACCCCGGCCGCCATGACCCACCGCATCGACCGGATGGTGGCGGAGGGACTGGTCCACAGGGAGCGCGACGAGTCCAACCGCGTCCGCGTCATCATCGAGCTGACCTCCGAGGGCCGTGAGAAGTGGCTGGAGGCCATGCGCCTCGCCTCGGTCTTCGAGGAGGACCTCCTCCAGGACCTCACGCCGGCGGAGCGCGCGGTCCTCGGCGAGGTCCTCACCCGTCTCCTGCGCCGGGTGGAGCACGCCCAGCCGGACGCGGGCGGCCGGCTCAACGACCTGGAATAACGAGACGGCCTCCCAGGTTGCGGCTCGTGCGCCGCACGAGGTTTGCCTCGGGGCCGCACGGGGGATGCTTGACAGCCCCTGCGCCGATCCGTAAGGTTCTCCGGGTTGCCACGGAGCCGGAACGGTTCTGCGACAGCACCTCCCGCCGCAGCAGCGGCAATTCAAACCACCAGCACGAACTCCCTACCGGGTTCATTTTCGGCGCGCTTGCGTGGCCGATTTGAATTCCAAGTGGGACTCGGTGGCCCCGATCCAGGCGATTGGGAATCACCGGGAAAGTCCGCTAAGGTTTGAGACGTCGGAACGGCCCAAGGCCGGGAAGGCAACTCCCGCTGACTGGGAATCAGGCCCGAAAGGATCTGATAGAGTCGGAACCGCCGGAAAGGGAAACGCGAGAGCGGGAACCTGGAA
>JODX01000007.1 GCA_000719105.1 Streptomyces sclerotialus | reverse complement strand
GGTGCTGGCCGCGCACGACGCACACCGCAGACTGCCGCCCGCCAGCACCCTCAAGATCCTGTTCGCGCTGACCGTGCTGCCGGCCCTGCCCGCCGGCCTCCGGCACACGGTCACCGAGGAGGAACTCGCGGACATCGGCACCGGCAGCAGCCTGGTCGGGGTCCAGGAGAACCACACGTACAAGGTGGCCGACCTGTGGCGGGGCGTCTTCCTCAGCTCCGGCAACGACGCCGTGCGCGTGCTGGCCGCGCTCAACGGCGGCTGGCGGGCCACGACAGCCGAGATGCAGGCCAGGGCCCGGGCCCTCGGCGCCCGGGACACCCGCGTCGTCTCCCCCGACGGCTACGACGCGCCGGGCCAGGTCTCGTCCGCGTACGACCTCGCCGTCTTCGGCCGCGCCGGGCTGCGCGACGCGGACTTCGCGCGGTACTCCGCCACGGTGGAGGCCAAGTTCCCGGCGGGCGGCTGGGCGTACGACATCCGGAACACCAACCGCCTCCTCACCGGCGACGGGGTCACCCGCTACTCAGGGCTGATCGGCGTCAAGAACGGCTACACCAGCGCCGCGGGCAACACGCTCGTCGCCGCGGCCCGCAGAGGGGGGCGCACCCTGGTCGTCACGGTGATGAACCCCCAGGAGGGCGGCAGCCTCGCCGTGTACGAGGAGGCCCGTTCCCTGCTCGACTGGGGCTTCGCGGCGGCCGGGCGCGTCGACGCGGTCGGGTCGCTGTCACCGCCGCGTCCCGCGGCGTCGGCCTCGCCGGGGGCACCGCCCACGACGGGCGCCCCCACCGCACCGGACGCCGGCGCCGGGGGAGCGGCCGAAGGCGGGGGCGGCAACGAGTCCGGGCCCCGTTCCGCGACCGGTCCCGGCGCCGGGGCCGGGCCGGGGACCGGGGACGCGGCCACCGGTGCCCGCCGGACGGGGACCGCCGTGATCGTGGGCGCGGCCGGGGTCACGACCGCGGCCGGGGTCGGCGCGGGCCTGACGGCACTGTTCCTGCGTCTGAAGCACGGCCGCCGCGGGCGAGGCCGGCCCGCCGGCGGGCCATGACCGCCGATTCGGCGGGCCCTGACCACTGGCCGGGCGGCCCTCAGGCCGCGGTGGCCCGGGCGTCGTACGCCGGGCGGCCGCGGCGACCGGGACACGGGCCCGGTCCGCCCCGTCGGCGATCTTCACGGCGACGGCCCGGCCGTCGGGCAGCGCGCTCACCTGGACGCCCTCGAAGCCGTCCTTGGCCAGCAGTCCGGGCACGGCCCGCATCAGGGCGGCCACGTCCCGTCCCGCGCCGGACGCCGTCTCGGCGTGCTCGCGCATCGCGTCGGCCACCCGCCGCTCGGGGGTGCCCGGCGCGGCGGTGGTGAGCCGGGCCACGGCCCGGGCGAGACCGTGCAGGGAGACGGAGAACAGGGGCGCCCCGCAGCCGTCGACGGTGACCTGGGCGACCGGCTGCCCGGTGAGGTCCTCGACGGTCTCGGCGACACCCCGCTGGAGCGGGTGCCGCGGGTCGAGGTAGTCGTCGAGGGACCAGCCGTTCAGCCGGGCGGTGTACAGCATCGCCGCGTGCTTGCCGGAGCAGTTCTGCGCGAGCCGCGACGGCTGCCGCCCCTCACGCACCCAGGCGTCCCGGACGGCGGGTCCGTAGGGGAGGTCGGGGACGTTGCGCAGGTGGTCCTCGGTGAGACCGGCGAGCTCCAGGATGCGGCGGGTGCCGGCCAGGTGCCGCTCCTCGCCGGAGTGGCTGGCCGCGGTGAGCGAGAGCAGTTCGCCGTCGAGCGGGAGCCCGGCCCGCAGCATGGCCACGGCCTGGACGGGCTTCAGGGCCGAGCGCGGGTAGAAGGCCGCCTCGATGTCACCGATCTCCAGGGCGACGGTGCCGTCGGCGGCCAGGACGGCCACCGAACCGTAGTGGACGCCCTCGACGACCCCGCCGCGTATCAGCCGGGCCACGGGGGCGTGGCGGGGTTCCCGGATCGCGGGGGCCCCGGCCACCGGCGGTACCGGGTTCGCCGACGAGGTCGTGGTCGCCGGCGTGGCCGGGGTCGCCGGGCTGGCCGGGGTGCCGCCGGGGGTCGTTGAACTGCCGTACATCACTTGCTCTTCCACACATCCGTATCGGTTCCGACATGACCGGCCGGTCGCCGGCGCACGATGTCGGTGAGGGTGGTCTCCACACGGTCGAGGTGGTGGGACATGGCCTCCACCGCACCGTGTTCGGAACCGTCGGCCAGCGCCTCCACCACGGCCCGGTGCTCGCGGTCGGACTGCCGGCGGCGGTCCCCGAGCTCGTTGAGGAAGGCGGACTGGCGGGCCAGCGCGTCCCGGATCTCCTCGATGACCCGGCGGAACACCGGGTTGTGCGCCGCCTCGGCGACGGCCAGGTGGAACGCGGTGTCCATCGCGACCCACGCGGTGGTGTCGGTCTCCCGCTCCATCCGCTCCAGCAGGCGGGTCAGCCGGTCCAGGTCATCCGGGGTGCGGCGCAGCGCCGCGTACCCGGCGACCGGGATCTCCACGTGGCGGCGCACTTCGAGGAGGTCGCGCGCCGCGTAGTCGCCGAAGGTGGGCTCCCCGACGGCGGTGGCGACGACGAACGTGCCCTTGCCGGTGCGGGACTGTGTGAGACCCATCACCTGCAGGGCCCGCAGTGCCTCGCGCAGCACGGGCCGGCTCACCTCGAGCCGCCGGCAGAGCTCCGCCTCGGAGGGCAGCTTCTCGCCGACGGCGTACTCGCCGCGCTCTATGGCGCCGCGAAGGTGGGTGAGCACCGCTTCCATCGCGCTGACGCGCCGGGGCGGCGAGCCGGCTGTCTGGCTGTCTGACAGGTTCACGCGAGCGAGTGTCGGGGTGACGGGTGGCCTCTGTCAAGAGGCGGAAGATCAACCTCCACTTCCGTGACCTGCTGTGGCCTTCCGAGGGCCGGCCGCGGGCGGGGCGGGCACCTCGGCTCCGGGCAGGCCACCGTTCCGGTCCCCGTATCCCCGGGCCCCGCCGCCCGGCCCGGGCGGCACACTCTCCGTCACCGGAGCTGCTGTGGCGGCCCTCGCGCATGGGCATCAGGAGGGAGTAAGACGTCAAAATCTTGCCCATTTCGAGGTGTTGACGTCCCGGTGCACCACGGCGCCCCGCACGGACTGTGCGTGTTCACCGACCGGGCCGGCCAACCCGGTGAGACGATCCGGAACGCGAACGAGGTGTACGGCGCCGTTCACGCCGCGCAGCAGGCCGGAGCCGCAGTCACCGGGCGACGGCCGGACGGCCGGTGAACCCGCGCCCTCCGGTTCGGCCGGGGTCCCGGCCGGCCGGTCACGGCGGCCGGTCGCCGGAAGGAACCCTCCGTCCGGCGGCGCGTCGGCGATTTTCTGCCGTAGCTGCGTCACGGGCCAGCGGCACATGCTTGGCGGCGTCATCGGCTGTCCCGGGCACCCCTCCCGTACGAGACGAGACGGAGAACACGACTATGGCGTCCAACCTTCTCACCCCGGCCCGACTTGGGCAGCGCACCCTCATCCTCACGACGGCCGCGATCCCGCTGACCGGGTGGACCGTCCACGCCGTGGCGCTGCACCGGCGCCTGGCCGCCGCCCGCCGCGACCCGCTGACCGGGCTGCTGCGTCGCGACAGCTTCACCGCCAAGGCCCGCCAGCTGCTGCGCCGCCACGGCGACGACGTGCTGGTGGTCCTGGTCGACCAGGACCACTTCAAGTCCGTCAACGACACGCTGGGGCACGCGGCGGGCGACGCGGTGCTCACCGCCACGGCCGCCCGGCTCCAGGCCTGGGCGGGCCCCCGCGCGGCCGTCGGCCGTCTCGGCGGCGACGAGTTCGCGATCGTGCTGCGCGTGGAGCCCGAACGGCGCGAGGTGCGGCTGGAGCAGCTGGTGCGCATGCTGCACACGCCCGTGAGCCTCGACGACGGGCAGACGGTCGACGTGGCCGCCTCGGTCGGCGCCGCCGCCCCGGACACGCTCGGTATACGTGATCTGTCGCTGCTCCAGCGGGCCGCCGACGCCGCCCTGTACGACGGGAAGCACTCCGGCCGGGCGGTCCTCGCCAATCTCCGGCACACCCAGGTGCCGTCCATCAACGGCCGCCGCGCCGGCCGCCCCGGCACCGCCGTCTGGGGACGCGCCGCATGAGCCCGGCCGGACTCCGCGACGGCACCGGGAGCCGCGGCACCACCGTCCGGCAGCCGTGGGCGACCACGGCTGCCGGATGCCCTCGTCCCGGCGCCCCTGCGCCGGCGAGCAGACCGCCCGCGGCCCACGGTCGGCGGCCGGGCCCGCGCGCGACGACCGGAGCCCCCGGCACACGGCCCGGCGGCTCGGCCCGGCCACGCTGCACGTCCTGCCGCGCGAGGGCCGGCCTCCGGAAGGGCCGGTACCGCGAGACCCACCCTGGACACCGGCCGGACGGCCGCCGAGAGCTCCGGTCGGACGGCCGGCCCAGACTTTGGTCGGGCGGCCGCCGAGGACTCCGGCCGGGCGGCCGACCCAGGCTCTGGCCGGGTGCCTGCCGAAGGCCCCCGCCCGGGGTCCGTCGCCGGCCCCGGCCCGGGGTCGGCTCAGGATCCTGCTCGCGATGCGCCTTCCGGTCCCGCGTCCCGCCCGCCCGAGGGCCACCCCTTTCGCTCACACGCCAGGAGAACTCCGCCAGGAGCCCGAGGAGATCCTTCCGGGTGCCTTCCGGGCCCCTCCCGGACCCTCCCGGGTGTCTTCCGGAGGCCCTCGGAGCGCCTCCCGCACGATTTTCGATCGTCTTTCGGTCACTCTCCGTATCGCTCAACGGGGTCGACCACTCGTTTTCAGCCGCCGGTGCCGTCGAGCGGCTTTCTTGATCGTTGGCAAGCCCTGTGTGCGCCAGTATTCCCCTTAGCCCCACAGCAGCCGGGCGAGCGCCGCGCCCACGCACGCGGCACCCAGTCCGGCGAACACGCTCGCGGCCACATTGGCGGCGGCGTGGAAGCGGGCGCCGTGCCGGGCCAGGCGCAGCGTCTCGTAGGAGAAGGTCGAGTACGTGGTGAGCGCGCCGCACAGCCCGGTACCGAGGAGCAGGTACAGGTGGGAGCCCGCGGCGCCCGCGGCGACGGCGCCGGTGAGCAGCCCGAGGACGAGCGACCCGGCGGTGTTCACGGTGAACGTGCCCCACGGGAAGGCGCTGTCGTGCCGGGCCTGCACGGCGCGGTCGGTGAGATAGCGCAGGGACGCGCCGGCCATTCCGCCGAGAACGACGAGGACCCAGTTCACGACGGCCTCTCGCCCGCCCGTCCGGGGTGACCGTCCTCGCGGCCCACGACGAGGGCCCGGCGGGTCGCCGACGACGTCAGCCAGACCGCCGTGAGGGCCGCCGACGGAGTGGCCACGAGGCAGGCCAGGGCAGTCGGAGCATGCCCGCCGGCAAGCAGCTGCTCGACGTCGACGGCGTATGTGGAGAACGTGGTGAACCCGCCGAGCACCCCGGTGCCGAGGAACGGCCGCACCAGCCGGGGGGCCGCCCACGCTTCGGTGACCAGCACCATGAGCACCCCCATCAGGGCGCACCCGAGGACGTTCACCCAGAACGTCGTCCACGGGAAGCCGCCCGTCCGCTCGGGCCACAGCAGTGACGCGCCGTAGCGGGCGGACGCGCCGATGGCGCCGCCGACGGCGACCACCGCCACGACGGGTCCCTGTCCGTGCCACGGCATCTGCCGGCGCACAGGCGTGGGCGCCGGCACGGGCACGGGCACGGGCGCGTCTGGGGAATCGCCCCTCTCGGGGTGCGGAACGCTCATGGGGTGCGGCTCCTACTCGCCGGGCCCGGGCATCCGACGTCCCTGGTATCCGGGCGTCCGGGCATGTGCCTTCGCAAGCAGGGACCGTTGTCGGCGCCGGTTCCGGTGCCGCGGTTCGGGTACGGCGGGCCCCACCGCCGCGCCGCGCGCCCGGTCGGGACGGCGGCCGTTGTCAGGGTATCTCCCGGGTCTCCGGCACGCGGTCGGCCGCGTCCCGCGCGCGGAGATCTCACCGAGCCCCGCTCGCCCCACTCGCCCCGCTCACCCCACTCTCCCCTGGCAGCTCGCACACCGCGACCCCGCGTTCCCACACGCTCCCGAGGACGAGCCGGCCCTCGGCCCGGCAGACACTGGTGATCATGCGGAACCCGGAGCGCCGGCGCTCGAGGTCGTGGACGATCCGGCCCTCGTCGTCGACCGCGACCACACCGACGAACCCCCCGGGCCGGAAGGGCGCGCGGACCGCTGCCCGTGCGGCGGCCCGCCGGACGGCCGGGCCGGCCCGGTGCAGGGCCTCCAGGGCGGCGACGCGCGGACCGGCGATCGCCACCCAGATCAGTCCGTCCGGGCCGCGCCACATGTTGTCGGGCATGCCCGGCAGGTCCTCGGCGAACGGTTCGCTCCGGCCCGCGTCCGGCCCGGTGAGCCAGTAGCGGGTGAGCCGCCGGTCGCTCGTCTCCGCGACGACGAGGAACGATTCGTCACCCGAGACGGCCAGCCCGTTGGCGAACTGGAGCCCGTCCAGGAGCACGTCCGGGGTGTCCTGTCCGGGCGCCAGCCGCAGCAGCCGCCCCGTTCCGGAGTGTTCCAGCAGGTCACCGATCCAGTGCTCCAGCGGATAGCGGGTGGAGGAGGCGGTGAAGCAGACGGTGCCGTCCGACAGGGCGACGGCATTGCTGCAGAAGGTCAGTGGCGCACCGGCGACCGAGTCGGCGAGCACCCGCACGGTCCCGTCCTTCGTCGCCACCCGGAGCAGCCCCATCCGCGCGTCGCACACCAGCAGATCACCGTCCGGCAGGAGTTCGAGCCCGAGAGGCCGGCCGCCGGTCTCCGCGATCACCTCCACGCGCGTACGGACGGGATCCGTGATCCGGCTCAGCCGCAGGATCCGCCCGTCCTCCACACCCGTCAGCACCCTGCCCCGGTCGTCGGCGACCACGTCCTCCGGTCCCCGGCCGCCGATGCCCACGTACGCCAGCGGTACGAGCCCACCCCGCGACCGATCCATGTACGCCTCCCGATGCGCTGCCCGGTTGTGGCGGCCCATCCTTCCAGTGCAGGGGTGGACGACGGCCCTCTCCCGGTGAACCGGACACGATCGGGCCAAACGATCGGGCCATCTCCCCCGTGGGGCGCGCGAGTCGGGGCGGCCGCCGGGTCCGGGGAGGTGCACTCCGGCCCGCCCGCGCCGTTTTCATGTGCACCGGTCACAGCGCACCGGGACGGATTGGAGTGCGCCCGTCCGGCTGCCCGCGGTATGCGCCATACGGATCCTCGCGCGCCCACCGTGAGGGTGATGTCACGCCTCGTGTTCATTGGCTCACCATGAGTATGCGGGGGCCGACGGGCTCCTTCCGCGCAGGGCACACAGGTCAACACAGGCCAACACAGGGCACACAGCGGGAAGGACATGTGATGGGAGAGAGGCTGAACACGCAGCCGGTCTACGAGACGCCGCTCTACGAGACTCCGAAGCTGATGGAGGCCGGTGACTTCGCCGGCTCACCTCTGATCCGCGGGGTCACCTTCGTCCAAGGGCTTCGGCTGCTTCTCCTGGGTCCCCGCGGAGGCATGGGCGATGACCTTCGTACTCCTGCCCGACAGTGACACGGCCCGCGAGGCGGCGCGGCGGGTGTGCGCGTCGCCCGGCATCCGGGTGATCGCCCACGCCTCCGGGCGGCCGTGGCTGGTGGGCCGGTGGCCGTCGGACCGGGTCCGGGTGGCCGCGGCCGGGCAGGCGCGCCTCGCGGTGGCCGGGTTCTGCCCGGCCACCGGCCGGGAGCTGACCGTGGCGGCCGGACGCCTGCGCAGCCTGGCCGACCTCGACGCGGTGGCGCGGGAGTTCGGCGGCAGCACCCATCTGCTGGCATCGGTCGGCAGCCGGGTCCGGGCGCAGGGCACGGCGTCCGGGGTGCGGGCGGTGTTCCATGCCGTACTGGCCGGGGTCACCGTCGCCGCCGACCGGCCCGACACACTCGCCCGGCTGATCGGCGCCGAGGTGGACGACGAGGTGCTGGCGCTGCGCCTGCTGACCCCGTACGTGCCGCATCCGCTGATGGACCGGCCGGTGTGGCGGGGGGTGCACCAGGTGCCCGCGGGCCGCTGCCTGGTGCTGAACCGGGACGGCGTGGCGCGTACCGCGACCTGGTGGAGCCCGCCCGAGCCGGTGGTTCCGCTGCGCGAGGGGGCACCGGCCGTCCGCGAGGCGCTGACCGCCGCGGTGCGCACCCGGGTGCGGGCCGGCGCGGAGGTGGTCAGTGCCGAGCTGTCCGGCGGGCCGGGCTCCAGCTCGGTCATCCATCTCGCGGCGGGCGCCGGTCCGCGTCTGGTGACGGTGCGCACTCCGCGGCCGGACGCCGCCGGGGACGACGCCGAGTGGGCCTCCCGTACCACCGCGCGACTGCCCGACGCCGAGCATCTGCTGCTGGAGTACGAGCAGGCGCCCACGATGTTCGCCGGGCTGGACGGCGACACCGGCCCGGCCCTGGCGAGCGAGCCGCCGTACTCGGTGCGGGCCGGCGCGCGGCTCGTGGACGTCGCCGAGCGCGTCGCCGCCCGCGGTGCCCGGCTCCATCTGTCGGGGCACGGCGGCGACGAGGTGTTCCACGCCCCCGCCGTCTCGCTGCACACCCTCCTCCGGTGCCGGCCGTGGACCGGTGCGCGTCTGCTGCGGGAACGCCGTGCCCTGGGGCGCTGGCCGCTGGCGGCGACGGTGCGGGGCCTGGCCGACTCCCGGACACCGGCGGCATGGCTCGGCTCGGCCGCCGGACAGCTGCGCGATCCGGAGCCCGCGGCGTTCGCCCCCCGGCTGGGCTGGACGCCGCCTTTGCGGATGCCTGCCTGGGCGGCCCCAGACGCGGCCGCCGCGGTGCGCGATCTGCTGCGGCAGGCCGCGTACGAGGAGCTGCGGCCGCTGGCCCATGGGCGCGCGGCGCACGCCACCGTCGAGGCCGTCCACCGCGCCGGCGCCACGGTCCGCTACGCGGCCGGGCTGATGGCGGCGCACGGCGTGGACTTCGCCGCGCCCTGCCTGGACGACCGGGTGATCGAAGCGGCGCTCGCCGTGCACCTGCACGAACGCGCCCAGCCGCGCCGCCACCAGCCGCTGCTCGCCGAGGCCATGCGCGGCCTGGTCCCCGACGACCTGCTGCGCCGGTCCGCCGAGGACGATCACGGGGAGGACGTCTTCGACGGGCTCCACCGCAACCGCACCGCTCTGCTGGGCCTGTTCGACGACTCGCTGCTGGCCCGGCGTGGCCTGGTGGACGCCGCCGCCCTCCGCGCCGTACTGAGCGCCGACCGTCTCTACACCCTGCCCCTGCAAGCCCTGGAAGCCACGCTCGCCTGCGAGGTGTGGCTGCGCGCTCTGCCCGCCCGGAACCGGCAGCGGGCCCTCGCCGAAGGAGCACTGTGACCCTCACCCTGGCACCGGACGTGACCCCCACCGACACCGAGCACGGCACCGTTCTCCTCGACGAACGGCGCGGACGCTACTTCCAGCTCAACGCCACCGGCACGCTCGTCCTGCGGGCGCTGCTGGACGGCGCGAGCGGCGAGCGGGCGGCGGCGCTCCTCCAGGAGCGGTACGGCATCGGCGCCGAACGGGCGCGCACCGATGTGTCCGCCCTGATCGACGCCGTGTGCGCCGCCCGGCTGGCCCGCGCATGAGCACGCCGATCGCGCTCGGGGAGCGGCGCGCCCTCCCGCCGGGCCGGCGGCTCGCCGCCCGGCTGGCGGTGGCGGCGGCCCGTGTGCTGGCGGCCCTGCCGCCACGGCGCATCCGCACCGTCCTGAAGCTGGTCAGAACCGGTGCCCGGCCCGCAGCCGCCGCACAGGCCCTGGGGGCCAGGGACGCGGTCATGGCCGTCAGCGCCCGGTGCGCCGGCCGGCACTGCCTGCAGCGTTCCCTGGCCACCGTCCTGTTGTGCCGGATGTCCGGCACCTGTCCCACCTGGCGCAGCGGGGTACGCACCGCGCCCTTCCGCGCCCATTCCTGGGTCGAGGCCGGCGGCCGGCCCGTCGGGGAACCGCACCCCGCCGGCTACTACATCCCGACCGTCACCGTCGGCCCGGCGCACCGCTGAGGCCGCTGAGCACCGCGCCCGCGGCGTCGTCCCCTGGACCGCGGGCGCGGCGGAGGGGGCCGGCCGCACGCGGCGGCCGGCCCCCGGACCACGGCTCAGCGGTGGCGGAACCACGCCATCGCCGGCAGTGCCCTGTCGTCGTACCCGAACAGGGCCTGGTTCTCCCAGCCGTTGCCGGAGGAGGGGTCCGCCGGGTCCCAGCCGTTGCCGGTGACGGCGGTCCAGGTGGACTCCCAGTAGAAGACGCCGAGTCCGCGGCCGTTCGGAACGGCCTCCACGATGCTCGCGACGTCCTTCATCCAGGCGGTCTGCCCGGCCGCCGACGCGGGGTACCCGGCGACGAGTTCACCGCTGAGGTCGATGATGTTCTCGTGGCCGTCCTCGCTGTCCAGCCGGAACGGGTAGGCGGTCTCGGCGACGTAGACCGGCTTGCCGTAGCGGGACGCCGCGTCGTCGAGCGTGGTCTGGAAGTCGTACAGCGAGCCGTGCCAGTAGCCGTAGTACGACAGCCCGATGACGTCGAACTTCACACCGTTCGCCACCGCGTTGTCGAACCACCAGCGGGTGCCCGCGAGGTCGCCGCCCTTGGCGAGGTGCAGGGCGACGGTGGTGGAGGAGCTGACGGCCTTGACCGCGCTGTAGCCGGAGTTGAGCAGTCCGGCGAGCTGCGGCCAGTTCGAGGTGGAGCCCTCGTCCCAGAGCATGCCGCCGTTGATCTCGTTGCCGACCTGGACCATGTCGGCGGTGGTGCCCTGGGCCTTGAGCGCGCTCAGGACGTCGTACGTGTGGTTGTACACGTCCGTCTTCAACTGGCTGTAGGAGTGGCCCGCCCAGGCGGCCGGCTTGCTCTGGGCGCCCGGGTCGGCCCAGGTGTCCGAGTAGTGGAAGTCGACCAGCAGCTTCATGCCCTGCGCCTTGATCCGCTTGGCCAGGGCGAGGACGCGGGCCTTGTTGTTGTAGCCGTCGGCGGGGTTCACCCACACCTTCACGCGCGCGTAGTTCTGCCCGGCGGACTTCAGGATGGCGAGCGGGTCGCCCTTCGTTCCGCTGCTGGTCCGGTATGTGCCGCCGAGCGCCTCGCTCTTCGGGAGCGACGACACGTCGGAGCCCTTGACGGCGAGACCGGTCCGGCCCTTGGTGAACGTCAGGTCGTCGACGTTGATCCAGTTGCCCGCGTTCGCGTCGGAGCTGACGCTGATGGTGCACTGGTTGTTCGTCACCGCTATCGAGGTGACGATGCGGATCCAGCCGCTCGACGAGACCGGCAGGTCGGTGCGCTGCTCGGCGCTGCCGCAGTTCTTCAGGGCGAGGTGGGCCGAGTTCTGGCCGCCGCCCGAGCGCACCCAGGCGGTGAGGGTGTAGTCGCCGTTGGTGAGGCCGGACAGGTACTGGTACGTCTCCACCTTGTAGGCGGAGGACGACCAGTGGGTCAGGCGGTAGCCGCCGCTGTGGCCGCCGGACTCGGTGAAGGAGGCGGCGTTCTGCCCGGCCGCCGAGTAGGTCGACCAGCCGGCCGGGGTGGTGGTCCCGGTGCCGTCGGTCTCGAAGCCGCCGTTGGTGAGGGTGCTCGCGGCGTGGGCGCTCTGCGCGGGCAGGGCGGTGAGGGCGAACCCTGCGGCCAGCGGCAGCAGCAGGGTCCGCAGTAGGCGTCTGGGGTTGCGTCTGGGATGGAACATCGTCGTCCGTCGTCCCTTCGACGTGATGAGGCGTGATGGGGATGGATGCCCCGGAAGTGGTCCGGGGCGGGGGGTTCTCGCCCCCGCCGCCCCTACCCGTCCCGTCCTTCAGGGGCTGCGCCCCTTCGACCCGCCAGGGGACTCCGCCCCCCTGACCCCCACCGGGGCTCCGCCCCGGGACGCCACTCCTCAGGCGCCGGAGGACGAAGCCGTTCAGGCCGGTGGCGGGGGTCCGGGGGCGGCAGCCCCCAGGGATGGGATGGGAAGGGTAAGGGCGGCGGGGGCGAGACCCGACCGGCGGCTCAGCCGTCGAGTCGTACGACCCGTACGGCCCCCGCGGGCACCGCCAGGTGTCCCGCGGCACGTTCGTCCGTCAGCACCTCGGTACCGTGCCCGTCCAGCGGCACCTTGGCCTCCGAGGAGCTGTGGTTGATCGCGAACAGATAGGTGCCCGACGCGCCCTCTCGCCGCACCACTTCGACGTCGCGCGGCAGTTCGGCGCGCGGCGCGAGGCGGGCGTCGTCGGCGGCCCAGCCCAGCAGGGCGGTGAGGCCCTGGGTGTCCAGGCGGGTCGACACGTACCAGGCGGAGCCCTCACCGAGGCGGTGCCGGGTGATGGCGGGGCGGCCGGCGGTGAGCCCGTCGGCGTAGGTCCACACGGTCTCCGCGCCGCGCGGCACCACGAACTCGGTCCACACGTCGCCGGTGAGTTCCGATCCGTCGGGTCCGGTGAGGCGCACCCTGTCGCCGGCCAGCAGCGGGGAGAACTCCTCGACCGTCAGGCCGAGGACGTCACGCAGTGCGCCGGGGTACGGGCCCTCGTGGACGGCGTCGTGCTCGTCGACGATGCCGGAGAAGTACGAGACGACCAGGGTGCCGCCGTTCTCGACGTACTCGCGCACGTTGTTCCCGGCCGCCTCCGTCATCAGGTACAGCGCGGGGACGACGACAAGGGGATATGCCGACAAGTCGGCTTCCGGGTGGGCGAAGTCGACCGTGAGGTGGCGGTCGTAGAGGGCCTCGTAGAAGGCGTCGGCGCGCTCGCGCGCGTCGTGGTCCTCGCTGGGGCGCCACTGGAGGTTCTGCGCCCACCAGGAGTGCCAGTCCCACAGGACGGCCGCGTCGGCGACGGTGCGGGTGCCGCGGACCGTGGCGAGGGAGTCGAGGGACGCGCCGAGCTCGACGACCTCGCGCCAGACCCGGGAGTCGGTGCCGGCGTGCGGCAGCATCGCCGAGTGGAACTTCTCGGCGCCGCGCCGGGACTGCCGCCACTGGAAGAACATGGCGCCCTCGGAGCCGCGCGCCACGTGGGCGAGGGAGTTGCGGGCCATCTGGCCGGGCGCCTTGGCCGGGTTGCGGGGCTGCCAGTTGACGCCGGACGTGGAGTGTTCGAGCAGCAGCCAGGGGGCGCCGCCCGCCACGGAACGCGTGAGGTCGGCGGCCATGGCGAGGTTGACGTGGGTGCGGCGGCCGTCGGTGATCAGATAGTGGTCGTTGGTGACGAGGTCGACCTCGCGGCCCCAGGCCCAGTAGTCGATGGAGTCGCACTGGCTGAGCGCGGTCATGAAGTTGGTGGTGACGGGCACCCCGGGGGAGCGGCGGTGCAGGATGTCCCGCTCCGCCACGAAGTTCTCGCGGATGGTGGCGTCGGCGAAGCGCTTGTAGTCCAGGGCCTGGCCGGGGTTGCCGACGGTGGGGGTGACGCGCGGCGGGTTGATCTGCTCGAAGCCGGTGTAGCGCTGACCCCAGAAGGCGGTGCCCCAGACCTCGTTGACCGCGTCCACCGTGCCGTATGTGGTGGCGAGCCAGCGGCGGAAGTGCGCGGCGCAGGAGTCGCAGTAGCAGGCCGACACGGGGACGCCGTACTCGTTGTGGACGTGCCACATGGCGAGCGCGGGGTGGTTCCCGTAGCGCTCGGCGAGCTGTGTGGTGATGTTCGCGGCGGCGGCCCGGTAGTCGGCGTTGCTGTGGCAGATGGCGCCACGTGAGCCGAACTCGTAGCGGGTGCCGTCGGCGGCCACCGGCAGCGCCTCGGGGTGGGCGCGGTAGAACCAGACGGGCGGGACGACGGTCGGGGTGCCGAGGTCGGCGCGGATGCCGTTCTCGTGCAGCAGGTCCAGGAGCCGGTCGAGCCAGGCGAAGTCGTACGTCCCCGGGGCCGGTTCCAGCAGGGCCCAGGAGAAGATCCCGACGCTCACCATCGTGACGCCCGCCTCGCGCATCAGGCGGACGTCCTCCTCCCAGACGCTTTCCGGCCACTGCTCGGGGTTGTAGTCCCCACCGAAGGCGAGCCTGGTGAGGCCCTTGGGGTTGGTCTCCGGCTTCGACTCCGGCATGGATCTCTCCCGATTGATCGATCATTTGGGAACGTTCACACACAGCGCCAGCGGCGCGAAGCCAACATAACCGCACAGCAACAACCATTGACAAGTGTCCTGGATGTTTCTCTACTGTGAACGCTCACAGAAGCATGGCAGGCTCTCGCAGCAAGGCGGGAGCCACGGTCAGGGGAGATTCGATCCATGCCCACGAACACGAAGCACCGCCGCTTTGTGGCCACCGCTGTCGCCGTGACACTCGGCGCCACCACGCTCGCGGCCTGCGGCTCGTCCGACGACGACAGTGACGCGCAGTCCGGTCCCGCGAAGCTGACGTACTGGACCTGGACGCCGGGCATGGACAAGGTCGTGGACCTGTGGAACAAGGGTCCCGGCAAGGAGCAGCAGATCACCGTCACGGTGAAGAAGCAGGCCTCCGGCGACACCCTCGTCACCAAGATCCTCACCGCGCACAAGGCGGGCAAGGGCCCGGACCTGGTGCAGGCCGAGTACCAGGCCCTGCCCACGCTGGTCAGCAATGACGCGGTCGCCGACATCGCGGACGAGGCCGGCGAGGCGAAGGACGACTTCGCCGAGGGTGTCTGGCAGCAGACGACGCTGGGTTCGGACGCGGTGTACGCGATCCCGCAGGACATCGGGCCGATGATGTTCTACTACCGCGAGGACCTGTTCAAGGAGTACGGCCTGACGGTGCCGACGACCTGGGACAAGTTCGCGAAGACCGCGCGGAAGCTGAAGGAGGAGGCTCCCGACGTGGACCTCACCACCTTCTCCGCCAACGACTCCGGGCTGTTCGCGGGCCTCGCCCAGCAGGCCGGCGCGCAGTGGTGGACCACCGAGGGCCAGAAGTGGAAGGTCGGCATCGACGACGCGGCGACGCAGAAGGTCGCCGACTTCTGGGGCGGCCTCGTCGCGGAGGGCGCGATCGACAACCAGCCGATGTACACCCCGGCCTGGAACAAGGCGCTCAACACCGGCAAGCAGATCGCCTGGGTGAGCGCCGTGTGGGCGCCCGGCACCCTGACCACCGCCGCGCCCGACACCGCGGGCAAGTGGAAGATGGCGCCGCTGCCGCAGTGGTCGAAGGGCGAGGAGACGACCGGCAGCTGGGGCGGCTCCTCGACCGCCGTGACCACGGACTCCGACAACAAGGGGGCCGCCGCGAAGTTCGCCACCTGGCTGAACACCGACCGGGAGGCGCTGGCCGCGCTGGCCAAGGAGGGCGGCATCTACCCGGCCGCGACGACCGCGCAGCTCAGTGACGCCTTCGCCGAGCCGCCGGCCTACTTCTCCAACCAGCCGGACTTCTACACGCAGGCCGCCGCCATCGCCAAGACCACCGCGCCGTCCGCGTGGGGCCCGAACGTGAACGTCGCGTACACCTCCTTCAAGGACGCGTTCGCCGCCGCCGCGAAGGACCGGTCCGACTTCGGCGACGCCCTGAAGACCATGCAGGAGAGCACGGTCGCCGACCTCGAGAAGCAGGGCTTCGAGGTCGCGGAGTGACGAGCACGCGCAAGGAGCCGTCCGGGGTCACGGGGACCCCGGGCGGCCGCCCCTCCCCCGCCCGTGCCCGCTCCCGCGGACGCGGCGCCCCGTACCTGTTCCTCCTCCCGGCGACCGTCCTGTTCGCCCTCTTCTTCGCGCTGCCCATCGGCTACGCGCTCTGGCTGAGCCTGCACAAGGTCGAGGTCAAGGGCCTCGGCCTGGGTGCGGGCGCCCGGCAGGAGGTGTGGGCCGGCCTGGCGAACTACGCCGACGCCCTGACCGACTCCGAGCTGCTGGCCGGCGCGCTGCGCGTGGTCGGCTACGGCGCGATCGTGGTTCCGGTGATGCTGGGCCTGGCGCTGGTGTTCGCGCTGATGCTGGACAGCGAGAAGGTCCGGCTGACCCGCTTCACCCGGCTCGCGATCTTCCTGCCGTACGCCGTCCCTGGCGTCGTGGCGGCGCTGCTGTGGGGCTTCCTCTATCTGCCGGACGTGAGCCCCTTCTACTTCGTGCTCGACAAGCTGGGGCTGCCGCAGCCGGACCTGCTGGACGGCGGGCCGCTGTACCTCGCCCTGTCGAACATCGCGGTCTGGGGCGGCACCGGCTTCAACATGATCGTCATCTACACCTCGCTCCGGGCGATCCCGCACGAGGTGTACGAGGCCGCGCGGCTGGACGGCGCCACACCGCTGCAGATCGCGCTGCGGATCAAGATCCCGATGGTGGCGCCGTCGCTGGTGCTGACCTTCTTCTTCTCGATCATCGCGACGCTCCAGGTGTTCAGCGAGCCGACCACCCTCAAGCCCCTCACCAACTCCGTCTCCACGACGTGGAGTCCGCTGATGAAGGTGTACCAGGACGCCTTCGGCAAGGGCGACATCCACTCCGCCGCCGCCGGCGCGGTACTGATCGCCGTCGCCACGCTGGTGCTGTCCTTCGGCTTCCTGCGCGTCGCGAACTCCCGTTCCCAGCAGGAGGAAGCACGATGACCCAGCAGGAGGAAGCACGATGAGCACTCTTGCCGTCCGCAAGACCGCACCGGCCGCCGGCACCACGCCCGGCACCGCCCAGGGTCCTCCCCCTGCCTCCGGCGGGAGAACCCCCAGCGGCCGCCGCCGTATCGCCCTCGTCCCGACGCTCACCCTGCTGCTGGGCGCGCTGTACTGCCTGCTGCCGGTGGCATGGGTGGTGATCGCGGCCACCAAGTCGGGCAGTGAGCTGTTCTCCACCTTCACCTTCCTGCCGGGCACCGGCTTCGCGGACAACCTGTCCGACCTGAACGCCTACCGCGACGGCGTGTACTGGAAGTGGATGGGCAACTCCGCGCTCTACGCGGGCCTCGGCGCCCTGCTGTCCACGGCGGTCTCCGCGGTCAGCGGCTATGCGCTCGCGATCTACCGCTTCCGGGGCCGCGAGACCGTCTTCAACGTCCTCATGGCGGGTGTGCTGATGCCGCCGGTCATCCTGGCCGTCCCGCAGTACCTGCTGCTGGCGAAGGCGGACCTGACGGACTCGTACTGGTCCGTGCTGCTGCCGCTGGTCCTCTCCCCGTACGGGGTGTACCTCGCCCGCATCTACGCGGCCGCCGCCGTGCCCGGTGACGTGGTGGAGGCCGGGCGGATGGACGGGGCGAGCGAGTGGCGGATCTTCACCCGGATCGCGCTCCCGATGATGGTGCCGGGGCTGGTGACGGTCTTCCTGTTCCAGTTCGTGGCCGTGTGGAACAACTTCCTGCTGCCGTACATCATGCTCAGCGACGACGAGAAGTTCCCGATCACGCTGGGTCTGTTCACGCTGCTGGAACAGGGCTCCAACACTCCCGCGCTCTACACCCTCGTCATCACGGGCGCGCTGCTCGCGGTGCTGCCGCTGATCGCCCTGTTCCTGGCCGTCCAGCGGTTCTGGAGCCTCGACCTGCTGTCCGGGGCCGTAAAGTCATGACCATGAGCAACACGGGGGGCAGGCGCAGGCCGCCGACGATCCACGACGTGGCGCGCGAGGCCGGGGTGTCCCGGGGCACCGTGTCACGGGTCCTCAACGGCGGCCACTACGTCAGCCCCACGGCCCGGGAGGCCGTCGACGCGGCCATCCGCAAGACGGGTTACGTCGTGAACCGGCACGCCCGCTCGCTGATCACGGGGCGTTCGGACTCGGTCGGCTTCCTGCTGACGGAGCCCCAGGAGAAGTTCTTCGAGGACCCCAACTTCAACGTCCTGCTGCGCGGCTGCACCCAGGCCCTGGCCGCGCACGACATCCCGCTGCTGCTGATGCTGGCGGGCACGGAGGACGAACGGCGGCGCATCACGCGGTACATCACCGCGGGGCACGTCGACGGGGTGCTGCTGGTGTCCAGCCACTCCGGGGACCCGGTCGCCGAGGAGCTGCGCAAGGCGGGGGTGCCGCTGGTCGCGTGCGGCAAGCCCATCGGGCTCGGCTCCAAGGTGAGCTATGTGGCGGCGGACGACCGGGACGGCGCCCGGGACATGGTGCGCCATCTGCTGTCGCTGGGCCGCCGCCGCATCGGCATGGTGACCGGCCCGCAGGACACCCCGGGCGGTGTCGAGCGCCTCGCGGGCTACCGGGAGGTGCTCACCGAGGCGGGCGTCGGCGTCGACGAGCGGCTGGTGGTCTCCGGCGACTACAGCCGGGCCAGCGGTGAGGCGGGCGCGGAACGGCTGCTGGCGCAGGCGCCGGACATGGACGCGGTGTTCGTCGCGTCCGACCTGATGGCGCAGGGCGTGCTGAGCGCGCTGCAGCGGGCGGGCCGGCGGGTCCCCGAGGACGTGGCCGTGGGGGGCTTCGACGACTCCCCCGCCGCCACGGCCGCCACCCCGGCCCTCACCACGATCCGCCAGCCCTGGGACCGGATCAGCAACGAGATGGTGCGGGTGCTGCTGGCACAGATCGGCGGCGAGGACTCGGCTGCGGTGATCCTTCCGACGGAGCTGGTGCGGCGGGGCTCGACCTGATTCCGAGCATTAGTTGCATGTTCAACGAACACGCACGGGTCTGTTACCGTGCACACATGGCAGCCAACACGGCCGGCGCCCGGCTCGAGGAACGGTGGCGGGACATCCTGTCGGTGCACGCGCGCACCATGTGCGAGATCGACCGCGCGCTCCATCCGCACGGCCTCGGCGCCAGCGACTTCGAGGTGCTCGACCTCCTCGTCTCCGCCGCGGCGGACAGCTCCGGGGAGGCGTGCCGCGTACAGGACATCGCCTGCCGGGTACACCTCAGCCAGAGCGCGCTGTCCCGGCTGATCGGCCGGCTGGAGAAGGACGGCCTGGTCGAACGCTCCGTCTGCGAGGAGGACCGGCGCGGCGTGTGGGTCGCCCTCACCCCTGAGGGGCGCGATCTGCACGCCCGGGTGCTGCCCCTGCAGCGCGCGGTCCTGGCCCGCATGCTGGACGGCTGACCGGCGCTCAGTCGTAGGGCCTGGCCAGCAGGGTGCGGACCCCCTGCGAGGTCAGGGTCAGGCCGTAGGGCGAGGTCGCGTCTATGGTCAGCGCCAGGTCGCCCTCGGGCCACTGCGAGGCGAGCGCGCCCAGCGGCACCAGGCGGTAGCGCTCCACGTACGGCAGCAGCCCCGCCATCTCCGTCTCCGAGGTGAACACGGGCACCATCTGTTCGCCGCCCGGCTGCTCCAGTACGGGCAGCGCCACGACCGTCGGATCGGTGGCGTCCTCCTCACTGGCGTCCTGCGGCACGGGAACCAGCACCTCGCTCCCGGCCAGCACGTCCAGCGCGGCCGTGTCCCCGGTGTCCTCGGCGAGCGTCGTGAGCGCCCGCTGCGCCGGGGTCACGGGCTCGGGCGCGGTGTAGTCGTACGGGGGTGTGTCCATGGCGAATCCCGGGGTAGAGGCGGAACGGACCGGCCGCCCGGGACCGGATCCGCCCCGGGCGCAACGCGGGTCGCGTACCCGACCGGGCGACGGGCATGCATGTGCGCGGGCATACCCGCTTCGCCTCCGCGCCTGAGAAAACCCGGTGCCGTGCACCGGGCGGTCTCCGTAGACTCGCCGTGCGCGCCGCCGAGGGACCCCGGCGCGCCGTACGTCGCACGGGTCCCGTGGTGCGAGCGGGGGAGCCGGACGATGCGTCGCCTCACCGCTGTCGCCGTTCCCCGGTCACGGTACGACGTGATCCCCGTGTCCTCGTAGACCCGGTGCCCGCCGCGCGGCCGGCACCGGACGGCCGTGCGGAACACCCCCTTCGACCGGCTCTTCGGTCGACCGGCACGCACCGTGCCCACGACTGACAGGCCGGTCCGTCACCGAGCCGTTCCCACGCCGAATCGCGCTGCCCTTTTCTCTCTCGCACGCCAGGAAAGGCCCTGGGCCATGCGCACCACCACGCGACACCTCACCGCCGTACGCAACCTCGGCATCCTCGCCCACGTGGACGCCGGCAAGACCACCGTGACGGAGCGGATCCTGTACCTCACCGGCGCGACCCACAAGCGCGGCGAGGTCCACGACGGCACGACCGTCACGGACTTCGACCCGCAGGAGCGCGACCGCGGCATCACGATCTTCGCCGCGGCGGTGAGCTGTGTCTGGGACGGCCACCGGATCAACCTCATCGACACACCGGGCCACGTGGACTTCTCCGACGAGGTGACGCGTGCACTGCGCGTGCTCGACGGCGCGGTCGCGGTGTTCGACGCCGTCGCGGGAGTGGAGCCGCAGAGCGAGGCCGTGTGGCGGCAGGCCGACCGGCACGGGGTGCCGCGCATCGCCTTCGTCAACAAGATGGACCGCGCGGGCGCCGATCTGGACGCGGCGGCCGCGTCGATCCGGGAGCGACTGGACACCGTTCCGCTGGTGGTCCAGATGCCGGTCGGGCGCGAGGCGGGGTTCACCGGTGTGGTGGATCTGCTGCGGATGCGTGCGCTGGTCTGGGCGGCCGACGGCGCGTCCGGTGGAACCTGCGCGCAGGGCCCGGTGCCGGACGCGCTGCGCGAGGAGGCAGTGCGCAGACGGGGACTGCTGGAGGAGGCGGTGGCCGAACTGCATCCGGCGGCGCTGGAGGAGTACTGCGCCGGGGAAACGGTCTCCGCACGGACGCTGGCCGCAGCGCTGCGCGATCTGACCCTCAGCGGTGAGGGCGTGGTCGTGCTGTGCGGCTCGGCGTACCGGAACCGGGGCGTCGAACCGCTGCTGGACGCGGTCGTCGCGTACCTGCCGTCGCCACTGGACGTGCCGCCGGTGCGCGGCACGCACGAGGGCGCGGTGCGGGAGCGGGCTGCCGATCCGGCGGCACCGTTCGCCGCGCTGGCCTTCAAGGTGGCCTCCACCGCGACGGGCCGGCTGACCAGCCTGCGGGTGTACTCGGGAATGCTCAGGAAGGGGGACGTCGTGCGGGACACAGGCGCGGGGCGCGTCGAGCGCGTCGGCCGGATCCTGCGGGTGCAGGCCGACCGGCACGCGGAGACGGACGTGGCGGTGGCCGGTGACATCGTCGCCGTGGCCGGGCTGAAGTCGGCCCGGGCCGGGACGACGCTGTGCGCTCCGGCGGCGCCGCTGGTCCTGGAGGCGCCCACGGCGGCCGACCCGGTCGTCTCCGTGGCGGTCGAGGCCCGCAGCGGTCTCGACACGGACCGGCTGGCCACCGCGCTCGCGCGGCTGGCCGAGGAGGACCCGTCGCTGGTCGTGCGGACCGATCCGGAGACCGGCCAGACGGTGCTGTCGGGCCTGGGCGAACTGCACCTGGAGGTCGCGGTGGAGCGGATCCGCCGGGAGCAGGGGGTGGCGGTGGCCGTGGGCCGGCCGCGTGTCGCCTATCGCGAGACGGTGGTCGGCGGGGTGTCCGGGCTGGTGTACCGGCACGTCAAGCAGGACGGCGGGGCCGGGCAGTTCGCGCACGTCGTCCTGGACGTCGAGCCCCTCCCCGTGGCCGAGGGCTCGGCGGGCGAGTTCGTCTTCCGGTCGGCCGTCGTGGGTGGCCGGGTGCCGCAGGAGTACGTCCGTGCCGTGGAGGCCGGCTGCCGGGACGCACTCGCCGACGGTCCGCTCGGCGGGCATCCGGTGACCGGACTGCGGGTGACCCTGACCGACGGGGCGACCCACTCCAAGGACTCCTCGGAGACGGCGTTCCGCACGGCGGGCCGGCTGGGCCTGCGCCAGGCGCTGCGGGCCGCGGCGACCGCGCTCCTGGAGCCCGTCGCCGAGGTCACGGTGACCGCGCCCGACGACGCCGTGGGCGGGGTGCTCGGTGATCTGGCGGCGCGGCGCGGCCGGGTCTCGGGCTCGGCCGCGCGGGCGGGCACCACGGTGGTCACGGCGACCGTGCCGCTGGCCGAGCTGTTCGGCTACGCGTCCCGGCTGCGCGGCCGGACCCGGGGCCGGGGCACCTTCACGACGCGGCCCGCCGGTTACGCCCTCGTGCCGGCAGCGGTCTCGCGGACACTGCTGGCCGGCTGACCGCCCGTACGACGGTCCCGTTCCCCACCGGGGGCGGGACCGTCATACGCCGTGCCACCTGTGGTTTCCGCCTCCCTGACCAGCTCTTGACTTGACCGGGCCGGAGGCGCAGCATTCCCGTAACAAAGTGAACGATAGTTCACCCAGCGAACCTCGCAAACCTCCGGAGCCGCACCATGCCCATCGCCCGCGACCTGTTCATCGGCGGCAAGGACGTCCCCGCAGCCTCCGGGCGCACCGAGGCGGACGTCAACCCCTACACCGGCGAGGTCTACGCCACCGTGGCCGCCGCCGGGCCGGAGGACGTGACGCGGGCGGTGGACGCGGCGGACGCCGCCTTCCCCGCATGGGCGGCCCTCTCCCCCTTCGCCCGCCGGGCGATCTTCCTCAGGGCGGCCGACCTGCTGGACGCGCGGAGCGCCGAGGCGGCCGACGTGATGGCGTACGAGGCGGGCGGCACCCGTCCGTGGGCGCACTTCAACGTGGCCCTTGCAGCGAACATCCTCCGTGAGGCCGCCGCGGCTATCACCGCGCCGCGCGGCGAGGTGCTGAACGCGCAGGAGGAGGGCGTCCTCGGTCTCGCGGTGCGCGAACCGCTGGGCGTGGTCGCCGCGTTCGCGCCCTGGAACGCTCCCCTCATCCTGGGCGTACGGGCGGTGGCCGCGCCGCTGGCCGCCGGCAACACCGTCGTGGCCAAGCCCAGCGAGGACGCGCCGATCGCCTGCGGTCTGCTGATCGCGGACGTGCTGCGCGAGGCCGGGCTGCCGGACGGTGTGCTCAACGTCGTCACCAACGCGCGCGAGGACGCCGCGGTGGTGGCCGAGACCCTGATCGCGGACCCGCGGGTGCGCGCGGTCAACTTCACCGGCTCCACCGGCGTCGGCCGCGTCATCGGCGAGCACGCGGCACGTCACGTCAAACCCGCCGTCCTGGAGCTCGGCGGCAAGAACTCCGTGATCGTGCTGGACGACGCCGACGTCGACCACGCCGTGAACGCCGCCTGCTTCAGCGTGTTCATGAACGCCGGGCAGATCTGCATGTCCGGCGACCGCATCCTCGTCCACGAGTCCCTCGCCGAGGAGTTCACCGCCGAGTTCGTCGCCAAGGCCGCCGCGCTGCAGTCCGGCGACCCGACCGACCCGAGGACCGTGGTCGGCCCCCTGGTCACCAGGAAGTCCGCCGAGCGCGTGGCCGCCCTGGTGGCGGACGCCGTGGCCAAGGGAGCGAAGGTGCTCACCGGCGGCACGGCGCCGGAGGGCGCGGTCCACCCCGCGACCGTCCTCACCGACGTGCCCAAGGACGCCGACCTCTTCTACACCGAGTCGTTCGGCCCGCTGTGCGTGCTGGAGACCTTCTCGGACGACGACGCCGCGGTGGCCCTCGCCAACGACACCGAGAACGGCCTGACCTGCGGCATCATCACCGAGAACGCCACCCACGGCCTGACCGTGGCACGCCGGATACGCACCGGCATCGTGCACATCAACGACCAGTCCGTGGGCGACGAGCCGCACGCGCCGTTCGGCGGCGTCAAGGCGTCCGGCTACGGCCGCTTCGGCGGACGCTGGGGCATCGAGGCGTTCTCGAACACCCGCTGGGTGACCATCGCCACGCAGCAGGCGCACTACCCCTTCTGACGGTACGGCGGCATCGTCGTCACCGGACGCGGGCAGCCATGTCTGCCGGGTGAGACCGTTCGTTCGAGTCAGGGGAGCCATCGATGAGCGTGACGGACCGGCCGCTGGCGGCCACGGCGGCGGGAACCGTGCGGGGTCTCCTCGAGGACGGCCTGGCGGTCTTCCGCGGGATCCCGTTCGCCGGGCCGCCGGTGGGGGCGGCCCGTTTCCTCGCGCCGCGTCCCGTGGACCGCTGGGACGGCGTCCGGGAGGCGACCGCGTTCGGCCCGCCGCCCCCGCAGGAGGCCATGACGCCGGGGGCGCCGCCGGCCCCCGGGCGGGCGGCGGGCGGCGGCGACGACTGGCTGACCGTCAACGTCTGGACGCCCGCGCCGGACCCCGCCGCCCGCCGGCCGGTGATGGTGTGGATCTACGGCGGCGCCTACAAGTTCGGCTCCTCGGCCGAGCCCGGGTACGACGGCGGCCGGCTCGCCCGCGACGGCGACCTGGTCATGGTCACCTTCAACTACCGCGTCGGCATGGAGGGCTTCGCCCGCATCCAGGGCGCACCGGCCAACCGGGGGCTGCTCGACCAGGTCGCCGCCCTGCGCTGGGTGCAGGAGAACATCGCGGCCTTCGGCGGCGACCCGGACCGGGTCACCGTCTTCGGCGAGTCGGCCGGCGCCGGGTCGATCGCCGCGCTGCTGGCCATGCCGCGCGCGAAGGGCCTGTTCCGGCGGGCCATCGCGCAGAGCGTGCCCGGCACGTACTTCTCGGACGCGCTGGCCGCCGACATCGCCGCCGCCCTGGCGGACGAGGCGGGGGCGCGCCCGACTGCGGCCGACCTCTCCCGCGTGGACCCGTACAAGCTGGCCGGGGCCGCGGCGGCGCTCGACATGGGCCGGCACACCGGGCGCTGGGGCACGGTCGCGCACACCCCCACGCCGTACTCGCCCGTCGTGGACGGCGACGTCCTGCCGGTCGCGCCCTGGCAGGCGCTGGCGGACGGAGCCGCCCGGGACGTCGAGCTGATCGCCGGTCACACCCGGGACGAGTACCGGCTGTTCGTCGCCCTCGACGGGGATCTCGGGCAGATCGACGACGAGCGGGCGGCCACGGCACTGCGGGTCTTCGGCCCCGGCCCCGATCCGGTACGGAGTTACCGCGCCGCGTTCCCCGGCGCCTCCGCCGAGCACCTCTACGAACTCGTCCACTCCGACTGGCTGTTCCGCATGCCCACGCTCCGGCTCGCGGAGACGCACACCGCCGCCGGCGGCCGGGCCCACGTCTACGAGCTCACCTGGCCCGCCCCGGCGTTCGACGGCTACCTGGGCGCCTGCCACGCACTGGACCTGCCCCTCACCTTCGGCGCCCTCGAGGGCGCCGAACTGCTCGGGCCGACGCCGCCCGCCGAGGCCGAGAAGCTGTCGGCGCACATCCGCACCGCCTGGACGGCCTTCGCCGCCACGGGCGACCCCGGCTGGCCCGCGTACGACCCGGCGCGGCGCCTCGTCCACGTCCTCGACGTCGAGCCCGTGGTGGTGGCCTACCCGGAGGAGGCGTCCCGTCGTCTCTGGGAGGGGCACACCTTCGGGACGCTGCCGTTGCTGACGGAGTGACCTCGTCGCGCGCGAGTACCGAAGGGGCCGAAGGGGCCGAAGGGGCCGTATCAGAGGTGCGGTGTCCTGCCCAAAAGAGCGGGGGTTAACATGTGAGCGCCGTCTAGCTCGAAAGATACTCCTGTGACTGTCAATGACGACTCCTTCACCAACTGGATGCGCCGCGAGGAGATCGCGGAGGCGATGATCCCGATCATCGGGAAGCTGCACCGCGAGAGGGACGTCACGGTCCTGCTCCACAGCCGCTCCCTGGTGAACAAGTCGGTGGTCAGCATCCTCAAGACCCACCGATTCGCCCGCCAGATAGCCGGTGAGGAACTCTCGGTCACCGACACCTGGCCGTTCCTGCAGGCCCTCACCGCGCTCGACCTCGGCCCCTCCCAGATCGACCTCGGCATGCTCGCCGCGACGTACGCGACGGACGACCGCGGTCTGACCGTGGAGGAGTTCACCGCCGAGGCCGTCGCCGGTGCCACGGGCGCCGACAAGATCGAGCGCCGCGCCCCGCGCGACGTCGTCCTCTACGGGTTCGGCCGCATCGGCCGCCTCGTGGCCCGGCTGCTCATCGAGAAGGCCGGCTCCGGCAACGGACTGCGGCTGCGCGCCATCGTGGTGCGCGGGGACGCCGCCCGGGCGGGCGGTGACCTCGTCAAGCGGGCGTCGCTGCTGCGCCGGGACTCCATCCACGGCCAGTTCCAGGGCACGATCACCGTCGACGAGGCGAACAGCACGATCGTCGCCAACGGCAACGAGATCAAGGTGATCTACGCGAACGACCCGTCCGAGGTCGACTACACCGCGTACGGCATCAAGGACGCCATCCTCATCGACAACACGGGCAAGTGGCGCGACCGCGAGGGCCTGTCGCAGCATCTGCGCCCCGGCATCGACAAGGTCGTCCTCACCGCGCCGGGCAAGGGCGACGTCCCGAACATCGTCCACGGCGTCAACCACGACACGATCAAGCCGGACGAGCAGGTCCTGTCCTGCGCGTCCTGCACCACGAACGCCATCGTCCCGCCGCTGAAGGCGATGGAGGACGAGTTCGGTGTGGTGCGCGGCCATGTGGAGACCGTCCACTCGTTCACCAACGACCAGAACCTGCTGGACAACTACCACAAGGCCGACCGTCGCGGTCGCTCGGCGCCGCTCAACATGGTCATCACCGAGACCGGTGCCGCCTCCGCCGTCGCCAAGGCGCTGCCCGACCTCAAGGCGAGGATCACCGGCAGCTCGATCCGCGTGCCCGTCCCGGACGTCTCGATCGCGATCCTCAACCTCCAGCTCGCGCGCGAGACCACCCGCGAGGAGGTCCTCGACCACCTGCGCGAGGTGTCGCTGACCTCGCCGCTCAAGCGCCAGATCGACTTCACCACCGCCCCCGACGCGGTCTCGAGCGACTTCATCGGCTCGCGCCACGCCTCGATCGTCGACGCCGGCGCCACCAAGGTCGAGGGCGACAACGCGATCCTCTACCTCTGGTACGACAACGAGTTCGGCTACTCGTGCCAGGTCATCCGGGTCGTCCAGTACGTCTCCGGGGTGGAGTACCCGACGTACCCGGCGCCGGCCGTCTGATCCCGGCGCATGTGCGTGTCCGCCGGTCCGGCGCCCCGGCGTACGGGGTGCCGGACCGGCGACCGCCGACCGGGCCGGCTACCGGTCAGGCGGTCGTGCAGCTCGTCCCGTTGAGGGTGAACGCGGCCGGCGCGGTGTTCTGGGCGCCCTTGGCCGCGATGAACCCGGCGGTGACCGAGCCCCCGGCGGAGATGGTGGAGGTGTAGGAGGCCGGGGCGACGCTCACCTTGCCGCCGCTCTGGGTCGGGGTGCCTCCCCACATGTTGCTGACGGTCTGGCCGTCGGCGAACGTGAACCCGAGTGTCCAGCCGCTGACGGCGGCGGTGCCGGTGTTGCGGATGGTGATCTCGCCCTGGAAGCCGCCCGGCCACTCCCCCACGACGCTGTACTTGACGGAGCAGGACGCACCGGGTGTGCTCCCGCCCTTGTCGGTGGTGACGTTCACCGTGGCCGACCGGGCCGAACGGTTGCCCGCGGCGTCGCGCGCGTAGACGGCGAAGGTGTACGTGGTGTCGGCGGTGAGGCCGGTCACCGAGACCGTGTTGGTGGTCGCGGCGGCGACCGTGGTCTCGGAGCCGCCGCTGACGCGGACGACGTCGTAGCCGGTGACGCCGACGTTGTCGGTGGCGGCGGTCCAGGTGAGGGTCGGGGCCGTCGGGGCCTGGGTGTCACCCGGGGTGCCGCCCGCGAAGACGGTGGCCTCGCGCGCGGTCTGGGCGATGCCGTTCGCGCCGTGGAAGATGCGCTCCCCCCAGGAGCTCATCCGGCTGGGGTCGAAGTCGAGCACGAGGTCGAGGATCGGGTCGGTGTTGCCGCTCCACGACCAGGCCAGGTACCCGAGGTCGAGCCGCTCGGCGGCGGCCATCATGGTGTCCTCGTCCGGGTCGCCGTACTGGTCGGCGGGACCGCCGAACTCGCCGATGAGGATGGGCAGCCCGGCGGCGACGAAGGCGTCCAGGTAGTCGTTGATCTCCTGGGCGGTGTCGAAGACGCTGTACATGTGGATCGAGAAGATCAGGTTGCCGGTGGGGTCGGCGTCGTAGACCGACTGGGCGTTGGCGCGCATGACGCCCTGCCAGTCCTGGCCCCAGTTGGGCGCGTCCACCATGATCGTGTGCTCGAACCCGGCGTTCCGCAGCTTCTTCACGGCCGCGATCGTGGGGTCGGTCCAGCCGGCGGGGTTGGTGTTGCCCCACGGCTCGTTGCCGATGTTGACGATGATGTAGTCCTCTTCGCCCGCGAGGACGTCCTTCAGGCCGATCCAGTAGTCGGCCGCCTGGTCGAGCGTGGCGGCCGCGGCCTCCTCGCCGTAGCCGGTGGTGTCGTGCACCTCCAGCACGCAGATGAGGCGGTTGGCCTTGCACTGGCCGACGACGTTCGCCACGTCCGCGGCGCTGTTCGCGGCCCAGCGCCGGCCGCTGGCGAGGACGACACGCACGGTGTTGGCGCCCGTCGCCTTGATGTCGGCCAGCGACTGCGTCGTCTCGCCCTGGTACCAGGTGTGGGCGTGGTTGACGCCCCGCATGACGAAATCGTTGCCGTTGCCCTCGAGCAGACGGCCGTCGCTGATGTGGAGGCCGGTGGCGGCGGCGCCGGGCGGCTCGGCCCGGGCCTGGGCGACGGCTGGGCAGAGCACGCCCAGGACGGCGAGTCCGATGGCGGCGACCAGCCCGGTCAGCAGACCGGCCAGGGGGCGCTTGCGGGTTGTCCGTGGTGCTGTCGTGCTTCTTGTTGTTCTCACTGCGACTCCAGGGAGTGAGCGCCAAGAAACATAGCGGCATGAAGAAATGGATGGATGGGATGGATGGGACGGATGGAACGGATGAGGTGGGTGTGTGAGTGGGAGCGCTCCCATGAACCCACTACGCCAGGTTCACGTCAAGACACGTGCAAGACACTCCTGGCGGCGGTCGCCGTTGGAGCGCCGCCACCGGAGTCCCGAAGCCCTCAGGCCTGCCCTGCACCCGTGCAGCGACGGGCGAAGTCCACGGTGCGGACGTAGCAGTCCTCGACGTCCGCGTCGGACAGGCCCACCCAAAGATGGCTGCCGCCGGTGAGGAGGCGCAGGTCCGGGTGGTGCCCGGCCGCACGCAGGGCCTCGGCGAGGCGCACGGACTGCCGGGGTGGGACCAGAGCGTCGTCGGCCCCGTGCAGGAGAAGGAAGGGCGGTGCCTGGGGGCCCACGTGGGTGACCGGGCTGGCGTCCCGTGCCGCCTCGGCCCGGTCCGCCGGGGCGCCGCCGAGCAGCAGGGCCTCGAAGGAGGACGGGTCCCGCGGGTCGTACGCGCCCTCGGGGCGGTCCTCGGCGAGTCCGGGCAGGTCGGTGACGGCGTACCAGGTGACGCAGCCGGTGACGGCGGCCGCGCCGGTGCGGGCGTGGTGGGTCAGCGCGGTCAGGGCGGCGAGGTGGCCGCCGGCGGACTCGCCCCACAGCACGGTCCGCGCGGTGTCGAGGCCGAGGTCGCCGGCGCGGGTGTGCAGCCAGGCCAGTACGGCGGTCAGGTCGTCGGTCTGGGCGGGGTGCGGGGCCTCGCCGCTGAGCCGGTAGTCGGGGCAGGCGACGGCGAACCCCGCCCGGGCGAGGCGGGCGAAGGGGCCCGGCCGCCAGTGGCGGAAGCGGGGGCCGAGGTCGTCGCGCAGGCCCGTGCGCCAGCCGCCGCCGTGCACGAAGACGACCACGGGCACGGGCCCGGTGGCGTCCTCGGGCAGCCACAGGTCGACGGTGAGCGGACGGCTGCCGCCGGGGACGGCGTAGACGGCGCCGCGCAGCAGCCGCACCCCGTCGGCGGGGTGGGCCGGATGCGGCAGGGGCAGCGTGGCCGGGTCGGGCGGGGCCAGCAGGTGGAAGGGGAAGGGCGCGGGGCCGGTGTCGGTGCTGACGCCGGTGCTGGTGTCCATATCGGCGCCGGTGTTGGTACCGGCGCCGGTGCTGCTGTCGGTGCTGGTGTCGGTGCTGGTGTCGGTGTCGGTGTCGGTGTCGGTGTCGGTCACGATGGGCGGCTCTCGTCGTCTCAATGGGCCCGGCGGGGCAGGACGCGGCGGGCGTTGGCGGTGGTGAGGGCGCGCCAGCTCGCGGAGCCCTCGGGGGCCGGGGCGGCGTCGAGGCCCGCCACGTGGGCCTCCACTCCGGCGGCGGGGGTCCAGCAGTGGTCGCTGCCGTACAGCAGCCGGTCGGTGCCGACGAGGCCCAGCAGGGCGGGGAGCTGACGGGGCAGGGCGGGGCCTGCGAGGTCGTAGTAGAGGCGGCCGAGCTGTTCGAGGGCGTCGGGCGCCTCGGTGCCGGCGGGCATGAACATCTTCATGAAGCCGTTGATGCGGTCCGCCAGGATCGGGAGGGCGCCGCCGCAGTGCGGCACGATGACCCTGATGTTCCGGTGGCGTTCCAGGGTGCCGGCCATGAGGAGGTCGGTGACGGTGCGGGCGGTGTCGAAGATGAACTCGATCATCGGGCGGGGGCGTCCGAGGGCGGACTGCTCCCAGCACACCGGGGAGGTCGGGTGGAGGAAGACCACCGCGCCGCGCCGGTCGAGTTCGGTCCAGACGGGCTCGAGACCGGGGTCGCCGAGGTAGGTGCCGTGGGTGTTGGTCTCCAGGACCACGCCGTCGGCGTCCAGGGCGTCGTAGGCGTGGGCGATCTCCGCCAGGGCGCCGTCGACGTCCGGGAGGGGCAGCGAGGCGAACAGGCCGAAGCGGCCCGGGTGGCACCGCACGGTGTCGGCGCCGGCCTCGTTGACCTCGCGGGCCAGGCGGCGGGCGGCGGCGTCGTCGCCGAAGTGGACGCCCGGGGAGGAGATCGACAGCATCGAGGTCTCGATGCCGCAGCGGTCCATCAGCTCCAGGTGGGCCTCCGCCGACCAGGTGGGCCAGGCGGGGACCCCGTCGGGGAGTTCGTGCCCGGCGTCGCGCGCCTGGCGGACGTAGGAGTCGGTGACGAAGTGGGCGTGGACGTCCACGTAGGCGGGGGCGTCGGCGGCGTGTGCCTGGGTGTCGGTGGCGGAGTGTGCGGGGATGTCAGGGGACACGGACGTCTCCTTGTTCTCGGGGCGGCGGGGAGGGTGAGCGTCGGGGCAGGCGGTCGCGGACCGCGGTGGCGGCACGTTCGCCGAGCAGGATTCCGGCCAGCCCGGTCAGGCCGACGAGCGGCGGCGCGGGCGAGGTGATGTCCAGCGCCCAGTACAGGGCGCCCATGAGCAGGCCGGCCGCGAACGAGAGGCCGGCCTTGCGTGCGAAGCCGCGGCCGCGGGCGGCGGGGGTGGTCACAGGGCCCCCAGCGTCGCCTGGCCGAGCAGCATGCCCAGCAGACCGATCAGCGCGACCGGAGGCGGTGCGGGCGACTTCACCCGCACCACCGCATAGGCCGCGCCGACCAGGACTCCGGCCAGCAGGGCCTTCACGTACGGCATGGATCAGCTCCCGGTACGCCACTGGTGGTCGGGCAGGAAGGTCACGTCGTACTTCTGGGGCACGGTCCCGAACTTCTGCGGGTCGGGGATGTACGGCGTGCGGGGCAGGCCGTGCTCGTCGGTGGGCGTGCCGAGGTTCTCGAAGAACCGCTCGAAGGTGCCGCCCGGGCCGGCCGCCACGCCGACGATCCGGGAATGGTGGCGCTCGATGCGGTACGCGTGCGGGCAGTTCTTCGGCACGAACCCGAAGTCACCCACCGAGAGCAGCCTCTCGTACTGCTCGCCCTCCAGGTCCTCCACGAACAGCCGCACCGCGCCTTCGGCGATGTAGAAGACCTCGTAGGTGTCCGGGTGGGAGTGGGCGGGGATGATGTCGCCCTTGGGGCCGTCGCAGGTGAAGAAGTTGAAGGTGTTCTCGGTCTGCTCGCCGCCGGCGTAGATGGTGAACAGATCGCCGAACAGGTGGGCGCGGTCGCCCTCGCCCTTCTCGATGAAGTACGGCTTCCCCGGCTCGGGCGGGATGTGGGAGCGCTGACGGTAGCGGGTGGCGAACTCGATGGTCATGGAGAACCTCCCTGAGGGGTGCAGGTCAGGACAGCACTCGGCCGGGCTCGGACGAGTGGTCGGGGCGGCCGCGGTCAGCGGCGGCCCGCGGCGCCGCGCGTCTTCCGGACGACGCGCCGGGGGGCAGGGCCGGGACGTTCGCGGCTCGTCCTCGGCGGCACCTGCCTCCGTTCAACCTAGAACCGGCTGCGGAGGACGGTCGGCATACACTCGGGCACGCGATGAAGAAAAACGGACAGTTCGCGGCCGGCCGTCGGCCCAGCGGGATTCCGACGGTCGCCTACCGTCCCACGCCCGGACGGCCCCCGGGCCTGGAGGTCCTCGACCTCCCCGGACTCGCCGTCCGTGGCGTCGAACGCGAACTGCCGCTCACCGTGCCCGTACGGCCGGCCTTCCACCTGATCGTCGCGGTGCGGAGCGGGCGGCTGACCTGCTCCGTGGACTTCACCTCGTACGTCGTCGGGCCGGGCGACTGGCTGTGGGTCTGGCCCGGTCAGGTGCTGCAGTTCCCCGAAGGGCCCGGGGACGGTGACGCCACCGTGCTGGTCTTCCCGTCGGGCTTCCCCAGCGCCGCGACCGACGCCCTGATCCGGGAAGGCGAGCACACCTCGTACCGCCTCGTCACTCCGGACGCGGCGCGACGCACCGCGCTGCACCGCCTTCTGGACGCCCTGGTCGAGGAGCACGCCGACCTGACCGGCCTGGCGCTGGAGGCGTACGTCGAGACGTTGCGCGACCTGCTCTCGGTGATCCTCATCCGGCTCGTCCACCTCGCCGACCCGCGGCAGCAGACCCACTCGGGCGCCGGCGAACCGTTCCATCTGTTCCGCCGGGCCGTGGAGGAGGGCTTCGGCCGCACCCACCGGGTCGAGGACTACGCCGCCCGGCTCGGCTACAGCGCCCGGACGCTCACCCGGGCCACCCGGGCGGCCCTCGGCTGCGGAGCCAAGCGCTACATCGACGACCGGGTGCTGCTGGAGGCGAAACGCCTGCTCATCCACACCTCGCTGCCGCCGGCCGCCATCAGCGAACGCATCGGGTTCGCCTACCCGACCGTCTTCAGCGCCTTCTTCCGGCAGCACACCGGGATGACACCGACCGAGTTCCGGTCGCTGACGAAGGGCTGAGGCGGGGCGCCGGTCGCCAGGCGCCAAGTGCCGGATGCCGGGGCGCCCGTCGCCAGGCGCCGAGCGCCGCTTGCCGGGCGCCGGATACCGGGCGCCGGATACCGGGCACCGGAGCCGGGTGTTCCCCCGGCGCGCGCTTGCACTTCGCCCGGTCCCCCCAGGACTCTCCGAACCCTCGACCAGCATTTAATGCAAGCCAAAAGAAAAGCCATGTTCGAAGCCTTGACCGCGGCCGCCATGGCAGCCAAGGTTCCGGAGAGCGCTCTCCCGCCCCTTCCGTGTCAAGGAGTCCCCCCATGCCCCCTGTCGGCACACCCCCGGCAGCGCCGGTTCCGCGCAGACCCGGCCGCCGCGGCCTCGTCGGCGTCCTGGTCGCCGCTCTGGCCGCCGCCCTGCTCTCCGTCGTCCCCGCCGCGCGAGCCCAGGCCGCACCAGCACTGTTGTCCCAGGGCAAGCCGGTCACCGCCTCCAGCCAGGAGCACTACGGCACCCCGGCGACCGCGGCCGTCGACGGCGACAACGGCACCCGCTGGTCCAGCGCCGCCTCCGACCCGCAGTGGATCCGTGTCGACCTCGGCGCCCCCGCCTCCCTCAGCCAGGTCGAGCTGCGCTGGGAGGCCGCCTACGCCAAGTCGTACCGGATCGAGACGTCCCAGAACGGCACGGACTGGTCGACGGCCTACTCCACCACCACCGGCGCCGGGGGCACGGAGACCGTGAACGTCTCCGGCACCGCCCGCTACGTCCGCATGTACGGAACCGCCCGCGCCACCGGATACGGCTACTCCCTCTGGGAGTTCAAGGTGTACGGCACCACTGGCGACGACCCGGGAACGCCCATCCCGGGCGGCGGCGACCTCGGCCCGAACGTGCACGTCTTCGACCCGTCCACGCCCGGCATCCAGGCCAAGCTGGACCAGGTCTTCAAGGAGCAGGAGTCGGCCCAGTTCGGCTCCGGCCGGCACGCCTTCCTCTTCAAGCCGGGCACGTACGACAACCTCAACGCCCAGATCGGCTTCTACACCCAGATCGCCGGCCTCGGCCTGCGCCCCGACGACACGACGATCAACGGTGACATCACCGTCGACGCCGGCTGGTTCAACGGCAACGCCACCCAGAACTTCTGGCGCGGCGCGGAGAACCTCGCCGTGAAACCGGTCAACGGCACCAACCGCTGGGCGGTGTCCCAGGCCGCCTCCTTCCGCCGGATGCACGTCAAGGGCGGCCTCAACCTCGCGCCCAACGGCTACGGCTGGGCCAGCGGCGGCTACATCGCCGACAGCAGGATCGACGGCCAGGTCGGCAACTACTCGCAGCAGCAGTGGTACACCCGCGACAGCTCCATCGGCGGCTGGTCCAACAGCGTCTGGAACCAGGTCTTCTCAGGTACCGAGGGCGCTCCCGCCACCGGCTTCCCCGAGCCCCGCTACACCACGCTCGACACGACGCCGATCTCCCGCGAGAAGCCCTTCCTCTACCTGGACGGCAACGAGTACAAGGTCTTCGCCCCCGCCAAGCGCACCAACGCACGCGGCACCACCTGGGCGAACGGCACCCCGCAGGGCGAGTCGATCCCGCTGAGCAGGTTCTACGTCGTCAAGCCCGGCGCCACGGCCGCCACCATCAACGCCGCCCTCGGCCAGGGCCTGCACCTGCTCTTCACCCCTGGCGTCTACCACGTCGACCGGACGATCGACGTCGACCGGGCGAACACCATTGTCCTGGGCCTCGGCCTCGCCACGATCGTCCCGGACAACGGGGTGACCGCCATGAAGGTCGCCGACGTCGACGGAGTACGGCTCGCCGGCTTCCTCATCGACGCCGGACCGGTCAACTCACCCACCCTGCTGGAGATCGGCCCGCAGGGCGCGTCCGCCGACCACGCGGCCAACCCCACCACCGTGCAGGACGTCTACCTCCGCATCGGCGGCGCGGGCGCGGGCAAGGCCACCACCAGCATGGTGGTCAACAACGACGACACCATCATCGACCACACCTGGGTGTGGCGGGCCGACCACGGCGACGGCGTCGGCTGGGAGACCAACCGCGCCGACTACGGCGTCCGCGTCAACGGCGACGACGTCCTGGCCACCGGACTGTTCGTCGAGCACTTCAACAAGTACGACGTCGAGTGGTACGGCGAACGCGGCCGGACGATCTTCTACCAGAACGAGAAGGCGTACGACGCCCCGAACCAGGCCGCCATCCAGAACGGCGACACCAAGGGGTACGCGGCCTACCGGGTCGACGACTCGGTCGACACCCATGAGGCATGGGGCCTGGGCAGCTACTGCAACTACAACGTCGACCCGAACATCCGCCAGGACCACGGCTTCAAGGCACCGGTCAAGGCAGGGGTGAAGTTCCACAGCCTCCTCGTGGTCTCCCTCGGCGGCATGGGCCACTACAACCACGTCATCAACGACACCGGCGCCTCCACGGTGCCCGCCGGCACCTCGACCGTGCCGTCCACGGTCGTGTCCTACCCCTGACCGAACCGCCCGCCGGCCACAACTCCCCTCCGGGCCGGGTGACATCCCCGCGCCCCGGCCCGGAGGGGACATCACACGGAGCTCCCCCAGTTCCGCCCCATCGGCTCTCCCCGACCCGCAGGAGCAGATGTGTCCACAGCCGCCTCGTACCCGTACCTGCACCTGTACCGCAGACCATCCGGCCGCCGCGCCGTCCCCCTGCTCGCACTCGGCGCACTGGTGGCGTCGTCGCTCGCCCTCGCCGCTCCGCCCGCCCAGGCCGCGGAGACCCTGCTCTCCCAGGGCAGGCCCGCCACCGCCTCGTCCCAGGAAGGCGACGGCTACGCCCCCTCGGCAGCCGTCGACGGCAACCTCACCGGCACCCGCTGGGCCAGCGAGTGGAGCGCCCCGCAGTGGTTCCAGGTCGACCTCGGACAGCGGTCCGACCTCAGCCGTGTGGTGCTGACCTGGGAGGGCGCGTACGGCAAGAGCTATCAGATCCAGGCGTCCGACAACGGCACGGACTGGCGGACCCTGAAGACCGTGACCGGCGGTGACGGCGGCACGGACGAGCTCGCCGTCTCCGGCTCCGGACGCTACGTCCGCATGCTGGGCACCGAGCGTTCCGGCGGCTACGGCTACTCCCTGTGGGAGTTCCAGGTGTACGGGACCACGGACGGCACACCGCCCGCTGCGGGAGCGGTCGAGGTCACCGGCTCACAGGGGAACTGGCAGCTGACCGTCGGTGGCCAGCCGTACACCGTCAAGGGCCTGACCTGGGGCCCCGCCATCGCGGACGCGCCCAAGTACATGCCCGACGTCAAGTCCATGGGCGTCAACACGATCCGCACCTGGGGCACCGACGGCTCCACCGAGCCTCTGCTCGACACCGCCGCCGCGCACGGCATCCGCGTCGTCAACGGCTTCTGGCTGCAGCCCGGCGGCGGACCCGGCTCCGGCGGCTGCGTCGACTACGTCACCGACACCACGTACAAGAACAACATGCTCACCGAGTTCGCCAAGTGGGTGGAGGCGTACAAGAGCCACCCGGCGACCCTCATGTGGAACGTCGGCAACGAGTCGGTCCTCGGCCTGCAGAACTGTTACAGCGGGACGGAGCTGGAGGCGCAGCGCAACGCCTACACCGCCTTCGTCAACGACGTCGCCAAGAAGATCCACGGCATCGACCCCGACCACCCCGTCACCTCGACCGACGCCTGGACGGGAGCCTGGCCGTACTACCAGCGCAACGCGCCCGACCTCGACCTGTACTCGATGAACTCCTACGGCGACGTCTGCGGCGTCCAGGAGGACTGGGAGGAGGGCGGCTACACCAAGCCGTACCTCATCACCGAGGGCGGACCGGCCGGTGAGTGGGAGGTGCCCGACGACGCCAACGGTGTCCCCGACGAGCCGACCGACGTGCAGAAGGCCGAGGGGTACTCCGAGGCCTGGAACTGCATCACCGGCCACCGGGGCGTCGCGCTCGGCGCCACCCTCTTCCACTACGGCGTCGAGCACGACTTCGGCGGAGTCTGGTTCAACCTCGTGCCCGACGGGCTGAAGAGGCTGTCCTACTACGCCGTCAAGAAGGCGTACAGCGGATCGACCAGCGGTGACAACACCCCTCCCGTCATCAACGACATGGCCGTCGGCCCCGCCTCGTCCGCCCCGGCGGGCGGCGAGTTCACCGTCCGCGCGGACGTGCGCGACCCCGACGGCGACCCGGTCACGTACAAGGTCTTCCTCAGCGGCACCTACGCGAACGGCGACAAGCGCCTGGTCGAGGCCGAGTGGCGGTCCACCGGCAACGGGACCTTCGCCGTGACGGCCCCCGAGAAGCTCGGCGTGTGGAAGGTGTACCTCCAGGCCGAGGACGGCCACGGCAACGCCGGCATCGAGACGAAGTCGGTCAAGGTCGTCGCCCCGCCGGTCACCGGCACGAACGTGGCGCTGAACAAGCCCACCACCGCCTCCTCCTTCCAGCCTTCGTACGGCGACTGCCCGTGCGAGCCCGCCAAGGCCACGGACGGCAGGGCCGACACGCGCTGGGCCAGCGACTGGAGCGACCCGCAGTGGATCCAGGTCGACCTCGGCGCCGCCACCGCCCTCCGCAGGCTCCAGCTCGTCTGGGACCCCGCCTACGCCAAGTCCTACGAGGTCCGGGTCTCGGACGACGGCACCACCTGGCGCACGGTCCACACCATGACCGCCGGTGACGGTGACGTGGACACCATCGATGTCGCGGCGACCGCGCGTCACGTACGACTGCACCTGACGGCGCGTGGCACCGGCTGGGGCTACTCGCTGCACGAGTTCGGCGTCTTCGGCTGATTGACAGGGAGGCCTCATGAGACCGCGTTCGAAGCTCCCCGCGCTGCTGGTCGGCAGCGCACTCCTCGCCGGCTCGCTCGGCGTCGGCACCATCGCCACGGCGGCCGATCCCGGCAGCGCCCCGGCTGCCTCGGCGGTATCGGCCGGTGGTCACACCGGGCACACGGCAGCGGTGTCGACCCGGGCGTCCGCCGACGATCCCGACGGTGACGGCTACATACCGGCCGTTCCCCCGGTCACCGGCGTGACCCCGTCAGACGCCACCCCGCCGCCGCGCTACCACAAGGAGTTCCAGGCCAACTGCGCCGTCACGCACACCGCGCCGGACGACCCGATCGTGTACCCGGGGCAGCCCGGCAAGTCCCACGACCACACCTTCATGGGCAACACGACGACGAACGCCGGCAGCACGACGGCGAGCCTCTACGGCGGCGCCACGACCTGCAAGGCACCGGCCGACGCCTCCGCGTACTGGATGCCGTCCCTGTACAAGGGGGACAAGAAGATCCTGCCGGTCGGCCCGCAGGTCATCTACTACAAGGCCGGTGTCACCGACTACACCAGCGTCCGGCCCTTCCCCAAGGGGCTGCGGTTCGTCGTCGGCGATCCTCTGCAGAGCGCCCAGGACTTCCGCGGTCACAAGGGCTTCGTCGAGGGCTGGGAGTGCGGTGACAGCTTCTTCAACGTCGACTTCCCGGCCAGTTGCCCGAGCCGGCCCGACGTGCAGCTCAACATCCGTTTCCAGGCGCCCAGTTGCTGGGACGGCAAGTACCTCGACACCCCCGACCACAAGAGCCACATGGCCTACCCGGTCGTCAGGCCCGGCACCAACGACAACATGTGCCCGGCCTCCCACCCGGTCGCCCTGCCGATGATCGAGTTCAAGATGGCCTTCCCGGTCAACGGCGACATGAGCGACGTCCGCCTGGCCAGTGGCCGCGGCTACTCCTTCCACTACGACTTCTTCAACGCCTGGGAGGAGCGGACCCTCAAGGCGCTGGTCGACCACTGCATCGTGGGCGGCCTCCAGTGCGACACGCGCGGCTACGACCTGTACCACCCGGAGCGCGGCGCGGTGCTGAACGAGGACCACCGGCTGCCCTGACCCGGCCGGCCGCCAAAGCAGAAAGTGGGCCTGAATGGACGACGAGACACTCGATCGGCTCATCGGCAGGCTGAGTCTCGAACAGAAGGTGCGCCTGCTCACCGGCGCGACGACCTGGCGCACCGCCGGTGAGCCGGGGATCGGGCTGCGGGAGATGGTGACCTCGGACGGGCCCGCCGGGGTGCGGGGCGAGGCATGGGACGAGCGGCGCACCTCGGTCCTGCTGCCCTCCGCCTCCGCCCTGGGCGCGATGTGGGACGAGGAGCTGGTGGAGCGGCTCGGGGGCCTGCTCGCCACCGAGGCCGCCCGCAAGGGCGTCGACGTGGTGCTGGCCCCCACGCTCAACCTCCACCGCAGTCCGCTGGGCGGCCGGCACTTCGAGTGCTTCTCCGAGGACCCGGAACTGACCGGCCGTACCGGAGCCGCGCTCATCCGGGGGATCCAGGCCCTCGGGGTGGCGGCCACCGCCAAGCACTACGTCGGCAACGACTCCGAGACCGACCGGCTGACCGTCGACGTCCGGGCGTCCGAACGCACCCTGCGCGAGGTGTACCTCGCACCCTTCGAGGCGGCCGTCGAGGCCGGGGTGTGGCTGGTCATGGCGGGCTACAACGCCGTCGGCGGCACGGCCATGACGGCCAGCCCGCTCCTGGCGCGACCCCTCAAGGACGAGTGGGGATTCGACGGGGTCGCCGTCTCCGACTGGGCGGCCGTGCGCACCACCGAGGAGACCGGTCACGCCGCCCTCGACCTGGCGATGCCCGGCCCGGACAGTCCCTGGGGCGCGGCGCTGGTGCGGGCGGTGAAGGACGGCCTGGTCGCCGAGGAGGCGGTCGACGAAAAGGTACGGCGGCTGCTCCGGCTCGCCGGCCGTGTGGGCGCGCTGGAACCGTGGCGCCCGCGCCGGGTGCGGGCGACGGCGTCCCGTGACACCCGGGCGCTGCTGCGCCGCGCCGTCGGTGCCGGTTCTGTCCTGCTGCGCAACAGCGGCGTCCTGCCGCTCGACCCCGCCGGGCTGTCCACCGTCGCGGTCGTCGGCGTGCACGCCGCGTCCCCGCGCGTCCAGGGCGGCGGCAGCGCGGGCGTCTTCTGCTCCGACGTGGTCACCCCGCTGGCCGGCGTCCGGGCCCGGCTGCGGGGGCGGGCCCGGGTGGTGTACGAGCCCGGCCCGGCACCGGATTCCTTGCCCGCCCCCCTCGACACCGACCGGTGCACCGACCCGGAGTCGGGTGCCCCCGGCGTGCTGCTGCGGGTGCTGGACGCGGCGGGGCGGGAGCTGTACGCGGAGCACCGGTTCTCGGGCCGGCAGCTGGAGCCCGACCTGCCTCCCGGCGCCCACACGGTGGAGATCGGCGCGGTGCTGCATCCCCGTCGGTCGGGAGAGTGGACGTTCGGTGTCGGGGGCTTCGGACGCCTGACGCTCACCGTCGACGGCCGCACGCTCCTGGACGGGGAGTTCCCCGGTGACACCGACGACCCGGCCGTCGTCCACGTCAACCCGCCCGTGCACACGGCGCGGACGGTACTGACCTCCAAGAGACGACCCGTGCACGTGGTGGCCCGGCGTGAACTGGTGCCCGGCCGCGGACGTGCCACCGTCGTCACCGCGGCGCCGCCGGAACCTGACCCGGCGACCGCGCTGGAGGACGCGGTGCGGGCGGCCCGGGACGCCGACGCCGCGATCGTGGTCGTCGGCACCACCGAGCACAGCGAGACCGAGGGGTACGACCGCACCGGACTGTCGCTCGACGGGCACCAGGACGAGCTGGTCCGCGCGGTGGCCGCGGCGAATCCGCGTACGGTCGTGGTCGTCAACAGCGGCGGCCCGGTCGAGCTGCCCTGGCGCCGGGAGGCGGGCGCCGTGCTGCTCACCTGGTTCCCGGGACAGGAGGCCGGCGCGGGGCTGGCCGACGTCCTGTTCGGCCTCGCCGAGCCAGGCGGCCGGCTTCCCACCACCTGGGCGGCGTCCCTGGCGGACGCGCCCGTCACCCGCACCCGGCCGGTCGACGGCCGGCTCGACTACGCCGAGGGCCTGCACATCGGCCACCGGGCGTGGCTGCGGGCCGGACGCGAGCCCGCCTACTGGTTCGGCCACGGACTCGGCTACACGACGTGGGAGTACCTGGCCGTGCAGGCCCCCGCACACGTCGCGGCGGGCGAGCCGTTCACCGTCCGGGTGACGGTACGCAACACCGGCACCCGCGCCGGGCGCGAGGTCGTACAGGTCTATCTGGCCCGACCCGATTCGGCGGTGGACCGTCCGGTGCGCTGGTTCGCCGGGTACGCGGCCGTGCGGGCGGAAGCGGGCCGGACGGCGAGTGCCGAGGTGGTGGTGGGCCCGCGCGCCGTGCGGCACTGGTCGGAGGCGGACCACGGCTGGGCCACGGAGCCCGGCCCCTACCGGCTCATGGTGGGCAGGTCGGCGGGGGACATGCGGTGGGAGGGGCTGGTGACGGTCGGCGGCCCCTGAGGGGTGCGGCGTTCGGCGCGTGCGTGGGTCCCTTCCCCGGCGGCAGAAGCCGCCGGCCGCGGCCGGTCCGGCTGCCGCCGGAGCTCCGCCGGGGCGGCAGGCGCCGCTCCGCTCACTGCACCGAGCGCTCCCGCAGTGCCGTCCGCCACGCCGGGTCCGGTTCCACCGGTTCGGCCTCTTCGGGCCGGCCGCCCCGTGCGAAGAAGTCGGCGAGCGGCAGGATCGCCGCGCCCACGGTGACGGCGTCCGGTCCCAGGGTGCCGAGGTCGATGCGGACGCGGGCGGCGGGGTAGGTCAGGGCGTACGCGGTGGCGTGGGCCGTCACCGAGTCCAGGAAGCGCCGGCCGAGCTGGAGTCCGGCCCAGCCGCCGACCAGGATGCGTTCGGGCTGGAAGAGGTTGATCAGGTCGGAGAACCCCGCGCCGAGGTACTCGGCGGTCTCCTCGAGGACGGCCAGGGCAGTGGCGTCGGGTTCCGGAGCGGTCCCCGTTCCGTCCGAACCCGAACCCGAACCCGAATTCGAACCCGTCCCCGGATCCGGGTACGCGGCCGCGAGCATCGCGGTCAGCGCCGTCTCCTCGTCCGCGCCCGCGGGCGGCTGCCCGCCCGCCTCCGCCCAGCGCTGGAGCAGTGCCTCCGCGCCCGCGTACGCCTCCAGGCAGCCCTGGGCGCCGCAGCGGCACCGGCGCCCGCGTACCCGTACCGTCAGGTGCCCCCACTCCACGGCCCGGCCCGGACCCATGTCGCCGCTGACGACGCAGGCGCCGACGCCGGAGCCGAAGAGCACCACGGCCGCGCTCTGTGCGCCGCGCCCGGCGCCGAACCACATCTCCGCCTGCCCGAGCGTCTTGGCGCCGTTGTCGATGTAGTACGGCACGGTGTCGGGCAGCAGGCGGGCCTCGCGCAGCAGCCGCTCCAGGGGGACGGCGTCCCAGCCGATCGTCTGGCCGTGCACGACGGCGCCGTCCTCCGGGGTCCTGGCGACGATGCCCGGCACCCCGATCCCGACGCCGAGCAGCCGCTCCGCCGCGATGCCGGCCTCGTCCAGCACCTCGGGGATGCCCTCGCGCAGATGCGTCAGGACGACGCCGACGTCGTAGCGGTCGAGGCGGTTCGGGCCGTCGGTCTCCAGCGGTTTCTCGGTCCGGGCCAGCTCGGTGAGGGCGAGGTCGAAGAGTTCGATCCGTACCCGTGTCTCGCCGATGTCGACGCCTATGAGGTAACCGCTCTGTGCGCTGATGCGCAGCAGTGTGCGGGGCCGGCCGCCGGCCGAGTCGACGCTGCCGGCCTCCTCGACCAGTCCTTCGGCGACCAGCTCGGAGACCACGTTGCTCACCGAGCCCGAACTCAGCCCGGTGGCCGGCCCCAGCGAGAACCGGCTGAGCGGCCCGTCGAAATACAACCGTTGCAATACCGCGGTGCGGTTCTCCCGTCGCAGGTCACGCACTGTACGGCCGTTGCGCACTCTCACCCCTGCCCCCTCGTTCCGAAGTCCTTCTCGCAACCTACATGGGGCGGAGCCCTTGACGCGACCTTCGCTTGAGGTTTAACTCACATCCTAAATTAAGCCGTGGGGGGCTACAGGGTCGGCATGCGGGGCGCTGCTCCGGCCTCGGCTCCCGCGGGCGATTCCGCATCCGCCACTTCCCGGAAGGCCTCTGGAGTCATGCGCAGAATCAGAGCCGCGGCCGTCGGTGCCGTCACCCTTTCGTTCGTTCTCACCGCGGCGGCCTGCGGCGGCGGGACCTCCGGCTCGGAGGGGTCCAACGAGCAGCCGAAGACGCTCACGTACTGGGCCTCCAACCAGGGCGCGAACCTGGAGGTGGACAAGAAGGTCCTCCAGCCGGAACTCGACAAGTTCGAGAAGCGGACCGGCATCGAGGTGAAGCTCGAGGTCGTGCCCTGGAGCGACCTCCTCAACCGCATCCTCACCGCCACCACCTCCGGCCAGGGCCCCGACGTCCTCAACATCGGCAACACCTGGAGTGCGTCGCTCCAGGCCAGCGGCGCCCTGCTGCCCTGGGACGCGAAGAACTTCGAGGCGATCGGCGGCAAGGACCGCTTCCTGGAGTCCGCGCTCGGCTCCACCGGCGTCCAGGGCCAGGACCCGGCCGCCGTGCCGCTGTACTCCATGGCCTACGCGCTCTACTACAACAAGAAGATGTTCGCCGACGCCGGCATCGAGAAGCCGCCGGCGACCTGGGAGGAGCTGGCCGAGACCGGAAGGAAGCTCTCCAAGGACGGCAAGTGGGGACTCGGCGCCGAGGGCTCCAACCTGTCGAACAACATCCACCAGGTCTTCGTCCTCGCCAAGCAGCACGGGGCGGACTTCTTCACCCCTGACGGCAAGGCCGACTTCACCTCCGACGGTGCCGTGGCGGCGGTGAAGCAGTACGTCGACCTGATGGCCGAGGACAAGGTCATCGCGCCGGGCAACGCCGAGTACGCGCAGAACCAGTCCCTGAGCGACTTCGCCAAGGACAAGACGGCCATGGTGCTGTGGCAGACCGCGTCGGCCACCTTCAAGACGCAGGGCATGAGCGAGGACGAGTGGGGCGTCGCTCCCGCCCCCGTGCAGTCCGGCGAGCCCGGCCGGGGCAAGGCCACCAACTCCATGGTCGCCGGCATCAACATGGCCGTCTTCAAGAACACCAAGAACATCGACGGCGCCAAGAAGTTCGTGAAGTTCATGACCAGCGACGAGGAGCAGGTCGTCCTGAACAAGGCGTACGGCTCCATACCTCCGGTCAAGGCCGCCCAGCAGGACCCGGCCTTCAGCGCCCCGGCGGTCGCCGTGCTCAGGGACACCCTCGCCACCAGTGCCACCGCACTGCCGCAGGTCCCCGAGGAGTCGCAGTTCGAGACCGTCGTCGGCACCGCCGTGAAGAACCTCTTCGCCGACGCCGCCGCCGGCCGTGCCGTGACCACCGAGTCGGTGCGGGCCGAGCTGGAGAAGGCCCAGCAGCAGATGCCCAACAAGTGAGCACGGACACCGCCATGACCACCACCACCGCTGCCCTCAGCGCAGGCGAGCGGACGGCACGGAAGGACGACCCCGGGGCGGCACCGCGCAAGCGCCGCCCGGGGCGGCTGCGCCGCGTCGGACTGCCGTACCTGCTGCTGCTCCCCGCACTGCTGCTCGAACTACTGGTCCACCTGGTGCCGATGGTGATCGGCATCGTCGTCAGCTTCAAGGAGCTGACCCAGTTCTACATCCGCGACTGGGGCACCGCGCCCTGGGCCGGCCTCGACAACTTCTCCCTGGCGGTCGACTTCGACGCCCCCGTCGGCAAGGCGCTGCTGAGTTCCTTCCTCACCACCTGCCTGTTCACCGTCCTCTCTGTCGGCCTGTGCTGGCTGCTCGGAGCGGCCGCGGCGATCTTCATGCAGGAGACCTTCCGCGGCAGAGGCATCCTGCGCACGCTCTTCCTGGTGCCGTACGCACTGCCCGTCTACGCCGCCGTCATCACCTGGGCGTTCATGTTCCAGCGGGACAACGGCCTGGTGAACCATGTGCTGCACGACCAGCTCGGCCTCAGCGACAGCGCTCCGTTCTGGCTGATCGGCGACAACAGCTTCATCGCCCTGCTCGTCGTCTCGGTGTGGAAGGGCTGGCCCTTCGCCTTCCTCACCCTCATGGCCGGGCTCCAGAACATCCCGAAGGACATCTACGAGGCCGCCGCCCTCGACGGCGCGGGCGTCTGGCAGCAGGTCCGCCGCATCACCCTGCCGGCGCTGCGCCCCGTCAACCAGGTGCTCGTCCTGGTGCTGTTCCTGTGGACCTTCAACGACTTCAACACCCCCTTCGTCCTGTTCGGCAAGGCGGCGCCGGAAGCCGCGGACCTGATCTCCCTCCACATCTACCAGTCCTCGTTCCAGACCTGGAACTTCGGGACGGGCTCCGCGATGTCGGTGCTGCTGCTCCTGTTCCTGCTCGTGGTGACGGGCGTCTACCTCTGGTTCACCTCCCGGGGAAGGAAGGCCACCGATGCCTAGCACCAGCACAGCCGTAGGGAGGCCACCGACGCCTGGCCCGGCCGTCCGGCAGCCCCGGGCCGTCCGGCAGCCCCGCTCCCCGATGGCCGCCCCGCGGTCCTTCCTGTGGAGCCGGCGGATCTTCCTGACCCTGCTCGCCGTCTTCGTGCTGCTGCCGGTGTACGTGATGATCTCCAGCTCGCTGAAGCCGCTGGAGGACGTGTCGGGGAAGTTCTCCTGGATCCCCTCGGGCCTCACCGTCCGCCCGTACGTCGACATCTGGGACACGGTGCCGCTGGCCGACTACTTCATGAACTCGCTGATCGTGGCCGGCGCGGCGACCGTCTGCTCCGTCACCATCGCCGTGTTCGCGGCCTACGCGGTCAGCCGCTACCCCTTCCGCGGCAAGCGTGTCTTCACGGTCACCGTCCTGTCGACGCAGATGTTCCCCGGCATCCTCTTCCTGCTGCCGCTGTTCCTCATCTACGTCAACATCGGCAACGCCACCGGGATCGCGCTCTTCGGCTCCCGCGGCGGCCTGATCCTCACCTACCTCACCTTCTCGCTGCCCTTCTCCATCTGGATGCTGATCGGATACTTCGACGGGGTGCCCAGAGACCTCGACGAGGCGGCCAAGGTGGACGGCTGCGGGCCGCTCGGCGCGCTGTTCCGGGTCATCGTGCCCGCGGCGCTCCCCGGCATCGTCGCCGTCGCCGTCTACGCGTTCATGACCGCCTGGGGCGAGGTCCTCTTCGCCTCCGTCATGACCAACGAGACCACCCGCACCCTCGCCGTCGGCCTCCAGGGCTACTCCACCCAGAACGACGTGTACTGGAACCAGATCATGGCCGCCTCACTCGTCGTCAGCCTGCCCGTCGTCGCCGGCTTCCTGCTCCTCCAGCGCTACCTCGTCGCCGGCCTCATGGCCGGCGCCGTCAAGTAGCCGCCGGGCACCACCGGCACCCCGCCCTCACCCGCTCACTGCAGCCCGCTCGCTGCAGCCCGCTCACTCCAGAGAGGCCCTCCGTGTCCGAATCGCTCGACCTCGCCGCCTTCCCCGCCGACTTCGCCTGGGGCACGGCCACCTCCGCCTACCAGATCGAGGGCGCCGTCGCCGAGGACGGCCGGGCACCGTCGATCTGGGACACCTTCTCCCACACCCCGGGCAAGGTCGCAGGCGACGACCACGGTGACGTGGCCTGCGACCACTACCACCGGTGGCCCGAGGACATCGCCCTGATGAAACGGCTCGGCACCGACGCCTACCGCATGTCCGTCGCCTGGCCCCGCGTGAGGCCCGCCGGAGACGGACCGGTCAACGCGGCCGGCCTCGACTTCTACGACCGCCTCGTCGACGCCCTCCTCGACGCCGGCATCACCCCCAACATCACCCTCTACCACTGGGACCTGCCCCAGGCCCTCCAGGACCGCGGCGGCTGGACCGTACGCGACACCGCCGAACACCTCGCCGACTACGCCTCCGTGGTCGCCGCCCGCCTCGGTGACCGCGTCACCCGGTGGGCCACCCTCAACGAACCGCTCTGCTCCGGCTGGATCGGCCACCTGGAGGGCCGCATGGCACCCGGCCTGACCGATCTGACCGCCGCCGTGCACGCCTCGTACCACCTGCTGCTCGCCCACGGCCTCACCACCCAGGCGGTCCGCGCGGCGGCCCCGGGGGCGCAGATCGGCCTGGTCACCAACCACTCCACCGTCGAGGCCGCCTCGAGCCGCCCGGAGGACATCGCGGCGGCCACCCGCCTGGACGGCCACACCAACCGGTGGTGGCTCGATCCCGTGTACGGCCGCGGCTTCCCCGCCGACATGCGCGAGCTGTACGGCGTGGAGCTGCCGGAGCGCCCCGGCGACCTGGACACGATCGCCGCGCCCCTCGACTGGCACGGCCTCAACTACTACTTCCCGGCGACCGTCACCGACGACCCCCAGGGTCCCGTCCCGTACGCCCGTGAGGTCCGGCTGCCCGACGTACCGCGCACCGGCATGGACTGGCAGATCGACGCCGGGGGCCTGGAGGCCCTGCTGCTGCGCCTGACCGACGACTACGGGGTCCGCAAGCTGTACGTCACCGAGAACGGCTCCGCGTTCCCGGACACCGTCTCGCCCGACGGCGCCGTCCACGACCCCGGCCGCACCCGCTACCTGGAGGAGCACGTGAGCGCCTGCGCCCGGGCGGTCCGCAAGGGTGCGCCGCTGGCCGGCTACTACGTCTGGTCCCTCCTCGACAACTTCGAGTGGGCCTACGGCTACGACAAGCGCTTCGGCCTCGTCCACGTCGACTACGGGACCCAGACCCGCACCCTCAAGACCAGCGGCCTGCGCTACGCGGAGATCATCCGTGCCCACCGGGAGTCCCACGCCTGACCGCGCTGGCCCCACTCGGCGGAAGGCACACCGGATCAGGCGGACTCGCGTACGACCAGTTCCGGTTCGAAGACGAGGGTGCGAGGTTCGGTACGGGGGCCCTGGACCTGTTCGTCCAGCATCCTGGCCATGGCCGCCGCCATGTCCTCCACCGGCTGGCGCACGGTGGTCAGCGGCGGCCGGCACGTCACGGCGATGCCCGAGTCGTCGAACCCGACGACGGCGACGTCCTCCGGTATGCGCCTGCCCAGCTCCCGCAGGACTTGGCAGGCGCCCTGGGCCATCAGGTCGTTCGCCGCGAACACGCCGTCCACGTCGGGGTGGTCCCGCAGCAGCGTGGTCATGGCCGCCGCCCCGCTGTCCAGCGTGAAGACACCCTCGGCCACGGAAGGGCCGTCATGCCCGGCACGAGCCAGGGCGTCGCGGAATCCGGCGAGGCGCTCCCGGCCCGCCCTGAGGTCCGGCGGCGCGCTGATCACCGCGATACGGCGGCAGCCGCGGGCCAGGAGATGCTCTCCGGCCAGGCGTCCCCCCGCGTAGTGGTCCAGATCGACGCAGCTGACCGGAGCGGTCCGGGCGGGACGTGCGAACAGCACCGTGGGGACGCGGGCGGCGAGGAGCATGTCCGGCAGAGGGTCGTCCGGCTGCACGGAGACCACCAGCGCACCGTCCGCGCTGCCCTGCCGCACGTAGTCGACCACCTGCTTCCTGGCCGCCTCCGACTCGGCGAACCCCAACTTCGTGCAGCAGACCTACGCCCACTCCTCCGGCGGCGGCAAGTTCCTCCAGGTCGTCCAGGTCAAGAAGACCAGCGAGTTCGACGACGGCCGGGCCCGCCAGGTCGGCGTCCTCGCCCTCGGCATCTACACCGAGCTCAAACACGTCGTCCTCGTCGACGAGGACGTCGACCCCTTCGACACCGAGGACGTGCTCTGGGCGATGACCACCCGCTTCCAGGCCGACAAGGACCTGGTCATCCTCCCGGGAGTCGCCGGGCACGTCCTCGACCCCTCCCAGACCCCGCAGTACAACCCGGCCCTGCCCGCCAAGGGCGTCACCGCCAAGATGGTCTACGACGCCACCCGGCCCTACGCCCTGCGCGACATGTTCACCCGGGCCGCATTCCGCGACGTCGACCCCAGGCCCTGGTACCCCGACTACCAGGAATGACGGTCTCCCCGGCCGCCCCGCCCCCTCCTACTCCTTGTGCCGGGAGGCGAGCGGGTTGCCGGCCTTGCGGACGGCGTCGGCGATCCAGGCCATGGCCTCGGGCACGTCGTAGTTGCCGGCGTGCGGCTGGTTCCAGGCGAGCTGGTAGTCCAGGTTCTTGACCTGCTTGTCCGCGGCGAGCGCCCGGTCGAGGTTGACCGAGACGGTGAACGCGGTGTCCCGGTCACGGGTGCCGTGGCGGACGTACCAGTTCGGCGCGGTGTCGGCGCTGGTACCGATGAAGTCCATCGGGTTGATCAGGTGGACCTGGTCGTCGACGGTGGTGCTCTTCTCGGCGGTGTACTGCTTCCAGGTCAGCCCGGTGTCGTCGAGGCCGCTGCCGTCGCCGGCGACGTCGTTGTGGTTCCAGCCGTACTCGGTGTAGTTCAGGTACTTCTGCGCCGGCGGGCCGAAGAGGTCGGTCTCGGTACCGCTGGTGGTGTTCCCGTCCACGCCCACGGCGTCGAAGGCAGGGGGCGTCTTCAGCGTGGCCTGGGTGGCGACGAAGGCGAGGTACTTCGCCATGTCGACGGAGCGCACGGTGCGGGTGGCGGTGTCGACGTCGATCCAGTCGTTGACGTACGACTTGGTGGTGGGCGGGCCGCCGAAGCCACCGGACGTGATCTCGAAGGTCCCGCCCAGCGGCGGAACGGTATGAGCGGGGTCCGCCTCGAGGTAGGTCTCCGCGGACCGGACGACCTCCTGCTCGATGGTGTCGAGCAGGGTGGCGGCGGTGAGCCGGGAGCCGTCGGGGTTGCGCAGCCCGAGGCTCTTCTCGTACGCCGCGAACCGGGCCGCGATCTCCGCGGCCGCCTCGGGTGAGGGGTTGGAGCCGGTGGTGTCGCGGGTGCCGAGGACGTCGTACAGCCACTCGTAGGCCACGTCGGCGTTGCCGAGGTCGGTGATCGGGCAGTACGCGTTGACGGCGAAGACGTCGTCGCGCAGCGTACTGCGCCCCTTGGCGTCGATGCCGGCGGCGCCGATCGCGGCGAGGTACGGGGTGTACTCGGCGCTGTTGCCGGAGGCGCCCAGGATCGACACCAGGGCGCCTCCGCCGCTGGTGCCGTTGATGACGATCCGTTCCGCGCTGCCGGGCATGGCGGCGTCGTTGAGGCGCAGGTAGCGCACGGCGGCCTTGGCGTCGACCACCGCCGCGGGGGCCTTGCCCGGATACATGCCATCGGCGCCGAGCAGGCCCCGGCTGCGGTTGGCGACGTCGACGAAGACGTAGCCCGCCTCGAGTGCGGCGCCGACGTTGCTCGTCGCGCTGTCGTAGGAGGTACCGGCGGTGACGCTCGCCCGTAGGTGACTGGCTTTCCAGCCACTGTTGTTGACGGCGAAGTAGACCGGCGTCCGCTGGTCGCCGAAGGCGCTCTCGGGAACGAACACGTTCATGCTCTGGTAGCCGCAGGCGGTGTCGGGGATCGTGGTGGTGCCGCCGCCGGGGCCGCCGGGTTGCCGGGCCGCCGCGGCGACCGGGTCGGCGACGTAGCAGATCTCCTTGTACCAGCGCACGTTCATCGGCCGGCCGTCGACCGTGACGGTGATCGTCGTGTACCCGGCGGAGTCGAAGTCCAGCGCGGCGTCCTGGAGGTCCGCCGGGTGACCGCGACCGGCGGAGGGAGCCGCCACCGCGCCGGAGGCCGGCACCGCGGCCGCCGCGAGAGCGAGGGAACCCGCGAGCGCCACGCCTCTCAGGAGGCGGCCGCGGGTCACGGGGCGTCTTGCGCCCGCGCTCTCCGGGTGAGTGAGTGCGTCACGTCCGAAAGACGCAGAGAGCCTCTGCATGGGTCTCCCCTCATCGAGCACCGAGTGCTTCGCCCAAGGCCCCGGGATTGAGGCGTGACGCACGCTACAAGATTGTCAACAATATGCCCAGCAATCTGACGGTCTTTGTCAGGCTCCTCAGGTCTCGGCGTCGCGGTCGCAGTGCCGGTCTACGGCTTGATGTCGTACAGGACGTTGAAGGGGTCGTCCAGCGTGGACCGGGTCACGTCGCCGAAGCCCGCCTCGGCACACAGACTGCGCACGACCGCCTCGGGCATACCGCACGTCCCGAGGGCGGCTCCGCCGTTCGCGAGGGACGTGGTCATGCAGTACAGCACGCTGAACCCGTAGAAGATCGATGGAACAGGGCCCACATTATCCTCGGGACGGTCCGCGCAGTTGATCTCGAGCATCAGGTAGTCGCCGTCGTCCTCGACCGCGGCCCTGACGGCGGTGAGGAGCCGCTTCGGTTCCACCGCGTCGTGGATGACGTCGAAGGTGGTGACGAGGTCGTAGCGCCCGGGAAGCCCCTGGGCGGCATCGACCGTCTCGAAGGTCACCCGGTCGGCGACACCGGCCTTCTCGGCGTTCACCCGGGCACGTTCCACCTGGGCCGGGAAGTTGTCGAACCCCGTGAAACGGCAGCGGGGGAACTTCTCGGCGAGCACGATCAGGGCACGGCCCGCACCGCATCCCACGTCCGCGACGTCGATGCCGCGCTCCAGCCGTTCGAGGACATGGGGAAAAGCGCTCAGCCAGTCGTTCACCATCAGGCTCTTGAACCAGGCGCCGGTGAAACGGCTCATGCCGTCCCACAGGATGTCCGGGTAGTCGCTCTGCCGTACGCCTCCCCCGGTCCGGAACGCCTCGACGAGTCGTTCGTACGGTGCGAGGACGGCGGGCATCATCTGGTACACACCGCCGAGGAACATGGGCCCTGCTTCGTCAGCCAGAGCGGGGGCGTGCTCGGCGGGAAGCGCGAAGCGCCCGGGCTCCGGTTCCTCCAGATAGCCCGCGGCGGTCAGACCGCGCAGCCACTCGCGTACGTAACGCTCGTTCAGGTCCAGCCGGTCCGCGAGCTCCCGGCTCCCGGCGGGACCGCCGGCCGCCAGGCCCCGGAACAGGCCCAGCCGGTCACCCAGGTGGCACAGGCCGACCGTCATCGCGCCGCCGATGTCCCCGAGCGCCTTCTCCATGAAGGCTTCGGTCTTCGCTTGGTCCGGTTCGCGCTGCGCCGCCATGGCGTTCCTCCCGGAGGCCGATCGCGGGGTGCGACCGCCCCGGACGCCCGGAGAGCACAGCACTGGGCGACTCCACCCCGCCAAGCCGGGCGCTCGGGCCGATTTCCCCCACCCGATCCGGGTATCGTACGCGCGAACTCCAGTGCCACGACGGCTTCTCGGACGTATGGATGACGGCAGGGGCCGTACGTCAGTCCGAGTGCACACCCTCCGGGGCGGCGGTCGCCCGCCACCGGGCGATGACATCTCCGGAGACCGATGCCGGTCAGTCGCTGTACGGGTGATTGTGCGACCGCCCGCGTGTCACACCCGCGAGAGCGGGAACGGGTGCGATATGTCCGAAATGAGCGATTCCACGCGTGTCCCCCGTCCGGGCAAGCCGACGATCCGTACTCGTCGAGTCGCCGCGGCCGCCGTCTGCGCCGCAGCGTCCTGTGCGCTGCTGCTCACCGGCTGCGGTGACAACGGCGGTCAGCAGTCCGCCCCCCGCACCGAGGTCCCCGCTTCACCGGCAGGTGCCACGACGAACGGGCTGACCGAGGACCAGCGCGAACGCAAGGCCCTGATCCCCGCCGACAAGACCGGCTACCGCAAGGCCGCGAGCACCGCCGTCGACGAAGTCCCCGACGGGACGGCCACCAAGACCGAACTGAAACGGAACAACGACGACAAGCCGGTGTGGCGGGCCACGGTGGCCGCGAAGGACGGCACCCAGCACAAGGTGGACATCGACGCCACCAACGGCAAGGTCGTCAGCTCCCGCACCGACGCCGACCAGGACGACGACGACAAGCGCGACCTCGCCCAACAGGTCGCCCAGGCCAAGATCTCCTCCCAGAAGGCGGTCGACACCGCCACCGGCCGCACCAAGGGCACCGTCACCTCCGTCGAGCTCGACGACACCGACGACGGCACCCCCATCTGGTCCGTCGACGTCGTCACGACCGACGACTGGAACAAGACCACCTACGACGTCGACGCCACCAACGGCAAGGTAGTGCGCAAGCACGTGGACCGCGACTAGCCGCAGAGACGCTGCACGCCTGCCCACCCGGCGTCCACTCCGGCAGAAACAACCAGGTGCGGGAAGACGGAGAACTCCTCACCCTGCCGTCGCCGATCTCCGCCTTTCCGGAATGCCCGGGAGAGCTTCCAGCGATCCTCTTCCAGTTGCGTCGCGGCTTTTCCAGAATCCAGCCCGCTCCTGGTCGGCACCGGCTCATCGAATGCCGCTTTCCTTCCGCTGTGGGTCAACTGGTTCCAGGTCAACCCGAAAGTGGAATTGCGCATCGCCCTCACGCGTTCCGCGCAGCGTTTCGTCACCCGGGAGGGTCTTTCGGTTCGCGACACTCCGGTGACGATGGCGCTGCAATACACCACGGCGCCGATCGCGCTGGCTGCCGCGCTGCCTCCGGGCGGCTGGGAGAGCGCGGCGACGACGGACCACCGGGCGCGGCTGGAGCAGCGCGCCGATGTCGTGCTGCGCCCGCCGGTGACGGGGCTGAGCATGACGACCGGACGCCATGACGGCAACCAGCCGGACACCCTCCCGAACCTCCTCAGGAGCGCCCGGAGGACCTCCACACCCGGCACGAGACGGTGAACGGTGCGGGCCCCCGCTGAGCCGGGAGCGGCGGCCCGGCACGTGGCGGTCTGTACGGCCGCCGCGTACAGCCACATCGGCCCGCTGCCGGGCACGGTGGCCGAGCCGGTGCGGCGGGGCGTCCACGTCAGTTACGCCACGACCGAGCAGTTCGCGCCGCTGGTGAAATCCGTCGGTGCCACGCCCGTGCCGGTGCGCTCCTCGCTCCCCGCGGACCCGGCCGACTGGCCCACGGACATCCGCCGGCTGCCGCTCCTCTACCTCGACGACGCCCGCGCCGCACTGCCCCAACTGACGGCGGACTTCGCGCGGAACCGCCCCGACCTCGTTCTCACCGAGGACCCTGCGGGCGCGGGCAGTGTCCTCGCCGCCCGGTGGGGCATCCCGTCGATGCAGGTCTGGACGTACCTGGCGGCACCCCACCACTGGTCCCTGACCCCGCCGGGACGCCCTCGGCGAACCCCGTGGCGCCCGAACTCCTGTCCCGGCTGGCGGAGTTCCTCGCGGCGGAGGGCGTACGGAGCACAGCGCGGCACCACTTGGCCACGGCGCTGTCGGGCGGACTGGTCCTCATCCCCCGCTCCTTCCAGCCGGACGGCGGCACCTTCGGCGAGGAGTACGCCTTCGTGGGCCCGACCCCGGCCCCCGAACCGGCGGACTGGACCCCGCCCGACGCGGACACCCCCGTCGCCCTGGTCTCCCTGGGTTCGCTCGACCACGCCCACCCGGAGTTCTTCGCGACGGTCGCCGAGGCGTTCACCGATCTTCCCTGGCACATCGTGATGGCGACAGGCGACTGCTGCGACCTGCCCCCGCTTCCGCCGAACGTCGAGGCTCGTTCCCGGGGGCCGAACAGGGCCGTACTGCGCCATGCCGCCCTGGCCGTCCACCACGGCGGAATGGCCACCACGATGAAGGCCCTCCACTCCAGCACGGGGTGCCGTCCCTGGTGGTGCCCCGGCTGCCCGAACAGAGCGGCACCGCACGGCGCGTGCGCGAGCTGGGCCTGGGCACGGCCATCCCGTTCCGCTCGGTCACCCGGCGGCCCTGCGCACCACGGCACTGCGTCTGCACGCGCACGACGGCGTCCGCCGGCGAGTGGCCGCGATGCGCGAGGAGATCCGCCGCGCGGGCGGCGCCCGCACCGCGGCCGACGCCGTCCTGCGACGCCTCGCTTCCGCATGAGCGCCGAAGTGATCGGTGACGGATTCATCGCCCGCCACCTCCGCCGCCACCCGCTCCCGCACCACCGGGTGACCGTGCCGGCCGCGGGAGTCTCCGGAACAGCGGAGTCCGCGCCGGAGCAATTCGCCCGCGAGGCACGGCTGGTGACTGCCGTACAGGCCGGTGGCTGCTGTGGACAGCAGGAGCAGTAGTCGTCACCGCTTCCGGCGCCGCCGCGCTGATCCTGCGCCTGAGTCATCTGGTCGGCCCTGACCAGAACCCGGCCCAGCTCATCCCGTCGCTGGTCCGTCAGATCGGCTCGGGCACGGTCACCGTCCACCACGGGGCACGCCGGGACCTGCTGGACGTACGGCACTTCGGCACGGTGCTGAACCGGCTGCTGGACCTCCGGGTGCACGGCCGTACCGTCAATGCGGCCTCGGGGATCTCCTACTCGGCCGAGGAGATCGTCACCGCCGTCGAGGCGGCCCTGGGCAGGCGGGCGCACCGGGTCCCGCACGAGGTGCCGCCCGAGTCCCTGCGGATCTCCACCGGCCGGATGCAAGCCTACGTCCCCGAGACCGCGCATTTCGGCTTCGGCCCCGTCTACCTGGACGGCCTCATCGCGCGCTACGCGCCAGCCACGGTGTGAGGTTGGCGTCCACGATCGGTTCCTTGTAGGTCTCGTCCCCCGGCAACGGCACGATGAGCCACTGGCCGGGTGGGAACAGCCGCCCCTTGGTCCGGGCGAGCCCGCCGTAGACGGATCGCAGGAACCCGGGCACGGAGTCCCGCGGCACATCGTGGAACTCCACCCCGTCGACGGTGATCCGCGCGTCGTCCTCGGGGAAGAGCCGGACGCTGACGGAGGGCGACCCGGCCAGCTCCACGAACGCCTCGTGCGGCAGCGAGCCGTCGGGGTCGAACACGGTGAACAGCTCGGCCGTGGTACGGCGCGAGGTGCGGTCGGCACCGATGTCGTCGGTGACGGTCATGCTCACCCCGAACTCCACCGCGAGGTCACGAATCGCCACGACAGCGGACTCAGTAGTCCGCAGGCGCGCTTTCTCCATACCACCGATCATGCCTCACGAATCCGACAGAGGTCTAGACCGATGGACCGCACATGGCCTCCGTGGTCTCCTTTCTAACCCGAGTTCCTCCGGTTCCGCGCGCGGCTCCACCGGGGCCGGTACCGGGCGGTGAACAGGTCGGCCCGCGCCGCGGGCGGCGCGAACAGCGCGGCGACCGGCTCGGAAAGGGTCAGTACGGCGCGGGAGGCACGGCCCACGACGGGGCCGCCCGGAGAACGCTCCTGGTCCCGGCGCAGATACCAGCCACGACCCGCCCCCGCGGAGCCGCCGTCGGGGGCGTTGCCGATCGCGCCGGGCATCCTGCGGTCCGCCCCGACGAAGATGTCCCACGCCTGCCGGGACGCCGCGAGGAGCGCCCGCCGCACGCGCCGCGTCATGGGCGTGCGGCGCCGACCGGCGAGGGCGTCGCCGGTGGCGAGGAAACCGGCCGGGCGGCGGCCGGGCAGGTCGTAGCGGCGGCGGACGTCCGCGGTCCGCCGGTAGCCGAACGTCGACGAGAGTGGTTCGGCCTCGTCCAGTCACCGGTGCAGGAGCGGATGCGGCAGCCTCTTGACGTACGTCACGAACTCGTCGTCGCCCGTCGGCGGTTCGTCGCCGCACAACCCCGAGACGATGACCAGATGGGTGCCGTCCTCCGGGGGCAGCGCACCGCCGCCGTGGACCTGGTCGAGGCAGGGCTACACGTAGTAGCCGACGGTCTCACCGTCGAGGACACCGCTGCGGCCGCGGTAGAGCCGGGAGGCGCAGGCGAGCCCGATGTCGAGCTTCTCCTTGAGCGGCTGCACGGCGGTGTCGCGGTGGCGGTCGAGTTCGTCACGGATGCCGGTCTGCTGTCCGTGGACGCCTTCCCGGATGGCTGTGGTGTCGCGTTGCAGCGCTTCGACCTTGTTGCGTAGCCCGTTGATGGCGTCGGCGCTCTCTTCCAGAGCTCTGCTGCTGATGAACGGCATCCCCCGCCCCCTGTGGTCGTCAGCTGACCCGCCAAGAGTGGGGTTGGTTGAAATGCCGACAAGCCGCGTTCCGGCCACGGGGTAGTGCTTCGGAGCGCGTGGGAGCGCACGGATCCCGTCAGGGCGCGGTGGGCATGCGCACGCCATGTTCCGGCCGTCACCCACGGTTCGGTTGAATGCCTACCGCACCTGCCGGGTCGCCCGCTGCCCCGCTGCTTCCCTTCTCTCTCTCGCACACCCCGTCCGACTTACGCCTCTCGCATATGCCATTGGCGTACTCACGCTGCCGTCATGCAGGTCTACGAGACACCTGAGCAGGAGCCTGGCGAATCTGACGCCGCGTACCGCAAGCGACTGGAGGCGGACAAGGATTACGTCGATGCGCAGGCCACTCTGGCGGCCGTGATGCGCTTACCGGAACCGGAGATCTGCTCGGAGTGCGGCCGGCCTGGAGAGCGTTTCCGCACCAACTGGTACGGGTCGATCCTGCTGGAACCGGGGCCGGGACTCGGGGCGGAGGAGGTTGCGGCGGGGTACCGCTGGTTCATCGACGAGAACGAGATGGCGCGGCTCATCCCGGCGGAGGAAGAAGCACGGTCGGGCCAGAAGTTCCGTAGATCGCACGCCTGTCGCAGGCTGCCGGACGGCAAGGTCGACGGGTAGCCGGTCCGCCATACCTGCCCGTCGGCCGCGGGGACTCGGTGAGGGCTGTCGATCAGTTTCCTCCGGGATTGCTGGCGCGGTCTCGGCCATCGCGGATGTGCTGGCCGATGGCTCGGTAACAGGCGTCCAGCTCGCTGCCCATCGACGGGTGCCTGCGAATGGATCCTGGGCCCACCAGCGTACGCAGGGAAGCCGCATGCCGAAGAACCGGCAGACGCGGCGCCGCCTCCGGGTCGTCCCCGCCAAAACGTAGCGCCGCCCGGCCCCGAAAGCCCGAGTCACGCCAAAGACAGATGCCGGTTCGGTGCCTTCGCCGCCCCCTCGTACTCGGGTACGACGACAACCTCTGCACTCCCGGCCGTCAGTGCCGAGGTCCCGTCGGCCCCCGGCACGAACGTGTCCGGCTCCCGCCACGCCGTGACGACCCGCCGTATGCCCGCGCCCAAGATCAGCCGCGCGCACGGTGCGGGCCGGGAGGCGCGCCGGGCACAGGGCTCCAGGCTGCTGTACACCGTGGCGCCGACCAGCTGCGGATGGCCCGCGGCGATCTTCGCGAGCGCTGCCTCCTCGGCATGCGCCACCGGATCCCCGCTCTCCCGCGAATGCGCGCGGGCCAGCTCGGTCCCGTCGGCTGCGACCACCACCGCCCCCACGCTGAAAGCCGTCTGCGAAGGCGGGCACCGGGCCGCCAGCTCGCAGGCGATCCGCAGCCAGTGCCGGTCGGCGGCCGAGGGCAGCGGCCCGGTGCCGGGGGCGGTGGGCTCATAGTTCATCAGGACGACATCGCCGACAGCCCGAGTCGCGCACAGGCGCAGCCGTCCGCGCTGGTAGGTGCCAGCCCCGAACAGCCGGGGCGCGTCCGGGGCCCCGACGAGCAGCGGCACGAGGGCGAGCTGGAGCTCGTCGGCGAGCCCCAACCGGAGCAACTGGGTGTGCACGGTCCCGCCGCCCTCGACCATCAGCCGCCGCACCTCGTGGACACCGTGCAGGTGCTCCAAGAGCCGACGCCAGTCGAGTTCGTCGCCCAACGGCACGACGTCCGCCGCGATCCCGAGCCCTTGCGCCCGCTCGGCGCCCTTGTTCGTCGTATACAGGAGCTTTTCGCCGCCCGTGCGCCAGAACAGCGCCTGCGGATCGAGGTCGCCGGAACCGCTGACCGTCACCTTGAGCGGGAATTCGGGCTTGCCCTCGGCGACGCGGCCGGCCCGTCGTTCTGCGGAGTAGACAAGCAGCCGCGGGTTGTCGGCACGGACAGTGCCGGCGCCGACAAGGATCGCATCGGCGGACGCCCGTGCCGCGTCGACACGATCGAAGTCGGCCGGACCGGAGAGCTTCAGGCGCTCGGGTCCAGTGTCGTCGAGACAGCCGTCGAGGGAGACGGCGGCGGACAACAGGACGTGCGGGTACGGCATCTACGCGCTCCCTCTCGGCGGACCGGGCCGGAGGCCCGGCCATCACCGGACGATGAGGTGGGAAGTTCGAATCAGGTGCGGCAAGCGGAGCAGATCCTCACGGCGGTTGTCGACGGATCCCAGGGGGCCGGCGCTCGGGCGAACGCCGTTTCATGCCGCGTTCTTCGCCTGGGTCCAGTCCGGGACCACGTGCTGCCGGGCGGACAGCACCGCTTCATCACCTTCCTCGCCGCCGACCTTTCGCCGGCCGGTTTCACCGCCGTCGATTTCACGCTTGGCGAGCAAGTAGCCCATCTGCGTACGGTTCTTGGCGCCCAGTTCCGCCTTGAGGCGGGCCACGTGCTCGGCGGTGCTGCGCAGGGACAGACCCAATCTCTTGGCAATGTGCTTGTCGGGATGCCCGTTGACCAGCATCCGCACGAGGGCGTCGCGGAAGGCGGTGCCGACCTCGTCGGCGGCGCGGGCCGCGTGGGTCGGACGGAAGGGGTGATCGGCCGCCCGGGTCCAGTGGCGCTCGTAGAGGTCCACCAGGAAGGAGACAGCCACGGGGTCCGTGAGGACCGTACCGTCCGCTTCGAGGTCCAGCATGGAGATGGACGCCACGGACCGGTCCACGACGATGAGCTGCTGGAAGAACTCCTCCAGCGTTCTGGCCTCGGCGCCCACCGCGCCGATCTCCTGGATGACACGTTTCACCGGTTCGCTGAACCGTGCCGGGTGCTGGCAGATGACCTGCACCTTCACCTCCCGCGTCAACGCGGTGCGCAGCGCGCCCGCCAGCTCCCGCAGGACCGCGTGGGGGAATCGGGTACCCGGCAGCGCGACGAGGATCTCCCGCTCCGCTTTGATGATCTGCTGGACGACACGGTGCCACCCGGTGCCCTCCACCGGGGTTCCACCACGCGGCGCCTGCGTCGGCACGCCGTTAGCGCGCAGCGACGCGGGCCGTGACCACACCAATGACAGGGCCCGGACCAGGTTTTCCTCCAAGCCTTGGAGCACTGCCCCGGTCACCGAGTAGTAGGCGATGTGGTCGTGAGCCGGCGCGAGTCCCTCGGGCGTCCTGCGGAGCAGTCCCAGCGCGGTCATCTGCTCCGCCAGGGACGGGTGGTGCCCAGGGTCCAACACTCCTTGCGTCAGGGCATCGCGTAGGACGTGCCATGCGGAGGCCGGGGTGTGTTTCGTTTCCATGGCTTTCCCTTCCCCCTGCACGGTGCGGCAGTGCTAGCCCGGGACCGGGCGCGGGGCGTAGGTGGGTGGGTAGGAAAGTGACGCGGCTTCGGGCTCCTGCCAGGGCGACGGCGAGAGGTCCGGTTTAGGTCGACCGTCGACGCACCAAGCGACTGGGCAGCACGACCGCCGAGGGTTTCTGTCCCGCCAGCAGGGCGAGCAGCAGGCGCACCATCTCCTCGCCGATGCGGTTCCACGGATGGTCGATGCCCGTCAGGCCGAAGGAGGGGCCCGGTGTGTCGTCCAGTCCGCCGACCGCCACGTCACCGGGCACGGACCTGCCCGCCTCACGCAGCGCCTCCAGCGCTCCCTCCGTCATGCGGTCGCCGCTCACCAGGACGGCGTCGAGCGCCGCGTCCTGGACCAGCAGCCGGTGCATCGCGGCCTTCCCTCCGGCGCGGGTGCGGTTGCCGCGGGCGAGGAGACTGTCGTCGAGGCTCATCCCCAGATCCGTCAACGCCACCCGGTACCCCTCCAGACGCTCATCGCTGTCGGGGGTGTCTCGCCGACCGGTGAGCAGAGCGATTCGCCGACGACCGGACATGTGCAGGTGACGGGCGAGCGAGTAGGCGGCCCCGCGATGGTCGATCGTCACATACGCCGCTTGGCGTCCGGCCAGCCACGGCCTGCCGTGGACGACGGTGGGCAGACGGCTCTGGGCCAGCCAGGCCGGTACGGCGTCCGAGCGGTGCGGGATGACGAGGAGCCCGAGCGTGCCGAACGCGACGATGTGACGTTGCAGCTGACGCTGCGCCGCGCCCTGCTCGCGTGTGTCGATGAACGCCACGTTCAGGGCCATGTTGTGCCGGGCCAGGGCCCTGGCGCAGCCCTGGATGACACGGAACGGGTCAGAGGTACTCGGCAGCGACTCGTGCGGCGCAGCGATCACGACCGTGACGCAGTCCGCCTGGCCCCGCACCAGGCCGCGCGCCTGCTGGTTGCGTATGTAGCCCGTCGCGCGGATAGCGTCCTCGACGGCCTGTCGCGCTGTGGGGCTGACGTACCGTGCGCCGTTGATGACCCGGGAGACAGTCGCATGTGAGACACCCGCCTCCCGCGCCACGTCGTATACCGTCGGCTGCCGCCCGGAAGAAGCCCTGGTCACCGATCTCCCTTGAAGTGTGCTGTTGCGCCTGTGCACGTTCACATACGGCCAGGCGGGCCAACAAGTAAGCGCTTACCCGGAGGGAAATATTCAGGACACATACGCGATCACGCCCTGCGTTCGCGCCGAGCGGCACAGACGCGGAGCGTGACCGCATGCGGACGGGATGTTCGACCGGTCGACACCCTCCCCGCTGCGACAGCGGTGCCCCTAATGGCGTTACCTTTCGATAACTTTCATGTCGCCGCTGGTCAAAGGTATACGGCGGCGAAGCCGGAGCGCAGCGCGCCGGTGCGGCTGCCGGGCGGGAAGCGTGCGATGGAAACCCAGGGGCCCAGCACCCCGCCGCCGCTGACAGGTTGGCTTATTCGATCAACCCTTCGATCATGGCTGGTTTGCGGCCGTCTTCGATACGAAGGGGTACTGGGACCGTTCCCAGTAAATGTATCCACCTACGGGGTCCCTTGCCACGACCGCCACAGTGCGGCATACGTCCCGTCCTCCGCCAGCAGCCGGTGATGGTCGCCCAGTTCGGTGATGCGGCCCTGGTCGACGACGGCGATGAGATCGGCGTCGTACGCGGTGTGTAGCCGGTGCGCGATGGCAATCACCGTACGGCCCTGAAGGACCCGGGCGAGTGAGCGCTCCAGGTGTCGCGCGGCACCTGGGTCAAGGAGGGCCGTGGCCTCGTCCAGGACGAGGGTGTGCGGGTCCGCCAGCAGCAGCCGGGCCAGCGCAACCTGTTGGGCCTGCGCGGCAAGCAACGCCAGCCCGCCCTGCCCAACCTCCGTGTCGAGTCCGTGCTCCAGCCCGCGCACCCACTCCAGGGCGTCGACCGCCTCCAGGGCCGCGAGGAGGTGGGTGTCGCTGGCCGTGGGCCGTGCCATGATCAGGTTGTCCCTCAAGGTGCCGGTGAACACGTGGTGCTCCTGGTTGACCAGGGCCACGTGCCCGCGCAGTTGCTCGGTGGGAATGCGGTCGATCGCCGTTCCGCCCAGGGTGACCTCACCGGCCGTCGGCGTGTGAATACCGGCGAGCAGCCGGCCGAAGGTGGATTTACCGGCCCCCGACGGGCCCACCAGCGCCAGCCGTGTGCCCGGTGGAATCCGCAGCGAGATCCCACGCAGCACGTCAGGGCCTTCTCCATAGTGGAAGCGCACCCGGTCGGCGCGCAGCTCCCGGCCGCTCGGTGCCGGGGCCTTGGGGGAGGTGTCCAAGGGGACCTCCCGTACGCCCAGGAGCCGTGAGAGCGCGGTCCGGCACACCTGGAGGTCGGTGTACCAACGCAGAATCTGGTTGACCGGTTGCAGTAGCATCTGCACGAGCATTATCCCGGTGGTCAGCGCCCCGATCCCGAGCCAGCCGCGGAGGACGGAGACGCCGCCCGCCGCGAGCGCCAGTACGAGCAGCAGGGCGTGGGCCCCGTTGACCACGACGTGCAGCATGGTACGCAGTCCCATGGTGAAGCTCTGCCGACCCACCCACACCCGGATCCGCTCGTCGGACTGTGCGACGCGGCGCTCACCGAGCCGGTGGGCTTCGATGGTCCGCGCCGCGTCAACCGACTCGGCCAGCGCTGTACAGATGGCCGCGTATCCGGCGGACTCGGAGCGGTAGGCCTGCGGGGCCGCGCGGACGTACCAGCGGACCACGAGCAGTACCGGCACCACCACCAGCAGCAGCGGCAGGGCGAGCGGGGGTGCGGTCAGGACCAGTCCGGCCAGGAGACCGGCCACCCAGACCACCGCGACGACGAGGTGGGGCACGGCCTCACGCAGCGCGTTGGACAGCCGGTCGACATCCGTGGTGATGCGTGAGAGGAGATCACCGGCGCCATTGCCCTCCAGTACGCCGGGCGGCAGCCGCACCGCCCGGGTGAGGAAATCCTCGCGTAGTTCGGCCAGCAACGTCTCACCGAGAACGGCCCCGTCCGCACGAACCTTGCGGGTGCACACCGCCTGAACGGTGATCGCTGCCAGGAAGACCCCGGCGACCAGCGTGAACGAGCCCTGGCCCGGCCGGGCCGCGAGGCGCTGGACGAGGCCGCCCAGCAGGAACGGCCCCGCCATCGATGCCGTCACAGCCACCGCGTTGGCCAGCACTAGGTGCGCCAGCGCCCGCCGGTGACGGTGCGCCAGCGTCCGTACGTATGCGCGGATCGACCCGGCCGGGGCGACCGGAAGGGTCAACCGCCGCAGCAAGGAACCGGGATCGTCCTCAGAGCTCTCTGCCGTCCTCATTCGGGGTTCCTCTGGCCGAATGGGGGAACCTCGTTCCCCACGGCGCGCAGGACCAGCGCCCGGTAAGCGGGTTCGGATTGCAGAAGCGCGCGGTGCGTGCCAGTGGCCCGCACCCTGGCCGAGGTTACGAACACCACCCGGTCGGCCCGCTCGAGCAACAGCGGACTGAACGTGATAACCACGGTCGTGCGGCCCTTTCTGATCGTCTTCAGCGCCTTTGCGATGCGCGCCTCCGTGTGCGCGTCGACGGCACTGGTCGGTTCGTCGAGCACCAGCACCTCCGGGTCGGTGACCAGCGAGCGTGCGAGAGCGAGTCGCTGGCGCTGACCGCCGGAGACGGATCTGCCACGTTCCGTGAGGTGGGCGATGCCCGGATCGCCCACCGCCGGGTGGGCGCCCTCCACGGGCCGGGACACCTGCGCCAGCGTTCGCAGCACGTCGTCACATTGCGCCGCCGCAAGCGCCTCGGCGGCGGAGACAGCACCGGAGCGAGGCACGTCGAGCAGGTCCCGGACCGTCCCGGACAGCAGCACCGGGTCCTTGTCCTGCACCAGCACGGCACGGCGGGCGGCCGCCGGCGGCACCGCGTCGAGGGGGACGCCGCCGAGCCGCGCCGAGGGGACACCCTCCAGCGTGCCGAGCCCGCCCAGCCGTTCGACCAGGCACGCGGCCACCTCGCGGTCGGCGCACACCACGCCGGTCACCTGCCCTGCCGGCGCCAGCAGTCCGGTGGCCGGGTCGTACAGGTCCCCGGACAATTCGCCGTGATGCGCCGCCGAGGGCGCGCGCGTCTCGAGGCGGGTGGCAAGGAGCCCGGCCACACGCTGCGCGGCGGGCTGGGACACCGACCACGCGGTGGCCATCTCCTCGAACTGGGCGAGCGGCGCCATGAGGAAGGTGACGAGGCCGTAGCAGGTGACGAGATCGCCCACGGACATACGGTGGTCCACCAGCATGCGCACCCCGCACCACGACACCGTCACCACGAAGACACCGCGTAGCAGCACATGCTGACCGGCGATCCACGCGGAGATCCGGGCACCCGCCACGGCGGCTCGGCGTACGCCCTGCGAGGCGTGACGGTACCGGTCGAGATACAGTTCCTCGCCACCGACACCCCGCAGCACCCGCAGCCCCGTGACGATGTCCGCGGCTAGGTGTATGGCCCTCCCGGTCCGGGCGCGCTGTTCGCCGGTCTGCCGGATCGCCGCGGGCAGCAGGGGCAGTGAGGAGACGGCGAGGAGAGGTACGCCCGCCGCCACCAACAGACCCAGGGCCGGTTCCTCGGCGCACACCAGCGCCGTCACCACGACACAGGCGGCGACAGCGGCCCCGCAGCGCGCCGAGGCCTCGACGAACCAGCCCAGTTTCTCGGCGTCGCTGGTGCTAACGGTGACCACGTCGCCCGACACCAGCCGCCGGGGAAGCGCGGCGCCCAGTTCCACGACCTTGCGGGAGACCAGTTGCTGCACGCGGGTCGTGGCGGTGATCCAGTTGGTCACCGCCGCACGGCTGAGCATGGTTTCGCCCAGGACGGACAGCGCGCCGAGCACGGCCATCTCCGCGATCGACGCCGTCAGGGCGTGCCCCGAGCGGTCGACGAGGGCCTGCACCGCATGCCCTGAGGCCACGGCGAGGGAGCCACTGGCCACGAGGGCGAGGAAGCCCCAGCTGGCGGCGCTGAGCTGGGCGCGCGCCTGACGGGCATGAAGCCAGAGCAAGAACCTCACGGCGGACCGGGTGTCGGGGCTACCGGGGTCGGCATACGGGAGGTTCCGCAGCGGTCTGGGAGCCCGCACTACCCGCCCCCGCTTCTTCCGGTGAGAAAGCCGTGCCGCACGGTTCCGCCCCTCATGAGGCGTCGCGGTGCCGGGCGTGCGTGTCGTACCACCCGGGAACGGGCCGGGGCACCTTGAAACCGCACCCGTCAAGAAGAGCGCTCACATTCCGCAGGAGCCAGCGGCCCGAACGGCGGCTGCCCAGGAAGGAATAGTCGCCGAGCAGTCGGTATCCGAGAAATATACGGCGGTACTGGGCGAGCAGTTCGTCCTGGCTCTTCCAGCGGCCGGGCAAATCACGGCCGAAAAGACCGGAGGAGCCCACCTTCAGAGACATCCCACTGTATTCACCCTCAAGAGGTGGGCGTGGCTCGCGCTGCCGGTGCACACGTCCCTGCTGTACTGCTTTGAACGAGTCGTAGCCGAGTCGGCGCAGCAGGTCCACCTCGCGGACCAGCCGGTTGAACGACTGCTTTTCCGACTCGATCGACACATAGTGGGGGCGGCTTTCGAACCGCTCCAGCACCTGGAGGCATTCAAGGTCGACCCCCTCGATGTCGATTTTCATGTAGTGCGGCATCCCGAACTGCGCAATCACCTCCGACAGATCGGCGATGTCGACCTGGACCTCTTCCACGCGGCTGAACCCCAGCACCTGGTTCCGCAGGGTCCACTCCTGCAGGACGGTCCCCCAGTCGGGATTTGCCGGATTACGATAAAAGCGAACCTTCTGCGCCCCGTCCGCGCGCCACGAACCCGGTACGATCGCGCCTTCGACGAGATGCAGACGCCCTCGCTCAATGTCCCGCGCGAACCTTTCGCGTGCCCGGTCGGCGAGAACCGGATCCGCTTCGAACGCGACCACTCGGAATCCCTTGGTCAGATAGAACGCCGAATCCTCCCCGTCGCGCATCCCTATGTCGAAGATCAGGTCTTTCTCGGTGTCTGTCACCCTGTCACTCACCCTCTCAGGATGCCGGGCCACAGCCGATCCGAGACCCCTCATGAATGCGCAGTGCACGAATATGAAAGGCGTTACGGGGGCCGACTGGGCATAACCGGCCGTGATGGTCTGCCGGCGGAACTGAAGCAAGGGAGTAAGTCGCGCCTTTGCGTACCTGTCGGTACGGGCTGCACTTCCGCGACAGCCCTGAGATGCTTCGTGCGCTCACTGCCGAGTGCCGCATCGTGATGCCTGTCGAACATCCCGTGCTGATCCCGGCCTACGACGGCGACCGGGACCGGACGCTCCCCGAAGCCGGTACCCACCCGCGCGGCTACGACGTTTCCGCGTACCTGATGCCGCGCTCAGACGCCCGGGCGCGGCCAGGCGCCGGCGACGAGTATTCTGCCGGCATGCCCGCTGCTCTGCGCCTCGAGGTGTTCGTCGAGGACTTGGACGTTTTCGCCGACTTCTATACTCGTGTGCTGGGATTCTCGCTGGCCGACGACCGGCGCGGCGAGGACAACCCGTACGTCTCCGTCGTCCGGGACGACGTGCGCATCGGAGCCGCACCGCCGTGGCAAGGCATCGACCGCGGCGCGCGCGATGTTCCCACCGGGGTGGAGATTGTCCTGGAGGTCGATGACGTGCACGCCGACCTCGACCGGGTGACGCGTGCAGGGTGGCCGCTCGCGCAGTCACTCCAACGACGCCCCTGGGGGCTCACGGACTTCCGTGTGCACGACCCCGACGGTCACTACCTGCGCCTCACCGGTCGCTCCTGACGCCTGTCGCCCGGGCTGGTCTCACGCTTTCGTGAGTCCGAGGTCGGGGGTTTCCGTGAGGTCGGCCCGCCCGGTGGTGGTGCCGTGCAGTTCCAGCAGGACCAGCTCGTTGGCGCCGCCACGCAGGACGGGCGCGGGCACGTACAGGGTCCGCTGCGGGCCCCGGTTCCAGTACCGCCCGAGGTGGAAGCCGTTGACCCACGCCTGGCCCTTGCTCCAGCCCGGCAGGGACAGGAACGTGTCGGCCGCGGCGTCCACCTCGAACGTGCCGCGGTGGAAGGCCGGCCCGGCCGTGGGGGCCGCGCCGTCCGCCGCGGTGAAGGAAACCGCCCTCAGGTCGGAGAGCATCAGCGGGTGACAGTCCCAGCCACGCAGCGCGGTGCCGTTGAAGGTGACCGGTCCGAGTAGCCCCTTGGACGCGCCGATGCGCGGCCCGTAGTTGACGCCGCCCATGTTCTCGACGAGCACCTCCAGCGTGGCGCCGGGGCGGGGAACGCGCACGGGCAGCAACTCCTCGTGGTGTTCCCGCTCCAGAACGCCGACGGGGGCACTGTCGAGGAAGACCTGGGCTCGGTCGCCGACGCCGCCGGTGAAGTGCAGCAGGCCTTCTCCCTCGTCCGGGATCGTGGTGCGGTACAGGACGTAACCGGAGCGCGCTCCAAGCGTCTCCATGGTGACCGGGTCGTCGGTGCGCACGGGGGCATCTTGCAAGTTCACATGAGGCAGCAAGGAGGCGCGCTGGTCCAGCACGACGGTGGTGGGCGGCAGTTTGGGTGCCGGGGCCGGCACCAGCTCGTCGGGGACCTGGGCGTAGCGGGCGATGACCTCGCGGAAGGCGTGGTACTTCGGGCCCGGGTCGCCGCTCTCGGTGAGCGGGGCGTCGTAGTCGTACGACGTGACGATCGGCGTGTAGGCGTGGTCGTGGTTGGCGCCGCTGGTGAAGCCGAAGTTGGTACCGCCGTGGAACATGTAGATGTTCACCGAGGCGCCCGCCGCCAGCAGCCGGTCGAGGTCGGCCGCGGCGTCGGCCGCGTCCCGCACGTGGTGCGGCTCGCCCCAGTGGTCGAACCAGCCAATCCAGAACTCGGCACACATCAGCGGCCCTTCGCTCTGGTGGGCGCGCAAAGTGGCGAGGCTCCGATCGATACGGCCTCCGAAGGTGCCGGTGGCGAGGACGCCCGGCAGGCTGCCGGCCGCCAGGTGCTCGGGGTTGACCTGGTCGCATGTGAAGAGGAGCTCCTCAACGCCCCGGGAGCGCAGCGCCCTTTCCATATGATGCAGATAGGCGGTGTCACCGCCGTAGGCGCCGTATTCGTTCTCCACCTGGACGGCGATCACGGGGCCGCCCGAGGCCGCCATGTGCGGCAGCAGCGGGGGCAGCAGCAGGTCCAGGTAGCGGTCGACCGCGTCGGTGAAGCGGGGGTCGCTGGTGCGCAGCCGGATGTCCGGGTCCGTGGTGAGCCATGAGGGCAGGCCGCCGCCGTCCCACTCGGCGCAGATGTACGGCCCCGGGCGCAGCAGGACGTGCAGCCCTTCAGCCTTGGCCAGCTCCAGGTAGCGGGGCAGGTCGAGGATCCCGTCCAGCACTAGTGGGCCCTCGGGATCCGGCTGGTGGAGGTTCCACGGTAGGTAGGTCTCCACCGTGTTGAGGCCCATCAGCCGGGCCTTACGCAGCCGGTCGGCCCACTGGTCCGGGTGGATGCGGAAGTAGTGCATTGCCCCGGAGATGATTCGGAACGGTTCGTCGTGCAGCAGAAAGCTGTCGGACGATATGGTCAGCGCGGGCACGATGGGGATCCCTTCGGATGAGGAGTGCCGAACGGCCGAGGCGTTCAGTCGATGGCCGTACGCGTGGCGCGGTCGAGCCAGAGCGTCGCGGTCAGGCAGAGGGCGGATACGGCAGTGAGAAGGAGGGGGACGGAGCGGACGCCGGACCATTCGATGGCCTTGCCCAGGGCGGGTCCGGCAGCCACCCCGCCGACCATGGAAGCGGCGATGACCACCGCCCCGGCCCGGCGTGCTCGGGGCGCGGCACGGTGGAGCCAGGGCAGGCCGGTGGGGAAGATGGGCGCGATGAACAACCCCACGCCTGCATACGCGTAAGGAGCCAGCGCCGGGACGGCCGCCAACAGGAGGCAGACCGTCATCCCCGTGCACGAGACGGTAATGATGACCTGCGGCGAGAATCTGAGCGCGAGGGGGGCGACCAGGAAGCGGCCCACGGTCATCATCAGCCAGTACACCGAGGTCGCGGTCGCCGCGATCCCCGCACCGTAGCCGACCGTCTCCAGATGGGTCGGCTCCCAGCCGCCCACCCCGGCCTCGATGCCCACGTGCAGGACATACAGGGCCACGAACACCGTCAGCACCGAGACCAAGCTGCGCCTCCGCGCCGTTGTGTTTCCAGCCTCCGGCGGCGCCTGGGCATCCGTGTGCGGGGCATGGTCACGCACACCCGCCAGACACACCAACAGTGGCAGGTTGGCCAGCGCGAACGCCCCAAACACCCATGGGTACTCCTGTGAGCCGACCGCGCCGATCACTGCCGGGCCCAGGATCGCACCGATACCGAAATGCGCGTTGAGGATGTTCAGCATGGCAGTGGAACGGTTGCCGAACCCGATGGCGAACAGCTGGTTGAGGCCGTAGTCGATTCCGCCGAAACCGAGCCCGGCCAGCAGCGCCGCGGCCAGCGCGACCGGCCAGGCCGGCGCGAGTGCCACACCGGCCGCACCGACGGCCATCAGAACGTACGAGACGCCCAGGATGCGCCGGTTGCCGATGCGGCCGAAGACCCGGTCGAACAGCAGCACCCCCATCACCCCGCCCACGAAATGCGCGCTCAGTCCCAGCCCCGCGCCCGACGGCGACAGCTCGAACTCCTCCCGGAACGCCGGGATCGCGGGTCCGTAGAGCGCCTGCAACGCACCGATCAGTACGAACCCCACGCACGACGCCACCACCGCCGCCGGACTGAACAGCACCGACTCCACCGGCGCGGAGGGTCGTACGGGGGTTTTCTGCTGCATGCGTTGATCGGTCATAAGGTCTCCAGGTGTCGGGCCACGATCTCGTGGGCGAAGGACATGATCGTGCCCTGCGGGCTGATTCCGGGGGCACCAGGCAGCACACTGGCGTCGCAGACGTGCAGATTGGTGAAGCCGTGCGGTCGGCCGAGGTCGTCGCAGACCCCGCCGCGCTCGGGGCGAGCCATGGCGCAGCTGGCCATGCCGTGCACGGAGACCAGCTCCCAGTCACCCGGGCGGACACGGGAGCAGAACTCCTCGACCTCCGTCTCCGAGCACAGCGGGCCGACGGAGCTGGTCGGGGGCAGCAGTTCCACGGCGCCCGCCGCGAACAGCAGCCGCGCGGTCCGGCGGAACGCCAGCGCCAGGGCGTGGTGGTCAGCACGGGTCATGCCGTGGCGCAGCAGTGGCGTGCCGCCGATCTGCCCGGTGATCGTGGCCGAGCCCTGCATCCGCACCTGCGTGGTGAATATGCCGACCTGGTCGCGGACGGCCAGGAACCTGTTAGCCTCCCGTGGATTGCGCCCGGCGAGCGCGGCTCCCAGGCCGCCCGGTGTCAGGTTGGACGCCATCACGAGCATTCCGAGCGCCGCGTGCTCGTGGACCTGGGTGGTGAACATGGTGCCGCGCCCGGCGTCCACCGTGTGCGGGAAGCGGGCGATGGAACGCAGGTTGAGGTGCAGGGCCAGACGTCGCCCGGCTGTACGCCGGTGGATGCCGCTGCGGCGCAGCAGTACCGGGGTGCCGATGGGGCCGGCGGCGAGGAACACGGTGCGGGGCCGGTAGCGGATGCGGCGCCCGTCCGCGTCCGTGGCCTCCACGGCGTGGACGGTGCTCCCGTGGTGCTCGATCCGTTCCACCCGCACGCCGGCGCTGACATGGGCTCCCAGCGCCTCCGCCTCGGGCAGATAGGTCAGGGCCATGCTCTGTTTCGCGCCGCTCGGGCAGCCGGTGGCGCACTGGTTGCTATGACGGCAGCCGCGTACGACACGTTGCGGGAACTGCCACCGCCAGTCGAGCGACTCGGCGGCCCGCGCCAGCAGCCGGGAGTCGTCGTTGCCGTCTCCGTGCTCCTGCACGATCATGCCCAGCCGCCGCCGGACCTCGGCGAAGCGCGGTCCAATGACCGCCGCCCGGTAGCCGCCATATCCGGACCAAACCGCCCATCGGTCGAGAAGGGCCGAGGACGGCTCCCACAGCAGACCGCCGTTGACGACGGTGGTGCCGCCCACGGCGTGGGCTTCGCCGTACGCGATCGTGGGCGTGCCGAGGATCGCGGTCGCCCCGCCGTTGCGGTACAGGCGGCGCATGGACTCCGCCGGGGCGGCCGTCGCCAGGTCCCGGGTGCTAACCCGCGGACCCTCCTCCAGCACGGTGACGGACCGCCCGGCGCGAGCCAGTTCGAGGGCGGCGACGCTGCCGCCGGCGCCGGAGCCGACCACCAGGGCGTCACACGTAATCTCGGTGTCGGCCCGGCGGGCTCGGCGGCCCGGTGCCGCGATGAGGCTCATCCCATTGCCTCCCCGGCGCGCGCGTCCCGGGGCGGCCGGCTGTCCAGGGCGCCGTACAGCGCCAGCGCGGTGGTGGCCCGCAGCACGTCGGCCACCCCGGGCAGTCGGCGCAGACGAGCGAGGCCGTCCGCAACCTGTTCTGGGGTGGCGCCGCCGGGACGGCGGCGGGTCACAGCCCAGAAGACGGCGGGGAACAGGCGCAGGACCACGGCCGTCACCCACCGGTATGCAGCGGGCGTCCGGTTCAGGCTGAGCACAGTGTGACGCACCGCCTCGCGCAGCGCCGGTGCCGGGGTCAGCTCCTCGTACACGGTGGCCCAGCACAACGGCAGCCCCGAGGCATTCAGGGCCCGCTCGGTGAGCCTCATCCGAACACCTTCTCCCGAACCAGGCCCGCCAGCAGGCGGACCACACCCTGGTCCAGCACCTCGTCCAAGGCCTTGACGAAGAGGTCCACCTCGTCGGTCTGCGCCACCAGAGGCGGCGAGACGATCAGGGCGATGGCACGGTTGGAGCCGAAGAAGGTGAGGATGCCGTGGTCGCGGTAGAGGGCGGCGATGACCGCGCCCGTCAGCAGCTTCGACACGGCCTGCGGGTCCTTGGCCGCTGAGGCGGGCAGTAGGGAGCGCAGCGCGTCGGGCAGCTCGGGGCCGGGGGCGAGGAACACCCCGTGCAGGGCGCCGCGTCCCTTGACCTGCCGTACCAGGCGCGGGTGGCGGGCGGCGACCTTGGCCAGTCCGCTCTCCAGGCGCTCACCCAGTGCGCGGGCGCGGCCGGGGAAGTCCTCCTCGACGGCGACGGCCACGGCCTCCAGCGCTGTCGCCGTCTCCTCACCGAAGCCGTAGTACGTCGTGCTGTGCAAGGTGGCGTCGGCCAGATTGTCGTACGCCGCACGGAAGATGGGCTCACGTGTGATGTACCCGGAGATCGACGCCTTGCCGCCGCCGAAGGCCTTGGAGGTGGTGACGATGTCCGGGACAAGGCCGGGGTGGTGCATGAAGTGGAACAAGGCGCCGGTCTTGCCCCAGCCGGTGTACACCTCGTCGAAGATCAGCACGATGTCGCGTTCGGTGCAGATACGCCGGACCTCTCGCAGGAACTGCGGGGAGCACTCGCGCAGACTGGAGGCGCTGAACGGCTCGACGGCGACGGCGTACACGTCGCATTCGCCGCCGGCGGAGGTGTGTCGCTCCAGCGCCAGTTGGAACGAGTCGAGGTCGTCGTAGGCGAAGGCGTCGGTGCCGGGGATTCGTGGATAGGGGAAGTGCACCTCGGGCGAGGCGGTCAGGCTGCCCGCGCCGAGAAGTTTTCCGTGGAAGGCGATATCCGAGTGCAGGACGGTGCCGCGCCGGCCCCGGTGGTACTTGTAGGCGAGCTTCACCGCTCCTTCCACCGCTTCCGCACCGGAGTTGGGAAAGTAGCTGATGTTCAGATCGTCGGGCAGGAGCTGGGCGAGGTTGTGGCTGAGCGCGGCCACGTAGGGGGACAGATAGTTTTTGTGTACTTCCATGCGCCGTGCTTCCTGGAAGCGGCGCCGGGCGGCGACGATGCGCGGGTGGTTGTGCCCGTGGTTCAGGACGCCGACGCCGCCGGTGAAGTCCAGGATGCGGCGGCCGTCGCGCAGATGTACCCAGGCGCCCTCGGCGTGATCGACGAGGTCGCGGCCGAAGCCGAAGGACCCGATAAGGGAGATTTGGCTGCGGCTGACGAACCTGCGGTACAGGTCGTGCACCTGCTCGGTCGTCATCCCTTCGGCCTGGTCGAGGGAGAGCAGATCAGACATCGTGGCCCCCGGCGGCAGTCGCGGTGAGACGGTCGGCGATCAGGAGTCCGGCCCGGCGGCCGTCCCGTACGGCGTAGTTGGTGCCGCGGTCCTCGGGGAACACCTGGGCCATGCCGACCAGGTACAGGCCCCGGACGGCCGACTCGGCCGACGGCATGACACGGGTGTAGTTCGGTGTGATCACCGGCTGGGCGTAGGGGGCGCGCCAGACGTGATAGCGCTGCACCCAACTACGGTCGAAATCGGGGAACATACGCCGGATGTGCGGCAGGCTGAACTCGAAGACCTCCTCATCCGACATCCGGTACAGCTCGGCGTCGGTCGGCAAGTACTTGGAGAGGTACACAACGTGCTTGCCGCCGTACCGTTCGGGCCGGTCGAAATTGGTGTGTTCGATCAGGCCGACGTAGGGGAAGCCGGGATCGTTGACGTTGAGCCAGTATGTGTCGGACAGCTTGCGGTCGTTCTCAAGCACCAAGCAGACGTTGCCCAGGTAGTCGACGGCCGACCATTGCCGCTTCAGCTGCGGCACTGCGGGGTGGGCCGCGCCGTCGTGGTCCAGCAGCCCGGCGGCGAGCTGGGGCGCGGCGGTGATCAGGACCTGGCGGGCCGGGTGGAAGACGCCGTCGGCCATCACGCCGCTGACGCCGGCGCCCTCGGTATGCACCGCCTCGGCCGCGACACCCGTGCGGATGTCGACGCCCAGGGCCTCCAGGCGTTCCCGCAGCGAGGTCAGCAGGGCCTCGCTGCCGCCCTTGATGTAGTACAGCGTCTCCTTGCCGGAGCGAGTGCGGCTGCCGCCCCGCAGATGCAGCTTGGTCCACATCCACGTGGCGCCGACCTGGTCGGCGTACTTGCCGAACTTGCCCTGCAGCAGGGGGCGCCAGACCGTGTCGTACACGCGGCGCCCGCCCAGGGCGACCAGCCACTCCTCGGCGGTCAGCGACTCCAGCGCCCGCCAGTGCTTCACCCGCTGGGCGCGCAGCGCCAGCAGTCCGAGGCGCAGCCGGTCCAGCAGGGGCAGTGGCGCGAAACGCAGCAGATCCAGCGGGGCGGAAAGCCGGTAGACGGAGTTAGCGAAGTACATGCCCGTGCGCGTCTCGTGGGCTTCCAGCAGGTGAGAGATGCCCAGGATCCCGCACAGCCGGATCATTTCCGCGTCAGAGGCGAACCAGTGGTGGTAGAAGCGTTCGAGGCGCTTGCCGCCGCCGATGTCGAAGCCCGACGCGAGCCCTCCGACCTCCGGCTCCCGCTCCAGCAGCCGAACGCTGAGACCCCGGCCGGCCAGCTCGAGGGCCGCGGACAGACCGGTGAATCCCGCTCCGACGACGACGACGTCCACGGCGGAGGCGGTGCCGCCCTTCGTCTGCTCGGTGCCACTGTTCACAGGGCAACACGCTCCTCCACCGCCGGTACCTCGTAGATGGCGCCGACGCGTTCCGCGACGACGTAGTCGGGACGTCCTCGCACTTGACGGTGGACCACCCGCAGGTACTCGCCGATGGCGCCCAGAGCCAAGGCCTGCGCACCGTAGGCACCGGAGCGCAGCAGTTGCCGAGGATCGCGGGTGACCGCCGCGACGACCGCTCCACCGACCAGGGTGGTGGCGCCCAGACAGGTGGGCAGGCGCAGCGGCGCGCTGGACCCGGTGAGCAGACCGCGCCGCGCCAGTTCGAGCATTCTGCGCAGGTCGTACTTGGATTTGCCCGCCAACCGGGGATCGCGGTCGTACGACACGCTGGTCTCCGGCAGCCCGAGCCAGCTGACCGTTCCGCGCAAGTACAGGTCCTTTTCCGGCAAGCTCACCAAGTGGGCGACCACCTCGCGGTCCAGCAGCCGGAAGTCGCCGGTGTCCAGAGCTATGGCCTGCTCCGACAGTGCGTTCAGCAGGCGGTAGTAGACATGGGCGGTGAGCTTCTTGAAGAAGGTTTCGCCCGCCCTGCTGCGGCGCCGCGCGGACACCACGGACCAGCCGTCGCGCCACAGGGCCACCATGTCAGGGATGAGTTCCGGCGGGTCCTGAAGGTCGGCGTCGATGACCACGACCGCGTCTCCGGTCGCCTCGCGCAGCCCGGCGAGACAGGCCGACTGGTGGCCGAAGTTCCGGCTGAGCTTCACCCCCCGTAGCGAACGGGAGCGCTGCGTCAGGGACGTGATCACGTCCCAGGTACCGTCCGAGCTGCCGTCGTCCACATAGATCTGCTCACACTCGAAATCGGCGAGACGGTCGAGGACACGGGACAGCCTGACGTGCGTGTGGGCGAGGACCTCGGCTTCGTTGTAACACGGTATGACCACACTGAGCCTGGCATAGCGCCCGTTTCCGATGCGTTTCTCCCGTGGCACAGCACACCCCTTTCAGTCGGCGGTTCGGGGATGAATGGAGCGCGTTAGTACGCAGCTTTGTGCGCTTGCCGTGCGGAACGGCGCGGCCAATAAGCTACAGAAGCTCGCTGCGTTACTTCACAGTACGCATGAATGTGCACTGCACGATCATGAGGGTTCCCGTCCGGGGCACCGGACAGCATCATCAAACCCGTCGCAGCGCCGGTGCACCGGGGCGGGCACCTGCATAAGAGGCCGGGCACCTGAGACCTCCGCGGAGAAACAGGCCGGCCGCACGCCAGAAACCGTTCCGCACCCAGAAACCGTTCCGCGTCATCAGGGGCGATACATGAACAACTTGGAGAACTCAAAGACAGCGCGCAGCGCGGGCCCGGCCGAAGTGCGTCAGCGCATCGTGCTGCCGCGCCACAACGCCGCGGGAACGCGCACGGCGGAACTCGTCACCTTCGACGGCCTGGCGGACAGCCGGGAACACGTCGCGCTGGTGTGGCCGTCGGAGACGGACACACCGCTGGTGCGGATCCATTCCGAGTGCCTGACCGGCGATGTGTTCGCGTCGGCCCGCTGCGACTGCGGAAAGCAGCTAGCGGAAACGACAGGGCTCATGGAACGCGACGGCGGAATCCTACTGTATCTGCGACAGGAAGGCCGGGGCATCGGTCTCTACAACAAGATCGACGCATACTCCCTTCAGGACGCCGGCGCCGATACCGTCGACGCGAACCTGGAACTCGGTTTCCCGGCCGATGGCCGTCGGTACGACGTGGCGGCCCAGATGCTCATCGCGCTCGGGTATCTGGAAATCGATCTGCTGACGAACAATCCGGAAAAGGTCTCGGGCCTGTCCCGCGCCGGAATCACGGTGCGGGAACGCGTGAGCACCGGCGTCTTCTCCTCCCCCGAAAACTACAGCTATCTGCATACGAAACGTATCCGCATGGGTCACACGATCATGCTGGGCGAACAGGCGCCGGACAGCGTACCGATGTTGAGCTGAGCCACACCCGAGTGGAGACCAAGCAGATGACGAGTCTTTCCGGCCCGCCTCCCGCCCTGGTCGCACATCGCGCGGCCGACTGTGTGGTCCTCCTCGCGGACGACACAGCAGGGGAGGCCAATCGTTTCTACATGCACAGGGCCAGGCCCATGCTGGCGGCGGTCGAGGACCTCTTGGCAAACAGCGCCGAGCAAGGGGTGAGCGCGGCGACGGAGGCGCTGCGCCGCTCGCCCGAGGACCCGAAACCGCACCGGGCGCTCCAGTCAGCCGTCGTCGAAGCCATCGAGAAGGACGCCGTGTTTCGTGTGCGTCTGACGGAGGCGGTGGACACGGTCAACGCGAGGTCACGGATCGGTTACCACCTGGGGAAGAGATACCGGCCGCCAGAACTCCGGCCCCTGACGGATCCTGGGTCTTCGGAGAAGAAGCCCCTCCGGCCGCAGCGGCCCTCCGGCCCGGACCCGCACCTCTCCGCAGCCGCCGCCGTTGCCGCCGGCCCGGCGGCACCTTCCGGCCTCGGCTCACCCATCGCTCAGGTTGTCGTCCCCTTCCGAGACGCGACGGCCTCCGGCGAGCGCATCGACAACATGCTGAACTGCCTCCGCGCGCTGCGGGACCAGTCAGTGGCCCGCCAGGACTTCGTGGTGACGGTCGTCGAGAGTGATGTGGCACCGCGCTGGCGCGAAGTCCTGGAGGAACTGGCGGATGAATACCTCCACGCCTACAAGGACGGTGCGTTTAACCGGTCCTGGAGTCTCAACGTCGGTGTCACTCGGTCTCGTTGGCGTGCCCCGTACGTGTGTCTCCTCGACGCCGACGCGCTGGTGGACCGGCGGTTCGTCGAACGGAACGTGGAACGGTTCTCGGCTCCGGCCGTCGGCGGCTTCCTGCCCTTCACCGACCTGCTCTATCTCGATCCGCCGTCCAGCCGCTGGGCCGTGACCCGGCGTATCACGCAGCGGGCGCCGGACGTCGAACTGGATCGGGTCCGCGGCTTCCTGGTACACCGGGCCTCGGGCATGTGTGCCTGGGTGCGGCGCGACACCTACGAAGAGCTGCACGGATTCGACGAGCGCTACGAGGGTTGGGGCGGGGAGGACTTCGACTTCGTCCTGCGGCTTCAGCGGGCGACCGCCTTCCGTTACTACAGCGATCCCTTACTGCACATCCACCACCCGGTCGCTCACGGCATCGTCGACGACGACGGTCGGCTGACCAGTGTGCTCCCCCCGCCGCTCAGCTGGCAGCCGGACGAGCCGATCGGCAGGATCGACAAGTTCCTCCCCGCGGGAGACATCCGAAAGGGCTGACCATGAGTGTTCCCCTGATCACGGTCATCGGGGCCGTGGAGGACGATCTGCTCTCCCACTTCGTCCGGCACTACACGAGTCACGGCATCACCGACTTCTTCACCGCGTTCCATTTCCCCGACCACGTGCCGGCAGAGGAGCGGGAACGCACCCTGGAGACATGGCGGCGCCTGGTCGGCCCGCCCACCATCGTCAGCACCGGTGCGTGGCACGAGAGCCTGCACGGGGAGCTGCGGGACCGGCTGCGCAGTATCGCCGGCGAGGGCTGGCACGCGATCGCCGACTCCGACGAATTCCACGCCTACCCCTTGCCGGTGCAGGACCTGATCGACGAGGCCAGGTCGGCGGGCCACCCGTACGTCCGGGGCCTCCTGCTCGACCGCGTGACCGCCGACGGCTCCCTGGACGGCTCACACGACGCACCGGACATCGACGCTCGTTACCCGCTGGCCGCCTTCCTTACCGCGCACCTCACCCAGGGCAACCCAAGGAAGATCATCCTGGTGCGGAACGACGTGGAACTCGCCCTCGGCAGCCACTATTCACCCACGGTGAAGATCCCCTTCCCCGAAGGGCGGATCGTCCCCGTGCATCACTTCAAGTGGCGCCCGCCCGTCGTCGAAGACCTGCGGCGCAGAGTGGAGAAGCACACCAGCGGTGACTGGGCCGATGTGACGGCGTCACTCGCCGGCGAAGCCTCACGCTTTCTCACCCACTTTCTCTCGCACGGCGGCCGAATCGACAGCGAGGCGGCGGGCATCACCCTACGGCCGGTCACCCTCAAAGCTCTGCCCGAGTGGTGGGAGGCCGAGGCCCGGGAGATCCTCTGCACCTGGAACGTGCCCCAAGTTGCTTAGGGTCTGTCGTTCGGATCACGCCGCAGACGCGGGGTCCGGCACGCACTGCCTCAGAGGGGCGCCCCCAGCCGCGTTGTCGTAGGTTGCCGACATCCCACGCTCGGCGCTCGCGCGGGAGGGACCCCCATCGCGTCGGCGCCCTCCTCCGCCTCGCAGCCGCACGCACCGGACCCCACTCACCCCAGCCGACAAAGCACCGTCGACACCCTGCCCCCTGATCCAGACGACAGGCCCTGAGCACAGGGGTACGAGAGCCGACGCAGAAGGACAAGCCAGCAGTAGAAAGGGACACAGTGATACGACACCACGGCCCGATCAGCGGAGTGGCCGCCTTCGGTGGTCGCTACGTCGCCACCGCCGGATACGACAACCGCGTGATTCTCTGGGACGCGGTCCGGCACGTGCCGCTCGCCCGCTCCACCCACGACCACCTCGCCAACCAGACGGCATTCAACCCCGACGGCACCCTGCTGGTCACCTCGTCGAGCGACTACACAGCCCGCCTGTGGTCCGTACCGGACATGAAACTCCTCGCCGTCCTCGCGGACCACAAGGACGACGTGGAGATGTCGGTCTTCCACCCCGAACGCCGACTGATCGCTACCGCGTCACGGGACCACGTGGTGCGCGTCTTCGACTACGCCGGCGAACTGGTGCAGCGTTTCGAGGGGCACACCGCCGACGTCATCTCCGTCGAGTGGCTCCCACGAAGCGGGGAACTGCTCTCCTCCAGCGACGACGGCACCATCAAGCGGTGGTCGCTGTCGTCGGGACGGATCGTGGGCGAGATCGATCTCGACGGCGTCGAGACCGACACCATCGCCATCACCCGCGACGGCGTTGTCTTCGCGGGCAACGACGACGGCGCGATCATCCGCGTCGAGCAGGACCGCCGCGAGATTGTGCCCGCGCACGACGCCGGCATCAAGCGCCTGGTGTACAACCCCACCACGGAGAACCTGGTCAGCCTCAGCTACGACCGCTCCGTGCGCGTCTGGGACACGACGGGCGGAGAACTCAAGCCGCTGCACACCTCGGATTTCCCGGCCGAGATCTGGGCGAGGTCCTGCGCGTTCATCAACGAGTACACCCTGGCGTTCGCGACCTTCGGATCGACGTACGCCACCTACGATCTTCGCACGGCCCGGTGGGACGTCAGCCGGGTACAGGAAACGCCCTGCGTCAACTCCGTCGCCACGGTCCGCGACGGACGCTCGTACACGGTGGGCGACGCGGGAGTCGTGTGGGTGGACGGCACCCCGGCCGCCCGGACGGGTAGCCTCTGCAACTTCTTGGTGGAGGTCGGCGGCCGCGTCCTGACAGGCGGTCAGCTCGGTCGGATCTTCGACGCCGACACCGGTGAGATGCTGCATCAGCACCGCTCGCCCCTGAACTGTGCCGCGGCCTTCACCCGCGAGGGCGTGCCGCACGTCGTCTTCGGCGCGTACACCGGTGAGGGCCTGGTCTTCTCCCTGCCCAAGAACGGTGGCTTCGAGCATGTGGCCACTCTGCCCCTGCACGCCAATGCGGTGAAGGGCGTCAGCGTCTCCGACGGGGTCATCTTCTCCGTCTGCGCGGACACCGCGGCCAGCTGGTTCGACAGCGACACACTGACAGAGACCGCCCGTCTCCCGGAGGCTCACGGGCGCATCGCCAACGGCTGCGCCCCGCTGCCCCAGGGCCGCTTCGCCAGCGTCAGCCGGGATCGCAAACTGCGCCTGTGGCAGGGGCAGGAAGCCGTCAGCGTCCCGACCCCGCACGACCACTCCATCAAGTGCGTGGCCGCTGCCCCGGACGGCTCCCTGGTGGCCACCGGTTCGTACGCCGGCATGGTCGCCGTCTACGCGCCGGGCACCGGCGAGTGGACGTACGTGAACCGGCCGACCACCGCCGGCATCTCTTGCCTGTACTACGACACACACGGCAAGCAATTCCTGGCGGCCTCGTACGACGGATCGGTGTACGAGGTGCCGGCCTCCCGGGCATGAGGGCGACCGGGGACCGATGACAGGCCCTGGGGCGGGCGGCGCGGCTCGACCGGAAGGCCGCGCCGCCCGTCAGCATTTCCCCTCCTGTGTCGGCGGCGTGATCAGGGAGGAACTGGTGCGCCTGCTGGGGACCGCGATCGGCCAGCTCATCCGTCACCCCGACTGCCCCACAGGCTGCTGCAGCGTGCGGCAGCCTTTTGTCCGGCGGCCAAGCATCACGGGGCGCAGGCACTGCTCGGCGTCCTCCTGCGCCCCACCGCCAGAACCTGGGACGCTTCAAGCACGACTCCCGTGATATGAAGCGGGCCTCGGGCGTGGCCCACTTCGAAGGCCAGCGCCTTGAGAGACCGGCTCCACCACGTCACCCTCATCACCGTCGCGCACGCCCTCTACCCCAGCGCATCCCCCTGTCTTCGGAAGGGACAGCTCCTGCCCACAGGTAACGCACCGCGGTCGTTGTCAGTGGTCCTGCCTATCCTGGGTTGACTCGGACCAGGCGTGAAGACGGAGGATCACGGCATGGGGTGGGGCAACAAAGCATGGCATCGGCCTTCCGAATTCAGCCAGGCTGCAGGATGCACGCCGCTGCCCTGCTTGGAGTACTGAGCGGATGCCGCAGCGCGGCATCCAGCAGCGGGCTGGGTACCGGGGCGAGGCATTCGTCGACAAGGCCGTCTCCGACGCCGGTCACGTGTGGAACGACACCAAATGTGACTTCGCTGTCGACGGTCAGATCGAGTTCGTGGACACCGACCGGGAAGTCACTGGCGTCGCCGTCCTGGCCCAGGTCAAGGCTACAGAGGCCGGATTTCGCGGTGATACCGCAACCGGGTTCAAGTTCACGTGTAAGGCCGACCATATCGACTACTGGCTTCGGCTGGGCCGACCGGTCGTGCTCATCTGCGTGGACCTGCGCGTTCAACTGGCTTGGTAGAAGCGCGTCGACACCTGGTTCGCCGACCCTGAAACGCAAGGCGCGGCGCGTCGTTCACTTCGACAAGGCCTCAGACCCTGGGAACGGGTGATGACGTGGGCTTTTAGTCAGCACCAAACCAGCACGGGAGTCAGCACGGCACCTCCAAACCATGCCCCAATAGCGCAACTCGGACACCCTCCTTCGCGGCCTCCCTCAGGCCATCGAGGACACCTCGGCACCCTCCCCATGGTGGCCGCACGCACTCCCGCCCCCAGAACTATGGTGTCCCACCACATACGCCTCTGACCTGCACGTTCCTACGGTGTGGCGACACACGACCGTCTCCGCCAACCGCAGGATGTGGTGCCGATGTCCTCCCCCGCGACCGCTCCCCCAGCCCCGTCCAACCTCCGGCGCATCGTCGCCGCGTCCCTCATCGGCACCACCATCGAGTGGTACGACTTCTTCCTCTACGGTTCCGCCGCCGCCCTCGTCTTCAACAAGCTCTTCTTCCCGGAGTCCGACCCGCTGGTCGGCACCCTGCTGTCGTTCCTGACCTACGCCGTGGGATTCGCGGCCCGGCCGATCGGCGCGCTGGTGTTCGGGCACTACGGCGACCGGCTCGGCCGGAAGAAGCTGCTGGTGCTGAGCCTCCTGATGATGGGCGGGGCGACCTTCGCGATCGGCCTGCTGCCCACGCACGCCACGGTCGGAACGGCCGCGCCCGTCCTGCTGACCGTGCTGCGGCTCGTGCAGGGCTTCGCGCTCGGCGGTGAGTGGGGCGGTGCGGTGCTGCTCGTGTCCGAGCACGGGGACGCGCGCCGCCGGGGGTTCTGGGCGTCCTGGCCGCAGACCGGGGCGCCCGCCGGGCAGCTCCTCGCCACCGGTGTCCTCTCGCTGCTGACCGCCGTGCTGTCGGACGCCGCCTTCACCTCCTGGGGCTGGCGGATCCCGTTCCTGATCTCCGGGGTGCTGGTGATCGTGGGCCTGTGGATCCGGCTGTCCGTCGACGAATCACCCGTCTTCCGGGAGGCGTTGGCACAGGCGGAGGCCAGGAAGGCGGCGGCCAGGAAGGCCGAGGACGCGGCCGAGCGGCTGCCGCTCGTCGCCGTGCTGCGGCACCACTGGCGGGACGTACTGATCGCCATGGGCGCCCGGATGGCCGAGAACATCAGCTACTACGTGCTCACCGCCTTCATCCTCGTGTACGCCACCACGTCGGCCGGGGTCTCGAAGCAGACGGCCCTGAACGCGGTCCTCGTCGCGTCCGCCGTGCACTTCGCCACCATCCCACTCTGGGGCGCCCTGTCCGACCGGGTCGGCCGCCGCCCGGTGTATCTGCTGGGCGCGGCGGGTGTCGGCCTGTGGATGTTCCCGTTCTTCGCCCTCGTCGACACCGGCGACTTCCGGTACCTGCTCCTCGCCGTGACGGTGGGGCTCGTGCTGCACGGCGCCATGTACGCCCCGCAGGCGGCCTTCTTCTCCGAGATGTTCGCAACCCGGATGCGCTACTCGGGTGCCTCGATCGGTGCCCAGTTCGCCTCCGTCGCCGCGGGCGCGCCCGCCCCGCTGATCGCCACCGCGTTGCTGTCCGACTACGGCAGCTCGACGCCGATCGCGCTCTACGTGATCGTGGCGGCCGTGCTGACCCTGGTCGCGGTGGGAGTCGCCCAGGAGACCCGGCACCGCGACCTGGCGGACCTCACGGACCTCGCCGAACCGGCGGACGGCGAGGCCGCCGTCTCCCGGACGGCCGGCGCGCGCAGCGTCTGACCGTCCGGCGTCAGCTCCGCACCGGTGACGACAACCGCCGCAGCCGCAGCGCCAGTTGCACCTCCAGCAGCCGGTCCGGGCTCTGCCAGTCGTCACCGAGAAGCCGGCCCACCCGCTCCAGCCGCTGGGCGACGGTGTTGACGTGCACGTGCAGCTCTTCCCTGGTCCGCACCGGGCTCATGCCGCAGGCGAAGAACGCGTCGAGCGTGCGCAGCAGATCCGTGCCGCGCCGTTCGTCGTACGCGATCACCTCGCCTATCGTGCGCTCGACGAACCCGGTGACGTCCCGTTCGCCCGCGAGCAGCAGTCCGAGGAACCCGAAGTCCTCGGCGGCGGCCCCGTCGCCCGTCCGGCCGAGGAGCCGCAGCGCCTCCAGACACCGCTGCCCTTCGGCGTACGCGGCGGCCACGGTGCCCGGCCGGGCGGTGAGGTGCTCGACGGGCGAGGAGGCACCGACGGTGACCGCCCCGTGGACGGCCGCGCCGAGGTGCCCGGCCGCGCGGCGGGCCAGTCCGGTCGCGGTGTCGCCCGGTCCGAGGGGCAGGAGCAGGACGGTGCCGCCGTCGCGGGCGGCGGCCAGCCCCTGCCGGGTGGCCGCGAGATGCGAGGCGGCGGACCACAGCCGGCGGCGGGCCGCGGCTTCCTGGTCGGCGTCGGCGGGCGGGCCGTCGACACGGGCGGCCAGCACCACATGGGGCACGTCCAGGTCGGCGTCCAGGCGGGCGGCGCGCTCGCGCAGCAGGCGAGGATCGCGGTGGCGGGCGTCGAGCAGGTCGTCCAGCAACTCGCCGCGCACACGCCGTTCGGCCTCGGCGGCCGAGCGTCTGGCGAGCAGCAGCAAGGAGGTGACCATGGCGGCACGCTCCAGGGTGCGCTGGTCCACGGGGTCGAGGTCCGGATGGCCGCGCAGCACCAGCGCACCGAGCAGTTCACCGCCGGCCGCCACGGCGGCGACCCAGTCGTCCCGGTGCCGTACCGCGTGCCCCTCGGCCCGGGACGCCTCCAGCGCCGCGCCGGGTGTGGCGTCCGCCTCGGTGAACGTGACGGTGCCGCCGAGCAGCCGGGACACGGCGGCCGCCACGTCATGGACGCCGCCGCCGCGCAGGACGAGTTCGGCGAGGCGGTCGTGGGCCTCGGCGGCGCGCTCGACGGCTCGGCTGCGGTCCCGGATGATCTCGTTGGCCCGCTCCAGGCCTGCGAGGGCGGAGCGGGTCTCCGTGAGCAGGTTCGTGGTGTCGATGGCCGCGGCCGCGAGGGCGGCGAACGAGCCCAGGAGCGCGATCTGTTCCCGCTCGAACACCCGGGCGCGCCGGTCGGCGGCGAACAGGACGCCGATGACGTGCGGGCCCAGCATGAGCGGCACTCCGAGGATGGCGACCAGCCCTTCGTCCCGGACCCCCGCGTCGATGGACACGGTGTGCCGGAAACGGGCGTCCTCGAAGTAGTCGTCGGTGACGTAGGGGCGGGCGGTCTGGGCGACGAGCCCGCCGAGCCCCTCCCCCATGCCGAGCCGCAACTGCTGGAAGCGCGCGGCGACCGACCCCTCGGTGACCCGCATGTACGTGTCGCCGCGTTCCGGGTCGTTGAGGCTCAGATAGGCGACGTCGGTGGCGAGCAGGGAGCGGGCCCGCTGGACGATGGCCCGGAGCACGGAGTCAAGGTCCCTCAGGCCGGCGAGGTCGTGGGCGGTCTCGAACAGGGCGGACAGCTCGGCCTCGCGCCGGCGTCTCCCCTCCATCTCCGCACGCACGCCCAGGGCCAGCAGTCTGGTCCTCTCGAGCGCGGCGATCCGCTCGGGCGGCAGACCCTCGGCGCGGGCCAGGAGCACCGGCTGCTCGTACGCCTCGGCGGACGCGCCCCTGGCCAGAAGCTCGAGGAACGGTGCCTCGACGCCGTCGGCGGCGAAGACGTGTGCACGGGATTCGCGGGACATGGTCACAGGATCGCGCATGGGACGGACGGGGCGGCCGGGCCTGTGGAAAACCCGGCCGGCCCGCTCAGTGGGCGGTCCACCCGCCGTCCAGCACCAGCGACGTACCGGTGACGAACGACGTGTGCGGGCCACACAGGTACGCGACGGCCTCGGCCACCTCCTCCGGCTCGATGAGCCGTTTGACGGCACTGTCCCGCAACAGCACCTCGGACAGGACCTGTTCCTCCGGGATCGCGTGGGCGCGGGCCTGGTCGGCGAGCTGCTTCTCGACCAGCGGGGTGCGCACATAGCCGGGGGACACACAGTTGGAGGTGACTCCATGGGGTGCGCCTTCGAGGGCGACGGTTTTGGAGAGGCCTTCGAGCCCGTGTTTGGCGGTCACATACGCCGACTTGAAAGCCGATGCGCGCAGCCCATGGACGGACGAGACATTGACGATACGGCCCCACCCCTGCCCGTACATGTGGGGCAGTGCCCCGCGGATCAGCCGGAACGGTGCCTCCACCATCACGGTCAGCACGGTGCGGAAGACGTCGGGCGGGAACTCCTCCAGAGGGCTCACGCGCTGGAGGCCCGCGTTGTTGACGAGGACGTCGGTGCCGGCGGCGGTGAGTTCCGCCGCGTCCAGGTCGGTGAGGTCGAGGAGGTGGGGCTCGACGGTGCCCGTGAGCCCCTGGGCCCGCTCGGTGAGCGCGGCCAGGCCCTCGGCGTCCCGGTCGACGGCTCTGACCCTGGCCCCGGCGGCGGCCAGCCGCAGCGCGCAGGCACGGCCGATACCGCCGGCGGCACCGGTGACGAGGGCGGTACGGCCGCCGAGGCCGGCCGAGGAGGCGGGGGAGCCCGAGAGGGCGCGGGGCGCGGTCATGCCCCGACCCTAGGTAGCACCGCAGCTCCGACAGATATGGTCAGCACCTACACTTCGCCCTCAGGTCATAGGGGCGAACCATGTGGGTCCGTCGGACATGGCCTGCTTGATCCGCAGCATGGCGAACTCGTTGAGGTCCGGCAGCGCATCCACCGCGAACCACCCGACGTCCAGCGACTCGTCGTCGTTCACACGTGCCTCGCCACCGACGGCCCGGCAACGGAAGGTGGTGTCCATGTACTGGCAGACATCGCCGTTGTCGTAGTGCACCGGGTCGAGTGCCTGGACGAGGACGACCCGCTCGGCGACGCAGCGCACCGCCGTCTCCTCGAAGACCTCCCGGACGGCGCAGGCCGCCGGCTGTTCCCCCGGCTCCGGGATCCCGGCGAGGACCGCCCACCTGCGCGTGTCGGAACGACGGTTCAGCAGCACCCTGCCCTGGTCGTCGAAGACCACGGCGGTGACGCCGGGGAGCCAGAGCAATTGGTGACCGGCGCTGGCGCGGATCTGGCGAATGAAGTCGGGAGTGGACATGGGACGACCCTAACGGGCCCGCTCCGGCGCTCCCGGCCCCTGGGTGGTGACGGCTACGCGCGACCGGTGCGCCGTCCGCGCACCCCCGCCACGACGGCCCAGCCGAGTCCGCCGGCCGCGACGAGCACCAGCAGCACCTCGGGCAGCGCCCCGAGCCGGGTCGCGGGCGTCTCGGAGGACCGCAGCGGCACCTCCTGCACCAGGGAGTCCGCGACGAACATCCCCGTCCGCTGCGTGACCGTGCCGTCCGGCATGATCACGGCGCTGACGCCGCTGGTCACCGGCACCGTGACGGTACGGCTGTGCTCGACGGCGCGGACGCGGGACATGGCGAGCTGCTGGTAGGTCATCTCGCTGCGGTCGAAGGTGGCGTTGTTGCTGGGCACCGAGATCATCTGTGCTCCGGCGGTGACGGTGTCCCGCACGGCCCAGTCGAAGGCGGCCTCGTAGCAGGTGGCCAGACCGACCCCGGTGCCGTCCAGGGTGAACACCCCGGGCTTGTCGCCCCGGCTGAAGTCCTGGCGGACCATGGAGGTCCACTCGTCGTTGATCGCGCCGATCAGCGAGCGCAGCGGCAGGTACTCGCCGAAGGGCTGGATCTGCCGCTTGTCGTAGGTGTCGGCGGGGCCCTTGTCCGGGTTCCACAGGATCTGCTGGTTGTACAGCTTGCCGTCCTTCTGGACGACGCCGCCGACGGATATGGGGGCGCCGATCGCCTTGGCGGCGGCGTCGATGACCGCGTACGCGTCGGCGTTGGTGAACGGGTCGATGTCGGAGGAGTTCTCCGGCCACAGCACGAAGTCCGGCTGCGGCACCTTGCCCGCCTTCACCTCGGCGGCAAGGCGCTCGGTCTCCCGGACGTGGTGATCGAGCACGGCCCGTCGCTGGGAGTTGAAGTCGAGTCCCGCGCGCGGGACGTTGCCCTGGATGACGGCGACGGTCGCGGTACCGTCCTCGGCCGCGTCGCTCACCAGGGTGCGGGCCGCGAGGGCGCCCGCCACGGGCACGGCGACGCTCAGCAGTGCCACCGTCGCCGTGGCCCGCCGTACGGCACGGGTGCGCCGCCGCTCGACGGCCAGGCGCACGGCCTCGTACAGCCCGAAGCCGCACAGGACGACCGCGAAGCCGAGCACCGGGGTGCCGCCGAGCGCGGCGAGCGGCAGGAACACGCCGTCGGCCTGCCCGAAGGCGACCTTGCCCCAGGGGAAGCCGCCGAACGGCACGCGCGCGCGTGCCGCCTCGCCAGCGATCCAGAGGGCCCCCGCCCACACCGGCCACCCGGGCAGCCGCGAGACCGCGGCGACGCCCGCGCCGACCAGCGCGACGAAGACCGCCTCGATGACGACGAGCGCCAGCCAGGGGCCGGGGCCCACCTCCACCCCGGTCCACACCAGCAGCGGCAGCAGGAAACCGAGCCCGAAGAGGTAGCCGAGCCCGAGGCCCGCCTTCCAGGTGCGGCCGCGCAGCACCCACCCGAGGACGGCGAAGGCGGGCACGGCCAGCCACCACAGGGTGCGCGGCGGGAAGCTGACGTACAGCAGCACTCCGGACAGCGCGGCTGCGGCGGCGGGAGCGAGTCGGCGCGCCAGTCGTGCCGCACGCGACGCGGGCGAGGACTGGGGGTCGAGCTGGTCCGGCTCGCCCACGGATGTTGCGGTGGCGGTCACCCAGGGAGTGTACGGCGCGTGACCTGGCCGCCGGCAACGCCGTCCGACCGGCTCACCCGGCTCGGCGCGGACTCGGCACGGACTCAGCGCGAGGCGCCGGACGCCGCGGACCGCAGCCGGTCGCGGATGACCCGTACGGCCGTCTCCGCGTCGTCCACCGTGATCGTGAACGTGTGGCCGTTCCAGAGCCGCAGCACCACGGCCTCGCCGCGCCGCACGATGACGGCGGTGCCCTTCTCGGGACGCCAGCGATAGCCCCAGCCACCCCAGTGACGGGGGGTGACGCTCGGCGCGAAGTCGACGCCCCTGACCTGTGCGAGGGGGATGCGGCGGCGCGGTACACCGATGTGTCCGCAGCGCACCTCGAGGCAGTCCTTGTCGACCTTCACCGCGACGTGCACGAAGGCGAGCGTGAGGAACAGGACGAGCAGCCCCGCCGCGATGCAGCCGACGACCGACATGGCGAGCGGGGCGATGCCCGACGTCCACGCGGAATCGACGGCCAGTTCGATACCGAGGGCCATGCACGCGGCACCGCCCGTCGCCAGCAGCCACTGGCCGCGGTTGGTCGCACGTCCGGTCCAGACCTGGGGGGCGGCGGCTTCCTCGGGGGTGTCCTCGTCGCCGTGGCCGTGGGGGTGTTCCCTCATGCCTACGAGAGTACGCACGTTCCGCTACGCGGACATCACGTCGCGTGAGCGGGAGGGGTCCGCCCGGACGGACGGCACACGGCGGGCCCGGATCCGTCCCGAGCGACCGGCGGGGCACCCGGCACGGGCGGTACGGCCGGTACGTGCCGCGATGACGCGCCGCGGTTCAGCGCACGGGGCTGCCGACCGCCCGCAGGAGGCGACCCTCCTCGTACGCCAGCGCGGGCGCGGGCAGCTCGGCCTCCCGGCCGTCGAGCAGCACGGTGAGACCGGGGGCGGCGGCCTGCGCCTCGGAGGCCGGGCGCTCGCCGATCCGGCGCAGTGCCTGGGCGGCGACGGCACCGGCGGAATCGTGCAGCACGAGCCGCGGGGCACCGGGGCGCTGCACCGCGGCCCGGATGCGTTCGGCGACCAGTTCGTAATGGGTGCAGCCCAGGACGACGGCCCTTGCATCGGCCGGGGTGAGGGCGGCCGCGGCGGCGATCGCCGCGTCGATGGCCGCCTCGTCCGCGTGCTGGACGGCCTCGGCCAGACCGGGGCAGGCCACTTCGGTGACGGTGACCGAGGAGGCCCACTCCCGGATCAGCCCGCGCTGGTAGGGGCTGCCGGTGGTGGCGGGTGTCGCCCAGATCGCGACGGGGCCGCCGCCCGCCGCGGCCGGCTTGATCGCGGGAACGGTGCCGATGACCGGCAGACCGGGTTCGAGGCGCGCCCGCAGGGCGGGCAGCGCGTGCACGGACGCGGTGTTGCAGGCGACGATCAGCGCGTCGGGGCGGTGCGCGGCGGCGGCCTCCGCGACGGCGAGGGCCCGTACGGTCAGGTCCTCGGGCGTGCGCGGCCCCCAGGGCATGCCGCCCGGGTCCGAGGAGAGCACGAGATCGGCATCGGGTCGCAGACGGCGTACCGCGGCGGCGGCGGGGAGCAGTCCGATTCCTGAGTCCATGAGCGCGATCTTCACCTGGTCACCATAGTCGATGGGCCCCGCGGGCCCGCCGCCGTGGGGCAGACTGCGACGGGTGACCGCCCTCACGTGGACCGCCGCCGGATCACTGGCCGCCTGGCTGTGGCTGCTCCTCTGCCAGGGCTTCTTCTGGCGCACGGACGTCCGGCTGCCGCCCCGCCGGGAGCCGGACGACTGGCCGCCCGTCTGCGTCGTCGTCCCCGCGCGGGACGAGGCGGCCGTCCTCCCGATGAGCCTGCCCTCCCTGCTGACCCAGGACTACCCGGGCTGCGCGGAGGTGTTCCTGATCGACGACGGCAGTACGGACGGCACCGGGGAACTGGCCCGCGGCCTCGCCCTCCGCCACGGCGGCCTGCCGCTCACCGTCTCCTCCCCCGGCGACCCGCCCGCGGGCTGGACGGGCAAGCTGTGGGCCGTACGGCACGGCATCGCGCTGGCACGCGCGCGGGCACCCGAGTTCCTGCTGCTGACGGACGCGGACATCGCCCATGGGCCGGACAGTCTGCGGGAGCTGGTCGCGGCGGCCCGCACCGGCGGCTACGACCTGGTGTCGCAGATGGCCCGGCTGCGCGCCGAGAGCGTGTGGGAGCGGCTCGTCGTGCCCGCCTTCGTCTACTTCTTCGCACAGCTCTACCCGTTCCGCCGGGTCGGTGTCCGGGGCTCGCGGACGGCGGCCGCGGCCGGCGGATGCGTCCTGCTGCGCACGGACGCCGCCGAACGGGCCGGTGTCCCGGACAGCGTCCGCCAGGCGGTCATCGACGACGTGGCGCTCGCGCGGGCCGTCAAGGGCAGTGGCGGCCACATCTGGCTGGGGCTCGCCGAGCGGGTGGACAGTGTGCGGCCGTATCCACGACTGCGCGACCTGTGGCACATGGTCGCGCGCAGCGCGTACGCCCAGCTGCGGCACAACCCGCTGCTGCTCGCCGGCACGGTGGCCGGGCTGGCGGTGGTCTATCTGGTGCCCCCGGTGGCGTTCGTGGCGGGTGTCGTCGCGGGGAGCACGGCGGCCGCGGCCGCCGGCGGGGCGGCGTGGCTGCTGATGGCGGCGACGTACGGTCCGACGGTCCGCTACTACGGGCAGCCGCTCTGGCTCGCGCCGCTGCTGCCGTTCACCGCCTCGCTGTACCTCCTCATGACGGTGGACTCCGCGGTGCGGCACCACCGGGGGCGCGGCGCGGCGTGGAAGGGCCGCACCTATGCGCGCCCCGCGCCCGAGCGGCGGTGAACGGCGGTGGACGAGGGGACGGCACCTCCTGGTCGAGGTTGACGGAAGACTTGCGGTCAACCGCCGGTAACCCGCCAGGAACTCGGCCTTTACGCGTTATATACACGCCGTGTTGCCCCTTTTCATCATGTTCGCTCACATTGGGGGCTCGGCGTCACCTCAGACACGTGAAACAACCCTCTTATCGGTCTCCCCAACCAGCACATCGTGGGCTTAACTTATGTGCCATGACCTCCCCCCGCTCCACCTACGGCGGCGGTTACTACTCCGCCTCGTCCTTCGCGGACACCCCCATCTACGACTCCCTCGTGGCCGAGCGGGGAACCCCGCAGATCGCCCCGATCCGAGTCCCCGCGGCCTACGACACGCCGGGCAGCAGCCTGCCCGCGCTCCCGTCCGCGCTGCCCGCACTCCCGGCGGCCCCGTCGGGGCCTTCCCAGCCGGCTCCCGCGTACGGCTACCCGCAGATGCACCAGCCCGCGCCCGCGCCGCTGCAGCAGGCGCCGGCCCCCTACATCCCGCAGCAGGCCACGGCTCCGCGCGGCTACCCCGGCCCCCAGCCGCAGCCGCCCCGCCCGATGGCGGCCGGCACGGGATACGAGGCGATGCGGCCCGCGGCTCCCCGTCCGGCTCCGGCCCCGGCGCCGTACCAGGACCCGTACAACGGGCAGCAGTACCGCGGCTACTGAGACGGCTGTCGAGACCCTCCACCGGGCGTTGTCCGTGCCCGCTGGCAGGATGGCCCCATGGGGAATCCGTCACTGGACTCGATCCACGTCCACCCGCTGAAGGCGGCCCGGGGCATCACGCTCACCGAGGCCGCGGTGGAGCCCTGGGGGCTGGCGGGTGACCGGCGCTGGATGCTGGTCGACGAGAAGCGCAAGGTCATCACCCAACGCCCGTACCCGCGGATGGCACTGGCCGCCGCCGAGCCGTTGCCCGGCGGCGGCCTCGCGCTGTCCGCGCCCGGCCGCGCGCCGCTGACCGTCGCCGTGCCGGAGCCCGGCGCCACCACGACGGTGGAGATCTGGCGGGACAAGGTGGAGGCGGTCCTCGCCGACGAGACGGCGCACGCCTGGTTCAGCGACCATCTCGGGATCCCCGTACGGCTGGTCCACCTCGACGACCCGGCCACCCGCCGCCCCATGAACCCCGAGTACGCGCGCGAGGGCGAGACGGTGAGCTTCGCCGACGGCTACCCGCTGCTGCTCACCACCCTGGCATCGCTCGACGCCCTCAACTCCCTGGTGGCGCAGGGGGACCACCCGGAGGAGGGCCCGCTGCCCATGAACCGCTTCCGGCCGAGCGTGGTCGTGGCCGGCACCGCCCCCTGGGCCGAGGACACTTGGCGGCGCATCGCGATCGGCGAGGTCGTCTTCCGGGTCGCCAAGATGTGCGGGCGGTGCGTGGTGACCACCACCGACCAGGACACCGCCGAGCGTGGCCGGGAGCCGCTGCGCACCCTGGCACGCCACCGCCGCTTCGGCAGCGACCTGGTCTTCGGGCAGAACCTGGTGCCGGAATCCGTCGGCACGGTCCGCACGGGCGATCCGGTGCGCGTCCTCGCATAGCCGTGCGTACGGCCGGGGACGATCCGTCCGGCGGGAACACCGGCCCGCGTCCCGCTCGTTGAGGCATTGTGAGAAGCTCGTGAGAGGCCGGTGGCGGAGGTGATCTCCCTCTCTCTTCGCCGGGTCCGCGTGTGAACGGCCCCGCTCGGGGCCATCACGGACGCGGAAGGGGGTGCTGGACGATGCGAGCGATCAGCGGCCTTTGGCGCTGGCGGCACAATCCGCTGCGCCGCCCGACGGACCTGGCCGAGGCCTGGCTCGCGCTCGTGGTCCTGCTGCTGGTCCTCGTGGCCGCGCCCCTGGCCGGTGCCGTCGCCGGTACCGCCGCCCAGGACGCCCTGCAGCGCTCCGTACGGGAGCAGCACCGGAACCGTCACGAGGTGGCGGCCACCGTCGTCGACAAGCTCGCGGACTCCCCGCTGGACTCCGACCCCGAGACCGCGACGACCCGCGACCGGTACAGCCGCGTCGTCGCCGACTGGACCGCCCCGGACGGCACCGAGCGGCACGGCACGGTGACGGCGACCCTCAGCGATCCCGCCCCGGGTGACCGGTTCACCCTGTGGACGGACGAGCGGGGCCGGCTCGTGAGCCGCCCGCTGGACCCGGCCACCGCCACGACGCACGCCGTACTGGCCGGTCTGGGCACCGCGCTGGGGGCCGCGGCGTTCCTCGAGGGCGGCCGGCGGCTGATCGTCCGGCGCATGGTGCGGCGCCGGTACGCCCACTGGGAACAGGCGTGGGACAGGGCGGGCCCGGACTGGGGCAGGACGGGCACCGGCAGCTGAACGGCCCGGTGCCTCTGGTCATCTCCCCGCCCCGCGCACGCTACGGTGGACCGGCCGAACTCTTCGGCACTCGACCCGCGTTCGACAAGGTGGGGGCACAGCAGCGCCATGGCACAGGGCACGGTCCAGGTGACGCACACCGGCACATCGCGGTGGCGGCGCCGCACGGGTGAATACGCCTCGCTGGCCGCGGCCCTCGAGGCGGCGAGCGACGGCGACGTGCTCACCGTCGCCCCCGGCACCTACCGGGAGAACCTCGTCCTGCAGCGGGCGGTGACCCTGCGCGGCCCGGAGGGCTCGCCCGGCTCCGTGCGCATCGCCCCGGCCGACGGGGTGCCGCTGACCGTGCGCGCCTCCGCCGTGGTGCAGGACCTGCATGTGGAGGGGCAGGACTCGGCCGCGCCCGCGCTGCTCGTCGAGGAGGGCGTGCCCGAACTGCTCGACGTACGCATCGTGACCCGCTCCGCCGTAGGCATCGAGGTGCGCGGCAGCGCGCGTCCGACGGTGCGGCGCTGCACGGTGGACAATCCCGCGGGCGTCGGCATCGCCGTACTGGACGGCGGCAGCGGCGTCTTCGAGGAGTGCGAGGTCGTCTCGGCCGGGCAGGCGGCCGTCGCCGTGCGCGGCGGCGCGCATCCGCGGCTGGAGCGCTGCCGGGTGCACCACGCCGCCGGGGTGGGCCTGTCGGCGACCGGGGAGAACACCTCGCTGGAGGCGGTCGCCTGCGAGGTGTACGAGGTCAGGGGCTCGGGTGTGCAGATCACCGGGCGGGCCGCGGCCCACCTCACCGACTGCGAGGTGCACCGGACGAGCACGGACGGCATCACCCTCGACACGGACGCCGTGCTCACGCTCGCGGACTGCCGCATCCACGACATCCCGGAGAACGCGGTGGACCTGCGTTCGCGCAGCGTGCTCACGCTGACGCGCACGACGGTGCAGCGGTTCGGGCGCAACGGGCTGTCGGTGTGGGACCCGGGCACGCGCGTGGACGCCAACCAGTGCGAGATCTCCGACAGCACCGGCGACTATCCGGCGGTCTGGGTCAGCGACGGCGCGACGGCGGTGCTGGAGGAGTGCCGGGTGCACGACGTGCCGGACGCGCTGTTCGTGCTGGACCGGGGTTCGCGCGCGGACGTCGTCGACAGCGATCTGTCGCAGGTGCGCAACACCGCCGTGTCGGTCAGCGACGGTGCCACCGCGCAGCTCGACGACTGCCGGATCCGGGAGGCCGCGACGGGCGCCTGGTTCCGCGACCACGGCAGCGGCGGCACGCTCTCCGGGTGCACTCTGGACGACGTGCAGACCGGGGTGATCGTCACCAAGGGCGCCGATCCCACCATCGAGCGCTGCACGGTCACCTCGCCCGCGGAGGCCGGGTTCTACGTCTCGGCCGAGGGCCGCGGCTCCTTCCTGAACTGCCGGGTCACGGGCAGCGGCGGCTACGGTTTCCACATCCTCGACGGCTGCCGTACGACACTGCGCAGATGCCGCACGGAACGCTGTGCGCGCGGCGGCTACGAGTTCGCGGACGGCGGCCCCGGTGACGTGGGCGGTCCCCTGGTCGAGGACTGCTCGAGCGACGAGAGCGCGAGCGCGGGGCTCAGGCCTCCCGCCCGGCAGGAGCCCGCCGTGCAGCCGGTCACCGGCACCCTCGGCCTGCTGAGCACGGTCCCGGCCCCGCGCACCACCCAACCGGTCCCCCCGGTCCCCGCGGCCGCCGCGCCCGAACGGTCCGAGGAGCCCGCGCGGACGGCGCGTACCTCGGCGGACGTCCTCGGCGAACTCGACGCGCTGGTGGGCCTGGACAGCGTCAAGCGCGAGGTGCGGGCCCTGACCGACATGATCGAGGTGGGCCGGCGCCGCCGTGAGGCGGGCCTGAAGGCGGCCTCCGTACGACGTCACCTGGTCTTCACCGGCGCCCCCGGCACCGGCAAGACGACGGTGGCCCGGCTGTACGGCGAGATCCTGGCCTCTCTCGGCGTCCTGGAGATGGGGCATCTGGTCGAGGTCTCCCGGGTCGACCTCGTCGGCGAGCACATCGGCTCGACCGCGATCCGCACCCAGGAGGCGTTCGACCGGGCCCGCGGCGGTGTGCTGTTCATCGACGAGGCGTACGCGCTGTCGCCGGAGGACGCGGGCCGCGACTTCGGCAAGGAGGCCATCGACACGCTGGTGAAGCTGATGGAGGACCACCGGGAGGCGGTGGTGGTGATCGTGGCGGGCTACACGGCGGAGATGGAGCGGTTCCTGTCGGTCAACCCGGGCGTCGCCTCCCGCTTCTCCCGCACCATCACCTTCGGCGACTACGGGGCCGAGGACCTGCTGCGGATCGTGGAGCAGCAGGCCGAGGAGCAGGAGTACCGGCTCGGGCCGGGCACCTCCGAGGCTCTGCTGAAGTACTTCACGGCGATACCGAAGGGACCGACGTTCGGCAACGGCCGCACCGCGCGGCAGACCTTCGAGGCGATGGTCGAGCGGCACGCGGGCCGGGTCGCCCAGCTCGCCGAGCCGAGCACGGACGACCTCTCGCTGCTCTACCCGGAGGACCTGCCGGAGCTGTCCTGACCCGGGCGCGCCCGCCGTCCGTCGTCCCCTCCCGTCACGTCCGGTCAGCCCGGGCCGCGCTGGCCCGGCACCTCCGGTTCGATCCGGTCCAGCAGCCGCTTCCGTTCCCTGGCGAAGGCCGGGTCGGCCTGGTACTCGGAGTGGCCGAGGATCGGCGCGGGCAGCGGGTGGGCCCGGGTGCGGCCGTAGGCGAGAGGGTCCTTGAAGGGCTCCGCGTCGACCTGCGGGCCGTGCTCACCGGGCAGCCGCACCGGCCCGCCGATGGGGTCCGTGTGGCGGTACAGGTTGCGCCAGCAGTCGATCTCGTGGTGCAGTGCGCCGAGCGCGTGCCGGCCGAAGTGGGCCGGGAACCAGCGTCCGTAGAGCCGTTCCAGCGGTGAGCCGTAGGTGAGCAGCGCGACCCGCCCGCGCACCGACGGCGAGAGCTGCCAGGCGGCGGCCGCCGCGAGGACGCTGCCCTGGGAGTGCCCGGACAGCACCAGCCGCCCGCCGGTGGCGCGCGTCCAGGTCTCCATGCGCCAGGTCAGGTCGGGTACGGCGCGCTCGGCGTAGCAGGGCGGTGCGAAGGGGTGGGCGGCACGCGGCCAGAAGGTGCCGACGTCCCACAGGATGCCGATGGTGCGCCGCGCGGAGGCGTCCTTGTATGCGCGGCGGCCCCAGGTGACGAACAGTATGAAGCCCAGTCCGATCAGCCAGGACCCCAGCGCCTGCGCGGTGTCGGCGGCGCCCTCGACGAAGGGGTGCGTGCCGCGCGCGGCCGCGCCCGGGGTCTTCCCGCTCACCGTGGCGCCCACCAGGGCACCGACGCCCAGCAGCAGCGTCACCGTGGAGACGACGCCGACGATGCGCGGGGCCCGGTCGGTGAGGGAGGCCATGGCACGGGTCCGGGCGATACGGCGGGTGCGGGAGAAGTCCCTGCGCTCGGGATCGTCATCGGGAAGGGCGGGTTCCTCCGCCTCGGAGTTCGCCCCGGGACGGTTCCGGGCCCCGACTCCGTACTCGTGCTCCACCGCGGCCGTCTCGCGGCGGCGCAGCACGGTGGTGCGCCGGGCGAGCCATGCGACCAGCAGCACGACCACGACCAGCAGCGGCGGGATCACGGACGCCTGCCAGGTCAGCAGCACGGGCGGGCCGAGGACCGCCGTGTCTCCGGTGCCGTTCAGCCAGTCGGCGACCCGCTGGGCCACACCGCCGGACATCACCCCGCCGAGCGCGCACGCCAGCATCGCGACCGCGGGCCCGGCGAGACCGCGCATCGCGGTGCGCGGGTCGGGGTGCGAGCGGTACAGCAGATGGGCCACCACGCCGAGCACGATCACGAGCAGGCTCTGCACCGTGACGATCCCGCCGAACGTCATGTCGCCCGGCAGCCGCCCCTCCGAGTGCCACCCGGGGCGCGACCAGCCCGCGTAGAGCAGCGCCAGGACCCACACGGCGATCGCGGCGACGGGCAGGCGGCGCACCAGGGTCCGGTCGAGCTCCCGGTCCAGTCGGTTCTCGCTGCGGCCCCGGCGGCACACGACCCACACGACGACGACCGCGCCGGCGACCAGCGCGGTGTTCAGGAGCCAGCCGAGTGCCTCCAGCAGAGCGGGGCCGCCGGGCCGGCGGTCGAAGCGGGCCGCGGACGTGCCGACCGCCGCCGCGACCGTGAGGAAGCCCGCCGCGGTGTGCGCGGCGCGCAGCCGGGCCACCAGGCGGCGGCCGTACCAGAAGCCCGGCCGGGACAGCGCGGTGTGCTCGGCCTCCTCCTCGCGCCCGGCCCCGTACCCCGTCGGCCGCTGCGACTCGTACACGCTCCAGGTGCGGTGGGACAGGTACCAGAGCAGCCCGGTGAGCGCTGCCGGTACCAGGGAGGCCAGGGCGAGACGCCGGCCGGAGGCGGCGGCCACGAGCAGCACGGTCAGGGTCAGTGCGGTCAGGCGCACCAGGAGGCCGTACAGCCGTACCGTGCGGCGTCGGCCGCTGGTGGTGGGGCGCATCCAGTGGGCGAGGTTGACCACCATGAACGGCAGCAGCAACAGCCAGAGCGCGCGCGAGCCGTTGCCGGAGGTCAGGTTGCACCAGACGTACGCCTCGGGCACCGGTTTGCCGCGCCGGCCCTCGGGACGTTCCTCGGGCCGGTCCTCCGCTTCGGCGTCGTCGATGCGCCGGAAGACGGCCGCGATCCCGTCGCCGCTGATCCGTACGGTCCGCGGGTCGTCGAGCATCTTCTCCGGCGTGGTGCCGCCCACGCCGTGGACGAGGAGTTCGAGTGCCGTGTCGTCCGGGTCGCCCCGGCCCCCCGGATTCTCCCCGTCCGCCGCCCGCTCCCTGTCCTGCGTCGCACGCGCCACTGTTCTGCCCTTTCCCCCGTGGTCCGCCCATGGCAGCCGTGATGTGCACCGACATGATCCCGCCATCGGACCGCGTGTACACCCGCGGTCACGGAATCTCCCCCCTCCGTGCGAGGATGAGACGTCCTCGAGGACCGGGCGCGGAGGGAATGTCCTCGTCGGAGGGGGTATGGGAGGCGTGATGGGGCGAAAGGACCGGAGCGGGCGTGAGTGACAACCAGAACCTCCTCGCGGAGCAGCGCCGTGCCCTGATCCTCGACGAGGTGCGGCGCCGCGGCGGGGTCCGGGTCAACGAGCTGACGCGCAAGCTGGGCGTGTCCGACATGACGGTCCGCCGCGACCTCGACGCGCTCGCCCGGCAGGGCGCCGTGGAGAAGGTGCACGGCGGCGCGGTCCCGGTGGCCGAGGCGAGCACGCACGAGCCGGGGTTCGAGGCCAAGTCCGGTCTGGAACTGTCCGCCAAGGAGGACATCGCACGGGCGGCCGCCGAGCTGGTCGCGCCGGGGGCGGCGATCGCGCTGTCCGGGGGGACGACGACGTACGCGCTCGCGCACCGGCTGCTCGACGTGCCCGACCTGACCGTGGTCACCAACTCGGTGCGCGTGGCCGACGTGTTCCACTCGGCGCAGCGCAACTCGGGGCAGCGGCCTGGCGCCGCCACGGTCGTGCTCACCGGTGGGGTGCGCACCCCGTCGGACTCCCTCGTGGGCCCCGTCGCCGACCAGGCGATCGCGGCGCTCCACTTCGACGTGCTGTTCCTGGGCGTGCACGGGATATCGGTCGAGGCGGGCCTCTCCACGCCGAACCTGGCGGAGGCCGAGACCAACCGCCGGCTGGTGCAGTCCGCCCGTCGCGTGGTCGTGGTGGCGGACCACACCAAGTGGGGCACGGTGGGGCTGAGTTCGTTCGCGTCCCTCGAGCAGGTCGATACGCTGGTCACCGACGCCGGGCTGCCGGGCGCGGCGCGTGCGGAGGTCGCCGAGCACCTCAGGGAACTGGTGGTCGCGGGCGAGCCCGGGGACCCCGGCGACGTCTGACGTACAGACACCCGAGGGCGTGCGCAGTACGGTGGCGCTGCCGTCGCCCGCCTGTTCCCGCCTCGGGGCGCCCTCGCCGCAAGGGGGTCACGTCCATGACCCGACGACTGCGCCCGGTGGGGCCCGGCTTCACCGGGACCGCGCCGCTGCGTCTGGTGTTCACCCGTGAGATCTCCGCGCCGCCGGACGCCGTGTACCGCGCCCTGGCCGAGGACGTGGCCGGCTGGAGCGAGTGGTGCACGGCCGTGGTGTCCGCCCGGCCGATCGGGGACGGTGCCGGACGGGAGATCCGGCTCAGGGGCGGGGCCCGCTTCGTGGAGACGGTCGTGGCGGCCGAGCCCGCGTCGGTGTACGCGTACCGCGTCGACGAGACCAACGTTCCCGTCCCCGGCGTCCGTGCCCTGCTGGAGGAGTGGCGGCTGTCGGCGGTCGGTACCGGCACCCGGGTGCGGCTGACCTGGGCCGCGGACGGCCCCGCGGTCGTGCGCTTCGCCCTGCGGCTGGCCCGGCCCGGGCTGGACCGCACCGTACGCGACTCCCTCGGTGCGCTGGACCGCAGGCTGGCGTCCGGCTGAGCGTCCGGCCCGGACCCCGCCGGGCGGACGTGCGCGCGCCTCGCCGGTACCTCGGGCGCGCGTGCGCCGCACCGGTGACCGTGCCGCGCGCCCGGTCAGGTCCGCCACTCCCCCGTCTCCAGCAGCGTCTCGACGGCCGCCGTGTACGGCCCGATGTCGAGCCCCTGCTCCGCGAGCCAGGCGTCGGAGTAGTACTTGTCCAGGTAGCGGTCCCCGGGGTCGCACAGCAGTGTGACCACGCTCCCCTTCCGCCCCTCGGCCACCATCTCGGCGACAATCCTCAGGGCGCTCCACAGCCCGGTGCCGGTGGAGCCGCCCGCCCTGCGGCCGATCGCCGCCTCCAGGGTCCGTACAGCCGCCACGCTCGCCGCGTCCGGGACCTTCATCATCCGGTCGACGGCGCCGGGGACGAAGCTGGGTTCCATGCGGGGCCGTCCGATGCCCTCGATGCGGGAACCGCGGTCACAGGTGACGTCCGGAGCGCCGGTGGCCCAGCCCTCGAAGAAACATGAGTTTTCGGGGTCCGCGACGCATATGCGAGTGTCATACTGCCGGTAGTGCACGTACCGTGCGATGGTCGCCGAGGTGCCCCCGGTCCCGGCCGTGGCGACGATCCACGCGGGTTCGGGGAAGCGCTCCAACTCGAGCTGACGGAAGATCGATTCGGCGATGTTGTTGTTGCCGCGCCAGTCCGTGGCACGTTCGGCGTAGGTGAACTGGTCCATGTAGTGGCCCCCCGTCTGCGTCGCGAGGGCGAGCGAGGCCTCGTACATCGTGCGCGGATCGTCCACGAAGTGGCACCGACCTCCGTGGAACTCGATCAGTCGGCACTTCTCGGCGCTGGTCGTGCGCGGCATCACCGCGATGAAGGGCACGCCGATCAGCTTGGCGAAGTACGCCTCCGAGACGGCCGTGGAACCGCTGGACGCCTCGATCACCGGGCGGCCCGGGCGGATCCAGCCATTGCACAGCCCGTACAGGAACAGCGATCTGGCGAGCCGGTGCTTGAGGCTTCCGGTGGGGTGGGTCGACTCGTCCTTGAGGTAGAGGTCGATGTCCCAGCTGTCCGGGAGCGGGAAACGGAGCAGGTGGGTGTCGGCCGACCGGTTGGCGTCGGCCTGCACCTTGCGCACCGCCTCTTTCAGCCACGCCCGGTACCCGGCGTCACTGCGGTCGACGTCCTGGGTGTCGAGAATCCGGCCGGTCCGGGGCATCTGGGGAATGGTCACCGCGAAGGCTCCTCACACGTCTCGCCGACGGCGGTCCGCACGGCCGGATCACTCGATCATAAACACCCTTCGCACGCTTCTCACCTGCATAAACGACCCTTTGGGAGCCCCAAAGCGCAGCTGTTGCGGGTGGTGCGCGGGCGCATGGGGGCGCATTCGCCGGGCGTGCCACCGGTGCGCCCGCCGGACGCGGCCCGCCCCGACCGTGCGCACTGGTGCTCGACGCCGGGGGCGTGCAGACTGCACCGCACGGGCCGAGCAGCCCGTACCGGGGTGCACATGCACCAGGACCCGCACGGGTCCCGAGAGAGCGCAGCCGATACGCACCAAGGGGGCGGAGAGAACATGACGGAGCCGGAGTTCACGGCTACGGGCGTGCGGATCGGTAAAAGGCTGCGCTCACTCACCCGGGCCGGACAGGTGCGGATCAAGGACGGCAGGCTGCAGTTGCTCACCAGCTACGGCAGCGAGATCGACAGCGCTCCCGTACAGGCGGTGCGCGCCTCCAAGCCCTGGTTCGCCCATGAGGACCGGGCGCTGGCCGATCTGAACGGCACGCGCTACACGCTGGTCCTCGGCGAGCACGACCCCGCTCCGGGCAAGCCCGGGCCGCCCTCCGCACGCCGGTTCATCGAGGCCGTGCGCAGGGCCGCGGGGCGCGGTCACTGAACCGGCCGTGAGTTGCGGGATGAAAGGCCCTGAGTCACGCTGATGTCACGTCACTTAGGGTGTACCGGCGATAACGCTGCGAACCAGCCCGCCGGGCAGGACCGACCGCGGGCGGCCGTCGCAGGCAGCCGCACCGCGCCAAGACAGGCGGCAGCCGAGTGCGGCCGCACAGCAGGCGGCGCCGTCCCGCAGCCACCTCGCTGGATCCGTCCTCCGTCTTCTTCCGGACCTCAATTCGGGGAGTCGCAGTCGTGATCAGCAACCCAAGCAGGCACTGCACGGTGGAGCTGCAAGCCCTGCCGGCGCGGATAGGCCAGGTCCGCAGAATCGTCTCTGCGCAACTGCGGTACTGGCACCTCGACGAGTTGATCGACCAGGCGGCGCTCGGTGTCACCGAGCTGCTGACCAACGTCCACCGGCACGCGGAGCCGGACAAGTCGTGCACCGTGGAGATCGAGCTGCTGCTCGACCGGCTCACGGTCTCGGTGCGCGACAACGACCCGCGCCTGCCGGAGATGCGAGACGCGGACCTCACCGAGACCTGCGGCCGCGGTCTCGCCATGGTCGCCGCGGTGAGCGAGAGCTGGGGCGCGCGGCCCCACGGCGAGTCGGGGAAGGTCGTGTGGTTCACGCTGCCGACGGCCACCTCGGAGGAGCCCGCGGCGGCGGCTCCGATGCGCCCGTCCCACAGCTCCGCGCACCGCCCGGCGCCGCGCAGACGCCGCGCCGAACACGCTCCCGCCCGGTCGGCCGTAGCAGGCTGACCGGGCGGTGACCGACCCCTCCGGGGGCCGCAGTACGCATCGTTCGTGGTGGCCGGGCGCGAGGGGGCGCCTCGAGGTCCCCGCACGGCACCGAGGGCCCGGCGGACCTCTAGGCCAACGCCGCGATCGGGTCGTCCAGCACCGGCTGCCAGGCCAACTCGGCCGCACCGACGAGGCTGTTGTGGTCCAGGGTGCAGGGCAGTATCGGTACGCCGCCGCTCTGCCCCCACAGGCTGCGGTCGGCGACGACCGCACGCAACCGGTCGGGGTCGGCGGCGAGGAGAGTGCGGTGCAGGCCGCCGAGGATGATGCGGTCCGGGTTCAGGATGTTGACCAGGCCGGCCAGTCCCAGGCCGAGCCGGTCGATCAGCGCTTCGGCGGCCGTGCGGACGGCCGGGTCGCCGTACTGGGTGCGGACCAGGTCCTCGGCCTGGCGCAGCAGTGACACCTCGGGCCCCGGGTCACGGCCGGCCTCGGTGAGCAGGGCCAGCGGGTCCGCCTCCACGTCCAGGCAGCCGCGGCTGCCGCAGTGGCAGGGGCGCCCGCCCTCGGGGTTGACCGTGAGGTGCCCGACCTCCAGCGCGAGGCCCGAACTGCCCGTGTGCAGACGGCCGTCGAGCACCAGGGCACCGCCGACACCCCGGTGGCCGGTGGCCACGCACAGCAGGTCCCGGGCGCCGCGCCCCGCGCCGTGCCGGTGCTCGGCGAGGGCGGCGAGGTTGACGTCGTTCGCCGCGAACGCGGGCCCCGTGATGCCGGCGGCGCGCACCCGCTCGGCGAAGATCTCCCACACGGGCGCCCCCAGGGGCCAGGCGAGGTGCATCGGATTGAGCGCGAGGCCCCCCGGCCGGGCGACCGCGGACGGTACGGCGAGGCCCGCGCCCACGCACCGCCGCCCGGTCTCGCGCAGCAGCTCGGCACCGGCGTCGACGACCGAGCCGAGCACCTGCGCCGGGTCGGCGTCGACGGTCTCGCAGCCGGGCGCGGTGGCGACGATCCGCCCGCCGAGCCCGACCAGGGCGGCGCGCCAGCCGTCGGCGTGCACCTGTGCGGCGAGGGCGACGGGCCCGTCCCCGGCCACCTCGAGGCGGTGCGAGGGGCGGCCCTGGGAACCCGCGGCGGCGCCCGGGTGCGCGTCGACCCGAATCAGCCCGAGCGCCTCCAGTTCCGCGGCGACGGCGCCGGCGGTCGCCCGGGTGACGCCGAGTTCGGCGGTGAGCACGGCCCGGGTGGGGGCGCGTCCGGTGTGCACGAGTTGCAGGGCCGGGCCGAGCGCTCCGCGCCCCCGGTCCAGCCGCGTCCGCGTGGTCCCTCCACCCGCCCCTTCGGGGGCCGCCATGCCTTCCATGGAGGCGAGTCTCCCATGATCCGTTGGGCGGGTGTCCCCGCCGGTCGGCCGTCGTTCTCCGTCAGTCCGCCTCCAGGCCGCTCACCCGCAGGGTCACGTTCAGCCGGCCGGTCAGTCCCAGGCCGGGCGGCGCGGTGCCCGGGTACACCCGGGGCACACCGTGGTAAGCGAGCCGGGACGCGCCGCCGAAGACGAACAGGTCGCCGCTGCGCAGCTCCACGTCGGTGTACGGCCGGGTCCGGGTCGCGGTGTTGCCGAAGCGGAAGACACAGGTGTCACCGAGACTCAGGGACACCACCGGGGCGTCCGACCTCTCGTCACTGTCGCGGTGCATGCCCATGCGGGCGTCCCCGCCGTAGAAGTTGATGAGCGCGATGTCGTACGGGGCCGCCGCCGCGCCGGGTCCGAGCGCGTCGGCGACCGCGCGCCGGCCGATCTCCCCCAGCCAGTCCGGGAACGGCTTCACGGGCGTGCCGTCGCCGTCGGCGACCGTGCGGGCGTAGGCGTACGGGTACCAGTGCCAGCCGAGGCAGACCTGCCGTGCGGTCATGGTGCCGCCGCCGGGGGTGCGCACCGTGCGGAGTCCGGCGGGCGGCCGGGCCCACTCGCGGCAGGCGTCCAGGAGCCGCCGCTGCCGGTCCGCGTCCAGCCAGTCGGGCACGTGCACGGCCGAGGGCGCTATCTCCGTACGGCTCCGGGGGAACAGCTCGGCGTCCATACGCCCATCCTCGCCCACCGGCGTCCCAGTCCGCGCCCGCCCGCTCCCGCCGGCTCCGGCCCGTACCCCGATCCGCCGCGGCGGCGGGCCCGACCTGCGGCTCGGCTAGCCTTGACGCACGATGAACGACCGGATGACCACGCCATGGGCCGAGCAGACCGAGCTCTCGCTGACCCGCTTCCCCGAGGACCCCCGCGACCGGCTGCGCGCCTGGGACGCCGCCGACGAGTACCTGCTCGGTCACCTGGCGGAGAGCGGCGCCCCGCTGTCCGGCACGGTCGTGGTGGTGGGCGACCGCTGGGGTGCGGTGACCACGGCGCTCGCGGCGCGCGGCCCGGCCGTCCAGATCACGGACTCGTACCTGGCGCAGCGGGCGACCCGGGCGAACCTGGAGCGCAACGGCGTCCCGGCGGACTCCGTGCGGCTGCTCACCACCCAGGACCCGCCGCCCGGGCGGATCGACGTGCTGCTGGTGCGGGTGCCGAAGAGCCTCGCCCTGCTGGAGGACCAACTGCTGCGCCTGGCGCCCGCGGTGCACGCGGACACCGTCGTCGTCGGCGCCGGCATGGTGAAGGAGATCCACACCTCGACGCTGGAGCTGTTCGAGCGGATCCTCGGCCCGACCCGGACGTCGCTCGCGCGGAGGAAGGCCCGGCTGATCTTCACCGTCCCGGCCCCGGAGCGGGAGCGCGAGCAGGACGCCGATCCCTGGCCGTACCGCTACCCCCTCCCCGAGGGCATCGGCCCGCTCTCCGGCCGCACCGTCGTCAACCACGCGGGCGTCTTCTGCGCCGACCGCCTGGACATCGGCACCCGCTTCTTCCTCCAGCACCTGCCGGACGTCCGCGGCGGCGCCCGCGTCGTCGACCTCGGCTGCGGCAACGGCGTCGTGGGGACGGCGGTGGCGCTGGCCCGGCCGGACGCCGAGGTGGTGTTCGTGGACGAGTCGTACCAGGCGGTGGCATCCGCGGAGGCCACCTACCGGACGAACGCCGACGGCAAGGCCGAGTTCCGCGTCGGCGACGGCATGGCGGGCTTCCCGCCCGGCAGCGTCGACCTGGTGCTCAACAACCCGCCGTTCCACTCCCACCAGGCGACGACGGACGCCACGGCCTGGCGGATGTTCACCGGGGCGAAGCGCGCGCTGCGGCCGGGCGGCGAGCTGTGGGTGATCGGCAACCGCCACCTCGGCTACCACGTGAAGCTGCGCCGCCTCTTCGGCAACGGCGAGGTGGTGGCGAGCGACCCGAAGTTCGTGGTCCTGAAGGCGGTCAAGCGCTAGCGCAGCACCCCGATCAGCCGTGCCACCGCCCCCGCCATGGCCTCGCGACCCGCGGCGAGGTACTTGCGCGGATCGACCACCTCGGGGCGGGCGGCGAGGAACTCCCGGACCGCGCCCGTCATCGCGATGTTGAGCGCCGTACCGATGTTGACCTTCGCGATGCCGCCCTCGACGGCCGCCCTGAGCTCGCCGTCGGGGACCCCGGAGGAGCCGTGGAGGACGAGCGGCACGTCCAGCGCGGCACTCAGGCGTTTCAGCAGGGCGTGATCGAGGGCGGCCGTGCGGGTGGTCATCGCGTGGGTGCTGCCGATGGCGACGGCCAGGGCGTCGACGCCGGAGTCGGTGACGAAGGCGCGGGCCTCGTCGGGGTCGGTCCGGGCTCCGGGGGCGTGTGCGTCGAGGGCCGGCGCCCCGTGCTTCCCGCCGACCTGGCCCAGCTCGGCCTCGATCCAGAGCCCCTGGGCGTGCGCCCAGTCGACGGCGGCGCGGGTGGCGGCGAGGTTCTCCGGGTACGGCAGCCGGGACGCGTCGTACATCACCGAGCCGAACCCCGCGTCGGGCGCCCGGCGCAGCAGGTCGTCGCGCTGGACGTGGTCGAGGTGCAGGGCGACGGGCACGCCCGACCGCTCGGCGGCGGCGGTGGCGGCGCGGGCCAGCGGGAGGAGGTGCCCGCCGCGGAACGCCACCGCGTTCTCGCTGACCTGGAGGACGACGGGTGCGCCGGCGGACTCGGCGCCCGCGAGGACCGCCTCGACGTGTTCGAGGGTGATGATGTTGAAGGCCGGGACGGCGGTGCGGGCCGCGGCGGCCGCGGTGACCAGTTCACCGGTGGTGACGAGCGGCACGGCCTCTCCCCTATCGCTTCTGCCGGTCGGCGGCGTCGAGGATCACCGAGCGGGTGAGGTGGCGGGGCCGGTCCGGATCGAGTCCGCGGGCGGCGGCCACGGCGACGGCGAGCCGCTGGGCCCGGACCAGTTCGGCGAGCGGATCGAGGCCGCCGGCCACCCAGGTGGCGCCGGTGTCCCGCACCTGGCGGGCCAGCCCCTCGGGTGCGTCGCCGAGCATCCAGGTGACCGTGTTCTGCGTGGTGACGCTGATCGGGCCGTGCCGGTACTCCATCGCCGGGTAGGACTCCGCCCAGGCCAGCGCGGCCTCGCGCATCTTGAGCGCGGCCTCGTCGGCGAGCCCGACGGTCCAGCCTCGGCCGAGGAAGGTGAACTGCGTGCGGCCGGCGAGGTCGTCGGGCGGCGGCTCCTTCAGCACGGTGCGGGCGTCGGCGACGGCCGTGTCGGGGTGCAGGCCGAGGTGGGCGCGGAGCAGGGTGAGCGCGGTGGTCGCGAACCGGGTCTGGACGACGGACCGTTCGTCGGCGAAGCCCAGGACGACGAGGTCGTCGGCGGCCGTCGCCACCGGGGTGTCCGGGTCCGCGGTGACCGCGACGGTGCGGGCGCTCCCCCGGAGCCGGCCGAGGAGGTCGAGGACCTCGGTGGTGGTGCCGGAGCGGGTGAGGGCGACGACACGGTCGTACGGGCGGCCGTGCGGGAACTCGGAGGCGGCGTACGCGTCGGTCTCGCCCTGTCCGGCCCCCTCGCGCAGGGCGGCGGCCGCCTTCGCCATGAAGTACGAGGTCCCGCACCCCACGATCGCCACCCGTTCCCCCGCCCCGGGCAGCACGCGCGCGTGGGCGGTGGCCTCCTCGGCGGCGCGGGTCCAGCACTCGGGCTGGCTGTTCAGCTCGTCCTCGACGTGGCTCATGGCCCACCTCTCCGGCTCGATGCTCGTTTCTGCAAGATAGAGCGAGCGTCCGAGCACTTTCAAGCATGCGGTCGCTCCTGGGTGCGTGCGGGCTGCGCTAGGGTCACCGGAGGAACGACGCGTCGAACGGAGGCTCGGATGTCGCGCGACGCCCGCTGGAAGGCGCTGCTGGAACTGCTCGTCGAACGGGGCCGGCTGGACGTCGAGGAGGCGGCGGCCGAGCTCTCCGTCTCCGCCGCCACGATCCGCCGCGACTTCGACGGGCTGGCCGAGCAGCAGATGCTCGTGCGCACCCGGGGCGGCGCGGTCGTCCACGGGGTCTCGTACGAGCTGCCGCTGCGCTACAAGACCGCCCGCCACGCCTCCGAGAAGCAGCGCATCGCCCGGGCGGTCGCGGGCCTGGTCTCCCCCGGCGAGGCGGTCGGCCTGACCGGCGGGACGACCACCACGGAGGTGGCCCGGGCGCTGGCCGTCCGCACCGACCTGGCCTCGGGCTCGCCCGCGCTGACCGTCGTCACCAACGCGCTGAACATCGCCAATGAGCTCGCCGTGCGCCCCCAGTTCAAGATCGTGCTGACCGGTGGGGTGGCCCGTCCGTCCTCGTACGAGCTCGTCGGGCCGCTCGCCGACGGGGTGCTCGGCCAGATCACCGTGGACGTGGCCGTGCTGGGCGTGGTCGCGCTCGACGTGCGCCACGGCGCGGCCGCGCACGACGAGGCGGAGGCGGCGGTGAACCGGCTGCTGTGCGAGCGCGCCGAACGCGTCGTCGTGGCGGCCGACTCCAGCAAGCTGGGCCGGCGCGCGTTCGCCCGGATCTGCGCGGCCGAGGCGGTGGACACGCTGGTCACGGACTCGGCGGTGGAGGAGGAGACGGTGCGGGGCTTCGAGGAGGCGGGGGTGCGGGTCGTCGCGGTCTGAGCGGCGTTCCCCCGCCGCACGCCAGCGTACGGCTCAGCCCCCGGTGTCCGCGCAGATGTCCTGCGGCGGCCGGAAGGAGCGGTCGCCGGAGTAGTCGTCGTCCACCCGGGCGCTGACGGTGTCCAGTTGCTCCAGCAGTGACTTCAGGTGCCCGGGCGCCGGGTCGCGGAAGTACTCCAGTACCGCCCGGTGGAAGGCGTCGCGCAGTTCGGGCGGCATCACGTCGGACGCGTCGAAGCACAGGGTGCGGGCGCGGGAGGTGAGCAGGGAGGCGATCTCCTGCTCGAACGGGTCGTCGTCCGATGCCGGCGGCAGCTCCGCCGTGTCCGGGAAGAGCGGGCGCACCGGCGGGTCCGCCGCGTCGCGCCACGCCTGCCGCCCGCCGGGGCTCGACAGCCGCTCCACCAGTTCCTGGGCGGCCGGGTCGTCGCTGAACACGGCGGCCATGTCGCCCGCGACCTCGTACGCGTCCCGGTATTCCGGCCGCCCGTCCAGGAAGCGGGCCGACGGCTCCACGCGCACCTTGTCGTCCGTGTAGAGGTAGCGCACGAAGGCGCTCTGGTGTTCGTGCGTGCAGCCGCCGAAGGCGGGTGAGTCGAGCAGCCCGCGCGGTTTCCCCTCGCCCTGCACGGACTCGCCCTCGTACGACGTCGTCAGGGAGAGCCGGACGGACGCCGGGTCACGGTCGCCGAGCAGCCGGGCCCAGGTCGTCCAGGCGCGTTCGACGGCCGGGCTGCTCCACTTCTCGCGGCCCGTCGCCCACTTCTCGTAGAAGCCGTCGCCCGCCTGGTGGAGGAGGATGTCCTCGATCCAGTCGGTGCCGGGCCAGCCGGAGGTGGCCTGCGAAGCGAGCCCCACGCACCACTCGGGATCCTCGCTCGACGCGCCTTCCTCGCTCCATACGAGGCTCTTCACGTCGACCTTCAGGGGGACCCAGTACCTGCGGTTCGCCCTGTCCACGAGCAGGGGCGGCGCCCAGGGCGAGTAGGCGCGCTCGGCGGCCTCGTCGGCGAGGGGCCGCAGTCTGCCGCGGCGGGCGTACTCGGTGAGCTCGCCGATGCTGTTGAGGATGGCCACGTCCGGCGGGGCGTCCGCCTCCAGCTGGGACAGCAGCGTCTCGCGCAGGGAGCGGGTGCCTTCGTACGTGTACTCCCGCCCGGTGCCGTCGTCCAGTTTCTCCAGGGCGGCCTCGAAGGCCGCGCCCTCCTGACCGGTCCACGGGCCGAGCACGACGAGCGGATCGGGCTCGTCCGCCGCGCAGCCGGCGCCCGGGGCGAGCAGGCAGAGCACGAGAAGGGCCCGCAGCAGCCGGGCCGGCTTTCGGGTCATGAGACGGCTCCCGGGCGGACGACCAGCAGGTACTCGCGGCGGTAGGCGTGCAGGGTGCCGCCGGCCAGGGCGGCGGTGGCCAGCCCGGCGGGCAGGACGAAGACGGCGAGCCCGTCCAGGAAGGCGAGCCGCCCTCCGGCCAGCCGGTCGTCGACGCGGGCGGCCAGGAAGGCGATGGACCGCGGTTCGGCGTCGTTCTCGAAGGGGCGCTCCTCGGCGATGGTCTCGGTCTTCGCCGAGGTGTCCTCGACGAGCTCGTCCGCGACCGGGACGACCCGGCTCAGCGCGTCGTGTGCGCGCAGCGCGTCCCAGGTCAGCAGCGGGACGGCGCACAGCGGCAGGGCGGCCACCACGAGGGGGACGCTGAGCCGGATACGGAAGCGGCGGCGCAGGAAGGACAGGGTGCCGCACAGCCCGGCGGCCAGCAGCACGCAGGCGGCCCCGGAGACGGCCGCGGCCGTGATCACGCCGGTGCCCCAGGCGGACCGCTCGGCGATCCGGTCGCGGACCTGCCGTTCCAGGCCCACCACACGGTCCACGATCGAGGTCGCGTCGGAGCCGGTCGGCTTCCCGCACTGCGGATACCCGTCTTCCCGGCCGTCCCCGTCCGGCGGGGGGCAGAGCATGCCGCGCGCGTACGACAGCTCGGCGTCCCCCAGGACGGAGTCGGCCGCATGCCCCTGGGCGCGGGCGACCCAGGCGGTGTAGTCCACGACCAGCGCGGACACCACGCGCAGTTCCTGTTCCTCGGCCACGGTCAGCGCCCCGCCCCGCACCACCTGGTTGAGGCTCTGGGTCGCCCGGGCCACCCGGGTGCGGTAGCGCTCGCCCATTCCGCCGAGCTCCACCGCCCCGCCGCGCTCCAGGTTGTCCTCCGCCTCGGACTGCGCGATGAGCAGCGACGCCTTCGCGTCGGCGAGGTCGACGAGTGCGGGCGCCAGCCGGTTCCGTACGTGCGCCAGATCCCCGCGTACGTCGGTGTACGCCCACCCGAACGCCCCGAACGCCACCATGGCGAGCAGCGGCAGCGCCACGAGACGGTCCCGCAGGTAGGCGCTGTTGCGCCGCCCCTCGGCCGACGGCCAGGCGTAACGGCGGACGCCGCGGGCGAGTTCGGCGGCTACGGCGACGGTGGCCGACGTGAGCCGGGCGGTGGCCTGTGCGAGGCGGGTGACGGTCTGCGCGACGCCGCGGAGGCGACCGTGCGGAGCCGGTCGGCGACTCTCTTCCCGAGCCATGGGCTGTCCCTGTGGTGGCGGAAGGCGAGCGGGCGGACCTCGTAGGCGCGGTCCAGGAGGATCTCGGCGACGGCCGTCTCCCCGAGGTAGCCGGGGTCCGCGGGGTCGGCGGACCGGGCGGCCTGGTGGGCGAGGGAGCGGTAGAGCCGGGACAGGTCCTGGCGCAGTCCGGTCCCGGTGGCCGGGAACCCCAGCCGCGGATCGGCGCCGGCGGCCAGCGCGGCCAGTCCCGCCGCGGCGAGCGCTCCGCGCGCGTGGGCGTCGTGCGCGGCCTCCCAGACCTCGGCGGTCATGCGGATGCGGGCGTGGTCGTCGGTGAGTCCGTGGGCGTGGAAGAGCAGGGAGAGGCGCTCCAGCACTTCCCCGAGCCGGTCCCGCGCCTCGTCGTCGCGGTCGGCGGTGCGTACGTGGGCGACGCCGATGCGGACGGCCGCCGTGCGGGCGGCGGTGCGGTGCCGGGAGTGCTGGGGCACCGCGTCCAGGGCCCCGACCGCCTCGTGCCGGGCCCGCTCGCCGCCGAGTGCCAGCCGGGCCCGGGCGGCGCCGAAGGCCGCGCTGCCCAGCGACGGGTTGCGCAGCCGTACGGCCTCGTAGAAGGTCAGCGCCTCGCGCCACCGGTCGAGGCGCTCGGCGCAGTACCCGAGGGCGAGTTTCGGCGCGTACTCCCCGGGGATCGAGGCGTAGACCCGGTCGAAGTGCTTTCGCGCGGCGGCCACCTGGCCGGCGGCGAGCGCGAGGAGGCCGCGGTGCCAGTGCAGCCGCCAGTCGTACGGGGCGCGCCCGGGGCCGATCAGCCGCTCGGCGGCCTCCAGTTCCCTCCTCGCCGCCTCCCGCCCGTCGCCCGGTGCGCGCAGTCTCAGCCGGCAGCGCAGCAGATGCACCTCCGTGGACGCCCGCCAGTCCGCGGTGTGCTGCAGCAGGGCCTCCGGCGCGCTGTCGGCGAGCCTGCTCAGTTCGGCGTGGTGGGTGTCGTCCGGGTCGGGCCTGGGGACGGGCAGCCGCTGGGCGACCTCGGCGGGGGACGGCAGCGCGTACGGGGAGGAGGCGCTCGGCCCGGCCCAGTGGGCGGGCGGCGGTGCGGACCCGAGGGCCCCGTCGAGCGCGTACGGCGACTGGAGGAAGAGCGGCGACGGCTCGAAGGTCTCCCGTCGGGTGCGCAGGGATCTCAGCTCGCGGAAGACGCCGCGCAGTTGCTGTTCCATCTCCCGGGCGTCGGCGAACCGCTCGTCGGGGTTCCTCCTGGTCGCGCGGCACAGCACGCGGGCGAGCGAGACGAGCCCGAGACCGTGCGGGGCGGGTGCGGTCATCCGGTCCGCGGCCGGGGCGGCACCGGCGACCGATCTGCCGAGCTCGCCGAGTTCCTCGAGTTCGTGCGCCGACTCGCCGAGTCCGCTGAGCCGTCGCAGCGTCTCGCCCAGGCTGAACAGGTCGTCGCGGCCGTCGGACTCGCCGCCGGGGCCGACGGTCGGGGCGCGGTAGCCCTCCGTGGTGTGCCCGGGGAGCCCGGCCGCGCGGACGCTGCCCACGTCGATGATCTTCGTCGAGGTGCCGTCGTGCATGACGTTGTCCGGCTTCAGATCGCCGTAGACCTTGGCGGGCCGGTCGGCGTGCAGATGGCCGAGCGCGGACAGGATCCGGACGCCGTACGCGAGGACGAACTCGTGGAAGCGGCTGCCGCCGAACTCGTCGGGGCTCACGCGCGCGCGGGCCCGCACCTCCTCGAGTGTCAGCCCGTCCACGTACTGCAGCACGAGGAAGTCGCCGACCTCGGGGTGATGCCCGTAGTTGAAGACACGGATGATGTCGTCGTGGCTGAGGTCTACCAGGGCGCGCCGCTCGCGCGCCAGGGCGCCCGCGTCCCCGCGCGGGTGCGTGGCGTGCAGCATCTTGATGGCGACCTCGCGGTCGTCGACCTTGGTGTCCAGCGCGAGGTAGACCTCGCCCATTCCGCCGTACCCGAGCGGCCGGATCAGCCGGTACTGCCCGGCGAGCAGCCGTCCGGGCGGCAGCGGCAGGCCCTCCTGGACGCCGCCCAGCGACGCCGCGCGCTCCAGCAGGGTGATCGCGGGCAGCAGGGTGGGGTCCGGGTTCTCCTCGGGAAGTTCCACGTGCGCGGCCCGCAAGGGTGCCGTACCGCCGACGACGACGAGCGGTCCCAACGACGAGGCGGAGCCCGCCGGTCCGGCCGACGCGCCCCCGTACGCATCCCCCTTCATGCCGCTACAGCATAGGCCGGAGCGCCGGGATTGCCCCCTGGCGTGCCGCATGCGAAGCGTGGTGCCTTCGGTGCCGCCCGTGCTCGCGGGCGCTTCTCGCGCGGGAGCGGCCGGCGGGGAGCCGCGGACGCGGCGGACGCGGTGTCCGCCGCACGTCCCGGTCCCGGCCGGCCGCTCCCGCCGGAGCGCTCGGGTCAGACGGCCAGGGAGAGGCCGCGCTCCTCGTCGTCTGCCGTGCCCTGCCGTGCCCTCGCCCTGCGTGCGGCGGCGAGCAGCACCTCGTCCGCGGCCGCGATCGCGTCGTGGACGCCGGCCTCGCCCATCAGCGCGCACAGGGCGTCGCTGACCTTCGCCAGGTCCTGCGCCGTCCGCGGCGTCTCCTGCTCCGCGTGAGCTATCCGCAGCGTCGCGTACCGGGTCAGCAGCTGTCTGACGACCTTCGGGTCGGGAACGAGCACGGTGGGTCCCCTTTCTCGAGTGGAGCTTCGCATGCCCCGTTCTCTGCGGACCATTCACAAGTTTCACGCCATGACCCGAATTTGGCCTAATCGCAACCCGCAGGGCCCAACACTCCGATAGGGCGTTGCACACGGGGAAGTAGCAGGTACGCGCGCAACCGCGGCCCGGGCAGGACGCGCCCGGCCCGCGGGCGGCGCGGGTGCCGACACGCGGTCACTCAGCGTGAGGCAACCAATCACTCGTTCGATTCGTATAACTCCGTGAGAACACAGCGACCCGTGCTGTCCGCGTGACGCCGGAGCGTCACGGTCCGCCTGCCCGGGTGGCCCCCTGACAAGGAGAGACGATGCGACAGTTCGCACTCAACTACGCTCGCCCGGCTGAGCAGTTGGAGGTCGGCGCTGCGTACACCTATGACTCCGCCCTGCAGTTGAACGTCACACCCGACGGGCGCATCGCCGCCCATGACTACGGGCTGTTGCGGGAGGCCGGAGCCACGACCTCCACGGCCGGTTCGAAGACCCACTTCGACGACTGAGCGCGGGCCGACGACGATGACCGTACTGATCCTGACGTGCGAACAGGATGTGACGGCGGACATGGTGGTGGCCGAGCTGAACACGGCCGGCGTCCCCGTGCTGCGCCTCGATCCCGCCGATCTGCCGGGTGGCGGGGTCGCTCTGTCCGGTGAGTACGTGCACGGCGGGTTCCGCGGGCATCTCTCCGTCGGCGACCGCCTGGTGAGCACGAGCGGCCTGCGGTCCGTCTGGGTACGCAGGCCGGGGGTCCCGGGCACCCGGGCGGCCCGGCCGTCCGCATGGCTGACCGAGGAGTCCGCCCAGGCGCTGTACGGCATCCTGCGCGGCACCGGCGCCCGCTGGATGAACCATCCCGACGCCGCCGCCCGGGCCCGGCACAAGCCCTGGCAGCTGCACCTCGCCCAGCGGTCCGGGCTGCCCGTGCCGGCCACGCTGATCACCACGTTCCCGCAGGCCGCCCAGGAGTTCGCGGAGCGCGTTCCCGACCTGGTGGTCAAGCCCGTGTCCGGCACGCATCCGCAGGACCCGCCCGTGGCGGTGCCGACGAGCCGGGTCCCGCCCGGCGCGGACTTCAGCTCCATCGCCCTCGGTCCGACGCTGCTGCAACGCCGGATCGCCAAGCAGGCCGACATCCGTCTGACCGCCGTCGGCGACCGCCTCCTGGCCGCCCGCAGACCGGTGCCCGCGGACGCGGGCCCCGACGAGGTGGACGTACGGTTCGCCCGCACCCCCGTCCGCTGGCAGCCGGTCGGCGTACCGGCGCGTACGGCCGGGGCCGTGCACACCTATCTGCGTGAGGCACGACTGGCGTACGGGGCCTTCGACTTCGTGGAGGACGCCGACGGCGTCTGGTGGTTCCTGGAGTGCAACCAGTCGGGCCAGTTCGGGTTCGTGGAGATCGACACGGGTCAGCCGATCGCCCGCACCATCGCCGCGTGGCTGGCCCGCGGGACACCCGGTGACGGCCGGCCGTCGGAGCACCGGGGCACCGCGGACGTCTGACGGGACACATGGGCCGTACGCGCCTTACTTCGAGCGCGCTCCATCGGGCAGACTCGGCCACATGGAGACGGAGGAACACCTGGAATCGCTGGACCGGGAAGGCCGGTCGCTGGCCGAGGTCGCCGAGAAGGCCGGCGTCGACGCCGCAGTGCCCACCTGTCCGGGCTGGCGGGTGCGGGACCTGCTGCGGCACACGGGCGCGGTGCACCGCTGGGCCACGGGCTTCGTCGCCGAGGGGCACACCTCGCCCCGGCCGATCGGGGACGGGCCCGATCTGGACGGCACCGAGCTGCTCGACTGGTTCCGCGAAGGGCACCGCGCACTCGTCGGCACCCTCTCGGCCGCGCCCGCGGACACGGTCTGCTGGACCTTCCTGCCCGCGCCCTCCCCGGTGGCCTTCTGGGCGCGGCGGCAGGCGCACGAGACGGCGGTCCACCGGGTGGACGCGGAGCTGGCGGCCGGCGGCGCGCCCCGTCCGCCGGCCGCGGACTTCGCGGTCGACGGCATCGACGAGCTGCTCCTCGGGTTCCACGCGCGGGAGAAGAGCCGGGTGCGCACCGGCCGGCCGGCCGTCCTGCGCGTGCGGGCGACCGACACGGACGCCGTGTGGACCGTACGGCTGTCGGACCGGCCGCCCGTGAGCGAGCGGGGCGCGACGGCGGACGCCGCCTGCGAGATCGCGGGGCCGCCGGCGGGGCTCTACCTCGCGCTGTGGAACCGCCTGCCGCTCCCGGAGGTCACCGGCGACGCGTCGCTCGCCGCGCTGTGGCGCGAGAAGTCGTCCGTCGTCTGAGGCGGGTGGCCGTCAGCACAGGTACGCGACCGGGGGCAACCGCCTCACGGAGTACGCCGGGCGGACGTTCCTTGCTCCGCCCGGCATGGTGCCGTCGTCCTGTTCGCCGCACGCGTGGTGAGCGTGCTCGTCCGCTTCCGCCGCGGCGGCCCCCGGCCCGGCGGATCCCGCCGTACCGACCCCGGCTCGTAGCACGACACCGCTCACACGGTCCGCTTTCCCCGTTGCCCACAGAGGAACTCGCATGTCCACACACGTGCAGAAGCCCGGCTGGTTCACCGTCAACGTGCTCAACCGCGCCGTCGCCTGGCTGACCCGACGCGGCGTCAGCGTGTGGGGCTCACGGGTCCTCGCCGTCCGCGGCCGCAAGAGCGGCCGGTGGCGTACCACCCCGGTCAACCTGCTCGTCGTGGACGGCGAGCAGTATCTCGTCGCGCCGCGCGGCCATGTGCAGTGGACGCACAACATGCGGGCCGCGGGCGGCGGAGAGCTGTGGCTCGGGAAGACCGTGGAGGCGTTCACCGCCACGGAGGTCGCCGACAACGACAAGGCGCCGGTGCTCCGCGCCTACCTGAAGCGGTGGAAGGCCGAGGTCGGCGTGTTCTTCAACGGTGTCGGGCCCGACTCGTCCGACGAGGAACTGCGCCGTGCCGCGCCCGACCACCCTGTCTTCCGGATCACCGTCACCTCATGAGCGTCATCTCATGACCGGCGCCCCGTGGCCGGCGTCACCGGTCGAACGCGGTCAGGGCGCGCTGGGCCAGCGGGTGGCTGCGGACGAGCTCGCCGAGCGTGGTCGAGCCACGGGTGATGTCCGCGAACGCCCGCCACGCGGGCCGGAAGCCGGTCAGCATCGCGTGGAACACGCCGGGCCGGCGCTCGAAGATCTTCAGCATCCGCTTGCCGACGCTCATCTCGACGCCGAGCCCCGACTTGACGGCGAACGCGTAGTTGAGGGCCTGCCGTCTGGCGTCGACCGCGTCGTGCGCCTCCGCGATCCGCACCGCCCACTCACCCGCCAGCCGGCCGGAGCGCAGCGCGAAGGAGATGCCCTCGCGGGTCCACGGCTCCAGCAGCCCGGCCGCGTCCCCGCACACCAGCACCCGCCCGCGCGACAGCGGCGAGTCGTCGGCGCGGCAGCGCGTCAGATGCCCTGAGGAGATGCTCGGTTCGAAGCCGGCGAGGCCGAGCCGGCCGATGAAGTCCTCCAGGTACCGCTTGGTGGCCGCACCCTCGCCGCGCGCGGAGATCACTCCGACGGTGAGCGTGTCGTCCTTGGGGAAGACCCAGCCGTAACTGCCCGGCATCGGGCCCCAGTCGATGAGGACGCGGCCCCTCCAGTCCTCGGCGACGGTCTCGGGCACCGGGATCTCCGCCTCCAGGCCGAGGTCGACCTGGTCCAGTTTCACCCCGACGTGTGCTCCTATGCGGCTGGCGCTGCCGTCCGCGCCGACGACGGCCCGGGCGAGCAGCGTCTCGCCGCCCTGCAGGACGACGGCCACCGTCCGCCGGTCCGGCACCGCGGAGCCGTGCTGCTCGACCCGCGAGACCGTGGCGCCGGTGCGCAGTTCCGCGCCCGCCTTCTGCGCGTGCTCGACCAGCTGCTGGTCGAACTCGGGCCGGTTGATCAGCCCGAACAGCATCTGCTTGGAGCGGCGGGTGCGTGCGAAGCGGCCGTTGTGGGAGAAGGTGACCGCGTGCACCCGGTCCTTGAACGGCAGCTCGAAGCCGGGCGGCAGACTGTCCCGCGAGGGACCGATGATGCCGCCGCCGCACGTCTTGTAGCGCGGCAGCTCCGCCTTCTCCAGCAGCAGGACGCGCCGTCCCGCGACCGCCGCCGCGTAGGCGGCCGACGCCCCCGCGGGTCCCGCGCCGACCACGACGACGTCCCACACCTGCTGCACGTCGCCCGCCTCGTCCGCCTCGTCCGCCGAAGAGTTCTCGCTGCTCACGATGGTCTACTGCTCCCGATCCGCCGCCTGCCGCATCTGTCCCGAGCATCCTACGGCGGGCCTCGCCGCGGTCCGCTGTGGGAGGATCGGCAGGCGTATGCGCACTACACCGTTGTGCGCGTGCCGTCCACGTACCAGTCAGTAGAACGTCGCACCCACGAGGAGCGTGCCCATGTCGTCGAATCCGGTCGCCGAGACCGTCGCCGCGCTGATGCCGCGGGCGAAGCAGGAGCTCACCGAACTGGTGGCCTTCGAGTCGGTGGCGGACTTCACGCAGTTCCCGAGGAGCGCCAGCGAGGGCGCGGCGAACTGGGTGGCCGACGCGCTGCGCGCCGAGGGATTCGTGGACGTGGCCCTGCTCGACACCCCGGACGGCACCCAGTCCGTGTACGGCTACCTGCCGGGCCCCGAGGGCTCCAGGACGGTGCTGCTGTACGCGCACTACGACGTGCAGCCGCCGCTGGACACGGCCGGGTGGACCAGCCCGCCGTTCGAGCTGACGGAGCGGGACGGCCGCTGGTACGGGCGCGGCGCGGCCGACTGCAAGGGCGGCGTCATCATGCATCTGCTCGCGCTCCGGGCGCTGAAGGCCAACGGCGGTGTCCCCGTCGGGGTGAAGGTGATCGTCGAGGGCTCCGAGGAGCAGGCCACGGGCGGTCTGGAGCGGTACGCCGAGCAGCACCCGGCGCTGCTCGCCGCCGACGCGATCCTCATCGGCGACACCGGCAACTTCCAGGTGGGCCTGCCGACCGTCACCGCCGCGCTGCGCGGCACCATCCTGATGCGCGTCCAGGTCGACACGCTGGAGGGCAACCTGCACTCCGGGCAGTTCGGCGGCGCGGCCCCCGACGCGCTCGGCGCCCTGATCCGGGCCCTGGACTCGCTGCGCGCGGAGGACGGTTCGACGACGGTCGACGGGCTTGCGGGCGACGACGAGTGGCAGGGGCTGCAGTACCCGGAGGAGCAGTTCCGCAGGGACGCCAAGGTGCTCGACGGCGTGGAGCTGATCGGCTCGGGCACGGTCGCCGACCGCGTGTGGGCGCGTCCGGCCGTCACCGTGCTGGGCATCGACTGCCCGCCGGTGGTGGGCGCCACCCCGTCGGTGCAGGCGAGCGCCCGGGCGCTGGTCGGCCTGCGGGTGCCCCCGGGCATGCCCACCGCCGAGGCGGCCAAGCTGCTCCAGGAGCACCTGCGGGCGCACATCCCGTGGGGCGCGCGCGTGAGCTTCGAACTGGCCGGACGGGGCGAGGGGTTCCGCGCGGACACCTCCAGCCCGGCGTACGAGGCCATGGCGGCGGCCATGGCGGTCGCCTACCCCGGCGAGGAGCTGCGGTTCGCGGGCGAGGGCGGCTCCATCCCGCTCTGCGCCACGCTGGCCGGCCTGTACCCGGACGCCGAGATCCTGCTGATGGGCCTCAGCGAGCCGGAGGCCCAGATCCACGGGCTCGACGAGAGCGTGTCCCCCGAGGAGCTGGAGCGCCTGTCGGTGGCGGAGGCCCTGTTCCTGCGCAACTACGCGGCGAACTGAGCGGGGATCCGGCGCGCCTGAGCGGGGTCCCGGCGCGCCTGCGCGCCGGACCGGCCGGGACGGCCGCACGATCGCGCGCCGGACCGGCCGGGAATGACGCGAAAACTGCGCGGCGGACCGGCCGGATCGCGGGCGGGCGCGCACCGGACGGCTGCGCGTGCGGCCGCCCGCCCGTGCCGGTCGCGCTACACCGGCACTCCCGCCTCCAGGTACAGCGCCGCGCCCCGCTCGCGCGCCCGCAGCGCCCACCGCAGCCGTTCGTAGCGCACGGGGGGCAGCAGGTCGGCGGCCTCCTCCTCGGTGACGAAGCGCCACTCGCGCAGTTCGGGTCCGGGCAGGACGGGCCGCTGGTGGCGCTCGGCGTCGAGACGTCCCCCGTCGTACAGCAGCCGCAGTCCGCCGTATCCGGGGGGCGCGGGCGCCTCCCAGTCCACCACCAGCAGGCGGGGCACGTCGTCGAGGCGTATGCCGGTCTCCTCGACGACCTCCCGCATGCCCGCGCGCGCGGGTGCCTCACCGGGTTCGACGACCCCGCCGGGAAACTCCCAGCCCGGCTTGTAGGTCGGGTCGACGAGCAGCACACGGTCCTGCTCGTCGAAGAGCAGGACCCCCGCGGCGAGGGTCTCCGCTCTGGGTTCGGGGGTCTGCACGATGTCGCACACGGGCACGTCCCCGGTGCGCACCGCCTCCGCGACGAGCCGCGCGGTCTCGTACGGAGTGTGGTGGCTGGTGTCGACGAGATGGGCGTCGGCGGTCAGCCAGGAGGCGAGCGCCGCGTGGTAGGGCTCGATGTGGTCGTACGCCCACTGGCGGATTCTCATCTCGCCGTCGGGAAGGTCGGGTGGGACCTCCCGGTCGGCTATCCGTTCCCGCAGTATCGTTTCCGCCGGGGCGAGAAGCACATGCCGTACGGTGATCCGGCGCGCGGCGAGACCGCCGAAGATCTCGTCGCGGTACTCCTGGCGCAGCAGGGTCATGGGAACCACTAGGGTTCCGCCGACCTCCGCGAGCATGGCGGCGGCCGTGTCCACCACGAGCCGTCTCCAACTCGGCAGATCCTGGAAGTCGCCGACCTCGGCGAGGCGTTTGGCCGGCAGCAGATGCGTGAGCGCGCCGCCGATGACCTCGGGGTCGAAGAGCGTGCTGTTCGGGATCAGTTCGATCAGTTCCCGCGCGGTGGTGGACTTCCCCGCGCCGAACGCACCGTTGATCCAGACGATCACGGTTCCCCCTCTTCTGTTGGCCCCCTGAGGCTTGCCCGCTCCACCCCGGGACGGAAACCAGCCGCCGATGAGGCAACAGCCACACGGCGCCGGGTTTCCCGCCGCTCGTCGCGGGGGACCCGGCGCCGCGCGGCGGGACGTCGGCCGCTACCGGGCGCGACGTCAGCCGCTCAGACCACCGATACCGCTCTGGCCACCCGGTCCGCCCTCACCCGCGTTGCCTCCCAGGGACGGCTTGTCGACCGCGAAACTGTCGCTGGCGACCGTCTTGTCGATGCCGGCGAGGTCCTGGAGGGCTTCGTCGACGCCCAGACCGATCAGCGATTCCGTGGGCTCGGCGCCGTGGGACGGGGTGACGGCCGCGACGACGAACCCGGTGGCCAGGGAGGCGATGGCGAGCATGCTGCGCTTCTTCATGCACCGCTCAACTGCGAAAAACGCCCGAGGTCACGCGAATCAGGGCGATTCGGCCCGCCTGCGGGCCGCGGAAAGCAGCCTCCGCACACCGTACGCATGCCCTCCCGTCCCGATGACGAGCCACCGGTAGAGGACACCGGCCGGCCCCGGGAAGGCGGCGCGGGTCTCGGCCCGCACCCGGGAACGCCCCGCCCCGTCCGGCTCCACGCGGAACACGAAGGCGTACGTGGAGAAACGGTGCCGTCCCTCGAGGACCAGCGTCCGCTCCGGGACGGCCTCGACCACCCGGAAGCCGGGGAACGCCGACCCCTCGGCGAGGGGGCGCGGCCCGGCCGCCGTGACCTCGGCGCATCCGACCAGCCGGGCGTAACCCGCCGCACCGGTCCGCGAGAAGGACCGCTCCAGCGTCTCGGCCAGCCCGCGCCAGGCGTCACCGGCCCCGGCCGCCACGAACGTGACGTGCTCGTCCACGTACGGCAGGGCGGCACCCGACATGAAGACCCCCGTGTTCTCGCCCGGTTGCGGCTGGGGCCAGGGTAGGTCCAGGCCCGACGGACTGTCATCCACCGATCGCCCCCGGGACGAACCCGCGGGCCGCGTACGCCGCCCGGGCCCGGGAGGCGTGCACCTCACCCGGCCGTGCCGTCGGATTTCCCCGCCCCCGCCCCCCGGAGCGGGCCGCCTGCCGTCCGTCTACCGGCTCTCGCGGAGTGCCGCGGCGGCCGCGCCGACCAGGCCCGCGTCCGTGCCCATCTGTGCGGGCGCGACGGTCAGTCGCTGGACGAAGGACAGGGTGGCGTAGTTCTTCAGGGCGGTGCGCAGGGGGGCGAAGAGGACGTCGCCCGCCTTGGCCACGCCTCCGCCGACGACCGCTATGTCCGGCTCGACGAGGGTCGCGGTCGCCGCGATGCCCGCCGCGAGCGCCTGCGCGGCCCGCTCGAAGGAGGCCAGCGCCACGGGGTCGCCGGCCCGCGCGGCGGCGGCCACGGCGGCGGCCGAGGTGTCGCCGTCGGAGCCGGGCCGCCAGCCGCCCTCCAGGGCGCGGCGCGCGATGTTGGGCCCGCTCGCGATGCGCTCCACACAGCCTCGGGAGCCGCACGGGCACAGGTCGCCGTCGAGGTCGACGGAGATGTGGCCGATATGACCGGCGTTGCCGGTGGGCCCGGGGTGCAGTCGCCCGCCCAGGACCAGTCCGCCGCCGACGCCCGTCGAGACCACCATGCACAGCGCGTTGTCGTGGCCGCGGGCCGCACCCTGCCAGTGCTCGGCGGCCGCGATGGCCACACCGTCGCCGATCAGTTCGACGGGCAGTCCGCCGGTGACCGCACGGACCCGGTCGACCAGCGGGAAGCCGCGCCAGCCGGGCACGTTGACCGGGCTCACCGTGCCGGCGCCGGCGTCCACCGGGCCCGCGCTGCCGATGCCGACGGCCCGCACCCCGGACCACAGCGGAGAGGCGGTCAGCAGGTTGAGCACCTCCTCGGCGGCCCGCATCACGGTCTCGCCGTCCTCCTGTGCGGGCGTCGCGCGCTGGGCGCGCACCAGGATCCGGCCCTGGCCGTCCACCAGCGCCCCGGCGATCTTGGTGCCGCCGATGTCGAGTGCGGCCACGAGGTCGGTCTGCATGAGTGTCGGTTCTCCCGCTGCTGTGGGCGCCCCTGGGACAGCCCCAGGGGCGTACCGGGTTCCCCGGCCGGAAGGGAGGCAGCTCGAACGCGCCCCGGTTGCGCGGCGCGGGCCGGAGTTGGCGGGGGACAGTCTCCCCCGGCTGTGACAACGTTGTCCAGGCTCTATGCTCGACGCCACATCCTTGTACGGACCCACGGATCGGCATACCCCGCAGGGCGGCGGAACCGTGGACAACAGAACAGGACCGCGCACCGTGCCCGAGACCGCCCGCCGCCCCGAGAGCCGCTACGGCAACCGTCCGACGATGAAAGACGTAGCCGCGCGCGCGGGAGTCGGACTCAAGACGGTCTCCCGCGTCGTCAACGGCGAGCCCGGCGTCACCGCGGACACCGAGCGCCGCGTACAGGAGGCGATCGAGGCCCTGGGTTTCCGGCGCAACGACAGCGCGCGCGTGCTGCGCAAGGGCCGCACGGCCAGCATCGGCCTGGTGCTGGAGGACCTCGCGGACCCGTTCTACGGCCCCCTCAGCCGTGCGGTGGAGGAGGTCGCGCGCGCCCACGGCGCCCTGCTGATCAACGGCTCCAGCGCGGAGGACCCCGACCGCGAGCAGGAGCTGGCGCTGGCGCTGTGCGCCCGCCGGGTGGACGGGCTGCTGATCATTCCGGCCGGTGACGACCACCGCTATCTGGAGCCGGAGATCAGGGCGGGCGTCGCCACGGTGTTCGTGGACCGCCCGGCCGGGCGGATCGACGCCGACGTGGTGCTGTCGGACAACCACGGCGGCGCCCGGTCCGGTGTCGCCCACCTGATCGCGCACGGCCACCGCCGGATCGGTTTCATCGGCGACATGCCCCGTATCCACACCGCCGCCGAGCGGCTGCGCGGCTACCGGACGGCCATGGAGGACGCGGGCATACCCGTGGCGGACGCCTGGATGTCGCTCGGCGTCACCGACCCCGAACGGGTGCGCCGGGCCGCCGAGGAGATGCTCTCGGGCCCCGACCCCGTCACCGCGATCTTCGCGGGCAACAACCGTGTGACGGTCACGGTCGTGCGGGTGCTCGCCCGCCTCTCCCGTCCGGTCGCCCTCGTCGGCTTCGACGACTTCGAGCTGGCCGATCTGCTCCGGCCCGGTGTCACGGTCGTCGCCCAGGACGCGGGCCGGCTCGGCCGTACCGCCGCCGACCGCCTCTTCCGCCGGCTCGACGGCACCCTCGTCGCCCCCGAGCGCATCGAGCTGCCGACCCGGCTGATCACCCGCGGCTCGGGCGAACTGCCGCCCGTCGGCTGACTGTTCGTCGAGAAGCGCGCAGCCTCCGGCCCGGAGCGGTATGTGGGCGCGGGCCGTTCCGCGGACGGCGCACGGGCCCGGTGGCCCGGAAGTCCGGGCACCGGACCGCCGTCCCCCGCACCTCCCCCGGCCCGGGGTGCGTCCTGTGCCGTCACCCGCCCGAGACGGTCAGGTCCCCCCGGCGCGGCGTCGCGAAGCCCTCCAGGTCGGCCCTCGTCAGACCGCCGGCCGCCGACGCCACCTCGCCGGAGTCGAGCGCGCCGCAGTCCAGGCCGCGCAGCAGATAGCCGCTGAGCGCCTTGGCCGTCGCGGGCTCGTCCATCACGTCCCCGCCGGTCCGGTTCGCGTACCGGGCGAGGCGCGCCGCGGCCTGCTCGTACCCCTCGCGGTAGAAGGCGAACACGGCCGCGTACCGGGTCGGCAGGTGGCCGGGGTGCATGTCCCAGCCCTGGTAGTAGGCGCGGGCCAGGGCGCGCCGGGTGAGCCCGAAGTGCAGCCGCCACGCCTCGTGGACCTGCTCGGTCGGGCCGACCGGCAGCACGTTGGTGGAGCCGTCGGAGACGCGTACGCCGGTGCCCGCGGCCGCGACCTGCATGATCGCCTTGGCGTGGTCGGCGGCCGGGTGGTCGCTGGCCTGGTACGCGGCGGAGACGCCGAGACAGGCGCTGTAGTCGAAGGTGCCGTAGTGCAGTCCGGTGGCGCGGCCCTCGGCGGCCCGGATCATCCGGGCCACGGTCGCGGTGCCGTCGGCGGCGAGGATGGACTGGCTGGTCTCGATCTGGATCTCGAACCCGATGCGCCCGGGCTCGATTCCACGCGCCTTCTCGAACGCCTCCAGCAGCCGGACCATGGCGGTGACCTGCTCGGCGTACGTCACCTTGGGGAGGGTGAGCACGAGCCCCTCGGGCAGCCCGCCGGCCGCCATCAGGCCGCTGAGGAAGACGTCGAGGGTGCGGATGCCCCGGTCGCGGACGGCCGCCTCCATGCACTTCATGCGGATGCCCATGTACGGGGCCGCCGTGCCGTTCCCGTAGGCCCCGGCGACCAGCCGGGCCGCCCGGGCCGCGGCCTCGTCCTCCTCCGTGTCGGGGCGCGGGCCGTAGCCGTCCTCGAAGTCGACGCGCAGGTCCTCGATCGGCTCGCGTTCCAGCTTGGCGCGGACGCGGTCGTGGACCTGCTCGGCGAGGTGTTCGGCGAGGCCCAGCGCGGACGCCAGGGAGGCGGCGTCGGGGGCGTGTTCGTCGAGGGCGGCGAGGGCCTGGTCTCCCCAGGAGCGGATGGTGCCGGCGGCGAAGACGTCGCCCGGGACGTAGACGGTGTGGACGGGCTGGCGGGTGCCGGGGTCCCCGGGGTAGTGGCGGCCCAGTTCCGCGTCGACCGGGGCGAGGGAAGCGCTGATCTCCTCGCTGACGGCGCCCGCGAGACTCGTGGTCACCTTTTCCTGACGGCCCTGCCCCATCCCAAGCCCTCCTATTTTCCGTAATACGGAATCAACAATCCGTAGAACGAAGTTATAGGCCACCCTTCCCGCCGGTCAACACCGTCTTGCCCGCGGTCCACTCCCTCCTCTCGGCATGTTCACGTCCGCCTGGCAGCGTTTTCCTGAGCCCGAGCCCTGAAGCCCCGAAGCTTTCGCGAAGGAGCCCTTGTGCCGAACCACAGCCGCGTCACACGCCGTCTTGGCCTGAAGACCGCGCTGGCCACCGCGGCCGCCCTGCCGCTGGCCGGTACCGCCCTGTCCGCCACTCCGGCCTCGGCCTCGGCCTCCCCGCAGGAGCGTCACGGCAGCCGCCGGCTGGAGGTCATGTCGTTCAACCTGCGCTTCGCGAGCACCACCGAGCCCAACAGCTGGGCCGCCCGCAGACCGGTGATGCGGGAGCTGCTGCGCCGCGAACGCCCGCATGCCATCGGCATCCAGGAGGGCCTCTACCAGCAGGTGCGCGACATCGAGTCCGACCTCGGCCCGCACTACGACTGGATCGGCACCGGACGCGCGGGCGGCAGCCGTGACGAGTTCGTGGCGGTCCTCTACGACACCCGCCGGCTGGCCCCGCTCGAGTACGACCACTTCTGGCTCTCCGACACCCCGGACGTGATCGGCTCCAACACCTGGGGCGGCGGCTCCATCCGCATGGTCACCTGGGTCCGCTTCCGCGATCTGCGCGACGGCGACCGGGAGTTCTCCTTCCTGAACACCCACCTGGACAACGCCAGCCAGAACGCACGCGCGCGTGCCGCCTCGCTCATCGCCGAGAGGATCGCCGGGCTGGACCGGTCGCTACCGCTGGTGGTCACCGGTGACTTCAACGTCGCCGCCCACAAGAACCCGGTGTACGACACGATGCTGGGCGCCGGTCTCGCCGACACCTGGGACGCGGCGGCCGAGCGCAGCGCCCTGTACGCCACGTTCCACGGCTACCGGCCGCTGACGCCCGACGGCGACCGTATCGACTGGATCCTGGTCACGCCGGGTGTCACGGTGCACCGGGCGTCGATCAACACCTTCTCGCGCGCCGGGCAGTTCCCGAGCGACCATCTGCCGGTGCAGGCGTCGGTCACCCTCGGCTGACACGGACCGAGGCCCCCGCGACCGTACGGCGTGTGCGCCGGTCGCGGGGGCCTCGGTGTGCGGTCCGGGGCGGGACTCAGCCCTTGCGGGCCTTGATCTCCTCGGTCAGCTGCGGGACGACGTCGAACAGGTCGCCGACCACGCCGTAGTCGACCAGCTCGAAGATCGGGGCCTCGGCGTCCTTGTTGACGGCCACGATCGTCTTCGAGGTCTGCATGCCGGCCCGGTGCTGGATCGCGCCCGAGATGCCGGAGGCGATGTACAGCTGCGGGGAGACCGACTTGCCGGTCTGGCCGACCTGGTTGGTGTGCGGGTACCAGCCCGCGTCCACCGCGGCGCGCGAGGCGCCGACGGCCGCGCCGAGCGAGTCGGCGAGGGCCTCGATGATCGCGAAGTTCTCGGCGCCGTTGACACCGCGGCCGCCGGAGACCACGATCGCGGCCTCGGTCAGCTCCGGGCGGCCCGTCGACTCACGCGGCGTACGGCCGGTGACCTTGGTGCCGGTGGCCTTCTCGGAGAAGGTCACGGACAGCGCCTCGACCGCGCCGGCGGCCGGGGCGGCCTCCACGGCCGCGCTGTTGGGCTTGACCGTGATGACCGGCGTGCCCTTGGAGACGCGGGACTTGGTGGAGTACGAGGCGGCGAACACCGACTGCGTGGCCACCGGGCCCTCGTCGCCGGCCTCCAGGTCGACGGCGTCGGTGATGATGCCGGAGCCGATGCGCAGCGCCAGGCGGGCCGCGATCTCCTTGCCCTCGGCGGAGGACGGCACCAGCACGGCGGCCGGGGACACGGCCCCGTAGGCGGCCTGCAGGGCGTCCACCTTCGGTACGACCAGGTAGTCGGCGTACTCGGCGGCGTCGTGCGTGAGGACCTTCACCGCGCCGTGCTCGGCGAGCGTGGCGGCGGTGTCGGCGGCGCCGTTGCCGAGGGCGACGGCGACCGGCTCGCCGATGCGGCGGGCCAGGGTCAGCAGCTCCAGGGTGGGCTTGCGGACGGCACCGTCCACGTGGTCGACGTAGACGAGGACTTCAGCCATGGGACTTCTTCTCTCCTGCTTGCAGTGAAGGGTGCGGGGCGGTCGGCTGAGCGGGGGCCCTTAGATGAACTTCTGGCCCGCGAGGAACTCAGCGAGCTGCTTGCCGCCCTCGCCCTCGTCCTTGACGATCGTGCCGGCGGTGCGCGCCGGGCGCTCGTCCGCGGCGTCGACGACCGTGTAGGCGCCCTCCAGGCCGACCTCCTCGGCGTCCAGGTCGAGGTCGGACAGGTCCCAGGACTCCACCGGCTTCTTCTTGGCGGCCATGATGCCCTTGAAGGACGGGTAACGCGCCTCACCGGACTGGTCGGTGACCGACACGACCGCCGGGAGGGAGGCCTCGAGCTGCTCGGAGGCGGCGTCGCCGTCGCGGCGGCCCTTCACCGTGCCGTCCTCGACGGAGACCTCGGAGAGCAGGGTGACCTGCGGGACGCCCAGGCGCTCGGCGAGCAGCGCGGGCACCACGCCCATGACGCCGTCGGTGGAGGCCATGCCGGAGATCACCAGGTCGTAACCGGCCTTCTCGACCGCCTTGGCCAGCACCAGCGAGGTGCCGATGGCGTCGGTGCCGTGCAGGTCGTCGTCCTCGACGTGGATGGCCTTGTCGGCACCCATGGACAGCGCCTTGCGCAGCGCGTCCTTGGCGTCCTCCGGGCCCACGGTCAGCACGGTGACCTCGGCGTCGTCGGCCTCCTCCGCGATCTGCAGGGCCTGCTCGACCGCGTACTCGTCGAGCTCCGAGAGCAGACCGTCCACGTCGTCCCGGTCGACGGTCAGGTCATCGGCGAAGTGCCGGTCGCCAGTGGCGTCGGGCACGTACTTCACAGTGACAACGATCCTCAAGCTCACGCCGGCTCTCCTACTGCATCGTCATTTCGGGCTGCCTTCCGGGCTGCCTTCCTGTCAGGCAGCATAGGCGCCCCGAGAGGCCGGTCCCGGTCGGGGCGGCCCGCGCTCGGTACGGAAATATTACTCGCCAGTACATCGATTGCCTGCCCACTGAGCAAGCGCTTTGCACTGTGACCTTGACAACGCTGCGTAACCGGTCGCACAGCGGGGCCGCGCCCGGATCCCCGCACGACGAGGGGTCAGTCCCGCAGGCCGTTGTAGCGCCCCTGGTGGTACAGCAGCGGACGCCCCGCGCCCGACGGATCACCGACGACCACCTCGGCGACGACGATGCGGTGGTCCCCGGCCGGGACCCGGGCCACCACCCGGCAGACCAGCCAGGCCAGCACGTCGTCCAGGACGGGGACGCCCTCGGGGCCCGTACGCCAGCCGGTCGGCGCCGCGAAACGGTCGGCACCGCTGCGGGCGAAGGTGGCGGCCAGCTCCTGCTGGTGCTCGCCGAGTATGTGCACGCCGACGTGCTCCGCCTCGGAGAGCGCCGGCCAGCTGGAGGCGCCGGTGCCGACCCCGAAGGTGAGCAGCGGCGGCTCGGCGGAGACGGAGCTCAGCGAGGTCGCGGTGAAGCCGACGGGACCGGACGCGCCGCGCGCCGTGATGACGGCGACTCCGGCCGCGTGCCGCCGGAAGACGGAACGCAGCAGGTCGGGAGAGGCGAACCGGGGATTGCTGAGGCCGGGACCGGCCGTCATGGGGTTGCCCTTCTGCGGGAGGGGATGTGGGGGCTGGTCAAGAGCCCGGACAGCACGCGCTCGCCGTGCGCGCGAGGTCCACATGGACACGCTTGAAGAGAAGGAGTTCCCGGGGCATAAGGTCAGGCTGACGATACGTGAGCCGTACAGTCAAGTTGGTCCCGGCATGTGGGAGATGCGTCACCTGCCGGCTGTCACACCGGACCGGGTGCCGTACGAGGCGGACCGGACGGGGTGCGGGTGGGACCGGGTGCCGGGAGGCCCGCCGCCGGTGCCGCGGGCGCCGGACCGCCCGGCCCGGCGGGACGGCCCCGGCAGCCGGGGCCGTCACGGAACCCTCACCGCCTCACCGAGCGCCGCGATCACGTCCACCTTGCGCGGCTGCCCCGCGGCGCGTCGCACCACGCGCCCGCCGGCGTCGAGGACGAGCACGGTCGGAGTCCCGATGATGCCGAGCGCGCGCACCAGCCCGAGGTTGTCCTCGGCGTCGATCTCCACATGGGCGACCCCGGGAACCATCGCGGCGACCTCCGCGAGCACCCGGCGGGTCGCCCGGCAGGGTGCGCAGAACGCGCTGGAGAACTGGACGAGCGTGGCCCGTGCACCGAGCTCCTCCCCCAGCTCCGCCACGCCGAGCCTCTGGTCCCCGTCGCGCCCGCCCACTGATGACTCTCCCGTTCCGCCGCCGACACGGCACTCACCGGGTGCCCGCCGCCGCGGGCACCGCCACATCCACCGCACCTCCGGTGCCGCCCGGTTCAGTGTCCGGCACCACTGCACACATTCCCGACAAAGGCGCGCACCTGCCGGCCCGACGTCGCGGGGTGCGAGATGCCCTCGCTCGTCCGGCGAAGAACCGTACGTGCAAAGTAAAGGTGGCGTAAAACGCCGAGGTGATCACGGGCGACGTGACGAGGATCTCGCCATTTACCGGCACTGGGGCTGGTTGTCCGTCCGTTTGATGGGGCACCATCTGCGCTATGCCGTAAACCTACGGCACCGTAACTTTCCCGCCGGGGGAACCCCTTCCCTCCCGTGCACAGAGAAGGGTCCGCTTCGTCCATGGCCGAGCTTGTCTACCGTCCCGTCGTCGGTCTCGCCCACACGTTGTTCAAAGCCTGGGATCTGAAGATCGACTGCAAGGGGTGGGAGAACATCCCGCGCTCGGGCGGCGCGGTACTGGTGAGCAACCACATCAGCTACCTGGACTTCATCTTCAACGGCCTCGCCGCGCGGCCGCAGAAGCGGCTGGTGCGTTTCATGGCGAAGGAGTCGGTGTTCCGGCACAAGGTCGCCGGTCCGCTGATGCGCGGTATGAAGCACATCCCCGTGGACCGCTCCCAGGGCGAGGCCGCGTACGCGCACGCTCTGGACTCGCTGCGGTCCGGTGAGATCGTGGGCATCTTCCCCGAGGCCACGATCTCGCCCTCGTTCACCCTGAAGAGCTTCAAGTCGGGCGCCGCCCGGCTGGCCCAGGAGGCCGGTGTTCCGCTGGTCCCGATGGCGGTGTGGGGGACGCAGCGGCTGTGGACCAAGGGCCACCCGCGCAACTTCAGGCGCAGTCACATCCCCGTCACCATACGGGTCGGTGAGGCGATCGAGGCGTCCAAGGACAAGTACGCGGGCGCGATCACACGCCAGTTGCGCGACCGCGTTCAGGACCTGCTGGAGGCCGCGCAGCGTGCCTACCCCGTGCGCCCCAAGGGCCCGCACGACACCTGGTGGGTCCCGGCACACCTGGGCGGCACGGCTCCCACGCCGGAAGAGGTGCGGGCGGCCGAGGCGCGCTGACCGTGGTGGCCGTCCTCAGAGGGCGGCGGGCAGCGTCTTCCAGAGGTACGGCCGGTCCGGAGCGGCCCGGAGGGCGTCGAGTACGGCCGGGTGCGGTGTGGCGTACAGGACGGGGTAGTCCCTCTCGTCCGAACCGGGGTCGGGGGTGAAGGCGAGTCTCTCGCCCTCGAGGGAGAACTGCGCGTCCACGCCCGGCTTGTTGCCGCGGGGGTCCTGCCGGTGCCATGCGCCGTTGAACCGCACCGCCAACAGGCCGTGCACCACGTGGCCGGTGCCGTCGTCGTGCGTCAGCCGCTGGTAGCAGAAGGCGGCCGGGATGTCCTCGGCCCTCAGCAAGGCGGCCAGGGCGTGGGCCTTGGCGTGGCAGATGCCGGTGGCCCGCTGCAGTACGTCCGAGGCGCGCCAGGTGACGCGCAGATCGCCGGTGTCCGCCGAGTGCGGGACGGTGTCCCGTACGAACTCGTAGGCCGCCCGCGCATACTCATACGAGTTCTGCACGCTCTCGGCGAGACGCGCGGCTGTCCGCCGCACGTGCGGGTGATAGTGGTCGATGACCTCGTCCGCGGCCAGGTAGGCGGAGAGGTCGGGCGTTTCCTGGGTCAGCTCCATGCTCGTGAAGCATAGGAAGACGATCACCCGAGAGTCAATTGATTTCCGGGTGACCGTATAACTATGCAGATGCTGGACTGTCGGCGGTGCCGGCGGCGGAGCGCCCGGGCGCTACCGAGCCATCTCCTCCTTCAGCGCCGCCAGGAAGCCGTCCACGTCGTCCTCGGTCGTGTCGAAGGAGCACACCCAGCGGACATGGCCGGCGGCCTCGTCCCAGAAGTAGAAGCGGTACCGCTTCTGCAGCCGCTCCGCCACGTCGTGCGGCAGCCGGGCGAACACCGCGTTGGCCTGGACCGGGTACAGGGTCTCCACGCCGTCCACGGCACGCACGCCCTCGGCCAGGCGCTGGGCCATCCCGTTGGCGTGGCGGGCGTTGCGCAGCCACAGGTCCTTGGCGAACAGCGCCTCCAGCTGCACCGACACGAAGCGCATCTTGGAGGCGAGCTGCATGGACAGCTTGCGCAGGTGCGTCATCCGGCGCACCGCGTCCTGGTTGATCACCACGACGGCCTCGCCGAACAGCGCGCCGTTCTTCGTCCCCCCGAGGGAGAGGATGTCGACGCCGACCGCGTTGGTGAACGTCCGCATCGGGACGTCCAGGGAGGCGGCCGCGTTGGCGATCCGCGAACCGTCCATGTGCACCCTCATCCCGTGCGCGTGGGCGTGCTCGCAGATCGCCCGTATCTCGTCCGGGGTGTAAAGGGTGCCGAGCTCGGTGCTCTGGGTCAGCGAGACGACCTGCGGCATCGCGCGGTGCTCGTCCTCGAAGCCCCAGGCCTGGCGGTCGATCAGCTCGGGGGTGAGTTTGCCGTCGGGCGTGGGCACCGTGAGCAGTTTCAGGCCGCCCATACGCTCGGGCGCGCCGCCCTCGTCGACGTTGATGTGCGCGCTCTCGGCGCAGATCACCGCGCCCCAGCGGTCGGTGACCGCCTGGAGCGCGAGGACGTTGGCGCCGGTGCCGTTGAAGACGGGGTACGCCTCGGCCGTGGCGCCGAAGTGGCTGCGGATGATCCGCTGGAGGTGCTCCGTGTAGGCGTCGCCGCCGTACGCCACCTCATGGCCGCCGTTGGCCAGGGACAGGGCGGCGAGCACCTCGGGGTGGGCGCCCGCGTAGTTGTCGCTGGCGAAGCCGCGGACGCCGGGGTCGTGCCGGCGTTGCGCGTCGGTCTTCGGGGGGTTCACGGCTTCTCGGTCAGCCACAGACGGTTCCCGTTCACTTCGGCGGCGGGCCGCTCCCAGACACCGGCGACGGCCTCGGCGAGGTCGTCGACGTCCGTGAAGCCCGCGAACTTCGCGTTGGGGCGCTCGGCGCGCATCGCGTCGTGCACCAACGCCTTCACGACCAGGATCGCAGCCGCGGCCCGCGGGCCCTGCTCGCCCCCCGCCCTGCGGTAGGAGTCCGCCAGGGCCAGCGTCCACGCCTCGGCGGCGGCCTTCGCGGCCGAGTACGCCGCGTTGCCCGCCGTCGGCCTGCTCGCGCCCGCCGCGCTGATCAGCAGATAGCGGCCGCGGTCGCTGCGCAGCAGTCCGTCGTGGAAGGCGAGCGAGGTGTGCTGCACGGTGCGGACGAGCAGCTTCTCCAGCAGCTCCCAGTCGGCGAGGTCGGTCTCCGCGAAGGTCGCGCTGCCGCGCCAGCCCCCGACGAGGTGGACGAGGCCGTCGACGCGCCCGAAGTCCTTCTCGATGCGGGTGGCCCAGTCGCGGGTCGACTTGAGATCGAGCAGGTCGACGGTGTCGCCGACGACCGTGGCGCCGCCGTGCGCGTACCGGGCCGCGTCCACGGCCCGGGCCAGCCGCTCGGGGTCGTTGTCCGAGCCGACGACGGTCGCCCCCGCCTCGGCGAGCCGCAGCAGCGCCGCGCGGCCCGCGGGCCCGCCGGCACCCGCCACCGCGATCACCGCACCACTCAGTGCCCCGTTGCCGTTACCGTTTCCCATCCTGGCCTCCTGAGCAGTGCGAGCCGTCCCGGTCCGAGCGGTCGCGGCGCCGGCGGCGCTCACGCGGCGGACCGCTCGGGGGCCTCGGCGGTGATCCCCTTCGTCTCGGCGATCACGCGCTTGAGCTTCTTGGCGAGCGCCTCGTAGAACATGCTCAGCGGGAACTCGTCCGGGAGCACGTCGTCGACGAGCTTACGGGGCGGCAGTGACAGATCGAGCGCGTCGGGGCCCTTGGCCCAGGTGGAGCCGGGGTGCGGGGCGAGGTAGGCGGAGACCAGCTCGTACCCGGCGAACCAGTGGACGAGTTTCGGCCGGTCGATGCCGTCGCGGTAGAGCTTCTCGATCTCGGCGCAGAGCTGGTTGGTGAGCTGTGGAGCGCGCTGCCAGTCGATGGAGAGCCTGTTGTCGGTCCAGCGCACGACGTCGTGCTTGTGGAGGTAGGCGAAGAGCAGCTGGCCGCCGAGTCCGTCGTAGTTGCGGACGCGCTCACCGGTGACCGGGAAGCGGAACATCCGGTCGAAGAGGACGGCGTACTGGACGTCACGGCCCTGCGGGACACCGTCGTCCGCCAGCTTCACGGCCTCCTTGAAGGCGGTGAGGTCGCAGCGCAGTTCCTCCAGGCCGTACATCCAGAACGGCTGCCGCTGCTTGATCATGAAGGGGTCGAAGGGCAGGTCGCCGTGGCTGTGGGTGCGGTCGTGGATCATGTCCCACAGGACGAAGGCCTGCTGGCAGCGGTCCTGGTCGGCGACCATCTCGCGGATGTCGTCGGGCAGTTCCAGGCCGAGGAGGTCCACGGCGGCCCCGGTGACACGGCGGAAGCGGGCCGCCTCGCGGTCGCAGAAGATGCCGCCCCAGGTGAAGCGCTCCGGCGCCTCGCGCACGGCGATGGTCTCGGGGAAGAGGACGGCCGAGTTGGTGTCGTAGCCGGCGGTGAAGTCCTCGAAGGTGATGCCGCAGAACAGGGGGTTGTCGTAGCGGGTGCGCTCGAGTTCGGCGAGCCAGTCCGGCCAGACCATGCGCAGCACGACCGCCTCGAGGTTGCGGTCCGGGTTGCCGTTCTGCGTGTACATCGGGAAGACGACCAGGTGCTGGAGGCCGTCCCGGCGGTCGGCCGCGGGCTGGAACGCCAGCAGCGAGTCGAGGAAGTCGGGGACCTGGAAGCCGCCGTCGGCCCAGCGGCGCAGGTCCGCCACCAGCGCCCGGTGGTACGCGGCGTCGTGCGGCAGCAGCGGCGACAGCTCGTCCACCGCCCGGATCACCCGGTGCACGGCCCGTTCGGCGTCCGCCCGGTCCGGGGCGCCGTCGGCGCCGAAGTCGATGGAGCCGTCCTTGGACTGCCATGGCCGGATCCGCTCGACCGCGTCCTTGAGCACGGGCCAGGCCGGGTGATCCACCACCCTGTCCACGGGAGGAACTCGCTCCTCCGCACCCTCACGCACAAGAATTTCCGTCATGACCCATCCTCCACGGGAGAACCTCGCGTAAGGACACCGTATGTAGGCCGATCATGTTCCCGCAAGGGCTGGGGCGGGAAGTTGTCCTGCTCAACGATGCGGAAGCCGTAGATTTTTCGGTGACACCCCGCATGGGCCAGAGGGTCCACCGCGCTCTCCCCGCGGTAGCCCGACGAACGGCGTAGACACCGGCCGGAACCCGCCGCCGGCGCGTCACGACGGGCGGTGGAATCGGACGGTCAAACACCGGCGGGACGCGCCCACCCAGGGGTGACCGGATCTCCGCCGTTCGCCGGGAACCCGCCCCTCCTCCGGGCCGTACGGCTCGTACACACCCGCGCGGGATCGGCTGCATCGCCGGGCCGGAGGACTACGCTGCGGCCTTGCCGCGTGGAGCCCCTCCCTCCGCCACGCGGACCGAGCCGCCGTCGACGGAAGCGAGTCACGCCTTGAACTTCCTCACCATCGGTCACCGCGGAGTGATGGGTGTCGAGCCCGAGAACACCCTCCGCTCCTTCGTCGCCGCGCAGGCCGCGGGCCTCGACGTCATCGAACTCGATCTCCACCTCAGCAAGGACGGCGCACTCGTCGTGATGCACGACGCCGATGTGGACCGTACGACGGACGGCAGCGGGCCGATCGCCGAGAAGGCCCTGGCCGAGCTGCGCACCCTCGACGCGGGCCGCGGCGAGCGCATCCCGACCTTCGAGGAGGTCGTGGACGCGGTGAGCGCCCCGCTGCAGGCGGAGATCAAGGACGTGGCGGCGGCCCGGGCACTCGCGGAGGTCATGCACCGGCGCGACCTGGTGGCCCGGGTGGAGGTGCTGTCCTTCCACGACGCGGCGCTGGCGGAGATCTCCCGGCTCGTTCCCGGTGTGCGCACCGCGCTGGTGGCCAGCCGCTACGGCACCGACGTGGTGGACCGCGCCACGGCGGTCGGCGCCGGCACGCTGGTGCTGAACATCCGGCGCCTCACGCTGGAGATCGTCGAGCGGGCGCGCAAGGCGGATCTGCGGATCATCGGCTGGGTGGTGAACACCCAGGACCATCTGCGGCTGGTGCGCGCGCTGGGACTCGACGGTGCGACGACCGACTATCCGGAGATCAAGCGCACCGGCCGGTTCACCGCGTGACGGTCGCCCGCACGGCGGCCGCCCGGCCGGCGGTTTCCCGGCCGACGCTTTCCCGGCCGGGACGGCTCAGACCAGCTCCTTGACCAGCAGCTCGAACCGCAGGTCGTCCCGCTGCGGGATGCCGAACCGCTCGTCGCCGTACGGGAACGGGGTCGTCCGTCCCGTACGGCGGTAGCCGCGCCGCTCGTACCAGGCGATGAGGTCCTCGCGTACGGAGATCACGGTCATGTGCATCTCCTTCACGCCCCAGGTCTCGCGCGCGGTCCGCTCGGCCTCGGCCAGGACGGTCCTGCCGAGCCCGGCGCCCTGGAGCGCGGGGCTGACCGCGAACATCCCGAAGTAGGCGTGGTCGCCACGGTGCTCCAGCTGGCAGCAGGCGACGACGGTGCCGTCGCGCTCGACGGTGAGCAGCCGGCTGTCCGGTGCCTTGATGACCTCCAGCACGCCCTCGGGGTCGGTGCGCTGCCCCTCGAGGATGTCCGCCTCGGTGGTCCACCCGGTCCGGCTGGGCTCCCCGCGGTACGCCGACTGGACGAGGGCGACGAGGGTGTCCACGTCGGCGTCGGTGGCGTCGCGGAACGTCAGTCCGGTGGCGGGGGTGTCCATGGGGCTGCTCCTGGTCTGCTGCGCGGCTCGGGCACCGCCGAGCCTAATCCCCGGCCCACTAGGCTCCGACGTATGGTCCACGTACTGAGCAGCCGCACCCTCCTGCGCCCCACCGACCCCGAGCGTTCCCGGGCCTTCTACGGCGAGCAGCTGGGGCTGCCCGTCTACCGGGAGTTCGGCACGGGCCCCGAGCGCGGCACGGTCTACTTCCTCGGCGGAGGCTTCCTGGAGGTCGCGGGCCGCGCGGACACCGCGCCCTCCTCCGCCCTGAAGCTCTGGCTCCAGGTGCCGGACGTGACGGCGGCGCACGAGGAGCTGTCGGCCGCCGGGGTCGAGGTGCGCCGGCCGCCGGTGCAGGAGCCGTGGGGGCTGATCGAGATGTGGATCGCCGATCCCGACGGCACCGAGATCGTGCTCGTGGAAGTGCCCGCCGGCCATCCGCTGCGGTACCGGCCGGGGATCTGACGACACGGCCCGGGGCGCGGCCACAGGAACGATCCTGCGGAACGGTCAGAGGTGCGAGGAGCCCAGCCGGCCCTCCAGCTGGATCAGCAGCTCGCCCAGCAGCTCGGCGAGTGCGCGCTGTCCCGCCCCGTCCAGGCCGGCCAGGACGGCCGACTCGTACCCGAGCTGTTCGGGGATGATCGTGTCGACGAGGTCGCGTCCGGCGTCGGTCAGCCGGACGTGGGCCACCCGCCGGTCACGGTCGTCGCCGCGCCGTTCGACCAGACCGCGCTCGCTCAGCTGCTTGAGGCGCTTGGTGACGGCGGCACCCGAGGAGAAGGTCTCGCGGGCGATCTCGCTCGGGGTGAGTTCGTGTCCGGTGCGGCGCAGCGTGCCCAGGACGTCGAACTCGGGGCGGGTGAGCCCGGCGCGCCGCAGCGGGGCGTCCTCGGCCTGCTGGAGCAGGGCGGCGCAGCGGTTCACCCGGCCGATGATCTCCATGGGGCCGGTGTCCAGCCCGGGGTGGACGGCACGCCACTGGCGCACCACTTTCGCCACCGTGTCGCCGCCGTTCACCGGGGCGGGCGGGCCGGCGGGTCCGCCGTCGAGCCTGCCCGTTCCGGTGACCGTCCCGCCGACCGCGCCGTCCGCCGCGCCCGTCCCCCCGCTGCCCGCCGTCATGCCTCTGCGCCCTCCGCCGTGTGCTGTCTCCGCTGTCGTACCGTCGCGGCGAGCGTACGATGCCCGGCCTGCTCGGTGCTCATCACCCGCTCCTCGGGCAGGGCACGCTGCCACCACTCGCCGGCCGCGGCGTCCGCGGTGGCCCGCAGGTCGACCAGCGCGGCGGCGAGGCCCCGGCGGGCGGCCTCCAGCGCGCCGGGGGCGGCGGAGGTGTCTGCGAGCGTCCGTGCCGCGTGTTCGCGGGCGCGCTCCACGGCGGTGAGGGCCTTCTCGAGGCGGTCGCCCGCGCGCCGGTTGGTGACGGCGACCGCCGCGACGAAGCCGACCAGGGCGCCGACCAAGGTGTCCAGGATGCGGTCGGTGATCAGCTCACCGGCGCCCTGGACGTGCCCGAACTCCGTGATGAGCAGCGCCATCGGGGTCACGCAGACCGAGCCGAGCCAGTAGTTGCGGCTGATCAGCGCCTCGGCGCCGAAGTTGAAGGCCAGGCAGCACAGCACGATGGCGAGCGGCGAGAGGTGGGCGAGCGGGGCGACGGCCGCGAACACCAGGACGCCGACGAGGTTGCCGACGACGCGCTGCACGGTCCGGTTCCAGGTGAGGGCCATGTTCACCTGGTAGAGCGAGGCGGCGGTGACCAGAGCCCAGTACGGGCGGCCGACGCCGATCACGAGGGAGGCGTAGCCGGCGAGCGCGCAGCCGAGGGCGGTGCGCACCGCGATGGGGGCGAGCGGGCCGAGCGCGCGCCACCACGGCGGTGCGGGCGTGGCCCGCTCCATCTCCGCGCCGAGGACCTCGCCCGCCGCCTCGCCCAGGTCTCCCGCGCGCGGGACGGCGCCGGTGCCGCGCAGGCCGCCCGCGAGATCGCGCAGCCCCTCCGGGTCGGCGTCGGCGGGGGCGGCGAGGGCGACCTCGGCGCGCACCACCAGCCGCTCCAGCGCGCGCCTGGTCTCCGGGCGGGCACCGCTGGCGAGCAGCGTCTGCCAGGCCGTCTGGACGGCGGCCGCGGCGCGGGACCGGGCCGCCGGTTCCCGTGTCTCCGCGTGGGCGGCCGCCGCATACAGGGCGTGCGCAGTGGCCCGGCGTTCCGGCCCGTGCGGTCGCAGCAGGGCGGGGGCCATGCCCACGATCCAGGACCAGACGCCCGCGGCGGCGGCGAGAGCGAGGTGCCCCGGCACCTGGTCGAGGGTCTGCGGCACGAACAGGGCGGCCGAGGCGACGAAGGTGAAGATCACGTTGCCGGGCGGCCCGATGCGGGTCGCGTCGCACAGGGCCTTCTGCGCGGCGGCGAGCAGCGCGCCAACGGTGACCAGGACGATCCCGTTCGAGGTGAGCGAGGCCGTGACGAGTGCGGCGCCGAGACCGGCCAGCATGCCCAGGACGACCAGCACGAGCACGCGCGCGCGGGCGGCGTACGGGCGGTTGTGGGCGTAGAGCGCGCAGAGCGATCCGGCCATCGTGTACATCGCGAGATCGAGGCGGTCGAGGGCCACCAGCGTCAGGTTCGGCGGGGCGACCGCGGCGACGACGCTCAGTGCGGGCTTGAACCAGATGTCCGAGGGGCGGCCGAGGCGCAGCACACCGGAGAGCGGAAGGCGGCGCGCGGGCGGGGATCCAGTACTGCTGCTGCTCATTCCGTCAATCTTAGCAGGTGTTTTACGAGTAAAACACTCTGCGCCCCGTCTGCATCCCTGAGCCGGCGTGCGCACCCCCTCCCCCGGGCATGCCCCGACCGAGTGGTCCCGATGCGGGGAGGTATGCGATGCATGGACCGGTTTCTCCCGGCTGGCTGCTGGTCGTCCTGTGCGCGGCCGCCGGGACCTACTGCCTGCTGCGGATGCGCAGCACCGTCGAGGAGCAGCGCCGGGCCGCGGGCGGGGAGGCGATGATGGGGTTCGGCATGGCCGCGATGGCGGTGCCCGCGGCCGTCCTGGCGCCGCCGCGCTGGGCCTGGCTGGCCTGCGCGGCCGTGTTCGGCGTGGCCGCCCTGCGCGCCTTGTGGGCGGCCCGGACCTGCGCACGGCACCTGCACCACTCGGTGGGCGCGCTCACGATGGTCTACATGGCCGCGGTGATGGGCGCCGCCCCCGGCGCGCACGGCGGGCACCACGGCTCCGGTGAGCCCCTGCTGACCGGTGCGCTGCTGTTCTACTTCACCGGGTACGTCCTGTGGTCCGGTGCGCGGCTGGTGCCCGTGGCGGCGGCTCCGGGCGGGAACGTCGACGGCGTACGGGCCGCGGCAGGGGGAACGGGCGCCGTCGGCTGGGGCGACCGCCCCGAACTCGCCCGGGCCTGCCGGCTGTCGATGGGCATCGCGATGCTCGCCATGCTGCCGGCGCTCTGAAAGCGCCGGGAACGCACTGACGACGCGCCGATGGCGCGCTGTACGAAACCGTGGTCTGCGTCACTTTGCCCGCGGCGCCGTGTTCCCCCGGCCCGCACCGCTCATAGGCTGCGCCCATGATGGTCCCCGCGGCACTGCTGCTGCTCGGCGCCCTGACCGCCGTCGTCGCTCCGCGGCTGCTCGCCCGCGCCGACTGGCCGGACCGCGAACCCGTGGTAGCCCTGTGGATGTGGCAGTGCGTGGTCGTCGCCGTGCTGCTGTGCTGCGCGCTGTCGATGACGCTGAGCGCGGCCGCCGCCTGGGCCGTCGTCCGCGGCCAGGTGTTCGCGCCCGCGCCGCGCGGGGTCGTGGAGGCGTACGCGCTGAGCACGGGCCGCCCGTGGGCCGCGACGGCCGCCGTGGCCCTCGCGTGCGGCGGTGCGTGGACCGCGGCGATGCTGGTCCGGGAGATCGTCCGGGCCCGGCGGCGCCGTCGTCTGCGGCGGGCCCAACTCCTCGTACGGGCCCCGCTGCTGCCCGGGGAGAAGCCGGGACCCGACCGGCTGGTCGTGCTGGAGGGCGAGCGGCCGGACGCCTGGTGGCTGCCCGGCACGCCGCCCCGGCTCGTCATCACCACGGCCGCGCTGCGGCGCCTGAAGGGCCGGCAGCTGGACGCCGTGGTCGCGCACGAGCAGGGGCACGCGAAGGCACGGCACGACTGGCTGCGGCACTGCTCGGCCGCGCTCGCGGAGGGTTTCCCGCAGGTGCCCGTGTTCGCCGCGTTCCGCGACGAGATGCACCGCCTGGTCGAACTCGCCGCCGACGACATGGCCTCCCGGCGCTTCGGCCGCCTCACCACCGCTCTCGCCCTGGTCGAGCTCAACGAGGACCGCGGGGTGTTCGGCCCCTGTCCGACGCCGCAGGCCCAGGTCCCGCAGCGCGTCCACCGTCTGCTGACGCCGCCGGACCGGCTCACCGCGGCCCGGCGGCTGCGGCTGACGGCGGCCGCGGCCCTCGTTCCCGTGATCCCCGTACTGGTGACGTTCGGGCCGGGGCTGCGGGCGCTCGGATAGGCGGCACCGCGCGGGGCTCGTCCCGAAAGCGGGTGACCCGGAACGGACGGCGCTCCCTTCCGGTTCCGGCGCGCAACGTGACAACGTTCGCACGCAGCGGAGTTGGCCTGCGGCCGAGGGTCGGCGAGGATCACCGTATGCACCCTCCGCACCTCGACTCACCGCCCCGTCCGCCGGGCCCGCGAGCGACCGTGCGCGCCGCGCTCGCCCTCGCCGTGCTCTGTGTCCTGCTCCTGCTGCTGGTGGCCGCCTCCTGGCAGCCGCTCATGTCGCTGGACGGGACCGTCGCCCGCACCACGCACCGCTGGGCGGTCGGCGAACCCGGCGTCACCCAGGCCTTCCGCATCCTGACGGACTGGGTGTGGGACCCCAACACGATGCGCCTCCTCGCCGCGGTCGCCGCCGTGTGGCTGCTGTGGAGACGCGCGGAACGGTGGCCCGTCGTCTGGCTGGTGGCCGCGTGCGCACTGGGCACGCTGGTACAGCAGGGCCTGAAGGCCGCGGTCGGCCGGGAGCGTCCCGAGTGGCCCGACCCCGTCGACTCCGCGCACTACGCGGCCTTTCCGTCGGGGCACGCCATGACCGCCACGGTGGTGTGCGGCCTGGTGCTGTGGCTGCTGCGTCTGTACGGCGCCGGGCGCGTCCTGTGGCTCTCGGCGCTCACCGTGGCGGTGGTCTCCGTGGCGGGGGTCGGCGCGACCCGCGTCTGGCTCGGCGTGCACTGGGCGTCGGACGTGCTGGGCGGCTGGCTGCTGGGCGCCCTGACGGTGACGCTGACGGTGGCCTCGTACGAGAAGTGGCGCGGCGCGCGGCGCAGTTGACCCGGGCGGTCCCGGCCCGTGCGGCATGACCGCCGTCCGCCCGAGCGTGTGCCGTCCGTCCCGGACCATCCCCCGCGTGGCCCGGGACGAACGGTGCTCCGGGAGCGCCCGAACTGGGTGAGCTCCCGGCCGCGCTGAGTATAGTTGGCTGCCAGCCAGTCAACGCAGGAGTTACAGGATGTCCCCGCGCAGCGCCTCGGTCAACGAAGAATTGCGGCGACGCTCCCGGGAACGGCTTCTTCAGGCGGCGGTCGAACTGGTCGGCGAGCGCGGGTACGAGGCGACCACGCTCGGGGACATCGCGGACCGGGCCGGGTCGGCGCGGGGGCTGGTCTCGTACTACTTCCCGGGCAAACGGCAGTTGGTGCAGTCGGCCGTGCACCGGCTCATGCACCGCACGCTGGAGGAGGCCCTGGAGCGCGAACCGCGCACCGAGGACGGCCGGGAACGGATGGCGCGGGCGATCGACGCGATCCTGGGGCTCGCCCGGGACCGGCCCGTGCTGATGCGCCAGCACATGGCGGGGCTGCTGGACGTCGAGGGGTTCATGCAGTGCCCCGAACAGCAACGCCTGGGCGAACTGCTGCGGGACACGGTCGTGCGGCACGGCTCCGCGGACGCCACCGCCGACTATCCGCTGCTGCGTTCCCTGCTGATGGGCGCGGTGTACGCGATGGTGCTGCCGAACGTGCCGCTGCCGCTCACCGTGCTGCGGTCCGAGCTGTTCGAACGGTACGAGCTGGACTGGGGGGCGGGCGCTCCGCCGGACCCCCAGGGGTCCGGCGGAGCGTGCGACAGGGATCTGTCACGGTTCTTCTCGACGGATCCGTGCCGGGCGGACGGTCAGTCGAAGTAGTCCGGCTGCGTCTGGACGTTCAGCTCGTCCAGGCGGACTCGGCTGCCCGGATCCGTCCGCCGGTCGCTGATCTTCAGGACGTCGAAGCCCTTGGCCATGTCGTTCGAGTAGATGTAGCCGTTGTAGTAGTACGCCGACCACGTGCCGCCGCCCACCAGGGTCTCCGTGGAGATCGGACCGCGCTCGAAGTAGGCGATCTCCTTGGGCTCGGCCGAGTCGGTGAACTCCCAGACGGAGACGCCGCCCTGGTACCAGGCCTGGACCATGATGTCCTTGCCCTTGACCGGGATCAGCGAGCCGTTGTGGGCGACGCAGTTCTCGGTGTCCGCCTGGTGACGGGGGATCTTGTAGTAGCTGCGGAAGACCAGCTTCTGCTTGTCACCCTTGCCGACGATGTCGTAGATGCCGTTGGCACCGCGGTTCGGGCCGACAGTCGCGTTGCAGGTGGCCGCGCCGCCGCCGCCCAGCTCGTCGGTGAAGACGACCTTGTTCGCCTTCTGGTTGAAGGTCGCGGAGTGCCAGAACGCGAAGTTCACGTTGTCCTGTACCCGGTCGATGACCTTCGGCTTCTCCGGGTCCTTGATGGAGAACAGGATGCCGTCGCCCATGCAGGCGCCCGCCGCGAGGTCCTTGGAGGGCAGCACCGTGATGTCGTGGCAGCCGGTGGTCTTGGAGACGCCCGGGTTGGTCGGCGCGCCCGGGTTGCCGCCACCGTCGACGCCCTCACCGGGGAAGAGCACCGGGAAGCCCACCACGGCCGCCTTCTCGGGAGCCTTGCGCGGCACCTTGATGACCGAGATGCCGTCGTGCGGCGGCTGGCAGTCGGGGAAGGAGGCGCTCGGCGAGTACGAGGAGACGTAGACGTAGACGTTCTTGCGCTCGGGCACCAGCGTGTGGGTGTGCGAGCCGCAGGCGGTCTCGACGGCGGCGACGTACTTCGGGTTGCGCTTGTCGCTGATGTCGAAGACCTTCATGCCCTCCCACGAGGACTTCTCGGTCGCGGGCTGCGTGGTGCTGTTGCAGGAGCTGTCGCTGCGCGAGGAGTCGGTGGACAGGAAGAGCAGGTCGCCGGAGACCGAGATGTCGTTCTGCGAGCCCGGGCAGAGCACCTGGGAGACCGTCTTCGGCTTCTTCGGGTTGCTGATGTCGAAGACCCGGAAGCCGTCGTAGTTGCCGGCGAAGGCGTACTTGCCCTGAAACGCCAGGTCCGAGTTGGTGCCGGCCAGCACGTCCTTGGGGATGTTGGCGAGGTGCGTGATGTTCTCGGAGTGGACGATCTCGTCCTGCCCCGGTATCTCCCCGCTCTCGATCGCCGCCCTCGCCTCGGCGACGTCGCTCTTGGAGACCTTCCGCTCCCCGACGGGCTTGTCCCCGGGGTCGGGGGTCGCGACCGCCGGGGCCGCCGTGAGCAGCGCGGCCAGCAGTCCGGCCGCCGTGGCGGCCACGCCCAGGCGTCTGCGCCGCGTTCTCGGGTTGTGCAACAGGGTCACTGCGTCCTCCCTTGTCGCCGTTCGCAGTCGAACGGTTCACGGACCACCGAAGTATCGCGCCCGGCATGCACAGATCAACAGATGGAAACGTACTCGTAATGAGTTCTTCTGATCACTCGTACGGGGAACCGTGCTAGACCGGTCACCGAACACCCACGAGGTGTCCGTCGGTTCCATGCCCATCTGGAGGTCGTTGTGCTCCTTCGCCGTACGTCCCGTGCGCCGCTGATCGCGGTGTCGCTGGCGGCCGCCGTGCTCGTGCTCGCGGGCTGTGACTCCGGGACGGACTCCGGCGGGAAGGCCGACTCGGCCCGGGCGACCGGCCCTTCGGTGATCGCCCCCGGCAAGCCCGGCGAGGCGGCCGAGACCCTCTCCGCCGCGGACGCGGAGCAGCGGCGCGCCGAGGACGACTCGCCCAACGCGGCGGACCTCTCCTACACGCGGATGATGATCGAGCACCACGGCCAGGCTTTGGAGATGACCGAACTCGTCCCCGAACGCGCCGCATCGGAGCAGGTGAAGCGGCTCGCCGAGCGGATCACGGCCGCGCAGCAGCCGGAGATCGCCGCCATGGAGGGCTGGCTGAAGTCCAACGGTGAGGAGAAAGAGGGAAGTTCGGGCGGTCATGGCCATCAGCACGAAACGATGCCCGGCATGGCGACCGAGGCCCAGCTGAAGAAGTTGCGGGCGGCGAAGGGCACGGCGTTCGACGAGCTCTTCCTGAAGCTGATGATCACGCATCACGACGGGGCGATCACCATGGCCACGGACGTGAAGGCGGAGGGCAACAACATCCTGATCGAGGAGATGGCCGACGACGTCATCGCCACGCAGACGTCCGAGATCGGCCGGATGCGCCAACTTCTGTGACACCGGCCGCTGGACACCGGCCGCCGTGACGGCCCTACCGGTGTGCGGCGGTGGCGGAACGCTCAGCGGCGTACGTGGCGGGGCGGCAGCAGGCCCGCGTCGCGCGCGCCGGCGATCAGCCTGAGCGACCGGCGACGGCTGTGTCCGGTCGCGCACATCACGGCGAGCACCGGATCCTTCCCCCGCTCCCGGGCCGCGCGGTACTCCTCGGCGACCAGCCGGCGCCCCTCGGCCCCGCGCGGCCAGCCGGAGCGGGCGTGCCGCGTCACCGCCCTGCGGGGTTCGCCGGGCGGGCCGGGCCGGGCGCTGACGCACGCCTCGAACAGCGGAGGCTCCAGCCAGTCCGCGAGCACGGCCAGGTCGTCGAGGGCCAGCGGCGGCTCGGCGCGCACCTCCTCGATGGAGACGTGCCCCTCGCTCAGCACGGCGAGCACCTCCACCCGGGCGCCGTCGGTGAAGGCCAGCCGGGCCCGGAACCACGCCGTGGCGCCGATCCGGTCCCGCACTTCCCATGCGGGCCAGACGGAGACATCACCATCCGGCCAATTTCGATCAGAAAGATTAAGAAAGGATGCTTCCGCCACATATTGAACGTAAGTGAATGATCACACCCCGGACGAAGAGGCACGCACGCCACGGCCGCCCACCGCACCCCGTCAGCGCAGCGGCCACCGCACCGGTGGGGTGCGGCCCCCGGGCGGCGCACGGCGTGGCGCCTTCGCGCCCTCTCCCCCGCCGCGCGGCGCGGTGCGATGCTGAGGGCATCAGCGATCTCCTCCCGTAAGGAGCTCCGCAGTGCTGCGTGTCGCCGTCGTCGGCTCGGGACCGAGCGGGGTCTACTCCGCCCAGAGCCTCGTCCAGCAGGATCCCGCGGTGCGCGTCGACGTCCTGGACCGGCTGCCGTGCCCGTACGGCCTGGTGCGCTACGGCGTCGCGCCCGACCACGAGAAGATCAAGTCCCTGCAGAACACCCTGCGCACCGTGCTGGAGCACGACCGGGTGCGCTTCCTGGGCGGACTGGAGGTCGGCCCGGCGGGACTGCCGGCCGGCCGGCTGCGCGAGCTGTACCACGCGGTGGTCTACTGCGTGGGCGCCGCCACCGACCGCCGGCTCGGCATCCCCGGCGAGGAACTGCGCGGCAGCTGGTCGGCGACGGAGTTCGTGTCCTGGTACAGCGCACACCCCGACACCGCCGCCGCCCTCGCGGACGGCTTCCTGTCCGGGACGCGCACCGCCGTGGTGATCGGCGTGGGCAACGTCGCGGTGGACGTGACCCGCATGCTCGCGAGGGGCGTCACCGAACTCAGCCCCACCGACATGCCCCAGGCGGCGCTCAGCGCGCTCGCCGCCAGCGAGGTCTCCGAGGTCCACATGGTGGGGCGGCGCGGTCCGTCCCAGGCCCGCTTCACCACCAAGGAGCTGCGCGAGCTCGGCGCCCTGCCGGACACCCGGGTCACCGTGGACCGGGCGGAACTGGAGCTCGACCCCGGGTACGCCGACCCCTCGGCCCTGCCCGGCGCCCAGCGCCGCAATGTGGAGGTGCTGCGCGGCTGGGCGGACGCGGCCCCCGGCGACGCCGCCCGGCACCGGCTGCGGCTGCGCTTCTTCCTGCGCCCCGTCGCGCTCCTGCCCGACGCCTCCGGCGGCGACCGCGTGGGCGCGGTGCGCTTCGAGCGGACGGCGCCGGACGGCCGGGGCGGGGTGACCGGCACCGGACGGTACGAGGAGGTCGAGGCCCAGCTGGTGCTGCGCTCGGTGGGCTACCGCGGGGTGCCGCTGGAGGGGCTGCCGTTCGACACCGGGCGCGGCACGGTGCCGCATCTCGCCGGGCGGGTGCTGCGGGAGGGCGCGGTCGCGCCCGGCGAGTACGTGGCCGGGTGGATCAAACGCGGCCCGACCGGAGTGATCGGCACCAACCGGCCCTGCGCCAAGGAGACGGTGACCTCCCTGCTGGCGGACGCACCCGGCCTCGTACGCCGTGAGCTGCCCGGCGATCCGCTCGACGCGCTGCGGGCGGAGGGCCACGCGCCCGTGGACTGGTCCGGCTGGCAGGCGATCGAGAAGGCCGAGGCCGAACTCGGCGCGTCCCTCGGGCGCAGCGTGGTCAAGCTGTCCGACTGGCCGTCACTGCTGGCCGCGGCGCGGAGCGGCACGGTCTGACGGGACGGGCGGCCGCGCCTGCGGTACGGCGTCCGGGGCCGGCCTGGGAACCGGTCAGCCGCCGAGCCGCGCGGCCTGGCGGCCGGCCGCGTCGAGGACGGTGCCGAGCAGTCCGGGGAACAGGGCGTCCAGGTCGTCCGTGCGCAGGCCGTTCATCTTGGCCGTGCCCCGGTAGACCTGCCGGATCACGCCGCTCTCGCGCAGCACCCGGAAGTGGTGCGTGGTCGTGGACTTGGTGACCGGCAGGTCGAAGTGTGAACAGGAGAGCTCGTCGCCGCCGGCGGCGAGCTCTCGCACGATGCTGAGCCGCATCGGATCGGACAGGGCCTGCAGCACGGTCTCCAGGCGGATCTCCTCGCGCGGAGGGTGCGGCAGCCGGCGGCTGCCGGCGCTGACGGGGGCGGGGGTCGTCACGGCGGCTCCACTTCGTCCGGGGCGTCTCCGGGCGTGTTCCGGAATGCCTCGTGGAATCCCTCGTGGAATTCCGGCATGGGCCCTCATTGTACGAGAGCCATCGTAGTTTGACACTCGCCGTACTACGATGCTTATCGTAGTAGTCCACAGCCGGTCCCCCACGAACGGAGTCCTCCCGTGAGTGCGCTCTTCGAGCCCTACACCCTGCGCGAACTGACCATCCCGAACCGGGTGTGGATGCCCCCGATGTGCCAGTACTCGGCCGCTCCGGAGGGTCCCCTGACGGGCGTCCCGAACGACTGGCACTTCGCGCACTACGCGGCGCGCGCCACCGGCGGCACGGGCCTGATCATCGTGGAGGCCACCGCCGTCGGCCCCGAGGGCCGCATCTCGCCGTACGACCTCGGCATCTGGAACGACACCCAGGTCGAGGCGTTCCGCCGCATCACCGACTTCCTGAAGACGCAGAACACCGTCCCCGGCATCCAGCTCGCGCACGCCGGCCGCAAGGCCTCCACCGAGCGCACCTGGAAGGGCGGCGAGCCGGTCGGCCCCGAGGCGTACGGCTGGCAGCCGCTCGCGCCCAGCGCCGTGCCGTTCCAGGAGGGCCACCCGGTGCCCGCCGAGCTCACGGTCGAGCAGATCCGCGAGCACGTCGAGCTCTTCGCGGACGCGGCCCGCCGCGCCCTGGCCGCCGGTTTCGAGGTCGCCGAGATCCACGGCGCCCACGGCTACCTGATCAACGAGTTCCTCTCCCCGCACTCCAACAAGCGGGACGACGAGTACGGCGGCTCGTACGAGAACCGCGTCCGCTTCGCCCTCGAGGTCGTCGATGCCGTGCGTGCGGTGTGGCCCGCGGACAAGCCCCTGTTCTTCCGCATCTCCGCCACCGACTGGCTGGAGGAGGGCGGCTGGACGACCGACGACACGGTGCGCTTCGCCGCCGAGCTGCAGGAGCACGGCGTGGACCTGCTCGATGTGTCGACCGGCGGCAACGCCTCCGGTGTGCGCATCGTCACCGGCCCCGGCTACCAGGTCCCCTTCGCCGCCCGGGTGAAGGCCGAGACCACGCTGCCCGTCGCCGCCGTGGGCCTCATCACGGACGTCGAGCAGGCCGAGAAGATCCTGGCCAACGGGGAGGCGGACGCCGTGCTGCTGGGCCGCGAACTGCTGCGCAACCCGTCGTGGGCACGGCACGCGGCCCGCGAGCTGGGTGCCGAGCCGTTCGTTCCGAACCAGTACCACCGGTCGGTCTGACCAGCGGCCCGTCCGACCACCGGACGGCCCGAGCCTCACACCGGTCGGTCCGAGCCTCGCGCCGGCCGACCGGAGCCCGGTTCCGCTCAGCCGTCCGGCAGGTCCTGCTCCGCCCAGATGGTCTTGCCGTTGCGGTTCGGGCGGGTGCCCCAGCGGTCGGTGAGCTGGGCGACCAGGAGGAGGCCCCGGCCGCCCTCGTCGAAGGTGCGGGCGCGGCGCAGATGGGGCGTGGTGCTGCTGGCGTCGGACACCTCGCAGATCAGCGAGTTGTCGCGGATGAGCCGCAGCTGGATGGGGGCGCCGCCGTAACGGATGGCGTTGGTGACCAGCTCGCTCACCACCAGCTCGGTGACGAAGGACATCTCCTCCAGCCCCCAGCGCTCGAGCTGTTCGATGGTGTGGCGGCGGGCGGTGGCGACCATCGCCGGGTCGTCGGGCATGTCCCAGAGGGCCACCCGTTCCGCGTCGAGGGCCTCGGTGCGGGCGATCAGCAGCGCCACGTCGTCACTGGGCCGGTCCGGCAGGCAGGCCCGCAGGACCCCGTCGCACAGCTCGTCGAGGTCCTCGGTCGGGGCGGCGAGGGCGGTGCACAGCGCCTGCATGCCCGAGTCCACGTCGACCTCCCGGCCCTCGATCAGCCCGTCGGTGTAGAGGATCAGCAGGGAGCCCTCCGGCAGCTGGATCTCGGTGGCCTCGAACGGCAGCCCGCCCACGCCGAGCATCGGGCCCACGGACATCTCGACGGCCCGCACGCTGCCGTCGGGCAGCCGGACGATGGGCAGGGGATGGCCGGCGGTGGCGATCGTGCAGCGCCGGGCCACCGGGTCGTAGACGGCGTACAGACAGGTCGCAGCGATCTCCCCGGCCTTCCGGCTGTCGTCGGTCGCGAGATGCCCCACCAGGTCGTCGAGATGGGTGAGCAGCTCGTCCGGCGGAAGGTCGACGTCGGCCAGCGTCCACACGGCCGTACGGAGCCGGCCCATGGTCACGGAGGCGTGGATGCCATGGCCCACGACGTCGCCGACGACCAGCGCCACCCGGGTCCCGGACAGCGGGATCACGTCGAACCAGTCGCCGCCCACCCCCGCCTGCGACAGCGCGGGCAGATACCGGGATGCGAACCGGACGGCCACCTGCCCCGTCACCGCCTGCGGCAGCAGACTGCGCTGCAGTGCCAGCGCCGTGGTCCGCTCCCGGGTGTAGCGGCGGGCGTTGTCCACACAGACGGCGGCCCGGCTGGTCAGCTCCTGCGCCAGCGAGACGTCGTCGGGGCCGAAGGGCACGGTGTGCCCGGACGTCAGCGCCCGGGCGAACAGCGCCACGCCCAGCGTCGTGCCCCGCGCCACCAGGGGTACGGCCATCAGGGACAGCTCATGCTCCTGCCAGTCGCGCAGCCCGGGGTGGCGGAGGGCCCGCTGCGCGATCCACTCGTCGATGTCGGGGGTCCCGGTCCGCGCGACCACGACCCCGCCGGTGGTCAGCGCGCGCACGGGCGGCGAGGTGGGCGGGTGGCTCTCCACCGCGCCCAGATCCATCCCGGGATCCGGCACCGGTGCGCCCAGGGAGTGGTGCACGACCCGGCACAGCTTCGCGTCACTGCCCACGGCACCCAAGGGGGGCTCATCGCCCCGGAGCACGCCGTCCAGGAGGTCCACGGCGGCGAAGTCCGCGAGCCGGGGCACCACCAGCCTTGCCAGTTCCTCGGCGGTGTGGGTCACGTCGAGCCTGGTGCCGAGCTTGTCGGCGGACTCGTTCAGGATGGCCAGCCGCTGCCGGGCCAGATACTGCGCGCTGCTGTCCTGCGCGGCGATCGCCGTGCCGATCAGTTCGCCCGAAGGGTCGCGCACCGGCCACATCTCGATGTTCCAGGCGTGCGTACGCCGCCCGGACGGCGCAGTGGTCCGGCTCTCGTACTGGACCGGCCGGCCGGTCTCCACCACCATCCGCAGGTGCCGCAGGAATCCGGCGTCGTCCACGGTCTCCGGGTAGTACCGGTGCCTGACCTCCGCCTCCGGCCGCCCCATGACCCGGGACGCCGCGTCGTTCATGCGCAGATACCGCTGCTCGGTGTCGAAGACGTACATCGGCAGGGAGGACTGCTGGAAGGCCGCCCCGGTCAGGGAGTCCTGCGGATCCGACTGCGGCTCGGACCGCGGATCCGACCGCGGCTCGGACCGTGGCTCCTTCGCGGCCATGGTGAGCACGTAGGCCGGCTGCTCGCCCCTTACGGGATACGCCCGCAGGGTGAGGTCCAGCCACCGTCCGTCGCGGTGGCGGAGGGCCACCGTCGCCTCCCCGCCCGCGCACAGGGCCCGCCAGACCCCGGCCGGGTCCCCGTCCAGCAGGCCGGCCGCCGGGCGGCCGGTGACCTCGTCGGCCGGATGACCGGTCAGCAGGCGGGCTCCGTCGCTCCAGCCCGTCAGGGTGCCGTGCGCGTCGACCACGGCCAGGGCTTCGCCGGCCGGGTCGGTCCGCTCTGGGCCACGCGGAGCCGTCACCATATGTCCAAGAATGACCCCGGGGAGCAGCGGCTTCAAGCCGGGGACCGGGGCGGGGTGCCGAAGAGCCGGGTGGGTACGGCGGCGGCGAGAACCCGGTAGCCCTCGGGGTTGAGGTGGAGCCAGTCCCCGTCGTGGAGTCCCGCGCGCAGCCGGCGCGGGTCGTCCGGGTCACGGACCGCGCGGTCCAGGTCGATCACCGCGTCGAACCGGCCGCTGGTGCGGATCCACTCGTTGACGGCCCGGCGTGACGCCTCGCGCAGCCCGTCCGCGTCGTCGTACATGGTGTTGCCCCCGAAGGGCAGCAGTGTCGCGCCGTACACCCGGATGCCCTGGGCGTGGGCGCGGACGACGATCTGCTCGTACGCGGCGATCAGGTCGTCGGTGACGCGCCGCTGGGCCGTTCCGGTGGCCGCGGCGGTGCCGATGTCGTTGACGCCCTCGAAGACGATCAGCCAGGCGACGCCGCTGCGGGCGAGGACGTCGCGGTCGAGGCGGGCGAGGACGTTGGGGCCGAGGCCGTCGGCGAGGACGCGGTTGCCGCCCGCGGCCTGGTTGAGGACGGCGACGTCGGCGGTGTCGGGACGGGCCCGCAGCCGGTCGAAGAACTGGTCGGGCCAGCGGTTGTTGCCGTTGGTCGTGGAGCCGCGGCCGTCGGTCAGGGAGTCGCCCACGACGGCGACCGCGGCGGTGGAGGCACCGGAGACGACCTCGACGTCGCTGAGCAGGTACCAGTGGTCCGTGGCCGTGGCCCCGGGCAGGTCCGGGTCGGCCGTGCCGTCGCCGTGCCGGAGGTACGAGGTGGTGCGGGAGCCCGGGTGCGAGGTGAGCGCGAGGGACTGCTGCCCCTCGGCGAGATAGGCGGTCACGGTGAGGTTGGAGCCCGGCCGGAGGCGGAAGTCCACGGGGTCCGAGACGACCTGGGCGCCGGCCGGCACGGTGGCCGACGGGCGCCCGCCGAACGTCACCTCGCGCAGGGTTGCGGACTCGATCGCGCTCACTCCGGCCCGCCCGTCGCGGGGCAGGGCCACGGTCACCGCCGTCAGGGGCAGCGGGGTGGTGCCGAAGGCGTTGGAGAAGCGCAGCCGGACGCGCTCGCCGCCGGTGGTGACGCGCAGGGTCTGCCGGAGGGTGGTGTCGACGAGCACCGCGTCGTCCCCGGTGAACGGCGCGGGCGGCATGTTGCCGGGCTCGGTGAGCTGCGGCATGGCGGTCCAGGTGTTCACCCAGTGCCGCTGCGCCCGGCCGGGGTCCCGGACGGCGACGGCGGTCCCGTCGGCGTCGGCGTCGGCCGTGGCGCCGACCGCGGCCGGGACGGCGAGGAGGGCGAGGGCCAGGGCCCATACGGCGATCAGCGCACCGAGCGGGGTTCTGCTCGGCTGCTGCACGGGCACCGGCACGGGCGAGGGCGAGGGGCCTTTCGGCGACGGCTTCACGGGCGACGGGCCTTCCTGGAGCGGCGGTTTTCGGCGGTTTCGGGCGCGCGAAGGGTGCGAGGTCTGAAGGACCGTGAGGGGCGCGATCGTCGCGAGGATCGCACCCCTCGCGACGATCGCGATGCGCCGGGCCGTCAGGTCGCGGTGCAGGTGGCGCCGTTCAGTGCGAAGGCGGCGGGCGCGGCGCTGTTGCCGGTGTGGCTCGCCTGGTAGCCGATGGAGACGCTCGCGCCGGCGGCGATCGTGCCGTTGTACGAGGCGTTGGTGGCGGTGACCGTTCCGGTGGCCGGGGCGTAGGAGGCACCCCACCCGTTGGTGATGCTCTGCCCTGCCGGGAGCGTGAAGCCCAGCTTCCAGCCGTTGACGGGGGCAGTGCCGGTGTTGGTGACGGTCACCGAGGCGATCAGACCGGTGTTCCACGCCTGGGTGGTGACGGACACCCGGCAGCCGCCCGGCTGCGGTTCGGGGCCGGGACCGGATCCCGCGTCGTCCAGGCCGAAGAAGGTGATCGCGCGGGCTGCCATGCCGGTGGTGGGCAGGTTGTGGCCGACTCCCTGGAGGCTGATGGCCTCGACGGGGGCCTGGTCACCGGTTGCGCCGTAGCGGGTGCGGGTCCAGCCGGACGCGGGCGAGTCGGTACGGGCGGGCGTCTGGCCGAGGCCGTGCACATCGGTCCACTGCTCGATTGCCTCCCCGAAGTTGGGGTAGCGCAGCGTGTCGTCCTCGGTGCCGTGCCACAGCTGCATACGCGGCCGGGGCCCGGTGTAGCCGGGGTAGGCACCCCGGACCAGATCGCCCCACTCCTTCGGGGTGCGGTTCACGGTGCCGTTCGCGCAGGCGCTGTTCCACTCGGAGCCGTCGGTGGTGGCGAAGCAGCCGAACGGCACGCCCGAGAAGGCGGCGCCCGCCGCGAACACATCCGGGTAGTCGCCGAGCAGGACGTTGGTCATCATGGCGCCGGACGAGGCACCGGTGGCGAAGACGCGGCCGGTGTCGGCGTCGTAGGTGCGCGTCACCCAGTCGACCATGGACTTGATGCCGACCGGGTCGCTGCCGCCGCCGCGGCGCAGCGCCTGGGGCGAGGAGACGTCGAAGCACTTGCTGCTGCGGGTGACGGACGGGTAGATCACGACGAACCCGTGACGGTCGGCCAGCGAGGCGAACTCCGTGTTGGAGTAGAACACCGGGCCCGAGCCGGTGCAATAGTGCACGGCCACCAGGACCGCCGGGTTAGGGGTGACGCTCTCCGGCACGTACAGGTACATCTGGAGATTGCTGGGGTTCGCGCCGAAGTCGGTCACCTCGGTGAGGGTTCCGGTGGGCACCGCGGCGGACGCCCCGGGAGCGGCGGCGTTCACCCGGGGCACGGGGGCGGAGCCGGGTGGTGCGGCAGCGGAGCTCGTCGGTGCCGCGAGGAGCATCGCCGCGAGCAACGGCGCCAGTCCGCCGAGGAGCGCCAGCAGCGCCGAACGGAGCGGTCCGAGCGGTCTTCCCGGAATGTTGCCGACAGTGGTGGACACGTCCTCGTCCCTTCTTCTGTGCAGGTGTGCACGACTCGCGGAGCAACCGCGGACGCATCGTGACATGAACATGGCTTACGTGGAACCGCTCCCACGCATCGAAAAGATTCGCCGGCCGGCCCCGGGAGCCGGCCGGCGGGTCCCGCGGCGACCGCCCTGTTCCGGGGGACTGTCAGTGCCGGGGTGCAGACTGGCCCGTGTTCGAGACAGCGACGTCCCGGAGGTGGTCGGCATGGCCGGCATCCTGCTCACGGTAGGCACACGCAAGGGTCTGTTCATCGGGCGGCGGCGCGGCGGCGTCTGGGAGTTCGACGAGAGCCCGTACTTCAACTCGCAGGCCGTGTACTCGGTCGCCATCGACACGCGCGGCGGCACGCCCCGGCTGCTCGTCGGGGGTGACAGCGCGCACTGGGGCCCGTCGGTGTTCCACTCCGACGACCTGGGGCGGACCTGGACCGAGCCCGTCCAGGCACCCGTCAAGTTCCCCAAGGACACCGGCGCCTCGCTCGAGCGGGTCTGGCAGCTGCACCCGTCGGCGGCCGAACCGGACGTGGTGTACGCGGGCACGGAACCGGCCGCCCTGTACCGCAGCGAGGACCGGGGGGAGAGCTTCACCCTCGTACGGCCGCTCTGGGAGCACCCCACGCGCGGCAGGTGGGTGCCCGGGGGCGGCGGCGAGGGACTGCACACCGTCCTCACCGACGCACGCGACCCGCGGGCCGTCACCGTCGCCGTCTCCACGGCCGGGGTGTTCCGCACCGAGAACGGCGGCGCGAGCTGGTTCCCCTCCAACTCCGGTGTCTCCGCGGTGTTCCTGCCCGATCCGAACCCGGAGTTCGGCCAGTGCGTGCACAAGGTCGCGCGCGACGCGGTCGTCCCCGACCGGCTGTACCTGCAGAACCACTGGGGGGTGTACCGCAGCGACGACGCGGGCGCGCACTGGACCGACATCGGTGAGGGCCTGCCGTCCACGTTCGGGTTCGCCATGGCGACCCATCCGCACCGCGGGGACACCGCGTACGTCTTCCCGATCAACGCCGACGCGGACCGGGTGCCCGCCGGCCGGCGGTGCCGCGTCTTCCGGACGGCGGACGCGGGCAAGAGCTGGGAACCGCTCGCCGCCGGGCTGCCGGACGGGCCCCATTACGGAACGGTGCTGCGCGACGCGCTGTGCACGGACGGCGCGGACCCGGCGGGCGTGTACTTCGGCAACCGCAACGGTGAGGTGTACGCCTCGGCGGACGACGGCGACAGCTGGCGTCGGCTCGCGTCCCATCTGCCGGACGTGCTGTGCGTGCGCGCGGCGGTCGTGGACTGACACCGGGGAGCCGTCCGTGCCGTCGCCCCTCCGTGCGCGGTCACCCGCGCGCGGAGGCTGTCCGGGTCCGCATGTGGAGGGCACGTCAAGACCGCTCGGGCGGCGAACCGTTCGCCAACCGACCGGCCATTCCCGGTCGTACGGCGGTCACCGGCTGATCGCCGCCGCTCGAACGGCAGTAGGGTGACGCACGTGGCACCACGACCGTTGCATGAAATCGTCGAGGCGGGCTGGGCGAAGGCCCTGGAACCCGTGGCCGGGCGGATCGCGGAGATGGGTGACTTCCTGCGCGCGGAGATCGCCGCGGGACGCACCTACCTCCCCTCCGGACCGAACGTCCTGCGGGCCTTCCAGCAGCCCTTCGACGACGTCCGGGTCCTGATCGTCGGACAGGACCCCTACCCGACACCGGGACACGCGGTGGGACTCTCCTTCTCGGTCGCACCGGACGTGCGTCCGCTGCCGGGCAGTCTCCTCAACATCTACCGGGAGCTGCAGGCCGACCTGGAGCTGCCCCAGCCGTCCAACGGCGATCTGACGCCGTGGACCGAGCAGGGCGTACTGCTGCTCAACAGGGCGCTCACCACGGCTCCGCGGCGGCCGGCGGCGCATCGCGGCAAGGGCTGGGAGGAGGTCACGGAGCAGGCGATCAGGGCGCTGGTGGCGCGCGGCCGCCCGCTGGTGTCGATCCTGTGGGGTCGCGACGCCCGCAACCTCCGCCCGCTGCTCGGCGACCACCCGTCGATCGAGTCCGCCCATCCGTCCCCCATGTCCGCGGACCGCGGTTTCTTCGGCTCCCGCCCGTTCAGCCGGGCCAATGACCTGCTCCTCGGGCAGGGAGCGCGGCCGGTGGACTGGCGCCTGCCATGACCGGCACGGGGCCGGGGCCCGGGCCGCTCTCCGCCACACCGCCGAGGGGCGGCGGTCCACGACGAGCTGCTCCGGCCACCGGCTCCCGTGGTCCCGGACCACGGGCCGTACCGGCACCACAGGCCGTCCCGGCCGCCGGTTCCCGTGCTTCCGGCGCGCCCCTCGTGCTGGCCGTGGACTCGGGCGGCTCCGGGCTGCGCGCCGTGCTGGCGGCGGGCGGGGTGGCTCTCGGCGCTCCGGTGGTCTCCGACGAGCCGGTGCGGACCGGGGCCGACGGTGTAGACGCCGGGCACCTGCTGGAGCAACTGCTGCCCATGGCACGGCGGTTGCTCGCGACCGCCGGAGCCGGGCGACCGCGGGCGGTCGTCATCGGCGCCACCGGTTTCGCCACCCTCGGCGACCGGATGCGCGCCGAACTGCCCCCCGCGCTGACGCGCGAGTTCGGCGCGCCCAGGATCGCCCTGGTGGCCGACGCGGTCACCGCCTACACCGGCGCCCTCGGCACCCGGGCCGGCGCGGTGGTCGCCGCGGGCACCGGGCTGATCGCGATCGGCACCGATCTGGAGAGCTGGCGCAGGGCGGACGGCTGGGGCCATCTGCTGGGCGACTGCGGCGGCGGGGCGTGGATCGGCCGGGCGGGCCTGGAGGCGGCGCTGCGCGCCCACGACGGACGCTCCGGCGGCTCGGCCTTCCTGCTGGCGTGCGCCGAGAAGATGTTCGGTCCCGTCGACGAGCTGCCCGCGCACCTCTATCCGCGGACCGACCGTCCCGCCGTGCTCGCCTCCTTCGCCCCGCAGGTCGCCGGCTGCGCCGGGCACGACCCGGTGGCGGCGGACATCCTGCGCGCCGCGGCCCGGCACATGGCCGACTCCGCGGCAGCGGTCTGCCCGGCCGCCGGCGAACCCCTGATCGCCCTCACCGGGGGCGTGTTCCGGATGGGCGAGCCCCTGCTCGCCCCGCTGGACACGGAGCTGAGGGAGCGGCTGCCGCACGCGCGGCGCGTACCGGCCGAGGGCGATCCGCTGCACGGTGCGGTGCGCATCGCCACGGAACTGGCCGCCGGAGCGCTCGCACTGCCCCGCGACGAGCGGATGCTGTACGAGGTGGCCGAAAACTGATGCATCGAAGCGGGATCGTTACTCCTTGCCGGACATGCACCTCTGTGCCACCGGGACGCTCGCGCGACGGAGCGAGAGCACACATTCCCCCACCGATCGGCAAGTAACTCATCAGACAAATACGGACGGATACCGCTCACCTGCACCCTCCCCGAACAGGGGAACCCAGGAAGCCAGTAGCATGCGGCGCCATGAGCTCCCCCACTGGGCCCGCAAACGGCCTGCCTGTACGAATGCCGCGACCCCGCCAGCCCGGGCGGCACCGCCGTCCGGAACCTCTGGTGGCTCCCGAAGACGCGCCCGCGCTCGTCCTCGCGGTGCCGGGCACGCCCAGCGCCGCCACGCGCAGCCTCGCCGAGGAGGTCGTGAGCATCGCGCGCAGCGAGCTGCCCGGCCTCGACGCGCGGATCGGGTACCTCGACGGGGACGGTGACGAGTTCCCGACCCTCACGTCCGTGCTCGCGCACGCCGGTGAGCAGCGCACGGCCCGCTACGAGCAGGCCCGCGCCGCCGGAATGGACGTGAAGGAGCCCGACGGGCCCGTGGGCGTGGTCGTGCCCCTGCTGGCCGGCCCGGACGGCTCGCTGCTGCGCCAGGTCCGCCAGGCCGTCATGGAGAGCCGTGTCGGGGCCGAGCTGACCGATGTCCTCGGCCCGCACCCGCTGCTCGCCGAGGCGCTGCACGTACGGCTGTCCGAGGCAGGTCTGGCGCGCGCCGACCGCGCCCGGCTGTTCACCGTGGCGACCGCGGCCGACGGCATCGTCCTGGCCACCGTGGGCGGCGACGAGGCCGTGCAGGCGGCCGGGATCACGGGCATGCTGCTGGCCGCGCGGCTCGCCGTGCCGGTGATGGCGGCGGCGCTCGACGAGGACGGTTCGATCGCGTCCGTCGCGGAGCAGCTCCGTTCCTCCGGTTCCCAGCAGCTCGCGCTGGCCCCGTACCTGATCGGCCCGGAGATCGACGCCGGACTGCTGGACGCGGCCGCCAAGGAGGTCGACTGCGCCACCGCGGAGGCGCTCGGCGCGTACCCGGCCGTCGGCAAGCTGGTGCTCTCCAAGTACACGACGGCGCTGGGCATCGCCCCGCAGCAGCCTCAGGGCATCCCGGTGCGCTGAGCCGAGCCGCTCGGCACCCTTCCGTGCCACACGCCGCGAGGGCCGGCTCCTGATCGCAGGAGCGGCCCTCGCGGCGTGTGCCGGCAGCGGGTCCGCGCGTCAGCCGAGCACCACGCACGACGCCGCGGGCACGGCGAGCGAGCCGCCCGGCCGCGGTGTGCCCGTCTCCGGATCGACGGCGAACCACGAGACGTCCCCGGAGCGCTCGTTGGCGACGTAGAGGAACCGCCCCGAGACGGTGATGGCACGGGGCCAGTTCCCGCCACAGGGCACCGTTTCGGCCAGCCGGAGTCCGCCGCCGTCCCCGTCCACCACGAGCACGGACAGCACGTCCTGGCCGCGGGTCGCCGTCCACACGTGGCGGCCGTCGGCCGAGACGGCGATCCCCGACGGGTACGCGTCCCCCTCCGGGGTGTCCGGCAGCAGCGGGACCTCGCCGAGCGGAGTCAGCTCGCCCGCCTCCGCCTCCCACCGGCAGACGGTGACGACCGGCACCAGCTCGTGCACCACGTACGCGTACCGGCCGCCCGGGTGGAAGGCCAGGTGGCGCGGTCCCGAGCCGGGCCGTAGCGCGGTCTCGCGGTGCAGTACGGGCACCCCGGCGTCCAGCGCGTACACCCGTACCGAGTCCGTGCCGAGGTCGACGCCGACGGCCCAGCGGCCACCGGGGCCGGCCTGCACCTGGTGGGCGTGCGGGCCCTGCTGACGTTCCGGGTCCGGTCCGGAACCGCTGTGCCGCAGCACGCCGGAGGCCGCCTCGGCGAGAGTGCCGTCGGCGCGCAGGGGCACGGCGGTGACCGTGCCCGATCCGTAGTCGGCGGTCAGGACGTGGCCGTCGAACAGCCCCAGGTGTGTGGGCCCGCTGCCGAGAACGGGCACCGGCGGTCCCGCGGGGACGAGGCCGTCCTCGGTCACGCGGTGGGCGGCCACGGCACCCGGGGCCGTCTCGCTGACCGCGTAGAGCAGGTCGGCGTCGGACGACAGGGCCAGGTACGACGGGTTCGGGAGGCCGTCCATGCCGCCCAGCGGCGTGAGCGCACCGCTCGCTCCGTCCACCGCGGCCACGACGATGCCGGGGCCGCCTTCCGAGGTGAACGATCCGATGTACGCCCGCCCTCGTCGCCCGCGGGTCTCTTCCTCCACCGCTGCCACTGTGGCCCCCTCTCACCGCCGCACTGCACTGTCCGTTCCGGGCAGACGGTAGCAGCAGGTCTAGACCAACAGGGTGAGGTCGCCAGGTCCCGTTTCGCGTTCCCCCGGTCAGCTTCCGACCAGGGGGGAGCGGCGCAGGGGCGCCGCCAGGGCGGTGAGGGCCCGCTCCAAGGCGTACAGGTGCGCGAGTGCCTGCTCCGCGCCCGGGTGGTGCCCCGGCGCGCCCGCGTGAGCCGCTACGGCGCGTTCCGGCACCGCTCCGACCAGGGCCTCGACCGCCGTCTCCACACGCAGGCAGGCAGCCGTGAGCCGGGCGTCGTGCGAGGCGTCGGGATCGGCGGCGACGGCCACGAGCCCACGCGCCTCCCGGGCGCAGTCGTCCAGCAGGGCGAGCACCTGACGGGCTCGCTCCTTGCGCGCGCGCAGGGGGTTGAGCGGATGCACCAGCGGGGCGACCGACAGCCGTACGCGCCCCAGCAGCGCCTCCAGCTCCGCCGCGCGCGGCGCCGGGTCCGCGGCGTCGTCCCCCGCCAGGCGCCGGGCGGCGGCGGCCGTGCACCCGTGCACGGCGTGCAGGGCCCGCCCCACCCACCGGTCGGTGACGGCGTGGGTGGTGACCGGCAGGACGACGGCCACGGCGAGCGCGGCACCGGCCGCGCCGGCGGCGGTCTCCGTGAAGCGCAGCGCCAGCAGCCCCGGGTGCAGCACACCGAGCAGTCCGTACAGCAGTCCGGCCATGACCGTGACGAAGAACATCATCCAGCTGTAGGAGAGCGGCGCCGTGTAGAAGATGCCGAACACACAGACGGCGACGAGCGCGGCCGTGGGCGCGGCGGCGCCGTGCAGGGGTACGGCGACGAGCAGCCCGGCCGCGATCCCGGTGACCGTGCCGACGACGCGCCGGAAGCCGCGGACGAGCGTCTCGCCCCGGGACGCCGTGTTGACGAAGATCCACCAGGCGGTGCCGACGGCCCAGTACCAGCGCTCGTCGGAGAGGACCTGCCCGGCGGCCATGGCGAAGGCGCAGGCGGCCGTGGCCTGGAAGGCCTGCCGGGTGGTGGGCCGGGCCGCCCCGCGCCCGTCCAGCGGAGGCGGCACGGCGGCCGGCGGGGTGCGCCGCTCGATGCACCAGGCACCGAAGCGCACGCCGGACGCCGCGGCCAGGCCCAGCACCATCGCGCCGTACAGCTCCGGGAGCTGGCCGGGCACCGCGTGCAGGAACTGGGTGACGAAGAAGGTCATGAACGCGAAGATGCCGAGCGCGTTGCCGCGCGGCCCCCAGCGGCGGGCGTAGACCCCGCAGAACACGACGGCGAGCCAGGCCGCGTCCCGCAGCAAGGGCGTCCCGTGCAGGGCGGTCGCCAGCGCCAGCACCGGAAAACCGGCGACCGGCAGCAGCGCCGTGGTGACGGCCTGCCTGCCCACGGTGGCGTCGCCGACCGTGAACAGCGCCAGCAGGGCCGCGAGCCCGCCGGTGATCGAGGCGGTCAGCGACATCCCGGCCAGTTCCGGCACGGCCACCGCCAGGCCGATGCCGAGCACCGCACGCAGCGACACCCGCAGCCTGAACAGCCCCGGATCCGGAGCCACGAACATCTTCTTCACCGTCGGCAGCACGCCCCCTCCCGGTACGCACGGATTGCGAGTTCCATGCCGCGGGAACGGCGCCGCACGACATGGGAATGGCGCCGCGGGCAGGGTTCCGGCTTCGTTGCCGTCCTGCGCTGCGCGGCGCCATTGATGATGATTAGGAAAGCATCAGTGCGGCAGTGGCTCAAGAGGCCTCTGATTCACTGGGCCATTGGTACAGTGACCGGCGATCACGCCAGGCGACAGGGAGGCCAACGGACCATGGCCGTGGACGAGCTCGACACCCGCATCCTGCGACTGCTCCTGGAGCAACCGCGCACCAGCGCGCGCGAGTACGCCCGCATCCTCGGCGTCGCCCGGGGCACGCTCCAGGCCCGCCTGGACCGTATGGAGCGGGAGGGCGTGATCACCGGAACGGGCCCCTCGCTGTCGCCCGCCGCGCTCGGCCACCCGGTCCTCGCCTTCGTGCACATCGAGGTCACCCAGGGCCACCTCGACGACGTGGGCGAGGCGCTGGCCTCCGTGCCGGAGATCATCGAGGCGTTCTCCATCACGGGCGGCGGCGATCTGCTGACCCGGGTCGTGGCGCGCGACAACGCCCACCTGGAGGACGTCATCCAGAAGCTGATCAGCCTGCCCGGCGTGGTCCGCACCCGTACCGAGGTGGCCCTGCGCGAACGTGTGCCGCACCGGCTGCTGCCGCTGGTCGAGGCGGTGGGCCGGGCGGCCGGGGGCTGATCGCGGAGGCGGGGTCTCCCCGGGGACCGGCCTCCGCGGCCCGGGCCGCGCTTGGCATCCTGACCCGCATGAGCATCCTCGGCAGCATCTCGGTCGTCTTCGATCTCGACGGCACACTCGTGGACAGTGAGCCCCACTACTTCGAGGCGGGCCGGCAGACCCTCGCCGAGCAGGGCGTCACCGACTTCACCTGGGCGGACCACGAGCGGTACGTGGGCATCAGCACGCAGGAGACGATCGCTTCGTGGAAGGAGCGGTACGGTCTCGACGCCCCGGCCGAGGAGCTGCTCGCCGACAAGAACCGCCGTTACCTGGAGCTCGCGCGGGCCTCCACGCGCGCGTACCCCGAGATGCGGGCGTTCGTCGGCATGCTGGCGGACGAGGGGGTGCCGATGGCGGTGGCCTCCGGTTCGTCGCGGGAGGCGATCGAGGCGATCCTGGCCGTCACAGGGCTCGCCGACCGGCTGAAGACGGTGGTCTCGGCCGACGAGGTGCCCCGCGGCAAGCCGGCGCCCGACGTGTTCCTGGAGGCGGCGCGGCGGCTGGGCGCCGCTCCCGCCGACTGTGTGGTGGTGGAGGACGCGGCCCCGGGCGCGGCCGCCGCCCACGCGGCCGGCATGCGCTGCATCGCGGTGCCGTACCTGGCGGCGCAGGCCGACGACCCGGCCTTCGCCACGGTGGGGCTGCTGGTGCGCGGCGGTCAGAGTGCGTTCACGGCCCGGGAGGCGCTGGACTGGCTCATGCGGTCGGCTCGCGCCGCCTGACCCCCGTCCCTCTCACGCCGTCCCTCTCACGCCGTCCCTCTCACCCTGTCCCCCTGCCCCCGTCCCCCGTCCGGGTGACCCCCGTCCGGGTGACGCCGGGCGTTCATGCGCCTCAGGCCGGTCCGGCCGGTGCTTCGGAGGCGAGCGACCGGCGCGGGAGCGTGCGCGCTCCGGTGATCCGCCTCATGCGACGGATGCGTACTACCGGGGCTCGGAAGCCGCCCCTTTCACGCGGTTCCCGCCCGTCACCCTCACTGTTTGGCTTGTCGTGCGCCGCGCACAGCCCCATCGCCTCCCTTATTGGAGGGACAGTGACCGTCCCGGACAGCTCGCCGGAGAACACCCCCGACAGGACCACGGGGCCTCCCGGACCCGCCGGACCCGACGACGCCGCACAGCAGTTCACCAGCCTCGCCACCCGGGCGGCGCGCCAGCTCGCCACCACCACCAAGTCCGAACCGCAGATGCAGGCCATCACCTCGCGATGGCTGCTCAAGATGCTGCCGTGGGTGGACGTCAAGGGCGGCACCTACCGGGTCAACCGCCGTCTCCAGCTCCGGGTCGGCCGGGGCCGCGTGCAGTTCGAGCACAACGGCGCCGACCGCATCAGGGTCATCCCCCGGACGCTCACCGAACTGCCGGCCCTGCGCGGCTACTCCGACCCGGAGGTGCTGAAGGAGCTCTCCTCCCGGTTCCGGGTCCGCGACGTCCGCGCCGGCCAGGTCCTCTTCGAGTCCGGGCAGCCCGTCACCGAGACGTACCTGGTCGTCCACGGCCGGTTCACCCGCTACACGACCGGCAGGTACGGCGAGGAGGAGGTCCTCGGAGTCGTCACGGACGGCGAGGGGCTGGGGGACGAGGCGGTCGGCCGGGCCGACCCGCCGCGGTGGCACGCCTCGGTGCGGGCCGAGACCCCGGGAGTCGTCCTGGCCCTGCCCTGGGACGTCCTCGAGGACCTCGTGGAGCGCGTGCCGTCCCTCGCCGCCCATCTGGACGCCTTCGCGGAGCGGCACAGCCGGCCCATGAACCGCAAGGGCGAGGCCGAGGTCCCGGTGCAGGCCGGGCACGTGGGCGAACCCGTCATCTCCGGCGGCTTCGTCGACTACGAGCTGGCACCGCGCGAGTACGAGCTGTCCCTGACCCAGACGGTGCTGCGCGTCCACACCCGGGTCGCCGACCTCTTCAACGACCCCATGAACCAGACGGAGCAGCAACTCCGCCTGACCGTCGAGGAGATCCGCGAACGCCAGGAGTGGGAACTCGTCAACAACCCCGACTTCGGGCTGCTCCACAACATCGACCACGGGCAGCGCATCAGCACCTTCTCCGGTCCGCCCACCCCGGACGACCTCGACGAACTGCTGACGATGCGCCGCAAGACCCGGCTGTTCCTGGCACACCCGAAGACGATCGCGGCCTTCTTCCGGCAGTGCAACCGGCGCGGGCTGGTGCCCGGCACCGTGAACGTCGACGGACACGAGGTGCCCGCCTGGCGCGGTGTCCCGGTGTTCCCCTGCGGCAAGATTCCGATCAGCGAGCAGCACACGAGCAGCATCATCGCGCTGCGCACCGGCGAGAAGGACCAGGGAGTCGTCGGCCTGCACCAGACCGGCATCCCCGAGGAGTACGAGCCCGGTCTGAATGTACGGTTCATGGGCATCGACCAAGCCGCGATCATGAAATACCTCGTGACCGCCTACTACTCCCTGGCCGTCCTGGTGCCCGACGCGGCGGGCGTCCTGGAGAACGTCCAGGTCGGATGGATGCCGGAATGAGCATTCCGTCGGCATCCGAAGAACCCGAAGCGTCCGAGCCGTCCGGAGCACCCGGGGCGTCCGAGACGTCCGAAGCTCTCGGTGACACGCACCAGGTGCCACGGTCCTGGCGGCTGCCCGGACCACCGGCTCCGCCCCGCCTCTCCCCGGCCCGGCGCGGCGGAGCGGTTCCCGGGCTGCTGTACCGGCCCGCCGTCCCCGCCGATCCCGAGAAGGCCGCCGAGGTCGACCGCAGGCTGGAGGCCTGGGCCCGTGAGCTGGACCTGTTCCCCGAAGCGTGGTCGGGGGACTTCGCCGGGTTCCGGTTCGGCCGGGCCGTCGCGCTCCAGCATCCGGGCGCGGCCGACATGGAGCGCCTGACCACGGCCGGGAAGCTGCTGCTGGCCGAGAACGTCGTCGACAGCTGCTACTGCGAGGCGGAGGAGGGCCGGGGCGGCTCGCCGCGCGGACTGGGCGGACGCCTGGTCATGGCCCAGTCGGCGATCGACCCGTACCACGGCACCCCCGCGCTGGAGGAGGAGTGGCGGCACGGCGTACAGGCCGACGGCCCGCTGCGCTCGTACCACTGGGCGCTGAAGGACTACGCCGCCTTCGCGACCCCGAGCCAGACCGGCCGGTTCGTGCACGACATCGCCCGGCTGCACCTGGGCTACCTCGCCGAGGCGGCCTGGGCCGAGACCCGGTATGCGCCGCGGGTGTGGGAGTACCTGGTGATGCGGCAGTTCAACAACTTCCGTCCCTGTCTGTCCATCGTGGACGCCGTGGACGGCTACGAACTGCCCGAGCCCCTGTACTCCCGCCCGGAGATCCAGCGGATCACCGCCCTGGCCTGCAACGCCACCACGATCGTCAACGACCTGTACTCCTTCACCAAGGAACTGGCCGACCCCGCCCACCTGAACCTGCCGCGGGTCATCGCCGCCAACGAGCGGTGCGGGCTGAAGGCCGCCTATCTGGAGGCCGTCGAGATCCACAACCGGATCATGGCGGCGTTCGAGGAGGAGTCCGCGGTCCTGTCCGCCGGCTCACCGCTGGTGGAGCGCTACGCCCGGGGCCTCGCCGCCTGGGTCTCCGGCAACCACGAGTGGCACGCCACCAACACCCACCGCTACCACCTGCCCCACTACTGGTGAGAACCCTGGCGACAACCCCCGCTGTTGAGATTCCACTACTGCACGAGGAGTCACCGTTGACCATGATCGACACCGGCACCGCGACCGCATCGGTGCCGTCCCAGTCCACGTACCAGAGCCGCGTCGCGGCCTACTGGAACGCCGAGGAGAACCCGGTCAACCTCGAACTCGGGAAGATCGACGACCTCTACCACCACCACTACGGTGTCGGGGACGCCGACCGGTCCGTGCTCGACGAGGCCGACCCCGCCAGACGCCGGGAGCGGCTCACCGCCGAACTGCACCGTCTGGAGCAGGCGCAGGCCGAGCTGCTCGCCTCCCACCTCGGCCCCCTCTCCCCCGCCGACCGGGTCTTCGACGCCGGCTGCGGCCGCGGCGGGGGCAGCGTGGTCGCCCATCTGCGGTACGGGTGCGGCGCCGACGGGGTCACGATCTCCCGGAAGCAGGCCGATTTCGCCAACCAGCAGGCGCGCCGGCGCGGCATCGACGACAAGGTGCGCTACCACCACCGCAACATGCTCGACACCGGGCTGCCCTCCGGCGGGTACGCGGCGTCCTGGAACAACGAGTCCACGATGTACGTGGAGCTGGAGCTGCTGTTCGCGGAGCACGCCCGGCTGCTGCGCCGCGGCGGACGCTACGTCACCATCACCGGCTGCTACGACGACACGTACGGGCGGGCGTCCCGCGAGGTGTCCCTGATCAACGCCCACTACATCTGCGACATCCACCCGCGGTCGGAGTACTTCCGCGCCATGGCCCGCAACCGGCTCGTGCCCGTCCACGTACAGGACCTGACGGCGGCCGCCGTCCCGTACTGGGAACTGCGCAAGCAGGCGGACCACTTGGTCACGGGCATCGAGGACACGTTCCTGACCGCGTATGCGAACGGCAGCTTCCAGTATCTGCTGATCGTGGCCGACCGCGTCTGACACACCGGGGCCGTCGGCTGTTCCCTGCCCGGGCCGTCCGGTGTCACCGGACGGCCCGGGCGGCTCGGTGACGAGGTCGTCCAGGACGTCGAGCGGCTTGTGATTGACTGATTCGCATGGCCCCTTCTCCGCGTCCGCCCGTTCGGCCGTGACCGCCGATCCGACCGCTGCGACCGCTGCGACCCGGCCCCGCAACCGCAGGCAGCTCATCGTCGAGGCGGCAGGCCGGGTCTTCAGCGAGCGCGGGTACCACACGGCGTCCATGGGGGAGATCGCCGCCGGTGTGGGCATCACCGCGGCGGCCCTGTACCGGCACTTCCCGAACAAGTACGCGCTGTTCGCCGAGTGCGCCGACGTCATGGCGGACCGGCTCGTCGCCGCGCTCGACGAGGTGCCGCCCGGGGCGTCCCTGACGGATGTGCTCGCCGCCGTCACCCGGGTCACCGTCGCGCACCGCGCGTCGGGCGGCGTGTACCGATGGGAGGCCCGGTACCTCAACAGCGAGGACCGCCGGAACCTCAGGGCGAAGTTCGGGCACGTCGTCGGGCGGGTCGACGAGGCGGTGCAGCGCCAGTACGCACTGCCCGACGAGCGGCTGCGGGCCGCGGCGGCCCTCGGTGCGATCGGGTCCATCACCATGCATCACACCTCCATCGCCCAACGACGGGCCGAGGGCCTGCTGGCGGCGTCCGCGCTGGGCGTGGCCGCGACCGATCCCGCGGCTGACCGGAGGGGCGCACGCCCCGTCGAACTGCCCGCCCGGCCGGTGCCGCGCACCCGGCGCGCGGAGATCCTCGCGGCCGCCATCCCGCTGTTCGCACGGGACGGGTTCGCCAACGTCACGAACGGACAGATCGCGGAGGCGGTGGGACTGGCCCCGTCCGCGCTCTACCGGCACTACCCCGGCAAGGTCGACATCCTGGCGGCGGCGTGCCTCCAGGCGGCGGGGCTGCTGGCCCAGGGGGTGGACCAGAGTCTGCACGAGGTGGCGGGCGCGCACGACGCCGTCGTCGCGCTGGCGTCGACGTACGTGGCCTACAGCTTCGAGTACACCGCGCTGAACACCGTCGCCGAGGCCGAGTTCGCGGGCCTGCCGGCCGACCTGCGGCGGCCCCTGGTCCTCGCGCAGCGCGAACACATCGCCGTCTGGGAGCAGCAGCTGCGGCTGGCCCGTCCGGAGCTGGACCCGCGCCAGGCCCGGGTGCTGGTGCACGCGGGGTTCGGCGTGGCGGTCGAGGCCGGACGCAGACTGCGGTGGCAGGACAGCCATGCGAACCGGGACGCCGTGACCGCTCTGGTCGTGGGTGCCCTGGGCCTCTGAACGGAAACCCGCCCCTCGGCGCGCCTGCCGCGGGGCGGGCACCTGTGGCGTCGGATCGGCGGCTCAGGCGGCCTGCCTGTTCCCGGTGGGGATCGTGATGGGGGTGGTGGTCCCGGAGCCGCCCTTGTTGAGGAACAGCATGGCCAAGGCACGCACGAACTGGTCGAACATGTAGAAGGTGCCGGGCATGACGGGCGACAGCCCCTCACGGAACAGGATGAACGCCGGCCATGCGGTGCGGACCAGGGCCGCCGCCGCGTAGTCACGTCTCAGTCCCAGCCAGTCGCCGACCTCGTCGCTGAGGACGTAGCGCACGAACTCGTTCAGGAATCCGCGCGTGACGCCGAGGTCGATCTGCGCGGTCAGCCCGAGCAGTTCCTCGGCCAGCGCGATGCCCTCGGTCGACGGGCTGAGGATCGGGGTGAGCACCTGCGCCGCCTGCTTCTCGGCAGCCGCCCACGTCCGGGGGATGTGCTCGTACGGCACACCGAGCAGGTGGATGGCGACCTGCCACGAGTGCAGGAACGCCTCCTGGTCCGCGGCCGGGTACGGGATCCTCCAGTCGAGCAGCTTCCTGTGGACGTAGGTGCCCAGGCTGTGGAAGGTGACCAGGATGTCGGCGGCGCTGATCGGGATGGTCTCGTCGGCGACCGCCCGCCAGTGCGGCGACTGCGGCAGCAGGTGACGCACCGCGGCGTGCACCACACGCGTCTTGTTGGCGGTGACGATGAACTGTCCCGTCGGCTCGAAACCTCCCAGCTGTGCCAGGTCGTAGCCGAACGTGAACGTCTTGGCCGCGCGGTCCTGCATGTCGGCGCCGCCCGCGGACCAGTAGACGCTCTTGGCCTCGCGCGGGATCACGGTGCTCATGATTCCGCTGCCGAGGCCGTACAGCATGAACAGGTAGGTGTCCTTGCGCCGGTTGAAGTCGGCGGCGCGGGCCAGCTTGGCGGAGTCGGCCCAGGAGGGCAGCCGGTTGACCTGCCGCAGGTATGCGGTGAACTCGGCCGGCAGGCCGCTGGGCAGCGGGTCGTTGTTGTTCACCCACGACGCCCACGCGGAGTTGATCGCCGGCACGTGGCCGTTGTCGAGCATCTTGGCCATCAGAGGATCCGCCGCGTCGTCCCAGATCCACTCCGGACCGGTCCCCGCGGCGGCTCCGGTCACCGGGCCCGCCGACGCCCACGCCTGGGCGGGGTTCGCCACGCCCACGAGCCCGAGCGCGACACCGAGGGACAGAACTCTTCGCCTGTTGAGATTTTCCATTGACTTACCCGCTTCCCTGATGGACCGGACTGCGCTATACGCCGTCCCTGACTGACCAGTTGGGTGAACGTCACGTTGCGGATCTCGCTCAGCGATGTGATTTTCGATTAACATAGCGAGGCGCGTCACCGTCGGCAATGGTCGTGACCGCGGGGTCGGGCGGGAAGCGTCGGCAGAACGGGCACGCGAGTGGTCAACGCAGGAACGGCGGAGGGCGGTCCCTGTCGGGCCGCCCTCCGTCTCCACCGCGCCGCCCGGTTCGGCGGCACCGGAGCGCTACGCCGGGTTGTCCAGCGTCAGCGCCGTGCAGCGGATTCCGCCGCCGCCCTTGGCGAGTTCCGTGGTCGCCAGCTCGACCACCTCCAGTCCGCGGTCCCGCAGCTCGCCCGCGAGCCGCGGGACACCTCGTGTCATGGTGACCGTGGTCCCGTCGCTCACGAGGTTGAGGGCGAACAGCCCGGCCTCCTCCGCACTCACCTCGATGAGGTCGGCGCCCAGGCCCCGCAGGGTGTCCCGGCTGTGGGCGTCGAGGGCCTCCGGGCAGTACGCCAGCGTCCCGTCGCTGATCACGCCGACGGCCAGGTCGAGGTCGTACCAACGAGCACTGACCGTGCGGAGAGGCACCACTTCCTGCCGGAGCTCACGGGCGAGCACGGGGAGCATCCGCTCGTCCGTCCGCTGTCCGTGTCCCACGAGGAGCAGCGGACCGAAGGCGAGCGCGTCGCCCTGACCGCTGAAGGAGTAGGGGGCTTCGACCACCTCGATCCCGCGTCCGGTCAGCCACTCGCTGAAGTGGGGAATCTCCGCCCGGCGTTCCGGGGGCGGGCATCCCAGCACGGCACGGTCACCCCTGACCAGGGCGGCGTTCGCGGTGAACACCATGTCGGGGCAGTCCGGCGCCGACGGCAGGTACTCGACCTTGCGGCCGGCCGCGAGGTGCGCGGCCACGATCGCCTGGTGTTCCGCCGCGGCCGCCTCCGGCCTGGGCTGCACCTCGGTGTGCATGTACGGGTTGATCTCGTAGTCGACCCGGAAGTGTGCCGTGTCGGAGACGAGCAGTTCGCTGTTCACGATGCCTCTCTGTGGTCTGCCACGGCCCGCGGGGTGGGCGGGCCGCGGCGGTGCCCCGGGCCAGGTCCCGTGGTCCGGTCCGGCCCGGATTCCCGGCGGTGGTCAGGGGCGGTCGGTGAGGTATCCGCCCATCCTGGTGAAGTACTCGGTGGCGGGCAGTTCCCGGCCGTCCTCGGTGCGTACCCGCGTGATCGCGAGACCGTGGTTCCGGCCCCTCCGGGCGTCCGCACCCGCGACGATCACGACTCCTTCGCCCTCCCGGTAGAAGATGCGGCCGGGGGTCCCGCCGTAGCGGTTCTCGGAGACCACGGCGGCGAGGATCTCCAGACGCCTGCCCTTGTGGTAGGTGAAGGCGGCGGGGTAGGGCGCCGACTGTGCCCGGATCAGCCGGTGGAGTTCCTCGGCCTGCCAGTTCCAGTCGATCCGGATGTCCTCCTCGGCCCGCTTGTGGAAGAAGGTGGCCTGCGACCTGTCCTGCGGGGTGAACTCGGTCTGCCCGGACGCGATCAGGTCCAGGGAGCCGATGGTGACCGGGGCGATGAGGTCGACGGTCTTGTGGAAGAGGTCGGTCGCCGTGTCGTCGGGGCCCACGGGGACGGAACGCTGGAGGACGATGTCGCCGGCGTCGAGTTCCTCGTCCATCATGTGCCCGGTGACCCCGACCTCGGACTCGCCGTTGATGAGGGCCCAGATGATCGGCGAGAAGCCCGCGTACTTCGGCAGCAGGGAGTCGTGGACGTTGAGGGTGCCGTGACGGGGCAGGTTGTAGATGCGCGGCGGGATCCAGGTACGCCAGTTGTTGGCCACGATGATGTCCGGGTCGGCCTCCTTCAGAAGCTGGAAGAGCTCCTCGTCGTCCGGCCGGTTGCGGATGATCACCGGGACGCCGTGCTCGGCGGCCAGGTCGGCGACGGAGTCGCTCCAGATCTTCTCGTAGGCGTGCTCGCTCTTCGGGTGGGTCACCACCGTCACCACTTCGTGTGTGGAGTCGAGAAGTGCCTGCAGGGTGCGGTGGCCCCAGGTCTGGTAACCGAACATGACGACGCGCATGACATTGCTCCTTGGAGGTGGTGCGGTACGGAGGGGGTACGGGGGAGGCTGTGCAGCAGCCGGGTCGGGGCGGGCGGTCGCCTCAGACGGGCGTCGCGGTGGTGGCCGACGCGGTGGCGGCCGTCGCGGTGGCGATGGTCCGGCCGCGGCGCCGGGAGGCCAGGGCCAGGACGTCGAGCAGGGGTTCTGTGCGTTTCCAGCCCAGGCAGGCGTCGGTGACGCTCACGTCGCGGCGGAGCGGCTGCGCCGTGAGCTCCTGCCGGCCGTCGGAGAGGTAGGACTCGATCATCACGCCGGTGAGGGCCGGTTCCCCGTCGCCGATCCGCCGTGCCAGTTCGGCGACCACCTCCGCCTGGCGGTTGTGGTCCTTGCCGCTGTTCCCGTGCGAGGCGTCCACCACGACGGTCCGCGGCAGGCCGGACGCCGCGAGCAGGTCGGCTCCCCTCGCCACGTGGTCCGCGCCGTGGTTGGGGGTGGTTCCGCCTCTGAGCACGAGGTGCGGGTGGGGGTTGCCGACGGTCTCGGTGAGGACGAGCCGCCCCTCGGGGGAGAGCATCGGCAGAGCGTGGGGATGTGCGGCGACCTGGGCGGCGGCCACCGCGGGGGCGAGGTCACCGGAGACACAGTTCTTCATCCCGACCGGCATGGGCAGCCAGGAGGCCAGGTGCCGGTGCGGCTGGCTGGCGACGGTACGGGCACCGATGGCGGCCCAGGAGACGGTGTCCGCCACGTACGGGGCGAGGATCGGGTCGACGAACTCGTACGCGAGGGGCACTCCCCGGCCCGCGGCCTCGACGAGGAAGGCGCGGCCGGTCCGCAGTCCGGCGGCGAGGTCGCTCTTCCCCTCGAGGGCCGGCGAGTCGAGCAGGCCCTTCCAGCCCAGCCCGGTACGCGGCTTCTCCAGGTAGGTGCGGAGGACGAGGACGAGGTCGTCGGCGAGACGGCGTGCGGCGCCGGCGAGCAGGTCCGCGTACTCCAGGGCGGCTTCCGTGTCGTGGACGGAGCAGGGGCCGACGACCACGAGCAGCCGGGGGTCCCGGTGGCCGAGGACCGCGGTGACGGCGTCCCGGTGCGCGGCGACGGCCTCGGCCGTCGCCGGGGGGAGGGGTACGGCCGTGTGGAGTTCGGCCGGGGCGGGCAGCAGCATCACGCACTCCTGACGGCGGGGGTCCTGGGCAGCCGGGTGGTCCCGGCCGCGGCGAGCAGTCCGAGACCGACCACCCACCAGAAGGTGTCGGAGAACGCCGCGGCGACGTCCTGGTGCCGGTCCTCCAGCCGGCTCTGCAGCACCACGGCGAGGGCGGCGGTGCCGAGGGAACCGCCGACGGTGTTCAGCAGGTTGAGGGCGCCGGAGGCCCGGGCGAGGTGCGCGGACTCCATCCGGCTGTAGACGATGTTCATCAGCGGGGCGCTGATCATGGCCATCCCGAAACCGCGCACCGCGAGGGAGGCGATCACCGCGGCGTCCGGCAGTCCGTGGGCGAGCTGGGTGAACGGGACGGTCCCGGCGAGGACCAGGCCCACCCCGGTGACGACGAGGGCCCGGGGGGACACCGCGCCGACGGTCCGGTTGACCAGCACCGAGCCGGCCGCCGCGCCCACGCCCTGGGGCGCCAGCATCAGCCCGGCCTGCCAGGCCGACAGTCCCTCGCCGGACTGCAGGTAGAGCGGCAGCAGGAAGGCCGTACCGAACACCGAGGCGCCGAGGACGAGCAGGGCGAGCGCGGCCGGGCCGAACGGCGGACGCGCGAAAAGCCGCGGGTCGATCAGCGGGGTGCCGCGGGTCCGCAGACCGTGCACCACGAAGGCGACCAGCATCAGCACTCCCGCGCAGATGCCGAGGACGGCCGGGAGCCGGCGGCCCTCGGAGACCTCGGTCAGCCCGTAGACGAGGGCCGCGAGGCCCGGGGAGAGCAGCAGCGCCCCCCGTACGTCGAAGGGCACGCCCTTGGCCGCGGGCGCCACGACGGGGACGTACCGCCGGGCGAGCACCATCGCGACCGCGCCGATCGGCAGGTTGACCAGGAACAGCCACTCCCAGGACGCCACCGCGAGCAGCGCGCCGCCCGCCACCGGGCCGAGCACCGGGGAGAGCAGCGGCACCACGGCCACGACGCTGATCACCTTCCCGATGCGGGAGGGGCCGGCGATACGGGCGAGCAGTGCCTGCCCGGTCGCCGGCAGCAGTCCGCCGCCGAGTCCCTGGACCACACGGAAGACGATCAGGCTGGTCGTCGACCAGGACAGGGCGCACAGGGCCGAACCGGCCAGGAACAGGGCGACGGCGGCCAGCCAGACCCGCCGGCCGCCGAAGCGGTCGGCGAGCCAGCCGGAGGCCGGCACCGCGGTGACCACGGCCAGCAGGTAGGCGGTGCCGACCCACTGGATGTCCCCGACGGTGGCGTCGAACTCCTCGGTCAGGGTGTCGATGCCGACGTTGACGATGGTGGCGTCCAGGGTGGCCATGAAGGTGCCGAGCACCAGGATGAAGGCGATGCCCAGGAGGCCCTTGTCAAGCTTCGCGGGCGGGGCCTCGGCCGGCGCGGACGGTGTGCTCATCGTCGCTCCAGCAGGGTGCGGACGTCGCCGTCGAGGTGGTCGCCGAGGGAGCGCAGCGTGGCGAGGAACTCTTCGGCGAGCGCCTGCGCGTCCACCTGGCCCCGGTGGCCGAGTACGCAGGTCCAGCCCTCGCCCTCGGGCATCACGGTGAGAGTGACCGGGTGGTGGGTGGCCTCGCGGAAGCGGGTGCCGACAAGGGTCAGGCCGGGGGCGGGGTGGCGCAGCTTCTCCCGGTCCACGGGATAGTTCTCGAAGACGACCATGCTGTCGAAGAGCCGCTGCCTGCCGGTCAGCCGCTCCAGCTCGGACAGGGCGACGTGCTGGTGCTCCAGCAGCGTCCGCTGGCTGTCCTGGAGGGCGGTGAGCGCCTCGGCGAGGGTGCCGGTGAGCTTCGCCCGTACCGGGACGGTGTTGGCCAGCAGGCCGATGATCTCCTCGACGCCCTCCAGCTCCGGGGGACGGCAGGCGACCATGGCGCCGAAGCAGACGTCCGTCCGGCCCGCGTGGCGGGCGAGCAGGACCGACCAGGCGCCCTGCACCAGGGTGTTGCGCGTCCACCCGCGCGCGGCGGCCAGCGCGCTCAGCTCGCCGGCCAGCCCGGCGTCGACGGTGACCACCGCGGGCTCCTGCCAGGCGGGGCCCGGCTCGCCCGTACCGAAGTGGTCGCCCTCGGGCAGGTCCGCCAGCTCCTCGGCCCAGGCGGTCGGATCGGGCCGGTGCGCGGCCCGCCAGTCCAGGTACCGGGAGAACGGCACGGGCTCCGGCAGCTGTGCCTTCTCCCCCGTCACGCGGGCGGTGTAGAGGGCGAAGAGCTCGGTGAGGATGCGTGGTGCCGACCAGCCGTCGGAGAGGACGTGATGGGTGGTCAGGACCAGGTCGAAGCGGACCGCGTCGTGCCGGATCACGGTCAGCCGGACGAGCGGCCCGGTGCCGAGGTCGAAGGCCTCGGCCAGATCGGCCGCGAGGATCTCCTCGGCCGGTCCGTCCAGGACCCGGAAGTCCGGCCGCGCCGACGGCGGGAGGAGCCCGAGGTCGCCCGGGAACACCGCCCCCAGGTTCGGGTGCCGGGCCAGCAGGTCGGCTCCGGCCTCCCGCAGGGCGTCCACCTCGAGCGCTCCGCTGAGGGAGAAGCAGGACTGGACGGTGTACGGGTCGGGGCGTTCGGTACGGGAGTGCCGCAGCATGACCGACTGCAGCGGGGAGAGCGACTGCACCTCGGCGACCGGGCGTCCGTCGCCGAGGACGACGAGCTTCTCGGCCGCGGCCGCCGTCTCGCTCAGCGCGGTGTGCAGGTGCCCGGCCAGTTCCTCGATCTCGTCCGCCGTGAACAGCTCACCCGGCCAGGTCAGGCGGACGCCGAGGCGGTCGTCGCGTACCAGGGCGTTGACCATCAGCGCGTGCGGGAGCGGGAGTTCGTCCGTACCGCCGGAGCCGAGCGGGTCGGCGTCCGGCGGGGACTGCCAGGGGGTCTCCTGCGCGGGGGCGCCGGCGTAGCGGCCGAGGTAGTTCCAGGCGATCTCCGGCTCGACCGGGTCCAGCAGTCCGGCCGTGGTGAGGATGCCGTGGCCGAGTCCGTCGCCCTGGGCACGCAGCCGCTCCGCCACCGCCGCCGGCTCCTCCTCGGCGTCGAGCAGTACGGGATGGACGGCGGTGAACCAGCCCACGGTCTGGGAGAGGTCCACGTGGCTGGGCCGGCCGTGGCTCTCCAGGGCGACCAGCAGCCGCGGGTGGCCGCGCCAGGCCCGTACCGCCCGGGCGAGGGCCGTGAGCAGGCCCGCGTCGGGGGTGGCGCGCAGGGCGCCGGGCAGGGTGGTGACGAGCGCGCGGGTGGTCTCGGTGTCCAGGCGGATCTCGTGGTGGACGGCGGTGGCCACGGTGTCCCGGGCCGGGTCCAGCGGCCGGGCCGCCAGTGCCGGGGTGGGCGTGATCCGCCGCCAGTGCGGGAGTTCGGACCTCCGGTCGGCCTCGCGCAGGGAGCGCGCCCAGGCCAGGAACGACAGCCCGTGCCGGGCCGGTGAGGCTCCCTCGTAGGCGTGCCGGAGGTCGTCGAGGAGGATCCGCCAGGAGACGCCGTCCACCAGGAGGTGATGGGCGAGCAGGACGAGCCTGCCCGGCGTGGAGGGTCCCGCGTCCACCCAGAGTGCGCGCAGCAGCGGACCGGTGGCGGGCGCCAGCTCCGCGCGGGCCCCGGCGGTCCACGCCTCGATCAGTGCGCGCAGCTCCCCGGCGGGCAGGTCCCCGGGCACGGGTGTCCGGCGGAGCACCTGGGCCGCGGTGACGGTGCCGGCCGCCGGGATGCGCAGCATGTCGCCGGCCAGGTGGGCGCGGAGCACGTCGTGCCGCTCCAGCACGGCGTCGAGGGTGCGCAGCCAGCGCTCCTCGTCCCCGCCGGCCGGGACACCGACCTCCACCCACTGGCAGTAGCCGTCGGCCGCCGCGCCCGCGCGGCGCAGCACGTCCCGCATCACGGGGGTGAGGGGGGCGTCGCCCACCGCGGGGGCCTCCGTCTCCTCGAGGATGCGGGCGCGGGCGGCGATCCCGGCGATCGTCGCTCCCTCGAAGACGTCGCGGGCGCGCAGGCCGAGTCCCTGGCGGCGGGCCCGGGAGACCACCTGGAGGGAGACGATGCTGTCGCCGCCGATGGCGAAGAAGTCGTCGTCCGGGCCGATCTCCTCGGTGCCGAGGATGTCCTTGAGGACGGCCAGCAGGACGGCCTCGGCCGGGTTGGCGGCCTCCCGGCGCCGGGTCGCGGCGGTCTCCGGGGCGGGCAGGGCGGAGGCGTCGAGCTTGCCGCTGGGGCTCAGCGGCAGCCGGTCGATCACCACCAGGGCGGTGGGGACCATGTGGTCCGGCAGCTGCGCCGCGAGGTGGGCGCGGACCTCGGTGACGTCGGGGGTGGTGCCGTCGGCGGGGATCAGGTAGCCGACGAGGCGGCCCTCGCGCAGGAGCACGGCGCCGGCGCGGACCTCCGGGTGCCGGGTCAGGGCGGACTCGATCTCGCCGAGTTCGACGCGGAACCCGCGGATCTTCACCTGGTGGTCCACCCGGCCGAGGAAGACGATCTGCCCGTCCGGGCGCCACTGGACCAGGTCGCCGGTGCGGTACATCCGTGTCCCGGGCGGGCCGAAGGGGTCGGCGACGAAGGCGGCAGCGGTGAGTGCGGGCCGGCCGAGGTAGCCCCGGGCCAGGCTGGGACCGGCGAGGTAGAGCTCGCCCGTCACGCCGGTGCCGACGGGCTGGAGTCCCCGGTCGAGCACGTAGGCGCGGACGTGGGGGTCGGGCCGGCCGATCGGCAGCGGTCCGGCGTCGTCCGGGTCGTAGTGCCAGGTCACGGAGTTGATGGTGACCTCGGTGGGGCCGTAGGCGTTGAAGAGTGCCCGCCGCCCCTTGCCCCAGCGGCGGGCGAGTGCGGGGTCGAGCCGTTCGGCGCCGACGACGAAGAGGACGTCCGGGTCCACGGTGCGGTCGTCGGGCATGGCCGCCAGGAAGGACGGCAGCAGGTTTACGCCGGTCACCCGGTGCTCGACGATGTAGTCGAGGAGTTCGTCGCCCGGTACGCGCACCTCCTCGGGCGCGATCACCGAGGTGCCGCCGGAGAGCAGCGGGACCATGGTCTGCCAGAACGCCACGTCGAAGCCGGTCGAGGCGAAGTGCAGGTAGCGGTCGTGCTCGGTGACGCCGACGACCTCCTCCTGGAGGGCGACCAGGTCGGGCACCCCGCGGTGGGTCACCCCGACGCCCTTGGGGCGCCCGGTGGTTCCGGAGGTGTAGATGACGTACGCCAGGGCGTCCTCGGTCAGCCCGGCGCGTGCCTCCGCCGGGTCGGTGTCCGGCATCCCTTCGAGGGTGGCCGGATCGTCGAGCCGGAGTACGGGTATCTCGCGTTCGGTGGGCAGTGGGGCGCCGGTGGTGACGGCGGCGGCCGGGGCGAGGTCGTCCAGCATGTACGCCAGCCGGTCCGAGGGATAGCTCGCGTCCATCGGCACGTACACCGCGCCCGCCTTGGCGACGCCGAAGAGCGCCACGGTCATCTCCACGTCACGGCCGAGGAAGACCGCGACGGGGTCCTGCGGCCGTACCCCGCGCCGCAGCAGCGCGTGGGCGAGCCGGTTGGCCCGCCGGTCGAGTTCCTCGTACGTCAGGCTGCGGTCGCGGCAGACCAGGGCCTCGGCGGTGGGCTTGCGGCGCACCCAGGACGCGAAGATGTCCAGCCAGGGGCCGTACTCGCGGGCGGGGACGGTCTCGGTGCCGGTGCGCAGCATCCGCTGCCGCTCCTCCGGGTCGAGCACGGGGAGGGCGAGCGCCGGCCGCCGCGGGTCGCGGACGATCTCCCGCAGCAGGTGGTGCAGCCAGCGGCCGATGTCGCGCACCCGGGACTCGGGGAAGGCGCTCGGCTGGTAGCCGAGGCCGAGGGTGATCGCCTCGTCGGGGAGGACGATCACGGTGAGCGGGTAGTGCGTGGCGTCGGTGATGTCCACCGCGGCCAGGTCGAGGCCGGGGGCGAAGGGGGTGCGCTTGCGGCTGGAGAGCGGGAAGTTCTCCATCACCAGCATGGTGTCGAAGAGTTCACCGGCTCCGGCGAGGCGCTGGATCTCCGGCAGGCCGAGGTAGTGGTGCTCGGCGAGCCGGACGCTCTCTGCGTGCACCTCGGCGAGGAGGTCGCGGGCGGACTGGTCCTGGTGGTGGCGTACCCGGACGGGAATGGTGGTGCCGAGCTGGCCGATCATGGACTCCACGCCCTCGACCTCGGCGGGCCGGCCGGACACGGGTCCGCCGAACACCACGTCGGTGCGTCCGGTGAGCCGGCCGAGGAGCAGGCCCCAGGCGGTCTGGAGGACCGTGGTCAGGGTGACGCCCTGCTCGCGGGCGAAGGCGCGCAGCCGCTCGCTGAACTCCGTACCGAGGTCGACGGAGATCCGTGCGGGCCGCTCCACCGTGGCGCCGGCCGTGGCGGGGGCGAGCCGGGTGGCCCCGTCGACCCCGTCCAGGGCCTGCCGCCAGGCCTCCTGGGAGGCGCCGCGGTCGCGTGCGGCCAGCCAGCGGTGGTACGCGGTCAGGTCGGCGGCCGGCGGCACGGCGGGGCCGCCGCCCAGCTCGGCGTAGAGGCCGAGGAGGGCGCGGCCGACCAGCGGCATGGACCAGCCGTCGAGCAGCGCGTGGTGGTTGGTGATGACCAGCTTGTGCGTGTCCGGGCCGGTCCGGGAGAGCAGGAAGCGGATCAGCGGCGGGGTCGTGGGGTCGAAGGGCCGCGCCAGTTCCTCGCGCACGGCGGTCTCGAAGTCGTCGTCCTGCCGCCAGTCCAGCGCGACCTCGGCGGGGACCACCTGCACCACCTCGTCGCCCTCGCCCGAGGAGGCGAGGTGAATGCGGAGCGAGGGGTGACGGCGCAGCAGCTCCCTCGCCGCCTCGGCCATGCGGGCGGGGTCCAGGGCGCCTTCGAGGGTGGTGACGGCCTGGACGACGTACACGTCGGTGTCGTCCTCGTCGCGCACCAGGGTGTGGAAGGAGAGGCCGACCTGCAGCGGGGTGGCGGGCCAGACGTCCGCCAGGCGGCCCCGGCTCTCCAGGGCGCTGATGGTGTCCTGGTCGAGGCGGACGAGCGGCAGGTCGGAGGGGGTGAGCCCGCCGGTGGCGTGCCGCGCGTGCTCGGCCAGGGCCGCAAGGGCCCGGTCCCAGGCCTGCTGCAGCCGGGCGAGATCCGCGGTGCCGAGCACGTGGCCGGCGGCGGTCCACTCGACGGCGAGGCGCGGCTCGCCGTCCTCGTGCACGAAGCAGTTGAGGGCCAGCACCTGTTCCAGGGACTTGGCGTCGGGTTCGACGACGGAGAAGGCCTCCTGCTCCGGCAGCCGCCAGCCGTCGCCCGAGGGGGCGGTGAACCGGCCCAGGTAGTTGAGGAGCACGTCGGGGGCGGGGACGGCGGCGAGCGGGGCGCCCTCCGGGTCCAGGTGGCGCAGGATCCCGTAACCGAGGCCGTTGCCGGGGGTCCGGCGCTTGGCCTCCTTGGCCGCGCGCAGGACGTCCGCCGGTCCGCCGGCCGCGGGCACCCGCACCGGGTACTCGCTGGTGAACCAGCCGACCGTACGGGAGAGATCGAGGTCCTCGCGGCCGTGGCCCTCCATGGTCACGGTGACCGTGTCGGCGGAGCCCGAGCGGTCGTCGCGGATCCCGGTCCCGCGGAGAGTCTCGCGGAGTGCGAGGACCAGTGCCGCGAGCAGCACCTCGTCCACACCGGCCCGGTAGGCCGCGGGCAGCGTGGTCAGCAGGGCCTCGGTGACCTCCGGTGTGGCGTGGGTGACCGTGCGGTGGGCCGTCGCGACGGTGTCCCGTGCCGGGTCGAGGGTGCGTGTGCCCAGCCGGGTCGAGGAGTCCAGTACGGACTGCCAGTGGCCGAGTTCCGCCCGGCAGGCGCCGGTCCGGCCCCGTTCGGCGAGGAGTTCGGCGTGCCGGCGCCAGGAGGCACCGACCGGCTCCGACTGCCCACCGGTGCAGGCCGCTTCCAGGTCGGGGACGAGGATGCGCCAGGACACGCCGTCCACGGCGAGGTGGTGGATGACCAGGACCACTTCGTCGGGCCGTCCCGCTCCGGTACGGATCAGGGCGGCGCGCAGCAGGTCGCCGCGGCGGGGGTCGAGTTCGCCCGCCAGCCGCTCGGCGACGGTCCCGGCGTCCTCGCCGTGCACCTCGGTGACCTGCGCGCGGACCGTGCCCCGGGGCAGCACCTCGGTACCGGATTCTCCGGCGGACAGGCGCAGGGCGTCGTGCCGGTCGAGGACGGTGCGTACGCCGGTGAGGAGGTCGTCGAGGGCGAGTTCGCCGACGCGCAGGGCGGTCCACTGCGCGTAGCCCGCGACCACGTCCACGTCGGGGTGGGGGTCGAGGAGCTGACGGACGATGGGCGGGGCGGTCACCGGCCCGGTCGGCTCGTCGGCCGGTTCGCCGACGGACGTCGCCTCGGTGGCGGTGGCCGCGAGGGCGGCGAAAGTGCGGCGGGCCAGCAGGTCCCGGGGGCGCAGTGCGAGGCCCGCGGCCCGCAGCCGGCTGCTGACGGTGATCGCGGTGATGCTGTCGCCACCGAGGGAGAAGAAGTCGTCGTCGACGCCGACCCGTTCGGTCTCGAAGACCTCGGCGAGCACCCGGCAGAGCACCCGCTCCTTCTCGGTGCGCGCCTCCCGGCCGCCGCCCGCCGCGACGGGGTTGGGCAGGGCGGCCCGGTCGAGCTTGCCGTTGGGGGTCAGGGGCAGGGCGTCGAGGACCACCACGGCGGCGGGTACCAGGTGTTCGGGCAGCCGCTCGGACAGGGCGGCGCGGACGCCGTCCGGGGTGACGGTGCCGGGTCCGGCGGCGGGTACCACGTAGCCGACCAGCCGGGAGGCGCGGACGTCCGCTCCGGCGGCGGTGACGCCGGGCAGCGCGGCCAGGGCGGACTCGACCTCGCCGATCTCCACCCGGTGACCGCGCACCTTCACCTGGCCGTCGGCGCGTCCGAGGTAGTCCAGTCCGCGTCCGGGGACCCAGCGGACCAGGTCGCCGGTGCGGTACATGCGGGAGCCGGGCGGGCCGTAGGGGTCGGCCACGAACCGTTCGGCACTGGTTGCGGGCATGCCGAGGTAGCCCCGGGCCAGGTGGGGGCCCGCCAGGTAGAGCTCGCCGGTGGCGCCCGGGGGCACGGGCTGCAGCGCGTGGTCCAGTACGTGGACACGGGTGCCCGCGAGGGGGTGCCCGATGGTCGGCTCCGTACCGGACAGGACGGCGGTGGTGCTGTCGACGGTGGCCTCGGTGGGCCCGTACATGTTGCGGGCGTCGATCCCGGCGGCGGTGATGCGCTGCCAGAGGGCGGCCGGGGTGGCCTCGCCGCCGAGCACGAGGAGCGTCGGCCGCAGGTCGAGCAGTCCCCCGTCGATCAGCGGGACGGCCATCGAGGGCGTGGTGTCGACGACGTCGATGCCGTCGCGTGCGTAGGCGGCGAGCAGCAGGTCGGCGTCGCGGACGGTCTCGGCGTCGTAGACGTGGAGTTCGTGTCCGCACAGCAGCCAGACGAGGTGGTCGAAGGCGGAGTCGAAGGCGAAGGAGTACGTGTGGGCGACCCGCAGCGGCCGGCCGGCGGAGCGCTCCGCCTCGGCGACGACGGTGGACCGCTGGTGGTGCAGCAGGGCGGCGAGCCCGCCGGACCGGCCGAGCACGCCCTTGGGGCGGCCGGAGGAGCCGGAGGTGTGGATCACGTAGGCGAGCTGCTCCGGGTGGCGCGGGGCGGAGAGTTCGGCGGGGGCCAGCGGCGTGCCGGGGAGTCCCTCGGCCTCCTCCAGCAGGGTCTTCCAGTCGGTGCCCGCGATCCCGCCCGTCTCCCCGGAGGTCACCACGAGAGCGGGGCGGACGTCGTCGACGAGGGTGCGCAGCCGCTCGGCGGGATAGGCGGCGTCCAGGGGCAGGAAGGCGGCGCCGGCGTCGAGCACGGCGAGCAGCGCGGTGACCGTGTCGGCGGAGCGGGGCAGGGCGAGGGCCACCACGTCCTCGGCGCCGATGCCGCGGGCGCGCAGGGCACGGGCCAGCCGGTGCACGCGGTCCGCCAGTTCACCGGCGGTCCAGCGGTCCTCCCCGCAGACCAGGGCGGTCCGTCCCGGGTCCGCCGCGGCCACGGCCTCGAGGGCCTCCGGTACGGACAGGTGCGCACCGGGCAGGGCGGGCGGCGCCCACTCGGCCGGGGCCCCCGCGGGGTTCAGGGAGATACGGCCCACCGGCCGCCCGTCCACCAGTCCCGCCAGCAGCGCGCGCAGACCGTCCAGCCTGGCGGCCACGGTGGACCGGTCGTTGCCCCGGGCGTCCACCTCGAAGCCGAGGAGGAGTCCGCCGCCGGTGGTGGGCAGCACCGACAGGCCCATGTCCTCGGGCGGTCCGCCGGCCACGTTGCGCATCACTCCGCGCGCTCCGGCGAAGTCCATCGCCAGGTCGAAGGCCTTGAGGTTGATCCCGCGGCCGTGCAGCAGCGCACCCGCGCCGGGAACCGCGAGGTCACGCGGCAGGTCCTCGCCCCGGTAACGCTGGTGCCTGCGCATCTCGCGCAGGATGCCGGCGATGCGCCGGGTCAGTTCGGCGAGCCCGTCCCCGGGGTCGACGCGGGTGCGCAGCGGCAGCACGTTGACCCCCATCGAGGGGGTGCGCAGCTCCACCGCGGTGGTACGGCACATCAGCGGCAGCGCGAAGACGACCTCGGCGTCGCCCGTCACGCGGTGCAGGAAGGCGGCGTAGCAGGCGATCATCGCCTCGCCCCAGGTGACGTTCTGCTCCTTGGCGAAGGCGTGCAGCCGCTCCACCTCCTCCGGGCCCAGCTCCGCCCGGGCGGTCAGCGAGCGGCCGGAGGGCGCGGCGGGTGCCGCCGTCTCGCCGAGCTCGGGCAGCGGGGTGAAGCGGTCCACCCAGTACGCCCGGTCCCGGTCGGCGCGGTCGCTGTCCCGGTACTCCCGGTCCGCGGCGACCAGGGCCTCCATGGTGCCGAAGGTGCTGGGCGCGACCTCGGTACCGCTGACCAGGGCGGTGTAGTGGGCGGCGGTGCGGCGGGCCATCATGGCGCCGCTGTAGCCGTCGAAGACCAGGTGGTGGCCGAGCTGGGTGTACCAGACCTCGCACTCCGACAGGCGGATGACGACCGGTGCGTACAGGGGGCGGTCGGTCATCGGCCGGCAGTGCTCGGCGGCCCGGGCCCGTTCGGCCTCGACCAGTGCCTCGGCCGCGGCGGCCGGGTCCTCCCGGTCGCTGAGGTCGATGACGCGGGGAAGCTCCACCGGCTCCTCGCTGACGGACTGGCGGGGCCCGTCGGGGGTGTCGTGCACGCGCAGCCGCAGGCTCTCGGCCTCCTGGGTGGTGGCGCGAACCGCCCGGGCCACCGCCCCGGCGTCCACCGGTTCCCGGCCGGATATCTCGATCACGTCCCCGACCAGGTAGTACGGGGAGTCGGGTTCCAGGCGCTGGGCGTTCCAGATCCCCAACTGGGCGCCGGTCAGGGCCAGCAGCCGGTCCGCGGAGACGTGTGGCGTGGTCAACTCATTCTCCTTGCAGGGTGGGGACGACCATCGGAGTACCGGCCACCGGGTCGGGGACGATGACGCTCGGCAGCTCGAACACGTCCTTGATCAGCGCCGCGTCCACGATGTCCTTCGGTCTGCCCTCGGCCACCACTTCCCCGCCGCGCATGGCGACGAGGTGGTCCGCGAAGCGGCAGGCCTGGTTGATGTCGTGCAGGACGGCGACGACGGTGCGGCCTTCGTCGCGCAGCCGGGCGAGCAGCTGCAGCAGTTGGTACTGGTGGGTGATGTCCAGGAACGAGGTCGGCTCGTCGAGCAGCAGGTAGGGGGTCTCCTGGGCCAGCGCCATGGCGATCCAGACGCGCTGCCGCTGACCGCCGGAGAGCTCCTGCACCGGACGGCCGGCCAGCTCGGCGACCCCGGCCGCCGCCATGGCCTGCTGTACGGCCTTCTCGTCCTGTTCCGACCAGAGCGACAGAATCGTCCGGTGGGGGAAGCGGCCGCGGGACACCAGCTGGCGGACCTTGACGTCGTCCGGGGAGAGCGGGTCCTGCGGCAGGAAGCCGACCTGCCGGGCGAGTTCCTTCGAGGGGTACGAGCCGACCTCCCGCCCGTCCAGCTCGACCTGCCCCTCGGTGGGGCGCAGCAGGCGGACGAGGGCGCGCAGCAGCGTGGACTTGCCGCAGGCGTTGGGGCCGACGATGGCGGTGAAGGAACCGTCGGGTATGTCGAGGCGGAGCCGTGCGGAGACCACACGGTCGCCGTAGCGCAGGGTGATGTCCCGCGCGGTCAGGCGTGCGCTCATGCGCGCCTCACCTCCTTGGTCAGCAGCCAGATCAGGTAACAGCCGCCGACCGCGGTGCTCACCACGCCGACGGGCAGCGCCTCGGGCGCCAGCAGCGCCTGGGCGAGCAGGTCCGCGCCCTGCAGCAGGACGGCCCCGGTCAGCGCGGCCGGGAGCAGGGGCACTCCGGGCGAGCCGGTGAGGCGGCGGCCGATCTGCGGAGCGGCCAGCGCGATGAAGGCGATCGGTCCGGCCACCGCGGTCACGGTCGCCGTGCAGCCGACGCCGACCAGCACCATCAGCAGGCGGAGCCGTCCGAGTCCGACGCCGGTGGTGACCGCGACGGCGTCCCCGAGCAGGGTCTGGTGCAGGGCGCGGGTCCGCAGGGAGATCACCACGAACAGCAGGCCGATGACCCAGAACGGGATCCAGAGGTCTGCCCAGTCGACGCCGTTGAGGGAGCCGGCGCTCCAGCCCACCGCGGCGATGGCCACGTCGGTGTCGGCGCGCAGGACGATCCACGAGTTGAAGGCGGTCACCATCGCGTTGACCGCGATGCCGATGACGACCAGGCGCAGTCCGGAGAAGCCGCGGTCGAAGGAGAGCAGGTACACCACGAGGGTGGCGAGGAGCCCGCCGAGCACCGAGAAGACGGCCAGCTGGGCGGAGGTGCCGGCCAGCACGTAGAGGGCGAACAGGGCGCCCGTGTAGGCGCCGGCGTCCAGGCCGATGACGTCGGGGCTGCCCAGCGGGTTGCGGGTCAGGTTCTGGAAGAGGGCGCCCGACACCCCGAGAGCCGCCCCGAAGACCAGGCCGGCCGTCACCCGCGGCAGCCGCCACTCGGTGATGACCACGGAGGGGTCGGTGCCGGCCAGCGCGGCGAACACCTCGGCCGGGGTGGACCAGGAGGCCCCGTAGCACAGTCCGGTCAGGCCGAGCGCGACGATCAGGACGCCCAGGACCGCGGAGACCAGCAGGGGCCGCCGCTCCACGCGCAGTCTCAGGAGGCGGCGGGCCGCCCCGGGTACGAACGTGCTCACAGCGCCCCCGCCCCGTACCTGCGCACGGTCCAGATCAGCATCGGGCCCCCCAGGAAGGCGGTGACGATCGCCACCGGCACCTCACCGGTGGGAAGAAGGACGCGGGCCGCGGAGTCCGCGGCCAGCAGCAGGACGGGGCCGAGCACCATCGAGTGGAGCAGCAGCCAGGGGACCGAGCCCTGTGCGAGCCTGCGGACCAGGTGCGGCACGATCAGCCCGACGAACAGGATCGGTCCGGCCACGGCGGTGGCGGCACCGCTGAGGACGGTGATCAGCACCAGCGTGAGCGCCTGGGTCCGGGCCACGCCCACACCGAGGGTGCGGGCGACGTTCTCGCCCAGGCTCAGCGCGTTCAGCCCCCGGCTCATCGTGAGTGCCAGCACCAGGCAGAGCGCGATGCCGAGCAGCGGCAGCGTCAGCGGTTCCTGTTCGCGCCCCGCCAGGGTGCCCACCGACCAGTACCGGTAGGTGTCGAACGTGTCGGGGTCCATCAGCCGCAGCCCCAGGGCGAGTCCGCCGAGCACCGCGGTGAGGGCGGTTCCGGTGAGCACCAGCCGCAGGGGCGAGGTCCGTCCGACCGCGGCCACGAGGAGGGCGGCGAGGACGGAGCCCGCGATCGCCCAGAGCAGCTGCCCGCCCTGGCCGGCGGCGAGTCCGAGGCCGGCGCCGACGGTGACGGCGAAGCCGGCGCCCGCCGTGACGCCGAGGATGCCCGGCTCGGCCAGCGGGTTGCGGGCCAGGGTCTGGATCAGTGCCCCGGCGGTGGCGAGCGCGGCGCCCACCGCCGTCGCCAGCACCGCACGCGGCAGCCGGACGTCACGCACGATCACGTGGTCGTCGTGGCTGCCGTCGTAGGCGAACAGCGCCCGCAGCACCTCCCCGGGGGGCACCTCGTGGGCGCCCACCCCGAGGCTGAGCACGGCGACGGCGGCGAACAGGACCAGCCCGCCGAGGAGCGGGGCCGCCCGCGGCAGGGACCGGCGGCCTGCCGGCTTCTCGACGGAACGGTCCACGGCGGTCACTTGTCCAGCAGGGGCGCGAACGACTCGTCGATCGCGTCAAGGGTCTTCATGGCGTCGCCGTAGGTGGCGGCCTCGGTGAAGGCGATGGGGAAGGCCTTCTTGTCCTTCACGGCCGGCAGGTTCTTCCACAGCTTGGAGTCGAGGACGGCCTGCACGGCGTCGGGGACGCTGCCGTCGGCGTTCACGGAGTAGGTGATGACGTCCGACGTGCCGAGCGAGTCCGACAGTTCCTCGAGGGAGGGGTACTCGCTGACCGACCTGGAGCCGGGGCCCGGGTCCTTGGGCTTGCCGACGTAGTCCGCGCCGACGTCCTGGGCGGCGTTGGTGCCCCAGGAGCCGTTGAACTCGCGCTGGAAGGTGCCCTTGGAGGTGTCGCCGTACGAGCCGACGTGGCCGAACTTCAGACCGTCGAGCGCGTCGGCGTACTTCTCCTCGAGTTCGGCGGCCTTGGCCTCGTACTCGGTCTTGGAGGTCTCGTAGTTCTTCAGGACTCCGGCGGCGTCGGCGTGCTGGCGGGACACCTCACGCCATTCGGAGGGCACCATCGGGCCGACCGCGACGACCGGGGCGATCGACTTCAGACGCTTCATGTCGATGTCGCCGAGCACCGGGATCGGGACACCGAGGATGATGAGGTCCGGTTCGGCCTCGGCGATCGCCTCGTAGTTGGTCTCCGAGGCCAGCTCGCCCGCGACCTTGGGCAGCTTGTCGTAGGCGGCCTTCTCCTCGGTGTCCATCATCGGCTCGCCCCGCTTCCACGAGGAGATACCGACCAGCGGGGCGTCGGCCTGGATGAGGGTCGGCACGGCGTACCCGGTGGCCACGACCCGCTCGGGCTCGGCGGGGATGGTGACCTTCTCCTCGCCCACCGTGAACTCGCGGGTCTTCTGCTCGGACTTGTCCGACGCCTTGCTGTCCGACGAATCGCTGTCCGACGACCCGCAGGCGGTCAGGGCCAGGGCGAGTGCCACGGCACCTGCCAGGCCCGAGGTTCTGCGAGCGAACATGTGCGACTCCTTCTGCTGTGAGACCGGCCTGCCGGGAAGGGCGGGGCTCTGCTCGTTTCGTGACTTCCCGGCGGGTCGCCGGGGAGGCTGGTGGTGTGCGGGGGGATCGGGGGCGTAGCAGCGGGCGGTGGGGCGGCCTCAGTGCTCGTGGTCGTGGTCGTGGTGTCCGTGGGGCGTGTGGTCGTGCTCGTCGTCGAAGTCCGCGACACCGCGCTTCCAGTAGCCGGTGATCTCGTAGTCCGTGCGCGGCAGGCCCAGTTCGTCACGGACCCAGCGGCGCAGGGGCTTGATCTGCCCCGCCTCGCCGGCGATCCAGGCGAACAGGCGCTCGCCCTCGGGCACGGCGATCGCGGTGACGGAACGTTCCAGGAGGTCGCCGGTGCCGGCCGGGCGGTCTCCGCGGTGCAGCCAGTGCACCTCGACGCCGTCCGGGGCGGTGAGCGGGATTTCCTCCGTGGCGTCGGCGACCTCGACGAAGGCCCAGCCGCGGGCGTCCCGGGGCAGCTGCTCCAGCCAGCAGGCGACCGCGGGCAGTGCCGTGATGTCGCCGACCAGCAGGTAACGGTCGTAGACGGGGGGCACGAACAGTCCACCGGGCGGGCCCGCGACGTGGGCGACGGCGCCGGGGGTCACGTCCTGGGCCCAGTCGGAGGCCAGCCCGCCCGGGTGCGGGGCGATGTCGATGTCTATCTCGCCGGCCACCGGGTCGTGGCGGCGCACGGTGTACTCCCGCGAGGTGGGTGCCGGGCGCGGCCAGCGCAGCATGTCGCCGTCCGGCTCGGGAAGCCGCAGGGAGCCGTCCGGCTCCGGGAAGATCAGCTTCACGTGGTCGATCGGCGAGTGCGACTCGAAGCCCTCGACGCCGGGGCCGCCGAGGGTCAGCCGCAGCAGTCCGGAGCCCACCATGGAGGTGCGCACGACCCGCGTCTCCCGGATGCGGATGGGATAGCGGACCTTCTCCGGGACGTTGCCCGCCCGGACCTCCGCGATCCGCTCCAGATGGCGGTGCCGGTGATCGGCGCGGGTCATGCCCTCTCCCCCGTCAGCAGATCGATCCAGTACGAGACCTCGGGACGCTCGGCGAGGTCGGGCAGCTCCAGCTCGGGCGCGCCGGCCGAACGCCACCGCTCGATCAGGGTCATCAGCCGGACCGAGTCGAGTCCGAGGTCGAAGAGGTTGTCGTCGGGACCGATCTCCGAGATGTCACAGCCGACGATCTCGGCCACGTCCGCGCGGATCCGGTCGGCCGACAGTGCCTGGTTCACCTGTGAGCTCCTGTGGGTGTCTGCGCGGACCGGGCGGCCTGCGAGGTGGGTGGGAGGAGGTCGAGGCCGTCGGTGTGGACGGCACGGGCGTCGTGCGGGTGGGGCGGTGTCACGCCACACCCTCCAGACCGAGCGCCTCGAGCAGGGTACGGAACTTGGCGGTGGTCTCGGCGAGTTCGGCCTCGGGCCGGGAGTCCGCGACCACGCCGGCGCCCGCGAACACGCGTACCGTCCGGTCGCTGACCTCGGCGCTGCGGATGGTCACGGCCCATTCGCCGTCCCCGTTGAGGTCGTTCCAGCCGACCATTCCGGCGTAGTAGCCACGGTCCTCGGCTTCGATCTCCGCGATGGCGTCGAAGGCCGCGGCGGCGGGGACCCCGCCGACCGCCGGGGTCGGGTGGAGCGCCTCGGCCAGGGCGAGCGACGAGGAGGCCGGATCCCCGGTGTCGCGCAGGCGGCCGGTGATGCGGGTGGACAGGTGCCACATGGTGGGGGTGCCGATGATCTCGGGTCCCTCGGGGACCTCGAGGTCGGTGCAGAACCGGCCGAGGACCTCCGCCACCTGTGCGGCGGTGTGGGCGTGTTCGCCGAGGTCCTTGGCCGAGCCCCGCAGTCGCGCGATGCGTTCGCGGTCGACGGCCTCGTCGCCGGAGCGCGGTGCGGAACCGGCCAGCGGGTTGGCGGTCACGGTCGCGCCCCGCCGGGACACCAGCAGTTCGGGGCTGGCGCCGACCAGGGTACGGAAGGCGGAGTCGCCGGGGGCGGTGACGTCGGCGGCGAAGGCGTAGGCGGCCGGGTTGGCGCGCACCAGCCGGGTCAGCAGCGAGGGCACCCAGACGGGTGCGTCGGCGGTGAGTTCCAGGCAGCGGGCGAGGACGACCTTGCGGAGCTTGTCGTTCCGGATGAGGTCCACCGCGCGGCGGACACCGTCGGCGTAGCCCTCGGGCTCCGGGAGCGGCCGGACCCGCCAGCCCGCGCCGGCGTGGACATCGGGAACCGTCAGGTACTCGGGCGCCCCCGCACGCCGCACCACGGCGGGCACCACCAGGGACGCCCGCGCCTCGGGCCGGAAGCCGACGGCCCCGACCACCACGGGGTCCGGCAGCCCCGCCGCGGCCGCCGCCCGAAGCGCCTGGTCAGCGGCTGCGGCCCGCGGGCCCGCGTCCGCTCCGACCCGGGAATGCACCCCGTCCGCCAGCATCGTGCCGCGTGCCGAGGAGAAGTAGAACGATCCGGTCAGATAGGCCGCCAGCAGGTCAGAGGCCTCATACACGGGGTGAGGGCGCACCGATGTGGATATGGACACGTCTGCTAATCCTTTGCTCCGGCGTAGCGGGTGCGGCCCGCATCGGGCTGCTGGGTGGAACTGTCGAGGTGCGTCCTGGTCGAGAGGGGCCGCACGGTCTCCGGGACCACTGCGGTACGGCGGTTGACGCCGGTCCGCAGGGGGTGCGCCGCTCCCGGCACCTCAGCGGGCGCGTTCGGCGTGCGCGACCAGACTGGCCGGACGCATGTCCGTCCAGTGCTCCTCCACGTAGGTGAGACAGGCGGCACGGGAGTCCTCGCCGTGCACCACCGCCCATCCCTCGGGGACCTCGGCGAACGCGGGCCACAGCGAGTGCTGCTTCTCCTGGTTGACCAGGACGAGGAAGCGGGCCTCGTCGTCCTCGAAGGGGTTGGCGCCCATGGGGGATCTCCTTGTGGGGATGGTGCGAGAGGGTGGGGGGCCGTCGGCGGGGTCACGGCGGTGGCGCGTGCCGGAGGCCTCAGTCGGCCGTGACGGCGAGATCTTCGGCCGGCTCCACCGCGGCGGCCGGAACGGGCACGTACCGTCCGGCACGGTCCAGCAGCAGGGCGTCGCAGATTTCGCCGGACCGGACCGCGAGCGTGGACAGCAGCGAGGAGGTGATGCCGTGGGTGTGCTGGGCGATCGCGCCCTGCACGTAGATCCCTGCGCGCACCCGCGGCGTGGTGAGCACCCGGTGATCGCGGCTGATCCGCAGCCGCCCCTGGCCGTCCGTCAGGCACTCCTCGGCCAGGGGGCCGAGCAGGGCGCGCGGGTCGGCGGCACGGTACCCGGTCGCCATCACCACGGCGTCGCAGTCCAGGGTGTACGGCTCCCCTTCGATGAGCGGGCGCAGGTGCAGCCGGACGTCGCCCTCGCGCTCCTCGACGGCGGCGAGTGACGTGGTGTTGAGGAAGCGCAGCCGCTCGGCGCCCGCGATCTTCTCCTGGTAGGAGGTCCGGTAGAGCTGCTCGATCAGGTCGGGGTCGACGACCGAGTAGTTGGTGTTGGAGTGGTAGTCCAGCAGGGACTGCTTGATCTCCTCCGGCGCGGAGTAGAAGTCGTCCACCGCTCCAGGGTCGAAGATCCGGTTGGCGAAGGGGCTGTCGTCCGCGGGGCTGTAGCCGTACCGGCTGAAGATCGCGCAGACCTCGGCGTCGGGGTACTCCCGGTGCAGGAACTCGACGGTCTCCGCGGCGGACTGGCCCGCGCCGACGACGGCGAAGCGGTGGTGCGGGCGGCCGGCCAGCGAGCGGTGGTTGGGCAGGAGGTCCCGGTTGTGCCAGACGCGCGGGCCGAGTTCGACACCCTCGGGGAGCTTCGGCGTGAGTCCGGTGCCGACGACGAGGTTGCGGGTCCGCAGTGTCTCGGCCGCGGCCGTGGAGTCGTCCGCGGGACGGGAGTGCACCTCGAGGACGTCGACCGTGTCGCCGTCACCCGGCGCCTGCACCGAGTGGGCCTGCCGGCCGTAGCGCACCTGGCCGTCCACCGCGGCGGCGCACCAGCTCAGGTACTCGTGGAACTCGATCCGGGTGGGGAAGAACGTCTTCTGGTTCATGAAGTCCACGAGGCGTCCGCGCTCGTGCAGGAACCGCAGGAAGGTGAAGCGGCTGCTGGGGTCGCGCATGGTGGCCAGGTCCTTCAGGAAGGACACCTGCATGGTGGCGCCGGCGAGCAGCATGCCCCGGTGCCAGCCGAACTCCCGCTGACGTTCGATGAATGCTGTGCGTAGTGCGCGTGCGCCGCCGCTGTGCGCGTTGTGCTCCGCGATCGCGATGGCCAGCGCGAGGTTGGCCGGGCCGAAGCCTATGCCGACCAGATCGTGGACCGGCTGCTCGTCGTACCGTCCCGCGTCTGCGTGCCCTGCTGACATCCTCGTCCTTTGCTCGGGGCCCGACAGGACCGCCTCCGAGATTCTCGTCGATCTTGCTTAGGTAAGGCTAACCTAATTTTCTCCTCCGGTTGCACGGGTACCGGCTGAGCCGTGTGTGACGTACACCCCTTCTGACGGGCCGTCACATACTCCCGAACACACGGTTCGTGGTGGTCACCACCGCGCAGCGCCCTGCGGACCAGCGCAACGCCATCTCGTGCTCCTCCTGGGAGAAGTCCGCCGTCGCGTCGGCGACCACGAAGGCCTGGATGTCACGCATCCAGGCGTCACAGGCCGTCATCATCACGCCGATGTGCGCGTACACCCCGACGACCACCAGTTGGTCGCGGCCCCAGCCGCGCATCCGTTCCTCGAGGTCCGTACGGGCGAACGCGCTGTACTTCCATTTCGTCAGGACGGTGTCCCCGGGCGCCGGAGCCACCTGAGCGGGCACCTCCAGCACCGCCGGATCGTCGGCCGCCCCCGGCCCCCAGAAGTCGAGTTGCAGGCCCCGCTGCTCGGGGCTCTGCCCGCCGACCTGCGTGGAGTACACGACCGGCACGCCCAGGCCGCGCGCCCGCTCCAGCAGCCGGGCGGTGTTGGTGAGCATCCCGGTCAGCGGCTGCTCCCCGGCCGGGAAGGCGGACAGGAAGTGCTGCTGCAGGTCGTGCACGAGCAGTACGGAACGCGCCGGGTCCGCCGTCCAGGAGACCCGGTTGTCGGGCAGTTCCCCGGACGTGGGGAGCGGGTAGGCGGCGATTGCGGGAAGCGCCATGGGTGTGGCCTCTCAGAGCTGTTCAGGGCTTTTCAGGGGCGGCTGCGGCGGAGCGCAGGCCCTTCTTGCTGACCTTGCCGACGCCCGTCTGCGGGAAGGAGTCCACGAAGCGGACCAGATCCGGGATCTTGTACGCGGCGACCCCACGGGACCGTACGAACGCCTTGACGTCCGCGGGCCGCAGCGGTTCGGCGTCCTCGCGCAGGATCACGTGGGCGAGGGTGCGTTCGCCCAGGAACTCGTCGGGCACCGCCACGAGCGAGACGTCGTGGACGGCGGGGTGGGCGAGGATGATGTTCTCGATCTCCTCGGGGGCGAACTTCTCGCCGCCCCGGTTGATCTGGTCCTTGGCCCGCCCCTCCACCACCAGGTGACCGGACGGGACCCGGCGCACGATGTCGCCGGTGCGGTAGAAGCCGTCCGCGGTGAACGACCGGGCGTTGTGCTCGGGGGCCCGCCAGTAGCCTCGGATGGTGTACGGCCCCCGGGTGAGCAGGTGGCCGAACTCCCCTTCGGGCACGTCCTGGTCGGCGTCGTCGACCACCCGGATCTCGTCGTCCGGGGAGATCGGCAGGCCCTGAGTGGTGACGACGGTCTCCGCGTCGTCGGCGAGGCGCGTGTAGTTGACCAGCCCCTCCGCCATCCCGAAGACCTGCATCAGCCGGCATCCGAGGGCCGGCTCCAGCCGTCGCGCCGCCTGTTCGCTGTACTTGGCACCGCCGACCAGGACCAGACGGAGCGAGGTCAGGTCGTGCTCACCGCGTGCGGCCGCCTCCGTCCAGAGCAGCGCCAGCGGGGGCACGAGGCCGGTGAGAGTGACGGCTTCACGCTCGATCAGCGGGAAGGCGACGGCCGGTTCGGGCCTGGGACACAGGACGACCGTGCCGCCCGCGTAGAGGGTGCCCAGCCAGCCGGGCGAGCTCATCGGGAAGTTGTGGGCCGCCGGCAGCGTCACGAGGTACCGGGTGTCCCCGTCCACCCCGCAGATCTCGTTGGAGCCGCGCAGCGAGTAGATGTAGTCGTCGTGGGTGCGGGGTATCAGCTTGGACACTCCGGTGGTCCCGCCCGAGAGCTGGAGGAACGCCAGCTCGTGCGGCTCGGGGCCGGGCAGCGGTCCGGCGGGCTCGCGGGGCACCTCGGAGAGGGCCGTGTGCTCACCGGGATCGCCGAGCACGAACACCTCCTTCAGCTGCGGGCAGTTCTCCCGCACCCGGGAAGCGAGTACACGGTGGTCGAAGCCGGCGAGCCGGTCCGGAATGACATACGCCACGGCCTCGCTGAAGGAGCAGAAGTGCTGGACCTCGGTCTCCCGGTGGGCCGGCAGCGCGAACACCGGCAGGGCACCGATGCGGAACAGCGCGAAGACCACCTCGACGAACTCGGCCACGTTCGGGAGCTGGACGACGACGCGATCACCCCGTCCGATCCCCCGCTCCGCGAAACCGGCGGCCAGCCGGTCGGCCGCCTCGTCCAGTTCCCGGTAGGTACGGGTCCTGCGCTCGGGCGCGGGGTCCACCAGCGCGATCCGGTCGGGGTGTGCCGCGGCCCGCTCGCGCAGCACTCCGCCGAAGGTCTCGCCGCGCCAGTAACCACGCTCGCGGTAGCGGTCGGCGAACTCGGCGGGCCAGGTGGGGGCGTCGATGCCAGGGGTGAGCGCGTCCGCCGGGCGTGTGGAGGCCGACGGGACGGGAGTCTGTTCAGCGGTCACGGCAAGGCTCCGGGTCGGTACGGAAGGAGGTCAGGTCGGAATGGCGGCGGCAGGCCGGCGGGGCGGGCCCGTGGTCCGGCAGGGCGTGCGGGGCGGGCCGTGGGTCCGCCACCGCGGGCCGGCCGCGGCCCCTCGGCTCGGCGGCCGTGGGCTCAGGCACGCAGAGTGGCCCCACCGTCCACGTAGAGGTCGTGCATGGTGATGTGCCGGGCCCGGTCGGAGACCAGGAAGGTCACGGCGTCCGCGATGTCGGCGGGCTCGGCCATCCGGCCGAGCGGAATACCCGTGCGATACGAGGCGGGGTCCCCCTCGATGACGCCCCGACGCCCGGCCTCGGCGCCTCCCGGGGTGTTCTCCCACATGGCCCGCTGCATCTCCGTCAGGGTGGAGCCCGGTGAGACGGTGTTGCACCGCACCCCCAGGGGCGCGACCTCCAGGCCGAGGCACTTGGTGAACATCACCGAGGCCGCCTTGGACGCCGCGTACGCAGCCATTCCGGCGCGCGGGACGCCTGCCGCGTTGGAGGCGACGGTGACGATGCTGCCGCGGCCCCGGGCGGCCATCCGGCGTGCGACCGCGCGGGAGACGTGCATCACGCCATGGGTGTTGACGGCGAACACGGCGGCCCAGTCGGCATCGTCCAGTTCGAGCACGGACCCGCCCCGCAGGATGCCCGCCACGTTCACCAGGACGTCCAGCGGCCCCAGTTCGAGCTCGGCCGCTTCGACCAGGCGTTCCACGGCATCCACGTCGCTCACGTCGAGCTGTCGTGCGGAAACGCTCGCACCTGCCTCCGTGTGCGCCTTGGCGACGGCCTCCACCGCACCGCCGTCCACGTCCGTCGCACATACCCGCGCGCCCTGCTCGACAAGGGCGTCCACCACGGCGGCGCCTATGCCCCGGCCCGCCCCGGTGACCAGAGCCGACCGCCCCTCCAACTCCCGCACCGGACTCACCTGACCGCCGTCGTCCGGGCCACGGACCCATGGCGTGGTCCGGCGCCACGACAGCGGCCGGGCTCGCGGGCAGGACTCGGCGAACGGTGAGGTGACGGCGTCATGGCCTGGAAATCTCCCGCAACTTGCACTACGGCCGCGCATGACAGAGCAGCCCCCGGATCACCACTTAGGCAAGGCTAACCATAGCGACAGTGTCCAGCGATCACCAGAGGCAGAAACCGGTCAACTCCCGTCAGTGACAGCGGCCGTGAGCGCCGGCCGCCCCATCACCTGTCCTCGTCACCTGTCCTCGTCACCTGTCTCCCTCACCTCTCCCCATCACCTGCCCCGCCACCGGTTCGGCCCGCGCGGCGGCGGCGGAAACGGGCCCGAAGGCCGGTGGCGGCTCGCCGGCGAGCAGGGCGCGAGTCCGGCCGCTGTCCGGCACCGGGGACGCCGCCGGCCGCACCGCCGCGAACGGCGGTCATGGACCGTCCCACCCGTCGGAGCAAGCCCGCTGCGCCTCGTCGTGGTGAGCGCCCTGTCCACCGACCCCCTCGGCCCGGTCGTGGACGCCATCGGCGCCGCGGGCGGCCCGGTCACCGCCGTCGCCGCCGATCCCACCGACGGCGAGCAGGTCGGCGCGCTCGCCGAACGGGTGCGCGGCCTGGACGCCGACCACCTCGCGCTGAGGACCGGATCCGGAACGGCGCCTGACGGGTGAGAGTACGCGGCACCTTCCTCCCCGGGTCCCCGGCTGCGCTCCACCGGACTACCGCGCGAACGTCATGGCGCGGGGGTTCCGGTGCACCCAGTTTGATCGATCATTCAACAGACCCTTGACTCCCGCTTAACGCACAAGCAACATCCTCACGCACCCCGTGAGAATAGTTCTCACTGTATGAGAAAGGCGTGGGTATGAGGGTCGGAATCTTGGGACTCGGCGAGGCCGGCACCCTGTATGCGGCAGGGTTCGCCGAGCACGGCTGGCAGGTGAGCGGCTTCGATCCGGCGGACGTCCCCACCCCGCCGCGGATCGAGCGGGCCGCCACCGTCGCCGAGGCCGTGCGCGGTTGCGACCTGGTGCTCGGTCTGACCGGAGCCAAGGCGGCCCTGCCCGTCGCCCGGGAGGCGGCGGAGCACCTCGGCCCGAGCACGGTGTACGCCGACATGAACGCCGGCGCTCCCCGGCTGAAGCAGCAGATCGCCGAGGCCGTGGGCGCCGCCTCGACGGCCGCGTTCGCCGACGTCTCGGTCATCGGGTCGGTGCCGAAGTACCGGCACCGCACCGCGCTGGTGACCAGCGGCCCGGGCGCCCCGGTCGTCGCCGGCTACTTCGGCGCGCTCGGCGCCCCGGTCGAGGACCTCGGCGGCGAGCCGGGGGCGGCGTCCTCGCGCAAGCTGCTGCGCAGCCTGTTCATGAAGGGCCTCGGCGCCGTCATCGTGGAGGCGGTGGACGCGGGCCGCGCCGCCGGTGACGAGCAGTGGGTGCGCGAGCAGATCGCCGGGGAACTCGCCGACGGTGAGCAGACGCTGGACCGGCTCTACTCAGGCACGCACAAGCACGGCGAGCGGCGCGCGCGGGAGATGTCGGCCGCCGCGGAACTCGTCCGTGACCTGGGCCTCGACACGGCACTGGCGCGAGCCGTCGGTGACCTGCACGCCCTGGCGGCGCGCCCCGAGGGCCTGAAGGACACCACGCGGGTGACACCCGAGCTGATCGCGGCGTACGAGGGGCTGCCGACGGCGAACATCGGCGACGCCACCGAGCGGCTCGGGCTGCTGGACTCGGGCATCAACGCCCTGTGGCCCGGCGCGCGGGCCGTGGGCCGGGCGCTGACCGTGTGGACCCGCGCGGGCGACAACAAGGCGTTGCAGGAGGCCGTCAGGGTGGCCGAGCCGGGTGACATCATGGTGGTCAACGGTGAGGGAGACACCTCTCGTGCGCTGGTCGGGGAGCTGATCGCCGAGCGGGCGAGGGCGCGGGGCGTGGTGGGTATCGTGCTGGACGGTGCCGCCCGTGACGTCGAGGTGCTCGCGGAGATGGGCTTCCCGGTGTGGGCGCGCGCGGTCACCCCCGCGGGTCCGTACAAGTTCGGACCGGGACGGATCGGGGTGCCGATCGCCGTGGGCGGCGTGGTGTGCCGTCCCGGTGACCTCGTCGTCGGTGACGGCGACGGCGTCACGGTCGTCCCCGCCGAGGACGCGTCCGCCGTCCTGGCCGCCGCCCGCGAGGTCGAGGCCGAGGAAGCGCGCCGACGTGCGAGCATCCGCGCCGCGGCCGCCGCCACGCCAGGAGGAACATCGTGATCGCCGTATGGGCGCTGGGCTGCTACATCGCGGCCATCATCGTGTGGAACGCCGTCCTCAAACGGAACATCGGCGAGGCGCTGATCGTCGGTTTCGTCGTCACCGGCCTGTTCGCCGGCGGTGACATCGCGCACGTCATGTGGGACGGCTTCGCCGAGGCCATGCAGGAGGAGGTCACCTTCGCCGCGCTGGCCTTCGTCTTCATGAGCTACCTGCTCGCCCGCACCCCGGTCCTTGACCACCTGCTGGGCATCCTCAACTCCCTGCTGGGCCGGCTGCGCGGCGGACCGGTGTACACCTCCACCGTCGCCGCCGGTGTCTTCGGTGCCATCGCGCACGTCGGAGCGGCGGTGACCGCGGCGGTCGGGTCGGTGACGATCCCCTGGATGAAGCGGTCCAGGGTGAGCGGCGAACTGGCGGCCACCGTCGCCGCGGGCGGCGCCGGCATGGGCGTGACCTTTCCCTTCAGTTCCACCATGTTCATCCTGATGGGCAGCGCCGGGGTGGCCTCCCTGGCCACCACCGACGACATCGTGCTGCCGCTGTTCCTCGGCGGGCTGTGGTGCCTGGGGTACCGGCTGGTGGCCGCCTTCGTCATGGTCCGCCGGTACGGGATCGAGCCGATGGACCGGGCCGACCTGCTGCCCCTGCGCACCAGCCTGGGCGTCGGCTGGACGAGCCTGTTCCTGTTCGCCGCGATCATCGTGCCGCTGCTGCTGACCCGGGGCCCCTCGGGCGGCGCGCTGGACGACTGGGTCGGCGTCACCATGTCGGACGCCATCAGCCTGATCACCTGGATACCCGTCCTGCTGATCGCCACGGTGCTGATCCTCGGCCACCGCCACCTGCCCCGCTCGGGCCGCGAGTGGTGGGACGTCCTCGGCGGCGCCGCCCCGCAGTTCGGTGTCATCGGGGTGACGATCGTGGCCGCCTTCTCCGCCTCCAACGTCCTCGGGGAACTGGGACTCCCCGAGCAGCTCACCGAGCTGCTGGCCGGGGTGGACGCACCGCTGTGGGTCATGGCGCTGATCGTCGGCGTGCTGGTGGTCGGCGTGGCCATCCCGCTCACCGCCAGCGCGACCATGGCCGCCATCGGTCCGGTCGCGGTGTCCTCGCTGGTCGGCGCCGGTGTGCCGCCGGCCACCGCCTGTGTCGCGGTGCTCATCTTCGCCTCGACCGAGGGTGCCTCACCGCCGTCCGGCGCGCCCATCTACGTCGCCAGCGGCATCGCCGGCATCGACCCGGCCCGCACCTTCATCCCGCTGGTCACCTACTACTGCGTCCCCATCCTGCTGATCGGCGCCGCGGTGGCCACCGGCGTCCTGCCCGTCTGAACCGAAAGGGCCGCACCATGGTTCACCGTCTGCTGGAACCCCTGTTCCGCCTCAGCGTCGTGGTCTTCCTCGCCGGGGGCGTCGTCATCGTCGCCGGCCAGGCTGTCGCCGTCGCCGCCGGCAGCGCGACCTGGCTGGAGCGGGTGGCGAGCACCGCCCAGCCGCCCACCTGCATCGCCGCGAGCGTCTGCGGCATCCTCTCCTTCGTGCTGTCCTACCGGTCGAAGGGGGCGAAGGAGACACCGGACGACCGGAGCGACGACCGGACCGACGACCGGGCCGCCGCGGCCACCGCCGCGAAATGAGCCCGGGGCTCCTGGACGGATCTTGTGTGATCCACATCCCGCTCGCATGCTGATAAGTCTTATCGCGACCCCGTGTGCCGAGCAGCCCCTTCAGGAGCCCGTCCATGACCAGTGCGCCCGCCTCCGCCATGCGTTCCCTCGACCGGGCCTTCGACGTGCTCGGTGTGCTGGAGGAGAGCCGTCAGCCGCTGCGCCTGAGCGAGGTCGCGCGCCGCGCCGACCTCCACGTGGCCACGACCCAGCGCATCCTCAACGTCCTCCTGGAGCGCGGCTGGGCGGCGAAGGAGGACATCGGCTACGTCGCCGGCCCCGCCGCCCTGGCCACGGCGCACGCCTTCCTCGTCAACAACCGCCTCAGCCAGGTCGCGCTGCCCGTGCTCCAGGAACTGGCCGCCACCACCGGCCTGACCGCGAGCCTCTACGTCCGGGTGGGCCTCGCCCGCGTCCTGACCGCCCGCGTCCAGGGCCGCAACCCGCTGCGCTACCAGCTCCCGATCGGCGAGAAACTCCCCCTGCACCTCGGGGCCGGCAAGGCCCTGGCCGCCTGGCTGCCCGAGGCCGAGCTGACCACGCTGGTCGAGCGGAGCACGCCCTTCACCCGGATCTCCGGTGAGCAGGTCACCGCCGAGGACCTCGTGACGGACCTGCGGCGGATCAAGGAGGACGGGTACGCCCTCTCCCTGAGCGAGCGGGTGCTCGACGTCACCGCCGTCAGCGCGCCCGTGCACCGCGCCGAGCACCTCCTCGGCGCCCTCGGTGTCACGGGTGCGAGCGGCGAGGTCACCGAGTCCGACCATCCCCGCCTCATCGGCGAAGTACGCCGGGCGGCCGACGCCGTCGCCGCCCGCTGTCCCTGAACGGAAAGCCACCTCGTGTCACTGCCCACCTATCAGCAGCTCACCGAACGCACCGACGCGCCCGCCGGTTCGAGCTGGCACCTCTTCACCGACCTGCCCGAGCGGGGCATGGCCAACTTCGCGGGCCCCGAGGGCGTGCTGCGCGCCGCCGAGAGCATCGTCGAGGGCCACGCCGTCAACCTGGACTACGCGCTGGACGCCTTCGACCCGCCCATGTCCAGGGCCCGTGGCATCCCCCGGCACAGCATCACCGCCAAGCACGAGCAGGCCCGCGACGACGTCCTGGACGGCTTCCACCTCCAGGCCACCACCCAGATCGACGGCCTGCGCCACCGCCGCGCCTCCGGACACGGCTTCTACAACGGGGTACCGGACCACGAGATCACCCCGCGCGGCCCGCGCCTCGGCGTCCAGCTGTGGGCCGAGACACCCCTGGCCGGGCGGGGCCTGCTGATCGACGTCGACGGCCTGCTGCGCGACCGAGGCACCCCCCTCGCACACGCCGACGGCCCCGCGCTCACCACCGATCTGCTGGACGAGGCGCTCGACGCACAGGGCTGCCGGGTCGAGCCGGGTGACCTGGTCATGGTGCACACCGGCTGGGCGGAGTGGTACCTGACCGCCGACCCCGAAGAGCGCGCCGCGACCCGGGCCGCGCGGCGCGCCACCGGCTTCGCGCAGAGCCGCACGTTCGCCGCCTGGTGCTGGGACCACCGCATCGCCCTGATGGCCACCGACACCTTCGCCGTGGAGGTGCTCCCGGTCCTGCCCGACAGCGACTTCCGCGACTCCGCTCCGGAGGACGACGGCATGATGCACCAGGAGCTGATCGCCAAGCTGGGCCTGCCGCTGGGTGAGCTGTGGAACCTCACGGCCCTCGCGGCGGCCTGCCGCGCCGACGGCCGCTGGACGAGCCTGGTCACCGTCAAGCCCCTCAACCTGACGGGAGGGGTCGGCTCCCCCGCCAACGCGGTCGCGCTGCGCTGAGTCTCCAGGGGTCGGTGCACCGGAGGATCAGGCGGAGCAGGCGGATCAGGCCAGAAGCTCGCAAGGGGCGGACTCAACAGCCGCGGGCCGAGTCCTGCTCGGAGCCGCCTCCGATCACCCAGACGGTACCGTGGCCGAAGCCCAACGGACTCGAGACGTGTGCAACCGAGCAGCGGACACGGAGGCTCCGACGTCGCTGGTCAAACTCATCGGACCGTGCGGTGCAGGTAGTCACCCACCGGTTCGCCGACGATCTCGCCTGCCCGCAGGATGTGATGTCCTCTCAGAAAGGTGTCGGTCACCTGCGCGGTCAGCTCGAAGCCCTCGAACGGGGTGTACTCCTGTGACGACTCCGACTCCGCGGCGCGCACGGTCCAGGTGCGGCCGGGGTCGACCAGGGCGAAGTCGGCGTCGAAGCCCGGTGCGAGGGTGCCCTTGGTGCCGAGCCCATAGCGCCGGGCCGGGTTCCAGGAGGTCAGCGCGGCGATGCGGCCCAGCGGCAGGCCGCGTTTCGTTCCCTCGGTGAGGAGGCCGGGGAGGAGGTACTCGGCCCCGCCGAACCCGGACCTGGCGAGGAAGACGTCGTCCTCGGGCGTGCCGAACTTCAGCTCCTCGCGGCAGCACGCGTGGTCGCTGACGACCCAGTCGACGGTGCCGTCGAGCACGTACTCCCACAGCGCCTCGACGTCGTCGCGGGGCCGCAGCGGCGGGTTCACCTTGCCGCCGAGGCCGTGGGCCGTGGTGATGTCGGCGAGCAGGTGCCCGACGGTGACCTCGCGGCGGAAGTCGATGTGCGGGAAGGCCCGGCCCATCCGTACGGCCGCGTCCATCGCCTTGCGGGACGACAGGTGCAGCAGGTTGACGGTCGGCAGCCCGGTCTCGTGCGCGAGGTAGGAGGCGATGGTGACCGCGAGCCCCTCGGAGTGCTGCGGCCGGGAGGCGCTGTAGGCGGCGAGCCCGGTCAGCTCGCCCGCCTCCTCCACCAGCCTGGTGTACGCGGTCATGATCTCGGCGGTCTCGCAGTGCAGGGACAGCGAGATCCGGTCGGCCAGGTCGGGGTACCGCTCGCGGGCGGCCTGCACCCCGCGCATGACGAACTCGAAGTGCGCGTAGTCGTACCGCTCGTCCTCGGGGAGCAACAGGAACGCGTTCTGGTCGTCGGATCTGCCGTGCAGGCCATGACCGCCGTAGAACATGAAGACCTTGAACGAGGTGACGCCGAACCGCTCGATCAGGTCGGGGATCTCGTCGATGTGACCGCGCGATATCGGTGCGAGGTGGAAGCCGTAGTCGATGTGGGCGCGGCCGGCGGCGGCGTCCAGCACTTCGGGGAAGAACCCGGCGTACGGGCCGCCCTTGTTGAGGTAGTAGCGGCCGGTCCGCATGTAGGTCAGGGCGGTAGTGACCCCGCCCTGTGCACAGGCACGGCTCTCGGTCGCCGCGTCCTCGGCGAGCGGGTGGTAGATCCCCCAGTGCTGGTGGGCGTCCACGACGCCGGGGAACGCCAGCCTGCCGGCGGCGTCGACCACCCGGCGCGCGCCCGACGCGGCGATGCCGGGGGCCACGGCGGCGATCCGCCCGCCGCTGACGGCGATGTCCGCGGGCCTTGCGTCGTCATGGTCGTGGGTGACGACGCGGGCGTCCTTCACCACGAGGTCGTACTCGGTCGGATCGGCCACGACGGCCTCCTTGAGTCCTGATCCCCTCAAGCGCCGAGCACCCGGTTCTCCTCGGACCAGAAGACGAGGCGCCTGTGGGCGAAACGGATGATGAAGTGGGCGATCAGCCCCAGCGCCGAGAGCACCACGAGCACGGCGAACATCCCGGCGATGTCGAAGTTGTAGTTGGTCTGCAGCAGGAGGTACCCGAGGCCCTCCTTCGCCCCGATGAACTCACCGACGACGGCGCCGAGGATCGAGAAGACGATGCCGATGTCGAGACCGGCGAACACGAAGGGGAGCGCGCTCGGCAGCCGCACCATCCTGAAGACCTGGAAGCGGCTCGCGCCGAACACCGTGAGCATCTGGACCCGGTCGGCATCGGCCGAGCGCAGCCCCTCGATCACATTGACCAGCATCGGGAAGAACGAGATCACCGCCGCCATGACGACCTTGCTCGTCATACCGAAGCCGAACCACACCACGAACAGCGGCGCGAGAGCCACCTTGGGGACCGTCTGGAAGGCGACGATGTACGGCATGAAGGCGCGCTCCGCCAGCCGCACCTGCGCGATCACCGTGCCCAGCACCAGCGCCGCCCCCACGCCGAGAAGGAAGCCGTACAGCGACTCCAGGACCGTGACCCTCAGATGGCCCCAGAACAACGGGTCGGAGAGCTGCGTCCGCAGGGCGTCGACGATCTGGGAGGGACGCGGCAGTACGTAGTCGTCGACCCCGAGGGCGGGGATCGCGAACTCCCACCCCAGCATGACGACCACGAAGACAGCGGGCACGAGCAGCAGCTCGGGACGCTCCTTCAGGTCCACACGGCGCAGGTTGGTACGGGTCAGGCCCACACGGACACGTCTCGGCCGCTCGGGCCGCTTCACGAGTCGGTCCAGTCGGTCCCGGCGTGGGCGTCGAAGTGCGCGCGGATCCGGTCGACATGGGCTCCGGCCCGGTGCGAGGTCATCACGCTCAGCGCACGCGGGCGTGGCAGATCGATGTCGACGATCTCGGCGACCCGGCCGGGACGCGGGCTGAGGACCACCACCCGGTCGGAGAGGAAGACCGCCTCGGGGATGGAGTGGGTCACGAACACGACGGTCTGCCCGCTCTCCCGCCGGATCCGCAGCAGCTCGACGTTCATGTGCTCGCGGGTCAGCGCGTCGAGCGCGCCGAAGGGTTCGTCCATCAGCAGCACGGCCGGGTCGTGCACCAGAGCCCGGCAGATTCCGGCGCGCTGCTGCATCCCACCGCTCAGCTCATGGGGATACTTGCCTTCGAACCCGTCGAGACCGACCAGCGCGAGCAGCCGCTCGGCCCGTTCCCGGTACCCACGGGCGTCGAGCTTCTGCACCTCCACGGGCACCATCACGTTCTGCACGATCGTGCGCCACGGCAGGAGGGTGGCCGCCTGGAAGACCATGCCCACCTCGGGCAGCGGCCCCGTCACCTCGCGGCCCGCGACCCGCACCGTCCCCTCGCTCCTCGGGACGATCCCGGCGAGGATCTTCAGCAGCGTGGTCTTGCCGCACCCCGAAGGACCGACGACCGAGACGAACTCACCGCGTCGGACGACGAGTTCGATGTCCGAGAGCGCGTGGGTCGGCGCGGACCTGCGTGACCGGTAGACCTTGTGCAGTCCGTTGACCTCGATCCAGCGGCCCTCGTCCACGTCCGGTGCGGAAACCGCGATTCCGCGGCGCCGGCGGCCCACGGTCCTCACGGCCCGGCGGCCTTCGCCTGCTCGATCACAGCCGCGGAGTCGAAGTCGTTCGCGCCGTCGAGCAGACTGTCGTCCCACACCTCCGGGAGGCTGACGTCCTTGGTGATCTGGACGGACGTCTTGGTGTAGGCGACCGTCTTGTTCCACTCCTCGTCGCTGATCGTGCCCCAGTCCTTGAAGTCCGTGGGTTCACCGGTCGGCGGGACGGCGGTGTCGATCCAGGCCTGGAGGGTCTTGGTGTCGTCCCCGATCCGGTCGTCGGCCTTCTTGCCGGTCAGCAGCTGGGGGAAGGTTCGGTAGCCGTCGCGCATGGCGGCCTCGGGGTTGACGGCGGAGAACAGCAGCGCCTTGTACGAGGCCCGCAGGTAGCCCGTCAGTACGTCCTTCCTGTCCCTCCAGGTCTTCTCGGTCACCGCGAAGGTCAGGGAGCGGATGCCCTCGAAGGCGTCGGAGTTGGCCAGGTAGCGAAACTCGGTGCCGGTGTTCTCGATCATGGTGTAGGCCTGCGTGTACAGCGCCAGCACGTCGACCTTGCCCTCCTCCAGGGCGGACAGGGCCTGCGCGCCGACACCGACCGGCAGCAGGTCGACGTCCTTGGCCGGGTCCAGGCCGGCGTCGGCCGCGTACGCACGGGCGTAGATGGCCGAGCCGGAGGCGAGACTGATGACACCGATTCTCTTGCCCTCGAGGTCGGCAGGCTCACTGATCTCGCTGTCCGGCCGGACCGCCATACGCCATGGCCAGTTCCGCACCAGGCCGCCGATGGCCTTCACCGGGACGCCCTTCTCCCGCGCCGCGAGAATGGCACCCACGTCGGCCGCCGCGATGTCGGCGCTGCCCGAGGCGACAGCCTGGACCGCGGCGACCGAGCCGTCGGTGTTGAGCACGTCGACCTCGAGCTTCTCCGCGGCGAAATAGCCTTCGGCGTCGCCCACCGCGTACGTGGCCACCTCTTCCTTGGGGGCGAACACGGCCGAGGGTATGGCGAGGTCGAGCGTGCCCCCGGCGCCTGAGGCGCCGTCGGACGACGAGGAGGAATCACCGCCTCCGCAGGCGGTGAGCGCCGCGAGAGCGGCAAGGGTCGCGGCTCCGACGCATAACCTCGAGACGCATGACCTCAAGGGGGAGCGTTTCATGTTCGGCACCTCTGTCGATCCGGTGGAATGGGGTAAGGGTTCACCTGCGACTACGCGTACGGAACGCGGCCGCTCCGCTCGATGAGATCCGCCGCGGTCCCCAGCCCGTCGCGGACCCCCGGATCGTGGTGGATCGCTTCGAGCGGCCCTTGCGCCGCGAGTGCCTGCGCGTACCGGCCGGAGACGAACGCCACGTCGATGCCGTCGTCGGAGGGAGTGGTCGGTTCGGCGACGACGATTTCCCCGTCGGTCGTGTGCTTCACGACGGTCACGGGCGTACCGGCCACGGACCTGAACGGGCGGGCAGGTCCCGCCGCACGGGGAAGGAATGGCCGCGAGGGCGGCCGCCCTCGCGGCCACGAGAACGTGCCTGAACCTCGGTGCACGCAACACGCCACTCCCTCGCTGTCGCGACCAGCCGGCTGAGTGCTGGGGTGCCCGATGCGCCGACAGGCTCGCGGGCAGGCATCGATTCCGGAGTTTCCCATCATTGACGTGTACCGAGCAAGATTGCGGACTCGTCGGGCTGCCACAGCGGAGAGCATCACCAACCGGGACGAACCGGGGACGGCGTGACGGGGCGTCTCCGTGGGAAGCGGATGAGGAAGCGGGCTGAGCTCGCACGGGGCCTACGGCCCGAGGTCGCCGCTGCCCGGGGCCGCGCAAGAGCGAACACGGGGACCCCGGCCCGCATCAACGTCGAACCGGCCTCGTTCCCGGAGACGACTTGAGCAACGCCCTTCCCGTGACGGCCGTGCGGCAGGCCAGGAACAAGATGAGACGGGCGCAGGCGCACAGTCGGCAGTTCGTGCGGCGCATGGTGTTCGACACCGTCCGCACAGCCTGGTCGAAGGCCTGACCGTTTCGGCACACCACGACGTGCGTCGGCGACCGCTCCGCTCACCTTGAGGCCGACCGGCGGGCTCGCACGACCGTGGAGTCGGCCGAGAGACCGGCCAGTCGATGCCACGGCCGCCTCTGCTGTCCGCGCCCAGGTGGCCGGGGTACGCGGGTGAAGGAGCGGTCCTCGCCCACCTACGACACACGCACGCAGTGCGGCCCGGGCACCGCCGCCTCGGCCTCCTCGCACTCCGCCCACGCCATGGTGGAGAGCGCAGAAGCCGATCAAGGACGGAATCAGCCGGGCGAGCGGGAGGACGAGGAGAAGCAGCGGATCACCAGCCCCGCTCCTTGGCCCTTACGGTGCGGCCGGGCATCGTCCCGACACGCACTCGCCCGGCGGGTGAACCACTGACCGGCCTGGCGGGCGGCGGGACACGTCCCACGGCTTCTTCGTTCGGGACAAAGTGGTCGTGGGTCCGGATTTCCGCCACCCTGACAGTGAAGTACCAGGTCAGGGGCCTGGCTATGGGGGAGCCGACTCCGGCAACCGGCTCTTGCGGAGCTGCCGCGCGCCTTGGTTCGCTTTTCCGTGCCGGTCGGCCTCCATGCAGCAGGTCGCTTCCGTAGCATGAGAGACGTGACAGCCCCTGAGCAGCTCCGCCGTGCGCGATCGCCCCTCGGGCGGTGGCGTGCGCTGCTGTTGCTCGGGCTGCTCGCCGGGCTGCTCGGTATGCACGCCCTCGGGCCCGCCGACGTGATCGCTTCAGGCGGCCGTTCCTCGCATCACTCCGCCGCCGTCCCGGCGCACGCGGGTCCGGAGATGACCGGCGACGCGTTCATCTGCCACGGCGACGGCAGCGGCGGCGGGCACGCGCAGCACGCCGACGGGACCTGTGCGTCCGGCGCGATCGGCGGGGGGCCGGTCCTCTCCGCGCCGATGCCCGACCCGGTCGACCCGGCCCCGCCCGCCGACCGCCCGCCCGGCGCCTTCGCCGCCGCGCCCGACGGCGGGCGTGCCCCGCCCACCCTGGCCGAACTGCAACTCCTGCGGATCTAGGACAAGGCCGAGCCGTTTGCCCGCCCCGCCGTCCGTCGAGGGCGGATACGGCGCTCCGTCATGTCCCGCGCCGACCGGCGCGCCCACCTTCGTACATCGCAGGAGTACATCCCATGACCAGCACCCGTTCCCTCGTCCGCCGTGCCGCACTGGGCGTCACGGCCGTGACCGCCGCCCTCGTCCTCGCCGCCTGCGGCAGCGACGGCGGCTCCTCCGACACCGGCTCCTCCGACACCGGCTCCGGTACGCAGCCGTCCGCCCCGACCGGCGCCGAGGACACCGCCGGTGCCCACAACGACCAGGACGTCGACTTCGCGCAGGGCATGATCCCGCACCACCAGCAGGCCCTTCAGATGGCGCGGATGGCCAAGAGCCAGGCGTCCTCCGCCGAGGTCGAGGACCTCGCCTCCCGTATCGAGAAGGCCCAGGACCCGGAGATCAGGACCATGTCCGGGTGGCTGGAGGCATGGGGTGAGGACGTGCCCTCCGGCATGCCCGGCATGGACCACGGCGGGCACGGCGACGACTCCTCCGGCATGCCCGGGATGATGGGCACCGAGGACATGGACCAGCTCATGGAAGCGTCCGGCCATGACTTCGACACCATGTTCCTGACCATGATGATCGAGCACCATGAGGGCGCCGTCGAGATGGCCACCACGGAGAAGGACGAGGGCCGGTACGGGCCGGCCAAGAAGCTGGCCGACGACATCATCACCGCGCAGACCGCCGAGATCGAGGAGATGAACAAGCTTCTCGGCAAGGGCTGACGGTCCCACGGCGGGCGACGGGGTGGGGCACCCCTGTTCCGTCGCCCGCTCGCCGCTCCCCGTTCCTCCTCGCTCCTCCTCGCGCCTTGCGAAAGACCTCAGCATGAAGATTCGTTCCCGTGGCCTCCGTCATCGCCTCGGCCGCTGTCGCGGCGGTACGGGCCGCATGCTCTTCCGTCCCTGATTCACCGTCCGGCTCGGAGCCGGCCGACGGCGCTGACGGCCCGGCCGTCAGCCACGTCCACGGCCTGGGCATCGACCCGGCCGACGAACGCCTGTACGTCGCCACCCACGAGGGCGTGGTCGCCGTGGCCGACGACGGCACCGCGCGGCGGGTCGGCGACAAGGCCGACCACATGGGCGGCACGACCGACGTCCACTCCCTCGAGTACGCGCACGACACCGTCCACGGCTACGACAGCACCCGCGGCGTCCTGCGCGTCAGCACCGACCGCACCACCTGGGACAGCCGTGCCGAGCTCGGCGCCCTGGACATCGCCGTCAGCCCGGAGGACCACGACGTCGTACTGGCGACCACGGAGGACGGCGTCGCCGGGAGCACCGACGGCGGCCGGACCTTCGGCGCCGGCTCCGGTCAGGTGCTCGCCTTCCTGTCCTGGCCCACAGCCGATGCCCTGTACGGCGTCGACCTCGGCAGCGGTCTGCACCTCAGTACCGACCGCGGCGCCACCTGGCAGAAGACGGGCACCGTGCCAGGCGGGCAGCCACAGGCCCTGACCGCCGTCGACGCACGGCATGTCCTGGCCGCCGCGCAGGACGGGGTGTACGCGTCCCGCGACGGCGGCCGGACGTTCACCGAGCGCCTGTCCGTGTCCTCCGGCGAAGGACACGGAGCGCGCCACCCGCCGTCAGTGGCTGTGCCCCGCCTCGCCGTGGTCCTCGGCGGCCGGGGTGGATACGGACGTCGGCTCCTCACCGGACGTCGGCTCCTCACCGGACGTCGTCCCCTGGGCCGGACTCTCGGAGGAGCCGGTTCCGTGCTGACGGCCGCCCGGGGTGCTCGTCTCCGGCTCCGCTTCGGGGGCGGGCTCCTCGCCGTGGCTGTGGCCGTGGCCGTCGCCACCGGGCTCGGCGGCCATCTCCTGGGCGATGCCCTTCAGGCCCACGAAGGCGACCACTGCCGTCACCGCCACCAGGATTCCGGCCGGGCCCAGGATGCCGCGCCACCAGGAGGGCTGGTGACGCAGCACGTAGGCAACGAAGGACAGCGCGAGGGATGCGGCCACCACGCCGCAGACCTTCGCGGCGCTGGGGCGGCTGCGGGTGAGGACGAACTCGTTGAGAGCGGTGGCGCAGAGGAAAACGGCCGCGCCCATGACGGTGATGAGGGTGTAGCGGGCGGGGTCGAGGGGGTGGTGCACGAGCGCGCCGCTGATCAGACCGGCGCCGACGAAGGTTGCGGCATGGCTCAGGTAGTCACCGAGCAGCGGGGTGCGTTCGGGCGCCCTGCGCCGCCCGCGCCGGACCCCGGCCCGGCTCCCGGCTGCCCGTCCCGCGCGTGGCGGAGCCAGTTCCGGATCGAGGGAGTGCGGGCCTGTCGGCGCGGCGGTGCGGGAAGGGCGCGGCGGGTGGGAGGTGTGCGGCGGTGCCGCTGCGGAGCCGGCTTCGGTCACGCCGTGCCGGGACACGGGAGAAGTGACACCTTTCGGCACGGGTCGGCCCGTGGCGGGACGCGCCTGCGCACCACGGCGAGCAGGACGCCGGCCGGCGACCCGGGAGGGACGAGCACGGACAAAGAGGAGCGGTCGGGCAGCCCACGTCGGCGGTGAGCCCGAACGGCGTCCGCGCCGAGGCACAGTGGTGCCCGGCGCGGGTCCCCTCTCTAGATCCGCAGAACTCCCGGCGCGTGAGGTGCCGTCGGAGCGTGGTGGCCGACCGGCCCGTCAGCGGGCGGTGTCGCGTGTGTGACGGTGGTGATCCCGGCTTCGGAGCGAGCCGGAGGACCCTGCCACGGCCCGGTGGGTACGGAGGCCCAGCAGTCGGCCTCGGGCAGGGAGTCCGGTTCCGATGCGGCGATGGCGATCCTGTGGTGCGGGGTATCGCCGGCTCCGGCGACCGGCTCGAGGTCCGTCACGTCGGCCGGACCGAGGTGGCGGGTGGTGGTGTGTCCGGCGGCGCCGTCATGGGCGTCGGCATGGGCGAACGTGTGGACGACACCGAGGCCGATCAGGAGCAGGCCGAGCAGCAGCAGGCGCGCCAGGAGGCCCCTCGTCGTTCGGGCCGTCCTCGTCACGTCGCCGCCCCTCGTCCGCCTGCCGGCGGCACCTGGGTACCCATGGCGCGGCGGACGGCACCGGCCGGGCGAACGGTGGAGCGGAACAGCAGCGTGACGGCCAGGACGAGCCCCGCGAACCAGGCCAGGGCGATCAGCAGACTGCCCGTCTCGTCGAAGCCGGGGGTCAGCGCCGCGTCGGTCAGCACGCGGCCGGGGCCGTAGCCGGGCAGGGCGTGGGCCCAGGCGGGCGGGGCGGGGCGGAGCATGGGGCTCTGTTCGATGCCGAGGTCGACGAAGGGCAGCAGGAAGGCGATCAGGACGCCGCCGACCCGGCCGAAGAGGGGACCGACCAGGACGCCGACGAGGGCGTAGGTGAGAGCGATCAGGGCGCTCGCGGCCACGTACCAGCCCCACTGGCGTGCGTCGAAGACGGTCGCGGTGACGGCCAGCGACGCGGTCGTGGCGACGAGCGCGCCCAGGGTGACGACGATCAGCCGGGAGGTGAGCAGCGGCAGCGGACGGAAACCGGCGAGGGCCAGGCGGCGGTCTCCGGTGCGCGCGTCGAGCAGGGTGAAGAGCCCTGCCAGGGTGGCGAGCGAGGCGATCGCGATGGGGGCCATGGTGCCGCCGTGGACGTCGGGCAGCCAGAATTCCTTCACCATGGTCCGGCCGTTCTCGCGCACGCTGATCGTCGTCGGTTCGTCGGGGGTGGTGGCCACGGCCAGCAGGACGAAGACGACGGGTACGGCGATCAGCAGGGCCCACAGCACCCGGTTGCGGGCCACTTCCCGCAGGCCCATCCGTACCCCCGTGGCCAGTTGCCCGCTCTGCCCGCGTCGTCGGGCGGTGCGGCTGGTCGCGGTGACGGTCGCCCAGGCCGTCGCGAGCGCCGCGGCGGCCCACAGCAGGGCCCGGCCCAGGTCGCCGATCCGGCCGCCGTGCCCGGAGGGCAGGTCGACCATCCAGAGGGTGACGAAGTGGGTGGGCAGGATCCGGGTGGCCGGACGGTCGGCGGCGCCGAGGACGGGGCCGAGGAAGACGTCCAGGATCCACACGAACAGGATCAGCACCGTGCCGTTGACCGGGCGTGCGACGAGCGCGCCGACCAGGGTACCGATGGCGAGGTAGATCACTGCGTACATCAGCGTGCCGGCCAGCACCCGCTCCGGCTGGTCGCCCCAGCCGGTACGGGCGGCCAGCGCCGTCAGTGCCGCCGCGGAGGCGACCAGGACGAGGGCGAGCCCGGTGGCCGTGCGGGCGGTCACCAGCCGGGCGGGGGCCAGCCCGGCCCGCACCAGACGACGGTCGGCGGCCCGGGCCTCGCGGATCTGGAAGTACATGCCGATCCCGGCGATGAACCCGGCCGCCCAGCCGGCCGTGGCGGTCTGCACCGCGGGCCCGCCCGGGCCGCCCAGCAACGCGGCCGCGTCCGCGAGCGGTTCCGCGGCCACGACGACGAACACCACAGGTACCAGGACGAGGGTGAGGACATTGACCGGGGTGCGTGCGGCCTCGGTCAGGAAGCGGCGTACCAGCAGCACGGTCGTGGACGTCATCGCCGTACCGCCGCCCGCCCGTCGCGCAGTTCGACGATCCGGTCGAACCGCTCCTCGTCGGTCACGAAGTGACTGATCACCAGCACCGCGCGGCCCTGCTCGCGCCGCTCGGCGACCTGTGCCCAGAACCTCAGGTAGGTGTCGAAGTCGAAGCCCGCGTACGGCTCGTCCAGCAGCAGCACCTCGGGGTCGGCCAGCAGCGCCAGGCCCAGGTTGAGCTTGGCGAGGGTACCGCCGGAGAGGCGGTCGGTACGCACCGCCGCGTACCGCTCGAACCCGAGCTCCTCGTACAGCCTCCGGCGGGCGTGGCGCTCGGCCTGGTCGGCCAGTCCGTAGGCGCGGCCGAAGAGTTCGAAGTGCTCGTCACAGGTGAGACGTTCGTAGACGACGGGCTCCTGCGGGCAGTGGCCGAGCCGTCCGGCACACGTGACCGAGCCGGCGTCGGGGGCCAGCGCGCCGACGAGGATCTTCATCAGAGTGCTCTTGCCCGCTCCGTTCTCCCCCACCAGACCGACCACCTCGCCCGCCGCGAGGAACAGATCGACGCCGCGCAGGACGGGCAGCCGATGGCGGGACGGCCAAGTACCGCGCCGGTAGCTCTTCTCGATGCCGGTGGCCTGGAGCAGTACACCTTCCCGGCCGGCCGTCATGACGACTCACCTCCGTGCCGGGGCACGGGGAGTGCGCCGGTCGGCAGGGTGGCGCGGGCGGCGGGGCCAGAACGCGGGCGTGCCGGCGGCGTACGCCGTCCACTGCTCGCCGAAGCGCTGCGCGACCTCCCGTTCCTCGCTGCGGGCCAGGCGTGCGTAGACGTGGAGCAGAACCGGGAACATGAGCAGCGTCGGGATGGTGGGCCACTGGAGCAGGAAGCCGATCATGATGAGCAGGAAGCCGTCGTACTGCGGGTGACGCACCCAGGCGTACGCGCCGGTGGTGGCCAGTTCGTCGCGCTGGGCGGCGGCGTGCAGGGTCTTCCAGGCTGTGGCGATGAGCCAGAATCCGCAGCCGATGGCGACATAGCTGACCAGGTGGAAAGGGCTCAGGTGCGGATCGCCGCTCCAGCCGGTCAGGTCGTTCCACAGGTGGCCGCCGGCATGGGTGTCCTCCAGCAGCGGGAAGCGGGAGCCGAGCCAGCTGCCGAGCAGGTAGACGGTCAGCGGGATGCCGTACATCTCGGTGAACAGGGCGACCAGGAACGCGCTGTAAGCGCCCATCGCCCGCCAGTCCCGCTTGCTCTTCGGGTGGAAGAAGCTCGCGGCGAAGGCGATGAACAGCAGGGTGTTCAGGACGACCAGGGGCCACAGACCGTAGGCGGCGTCAGCCATGACGGCCTCCTCGGGGTGCGCTCGGGTGCCGGGGGTGCCGGGCAGGGCCCGGGTGGCGCTCGCCGTGGGCGAGGCGGCTCATCCGGCCCTGGTGGTCGGCCGGTGTGATGCGGCCGTGGAGCAGCAGTCCGGTGGTCCACCGCTCAGCGGCCTCCAGGGCGGCGCGGCGGCCGCGCAGGCGGGCCAGGGGTGGGCAGCGGAACTCCAGCGGGGTGATCGGACAGGCGGTGTCGTAGACGGCACCGGCCAGGACGACCACCCCGAGCAGAACGGCGATCACCGCGGACATGGTGGCCTCCCGGACCGGTCGGTCAGCTCCGCGGGCGCGGCCGGTCGTGCTTGACCGACGGGTCGTCCTCGGGCCGGGGCGCGGACGAGCAGGACACCGAGGGTGATGATCAACGCCCAGAAGAGGATCAGGCCGGTCGACACGGCGAACCAGCCCCATGCGCCGAGATCGTGGTCGTACCAGCACATCGCGGTCACCCGCTTCCTCTCGGGCCGGCCGGAGACAGGGCCCTGCGCCTGCCCTCCCCGATGACCTCACCCTCACGGTCGACCCTGCCCAGCGGCCCGTCTTGGGCCGATGAGGCCAACGCGGCCGGGCCGTTGGGCCCTTACCCCGCCGGGGTAACCGGTGGAGTTCGGAGCAGCCGGACAGGGAGCAGGTCTGGGGGTTCGCATGCCACCACCCCGACAGCGAAGTACAAGATCAAGAATCCGACCCACCCTCACGGGCCGGGCCCCTGGCTGGTTCCCGCGTCTCTTGGAGCCTTCTGGGAGCCAACCCCACTCCCCAGGCCCTCCGAACAGGCAAACGGCACACCACACGGCGTCGATCACCCCCGAACCTCATTCGGGGCGAAGAGGCGAAAGTGAGAATCCCGCCACCCTCCGCGCCCAGGATCGTGGCACCTACGGGCTGATCACGCCCCGGGCCGAGAGGTATTCACGGTACGGCCGGAGTTCGACGCTACAGTCCCGTCACCTACGTCAACCGAGGAAGCTCAGCCGCACCTGACGGTTGGCATTGTCCTTGTTCGTGTCCGCCAAACTCCGTTGAGGCAACCCTCAGCGTAGACGCGCACTTGCCCGGCGAGTGAATGCATCCCGCCGCCCGACAGTGAAGTGCCAGTTCGGGGGCCTGATCCGCGCAGCGGGGCTATACAGCTCCGCCGTGCGCGATTGCCCCTCGGGCGGTGGTGTGCGCTGCTGTTGCTTGGCTTCGCGGGAGTCATTGAGAGCCGATCTCGGGGACCGGATCCCACACGACTGCAGTGCTCCCTCGCCGTGGCTGTGGTTGTGGCTGTGGCTGTGGCTGTGGCTACAGCCACTGGGCTCGGAGGCCATCTCCTCCACGATGCCCTTCAGCCCACCTCCGAAGCAGAGCCGGCCGTCATCGTCAGGTGGCGCTGTCGTCGGTACTGCGGTGCAGGCCGCCTTTCCAAAGACGCGAGGAGAAGCGGGAGTGGCGAGCGAGCGGCCCACCTGGGCCCACACCCTGCCCGGCTACGGCGTCGGCCGCGTGCTGACCGACGCGGCGCTGATCCCGGCTTCGACGAGACAGACGGCCGCCGCTGCTGCAGGCGGCGAGAACGAGGGCGGCGGCCATGGCCGTGATGCCCAGTGCGGCAATGGCGAACGAGGGAGGTCGTTCTCTCCCGGTGTCCCAACCCGGATTTGGCATTCGGTCCCGTAATGCCGGGCCGCGCCAGGAAACGGTGGTCTCGCCGGTGTGACAGCAGGCCATCACGCCAGCCGCAGCTGGGCGGGTCATGGCTGCAGAGCGGGCGGGCAGGGTCTCAGAGTCGCGGGCCAGGCGGTGCGGGCATTGTTCGAAGCAGGTACAGGTGCAGCAGTCGTGACCGACGTCGTAGTGCTGTCAGGGCTCGCCAGTTGCGGCGGCACCGGCGGTAACGGCGTCTTCTCCATAGGACGGTTGCAGCACCTGCGGAAAAGGCTGGCGGAAACATCGAACACCGCTGTTGGGATCCCGGCAGTTCGTCTGGTCCAGCACACTGAGTGCGGAGGAGCGGACACATGAAGCTGTTGATCCGTACGGACGAGGACACCGGTCGGGAACCTCTGCTGCAATGGCTGACGCGGGACTCCGTCGCCCGGGACATACGATTCGAGTCGGCCCCCGCAGCCGCCGAGTCCATGGGCGCCGGCGAGATCGTGCAGGCTCTCGTCACCGATGTGACCAGTCTGGGCAGTCTGGTCGTGGCAATCGCGGCCTGGCGGGACTCACATGGCAGGAGGTCCGAGACACTGACCGTGAGCATTGAGCGCAACGAAACGCGGATCATCGTCGGCGGTGCCGATCCGGAGGAGATCGATCGGGTGGTCGACGCTCTGGTCACGGACGACAGCGCGTCCTAGCCGTCTGCGGGGGTGGCGAGAAAGTGTCCTGGGATACGTCGGCCGGAACGGAGAACGGTCGTGTGCACTGCGCCGTCTACATCCACGGCTTCGAGACACGCAGCCACCATCACCGCGCGGTGAGCGTACGCCGCCTCGCCGGTCTGCTCGCCACCGCGGTATCCGCGGCCGGCCTCGCACCACCCGACTGGTCGCTCGACAAGGAGAACGGAGGAGTCACGGGTGTCTTCGCGGAAGAGACAGATCTGGCGGGCGTGGTCCACAGGCTGGTCACGGAACTCGACCTGCAGCTGACGGATCACCTCCACGAGAGTTCCAGCCCCGAGTCGGAGCTCAGGACAGTGGTTCTGATGTACATGGGCACCGCCGACGTCTGGCCTCGACTGCGCACCACTCGGGACATCTGGCAGATCTTCCAGGCCAACGAGACCACCCTCGTCCAGGTGATCTCCGCCGACGTCCACCGGCGGGCGGTGCTGGCAGAGTTGGGCGGGCTGCGGCCCTGGCAGTTCGAGGCCCTGCGCTTACCTGGCTGGAACGAAGAGGTGTACGTGCACTTACCGCCATCTCACGCGCAGCGGTCCACGTCCATCCCCACGCTGCGTGACTTGCCGGAACTCCCGGCTGATTTCGTCGAGGTGCCGAGCCAGACCGCGCAGCGGCTGCCCCTGCTGCTCTGTCTGGACACCTCGGAAAGCATGGCCGGGCAGCCGATTCAGCAGCTCAATGACGCGTTGCGGAATTGGGCTGTGGCTCTGGCGGAGGACCCCCAGGTCAGTGACGCCGTCGAGCTGGCGAGCGTAACGTTCGGCGGACGCGGCGTCAGCGTGTGGCAGGGTCCCTACCTTCTTCCGCCGACAGCGGATGTCAATGCCTTCGTTCCCGCGTATCGTTTCGAGCCGCCGCAGCTCGGTGCGTTCGGGCACGCACCGATGACCGAAGCGGTGGAAACTAGTCTGCACATCCTGGAGTTCTACAAGCAACGGCTGCGCAACTCCGGTCTGATCTACCACCGCCCTCAAATTCTGCTGGTGACCCACAGTGTTCCCACCGACCGGGAAGGCAAGGTCACTCGGGACTGGATACGCCTCGCTTCCGTGCTCGCCCGGGGAACCGAGGAGAGGAAGTACCGCTTCTTCGCCATTGGCGCCGGCGAACTCGCGGACGACGCAATGGACATGCTGAAAGCACTTTCGCCTCTCTACTACGCCAAGCTCGACGGTTTTCCCATCGACGCTGTCCTTTCCATGATGACGCTCAGCGTGCGGAGCGAGACGGACGCGGACACCGCTCACGAGGTCGAGAAGATGTTTTCTCAGTTCAAACAGGAGGGGCACGCCAGGTCCGACGAGGAATCCGACGAGATCTGATAAGAGGTGGCTCGTAGATGACCGGTGCCGTTCTCCTCGACGGCGATGAGGTGGCCCTCCTCGGGCCGGCCCGCAGCGGAGGCCAGGCCGAGATCTTCCACGTCCGCGATCGCCCCGACCTGGTCGTGAAGATCTACCGCGAACGGCTGGAAGGAAAGGATGCGCGGCGCCTGGCCCGCATCGTGGCGATGACACCGCCTTCGCGCCAGGAGGGCATCGCGGACCGGTCACCGGAGATGGCCTGGCCTTCGGCGCTGGTCCACGCGCCGAACGGCGCGGTGCTCGGTTACGCGATGCGTTACTTCGGACACCCCGACCACTTTCCTCTCGCCGCCCTGATCTACCGACGAGCACGTCTGCGCTACTTCAAGCACAGTGTCGCCTCCGGGTCCCTCATCAGGGCTGGCCGGAATCTGGCCTCCGTCGTAGCAGCCATGCACCGGAGAGGAATCGTCGTGGGGGATCTCTCGGACCGCAACGTCATGGTCGATCTCAAAGGCTACGTCACACTGCTCGACTGCGACTCGGTCTCCTTCACCGACCCCACCACCGGCGAGTTCTTCCCGAGCACCATGTACACCCCCGACTACGGCGCACCGGAACGCTTCCGGGGACAGCAGGCGACGAAGGCCACCGACGCCTTCGCCCTGGCGATCCTCCTCTACCTGCTCCTGACCGCCGGAAGCCATCCCTTCGCCGGGGTGCCGGTCGATGACGGGAGTGCGGAAGCGAGCATCGACCAGAACATCATCGACGGCCGGTCATACGTCGTCCGCGGCGATCGGATTATCGTGCCGAAGTGGATGCCAGCCCCGAAGACCGTCCTCGCACCACACCTCCTGGACATGTTCAAGGCCGCCTTCGGACCCGGACTGAGCGATCCGGCGGCGCGCCCCCTCCCCGACGAATGGCTCACCGCCCTGGATCACGCGATGGGCGACCTCCGCCCCTGTCCTCTGCGACCGCATCATGCCTACGATGTCCACTTGCCGGTCTGCCCATGGTGTGCGCAGACGGAAGCAACCGACGATGACCCCTTCGACTGACCCACTCGGCCCGGGATCCCGAGCCGTCCTGATCGGCGCCTGGTCCGGCTGCAACGGACTGGGCCTGGCGGACCTGCCAGCGGTCGAGCGCAACATCGCGGAACTGCACAGGCTGCTGACCGTCGGCGGAGTCGGAGGGCTACGACCCGACCACTGCGTGCGGGTGGAACAGCCCGCGTACCCATACGAGATCCTTCGCCCGGTCGAGCGCGCGGCCGAAGAAGCGACCGACACACTCCTGATTTACTACGCGGGGCACGGGCTGCTGGAGGGAAGACGGCAGCGCGACCTCTACCTCGCACTGTGCAGGACACGCTGGCCGGACGAATGCCTCCCCTACGAGAGCCTGCGCACCCGCATCCTGGAGTGCGGCAAAGACGCTCACCGGACTGTCGTGATACTCGACTGCTGCTTCAGCGGCCAGGCGCTCGACGGCGAGATGGGCGGCGAAGGGATCCTGTCACCCGGACAACTTCCCGATGTCGTCGCCCGAGAGGCCAGACTCCCCGGTGCCTGCGTACTGACCGCATCGGCCGCGACGAGGAAGGCACTCGCCCCGGTCGGAGCGACCTACACGGCCTTCACCGGCGAGCTGATCGCGGTGCTGCGGGACGGCATCACCGGCGGACCCGAATTCCTCGACATGAGTGCCCTCTACACGGAGCTGACCCACCGGATGAGCCGGCGCCCTCCCGCCCCCACACCCCGCTTCGGCTCCCGCGGCGCAGGCGCTCGGGCCGTCCTCGCCCGCAACCGCGCGTACACACCGCCGATATCCGGCGCCACCTTACGTGCCGCTGCGGTCCCTGCTGCGCGGCCCCGGCCGCACGACCTGGTGGCCCTGGCGAACCGGTTGTTCGGCGAGGACGACCGTGAGGCAGCGGCACTGAACTACCGGAAGGCACTCGTCCTCTTCGAGGCCGAGCAGGACCGCCCCGAGCAGCTCAACGTGCTATTCGCCCTCGCCAAGGTGGCACAGGCGAACGGCGACCTCCCCGGTGGCTCGGCGCACCTGGACCATGCGCGGGCGGTGGCCGTCGTCATCGGCAACCGGCTTGCGGAGATGAATGCCCTGAATGGCCTGGGAAGCGTCGCGCTGGCCAGCAATGCGACCGACATCGCGACCCGCTACCACCGGGCGGCGCTGGCGATCGCCGAGGAGATCGGCAACGACCTCGGCCTGCTCAACGCACTGAACGGACTCGCCCGGGCAGCAGTGTCCCAAAGCCATCTGGACACCGCCGCCGCCCATCACCGTCGCGCCCTGGCATTGGCCGAAAAGCTCTCCAACGACACCGGCCGGGCGAACGCTCACATAGGGCTCGGCAACATCGCACAACGACGCGACGACGGACCCACAGCCGAGCAGCACTTCCTCCAGGCCCTTGCCTGCGCCCAGACCGTCGACAACCGTCCCGCCCAGGTCACCATTCTGCGCGCCTTGGGCGACCTGACCGGCACCGCCCATTACTACATACAGGCCGCCACGCTGAACGACGGCACACCCGCAGGGCGGTGAAGCGGCGCCCGTCACCCTTTCGCGGCTCATCTTCCGAGGCCATGGGGCCACACCGACCCTTTTCCATTCGCGCGGCCCGTGCGACGAGAGCCCGGATCTTTGCGGGAATCGGTTGACCGCCTGCTGCACATTGGACAGGTTCTACCACCAGCCTCAGCAGGGGACTCGGCCAAGGGCCACCGGACCACGGTGGCCCTTGGCCGTCCAGCAGTCGATGCCCGCCTCGGTGAGCGCGGCGACGTTACCGCAGACGGGCGGCGAGGAAGCAGAGAGCAGAGCGGAACACATCCGTGCCGGACAGGTGAAGAAGCACGCGAGGCCTCCGGTGGAGACGGTTCCCTTGGTCAGGAACCCTTCTGCCAGGAGCTTCACTTGTCTGTCACGCCAACCACCCAGGTCATACGGCAGGTTTCATAGGCCTCACTGGCTGCGTTCCGCTGGGAGCCGACCCACTACCCAACGCGCGGACCAAGAGGTCTTCGGCACGACCGGGATTCGACGCTACGGTTCCGCTACATGCATCAACCGAGGAAGCTCAGCCGCACCCGACGGTTGGCATTGTCCTTGTTCGTGTCCGCCAAACTCCGTTAAGGCAACCCTTAGCATATACGCGCGCTTGCCCGGAGAGAGTCACTGACCAGCCGGATGACCCGCTCCACCCTCTTGCAGCTGACCCGGTGGCCGTACCGCCGCAGTGCGGCGTGGATCCTGGGCACCCCATGTGCGCCGGAAGGCGATGTGCAGCGCGGTGATCGCGTGGGCCAGGGCAAGGTCGGCGGCCCGCTGCGCCCGGCGGGCCCGTTCACCGGACCGCCAGGCGTCAGGCGTAGAACGAGGAGCGGGCCACCTTGAGCAGCCGGCATAGCAGGGCGACGGTGTGGGGGGTCTTCTTCGCCTCGATGCACGCGTACACCGCGGTCATCGATCGCTCTCCTTCGCGGAGTCGGGTGGCCCGGGGGATTCCACCCCCGGGCTCCCACCGAACCGCACGTGACAGTCTCCCGTCATACGGCTCTTGTCGTTCTGGTCACCAGATGCGGGAAGGTTCGGTCACCCAAGCCCAGTGCGCGAAAAGACTGGGCGCTCTTTCCGCTCCGTTCCACCACGTTTTCAAGGTGATTGACCAGTTCTTCCTCAGTTTTCGATATTCGGACCTCATCGATACAGCCCCACCGAAGCGAACGAACCCTAGCCGAAGAAACTTAACCGAATCCGGCGGTTGGCGTTACTCGTGTTTGTATCCGCCGACCCCCGTTAAGACAACGCACGCTAACCGGGATGATGATGCACCGAACCAACCGCAATGGCCGTTCTTAGCCGTGGTTGACGCATTGAGCGGGAGCCCTCAGTCATGTGGTTCACTTTCCCCCCTGACTTCACGACGAATAGTCGGCCAGGGAGGAAAGGCAACCCTACGCGCTGAGACCCGTTGCATCTGCGGGACGCGCACCGCGAGCCTCGTCCACAAAGGACGCGCGCAGAGAGGTGAAGCGCTCAAGAAGCGGGTCCCGGACCCAGCCGCCGAGCATCTGTGTCCAGGAGCCTGGATTACGGTCCGCAAGGGCGAGAACCCGGCGCGCCTCCTGTTCGGAGAAGCAACAGCTATCTTCCAGACAGTATTCCAAGAGGCCGCGGTCTTCTTCCCTCGCCTCCTCATCCTTCCGGGGCCAGTCCATAAGAAGTTCCCAAGCCACCCAAGCAGAACCGTGGTGAGGATGATTACAAGTCTCGGGGTTGCCGTAGCACCAACCATCCTCCAGGGCCTTGATGGCTGAGCGCAGCACGGCCCGATCAAGGGCCTTCCTCTCCAGAGACTTGCAGTAGGACAACACCTCCTCCGCCGAGCGGCGTAGGTCGGGCGGAGCCAGCAAGTCCAACGAACTGAACGCTGTCTCCACCTCGACCCCGTGTATGTCCAGCCGCGAGGCACGCTGATCGTTATCAAATTCTGGCAACATCCGCACTGTGCGTACGAACGCGTCGGCCGAGCGAAGGAATCCCGCGGAGGCGTCAGCGAGCGTGGCCTGCTGCCATGATTCGAACTCGCGCAACCCCTGAACCTGCGCCGCAACGACTGAGGCGTCGGCCTGGGTGATACCCGCTATGAGTGTGGCCCTCGTCCCGCCGTCTGCGCTCCGCGCGTTCCACCAAACAGTAATCAGACCGACAGGTATGGAGAGCAGGGCAGCAACAGCGCCCAAGTCTGCGATGTCCATGACCTCATCCTGCTTGGCTTCGAGCACTCGTTCACCTTTTATGCGCGCCCGGACGGATATTGGCGAGAATCAGTGCTTGCACATAGCAAGCGTTTCGATGATGAACGATGGGGCGCGTCCCGCGAAGTGGTGTAGGAACCCGGACGCCTACGTCCCCGGCCGAGACTTCCACCTCCGGCTGACCGCGCCCCCGGGCGTACGCCGCATCGAGGTGACGGACACCCGCACCGAGCGGCGCCCTCGTCCGTCCATGAGGCGTCCGGCGACGGGTAGTCGGGCCGGGGACTGCTCCTGGTGGCCCGGCTGGCCACCCGCTGGGAACCGACACACGGCCCGCCGGCCCCGGCAAGACCGTCCGGGCGGAGTGCGCTCTGTAAGCGCCGGTTCAGCGCGCCATCTTCCGTGGATGCACGGTCTTGCGCTCCGGGGGGCTGAACTCGTCCAGCGCCCGGCGCACGTCCTGATAGAGGTCGGTGATTCGGGACTTGGCCGCGTCCGCGCCCGCGAAGTCCCCTCGGCGCACGGCTTCCGTCAGTCCGTCGCCGGCCTGCTGGATGCGCTGCTGGAGGGCGGCGTTCACTCCGTTGTGCGAGGCGAAACTCAGGGCGTTCATTACCCGGAACAAGTCCGTACCGAGCCGGTGCCGAATGCTCATCACCTCATCAGCGATTCTGTGCCCACGCTCGAAGTCGGCGGCCTCACGCGCCACTTTCAGGGCGGTGCGGTGACGCCGCATCGCTTTCAGATCCTCCTGGGGCATCAGGTCGGCCACGTGCTCCGGGTAGCGGTACGAGAGGGCCGAGGCCCAGCGGATGTTCTGCTGACGTTCCAGCAGTACATCCGCCTCCTCCAGGAGCGTGTCCAGGGAGCGTCCGGGTGCCTCGCCCCGGACAACCTGCTCCAGCACTGTCGCCGTCTCGGCCAGGACCGCCTTCTCCGCCTGCGTGAGCTCGTGGCGCCAGTCGGCCAGAAACGTCTGGAACCGACCGTGTGCCTCCCGCGCCCGCCGGCGGAATTCCGGGGGCATCGGGTTGCGCCGAAAGGCGGCTGCACTGAACGAGGCCCCGTCGAGCCGGGTCTCCACATGGATCGAACGGTCCTGGTCGAGGTGCACGGCGATGGTGAGCACCTTCGTGTCCGCGGTTCCCTCGGTCATCTCGTACAGGGCGACACCGCAGAGGTCGTTGCGCTCGGCGGGCTGGAGGTCACCCTCGTGCAGAGCGATCTCCAGCATGTCCCCCGGATTGGCGGTGACCTGGAAATCGTGCCGGACGGGCTGTTCCGTGGGGTAACGGGTGCCTGCCTCGATCAGGATTTCCAATGTGCCGTCACTGGTGCGGACGCCGATGGGGCGGGGCGTCACGTCGGACGGTGCCGCGACGGGCAGTTCCGCATCGCAGTAGGAGCACCACGCAAGGCCAGGCTGATTCACGAGCGCGCACTTCGGACACTTCAGACCGCCGCCACCGCGCAGCTCGGCTCCGCACAGGTCGCACTCCAGCGCCTCGGGGTCGTTCTCCTCCGCGCACTCCCCGCAGACAACCGGGGATGGCGTCGGCCGTTCCGCGGCGAGCCCGGTGAGGTCGGAGGCACAGACGGGACACTCCCCCGTGCCCTCGGGAGCGGGTACGTGGCACGTCGGGCACTCCACCGTCGGGGCGCCCACCAGCGGGACGGCGCACTCGGGGCACGCGTCGGCGTCCAGCGGACACGCCGCGCGGCATCCGGGGCATTCCAGCTCCTCGACGAGCGCCGACTGGATGGCCGCACCCAGCGCTACGCACGTCATGGGGTCCACGTCCATGCGTAGCTTCTCGCGGCCGAAGACCTCCGCCAGCCGCTCGCGCACCAGCGGGATGGCACTCGATCCGCCCACCAGGAGGACCTGGTCCATGTCCTCCGGGCGCAGCGATGCCCCGGCCACGGTGCTCAGGGTCAGACGGACGGTCTCCTCGATCCTGTCGGAGATGAGAGCCTCGAACTCCTTGCGGTCCACGGTCTCCGAGACGACCACGCCGGAAGCGCCGAGTGGCGAGATGATCACCTCGGTCGAGGACTCCGCCGACAGTTTGATCTTGGCGCGCTCCGCCGCCTTGCGGATCTTCGCGGCGTCGCCCGGCAGCGCTTCGTGCACGGCATCGCGCGCCTCGATGAGCTCCTGGAGGCGACCGGCCAGACAGCTGTCGAAATCCGTACCGCCGAGTAGGTTGTCGCCGCCGACGCCGAGCACGTCGAGCACGCCCGGCATCAGGGTGAGGATGGAGACATCGAAGGTGCCACCCCCCAGGTCGTAGACGAGGACGGTTGCGGGGTCCTCTTCCACTGCCCGTCCGAGGCCGTGGGCGAGCGCCGCCGACGTGGGTTCCGAGAGCACCCGGACGACGTGGAAGCCGGCCAGTCTGCCCGCTTCGCGGGTGGCGGCGATCTGTCGTTCGCCGAAGTAGGCCGGTGCCGTGATCACCGCGCGATCGAACTCCGCACCGAGGCGGGCCTCGGCGTCCCGCTTGAGCCGCCGGAGGATGATCGCAGAGATCTGGACCGGGGTGTAGTGGTGGTCTCCCAGGCGGATCAGGACGCCGCCGTCCGGCCCCTCGGTGATGTCGGGGCGGCCGTCTCCCATGCGGCCGAGGGCATGTTGCACCTTCTCGTCCTTGAATTGGCGCCCCATGAGGCGCTTGACGGTGGTGATCACGCGCGTGGCGTCCCGTTCAACCCAGTTCAGGGCCTCCTGCCCGACGAGGAGTCCGCCGTCCGCGGTGAGGCCCACGGCCGAGGGCGTTCCGCCGCTCTTCGGGGTGCTGGACACGACTTCCGGTTCGCCGTCCTTGAGCCAGGCCACGACCGAGTTGGTGGTGCCGAGGTCGATTCCGAGGGTTCTGCGCACTTCGGGTTCCTGTTCTGCGAGTGGACGGTGCGAGGGAGGGCATGCGGGAGGGATCAGGAGCGGCGACGGCTGCGGCGCTTGTGCCGCGGCAGCCGGCGAGGCTGCCTCCGGGCAGTGGACGGACCGGACCGCTTCGGCTCCCTTGCGGGTTCCTCGGGCGCTTCCGCGTCGGCTCCGGGGACAGCGATCACGACCTCGGCGGTCCGCAACACCTGCTGCCCCAGATAGAAACCCGCCACCCGCTCCTCCAGCACCGTGTCAGCGGGGTGCCTGGTCGTGGGGCGCGTGTCCACGACCCGGGCGACGTCGGGCACGGCGTGCCGGTGGGTGAGGTCCATCGGCCGTACGTCGGCTTCCAGCAACCGGAGACGCAACAGTTCGTGTGCCGCCGAGATTTGTTCAATCAGGCTCTCCACGGTCGCGGCCGCGTGGCTCCGGTCCTGGCGAGCCGACCACCGGACGGACCCCGCGAGCGCGTCGTCGACATCGAGCAGGCCGGTGAGCAGGCGGTGGAGGGAGACCTCCGACTCGGCTTTCTGCCGCGCCAGTTCGTCCGCGTCCCGGGCGCGACGTCGCTCCAGGGCCTCGCAGCGGGTGCGCAACTGCGCGATCAGGCGTTCCGTGTCGGGGTCGGGCCGGGCGGAGGAGGGTGCGGTCAACGCATGCTCCAGGGGGTGAGAGGAGGGTTGCCGGGTGGCCTCGGTCTTCAGCCGGGCCGTACGCCCAGGCTTGCGGGGTCGGGAAGCAGGGGAGAGACCTCTGCCATGCGCTGACGGGCCTCGGCCAGCAGGGTGGCACCGCCCTCATCGGGCGGCAGTCGGACGGGCAGCGGCGTCAGGAGGTCCGCCTCGTGGCGGCCGGCGGGACGTCTGAGGGCGTTGTACGCCCGAGAGATACGGTCACGCAGATCACGATCGCGCCGGATAGACCTCATAGCCCGCTGGTAGGCGGCGCGGATGTCGGAATCGGAGGCGCCGATCTCCAGTCCCAGCACCTCGTAAGGGGAATCGCCGAACACGGTCTTGGACACTTCTCGTCCTTCTCTCACCACAACGGTTCTGCCTCATCCACCTGGAACAGGGAAAGCTGGCGTGCTGAGGCGTACTTGCGTGCCGACCGGGTGTCCGAGCGCGCAGCCGCACTGTCGCCCTTGTCGAGATGCCGGCGTGCGCGTCGGGCGTACGCCTCGGCGACCGCCGTGTCGAGCCGGCTCCGGTCCTCGACGTCCCTCGGGCACCGGCGGACGAGAGCGATGGCCTCGTCGTAGTTCTCGTCCGCAGTGAGCAGTTCCACCAGGTCAGCCAGTACCGAGACCTGTAGGTCGGAGATCTCCGGAAGAACTTCGTAAGTGCGGGCGACAGTCAGTATGTCGAGCGTCTCCCGCAGATCGTCCTCGTCGAGTTCGTCGTAGAGCGACGCACGTTCGTAGAGCCCTGTCGCGATGTCGTGCTTCGGACCTGGGCCGGGGCTCCAGCGGCGGGAGTCCCGATCCGGAAGAGAACGGGCCTCCCGCATCAGGCTCAGGGCGTCGGCACGGTGGTCGTTCATCGCCATGTCCAGAGCATGCTCGTACAGGGCGTCGACCAGGGCGCGGCGAGCGGGCTGGAAAGCCTCGTCACGGTCCAGGACACCGCGCAGCATCTCGATGGCCTGCGGCAGCCGAAAGAGGGCGTATCCCTCGAGAAGGCGTTCGGCGCTACGTGTCTCAGCCGCGTTCAGTGCTGCGACGGCCGACTCGTTCGAGGGGTCCAGCTCATAGGCGCGGGCGAAGCGGACACGGGCCGCGTCGTGCTCGTTCCGCTGTGAGGCCTGCTCTCCCAGGTGCACGCACCCGGCCGCCAGGTCCCGTTTCAGTTGCTCGTGATGCGGGGCCATGACGAGGGCACGCTCGAGGAGGCCGACGTATGCCTGCCAGTCGACCTTGGCACGGTTCTTGAACAGGGCGAAGCCCGCGTGCACGCCCGCCCGGCCGATCTCTTCCTCGTGGCCGGTGAGGCAGACACCGACGGCTGCCGCGCCTTCGAAGTCCCGGATCGCAGCCGCCCAGCGTCTGGCCTCCACATGGGCACGCGCCCGGGCGAACAGTGCCGCACCGAGGACACGTCGAGGGCCTTGAAGGAGCTCGGTGTTCCCCTCGGCACAGTGTCGCGCAATGTCTTCGACTTCGAGACCTGCAATGACCTCGTCGAACCTGCCGGCCTCCAGAAGTGTCAGGTAGCGCCCCTCAGGGGACAACAGGCCCTTGAGCCGACCGCCGGTCTCGTCACCCCCGCTTCTTGCCTCCGACACCGCACTGTGGACCTCCGCGGCCAGATCTTTCCACCGCCCGCCGGCCGACGACAGAAGGTCGAGGAAGCCCGGGCCGAAGGAAAAGTCGTATCCGCAGTCCAAGGGCGTCAGGACGTCTTCCATGACCTCGGGCAGTCTCCGGGCAGCGGCCAGTTCGACCTCCCACGCCAGTTCCAGGCTGTCCGCCGTCGGCCGTTCCGCGGTTCTGTCGTCGTCCCGCAGTATCTGGCGGATGCGCTCAGTGAGAGCATCCAAAGCGCCCTTCCGTTCGTCGGCCGTCAACGAGCGCCCGGAGTGTTGCCCGAGCTCCCGCCAGTACGAGACGGAGTGCAGAACCGTCGCCCAGCAGGCGATGGCCTGCCGCGCGGCCTCCTCGCGCACCCGGTCGTCCGCCTCGGTGTCACCGGTGAAGACCCGCAGAGCCGTGAGCGCCAGGGCGTGCACCACAGTGGTGTCGACCGGCCTTGTCAGCCACTCCTCGTATCGGACCCGCCATGCCTCGACGTGACGGCCCGTACGACTCAGTCGACGTGCCACCCAGGGACGCAGCCAGCCGTCCTTCGCGGACAGCGGCGCGTCCGAGGCACCGGATTCCTGAGCGCAGGCCCGTTCCAGATCCGTCGGGTGGAGCGTCGTGGACGCACGGTACAGCGCCAGAGCCGCACGCAGGTCGGTCTCAAGGGGGGCAAGTACGTCGGCCTGCTCGCCGAGGTCCGCGGCGTCTTCCGGAGCGAGGCAGGCCAGCAGTGCCTTCGCCGTGGCCCAGTTCGCCGTGCGAGCCCAGGGAGCGACTGTTTCCACAGCGGCGTCGACGCGGTCGGTCAGGATTGCCGCCTGCACCAGGTTGTGCAACGCCACGTCGAGACACGGACCGCAGCGGGCTCTCCCGTCCGCGCGTTCCGCGCCGTGCTCGGGGCAGAACCAGCGATCGCACTGATCGCACAGGCTGACGGTAAGGCCTGTGCACCCTTCCTGGAAGCAGAAAAGAGTACGCTGGCACGCCCGGTCCGACGGATGCGAGAAGGCAAGCGCCCGCAGATACCAGTCGCAGCACTCGGCCCAGTTCTGGGCGCGGGCCGCGAGCGCTCCGCGCAGGGCTGCATGGCGGGCACCAATCACCGCATGACCGGCTGCCGCCGCCCTTTCCAGCCGCCGCAGATGACTGACGGCAATCGCGAAACGACCGTGAATGTAGGCGGTGACAGCCTCGTCGAGCACAGCGGACGGGTCATCGAGCGCTGCACCGTTGTCCTCGGTGCCTCCCCACACTCTGTGCGACACCACCGTCCCCCTCCGGTCTACCCACGGCACGGAAGCAGGCATCGACCGACACCCCCTCCGGACGATCTTCCGCACGTGTTTGTGCAGCATAGAGCCTCAGGGAACATCCTCGAACAGCCGTCGCATTAACTCTGGGTAGGGCAAGCCCACTTCGGCCAGAGTTGTCCTCAAAGTATCGGGCGGACCTGTCCTGAGCGGGGACGGTGCACCGACCAGGCCGGGAACGGTGGAGAGGTCACCACCGCCGAACCGTGACTCCGGTGTGGCCGGGGCACGCACCTCGTACGTGCGCCACACACGTGCGGGGGGATTCAGCAGGACCAGCCCGGGCCTGGCCCAAGCGGCGAACGCCCAGCGCCTCCTACCGCGGGCACGAACGAGCACGCCCCCGGTGTGGTGGCGACCGAGTCGGTCGGCGACTCTGGCCACGACCGGGATCGGGTTCCCGAAAGAGCCCGTGACCTCCCAGATTCCACCCTCGTAGGTGACGGACCAGCCCGCCTTGGAAAGTTCCTCGATCGCCTCGGCGTACGGGTCGCCTTCTTTGGCCAGGGCCACGAGTCGTTCCACCTCGCTCCAGGACGCGACGCGAGCGAGCGCTCGCTCCGGTGACAGCATGAGGTCCGCGGCCTCGGCGGGGTCGGCGCAGGCGATCATGGCCTTGTGGTTCCGCCACGCGCGGGCGGCCAGCACGTCGTGCTCGCCGCCGCCGGTGAGGGTGGCGTCCTGGCTGAGCAGGGTCATCAGGACGGCCGCCACCGCGTCCACGCGTCGTCCGGTCTGGGGCGGCGCCTGCCGTTCCGCCGTCCCGTCGCCCGGTCCGTCCTGGAGGGCGAGTGCCCCGAGAAGGCCGCTCAGGCCCTCGCGCCAGCTATGATCGCCGTCCTCCCAGACCCCTGCGGCCAGAAGCTGGACGTACAGACCGGCCACCAGCAGCCGTACTGGAAGCGGTTGCACCCGCGGCTTCTCGAAGGTGTTGGAGTCGACGAGCGTGTCGGCACAGCGCCGCACCCAGCTGCGGCAGCGGGCTCGCTGATCAGGGGGAATGCAGGGGACACAAGATGCCCCGTCGATGGCGGGGTCCTCGTCCTCCGTTTCTACGGCGTCGTCCTCGTCCTCCTCTGCGGTCGCGGTGGACGTGACCGCCGACACGATCCACTGGGAGGCCGGTGGCTGGGGCAGATTGATCCGCACGGTACCGAACGCCAGATCGGTCAGTGGCAGCCCGATCATCCGACGGCAGTCGGCAAGGTAGGCGTCCCAGCGGTCGACGTCGCTCGTGACCGCCGGGTGTGCCGCGCCTTCCGTCGCCGGACTCACCCGGGAGGCGGACCTGCCGGCCGTGAGCTCGCGTAGACGCAGCAGGTCCGCTTCGAAGCGTCGCGCCGCACGTTCGTCGGTGAACAGTGCCTGGGCCGTGTAGTCGTACCTCAGCCGAGGCCCGCTGTCGTGGGTGCGGCGACGTGCGCACTGCACAGGACTGTAGACGAAGACCACGGGCGATTCTGCGCTGCTGTCGTCCGGGCGCAGGCAAGTGGCGCGCACGGCCGTGCCGGGCACTTCGGGCATCGGGAAGGAGAAGGCCGACCTTCCGGCGGGGATGGAACCGACTTCGGTCCAGGAGCCCGGTGACCCGTCCGGGGAGATGCTGATCAGGACGGGGGTCGGCTCGCTACGGGCCAGGGAGACATGGAGGCCTTCGCTGTCCGTCTTGGCTCCCAGCAGGATGAATGCACGACCGTCGCTGGTGGTGTAAGGCCGAAGGGTACGGCCCTTCAGGTCGGCGAGCGTGGTGGTAGGTCCTTCTTCGGGCAGCAGGGGCAAGGTGTCGGCGGAGAGTACGGCGAGTTCGCAGTTGCCTCCTCCCCCGGTGCTCGCGCACAGAGCGGCGCGGGTGAGGTTGGGGCTTCCGGTGAGTGCGTGCCTGCGCTCGCCGGTGCGCCACTCGACAAACTTGCCGTGCCGCATCCGCATCTCCTCGAGGAGCCGGATGTGCACGGAAGAACCGTCGAGCGCCTTCTTGATCGTCTCGGCGTCGTAGCTCGACCAGCGGGGCTGGAGGCCGAGAGTGACCTGCCCCGGGGTCATGCGGTCGACGAGTGCGCGCAGGGCGTGGGCTTCCGGGTCGATGAACGGGGCGTATACCTGGACCTCGTCGACGGGACCCGGCGGCAGCTGGTCCAGCAAACTTCGGTGGAGGTTGTGCAGGAGCCGCGGGCCGGTGTCCGGGCCGACAGGGGCATTGACGTGTCGCTCGGTAAGAAGGTCCGCCAGTTCTTTGAGGTGGCTCGCCGTCCAGGGAGCCATCTCCACGACGGCGGGCAGCGCCTCCAGCCACTCCGCGAGGTCGGCGATCAGAGGGTGTGAGGCGCCGTCCTCGGTCTCGGCCACGGTCCACAGCTCGTCGTTGGCTCCCCATCCGGACAGCGTCGGGTTTCCCGATCCCACGGCCAATCGGCAGGCGTGTTCCCCGAGCAGCAGGACCACTTTGGGGTGGAAGGCGCTTCGACAGCGAGCGAGGCCGTGGAGGTAGCCGCGGCCTGCCATGCGCACGTCGACCGGGTCGTACAGCCCTTGGGCCGCATCACCGATCACCGCGGTGCGGGCGCCCAGGCCGCGTGCGGCCGGGATCGCGAACCGCTCCAGGAACGGAAGGTCGACGGTGAATCCGAGGAGGAGCACTTCGTGTAGTGCCTGCCTGTCGGTGCGCTCGACCCATTCACTCAACAGGGTGAACGGGGACGCGAACCGGGTGTGCCGCGCCGCGCTCATCGCTCCGTCTCCAGGATCCTCCGGCCGGATTCCGTGACGACGTGACAGCCGTCCTGGACGGCGAAAAGCCCGAGCTGCCGACCAAAGGAACCCAGTTGGGGTATGCGCGTACCGATGTCGGAATTCCCCTCGTCGCCGGTCTTGAAGTAACGCTCGTTGCGTACGTGCAAACGCGAAAAGATCTTCAGTCCGCCTGTCGCAGGATCGATGCGCAACTTGGCGAGCGCCACTCGGCGGGACTGGGCCAGCATGTCGTCCACCAGCCGGGCCGCCAGGTCGCAAACCGGTCGGTCCAAGTAGTCACGGATGAGGCCGTCGACCCACGTTGGGTCCAGAAACTCCGCCGAGCGACGCTGTCGGCCGAGGAAGACGGCGCGTACGTCGTCGGGCAGATGCCCCTTCCTGGACCGCAGAGCGCCCACGAGCAGCAGCCGCACGTTGACCATGGGTTCGTCATCGCCCTTCTCGAGGAGTCGCCGTTCGGCCGGTAGGAGCACCCCGTCCGGACCCTCGAGTGGCGGCAGATCTTGCAGGACTCCCCGTACGTCTCCCCTCGGGGCCCGCTGCGCCAGCCAGTCGCGCAGTTCCTGCGCCGTCCGATCGGCCTCGCCCTCCTTGGAGCCGATGCTGGACACGAGAGCGGCCCACAATCTGCGCCAGGCGCCCACGGAGTAGTGACGCAGCAGAAGTCCCCGCCAGCCTGTCGTCTCCGGAATGGCGGCCAGGACCGGATCGGTGGTCATGTCCTCTCCGAAGGCGACGGTCGAGCGCAAGGTCTCCTGGTACCCCTGCCCTTCCCGGCCGTGCAAGGCGATCGCCCGGCCGAGGATGCGGAAGGCGGCCCTGCGGGCGCGGTCGGCTGCCTCCCAGTCCTGAGGCGTGTGTCTGCCCCTAGTGTCAGTGGCCGTCAGCACCCGCTTCAGCCAGTCCTGTTCGACCGCGGACGGGACGCCCAGGGCGGCCTGACCGGCCTGGTCCAGCTCAACGAGGGGCACCACGTCCTGTTCGGCGAGCGAGAGCAGCGGGGCGAACAGTTCCCGCAGGGCCGCAGGGCAGGGATGCCGACCCGGCCGGAGTGCTCCGTCCCGAACCTCCACGGTCCCGAGAACCGTGGCCGACCCTCCGTACTGGTCCCAAAAGCCCCAACGACGTGGCGAGTAGGACTGGTTCACGTCTTCCGGGTCGGCCGCACGGGCCAAGTCCAGCTCTTGAGTCCGGAACCGCCGCACCCGATCGACTCCGTGAGGGAACCATGCGTCATCGGCCGTCTCCACATCATGCTGGAGCGCGGCCATCAACACCTCGCAGCGACGGACCAGTCGACGGCAAGCAGCCAGGTCCAGGGCTTTCCGCTCGGCATGCGCGGCGATCGCCGCGTACAGCGAGTGGTAACGGATGTAGCGGGTCACCGTGGAAACGCCAGGCACCAACCGGTCGACCGCCCGCATCACCGGGCCCTCCACGGCCAACGGGTACTTCCCGGACCGCACTCCGAGGCCTTCCAGTGCCCATGCCGGCCCTTGAACGTCCGTGGTCACTGCGCCGTCTCCGTCTCAACTCTCAACAGGGCTGATGGTGCAGCACATCAGCCATCACTCCGTTATCTACCCGCCAGACTAGGTGTCGGATTTCCATGAAACCGGCCTCCGCCGGACTCGTGGGTGGTCACAGTCCGCCATAGGACAGCGGCCCGTCGCGGACCGCCGACGCACAACTCCCGCATCCCCCTTCAACGAGGGCGTCGTCCAGGACGAGTACGGCGGCTACGAATGCCGCCTCCGCATAACCCAGGAGCATCTACAACGACAGACCAACAATGGCCGAACACCCCACGTAACATTACAGATATGAAGGCACCCGCACCCGGCGCATCGTCGGTCACCGGCGACGACGGGGCGCGGAGGCGGCTGGACGCGTACACGTACCTCAGCGCGCCCGAGCGGCTGGAGCACGTCGCGATCATGCGGGTCTTCTGCGGGACCCTGCTGGCGGATCTAGCCGTCCCGGACGTCTTGGCGAAGCTGCGGCAGGCCGGGGGCCCTGGTGCCGGGCTCGACGCCGATACCCTCACTATCCGGCTGGAACAGCTGGTGCGGTGGGGCAACCTGCTGCGCAGCAGCCACACCGTGAAGGCGTCCAGCATCAGTGAGTACCAGCGGTCCCGCGCTCGCTACCAGCTGTCGAAGCTGGGCGAGCGCATTCAGCGGGACGCCGACGGGGTCCTGGCCGAGGCCGACGCCGCCCGCGAGGTGAGCAACGAACTGCTCGCGCTGGTCGAGCGCGGGCTCAGGGAGCTGGCCGACCTCGTGACCGCGCCGGGCGGTATCGCACCGCAGGACGGGCTGGAGCGGGTCAGCACGCTGTTCGTGCAGTTCACCGAGTTCGCGGACTCCGTGCGGGACTTCTACGCCTACCTCGGTCAGGTGCTGGCCCGGTACGACCTGGACAGCGCCGAGTATCAAGGCTTCAAGGAGCTGCTCCTCGACTACGTCGAGGCGATCACGGAGGACGTGGCGTTCCGCGCACCCAGGATCTCGGCGGCACTGGACACGCTGTGGCCGCACGTCCCGGGTCTGCTGGCCCGGCTTGACGCCCATGCGCAGGGCCTCACCGGACTTTCGCCACAGGGCGAGGGCCGCCTGGAGACGCGGGTCCAGCGCAGCCGTGGGCGCGAGCTCGCGGACTGGGAGGGCCTGCGTGGCTGGTTCAGCGACACCGACGGGCAGGGCAGCCAGGTCGATCAACTGCGGGACGCCACCCTGCGTGCGCTGCAGTCGCTGCTCGCCAACGCCAAGCGGATGCTGCGGTCGGCCACCGGGGAGATGTCCCGACGCAGGGATTTGCTGCGGCTGGCCCGGTGGTTCGACGAAGCCGCGCCGCAGGACGCACACGACATCGCCGTCGCCGCCTTCGGGCTGTACGGCGCCCGCCATCTGGGCATACCCCCGGCCACCGACGAGGTGGTGCCCGCCTACACGAGTTGGTGGACCGGCCCAGTGGTCGAGGTTCCGGTGGCTCTGCGGGAAAGAGGCAGCCGCGCCCAGCGGGGCCGGACGTCCGCGGTGGAGGATCACTCCGCGCAGAAGCGGCGGCTGCGCGAGGCCGCCCGTGAGCGGGCCGCGGCCAGGGCAGCGGCGGCGGACGAACTGCGCAGCGCCTCGGGCCGGTTCGCCGAGGTGCGCCTCACCTCGGCAGCACTGGGACTGCTCCTGGAACTGCTGGCCACCGCACTCGGGAACGCGCAGCTCCGGCATCGCACCAGCACGGACGGGAAGGGCTCGACGAAGTTCGACCTCGACCAGGCACACAGTGAGGACGCCGAGCTGGGTATCCGGCTCACCGTGCGACGCATCGCAGGTGCTCGGTGCGTCCTGCACTCGGCCGATGGCGATCTACTGCTGGACGACCTGGAACTGGACGTCGGCCGTACCTCCTCCGACACCGCCGACGGCGATGCGGAGGTGAGCGCGTCATGACCCTCCCCTCGGCACACGACGTGGCCTTGGCCGCCGAGCGCCGCAGCGCCGCCCGGCTGCTGCTCGCGCATCCGCTGGTCACCTCGGACGGCCCGTACTCCGACCTCTTTCCGCTGATCCGCAGGCATGCCGACTGGCTGGGCAAGCGGTTCCAGCAGGTGCTTGGCTACCGCCTACTGGTCGACAGCTCCTACGCCCGGCTGTTCAAGGCGGGGCTGGGGGCAGGCGCGGGACACCGGCTGGAGCGTTCCACCGGCACCCCCTTCACCCCGCACACGTACGCCTGCCTCGCGCTGGCCCTGTCCGTGCTGGTGACCGCCCCCGAACAACTGCTGCTGTCACAACTGGTGGCCGACATCAGGGCCGCCGCGGCCGACGCGGGAATCGAGCTGGAGGAGACGGGCAGGGCGGCCGGGAAACGGACCTTGGTAGCGGCTCTGCGCCTGCTGGTCGAGTGGGGCGTCCTCATCGAGACCGAGGGCCATGTGGCCGCGCTCGCGCAGGACGCGGGCGGAGAGGCCCTGATCACAGTGGACCGCGAGCTGGCCCGCGTCGTCGTCGCCGGCCCGCTCGCCCAGGCCCGTGACGGCGCCAACCTGGTCCGGCGGGCAGCGGACCCCGGATTCGGCGGACCGCGCACCTATGTGCGCCGGATGCTCGTCGAGACACCCGTCGTCCACCTCGACGAGCTGACCGACGCCGAACGCGACTGGTTGCGCACCCGGCAGCGCCGGGAAGCGCAGGCGTTCTCCGAGCTTCTGGGCCTGGAGATGGAGATCCGCGCCGAGGGAGTGGCGCTGGTGGACCCAGAGGACGAGCTGACGGATCTGCACCTGCCGGGCACCGGGACGGTCGCGCAGGCCGCGCTGCTGCTGGTGGAACGGCTCGTGGAACGGCTTCGGCCGCAGGAGCCCGGACATCCGGCGACCGGAGGAACGCTCGTCATCGGAGTGGCTGTCCCGGACGGCCTGGTCGACGAGCTGCTGGCCGAGCTGGTCGCCGCGTACGGACAGCGCAGCAACTGGCAGCGCGGTTATCTGGAGGACATCCCCGCCCTGCGGGAGGCCGTGCTGGACCTGCTGACCCGCATGCGGCTGATGGCCCGCGCCCGCCAGCTGCGCGCCGAGGGAGACGGCCTGCCGGAGGGGTACGCCGAAGAGGCACCGGAAGGGCGCACCGTGACCGGTGTCCACGGGGCACGTCCCGGCGGCGACGGCTGGGTGCTGCTGGCCGCGGCGGCACGCTACGCGCCCCACGTGACCATGCGCCCGGCCACCGCAGCCGGCAAGGGCGCCGACGTCCAGGAGGAGCTGCCGCTGTGACCACTGATGCGCGTGGCCTCGTCCCACTGCCGCGTTCCGGCCCCGCGACGGCTGCCGGCACCCGCTTCCGGCTGCACCGCGCGGGCATCCAGAACGTCTGGCAGTACGACGAGCAGGAGTTCGCCTTCGGCGACGGACGGCTGCTGCTGCGCGGCAAGAACGGCGCGGGCAAGTCCAAGGCCCTGGAGATGCTGCTCCCGTATCTGCTGGACGGCGACTCACGGGCACTGGACGCGACGGGCACCGGCCGGACCACCCTCGCCTGGCTGATGCTGGACGGGTTCGAGCAGACCAACCGTCTCGGCTACCTGTGGGTGGAGTTCCGTGGCACGACCGACGGCGGCGACCACCGCCACCTCACACTCGGCGCCGCCATCCGCGCCTCGAAGTCGACGCAGAAGGCGCTGCCGACGTTCTTCGTCACCCCGCTGCGCGTCGGTGAGGACCTGCACCTGGTCGAAGGCGGGAAGCCCCTGCCGGTCGACCGGCTCAAGGAGATCGTCGGCTCCGACAACGTCACCGACCGTGCGGTCCTGCACCGGGCGCGGGTGGCCCGGGAGTTGTTCGGCATCACCGACGCGCCCCGCTATCGCAACCTCACCCAGCTCCTGCACCGGCTGCGGCGGCCCACGGTCGGGGACCGCATCGAGCACGGTGGCCTGGCCTCCCTGCTGAGCGAGACCTTGCCGGGACTCGACGAGGACGTGGTCGAGAAGGTGGCGCGCAACCTCCATGACCTCGACGCCGTACGCGACGAGCTCGGCCGCCTGGAGCGCACCGACACGGCGCTGCGCACCTTCCTCACCAGTTACCGGGGCTACCTGTCCGGGGTTCTGCGCACCTCGGCGCAGGCAGTGAGCAGGGAGCTGGAGGTCCTCGCGCAGCGACGCCGGGCGGCCGGAGACGCCGCGCAGCGGACCGGTGAGCTGAGGACGCAGGAGGAGGAGTCGGAGGCCCGGCTGGAGACCCTGCGTGAGGAGGAGGAAGCCGCCCGGACCGACCTCGCCGCCCTGCATGACAGCCACGCCTACCGCAGCCTGCGCGAACTGTCGGAACGCCGCAGCACGGTGGAGGCTCTGCACACCGCCGCCGGGGCCGCCTTCACCGCCCTCGGCAACGCACACGGCGCGGAGGAGGGTGCGGCCGAACGGCTGGCCGACGGTGTCGAACACCTCGGCAGCCGGCTCGCCGAACTGGGCACCGAACACCGGGAACTGCTGACGCAGGCGGAGAAGGCCGGGCTTCCCACCGGCCACCTCGGCGAGGCGGTCGCCCTGCCTCGCACGGTCCGCTCCCAGGCCGTCGAGACGCAGCTGACCGCTCTGGACGGGGAGACGCACACCGTGCAGCAGCGGTCGGTCGTCCGCGTGGACACGGCCACGGTGCAGGACGGACTGCGGTCCTGGCAGCGACAGATGGAGAACGTCAAGACGGTCGTGAAGAACCGGGCCCGAATGGTTCAGGAGGTGACGCGTCTCACCGCGCGGGCAGAGGAGGCACGGAGCCGGGCGGCGCAGGCCGACACCGAGCGGGAACGGCTGGAGGGCGAGGCGGAAGAGGCCGCCGACCGTCTCGACGCGAGCCGCGAGAAGGTCACCGAGGAGAGCGGTGCCTATGCCCGCCGGGTCTCCGAGTGGACGGCACGCACGCGGACCGCCGTCGGGTCCGACTGCCCGCCGCTGGACGCCGTCCACACAGCGGTCGCCTGCGAGAGCGACGCCGACGCCCCGTTCGCGGACCGCACGCTGCCGCCCGACATCGACAGCCAGGCGTGGCAGGCCGCCCATGCCGCACTGGAGCCGTACGGCGAGGAACTCACCGGGCGCCGGGATACCCTGGCGCTCACCGTCGGCCGGATCGGCGAAGAGCTCGACCACGTCGCGCGTCGGAAGCGGGACTGGGAACGACGTACCGACCCCGAACCGCCGATCCCATATCACCGCGCCGCCGAGAGGACACCGGGCAGCGGAGCACCTTTCTGCCGGCTGGTGGACTTCACGGACGGCCTGACGCCCGCCGACCGGGCCGGTCTGGAAGCGGCCCTCGAAGCCAGCGGGATCCTGGACGCATGGGTCGGCGCGGACGGCGCCCCTGTCGACCCCGACACTCGTGACACTCTGCTACGTCCCGGTTACGCGCTGCCAGACGGGCTCACCCTCGCCTCGGCCCTGCGCCCTGCGCCGCAACCGGGGTGCGGAGTCGCGGCCGAGCAGGTGGAACGCCTGCTGACGACCATCGCGCTCGCACCGGCCGCGAAAACGGCTGCTCATGACGCGGTGTACTACGACGGAAGCTGGCGTCTGGGCATCCTCAGCGGCCGACACCACAAAACCGACGCCGAGTACGTGGGAGCCGCCGTACGCGCCGAGACCCGGCGGCGCATCCTCGCCGAGCTGAAGGAGCAGCTCACACAGACGGAACAGCGGCTGGCCGACGCCCGTCACGAACTCACCGAGGCCGATGCCCGGCGCCGAGCCCTCAGGCTCGCGGAGCAGGACTTCCCCCGGGCACGAGCTCTCGCCGACGCCTGGAGCAGGGTCGAGTCGGACGAGAGGACACTGCGTGACCTGACCGCCAAGGCGACCCGTGCGGCCCGGTCGGCCGAGGAGGCCCGCGCTCTCGCCGTAGCCGCACGCGCCGAGGCGGACACCACCGCCACCGCCCATGACCTGCCCAGCAACCCCGTCGAGCTGGAACGCGTACGCACCGCGCTGGCTGCCCTTCTCACCGGCATCGGGCGTCTTCGCAGGGCGATCGGCAGCACGGGCGAGCGGCTCGGCGCCCATCACGCCGATGCCGAACGATACGAACGTGCCCGGAAAGACCGCCTGGCAGCGGAGGAGAACTACCGGCTCCGCCTCACCGAGCTGCGTACCGCGCAACAGGATCTGCGCACCCGTGAGGAGGCCATCGGGTCGACCGAAGAAGAAATCCTCACCCGCGAGCAGGAAGCCAGGCAACGCATCGCGCACGCCGCCCAGGCCGTCCCGGCGGCACAACGGACCCGGAACGACCTCCACGACCTGCGCGTGCGCGCGGAAGAGGAAGAGAAACGCCTGCGGAAAGATTTGGCCGGCCAGGAGACGGCGGTCATCGCAACCGGCAGCAGCCTTCGCGGCGCACTCGGCCGACCGGAAGTGGTGCGCGGCGCCGGGCTCGACCGGTCCTCGTTGCCCGAAGACGTGGCGGACGACCCCGGCTCGGACGTCCGCAGCCGTCTGCGGGCCCTGCGGGCGCTGGCCGACGCCGTGGAACGGGCTCTCGGCCGACCGAAGGGCGAGGTGTCGGACAGCGCCCTGCTCAACCGGCATACCGACCTGCGCGACCAGCTGGCCGGTGGCTACGACGCTCAGCTGGAGGAGCGCGACGGCATCAAGGTCTGCCGCCTGATCGACGACCACGGCTCCCACGATGTCGCGGCCGTGGGCGAGCGAATCGCCGTCCAGGCGGCAGAGGCCCGCGGGCGGCTCACCGAACGCGAACGCGAGGTGTTCCAGCGATTCCTGACCGGCGAGCTGGGCGACCATCTCTCGACACAGGTCATCACCGCGGCGAACCTGGTCGCGGCCCTCAACGACACCCTGCGGACCGTGCGCACCTCCCACGGTCTGGGCGTGGAGCTGCTGTGGAAGCTGGACGAGGACGTGGACGCGGACGTGCGGGCGGCCGTGGAGCTGCTGCGCAGTCCGTCGAGCCTGCGCACGCGTGAGCAGACCGAGCAGCTCCGCGAGGTGCTGCAACGCCGGATCGAGGATGCCCGACGGGCCGACGCCTCAGCCGGTTATGCCGCCCACCTGCGGACCGCGCTGGACTACCGCGACTGGTTCCGCTTTCACACCTTCGTGGTTGAGGACGCCGCCCCAGGACGCAGGCGGAAATTGACCGGCCGCACCGGGCTCAGCCAGGGCGAGCAGCGGGTGCTCTCCTACCTCGTGCTCTTCGCCGCGGCCGCCGCCCACTTCACGAGTCTCGCCGAGTCGGCACCCCATGCGCCGCGGCTGATTCTGCTGGACGACGCCTTCGCCAAAGTCGACGAGCCCACCCACGGGCGGCTGGGACGGATCCTCGTCGATCTCGATCTCGACTTCGTCCTCACCAGTGAACGGCTCATGGGCAACTGGCCGGAGGTGCCGTCCCTGCACATCTACGAGTGCCTCCGTGATCCCCATGTGCGCGGGGTGGCCACCCTGCACTACACCTGGAACGGCCGGCACCGGCGTCTGGTGTCCGTATGAGCAAGTTGCCCGCGGCGACACGGGAGTGGCTCGCCGGTCCCGGGCTCGCCCGGCTCTGGGAGGCGGTACGCAAGCGCCTGGAGAGCAACGGCGTGCAGGCCACCGGTTCACTCCGGTTGACCGCAGTGAGCACCCAGGAACGCAACGCCCTTTCTCTCCTGCTGGGCAAACCTGTCACGGGTGCTGCCGTAACCGTGCGGCTCGACGTGCTCGACGCCCGGCTGCGCGCCTCAGCGGCCGGACTCGGTCTCAGGGACGTCATGGAGGAACTCGGCCCTCCCCTCACCGACCGCCGTGCCGTCCGTGCGGGTGTCACGGCACGGCGCGAGCACATCTGGTCGTCACTCGGCTCGGCGCTGGACGTCTCTCCGCTCGCCTGCCAGGACTGGAGCCGACGATGGTACGACCTGCTGCGCCGTACCGGCGTTCCGAGAGGTGTACCACCCGAAGCAGCGGTACGAACGCTCCAACAGGCAGTCGCGGTTCTGACGGCACTGCTCGGCCCGGAGCAGGGTGGCACCCGAGGCCGAGGAGAACTCGCCGCCATGGCGACCGGGTCCGCACACGGCCTGGACGACGGCACCTGGCTCGCACGCCTCGTTCAACGCGGTATCGCCCTCGCCCACGGCACCGAGTTCCCCGGCGACGCGGCCGGCCGACGCGCACTGTGGCGGCTGGTGTCCGTCACACCGGACGAGGTCTCCAGCACAGTGCTGACCTATGGACTGCGGCCCGCCGGTGGGGGATGGCGGGAGCAGGCCTTGCGAGAGCGGGCCATCCACCATGCCGAAGCCCATCTCACACTGCGGGACCTGCACGACCTGCAGCTGCGGCTGCCTGCCGGAACAGTGATCCACATCTGCGAGAACCCGCGCGTAGTGGAAGCCGCGGCGGACGCTGCCTGCGTCCGGCCTTTGGTATGCACCTCAGGCAGCGCCGCCACCGTGGTACTCACACTTCTCGACGCTCTCGCCACCACCGGCTGCCGCTTCGCGTACCACGGCGACTTCGACTGGCCGGGCATCGCTCTGGCGAACCGGATCATCCTCCGTTACGGAGCCCTGCCATGGCGCATGGGCGCCGAGGACTACGAGCACCTGGCTGCTCGCAGCCAGCGCGAGGGCATCCCACAACTACCGCTCGATGGCCAGCCCGTCAGCGCGGCCTGGGACCAGCATCTCGCCCCTGCCATGACCGCCCTCGGCGTCGCGCTCCATGAGGAGGTCACCCTCGACCTTCTGGTGGACGACCTGTCGGGTCGGATCTAGGAACGCCTCGAGGCATGTTCACCACTCAAAGGGAAGGTCCCAACAGGCTGCTCCGCCGCAGCCGTCACCGACGGAGTCATGGGCACCGGCCCATGACCACCAAGGTGGACTGGTGCGAAATCATTGTCGCCTACGCCGCGTCAGCGGCTTCTGCCGGATCCGAGAACTGGAGCAGCCGGGCCAGTTCCTTCCGCCCGCGTCTGATCAGATCGAACACCACGGCTGGGTTCGAGTCCTGTGGTAGCGGGGTATCGGTGAGGACGTCCGTAAGGGTGTACCGGCCGAGCAGCCACCGCTGTAGTGCGCGCCAGTCGGTGCCCCGGTCGGGGGGCAGGTCGCCCGCCCATGGCAGTGCCTCGTACCGGGTGTCGTCGGTGCCGTTTGCGTGAAGTAGCCCGGAGCGGCGCACCAGACATGGGAAGCAAACGCCGCAGTTTGCGATGGGAGGGCCGCCGTTGCGGCGGGCGGGCGGCTTGCCGCAGCTCAGGGTGGATTCCAGGTCGGACGGGGTAAGGCCCGCGTCACGGCCGGCTTTGCATACCTCGCCTTTGGTCAGCTGCGCCAGTGGGTTGACCACCTGTACCGCGCTGCCAGCGTCATCCACGGCGGCTATCAGGGCGTTCAGACGGTCCAGCGTCCACGGGTGCACGGAACGGGTGGAGCAGGCGGCCGAACGTGCGGGCGTCAGGGGCGGGTTAATGGCGAGCTGGCCATTCTCAGGGATGTGGACGGTGTCCACTCCATGCGCGGCTGCGGCGCGGATCGCACCGGCCGCGTACAGCAGACCGCGGGTGCGGGAGGAGGTCTCCAGCCGCAGACCGGAGCCGTCGCCCGCCGGGGTTTGACTCATCGGGAGCAGCATGACCGGCCGTGGTCCGGCCAGTCGCTCGACGGCCTTGTACACCCGCTGCTGGAGACGCAGCAGGCCGATCTCGCGGAACATCACGAGCAGTAGCGGTCGGGGATCGTCGGCGCGCGAGCGTGTGGCGGCCCAGCTGAGGGAGTCCAGTCCACCGGAGAACAGCGCGACTTCCGAGGCCCGCGGGCCGTCGGGGAAAATCATCGCTTCCTCGACCTGATGACCGGTATTGGGGCGGAAGTCCACTCTCCAGAGGTCCCCGGTGAGGATCTGGAGAAGTGCGGTGAGGTGGGTACGGACGGTTGCGCTCTGCCATCGCTCGTGTTCCGTGACGGGCACGTCGAGGCTGATGCGGCGGGTCCAGCGGTCCGTAACGCCGGTCCGGCGTACGTACTTGTCGGCGATGAACGCGGCTCTGGCGACGCGGAACAGGTCCTCGGCCCAGTCGGGGACCGGGCCGGGCAGATGATGCCGACCGATGACACGGCGCTCCTTCTCTTGGAAGGCTTCCTCGCCGATCTCCGTCCAGTGGCCACCGCGAGGCTGGTCTCCGCGGTGGCCACGCCACCATAGAGAATAGTCGTGACCGGTCATGCCGCGGCCTCCCTTTCTCCGGTGACCTCATCGGTGATCAGGCCGAGCACCTTGCCGACCGCTTTCGGTACCAGCAACTCGGCAACCCTGGGCAGAGCGGCCAACGGATCCTGTGCGGTGTCCGCGGCCTGCGCGAGATCCGTCGCTTCCGCGGACTCCTCGCAGGGATTCGGCACCAGGCCTACGACAGTCTCCGCGACCCAGTCGGCGATCCTGCCTTCCGGATCGGTCGCGATAAGCACCGGCACGGCCACTTTGACGTGCTCAGCAACAACGGACCGGAGGAACTCCCCCACCGTGTCGGCGAAGAACAGCTGGTAAAGATCGCACAGTATGTCCCAGGCGAAGCCGCCACCCGTGGCACCCTCGTCCATGGCGTCGTCCAGCTCGGGATGCATGTCCCGGATATCGCGGACCGCCGCGGCCACCCCCCTGCGCACCGCGGCGTCGGCGAGTGTGCCACCGTCTCCACCGACCTCCGAGACGAGACGTGCGACGAGCGCGTCTGCCGACTCCGCGCCCTCGGCGGCCAGCGAGCCCAAGGCATCGGCGAGCCGTTCACCGGCCGCACAAGCTGTGTCGTACAGCCCGAAGGCCGATCGATCGACACGGAGAGTCTCGTGCAACGCACGCAGATAGTCCGTGGCGATTTCTTCCAACCGCTGATCCGCGTTCCGCGAGTCGTCTCGCCAGCGCGCCAGTCGCCTCGCGGCGGAACTCCACTGGTCGCCGTTCGGTCCCTGCCATCGCGTGGATGTCCCCACAGCGTCCCCCGTCCCGGTAGTGTCGCAACCCGGTCTTTCAGCCATGGCATCAGAACGGACGATTCCCAGATAGGGCAGGACTCGGCCAGGGCAGCGCGCAGAGGTCCGGCGGCCAGCCAGCCAGGAATATCACCTTCTGTAACCCACACGCCTGGGACTGTGAGCAGACGTAGCACTGAGTCACGAACATCGTGCAGGTCCCGATACAGGCCAACTCAGAGGCTGGCGGAATCGGTCCTTGCACCGTATGTCTCTCGGTTCGCACCTGCTACGGAACACCAGGCTGGCTCCACATGGCTCAGCTGAGGGTAGGACCGCTCGCCACGGTTGGCCTCCGCCAACACGGCGCAAGGGGCGGACTCAGCAGCCGCTGACTGAGTCCCGCTGGAGCTAACCCACTCTCCCTACACGCAGACCGCGGGGTATTCGGTACGGCCGGGTTTCGACGCTACAGTTCCGTCCCACGCATCAACCGAGGAAGCTCAGCCGCACCTGACGGTTGGCATTGTCCTTGTTCGTGTCCACGAGGCACACCGACTGCCAGGTGCCCAGCTCCAGCCTGCCGCCGAGGACCGGGAGGGTGGCGTGGGGCGGGACGATGGCCGGGAGCACGTGGTCGCGGCCGTGGCCGGGGCTGCCGTGGCGGTGCTGCCAGCGGTCGTCCGCGGGGAGCAGTGTGTGGAGTGCGGCGAGCAGGTCGTCGTCGCTGCCGGCGCCGGTCTCGATGAGGGCCACGCCGGCGGTCGCGTGGGGGACGAAGACGTTGAGGAGGCCGTCGCGGCCGGCGGCCACCTCCCGCAGGAAGGTCTCGCAGTCGCGGGTGAGATCGACGACCCTCTCCCGGGAACCGGAGGAGACGTCAAGGACTCGGGTGGTGAACGAATCGGACATGGCTCCATCCTCGCTCACCACGAGCACTCGGCGCGCTGACGGTGCGGGCGACCGCCCGGCCGGAGGAGCGCGGGCCCGCTGCGCACCGGGAAGATCCTCGCCACCGTTCTGGTTCGTTCACATGTGAATGACATCGGGGTGCGTGACATCGACGTCGTGGTGGTGGGCGCCGGTCAGGCCGGTCTGTCCGCCGCCCATCATCTGCGGCGCACCGGGTTCGAGCCGGACCGCGACTTCGTGGTGCTCGACCACGCGCCCCGGCCGGGCGGCGCCTGGCAGTTCCGCTGGCCGTCGCTGACGTACGGCAAGGTGCACGGGATGCACGCGCTGCCCGGTATGGAGCTGACGGACGCGGACCCGGCGCGCCCGTCCGCCGAGGTGATCGCGGAGTACTTCGACCGGTACGAACGTACCTTCGAGCTGCGGGTGCGGCGGCCGGTGCAGGTGCGGGCGGTGCGCGAGGGCCAGGCGGGGCGGCTGCTCGTGGAGACCTCCGCCGGGAGCTGGTCGGCGCGGGCCCTGATCAACGCGACCGGCACCTGGGACCGCCCGTTCTGGCCGCGCTACCCGGGCCAGGAGACCTTCCGCGGGCGGCAGCTGCACACGGCGCAGTACGCGGGTCCGGAGGAGTTCGCGGGGCAGCGGGTGGTGGTCGTGGGCGGCGGCGCGTCCGGTACGCAGCACCTGCTGGAGATCGCCCCCCACGCCGCCGCGACCACCTGGGTGACCAGGCGTCCGCCGGTCTTCCGGGAGGGGCCCTTCGACGAGGAGGCGGGGCGGGCGTCCGTGGCGCTCGTGGAGGAGCGGGTACGGCGGGGGCTGCCGCCCCGGAGCGTGGTGTCGGTGACGGGGCTGCCGCTGAACGACGCGATCCGCCGGGGGCTGGCGGACGGCGTGCTGGACCGGCGGCCGATGTTCGACCGGATCACTCCGGACGGGGTGGAGTGGGACTGGGAGTCCCCCCTGCTCGAGCGGGGGCGAGAGCTTGGGGGAAGCCCCCGGCACGTGGATGCCGACGTCATCCTGTGGGCCACCGGGTTCCGGGCGGCCATCGACCACCTGGCGCCGCTGCGGCTCCGTGAGCCGGGCGGCGGGATCCGTGTCGAGGGCACCCGTGCGGTCGCCGACCCCCGGATCCATCTGGTCGGGTACGGCCCGTCCGCCAGCACGATCGGCGCCAACCGGGCCGGGCGTGCGGCGGTACGGGACATCCGGCGCCTGCTGGCCGGGGAGCCGCTCGCCGTGTGACTCCCCGCCGCGCCAGGCGCCGTGCGGTGCCGTGCGTCGTGTGCCGTCTCACTTCGCCGGCTCGGCGCTCCCCCGCTCACGGTCCTGCTCTCGGCCTCCCTCACGGTCCCGCTCACGCTCGCGTTCCCGCTCGCTGTTGAACTCGGCGACGTTCCGCTGGTGTTCCGCGTAGTCGGCGGTGAAGCGGGTGTCGCCCGGCTTCACCGTGACGAAGTACAGCCAGTCGCCCGCCGTCGGCCGGATCGCGGCCCGCATCGCCGCATCGCCCGGGTTGGCGATCGGCGTGGGCGGCAGTCCCATGCGCTGGTACGAGTTGTAGGGGCTCTGGATGCGTGTGTCGCTCTCCCGGGTGTCCAGGGTGAAGCGGTTGAGCGCGTAGTTGAGGGTGGAGTCCATCTGCAGCGGCATACCGCGTTCCAGCCGGTTGAGGACGACCCGGGCCACCTTGCCCATGTCGGCCCTGGTGGCGGCCTCGGCCTGCACGATGCTGGCGATGGTCACCGCCTGGTAGACGTTCAGGGAGTTGCGCTGGGCCCCGGCCGTGAGGTGGCCGCCGCCGAACCTCTCGTTCGCGGTGTTGACCATGGACGACAGCAGGGACTCGGGGGTCGCCTTCCCGTCGAGGGGGTACGTCGCCGGGAAGAGGTAGCCCTCGGGATTGCCCTCGGCGTCGGCCGGGAGTTTCAGGCGTGCCTTCCCCAGCGACTTCTTGGTGGTGCCCGGAGGCAGGTCGAGGGCCTTGTCGACGGCTTCGTAGACCTGGCCGGCCCGCCAGCCCTCCGGGATGACCAGTGCGGTGGGGCGCCGGTCCTCCTGGCTGCCGTCGTTCCCGATGATCAGCAGGGGCACCGCCACGGCCGTGGCCGCCGCGACGGCTCCGGTCGCGATGAGGGCGGCCCGGCCCCGGCGCGTGAGTCGGAAGGTGTTCCGTGGCGGAATGTTCGTCTGCATGCGGGCACGGTAACCCGCAAAGCCTCACAAACCACGCATATCGTCATTTTGTCGGCTCCATTCGGGCGTCCCTCCGTACGAGCGAGGCATAGCGCCCGTTCAGCGCCAGCAACTCGTCATGCGTCCCCCGTTCGAGCGCGCGGCCGGCGTCGAGGACCACGATCTGGTCGGCACCCCGAACGGTGGACAGCCGATGGGCGATGGTGATCGTGGTGCGGTCGGCCGAGAGCGCGTCGATGGCCTCCTGCACGGCGTGCTCGGTGCGGGTGTCCAGGGCGCTGGTGGCCTCGTCGAGGATGAGGACGGGCGGGTCGCGCAGAATGGTGCGGGCGATGGCGAGCCGCTGTTTCTCCCCGCCGGAGAAGCGGTGGCCGCGCTCGCCGACGACCGTGTCGTACCCGTCGGGCAGGGACATGATGTGGTCGTGGATCTGGGCCGCCCGTGCCGCCGCGTGCAGTTCCGCGTCGGTGGCGTCCGGCTTGGCGAAGCGCAGGTTGTCGGCGACGGTCGCATGGAAGAGGTACGTCTCCTGGGAGACCACGCCGACCGCGCGCGCGAGGGTGTCGAAGTCCAGGTCGCGCACGTCGACGCCGTCGAGCGTGACGCGCCCCGCCGTGACGTCGTACAGCCTCGGCACCAGGTAGCCGAGCGTGGACTTGCCGGCGCCGGTGGGCCCGACGACGGCGAGGCTGCCGCCCGCGGGGACGGTGATGTCGATGCCGTCGAGCAGGGGGCCGCTCTTGTCGTCGTACCGGAAGGAGACCTCCTCGAAGCGGATCTCCCCCTTGACCTGGTCGAGCCGGACCGGGCGCGCGGGCTCGGTGATGTCGACGGGCAGGTCGAGGTACTCGAAGATGCGCTGGAAGAGGGCGAGCGAGGTCTGTATCTGGACCCCGGTGGACAGCAGGCTCACCGTGGGCCGGAACAGGCCCTGCTGGAGCGAGACGAACGCGACGAGCGTGCCGATCGAGACGGACGGCCCGCCGAGCTGGAAGGCCATCCCGGCGGTCCAGTAGATGACGGCGGGCATGGCGGCCATGACGATCGTGATGACGGCCATGCGCCAGCGGCCCGCCATGTTGGAGCGCACCTCGAGGTCGACCAGCCCCTCGGACTCGTCGGCGAAGGACTTCGTGAGCGAGTCGGCGCGGCCCATCGTGCGGCCGAGCAGGATGCCGCTGACGGAGAGCGACTCGGTGACGGTGGCGGCCATGGCGGCCATCTGTTTCTGCCGCTCGGTGGTGATCTTCTTGCGCTCGTTGCCGACGCGGCGGCTGATCCACACGAACAGCGGCAGCAGGAGCAGCGTGACCACGGTCAGCCGCCAGTCCAGGGCGATCATCGCGACGATCGTGGCCACGACGCTGGTCAGGTTGGAGACCAGGGAGGTGGCGGTCGAGGTGACGGTCGCCTGCATGCCCCCGATGTCGTTGGCGATGCGCGACTGCACCTCGCCGGTGCGGGTCCGGGTGAAGAAGGCGAGCGACATGCGCTGCAGCCGGGAGTAGACGGCGGTACGCAGGTCGTGCATGACCCGCTGGCCGACCGTCGTGGAGATCAGCGTCTGCAGCACGCCGAAGACGCTGGTGAGGACCGCGCCGACGATCATGCCGAGCGCGAGCAGGCTCAGCAGGCCGGTGCGGCCCTCCGGGATCGCGGTGTCGAGGATCTCCTTGAGCAGGAACGGTGTGGCCACCGAGACCAGTGACGCGGCGCCGACGAGCAGGCCGACGACGGCGAGACGGCCGCGGTAGGGGCGGAAGAGCCGCAGAATGCGGCGCACCTGCCGCGGCCGGCCGGGCTCGGCGGGAGGTGGTGTCCAGCTGGGGGGTTGGTCGGGATGCATGGGCTCCTACGGGAGTGTGGCGGCTCGCGTCCGCACGGACGGGTTCCCCGATTCCGCACGGACGCGGGTGGTCCGGGCCCGCACGGACGGCAGAGGGAACGACGACTGAAACAACGCCTGAAACAACGCCTGAAACAACGACTAGGACGACGCCTGATGGAGCATAGCTCATTGTTACCTATACTCACAATGAACGTCATCCTGATATCGTTCGCGCATGACCTCACCCGACGCCGACGGCCTGCTCGCGGAGCAGTTGCTGCGACTGACCCGGCGCGTGCACCGCATCCAGAAGCGCCATCTGGAGCGGTGCGGCCTGGACATCACCCCGGCGCAGTCCCGGCTGCTGCGCACCCTCGCGCACTATGGTTCACCGCCGCGCATGGCCGATCTGGCGGAGCGGCTCGAGGTGGTGCCGCGGGCCGTGACGACCCTGGTCGACGGGCTGGAGGCGAGCGGGCGGGTGCGCCGTGCGCCCGATCCCACCAACCGGCGGGTGATACGGATCGAGATGACGGACGAGGGCCTCAAGGCGCTGCGGGCACTGCGGGGCGCCCGCCGCTCGGCGGCGGAGGAGATCCTCGCCCCGCTGACCGACGAGCAGCGCGAGGTGCTGGGCGGCCTCCTCGACACCCTGATCGACGGGGGAATCACGAGCGGCGGGCCCGCGCCCCGCCGCTGACCGCCGGACTCCGCTGCTGACCGGCGGGCCCGGGTGCGTCGGCCGGTCAATGCGCGGGGCCCGGCACCGAGAGGCGGCGCCGGGCCCTTCGTGCGAGCGGCCGGGTGCGCACGGCAGCCCCTTCGAGGGGCCGACGTCGCGCATGCGTCTCAGCAGCCGCTCCGGTCCTCCGTCAGTACGCCCTGCACGGTGCTGAGGGAACGGTCGTAGCAGCCGTCCGACCCGTACAGCCGGTAGCGCTCACTGGTCGTCCCGACGGCGTGGCGCTGGTCGCGCGGCACGTTCGCCGTGTACGTGGCGTCGCCCCGGTAGGTGTCGTCGAGCCGGGACCACGCGGTGCGCCGCCCACCGCTCGTCTCGGTGACGGCCGCCCGGTCGCCCAGGCTCAGGACGGTCCGCAGCCGGTCGCCCGCGCCGAGGGTCGTCGTGCCGTCCATCGTGTACGTCCGGTCCGTGCGCGTCGTCCGGACCGGTCCGCGGCCGTCGACGGTGACCGTCTCGTCGTCGGTCCAGGCCGCCTTCAGGCTGTCGGGGTTCTCACCGTCCCCCCAGGTGTGCACGGAGGTGTTCGCCACCGTGCGGCTCACGGTCGTCCGCACCCGCCCGTGGGAGGTGTTCAGGTAGCCGGCGACCGTCAGCCGGTGGCCGCCCTCGGTGTCGAGGCGGTGCTCCGAACCGGGTGTGTACGTCGAGGAGTCGGCGAGACCGCTCGCCCTGGCCTCGGTGAGGGCGCCGGTGACCCGCTTGCTGTGGGTGTCCTGCCAGACCAGGACGTTGACCGGCGTGCTCCAGCCGGTCCGCCCCTCGGGCACGCCGACGACGGAGACCTCGACCCGGTGCGGACGGCCGTCGTTGAGGATCCCGGCGAAGGGGGTGAGGTCGTACTGGATCGGCTTGATGTCCAGGGCGCGGGGGCCCGGTACGACGTACCAGAGGAAGGGGTTCGACCAGCCTCCGGTCCACACGGTCGGGAACGGCGCGGCTATCCCGGCCAGTTGCCCGTCGACCTCGATCTGCACCTCGCGGTACGGTCCGTCGTCCGCCTTGCAGGAGTACGGCGCCGCGTCGGGCACCGTCAGGTACCAGTACTCCTCGCAGCCGCCGCCGGAGCCGGTCGCGTACACCTCGGCCACGATGCGCTCGCTGTTGCGGGGGGTGGTGAGGGTGCCGTTCCGGAGCGTGAGGACGCGGTCCGGGGTCCCGGCCGCGTCCGGCCGGCCCGCGTGGAAGGTCAGTGTGACCTTGACGTCGAGGATGCCCGTGTACGTGTCGTCGACAACGTTGCCGATGAGCATCTCCACGGGCTGTGTGCCGCGCAGGGTGTCGCTGTAGCGCGTGATGTCCTTCTCGACGGACCACTCGATGCCGTCGGGCGAGGGCTGCGGGGTCGACGTGCGGAAGACCTCGACGCCGCCGACGTGCAGATAGCCGAGGCGGTCGTACTGACGGCCCTTGACCCTGCCGTCCATGCGGAGGACCACCTTGCTCCAGCGGTCGCCGCAGCCGCGCGGGGGCGCATAGGTCCCCCGGTACGGCGTGAAGTCCCTGAACTGTGTCTCGGCGACGGTGACTTCGCAGGACTTCCCGCCGGGTACGGCGACCGGCGGCGCGGCCGTCACCGGATCGTGCCAGTCGGTGCCGAACTCGGCAGGAACATCGGCGGAAACACCGGCGGCGACGTCGGCGGAGGAGGCCGACTGTGCTGGGACCGCCCCCAGGAGGGTGCTCGCCAGGAGGGTCGCTCCGGCGATCATGGACATGATGATCCGGCTTCTCATGCCGGTGTTCTATGGGAAGTCGGCACCGACCGCAATGGCACCTCGGATCACAGCGGCACCCGCTGTGCCGCTGTGCCTCTCACGCCTTCAGCTCCGCCCTGTCCCCCATCACGATCACCGGGTGCTGGTCGGGATCGAGGGTGCGCAGCAGGTACTCCATGCCGGACTTGGACAGGCTCACGCACGCGGACGTCCCGCTGCCGTGGTCCATGTGCAGCCAGATGCTGCCGCCCTTGGACTGGCCCTCCGGGCGGGTCGGGTCGTTCGGCGAGGTGCCCTTGACCCGGTTGTAGTCGATGGCGATGACGTAGTCGAAGTCATGCCAGTGCGACTTCGCCCAGTACCGGGGGGCCTGGAAGGACGCGGACTCGGTGTACGGCAGCTTCGCACCGGGGTCGGCCAGGACGCCGCCCGCGTCGCTGAGCGTGAACACCCCCACAGGGCTGCGCTTGTCGCCCTCCCGGTGGTCCGTCGTCCAGCCCTTCTTGCCGTTGTGCCCCTGCCAGCTACGGGTCCGTTCCCAGGTGGAGCCCTTCTTCGTGTAGAGGACGACGGTGGAGTCCGCGTCGTCCCTCCCCTCGCCGTAGACGGCCACGACCTGGCGGGAGTCGGCGGGGATGCGTTTCTGCAGGCGATCACCCACGTCCGGGATGCGCTCGAGGCCGGTGGTGCCGGCCTTGGCCCGGCCGGTCGTGCCGTCGGCCGTACTGCCGGGTTTCGCCCCGGCGTCCGTACCGCCTCCGCCGTCCGAACCGCCGCATCCGGCCAGGGACATCACCAGTACGCCGCACGCCGCTGCCGCGACCCGTGCGCGCATCACGCCACTCCTACCGCCTGTCCGCATGCGCTCCATCGTCGCACCGCACGCCGCCCCGGCGGCCCGCGCCCCCGCCCGTCCCGCCCGTGCGCGGGGATCCGGGCCGAATCTTTACCTCGTCACGGAAAACCGTTTGCCTCCGGACACACGGTGACGGAACCTTGCACGGTTTCCTGCGGCCCTCGCCGGTCGGTCGCTTCCGGCCGACGCGCGCATGGTCCTTCCACCCGCTGCCCCATCCATCCCTTCACGACCTCACGCGCCTCTCCCGACCCCACTCGACCGCACTCGACCTCGCTCGACCCGACACGACCTCTGATACGAGCCACTGGGACGTCATGCAGATCCAAGACCTTCCGTTTCCCGACCCGGGCGTGCCGGACGCGCGCTCGGGGCCCCGCTTCCTGCGGTGGCTCTTCCGTCATCAGCTGGGCGGGCAGCTGAAGTCCCTCGCCTGGGGCGTGCTGCACTTCTCGGCCGTGTGCGGGCTGCCGTTCTGCGTCGGCCTCGCCGTGCAGGCCGTCGTCGACCGCTCCGGTTCCGGGCTCGCCGCCGCTGGTGGGCTGATGGCCCTGTGCGGTGCGGGCATCGCGGTGGGCGACACCTTCCTGCACCGTGCGGCGGTCACCAACTGGATCACCGCCGCGGCGCGCGTCCAGCAGTTGCTGGCCCGCAGGACCGCCGCGCTGGGCTCGGCATTGACCCGGCGCGTGGCCGCCGGGGAAGTGGTGGCGGTGTCCACCGGTGACGTCGAGAAGATCGGCTGGTTCGTCGAGGCACTGTCGCGGTTCACCGCGGCGGCGCTCACCGTCGTGCTGGTCTGCGTCGGCCTGCTCGTGTACCAGCCGGCCCTCGGGATCGTCGTCGCCGTGGGCGTACCCGTACTCGCGCTCGCCGTCCTGCCACTGCTGCCCAGGGCGACCCGGCGCGCCGACGTCCAGCGCGAGAAGGCCGGGCGCGCCACCGAACTCGCCTCCGACACCGTCGCGGGGCTGCGCGTCCTGCGCGGCATCGGCGGCGAGGAACTGTTCCTGGAGCGCTACCGCCGGGCCTCGCAGGAGGTGCGCCACGCCGCCGTGCGCAGCGCCCGGATGTGGGCGCTCATCGCGGCGATCCAGGTGCTGCTGCCGGGGCTGCTGCTGATCGGGGTCGTCTGGTACGGCGTGGGGCTGGCCCGCGAGGGCCGCGTCACGGTCGGCGAACTGGTCACCGTGTACAGCGCCGTCACCCTGCTGACCTACCCGCTCCGGCACTTCGAGGAGATCGCGATGGCGTACTCCTTCTCGCGGCCGTCGGCCAAGCGGGCCGCCCGGGTGCTGTCCCTGGAGCGGGCCACGGACACCGGGGGAACGCGCGAGGCCGTCGTGCCGTCCGGTGATCTGTACGACCCGGCGACCGGGCTGCTCGCGCCCGCCGGGCGGTTCACCGCCGTGGTGTGCGGCGACCCGGACGAGGCGGGGCGGCTGGCGGAGCGGCTGGGCGGGCACCCGTCCGAGGAGGGCACCTCGGTGCTCCTCGGCGGCGTTCCGCTCGATGAGCTGCCGCTCTCCTGCGCCCGCACGGCCGTCCTGGTGCAGGACAAGGACCCGGTGCTGCTGTCGGGTTCGCTGCGCGAGCTGCTGGACGTGCCCGCCTCGGGTGCCGTCGGCCCCGAGGAGGCGCTGGCCGCCGCGCAGTGCGGGGACGTCCTGGACTCCCTCGTCCAGGGCTCGCTCGACGCCGCCGACCCGCTGGACGCGCGGATCACCGAACGCGGCCGGTCCCTCTCCGGCGGCCAGCGGCAGCGCCTCGCGCTCGCCCGGTCGCTGCTCACGGATCCCCAGGTGCTCGTCCTGGACGAGCCGACGTCCGCCGTCGACTCGCACACCGAGGCCCGGATCGCCGAGGGCGTCCGCTCCTTCCGGGCGGGCCGCACGACGGTCGTGTTCACCACTTCGCCCCTGCTCCTGGACCGGGCGGAGCGGGTTGTCCTCGTCCACGAGGGAACCGTCGCCGCGGTCGGCCCGCACCGCGATCTGGTGCGCACCGAACCCCGGTACCGGGCGGTCGTCACCCGCGAGACCGACGAGGAGGCCGCCGTGCGCGGTGTGCTCGCGGAACTGGAAGAGATCGAGGAGACAGCATGATCGGCCTGGCGCCACCGGCCCACGACCCGGCCGCCCCGACCACGGCGAACACCCTGCCCGTCGGCTCGTCCCGCACCGTACGGGCCTACGTCGGTGAGCTGATAAGCCGCCACAGACGGGCCTTCGTCCTGCTCGTCACCGTCAACACCGTCGCCGTCATCGCCTCGATGGCCGGTCCCTACCTGCTCGGCGGGCTCGTCGAGCGTGTCTCCGAGGACGCCCGCGATCTGCGTCTGGAGCTCACGGCCGGACTGTTCGTCGCCGCCCTCGTCGTCCAGGCCGTGTTCGTACGGCAGGTGCGGCTGCGCGGCGCCGTGCTCGGCGAGCGGATGCTGGCCGATCTGCGCGAGGACTTCCTCGTCCGGTCCGTGGGGCTGCCGCCGGGCGTGCTCGAGCGGGCCGGGACGGGTGATCTGCTGTCCCGGATCACCACGGACGTCGACCGACTGGCCAACGCGATGCGCGAGGCCGTGCCGCAGCTCACCATCGGTGTGGTGTGGGTGGGGCTGCTGCTCGGCGGCCTCGCCGTGACCGCGCCGCCGCTCGCGCCAGCCGTACTGGTCGCCGTGCCGCTGCTGGTGGTGGGCTGCCGCTGGTACTTCCGGCGCGCGCCCGCCGCCTACCGGTCGGAGGCCGCCGGGTACGCCGCCGTCGCCGCCGCCCTCGCCGAGACCGTGGACGCCGGCCGCACCGTCGAGGCCCACCGGCTCGGCGAGCGCCGGATCGAGCTGTCGGACCGGCGGATCTCCGAGTGGACAGCGTGGGAACGGTACACGTTGTACCTGCGCTCGGTGCTGTTCCCGGTCATCAACATCACGCACGTCACGGTCCTCGGCTCGGTCCTGATGCTCGGCGGGGTCTTCGTGCTCCAGGGCTGGATCGGCGTCGGGCAGCTCACCACGGCCGCCCTCATCGCGCAGATGCTCGTCGACCCGGTGGGCCTGATCCTGCGCTGGTACGACGAGCTCCAGGTCGCCCAGGTGTCGCTGGCCCGGCTGGTGGGCGTACGGGACATCGCGCCGCACGAGGGGGACGCCGCGGTGGCCCCCGACGGGCGCGACGTGCGCGCGGACGACGTGCGCTTCGGTTACCGGCCGGGCGTCGACGTGCTGCGCGAGGTGACCCTGGGCGTCGCGCCCGGCACCCGGCTGGCCCTGGTCGGCCCGTCCGGCGCGGGCAAGTCCACGCTGGGCCGGCTGCTCGCCGGGATCTACGGGCCCCGGAGCGGCAAGGTCACCCTCGGCGGAGCCGAACTGTCCCGGATGCCCGCCGAGGACGTCCGCTCCCATGTGGCTCTCGTCAACCAGGAGCACCACGTCTTCGTGGGCTCCCTGCGGGACAACCTCCTGCTGGCCCGCACGGACGCGGCCGACGCCGAGCTGTGGGCGGCCCTCGGCGCGGTCGACGCGGACGGCTGGGCCCGCGCGCTGGACGAGGGCCTGGACACCGAGGTCGGCTCGGGCGGGCTCGCGCTCACCCCGGCGCAGGCCCAGCAGATCGCGCTGGCCCGGCTGGTGCTGGCCGATCCGCACACGCTGGTCCTGGACGAGGCGACCTCGCTCCTCGACCCGCGCGCGGCCCGCCACCTGGAGCGTTCCCTCGCCCGCGTCCTCGACGGCCGCACCGTCGTCGCCATCGCCCACCGGCTGCACACCGCGCACGACGCCGACGTCATCGCCGTCGTCGAGAACGGCCGCATCAGCGAGCTGGGCAGCCATGACGAGCTGGTGGCCGCCGACGGCGCGTACGCGGCGCTGTGGCGGTCCTGGCACGGCTGACCAGGCGGAATGCGCCGGACACAGCCGCCGGGGGCGGGCCCGCCGGCCCGCCCCCGGGCACTGCCGTTGCATGAGTTCGAACAGCGGTGGAACGCTGGAGAGTGCACCGGTTCCACTCCACCGACGGAAGGCAAGGCCGTGAACAGCGCCGCAGGATGGGGCGACGACGTCTACCAGCCCGACGCGTCCGAGATCCAGGACGACGCGGGACTGCTGGACGCCGAGGACACCCTGGAGAACGACGGGGTGGACAATCCGCTCGAGCGCGGTTACTCACCGCCCGAGAAACCGTGGGCCGTGGAGCACGCCGGTGTGACGGCCGCGGAGCGACGGCAGGGCGAGACACTGGACCAGCGGCTCGCGGAGGAGCTCCCGGACGTCGCACCGCCCGAAGGGGACGGCATCGGCGACTGTGTGGACACGGACGGGGAACCCCTGGACAACGAGGTGGGCGCCGTCCGCGCCGGCCGTCTCGTCGCACCCGACGAGGGTGCGCACGAGGACGAGGAGAAGGACCTGGTCGCGACCGACGTGGGTATCGACGGCGCGGCCTCCTCGGCCGAGGAGGCCGCGATGCACATCGTCGACGAGGACACGCTGCCCCCGTCCGGCTGACGCCGCCGTCCGCACGGCCGCGCCGCCTCCCGCACCGCGAGCACCCCGAGCGCCCCGAGCACCGCGAAGGAGCACCCATGCAGCAGGAAAAGCAGCCCGACTACCACCCGGTCGTCTTCCGCGACCGCGCCGCCGGATACGCCTTCCTCACCCGGTCGACCGCCACCAGTGACCGGACCATTGAGTGGGACGACGGGGAGACGTACCCGGTCGTGGACGTCGAGATCTCCTCGGAGAGCCACCCCTTCTACACGGGCAGGGCACGGACCGTGGACACGGAGGGGCGGATCGCGCAGTTCGAGCGGCGGTACGGCGGCCAGGGCGGCGACGGCGGCACGGGTACGGGGACCGGCTGAGCCGCCGACCGGGCTCCGGCTGTGGCTGGGCGCCGACCGGGCTTCGGCGTCAGGCGCGCCCCGCCGCTCATATGACGTTGAGTGCCGCCGCCCCGCCCACTCCGCCGAGCACCATGAACACGGGCATCAGCACCTTCAGCTCGACCCAGCTGCCCGCGCGGAACCGCATGCCCTTCGGCGGACCGACGGGGTACCAGCGTTTGCGGCCCACCGGTATCGGCCACAGGACCGGGCAGCCGGAGACCGTCAGCGCGTCGCCCAGGTCGTGCACCAGCGCACCGAGAACGACCGGCAGCCCCAGCCACAGGTACTCCTGGCCCGGCGCCGTGAACAGCCAGTCGGAGCCGTGGCCCGGCCGGTCGAGTATGTCCGCGAGGATCCAGGCGCTGGTGGCGGCCAGCAGCCACACCAGGACGTCGCTGCTGGAGCCGCGGGCCGCCCGCCACAGCAGCCCTTCGATGGCGAGCACCATGTGCACGAAGAGGATGACGAGCACGCCCCATCTGTCCACCGCGATCGCCGTGACGGAGCAGAGGGCGCCGATCAGCACCGCCCACAGCCAGGTGTGCGTCAGGGTGCGGTGCCCACCGGAGCGTCTGGGGTCGGCCGGCTTCTTGGTCGCCTTGTAGACGGCGTACGACAGCTTGTCGACGATCTCGCACAGCCAGCGCGACACGGGCCCGAAGGACCGCGAGATGGTGGCCGCCTTGTGGTCCAGGTCCGGGGCGAGGGCGGCACCGGCGCAGATCAGCGCGCCGACCAGGAGGACCGGCCAGGGCATCGGGTGCCCGGCCGCGGCGGCGGCCGCTCCGACGCCGAGCCAGGCGGCGGCCCCCGACAGTGAGTGTGCTGGTCCCATCATGGCCGCTCCCCGCCCCATTCCTCTTGTGCCGCTGCCCGGTTGACCGTGCGCGATGACGCCGCGTCGGCGCCCCAGCGTAACGTTCGTGATCTTCACGTCGGCGGCCGATTCCCGCATCGGGTGGGACGGCAGGCAAGATGGGGGCGTGACCCTCATCGATCAGCTGCCGCAGACCGCCGACCCGGACGCCCTCTATGAAGCCTTCGAGGCATGGGCGGAGGATCGCGGTCTCACGCTCTATCCGCACCAGGAGGAGGCTCTGATCGAGGTCGTCTCCGGGGCGAACGTGATCGTCTCGACCCCCACCGGCTCCGGCAAGAGCATGATCGCCGCCGGTGCGCACTTCGCGGCGCTCGCCCGGGACGAGGTCACCTTCTACACGGCGCCGATCAAGGCGCTCGTCTCGGAGAAGTTCTTCGAGCTGTGCAAGCTGTTCGGCACCGAGAACGTCGGCATGCTCACCGGCGACGCCTCCGTGAACGCCGACGCACCCGTCATCTGCTGCACCGCCGAGGTGCTGGCGTCCATCGCGCTGCGGGACGGCAAGGACGCGGACGTCGGCCAGGTCGTGATGGACGAGTTCCACTTCTACGCGGAGGCGGACCGCGGCTGGGCGTGGCAGATCCCGATCCTGGAGCTGCCGCAGGCGCAGTTCGTGCTGATGTCGGCGACACTCGGCGACGTCTCGATGTTCGAGAAGGACCTCACCCGGCGCACGGGCCGCCCCACCGCCGTCGTCCGCTCGGCGACCCGGCCCGTCCCCCTCTCCTACGAGTACCGGGTCACGCCGCTCACGGAGACGCTCACCGAGCTGCTGGAGACCAAGCAGGCTCCCGTCTACATCGTGCACTTCACCCAGGCCCAGGCGGTGGAGCGGGCACAGGCGCTGATGAGCATCAACATGTGCACGCGCGAGGAGAAGGACAAGATCGCCGAGCTGATCGGCAACTTCCGCTTCACCACCAAGTTCGGCCGCAATCTGTCGCGCTACGTACGGCACGGAATCGGTGTCCACCACGCCGGCATGCTGCCCAAGTACCGGCGGCTGGTGGAGAAGCTGGCCCAGGCCGGCCTGCTGAAGGTCATCTGCGGCACGGACACCCTCGGCGTCGGCGTGAACGTGCCCATCCGCACCGTGCTGTTCACGGCGCTGACGAAGTACGACGGCAACCGGGTGCGCACCCTCCGCGCCCGTGAGTTCCACCAGATCGCCGGGCGCGCCGGACGCGCCGGCTTCGACACGGCCGGCTTCGTGGTGGCACAGGCGCCGGAACACGTCGTCGAGAACGAGAAGGCCCTCGCGAAGGCCGGCGACGACCCGAAGAAGCGCCGCAAGGTCGTCCGCAAGAAGGCGCCGGAGGGCTTCGTCGGGTGGACGGAGAACACCTTCGAGAAGCTGATCGCCTCCGAGCCCGAGCCGCTGACCTCCCGGTTCCGGGTGACGCACACGATGCTGCTGTCGGTGATCGCCCGCCCCGGCAACGCCTTCGAGGCCATGCGGCGGCTGCTGGAGGACAACCACGAGCCGCGCAAGCAGCAGCTGCGGCACATCCGCCGGGCGATCGCCATCTACCGCTCGCTCCTGGACGGCGGCATCGTGGAGAAGCTCGACGAGCCGGACGCCGAGGGCCGCATCGTGCGCCTCACGGTCGACCTCCAGCAGGACTTCGCGTTGAACCAGCCCCTGTCGACGTTCGCCCTGGCCGCGTTCGAGCTGCTGGACCCGGAGTCGCCCTCGTACGCCCTGGACATGGTGTCCGTCGTCGAGTCCACGCTGGACGACCCGCGGCAGATCCTCGCCGCCCAGCAGAACAAGGCGCGGGGCGAGGCCGTGGCCGCGATGAAGGCGGACGGCGTCGAGTACGAGGAGCGGATGGAGCGGCTCCAGGACATCGGCTACCCCAAGCCGCTGGAGGAGCCGCTCTTCCACGCGTACAACACGTACCGCAAGAGCCACCCCTGGGTCGGCGACCACCCGCTGTCGCCGAAGTCCGTCATCCGGGACATGTACGAACGGGCGCTGTCCTTCACCGAGTTCGTCTCCTTCTACGAGCTCGCCCGCACCGAGGGCATCGTGCTGCGCTACCTCGCGAGCGCCTACAAGGCCCTGGAGCACACCGTCCCCGACGACCTGAAGTCGGACGACCTGGAGGACCTGATCGCCTGGCTCGGCGAGATGGTGCGCCAGGTCGACTCCAGCCTGCTGGACGAGTGGGAGCAGCTCGCCAACCCGGAGGAGATGACGGCCGAGGAGGCCCAGGAGAAGGCCGACCAGGTCAAGCCGGTCACCGCCAACGCGCGCGCCTTCCGGGTCCTCGTCCGCAACGCCATGTTCCGCCGGGTCGAGCTCGCGGCACTGGACCAGGTCGACGAGCTCGGCGAGATGGACGCCGAGTCCGGCTGGGACGCCGAGCGGTGGGGCGAGGCGATGGACCGGTACTGGGACGAGTACGAGGAACTGGGCACCGGCCCGGACGCCCGCGGTCCGCGGCTGCTGATGATCGAGGAGGAGCCGCAGAACGGGCTGTGGCGCGTCCGCCAGACCTTCGCCGACCCGAACGGCGATCATGACTGGGGCATCAGCGCGGAGGTCGACCTCACGGCCTCCGACGCCGAGGGACGCGCCGTCGTCAAGGTCACCGACGTCGGACAGCTGTGAGCACGGGAGAGACACGCACATGACGACCAATCCGGCCGAGAGACTCGTCGACCTGCTCGACCTGGAGCAGATCGAGGTCAACATCTTCCGCGGCCGCAGCCCCGAGGAGTCCCTGCAACGGGTCTTCGGCGGCCAGGTGGCGGGGCAGGCCCTGGTGGCCGCCGGGCGCACCACGGAGGGCGACCGGCCGGTGCACTCGCTGCACGCGTACTTCCTGCGCCCGGGCCGCCCGGGCGTGCCGATCGTGTACCAGGTCGAGCGGGTGCGGGACGGGCGGTCGTTCACCACCCGGCGCGTCACCGCCGTGCAGCAGGGCCGCACGATCTTCAATCTGACCGCCTCCTTCCACAAGCCTGAAGAGGGGAGCTTCGAGCACCAGCTGCCGCCGGCCCGCGAGGTGCCGGACCCCGAGTCGCTGCCGACGGTCGCGCAGGAGATCCGGGAGCATCTGGGTGCGCTCCCCGAACAGCTGGAGCGCATGGCGCGTCGCCAGCCGTTCGACATCCGCTACGTGGACCGGCTGCGCTGGACCCCCGAGGAGATCGAGGACGCCGAGCCGCGCAGCGCGGTGTGGATGCGCGCGGTCGGGCCGCTGGGCGACGACCCGCTCGTGCACACCTGCGCGCTGACGTACGCGAGCGACATGACCTTGCTGGACGCGGTCCGCATCCCAGTTGAGCCGCTGTGGGGCCCGCGTTCTTTCGACCTGGCGTCCCTGGACCACGCGATGTGGTTCCACCGGCCGTTCCGCGCGGACGAGTGGTTCCTGTACGACCAGGAGTCCCCGATCGCGGTGGGCGGTCGCGGACTGGCCCGCGGGCGCATCTACGACCGCGAGGGGCGACTGCTGGTCTCCGTGGTGCAGGAAGGGCTCTTCCGCAAGCTGGGCTGACGTGGCCGTCGTAGCTCGTGCGGCGGAGGAGTGCCCCACGTCCGCCGGGTTCCGCGTCCGTCAGTGGTTTCTGCGGCGCCACCGGCCGAGCAGGCCACGTGGTTTCCGCGGTGCCTCGCAGGGGCGTGCCGTGCCGGACGAGGGCTGCGGCCCGACGGTCTCCGCCCGGCCCGGCCGGCAGGCGACGGCGCGCTTCGGCCCGCCGGACGGGCGCGGTACCGGCGGCGGCTCCGCCACCGGCGCGGCCGCGGGGCGCGGGGCCGACCGGTGCTCACGGGCCTCGGCGAGGGTCTGCCGCAGATCGCTCCGCAGCCGGGCGGTCTCGTCCGGGTCGTCCGCCGTCATGATGCGGGCGGCGACCTGGTCGGCCGGTGATCCGGGGGTGCCACCGACGGGCCGGGCGGGGCGCAGACGGTTGACGTAGGCCCGCTCGTACGGGTCCCGTACGAGCTCCGCGATCTGGACGGGGTCCAGGAGGGACGCCAGGGCCGCGGCCCGTGCCCACGGGTCGTGCGCCCCGTCCAGCAGGAATCCGAGGTGGCGCTCGCGCCAGGTGCGGGGGCGGAGGTCCAGGCCCGCGTCCAGCCGGTCGCGCAGGTCCACCGGTGTACGGCCGCTCAGCAGGGGCGCGTTCTCCTCGTCCGCGGCGAACCTCGCCAGCTCCTCCGCCCGGTACAGCCAGATCACCGCCCGGTAGCGGTTGAGGTAGAGGCTCACAGGGATCAGGTGGCCCAGCCGTGCCAGGCGGGTGAAGCGGGCGCCGGTCACCTTCATCAGGGCGGCTCCCTCGGCGGTGCCCACGATCCTGATGCGTGTCTCCAGCGCTTCGGGGAAGCCGTCCGCGGAGCGGACCCGGTCGATCTCCGTCCGGGCGACACGAAGGCCCCCTCCTCCGTCGTCGGCGATCGTCCGGACGTATCCGAGATGGACCGCGAGGTCGAACTCCCTGCGTTTGAGCCCCAGTTCGCGCGCGGCGCGGCTCTGTGACAGCGGGGCGCCGATGGCGGCGGTGGGGCCTGCGGCCCCGATGACCGCGGTCGGTCGCATGACACTCGTGGCACTGTTGCCGGACATGGCGGTTCTCCCCCGTGCAGTTGCGGTGCCGGCGCTGGTCGCGCTCGCTTCGGGAAAAACCGTATCGAGGTCGGCCGACATCGGGGGGAGCCTGTGGATAACTTGGGCAGTGACAGCGTAGTTCCAGGTCAGAGCTCTGGTGTCGAGGAGCGCTCGGCCGGGCGGGCGTCCAGACCGAGGTGCTCGCCGACCTGGTTCACCAGCCGGGTCATCTGGTAGCCGATCTCTCCCACGTCCGCCTGGGCGGCGCTGAGCACGCATAAGCAGCTGCCCTCACCGGCCTCGGTGACGAAGAGCATCGCGTCATCGAACTCGATCATGGTCTGGCGTACGTCTCCCGCGCCGAAGTGGCGGCCGGAACCCCTGGCGAGGCTGTGCAGCCCGGCCGCGACAGCGGCGAGGTGTTCGGCGTCCTCGCGCCGCAGACCGGTGCTCGCCTCCGTCACCAGCCCGTCACCGGACAGCACCAGGGCGTGCCGCACATGTGCGACACGCTCTATCAGATCGTCCAGCAGCCAGCCGAGTCCCGTGGTCCGCGCCATCGCCGGTTCCCCCCATGTGGTCGCTCCTCCCCTGCCGGAGGATCCAGCGCATCAGCCTTCCCCACCTGCCCGGCCGGGGCAAGCGGGATGGAGCCACGGTACGGAAGTCGACCGACCGGCAGTGGCGGCTCGCCTCGGCGAGGCGTCAGCTCACGGAGTCGAGCAGCCGGGCGGTGTGTATCCGTCCGGCGTACTCGACGAGCCGTATGAGCACTTCCTTGCCGGAGTCGCGGTCGCGGGCGTCACAGAGGACCACGGGTGTGCCCGTATCGAGGTCGAGGGCGCGCGACACGTCGCCCGGCTCGTAGGTGCGGGCGCCGGCGAAGCAGTTGACGGCCACCACGAACGGAATGTTCCGGTGCTCGAAGTAGTCCACCGCGGGGAAGCAGTCCTGCAGCCGCCGGGTGTCCGCGAGGACGACCGCGCCGAGCGCGCCCTGTGCCAGATCGTCCCACAGGAACCAGTACCGGTCCTGGCCCGGGGTGCCGAACAGGTAGAGCGAGAGATCGGACCGGATGGTGATGCGCCCGAAGTCCATGGCGACGGTCGTGGTCGCCTTCCGGTCCACCCCTTCGGTGTCGTCCACGGACCTGCCCGCCTCGCTCAGCAGTTCCTCGGTCCGCAGCGGCCGTATCTCGCTGAGTGCGCCCACCAGGGTCGTCTTGCCCACGCCGAAACCACCGGCGACCAGAATCTTCAACGCCAGGGGGACCGTGTCCCCGCCGGTGGCGTCGGAGTACTCGTAGACCATCGATCACTTCTCTCGGGAAAGCCGGCAGATGTCGATGTCGATACACGCATGCTTCGATACACAGATGCGAAGACAGCATCATGGCAACATCCGTGCGTCCGTGTGGCGTTCGATCGGATTTCGGTCAGCGTGACCGACCGCTTCCGTTCGGCTTACGGTCGGTGTCGGGAGCCGGCCGGGAACCGATCGGTGGCGTGCCCGAAGCGTGTTCAGCCCGGCGATCCCCGCGGGCAGGACGTGATCTCCGGGTCCCTGTGTGCACGGAACCGGCCGACCGCCGAACGGGGAGGCACCCGCGGCGAATTCGGTGGCCACCGCGTGGGGCGGACGACTCGTCCGGCCGGGTGGTCGTGTCGGCGACCTGCGCAGAAGCTGTTGCGGGTGCGAAGTGAGTGATATCCCTCGGTCATCCCCGCGGGTCATGCGCGATCATCCCGCGGCGGCCGGACGGGCGGTCGCGCGCGTCGCCGTGCCGAGGTGTTCGCCGGCTTGGTTCACCAGACGCGCCATCTGGCAGGCCACCAGACCGATGTCGGCCGTGCCGGAGGTGAGGACGGCGAGGCAGGATCCGTCACCCGCGGCCGCCACGAACAGGAAGCCGTCCGTCATCTCCACCATGGTCCGGCGTACTCCACCGGCGTCGAAGTGGTGGCCCGTGCCCCTGGCCAGGCCGTGGAGGCCCGAGGCGACCGCGGCGAGGTGCTCCGCGCCCTCCTGCCCGAGGCCGGTGGAGGCACCCCGCGCGAGGCCGTCGTGCGACAGCACCACGGCGTGCCGTCCCTCTCCCACGCGGAGCAGCAGGTCGTCCAGCAGCCGGTCGAGCGCACCGGACCGCCGGGCGGTTCCGGCGCCCGGGTCCTCGGTCATGTGCGGTCCCCTTCGCTCCCGCCGTCCGTCGCGCCGCTGTCGCCGCCCGCCGCGGTGCCGGGTCCGGTTCCACGGCCGGGAGGCCTGCCGCCGCCCCGCGCCCAGCCGTCGCTGTAGGCGGCCATGCGCTCCCGTACGGATTCGGGGGTGCGCTCGTCGTCGCGCCCGGCCCCGGTGTCCGCGGGGCCGGGCGGTTCCTCGGTGCGCTGTTCACGCAGCCGAGGCGCGAGACTCGCCTGCCGTACCCGCTGCGGGAGGCGGCCCGGTTGGTCCGGAGCGCGGCGCGGACGCAGGGTGGTGACGCCGCGGGGCAGGACCGCGGGGGTGGCGTCCGCCGCGGGGCGCTCCTCCGCCGCGGACGCCGCGTGAGCCGGCAGCGCGATCCGTTCGGTGGGCCGCCGGCCGCGTCCCGGCCGTTCGTCGAGGGGCACGCGCGCGGGTGTGTCCTCCGCGGACCCTGGGGTGGCGGCGGGCGTACGGGACGAGGCTTCCGCCGCTCCGTCGTGCAGGAGAGCGGTCGGCAGCAGAACAACCGCGGTGGTCCCGCCGTAGGGCGAGCCCCGGAGGTGGACCTTGATGCCGCGGCGGGACGCCAGCCTGCTCACCACGAACAGCCCGAGCCGGTCGCTGTCCGACAGGTCGAGACCCTCGGCCTGTCCGATGCGGCGGTTGGCCTCGGTGAGCCGCTCCTTGGCCATGCCGAGTCCACGGTCCTCGACCTCCAGGGCGTAGCCGTTGGCGACCGGTTCGCCGGTGACACGGACACGCGTGTGGGGTGGCGAGAACTGGGTGGCGTTCTCCACGAGTTCGGCCATGAGGTGGGTGAGGTCGGTGGCCGCGGCGCCGGCGATCCGGGTCTCGGGGAGTCGCCGTACCTCCACGCGTGTGTGGTCCTCGATCTCGGCGACGGCCGTGCGGACCACGTCCGTGAGCGGCACCGGCAGGCGCCAGGCCCGGCCGGGCGCCGCTCCGGAGAGGATGATCAGGCTCTCCGCGTTGCGCCGCATGCGTGTGGTGAGGTGGCCGAGCCGTAAGAGGTCGTCCCGTTCGTCCGCGTCCTCGGAGCGGCGCTCCATGGTGTTCAGCAGGCTCAGCTGGCGGTGCACGAGGACCTGGCTGCGGCGGGCGAGGTTGACGAGGACACCCGAGATGCCGTCGGCCAGTTCGGCCCGCTCCACCGCGGCGTGCAGGGCCGCGCGGTGCACGGTGCCGAGGGCCTCGGCGACCTGCCCGGCCTCGTCCTCGGCCGGCGGACCGGCCGGGGCCTCCGCGTCGACGTCGATCCCCTCGCCCGCGCGCAGTCGCCGCATGGCCCGCGGCAGTTGGTGCCGGGCGATGTCCAGGGCGCTGTCCCGCAGGGCCACCAGTTCCACGATGAGGCCGCGGCCGATCCGTACGGAGATGACGAGCGCCGCCGCGACGGCGGCCAGGCCCAGGACGACCGCGGCGCCGGCCGGGGTGAGCAGGCCGCGGGTGAGCGGGTCGGCCCGGACCGCCACCGCACGCCCGGCATCCGCCCCGATCGCGCGCATGCCGTCCCGCACACGCGCGTGTGCCGGGTTCCAGACGTCCTCGGGCGCGGCGCCGATCGCCGCGGCGCCGGGCGGGGACGCGAGCACCCGGTCCTCGGTGGAGCGGACGGTGGCGTACTCGGTGCCGCGTGCGAGGTCCGCCCAGGCGGCCTGCTCGGGGCCGCGCAGGTCGGCCGCGGCCGACTCGGTCAGGGCGCGTCGTATGTCGACCGCACCGGTGAACAGGCGCAGCCGCTCCCCGTCGAGGCCTCCGGCGAGCCGGGCGCCGGCGAGCACGGCGTCCTCCTGGGCCAGGGCCTCTGCCGCCCGGGAGAACTCCAGGAGTACGCGCGCGTCGGAGCCGAGTGCTGCGTCCTGGCCGCCGGTGAGCGCGCCGACCGTACCGAAGGCCGCGGAGATGGTCCCGGTGTACCCGTCGTACGTCTCGCGCCACCCGGCGCTGCGGTCGAGGACGGCCGCGCGCAGCGTCCGCAGCCGCTCGGCCCGGGTGACGAAGCCGTCGAGGCGCTCGGCCGCCCCGGCGGGCAGGCCGATGCCGACGGCGACGGTGTGGCGGTCGCCGAGCCGCAGCCGGGCGACGGCCCGGTCGGTGCGCTGCGCCAGCCTCTCCAGTTCATGGCCCTCTTCCGGGGCGGTGGCCTGGCGTACGGCGGCCGCGCGCTCGGTCTGGAGCGCGGCGACCGCGGCGGCGAGCGGAGCACGCACGACGGTGTCGACGCGCTGCGCCCGGCGGAGTCCGGCGATGTCCTGGGTGGTGCTGACGGTGGCGTACGCCCACAGGACGAGCAGGGTGACGACGGGCACCATCAGCAGGCAGACGATCCTGGCGCGGACGGTGCGGGGGCGTGCATGCCATCGTCGCGCGCGCGTGCAGGTCGCCGCCGGCGCGGTGACGGCGGCGTCGGGGCCGGTCCGCTCGTCGGCGGACGGGCGCGCGTGGGCACGGCGACCGCGCCGCGGGGGCCGGGACGGCGGCTCGGCGCCTGCTGTCGGGGTCCTGCGGAGTGTGCGCATGGCCTCCTCTTCGAATGCGGGAGTGCGTCGGGGTGTCTGCCGGGCGGCCGGTGGGCCGGGCGATCGCCGGGCCGTCCGTCGTCAGGCTCTGTTCCCGGCCGTCCGCGCGTCCGGCGCGGACGGCCGGGGCTCCTCGGCCATCGGGGAGAGGGCGACGTACGCCGAGGTGAGGAAGAGATGGGACCCGAGGCCGACGGCGAGGGGGAAGACGAACTGCATCGCCGTGGCCCCGGGCAGGGCCTCGCCGGAGGGGACGACGTGCACGCTCACCGCGGACATGGCGGTGATGTGCATGCCGGCCACCGTGCCTCCGATGACGAGCGAGGCGACGGTGACCGCGAGCGGTGAGCCGATGTTGAGCACCGCCCACAGGGCCCCCGTGGCCGCGGTCACCGCGACCACGGCGGAGAGCGCGACGAACACGGGGTCGTACCTCAGAGCGCCGTGCAGCCGCACCGCCGCCATGCCCAGGTAGTGCATGCTCGCGATGCCCGCCCCCATGCCGAGTCCGCCGAGGAGGAGCGCGCGGAGGCGGTGGTGGCCGTGGCCGACGGCGAAGAGTCCCCCGCAGACGGCGGTGACGGCGACGAGGAGGCTGAGGAGCGTCAGCGGTACGTCGTAGCGGATCTCGCTGCCGCCGACGGCGAATCCCAGCATGGCCACGAAGTGCATGGTCCAGATACCGCTGCCGATCGCGGAGGCCGCGGTGACCAGCCAGTTGCGGCGTGACCTGCCGGTGGCCCGGAGCGCTCGGACGGTGCAGCGCAGCCCGAGCGCGACGCCGGCGCAGACCATCGCGTACGACAGCACGGGGGTGAGCCAGCCGAAGGCGGCGTGGTCCGGATGTCCCATGGCTCCGGGACGCTAGTCCGGGCGGGCGCACGACGGGCGTGCCTTTCGAAGCTGGCGGAATGTGACGCGCCGTTGTACCCGGACGATCGCGCCACGCTCGAACGTGTGCGCAGCGTGTCCTCCGTAGCGGTGAGGAATCATGCGGGCATGAGCGAGGAATCATGCGGGGCATGAACTACGACCACTCCCACGTCCAGGAGTTCTTCGCGGCCCGCGCGGCCGGCTGGGACACGAGGTTCCCCGACGACGGGCCCGCGTACGCGGCGGCGGTCGCCGAGCTGGGGCTGCGCGCGGGCGACCGGGTGCTCGACGCCGGCTGCGGCACCGGACGGGCCCTTCCACCGCTGCGTGCCGCCGTGGGGCCCGCCGGGGTGGTGCTGGGCGCGGACCTGACCCCGGCCATGCTGGAGGCCGCCGTACGGGCGGGACGGGACCGCGACGGGCGGCTGCTGCTCACCGACGTGGCCGCCCTGCCGCTGCGCGACGGGGCGCTCGACGCGGTGTTCGCGGCGGGACTCGTCGCGCATCTGCCGGAGCCCGCCGAGAACCTGCGGGAACTGGCGCGGGTGGTCCGTCCCGGCGGCCGGCTGGCGCTCTTCCACCCCATCGGCAGGGCGGCGCTCGCGGCCCGCCGAGGGCGGCGGATCACCCCGGACGACCTGCGCGCCGAGGCCAACCTCGGTCCGCTGCTGGCAGGTTCCGGCTGGCGCATGACGTCGTACGTCGACGAGGACGAGCGGTTCCTCGCGCTGGCCGCGCGCCGCGACTGAGCGGACACGACCGCTGTGCCGCCCGTTCACCGCGCGGTTCCTCTTCTGTTGCGAGGTCTCCGACCCTACGTTGGAGACGGGAGACATGAGCGACCAGTGAACGTCGGCACAGGGGGAGGGCGGACCGTATGTTCGGCAGGCTCCGCAAGTTCATCGGCAGACTTCTCGGCTCCTTGCGCACGGACGGGGACACGGCCCGGCCGAAGCGTCCCCACAACCTGTTCGAAGCCGCCGCGGCGTACGTCTCGGCGTGTGCCGAGGACGATCAGGACCGGATCGACGAGGCCACGACCTGGGTGTCGCCCGAGGCGCTCTCCTTCGGGGTGAGCGAACTGGCGTGCCGGGCGGTCATCGCGCTCGCGCGGGAGCGGGACGAGTCACCGGGGACGGTGGCACGCGATCTCCTCGGACTGCCCGCCGCCTGAGCGGAGCGGGGGCGGGCCGGTTCGTCCCCGCCCGGCCGGAACGTCGCAGTTCCGCCCGGGCCTCCCACCCGTGACAAGCGCCTCGCGCGCGCACTAGGGTGCGCCGACGGACGAGAGCGATGGGGAGGGCGGTATGGCTGTGACGGGGGAGGACGCCGTGGCCGCCCGGGGCGACGACGCGCTGTACGTGCTCACCGCGGTACTGCTGACACCGGCGCAGTTCCCCAGCGTGCTGGGCGACGACTACCCGGAGGCCTGCGCGGCGCTCGGCCTGCCACCGCTCGCCGACGGGTACGGCCTCGTGCTGGGCCAGGACGGCGACGGCGCGCGGTGGACGGTCGTCGTCGACGACGTGTCCCTGGTGGCCGTCGCCATCGCGTCCTGGGACTGCGGGATGGAGTACGACCTGTCGCCGGACGAGGGCTCGGTCGTGGCCGCGCTGCCCGGCTGGCCCCTGGCGGTGGCCGTCGCGGCCCCCGGAGTGCCCGCTCCGCACGACCCCGCGCCGGAGACCGCCGGGCGTCCGCCGCTGTCCCCGCCGGACACCGGCGCCTGGGGACCCGCCCAGCGCCGCCTCGGTGCCGACGAGATCGCCCTGCAATGGTCGACCTGGCGGGAGCAGATCGTCGACGCAGAGTCCGCCGACGGGGACGACGGGGACGACGGGGACGACGGGGACGACGGAGCGGCCGACGAATCGCCGGTCGGCGACTCGTCGACCGGCGACACAGCGGTCGGCGCCCCACCGGCCGGCGAGAACGGCGGCGGCACCGGCATCCGCAGCAGCATCCGTCGTGTTCTCACGGAGGCACGCGCGTACGTGGACACGCCACCGCCCCTGGGCCGTGTCCGTTCCTCGTTCGCCCCGGGCGACGCCCGCACCCTCCGCGCCGACGGTCCCGGCTGGTCCCTGGTGGCCAGGACCGACGACATGGCCTTCGTCCTCCTCGACGAGGAGCCCGGCGAGGTATTGCCGGTGGGACGGGGACCGGAACTGCCGGGCCTCCTGGCGGCCCTGGACAGGATGGCGGTACGCCCGAGCTGACCGGCGCCGGACCGGTGGCTACCGGCTCAGCGGCCCAGTTCCTTGCGTGTGACGCGGCGCACCCTGCGTCGCTGCGCCGGGTCCAGCGTGAGATACGCCGCCGCCGGAACTCCCAGGACGATCAGCAGAGCGGCCCACCAGGGCAGCCAGATCATCAGGAGCAGCCCGGCCGCCACGCCCCCTGCGGCGATCTTCGCGTTCTTCGACATCTCGTCGCCTCCTTCGCGGCCACTACCGCTGTCTGTTCTGAGAAACGGGTCCGTGCCGCGGGCGGTTCCGGACGGCGCCCCCGACGCAACCCTGACATGCCCCTGAGGCACCCCCGAGGCATCCCTGAGTCGTCCCCGAACACTCCCGGAGAGGCTCTCCGCAGCCACTGCGAAGTGACCTACATCACCATGACATCGCATCCGCGGTCGAGTGAAGTGCTGTACCCTCAACGACTCCGACCGTGGTAGTCAAACTTGAGGAATGCATCATCGCTGCGCAGAAGATCTCCACGGCACCACTCACCGAGCTCGTCGGACTGACCCGCTGCCACGCCGTTTTCATACCAGGTGATCCACCGCGTACGGGCCGCGTGGCCTTCTGGCATCCCGACGGCACGCCGCCCCCGGTCCCCGCCTCGGGGGCGGCCGGCGAACTGACCGTCGTCGTGCCCGGTGACGCGGGCGTCGAGCCGGTGACCGTGACCGCCGCGCTGCTGCCGGTGCGCTCGGCGCTGCCCGTGCTCACCCGCGCGCGTACCCTCGCGCACACGCACCGGGCGACCGCGTTCTGGGCGGCGGCGGCCCTGCTCGGGCTGCGGTTCGCCGCGCGGGGGCTGCTGCTGCCCGGCCTGACCGCGACCGATCACGACGCATGGCGTGCGGGGCCGTTGCACGCGGAGGACCTGGACCGGATCCGTGAACTGGCCGCGGCGATGCCGCCCGAGGCGCACGCCGTGCCCCTGACCGGTGCCCGCCCCCTCCGGCTGCCGGATCCCGAGCGGCTGCTGCGCGGCTTCCTCGACGCGGTGGCCGACACACTCCCCCGCTCCCCCGCGGCGGCGCTCGCGGCGGGCGGCCCGGTGTTCGCGGCTCCGGAGGCGCAGCACGTGCCCGAGCAGCGCGCCTGGGCCGCCGACGTCGCCGCCGGACACGACGCGGGTGTACGCCTGTCCCTGCGCATCGAGGCGCCCGGGCTCGCGTCGGCCGTGCCGGAGGACGGAACGCGACTGTCCTTCCGCGCCGTGCTGCAGGTGCACAGCGTCGACGACCCCACGCTCGTCGCGGACGCTCCGGCGGTGTGGGCCGGGGCCGAGGGCTTCGGCCCGCGCGCGCGGATGGACGCCCTGCTCTCGCTGCGGCGCGCCGCCCACGCCTGGCCACCGCTCGCGCCGTTGCTGTCCGCCGCCGTGCCCGGCTCCGTCGAACTCGCCGACGACGAGGTCACCGAACTCCTCGGTGAGGGTGCCCGACTGCTGGCGGCCGCGGGCGTCGACGTGCACTGGCCCAGGGAGTTCACGCGCAGGCTGACCGCGCGCGCGGTGATCGGACCGCCGGACGACACCCCGCACACGGCACACGGTGCCCCGGACACACCGTCGTTGCTGTCGGCCGACGCGCTGCTCTCCTGCACCTGGTCGTTCGCGCTCGGCGACCAGCAGCTCACCCGGCAGGAACTGGACATGCTGGCCGAGGCCGGCCGCCCCGTGGTGCGGCTGCGCGGCCAGTGGGTCCTCATGGACCCCGAGGAGGTGCGCCGCGCCCGGGACCGGCAGGACCGCAAGGTCACGCCCATCGACGCGCTCGGTGCCGCTCTGACGGGCTCCACCGAGGTCGACGGCCGTCGTGTCGACGTACGGCCCACGGGGTGGCTGGCGGCCCTGCGGGAACGGCTGTCGCGGCCGGAAGGCCACGAGCCGGTCGGGCAGCCCGCCGGACTGGACGCGACCCTGCGCGACTACCAGCTGCGGGGGCTCGACTGGCTGGTGCGCCAGACCTCCCTGGGACTCGGCGGCTGTCTGGCCGACGACATGGGCCTGGGCAAGACGATCACGCTCATCGCGCTGCACCTGCACCGGCAGACCGACCCGTCGGCCGCCGGGCCCACCCTCGTGGTCTGCCCGACCTCGCTGATGGGCAACTGGCAGCGCGAAATCGAGAAGTTCGCGCCCGGCACCCCCGTACGCCGCCACCACGGGTCCCGGCGCGCCCTGGACGGTCTGTCGGACGGGGAGTTCGTGCTCACCACGTACGGCACGATGCGCCTCGACGCGCGCCGGCTGGCGGGCGTCGACTGGGGCATGGTCGTCGCGGACGAGGCGCAGCACGTGAAGAATCCCTACTCGGCCACCGCGAAGGAGTTGCGCACCATCGGCGCACGCGCGCGCGTGGCACTCACCGGCACACCCGTGGAGAACAACCTCTCCGAGCTGTGGGCGATCCTCGACTGGACGACGCCGGGACTGCTCGGCACGCTCGGCACGTTCCGCGCCCAGTACGCGCAGGCCGTCGAGGGCGGCCGTGACCCCGCCGCGGCGGAGCGGCTCGCCCGGCTCGTACGGCCCTTCCTGCTGCGCCGCCGCAAGTCGGACCCGGGCATCGCTCCCGAGCTGCCGCCGAAGACCGAGACCGACCGCGCGGTGTCGCTCACCAGGGAACAGGCGGGGCTGTACGAGGCCCTGGTGCGCGAGACGCTGGCGGAGATCTCCGGTGCCGACGGCATGGAGCGGCGCGGGCTGATCGTGAAGCTGCTGACCGGGCTGAAGCAGATCTGCAACCATCCGGCGCAGTTCCTCAAGGAGGAGCAACCCAGGATCGCCGGCCGGTCGGAGAAACTCGAGCTGCTGGACGAGCTCCTCGACACGATCCTCTCCGAGGGGGCGAGCGTGCTGGTCTTCACCCAGTACGTGGGCATGGCGCGGATCATCGAGCGGCACCTGGCCGCGCGGGGCGTGGCGTCGCAGTTCCTGCACGGCGGTACCCCGGTGCACGAGCGCGAGGCGATGGTCGGCCGCTTCCAGGAGGGCGAGGTCCCCGTGTTCCTGCTGTCGCTGAAGGCCGCGGGCACGGGGCTGAACCTGACGCGGGCCGAGCACGTCGTGCACTACGACCGGTGGTGGAACCCCGCCGTCGAGGCCCAGGCGACCGACCGCGCGTACCGCATCGGCCAGACCCGGCCGGTGCAGGTGCACCGGCTGATCGCGGAGGGGACGATCGAGGACCGTATCGCCGGCATGCTGCTGCGCAAGCGGGAGCTGGCCGACGCCGTGCTCGGCTCCGGGGAGGCGGCCCTCACCGAACTGTCCGACGCCGAACTGGCCGATCTGGTGGAGCTCCGAGGGGATCGCCGATGAGCATGAGCGACCGTTGTCACCGCGACGACCACGATGACGTGCGCACGTTCGCCGCGCTGCCGCCCGCGCACGGCCGGGGCTTCGCACAGACCTGGTGGGGCCGGGCCTGGCTGAAGGCGCTGGAGGACGGGGCGCTGGACGGGCAGCAGGTGAAGGCGGGACGCAGACTCGCGCGCGCGGGAGCGGTCGGCGCCGTGTCGGTGCGCCCCGGGCGCATCACCGCCGTCGTACAGGACCGCGACCGCACCGCACACCGCGCCGACGTCCTGCTGCAGGAACTGTCCGGGGACCAGTGGGGCCGCTTCCTGGACATGGCCGCCGAGCGGGCCGGGCACATCGCGGCCCTGCTCGACCGGGAGATGCCGCCGCACCTGGTGGAGGACGCCGCGACCGCCGGGGTAGAGCTCCTGCCGGGTCTCGGTGATCTGGAGCCGGAGTGCGACTGCGACGCCTGGGACCACTGCGCCCACACCGCGGCGCTCTGCTACCAGCTGGCCCGACTGCTGGACCAGGATCCGTTCGTGCTGCTGCTGATGCGGGGGCGCGGGGAGCGGGCGCTGCTGGACGGGTTGCAGGTGCGCGGCACCGCTCCGGCGGACGTGGAACCGGTCGCCCCGGACAGCGGCGCGGACGGCCCGGAGGAGGGTGTGGACGCCGCCGAGGCGTACGCGGCCGGGGCCGTGCTGCCGCCGCTTCCCGCGCCACCCGATGTGCCCGGGACGCCCGGCACACCTCCCTCCCTGGACACCGACGCCCGGCCCGCCCCGGGTGTCGACACGGCCGCACTGGAGTTCCTGGCCGCCCGGGCCGCCGAGGAGGCACACCGGCTGCTCGTCGACGCGCTCGGTGCCGGGCAGGCGGGAGAGCGGGCGGAGGAGCCGACGGTCGCCCAGGACGCCGTCCGGCTCGCCGCGGGCGCCTTCGAGGGGCCCGGGGGATTCGAGGAGTTCCAGGAGGGGCCGATACCGACGCGCCTGGCGCAAGGGTCCGGGCGGACCCCGGAGGAACTGGCGCTCGCCGTTCGCGCATGGCGGTACGGGGGCCAGGTCGCTGTTTCGGTGCTGGAGGACGAGTGGGTCCCCGAGGGGGCCACGCTCGCACGCGCGCGTGCCGCCCTGGAAGCGGCCTGGGAGGAGGGGGAGCGACCGCTGCTTCACGGGTCGGGCAACCGGTGGACGGTGAGCGGCGGTTCGGTTCAGGTGCGGCTGGGTCGCGACGGCCGTTGGTGGCCGTATCGCGAGGAGGCAGGCCGCTGGGCGCCCGTGGGTCTCGCAGCCCAGGACCCGGCGACGGCACTGGCGGCGGCGGACGGGGACGACGGGCCCGGGCGGACGGGCGAGTAGGCCGCGGGCCCGACGTCGGCAGGCTCCGGAAGTCCTCGCCGGCCCGGCCTGATCGGCCGGGCCGGCGAGGAACGTCGCGGCGACCTCAGCCGCGCGCACCCAGCAGGTGGTCCATCGCCAGCTGGTCCAGGCGCTCGAACGCCATCCCGCGCGCGGCGGCCGCGTCCACGTCGAAGTCCTCGAACGCCGCGCGGTCCGCGAGGAGCGCCTTCAGACCGTCCGCGGCCGTCGGCTGCGCCAGCTCGTCCAGCCGCGAGGCGCGCAGGGCCTCCTGCACCTCGGGGTCGGCGCGGAAGGCGGCGGCGCGCTCCTTCAGGATCAGGTAGTTGCGCATGCAGCCGGCGGCCGACGCCCACACGCCGTCGAAGTCCTCGGTCCGCGGCGGCTTGAAGTCGAAGTGCCGCGGGCCCTCGTAGCCGGCGCTCTCCAGCAGGTCCACCAGCCAGAACGCGGACCGCAGGTCGCCCGCCCCGAACCGCAGGTCCTGATCGTACTTGATGCCGTTCTGGCCGTTGAGGTCGATGTGGAAGAGCTTGCCCGCCCACAGGGCCTGGGCGATGCCGTGCGGGAAGTTCAGCCCGGCCATCTGCTCGTGGCCCACCTCGGGATTGACGCCGTACAGCTCCGGGCGCTCCAGGCGCTCGATGAAGGCCAGGGCGTGGCCGACCGTGGGGAGCAGGATGTCGCCGCGCGGCTCGTTCGGCTTGGGCTCGATGGCGAAGCGGATGTCGTAGCCCTGGGAGGTCACGTACTCGCCGAGGAGGTCGAAGGCCTCCTTCATCCGGTCGAGCGCGTCGCGCACGTCCTTGGCCGCGCCCGACTCGGCGCCCTCACGGCCGCCCCAGGCGACGTACGTCTTCGCGCCCAGTTCCACGGCCAGGTCGATGTTGCGGATCGTCTTGCGCAGCGCGTAGCGGCGCACGTCCCGGTCGTTGGCGGTGAACGCGCCGTCCTTGAAGACGGGGTGCGTGAACAGGTTGGTGGTGGCCATCGGCACGGTCATGCCGGTCGCGTCGAGGGCCTCGCGGAAGCGCTTGACGACGGACTCGCGCTCGGTGTCGGAGGACCCGAAGGGGATCAGGTCGTCGTCGTGGAAGGTCACTCCGTAGGCGCCGAGGTCCGCCAGACGGCGCACCGACTCGGCCGGGTCGAGGGCGCCACGGGTGGCGTCGCCGAAGGGGTCCCTCCCCTGCCAGCCGACGGTCCACAGGCCGAAGGTGAACCTGTCGTCGGGGGTGGGCTGGTAGTTCATGCCACGGCTCCTTGCTGCTCAGACTATTTCGTCATGGCGCTTAACAAATTAGTATGCGGACGCACCTCTGGGAAGACACGGGGGTGTCTTCGACGGTAAAGACCGTGGAAGACCGTGAACGAAGAGACCGGATCCCGCGAGCCGCGGAAGAGGGAGAGCCCGATGTCAGCAGCCGAAGGTCCGCTCGTCGTCGGTGTGGACACATCCACCCAGTCCACCAAGGCGCTGGTCGTCGACGCGTCGACCGGACGGGTGGTGGCGAGCGGGCAGGCGCCGCACACCGTCTCCTCCGGCGAGGGACGGGAGAGCGATCCGCGGCAGTGGTGGGACGCGCTGTGCGCGGCGCTCGAGCAGTGCGGTGCCCCCGCGCGCGAGGCGGCGGCCGTGTCGATCGGCGGCCAGCAGCACGGGCTGGTCACGCTGGACGCGCAGGGCGAGCCGGTGCGCCCGGCGCTGCTGTGGAACGACGTGCGGTCGGCGCCGCAGGCCCGCCGGCTGGTGGACGACCTGGGCGGGGCGAAGGCCTGGGCCGAGCGCACCGGAAGTGTGCCGGCCGCGTCCTTCACGGTCACCAAGTGGGCCTGGCTGGCCGAGCACGAGCCCGAGTCGGTCCGCGCCACCGCCGCCGTACGCCTCCCGCACGACTACCTCACCGAGCGCCTCACCGGACAGGGCACGACGGACCGCGGGGACGCCTCCGGGACGGGCTGGTGGTCGTCCGGGACGGAGGCGTACGACCCGGAGGTCCTCGGGCACGTGGGGCTCGATCCGGCGCTGCTGCCGCGCGTGGTGCGGCCGGGCGAGGTCGCCGGAACCGTGCGCGACGCCCATGACCTGCCGTTCGCCAAGGGCACGCTGGTCGCGCCCGGGACGGGCGACAACGCGGCGGCCGCGCTCGGGCTGGGGCTGCTCCCCGGCACCCCGGTGCTGAGCCTCGGCACCTCCGGCACGGTGTACGCGGTCTCGACGCGCCGCCCCGCGGACCCCACCGGCACGGTGGCGGGCTTCGCGGACGCGCGCGGGGACTGGCTCCCGCTGGCCTGCACCCTGAACTGCACCCTCGCCGTGGACCGCGTGGCCGCCCTGCTGGGCCTGGACCGCGAGGCCGTCGAGCCCGGCACCGGCGTCACCCTGCTCCCCTTCCTGGACGGTGAGCGCACCCCGAACCTGCCTCACGCCTCCGGCCTGCTGCACGGCCTGCGGCACGACACGACGGCCGGGCAGCTCCTCCAGGCCGCCTACGACGGCGCGGTCCACTCGCTGCTCGGCGCCCTGGACCTGGTGCTCGACGAGGACGCGGACCGCTCCGCGCCGCTGCTGCTGATCGGCGGGGGCGCCCGGGGCACGGCCTGGCAGCAGACGGTACGGCGGCTGTCGGGGCGTCCGGTCCAGGTGCCCGAGGCCAAGGAGCTGGTGGCGCTCGGCGCCGCCGCCCAGGCCGCCGGCCTGCTGACCGGTGAGGACCCGGCCGCGGTCGCCCGGCGCTGGGACACCGCGCGCGGGCCCGTGCTGGAGGCCGTGGAACGGGACGAGGCGGCGCTGACAAGGATCTCCGGGGTACTCTCCGACGCGGCGCCCCTGCTGGAGCGGGAGCCCGGCAGGAGCTGACGGGCCGGAGCCGACGGGCGGGCGCGCGGGCGCGGACGCGCCCTGACCAGAACAGCCCCGCGGACGCCGGGCACGTGCACCGTGCCCCGGCGCCCGCGCGGGGACCGGCCGGACGAGGACTGACGGAGTGACTGACGGAAGGCTTACCGCACCGCTGCACGAGGCCCACCCCACGAGTCCCGGCCGCCGGCTGCCCGACACGCAGGCGGGCATGCGTCGCCGCAACCTCTCCCGGGTCATGCACACCGTCAACGCCGAGGGCCCGCTGTCCCGCGCCGCCGTCGCCTCGCGCATCGGCCTGACCCGGGCGGCGGTCTCCACCCTGGTGGACGAGCTGGTCCGCACGGGACTGCTCGAGGAGCTGGGGCCCGAGCGGCCGGGGCGGGTGGGGCGGCCGGGCTCGGCGCTCGCCCTCAGCGGGCGCGGCCCCGCCGGGATCGGCGCGGAGGTCGGCGTCGACCACCTCGCCGTGTGCGCGGTCGATCTGCGCGGGCGGGTACGCGCGCGTGCCGTACGGCACGGCACGAACCGCGGCCGGCGGCCCGAGCCGGTGCTCACCGAACTGGCCGGGCTGGTGCGGCAGGTGACCGCCGAGGCGGGACAGGAGGGACTGTGGCCCGCGGGGCTCGCGGTGGCCGTGCCCGGTCTGGTGGCGCGGGACGCCCGTACGGTGGTCCGCGCGCCCAACCTCGACTGGCACGGCACGGACCTCGGTGCGCTGCTGACGGGGACACCGACGCCGGCGGGCGCTCCGCCGCTGACGGACGACCTGCCGCTGACGGTGGACAACGAGGCCAACTTCGGCGGGCTCGCCGAGCTCTGGCTCGGTGACGGCACCCCGCGCGACTTCCTGCACGTCTCGGCCGAGATCGGTATCGGCGCGGCCGTGGTCGTGGACGGCCGGCTGCTGCGCGGAACGCGCGGGTTCGCGGGCGAGCTGGGGCACATGCCGGTGCGCCCGGAGGGGCCGCAGTGCGCGTGCGGCGGGCGCGGCTGCCTGGAGCAGTACGCCGGCAAGGAGGCCGTGCTGCGGGCGGCCGGGCTAGAGCCGGGCGAGGACCGCGTCGGGCTGCTCGCCGAGCGCGCCGCCGGGGGCGACAAGGACGTACGGCGGGCCCTGCGCGGCGCCGGGACCGCGCTCGGCATCGCGCTGACCGGCGCGGTGAACCTGCTGGACCCGGAGACCGTCGTGCTGGGCGGCGCGCTGGCCGGCCTCGCGCCCTGGCTGCTGCCCTCGCTGGAACGGGAGCTGGCACGGCGTACCACGGGCCCCGCGCGCGCGGTGACCGTGTCGCGGCTGGGACCCGAGGGACCGCTGCTCGGCGCGGCGCACTCGGTGGTGCGGGGGGTGCTCGACGACCCGGCGGCGGTGGCCGGACGGCCGTGAGGGGCAGGCATGTGCCGGGCGGCCGCGTCCCCGGCCTCGTGAAACCGCGGCGACGCTCCTGGGCGTGACCCATGTGACGGCACAGCACACACGTGCCACGCACGCATGTGCCGATGTGCCGCGACCCCGGCCCAGGGAGGGCAGACCCGCGTGAAGCGACCCGTTCCGTCGCCCGGCAGGCGACGGATGCTGCAGGGTGCGGCCCTCGCCGTACTCCCCTACTCGCTGCTCCCCGGCCCCCGGGCGGGAGAACCTCCCCGGGCCCCCGACCATCCGCCCGGGGTCTGGGAGCCTGCCGATCCGTCCAACTACACGGCGGCCGAGGGCCCGGCGCCCCGCTCCGTCGACCTCGTGGTGATCCACGTGACCCAGACGACGTACCGGAACACCCTGTCCGTCTTCCGCGACCCCGGGAAGAAGGTGTCCGCGCACTATGTCGTGCGGTCCGCCGACGGGCTCGTCGCACAGTGCGTCCGCGAACGCGACATCGCCTGGCACGCGGGCGACTGGGACCACAACACGCGCAGCATCGGCATCGAGCACGAGGGCTGGGTGGACGATCCCGACTGGTTCACCGACGCCCTGTACGAGCAGTCCGCCCGGCTCACCGCGGCGGTCTGCGCCCGGCACGGCCTACCGAAGGACCGCGCCCACATCATCGCCCACCACGAGATACCGGGCACCGACCACACGGACCCGGGGCCGCACTGGGACTGGGCGCGCTACCTGGCACTGGTCAACTCCGCCTGACGGCGGACAGCCGCGTAAGGAACGGCGTGGCCGCGCCCGCCTTGTCCGCCCCCGTGGGGGGCGTGACGATGGGAGTGAGCCGCATCACCTTCCCGGGAGGCCGAGTTGACCGATCCGTGGGTGGCCCTGGAGCCGGGGACCGATCCCGTCGAGCGCGTACGCGTCCTGCGCCGCGCCCACGAGAGGTTCACCGAGCGGGGCACGGTGGAGCGGCCCGTGCGCTCCGTGGTGGCCGACTCGTGGCGGCGTTCGGCGCGGGCGGGGGTCGGTCCGGACGGCAGCGCCCGGGTGGAGCTCACGGACGGGGACCTCGGCACGTACCGCGCGGAGCATCCGCTGGCCCGGGTGATGCCCTTGGTACGGGAGCTCATGGGCACGTTCGCGGCGGACGGCGAGCACCTGCTGGCGGTGTGCGACGCCCAGGGCAGGCTGCTGTGGGTGGAGGGGCACCCCACGACCCGGCGGCGGGCGGACCGGATGAACTTCGTGCCGGGAGCCCGCTGGGCGGAGAGCGCGGTGGGTACGAACGCGCCGGGTACGGCGGTCGCCGTGGACCGGCCGGTGCAGGTGTTCGCGGCCGAGCACTTCGTCCGGCGGGTCCAGCCGTGGACCTGCGCGGCGGCACCGGTGCACGATCCGCGCACGGGACTGGTGCTGGGAGCGGTCGACATCACCGGCGGGGACGGTCTGGCGCATCCGCACAGCCTCGGCTTCGTGCAGGCGGTGGCACGCGCCGCCGAGTCGCAGCTCGCGCTGCTCGAACCGCCCGCGACCGCGGAGGACGCGCTCCAGCTGACCGCGCTGGGCCGCGACGAGGCCGGGCTCCTGGTGGACGGCCGCCGGGTCCGGCTCAGCCGCCGGCACAGCGAGATCCTGGTTCTGCTGGCCCGCCATCCGGAGGGGCTGAGCGGCGACGAGCTGTTGTGCGCGCTGTACGAGGACGAGTCGGTGACGCCCGTGACACTGCGGGCCGAACTCGCCCGGCTGCGCCGGCTGCTCGGCCCCGGGCTGCTGGCGTCGCGGCCGTACCGGCTCACGGTGCCGGTGGAGTCCGACGTCGCCGTGGTGGAGCGGCGGCTGGGGACGGGCGCGGTCACGGCGGCGGTGACGGCGTACGGCGGTCCGCTGCTGCCCGGTTCGCAGGCTCCGGCGGTCGCCCGGCTGCGGCACCGGCTCGCCGACGCGCTGCGGTCGGCGCTCATCTCCCGGCGCGACCCGGATCTGCTGGCGGACTGGGCCCACGCGCCCTGGGGTGAGGACGACCTCGACATCTGGCGGGCCCTGGCGGCGGTACGGCCGACGGCGGCGGTGCGTTCGCGCCTGGCGGAGCTGGAGTCGGAACTGTCGGCTCCGGCGGGCTGGGCGACGCGTACGGCACGCCCGGCTCACCCGGCAGGCCCGGCACCGCGCCCCGGACCGGTACCGTCATCCTGCCCGGCAGGCGCAACGTCCTCGCAACGTCGCCCCTCCTAGCCTCACGCCGAGAGCTGTCCAACGGCGGGCAGCGTGTTCTCGGGAGGCAGGCACACATGACGCGTTACGCGGCGCCCGGTACCGACGGCGCGATCGTCTCGTACGAGGCGCGCTACGACCACTTCATCGGCGGTGCGTACGTGCCGCCGGCCGGCGGGCAGTACTTCGAGAACCCGAGTCCGGTCAACGGGCAGCCCTTCACGGAGATCGCGCGGGGCACCGCCGAGGACGTGGAGCGCGCACTGGACGCGGCACACGCGGCGGCGCCGGGCTGGGGCCGTACCTCCGTCACCGAACGCTCCGACATCCTGCGGAAGATCGCCGACCGGATGGAGGCGAACCTGGAGGCACTGGCGGTCGCCGAGAGCTGGGAGAACGGCAAGCCGGTCCGCGAGACCCTCGCCGCCGACATCCCCCTCGCCATCGACCACTTCCGTTACTTCGCGGGGGCGATCCGCGCCCAGGAGGGTTCGCTCGCGGAGCTCGACGACGACACGGTGGCGTACCACTTCCACGAGCCGCTCGGGGTGGTCGCGCAGATCATCCCGTGGAACTTCCCGATCCTTATGGCCACCTGGAAGCTGGCACCGGCCCTCGCGGCGGGCAACACCGTCGTCCTCAAGCCCGCCGAGCAGACCCCGGCGTCGATCCACTACTGGCTGAGCCTGGTCGCCGACCTGCTCCCGCCGGGCGTGCTGAACATCGTCAACGGCTTCGGCGTGGAGGCGGGCAAGCCGCTCGCGTCCTCGCCCCGCGTGGCGAAGGTGGCGTTCACGGGCGAGACCACGACCGGGCGCCTGATCATGCAGTACGCCTCCGAGAACATCACCCCGGTCACGCTCGAACTCGGCGGCAAGTCACCGAACATCTTCTTCGACGATGTCTGGTCGGCGGACGACGACTTCCGCGACAAGGCGCTCGAGGGCTTCACGATGTTCGCGCTCAACCAGGGCGAGGTGTGCACCTGCCCGTCCCGGGCGCTCGTCCAGCACGGCAACTACGCCGACTTCATGGCGGCCGCGGTCGCCCGCACCGAGCAGATCAAGACCGGGCATCCGCTGGACACGGACACGATGATCGGCGCGCAGGCCTCCAACGACCAGCTGGAGAAGATTCTCTCCTACCTCGACATCGGCCGGCAGGAGGGCGCCAGGGTCCTCACCGGCGGTGAACGCATCGAGCACGAGGGCGAGCTGAAGGGCGGCTACTACGTCCAGCCCACCATCTTCGAGGGCGACAACCGGATGCGGATCTTCCAGGAGGAGATCTTCGGGCCGGTGGTGTCCGTGACGTCGTTCCAGGACTTCGACGACGCCATCAAGATCGCCAACGACACGCTGTACGGCCTCGGGGCAGGTGTCTGGACCCGCGACGTCAACACCGCCTACCGCGCGGGCCGCGCCATCCAGGCGGGCCGCGTCTGGACGAACTGCTACCACGCCTACCCGGCCCACGCGGCGTTCGGCGGCTACAAGGGGTCGGGCATCGGGCGCGAGACCCACAAGATGATGCTGGAGCACTACCAGCAGACGAAGAACATCCTTTGTTCCTACAGCCCACGGAAACTTGGCTTCTTCTAGAACCTGAGGTCGGTTGCCTGGAGGCATCGTCGCGTTCCGGGCAACCGGGCCAACCGCGGGCCGAACGACGCTCCCGGGCGACCACGGGTCAGCGACAGTTCGTCGCCGGGCGGGCGTCCGGCGGGTGCGGATGCCCCGATCGGGACGGACTGCGCGCGGAGGCGTCGCCGCGGACCGCAATCGCCCGGGCTCGGCCTGGTCCGCATCGGGTTCTTCGACCGTGCGGACCACACCCCTCTCGTGAGCACTGCAGGTCTTGGGCATCGAACCGCCCGTCGACGACGTTCGCGACATGGCGCTCCGTTCACGCACCTGCTCGGCGACGCTCGGCCGTGAGGCCTGTCGCGCGCCCTCACGTGGGCGCGCCGAGCTTCCCTCTCCCGAACAGACGTGCCCGGCTCGAGACGGTTGCCGGCCGGCCTCGATCCGGCTGTCAGCACACGGCGAGGAGGTCTTTCCGGGTGGGCTCCACGACGGAGATACCGCTGTCGTCCCGGCAGCACTCGGCGAGCCAGTAGTCGTCCCCGTGCGCCACCTGCTTCAGTCGGGGCCTGGCGTCGAGCGCGCCCCGCAGGACCCGGGGACGCCGGTCCGGGGCCGACACGCTGAAGGAGTCCATCGGGATGTCCAGGCCCCGTCCCAGGTACTTCACATAGCTCTCCTTGAGGGTCCAGATCCGCACCAGCCGCCGGGCCCGTCGGTCGGCGGGCGCGGCGGCGACGTAGGCGTGCTCGTCCGGGGCGAAGCGGTGGGAGATGTCGACGGCGCCGACGGCGGTGTGCTCGATGTCCACGCCGATCTCCGTGTCGCTCGTCGCGCAGGCCACCCACCTCCCCGCGTGCGAGAGGCTGAAGTGCAGCCCGGGGACGCGCACGAGATACGGCTTGCCGAACGCGTCCCGCGCCGTGTCCAGGTCGCTCGGCGCCAGACCGTGACGCGCGAGCAGCGCGTAGCGCAGCAGCGCCCCCACCGCCAGGCACCGTCTTCGTTCCGCCGGGAAGTCGATCATGTCCGCGCGGGCCCGCCGCTCCGCCGGCACGGCCCGGTACAAGCGGTCCGTGTCAGCCTCCGAGAGCCGGTCGACGTCGAAGACCAGGACCGTGGACACCGCCTCACCCTCGCTCGTGTGTCAGCTCCGTGGGGCGACCGGACGCGTCGGACGACGCCTGCCTCTGCTGCCAACGCCGCTGGATCCTCGACTCCATCAGCGCGGCCATCGAAGCCCGGTGCTCGTCGTGGAAGAAGTGCCCGCCGTCGTACTCGAACACCTCGAACGAACCGTCCGTGTAGTCCGCCCATGGGCCGGAGGTGACCGTGTCCTCACGGCCCTGCATGAGCACGATCGGGCACCGCAGCTTCTCCCGGGCGGTGTCCTCGTACCCGCCCATCAGCCGCAGGTCCGCCTCGATGACGGGCGCGAGGTACTTCACGAAGCCGCCGTCCCGCAGCACCTCCAAGTAAAGGGGAGCCAAAGGGGAGTTATAGCGATGACAAAGCAACATCCGCTGTGACATCGGGTTCTGCAGCTCTCGCGGCGGCCAGGGATGCTTTCGCCCCTTCCCCGGCCGCCGCGCACCGTCCGTCCCCGCCGGTTCAGGACCGGCGGACCAGCGCCCGCACGCTGATCGTGAGGCCCAGCAGGCACCACACCGTCAGCACGGCGAGGTCCTGCCAGTTCGCCCCCTGGCCACCCGAGACCAGTCCGGCGCGCAGCAGGTCTGCGGCCGGCCGGAACGGCAGCACGTCGTGGACCGCCCTGAACCAGTCCGGCAACTGGCTCTCCGGGAACGTGATCGGCGAGAACAGCATCACGAAGAACACGAGGACCTGGCTGGCGAGCTGGGCGAGCAGCGGCGGCAGGAGCACGGCCACCGCGTAGCCGACGGCCGTCGCCACCACCGCGGTCAGCACGGACGCGGCCACCAGGAGCGGCCAGTCGAAGGAGTAGCTCAGGTCGTAGCGCAACCAGGCCACGAACACCGCCACGGGGATGCCCGGGAGGGCGACCACCAGCCACACCGTGAGATCGGCTAGCAGCAGCAGCGGGCGCGGCACCGGCAGCGCGCGCTGGTAGGTGAAGGTGCCGCTGGTGCGGGCCTGCGCCACCCCCTGGGGGACCATGACCAGGCCGATGACCATCAGCAGCACGGTCGGGGTGCCCGTGGACAGGAACTGGGCGGCGGGGCTGTTGACGTCCCCGATCAGGAACCCGAAGCCCACGATGATGCCGGCGGCGAGCAGCGCCTGGATCAGGATGATCAGCGGCAGGATCGCGCCGATCTGGGCCATGGTCCAGCGCAGCAGGGTCGCGTAGGTCGTCCACAGACCGGTGCGCGGCGGGACCGCGCGGGGCACACGGGTGGGCGTCGCGACGACGGTTGCCTCAGACACGGGCGGTCCTCTCCGGGATGTCGGCCGCGTCCGTGGCGGCTGCGGCGGTCGTGGCTCCGGCGGTCGTGGCTCCGGCGGCGGCTTCGGCGGTCACGGCGAGGTAGACGTCCTCGAGGGTGGCGGGGCCCAGCGTGTACTCCTCGATGCGGCGGCTCTCGCGGAGCGTCGCGGCCCAGGCGACGGCGGCCTCGGCATCGGCCGAGCCGAGGGTGAGCAGCACCCGCCTGCCGACGCGGACGCGGCGGGCGACGGGAATCGGCAGCGCGCCCGAGGGATCCGAGGGGTCGGCCCCGTCGGGATGCAGCCAGAGTTCGAGCCGCAGGGCGTGGTCACCGGTCCCGCGCAGCCGGCTCGGTGACCCTGCGGCGACGACCTTGCCGTGGTCGAGCACCACGAGTTCGTCCACCACACGCTCGGCCTCGACGACGTTGTGGGTCACGAGCAGCACGCCCGCGCCTTCGTCGCCCAGGCGGCGCACGATGTCCCACAAGCGCCGTCGGCGGGCCGCGTCGACGTCGTTGGTGGGCTCGTCGAGGACGATCAGCGGCACCGGCGCGACCGCGGCCATGGCGAACGCGGTCAGCCTGCGCACACCGCCGGACAGACCACGTCCGTCCGGCAGGGCTCGGCGGTCGAGCCACTCGTGGAGGTCCAGGTCCTCGGCGAGCGTGCGCGCCGCCGCCGCGACGGCCGCCTTGGACATGCCGCGCAGCCGGCCCGCGACCTCGATCGCCGTTCTGGGGGTCAGGCCGTCCATCGGCGCCTGCGACTGGGTCTGGAGCGCCACACAGCGGCGGGCCGTCGCCGGATCCGCGACAGCGTCCACCCCGGCCACCCGGATCGCCCCCGCGTCGGGCTTGAGCAGACCCACGATCTGCGAGACCAGCGTGGTCTTGCCGGCGCCGTTGTGCCCGAGCAGGCCGACCACTTCACCGGCCCTTACCCGCAGATCGACCCCGTCGTTGGCGATGACCGGTCCGAATCTCCTGGTGAGGTTCTCGACCTCCAACACCACGTCGCTCATCAGCGCTCCTCCCACCACCCCGGCTCATCACTGAGGTACCCGTGGAATTCAAATACTGTCGGTATGTGAATGCCATTGGTATCGGGATTCTGTCGGCACGTCAACTACGATGCCGGTCATGGACCAACGCCTCACGCCGACCGCGCCCCGGATACGCCGCAGCCGTGCGGAACAGAAGCGCGAGACGCGCGACGCTTTGACCGTGGCGGCGCTGATGGCGTTCGCCCGGGACGGCTACCACGGGGCGAGCCTGGAGGGAATCGCCGGCGAGGCGGGGTTCTCAAAGGGGGCGGTCTACTCGAACTTCGGGGGCAAGGCCGAGCTGTTCCTGGCCGCGATGGACCGCAACCTGCAGACGCTGCGGGGCGAGGACTGGGACCCGTTCGCCGTTCCGGACGCGGGTGGCGCCATCGGCGCGGACTCCGGTGTCGCCCCCGCCGAGGAGGCCGCGATGCTGGTGCGCGGCTTCGGCCTGGCGATGCTGGAGTTCATCGCGACCGCCGCCCGCGACGCGGTGCTCGGCGAACAGCTGCGCGCCCGTGTGCAGATCATGATCGACGCCTACGGGCGGATCGCGGCCGAGAGCCGGCCGACCGGTGAGAACCTCCCGGTCGACGAGGTCGCGCAGCTCATGGCCGCACTCGACCAGGGCGTGTCGGTGCTCGCGCTCAGCGGCGTGGCCTCCGTCGACGGCGCGCTCCTCCGCACCGGCCTGCGCAGGCTGGTCGACCCGGCGAACGCCGCCGAGGACCCGACGCCGACCCGGACCGGCCGGGGCACGGGCCTGCCCGACGTCGAGCGGGTACAGCGGCTCGCCCGGGACGCGGACGTCTGACGCGGGTACGCGCCGACGGACCTCACGCTGCGGAGCGTACGGCGACGCCCTCGGCGTCCTCGGGCGCGGTGGTGCGGTACCGGTGAGCGGTGGCGTCAACAGCGATCACGGCTGCCCGGTGAGATCCGCGAAGCCGACATGGGACCGGTGCACCTGGCGATCCACCGGAAGCACTGCAACCCCCGTCGTCGAGGAGCGACGCACAGGCCCGAGCTCGTGTCTCAGCAGACGGGGAAGCGAGGAGGATGCCTCTGAAGCACTCGGGTCCTCGCGGTCGGAAGGCCGGACCTTGTTCGCCGCGACAATTCCCGTGCCGTCTCATACGCGCCGACCGAACGGCGCACGTCGTCACCGCGCGCTCCTGCCGACCACTGCACTCCGTCGTGGCCTCCTCGCCTCAGGGATCCCTCATGCAGGGGTGCGATCGCAGAGCCGGCACACCCCGTCATCTCACGGCTCCGGCCGGAAACCCCGTCGGGTCGGGTCTCGGTGGGGCTTCGCGGTTCGCCGGCTCTCGGAGCCACGAGGCCTGCGCCCGGCCACGGTCTGCGGCTACGGCCAGGGCCCGCCGGTGCCACCGGACGGTTGCCCCGGGCAGACAAGATCCGGACCATTCCCGGGCGAACGACTCCAACGAGCCGGACATGTCTGCTATTTACCCAGGTCAGCGAGGCATTCCCGCTGTACGACCAGCAGACGAAGAACCTCCTTTGCAGCTACTCCCCCAAGAAGCTCGGGTTCTTCTAGGCGGTGCCGTCAAGTGGAGCCGACCCTTGCATCATGGCCGGATGGCTCGTCGCCATGAACTGACCGCCAGCGCGTGGGAGTTCGTCCGTCCGTCGCCGGCCCGGCCGGGCCGGCGACGGACCGCCGGCGTCGGCGGCGGTCCGCCGGGCTCTGCAGGCGGTGTGCGTTGATCGATGCGGAGGCCACCGCGGTCGTCGGGGCCGCGCCGCATCGGCGGACCGAGCGGCGCACCGCCTGGCGCAACGTGCACCGCGACCGGCTGTCGACCTGTCGACCGCCGTGGCCGGCGACATCGAACCGGCGGACTCCGAGCTGCGGGCCGGGGCGTGCCTCCCTTTCCTCTTCCCCTCCCTGCCGGGACGGCACCGACGCAGCGGCCAGGCACTGTTCGCCGTGGTGATGGAGGTCCACATGGAGGTCCACCTGCACGGCGTATCCACCCGGGTGGCCCTCTGCCTGACCTGCACGAACGTCGTCGCCGGCAGACACGGCCCGGCTCCTGGACCGCACAGACCGGAGGTAGGGGCGCGGAGGGCGCCACACCACGGCCGGCAGGTGCGGCGCAACCCCTTCCGCGCCGAAACGACCGCCTTGAGCGGTAATGAGCGAACGGTCTACTGTGCGGCAGTCCGTGCATCACGGTCCCGTGCGCTCTGCTGCCAGGGAGGAGGCCCATGCGCATCCCCGCCCCCCGTCCGGGCCGCGACGACCCGCCGTTCTTCCGTATTCTGGGGCCACTGGAGATCGGACCGGCAGCCGGTGCGCTGCCGCTGCGGGCGGAGCGGCAGAAGCTGGTGCTCGCCACCCTGCTGCTCAACGCCGACTGCGTGGTGACCATCGCGCGGCTGATCGACGCGGTCTGGGGTGAGCAGCCGCCCTCCACCGCCCGGGGCCAGGTCCACATCTGCATCTCACGGTTGCGGCACAGGCTGGCCGAGTCCGGGCAGGACGACCTCGGGATCGAGACCCGGCCGCACGGCTATGTCCTGCACACCGGGCCCGGCGACGTGGATCTGAAGGTGTTCCGGCGGGAGGTGGCGGCCGCGGAGCGGGCCGAGGCGCGGGGGGACCCGGCCGAGGCGGCCGAGCTGTACCGCACCGCGCTCTCCCTCTGGCGCGGGCCCGCCCTCTCCGGTCTCGAGGGCGAGGCGACGCGCAGCGCGGCAGCGCAGCTGGACGAGGAACGCATGGCGGTGGCCGAGCAGCGGATCGAGCTGGAGCTGCGCCTGGGCCGGCACCGGGCTCTGGTGCCCGAGCTGACCGGTCTGGTCGGCGAGTATCCGCTGAACGAGCGGCTGACCGGCTATCTGATGACGGCGCTCCACCGGTCGGGGCGGCGGGCGGAGGCGCTGGTGTCCTACCGGAGGGCGCGGAACCGGCTGGCGGACGAACTCGGCCTCCGGCCGGGGCGGGAGCTGCAGGCGCTGGAGCGGGCCATCCTGTGCCCGGACGGCGGTCCGGCGGACGACCCCGGCCGACGGCCTCCCCCAGGTCGGGACGGCCCCCGCCGGGCGTGAGGCGCGAGGCCCGGCAGAGGCCGTCGTCTCACGGGCCCGGCAGAGGCCGTCGTCTCATGCGGCGGCCACGGCCAGGACGGCGTTCTGGCCGCCGAAGCCGAGGGAGTTCGTGAGCGCCAGGCCGATCCGGCGGCGGGTGGGGACGGAGGCGACGTCGAGTTCCACCCGGGGGTCCGGACGGTCGAGGTTGGCGGTCGGGGGCACCAGTCCGCGCTCCACCGCGAGCACGGTGTACACGGCCTCGACCGCTCCCGCCGCGCCGAGCAGATGCCCGGTGACTCCCTTGGTCGAGGTCACCAGGGGGGCGTGCGGCAGGACCCGGTGCACCGCCGCCGCCTCGACCAGGTCGTTCAGCGGCGTCCCGGTGCCGTGGGCGTTGACGTGTGCCACGTCGCGCGGGGACGCCCCGGCGTCGGCGAGCGCGGCGCGCAGCGCGGCCTCGATCCCGCGTCCCTCGGGGTGCGGCGCCGTCACATGGTGGGCGTCCGCGGTGGCACCGTGGCCGACGACGCGGGCCCGTACGCGCGCCCCGCGGGCCCGTGCGTGCTCCGGCCGCTCCAGCACCAGCAGGCCCGCCCCTTCACCGATGACGAAGCCGTCACGGTCGGCGTCGAACGGGCGGGACGCGCCGGCCGGGTCGTCGTGCCGCCGGGAGAGGGCTCCCGTCCGGGCGTAGCCGGCCACCTGGAAGGGCGTCACCAGGGCGTCGCTCGCGCCCGTCAGCACGATGTCGCAGCGGCCGAGGGACAGCTGGTCCCGGGCCACGCCGACGGCGGTCGCCCCGGAGGCGCAGGCGGTGGTGACCACCAGGCTGGGGCCCCTCGCCCCGAACTCGATCGACAGCTGGCCCGCCAGCATGTTGGACAGTGCCATGGGGTGCACCAGCGGCGAGACCCAGCGCGCCCCCTCCTCCAGCAGCACCCGGTGCGCGTGCTCCCGGGTCGCGGTGCCGCCGTCACCGCAGCCGAGCACCACGCCCACCCTGCTGCCGTCCCAGGACGCCGGATCCAGGCCGGCGTCGGCGAGCGCCTCGCGGGCGGCCACCAGCGCCAGCTGGACGAAGCGGTCGAGGCGGTGGGCCCGGCGGGCGCCCAGCCGCTGGGCCGGGTCGAAGCCGGGCACGCGGCAGGACATCCGTACCGGAGCGCCCTCCAGCTCCGGGTCCAGGGCGGCGGCGGGCTTGGGCGCGCAGACGGTCTCCCAGTTCTCCTCGACACCGATGCCCGCCGGGGTGACGAGCCCGACACCGGTGACGGCCGCGTCGCAGCGGGGCATCAGAGCGCCGCCCCCCGCGCCTCCATGAGCCGGACGATGTCGCCGACGGTCCCGGCCCCGGCCATCTCGTCGTCGCTGATCCGGATGCCGAGCTCCTTGTCGAGCACGAGGGAGAGCTCGACGACGGCCAGGGAGTCCAGCTCGATGTCCTGGGGGGTGGCCTCCATGGTGATCGAGTCGGCCGGCACATGGAGCTTGCGCGCGAGGATGTCTTTCAGCTGCTCGAACATGGCTCGTCCTTACGGGAAGTGACGGTGAGTGGTGGACCGAAGAGGGATGGAGAGGGAACTCCTCAGTGCCCGGCGGGCAGTTCCGGCCACACCAAGGTGGTCGCGCCCCACGCCAGCCCGCCGCCGAAAGCCGTGATCAGGACGCGGTGGCCGGGCCTCAGCCGTCCGTCCGCGACGGTCTCGGCCAGCAGCAGGGGGATGGAGGCGGAGGCGGTGTTGCCCGTGTGCTCGATGGTGGCGGGCCGCCGGTCCGCGGGGATGTCCAGCTCGTCGCCGAGGGCGGCCAGGATGCGGGCGTTGGCCTGGTGCGCCACCAGACGGTCCACGTCGCCGGTCTTCCAGCCCGCGGCTTCCAGGGCGCGGTGCGAGGACTCCGCCATCCGCTCCACCGCGTTGCGGAAGATCTCCCGGCCGCGCATCCGCAGGAACTCCCCGCCCGTCCCGGCCGGGAGGCCGCCCGCACGCGCGCGGGAGCCACCGCCGGGGATGTACAGCAGGTCGTCGCGCGCACCGTCGCTGCCCAGGACGACGGGGCCGAGCGCGCCCGGTTCGTCGTGCCCCGCCCGCAGCACCACCGCCCCGGCCCCGTCGGCCAACAGGACCGCCAGGGAACGGTCCCGCGGATCGACGATGCCGGTGAGCACCTCGGCACCGATCACCAGCACCCGCTCGGCGACCGAGGCGGCGATCAGCCCGGCGGCGGTGGCGAGCCCGTAGACGAACCCCGCGCAGGCCGCGGCGAGGTCGAACGCCGGAACGCCGTCCAGTCCCAGACGGGCGGCGACGACCGGCGCGGTGGCCGGGACCGGGTGGTCCGGCGTCATGGTGGCGAGGACGACCGCGTCCACCGCGGGACCGCCCGCGGAGGCCAGCGCCCTGCGGCCCGCCTCCACGGCGAGATCCGATACGGCCGTGCCTCGCCCGGCCACATGACGCCGTGCGATGCCGGTACGGGTACGGATCCACGCGTCCGAGGTGTCCAGGCGGGCGGCCAGGTCGTCGTTGGTCACCACATCGGGCGGCAGCCAGCCGCCGACCCCCATGACGACCGCGCTGCGGGGGACTGCGGGCAGGCCGGTACGGGACGGGGCGCCGCCGCCCGTCGCCGGACTCCTCACTTCCGCCCCTGGGAGACGGCCCGCCCCTCGGACACGGCCCGCCCCTCGGACACGGCCCGCTCCTCGGAGGCGGTCTGTACGCCGAGCACGGCTACGGCCTCCTCAAGGCCCATGTGGGCCAGGCGCACCCCGGCCATCTCGTCCGTCCAGCGCGCGGCCGTGTCGTAGCGCTCTTCCGGTGTGGTGTCGAGCAGGCGCCGGCCCGGCCAGATCTCGTAGTCGCCGACCTTGTCGGCGTGTTGCAGCATGCCCTTCTGGAAGAGCTCCTCGCGGGCGATGACGAACTCCCGGTCGGGCAGTTCGTCCCACAGCTTCCGCCCGGCGCGCAGGATCTCCAGCAGCCGCGGCCGGTACTCCGGGTGCGCGGCGAGGTGGTCGCGCAGCACCGAACTGCCGACGGCCAGGTGGCGGATCTCGTCGATCGCCGCGCCCCGGGACACCTCTCCGGCCGCCGGGTCCAGCGGGGTCCACTTGCGTTCGCTCAGCTCGGCGGCGGGCGCGAGGACGCCCTCGATGACGATGGTGAGGATGGCCACGCCGCCGGCGAAGTCGGCCCGGTCCCGCACGATGTCCAGCGTGAACTCCTCCAGCGGGCGAAGGACCCGGGACCGGTAGTCGGCGGCCCTCTCGCGGATGTCGCTCAGCAGCGTCCGCGCGGGCATGCCCAGTTCCACGAGGTGCTCGCGGAACACCCGGGCGTGGCGTGCCTCGTCCAGGAGCTGGGTGGCGTAGAACTCCATCTCCGCCACGCCCGGGGCCTGGGCCACGTAATGGCCGAGGGCCCGGGTGGCCGTCTCCTCGGCCAGCGACCGGAAGCCCAGTTCGAGGACGAGCGCCTCGCGCAGCGGGCCGGGCCGCTTCATGAACTCCGGTGTGCGGGCCTCCTCGGCGTGCCCGGTGACGGCGCGGCCGTGCAGGGTCCCCTGCGCCACATGGCGGAGCCAGTACGCCAGGTCGCACCGCTCGGCGGTGAGGTCGAGGGTCTTCGCCCCGTCGAGGAGCCCCGGAGCGGTCTCCCAGTCCGCCTCCGGTGACACGGGTTCTACGGTGTCGGTCATCGCTGGACTCCTCCTGTGTGGTGGTCGCGAACTCCCTCGGCGGCCGGACGGCCTACCCCTTGGGCCCTGAGCCGGCCTGACCGGCCGCGGGCACGGGGGCGGGGGCGGTGACGGGTACGGGGACCCTGCGTCCGGCCGCACGGCCGCGCAGCCCGTCGGTCAGCCGCCGGTAGCCCGGCTCGGCCTCGGGCTCGAAGCGCAGCGCGAACGGCTTCAGGAAGTTCCCGAACAGTCCCCGGTCAGCGCACAGATGGAGCGGCAGCGCCAGCAGGGCCCATTCGGGGCCCACGAGCCAGCACCACAGTGCGGCCACGGCCCCCTGTGTGATCAGGCTGTGCATCGTGTTGTAGAGCACGTAGTAGACCTTGGGAATCCTGCCGTCGCCGCTGCGCCGGTAGGCGATGGCCCCGGGGATGTAGCCGATGAGGTCGATGTACGCGAACAGGGCGAGCGCCACGGGCCAGCGGATCTCGCCGGCGTGGGCGATCATGAGCCCGGCGCAGACCGCGAGGCCGACCAGGTACTCGGCCCGGTGCAGGCGGAAGGTGGTACGGGTCTCGAACGGGTTGGCCTGGTCCATCGGTCGCTCCTCCCGGCAAGGGTCTGCCCGGCCTCGTGGACGGTCCGGCCGCGTGGACGGCTCGGCCCCGTGGACGGCTCGGCGGAACGCGGAACTCGGAAAGCGGAACCTGGAACGGGGAACGCCTCAGGACGTCACGGCCGCGCGCGCGGAGCCGCCGTACCGATCTCCTCGCCGAGCGTGGTCCCGGCGAACATGCCGGTGACCGTCCAGGCGACGGTCTCCTTGATGACGCGCTCGGCGATGGGATCGAGGATCCCCTCCATGCTGGGGATGCCGAAGTCGAACTCGGCGTCGAAGCGCAAGGCGCAGTCGTCGCCGCTCTGGCGGAGTGTCCAGCAGCCGGCGAACGCGTCGAAGTCGCCGTCGGTCTGCCGGAAGACGATGCGCAGGCGCTCGCGGTCGAACTCCTCGGTCTCGGTCCAGCGCAGCAGGCCGCTGCGGAAGTACAGCTCCCAGCTGGAGCTGCCCCGGGCCGCCGGCGGCCCGGTGTGCACCACGGCGGCGCGCACGTGCGGGGCGAGGCGGGGATAGCGCTCGAAGCGCGAGATCCCGTCGAGGACCGTCTCGGCGCGTTCGCCGGGGACGAGTGCTTCCAGGACGACGTGCCGCATGGTCACCTCCGGCCTTCCGGGGCGCGTGTGGCGTTCTCGACCAGGGCGCGGGTGGCCCCGTCGAAGGCGTGCAGGAAGAAGTCGACGTCCGCGTCGGTGAGGACCGCGGGCGGGGTGAACCGCACCACGGTGCTGCCGTTCATCGAGTGGTTGGCCACCACGCGGTGGTTGAACAGTTCGATCAGCAGCTCCCCCGCGAGCCCGGCCTCGATCAGCTCCACGCCGATGAGCAGGCCCCGGCCCCGTACCCCGGCGAGCAACTCGGGGATGTTGCCGCGGGCGATCTCCGCGATGCGCGGCAGCAGCGTGGCGCCGAGCTCCGCCGCCCGGGTGGTGAGGTCCTCCTCGCGTACCGCGCGGACGGCGCCCTGGACGGCGGCCATGAGGAGCGGGGCTCCGGAGAACGTCCCGGTGTGGAGGTAGGGGTCCTTGTCGAACGGCCGGAACGCCTCGCGCGTGGCGATCGCGGCGGAGACCGGGACCACTCCCCCGCCCAGCGCCTTGCCCGCGAGCAGCACGTCCGGGACCACGCCTTCGGCGTCGGCTCCCCACCAGGTGCCCAGGCGGCCCATGCCGGTCTGCACCTCGTCCAGGACGAAGAACGCGCCGTGGGCGCGGCAGAGTTCGCCGACCCGCCGCAGATAGCCGTCCGGCGGGATGACCACGCCGCCCTCGCCCTGGACCGGTTCGACGATCACGCAGGCCTCGCCGGGCCGTTCGGCGAGCTCCTTCTCCAGCGCCTCGGCGTCCCCGTAGGGCAGGTGCGTCACATCGGGCAGCAGGGGACGGAACGGCCGCTGGAACACGTCCTTGCCGGTGGCCGACAGGGCGCCCAGCGTCTTGCCGTGGTAGCCCATGTGCATGGCGACCACCTTCCGCCGGCCCTGGGCGCGGGCCAGCTTGAGCGCTGTCTCGACCGCCTCGGCGCCGGAGAGCGAGAAGTGCACGCGGTCCAGCCCCGGCGGGGTCACCGACACCAGTGTCTCGGCGGCGCGGGCGACGGCCGGTTCGAGCAGGAGGCGGGTGGCGACGGGGTGGGTGCCGAGCTGGCGGCGGACCTCCTCCATGACGAGCGGGTGCCGCGCGCCCATGAGGAACACGCCGTAGCCGCCGCAGTTGAGGTACCGCTCGCCGTCGCTCGTGGTCAGCCAGGCGCCCGAGGAGGCGACCTCCATGCGGCCGCCGAACAGCTCGGCCACGGTCGCCCGGCCCTTGCTGACGTGGGCCCGGTAGAGGCGGAGAGTCCGGAGTGTTTCCTGTTCCGTTTCCTGTTCCGTTTCCTGTTCCGTTTCCTGTTCCGTGTCCTGTTCCGTGTCCGGTCCGGTGTCCGTCGGAGCGCTCACAGGCGTTGCTCCTCGATGTCGGCGGCGCGCGGTGGGAAGGGGGCGGGCGCCCCCACGCTGTCACAGGCCCCTGACGGATCGCTGACGGCCGCCTGATCCGTGACAGCTGCCTGTTCCGTGCGCGGCGGGCCGGGCCGCAGCGCCGCCTCGATCCACGCGCGGAGCTCGGCGCCGTCCATCCGGGGCACCCGCACCAGCGCGTCGGCGACGTCGGCGGGGCCGCCGAGCGCACGGAACTTCTGCCCGACGAGGGCGGCGTGCCGGGCCCGGGTGTGCGGACCCGCGGCGCCGTGCGGGACCATCAGCTCCCGTACCGCGCAGCGGCCGCCGGTGAGACGGACCGACACCCGGGCGCCGGTGGCCTTGACGGCGTCGGTGAAGTCCGCGGCGGGAGGCAGCGGTTCGCCCGCCAGCCCGGCGAGCGCGTCACCGCCGAACTCCCGCAGCCACGCGGCACCGGCGGGGCCCGCCTGCCGCAGCGCCTCGCCGAACGGTGCGCAGGAGGCCAGGAGCGCGCGGGTCATGCCGGTGTCGTGCACCAGCCGGACCCGGGCGGCCACGGCCCGGCGCACCGGGTCGTCCGAGGCCGGAGGGTCCAGGTCGGCCACGGTCAGCCGCCCGGTCAGCAGCGCGGTGGCCACGGGATAGCCGACGTCCAGCACCAGTGCGCCCAGGGGCCGTGCGGTCCCGCCGAGATAGGGGTGCGCGCGCCGGGCCGCGAGGAGGGTGTACAGCGACGCCTCCACGAGCACCTCGGTGATGTCGTCGGCGAGCTCGGCCGCGTCCGGGGCGCCCAGGTCGTCGTGGAGGGCCATGGCGCAGTCGACGGCGGCGTCGATCCCGGGCCCGCCCGGGTGCAGTTTGTACGAGAAGGTCTCGGTGTGCCAGCGCGTTCCCAGCCCCGCGGTGACCGCCTCGGGCAGCGGGACGGTCGCGAAGCGGCGCAGGAAGCCGTCCGGGTGCTCCAGCAGGTCGTGCGGGCCGGCGAGTCCGGCGGCGGCCGCGTCGCACGCGTCCATCGCCGTACGCACCGGCCCGAGGGTGTTCAGCAGCCGGGCGTCGCCGGCCAGGAAGGCCCGCATCAGCGGCCACGGCGGCTGCGCGTACGCCAGACCGAGCGCGTCCGGCCAGCGGGCGGGCGGAACTCCCTCGCAGCTGAGCCGCCCGGCGACGGCGCCCGCGAGGTGCGCGTGCAGCGCGGTCTGGCCGCGCAGCGGGCCCAGCGTCGCCGCGGCGGTGACGCGGGCGGCGCACTCGTTGGCCGCCACCACCGCGGTGAGCAGTGCCGGACCGTCCAGCCGCCGGGCGTGTGCGAAGGCGAGGGGCACCGCGACGGTGGAGTTGGACAGGTGGCCCGCGTACGCGGTGTCGTCGAGGTTGAGCCAGGAGCCGAGCCCGGCCAGCACGCAGGCCGACCGGCGCGGATCGGGCTGCAGCGGCGGCCCGAAGGCGGCGGTCAGCCGGCGGCCGAGGCGATGTCCGGCCCCGGCGCGGATCGCCCCGAGCTGGGACAGCACCTGACTGGCGGCCCGGCGGAGCACCCGTCCGGGGATCGCTTCGGGTGTGAGCCGCGCGGCCCACGCGCCGAGCTCTCCGAGCAGGGTGGCCATGGCGGGTCCTCCCTCTTCTCGTGCCGGGTCCTTCCGGGTCGGGTCCCGGTCACCGCGCGCGGCGCGCAGCGACGACCGGGCTCCGTGCGGCAGCGCGGCGGCGGCCGGCGGGCACCGCCGGCCGGCGTCAGCGCCCCGCCGGGGCCGTCCAGACCGGCAGAGCGCCCGGCACCACGTCGAAGGTGGCCGTGCTCCCGATGCCGTCCCGCGGCTCGCCGTCGTGTTCCAGGACCAGCCCCTCGCCGTCGAGCCGCTCGACGACGACGCGGCGTCCGCGGCCGTACGCCGTTCCCGGCTCGCCGAGGTGGCCGGCGTGCCGGGTCAGCTCCGGCACCCGTGCCGGGTCGGTCCGGCCGCCGATGACGCAGACGTCCAGCAGCCCGTCGTCCGGCCGGGAGTGGGGCAGCAGCAGATACTGCCCGGCGCGGTAGCGCCCGCCGCCGACGTTGGCCAGGACGGTGGGGCCCTCGGCCAGGACGGTGCCGTCGACGGTCACCCGGCCCGGGTAGGGGCGGAAGTCCGCCGCCGCGGCGGCCAGGGCCCGCGCATAGCGTTCGCGCCCCCTGGGGCCGACGGGCACCGCCGCGAGGGCCGGGAGGATCTGCGCGCCCAGGCCGGTGCAGGAGCCCAGCAGCACGTGGTCACCGGTCTCCGCGAGCCGGGCGAGGTCCATGCGCCGGACCTCGGCCCGTCCGGGTTCGAGCACCATGGACACCGCGTCGTACCACGGCCGGTCGTCCCAGAACATGCGGTAGCCGGAGTTGGCGCTGCCCCAGGGGACGATGAGCAGGGCGGCATCCCCGCGGCCCTCGCCACCCTGCCGTACCAGCCCCTCGGCGGCCTCACGGACGGTGCCGTCGCCGCCGGCCGCGACGACGAGGTCGGGGCGGTGCTCCACGGGCCCCTTGGCCACCGCGCGGTGGACCGCGTCGACGGCGTCCCCGGGGCCGGTCGTACGGAGCACGGCCACCGACGCGAGACGCTCGCGGCACAGGGAGGCCAGGCGCTCGACCAGATCGGCGCGGTGGCCGCCGGCCGCGGGGTTGACCACGATCAGGGCGCGTGTCGGCGCGGGACAGGCCGGTACGGCCGGGTACGGCATCGTCACTCCTGGCGTCGTCCGCCGCACGCGTCGATGGCGGCGGGGTGGCGGAGAGGGCAGGATTCGAACCTGCGCGGGCCGTGAAGACCCGTCCGGGACGCGCCCGGACCCCGTTGGGCCGCTGCGGGTACCTCTCCTCGGGCCGTTTTCCCGTCCGTCCCCCACGGGACCGTTTCCCCGACGGGAACGGCGAACGGATGCCCCGATGAGAATGCACCCTCCCGCTGACAATTCCCTGACAGTGCGCTGACGGTGACTCATTCCGTGCGCGTCATTCCTGGAATTCTTGCCCGGCCCTCTCCCCGGTGCTCTACTCATCAGCCCGCCCGTCCACTCCGCCCGCCCGGAGGTGAGGAGAGATGACCGCCGGTCCGATATCGGAGGTATCCGCTTTCGAAGCCATCAGCACCTACACGCTGTCCGACAATCCGAGCGCCTTTCTGGCGCTCAACGAGGGGAACAGTTATTTCACCTCGCCTTCGGCGAAGGGGCTGGCCGTCCACCGGCGGTCGGGGCGCCGCCTGGTGCAGTTCGGCGGCCCCTTCGCACCCCAGGAGGACTATGAGCGCCTGCTGGAGCAGTTCGTCGCCCACGCGCGGTCCCGGCGGCTGCGCCTGGTCGCCGTCCAGCTCCAGCGCGCCGACGCCGAGCGGTACGCGGAGCACGGCTTCACCGTCAACCAGATCGGCGCCTCCTACGCTCTGGATCTGGCCGGGTTCTCGTTGCGCGGCACCCGTTTCATGCGGCTGCGCAACAAGATCTCCCGGTCGCTGCGCAGCGGGCTCACCGTGCGGGAGGCCGGTGCGGAGGAGTGGAGCGGGGCGATGCGGGAGCTGGACGCCGTCTGGCTGGCGGCCAAGGGGAAACACGCCAAGCCCCTGGAGTTCCTGGTGGGGCAGCGCGGTGGTGCCGCACAACGGCACCGCAGGCTGTTCGTCGGCCTGATCGGCGACCGGCCGGCCGGTTACATCTCGTACTCACCGGTGTTCGGGGCACGGGCCGGGTGGCTGCACGACCTCAGCCGCCGCCGGCCGGACGGGCCGCCGGGGGTGGCGGAGGCGATCAACAGCCACGCGATCGAGGTCTTCCGCGAGGAGGGCGTCCGCTGGCTGCACTTCGGCTTCACGCCCTTCACCGGCCTGGACCCACGGCACGAGGTTCCCGGACACAGCCCCGTGTTCCGGTGGCTGACGCACGCGCTGTGGGAGCACGGCGGATCCGTCTACCCCGCGCGCAGCCAGCTCGCCTACAAGGAGAAGTGGGGGCCGGACGTGGTGACCCCGGAGTACATCGCCTTCCACGGACACGCCTCCCTGCGGTCCTTCCTGCACGTCCTCCGCGTCTCCAACGCGCTGTGACACGCCGTGCCGTGACGTGCTGTGACGGCGGCGTACGGGCTCTCGGCGGACCCGGCCCGCCGAAAGCCCGTACGTCCGGTGGCGCTTCGGCGCCCGGTCACTTCCGCGTGGGCAGCGGCCGGAGCGCCGGGACACCACCGGCGACGACGTGCGCGGCCGGCACCGGTCCCCGGTCCAGCGCCGCGTCCTGGATCAGGATGCCGTGCTCCAGACGGCGCAGAAAGGGCGAGGGGTCGACCCCTAGCTGCTCGTTGAGGCGGCGCCACGTCTGCCGGTAGACGCCCAGCGCCTCGGCCTGACGGCCCGAGCGGTAGAGCGCGATCATCAGCTGTTCGCAGAACCGCTCCCGCAGGGGGTCGCTCATATGGGCCTCGCGCAGTTCCGCGAGGACCGCGGTGTGCCGGCCCAGCAGCAGTTCGCTGTCGAACAGCAGCTCAAGGGCCTGCAGCCGGTGCTCCTCGTACCGGGTGGCGGCCGCCTTGCAGAGGGGTCCGCCCGGGCTTCCGCCGTAGACGGCCCCGCGCCACAGCCCGAGCGCGCGGCGCAACAGGCCGACCGCCTCCGCGGGGGCCTCCGCCCGCATCCGCTCGGCCCGGGCGGCGTACCCCACGAACACCGTGGCGTCCAGTTCGGCGCCGTCCATGCGCAGCTGGTAGCCGTGCGGGAGACAGACGACACGGGAGTGTGCGCGGCGCGGCTCGAGCTGCCTGATCTTCTTGCGGATCCGGCTCGCGTGGGCCTGGAGAGCGTTGGCCGCCCCCTCCGGCGGCGCCTCCCCCCACAGTTCGGCCATCAGCGTCTCACCGGAGACGGCCTTCCCCTCGCTCGCCAGCAGGGTCTGGAGGAGGACGCGCTGAAGGCCACCGGACACCGTGGCGCTGCCCACCGGGGAGACCATTTCCAGACCACCGAGAATACGGAATTCGACTGTCCGGCCTTCTGCCATGCACCGCCACCGATCACCACTCTCCGTTCGGAATTTCGTGCGGAAACGCGGAAACAGAAATCGGCGCCCACGGTACAGCGGCCCGCTATCGTTCCCCTTTCGGTACGGCATCGTCCGTGCGGCGCAGGAGGTGACGGGTGAGATCGCCCGCGATGGCGAGGGCCACGGCAGGGTCGGCGAGATAGAAATGCCCGCCCGGAAAGTGACTGCACCCCAGGAAGACCGGGGTGCGCCCGGCCCACTCGGCCAGCCCCCCGGGCTCCAGCGTCGGGTCGGCCCGGCCTCCGTAGGCGGCGACCGGGCAGGCGACACGGGCGCCGTCGTCGCGATGGTCGGCGACGACGGCGAGGTCCGCACGGAGCGCGGGGAGGATCGGTGCGAGCAGCTCCCGCTCTCTCCCGGCCTCCGCGGGCAGCACGCCGAAGCGCCGTATGCCGTCCGTGAACTCGGCGTCGGCCAGCGTGAGCAGGGCGTCGACCGGCCGGGACCGCGTGGGCGCCCAGCCGGAGACCCCGAGCAGAGCCGGGCCCGGGCCGCCGTCCCGCTCGATCTCGACGGTCAGCCGGTAGGCGAGCAGAGCACCGAGGCTGTGGCCGAAGAACCCGTACGGGCGGCCGTCCAGCTCGTCGCCCAGCGCCTCGCGCAGCGCCTCGACCAGGGGCCGGGTCCGCCGGTACGGCTCCTCCCCCGGGCCTTCCAGCCGCCCGGGCAGCTGAACGGTGTGCACGTCGGTGCCGGGCAGGAGGGCGGGCCACCGGCCGTAGGAGGCGGCGCTGCCCCCGGCGTGCGGGAAGAGGAACAGCCGCCGTGCGGCATCGGGCCGGGGATCCGTCGTGTGGAACCAGTGACCCGTCGGGGACGGTGGGGACAGCAACTCGCGGCTCCTGTACGGGAGGAGGGACGGCACCGGAGCCGTCGGACACGGAGGAGAGTCGGGACGGTGGGTCAGGACGGTGGATCAGGACGATGGATCAGGACGGTGGGTCAGGACCGCGTGTCCGCGGCGCTCGGCTGATGCGGGGGTGCGGCGTGCTCCCCGGCTCCGGCTCCCCGCATGCGGACGGCGAAGTCGAGATCCGGGACGACACTGGCGCGGGCCTGCGCGACCACCGCGCCGTCGGTGTCCGTGACGCGGGCGTTGGCGACCATCCGGCGCCGCCCCGGATGGACGAGCTCGCTGCTGACGGTGTACGCGTGGCCGGGCCGTACCGCCCGGAGGAAGTCGAGGTCCAGATTGAGGGTGATCATCGGGTACGCGCGCTCGCCGTGGCTGGAGCCGGCGGCGCAGCAGGCGTCGTCCAGCACCATGGCGATGTAGCCGGCGTGCACACCGCTGCCGGCGAAGTTGGCCAGCGCCTCCGGTGGCCGCCAGGTCTCCTCGACCCGGCCCGGCCGGGCCCCGGTCACCCGCAGCCCCAGCAGGGCGTGGTGGGCGCCGTGCGGCACCCGTCCGTCGGCGACGGCCTGGAGCATCTGTGCCCCGGTGAGGTCGTGCCACAGCGCGAGCATCGCGCTCTCCATCGTCTCCGGCGTCTCCGGCGTCTCCGGCGTCTCCGGCGTTTCCTTGTCCGGCATGGTTCCCCGCCGCCCTCCCGGTGTTCGGGTCCGGTGCTCGCGCATCCGTCGGTCACGACCACGGTCGGCGGACGACGGCGCCTTGTCCACCACCGGGCAACAGCCCTCACGGCCGCTCAGGCAAGGGCGAGAGGGTTCCCTCCGAGATAGTCCACGAGCGGCTCGGCGGTACTGGTGCGGGAGGGCGGGTGGAAGGCCAGCGGCCGGACGGAGGCCGCGAGCAGGGCGCCCTCCGGGGAACGGATGAAGTCCATCCCGCCGAGCAGTTCCAAGGCGAGGTCGGCGGCGCCGCACAGGGCGTCCTGGGCCGCGTACCGGGCCATGAGCGCGGCGGCCACCGCCTCCTCGCCCGCCAGGTCGCCGTCGCCGACCGCGCGGGCCACCCCCTCCAGCAGGAGGTGGGCCGACTCGGCCCGCACCGCGAGTGCGGCCCGGTCCGTGACGGCGCCCCGGCCGCCGTCGAGCACCCGCTGCACCAGGGCGGCCGCCGCACCCGCGTAGCCGGCGGAGATCAGCAGCTCGAACCAGACGAACCCGGTGCTCTGCAGCTCCGACAGCCGGTCCGGGTCCCCGGCGGTGGTGCGTATCACCAGGTCGCCGGGGACGAACACGTTCGTGAGGCGGACCTCGTCGCTCTCCGCCGCGGCGAGCGCGCCGTTGCTCCAGAAGGGGTGCACGGTGATGCCGGGGGTGTCCGCGGGGACCAGCGCGATCGCCAGCTCCGGCCGCCCCCCGGCGTCCGGGACGGCGACGCTCGCGGTGAGCAGGTCCATCGAGCGGGACAGGCTGCACGGCTTCTTGCTGCCGTTGAGGAGGTAGCCGCCGTCCACCGGCCGTGCGGAGACCGCCGGGGTGAGGACGTTCTGCCGGGTGCGGCCCTCGGCCCAGCCCGACGCCATCAGCTTCCGCCCGGGGACGATGCCGCGCAGCAGGGCGCGCTGCGCGGCGGTGAGCCCGCCGTCGCGGTCGTCCAGCGAGAAGAGCATCGCCGCCGTGAAGTGGTGCATGGTCGCGGCGGCGGCGAGGGACGGGGAGTACGAGCCGACGGCGCGCAGCACGCGGACGGCGTCCACGAGGCCGGCGCCCCGGCCGCCGAAGCCGGGGGGCACCAGCAGCGCGGGGCCGCCGTGCTCGCGGAACAGCTCGATCACCGGGCCGCCAGGAGCCTCCCGCTCCACGAGGTCGGTCTCCTCCAGGGCCTTGCCGAGGCCCGGATGGTAGTGCTCGCACGTCGCGCGGGCCGAGTCCAGTGAGCGCACGCGGGGCATCCCTTCGTATCGGTGCGTACCAGTGCCGTCAGTCGCCGAAGACCGTGGCGCGCGGGCCGGCGCCGGGGCTGATGCTGACGCCCTGCATGTGCGAGGTCTTCAGGATGGGGTAGTTGCCCTCGCCGTGGACGCCGCCGGTGAGTCCGGTGCCGCCGTGGGTGGGCAGACAGGGCAGGAAGCCGATGTGGGAGTCGTTGACCTTCAGCAGGCCCCCGTTGGCCACCCGCCGGACGAAGGCCTCCACGACCCGGTCGTCGCGCGCCCACAGGGAGTTGCGCAGGCCGTACTCGTTGGTGTTCAGGAAGTCGATGAACCTCTCCAGCAGCGGGCCGTCCTCGGCCGGTTCGGCGACGACGACGGGGAGCAGCGGGAAGAACGTCTCCCGCCGCACCATGTCCAGCGCCCGGGCCCTGGCCAGGCCGTCCACCCGCACCACGGTGGGCTCCAGGAACACCCCGGTGTCCGACCGAGTCCCGTCCGCTTCCATGCGGTGCCCTCCGCACACCAGCTCCGCTCCGGCGTCCAGGGCCTGGCGCAGCAGCGCGAAGAACCGCTCGCTGCGCCGGACCGGGGAGAGCAGGACGTCCTCCTCTCCCGGGTGGCCGGGGCGGACCTCGTGCGCCGCCCTGGCGACCTCGGTGAGCAGCGCGTCGGCGATGCCGGGGTGGGCGAGGACGTAGTTGGGGACCATGCAGATCTGGCCGGAGCCGTAGAAGGCCTCGGCGACCGCCTCGGCGGCGAGCGGCAGATCGGCGTCCTTCCAGACCACGAGGCCGTCGTTGCCCGCCAGTTCCAGGACGGGCTTCTTGCCCGCGGCGACGCACCGCTGCTCCAGGCGCAGTCCCTCCTCGGTGCCGCCGATGTAGAAGATGTCGTCGACCAGGGGGCTGTCGAGCCACTGGTCGATCATCCGGCCGGGGTTGCCGCACACGGCACCGAGGGCGCCCGGCGGGGCCCCGGCCTCCCGCAGGACGGGGGCCATGAGTTCGCGCACCACGTACATGGTGCTCAGCGCGATGCTGCGCGGGGCGCGCACCACGACGGCGTTGCCCGCCATGAGCATCAGCATCGCGAGGGCGGCGCTGGGGCCGGGGGCGTTCTGCGGAGGGTTCAGGCACACCACCCCGTCGGGCCGGCGATGCACGATCAGGCGGCGGCCGGCGTGCCGGAACTCGGTGTGCATGCACTGCCGGTACCAGGCGCAGCTCTCCGGGCCGTACATCTCCATCAGGCCGCTCAGCTGCCAGCGGGCGAGCCGCAGCGGATGCCCCTCGGCCACCAGCAGGTCGAGGAACTCCTCGCGACGGCGGGTGAGTTGGCGCCGGAAGAGCGGGCCGAGGGACATCCGCCGTTCCAGCGGCACCGCGGCCCATACGGGGGCGGCGGCGGCCGCGGCCTCGAGGGCCGCCTCGCAGCCGTCGTCGCCCGCGACCGCGACCCGGCCGACGACGTAGGGGTGCCGGGCGGCAGGCGAGCCTGGGTCGGGGTCGCGTTCCAGGGCGCGTTTCAGGCTGACGCTGGTGAAGACGTCCTCCAGCAGGGATCCGGCGCTGACGGTGTAGACCCAGCCCTCGCCCGCGACGTCCCGGCCTCCTATGTAGGAGTGGTAACTGCGCAGCGGCCGTTCGGGGGGCGGCTGCGGCCCGTCCGTCAGGGCCACGGCGCTCCTCTCCGCCGTCCCTGTGTCCCCGGTCCGGCCGTTCCTCGCCGGGGCGGCGGTTATCGCCCGGTCACGGGACATCCCCACGGTCTCCTCCCATGGTGTACGGGTCGGGTCACTGCTCGGGGCGCCGTCGTGCCGTACCCGACCGCGCCGGGGCCGCTCAGCCCGCGGGCCGGGGGAGCCACCTCGGCTGCGCGGAACCGCGGGGGACGAGCACCGGGTCCGCCCAGTGCGAGGGGGTCTCGGCCAGACGGGCGGGCGGGCCGGGATACCGCAGCTCCCCGAGCGGGGTCTGGCGGACCTGCCACCGGGGCGCGGGCGGCAGGGCGTCCCCGGACAGCGCGTCCAGGTCCTCGGGGCCGTGACTGCCCAGGTCCCAGCACCAGTTGGCCGCGCCGGTCAGCGAGACCCTGACCGCGTAGCTGCCGCCCTCGCGCGCACGGCGGACGACGGCGGCCAGGATGCCGGCGGCGGCGAAGTGGGCGGCGAGGTAGTCGGTGAGCATCCGGCCGGGCGGCAGCTTCGGCCCGTCACCGCCGCCCTCGCGCAGGCTGATGCCGGTGAAAGCCTGCGCGTGCTGGTCGAAGCCACCGCGCTCGCGCCACGGTCCGGTGTGGCCGTAGGCGGTGAGGGAGCAGTGGATGATACCGGGCGCCGCGGCCGCGCACTCCTCGGCGGTGAGGCCGAGCCGTGCGGCCTTCGCCGGCCGGTGGTTGTGCACGAAGACGTCGGCGTCGCGCAGCAGTGCGTCGAAGGCCTCCCGGCCGGCGCTCCGCTCACTCAGGTCGAGACGGGCCGACCGCATTCCGGCGGCCGATTCGTTCCAGACCACCTCGTGCTCGAAGGAGTCCGGCTCGCACAGGTGCAGCACGTCCGCTCCGTACTCGGCCAGCGTCCGGCCGGTCGCCGTCCCGGCCAGGACGTGGGTGAACTGCAGCACGCGCAGCGAGGACAGCGGCCGCGACCCGGCCGGCAGCCCGGTGGGCGGCGCGTCGCCGATCCGCTCGACCGCCACTACCGGCTCGGCCAGCACGGCCCGGCCCTGGGGGTGGGCGAGGAACTCCTCCCTGGTCCGCGCGACCACCAGCGGAACCCCCCGCTCGGCGGCCGCCTCCTCCAGGGCGGACGCGTCCCACCGCGCGACGGCCTCCCCGATGTGCTTCCTGGTGTGCGGGCACTGGAGGAGGACGAGCAGCTCGTCGCGGATCCTGGGGTAGCAGGCGATCGGGATGACCCAGCGGTCGTCGGCGGTGCGGTAGAAGTCCCAGATGACGGGGGCCGTCCCGTCGAGGCCCGCCAGTGATCCCATGCTGGAGAAGGAGCCGTTGAGCGTGGCGCCGCCGCCCAGGAAGGGGGACATGCGGTGCAGTCCCTGGCCCAGGTCGAGCGTCAGGCCCTGGGGCCGTCCGGTGCGCTGCCGCCAGATCTGCGCGGCACCGACCGCCACCGCGAGCAGGGGCACCCCGATCGCGGCACCCATGCGAAGCGGGGACCTGACCTGGGGGTCCCGGCCGGTCACCGACAGTTCGCTGACGGCGTCCTCCCGGCTCAGGCCGATCGTTTTCAGCGTACGGTCCAGTTCTCCGACGACATCGAACCCGTCTCCCATTGTCCTCCCCATTCCACCGTTCGACCCGTGCGCCCCGTCCGACTCGTTCAACTCGTTCGACCCGTTCATGGCTGTCGACGGCGGTTCAGTCTGCCATCACCACAGCGGCCGCGAAATGGACGGTCAGCGGAATGTCAGCGGCCTGTCAGTCGATTCTGCTTGACTGACCGCGGCGGGCCCGTGACCCTGCATGAATTGCGTGCAGATTCCCTCACCGCGTTTTCGCGCCTGCCGCGCCTGGCGCGCTTTCCGCGCTTTCCGCGCTTTCCGTACCGCTGTGCAATTCTTCGCCGCATGGCGGCCGTACATTTAGGGGGCGCACGTGATGACACACCGCACGGAAACGACCGGTGCGCTCGGCCGACTGCCCTTGTCCGAGCGCCGCGAGGCTCTCCTGGACATCCTCACCGCGGAGTTCAGGACGTCTCTCCTGATGGGCGAGAACGAGGACCTCCCCCTGGACGGGAACTTCTTCGACCTGGGACTGACATCCCTGCGCGCCACGGAGCTCAAGGAGCGCCTGGAGTTTCTCCTCGGCAGTGAGATCAGCGCGAACGTCCTGTTCAACACCCCCAATCTGGCCCGGCTCCTGGAGCACATGGTCACCGACGTCCTGTCCGACCTCTTCGACGAACCGGCCCGCTGAGGAATAGGAGCCAGCCATGTCGGACCCGTCCGTCCCCATGGACGTCACCACGGACGTCGCCAGCCGGCTCCGGGCGGCGCTGGACACCGTACGCGAACAGCGGCGGACCATCGACCGGCTGCTGCTGGAGAAGAACGAGCCCATCGCCGTCATCGGTGTGGGACTGCGTTTTCCCGGCGGCAGTGAGACCCCGGAGGAATTCGCCGAGTTCCTGCGCGAAGGACGGTCCGCCGAGGGGCCGGCACCCACCGACCGCTGGGTTCCCGGAAACGAGGGGAAGGACGGGAACAGCGAGAACAGCAGGAACGGCGGAAGCGCCGGAAACGGCCTCGGACAGGCAGCGGCGGACGGAAATTTCCTCGACGGGCTCGACCTCTTCGACGCGAAGTTCTTCAAGATATCCCCCAAAGAGGCTCCGTACATCGACCCGCAGCAGCGACTGGTCCTGGAGACCTCCTGGCGGGCGCTGGAGGACGCCAATATCGACCCCACCGGCCTGCGTCACGGGAACGGCGGCGTGTACATGGGCGTCATGTCCATGGACTGGGTGGCCGAGTCGGTCGCCCTCGCGGAGGAGGACCTCGACGGTTCCCTCGTCCCGGGCTCCGCGCACAGTGCCGTGGCCGGACGGCTGTCGTACTTCCTGGGGCTGCGCGGCCCGTGCATCAGCGTGGACACCGCCTGCTCGTCCTCGCTCACGGCCGCCCACCTGGCCGCCCAGGGGCTGCGCCGCCGCGAGTGCGACATCGCCCTGTGCGGTGGGGTGAACGCCGTGCACCACCCCCTCATCCAGTCCATCCTCACCAAAGCCCGGATGCTCGGCTCCGACGGCCGGTGCAAGACCTTCGACGAGAGCGCGGACGGCTACAGCCGCGGCGAGGGCTGCGGCGTCCTCGTCCTCAAACGCCTGTCCGACGCGGAGCGCGACGGCGACCGTGTCCTCGGCCTGCTGCGCGGGTCCGCCGTGCGCGCGGACGGCGAGAGCGCCGGCCTCACCGCGCCCAACGGCATCGCCCAGGAAGCCGTCATGCGTGCCGCGATCGCCGACGCGGGCCTCGAGCCGGGCGACATCCAGTACGTCGAGGCGCACGGCACGGGCACCCCTCTGGGCGACCCCGTCGAGCTGGGTTCCATCAGCGACACCTTCGCCGGCTCGCACAGCCGGGACCGGCCCGTGGTGGTCGGCTCCGTGAAGACCAACGTGGGGCACCTGGAGTCGGCGGCGGGCGTCTGCGGGATCGTCAAGGTGCTGCTCCAGATGCGCGAGGAGACCGTCTACCCGCATCTGAACCTCACCTCCCCGTCGGCCCGCATCCCGTGGGACAGCTGTCCGGTGACGGTGCCGGCGAAGTGCGCGCCCTGGACCGGCGAGCGGCCCCGGCGCGCACTGGTCAACAGCTTCGGAATCGCCGGCACTCTCGGGTGCGTCGTCGTGGAGGAGGCACCGGCCCCGGCGAGGGCGCCCGCTCCGGCCGCCGGCGACGGAGCCGCCGGGAGTGGCGAGGGCGGCGGGGACGGCAGGGGTGGCGGGCTCGGCGGGGACGCCCACCTCTTCACCCTGTCGGCGAAGAGCACCGGCTCCCTGCGCCGCCAGGTCGCCCGCTACCGGGCGTACCTGTCCGGGCATCCGGAGGTCCGGCTCGCCGATCTGTGCCGCACGGCCGCCGTGGGGCGCGCCCACTTCCCGCTGCGCCTGGCCGGAGTCGTCCGCGACCGGGACGGACTGGAGCGGTTGCTGTCCCGGGCACTGGAGCGCGGCACCGGCGATTCCGGTGCGGGCGACTCCGGTGCGGGCGGCGGCATCCCCAAGGTGGCCTTCCTGTTCACCGGGCAGGGCTCGCAGTACCCGGGCATGGGCCGGGCGCTGTACGAGCAACACCCGGCCTTCAGGGAGCAACTGGACGACTGCGACCGGCTGTTCGCGCCGCACCTGGGCCGGTCGGTCCGGGATCTGGTGCTGGGCCGTGCCGCGGACCCCGACGCGATCCACCGGACCCAGTACACCCAGCCCGCGCTGTTCTCCCTGGAGTACGCCCTGGCGCGGCTGTGGCTGTCGTGGGGGGTGCGGCCGAACGTCCTGCTCGGCCACAGCGTCGGGGAGATCGCGGCGGCGGCCGTGGCGGGCGTGTTCCCGCTGGAGGACGCGGTGACGCTGGTGGCGGCCCGGGCCCGGCTGATGCAGTCGGTCACCGCGCCCGGGGGCATGGCCCAGGTGTCGGCCCCGGCGGACACGGTCGCCCCGCTGCTGGCCGGCCACCCCGATCTCACCGTCGCCTGCGTCAACGCGCCGGAGCAGTGCGTGGTCTCGGGCGGGCTGCGGGCGCTCGGCGCGGTGTGCACCGCCTTGCGGGAGAGCGGGGTCGAGGTGCGGGAGCTGGCGGTCTCGCACGCGTTCCACTCGCCGCTCATGGACGAGGTGACCGGCGCCTTCCGGGACGCGCTGAAGGACATCCGCTTCCGTGACCCGCGGGTGACGGTCGTCTCCAACCTGACCGGCCGGGTGGCCAGGCCGGGAGAGATGGCGACGCCCGACTACTGGGTCCGCCAGCTGCGTGGAACCGTGGACTTCGCGGGCGGGGTCCGCACGGTCGGCGGCCGCGGCCGGCACGCCTTCGTCGAGATAGGGCCCACCGGCACGCTCTCCTCCCTCGCCCGGCGGTGCCTGACGCCCGGGGACCATCTGTGGCCGGGCGGACCCCACCCGTCCGACACGGACGGCACCACGGTGCTCAAGGCGCTCGCGCGGCTGTACACGGCGGGACTCCCGGTGTCCTGGAGCGGGTTCCACCGGGGGGCGGTCACCCGGCCGGTCACCCTGCCGGTCTATCCGTTCGACAGGAAGCCGTACTGGCTCCCGGTGCCCCGGGGACGCGACCGGGGGACGGCGTCCGGCGGGGGCCCGGTGGCCGTCGCCGAAGTGCGGCACCATCCGCTGCTGGGCGAGGAGGTCACCCCCTCGGGCCACACGGAGGTCACCTTCTCGGGCCAAGCGCGGGACGGCGTGCGGGAGTTCGCGACGCTGCTCGACGCCGCACATCCGGGCTACCTCGCCGACCACGTCGTCATGGGCCAGGTGGTCCTCCCCGGCACGGCCTATCTGGAGATGCTGCTCGCACTCCAGGACGCGGTGTACGGGCACACGCGCCGCCCCGTGGAGGACGTACGCATCCTCGAACCCGTCTTCCTCGCCGCCGGCGACCGGCCCGTCCAGGTACTCACACGGCTGCGGCCGGGGGACGACGGCACGGCCTCGGTCGAGATCGTCACCAGGGTCGAGGGGCGGGACGGAACGTTCGAACGGCGCCACGCCACGGCCGTGCTGGGCGTGGAACCACCCCCCGGCGAGCCGCGCACCCCGGCCGACGTGGCGGAGGAACCCGGTGCCGTCGTGGAGAGCGACGAGCTGTACGCGCGGATGTCCGCCGTGGGCGTGGACTACGGCCCCGAGTTCCGCAGGCTGCGCCGGGCCCAGCGGCACGGCGGCGAAGTCGCGGTGGGTGAGCTGCGCGGCATACGGACGGGCGCCGGAGAGCATCTGCCGCCCGCGCTGTCGGACAGCGCCATGCACGCCCTGGCGGTCCTCGACGACGGCGGAGAGCCCTGTCTGCCGGTCCGCTTCGGAAGGCTGCGGCTGTTCAAGAAGCCGACGTCCGCCCGGCTGCGGGCGGTGGCGAGGATCGTCCCCGTCCCCACGGAGACGTCCACGGAGGCGTCCACGGAGGTGGACGTCCGGGCAGACCTCGTCCTGCTGGAGGGCGACCGTCCCGTCTGCGAGCTCACCGGCATCGGCCTGAAGCGGGTCGCCGCGCACGCCCCCGCGCCCGCGCGGCACCTCTTCCACGAGCCCCGCTGGGTGAAGCGCTCACTCGCGGTCCAGGCGGCCCAGGCGGCCCGGGAACCGCGCCGGGTCCTGGTGCTGGGCCGTACGGAGCAGGAACTGCGGGCCCTGACCGCCCGCGCGCCGGAGGCGGGCGTGGAACTGACGTTCGCCGCCGGTGCCGACGCGGTCACCGAGGCGCTGCGCACCTGGCGCCCCACCGACGTGTGCTGGTTCTGGCGGGCGGGTGAGTGCGCGCGCGACCACCACGGCCTGCGCGCCGAGTGCGAGCACAACTACCGCGACCTGCTCGCCGTCCTCGGCGCGCTGGAGAAGGCGGGCTTCGGCGGGGGGCACGGCGGTGGGCAGCGGCTGTGGCTGGTCACCGAGGGCGCCCACCTGCTGGGGGACGACGTGCCGAGCGGCACCGGCCCCTCCCCGGCGGCCACCCTGTGGGGGTTCGGCCAGGCCCTGTGGCACGAGTACCCCGGCTACCGGGTCACCCTGGTCGATCTGCCCGCCACGGACGCCACGAACATTCCGGAGGGCTCCGGCGCCCCCGGCGGTGACCCGGCCCCACCGCTGCTGCGGGAGTGGCTCGCGGGCGACTCCGGGGAGTTCCAGGTGGCCTGGCGGGCGGGGCACCGCCACGTACGGCGGCTGTTCCCGAGCGCCCCGGCCGGCGCGCGGGACGCGAACGTCCGGCTCGCCGTCAAGGAGTACGGCCTCCTGTCGGGGATACGCCCCGAACCGGCCGAGGACGTCCCGCCCGTGGGCGACCGGATCCGGATCGCCGTGCACGCCGCCGGGCTGAACTTCAAGGACGTCCTCAACGCCCTGGGCCTGCTCAAGAGCCACGCCGAGGCGTCGGGCCTCACCTACCGGCCGCAGCCGCTCGGCCTGGAGTGCGCGGGCACCGTCCTCGCGGCGGGCCCCGACGCCGCCTTCCGCCCCGGTGACGAGGTGGTGGTCAACGCGATGGGCTGCATGACCAGGCGGCTGACGGTCTCCTCCCGGCTGGCCGTGCGCAAGCCCGCCGGGACCACCATGGCCGAGGCGGCCGGGATTCCGACGGTCTTCGTGACCGCGTACTACGCCCTGCACGACCTCGCCCGGATCAAGAAGGGTGACCGCGTGCTCGTGCACGCCGCCGCGGGCGGTGTCGGGCAGGCCGCGGTCCAGCTCGCCCGGCAGGCCGGGGCCGAGGTGTTCGCCACGGCGAGCCCGGGCAAGTGGCCGCTGCTGCGCTCGCAGGGCATCCGGCACCTCATGAACTCCCGGACCCTGGACTTCGCCGACGAGGTGCTCGCCGCGACCGGCGGCCGGGGTGTGGACATCGTCCTCAACAGCCTCAACAAGGACTTCATCGCGGCGGGCATGCGCTGCCTGGCCGAGGGCGGGCGGTTCGTGGAGATGGGCAAGGTCGGCACCTGGAGTCCGGAGCGGGCCCGCCGGGAGCGGCCCGACGTCACGTACCACCGGTTCGACCTCAGCGAACTCCCCGAGGGGGAGGCGCGGCGGCGCACCCGGGAGATCCTGCAGCCCGTCCTGCAGCAGATCGCCGACGGGCGGCTGCGGCCGGTCACGACCACCGCCTACGCCCTGGAGGAGGCCGAGGAGGCGTTCTCGGTGCTCAGCCGGGGCGCGAACGTCGGCAAGCTGGTCCTGCGTCTGACCGACGACAGCCCCCGGCCCGCCCGGCCGCTCACCGTCCGCCCCGACCGCACGTACCTCGTCACCGGCGGGCTCGGCGGCCTCGGCCTGGTGACCGCCCGCAAGCTCGCCGGACTCGGCGCACGGCACCTGGTGCTGACCGGCCGCGGCACCGGGCGGCCCGAGGACGCCCCGCCGCCCCGCCTCGGCGAGGACGTCGAGGTGACCGTGGTGCGGGCGGACATCGCCGAGCCCGCCGACGTCGACCGGCTCGCGGCCGAACTGAAGCGGTCCCCGTACCCGTTGGGCGGCATCGTCCACGCGGCGGGCGTCCTGGCCGACATGCCGGTGTCCGCGCTGACCTGGGAGAGCGTCGACACGGTGCTCAGGCCCAAGGTGTACGGCACCCGGCTGCTGCACGAGGCGGCCGCGTCCTTCCCGGAGCTGGACTTCTTCGTGGGCTACTCCTCCGTCGCCTCGGTCCTCGGCGGCCCGGCCCAGGCCAACTACGCCGCGGGCAACGCCTATCTCGACGCGTCGCTGCTGTGGCGGGCGGCACGCGGCCTGCCCGCACTGGCCGTCAACTGGGGTCCGTGGGCGGAGGTCGGCATGTCCGCCCGGCTGAGCGCCCCCCTCGCCGAGAACCTCCGCCGGCAGGGCGTCGCCTTCATGCGGCCGGAGGAGGGCATGCGCGCGCTGGTGACGCTGCTCGGGCAGTCCGCGCCCCAGGTCGTGGCCGCCGCGTGCGACTGGGACCGGTACGCGAACGGCAAGGCGCTCGTCCACAGCCTCTACCGCCACCTCCTCAGGGGCGGGGGCGGCGCCGGGCGTCCCCGCCTCGACGTCGGAGCCCTGGCCGCCCTGCCCCCGAAGGAACGCAGGGCGTCCCTCAACACGTTCCTCCGCGCGAAGACCGCCGAGGTGCTGCGCTTCGACGACCCGGACGACGTGGAGCCGGACGCGGTCTTCCTGGACCTGGGCCTGGACTCGCTGGCCGCGGTGGAGCTGAAGAACGCCCTGGAGAGCGCGCTGGGCGTCCCGCTGCCCGCCTCGGCGGCCTTCGACCACCCGTCCGTCGGGCGGCTCACCGGCTATCTCGACCAGCTGCTCTCGGGAGAGGTGTGACATGGACGACGGCACGGTCACAGAAGCGCGCCCGCGGCCCCGGACGCTTGCCGGGGTCATCGCCCGGCAGGCGGTGGACCGCCCCGCCCACCCGGCGGTCCTGTGCGAGGGCCGGACGACGACGTACGGGGAGCTGCACCGGGAGAGCAACCGCACCGCGCACGCACTGCGCGCCGCGGGCATCGGCCGGGGCGCCCGCGTGGCCTACCTGGGCAAGGAGTCCGAGCACTTCTACGAGATCGCCCTGGCGTGCGCCAAGAGCGGAGCCGTCCTGGTTCCCGTCAACTGGCGGCTGACACCCGACGAGATCGCGCACATCCTGCGCGACTCGGACGCGGAACTCCTCTTCGCCGAGCGCGAGCGCCTGGCCGTCGCCGGACGGCTCGGGAAGGTGCTGCCCCGGCTGCGGAGGGTGGTACCGCTGGACGCGGCGGACCCGGGGAACCCGGCGGACTCGGGGGACGCGGCGGACCCGGGGAACCCGGCGAACTCGGGGGACGCGGGGGACCTCGCGGAAGGTCACGGCCACGGTGGCGCGGGATTCCCCGCGTGGAAAGCCGGCCACCCCGCCGGCGGCCTCCCGCCCGCCGGCGGCCCCGACGACCCCGTCGCGCAGATCTACACCAGCGGCACCACCGGCCCGTCCAAGGGCGTGGTCCTGGCCCACCGCAGCTTCTTCGGCGTCGCGGAGGGCATCGAGCGGTACGGCTGCGACTGGGTGGACTGGCGGCCGGACGACCGGTGCCTGATCGGCATGCCGGGCTTCCACGCCGGCGGGCTGTCGTACGCGATGCAGGGCTTCGTCGCCGGAGTGACCATGGTCAGCACGCCGGTGTTCGTGGCCCAGGACGTGCTGCGGCTGATCGGCGACCTCGGCATCACCTGCGGCCTGGTCACCCCCGCGATGCTCCAGATGCTGCTCGCCGAGCCGCGGGCGACACCCGCCGCGTTCCGTACCGTACGGAAGATCGTTTACGGCGGCGCGCCGATCTCGCCGGCCTTGCTGGGGCGGTGCCTGGAGACGATGGGATGTCGGTTCGCGCAGATCTACGGCAGCAGTGAGACCGGGAACTTCGCCACCTGTCTGCCTCCGGAGGACCATGTCCCCGACAGCCCGCGACTGCGGTCCGCCGGGCGGGCGTACCCCGGTGTCGAGCTGAGCGTCGTCGACGAGCACGGCACGCCCCTGCCGCCCGGGGAGGTCGGCGAGGTCCGGGTGCGCACCCCCGCCCGCATGCTCGGGTACCACGGACAGCCGGAGGCCACCCGCACGGTCGTCCGGGACGGCTGGGTGCACATGGGCGACGCGGGCCGTCTCGACGAGGACGGATATCTGTTCCTGTGCGACCGCCTCAACGACACGATCATCGTCGGCGGGGAGAACGTCTACCCGGTCGAGATCGAGAACGCCCTCGCCGCGCACCCGGCGGTGGCCGAGGCGGCGGTCGTCGGCGCCCCGGACGAACGCTGGGGCGAGGCCGTGCACGCGTACGTGGTGCTGCGGACGGGGCAGCGGGCGGCGCCCCGTGAGCTGATGCTCTCCCTCAAGGGCAGGATCGCCGACTTCAAGATCCCCACGGCGTACGAGTTCATGGCGGAGCTGCCGCGCAACCCGAACGGGAAGGTGCTCCGCCGCACCCTGCGCGACCGGCTGTGGCAGGGCCGCGAACGCAAGGTCAACTGAAGGGTCCGCGGACGCGGACGGCAGCGGACGGAGGCGGGCGGATGGGACACGGTGACGGGCCGGACCTGCGGGTCGGGGTGCTGCTGCCGACCCGGGAGGCGGCGGCGGGCGGGGACTGGACGATCGGGCCGTCGCTGGACTTCGCCCGGGAGGCGGAGCGGCTCGGCTTCGACTCCCTGTGGACCGGCGACTCCCTGCTCGCCCGCCCCCGGCTGGACCCGGTGGTCGTGCTTGCCGCCGTCGCGACGGCGACCACCCGGATCACGCTGGGCACGGCGGCGCTCACGGCGGCCCTGCGGCACCCCCTGACCGGCGCGCACCAGATCGCGAGCCTGGACCGGGCGGCCGCCGGGCGCCTGGTGGTCGGACTCGGCGCGGGCTTCCCGGTGCCGGAGACCGAGGAGGAGTTCGCGGCGGCGGGCGTGCCGTTCACCGGCCGGGCCGGACGGCTGGACGAGACGGTGCTGCTGTGGCGGCGCGCGTGGCGCGGCGGCGGGGACACCGGCACGGCACCGGACGACGGCACCGGAGCGGGGCCGTACGACTTCACGGGCCGCCACTGCCGGGCCGGCGGCCTGGACAGGCTGCCCCGCCCGGCGACGGCCGGCGGGCCCCCGCTGTGGCTCGCCGGCAGTGACACCCCGCGGGTGGTGGCGCGGGTGGCGCGGCTGTACGACGGCTGGCTGCCGTTCCTGCCGGATCCGGCGGCGTACGCGCGGGCGCTGGGGCTGATCCGCCGGCTGGCCGTGGAGCACGGAAGGCCGGCGGACGCGGTTGTTCCGGGCCTGTACGCGACCGTGGCGATCGGCCCCGACCGGGAGCGGGCGCGCAAGCAGCTGGACACGTACACGCGCGGGTACTACGGCCGGCCGCTGGAACGCATGGCGGAGTTCCAGGCCTTCGGGTACGGCAGCGCGCGGGAGTGCGCGGCGTGGCTGGGCTCGTACGTGCGGGCGGGGGCCCGGCATGTCGTGCTGCGGATCGGCTCGCTGGACCCCGGTGCGCAGCGGGCCCAGCTCGCCGAGGCCGCGGACGTCGTGGTGCCCGCGCTCCGCGCGGGCACCTGACGCACGGCCGGTACGTCCGCCTACAGAGCCGCCTTGGAGGTCTCCTTCGTGTCCTCGGGGGCGCGCCCCGCGAGGGCGTTGAGCACCTCGCGCATGGCGTACGGCGAGTAGATCAGGGTGTTGTGCATGCTGATGTCGGCCGGGCAGAGGTCCTGGACGAGCGCGTTCCGTACGTTCGGGCCTTTGAGGAAGCACCCGGTGTAGGGCGTGACCACCTGGTCGTACTTGGTGGCGATGACGGTGTACCGCACACCCTCCACGGTGTCGCCGCCCTCGTTCAGCTTGTCCATGAACACGCTGCCCTGGTGCTGCTCGGTGAGAGCGGGTGTCACCAGGTTGGTCAGCTCGATGGTGATCGGGTACTGCTTCATGAGCGCGGCGATGCCGTTGCCGGTGGTGCCGTGGTTGTTCGGGGCGAGCCCGATGAGGTGGTGCACCTTGGAGGCGCCGCCGAGGAACTTCAGGTAGTACCGCGGCAGCATCCCGCCCTGTGAGTGCCCGACGATGTCGACCTTCTCGGCGCCGGTGGCGGCCAGGACCCGGTCCACGAAGGCGGCGAGCTCCTCGGCCGACTCCTCCATGGAGGTGACGCCGTGGAAGAGGGGGATGCGGGGGTCGGCGCCGTAGTCGAGCCGGAAGACGTTGTACCCGGCTGCGGCGAGGATCGGGGCGGTGATGATCCAGTAGGTCTCGGCGTTGCCGAACGTCCCGTGGACGAGGACGACCGGGCGCGGGTGTTCCTCGTCGACGCGGGCGGACCAGTCGTCGATGCCCGGCGAGTGGGACAGCGTGTCGGCGGCCTGAGTGGTGATGGCCGCGGCCTGGGCCATGGACAGGCTCTCGGTCGCCGCCATGGACAGCCCCTCGGTCGCCCTGGCGGTGAGCGCGGTAGCGGCTTCAAGGGGGTTGAGCGGGAGTTTCGGTATTTTTCCTGCGGGGAACATGCGGTCCTCCTGACAGGTCGAGCGAGCCGGTCGGGCGGCCCGGCGGCGGCCGGCCCGCCTCGGGTTCACTCCACGGTCGAGCCCGGAGCACGGGTGCGTCCGGGCAGTGGGACAGGGCGGGTGGGCAGCGCATACCGGAAGATACGTTTCCAGGAGGAGACCAACTGGCCGGCGAGCGAACCGGTGGTGTAGGGCAGCCGGTACTTCTCGCACAGGGCGCGCACCCGGGAAGCGATCTGCGGCAGACGGTTGTTGGGCAGGTCGGGGAAGAGATGGTGCTCGATCTGATGGCTGAGGGTCCCGCTGGCGATGTGGAGCCACGGGGGGCCTTCGAAGTTGGCCGTGCCGAGGAGCTGGCGCACGTACCAGTCTCCGCGTGACTCGTCCGCGGCCTGCTCCTCGGTGAAGGTCTCGACGTCCGTGTGGAAGTGGCCCACGAAGATGACCGACTGGATCCACACGTTGCGGATGACATCCGCACTGACGTTGCCGAGCAGGCACGGCAGCGCCGACGGCCCGGACAGCAGCGGGAACAGCACGTACTCCCTGGCCGCCCGGCGCGCCGCCCTGGCCAGCAGCGCGCCGGTGTCCTGGAGATACGTCCCGACGCTCTTCCTGCCCTCGCGGACAGCGTCGAACTCCAGCTCGTAGACGGCCAGGACCCAGTCGAAGAAGGGGGAGAGGAGGGCGAAGTACAGCGGCTGGGCGAGGTGGTACGGACGCCATGCCTGCTCGTGGCTCAGCCGCAGGATCATGACCCCGAAGTCGCGGTCCTTGCCGACGACATTGGTCCACACATGGTGGTTGTCGTTGTGGCCGCGCTGCCAGGCGGCCTCGGAGGCGAGCAGGTCCCACTTCCATGTGGTGGAGTGGATCCGCGGGTCGCGCATCCAGTCCCACTGGCCGTGGAGCACACTGTGCCCGATCTCCGCGTTGTCGAGGATCCTGGCGGCGGCCAGCATGGCGGTGCCGGCGGCCCAGGCGGGCGGCAGGAGCGATACGGCCAGGGCCGCGCGGCCCCCGGCCTCCAGTCCGCGGCGGACGGCGATCAGGCGCCGGATGTACCGCGCGTCGCTCTCGCCGCGCTCGGCGAGGAAGTCCTCGCGGATCCGGTCGAGTTCGGCCCCGAACGCCTCGATGTCGGAATCGCTCAGCTGCACGATCGCGGTGCTCATGGACGGGCTCCTCACAGCTCGATTGCCACCGGGCCGGCCGCAGCCGACACACATGTCTGGATCAGGTCCCCCTCCTCGCCGTGCAGCCACCCGGTCCGCAGATCGCGCACCTTGCCGTACCTGAGCGGTACGACGCAGCCGAAGCAGATGCCCATGCGGCAACCGCTCGGCATGACCAGGCCGATGCTCTCGCCGACGGCGAGCAGAGGGGTCACGGCGTCGGCTTCGGCCTCGGCCCCGGAGCGGATGAAACGGACCCGTCCCTCCTTCTCCGTGCCGCCCGCGAGCGGCGGCAGCACGGGCCGGACACGTTCCATGCGCAGGCTGTCCGCGCGCCCGTGGCGGTTCCAGTGCCGTTCCGCGTCGTCCAGCATCCCGGCCGGCCCGCAGGCCCATGTCTCGCGCTCGCGCCAGTCAGGACACAGCTCCGCCACTTCCGCCATGGCCAGGCGGGGTCGCGTACCGGCGCCGCCGCGCGTGAAGTGCTCGTGCAGCCGGAAGCCGGGGCACCGGGCGGCCAGTTCCCTCAGCTCGGCACCGAAAATCACGTCCTGCCGGGTCGGTGCGGAGTGCACCATGACCACATCGGCCGGCCCGCCACGGGCGACCAGGGTGCGCAGCACGCCCATCACCGGTGTGATGCCGCTGCCCGCGGTGAGGAACAGCAGGCGCCCAGGGGGCCGCCGCCCGAGGACCAGCCGCCCCTGCGCCGGGCCGAGCCGCAGCACCGTACCGACGGTCGTCCGGTGTGCCAGGTGCCGGGAGACGCGCCCGTCCGGAGTGGCCTTGACGGTGATCGAGACACGGCCGCCGTGGGCACCGGGCGGTGAGGTCAGTGAGTACGGGCGCCAGTGCAGTACCCCGTCGAGCTCGACACCCACCCGCACGTACTGCCCCGGAAGGTGGCCCCTCCAGCCCCAGCCGGGCCGGACCACCAGGGTGGTGGCGTCCGGTGTCTCCCTCCGTACGGCCTCCACCCGTCCCCGCGGTTCCCGGACGGACCACAGGGGATTCGCCAGGGCGAGGCAGTCCTCCAGGTAGAGCGGGAAGGTCAGCCAGTCCACGGTGCGAACCAGGCCGCGCAGGCCCCGGAGAGCTGCCGCCGCCGCGAAGTCCACCGGTGTTCTCCCATCGACGCGAGGCTCCTGGCCTCTCCGCACCGATACGCCGACAGCACCCGGCCGGGACCAAGCCGTCGAACTGCTCGCATGCTAGGCCGCGGCGCCTCACGAAGTTGGTCATATTTTGAGCCGACTTCCCCGTATTGGCCGCCATCCCCGGAAATCGGCCGCCGGGAGAACTGGGCACGCCCCTCACTCCCGCCGACGGCCGGACAGCGGTACTCCCGTCGGCACACCGCCCACAGGACGAGCGTCGTACGGATTGCCGACGATGCCGGTCCGTCCGGGCGTGCACGGGGCCGGGGAGAGGCACGCTCGGCGGCCCCCCATAGGACTCGGAGCTCAGGGCTCAGGGCTCAGGGCCAGAGGTCGAGGACCAAGCGGTCCGGCGCGCGCCGTGAACGGCATCGCCGCGTCGCGCAGCGACAGGGTGGGTGAGGCCCGCCCGCACCACCGGTTCCCACATATCGGTGACTTCCGAGGACGCTCCGGCCGACCCAGGTGATCGGCGGAACAAAGCGCCTCATCGGCTCGCAGGCCACTGGGCCTCATTCTGACCGGGCGCACGCGCGGCGCCGTCGAGGCCGAGCGGGCCGGCCCGGACTCCGGCGTGGCCCGCCGACCATCTTCCGGTGTTCTTCGAACGCCACGTCTCTCGCGGTCTGTTCACCGGCCGTGACCAGTCCGAAGGCGTGGAAGCTCATCCGAGAAGGCCTCTCCGTCCTTCGATCCGGGATGGACGTCAACAGAGTGGAGCCAGGATCGTCCTGGCTCCACTCCGTGGTGCGGGCGTGTCACTGGAACTGTGCGAAGAACCTCCAGATCTCTGCTTTGGTCCAGGTGGCGACGCCGCTTTCGCCGGAGGAGCCGTCGACCGGACCGGGTATGTGGTCTCCGTCGAACGCGGCCCATTGGACCGGGTATCCGGCACGGCAGCCCGAGTAGGTGGTGGTGATGTGTGTTCGGCTGCCCGGCCCGGGCTCGCGCGGGCTCTGGGGGGTGCAGCCGTTGTTGCTGACGAATTTGTCGCGCAGGGCCCGTCCTTGCGCGATGTTGAGGACGGAGTCGCTGATGCCGTGGATTCCGAAGTAGGCGATGGGCTGGGTGCCGCCGCTGCACCCGCTGATCTGAGCGCCGGAGATGACCGCGACGGCCCTGAAGACGTTCGCCCGGCTGCATGCGAGTGCGTAGCTCATACCGCCGCCCCAGCTGAATCCCGTGGCGAAACGCTGTGCCGGGTTGACACAGAGGCCGCCCTCGATGTGCCGGATCATGTCGTCGACGAAGCTGATGTCCTCACCGCCCGAGTTGGCCCAGCCGTTGCCGAGGCCCTGGGGGGCGACGAGGATCGCACTGTTGTTTGACTGTTCTTGTTGGCCGTAGTAGGACCATGCGCTCCCGCTCGTGCCGCCCGAGGCGACGTCACCGGCGGTTCCGCCCCGCCAGTGGAACGCGAAGATCAACCGGTAGGGGCGGCTGTTGTCGTAGTTGGCGGGAACCCTGAGGATGAAGCTGCGGTTCTTGCCGCCGCTCTGGATCGTGTGCGTACCGCTCGCCAGAGTCGGTGTGCTGCCGCATCCACCACCGCCACCGGACGACAGCTTGATCATTTGCCATTGCTGATTGGCGCCGCCCCAGTCGGTGTACTGGACCACGTTGCCGCCGTCGGCGGTGGAGGCGCCCTGCACCTCCACCGCCTTGCCGCTGGTGCGGTTGATCAGCCGGACGTGGCCCGCGTCGGAGTCGGCCAGGCGGAACTGCTGGTTGGCCCCGTTGTGGTCGGTCCACTGCTGGATCGCGGCACCGTCCGCGGTCGAGGCGCCGGCCACGTCGAGGACCTTGTCCGAATGCCGGGCCTTGAGGCGGTAGAAGCCGTCGCCGGAATCCACGAACCGCCACTGCTGGCTGGCTCCGTCGTTGCGCGTCCGCTGGCTGACCCGCGCGCCGTCGGCGGTGGACGCGCCGGAGACGTCCAGCGCCTTGCCGCTGTTGCGATTGACCAGGACGTACCAGGCACTCGTGTCCACCGTCGCCGCCTCGGCGGGCGCTGGATTCACCGCGGCGAGCATGCCGATCGCGAGGGTCGCCGCCACCACGGCGGCGACCCGGGACCACCAGCGATGTCTTCGTGGAGGGGCGAGGGAAGCCCCGGCGTGGGCCGTCATCGCTTCACCCTTTCGTCTGTGCGTGGCCGGTTGTCAGGTGCGGGTCCAG
>JODX01000006.1 GCA_000719105.1 Streptomyces sclerotialus | reverse complement strand
GCGGCCAGTTCGGCGGTGGGCGGGTCCGCCGGGGCCGTGAAGCCGGCCTCGCTGCCGACGGTGGATGCCGCGGCCGCCAGTTCCCGGCTGCCCGCGGCGCGTCACAGGCCGACGCCGAGCCCAGCGCGACTGACTCCGGCCGACTGGCGCCCGTGGGCGTCGACGTGACGTCCGGCGGCGACGAACTCGTCCTCACCCCCGACCGGGAGCTGCTGACGGGGGCCGAGACCGTCTACCCCGTCTACATCGCCCCCCAGTGGTACTCGCCGCGCGCCACCGCCTGGACAATGGCCTCCAAGTACTGGGCCGGCTCATCCCAGTGGAAGTTCAACGGCGAGCCGGATGCGGGCCTTGGCTACTGCGGCTGGAATTACTGCAAGCCATATGACGTCAAGCGGTTCTTCTACCAACTCCCGACCACCAAGTTCGCGGGCCGCAGCATCCTCTCCGCCGAGTTCGCAGTCCGGGAGACGCATGCCGCCTCCTGCGAGGCTCGCGAGGTGCAGCTGTGGCGCACCAAGGGCATCAACTCCTCCACCACCTGGAACAGCCAGACGGCCTCCGGCTTCTGGATCGACCACCTGCAGACCCGCAGCTTCGCCTATGGCTACGACGGCTGTGCCGCCGCCGATGCCGAGTTCAATGTCAAGGACGCCGTGGCGACGGCGGCGGCGAAGAAGTGGCCGACCATCACGTTCGGGATGCAGGCCACCATTGAGGACGACCGCTACACCTGGAAGCGGTTCTCCGACGATGCCTTCCTGCGGGTCACGTACAACCGCCCGCCGCCGAGAATTAGCACCTCCAAACTCACCATGGACCCGGGCGGGCCCTGCGCGACAAGTGCGAGTGCGGTGCGGGTGCGGTCCCGGGCGACGGTGCGGGCCAGTGACGTGACCGACCCCGACAAGGACCGGCTCCACGTCCAGTTTCGGGCGCTGTGGGACACCGGGGACGGTTTCAAGCAGCGCTGGATCTCAGGCAAGAGCATCGAAAAGGCCTCCGGCTCGGACTTCTCCGTCCAACTGCCCACGTCCATTCCGCAGAACAAGACGGTCGGCTGGCAGGCGCGGGCCTGGGACGGCGGCCAGTGGTCGCCCAGGAGCGCGGAAAGCGCGCACAGCTGCCACTTCGTCTACGACACCTCCGTACCCGCCGGGCCCTCGATCAGCTCCACGCACTACCCGCGCTCCGACGACGCCGACCCGAACGACCCCCGGTGGGACGGCGTCGGTCGGTACGGCACCTTCACCATCGACTCGGCCTCCAGTGACGTCACCGCATACTGGTTCGGCGTGGACGGCTCGCCCACCAGCGCTCGGACCCTCACCACTTCGGGCGGCGGCGCCAAGACGATGACGTTCATGCCGACCAGGCCCGGCGTCAACTTCGTCACGGCCAAGGCTTTCGACGCCGCAGGCAGCGGCTCGGAGACCCGCACCTACTACTTCCGGGTCCGCGCCGGCCAGCCAGACCAGCTGTCCTGGCAGCTTGGCGAAGACGCCGGCGCAAGCCAGGTCAGCGGCGAGGGCGGCGCGTGGCCCGCGACGATCGACGGGGCGCGCACGGGCGCCGAGGGCGTCTCGGGAAGCGGCCTGGAGTTCGACGGCAGCAACGACTACGCGGCCACCGACTTTCCGGTGCTCAACACCGGCAAGAGCTTCTCGGTGTCCGTGTGGGCGAAGCTGCCCGATGACCTCTCCGGCACGCACGTCGCCGTGGCCCAGTCAGGCTCCCAGGCCAGCGGGTTCGAGCTGCACTACTCCGCGGCGGCGGGCGGCTGGGTCTTCCTGCGGCACGGCACCGACACCTCCTTGGGGACGACCGCCCGCGCCGCGCAGCCCGCCTGCCCCGCCGGGGACGATGCCTGCCAGGCCTCCCGGTACAACACCTGGACCCACCTCGTCGGCGTCTTCGACAACGGCAACAAGGTGATCAAGCTCTATGTGAACGGCAAGCTGGTCGGCACCGCGCCCTTCACCGGTCCCTGGGACGCACGGGGCCGCACGTTCCTGGGGGCCTCGGCTCGCTCCGGCACCGTCGGCAACTACTTCGAAGGTGGCCTCGACGAGGTCCAGCTCTTCGACTACCAGCTCACCGACGCCCAGGTGACCCGGCTGCACAACCAGCAGCCGGTGGACACCGGCCGCCCTGCCAAGCTGGTCTTCCCGCTCGACGAGTCCGCCGGGGCCGTCTCGCTCACCGGCCGCGCCCAGCCGGCCGCCGCCCAGCTGAAGGGCGGCACCGTATCCGGAGCCGCCGGGGTGAGGGGCCGCGCGGTCGAGTTCGACGGCGTCGACGACTACGCGACTACCGGCCGCCCGGTCATGGACACGTACCGGAGCTTCACGGTTTCCGCCTGGGTGAAGCTGCCCAAGGACAAGGAAGCCCGGGCGATGACGGCCGTCTCCCAGTCCAGTTCGGTCAACCCGGGCTTCGAGCTCTACCACTCCATGGCGCTGGGCGGCTGGGTCTTCATGCGGGAACAGAGCGGTGAGGCAGAGTCCACCGTCATCCGCGCGACCCAGACCGCGTGCCCGGCGAACACCAACTGCGCGGCCGCGCGGCACGGCGAGTGGAACCACGTGGTCGGCGTCTACGACAGCGATGCCGCCCAGCTGAGGCTGTACGTCAACGGGACGCTGCAGGCCACCGCGGCCTTCACCACGCCCTGGCTGGCCACCGGTGAAGTCACGCTGGGAGGCGCGTATTACGGAGGCAAGCTGGTCAGCCCGCTCAAGGGAGCGGTCGACGACGTCCGCATCTACGACCGGGCCGTCTCCGACGACGGGGTGCGCCAGCTGTTCAAGCAGCACCCGGTGGTCAAGAGCCGCTGGAAGTTCGAGACGGCATCGACGGCCGCCCCGCCGGTCACCCCGGACGCCGGCCCCGCCGGGGCGGGCCTGAGCCTGCACAACGGCGCCGCGATCGGATCCGGCTGGGTCGACGGCGGCCTCACCTCCAACGGCGTCAACGACTACGCCGCCACCGCGAGCGGTACGGTGCCCGTCGACACCAGCGCCAGTTTCACCGTCAGCGCCTTCGCCCAGGCGGCGGCCCAGCCGACCGGCCAGGTCGCGCTGCTCAGTGCGCCCGGCACCCACAAGGACGCCTTCTCCGTGCGGTACGTGCCCTCGGACTCGCCGGAGACCGACGGGGCCGCTGGCGGATCACCACCCATGCGGCCGACAGTGCCACGGCCGAGCACGCCGAGGCGGAGAACGGGCAGTTCTACGGCCCCCAGGACTGGACCCATCTGGCACTGGTCTACGACGGCTTCGTCCGCGAGCTGCGGCTGTATGTCAACGGCGAACTGGAGGAAGTCGCCTGCCAGGACGCCGACGACGACGGCGAACCCGATGTCGCCGGCTGCACCGACCAGGTCTCCTACGCCGACAACGTTGTGACCTTCAAGGCGGTGCAGTCCCTTCAGGTCGGTCGCGACCGGGCCGGCACCTATTTCCCCGGCTCCGTCTCGGACGTCTGGGCCTTCCAAGGCGCGCTCACCAACTCGCAGATCGAATACCTCGCGGCCGGTCAGCCGGGGACCGACACGACCGTGCCGGGCAACGGCTGACCCGCCCCGCCACTCATCGACGCCCCGCCCCTACGGACTCGCACGACGAAGGACGAGGATGAACGGTAGACCGCTGACGCGCGTCCGTGCCCTGCGCCACCGACTCGCCCTGGCCTCGGCCATGGTCATGATCGGCACACTGCTGCAGACCGTGGCTCCGCCGACCTCCGTGGCGGCCGATCCCAGCACGGGCCGCCCCGACCTGCCCGCCTCCGAGAAGCCGGTCGCGGTCACACCGGTTTCCGCTCTCCCGCGCACTCTGGCGCCATCGAGGACGTGCGGATCGGCGACATGAGTTACCTGAGCAAGGACGGCTCAGGCAGCGAGGAGGCGAACGCATCCGTGCTCGGGGCGCGGGAGCCAAGGACAGGCCGACCACCGCCGACCGAGTCCTGGCCACCGTGCTCCACCTGCGCGAACTCGGCACCTGCGACCTCCTCGCCCAGCTCTTCGGAGTCAACACCAGCACCCTCACTGGAGCTGTTCACCAAGTCCAGCCCCTCCTGGCCGAACGCAGCTGCACGACTCCCCCCTCGACAGCCGGATTCCGGACACCCACCGACGTCACCGCGTCCCTCGCCAACAACAGCCCCACGAAGATCGAACCAACGTGTTGATTCTCTGCCAGTCCTAAGGTGCCGAGGTCGCTTCGCGGGGCGGCGCCGTCGAGGCGCGTACCACGAGTTCGGTGGCGAGTTCGATGTGGTGGGACTCGACCTTCTCGCCGTTGGCCAGCCGGAGGGCGGTGCGCAGGGCGGCACCGCCCATCTCCTGCAGTGGCTGGCGCACGGTGGTGAGTGGCGGTGAGGCCATCCGGGCGAGGCTCGTGTCGTCGAAGCCGACCACGCTCATGTCCTCGGGGATGCGCAGACCTCGGGCGCGGGCGGTCTCGACGACACCGAGGGCGATCTCGTCGTTGCCTGCGAAGATCGCCGTCGGTGGCTCATGCAGGGCCAGGAGCGCCGCGGCGCCGGACAACCCGGTCTCGTGGGTGAATTCCCCGGTCCGGACGTAGGCGTCGGGTACCTGCGCTCCTTCCGCCTCCATGGCGGCGCGGTAGCCGTGCATGCGCGCCTGGTTGCACACGGCCGTGGCCGGTCCGCCGAGGTAGGCGATGCGGCGGTGGCCCAGGGAGAGCAGGTGCCGGGTCGCGGCCAGGCCGCCGGCGAAGTTGGTCGCCCCGACGCTGTGGACCCGGCTGTCCGGCAGGTGCAGTGGGTCCAGCACGACCAGCGGCAGCCCGGACCGGGCCAGTTCCTTCAGGTGCGCTGTGGTGTACACGCTGGTGACCGCGATGACGGCGCGGCGCCCGGCCGAGACCAGGTCGCGGGCCCAGTGCGGGGCGCGGGACGCCTTGCTGACCACCACTGAGGCCCCCGAATCGGCGGCGGAGTCGATGATGCCTTCCAGCGTCTCGGCCACGTACGATTTGAGGCCGCCCGCGAACTGCACCTCGATGGTCGGGTTCTCGATGGCCTCGGTGTGGCGGAACACGGGCGCGAGATAATCGTGCTGACGCAGGAGTTCCTGCACCCGGGCGCGGGTCTGCGGCGCCACGTCACCGCGGCCGTTGACCACTTTGGACACGGTCGCCACCGAGACCCCGGCCGCTCGGGCGATGTCCGCCAAAGTGGTGCGCCTGGCGTTCGCTCGCATCGGTTCCTCCCAGTCGTACGTCCACCGGTGTGGTGAGGCGCCGGTCGGACCGGCAACGCGAATGGAACCGGTCAACCGTACGGCAACCCGGCAATGAGCCCGTCCGCGGAGCCACCGACGAGCCGCTCGGCCTCGACACGTCCGACGAGGTGGGAGATCCGTCCGGTGCACGCGGTCCGATCCGCATGCACGCCACCCCGTGCGCGTGCGCTTGCGCCCGGCTCCGGCCGTACCCGGGCACAGCGGGCCGGCTGCCGGGCCGTCCTGCCCGAGCGCCCGGGCGGCGAGGGATCCGCACCCGCAGTCCGGTGGGCAGCCAGTCCGGTGGGCAGCCCCGGCCGGTCGGGACGATCGCCGCCGCGCCCTCCTGGCCGGCCATGAACGCCCGGACCAGGCCGACAGCGTGAGGCGACCGGCCATGCCGGGCGACCTCCACCGACGGACGGATCGCCTCGCATTTCCGTGAACACGTGAACACGTGCGACGGAGGCACCGCCGGCAGACCCCCGGTCCGTCCTTCGCCGCCTTCGGCCGCAGGCCCCAGCCAGTCGCCGGCCCGGCGGCTGCCGGGCTGCGCGGTCCCGCCCACCACCGTCGCCCCGGCCAAGAGGGCAACGCCCCGGTCCGGCACGGGCGGTGCCGGGCCCTGTCGGCGCCGCATGACCTGCGCCGACAGTGTGCCAGCCGCCGCAGCCAGACGTCCGCGCCCCTCTTCCTCGGAGAGTTTTCGAAACAGTTTCGGTGCGTGTCGGGTGCGTGCCGATGTCTTCCCAGGGTCGCTGAGGCCCGAGACTACGCAGCTGTCTGCGGTCTTGCAACGCCACTGCATGCACGCACCTTGACAGCGCGTCAGACCGAAACCTAGCTTGCACGAACGGAGCTCGAAGAACGTCATTTCGAAAACCTTTCACCACGACTCACGAGAAGCCGACGGCTCTCGAGTGCGGAGAAAAACATGGCGCTCTCCCGACGTACCCTCCTCGGCCTGGCAGCCGGTGTGCCGGTCTCCGCGGCGCTGGCGGCCTGCGGCTCGTCCGGTCCCGGCAAGAGCGGCGGTGGGGCCACGTACTGGTACCTGAACGGCCAGCCGCAGGAAGGCGTCCGAGCCGGCGCCGTGGACGCGTTCAACAAGGCCCACCCCGACGATCAGATCGCGGACACCACCTTCCAGAACGACGCGTACAAGACGAAGATCAAGACGGCTATCGGTGCGGGGCAGGCGCCCACCATCATCTGGGGCTGGGGCGGCGGGACGCTGCGCACATACGCGGAGGCGGGCCAGGTCGAGGACCTCACCTCGTGGTTCGACGAGCACTCCGAGGTCAAGGAGCGGCTGTTCCCGACCTCGTTCGGCGCGGCGACCGTCGACGGCAAGATCTACGCGATGCCGTGCGAGACCGTGCAGCCGATCGTCCTCTACTACAACAGACAGGTCTTCGACCAGGTCGGCGTGGAACCACCGCAGTCCTGGGAGGACATCATGGCGCTGGTGCCCCGGTTCAACGCCAAGGGCATCGCACCGTTCTCCCTCGGCGGCCAGTCCCGGTGGACGAACATGATGTGGCTGGAGTTCCTGTTCGACCGCATCGGCGGTCCCGAGCTGTTCCAGGCCATCGTCGAGGGCGAGAAGGACGCGTGGTCCCACCCGGACGCCATCACCGCGCTGACCAAGGTGCAGGAGCTGGTCGAAGCCGACGGGTTCATCAAGGGCTTCTCCTCGATCGCCGCGGACTCCAACGCCGACCAGGCGCTCCTGTACACCGGACGGGCCGCGATGATGCTGCACGGGGCCTGGTCGTACGGCATCCAGCAGGCCGACGGCGGGGACTTCGTCTCCAGCGGCGCGCTGGGCTACATGAACTTCCCTCCCGTGGAGGGGGGCAAGGGCGATCCCAGCGGCGCCGTCGGCAACCCCGCCCACTACCTGTCCGTCTCCTCGAAGGCCAGTGCCGAGCAGAAGAAGGTCGCCAAGGACTTCTTCGCCACAGGCGTCCTCCAGGACGCCGAGGTGAAGAAGTGGATCGGCAACGGGTCGGTCCCGATCCGGCTGGGTACGGAGAAGCTGCTGGCCGCCTCCGAGAGCGCGGACTTCCTGCAGTTCACCTACGACCTCGCCAGCAAGGCCGAGGTGTTCACGCAGTCCTGGGACCAGGCGCTCAGCCCGACGGCCGCCGAGACCCTGCTGGACAACATCGTCAAGTTGTTCCAGCTGTCCGTCTCACCGGAGCAGTTCGCCCGCAACCTCAACGCGGTCACCGGCGCATGAGCGCACTCACCGGCCGCCCGGCGCGTCGCGAACCGCGCAGCATCCTGCCGTGGCTGGCGGCACCCGCGCTGGTGGTCTTCGTCGGCTTCGCCGTGATTCCGCTCGTCGGTGTCTTCGCGCTGAGCTTCACCACGTGGGACGGGATCGGCGCCATCCAGCCGTCGGGGCTGACCAGCTGGCGTGCGGTGCTCACCGACCCCGGGCTGCCGCACGCCCTCTGGGTGACGTTCCTGGTGATGGCCGTGTCCTGGGCCGTACAGACGCCGCTGAGCATCCTGATCGGCACGTTCCTGGCAGGCCGCCAGCGTTACCGTGCGGTGCTGGGCGTGGTGTACTTCGTGCCGGTCACGCTCAGCTCCGCGGCGATCGCGATCGCGTACAAGGCCCTGCTGGACCCCAACTTCGGGCTCGGTGCCGGGCTGAGGATCCAGGCGCTCAGCCAGGACTGGCTGGGGCGGCCCTGGCTCGCGTTCGGCGTCGTCGTCTTCGTCGTCTCCTGGCAGTTCGTGCCGTTCCACTCCCTGATCTACCAGGGTGGTGTCCAGCAGATCCCGGCGTCCCTGTACGAGGCGGCACAGCTGGACGGGGCCGGACGGATCCGGCAGTTCTTCAGCATCACGCTGCCTCAGCTGAAGTACACCATCATCACCTCGTCCACCCTGATGGTGGTCGGGTCGCTGACCTTCTTCGACCTCATCTTCATCCTGACCGAGGGCGGACCCGGCGACGCCACCCGGGTCCTCGCACTGGACATGTACAAACGGGGATTCCAGGCCAGCCTGATGGGACCGGCCAGCGCCATCGCGGTCATCCTCGTCCTGGTGGGTCTGGCCCTCGCCCTGCTGCTGCGCCGTCTCGGAGGCCGGGACGCCGGCGCGAGCCAACTCGAGGGGGCCTGACGTGACCATCACGCCGACCGAGACGCGACGACCGCAGAAGGCCACCCACCGCGAGCGGCAACGCCACTCCCGTCCGGCGGCCCGCCGGCGCAACTGGGCCGGCGGCCTGGCCGGATGGCTCTGGTTCGTCGTCGTCGCCGTACCCCTGTACTGGACTCTCATCACCAGCCTCAAGGCCCAGAGCCGCTACTACGCGAGCAACCCGCTGGTGCCTTCGGCCGACCCGACACTGGAGAACTACCGGCTGGTCCTCGAGTCCGATTTCCTCCGCTACTTCGTGAACAGCGTCGTGGTCACCGCCGGCGCCGTGGTGCCGGCGGTCCTGTTCTCCTTCATGGCGGCCTACGCGATCGTCCGCGGTTGGCGCATGCGGGTCCTCCGCGCCATGAACGGGCTGTTCCTCATGGGCCTGGCCATCCCCCTGCAGGCGACGGTGATCCCGGTCTACCTGATCATCATCAGGCTGCGTCTGTACGACAGCCTGCCGGCGCTGATCCTCCCGGCGATCGCCTTTGCCATCCCGCTGTCCGTGCTGGTGCTCGCCAACTTCATCCGCGATGTGCCCAAAGAGCTGTTCGACTCGATGCGGGTCGACGGCGCCACCGAATGGACGACACTGTGGCGGCTGGCGGCCCCGCTCACCCGGCCGGCCATCCTCACCGTGACCATCTTCAACGCACTGACCATCTGGAACGGCTTCCTGCTGCCGCTGGTCCTCACCCAGAGTCCCGACCAGCGGACCCTGCCGCTCGCACTGTGGACCTTCCAGGGCCAGTACGGGGTCAACGTCCCCGCCGTCCTCGCCGCCGTCGTCCTCACCACGCTGCCCGTCCTCGTGCTGTACGCGTTCGGCCGCCGCCAGCTGCTCAGCGGTCTGACCGCCGGATTCAGCCGTTGACCGACGCCGGCGCCGTGGCCGGTGGCCGGCCCCTGACCGGCCTGCCCCGCCTCGAGTCCTGCTCGTCTACCTGTTCGCCCGTCGCGCCCCGGTCAAGGGCCTGATGGGCGGAGGAGGAAAGTGAACACCGACGTGGCCGTTGAGAAGACCCACGGAGTCCCCCTCTGGAACGACCCCGCCGTTCCCGTCACCGCGAGGGTCGACGCCCTGATCGACGCGATGACCCTTCAGGAGAAGACCGCCCAGCTGTACGGAGTGTGGGTGGGCGCCTCCGATCAGGGCGGTGAAGTGGCTCCGCACCAGCACGAGATGGAGGAGGCCGTCGATCTCGACGCACTCCTGCCCACCGGACTGGGTCAACTGACCCGGCCCTTCGGCACGGTCCCGGTCGACCCCGCCCTGGGTGCGCTCTCCCTGGCCCGCACCCAGACCCGGATCGCCGCCACGAACCGGTTCGGTATCCCCGCTCTCGCGCACGACGAGTGCCTGGCCGGCTTCGCCGCCTGGGGGGCGACGGCCTACCCCGTCCCGCTGTCCTGGGGCGCCACCTTCGATCCGGACACGGTGCGGCGCATGGCCGCCGCCATCGGCCGCGACATGCGTGCCGTCGGCGTCCACCAGGGGCTCGCGCCCGTCCTGGACGTCGTGCGCGACGCCCGCTGGGGCCGGGTCGAGGAGACCATCGGCGAGGACCCGTACCTCGTCGGCACCATCGGAACGGCCTACGTGCAGGGCCTCGAGTCCGCCGGGATCGTCGCCACCCTCAAGCACTTCGCCGGCTACTCGGCCTCACGCGCCGGCCGCAACCTCGCTCCCGTCTCCGTGGGCCCGCGTGAGCGCGCCGACGTCCTGCTGCCGCCCTTCGAGATGGCGATCCGCGAAGGCGGCGCCCGGTCGGTGATGAACGCCTACACCGACACCGACGGCATGCCCTCCGCGGCCGACGAGGACCTGCTCACCGGACTGCTGCGTGACACCTGGGGCTTCGACGGCACGGTCGTCGCCGACTACTTCGCCATCGCCTTCCTGACAACCCTGCACGGCATCGCGGCCGACTGGGCCGGCGCCGCCGGCACGGCGCTGCGCGCGGGCATCGACGTCGAACTGCCCAACGTCAAGACGTACGGCGTGCCCCTGACCGAGGCCGTCGCCGACGGGCGCGTTCCGGAGGCGCTGGTCGATCGCGCCCTGCGCCGGGTACTCACCCAGAAGGTGCTGCTCGGCCTGCTCGACCCGGACTGGAACCCCGTGCCGGCCGCGCTCGACGGGGCGGACCTCGACGACCCGGCCGCCCTGCGCGGCCGGATCGACCTGGACGGTCCGGAGAACCGCGCGCTGGCCCGCACGGTCGCCGAGGAAGCGGTCGTGCTGCTGAGCAACGACGGCACCCTGCCGCTCGACCGGCCGCGCCGCATCGCCCTGCTCGGTCCCAACGCCGACGAGCCCACCGCCGTACTGGGCTGCTACTCCTTCCCCCAGCACATCGGCGTCCGCCACCCCGGCACCCCCCTGGGCATCGAACTGCCCACGCTGCGCGACACGCTCGCCGCCGAGTTCCCCGACGCCGAGATCACGGTCGCCCGCGGTACCGGAATCGACGACGGGGATCTCTCCGGCATCCACGAGGCCGCCCGGGTGGCACGCGAGGCCGACGTCGCCCTGGTGGTGCTCGGCGACCGCGCCGGGGTCTTCGGGAAGGGCACCAGTGGTGAGGGATGCGACGTCGAGGCGCTGGTGCTGCCCGGCGCGCAGCAGCACCTGCTCGACACCCTGCTCGACCTGGAAACACCCGTGGTCACCGTGCTGCTCGCGGGACGACCGTACGCCCTCGGCCGTGCCGTGGAGGAGTCCGCCGCGATCGTGCAGTCCTTCTTCCCGGGTGAGGAGGGCACGCACGCGATCGCCGGGGTGCTCAGCGGCCGTACCAACCCCTCCGGACGTCTCCCCGTCCGCGTGCCGCGCGGGCCGGGCTCCCAGCCGGCCACGTACCTCGGAGCGCGGCTCGCTCACGCGAGCAAGGTGTCCTGCGTCGACCCGACCCCGGCGTTCGCCTTCGGTCACGGCCTGTCCTACACGCGGTTCGACTGGACGGACCTGGCCGTGGACGTCCAGGAGGCCCCGACGGACGGCGAGTTCACCCTCGCCTTCACCGTCCGCAACACGGGCGGGCGGTCCGGCACCGAGGTCGTCCAGGTCTATCTGCACGACCCGGTCGCCTCCGTCGTCCAGCCGGTGCAGCGCCTCGTCGGCTACACCCGGGTCGCACTGGAGCCGGGCGAGGCCCGGTGCCTGCGCGTCACGGTCCCGGCCGACGTCGCCTCCTTCACCGGACGCGACGGCCGGCGCGTCGTCGAACCGGGCGAGCTGGAGGTGCGGCTGGCCGCCTCCAGCGCGGATCCGCGCCTGACGGCCAGGGTCACGCTGACCGGAGCCGAGCGCCACGTGGATCACACGCGGCGCCTGCACGCCACGGTGGTGGTGCAGGAGCCGGTCGCCCGGGCGTAACCGTAGGGGTTCTCGTCCTCTCACAGCACGCCGCGCCGGGCGAGGTTGCGCATCAGCGCTCCTACGCCGAACGTCCACGGCGCGGCCTGCTCACTGGTGACGACGGTGTTGACCAGAGCGCCGAGCCGCGGGCTGGAGATCCGCACGATGTCGCCGTACACGTGAGTGAAGCCCGCGCCGGGTGCCTGCCGGTCCTCGGTGGGGGCGAACAACGTACCGGTGAACAGCACGAAGCCGTCCGGGTACTGATGGTGCGGACCGTGCGTGGCGGCCACCAGGTCCAGTACGTCGCGGCTGATCTCACGCAGGGAACTGCTGCCGTGCAGTACGTAGCCGTCCGTGCCGTCGACCCGCAGGTCGACGTCGAGCCCGCGTACGGTGTCGAGGTCGAAGCCGTCGTCGAGCAGGCGGACGAACGGGCCGATCGCGCACGAGGCGTTGTTGTCCTTCGCACGGGACAGCAGCAGGGCGCTGCGTCCCTCGATGTCGCGGAGGTTGACGTCGTTGCCGAGCGTCGCGCCGCGTACCCGGCCGCGCGAGTCCACGACGAGGACGACCTCGGGCTCGGGGTTGTTCCACACCGAGGCGCCGAGCACTCCGATGTCGGCGCCGGTGCCGACCGCGGACAGTACGGGGGCCTTGGTGAACACTTCCGGGTCCGGCCCGATCCCGACCTCCAGGTACTGCGACCACAGTCCTTCGGAGACCAGCAGTTCCTTGGCCTTGTCCGCTTCCGGCGAGCCGGGGCGGATGCCGTCGAGTGCGCCGCCCACCACCTGCCCGACGCGGGCCCGCACCCGCGCGGCCTGCGCCGGATCGCCGCCCGTGCGCTCCTCGATGACGCGCTCCAGCAGACTCCGGGCGAAGGTGACACCCGCGGCTTTGATCACCTGCAGGTCGACGGGGGCGAGCAGATGCGGAACGTCACGGCGGCCGGCCGGTGCCGCCAGCAGTTCGTCCAGGCGCCACACGTGTCCGCCCTCGGCCTCACGGACCACTGTCGCCGCGTCGTCGCGTTCCATGAGGTCGGAGACCGTGGGCACGGTGGCCGTCAAGTCGACGACCTGATCGCCGCGGACCGCGGCCACGCACGGCCCGTCCCGCTCCGGGTGGTGGACGCGCGCGACGAGGGCGGCCTGGTCTGGGTCCTCCGGCAGGACGGAGCGGGCTGTGAGGAGCGGACGGGGGCGCGCTGCTGCCGATTCCACGATCGATGCTCTCCTGGATGCGAGGGGGTGCGGTCGCCCGGAGCGGCGGACTCAGGCTCTCAGTGGGAGTCGCGGGGGACCTCGTGTCCACGGCTTCCGCGCAGGAAACCGAAGTCGGCGCCCCGGTCGGCCTGTTCCACGTGCTGGGTGTAGAGCCAGGTGTAGCCGCTGGTGTACCGCTCGGCGGGGGCCTTCCACGCCTGTCGGCGTCGCGTGAGCTCGGCGTCGTCCACGTCCAGGTGCAGGGTGCGGTTCGGGACGTCGAGGACGACGGGGTCCCCGTCGCGCACCAGGGCGAGGGGTCCGCCGACGGCGGCCTCGGGGGCCACGTGCAGGACCACCGTGCCGTACCCGGTGCCGCTCATCCGGCCGTCGCAGACGCGCACCATGTCCTTGACGCCGGCCTTCAGCAGCTTGGCGGGCAGCGGGACGTTGGAGACCTCGGGCATGCCGGGGTAGCCCTTGGGACCCGCGTTGCGGATGACGATGACGGTGTTCTCGTCGATGTCGAGGTCCGGGTCGTCGGCCACCGCGTGATAGGCCTCGGGGGAATCGAAGACGCGCGCGGGGCCGCGGTGGGTGAGCAGATGCGGTGACGCGGCGGACTGCTTGATCACGGCGCCGTCGGGGCACAGGTTGCCGCGGAGGACGGCGGTACCGGTGCCGGCTGGCTGGAAGGGGGAGTCGAGGCCCGTGATGACGTCGGAGCCGACGCGTGCGGTGTTGTCGGTGGTCTCGGTGTTCTCGGCGACGCTGCGTCCGGTGACCGTGATCTGTTCACCGTGCAGCAGCTCGCCGCGGAGGAGTTCGGCCATGACGGCGGGCAGTCCGCCCGCGTAGCAGAAGTCCTCCATGAGGTACTTGCCGCTGGGCATCAGATTGACCAGGGTGGGCACCGCGCGCACCAGCTCGTCGAAGTCCCGCAGGCGCAGGTCGACGCCGACGCGTCCGGCGAGGGCGGTGAGATGGATGATCGCGTTCGTGGAGCCGCCGATGGCCGCGTTGACCCGGACGGCGTTCTCGAACGCCTCGCGGGTCAGGATCTGCGAGGGCCGCAAGTCCTCCTCCACCATCCGTACGATGCGCCGCCCCGCCGCCTGCGCGGTCTCCATCCGCCGGGAGTCGACCGCGGGCCAGGCGGCCGAGCCCGGCAGCTGCATGCCGAGCGCCTCGGCCATGCAGGCCATCGTCGAAGCGGTCCCCATCGTCATGCAGTGGCCGTGGGAGCGGGCCATGCACCCTTCCGCGAAGAAGCTCTCCTCCTCGGTCATCCGGCCGGTCTTCAGATTCTCCTCGAACTTCCACACCTGGGTGCCGGATCCCACGTCCTGGCCCCGGTACTTGCCGTTGAGCATCGGTCCGCCGGTGACCATGACGGCCGGCAGGTCGACGCTGGCGGCGCCCATGAGCATGGCGGGGGTCGTCTTGTCGCAGCCGGACAGCAGGACGACACCGTCGAGCGGATTGGCCCGGATCAGTTCCTCGACCTCCATGGCCATGAGGTTGCGGTACAGCATGGCGGTGGGGCGCATCAGGGTCTCGCCGGTGGCCATGGTGGGGAACTGGAGCGGCAGGCCGCCCGACTGCCACACGCCGCGCTTGACGGCTTCGGCGACCTGGGTCAGATGGGTGTTGCACGGGGCGAGTTCCGAGGCGCTGGTCGCGATGCCGATGACGGGACGCCCGTCGAACACCTCGTGCCCGAGTCCCTGGTTGCGCATCCAGGAGCGGTACAGCATCCCGCTGCGGCCCTGTGCGCCGAACCATGCCTGGCTGCGGCGGTTCTTCTGCTGACCGTCGGTCATGTGGGCACTCCCGTGGCTCCGGCGTCGTCGTCCGCTTGGCGATGGGGCGTTGTATGGGGCGTTGTCGGGTGAGGGCCCGCGGGCCTTACCCTGGAGCGCAATCATTGAATGATTCGATGAATGGTGTAAAGGGGGCGAGCGGAGATCGTGGCGCACTTCCTGACCACGCACCAGCGCGTGGTCGACGAACTCGGGCGGCGCATCGTGGGTGGCGCGTGGGAGCCGGGGGACCCACTGCCGGTGGAGGACGCGCTCGCGGCCGGGATCGGCGTCAGCCGAGGGGTGGTGCGGGAAGCGGTCAAGGCGCTGGTGGCCAAGGGGATGCTGCACGTGCGCCCGCGCACCGGCACGCGCGTGCTGCCCCCGGAGCACTGGAACCACCTGGACCGTGACGTGCTGCGCTGGAAACAGGCCGGAGACGCCGCGGCTCTGCTGCGCGACACGGGTGAACTGCGCCGGATCGTCGAGCCCGAGGCGGCCCGGCTCGCCGCCGGACGGGCCGGCCCCGACGACGTACGTGTCCTGTACGACTCCCTGGCGGCCATGGAGGCCGCGGCGGCGACCCCCGGCCGCAGCGGTTACGTCGAGGCCGACATCGCCTTCCACCGGGCCCTTCTCGACGCCAGCGGCAACCGTCTCCTCGGCTCACTGGGCCGCGCCGTCGACATCGCACTGGAGCACAGCTTTCTCATCAGCACCCGGACCCCCGGCGCGGTCGAAGCCTCGCTGCCGGGTCACCGCGCCGTCGTGCGAGCCGTCGAGGCCCGCGATCCCGCGGCCGCGGCGGCCGCCGTACTGGCCATCATCGAAGCCGCCGAACAAGAGATCATCCAGTCCCCCGTCATGCCGGGCGATGTCCCGCGCGATGCCGTATGACTTGTCACGGCCGCGCCCCCGCGGTGCCACGGGCACGGACGCGGAGGCGGGCGGCGCCGACGACATCCTCGTCCGGCCCACCGGGCACGCCGACCGCGGTCCGCGCCGCGGGACTGCCGGCTGAGCACGAGCCGGCGGAGCACGAGCCGGCCGAGCGCGGCCGGCATCGGGGCGCGGCCCGTCGTCTTCGCCCGGCCGTACCGCTGCTCGTCGAGCACCGCATGCCCCGGTCCGGGGGCCGTGGACGGTCGCGCGGCCCCGTGGCCGGCCGATGCTCCACCGGCGCTTCGCCCGCGACCACGAGACCCTGTCCGCCTGCTCCGAAGTCCTGATCCGTCTTGCCGTGACCGACCGGCCTCATGACCCGCCGCCTCACTGGCGAGAACGCCATCTCCTGGTGCGACTCGGTGCTGAGCCCGTATCCAGAAGTCTTGCAAGGGCGCGGGCGGCGCCGCCAAGGGCGGGCTGAAGGGCAGTGTGAAGGGCGGCTTGAAGCAGGCGGGCAAGGAGGCCGTCGAGCACGGCGTGAAGGAGACCGCCCGCAAGTCCGTCAAGGAACGCCTCGGCGATCTGGCGCTGTTCACCGTCGACTCCGAGTCGAGGATCGTCGCCGAGACCGACCGCGCGGGGCGGACCACCCGTACGACGTACGACGACCGGCACCGCCCCCTGACCGTCACCGACCCCCTGGGCGCCACGACGAGCTACACCTACGACGACCTGGGCCGGCTACTGAGTGTCGAGCGCCCCGACGGCACCACCGCCTCCGTCACGTACGACGCGGACGGGAACCCGGTCGAGACGCGGGAGCCGGGAGGAGCCGTCACCCGCCGCACGTACGACGAGGCCGGACGGCTGACCGGCACGGTGCGGCCGGACGGCACCAGCATCGCCCTGACGTACGACGAGAGGGGCCGGCCGGCGGCGGTCACCGACCCGCTGGGCCGGACGTCGAGCATCGAAAGTAACGCCGCCGGGTTGCCCCTTCGCGTGACGGACCCGCTCGGCGCCACCATCACGTACGTGCGCGACGCCTTCGGCCGCCCGGTCACGGTGACCGACCCACTCGGCAACGCCACCCACATGAACTGGACGGTGGACGGCAGGCTCGCCCGGCGCACCGGCCCGGACGGAGCCGTCGAGTCCTGGGAGTGGGACGGCGAAGGCAACCTGATCCGCCACACCGACCCCGTCGGCGGCATCACGGAGTACGCCTACACCCACTTCGATCTCCTCGAAGCCCGCACCGAACCGGACGGCACTCGACACGAGTTCCGCTACAACACCGAGCTGAGGCTGCGCCAGGTCACCAACCCGCAGGGCCTGACCTGGAGCTACGAGTACGACCCGAGCGGCCTCGTCACGGCCGAGCGCGACTTCGACGGCCGTCTCCTCGTCCACGCTCACGACGAAGCCGGCCGCCTGCGGCAGCGGGCGAACGCCTTGGGCCAGACCGTCTCCTACACACGCGACGCCCTCGGCCGTGTCACCGCCAAGAACGCCGACGGCGGCGAAACGCGCTACACCTACGACCCCGCAGGCCGCCTCATCGCCGCCGCGACACAGGAGTCGGAACTCGTCCTGCAACGCGACCGTGCGGGCAGGCTGCGCACCGAGATACACGAAGGCCGCATCCTCACCTTCGACCGCGACGTGCTCGGCCGGCCGGTGCGGCGGATCACTCCGTCCGGCGCTCTCACCTCCTACGCCTACGACACCGCGGGCCACCGCGTCGGCCTCCGCATCGACGGCCACACCCTCGACTCCTCCTTCGACGCCGCCGGACGCGAAACCGGGCGCCAGGTCGACACGGTGCTGACCTGGGCCAACCAGTGGGACCCCGCCGGGCGCCTCCTCGCCAGGACCGTCACCGTGGACGGCGTCACCGACGAGCCGCACGCCGCGGTGCACCGGCACGGTGGTGCGGTGGTGCAGGAACAGGCGTACGAGTACCGGGCCGACGGCTGCCTCACCGCCGTCACCGACCGACTCAACGGCGGCCGGCGCTTCCGCCTCGACTGCGCCGGCCGCGTCACCCAGGTCACCGGCCAAGGCTGGACGAGACCTACGCGTACGACACCGCGGGCAACCTGACCCGAGCCGCCTGGCCCGCCTCCCACGGCGAGTCGGCCCTGGGCGACCGCCAGTACAACGGCACGCGGCTGCAGAAGGCGGGCCGGTGGACGTACGTCCACGACGAGGCCGGACGGGTCGTCGAACGCCGCAGGACCCGTCTCTCCCGCAGCCCCGACATCTGGCGCTACAGCTGGGACGCCGAGGACCGCCTCACCACCTGCACCACTCCGGACGGCACCACCTGGCGGTACCGCTACGACCCGCTCGGCCGCCGGACCGCCAAACAACGGCTCGACGCCGACGGCAACGTGGCAGAGGAAACCGTCTTCACCTGGGACGGCATCCAGGTCGTCGAACAGACCACCACGGCACGTGCCGCAACCAGATCGATCGCGCTGACCTGGGACTACGACGGCCTCGCTCCCATCGCCCAGGCCGAGCGAGCCCTCGACCCCGGTACCCAGCAGGTCGTCGACGCCCGGTTCTTCACCATCATCACCGACCTGGTCGGTATCCCCACCGAACTCGTCACCCCCGACGGCGACCTCGCCTGGCGCGCCCGGAGCACCCTCTGGGGCACCGCCGCTGTGGCCCGCGGGGCCACCGCCCACACGCCACTGCGCCACCCCGGCCAGTACGCGGACCCGGAGACGGGCCTCCATTACAACCTCTTCCGCCACTACGACCCCGCCACCGCCCGCTACACCAGCCCGGACCCTCTCGACCTCGCGCCTGCCCCGAACCCTGTGGCGTGGGTCCACAATCCGCACACGTGGGCAGACCCGTCCGGTCTCGCCGGCTGTGACGTCGTCTACGGCAGGACAGCGGGCGAAGGCGAGAACCTCAAGCGATGGGCCAAAGTCGGCGACGACGACTGGCAGTTCACCACCGGCCACGGCTATGACCGCGTCCACACGGGCCCCGGCGGGGTGAAGCACGACGTACGGAGCACAGGCTTGTCCGCCGATCAGGTCGAGGCGGCGATCGTCAGGGATGTCTACGATTTCGTCAAGGGCGGAGGCAGCGGTCCGCAACCTGGTCCGGGTGTTCGACCGCAGGAGGGGGCTGTCGACATTGACGGGCACAGCATCGGATATCGCGTGTCGCAGACGCCCGATGGTACATACCGGGTCGCGACCTACTGGTTGAACCCATGACGGAAGGCTGACAGTGTCTGACCTGACCCGACTCATGTCGCAGATTTCCACGGGCGGGGTGAATGGCGGCGCCATGGGGATCCCCGCCGAGGTTCAGCACTTCATCGAGAAGCTGACTTTTGCAGATCCTGACGACATCTGGGAGTCGCTGCAGGAATCGCTGGCCGAAGACTGGATGGCACTACCAGTGTGGGCGCGGAACCTGGCTTTCCGTCTCCTGTGCCTACAGCGGCCTGACGACGCCGAAGTCCTGGGGCAAGCCGGAGCGGATCTCTTGAGTTCTGGCCCCGACCGGGATGAGTTCGCCGAGAGATTGATGGCTCGAGCCGAGGAACTGAAGTCGAAGGAGAAGGAGTAAGCCTGTCCAGATGGCAGCCGGTCGGGACTGATGTTCCCGGTGAGCGCGATGCCGGCGTGGAGGGCGGCGCTCACCCTGGTCAACCCCCTGACCTACGCGGTCGACATCATGCGGCGCACGGTCCTCGCCTTCCAGCCCGGCCATTCCTCCCAGCCGCTGTTCGATTCCGTCGGCTGGGCGGGCTGGCCCGTCCCCTCCGCTGTGGCCGTCGCCGTGGTCGCCGCGTTCTGCGCGGTGACACTGACCGTGGCGGTCCGCCGCTTCTCCCGCACGGACTGAGCCGGACGACGAGGTCCGAGGGGCTCTGCCACGGTGACGAGCCCGGCTGCGGGGCCCTGAGGCGGCGTGCTGCCTCGGTGAGGCCCCTCGCCTCCGCAGCACGCAGAACTACCGGAGGTCGCAGTGACTGTTCCCGTCACCGGATCGCCCGCGAGGATCGTGAGCAGGTCCCGCAGCGGGACCAGGCTCACCCGAGCGGGAACGGCGCCGGCCCGGCCGCCCGGCAACATGATCATCCATACCCACGGCACCGTCCCGTAGACGATGCCGGCCTCGGCCGGCGACGTGCGCCACGCCCACGCCGGCGTGGTGCCGGTGACACGTCGACGGCCTGCCAGAGCCCACACCGCCAGCGCGGCCAACGGCAGCACGACCACGGTGATGAGGGCCACGCCAGTGAACGTACCGAACCAGCCGTGCCACCCCTTGATGATCACGCTACCTCCGTTCCCGTCCGGCCGCGCGATCTCTCCGCAGGTCAGAGCGATTTCTTCGATGACCCGACAGATGTGACGGTCGTCCGTCGGAGTTCCTCAGGGCCGACGGGCGGTGTCAGCGCCCGCGGACGGCGCCCTGCGCGTGCCCGGCACACCGGGCTGGAGGAGATCTCTTCTCTCCGTGTCTGCCGCCGGACCGTTTCAGCCACCACCCCCGTCACCGGGCGAAGCCCCGGTGACGGCCTGCATCTCCCGCCTGATGATCTCCTGCAGCGCCAGGCCGTCGCAGTTGCCGAGGACCACGCCGACCCAGCCGGTGTACGGGTAGATGTTCCAGTTGGCGCTGACACCGGGGTTGCCACCGCCGCGCCCGAACACCCACTGGCCGCCGACGATATGGACCGGCATGTCGTAGGCCCCGAACGACGAACCGCTGTGGGGGATCTTGGCCCCGGTGAGCAACTCAACCCAGGGCCGGTCCAGCACCGTGCCGTCGCCCAGCGCGCGCGCGAACCGGATCAGATCCGGCGCGGTGGCGAAGCCGCCGTCCCCGGGGGCATCGATGAAGCTGCGGCCCGGGTTTTTGCCGAGTACGTCCGGGTGCGGGCTACCCTTGTCCAGATTGCGGACTGAGTCCACCTGGCTGCCGTCGGCCAGCGTCATGTACGGGTGCGCGATGTGCTCGTCGGTGAGCCACTGCGGCCTGGTGTAGAACCCCGAGCCGGTCATGCCGCAGCGCCCGAAGATGTTCTCCTGCACGTAGTCCCAGTACGTCTTGCCGCTCACGGCCTCCACGATCAACGCGGGGATGCCGACATCGGCGCCGGAGTGGCTGGTGCGCGTGCCGGGGGCGGCCACCAGCCTGGACCGCCGGACCCACTGCTCGTAGTACTCGTGCACCTCCTCCCGGCTCTGGAAGACGCGTTGCACGTCCTCATCCGGGGTGCTCAGCCCGGAGGTGCCGGAGAGCAGGTGGTGGATGGTCACCTGCTGGGCGATGTCCTTGGCGTAGCCCTTCAGGTGGGTGCCCACCGTGTCCGACAGGCTCAGCTCGCCCTGCTGTGCCAGCTGCAAGATGGCCACCGCGCCGAACGGCTTGCCCGCCGAGCTGAGGTTGAACGCGATGCCTTCGTGATTGCGGATCCCCTTCTCCCTGTCGGCCATGCCGTAGCTGCGGGACAGCACCGTCCGGCCCCGGTGCGACAACAGCACCACGCCGGAGAATTTCCCTTCGGCGGCCAGCTTCGCCACGTACTGGTCGTAGGCTCCCCCGGGACGGGTGGCCGGTGGGATGCCGGAGTCGGCTGGGGCCGGGGAGGCGCGGCCGGGTCGGGCGCCCGCCAGCGGCGCGCCGGCCGCCACCACGCCGGCGGCCGCCAACCCGCCCCACCCGAGCAGCCGCCGCCGATTGATACTGCGTACGGAATCCGATTCCATGATCGCGCTCCTTTCCTGATCGACAGATCGACCGTTGCAGGTCTACCGGCGACCGCTATCGGCAACCGATCACCCACGCATGTGGTCCCCGTGCCTCCACTGAAGACGGAAGACTGTTGCGGTGGCGTACGCGCTTTTCGATACGCCCGCGATACACCGCATCCCCGGCATCAAGGAACCGGCGCGGGCCGGCAGTGCGATGGTCCTGCCGCTGGTGATCGCGACAGCCCGGTTACTGCAGGTGCTGGACGACTCGTCGGTGAACATCCGGGTCCAGAACTGGTGGAATCTCGTAACTGTCCGGCGTGTATTGCTGGGGCAGAAGGTGTATTCACTCACCGTGTGTGGTCGCCGGAGGCGTAGCGGCTCCGGGGGCCGGCGGCTTGAGTGGCGATACCGGTTACGCTCTCGTCGTGGTAGCCGAGCGGGACGGGGCCACCTAAGTGGATGGCGGAGCCGGCGCCGCGAGGGCATGGCCCTGGCCAAGCGCCAGGGCACGTTCAAGCAAGCAGCCCGAACTCCCCGAATCCGCGCAGGGGACGATCCGCCGCCGCTACGGCACTGGGGCAGTCTCCCTCGCGGAGCCGATCAACGATCTAGCGGGCCCCGCTCGGGGACGATGCCTGCGGCGTGCCGGGAAGTCGAATCGTGACGAGGAGACCGCCGGTGGGGCGGGGTACGAGGTCGATGGTCCCGGCGTGTGCTCGGACGATGCTGTGCACGATGGCCAGCCCGAGTCCGACCCCGGCGTGTTCGTCGGTGCGTGTGCGTTCTGTTCCGCGTTGGAAGGGTTCGGTGAGGGTCGGCAGGAGTTCCGCTGTGACCCGATGGCCAGTGTTCTCGACCCGCAGCACGCTCGCGTCGTGCTGCGATTCGGTGTGGACCGTTATGGTGCCGCCGGAGGGCAGGTTGTGGACGATGGCGTTCTGGACGAGGTTGGTCACCATCCGCAGAACGAGCGCCGCGGAACCGTGGGTCTGTGCCTTCTCGCCGGTGACGTCGAGCGTGATCTGGCGCTTCTCGGCCAGGGGAAGCAGCGTTTCGGTGGCTTCTTCGGCGATGAGGGACAGGTCGACGGGCTCACGGGTGAAGCTCTTGCGGTCGGCGCGGCTGAGCAGCAGGAGGGCCTCGGTGAGGTCGATCGCCCGCGTGTTGACAGTGTGGAGGCGTTCGATGAGTTCGCCCCGGTCCCGCGTGGGGTCGTTGCGGGCGAGGTCGAGGAGTGTCTTCGAGATCGCCAGCGGGGTGCGCAGTTCGTGGGAGGCGTTCGCGGCGAATCGTTGCTGTTCGGTGACGTGGGATTCGAGTTGCTCGAGCATGATGTCGAACACGTCGGCGAGTTCGCGGAATTCGTCTTGGGGACCTTGCATGCGGATCCGGTGGGACAGTGATCCGTTCGCGGCGATCCGTGCCGCGTCTGCGATCCGTGTGAGTGGTGCGAGCATCCGGCCGGCGAGGATCCATCCTCCCAGGAGGCCGAACGCCAGCAGGGCGGCCAGTGTTGTGGCCGCGGCGGGGGCGAACATGCGCACGAGGAGGTAGCGGTTGGGTGTGACCCCGAGAAGGCCCTGGCGGCTGTCGGGTACGTGGCGCAGCAGGAACACCCATACCACGGCCAGCAGGAGAGCGCCGGCGATGAGGAGGAACCCGGCGTAGCTGATGGTGAGTTTCAGGCGGGCGCTGAGCCCTGGGCGCCTATTCATGAGTGGTGCCAGGGTGGGTGGTGTCCATGCCGGTGTCGATTCGGTAGCCGACGCCGGGCACCGTGGCGATGAGCCAGGGTGTGCCGAGTCGTTTGCGCAGGGCGGAGACGGTGATGCGGACGGCGTTGGTGAAGGGGTCGGCGTTGGCGTCCCAGGCCCGCTCCAAGAGTTCTTCGGCGCTGACGACACCGCCTCCGGCGGCGACGAGGACTTCGAGCACGGCGAACTGCTTCCGGGTGAGCGCGACGTAGCGTCCGTCGCGGAAGACCTCCCGGCGGAAGGGGTCCAGCCGCAGGCCCGCGATCTCGCTGACCGGGGGCCGGGCGTGCGCGCGTCTGCGGTCCAGCGCCCGCAGCCGCATGACGAGCTCCCGGAGCTCGAACGGTTTGGTGAGGTAGTCATCGGCGCCGAGCTCGAACCCGGACGCCTTGTCGTCGATCCGGTCGGCAGCGGTGAGCATGAGGATCGGGATGCCGCTGCCGGAGGCGACGATTCGTCGGGCGATCTCGTCGCCGGAGGGGCCGGGGACGTCGCGGTCGAGGACCGCGAGGTCGTAGGAGTTGACGCTGAGCAGTTCCAGGGCGGAGTTGCCGTCGCCGGCGATGTCGGCGGCGATCGCTTCCAGCCGGAGACCGTCCCGGACGGCTTCGGCCAGGTAGGGCTCGTCCTCCACGATCAACACGCGCATACCTGGAGCCTAAGCAGCACGGCATATCGCCGGCATATGCTTCTTCACCCAGCTCGGACTCAGCCCCGCCGTCGTCCGCCGCGACGGCGCCCCCGAACTCGCACTGCGCTCCCTGGACGTCCGCCAGTGAAGTCGAGCGGCTCGCCGCGGTCGCCACCGTGCAGTGGCTGCTCGGCAGCACCGCGGGGGCTCCTTCCGCGACCCGGACGCCGCCCATGACGATGAGGACGAGGACTGATCGGCGGCCCTGGCAGGGAAGCCCGTCAGGCGGGTTCGGCGTTGAGGACGCGCCCGGCGGGGCTGCGGGTGTGGAGCCAGGCGGGCAGGGCGGTCAGCGCCGCCACGGCCAGGAGCACGGCCGGGGCCGCGGCCGCGAGCCAGCTGGCCGGGGGTGTCACCACGACCGCGCTGAACAGCGCGAACAGGCCGATCCCGGTCGGGATCCCCACCGCGATCGCGCCCACGGCGGGCAGCAGTTGCGCGATGCAGAGCGCCGCGATGACCTGGCCGGGGGTGGCGCCGAGGGTGCGGGTGACGGCCAGGGCACGCCGGGCCTGCACCGCGGCGCTCCAGCCGACGAAGACGGTGTTGAGCACGGACAGCGCCACGAGGACGACCGTGACACCGAGCATGACCTGGCCTGTCACGGCGTTGCGGATGTCCTCGACGGTGGACGTTCCCTGGGCGGCGTCCGCTTCGAGCGACACCTGGAAGGTGAGGACCGCGGTCACCATGACCGTGGTGGCGGCGGTGCCGACGGCGCTCAGGGCCGCGCGCCCGGGACGGCGTGCGATCAGCCGTACGCCGATCAGAAACGGCGTGGGCAGGTAGGCCGTCATGGCCGTCAGCCGAGGACGGTACGTGGTCGGGCGCGCGGGGTCGGCGAGGGTGTCGACGGTGCTGGAGCGCACGGTGCGCAGGACGGGGCCGAGCGTGCCGATCAGGGTCACCAGCAGGGCGAGCACGGTCACGGCCGCGACGATTTTGGTGGTCGGCGGGCCGGCTGTGTTGAGCAGCCCGGCACTGGGGTCGGCCAGCGCGGGCGCGATCAGGCATCCCACGGTGACCCCGCCGGCGGCGGCCACCACCGTGAGGAGCAGGTACTGCGCGAGCAGCAGCGCGGCCACGGTACGGGGGGTGGCGCCGACCGCCTTGAACAGGCCCGCGCGCCGGTGGTCCCGCGGGGCGCGCACGGCGGCGAGCGACGCGAGGGTGACCAGCGAGGCCGCGGCGAGCAGACCCCCGCCGACGACCAGGGTGGGCCGGACGGACCTCAGCAGCCGTGTGTCCCCGTCGACGAAGGTCTGCCAGGGATGGGTGTTGACCCACCCCTGCCCCCTGGTGTCGTCGATGAGGGCGCTGTCCGCCCAACTGGGCGCCGCGTCGGGGTCGGACAGCTTGATGTTCAACAGGTACAGGAGGGAGGCGTCGCCGGCTGCCGCGCGGGCGTCGTCGGCGGTGAGCCAGATCCGGCCGCCACCGTCGGACGGCCCCGGGCCCGAGGCCCAGTTGCCCCACGGATAGACGGCGGTGGCCGCGCTGACGGCCGTACCGACAACCGGGTATGCGCGCCCGCCGATGGTGACACGGTCTCCGAGACGCACACCGAGTGCCTCGGCGAAGCCGCGTTCGACGACCGCGCCGCCGTCGCGTACCCACGTGCCGGAGGTCACCAGCGGCCGGTCCACGGCGGACGCGGTGCGCTCGCGCCCCTCGACCGCGGCGTTGTCCGTCCGCCCGCCGGCGCGGACCGTGGTGGAGAACCCGGGCACCGGGACGGCGACCGTGTCCACGCCGGGGGCGTCCGCGATGCGCCGGGCCAGGGCGGAGGGGTCCGTGGCGGTGGTGATGGCCGTGATGTCGGGTCCCGCGGTGGCCTCACGGGTCTTCATGTACCCGGCGGCCACGGCGTTGTCGGTGGCCATTCCCAAGGTCAGCGACGCGGTGGCGGCGGTGACCGCGAGAAGGAACATGACGGCCTCGCCGGGTCGGCGCCGCAGGTCCCGTGCGATGAGCCGCCAGATCAGCAGCAGACGGCCCATGGTCACTCCTCCCAGCCGAGGAGCGTGCCGAGCTGCGAGCCACCCACGGCCAGAGGCATGTCCTCGGCCGACGCCCCGTCGCGGAGGGAGACGACCCGGTCCGCGGTGGCGGCGACGCGTTCGTCATGGGTGACGAGTACGAGGGTCTGTCCGGTGGCCCGCAGATCGGCGAAGAGGCGGAGGACGTCGTGGGTCGCGGCGGTGTCGAGGTTCCCGGTGGGCTCGTCGGCGAGGACCACGAGTGGCTCGTTGACCAGGGCACGGGCGATGGCGACCCGCTGCCGCTGCCCGCCGGACAGCTCGGACGGCAGGTGCCGGTCCCGGTCCGCGAGCCCGACACGGTCGAGAAGGGCGGCGGCGCGACGGCGGGCGGTGCGCGGCGAGTCACCGGCGAGCAGCGCGGGCAGCTCGACGTTCTCGGCCGCGGTCAGCTCGTCCATCAGGTGGAAGTCCTGGTGCACGAAGCCGACGGCGCGGCGCCGCAGCCGGGCGAGCGCGCGTTCGCCGAGCAGGTCGATGCGCCGCCCGCCGAGCCACACCTCACCCTCGTCGGGCCGGTCGAGGCCGCCCAGCAGATGCAGCAGCGTCGACTTGCCGCAGCCACTGGGGCCGGTCACGGCCAGCGTCTGCCCGGAGGGTATGTCGAGGTCGACCCCGTCGACGGCCACGACCCTGCCCTCGCCCTGCCCGTAGACCCGCGACAGGCCGACGGCCCGCAGCACCGGACCTGCCGCCACGTCCCCCAAGTCGCCGCGCCGGGTGAGCCCTCTGCCCCACCGGCCACCTCGTGTCGTCATCCGTTCCCTCCGCCTTTCCCGTACGGGGCGCGGGCGGACCAGGTCCGCTCGCACGCCTCCAGCCAGCGCAGATCGGCCTGCAAGCGGAGTGCTACGCCCTCCAGGAGCAGCCCGGCCTCCGAGTCCGTGCCGTGAGCGAGGACGGCGTGCTGGGCCTCGGCGAGGCTGCGCCTCAGCTCGCGGCGCCGGGCCTCGACGAGCGCGAGCGGCTCTGCCATGCCCGACTCGGCGGCGGCCACCAGCTTCAGATGGAACTCCGCCACGTCCGCCCGGGGCCCGGCGGGCTCGGCCAGCCACCCGGCCACCCGCTCCCGTCCGGCCCCGGTCAGCGCGTACACCTTGCGCCGCGGACCGCGCGCGGACGCGTCCTCGCGCTCCAGTACGGCCAGGCCCGCCTTCTCGAGCCGGGTGAGCGTGACGTACACCTGCCCGGCGTTGAGCGTCTCGCCGAGCGGCCCGAGCGCGGCAAGCAGCCGCCCGCGCAGGTCGTACCCGTGCGACGGCCCCTTGACCAGAAGCGCCAGCACCACGTCCTGCACGGACCGCCCTCCCCCCTCCTCCGCGAGACCCAATAGATAGCGGTTAGCTAAAAGCGGCGTCAACCTGCCGACTTGTTCCTGTGCCAGAGCGGCGGCGTGCGCGTGGCCCCGCAACAGCGATCGAAGCGGCATCTGACCGGCAGCGAGCGCGAGAAGGGCCGGTGGGCGTTGAAGTGCTCGGCGTAGTCGCGGAGGATCCGTTGGGTGTGGCCGCGGTTGTACAGCAGGATGCGGTTGGTGCATTCTTCGCGGACTGAGCGGATGAAGCGTTCCGCGTGTGGATTGCAGTTGGGGCTGCGAGGCGGGGTCTTCGTGACGGTGATGCCCTCGCTGGTGAAGACGGTGTCGAAGGCGGCGGTGAACCTCGCGTCGCGGTCTTGGATCAGGTGGGTGAAGTCGGCTGCCCGGTCGCCGAGATGCCAGAGCAGTTGGCGGGCTGCTGGGTGGCCCAGGCGGCAGTGGGGTGGGCGGTGACGCCCAGAAGGTGCACGGTGCGGGTGCGTACCTCCATGACGAACAGGGCGTACAGCCGCTGCAGTGCGATGGTGTCCACATGGAAGAAGTCGGTGGCGAGCAGGCCGCTCGTCTGGGTTCTGAGGAAGGCCGCCCACTCGCGGCGCACCGGATGCCGGCGCGATGCGGGGCCGAGTCCTGCGGTGCGGAGGAAGCGGTGGACGGTGGTGGCACTGCGTGTGTGCCCGAGGCGGCGCAGTTCGCCGTGCACGCGGCGAGCGCCCCACCGCGGGTTCTCGCTGCCCAGCCGGATGATCAGGTCGCGTAGTCGGTCAGGGAGCGGCGGACGCCCCGGGGATGGCGGCTGGGTCCACTTCTGCCTGATCAGGCGTTGGTGCCGGGCGAGCAGGGTGCGCGGGGAGACTATGCGGTGTCCACGGAGTGTCCGGGGGAGCAGGCGGGCGAGCGCGGCCAGAGGCGCCCGGTCCGACCAGCTGAGCTTCGGAGCGGCGACCTGTCGGCGCAGCACTGCTACCTCGTGCCGCAGAGTGAGTATGTCGACGTTCTTCGCTGCGGTGGCTCTGCACAGCAGGGCCGGCCACGCGAAGATTCGCGTCGTGAGCAGGTAGATCATGCGTGTGAGCACGGTCCTGATCATGCCGGGTCGGCGCGTTGCCTCAGGTCAGTAGGAGTGAAGCGATTATGGAGCATTACGGGCTCTTCTCCGCAGGCGCCGCCGCTCAGATCGTTGAGGCCCGGGGAATTGTCGGGACGCGGGTGACTCAGGTGAACGCTGAGGCCACTCGGTAGCGTCTGGTGCGCCCGGTGCGACTCTCCCCTCCCCGGGGAGCGTCCGCATCGGGCGCGCCCCTGTTTCCTGCCTCGGCGGTTGGCGGCTGCGTGCGGCTCCAATCCGCGTGCACAGCTTCTGGCCTCGGGTGCTTGGCGGTCAGCTTGTCCGGCGGTACTCGCTGATGAAGGGCCGACCACGGCTTGTCGGCGTTCGACCTGGGGCACCGGCAGGGGGATGACCGGTGGGATCGTCCTGGGGCGCCAGCTGGTTCCGGCCTTGACGAGGTCGGTGGGCGTTGAAGTGCTCCGCGTAGTCGTCAAGGGCCTTCTCGACGTGGCCGTGAGCGAGCAGCGGGACGTGGTTGGCGCACTCCTGGCGCATCTGGCGCACTGAACGGACGAAGTGTTCCCCGCCCATGTTGCAGGTGGGACTGAGAGGCGAAAACGCGACGACGTTGATGCCCTTGCTGGTGACGACGGCGTCGAAGACGGCGGTCAATTCCTCATCGCAGTCCCGGACCAGGTGAGTGGAGCCGGCTGCCCGGTGGCCGAGCCGCCGGAGCAGTTGGCTTCTCGGCACCGTCGCACTGCGCGTGACTCAGATGGGTGCCCGAGTTGAACATCCGCGTGGGCAGGAAACGGCTCGAGTCGCCTGGCCGCAGGTACTGCACGCCGGGCAGATGAACTGACCGGTGCCCTGCGATGCCCAGCACGGGACTGCCAGGAAGGCGCCACCGAGACGGCGATCGAGGTCGGACTCGGGGGCTCCGGTAGCGGCGGAGCCATCCGGTTCCAGTAGAGGGAAGGTCCGTTTACAGGCCAGGCAGCGGCGGAGCTCCCACCGGGTGCGGCACGCGGAGCAGAGCGCTGCGAACAGGCCGCCTTCGCGGGGCTCGAACACGGTCTGGCGCTGAGAGCCGGTCTTGGCACACACCGGGCACACTTCGAGCAGTCCGGCCTGGACGGCTGCGTCCTTCAACGTCTCGGAAACAGTCCGCAGTCGCTGGACTTCGTGCTCCGCTGCTCGACTACTGCCGTGCCGCCCTTGGGTCGTCTTGAGCAGGACGGAGAGCTGCTCCAGCTCCCCCGAGCTCGGGGCGCGCACGACCGCCACACCGTCGGGACGGGGCTCGAGCCAGTCACACTTCGCCACAGTGGAACGCATGCCGGCGGGCATGGACACGGTGTGAGGGTAGCGGCGCGCGTCGGCGCCCAAGGTGGCCCATTGGACGGCCCGCACCAGACGGCTGACGCTGAAGATGTCCAGTGGGGACAGCGGGGCAACGCCGACATGCTGCCCGGACGCACCGCCGTCGCCGTGCCCGATCCGATACGCGGCCCCGGCGACGTCGGGCTCTGCGTCCTGGCGCTCCTGGAGCAGTCCCGGATGGACGATGAGGTCGTCGCCGCACTCGGTGGCCGGCCGGTCTTGGCGGACGCCTGAGATCGACGTGGCGATGGAGGCAGCGTCGGGAGCCGTGCACAGGTCGGTCGTGAGCGGTATGACGCGCAGCGCCTGGCGGTCACGCCAGTGAAGGGTGAAGTCGCCGGTCCGGGACCAGGTGACCGTCAGCTGCTCACCGCGCATGCGGAAGCGGGTGGTCCGGCCGGGAGCAGGGGCCGGCTGATGGGCGTCCGGGGTGGCTTGAAGCAGTGTGCAGGCGAGGAGCAGCAGGAGGCCGGTGAACCGTTCGAAGGCGACGCGGACCTCTTGGCGGCGCCGGGCGGTCTCGGCCTCTCCGGGGCGTACGGTGGCGATGGTGATGCAGGCCTGCCAGAGTGAGGCCACCCTGCGGTAGTGCGGATCGCTGCTGAGCAGATTCGTGGGATGCAGTTCGCGGGGTGGTGCGGAGCGGTGGTCGACCGCGCGCGCCAACGGCGAACTCAGCATGATCTCCACTACCGCAAGCAGCGATTCCAGTGTCCGCAGGCGGGCTCCCGCGGCCGCCCGTTGCCGACCGGAGTCCTCGATGTTTCTCAGCAGCCCGGCCAGGTCCCACCGGGCCCGCCAGGAGGTCTCCTCCGAGGACATGAGCAGACCGTGTACATCGTCCACCATCCTGCTCAGGTCCCTGAGCTGGGCGATCCGCTGCTGCAGATGCGACCGCATCACGTTGAGGACAGCCACAGCGACTCGGTTCTCGTAGATGTCGGCGTCCTCCTCACTGCGCCGGGCCAGCAGACGGCTGGGGCGCACGCCGGCGAGCGTGTGCGAGGCCCAGTCCTCGGGCCGGGAAGCCAGGCGCGCCGCAGCGCCGGAAGCGATCGAGCGGACCCGGGACGTCGGCACCACCTCCTCCACCGTGCGCAGACGCGTGTACGGGCGGTTGCAGACCGCGCGCAGCGCACCCGACTCGCGCTCGAAGACGTCCTCCAGCGGCAGGGCCTCGGCCTCCTCGGTGACATCAAGGATGATCGGCGGCATGGCCAGCCAGTCGCCGAGCGTGGTGGCTTCGGTGAGACGGGCCGACAGCGCCAGCAGATGGCGGACGAGGAGGGAGTCGAGGTCCGGCTCGACTGCTTCCCGTTTCATTGCCGACCACGCGAGCGGAGCTCGTCGTCCAGCAGCCGTCGCGTCGCCACCGGTTCGTGGGCGCTGTCGAACCGCATCAGGCTTTCGACGAGATCGGTGCGCAGTGTGTCGAGGGTGTCGGCATGGATGTCGTACCGTCCCCGGACCGAGCGCAGGATGCGTGTGGCCAGAAGATGGTCCAATGCCTCCCCCGGACTGCCTCCGGCGGCGACCACGACGGGTGCGAACTGCCTGATCTGCGTCTCGAGCCGGTTGCCCCACCCGATGCGCAGTTCCTCCGCGAGGCGACCGCGCCAGTGGGTGTCGAGGAACTCGATGATGCCGTCGGCCTGCGCGCCGTAGGTGGCCTGTGCCTTGCCGAAGGACTGGCTGAGACCCTGATGGCCGAGCGGTTCCGGGAAAGCGGGCGCCGTCTCCGGCACCTCCGGGTGCTGCCAGGGAAGCTCCAGGACAAAGGCCCGGTCATAGGTCTTGTCGGCGAAGCCGACGGTCGTCTCGTCGTGATTGGCGGTGCCGATGAACCAGACGTTGTCCGGGACGGCTATGTGCGTTCCGCCGATGATCAGGTCGGCAGGGTTCCTGACCGGCGCCGTGGTCAGCGCCAGTCTGGGCCGATCCTTGATGGCCAGGGCCGACAGAACTCCGCTGAAGTACTGTTCGGGATGGGAGAGGTTCATCTCGTCGAGGACGATGAAGAAGGGCCGGTCCTTGAAAGCGGGGCACTGTGCCCGGTACAGAGCCTTGGTGAACTCGGATTCATAGAAAATCCGGTCGAAGCTGTTGTAGTAGCCCATGAGGTCCTGCGGGTCGCGCCAGCCGGCCTGGACGGGCACCACGGCGGCACTGGTGTCACTGCCGAAGGCGACGGCAAGCGCGCGGGCCAGACCGGTTTTGCCGATACCGCTGATTCCCTGGAAGAGATGGAGACGGCTCATCGCCATACCCGCCAGGACCAGGCGCAGGTCGGACAGACAATAGGAGAGACCGGCCTTCTGGCGGATCACCGCCTGCATCTGGTGCACCAGCTCGGGCATATCCGGCGTACGTGCGTCGAAGGGCCGGGGCGTGCCGAACTCCCGGTCCATGTGCGAGCAGGCCGGAAAAGCGTGGCCCTCCTTGCCGACCTGGGCCGTGGCTTTGAGCTTGGCCGCTTCCTCGTTGAGCAGTTGCTGCAGTTGGTCGTTGGCAGCGCGCAACCAGTTGTTGTGTTCCACGTAGTTCTGGCGCTCGTTGACCGCGATGCGATCACGTTGGAGCGCGGACTCCAGCTCACCGCGCTCCCGCACCAGCTCTTCGTTGTCGGCGGCGAGGCGCGTGACTTGGTGCCGCAGTTGCTCGAGGAGGAGGGCGTCGGCTCGTGGCGCGGCGGCGTTCTCCTCCAGGAGACGGGCGTTCTCGGCGCGAAGCTCGGCCAGGCGCTCGACGACCTGCTCCAGGGTCACGCCCCCCAGAGACGCCAGTGCGCCGTCGTACTCGTTGAGCCGGGTGCGCAGACGTTCGTTCCCCTCGGTGAGGGCAGCCATTCGATGCCGGTTCTCCTCCATCTGCTGAAGCAGCTGGCCGGTGCGGCTCGTCACCTCATGTTCGAACCGCTCCGCACGGGTGGCCTGCTGCTCCTTGAGGGCGGCCTTGAGATGAGCGATGTCCTCACGTTCGTCCTCCAGCCGGAGCCGGGCGGATCGCAGATCTCTCTCGCGCTGGGCGAGTTCACTCTCCCGCTGGTCCAGGGCCGCCTGGGCGTCGGCCAGGCGACGCTGCTCCTCGCTCCATCGCGCCTGTCGGTCCTGGCGTTCGGTGTCGAGGGCGGCCACTGCCGTCCGGCGCTGCTCCGTCAGCCAGGTCTCCAGCTCTCTGCCTGCCTCCAGGCGGCGTTCGGTCAACTCCGCTTCGGCCGCTTGCTCGCGGTCGGACAGATCGCGTTCCTTGCGGTCGAGGAGTTCCGTGCGGGCGTCCAGCGCGGCGCTTCTCTCCTGCAGGGCAGTGGCTTCCTCGGTCCTTAGGGCGACTGCGGCAGTGAGCTCCTCCTGCTCGGCGCGGAGCGCCTCCGCCTGCACCGACAGTTTGTTCGCTGCTTCTGCCTGGCGCTCGGCGAGCGCGCGGTACAACTGCCAGGCCGATGCGAGGTCGGAGCTTGCGCCGTCGGATCCGGCCCCCGTCGCGACACCCACTTTGGCCTCGTTCGCGATCTGCTGTATCTCGGCCAGCAGCGCCGCGATGTCGTCGGTGCTCTTCGGGCCGGTGGGGGAAGCCATCGGGGCCGTGTGACGGTCACGGGCGGCGTCGGTGCGCTGAGGAGCGGGCTGCTGCCCCGGCCACACCGTCCCCTTGCCCTTCTGACGCGGTCGCGTCTGCCTCTTCCCCATGTCGTCAGTTCACCCTCTTGCTGGTTGTGGTTCGGCCGCTGCTCAGACCGAGCAAGTGGCGGGCTGCGTCGTAGGCGAGAGTCCGGATGTGCTCCAGCTCATCGGGGGCCGGGGCGCCGGTCGGTCCGTGCGTCGCGTTGTTGCGCAGGATGCGTGACCGGTTGAGATCTTCCAGAAGGGTGGGGCGCTCGCGGATGAATGCGGCGAGCGGATGCTGCGCGTTCTCCCCGGCCGCCCAGACGGCTTTGATGATGTCTCCGGCCAGCCCGCCGACAGGTTTGGCGCAGTGCTTGCGCATCTCCGGCGGCACGGACGTGGCGCCCAGGCGCTGGGCGGTCAGTACGAATGTGCGTTCCCGTACCCCTGGCTCTCTGGAGGGTGGGATCCGGGCGGGGAACCGTTCGTTGAGTTCGGGGAGTATGCACTCGAAGACGCGAATGGCGTTGCGCGCGGCGTTCTCCCGCTCCCGCGCAGTGTCCTTCAGCAGCGCCAGCTCGATGTCCGCGAGGTGGATCAACACCTCCGGGTGGTTCCGGACCTCCTCGCCGAGCATCCGCACCACGTCGGCGCGGGCGTCCTCGGCGAGCTCCCGGTCGACCTTGCGTGCGGCGGTGGTCCGGTCGCGACGGCCCTTTCCGAGTATGTCGTCGATCAGCCGGCCCAATTGCTCGTCAGCCTCCGCACGGGCGGCCAGAAGGTCTGCGAAGAAACGCCCGTCGCCCACCGCGAACGGGTCCTCGACGGTCCACATGCGCCCGGACCCGTCGTTGCCCTCGACGACGTAGCACACGACATGGGCTGGGTTCGCCGTACCGTGAAATCCGATCCGTCGGGCCGCCCCCACGGAGTCGGCCGGATCGCGGGAAGCACCGCGCAGGCCCCGCGCCGCCAGGTCGTGACTCTTGCAGGCTTCGAGGACATCACGTTCCGACGGGCGCATCCAGGAACCGCCGGCCCGGAGCGTCAGCGCGCTGACCTCCCGGGAGGCACCAGCAGTACCGAACTGGATGGTGACCCAGCGGCCGCGATGCGCCCGCAGGTCGGCACGTACGGGATCGGCGACCAGGATACGAGGCAGCAGCACCCCGGTGGCCGGGTCCTGGAAGACACGGACGAGCCGGGGCTCCGTCTCCGCGACTTCTCCTTCGGCCACGGTGCGCCGCCCCGCCTCGGTCAGCTTCAGCCCGGGTGCCATCAGCTGCCCCTCCACGAGCCGGGCGATCACCGTGCGGCACAGGGCAGTGTCCAGCCCGATCAACCGGGACAGGTCACCGACATCTCGTACTCCGGCGGCACACAGGCGCAACACCACCGTCTGGAAGACGTCCAGTGTCCGGGAGTAGCCGGTCGGCGCCGTCACCTGGTGGACCCACACGGGCAGCAGAACAGGCCGGTACCGTTGGCGGGGCGGGAGGGCCAGCTGGAAGACAGGGGTCTCACGGTCGAACGACACGGCCGTCCACTCCCTTCCGGCACAGCTCCAGGTACGCGGCGAGAGGCTTGACCGCTTCCGGGCTGCCGGGCCCGAACATGTCGTCGTCGCCCACCACGGCCAGCACCCGCTGCTGGCGGCTCATCGCCACGCACAGTCGGTTGGCGACGGTCAGGTGCCCGTAAGCGCGCTTGGCGTCGGTCCGTGCGGCTGGTGCACAACTGCGCACGGTGGACAGGTAGGTGACCGAAAACTCCATGCCCTGGAAGGCGTCGACGGTGCCGACCCGCAACCGGTCGAGCGGCGTGCCGTCCTCATCGCGGCTGAGCCGGGGCACGGGGCGCCATCCGCCCGCATCGGTGAACTCGGCGAGCCCGGCCTTTTTCAGTTCTTTCCACACCTCGGTGACCTGCGCGGCGTAGAACGAAATGACACCGAAGGTCATCCTCGGGTACCGCTCGATCAGCGCGGCTATCTCCGCGGCGATGACGACGGCTTCGGCGTGACGGGCACGGCTCGTTCCCCGTTGGGTCTCACCGCCGGCGGACTGTGGCACGGGAAGCCACACTGCGGGAACTTCACCGTACCGTTCGATCCCATGGGTGAAATCGCTCGCCCCACGGCCGTTGCGTAATTGCCCTCGGTAGAAGTTGTCGCTGACGAAGCTGCCGAGTACCGGATGCATGCGGAACTGTGTGTCGAGGCGGACGAACCGGGAATGTCCGTCGGACGAGCCGTGCTCCCACCGCCGGGCCAGTCGCTGGAACAGACTCTCCTGCAGCCGGTCCCGGACGTCGTCGCCGAGAGAGCCCAGCTCGCGCTCCACGTCGGGCTCCAGCATGTGGGGAAGCTGAGCGTGGTCACCGACCAGTACGATCCGGCGGCGGGCCTGGGCGAGGGGAATGAGGAGATCCAGCGGGTTGGCCCGCGCCGCCTCGTCGACGACGACCGAGTCGAACACCCCGTCCTGACGACCTACATCGACCATGGCTTTGGAAACGGCCTGCTGGCAGGTCGAGGCCAGCGAGACGGTATAGGCGCGGAGGGTGTCGTCGACACCTTCCGGATCGCTGCGCAGATCATCCCGGTAGTCCAGCAGCGCCGCGGCTATGGCGTCGGGTGACCGGGTCACCGCTTCCGCGAGTTGTGCTGCGAGCCGGTCGAGGAGGTCGACGATCGCGGGATCGGCCACGGTGACCTCCGGCAGCCGGATGCGCGCGGTGAGACGGTCGATCAGGACGTCGCGCAACGCGGTGAGCGCGTCGAGCAGTTCGGCCCGCGGTGTGGTGGCGCCGATCGCTGCACGCAGCGGCTCCTGGTACGAGATGCCGTCGAACAGCGGACTGTCGGCGAGGTCGAGCCGTGTCAACAGCGCCCGGGCCGTGCGGGGCCCGTCATCGTGGAATCCGGTCACGGTGCAGCGCAACGACCGGATGTAGGGCAGCAGGTCAGCGCGCACGTCGGGGTCGGCCATGGCGGCGGCCCGCAGGCGTTGTTGCTCGGCCCGGTCCCTGTGACTGCGGAGTTCATCGACCAGCGACGGTTCGGCGATGTGCCCGAGCTGGGTGAGAACCTGGTCGAGGAAGTGCGGCAGGAACTCGGGCGGGACCGGTGCCGCCCGATAGGTGGCGGCCAACTCGGCGGCGGCTCGCCGAGCGGCCAGATGAGGTCCTGCCGGGCGTTCGCGCAACCGCAGATCGGCAGCGCGGGCCGCCTCGATACGCCAGGTGTCCAGTGCCACTTTGCTGCCCCTGCCGCGGGAGTCCACCTTGAGCGGCGGAAGCCCGAAGACCCAGCCGCGAGTGACGAGATGGTCCACCGCCGCGTGCTGGAAACTCGTCAGCAGTGTGCTTCCGGCTACATCTCCCCCCTGGGCGAGGTCGCCCAGCTGGTTGACCAGAGCAGCGATCACCTGAGTCTTGCCGGTGCCCGGTGGTCCCTGAATGATCGCGATGTCGGGAGTGTTGAGGGCGGTGAGCACCGCCTCCCGCTGGGCGGGCGTCGGTCCGTGAGGAGCGAAGCAGTTGAGTGCGGAGGAGGAGAGCTTCGTGATCCGCCGTCGTGCCGGCTGCGGCCAGGCACCCCCTTCCAGGAGAGTCGGCAGCGCAGGAATGTGCGTTCCGTCGGTGCGCAGCTGCTGCATGGCTTTTTCACGTCGGTCGAGTCGACGCTGGTCACCGCGGTGCGCCAGGTAGAGCCATCCTTGAGGTGGTGGGTCATGCTGCTTGTTGAGGGCCGCAGTGAGCCTCAGTACCTCGGTGACACTGTCGTATCCAAGCGGTTCACCGACCCACGCCCTCACCTTCTGCGCGCGGGAAGCGACGAGCCACTCCCGGTCGGTCATCGCGGTGTCCGTCACGGAGGCCGGGACGTCCGCGGCAGCCTCGATCTCGATGCGTTCGGCCGCAGCCGTGTTCTCCAACGCGGCTCGGGTACGGGGCAGGGCCCGGCTGAGGTCCACAGTGAACGCGCAGCGGCCGTCGGACTCGACCTTGACGTCGGTGTAGCGGATGGTCCCGAAGTCACGGAGGCGTCTCCTGATGTGGCGCGCTTCCAGCTCCTGGTACCTGTCCCACATGGCCAGGTAGCCGTTCTGGCTGGCCACCAGGTCGAGGCCCCGCTGTATCCTCTCGCGGTCCCGCTGCCTGGCGGTCATGTCGCGGAACTCGATGGACCCGACGGCCAGAGCCTTCTGAACGGTGCCGTGCCGATCGTGGACCGAGCTGAGCAGGCGGACGATGCGGTAGCCGGCACTGTATTTCTCGACGTCGGCCATGAGCCCTGGTCCGTGCACCCGGAAGCCGGCTGCGAAGCTTCCGGCCGGTCCGGCCGAGACCACCATGCGCCTGGCGTCCGCCGGAGCCCCGGGACGGGGCTCCAGGAGGAGTTCGCGTGCCATGAACTCCATGAGTGAACCGACATTGACGGTGTCCGTGCGGTCCGCGTACTTGGTGGCGTCCTCCAGCACGGCGTCATCGACATCGAGCAGTAGCCCGGTGCTGAGTGGTACCGCGAGTCCGACGGCAGGGGCGTACATGTGAACCCGCAAGGTGAAAGGACTGTCGGCCGCCGACGCGGGCTGATGCGGGTTTCCGGTACGGCGTCGGGGCGACGGGACGGGCGTGGGCGCCTGCGGTCGGACCGGATGGGCCGTGACCGTCACACAAGTGGTCCCGGCCGCCTGGACCTGATCGAGCTTCCGTTCGTCCTCCGGGGTCGCCGGCTTGATCCCGAACGTAGCGGAATCGGTGACCAGGTCCAGTTGGCCCGTGGGCCGGCGATAGAGGCGGACCTCGCTGCCGTCGGGGAGAGTCCGGTCGGTGAACCCCTGTGGTACTCGATGCCAGAGGAAGGACACGAGGACGGGTTCCCCCGGCATACGGGCCGGCATGGCCGGCTGTTTGGGGCGCGCGCTCACCCGCTCGCCTCCAGCGCCATCAGACGTACCCAGCGGTGGATCACACCCTGCCTGCCGAAGTGAAGCGTCCAGGAACGGCCGTCGACCGGCACAGTTGCCTGGCTTCCCTGGCCGATCTCACGCCACGGCCGACCGTCCTGGTGGTCGAGCCAGAGACTGTTGCGCGAGAGGTTCGACACAGTCACGTCCCGGCCCTGGGACCGCAACTGCGCGACCACCGCATCGGGCCGGTCCGGAGCAGGAGAGGTGTGACGGGCGGTCAGTGTCGTCTCGGTATCGGGGCGCAGTACGGTGAAGTCGGGCAGAGGCACCTCCGCTAGCTCTACAAGGGGAGTGTCGTCATCGTTCCCTGACCGGTTCCCCGGTTCGGTACCGACCGGGCCGGTCAGTCCGTGGCGCAGCAGCCAGACCCGGTCTCGGGGCCTTCCGCAGGCCAGGCATGAGGAGGCGGCGGCACGGTAGCTCCAGCGACACTCGGGGCACTCGACTGTCTGTCCCGCTGCGGAGTGCAGTGCCGCGGCCCACCGGGCAGCCGACGGCCGGACCAAAGGATCGGTCACGGCGTCCACGAAGCACCGGGTGGCCAGGCCCCACAGCTGACCGGACAACACCTCCTCCCGGGGCGTGATGCCCAAGGTGCACGCGTTGGTGCGGTCAGTGGGATGGTCGATCCAGGGGAGGCGGAAGCAGTCCGCGTACTCCTGTTGGTAGGCGGGATCGGAGTCCAGAACCTCGTCGCCCCGGAACGGGTGGCTCGCTGTGAGGGTCTCGAAGATCAGGACGGCGAGTGCGTGCGCGTCGGCCAGCGTCGTGGCACCACTGCGCCCCGACACGACCTCCGGTGCCCCGTAGCCCGGGGTGTGCACCGGTGCAGATGCGACAGCCGAGACAAGACCGAGATTGTCCACGTCGATGAGGCGGATCTCCTGCTGCTCGGGAGCCGCGGAGACCAGCACGTTCGAGGGCGACAGGTCCTGGTACACGATGGCGCGTGAGTGGAGCCGGGCGACGGCATCCGCGAGTTTGGCGAGCAGCCGCAGTCGGCGTTCCAGGCCGCCGGTGCGCAGGTACCAGGCCGCGAGGTCCTCCTCGTCGGGCACACACAAGGTGTCCAGCGGGACCATCTCGTCGGCGAGTTCCATCACATAGCCGAGCTTCGGCGGGGCGAGCAGGGCGAGGACGCCGGCCAACGGAACGCCGTCCAGCGGCAGGCGTTGGATGCGGCGCAGCCGAGCGTGAACGGCTTCTGCTGCTTCCTGAGTCGGAGCATTGATCATCTTGATGGCGGTACGTCCGCCACGGGCCAGCCACACCTCGCCCTGGCCACCGGCACCTATCGAGTGGGACAGCGGCCACAGCTGGTGGTACTCGTCCTCGACGGGCCGCAGCAGACCGCCGAGATCCCAGCGCGATGCCACGGGTGCTTTCCTCTCGCTGCGTTCTTCGGCAGGGTCAGGCGCCGAAGTCGGACAGATCGTCGGGGCGCAATACCGGTGCCCGGTCCGGACGAGTGCTTCGGACCTGCTGCGTGACGGTGACCGTGACCCAGCGGAAGTACTGCTGAATACGTCCGACGTCATGTGCCTCGAACACGCCGTTGGCCTCGTCGCTGACGAAACGGCGCAGTACGGCCTTCGCCTGTTCGGTCATGTCGGGACCGATGGCGACAGCCAGCCGGTTGGCTCGAGAACCCTTGGGGGAGTCAAGCAAACGGTCGAGGGCCTCTTCCCACTCGTCGGTGGGCATTCCGTCGGAGACGAGAACGAGAGTGGGAGAGAAGGAGCGGGCCGGGACGGCTGACTCGTCGCGCAGCACCTCGTCGGCGAGTCCGAGAGCCGCGCCGAGCGGGGTGCCTCCCCGGGCTTCCATGTCGGTCCAGGAAGCCTCGGCCGCGGGCACCATGTCCTGATGCAATGCGGCCCGGTTCTGGCTGAAGGCGATCACGCCGACGTGGATGGCGCCTCGCCCGACATCGGCGGTAGCGAAGTCGTCGAGCATGTGGCGGATGCACTCATTGAGTACATCGATCTTCTCCCGGGGTTCCCCCATGCTTCCGCTCACGTCCGCCAGTACAAGCACCGGCAACGGACGAGCCTTCGCGGCCATGAAACGCGGCGCGGCACCCACGATGTCCCCCCATCGCTCTCACCGCACCAAGGGCTGCACGTCATACGCCTAGTTGCGGCAAGGTCATTCCTGACGCTGAAGCAGACAAGATACTACGAATCACGCTTGGTGGTGATCAGATGCAACAACAGATTCATGAGGGAGGACGCCCTTGGGAATATGTGGTGAATCTTGTAATGGTTGCATATTAAGTTCTCCAGGTCAGTATGTTACTTTGCACTGAATGTGCCCCATATATGACGGTGCTGCGGATGAAAATTATTGCACCCTTGGTCTCCGCACTCGAAGCATTCCGAGCACGGACAGAGTCGGCTTTTTCAGGCGAGGCCGAGGTCGCCTGGCGCCTCATGCAGTGTGAGCCGTCCTTGTGCGACCACGCCCGTATCGTCAGTGCCTGAATCCGACCTCGGACACACCATCTGTATACGGCGCCTGAGCGGTCCCGTAACTGGCGGTGTCCAGTCTCGGTGAGGTTCGGCCGATGCCGGCAAGAGCGAGCGCTGAGCGGCGAAACCAGGTCGACGTGGGTCAGTACGGTACCCGATCATGCGTTCATGCCCCAGAGAGAGACCCTTGCCCGAGTCGATGCAGACCTGGCCGCCGGCCGGGTTCCCGTCGCGCGTCAGCGCCTGCGCGGTCTCATCTCGTCCTTCCCTCACGACCTGACGCTCCGCCGTCGTCTGGCCGAGGTGTACCGGCTCTACGGCGACGCCGCCGAGGCTGGACGCTGGATGTACCTCGAAGAGGACCGGAACGCCGACGAGACCGCTGCCTTCGAGGCACGGTACGGGTCTCCCGGGTGGCGGATGAAAGCCCTCGCCTGGCAGGGCCCCGAGGCGAAGGCCGCCACCGTCTTCGCGGAGGAGCAGCTGGTCGCGGTGCGGACCGCCTGCGCCGAGGAATTGGGGCACCTCGTCGACTGGGACGACCCCGCCTCCTACCGGGACGGCTTGGAAGGGAGGTACGAGGCGCCCTCCGAGCCGTGGACGGTCGGCGGTGTGCTGGCGGGCGTCGGCTGCCTGGTAGCGGCCCTTGGGTTCCTCGCGATCTGGGTGAATGGACTCGTTGCCCTCCTCGACTGACTCAGGTCACGCGGGCTTGTGAGAAGCGCCGCTCAAGGTTTGGTGAGACTGTCAGAACTGCCGTGACCGGGACCCTCGGTGACGAGTGAGATGATCTCGCGATGTCTGGTGTGATCACGGCTTCGGAGCCGTCGTGGATAGCCCCGTTCACCGGGCTGAGTCCTCGCCTGTTCGGCAAGTTGATGACCGCACTGCGGCGCGAGGGTGTGGACCCGGTGCGCACAGGCCGGCCGTGGAGTCTGCCGCTGGAGGACCGAGTCCTGCTGGTTGCCGCGTACTGGCGCACCAACCTGACCCTGCGGCAGCTCGCACCGCTGTTCCGGGTGTCCAAGTCCGCGGCCGACCGCATCATCGACCACCTCGGACCCGCACTCGCCCTGCCCCAGCGCAAGCGGTTCCGCAAGGACACCGTCCTGATCGTGGACGGCACCCTGGTGCCCACCCGCGATCACAGCGTCGCCGAGCAGTCGAAGAACTACCGGTACTCCACCAACCACCAGGTCGTCATCGACGCCGACACCCGGCTCGTCGTCGCCGTGGGCCGGCCGGTCACCGGCAACCGCAACGACTGCAAGGCATGGGAGATCTCGGGCGCGAAGGATGCCGTCGGCCGCACCACCGTGATCGCCGACGGCGGCTACCGCGGCACCGGCCTGGTCATCCCGCACCGCCGCGAACGCGGCCAGAGTGAACTCCCGGCCTGGAAAGAAGAGCACAACCGCTCACACCGCAAGGTCCGCGCCCGCGTCGAGCACGCCTTCGCCCGCATGAAGACCTGGAAGATCCTCCGCGACTGTCGCCTCAAAGGCGACGGCGTCCACCACGCCATGCTCGGCATCGCCCGCCTCCACAACCTCACGCTGGCTGGATGAGAGGAAACGCGGCTGGCCAACCGGCATGCCGTAGATCATTTATGGGACAACGCTCAGTTTCTGCGCAGCTGTACTCGGAGCTCGTCCCCGGCCAGAGGCTGGGGGCGAGTTTTTCTTGTACGTCCCCCTTCGTTGGGCGGTGGCCGCGGTCGCGGCTCGGCGGTCAGGGTGTGGTTTGCCGGGTGGTGGGTCAATGTGACACCTGTGGTCCGCAGGCGGTCGATGGCGGCGTGGGGTGAGAGCGGTGTCCCGCTGCTGACATCCGGGCATGCCTGGTCGCGGTGGCCTCGGTGAGCCGGAGGAGCAGTGCGGGCAGGTGGGGCACCACCTGAGCACGAGTAGGCGGCCATCGGCGAATACCCGACGAAGTCGACGTCCGGAGCAGGAGAGCGGCCGGTCCGGCGGGCCGGGCCAGGGGTTTGTCCCCCGTGCGAGCTACAGCCAGGTGTCCACCGTGAGGTGACGATCTCCGGCCGCCGGGTCCGTAGCGTCCGGTGCAGCCCGCGGCTCACCGGTCGCGGCCCGGCAGAGGGGGTTCCCGTGAGGTTCGTCTGGCAGTTCCTGGCCGTAATGGTGGTGTACGCCCTGGGCAGCAGTGCCGTCAGCGCGGTGAAGGAGAACGACTGGCTCACGCTCGTCCTCGGCGTCGCGGTCGCCGCACTGGTCGTGCTCGTGTACGGGTGGGTGGTGCGGCGCACCGAGCACCGGCCCGCCCTGGACGTGGCCCGGGAGGGCGCCGCGGCCCGGACCGGCTGGGGCGTCCTGATCGGCGGCGGGATGTTCACGGCCGTCATCGTGATCCTCTTCGCCTCCGGGTACTACGACGTCGACGGCCTGGGCTCGGTGACCGGCGCACTGGGGCTGCTCGGCTTCATGGCCGCCGCCGCGGCGACCGAGGAAGTGGTGTACCGCGGCGTGCTGTTCCGGATCGTCGAGGAGCGCATCGGCACGTACGTAGCCCTGGTGTCGACTGGTCTCGTGTTCGGCCTCTCGCACCTGCTCAACGAGGACGCGACCCTGTGGGGCGGCCTCGCCATCGCGATCGAGGCCGGCTTCATGCTCGCCGCCGCGTACGCCGCCACCCGCAGCCTCTGGCTGACGATCGGCGTGCACTTCGGCTGGAACTTCGCCGCGGCCGGCGTCTTCAGCACGGTGGTCTCCGGCAACGGCACCAACCAGGGGCTCCTGGACTCCTCGTTGTCGGGCCCGGAGCTGCTCACCGGCGGTGCCTTCGGCCCGGAGGCCAGCGTGTACTCGGTGGGCTTCGGGGCGCTGCTGACCCTGGTGTTCCTGTGGCTGGCCCACCGGCGCGGGCACATCGTGCCCTTCGGTTCCCGCCGGGCCGCGGGCGTCGGCTCCGCCGCTACACTGCCCCGGTGATCGGTCGTCGACGTGTCCCGGAGCTGTGGCAACGGCTCGATGTCACGGTCCGGGACCTCCCGCTCGGGATACTGCTCCTCGTGGCGTCGGCCATGCCGGCGTTCCACGGCAACGGCACGGAGATCGGCGGTCTGCCGACCCGGCCCGCCGACGCGCTGGCCGGTGTGGCGGCCGTCCTGCAGTGCGCCCCGCTCGCCGTGCGCCGGCGGTGGCCGCTCGTCTGCCTCACCGTGGTGTCGTGCGGCTTCGCCCTCGACCAGCTGCGCGGCTACCACCTCATGGCCGGCACCGCGCTGCCCGTCGCGTCGCTGAGCGCCGGGTCGTATCTGGAGCGGTACCGGCACGCCACCGCGGTCGCCTTCTCCGTGGCGTTCGCGGCGCTGGCGGTCGCGCTCGACCAGCGCGGGCCAGGCAGACCGGTGGCCGAGTTCGTGACGTTCTACCTGGTGATGGCCCTCGCGTGGGGCGTCGGCGTGTGGATGCGCTCCGCCCGGGTCGCGGAGGCCGAACGCCGCAGCCGCGTCGCCGAGGACGCCCGTGCCGCCGAGCGCACCCGGATCGCCCGCGAGCTCCACGACGTCGTGACCCATCATGTGACGGCGATGGTCGTGCAGTCCGAGGCGGCCCGGTACCTGACCGCCTCGCCCGACCGCCTCGACCAGAGCCTGAGCGCCGTCAGTGACACCGGCCGGCGGGCCATCACGGATCTGCGGCACCTGCTCGACCTGCTCAACCCCGACCATGGCACCGGCCACGGCGGCGAGGACAGGACCCCGCCCGTCGGCCGGGTGCTCACGCTCGTCGAGCAGACGCGGCTGGCCGGGCAGCCGGTGGAGTTCACCGAGGAGGGCACGCCGCCGGCCTCGACCGGCAGCGCCGACCTCGTGGCCTACCGGGTCGTGCAGGAGGCCCTGACCAACGCGCTCAAGTACGCCCACGGCAGCCGGACCTCGGTCCTGGTACGCCATGGTGAAAGGGAGATCACCGTGGAGGTCGGCACGGACGGTTCCGGTTCGCGGTCCGGTTCCCCCGGCGGCAGCGGCCGGGGACTGGAGGGCCTGCGGAGACGGGTCGACGTCCTGGGCGGCGACTTCAGCGCGGGCCACCGGACCGGCGGCGGCTTTCTCGTCCGGGCGCGGATACCCGTGGGCAGCGCGGCATGAGCGCGCCCGTGCGGGTCCTGGTCTGCGACGACCAGGCACTGATCCGCACCGGACTGTCGACCATCATCGACGCGCAGCCCGACCTGGCGGTGGCGGGCGAGTGCGGAGACGGGCGGACCGCCGTGGAGCTGGCCCGCCGACTGCGCCCGGACGTCGTGGTGATGGACGTGCGCATGCCGGTCCTCGACGGCATCGAGGCCACCCGGCTGCTGGCCGGTGCCGGGGTCGAGCACCCCGTGAAGGTGCTCGTGGTGACCACGTTCAACCTGGACGAGTACGTCTACGAGGCGCTGCGGGCCGGAGCGAGCGGGTTCCTGCTCAAGGACGCGCCGCCGGACCGGCTGCTGCACGGGATCCGGACCGTGGCCATGGGCTCGGCGCTGCTGGATCCCGAGGTGACGCGTCGGCTCGTGGGCCGTTACGCCGCCCGTATCCGGCCCGCCGAGCGCGGCGCGCAGGACATCCCGCTGACACCCCGCGAACTGGAGGTGCTCCGCCTCATCGCGGACGGAATGTCCAACAGTGAGATCGCCGCGGTGCTCGTCATCAGCCACGAGACCGTCAAGACCTTCGTGTCACGCATCCTCACCAAGCTCGACCTGCGCGACCGCGTCCAGGCCGTCGTCTACGCCTACCGGCACGGTCTGGTGACCTGAGGCACCGGGCCGGCAACTGCCTGGATGGGGTGTGTCGAAGCAACGGCGAGAGTGATGCCGTGCCCAACCGGGCGAGACCGAAGTGGTCGCTCCTGACGCCGCCGGAGCAGCCGGCTCACTGTCCATTGTTCTCCTCCTCGTCAGGCCAGGAACCGGGCCTCTCGTCGGTCGTGTTGTCTGCGGAAGCCGACGGCTCGCCGGCGTCCGGCCTGGTACTCGCGGGAGGCATGAATCTGCGCGGTATGTCCTCGGCCGTCTCGTGCTGGTCCTGTGTCTTGATGGCATCGGCGATCTGTGCGGCCGGCATCGCCCGCTGGGCGTCCCCGTCGGTGAAGTCCATCCCGTTGAGAAACGTCTCGAAGTGGTCCGCGGCTGTCGGCTGCCGGGCGAAGCGAGTGGACGGTTCCTGCGGAAGAACCGGACCGGGCTGTTCGCCGTACGGCCGAGGTATGAGATCACGCAGCCGTTCGGGCACGTCGGTGTCGTTGGCGGCGGACGCCGGCGTGGCCAGCAGGCCGAGATCCACCACGGTCCTCTCCTCGTAGTCGGCCCAGTGGCTGAGCACGGCCACGCCGCTGACGTGGTGTCGGGGAGGCACCTCGGCCGGGGGCGGGTCAGCCGGCTGCGGACGGGTGCCCTCAGGGTGCGGCACCCGCCCGCACACCGGGCGTCACGCGGACGGCGCGGGGGCCGGGGTGTACTCGAACCAGTCGAAGGCGACCGCGCCCTCGGTGGCGTACATGCCGATCACACGGCCGGTGAAGCCGCAGGCGACCTCGGTGGACAGGTAGCGCCCGTCCAGTTCGGCGAGCGGCCGGGCGTCCGGAGCGTCAGGATCGCCGAGCCAGAAGGCGATGGTGTCGGGGCCCGTGGTCCCGCCGTCGGTGAGTTCGGGCGACGCGGGCACGAGGCCTGACGTCCGGATCGTCACGGTGAGGGGCAGCGGCCCGGCCGGGGCCGGCCGGCGGGCCACGGTCTGGCGCAGCGGTCCGATGCGGGCGACGACGCGGACCTCCCCGTTTCCGGCCTCGACCTCGTAATGGTGGGCTTCGTCCAGGCGTACGCACAGACCACCGCGTCCCGTACCCGGGTCGGTCATGGCGGTGACGCGGCAGTCGTGGTGCTGCTGGCGGCGGCCGACGAAGGTGTACCCGGGGCGGTCGAGGGTGGGGCCGGTGGCGTTGAGGACCAGCCGGCCAGGGCGTTCGGTGAGCGACCAGGAGCCCTCCGGGCGGGCGAACGGTGAGATCCAGTGCGGCGCGAGAGCGGGCCCGTCGAAGTCGTCGCGGGCGGGCGGGGCCGGAACGGGGTGCCAGGCACCGCCCGGGGCCGCGTGGGTCTCGGGAACGGGCGCGACGACGGGCCAGCCGTCCTCGTCCCACTCCACGGGGGTCAGGAACGTCTCGCGGCCGAGCACGTGCACGTCGGGCGTGAAGCCGCGGGGGCGGACGCCGAGCAGCACCATCCACCAGCTGCCGTCGGGAGCCTCCACCAGGTCGGCGTGGCCGGTGTTCTGGATGGAGCGGGCGGTACCGCTGTGGGACAGCAGGGGGTTGGCGGGTGCGCCCTCCCAGGGGCCGCGCGGCGAGCGGCTGCGGGCCATGGACACGCTGTGGCCGCGTTCCGTGCCGCCTTCCGCGATCAGCAGGTACCACCAGTCGCCGATGCGGTAGAGGTGCGGCGCCTCGGGGTACTTGAGGCCGCTGCCCGACCACGTGGGGAGAGGCCCCTCCAGCACCTCGCCCTTGACCGGGTCGATCCTGGCCATGTTGATGCCCCCTTCGGGGCCGGAGAAAGCGCACCAGCAGGTGCCGTCCTCCTCCCACGCCAGGTCGGGGTCGATCCCGGACAGGTCGATCCACACGGGGTCGCTCCACGGCCCCTCGGGCCGCTCGGCCGAGACGACGAAGTTGCCGCCGCCATTGATATTGGTGTTGATGACCCAGTAGCGGCCGTCGTGGTGGCGGATCGTGGGGGCGTAGAGGCCTCCGGACGCCTTGGCGCCGGGGAGGGGCAGCGGCAGTTGCCCGGGGCGGTCGAGCACGTTGCCGATCTGCTCCCAGTGCACGAGGTCCTTGCTGTGGAAGAGCGGCAGCCCGGGGAAGTACTCGAAGCTGGAGCACACCAGGTAGTAGTCGTCACCGACCCGGCACACGCTCGGATCGGGGTGGAACCCGCTGATCACAGGGTTGTCGTACATGTGCATGGAGATGTCGTCCCTTCGAGCCGCCGGGCGCCGGGCGCCGGGCGCCGGCAAGCGAGTCTAGGCGAGCGTTCGGTTCTCGGTTGTCCGTTTGGTTTGCGGTCCGGGCGCCGCGCCGGTTCGGGGCGGCATCGCGGGCGGGGCGGTACCGCGGGCGGGACGGCACCGTGGGCGGGGCGGCGGCCCACGCTAACGTGATCAAGCCGATCGAAGCCTCGTTCGGCCGCGCCCTTCATGGCGGAACTCCTGTGCCGTGCGCGGGCGTTGACAGGCAGCGGGGGGCGAGGGGAGTGCAAAGGTGTCACGTGAAGGTGCGCGAAGTCCGTGGCGGCTGCTGTTGGTCGAGGACGACCAGGAACTGGTCACCATGCTCTCCGGGATGCTGCGGGACGAGGGGTACGCGGTCGACGTCGCGACCGACGGCCAACGCGGTCTGCACCTCGGCCTCACCCGGCAGTACGACGTGCTCGTCGTCGACCGGCGGCTGCCGGTGCTGGACGGACTGGACCTGCTGACCCGGCTGCGGTCCCGCGCGGTGCGCACGCCGGTGCTGCTGCTGACCGCGATGGGCACCGTGCACGACCGGGTCGACGGCCTGGACGCCGGTGCCGACGACTACCTGGTCAAGCCGTTCGAGATCGACGAGCTCAGCGCCCGATTAAGGGCGTTGTGCAGACGGGCGCTCGACGGCACCGACGTGCTGCGGATCGGCTCGGGGCACCTGTACGTCGGTCACCGGGAGGTCGAGCTCGCCGACGGCGAGCGGGTCCCCCTCACCGCACGGGAGTTCGCCCTGCTGTGGGTGCTCGCCTCGCGTCCCGACACCGTGTACCCGCGGGCGGAGTTGCGCCGGATGGTGTTCCAGGAGGCGCCCGCGTCGTCCATCGTCGACACCTACGTGTACTACCTGCGCCGCAAGCTCGGCCGGCGGGTGGTGCGCACGGTCCGCGGACTCGGCTACCGCCTGGGCGCGCTGTGAGGGCGTCGGTCCGCGGGGAGTGGGTGGTGGTGCGCCGGGCGCGTCTGCGGATCGCCGTGCTCACCGGCGTGATCCTCACATTGCTGGTCATGATCGTCGGAAGCACCGCGAGCATGGTGATGACGCGGGCGCAGAACGAGCAGGTGTGGCGGGAGCTGCGCTACGGCGCGGCACGCGGCGACCTGTCGAGTCCACCGGGATGCACCTGGCTGTACGCGCCCGGCGTCACGCCGCACCCGGACGGCCCGGCCGGGTTCCCGGTCCGCGCCGACCTGGACCGGGTCCTGCGCACCCACGACGCCGTGGAGCGCACCGTACGGCGTGACGACACGGTCTACCTGGTGCGCACGCAGGCCAGGGCGGAGGGGGACGTGGTGCAGGCGGTGTTCGACATGCGCTTCCAACTGGCCGACCGCACCCACCTGTGGTACGCGCTGGGCGTCGCCGAGGCGGTCGGTCTCCTCGCCGCGGCCGTCACCGGAGTGGTCCTCGGCCGCCTGTCCGTGGCCCCGCTGGCCGAGGCGCTCGGCCGGCAGCGGCGGTTCGTCACGGACGCCAGTCACGAACTGCGCACCCCGGTCACCCAGGTGTACACGCGGGTGCAGGTGCTGTCGCGGCAGGCGGCCGCCGCGGACCTGCCGGCCCCGTACCGCGACGGGCTGGCCCGGCTGGTCGGTTCGGTCGGCCGGCTCGGTGAGGTGCTCGACGACCTGCTGCTGTCCGCGAGCCTCACGGCGGGGCCGGCGCGGCGGGCGGAACACCGGCCGGTCGATCTGGTGGCGCTGGCCCGGTCGGTGGTCGCCGAGGAGTCGGACCGGACGCGGGACGGCCGCCTCACCGTCACCGTGGACGGCCCGCCGCACCCGCTGTTCGTCCACGGCGTCGAGTCCGCGCTGCGCCGCGCCGTCGGCGAGCTGCTGTCCAACGCGATCGGCCACACCCCTCCGGGCGGGCGGATCGAGGTGGCGCTCGTGCGCGTCGGCGGTGGCAGGGTCGAGCTGACCGTGACGGACACCGGGCCCGGTTTCGAAACCGCCGAGGCGGAGCGGCTGTTCGACCGGTTCCACCGGGGCGGCGACGGCGGCCGGTACGGACTGGGCCTCGCGCTGCTGCGGGAGGTGGTCACGCACCACGGCGGCACGGTCGCCGCCACCGGCCGCCCGGGGCACGGCGCCCGGTTCACCATCCGGCTCCCGGAGCACGGCCCCCCTCCCACGGCGCACGCGGCTCGCCGTCCGGTCAGGACCGGGCACGGGTGCTGAGCAGACGCGCCGCGGCACGGACGTCCGCGTCCAGGGGGCGGTCCGGGTCGACCGGGGGGACCGTGTCGACGAGGGCGTCGAGGAGTTCGCCGCACCGGGGCGCGGTGGGGCGGCGGGCTCCGACGTGGACGGCCTGGCGCAGGCCGAGCGCGAGCGACCCGCACAGCAGGCCGAGCAGCTCCGCCATGTCGTAGGAGCGCAGGGCCGCCTGGGTACCGAACGGGACGACGTCCTGGTTGTGCAGGTTGGTCGGCAGGCTCTGCATCCCGGCCGGGGCCGCGGCGCGGCGGATCTCCGCGACGAAGGAGGTGGTGGCCAGCTGCACGCCCTGCAGGCCGTGCTGGAGGCCCGGTGCGGTGGCGAGCATCGGCGGCAGTCCGCCGTTGCGCGCCGGGTCCACCAGCAGGTCGAGCTGGCGCTCGGCGAGGTTGCCGAGCTGGGCGGTGACGTTGGCGAGCAGGTCGGCGGCGAACGCGGCGGGCTGCCCGAAGAAGTTACCGCCGTGCACCACCTTGCCCGTGCCGTCGCCCTCGCCGCCCTCGTCGCCTTGGGGGAAGAACAGCGGGTTGTCGCTGACCCCGCCGAGGTCCGCGGCGACCACGCCGTCGACGTAGCGCAGTGCGTCCTCCGCCGCGCCGAGCAGCTGCGGGGCACAGCGGATGCTGTACGGCTCCTGGAGCGGCCGGGTGCCGGAGGGCGTGATGCCGGTGAGCGTGTGCCGCATGCGCGCGCCGACGTCGACCGCGCCGGGGTGGCCGTAGGCGCGCAGCAGGTCCTCGTCGAGGAAGCCGGGGTCGCAGCCGAGGAGGTCGGCCAGCAGGCAGGTGAGCGCCGCGAGCGAGCGGTGCGCGGCGCGGACGGCGTCGTGGGCCAGGGCCAGCGCGGCGGTGGTGACGGAGGTGCCGTTGACGAGGGCGAGCGCGTCCCGGCCGTCCAGGGCGAGCGGGCGCAGCCCGGCGGCGGCCAGCGCCTCGGCGGCCGGCCTGCGGACACCGTCCAGGTAGGCGTGTCCCCGGCCGCGCAGCGCCTGGGTGGCGTAGGCGAGCGGGATCAGGTCGCCGCTCGCGCCGACGGAGCCGTAGCGGGGGACGGCGGGCGAGAACGTCGTGGCGAACATCGCGGCGAGCCGCTCGACGACCTCGGCGGACACCCCGGAGTACCCCTGGGCGAGGGACCAGGTGCGCAGCAGCAGCGCGCCGCGCACGATCTCGTGCGGCAGGTCGGGGCCCTGGCCTGCGCCGAGGTGGGCCAGGGTGTTGTCGCACTGGTCGGCCTCGTCGCTGCGGCCGGCGTAGCCGACGAGCGCGCCGAAGCCGGTGTCGGCGCCGTAGATCCGGCGCTTCTCGCCGCCGTCGCCGTGCCGCAGGGCGTGGAAGAAGCTCCGGCCGCGGTCGACGCGCGCGCGGGCCTCGTCGTTCACGGTGACGGTGAGCGGTGCCGCCGCGCGCCGCAGGGCGGCGGGGTCCGGTGGGGCGGTCAGCTGGACGGTGTCCGTGGTGGTCAGCACGACCGGAACCGTAGACAGGCAATCTCAGAGCGCTCTGAAAACGGGTGGATAGCTTCCGGGCCATGACGCACGACTACCTGATCATCGGAGCGGGGCCGGCGGGACTACAGCTCGCCGCCTTCCTGGAGCGTGACGGTGCGGACTACGTCGTACTGGAGCGCGGCAGCGGACCGGGCACCTTCTTCACCCGGTTTCCCCGGCACCGCCAACTCATCTCGATCAACAAGGTGCACACCGGGTACGACGATCCGGAGCTGCGGCTGCGGATGGACTGGAACTCCCTGCTGAGCGACGACCCCGAGCTGCTGTTCACCCGGTACAGCCCGCGCTACTTCCCGCCGGCCGACGACATGGTCCGCTACCTGTCGGACTTCGCCACCCGGACCGGGGCGCGGGTGGAGTACGACACCGTTGTGGAGAAGGTTTCCCGCGACGGTGACGGTGACGGCGACGGGTTCACCGTCACCGACCGCACCGGGAGGACATGGCGGGCACGGCGTCTGGTGGTCGCCACCGGGGTGTCCCTGCCGAACCTGCCGTCCGTCCCGGGCATCGAACTCGCCGAACGCTACGACACGTTCGACCCCGACCCGGAGTCCTTCACCGGTCAGCGGGTGCTGATCATCGGGCGGGGCAACTCCGCCTTCGAGACGGCCGACAGCCTGATGGAGACCGCGTCGGTCATCCACGTCGTCGGCTCGGGCTCGCTGCGGCTGGCGTGGCAGTCCCACTACGTCGGGCATCTGCGCGCGGTGAACAACAACTTCCTGGACAGCTACCAGCTGAAGTCGCAGAACGCGCTCCTCGACGGGCGGGTGCTGGAGATCCGCCGGGACGCGGACGGCGGCTTCTCCGTACCGGTCGCCTTCGAGCGGGTCGACGAGGTGGTCAAGGACATCCGCTACGACCGGGTGATCGTCGCCACCGGGTTCCGGTTCGACACCTCGCTCTTCGACGACGGCTGCGTACCGGATCTGATCGTCGACGGCCGTTTCCCGGCCCTCACACCTGTCGGCGAGTCGGTCAACGTGCCCGGCCTGTACTTCGCCGGGACGATCACCCAGGGACCCGACTTCAAGAAGTCCACGACCGGCTTCATCCACGGCTTCCGCTACATGGTCCGCGCACTGCACCGGGCGCTGCGCAAACGCCACCACGGCGAGGACTGGCCGACCGCGGAACTCGGGAACGCCGTAGAACGGGCCGTCGACGCGGTCATCACCCGGGTCAACCGGTCCTCCGCGCTGTGGCAGCAGTTCGCCGTCCTCGGCGACGTCCTGCTCGTCGCCCCGGACGGCACCATGCGCTACGCCGAGGAGGTGCCCGTCCGCCATGTGCCGGACGCCGTGCGCGCCGGTGACTTCGGGGAGGTGGCCGCCCACGCGGTGATCACCCTGGAGTACGGGGCGGACCACGACCGGGTGGACCCCTTCGACGTGACCGCGGGCCGCAAGTCCCAGCAGGACGTGCAGGGTCTCGACGGCCGCTATCTGCACCCGGTCGTCCGCTGGTACCGGGGCGGCGAGTTCGTCTCCGAGCACCACCTCACGGAGAACCTGGAGAACGAGTGGGACAGCGAGGAGGTCCACCGCGCCCCGCTGCGCGCCTTCCTCACCGGCCACCTCAACCCGGCCGCCCAGGCCGCCCCGGTGGCCCCGTGACGCTACGCGCCCTGCACGACGCGGCACGCAAGACGCTGGACCCGGTTCACTACGACTACGTGGCGGGCGGGGCGGGCGAGGAACGCGTCGTCGCCGGGAACGAGCGGGCCTTCGACCGGTACGCCCTGCTGCCGAGGGTGCTGTGCGGCAGCGAGGTCCGGGACACCGCCGTCGACCTGCCGGGTGCCCGGCGGGCGGCGCCGGTGGTCGTCGCGCCGACCGCGTTCCACCGGCTGCTGCACCCCGGCGGCGAGCGGGCCACGGCCCGTGCCGCCGCGGCCGAGGGCGCCGTCCTGGTGACGGGGACGGCCGCGACGACGGCGGTCGCCGACGTCGTCGCGGCGGCCCGCGAGGCGGCCGCCGACCCAGCCGTGTGGTTCCAGCTGTATCTGCACCCCCGGCGGGAGGTCACCGAGGCGCTCGTGCGGCGCGCCGAGCGGGCGGGCTGCACGGCGCTGGTGGTCACCGTCGACTCGCCGGTGTTCGGCCGGCACACCAGGGACCTGCGCAACGGGTTTACCGACCTGCCGCCCGGCTACGCCGCGGAGAACATGCGCGGCCTGCCCGGCGCCCCGCCGGACGGTCTCACCGACATCCCCATGTCCCCGTCGCTCTCCTGGCGGGACCTCGGCGAACTGCTGCGCATGACCTCACTGCCCGTACTGGTCAAGGGGGTGCTGCACCCGGCGGACGCGACGGTGGCCGTCGAGCACGGCGCGGCCGGGGTGATCGTCTCCAACCACGGGGGCCGTCAGAGCGACGCCGTACCGGCCGCCGTCGACTGCCTGCCCGCGGTCGCCCGCGCCGTCGCGGGCCGGGTGCCGGTGCTGCTGGACGGCGGGATCCGCCGGGGCAGCGACGTCGCCGTCGCGCTGGCGCTCGGCGCGGCGGCCGTCGGTGTCGGACGCCCGGTGGTGTGGGGCCTGGCCGCCGAGGGAGAGGCCGGGGTCCGGGCCGTCCTGAGGACCCTGTGCGACGAGTACGACCACACGCTCGCGCTGTGCGGGGGGCGCCGTAACACCGATCTGACGAGGGACATGGTCGTCCGGAAGGATGAGACGTGGTGAGGAGCGGAACGAGGCCGGCCACGGCGGACACGTGGTGGCTGCCGCGCGGTGTCGTCGCACTGCGCGTGCGTATCTTCGAGAAGGTCAACGGCGACCGGACGGTGACCCTGCCCGACGCCACGCACGGGCCGGACGTCTTCGAGCGCGTGTACGCCCACCCGGCCGCGAACGGGCGGAGCGCGGGGGCGGGGCTGTCCGACCTGTTCTGGTACTGGCTGTCGCCGGGGCCGGAAGTCCACCAGGAGCACCTGGAGCCCGGCGAGCGCTACGAGGACGTGGCGGCGGCCACGCGGCGCATGCTCGCCGGGAGTTCGGCTCAGCTCGCGGCGGCGGCCGGCCGCGCCGTCGCCCGGGTGCTCGACACGGTGCCGGACACCCGGATCAGCCTCGTCCGGCTGCGGGACCTGGTGATGCCCGCCTGGGCCGAGTTCTGCTACGAGATGGTGTTCAGGGAGCCGTGCCCGCCGCGCGCCCGGGAACTGATCACCGCGCACGCCGACGACGTGATCAACGCCCTGAAGTGCACCGGACTGCGGCACCCCGGGCGCCGGGCCCGGCTGACGGCGTACCTGCGCGAGCGGGTCGCGGCCGGTGACGTGCCGCACGAGCTGCCGGCCTCGCTGTCGCCGCGGGAGCAGGTGCACTACCTGCAAGGGACGATGTTCAACACGGCCGTCGTACAGCTCTCCGAGGCCACCGCGCACGTCCTGCTCGCCCTGGCCCGCCACCCCGAGGTGCAGCAGCGCGTGTGGGCGCATCCCGACGACGACCGGTACCTCACGCACGTGCTCGACGAGACGATGCGGCTGTACCCGCTGTTCGGCATCGCGCACCGCATCACCACGGACGCGATACCGCTCGACGAGGACACCATGCTGCCGGCGGGCTCCGTGGTGTGCTTCAGCTACCCCGGCTACCACGCCACGGGATACGACCGGCCCGACGTGTTCGACCCGGACCGCTGGGACACCCTGTCCGCGAAGGACGCCCACTTCATCCCGTTCGGCGTGGCCGCGAACCGCCCCTGCCCGGCGTGGCGGCTGTCCCCGCTCGTGCTGCGGGCCGCGGTCCGCGAGGTGCTGCGCCGCTTCCGGCTGGACTCCACGGCCTCGCACACCCGGTCCAACCCGCACCGCGCGCCCTGTCTGCTGATCCCGCGCGGTCTGTCACCCGAGCCGCGCCGGACGGAGGCGCTGCGGCGGTTCGTCCGGGTGCGGGACGGGGTGGAGGACGTCACGCGGAGCGTACGGCAGTTGGTGCTCGGCACGGTCATGGTGCTGCACGCCCGTCGGCAGCGGCTGGCGGAACGTTACTTCGAGGAGTCTCCGGCCGGCCGCTGCCCGGTCGCCCACCAGGGAGGGAACAGAGGATGACCCCCGCGGAACTCGCCCCCAAGTTCTTCCTCGCCGTCGTGGTCATCCTGGTCGTCTGCCGGGCGGTCAGCCGGCTGCTGCAGACGGTCGGGCAGCCGCCCGTCGTAGGCGAGATGATCGCCGGTGTGGTGCTGGGCCCGTCGGTGCTCGGCGCCCTGCTGCCCGGCGTCGAGTCGGGCCTCTTCCCGCAGGAACTGCGGCCGGTCCTCTACGTGGTGGGGCAGATCGGTCTCGTCGCGTTCATGTTCCACGTCGGCTGGGACTTCCGGGTGGACCGGCTGCGCGGGGTCGCCCGGTCCGCCGGGCTGGTCTCCGCCGCGGGTGTGGTCGTACCGGTGCTGCTCGGCGTGCTGCTGATCTACGCCGTCGGCGAGCGGACCGGCGCCCTGGCCGAGGACGTGCCCCTGCTGGTGTCGGCCCTGTTCGTCGGGGTCGCGCTGGCGGTGACGGCGTTCCCCATGCTGGCCCGCATCATCGCCGAACGGGGCCTGACGGGCACCCGGTACGGGTCGCTCGCGCTCGGCGCCGGCTCCGTCGACGACGCGGTCGCGTGGATCCTGCTCGCCGGGGTGTTCAGCATCGCCGGCGGCAGCGCCGGGCTGGTGTCCCTGGCCGTCGCGGGCGGGTTAGGACTTGTCGTGGTCATGGTGGGCGTGGTGCGCCTGCACGGCCGTACCGCGCTGCTCGCCGACCGGGCCACGCCGGACAGCCTGCTGCTCACGCTGGTCGGCGCGCTCTTCCTGGTGGCCTGGTACACGGACGAGACCGGACTGTACGCGGTGTTCGGCGCGTTCTGCCTCGGACTGGTCTTCCCGCGTTCGCAGCAACTGGACCGCACGGTGGAGACGCTCAAGCCGGTGGGCACGGTGTTCCTGCCGCTGTTCTTCACCTACTCCGGGCTGAACACCGACTTCACCCTGCTGGGTTCCGGACCGGTGCTGCTGTTCACCGCGGGGTGCGTACTGTTCGCGGTCGCCGGGAAGTTCGGCGCCTGCTGGCTCGCCGCCCGCGCCGCCGGTGAGCCGAACCAGGTGGCGCTGCGGGTCGGTGCGCTGATGAACGCGCGGGGCCTGATGCAGCTGATCGCGCTCAACCTCGGTCTGGCGGCGGGCATCGTCACCCAGGCGATGTTCAGCGCCCTGGTCGTGGTCGCCGTCGTCACCACCGTCATGGCGACACCGCTGCTGTCGTGGATCGACCGGCGGGAGCGGACGCGGACGGGGACACGGGGCGACGGTGCGCGCCCGGCCCCGGCCGTCGCGGTCGAGAGCCACTGAGACGCCGAACGGCCCGGCCCCGCCGTCACGTCCGACGTGACGGCGGGGCCGGGCCGTTCTGGGCGGGTCGCTGTTCCGGGTGGGTGGATCGCTGTTCCCGACGGACCGTCGTCCCCGACGGATCACCGTCCCGGCCGGATCAGGCCCCGGCGGCGAGCCGCCGCTTGTCGGGCTTCCCCGCGGGCGTGAGCGGTACCTCCTCGATGAGGGTGAGACGGGTCGGCGCGCACGCCTCGCCCAGGTCCGCCGCCACCAGTGTGCGCAGCTCACCGAGGGAGGGGACTCGACCGGCGGCGGGCACGACGAACGCGTGCACGGCCTCCCCGGTGCTGTCGTCGGGGACGGCGACGACGTACGCCTCGGCCACCGACGGGTGGGCGGCGAGCAGGCGCTCGACGGGGCCCGCGTAGTACACGTTGGCGTTGACGATGATGACGTCACGGGCGCGTCCCGTGAGCCACAGCCGGCCCTCGCCGTCGAGCCGGCCGATGTCGCGGGTGCGCACCCAGCCGTCGACGAACACCTCGGCTGTCAGAGCCGGTTCACGCCAGTAGCCGGTGCTCTGCCCCGGGGTGCGGACGAAGAGCTCGCCGTCGGTGCCGGGCGGTACGGGGCGGCCGTCGGCGTCCCGTACCTCCAGCTCGACCGGCGGCACGCCCAGCGAACCGGGCACGTCCTCCGGGGTGGCCATGGAGATCATGCCGGTCTCGGTCTGGCCGTACCCGTGGAAGACGACCGGGCCGAGCACCTCGGCGGCCTCGCGCAGCCGCCCCGGCAGCAGCGGGGACCCGGACACCATCAGCGCGCGCAGCGTGCCGAGGTCCACGGGTGCCTCGCGTTGGGCCGTCACGAGTTTCGTCAGCCGGGCCACGGTGATGACGGACGCCGTCGCCCGGTGCCGCACGATGCTGCCGGGGAGGTCCGGCGGGTCGGCGGTGACCAGGGTGCCGCCCGCCGCGAGCGCGAGCAGCCCGTACTCCATCATCACCTGACTCGCCAGGGTGCCGAACACCAGGAACCGGTCCAGGCGCGCGGCGAGTTCACGGATGGCGGGCGGCCAGACGTCCGGCCGGAGCGCCCAGCCCGCGGTCATCGCCGCGTATGTCTGCACACACGCCTTGGGAACGCCGGTGCTGCCGCTGGTGTGGATGAGCCGGGCGACGTCCCCCGGCCGTGCCGTGACCCGCGGCCGGACTCCGTCGTCCGCCGCCGACAGCAGGTCGTCGAGCCGGAGGACGACGGTCCCCGGCCGCCCGGTGCTCCGCTCGCCGCTCCGGTCGGTGATCTGGAAGGCGACGTCCGCGAGGAGATGCTCCTGCTGGGCCGGGGTCAGGCCCGGCCGTACGCCGACGACGCGGGCGCCCACGACATGGGCCGCGAGGACGGCGGCGAACGCCTCGGGACTGACGCCCAGCAGCAGGGCTACCCCGTCGCCGGGGCCGACACCGTGCTCCCGCAGCGCGCCGGCCACCCGCCGTACCGCCCCGAGCAGCTCGGCCCCGGGCACCGACCGGTCACCGTGCTCGAACACCGTCCGGCCGCCCGCCGCGTCGAGGAGGTCGAGTACCCGGCCGGGGAACTGCTCACCCTGCTCACCTGACTCACGTGGCTCACCTGCCTCAGCCAAGGCACTCCTTCACGAACGCGGCGAGCGGCTGCTGGTGGACCGCCGGGACGTCCCACTCGTTCTCCAGGTTCTCGGCCAGGTGGTGGGTGTCGGCGAGGACGCCGTCGCGGTAGTACCGGACGACGGGGTGGAGGTAGCTGGAGTCGCTCGCGTGCTCCACGTCGTTCTCGGTCACGCGCGGGACGGTGACGTCGAACGGGTCGACGCCGTCGTGGTCGGGCCCGTACTCCAGGTCGACCACGAACCGGTGCGCGGCGGGGCCGAGACCGCCGTCGGTGGCGTACGCGAGCGGCACCTCCTCCTGGTATGAGGCCTGGTCGCCCGCCACCCCGACCACATCACCGAGGACCCCGAACTGCTGCCAGAGCCCGGACGAGCGGTTGACGCGGGCGACGACGGCGTCGGCGATCGCCTCGGGTGCCGCGGGCAGCGGCCGGGCGGGCCAGGGCGCGTTGTGGTAGCGGGCGTCCAGGATGCGGTGCAGGGCGCGCACCCCGTAACGGAAGCCGTGGATGAAGCCGTTGGTGCCCTTCTTGAAGTCACGCTGCTGGGTCAGCGTGCCGGCGAAGTACAGGCCCGGCACGTTCACCGATTCGTAGGCGGAAGTCTGCTCGGGGAAGCGGTCGTCGATGACGAGTGCGGGGCGGCAGGTCCCGTCGAAGACGTCCGCGTCGAAGCGGAAGCCGGCGCACAGGATGATCCGGTCGTAGCGCAGCTCGCGGAGGCGTTCCGAGGTCCGGGCGTAGCGGAACACCACCCGGAACCCGCCGTCGGCAGTCTTCTCGATGTTCTCCACGGTGCCGTCCAGGACGGCGTTCTGGGACTTGAGCTGGTAGCTGTCCAGGAAGTTGTTGTTCACCGCGCGCAGGTGGCCCACGAAGTGGGTCTTCCAGGCCATCCTGAGCGAGTGCGGGCCGGCGACGTGGATGACCGCGGCCTTCGCCATGAGGGCGTCGGCCGTCTCGAACGCGGAGTTGCCCTTGCCGATGATCAGCACCCGCTGGTTGGTGAAGGACACCGGGTCGGTGTCGAACTCGTCGTAGCGCTCGGCGAGTTCGATGCCGGGAATGGGTGGCTCGTTGAGCCGGGAGACGCCGGTCGCCACGACGAGCCGCCGCGCGCGCCACGTCCGTCCGGTGGCGTCATGGACGGTGAAGACGCCGTCCGCGCCGTCCTCACGGGAGACCCGCACGACATCGGTGCCGTACTCGACGTGGACGCCGGTGCGGTCCGCGAAGTCGGCCAGATAGCGCACGAAGTCGTCGGCGCGGGGGAAGTACTCCTCGCTGTACTTGGTGAACAGCAGCTCCGGATCGTCACTGAGCAGCGAGTTCCAGTCCATCCGGAGGTCGAGTTCCGGGTCGGTGTACCCGGTGTGGACCTTGTTGACCGAGATGAGCTGCCGATGTCTGGGGTACCTGGTGAAGAACGTGCCGGGTCCGCTTCCCCGCTCCAGGACGACGTAGTCCCGTCCGTCACGTTCCAGCGAAGCGGCGAGCTGAAGTCCGGCCGGTCCGGCCCCGATGATCAGGTAGTCGCGCACCATGGACCGGACGTTAGCGGCGTGACATCAGAAGGCTCTGAGATTGGGAAGCTCGGTTCGGCTCTGTCCGGCTCCGTTCGGGGAGCACGCCGCCTTGCCACGGCATGAGGCACCTTCGTCACTCCTCGGGGCGACGGGTGTGTCACCGCTGTCCGGCTCGCCGCCGGGCGGGTCCCGGCCCGGCGGCTCCGGCCGGCCGCTCGGCCGACCTGTCGTGAACCGGTTCGACCGCACCGGTGCCGGGTCATACCGCCACGTCGATGTGCGGCGGAGGACGCCGCTTCGCCGACTGAACTCGCGGCGGACGCGACCCGGCTGGTCGGGCCGGAGGGCGCGGAGCCGCCGACCGGCGGGTACCTGGTGCTGCCGGTGCGGATACCGGCCAAGGGAAAGAGCCGTCCTCGCGTGATCGTGGCCGTATCCTCAGTGGCCGACTCCGACCTCGGACACGCCATTTGTATACGGCGCCTGCATACTGCGCAGCTGTACCCGGAGCTCGTCCCCGGCCGGGCATCGGGGTCACGTCTGTCCTGTGAGCCTCGCCGGTGGTCCTCTCCCTGTCCACCGCCTCCGGCCTGTTCTGCCGGCCGCTCCCACTGTTTCCAGGATGCGATCAGACGCCACCAGATTCGGCACAGGGGATGTCCGTGTGAGACCACTCTCTCGGCTGCCCCGGACAAAAGCCGTCATCGCAGACTGTGGCCGTGCGCAGGCTAGTAGACAACTCAGGTTGAACGCTCCCAGGAGCACCGAGGCACGCGATCTCCGTGAGCGTGGACGGTAGACCCTGAACCTTGGCGATGGGACCTGTGAACGAGATGGGGAAGTGGCGTGGTCCGGCACTGCGGGGAGCAGCCGGTCCACAGCCGAGGGCCGCTTCTTCACGTATGAACAGAGTCGCCGAGCTGTTGGCGGAATGCCTCGGGTGTGATGAGGAGGCGGCGCGCACCTACACGCGGCGACTCTTCGAAGAGCCCGTCGCGCAGTCGCACCCGGGCTCCTCCGGAGGCGGCCCGGTGCCGCAGGACGATTCCGGCGGAGGCCGGCGGACGGCCGAGGGCGGCGGTGAGGGCCCGGACGGCCGCGAGAGCCTCGCGGCGGTGAGCCGTGCGCCGAGTCCCGTCGGACTGGCGCGACTGCTGCACGATCAGGTCCGGCCGCACGGCGCCTCGGCGGTGCTGCTGGCGGCCATCGACCGGCAGGGGGAACTCCGTATGAGCGGTGTCGCCGGCACATCGGCACGGGAGGCGGACACCCGGTCGCGGATCCCCCTGCGGTGTGTGATCCCCCTGGCCCGGACGGCCCCGGAGGACCAACTGCTGTGGATCGACGACGACAAGGGCGACCGGATCCTGGCGTGGGTCTCGTCCCGGAGCGGACCGTCGAGCTCGTCGAGCTCACACGGTGGCCGGGCCGGCGGCCGGGACAGCAGCTCTCCGGCGGAGCGTCTCCTGTGCGTGGTGATCGTTGTCTGGCTGGCCGGTCCGCCGCTGGAACAGGCGGTCCGGGAACGTGCGGAGGAACTGACGGGGGCCGCCGGACGGAGGCTGTGCGGCCTGGCCGACCGGGGACTTCCGGAGGAGGACCTGCGCGCGCCGTGGCTCGCCGCGGTCCTCGACGTGATCCCCATCCCCGCCGCACTGCTCTTCCCGATCCGGGACGCCCGTGGTCGGGTCGTCGAATTCCACATCGACCGCTGCAACGGGCACGCCACGGACCTCCTGGGGCGAACGCCCGACCAGGTCGACGGCGGCCGGCTCCTGGAGGTCCTCCCCGGCCTGAGCAACGCCGGCATCTTCGACGCCTATGTGAAGGTGCTGGAGACTGGCAGGCCCTTGTACCGCGAACCCTTCTCCTACGAGGAGCCGTTCCGCGGAGTGCGATACCCCGCCGTGCTGAGCGTGCGGGCTCAACGGATCGGTAGTGGTCTGCTGGTCAGCTGGCAGTTCCACGACGAACAGGCCCGGATGGCGGCCCGGATCGACGACGCCGAAAGGCTGGTGGACCTCGCGTGGGCCGAGTGGAACCTGGTCACCGGCGAGATCACGTGGTCACGGCGCATGTACGACATCTTCGAGCTGGACCCGGCGCCGGGCCCGCTTTCCCTGGACCGGCTCTCCCAGCACATAGGAGAGAACGACATCCCGGTCCTCACCCGGGCCGTACAGACACTCATCGAACAGCGTGAACCGGTGACGTTCGAGGTCCGCACGCGCCATGCCGACCCCCCACGCCATGTACGCGTCACCGCCGAACTCGTCCGGGACAGTCTCGGCAACCTGATCGCGGTGCACGGAGTCGTCCAGGACGTCTCCGCCGCCCGACGGATGGAGGCGGCGCTCGAAGCCTCGCGGTGCGAGGCGGAACGTCACCGGCTGCGCATGGCCGAAGAGCTGCAACTGGCGCTGCTGCCGCGGCAGCACAACAGACTCCCCGGCCTGTCGATGGCGCTGCGCTACCAGCCGGCGGAGGACAGTGCGCGCATCGGCGGCGACTGGTTCGAAGCGGCTCCGCTTCCCGACGGCCGTGTACTGATCGCCATCGGGGACGTCAGCGGGCACGGCCTGCTCGCGGCGGCGGGCATGGCGCAGCTGCGCCACGCGCTGCTGGGCATCGCGCACACGGGCGCCGACGCGGCCCGCATCCTCGACTGCCTCAATCTCGTCGCCTATCACAGTCATGAGGAGACCGTGATGGCCACCGCGATCGTCGGGCACTTCCACCCGTGCGACCGCACCCTGGCCTGGGCCCGGGGAGGTCACCCACCTCCCGTCCTCGTCCGGGCGGGTCAGGCCCGTGAGCTGCACAACGCCGACGGGATCTCACTGGGTGTCAGCCTGGATCCGGGATACGGGCTCACAGCCGTCCGGCTTCAGCCCGGTGACCGCGTCATCCTCTACACCGACGGTCTGGTGGAGCGCCGGGACGACCGGCGCGACGAGCGCTCGGCCCTGTTGCTCGAGGCCGCTCGGCAAGGCGCCCTCGGTGAACCCGAGGAGCATCTCCAGACCCTGCTGTCCACGCTGGACACCAATCCGGAGGACGACACATGCGTCATCGTCCTCCATGTGAGGAAGTGAGCGATGACGCCCGGGACCCCGTGCAAGGGAGCACACCCCATGCGTTCCTCCCCGGCCGGCGAGGCGGCCGTGCACCGCGCCTTCGCCCGTCGCGAGGCGGCCGCGCGGCATCTGGCGGACACCGCCGGTCAGGTGGCCGCGGTCTGCCGGGACATGGCCGCCCGATTCCGGCGCGGCGGCAAGCTGATCGTGTTCGGCAACGGCGAGTCGGCGGCGGACGCGAGCCACCTCGCGGTCGAGTTCATGCATCCCGTCATGGTGGGGAAACGGGCCCTGCCGGCCGTGGCGCTCGGCAACGACTCGGCGACCTTGAGCGGAGTCGGCGCGCGGGAGGGATTCGCCGGGGTCTTCGAGCACCAGCTGCGGGCGTTCGCCGACGGCGAGGACATCGCGCTCGGGATCTCGCCGGACGGCCGCTGCCGGAACGTACACCGCGGCCTGGCAGCGGCGCGGGAGCTCGGCCTGCTCACCGTCGTCCTCAGCGGTGGCGTGCCGGAGGAGGCTCCCACCGCCGACCATCCGCTGGTGGTGCCGGCCGCCGATCCCCTGGCGGTCAAGGAGATGCACATGACCACGTACCACATGCTGTGGGAACTGGTGCAGGTTTTCCTCGAACAGTACGGGACGGAGCCGATCGCATGAGGTCATGGGACGGCCGGGGCCGGCCGGAATGCCGCGAGGACGTCTGCGTCACCTGCTCGGACGAAGCGCGTCTGATGCGGGTCCTGAGGCCGTTGCCCGGCGACATGGCGTTGGCCGCCGCCGAGGGGTCGGCCGAGGAGCCGGAGGAGATCAGTGTGGCGCTCGTCGTGGCGTCGGCCGGGACGACCGTTCTCGTCCACGCCGGGGAGGCCATCGCGGCCGTGCCGGATACCGCGCCGGAAGACACGAGGACGGGAGACCCGGATGGGTGACATATCCGGCGGCATGCGGGAGCTGTATCCCTTCCTCTACCAGCGGCACGCCGATGCCGACGCCGTGGCCGCGGAGGTGGCGGACGCCGTCCGGGAGAAGGCCGCCGAGATCACCGCACTCCGGCGGGAGGTCGCGCACGGCTGTGCGCCGCGGATCGCCGCGTGCGCCGATGCCATGGCGGAGCGGTTCGCAGCCGGGGGGCGTCTGTTCGTCTTCGGCAACGGCGGAAGCAGTACCGACGCCCAGGGCCTCGCCACCGTGTTCCTGCATCCGCCGGCCGGCTTCCGGGTACTGCCCGCGCTGTCCCTGACCAGCGACGCGGCTCTCGTGACCGCGCTGTCCAACGACGTCGGTTTCGAGGCCGTCTTCGCGCGCCAGCTGGCGGCCCTGGGGCGGCCCGGAGACATCGCCGTGGGGCTGTCGACCAGCGGGAGTTCCGCGAATGTGGCGGCGGCCCTGAAGGTGGCTGCCGGGCGCGGCCTGCTCACCGTCGGCATGGCCGGCCACCACGGCGGACTGCTGGCCGAACTCGACGCCCTCGACCATCTCTTCGTCATCCCGTCCGCTTCGGTCCACCGCATCCAGGAGGCGCAGACGACCGTGTACCACACCCTGTGGGAGCTCACTCAGCTCAGGCTGCGCGAGGCACGGCCGACGTGCGGTGATACACGATGAGCCGTCCTGCCGCGACTGACGGGGATCCCACGGACACCGACGACCTCGTGGTCCATCTGCTGTGGATCAACGCCGGGCTCAGCTGCGACGGCGACTCGGTCGCGCTCACGGCGGCCACCCAGCCGAGCATCGAGGAGATCGCGCTGGGTGCCCTGCCGGGACTGCCGAAGGTCGCCCTGCACTGGCCGCTGCTGGACTACGAGTGCGGACCGGACGGCGGGGCCGACTCCTTCATCGACTGGTTCCACCGGGCCGGCCGCGGCGAGCTGGAGCCGTTCGTCCTGGTCGTCGAGGGCTCCGTACCGAACGAGGCGATCAAACGGGAGGGGTACTGGAGCGGGTTCGGCATCGACCCGGCGACAGGCCAGCCCATCACCGTGTGCGAGTGGCTGGACCGGCTGGCGCCCAAGGCCACCGTGGTGCTCGCGGCGGGTACCTGCGCCGCGTACGGCGGCGTCCACGCGATGGCCGGCAATCCGACCGGCGCCATGGGGGTGCCCGACTATCTGGGCTGGGAGTGGCGGTCGAAGGCGGACGTCCCGATCGTGTGCGTGCCGGGCTGCCCGGTCCAGCCCGACAACCTCTCCGAGACCATCGTCCATCTGCTCTACCAGATCGCCGGCCAGGCCCCCGTGATCCCGCTGGACGAGAACCTCCGTCCCGCCTGGCTGTTCGACCGGACCGTGCACGAGGGCTGCAGTCTGGCCGGCTACTACGAGCAGGGTGACTTCAGTGCCGCGTTCGGTCAGGACAGATGCCTGGTCAAGATCGGCTGCTGGGGCCCCGCGGTGAAGTGCAACGTGCCCAGACGCGGCTGGATCAACGGAGTCGGCGGCTGCCCCAATGTCGGGGGCATCTGCATCGCCTGCACCATGCCCGGCTTCCCCGACCGGTTCATGCCCTTCATGGACCAGCCGTCCGGCCTGCACACCCCGGCAGCGGACGAGGGGCTGTACGGGATCCTCATCCGCACCCTCCGCGGCCTGACGCTGAACGAGCTCGAGGCGGAACCGGAGTGGCGCCGCAGGGGCCACGAGCTGACCACGGGCTACGAGCCCCCCTGGGAAGGAAGGGACGGACATGGGTGACGGTCTGGTCGAGATGGCGTGGGACCCCATCACCCGCATCGTGGGGAGCCTGGGCATCCACACGAAGATCGACTTCGGGCGCGGCCGGGTGGCCGAGTGCTACAGCACCTCGTCGGTGTTCCGCGGCTACAGCGTCTTCATGCAGGGGAAGGACCCCCGGGACGCGCACTTCATCACCAGCCGCATCTGCGGCATCTGCGGGGACAACCACTCCACGTGCTCGGTGTACGCGCAGAACATGGCCTACGGTGTCCGGCCGCCGGCCCTGGGGGAGTGGATCCTCAACCTCGGCGAGGCCGCCGAGTACATGTTCGACCACAACCTCTTCCAGGAGAACCTGGTCGGCGTGGACTACTGCGAACGCATGGTCCGCGAGACGAACCCGGGTGTGTACGAACTCGCCGAACGCACCGAGGCCCCCCACGCGGCCGAGCACGGCCACCGGACCATCGCGTCGATCATGCGCTCGCTCAATCCGCTCCAGGGCGAGTTCTACCGGGAGGCGCTCCAGGTCAGCCGCTCCACGAGGGAGATGTTCTGCCTGATGGAGGGACGGCATGTGCACCCGTCGACCGTCTATCCGGGCGGTGTCAGCACCGTCGCCACGGTGCAGCTGTTCACCGACTACCTCACCCGCCTGATGCGCTACGTCGAGTTCATGAAGAAGGTCGTGCCCCTGCACGACGACCTGTTCGACTTCATCTACCAGGCCATGCCCGGGTACGAGGAGGTCGGCCGGCGCAGAGTGCTGCTCGGCTGCTGGGGCGCCCTCAACGACCCCGCGCACTGCGACTTCCGCTACCCCACCATGGCGGACTGGGGGCGCAGGATGTTCGTGACCCCGGGTGTGGTGGTCGACGGCCGCCTGGTGACCAGCAACCTGGTGGACATCAACCTCGGCATCCGGATCCTGCTCGGCAGCTCCTTCTACCAGGACTGGGACGACGGGGAGCCGTTCGTCACCGAGGACCCGCTGGGCAACCCGGTCGACCAGCGGCACCCATGGAACCAGCGCACGGTCCCGCGGCCGCAGAAGCGCGACTTCGCGGACAAGTACAGCTGGGTGATGTCCCCCCGGTGGTTCGACGGGACCGAGCACCTGGCGCTGGACACCGGCGGCGGCCCGCTGGCCCGGCTGTGGTCGACGGCACTGTCCGGTCTGGTCGACACCGGCCATCTCAAGGCCACGGGACACAGCGTCCTCATCCACCTGCCACGCACCGTCACCAAGCCCGAGGTCACCTTCGAGTGGAAGATCCCGGAGCACAACGGCGAGCCGCTGAGCAACACCATCGAGCGCAACCGGGCCCGCACCTACTTCCAGGCGTACGCGGCCGCGGCGGCACTGCACTTCGCCGAACAGGCGCTGCTGGAGGTACGGGCCGGGCGGACCGAGACCTGGACGCCCTTCGAGGTGCCCGACGAAGCCGTCAGCTGCGGATTCAGCGAGGCGGTCAGGGGCGGTCTCTCCCACCACATGGTGATCAGGGACGGCCTGATCGCCAACTACCACCCCTATCCGCCCACGCCGTGGAACGCCAGCGCGCGCGACGTCCACGGCACTCCGGGGCCCTACGAGGACGCGGTGCAGAACACACCGATCTTCGAGGAGAACCCGCCGGAGACCTTCAAGGGCATCGACATCATGCGGACCGTACGCAGCTTCGACCCGTGCATGCCCTGCGGCGTCCATATGCACCTCGGCGCGGGCCGGGTGCTGCAGAAATCGCACTCGCCCACCGTCTACGGCGGCGGGAGCTGAACCCATGGACGCATTGCGGGAGACCGAAGCCCGAGTGGCACAGCTCGTCGCACAGCTCTCCGCGACGCCGCGGGTGGGAGAACGCGCCGAGGAACTCGTACGGCTGCTGATGCGGCTGTACGGGGCCGGCCTCGCCCGGATCACCGAGGTGCTGCCCCCCGACACGGTGGCGCGGCTGGCCGCCGACGATCTCGTGGGCAGCCTGCTGATCCTCCATGATCTGCACCCGTGTTCCACGGCGGAGCGGATCGGGAAGGCCCTCGACCAGGCCCGGCACCGACTGGCGATGCACGCGGCGGACCTCGAGCTGCTCGGTGTGGAGGCAGGCGACGAAGGGGATGTCGTACGGGTCCTGCTGCGCGGAGAGCGCAGCGGCTGCCCCTCCTCCTCCGTCGCCGCCGAGGAGGTGATCGAGCGCGCTGTCCTGACGGCGGCGCCCGAGATCGCCGCGGTCCGGGTGCAGCACCCGCCCCGGGAGCCGCACCTGCTGCAGATCCTGCCCGGTCCGCCGCGGGAGGATCCCGCGGCGCCCCGCCGGGAGGCGCGGCGGTGACCGCGCGAGGCGGTCTGCGCCGGTACCTCGCACCGCCCGTCGACGGCAGCGGGCGCAGCGGGCGGACGGCGCGCTGCGAACTGTGCGACGCCGCCCTCGACGCCGGGCACGGCCACGCGGTGGACCTGGACGACCGGGGCCTGCTGTGCGTCTGCCGGGCGTGCCGGCTGCTGCTCGCCCGGCGAGGCGACAGGAGCGGGAGCGGAGGCACGGTTCGCGGCCGGTACCGCACCGTCCCCGACCGGTACCACTACGCTCCCGGCCTCGCTCTCACCGCCGCCGGATGGGAGGAGCTGCACATCCCGGTCGGTTGCTGCTTCCTCCTGCGCAACTCCCGTCTGGACCGCCTGGTGGCGTTCTTCCCCAGTCCCGCCGGGGCCACCGAGATGCCGCTGCCGGACGTCACCTGGCAACGGATCCTGGGGGACGGACCGGACGTCGTCGCACCGGCCGACGACGTCGAGGCGCTGCTCCTGCGACGCCGGAGGACCGGCGTCGAGTGCGCGCTGGTTCCCGTCGACGCGTGCTACCGGCTCGTGGGTGAGCTGCGGCTGCACTGGACGGGGTTCGGCGGTGGTTCCCGGGTCCACAGCGAGCTGGACGCGTTCTTCGCGAGCCTGCGCGAGCGGGGCGGACCTCCCTCTACGGAACCCTCCAGGGGGCCTTCCACGGAGAAGGAGACCGATGACCGGTGACAGTGGTGGCGCCTCGCCCGTCCGGCCGCCGACGGGGTTCGAGCGGGCCCGCGCCGTGGCGGACGCCGTCCTCTTCGAGGGATACGTCCTGTACCCCTACCGGGCGTCCGCGCCCAAGAACCGGCTGCGCTGGCAGTTCGGGGTGCTGGCCCCGCCGGGCGCGGACCCGTCGGAGACCTCCCACGCGCAGACCGAGTGCCTGCTCGTGTCGCGGAGCGCCGCGCCGGACGTCGTCGTGCGGGTCAGGTTCCTGCAGATCCAGCGGCGGTACGCACGCGCACCGGAGGAACGGCCCTGGGACGAGGGCGTGGTGCGGGAGATCGACGCGGGCGCGTCCCTCGTTCCCGGCGTCACCGTGACCGTCCCCTTCGAGGTTCCCGGAGGGAATGAGGAGGGGCGCCGCCGGTGGCAGCTGTCCGGCGTCCTGCGGATGCGTGCCGACCGCCTGCCGGGCCCGTACGACCTGCTCAAGGTACGGATCCGCGTGGAGAACCGCACCGTCGGCCCGGTGACGCCGCGGCCGGAGATGCTGTGCCGCTCCCTCGTCGGCACGCACACGCTCCTCGCGGCCGTCCAGGGACGCGTCCTCTCCCTGACCGATCCGCCCGCGTGGGCCGCGGCCGCGGCCACCGGATGCGACAACCAGCACGCCTGGCCGGTGCTGATCGACGACAGCACACTGCTGTCCGCGCCGATCATCCTGGGCGACCGTCCGCGGATCGCCCCGGAGAGCCCCGTCGATCTGCACGACGGGACGGAGATCGACGAACTGCTGACGCTGCGCACGATGACCCTCACCGACGCGGAGAAGGACGAGGCCAGGAGAACCGATGAGCGAGCCGCGGCGATCATCGAGCACGCCGAGGCGGTCACGCCCGCGGTGCTGGAGCGGTTGCACGGCGTGCTGCGCGGTCCGCGCCGCCCGGAAGCCGACGCGGAGACCGGCACAGGGACCGACACGGAGACCGGCACAGGGACCGACACGGAGACCGGCACAGGGACCGACACGGAGACCGGCACAGGGACCGACACGGGGACCGGCACAGGGAGTGGGAGTCCCGCCACCGGTCGCCCCGTACGCCCGCCGGGCGATGCCGTGCGGGTGCCCGGCGGCTGGGCCGGTCCGGGTGCCCGGGTACGGCTGCGCCCCGGCGGGCGACGCGCCGACGCGCAGGACATGTTCCTGTGCGACCGCACCGCACGGGTGGCAGCGGTCCTCGAGGACGTCGACGGCGGAACGCACCTGGCCGTGACCCTGGACGACGACCCGGCCGCGGACCTGCATGCCTCCGTCGGCCGTCACTGGTACTTCGCGCCCGACGAGGTGGAGCTGCTGTGAGGGTGATGGTCGCGGGCGTGGGCAACGTCCTCCGCCAGGATGACGGCTTCGGCGTGGAGGTCGCCCGGCGGCTGTCCGGGGTGCCGCTGCCGCGGGGAACGCGGGTGGCGGACTACGGCATCCGCGGCGTGCACCTCGCGTACGAACTGATGGCCGGCTACGACGGCCTGATCCTCGTCGACGCGATGCGGTGCGGAGAACCTCCGGGCACGGTGTGCGTCCTGGACCCCGAACGGCCCGACGGCACACGGGAGACCGCGGCGGTGGCCGCAGCGCCCATGGACGCGCACGACATGGGGCCCGAGGCAGTGCTCGCGCTGCTGGACAGGCTGGGCGTGCGCCTGCCGTGGGTGCTCGTCGTGGGCTGCGAGCCCGCTGAGCTGGGCGAGGGGATGGGGCTCAGCGCCGCCGCGTCCGGAGCGGTGGGGGAGGCCGTGCGGCTCGTACGGCAGCTGCTGGACGAGCGGGTGACAGAGGTGACGAAGGTGACAGAGGCGACGGAGAAGGGAACGGGGCGCCGTGCATGAGGTCGGGATGTGCGAAGAGATCCTCCGGGCGGTGGAACGCCGGGCGCGGGGACGCCGGGTCACCGGGGTCACGGTACGGATCGGAAGCCTGCACGCGGTGGTCGAGCCGGCCCTGGCGCAGTCCTTCGAGCTGGTGGCGCGGGGCAGTGTCGCCGACGGCGCCGGCATCGAGCTCGTCACGGTGCCCGGGGACGAGTTCACCCTCCAGTCCATCACGCTCACGCAGCAGGCAGCGGACCAGGGAGCGGCATACCAGGCAACGGCAGACCAGGGAGCGGCGGATGTGCCTCGGCATCCCGGGTGAGGTCGTCGAACTCCTCACCGACCAGCCGGACCTGGCCCAGGTCGAGGTGAGCGGCGTGCGCCGGGCCATCAATATCGCGCTGCTCGAAGAGGAGGGCGTCGCGCCCGGCGACTGGATCCTCATCCATGTCGGGTTCGCCCTGTCCAAGATCGACGAAGCGGAGGCGCGGGCCGCCATGGAGTTCCTCGAGCAGATGGGTGCCGCCTACGACGAGGAGATCGCCGCACTGAAGGAGTCGGGAGACGGCTGATGCGCTATGTCGACGAGTACCGGGACGCCGGCAAGGCCCGCGCCCTCGCCGCCAGAATCGCCGAACTGTGCGATCCGGGCCGCACGTACACCTTCATGGAGGTGTGCGGCGGGCACACGCACACCATCTACAAGCACGGCATCGAGGACCATCTCCCGGACAACGTCCGCCTCGTGCACGGGCCGGGCTGTCCCGTCTGCGTGATCCCGATGGGCCGGGTCGACGACGCCCTGCACATCGCCGGGCAGCCGGACGTCATCATGACCTCGTTCGGGGACATGATGCGGGTCCCCGGGGGCAGCGCCTCGTTCCTCGACGCCAAGGCCGCGGGCGCGGACATCCGCATGGTCTACTCGCCGCTCGACGCGCTGAAGATCGCCCGGCGGAATCCCGGACGGCGGGTGGTCTTCATGGCCATCGGCTTCGAGACCACCACGCCCTCCACCGCGATGACCGTGCTGCGGGCCGCGGACGAAGGACTCGACAACTTCTCGGTCTTCTGCAACCACGTCACGATCATCCCGGCGATCAAAGCGATCCTCGACTCGCCCGATCTGCGTCTGGACGGGTTCATCGGCCCCGGCCACGTGTCCACGGTCATCGGCTGCCGGCCGTACGAGTTCATCGCGGCCGAGTACGGCCGACCGCTGGTCGTCGCCGGGTTCGAGCCCCTGGACATCCTTCAGTCGATCCATCTGCTCCTGACCCAGCTCGCGGAGAACCGCGTGGCCGTGGAGAACCAGTACGGCCGGGTCGTGCCCTGGGACGGCAACGGCAAGGCGCTGCAAGTCCTGAGCCAGGTGATGGAGGTGCGCCCGCACTTCGAGTGGCGCGGCCTCGGCTTCATCTCCCACTCCGCGCTGCGGCTGAGGGAGGCGTACGCCGCGTACGACGCCGAGCGGCTCTTCGACCTCCCAGGGGTCCGGGTCGCCGACCCGAAGTCGTGCCAGTGCGGCGAGGTGCTCAAGGGCGTGCTCAAACCGTGGCAGTGCAAGGTCTTCGGTACCGCCTGCACTCCCGAGACACCGATCGGCACCTGCATGGTCTCCTCCGAGGGAGCGTGTGCGGCGTACTACAACTTCGGCAGGTTCGACCGGGCCGCGGTGCGGGAGGCGATCCGGTCATGACCACGGGGCGCGAGACGTCGCAGCCCGCACCCGGCGAGGAAGAGGTGCTGCGGCGCATCGAACGGGCGCACCGTCGCAAGCCCCGGATGCGGGACGAGCGCATCACGCTCGCGCACGGCGCGGGCGGCAAGGCCACCCAGACGCTGATCGAGGCCGTCTTCCTCACGGCCTTCCACAACCCGGCGCTGGCACGTCTGGAGGACCAGGCGGTGCTCACGGTGGGAACGGCTCAACTCGCCTTCACCACCGACTCCTACGTGGTCTCCCCGCTCTTCTTCCCCGGTGGCGACATCGGTGACCTCGCCGTGAACGGGACGGTGAACGACCTGGCCATGGCCGGGGCGCGCCCGCTCCACCTCTCGGCCGGCTTCATCCTCGAAGAGGGGTTCCCCGTCGCGGACCTGACCCGCATCGCCGCCTCCATGGCCGAGGCGGCCGCCGCGGCGGAGGTCGACATCGTCACGGGCGACACCAAGGTCGTGGAGCGGGGGAAGGCCGACGGCTGCTACATCACCACCGCCGGAGTGGGCGTGGTGGAACACGGGTTCGCGCTCGGTGCCGGGCTGGCACGGCCCGGTGACGCCGTCCTGGTCTCCGGGCCGATCGGCGAACACGGCACCACCGTCCTGCTGGCCCGGGGCGACCTGGACATCGCAAGCGAACTCACTTCGGACACAGCGCCGTTGGCGGGCCTGGTGGCGGCGCTGCTCGACGCCTGCGGCGGCGGTGTACGGTGCCTGCGCGACGCCACCCGCGGCGGCGTGGCCACGGTGCTCAACGAGATCGCGCGCGCCTCCGACGTCGCGGTCGTCCTCGACGAGGCCGCCGTACCGGTCCGGCCCGAGGTACGGGGGGCCGCGGAGCTGCTCGGCATCGATCCGCTCTACATCGCCTGCGAGGGCAGGATGGTCGCCGTCGTGGACGCCGCCGACGCCGAGGCGGCACTGGGCGCGTTGCGCGCGCACCCGCTCGGCGAACAGGCCGCGGTCATCGGCCATGTGGGCGCAGAACCGGCCCCGCTGGTGCTGTGCAGGACCGGGTTCGGCGGTACCCGCATCGTCGATGTGCTCATCGGTGACCCGCTGCCGCGTATCTGCTGAGGACCGGCGCTGAGGACCGGCTCGTACCGGCTACCGGGAGGCCCGGCCCGGGGACGGCGACCGGGAGGACGCCGGCCCGAGGGCGCCCGCGGCGTCGAGCGCGGCGGCGACCGCGACCTGGCCCAGGCTGATGCCGCCGTCGTTCGGCGGCACCCGGCGGTGTGTGAGCACCTCGAAGCCGTGCCGTCGGAGCGCCGGAACGGTGCGGTCGACGAGCAGCGCGTTCTGGAAGACCCCGCCGGAGAGGGCGACGACGGTGATACCGGTGGTCTCCCGCAGCCGACGACCGACCTCGACGATCACATGGGCGAGGCTGTTGTGGAAACGGGCGGCGATGGTCCCCCGGGCGGTTCCGGCGTGCAGGTCGTCGACCACCGCACGGACCAGATCGGCGCCGTCGATCCGGCCGCCGTCGATCCGTACGGCGTAGTCGCCCCGAACCGACGGGTCGGCGCACTGCTCCAGCTCGGCCGCCGCCTGCCCCTCGTAATCCACGGTGTCGCGGATCCCCAGGATCGCGGCGACCGCGTCGAACAGCCGGCCCACACTGGAGGTGAGGGGCGAGTTCACCCCGGACCGGGCCACCGCCCGCACCTTCTCCCAACGGTCACCGTGCCGACGACGTACGGACAAAGCGCCCTCGGGCCCGCCGTACTCCTCCCCGCACGCGTCCAGGTACGCGACGGCCATCCGCCACGGCTCCTTGATCGCGGCCGTCCCCCCGGGCAGCGGAACGGGAGTGAAGTGGCCCGCGCGGCGGAAACCGCACAGATCGGCGATCAGGAACTCACCACCCCACAGTGTGCCGTCGGTGCCGTACCCCAGCCCGTCGAAGGCGACGCCGATGACCGGTCCGCGCATCCCGTTGTCGGCCAGGCAGGAGGCGATGTGCGCGTGGTGGTGCTGTACGCCGACCAGCTCCGCACCGGTCTCCTCGGCGAGGCCGTACGCGTACTTCGAAGACAGGTACTCCGGATGCGGATCGTGGGCGATCAACGAGGGCTCGATGCCGAAGAGCTGCTGGAAGTGGGCGATACCCTCGACGAACGACCGGAGCGTCTCATGGTTCTCCAGATCCCCCAGATGCGGAGACAGCACGGCGGTGCGGCCCTGCGCGAGGCAGAACGTGTTCTTCAACTCCGCTCCGCAGCCCAGGATTGGGCGCGGTGCGGGTTCGGTGAGGGACAACGGCTCAGGCGCATAGCCACGCGCACGGCGTACGGGGACAGCCCCGCCCCGGCGCACGCGGACGACGGAGTCGTCGGTACGCGCATGGACCGGCCGGTCATGGGTGAGGAACGCGTCGGCGATTCCGGCGAGGCGCGCGAAGGCGTCGTCATCGCGGAACGCAAGGGGCTCGTCGCTCACGTTCCCGCTGGTCAGGACGTACGGTTCGGCCAGCTCAGCGGACAGCAGCAGGTGGAGCGGGGTGTAGGGGAGCAGCAGCCCGAGATCGCGACGGCCTGGGGCCACCGCCGCCGCGAGAGGCGCTTCCTCCCGGCGCGTCAGCAGCACGATGGGACGGCGTACACCCGTGAGCAGTTCCCGGCCGATCGGGTCGACCTCGCACAGGCGCTCCGCCGCAGGCAGGTCGGGCACCATGACCGCGAAGGGCTTGCCGGCGCGGTGCTTGCGGAAGCGCAGCGCGCGGACGGCTGTCTCGTTTCCGGCGTCCACCGCGAGGTGGTATCCGCCGAGACCTTTGACGGCGAGGATCCGGCCGTCACGGAGCAGCCCGGCGGCCCCGGTCAGCGGATCCCCGTGCACCGCGGCGCCGGAGGAGTGGACGAGCCGGAGCGTGGGGCCACAGGCCGGACAGCACAGCGGCTGTGCGTGGAAACGCCGGTCGGCCGGATCGTGATATTCGTCCGCGCACGCGGCGCACATCGTGAACTTCGCCATCGTCGTCCGGACCCGGTCGTAGGGCATGCCCCGGACGACCGTGAAGCGCGGTCCGCAGTTGGTGCAGTTGATGAAGGGGTGACGAAAACGCCGGTCGGCCCGTGTGAAGAGCTCACGCGTGCAGTCGGCACAGGTGGCGAAGTCCGGGCAGACCAGGGCCCCGCACCTGCCCGCTTCCCTTTCACCGCCGGAGCCGCCCGCAGGTTCGCCGTCGACGGTGCTGCGGCTGGCGGCGATGGTGAATCCGGCGCCGGGAATCCCCTTCACGGGCACCGGCTCCGCGCTGATGCACTCGATCACGGCCAGCGGCGGAGCTTCGTCCTCCAGCGTCCGCCGGAACCGCCCCACGGCATCCGCGGCACCCTCCACCTCGATGAGGACTCCGGCGGCGTCGTTGGCGACCAGACCGGAGAGCGCATGGCGACCGGCGGCCGCGTGGACGAAGGGCCGGAACCCGACCCCTTGCACGATGCCTTCGACATGGAACCTGACCCGTGAGCGCTCGCTGTCCATGCCGTTCATCGTGGTTCACCGTCAGTCGCCGGGCAGGCCATGTGTGCAATTCACGAGGAGTAGTACCAGTACTGCCACACCACAGATCCCTTGGCGGACGGTCCGTACCGTATGCCGACCGAAGCAGCCTCCGAGGCCTGAACTCAGGGACAGCCAGTACCTTGGCGGTGAAGCCGAAGCCCTGTGCGGAGGCCGACCGGTGTCGCGCCGGCACACGGGCACTGATGCACGGCCCATGACAGGAGTGCCCAGTAGATCGGTCCGGCTCGGTCAGTTCCAGTCCAGAACGCCCGATTCCGCCTTCCCCAGGGCACAGGCCAGCAACTTCGGTACATCGCATCCATAGGGCCGGCACCGCTGACACACTGCAATCAGCTCATCGGGGCTCCGCTCGATGTCTCCGGCCTGCATCCCTCAGGGAAGGGAACGCCGTTGTAATGGCAGATCACCAGCACGCCTCCCTCAGCCTCCCGAGCGACTTCGTGTCGGTCCGCGAAGCGCGTACGTATGTCGGGAACGTGCTGTCCAAGTGGGGCCTGCCGGACGACGCCGAGACCATCCATACCGTGCAGCTGATCGTCTCGGAACTCGCCACCAACGCCGTGCAGCACACCTGCGGCCGGTCGCCCACCTTCACCGTGCACCTGCGGCTCGACGAGGACGGAGAGCTGCACATCGGCGTGACCGACAGCCATCCGCGCTGGCCGCAGCGGCTCCCCGCCGCCGTACAGCAGGACAACGGCCGTGGCATGCTCATCGTCCGCACACTGACTGCGGAGTTCGCCGGTTCCATGTCCGTCGTTCCCACAGAGGAAGGCGGCAAGACCGTGCGGGTCACCCTCCCCGGTCCGCCCTGCCGCTGAACGCGGCCCGGACTCGGCGCTGCGCTACCTGCGCGACGTCCAGCTGAGTGGACAGAGGCACAACTGCCATCAAGCAAGGGCAGAAGGAACCGGAGCGGCTTGCAGCCCGAGCACGGACGGGTGTGGCGACATACGGTCGTGATCGCGCAAGGGTGGTATCACCGGCGACGTCCATCGCTGCGCGAAAGGCGTTCTCGACGCTGGTCGTGCTGCGCAGAGCCCACACCGCTGAGCCAGGGCAAGGCCGGACCGCGCCGTTGCACTCGGTTGTCCGGTCGGGATGCCAGTCGGCAGGCAGGGCCGCACAGAGCACGGCTGCGGCCGCACAGAGCACGGCTGCCGGTCGTGCCCTGTGCGGCCCGTCTCAGTTCTTCCCCTCGATGCTCACCGGCCGGTCGTTCCGCAGCTCGGCGAAGAGCCTCTCCGCCTTCGCCTCGTTCCACGTCAAGGCGCTGCCCTTGGCGGTGCGGAGGCCGAGGTCGTCCACGGGGACGTTGAGCTGTGTGCCGTTGCCGTCCGAGACGCTCCTCATCGCCTGGAACAGCGACGCCAGAGTCGGCAGGTCCATGTTCTCGTCCACTACGAGGGTGTCCAGCGCGGCGCTCAGGGCGGGGTACGCACGGGACGGGTCGAGCGCGGTGCCCGGTTGTGCGGTTCTGCGGGCGAGGGCGGAGAGGAACTTGCGCTGGTTCCTGGAGCGTCCCAGGTCGCCGTCCGCCTCCTGGTGCCTCTGGCGGACGAACGCCAGCGCCTGGGCGCCGTTCAGGTGGTGACAGCCCTTCTCCAGGTCGGCTCCCGACTTCGCATCCCTGATGTCCCGGTCCACGCACATCTCCACGCCGCCGACCGCGTCCACGACACCGACGAACCCCGCGAAGCCGATCTCCGCGTAATGGTCGATGCGTACGCCCGTGTTCAGCTCGACGGTACGGACCAGCAGCCGGGGCCCGCCCACGGAGTAGGCCGCGTTCAGTTTGTTCTTCGACGCCCGGTGGAGCTTGCCGGTGTCCGGATCGACGTACGAGGGGAGGGTCACCCAGGAGTCACGGGGCAGACTCACCAGTGTGGTGCCGTGGGCGCCGGTGTGCAGGAGCATCATCGAGTCGGTGCGGCTGCCTCCGGCCGTGCCGGTGTGCAGCTGCTTCCTGGCCCGCTCGGACAGGCCGTTCCGGCCGTCGGAGCCCACGATGAGGTACGTCGTTCCCCTCCCTGACGGCGGACGGTGCGCGACCGCGCTCAGGTCGACGGACCTGTCGAGCCTGAAGTCGGCCCAGGCGTAGGTGCCCCCGCAGGTGACGGCCAGTGCGCAGAGCAGCACTCCCAGCAGGCGCGCGATGCGGCGGGGCCGGCTGGGGCGCACCCAGCGGGGTCTGGTGCTGGAGCTGCGGCCGCCGCCCTGGTGCCCGGGGTGGTCGCCGCCGCTCCGGTGCGGGGCGTGCTCGCCGGCAGTGCCGCTGCCGTACGGCGCGACGACGGGGCTGTCGTACGGGATGACGGGCGCCTGACGCGGGGCGGTGCTGCGGTGCCACACCTGCCCCGTGATCACCCGGGGCTCCTGTGTGTCCCCGTTCCCGTTCCGTGGGCCGGTGGTGAGCCACCTGTCCGGCCCTTCGCTCATGGGGTGGACCATCCTCATCACCTCAAGGGCAGCTGTCGTGCGGCGATCGGTTGTCTGAGCTGCTCGCTGGCGGCGGTGCCGGACCGCTGCATGCGGTGCCACCTCAGCCGTGTGCCGAGCAGGAGGGCGACCACGGACTGGATGACGACCAGGTACATCAGCTGCCGGTAGACGAAGAGCTGCAGCGGCAGCGACCACAGGGTCCGCAGGCGTTCGCCGTCGAGTCTCAGGGCGTAGCCGGCGCACAGCAGCTGGACGGTGAGGAAGCCGAGCCACACGCCGGTCGACCGCACGGGGTCGGTGAACAGCACCCCGTACACCGCGAAGAGGTCGACGACCGGTGCCAGCAGCGGCAGGATCACCTGGAAGAGGGTCAGATAGGTCAGTCCGCGGCGGGCGAAGCGTCCGGCCGGGCCCACTTCGAGGACGGCCCCGCGGTGCTTTCCCATCGCCTGGAGGGTGCCGTAGCACCAGCGGTAGCGCTGCCGCCACAACTGGCGGAGCGAGGTGGGCACTTCCGTCCAGGCGACGGCCGACTCCTCGTAGACCACCCGCCAGCCGGCCCGCCACATGGTCATCGTGAGGTCGGTGTCCTCGGCGAGGGTGTCCTCACTGACCCCGCCGACGCCCATCAGCGCGTCCCGGCGGAAGGCGCCGATGGCTCCCGGCACCGTCGGCATGCACTCCAGCACCTCGAACATGCGCCGGTCGAGGTTGAAGCCGAAGACGTACTCCAGGTGCTGCCATCTGCCGAGCAGTCCGCGCCGGTTGCCGACCTTGGTGTTACCGCTGACGGCGCCGACGGCGGGATGGGCGAGCGGCTGGATGAGCCGGTGCAAGGCGTCGGCCTCGAAGACGGTGTCGGCGTCGACCATCACCACGATGCCGTACGAGGCGTTCGCCAGGCCGGTGTTGAGCGCGGCCGCCTTGCCCGAGTTGGGCTGCCGGATCACTCGCACCCGGGGGTCGTCGATGCGGGTGGCGAGGTCCGCCGTCCGGTCCGTCGAGCCGTCGTCGATCACGATGATCTCGAGGTGCGGGTGGGTGGAGGCGAGCAGCGAACGGACGGTGGACTCGATCCCGGCCTCCTCGTTGTAGGCGGGCACGAGGACCGTCACGGGTGCGCCGACCTCCCGCAGCCAGGGCGCTCCGGGGCGGAGGCGGGTGAGGCGCCGGACATGGGCGCGGGCGAAGAAGGTGAGCATCAACAGTCGCAGCAGGCCGAGCGCTCCCGCCACGACCAGCACCCAGGTCATGACGTGTGTGCACGTGTTTCCGGCGGTCACCGTCCAGTTCAGCCCCCTGCCCTGCCACCGCTCGAAGGCGGTCACCCGGGTGTGGGCGGGCGGCATGCCGACCGCGTCCGTCACGGTGGTGAACCGGTCGGCGTGCGGGTCGTCGAGCAGCTTCTCCGTCTCCTGGTACGCCAGTTCCGTCTGGCTGAACTGCCGGATCAGGCCGCGTGCCGGATCACGGTCCGGCCGGTCGGCGGCGACCAGCACATGGCCGTCCGCGGCGGCGCTCCGGGCCGCCTTCCCCTCGGCGCCACACAGCGTGTCCACCTGGCTGGTCAGCGGCATCCGCAGCAGGCTGGTGCGGATGCCGGCCGTGCCCGCGAGAGTCTTCCGGGTGAGGGCCAGTTCCATGGCGAAGCGGACGCGTGACGAGGAGCCGAGGTCGGCTCCGGTGTACGTGTTCGAACCGATCTCGTGGCCCTCGTCGAGGATGCGCCGGATCAGGTCCGGATGGCGTGCCGCCTGGGCTCCGAACACGAAGAAGGTGGCGCGCGCGTGGTGCTTGCGGAGCAGGTCCAGCAGGCGGGGGGTCCACTCGGGATCGGGACCGCCGTCGTAGGTGAGGGCGACGGTGCGCGGGGGCGCCGCGGCGGAGGACACCTTCTGCGCGCCGAGACGGCGCAGGACGGGGCCGCTCTCGTCCACGGCCCTCGGCACGGGCCTGGTGCACGGGCGCCGTGTCTTGGCGGCGTCCACCTCGTGGATGGTCCAGCCCTCGAAGAGCAGGGCGGCGAAGACCACGGGCAGGGTCAGGGCCAGCAGCCGCCAGTGTCCGCGGGGATCGCGGGAACGGGCGTGCCGACGTCGCGCCGAACGGCTCACCCCGCCAACCCCGGATCGGCGTCGAGCACAGCCGGATCGAGGTTTGTCCGGCGGAAGCCGGTGGCTGACGTGACCGTTCCCGGCCCGGTGCGAGGCGACGCAGGACGGGCGCCGGCCGGGAGGGCCGCCCCGGCGGCGGGTCGCGTCGGCACCGGGTCGGGGCGGTCGGTGCGGTCGGTGCATCCTTGCCGGCCGGCTGCCGCCCGGCATGTCCCCGGAGTGCATCCACCGCGCTGTTCACGTCCGTGCCCAGGAGCACACTCAGCAGCGCACGCCTGGTCGGAAGGCGTCGATGCGGCGGTGTGGACGGCACGTCCGGCCGTGGGCCGCACCGTCCTCACACGCCGGCCGACGGTGTCGGGACCCGATGAAGGGCAGGAAGGGCAGGGTGATTTCTTCCGGTTTGTCTTCCGGTCGAACTCTTGCATGGGCGGCGAGTGTAGCCATCGCCGGTGCCGTGGGTGGCCGAAACGGGATGAGCGCTGCCGCGCCCCCTGGGGAGGGTCACACTGGCCCCACCAGTGCGCCGGACTGAGTCCTCACGGGGTAGTGAGCCCTCGCATCCCCCTTGCGCGGAACCGATCTTCTGGGGTCACGCCCCCTCCATGTCGTTGCTTCTCGGCCAACCGGTCGGCATAGGGTGCCGCGGCCGAGGGAGGTGCACGTGCCGGGGTCCGCGGGGGCAGCGGAAGAACGGCGCTGACGGCAAGCCGGCCGCACCCGGGCGGGGCGGTTGCAGGCCCGGCGTCGGATACCGCCCCGAGATCATGCAGGCCGCGAGGTAGTCGGGGACGCCGTCCCGGAACTCCGTGGCAACGCGATCTCGAACCCCTCGCCCTGCCCCGCGGTCACCTCCTCCAGAACAGCCGTCCGCGGACCAGGGGCGGCGCCCGCTTGCTTCCGGACGGACGGATAGGGTGACGCCGTCAGCGACACGTGCGGAAGGACGACGAACATGGCGGACATCGTGGAGACGGCGGCGCGCAAGGTCTTCGAGCGCTACGACGTGGACGGGGACGGGCTGGTCACCGCGGACGAGTACCGGAAGGTCGTGGCGGAGCTGGAGGGCTCGGAGATCAGCGAGTCCGAGGCCCGGGAACTGATCGATTCGCTGGACATCGACGGTGACAGGCAGATGTCCTTCGAGGAGTTCTGGGCGGCCATGAACCGCTGACTTCACCGGCTCTGCAGGTGAGTGTGTCGGTCCGGCCGTGCCGCTCCGCGCACCTTCGGGTGTCCCGGCCGATGCGGCCGGTGCCGCCGGCCGCCGGCCGCCGGGCGCACGCCCGGAGTCACGGCTCGCAGGGCCCGTCAGGGCGCTCGCCGGGCCAACCAGCAGGGGGACACGTCTGATGAGGCGATGCTGAGGCAGTCTGGCGGCTCCTGAAGCTTGAGCAGCCCTCACGCGACCACGACCCAATGAGGAAGCCAAGCTACCTCCCACCTGGTGTCCCATCTCAGTGCCCAGCGCATCTGGCCCCTTCGCATGATCGTGGCGCGCGTCTCGAAGCCGTACCTCCAGGTGGGATCGAGTCACGACTGGCTGGGTATCTAGGCCTGATGGGAGGACGGAGCCATCCAGAGTGGGACGCCAGCCAACTCCTCATCGCCGAGTACACCCAGCTACGCGAAGAGATCATCAAGCTCACGGAGCTGCAGTTCCAGGTCACGGCAGTGACCGTCGTCGCCTTCGGCACCGTGCTGTCAGTAGGCGTCCAGGTCGAGAACGCGGCCATCATCCTCGTCTATCCGCTACTTTCCCTCATCCTGGCCATCTCCTGGCTGCATCACTCACACCTCATCGCACGGATCGCCATCTATATCCGCACCAGGCATGAGCAACGGGTCGGAGTCCACCACCTCGGGTGGGAACACTTCGTGGACCGCACCCCTTTGCCCCGCGGCCGACTCGCTTACTGGGGCATGCGTGCAGTGTTCGTAATCAGCTCGATCCTGTCCATCGGAGCCAGTCTGACAGTCGCCTCCTTCAACGCTCCGTTCGTTGCCCTTCTAACCTTTGCCTCGCTGACCACAATCGCGACAGCAACGATGTTCTATTTTTGGGCAGAGCCTTCACCAGAGCTGTCCGGCCCACAGCCGAGCCCGTGATCTGGTGACTGCTCGGGGCTGTCATCCTGCGGAACCCGTCCGCGGCCCTTCACGTCGCTCACGGCCGTGTGGATAGTCATGGTGCTCAGGCCGTCGCGGCGGCCTGCGGCGGGTCAAGAGCCTTTCGCGGGGAGTCATTTCGAAGTCACTCAGGGAGTCGTTCCGCCGCGTCAAGCAAGATCAATGTCAGTGACTTCTGATGTCGCTCCCAGCTGTATGAGAGCCGAAGGGCACCGAAGTCCTGTGTGATAGACGTCAGTAAGCGCTGCCCGGCGCCGAGCAGCCTGCTCACCCAAGGCGGCGCTTGGCAAGGCGACGTGCGAGTCGTGGGAGGGCGGTGCCTACCAATAGTGCGGCGAGCGGTACGCCGACATCCAGCCAGGAATTCCGGACTGGTTTGTATGTGGCGGTGCCGTTCTTGATCTCGATGAAGCCGCGAGGCCGGGCTCTGACCCCTCCGGCTCCGCCCCGTTGATCGGTTGTGGCCTCTCCGGGCCCATGTCCCGGATCACCGCTGAAGCCGAAGCCGAAGCCGATCTCGGTGACCGGGATGATGGTGACGCCCTCGGTGGTGACGGGCTCGCCATAGACGACCGTCACCGGGCTCCGGCCACCGAGCTCGTCCGCCAGACGCTCCAGCAGGGTGTGGGGGGCGGGCATGTTCTCCGGCGTAATGGGCCGGGCCGTCTCGTCCGGAACGGGCATCGGGTGCCTCCTGGGGCGGTGCGTCCGGCGATACCAAGGATCCGCGTGGTGTCGGCATCGGAATGCAGGTCGGGAGAAAGGCTAAGCGATCGACCACGGTGACGGTGATGCCGCACCGCTGCTGCTTGCGTGACTCCGAGGACGCTGACCGTCCAGAGTCCTCCGCACTGTCCGTCAGGTGACGTTGTACAGGCGCTGCAAAGCCCGGTGCGACATGCCACCACGGTGGTCACGGCGGATCGCAGCGTACAGATCGGCCTTCGACTGCGACTTCCCCATAGGGGCCCATGCGGCAGCAGCACACCTCACCGTCCCGCCGCAGTCCCACGAGGACATGGTGCTGGTGGCCTCGTCCCGCCGGACCCTGCCCGGCGCGGCGCCGGACGGATCCGCCCGGCTGTCACCGGGACGCCCAGGAGTGCCGGGCTCGCCCCTCCGGGCGTCTCACGCGTACCTGTGCAGTCGCCCGCACTGGGAGCAGATCCGGCAGGGCGTCACCACGCCGGTCGCCGACGCGGCCCGGGCACCGCTGGCCGCCGCCTGCGATCCGCAACTGGACGGGCGGACCGGAGTGGTGATCGGCTCCGCCGGCATGCCGGACGACACCCTTCTGGGCCTCGTCACGCCGGAGGTCGCCGCCGCGGTGCGCCGGTGGACCGCCCGGCTCCTCGGCCCGGTCGCCGCCTGAGCCGGGCACCGCGCCCGGCCAGGGGCGGGCAGGCATCCCGTGCGAGCTGCACGTGTGGCCCGGTGGCTGCCCCGGCTTCGACGAGTTCGTCCCCGGAGCACGCCTGTCCCACCGCGCCGAGGACACCCGCTCGCAGTGGCTGCGCGGTCTGCTGGACACCTGAGCGCTGCCCCGGCCCGGGTGGTGCCTACTCAAAATCCGCCTTCGACACCACCACCGTCACCGCCACCACCACCGCCAGCGCCATCCGCTGGTACCTCCGGCCCCGCACGCCGGGTCTCCGCCGGTACGGCAACGATTTCGGCGGACCCGGCGGTCTGCCATATCGTCCTGCTATCGGCACATGGCCGGAAGCACCACTGTTCGCCTGCTCCCGCACACCACTTCCCGGAGGCATCTCATGGCCATGGTCGGCCTGTTCTGGATCACTGATGACTCCGTGTACGTGGGCGCCGAGCCCGTCGGTACGGCACCGGGGGTCCGGCTGACCACGGACGGCGTGGAGACCCTGGGCCTCGGCCGGGGCGAGTCGTGGAAGTGGAGTGAGGTACGGGCCATCGACGTCCGCGATGTGGCCGTACGGTCGGCTGCCCGGCGCCTGGTGTCCCTGGCCTTCGACGCCCTGGTAGCGGCGGTGACCGGCGACGGCGAACAGCCGCCCGCCTACACCGTGCGCGTGGACTCCGCCGACGGCACCACCGAGGTGAGCGTCCTCTCGGCGGTCGCCGGCGAGATCTACACGCCCGTCGAGTACGCGCTCTCCCGCACGCTCCTGGCACGGCTCGCCGACGGCGGCACGACGGTCGGCGAGCTGCTCGCCTGGCGTCGTGACCGCACCGACGGCCGCACCCCGCCCCGCGCGGAGCGCGAAGCACTGCTGCGCAAGTGGACCGGCAGCCACGGAGACTGACCCCGGGTCGCCGATGTCGACACCGGCTTCCTGAAGACGGGCACCGCCTCGGCAGGCGTGCGAAGGCAGTACTCAAGAACGCCGACGGCAACGAGACCCCCTACACCTACGACCCCACAGGCCACCTCACCAACGCCGCGACCTCGGATGCCGAGCTCGTCCTGCAGCGCGACCGCATGGGCCACCGGACCGGCGTCGAGCTGGACGGTCACGCCATCGACTCGCGGTTCGACGCGGCGGGGCGGGAAACCCACCGCAGCGTCGATACAGCGCCGAGCTGGGTGAACGACGGGGACCCCGCAGGCCGGCTCCTCGGGCAGAAGGTCACCTTCGACGGGGTGACCGGTGCCCTCCACATGCCGGGCCGCGATAGCCAGGTGGTGCAGGAAACGCTCCTGCGAATACCGTGCCGACGGCTACTTGACCACGCTCACCGACCACCTCAACGGGCCCTGGCGCTTCCGCCTCGACCGCCTCGGCCGCATCACGGCGATCACCGGACGGAACTGGACCGAGACCTACGCCTACGCCTATGCCTACGCCTCAGCCGGCAACGTCACTCAGGCTGCATGGCCCGCTGTCCACAGCGAATCCGCCGACGGGACACGGGAGTTCGCCGGATCGCGGGTGCCCAGGGTCGGCCGCTGGACCTACGTCCTTGACGAAGCAGGCCGTGTCATCGAACGCCGCAAGACCCGCCTTTCGCGCAAGCCCGAGATCTGGCGCTGCACCTGGGACGCTGAGGACCGCCTCACCTCTTGCACTCCCCCACAGCAACGTCTGGACCTACCGCTACGACCCGCTCGGCCGCCGAAGCGCCAAGCAGCGCCCGGACAGTGGGGGAACGTAGCCGAAGAGACCGTGTTCACCTGGGACGGTATCCAGGTCATTGAGCAGATCACCATCGGAGCCGCTGCGCGGTCCATCGCGCTGCAGTCGTACCAGGACTCGTCGGCTCTGCGCCTGAAAGACCGATCCCCTCGGGGGAGATCCCTTCGGGGAGACGGCTACGCCGTCGCGGGCCGGGGTCCCCAGCCACGGTTTCACGCGGTGACGAATCGGTCGACACCGACCTCCGTCAGAGAGTCCATGCAGGCCAGTCGGGTTGCCGCGGCGACGAGTCGGTCGTACTCCGTGCGCAGGACGGGGATACGGAAATACTCGATCACTCGTGCCAGTTCGTCCAGAGCCAGCTCCGCTTCGTCGTTGTCGATCAGTTCCAGAACCGACCTCAGCGCTCCGGCGGGCCGTGGCTCCTCCGTCATCCGGCGTGCGATGTCCGCGGCGGCGGAGCGCAGGAGGGCATCGGGTGAGTCCGTGGGTTGCATGTGTCGGGGACACCGTCCTTCTGCGGTAGCGGGCGGACAGGTACGGCAGGGGATGCCGCGGTGGCGGAGCGGGAGCGGACCCCGTCCGCCCACAGCGAGGTCACGGTGACCACGGCATTGTCGGTCTTGCCGTAGCGGCCCCGCCACTGCCGGCCCACGTGCGCGGTCGCCCGCCACACGAGACTGACGGCGAACGCTCTCCTCATCGTCCCCGATGCCCCGCACACCACGGCCGGCCCGCGGGAGGACTTCATGCTCGCCGACTTCACCGCTCGCGACTGGCGTTCCCTGCTCACCTGCCTCGAACACGGCCGCCCGTGCACCTTCCGCCTGCGTCGCAGCCCGGTGAAGGAGTTCCGCCTCGAGATCCGGGAGCCCAGCCCCAGCTGACACTCCTCGCTGCGCCCTGCGTGTGTGCGTCGCCTGCCCGGCTCCGCTTCACACCGGCGTCGGCCCGGTCGATTGCGATCGTGGGCAGCCGAGGCCCCAAGGAGTCGTGACACGAGGGCACGGTGCGCGGCGTGGAGGGTGCGAACCTCTCCGTCGAAGCCGGAAAACCGGGGCGCGGCGGGATACCCCGCCATGTGATGATCCCTCCGGTGCGCCGGGACTGCCGGCGCGTCAGTCGCGTCACCATACCCATGGGGGGTAGCAATGAGACCGTTTTCTGCCGGACGCCCGTTACGTTTCAGATCCGGCGCCGCCGCGGCGGTGGCGGCTGGTCTGCTGGCTGTCGGCCTCGCCGCGCCCGCGTTCGCTGACGACGCTCCGCCGCAGACCGACCAGTTGTGGATCAACCCGCCGTACGAGCAGACGCTGCCGCTCGGTACCGACGGCGGACAGCCGCAGTCCCGCACCCTCGGCATCTACCACGACAACGACAACTTCACAGTGACCGACGGCAGGCTCACCGTCGACGTCTCCGACCTCTCCGGGGTCGCCGAGGTGACCTGGCCGGACAACTGCACACCGGGCGGCACCGGCGCAGTGTGCAACATCCCCGAGGTACCCACGATCGGGCGCGACTACCAGGACCAGGTGTTCCTGACGGTGCGCGCGGCCGACGGCGCCGAAGCCGGCGCGCAGGGCAGGATCACCTACGAGGCGACGGCCACCGGCGGGCCCGACGGCACGCTCACCGCGCCGCGCGAGAGCTTCGACACCACGCTCACCGTCGGCGTCGGGCCCGACCTCGCCATCGACCCCGTCGCCGACATCGAGGACGGCCGGCCCGGCGACGAGCCGGCGATCCCGTTCAAGGTCACCAACAACGGCAACGAAAGCGCGAACGGGTTCACCGTCAAGCTGAACGCCTCGTACGGTCTGACGGATCTGACCCGCTACGACGCCTGCACCTACACCACGACGGACGGCATCGACTACGCACCGTCGAACAAGGCGATCTGCACGTTCGACCAGGTGCTGGCGCCGGGTGACTCCTTCGAGCTGCCCGAGCCGCTGACGGTGCGACTCGCCCCGCACGCGCTGAGCGAGCGGCTGGACATCGACGTCGAGCCGGGCGGCGGCGCCCAGGACATCGACTCCCTGAACGACTACACGATCGTCCAGATCGGCGCGGAGAACACCGCGGACTTCTCCGTGACCGGTGACGTCGTCTCCGGCGCGGCGGGCGAGACGGTCACGGCCGAGCTCACGTTCAAGAACAACGGCCCGGCCTGGCTCGGCAACCTCGGCTCCGGAGACCCGGTCGCCAAGGTCCGGCTGATCGTGCCCGAGGGCACCACGGTCACCGGTGTGCCGTCCGGTTGCTCACCGCGCACCCTCGACGGCGGCTACTACCCGAAGCAGACGGGCGCCCCGCGCTACGACTGCAACCTGCGGTACTGGGTGCTGGAGGACGCCCAGCGCACGTTCGCGTTCTCCGTGCGCGTCGACACCGTGGTGCCCGGCGCGACCGGTGCCGTGAGCATCCACCCGTCGTACGGCGAGTTCGGCGAGTACCCCTTCACCTTCGACCCGGACCTCACGAACAATACGGCGGTCCTGAGCGTCAACTGACCAGCCGAGTGTTCGCGGTTCGCGCCCATGCCTCCTGAGACACGACCACCCACACCGCACCGCGGAGCGCGCCCTCGGCCGAAGCAGGCCGAGGGCGCGTTCGGTCCCGGTCTTCAGACATTGCTCCGCGGCACGGGCACGGCCGGCAGCTGCCGCGCCGCACGCTCGCGGACTCACGGACCGCACGGGCATAACGGGCCTGGCTGTCCAGCAGGCGCACACGCGGGATGATGCAGCGCGAACACCGCCAGGCCCGGCGCCTCCCACCACGGGCGACGGCACACGTGCGGCTGCCCCGGCGACGTCGCCGCCTCCCGCTTCGACACGGAGCAGAACCACACCGGAAGGCGGCCGGGCCCACGCCGACGGATGTGCAGGTCGGCCGGCACGGGTATCAGCATGGGGCTGGCACCCCGCTGACCTGTACGACCGCAAGCGCGCCGAGGGCAGACGCCACCCCCAAGCCGTGATCGCCCTCGCCCGCCGCCGAGCCAACGTCCTGTGGGCCCTGATCCGGACCGTCGCCTCCACGAAGTGGTCCACTTCTTGTGGTCCTGTACGCAGGGTGACTGTCGATCTTCACGTGATGCCGGTTGAGATCGCCCGAAAATCGCCTGGCCGGAATGTGGTGTCGCCGACAGTGCTGCGCCATGGACGAAGCACGGCCGCAGCTGGACGAGCTGCTGATCTCCTCGGTTGACGGGGTGTCGGTGGAGTCGGTCGAAACGACCGGCATGGTGGTTCGGGTTACGGCCCGGAGTACTGCGAGACGGGCGGTCTGCCCAGGTTGCGGATGCTGGTCGGGCCGGATACACGGCTCCTACCTGCGGTCTCCTCGTGACTTGCCAGCAGTCGGCAGATACGTCGTGGTGTCGTTACGGGTGCGTCGGTTCGTCTGCACGATGGGTTCTTGCCCGCGCCGGACCTTCGTCGAGCAGGTGCCCGGGCTCACCCGCCGCTTCAGCCGGCGGACCGAGCGGCTGCGAGCGGTCTTGGTCGCGGTCGGTCTCGCGCTCGCGGGCCGGGCCGGCGCCCGCATGACGGACGCCTTCGAGGCCCCGGCCAGCCGGAACACCCTGCTGAGACTGATCACCTCGCTTCCCGATCCACCCACGACCACACCCCGCGTGGTCGGCGTGGACGAGTACGCCCAGCGCAGAGGCCGCATCTACGGAACCGTGCTCGTCGACGTCGAGACACGTCGCCCGATCGATCTCCTGCCGGACCGGCAGGCGGACACGCTCGCGGCCTGGCTCGCCGAGCGGCCCGGGATCGAGATCGTCTGTCGCGACCGCGCCCCCTTCTATGCTGATGGGGCCACTCGCGGCGCCCCGCAGGCCCTTCAGGTCGCCGACCGGTGGCACTTGTGGCACAACTTGGGGGAAGCTGCCGATAAGTGCGTCTACCGGCACCGCGGCTGCCTGCGCCCCCTCCCGGCGCCGCCGGACAAACCGAGCGTGGACGCGGAGCCGGCCGCGGCATCGCCCTGGCCGACAGGCCACCGATTCGCCGAACGCACCCGCGCCAAGCACGCCACCATCCACGCGCTCCTGGCTGCCGGCCACAGCAAGCGGTCCGTCGCCCGGCAGCTCGGCATGACCCTCAACACCGTTCTGCGCTACTCCCGCGCCACCAGCCCGGAGGAGCTGTTCACCGGCCAGTGGCAAGGCCGCGCGACCAACCTCGACGCCTACAAGCCCTACCTCGACCAGCGCTGGCAGGAAGGCTGCACCAACGCCTGGAAACTGCGGGAAGAGATCAAGGAACAGGGTTACCCGCACGGCTACGGCAACGTCCGCAACTACGTCAGCAGAACCCTGCGCGGCAAGCCGCAGCCAGTCGGGCCCCGGCCACCGTCGGCCCGCGCCGTCACCCGCTGGATCCTCACCCACCCCGACGCCCTGAACGAGCGCGATCAGCTCCAGCTCAAGGCCGTCCTGGCCAACTGCCCTGCATTGGAAGCCCTCGCCAGGCACGTGCGCTCCTTCGCCCACATGCTCACCCACCTGCAAGGCGACCAACTGCCGGCGTGGATCGAAGCGGCCACCGCCACCACCGATCTGCCGAGCCTCCGTCGGTTCGCCCAGCACCTCGAACGCGACCTCGACGCCGTCGTCGCCGGTTTCTCCCAGCCGTGGAACTCCGGAGTCGTCGAGGGCCACGTCAACCGGATCAAGATGCTGAAGCGCCAGATGTTCGGCCGAGCCGGCTTCGAGCTTCTCCGCAAGCGCGTCCTGTTATACACGTAACACCCGGGCATAACTCTGGCTCGTCGACGGCATAGCCTCGGCCTGTGACCCGCAGCCGCAGCCAGACCGAGCAGCCTCGCCCCGCCGCTCTCCCTCCCTTTCAGGAACTGCTGGACAGTACAGACTGGGCGTCGCTCGCCACGGCCTGCGGCACGGGTGAATCCCTGCTGGCGGCGCTGACACTCCTGACGAGCTTGGACCCGGTCATCAGGCAGTCCGCTCTCCAGGATGCGCTGGGAGCAGTGACTCACCAGAACAGCATCTACGAGGCCACGGTGCCCGTGGCGCTCTACGTCGCGGCGATCCTCAACCATCCGGCCGTCACGGCAGGCGACGACAGTCAGGACGCCAAGACGTCCTCGAACCGTCCAACTCTCGTGCGGCTGCTCGAGTGGCTCGGCGACACCGCCTACGACGCAGACGACGAGTGCGTGGCCATTGGCGAACGTCTCTACGGTGAGGGATTTCTTGATGAGTACGAGGAGATGCGTGCATTCCGGGACGCGCGCCCGGCGATCTTCTCCGCTATTCATGCCTTCCTCGGTCACGCCAACGCCGATGTGCGCCACACTGCCCTTGTCGCTGCCATCCCCCTCATCGAGCACCCCCTTCTCACCCAGCATCAGGCCACTTTGGCCAGCCATGCCCGACGTCTACTGGCCACCAGCACTGACCGGCGTCACCGAGACCGCGTCCTGGATGCGCTGAAGGCTTGGGGTCACGACACCAGCGGCCTGGAGGACGCGTCCGACATTGAAGCCCGTGAGCACTACGCCCTCCTCAGAGCTGCACGTGCTTCATGGGAAGGCGGCTACAGCGAAGACCCGCCGTTCTGACTCAAGGCCAAACCACTCCGAATCATCCGCTGATCACCCTGCGTGGTCGCACCACAAGAAGTGGACCAGAGCCCCGCGAAAGTGACGCAGCCATGGGACAGCAGCCGGGTCGCCAGCCCACGCTGCTGCTGCCGGTCGAGGGCCACGACCGCCAGGTCCACCGTGCCCTCACACAGTGCCTGGCGGATGTCGGCGACCGCCGCCCGCCGCAGCCGGACCACCACGCCCGGATGCTCCGCCCGCAAGGCGGCCAGGGCGTGGTGGAGCCTCACCCGGACGCCCTGCATGATGCCACCGTGATCCGTCCGCGCAGTTGCCCCTTCACCGCGTCGACCGCTTCCCGGGCCAGTTCGGCAGCCCGGAGCGTCGCCCGGGCAGCGGGGACGAACGCTTCGCCCGCCGGGGTCAGGGCGACGTGGTGCGTGGTGCGGTCGAAGAGGGCGGTGCCCAGTGTGCGTTCGAGGGCCCGGACCGTGCCGGACATCGTGGACTGGACCATGTGCAGCCGCCGCGCCGCCGCCGTGAAGCCCTCCGTGCCGGCCACCGCGACGACGACTTCCATCTGCCGCAGATCCATCGTCCGCTCCCGCTCACGCAGCGATCGGCGGCCGGTTTGGGACCGGACGAGGGGAGTGTCGACCAGGTGCTCGGCCAGAAACCAGGATGGCAGCTCGCCGGTCCTGATCACCTGGGAGACGAACAGGTCGTTGGTGCCGTCGTCGCCCGGCGCGGCGGTGCGTGCGGCGGCGTCGTGGGCGTCGACGAGGATGGTCTCGTGGGCCTCCAGCAGCCGGGACAGCATCGCCGGCACCTCCTCCGCACCGTCCGGGGGCCGCGGGATCGACGTGGTCTCCGCGACGTGCTGGGGGGTCGCCCACCGCGACGCCGCCGAGTGACTGGACGCGTTCGCCATGGCGTCGATCAGTTCGAGCTGCTCGCCTGCGTGCTTGTCCAGCGGGCCTCGTACGACAGGCCGAGCGGGAACTGCTTGACGGTCCCGAAGTCCTGGATCACCTCGCCCTTCTGGTGCAGCCACGGCCGGCTGCCGCTCACGTTCCGGGAGCTGGTGGTCATGATCCGCCTCCTGCGGTGCCGTGCTGTGTGTACCCGGGTGACGCTGGGCGGGGCGGTGACGTCGCCTTGCTCCGGAGCGCATGCGAGGGTGCCCGACAGCGCACGGATCCCGATGCCCGTCATGGGCGTGCACTCCTGGTCAAGCGCTCGTGCACCGGCGGACTCGTACCGTCCCGCAGCGGCCCTAGCGTCGGCGGGGCAACCGCGCCCGGGCGACGGGCGGAACGAGGAACGGCGATGAGCATGGACGAACAGGCGGACGTGGTGGCCGTGGGCCCGGAGACGGGTGGCCCGGGGAGCCCTCCGCCGGGCCGCGCCAGCGCCCTCCGTACGGTCGCGATCCCGGCCGTACGGCGACGGCAGCACACCATGACGGGCCGTGACCCCGTAGAGGCACACCGGTCCGCCACCCCACTGGAACTCTTCTTCGACCTGTGCTTCGTCGTCGCCGTGGCACAGGCCTCGGAGGGTCTGCACGAGTCGCTCTCGCACGGGCACCACGGCTCCGGGACCCTGCGCTTCGCGCTGGTCTTCTTCACCATCTGGTGGGCCTGGATGAACTTCACCTGGTTCGCCTCCGCCTACGACCCCGACGACACCCCCTACCGGCTGACGGTGCTGGCGCAGATCACCGGATCCCTCGTCCTCGCAGCAGGCGTCGGCCGCGCCTTCCACGAGGGGGACCTGCTCATCATCACGCTGGGATACGTGGTGCTGCGCACGGCACTGGCCTCCCTGTGGCTGCGGGCCGGACTCGCCGACCCCGCCCGGCGCCGGACCGCCTTCCGCTTCGCCACCGGGGTGACGGTCTGTCAGATCGGCTGGGTCGGCCTGCTGTTCGCGCCGGAGCAGGCCCGGCTGCCGGGCATCGCCGTGATGATCCTCGCGGAGGTCCTGGTCCCCGTGTGGGCGCAGTCCGCCGGAATGACTCCCTGGCATCCGCGCCACATCGCCGAGCGCTATGAGCTGTTCACCCTCATCGTGCTCGGTGAGTCCGTCGCGGCCGCCACCGTCGCCGTCCGGGGAGCGTTCGACCGGCATCAAGGCACCGGTGCGCTGTACGCGCTGGCCGCCGGCGGTCTGCTGACGGCCTTCGCCATGTGGTGGCTGTACTTCACCGGGCCCGCACACACTCTGCTCGCCACCACGCACCAGGCGCACCGCAGACGCTTCCCCTGGGCCTACGGCCACTACCTGATCTTCGCTTCGGCCACCGCCGAGGGAGCGGGCCTGGCCGCGTACGCCGATCACCTCACGCGCCCTCACGGCACCTCGTCAGTGAGTGCCGCGCTGGCGGTCACCGTCCCGGCCGCCGTCTTCCTGCTCACCGTGTGGGCGGTACACCTGCGGCCGCACCAGAGACGGACGGCCGAAGGCATCCCGTTCGCCGTCACCGCAGTCGGAGTACTGCTGGCCGCATGGTCCCCCCAGCCGGCGCTCCTTGCCGGTGTGCTCCTGGGAGTGCTGGTCACGGTGGTGGTCACCACGCGACGACGGACCTGACATCACCGCATACGGAAGCCGCGCGGACCACCCGGAGAGGGAGTGTCCGCGCGGCTTCCGTGTTGGCCGCCGACTCGCGAGAGGGCCGTCCGGTGCCGTGCGCTGTCGGGCAACCGTCAGTGCGCCGATCAGAAACCGGGCCGGTACGGCCTGACCTAGCGTCAGAGCGCAGCAGCCGCGGACCGGTTGCGGCCCAGACGGGCGGAAGTCCCGCACGCATCCCACGCAGTCCACGCAGTACGCCCCGCAGGAGGTTGTCGAAAGGTGTCCACGATGCCGGTCGGCGGGCTGGTTCCCCGCGCCACCGACGACGCGGCGGACCTCGTCGTCCGCAACGCCAAGATCCACACCGGTGACCCCCGCCTCCCGCAGGCCGGGGCGATCGCCATCCGCGACGGAGTCATCACCGCCGTCGGCGACGACAAGGACGTCGCCGGCCAGGTCGGTCCCGCCACGAGAGTGGTCGACGCACTCGGCCGCCGGATGATCCCCGGCCTCAACGACGCCCACCTGCACGTGATCCGCGGCGGGCTCAACTACGTGCTGGAGCTGCGCTGGGACGGTGTCCGCACCCTGCGCGAGGGCCTGGCCGTGCTGCGCGAGCAGGCGGCCCGTACGCCCAGGGGGCAGTGGGTACGGGTGGTCGGCGGCTGGTCCGCCGAGCAGTTCGCCGAACGACGGCTGCCCACCGTCGCCGAGCTGAACGCCGCCGCACCCGACACCCCGGTGTTCGTCCTGCACCTCTACCAGTCCGCGATCCTCAACCGCGCGGCACTCAAGGCGGTGGGCTACGACAAGGACACCCCCGACCCCCGCGGCGGTCAGATCGTACGGGGGCGCGACGGTGCACCCACGGGCATGCTGCTGGCCGCCCCGAGTGCCCTGATCCTCTACTCCACCCTGGCCAGGGCACCGGTACTGGACGAGGAACACAGGAAGACGTCCACCCGTCACTTCCTGCGGGAACTGAACCGGTTCGGGCTCACCTCGGCGATCGACGCGGCGGGCGGGTTCCAGAACTTCCCCGAGAACTACGAGACGGTCGCGGAACTGGCCCGGGACGGCGAGCTGTCCCTGCGTATCGCCTACCACCTCTTCCCGCAGACGGCGGGCCAGGAGATCGACGACCTCGCCCGCTGGATCGGCATGGTCCGCCCCGAGGACGGCGACGAATGGCTGCGCCTCAACGGTGCCGGGGAGAACCTCACCTGGGCGGCGGCGGACTTCGAGAACTTCGCCCAGCCGCGCCCGGACCTCGCGTCCGGTTACGAGGCGGAGTTCGAGAAGGCGGTCCGCCTGCTCATGGAGAACGGCTGGGGCTTCCGGCTCCACGCCACCTACGACGAGACCATCCGCCGCGACCTGGCCGTGTTCGAGAAGCTCGCCGCGGAGGGCCTCTTCCCGGGCGGGAACCGGTGGCTGTTCGACCACGCGGAGACCGTGTCCGCGGACAGCCTCGACCGCGTCGTCGCACTCGGCGGCGCCATGTCGGTGCAGAACCGGCTGTCCTTCCAGGGCGAGGCGTTCGTGCGCCGTTACGGTCCCGGTGCCGCCGCGGACGCCCCGCCGATCCGCGCCATGCTGGGCCGGGGCCTGACCGTCGCGGCCGGCACCGACGCCACCCGCGTCTCCTCGTACAACCCGTGGATCGCCCTGCACTGGCTGGTCACCGGCCGTACGGTCGGCGACCTCACGATCCGTCCGCCGCACAACCGGGTCGACCGGGAGACGGCACTGGAGATGTTCACCACGGCCGGGGCCGCACTGACCGGCGAGGAGGACCTCAAGGGCGTACTGCGCCCGGGCTTCCTCGGTGACCTCACCGTGCTGTCGGAGGACTACTTCTCCGTGTCCGACGCGGAGATCCCGCACATCGAGGCCCTGCTGACGGTCGTGGGCGGCCGCATCGTCTACGCCGCCGGCGAATACGAGGGCATCGACGAGGCGCTGCCTCCGGTGACCCCCGGATGGAGCCCGGTGGCGCACTACGGCGGTTACCGGGCGACACCGGTCGCGGCCCCGTCGGGCGCCCGCCAGGCCGAACTGCTCGGCGAGGCCGCCGCGGAATCGGAACTGCACCGCCAGTGGCGCGCCCGCCGCGGCCTCGTCCCCGAGACCGGCAGTGCGGCGGTCCTCGACCCCTGCTTCTCCCTCTGAGCCCAGGCGACTCCCCCTTCACCGCCCTGGCCCCAGGACCAGCTCCCCCAGGTCGCGGACGACCGTCCGTGGCCGTCACCATCCATCACCACCGAAAGGCACACTCGTGGTCAACATCGCCGAGGTCACCGCGTCCCCCAGCCCCGACCTGCTCACCCCCGACAACTGCGCGGTGCTGTTCGTGGACCACCAGCCGCAGATGTTCTTCGGCACGGGCAGCGGCGACCGCACCGCGATCATCAACGCGACCGTCGGCCTGGCCAAGGCCGCCAAGGCGTTCGACGTCCCGGTCGTGCTGAGCACCGTGGCCGCCGAGTCCTTCTCCGGGCCGATCATGCCGCAGCTGGCGGACGTCTTCCCCGACCAGAAGATCGTCGACCGTACCTCGATGAACGCCTGGGAGGACACCGCCTTCGTCGACGCGGTGAAGGCGACCGACCGCAAGAAGCTCGTCCTCGCCGGCCTGTGGACCGAGGTCTGCGTCGTCCTGCCCACCCTCTCCGCCCTCGCCCAGGGCTACGAGGTGTACGTCGTCACCGACGCGTCCGGCGGCGTCAGCCCGCAGGCCCACGAGCACGCCGTCCAGCGCATGATCCAGGCCGGGGCCGTCCCGGTGACCTGGGTGCAGGTGCTCCTGGAGCTCCAGCGCGACTGGGCCCGTGAGGAGACGTACGCCGCCACGACGGGCGTCGTGAAGGAGCACGGCGGCACCTACGGCCTCGGCCTCGTCTACGCGCAGGCCTTCATCGGCGAGCACGCCGCCGGCTGAGCCGCTTCCCACGGTTGAACGGTTGAGTACGGGCGTCAGGGACAGGCAGACAAGGCAATGGACAACGGACTGTTGGTGCTCCGGCTGGTGGTGGGACTGCTCATCGCCGGACACGGAGTTCAGAAGGTCAGTTTCCGGCTGGGCGGCAACGGACTGGCGGGCGGGACGGAAGAGTTCCGCCGCGACGGATTCCGCGGCGGTACGCTCACCGCGCTCGCCGCGGGCGGCGGCCAGATCGGTGCCGGCCTGTTCCTGGCGGCCGGCCTCCTCACTCCCGCGGCGGCGATGGCCGCCATGGGGGTGATGACGGTGGCCGGCACCGTCAAGTGGCACAAGGGGCTCTGGGTCCAGAACGACGGCTACGAGTACCCGCTGGTCCTCGTCGTCGTATCCGCCGCCCTCGCCCTCACCGGCCCGGGCCGGTGGTCGCTCGACCACGTCCTCGGGCCGACCGAGTGGCCGCTGTGGGTCTCCGTCGCGGCGATCGTGCTCGGCCCGGTCAGCGGGCTGCTCACCCGTAGGGTGCTGACGGCGCCCGCCCGCGGTGAGAACGAGCAGGAAAGGACACCGCATGCGCAGGCTGCTGACTGACGTGGCCCACACACTGGTACCGCCGAAGGAGGACCGCCACGGGCCCCTGCCGCCGCTGATGCTGGTGCTGACGGTGGTCACCGGTCTCGTCGACGCCGTGAGCTACCTGGCGCTCGGGCGGGTCTTCGTCGCCAACATGACCGGCAACGTGGTCTTCCTGGGCTTCGCCCTGGCGGGCGCGCCGGGCCTGTCCGTGACCGCGTCCCTCGTCTCGATGGTGTCGTTCCTGGCCGGAGCCCTGACGGGTGGACGGTTCGGCACCCGGTTCGCGGCACACCGCGGCCGGCTGCTGACCGCGACGACGGCCGTCCAGGCCGTACTGGTCGCCGGAACCGTGATCGCGGTCGCGGTCGCGGACGGCGAGGTGAACAGCCCGGTCCGGTACACCCTCATCGTGCTCCTGGGCATCGCCATGGGCCTGCAGAACGCGGTCGCCCGGCGCCTCGCAGTGCCGGACCTGACCACGACCGTCCTGACCCTCACCCTGACGGGACTGGCCGCGGACTCCGCGCCGGCCGGCGGAGCGACCCCGCGGCCCGGCCGGCGCATCCTCTCCGTCCTCGCCATGTTCCTCGGGGCCCTCGTCGGCGGCCTGCTGCTGCGGCACGCCGAGCTCCTCCTCATCCTGGTGCTGGTCCTGGTGCTGCTCGTGGTGACGTCGATCGCCGCCCATCGCCTGTCGGCCTCCGAGCCCGCCTGGACCAGACCGCAGACGTGAGTCCGGTCGACGGTCGACGTCCGGTCGACGATCGACGACGACGCGGCCCGAGCGCCGTCCACAGCACGCGGAAGACGCGCCCTGTGGACGGCGCCCGCTGCGTTCACCGCCCTGCGCCCACGCTCGCCCGGGTCCGCCGTTCGAAGGCCCGGTAGAGGAGCGCGGCCAGGGGCAGAGCGGCGCCCAGAACGGTGAGCGCGCTCCAGTCACCGGCGTGGTGGACGACGGAGCCGAGCTGGGAGCCGGCCGCGCCGCCGACGAAGAACGCGCCGAACATCGCCGCCCGGTGGAGACCGCGGCGCATCAGGACGGGATGCGTGCGCACCAGCCGGGCGATGGAGCGCAGCACGTGGTGGTACGGGAGGGACGTGGTGGGCGCGTGCTGCGGCAGGGTCTTGCGCAGGGCCATGGTGAGGACGGCTGTCAGGGCGGCGGAGCCGAGGAAGACGGCACGCCGGCCGACTGCGACGACCCCGATGCGGTGGCGGCTCTGCAAGAGGTACTCGACAAGGCCGTGCAGCGGCTCGAGGCCGACCCCCGCACCAGGCACCCGCACTCCGTACTGACGATGACCTACCAGTCGTCGCTTGAGCGCAGTCGTCGCAGCGCCCCGGTCGTATCCTCGGGCGACGCCGCGTCTCACCTCGTGAGGCGTGGCGTTCTGCCGTGCGTGGCCACTTCGTACGAGGTGACGGTGAGCAGCTGCCCGGCACGTGGCGAGGATGACACTTCGGGCGCACAGAGAGACAGCGCCCGGCCGACGGCTACCCGTCGCGTCGGTTCAGTCGGCGACCCTGCTCCGGTTCTGGTAGGCCAGCGCCTGGTACTCCGGGTGACGTGCCATCCAGGCCGCGATGAAGGGGCAGGTGGGCAGCACCGACAATCCCCGCTCGCGGGCGTCCTCGAGGACGGCACGGGCCAGCGTCGAACCGAGCCCCTGGCCGTTGCGCGCCGGGTCGACCACCGTGTGGGGGTACACGACCAGCGCGTCCGTACGCAGGTAGTCCGCGTACCCGACCGTCTCGCCGCCCACCCGCACCTCGAACCGTGACGCCTCGGCCACGTCGACGACGTCCACGTGACTGCTGTCGGGGAGGCTCTGTGCGGGCATGTACGGCTCCGGTGTTCTCGGGGGGCGGACATCATCGAGCTTATGCGCGATGCGGGTGCCATTTCGCGCACCGGGTGTACGGCTGCTTGCCCATCCGTGCACGGCAGCCGATGAGCGGCCCGGCCGGCGGTGTGGTGATTCGGCAGCGGGCTCACCAGGTTGAGCAGGCAGGCGTCACCGTCGTCTTCGGTCGCCGCTGCCAACCCTGCACAGCTCGGTGCCGACGGGGCATCCGGACAGGGCAGGAGCCGTTCGACAGCAAGGGGGCGCCCACGATGGGAACCGCTGTTCACGTCCCGGAGACCAGGGACATGATCGGAGAGGAACTCTCCGGTGATGAGGCGTACACGGCCCTGCGCCGCTACGGCGGCCTGCGGTTGCTGGCCGATTCCTTCGCGCGGTTCCGGTACGCGGACGGTTTCACCAACGCGCGGGCGCTGGCTTTCCAGATGGTGCTGGGGCTGGTCCCGTGTCTGGTGGTGCTGGTCGGGCTGGCGACATCCGTACACACGGAGGGGGCGGGCCGGGTCATCGAGCTGACGCTGAGCCGGATCGTGCCCGGCGCCAGCGAGGAAGTGGTCGAGGAGGTGTTCGACACCACACGGCACACCGCGGGCGGTGACATGTGGGGCGCGCTCGCTCTGTGGCTGGGTCTGGGTTTCGCGTTGTTGAATCTCGCCTCGGCCATGGGGCAGATAGAACGCGGCGCCAACCGGATCTACGGCATCGAACGGGACCGGCCGGCGCTGCGCAAGTACGGGCGGGCGATGGCGCTCGCGTTCGCCGCGGGCATGCCTCTGGTGCTGGGTTTCGTCGTCCTGGTCGCCGGCGCGGCGGTGGGGGAGGCTGTCGCGGACTTCTCCGGCGGCGGGTGGGCCGGCGGACCGCGGTGGTGGGACGTCCTCGACGTGCCGGTGGGCCTCGCGCTGGCCTGGGTCGCCTCGGCGGTGATTTTCCGCTGGTCGCCGCGGCGTGTCCAACCGGGTTACACATGGCTGGCGTTCGGTTCTGCCGTGCATCTGCTGCTGTGGGCCAACCTCACGGCAGTCGCGCTCTTCCTCGGTATCGCCTTCGCCGCCCAGCTGGAAGCGGCCCGTGCCGGCATCGACCGCGCTGTCCGGCCGGATCCGGTACCGGACAGGTGAGACGTACGGCCGAGGCGTCGAGCGACCTGCTGTCGCTCTCGCCGGCGGACGTCCCTGAACAGGCCGCCCCGGGCCCGGGACAGCCTCCGGTTCCCGTGCATCGGCTGCTGACGCCGCTGGACGCCCGACGATCTCGCTCCCGGCGATGGCCGGTTGCTCGTCCTCGGGCGCGTTGCAAACCGAGCGGACGACGAGGTGATGACGGCGTCGACCTGGTGCGGCTGGGCCGACTTGCCCAGTCGACGCAGGTGTGAGCGGCACCTTCGCGGACGGGACGGTCGAGTACCCGGCGCCGCGGAGGTACCTCGTGGGTGTCGACGGCAAGGAGCAGCCCGGCCCCCGTGGCCTCGCGGTACTTCTTGACCGCGAGGATGTCCTCGCCGGCGAGGTGATCGCCGTGTACGGCCGGGGCCTCGGCTTCGCCGACCTCACCTTCGACCACGATCTGCTGCTGTCGCACACCATCGCGGGCATCGACCAGTCGGTACTGGTCCGGTCCGCGTCCGGGGCCGGTTCCGGCGGTGTCGCGCACCAGCTCTCCACGCTGGCCCGTGCATATCCGGGGACCGTGCTCGGCGGCGCGTCGGCGGAGGACGACCCGGTGGCGGAGCAGCGGGCGCCGGCGTGGGTGAACCACGTGGTGGTCGGCCTGATCATCGCCTGCACCGCGCTCACCGTCGTCAACACGCAGGCGATAACACCGCCTCGCGCCGACGGGAGTTCGCTCTGCTGCGGCTGACCGGTACCACTCGCGCGCGGCTGCTGGGAATCGTGCGCCGGGAGAGCGCCACGGTGGTGGTCATCGGAGTGGTCCTGGGCACGCTGCTCCCCGCTCCGCCGCCGGCGCTGGTCGCGCCGGCCCTGACACGCCATCGGGACGAGGGACTGACATTGCCACGAGAGCCCCGAACCGTGGCTGCGCGAGTGTGCGTACCGCTGCCGGCCGGAACGGGTGAAGGTGCCGGGCTACGGCAGCAACGGGTGTTCCATGGCGAAGACGGCCCACAACGTCCGCTCGCCCGGTTCTGGGCAGGCGCCGCTCAGCCCTCGCGGGCTCCCGCGCGCAGTCCGTCCATGACCAGGTCCAGGAGCCGGGTGGCGGTGGGCTCCCAGTCCCCGCGGGGATCGATCTGCCAGAGGCCGGCGATGGCGAGGAGGAAGTCGTCCGCGGTCAGTCCCGGGCGGATGGTGCCGGCCTCCTCGTTGGCGCGGAGCAGGAGCTCGGCCGCGGAGAGCACCGGGGTGTGCCCCGGTTTGGCCGGGCTTCCCGGCGCACTGGTGGCCTGGCGGATCGCGTCCGCCAGACCTGCCTTGGCCATGGCGAACCGGGCCAGGTGGTCCATCCACTCGCGCAGTGCCCGATCGGGTTCCCGGCTCTTCAGCAGCTGCGCCGCGCTGTCGGCGACCTGCTGCATCTCGTAGCGGTAGATCTCCAGGACGAGCGCCTCACGATGGGGGAAGTTGCGGTAGAACGTGCCCTGCCCGACACCCGCCTTCTTGGCGATCGTGCTCAGCGGGGTCTGGGGGCAGCGCGTCAGCTCGGCCAGGGCCACTTCCAGGATGCGCTCGCGATTGCGCTGCGCGTCCGAGCGCAGAGGTGCGTCGTTCTTCTGCTGCACTCGCCCTCCTCCCGGGCCCGTGGCCGGAATTCGATATTGCTAAGCGGACAACTGTCCGTTAGGTTTTCCGGTAACGGACAGTTGTCCGGTTGGATGGATCGTAGCGGAGGCCGGCACCGGTCACGGTGGTCGGCGTCCACCGCGTCACGGCCGGCGTTCCTCGGTGCATCCCCGTCCTCTCCGAATCCTGCACGTTGTCGACGCGATACCGCTACGCACGGCACCGAGTTGCCGAGTTGCCCCCACCTCCTTGCTCCCCTTCCTCCGCCCCATGCGAAAGAAGGCTGATCATGGCCACATCCTCATCCCTCTCACCCTCCCCGTCGCCGACCCACAGCACCATCACACTGAACATCAACGGCGAGAAGCACACCCTGCCCGTCGACCACCGCACCACCCTGCTCGACGCACTCCGCGAACGCCTGGAGCTGACCGGTACCAAGAAGGGCTGTGACCAGGGGCAGTGCGGTGCCTGCACCGTCCTGCTCGACGGGCGCCGGGCCGTGTCCTGCCTGCAGCTCGCAGTGGCGGCCGAAGGGCGGGAGATCACCACCGTCGAAGGAGTGGCCGAGGGCGAGCGGCTGCATCCGGTGCAGCAGGCGTTCCTCGACCTCGACGGCTACCAGTGCGGCTACTGCACACCGGGGCAGATCTGCTCCGCCGTCGCCGTGATAGAGGAACACGCGGCGGGCTGGCCGAGCGCCGTCACCGACGACGTCCGGCCCGAGGCGGGACCCCCGCCGCTGACCGCCGACGAGATCCGGGAGCGGATGAGCGGGAACCTGTGCCGCTGCGGCGCGTACGTCTCGATCGTCCAGGCGGTCGCCCGGGCGGCCGCGACCCGGGCCGGCGAAGGTGACGACAGCGCCGAGAGTGCGGAGGCCGCGGCATGAGGGAGTTCGGTTACCAGCGCGCCGTCGACGTCTCCGGCGCGGTCGCCCTGCTCGACGCCGACCCGGACGCGCGGTTCCTCGGCGGCGGCACCAACCTCGTCGATCTGATGAAGACCGGCGTGGAACGGCCCGCCCGGCTCGTCGACGTGACGGCGTTACCCCTGGACAGGATCGAGCCGGCGGACGGCGGCGGCCTGCGCATCGGTGCCACCGTCACCAACAGCGACCTCGCAGCGCACCCCGAGATCCGGCGCCGCTACCCGGCGTTGACGCAGGCCGTGCTGGCCGGCGCCTCCGGTCAACTGCGCAACATGGCCACCGTCGGCGGAAACCTGCTCCAGCGCACCCGCTGCGGCTACTTCACCGACGTCACCCAGCCCTGCAACAAGCGCACCCCGGGCAGCGGTTGTCCCGCCGTCGGGGGCGAGCACCACAACCACGCGATCCTGGGTGCCTCCGGCCACTGCGTGGCCGTCCACCCCTCGGACATGGGCGTGGCGCTGACGGCCTTCGACGCCGTCGTCTCGTACGAGACCGCCGACGGGCCGGGCGAGCTGCCGCTCGCCGATCTCTACCTGCCCGTGGGCGACACTCCGCACCGCGAGACCGCCCTGCCGCCGGGTGCGCTGATCACCGGCGTCACCCTGCCGCCCGTCCCGGTCGCCGCCCACTCGCGCTACCGGAAGGTGCGCGAGCGGGCCAGTTACGCGTTCGCGATCGGTTCGGTCGCCGCCGCGCTCGACGTCCAGGACGGCGTCGTCCGCGACGTGCGCCTCGCCTGCGGCGCGGTCGCCTCCCGGCCCTGGCGGGCGAGGACGGCCGAGCGGGTGCTGACCAGCGCACCGGCCGATGCCGCGGCGTTCGCCGCCGCCGCGGACGCCGAACTGGCGGCGGCCCGGCCGCTGCCCCGCAACGGATACAAGGTGACACTGATGCGCAACCTCATGGTGGCCGTGCTGAGCGAACTGGCGGGAGTCGCGAAGGAGGCCGCCCGATGACCACGACGACCAAGACCACGTCCATGGAGCGCAAGAGCGTTGTCGGCACCGCCCACACCCGTGTGGAGGGCCGGGACAAGGTCACCGGAGCGGCCCGCTACGCGGGGGACGTCCCCTTCGCCGAACTCGCTCACGGCTGGCTCGTGCTGTCCACCGTCGCCAAGGGACGCGTCCGCTCGGTGGAGACCGCCCCCGTGCTGCGGATGGCGGGCGTCCTGACCGTTCTGCACCACGGCAACGCCCCTCGGGTCGAGCGGAACTTCACCGGCATGATGGGCGTCCCGCCGGACCCGACCACCGCCCTCTTCCAGGACGACCGGGTGCCGCACCGGGGCTGGCCGGTGGCGCTGGTCGTCGCCGAGACGCCCGAGCAGGCCCGGGAGGCGGCCGAGGCGCTCGTCGTGACGTACGAGGAAGAACCGCACGACATCGCGTTCTCCGGTGACCGCCCGGACACGTACCCGCTGGACGGGCACATGCCCGCGGTGACGGAGAAGGGGGACCTGGAGGCGCAGCTCGCCGCGTCCGCCGTCGTCGTCGACGCCGAGTACACCACGCCCGAAGAGCACCACAACATGATGGAGCCGCACGCGGCGACGGCCCGCTGGGAGGGCGGCCGGCTGGAGGTCGTCGACTCCAACCAGGGCGCCACGTGGGTGCAGAGCGACCTCGCGAACCTGTTCTCCCTCGACGCCGGCTCGGTGCGCATCCGCTCCGAACACGTCGGCGGCGGCTTCGGCAGCAAGGGCGTCCGGGCGCACCAGGTCGCCGCCGTGATGGCCGCGACCGTCCTCCAGCGCCCGGTCCGTGTGGTGATGACACGCCGTCAGATGTTCTCGCTCGCCGGGTACCGCAGCCCCACCACGCAGCGGGTCAGGCTCGGCGCCGACGCGGACGGGCGGCTGCGCGCACTGGAGCACGACTCCCTGAGCCTCACCTCCACCGTGCACGAATTCGTGGAGCCGAGCGCCGGAGTGGCGCGGGCGATGTACGGCGCCGACGCGCACCGTACGGCCAACCGCGTGGTACGGCTCGACATGCCGACCCCGACGTGGATGCGCGCGCCGGGCGAGGCACCGGGGTCGTTCGCGCTGGAGTCGGCGCTCGACGAACTGGCCGAGAAGTGCGGCATCGACCCGATCGAGCTGCGCGCACGCAACGAACCCGAACTCGGTCCGGTGTCCGGGCTGCCGTTCGCCGGCCGCCATCTGATGGCCTGCTTCCGGGAGGGCGCGCGCAGGTTCGGCTGGGCGGACCGGGACCCGCGCCCCGGTGTGCGCCGTGACGGGCGCTGGCTGCTGGGCACCGGCACGGCGGCGGCCTCCTTCCCCGCGGGCGCCGGACCGTCCACGGCCGGGGTGACGGCGGAGGCGGACGGCACCTTCACCGTGCGGATCGCCGCCTCGGACCTGGGCACCGGGGCCCGGACGGCGCTCGTCCTGGTCGCCGCCGACGCGCTCGGGGTGGCACCGGACCGTATCCGGATGCACATCGGGGACAGCGACTTCGGCCCGGCGATGATCGCCGGCGGCTCGATGGGCACGCGCTCCTGGGCCTGGGCGATCACGATCGCGGCCCGCGAACTGCGCGAGCGGCTCGCCCTGGGCGCGGACATCCCGCCGGAGGGCATCACGGTGCGGTCCGACACCACCGAGGCCGTCGGCGCCCTCGCACAGAAGGAACGGCACTCCTTCGGCGCCCAGTTCGCGGAGGTCGCCGTGGACCCGGCCACCGGCGAGGTGCGCGTACGGCGCATGCTCGGCATCTTCGCGGCGGGCCGGATCGTCAACCCGCTCACGGCACGGAACCAGCTCGTCGGCGGCATGATCTGGGGCATCTCCATGGCGCTGCACGAGGAGGCGGTCCGGGACCACGCCTCGGGCGGCCTCGTCGGCGCCGACCTCGCGGGCTACCACGTCGCCGCCAACGCCGACGTGCCGCTCGTCGAGGCGGACTGGATCGACGACCCGGACCCGGACGACCCGGTCGGCATCAAGGGCGTCGGCGAGGTCGGCATCGTGGGCGCCGCGGCGGCGATCGCGAACGCGGTCCGGCACGCGACCGGGGTACGCCACCGGAACCTGCCGATCCGCCCCGACCGCGTGCTGCTGGCGGGCGCGGGCTCGGGCTCGGATGCGGGGGGACGGGATGCTTGACCTCGCCCAGGAGCTGCACCGCTGGGCCGAGGAGGGCCGTGCGTTCGCCGTCGCCACCGTCGTCGAGGTCGGAGGCAGCGCGCCGCGCGGCCCCGGCGCCGCTCTCGCCGTCGACAGCGACGGCACCGTCATCGGCTCGGTCTCCGGCGGCTGCGTGGAGGGAGCGGTGTACGACCTGTGTGTCCAGGCCCTGAGGGACGGCGAGACGGTCCTCGAACGGTTCGGCTACAGCGACGAGGACGCCTTCGCGGTGGGGCTCACCTGCGGCGGGACCGTCGAGGTCATGGTCACGCCGGTCGCCGCGGACGCACCCGGGCGGCCGGTGTGGGCCGCCGCGCTGTCGTCCGCCGCCCGTGGGGAGGCGATGGCCGTCGCCCGGGTCGTGCGGGGCCCGGCCGAGCTCCTCGGCAGGGTCCTGCTCGTCCGCCCCGACGGATCGTACGAGGGCGGTCCGGGCGGTCACGCGGAGCTGGACCGGACGGCGGCGGCCGAGGCCCGGGCGCTGCTGGACGCCGGCCGCACCGGCACGGTCCGCCTCTCGGAGGACGGCACGCACTGCCCCGGCGGTCTCACGCTGCTCGTCGAGTCGAGCGTGCCGCCGCCCCGCATGATCGTCTTCGGTGCGATCGACTTCGCGACGGCGCTGGTGCGCGCGGGCAAGTTCCTCGGCCACCACGTGACCGTGTGCGACGCCCGCCCCGTCTTCGCCACGCGGGCCCGCTTCCCCGAGGCCGACGACATCGTGGTCGACTGGCCGCACCGCTACCTGCGGAACACCGCGACCGACGCGCGCACGGTGCTGTGTGTGCTCACCCACGACGCCAAGTTCGACGTACCCCTGCTGAAGGAGGCCCTGCGGATGCCGGCCGCCTTCGTCGGCGCCATGGGCTCCCGCCGCACCCATGAGGACCGCGACCGGCGGCTGCGCGAGGCGGGCGTGACCGAGCGGGAGCTCGCCCGGCTCAGGTCGCCGATCGGCCTCGACCTCGGGGCCCGTACGCCCGAGGAGACCGCCCTGTCGATCGCTGCGGAGATCGTCGCGGCCCGGCGCGGGGGGACGGGCGTGCCGCTGACCGGTCTGCGGACCCCGATCCACCATGACGGATCGGAACGCCCGCATCGGCGCTCCGAGCACGCGGCGGTCGGATGACCGCCCGGCCGCTCGGCGTCGGCACTCGCGAGGCACTCCGAACAGTTCGCGATGGAGTGGTGACCTTCTGGTGGATCCGCTCGACGTCGGGCACACCGGCCAGGTGCTCCCGGACGACCCACTTCTCGATCCTCACGTCAGGGCTCCTGTCCCCGTGCTCTCCACGGCGCCGGGGGCGGTGTCCCCGGCCGGGCGGGACCGCTGCGGTGGCCGGCCGACCGGGATGACCAGGAGCGTCGGCGGCGGTGCGCTGCGGTCGACCTCGGCGGTGAACTCGCGGCCAGGTCTCCGCCGGCCCGGGCTGCTCGCCCCCGCTGCACCTGCGCAGTGAACGTTTCCGGATCGAGCGCTCCGGCTGGCACTGGAAGGTCGGGCAGGTGGTCAGCCCGGGTGGAGCTGCAGCCGACGGTGGAGAGCGGTGAAGGTCCTGGTTCGTCAGGCCGTGGTGCGCGTCGATGCGGTGCGGAAGCGCGTGTCCCGGCTGGTGGGCTGCTGTCCGGGCCAGGTCCCGGTCGGTGATCTCGTCGTCGATCGCTGTTGCTGCGTAGCCGACACGTTGCTGTGAAGGCCTGCTGCGGGCCTTCAGGCGTCGGGCAGTGACGCCGCGAGGTGCTCCCACGCCGTGTGTACGTCCTCCCCGACGATCCCGAACTGCGTGATGACCGCGACGCAGCGCCCGTCCGCGTCGTCGAGCTCGATCGCCGAGGTCGGGCCGTGCGCCGCTGTGGAGCGGACCAGGTGGCACGCCCGGACGCCCGCGAGGTCGATCTCCACCGAGCCGTCCGCGAAGGCCGTGAACACCCGCCCATCGATGGTCCGGTCGGTGACGTGGAGACGGCCGCTGCACGCCTGCATGGCCGCCCAGGCGAACACCGCGACGCCGATCGGCAGCCCGACGGAGCAGACGTGGTCCAGCACCGCAGGTACGACGCTGACGTCGATCGTCCGGTGCGTGCCGCGGTACCGGCCGGACGCCCGGCGCCGGGCGGCCCCGCCGTCCGTGAGGATGGCGTCGAGCCGGGCGAGCTGGTCGCCGTTCTCCCACGCCGGCACTTCGGGCGCCGCGGACGGCCCGGCGGCCGGTGCTCCGGCGTCGACCGTGCCGACGAGCCCGGCCAGCAGACGGTCTCCCTCGGAGAGCAGCCGCCCCTGGTGCACGGTGCGGCCGTCCGCGTCGAGCAGGTGCAGGGCGACCGAGTCGGTGCCCTTGTCGTGCTCGACCACGGCCGAGGCGACACCGTCGGGATCGATGCGCAGGGCGATCGAGCCCGGCTGGACGGCGAACGCGTCGCCGCGCATGCTCGGGACCGCGTAGCTGCCGGCCTGGTCGATCTGCGCGACCGGTCCTCCGGTGACCGCCTGGACGTACCGGAAGAGCGTCAGGCACCGCGCCAGCTCCGGCATCCGCGCGTCGATCAGCCGCACGGCGCTGTTCCGCCGGCCGCAGCACCCTTCGAATGCGCACCCGCCGCCGGTGTCCCGCCGCCCGGGATGGTGGTCCGTCATGGTCAGTACACGTCCCGTACGTAGCGCTTCGACCGGCGCAGGTCCGCGAGGTACTCCGCGGCGTCGTCGCCGCCGCGTCCGCGCTGCTCGGCGATGACGCCCAGCAGGGCCGCCTCGACGTCCTTCGCCATGCGCGAGGCGTCGCCGCAGACGTAGACGTGCGCACCGTCCTCGAGCCACGCGTACAGGTCGCGCGACCGCTCGCGCATCCGGGTCTGCACGTAGACCTTCTCGGCCTGGTCGCGCGAGAACGCGAGGTCGAGCTCGGTGAGGACGCCGCGCCCGCGCAGTTCGGTCAGCTCGTCCTCGTACACGAAGTCGGTGGCGCGGTGCTGGTCGCCGAAGAACAGCCAGTTGCGGCCGGAGGCGCCCCGCGCGGCGCGCTCGTGCAGGAAGCCGCGGAACGGGGCGATGCCCGTGCCCGGGCCGATCATGATCATCGGGGCGTCGTCGTCCGCGGGGACGCCGAAGGAGGCGTTCGGCTGGAGGTGGATCCCGGCGGCCCCCTCCTCGCCGATGCGGTCGGCGAGGTAGGACGAGGTGACACCCTCGTACCGGCGGCCCCGGGCGCCGTAACGGACGGACGCGACGGTGAGGTGGATGCGGTCCGGGTGGGCCAGCGGGCTCGACGAGATCGAGTACTGGCGGGCCTGCAGCGGGCGCAGGAACGGGAGCAGCTCGGTGAGACCCGGCGCGGCGGGACCGGCGTCGCGGAGCAGGTCGAGCACGTCGCGTCCCCGGAGCCAGGAGTCGAGCTCGGCGCGGTCGCTGTGCGCGACCACCGAGGCGAGTTCGCTCGTCGGCGCCCGCTGCACGAGGTCGGCGACCAGCTCCTTGGACGGGGTGCGGATCTCGCGCTCGGTGCGCAGCAGATCGGCGAGCGGACGCCCGTCGGCCTCCTCGTCGCCGCTCGCGCCGAGGTGCGCGAGGAGCTCGCCGACGAGCGCGTCGTCGTTCACGGGGACGACGGCGAGCGCGTCACCGGCCGTGTACGTGATGCCGCTGTCGCCGAGGTCGAACTCGTAGTGCCGGATCTCCTTGGCGCTGCCCGGCGCGGACAGCAGCCGGTTCACGGCGAGCCGGGAGCGGTACGGGTTGCGCTTGTTCCACTGCGAGCGGGGCCGGGCGGCGGCGGGGGCAGGAGTGACCTCCGCGGCCGTCGGCTCGGCGCCGGTCTCGGCCGCGAGCCGCTCCAGGACCGCCGCCGTCCACGCCGCCGCGGGCTCCTCGAAGTCGACGTCACAGTCGACGCGGTCGTGCAGCCGGGTCGCCCCGAGCTGTTCCAGGCGGGTGTCGATGAGCTTCGCCGCCTGGCAGAAGTCGTCGTACCCCCGGTCGCCGAGCCCGAGGACCGCGTACCGCAGCCCTTCCAGGCGCGGTGCCGTGGCGGCCTGCAGCGCCTCCCAGAACAGTCCGGCGTTGTCGGGCATCTCGCCCTCGCCGTACGTCGAGGTGACGACGAGCACATGGGACATCGCGGCGAGCCGCTCGGGCGTGACGTCGTCGAGCGCGGTGGCCCTGCCGCCGAGGCCGTGGGCGCGGGCGCCGGAGACGAGTTCCCCGGCGAGGAACTCGGCGTTGCCGGTCTGCGTGCCGAACAGCACGTCGACGGTGGTCGTGGGCGCGTCGGACGCCGCACTGCCCCGGCGCCCGGCGGCGGCGATGCCGGCGATGAACCCGGCGAGCCAGGCCTCCTGCGCGGCGGAGAACGGCGCGTCCGCCGGGATGAGGGAACCGGTCGGGGGCATGAGGGGCCCGGTGGGTGGCATGAGGGTCACGTGGTCATCGCCTCGGTGGGGGGCTGCGGAAGGTGGGCGTGGCGGGCGGCGATGTCGTCGAGGGCCGCGGTCGCGAGGAGCTCGTCGAACCGGGCGGCGCGCACCCGGCCGGCGTTCTTCGCGTTCTGGTGGACGATCCAGCCGTAGGTGCCGGGGGCGTCCACGCTCAGGTTGTTGCGCTGCTTCAGCGCCCGCTTGTAGTCGTCGAGGCGCTTGACCGCGATGAGCGTGGCGAGCTCGCCGTCGTCGAAGCGGTCCAGCGTGGAGCGCAGGTACTTCACGACGCGCTGCTTGACGAAGAAGTCCTCGGTGAGCACCAGGTTGCGCACGGCCTCGGCGACCCGCGGATCGTCGGGACCGGTCGCGCCGGGCACCCGCTGGAGGGCGAGGTCCTGCGCGGCGCCGAGCACCGTGTACGAGGACAGCAGCGAGAACATGTCGTCGCCGCCCTGGTCGCCGAGGGCCGGGGCCCGGCCGCCGAGCACGGTGCGGCGGTCGCGGTAGTCGACCTTGAACGCGCGCAGCTTGTCCGTCGCGATCGAGGTCGCGAGCTCGTCCAGGAGCTGGGTACGGGTCGCCGCGGCGAGGATCTCGGTGGCGTCCTGGTACAGCAGCAGCGCCCGGGGCATCCCGCAGTACACGTGCTGCCGCTCGGCGTCCCAGTCCTCCAGCAGCCGGGCCGCGAGCGGGGAGCCGGTGGCCTCCAGGTGCCAGGTCAGCAGCAGCTTCACGGCCGCCTCGTGGAAGGCGCCGTGCGCGGTGTCGGTCACCGGGAACACCAGCAGCGAGTCGGCGCTCACCCGCCCCCGCGCCACCTCGCCCGACGGGTCGTACTGGTACAGGAACCCGCCGCTCATGCCGTTGCCGAGGCCCTTGCCGAAGCCGCCCAGGTTGAGCACGGTGCCGCCGGTCATGTACTCGCAGCCGAAGTCGCCGAGACCCTCGACCACCGCGGTCGCACCCGAGTTGCGCACGGCGAACCGGTCGCCCGCCTCGCCCTGCACGAAGGTCCGGCCGCCGGTCGCGCCGAAGAGCGCGAAGTTCCCGACGAGCACGTTGCCGCCGCGTTCGGCGCTGCCGCCGCCCGGGGCGCGGACGACGATCCGGCCGCCGCTCTGGCTCTTGCCGACGCCGTCGTTGGCGGTGCCGGTGTGTTCGAGGGTGATGCCGTCGTTGCAGAAGACGCCGTACGACTGGCCGGCGGACCCGGTGGTGCGGATCCGGACGGCGTCCTCGACGAGGCGGCGGCGGCCCCGGTCGTCGGTCGTCACCGCGGGGAGGCCGGCGTCGGCCCTGTCCAGCTCGTGGTTGAGGAGCCGCTCGACGTCGATGCCGAGCTGTCCGCCGACCGACTTGTCGCTGTTGCCGAGGCGGATGCCCTCGACGAGCAGGGACGGCTCGCGCCGGTCCAGGAGGGCGGCCCGGACCTGCTCGATCAGCGCGTCGTCGGTGGTGTAGTCCTTCTCCAGGTACTCCGGGTCCGTGACGACCTTCTCGGGCACCCGGGCGAGCAGGCGGCGCACGTCGAGGCGGCCGACGCTCGCGGGGTGGTCGAGGAGCTGCAGCAGGTCCGTACGTCCCCGCGCCTCCCGCAGGGACCGCAGCCCCAGCCGGGCGAGGATCTGCCGGACGTCGTGCGCGATGTTGAGCAGGTACTGCGCCAGCGCGCGCGGGTCGCCCTCGAACGCCTCGGGGTTGGTGGTGAGCCCGGCGGGGCACTTCACGTTGCAGTTCTTCGCCATGACGCAGCCGAGCATCATCAGCGCGGTCGTGCCGAACTCGAAGCTGTCGGCTCCCAGGAGGGCCGAGGTGACCACGTCACCGCCGGTCTGGTGGGCGCCGGAGCAGCGCAGCACGACCTTCTGCCGGAGCCCGTTGGCGACGAGCGCCTGGTGCACCTCGGCGACGCCGATCTCCGCCGACCGTCCGGCGTACTTGAGGCTGGTGACGGCTGCGGCACCCGTACCGCCGGTGTTCCCGGCGACGTTGATGACGTCCGCGCCGGCCTTGGCGACGCCGACCGCGATGGTGCCGATGCCCTCCGAGGACACCAGCTTCACGATCACCCGGACCCGGGCGGCCTTGCAGTCGTGGATGAGCTGCGCGAGGTCCTCGATCGAGTACGTGTCGTGGTGCGGCGGCGGCGAGATCAGCTCGATGCCCGGGGTGCCGCCGCGCGCGGCGGCGATGTCGACGGTGACCTTCGGCGCGGGCAGCTGGCCGCCCTCACCGGGCTTCGCCCCCTGCCCGATCTTGATCTCCAGCTCCTCCAGCATCGGGTCCGCGAGATAGCCCGCCCAGATGCCGAACCGGCCGGACGCGAACTGCTTGATGCGGGAGCCGCGGATCGTGCCGTACCGGGTGTGGTGCTCGCCGCCCTCACCGCTGTTCGACATCGCGCGGACCATGTTCGTGCCGTGCGCGACGGCCTCGTGCGCGGTCGCCACGAGAGCGCCGTGGCTCATGGCACCGGAGGCCAGCGAGCGGGTGATCTCGTGCGCGGGCTGCACCTCGTCGAGCGGGACGCTGTCGGGAGCGCCGTCGAGGAGGGCGAGCAGCCGCGCGGCGGTCCCGGTGGCGGCGACGGTGACGCCGTCGGCGTCCACGTCGAGGGACTCGGCCTCGCCCAGGCGCGCGAGCCCTTCGGCGAGGGCGGCGTGCCGCTCGGCGCCGTCGGGTCCGGGGGAGGTGAGGCGGAGCCGGAAGGAGGAGTCGCCGAGGGAGGTGGCGACCACCCCGCGAACGGTGACGCTCGCGTTGCCCGCCGTCGAGAACCGCCCCAGCTCACGGGCGAAGTCCTCCGCCGTGCTCAGCCCCGTGACGTCCGCGGGCAGCGCGAGCACGTCACGCAGCGCGGACGGCCGCCGGGACCGCTCCTCGTGCGTGGTCCGCAGGAAGGCCCGGTACCCGGGCGTGATCCGGAAGGCGTCGATCTCGGCGTCGCTGAGCGCGTCGTACCCGGTGTTCCGGTACGCGGAGTCGCTGATGCCGAACGCGTCGTCGAGCTGCCCGAGCGTGAGCAGCCGCAGCGCCTCGGGGTCGCCCGGCCTGCCGAACCCGGCCGGTTCCTCGGTCATGTCCCCGAACCCGCGCACGGCGGACACCCCGAAGGAGTGCCCGGCCCCGTCCGACCGCTCCTTGAACAGCCCGAGCAGCGGAATCTGCTGCTCGCTCTCCACGGTCCGGGCCCGCTCGTGCCACTCGGTCGCGGCCTGCGCGATCCGGGCGAACCCGACACCGCCGACCGGGGCCTCCATGTACGGGAAGATCCGCGCGAAGACGTCGTCGCGGGTGTCGAGGTAGTTCGGCTCGAAGAACGCGCCGCCGATGTAGCTCTCGGCGGTGCACAGCCCGACCCGGCCCATGGTCTTGGCCAGCGCCTTCTCGGCGGCCTTGCGGAACTTGGCGAGCGCCCGGTCGGTCTCGGTCTTCTCCCCGGCGGGCGCCGGGGCGCTCGGGTACTTCTCCTCGGCGCGCAGCCGGGCGCTGAGGCTGTAGACGGCGGAGGCGCCGAACCCGAGCGCGGTCGCGACATGGTGCGACGAGGGCAGCTGACCGCTCTCGGCGACGATCGAGACGCGCAGCCGCAGCCCGGTCTCGATGAGCCGCTGGTTGACGGCGGCGACGGCGAGGACGACGGGCAGCGGCGCCCGGGTGGAGGAGACCGCCCGGTCGCTGAGCAGTGCGATGCCGCCCCGCTCGGCGGCGAACCGCTCGACGTCGTCGCAGAGCCGCTCGATCGCCGACCGCAGCGCGTCGGCGTTGGCGGTCTCGTCGCCGGGCACGGGCTCGTACAGCATGGCGAACCGCTCCAGCGGCACGATCCGCTGGTCGCGCAGCCGGACCATGTCGAGGTGGCCGAGCACGGGCGAGGACACCACGAGCTGACGGCCGCCGGTCTCCCCGGTGCCGTCGGGCTTCGGGCCGAGCGCGACCCGCATGCTCATGCCGTCGGCCTCGCGGATGCTGTCCAGCGGCGGGTTCGTCACCTGGGCGAAGCGCTGCGAGAAGTACTTCGCCATGCCGCCCTCGGTGTCGCTGAGCGCGTTGATGGCGTTGCCGTAGCCCATCGCGGAGATCCGCTCCGACCCGTCGGCGAGCATCGGGTCGAGCATGAACCGGAAGCTCTCCTGGTTCAGCGAGTACGCGACGTACCGCCCGGCGAGCGTGAGGTCGCCGTCGTACCCGAGCGTCGTCGTGCCGCGGTAGTAGTCGGGCGCGGGCAGGTCGTCCAGATTGACCCGGGCCGCGTCGAGCAGCTCACTGTACGGCCGGCGCGCGGCGAGGGCGTCGAGCACCTCGCGGGTGCGCATCCGCCGCCCGGTGCGGTGGTCGACGACGAGCATGCCGCCGGCCTCGATCCGCCCCCGGTGCACGACCTCGTCGTCCGGGAACGCGACCTGCCCGGCCTCCGAGGCCACCATCAGGTACTCGGCCGTCTCGACGGTACGCAGCGGACGCAGCCCGAGCCGGTCGAGCCGGGCCCCTATGACGTCCCCGTCACTGAAGATGACGGCGGCGGGCCCGTCGTTCTTCTCCTCGTAGAGGGAGAAGTACTCGAGCATGTCCCGGACGGCGGCCGGCAGGGAGCGGTCGTTCTCCCAGGCGGGCGGCATCAGCGTCACGACGGCCTCGACCAGGTCCAGCCCGTCGTCGAAGACCCTGCTCTGCAGGGTCTGGTCGAGCCGGCTGGAGTCGGACTGCCCCGGCGGCCGCACGATGCTCCGGGTACGGGCCCGCGCGAGGGCCTCGTCGCTCAGCCGGTTCTTGCGGTCGGTGTTCAGCTCACCGTTGTGCGCCATGAGCCGGAACGGTTGCGCCATGGTCGGGTGCGGCTCGGTGTTGGTCGAGAACCGCGTGTGGAAGTACAGCGACCGCACGGAGTGCCGCGGATCGCGGAGATCCCGGAAGTACCCGATGACCTCGCCGGAGTTGAGCCGACCCTTGAGCACCTGTGTCCGCGCGCTGAGCGACAGCGGGTACAGCCCGGCGTACGACGTCTGGTCGGCGTAGGCGACGGCCTCGACCGCGAGCAGGGCGCGGTGGGCGGCGGCGTCGACCTCGGCGCGCTCCCAGCCCTCGGGCGCGCGGAAGACCCACTGCACGATGGGCAGCTGGTACCGCTCGGCGGCGGGCCGCGCGACGCTGTGGTCCACGGGCACGTCCCGTACGAGCAGCGTCTCGAATCCCTGCTCCGCGATGCAGCGCCCGACGAGGTCGACGGCGGCGTCCCGGCCCCCGGTGTCGAGGGGCACGAAACAGTTGGCGACACCGAAGTGCCCGGCGCGCAGCTTTTCGCCGGTGAGGGCCCTGAAGAACTCCACGGACAGGTCGACGCTCACGCCCGCGCCGTCACCGACACCCTCGGCGGACGTGCCGCCGCGGTGCGGGATGGCGCAGAGTGCTTCGTCGCCCTTGCGGATGACGTCGTGGCTCGGCGTCCCGTCGAGGCGGGTGAGGAAGCCGACGCCGCAGTCGCTGTGGTCGAGGGCAGGGTCGTACAGACCGAGGGGGAGGTGGTTCACGTGCGGGTCCTGTCGGCGATGCGGGTTCCGGCAGCGGACGGCCAGGCTGCATCGGTGAAGCGCTCGCCGCGGGCGGACCGGTGAGACGGCCGAGGCCCTAGTGGTGCGATTCAGTACGGTAAGTCTTACCTAACTATCCCCGCAAGTGCATATCAATATGAGGTGGTTCTCGAGCCTCCGCCGAACGTCGGGGCGATGCGCAGGAACGCCCCCGGACGTTTCGAGCCGGCCCTTGAGCACACCCGGCGCGGATTGCCCGATTGCCGCCCTGGTACCCCTCATCCCATCCCTCGTACGGGTGAAGAGGGCCGTACCGGGCACATGGCGGCTTTCCCGAGCGCACCCTGATCGTGGCGCGGAGCCCCAGGTGAGGAAGGCGGGCTTCGGCATCCGGTACGCATCGGAGGGGCGGCTGATGGATCCACTCGTGCTGGCGGCCGGATCGGCGTTGGTAAGTGCCATGGCCACGGATGCATGGGCGCAGGCCAGGACCGCGGTGGTCACCTGGTGGCAGCGCAGTGCCTCCGGACGGACGGTCCCGGAGGAGGCCGAACTGGAGGCAGCTCACGAAGTGCTTCTGGCCGCGCGTGAGGGCGGCGATGCACAGGCGGAGCGGGCCCTGGTCGAAGTGTGGTGTGAGCGGCTGCAGCAGCTGCTCGCGGACGAACCGCAGCTGAGGGCAGGCCTGGAGCGGCTGCTGGCGGGGCAGCTGCGTACCGGGCCCGCGCCCCATGAGCCTGCGGAAGCCGCCTCGATGACGGTTCGCGCCGAGGCGAGGGACAACGCACGCGTGTATGTGGCCGGGCGGGACCAGCACATCACCGGCTCGTGACCACTCGGTCCGGCCAGGACGGCGCCGGCCGCAGGATCCTCATGGACCTCTGCGCATCCGATGCCGCACACATCTACGCGGCAGGCCGGGACATACAGGTGACCGCGCACGCGTATGCGGGTCCGGTGCCGGCCGTCCGGACCCTGCCCCGGGACACCACGCTGTTCACCGGCCGTCGCGGGGAGGTGGCGCGCTTGCTGGCCGCGGCCTCTTCCCGCCGCAGCCCGGGCATCCACCTCATCAGCGGGATGCCCGGAGTGGGCAAGACGACCCTGGCCGTGCACGTGGCCCACCGGCTGGCCGGTTCCTTCCCGTCCGGGCAGCTCTTCGTGCGCCTCGACGCGCACACCCCCGGCAGGCAACCCGCGGATCCCGCCGATGTGCTGGCCGGGCTCCTCGTCGGCATGGGTGTGGAACCCCGTCACGTCCCCCACGGGCTCGATGCCCGGTCACGACTGTGGAGGGACCGGCTGGCCGGCCGGCGCATGCTCATCGTCCTGGACGACGCCGTCTCCCGCGCCCAGGTCGACCCCCTGCTGCCGGGCGAGCCCGACTGCCTGGTCCTGATCACCAGCCGCCGTCGCCTGCCTCTCCCCGAGACGAGCGCACTCCCGCTCGACACGCTGCCCGACACGGACGCCGGTCTGCTGTTCGCGCGGCTCGCCGGACGGGACATCGGTGCGGCGGAGACGGACACCCTCACTCACATCACCGAGCTGTGCGGACACCTCCCCCTCGCGATCTCTCTGCTGGCGAGCCGTCTCGCGCACCGGCCGCACTGGGACATGGCCCGGTTCGCGCACGACCTGGCCGCAGCGCAGGACCGACTCGACGCACTCGCCGCGGGTGAACTGGCCACCGCGACCGCCTTCGCCATGTCCTACGACGCCCTGCCCGCCGGCCGCCGGCGCCTCTTCCGCCAGCTGGGCCTGCACCCGGGCCCGGACATCGACGCCCACGCTGCCGCGGCCCTCGCCGACATCCCCCTGGCGACGGCCCGCTGCGCACTCGAAGCCCTCTACGACGACCACCTCGCCGAGTCACCGACCCCCGGCCGCTACCGCCTCCACGACCTCATCCGCGCCTACGCGCGGAACACGGCCCTCACCGACCCGCCGGCCGAGCACGAGGCCGCCGTCGAGCGGGTGATGACCTACTACGCACACGCGGCTGCCGCCGCGCGCTGCCACCTCACCGACCGAGCCGGCGCCCGATGGCGGTCCGCAGACCGGTGGAACCTCGCTCTGCCGCGGCTGAACAGTTACGACGCGGCTGCCGAGTGGATGCGGGCCGAGCTCGCCAATCTCGGCGCCTGCGCGCTGCGGGCCATCGAGACCGGCGACCACACGCACACCGTCCGGCTCGCCGAGGTGCAGGCGGACGCCCTCCACCAGCACGGCCGATGGCGCGAGGCCGGCCGGCTGCATCAAGCAGCCGCCCGAGCCGCCGTCCACCTGCAGGACCGGCACAGCACGGTGACCGCCCTGCGCCACCTCGGCCGTACCCGCAGCGCCACGGGGAACTACCGGGAAGCGGCCGCCGTACTGCGGGCCGCGGCACAGCTCTGCGCTCCGGAGGAGGTCCGTATGCGGGCCGACGTCCTGTGCGCACTGGGGCAGGTGCACTTCGCCACCGGTACCTATGGAGAGGCGACCGGCCACACAGCGGAGGCGCTGAGCCTGTACCGGGCCGCGCAGGACCGCCTCGGCGAGGCGAACGCCCTCTGGGACCTGGGACGCGTGCACGACATCACCAGCGACTTCGCCCGAGCCGGCCGGCTGGCGGACCGGGCGCTGGGGCTCTACCGCTCGGTCGGGCATCGGCCCGGCGAAGCCAGGACCCTGTGGCTGCTGAGCCGCGTGCGCCACATGACCGGGCACTACGCCCAGGCGGACGAGCTGGCCCACCGGGCCCTGCTCCTGTACCGCGCCCTGGGAGACCGTGCCGGAGAGGCCGACACGCTGTGGGAGCTGGGCCGGGTGGGATGCGGCAGAGAAGAACACCTGACGGCCGGCACCCACGCCCAGCAGGCCCTCGACATCTACCTGCTTCTGGGGGACCGGCTCGGCGAAGCCAGCGCGCTGTGGCTGCTGAGCCGCATCCTGCACATGACCGGCCAAGACGCGGAAGCCGAGGATCTGGCCCGCCAGGCGCTCGACCGGTACGGCGAACTGGGCAACCGACACGGAGCGGCCAACGCACTGCTGGAACTCGGCCGGGTGAAGAGCCGGTCGGGGCAGCACGCGGAAGCCACCCGGCTCCTGCACCGGTCCAGGGAACTGTTCCAGGCGACGAAGGACATGCAGGGAGAGGCAGAAGTCCTCAACAGCATCGGAGACGTGCTCCAGTACGGCCCTCGCGCAGAGGGCGCGCTGACCGTCTACGAGCGGGCCCTCCGCCTCGCGCTGCAGGCGAACAGTCCGAAGGACCAGGCCCAGGCACTGGAAGGCGCCGCGCGCTGCCATGAGCGTGCGGGGGAGCGCAACGCTGCCCTCGCCTGCTGGGCGAAAGCCATTACCCTGCGTGGACGCATGGATATCCGCCCGACGGTCCCGGTGAGCGCCGTACTGGCTTCTCTCAGCGCTGTCCAGTGGCCGTCCCCGTGTCCGTGAGGCCGGCGCTTCACCTACGGGCGACGGTCCTTCCTCCTGCTGCAACCGTTACCGGGTCGCCGCCCGCTCCTCCAGTACTCCGGAGTCCTCGTCCGGCAACCGCGGCTTCCGCTGCGCCGACGACGGAGCCGCGGCGCCGGGGTTCAGGGCGCCGGGTCCGGGCGGCCGCCGCGGCGCAGTGCGCGGGCGCACCACGCGATGACCGCGGCGTTGACCAGCGCCCCGAGAACGACGGCGGCGATGAGCATCGCGAGGCCGCCCGGCAGCACGAGCAGCACGAAGCTGACCGGGGCGGTGGCGAGCAGTGGAATGATCACCGCCAGGGACGACTCGCCCGAGCTGTCGGCGGCGGTCACCGCGAGCGCCCACACGAGCAGGGCGGCACAGACCGCGACGTAGACGAGGGCGAAGACGTTGCCGACCGCCGCACGGCGCAGGCGGCGGGGGACGGACCGGCCGGGATCAGTCACGGCGGTGGGCTCCTTCTGCGGTGGTCGTGTGCGGGGTGTCAGAGGTGGCTGCCGGGCGGGTTCGGGCGGGCGAGGCCGAGGTCGTAGGCGAGGATCGTCGCCTGGACCCGGTCGCGCAGCCCGAGCTTGCGCAGCAGCGCGTTCACATGGGATTTCACGGTGCCGACGGTGATGCCGAGCTGTTCGGCGATCTCGGCGTTGGTGAGTCCGGACGCGACCAGGGTGAGGACGTTCCGTTCGCGGCCGGTCAGGCTGTCCAGCTCGCGGGGAGTGCTCCCGGTCCGGGTGCCGGTGACCGCTCCGGACGCGTAGTGGCCGATGAGCCGGCGGGTCGCGGACGGGGCGAGCACGCTCTCTCCGGCGGCCACCACCCGGATGCCGTGCAGCAGCTCGGAGGCGTGTACGTCCTTGAGGAGGAAGCCGGAGGCGCCGGCGCGCAGCGCGTCGAAGACATACGCGTCGAGGTCGAAGGTGGTCAGCACCAGGACACGGGGGGCGTCCTGCGGGCCGGTGATGATCCGGGTGGCGGCGATGCCGTCCAGTTCGGGCATCCTGACGTCCATGACGATCACGTCGGGGGCCAGCTCTTCGGCGAGCCGTACCGCTGCGGCACCGTCGGCGGCCTCACCGACGACCGTCATGTCCTCCTCCGCGTCGATCACGGCGGCGAACCCCGCCCGTACGATGCCCTGGTCGTCGGCGACCAGCACCCTGAGGCTCATCGCCTTCCCTTCTTCTCGTCGTCCTGCTCGTCGTCCTGCCCGGCGGCCGGGTCCGCGGCGAGGGGCAGCCGGAGGCGGACCGTGTCCGCCGGAATAGTGGTCAGGGTGCCGTCGAGCGCCGCGGCCCGCGCCGCCAGCCGTTCCCGTACGGCGGGGCGGAGGGCCCGCGGCACCCCGGTGGCCGTGATCGTCAACATACCGTCGCAGACGTCGACTTCCAGCACCGCGGGTTCCTCACCGCCGGCCGCGAGCACCGTCTCGGCGGCGTGGTAGGCGGCCAGGTCCACGGCGGTGGGCAGTCGTTCCGGTACGCGGTCGGTCAGCCGTATCTCCACCTCGCGGCCGGTGGCCCGGCACTGGCGGGCGAGCAGGTCGAGCGCCTGGAGGGTGGGCTGCGGCCGCCGTCGGTGCTCCGTGTCGCCCGTGTCGCCCTCCTGGGCCGCGTCGAGCAGGGCGCGCATCGCGGCCAGGGCCTCACGGGCGCGTTCGGCGGTCGCGTCGAGCCGGCCCGCCTCCGCCTCCGTGACCATGTCGGCGGTGCGTGCCAGCACGGTGGTCTCCAGCCCGGCGGTGATCCGGCGGCGCTCGGCCCACGCGTCCCGGACCGCCTCCTCGGTCCAGGTCGCGAGGCGTTCCTCCCACCCGGCCCGGACGGCCCGGTCGCGCCTGCCGCGCAGGGCTCCGCCCAGGCGGGCCGCGCCGACCGCCAGGGATGCCCCGGCGGTCGCCGCCACGGCGACCGCCCAGGAGGGTACCGACGTGCCCCGGTCCAGGACGGCGGTGGTCGCGGCCGCCGCGTGCACCGCCACGGCCGCGACCGGGCGGACCGGCAGGGGCAGGCGCCGCCGGCCCTCGGCAGGGGTGGGGGCGGCGGCGGTGCCGGCCGCTTCCGTGGCGAGCGCCGCGCAGGTGGCGAGCAGGCTCAGCGCGGGCGGGAGGACGACCGGACCGGTGTAGTCGCCCGCGGTCATCGCCACCGGCCAGAGCAGAGCCGTGGCGAACAGGACGCCTTGGGCGGCGCGCGGCGCCCGGCGCCGCCACAGGAGCGTGACCGTCTGCGCCGCGGCCAGCAGGGCGAAGAGCACGCCCGCGGACACCTGCGGCGCATTCGACGTGGGCTCCGCCCGGATGACCAGTGCCGGCAGCAGCGGTTGCAGGGCAAGGCCGGCGGCCGCCGTCACCTGCGCCAGGCGGTAACTGCGCGGGACGGACTGTGTGACCGGGGCGGCGGTCCGGCCGGGCAGGACCGCGCGCACCTCCCAGCCGCCCTGTGCCGTCGGGCCGGTGGTCAGGGTGCCGCCCGCCTCTCGTACCCGCGACCGCAGGAAGCCCTGGCCGCGTCCCCCACCGAGGTCCGCGCCGTGCGCCACCGCACCGGGACGCGGCGCCCCGCTGGTGACCACGACGTCCGTGCGGGTGTCGCCGTACCGGCACAGCACCCTCGTCGGCGCACCGGGGGCGTACCGTGCCACGTTGGTCAGCGCCTCGCGCACGATGCCGTAGGCCGCGTCCGCGACGGCGCCGTCCGGCAGGGGATCGATGTCACAGTCCACGTGATGGTCCAGCCGGCGGAACCCCGCGACCAGATCCAGCAGCCGTTCCTCCGGCGACGGCGCTTCCGCACGCGAGGGCGTCGGCGCCCGGACCGCGCCGAGCGCCCGGGTGACCTCGCGGCCGGTCCCGGCCGCGAACCGGAGTGCCTCGGCGGCGAGTTCGGGCCGGCGGTCGCGCAGCCCCAGCGCCGCACCCGCCGTGACCACCACGGCCGTCAGATGGTGGGCGCTGACGTCGTGCAGCTCCCGTTCCATGCGGCGCCGTTCGGCCGCCGGGAGCCGGTGGCGCTCGGACTCGGCCCGCTGCAGCCGGTGTCCGGCCGCTCGTCGTGCGCGACGGGCCCGCCGTACCAGCAGGCCGGCACCGCACGTGGCGGCGTACAGCAGGGCGGTGAGCACGAGATCGAGTCCGTCACGGTCCCTGAGCCCGTGCAGGCTGAGGCCGTACAGGACCTGCCAGACGGCGAGCGCCACCGCGCACAGCACGGTGGTGAAGGTGTCGCGTTCGGTCGCCACGGTGAACAGGGCCAGCGCGACACCCGCGGTGCCGAGTACCGCCATCGCCCCGCCGGGCAGGGCCCCGGCACCCAGCGCACACGCGGCGGCGACCAGGGCGAGGACGGTCACCGGGCGGACACGGCGCAGGGTGAGTGCGGCCGTCACCGGTCCGGCGACGAGGGCCGCCACGAGCACGGCGGAGGCGGGCGGGACGGCCCCACGCACCAGCGCCGCCCCGGGCCACACCGCGGCCTGGGCGCAGATCAGCAGGACCGGTAGGAATCGGTCATCGGTTCGATGCATGACGGGTCAAGGCTATGGCCACGGGCAGGCGGCCCGGATCCGGCTGCAGGCTGATCCGGCTCTCTTACCCGGGATGCAGCCGCGACGGTGCGACCGGAAGGCGGACGGCTCGGCGGCGTTCTCTATCTCAGGTTCAATGCGGTGATCATCCGGCAGTCCGAGGACCGCGCACTGCCCCGGCCATAGGCTCGATCACATCGAGGAAACGGGCGGCCACCGGTTCCGCCGGCGGGTCTTTCGGTCCGTCCGTTCCGTCCCGCGTGTCGCTTCCCGCTTCCGTCCGCAGGTGCACCGCACCTGCTTCCACACCAGTACTCAGGGGGATGTCCCATGTCCAAGCGCGTTCTCGTCCCGTCGCTCATCGGCGCCGCGGTCCTCGGCGCCGTGGCCGCCGGCAGTTTCGCCATGGCCTCGACCGCCACGGAACCCGCCCTGGAGAACGGCTCGGCCCGTTATGCCGCTCCGTCGGGCGGCAGCACGGGTTCGTTCACCTTCACCGCGGACGTGAGCGACGACTCGGGCATCCGCGGTCTGAAGGCCCTGGTGTGGCCCGCGAGTTCGAAGCTCGATCCGACCGCGGCGGAGCTCCGGCACGCGGACAGCACCACCTGCCGGAGCATCACGGACGAGACGTCCCGCTGCACCTACACACTGAAGGTCACGGCAGAGGAGGCGGCCGGGCTGGACCGGGGCACCTGGTACGTCTCGGCCCTGGTGACGGCCGAGGACGGGGACACGGCGTTCGTGTCCCGCGCCGCCTCCTTCGACGTCACGCGCTGACCCCGCCGCCGCGGCCGGGCGCCCGGTGAGGCGCCCGGCCCCGGCGGTCGCCACCGACGCACCCCGGACACGCCGTCATCACAGCACGCCCATCGAGAAGGCCGGCCGGCACTGGACACGGCCGGAGCGGAGCACGTCATGGTCACCGTCGAAGGAACGAGCACGGCCCGGTTCGAACCGGTCCGAGCAGCACTGGCAGCACACATCGAGTCCGGCGAGGAACTGGGCGCATCGATCGCCGTCGACGTCGACGGAGCCTTGGAAGTCGACATATGGGGCGGACACGCCGACACCGCGCGAACCGTTCCGTGGAGCCGGGACACGCTGGTCGGTCTCTGGTCGACCACCAAGACCCTCAGCAGTCTCGCGGCCCTCCTCCTCGTCGACCGGGGGGAACTGGAACTGCATCGCCCGGTCGCGGAGTACTGGCCCGCATTCGCCGCCGAGGGCAAGCAGAACATCGAGGTGCGGCACGTCCTGTCACACACCGCGGGACTCTCGGGCTGGCAGCAGCCCTTCACCATGGACGACCTCTGCCACTGGCCGACGGCGAGCGCCCGACTGGCCGGACAGGCGCCCTGGTGGAAACCGGGAACCGCCGCGGGCTACCACATGCAGACCCAGGGACAGCTGGTGGGAGAACTCGTCCGGCGGGTCAGCGGCCGTACCCTGACCGAGTTCGTCGACACCGAGATCGCCGGACCGCTGGGCGCCGATGTACAGATCGGCGCGCGGGAGGCCGACTGGCCGCGCATCGCCGCGCTGGTGCCGCCCGCACAGCTGCCCGGAGTACTGGCCGATCCCGCCCCCGACGCCGTCTTCACCAGGACATTGCTCGGAAGCCCCGCCCGGGACGAGCACGTCGACACCCCGCAATGGCGCCGCGCCGAGCTGGGCGCCGTCAACGGACACGGCAACGCACGCGGCCTGGCCCGGGCCCTGTCGGTGATCTCACGGCGCGGCACGGCGAACGGCCACCGGCTCCTCTCCCCGGACACCGTGGACGCGATCTTCGACGTGCAGGCCGACGGGGTCGACCTGTTCCTGGGCGTTCCCGTGCGCTGGGGGATCGGCTACGCGCTCGCCGACCCGAGGACGATGCCGCACATGCCCACCGGAACGATCTGCTTCTGGGTCGGCCGAGGCGGCTCCGTCGTCATGATGGACCTCGACCGGCGCATCACGTTCGCCTACACGATGAACCGGCTGGGTGACGGGATCCTGGGCTCGGAACGCACCCACAGCTACATACGGCACGTCTACGAAAGCCTCGGCACCACCGCCGGCTGAAGCCTGGCCGCCCTGTCTGACTCACTGACTCACTGACTCAGCAATTCACGCAGCACACACCGGAAGGCAGCGACCACCATGCCGTTCATCACCGTCGGCCAGGAGAACACCACCGACATCGAGCTGTACTACGAGGACCACGGCACCGGACAGCCGGTCGTCCTCATCCACGGTTACCCGCTCGACGGCCACTCCTGGGAGAAGCAGTCCGCCGCCCTGCTCAGGGCCGGCTACCGCGTCATCACCTACGACCGCCGCGGCTTCGGCCGTTCCTCCCAGCCCGCCACCGGCTACGACTACGACACCTTCGCCGCCGACCTCGACACCGTCCTGACCACCCTGGACCTCACCGACGCCGTCCTCGTCGGCTTCTCGATGGGAACCGGCGAGGTCGGCCGCTACCTGGGCACCTACGGCTCCGCCCGCATCACCAAGGCCGCCTTCCTCGCCTCCCTCGAGCCGTACCTGCTCAAGACCGACGACAACCCCGGGGGTGTCGACGGCGCCGTCTTCGAGGGCATCGAGCAGGCCGTCACCGCCGACCGCTACGCCTACTTCACCTCGTTCTACCAGGACTTCTACAACCTCGACGAGAACCTCGGCACCCGCATCAGCGAGGAGGCCGTCCGCAGCAGCTGGAACGTCGCCGCCGACGCCTCCTGGTACGCCTCCCTGGCGTGCGTGGCGACCTGGACCACCGACTTCCGCGCCGACATAGCCAAGATCGACGTACCCGCACTGATCCTGCACGGCACCGCCGACCGCATCCTGCCCATCGAGTCCACCGGTGACCTCTTCCATCAGGCGTTGCCGCAGGCGGAGTACGTCGTCGTCGAGGGCGCCCCGCACGGCCTGCTGTGGACCCACGCCCAGGAAGTCACCGACGCCCTGCTCGCCTTCCTGGCCAAGTGACCGGCCACGGCGGGGCCCCGCTCGCCGGACGATGAACCACACGCATCCCGTCACCGTTCCCACGGTGGCGGGGTGCCGCCGTCACCGGAGACCCGAGGCGACATCTGTGGAGGATCCTTCGGCGCCCGGCCACATTCTGGTCGTGCCCGGACACCACTACGCGGACGTCTTCGACACTCCACGCGACGTCCTCGCCCGCAACGTTCACGCTGGTCCAGCGTGTGTCCGGCGCAATGAGCACTGCCCTGGACGCCTCAGGCGTGCTTCAGGCACGGTGATTCCGGGCGCCACTGATGTCTCAGGCATGGACGCCCTGGACGCCCTGATCGCCCAGGGACGAGCGGAGGTGCTCGACTGTTCATGTGGCATCGGCACGCAGGCCATCGGCCTGGCGCTGCTCGGGCACCGTGTCACCGGGACCGCCATCAGCCCGCGCACCGGGCCCCGCATCCCGGGCACACGGCGCCTGACGCGGTGCAGTGGGCATCCAGCACCCCGACACGGACACCGAACCGCCGCCCACCGTGCCCCGTGCTATCGTCGAGGGTTTGCAGCGTCGCTGTGCCGGTGCTTGGTTCGGTGTCCCTGGCCGGTGGCCGCGTCCCTGCCGCGCCTTCCTCGGTACGGTCTCTTCGGAGGAAGGCTTCTCGTGAGTGAATCAGCAGCACGTGCCGATGCCCGGCGGCAGGACGGTGTGTCCACAACGTCGGGCACCACTTCGGCGCTGCCCACGGCGGTGTCCTTCGCGCAGCTCGGGCTGCCGGCCGAGATCCTGCGGACGCTCGACGAGCACGGTGTGACTGTGCCCTTCCCCGTCCAGGCGGCGGCGCTGCCGAACGCGCTCGCGGGACGGGATGTCCTGGGCCGTGGCCGCACAGGATCCGGCAAGACGCTCGCCTTCGGCCTGGGGATGCTCGCCCGGACGGCCGGGCGGCGCGCGCAGCCCAAGGAGCCGCTGGCGCTCGTTCTGGTGCCCACCAGGGAACTGGCGCAGCAGGTCGGTGAGGCGCTCACCCCGTACGCTCAGGCGCTCCGGCTGCGGCTCGCGACCGTGGTGGGCGGAGTCTCCATCGGACGGCAGGCCGCCGTGCTGCGGGACGGCGCAGAGATCGTCGTCGCCACGCCCGGTCGGCTGCACGACCTCGTCGAGCGCAAGGGCTGCCGACTGGGACGGGTACGCATCACGGTCCTGGACGAGGCGGACCAGATGTGTGACCTGGGGTTCCTGCCGCAGGTCACCGAAATCCTGGACCAGGTGCGTCCCGACGGGCAGCGGATGCTGTTCTCCGCCACCCTCGACCGCGACGTCGACCAGCTGGTGCAGCGCTACCTGCGCGATCCCGCCGTCCACTCCGTGGACCCCTCGTCCAGCGCGGTCTCCGCGATCGAGCACCACGTCCTCGTCGTGCACGGCCCGGACCGGTACGCCGTGACCACGGAGATCGCCGCCCGGGACGGCCGCGTCCTGCTGTTCCTGGACACCAAGCACGGCGTCGACCAGCTCACGCGGCATCTGCGGGCCAGTGGCGTGGCCGCCGCCGCCCTGCACAGCGGGAAGTCCCAGCCGCAGCGCACCAGGACCCTGGCCCAGTTCAAGGACGGGCAGGTGACCGCGCTGGTGGCGACGAACGTCGCCGCACGCGGGCTGCACGTCGACGACCTCGACCTCGTGGTCAACGTCGACCCGGCCACCGACCCGAAGGACTATCTGCACCGCGCGGGCCGCACCGCGCGGGCCGGCCGCTCCGGCACCGTCGTGACACTCGTCCTGTCGGGACAGCGCCGCGAGACGAGCCAGGTCATGGCGGACGCCGACGTCACCCCCAAGGTCACCAAAGTGCGGTCCGGTGAGGCGGAGCTGAGCCGGATCACCGGCGCCAAGGCACCCTCCGGGAAGCCTCTCGACGGCGGGCCGGCCGCACCGCGCCCCAAGAACCACAACGCCCCGTTCCGCGGCCTGGGCAGCACAAAGGACACGAAGAACGCCTCCGGTGGCAGGCCGTCCCGCAAGAGCGGTGAGGCCCGCAAGCTCGCGGAGGCCCGCAAGGCGGCCCGGGTGCGGCGCGGCGGCTGAGACCGGGTGACGCGGTGGCGAAGCGATCCGGCACGATCTGTCGAGGGGCGAGCGGGACGGTCGGATCGCGGCGGCGCTGCTGCTCGCTCCCGGCTCCCCGGACTGTCGTCGGCCGAGTGCCTGGGACCCGCCGGGAGCGCCGGGGAAAGCCGGGTGGCCCGGCTCACCGGTCACGCAGGCCGTGGACGCGACGGGTGCGTGTCAGACCCACTGGCTAGGTTCATCGCATGACACCCGAGCTGATGGACAAGCTGAACCGGTTCCGTGAGAAGGCACTCGCGCGCGATGTCCCGTCCGCCGACGTGGAACGGTGGCTGGACGCTGCCCGCCCGTGTGCGACGCTGTCGCCGCATGTGGACGGGCCGGTCGTGGGCCGCCTCGGCGGTCCGCTGATGCTTCCCGCCGACGTCCCCGGCCCTGAGGGATTCGATGAGATGCACCTCATCGCGTCCCTCGACCTTGCCGCGCTGCCCGAAGACACGACGAGCCTCCCGCTGCCGCAGGACGGCCGACTCCTGTTGTTCGCCCATCCCGATCCGCTGGATGCCTACGGCACAGCCATATACATCCCCGCCGGCACACCCGTCGAGGAACGCCATGTGGAGCGCGACTACAGCCCGCAGGACTGGCTGGCGGAACTGGACTTGCAGCTGCGGGAAGAGCTGCGACTGCGCTACGACGTCTCCCTGCCGGACCATGACTCGATCGTCGACCCCGCTGAACACCCCCGCGCCAAGGAACTGCGCGAGGCGTGGTCGGAGGTGCGAGGTGAGGACCTGAGACTCACCAAGTGGTCCCAGCTGCAGATCGACGGGTACGCCATGGACGAGTACGGCGAGGTGGATCCCGTCGCATCGTCCGCATGGTGGGCGGCGGAAGAGGAGGACCGGCCGGATTCCGGGGAACCGCCACGCCCGGAGGACTGGGTGCTCCTCGCCCAATGGCACCCTGACATCAGCGGCTGGGAGGGCGCTTTCGTCTACTGGGCGATCACGAGGCAGGACGTGGCGGCCCGGCGCTTCGACCAGGTGTACGTCTCCATGTTCTTCGCCCCCTGATCGCGAACGATCAGAGGTCACTTCGCGCCGGAGACCGGCTCTGCAAGGGGCGCGGTCCGCACTCCGGTCCCGGCGACCGGCCCGAGTCCGGCGCCGGGAGCGGTGAGGCCGACTTCGAGCAGACCGCCTGGGGGGGATGGCCCTCGCCCGGCCTGTAGATGCCCGCGGCCGGCCGACTCTTGCTGAGAACGAAGATCAGCGGCGGCTACCTGCACGATGGCGAACAGGTGCGGGCATGGCTTGCTGATGCACCGACTGACCGTCCGGGCGAATCGGGACGGTGAGAGTTCCGCGTCCTGCGCCGTGACGGGGTGCCGCTGCCAGTGCGGAGCGTGAACATGCGGATCGTGCGACGGCGGTTCGCCGCGACCGCAGGTTGGTTAGGGTGGCAAGCACAGACTGACGGGAACGGGGAGTCGCTGATCCATGGCCGCCAACCGGTCGGATGAAGGGCCGCACCCTCGCCCTGCCTCCTCGAGAGGTCAGGATCCGGAACACCTTCTGCCGAGCACGGCAGAGCGCCGCAGGCCGGCCGGACGCGGTGGGCGTGTGACCGGCCGGCCGGCGCCCGCGGTGCTGCCCCCGGCGCTGCGCTTGCCGCTCGGGCCGGTCGCGGCCCTCGCCGCGCTGGTGGTCGTCCTGCTCGGGGTTCTGTACGCCGGCGACAGCAAGCCCGGCATGGGGGACAGGCGGATAGGGGCGGCGGTGGACGGGGTGGGGCCGTCGTGGCGGAACGTCGCTCTGGCCACGGACTTCCTGGGGGAGCCCGCCGGAGCGGCGACGTTGGTCGTGGCCACCGTGACGGGCTGCCTGCTGCTTCGGCGGCCTCGCGCGGCGGTGCTCGTCGTTGTCGGCAGCGGCCTGACCGTGGGGACGACGAAGCTGCTCAAGCCCGTGGTGGGACGCACCATCCATGGCGACGGCAGTCTGGCCTTCCCGAGCGGGCACACCGCCTTCCTCACCGCGTTCGCCCTCGCGGTGGCGCTGCTCGCGACCGGCCGGCTCGGCCTCGGCAGGACGGCCGGCGCGTCACTCGTGCTCGCCGCGGCGCTGGTCGCGGGCGCCGCCATGGGCTGGGCGCAGGTCGTCCTGAGCGCGCACTACCCGACCGACGCCGTCGGCGGCTGGTGCACCGCGCTGGCGGTGGTACCGGCGACCGCCTGGCTGATCGACCGGACGGCCGACCGGATGGCCGATGCCGGGCAGGCGCGGTTCATCTGACGTCACGTCACGTCACGCCGAGCGACGGAAAACCGGCTTCACCGGTCGTCCGGCCAGCCAGGGGGCCGGGTCGGCGGCGTCCAGCGCCTTCCGGTACACCGCACATGCCCGGGCGACCACGTCGACGGTGTGATCGATGTCGGCGTCGCTCAGCGCGCTGCTCACCACGAACGAGGGGGCCAGCACCCCGCCCGCGAGGAGCTGGCGCAGGAACAGGGTGCGGTACTCCTGCGACGGCTGCCCGTTCTCGTCGAGGGTGGCGAAGACCAGGTTGCTGGCCCGGCCCCGGACCACGACGTGGTCGCCGACGCCCATGCTCGCCGCGGCGTCGCGGACCCCGGCGGACAGCTTCTCGCCCAGGGCGTGCAGTCGCGCGGTGATGCCTTCCTCGGTGTAGACGGTCTGCACGGCCATCGCGGCCGCCAGGGAGTGCGTCTCCGCACCGTGCGTGGTGGACAGCAGGAACACCCGGTCGCCGGAGTGCCGCAGCCCGCCCCGCTCCATCAGGTCGCGGCGCCCGGCCAGCGCGGAGACGGCGAACCCGTTGCCCAGCGCCTTGCCGAACGTGGAGAGGTCGGGGACGACGCCGTACAGGCCCTGGGCGCCCGCCTCGGACCAGCGGAAGCCGGTGATCATCTCGTCGAAGACCAGCACGCAGCCGTGCCGGTCGGCCAGTTCGCGGAGTCCTGCGAGGTAGCCGGGAGTGGGTTCGGTGTGGCCGGCGGGCTCGAGGATCAGGCAGGCGACCTCGTCCTGGTACCGGGTGAGCACTTCCTCCGTGGCGGCCAGGTCCCCGTACGGGAACGACACCGTGAGTTCGGTGGTCGCCGCCGGAATTCCCGCGGACATCGGTGTGGTGCCGATGAACCAGTCGTCGACGGAGAAGAACGGGTGGTCGCCGCAGATGGCCACGCGCGGGCGCCCGGTGACCGCGCGGGCGAGGCGCACCGCGGCGGTGGTGACATCGGAGCCGTTCTTCGCGAACTTCACCATCTCGGCGGTCGGCACCGTGGCCAGGAAACGCTCCGCGGCCTCGACCTCCACGTACGACGGCCGGACGAAGTTGCTGCCCCGGTCGAGCTCCCGTCGCACCGCCTCGTTCACGCGGGGGTGAGCGTGGCCGAGGCTGACCGACCGCAGCCCCGAGCCGTACTCGACGTAGCGGTTGCCGTCGATGTCCCACACGTGGGCACCGCGGCCGTGGCTGATGACCGGGGCCAGGTTCTCGGGGTACTGGTCGTCGCCCTTGGCGTAGGTGTGTGCGCCCCCGGGGACCAGGGCGTGCAGGCGCTCGTTCGCCCGCTGCGACCGCGGCAGTCGGAACTCCTCGATGTCCATGCCGGCCTCACTTCTCTCGTTGCTTCAGGACCTCGGCGAGGCTCGGCGCCTCCCGGTCCCGCGGGGACATCGATGTGGCGGGGAGCGGCCAGGGGATGGCGAGCTCCGGGTCGTCGAAGGCGATCGTCACGTCCTCGGCCGGATCGTGCGGGCGGTCGATCCGGTACGAGGTGTCGGCGGTCTCGGTCAGCGCCTGGAAGCCGTGCGCGCACCCCGCCGGGATGTACAGGGTCGCCTGCGTCTCGCCGGACAGCTCGAAGAAGGCCCGGCCCAGGTAGGTCGGCGAGTCCGGCCGCAGGTCCACGACGACGTCGAAGATCTTCCCGTACGAGCAGCGCACCAGCTTGGCCTCGCCGGCTCCTGAGCGCAGATGCAGGCCGCGGAGCACGCCACGGACCGAGCGGGACACGCTGTCCTGGACGAAGGCGTTCGGGTCGAGGCCCACCGAGCGGATCACGTCGGCGTCGAAGGTGCGGCAGAAGAAGCCGCGTTCGTCGGCGTACGGCGTCGGCTCGAACAGGTACGCGCCGGCGATCTCCGGGACTTCGGTCGCTTTCATGGGGTCTCCCGCAGGGCGTGTGCGTGGGCGTGGCCGGTCGCCGGGAACAGGGCCGTGGTCAAGTCGGCGAACTGGCGCGCCAGTTGCTGTGCGGCGGCCTGGTTCCGCTCGATGAGGGTCCGCCGCAGCTCCGCCGATTGCTTCTCCAGCGCCCGGAACTGTTCGAGGAGCCGGTCGGCGTCGACCTCGCGGGCCGGGTGGCAGTACGCACCGAGGCCCATCCGGTCCATGAGCGCGTCGCTCTTCGCCGCATAGCTGAGCGCGAGCGTGGGTGTGCCGACCTTCAGCGCGCAGACCAGGTTGTGGTAGCGGGTCGCCACCACGGTGTCGGCGGCCGCCGTCTCCTTCATCAGATCGGCGAGCGAGGCCGCTTCGGCGGCGGTGACCAGCGGCGAGTCCACCGCGTCGAGGATCGCGGCGACCACCGTGGCATCGCACGCGTCGCCGGTCAGCAGCCGGACCCGCCTGCCGTCCTCGACCAGTGCGCGGACGAACCGGGTCGTCCCGTCGACGTAGCGCCGGTGGATCTCCTCGGCCCGCGCGCGGTCGTCGTTGCCGCCGTGGAAGTCCATGACACCTACGCAGACGGTGCCCGCGGACTCGGCGGGCGGAGGCGTCGGCAGGGCGAACGCCAGGTCCGGGTGGACCTCGTCGCGCGCGGTGTCCACGCCCATCGCACGCATCGCGTCGCGGGAGAGGGTGTCCCGGTACGAGCGGTACGCGGCCAGGCGTGCCGACCAGCGCACCAGCGCCCGGGTCGGCCGGTCACCGATCGCGTCCGCGCCGACGCCGACCAGCGCGACCCGGGTGCGCAGCAGCCGGCCGCTCGCGCAGAGCAGGAACAGCGAGTATGGGAAGCCCCACGGCCGCAGCGGCAGCGTCGCCTCCAGGACGCCCATGCCCGGCACGATCACCACGTCGTGCCGGCGCACCCAGGCGGCGGTGCGGACGACGTCGACGAGCTTGCCCAGGCCCTTCGCCGCGATCGCGCCCGCACGTGACGCGGTCCGGTACTCGGCGCGGTTCCAGTGCAGCCGCGTCGCGGGAATCCCGTAGCGGGCCGTGACGACCTCGGGTCCGCCGCACAGCGCGTCCACGACCGCGTCCGGGTGCTCGGCGCGGAGGTGGCCGAGCACGGCTTCGAGCGATCCGTCGTTGCCGAGGTTGCCGGAGCCGAGCAGGCCGAACACCCCCACGCGTACGGAGGTCATGGCTGCCTCCCCGCACGTCCGGCGACGAGGGCGTCGACGGAGACGGTGAGCCTGGCCGGGTCGACCGGGGCGCGGTCCTCGACCCGCTCGCCCGCACCCGGCCGGGCCCGGCTGGTCATCCACGCGGCCAGGTGGCGGTAGCACGCACGCCGGTCGGCCGAGGACAACGGCGCCCGCCGGATCGCCGAGACGAAGCCCCCGACGTACTCGGCGAGCAGCCGGGGCGTCGGGTGCAGCAGGCCTGCCCGGCGCGGGTCGAGGTTGACGCACCGGGAGCGCTTGGACGGGTTCGCCCGCTCGGCGCGCGTGGGGTGGTCGCGGCGGAAGTACAGCAGCTCCGGCACCTGGTGGAAGGGACCGTGCAGGCCGATCTCGGCGACGAACGTGCGGTCCGCGTGGTGGTAGCTGTCGTGCGGCTTCACCCGGCGCAGCACGTCGGCCCGCATCACCCCGTAGAAGTCGTCGCCGCCGGGCTCGAACAGCATGCTGCGGAAACGCTCCGGAGCGTGCGGCGATGCGGTGGCGAGCGTGTACGCGTACGGGACCTTCACCTTGCCGTCGCCGTCGATCACCGCCTGGTCGGCGTGCGCGAGGATCACGTCGGGCCGCTCGTCCAGCGCCTCCACACAGCGCCGCAGCAGGTCCCGGGCGTAGAGGTCGTCGTGCGAGGCCCACTTGAACAGCTCGCCGTGGCACTGGGTGAACACGTAGTTGTGGTTCGGCGCGGCGCCGATGTTCCGGGTCAGCCGGATGTACCGGATGCGGGAGTCCTGCGCGGCGTACGTGCGGCAGATGTCCTCGGTCCCGTCGGTCGAGGCGTTGTCGGAGACGACCAGCTCGAAGTCCTCGTAGGTCTGCCCGAGCAGGGCGTCGAGCGATTCGGCGAGGTACTCCTCGCCGTTGTACACGGGCAGGCCGATGCTCAGCCGGGGGTGGGCGGTCATGGTGTCCTCACTTGGCGAATGGTGTTCCGGTGGTGCGCGCGCAGGGCGGACCGCAGCTGCAGCCACCACACGGCCGAGCCGCCGACGGTCGCGGCGGCGACGCCCCAGGCCGAGCCGACGGTGCCGGCGACGGCCGCCCCGCCGATCCCGCCGCCGATGTAGAAGGCGGAGGCGAACAGCTGGGAGCGCAGGCTGCGCCGGGCCGCGCCGAGCGCGCGCAGTCCGGCCGCGGCGCCGGTGCCGAGCCCGGCGCCCGCGACACCGAGCGTGACCGGCACGATGAGCTCGGAGGCGGCGTGCCAGACGCCGCCGAGCACGAGTTCGCCGAGCCGGTCGGGGAGCAGGAGCAGCGCCCCGCCCCAGAGCAGTGCGGCGGCGGCCTGCCCGCCGCCCAGCAGGAGGCAGAACGCGCCGAGGCGGTGCGGGGCGCTGCGCAGCACCCGTGCCGCCTCCGCGACGGTGACGAGCGACAGGCCCATCAGCACCGCCATGAACGGGCCGAGCAGCAGCTCCGCGCCGCGGACCACACCCACGGCGCCGACCCCGACGATCGCGCCGAGCCCGTACGCCCGCAGCTGGCTCGCGCCGCTGTTGCTGACGTTCTCGACCAGATACCGGGAGCCGAGGTCGCGGTGCTCGCGCAGCCACTCGCGCGCTCCGGCCGGCCGGGGCCGGATCCCGGACTGGAGGCAGCCGTACAGCGCGGCCACCGCCGCGGACCCGCCCCAGGCGAGTACGAACGCGGCCACGCTGCCCACACCGGCCGCCACCACCATGGCCGGGACGAGCGCGACGCCCCACACGAGGTCGTTGACGAACGCCTTCCGCCCGGCGCCCGCGGCGAAGAACGCGAACCGCCACGCGTCCTGCAGCAGCAGCCCTGGCAGGACGACGCCGAGGCACGCGAACGCGGTCCCCACCCGGCCGCCGAGACCGAGTCCGGCCACCAGGGACGCCGCTCCGAGGACGGCCCCGACGCCGAGCGCGGTACCCGACGACCGGGCCACCGCCGCGCGCCAGGACGCGTCCGGCACACCGCTGAAGCGCACCACGAGCGGGTCGGTGGCCAGGCCGCGGGAGACGTTGAGCACCACGCCGTAGGTCACCCAGGCGAGGCTGAACACGCCGAAGGCGGTCACCCCCAGCGAGCGGGCCACGTAGATCCCCACCGCGAAGTTGCTGATGCTGGAGGCCGCCTGGTCGGCCAGCCCCCAGGACAGCCGGCCGGCGAGGGCCCGCCGGGCGGATCCGGCCGGCGGCTTCGTCTTCTCCCCCTCGGTGGTCATCGCCGTCATTCCTTGATCAGCCCGGCACCGTGCAGGGCGTGGGCCGCGGCGGCGACGGTGTCGAACGGCAGCCCGGACCGCTCGGCGACGTCCAGCAGACCGTGCTCGCCGTCGGCGAGGTTGAGCACCCAGAGCATGGCCATCTGGGCCTGCCTGGTGTCGCTGCGGCCGCCGAGGGCGTCGTACAGCCCGCGCCGGCCCAGCTGCGGTTCGCCGTACGGGCTGAGATTGACGTACTGCCGGTTGCGGTCGAGGACGGCGAACGCCTCGCGACAGACGGAGAGGGTGTCCGCCATCGCCTCCGGGGAGACGAAGTCCAGGTCGTCCGCCGAGGTGTGGTACTCGGGGTAGCCGGCGTACGGGGTCCGGGTGAGCGAGCCCACGCCGAGGTCGAACCCGGGCGAGCAGTACTGCCGCTCGTCGTAGCCGTACGGAGTGAACTCGGTGACGCGGTGCGGCCGTCCGGAGGCGGCCAGCACGTGCCGCATCACCCGGTCGATCTCCGCGTCGCCGCGTCTGCTCTGCTTGTACGTCAACTGTCCCGGGTCACCGGCGCAGGCCAGCACGAGCCCGTGCTTGACCTGCTCCACCCGCTCCGCGTTGCGAGCCAGCCAGGTGATCGCCCCGATGGTGCCGGGCGCGAAAATGAACCGGTAGGTGTAGTAAGGGCGTTGCTCCGCCAGCGCCCGGGCCAGGAACGTCGCCACCGCGACACCGGCCAGGTTGTCGTTGGCCAGCGACGGGTGGCAGACGTGGCAGGAGACGATCACCTCGTCCGGCACCTGCCCCGGGACGACGTGCTCGGCGTAGGTGAGGTGGCCGTCGGCGAGGGTGGAGTCGATGCGCACCTCGTACGCGCCGTCCGGCATCGCGTCCAGGGTCTTCTGGGCCAGGCAGAAGCCCCATTCCGGCTGGTAGTAACTGGTGCGGTACGGCACCCAGTCCGGGTGGTCCGGCAGGGTGTGCAGGTGGTCGCGCAGCTCGGCCAGCGGCATGGTCGCCGACACGGGCACGCTGTAGCCGAGCACGTGCAGGCTGGACGCGGCGAAGTCGACGACCCGGTTCCCGGCGCTGTCGGCGATGTACGCGTCGCGGATGTTCCACTCCTGCGGCACGGTCCAGTCGAGCACCTGGGTCCCGGTCGGCACCTCGTGCACCTGGAGCGGGATGTACTCGCCGACGATGTCCAGGGTGGCGCGCACCCCGTCGCCGGTGATGCTCCGGCAGAGCGGGTACAGCCGCTCCACCAGGGCGTACATCTCCTCGCCGGCCGTGGTCATCGGCTGTTCGCCGACCGCGGTCACCGGCGCCACCGCAGGGTGTCGTCCACGGCACCGGCCTCGGACGCCGCGCGCAGTACGGCGAGGCGGGTGAAGCGCTGCTCGAAGTCCTCCTTGTTCAGCCCGAACTCCCGGTAGGCGTCGGCGAGTTCGAGCGCGCCCCGCTTCACCGTCCACTCGCAGTCGAAGCCGGGTATCGCGGCGCGGAACCGGGAGAAGTCCACCCGGTACGACCGCGGATCGGCACCGTACTCCCCGGTGATCCGCACCTTCGCGCCGGACACCGCCTCGGCGACCTGCTCGGCGATCTCGGCGACGGTGACGTTGTTGTTCTCGCTGCCGATGTTGAACGCCCGGTCGTGCACCGCCTCGCGCGGCGCGGTCAGCGCGGCCGTGAAGGCCCGCGCGATGTCGGCGGCGTGCACCAGCGGGCGCCAGGGCGTGCCGTCGGAGAGCACCAGCACCTCGCCGGACAGCAGCGCGTGACCCACCAGGTTGTTCAGCACGATGTCGGCGCGCAGCCGGGGCGAGTGGCCGAAAGCGGTGGCGTTGCGCATGTACACCGGGGTGAAGTCGTCATCGGCCAGGGCGTGCAGGTCGTCCTCCACGCGCACCTTGGACTCCGCGTACGGCGTCACCGGGCGCAGCGGCGCGTCCTCGGCGACCAGTTCGTCGCCGCCCGCGGCACCGTAGACCGAGCACGTCGACGCGTACAGGAAGCGCCGCACCCCGGCGTCGCGGGCCAGCCGGGCCAGTCGTACGGAGGCGTGGTGGTTGATGTCGTAGGTGAGGTCCGGCGCCAGCGATCCCAGCGGGTCGTTGGAGAGCGCGGCCAGGTGGATCACGGCGTCCACCCCGGCCACGTGTTCGGCCGTGACGTCGCGCAGGTCCACCCGGTGCCCCTTCGGGTCCGCGGGCTGCGGGCCCAGCACGCAGTCGGCGAACAGGCCGGAGTCGAGGCCGACGACCTCGTGTCCGGCGGCCGTGAGGACCGGGGCCATCACGGTGCCGAGGTAGCCCTGGTGTCCGGTGAGCAGTACGCGCAAGGTTCATTCCCCCAGATCGAAGGTGCCGAGATCGGAAGTGCCGAGATCGAGAGTGAGTTTGGTGACGGCGAACGCCTCGGCGTAGCGCGCCTGGCATTCGATGCCGCGGATCCGGGCCAGGCCGAGGAAGGCCTCCCGGTCGTACCAGGGCCGGTGCCGCTGCGAGGGATAGTGCTCCTGCAGCAGCCGCACCTTGCGTTCGGCGACAGCCGGCGACAGCGGCTGGTACGCGGCCATCCGGCCGAGATCGCCGTCCCACTTGACGATCTCGTAGCCGAGCACGAGGTGGTCGCGGAACGCGGTGGGTATGAGCTGCGCCAGGCCGCGGTGGTCCTGGTGCGCGTCGTCGGTGCGCGGGGCCAGGATCAGATCCGGGTCGGTCTGCCCGCGCAGCTCCTCGACCGCGGCCTTGGCCTCCTCCCAGCGCGCGGGCAGCCTGCCGTCCGGCAGCTTGAGCACGGTCAGCCGCAGGTCGGCGCCCGGGCAGAAGGCGGCGAGCGCGGCCCGTTCCTCCTGCTCCCGCTCGCTGCCGCCGCCGGAGAGCACCAGCGCGTCGACGCGGACACCCGGCCGCGCGAGGCACAGCGTGAGCAGCGTGCCGCCGGCGCCGATGGCGATGTCGTCGCAGTGCGCGCCCACCGCGACGATCCGGTCCAGGCGCCCGGCCCCGAGCCCGATCACGCGCTCACCCCCGCGCTGTCCCGTTCCCACACGGCCCACGGACGGTCGCCCCGCGCGTAGGCGGCGTCGAGCGCGGCCCGCTCCTTCACGGTGTCGGTCGGCTTCCAGAAGCCGCGGTGCTGGTACGCCACCAGCCGGCCCCGCTTGGCCAGTTGGGCGCATCCGTCGGCGACCAGGTCCCCGTTCTCCGGTATGTGGTCGAAGACCTCCTGGCGGAGCACGAAGTAGCCGCCGTTCTCCCACAGCGGCAGTTCGCTCACCGCGGTGATGCCGCCCACCAGGCCGTCCTCGCCCAGGTCCACGCAGTGGAACGAGGACTGCGGCGGCACCACCGTCATCGACGCACCGGCGTCCCGCCGGGCGAAGTTCTCGATCATCTCCGGCAGCGGGGCGTCGGTGAGCACGTCGGCGTAGTTGGCGAGGAACATCTCGTCGCCGTCCAGGTGGTGCCGCACCCGGCGCAGCCGCTCCCCGATCGGCGACTCGATGCCGGTCTGCGCGAACGTGATCGTCCAGTCCGATATGTCGGTGGACAGCAGCTCGGTCCGCCCGCCTCTCAGCACGAAGTCGTTGGACGTCGTCTCCTCGTAGTTGAGGAAGAAGTCCTTGATGTGGTGCGCCCCGTACCCGAGGCACAGGATGAACTCCTTGTGCCCGTAGTGCGCGTAGTAGCGCATGACGTGCCAGATCAGCGGCCGCGGGCCGACCATCGCCATCGGCTTGGGCACGTCGTCCGCGGCACCGCTCCGCATCCGCATCCCGTAACCGCCGCAGAACAGGACGACCTTCATGACTTCACCTCGACAATGCTCAGTTCCGGGATGGGAAAGACAAGGCGGCCGCCCCAGTCGTGCACGAAGGACAGCTGCTCGACCAGCTCGGCCCGCAGGTTCCACGGGAGGACGAGCACGTAGTCCGGTCTGTCGGCGGCTATCTGCTCGGGCGGCAGGATCGGGATGCGGGTGCCCGGGGTGAACCTGCCGTGCTTGTAGGGGTTGCGGTCGACCGTGTACGCGAGCAGGTCGGGCCGGATGCCGCAGTGGTTGAGCAGGGTGTTGCCCTTGCCCGGGGCGCCGTAGCCGACCACCGTCTCGCCGCGCTCGGCCGCCTCGATGAGGAACTTGAGGAGGTCCCGGCGCACCTTGGCGACCCGGGCGGAGAACTCGGTGTACCCGGACAGCTCCTGCAGCCCGGCGGCTTTCTCCCGGTCCAGTACGTCAGCCACTCGCTGCGTCGGCTCGCCGGCCACCTCGGCAGGCCGGGCCCACAGCCGGATGGAGCCCCCGTGCGTGGGCAGCAGCTCCACGTCCACGAGCGTGAGTCCGCCGCTGGCCAGCGCCCGGATCGCGGACGCGACCGTGTAGTACTGGAAGTGCTCGTGGTAGATCGTGTCGTACTGGTTCTGCTCGATCAGGGTCAGCAGGTGCTGCACCTCGATGGAGACCCAGCCGTCGTCGGCGACCAGGGCGCGCAGCCCCTGCGTGAACCCGACCACGTCGGGGATGTGCGCGTACACGTTGTTGGCCACGACCAGGTCCGCCGGTCCGTGCTCGGCACGGACGGCCGAGCCGGTGTCCGGGCTCAGGAACTCCGTGAGCGTGGGCACACCCGCGTCCCGCGCCGCGGCGCCGACGTTCACCGAGGGCTCGATGCCGAGGCAGCGGATCCCGCGGTCCACCACGTGCTTCAGCAGGTACCCGTCGTTGCTCGCGACCTCGACCACGAAGGAGTCGGGGCCGAGATCCAGCCGCTGCACGGCGTCGGTGACGAACGTACGCGCGTGCTCCACCCAGGAGGTCGAGAAGGAGGAGAAGTACGCGTACTCGCTGAACGTCTCCTCCGGCGTGATCAGCGGCGGGATCTGCGCGAGCCAGCAGTCGGTGCAGACCCGCAGGTGCAGCGGGTACGCGGGCTCCGGTTGATCCAGTCGGTCCGCGGCGAGGAAGCTCTCGCACGGCGGGGTGGCCCCCAGATCGACGACGCTCTCCAGCGCCGCCGAGCCGCAGAGTCGGCATCCTGTCATCTACTTCCCCCCATTGATTCCGTCCGACCCGCGATCGCGGTGCGGTACTCGTCCACCAGGCGCTCCAGCCCGACGGCCGGGCTGAAGTGCTTCTCGTAGCGGCGCCGGGCCGCCTCGCCCATCTCCCGGTTGCGGTCCGGGCCGGCCGCGATCCGGCGCACCCGGGACGCGAGCGAGGCGGGATCGCCCGGCTGGTGCAGCAGCCCGGTGACCCCGTCCTCGACGAGTTCGACGAAGGCGCCGTGACCGGCGGCGACGACCGGGACCCCGGCCGCCATCGCCTCCGCGACCACCAGGCCGAACGTCTCCATGGCCACCGAGGGGGCCACCACGGCGACCGACCGCGCGACGGCCTCGCGGCACTGGGCCGGGTCGAGCAGGCCGGCGTACCGCACGTCGTCCCGGCCCGCGGCCCAGGCGGTCACCTCACCCTCCAGTGGCCCCCCGCCGGCGAGCACGAGCGGCACGCCCACCCCGCCGCTCGCCGCGATCTCGTCCCACGCGGCCATGAGCAGCCGCACGCCCTTGGCCTCCGTGAGCCGGCCGAGGAAGAGCAGCTGCTCGCCCGCGCCGGCTCGGCAGGCGCCCGGGTCGGGCACGAAGTTGTGCTTCACCGCCAGCCGCTCGGCCGGCATGCCGGACCGCACCAGGATGTCGCGCTGCGCCACGGAGATGCAGAAGAACCGCTCCACACCGGACCACCACCGCCGCCGGTTGACGAGAAGGTTGACCGCGAGCGGTACCGTCGCCAGCCGGGAGTTCCGGTAGCAGCCGTGCCGGACGGCGGGCAGCGGCGCCGCCGGCCCGACGCACTCGGTGCACAGCCGGCCGTCCCGCTGCAGCGTGCCGGGCGGGCAGATCTGGTTGTAGTTGTGCAGCGTGGCGACGACGGGCACACCGGCGTCGGCGCAGGCGGCCAGCACCGCGGGCGACAGGAGCGGGAAGACGTTGTGGACGTGCACCACGTCCGGCCGCTCGGCGCGGAGCCGGGCGGCGAGCTCCGTGCGGACCGCCGGGTTCCACGGCACCAGCAGCGGCACCGCCACCTTGCCCAGCAGCGACCGGTCGGCGATGGAGTCGCTGCGCCGCTCGAACAGGTCGACCCGGTGGCCGGCCGCGCGCAGCAGCGCCACCTCCTCGTCGACGACTCTGTTCTCCCCGCTCGGCTGCGCCGAGGAGTAGCGGTTGTGCACCACCAGAACGTGCAGGCCGTGCATGCTCAGGCCACCTTCCGATCCCGGGCCCAGCGCGGGACACGTCGTCGAGGAACTTCGGGTGCCGTCGGGCGGGCGGTCGCGGCAGGTGCCGCCAGCAGCGAGGCGGCCAGGGCCAGGTGCAGCAGATACGGCGAGGCGTCGCCCAGCCCGGCCTCGGTGTACGACGAGATCGCGACGTAGCTGATCAGGAAGATCGCGCAGGCCCTCGGCAGCGACGGTGGCCGCAGCAGCGCGACGCCGCCCAGCACGATGACGAACGCCGCCACGATGGCGGCGCCCATCAGACCCTGCTCGTGGTAGACGGCCAGCCAGCTGTTGTCGATCGGCAGCCCGTCGAAGGACTTGTCGCCCAGGCCCATGCCGAACAGCTCCTCCGTGGCCGTCCGGGGCGCGGACAGCAGGGCGTGCCAGACCTTGGCCCGGCCGGTGAGGTTGGAGAAGTTCTCCTGGCTCTGTCCGCGCAGGAACCAGGCCTGCAGCGCGGAGCTGAACGCCACCGCGGCCACCGTGGCGACCAGCACCGCCCAGGCGAAGAACCGGCGCGCCGCGGCGCTGGTCAGCAGGAGCGAGCCGATCGCCAGCGTCAGCCCGACGACCAGGCCGAGCGTGGCCGTCCGGGTATGGGTCATCGCGAGCAGGACGAGTGCCGGCACGATGACCACCGCCGCGCCGGCCCCGGTGGTCCGGCGGCCCAGCAGGAGCAGCACGGTGAGCCCGATGATCACGGCGGCGTACTGTCCGATCTGCGGCGGGGTGAGCGGCCACAACGCGCCGACCAGCCGCCCGCCGTAGTACTCGGGCAGGGCCGTGCCCGGTGAGACGGCCAGGCCGGCGGCCACCAGCACGAGCACCGCGAAGTACATCCGGATGTGGTACCGGACGAACGTCAGGCTGCCGTCCCACCAGCGGCTGAGCAGCCACAGCGTGCCGGCGAAGAGAGCCAGCCGGGCACAGCGGAACAGCGCGCCGAGCTCGACGTCCTGGTGCACGCTGCCGATCACGCTCGGCACCAGCAGCAGGGTGAGCAGGAACACGAAGGCGCTGGCCCGGATGCGCAGCCGGAGATTGAGCACGAGCGCCAGTGCGAACGCGGCGGCCAGCGCGCCCATGGTGCCCATCTGGATGAGGGAGCGGGGCAGCGGGACGATGGTCTTCGCCCCGGCGGAGCCGAGTGTGTTGAGGCCCAGCAACGCCCAGACGACCCCGACGGCCTTCGGCGTGGCGGTGGCGGGGCGTGGTCCGGCACCGGGCTGTGTGCCCGCCGTGGCGCCCGGCGTGGTGCCCGCCGTGTCCGGGCCGCTTGGCAGCCCTCCGCGCATCAGGTCCCCGGCCATCTCAACCACCGGCCCGTGGGCCGAAGGTGCTGCCCGCGTCCTGCCGGTACGGCGCGCCCTGCCACTGCGCGGGGTCGAGCTTCCGGCCCGGGTCGCCCGCGACGAAGGTCCACGGTCCGCGGTAGACGTTGTCGTGCCAGCGGTTCTGCTGTTTCTGGGTGATCGCCTCGGCCACCTGCTCGCCCTTGTACGGCGACCAGTCCGGATAGGTGCCGTAGTTGGCCAGCACCGCCATGCGGCCGCACTCCACCGTGCACTTGACGACGGACGTGTCCAGGACGAAGCGGTTGTCGTGGACGTCCACCCGCTGGGTCTTCCACCGGCAGTCGGAGTGAAGCGGTGCGGTGGCGATCGCCGGCTGTGCGCAGCGGTCGGTGTCCTTCACCAGCAAGGTGCAGTAACCGGTCGAGGTGTTGGCCGGGCTGTTGCAGAACCGGTCGGCGTTCTCCCACAGGGTGATGCCGTTCCAGTTGTTCTCCAGCACGTTCCGGTAGATCTCGATCTTGTCCGTGCGGGCCCGGACCCGTGGCTCGCCGCCGGACTCGGACACGTAGACGGTCGCGTACGGGAAGTCGTCGCCGCGCTCGGCGTACCTGCGGCCCTCGGCCCAGTTGTTCCGCCGGATCGTGTTGTTCCGGATGACCGCGTTGTAGCTGGTCTCGTACATCAGCGCGGCACCGTCGTTGGCCTCCAGCACGTTGTCCTCGATGCGGAAGTCGTTGTTGTTGTTGTCCGCCCACAACCCGGCCCCGCGGTTGTCGTGCACCCAGTTGCCGCGGATGTCGGCGCCGTCGACGGCCCAGAACTTGATGCCTCCGGTGCAGCCGCAGCCCGGATTGCGCCGCTCCCAGTCGTCGGTGTTGTTGCCCACGACCTCGTTGCCCTCGACCACCAGACCCTTGATGGAGTCGCCGGTCTTGTAGGCGTTCATTCCGTACTGTCCGTTCTCGCGCAGGCAGCTGGCCCGGACCTGCTGGCGGGCACCGGCCATCAGTCCGGCGCCGGAGTTGTACTGGATCGTCGCGTGCTCGATCACCCACCCGTCGGCCATGTCGTGGTTGACCACGCCCTCGTTGTTCGGCGCGACGAAACGCTGCACGGTCAGGTGGCGGATGGTGACGTCGCGGGCGGTGCCGCCGAACGCGTACTGATTGGTCTTCCGGCCGTCGAGCACCGCGCCCGGCGCGCCGAGGTAGCGGTTCCCCTTCTTGGGCACGACCTGGGCGTAGCGGTCCGGCTCGAGCCTGTGGTTGCCCGGCCGGAGCCAGAATGTGGTGTTCGGGGGGTTGCTCCTGGTCTTCGCGGCCAGGTCACCGACCACGTCGGGGTCGACCGTCACCGCGCCCGCCGGCGCCTTCGCCGGCCCGGCCGCGGGCTTGGCGCACACCCGGGCCACGGACGCGGAGGGCGCCCCGGACGCGGAGGGCGCACCGGGCGTGGCGGGTGCACCGTCCGGCTCCGCCGGGGCGTCCGGCGTGCCCGTACAGCCGGTCGCCGCCAGCAGGACCAGCGCCAGCGGTGCCGTCGGCAGCGCCCAGTTCCCCCACTTGACCCCCACGCGGCCCCCTAGCCGTGGAACCTGAGCACGGTGGTGAACCCCTGCGCGCCGTCGGCGAAGCCGGTGCCGACCAGCGTGGTGGCGGGTTCCTTGCGCCCGAAGCCGGGGGAGTACCAGCCCAGTGGCGGGTCGGTCTCGCCGCGGTGCGCCCGCCAGGACAGCTGCCCGGGCAGGTCGAGTTCCGCGGAGCGGTCCTCGCCGTCCACGGACCAGGTGAGCACGGCCCGGTTCCCCTCAAGCTCCGTGGTGATCGCGGGGCCGAGGTGGAACGCCAGGCGCGCGGTCCGGCGCGGGCCGTGGACCTCGTCGATCACCCGCAGCTCCTGGCTCGTGGCGGTCAGCTCCACCCGGCGGCGGTGCACGGTGCCCTGGTAGCCGTCGTGCTCGGCGCACCAGCGGGCCGTCCCGCCGTCGGAGGCGCCGGAGGTGTCCGCGACCAGGACGCGGCTGCGGGCATGCCGGGTCCACAGGAACGGGCCGCCGGAGACGGACTGGTCACCGCCGTCCAGTTGCAGGGTGTTGTGGCCGAGGGTCGACCGGAAGTACTGCCGCCACTCGGGCTGCCCGTGGTAGCAGTACGTCCCCGGGTCGGCGAGCACGTCGACCCCGTCGTGCCGGACCTCCACGGACAGCGCGTCCGCGTGGGCGTGCGCGGCGATGGAGAGGAAGCCGTGCGGACCACCGTCGCAGCGGCACCAGATCTCTCCCGTCCCCCCTGAACCGCGGAGGACGGTGAGCCCCGCGTCGGCGAAGTGGGCCGGCCGGCTCGCCGGGCGGGTCAGGGCCGGTGCGGTGCCGTTCTTCGCGTACGGCCGGATGAGCGCGGCCAGCAGCGGGGTGCGCACATCGGTGCCGGTCACCGCCGGCCACCAGTCGAGCCGGCCGAACACGGCGTCCCCGGTGGCCAGCAGCGAGGCCCAGCGGTCGGTGCCCGCGCCGTCCACGACCAGACCGTGCCCGTCGTCCGCGTCCCCCTGCCGCGGCGGCCGCAGCCGGCTGTCCACGACGGCCGCGAGCGCGTCGGTCATCCGCAGCAGCACCAGCCGGACCGTCGCGGGGACCGGCACACCGGCGGCGTCCGCCTCGGCCAGCGCGGCGAGGCCGAGCTCCAGCACCAGTCCGTGGTACTCGGTGGCCAGCTCGCGGTTGAGGCCGGAGACGAAGGTGTTGCCGCGCAGCTGCCGCTCCAGCGACCGCAGCGCCTCGGCCCGCCAGCGCGCCGAGGCGGGGAACCAGTCGAACGCGCAGGCAGCGGCGAACTGCCCGGCGGCCTCGGCGACGACGTGGTTGTTCGCCGAGGACCCCCGGCTGGGGAAGGCGGCCAGCCAGTGCTGGTGGTGCCAGATCTGGCTCCGCGCCACCGGGTTGTCCTCGAACAGCCCGGCCGCGCCCGGCCAGCCGTCGAGCAGCCGGCGGATCCACACCCAGGACAGCAGCCGGATGCCCAGCTCGATGCCGCTGACCCAGTGCACCCCGTGCAGCGGTGCGTTGGCCATCCACCACGACCGCAGGTGCGCGGCCACCCGCTCGGCGTACCGCTCGTCCCCGGTGACCGCGTAGGCGGCGGCGAGCTGGGTGAGGTACTGGTGCCGGGACAGTTCCCAGATCTGCTTGATGTCCCCGACCGCGTCCTCGTTCCGGTACGGCACGTCGAAGGCGTAGTCGCAGGGAGCCCGGCGCCCGGTCTTCGGGTCCCACCACCAGTCCGGGTCGGCCAGGTCGTCGCGCTCCACCCCGAAGTACTCGGCGTGCCCGGCCAGCAGCCGGTCCGCCTCGGCGACGAGGCGTTTCGCGGCGTCCGGTGGCACCGCGGCGACCGTTCCCGCGGGCAGTACCGCGGTGAACCGGGCGCCGGTCACGCTCGGCGAGTCCGGCCGCGCCGACCGCCACCGCCGCCTGCGCACCGCGTCGCCCACCCGGCCGCCGACCTCCTGCGGCCCCATCCGGGACAGCCGCCGCAGGTACCAGCCTGCACTCATGGTCATCTCGCGCTCGCCAACGTCACCGGCGCGCCGCCGGCCAGGCCGGCCTGCACGGCGAGGGTGGCCGCCGTGGTGGCGACCAGCGACTCCAGCGGCACCGGCATCGGCCCGCCGGTCCGCACGGCCTTGACGAACGCGGCCAGTTCGGCGTTCTGGCCCTTGTCCCGGGCCTTGGGCAGCCGCGAACTGACCCACTTCTTACGGCCGTACACCGAGGCACGGACGAAGTCGTCGAGCCGCAGCACCTTGCCGTCCGCGACGAGGTCCAGCGTCTCCTTGGGGAAGCCGGGCGCCCCGGTGGTGACATAGCTGATGGTGGCCGTGGACCCGTCCGGGTAGCGCAGTACGGCCTGGAGGTCCTCGTTGCCGGGCGTGGCGGTCGCGTACACCGAGACCGGGTCGGCCCCGAGCAGCCAGCTCGCCGTGTCGATGAAGTGCCCGCCCTCGCCGGCGAACCGCGAGCCCTCGGTGCCCTGCTGGAGGTACCAGCTGCCGTGCTGCAGCCGGCCCGCGTTGACCAGGTAGCGGAGGTGCGCCGGACCGGTCCGGGCGCCGAACCGCTCCCTGGCCTCCCGCAGCAGCGGCGCGAACCGGCGGTTGAAGCCCACCTGGAGCCGGTCGTTGCCGGACTCCTCCACCGCCGCGACCACGGAGGCCAGCTCGTCCTCGGTGAGCGCGAGGGGCTTCTCCACGAACACCGCCTTGCCGGCCAGCAGCGCCTTCCGGGTCAGTTCGGCGTGCGAGCTGTGCCGGGTGACCACGAACACCGCGTCGACGGACTTGTCGCCGAGCACGGCGTCGAGATCGGTGGTCGCGCCGGCGAAGCCGAACTTCCGCTGCGCGTTGGCCGCGGACAGCGCCGTCGTGGTGACGACGGTCGACAGCTCGACGCCGTCGCGCTGTACCAGGTGCGGCAGCAGCATCGAGGTCGCGTAGTTCCCCGCGCCGACGAACGCGAGCCGCACCGGCGTGTCGGCGGCCCGGGCCGGGCCCCGCTTCACGCTCTCGGTGGAAACAGCCACCGCGGGCACGGCCACCACCGGGGCCGCCGCCTCGGCCTTGTCGTCCGCCTGTCCGGGGTACCGGAACAGCACCGCCACGGCCTTCAGGTCGCCGTCCTTCAGGCGCCGGTACGTCTCGACGGCGTCGTCGAAGTCGGCGACGTGGGAGATGAGGGGCTCCACGTCGACGCGGCCGCGGGCGACGAGGTCGAGGAAGCACGCCAGGTTGCGGCGCTCGGTCCAGCGCACATAGCCGATCGGGTAGTCCCGGCCCTCGAGCTCGTACTCCGGGTCGTAGCGCCCGGGGCCGTAACTGCGGGAGAACCGGACGTCGAGCTCCTTCTCGTAGTACGCGTTCCACGGCAGGTCCAGCCGGCACTTGCCGATGTCGACGACCCGGCCGCGGTCCCGGCAGAGCCGGGCGGCCAGCTCGACGGGCTGGTTGCTGCCGCCGCCGGCGGCCAGGTACACCTGGTCCACGCCGTGCCCGTCGGTGAGCTCGGCGACGGCGGTCTCCACGGCCGCGGACGCGGGATCGCCGCAGGCGGCGGCGCCCAGGCGCGCGGCGAGCTCGCAGCGCGCCGGGTCGGGGTCGGCCCCGACGACGCGGACCCCCGAGGCGGTGAGGAGCTGCACCACGAGCTGCCCGATCAGCCCGAGGCCGATGACCAGTGCCACCTCGCCGAGCTGCGGCTCGCCCTGGCGGACGCCCTGCAGCGCGATCGACCCGACGGTGCCGAAGGCGGCGTGCCGCGGCGCGAGGCCGTCCGGCACCGGGGTGTAGAGGTTCTTCGGCACCCAGTTCAGCTCGGCGTGCAGCGCGTGCTCGTTGCCGGCGCAGGCCACCAGGTCACCGACCTTCACGTCGTCGATCCCGGCGCCGACCTGCTCGACCACCCCGCACAGCGAGTAGCCCAGCGGCGTGTAGGAGTCCAGCTTGCCCATCACCTTGCGGTAGGTGGCGGGCACCCCGTTGACGGCGACGCTCTGCATGACCTTGGCCACCTGGTCGGGCCGGGAGCGGGCCTTGCCCACCATCGACATGCCGGCCTCGGACACCTTCATCAGCTCGGTCCCGGTGGAGATGAGCGAGTAGGCGCTCCGGACCAGCACACCGCCCGGCTTGCACCCCGGCACCGGGACGTCGAGCAGCGCCAGTTCACCGCTCTTGTAGTTCTGCACAACCTGTTTCACTCGAACTCCCCGGAAGTCGCGCCGCGATACCAGTACTCAAGGGTCAGCACATGCCACAGATGCTTGGAGAAGTCCCGCTGCCCGGCGGCGTCCTCGGCGACCATCCGCTGCAGCGCGTCGCGGCGCAGCAGGCCGGAACGGACGAGCTCGCCGTCGTTGACCACCTCGCGGACCAGCGGCGCGAGATCCCGGCTCATCCAGGCCCGCAGCGGTGCGCTGAACAGGCCCTTGGGCCGGTACACGATCTCCCGGGGCAGGATCGAGGTGGCCGCCTCCTTGAGCACGGCCTTGCCCTGCCGTCCGGCGATCTTGCGGTCACCGGGCACGGCGAACGCCGCCCTGACCACCTCGACGTCCACGTACGGCACCCGCACCTCGGTCGACGCGGCCATGCTCGAGCGGTCCGTGTAGGCGAGGTTCAGGCCCGGCAGGAACATCCGGGCGTCGGCCAGGCACATGCGGTTGACGAAGTCGTCCAGGTCGTTGTCCCGGTAGACGTCCGCGTGCTCGGTCAGTACGTCGTCGACCGTCCCGGCCAGGTCCGGGTCGACCAGGGCGAGCAGCTCGTCCTGGTCGTACATGGTGTAGCTGCGCCGGAACGCGGTCTCCTCCGGCAGCTCGGCGAAGGAGAGGAACCGTTTCGCGAAGCGCACCGACCGGTACCCGCGGCGTGCTGTGGCGACCGGCAGCCGGTCCACGGCCGCGGACACCCCGCGCCGCAGGGGCCGCGGGACGCGCTGGTAGCGCAGCGCGATCAGGTTGGCCAGGTGCTTGCGGTAGCCGGCGAACAGCTCGTCGGCGCCCATCCCCGAGAGCATCACCTTGACCCCGGCCTCCCGGGCGGCCATGCAGATCAGATACGTGTTGATCGCGGCGGGGTCGCCGATCGGCTCGTCCAGGTGGTGGGTCATCCGCGGCAGCAGGTCCAGGACGTCCGGAGCGATCTCGATCTCGTGCAGGTCGACACCGAACCGCCCGGCGACCTGCCGGGCATAGCGCAGGTCGTCCGGCATCGCCTCGAACCTGGCGTCCTCGGCGCGGAACCCGATCGTGTAGGCGGAGATCCCCGGTTGATGGCGGGCCGCCAGCGCGGTCAGCCAGCTGGAGTCGAGGCCGCCGGAGAGGAAGGTCGCCACGGGTACGTCCGAGAGCAGGTGCCGCCGGGTCGACTCCTCGACGATGGCGGCCAGGTCCGGCAGCTCGCCGCTGCGGGCCCGCTCCCGGCCCTCGGCCGCGACGTCCTTGAGGCTCCAGAACCGGCCGCGCTCCACCCGGCCGTCCGGCCGGCACCGCAGCCAGCTTCCCGGCGGCAGCTTCTCCGCCTCGCGGAACGCGCAGCGCGAGTCCGGCACCCAGTAGTACAGCAGCGAGGCCACCAGCGCGGCGTGGTCCACCTCCAGCGACCCGCCGGTGGCGGCGGCCAGCGCCTTGAGCTCGGAGGCGAACACCAGGCCCGCGCCGCGCCGGAGCAGGAACAGGGGCTTGATGCCGAGCTGGTCGCGGGCGAGCACCAGCTCACCGGTCCGCTCGTCGAAGACCGCGAAGGCGAACATGCCGCGCAGCCGGGGCAGGCAGTCCGTGCCCCAGCGCCGCCAGGCCTCCAGCAGCACCTCGGTGTCGGACGTACCGCGGAAGCGCACCCCGGCGGCCGTCAGCTCGGCGCGCAGCTCCGGAGCGTTGTACAGCTCGCCGTTGTAGGTGAGCGCGAGGCCGTCCGAGACCATCGGCTGGGCGCCGGTCCCGGACAGGTCGACGATGGCCAGCCGACGGTGCCCGAGGTGCACTTCGCCGTCACCGGCGGAGTGGCTGTACCGGCCCGCCCCGTCCGGACCGCGGTGGGCGAGGGTGTCGGTGAGCCGGTCGGTCACGGCCTTCCCGTCCGGCCATAAGTACGTGCCTGCGATACCGCACATGTGCTACCGCGCCTCCTGGTCGCTGTCCGGGACCCGTGCCGCCCGCACCGGCAGCCGCTCCGTGTGCCGCTGATCCGCCCCCACCGCCTCGACGGCGTGGGAGGCACCCCCGCCCTTCTGCCGGGGCATCCACTCGCGGTGGCCGCGCAGCGCGGTGTGCGGCCCGGCCCACAGCGTGCCGTCGGTCCGGTCCCGCGGATCGGGGTCGATCAGCACCACACCGATCACCGGGATGTGCTGGTCCGCGAGCTGCCGCGCCACGGTGTGCAGCCATGCGGCGCTGCCGTGCCCGGCACGCACGACGAGCACGGTCCGGGTGCCCAGATACTGGAGGTCGGTCCACGCGGTGCCGGGTGCGACCGAGCCGACACCCAGCCGGCGCTCCTGAGGGGACACGGCCGGGGCGTCCTCGCCGCTGACCACGGCCGGGTCTCCCGGCTGTCGGCGCAGGCCCGCGAGGTGCGGGCCGGGCAGACCGTCGACGATCACCACCGGCCCCTGTGCCGCGAGGGCCCTGGCGAGGTCGAGGGCGATCACGCTCGTGCTGCGCGCACAGCCCAGCTCCAGCAACGACACCGGTTCTCCGGTGCCGCGTACGGTGCGGGCCAGCATCGCGGTGAGCCGTTCGTGTGCCGTCCGGGTCCGCCGGCGCCGCCACCGTCCGGGCGACCGGCGGGGCAGCTCCGCGATGACCGAGGCGCCCAGGTTCGCCGCGATCTCCCGGCGCAGCACCGGGCGGTCCGCGACCACCGCGCCGACCGCGGCCAGCGCGAGCCCGAGGGCGAGGCCGAGCACGAGCCCGATCACGGCGTGGGTGGCAGCGGTCCTGGGCAGGGAGTGCCGTACCGCGTGCGGGGCGTCCACGATCTGTGTGCGGGCGATGAGCTGGGGCGTGCCGACGCGTGCCTCCTCGGCGCGCTGGTTGAAGTCGGCGATCCGCGAGGTGAGTTCGGCCCGGCGGGCGAAGAGCGACTCCATGTCCGCCGACGCCTGCGGGTCGCTCTCCGGCGACCGGTCGCCGATCGCCTCGTTGACCTCGGCGAGTTCGTCCCGCATGCGGTCACGCTGCTCGAGCAGGGCCTTGGCCTCGGCCTCGGCGGCCTCCCGCATCCGCCGCACATGATCCGCGACGAACGCGTCGGCCAGCGCCCCGGCCCGGGCCACCGCGTCCGCGTCGCTGTCACCCGTCACATCGATCCGCAGCAGGTTGTTGGTCACGCCGGTGCCCCGGTAGTCCCGCATGAAGTCCTCCGGTTCCTCCGAGGACTCGAGGGACTTCAGGGCCGCGCCGGCGATCCGCGTGGTCTGCAGCACCTCGACATCGGTGCGGATCAGCGTTCCGGTGTCGTTCGGCTGGTCCTCCTGATGCGCGACCAGCACCTTGGTCACCGCGCTCGGCGGCGGCGGCAGCAGGAGCGCCAGCGCAGCGCCGGCCAGCAGCCCCAGCAGCGCCAGGGAGCCCCAGAGACGGCGGCGTCTGCGCACCGCCACCACCAGCGCCTGCAGATCCAGCAGCGGAGCGGCGGCCGACGGCTCCGACGTCGTGCTCGTCGTCACACCGAACCCCCCGTCGCGTGGCCGCGCACCGCGAGCGCCACAGCGGCGTCGTCCGGAGGAGGGCCGGCCGGCTGCGATGGACGGGCCCGGACCGTGCCGACGACGACGATGCCGACGACCTCGTGCCGGCCGTCCGCGCACGCCTCGGCGAGGCCGGCGAGCTCCCCTGCGGTCCAGTGGCCGGCGCTGAGCACGACCAGGACCCCGGACTCGGTGCCGCGGTCCGGGACCACCGGACGGTCCACCGAGACCTCCACCACCCGCAGCGCGGGGTATCCCCTGCTCGAAGAGGCCGGGGAAGGATCGCTCCCGGCCTCGGCGACGAGCTGCCCGGCGGCCCGGCGGGCGCTCTCGTCGCCGTCCGGTACGGCGACCAGCAGCCGCCGGGAGGCCGGCAGCTGCTCCCGGAGGCGATCGCACACCCGCCGGTAGCGGATCCGCCTGCTGGCCTCGTCACCGGACATCCGCGGGGCCGGTACGTCCCACCGGGTGTCGACGCCCAGCAGCCGACGGGTCCAGGCCCGCGGGCCACGGCCTTCCGGCCCGGGCGCGGGCTGTTCACCGGGCACGTCGACGGTGCCCAGCAGCGGCGAGCCCAGCGCCGCGGCGATCTCCGGTCCGGTACGCAGCCGGCGGCTCGCCCGTGCGGCGGCGAGATGGCCGATGACGCCGAGCAGGAAGGCCAGCAGCGCCCCGGCGAGGATGAGCTGCATCCTCGTCGGCGGTGCCTCGCCGGACGGCCGGGCCGCCGGTCCCATGACGACCATGGCGGCCCGGTCGGTCGCCGGGTCGGCCTCGTCCAGCTTCTCCATGGCCTTCTCCAGCGAGGCGCGCAGCTTCTCGAGTTCGGTGCGGGCCTGCACGCTCTCCACGGTCCGGCCCGGGTCGGCCGCATCGGCCAGTTCGGTGATGCGGCGGTTGGTCTGCTCCACCTGCTGCCGCAGCGCCTCGGGCCCCTCCACCGCGCCGGGGTCGTCGCCCGCGATCCGCGCGGCGAAGGTGACGAACTGCTGGGCGACCTCGTCGGAGAGCTGCTGTGCGCGCTCCGGAGTGTCGGCCGTGCCCGAGATCTTGATGATGTTCCCGTCGGTGTCCTCGGCGCTCACCCGGTCCCGCAGCTCGCCGCCGCTGACTCCGGTCCAGTCGAGCGTGGCGGCCACGCGGTCGACCACCACCGAACTGGTCGCGATCTGCGTCTGGGTGCGTAGCTCGCGCTCCTCCCACGCCCCCGGCAGCAGCACCGATGCCGACGTCGTGTAGCGCGGCGGGAACAGCAGAGAGGCGCCGTAGCCGACGAGCGCACCCACCACGGCGAGGACGGCGAGCAGCCGCCCGCGCCTGCGGAGTATCCGCCCGATCGTTGCCAGGCGGATCGTGTCATCGCTCAACGCCGCGCTCTCCGCCCTGCCCGAAGCCCCGCCCGAAGCCCCGTGCGCAGCCCTGTGCGCACCCCTTTCCCAACCGGGCTGCCCGCCGGCACCGAAGTACGGTCACGGCACGCAGCGGCGTAGGCGGCGAGCAGCGACGCCTGCGAGTTCCGCCAGGAGAGCGGCCCGCTGATCCGCTCCCGGCCGATCTCGCCCATCCGGGCCCGCCGCTCCGGATCGTCCAGCAGCAGCGCGATGAGCTTCGCGAACTCGGCCTCGTCGTCGGCGGCCGCGTAGACGGCGGCGTCGCCGGCGGAGACGCGCGCCTCCCGCAGGTCGAACGAGACGATCGGCCGGCCCATCGCCATGTACTCCAGGACCTTGTTCATGGTCGACACGTCGTTGAGCGGATTGCGCGGGTCGGGGGAGAGGCACACGTCCGCGGTGGACAGGTGGCGCACCAGATCGGCGTCCGGAATGCGCCCGGTGAACTCCACCTGATCGGAGAGCCCGAGCCGCCCGGACAGCTCCACCATCGCGTCGAAGGCGTCGCCGGCGCCGACGAACACCGCATGCCAGTCGGTCCGCCCGACCTCGTCGCGCAGCTTCGCCAGGGCCCGCAAGGCGTAGTCGACGCCGTCCTGCGGGCCCATGACGCCGAGGTAGCACAGCAGATGAGGCTTGCCGCGCTTCAGCTCGGGCTCGGCCGGCACCGGCCGGAACCGGTCGACGGCGGGCGCGCTGCGCACCACGAAGACGTCCTCCGGCCGCTTGCCGCCACGGCGCAGCGCGACGTCCCGGTAGCTCTCGTTCGTGGCGAGCACGATGTCCGCGGCCCGGTAGGTCCGCCGTTCCAGCGCGCACACGGCGCGGTAGAGCAGGTCCTTGCCACGGCCGAACCGGGAGAGGTACAGCTCGGGTACCAGGTCGTGCTGGTCGAAGACGAACCGCGCGCCGCGCCGCTTCAGCCACAGCGCCGGCAGGAACAGCAGGTCGGGCGGATTGCAGGCGTGGACCACGTCGACCGGGCCGACCTTGCGGGCCAGCCGGACCGTGTGCCACAGCGCCGATCCGTACTCCCGCAGGTAGCCGGCCGGTCCTCCGGTGGCGGCGCGCAACGGGTAGCGGTGGATCCGCACCCCGTCGATCACCGCCTCCGGCTCCGTGTCCCGCTTCTCTCCCCGGGGGCAGATGACGTGCACCTCCCAGCCCGCGTCGCGCAGCGTCGTGCACTCCTGCCACACCCGCCGGTCGAACGGCACCGACAGGTTCTCCACCAGGATCAGCGCGCGCCGGTCGTGCCGGTCGCCGCCGGTGTGGGCGGCGTTACCGTTCGCGTTACCAAGCAAGGCCCATGTACCCCGGTTCGGTCCGGCGCGCCTCGGCGTCGGGAAGGCGGACGAGGTCGACGATCACCGGGCCGTCACCGTGGGGCAGCGCCGACAGCACGGCCGGGTCCTTGGTCCCGACCAGGCACACCTCGGCGTGCTCGAGCACCTCGTCGACGGAGTCCGCGAGCAGTTGCGCGAGGTGCGGCAGCCGGGTCTCGATGTACTCGCGGTTCGCGCCGAGCAGCCGGGAGAGGCTCACGTTGGCGTCGTGGATCCGCAGGTCGTACCCCTTGCCGAAGAGTCTCTCCGCCAGCTCGACGAGCGGGCTCTCGCGCAGGTCGTCGGTGCCGGGCTTGAAGGACAGCCCGAACATGCCCACCCGGCGCTTGCCGGTGCGCTCGACGAGCTCCACCGCACGCTGCAGATGGTCGGAGTTGGAGGGCAGCACATGGGAGAGGATGGGCACCGAGACGTCGGCCCGCTGCGCCGCGTGGACCAGGCTGCGCAGGTCCTTGGGGAGGCAGGAGCCGCCGAAGGCGAAGCCGGGCCGCAGGTAGGCGGGGCTGATGTTCAGCTTGCGGTCGGCCAGGAACACGTCCATCACCTGGTGCGAGTCCACCCCGAGCGCCTGGCACACCGCGCCCAGCTCGTTCGCGAAGCCGATCTTGAGGCCGTGGAACGCGTTGTCGGCGTACTTGATGGCCTCGGCCGTCGGGATCGGCACCCGGAACACCTCGCCGGGGAGGCCGTCGTACAGCGCCAGCACCGTATCGCCGCTGGCCGCGTCGAGCTCGCCGATGACGGTCTTGGGCGGGTCGAAGAAGTCCCGCACGCTCGTGCCCTCGCGCAGGAACTCCGGGTTGACCGCGACCCCGATGTCCACCCCGGCCGTGCCGCCGACGGACTTCTCCAGGATCGGTACCAGCAGGTTCAGGCAGGTGCCCGGGAGCATGGTGCTGCGGAACACGACGGTGTGCCGGCCGCCCCGCTCGGCCAGCGCGGCGCCGATCTGCTCGGTGACCCGCTCCAAGTACGTGGTGCAGAGGCTGCCGTTGGGCTCCGACGGCGTGCCCACGCAGACCAGCGACACCTCGCTGCCCATGATCGCCTCGCGGACGTCGCCGGTGGCGCGTAACGCCCCGGTCCCCACGACCTCGGCGACGAGCTCGCCGATCCGCTCCTCGACCACCGGGGCCTTGCCGTCGTTGACCAGGTCGACCTTGACCTGGTTGACGTCCACCCCGATGACCTCGTGCCCCATGCCGGCCAGGCACGCGGCCGACACGCAGCCCACGTAACCGAGCCCGAAAACGCTGACCCTCATGACCCGCTCCTCCCCCCAGGCAGGCCCCGACGGCCTGCGTTCCGCGCGCCGACGGGACCGTCGAGCCGCATTCCCCCGCGCATCAGTAGGCCCCCTGCCCGTGCAGCACCGCACGCAGCGTCTTCCACAGGATCACTGCGTCCAGGGCGAGCGACCAGTCCTCCACGTACCGCAGGTCCAGGCGGACCGCCTCCTCCCACGGCAGGTCGCTGCGTCCGCTGATCTGCCACAGTCCGGTGAGTCCGGGCTTGACCAGCAGCCGCCGCCGGATGTCCGGGCCGTACGCCGCGCACTCCTCCGGTAAGGGAGGGCGCGGACCGACGAGCGACATCGATCCGGTGAGCACGTTGAAGAGCTGCGGGAGCTCGTCGATCGAGTACCGGCGCAGCACCGCCCCCACCCGGGTGACCCGCGGATCCCGGCGGAGCTTGAACAGCAGGCCGGCGCCCTCGTTGCGGTCGGCCAGCGCGGCACGTGCCGCGTCGGCCCCGGCAACCATGGTGCGGAACTTGTAGATGGTGAACTCGCGGCCGTCCTTGCCGACCCTGCGCTGGCGGTAGAACGCCCCACCCCGGCTGTCCGCCACCACGAGCAGCCCGACGCCCACCATCAGCGGCGCGAACAGCAGCAGCAGGACCGCCGCGCCCAGCCGGTCCACGACCCCCTTGACCGCCCGGCGGCCCCCGGTGAAGGTCGGCATGCTGACCCGCAGCAGCGGGATTCCGAGCACCGCGTCGATGTGCAGCCGCGGGCCGGCCACCTCCATCAGCACGGGGGCCACGATCATCTCGGTGTCGCTGCCCTCGAGGTTCCAGGCCAGCCGCTGCAGCCGGTCCGGTGTCCAGTGCGGGTCCGGTGTGACGGCGACGACCCGGTAGCCGTCGCGGCGTACGTGGTGGGCGACGTCCGTCAGCCGGCCGACGACCGGTACCCCGTCCAGCTGGTCACCGCCGAGCCCGAGACCGTCCGTCGTGCATATCGCGTCCACCCGCCAGCCGAGGTGCGGGAACTTGCGGGTCCGGGTGATCAGATCCCGTACGGTGGCCGGGCTCCCGGCGGCGAGCACCGGTCGCAGGCACCGCCCTTCCTTCCGCTGTCTGTGCAGCCAGAGGCGCAGCAGATACCGCGCGGTCATGGTGACGATCGCGATCGCGGGGATCGCGACGAAGATCCATAATTTGATGTTGCGCGAGGTGAGGGCGATTCCGCCGAGCGCCAGTACGACGGTCGCCATGAGCAGTGAGCGTCCCAGCCGGCGGAATTCCTCGGCGCCCTGGCCGAGCACGGCCGGAGCCCATGACCGGCTTATCGCGAGCGCCCCCAGCACCAGCAGCTCGGTGCCGAACGCGAGTATTCCCCACTTCTCGTGCCAGTTGGCCGCGTCCCGGGCCCCGAAGAAATTGCCGATACCCCCCACCACCAAGGCGGTGGCCACGGTATCGCTGGTGATCACGGTACGGCGGTACCGCTGCTCCCAGTCCGTCGCGGGCCGGCTCATCGCCCCGTTGGTCAGACGCCCGTGTGCAGACGGAAACGGTCTGACTGATCCCCCTTGCCGCACAGAACCCCCCCAGGCCCCAGTGGTTCGACGTGGTCGCAACGTCGTTCCCCCACGGGAGACCCCCGTCCCCCGTGCATGACATCCCGGCTATGCCAGAGCTACTTGGACAACCCACCCGAGCGGCAGCGAACTCGCATGTGCTGCCGGACTCCCGACATGCGCGGATACCCGTCGAAACCCTGGATGCTCCCCCGCACCCAGAGCCCCACTCGGGCTCCGTGAATTGATCATCCCCACGTCCGGCTTCGGGGACGCGACCGGCGGCCTCCCGTAACGCCGGAACTGAAGATCATTGATGTTCGCCTTGTGTCCGAACAGTTGAACCAGGGCCAATCTAGACCACTGAGGCCCATATGAAGAGAGGGATGTGTGCAATTCGTGCTCAAGTTTTGAGGGAGTGGTACGCGAGTTGATGCTGCCCACCAAGGTGGTCCGGGACCCGGCCGGCCTCGCCGGTGACCGACGGAACCGGACGGACCGCGCCACCATCCTCACCTAGGAGTCCAGGGGAGGGTTCGAACGGGTGAGTGCAGACGCGGACATCATCAGGCCACTGCCGGAGTCGCTCCGGGAGCATGCCCGGCGCCTCGGGGAGAAGGTCGCCTTCCGGGACCGCCGTACGCGGCGGACCTACCGGGACCTGGAACGCAGGACCGGACGGCTGGCCGGCCACGTGGCGGGTCTCGGCCTGGCGCGGGGCGAACGGGTGGCCGTCCTGCTCGGCAACCGCGTCGAGGCGGTGGAGAGCCTGCTCGCCGTCACCCGGGCGAGCGGGGTGGGCGTGCCCCTGGATCCCGGGAGCTCGGAGGCGGAGCTGGCCCGTCTGCTGGACGACTGCGGTGCGCGCGTGCTCATCACCGACGAGGCCCGGCTGACGCGTCGTCGGGGACTGCTGTCCCGCCCCGGGCTGATCGTGGTGGTGGCCGAGGGCGGTGAGGAGGAGGGGGACGCTCCGTCGTCCCGGAGCCCGTCGCCGAGCCCGTCCCGAGACTCCCGGGCACGGTCGGGCGGCGTCGTTCTGCGGTACGAGGAGCTGGCGGGTACGGAGCCGGGGACGCCCGCCCGGGACGATCTCGGGCTGGACGAGACGGCGTGGCTGCTCTACACCTCCGGGTCCTCCGGCACGCCCAAGGGAGTGCTGTCCACCCAGCGCAACCGCCTCGCACCGGTCGCGGCGGGCCTCGTCGGTGTGCTCGGTCTGTCGGAACGGGACCGGGTGCTGTGGCCGCTGCCCCTCCACCACGCCATGAGCCAGGTGGTCTGCGTCCTCGGAGTGACCGTGACCGGGGCGAGCGCCATGCTCCCGCCCCGGTTCTCGGTGGCGGAGGTGCTCGGCGAACTGCGCCGTACGGACACCGCCTACACCCTCCTCGGCGGCGTGCCGACGACGTACTCGGCCCTGCTCGACGCGGTCCGGGGCGAGCAGGGTGAGGAGGGCGAGGAGGGTGACGGAGACGGCCGCGGACTCGGAGCGCCCGCGCTGCGGGGCTGTATCAGCGCGGGCGCTTCGGCGGGGCCCGAGTTCCGCAGGTCCTTCGAGGCGCTCTGCCGGGCGCCCTACCTGGAGCACTACGGCAGTACCGAGGCGGGCCCGGTCACCATGGCGGCACCGGGCGGCACAGCGGCGGCCGGGTCGTGCGGCCCGGTGCTGCCCGGTACCCGGGTCCGGGTCGGCGGCGGCGCGGACGGACAGGACACCGGTGAGGGCGAGTTGTGGGTGAGCGGGCCCGGAGTCATGGCCGGCTACCACGGCAGGCCGGAGGCCACCGCCGAGGTGTTGCACGACGGCTGGTTCCGCACCGGTGACCTGGCCCGGATCGAGGCCTCCGGCGAACTCGTGATCACCGGCCGGGCGAGTGAGCTGATCATCCGGGGCGGGGCGAACATCCACCCCTCGGAGGTCGAGGCGGTACTGCGGCGGCTGCCCGGGGTCGCGGACGCCGCCGTGGCCGGACGCCCGCACCCCGTCCTCGGCGAGGTGCCGGTCGGCTATCTGGTCCCCGAGGCCGGCAGCGGTGCACTGGACCGGGCGTCGGTCCTCGCCGCCTGTCGCGCGGAACTGTCCGCGTTCAAGGTGCCCGCCGAACTGTACGAGGTGGCGGACATTCCCCGTACCGCCTCCGGGAAGGTGCAGCGGCACGCCCTCGACGGCCGGCCCGCGCGGACGCCGGTTACGTCAGCGGCCGGGGAGCCGACGGCGGTCGGGGAGTCGATGGCGGACCTGTCTGCCCTGGTACGCAACGAGGCGGCGGCCGTGCTCGGTTGCGCGCCGGAGGCGGTGGAGCCCCGGACGGCGCTCCGCGATCTGGGCATGGACTCGCTGACGGCGACGGTGCTGCGGGAGCGGTTGTCGGCGGTGACCGGCCTCCCGCTCTCCGAGGCCGTCGCCTTCGACTTCCCCACGGCCGCCGCGCTCGCCGCCCACCTCGCCCACCTCCGTTCGCGGAGCGCCGCCGCACCGTCGGGCGCCTCGAACGCGCACCCGGGCGTGGCCCGGCCGGACGGCGATCCCGTGGTGATCGTGGGGATGGCCTGCCGCTATCCCGGGGGCGTGACCTCCCCCGAGGAGCTGTGGCGGCTGGTGGCCGACGGGACGGACGCCATCGGCCCGTTCCCCGCCGACCGCGGCTGGGACACGGAGGCGCTGTACGACCCGGACCCCGGACGGTCCGGCCGGACGTACGTGCGCGAGGGCGGCTTCCTCTCCGATGTGGACCGCTTCGACCCCGGCTTCTTCGGCATCTCCCCCCGCGAGGCCCTGGCCATGGACCCGCAGCACCGGCTGCTGCTCGAAGTGGCGTGGGAAGCCTTCGAGCACGCCGGACTCGTCCCCCGTACCCTGCGCGGCTCGTCGGCCGGGGTGTACGTCGGGCTGATGTACAGCGACTACGCCCGCCGCCTCACGGAGGTACCCGAGCAGGTCGAGGGCTACCTGGGCCTCGGCAGCGCCGGAAGCGTCGCCTCGGGCCGTATCGCCTACACCTTCGGCCTTCAGGGCCCGGCCGTCACGGTGGACACGGCGTGCTCGTCGTCCCTGGTGGCCCTGCACCTGGCGGCCCAGGCGCTGCGCCGCGGCGAGTGCTCCTACGCGCTGGCCGGCGGGGTCACGGTGATGTCGGGGCCCTCGTCGTTCGTGGAGTTCAGCCGGCAGCGGGCGCTGTCCCCGGACGGCCGCTGCAAGGCGTTCGGCGCGTCCGCCGACGGCACGGGGTGGGCCGAGGGCGCCGGCATGCTGCTGCTGAGCCGGTTGTCCGAGGCGCGCCGCGCCGGGCTTCCGGTGCTGGCGGTGGTGCGCGGCTCGGCGGTCAACCAGGACGGGGCGAGCAACGGGCTGACGGCACCGCACGGCCCGGCGCAGCAGCGGGTGATCCGGCAGGCCCTCGCGGACGCGGGGCTGGCCCCCGGGGACATCGACGCGGTGGAGGCCCACGGCACCGGCACCCGGCTGGGTGATGTCATCGAGGCGGAGGCCTTCCTGGCGACGTACGGGCGGGAGCCGCGGGAGCGTCCGCTCCGGCTGGGCTCGGTGAAGTCGAACATCGGTCATACCCAGGCCGCCGCCGGGGTGGCGGGCGTGATCAAGACGGTGCAGGCGATGGCGCACGGCGTGCTGCCGCGTACCCTGCACGCCGATGAACCGACCGGCCGGGTCGACTGGTCGTCGGGGCGGCTGGAGCTGCTGACCCGGGAGGTGGAGTGGCCGAGGAGGCCGGACCGCCCGCGCCGGGCGGGGGTGTCCTCCTTCGGTATCAGCGGCACCAACGCCCATGTGGTGCTGGAGGAGGCGCCGGTGGATCAGGAGGCCGCGGTGGATCGGGAGGCCGCGGTGGATCGGGAGGCCCCGCCGCAGGCTTCCGTGGCGGTTCCGGTGTCGGTGGCCGTTCCGGTGTCGGCGAGGAGCGGGCCGGGGCTGCGGGCCCAGGCGCGGCGGCTGTACGACCGGGTGGCCACCGACCCGGACGCGACCCCGGTGGACATCGGGTACTCGCTCGCCACCACCCGCGCGGCCTTCGCGCACCGGGCCGTGGTGGTGGCCCGGGACCGTGCGGAACTGCTCACCTCCCTGCAGGCGCTGGCGGAGGGCGGAAGCAGGCCCGGGGTGCGGACGGGCACATCCCGCCGCCAGGGCCCGCTGGCCCTGCTCTTCACCGGCCAGGGCAGCCAACGGGTCGGTATGGGGCGGCAGTTGTACGGGTCCCGGGAGCTGCATCCGGACTTCGCCCGGTCGTTCGACGAGAGCTGCTCCCTGCTCGACCCGCTGCTGCCGGTGCCCTTGCGGGACGTCGTGTTCGCCGGCTCCGGCACGAAGGGTACGAAGGACACGGAGACGGGCGCGCTCCTGCACACGACCCGGTACGCACAGCCGGCGCTCTTCGCCCTGGAGACGGCCCTGTTCCGGCAGTTCGAGGCCTGGGGAGTACGCCCGGACCTGGTGGCCGGGCACTCGGTGGGCGAGGTGACCGCGGCGCATGTCGCCGGGGTGCTGTCCCTCGCGGACGCCTGCACCCTGGTGGCGGCCCGGGGCCGGCTGATGGACGCGCTGCCCGCGGGCGGTGCGATGGCGGCCGTGGCCGCCTCGGCGGACGAGGTGACCGAAGCGGCCGCCCGACTGGTCAGGGCAGGGCGTGCGGTGGCGGGTGCGGTGGAGATCGCCGCCGTCAACGGGCCCGCCTCGGTGGTCGTCTCCGGGGACGAGGCCGCGGTGCGGGAGACCGTCGCGTACTTCCGGGAGCGGGGCCGGTCCACGACGCCACTGCGGGTGAGCCACGCCTTCCACTCCGCGCGGATCGAACCCATGCTGGCCGACTTCGCGGACGTGGTGCGGCGCCTCTCCTTCGCCGCGCCGCGGATTCCCCTGGTCAGCGCCGTGTCCGGCCGGGCCGCCACCGAGGAGGAGCTCAGCTCGCCGGAGTTCTGGGTGAGCCATGTCCGCCGCCCGGTCCGCTTCGCCGATTCGGTGGCGTACCTCAGGGACCGGGGCGCGGCACACTACGTCGAGCTGGGGCCGGACGGGGTGCTCACCGGCCTGGTCCGCAACTGCCTCGCCGCGGCCGATGCGGCTTCGGCGGGCCCGGCGGCTCCGGCGGGCCCGGGCGCGGACGGAGCGCCCGCCGCCGAGCGGACCCCGGCGCCGCTGGTCCTGCCGACCCTGCGCGGGGCGCGGCCGGAGGCGGACGCCCTGCTCGACACGGTGGCCGCGCTGCACACCCATGGCGTGCCCGTCGACTGGCGGGCCGTCTTCGCCGGGCGCGGCGGGCGGCGCGTAGCCCTGCCCACGTACGCCTTCCAGCGCCGCCGGTACTGGCTCGACGCCACCCAGGCGCCTTCGCGGCATCGGGCCACTCCCTCGCCCTCGCCGGACACCCCGGCCCATCCGCTGCTGTCGTCCCGCACCGCGACGGCCGCCGACGACGGGCTGCTGCTGAGCGGGCTGCTCTCGGTGCACGACCAGCCCTGGCTGGCCGACCATGTGGTGGCGGGGGAGGTACTGCTGCCGGCGGCTGCCTTCGTGGAGATGGCCCTGCACGCCGGTGAGCGGGCGGGCGCGCCCGTCCTGGACGAACTCGCCCTGACGGCACCGCTGTCGCTGCCCCCGGACGGCGCGGTCGAGCTGCAGGTGAAGGTGTCGGGACCGGACGGCGCGGGACGGCGGACCGTGCTCTTCCACGCCCGGCCGCACACACCGGAGGGTGACCGGCCCTGGCGTCGGCATGCCTCCGGGACGCTCGTGCCGGAGCAGCGGTCGGCGGACCGCGGAGCGGCTGCGGCTGCGGCTGCGGCCGCGGCCGTGACTGTGACTGGGGCCGGGGCCATGACCTGGCCGCCGCCGGGCGCGGTGCCGCTGCACGCCGGCGATCCGCATGCCGACCCGTACGAACAGCTGGCCGGAAGCGGCCTGAGCTACGGCCCCGCCTTCCAGGGCCTGCGTGCCGCCTGGCGGCTCGGGGAGGAGCTGTACGCCGAGGTCGCGCTGCCCGAGGCCGCCGGAGCCCTGGTCCCGGACGCGGGTGTCCCGGCGTTCGCCCTGCATCCGGCGCTGCTGGACGCGGCGCTGCACGTCCTGGCGCTCGACGGGCACACGGTGGACCGGGTCGGGGCGGATGAGACGGATGAGACGGATGCCGGTGGGGTTTCCCTGCCGTTCGCCTTCGGCGGCGTGCGCCTGCACACGGCCGGCGCGCGGCGGTTGCGGGTGCGGATCGCTCCCGGACCGGACGGGCGGGCCGGGGTGGAACTGACCGACGCGGCGGGCGCGTCGGTGGCCGCGGTGGGTTCGCTGACACTCCGGCCCCTTCCGCGTACCGGTACCGGTACCGGACCGGGAACGGCGGATCCGGTCACCGTCACGGGGACTCTCCACCGGATGGACTGGGTGCCGCTGCCCGAGCCGCCCGTACCTCCGGCGGTGCCCGCGTGGGGCGTCCTGGGCACAGCGGGCACCCGGCCGGTGGAGGTGCTCGCACCCAGGGGCTCCGGTGTTCCGGTGTACACCGACCTGGCGACGGCGACGGCGACGGCGACGGCGACGGCGGCGGCGGACGGCGCAGCACCGGCCGTCCTCGTCGCACCGTGCCCGCCACCACCGGACACGGCCGGCGGTGCACAGGACCCGGCGGCGCGGATACGGTGGGCGGCGGGCTGGGCCCTGGAACTGGTGCAGGAGTGGCTGGCCGAGCCACGCCCGGCGGACTCCCGTCTCGTCCTCGTCACCTCCGGTGCCGTCACCCCGGACGACGGTGGCACCGAATCCGGGGACTCGGAAGGAAACACATCCGTACCGGTCCACGCACCGGTGTGGGGGCTGGTCCGCTCGGCCCTGCGGGAGAATCCGGGCCGGTTCGCGCTGGTCGACATGGACGATCACCCCGACTCCGTGCGCCTCCTTACCGCCCTGCTGGCCACCGCGGCGCCGGAGACGGCCGTACGACGGGGAACGGCGTACGTACCGAAGCCGGTCCGGGTGGCCGGGACGACGGGGGCGACGGGGACGACGGAGGAACGGCGGTACCGGCGGCGGCTCGACCCGGAGGGCACCGTCCTGGTCACCGGCGGTACCGGTGCCCTGGGCATGCTGGTGGCACGGCACCTGGTCACCGCCCACGGCGTCCGGCGTCTGCTGCTCGCCGGCCGACGCGGACCGGACGCACCAGGAGTGGACGAACTCGTCGCGGAACTGGGCGAGTCGGGCGCCGAGGTGACCGTCCGGGCGTGCGACGTCGCGGACCGGTCGGCGCTCGCCGCCCTGCTCGGCTCGGTGCCGGCGGACCGTCCGCTGACCGGTGTGGTGCACACCGCGGGGGTGCTGGACGACGGCATCGTCCCCGCGCTCACCGCCGGCCGGCTGGAACGGGTGCTGCGGCCCAAGGCGGACGCCGCCCTCGCCCTGCACGAACTGACCCGGGGGAGCGACCTGGCGATGTTCGCGCTGTTTTCCTCGGTGGCGGGCACCTTCGGCTCCGCCGGTCAGGCCAACTACGCCGCCGCCAACTGCGTGCTGGACGCCCTGGCACGGCACCGGAGACGGCTCGGTCTGCCCGGCACGTCGATCGCCTGGGGTCCCTGGCGGCAGAGCGAGGGCATGATGGCGCACCTCACCGACACGGATCTGCGGCGGATGGCCCGCACGGGCTTCGGCCCGCTCGAGGCGGACGAGGGCCTGGCCCTCTTCGACGCCGCCGTGGCCGGTGACGACCCGGTGGTGGTGGCGGCCCGCCTCGCCCCGGCCGCCCTGAGCGGCGGCGCGCCGGCGGCGGGCCGGTCCCGGCCGCCCGTCCCCGGCGCGGCGGGCACAGGCGGTGGGGGCGGGGCCCCGTTGGGCCGGCGGCTGGCGGCCGCTTCCCCGGGCGAGCGGAGCGGCTTGCTGCTCACGGAGGTGCGGGCTCTGGCGGCCTCGGTACTGGGTCACCCGGAGGGTACGGCTGTGATCGACGGGGACGACCTGCTGGCGGACCTGGGGCTCGACTCCCTGGCCGCGGTCGACCTGCGCAACCTGCTCGCGACGTCGACGGGGCTGACGCTGCCGCCCACGCTGCTGTTCGACTTCCCGACCCCGCGCGCGGTCGCCGCCGAGCTGGCGGAGCGGTACGCCAGGGAGGCGACTCCCAGCGATGTCACCGGCGCTCCCGGCGCTCCCGGCGACCCCGCCGCCCCCGAACGGCCGGATGTCGTCGGCCACCCGGACAGCTCCGGCAGCTCCGGCAGCGCGGACAGCTTCGACCGCTCCGGCAGCTCCGACCGAACGGCGGACAACGGCGCCCCCGGCGGCACAGGGACGGCCGCTCCACCGCAAGCCCCGGTGTGGGGGGCCGGGAACGCACCGGCCCCCCACTCCGCAGGTGCTCCGGATTCCCTGGGCGCACTCTTCCGCACCGCCTGCGACCAGGGGCGGACCTGGGACGGCATGGTGCTGCTCACCGTCGCCGCACGCCTCCGCCCGGTCTTCGACAGCGCCGGGGCGCCCGGTGCGGCGCTCGATCCCGTCACGCTCGCACCGGGCGGCGCGGGGCCCCGGCTGATCTGCTTCCCCGCCCTCAGCGCGCTCTCGGGACCTCAGGAGTACGCGCGCTTCGGCGCCGGACTGCGGGGCCTGCGGCCGGTCTCGGCAGTGCGGCACCCGGGGTTCGGGCGCGGGGAGGCGCTGCCGGCCACGCTGGACGCCCTCGTCACCGCCCAGGCCGCCGCGGTCCGCACGGCCGCGGGTGACGAACCGCCGGTCCTGCTGGGCCGCTCGGCCGGTGGCTGGGTGGCCCAGGCCGTGGCCGAGCGACTGGAGGCCGAAGGCTCCGCCCCGCTCGCCGTCGTCCTGGTGGACACCTACCCCAGCAGTGACGACGAGAGCGGGCAGACGCTCTCCGCGATGACATCGGACATGCTGCACCGGGCGGCGAGGTTCCTCCCGGCCGACCTGGACAGGCTCACGGCCATGGCCGGGTACTTCGAGCTCTTCGCCGACCGGAAGCCCCCGCGGATCGCCTCGCCCACCCTCTTCGTACGGGCCCGGGACCCGTTGCCCGGCGCGGAGCCCGCCCCGGTCTGGGCTCTGCCGCACACCGAAGTCACCGTGCCCGGCGACCACTTCACCGTACTGGAGGAGCACGCCCGTACCACCGCGCTCGCAGTCCACCACTGGCTGGCCGATCCGGACCCGGCGGAACCGGGGCATCCTTGATGCCGCACCGGTCACGAGTGAGTACCCGCGCTCATCGCGCTCGCGGCCCGTTGCCTCAGGGCAACGGGCCGCATCAGAGGACGGCGCTGAAGTATGCGGCGGCAGCATCGATGAAGCGGTCGTGCGCGGCTCGTGCGGTGTCCTGTGCCGCGGTGAGTTCCTCGATGCTCGTGGCGGCGTCGACCATGTCATAGGTGGCGACGACCATGGCCTGTGCGGCCGCGTGGACGGCCGGATCGGGAACGAGGAGCCGCAGCGCGACCAGAGGACGCGTGATGGCGGAGCGGGTGACATGCGACTTGGCGCGCAACATCTCGAGCTCGTCGTCACCGGCCCCGCGCAGCCGGGCCTCCCCACGCATCCACAGAGCCCGACGGTGGTCGGAGCCGGCGGAGGCGAGGGTGGTCACTGCGTCGAGCCGGTCCCGGCGCAACTGCTCAGCGGCGGCGGCGCGTTCGGCGCGGCCGGCCGCCAGGTGCTGGAACGTGCCGGTGACAACGGAGCCGAGCAGCGTTCCGACGACGGCAAGGACAGCGGCGATCATGATCAGCTCCCTCGGTCGGGCAACCGGTCCCCGGCCGGCGCGGAGAACAGGTGTGGCCATCGGTGCTCATCGTAGGCGGATGGTCTCGAAGTCCCCGGGCGGCAACGGTGTCCGGGCCGGGCGCGGAGAGGTTCTGCACGGTGCTGAACGTCGCCCCGATGAGCGGCAGACGCACATCATCGGGGAACCGGGTCGATGAAAAGGCGAAACCCAGAAGGAAGGTGATGGCAGCGAGTATGGCGCCGGAGAAGGCGATGCCGGCCGCGGCTTCCCCGGACTGGAGGGCCGCAGGGTCGTCGCGCTCGAACCGCGCGATCTCGAAGTCGGGTTCACCGCCCAGCGTCACCAGCGCGGTCACCGCGTGGTCGGACGGTGCCAGGGACTCCGCGAGCTGCTCCCGCGCCGCCCTGGCGGGTAGTCGACCAGGTCCGCCAGGTAGGCGTCCGGCTGGGCCGGCGAGCGTGGACGCATAGCGGCCCGGGTGCTCCTCGGCCGGTTCATGGAGGAGGGCCACAGCGTATTCGCTGACACGCTGCCTTCCCGTGCCTGCCGTTCGCGGCGAGGACGACGGAGTGGTTGCTGAGCGCGTGGGCCAGGCGCCACCGCCGCATCTCCGGCCGCCGGGGCGGTGGCACGGTGGGGGCGGTGTGCTGTTCCCGCGGTGCTCCGGCGTCCGCGGCCTTGTCCTCCATGAGCCGGGCATGAACGGAGACCGCCTCCGCGCTGGCCGCGAGCGCCTCCTTGACCCGCTTGGGGTCGGCCAACGCGATCCAGTGGTCGGCGAGTGCTTCGGCGAGCCCCGGCAGGAAGTCGGCGGGCCTGCGGCGGGCGAGGCTCCGGCAGAGCCGCACGGCACGTCGGGAGGCGGTGAGCGCGCTCTCCGAACGGTGCACCGCCAGGAGGCGCAGGGCGAGACTGTGCTCGGCGCGGGCGGGATCGCCTCGCGCGGCCGTGGCCGGCCGCAGCGGGACACCGACGAGCCCCAGCCGACGGGTCCGCGCCGGCGTCCGGGCGATGTCCACCGCCTGGTGCCCGAGCAGTCGGCTGCGTGGCGGTGGCCTGGCGATTCGGTCCTGCGGACGTGTCCGGGGCAAGGCTGAATCCGATGGTGCGGGGCATGCGGAGGAAAGAATGACCGCCGAGCGGACGTGCCGCCGGGCGGTGGAGGAGATGAGGACATGGCAGGGCCGGAGCAGACGGGGACCGACGGTGAACGGCCCCCGGTGACACCTGCTGCCGCGCTCACCGGGGTGCTGGCGGCCATCGGGACCGCAGCCTACGTCGTCGACGAGCAGGGCCGCATGATCGCGGTCAATGCTCACGCCGAACAGCTGCTGGCCCGGCCGGCCGAGGAGCTCCTCGGCCGGGACGCGCACGACCTGCTGCACCGGGACGCGCACGGCCAGCCCATGCCGAGGACGCAGTGCGCTATGCGGCAGGCCTTCCACGACAGGCGTACCGTCCAGGGCGAGGAGGAGTACTTCGCACGCGGAGACGGATCCCTGCTGCCCATCTCGTGGTTGATCACCCCGTACGACGTCGATGATCATCAACATGGCACACTCGTCCTCTTCCACGCCCGGGACCCACAGGAGGCCGACCCGCACCCGGAGCCGGCGGCCGGGCCGCTGCCGGAACTCGAACGGCTCGCGCTGCTGGCCGAGACCACCACTCGGCTGACCTCCACCCTCGACGTCGAGGAGGCGCTGCACAGGCTGGTGGCCCTGGTGGTGCCCCGGCTGGCGGACTGGGCCGTCATCGACCTGATCACCGAGCGCGACGAGGTGTGGCGCACCCTCGTCGTCCACGCGGAGGGCAACGACCTCGTGCACCACGAGGAGCTCCAGGGGCCGATGCCGCCGGTCCCGGAAGTGTCCCCGATGCCGCTGTCCAGGGCGCTGCGCGGAGTCGCTTCCACCCTGGCCGGTCCGCAGACCTACCAGCAGGAACCGGATTCCGGCATCGCGGTCGAACAGCGCCGTCTGTTCGACGCCACCGGCATCCGTTCCGCGGCCATCGCCCCCATCCGCAGCACACGCGAAGTCCTGGGGGCCCTCACCCTGGGCCGCGCCGAGAGGCCGGAGGACTTCGTCACCGCCGATCTGCCTCTGCTCGAGGACCTCGCCCGCCGCGCCGGCCTCGCTCTGGACAACGCCCGCCTCTACCAGCGGCAGCGCAAGGTCGCCGAGACCATGCAGAATCATCTGCTGCCCCAGATGCCGCACGTGCCCGGGCTGCAGATGGCGGTCCGCTACCTGCCCGCACCCGACGCCTCACAGGTCGGCGGTGACTGGTACGACGCCTTCTCCCTGTCCGACCGCGCCACCGCGCTGGCTGTCGGGGACGTCGTCGGCCACGACCTGGAGGCCGCGGCCGGCATGGCGCAGGTGCGCAACATGCTGCGGGCCTATGCCTGGTCCCAGCAGGAGCCGCCCAGCCGGATCATCGAACGGCTCGACGAGGCGGTCCTGCACATCACCGACGTCTCCATGGCCACCATGATCTTCGCCCGGATCGAGGAGGCGGACGACGGCCACTGGCAACTGTCCTGGACCAACGCCGGCCATCCGCCGCCCCTGCTGATCAGCCACGACGGCCTTGCCGAGTACCTCACCGACGGCCACGGTCTGCTGCTCGGTACCGGAGTGCGTAAACCCCGCACCGACGCGACCGCCCTGCTGCCGCCCGGATCGACCCTGGTGCTGTACACCGACGGTCTGATCGAGGAACCCGGCCACACCCTCGACGAGGGCCTGCAGCGACTCCGCCGGCACGCCGCGGCCCTCGCCCACCGCCCTCTGGCCTCCTTCACCGACCAGCTGCTGCGCCGGGTCCGGCCCGTCGCCAACGACGACGACGTCGCCCTCCTCGCCCTGCGCACACCCACCGGAACGTACCCCGGCCCCGCGGCTCTCCGGCGCGGCCGGTGACCGATCGCTTCAGCCACAAGCCGCCGGGACGAACGCCTGCGAGAGGTTGTCACGGAGGTTCGTGACCGAGGCCGTCATCAGGGCCGAGTCGTCCGATGCGGCTCAGGTGGCGGAGGTCCGGGGGCGGCGGCCGCGGCGGTCGGAGCCGCGGCCGCCGGTCCCGACGGTGCCGCCCGTGGTCTTGCCGGCCGCCGTCCGCCGGCCGGTTCCGCGGTCAGCCCTGCCGGAGGCAGCTCCGGTCGCCGCGCCGGCCGCGGACCGGCGGTCGGAGCCGCGGCCGCCCGCTCCGGTGGCACCGTCCGTGCCACCGGATCCCGTCCGGCGGGCGGAACCGCGCTTGCCGGTCGCGGAGGTGCCACCGGACGCCGTCGCGCCGGCCGTGGCCCGGCGGTCGGAGCCCCGGCTCCCCGGCCTGGTGGCGGAGTCCGTCGCCGTTTCGGTCCCGCCGCCGTCCCGGCGTCGACGGCCGGATCGCCTGCCGGGCTTGGCGCCGGTCTTCCGGTCCGGGCGGGACGCCGTCGGCGCCGACGGCTGCGGGACCTCGATGGTGACGGCCACGCCGGAGGGCTCGCGGGCGCCGGTGATGGCGGCCAGTTCCGCGTCGCTCGATGTGACGCGGGCCGTCCGGGGGCGGATGCCGGCGTCCGACATGAGCCGGGTGACGTCCCGTTTCTGGTCGGGCAGGACCAGCGTGACCACGCTGCCGGAGCCGCCGGCGCGGGCCGTGCGGCCGCCCCGGTGGAGGTAGTCCTTGTGGTCGGCGGGGGGATCGACGTTCACGACGAGGTCGAGGTCGTCGACGTGTATGCCCCGGGCCGCGACGTTCGTCGCCACCAGGGCGGTGACCTGGCCGTTCTTGAACTGTTCCAGGGTGCGGGTGCGCTGCGGCTGGGAGCGGCCTCCGTGCAGTGCCGCCGCGCGGACACCGACGGCCAGGAGCCGCTTGGCGAGCCGGTCGGCGGACCTCTTGGTGTCGAGGAAGAGGATGACCCGGCCGTCACGGGCCGCGATGCGCGTGGTGACGGCCTTCTTGTCGGTCTCGTCCTGCACATGGAGCAGGTGGTGCTCCATGGTGGTCACCGCTCCCGCGGACGGGTCCACGGAGTGCACCACGGGGTCGGTCAGGAAGCGCTGCACCAGGCGGTCGATGTTGTGGTCCAGGGTGGCCGAGAAGAGCATGCGCTGTCCGTCGGGCCGCACTTGCTGGATCAGCTTGGTGATCTGCGGCAGGAAGCCCATGTCGGTCATCTGGTCGGCTTCGTCCAGCACCGTGATGCGTACCTGGTCGAGCCCGCAGTCCCCGCGTTCCACGAGGTCGTTGAGCCTGCCGGGAGTGGCGACCAGGACCTCGGCGCCGCGCCGGAGCGTAGCGGCCTGTTTGGTGATGGACAGCCCGCCGACCACGGTGGCCAGCCGGAGGTTCACCGCCGTCGCGTAGGGGGTCAGCGCGTCCGTCACCTGCTGGGCGAGTTCGCGGGTGGGCACCAGCACGAGGGCGAGGGGTGTCCTGGGTTCCGCACGCAGTCCGGCCGTGCGGGCCAGGAGCGCCAGCCCGAACGCGAGGGTCTTGCCGGAGCCCGTGCGCCCCCGTCCCAGCAGGTCACGGCCGGCGAGCGAGTTGGGCAGGGTGGCGGCCTGGATGGGGAAGGGGGTGGTCACGCCCTGCGCGGTGAGGGTCTTCAGCAGCGCCGCGGGCAGGCTCAGACCGGCGAAGTCCTCGATGGCGGGAAGTGCGGGCGTCGTGTTCTCCGGCAGCCGGAATTCCCTCGGTGACGAGGTGGACGGCGGCGGCGACGAGGCGCGCCGGTTCGGCTTCTGGGGCCTGCGGGACATGCAGTTATCTGCCTTCCTGGAAACAGCACAAACCGGGGTCCGCACCATGACGGTGCGGACCCCGGCCGGTGAATACGCGTCCGGCGATCAGGCGGGGACGATGTTCTCCGCCTGCGGACCCTTCTGGCCCTGCGTGACGTCGAAGGAAACCCGCTGGCCCTCCTGGAGCTCACGGAAGCCCTGCGTCGCGATGTTCGAGTAGTGGGCGAAGACGTCGGGGCCGCCGCCGTCCTGCTGGATGAAGCCGAAACCCTTTTCAGAGTTGAACCACTTCACGGTTCCCTGTGCCATGAACTTCTCCTTCTGTAGGCAGAGGCCCCATCCGGAGATGCCGGAAAACAAATAATGCACCTGAGGGAGAAACATTTCCGTCAGGTGCACATAGGTTCATGGGTACCACAACTGCAACACCGATAGCGTAACACAGCTCAGCGGCCGGTGGTAAATCGTCGAGGTGCACCGGGGTGCGGCCGGTGATGTCCGCCGGCCGGTGCTCCCCTCGGGCGCCGCGCCGTACCGGTCGACGAGTGCCCGCTGGGTGGCGGCGTCCGTTCCGGATTGCGCCACCTCACCGCGTCGGTCCACCGATGATCAGGTGTCCGCGGCTCCCCGGCGGCGCCTCCCGCCCAATGGTTGCTTGAGGCAACGACTGTGTTATGTTTGCCGCAAGCAATCAAATGACGGCTGGGCGTCAGGTGTGACCGGGCCCGTGCCGCCTACGGCGGAAGACGGAGTCAATGGCCAGCACCACACGCGAGGAGGCCCTCAAGAACGTCGTCGGTCAGCTCGCGGCGGTCAACATCATCCGGCGGCGACTGTGGCGGAGCCTCCCTCGAGGGCTCGGGGCCCACTCGGCGGCGCTCGCCATCCTCGCCCGGTGCGGTGAGATGCGGATGACCGAACTCGCCGACCATCTGGACCTCGACATCTCGGTGGTCAGCCGGCAGATGGCCCAGCTGGAGCGGCAGGGAACGGTGACGCGCCGGGCCAACCCGCAGGACCGCAGGTCGTGCCTGATCGGCATCACCGAGCAGGGCACCGCCTTGACGGAAGTACTCGGCGAGGCCCGCAACGACCTCATCGCCAGGGCCACCGCCGACTGGTCACCGGAGCAACTGAGCGCTCTTGCCGTCCTGCTGGAACGCCTGCAGGGCGGACTCGCCGCGGAGGAGGACATCCCGTCCGACACGCTCGTCGAACGTGTCGACGCGGCGCTCCGCAGCGGGGGCCAGGCGCCCCTGACCTCCGGCCTCCGCGCCTGAGCCCGGAGCGCCGCCGCACCCGGTCACTTTCCACGTCCCGCCGGGACGCATCCCATGCACACACGGTCCGGCCGACACCCGGACCGCACACCTCGACGGCCCGATCACCCGCACACCCGCGGGATCCAAGGGGAAGAGAAGACAAGCACGTGGCACAGCAGCAGAGCGCGGGCGTCCCACAGGCGCCCGCCGACGGGGCGCCGATGACGCACCGGCAGATCATGGAGGCCCTCTCGGGGCTTCTGCTCGGCCTCTTCGTGGCCATCCTCTCGAGCACGGTCGTGTCCAACGCCCTGCCGCGAATCATCTCGGACCTGGACGGCAGCCAGTCCGGCTACACCTGGGTGGTGACCAGCACCCTGCTGGCCACCACCGTCTCCACACCCATCTGGGGCAAGCTCGCCGACCTCACCAGCAAGAAGCTGCTCGTGCAGCTCTCCCTCGCCGTCTTCATCCTGGGCTCGGCGGCGGCCGGCCTCTCGCAGAGCGTCGGCATGCTGATCGCCTTCCGCGTGGTGCAGGGCCTCGGCGCCGGCGGTCTGACCGCACTGGCCCAGGTCATCATCGCCTCGATCATCCCGCCCCGGGAGCGCGGCCGGTACAACGGGTATCTCGGTGCCGTCATGGCGGTGGGCACGATCGGCGGCCCGCTGCTGGGCGGCGTCATCGTCGACACCTCCTGGCTGGGCTGGCGCTGGTGCTTCTACGTCGGGGTCCCCTTCGCCCTCGCCGCGCTGATCGTGCTCCAGCGCACCCTGCGGCTCCCGCTCGCCACCCGCAAGGTCAAGGTCGACTACCTGGGCGCGGTACTCGTCGCGGCCTCGGTGTCGCTGCTGCTCATCTGGGTCTCGCTGGCCGGTGACAACTTCGGCTGGTGGTCCTGGCAGACCGCGGCGATGGTGGGCGGCGCCCTCGTCCTCGCCGTGCTGTTCGTGCTGGCGGAAGGGAAGGCCGCCGAGCCGATCATCCCGCTGCACCTGTTCCGCAACAGCACCCTGACCCTGTCCGTCGTGGCCAGCCTCGCGGTGGGTACCGCCATGTTCGGCGGGACCGTGTTCCTCAGCCAGTACTTCCAGATCGCCCGGGGTGACTCGCCGACCATGGCCGGTGTGATGACCCTGCCGATGATCCTCGGCCTGGTGATCTCCTCCACCGTCGTCGGCCGGCTCATCACCGCGTCCGGCCGCTGGAAGCGCTACCTGGTGGTCGGCGGTGTGCTGGTCATCGCCGGTCTGGCCCTCATGGGGACCGCCCGCGCCGACACGGCGTACGGCCTGCTCGCCGTCTACATGTTCCTCATCGGCTGTGGCGTCGGCATGACGATGCAGAACCTGGTCCTCGCCGTGCAGAACACGGTGCCCGTGCACGAACTGGGCGTCGCCAGCTCGGTGGTGGCCTTCTTCCGCAGCCTCGGCGGCGCGATCGGCGTCTCGGTACTGGGCGCGGTGCTCGCCTCCAAGGTCAGCACCTACATGGCCGACGGACTGGCCGAGCTGGGCGTCAAGGCGTCCGGTGGGGACTCGCTGCCCGACGTCGGCACGCTGCCCGCCCCGATCGCCGCGGTCGTGCAGGACTCCTACGGCCACGCCACGGGCGTCGTCTTCCTCATCACCGCGCCGATCGCGCTGATCGCACTGATCGCCATCGTGCTGATGAAGGAAGTGCCGCTGCGCACCTCCTTGGAGGGCGTGGCCGAGAGCGCGGTCCCGGCCGCCGCTCCGGCGACAGCCGCCGAGGGCGCCCCGCTCTCGGCTTCCGAGGAGCGTGCGGTTGCCGCGGGGTCCGGTTCCGGGACCGGGGAGGGCACACGGGCGGACCGCTGACAACCCGAGCGGCGCGGTGAACTGACCTGGTCAGGGCGCTGTCAGAGATCCGGCCCGGTCCCCGAGCACGCTTCCGCGTGCTCGGGGACCGGGCCGGCGACATGCGGCCGACGGGTATAACAGGCCCTTGGGCAAGTCCTCGATGCTCCTTCCGCTGGACGCCTTGCGCGTTATAACAGGCCCATCGGCCCAGCCCGCTGCTCCCCGTCACCCGACAAGAACAGCGGCAAGGGGAGGGGGTCTACCCGGTGGATGCGGGCGGGGCGTCGTCCGGCAGGGGGAGGGGTGGGGCCTGGTCGAGGACGGCGCGGCGGAGCTGTTCCAGTTTGGGCGGCAGCAGCCCGGCCAGGCCGTGGCGGGCGCGGCCGGCGCGGTAGCTGAGGAGGAGGCCCTTTTCCTCCAGGGGCATGCCGGGCGGGCGCAGTACGGCCGGGCCGTCCCCGGGCGGGGTGCCGGCGTGGTTGACGGCCAGGCTGACCCAGAGCCGGCTGGTGCCGTGGGCCTGGGCGACCAGCTGCGCACGTACCGCGAGCCAGCGCTCCAGGGCGGCCCGGCCGACGGGGGAGAGCGGGTACCAGGCGTTGTCCGTGCGGCTCGTGCCGCGCTGCGGGCGTCGCTGGATGTATATCGCCTGGTTGCCGTCGGCGAGGTGGGACAGGCGCAGCGCGGTCAGTTCCCCGGCGCGCGGGGCCGCGTCCAGAACCAGGGCGAGCAGGGCGGTGAGCCGGGTCAGCCCTGGTGACATGGCTCCGGCGAGGTGCTGGTCGAGCTGGCGGCGCAGGGCCGCCAGGGTGCCGTGGTCAGGGGTGGGCCGGAGCGGTACCCGGCCGCCGGAGCCCAGCCGCAGCGGTGGCAGACCGTATGCCTTGCGCAGCAGGTGCAGGCACTGCAGGCGGGCCTCGTTGGTGGCCTGCGAGGTGGGCGGGTAGCCGCCGGCCGTCTGCCGGGCGCGCAGTGCGCCGGACTCCGCCAGCCGCAGGTACGTCGCCAGCGCCTCCTTCTCGAGCAGGCGCCGCAGGCTGCGCCGGGCGCCCACGGGCAGTCCGTCCCGGGCCAGGGCCCGCTGCAGCTCCCCGCGGACCATCGTCAGCTGGCGCCGCCGCGCCTCGCCGACCCGCAGATCGGCGAGGAGCGCGTCGAGTGTGGTGAGCGAGGCGTACTCCGGCATGCACCCGATTGTCACCGACGGGGTTGCAGGCCGGGTGTGGCGCCCGTCGCGTGCCGGCGGAGTGCTTCGGGTCAGCCGGTGAATGCCTCGATGAGGGTCCAGATGGCCAGGCCCGCCATGCACAGGGCGCCGATGCGCTGGACGGTCTTGAGGGGGACGCGCTGGGCGATGAAGCGGCCGACCAGCAGGGCGAGGGCGGAGACGGAGACCAGGGCGAGGACGGAGCCGATGGCGGTGGACAGCCAGCCGTTGGTCGCGGCGAGGTTGGCGGTGGTGATCTGGGTGAGGTCGCCCCATTCGCTGATGAAGACGGCCATGAAGGCGGTGGTGTATACGGGCCAGAAGCCGGTGACGGTCTTGGCGGCGCCGTCCTCGTCATCGTCGTCCCCGCCGCGCAGCAGGACGAAGGCGCCGAACGCGAACAGGGCGGCGGAGACGAGCTTGACGGCCATGGCGGGGAGCAGGCCGAGCAGGCTGCCGGCGCCGACCGCGACGGCAACGTGCACGACGAAGGCGGTGGAGGTGCCGAACCAGACGTACAGCGGCCGCATGCGGGTGCCCATGGCCAGGGAGGCGAACATGGTCTTGTCGGGGAGTTCCGCGAGGAAGATCAGCCCGAAGGCGGTGAGGATCGCCAGGGGGTCGAGAGTCATGCCGGTGCTTTCTGCTGGGGCCGGGCCGTGCGGCTCGGGCGGCACCCAGGGGGCGTCGGGAGGAACCGTTCGGCCCGGCACGACGGGGCCGGCCGCATGGTGGTGCGGCCGGTGCATGCCTTGGCCGAAGGTCTCGTCCGCCGCTGCCCGGTGGGCGACGGCCCGGTGGCCGGGGTACCCGTGGGTGCCCAGTGTGTCGACCAGCGGTTCGCGGGACTACTCCCCTTCGCTGCTCCCACTGTAACCGATCGGGTGACCGAAGCCGGGCGCGGGAGCTGCGGGAACAGTTCAGGTGGTCAGGTGGTCAGGGGGTCAGGCGGCCCCGAGGAACGAAGGAGCCGGGACCGGATCCGGAGCGGCGGCCAGCAGGGCGGCGGTGCAGGGGTGCCGTGGGTTCTCGCAGAGCTCGCCCGCGGGGCCGGTCTCCACGATCCAACCCCGGTGCATCACCGCGATGCGGTGACTGACCTGTCGTACCACCGCGAGGTCATGGGCGATGAACAGCAGCGCGAGGCCGAGGTCGCGTTGCAGGCGTGCTTCTCGCGATATGAGGTGCTGAGTACGATCCTGGAGTCTCAGGAGCTTTCCACGAAGCGCGCGCCCGGCCCGGGTGTGCGGCAGACGTCTTCCGGGGCGAGGCGGCTGTGCCCCGCAGCGCACTCGAGGATGACCTTGACCGGCTCGTCGCAGGAGATCGCATCGTCGACGGGCCGGTGCCGGACGATGACCGACGGGCCCTGCGGGTCGGCGAGGTATGTGTCGCCCCATTCCAGGAGCGCCACGAGCGTGGGCCGCAACGCCCGGCCCTGCTCGGTGAGCTCGTAGGCGAAACGCTGCCGATCCCCGGGCTCCTGATAGGGCACGCGGCGCATCACTCCCGCGGTCACCAAGGTTTCGAGCCGAGTCGCCAGGAGATTTCTGGCGATCCCGAGGCGGGAGTGGAACTCTCCGAACCGGCGCGCGCCGTCCAGCGCTTCACGGACGATCAGCAGCGACCAGCGCTCCCCCACCACCGAGAGGGCGCGCGCCACCGAGCAGTTCACCGGGTCGATTCGCCGCGTCTCCATGGGACGAGTGTACCCATCTGGGTTTACAAGCTGCACTTAGCCCTCGTAGCCTCCGACCTGAGTTGAAGAACTAAACTCATAAAGGAGATCGATCATGCCCATGCTCGACGTGTACATTCCCGACGGTGCGCTCCAGCCGGACGCCGAGGCGGCGCTGCTGAACCGCATCACCGAGATCCTCGTCCGCAACGAGGGATTCGACCCCGCCGACCCGGTGAGCCGTTCCGTCTCCTGGCTCTGGCTGCACCGACCGGTCGGCATCTACGTCGGCGGAGAACCCACGGACGCACCTCGCTACAAGGTCGTCCCGTCCGTCCCCGAGGGCCAGCTCGACGAGCAGAAGCGTGCGAGCGTCATCGCCGAGGTCACCGAGGCAATCCTCGACGCGGAGAACGGCGCCTGGCCGCGTGACGCCAGCCGGATCTGGGTATTTCCCACCGAGATCCCCGAGGGCCACTGGGGCGGCTGGGGTCGGATCAGGCCGCTCGCGACGATCCTCGCCCGACTCACCGGCGGCGACACCAGGCGGGCCCGTACGCTCGCGCGTGAGCGGATCGCTGCCAGCCGGGCCGAACACGCCCGCCTGCCCTGATGAGCGGCGAACGAAGTGGGGATCGATGCGACCGGTGACGTGGTCAGGTGCGGGGAGAAGGTGTCGAGTACGAACGCGATGCGGCTCTCGGGCGGGTGGGGACCGCCCAGATAGCGGCAGAAGAGGTTGAGCCGGCCGAACTCGTCCAGGCAGAAGACGGCTTCGGGCTCACCCTCCTCGGGCATGACCTCGCCGTCGGCGATCGCTTAGAGGTGCTCGAGGCGTGCCTTCTTCCTGGCGTAGTCCGGGTCGCGGGAGGTCTTCCAGGTCTCTATGCGTTGAAACGACACGCCCTCCTCTCGGAGCAGGACCCGCAGGCCCTCGTGGCTGATGTCGTCGACCACCCCCTCGGCGACCAGGAAGTCGGCCGGCTTGGCCAGGCTCCAAGTCGAGAACGGCAGGCCGTGCTCGGCCGGTTCGGACTTGGCGATCTTCTTGATCTCGCGCCGCTCGGGCAGCGGGAACGTCCTGGGCCGCCCGCCCTTGTACTTCGGGCAGAGCGCCCCGAAGCCATCGGCGTTGAAGTTGTGGAGCACGTCCCGGACCCGGTCCGCGCTGGTGGACGTCACCTCGGCGATCTTCCCAGCCGGCATGCCCTGCGCGGACAGCAGCACCATTTGGGTCCGCCGCCAGGTCACCACCGACCCGGTGCCTCTGCGGATGATCCGCAGCAGGCGCCGGCCCCCGTCGTCATCGGTCTCGCGGACGCGTACCCGTTCTGCCACCCGGGCAGCCTGGCGACACCGCGCCGCACGGACCAGCATCCGAACGGCGTGTCACGTCACTACGGGGCAAAGGTTCTCTGATGCGGCACTAGGTCGGAAGGAAGCGCTCCCGGAACACGTGCTCCGGCGGAACCCCGCCCGCGAGTGCCGCGGCCGCCACGGTCTCGACGAGCGGCGGGGGCCCGCACACGTACACGTCCGGGAGGCCGTCCGCCGCGTCCGCCGTCCGCAGCGCCTCGGCAACCCGGTCGGCGGGCGTGCCGACCGCACCCCGCCACTCGGGGCCGGGCCGCCACACACAGATCTCGTACGCGAAGGCCGCCGCCTCGGCCGCCACCGCCTCGAGCTCGGCCTCGGCGAAGACGTCCTCCGTCTCATTGACCCCGAAGAAGAACCGGGCCGGCTGGGGATCCTGCCACTCCGCCATCTGCCGGGCCATCGACAGCAGCGGCGCCAGCCCCGTGCCGCCGCCCACGAACCAGCGCGGCCGCGTCCCCGTCTCGCGCAGGCCGAACGCGCCCTGCGGACCGTGCACGGTCAGCCGGTCGCCGACCCGGGCCCGGTCATGCAGGTACGAGGAGAACAGCCCGCCCGGCCGCAGCCGCACGAACAGCTCCACGCGGCCGTCCCAGTTTCCGGTGTTGGCGAGCGAGTAGGCCCGCCTCTCCTCCCGGCCGGGCACCCGCACCTCGACGAACTGCCCCGCGTCGAACTGGAAACCGGCGCCCAGTTCCTCGTCCTCGTCCAGCAGCAGCTCCACGCGTACGGTGTCGCGCGCGACCGGCTCCAGCGCGGTGACCGTGCCCTCGCGCACCGGGACGCCGCCGTACAGGATGCGGGAGTTGCCGTAGGGCAGGTCGGCCGTCAGCGGCCCGTGCGGGCGGGTACGGCACAGCAGGACGGCGCCCGCGTCGCGGTCGCCGGGCGGCAGCGCCTGGGGGCTGTGGGTGTCCAGGTCGTACGAGCCGCCGGTGACGGTGGCGCGGCAGGAGCCGCAGGTGCCCCGGCGGCACGCGGCGGGCAGGGCGGCGCCCCACTCCGTGGCGGCCTCGAGGACGGTCTGCCCGGGTGCGCACCCGAAGGCGAGGTGCTCCCCGTCGGAGGTGGTCAGCGTGACCGGGCTCGCCCCTGTTGCCGCTGTCGCCCCAGTTGCTTCGGTCGCCGAGGTCATGCGCCGGCCCCCTCCAGTGCCGCCGCGATGTCCGTCCTCGGGTCACCGATGGTGCGCAGCCCGAACCGGTCCACCAGCACGGCTACCAGGTTCGGCGTGAGATAGGCGGGCAGCGACGGGCCGAGGTGGATGCCCCGGATGCCCAGCGCCAGCAGGTGGTGAGTGTGGTGAACACGGAGTACAGGATGAACCCGGCGGCCTCGTCGTCCCCGGCGCCCAGGGCCCGGGCCCGGCTCGCGTACTGGGCGATGCCCTGCACGGAGTGGACCAGCAGGTCCTGCACGTCGGCGGTGGCGGGATCCTTGCCGCAGTTGCCCAGTGGGCCGGCGCAGCCGGGGACCGCGCCCGTACGGTCGGCCTGTTCGCACTGGTAACAGAGCATGCGGGTACTCCTCGGGGTTGTTGCGGGAGGTGGTGCGAAGGTTGTTGCCGGTGATGTCACCGGACGCTACGGTCCCGGTGCGCGTGGGTTCCTGACGCAGAATCAAGCCGTGGCTGTGACAGGGCTCACCGCCACTCCAGGCAGAAGCCGCGCACGGGATCGTTCCGGTGGAACAGGACCGTGCCCTTGCCCGCCGCCCGGATGCGCGACCCCGAGGAGATGACGGTGAGCTGTTGTCCGGCCGGCCCGGTGAACAGCGGGAGCCTCGGCAGTGGTTCGGGCACGGACGCGCTGCCGGAGGTGGTGGGGCTCATGCTCCGGAGACCTCCTCGGGCTTCATCATCGGTGCCCGCGCACTTTCCGGCGGGCCCCGCGGTCCCCTTCAGGATCACCGTGAGGGACCTGTCGGGGCAGGGGCTACAGGGCCACCCCAGGGGCCGAACGACCCTTTGCCCGCTGCCCGCTGCCCGCTGCCCGCTGCCCGCTGCCCGCTGCCCTTTGCCCGCTGCCCGCTGCCCGCTGTGGGAGGCGGCCCTCTCCGCCTCCCACCGGCCCGGTCCCGGACGACCCCCGTCCGCCCGCGGCCGGTCGACCTCCAGCCACGTGTGACGTGCCCCGCACGCGTGCGGTCGCCCATGTCTGCTGTCTGCTGTCTACTGCGGCTCCGTCGCGATCTGGATCAGGTTGCCGCAGGTGTCGTCGAAGACCGCGGTGGTGACGTCGCCCATCTCCAGGGGTTCCTGGGTGAAGCGGACGCCGAGGCCGCGCAGCCGCTCGTACTCCGCCTGTACGTCGTCGACGGCGAACTGGGCGAGCGGGATGCCGTCCTGCACGAGCGTGTCGCGGTAGGTCCTGGCGGCCGGGTGGCCGGCGGGCTCGAGGAGGAGCTCGGTGCCGCCGGGCTCGTCGGGCGAGACGACGGTCAGCCACCGGTCTTCCTCGCCCACCGGGACGTCGTGCTTCTTCACGAAGCCCAGGATCTCGGTGTAGAAGTGCTCGGCCTTGGCCTGGTCGTCGACGAAGACACTGGTCAGATGAATCTTCATGAGGTGCTGTCCTCCGGTCCGGACGGGCGGGAATGGGGGTGGGAGTCGGGGTGGGGCAGGGGCCATCGCTCGGTTATCCGGCGCAGCGGCGCTGTGTTCAGGTCGTGGAACTTGTAGCGGCCCTCCCGCCGGGTCTCGACGAGCCCGGCGGCCTCCAGCACGGCGAGGTGCTGGGAGACCCCCTGGCGCGAGATGCCGAGCCGGTGCTTCATGGCCAGCCGCGAGCAGACCTCGAACAGTGTCTGTCCGGACTTCTCCGCAAGCTCGTCGAGGATGGTGCGGCGGGTGGGGTCGGCCAGGGCTTTGAAGAGGTCGTCGGACACGACAGCAGGATAGGCAAGTACTTGCTTGCCTATCAACCCGCGGTGCGCCGACCGGGTCGGCCCGTCATGTGAGAGGAGTGGGTCAGGACTCCAGATAGCGCAGGACCGCCAGGATCCGCCGGTTGTAACCGGTGGTCCCGGTCAGGTCCAGCTTGTCGAACACGGCGTTGAGGTTCTTCTCCACCGCACTCAGCGAGATGTGCAGCTGCTCCGCGATGGCCGTGTTGGTGTGCCCTTGGGCCAGCGTCTCCAGCACACTGCGCTCCCGCGGGGTGAGCCGGGCCAGCGGATCGCCGTGCGTGGTGCGGATGAGCAGCTGCCGTACGACCTCCGGATCGATCACGGCCCCGCCCGCGTGGATCCGCTCCAGGGCGTCCAGGAACTCCTCGACCTGGGCCACCCGGTCCTTGAGGAGATAGCCGACCCGCTCGGCGTTGGCGGCCAGCAGCTGCGCCGCGTAGGTGCGCTCGATGTGCTGCGAGAGCACCAGGACGCCGACCTCCGGCCGGTGCTCGCGGATCTCCACGGCGGCGCGCAGGCCCTCGACGGTGTGGGTCGGGGGCATCCGGATGTCGACGACGACGATGTCCGGCCGGTGCTCCTCGACCTCCTTCAGCAGCGTCACCGCGTCGCCCAGCGCCGCCACGACCTCATGGCCCTCATCGGCGAGCAGCCGGACCAGGCCCTCTCTCAGCAGGGTCGAGTCCTCGGCGAGAATCACACGCATGGCAGCTCCGCGGTGACGATGGTGGGTCCCCCGAGGGGGCTGTCGATGTGCAGCACGCCGTCGAGCGCGGCCACCCGGCCGCGCAGCCCGGCCAGCCCGCTGCCGGCCGCGTCCGCACCGCCCCTGCCGTTGTCCTCGACCCGTACGGTGAGCCGCGCGCCGGCGAGCGCCACCCGTACGTCGATGGCGGTGGCCGAGGAGTGCTTGGCGGCGTTGGTGACGGCCTCGGACACCACGAAGTAGGCGGCCGTCTCCACGGGGCGGGGCAGCGGCGCGCCGACGTCGAAACGGGTGCGCAGCGGGATGCCGCAGCGTTCGGCCACGCCGCCCAGCGCCTCCCTGAGGCCGAGGCTGTCCAGCGCGGACGGGTAGGCCCGCCAGGCCACTTCGCGCAGTTCGGTGAGGACCCCCTGGGACTCCTCGTGCGCCTGGCGCAGCAGCGCGTCGGCCTGCTCGGCGTCACGGCTGCGGCGGGCCCGGCCGAGCAGCATGGCCAGCGCGACCAGGCGCTGCTGGACTCCGTCGTGCAGATCGCGTTCGATGCGCCGGCGCTCGGCGTCCACCGCCCGCACCACCGCGGCCCGGCTGGCAGCGAGTTCGTCGATCCGCTGCTGGAGCAGCTCGCGCTCGGAGGGGCCGAAGCACTCGCGGGCGGTCCGGGCGTCCAGGGCGGCCAGCGAGTGCAGGCCCTGGAGGTCGAGGAAGAGCAGGACGCTGCCCAGCAGTACCTGGGTCAGCAGTTCCGCGTGGCCGAGGCTGCCCCGCGCCAGCGCGTGGACCAGTACTCCGGCCAGCAGAACCCCGAAGCCCAGCAGCCCGATCACGACGGCGCACAGCAGCCCCGTGGAGCAGCGGACCGCGAGGTAGCGCAGGATCTTCCGGTCGGACGCCTCGTAGTGCTCGGGGAAGCGGTCGCCGAAGAACACCGAGCGGCGGATCCGTTCGAGCGCCGCCAGGCGGCGCGCTCCGGCCGTCAGGATGCCGAGGGCGTCGGGCCGGGTGCGCGGCCACAGCAGGAAGGGGCCGAGGGCGGCGCCGACGACGAGGAAGTGGAGGGCGCCGAGCAGGGCTGTCGCACAGCCGAGCAGGACACCCGGGCCGCGGTGCCACCACGGGGACGTCGGTGCGGCGCTCCGGTCGTCCGCGGTGTGCGGGGTGCCGGGGGCTCCCGCGGGACCGGTGTGCGGGGTGCCGGGAATTCCCGCGGGACCGGGGGACGCGGCGTCGATCGAGCCCTCGTGCACGGGGCCCGAGCCTAGTGCGGCCGTAGAGCCCCGGGCAAGATCGCCCCGGACCGCGGAAGGACGTAAGGCCGGGACCCGGTCGGTGCGGTGACGGTGCATCAGACGCGGCGGTGCCGAGCCGTGCCGCGGCCCTTCAGCCGCACCGCCAGGTAGGCGGCGACGGCGACGACGACCAGGACGAGAACGGCCTTGCTCAGGAAACCGACGTAGGTCTCCACCACATCCCACTGGTCGCCCAGCCAGTAACCGGCCATCACCAGGGCGCTGTTCCAGATCAGGCTGCCGAGCGTGGTGAGCATGACGAACACGGGCATCGGCATCCGCTCCACGCCGGCGGGCACCGAGATCAGACTGCGGAAGATCGGCACCATCCTGCCGAGGAAGACCGCCTTGGTGCCGTGCCGGGCGAACCACGCCTCGGTGCGCTCCAGGTCGGAGACCTTCACCAGCGGCAGCCTCGCCCACAGGGCGTGCATCCGTTCGCGGCCGAAGAGCATGCCGATCCAGTAGAGGGCGACCGCGCCGGCCACCGAACCGAGCGTCGTCCAGAACAGCGCCGAGGCGATGCTCAACACGCCCTGTCCGGCGGCGAAACCGGTCAGGGGCAGGATGACCTCGCTGGGCAGCGGCGGGAAGAGGTTCTCCAGGGCGACGGCCAGGCCGGCCCCGGGGGCGCCCATCGCGTCGACGAGGTCGGCGGCCCACCCGGCGATGCCGTCGGCAGGCTCCTGGGGCAGTGCCAGGGTCGAGTGATGCACGGTGGGTCTCCAAGGTGGCGGGTGGTTGGCGGGTGGTTGGTCCGGGGCGGCTGCCCCGATGCCCTTCAACCTAGAAACCCCAGCTCGGACGCGGTATGAGGGTTGCCGTCGGGTGTGATGCTGCTTCCCGTAGCGGTGACCCTGCGGTTTTCCGCAGGGTCACCGCTACGGAGTCGAGCCGATGCGTCGGGCTCGCACACCGGGTACAGGCGCCGCCGTGTCGCGTTCTTCGGGAGCACGGCGCCGCGGACGCAGCCGTGCCGACGGCGGGCCGTACCTCCAGGATCGCTCGTGCGCGACGTCCGGGGCTGCGAACATCGCCGTCGGCTCCGGGCGACGGCGTCATGTCGGGTGGATGAGGCGGCTCTCGTACGCGAAGATCACGGCCTGTATCCGGTCGCGGAGCCCGAGCTTGTGCAGGATTCGCCCCAGATGGGATTTCACGGTCGCCTCCGCGAGGCACAGAGCGGCCGCGATCTCGGTGTTGGACAGGCCGCGGCCCACCTGGATGAGCACCTCGCGCTCACGGGTGCTGAGCCGGCTCAGCCGCTCGTCGCGTTCGGCGCTGCGGCCGTCGGGGATGTGCGGGCGGAGGTTCTCCAGCAGACGGCGGGTGATCCGCGGGGAGACCACCGCGTCGCCCGCGGCCACACTGCGTATCGCGGTGAGCAGCTCCTCGGGCCTGGTGTTCTTCAGCAGGAAGCCCGAGGCTCCGGCCTTGAGTCCGGCGAAGGCGTATGCATCGAGGTCGAAGGTGGTGAGGATCAGCACTCTGCTCTGCGGGGAGATCCGGATGACCTGCCGGGTCGCCTCGATCCCGTCGGTCCCGGGCATCCGGACGTCCATGAGGACGACATCGGGGCGCAGCTCCCGGGCGAGGCGTACGGCCTGGGTGCCGTCCGCGGCTTCGCCGACCGGCGCCATGTCGGGCTGGGCCTCCAGGACCGTGCGGAAGGCCATCCGGAGCAGCGCTTCGTCGTCGGCGATCAGGATGCGGATCGTCATGCGGTCGCCGCTCCGCTGCTGCCGAGGAAGAGGCGGGTATGGACTCCCCAGCCGCCGCCCGGAAGCGGTCCGGCCTGCAACTTCCCCCCGTAGGCGGCCGCGCGCTCGCGCATGCCGGGGATGCCGTGGCCGGATGGTGTGGCGGCGGGAAGTGGCGGGCAGGGGCCGCTGTCGGTGACGTCCACTGCGACGGTCTCGGCCGAGCACAGCACCCGGACCTTCGCGTGTGTGCCGGGGGGCGTGTGCTTGAGGGTGTTGGTCAAGGCTTCCTGTACCAGGCGGTAGACGGTGAGCTGTGCGGTGGCGGGTATGTGGGTGTGGCCGCCCCGGACCTCGAGGCGGGTCGGCAGCCCGGCGGCGCACATCTGGTCGGCGAGGGTCTCCAGTTGTGCGATGCCGGGCAGCGGGTGGCGCTCGGCGTCCGGTCCGTCGGTCCGCAGGATGCCCAACGAGCGCCGCATGTCGGTCAGGGCCTGCCGGCCCGTCTCGGAGATCTGGAGCATCGCGGTGGTGGCCTTGTCGGGTGACCGGTGCTGCGCGTAGACGGCGGCGTCGGTGAGCGCGACCATGACGGACAGGTTGTGGGTGACGATGTCGTGCATCTCCCGGGTGATACGTGTCCTCTCCTCGGCGACGGCCAGCCGCGCCTGCTGGTCCTGTTGTTGCTCCAGGCGTGCGGCCCGTTCCTCCACGGCCGCGAGGTAGGCGCGCGTGGTCCGCACGTTCACGCCCAGCACGGCGGCGGCGACGACCATCGCGGTCACCGCGACGAAGAGGGTCAGGAACGCGCCTTGCGCCGCCCAGCGCAGACAGGCCAGCAGGACGCCTGCCTCCACGACGGCACCGGCGACAAGCGTGCCGCGCCGGCCCGAGTTCGCGGCCACCGTGTGGAGAGCCACCAGCAAGGCGATGTCCGCCGGCAGTTGGACGTCCATCAGCCACTGCACGAAGGCCACGGCTGCCACGGCACCGAACACCGTGAGCGGGGCCCGGCGCCGCCACACCAGGGGCAGCGCAAGGGCGGCGGTGAGGGCCACGGCCACCGGCAGCTCCCGCGGGGCACGCATGGTCATGATGTGGAGCAGGAGCAACGCCGGCAACAGCGAGTCCCGCACCATGGGCGGCAGCCGGAGGCCCCGGCGCCGGGCGGCTCCCACCGGTCGCGCCGCTCGCACGGAGGCCAGGTCGGCGTGTGCTGTCAGCCGTACGGCTGTCCTCGTCCGCCGCATGCGGTCCCGGTGGCGCACCGGGTGGGCACTGCCCGGCTCTGCGGCCGTCTCGGTCATCACACGTCCCTGTCGGTTCAGCATCATGGTGGCCCCCGGCAAGGGCCACCACCGCGTACAGCCGGAGCCGGGCCGGTACGAGGAGGGCACACCCCGCGCTCCCCGGCGTGCACCGCGGCCCTGTCACGGTAGGCCGTGGGCTCGCGAAGCACATGGGACCACCGTCTGACGGCACCGCGCCCAGGTACGACCGCAGGAGGAGTCCCGCTACCTCCCGTGGTCGCAAAGCGGCCGTTCACCTGGCGTGCTCGATTGCGACTCCGGGCGCATGTGAGGGCGACCCGGGATCGATGTGGCATTGCGTGCCCCGCCCTGAGGATGGCCGGGTGACCGAGATCATCGCGGGGCTGTACATGTCCCCTCTGGAAGCACTCGCCCTGCTGGGTGCCGTCGCGCTGGTGGTGGCGCGCTGGCTTCCGCCCGCTGCCCGCCCACGCGCGACGATCGCGGCGGGAGCGGTTCTCGTGCCGTCCGCGATCGTGCTGAGTGTGGTGGGGATCCGCTGGCAGATGCTGCCGGTACTGGCAGGCGCTGCCATCGCGTTGCCGTTCGCCCTCTCTCCCCTGCTGCGACGCCGTACCGGCCGGACGGTGTGGCGGGCCCGATGGTGGCTGGCGTTGCCGGGGTCGGTGGCCTGCGTCGGCCTGATCGCCCTGGGGCCGGTGGCCGCCTGGGCCTTTCCTGTACCCGTGTTCCCCGAACCGTCTGGCCGCTTCGCGGTCGGCACCCGCGTGGTGCAGTGGACCGATCCGCGCCGCCCCGAGACCGCCACCGCCGACCCGCACGACCGGCGCACGGTCGTGGTGCAGCTCTGGTATCCCGCGCGGAAGAGCCCCGCAAGCGCGCAGCGGGCCCGGTATCTCGGACGCACGGAGCACGAGGCGCGCACCGTCTCCGACGCCCTCGCCCGCCATGTCGGCCTGCCCGGCTTCCTGGTCGACGGCGTCCCGCGTGCCCGCACCCATTCCGTCATCGACGCTCCGGTGGCCGGCGGGAGCGGACGGTTCCCGGTCGTGCTGTTCTCTCCCGGGCTGGGCGGAGTGCGCACCCAGAACACCGCCTGGGCGGAGGAACTGGCCAGCCACGGCTATGTGGTCGCCGCCCTCGACCACCCGTACGACTCCGCCGCCGTCGTCCTCACCGACGGCCGGACGATACACACCAGGACCGCCTCCACCGGCGACCCGGACAAGGACGAGAAGCTGGGGGCCGGCTGGGCGACGGTTCGAGCCGCCGACCTCAGCTTCGTCCTCACTCAGCTGGGCCGTCTGGACCGAGGCGAGATCGCGGGCCCGCTGACCGGGCGTCTGGACACCGGCCGGGCCGCGGTGACCGGCCACTCCATAGGCGGCGGTTCCGCTCTGCAGGCAGCCCGCCAGGACCGCCGGTTCGACGCCGTCATCGAAATGGACGGCTATCCCTACGACCCCACCTCACGCTCCCTCCACCAGCCGGCGCTCGCGCTCACCCAGGCGATCACCCCGGACACCGACCCGCACTACATCCCCCGCCTCACCGAGGTCCTGAAGCTCAACACCGTGACGAGCTATCGGCTCACCATCCCCGGCGCCGCACACCTCACCTTCATGGACGGCCCCCTGTACCTGCCGCCCGTGCCCTCGGTACTCGGCTCCCTGGGCCGCACCGAGAGCCCGCACGTCGTCGCCGCAACCACGCTCGCCTTCCTGGACACCACCCTGCGGCACGAACCCGGTGACCTGACCGCCGTTCTGTCGGCCTACGGCGACCTCAGCGTCTACTCCCCGGGCAACAGCCGCTGACCACTGCGGTCCTCACCACCCGGTACAACGGCAGCGCCGCGCTCCTCGCGTACCGGTTCGCGGGCACCCACCGGCACGCCTTCGTCCTGCCGATGGCCTTCCTGCTCGGTCTGCTGACGCTGCTGACCGGCCAGTTCGGATGGAGCACAGGTCACGCCGCGTTCGATCCGGCCGCCGACCGGGCCGAGGACGGTGTGGCCGCCGTAGGACTTGACGAGGTCGTGGAACTCGATGACGACGGTGAGCATGCCGGACGCGTACAGGAGGACGTGCACCGGGTGCCCTCGGCCGAGATCGCCCGCAGGCTCGCCAGGCCGCTACCTCGACCAGCTCTCCGGCGGCCGGCGCCACGACTCGGACCGTGTCCTGGCCATGCGCGACGGGGCCATCGTGGCCCACGGCACCCGCCGAGCCGATGGACCCGGAGATCCTGAGCGGCATCTTCGACACCCCCGTCCGGGTGCACGAGGTGGACGGGCGGCCGCCGGCGGTCCCTCACCGGTGAGCGCATGGAGCCGAAGCCGGGAGCGGGGAGCGGGAGGCCCTGTCACCCCTCGCGTACCCTGCTCTCCGTGCCACCAGCCTCCCGTCTGCGTCGTGTCGCCGTACTCGTGCTCGAAGGGGCGAAGCCGCTCGACGTCGGCATCCCTGCGCAGGTGTTCACCACCCGCGCGAGCATGCCGTACGAGGTCCGGATGTGCGGCGCGGCACCGGGTCTTGTGACCGGCGGCGACGGCCTCGCGTACCACGTCGCCCACGGCCTCGACGCGCTCGCGTGGGCCGACCTCGTCTTCGTCCCCGGCTACCGGTTCCCGGACCGCGAGGACCCGCCGCGGGCCGTCGTCGACGCGCTGGTCGCCGCCCACGACGGGGGCGCGCGGCTCGCCGCCATCTCGACGGGCGCCTTCGCGCTCGCCGCCACGGGCCTGCTCGACAACCGGCGCGCCACCACGCACTGGCACTACACGCGGGCGCTGGCGGAGAGACATCCGCTCGTACGGGTCGACGAGAACGTCCTGTTCGTCGACGAGGGCAGGGTACTGACGTCGGCCGGCGCCGCCTCGGGCATCGACCTGTGCCTGCACATACTCCGCGGCGACCTCGGCGTGGCGGCCTCGAACCACGCGGCCCGGCGCCTGGTCGCGGCCCCCTACCGCAGCGGCGGCCAGGCCCAGTACGTGCCGCGCAGCGTGCCCGAACCGCTCGGCGAACGGTTCGCCGCCACCCGCGAGTGGGCGCTGCACCGGCTCGGCGAGCCCCTCACCCTGGAGGCGCTCGCCCGGCACGCGGCCGTGTCACCGCGCACGTTCTCGCGACGCTTCGCCGAGGACACGGGGTACACGCCGATGCAGTGGGTCATGCGCGCCCGCGTCGACATGGCCCGTGAGCTGCTGGAGCGTTCGGAGCTCAGCGTCGAGCAGATAGCCGCCGACACCGGTCTCGGCACCGGTGCCAACCTGCGGCTGCACTTCCAGCGCATCCTCGGCACCACACCGAGCGAGTACCGGCGCACCTTCGCCCGGGGCGAGTAGCCCCTCGGCAGCGCGCCGCCCGCCCCCTGGCGCGATCCTTGCGAACCATGGCACTCGCGCCGCTGTCACGGACGGACGCCGAGCGCGAATCTGATGGCGAACCGAAGGGACACCGCTCATGACTCGCATCGCCATCAACGGATTCGGCCGCATCGGACGCAATGTGCTGCGCGCCCTGCTCGAACGCGACAGCGACCTCGAGGTCGTCGCCGTCAACGACCTCACGGAGCCCGCCACCCTGGCGCGGCTGCTCGCCTACGACACGACGGCCGGCCGGCTCGGCCGCCCGGTGACCGTCGACGGGGACTTCCTCGTCGTCGACGGCCGCCGTATCAAGGTGCTCGCCGAACGCGAACCGGCGCAGCTGCCGTGGGCCGACCTCGGCGTCGACATCGTGCTCGAGGCGACCGGCCGCTTCACCTCGGCGAAGGCCGCGCGCGCCCACCTCGACGCGGGCGCGAAGAAGGTGCTTGTCGGCGCGCCGTCGGACGGCGCCGACGTCACCCTCGCGTACGGCGTGAACAACGACGCGTACGACCCGGCCGTGCACACGATCGTCTCGAACGCCTCCTGCACGACCAACGCGCTCGCGCCGCTGGCCGCGGTGCTCGACGAACTCGCCGGCATCGAGCACGGCTTCATGACGACGGTGCACGCCTACACGCAGGAGCAGAACCTCCAGGACGGTCCGCACCGCGACGCCCGCCGTGCCCGCGCCGCCGCCGTGAACATCGTCCCGACCACGACGGGTGCCGCCAAGGCGATCGGCCTGGTGCTGCCGAACCTCGACGGCAAGCTGTCGGGCGACTCGATCCGCGTACCGGTTCCGGTGGGCTCGATCGTCGAGCTCAACACGACCGTCGCCCGCGACGTGACGCGCGACGACGTGCTGGCCGCGTACCGTGCCGCGGCGGAGGGGCCGCTCGCCGGCGTCCTGGAGTACTCGGAGGACCCGCTGGTGTCGTCCGACATCACGGGCAACCCGGCCTCGTCCGTCTTCGACGCGGCCCTGACCCGTGTGGACGGCCGTCACATCAAGGTGGTCGCCTGGTACGACAACGAGTGGGGCTTCTCTAACCGGGTGATCGACACGCTCGGACTCCTCGCGGGCCGCTGACCGGACGGCCCGGTCCGTAGGGGTCCTGCGGGTGACGCCAGGGGCCGGGGTCTCCCGCCGAGGAGCGCCCCGGCCCCCCGCCCGACGTCCGGGCCCCCGCGATCGCTCGCCGGCCGAGGGCTCCCATGCGTCGTCGAGCGGGGAGTCACCGAGGGCGGCTGCTCCCCGCCCTTGTCCGTGCCTCAGGAACAGTCGAACCAGTGGCCGATCGGACGGTCGGGACACGACCGGCACTCGAACAGGTAGATGCCGCCCGCGTCGCCCAGCATCAGTCCGGCCGCGTTCTGCGCCGCGTGACCCTGCTCCGAGCGGAAGGTCTCCTCACCGTCGACGACCGCCCGGTCCTCGACCGGGAGCCAGGTACGCCAGGACTCCCCGTCGTACTCCCAGCTGGCCACGGTGAGCAGGTGCTCCATGCGCCCGCCGCACGCTTCGCAGTCCGGCCACACCGGCTCCTGCGTCCAGCCCGGGTAGCCGCCGAGCTTGATCCCGGGGGCGTCGGCGAGGTGGTACCAGTACAGCCAGCCGGTCTCCCGCTCCAACTGGTCGAACCGGTCACGCAGCGAGGCGGAGAGCTGCTCCGGCAGGTCCCAGCTGGGGTACTCCGTCACCTGCTCGGGGTGGACCACGCAAGGCTGGGGCACGTACTCCTTCGGGGCCTCGGCAGGTGCGGTGGGTGTGTCCGCGACCCGGCCGACAGCGGCGGCGTTCCGCCAGTGGACCTGGGGGAGGGGATAGCAGAACTCGCCGTGGTCGAAGGGGCACCACAGGACCTGGAGGAGGTCACGTCCCGGCGGGAAGGGAACACCAGGGGCGTCGGCCTCGTACACCTGCGCGATGGGCACGAGGGGCACCTCGGCCTCGTGGGGAGTGTTGCTCCCGATGTCGTGGTGCTCCTCGGCGCACACGGGCCACGGCTCGTCGGCGGGCCACAGCAGGGGACCGCCGACCGAACTGTCCCGGCACGAAGGGCTGCCCGCCCGCGGGTGCAGCCGTACCGCCTCCCTGCGTCAGGGGGTCAGCTCGGGGAAGAGCGTCTCGACGTTCACGGGTCTGGACGGTGTGTGGCGGGTCATCGGTGTCTCTGTCTCTCCTGCGGCGGCCGGCCCTGCGTGACGGGCCTGCGTGACGGGAGGACTCTACGGCTCGGGTCTGACAACGGGCCGCGGCAGGTCGTGCGTTCGTGCACGTGACGGTCCGGTCCCGGGGGCCGCCGTGTCCGGGGGCCCCCGGGACCGGGGTGATCAGCAGTCGGCGGTGGTCACGGCGGCGGTGCCGTGTGCGTCACTGCCGACCGGGTGTCCGGCTGGTCGGTAGGCCGGCTAGCCGGCGTAGGTCTCGAATTCGGCGACCTTGGGAGCGCCGGTCGAGCCGGTGATCTCGAAGGTGACCTTGCGCAGCGAGGTGCTGGGGAAGCTGATGACGCCCGCTCCGCTGCCGGAGGCCAGGACGGCTCCGGTGTCGGCGTTGAGGACCCGGTACGACGTGATGGCGCCGGTGGAGCCGGACGCCTCCCGGATGTTGATCTTGGAGACGGTGGTGGCGGAGCCCCACTTGACGGAGACGGAACCGGTCGAGCCGGCCGGCGACCAGTAGGTGCTCATGTCACCGTCCCGCACGTTGCCGTAGCTGGTCCCGCTCGCCTTGCTGGAGCCGTCGGCGCCGGCCCCGAGGCTGAGGTTGGTCCCGCCGGGCTGGGTCGGGCTCTGTGTGGGGGCCGGTGTGGTGCCGGTCGCGGTCGGAGTCGGGGTGGGGCTGGACGGCGTGGGGCTCGGCGTCTGCGGCGTGCAGCTGCCGTTCGACACCTTCAGTCCCTTGTTGGCGCCCGCCGTCTGGCTCACGATGCTCGGCACGCAGCTCGCCGAGTCGAGGCTGTAGGAGTAGGGGACGCTGACGGTGGTGTTGGACTGCGGGTTCGGGCCGGCCGGGTTGTTGTCGCTGCCGGGCTCGGACCAGGTGACGTTGTCGAAGATGTTGCCGCTGACCTGCCAGTAGCCGGCCGCGTCGGTGTAGAAGGTGCCGAGGACGTCCTTGGAGTCCTCGAAGTAGTTGTTGTCGACCTTGGCCTTGGCGCCGGCCCGGGAGTTGATGCCGGACTCGTTCAGGCTCACGTAGTGGTTGTTGTACATGTGGGCCGTGCCGCCACGCAGCAGGGGCGCCCGGGAGTCGATGTTCTCGTACTTGTTGTGGTGGAACGTGATGAAGCTGTTGGAGACGTCGCTCTCGCTGGAGCCGATGAGGCCGCCGCGGCCGGAGTTGCGCAGGGTGCTGTAGGACAGCGTCACGTACTTGGTGTCGTCCTTCATGTCGAACAGGCCGTCGTAGCCCTCCGACTCCCCGCCGGACGCCTCCAGGGAGACGTGGTCCACCCAGACGTTGCGGACGCCGCTCTCCATGCCGATGGCGTCGCCGCCGTTGGACGTGGGCGAGCCCGACTTCTTGACGTTCTTCACGGTGACGTTCTGGATGATGATGTTGCTGGACTCGCGGATGTGGATGCCCAGTTGATCGAAGACGGCGCCGCTCCCGACGCCCTCGATCGTGACGTTGCTGATCTGCTTGAGCTCGATCACACCGGCGGCGGTGCTGCAGCTGTCCCCGGACACCTTGGCGGTGTTGCCGTGGTTGATGGTGCCCTCGACCTGGATGATGATCGGGGTGCTGCTGGAGGCCCGGCTGCACAGGGCCTGGTGGATCGCGGTACCCGTGGTGGCCCGTACCGTCTGGCCGCCCGCGCCGCCGGTGGTCCCGCCGTTCTGTGTCGCGTAGCCGGTGGCGCTGCCCGTCACCGCCGCCGCCGACCCGGGCATCGACAGGACCGCTCCGGTGCCGGCCGCGACGGCCAGTGCGGCCAGCGTCGCGTAGACCCGCGGTGCGACCGATCGTCTTCTGTGTTCCATCTTCGTCTCCCCAACTTGCCGTCGTCCCGATGGGCGGTGTGGGTGGTACTGGAGGTGTGAGTGGTACTGAAGGTGAAATTGGTGCAGGCGGTGCGGGTGGCGATGCCGTCACCTGCGCTACGTCGGCTGTGGTCAGTGGTGTGACCAGCCGTCGGCTGCAACGCTGCTCGGTGCCACGGCGCGTCGGCATCCTGGGTGAAGCTCCGCGCCGGATCGGTGTCGGCTCGTGTGTGCAGTTGCCGCGGAAGTTCAGGGGGTTGCCGCCACCGAAAAGATCCTGGTGCCCTTCGGAAAGCGCTTGGAAAGCGCTTTCTCGCGGCGAGAATAGAGTGACGTCCGGGGGGCTGACAAGGTTCTGTGCGGTTGCGGAACGGGTGCCTCCGCTCATGGGGGCTGCTCTCGCTCGTGCAGTGGAGCGCTGTCGCGCGCATCACCGTGCGTCCGTGGGCGCCGTCGTGACGCGTTCCCGCGCAGGTGCCCCGTGAGCCGTCGACGGAACACGGCACCGTGGGGTCCGCGGTGGGTGGCGGCCGGGATGCCCGACCGGCCGCCAGGCCGCATGGGACACGGCCGCGGTGGAACCCACCGACGAGGATGCGTCCGGCGGTCGGACGCGGGACGGAGCGGGTGATGCCTGTCGATCTCACGGGGTTCGTCGCGGTGGTGCTGCTGGCCTACCTGGTGCCCGGACCCGACTTCCTGGTGATCGTGCGGGCCGCCGCCCGGCATCGCGCACTGGGCAGGGCGGCCGCCCTGGGGGCGCAGACCGGCCTGTGCGTGCACATGTGTGCCGCGGCGCTGGGCCTGTCGGTGATCGCCGCCCGGTCCGCCCACGCCTTCACCGCGATCAAGCTGGCCGGTGCCGCCTACCTCGTGTACCTGGGCGTGCGGGCCCTGCGGGACGCCCGGAGGGACTCCGGCGCGCGGTCCGGCCGGCCGGCCGCCGAGCGGAAGGACCGGTCCCACCGCGGCGCGGACACCCGGTCCGCGACGGCCGCGACGGCCGCAACGCTCACGGCCTCCGACCGCCGGGACAGCTTCGTCGAAGGGCTCCTGTGCAACGTCCTCAACCCCAAGGCGGCCCTGTTCTTCCTCAGCATCCTGCCCCAGTTCGCCGACCCCCGGGGCTCGTTCACCGGGCAGGTCTTCCTGCTCGGTGCGCTCGACGTCGTGATCGGTGTCGTCTACTGGCTGGCCCTGGTGGGAGCCGCGGCCCGGCTGCGGGTGGTACTGGGCCGTCCCGTCTGGCGCCGCCGCTGGGAACGGATCAGCGGCTGCCTCTTCATCGCGGTCGGTGTGGGCGTGGCGGCATCGGAGTGACCGCTGAAGTGCTGGAACGGAATGGCCCATACCTGCCTTCTGAGTCATTTCAGCCGAGACTATGAAGTTCCTGACGTAACGAAAGCCCGTCCGTCCGTTCCGCACTCCGCGCGCATCGACCCGGCCGGGCCGCTCACCCATGACCAGAGCGACAGAGAGGCAGTCGATGTCGGTCGAGACGGGTACGCCCCGGGCGCAGGATCCCGAGGAGCAGGAACAGCAGAGCCTCAGCACGGCCGCGGCACGGAACCTGGCCACGACCACCAAGACCGAACCCCAGATGCAGGCGATCACCTCGCGTTGGCTGACGCGGATGCTGCCCTGGGTGAACGTGGCGGGTGGCGCGTACCGGGTGAACCGCCGGCTGGCGTACGTCGTCGGCGACGGCCGCGTCGGTTTCGTCCAGACCGGCACGCAGGTCGAGGTGATCCCCGCGGAGCTGACCGAGCTGCCGCTGCTGCGCGGTTTCGACGACGCCGAGGTGCTCAGGACGCTGGCGGAGCGGTTCACCCAGCGCGAGTTCGAGCCCGGTCAGGTCATCGTGGAGGCGGGCCGCAGGGCGGATCACGTGTATCTGATAGCCCACGGCAAGGTGGAGAAGACCGGCGAGGGTCCGTACGGCGGCGAGGCGGTCACGGGATTCCTCGCCGACGGGGACAGCCTGGGCGGGCAGGTACTCGCCGGAGCCGAGGACACCTGGGAGTTCACCGCCCGCGCCGCCACCCGTACGACCGTGCTGGAGCTGCCGTACCCGGCGTACCAGGACGTCGCCGACCGGCACGAGAAGCTGCGGGAGCACGTACGGCGGCGGCGCGCCGACGCGGACCGGTCCCTGAACAAGTCCGGTGAGGCCGATCTCGCGGTGGCCTCCGGCCACACGGGCGAGCCGCCGCTGCCGCGCACCTTCGCCGACTACGAGCTCCGGCCGCGCGAGTACGAACTGGGCGTGGCACAGACGGTCCTGCGCGTGCACACCCGGGTGGCCGACCTCTACAACGAGCCGATGGACCAGACCGAGCAGCAACTGAGGCTGACCGTGCAGGCCCTGCGCGAGCGCCGGGAGTACGAGCTCGTCAACAACCCCGACTTCGGGCTGCTCCACAACGCCGACTTCGACCAGCGGATGTCGACCCGGTCCGGACCGCCGACCCCGGACGACCTGGACGAGCTGCTGAGCATGCGGCGCAACACCCGCTACCTGTTCGCCCACCCGCGGGCGATCGCCGCCTTCGGCCGCGAGTGCAACAGGCGCGGCCTCTACTTCACTCCGGTCGAGGTGGACGGTCACCACCTCCCCGCCTGGCGGGGCGTACCGCTGCTGCCGTGCAGCAAGATCCCGGTGAACGGGACGGGCGTCTCCTCGATCATCGCCGTGCGCACGGGCGAGGACGACGAGGGTGTGGTCGGGCTGCACCAGACCGGCATCCCGGACGAGTACGAACCGGGGCTGAACGTGCGGTTCATGGGCATCGACGACAAGGCCGTCATCTCCTACCTGGTCAGCGCCTACTTCTCGGCGGCGGTGCTGGTGCCGGACGCCCTGGGCCTGCTGGAGAACGTCGAGACCGCCCGCGCGAACGGGAGCTGACGGGCATGACGTTGATCTCCCGCTCCCTCGCGCCCGTGGCCCGGCACGGACTGGCGGAGGCGGTGACCGCCCTCCTGCTCGACCCGAGGCGCCCCGGCCGCGGGGACCTCCTCGCCCCCGTCCCGTCCGCCGTCCCGTCCACCGAGGCGCCCCGGGCCGCGCGGCCGTTCGCGGCCACCGGACCCACGGGGCTCGGCACCTCCGCGGCACGCCCGTGGGCCCGGGGCGGACCGGTGGCACGGCCGCGGGGAAGGGCCGAGGAGCCGGCGGAGCGACCGGGCGGACAACAGTCACGGCGCGAGGCGGACAAGGGCCCCGTGCGCCCCGTGCTCTATTGCCCGCCCGCCGTCCGCGACGACCCCGCCCTCGGCGAGACCGTCAACGACCGGCTGGTCGCCTGGGCCGGGGAGACCGGGATCTATCCCGGCCGGATCGACCAGGTCCGGGCGGCGGACTTCGGGCGCCTGATCATGCTGGCCCATCCGGAGACCGACGACGCCGACCGGCTGTTGGCGGCCGCCAAGTGCGCGCTGTCCGAGTGGGCCGTGGACGACCACTACCTCGACGGCGAGGCGGAGGAACCGCACCCGGAGCTGCTCGGCCGGCGCCTTGCGCTCGCCCACTCGGTCGTCGACCAGGCCCATCTGCCGGTGCGCCACGCACCCGAGCTGGAACGGGTGGTGCGCCGGGACCCGGTCATGGTCGCCCTCCGGTCCGCCCTCGCCAACCTCGCCACGTACGCCACGACGACGCAGGTGCAGCGGCTCCGCCACGAGCTGGCCATCATGTTCGTCGCGTACAACCAGGAAGCGGTGTGGGCCACGACCGGACGGACACCGCCGGTCTGGGAGTTCCTCACGCACCGGCACGAGAACAGTTTCGTGCCGTGCATGGTGCTGATCGACGCGGTCGCGGGCTACGAGCTCCCGCAGGCCGAGTTCGCCGATCCGCGGGTGCGCCGGGTGTTCACCCTGGCCGGCTCGGCGAGCGTCATCGTGAACGACCTGTACTCGATGGCCAAGGAGGACCCGGCGGACTTCAGCCTGCCCCGGCTGATCGCCGCCGAGGAGGGGTGCTCACCGCACGAAGCGGTCGACCGCACCGTCGAACTCCACGACGAGCTGATGCACACCTACGAGGCCGAAGCGGCCGCCCTGGCCCTCACGGGCAGTCCCCAGCTGCGCCGCTTCCTCGCCGGAGTGTGGGCCTGGCTCGGCGGCAGCCGTGAGTGGCACGCCGGAACGGCCCGCTACGCGGCCACCGCCGCCTGAACCTCCCCCACCTGGTCCCTAGCCCACAGCCGGAGAGAAGAGGAGTCCGTCATGCCCACCCCCCTGCCCGAGACCGTCACCGCGGACAGCGTGCTGCGCACCGACTACCAGAGGTCCGTGGCGGAGTACTGGAACGCCCACCAGCAGGACCCGGTCAACCTCCGGCTCGGCGAGGTCGACGGCCTCTACCACCACCACTACGGCATCGGCGCCTACGACCCCTCGGTCCTGGAAGGCCCCGAGGACACACGGGACCGGCGCGTCATCGAGGAACTGCACCGCCTGGAGACCGCCCAGGCGGACGCGCTCCTCAGCCATCTCGGCCGGATCCTCCCCGGCCACCGAGTGCTCGACGCGGGCTCGGGGCGGGGCGGCACCAGCTTCATGGCGCACGCCCGCTTCGGGTGCGAGGTCGACGGCGTGACGATCTCGGAGTACCAGGTCGGGTTCGCACGCGAGCAGGCCGTCCGGCGCGGCGTGGCCGACAAGGTGCGCTTCCACTTCCGCAACATGCTGGACACGGGGTTCGCCACCGGTTCCCGGCGGGCGATCTGGACCGACGAGAGCACCATGTACGTCGACCTGTCCGAGCTCTACGCCGAGTTCTCCCGGCTCCTCGAGCACGGCGGCCGGTATGTGTGCATCACCGGCTGCTCCAACGACGTCACCGGTATGCGGTCCAAGGCCGTCAGCCGTATCGACGAGCACTACACCTGCAACATCCATCCGCGCAGTGAGTACTTCAGGACCCTGACGGCCCACGGCCTCGTTCCCCTCCAGGTCGTGGATCTGACCGCCGCGACCCTTCCGTACTGGGAACTGCGGGCCAGGTCCTCGGTCGCCACCGGCATCGAGGACGCCTTCCTGACCGCGTACCGGGAGAACAGCTTCCACTATCTGCTCATCGCGGCCGACCGTATCTGAGGGAGGGTTTCCTGCCGGTGCGGTTCCATACCCCTGGACCGTCGTGCTCGAGGAGGGTTCGAGAAGTACTCGAAAGGTGTTCGAGAGACACTTGGTGAGTCACCCACGGCAGCAGAGGTGCTGTGGAATGCTGATCGAGTGAGTCCGAACAAACGGCAGGACCTCGACGACCTCGTCCGGTTGCGGCGCGCCCGCGACCGGATGGACCGCGACTACGCCGAGCCGCTCGACGTGGCGGCGCTGGCGCGGGACGCCCTGATGTCGCCGGGCCATTTCTCCCGCAGCTTCCGCGCCGCTTTCGGCGAGTCGCCGTACAGCTATCTGATGACCCGCCGTATCGAGCGGGCCAAGGCGCTGCTGCGGCGCGGCGACCTCACGGTGACCGAGGTCTGCTTCGCGGTCGGCTGTACGTCGCTGGGGTCGTTCAGCTCGCGCTTCACGCAGCTGGTCGGCGAGAGCCCGAGCAGCTACCGGGCGCGGAGCCACGAGGACGGTGCCGCCATCCCGGCCTGCATGGCCAAGATCCACACACGGCCGGTCAGGAATGGAGAAGCGGGCTCCGCAGCCCGGACCGTAGCGTGACCGCATGGAGATCAGACTCACCCGGTGCTTCCTCGCCGTCGACGACCACGACAAGGCCATCGCCTTCTACCGCGACGCACTCGGCCTCGAGGTGCGCGACGACGTCACGTTCGAGGACATGCGCTGGGTGACCGTAGGGGCGCCCTCGCAGCCGGACGTGACCATCGTCCTGGAACCGCCCACCACCGATCCGAACGCCTCGCAGGCCGACCGGGAGGCCATGGCGGAGCTGCTGGCCAAGGGTCTGCTGCGCGGTGTCATCTTCGCGACGGACGACTGCGACGCCACCTTCGAGCGGATCAGCGCCGCGGGCGGCGAGGTGCTGCAGGAGCCGATGGAGCAGCCCTACGGCGTCCGCGACTGCGCGTTCCGCGACCCGGCGGGCAACCTGCTGCGCTTCACCCAGGTCCTCGGTAAGTGAGCCCGCCGCCCAGCCCGACAGAGGGAGACACGATGAACACGGCCACCGGGACGGACCCGCAGCCGCCTGCGCCGCACGTCGCCGACAGCCACGATCTGATCCGCGTGCACGGCGCGCGCGGGAACAACCTCAAGGACGTCAGCATCGAGATCCCGAAGCGCCGGCTGACGGTGTTCACCGGCGTCTCCGGCTCGGGCAAGAGCTCCCTGGTGTTCGACACGATCGCCGCCGAGTCGCAGCGGCTGATCAACGAGACGTACAGCGCGTTCGTGCAGGGCTTCATGCCGACCCTGGCACGGCCCGAGGTCGACGTGCTCGACGGGCTGACGACCGCGATCATCGTCGACCAGCAGCGGATGGGTGCCGACCCCCGCTCCACGGTCGGCACCGCCACCGACGCCAACGCGATGCTGCGCATCCTCTTCAGCCGGCTCGGGCAGCCGCACATAGGCCCGCCCGCCGCGTACGCCTTCAACGTCCCCTCGGTCCGGGCGAGCGGCGCGATCACCGTCGAGCGCGGCAACAACAAGAAGGCGGAGAAGGCCACCTACACCCGCACCGGCGGCATGTGCACGCGCTGCGAGGGCCGGGGCACCGTCTCCGACTTCGACCTGACCCAGCTCTACGACGACAGCAAGTCGCTCGACGAGGGCGCGCTCACGATCCCCGGCTACAGCATGGACGGCTGGTACGGCCGCATCTACCGCGGCTGCGGCTTCTTCGACCCGGCCAAGCCGATCCGTGAGTACACGGAGAGGGAACTGTACGACCTGCTCCACAAGGAGCCGACCAAGATCAAGGTCGACGGCGTCAACCTGACGTACGAAGGTCTGATCCCGAAGATCCAGAAGTCGTTCCTCGCCAAGGACGTCGACGCGCTGCAGCCGCACATCCGGGCCTTCGTGGAGCGGGCGACGACGTTCACCGTCTGTCCCGAGTGCGACGGCACCCGGCTCACCGAGGGCGCCCGGTCGTCGAAGATCGAGGGGATCAGCATCGCCGACGCCTGCGCGATGCAGATCAGCGACCTCGCCGGCTGGGTCCGGGGCCTCGCGGAGCCCTCCGTGGCGCCGCTGCTCACCGCGCTGCAGCAGACCCTCGACTCGTTCGTGGAGATCGGTCTCGGCTACCTCGCGCTCGACCGGCCGGCGGGCACCCTCTCGGGCGGCGAGGCGCAGCGCGTGAAGATGATCCGCCACCTCGGCTCCTCGCTCACCGACGTCACCTACGTCTTCGACGAGCCCACCGCGGGCCTGCACCCCCATGACATCGAGCGGATGAACGGCCTGCTGCGGCGGCTGCGGGACAAGGGCAACACCGTGCTCGTCGTGGAGCACAAGCCCGAAGTGATCGCCATCGCCGACCATGTCGTCGACCTGGGCCCCGGCGCCGGCACGGCGGGCGGCGCCGTCTGCTTCGAGGGCACCGTCGAGGGCCTGCGGGCGAGCGACACCGTCACCGGCCGCCACCTCGACGACCGAGCCGCCGTCAAGGACACCGTGCGCGAGCCCACCGGCCGGCTCCCGATCCGCGGCGCGGCGGCGAACAACCTGCGCGGTGTCGACGTCGACATCCCGCTCGGCGTGCTCACCGTCGTCACCGGCGTCGCGGGCTCCGGCAAGAGCTCGCTGGTCCACGGGTCGATCCCCGCCGACGCGGGCGTCGTCTCCGTCGACCAGAGCCCGATCCGCGGCTCCCGGCGCAGCAACCCGGCGACGTACACCGGGCTCCTCGACCCGATCCGCAAGGCGTTCGCCAAGGCCAACGGCGTGAAGCCCGCCCTGTTCAGCGCCAACTCCGAGGGCGCCTGCCCCACCTGCAACGGCATCGGCGTCATCTTCACCGACCTGGCGATGATGGCCGGTGTCTCCGCCCCCTGCGAGGAGTGCGAGGGCAGGCGGTACCAGGCGTCGGTCCTCGAGTACCGCCTCGGTGGCCGCGACATCAGCGAGGTGCTGGCGATGCCGGTGGCCGAGGCCGAGGAGTTCTTCGGCTCCGGCGAGGCGCACACGCCGGCCGCGCACCGCATCCTGACCCGGCTCGCCGACGTCGGGCTCGGCTACCTCACCCTCGGCCAGCCGCTCACCACACTGTCCGGCGGTGAGCGCCAGCGGCTCAAGCTGGCCACGCACATGGGCGAGAAGGGCGGTGTCTACGTCCTCGACGAGCCGACCACGGGCCTGCACCTCGCCGACGTCGAGCAACTGCTGGGCCTGCTCGACCGGCTCGTCGACGCGGGCAAGTCGGTCATCGTCGTCGAGCACCACCAGGCGGTCATGGCGCACGCCGACTGGATCATCGACCTGGGCCCCGGCGCCGGCCACGACGGCGGCACCGTCGTCTTCGAGGGCACGCCCGCCGACCTCGTCGCCGCCCGCTCCACCGTCACCGGCGAACACCTCGCGGCCTACGTCGGCGCCTGACCGGCTCCCGCGCGCGCACCATCCGTCCGGGCCCCGGGGATCACCCCGGGGCCCCGGCGGTCTCCTGGGCGAGCTCCCGCGTGCCGTCTCCTGCCCTCACCCGGCGGCGGCCAGTCGCTCACGCCACCACTCCACCGTCGCCCCGATCTGCTCCTCTACCGGAGTCGCCCGTACCGTGAAGGCGGCTTCGTAGGCGCTCGAGTCCACCACGAACGGGCGGTCGAACTGGTAGCGGATCTCCTTGAGTTCGCGGAGCAGCGGCGAGAAGACGGCTCCGGCGCTCACCACGGCCGACGGCAGCCTGCGCACCGCGACCGGTCCCGTCCCCGACCGGGCGGCGAGCCGGTCCACCATCTCCCGGGTGGACAGCGCGGGCTCCGCCGGGATGTGCCAGGCCCGCCCCCAAGCCCGTTCCTCACCCGCGACCTCGGTCAACGCCCTGGCCACATCGGGCAGATAGGTCCAGCTGTGCGGGGCGTCCGGGTCCCCGAGCACGGAGACCGGTCTGCCGCGCAGCAGCCGGGGCACGACCCACGCGGCCAGGTGCCCGCCGTCGGTCACGCCGGGTCCGAAGAAGTCCGAGGCCCGCACCTCGACCGCCCTGATCCGGCCCTGCTCGTGCAGTCGCCGCGCCTGTTCCCAGACGGCGGCGCGCACCCGCCCCTTGGGGCCGGTGGCCGCGAGCGGCAGATCCTCGGTCAGGGGGCCGTCCACCGGACCGTAGCCGTAGAGATTGCCCAGCATCACCAGTACGGCGCCGGTGGCCTCGGCCGCCGCGCAGAGCGACGCGGCCAGCGCCGGCCATTCACCCGCCCAGCGATGGTAGGGCGGCGCGGCACAGCCGTAGATCACGTCCGCACCCCGGACGGCCTCGGTCAGCCGCTCGCCGTCCGTCGCGTCCAGCGCGATGTGCTCGATGCCGGGCTCCGGACTCCGGCCCGACTTGGTCACGACCCGTACGGGAACGCCCTGCTGGGAAAGTGACCGAGCGGTGGCCGCCCCCGCGGGCCCGAATCCCATGACGACAGAAAGGCTCACGCGCGCACACTAGCCCGAGCGGATGTCGCCCGTGTGGCCCAGGGGAACCTCCAGCCCCTCTGATCCCGTCCGGTCCGGTCACCAGGCGTCCTCCAGCAGCCGGGTCACCGCGTCCGCGTCCGGTGTGCGCGGGTTGGGATACGGCTGGGCGGCGACCCGCTCGGCGACGGCCCGCAGCCCGTCGCGCGGTACTCCCAGGGCGCCGAGCGTGGTCGGGCCCCGGTGGCCGCGGGCCAGGGCGCCGACGGTCGCCACCGGGTCGCCGCCCGTGATCCGCGCCAGGCGGGCGGCGGCCTTCGGCGCCGCGGGCAGGTTGAAGGCGAGGACATGAGGCAGCAGCAGCGCGTGCAGCTCGGCATGCGGCAGGTCGAAGGTGCCGCCGAGGGCGTGGGCGAGCTGGTGGTGCAGGCCCATCCGGGTCCGGGCCAGGCAGCGGCCGGCGAGCAGGGCGGCCTCCTGGAGGCGCTCGCGGCCGGGCAGCGCCTGCGGGTCTGTGAGCACTCCGGGAAGCGCGGTGAGGATGCCGTCGGCGGCCTCGGTCGCCCAGGTGTCCGTCGCCGCGGTGGCGTCGGGTGCCCACAGCGCCTCGACGGCGTGCGCCAGGGCGTTCAGGGCACTGGTCAGCGTGAGCCCCGGCGGCATCGTCGAAGTCAGTTCCGGGTCGTAGACCACCGTGCCGGGCGCGATGGCCGGATCGCGGCGGGTCGTCTTCACCCCGTCCTTCGTCTCGCCGAGGACGGGCGTCATCTCGGAGCCCGCGTAGGTGGTCGGGACGGCGATCTGCGGCAGCCCGGTGCGCACCGACAGCGCCTTGGCGAGGCCGACGGCCGACCCGCCGCCGATCGCCACCACGCTGTCGGCGCCGTGCGCGCGCAGCAGCTCCAGCGCCTCGGCGGTGACCGTGACCGGGGTGTGGACGACCGGCCGGCCGAAGCGCGCCGCCAGGCGGGGGCCGAGGGCCCGGGCGAGCTCGTCGGCGGCCGCCCCGGCGGAGCGGGTCGCGACGAGCAGCACCCGGCGGGAGCCGAGCCGTTCGGTCTCCCCGGGGACGGCGTGCCGTGCGCCGGCGCCCACGAGGATCCGGGAGGGCGGCGCCTCGTGGACGGTGACGCCTCCGGCGGCGCGCTGCTCGGACATGGTGGTACCTCCGGTCGTTCGACTCGATCACCCGGCGGGACGCCGCGTCACCGGGCGGCCAGGTCCGCCTCCAGCGCCCGCGCCGCCGCGTCGAGGGTCGCGACCAGGGAGCGGAGCCGGCGCGGGTCGTACCGTACGCCCGGCATGGACACCGACAGGCCCGCCACGGCCGTGCCGTCCTCGCCGCGGACCGGGACGCCCACCGCCACCAGGCCCCGCTCAGAGCGGTCCTTGTTGACGGCGAAGCCGCTGCGGGACGCCCGCTCCAGGTCGGCGCGGAGGGCGGTCGGGTCGGGACGCTCGCCGGGGCGGTCCCGGTAGCGCTCCGGCGCGTACACGTCGTTCAGCTCGTCGTCGGTCAGCTCGGCGAGGAGCAGCAGGCCGGCCGTGGTCCGGTGGGCCGGGAAGACCATGCCCTCCCGGGAGCCGACGCGCAGGGCCCGCCCGGACTCGACACTGGCGATGAAGCGGGCCGTGTCACCCGTGCGGATGGTCAGGTTGGCGGTCTCCTCCAGCAGGTCGACCACCCGGTGCAGATGGGGGAGGGCGGCGGCGCGCAGCAGGGACACCTGGGAGCGGGAGTGCGCGGCGAGTTCCAGCACCGGGCCCGCGTGGTAGACGCGGTGGTCGTCCTGCACGGCGAAGTCCCGGTAGACGAGCATGGCCAGCAGCCGGTGCGCGGTCGACCGGGCCACCCCGAGCCGTGCGGCGATCTGCGAGACGGTCAGCCCGCCCTCGAGCTGGAGCATCGTCGCGGCCCGCAGGGCGTGGTCGACGCTGGCGATCGCGTACGACGGCGGATTCTTGAGCGGCTTGTCGTCCAAGGAACCTCCTCGTTCCCCACCGGCCTCGCAGTGCTGCTGCCCTCCCGGTTCTACCGGCCCCGCCGCCCCTCCCGGCGTCCGGTTCTGGTCTCCAGAATCTACCTGTCCTCCCTGCGGACCCCGGAGCACGCTGAGCCCGTGACTTCCCCCATGACTCCAGACGACATCGTCACGGGCTCCCCCGTCCGGCTCCGGGCCGTGCAGGCGGCGGACCAGCCCGAGGTCACCCCGGCGCTCGAGGAGCTGTACCGGGGCTTCGAACAGGAGCTGCTCATTCCGCTGTGGACCGAGATCGGCGATCTCATGCCGGCCCACCCGCGCTCGCGGGCCGTGCCGCACCTGTGGCGCTGGGAGCGGCTGCGCGAGCTGGCCGCGCAGGCCGGTGAGATCGTGCCGGTCGGCCGCGGCGGCGAGCGCCGCGCCATCGCCCTCGCCAATCCCTCGCTGGGCGGCCGCCCCTTCGCCACGCCGACCCTCTGGGCCGCCATCCAGTACCTGATGCCCGGGGAGGACGCCCCGGAGCACCGGCACACCCAGCACGCGTTCCGCTTCGTCGTGGAGGGCGAGGGCGTGTGGACGGTGGTCGGCGGCGACCCGGTGGCCATGCGGCGCGGCGACTTCCTGCCGCAGGCGGGCTGGAACTGGCACGCCCACCACAACGCCACCGCCGAGCCGATGGCCTGGATCGACGGCCTGGACATCCCGTTCCAGTACGTCACCGAGGCGCAGTTCTTCGAGTTCGGCCGCGACGAGATCGGCGACGCCGAGCGCATCACCCCCGAGCGGTCGCGCGCCGAGCGGCTGTGGGGCCACCCGGGTCTGCGCCCGGTCTCGGCCGGTACGACGGGCCCCGGCTCGCCCCTCCTCGCCTACCGCTGGGAGCACACCGACCGGGCCCTGGCCGACCAGCTCGCCCTGGAGGCCGAGGGGCACGGCGGCACCGTCGGGCCGGGCCACGCCGCCGTCCGGTTCTCCGACCCGGCGACCGGGGCCGACGTGCTGCCCACCATCCGCGCCGAGATGCACCGCGTCGCCCGCGGCACCGAGACCGCACCGGTACGCGAGACGGGCTCGTCCGTCTACCAGGTCTTCGACGGCTCCGGCACCGTCACCGTCGGCGACACCTCCTGGTCGGTGACGCGCGGCGACCTGTTCGTCGTCCCGTCCTGGCAGCCGTTCTCGGTGCGCTCCGAGGCGGGCGCCACCGACTCCGACTCCGGCGCCCTGGACCTGTTCCGCTTCAGCGACTCGCCCGTCTTCGAGGCGCTCCGGCTCGACCGCACCCATGGGGAAGGAACCACCCGATGAAGCTCGCCACCCTCCGCGTCCACGGCACCACCCGTGCCGTGAAACTGGACGGCGACGTCCTGGTCGACCTCGGCGCCCCCGATCTCGGCACCCTGCTGGCCCAGGAGGGCTGGGCCGGACAGGCCGCGGCCGCGACCGGGACGACGTACCCGGTCGAGGGCGCCGACTTCGCCCCCGTCGTCCCCCGCCCGTCGAAGGTGGTGTGCGTCGGGCTGAACTACCGCAACCACATCCAGGAGATGGGCCGCGACCTGCCCGAACACCCCACCCTGTTCGCCAAGTTCGCCGACGCGCTGATCGGCGCGCACGACGACATCGCGCGGCCCGAGGAGACCGGCAAGTTCGACTGGGAGGTCGAGCTCGCCGTGGTCGTCGGCGCTCCGGTGCGCCGCGCCCGGGGTGAGCAGGCGGAGGCGGCCATCGCCGGGTTCACCGTCCTGAACGACATCACCTGCCGGGACTGGCAGTTCCGCACCCGCGAGTGGCTGCAGGGCAAGATGTGGGACTCCAGCACCCCCGTCGGCCCCTACCTGGTCACGCCGGACGAGCTCCCGGGCAGCGTCCGGCCCGCCCTCGACGTCCGGCTGACCGTCGACGGCGAGGTCATGCAGTCCGACTCCACCGCCGACCTGCTGTTCGACCCGGTGCACCTGGTGGAGTACGTGTCGACGGTCGTCCGCCTGAACCCCGGCGACATCATCGCCACCGGCACGCCCGGCGGCGTCGGGCACGCCCGCAGGCCCGAGCGCTATCTGCTCGGCGGCGAGACCGTCGTCGCGGAGATCGACGGCATCGGGCGCCTGGAGAACCGGATCGTGAAGGAGAAGACCGCCTGATGCCCGGCCCGATGTCCCGTACGTTCGACGACACCCGCCGCTGGGCGCGCCTCGGCACGGAGCTGCTCGTCCGGGCGGCGGACCTGGACGACGCCGGGCTGGACGCGCCGAGCGCCCTGCCCGGTTGGAGCCGCAAGCACGTGGTGGCGCATGTGGCGGCCAACGCCGACGCGCTGGGCAACCTCGTCCACTGGGCCGCCACCGGCGAGCCCACCCCGATGTACGCCTCGCCCGAGGAGCGGGCCGCCGGGATCGAGAACGGCGCCCGGCTGCCGGCGGCCGAGCTCACGGCCTGGCTGCGCCGGTCCGCCGAAGCGCTCGCCCAGGGGATGGACGCCCTCGGTGACGAGCAGTGGCGCGTACCGGTGGTGACCGCGCAGGGCCGCACCGTACCGGCCACCGAACTGCCGTGGATGCGCTCCCGCGAGGTGTGCGTGCACGCGGTCGACCTGGCCACCGGAGCGTCCTTCGCCGACCTGCCCGCCGGCTTCCTCGCCGCGCTCTGCGACGACGTCGTCGGCAAGCGGTCCACGGCTCCCGGCCCGCCACTGGTCCTGACGGCCGCCGGCCACCGCTGGGAGCTGCCCGGCGAGGACGAGCCGGCCGCGATCGACGGCGAACTCCACGAGATCGCGGCCTACCTCACCGGCAGGTCCGGCGGCCCCGCCGCCGCGGACGGCGCGCCCGCTCCCGCCCTGGCCCCCTGGCTGTGAGCCGCTCCGCGACGATGAAACGGGACCGCGACGAAGAAACGGGACTCGAGGAAGAGACCATGACCCCAGCGAAACCCACCCCCGCGGACCGAGCCGACGTGATCGTCGTCGGTGGCGGCATCGGCGGCCTCAGCTCCGCGTTCGCCCTCGCCCGGAAGGGGCTGCGCGTGCGCGTCCTGGAACGGGCCAAGGAGTTCGGCGAGGTCGGCGCCGGCATCCAGCTCGCGCCCAACTGCACCCGCATCCTCGACGAGTACGGCCTGCTCGACGAGGCCAGGAGCCTCGGTGTGCTCCCCGAGAACATGGTGATGCGCGACGCCCTCGACGCCCGCGAGCTCACCCGGCTCGACCTGGCCGACCTGGAACGCCGCTACGGCTACCCGTACATGGTCATCCACCGCAGTGACCTGCACGCGCTGTTCCTGCGGGCCTGCCGCCGCGCCGGTGTCGACCTGCTGACGGACCGTAAGGTCGTCGGCTACGACAACACCGCCACCGGTGCCCGGGTCCGCCTGGAGGACGGCAGCGCCGAGGAGGCCCCCCTCGTCATCGCCGCCGACGGACTGCACTCCGTGGCCCGGCGGGCGCTGATCGGCGACCACGTGGTCAGCTCCCGCTACGTCGCCTACCGCGCCGCCGTCCCCATCGACCAGGTGCGGGAGAACGGTGTCGCGGAGAAGGACGTCGTCGTGTACGTCGGTCCGCGCTGCCACTTCGTGCAGTACCCCCTGCGCGGCGGCGAGATGTTCAACCAGGTCGCCGTGTTCGAGTCGCCGGCCGCCGACTCCGGCGCGGAGAAGTGGGGCGGGCCCGAGGAGCTCGACGCGGCCTTCGAGGGCATGTGCGACACCGTACGCAAGGGCATCCCGCTGATGTGGCGCGACCGCTGGTGGCAGATGCTCGACCGGGACCCGGTCGACACCTGGGTGCACGGCCGGATCGCCCTGCTCGGCGACGCCGCCCACCCGCCCCTCCAGTACATGGCCCAGGGCGCGATCATGGCGATCGAGGACGGCTGGGTACTCGCCGAGCACCTGGGCGCGAGCGGCGGGGGAGCGGCAGCGGCGGCGCCGGACTGGGACGCCGCGCTGGCCGCGTACGAGGCGGTCCGCGTCGAGCACTGCCGCCGCGTCCAGACCACCGCACGGGCCTGGGGCGAGCTGTGGCACCTCGACGGAGTGCCGCGGCAGCAGCGCAACGCGATCATGCGGGCACGCGACACCCACGACTACGGCTTCACCGACTGGGTGTACGGTCCCACCGCGCTCACCCCCGAGGAGGAGCCCGCCATGTTCACCCCGATCCCCCTGGACTCGGCACCGGGCGAGCCGGCCTGACGCGCGCGCCGTCCAGTACGAGGGCGACCAGGCCCCGTACGAGGGAGTCGTCCAGCGGCGCCCCGCTCAGCAGGACGCGGACGAAGAGCGGGCCGCTGACCGCCTCGATCAGCAGGCCGGGGTCGGTGTCCGCGGCCAGCTCGCCGCGGTCGACGCCGCGCCGGACCATGACGACGGCGCGCCGCAGGCGCTCGCCCCAGTAGACGCCGCGGCGGTCGTCGAGCGTGTCGTCGACCTCGACGCTCAGCCGCAGCAGCGCCCGGCCCTGGGCCGTCCCGAGCGACCGGGACAGCGACGAGAAGTACCGCACCAGGTCCTCCTCCACCCGCCCGGTGTCCGGGATCGGCAGCGCCGTGTCCAGCTCCGTCGTCAGGGCGTCGAGGATCAGGTTCTCGCGGGTCTTCCACCGGCGGTAGATCGACGTCTCGTGCACCCCGGCCGAGCGGGCCACGGCGGCGACGGTCGCACCGGCCAGCCCCTCGGACGTCAGGAGCTCCACCGCGGCGGCGAGCACCGCTTGCCGCATGCGTTCCCCACGGCGGCGGAGGGGCGGCGCGGCGGGCTGCGGAGAAGTCACGGGCCCAGCCTAAAGCAAGTGGCCTTGCGTTGGGTGTACGGTTCTGGCGTACAACGCAAGTGCACCTGCGATAGCCCTGCAGTCATGCGGCCATGGGGCGCACAGGCCGCCGCCGTACCGAGGAGACACGTCATGGAGCGGATGCTCGCCGCCCGCCTGCACATCCCCACCCGCACCCTGCGCATGGAGGAGGTCCCCCGCCCCCGGCCGGGCGCGGGAGAGGTCCTGGTGAGGGTCGAGGCGGCCGGGGTGTGCCTGTCGGACGTGCACCTGATCGACGGGACGCTCACCCCGCTGTTCCTGCAGGGTGACACCGTCACCCTCGGCCACGAGGTGTCCGGCACGATCGCCGAGGTCGGCGAGGGTGTCACCGCCTGGACCGCCGGGCAGCGCGTGGTGCTGTACGCCGGTGAGGTGCGCGACGGCGTCACCTACACCCGTGGCGTCGACTACGACGGCGGCTGGGCCGAGTACGCCCTGTCGGCGGCGGACGCCCTGACCCTGCTGCCGGACTCCGTCCCCTTCGACCAGGGCGCGATCATCCCCGACGCGGTGTCGACCCCGTGGGGCGCGATCACCGCGACGGGCGCCGTACGGCCCGCCGAGGCCGTCGGCGTGTGGGGCGTGGGCGGGCTGGGCGTGCACGCCGTACAGCTGCTGCGGGCCGTGGGCGCCTGCCCGGTCGTCGCCGTCGACCCGAGCGCCGTCGCCCGTGAGCGGGCCCTGGCCGCCGGGGCCGACCTGGCGCTGGACTCCGCCGACCCGGGGCTGCGCGAGGCCGTCGCCGCGGCGACCGGCGGGGCCGGGCTCGCCGCCGCGTTCGACTTCGCGGGTGTGCCGGCCGTGCGCGAGCAGGCCCTGTCGGTCCTCGCGCCGAAGGGACGGCTGGTCCTGGCGGGCCTGACCGACAAGCCGCTCACCGTCACGGACGGAACCAGGTTCAGCTACCTCCAGCAGCAGATCCTCGGCCACTACGGCTCCGACATGCCGGTGGCCCTGCCGCAGCTCCTCCGGCTGATCCAGGGCGGCCGGCTGGACTTCTCCGGCTCGATCAGCGGTGTGCTGCCGCTCGCGCAGGCCGCCGAGGCGGTGGAGCGGCTGGAGAAGAAGGAAGGCAACCCCATCCGTCTCGTGCTCCGTCCGTGACACGGCGGGCCGCCCGGGCCCGCTGACCCGCCTCCGCCCGCCCGCGCCGACTTCGGACGCCTGCCGCGGGACACCGTCGTACGGGTGCGCGCGGGACACCGCCGTACGGGTGCGCGCCTGACCTGACGCGCAGGACGACGATGCCCGGACCGGCGTGCGGCCGGTCCGGGCATCGTCGTCGTACTCGTCGATTCCGTCGTACTCGTCGTACGAAGTCGGATCAGACCAGGTCGAACCGGTCCAGATCCATGACCTTGCTCCACGCCGCCACGAAGTCCGTCACGAACTTCTCCTTCGCGTCGTCGGACGCGTAGACCTCGGCGACCGCCCGCAGCTCGGAGTTGGAGCCGAAGACGAGGTCGGCGCGGGTGCCGGTCCACTTGACCTCGCCGGTGGCCCGGTCGCGGCCCTCGAACGTGGTCTGGTCCTCGGACGTCGAGCTCCACGCCGTACCCATGTCGAGCAGGTTGACGAAGAAGTCGTTCGTCAGCGTGCCCGGGGCGTCGGTGAGCACACCGGACTTCGAGCCGTCGTAGTTGGTGTCGAGGACGCGGAGGCCGCCGACCAGGACGGTCATCTCCGGGGCGCTCAGCGTGAGCAGGTTCGCCCGGTCGACGAGGAGGAACTCGGCCGGCAGGCGGTTGCCCTTGCCCAGGTAGTTGCGGAAGCCGTCGGCCGTGGGCTCCAGCGCGGCGAAGGACTCCGCGTCGGTGTGCTCGTCGGTCGCGTCGACGCGGCCCGGGGTGAAGGGCACCTCGACGTCGAACCCGGCGTCCTTGGCGGCCTTCTCCACGGCCGCGGAGCCGCCGAGCACGATCAGGTCGGCCAGGGAGACCTTCTTCGCGCCGGCGCCGGCGTTGAACTCCTCCTGGATGCTCTCCAGGGTGCGCAGGACGAGCGCGAGCTGGTCGGGGTTGTTGGCCTCCCAGTCCTTCTGCGGCTCCAGGCGGATGCGGGCGCCGTTGGCGCCGCCGCGCTTGTCGCTGCCGCGGTACGTCGAGGCCGACGCCCACGCGGTGGAGACGAGCTGCGAGACGGTGAGACCCGAGTCGAGGAGCTTGGCCTTGAGGGCCGCGACATCGCCCGCGTCGATCAGCTCGCCCTCGCGCTCCGGCAGCGGGTCCTGCCACAGCAGGGTCTCCTCCGGGACCTCCGGGCCGAGGTACAGCGACTTCGGGCCCATGTCGCGGTGGGTCAGCTTGTACCAGGCCTTGGCGAAGGCGTCCGCGAACTCGTCCGGGTTCTGCCAGAAACGGCGGGAGATCTGCTCGTAGACCGGGTCGAAGCGCAGCGCCAGGTCGGCGGTGAGCATGGCGGGAGCGATCTTCTTGGAGGCGTCGTGGGCGTGCGGGATCGTGCCCTCGCCCGCGCCGTCCTTCGGCTTCCACTGCTTGGCGCCGGCCGGGCTCTCGGTCAGCTCCCACTCGTAGCCGAAGAGGTTCTCGAAGAAGCCGTTGCTCCACCGGGTGGGCGTGCTGGTCCAGGTGACCTCGAGGCCGGAGGTGATGGTGTCCGCGCCCTTGCCGGTGCCGAACGTGTTGTTCCAGCCCAGGCCCTGCTCCTCGAAGGAGGCGGCCTCAGGGTCGGCACCGACGTGGTCGGCCGGGCCGGCGCCGTGGGTCTTGCCGAAGGTGTGGCCGCCGGCGATCAGGGCGACGGTCTCCTCGTCGTTCATCGCCATGCGGCGGAACGTCTCGCGGATGTCGCGGGCGGAGGCCAGCGGGTCCGGGTTGCCGTTGGGGCCCTCGGGGTTGACGTAGATGAGGCCCATCTGGACCGCGCCGAGCGGGTTCTCCAGCTCGCGGTCGCCGGTGTAGCGCTCGTCGCCGAGCCAGGTGGTCTCGGGGCCCCAGTAGACGTCCTCCTCGGCCTCCCAGACGTCCGCGCGGCCGCCGGCGAAGCCGAAGGTCTGGAAGCCCATCGACTCCAGGGCGACGTTGCCGGAGAGGATCAGCAGGTCGGCCCAGGAGAGGTTCTTGCCGTACTTCTTCTTGACCGGCCACAGCAGACGGCGGGCCTTGTCGAGGTTGGCGTTGTCCGGCCAGCTGTTGAGCGGGGCGAAGCGCTGCTGGCCGGCGCCGGCACCGCCGCGGCCGTCGCTGATGCGGTAGGTGCCCGCGCTGTGCCAGGCCATACGGATGATGAGCGGGCCGTAGTGGCCGAAGTCGGCCGGCCACCAGTCCTGCGAGGTGGTCAGCACCTCCTCGATGTCCCGCTTCACGGCCGCCAGGTCGAGCGACTTGAACGCCTCGGCGTAGTCGAAGTCCTCGCCCATCGGGTTGGCGGCGGGCGGGTTCTTGGCGAGGATCTTCAGGTTGAGCCGCTCCGGCCACCACTGGCGGTTACCGCCGCCCTGCGTCGGGTGCGGGGCGCGCGCGGTGTGCGCGACCGGGCAGCCACCCGCGCTCTCCTCCGTCTTGGGGTCTGTGACGATGGCGTCGTGGTTCTCAGACATGGGAATCCTTCCGGACCGAATGGGTCACGGTGCTGGAGATCTGCCGGTGGGGCAGCGGTGCGGGAACGGTCGGCGCGCTGGCCTTGGCGGGTTGCCGGAACCGATCCTACGATTGACGAAGTCCAAGTCAAGAAGTCGCCCAGACGCATGCTCAGTTGAGAATCAGGCGTTCGCCTCTAGACTTTGTGCACCATCGAACGGACCCGAATACCGGATAGGTGGATCGACATGAGTGACCTGCTCGAACGGCTGCGAGGGCGTGGCTGGCGCATGACGTCCCAGCGGCGTGTCGTCGCGGAGGTCCTCAGCGGAGACCACGTCCACCTCACGGCCGACGAGGTGCACGCCCGCGCCGTCGAGCGGTTGCCCGAGATATCCCGTGCGACCGTGTACAACACCCTGGGCGAGATGGTCTCCCTGGGCGAGATCGTGGAACTCTCGACCGAAGGCCGCGCCAAGCGCTACGACCCCAACGCCCACCACCCGCACCAGCACCTGGTGTGCTCCGGCTGCGGCACCATCCGGGACGTCCACCCCACCGGCGATCCGCTGGCCGACCTCCCGGCCGAGCAGCGGTTCGGCTTCACGGTCTCCGACGCCGAGGTCACCTACCGCGGACTGTGCCCCTCCTGCTCCTAGGAGATACAGGAAATACGGGGATACATAGGCCTGTTACGAGGCTGAGGCAGCGGCTCCTGCCCCTTACCGGCGAAATGGTTGAACGGGTGCGCTACATTTTGCATCCGTTTGATCGCGATCACTCAAGACATCTCACGCTACGGAGCCGGCAACCTCATGAGCGACATCGTCAACGGACTCGGCCGGGCCAGCGCCTACGGCGGGCTGGGCCTGGTCCTGTTGATCCTCGGCATCGTCCTGGTCGACGTACTCACCCCCGGAAAGCTCGGCCGGCAGATCTGGCAGGAGCGCAACCGCAACGCCGCCACCGTGCTCAGCTCCGCGCTGCTCGGCATCGGCGGCATCGTGTTCACCTCCATCTGGACGACGTACGACGACTTCGGCAAGGGACTCGCGTCCACCGCGCTGTTCGGGCTGCTGGGGCTCGTGATGATGGCCGTGGCGTTCCTGGTGGTCGACCTGGTCACACCGGGGCGCCTCGGCGCGACACTGGTCGAGCCGGAGCCCCACCCCGCGGTCTGGGTGACGGCGTCCTGCAACCTCGCGGTGTCCGCCATCATCTCGGCGTCCATCGCCTGACACCGCTGTCCCCGTCCGGCGGGACGGTCCATGGCAGGCGGGTGCGCTCACCCAGTGCGCACCCCGCCGGCTGCCATGGACCGTCCCGCCGACGGCTTTTCAGGGGCGCTTCGGCTCCGTCGTCCGGCTCGAGGCACCGCTCGGAGACGGCACCGTGGGGATGACCATCAGCTCCGGGTCCTGCGCCAGGATCCGGCCGTGCAGCTCCTGCAGGGCACGCCCCGGGTCGGTGCCCAGTTCCCCGGTCACCCGGCGGCGGTAGTCCTGGTAGACGCTGAGTGCCTCCGCGCCCCGGTCGGCGCGGAACAGGGCGAGCATGAGCAGCCAGCTGAAGCGTTCGCTCAGCGGGTGGCGGTGGAGGATGAAGTAGAGGTAGGGGATGGCGTTGCGGTGCCGGCCGAGGTCCAGTTCGACCTCCGCCCGCAGCTCCATGTCGGCCAGGAACCGCTCGTCCCGGTAGACCCGTTCGCGCTCCAGGATCGGCGCTTCCAGGCCCTCCGCGAGCGGGCCGGTCACCAGGATCCGGGCTCCGTCGAGGTACTGCGCGGCCCGGTCCAGGCTGCCGGTGAGCGCCAGGGTGGTGCCGGTGGAGGCCAGACGCTCGTACTCGTGGAGGTCGACGACGGCGTCACCGGTCTCCAGCCGGTATCCGCCGGCGGTCCACAGGATCTGCGGCGGGGCGCCCTTCGTCGCCTCCCCGGCCGTCGCCTCCCCGGCGGCGGTCAGCGCGCTGCGCAGCCCGGACACGTACTTCTGCACCAGGTTCTTGGCGTACGCCGGCGGCCGCGTTCCCCACAGCGCCGAGATGAGCTGTTCCGTGCCGGTGGACAGACCCGGGCGGAGCAGCAGGGTGGCGAGCAGCGCCTGTTGCTTCGGGGGACCCAGGGGGACCGGCTCACCGTCGATGGAGGCCTGCAACGGGCCGAAGAGGGTGAAGCGGATGCCTGCCCGGTCGTCGCCTTCATCCGAGCCGGAATGCCTGAGCAGGACAGTAGACATGGTTCCCCGTATGACGACGTACGACGACGTATGACGATGTGCGGTGCGAACCCCGGCTGAGCGCGCGGGCCAGGGCGAGCAAACGCGTCAACAGTAGTCGCTGTCGGCGTGCTCGGCTGATGCTCCGGCCTGTCCCCGCCCTCCCGTCCTCCTTCCGCGTTTCTTCCAGCCTCCTTCCAGCAGTTGCGCCGCGGTCCCTTCCAGCGCCGCCGTGCAGGGTGTCGGTATGTCGGACACGCGAACGGGGAATGCACCGTGACAAGCACTGCGCCCCCACAGACCTCCACCACCCGCCGGGGCACGGCGGCCCCGCTCTCCGGGGACACCGCACTGCACCGGCTGGGCACCGCCACCGCCCGCCGTCCCCGCCTGGTGATCTGGCTGAGCGTGCTGCTCACCGTGATCGGCCTGGCACTCGCCGCCGGCGCCATGGACCGCCTGGTCCTCAGCCGCTTCGAGAGCCCCGGCTCCGAGTCCCTCGACACCAGGGCCGCCCTGGAGCGCACCTTCGACAGCGGTACGCCCAGCGTGCTGCTGCTCGTCACCGCCAAGGACGGCACCGTGGACTCCGCCGCGGTCGCCGACGCCGGCCGCGAGCTGGAGCAGGAGCTCGCCGGCCAGGACGGCGTCGCCGAGACCGCCTCGTACTGGTCCCGCGACAACTCCCCGGTGATGCGCTCCGAGAACGGCGAACAGGCCCTGGTGATCGCCCGTATGGCGGGCACGGTCACCGAGGCCCGTACCGAACTCGCCGAGTTCTCGCCCGACTTCGCCCGCGAGGACGCCACCGTGAAGGTGCAGGTCGGCGGCGGTGACGAGGTTTTCCGGCAGGCCGCCGAGCAGGCCCGCACCGACTTCCTGCGCGCCGAGCTGATCGTCTTTCCGCTGGTCCTCCTGCTGCTCGCCCTCATCTACCGGCGCTTCAACGCCGCCCTGCTCACCCTGGGCATGGGCCTGTTCTCGGTGATCACGACGCTCGCCCTGATGCGCGTCCTGACCGCGTTCACCGACGTCTCCACGTTCGCGGCCAACCTGACCCTGGTGATGGGCATCGGCCTCGGCGTCGACTACTCGCTCTTCGTCATCAGCCGCTTCCGTGAGGAACTGGCCGCCGGCCGCGAGGTCGCCGAGGCCACCCGGCAGGCCGTCGGACGGGCCGGACGCACGGTCGCCTTCAGCGGTCTCACCGTGATCGTCTCCCTCACCTGCCTGCTGCTGTTCCCCTTCCCCTTCCTGCGCTCCTTCGCCTACTCCGGCATCGCCGTGGTCCTCACCTCGGTCTTCGCCGCCGTGGTGATCCTGCCCGCCGCGCTGACCCGGCTCGGCCACCGCATCCAGCGCAAGCCCTCGACCCGCTCCGCCGCCACCGGCACCAGCACCGGCTGGTGGCACACCACCGCCCTGCGCATGATGCGCCGCCCGCTCGCCTACGGCATCCCGGCGCTCGCCGTGCTGCTCGCCCTCGCAGCCCCCGCCCTGGGCCTCAACTTCGGCACCCCCGACGACCGGGTACTGCCCGAGCAGGTTTCCAGCCGTGTCGTCCAGGACCAGATCCGGGCCAACTTCACGGCCGAGGAGATGGACGCCGTACAGGTCCTCCACCCCGGCCTCACCGACCGCACCGCGATCGACTCCACCGCCGTGGCACTCTCCCGGCTCGACGGCATAGCCCAGGTCGACGCCCTCACCGGCTCCTACGCCGACGGTCGCCGCATCATCGAACCGGGCGAGTCCGCCGAGCGGTTCGCCGCCGCCGACGCCACCTGGTTCTCGGTGGTCGCCACCCAGGAGAAGCTCGGCGCCGATCCGGAAGCGGTGATCGCCGACGTACGGGCCACCTTCGGCGCCGACGCGAACGAGGTCCGCATCGGCGGCTACCCGGCCGAACTGGCCGACTTCCGCAGCGTCCTCGTCGACCGCCTGCCCGTCGTCCTCGGCCTCGTCCTGCTCGTCACCTTCGTCATCCTCTTCCTGATGACCGGCAGCCTGCTGCTCCCCGCCAAGGCGATGATCCTCAACGCCCTGTCCATGGCGGTCATGTTCGGCGCCCTGGTCTGGATATTCCAGGACGGCAACCTCTCCTCGCTCCTCGGCTTCACCGCGACCGGCAGCCTGGAGCCGTCCATCCCGATCCTGATGTTCTGCACGGCATTCGGGCTCTCCATGGACTACGAGGTGTTCATGCTCTCCCGGATCAAGGAGGAGCACGACCGCACCGGCGACAACACCGCCTCCGTCGCCGCCGGCCTGGAGCGCAGCGGCCCGCTGATCACCTCGGCCGCCGTGATCCTCGCGGCGTCCTTCGCGACGTACGCCTCCTCCGGCATCGTCTACCTGAAGATGCTCGGCCTCGGCATGGTCGTCGTCATCCTGGTCGACGCCACCCTCATCCGCGCCGTCCTCGTCCCCGTCCTGATGCGGCTCGCCGGGCGGGGCAACTGGTGGGCGCCGGCCGCGCTGCGGCGCCTGCACGGTCGCTTCGGCATCGCCGACTGACCAGCCGACGCCAGACGCCAGAAGGAACTCCACCTCTCATGCTGGGAACAGGCCTCTACGCGGCGATGGTCGCGGGCTCCGCTCTCTTTCACTACTACCTCTGGGTGCGCCTGGTCCGCGACACCACCCGCCCCGCCACCCGGGGCCGCCGCTGGGGCACCGTAGCGGTGATCGTGTCCGCAGTGGTCGCCCCCGCCACCCGTATCCTCCTGCCCTACCTCGGACCGGAGAACGGCCGGTGGCTGGCCTGGCCCGGCTACATCCTGATCGGCGTCATCCTCTACCTCCTGACCGGCCTCGCACTGGCCGAACTCCCGCGCGCCTGGGTCGCCCTGCAGATCAGGCGCGCGGAGCGGGCGGCTACGGAGGAGGCCGCCCCCACGGGAGTGGGAGGCGAGCCTCCCACCGAGGCCCCGCGGCCTGCTCCCCGTGAGAAGAGCCCGGAGCCGGCTCGGGTCCGCATGGTCGACCGCCGGCTGTTCCTCGGCCGGGCCGTCGGCGGCCTGGTCGGCGCCGCCGCCCTCGGCACCACCGGGTACGGCATGAACACCGCCCTCGGCGACCCCCGGATCAAGCGGATCCCGGTCCGCCTGCCCAAGCTCGACGCCCGCGCCTCCGGCCTGCGGATGGCCGTCGTCAGCGACCTCCACCTCGGCCCGATCCTGGGCCGCTCGCACACCGAGCGCATCGTCCGCATGGTCAACGGCCTGGAGCCCGACCTGGTCGCGATCGTCGGCGACCTCGCCGATGGCACCAGCGCCCAGCTCGGCCCCGCGATCAGGCCCTTCCGCTCCCTGGAGTCCCGCTACGGCAACTTCTTCGTCACCGGGAACCACGAGTACTTCTACGACGACGTCCAGGGCTGGGTCGAGGAACTCCGCGACCTGGGCGTACGGCCGCTCCTCAACGAACGAGTGGAGATCACCCACAACGGCGCCACCCTGGACCTGGCCGGCGTCGAGGACGTCACCGGCGAGGAGTACGACCGCGGCCCCGACTTCGCCCGCACCCTGGACGGCCGCGACACCTCCCGCCCCGTCGTCCTCCTCGCCCACCAGCCGGTCCTCGCCTCCGAGGCCTCGGACCACGGCGTGGACCTCCAGCTCTCCGGCCACACCCACGGCGGCCAGATGTTCCCGCTGACCGCCGTCGCCGCCCTCTCCAACCCGGTCCTCGCCGGGCTCGGCAAGGTCGGCGACACCCAGCTCTACGTGACCCGCGGGGCCGGGGTGTTCGGGCCGCCGGTGCGGGTGGGGGCGCCGCCGGACATCAGTGTGATCGAGCTGCGGAACGAGTGACGGCCGGTCGGCGCTACAGAGCGCTGGCCGCGGCTACCAGCCCGGCCAGCGCCTCCGCGAGAGCACCGAGCCCCGGCCCCGCCGGCCCACCGGGTTCGCGCATGTACACGTCCCGGCGGATCTCGATCATCAGCGCGCTCACCCGGGGGTCCTTCCCGTAGTACCGCAGGGGCACGTACGTCCCGGCGAAGGGACTGTTGATCCCCGTCCCACCGAAGCCCGCGAACGCCTTCTCCGCCTGGGCCAGCAGGCCGGCGGGTGTGTGGTACGGGTCCACACCCAGGCAGATCGGCGGACGCGGACCGTCCCCGTGCAGCTCGTACGGCAGCGGCTCGGACGGGTACGAGTGCACGTCCACGATGACGGCCCGCCCCACCGCCGCCAACCGGTCCGTGACCGCATCGGTCATGGCCTTCGCGTACGGGTGGAAGTACCGCTCGACGAGTGGCTGCCCGTCGTGGCCGTCGGGGCGCAGCGCCTCCCGGTGCGTCGTCTGCGTGTAGACCGCGCCCATGCCCACGGCGAGCATCTCCTCCCGCTCGTCCGGGAACCGCTCGGGGTCGACGACGAGACGGGACAGCCGGTTCACGAACTGCCAGGGAGTCCGGACGGCGGCGGCCGCGGCGGCGCCCGCAGCGATCTCCGCCGTGTGGGAGTCGGTGATGTGGTCCAGCTCCCGTTCCAGTGCGGTGCCGTCGAGCACGATGCCGCTGCGGACGTCGGCGGGTATGACGCGTGAGGAGTGCGGGACGTGCAGGATCACGGGGGAGTCGGGGGCTCCGGGGACGAGCTCGAAGGAAAGGGGCTGGTCGTGCATTCGACAGTCCTTTGTGCATTGGCGTGGATCATGCGGTGGAAGGCAAGCGCGCCTTCCGCCTCTGAGTGTGGACCTGCGTCCCCGTCCGAGGGGCGTGCGGGAGCGTCACCGAGCGGGCCCGGCTCGGGCCGGAAGCCGGTAACGGTGCGACAACGAACGTGACCGGGCGGCGGAGCGGACCGAACGCGGCAGGGGACAGGTGCGTCCCAGGAACGGCGAAGGCCCCGACTCGCCCGCCGGCGGGCACTGCCGTTCCCGTCCCGTCCCGTGCCCGTCCCGTTCCCGTCACCCTGGGAGACCTCATGCGTACGCGTACGAGCACCACGCGCCTCGTCCCGCTGCTTCTCGCGCTCCTCCTGTCCGCAGTGAGCGCCGGTGCCGTCGCCGCGTGCGGCGCCGAGCAGGCCGGCAGCCGGGGCAGCGAGTCGTCACCGCAGCGTGAGGCCCGCGCCCGTCAGGTCGCCGATGCCTGGGACGGCTCGGAGGCCGCCGGGAAGTGGCGCGAGGGGTACCACCCGATGGGAGAGGTCGTGCAGATGCCCGAGGGCGGCCTCCGCGGCGAAGCCGACCGCCACGCCTACGAGACCGGCAACTTCGGCTTGCGCGGGAACCTGCCCGCCGCCCCGCACAAGGACGGCAAGGTCACCTGGAAGACCGGAGACTCGCTCACCATGCCGCTCATGGGAGCCCAGGACGCGTACAAGGCCCTGAACCGCGCCGACGGCAGCCCCGGGGCACGCCTGACGGTGACCGGCGCGGAGCTCGGAGAGATGAGCGTGGCCACCAGCCGCGGCCCGGCGACGGTCCCGGCCTGGCTGTTCACGCTCAAGGGCTACGACACTCCACTGAAGCGTGCTGCCGTCATGCCCTCGAAGCTCCCCGAGCCGCCCGTCGAGCCTGTGGAGGACATGGACATCGACGTGCTGTCACCACTCGCCGGACTGGTGGGGGTGGCGGACGACGGCCGGTCCGTCACCGTGGTGGCCACGCATGGGTCCTGTGGCGATGGTCCCGTCGTGGACGTGCTGGAGAGCGACGGCAGCGTGGTGCTGTCCGCGTCCGTGGCCGGGGCCGGTGACGGCATCTGTACCGCAGACCTGCGCAGCCGGAAGGTGACGGTGACGACGGACGAGCCGGTCGGCGACCGCATGGTGCTGGATGCCTACACGGGGCAGCCGGTGCCGTACGGTGAGCGGCCCGGAACCTCGGAGAGCCGGAACTGACCTGCTGCCTCCGGCCCGGCTACGGGGGGAGACCTATGCGGCCTTCCGCCCACTCCCGCGCGGCCGCTCCCGCACCACCTCCTGCGGCCGCTTGTCGTCCCGCAACCCCAGGAACCGCGAATGCCGCAGCATCCCGTCCCGCGTCCACTCGGTGAACGCGATCTGCGCGACCAGGCACGGCTCGACCCACCGTGCCGTGCCCTCACGGATGCGGCCCCGATCGGCGAAGGGCGAGGCCGTGATACGGAGCTCCTCCAGATACCGGCGCATGATCACCAGGGTGCGGTGGTCGAAACCCGTGCCGACCCTGCCCGCATAGTGCAGGGCGCCGGCGCCGGCGTCGTCGTAGTAACCGAGCAGCAGGGCACCGAAGCCGACCCGGCTGCCCGCCGGCTCGGTGAATCCGCCGATCACGAACTCCTGACCCTGGGAGCACTTCAGCTTGAGCCAGTCCGGGGACCGGCGTGTCTGATAGCGGCTGTCGGCGCGCTTGGCGATCAGCCCCTCCCAGCCCCGGTCGCAGGCCTCGGCCAGCAGGTCCCCGCCGCCCTGGTTGCGGTGGGTCGTGAAGCGCAGCGGGGCGCGGTACGCGAGCGCGCGGCGCAGCAGTGACTTGCGGTCGCGCAGGGGGAGGGGCCTGGTGTCCGCGCCGTCCAGTCTCAGCAGGTCGAAGAGGCAGTACGTCACGACGACCGGGCTCGCCTCGACGTCGCGACGGCGGGTGAGGCCCATGCGCTGCTGCAGCAGGCCGAAGTCCGTGCGGTTGCCCGAGAACGCGACGATCTCGCCGTCCACGGTGAAGTCCGCGCACTCCTGCGCGGCGAGGGCCTCGATGATCTCCGGGTACGTGGCGTCGAGCCGGTTGCCCGTGCGGGAGTACAGGGCGACGCGGTCTCCTTCGCGTACTGCGAGCGCACGAATCCCGTCCAGCTTGCGCTCGAAGATCCACTCGCCGGAGAAGTCGCGCCTGTCGGTCAAGGTGGCGGCCATGGGACGGGAGGCCAGTTCGGTCCCGGGGCGCGCGGCGGAGAGCAGTTGCTGCCGGTCGGTGGGCAGCGTCGCGAGCAGCTCCGACATCGGGGGTTCATTCCTTCCGGACGTCCGCGGCCACCTGGGCGAGAGTGCGGCCGCTGTGCACGGAGCGGGCGCGGCGGGGATCCGGCGTACCGCTCCCGTCCGCGGTGACACGCTGCTCGCCCTTCCGTACGAGGAGCCACGCCTCCTCGCCGTCGTCACCGCCGTACTCGCCCTCCGGGATCACGCCCTCGAAGTCCTCGTACGCCAGTGGATGGTCCTCCGTCGGTACGGCGAGCCGCTTGTCCTTCGGGCTCGTGGACGGGCCCTTCGGGATGGACAAGGACTTCAGCACGTCGTCCACCTGGAGCCGGAAGTCGAAGTGCATGGTGCTCGCGTCGTGGATCTGGACGACGAACCGAGGCTCCTCGGACGCGGGCCCAACTGAACCGTCGGGCCCGTACAGCTCGGTGCCGGTGCCGGTGCCGGTGCCGGTGCCGGTGGCGGAGGCGGAGGCCGCGTCGCTGGGCTCCTCCGTCCGCCCGAAGTCACGCTTGCTCCGGTACGTCCGCAGCCGGTCGGTCCGCCTCACGTTCGGCTCCTTCCGCGGTGGATGAGCTGCCGCACTCGTGTCGCCCGGCGCTCCGCCGGGTACCCCGCCGCCGACCGGGACACACGGGCACCGTCAGTCCCAACGGCCCTCACTGCCCCACTTCGGACGAGGTCAGTCACGAACCCGGATGAGACCCCACACCCCCTCCGAGAGCGCCCAGCGCAGCACGCCGGTGCGGTACGCGTAGTCGCCGGGCCCGCCGGCCGTCAGGTCCAGGGTGCGGACGCTGCCGGGGCTGAGCGCGCCGACGGAACCGACCCGCGGCTGCCGCAGGTGTTCCTCCATCGGCCAGGTCGCGCCGTGCACGAGGAAGCTGTGGTTGCGCGGCTTGTCCGTGCCGAGGACGAGGTGCAGCCGGATGCGGTCACCCTTGCGGCACTCCAGCAGCGGTGTCGGTGGCCGCGGGTCGGCCAGGGACGGCCGGGACGGCACCAGGTGGGCGCTGCGGTAGTTGAGTCCCTTCTGGCCGGCGTCCTCCGGCTCGTCCTCCAGGTCGCGTACCGGCTGGTCGGGGTCGCCGTCGTGGTAGTGCCGCATGCCGTCCTGGACGAGCAGGACCAGTTCGTGCACCGGCGGCCCGTCCGGGCGGCGCAGCAGGCTTCGCGCCCCGGTCCAGCGGTCCGGCGTGACCTCGGCCGGCTCGACGATCAGCGCGCCGATCAGCCCGCGGTGCCGGTGGGTGCGCAGGTCGGCGCGGTCCTGGAGGAGGACGGCGCCGGGTGTGTCGGCGTACCAGCGGTACACGATCTCGTCGCCCGGTCCCACCGTGCCGTCCGGGTTGCGCCCGATGTGCGCCCCGTCGCTGTCCCGTACGTCGTACCGGACCAGGCCGCCCACGTGCAGCGACACCCGCTCGGAGATCTCACGGGACGCCGGGTCGTCCTTGGCGGGCAGCGGCGGGTCGAACGGGGTGGGCGTCAGCGGCACCGTCAGGTCGTTGCGGAGCCGGATCTCCACCCACTCGCCGGCGCGGCAGCGGATGATCAGCGGTTCGCCGTCCGGCTGGCCGTCGGTGCGGTACTCCACGCCGAACGGGTCCGACCGCTGAACGCTGTAGTGGATCTCCGCACTCCGGGCGCGTACCCGGTAGCGCCGGGCTCGCGCGGCGCGGAACGGCGGCAGCGGGTCACCGGCCCGGCGGCCGGGCAGTGGCGGCAGGTCCGGCTGCTCCTCCTCGTGCAGCCGGAACAGCCCCCAGCACCCCATCCAGGTGTCGTCACTCGCGGCGAAGTGCCACAGGTAGTCGCCCGGTCCGCGGTGCTCGTCCAGGTGGAAGCTGAACGCCTCGGAGATCCCGAGTGTCTGCTGGTCGCGCAGCGGTGACGTCGGGTCGTCGCGCCAGGTCCGCCAGCGCATGCCGTGCACCATCAGACTGTGCTGCTCCTCGTGGGAGCCCTGGTAGAGCCGCAGCCGGACCGGTTCGCCGGGGTAGCCGCGCAGGAGGGGTGTACCGGGGTCGCCGTGCTTGTCGCTGGAGAACCAGTCGGCCGGTTCGTCCCCGCGCTCGTGCAGCGGCTCGCAGCGGTAGCCGACGGCCATCGCACCGTGGTCCTCCAGCCGGCCGGGGAACTCCGGCGGGTTGACGGGGTCGTCGCGGCCGTCCCTGCGCTCGAAGAGCGGTACGAAGTCGGCGACGCCGAGGACCTGTTCGCGGAAGGCCGTGCCGTCCGGGAGCCGTACCACCGCCTGGTTCCCGTTGCGCACCTCGCGGCCGTGGTCGTGCGGGTCGACCCACACCGCGCCCTCCGGTTCGGCGATCATGCTGCCGAACAGGCCGTGCCGCTGCCGCTCGTTGGCGAGGAGGTGGTCGTGGAAGAAGACGACGCCGAACTCCTCGTCGCAGAACCAGCGGTACATCCAGGAGTTGTACCGCGCGAAGTCCTCCGCGCCCTGGTCGGTGGTGGTGGTGCCGGAGAGGTAGTTCCAGCCCACGCTGGCGCCGTCCGCCACCAGCGGATCGAACTTGACCAGGTGGACGTGGAGGCCGCACTCGGGCTGGAAGGGCAGCACCGGGTCGAAGGCGGTCTCCTCCTGGCAGCCGACCGGCAGCGCGTTGGTCAGCGTGAACTCCAGTACCTCTCCCTTGCGCCCGCGGATCGCGATCGGCTGGACCTGCCGGTGGCCCTCGGCGAGCTGCCGCCGGAACTCCTCGACCCCGCCGGCCTCGTCGATCTCCTCCCGCAGCGCGAAGAGATGGCCGCGCGGGTCGTACCACCGGCTGCCGTGCCCGGCTTCCCCGCCCTCGTCCCTGTTCCCCTCCCCGTCCCCGTTCTCGTTCCCGTGGCCGTCGCCGCCGTCGAAGTACGTGACCGGCGCCTCCAGCACCACCAGGTGGTAGCGGCGCACCGGCGGGGTGACCCCCGGGGGCGTCACCCGGGTGAACGCCTCGCCCGGCTGCGGGTCGTCGACGAACGCCGCGCGCTCCAGGTCGGTGGGCTCGCGCCCCATGCCCTCCGGCATGCGCGGGGTGCGCGGCGGGCGGGGCGACTTCTGCGGGAACGTGGCGGAGATGAAGGCGGGGAAGCCCGGCCGCTCGGCGGTGGGCGGCTGCGGCCGGTCCGGGTTGCCGGGCAGCGGCCGCAGCGCCGCGATCGGCGTGCCGTCGGGATAGTGCCCCGAGCCGTCCTGCAGCTTGTCGAAGATCCGCCAGATGCCCCACATCCCGGAGTGGAAGTGCGGATACAGATGGCAGTGGAAGATCGCGTCGCCGTACGCGCGCTGGGCCGACCCGGCGGTCGTCTCGATGGTGAAGCCCTGCTGCGGGCCGATGGAGATGGAGTCGATCAGCGGCGAGTCGTCGTTGCCGGGAACCGCCCGCCACTGGTGCAGGTGCAGGTGGAAGACGTGGGTCTCCTTGACGCCGGCGTGCAGCAGCCGGATCCGCGCGTGGTCCCCGCGGTAGGCGCGCAGCACCGGGGTCGCCGGGTCGCCGAACAGCCAGGAGCTGTGGTGCTGCTCCTCGCCGACGACCTGGTCGCGCACCGGGTCCAGCTGCCCGTCGGCGAGCATCCGCTCGTAGGCGAAGGCGCGCCAGCCCATCGGCTCGGTGCGGTAGCTCATCAGCATCATCGAGGCGGCGTGCGCGTCGTCGCCCGTGTCCTCGTGTCCGCCGTGGCCCGGGTCCTCGTCGCCGAACAGGTCGGGTGCCAGCCGCTCCCCGCCCGCGGCGACGGAGTGCGTGTGCGGGCGCGGCAGGTCGCAGTGGTAGCGCGGGTGCGGCGGCAGGACGGGGTTGTGGTTGTGCGTCTCGTCGTGCATGAAGATCGCGTACTCGCGGAAGCTCGGCCGGCCGGGCACGTGGACGTCCGCGTAGAGACCGGACTCCAGCGGTCCGCCGGTCACCGGGTCGGTCCAGGTCGCGCCGCGCGGTTCGACGATCAGCGCGCCGAACAGGCCGTGCGCGTTCGCGCCGTGCTCGGCGCCGCGCAGGTCGGCGAGGTCGGCGAAGAAGAACGTGCCTTCGGTGTCGCACCGCCAGACGTAGGTGCGGCGGCCGCCGTCCGGTGCGGCGGCGGAGTCCGGGTTCCTGCCGACCCTGCCGCCGTCCGCTTCGAGGACGTCGTAGCCGACGCCCTGGGCGTGGATGCCGGCGCGCTGCGGCAGCTCGTTACGGAACCGCACCACGACCTGGTCGCCGACGGTGGCGCGCAGCACGAGCGGCCGGACGAGCGGATGGGGCTTCGGGAGCCGGTCCGGCTCCTCGACCGGGTGGGGAAACGGATCGGGGAACTCTCGCCGAATCGCCCCGAGTTCGTCCTCGTCAGCGGCGAGCGCGTAGATCATTCCGTCCGGATCGTGGTCGCCCCATATGTCATAGACGATCGGGACTTGAAGCGCCACCACATCGTATGTGCGTATTGCCATGTGGCATCCCCCATGAGGTGAAGTGTCCCTCAGAAGGTGACACGGAGTCAGACGCTCCTTACCGGCGCCGGTCGTCCCCGGTCGCATCACATCGAGCGCGCCGGAAGTGCGGCCGCGCTCCGGCGCAGCCCGGCCGTCGGCCGGTGCCCTCGTGTGCGTCCGGGTGAGCGGTCCTCCGTTCCTCGGCTGCGTCTGCACCGCCCAGGACTTCGATTACGACTGGCCCGGTGTCATCACCGGCCTCGGTCTGGTGGGGCGCGGTGACCACTCGATCGCGGACCGCACGGCGTCCAAGGGCCCGGTGTTCAAGAAGTCGACCCCCGACACCGACGTGGACCGCCTGATCCGCCACACCCACAAGGTCCTGCTGCCCCGGGGGATGGTCAGCGCGATCGTGTACTCGACGGACCCGAGACGCGGGAGAAGCTGCGGGAGTGGCGGGCGGGGTGGCGCAGGAGGCCGTGCCGGCCCGACGGCCCGGTACATGCGTGACGCTCGGTCGAGAAAGCCGCGGAACCCGGGTTTCAGCGGTACACATAGCCGAGGTGTCGTTCGATGCCCGTCCCGCCGTACGCGGGAGGTGCGGCCATGCTGAACGCGTTGGGGTTGGACTCGTTGCCCGGACGGGCAACGAGCTGCACCTTGACGTACAGCTCCTTCCCGTCACTGTCACCGGAAGACGTACTGCTCGGTTCTGCCCGGCCGGCGCTGAAGGCGTGAACCAGTGCGGGGTAGTCAGTCCTGAGCCGGCTGAACCCAGACGCGGAGCGGACCGAGCGACTCGAACCCGTGGCGCATCGCGGCGTCCAGGTCCTCACCGCGCTCATAACCGACCACCGGCAGGGTGGGGAACAACCGGTGCACGGCACCCAGCACACCCGGCCAGGCCATGTCGGGACCGCCGTCCGGCGCGAAGACGTTCGAGACCCCGACGACCTGCTCACTACGGCTCGCCACCGCTCCGGCGACCACCCGACCGCTCCCGTTCCCGCCGGTGCCGGGAGACCGTCCGGCGAGCACGAACGTGTCCGGGTCGTCGAGCAGCCCGGACCGGAAGAGGTCCGCGTCACCGTTCCCGTCGTCCCAGGCCAGTGCCCAGGCGCGCAGCAGGTCCGGGTCGCTCACCACGGTCCAGGAGAGATCGGGGTCCGGCACCGGCGGGGACGTGCGCGCCGGGGGGCGGTGTATCCACTGCGCGTCGAACAGAACTTGGAAACCGGCCTCCGTCAGATCATCGAGGTCGGCGAAGCTGTCCTTGACGGAGGCGCCGCACGCGGCAGTGTCGATCCGGGCCACCAGCGCGGCGGCGTCGGCGTCCGGCACCAACGTCACCGAGTCCGGGTAGTACAGCGGTGTCCGGATCGGGGCAGCCCATGCCTGATCCCCGAACTCGCCCGGCACGCCGTGCGATCGGCTCATCGCAGCGCACCACTCGGCGTTGTTGCGGGCGGCGGCTCGGACTAGGTGATTCTTCGACGACGTGTTCATGATCGCCAATCATGGCCCGTGTCTCCGGCCACCGCACCCGCTGGGAGGGCCTGCTCGTGTCCTCGACCGCCCTACTGGTCTTCCAGGGCTGCAACATCGGCCTGACCCTGGTCATCGACCCGAACAGCCTCACCCGACAACCCGGGGTAGCTGCGCCGCTCACCCTCAAGGCGGATCCCGGAGCGGGCAAGACACGGATGCGGCCGCTACACGCCTCCGCCGGCCAGCTTCGTCGGGCCCCGGGATATGCGGTGTCGCCCTCGTTGCTCCAGTCCACCCCCGGACGGCCTGTATTCTCGAACATCATCATCGCGGCCCGACGGGCTTCCGCTCCATCCCGGTGGAGTTCCGAAGGACACGCCCCCACCCGCACGAGTCACTTCGTGCTGCCTGGGGGAAGTCCTTGCTGTTCCGCGCGTCAGCGAAAACCGTCGCCGAGAAGGCGCTCGACACCTCGCTCTTCCTCCACCTCACCGAGCAGTTCGTCCACATGCACGGTCACCGCCCCAGCGCCTCGGAGGTCCGTTCCTGGGAGCGGAGTATCCCCGCCCTGGCCGCCGCGCTCAACGACGCGGACCTCGGTGACGTGGAGGTCATGCTCGAGTACGCGCTGCCGCTGAACAGCAAGCGCGCCGACGTCGTGCTCGCCGGTGTGCACCCGGCCACGGGCGAACCGTCGTACGTCGTCGTGGAACTGAAGCAGTGGAGCCAGGCCGAGCCGGACGAGGACGACCCGGTCCTGTGCCGTATCGACGCCTATGCCCACCCGGTCCTCAACCCCATCGAGCAGGTACGCCGCTACTGCGAGTACCTCGTCAACTTCAACGGCGCGGTGGCCGAGCACCCCCACCGCGTCAGCGGAGTGGCGTATCTCCACAACGCGACCGAGTTCGGCGTCAGCGGTCTCCGGGCCATCGAACTTGACGGCCAGGGGCAGCTGTTCACGGGCGACCGACGCGGCGAGTTCATCGATCACCTGCGTGCGAAGCTCAGCGACAAGCACCCGGGCAGCCGCGCCGCCGACGGCCTCCGGTCGGGCAGGCCGGTCCCGTCGAAGCAGCTGATGTCGGTCGCGGCCCAGGAGGTGCGCGAGCGCGAACAGTTCGTGCTCCTGGACGAGCAGCAGGTCGCCTACCGCATGGTGCTCAACGCCGTGGAGAAGGCCAAGCGGTCCAACCACAAGGAAGTCCTGGTCGTCACCGGCGGCCCCGGCACCGGCAAGAGCGTCATCGCGCTCTCCCTCCTCGGCGAGCTGTACCGTCGCGGCATCCCGGCCCTGCACGCCACCGGTTCCCAGTCGTTCACGAAGACGATGCGCAAGGTCGCAGGCGCCCGCAAGCGCGAGGTCCAGGACCTCTTCAAGTACTTCAACAGCTTCATGACGACCGAGGAGAACACCCTCGACGTCCTGATATGCGACGAGGCCCACCGCATCCGCGAGACCTCCGCCAACCGCTACACCCCGGCCGCCCAGCGCACCGGCAGGCGGCAGATCGACGAACTCATCGGCGTCGCCCGGGTCCCCGTCTTCCTCCTGGACGAGCACCAGGTGGTGCGCCCCGGCGAGATGGGCACCGTGGAGGAGATCAAGACGGCTGCGGCGGCCCAAGGTCTTGAGTGCCGCGTCGTGCCGCTGGAGAGCCAGTTCCGCTGCGGCGGCAGCGACGCCTATCTGCGCTGGGTCGTGCGCCTCCTCGGCCTGGAACCCGGCGGCCCGGTTGTCTGGGAGCCCGACGACCGCATGCAGCTACTGGTCGCCGACAGCCCGCAGGAGGTGGAGTCCTTCCTCGAAGCCCGCCGGGCCCAGGGGTACGGCGCTCGCATGTCCGCAGGCTACTGCTGGCCCTGGTCCCCGGAGCCGAAGCCGGGCGACCCGCTCCCGGCGGACGTCGTCATCGGCGACTGGACCCGTCCCTGGAACCTCCGCGGCGAGCGTGCCATCTCCGGCGCCCCGCCGTCGGCCCTGTGGGCCACCGACCCGGCCGGCTTCGGCCAGGTCGGCTGCGTCTACACCGCCCAGGGCTTCGAGTACGACTGGTCGGGCGTCATCATCGGCCCCGACCTGGTCTGGCGCGGCGACCGCTGGATCACGGACCGTACGGCGTCCAAGGACCCGGTGTTCAGGAGGGGCGCCTCGGACACCGACGTGGACCGCCTGATCCGCAACACCTACAAGGTGCTCCTCACCCGGGGCATGGTCGGCACGATCGTGTACTCGACGGACCCGGAGACGCGGGACAAGCTGCGGGAGCTGGCGGGTGGAGTGGTACGGGAGGCTGTGCCGGCCTGATCGGCCGGTTTCGCTGAGCTCAGGTGCTGGCTGCAGTCCAAGCAGGCGGTTCTTCCTGAGCTCGGCGCAGAAAGCGATCGACGTCGAATCCATGCTCGCTCAGCCGGTACCGGGCCGTCTCCAGATGGCTGTCATCGAAGAGGTGCTGGTACCACGGCAGCAGGACGAACGCCTCGACGCTCAGCTCGAGCCGACCGGCTTCCCATAGTGTGGTGAACCCGTCCGAGGCGTTGCCGCCGCGCAGGAGCTGCTTGGCGGCTATGACACCGCCCAGTTCACCCAGCATCCGTATGAACCGCATGGGGTTGTAGCCGATCTCACGCTTGAGACGCTCGGCGCCCTTGCGCATGTCGTCGTGGAATCTGAGTTCTGCTTCGCTCGGCACGTCATTCCCTCGTCAGCTCGTTCAGTTCACACAGTGTTCGGTGGTACTGCAGTTGTGCCTCATCTATCCGATGGTCGGCATGCCGACGAAGGCGCCCGAAGGACTCGCCCCCATGTGTCCGTCTGACGACGCCGTTAACGTCGATGTATATCTCGAGACCGTCGAAGAGAATGTGATGGTTGGGGCACAGGCAAAGCAGGTTCGGCAGTTCGTCCGGTCCGTTATGCGGGGTCCCGAGGCCCCGGATGTGAGCGGCCTGGCTGTAAGGCCTGCGCATGTACTGCAGGCGGGTTTCGCATACCTGGCAAGCATGGCCGTACAGTTCTTTGACCTGGGTCGCGATCGCGGAGTCGCGGATTACCCGTGAGAAGGTGACCTTCCGGCGCGCCGTCGGGCTGGCCGCTTGCTCAGTGTCGATGGTCTCCTGGCTGCCTTCATCCTCATCGACCAGGCCACCGGCTGTTACATAGCCATCTAGATCCACCCGACTGAACAACTTGAGCTGGTCGACGTCATCAAGGTAAGTGCTGCACAACTTGATCACGGCTTCCAGCCGAGTGAGAGGGTCTTGCAGCAGCTCGGCGGCCGCAGTGGTGAGGCCTGCGACGGGCTGGACCGTGTCGAAGATACGTATCTGCGGCATGGAGCCGGCATCGCTTGGTACACCGTGGACCTCCCAGAGGCCACTGCCCTGCAAGTGCCAGAAGGGGTATTCCGGGGTGACCTTGGAGCCGGTCAACCCGAACTCGGCCAGAAGCTGACCCACCTCTGTGCGGAAGCAAGACCACGGTGCCAGGCGCGGCTTCCCTGCCGCGATCCGGGAAACGGCCCACAGCAGAGCCAATGGTTGATGGCGGCTCGGAGTGCCGTCCGTCGAGCGGCGATGAGTATTGAGAGACCCGAGCTTGTCCAGCAGACCCGTTGTGGTGAGTGGACGAGATATCGGTGGGAGCGTAGGCGAAACCTGCGGGCGAACCGGTCGGCGCATTGGTGGAAACAAATGGGCGACGCGGCGGTAGTCTTCGGCGGACCGCAGAGTAAGACTCCATAGCGGCGCTGTAACGTTCAGGAGATGCAATATGGGTTCGGCAAGAACGGGAGTGGGGAATTCCTCGACATCCCCCAGCGCCATGATGTGTTCCCACGTAGCGTTCTTGTCGGTGGTCCCCCAAATCTCCTTTGCGACGGGCTGGCTGTCGAACAGATGGAGTATGCGGGCGCGCGCGAAGAAGTGGTTCTTTGTGTAGAAGAACACGTGATCGCCGACACGACGATTCTTCAACGCGTCTACTTTTTCGTTCTTGGCTCGCGTGGTGGGAGTGGCGCCCCACAGTCGAGCGATGCCATCCGGGTACAAGGTCGTCAGCACATCCGCTTGCTCGCCGAGCAAGTCTCGGATACCCGCAATGGGGACGCCCTGTCGTATCGACTTGTTGAAGTTCTGTGCGCCGCGAAGCCTGGGGCCACCGCGTGGCTGGAGGACTATCTGCGGCGCCACTTGATGTGGTTCGTTGCTGATGGTGGTTCCGCCTTCCACGGTGAAGCCGAGGGCGCGCAGTCGATGTGCCACTGTGCGTGCGCCACCACTGAAGTCGGCAGATGACAGAAGGCTGCCGACTGAGTACAGGTGCGCTACGCCGACGATGGCTTTCGAGTCGTAACGGTCCTCGTTCACGACCAGCTCGTATGCCGTTGCCCGGCGGAAACCGTACCGGTGGAGGAACGTTTCGCGTCCCAGGTGTTGACACTCCTGCACCGCAGCGAGCACTCCCGCACGTGTGACATCCCCAAGTCCCATGATCGGGAGACTAATAGGAAGGTAGGACAATCGCTGAGCCATGTCACACCACTGTGATCTTCCCCTGCGGTCACCGGTCAGTGGTGCCCCGGACGAAGACGCTGCGGATCACTCGGACAGCGGCACTGCATGCCACCCGTACACGCCCTCTTGTACGGGTCCGCATCGCCCCGTTCTCGTAACCTCGCCCGCCTGCTGCGCCGTTGTACGGACACAAGGGTGTGCCACAGCACGACAAGGGGGTCGTGGCCATGGGGAACAGCACAGAACACGAACCGGTGGGCAGTCTCAAGGCGTTCGGCGCGGCACTGAAGGTGTTCCGGGAGCGGGCCCTGCTCACGCAGGAACAGCTCGCCGAGCGCCTCAACTACTCGCACGCCTCCGTGGCGTCGGTCGAGCAGGGCCGGCGGATGCCGACCACGCACTTCGTCGAGGGGGTGGAGGAGGCCCTGGAATCGTTCGGCGTCCTGCGGGCGGTGGCCCGGCACGTCGGACGGCAGCGCGGACTGGCCGTCTGGTTCCGCGAGTGGGCGCTGCTGGAGGAGACGGCGGTGAGCCTGTGCACGTACGAGTGCCGGGTGGTGCCCGGACTGCTCCAGACCGAGGCGTACACAAGGGCGGTGATGCTCAACGTGCCGCCTCCGCCCACGGAGGAACAACTGGAGCAGCGCATCGCCGCGCGGCGGGCCCGCCAGGAGCTGCTGCGCCGCGAGCCGCCGATCGCGTTCAGCTTCATCGTCGAGGAGGCGGTGCTGCTGCGGCACACGGGTGGGGAGGAGGTCACGCGGGAGCTGCTGGACCACCTGCTCGCGTGTACGGAGCTGTGGAACGTGGAGTTGCAGGTCATGCCGTTGCGGCAGCCGTATCACGCGGGGACGGACGGGGTCATGCAGCTCTTGGAGACACCGGAGCATCAGTGGCTCGGGTACTCGGAAGGACAGCAGACTGGACAGCTCATCTCTGACCCGCAAGACATCAGCCTGATGCAGATGCGCTATGCCAAACTGCGCTCACAGGCCCTGTCCCCGGCGGACTCCGCCGAGCTGTTGACGCGGATGCGAGGAGCGCTATGAGCACGACAGCCGAACTGAAGTGGTTCAAGAGCAGCTACAGCGGTTCTCAGGGCGACAGCTGCGTGGAGATCGCACACGCTCCCGCAGCTGTCCACGTCCGTGACTCCAAGGACAAGGAAGGGCCGCGGTTCGAGGTCTCCCTGTCCGCTTGGGGTGATTTCCTCGGGTATGTCACGGATTGAGTAGGTAGTGCATCGACCCGCGTGATGCGGAGTGTGTCATTCCTCTCGCGCGGGTCGAATGTCCCTTAGTCCCGTCGTTCACTTGCTTCTGCCCAGTAGCAGGAAAGGACTAGGATCCTCCGGGTAGGTCCGGCCCTGGGGAACGGCGGGCCTCGTCGGAACGATGAGTGGGGACAGGCATGCGGGAAGGCCGGTGGGTCACGGTCACCGAGTCCGAGTTCGATCATGAACGCCGCGGCCTGGAGGCGATCAGGGGGCGGTTGCCGGACTCCGACCCCTGGCGCGCCTGGTCGAACTTCACCTTCACCGCCAACACGGGACACGTCCGCGAGGTCGACCTGCTGGTCGTCGCTCCCGGTGGCGTCTACATGATCGAGCTGAAGGACTGGCACGGCTCGGTCACCTCCGAGAACGGCACCTGGGTGCAGACCACCCCCGGTGGCCGCCGCCGTACGCACGGCAACCCGCTGCACCTGGTCAACAAGAAGGCCAAGGAGCTGTCCGGCCTGCTCGGGTCCGGCCAGGGCGGCCGGCGTATCTGGGTGGGTGAGGCTGTCTGCTTCACCGACGACGCACTGCGCGTACGTCTGCCCGCCCACGACCAGAACGGTGTGCACACGGTCACCGAGCTGGTCGAGCTGCTGAAGCAGCCCCCGTCCGACGAGCGGCGCCGTATCACCGCGATCGACTCCCGGCACATCAAGAGCGAGCTGGAGCGGATCGGCATCCGCCGCAGCGAGGCCGAGTACAAGGTCGGCCCGTACGAGCTGGAGCGCTCGCCCTTCGACTCCGGTCAGACCTGGGCCGACTACGAGGCGCGCCACAGCGAGCTGCCCGAGCGCGCCCGGGTCCGTGTGTACCTGAGCGAGCGCGGCTCGGACTCCTCGCTGCGGCAGTCCGTGGAGAACGCCGCTCGGCGCGAGGCGGCCGTCTTGCAACGCTTCCGCCACCCTGGAGTCGTTTCGTACCGCCAGTACTTCCCGACCGGGCACCCGGCCGGACCCGCGCTCGTCTTCGACTACGACCGACGCACCATGAAGCTGGATGAGTACCTGGTCCAGTACGGGCAGAAGCTCGACATCCTCGGCCGGATGGCGCTGGTCCGGCAGCTCGCCGAAACCATGCGCTCCGCGCACGCGAGACGCATCCACCACCGGGCCCTGGCCGCCCGTTCCGTCCACGTACTGCCGCGCCCCGACGGCGGCCAGGGCAGAGCGGTCGGTGAGGAAACCGCATGGCTAAACCCGCACCTGCAGATCTCCGACTGGCAGATCGCCACCCAGCGCAGCACGACCTCCCCCGACAGCCAGGGCGCGACACGGCTCGCGCCGACCGCCCTGTCCGCGATGCACCTGGCCGACGACGAGGACCCCTACCTCGCCCCCGAGCTGACCGCGCTGCGCCCCGACCCGGTTTCCCTCGACGTCTACGGCCTCGGCGTCCTCACCTACCTGCTCGCCACCGGCAAGGCCCCGGCCGCCAGCCAGGCCGAGCTGCGCGCCCGCCTGGAGGCGGGGGAGGGGCTGCGCCCCAGCTCCCTCGTGGACGGCCTGTCGGAGGACGTCGACGAGCTGGTGCAGGCGGCCACGGCGTACAACCCGGGCCAGCGCCTGACCAGCGTCGACGACTTCCTGGAGATGCTGGAGGTCGTCGAGGACTCCCTCACCGCTCCGGCCTCCGACACCGCGACGGAGTCCGGCGAGACCGCCTCCGACGCACCGGACAAGGACCCGCTCGACGCCGTCCCGGGTGACGTGTTCGACGGCCGCTGGGAGATCCGCCGCCGCCTCGGCACGGGCTCCACCAGTCGCGCCTTCCTCGTACGCGACCTCCAGGCGGAGGCCCGGAGAACGCGTCCGCTGGCGGTACTGAAGGTCGCCCTGTCCGACAACCGCGGGGACATCCTCGTCCGCGAGGCCGAGGTGATGCGAGGGCTCAGACCCCACTCCGGCATCATCCGCCTCGTTGAACCGGAGCCGCTGCGCATCGGAGGACGTACGGTTCTCGCGCTGGAGTACGTCGGCGACGAGCGCGACGACGGCGGTGAGCCGGGCGAGCGCAAGGCGCCGCGCCGCCGCGAGGAGACCGTGGCCCGCCAGATCCGGGAGGAGGGCCGGCTCCAGGTCGACCAGCTCGAGGCGTACGGCGACTACCTCTTCGGTGCCGTCGACTTCCTGGAGGGCGAGGGCGTCTGGCACCGGGACATCAAGCCCGACAACATCGCCATCCGTATCCGCCCCAACCGCACCCGCGAGCTGGTCCTGATCGACTTCTCGCTCGCCGGCTACCCCGCCAAGAGCACCGACGCGGGCACCGAGGGCTACCTCGACCCGTTCGTCGACGTCATCACCCGCGGTACGTACGACTCCCACGCCGAGCGGTACGCCGTCGCCGTCACCCTCCACCAGATGGCTTCGCGTGAGCTGCCCAAGTGGGGCGACGGCAGCGTCCCGCCCCGTATGACGGACCGGAGGGAGTGGCCGCACCCGACGATCGCGGCCGAGGCGTTCGACCCGGCCGTACGAGACGGTCTCGTCGCCTTCTTCCAGAAGGCCCTGCACCGGGACGTCAGCAAGCGGTTCCCCGAGCTCAAGCCGATGCGGGATGCGTGGCGCAAGGTGTTCCTTGACGCTTCGCAGACCGTCCCGTCCAGCCACCGCACCCGCCCCGCGACGCCGACCGACGCCGCTGAGGGAGACACCGCGCGCGGTGTGATCGCGGACGCCGAGCCGGAGACCGCCGAGCAGCAGCGCGAGCGCCTCGCGGCCGAGGTAACCCGAGATACCCCGCTGACCGTCTCCGGCCTGACGGGCGCCGCGCAGTCCTTCCTCTACGGCCTCGGGATCACCACGGTCGGCGAACTCCTCGACTACAGCCGTCGCAAGCTGGTGAACGCCCCCGGCCTCGGCGCCAAGACTCGCAACGAGGTCCAGAAGCGCCAGCGCCAGTGGGGCGAGAAGCTGAACGAGACGCCGGTCTCGCCGCTCAGCCCCGAGGGCCGTGCGGAAGCTCAGGAGGAGCTGAACCAGCTCACCGCCGCGGAGTCCGCCGTGGCGGGCAGCCTGGCGGCGGCCGGTGCTGTCGATGGCCTCTCCCCGCGCAGCCTGCGCTCGGTTAGCCTCGACACCCTTGCCACGATCCTCGTCCCGGTCGTCAACAACAACGGCTCCAACCGCAACAAGGCCGAGATGGTCCGGCTGCTGCTGCGCCTGCCCGACGAGCACGGCGCACTGCCGGGCATCGGTGTCTGGCCCAAGCAGAAGGACGTCGCGGAGGCGCTGGGCCTCACTGCGGGCCGGATACCGCAAATGCTGAAGGAGGAGCGCAAGCGCTGGAAGGCCGACCCGACGGTCCGGGCGCTGCGCGCGGAGATCCTCGACCTGCTGGTGGGGATGGGCCGAGTCGCCTCGGCGGTGGAGATCGCGGACGCACTCGCCGTCCGGCGCGGCAGCCAGCTCGCCGGCCGCGAGCAGCGCCGCGCGCTGGCGCTGGCGGCGGTACGGGCCGTGGTCGAGGTCGAACAACTCGTCCCCGACGAAGCCGAGTTCCAGCACCAGCCCAACCGCAAGGCCACGGAGGAGGCACTGGGCGCCGGACTGCTGGCCCTGGACGTCCGTGAGGACGACGCCCCGGACACTCCGACCGCGCCGGGCCTGCTGGACTACGCGATGAGGCTGGGCCGCGCGGCGGACCGCCTGACCCGGCTGGAGACGTTGCCGACGGCGGCGACGGTGCTGGCTGAGCTGGGTGCGGTGCAGATGCCGCCGGGTGCCATCGACTGGGACGAGCGTCGCATGGTCGAGCTGGCCGCTGCGGCGTCGGCCAACGCGGCGGCGACTCCGCGCCTGGAGATTTACCCGCGTGACCTGTCGCTCGTACGGGCTTTGCGGCTCACCCAGGCGGGCCTGGTGCGGAGGATCGAGGGCGTCCCGGAGGGTCGGCAGCCCGGCCTGACCAGCGAGGACGTCCACGAGCGGGTCCGCGCGCGCTTCCCCGAGCTGGCCGTACCGGACGCACGCGGCGGCCTCACCCATGAACTACCCACCGGCGGCCAGCTCACCAAGGCACTGCGCGACGCCGGCTTCGAGCTGTCGTTCAGCACCCGCGAGGACACGGGGACGCTCCGCTACCTGTCGACCCGCGTGGACGACGCCTCCACCTACCTCACGAGCGGGGCCCAGCGTCACTCCACGCGCACGGGCACGGCGACGCGATACGTGGACGACCCGCAGCTCGCGGGCGCGATCCGCGCGGAGGAGCGGCTGCTGGCGTCGGCGCGGCGTGACGGTTACCGGGTGCTGACCGTGAGTCAACGGTTGGTACGGGACGCGATGCGGGAGCTAGGCGGTGAACGGCTGGGCGCCGAGACGGTGTCCGTGACCGAGCTGTTTTTGGAGGCCCTGCACGCCCAGGTCATGCCAGGCACCAAGCCGACCTGGGAGACCCTGCTCAAGGCGGACGCCGCCGAGCCGGGCTCGAAGGGCGCGGTGCGGTTCGCGGAGTTCGTGCGGACGGCGTGGGGCTCGGTGGAGCCGCGGATCGTCGAGCTGCTGGGCAACGGTGGCGGTGGTGGTGGCGGTCGCGGTGATGCGGCGGGTCCCGTCCTGCTGACGGAGGCGGGGGTGTTCGCCCGTTACGACGCGCTGGGCGTGCTGGACCGCCTGGCGTCGGCGGCCCGGCGGGGCGGGCGGGGCCTGTGGCTCCTGGTTCCGCAGAGCGACCCCTCGCGTGAGCCCCGGCTCGGGCAGGTGGTCGTGCCGTATCAGGCCGGCCTGGGGGAGTGGATTCAGCTTCCGGACACGTGGGTGGGCAACGCCCATCGCGGGTCCGGTGAATTTGTAGCGAGTGGTGTCGAGGGAGACGTGAAGTGATCGACCGCAGAGCTCTGTTGAACGACCTGAAGCAGCAGGTCAAGGCGGTCGAGACCGACCTCGGCAAGCAAGTGAAGGCCCTGGACGAGGTCAGCGCACGGCTGCGGTCCGAGTACGACCAGGCGCGTAAGCTCGGGCGCACGGCGGCCACATGGAACACGTGGCTGGACGAGCGCATCACGCAGGTCGCGGTGGCGTGGGTCCTGGGCACGGTCTTCGTACGGTTCTGCGAGGACAACCGTCTGATTCCGGAACCGTACCTGACGGGGCCAGATGACGACCGGCGCGAGCTGGCGGAGTCACTGTATGACGCGTACGTAGAGTCGGACGAGGACCCGACGTACCGCGGGTGGCTGGAGAAGGCGTTCGACGATCTGGGTAAGGGCCAAGCGGGCCGGTTGCTGTTCGACAAGCGGCACAACCCGTTGTACCAGGTCCCGCTGTCGCATGACGGTGCGCGTGAGCTGATTGAGTTCTGGCGGCAGCGGGACGAGGCGGGCTTCCTCGTACACGACTTCACCGACCCGCTGAACGAGGACGGTTCGGAGGGCTGGGACACGCGGTTCCTAGGTGACCTGTACCAGGACCTGAGCGAGGCCGCCCGGAAAACGTACGCGCTGCTGCAGACGCCGGAGTTCGTAGAGGAGTTCATCCTCGATCGGACGATGAGCCCAGCGGTGCAGGAGTTCGGATACGAGAATCTAAAGATGATTGACCCTACGTGTGGGTCGGGGCACTTTGTGCTGGGAGCGTTCCGGCGGCTGGTGCGTCTGTGGGCTGAGGAACAGCCAGGGAAGGACGTACACGAGCGGGTGTCAGCCGCGCTGAAATCGGTGCACGGTGTGGACGTCAACCCGTTCGCGGTGGCCATTGGCCGGTTCAGGTTGCTGGTTGCGGCGATGGCGGCGGGCGGTGTGCAGACGCTGGCGGAGGCGGCGAAGTATGACTGGCCCGTACATCTGGCTGTAGGAGACTCGTTGATTAAGTCCCGCCGCACCCAGCAGGGCAACCTGTTCGGTGGGGTAGACGAGGACTTCGTGGACGAGCTGGCTGAGTTCAAATATGCCACGGAAGACGTACACGAGTATTCGGACATCCTGCGGCCGGGGCAATATCACGTGGTCGTGGGAAATCCGCCTTACATTACAGTCAAGGATAAGACACTTAATGCCTTCTATCGAGAGCTGTACTCGGCGTGCGCGGGTAAGTATGCGTTGTCAGTGCCATTTGTGCAGCGGTTCTTCGAGCTAGCTAAGCGCGGGGATACTGAAGGGCGCGGCTACGGCATGGTCGGGCAGATTACCGCCAACTCTTTCATGAAGCGGGAGTTCGGAGCCAAGCTTATCGAGGGATATTTTGGGCACGCGGTTGAGTTGACTGAGGTCATTGACACGTCGGGTGCTTACATTCCGGGGCATGGCACGCCAACGGTAATCTTGGTGGGCAGGAACAGGGGCGGGGGCCAGCGATCGTCGGCCATTCGAACTGTGCGAAGTGTGCAGGGTGAACCGTCCGTACCGGAGAGTCCCGAAGAGGGGCTGGTATGGAAAGCGATCACGAAGCAGATTGAAGAGCCTGGCTCGGTGAGTCAGTGGGTTTCCGTGGACAATCTCGACCGTGAGAAGCATTTTGCGAAGCATCCGTGGGTCCTCGCTGACGGCGGTCAGGAGATGCTTGAGCAAATCAATATGACCCGTCAGGCGGTTCTGAAGCGTGAATTGCACCGGGTGGGGTTCTACGGGGTCATGGGATCGGATGATGCCATGAGTGCGGTTCCGCGCACATTTGAGAGGGTGGCCGCCGAGTCCGACTACGTCAGGCGTCTTGTCATGGGCGACGAGGTGCGCGACTATTGCTTCGAGGGCGGAGATAGCGCCTTCCACCCGTATGACTATCGACGTGAGTTGGTCCGACCGCATGTCTTTCCCAATTTGGCTCGGTGGCTGTGGCCTTATCGGACCGAATTGGGAAGCCGTGCCACGTTTTCAGGTAGGACCTACTTCGAGGATGGTCGTTCGTGGTGGGAGTGGCATCAGATCCCCAAGGATCAAGGGGCGCACCAGTGGACTATCGCGTTCGCGGAGGTTGCTACGCATAATCACTTTGTGTTGGACCGGGGTGCGAATGTCTTCAATAGAACCGCGCCTGTGCTCAAACTTCGAGAAGATGCTAGCGAAGAGGAGCATTTTCGGCTCCTCGGCCTACTAAATAGTTCCACTGCCGCCCTGTGGTTGAAAATGGTTTGCCATAGTAAGGGGCACGGTGGCATTGGGGGAGGAATCGCCAGTGAGGAGTGGGAAAAGTTCTACCAGTTCAACGGCAGTAATGTTGCGGATTTCCCTCTACCGCTCCAATTTCCCACTGTTGTTTCCGCTGCTCTAGATATCCTGTCTCGGCAGTTCATCTCCGCTGCGCCCGAGGCTGTGGCTGCCGGATCTATCCCCACGGTCAATGTCTTGCGAGAAGCTCGTGCCACTTGGGAATCTACCCGTGGCAGCATGATTGCGCTTCAAGAGGAGTTGGACTGGCAAGTTTACTCTCTCTACAACCTCCACTCAGATGACCTTCGTGTCTCCGAAAACCCCGACGACCCCAGAATTCCCGAGATCGCCCTCGGTGAGCGAGCCTTCGAAATCGCCCTCGCCCGCCGTGTAGCCGCAGGTGAGGCCAGCGACGAGTGGTTCAAGAGGCACAACTCCACCCCCCTCACGGAGATCCCCGCTCGCTGGCCCGCCTCCTACCGAGAGATTGTCCAGAAGCGCATTAACGCCATCGAGTCGAATCGCGCCATCAACATGGTCGAGCGCCCCGAGTACAAGCGCCGCTGGGCCACCGAAGGCTGGGACGCCCTCCAGGAGAAGGCCCTCTGCTCCTGGCTGCTCGACCGTATGGAGAACCGCGACCTCTGGTTCGACGAGAACGGTCAGCCCACCATCCTCACCCTGGCCCGCCTCACCGACGCCCTCTCCCGCGACGAAGACTTCGCGTCCGTAGCCAAGCTCTACGCGCCCCGCAAGGAGCTGGCGAAGGTCGTCGCCGAGCTGATCACCGACGAGCATGTGCCGTTCCTCTCTGCCCTGCGCTACAAGCCCTCCGGGCTCAAGAAGCGGGCCGACTGGGAAGAGGTGTGGGACCTTCAGCGCAAGGAGGACGCCGCGCCCGACGAGTCGGCCAAGCGGAAGATTCGGGACTCCATCCCCGTACCGCCGAAGTACACTTCGGCCGACTTCCTGCGCGCCTCGTACTGGAAGGCGCGCGGCAAGCTCGACGTGCCCAAAGAGCGGTTCATCTCCTACGGGCAGACCAACGCCGCCACACCCGAGCTGTACGGGTGGGCCGGCTGGGACCACCGTGAGCAGGCGCAGGCCCTCGCCACGTACTACACCAACACCGCGCTGACCGCCGAGGAGATCACCCCGTTCCTCGCGGGCTCGCTGGAGCTTCAGCCGTGGCTGTACCAGTGGCACAACGAGTTCGACATGCTCTACAGCGGCTCCCCGGCGGACTTCTTCGCCAGTTACCGCCAGCAGTTGCAGGGCGTGCACGGACTCACCGACGACGACCTCCGCGCTTGGCGGCCCCCGGCCGCAACCCGAGGCCGTCGCGCCGCCTCGAAGAAGTAGCAGAAGGTGACTCGGCGCCTTCCCGTACTCCCGTACAGCGGCGCCGAGTCTGCCGGACGACAGGCCGCCCGCTGGGTGTACGGGCGGGCGGCCTTCGGCCGGCACGCGCACCTTCGCCCCGCGGCAGTGGCCGCCCTCCCGGGTGGCGATAGGCGTCTCGCACGGGCCGGGCTGGCGTACGCCGGAGGGCAAGCATGGCCGGGCGTCCCCAAAACGCCCAACTTAGCCTTACACACCGTGCGTTGCAGCGGGCTCACCAGCCAACCATCACCACATGAGGCGACTCGAGCTCAATGAGCACAAAGGGATCACTGAAGAGCAGAGCTGCTGTAAATTCCCGCTATGAATCAAGGCAACGTGAGCGAGAACCCCGAGTCGCGCTTCTCCATGGTGCTGGTGGGCGCAGCCAAGCTTCCGGGCGTGCGTATCCACAGGGAGGCATACCTCCGGAAGGCGCTGGCACGCTACTGCTCTGAGGACGAGATACGCAGAGCGATCGAGGAGACCCCGGCAGCGGCGGGTATCTCGATCGACGTTCTCGACAAAGCAGCCGACGACTCAATCCGCTACGAGACCGCCAAGGCCAGCGCTCTCTCCGCGGCTGCCGGACTGCCCGGCTTCCTCGCACTCCCCGCCACCGTGCCCGCCGACTTGGCCCAGTACTTCGGTCACATGCTGCGCATCGCGCAGAAGCTCGCTTATCTCTACAGCTGGCCCGACCTGTTCTCCGACAACGGCGAAGACGTCGACGACGCGACCATGGGAGTGCTCACGCTGTTCTTCGGCGTGATGTTCGGCACCCAGTCGGCGAACGCCGCTGTGGGAAAGGTCGCCTCGATGATGGCGGAGCAGGTCGCCAAGAAACTTCCGCAGAAGGCGCTCACCCAGGGCGTCGTCTACCCCATAGTCAAGAAGGTCGCGGCCTACATCGGTGCCGAGATGACGAAGCAGACCTTCGCCAAGAGTGTCTCGAAGGCCATCCCCGTCGTCGGGGCCGCTGTCTCCGGTGGGCTCACTTTCGCGACCTACCGTCCCATGGCCAAGCGGCTGAAGAAGCACCTCGCCGGCTCGGAGCTGGCGAAGCCGACGCACTGAGCCGCGAAGGTGGAAGCCGGGGAAGTCCACGATCCCTCTTCGCTGCTGAACACGCTGAGCAACATGCTGCGGACGGCACCGCCGTCGCGCCGGACGGTCGTCGTTCCTCATGGCCCGCTCGCGCGGCGAGGAGCTGAGGGGAAGGCGGCCACACACTCCGGTCCGGGACCGACTTCGTTGAAGCTAAAATGGGCGGGTCGCCTATATCGCGCCTACCCTGGCCGGATTTGGCCCTACGATCTGACCGGCGGCAGGCTTCGGGCTGGTAGTGACGGATCGCGCCATGCGGGCCGGGCCGGTGCGCCGCTGTCCGGACATGCGGGGAGGCGGCCGGGCACCGAAGCAGAGTGCAGTGCGAAGGGGGACAGGCCGTGCTCGGCTCAGAGCTTCACGACGACCACTCGGTCGGCGCACAGCTTGCGCATGTCGTCCTCGTCGGACGTGAACACGGTGACCGGGCCGGGCTGCCGCAGGGCGACGACAGCGAGGGCAGCGTCGATCGCGTACTTGTGGCCGTGCAGTCCCGTCTCCTTCAGCAGGCTGGTCGCTTCCTTGGCGGTCGCCTCGGTCACCGGCTCGATGCTGATCTTGGAGAGGGCCCATTGCCACGCCGGCAGGTAGCGGGTGGGGTCGTACGCCTCGATCAGCGTCATCGACGTGGTGACGACGGGGATACCCGCGCCGTCGGCGTGCCGCAGGTAGGCGCCCATACGGCGCTCGCCCCGCACCCACCGGGACAGCCCTTCGCTGTCGAGTACGTACACCCGGTTTCCGCTCACGCGGCGTCTCGCTTCTGCTCGTGTGGCTTCTCGCGCTGTTCACGCTGCTCGCCCGCGTCGCGGGACCGCATCCGCTCGGCGTGCTGCCGCTCCAGGTCGCGGTGCTCGGCCTCGACCTCGGCCAGTTCCGCCTCAGTGATCTCCCCGTACTCGGACTCCCACCACTGCACCGCCTCGTGCAGCCGCTCCCGCTCCCGCTGGCGCTCTATGGCGTGCGTGACATAGCGGCTGAACCCGCCGGGGCCGACCTCGGCGCGGATGGCCTCGGCCAGCTCTTCGGGGAGCGTCACGGTGTACTTCTTGGTCGCCATACCATCGACCATACCGAGGGCCCGGAGGGGCGGCCAGCCCGTACAAGACCACTTCATACGATCGAGCGTGCTGCACGAACGCCGGCCCGAAGGAGAACGAGACACACCATGGCCCAGCAGCCCCTCCTCCGCGATGTCATCACCATCAAGGAGTCCATCTCCACCTCGGACTTCGTGCTGTCCCTCGCCGAGGCGACGACGCCCGAGGGTGCCGGAGCCGCCCTGCAGGACTACGTCGTCACCGAGCGGCTGCTGGAGAACTTCGACGAGGCGCTCGCTCTCATTAAGTCCTCGCTCGACGGCCACCGGTCCAAGGCGGCGTACCTCCACGGCTCGTTCGGTTCCGGTAAGTCGCACTTCATGGCCGTGCTGTACGCGCTGCTCAGCGGCGACCCGGCCGCCCGTGCCCGTACCGAGTTCGACCCGGTGCTGACCAAGCACGAGTGGCTGGGCGCGGACGGCAAGAAGTTCCTGCTCGTGCCGTACCACATGCTCGGCGCGAAGGCCCTGGAGCAGCGGGTGCTCGGCGGGTACGTGCACCACGTCAAGAAGGTGCACCCGGAGGCGCCGACCCCGCAGGTGTACCGGACCGACTCCCTTTTCGACGACATCCGGGCCAACCGCGCCACCTACGGCGACGAGGCGGTCATCCGCGGCCTGGGCGGCAGCGACGACGACGGGGAGGAGGACGAGTGGGGCGAGGGCTTCGCCTGGACCCCGCAGCTCCTCGACACCGCGCTCGCCGCCGAGGAGAACCACGAGGCGGGCGTCCCGCTCAACCTCCGTAACCCCTCCACCCCGGCCGAGCTGCGGGCCAAGCTGGTCAACGACGCCAGTACCAACCTCTTCCCCGGCTTCGCCAAGAACGCCGCCGAGGACGAGCACGGGTTCATCTCGCTGGACGCCGGTCTGTCCGTCATCGCCGAGCACGCCAAGTCACTCGGCTACGACGGGCTCATCCTGTTCATGGACGAGCTGATTCTCTGGCTGGCCACCCTTATCCACGACCAGAAGTTCGTGGCGCGCGAGGCCAGCAAGATCACGAACTTCGTGGAGGGCGGTGACGCCCGCCGCGCCATCCCCATCGTGTCGTTCATCGCCCGCCAGCGCGACCTGCGCGAGCTGGTCGGCGAGGAGGTGTCCGGGGCGGCCGAGTCGTCCATCCAGGACACCCTGAACCTGGCCTCGGGCCGGTTCGACAAGATCACGCTGGAGGACCGCAACCTTCCGCAGATCGCCCACGCCCGTCTCCTCAAGCCGAAGGACAGCGAGGCCGCCGCACTCGTCGACGCGGCTTTCGAGCAGACCAAGCGGGTCGGCTCGCAGGTCTGGGACACCCTCCTCGGCTCGGACAAGGGCACGACCGGCGCGGACGCGGAGTCGTTCCGGCTGACGTATCCGTTCTCGCCGGCGTTCATGGACACCCTCGTCCACATCTCGTCCGCGCTGCAGCGGTCCCGTACCGGTTTGAAGCTGATGGGACAGCTCCTCGCCGATCACCGGAACGAGATCCGGCTCGGGCAGCTCATCCCTGTCGGCGATCTCTACCCGGTGATCGCGGAGGGCGGTGACAAGCCGTTCACCGACAGCCTGAAGGTCGTCTTCGAGGCCGCCGACAAGCTGTACAAGACCAAGCTGCGGCCGTACCTGCTCACCTCGTACGACATCACCGAGGACGACGTCGAGCAGTTCCTCAACCGGCCGGAGAGCATCACCGAACCGCAGCGTGCCAGCCGCTGCCGGATGTTCGTCGGTGACAACCGGCTCGTGTGCACGCTGCTGCTGTCGGCGCTCGCGCCCAGCGTGCCCGCCCTGTCCGAGCTGACCATCCGGCGGCTCGGCGCGCTCAACCACGGGTCGGTCCTCGCGCCCATCCCGGGTGCCGAGGTCGGCATCATCAAGAACAAGGTCGCCGAGTGGGCCGCCCGGTTCCCGGAGATCAAGGAGACCGGCACCGACGCCAACCCCGGCGTACGGCTCGAGCTGTCCGGCGTCGACGTGGACTCCGTCATCGCCAATGCCCAGGTCAACGACAACCCCGGCAACCGGGCCGCCCTCGCCCGGCGGCTGCTGTCCGAGGAACTGGGCGTCGAGCACGGCCAGTTGAACGACCAGCTGACCTTCGTCTGGCGCGGCACCACCCGTACCGCCGAGATCGTCTTCGGGAACGTCGCCGACGAGGACGAACTGCCCGACCACGACCTGATGCCGCAGGAGGCGGACCGCTGGCGGCTCGCCATCGACCTGCCCTTCGACGAGGGGGAGTGGGGTCCCGTCGAGGACGCCCACCGTATCCGGCGGCTGCGCGAGCGCCAGCAGGGCGAGCGGTCCCGTACCGTCGCCTGGCTGCCCGCGCACCTGTCCGCGCAGCGTTTCGCCGACTTCAGACGTCTCGTCGTCATCGACAAGGCCCTCGCCGACGAGCACCGCTTCGACACCCAGTACGCCGGCCACCTCAACGCGGACAACCGCAGCCGCGCCAAGGGGCTCCTGGAGACCCAGCGCGAGGCGCTGCTCAAGCAGGTCAAAGGCGCCTTCAAGCAGGCGTACGGGCTGGCGCAGAAGCAGGCCGCCGACGTCGTGCCCGACTTCGACGACCACCTCGTCGCGCTGCCCGACGTCGACGACCTCACCCTGTCCTTCGGACAGTCCCTGCACGACGGCATCCGGCACGTCGCGGGCAAGCTCCTCGCCCACCAGTACCCGGCGCACCCGAACCTCGATCCGGACGCCACCGGCTCCGCCGTCAAGGCCACCGACACGCGCAAGGTGTTCGCCCACGTACGGGCCGCCGCCGAGGCCCGCGACGGGCGGGTGGAGGTTCCGGCCGGGGACCGCAAGCTCATGCAGCGCATCGCCGGGCCGCTGCGCCTCGGACAGCAGAAGGAGGCGTACTTCGAGCTGTCCCGTTTCTGGGCCGATCACTTCCGCCAGCTCGCCAGCGCGCAGGGCGTCACCGGGGACCTGTCCCTGATCACGCTGACCGACTGGACGGACAAGCCCGACCCGCGCGGTCTGCCCGACTTCCTGGCCAAGCTCGTCGTCGGCGCCTTCGCCGAGATGGACGACCGGGTGTGGGTGCGTGGCGGCACCGTCCTCGACCCCGCACCCGAGCTCTCCGCGCTCAAGGACCACGACGCGCTGCGCAGTCAGCCGCTGCCTGCCGAGTCCGACTGGGACACGGCACGGCAGCGCTTCGAGACGGTCTTCGGGGAGAAGGCGCCCGCGCTGCGGCGTGGCCGCATGGTCAACCAGTTCGCCCGCCAGATCATCGAGTCCGCCCGCGCCCATCGGGACCACGCGGCCGACCTGGTGCACCAGCTGGAGGCCCACGCCTCCTTCCTCGGCCTCGACCAGACCGCCGACAGCGGACGGCTAGCCCTCGCCCGCCGCTCCCTGGAACTGCTGGACGCGCTCACGGCGGAGGCCGGCAAGGGCGCAGCCGGGGCGAAGAAGACCGTGGAGACCCTCGCCTCGTTCGACCTGGGCGAGACCAGTGCCGACCGGTACGGCACTTCCATCAAGCAGGCCCGCGCCGTCGCCGAGGCCCTCGCCTCCGCGCCTTGGAGCACCCTGGAGCTCGCCGCCGGGCTCGGCCCCGACGGCCAGGCGCTGCTGGACTCGCTGCGCAATGTGGCCCGCGACGACCAGCGCACCGCCAACCTGCGCGACGCCCTCACCCGCACCCAGCGTGAGGTCGTTGCCCTGGTGAAGCGCGCCCAGGCCGCCACTCAGCCGTCCGCTCCCGTCGCACCCCAGCCCGCGCCCACGGCCGACGGCCAGTCCCTGGACACGTCGACGAGCGACCCGCGCATCCCCTACACCCCGCAGCCGCAGGAGGGCACCCCGTCCTCGGTACCCTCGGGGAACGGCACCGTGCGGAAGTCCGGTGGCCGCCGTACGACCGTGTCGCGGGCCGTCACCGACCTGCAGAGGGAACTGTCCGAACTGGCCGCCCGCCACCCCGACGCGACCATCGACATCACCTGGAAGGTCGTCGAATGACGGACACCGCTGTCGCCGCCGCCCCGGGCGCCGTCCGGCTGAACACCGCGACCGTCACCCAGTACCTGTCCTCGCAGTCCGCCCTCGCCGGTTCCCTGGCGAAGGACGGCGAGGGCAGGCGCCGGGCCGTGCTGCTGCGGTCCGCGCCCCAGTGGGACGGCCCCGCCGAGCCCGGCTGGGGCGAGGGGGCGACGGCAGGCATCGCCCCCGCTCCGTCGCCGCTCGCCGTGCACGAACTGGTCCTCGACCACCTGGCGGGCCGCCGCCCGGGCCCCGCGGTCCTGGTGATCCTCACCGACCGCGAGCAGAACGAACTGGACCCGGCGATCCTCGCCCGCGTCTACAAGGGGCGCATCGACACCGTCGACAGCTGGGAGGTCGTCCGCGAGGCGTTCGGTGCCCGGCAGATCGACCCGCGGCTCAAGGACGTCAACTGGGCCGCCGAAGCCCTGCTCGACGCCACCCCGCCCGGCGGCTGGCCGTCCGTGTCCGGAGGCTGGCTGTCACGGCAGTACGCCCTCACCGCACTCGCCCAGCGCCGCCTGCGCCTCGGCCGCTACGACACCGAGGGCGGCACCCGACGCCCCGGCGACGACCGGCTCGACGCCCAGGCATTGCTGCACTGGACGACCCGGCCGGGCGCGCCCGAGCGGCTGCTGGGCCTGCGCGGCCCCGAGCGCGCCGGGCTGACCGCCTTCCTCGGTGAGGAGGACCAGGCGGGCCTCGCCGGACGCGCGCTGCTCGCCCTCGTGGACGCCGAGCGCGGTGCGGACGCCGCGGCCTTCGGGCTCGTGTGCGCGGCCCTGTGGGAGCACGGTGAGCCCGCCCCCGAGACGTACCAGGCGCGAGGCCGCGCCGAGCGATACTTCGGTGACCAGGCCCCGGCGGCTGGCGAACAGCTCGACGTCCTGGTGACCGTCTTCGGCCGGGCCGCTGAGGAGTACGTGACCACGCTGCTGTCCATCGGACAGCGCACCGGTGGCGGAGGCGACGCGGACCGGGCCCGCGAGGCACGCCGCACCACCGGAACCGTGCTCGACCGGGCGGCGGCACTGGCCCGGCAGTTCGGCGCGGAACGAGCGGTGGCGGCGAGCCCCGTCCTGCGCGGCGGGCTCGAGGCCCGCTTCACCGCGGTCGGGCAGGCCCTCGCGGCAGCGGCAGCGGACACGGCCCCTGTGGCGGACGCCGTCCGGACCCTGGAGGCCCACCGGCTCGCCACCGAACCGGAGGAGTCCGCCCGCATCGAACGCGCCCGTATGGGACAGCGTCTCGCCCACTGGCTGGCCACCGACCCGTCCGCCGACGCCCCCACGGTGGCCGACGCCATACAGCGGCACGTCGCCGAGACCGGCTGGGCCGACCTCGCGCTGGAGCACATCGAGGCTGGCGGCGACCCGGACCCTGTTCTCAAGGCCGCGTACGACACGCTCGGCGCACGCGTCAGGGAGCGGCGGCGGGAGATCGACCGGACCTTCGCCCGCGAATTGGCCTCCTGGACCGAGTCCGGCACCCAGCCCGGCAGCATGCTCACCGTGGAAACCTTCCTCGACCGCGTGGTCGCACCGGTCGTTCGGCGCGGGGAGGAGCGGCGGGTCCTGCTGCTCGTGCTCGACGGCATGAGCGCCGCCATAGCGAACGAACTGGGAGAAGAACTGCGCCGCTCCTGGGCCGAGTTCGACCCGCTGGCCGAGGGCACCCCGCAGCGCAGGGCGATGGCCGCCGCGCTGCCCACTGTGACGGCCGTATCCCGGACCTCGCTGTTCGCGGGCGCCCTGATGAAGGGCACCCAGGCCGACGAGAAGCGGCTCTTCCCCGCCCACCAGAAGCTGTGGGGCGGTGCCCCGGCCGCCGTGTTCCACAAGGACGACCTGCGCACCGAGACCGCGGGCGACACCTTCGGCGCGGCGCTCACGGAAGCGCTCACCGACGGCAAGACGCATGTCGCCGTCGTCCTCAACGCCATCGACGACCGGCTCGCCAAGGAGCAGAAGCTCGGCGACGGGGCGTGGCGGGTCGGCGACGTGCCCGGACTGCGCGACCTGCTGCGGGTGGCGGCGGCGCAGGGCATGGCCGTCGTCATCACCAGCGATCACGGACACGTCGTCGACCGGCACGGCACGAAGGTCGACGCCGCGGCCGAGCCCGAGTCCGCCCGGCACCGGCTGCCCGGCGACGGCCCGCTGGTCCTCGCCGAGCGGGAGGTCGCCCTGTCCGGACCGCGCGTGGTGTGGCCCGAGCCCGGCGCGTCGATCGTGGCGCTGTGGGACGCCGACTCCCGTTACACCGCCCTCAAGGCCGGTTACCACGGCGGCGCCTCCCTGGCCGAGGTCACCATCCCGGTACTGGCCTTCCTGCCCTTCGGGGCGGAACCACCGAAGGGGTGGCGGGAGTTGGGCGACCAGCGGCCCGTCTGGTGGGCTTCGGAGGAGTTCGGGAAGCCGCTGTCCGGGGCGCGCACGGAGCGGGTGGCCGGCACGGCTCCCGCAGTGGGCACGAAGAAGCCGACCGCGCAGGCCCAGAGGAAGCAGGAGGAACTCGCCCGGACGCACGACGCGCTGTTCGACGTGGCGCTGACGGCCGGTGGGGACGACGCCCTGCTCACTCCGACGCTCGTCTCGCGGACGGAGGCGCTCGTGACAGGGCTGCTCGACTCGGAGACGTACCAGGCGCAGCTCGGCGGGCTGGCCCGCAAGCCGCAGCAGGAGCAGGTCCGCAAGGCACTCACCGCGCTGCTCGACGCGGGCGGCACGCTGCCCGTGACCGCTCTTGCCCAGCGCGCCGGGATGCCCACCACGCGAGGGGACGGTTTCGCCGCCGTACTGAGGCAGCTCCTCAACTACGACGGTGTGCAGGTGCTGGAGACCCTGCCGGACGGGCGCACGCTGCGACTCCATGAGGCCCTGTTGCGGGAGCAGTTCGGGCTCAAGGCGGGCTGACGCCGCTTCTCGGGGTGCCCTTGTCTCGACCTGTGAGGCACCCCGAGCGGCGCATCCGCTGCTCGCGGTGCGTGCGCACAGTAACGACGGGTCAGCTGTCCGGTGTCGGCCGCGAACCCGTACAAACGCCGTACGAACCCGTGCAGCCGTCGTACCGCAGGGCACGTACGACCGGCGTACCTGGCCTGGCCGTGTGAGTGACGAGACGCTCACGGCATGGAGTCATCGCACGTCGTCGCCGCCCGGCCCGCGCACCTGCCACAGTTCACCCTCCGCCTCAGCAGCACACGGAACGGAGCGCGTCTCGCCCGCCGTCTCGTGGAGCAGCAACTGGCTTCCTGGGGAATGCCGTACGACACGGAGGTGTCGCACGCCGCCGCCGTCGTCACGGCGGAACTGGCGGCCAACGCCGTCACCCACGGCCGGCTGCCCGGGCGGGACTTCCGTCTGTCCCTGTTGCGGCTTCCGGACGTCATCCGCATCGAGGTGACGGACCCGCGTCCGGAGCGCGTACCGCCGGACGCCCCGCTCACCGGCTGCTGCCCGATCGAAGCACAATCGGGGAGGGGGCTGCTCCTCGTCGCGGCGTACGCCGAGCGGTGGGGCTGTGAGGCACAGGACGTCTGCACGAAGACGGTCTGGGCCGAGATCGCGTGTCAGGGGCGGTTCCGAGGCACTGCCCCCAGCACACGGTGAGGACGGGGCCCGACGCGTTGCCCGGCCCCACCCGCCGCGTACAGCCTCTCAGGCCACGAATTCCCGCAACACCTTCGCGAACGTCGTCAGCTCGTCGAGCATGTGCTGCGGGAGCGGCTTCTGGTCGAAGTGGGCGATCCGGTTGCGGATGTCCTTCACCCGCTTCAGTCGGCCGATGAACTGCTCGCGGGGCATGTTGGGCCACTGCAGAGCCTGCCAGTTGCGGTCCGCGCGCTCGGCCATCGACTGCTTCGTCTGCTCGCCGTCCAGCAGCTTCAGATAGTCGCCGAACATCAGGTCCGACACCTGGCCCGTACGGTGTTCCGGCTTCTTGTTCGTCTGGACCGCCCTGATGGCTTCCTGGTCGAGCGCCGTACCCAGACAGCGCCGCAGCAGGGACTCGATCTCCCCGACGATGAAGAAGGGCCGTGCCGCTCCCTCGAAGCGCTCCGTGACGTCGGCCGCCGTGACGATGCCCGACAGACAGCCGTCGTCGCCGCGGACCAGGAGGTAGCCGTTCTCGCGGATGACCGGGAGGGCGGCGAAGAACTCCTGACGGGCGTCGGCGAGCGGCAAGGAGTCCTTCTCCATCGCGTTGTCCAGCGTAGGCGGCTTGCCTGCCTCGTACATCTTGGCCACGGACCCCCAGGTGACCACGCCGTGGATCTGCGCCATGCCCGTGGTCACCGGGACCTGTGAGAGGCCCTGGGTGCGCATCATGAAGGTGGCCTGTGCCAGGGGCGTGCCCGGACCGACGCACGCCACCCCGCGCCTGGCCGACGGGATGTCACCGAGCAGCAGGCGCTGGGGGAGTGCGTGCGAGGGCAGCGACTCCTCCTCCTCGTCGGCCGTTTCCGGCTGCTCCGGCTGTGCGGGAACGGAGGCGAGCGGCACCACGTCGACGCTGCTGCGCAGGCCGCAGACGGCGAAGTCCGGCAGTGTCGTCAGCCCGGCGTCCGTCAGCGCCTGCGAGATCGCGTGCACCGTGCGGTGGTCGCGGACCCGCACTCCGAACAGGTCGAGGATGTCCTGCACGGGCACGGTCCTGCCCTTGAGAGCGGCGAGATCCCACTCGCCCGGCCTGGCCGTCATCGGGCGTCGCCCTCCGCCAGGTCACGGAGCACGGTCTTCTTGCCCATGGCGCTGTGCACCAGATCCTGGAGCTGCCGGGAACGGTCGGCGTAGAAGCGTGCGTAGTCGTTGGCGCGCAGCGCCTCCGGGTCGATCAGGTGGGTGGTGAGCACGTCGTCGAACCACTCGGGCCTCATGTCGGAGGAGGCGACCAGTGTGGAGAGGTAGGACGCCGGCGCTCCCGTCATGTCCATCGCGGCGCGGTAGGAGAGCGGGGTCTTGTTCACGATGGAGCTGGTCGGCAGGCCCTGGTCGTTGCCCCGTCTGAACCACGTCTTGGGGAACACCTGCCGAACGTCCACGCTGTACTCGTCCAGCCGTCCCGGGTTGAGCGGGGCGTCCGTGAAGTGCCAGTCCACCGCCCCCTGCTTGATCAGCAGGGCGTAGATCCCCTTGTAGGCGGCGCTGTTGCGGGTGGTGAGGGTGTCGAGGCGGTCGTTCAGAAAGAACGCGTCCGCGACGGTGTCGGGTGCGCGGTCCTCCCGCCGGACCCAGGGCACCAGCTGCTCGACGTCACGCGTGAAGCGTGTCTCCGTGGAGCCGCCGTACATCTCGCCGAGTACCCCGCACCAGTACCACTGCTCGATCTTCCCCTCAGCCTCCAGGCTGTCCGTCACCTCCCCGAGGATGGCGCGGACGGCCGCGAGCGGGATGAGCTGTGTCCTGTACGGCAGATCGTTCGCGCGGACGATGCACTGGCGCTCCAGGAATTCGCCCACCCAGGCGAAGGCGTCGGCGAGCTGGGGCGACAGACGGACGAAGTCCTCCAGGGGGAGGTCCAGCAGGTCCCGCCGTTTGCAGGACACCGCCGCCTGAAGCCCCGCCTGCTTCCGCTCCCAGGTGCGCACCAGCGCGATGGCCTGCAGGAAGTCGATGCTGTTCAGCCCGTTCTCGAGGCCGCTGTCCAGACGACCGAGGACCGGGTACCTGCCGGCCAGCCCCTGCTTGGTCTCCCGCCACACCTCGGGGAGCTGGTAGTAGTCCCCGGTCCGCTCCACGTACTCGCGGTCCCCTGCGTACGTGGCAGTGAGCAGTTCGAAGACGTTCAGGGGCACGCCGCCGGTGTTGACACGCTCGAACACCGCGCAGACGGCGTCCATGGAGGTGGAGGCGGCCAGCCGGATCATCGGGACCTGGAAGGCGCGGACCTGCTGCAGGACCAGGTCGTCGAACTGGCCCCACAGGTCCCAGTTCCGCTCCTCGTCCGCCTTGATGTACGACTTCTTCCACTGGTTCACGCGCTGGGCGTCGAAGACGAGGTGCAGAGGGAAGAGGCCTGCCGCGCACTCGCCCTCCGTGGTGCTCAGGTCCAGCACCACCGTGCGGTTGAAGTCGGTGCGGAGCACCCTGTCGGCCGGCACGGACAGGATCGCCTCGTCGCGGTCCGCGGACGGCCCGACGGCCTTCGCGATGTCGACGTAGTACCAGCGCTGAATGGACTTGCCCCGGGCGTCGGCCGTCTCCACAGGTGCGTCCAGCCACAACGCCTGGAAGAGGGAGGTGAGGCGCTGCTGTCCGTCCAGCAGCAGGAGGTCCGCCTCCGGGTCCCCGTCCGGGTGTGCCCCGGTGAGGGTTCGGGAGCGGAACCGGGTGGCTCCGCCGGTCTGCAGCGTCATCACCACACCGAGCGGGTAGTCCAGGGTGACCGTCGCGATGATCGCCCGGATCCGGTCGTCGTCCCACTTCCAGTTCCGCTGGAAGTCGGGAAGTTGTAACGCGCCGGAGGCGACGTCCGCGAGTACATCCTTCAGCTTGACATTGTCCAGCGCCGCCACGTGCGTCTCTCTTCCCACCCTGTCACCTGTACGGAGAGTGATTCCATCAACGCCCTCCGGTCACCGTCAACCGCTTCGGCGAAGTGAGGTCGGTGAAACACCAGGAACCGCCACGCAGTGCCCGGAGAACAGCTCGGAACAGCTCGAGCCCGTACGGCCGTGACGCGAGGGATGGGAAACTGTTCCCGTGAGCACCACCGGATCTCCTCGCCCCGCCCACGTCAGCGCCGCCCGCCGCCGCACCGTCATCGACGCGCTGCGACGCGGGGCCGTACCCGAGAGCGGGCTCGACCTGCTCGCCACCGGACTCGACCGGTTCGAGGCGGCGCTCGACGCCGAGCTGGACTCCGTCGCGTCAGGGGGATCCGTGTTCAAGGCGGTACGCGGTGAGTACGGGTCGGGCAAGACCTTCTTCACCCGCTGGCTGGGAGAGCGGGCCAAGCGCCGCAACTTCGCCGTGGCCGAGATCCAGATCTCGGAGAACGAGACCCCGCTGCACAAGCTGGAGACCGTGTACCGGCGGCTCACCGAACGGCTCGCCACCTCCAGCTTCCCGCCCAGCGCCCTGCGGCCCGTGGTGGACGCCTGGTTCTACGCCCTGGAGGAGGACGCCCTCGCGGCCGGAGCGACCGAAGAGGAGCTGCCCGGCGAGGTGGAGAAGCTCCTCGTGGCGCGGCTCGCCGAGGTGTCCCGGCACGCCCCGTCCTTCGCCACGGCGCTGCGCGGCTACCGGGCCGCCCTCGCGGACGGCGACGAGGCGACCGCGGCTGCTGTACTGGCGTGGCTCGGCGGGCAGCCGCACGTCGCCGCATCCGCGCGCAGGTCCGCGGGGGTGCGCGGCGATCTCGACCACTTTGGAGCGCTCGGCTTTCTGCAGGGTCTGCTCACTGTGCTGCGGGATTCCGGGCACACCGGCCTCTTCGTCGTACTCGATGAGGTGGAGACGCTGCAGCGGGTGCGGTCGGATGCCCGCGACAAGGCGCTCAACGCGCTGCGGCAGCTCATCGACGAGGTGCACTCCGGGCGGTTCCCGGGGCTGTACCTCGTCATCACGGGTACGCCGGCGTTCTACGACGGGCAGCAGGGCGTCCAGCGACTCGCCCCGCTCGCTCAGCGCCTCGCCACCGACTTCACCACCGATCCTCGTTTCGACAATCCCCGTGCTGTGCAGATCCGACTGCCCGGCTTCGGTCAGGATTCGCTGGTCGGTCTCGGCGCCACCATCCGAGACCTGTACGCGCAGGCCGCCCAGTCGCCCGAGCGCCTGACGACGGTCGTCGACGACGCCTATGTCGCGGATCTCGCGCGCGCCGTCGGTGGAGCGCTGGGCGGGAAGGTCGGCGTGGCTCCCCGGCTGTTCCTGAAGAAGCTGGTCGGGGACGTACTCGACCGGGTGGACCAGTTCGACGACTTCGACCCCCGACAGCACTATCGGCTGACGGTCGCGAGTAGCGAACTCACCGACGTCGAGCGGAATCTGGCCGCTTCGGTCGCCGGCGGTTGGGCTTCGGCCGACGACATCGACCTGGAGTTGTGATGGCGGGGGACGCGTGGGAGGACAGCACGGTGAGTGACACCCCGGTGGGCGATGACCCGGTGGGTGGCAAGCAGACGGGCGACAACCCGTCCGATGTCCTGGACCGGCTGGACCCCGTCGTCCTGCACCACATCGTCAACACCTTGGGCTGGCCCGACCTGCGGCCCCTCCAACGGGCGGCTGTCACGCCGCTCATGGACGGTCAGGACGCCGTACTGCTGGCGCCGACCGCCGGCGGCAAGACCGAGGCGGCCTGCTTCCCTCTGCTCTCGGCGATGGCCAGGCAGGGATGGACCGGCACCTCGGTGCTGTACCTGTGCCCGCTCAAGGCGCTCCTCAACAACCTGGTGGGCCGCGTCGACTCGTACGCCCAGTGGCTGGGGCGGCGTGCGGCTCTCTGGCACGGCGATGTCAAGGAGTCGCAGCGGCAGCGCATCCGCGCCGAATCACCGGACGTCCTGCTCACCACTCCTGAGTCGCTCGAGGCGATGCTCATCGGGGTCAAGACCGACCATGCCCGGCTGCTGGGCAGCGTGCGCGCCGTGGTCGTCGACGAGGTGCACGCCTTTGCGGGCGACGACCGGGGCTGGCACCTGCTCGCCGTGCTTGAACGGCTGGAGCGGGTCACCGGGCGGCCCATCCAGCGGATCGGGCTCTCGGCGACCGTCGGCAACCCCGCCGAACTGCTGCACTGGCTGCAAGGAGCGGGCGCCGGGAGCCGTACCGGGCAGGTCGTCGCGCCGGGAGTGCGACTGCCCGCGTCCGGTTCCAGCGGGGTCGCCGGGCACGGCGACGAAGTTGTCGCAGCGAACCAGCTCCCCAGGCCCGCAGGTGAGGTGGAACTCGATTACGTGGGTTCCCTGGACAACGCCGCGAAACTCATCGCGGCCCTCCACCGGGGAGAGAAGCGGCTGGTCTTCTGCGACTCGCGCCGCCAGGTCGAGGAGTTGGGCGCCGCGCTGCGAGCCCGCGAGGTGACCGTCTTCCTGTCCCACGCATCCCTCTCTGTCGACGAACGGACCCGATCCGAGCAGGCCTTCGCCGAAGCACGCGACTGTGTGATCGTCTCAACCTCCACCCTCGAACTCGGCATCGACGTCGGTGACCTCGACCGCGTCATTCAGATCGACTCACCGGCGTCCGTCGCCTCCTTCCTGCAACGCATCGGACGTACGGGTCGGCGCGCGGGCACCGTGCGCAACTGCCTGTTCCTCACCACCCGCAAGGACACACTGCTTCAGGCAGCGGGACTCTTGCTGTTGTGGTCACGCGGCTGGGTGGAACGTGTCGTTCCTCCACCCGAGCCGCGTCACCTGGTGGCTCAGCAACTGCTCGCCGTCACCTTGCAGCAGCACAAACTCGGTGATCAATTGTGGGACCGGCAGTGGAACGGTCTCCCTCCCTTCGACCGCTCCGCCGCGCCCATCCTGCGCCACCTCACCAAGGAGGGTTACCTCGACGATGACGGCGGCCTCCTGTTCGTCGGTCCGGAGGCGGAGCGCCGGTTCGGCAAGCGGCACTGCATCGAACTCACCGCGTCCTTCACCGCGCCACCGCAGTTCACCGTCCTGTCCGGCCGGACGGAGATCGGCCTCACCGATCCGACCGTCCTGACCGAGGAGCGGCCCGGCCCCCGACGACTTCTCCTCGGCGGGCGGAGCTGGCAGGTCACCTACATCGACTGGACGCGCAAACGCGTCTTCGTCGAGCCCGCCGACGGCGGAGGCATAGCCAAGTGGATGCACGGCGGCGTTGCGGGGCTCTCGTACGCGCTGACGCGGGCCATGCGAGAGGTGCTGCTGGGGACGGACCCGCCGGTGTCGCTCACCCGGCGCGCCGAGGCGTGCCTCGCCGAGCAGCGCGAGACCGACGCGCCCGACACCGTACATCCGGATGCCACGCTGGTGACGCGCTTCGGAAGCGACGTGCGCTGGTGGACGTGGGCCGGCTATCGCGCCAACGCCACTCTGGCCGCCACCTTGTCGTCGGTGTCCGATCCCTTGCAACGGCCGACGGACGGATGGTTGCGACTGCGCGAAGACCTCACCCCGGACGCCTGGCGCGCGGCCCGCGAGAACATCGGCGAGAACCTCGTCCTCCCCGACGTCGATCACCGCGCCGTGCGTGGGCTGAAGTTCTCCGTCGCGCTGCCGGAACGCCTCGCCGTCAGCACCGTCGCGGCACGACTGGCCGACTTCGAGGGCGCCCGCGCGGTGCTGGAGGAACCGGTGTTCGTCCAGCACCGCGCTTGAGTGCTACTGCTCCGCGGGCAGGTTGTCGACAGAGGTCAGCCCCGAAGGTCCTTCCGTCACCGCACCCTCGGCAAGGAGCGCCTCGATGTCGTTGCCGAACGCGGCACGGATGTCCGCTCCCAGGCGCAGCCATCCGAAGAACCGAGCCGTCTCCCTGGCGAGTTCCTCGCGGAGCATGCCAGGGGACTCCGACAGCACGCCGAGCAGGGCGATCCGACGCTCCGCGGACGGTACCTGTGAGACCTTCTTGCGGTCGAAATCAGGGCTCGGCGTGCGGGCCACCGTCACGTTCCTGCCCGGTACGTCCCAGGTGGTGCCGGAGCGGACCGCCCTCTTCTTCCGGTCCAGCTGCGTCAGGGCGTCGCGGACACTGCTCTGTACGACCTGACCGGCACGGTCGAGCCGCCATGCGGTGCGAATGCGGCCGATCAGCACGTCCTCTTCGATGGGACCTTCCATCTTGATGATGTGACTCGCGACCTCGGCCACCACGTTGCGCGCAGCGGCGTCTCGCATGTCGATGCCCGAGAGCCCGACTGCGTCGGACAGTGCCTCCTTCAAGTCGTACAACTCCTGCGAACCGAGGGCGCGGTACGGTCGGCTCCATTCGGAGCGGTCCGACTCGGCGACCGGTACGAGTTCTATCTCCGCTGGTGCCTCGGCGGGCAGGGATACCGACTCGGGGACCGGGGCGGGGGCATACGGATCGGTGGCACAGGCCTTCTCGACCGCTTCCCGGAGTCGCTGTTGTGCGTCCTTGCGGTTGCGGTACCAGTCGGTTCCCCAGATGCGGTGCAGGTTCCATCCCAGACCGCGAAGGATCTCCTCACGCAGCCGGTCACGGTCACGGGCGGCGCGTGAGGAGTGGTACATCGCGCCGTCGCACTCGATGCCGAGTGCGTACGAACCGGGTGCACCCGGGTGCCGGACGGCCATGTCGATCCGGAAGCCCGCCACACCCACCTGGGGCTGGACGTCGTAGCCCCATCCGCGCAAGGTGTCGAGCACGTCCTCCTCGAACGGACTCTCCGGTGCCGCGTCGGCATCGGGTGAGTCGGTGGCCAGGATCGAGGGACCCTGCTCCGCGTACTGCAGATAGCGCTTGAGGTGTTGCACGCTCTTGTTCGCGCTGTCCGGCAGATCAGCGCCGTGGAAGGACGCCACGACCTCCACTCGATGACGTGCTCGGGTCACAGCCACGTTCAGTCGTCGCCAGCCGCCCTCGCGGTTGATCGGGCCGAAGGTGGCGCGCAACTTGCCCTGTGCGTCCGGACCGTACCCGACCGACAGGAGGATGACGTCGCGTTCGTCGCCCTGCACGGTCTCCAGGTTCTTCACGAAGAAGCCACCGAGACGGTCCTCCGTGAAGTAGGCGTCGAGGTCGGGCCGGGCCCTGCGGGCCCGGACGACGGCGTCCTCCACTGCATCCGCCTGGGCCTTGGAGAGCGTGACGACTCCCAGGGTCAGGTGAGGGCGCGTCGAGAAGTGATGGATGACCCGCTCGGCCACCAGCTCGGCTTCGCGGACGTTGTCGCGTTTGTTGCTGCGGTCGTACACGCCGTCGGCCTTGTAGAAGGCCACCCCGACGTCATGCCCGTCGGTGATCGCACCAGGGAAGACGACCATGGAGTTCTCGTAGAACTCGTGATTGCTGAAGGCGATCAGGTTCTCGTGGCGACTCCGGTAGTGCCAGCGCAGCGACAGCTCCCGCAGCACGCCACTGGCCTTGCACGCGTCCAGGATGGACTCGAAGGAATCGGGAACATCCTCGTCCCAATCGTCGTCATCGTCTGCGTCCCCGCCGGCGCTGAAGAAGGAGGTCGGCGGAAGCTGCCGCGGGTCACCCGCGACGATCAAGGCGTCACCGCGGTAGACGGCGTTCACGGCGTCCTGCGGAAGCACCTGGGACGCCTCATCGAAGATCACCACGTCGAAGCGGAAGTCCGGGGGCAGGAACTGGCTGACCGTCAGCGGGCTCATCATGAAGCACGGTTTGAGCCGCTGCACGACCTCCTGCGTCTGGCCCAGGAGCCGCCTCACCGGCAAGTGCCGACGCTGCAGTTTCGCCTGCCGGCTCAGGATGGCGGCCTGTCCCGCGGTCGCCCGACGGGGACGCCGTGCGTTACAGGCGGCGATCACCGTCGCGTGTGCGGCCTGCACCAGTCCCTGGTCCAGCCGTCGGTAGCGCTCCACCAGATGATCCCGGTCCACCGCCCGCATCATTCCGAGGCGGCTGTCGGTCGCCAGTACGTGCTCCACCCAGGCGCGCAGCACAGTGCGCTCCACTGCCACGGGGAACAGGGACGCGGGTACGTCACGGCCCGCCAACTGCGCCGGGAGGTCCTCCAGGCCGTAGCTGCTCAGTACCTCGCGAGCCTCGGCGGAACGGATCCAGGCGTCCGGGCCGTACGGGTCGTCGGCCATACGGTCGAGGAGCGTCCGGGCGGACGAGAAGTCAGCCTCCAGAACGGTACGGATCTCCGCGGCTCGAGATGACCTGAAGTGGCCGGTCAGCACCTCCATCCTGTCCAGCCAGTCGCGATTGCGGCTGCCCACTGTCGGGTCGGGCGCGACGTGCAGCAACATGCGAGCTGCCTCATGTGTCAGAGGAGCCGCCGAGCCGGTGCCGGAAGCGGTACGCCTGGCTCCGAGACACCAGTCCAAGGCGCTGTGCACCGTCTTCCGCGAGGTGCGAAGCCCTTCATAGAGGTCACCGAGCAGATGGCGATGGCTCGCCTCGGCGCTCAGGAACTCCTCCTCGGCGGCGCGCGCCGCCGCCACGGCCGTCACGGAGGCACGAGCGTCGCCCAGAGTCAGCCAGTCGGCCCCCTTTCCGGACGGCCCGGTGGCACGGGCCAAGGAATGGATAAGGGTGACCGCCTCCTCGAGGGGGTCGAGATGCGCTCGGAGCCAGGCCATGGCCTCAGGAAGGGAACGGGCGCGCAGTCCGGAGGCGACGGGAGTCAAAAAGGGAGCGTTCGTGAAGGCATCCCAGTCAGCGCACTCCGTTCGCAGACGAGCCGCTGTCTCCATCAACCCCGGTATGGCGGGCCGCCCCGCCCCGAGGGCACCGACGACACCTCCCCGGCGTGCCGCGTCCGCCAGGACAGGCCCGGCCAGCCGGTGAGCGTCGGACGCGGTGGCGAGAGCCGTTGCCAGAGCGGCGGTACGAGGACGGCCACCCGGCGCGTACTCACCCAGGAGCGCACCGTCCCCGGGTGCCACCGGCTCCACCGGTGGACCGCCGCCCACGACCGGGGGCCGCACGGCCTGGCGGAGCAGTTCGTCCGTCACCGGCGCAGCGTCGTCGGTGCTCACCAGGTCGTCCAGACGCGTGTCCAGGCCCGCGTACCAGGTGCCCAGCAGTTCCCGGTCATGTGCTTCCTGAGCCGCGAACGCCGCGTCCTCCTGCTGTGCCGCGTGCGCCAGGGCGACCGCCGTGCGAGCCGAAGCGAGCGTATGCCCCTGGCCCACGGGGAACTCCCGGCGGCCGACCGACTGGACTGCATCCATGAGTCGTACCGCGCTGACCAGTACCGGCACATGAGCACGCAGCCATGCGGCAGCCGCCGCGGGTCCGAGACGGTCCAGCTCCGGGCCGTGCTCGCGCAGATGTGACTTCCGCAGCAGCGCCGAGGCCCAGTTGCTCAGATCGCTTTCCAGGCTCCTGCCCCGCTCGGAGAGCGCGGGGTCGGGCCGGGCCTCATGGGCCAGCTGCGCGGCCAGACGGCTGCGGCGGACCGTATCGCTCGCTGTGGCGGGAGCGAGCCGGTGTGCTTCCTCCGCCTGACGGAGCGCCGCGTCCAGCGAGTCCAGGTCGGGCAGGTCATCACCGGCGTAGGCACCGAGCACCTCCTTGTGCTCGGCCACCGCAGCCAGCACTGTCTGGTGGGCCTGCTGCCAGGCAGCCGCCTTCGTCATCTCCTCCTGAAGACCGCTGTGCCATGCTCCCGCAGTGCTGATCCCGCCGATGAGCTTCCGGTCGGCCCGCACCCGGGAAGACAGCGCCGCCGCGAAACGCCGGCCGTTCTCCGAAAGTCGACGCACCGCATCGGTCAGGTCCGCGGTGTGAGGTGTATCGGGACCGAACGCGACCTGTGCCTCCTGCCGGACTTTCGCGAGCTCATCCATGAGGTAATGCAACTCGCCAACGGCCCGACGGGCTCGAGGCAGCACCGATGGATCGAACCATGCACCGGGAGCACGGTGGGGCACGCTCGCCAACGCGGCCAGCTCGGCCACGGCTCGCACCTCGGACGTCGTGCTCGGCGGCTCGCACCCCAGCAGATCGCCGATCTCGATCGCACACCTGGCGGTGCCTTCCAGCATGTCGGCAAGAGCGTTCCACTCGGAGGCGAGACCGTCGGCCTCATCCCGGCCGAGGCCGGTGAGATCGGCACCGGTCGGCTGCAGAGCACGGAGAGCGATCTCTTCGGCCTCGGGCTGGCGTGGCAGATGAGGCGGTATCTCCGCCCAGCCCGGTCCCGCGTTGCCGTGCGCCAGTGCGCGTGCCGCGACCGTCCGATCGCGGCGTGCCTCGAACTCCGTCACCGCCGCTCCCACATGGCCGAGGGCCGCTCGCTGCGCGGCAGCGAAACCCTCGGGCTCGAGCCATGCCTCCAGCGGGCGGTGCGAGACGGCTGACAAGTCCGCCAGATCGCACAGAGCCGTCGCCGCGGTCGATGAGGCCGGTTCGTCGACTCCGAGCATCCGGGCCAGCTCACGGGCGGACGCGGAAGCGCGACCCAGCAGCTCGATCGCCTCCGTGAACGCTTGTTGACGCTGTTCTGCCTGGTCCTTCGTCAGCGCGGTCAGATCCAGGCCCCGCGGTCTCATGGCGGCCAGTGCCTCCTCTGCCGCGGATGGTTCGGCACGGAGCCGCGGTGAGACTTCCTGCCAGCGATCGCCGACACGTTCCTGTGCGGACTTCTGCGCTCGTCGTACATGGCGCAGCGCGGCCAGGAACGACTCGACGGGATCCGTCACGGTATGCGCGACGTCCGAGTCGGTGAGCCACCACTCCGGCACAGGCAGCCGGTCGTCCAGCAGACCGAGCAGCCGAAGCAGTCGGCCTACCTGGGCGGAGGTGGTGAAAGCGGCCCCGTCCGTGTTGAGCGCTTCATAGCTATCGAGGGCGGACAGCAGTCCGCTCAGCGCGGTACGCGTCTCCTCCAGAGCGGGGCCGGGGTGGGGTCGCTTCGGGCGTAGCCCTCGCCATGGGAAACCAGGATCGGCCACTGCCTGCCAGGCGTCACCGATGGCGTCGGCGGCTTGGAGTACACGATCCAGGTCGCCCGCGGACAGAGATGAGGCGTCGAATCTTCGGGGGGTGCCGTCACGTGAAGTGGAGAGATAGGCGACGGGTGCGTCCTCCAGCTGTCCCACCTGACCGATGACGTCGTGCAGCGTGCGCCCCAAGGGCTGACGCACCTCATTCATCGCGGTGGCGTACGAAGACAGAGCCTCACGGTCGAGGCGGGCCTGTGCTTTCTCCTGATCCGGCAGTACGGATGCGTGGGGCTGCTCGGAGAGCGCGCGCCCCAGTTCCTGTGCCACGGCTTTGCGGCTGCTGTTGCGGCTGTGCAGGGCGAGAGCGTAGGAATCCAGGCCCACGGACTTGAGCCGCTGCAGTACGACGTCCAGAGCCGCCGCCTTCTCACTGACGAACAGCACACTGCGGCCCGCATGCATCAGCCCCGCGATGATGTTGGTGATGGTCTGGCTCTTGCCGGTCCCCGGCGGACCGTCGAGCACGAACGATCGGCCTGCCACGGCAGCGGCGACTGCCTGCCGCTGAGAGGTGTCCGCATCCAGGACCAGCGGGCTGTCCTCCGGAGGCACCAGCTCGTCGACGCGTGCCGACGGCACCTCCTCGAAGTCGAAACGGTCGGCCGCAAGGGAGCCGCCGGCGCCCAGCGCCACGGCACGCACCAGGTCGCTGCCGAGGAGCCGGTCCTGGTTCTCGAGCAGGTCCCGGTACATCGATTCCTTGTGGGAGGCGAAGAGCGACATGACGACCCGCTCCTCGACCTTCCACTGGGACTTGCCGGCCACGGCTCTGCGTACGGCTTCGACCACCGCGTCCACGTCATGGCAGTCCTGTTCCAAGACAGGCGCCCAGTCGATGCCGAACTGCTCGAGCTTGATGGGCAATGCGGGATTGAGCTGAGGCTCCTCGTCGTCGTTCTCCTGGAGAAGGATCTGCCCGGTGGGGGTTCGCACGAGTTCCACCGGGAACAGGAGCAACGGTGCCTGGCTCGTTGTGGCGGCTCCGTCCTCAGACCAGTGCAAGATGCCGACGCCCAGGTGGAGGGTCCACAGACCGTAGTCGTTGAACACCTGTGTCGCCTTCGACCGGAGAGCTCGCAGCGCCCTCTGCAGAGCAGGAGCCGTGGTCTTCTGGGTGATGATGTCGTTCTCGTCCGGAGGAGGGCATGCTGACTCCTCACCCTCCAGCGGAAGCTCATCCGGAAGAGGACCGAAGCGCAGGGCTTGCTTGTCCAGCAGGTTCACCAGGGCTGACGGCGCGGGAGCGGATATTTCCAGTGTCGAGGCGCGGGTGTGTCTGAAATTCAACAGTCGGTTGCGTCCGCTGAGGTCCACGAGCGATGTCCGCCAGTTTTCCAGGACAGCTTTCAGCCGTTCCAGATCGTCGCCGCCCCCGAAGGCACCCGGATTGGTTGTCACGATCGTCCCTGCTCTCACGTTCGCCGCTCAGACCCCGAAGGGGGAGGCCACAGCTTCTCCCGAGGTGCGGCGACGTGGGCGGGCCCGACGTTCCCCGACTGATTCCCTGCGTGACATGTGCGTCTTGTCGCACCCACCCCCACGGACGGACAGATTCTATGGCGAAGGGATGGAAATCAGAAGTGCACGATGTGTTCGTCCTGTCCCAGGTGTCCCGTGAGTGCCTGATACACGCGCCGTCGGTGTGGAAGTTGCGGGGCGCGGACGAGTCGATTGGTCGGCTACACACGGGGATTGAAGGCTTCCCGTTGGCAGCGAGATCATCCAGGGGGATGCGCAGTCGCATGCGGTTTGAAGCTCACGGCTCACTTCATCGGCCAAGCCCGCCAGTGCGTGGCCTGGTCGTCCGGAGTGTCCGGACTCGCGAAGTGGAAGGGGACTGAGAGGCGGCCGGCCAAAGCGCGGCCGGCCCGGTCGGCGGCTGTCGCCGACGGGTGGAGTAGGCCGCGGTCCTCGTCTTCCCCGAGGTGCCGCACAGCCGTGACGCGGTAGATGGTGGCCATCCGGTGCTCACCCGTGGGCTCGGCGGCGATGGCCACCAGGTCCACGAACCAGTCACGGACGGTGGACGGTGTCGCCGTCCGAAACCGCCTCGATCGTCACGATGCGGCCAGGACAGTCGGCCGTACGGTCAGCCAGCGATCGCAGATCGAGCGGGCAGTCCGGGGTGCGGGCAATCCTGCTGGCGTGGTGCAGGTATCGGTCACGGGCGACGAGTCGAGCCTGATGGAGCCCCAGGCCATGGGCGTGGCCCGCAGCTTCGGGTTGCCGCCGTAGACCTCGTCGCCCGCGACCCAGCTCACGCGGTGCCCGGCGTCCGAGAACCGGCCGATCATGCGGGCGGCCAGCTCCGGCTTGGTCGCGAAGGCGGTGTCCTCGGCCAGGCCGGCGGCCCGGCAGCGGTTCGGGGCGCATGTCCACGCGCGCGGGATGTACCGCTCACGGTCCACCGCCGCGTGCCCACGGCGGCTCGCGTAGACGAGGTAGACAGCGACCTGGGCTCCCGGCGGTGCCGGTGTACTGGCGCTAGACACCGACGGTGTGCATGCCCTTCTTCACGTCCCCGGTCTCGTCGACCACCAGCACCGCTTCTTCGTCGCGTAGATGCTCCAGCACGTATTCGCGCACGTTGTCACGCACTCGATCGGTATCCCACCTGGCCCGGCCGAGCAGGTGCTGCATGCCCTCCGGACTCGCCTCCCTGGCCCACTCTGCGATCGACCAGCAGTTCTTGCGCGGCAGGTCCGACAACAGCCCCAGCACCAAATCCCGCACCCGGCGCCGGGGCTCCACCCGCGCGAACCGGCCCGCTATCCGGCCCATCAGGACCTCGAACGCCTCCTGCCAGCGGGCGGGTCTACGCTGTGACCCGCGGCCACCGCAAGATCGTCAGTCTTCACGCACCGGTGATCGGCGGTGTCCGCGCGCATGGGTGCCAGCGGGATGGAAGGCCCGTCGTGGAGGGAGAAGCGGTGCTGGGATTGCTGGGTTTCTACGACGAAGTCGACAACCGTCCCGGCCAGCCGAACGGATCCCTACGCGATGCCGTCCAACCCGTCGGAGAGCCGGATGAGGCGGACTTGGTGGCCTACCTGGATGCCGGTCACATCCTCATCGACGTCATGGAAGGGGGCCGTGACGTCATCACCGGGAGCGCGCACCGTCACTCCCTGGGCTGTTCATCGCTGGTAACCGACGGCAGCTGGCTCTGGCGTCAGGATTTCCCGCACTACGTGGAAACGCACCACGTCCTGCTCCCCGGGGCGTTCATCGAGCACGCGCGCGACCTGAATTACCAGATGCCGGCCCTCATCACCGCGCAGTTCGCCCCCTACTACAACGAGACCATGCCCCTCGTCGGCTGGGCCTCGGCTGTCCCGTGGCGATCGACTGCGGCCGTGCTCGAACCCGAACCACGAACGGTCACCACCAAGGTCGAGTTCGACGCCGCAATGCTGGCAAAGGAACGAAACCGACCACACGGCAACTGGGCCAAGCCTCGCAAGCCCCGGAGAGCATGAGCCAACTCCAGCCAGTCACGATCTACGGCTGGAGTACTAGGGATCTTCTGCAAGGGCATTCGCCTCAATCACACAGTGCTCATCGGCCCTTGAACGGGCCGGTCCTCGCTGCCTGGCGGGCGAGCCGGGTCGGCCCCCGCGCGGCCGCCGGATGCATATCTTGCGAGAGAGGATGCCAATGCCAGTTTCTGCGTCAACCGCGCTCGCATCTCGCGGAGTACCTGCCGCGCAACTCCCCTCCTTTCAGAATCGTGTGCCACTGGTGCGCCAAGTGGGAGGCGGACGGTACTACCGGGCAGGTCCGTGACCTGTCACGGGACGGAACCCGGCGAGCGCACGGCCGCAGTACGGAGCCTGTTTCCGGGCACGCGGTTGCCGGGACAAGTGTCCGTCGATATGACCGGCGTTGACGCTCGGCGCAAACGCCATCGCATGTAGACTCACTCGCCTCTGACGCGCTCGCGTCACATATGTGTTCCCGCTCTGTGCGGAAAATGAAAAGACATGGGGGATATGGCGTGTCGGCCGGGACGGATATCGAGGATCCGCAATCGCTCAATCGTGCGGGCTCCGGCGCGCGCGAGGTCGCGGCGCAGACGCGAACCGCCGGTGCTCATCCGGTGGACGAGACACGCTCGGCCTCCCGGGACTTCGGCTCCGGTGACTGGGACGGCGGGCTGGGCGGGGCCCTGACCGGTCTGGCGGAGATCTGGTCGAGTCAGGTCTCCGCGCTCGCGTCCGACTGTGACAGCCTCGCCGGCCAGTGCGGGGGGTCGGGAATGCTCTATCAGCGCACCGAGGCCGCGAACACGCAGACCATGCGCTCCCTGTCGGGCGAACCCTCGCCCTTCGGCTGAGTCCGGGCCGGCCCTCCATGCGGGGGCACCGCCACGAGAACCAGAACCAGCCTGACCAGACACACGCACGACTCCACGGGGACTCGCCGAGCTCATGCCGACGTACGAGCAGCTGTACCACCTCAACCTCAGCAACCTCGAAGCGGCCGCTGACCGCTGGGAGGAGACGGCCACCAAGTTCAAGGGCCTGCACACCTCGTACGGTGACCAGGTCGCCCGCCCCTTCCGGCAGGCCGGATGGAACCAGCCGGTGCTGACGGCGGCCAAGGCCGACAACGACGTACGCGCCGCCCAGCAGCAGTTCGAGAGCGCCCACAAGGAGGCGCAGGGCATCGCGGGCGTTCTCACCTCGCTGCACGCCGAGCTGAAGAAGGCCAGGGCCGACCTCCGCCGCCTCGCCGACGTCGAGGCCAAGGAGCTGGACCTGCACGTCAGCGCCACCGGCACGGTCACCCCGCGCTATGACCTCTCCCAGGACAACGGCGCCCGTCACGACCCCGACGGCCAGGCCGCCATCCGCGAGCAGCAGCAGGCGTGCGACGCCTTCGCCCGCCGCCTCTCAGATGTGCTGCAACGCGCCGCCGATGCCGACGAGACCGCCTGCTGGGCCCTGCGCCGCGATCTGGGCGGAAGCCGGAGTGACTTCAACTCCAGGGTCGTCACCTCCCTTGACGACGCCGACGCCGCCCGCGCGGCCGAGCTGAAGAAGAACGCCCGCACGGAGAAGAACGGGTGGATCGCCGAAGGTGAGGCCGAAGCCTCCGGCCCCGGCACCGGGACATCGGTCTCCGGGCCCGACACCGGGGCCGGCAAGCTGGGCGAGGCCGAGGCGCATGCCGACCTCGGCCGCGCGAGCGCGGAGGGTTCGCTCACCAACGGCCCGATGAAACTCGACGGGGCGGCCGAGGCGTATGTGGGCGCCAAGGTCTCCGCGGGCGGCGGCATCACCAACGAGGGCATCAGCGGCGAGGCAGGTGCCTTCGCGGGCGCCGAGGCTTCGGCCAACGGCCGCGCCGACGCCGGGCCCGTCGGGGTGTACGGGCGGGCGGAGGCCAAGGCGGGCGCCGAGGCCGGCGTCAACGCAGGCATCGGTCTTGAAGGAATGCGGGCGGGCGCGGAGGCGTTCGCCGGCGCGAAGGCCGGCGTCACGGGTGGTGCGGACATCGGGGGCATCGGGGTGGGTGCGTCGGCCGAAGGCTGGGCCGGCATCGGTGCCGAGGCCGAGACGACCCTGGGCAAGGGCGCGGACAGCAAGTGGCACATCGGCGCGAAGGCGGGCGCAGCCCTCGGGCTCGGTGGCGAGGTGGGCTTCGAGGTCACCGTCGATCCGGGGAAGATCGCCGACACCGCGAGCGATGCGGCCGACGCCGTGGGTGATGCGGCCGGCGCCCTGGGCGATGCCGCCGGAGCCTTCGGCGATGCGGTCGGCAGCCTGTTCTGATGCGCCTCTCCACACATCCGTTGCCGTAGTAAGGAGAACCCGAGATGTCCACGACCCTTCCCGTACCGATCGAGTTCGAACTGCCGGAAGGCTGGCGCGCCGCACCGCCGGATGCAGCCGGCGCACCCGGTGCGGCGTTCGTCGCGCTGCATCCGCGGCCGGACGGCGGATTCACCGCGAACATCACGATCGACGGCGAGTACCGCCCGGACGAGGCGACGCTGTCCGAGATCGCACACGAGTCCGTGGAGCGCTTGCGTGGGGCCGCCACGTCGGTCGTGGTCACAGGCAGCCGCGAGGCCGGCTCCGCGGATGCGCCGGCGTTCACTCAGACGCTGGCCGTCTCGGCCGTCATCGACGGCGCGAGCCGCGACCTCGTCCAGTCCCAGGTGTACCTCGCCATGCTGGACGTAGCCGATCCGCGTGTGCGGGCGGTGATCCGCTTGGTCCTGACGGCCACCGAGTTCCAGCACCCCGCCGTCCTGGCCGACTTCCAGGACTTCGTGCGTACAGTCCGCCCGGACACCGGCGCGACTTCGTAGTGCGTCCCGCGGCAGCGGCTGATCTTGCACCCCCGATCCGACTCCTCCTAGGTTGATCTCATGGGACTCTTCGACAAGCTGACCGGAACCAAGCGCCCCGCCGACGGTGTCGCCCCGCGACCCGCCGACGAGGTCCACGCGGCTCTGCTCGGCCTCAACGGACCCGACGTCCCTTACGTCATCCGGGACGGCCACGAGGAGGGCGCCGACCTGGTGGCCGAGTGGCGCATCCTGGACCCGGCCTGGCAGACCTTCTTCGTCCGCACCCAGGTGAGCCGAGTGTTCCAGGTCCGTATGCGCCTGGTCCCGGAGAAGAACGAGGTCCGCTCCCTCGACCAGGAGTACGAGGTCACGTGGGTCGGTGACACTCCCAGCCTGGCCATCGCGGCCGAGGCCCAACGTGGCCAGGTGAAGACGGTCTCGAAGCGCTGGACCCTCGGCGAGGGAGAGGACGGGGGCCTCGAAGCGAACGAGACGTTCAGCTTCGACAGCTCCGACCTGAAGGATCCCCTGCAGGACACCGTCCTGGGCGCGGGGTGGACCTGGCGCGGAGTCATCACCGGCAAATTGTGAGGTCGGCGGGACCACACCCGGATTGATCCGCTCCGGATCGTATGGTTCCGGCTCGATCCCCTCCGGCTCGGTCTTCTCCGCCTTGCTTCCCTCCGGCTTCGTCTCCTCCGCCTTGCTCCCCTCCGACGTTGCCGGTGATCTCCAGGAAGTATGCTTCCTGATCTCTCTCCCCCCGCCAGCCCTCCGCAGGAGTCCGCCATGATCACGATTCGCCTGTCCGCAGCGGCCTCGATCCTCTCGGCCGTGGCCGCGGGCGCGCTGCTCGTCGGCTGCTCCGCCTCGGTCAGCGTCGGGACGTCCACGACGCCGAAGATGTCCGCGGACAAACTGGCCACGCTGGTCGCCGAGAAGCTCGCCGACACGACGGGTCAGCCGAAGCCGGACATCACCTGTCCCGAAGATCTCGCCGGCAAGGCCGGTACCACCACCCGGTGCAAGCTCACGGCGGACGACGGCAGCACCTTGGGCGTGACGGTCGAAGTGACCTCTGTCGACGGAGACCAGATCAACTTCGACATCGAGGCCGACGACACGGCTTCCCCGGCTCCGGCTTCGAACTGATCACCTCGCCGTACCGCGGCAGGGCCTGGAAGGACGCGCTTCACGCCGCGAGCCTTGCCTTCTGCCGAGGCAGGGTGCCCACGGCGCCGGGCGGTGGTGTCGGTCCGCCGTCGGGTCCGGCCTGGACGAGGGGGCTTTGCTCACCGGTCGGCTGAGGGGGCGTGGTCCGTGTTCCCGTCAGTGTCTCCCGAGTCCGCCACAGCCACCCCACGTCCCGCCCGAACGACCACACCAGCGAACCCAGCGCTACCGCCACCAGAGCGAGCGCCACGGCGTACGGCAGCCAGCCCGAGGCCGCAGCCAGCAGCACCACCCCCTGGACCGCCGCCACCGTCTTGCGGGCCATGCTGTGCGGCAGTGCGCCGTTCAGCCACGGCAGCACCCGGGCGGCGGCCACGAAGACGTAGCGCATCAGGCCGCTCGCGAGCACCCACGGGCCGAGCGACGTCGACACGTACACGCTCAGCACCAGGATCAGGAACGCGTCGACCTCCATGTCGAAGCGTGCGCCCAGCGCGGTCGTCGTGCCCGTGCGGCGGGCCACCTTGCCGTCCACACCGTCGAGGATCAGTGCCACCGTCGTCAGGCCGACGAACAGCGTCACCGGCGGCCCTTCCTGGGCGCTGCGGAGCGAGTCGGCGACCAGGGCCGTGACCCCGCCGACCAGGACGGTCCGGCCGAGCGTCACCCGGTTCGCCGGGCCGAAGGAGGGTGGCCGGGTACGGCGCAGGGCCCGGGTGAGGACCGCCCAGGTGGCGAGCGCGAACACCAGGCCCGTGAGCCAGCCCGCCGGGCCCAGCCCGAGCGCGGTGCTCAGGAGTGTCAGCAGCAGGAGCTGGGCGCCCGCGCCCACCGTCGTCTCGCGGAGCAACGGCCGGGCGTCGTGAGGGTGGTTCAGGGCAGAGTTGTGCAGGGCCACCGGATACCTTCCGAACGTGAGACAGGAGTGATCTTCGTCGCGTACCGAGTGGGTGACTGAGCGTGCGACGTCCACCGCTGCGTACGTGGAGAAGAAGCCGACCGTTCAGGGAGAGTCCATGAACCACACCGCCCGCGCCTTCTGGCTCCGCACGCCCGGGGAGAGTGAGATCAGGGAGGCGCCGGTGTCCGCGCCCGCCGCCGGAGAGGTGCTCGTACGCGCCCTGTACTCCGGAGTCAGCCGCGGCACCGAGACGCTCGTGTTCCGCGGTGGGGTGCCGGAGAGCCAGTACGCGGCCATGCGCGCGCCGTACCAGGAAGGGGACTTCCCCGGACCCGTGAAGTACGGCTATCTGAGCGTCGGGAAGGTGGAGGAGGGGCCGGCCGAGCTGGCGGGGCGGACCGTCTTCTGTCTCCATCCGCACCAGACGCGGTACGTCGTGCCCGTGAGCGCCGTCACCGTCGTACCGGACGGTGTGCCCGCCGGGCGTGCCGTGCTCGCCGGGACCGTGGAGACGGCGGTGAACGCGCTGTGGGACGCGGCGCCGCTGGTCGGTGACCGGATCGCCGTGGTCGGCGGCGGCATGGTCGGGTGTTCGGTCGCCGCGCTGCTCGGTCGCTTTCCGGGGGTGCGCGTCCAGCTCGTCGACGCCGATCCCGCGCGCGCCGATATCGCCCGCGCCCTCGGTGTCGGCTTCGCGCTGCCCGCCGACGCGCTGGGGGAGTGCGACCTCGTCGTCCACGCCAGCGCCACCGAGCAGGGGCTCGCCCGGGCACTCGAACTTCTCGCGCCCGAGGGCACGGTGATCGAGCTGAGCTGGTACGGCGACCGGCGGGTGAGTCTGCCGCTGGGCGAGGCGTTCCACTCGCGGCGGCTCACCGTACGCGGCAGCCAGGTGGGCACCGTGTCCCCGGCCGGACGCCCCGGCCGTACGTACGCCGACCGGCTCGCGCTCGCCCTCGACCTGCTCGCCGACCCCGCCTTCGACGCGCTCGTCACCGGGGAGTGCGCCTTCGAGGAGCTGCCCGACGTCATGCCGCGGCTGGTGTCCGGGGAGCTGCCCGGTCTCTGCCATCGGGTGCGGTACGAGCACTGACAGTTTCCGGATGACCGCCCGGCCGCCCGACCGGTCGGCCATCGGAGAAACCCCGAGGACGGGCTGAACAGCGGGCAGAAAGCAGCCGTACTACACGGCATGCCCCGGCCCGGGGCAGACGCACCGCATCTGGAGGGTCGTCCGTTGTTCAGCATCACCGTCCGCGATCACCTCATGATCGCCCACAGCTTCCGCGGCGAGGTCTTCGGCCCCGCGCAGCGCCTGCACGGGGCCACGTACCTCGTGGACGCCACCTTCCGCCGCGCCGAGCTGGACGCCGACAACATCGTCGTCGACATCGGGCTCGCCACCCGGGAACTCGGCTCAGTGGTCGGCGAGTTGAACTACCGGAACCTCGACGACGAGAGCGAGTTCCGGGGCACGAACACCTCCACGGAGTTCCTGGCCAAGGTCGTCGCGGACCGGCTCGCCGAGCGGATCCGCAGGGGGGCGCTGGGCGAGGGTGCCAAGGGTCTCGCCGGTCTCACCGTCACCCTGCACGAGTCGCACATCGCCTGGGCGAGTTACGAGCGTGGCCTGTGAGTGAGAGCCGAGCCTCCCGCACCGCTGAGGTCGTCCCTGTCGTCCCTGTCGTCCCTGTCGTCCCTGTCGTCCCTGTCGTCCCCATGTCCCTGCGCTCCGTGCACTTCGTGATGCCGGGCGGTGTCGACGACCCGGCCCGCCCGAGCGGCGGCAACGGCTACGACCGCCGGATCTGCCTCGATCTGCCCGGCTTCGGCTGGCAGGTGCGGCGGTACATCGTGGACGGTGGCTGGCCCCGGCCCGGGGCGGACGCCCGCGCCGAACTCGCGCGCCTGCTGCGGGAACTGCCCGACGGGACCGTCGTCCTGCTCGACGGGCTCGTCGCCTGCGGCGTCCCCGAGATCGTCGTCCCCGAGGCCGGGCGGCTCCGCCTCGCCGTGCTGGTGCACCTGCCGCTCGGCGACGAGACCGGTCTCGCCCCCGAGGTGGCCGCCGGACTCGACGCCGCGGAACGGGCGGTGCTGCGCGCCGCGCCCGCCGTCGTCGCGACCAGCGACTGGGCCGTACGGCGCCTCGTCTCCCACCACGGGCTCGCCCCCGAACGGGTCCATGTCGCCGCCCCGGGGGCCGACATCGCGCCCCTCGCGCCCGGCACCGACGGCGTCTCCCGGCTGCTGTGCGTGGCCGCGGTGACCCCGCGCAAGGGCCAGCACCGGCTGGTGGAAGCCCTCGCCGCCGTGACCGACCTGCCGTGGAGCTGCGCGCTGGTGGGCGGGCTCGGGCAGGACCCCGCGTACGTCGGGCACATCCGTTCCCTGATCGCGAAGTTCGGCCTGGGGGACCGGCTGCACCTGGCCGGCCCGCAGACCGGTGCCGACCTCGACGCCAGCTACGCCGCCGCCGACCTCATGGTCCTCACCTCCTACGCGGAGACGTACGGCATGGCCGTCACCGAGGCCCTCGCCCGCGGCATCCCCGTCCTCGCCACCGACGTCGGCGGGCTGCCCGAGGCCGTCGGGCGCGCACCGGACGGAGGGGTGCCCGGCATCCTCGTACCGCCGGAGGACCCCGCGGCGATCGCTGCGGAGCTGCGCGGCTGGTTCGGCGAGGCGGACGTACGGCGCCGGCTCAAGGCCGCGGCCCGGGGCCGCCGGGCCGCGCTCGACGGCTGGGCGGCCACCGCCCGCAGTCTCGCCGGGGTGCTGGGGCGGCTGCGGCACCAACCACGGAAGGCGGCGTGAGGTGGTCAACACAGTGACGAGTACGGTGACGAGTGCGGTGACGAGTGCGGCGCCCCTCGCTAGCACGGCGCCCTCCGCGAGCGCGGTCCCCTCCGGGAGTACGGCCCCCTCTACCGACGGGGCACCCGACGTGCACCAGTACGCCCCCGAGTGGCTGGAGTTGCGCGAGAGCGCCGACGCCGACGCCCGCGCCGCCGATCTCGCCGCCGACCTCCTCGACCCGTTGCGCAACCGGCTCCGGCTTGCGCACCTGCCGTCCCGGACCGCCACGGGCATGACCGTCCACGACCTCGGCTGTGGCACGGGCTCGATGGGCCGCTGGCTCGCGCCCCGTCTCGACGGCGCCCAGCACTGGGTGCTGCACGACCACGACCCGGACCTGCTGCGCCTGGCCGCCGCCCGCGCGCCGCGTACGGCGGCCGACGGCAGCCCCGTCACCGTCACCACGCGGCGCGGCGAGATCGGGAGCCTGACCGCATCGGATCTCGCGGACGCCACGCTGGTCACCGCCTCCGCGCTGCTCGACGTCCTCACGCCGGGGGAGATCGACAGCCTTGCAGCGGCCTGCACGGGCGCCGGCTGCCCGGCCCTGTTCACGCTGTCCGTCGCCGGGCGGGTGGAGCTCACCCCGTCGCACCCCCTGGACGCCGAGATCGCCGACGCCTTCAACGCCCATCAGCGCCGGGGGGAACTGCTCGGCCCCGACGCCGTCGACGCGGTCTGCGACGCGTTCTCCCGGCGGGGCGCGACCGTACATGTGCGTCCGAGTCCCTGGCGGCTCGGGCCCGAGCAGGCGGCGCTGGCGGAGGAGTGGCTGTGCGGCTGGGTGGGCGCGGCGTGCGAGCAGCGCCCGGGCCTGGTCGCACGCGCGAACCCGTACCTGGTGGAGCGGCTGCGGGCGTGCCGCGCCGGTGAACTGCGGGCGGTCGTCCACCACTGCGACGTCCTCGCCCTGCCCCGGCCGACGAACGGGGCGACATGAGCGCGCCGGGGGCGGAGACGCGGGCGTCCGGGTTCTCCTCCCTGCGCCCCCACCTCGGCACCCTCGCCGGCACCGCCCTCATGGGCGTGCTGCTGTGGCGGCTCGGTTCGGGCGTGTTCGTCGACGGGTTGCGGCGGATCGACGCCACCACCCTGGGCGCGGCGGTCGGCATCGGCGTACTCACCACGGTGCTCAGCGCCTGGCGCTGGTGCCTGGTGGCGCGCGGCCTGGGCGTCCGGCTGCCGCTGGGCCCGGCCGTCGCGGACTACTACCAGGCCCTGTTCCTCAACGCGGCCCTGCCCGGCGGCGTCCTCGGCGACGTGCACCGCGCGGTACGGCACGGGCGGAGCGCCGGGGACATGGGACGCGGTGTACGGGCCGTCGTGCTGGAGCGGACCGCGGGGCAGGCCGTGCTCGCCGTGGTCGGAGTAACGGTCCTCCTTACCCTGCCGTCCCCGGTGCTGCACGAGACCCGCCACGCGGCCGCCGTGCTCGGGCTCGGCGCGTTGGGCGGGCTCGCGATCGTGGTGGCGGTCCGTATGGGGCGGTCGCCGGGTCCGGCCCGTCGGCGGGGCGGTGCGCTGCGCGCAACCCTCGCCGGAACCTTCGCCGAGGCGCGCGGCGCGCTTCTCGGGCGCGCGAGCTGGCCGGGCGTCGCGCTGTCGTCCGTACTGGCCCTGGCCGGGCACGTCGCGCTGTTCCTGCTCGCCGCCCGGACCGCCGGACCGGCCGCCTCGGCCGCGTCGGTGGCCGAACTGGTGCCCCTCGCCCTGCTGGCGCTGCTCGCGATGAGCCTGCCGCTGAACGTCGGCGGCTGGGGCCCCCGGGAGGGCGTCACCGCGTGGTCGTTCGGCGCGGCGGGACTGGGCGCCGCCCAGGGGCTGACCGTCGCCGTGGTCTACGGCGTGCTCAGTTTCGCGGCCGCGCTGCCCGGTGCCTGCGTGCTCGTGGCGCGCCGGTACGGCGCCCTGCGGATACGCCGGCCGGGTCAGGACGACGTGGTCGACGTGGTCGACGTGGTCCACGCACCGGGCTCCCTGTCCGAGGTCACCACGGACAAGTACGCGCCGAAGCACTCCACCAGCCCCGCCAGCAGCTTCTCGCCCTTCTCGGCGGACGCCAGCGAAGGACGGCCGATGACGCCGGAATCGGTGTAGGCCGACATACCGAGGGAGAGGAGATGACGGCGGTCGTCGGCGAGGAAATCGGTGGATTCGTGACCGGGCCGGACCGATTCGGGATGGCAGTGCAGAAGTATGGAGGTCTCTATTTCCCCCGCATGCATATCACTGAGCAACGAGGTCTCCACGCCCGCCCGTTCCCCCGCGGCCTCCCAGTCCTCGGCCGCCGGGAAAAGCGCCATGCGATGTCCTTCGGCGGTGGATTCCTGCACCACATTGCCCAGCACGTAATTCCCGCCGTGCCCGTTGACCACCACCAGCGCCTCGACACCGGACCGGCGCAGCGAGGCCGCGATGTCCCGGACGACCGCGTACAGCGTCACGGCGGAGATGCTGACCGTGCCCGGCCAGGCCGCGTGCTCGTGCGAGCAGGAGACGGTCACCGGCGGCAGCAGCCGCACCGCCGGGTACGCCGCGGCGATCTCCCGTGCGACGGCGCAGGCGACGAGCGTGTCGGTGGCGAGCGGCAGATACGGGCCGTGCTGCTCGAAGCTGCCGACGGGCAGGACGGCGACCTGTGTGTCCCCGCCGACTGCCCGTGCCCGTATGTCCTCGGTGGTGTCCACAGGTATCACGCTCACGTTTTCCGGCCTTTCGCGCTCACAAAGACAGCCAGGATGGGAACCAGATCATGACAGAAACCGTTGGCGTGCTCGGCGCGAATGCGCGGTCCTCCGGTGCCGTACGCGTGGTGAATGCCCCTTTGCCCACCGTGTACGGAGATTTCGAAGCCGTCGGCTACCTCGATCAGGACCGCGGTGAGGAACAAGTGGCGCTGGTGTACGGCGACATCGATGCCGTCGGCGGGGAGGGAATACTCACCCGGCTGCACTCGGAGTGCCTGACCGGCGACGCGTTCGGGTCCCGGCACTGCGAGTGCGGACCCCAGCTCACCGGTGCGCTCGAGTCGATCGTGGCCGAGGGCCGCGGCATCCTCGTCTATCTGCGCGGGCACGAGGGCCGGGGCATCGGCCTGCTCGCCAAGCTGCAGGCGATGAAGCTCCAGTCGGAGGGCCTCGACACGGTGGAGGCGAACATCGCGCTCGGCCTGCCGGTGGACGCCCGCGACTACCGCGTCGCGGCGGAGATACTGCACGACCTCGGCGTCCGCTCGGTGCGGCTGATGTCCAACAACCCGCGCAAGCGGGAGGCGCTGCTGCGGCACGGCATCAAGGTCTCCGAACAGGTGCCCCTGCTGATCCCGCCGTGTGCGGACAACATCACCTACCTGCGCACCAAGCGGGAGCGCCTCGACCACTGCCTGCCCCACCTGGACGCGGTGGTCAGCTCTCCCTGAGCCCCGTCGCCCCACCGCCGTCACCCACCACTGTCACCCCACCACCATCACCCCACCACCGCCTCGTGCACCAGCCTGCGCAGCTCGGGGAAGACGGCGCTGGAGGACCTCGGCCGGACCTGCGTCATGAACTGGACCGTCACGTCGTGGCGCGGGTCGACCCAGAAGGTCGTGGTGGCGACGCCGCTCCAGCCGTACGTCCCCGCGGCCGACGGCGTGTCCGTGACCGCGGGGTCGACCACGACCGAGACGCCGAGGCCGAAACCGACACCCGCGTTGCCGGGGAACCGGTGGGCGGGGCTGCCGTAGGTGCGCAGGTCGGCGTTGCCGGGGAGGTGGTTGGCGGTCATGGCGGCGACGGACCCGGGCGAGAGCAGCCGGGCGCCGTCGAGCTCGCCGCCGCGGCGCAGGAACTCCATGAAACGGTGGTAGTCGTGGGCCGTCGCCACCAGGCCGCCGCTGCCGGACAGCAGACGCGGCCGGCCCTGCAGCGGCGGCCCGGGGATCGGGGCGATCCCGCCGTCGTCCGTCTCCCCGTACAACTCGGCCAGCCGCCCTGCCTGTTCGTCCGTGACGTGGAAACCCGCGTCCGTCATGCCCAGCGGGCGGAAGACCCGCTCCACGAGGAACACGTCGAGCGGCCGGCCCGACGCCACCTCGATGACCCGGCCGAGGACGTTGGACGCCACGGAGTAGTTCCACTGGGTGCCCGGCTCGAACTGGAGCGGCAGACGCGCGTACGCCTCGCACGTCGTGGCCAGGTCCGTACCCGGCAGGACCGGGCTCTCCAGGCCCGCCTCGCGGTAGAGGGCGTCCACCGGGTGGGAGCGGTAGAAGCCGAAGGTCAGCCCCGCGGTGTGGGTCATCAGGTGGCGGACGAGGACGGGCTGTCCGGCGGGGCGGGTACGCAGGCCGGCGCCCGATCCGGACTCGTACACCCGCATCTCGGCGAAGGCGGGGATGTGGCGGGACACCGGGTCCGAGAGGGACAGGCGCCCCTCCTCCGCGAGGATCAGCGCGGCCACCGACGCGACCGGCTTCGTCATCGAGTAGATCCGCCACACCGTGTCCGTTTCCACGGGGAGCCCCGCCGTGCGGTCGCGGTGGCCGTACGTCGTGAGGTGGGCGACGCGGCCGTGCCGGGCGACGGCGACCAGGTACCCGGGCAGGCGCCCCTCGTCCACCAGCCGGGCGAAGTGCTGGTCCAGCCGGGCCAGGGCCTTCGGGTCGAGCCCGGCCGCGACCGGTTCGGTCTCCTGCCGTAGTCGCTCCATGGTCATCGGTTCTTCCGTGAGGTGTCGGCGAGGCGCCGGTGAGGTGCCGGTGAGATGCCGGTGAGGGACGTCGGCTCTCCGCTCTCCGCTCTCCGCTCTCGAACGTCACTCCCCTTCGTGGTCCCCCACCGAACGCGCCCCATTCCCCGGGGGCCGGACCCGGAACACGTCGCCGTGGCACCTTCGTTGAACGGGCATGACCCAGAACACCCAGAACACCCAGGACACCCAGGACACCGAGGACATCCAGCACGCACTGCTCGCCCTGCTCTCCGAGTACGACGGCGGGGTGCTGGTCACTCTCAAGGCCGACGGCCGGCCTCAGCTCTCCAACGTGAGCCACGCGTATTACCCGGACGAGCGCCTCCTCCGCGTCTCCGTCACGGACAACCGCGCCAAGACCCGCAACATGCGCCGCGACCCCCGCGTGTCGTACCACGTGACCAGCGCCGACCGCTGGGCCTACACGGTCGTCGAGGGCACGGCCGACCTGACCCCGGTGGCCGCGGACCCGCACGACGACACGGTGGAGGAGCTGGTCCGGCTCTACCGCGACGTCCAGGGGGAGCACCCCGACTGGGACGACTTCCGCGCGGCCATGGTCCGGGACCGGCGGCTCGTCCTGCGGATCCGGGTGGAGCGCGCGTACGGGATTCCCGGGTGAGGTGAGCCGGGAATCAGGCCGCGACGCTCTCCCGCTGCGCGCCCGCGCGGGGCACGCGCTCACCCAGCAGCTCCGTCGGCACCTTGTGCGTCTCCCGGGCGGTGAGCGCCGCGAGGACCGGCGGCACGCACAGCGCGGTGGTGAACAGGGCGACGGCGAACCAGTCGTCACCGTCCGGGCCGGCGAACTGTGCGGCGAAGGTGACGGCGAACCCGGAGACGGCGAAGCCGATCTGCGTGCCCACGGCCATGCCGGACAGCCGGACCTTGGTGGAGAACATCTCGCCGTAGAAGGAGGGCCAGATGCCGTTCGCGGCGGAGTAGACGACACCGAAGGCGAGGATGCCGAGGAGCAGGACCAGCGGGTACGAGCCCGAGGAGATCGCCCACAGGTAGAGGAACATCAGGACCGCGCTGCCGGCCGAGCCGATCAGGAAGACCGGGCGGCGGCCGATCCGGTCGGACAGGACGGCCCACAGGGGGATGGCGGCAAGCGCCACGAGGTTGGCGAGCGCGCCCACCCACAGCATCGACGAGCGGGACATGCCGACCGAGTCGCTCGTCGCGTACGCCAGCGCCCACACCGTGAAGATCGTGGAGACCGAGGCGACCAGCGCGCCCGCGATCACCCGCAGCACGTCCGCCCAGTGCTCGCGCGCCAGCACGGCCAGCGGCATCTTCGCGACGCCCTCGCCGGTGGCGGCCTGCCGGTTGAAGGCCGGCGTCTCGTCCAGGGTGCGGCGGACGACGAAGCCGACGACCGCGACGGCGACGCTGAGCCAGAACGGCACCCGCCAGCCCCACGACATCAGGTGTTCCTCGGGCAGCGCGGCGATCGGGATGAAGACGAGGGTGGCCAGCAACTGCCCGGCCTGCGTGCCGTTCAGGGTGAAGCTCGTGTAGTAGCCCCGGCGGTGTTCCGGCGCGTGTTCCAGCGTCATGGAGTTGGCGCTGGCCTGCTCGCCCGCCGCCGAGATGCCCTGGAGCACCCGGCAGAGCACGAGGAGGACGGGGGCGAGCGTGCCGATCTGGTCGCGCGTGGGCAGACAGCCGATGAGGAACGTCGAGACGCCCATCAGGAGCAGCGTGAAGACCATGATCTTCTTGCGGCCGAGGCGGTCCCCGATGTGCCCGAGGAACAGCGCGCCGATCGGCCGGGCCGCGTACGCGACACCGAACGAGGCCAGCGACAGCAGGGTCGCCGTCGCCGGGTCGGACTCGTCGAAGAAGATCTCGGGGAAGATCAGCGCGGCGGCGCTGCCGTAGATGAAGAAGTCGTAGTACTCCAGGGCGCTGCCGACCCAGGCGGCCAGTGCGGCTTTCCTGTGCTGGCCGGGCTGGCCGGGCTGGCCGGGAGGCGCGTCGGCGGATGCGGCGGGGACAGACACGGCGTGCTCCTTCGGGGGACTCCACCGTAAGCGGAGTGGAGTGAGCTGAGTGAGCTGAGGGAAGAGGAGCCGGATCCCTGGGGGTGACGGGGCGGCGGACCGGATGCACGGATGCGACCCGGTTAATTAACCCACTGGGTAGTTAGTAGCGGATGGCCAGTGATGTTGCGCTCGCGTTTCCCGCCTGTCAAGGGGTGCTGTCGGCTGTCGTGCCGATCGTCACGCCGGCTGTCGTGCCGGCTGTCGTGCCGGTCGTCGTGCCGACTGTCCTGTCAGTCCGCCGTGCGATCCGCCGTCAGATACGCGATCACCATGTCGCCGAGCATGGTGCGATAGCGCTCACGCTGGTCGGCGGCGACCAGGTCGCGCCCGAACAGGGCGCCGAACGTGTGCCGGTTGGACACGCGGAAGAAGCAGAACGAGCTGATCATCGCGTGCAGGTCCACGGCGTCCACGTCGGCCGTGAACAGCCCCGACTCCCGGCCCGCCGCGAGGATGCGGCGGATCACCTCCAGCGCGGGCGAGCCGATCCTCGCCAGCTCCTCGGAGGCGGCGATGTGCTCCGCCTCGTGCATGTTCTCGACGCTCACCAGGCGGATGAAGTCCGGGTGCGCCTCGTGGTGGTCGAAGGTCAGCTCGGCGAGCCGGCGGATGGCCGCGACCGGGTCGAGGTGCTCGACGTCCAGCTCCTGCTCGGCCTGCCGGATCACGGAGTACGCACGCTCCAGGACGGCCGTGAAGAGCTGCTCCTTGCCGCCGAAGTAGTAGTAGATCATCCGCTTCGTGGTGCGGGTGCGGGCCGCGATCTCGTCGACGCGCGCCCCGGCGTACCCGGCGCGGGCGAACTCCTTGGTCGCCACGTCGAGGATCTCGGCCCGGGTGCGGGCCGCGTCCCGTTGGCGCCCGCCGGAACGGGCCGGCTCTTCGACAGTGGTCATCGCCATCCTCCTGACGTGCGTTGCCCGCGATTGTAGAAGCAGGGCCTGCGGGGCTTCCCAGCGGACGGAGGGGCTGGTATCACTAACGAACCAGTTCGTACATTAGCCCTAGGTCAGTCGTTCGTCGGTCGTGCGCAGGAGGCGTGCCGTGCCCGTGTCCCCGTCCCAGGACTCGTACCTCGTCGGTCTCATCGGGGCCGGCATCGGCCCCTCGCTCAGCCCCGCGCTGCACGAGGCCGAGGCCGGCCGGCAGGGCCTGCGCTGTCTGTACCGGCTGATCGACATCGACGTTCTGGGCGTCGGCCCGGAAGCGGTCGGCGACCTCGTGCGCGCCGCCCGCGACCTGGGCTTCGACGGGCTGAACATCACCCACCCCTGCAAGCAGCTCGTCCTCGGGCACCTCGACGGGCTGTCCCCGCAGGCCGAGGCGCTCGGCGCGGTCAACACCGTGGTCTTCGACGAGAACGGGCGGGCCATCGGCCACAACACGGACGTCACCGGTTTCGCGGCCTCCTTCGCCCGCGGTCTGCCCGACGCCCCCATGGAGCGCGTGGTGCAGCTGGGCGCCGGGGGAGCCGGCGCGGCCGTCGCCCACGCCACGCTCACCCTCGGCGCCGGGCATCTCACCGTCGTGGACGCCCTGACCGACCGCGCCACGGACCTCGCCGCCTCCCTCAGCCGCCACTTCGGGGCGGGCCGCGCGTCCGCCGCCGGTCCCGACGCCCTCCCCGGGCTGCTGGCCGGCGCCGACGGCATCGTGCACGCCACCCCGACCGGCATGGCGGCCCACCCCGGCCTGCCATTCCCGGCCGGGCTGCTGCGGCCGGACCTGTGGGTCGCCGAAGTCGTCTACCGGCCGCTGGAGACCGAACTGCTGCGCGCCGCGCGCGCCCTGGGCTGCGCCACCCTCGACGGCGGCGGCATGGCGGTCTTCCAGGCCGTGGACGCGTTCCGGCTGTTCACCGGACGGGAACCCGACAGTGCGCGCATGCTCGCCCACTTCGCCGAACTGGCGGGCGCGCCCGCCCACCGCTGAAGGACACCGCAAGCGGAACAGGAGGCCGGCAGTGGAGGCCGGCAGACCGGAGGCCGGAGACCGACAGACCGGAGACCGACAGACCGGAGACCGACAGACCGGACACCGGGAGATCAGGAGAACCGTCGTGCGTACGTCCATCGCCACCGTCTCTCTCAGCGGATCCCTGACCGAGAAGCTCACGGCAGCCGCCCGGGCGGGCTTCGACGGCGTGGAGATCTTCGAGAACGACCTGCTCACCAGCCCGCTCACCCCCGAGGAGATCCGCACCCGCTGCGCGGACCTCGGCCTCTCCATCGACCTCTACCAGCCGATGCGTGACATCGAGGCCGTGCCCGAGGAGGTGTTCGCGGGCAATCTGCGCCGCGCCCGGCACAAGTTCGAGCTGATGCGCCGCCTCGGCGCCGACACCGTCCTCGTCTGCTCCAGCGTGTCCCCGCTCGCCCGGGACGACGACGCGCTCGCCGCCGACCAGCTGCGCCAGCTCGCCGACCTGGCCCAGGAGTCCGGCATCCGGGTCGCGTACGAGGCGCTCGCCTGGGGACGGCACGTCAACACGTACGACCACGCCTGGCGCATCGTCGAGGCGGCCGGTCACCCGGCGCTCGGCACCTGTCTGGACAGCTTCCACATCCTGGCCCGCGGCAGCGACCTGAAGGGCATCGAAAACATCCCCGGCGAGAAGATCTTCTTCCTCCAGCTCGCGGACGCCCCGCCGATGGCCATGGACGTGCTCCGGTGGAGCCGCCACTACCGCTGCTTCCCCGGGCAGGGCGGCCTCGACGTCACCGGTCTGCTCCGGCACGTCGTCGCGGCCGGGTACGAGGGGCCGCTCTCCCTGGAGGTCTTCAACGACGTCTTCCGGCAGGCCGACGCGGGCCCCGCCGCCGTCGACGCCCACCGTTCCCTGCTCGTCCTCCAGGAGGCAGCCGGACTGGCCCCGCTGCCCGCGCCCGTCGTCCCCACGGGCATCGCCTTCGTCGAGCTCGTCACCCCGGACGCCGAACCCCCGACTGCCCTCCTCGGCGCCCTCGGTTTCACCCGTACGGCACGGCACCGCGGCAAACCCGTGGACCTGTGGCAGCGGGGCGAGGCCCGCGTCCTCGTCAACACCGGGCCCGGCGCCCGACGCGAAGGCACCTGCCTCGCCGCCGTCGGCCTGGAGTCGCCCGACCCCGCGGGTGCCGCCCGCCGTGCCGAGGCCCTTCTCGCGCCCGTACTGCCGCGCCGCCGCGCCCCCGAGGACGCGCCCCTCGACGCGGTGGCGGCCCCCGACGGCACGGAGCTCTTCTTCGTCGCGACGGATCGCCGGGCGCTTCCCGACTGGCGAGCGGATTTCGAGGACCTGACGCCGGGAGGCGCCACCGCACACGCCGCCGGCGCCCGCACCCGTATCGACCACCTGGCCCTCACCCAGCCCTGGCACGAGTTCGACGAGGCGGTCCTCTTCCACCGCAGTGTCCTCGGGCTGCACGCGCAGGACAGCGTGGACGTCGCCGACCCCTACGGCCTGCACCGCAGCCGCGCGGTCACCAACGCCGACGGCAGCGTCCGGATCGCCCTCGGTGTAGGGCCCGCCCCCACCGACGACACCGCACGCGCCCAGCACATCGCGCTCGCCACCGACGACGTGGTCGCCGCGGCCCGCGCCTACCGGGAGGCCGGCGGCCGGCTGCTGGCGGTGCCCGCGAACTACCACGACGACCTGGCCGCCCGGTACGAGTTCGGCGACGGCGAGCTGGAGACGTACCGCGACCTCGGCATCCTCTACGACCGGGACGAACAGGGCGGCGAGTTCCGGCACTGCTACACGGAGACCGTCGGCCGGGTCTTCTTCGAACTCGTCCAGCGGGATGCCGGCTACCGCGGCTACGGGGCCGCGAACGCACCGGTGCGCATGGCCGCCCAGCACACCGGGCGGACCGTGCGGTGAAGGCGGCCACGGGACCTGGGGGACCTACTGACGGCTGACCGTCCGCGTCACACCGGCGATGATCGCCGTGGCGAGGATCCAGCCGGCGATGACGAGCCCGTACGCCAGCCCCTGGTGCCAGCCGTCCGGGGCGTAGGCGCGCTCCTGGCCGAAGTCGATGACCGGCAGAAGAAGGTCGAGGGTGTAGAAGACGGGGTTGAAGGCGGGAGCCTCGTCCGCCTTGAGGGGATCCGGGTGGTCCAGGCCGTATGCCACCGAGCCGACCGCCAGCAGCGACAGCAGCCAGACGGCCGCGCGCAGCGGACGGAACCCGTAGCCGACGGTCACGTCCTGCACCCGGCCCCACAGCCGCCCGTACCAGGGGAGCGTGGCGCGTCTGCGGCGCTGCTTGGCGAGCTGGACCAGCCGGGCCGCGTCGTCGTCGCCGATCCTGCGGTACGCCGCCGTCAACTGCTCGTAGACGTACGGCTGGTACACGCCGCCGTTCCGCTCCAGCATCGGCAGCCGGCGCTCGGCGGGCTCGTGCGGGATGAGGGCCGTGTAGGACAGGTCGCTGAGCTGCACCTCGTCGGGGAGCAGCTCCGGTTCCAGGAGCAGTGTGTCGATCCGGGCGCGGCGGAGGTTGAGGGCGCCGTCGACGCGGTCGCCGCGCAGCAGCCAGAGCTCGCCGATGACGGAGCTGCTGGCCCGCAGCGCCGTGTCACCGGGGTTCGACAGCCGGGCGCCCATCAGGTCGAGCCGGCCCGCTATGCGGGAGCCGCGGAGCTCGAGCCGGCCGAGCGCGCACAGTTCCCGTGCCAGGACGTCGGAGCCCACCGTGAGGTTCGGGGCGTCGAGCGCTGTGCCCGCGGGGCCGGTGAGCTCACCGCCCTGGAGGTCGACCGCCCCGGCGACGGACGCCCCGGTGAGCCGTACCGTCCCGTACGCCCGTATCCCCGGCGCCGACAGGTCGCCCCCTATCTCGGCCTGGTTGAGCCGCAGCACGGGCTCGGCGGGGTCCCCGGTGGTGAACTCGGCGCCGTCCAGGAACAGGGCGCGGGCGATCCGGGCCCCGCCCAGCCCCACCGGTCCCCGCACCCGGCAGTCCGTCATCCGCAGCACCCCGTCGACCTGGAGGGTGCCCGCGTCCATGCCGGGCAGGACCGAGCCGCGCAGGTTGAGGCGGCGGAGCTGGGCGCCGTACAGCCGGGGCGGCTCCTCGAAGCGGCAGTGGCTCAGCCGGACGGCGGCGTCGACCGTGGCGCTGTTCAGGTCGAGCACGCCGGTGATCCGCGCCCCCGTGAGCTTGAGCGCGGCGACTTCGCGCTCCTCCTCCGGCCCGCCGAGGAGCAGCGCCCGCAGTACGGCCGCCCGTACGGTCCGCTCCGGTCCCCAGTCGCCGCCGGACGCGGGGTCCTCGTCGCGGGTCGTGCGGAAGTCCACGGACGCGCCTCGCGGGAAGGCCTCCCGGACACGCCGCTCGGCCGGGGTCAGATCGTCGATCATCATCACCCGGGACTCTGACGCCGTCCTCCCGGGGCTGTCAACAGTGATCCGCTCGGCCCGCCCCGGACCCGGGACCCGTCAGGTCCTGCCGGTGCCGGTGCCTCCCCGCCCCTCCGCGTGCCACACCCCGGCATGCCCGCGATGGGCCTCGGTCAGCCCGTCCACGAAGTACCGCTCGTAGTACTCGGTCTCGACGTGGTGGACCTGCAGCCACACGCCCGGCACCTGGACGGCGTCCGTGTGCGCGGGGAAGCGGCGGTGCGTGTGGAGCACGTACTCGCAGATGTCACGGGTGCACTCGACCACCCGGTCGTCGTACTCGCTCGCCTCCGCCAGGTAGCGCTGCCCGTAGTCGTTCCGGTAGATGCGGGCGAAGACGTCCTTGTCGGAGTAACAGCCGCCGGGGCCGAACTTCCGGCGGACGACCGCGTCCACGGCGTCCGACATCGACGCGTACGCCGGCGGGCACGCGGCCTCGATCAGCGGCTCGCCCTCCGGGGAGCGCAGCCCGACCGGGTGCGAGCGCAGCGCCGCGAGGCTCGGCAGGGGGATCTGCCAGTGCCACATGTCGGAGGCCCGCCAGCGCGGGGTGACGAAGGTGAAGCCGAGCATCCTGCCGTACGTCCTGGCGTACTTCGGGTGGCCGAGCGCGATGCGGGGGTGGATCGCGGAGTGGATCCAGGCGCCCAGGCCCATCGCCTCCGCGGTCAGCATCAGGTTCTGCAGCAGCAGGTCCGCCTCGATCTCGGTGCGCAGGGGGCCGAGCGAGCCGAGCGGCAGCTTGATGTCCTCGTTGAGGAAGCCGTTGCGCACCCACTTCTCCACCCCGGCCGGGCGGTGCAGGTTCCGGTCGTCCACCAGGACCGGGCGGGCCCCGTCCGGCTGGGTGAGCAGGTACATGAGCGCGTTGATGTACTGGTGGGACACATCGACGACGGGGAACAGCAGGGTCGTGCCCGGCAGGTTGGACAGGAACCGGTTGGAGTCCAGGTAGGCCGGGAAGTCCCGCTTCCCCTCGGGGACGTCGAGGCGGTGGTCCAGGATCCGCACCTTCGTCTCGCGCGCCCGGGCGGTCAGCGTGTCCGCGTCGAACGGCTCGTGCGGCCGCGGCGGGGCGGGCGGGTGGCGCAGGAAGTACGTGCCCGTGTCGTTGATCAGGAAGAAGTGGGTGGCCTGCGCGTTGTCCGGGCTGCTCGCGCTCCGGCCCGTCATGGTCGTCAGGTTGGGCTTGGCCATGACGGGCGAGCCGTCCCGCGGGTCCTCGAAGGGACGGTCGGGCATCGTGAACCCGGTGGGTCCCGTCAGCGCGATCAGGACCGCCTCCTCCAGCTCCGTCAGGGGCTCCGGGGCGTGGGCGGAGGTGTGGCTCATCGAACCGGCGGCCACGGAGACACCTCGGGCGACCCGGTGGGTGCGGCGCCGCCACAGGGTCTCGAGCAGTGGCCGCCGCAGCAGGTCGTCCAGTCCCCGGTGCCCGGATCCGGTCCCGGTCGTGGATCCGCGGGCCGCCGTCCGGCGGTCAGCCTTGCTCATGGGTACCTCCGTCGTCCGTCTGACGGACCGTCCGCCAGGGCGCGAACGCGCTCGCGCCCCGCGGCAGCAGCGCGGCGAGCTCCGGGCAGTGGCGCAGGATCACGGAGTTCATGTCGCCCCTCTCCACCCAGTCCATGCCGAGCGGGGTGTAGATCTCGGGCCGGTAGTCGACCGTCAGGAAGCGGTCGCTCTGCAGCCGCCTGCCGGCCATCAGGATGAAGACGCGGAACGCGGTGTCACTGAAGGCGAAGCCCTCCGGAGGGTTCTCCGCGTACAGGCCGACCATGGTGTCGACCTCGTCGACCGACCGGTAGACCTCCCTCAGCCGGGCCACGGTCTCCGCGTTCTCCGACAGTTCCCCGAAGGACTTCACCCGCCGTTTGTGCAGGCCCTCCCGGAAGTCGTTGTAGCGCGGCACACCGCGCCGGCGGGTACGGACCAGGTCGACGACCGACAGGTCGATGATCTCGCCGTCGCGCTCGAACTGCTGCAGGAAGCGCGGGTAGTTGTGCAGGGTGATCGCACCGGGATGCGCGATGCCGAACGAGTACAGGGTGTCCGCGAGGCCCGTCTTGCGGAACCGCGTCTCGGCCCGGCCGCCCTGGATGTCCGCGAAGCCCACCGACTCCAGCCGCTTCCCGAAGCGGTGCTCGAACAGCTCGTAGTCGTCCGGGAGGAGCGGGTGCATCCGGTAGACGGCGATGTAGTCCTCGGTCAGCGAGAACGGCACCCGGTGGTGGTCCGTCGGCGTCCGCGGGATACCGGCCAGCGAGCGGGCGTCGAACAGCCACAGGCCGAGCTGGGTCAGCCAGTGCCCGGGCGGGCCCTGCCAGGTGGTCCGCATCGCCAGCCGGAGGGCCTCGGTGGCGAGCACCGCCGGAGTCCACTCCACGGTGTGGATCTTCACGATCAGCGCGGCGACCACCAGTCGCGCCGTCTGGTAGATCCGTTCCTCGGTCATCGCCGGGTACTCGGCGCGCAGCGCCTCGCAGACCGCATTGTGCTCGCGGGCGAACAGGGTGTGCAGCGCGCTGAGCCCCATCCACCAGCCCTCGGCCAGCCCGGTTTTCGGAAGGCCGTCCGACCCCGTCGGCAGATGCCCGTCCTCCAGCCGGAGTTCGGCGCGGCCGTCCGCCTCGCGCAGGAACCGTGCGGCCTGCTCGTCCGTGCCGTACACCTCGGAGCCGTCCCACCAGTGCGAGACCGTGTTGCCGTGGAGGAGCGGGAGCCCGCCGCCGGGCCGCTCGACGCCCTCGTTGTCGGCGAACCGCATGACGTTCTCGGCGGGCCCGCCCGGTGTGTTGCGCCAGGCACCGGAGCCGGGCGGCAGCGGCACCTCCACGTCCCGCACGCCCGGCTTGTGGCGGCTGTGGCGGACCCAGTCGTGCACCTGGAACTGGATCCACGCGGCCGCGAGGACGTTGAGCGAGGTCGCGGGCAGGAACGTGTCGCGGTGCAGGAGCCGGCGGCTGACCGTCACCGGGTTCGGTTCGTCGAAGAGGTCGGGCCGGTGCACGGGCGGCAGATTGCGCCCGAAGGGGGTGCCCACCGCGCCCGTGCGAGGCTCGGACAGATCGTTGTACGCCCCGTCGTACGACCGCTCCGTGCGCAGCCGCTCCGGCACCGTCTCCGGCGCGGGCCGGGCCGTCGGCGGGGCCTCGTGCGGCTCGGTGTCGATCAGGTTCTCCCGGCGCAGCGTCTTCCGCAGGAGGATCAGGTTCAGCAGGCTCAGCCGCGGCGGCAGCCGGTGCCAGGGCACCCACCGGTTGAGGAGCCCGAACGCGGCGCCCGCGACGGGTGCGAGCAGCCGGTTGCGCAGCGGTTCCTCGGAGTGGAAGCACATGCCGAGGCGGTGCGCGGCGCCCGCCCGGTACGTGTCCTTCCGGGCCCGGTTGAGGTTGCCGAGCGGACGGAACTCGTCGGTCGTGCACCAGGGGTTGAAGGTGAGCTCCTCGATGCGTCCGGCGGCGGCCCGGGCCTGAGCGCCGTCGAGGTCCTGGACGGGAAGGGTGAGCCGGGCGACCGGCAGCGCGGGCGTGACGGCGTCCCGCCACTCCACCGAGGCGTCCTCGACGGGGGTGCGCAGCTCGTCCACGTACCGCTGCACGCACAGCTCGTAGCAGACGTCCTTCATCGCGAGCCGCCGGGAGAACTCGTGGTGCAGGAAGTCGGGGTCCTGGCGGTCGGGCGCGGCCGGGGGCGGGGTGCCCGGCACCGGGCGCAGCAGGTAGCGCACGGGGCCCGCGTCGCCCCACAGCAGGGCACCGCGGCTCCAGTAGGTCTCCGTCGCGAGCGAGCCGACGGTCCGCCGGGTCGCGGCCGTGACGTTCCGCCGCATCCGCTTCGCGGTGGCCGGCCCCACCGCCAGCGGCAGCTTCACGAACAGCCCGAACGCCTTCCGCAGCGGCGTCACGGCGCCCGCCATCGCCTTGGCGAACGCGACGAACTCGCGCGCGTCCCGGGCGTGCGAGACGGGGTGGCTGGTCGCCAGCAGATCGTGGCTCTCGTCCGGTGAGACCCGTACCCGGACGGCGATGCCGTGCAGATCGGGTGCACCGTCCGGCCGCGGGACCCCGCTCGCGTTGGACAGCCGTACGGTCACCGGGTAGTCGGCGCCCGGCTGCGCGAAACCGACGCGCAGGGCCGCGGGGAGATCGTCGTGGAAGCGCAGCCGGGCGTTCTCCACGGCCACCGGCGCCTTGGCGTGGAAGGCACGGGCGATCCCACCGCCGCCGGCCCGCCGGTTGCGCACCTGGATCTCCTGGATCTCCCGGGCCAGACGCTGGAAGACGAGCCGCTCCGCCTCCGGACTGCCGCCCTGGTACCGCTCGTACTGCTGCTGGTGCCGCGCGGTCTCGGCCATCGTCGTTTCCTCCGTACGTACGGATGTGAACGGCGCGGGGGCCAGCACGCTACCGGCGGCACCGGACGGCCGCAGCGGCGCTTCCCGCCATGTGCGCACGGGCGAACGGCCGTGCAGGCGGTGGTTCCTGCGCACGCCGTGGACGCCGGTCGGTCCGGCCGCGGGCCCGGCGGGTGTTCCCGTTTCCCGGCAGCACCACCCGGCGGGCGGGGGATTGGCCGGGGAACGTCTGCCGATCGAAGGCCCCCCGGTGATGTGCTCGGGCTTCTGCTGCCACCGACCCGGGGGGAGGCGACCATGCAGGACACCCGGAGCGCGACCGGACCGAGCTTCGCCGAGATGCGGCCGCTCAAGTCCAAAACCGACATCGAGCCGGGGCTCACCGGCTTCCCGGTCTACCCCGACCTGGCGGAACGCCTGCTGGAGGACAAGGGGCAGCCGGACCCCGACGGAGTGATCCCGCATGTGATGGCGACCTGCTCGGCGTACGCGTACGCCGGGTACGGCATGCGGACCGACCCCGAGACCATGACCATGATCATGACGCGTCTCGGCCTGGAACGCAGCGAGTGCTGGTCGGCCGAGCAGCGCGTGGACGCCATGTACATCGCGTCCGGCGCGTACCTCGTCCAGGACCGGGACCGCCGGATTGTGATCCTCTGCTACCGGGGCACCCAGCCCGAGGACATCATCAGCATCCTCACGGACGCCGACGTGCGCCCCGAGATGCTGGCCGTGGAACTGGACGGCAAACGGTACGAGGTGCACGCGGGCTTCTACCGCAATGTGCGCGCCACCCGCCACCTGGTCGTCGAGGCGCTCAACCGGGCGCTGCGCGGGGAGTCCGTCGTCCCCGGCGTGTCCGGTACCCGCGGCGAGGGCATGCGGGCCCTCTACATCACCGGGCACAGCACCGGCGGCGCAATGGCGGCGCTGATGGCGGTGATGCTCACGCACGAGCCCCGCTACCGGCGCATCGCCGAGAAGCTGAAGGGCGTCTACACCTACGGGCAGCCCATGATCGGCGGACCGGACTTCGCGCGGGCCTGCGAGGAGACGGTCGGCCCGTCCGGAACCCCCGTGCTGCGCGAACGCATGCTCCGCTACATCTTCGACCGCGATCTCGTGCCGGCGCTGCCGCCGCGGCCGGTCGGGCCGTACGCCCCGTTCGGCCGGGAGTTCCACTACCGCAGGCCGCGCAGCCTGATGGAGACGCTCCTGATGTCCGGAGTCGACGCGGCGCTGGAGACGCTCACCGTGCCGGGCGACGCCGCGCGGATGATGCTCGCCCGTCCGCTGTCGGGCTGGGGCGACGCCACGGTCCGGGTGACGGACGCCGTCCGCCGGTCCCTCGATCCGCTGCTGCGCGCGCGTGCCACCGGCTGGACCGAGACCACCGGGTCCGGCTATCCGCAGATGGACAACCTCGCAGGGCTCGCCGTCGTCGCCCCGCTGGCGTTCTTCGCGGCACGGCTCGCCCTGACCCGCACGATCCCGTTCAAGTACTCCTTCGACGACCACGGCCCGAGCCACTACGTGAACGCGCTGGCCCCGGCCGGAGTGCTGAGCGAGTTCGGGGACGTGCTGTAGGAGTCCGCGTCGCAGGGGAACGCCGCCCGCCGGAACGACCCCCGCCCCGTCCGCTTCCAGCACTTGCTGGAAGCGGACGGGGCGGGGAGTGCCGGGGCGATGGGCGGGAGACTACTTCCCGGCCGCCTCGACCGCGTGGCCGCCGAACTGGTTGCGCAGCGCGGCGATCATCTTCATCTGCGGGGAGTCGTCCTGCCGGGAGGCGAACCGGGCGAACAGTGACGCGGTGATCGCGGGCAGCGGCACCGCGTTGTCGATCGCCGCCTCCACCGTCCAGCGGCCCTCGCCGGAGTCCTGCGCGTAGCCGCGCAGCTTGTCCAGGTGCTCGTCCTCGTTCAGCGCGTTGACCGCCAGGTCGAGCAGCCAGGAGCGGATCACGGTGCCCTCCTGCCAGGAGCGGAAGACCTCGCGCACGTCGGTGACCGAGTCGACCTTCTCCAGCAGCTCCCAGCCCTCGGCGTAGGCCTGCATCATGGCGTACTCGATGCCGTTGTGGACCATCTACCTTGCCCGCGTGCACCGCGCCGAAGTCGCCCTCCGGCTTGAGCGCGTCGAAGACCGGCTGCACCTTGGCGATGTTCTCGGCGTCGCCGCCGTACATCAGCGCGTAGCCGTTCTCCAGGCCCCACACGCCGCCGGAGACGCCGCAGTCGACGAAGCCGATGCCCTTGGCGGCGAGCTCCTCGGCGTGCTTCTCGTCGTCCGTCCAGCGCGAGTTGCCGCCGTCCACGACCACGTC
>JODX01000005.1 GCA_000719105.1 Streptomyces sclerotialus | reverse complement strand
CGAAGAGACGACACAACAACCCGTCCCTCCCGCCGAAACACCACCCCTACACCTGACCAGCGGAAACACACCCGCACTCTCGGAAAGACAACGGCTTCTGAGACCACCGCTACGCTGGCCGCCCGGATGCGCGCTGAACTCGACCAGGTGGACCGGCTGTTGGATAGCTTTCTCGTCCTGGCGCGCGCCCAGCACGGCGAGTTCACCGACTCGGGGCGGCTCGCCCTCGATCGGCTCGCACTGGACGCCTTGGCCGGGCGAGCGGGGGACATCGTGGCCAAGGGCCTGACCATGCGCGAAACCCGTATCGACGGCTCTGCGTGGGTGTGGGGCAGCCGGACACTGCTGCGCCGTGCGGCCGACAACGTGATCGACAACGCGATCACGCACAACGACTCAGGAGGCTGTATCGAAGTGGCGGTACGGGCCGAAGAAGGTGAAGGGGACGGCGGGAGCGCAGTGGCCCTCGTCGTCGAGTCCAGCGGTCCGGTCCTGGACCAGCGGTGGGTGGCGGACCTCGCGCAGCCCTTCCGCCGCCTCGGCGCCGACCGGACCAGCACCGGTCGGGGCAGCGGCCTCGGCCTGTCCATCGTCTCGGCCATCGTCGCGGCCCATCACGGAACCCTGGACTTGCACGCCCGCCCCGACGGCGGCCTGCGTGTCACCGTCACCCTCCCCCGCACTGACGACAGGACGGCGAAGGCCCCCAACGCAGGAAGGTGTGTGGCGCGTTGAGGGTCCTGGTGGTCGAGGACGCCCGCCCCCTCGCAGAGGTCATCGCCGAGGGGCTGCGCGACCAGGGCATGGCCGTGGACGTGGCCTACGACGGACTCGACGCCGCGGCCAAGCTGGACGTCAATGCGTACGACGTCGTCGTGCTCGACCGCGACCTGCCCGGCATCCACGGCGACACTCTCTGCCAGATGATTATAGAGAGGGACGGCCGAGTGATGGTGCTGATACTGACCGCCGCCGACTCGCCCGGCGACCGCGTCAGCGGCCTGGCCCTGGGCGCCGACGACTACCTTGCCAAGCCCTTCCACTTCCCCGAACTTGTCCTGCGCATCCGCGCCCTGGGCCGCCGTCGCCCCGCTGCCCGGTCGCGCACCCTGCGCAAGGCGGGTGTCGAACTCGACTCGCTGGGCCGTACGGCTGCACGCGACGGCCGCCAACTCGAACTTTCTGTCAAGGAGTTCGCAGTACTCGAAGCCCTCCTGAGCGCGAGCCCTGCCTTCCTCAGTGCGGAGGACCTCCTCGAACAGGTCTGGGACGAGCACGCCGACCCGTTCACCAACACCGTCACGGTGACTATCAGCCGCCTGCGCCGCAAGCTCGGTGACCCGCCGGTCATCGCCACCACCCCCGGTGTGGGTTATCGGATTGTCGACCCAGCTGCACCACCCGACTGAGCAGCCAGCAGGGGCTGGCGGTCCGCGAGCTGCAGCCGGGTTTCGCCGGAGTGGGACCCCAGCTGCGAGCCGTACATTCGTCAGGAGTACGCGGCCTGGGCCGCAGTGCAGTGTGGTCGCCTGCCGGCGCAGGGTTCGGGCTGAGTGGCGTGGTTCTCTCCCCGCTCGGGCAGGTGCAGTCCTGCCACGGGTTCTCGGGTGGGCAAGGCTGGACGCAGGCGACCGAGGGGGTTGGGGGTTGAGGGACATCGAACGACCTTCACCCGTCGGATCAGCCCGTGGGCTGCGGCCAGCGTGTGCGGCTACTTCGTCGGCTGGGCCGCTTCCAGGAGCTGCTTTACCGCGGTCGCGTTCTTGCCGTGAGCTTCCTTCTCCAGGCCCTGCGGTTCGACAGCGCCTTCCGCACCACCTGCATCGAGCACGCCGCCCGGCTCGGCATCGCCCTCGAAGTCGTCCAGCGCGACCCGAGGAGCCGGGGCTTCGCCCCGCTGCCCCGCCGGTGGACCATTGAGCGCACCTTCGGATGGATCATGATGTTCCGTCGGCTCGCCCGCGACTACGAGACGCTGCCCACCCGCTCCGCCGCCCTCATCCAGCTTCGGATGATCGACCTGATGGCCCGCCGTCTCACCGGCGAGTCCACGCCTACCTGGCGGGGCGCCTAGAACACCTCAAAGCTCGCAACTCGGGATAAAACATCAGGATGAAACACCCACTCAGGGCTACCAAACGCAGTATCACCGCCAGTGATGCCCATAGCGCATGCCCGTCGCGTCAGCGCCGGACAATTGACGTGGTCGCCCGCGCCCAATGACACGCCACCTGCTCCTCGCCACCCCCGCCCAGCACCTCCAGGTCCTCCGTACGGCACCGGTCCGCTACCCCCGCCCGCTCCGCCTCGCCCCCGGCCAGCACCTGGCAGCGGGCTCGGAAGCGGCAGCCGGAGGGGATGCGGGAGGGGTCCGGGGGCTCGCCGGCCAGCACGACGGGCTCGCCGGGCGCGTCCGGGAGGACCGACAGCAGGGCTTGGGTGTACGGGTGCCGGGGCGCCGTGAGGACCTGTTCGACCTCGCCGGTCTCCACGATGCGGCCCAGGTACATCACCGCGACCCGGTCGGCGATGTTCCAGGCCAGCCCCAGGTCGTGGGTGACCACCAGCGCGGCCAGGTTCAGTTCGGTGCGCAGGCGCAGCAGCAGGGCCAGGATCTCGCCGCGCACGGAGGCGTCCAGGGAGGCCACCGGCTCGTCGGCGACGAGGAGTTCGGGTTCCAGGACGAGCGCGCCCGCGATCACCACGCGCTGGCGCTGGCCGCCGGACAGCTCGTGCGGGTAGCGCAGGAAGAAGCGCTCGGGCGGCCGGAGCCCGGCCCGGGACAGGGCCCCGGCGACCGCCGCCCGCTCGTCCCCGGCGTACCCGTGGATGCGCAGTCCCTCGGCCACCGCGTCGTACACGGTGTGCCGCGGGTTGAGCGAACCGCTCGGGTCCTGGAGCACGAGCTGGGCGCGTTTGCGGTACGCCTTCAGGGCCCGGGAGGAGTACGAAAGCGGCTGCCCGGCGAAGTCGACGCGGCCCGCGGTCGGCGGGACCAGGCCGAGCAGCGAGCGGGCCAGCGTCGTCTTGCCGCAGCCGGACTCGCCGACCAGCGCCACGATCTCGCCGGGGCGGATGTCGAGCTCGACGCCGTCCACGGCCCGTGCCGGGGGGCCGCCGTGCCGGCCGGGGAAGGTGACGTGCAGGTCGCGCGCGCTGAGCAGGGGCGGGGGTGTGGTCATGAGGTGCTCCTCGCGTCCGCGCGGTTACCGGCGGCCGGTACGTGGACGCACGCCGCCCGCTGCCCCGGCGTCGCCTCCCGCAGCCCGATGTCCAGCGTGTCGCAGCCGTCCACGGCCACCGGGCACCGCGGATGGAAGGCGCAGCCGGAGGGCACGGCGGACGGGTCGGGCGGGTCGCCGGCCAGGCCCCGCGGGGCGAACCGGGAGGCCGGGTCGCCGATGCGCGGGAACGCGGCGGACAGGGCCGCCGCGTAGGGGTGCCGGGCGTGCTCGTGGACCGCGCGGGCGGGGCCCTCCTCGACCACCCGGCCCGCGTACATCACCGCGAGCCGGTCGCAGAGGTCGGCGAGGACCGAGAGGTCATGGCTGATCATCATCAGGCCGACGTCCTGCTCGTCGACGAGCTGTCCGATCAGGCGCAGGATCTGGGCCTGGATCATCACGTCCAGGGCCGTGGTCGGCTCGTCGGCGATGATCAGCGCGGGGTCGCAGGCGAGGGCCATGGCGATCATGACGCGCTGCCGCTGCCCGCCGGAGAGCTCGTGCGGGTACGCCGACGCCCGCCCGGCCGGCAGACCCACGTGCTCCAGCAGCTCGCCGGTGCGTCTGCGGGCCCCGGCGGCGGTCTCCTTGCGGTGCAGCAGGATCGGCTCGGCGATCTGGTCGCCGACGCGGTGCACCGGGTTGAGGGAGTGCATCGCGCCCTGGAAGACGATGGAGGCACCGGCCCAGCGGACCGCCCGTACCCGCCCCCACCGCATCGTCAGCACGTCCTCGCCGTCCAGCAGGATCTCCCCGGTGACCTTCGTCCCGGCGGGCAGCAGCCTGAGCAGCGCGAGGGCCAGCGTGGACTTGCCGCAGCCCGACTCGCCCGCGATGCCGAGCTTCTGTCCCGCGTCGAGGCGCAGGTCCACGCCCCGTACCGCGGCCGCCCCGCCGGGATAGGTCACTTCCAGGTTCCGTACGTCCAGCAGGGTCACCGGGCCACCCCCAGCCGGGGGTTGAGGACGGCCTCGACCGCGCGGCCGCACAGGGTGAACGTCAGGGCGACCCCGGCGATGGCGATCCCCGGCGGCACCAGGTACCACCAGTCGCCGGAGCTGACCGCGCCCGCCTCGCGCGCGTCCTGGAGCATGCCGCCCCAGGACACCACCGTGGGATCGCCCAGGCCGAGGAAGGCCAGCGTCGCCTCGGTGAGGATCGAGGCGGAGACCATCAGGGTGGTCTGCGCCAGCACCAATGGCATCACGTTGGGCAGCACGTGCCGGGTCATGATGTGCACGTGTCCGGCGCCCAGCGCCTTGGCGCGCTCGATGTAGGGGCGGGACTCCACCGCCAGTGTCTGGGCCCGTACCAGCCGGGCCGTGGTCGGCCACGAGGTGACGCCGATCGCCAGGATCACCGTGCCGAGCGAGCGCGGCAGGACGGTGGCGAGCGCGATGGCGAGCACCAGTGCGGGCATCACCAGGAACCAGTCGGTGACCCGCATGATCACCGTCGCGTAGGTGCCCCTGTAGTGCCCGGCGGTGATCCCGACCAGCGCGCCGATCACCACCGACAGCACCGCCGCCAGCAGCCCCACCAGCAGCGACACCCGGGAGCCCCACACCAGAAGGCCCAGCAGGTTCCGGCCGAACCGGTCGGTGCCCAGGGGGAACTCCGCGCTCGGCGACTCCATCGGCCGGCCCGGCGCGTCGGTCACCCCGGCCACGTCGGAGCCGACCGTCAGGGGCGCGGTCAGGGCCACCAGCGCGAACAGGGCGAGTGCGGCCAGCCCCACGAGTCCGGCCCGGTGGGTGTGGTACTGCCGCCAGAACCGTGCCGCGGCCCGGCGGCGGCGCTGCCACGCCAGCGCACGCGGCCCGGCCTGTGCCGTCGGCGGAGAGGCTTCGGTCGTCATCGGCCCACCCGCGGGTCGAGCAGCGGATAGACCAGGTCGGCCACTGTGTTCATGATGATCACCGCCGAGGCGAAGAAGAGGAACAGCCCCTGCACCAGAGGCAGGTCGGGCACGCTGAGGGCCTGGTAGAACAGGCCGCCGAGGCCCGGCCAGGAGAACACGGTCTCGACGAGGATCACGCCCGCGACGGTCCGGCCGAGGTTGACGAAGATCAGCGTCACGGTCGGCAGCAGGGCGTTCGGCACGGCGTGCCGGCGGCGCACGAGGTCGTCCCTGAGGCCCTTGGCGCGGGCGGTCGTCAGATAGTCGCTGCCCGTCTCGTCCAGCAGCGCCGAGCGGGTGACCAGCAGCGTCTGCCCGTACTCCACGGCGACCAGCGTGAGCACCGGCAGGACGAGATGGTGGGCGACGTCGAGGACGTGGGCGAACCCCTCCTCGCCGCCGGACTCCATGCCGCCGGTCGGGAAGAGCCCGGGGACCGGGCCCATGCCGACGGAGAAGACGATGATCAGCAGCAGGCCCAGCCAGAACGACGGAAGGGAGTACAGGGTGAGCGCCAGGCCGGTGTTCAGCCGGTCGCCGAGCCGTCCCCGGCGCCAGGCGGTGCGGGTTCCGATGACGATGCCGAGCGCCGTGTACAGCACGAACGCGGTGCCCGTGAGCAGCAGCGTGTTCGGCAGCGCGTCGGCGATCTTCTCGGTGACCGGCGCCCGGAACTGGTACGAGGTGCCGAGGTCCCCGGTGAGCGCCTTGCCGCAGTAGTCCGTGAACTGCTGCCACAGCGGCAGGTCGAGCCCGAACTCGCGGCGCAGCGCCGCCAGTTGCTCGGCCGACACCGGGCGCCCGCCCGTCATCGTCTTCACCGGGTCGCCGGGGATCAGCCGGAACAGGAAGAAACTGGTGACGAGGACGGCGAACAGGGAGACGGCGGCGCCGCCCACCTTGCCGGCGCCGTAGCGGAGGTACCCGGCCCAGGTCCGCGCCCGCGGCCCGCGGACCGTCGGCGCGGCGGCCGGGGCCGGTGCCGGGCCGGCGGTCCCGTCGGCCGGCGCGGATGCGGCGTCGGCGGTCATGGGCGGCCGCCCGGTGCTCCGGTGGGGGGCGGCGCGTTCGTGTGCGGTCGGTTCATGGGCTACTCGCGGTCCTCTGCGGTGGCACGGCGGCGCATGGCCAGGAATCCGCCGACGCCCGCGAGGAGGACGACACCCACGGCCACACCGGTGATGACGCCCGCCGAGCCGCCCCCGTCGGAGGATCCGCCGGAGTCCGCCGGGACAGCCGACCACCAGCTCCAGTAACCGTCCTGGCCGAAGATGTTGCCCGCGTCCTCGGGCATCGTCGTGATGGAGGCGATCTGGTCGGTGCGGTAGGCCTCCATGGCGTTGGGGTACGCCACGACGTTCATGTACCCCGTGTCGTACAGCCGCGACACCGCCTGCTTGACAAGGCCGGCCCGCTTGGCGGGGTCGTACTCGGCGAGCTGCCGGTCGTACAGGTCGTCGTACTTCTCGTCGCAGATGAAGTTGTCGGTGGCGCCGGTGTCCTCGCGGGTGGCGGGCAGGGCCGCGCAGGTGTGGATGGACAGCACGAAGTCCGGGTCGGGGTTGACGGACCAGCCGTCGAAGGCGAGGTCGTAGGTGCCCGCCAGCCAGGGGTCGGAGACGTTGTCCAGGCACTGGAGGTCCATGCCGATGCCGAGGTCGCCCCACCACTCCTTGAGGTACTGGCCGATCGCCTTGTCGTTGGGCTCGGTGGCGTGGCACAGGACGCGGTAGGTGATCGGTTTCCCGTCCTTGCCGACCCGCTTGCCGTCGCCGTTCTTCTTGTACCCGGCCGCGTCGAGGAGCCGGGCCGCCTCGGCCGGGTCGTGGGCGAGCTTCTGGTCCGCCGAGGGCTTCCAGTAGTACGTGGAGAAGCGCGGCGGGATGTATCCCTCGCCCTCGACGGCGTGGCCCTGGTAGACCTTGTCGATCAGGGTCTCGCGGTCGACCGCGAGGAACAGCGCCTGCCGCACCCGCTGGTCCAGCAGGGACTCGTGCCCGTCACCGAAGCGCTCGCCGTCCTTCGCGCGGGCGCCCGGGTTGACGGCGAGGGCGAGGAAACGGCGGCCGGGCGCGTCGTTGACCTCGATGTTCTCCTGGCCCTCGAGCGAGTCCGCCTGCGCGGGCGTGAGGTTGCTGACGAAGGACACCTCGCCCTTCTGCAGTGCCGCCACGGCCGCGTCGCCGTCCTTGTAGTACTTGAAGACCAGCTCGTCGAACTTCGGGGCGCCGCGCCAGAACTCCTTGTTCGCCTCCAGCCGTACGAAGCTGTCGGGCTCGTAGTCCGTGAGGATGTACGGGCCGTTGCCGACGACGGGGAAGTCCTTGTCGTTGTTAAACTTCGAGAAGTCCCCGACCTTCTCCCACACGTGCTTGGGCACGATCGGGACGTCGAGCGCGGTCATCGTGGCCTGCGGCTTGTCCAGCTCGATGACGAGCTCGGTGGGGCTCGGGGCGGTCACCTTCCTGAAGTTGCCGACGAAGCTGCCGTTCGCGGTGGCCGCGTTCGGGTCGGTCATCATCTTGTTGAAGGTCCAGGCCGCGTCCTCGGCGGTGACCTTCTTGCCGTCCGACCAGGTGGCGTCGGAGCGGATCTTGTAGGTCCAGGTGAGCTTGTCGGCGGACGGCTTCCACTCGGTGGCCAGGCCCGGGACCGCGTGGGCGTCCTTCGCGTCGTAGTTGTTCAGGAACTCGTACGTCAGCCGGAGGATGCTCGTGCTGACCAGGCGGCTGGCCAGGAACGGGCTCAGCGAGTCGATGCTCTGCGCGACGGCGACGGTGAGCACCTTCTTCCCGTCGTCCGCGGCGGCCTGCTGGGGCGCCGGGGAGAGCGGGGTCGCGAGGGCGGCCGTGAGGGCCAGGGCGCCGACGCCGGCGGCGACGAGCCGTAAGGTCCGGGGCCGGGGGATACGGGGACCGGTGCGTCCTCTGCCGTGGTGGTCTTGGCTGCTCATAGGTCGGGACCTCGCGTCGTCACTCGCACGGTTAAGGCTGGCTGCGGTGCTTGATCGGGTTCTTCCGGACTGACGCCACCTGGGCTGATGAGTGTGTACCAGCGCCACTCTGCGCGCGTCAACGGCGCATGGCTACCCATCTGGCCTGCTAAAACACGGGAGTTGGCCGGGGTGTCCGGTCAGTGGTCCAGTCCGGTGAAGCCTCCCTGGTGGATGCCTGACGGTGCTCGGGAGGCCGGCGGGTCGAGGGGGCCGCCGTGGTGCGGCCGCCCTCCGCGCCGTGCCGCCGGACGGGCGAGCCGGGCCCCGGACGAGGGACGCATAACCCCGGACGGGTGAGGCGAATGTGTGCTTCCTCCCCTATCGATGGAGAGTGACCGGTACGGACCAGTGGCCCGGCGCCGGCGCACGGCACACTCACGAGGAGGCACTCCATGCGTGGACGCACGCACGCCCCATGGGCCGTATGCGCGGCGGCGGCGGTGCTCGTGGCGGCGGGCTGCGGGGGCGGCGGGGAGAGCAGCGGGGCGGTGCTCAGTGCCTCCTGGGGCGACCCGCAGAACCCGCTGGAGCCGGCCAACACCAACGAGGTGCAGGGCGGCAAGGTGCTCTCCATGATCTTCCGGGGGCTGAAGCAGTACGACCCGGAGACCGCCGAGGCGAAGGACATGCTCGCGGAGAAGATCGAGACCTCGGACTCGCGGAACTTCCGCATCACCGTCAAGGACGGCTGGACCTTCAGCAACGGCGAGAAGGTCACCGCCCGGTCCTTCGTGGACGCCTGGAACTACGGGGCGAGCGCGGAGAACAACCAGAAGAACGCCTACTTCTTCCAGTACATCGAGGGCTACGACAAGACCCACCCGGACAGCGGCAGGCAGCGCGCCGACACCCTCTCCGGGCTGGAGGTGGTCGACGACCTGACCTTCACGGTGCGGCTGAGCCAGAAGTTCTCGTCCTTCCCCGACACCCTCGGCTACGCCGCCTTCGTCCCGCTGCCCCGGGCCTTCTTCGACGACCACGACGCCTGGCTGGAGAAACCGGTCGGCAACGGCCCGTACGCCGTCGAGTCCTACACCAAGGGCGCCCAGCTCACCCTGCGCACCTGGCAGGACTACCCCGGCCCCGACAAGGCACGGAACGACGGGGTCGACCTCAGGGTGTACACCGACACCAACACCGCCTACACCGACCTGCTGGCCCGCAACCTCGACCTGGTCGACGACGTCCCGGCCAGCCAGCTCAAGAACGTGGACACCGACCTCGAGGGCCGGTACATCAACACCCCGGCCGGCATCATCCAGACGCTCGCCTTCCCCTACTACGACAAGAACTGGGACCGGAAGGGCATGGAGAAGGTCCGTAAGGGCCTGTCCCGGGCGATCGACCGCGAGCAGATCACCGAGACGATCTTCCGCAGGACCCGCACCCCCGCCACCGACTGGACCTCGCCCGTCCTCGGCGAGGAGGGCGGCTACCGGGCGGGCCTGTGCGGCGACGCCTGCGAGTACGACCCCGAAGCCGCGAAGAAGCTGGTCGAGGAGGGCGGCGGACTGCCCGGCGGCCAGGTGCGGATCACGTACAACGCGGACACCGGATCCCACCGGGAATGGGTCGACGCCCTCTGCAACTCCGTCAACAACGCCCTCGGCGACGACAAGGCCTGCGTCGGCAACCCGATCGGCACCTTCGCCGACTTCCGCAGCCAGATCACCGACAGGAACATGTCCGGCCCGTTCCGCGCCGGCTGGCAGATGGACTACCCGCTCATACAGAACTTCCTGCAGCCGCTCTACTACACCGACGCCTCGTCCAACGACGGCAAGTGGTCCAACGCCCGGTTCGACCGGCTCGTCGACGAGGCCAACGCGGAGACCGACACCGCCGCGGCGATCGAGAAGTTCCAGCAGGCCGAGGAGGTCGTCCGGGACGACATGGCGGCCATCCCGCTCTGGTACCAGAACGGCAGCGCGGGCTACTCGGAGCGGCTGTCCGACGTGTCGCTCAACCCGTTCAGCATCCCCGTCTACGACCGCATCCAGGTGAGCTGAGGTCTCATGGGCCGATACGTCGTGCGGCGCCTGCTCCAGATGATCCCGGTCTTCATCGGCGCCACCCTGCTGATCTTCCTGATGGTGAACGTGATGGGCGACCCCGTCGCGGGCCTGTGCGGGGACCGGGAGTGCGACCCCGCCACCGCCGCCCGGCTGCGCCACGACTTCGGCCTCGACCAGCCGGTGTGGCAGCAGTACCTGACGTACATGGGCAACGTCTTCACCGGTGACTTCGGGACCGCGTTCAACGGGCAGCCGGTCACCGAGCTGATGGCGAGCGCCTTCCCGGTGACGATCCGGCTGACGGTCGTCGCGATCCTCTTCGAGATCGTCATCGGGATCGTGCTGGGCGTCGTCACCGGGCTGCGCCGCGGCCGGCCCGTCGACACGGGCGTCCTGCTGGTCACCCTGGTGGTCATCTCGGTCCCCACCTTCGTCACCGGCCTGCTGCTCCAGCTGCTGCTCGGCGTCGAATGGGAGTGGATCAAGCCGTCCGTCTCGACGGGGGCCCGCCTCGACGAGCTGATCGTGCCCGGGCTGGTGCTGGCGTCCGTCTCCCTCGCCTACGTCACCCGGCTCACCCGTACGTCGATCGCCGAGAACACCCGCGCCGACTATGTGCGCACCGCCGTCGCCAAGGGCCTGCCCCGCCGCCGGGTGATCACCCGGCATCTGCTGCGCAACTCCCTGATCCCCGTCGTCACCTTCATCGGCACCGACATCGGCGCGCTCATGGGCGGCGCCATCGTCACCGAACGGATCTTCAACATCCACGGCGTCGGCTACCAGCTCTACCAGGGCATCCTCCGCCAGAACACCCAGACAGTCGTCGGCTTCGTGACCGTTCTGGTGCTGGTCTTCCTGGTCGCCAACCTGCTGGTCGACCTGCTGTACGCCGTACTCGACCCGAGGATCCGCTATGTCTGAGCCGCAGCCGCCGGAGCGCCCCGAGGTCCCGGGTGAGCGCCCGGACGCCCAGGGGGAGCGCCGGCACCTCCCGGGCGAGCGGCCGTCCGTCTCGGGGGAGAGCCGCGCCCCCGAGGACGGCGCCGTCGCCGCGACCGGCATGGGCGGCGCCATGGACCTCGGTGCCGCCGAGGCGGAGACCCTGGAGCAGGAGCCGCGCGAACCGGAGCCGGCCGGCCGCGACGAGCGGGCCCGCTCCCTGTGGTCCGACGCCTGGCGCGACCTGCGCCGCAACCCGGTCTTCATCCTCTCGGCCCTGGTCATCCTCTTCCTGGTCGTCATCTCCCTCTGGCCGTCGCTGATCGCCTCCGGCAACCCGCTGCGCTGCGACCTCGCCAAGGCCCAGGACGGCGCCGAACCCGGCCACCCGTTCGGGTACAACGGCCAGGGCTGCGACGTGTACACACGGACCGTGTACGGGGCGCGGGCCTCGGTGACCGTCGGCGTCTGCGCCACCCTCGGGGTCGCCCTCCTGGGCAGCGTCCTCGGCGGGCTCGCCGGGTTCTTCGGCGGCAAGTGGGACGCGGTCCTGTCCCGGGCCACCGACATCTTCTTCGCGATCCCGGTGGTGCTCGGCGGCCTCGTCCTGCTCTCCGTCATCACCAGCAGCACCGTCTGGCCCGTCGTCGGGTTCATCGTGCTGCTCGGCTGGCCGCAGATCTCCCGGATCGCCCGCGGTTCGGTGATCACCGCGAAACAGCACGACTACGTGCAGGCCGCCCGCGCGCTCGGCGCCTCCCCCTCCCGCATCCTGCTGCGGCACATCGCGCCCAACGCCGTCGCGCCCGTCATCGTCGTGGCCACCATCGCGCTCGGCACGTACATCGCCCTGGAGGCGACCCTGTCGTACCTGGGCGTCGGGCTGAAACCGCCGAGCGTCTCCTGGGGGATCGACATCTCCTCCGCGTCCCCGTACGTCCGCAACGCCCCGCACGCGCTGCTGTGGCCCTCGGGCGCGCTCGCGGTCACCGTCCTCGCGTTCATCATGCTCGGCGACGCGGTGCGCGACGCCCTCGACCCCAAGCTGAGGTGAGCCGCCGCCATGCTGCTCGAAGTGCGTGACCTGCACGTGGAGTTCCACACCCGGGACGGGGTCGCGAGGGCCGTCAACGGGGTCGACTACGCCGTCGGCAAGGGGGAGACCCTGGCCGTGCTCGGCGAGTCCGGCTCCGGCAAGTCGGTGACCGCGCAGGCCGTGATGGGCATCCTCGACATCCCGCCCGGGCGGATCACCGGCGGCGAGATCCACTTCCGGGGCCGCGACCTGCTGAAACTGCCGGAGAAGGAGCGCCGGAAGATCCGGGGCGCCGAGATGGCGATGATCTTCCAGGACGCGTTGTCGGCGCTGAACCCCGTGCTGACCGTCGGCGACCAGCTCGGCGAGATGTTCGTGGTCCACCGGGGGATGTCGCGGAAGGACGCACGGGCCCGGGCGGTCGAGCTGATGGACCGGGTCCGCATCCCGGCCGCCGCCGCGCGCGTACGGGACTATCCGCACCAGTTCTCCGGAGGGATGCGCCAGCGCATCATGATCGCCATGGCGCTGGCCCTGGAGCCCGGCCTGATCATCGCCGACGAACCGACCACGGCCCTCGACGTCACCGTGCAGGCCCAGGTCATGGACCTGCTCGCCGAGCTCCAGCGCGAGCTCACCATGGGCCTCGTCCTCATCACCCACGACCTCGGCGTCGTGGCGGACGTCGCCGACCGCATCGCGGTGATGTACGCGGGCCGGATCGTCGAGGCCGCCCCCGTGCACGACCTCTACAAGGCGCCCGCCCACCCGTACACCCGGGGTCTGCTGGAGTCGATCCCCCGCCTGGACCAGAAGGGCCAGGAGCTCTACGCGATCAAGGGACTCCCGCCCAGCCTCCTCGACATCCCGCGCGGCTGCGCCTTCCACCCCCGCTGCCCGATGGCCAGGGACGTGTGCCGGACCGACATCCCGCCCCTGTACGAGGTGCCGGGCGGCCGCCGGAGCGCGTGCCACTTCTGGAGGGAGTGCCTGGAGGATGGCTGAACCGGTGCTGGAGGTCGGCGGCCTGGTCAAGCACTACCCGCTGACCCAGGGCGTCCTCTTCAAGAAGCAGGTCGGTGCCGTGCGGGCCGTCGACGGGGTCGACTTCACGCTGCTCAAGGGCGAGACGCTCGGCATCGTCGGCGAGTCCGGCTGCGGCAAGTCCACGGTCGCCCGGATGCTGGTCAACCTGGAACGGCCCACCGCCGGGACGATCCGCTACCGGGGCGAGGACATCACCCGCCTCTCCGGCAGGGCGCTGAAGGCGGTGCGGCGCAACATCCAGATGGTGTTCCAGGACCCGTACACCTCCCTCAACCCCCGGATGACCGTGGGCGACATCGTCGGGGAGCCGTTCGAGATCCACCCCGAGGCCGCCCCGAAGGGCGACCGGCGCGCGAGGGTCCGGGAGCTGCTGGAGGTGGTCGGGCTCAACCCCGAGCACGTCAACCGCTATCCGCACCAGTTCTCCGGCGGCCAGCGGCAGCGCATCGGAATCGCGCGCGGGCTGGCGCTGCGGCCCGAGATCATCGTCGCCGACGAGCCGGTCTCCGCGCTCGACGTGTCCGTACAGGCCCAGGTGATCAATCTGATGGAGCGGCTGCAGAGCGAGTTCGGGCTCGCCTACGTCTTCATCGCGCACGACCTGTCGATCGTGCGGCACATCTGCGACCGGGTCGGCGTGATGTACCTCGGGCGGATCGTGGAGATCGGCACCGAGAGCGAGATCTACGACCACCCGACGCACCCCTACACCCAGGCCCTGCTCTCCGCGGTGCCCGTGCCGGACCCCGGGGCGCGGGAGCACCGGGAGCGGATCATCCTCTCCGGCGACGTGCCCGCCCCGACGAACATCCCCTCCGGCTGCCGCTTCCGCACCCGCTGCTGGAAGGCGCGCGAGCGGTGCGCGCTGGAGGTGCCGCCGCTGGCCGTGCCCGAGGAGTTCCGTGCCTCCACCGGTCCCGCCGCGCACGACTCGGCCTGTCACTTCGCGGAGGAGAAGCAGGTCGTGCCGCCGGAGTAGCCGTCCGGGAGCAGTAGTGCACATCCGAATCAACTTCGTTAACGCTGAGGCAACTTAGCCGACGCGTTACCGATATACGGACGCGGGAGACTGTACAGCGTACGGCCGTGCGGGTGCCGTAAACAGGCCGGGGTGCGCCATGTCACCCCGGCCTGTTGCCATGTCCGGCACCGCTCAGCCCGGGTTCAGGGCGCGCCGCAGGAAGTCGAGCTGGAGGCGCAGCAGGTTCTCCGCGACCGTCTCCTGCGGGGTCATGTGGGTGACGCCGGACAGGGGGAGCACCTCGTGGGGGCGGCCCGCGGCGAGCAGGGCCGAGGACAGCCGCAGCGAGTGCGCCACCACGACGTTGTCGTCCGCCAGGCCGTGGATCACCATCGTCGGGCGGGCCGGCTCGACGGCCCCCACCAGCCCCGAGTCGTCGATCAGCGAGTTCCGCGAGTACACCTCCGGCCGCTCGCCCGGGTGTCCGAGGTAGCGCTCCTGGTAGTGGGTGTCGTACAGGCGCAGGTCCGTCACCGGCGCGCCGACGATGCCGGCGTGGAAGACGTCCGGGCGGCGCAGCACCGCGAGCCCCGCGAGATAGCCGCCGAAGGACCAGCCCCGGATCGCCACCCGGTCCAGGTCGAGCGGGAAGTCGGCGGCCAGCGCGTGCAGGGCGTCCACCTGGTCCTCGAGCACGACGGCCGCGAGGTCGTCCTTGACCGCCTTCTCCCAGGCGGGGGAGCGGCCCGGCGTCCCGCGCCCGTCCGCGACGACCACCGCAAAGCCCTGGTCGGCGAACCACTGCGAGGTCAGATGCGCGTTGTGCGCGGCGAGCACCCGCTGGCCGTGCGGCCCGCCGTACGGGTCCATGAGCACGGGCAGGGGGGCGTCACCCTGGTAGTCCGTAGGCAACAGCACGGCGCACGGGATGCGGCGTGCGCCCCCTTCGGTGAGGGTCATGCGCGGGGTCAGCCGGGGATGCTCCGCGTACGAGGCGACCGTCGCCACCTTCTTGCCGTCCCTCAGCACCTGGACCCGGGTACCGGGTTCGTGCGGTACGGCGGAGGACAGCACCGTCACCCCGCCCGCGCGGACCGCCGAGTGCACCCCGGGCTCCTGTGTCAGGCGCTCCACACCCAGCTCGTTCACGCGGTACACGTGCACCTCGCCGATCTCCAAGTCGGTCGCGGTGTCCCCGGCGGACGCGGAGATCAGCACGTCCTCGTCCGTCACGTCCAGTACGGCACGCACATGCAGCGCGGCGCCCGTCAACGGCCGCTCGCCCACCGCGAGCACCCGCGCACCGCCCTCGTCGGCGATCCGCACGAGCTGCCCGGAGGGCGTCCAGGCCGGTGCACCGGGGAACAGTTCAAGCCAATGTGGATCTTCATCGGCGTGCACCATCCGGGTGGCCCCCGAGTCCGGGTCCACGGCCAGGTAGAGCTGGCTGCACTGATCGCGCGCCTGCACCAGGATCAGCGGCGCACCCGCCGCTGACCAGTGCACACGCGCGAGATACGGATACCGGGCCCGGTCCCACTCCACCTCCGTGCGCTGCCCGCCGAGCCCCGCGACGAACAGCCGGACCTCCGCGTTGTCGGTCCCGGCGGCCGGGTACGCGACCCGCTGCGGCTCCCGTTCCGGATGCGCCGGATCGGAGATCCACCAGCGCCGCACCGGCGTGTCGTCCACCCGCGCGACCAGCAGCCGGTCCCCCTCGGGCGACCACCAGAAACCACGGGGACGGTCCATCTCCTCGGCCGCCACGAACTCGGCCAGCCCGTACGTCACCCCCTCCGCCTCCGGTTCCAGCAGCGCCCGGTCGCCCTCGCCCTCCGCACCGACGACGCGCAGGGCACCCCCGGCGACGTAGGCGACGAGGCGTCCGTCGGGGGAGGGACGCGGGTCGATCACCGGCCCGGGGACCGGGAGCGCCCGGGCGGTACCGGCCCGCAACTCGGCCACGAAAAGCCGCCCTGACAAGGAGAAAGAGGCCAGCTCGACGGCCACGTCGGTGGCGTAGCCGACGATGCCGGCGCCGCCCTCGCGGCTGCGCTCGCGGCGCGCCCGCTCCGCGGCGGACAGCTCCTCCGCCCTGCCGCTCAGCAGGGCCGGGGGATCGGCGGCGAGGCGTTCCTCGCCGGTCGCCGGATCGAGCACCCACAGCTTGCCGGCCCGGTCGGTGCCGGAGGCCGACCGCAGGAACACGACACGGGAACCGTCGGGGGAGACGGTGAACGAACGCGGCGCGCCGAGGGTGAACCGCTGGGTGCGCGCGTGCCGGCGGGGGAAGGATTCGGGCTCGGTCGTCATGCCCCGACCATATTGGCCATGCGCCCCCTTGTGCGGCCGTGCGCCGATCGATGCGCGCGTACGGATAGTTATGATCACTACCGCTGAGTGGGTATCAACCTGCTGGCAGTTGTATGGATTTGCACGTACCTAGCTCTGCTCCCCGTGTCCCCGGGATTTTGGAGGTGAGCCGCCGTGGCACTCTCGATTTCGGCGGTGGTGCTGCTGGCGATCATCGTCTTCATCCTGATCAAGAAGTCAGGCCTGAAGGCAGTCCATGCGGTCGTGTGCATCCTGCTCGGCTTCTATCTCGCCGCCTCGTCGATCGCCCCGACCATCAGCGAGCTCACGACCAACATCGCGGGCATGATCGGCAGTATCAAGTTCTGACGCGGGCGGGCCGGTACGGGTCCTGCGGGACCCGGTCGGCTCGCGCCTCGACTGCCTCTTCCCTTCTGTGTACTGCATCTCAGCACTCACTTTCGTAAGCTTGGCGGGCTTGCGATCAGTGAAGCCTGAGGGGGCGGCGCGTGGACGAGATGAGTGTGGACAGACGGCTGCGCGAGCTGGCCAAGGCGTCCCCCAACTTCGGACGTCTCTACGGGTACCAGCCGCTCCTCGCGATCTACGGATCGCAGGCCGAACTCACCGTCCTGACCAACCCCAACGCCGCCTACGTCAGCGCGGGCCAGTTCGGCGAGGTGCTGGCCGAGGAGTTCGTGACCCGTACGGGTACGCGTGTCGAGGGCACGCGCCAGGTCGACCGGCTGAATGCGCTCACCCGCAACGGTGTGCTCAGGGGCTGGAGCCGCGATGCCTTCGATCAGCTGCGGCCATCGCCCGCTCATGGGGCGGCGAGGTGGACGTGCCGGAGGCCGAGGTCGAGTAGCCGGCCCATAAGGCGCGCCCGGTGCGGGGCGTGCCTCTCGCCGTCATGCTTCGGCTGCGTAAGGCACGAAGTTCGCCCAGGCAGAGGGGGCAAAGGCCAAGCGAGGGCCCTCGATGTTCTTCGAGTCACGGACGTGGATGGTGCCGCGCTCAGTGGCGATTTCCACGCACGAGTCACCCTCGTTGCCGTCGCTGTAGCTGCTCTTGAACCAGGCGAGGTCCAAGGCGTTGCCGGCGGCGGCCTTGCGGATCATGTTTCCCCCAACGATTTCTCGATGAAGGCCGACGACTCCCGGGGCGGGAGAGCCTGTGCCCGGATGGTGCCATACCGCAGTTCAAGGATCCGCATCGAGGTCACCGACGCGCGCGGTGACCGGCGTCCCGCACTTCGCGAGCCCGACACCGGAGCCGAGTCCGGGCGTGGTCTGCTGCTCGTGGAGGCCCTCGCCGACCGTTGGGGAGTCACTGACGGGCCCCACCCGCGCAAGATCGTCTGGGCGGAACTGAGCCTCTCGGTACCGGAGCCCGCCTCCTCAGGCTCCGGTGCGGCCAGCGGCTAAAAGACCAAGAACTACGGGGGAAAGCACCCCACCAAGCCCCACCCCTCCCGCCCGCAGGCCGTCCTCACTCGGGCGGGTGAACATTCCCGGCTCGGCTGGATTTTGCGACCCCCGACGGCCCTACGCTCAGCGGCAGCACAGCAACACACCAACAGACATGCGACGGCCCCCGCCGGGACTGGCATCCCAGTGCGAGGGCCTGACCACCGAGGAAGGTAAGGACTTCCCGATGGATACGCAGAACCCTAGCGTGCCCCCGCACGCCCAGCCCCCTGTTGCGGGCGACAAGCACCCGAACCGGTACAGCGGACACTCCGGCGGCGGGCTCGACCACGACAACACCCGCCACGCCACCCGCTTCACCGTTATCGGCAACCACCTGACCCAGCACCGCGAGCTCTCCCTCCTCGCGATCGGACTGGGCGCACACATCCAGTCCTTGCCCAAGGGCGCCCGCGTCGACATCAAGACCCTCGCCGACCGGTTCCCCGAGGGAGCGACCCGGATCGCCGCCGCCCTGCGTGAGCTGGAGGCTCACGGTTACCTACGCCGTCCCCGTGAGCGCGTTCCCGGCGGCCGTATCGTCACCCGCACGATCTCCTGCAACCAGCCGGCGGCGGCCCGCCACCACGGCCACGAATCCAGCCGGACAGCTGCGCCCGCAACCGAAGCGGCAACAGCTCCGCAGGAAGGGCGCACGCAGCACGAGCCCCGCGGGGAGTGCAAGCCGCGCGAGAAGCGCACACCCCGCAAGCCGCTCCCCGCCGTACCAGCCCCTGCCTATCCAGCCCCCGCGCTCCTCCAGTCCGCCACCGACCTCCTCTCGGACCTGCGCCGCCACGACTCCCGTCTGCTCCTCTCCGCCTGCGACACGACGCACCTGGCCCCCGGCGTCGCCGCCTGGCTGGAGCGCGACGTCAGCCCTGTCGCCGTACGACGGGCGCTGACCGCCGACCTGCCGTCCGAGGAGCTCCGACGGCCCGCCGCCCTGCTGGCCCACCGCCTCGCCGATCAGCTGCCGCCTCCGCCCCCGTTCCGGGCACCGGCCGCACCGCCACCCGTACCCGACCGAATGCAGAACTGCGACAGCTGTGACCGAGGTTTTCGCGCGCCCGAACCGGGCCTCTGCCGCGACTGCCGAACCAAACAAATGGGGGCCGCCTAGCATGAACGTGACGATCCTTGCCCCTGGGCACAGACGACGAGGAGCGAGCGCCATGACCGTCGCACCGGACAACGCGCAACAGGGCGCCTCCCACCTGTACCGGGCCATGCGCGACTTCGTTCAGTCCGCGGACGACACGCTGCCGGGGAAGTTCGAGATCACCAAGGAAGGGATCGTCCACGACATGATGTCGCCCAGCGGCCGGCACGAGCTGACGGCACTGCGGCTCCGGAAGCGCCTGGAGAAGGTGATGCCGGAGGAGCTCGTGGCCCATACGGGTGAGCCCGATGTGGAGGACGTGTCCCGGGGGGTCATGCGTCGGCCCGACGTCATGGTGATCGCCGAGGAGGACATGGACATCGAGGGGTCCTTCGATCCCCGGATGCTCATCGCCGCCATCGAGGTCGTATCCCGCTCCAATCCGGACAATGACTGGGTGGGTAAAGCGCGTGATTACCCGCTGCTCGGTATCCCCATCCACGTCATCTTCGACCCTCGCACCGGCACCGGTGCGGTCTTCACCGACATCCACGCCACCCCCGACGGCCCGCGCTACGCCACCCGGAAGGATTTCGTCTACGGGGAGGACGTCACCATCGGCGACTGGACGATCCCGACGGACGGCCTGCCTCGCTATCAGGACGACAGCACGGAGCAGGGCGAGGGCTGAGCTCACCGACCCGTCAAAGGTGACGCCCGCTGTCAGCGAGCGGTGTGATCCGGTAACGGAGGGGCTGCATTCGGTCACTTACGTCCCGGGTGCTCCGCTGGGCTTGACCAGCCTCCCCACGGCTCCGGGATCGTGCTCGTCCAGATCGTTCCGGAGCCGATTACGGGGTGGCAGACGGCTGTTTCCAGGCCGCAGACGCGTCAGTTCGAGGCGTTCATGGCGAACCTGTCCTACGCCAGGCGCATGGTCGAAGCGGGCAACATGCTCACACCCTTCCGGTCTCCCACGATCGATATCGACGACTTCTACCGGGTGGCCTGGGTGCAGGCCGTCGCCGCCATAGACCACTCGCTGCACGAGGAGATGCTGGGCGGCGGGGTGCATCAACAAGCATTTCTTCCAGGGCCGCACCTCACTCAACGAGAAGAGACTCCGCAGCCGTTATCTGGAGATCACCCAGCGGCGTAACAAGATCGCGCATGACGCCGACCTGATCGACGGCGACCTCGCGCAGCGGCGCCCCCTCACCGAGGCCGACGTCACGGACGCCATCGACTGGATCGAGCGGATCGCCCTTGCCATCGCCCACGTGCTCGATGACAAGGAGTGACGAACGCCCGGGGCATGGCGGATGAGGGACGCCCGCCTCATAGGGTGGGCCCATGAGTGATCTGCCCTCCCGGCGTCTGCTCCTGGTGCACGCCCACCCGGACGACGAGTCGATCAACAACGGCGCGACCATGGCCGCGTACGCTGCCCGGGGTGCCCAGGTGACGCTGGTGACCTGCACCCTCGGCGAGGAGGGCGAGGTCATCCCGCCCGAACTGGCCCACCTCGCGCCCGGCCGTGACGACGCGCTCGGGCCGTACCGCGCGGGCGAGCTGGCCGGGGCCATGAAGGCGCTCGGCGTCACCGACCACCGGTTCCTCGGCGGCCTCGGGCGCTACCGCGACTCCGGGATGATGGGCACCGAGCAGAACGAGCGCCCGGGCGCCTTCTGGTCCGCGGACCTCGACGAGGCCGCGGCCCACCTCGTCGCGGTGATCCGCGAGGTCCGCCCCCAGGTGCTCGTCACCTACGACCCGAACGGCGGCTACGGCCACCCGGACCACATCCAGGCCCATCGCGTCGCCATGCGCGCCGCCGGCCTCGCCGCCGACCCCGGCTTCCGCCCGGAGACGGGCGAGCCCTGGAGCATCGCCAAGGTCTACTGGAACCGGGTGCCGCGCTCCGAGGCCGTGGCGGCCTTCGCACGGCTGCGCGAGGACCTGGCCGTGCCCGGCCGGCTGCCCTTCACCAGCGCCGCCTCCCTCGACGACGTACCCGGTGTGGTCGACGACGAGGTCGTCACCACCGAGATCGACGGCACCGCCCACGCCGCCGCCAAGGCCGCAGCGATGCGGGCGCACGCCACCCAGATCACGGTCGCCGAGCCGTACTTCGTGCTCTCCAACGACCTGGCGCAGCCCCTGTTCACCACCGAGTACTACGAACTGGTGCGCGGACGGCGCACAGGGGGCGGCCGGGACGGTCGGGAGACCGACCTGTTCGAGGGCATCGAGGAAACCACCGTTTCCGGTGCCGCGCAGAACGGAGCGGCCCTCTGATGCGTACGACACTGTATGACGGACACGCGACGGGAACGGCCCACGAGCGGAAGGCGGACGTCCTGTGAAGGCCACGGGCAAGCAGACCACGGGCGGCCAGGGCGGCCCAGGCGGCCAGGGCGGCGCGCTGGCGCAGCCGTTGACGGTGCCCCCGGCCGGCCGGGCCGCCGCCTACCTGGGGCTCTTCCTGCTGGGCGCCGTGGTCGGCGTGGCCGGGGGGCTGGTCCAAGCCGCCTGGTTCCCGGTCGGGTTGCTGCTCGCCCTGCTGGGCGCGGCCGGGCTCTTCGTCGGCGGGGCGCACGCGACGGGCACGCGTGCGGGAGCGGTCGCCCCCGCGGCCGGCTGGATGATCTCCGTCGTGCTGCTCACCGCGAGCCGTCCGGAGGGCGACTTCCTCTTCGGCGCGGGAGCGGTCTCGTACCTGTTCCTGCTCGGGGGCATGGCGGTGGCTGTGATGTGTGCCACTCTCGTCCGGGGGCGGCAACCCGAGAGCCCCGGTGTCCGACTTGGCAAGTGACGTACTACTTCGCCGCGGCCCACTGGTGCGGGTCCCGTGCGGGTTTCACCAGCGGCCATGGGATAAGCGCCAGTAGCGGCCAGTATCGTGGTGCGCGCCGCCGAGCCTCCCCCGCGCTCTCGATCGCGTTCGAGGAGGGGAGACCCCCAGTTGTGAGGTCACCACGGGCGGCGGAACCAATCGGGAGAACCTGCCTTGAGTCGTGAAACTGACACTTCGTCCTCCGGAGCCAGCGGACGCGGTGGAGCCGCGTATCCGTCTGGGACGCCGCCGTACGGAACCCCCACGGCTCCCGGCGGCACCGCCGACGCGGGCCCGGCGACGGGTGCGCGGCCGGACGAGCGCAAGACCGAGACCACGCTGACGACCCGCGTGCGCATCAACATCCCCGGATCGCGCCCCATACCGCCGGTCGTCGTCCGCAAGCCGGTCGGGGAGACCGAGGCCGCGGCGGACGAGAAGGACGGCGACGCGGAGACCACGGGCACGACGAGCATGCCCGTGGTGCCCGAGACCTCCCCGGCCGCGCCCGCCGAGCCTGCCGCGCCTGCCGCTCCCGCCGAGGAGAAGGCCAGCGACTGGTTCGCGCCGCGCAAGCCCGCCGCGGCCAAGGGCGGTGCGGGCGGTCCGGACGGCGGCGGCGCCAACGGTGCGGCTCCCGCCGGGGGTTCGGGGCTTCCCGGTCCGCAGGGCGCCGCGGGCGTGCCGGGCGGTCCCGGTGGTGCGCCGCTTCCCGGTGGTGCGGGCGCTGGAGGCGGCGCCGGTCAGCGCGGGTCGAACGGCGCGAGTCCGTTCGACCCCCCTGGCGGCCTTCGGCCCGGCGGTCCCCGTGGCACCGGCGGTCCTGGTGGTCCCGGTGCTCTTGGTGGTCCCGGCGGGACGAACGGCTCCGGTGGCACGAACGGCTCCGGGCTGCCGAGCGCGACCGGCGCCGGACCCGTGGCGCCCGGCCACGGCGGCGGCACCGGTTCCTTCGACGTCTCCGCCGCCCTGGCGGCCGGTGCCCGGCCGGGCGGCACGCCCGAAGGCGGCGCGGCGGGCCGCGACGACCAGCCGTACCCGCCGGGCAACGCGAACGGCCCGGCCGCCGGCGAACGGCGCCAGCCCCCGCCCCCGGTTCCCGACCGGGGCGGCCAGGGCGGCCCGCGCGATCCCTTCGGGGGCCCCGGCAGCGACTTCACCGCCCCCGGCGGCGGCTTCGCCGGCCCCGGCGGGCTCAGCGACGACACCGCCATCCTCACGCCCCAGCGTCCGGCACCCGAGCCCGGCGGTCTCCGTGACAACGTCTCGGGACACACCCGCAACAGCGGCATCCCGGTCGTCCCGCCCGGCTCCCAGGACGCGCGGCTCGGCCGTCCCGTGCCCGGCGTCGGGCCGGCGTCCCCCACGCCGCCGAAGCAGCCCGAGCCGGCGCAGGCCCCGGCCGCCGCCGCGAAGCCGGCCAAGAAGAAGGGCCGCAGCAAGCTGGTGCTCCTGGCCGGCGGCCTGGTGTTCGTCGGGGCCGGGGTGTACGGCGCCGGCCTCCTGCTGAACCACTCCGACGTGCCCAAGGGCACCACCGTGCTCGGCGTCGACATCGGCGGCGGCACCCGCGACGAGGCCGTCAAGAAGCTGGACAAGGCCCTCGGCGACCGCACCGGCAAGGCGCTGAAGCTGACGCTCGGCGACAGGACGGTGTCGCTCAGGCCCGACCAGGCCGGCCTGCTGTTCGACAGCGACGCGACGGTCGGCGCGGCCGCGGGGGCCGACTACAACCCGGTGTCCGTGATCGGCTCGCTCTTCGGCCAGCAGCGTGTCGTCGACCCCGTCATGCCCGTCGACGAGGAGAAGCTGCAGGCCGCCCTGGAGCGCGCCGCGGGCGGTTCCGGATCGGCCGGTGAGGGCACGATCGAGTTCAAGCCGGGCAAGGCCGTCGCCGTGTACGGCAAGAAGGGCCAGGGCATCGACGTCGAGGCGTCCACCGAGGCCGTCGAGGCGGCGTACCGCACCCAGGTCGAGACCGGCACGGCCGGTGCCGTCAAGGTGGCCACGACCACCCGGGAACCGTCGGTCCCCGACGCCGAGGTGGACCGCATGATGAAGGAGTTCGCGGAGCCCGCGATGTCCGGCATCGTCACGGTCAAGGCGGGCACGGAGATGATCCAGTTCAGCCCGGAGAACTCCCTGTGGAAGTTCCTCGGCGTCAAGGCCCAGGACGGCAAGCTCGGCGAGTACTACGACAAGCAGGCACTGAAGGAGCTGTACGGCGGCGCCTTCGACGGCGTCCTGATCACCCGGGGCAACGGCAAGAAGACCGCAGTGACACCGGAGGACGTGATCGGCGCGCTGCGCCCGGCCCTGCTGGGCAAGACGGCGGCCGAACGCACGGGAGTCATCGAGACGAACCCGAGCTGACGAGGCCGTCGGTAAGAGGCCGTCGGGAAGCCGTCGGTACGAGGCCGTCGGTACGAAGCCGAAGGGCACCCGGTTCCCACCGGGTGCCCTTCGTGTTCTTTCGCCCCCCGGGGCCGGTGGCCCCTAGTTGAGCATCGCCCGCGCCGCCCGCGCCTGCCGCCGCACCCGCTCGGCCGCCGGCTGGTCCACCGGGGCCACCACCTCGGCGTACGCGTCGAGTTCCGTGGCGCCCCGCAGGAAGTCCCCGCGCTGCACCAGCAGCTGGGCGTGCTCGTAGCGCAGCCGGGCCGGGTGCGAGGGCAGCAGCAGCGACAGCTCCACCGCCCACAGCGACACGTCGGAGCGCTCGGGCCGTGCGGCCGCCCACGCCCGGATGTTGTTGAGGATGCGCTGGATCACCTCGAGCGGCGCGGCGGGCGTGAGCATCGACGCGTCGAGCGGTGCGCCCGTGGCCCCCGCGACCAGCAGCTCCGCGTCACCGCCGGTCAGGACCCGGCCCCCGGCGAACGGATCGGCGAGCACCTGCTCCTCCTGGGAGTCGAACTGCCGGCCGAAGCCCACCACGAAGTGCCCCGGCAGCGCGACCCCGTACACCGGCGCGCCCGCCCGCCGCGCGACCTCCATCCACACCACCGACAGCAGGATGGGCAGCCCGCGCCGCCGCCGCAGCACCTCGTGCAGCAGCGAGGACTCCAGCCGCTGGTAGTCGCCCGGGGAGCCGCCGAACCCGCAGCGGCCGCCGAGGAGGTCGGCCAGTGCCAGCGCCCAGGCACGGGGCCCGCCCGCGCCCGCGCGGAACGGCAGCTGCCCGGCCAGCCGGTCGAGTTCGATCTGCGCCGCGTCGATCCCGTCCTCGGCCAGCGTCCCGTCGCCGGCGGCCCCCACCAGCAGACACAGCGCCGCGAGGTCCGGCCGCTCGGACCGCGCCTCTTCGGCGAACCGCCGCCGCACCTCGGCGGCCCGCTCGCGCTCCGGTGGCTGGGGCGCCCGCATAGCAGCCTCGTGCCCGGTCACGGCGATCGGTACGTCTCGTCGCGGGAAGCATCCGGACCGGAGAGCTCCGGGCCGGGAACGTCCGGACGGGGCACGTCAGGCCCGCGGTAGTGGTGGTACGTGTGGTGCGTCCCGAAGCCCATGCCCGCGTACAGGGCCCGCGCCCCGGCGTTGTCCGTCTCCACCTGGAGCCAGGCCGCGGAGGCGCCCTCGTCGAGGGCCTGGCGGGCGAGAGCCGCCATGACCGCGGAGGCCAGTCCCCGACGGCGGCTCCCGGGGGCCACCTCGACCGCCGCGAACCCGGCCCAGCGGCCGTCCACCACGCAGCGGCCGATCGCCGCCGGGGGCTCGCCCGCCGCGCCCGGCACGGTCGCGAACCACACCGAGGGCCCGCTCGCGAGTACCTTCAGCGCGACCTCGCTCACGCCCTTGCGCTGGTAGCGGCCGAGCCAGCCGTCGTCCGCCGCCCGCGCCAGCACGATCCCGCCGGGGATCTCCCGGTCGGCGACGGGCGCCAGGGCGCCGGTCCACAGCTCGGCGGTCACCTCCCGCGTCCAGCCGCGCCGTTCCAGTTCCGCGCAGAGCAGTTCCTGCGTGCCCTCGCCGCCGGTGGCGAGCTGCGCGTACGCGGGCAGCCCACGGGCCGCGTACCAGTCCCGTACGTACGCCAGCGCCTCGTCCAGCGGCAGCCCGGGGTCGCCCAGCGGCAGCACGGAGTTCGCGCGCCGTGTGAACCCGGACGCGGCCCGCAGCTCCCACTCGCCGAGCAGCTCCCGCTCCACCGGCTGCCAGCCCCGCGCGGCCACCCGCGCCAGCTCCGCGTACGAGGCGGCCGGTCCCCGCCTCCGGGCCGGTGCCGCCGGCACCACCTTCCCCGCGACCAGCGACGACTGAGCGATCCTCACCTGCTCACCGGTGCGCCGTGTGATCACCAGCACACCGTCGTCCCATGATGTGAGAACGCCCACCGTGTCGGTGAATTTCCCACCCCCGGGAGCGGCCTCGTCAACCCGCCGCACCGAGACGCGTTTGCCCACGTCAGCGGCGTTGATACGGACCTCGAGTCGAGCGCCGCCAGAGAATTCCACGGGTCGGTTCACCCCTCCTGTTCGGATCATGCCCAGGAACGGAGATACTAGGTGCGGGCATCGACGACGCCGCGCTCCCGCGCGCCAGGCGGCGGAGCCTGAGGAGGCCCGCCAGCGCCCTATCGAGGAGGAACGACAGCGTGACCTACGTCATCGCAGAGCCTTGTGTCGACGTCAAGGACAAGGCGTGCATCGAGGAGTGCCCGGTCGACTGCATCTATGAGGGCCAGCGGTCCCTCTACATCCACCCGGACGAATGCGTCGACTGTGGTGCCTGTGAGCCGGTCTGCCCGGTCGAGGCGATCTTCTACGAGGACGACACTCCGGAGGAGTGGAAGGACTACTACAAGGCGAACGTCGAGTTCTTCGACGAGCTGGGCTCGCCCGGCGGCGCCAGCAAGCTGGGTCTGATCGAGCGCGACCACCCGTTCGTCGCGGGCCTGCCCCCGATGAACCAGGGCCACTGAGCGCTCCGCCGAAGCAGGACCGCTGAAGCGGTCCGCGCCGGCGCCGCCTCGGTCCCGTACGGCCCGATCCTTCCGATCGCCGTACGGGACCGGGGCGTTCGCCGTACGTACGAGAAAGTGAGCCAGTAACCGTGTCCGCAGTCAGCGACAGGCTTCCCACCTTCCCCTGGGACAAGCTGGAGCCCTACAAGGCGACGGCCGCCGCCCACCCGGGCGGCATCGTCGACCTGTCCGTCGGCACCCCGGTCGACCCGGTCCCCGACCTGGTCCAGAAAGCCCTGGTGGCCGCGGCCGACTCGCCGGGCTATCCGACCGTCTGGGGCACCCCCGAGCTGCGCGACGCGATCACGGGCTGGCTCACACGGCGCCTCGGCGCCCGCGACCTGACGCACCGGCACGTGCTGCCCGTCGTCGGCTCCAAGGAGCTCGTGGCCTGGCTCCCCACCCAGCTGGGTCTCGGCCCGGGCGACCGGGTCGCGTTCCCGCGTCTGGCCTACCCGACGTACGAGGTGGGCGCCCGTCTCGCGCGCGCGGAGCACGTCGCGTACGACGACCCGACGGAGCTGGACCCGGAGGGCCTGAAGCTCCTCTGGCTGAACTCGCCCTCGAACCCGACCGGCCGCGTCCTGCCCAAGGAGGAGCTCACCCGGATCGTCGCCTGGGCCCGCCGGCACGGCGTCCTCGTCCTGTCCGACGAGTGCTACCTGGAGCTGGGCTGGGAGGCCGAGCCCGTCTCCGTACTGCACCCGGACGTGTGCGGCGGCTCGTACGACGGGATCGTCGCCGTCCACTCCCTGTCCAAGCGCTCCAATTTGGCGGGCTACCGCGCGGCCTTCGTCGCCGGTGATCCGGCGGTCCTCGGCCCGCTGCTGCAGATCCGCAAGCACGGCGGCATGATGACGTCCGCGCCGACCCAGGCGGCCGTGGTCGCGGCCCTCGGCGACGACGCGCACGTCCGCGAGCAGCGGGAGCGCTATGCGGCCCGCCGCACCGCCCTGCGCGCCGCCCTCCTCGGCCACGGTTTCCGCATCGAGCACAGCGAGGCGAGCCTGTACCTGTGGGCGACCCGCGACGAGTCCTGCTGGGACACGGTGGCGCACCTGGCGGAGCGGGGCATTCTCGTGGCGCCGGGCGACTTCTACGGCCCGGCGGGCGAGCGTCACGTCCGCGTGGCGTTCACGGCGACGGACGAGCGGGTGGCGGCGGCGGTCGAGCGGCTCTGAGGCCGGGGCCGGAGAGACAAGCGTGAGGGGCCCGGGGAACATTCGTTCCCCGGGCCCCTCGTCCGCCGCCGTCGCCGTCGTAAGTCGTGACGTGCTGTACGGCGGTGACTCGTCAGATCGGCAGGCCGTTCAGCGGCAGGCCGTTGGTGGGCAGGCCGTTCGCGGTGACGGCGTCCGTGGGCAGCCCCTTGCCGACCGACTTGGTCGCGCCGCCGACCAGGTTGCCGGCCGGGCCCGTCGCGTGGCCGGTCGCCTCCTGGGCGGCCGGTGCGGCGGCCCGGACGGCCTGGCCACCGGTCGGCACCGCCTTCTTGACGGCCTTGCCGACGGTCTTGCCGGCGGTCTTGCCCGCGAGGCCGGTGGCGTGCTGCGCCGCGCTCTTGACGGTGCCGGTGACGTTCCCCCCGTCCAGGGAGGTCAGGCCGCCGAGGTTCGGGGCGGCGGGGAGTGCGGGCGCCGCGCTCGCGGAGCCGGCCGCACCGACCACCGAGGCCGCTCCCGCCGCGGTGAGCAGCGCGGTACGGGCGATTCGGCGGGTCAGGGGGAGGGACATGATGCTCCTTTGACGGGAGGAAACTGTGAAGTGCCCGGACGTTCCTGGGGAGTTGATCGTTCCGGGCTCGGACGCAGTGACTACCGCTCGAAGCCCGCGAAGGTTGCGGTGATTCGATGTAAAGAGTTGGCAATGCATCGCATAATCGGATCTGGATGAATAGGGGCAAAGACCCTCCGCCGTAGGGGTCCGCAGAACCCTTGCAGCTCTTTGCCCCCAAGGGTTCTCGCGCATCCGGGCGCCATGGCGGGAAGGATGCGAGCGGCGTCGACCCGACGCAACGCGCGTACCGCCTACGGGTGAGCGCCGATACCTAGTGTCCAGTGACGATTCGAACCACGGCGGTGGAGTCGGCGGAGGTGCCGGACGCGGTGGGGCCGGTGGACGTGGAGGAGCCGTCGGACCGCGTGGTGCCGTCGCCGTCCTCCACCGTGCGCCACGCCCCCTTGCTGCCTCCGGCGACCCACATGCGGCCCGCATAGGAGACGCGCTCGATGTGCAGGGCGGAGGAGTTCGCCACGGCCCAGTGCGCCAGTTCCCAGCCGTGCCGGCGCGCTGCGGCCTCGGACGCGGTACCGGTCCGCACGGGGATGGTGACGGTGTCGCCGGCGTCCGCGGGGGAAGCGGACCCGGAAGCGCCCGGGGAGGGGGCCGCCCCGGAACCGCCGCCGGACCCGGTGGCTTCCGCGGTGCCGGCGGAGCCCACTTCGGCGGCGGCCGGCTCGAGCACGTCCTGGCCGAAGTCCCGCACGAGCGCGTCCCGTACCGCGTCCGGTCCGCCGTCGGGAGTCGCGCCGGGGCGTCCCTCGCAGGTCAGCGTGGCCGCCGCGCGGCCCGTGAGGGCGGCGGCGAGCAGCGTGGCGTTCGGTTCGTGCTTCGCGTACGCCTGCGGGTAGCCGCTGCGCTGCACACGCTGTGCGGCCACGGTCAGCGGCAGCCGCGAGTAGCCGGGCACCTCGGCGAGGTGTTCGTAGAACTCGCCCGCCGCGTACGCCGGGTCCATGATCTGCTTCCGCGTGCCCCAGCCCTGCGACGGACGCTGCTGGAACAGGCCGAGCGAGTCCCGGTCGCCGTAGTCGATGTTGCGCAGGGCCGACTCCTGCAGCGCGGTCGCCAGTGCGATGGTCACGGCCCGCTCGGGCATGCCGCGCGAGGTGCCCACGGCCGAGATCGTGGCCGCGTTGGCGGCCTGCTCGGGCGTGAACTCGTACGACGCGCCGTCCCCCTTCCCGGACACCACCACGCAGCGCGGCGCACCCGAGCCCCCGGTGACGTACTGCACCGCGAGGTAGCCCGCGAGCGCGAGCAGCACGGTGAACGCCGCCCCGTGCCGGAGGAGCCGGCCACGGCGACGACGGGGGGCGGAGGACCGCACGGAGGACCGCGTGGGGTCCTGCGCGCGGGATGAGGCGTGGGACGAGGCGTGGGATGAGGCGTGGGACTGCTCAGGCACGCCGTACAAAGTACTGGAGCAGTGTGTACGAGCCATGTGAGCCTGTGGAGAACCGGGTGCGACGGGGCGGCGGGCCGGGCGGGACGGAGGGGCGACGGGGGAGGGGCGCTAGGGTCGTGGGCATGGCCGATACCCCGCTTGACCTCACGCTGGACGCCGCGCGGCTGACCGCACGGCTCGTCGACTTCCCCTCCGAGAGCGGCACCGAGAAGCCCCTCGCGGACGCGATCGAGACCGCGCTGCGCGCGCTGCCGCACCTGACGGTCGACCGGTACGGCAACAACGTCGTCGCCCGCACGAACCTCGGCCACGCCGAGCGCGTGATCCTCGCCGGGCACATCGACACCGTACCCATCGCGGACAACGTGCCCTCGCGGCTCGACGAGGACGGCGTGCTGTGGGGCTGCGGCACCTGCGACATGAAGGCGGGCGTGGCGGTGCAGCTCCGCATCGCGGCCACCGTCCCCGCCCCCAACCGCGACCTCACCTTCGTCTTCTACGACAACGAGGAGGTCGCGGCCGAACTGAACGGCCTCAAGCACGTGGCCGAGGCGCACCCGGACTGGCTGGAGGGCGACTTCGCGGTCCTCCTGGAACCGTCCGACGGCCAGGTCGAGGGCGGCTGCCAGGGCACCCTCAGGGTCCTGCTGAAGACCAAGGGTGAACGCGCCCACTCCGCGCGCGGGTGGATGGGCTCCAACGCGATCCACGCGGCGGCCCCGATCCTGGCGCGGCTGGCGGCGTACGAGCCGCGCCACCCGGTCATCGACGGCCTGGAGTACCGGGAGGGCCTGAACGCGGTGGGCATCTCGGGCGGTGTGGCCGGCAACGTCATTCCGGACGAGTGCGTGGTGACGGTCAACTTCCGCTACGCACCGGACCGCAGCGAGGCCGAGGCGCTGGCGCATGTGCGCCAGGTCTTCGACGGGTGCGGGGTGGAGGAGTTCGTGGTCGACGACCACAGCGGCGCAGCGATGCCCGGTCTCTCCCACCCGGCGGCCGCCGCCTTCGTCGAGGCGGTGGGCGGCACCCCGCAGCCCAAGTACGGCTGGACGGACGTCTCCCGCTTCAGCGCGCTCGGCGTGCCCGCCGTCAACTACGGCCCGGGCAACCCGCATCTGGCACACAAGCGGGACGAGCGGGTAGAGGTGACGAAGGTCCTCGCGGGCGAGGAGCGGCTGCGGGCATGGCTGACGTCCTGACGTCCTGGCGGTACGCCATCGGCCGTGCCGTACGCCGGTGAACTGCGGACATGCGCACGTCCCCCGTCCGTAACCCGCGTAGATCTACGCTGAGGTGGAAAGACGGCACGGCGGAGGGAGCGGACATGGCGACCGGTAACCCCGAGGGGAAGCAGCAGCCACCGGAGGAGCAGCGGCTGGGCCCGGTACTGCGCAGGCGGGAGCAGGTCCAGTCGAGCACGGCGGACCAGCGGCTGCTGGACACGGGTGGCCCTTCCGACTGGGTGCACACGGACCCGTGGCGCGTCCTGCGCATCCAGTCGGAGTTCGTCGAGGGTTTCGGCACGCTCGCCGATCTCCCGCCCGCGATCAGTGTGTTCGGGTCCGCGCGGACGGACCGGAACTCCGCCGAGTACGAGGCGGGGGTCGCCCTCGGGCGCGGACTGGTCGAAGCGGGTTTCGCGGTGATCACCGGTGGCGGCCCGGGCGCCATGGAGGCCGCCAACAGGGGCGCGTGTGAGGCGAAGGGCGTCTCGGTCGGCCTCGGCATCGAGCTGCCCTTCGAGCAGGGGCTGAACCAGTACGTCGACATCGGGCTCAACTTCCGCTACTTCTTCGTCCGGAAGATGATGTTCGTCAAGTACGCGCAGGGCTTCGTCGTCCTGCCGGGCGGCCTCGGCACCCTGGACGAGCTCTTCGAGGCGCTCACCCTCGTCCAGACCCAGAAGGTCACCCGCTTCCCGATCGTCCTCTTCGGTACGGAGTACTGGGGCGGACTGGTCGACTGGCTGAAGAACACGCTGGTGGCCCAGGGCAAGGCCGCGGAGAAGGACCTCCTGCTGTTCCACCTGACGGACGACGTGGACGAGGCGGTGGCGCTGGTGTCGAAGGAGGCGGGCAGGTAGCCGAGGGGCAGGGCCGGGCGGGGGCGAACACCCCGCCCGGCCCGCACCGTCAGGCCAGCCCCCGCCGCGCCACCGCCGGAGGCCGATGCCCCGCGATGGACGCCACCATGTCCAGCACCTGCCGCGTCTCCGCCACCTCGTGCACCCGGTACACCTGCGCCCCCAGCCACGCCGAGACCGCCGTCGTCGCCAGCGTCCCGAGCAGCCGCTCCTTCACCGGCTTGTCCAGCGTCTCCCCGACGAAGTCCTTGTTGGACAGGGACACCAGCACGGGCCACCCCGTGGCGGCCATCTCGTCCAGCCGCCGCGTGGCCTCCAGGCTGTGCCGCGTGTTCTTCCCGAAGTCGTGTCCGGGATCGATGAGCACCGACTCCCGGGGCACCCCCAGGGACACCGCACGCTCGGCCAGCCCCACGGTCACCCGCAGGATGTCGGCCATGATGTCGTCGTACGTCACCCGGTGCGGCCGGGTCCGCGGCTCGGCGCCGCCCGCGTGCGTGCACACCAGCCCTACGCCGTACCGCGCCGCGACCTCCGCGAGCCCGGGGTCGACGCCGCCCCACGCGTCGTTGAGCAGATCCGCCCCCGCCTCGCACACCGCCTCGCCGACATCGGCCCGCCAGGTGTCCACGCTGATCACCACGTCGGGGAAGCGCCGCCGGACCTCCGCCACGAAGCCGACGGTGCGCCGCGCCTCCTCCTCGGCCGTGACCTCCTCGCCGGGCCCGGCCTTCACCCCGCCGATGTCGATGATCGCGGCGCCCTCCGCCACCGCCTGCTCCACGCGCGCGAGCGCGGGCTCGTCACGGAAGGTGGCCCCCCGGTCGTAGAAGGAGTCGGGTGTCCGGTTCACGATCGCCATGATCACCGGCTCCCGCTCGCCGAATTCCCGCCTGCCCAGCCTGAGCATCCGCTGTGACCTCTCCCAGTACGTCCCGCTGCTTAGCCGCCTGCGACCCTAACTGTCGGACTCGCATGGCACGATCGGACCCTGACACATTCGGCTCCGGCACGGCCGATCGCGACACGGCCGGCCGGGCACTTCCGCGTCGGCGCACCGCGCGCCGGCCACGAGCGTGGGGACCCCAGCGATGTTGATGTTCTTGTTCCTGGTCGTCGCGCTCGCCGTCGTGGTCGCCGCGGTGACCCTCGCCGTGGTGGGCGGCGGCGAGAGCGGCGCGCTCCCGGAGGCCGCTCCCGAGCGGTTCCAGGACGCCCTGCCGTACGGCCGTCCGGTCGACCGCGCGGACGTGGAGACGCTCCGCTTCCCGGTCGCCGTGCGCGGCTACCGGATGACGGACGTGGACGACGCGCTGCGCCGCCTCGGCGCCGAACTCGCCGAGCGGGACGCCCGGATCTCCGATCTGGAGGCCGCCCTCGCCGGCGCCCGCGCGGCGACGGCCGCCACGGGCACCTCGCTGCACAAGCCGGAGCAGGGGGAGAGCCGTTGAGCGCCGCTCTCGCGGGCCCGGACGGCGCGCTGCGCTGCCCCTGGGCGCTGTCCACCGAGGACTACGTGACGTACCACGACGAGGAGTGGGGCCGCCCGGTGCACGGCGACGACGCGCTGTTCGAGCGCCTGTCGCTGGAGGCCTTCCAGTCCGGTCTGTCCTGGATCACGATCCTGCGCCGGCGGCCCGGCTTCCGCGCGGCCTTCGACGGCTTCCGGATCGCCTCGGTCGCGGCCTTCACCGAGGACGACCGCGTCCGGCTGCTCGCCGACCCGGGCATCATCCGCAACCGTGCCAAGGTCGACGCGACGCTCGCCAACGCGCGCGTACTGGCCCAGTGGTCCCCCGGGGAGCTGGACGAGCTGATCTGGTCCCACGCCCCCGACCCGGCCTCCCGCCCCGTCCCGAGGTCCCTCACCGAGGTCCCGGCCGTCACGGACGAGTCGACCGCGCTCTCCAAGGCCCTGAAGAAGCGAGGCCTGCGCTTCGTCGGCCCGACGACGGCGTACGCCCTGATGCAGGCCTGCGGTCTGGTCGACGACCACCTGGCGGACTGCGTGGCACGCCGGGGCTGACCGCCGGGCCCGGCTCGGCCGCTCCAGCCGGTACAGCCGCTCACCGGCCCAGGTACCGGGGCTTCTCCTTGTTCACGAACGCCCGTACCGCGATCCCGTGGTCCTCGGAGGACCCCGCCCGCGTCTGCAGCTCGTCCTCCTTGTCCAGCGTCTCGTCCAGCGAGTGGGACAGCCCGTACGCGAGGGACTCCTTCAGCGCCGCGTACGCCACGGTCGGCCCCTCGGCCAGGGCGCGGGCGACCTTCAGGGTCTCCTCGGCGAACTCCGTCGCCGGTACGACACGGTTCGCGATCCCCAGCTCGTACGCGTCCTGCGCGCCGATGCTCCGTGGGAAGAGCAGCAGGTCGGCCGCGCGCGAGGGGCCGACCACCCGAGGCAGCGTCCACGAGATCCCGGAGTCGGCGGTCAGCGCCACCCCGGCGAACGACGTGTTGAAGGACGCCGTCTCCGCGACGACCCGGTAGTCCGCGGCCAGCGCGAAGCCGAAGCCCGCCCCGGCCGCGACCCCGTTCACCCCCGCCACCACGGGCTTCGCCATCCCCGCCAGCGCCCGCACGATGGGGTTGTAGTGCTCGCGCACGGTGCTCATGGTCTCCCCGGTGCCGTTCTCCCGGTCCGAGATCAGCAGCCCGATGTGCTCCTTGAGGTCCTGGCCCACGCAGAACGCCCGGTCCCCGGCGGCCGTCAGCAGCACGGCGCGTACGGCGTCGTCCGCGGCGGCGGACTCGACGGCCTCCCGCAGGGCGACCTTGGCCTCCACGTTCAGCGCGTTCATCGCCTCGGGGCGGTTCAGCGTGATCGTCGCGAGTCCGTCGCTCACCTCGTAGAGCACGGTGTCGGCCATGGCGGATCCCCTCCGTCGTCGCGGCTGAGGCGTACCGGTCGGTACGTCCTGCGTCACAGCACAGCATGGCGGAGATCATCGGCGGTGGCGCGGACCGGATGTGTGACCTGTGTCTAACAATTCCGCTGGGTGGAAGAGTGGTAGACCTTCATGCGGTGGCGCAGTATCGCAGCCACATCGCCGAATTGGGTGGTTTTGCTCGCGCGCGTTGTCCAAGCGATGCCGACTGATGTTGGTCATCGGGTCCTGCGATGCGGGATAATGGCTTGGAAGCAATGTGTTCGATGCCGGTGTCGCGTGCCCCGTTCGGGTGCCCGCGTGCCCTTCTGGGGGCCGTCGGCTGACGATGAGCTGGTTTCAGGAAGGGGAACGAGCATGGCGGCCATGAAGCCGCGGACGGGCGATGGCCCGCTCGAGGTGACCAAGGAGGGGCGGGGCATCGTCATGCGCGTTCCGCTCGAAGGCGGCGGTCGACTCGTCGTCGAACTGACCCCTGACGAGGCCGATGCGCTCGGCGACGCCCTCAAGAAGGTCGTCGGCTGACGGGCGGACGCGACCATACTCTTTCAGTGACCCCGGCACCGACACGCGGTGCCGGGGTAGCTGTTTTTCCGGGGTCGCGCGCAGTTTTCACAGGGCATCGGGGAGTCGGGGTGCCGGGCCCCTGAAGCGGCGCGGAACGTCGCCCTCCGCGCTGCACCGCCGCACCGGTTCACGGCTGCGGTGCCACGGTGCCTCACCGGATCACCGCTTCACCGCACACAGCAGTCCGTCGCCCACCGGGAGCAGCGTCGGCATCAGGTCCGGGCTCTCGCGGACCGTGCGGAGCAGCTCCCGTATGCGTATGACCTCAGTGGGCTGCGGGCCCGAGTCCACGGTGCGGCCGGCCGCGAAGACGCCCTCGAAGACGACCAGGCCCCCCACGCGGAGCAGGCGCAACGATTCAGCGAGGTACTCCAGCGACTCCAGGCGGTCGCCGTCACAGAAGACGAGGTCATAGCCGGCGTCCGCGAGCCGGGGCAGCACGTCCAGGGCGCGGCCGGGGATGAAACGGGCCCGGTTGCTGGCGAAGCCGGAGGCGCGGAAGGCCTGCCGGGCGAACTGCTGGTGCTCCGGCTCCGGGTCCACGGTGGTGAGCACCCCGTCGGGCCGCATGCCGTGCAGCAGATGGATGCCGGAGACCCCGCATCCCGTACCGATCTCCGCGACGGCCTTCGCGTCGACGGAGGCGGCCAGCAACCGCAGCGCGGCGCCCGCGCCGGGCGACACCGAGCGCAGCCCCGCCTCACGGGCCCGGTCACGAGCCCAGTGCAGCGCCTCGTCCTCGGCGACATAGGCGTCTGCGAACGCCCAGCTCGTCTGCCGGTTGCCGGTAATGACCCTCTCCTGTCCCGTGGTTGCCTGGGCGTGACTGTATCCGTTGGCGCCGGGAACCCGCAGATGGGACCGGTCGTTTGGAGGGGTGTGGAACGCAGGCGGGGGAAGTGGATGGAAGAGGACACCGGGCAGGTGCTGACGGAGTCGCACGAGCCGGGCCGACGTGTATCAATTTTTCGTAAAACCGCTTATCCGGAGCTAACGGGCGAGGTGGCTATGGTAGGGGCTCCACTGGACACCACCAGAGCCGACAGGGGAGGTGCGGCCGCGCCCGCGGATCGGGGAGGAGTGCTCAGGCGCTTCCTCGGATCGGCGAGCAGGCCGAAATCCGTGAACGACACCGCTGACCACCGCCGCGCCGCCGACTCCGCATCGACCGCGACCTTCGCCGACGCGGACGCACAGGCGTGGACTCCGCCCACCTGGGAGGAGATCGTCAGCACCCACAGCGGCCGGGTCTACCGGCTGGCCTACCGCCTGACGGGCAACCAGCACGACGCCGAGGACCTGACCCAGGAAGTGTTCGTCCGGGTCTTCCGCTCCCTGTCGACGTACACGCCGGGCACCTTCGAGGGCTGGCTGCACCGCATCACCACGAACCTCTTCCTGGACATGGTGCGCCGCAAGCAGCGCATCCGCTTCGACGCGCTCGGCGAGGACGCGGCCGAGCGCCTGCCCAGCCGTGAGCCCTCCCCGCAGCAGGTCTTCAACGACTCGCACTTCGACGCGGACGTCCAGCAGGCCCTCGACACCCTCGCGCCCGAGTTCCGCGCGGCCGTGGTGCTGTGCGACATCGAGGGGCTGTCGTACGAGGAGATCGCCGCGACCCTCGGCGTCAAGCTCGGTACCGTCCGCTCCCGGATCCACCGCGGCCGCTCGCAGCTGCGCAAGGCCCTGGCACACCGTTCGCCGGAGGCCCGCGCGGAGCGCCGCGGCTTCGCGCTGACCGGCATGCCCGCGCTGGGAGGAGGAGGCGCGACCGCGTGAGTGGATCACGGCCGAACCCCGCCGAGCGGCGCGTCGCCGATCAGCATCTCGGAGACCGGCTCTCCGCCCTGGTGGACGGAGAGCTCGGTCATGAGGCGCGTGAGCGTGTCCTCGCCCACCTCGCCACCTGCCCCAAGTGCAAGGCGGAGGCGGACGCGCAGCGCCGACTGAAGGACGTGTTCGCGGCCGCGGCCCCGCCGCCCCCCTCGGAAAGCTTCCTGGCCCGCCTCCAGGGGCTGCCCGCGGGTGGTGACGACGACGGCGGCACACCACCGGGCGGGGGAGCCTTCGGCGCCGGAAGACTGCCGGGCTGGGCCGGACGGCCGGGGTTCCCCCGTGGCTCCGGAGCCTTCGGAGTGAGGGGGGAACCCTTCGGCTACGCGCCGTCGGGCCCGCACGCCGGCGCGCTCTCGCCGTCGGAGGAGCGTGATCTCCTCGCCGGCCGCGGTCCGGGCCGTGCCGACGGCCGGGGTCTCCGCGACGGCCTGGGCCGTGCCGACGGGCACGGTTTTCACGGCGGCTCGGGTTTCCCCGGCGGTCCGGGCTTCCCCGGCGGCTCGGGTTTCCCCGGCGGTCCGGGTATGTCCGGCGGTCCGGCTATTCCCGGCGGTCCGGGTGTCGCCGACAGCACGGGTGTCCTCGGCACCGGTGCCGCCCTCGCGGTCCGTGCCCCGGCCGACGGCCGACTCGACCCCGATGACACGGAGGAGCGCGGCTTCCGCATCCACCGCGTCGGCCGTCCCGAGGCCGAACGGCCGGCCTGGCGCGGTCTGCGGTTCGCGTTCGTGGCGGCCGGAGCCGTCTCCCTGGCCGCCATCGCGCTCGGCGGGGTGTCCACCGGAGGAGCGGGGGACACGGCGGAGGCGCGCGGCGGAGCGGGTGCCGGAAGCAAGGTGACGCCGATGCGCACGGCCGGTGCGGGCGCCGCCGCCGTCTCCGAGTCACAGCGTCGCCGGTCGGGACTCGGGCCGCTGCTCGGACAGGGCCAGCAGCCCCAGGGCGGCACCCCCGTGGCGTCCACCGTCGTCTCGGCGCCCCTGCTGCCCGGGCTCCCCGCTCCGGCGGTACCGGCGCAGCAGCCCGTGCTGACCGGCGCCGCCGCGATGCACTCGCTCATACGTCCGCTGACGCCGCTCACGGCCTCCCAGCCGGTCCAGCCGGTCCAGCCGGTCCAGCCGGTCCAGCCGGTCTGGCAGGCGGCGTCGGGACTCGTGACTCCGCCGCTCACGGTTCCGCACCTGCTCACGTCACCCCCGCTCGGCTCACCCGAGCTTCCCTGACCCGGTCCTCTGCGCCGCGGCCCGCGAACCTGGTTGAATCCGGGGTGGGTCGCGTCCGCCGGGGTATCCCGCGGACGCGGAATCGACTGTCCGCGGTCACCGCCGGCGAGTCCTGCCGCGGGCCGGATGTGGGGAGAGCATGAACGAGGGGAAGCCCACGAAGGCGAAGTGGTGGAGCCGCCCCCGACCGCAGGGCGCGGGCGCCGAGCTGACGGTGGACCACCCGGCCACGGCGGATGACCCGCCCACGGCGGATGGCCTCACTGCGGCCGGTACCGAGGGCGACTTCGAGCTGGCCCGCCCCGCGAAGGCGAACAGCGAGGGTGACTTCCAGCTGGAGCGGCCCGCGGCCGATCCCCCGCCCGCAGAAACCGGTACGCCCGCTGAGGGAACCGATACACCCGCGAGCGGAACCGGTACACCCACGAGCGGATCCTCCGAACGCGAACGGCCCCGACCGCTCCACGACCCCGACCCCTACAGCACCCCTCCCTACGGCGAACCCGGCCCCTGGGCGCCCGCGCCACCGGTGCAGCACCCGGCGACCACTCCCGCGCATGGTACGGCCGTACCGCCGACGTCACCGCCCGCCGGGCCGGCCGCACCCGCCGAGAACACGCCCGTGCCCTACCCGTCCCCGGTCCCGGCGCCCGCCCCGCGACCGGCCGCCGCCGGGACGGCGCCCCCGCCCCACGCCACCCACTCCCACGACCCCTGGCGGAACTACGACCCCTGGGCCGCCGCAGCCCGGGCCCCCCTCCAGCAGAACGGCGCCGTGGTCCCCAGCGAGGGCCGGCGCCGCAGGCGGGCCGTGAAGGTCCTGGTCCTGGGCGCCGTACTGATCGCGCTGGTGTCCGGCGGGGTCGGCGGCGCCGTCGGCGCGTACCTGGAGCGGAGCGGCGGCCTCGGCCGGGTGGAGCTGCCCCAGGCGGTGGACGGGGCGAAGGGACGCGCGCCCGACAGCGTCGCCGGCATCGCCGCGAGCGCGCTGCCCAGCGTGGTGACCCTGCACGTGAGCGGGACGGCCGCGCAGGGCACCGGCACCGGGTTCGTACTGGACGAGCGCGGACACATCCTGACCAACAACCATGTCGTGGAGCCCGCCGGCGACGGCGGCGACATAACGGTGACCTTCAGCGGCGGCGAGACCGCGAAGGGCGAGGTCGTCGGCGGGGACACCGGGTACGACCTCGCCGTGGTCAAGGTCTCCGGGGTGAGCGGGCTCAGGCCGCTTCCGCTCGGCGACTCCGACGACGTCCAGGTGGGCGACCCGGTCGTCGCCATCGGCGCACCCTTCGACCTCGCCAACACCGTGACCGCCGGCATTATCAGCGCCAAGGAGCGGCCCATCACCGCGGGCGGCGAGAAGGGCGACGGCAGCGACATCAGTTACGTCGACGCGCTGCAGACCGACGCCCCGATCAACCCCGGCAACTCCGGCGGGCCCCTCGTCGACGCGAACGCCCGCGTCATCGGCATCAACAGCGCCATCCGGTCCGCCGAGAGCGGCTCCGACGCGGAAGGGCAGGCGGGCTCGATAGGGCTCGGCTTCGCCATCCCCGTCAACCAGGGCAAGCGCGTCGCCGAGGAGCTGATCAACACGGGCCGGGCGACCCACCCCGTCATCGGCGTCACGCTCGACATGGACTACTCGGGCGACGGCGCCCGGGTCGGCACGGCGGGGGACGACGGCGAGCCCCCGGTCAGCGAGGGCGGCCCGGCCGACGTGGCCGGCGTGGCGGCGGGCGACGTCATCACCGAGGTCGACGGCCGGCGGATCCACTCCGGTGAGGAACTCATCGTCAAGATCCGTGCCCACCGTCCCGGGGACCGGCTCGACCTCACGCTCCGGCGCGACGGCCGGGACCGGAAGGTCTCCCTGACCCTGGGCTCCTCGGACGGCGGCTGAGGAACGGTCGCCCCGCGCATCCCTATTGACAGGAACCTCACAGAAGACGCCTCCGCCCCGTCCAGAACAGGGGACTTCACGAAAATCCGGCCGTATGAGCGGATCCGGAAGGCCCGTGACGGTACCGGACGCACGGGAAGGCCGGGTACCGTGGATCCGGCCCGGATCCTGGAAGACCTGCCGAGGGCCGCTGGCCAGGGCTGAGGACATCGCAAGGAGCTTCAGGTGTTCAATGACATAGGCGGACTCGAGCTGGTGACGCTCATCGTCCTCGCCGTGCTCGTCTTCGGCCCGGAGAAGCTCCCGAAGATGATCCAGGACGTCACGCGGACCATCCGCAAGATCCGCGATTTCTCCGAGAACGCCAAGCAGGACATCCGGCAGGAGCTCGGACCGGAGTTCAAGGACTTCGAGTTCGAGGACCTCAACCCCAAGACGTTCATCCGCAAGCAGATGGAGAACGACGACCTGGGGCTCAAGGAGATCCGCAACGGCTTCGACATGAAGAAGGAGATGGCCGAGCTCACCGACGCGGTGCACGGCCGTGAGTCCGAGTCGTCCGCGGGGACGTCCTCGGCGCCCTCCTCGTCCGCTTCCCCCGCCGGCAGCGGCGGAACCGTCGACATGACCAAGAAGCGGCAGAAGCTGGACTCCGCCGAGCGCCCGCCCTTCGACGCGGACGCCACCTGAGCCGCGTGCGCCCCGGCGCGGGCGCCGCGTGACACTTGTACGCCCCGGCGCGCATGCCTCACCCAGTCGTACGCCCTCTGAGCCGTACGTTCCTCCGGTGTACGCCCTTCCGGCCGTACGCCATCGGGCGCGGATCGCGTAGGCGGTGCGCCGTCCGCAGTGGGCGCGCGGGTCAGTGGCCGGTGTCGTACTCTCCTTCGGTACGTGACGCGAGTCATACTCGCGAGTGCCGTCACACGGCGCGAACACGCCCCCGTTCGCGCCTCGTGCGCCGGGCGTGTTCCCTGGTGCCCCAAGAGCTGTGGCTATGCTGCCCAGTTGTTGTACGGACCGTAAGCGTGGGAGCGGGGACGCCCGAGGGGGGCGGGCCGCTCCGGTCCGACGAGATCGAGGAGGCGTCCGGGTACATGGAGACGACAAGTCGGGTGGGCGCGCAGGCGCCGGTCGCGGAAGGCGGCCAGCAGGCCCCTTCCGCCCGGCGTACCGTCGACGGCTACCTGCTGGCGCCCTTCCCGTGGTACGGGCTCGACGAGGCGTTCGTGGGGCCGCGCTGGCTGGTGCCGGTGGGCACGGGAGCCGGCGGGACCGTGGAGCACGGCTCGATAGGACACGGTGACGAGCCCTCGCTCCGCAACGACTCCACCGGGGACAAGGAGCGCTTCGCCGTCGTGGTCACCGTCGCCGCCAACCCCGTACGGCGGAGCGCGGACGGCACCGGCGTCCTGGAGGCCACCACGGTCTCCTCCGCCGCCTGGCTCGCGGGAGTGGGGCTGCTGTCCCGCACCTGGCCCGGCCAGATGGACCACAGCCTCCGTGACAACTGGCTGGAGCAGCAGACCGAGACGGCGTGGGAGCTCGCCGACGACCTCGACGGTTCCGCGTGGTCCACGCTCTCCCTCCCCGTGGACGGGGAGCCCACGCCCTTCCACTACCGCGAGTCCGAGTTCGGCTGGGTGCTCGCGGGATCCACCAAGGAAGGCGTCCACCTGGGCGCGTACGGCAGAGGCATGAGCGCGTACGGGCTGGGCTTCGCCATGATCGAGGACATCGGGGCGTACGCCTAGCCGCCGACCTGCCGAACGAAGGACGGGCGCGCCCCCACCCGGGGAACGCGCCCGCCGTCGTACGGGGCGACCGGTCGTACCGACCGGCCGTACAGACCGTACCGGCCGTACGAGAGTCTCAGAACTTGTTCCTCGGGGTGATCCCCAGCGACATGCCCGACAGGCCCCGCTGACGGCCGCCCAGCTTGCCCGCGATCTCCCGCAGGGCCGAGCCCGCCGGGGAGTCGGGGTCCGTGAGGACGACCGGCTTGCCCTCGTCGCCGCCCTCGCGCAGCCGGACGTCGATCGGGATGGAGCCGAGGACCGGAACCGTCGCGCCGGTGGTCCGCGTCAGGCCGTCGGCGACCAGCTTTCCGCCGCCCGTGCCGAAGACGTCGACCATCTCGTCGCAGTGCGGGCAGGGCAGGCCGGACATGTTCTCGACCACGCCGACGATCTTCTGGTGGGTCTGCACGGCGATGGAGCCGGCGCGCTCGGCGACCTCGGCCGCCGCCTGTTGCGGGGTGGTGACGACGAGGATCTCCGCGTTCGGTACGAGCTGCGCCACCGAGATGGCGATGTCGCCCGTGCCCGGCGGGAGGTCGAGCAGCAGCACGTCGAGGTCGCCCCAGAACACGTCCGCGAGGAACTGCTGGAGCGCACGGTGCAGCATCGGGCCGCGCCAGACGACCGGCGCGTTGCCCGGAGTGAACATGCCGATCGAGATGACCTTCACCCCGTTGGCGGAGGGCGGCATGATCATGTTCTCGACCTGGGTGGGACGCCCGTCGGCGCCCAGCATGCGCGGCACGGAGTGGCCGTAGATGTCCGCGTCCACGACGCCGACCTTCAGGCCGTCGGCCGCCATCGCCGCCGCCAGGTTCACGGTCACCGAGGACTTGCCGACGCCGCCCTTGCCGGAGGCCACGGCGTACACCCGGGTCAGCGAGCCCGGCTTGGCGAACGGGATCTCGCGCTCGGCCTGGCCGCCGCGGAGCGCGGTCGCCAGCTCACGGCGCTGCTCGTCGCTCATGACGTCGAGCTCGACGTCGACGCGCGTGACGCCCTCGACCCGCGAGACCGCCTCGGTCACGCGCTGCGTGATCGTGTCGCGCATCGGGCAGCCGGAGACCGTCAGGTACACCGCGACCGCGACCGCTCCGTCCGCGCCGATCTCCACCGATTTGACCATCCCGAGCTCGGTGATGGGTCGGTTGATCTCGGGGTCGTTCACCGTCGCCAGTGCCTCGCGCACCGCGTCTTCCGTAGCCATGGCAACGATGGTACGGCGCCCCGTGCTCACCCAGGGAGCCCCGTCAGCGGTCGTCCATGTCACGCGCGCGCGGGGGCCCGTCCGGGAATACGGCGGACCCGCCGCCCGCCCCGTCCGGGGGGCCGCCCGGGAAGCCGTCCGGGTGCCCGTCGCGGAGCCGCTCCTCCAGCTCCTTGACGAGGTCCTGCAGTTCGGAGCGGATCCAGTCGCGGGTGGCCACCTCGCCGAGGCCCATCCGCAGCGCGGCCACCTCCCGGGTCAGGTACTCCGTGTCCGCGATCGAGCGTTCGTTCTGCTTGCGGTCCTGTTCCAGGTTGATCCGGTCGCGGTCGGCCTGCCGGTTCTGCGCGAGCAGGATCAGCGGGGCGGCGTACGAGGCCTGCAGCGACAGCATCAGGGTCAGGAAGATGAACGGGTACTCGTCGAAGCGCAGCTCGTGGGGCGCGGCGATGTTCCACACCACCCACACGATGATCACGACGGTCATCCAGACGATGAACCGCCCCGTGCCCAGGAAGCGTGCGATCCGCTCCGAGAGCTGGCCGAAGGCCTCCGGGTCCCACTCGGGCAGCAGCCTGCGGCGGCGGATGAGCGGCTGGTCGAGGCGGACCCGGGAGCGCGAGGTGGCCGTGGCCCCGGCGGGCATGCGGTCCCGGGTGCTCGACGAGGATCGCTCCCGGATGCCCGCCGAGGACCGCTCCCGCGTTCCGGCGAAGGTCCGCTCGCGTCCCTCGGTACGTCCGTCGCGGTCAGGAGTCATGGGCCGTCGCCCCCTCGTCCAGGTGGAACTCGGTCTCCCGCCAGTCGTCGGGCAGCATGTGGTCGAGCACGTCGTCCACGGTGACCACCCCGAGCAGCGAACCGCTCTCGTCCACGACGGGCGCCGCGACCATGTCGTACGCCGCGAAGAACCCGGCGACCACCGGCAGCGTGGCGTCCGGGGCCAGCGGCTGGAGGTCGTCGTCGAGCATCGAGCCGACCAGGGCGTACGGCGGGTCGCGCAGCAGCCGCTGGAAGTGCACGGTGCCCAGGTACTTGCCGGTCGGGGTCTCGTCCGGCGGCCGACACACGTACACCTGTGCGGCGAGCGCGGGCGACAGGTCGGCGTTGCGGACCCGGGCGAGCGCGTCGGCGACGGTCGAGTCGGGCCGCAGCACCACCGGCTCGGTCGTCATCAGCCCGCCCGCCGTGCGCTCCTCGTACGCCATCAGCCGGCGCATGTCGGCCGCGTCGCCGGGCTGCATCAGGCTGAGCAGCCGCTCCACGTCCTCCTCGGGGAGCTCGGAGAGCAGGTCGGCCGCGTCGTCGGGGTCCATCGCCTCCAGGACGTCCGCGGCCCGCTCCTCCTGCAGCTTGCCGAGGATCTCGATCTGGTCGTCCTCCGGCAGCTCCTCGAGCACATCGGCGAGGCGGTCGTCGTCGAGGGCGGCGGCGACCTCGGCGCGGCGCTTGGGAGAGAGGTGGTGCAGCACGTTCGCCAGGTCGGCGGGGCGGAGCTGCTCGAAGGTGGCGAGCAGGTTCTCGGCGCCCTGTCCGTGCTCCTCGAGCGAGAACCCGGTGACGGCCGACCACTCGACGGTCAGCGTCTCGCCCTTGTTGCGCCGGAAGGCACTCTTCTTCCCTCCCTTCCGTACGAACACCCGGTCGATCTCCCACTCCCGGCGGGCGGGCAACTGCTGGATCGCGATGTCCAGGACCGTCACCTCCTCGCCGGTCTCCTCCAGCCGTACGCGCCGGTCGAGCAGTTCGCCGAGGACGAGCCGCTCGGTGGGCCGCTGCTCGAAGCGGCGGACGTTGAGGACCCCCGTGGTGACGACCTGTCCGGACTCGATGCCGGTCACCCGGGTCATGGGCAGGAAGATCAGGCGCCGCGTGGCCAGCTCCACGACGAGCCCCAGCAGCCGGGGGGGCTTGCGGCCCACGCGGAGCATGGCGACGAGGTCGCGCACCCGGCCGACCTGGTCGCCGTTCGGGTCGAAGACGGCGATGCCGGCCAGATGGGAGACGAAGATCCGGGGCACCCCTGCCGCCATCGCGTCGCGCCTTCCTTCCGGTACGGAGTGGTACGGAGTTCTCCGCCGAGGTGGGCTTCAGGCTAGCCCGTCCCCGTCGGATACGCCCTGGTGAGCGGTGCGCACGGACTGGCTCCGACGGCCTCGCGGTACCCCGGTACGCTGCGGTACGCCGTTGAGTACCCCCGTGCGAGAGGTGTCCCACCTGTGACTCTCCTTCCCCCTACCCGAAGGGCCGCGCTGCTGGGCGCGGTGTGTGCGCTGGTGGCGACCGGGACCGGGCTGACGGGGTGCAGCAAGGAGGATCCCGACGCGGGCACCAACGGCATCGGCAAGCTGTCCGCGACGAAGATAGAGAGCAGGACCAAGGCCGCGGCCGAGGCGGCGGACACGGTGCATCTGTCGGGGTCGGTGGTCAGCAACGACCGTACGTACAAGCTCGACATGCGGCTGGCGGAGGACGGCGGCACCGGCTCGGTGACGTCCGAGGGCTCCACCTTCCAGCTGCTGCGGATCGGCGAGCAGCTGTACCTCAAGGCCGGCAAGGAGTTCTGGTCCGGCGAGGACGGTGACGGGGGCGGCGGCGGAGCGGACGCGAAGGCGGCGGAGAAGCTGGGCGGGATGTTCGTGAAGGTGCCCGCGGACGACCCGGTGTACCAGCGGTTCAGCGGCTTCACCGACAAGGACCTCCTGCTGGACGGCCTGCTGACCCTGCACGGGAAGCTGACCACGGACGGGCGCCGTGAGCAGTCCGGCATCCGCACGATCCGCATCACCGGTGACGCGGGCTCCGGCGGCACGCTCGACGTCTCGCTGGAAGGCACTCCGTACCCGCTGCGCCTCGTCCGCGCGGGTGACGCGGGAACGATCCGGCTGTCCGAGTGGGGCGAGGACATCTCGCTGAAGGAGCCGTCGGAGGACGAAGTCGTGGATTACGGGCAGCAGTTGCCGTCGTCGTAGGGCTCCGCCCCGCGCGCGGGACAGGGCCTAGCGGCGCCCGCGCTTCCCTTTACGGTTCTTCCGGAGCAGACGGGGGAGCGCCGCCGGCACCGGCCGGCGCGTCGTCGCGGGGGTGGGCAGCGGCGGCGCGGCCAGGGAGGAGTCGGGCAGGGGCGAGGTCCCGCCGCTCGGCTCCAGGCGGAGCACCCGGCACTCGCGCGACCAGCGCTCCGGCACGGCCTCGCCGTCGCGGGCGTTCAGCCGCTTGCCCTTCAGCTCGGCGACCGCGGCGTCCCACTCGGGAGAACCGGGTGCGAGCTGCACCACCGCGGCCTCCCAGGTGACCAGGCGGCCGCCCTTGTCCTTGCTGCGGACCGTCACCACCGCGCCGCCCCCGTCGGCCAGCCCGGTCAGCGGCTGCTCTCCGGGGCCGTCGCCGACCACGCACGCCGCGCCCTCGTGCCACACGTGCCACAGGGGACGCGCGGGTCCGCCCGGGGCCTCGACCCAGATCAGCCCGGACTTCTTCGTGGCCTCCTCGACGAGGGCCCGCTCGAACAGCGCGTCGGTCACGGTCATGGGGCAAGCCTAACCAGCGCCGTGAGCCCCGCTCAGAGCCAGCCGTTGCGCTTCAGCGTGCGGTGGATGCCGAGGCAGATCGCCACCGTGACGCCGAGGACCACGGGGTAGCCGTACTTCCAGCCGGTCTCCGGCATGTAGTCGAAGTTCATGCCGTACACGCCGCACACCATCGTCGGCACGGCGATGATCGCCGCCCATGAGGTGATCTTCCGCATGTCCTCGTTCTGCGCCACGGAGGCCTGCGCCAGGTTCGCCTGGAGGATCGAGTTGAGCAGTTCGTCGAAGCCCACGACCTGCTCCTGCACCCGGGCCAGGTGGTCGGCGACGTCCCGGAAGTACTTCTGGATGTCCGGGTCGATCAGCCGCATGGGGCGCTCGCTGAGCAGCTGCAGCGGCCGCAGCAGCGGCGACACCGCCCGCTTGAACTCCAGCACCTCGCGCTTGAGCTGGTAGATCCGGCCCGCGTCGGTGCCGCGCGGCGTGCCCTTGCGGCCCGGCGAGAAGACCTGCGTCTCCACCTCGTCGATGTCGTCCTGCATGGCGTCCGCCACCGACATGTACCCGTCCACGACGTGGTCCGCGATCGCGTGCAGCACCGCCGAGGGCCCCTTCCCGAGCAGCTCGGGGTCGTCCTGCAGCCGGTGCCGCAGCGCCCTGAGCGAACCCTGCCCGCCGTGCCGCACCGTGATGACGAAGTCCCGTCCGGTGAAGCACATGACCTCGCCGCTCTCGACGATCTCGCTGGTGGCGGTCAGCTCGTCGTGCTCGACGTAGTGGATGGTCTTGAAGACCGTGAAGAGGGTGTCGTCGTACCGCTCCAGCTTGGGCCGCTGGTGGGCGTGGACCGCGTCCTCCACGGCCAGCGGGTGCAGCCCGAACTCGGCCGCGATCCCCGCGAATTCGAACTCCGACGGCTCGTGCAGGCCGATCCACACGAACCCGCCGTCCCGGCGCACCTGGCGGATCGCCTCGGCGGGCGCCAGGTCGCGTCCGGCGGTGACGCGGGCGCCGTCCCGGTACACGGCGCAGTCCACGACGGCCGAGTTCGTCCCGGCGGCCGGCGCGGTGGGGTGCGCGTCGTGGGCGACGGCGTCCTTGCGCGTCGTCGGACGGGAGGGGCGGACCGCGGCACGCAGGTCACGGATCATCGACATGGCAGGCTCCTTCGCGACGAAAGGCCTCCGGCGGCGGCTGGAACTGCCCGGAATGGGGACGTCCTGCGGAAGATCTCCCGGCCCTCGGGAACAAAGGCGCGGGAAGGGGTTTGGCACGTCCACAAAGCGGGGAGCACCGCACCGTCGCGGTGGCGGCTTCGCTTGACACAGATCAAGACGGATCGGACGGATCGAACGAGTGCATCGAATGGATCACAGTGATCGGCGCGGGACCCGGCGGGTCGTCGGGCCGGTCGGCGGGATCCGATGGATCGATCGGTCCGATCGGGCGGAACGAAGTGCTCTTCCGTCGTGCACCGGCGACGCGACGACCTACGACGTGACGCGAGTGCGGGAGGCGGCGGCCGACGAAGCGAAGGCCACGGCCGGAGCAACGGAACTCAGAACCGGAGTGACAGGCCCCGGAAGCCGAGGGACGGTACTCAGAAGCCGGAAGAGCGGGTGGTACTGCACGGTCGACTTCGATCCATGGCAACCCCACCTCCTCCGGCCGGTCCCCCGTGGGGGACGATCCGCTCCCCAGGGCTCGTAGGCCCCTCAGGGGAGACTCAGTACGGCGGGGCTCGAGGGCGACTTCCCAGGGTCGCGAGGACCTGGGCGGTGGCCGTCTGCATGCTGCCCCGACCGGCGGTCAAGAGTATCAGCCGACCGAAGTGTCAATGCTCTCGCTTTGCCCGTTGCTGACGAGTTCTATGCTCGGCGCATGGATGATGTTCTTCCTTTGGTGGAAGCCCGTTTGCGCAGCGCGCTGGGCGAACCGGACGCGCGCGCCGCGGTCACCTTCCTCGGCACGGACCGCATCGAGGTGCTGCGCTTCACCGAGGACGACCTCGTCCGCTACGCCACGCTCGGCATGTCCGCGCAGCCCATGGCGGACCCCACCGCGATGCTCGCCGACCCGGAGCGGGGACCGCGCGCCGAGCTGGTGCTGACCGTACGGCGCGGCACCGGCGCCGACACCGACAAGGTGCTCCGCCCGCTCGCCGTGCTGGCCGCGTCACCGCAGGTCGAGGGCCTGGTGGTGGCGCCCGGCGCCTCCCTCGACGTCGGTGAGCCGCTGTGGCCCGGCGCCCCCTTCACCTCCGTCCTGGTGGCCGAGTCCGGCGGCCTGGTGGAGGACCTGGAGCTGGACGCGCCCGCCGATCCCGTACGGTTCCTGCCCCTGCTCCCCATGACCCCGAACGAGGCCGCCTGGAAGCGGGTGCACGGCGCCCAGGCCCTCCAGGAGCGCTGGCTCACGCACGGTACGGACCTGCGCGATACGGCCCGTACGACGGTTCCGCTGGACTGAACCGGGCGTCACCTCACTGGGTGCCTCACCGGGCGAAGGGCGGCGACCCCGTCCTCCGTGGCGTGCTGGGGCTGGTGCTCCTCGGCTTCGTGTTGGAGCGCGCGCCGCCGTACGAGGACGACCAGGGCGCCCACCACGGCCGTGACCCCCGCGACCACGAAGGGGATGTGGACGTCGGTCCACTCCTCGATCTTCGGGGCGAAGTACGGCGCGGCCGCGGCCGCGAACCACCGCACGAAGTTGTACCCGGCGCTCGCCACCGGGCGCGGCGCGTCCGAGACGCCGAGCGCCAGCTCGGTGTAGACGGTGTTGTTCACGCCGATGAACGCGCCCGACAGGATCGTGCAGACGACCGCCGCGGTGTGGTTGCCGTAGCCGAGGACGAGCACGTCCACGGCGAGCAGTACCAGGGAACCGCCGAGCACCTTCAGTGAGCCGAACCGCCGCTGCAGGCGCGGCGCCACGAGCACCGAGAAGACGGCGAGCAGCACGCCCCAGGCGAAGAACACCGCGCCGGACCGGTAGGGCGTCATGTCCAGCACGAACGGCGTGAAGGCCAGCACGGTGAAGAACGTGTAGTTGTAGAAGAACGCCGAGACGGCCGCGGAGGCCAGGCCGCCGTGGCCGAGCGCCTTGACCGGGTCCAGCAGCGACGTCTTGCGGGCGGGCTTCGGCTGCTCCTTCAGGAACACCGTGATGCACAGGAAGCCGACCGCCATCAGGAACGCGGTGCCGAAGAAGGGGTAGCGCCAGCTCGCGTCCCCGAGCAGGGCGCCCAGCAGCGGGCCGCACGCCATGCCGAGGCCGAGCGCGGACTCGTACAGCAGGATGGCCGCCGCGCTGCCCCCGGCCGCGGCCCCGACGATGACCGCGAGGGCCGTGGAGACGAAGAGCGCGTTGCCGAGCCCCCATCCGGCGCGGAAGCCCACCAGCTCGCCGACCGATCCGGACGTACCGGACAGTGCCGCGAAGACCACGACGAGCGCCAGACCGAGGAGCAGGGTCTTGCGGCCGCCGATCCGGCTGGAGACGAAGCCGGTCACCAGCATCGCGATGGCCGTGATGAGGAAGTACGAGGTGAAGAGCAGCGAGACCTGGCTCGCTGTGGCGTCCAGGCCCGAGGCGATGGACGGCAGGATCGGGTCGACGAGCCCGATGCCCATGAAGGCGACGACGGACGCCCCGGCGGTCGCCCAGACGGCCTTCGGCTGCCGCAGCACACCGCCCGCCCCCGCGTCGAACGGATCGTCCCCCGTTTTTCCGGTTCCGGCGGCCTGTCCGCCGGTGCCTTCCGCGTTGCCGCGCATGGCTGTCCTCCATGAGAGAAGGGATGGTTCGGTGCTGTGCCCAGGATAAGTTAGCTTGGCTAATTAATGCAACATACACCTATCTCCCCATGGTGACGGCGCCCGTCCGGACGGGTGATCGTCCTTGACGGGAGGGACCACGGGTAGGACCGTTGGGCCCTATGAGGGGCGAACCCAGTTGCCCGAAGTGTGGTGGCCGGGTCAGGGCTCCCGGCCTCTTCGCCGATTCCTGGCAGTGCGATGTGCACGGGACGGTGCATCCGCTGCAGCCCGTGATCCCGCCCAGTGTCGAGGCCCTCGGCGTCGTGGTGCACCGCGCCCGGGTGCCCGTGTGGATGCCGTGGCCGCTGCCCGTCGGCTGGCTGTTCACCGGCGCGGCCTTCGCGGGCGACGACCGCAGCGGCGGCCGGGCCACCGCTGTGGCCTGCTCGGGTCCCGGACCGCTCGGCGGCATCGGCGAGCTGCTGCTCATCGCGGAGGAACTCGGCGTGGGCCTCGGCGCACGCTACGCGGGTATCGACGGCCCCGACCCCGGCCCCTCCATGAACGTCGAGAAACCGCCCCAGGCGAAGGTCCTGGCCGCCGGCCGTCCCACGCCGCTCTGGCATGTCTCCGGCACCCCGGACGACCGTGCCGTCTTCGCCGGTGAGGCGCTCGGGCTGTGGCTGTGGGCGATCGTCTGGCCCGAGCAGTCCGGCATGCTCATGTACGACGAACTGGTGCTGACGGACCTGCGGGACGCGGGCGCGGAGGTCGATCTGCTGCCGTGCGGAGCGCTGTCGCCGCGCATCCTGGAGCCGTAGCGGTCCCCCGGCCGGCGGTGCGCGCCCCGCAGGCCGGACGCGGTGGGTTCACGGTTCACAGGGAAGTCGTAGGGGGCGCAGCTCGGGTACGGCTGTGACAGGAGGGCGTTGGGCGCCGGTTATCCTTGACCGGTCCGCTTCCGTTCCGCGTCGCCTGGAGTCCGTGTCGTGCGTATCGATCTGCACTGCCACTCCACGGCCTCCGACGGTACGGACACCCCGGCCGAGCTGGTGCGGAACGCGTCCGCCGCCGGCCTGGACGTCGTCGCGCTCACCGACCACGACACCACCCGCGGGTACGCCGAGGCCATCGCCGCGCTGCCCGAGGACCTCACGCTCGTCACGGGCGCCGAACTCTCCTGCCGCATCGACGGCGTCAGCATGCACATGCTGGCCTACCTCTTCGACCCCGAGGAGCCCGCGCTGCTCGCCGAGCGCGAGCTGGTACGGGACGACCGGGTGCCGCGCGCCCGGGGCATGATCGCCAAGCTGAACGAGCTGGGCGTCCCGGTGACCTGGGAGCAGGTCGCCCGGATCGCCGGCGACGGCTCCGTGGGCCGGCCCCACGTCGCCAGTGCCCTCGTCGAGCTCGGCGTCGTGCCCACCGTGGGCGACGCCTTCACCGCCGACTGGCTGGCCGACGGCGGCCGGGCCTACGTCGAGAAGCACGAGACCGACCCCTTCGAGGCGATACGGCTCGTCAAGGGCGCGGGTGGCGTCGCCGTCTTCGCGCACCCGGGCGCCTCCAAGCGGGGCCGCACCGTACCGGAGTCCGCGATCGCGGAGATGGCCGCCGCCGGCCTGGACGGCATCGAGGTCGACCACATGGACCACGACCCGGCGACCCGGGCGCGGCTGCGGGGCCTCGCGAAGGAGCTGGGCCTGCTCACCACGGGCTCCTCGGACTACCACGGCAGCCGCAAGACCTGTGTGCTCGGCGAGTACACGACCGACCCCGAGGTGTACGGGGAGATCACCCGGCGGGCGACCGGGGCGTTCCCCGTGCCCGGGGCCGGGGGGACCTCCGCTCGCTGAGCGGCGCCGTCGGCCGGTCGGGTGACGGCCCGGGCCGACGACCTCCACCGCCGCCATGGCGCCGGCGCTCCGGTACTTCCTCCGGGCTTCCGTTCGTTCCCGTTCCTTCCCGCTCGCTCCGGCGAGGGCTCACTTCTCCGACGGTCCGCTGTCACCGGACACACATGCTCCGTGCGGTGACGTGTGCGCATCAGTCATGAGCAGGTGCGGCCCGCCGGTCGGTCGGCTCCCTCTTCCCTCTCTTCTCCTCTTCCCTCCACTCCTGTCCCATCACCTCACCAAGGCACCACCGTGTTCGACGTCGCCGTTTTCGGCTCCCTCTTCCTCACCCTCTTCGTGATCATGGATCCCCCCGGGATCACCCCGATCTTTCTCGCACTCACCGCCGGGCGCCCGGCCAAGGTGCAGAAGCAGATGGCGTTCCAGGCGGTCTGCGTGGCCGGCGGAGTGATCACGGTCTTCGGTCTGCTCGGGCACCAGATCCTGGCCTATCTGCATGTCTCGGTGCCCGCACTGATGATCGCGGGCGGACTGCTGCTCCTGCTGATCGCGCTCGACCTGCTGACCGGCAAGACCGACGAGCCCAAGCAGACGAAGGACGTGAACGTCGCCCTCGTGCCGCTCGGCATGCCGCTGCTCGCCGGTCCCGGTGCGATCGTGTCGGTGATCCTCGCTGTGCAGAAGGCGGACAGCGCGGCGACGCAGGTGTCCGTGTGGGCCGCGATCCTGGCCATCCATGTCGTGCTGTGGCTGACCATGCGCTACTCGCTGCTCATCATCCGTGTCATCAAGGACGGCGGAGTGGTCCTGGTGACACGGCTCGCGGGGATGATGCTGTCCGCGATCGCCGTGCAGCAGATCATCAACGGCGTCACGCAGGTCATCCAGGGCAGCTGACCGGGCTCCGGGCATGCGCAGAGCCCCGTACGGCACCGTGTCGGTGCCGTACGGGGCTCTGGAATCTCATGCCCCTCGTCGAGGCGCCCTTCCTACGAGGCCGTCGAGTCGGCGGGGCGGATCCACAGGCGCTGCCCGATGGCGGCGGCCTGCTGAACGATCCGGTTGACGGAGGCGGCGTCCACGACGGTGCTGTCCACGGGCGTGCCGTCGACGTCGTCGAGTCGCATGATTTCGAAGCGCATGGCCTCTCCCTTCGTCTGGTCATCCTCCTCATGAGGACTACTGGGCGGGTCGTGCACGGAGCGTTGGTGCTCCGTGTTCCCGATGGAGTCAACGGGAAGCGTGTGACGAACATTCCCTACGCTAAGGAAAATTTTCGAGAACCTAATTACCTGCGGGTAAAAGTTCGTGGTCGGAACCCGGCCCGAGGAGTGACCGCCGCCGGTGGGCAGGACTGAAGGGGACCGGTTGTGTTCGGAGCGTGATCATCGAGACAATGGCTCCATATGAACGACGACCTCACGGCGCTCGGCGCCCGCATCGACCGTACGAACGAGCTGCTGCAGCGTGTGCTCGCCGAGGTGGCGAAGACGCCCTCGACCCATGCGATCTTCGTCGATGCCGGGTACCTGTACGCGGCCGCGGGGCGGCTCGTCGCCGGCACGGAGGACCGCCGGTCCTTCGACCTGGACGCGGAGGGGCTCATCGACGCGCTCATCGACCGGGCGCGCACGATCTTCGCGGACAGCCGGCTGCTGCGGGTGTACTGGTACGACGGGGCGAGGCGCCGTATCCACACGGCGGAACAGCAGTCGATCGCCGAACTGCCCGACGTGAAGGTACGGCTCGGCAACCTCAACGCGAACAACCAGCAGAAGGGCGTCGACTCACTGATCCGTACGGACCTGGAGTCGCTGGCCCGCCACCGGGCGATCAGTGACGCGGCGCTCCTCGGCGGTGACGAGGACCTGGTGTCGGCGGTCGAGGCGGCGCAGGGGTACGGAGCGCGGGTCCACCTGTGGGGCATCGAGGCGCCCGAGGGACGCAACCAGGCCGAACCGCTGCTGTGGGAGGTCGACAGCCAGCGGACGCTCGACCTCGACTTCTTCAAGCCGTACGTCTCCCGGCGGACCGCCCCCTCGTACGACGCCGGAGCCGTCACCCGGCCCACGCGCGAGGATGTGCGCTTCGTGGGCGCGCAGATCGCGGCGAAGTGGCTGGCGGCGCGGGGCCGGGAGGCGCTGGGGGAGCTGCTGCACGGGCACCCGTATCTGCCCGGTTCGGTCGACCAGGACCTGCTGGTCGAGGCCGAGGGGCTGCTGCAGTACTCGCTGCGGGGGCAGGCGGACCTGCGGCGGGCGTTGCGGGACGGGTTCTGGGAGCACCTTCGAGCCCAGTACTAGGCGGTCGGTACCAGACCGGTCGGTACCAGACCGGTCGGTACCAGACCGGCCGGTACTAGGGCAGTCGGTCCCAGAAGCCGGCGAGGGCGCGGGCCGTCGCCTCCGGCCGGTCCGTGTTGGGGGAGTGCTCGGCGCCTGCGATGACGGTGCGGTGCGCCCGGAGGCGTACGGCCATGTCGTCGAGGAGGGGCACCGGCCAGGTGTCGTCGCGTTCGCCGGACAGGACGTGGACGGGGAGCCGGAGAGCGGCCAGCTCGGCGACGCGGTCCGGTTCCGCGCAGAGCCCGCGGCCCGTGGCGACGAGCTGGGCCGGGCTGTTCGCGAGCCAGCGACGGCGGAGGTCGGCGCGCTCGTCCAGGCCCTCGTCCAGGGTGCCGGCGTCGGTCTCCTCGGGGGGCTCCATGGCCTGGATGGCGTCCCACACCCCGGCCATGTCCATCACGGCCAGGGCGTCACGGAGCAGCTTCACGCGCTGCTGCTGCGAGGCGGAGATCTGCGCCGGGCCCGAGGACATCAGGGTGAGCGAGGCGAACGGCGCCGGGTCGAGGAGGACCGCGGCGCGGGCGATCTGACCGCCGAGGGAGTGGCCGACGAGATGCAGTGGCGTACCGGTGCCGACCGCCGCCACCTGGGCGAGTACGTCCCGTGCCAGCTCCGACTGGGCGTACGCGGACTCGTCGTCCCGGGGGCCGGGGGTCTCGTACTGGCCGCGGCCGTCGACGGCGACGGTGCGGTACCCGGCGTCGGCGAGGGGCCGGTGGAGGGCGATGAAGTCCTCCTTGCTGCCGGTGAAACCGGGGAGCAGCAGGGCGGTGCCCTTCTCGACCACGCCCGCCGCCGCCATCTCGATCACGGCGAACTCCCCGCGCACGGTGCCGAGGCGGTGGGCCCGGGCGCCGGGGGGTGGGGTGAAGGTGGGCGGACGGCTCATGGTCCGAGGCTATCCGGGAGCGGGAGGCGGGGGCCCGGCAGGGGCGGGCAGGGCAGGGGAGGTACGGGGCAAAAGCCTGGTCCGGCTGCTTTCTGCTCCGGTACGCCGATGGCCCGGCCCCTCGGTCGAGGGGCCGGGCCATCAGGGGTGACCGGGATGGGTCAGGCGTCCGTGGTCTCCGCGGCCGGAGCGGTGGTCGCGGTCTTGCGGGTGCGGCGGCGGGGCTTGGGCTCCGTCTCCGCCTCCTCGGTCGCCTGGGCGGGGACCGCCGGCTCGGTGGCGGCGGCCTTCCGGGTGCGGCGGCGCGGCTTGGCCTCCGCAGCCTCGGCCGTGTCGGCGGCGGACTCCGCCGCTGCCGTGGACTTGCGCGTACGGCGCGGCTTGGCCGGGGCCTCGGCGGCGTCCTCAACGGTGGCCGTGGCCTTGGCGGTGGCCTTGGCGGTGGTGGTCGCGGTCTTGCGGGTGCGGCGGCGGGGCTTGGGCTCCGTCTCCGCCTCCTCGGTCGCCTGGGCGGGAACCACCGGCTCGGCGGCCGTGGTCTCCGCGGCGGCCGGAGCGGTGGCCGCGGCCTTGCGGGTGCGGCGGCGCGGCTTGGCCGGAGTCTCCGCCGACTCCGCGGTCACCCCTTCGGCCGTGTCCAGGGCGGTCTCCGCCGCCGGGGCCGGCTGCGCGGCCTTGCGGGTGCGGCGACGGCGCGGCGCGGCGGGCGCTTCGGCCGACTCGGCGGACACGTCCTCGGACGTCGTGCTCCCGGACGTCGTGCCCTCGGACGACGTGCTCTCGGCCGTCGCGGTCGCGGTCTCGGCGCTCTTGCCCGTGGTGCCCTCGGCCGTGTCCAGGGCGGTCTCCGCCGCGGGCGCCGGCTGTGCGGCCTTGCGGGTGCGGCGACGGCGCGGCTTGGCCGCTTCCTCCACGGCCTCCGCCGTGTCGACGGCCTCTGCCGTGTCGACGGCCTCGGTGGCCCGAGCGGTCTCCTGGGCGGCCGGCTGGGCTCCGCCACGCGTGCGGCGACGGCGGCGCGGCTCGCCGGACTCGGTCACCTGCGGGGCCTCCGCAGGGGCCCCGGCGGCCGGAGCGGGAGTGCTCTCGGTGCCGGCGGGCTGCTGGTCGACCACCGGGGCGCCGGCGCGGGTGCGGCGACGGCGGCGCGGGGTGCGCGCGGGGCGCTCCTGACGCTCCTGGCGTTCCTGACGGTCCTGTCCGGGACGGCCACCGCGGTTCCGCGAGCCCGTCTCGCCCAGGTCCTCCACCTCCTCGGCGGCCAGACCCGCGCGCGTGCGCTCCGATCGCGGGAGCACGCCCTTGGTGCCCTCGGGAATGCTCAGGTCCGCGAAGAGGTGCGGCGACGTGGAGTACGTCTCCGGCGGGTCGTTGAACGGGAGGTCCAGCGCCTTGTTGATCAGCTGCCAGCGCGGGATGTCGTCCCAGTCGACCAGCGTGATCGCCGTACCGGAGTTGCCGGCGCGGCCCGTGCGGCCGATGCGGTGGAGGTAGGTCTTCTCCTCCTCCGGCGACTGGTAGTTGATGACGTGGGTCACGCCCTCGACGTCGATGCCGCGCGCGGCGACGTCGGTGCAGACCAGGACGTCGACCTTGCCGTTGCGGAACGCGCGCAGCGCCTGCTCACGGGCGCCCTGGCCGAGGTCGCCGTGGACCGCGCCGGAGGCGAACCCGCGGCGCTGGAGCTGCTCGGCGATGTCCGCGGCCGTGCGCTTGGTACGGCAGAAGATCATCGCCAGGCCACGGCCCTCGGCCTGCAGTATGCGGGCGACCATCTCCGGCTTGTCCATGGAGTGCGCGCGGTAGACGTGCTGCGCGATGTTGGCGACCGTCGCGCCCTCGTCGTCCGGTGCCGTGGCCCGGATGTGCGTCGGCTGCGACATGTAACGGCGGGCCAGACCGATCACCGCACCCGGCATGGTGGCCGAGAAGAGCATGGTCTGGCGCTTGGCCGGAAGCATGTTGATGATCTTCTCGACGTCGGGCAGGAAGCCCAGGTCGAGCATCTCGTCGGCCTCGTCGAGGACCAGGGCCCGCACGTGCTTCAGGTCGAGCTTCTTCTGGCCGGCCAGGTCCAGCAGGCGGCCCGGGGTGCCGACGACCACGTCGACGCCCTTCTTCAGGGCCTCGACCTGCGGCTCGTAGGCGCGGCCGCCGTAGATCGCCAGGACACGCACATTGCGCACCTTGCCCGCGGTCAGCAGGTCGTTCGTGACCTGGACGCACAGCTCGCGCGTCGGGACGACGACGAGCGCCTGCGGGGCGTCGGTGAGGGCGTCCGGCTGGGCGCGGCCCGCCTCCACGTCGGCGGGGACGGTGACGCGCTCGAGGAGCGGGAGGCCGAAGCCCAGCGTCTTGCCGGTGCCGGTCTTGGCCTGTCCGATGACGTCGGTGCCGGAGAGGGCGACCGGGAGCGTCATCTCCTGGATGGGGAAGGGGTTGATGATGCCGACGGCTTCCAGGGCCTCGGCGGTCTCGGGAAGGATTCCGAGTTCACGAAACGTCGTAGTCAGGGTGCTGCCTCTTCTTGTGTGCGCGGTGCGAGGCGAGCGCGGGGGTCGTCTTGTGACCGTGCCGGGGACGTCGGCCGCCTCACGGGCGGGCCGTGGGGCACGGGACCACTGCCGACGCTCTAGCGCTCGTACCGCTGAGGGGTCCCTCCGATCGTCGTACGCACAGTGCCGTACGGTCAGGGAGGGCTGTCGGGTCGGAGCCGATCGGGCCACCGACCGGGCATCCTCATTCGTGCGGCCCGTCGAAGCACTCGGCGGGCGCATTACCACCATACCCCGGATTCGCGCACATGCGATGGCCGATTTGGTCACGTAGTGGTGGTCACACTGTTTGACCAGGACCTTACGCCATGCGGCGGGCGGGCTATTGTGCGCTTCATGACGACGTCTGACAAGTCTGATCACGCTGCCGAGATCCCCGACGGGCCCACCGGGGTGGCCGCCCAGGACTGGGGGCGGGCCGCCGCCGACCCGCAGTACCGCGCCGCGGTCGTGGATCTGCTCGGGGCGCTCGCGTACGGGGAGCTGGCGGCCTTCGAGCGGCTCGCGGAGGACGCCAAGCTGGCGCCGACACTGGAGGACAAGGCGGAGCTGGCGAGCATGGCGTCGGCGGAGTTCCACCACTTCGAGCGGCTGCGGGACCGGCTCACCGAGATCGGCGAGGAGCCGACGCGGGCCATGGAGCCGTTCGTCGCCGCGCTCGACGGCTTCCACCGGCAGACGGCGCCCTCGGACTGGCTGGAGGGCCTCGTCAAGGCGTACGTCGGCGACTCGATCGCCAGTGACTTCTACCGGGAGGTCGCTGCCCGCCTCGACGCGGACACGCGTGACCTCGTGCTCGCCGTGCTCGACGACACCGGGCACGCGAGCTTCGCCGTCGAGAAGGTGCGCGCGGCCATCGACGCGGATCCACGCGTGGGCGGGCGGCTGGCGCTGTGGGCGCGGCGGCTGATGGGCGAGGCGCTGTCGCAGTCCCAGCGGGTCGTCGCCGAGCGGGACGCGCTGTCGACCATGCTCGTCGGCGGGATCGCGGACGGGTTCGACCTCGCCGAGGTCGGCAGGATGTTCTCGCGGATCACCGACGCGCACACCAAGCGGATGGCGGCGCTGGGGCTGGCTGCCTGATCAGCCGTCCGGCCTCGCTGCCGCTTCCCCCGGGGGACCGTGAGGCCGTGGGGGGTGCGGCGGCCCGGGCGGCCGCGCCGCGGAGCTCGGCGCCTGGGCCGGGCGGTGCGCTACGCCGTCACCGACCGGCGCCGGAATCTTTCCGCCGGCCGCACCAGCAGCGACAGCGAGGCCGCCGAGACGATCAGTGCGCCGGCGAGAACGACCAGAAGGTGCCCGGCTTCCAGTGCCGTGTGCGTGACGAACGCGCCGAAGAGCGCCCCCGCGACGCCGGTCGACAGAACCAGGGCGCGCGACGGCAGACGGTGCGGGAGCCGGTACACGGCCGCCCAGGCGAGGGCGAGACCGAGAACCGCGGAGGCGAGCACTTCCAGAAACATCATGGGGTTCCCTCCCGCACGGCCTGACCAGGGGCGAATCGGTCGTAGCCGGTCCTACCCCCCACGTGCGGAAGCCAATCCTCCCCGCGTGCCGCATGTGCTCCATCTGCGCTGTTCAGGCCATGGGCGGAGCAGCGTCCGTGTGGCACTGGGAAGGGGAAGGGCGGCGGCCGGACGGCAAGCACGCTCACCGGAGGTGGGACGGCACGGAGAAGGGGCCCGGCGGCGCTCGCCGCCGGGCCCCTTCCGCCGCCGGCTCGTGTGCCGGCTCGTGCCGTGCCCTACAGTGCGCTGAAACCGACCTTGCGCACGGAGGGCTCACCGATCTCCACGTACGCCAGGCGGTCGGCCGGAACCAGGACCTTGCGGCCGTGGTCGTCCTCCAGGCTCAGCAGCGGCGACTTCCCGGTCAGCGCCTCGGAAACCGCGCGCTCGACCTCCTCGGCACTCTGACCGCTCTCCAGAACGATCTCGCGGGGCGCGTGCTGCACGCCGATCTTGACCTCCACGGCTATGTCCCTCCGACGGTCAGTGAAGTGCGCGGACGTCCGCGCCGTACCCAGCACACATTAGCCCGGGTGAGGGGACGAACACGGTCCGGCCATGAACGCCAGGAGCGAACAGCGGACGGGAACAGAAGCCCGGAGCGGCTCACCGGAGTGCTGCTCGCTCCCGCCGGAACCCAGTTCCGTCCCGTCGTACCGCTGTGCGGCCGCGGGGACCGCCGCTCAGTGGGGCTGATCGCTGCCGTGCAGCGGGAAGCCGGCGATGCCCCGCCAGGCCAGGGAGGTCAGCAAGTGCACCGCCTCGTCACGCGGCACACTGCGGTCGCTGTGCAGCCAGGAACGGGCCACCACCTGGGCCAGACCGCCCAGACCCGATGCGAGCAGCATCGACTCCGCGCGCGACAGGCCGGTGTCCTCGGCGATGACGTCGCAGATGGCCTCGGCGCACTCGTTGGTGACCTTGTCGACGCGCTCGCGCACCGCGGGCTCGTTCGTCAGATCCGACTCGAAGACCAGGCGGAAGGCACCCCCGTCGTCCTCGACGTACGCGAAGTACGCGTCCATCGTCGCCCGGACGCGCTGCTTGTTGTCGGTCGTCGAGGCCAGGGCGTTCCGTACGGACTGGATCAGTGACTCGCAGTGCTGGTCCAGCAGTGCGAGGTAGAGGTCCAGCTTTCCCGGGAAGTGCTGGTAGAGCACCGGCTTGCTGACGCCGGCGCGTTCGGCGATGTCGTCCATCGCGGCCGCGTGGTAACCCTGCGCGACGAAGACCTCCTGGGCGGCGCCCAGAAGCTGGTTCCGTCGGGCTCGGCGCGGCAGGCGAGTGCCCCGCGGGCGTACCGCCTCTGTCTGCTCGATGGCTGTCACGCCGCCTCCCAAAATCGTCCACATGCGGTGTGCGCCGCGCCGCCATCGTACTTTTCGGTAACCGTGATGTGCGCGGTGCCAGCGCAGAATTTCACGGACCGGACGCCGGGGAAATGGTGTGGATCGCGCCAAACGGGGTCGGGGTGGGCGGACAGGCCTCCCGCCCCGTCGCCCGTCAGTCCGACAGCTCGCTCACCAGTGCCTTCCGGGTCCTGTCGCAGTGGGTCCTCCTCGGTGCCCCGCGCGCGGGGGGCCTGTTACCGGTAGTCGTCCTCGTCCAGTTCGACGACCCTTGCCTGCTCGATGCGGTCGGCCTCGCTGGCGCTGTACGACTCGACGCCGACCAGCGGGTCGTCGCGGTTCGGCGCGACCTCCGCTTGCTGCTCGGCGGCGTCCGCCTCGGGTGCCTCGACATCGATCTCGGTGGCGTCCGGCTCGGTGTCGAGGACCTCGGGGTCGGTGGGGTCGGCGGTCATAGGGGCTCCCTTCCGGGGCTTCGGCTTCCGTGCCTTCCTCGCAACCTGCTGCACTCGCTGGACCAGCTGTCCTCGAGCAACCCTGTCCTCCTTCGGCACACCGTTGCCGGAAGCCCTTCGAACGCCGTCGAAAGAAGCAGGGACCACTGCGAGTGCCCCGTTTTCGAGCCTAGGAGACACTCGATCCGGACGCTATGCGATCTCTGTGCGGTCTTGGCGAGAACCATGACGGTGACCTTCGCGAATCCTCCGCGGTCCGCACGCGGCGCAAACGGTCCGCACACGGTGCGAAGGGTGCGGCCCCGTGGCCTCGCGCGAGGGCCAACTGCCGTCGGCGCCACCGCTCCTGTGACAGCGAACACGTGAACCACTGCGTGATCGTCTCGTAACATTGCCGCATGTCTTCGACCGAGCTGCCGTCCGTGCCGCCTGCCACTGTGCTCCCGAAGGTGGCACCCGTCAGGGTCGCGGAGGGTGAGCGGCTGCGGTCGGTCGGGATCCGGGGCGCCACCCTGACCGTCCGGTCCAGACCGCCGGCGCGGAACGGACTGCCGCCCGCCCTGTACGTGCACGGTCTGGGCGGCTCCTCGCAGAACTGGTCGGCGCTGATGCCGCTGCTCGACGGGCTGGTCGACAGCGAGGCGCTCGACCTGCCCGGCTTCGGCGACTCCCCGCCACCGGACGACGGCGACTACTCGATCACCGGGCACGCGCGTTCGGTGATCCGTTACCTCGACGCGGCCGGGCGCGGGCCCGTCCACCTCTTCGGCAACTCCATGGGCGGCGCGGTCGCCACGCGTGTCGCTGCCGTACGCCCCGATCTCGTCCGTACGCTGACGCTCGTCTCGCCCGCGCTGCCGGAGATCCGCGTGCAGCGGTCGGCGATGCCGACGGGGCTGCTGGCGCTGCCGGGCGTGGCGGCGCTGTTCACCCGGCTCACCAAGGAGTGGACCGCCGAACAGCGTGTACGCGGGGTGACGGCCCTGTGCTACGGCGACCCCGGGCGCGTGACGCCGGAAGGGTTCCGCCACGCGGTGGAGGAGATGGAGAGGCGGCTCCAGTTGCCGTACTTCTGGGACGCGATGGCACGGTCCGCGCGCGGGATCGTGAACGCGTACACCCTGGGCGGCCAGCATGGGCTCTGGCGTCAGGCCGAGCGGGTCCTCGCGCCGACGCTCCTCGTCTACGGCGGTCGCGACCAGCTGGTGTCGTACCGCATGGCCCAGCGGGCCGCCCGCGCTTTCCGGGACTCCCGGCTGCTGACCCTGCCGGACGCGGGACACGTGGCGATGATGGAGTACCCGGAGACGGTGGCCGCGGCGTTCCGGGATCTGCTCACGGACACGCAGGGACCGGACGGTCCGGCCGGCGGGAGCGCGGCCGACGGGTTTGACACCAGCACCAGCACCAGCACTGATTCCGGCACCAGCACTGGATCCGGTACCAGCACTGTTTCCGGTATCAGCACTGAATCCGGTACCGGGTCTGGTACCGACGTACCCGGCACGGGGAGTTGAGGCGCGGCGTGGGACGACACAGCCGCAAGGGGCGGGCCGCCAAGAACGGAGCAGCCGAGGTACCGGCGGCTTCGGGCCCGGGACCGGAGTACGGGTCGGCAGGGCCGGTGGGGCCGGTGGGCCCCATGGACACGGCGAGCCTGCCGGGCACGGCTCACGGGGCGCCTCCGCCCCATGACGGGACCCCCGCGCGCGGGCTGCCACACCTTCCCGACGGCTTCCCCGCGCGCGGGCTGCCGCGCAGGGGGGAGGGCACACCTCCGCACGGGCTGCCCCGCTTCCATGAGGGCACGCCCGGAGGCGGGGTTCCCCGGGTGCCGGACGGGACTCCGGCTCAGGGCACGCCACGTCTGACGGAGGGCACGCCGGGCCGGGGAGTGCCGCGCTTCCCGGACGGCACACCTCGTCGAGGGGTTCCGCGTCCGCCCGACGGCACGCCCGCGTACGGCACGCCCGCGTACGGCATTCCGCGCGTGCGCGGCGGGCACCCCGAGCAGCGCGGATCCGGCGGTGGCCGGGGGCCGTTCGAGGGCGGGGGCCAGGGCGGGGCGGCCGGTACCGCGGCAGGCGCAGGTGCCGGTGCGGGTTCCGCTACGGGCACCGGCCCCCGTATACCCCGGCAGCGGGAGCAGTCCGCCGCCGGTTCCGCCTCGTACCCGGGTGCCGGGACCACCCGGCCCGCCCACTCGGACCCGCCCCCGGCCCCGTACGGCCCCCGGCAGGCCTATCTCGATGCCTTCGACGAGGTCGACGACGTCTTCGCACCCGGGCAGAGGCACCGGGTCGCTCCCCGGACCGCGATGGGTGCCGGCGGGACCGGTGTCGGTGCGTCCGGTGTCGGTGCCCCCGTTGCCGGCGGTACGGCCGTCGGTGGGGCGGGTGACATGTCGGCCGAGGTCCTGGGGTCCGAGAAGGCCAAGGGAGGCAGGGGACGTACCTTCACGGGCATCGCGGCCGCCGCGGTGACCACCGCGCTGGCCGTCGTCGTGGCCGGGCAGGTCGCCGGCGGGAACGGCGGCGGTGGCTCCGTGCAGTCGCAGGCCGCCGGGGGCGGCGACCGGGACAGCCGTGACGACTCCGCCTCGCGGGGCGACGAGCGGCCGACCCCGTCCGGCGCCGCGGGTGCGACCACGCTGACGTACGACCAGAAGATGGGCAAGAGGTACGAGCTCGCCGCCGATCTCGCGGGCGACGGCACGTTCAAGGCGGTCGCGGGCTTCGACAAGGCGCCCGGCACGGGCCAGAAGTACCGCTACCGCGTCGATGTCGAGGAGGGACTCGGGCTGGACGCGGAACTCTTCGCGGAGGCCGTGCAGAAGACCCTGAACGACGACCGGAGCTGGGCCCACAGCGGCGGCCGGACCTTCGAGCGGATCTCCTCCGGGCAGCCGGACTTCGTGATCACACTGGCCAGCCCCGGAACCACGGCTGACTGGTGCGCCAAGTCGGGCCTGGACACGACCATCGACAACGTGTCCTGTGACTCCGCAGCCACCGAGCGAGTGATGATCAACGCCTATCGCTGGGCCCAGGGAGCGGAGACGTACGGCGACCGGCTCCACGCGTACCGGCAGATGCTGATCAACCACGAGGTCGGTCACCGCCTCGGCTACAACCACGTGACCTGTGACAAGGACGGCGACCTCGCCCCCGTCATGCAGCAGCAGACGAAGTTCCTGGACTACAACGGCATCCACTGCAGGGCTAACCCCTGGCCGTTCCCGGGGAATTGACGGCGGACGGACGGCGGACCGTGGAAGCGCGGTCCGGTGATGGTCTCCGGTCCTGGCACTCCGCTCGCCGGTTCGCTGGCCAAGGTGCCGGAGAAACGTGACTGCTTGATCTCCGGGCGGATCGCCCGGCGGGGCGAAACGCCGCCCGTGCGCGAAAGTTACGGCTGTTCACCCCTTCCGGTGGCGCGACGGACAACCGTCCGTCGCGCCACCGGCATGTCCGCATACGTTCGTCCCGCTGTGAGCCGCCGGGTCAACGGTGGCTGCCCAAACGCGAGATTGGGGGTGCACACGTGCGCATCGGACTTCTTACCGAGGGTGGCTACCCGTATGTGAGTGGTGACGCCAGGCTCTGGTGCGACCGCCTCGTGCGCGGACTCGGGCAGTACGAGTTCGACGTCTATGCGCTCAGCCGCAGTGAGCGACAGGAGAACGAGGGCTGGATCCCGATGCCGCCCCAGGTGAACCGGGTGCGGACCGCTCCGCTGTGGACGGCCGAGGACGACGGGATCGTCCATGGGCGCAGGACCCGACGGAGGTTCGCCGAGGCGTACGGGGAACTGGCGGCCGCGATCTGTGCGCCGACCCCGCCGGGGGCGATGGGGGCGATGGGGGCGGCGGATCCTCGGGGCCCCCAGAGGGCCGACGACTGGGAGGCGGTGGATGTCTCGGAGGCGTCGGAGGTGTCAGGCGCTCTTGAGATGTCAGGGGTTCCTGAGGTGTCGGAGGTTCTTGAGGCCTCTGATACACCTGACACACCTGACACATCTGAGGCATCTGAGGCGTCTGGAACCTCTGCATTTCTTGAGGCTCTAGCGGCTTCCGACGGCGTCATGGGGTCCGAGACCGCCCGGCATCCCAGGGCCGCGGCGGCCAGGCATTCCGAGACCACCGGGCATCCCGATGTCGTCGCGTTCCCCGAAGCATCCGCGGGCACCTTCGACAGTGAGGCGGACCGTTTCGCCGCACCGCTCTACGCGCTCGCCGACATTGCCCGCGACGAAGGCGGACTCGTCGGCGCGCTGCGTTCGGAAGCCGTCGTACGCACGCTGGAACGCGCCTGTCGGGCGCCCGGCGCGCTGCGCGCCGCGCGAGAGGCGCGCGTCCCCGATCTGCTCACCGTCGCCGCACATCTCGAATGTGTCCTGCGCCCCCTGTCGCTCGACTGGTACGAGGACGACAGGCTCGGCTCGGTCGACCTGTGCCACGCGGCAGCCGGTGGCACGGCCGCGCTGCCCGGACTGCTGGCCCGCCACTTCTCCGGGGTTCCGCTGCTGGTCACGGAGTACGGCGTGCCTCTGCGGGCGCACTACCTCACGGCAGCCGGGAGCGTACCGGTCCGGGCGCTGCTCGCCTCCTTCCACGGACGGCTGGCCGCCGAGGTGTACCGGCAGGCCGCCTGCGTCACACCCGGCAACGCGCACGCCCGCCGCTGGCAGGAACGGTGCGGCGCGGACCGCGCCAAGATTCGTACCGTTCACCCTGGCATGGAGGCGTCCCGCTTCACCGCCGTGGGCGAAGCCAGGGAGAGCGCCGACCCGTACACCCTCGTCTGGGTCGGCCGGATCGAACCCGCCAAGGACCTGATCACTCTTCTGCACGCCTTCGCGGAGGTCCGCCGCAGTGAGCCGAGGGCCCGCCTGCGGATCGTCGGTGCGCCCGCCGACGGACCGGACGGCGCGGTCTGCCTCGCGCAGTGCGAGGCCCTGGCCGCGCGGTTGTTCCGCGAGGAGGAGGTGACTGAGGGTGCGACCGCGGTCGGTGACAGCCCGGTGTCCTTCGAGGAGGTGGGTGGCCGCGAGGTGCCGGGCCTGGCGGATGCGTATGCGGCGGGTTCGGTCGTCGTCCTGTCGAGCGTCGTCGAGGGCTTCCCCGTCAGCCTGGTCGAGGCGATGTTCTGCGGCCGGGCGACGGTGTCGACCGATGTGGGCGCGGTGGTTGAGGTCATCGGCGGTACGGGTCTCGTGGTGCCGCCCCGCGAACCGCGGGCGCTCGCGGAGGCGTGCGTGGCGCTGCTGCGTGATCCGGGGCGCCGTGCGCGCCTCGGCGCGGCTGCCCGCGCGCGAGCTCTCGAACTGTTCACCGTCGAGCAGAACATCGCGGCCTTCCGTGACATCTACCTGGGTATCGTCTCCCGCTTCCCGGTGCGGAGACTGGTCGTGGACGAGGCGGGAGAGCCGCTGCCGTTCGGTGTCCCGGCCGAGGTCCACGTCCCCTGGCGGTGGACGCGGCAGTCCCGGTCGGCGCTCCGAGTCGGCCCGCGCTGGGCCGTGGGAGTACCGGTCCGGGCGACGGTGTCGGCGGACGCCTGGACGACGCTTTCCCCGGAAGCCGCTGCGTCCGGGCGAGAGGCGACGCCCGTAGCGACGGCGACGGCGACTTCCTCACCGGAGGCGACTGCTGCACCGGCACCGACACCTGTGTCAGCGGCGGCTCCCGCACCGCTACCGACATCCGCGTCGACGTCCACTCCCGCATGGACGGGGAAGGCGGGCCGATGAACGAGCTCGGGCACGCGGACGACCTGGGAGAGCCGGACGCAGCACGGGCATGGCCGGAGGCCGATGAGCCGGTCACGACAAGGCCGCGCACACCTCCCGCCCGCCCCGGCGCCGCGGACCCCGTCAAGGCGCTGATGCACAGCCACCGCGAGCTGTGCGAGCGGGCCGTCGATCCGCTCGAGATCGCGGCCCGGCTCGAGACGCACGGCCTGACCGACCATGCCGCCGCCCGGTTCCGCCACCGCGACGTGTTCTCGCTCGCCGAGGAGTTGTACGCGCGCGTGCCCCGCGTCGAGGAGACGCGGATGCCCGAAGGCGAGGCGGTCGACGCGCCGGGAGCGCACACCGGGTGGGCGGTGTTCGCCCTGCTGCCGGGCGCGCTGTGCGTCGCCGCCATGGCCGGCGTACACCTCACCGAGGACCGGCCGCGGCTCATGGCCGCTGTCGTCGCAGCCGGCGTCCTCGCCGTTCTCCTCGGTCTGCGGGCCGCGCTCCGCCGGGGTCCCCTGCGGGACCCTTCGAACCGTACCGGCGGCTCGCACGCGTGGATGTGCTGGTTGGTCGTGTACGCCCTCCTCGGCGACGGTCTGCTGAGCGCTGCCCTCGAAGGCGGACCGGACGAACCCTGGCCACTGGCCACCGCGTCCGTGTCGGCTCTCGCCCTGGCATGCGCTCCGGCGATCTGGTGCGCCCACCTCTTCGCCGTGCGCGCCCGCCGCCGGCTGGCCGCCAGCCGGGGTCTGAAGGAGTTCGCCGGCTCCGTACGGCCCCTTCTCCTCAGCGTGCTCGCCCTCTTCCTCGGCGCTCTGGGCGTGCTGCTCGCCGTGTGCGGAGCGGTGCTGGACGAGCCCGTCGCATACGCCGGAGCCGGCTCCCTGGGCGTGCTGTTGCTGCTCGCGCGCCTCCTTGCCGTGCGCGGGTCCCCGAAGGCTCCCGTCATCGCCCTCGGTGCGGCAGGCATGGTCGAGGCGACGGCTCTGGCCGTGGTCTTCGCCGGCCGTCTGCCGGGCTGCTCGTTCGTGACCGTACCCGTGGAGACCGTGGTCGCCGTCTGGGGGCCGGGCGCCGTACCGGGGCTCGCCTGCGGGTCGGCCGCCCTGGCTCTCCTGATCCATGCCACTCGGATCCTCACCGGGGCCTCGGCCCACGCCACGCCTCCCGGATCCCCTTGAAGTCCCCTGTTCGCCACCGTCTTCACCGCGCCCGCGGCCCGTCCAGGCCCCCAGGACGCGCCTTCGCCGTCCCCCAGCGGCGGCCGGTCACCTCGCGGCCCGGTGACGGGCTCCGAGCGCAGCCCGCGCGGGGCCGACACCGCGAGCCTTCCCCCGCCCCACGGCACCACCCCGTAAGGAGAACACCAGATGATCACCTCCCGAACCGGAGAATCCCTCCAGGGAGCCGCCCGATGAGGGTTCTGCTGATCGGAGCCAACGGATACCTCGGCCGTTTCGTCGCCGACCGCCTGCTCGCCGATCCGGCCGTGCAGCTCACCGCGCTGGGCCGGGGCGACGACGCCGACGTGCGCTTCGACCTCGCGACCGGCAGCCCGGGCGCGCTCACCCGCTTCCTCGACGCGGTGCACCCTGGAGTCGTCATCAACTGCGCCGGAGCCACCCGGGGCGGCGCGCGCGACCTCACCCGGCACAACACCGTCGCCGTCGCCACCGTCTGCGAAGCCCTCCGTCGCAGTGGTTGCGGGGCGCGCCTCGTGCAGATCGGCTGCGCCGCCGAGTACGGCCCGAGCCAGCCCGGCTCCTCCACCGCCGAGGACGCGGTGCCGCGCCCCGGCGGTCCGTACGGCGTGAGCAAGCTCGCCGCCACCGAACTGGTCCTGGGTTCGGGGCTGGACGCCGTCGTGCTGCGCGTGTTCTCGCCCGCCGGCCCCGGCACCCCCGCCGGTTCCCCGCTCGGCCGCCTCGCGGAAGCCATGCGCCGCGCCATGCAGTCCGGCGACGGTGAGCTGAAACTCGGCGGCCTCGGCGTCCAGCGCGACTTCATCGACGTCCGCGACGTGGCCCGCGCCGTCCACGCCGCTTCGCTCTCCGCCGCCCAAGGCGTGATCAACATCGGGTCGGGCCGCGCCGTGCGACTCCGTGACGCCGCCGCAGTCCTCGCCCGGGTCGCCGGCTACGGCGGCGCCCTGCACGAACTCGACGGACCGCCCGGACACGTCAGGCCGGTCATCGGGCACCCGCGCAGCGACCCGGACCACGCGGCTCCGGTCGTCTACCCCTACCCGGACGGCTGCGGCAGCTGGCAGCAGGCCGACGTGCGCACGGCTCGCGACCGGCTCGGCTGGCGGCCCCGCATCAGCCTGGAGGAGTCCCTCGCCGACATCTGGATGGAGGCAGCGTGCCGCATCTGACCAGGACGGCGACCGACGCCGCGAACACCGGCTCCGGCACCGGGTCCAGCTCCGCCCTCGAGGTGCGTCGTGACGGTCTGCCGCACCGGCCGCACGGGCCACGACGGCTCCACCTGCCGGAAGTCCCTGCCCGGCCACTGGGACGGATTCGTCTCGCGCTTTGGACCAGGTGTCTCGGAATGAAAAAGTGCGTGGCAGTGTTACGGGGAGAACAACCGTAGTGATTGACGAGTCAACGGAGTCCCCGTGTCGCTGCCACCCCTGGTCGAGCCAGCTGCTGAGCTCACCGTAGACGAGGTCCGCCGGTACTCCCGCCACCTGATCATTCCCGATGTGGGTATGGACGGGCAGAAGCGGCTGAAGAACGCCAAGGTGCTGTGTGTGGGCGCCGGCGGCCTGGGCTCGCCCGCCCTGATGTACCTGGCCGCGGCGGGTGTCGGCACGCTCGGCATCGTGGAGTTCGACGAGGTGGACGAGTCGAACCTGCAGCGCCAGATCATCCACAGCCAGTCCGACATCGGCCGTTCCAAGGCCGAGTCCGCGCGGGACTCGGTCAAGGGCATCAACCCGTACGTGAACGTGGTCCTTCACGAGGAGCGGCTCGAGGCCGACAACGTGATGGACATCTTCAGCCAGTACGACCTGATCATCGACGGCACGGACAACTTTGCGACCCGATACCTGGTCAACGATGCCTGTGTCCTGCTGAACAAGCCGTACGTCTGGGGCTCGATCTACCGCTTCGACGGCCAGGCGTCCGTGTTCTGGTCCGAGCACGGTCCCTGCTACCGCTGCCTCTACCCGGAGCCCCCGCCTCCCGGCATGGTCCCGTCCTGCGCCGAGGGCGGCGTCCTGGGCGTGCTGTGCGCGTCCATCGGCTCCATCCAGGTCAACGAGGCGATCAAGCTCCTCGCCGGCATCGGTGAGCCGCTGGTCGGCCGACTGATGATCTACGACGCCCTGGAGATGCAGTACCGCCAGGTCAAGGTCCGCAAGGACCCGAACTGCGCCGTCTGCGGTGAGAACCCGACCGTCACCGAGCTCATCGACTACGAGGCCTTCTGCGGCGTCGTCTCCGAGGAGGCCCAGGAGGCGGCGGCCGGCTCGACGATCACTCCCAAGCAGCTCAAGGAGTGGATCGACGACGGCGAGAACATCGAGATCATCGACGTCCGCGAGCCCAACGAGTACGAGATCGTCTCGATCCCGGGCGCCAAGCTGATCCCGAAGAACGAGTTCCTCATGGGCACCGCCCTCGAGGGCCTCCCGCAGGACAAGAAGATCGTCTTGCATTGCAAGACGGGTGTCCGCAGTGCGGAAGTCCTCGCCGTGCTGAAGTCGGCGGGCTTCTCCGACGCGGTTCACGTCGGCGGCGGTGTGATCGGCTGGGTCAACCAGATCGAGCCGAGCAAGCCGGTCTACTAGACCCAGGCTGTTCACGGAGGGGTCCGGCACCACGGGTGCCGGGCCCCTTACCGCTGTCCGCGTCCAAGATGCCGCCGGCTCCGTTACGAGCAGACCTTGCCGTCCTGGGGCACCTTCCCGTTCAGCAGGTACGCATTGATCGTGGAGTCCACGCAGTCGCTCCCGCTCCCGTACGCCCCGTGGCCCTCGCCCTTCCAGGTCAGCATCACGCCGACGTCCTCGCCCAGCTCGTCCGCCATCTTCTGCGCGCCCTCGTACGGCGTCGCCGGATCCCCGGTGTTGCCCACCACCAGCACGGGCTCCGCCCCCGGTGCGCTCACCTCCGGTGTGTCGAACTGACCGGGCACCGGCCAGTCGTGGCACCAGCCCGCCGTGTCCCAGCCCAGAAACTCCCCGAACACCGGCGAGATCTTCCGGAACTCCGGCAGCAGCTTCTTCGTCTCCTCCTGCGTCGGCCGCTGCCTGTCGTCCAGGCACGATATGACCCGTTGCGAGTGCGTCTGCGTGCCGTACCGCCCCGAGGCGTCACGCTCGTTGTACGCGTCGGCGAGCGCGAGCAGTCCCGAGCCGTCCCCCTTCTCGGCCGCTTCGAGCGCGCTGGTCAGGGTGGGCCAGCTCTGCTCGCTGTAGAGCGGCAGGACGATTCCGGTGAGCGCCAGCGTCTGGGTGAGCTCGCGGTTCGACGACGCCGGCATCGGCTCCGCGTCGATCCGGTCCAGCAGGTCCACGATCTTCTGCGTGCCCTGTGCCGGGTCCTGGCCGGTGGACTTCAGATAGTTGTCGAGGGCGCGCTGGAAGCCACGGGCCTGGTTCTTTGCATGGCCCACGGTGTCGGCGCTCGGGTCGACGACCGCGTCCAGCACCAGACGGCCCACGTTCCCGGGGAACAGATGGGCGTAGACGCCGCCGAGCTCGGTGCCGTACGAGATGCCGAAGTAGTGCATCTTCTCGTCGCCGAGGACCTGCCGCATCAGGTCCATGTCGCGTGCCGAGTCGGTCGTCGACACATGCCCCATCAGCTTGCCCGCGGCCTTCTCGCAGCCCGCTCCGAAGTCCGCCGCGTCCTTGAAGTACGCCGTCTCCTCGGCCGTGTCGTCCGGCGTGGCGTCCACGGACTCCGCGGCCTGCATCGCCTGGTCACTGCGGCAGCGCACGCCCTCGCTGGCGGCGACACCCCGCGGGTCCCAGCTCACCAGGTCGTACCGCTCGTGCAGCTCCTCCGCGAGGGAGGCGTACGCGGGCATCATGGAGACGCCCGAGCCACCCGGACCGCCGAAGTTGAACAGCAGTGAGCCGACGCGTTCGCTGCCGCTCGCCTCCGACCGGATCAGTGCGAGATCGATCGTCTGCCCGTCCGGCTTGCTCCAGTCCAGGGGGGCTTTGATCGTTGCGCATTGCCAGGCATCGCCGGGTGGGGGACCGTCCGAGGTGGCCTTGCACTGTCCCCAGGCAGGCTTCTGCGAAGTCAGCGAGGCGGGCAGCTCCGACGCGCTGTTCGTCGGGGACGTGGCCGACAAGCTTGTGTCCCTCTTGCCGTCGGCCGGGCCGTCCGCGGGCGAGCCGCCACTGCAGCCGGCCATCAGTACCGCGGCGGCGGTCAGACCCGTCCACCGTACGTATCGCGCCATGTGCACTTCCCCCCTCGTCATGTCTTCCACCCGAGGTCGCGGATGACAGTCATGCCATCGTAGGTGCACTGCCACGCATGCGGTGGTGGCCTGTGGATAACTCTCTGACCTGCATCTTCGTGGGGTCGTGGCTTTCCGTTTCACGAGCACACGGTCTTCGCCTCGGGCACCTTTCCCCGCAGCAGATAGCCGTTCACGGCATCCTGCACGCACTTGTTCCCGCTGTCGTACGCGCCGTGGCCCTGCCCTTTGTACGTCAGTTCGACCCCGACGCCCTCGCCGAGCGCCGCCGCCATCTTCCGGGCCCCCTCGTACGGGGTGGCGGGGTCACCGGTGTTGCCGATCACCAGGATCGGTGCTGCTCCGGGGGCGCTCACCGCGGGGTGGTCGGCCGCCCCGGGCACGGCCCAGTCGGTGCAGCCGACCATGCCCCAGGCCAGGTAGTCGCCGAAGAGAGGAGAGGCGGCGCGGAATTCCGGGAGCTTGGCCCGCACGTCCTCGGCGGTGTAGCGCGGTCTGTCGTCCGCGCAGTTGATGGCGGTGTTCGCCGCGGTGGCGTTGCTGTACTCGCCGTTCTCGCTGCGTCCGTTCATGGAGTCGGACAGCAGCATCAGCGCGCTGCCGTCGCCGGCGTACGCCTGCTCGAGGCCTTCCGTCAGGTAGTCCCAGAAGGACTGGGAGTACAGAGCCTGGGCGATTCCGCCGGTCGCGGCCGTCTGGGTGAGTTCGCGCGGGAAGATCCCGGGGATCGGCGTGCCGTCGAGATCCTTCAGCAGCCGGGCGATCCTGTCCTGGACGTCCCGTACGCTGTCGCCCACCGGGCAGCCCTCCTCCTTCGCGACGCAGTCCCGGGCGTAGTTGTCGAGCGCGAGCTGGAAACCTCCGGCCTGTCCGAGCGATCCCTGCTCGGAGGTCTGAGTCGGGTCCACAACCGCGTCGAGGACGGCCCGCCCCACCTTGTCGGGGAACAGGTGGGCGTAGACGCCGCCGAGTTCGGTGCCGTACGAGATGCCGAAGTAGTGCAGCCGGTCGTCGTCGAGGACCTGCCGCATGAGGTCCATGTCACGGGCCGCATCCGTGGTGCGCACGTGCGGCAAGGTGCTGCCGGAGCGCTTCTCACAGGCGGAATTGAACGCTTCGGTGCCGTCCAGGTACTCCTTCTGTTCGGCCGCGTTGTCGGGCGTCATGTCCTGCTGGAAGTGCGCGTCGAGTGCGTCGTCGTCCTGGCACTTCACCGGCGCGCTGCGGCCCACCCCGCGGGGGTCGAAGCTCACCAGGTCGTAGCGGGTGCGCAGCTTCTCGTAGTCCTCGGCGAACGACGGCAGGGCCGTGACACCGGAACCACCGGGCCCGCCGAAGTTGAAGACGAGCGAGCCGATGCGGTCGTTTTCGTCACCGCTCGTCTCGGCCCGGACCAGCGCGATGCCGATCGTCTCCCCGTCCGGCTCGTCCCAGTCGAGCGGTGCCTTCAGGGTGGCGCACCGCCACTCGTCGCCGTTCGGCAGGGGGGAGGGTGCCGTGCCTGCGCCCTGGGCCGGGGACGGTGCCGGGCAGTCCTTCCAGTCGAGCTTCTGGGCTGCCAGGTCCTCGTCCTTCGCGTCGTCGTCGGCGCAGGCCGCCAGCGGTGTGCACAGCAGGGCGGCGGTGGCGGTCAGGGCGGCGGCGCGCAGCAGGGGCGGGTGAGGCATGCCTCCATCCTGGGCGTGACCCGGGTACGGCGCTCGGGGCGCGGGCCGTGCGGGTGAAGGCCGGTCCCTGACGGTTTCGTGGTCGCGGTACGGGCGCGCGCGTGCCGTCGGCGTGGACACGCGCGCGTGGGGAATGGCTTTCGCCCGCGCAGGGCGTTCGGCGTCGCCGGCCTACAACGCGCCCTTCCGCGTCAGATGGTTGAACGCCAGCCAGCCCGGCAGGACGGGCAGCCACAGGGTGAGGAGCCGGTAGAGCAGCACCGCCGGTGCGGCGACCTCCTTGGGAAGTCCGACCGCGATCAGCCCGAAGGTGAGGGTGGCCTCGACCGCGCCCACACCGCCCGGGGTCGGGGCCGCGGAACCGAGGGCGTTGCCGGCGAGGAAGACCACCGCGACGCTGGCCAGGCTCAGCGTGGGCATGTCCTCCCGGCCGAACGCCCGGATCGACGCGTCCAGGCACATCACGAAGCAGAAGGTGAGCAGCAGCATGCCGCCGATGCCCGTGAGCAGCTTCTGCGGCCGCTGCAGTACGTCCAGCATGCGTGGCACGACGCCGGCGAAGAGGGAGCGCACGCGCGTGACGACGAACTTGCGCAGGAACGGCACCGACGTCACCACGAGCACCAGTACGGCCACCGTCAGCAGGCCGGCGATGACCGTGCGGGACGGTGACAGGGACGGTGTCTTCTCGGTGCCGGTGAGGTAGCCGAACGCCATCAGCATCAGGATGTGGCAGCCGAGACCGAAGAGCTGCGACGCGCCCACGCTCGCCACCGCGAGCCCCGGCCGCACCCCCGCGCGCTGCAAGAAGCGCGTGTTGAGGGCGACACCGCCCACGGCGGCGGGTGCCACGATCTTCACGAACGAGCCGGCGACCTGTGCCAGCACCGTTCGCAGGAAGGGCACCCGCTCCGGCACGAAACCGAGCAGGCTCATCGCCGCCGCCACATAGCTCAGCGCCGAGAAGAGGACGGCCGCGGCGACCCAGCCCCACTCGGCGTTCTCGATGAGCGGCCCGAACTCGGTGTGCGTGAGCTGGGTCAGCAGGAAGTAGGCGCCGATGGCACCGGCGATGAAGCTGATCAGGGTGCGCGGCCTGATCCGCTCCAGGCGGGCGGGCTCGACCGGTGCCTGTGGTCTGATCAGCAGCACCTGATGGCGGATCTGGGTGAGCAGATCCTCCTCGCGCGCCTCTTCGATGGCCTCGTCGATCGCCCGTTTCTCGGCCCGCTGCTCGGCGCGTACGGCCTTCTTGTCGGGCTTCGCGGCGCCCGTCTCGGTGTCGGTGGTCCCCCGGGACTCCTCCAGACGGGCCTGCTTGGCCTGCTGGGACGCCTCCAGGACCGCCTCGCGCTCACGCTCCGCCCGCTCCCGGGCCAGTCTGCGCAGCGTCGCGCGGTGGGAACGGGTCAGCGCGATGGGCTGGAGCATCGGCAGGCAGTCCGCCACCGCGTCGGGCCCGAGCACGCCGACCGCGGACGTCACGGCTCGCTCGGCCCCCACCCGCAGCCCGAGCGTGGTCAGCAACTGGGCGATGTCCATGCGCAGCAGCAGATCGCCCGCGGCGATCTCGCCGCCGCGCAGATCGGTCAGGATCACCGTGCCGGAACGATCCACCACGATGGCGTCACCCGCGAGCCGCCGGTGCGCGATGCGCCGCGACTGGAGCGCCTTCACCTGGTGCCAGGTGTCCCGCAGCAGCTCGTCGGTGATCTCCTCGTCCGCCAGGAGGTCGAGGGTGCGGCCGCCGGTGTGCTCGTAGACGAGCATCACGGCGTCCGGGCCGAGCTCCGAGGTGGCGATCAGCTTGGGCGCGTTCGCGCCGGCCGCGATGGCCGCGTACGCCAGCAGCGCCTCCTGTTCCAGCGCCTGACGCAGCGACTGGAGGCTGCGGCGCGTGGCGAAGCCGCGCAGCGTCAGGTTGCGCCACACCCGGTAGAAGAAGCCCTGTGCCTGCTGCTCCCGGTCGACCACCGTGACGTCCAGCGGCGGGCCGTCCTCCAGGGTCACGAAGTACCGTCGGCCACGGTCGCCGGTCTCCCCGGTGTCCGGCGCCTCCACACGGGCCGCGCTCACCGGCTTGAAGCCGACCCGCAGCAGGCCCGCCAGCAGCGTCCGGCCCGTGGGGCGCACATTGGGTGAGCCGACCGCGTAGAGCGTCCCGTAGGCGACGGACCAGCCGATCAGCACCGTCAGGATGATCGAGAACGGCGTCGTGTAGCCGGTGACCAGCATGGAGAACGCGTCGAGGAGCAGCACGATCCACAGCACCGCGCGCCAGCGTGGCCTGCGCGACATGCCGACCGCCGTCATGTACGCGATGACAGGGGCGAGGTAGCCGTGCACCGGGTCGGTGAGCGCGTGGATGTCGCCGGGGGAGGGCTGGGTGAGCGCGTCCTGGATGGAGTCGGGCGCGGCCCTGGCGACCCACAGGTCGGTGGCGAGCGTCACCCCGTGCGCGAGGACCGCCGCGAGCACGCCGTCGGCGATGCGCAGCCCGTCCCGTTTGATCAGCCGCTCGATCGCGAAGGCGACCGGCACCAGGAGGATCGCGATGCTCGACGCCAGACCGGCAATCTTGATCAGCAGGTCGGGTGCCTGACCGGTGCCCTTGCTGATGTCCTGTTCGAGGCCGGACGTGGTGCCGTGGGCGAACGCGGCGATCCCCAGCAGCACCACGATCGCGAGCACGCCCACCAGGAGCCGCATCAGATCGGAGGGACGGTGCACGCGCGCGGGGAGTAGCGGTTCGTCCCCCTCGACCTCGCCGACACCGCCCGCGTCCAGGACGTCCGTGCCCTTTTTGTTCTCGTCCGCGGTGTCCGGGCGCGACGACGCCTCAGAGGTGCCCGCACTGTCTTCCGGGTGCACGCCCTGCCGCCTCATCGTCTCTTCTTGGTCTCGTATCACCAGTCACCGCCCGCACGATGGTGGCATGCCCCGCCGACACACACGGACATCAGGGTGCATTGCGGGGGCGCACAGTCTGCCTCAAGCGTCGCGCGAGGGCGACAGGAGCGCGGGACCGCTGTCACATCCCATTGTCGGTGGGGTCGGGCAGGATGGGACGGATGAGCGAGCAAAGCCTCCCGGCGGATGCCCTGCCGGAGTACGCGGAGCGCGTCCTCGACGTGGCCGAGCTGATCCCGCCCGGCCGCGTCATGACGTACGGCGACATCGCGGAGTGGCTGGAGCAGGGCGGACCCCGCCAGGTGGGACGCGTCATGGCCCTCTACGGAGGAGCCGTGCCGTGGTGGCGGGTGATACGTGCGGACGGTGTACTGCTGCCGGGGCACGAACTGGAGGCTCTCGGGCACTACCGCGCCGAAGGCACCCCCCTGCGCGAGGCCGGCCGTGCCGCGGAAGGGCACCTGCCGCGCGTCGACGTGCGGCGGGCGCGGTGGGACGGGACCGGGCCCGGAATCCGTCCCGCCTGACGGCTCCCGGCGCCGGAGGGACGCCGAACCGTCCCTTGCTCCGTACGAGGGATGCGGGGCACATCCGCGGCATGGCGTACGTTCGTGAGGCGAGGGGCATGCGTGCCGGGAGGGAACAAGAGGAACCCCTGCTTCCGTACCACCCGCAGGCGTAGCGTCGGCTGCACGCTTCCCTCTCATCCCGTGGCCACCGCCCTCCACGCGCGGATGTCCTCCTCGCACCTCGACCAACGACCCCCGTCCGACCACCACCCCCCGACGACGGCGCTCCGCGCCGGCAGTGATACATGGCACATCCACCAGGACCGGCGAACCACGTGAGCTCCTCTTCCTCCACCCGACGCCTGCCCCACCATCCGGTGCGGCAGGTGCCCCGTGGCGCCTACCGACTGGTGCGTACCCCGCCGGCCCGGGTGGCTCCCCCTCGACTGGACGCAGACCAGCGTGCCGTGGTTGACCACGGCGCCGGCCCGCTGCTCGTGCTCGCCGGTCCGGGCACCGGGAAGACGACCACACTCGTCGAGTCCGTGGCGGCCCGCATCGCGCGCGGGGCGGACCCGGCACGCATCCTGGTGCTCACCTTCAGCCGCAAGGCGGCCGTCGAGCTGCGCGACCGCATGGCGCTGCGCATGGGTGCCGCACGCGCTCCCCGGGCGACCACCTTCCACTCGTTCTGCTACGCCCTGGTCCGCGCCCATCAGGACAACGACCTGTTCGTCGAGCCCCTGCGGCTGCTGTCCGGCCCGGAACAGGACGTGACGGTCCGCGAGCTCCTCGCCGGCCAGCCCCACCTGGAACGCCTGGGCCTCGCGCACGTCCGCTGGCCCGACGAGCTGCGCGCCTGCCTGACCACGCGCGGATTCGCCGACGAGGTCCGCGCGGTGCTGGCCCGCAGCCGTGAACTGGGGCTCGGTCCCGGTGCCCTGGACGCCTTCGCCCGGCGCATCGGCCGCCCCGACTGGCGGGCGGCCGCCGCCTTCCTCGCCGAGTACCTCGACGTCCTCGACCTGCAGGGGGTGCTGGACTACGCGGAACTGGTCCACCGCGCGGTGCTCCTCGCCCGCCGCCCCGGCGTCGCCGAGGCCCTCGCCGCCCAGTACGACGCGGTCTACGTGGACGAGTACCAGGACACGGACCCGGCGCAGGTGCGGCTGCTCGAGGCCCTCGCCGGAGGCGGCCGGACACTCGTCGCCTTCGGGGACCCCGACCAGTCCATCTACGCGTTCCGCGGTGCCGACGTGAACGGCATCCTGGACTTCCCGGCCGCGTTCCCGCGCGCGGACGGCCGTCCGGCTCCCGTGGAGGTCCTGCGGACGTCCCGCCGCTCCGGCGCCGGCCTGCTCGCCGCGACCCGCCTGCTGACCCGGCGCATGCCGCTCACCCGGCTGCCGGCGGAGAAGGTACGGGCCCACCGCGAGCTCTCGTCCGTACGGGACGGGGGGCACGTGGACGTCTACACGTACCCGACGCCGGGCGCCGAACTGGACAACATCGCGGACATCCTGCGGCGGGCACACCTGGAGGACGGTGTCCCGTGGCGTGACATGGCCGTCCTGGTGCGAGCGGGTTCCCGCACCATCCCGGCCGTGCGGCGCGCGCTCACCGCGGCGGGTGTGCCCCTGGAGATCGACGGCGACGACCTCCCGCTGCGGCACGAACCGTCGGTCGCGCCCCTGCTGACGGCGTTGCGGGCGGTGGCGCGGGCGGAGCTGGGGGAGCCGGGACGCGACGACCGGAACCAAGAGACGCCCGGCCGCCCCGAGGACGGGACCGCCGAGGACCGGGACGGAGCCGCGGAGACGGACGCCACCGCGGAGGCGGGCATCACCGCGGAGGTGGACGGCGCCACCACGGACATGGACGGCACCGCCGCGGACGTGGACGGCGCCACTGCGGAGACGGGCCTCACCGCGGACACGAACGGCACCGCCGCGGACGCGCCCCGGCAGCAGACCACCTGGCTCGACACCGAGACCGCGCTGAACCTTCTCGTCTCCCCCCTCGCGGGCATGGACACCGCCGACCTGCGCCGCCTCGGCCGCGCCCTGCGCGAGGAGGAACGGGCCGCGGGCAACCCCGTGCCGCCGCCGTCGGACGAGCTGCTGACGCGCGCGCTGGCCGAACCCGAGCGGCTGGTCGCGCACGACCCGGCGTACGCGCGCGGGGCGCAGCGGCTCGGTGAGCTGCTGCGCCGGGCCCGTACCTGCCTGGCAGCGGGCGGCACGGCCGAGGAAGCGCTGTGGGAGCTGTGGAGCGGCACGCCCTGGCCCAGGCGGCTGGAGTCGGCGGCCCGGCGTGGCGGCGCGGCCGGACGCAACGCGGACCGCGACCTCGACGCAGTGTGCGCCCTGTTCGCGACGGCCGCGCGCGCGGAGGAGCGCACCGGTGGCCGGGGCGCCCTGAACTTCCTGGAGGAGATAGCGGCCGAGGACATCGCCGCCGACACGCTCACCCGGCGGGCCGTCCGCCCGGACGCCGTCCGTCTGATGACCGCGCACCGCTCCAAGGGCCTGGAGTGGCGCCTGGTCGTCGTCGCGGGCGTCCAGGAGGGCCTGTGGCCGGACCTGCGCCGCCGCGGCTCGCTCCTGGAGGCCGACCGCATCGGGCGCGACGGCCTCGCCGAACCGCTCACCCCGGGAGCGCTCCTGGCGGAGGAGCGGCGCCTGTTCTACGTGGCCGCCACGCGCGCGCGGGACCGCCTCGTCGTGACCGCGGTCAAGGCCGCCGCCGACGACGGCGACCAGCCCTCCCGCTTCCTCACCGAACTCGGCGCCGAGCCCAAGGACGTCACCGGCCGCCCCCGCAGGCCGCTCTCCGTCGCCGCGCTCGTCGCCGAACTGCGCGCCACGACCGTCGACCCGCGCGTGTCGGACACCCTCAGGCAGGCAGCCGCCCGCCGCCTGGCCCGGCTCGCCGCGCTCGCCGACGAGGACGGCCGCCCCCTGGTGCCCTCGGCACACCCCTACCGCTGGTGGGGCATGTTCGAGCCCACCGAGAGCAAGGTCCCCTTGAGGAACCGCGACCAGCCCGTCGCGCTCTCCGGCAGCGCCCTCGACCAGCTCGCCAACACCTGCGCCCTGCAGTGGTTCCTCGGCCGCGAGGTGAAGGCCGACGCGCCCGCGACCGCCGCCCAGGGCTTCGGCAACGTCGTGCACGTCCTCGCCGACGAGGTCGCCTCCGGCCGTACGCCCGCCGACCTCGACGTCCTCATGGAGCGTCTCGACTCCGTGTGGAACGCGCTCGCCTTCGACGCGCCCTGGAAGTCGGAGCAGGAGAAGCAGCACGCGCGCGTGGCGCTCGAACGCTTCCTGCAATGGCACGTCATGGACCGCACCGGACGCACCGCGGTCGCCAGCGAGCACGACTTCGACGTGACCCTGGGGGCCGGCGACTACGAGGTGCGCATCCGCGGCTCCATGGACCGTGTCGAGGCGGACGGCGAGGGCCGCGCCTACGTGGTGGACTTCAAGACCGGCAAGCAGGCGCCCAGCTCCGCCGAGGTGGCCCGCCACCCCCAGCTGGCCGTCTACCAGCTGGCCGTCCGCGAGGGCGCCGTCGACGAGGCCTTCGACGGTGTACGGCCCGAACCGGGCGGCGCGGAACTCGTCCAGCTGCGGCAGGGAGCCGCCAAGCGGGACGGCGGTGACACCCTGCCCAAGGTGCAGGCGCAGGAGCCCCTGGAGGGGGAATGGGTCGGGGAACTGCTGGCCAACGCCGCCGGCAAGGTTCTCGACGAGCGGTTCACCCCGAGCACGGGCCAGCACTGCGCGCACTGCGCCTTCCAGGCGTCGTGCAGCGCCCGCCCGGAGGGCCGGCATGTGGTCGAGTGATCCCTGTCGCACACGACCCCGTCGCACACGGCCCTGTCGCCCACCGCCCCGTAACGCCCGTGACTGAAAACACCACAGGCGCTGACCTGGGCTTCTTCCTGCTCGGAGTGCGATCCGGCGCCCACTGTCAGCGGCCGCCGCTAGCCTCTCTGAGGTGTCCGCCCGTATCACCGATCCCGAACAGCTCAAGGAGCTCCTCGGTATCCCGTTCACACCGGAGCAGACGGCCTGCATCATCGCGCCGCCCGCTCCGCAGGTGATCGTGGCCGGAGCCGGCTCGGGCAAGACCACGGTGATGGCCGCGCGCGTGGTGTGGCTGGTCGGCACCGGACAGGTCGCCCCCGAGCAGGTGCTCGGCCTGACGTTCACCAACAAGGCCGCCGGCGAACTCGCCGAGCGCGTCCGCAAGGCCCTGGTCAAGGCGGGCGTCACCGACCCGGACGTCATCGACCCCGACAACCCGCCGGGCGAACCCGTCATCTCCACCTACCACGCCTTCGCGGGCCGTCTGCTGACCGACCACGGCCTGCGTATCGGACTCGAGCCCACCTCGCGCCTCCTCGCCGACGCCACCCGCTACCAGCTCGCCGCGCGCGTGCTCCGTGAGGCCCCGGGCCCCTACCCGGCCCTCACCCGCTCCTTCCCCGACCTCGTCAGCGACCTCCTCGCCCTGGACTCCGAGCTCGCCGAGCACCTCGTACAGCCCGACGAGCTGCGCGCGTACGACGCCGGACTGCTGCACACGCTGGAGGGCGCCAAGCTCAGCAACGCCGACCTGCGCAAGGTCCCCGAGACGGCCGCCGCCCGCCGTGAGCTCGCCGAACTGGTCGTCCGGTACCGGGCGGCCAAGCGCGAGCGCGACCTGCTGGACTTCGGCGACCAGATCGCCCTCTCCGCACGCCTCGCCGGCCTCCCCGAGGTGGGCCGCATCCTCCGCGACGAGTTCCGCGTGGTCCTCCTCGACGAGTACCAGGACACGTCCGTGGCCCAGCGCGTCCTCCTCTCCGGCCTGTTCGGCGACGGCACCGGCCACCCCGTGACCGCGGTCGGCGACCCCTGCCAGGCCATCTACGGCTGGCGCGGCGCCTCCGTGGCCAACCTCGACGACTTCCCCGAGCACTTCGCGCACGCCGACGGCCGCCCCGCGACCCGCCAGGCGCTCAGCCAGAACCGCCGCAGCGGCGGCCGCCTCCTCGACCTCGCCAACGGCCTCGCCGAGCCGTTGCGCGCCCTGCACGCGGGCGTGGAGGCCCTCCGCCCCGCCCCCGGCGCCGAACGCGACGGCACGGTCCGCTGCGCCTTGCTGCCCACCCACGCCGAGGAGCTCGACTGGATCGCCGACTCCATCGCCCACCTCGTACGCACCGGAACGGCACCCGGAGAGATCGCCGTGCTGTGCCGCACCGCGACCGACTTCGCCGAGATCCAGGGCGCCCTCGTCGCCCGCGACATCCCCGTCGAGGTCGTCGGCCTCTCCGGCCTGCTGCACCTCCCCGAGGTCGCCGACCTCGTCGCCGTCTGCGAGGTCCTCCAGGACCCCGGCGCCAACGCCTCCCTGGTCCGGCTGCTCACCGGCCCCCGCTGGCGCATCGGCGCCCGCGACCTCGCCCTCCTCGGGCGGCGCGCCCGGCTCCTCGTCTCCCACGCGCGCGTAGGGGCCGACGACGACCCCGACCGGCGGCTCGCCGCGGCCGTCGAGGGCACCGACCCGGCCGAGGTCATCTCGCTGGCGGACGCCCTGGACACGTTCCTGGAGCTGCCGATGGAGGCGGAGCCGGCGGACGACGGGCTACCCTTCTCGCCGGACGCGCGCGTACGGTTCGCCCGGCTCGCCGCCGAACTCCGCGACCTGCGCCGCTCCCTCGCCGACCCGCTCATGGACGTGCTCCACCGCGTGCTGGCCGTCACCGGCCTGGAGGTCGAGCTCTCCGCGTCCCCGCACGCCCTGGCCGCCCGCCGCCGCGAGACCCTGTCCAACTTCCTGGACATCGCCGCGTCCTTCGCCGCGGGCAGCGACGGCGAGGCCACCCTGCTCGCCTTCCTCGGCTTCCTGCGCACGGCCGCCCAGTACGAGAAGGGCCTCGACAACGCCCTTCCCGGCGGCGAGAACACCGTCAAGGTGCTCACCGCCCACAGGTCCAAGGGCCTGGAGTGGGATGTCGTGGCGGTTCCCGGCCTGGTCACCGGCACCTTCCCGAGCAGCCAGGGACGCGAGAAGTGGACCGCCCAGAGCAAGGTCCTCCCGCACGAACTGCGCGGTGACGCCGACACCCTGCCCGACATCCAGGCCTGGGACTCCCGGGGCATGAAGGCCTTCCACGAGGCCATGAAGGACCACCAGCACACCGAGGAGCTCCGCCTCGGTTACGTCACGTTCACCCGCCCCCGCTCGCTGCTGCTCGGCTCCGGCCACTGGTGGGGCCCGTCCCAGAAGCGGCTGCGCGGCCCGTCCGACTTCCTGACGGCCCTGTACGAGCACTGCGCCGCAGGCCACGGTGAGATCGAGCACTGGGCGGACCGGCCGGAGGAGGGCGAGGAGAACCCCGCCCTGAAGGAGGCCGCCGCCGACCACGTGTGGCCGCTGCCGCTGGACGACGCCGCCCTGGCCCGCCGCCGCGCCGCCGCCGAGACCGTCCTCGCCCACCTGGAGGGCCTCGCCTCCGACGAGCCGGCGCACCCCGCCGCCGTACACGACCCGGCCTCCCACGACGACCCGGAGTGGCCGCCTCCGCCGGACGACGAGCCGCCCTACGAGGAGCCCTACGACGACCCGGCGTACGGTGAGTTTCCTCACGCGACGGATGGCCGCCTGGAGGAGCACACCGGACCGGGCGTCCACGAGGACGACACCGCGGACTGGGACTCGTGGACGCGTGACCGGCCCGCGATCCCCCACCAGGCACCGGCCTCCGGAGCCCGCCCGCACCCCGCGGAGGAGCAGCCCTCTGTTCCCGCGGACCCGCACCACCTGACCCCGGAGGAGGCCCGCACCGTCGCCTCCTGGGACCGCGACCTGGACGCCCTCACCGGAGAGCTCCTGCGTGCCCGTGCGCGTGTCACCGACGTCCCCCTGCCGGCCTCCCTGACCGCGTCCCAGTTGCTGCACCTGGCCGCCGACCCGGACGGCTTCGCCCAGGAACTGGCCCGCCCCATGCCGCGCCCCCCGCAGCCCGCCGCACGCCGCGGCACCCGCTTCCACGCCTGGGTCGAGGCACGCTTCGAAGAGCTCCGGCTGCCCATGCTGGAGCCGGAGGAGCTGCCCGGGAGCGAGGCCGAGATCGCCGACGAACGCGACCTGGAGGCACTCAAGGAGGCGTTCGAACGCACCCCGTACGCGCACCGGACGCCGTACCGCGTCGAGGCGCCCTTCCAGCTCACGATCGCCGGACGGGTCGTCCGCGGACGCATCGACGCCGTCTACAAGGCCGACGACGGTGACGGCACGACGTACGAGCTCGTCGACTGGAAGACCAGCCGCACCCGCACCGCCGACCCCCTCCAGCTCGCGCTCTACCGCCTCGCCTGGGCCGAGCAGCACGACGTGCCCCTGGACTCCGTCGGGGCCGCGTTCCTCTACGTACGGACCGGTGAGGTGGTGCGTCCCACGGGTCTGCCCGACCGGTCCGCGCTGGAACGGATGCTCCTCGGAGAACCGGGTACGGACGGTCCGGAACCTGCCGCCGACGAACCGCCGGACCAGCATGTCAGCGCGGGCCGATAGGCTCGTAAGCATGAGCAAGCCGGTTGACAGTGCAGTCAGCGCCGTCCACACGTACATCCAGAACCACCGCGCCGCCTTCCTGGACGACCTCATGGAGTGGCTGCGCATCCCGTCGGTGTCGGCCCAGCCCGAGCACATCGCGGACGTACGGAGCAGCGCCGACTGGCTCGCCGCCAAACTCAAGGAGACCGGCTTCCCCACGGCCGAGGTCTGGGAGACCCCCGGCGCCCCCGCCGTCTTCGCCGAATGGCCCTCCGACGACCCGGACGCTCCCACGGTCCTCGTCTACGGGCACCACGACGTCCAGCCCGCCGCTCGCGAGGACGGCTGGGACACCGACCCCTTCGAACCTGTCATCAGCGGGAACCGACTCCACGCGCGCGGGGCTGCCGACGACAAGGGCCAGGTGTTCTTCCACACACTCGGCGTCCGCGCCCACCTGGCCGCCACCGGCCGCACCACCCCCGCCGTCCACCTCAAGATGCTCGTCGAGGGCGAGGAGGAATCGGGGTCCCCGCACTTCCGGGCCCTCGTCGAGCGGCACGCCGACCGTCTCGCCGCCGACGCGGTGATCGTCTCCGACACCGGCATGTGGGCCGAGGACACCCCCACGGTGTGCACCGGCATGCGCGGCCTCACCGAGTGCGAGATCCGGTTCCACGGGCCCGCCCAGGACATTCACTCCGGCTCCTTCGGCGGCGCCGTGCCGAACCCGGTCACCGCCGCCGCACGCCTCGTCGCCGCCCTGCACGACGAGAACGCGCGCGTGGCGATCCCCGGTTTCTACGACGGCGTCGTCGAACTCACCGACCGCGAGCGCGCCCTCTTCGCCGAGCTCCCCTTCGACGAGCGGAACTGGCTGGGCAACGCGAAGTCGACGGCGACGTACGGAGAGGCCGGCTACACCACCCTGGAGCGCATCTGGGCCCGCCCCACCGCCGAGGTCAACGGCATGGGCGGTGGCTACCAGGGCCCCGGCAGCAAGACGATCATCCCCTCGTCGGCCACGGTGAAGCTGTCCTTCCGGCTGGTCGCCGGGCAGGACATCGACCACATAGAGAAGGTCGTCCGCAGCTGGGCGGCCGACCAGGTGCCGGCCGGTATCCGCTGCGAGGTCACGTTCGGCGGAGCCACCCGCCCCTGTCTGACGCCCCTGGACCACCCGGCCCTGCAGTCCGTCGTCCGGGCCATGGGCCGCGCCTTCGGGAAGCCGGTCCGCTTCACGCGCGAGGGCGGCTCGGGACCCGCGGCCGACCTCCAGGACGTCCTCGGCGCACCCGTGCTCTTCCTGGGAGTGTCCGTGCCCTCCGACGGCTGGCACGCACCGAACGAGAAGATCGAACTCGATCTGCTCCTCAAAGGCGTCGAGACCAGCGCCCACCTGTGGGGCGAGCTCGCCGGGAACGGGCGCGAGGCACACTGAAAAGGCGCCCTACCCCGTTCCCAGCCACCCGCCCGCCGAGCCGTACGTCGAGACAACCGTTCCCCCGGGGGAGATGGAAGCACCTGTGACCACCTGGACCGACAGCACCGCCGACCGTCCCATCTCGCTGACCGCCCCGAGCGGCGTCGACCGGGCCGCCCACCACCGGCTCGACGAGGCCTGGCTCGCGGCGGCGTGGAGTCACCCCACGACGCGCTGCTTCGTGGTCTCCGGCGGCCAGGTACTCATCGACGAGACGGAGGACGGCACCACCGAACTCGTCATGACCCCGTCCTTCGAGGCCCCCGTCACCGAGGCCCACCGCTACTTCCTGGGCATCGACGACGACGGCGTGAGCTATTTCGCACTCCAGAAGGACTCGCTCCCCGGCCGCATGGACCAGTCCGCCCGCCCGGCGGGCCTGCGCGAGGCGGGGCTGCTGCTCTCCCCGCGCGACGCCGGTCTCATGGTGCACGCGGTCGGGCTGGAGAACTGGCAGCGCACCCACCGCTTCTGCTCACGCTGCGGCGAGCGCACCGTCATCGCGGCGGCGGGCCACATCCGCCGCTGCCCGGCCTGTGGCGCCGAGCACTACCCGCGCACCGACCCGGCAGTGATCATGGCGGTGACGGACGACGACGACCGTCTCCTGCTCGGCCGCCAGGTGCACTGGCCCGAAGGCCGCTTCTCCACCCTCGCGGGCTTCGTGGAGCCCGGCGAGTCCATCGAGCAGTCCGTGCGCCGTGAGGTGTTCGAGGAGGCCGGGATCACCATCGGCGAGGTCGAGTACGTGGCCAGCCAGCCCTGGCCCTTCCCGTCCAGCCTGATGCTCGGCTTCCTCGCCCGCGCCACCTCCACGGAGATAAACGTCGACGGCGACGAGATCTCCGAAGCCCGCTGGTTCTCCCGCGAGGAGCTGCGGACCGCCTTCGAGTCCGGCGAGGTCCTGCCCCCTTACGGCATCTCCATCGCGGCTCGCCTGATCGAGCTCTGGTACGGCAAGCCCCTGCCGAGGCCGGGGGGCGCGGTCTGACGCCGGCGCGGTCGTCCGGCGGCCCCGGGGGCCGTTCGCACCGAACACGTAGGCGGCCCCGAGACGTGCGAGCGTCTCGGGGCCGCCTACGTGCTGCGCTGCCGTGACGGCGCCGCACCGCTCGGTGGGGCCGCCGATTCCGTCACACAGTGATCACATAGCATGCACCGATCAACAGTAGTAACGGAACATTGCGCCACCAGGGGAAAACGTGCGCCTGATCAGGCATTTCAAGATGGCGGTCGTGGGCGCGGCAGGGACGTTCCTGCTCGTCGGGTGCGCAGGTGCGCAGGGTTCGGTCGAGTCGAAGGGGAAGCCGGCTTCCGGGACGGAACTGCCCGTGAAGACCGGTGCCAGGGATGTCGTCCACACCGCACTCGACGAGAAGGCGTACGAGATACGGCTCGCGGTCAAGAGCCTGGTCCGTGGCTCGAAGGACGACCTCGACGGTGTGCGTGTCGACGGCGACCTGAAGGACAAGATCCCCCACTACCTCACCTACGAGGTCACCAACACCGGCAAGAAGAAGATCCCCCACGCCTACGAGGTGTTCCGCAACCTCGCCCTGATCGGAACCGACTGGGTGCCCGGAACGCAGGCCGCGATGTCCGGCGGATTCGGCTCCGGGAACGCGTCGGCGCCCTGCGAGGACTCCGCGCCGGACGCACTGGCACCAGGCGACTCGTACACCTCCTGCGGGACGTACATGATGCCCAAGGGTGCCGGTGTGATGTCCGTGACGCACACCGCCGGGGGCGGGTTCATCAGCCCGGCCGACCAGGTCATCACCTGGCCCGTCGACGGTGGCCTCGCCGCGGCCTCGACGGAGATGGCCGACCAGGGCGACACGATCGCCGTCCGATGGGACGCCGGCAAGGACCAGGGGGGCGTCCTCGAACTGCCCGCCACCCTGGAGTCCGTGCGCAAGGGCAGCCCGGCCGACCTCGCCGGTCTCGATCTCGACGACGACCAGCGGCACCGCACCCCGTACTACGTGTCGGTCTCCTACAGCAATCCAGGGAAGACCGACCTCTACCCGGGCCAGGCGAGCAGCGTGCGGGTGCTCACCGCGGGCGGCCAGCAGATCGGGGGCGCCCCGGCCCTCGCCCTTGCCCTCGACGGACCGGGGATCGCCGCCTGCCCGTCCGGCGGGTCCGGCATCATGATCCCGCCCGGAGGCAGGAGGACACAGTGCACTGTCCACCTGACGGCAGACGGCGACGAACCGGTCGCGGTGGGTTTCGAGGATGCGGACGAGGGCGACCTCACCGGCTGGCGGGCGCGTATCTCCTGACACGCTGGGCCACCGTGACGGTGCGCACGCTGTCGGAGTCGTCCGGTCCCGCAGAGGACAGGACGTGCCACGGCCCCCGATCAGCGTGGGGCTGGTCGGGGGCCGTGGCACCCGAGGTCAGGCGCCGAGTGCCTGCTTCACCTGGGCGAGACTCGGGTTGGTCATGACAACCTCATCCCCACCCGCGGGAAGTACCCGAACCGTCGGAACCGTCTGGTTCCCGCCGTTCGCCTTCTCCACGAACGCCGCGGACTCCGGGTCATGCTCAATGTTGATCTCGTGGTACGCGATGCCCTCACGGTCGAGCTGGCTCTTCAGCCGACGGCAGTAGCCGCACCACGTGGTGCTGTACATCGTCACAGTGCCCGGCATGTCTCGGTGCTCCTTCGGCTCGGATGGCGTAGTGGCTGCCCAGTGAACGCACGCGGGCGGGCCGCCATTCCCGAGCCGCATCAGTAGTACTGCGAGCCCCTGCCTGTGGACAACCTACGCATCGGTGGCCGGCGACCTGGCAGCATGGCGGGGTGACAGCAGCAACGCACTCCACCCTGTTCCCGCAGGTTCCGGACACGCCCGACGCGGTGCTCGAGGGGCTCGACCCCGAGCAGCGTGCGGTGGCGACCGCCCTGCGCGGTCCGGTGTGCGTGCTGGCCGGCGCCGGCACGGGCAAGACGCGGGCCATCACCCACCGCATCGCCTACGGAGTGCGCGCCGGAATACTGCAGCCCTCCAGTGTGCTGGCCGTCACGTTCACCAACCGCGCCGCCGGAGAGATGCGCGGACGGCTCCGCCAGCTCGGCGCCTCCGGCGTCCAGGCCCGCACCTTCCACTCCGCCGCGCTCCGTCAGCTCCAGTACTTCTGGCCCAGGGCCGTCGGCGGCTCCATGCCGAGGATCGTCGACCGCAAGATACAGATCGTGGCGGACGCCGCCGCGGCCTGCCGTATCCGTCTCGATCGCAACGAGCTGCGGGACGTCACCGCCGAGATCGAGTGGTCGAAGGTCACCCGGACCGTCCCCGGCGACTACGCGGCCGCGATCGCCGGGGCGGGCCGCGACGCCCCCCGCGACCCGGCCGAGATCGCTCAGCTCTACGCCGCGTACGAGAACCTCAAGCGCGACCGCTCCGTCATCGACTTCGAGGACGTCCTGCTGCTCACCGTGGGCATCCTCCAGGACCGGCACGATGTGGCGGAGCAGGTCCGCGCCCAGTACCAGCACTTCGTCGTCGACGAGTACCAGGACGTCAGCCCGCTGCAGCAGCGCCTGCTGGAACTGTGGCTCGGGGACCGGGACGACCTGTGCGTCGTCGGCGACGCCAGCCAGACGATCTACTCGTTCACCGGTGCAACTCCGGACCACCTGCTCGACTTCCGCGTCCGCTATCCCGGCGCCACCGTCGTCAAGCTCGTCCGTGACTACCGCTCCACGCCCCAGGTCGTCCGTCTCGCCAACGGTCTGCTGGCCCAGGCCCGCGGCCGTGCCGCCGAGCACCGCCTGGAACTGGTCTCCCAGCGCGGCCCCGGTCCCGAGCCGGTCCACACCGAGTACGACGACGAGCCCGCCGAGGCCGAGGGGGCGGCCCGCCGCATCCGCGACCTCATCGCCTCCGGGGTCCCCGCGAGCGAGATCGCCGTCCTGTTCCGTACGAACTCCCAGTCGGAGACCTACGAGCAGGCACTCGCCGACGCCGGGGTGCCCTACCAGCTGCGCGGCGCCGAGCGCTTCTTCGACCGCCCGGAGGTACGGAAGGCGGGCGTCGCCCTGCGCGGAGCGGCCCGCTTCGGAGCCAACGACGCACTCCTCGACGACACCGTCGACCTGCCCTCACAGGTGCGGGCCGTGCTGTCGGGAGAGGGCTGGACCAGTGAGCCCCCGGCGGGCTCCGGTGCGGTCAGGGAGCGCTGGGAGTCGCTGGCCGCGCTCGTGAACCTCGCGCAGGACCTCGCCGTGGCCAGGCCCGGAGCCACCCTCGGCGACTTCGTCGCGGAACTCGACGAGCGGGCGAACGCACAGCACGCCCCGACCGTCCAGGGCGTCACACTCGCCTCGCTGCACTCCGCCAAGGGCCTCGAGTGGGACGTCGTCTTCCTGGTCGGCGTCGCCGAGGGCATGATGCCGATCACCTACGCGAAGACGGACGAGCAGATCGAGGAGGAGAGACGCCTGCTGTACGTCGGCGTCACACGGGCGCGCGAGCGTCTCCATGTGTCCTGGGCGCTGTCCCGCTCGCCCGGCGGCCGTCCCGGCCGGCGTCCCAGTCGCTTCCTCGACGGTCTGCGCCCCGGATCGTCCGCCGCCGCGTCCTCGGCCGGTGCGGTCGCGGGCGGAGGCGTCGAGCGGGGCTTCGCCGGCGGCGCCACCGCCGCGGCCCCGCGGCGCACCAGCCGGACCCCGGCCCGCTGCCGGGTGTGCGGCCGCACCCTGAGGGACGCCGGCGAGATGAAGCTGATGCGCTGCGAGGACTGTCCGTCCGACATGGACGAGGGACTCTACGAGCGGCTGCGCGGCTGGCGGGCCGTGCAGGCCCGGAGCAGCGGCCAGCCCGACTTCTGCGTCTTCACCGACCGCACCTTGATGGCCATAGCGGAAGCGGGACCGACCTCTCCGGCCGAACTCGCGCGCATCCCCGGCGTCATCGCCCGCAAGCTGCAGCGGTACGGCGCCGATGTTCTCGCCATCTGCGCAGGTCAGGAGTGTGAGGGCGATGGCTGGAAAGAGTGAGGGGAACTCGTCGAAAAAATAGTTTGCGCATGCCCCAGCAATCCCCATAGGTTCTTAGGCACGGGAACGGAGGCCTTCTCGGAGGCCCTGGTTCCGTGATGTACTTCATATCCGTCGGATCGGTTGACGCCGGTCCCTCGAGACGCCGAGAGGAGGCGAGTCCAGTGATCAGCATCAAGACCAGCACCATCAGCAGCATCAAACTGACCGATCGCTCGGCCGTCTCCCTGTGCATGCTCGGCGCCTCGCTTCAGGGCACTGGTCTGTCCGGCATTCGTGCCGTCCGTCCGGAGTCCTCTCTGCCTCTCGCGGGCCTTCCCGTCCGTGATGAGCGGAATGAGCGACCGACCAAGGCACTGGAAGCAGCAGTAGTGGCACAGGCGCAGGCCTATGCCTTTACGGCGGCCGCCGGTGCCGGATCCCTGAAGCAGACGCACCACCACACGATGTGGGCCTTCCGTGGGCCTGAACCCTGGAGTGATCCAGCCTGACAGCCGATCAGGCCGGCGCCTTCAGGGCCGCGGAACCCCATCCGGGATCCGCGGCCCTTCTGTTTGTCCCCGACCGGGGACGGCGGAACGAAGGGGCCTCGGGACAAGAAAAGACCCCGGTACCAGCCGCCACCCGGCCAACAGGCCGGAACGACCAGACGAGGAAGACGAACCGTGCAACTCGAAGCGCACGCCCCGTCCGTACCGCCTTTCGAAAAGCTCCCCCCGCCCGGCCCCACGGAGGACTCCTTGACCCCGCTCACTCCGCTCACCGCGCTCGACGACGCCATCGAGAACCTGGGCGTGCCCGTCCCGTGCCGTTCCTACGACCCGGAGGTCTTCTTCGCCGAGTCGCCGGCCGACGTGGAGTACGCCAAGTCCCTCTGCCGCACCTGCCCGCTGGTCGAGGCCTGCCTCGCCGGCGCCAAGGAGCGGCGTGAGCCCTGGGGCGTCTGGGGCGGCGAGCTGTTCGTCCAGGGTGTCGTCGTGGCCCGCAAGCGGCCGCGTGGCCGCCCGCGCAAGAACCCGGTCACGGCATGAACACCCCAGGCACGATCGACCGTCCCCTCACGCACGACCCCATGAAGCAGGCCCCGATGAAGCCGTCCGTCAGTGAGCCCGCTGGCTCCGCGACCGAAGACGTCACCACCACCGGCGCGCACGAATCGCGTCAGAACAGGACCCGAGAGATGCAACTCATCCCAGAAGCCCTGGCACGTGCGCATATGCACGACCTGCTGCGGGACGCCGAGCGGCAGCGCCCGGCCGCGCGCCTGGTGAGGGCGCGGCGGATGCAGCGCCGTGCCGAGCGCGCGTCGATGCGGGCGCGCCGCGCGCTGGCCATGGCGGTCATGCAGTAGCCGACACCGTCAGGCAGGCGATCGCACACAGCACCTCACGGGGGCCGGTCCGTCGGGACCGGCCCCCGCCGTGCGTTGCGACCGGCGTGCGTTGCGACCGGCGAGGGCTCCTTCTCCGGCTCGCCCCACGGGGGCAGCGTCCCCGGTCACGCCTCCGCCGCCGACTCCTCCTCCGCTTCTTCCTCCGCTTCCGCCTCCGGGACGAAGCCCGGCAGCCACTCCTCCAGTTCGTCGCGCAGGCGGACCGTCGCGCCGAGTTGGCAGAGCACGCCGATGGTGCTCAGCGTCACTCGGTGGATCAGCAGGTACGACGGGGGCAGATTGAGCTGCTTGCCCAGTTGGTGGGCGGGGGAGCGCGGGTCGGCGATACGGGCCGCCTGGCTGCGGATCCAGCTGCGGGTGAAGGTGAAGGCGTCGACCCGGGCCGGTTCGATGATCGGCAGGAGGTAGTCGAGCACGGCGTCGGGGTCCAGGCTCCTGGACTCCTTGACGAATCCCTCGCCGCGCAGCAGTTCGTAGACCTCCTCGGCCCGGTCCTCGAGCGCCAGACGCAGGGAGTCGCCGATCGGTACGGGCAGCCCGTCCGGGAGCCGGTCCACCGTGCCGAAGTCGAGGACGCCCAGCCGCCAGCCGTTCCTCCCGTCCGGCAGCAGGCGGAAGTTGCCGGGGTGGGGGTCGGCGTGCAGGAGGCCGGTGCGGGCGGGCCCGGAGAACAGGAAACGGGCGAGCAACTGGCCCGCGCGGTCGCGTTGCTCCTGCGTGCCGTGGGCCACCACCTCCGACAGCGGTGTGCCGTCGATCCACTCGGTCACCAGAACCTGTTCGCACTGGTGGACCACGGCAGGTATCAGGACGTCGGGGTCGTCCGAGAACTCCTCTGCGTGCGCCTGCTGTGCCTGCGCCTCCAGGCCGTAGTCGAGCTCTTCGGAGACGCGGTCGCGCAACTCGGTGATCAGCGGCTTGACGTCCAGGCCGGGGACCAGGGGGCCCAGCAGACGGGCGAAGCGGCTGAGCTGGTTCAGGTCCGACAGGAGGGCCTCGCCGGCGCCCGGGTACTGCACCTTGACCGCGACCTCACGGCCGTCGTGCCAGGTCGCGCGGTGCACCTGGCCGATGGAGGCGGCCGCCGAGGGCCGGTCCTCGAACTCGGCGAACAGGTCCTGCCAGTTCTCCCCGATCCGCTCCGCCAGCACGGAGTGCACCGTGCGTGTCGGCATCGGGGGCGCCGCCTCCTGGAGCTTGGTCAGGGCGGCGCGGTACGGTCCCGCGACCTCCTCGGGCAGTGCCGACTCGAAGACGGACAGCGCCTGACCGAGCTTCATGGCGCCGCCCTTGAGCTCGCCAAGGGTCCGGAACAGCTGCTCGGCGGTGCGCTGTTGGAGTTCACGGCCCACTATCTCCGCTGACTTCCCGCCGATGCGTTTGCCGAGTCCCCAGGTGGCGCGCCCGGCGAACCCGATCGGGAGCGCGGCGAGCTTGGCGGTACGGGTGACCGCCTTCCGCGGGAGATCAGACATGCGCCCTCCAGGTTCCGGACCGCTGTGCGGCGTGTGCCGTGCGGGACACGCTCGTTGCCGGCTGCTGCCCCGTCATTGTCTCGTGCGGACCCCCGTCTTCCGGGGCGGTGTGCTCTTCGTTACCTTCCCCCGTGGCGGCACACGGGCACGCGGGATGCGGCCGCACCGGCCGTGCGTGCCAGACGAAGTCCGGCGTCGAGACCTCCCAGCGGGCACCCGCGGAGGACGGCAACGCCCCGTCGAGGAACGCGAGGGCGTGCGCCGCGGCCAGCCCCGCCACCGTCGACGCCACGGCCAGGTCGCAGGCCTCCGTCCGGCGGGGCCGGCCCGACCGCCACTGGGCGACCATGCGCGGCCAGCACTCGTCCCGGTCGGAACGCTCCTGGTCGAGACAGCCCGCGCAGGCCGTCGTACCGGGCAGGACGAGCGGGCCGACGACGCCGGTGCCCTCCACGACGCCGGCGTGGAGGTGGGGTGTCCCGGAGGCGATGAGGGGGGCGGTGACGGCGGGGGCTGGGGCGTAGACGTCCACTCCGGTGCGCGGGGCGAGGATCACCAGGGAGAAGCCGGGTTCGTCCCGTGCGCCGGGCGAGGCGGACGCGCGCGGAGGACGGTCCGGTGCCGCCCGGCGCACCGCGCGGCGGGCGGCGAGGTCCCTGCGCTCGCCGACCGACTCGGCCGGCAGCCCGCCCGGTGCCACGTCCGACGGCTCGACGCGTCCCCCGTCACGTACGTCGACCGCACCGACACCGGCGCCGGCGAGGAGCGAGGCGAGGGTCGCGCCCACCCGGCCCGCGCCGCGCACCTGCACCCGCAGGGAGCGGCGGGCGGCCAAACGCTCCATGGCCGCTCCCGGTGCGCGTGCGACGAGGGAGAGTGAGGCGAGGTCGGGGCGCAGCCGCTCGATGACCGCGTCCTTCCCGCGCAGGGCGGCCGCGCCCGGGCCGTCGCCCGTCGCGTCGTCGAGCAGGCCCGACTCGGCCAGGCGCTCCACCAGCGCGTCGACATGGCCGTCGGGCAGGCCCATCCGGCGTCCTTCGTCCCGCAGCAGCGGCAGCCCGCGCGTCCCGTCCAGCAGGGTCAGGAAACCGCCCGTCGCGTTGTCCAGCGGGCCCAGCACCAGGGCGTGCGCGGGCACCATCCCGAACTGCACGGTCGTGAGATCCCGCCAGCCGCGCCGCAGCGCGGGCTTCATCATCGGATGCATGATCGGCCCCCGTAGCCGTAGTACGTCCCCGTTCCGCCGGCGGAAGCCCGTGTCCGGTCCGCCGACGAGGACCAGCATGCCCGGCTTCCGCCGCGGGGCGTCGAAGGTTGTCCACAGGCGGCCGCGTTAATCCTACGAATTGAGCGCGCGACGTGCGGATCGGAACCGAACCGTCCCGGAGGCGGGACTTCCCCCACGGGCAGCGGGTAACGTCGGGGCGTGCCCGCCGACCCACTGCACCGTGCCGGAAAGCCAGAGCGCAGCACGACGAGCCAGCCGCCGAGCGGCTCGGGGGCGAGCGCGATCGAGGTCCGCAGGAGTGCCCGACGGCGCAGAACGGTCTCCGCGTACCGCGAGGGCGATCGCACCGTCGTGCTCATCCCCGCCCGTATGTCCGAGGCGGAGGAGCAGCGCTGGGTCACCGTCATGCTCGACAAGCTGGCGGCACAGGAGAGCAAGCGGCTGCTCGGGGACGCCGAGCTGGCCGAGCGCGCGGACAGGCTGTCGGCGCAGTACCTCGGCGGCCGGGCCCGGCCCGCTTCGGTGCGCTGGGTCACCAACCAGAACACCCGTTGGGGATCCTGCACACCGGCCGAGGGCAGCATCCGGCTGTCGCACCGGCTGCAGGGCATGCCCGAGTACGTCGTCGACTACGTTCTCCTGCACGAACTCGCCCATCTGCTCGTACCCGGCCACGGCCCGCGTTTCTGGCGGCTGCTGGAGGCCTACCCGCGCACCGAACGGGCCCGCGGCTATCTCGAAGGGGTCGTCGCGGCCGACCGGTTGCCGCACCTGCCCGCCCCCCGCGGGGAGTGACCGGCCGGGCGGACGGCGGGAACCGGCCACCGCGCGCGGACGGGCGCCCGGGCCGGAGGGCCGGTCAGAAGGACTGTGTACCGGGTTTGTACCGGCTTCGCCCTGTGCCGGAAGTTGCCGTTAGCCTGGCGCGAGCACTCACTTCGGGATGGGGGACGGACGTTACGCATGGCCAGGGAATTCCAGCGCGGCCACAAGGCCAGGATCAGTGACTTCACCGCGGGGACGGATCTGTACGTGGGCGTGCAGATATCCGCCCCCGGACTGTCCTTCGACATCAGCTGTTTCGGCCTGGACGCGGACGAACAGCTCGCGGACGACCGTTACTTCGTCTTCTTCAACCAGCCGAAGACGCCGGAGGAGGCCATTCAGCTCCTGGGCCCGCAGGCGGGTGACACGGAGTCGTTCCGTGTCACGCTCGACCGGATCCCGCCGCAGATCCAGAAGCTGTCCTTCACGGCCACGATCGACGGGGCCGGGCAGATGTCCCAGGCAGCCCCCGGCTACCTCCGTATCGTCGCGGGCGGCGAGGAGGTGGCCCGCTACTCCTTCGACGGAGCCGAGTTCTCCACCGAGCGCGCCGTGATGCTCGGCGACTTCTACCTGAAGGACGTGTGGCGGTTCGCCGCCGTGGGCCAGGGCTTCGACGGGGGCCTGGAGGCGCTGCTGAGACACTTCGGCGGTGAGGTCGCCGAGATGGAGCCCGCCGAGCCGCAGCCGCAGCCGGGGACCGATGCGGTACCGGGGTTCGCGCCCCCCGCCGAGGCCGCCGCCCCACCCCCGTTCGCACCCCCGGCCGCCCCGGCCCCCACGCCGCAGCAGTCCACACCTGCACCCACACCTGCACCCACACCTGCACCCACACCTGCACCCACACCTGCACCCGCGCCCGCGCCCGAGCCCGTGCGGAACTTCCCCCCGCCCCCGGCAGCACACCCGGCGCCCGCACAGCCCACCCTCGCCGTCCCGCCGCCCGGCCACGGTCAGCAGCCTCCCGTTCCCAGCGCACCCCTGCCACCCGGCTACGAGCCGCAGGTCCCGTACGTACCGCAGGTACCGCAGGCCTCGGTACCGCCGCAGAGCCACGGCCGGCAGGCCCCTGGCGCGCCCGTGAGCGCGCCACCGGGCCACGACCGGTCACCGCAGTCACCGTACGGATCCCCGGCTCAGTACGCCGCACCCCAGGGCGCCCCGCAGGGCGGCGCCGGGATGACCGCCGTGCTGCAGAAGTTCAAGGAGACGCCGACCGGTCAGCGGTGGACCCAGCAGAACGAGAAGCTGATCCGCGTCGACCTCGGCGTCGGCGGCGACCAGGCAGTCCTGGCCCGTCAGGGCAGCATGGTGCTGTACCAGGGCAAGGTCGACTTCAACTACAAGGGGGCGGGCTTCGCCGGCCGCGTCGTGGGCAACGCGACCGGCCAGGAGATGCAGCTGATGCGCTGCACCGGCCGGGGCCAGGTGTTCCTCGCCGAGAACGCCGCGATGCTGCACCCCATCGAGCTCCAGGGCGACGCGGTCTGCGTGTCCGCGGAGAACGTCCTCGCCTTCGACGAGAGCCTGCAGTACGAGGTGCGCAGGATCGAGGGGCACGGCATTCCCGGGGGCGCGCTGTTCACCATGCAGTTCCAGGGGACCGGCACGGTCGTGGTCAAGACACAGGGCGTACCCGTCGTGCTGCCCGTCACGCCGACCACGTTCGCCGACTGCAACGCCGTGGTCGCCTGGTCCGCGGCCTCCCAGGTGATCGTCTCCAGCCAGGTGCGGATGCGCCGCAACGCCTACCCCGGGGACACCGGTGAAAGCGTGAACCTCCAGTTCCGGGGAGCACCCGGCAACTTCATCGTCGTCCAGCCGTACGAGGTCTAGAGGGAGCCCGTCATGAACCAGCCGCTCGCGGGCTTCGCTCCCGCTCCGGTCGCCGCCCGTATGGAGAACCACGGCGACCACATGCTCAAGGTCGCCCTGCAGACCGGGAACGACCTCCTCGCGCGCGTGGGCTCGATGGTGGCCTACGAAGGGTTCATCCAGTACGAACCCAACCCGCCCGCCGTACGCCAGATCGCGCGGGACTGGGCCACCGGTGAGGGCGCGCCCCTGATGAAGTGCTCCGGGGACGGCCTGCTCTACCTCGCCGACTACGGCGCGGACGTCGTCGTGATCAACCTCGACGGGGACGCGATCTCCGTGAACGCCACCAACCTGCTCGCCTTCGACGCCCACCTGACCTGGGGCGTCGAGCGCGTCAAGGGACTCGCCAAGTTCGCCGGGCAGGGCATGTGGAACACCCGGATCTCCGGTCAGGGCTGGGTGGCGCTGACCTCTCGCGGCAAGCCGATCGTCGTCGACTGCGGAGGCGGTGAGGACGAGACGTACGTCGACCCGGACGCCCTCGTCGCCTGGTCCCCGAACCTGAAGGTGAAGGGCAAGCGCAGCTTCAAGGCGCAGTCGCTGATCGGACGCGGCAGCGGTGAGGCCTACCAGATGGCGTTCTCCGGGCAGGGGATCGTCGTCGTCCAGCCCAGCGAGGACAGCACCGACCGTCTCCGGGTCCGGGGCTGAGGGGGAGCGACAGATCATGCAGAGCCCGATTTTCGCCTACAACGAGCAGCAGTCCCAGGAGCGCTGGAGCCTGCAGAACAAGCAGATGCTGCGCGTCGCCCTGGAGGGCCACGACGACATCCTCGCGCGCAAGGGCACGATGGTGGCCTACCAGGGGATGGTCGAGTTCGACGCCGAGGTGCAGGGCGGCGGCCGGCGGCGTGAGCGCGTCCGCACGGGCGAGGGCCTGGACCTGATGCGCTGCCACGGGCAGGGCACCGTCTACTTCGCCAACCTGGCGCAGCAGGTGCACGTGGTGGACGTCGACCACGAGGGTCTCACCGTGGACAGCGCCTACGTACTGGCCATGGACTCCTCGCTGCACCACGAGGTCATCGCCGTGGACAGCCTGTACGGCATCTCCGGGTCGGGGAAGTACCAGATCAACATCACCGGCCGGGGCAAGGTCGCCCTCATGACCTCCGGCGTGCCGCTCTCGATGAACGTCACCCCGGACACGTACGTCAACTGCGACGCCGACGCGATCGTGGCCTGGTCCACCGGGCTGCGCGTCCAGATGCAGGCCCAGACGCACTCCACCGGGGTGTGGCGGCGCCGCGGCAGCACCGGCGAGGGCTGGGAGCTCAGCTTCATGGGCCAGGGCCACGTCCTCGTCCAGCCCAGCGAGCTGCTGCCGCCGCAGAACGCCCGTATCGGCTCCGGCCCGGCCGCCCAGTACGGCGTGGGCGGGCAGGGCGCGCACGGACAGAACCAGAACAACGTCTGGAGCTGACGGCAACCACCTTCCGGTGACGGAACCGCAGAACAGCACCACGTGTAAGGGGCGGCCGCAATGGCGGCCGCCCCTTACACGAACCTTCGGGAGGAGCGGGTCAGAGCCTCGCGCGCGTGGCCTCCAGCAGCCGTACGACCGACTCGTCGGCCACGTCCGCCACCTCGTCGTACGCGAACCAGCGCAGGTCGAGCGACTCGTCGCTGATCTCCTGGACCGCGCCCGACGGGGCCACGGCCGCGTACTGCACATCGAGGTGCCAGTGGCAGGGCGGCGGGATCGGGTGCCGGTCCAGGCGTACGGGGCCGCCCGGGAGCAGCGTCAGCCCCGCGATGCCCGACTCCTCCGTGGCCTCGCGCAGCGCCGCCTCCGCCACGGTCGCGTCCCCCGGTTCGCAGTGGCCGCCCATCTGCAGCCACATGCGCAGCTTCCGGTGGAGCGTGAGCAGCACCCGGCCCTGCTCCGGATCGATCACCAGGGCGCTCGCCGTGAGGTGCCCGGCGTGACACGACTTCCACATGCCGTCCGGGTGCGCCTGGAGGTGGTCCAGATACGCCTGGCGCAGCTCCCCCTGGTCCTCGTACCCCTTCAGGACGAGGACCGCGTCGTCGTGGAGACTCACTCGGCGCCGTCGCTCTTGCCGTCGCCCCGGCCGTCCTCGCCGTTCCCGGTCTCGATGTTCCCGTTCTCGCCGTTCCCGTCCTTCTTCAGGTCCGGCTTGTCCGTGGAGCCGCCGTGCGCCGCCTCGCCGAGCATCTTGTCCAGCTCGGAGAAGTCCAGCTGCTCGCGGTGCACGAAGCCGTCCGGGTCGTCCAGGTCGGAGGCGGTGGGCAGCATGTCCGGGTGGGCCCAGAGGGCGTCCCGGCCGTCGACCCCGCGCGCGTCCGTGAGCGAGGCCCACAGGCGCGAGGCGTCCCGCAGCCGCCGGGGACGCAGCTCGAGACCGATCAGCGTGGCGAACGTCTGCTCGGCCGGACCGCCAGAGGCACGGCGGCGGCGCAGCGTCTCACGGAGCGCGTCCGCGGACGTAAGGCGCGGCTTCGCGGCCGCGTGCACCACGGCGTCCACCCAGCCCTCCACCAGCGCCAGAGCCGTCTCCAGGCGGGCCAGCGCCGCCTTCTGCTCCGGGGTGTCCTCCGGCTGGAACATGCCCTGCTGAAGTGCCTGCTGCAGCTCGTCCGGGTTCTGCGGATCGAACTGGCCGACCACGTCCTCCAGCTTCGCCGTGTCGACCTTGATCCCGCGCGCGTAGCCCTCGACCGCGCCGAACAGGTGCGAGCGCAGCCACGGCACGTGCGAGAAGAGACGCTGGTGCGCGGCCTCGCGCAGCGCCAGGTAGAGCCGCACCTCGTCCTTGGGCACGCCCAGGTCCTTGCCGAACGTCTCCACGTTCACCGGCAGCAGCGCCGCCTTGCCGGCCGGGCCGAGCGGCAGGCCGATGTCCGTGGAGCCCACGACCTCGCCCGCGAGCACGCCCACGGCCTGCCCGATCTGCGTACCGAACATGGCGCCGCCCATCGAGCGCATCATGCCGATCAGCGGGCCCGCCATGGCCTGCATCTCCTCGGGCAGCACATCGCCCATGGCCGCCCCGACGCGCTCGGCGACCGGGTCGACGAGCTCCTGCCACACCGGCAGGGTCGCCTCGACCCACTCCGCGCGGCTCCACGCCACGGCGGAGCCCGCCCCGGACGGCAGCGAGGTCACGTCGTCCAGCCACAGGTCGGCCAGGCGTACGGCCTCCTGGACCGCGGAACGCTCGGCCGGTCCGACGCTCGCGTCCTTGGTGCCGTCGGACGTGCCCTGGGCGACCGTCTGGCGGGCGATCTGCTTGGCCATGTCCCAGTTCACCGGGCCGCCCTCGTACGAGAGCATCTGGCCCAGCTGCTGGAAGGCGGCGCCCAGGTCGGTGGGGTTCATGGAACCGAACATCGCGGCGAGCGGATTGTCGCCGCCGGGGCCTCCCATACCGGGCAGCCCGAAACCGAACGGGTTGGCCGGTCCCTGACCACCACCGCTCTGCTGGTCCTTCTTCTTGCCCTCGTCGCCGTTCTCCGGCTCCTCCGGCGGAAGGCCGAATCCGAATGGGGTGTCACTCACGGGATTCCTCGGCTGGTTAGGCCGCCGGTTCTCTCCGGCGGCACGGCTGCCCTACAACACCACCCAGGGTAGACACCACGGCCGGTTAGGGCCTCGGTGCTTCGCCGACCGAAGGGCTGCGGCAGGATGGATGCCACCTGGTACGTACGCGTCACACGTGCATGTACTGAAGACAACCGCTGGAGACGCCCGGTGAGTTCCCCAGATCCGCAGGTTCGCGCAGCGCGAAACCATTCGTCCCGCCCGTCGCCCGACCCCCAGCCCTCGAAGACGGCGCAGAGCGCCGAGGAGTCTACCGCCCTGCGCGGGCCCGTCGTCGCGGTCACCGGCGCCGCGACCGGGGTCGGCGCGCTGCTCACCGAGCGGCTCGCCGCGTCCGGCGAGATCAAACAGGTGGTCGCCATCGACGAGCGGCGCGGCGAGTGCGCGGCCGCGCAGTGGCACGTCCTGGACGTGCGGGACCCGGCGATCGCGGACAAGCTGCGCGGCGCGGACGTCGTGGTCCACCTCGCCGTCGATCTCGACCTGGAGACCGACACGGCGGCCCGGACCGCCTACAACGTCCGGGGGACACAGACCGTCCTCACGGCGGCGGCCGCGGCCGGGGTCCACCGGGTCGTGCTGTGCACCTCCACGATGGTGTACGGGGCGCTGCCGGACAACGAGCTGCCGCTGTCGGAGGACGCCGAGCTGCGGGCGACCGCCGAGGCGACCGGCGTCGGCGACCTGCTGGAGATCGAGCGGCTGGCCCGCCGTGCCCCCCGCGCACACCCGGGACTCAACGTCACCGTCGTCCGTCCCGCGGTCCTCGTCGGGGGTACCGACACGGCGCTGACCAGGTACTTCGAGTCGCCCCGGCTGCTGGTGGTGGCCGGCTCGCGGCCCGCCTGGCAGTTCTGCCACGTCGAGGACCTGTGCAGCGCCCTGGAGTACGCGGTCCTGGAGAAGGTGGACGGGGAACTGGCCGTCGGGTGCGACGGCTGGCTGGAGCAGGAGGAGGTCGAGGAGCTCAGCGGGATCCGCCGGATGGAGCTGCCGTCCGCGGTCGCCCTGGGCGCGGCCGCGCGGCTGCACCGCATCGGGCTCACTCCGTCCCCGGCCGGAGACCTGGCGTACACGATGTACCCCTGGGTGGTCAGCGGCAGTCGGCTCCACGACGCCGGCTGGCGGCCGCAGTGGACCAACGAGGAGGTCCTCGCCGAGCTCCTGGAGGAGGTCTCCGGGCGGCACACCGTGGCCGGGCGGCGGCTGGGCCGCAAGGACGCGACGGCGGCGGGCGCCGCGGGAGCCACGGTCGCCCTGCTGGGCACGGCCGCGCTGGTACGGCGGGCGCGGAAGGCCCGGCGGCGCATCTGAACGACCGACCGGGGGAGCGAACCGGCGGGACCCGGACCGCGCGGACCGGGCCGGGAGGACCGGACCCCGGCGGCGCCCGGGCACCGGACGGGCACCGGCTCCTGTAGAAGGCCACAAGGCGTCCCGCGCGCGTGCCGGGTGAAACGTCTGTTCCGGGCTGTCCGTGCCGTGGGGCACGATGGGGACATGGCATCCAGCAACGATCACCCCGGAGAGCAGGCCGCGGACCAGCCGATCAAGCTGATCGGCATCAGGGAGACCCCGCTCTCCGTCGACGAGGTGTTCCGGGCCGTGGGCGACGACGCGGCCGGCGGCACCGCGCTGTTCGTCGGCACCGTGCGCAACCACGACGGGGGCGCCGACGTCGACGCCCTCGGGTACTCCTGCCACCCTGGCGCCGAGGCGGAGCTGCGGCGGGTCGCCGAGAAGGTCGTCGCCGACTTCCCCGTGCGGGCCCTGGCCGCCGTGCACCGGGTGGGGGACCTGGAGGTGGGGGACCTCGCCGTCGTCGTGGCGGTGTCCTGCCCGCACCGCGGTGAGGCCTTCGAGGCCTGCCGCAGGCTGATCGACGACCTGAAGCACGAAGTGCCCATCTGGAAGCACCAGAAGTTCTCCGACGGCACCGAGGAGTGGGTCGGGGCCTGCTGAGGCCGGCCCACGAAGGCGGGCGGCTCCGCTCCGGTTGCGTAACCCCACCCCTGGCGCCAGCGTTGACGGAGCGGAGGTTTAATCTGCTGATCAGTGAGTTCGGTGCTCATGGGGTTGGGAGGTCGGCATGGCAGCGCTCACCTGGTTGTTGATTCCGCTTCTGGCTGCGATCGGTGCCGGTCTGTGGGGCAGTTGGGTCAGCCGGAACCGCAAGACCATCGAGGACGGCAGCGAGCTCGCGGGTTACATGCGCTTCCGCGAGGCCATGGAGAGGTCCCGCTCCGGCGGCTGAGCGAGCGGCCCCGGACGGACGGCCCGGACAGTGCACTGACAGGCCTGTCCCGTACTGTCGTTCCATGCCACGCCGCACCGCGACGATGCTCGCCTCCACCCTGATGCTGATCGCGCTCCTGTGCGCGGGAGTGTTCATCCCCGTGCCGTACGCGGAGATGTCCCCGGGGCCGACGGTGAACACGCTGGGCGAGCACGACGGCGAGCCGGTGCTGCAGATCTCCGGGCACAAGACCTATCCGACGACCGGGCACCTCAACATGACCACGGTCCGGGTCACCAGCGCCGACTACCGGATGAACCTCGTCGAGGCCGTGTACGGCTGGCTGGCCCACGACAACAAGGTCGTGCCCCACGACACGCTCTACCCGAACGGCAAGACCGAGGAGGAGTCGAGCCAGGAGAACGCCGAGGAGTTCAGTCAGTCCCAGGAGAGCGCCAAGGTCGCGGCCCTGAAGGAACTGGACATCCCGGTGCAGTCCTGGGTGATCGTCCAGTCGGTGGTCAAGGGCTCGCCGGCCCAGGGCGAACTGCACGCGGGCGACGTGATCAAGGCCGTCGACGGTACGGCGGTGAACGAGCCCGGCGACGTCGCCGAACTGGTCACCGAGCACAAGCCGGGCGAGAAGGTCCGCTTCACCATCGTGCCCGCCAAGGAGCAGGCGGCCGCCGAGAAGGAGAACCGGACGGCGACCAGGACCGAGGACGTCACCATCACCACGACGAGCTCGGACGACCAGGGCGAGGACCGGGCCATCGTCGGGATCGCGGCCGGGACCGACCACACGTTCCCGTTCGCCATCGACATCAAGCTCGCCGATGTCGGCGGCCCCAGCGCGGGTCTGATGTTCGCCCTCGGCATCGTCGACAAGCTGACCCCGGGCAGTCTCACCGGCGGCAGTTTCGTCGCGGGCACGGGCACCATCGACGACGACGGCAAGGTCGGCCCCATCGGCGGCATCGAGATGAAGACCGTCGGCGCGCGGGACAAGGGCGCCCGGTACTTCCTGACCCCCGAGGACAACTGCGCCTCCGCGGCCAGGGACACCCCCGAGGGGCTCACCCTCGTGAAGGTCGGCACCATGGACGACGCCCTCGACGCCCTCGAGGACATCCGTGACGGGAACACCGCCGACCTGCCCGAGTGCACCACCAAGGGCTGACCGGACGACCACCTGACCGGCGGCCGGCAGGTACGCCCGTGCGCCCCGTGCGTACGCGACCGGGGGCGCCCTCCGGCTGAAAGGCGCCCCTCGGAAGAACCGCGGCGGTCAGTCCTCGAACGTCGCCGACAGCGCCTCCGCCAGACCCGGCACCAGGTCCGATCCGGTCAGCACCTCCGTCGGCGAGTCCTTCTCGCGCAGCCGGATCGCCGAGTCGCGCGTCCCGTCCCGCAGCACCGCGACCGTCATCCGGACCTCCTGGCGGTCCGGGTGCCCGGCGACCCACTTGGCCAGACCGGTCTCGTCCAGGCCCTCCGGTACGGAGGCCTCGGCGGACGGCGGCAGCATCAGCCGCTCCACCGTGAGGGCGCAGCCGGCCACCGCACCGGGCCACGCGATGGTGCCGAGGAACTCGTCCAGCGGCTGGTCGGCGGGGATCTCGTCCTGCTCGACCGGGGTGAGACCGGAGGTCTCCGACTCGCCCTCCAGACCGAGCTGGGCCGCGAGAGCGGGTTCCTGGACCTGCAGACGCGCGGTGTCGACAAGGGCGAAGAGGCGAGCGGGCCGGTCCCAGCCGAGGCCGGAGGCGTACTCGTCGATCTCGAGCACGGCCCGGGTGAGGGGGCTCGCTGCCATGGGAGTGTTGGACATGGTCACAATCCTGCCTCGTTCGTCCCCGGAACCGGGAACCGAGTAAAGCCTCGGTAAGTTGCATAGGTGAGGCTCCTCTCGATCACGACGGTCGAAGGGGCGGGAAGATGGTCCGCGATCACGAGGGCCTGACGTATCAACAGCGAACTTCGAGGTGCGCACCTTGGCTTTCCAGATGCCGGACCGCGGCGGAGGCCCGACGGGGCCACGGATCAGAGTGGGCCGACCGTCCCGGCGGGTCCGGACCCTGCTCATGACACTGGGCGTCCTTGCCGTCCTGGGCATGGCGTTCGTCATGTTCGCCGGTTTCTGGACGGACTGGCTCTGGTACCGCTCGGTCGACTACTCCTCGGTCTTCACGACCACCCTGTGGACCAAGATCGGTCTGTTCTTCGTCTTCGGTCTGCTCATGGCCGTGGCAGTGGGCTTCAACGTCTGGCTGGCCCACCGGCTGCGCCCGCCGCTGAGTGCCATGTCGATGGAGCAGCAGAACCTCGACCGGTACCGCATGGGCATCGCGCCCTACAAGAAGTGGCTGCTCCTCGGTATCACGGCCCTGGTGGGCCTGATCGCGGGAGCCTCCGCGTCGAGCCAGTGGCGCACATGGCTGATGTGGGTGAACGGCGTGCCGTTCGGCCAGAAGGACCCCCAGTTCAAGCTGGACGTCGCCTTCTACGCCTTCGACCTGCCCTGGTACCGCTTCCTGCTCGGCTTCGGCTTCGCCGCCGCGATCCTCTCGCTGATCGCCGCCGCGCTCACGCACTACCTGTACGGCGGACTGCGGATCACCTCCCCGGGGGCGCGCGCCACGGCCGCGGCCACCGGCCATCTGTCGGTGCTGCTCGGTCTGTTCGTCGCACTGAAGGCGGTCGCCTACTGGCTCGACCGGTACGGACTCGCGGTGAAGTCCAGTGACTTCAAGGCGACGGGCAACTGGACCGGTCTGCGGTACGTCGACGCCAACGCCTATCTGCCGGCGAAGACCATCCTGTTCTGCATCGCCGTCATCTGCGCCGTGCTCTTCTTCGCCACCCTGTGGCGGCGCACCTGGCAGCTTCCCGTCATCGGCTTCGGCCTGATGGTCCTGTCCGCCATCCTCATCGGCGGGCTGTACCCGGCCATCGTCCAGAAGTTCCAGGTCCAGCCGAACGAGCAGGCCAAGGAGGCACCGTACGTCGAGAAGAACCTCGAGGCCACACGCCAGGCGTACGGCATCGAGGGCGCCGCGGTCACCGACTATCCGGGCGAGCGCACCACGGACGACGTGAAGCAGCTCCGTGACGACGTGGAGGAGACCACGTCCATGCGCCTGCTCGACCCGAACATCGTCTCGCCGACGTTCCAGCAGCTCCAGCAGATCAGGAACTACTACGCGTTCCCGACCAACCTGGACGTCGACCGGTACAAGGACAAGGACGGCAACGTCCAGGACACGGTCATCGGTCTGCGTGAGCTGAACCTCAACGGCATCCCGAAGAACAACTGGATCAACGACCACTTCCGCTACACGCACGGCTTCGGTGTGGTCGCCGCCAAGGGCACCGCCGCCGACGAGGACGGACGGCCGGTCTTCACCGAGTCCGACCTGCCCTCCGAGAGCAGCAACGGGGGCGACCTCGGCACGTACGAGCAGCGGGTCTACTACGGCGAGAAGACCACGCAGTACTCGATCGTCGGCGGTCCCCAGAAGGAGATCGACTACTCCGACGACAGCGGTGAGAAGACCACCAGCTACAAGGGCGACAGCGGGGTCAACCTCTCCAACCCGGTCAACCGGGCCGCGTACGCGGTGGCGTTCAGCGAGCCGCAGATCCTCTACTCCGGAGCCATCGGCGAGGGCTCGCGGATCCTGTACAACCGCACCCCCAAGGAGCGCGTCGAGGCCGTCGCGCCCTGGCTGACGATCGACGGCGACGCCTACCCGGCGGTCGTCGACGGCAAGATCCAGTGGATCGTGGACGCGTACACGACCACGAACGGCTACCCGTACGCCTCCCGTACGACCCTCGGCGACACGACCGCCGACTCGCTGACGGCGGCCGACAACCAGCGCGCGGTGGTGGCCCAGCAGAACCAGGTCAACTACATCCGCAACTCGGTGAAGGCGACCGTCGACGCCTACACGGGCGAGGTCGAGCTCTACCAGTGGGACACCCAGGACCCGGTCCTGAAGACCTGGATGAAGGCGTTCCCCGACACCGTGGAGCCGAAGGGCGAGATCTCCCAGGAGCTCATGGACCACCTGCGGTACCCGCAGGACCTGTTCAAGGTCCAGCGTGAGCTGCTGACCCGGTACCACGTGAAGGACGCGGACACGTTCCTCAGCGGCAGTGAGGTCTGGCAGGTCCCGGACGACCCGACCAACCGGTCCGGGGACGCGGTGCCGCCGTACTACCTGAGCATGAAGATGCCCGGGCAGGACTCCCAGGCGTTCTCGCTGACGACGACGTTCACGCCCAACGGCCGGGACAACCTGAGCGCGTTCATGTCCGTCAACGCCGAGGCGGGTACGGACGACTACGGCAAGATCAGCATCCTGAAACTGCCGACGGGCAAGACCGTCGACGGCCCGAAACGGGTGCAGAGCCAGTTCAACTCCGAACCGGACATCGCCGAGTCCATCCGGCTGCTGAGAGGCGGTGACTCGGAGGTCGAGTACGGCAACCTGCTGACGGTGCCGCTGGACGGCGGGCTGCTGTACGTCGAACCCGTCTATGTGCGCGGTGGCGACCTCAAGTACCCGCTGCTGAAGAAGGTGCTGGTCACCTACGGCGGTGCCACCGCCTTCGAGGACACCCTCGACGAGGCCCTGAACAAGGTGTTCGGCGCGGACGGTTCGACCACCGAACCACCGGGCGAGGGTGAAGGCGAAGGCGAGGGCGACACCAACGAGCCGCCGACGTCGAGCGACCCGACGGTGCAGAATGCCCTGGACGACGCCCAGAAGGCCTTCGAGGACGGCCAGCAGGCCCTCAAGGACGGTGACTGGGAGGCGTACGGCCGGGCCCAGGAGGACCTGGAGGAGGCGCTGCAGCGGGCCGAGGAGGCGCAGTCCAAGGCCGATGGGGCCGGCGGCCAGAACGGTGACGCGAGCAGCGACAAGAACAGCGACAAGAACAAGGGGGGTTCGGCGAGCAGCTGACCCAGGCCGCGCCTGAGAGCGCAGCCGATTAAGGGAACCGCCCCGCGCCGTGGTACGGTTGCAACACAACGGCGCGGGGTGGAGCAGCTCGGTAGCTCGCTGGGCTCATAACCCAGAGGTCGCAGGTTCAAATCCTGTCCCCGCTACTGAAGTCGAAGGCCCGGATTCCTCAAGGAATCCGGGCCTTCGGCATGTGTGGCGGCGTGTGGCGAGGTGCGGAACGACGCGCCGGGCCACACGTGCTGACCTGGAGGCTCCGGGGAAGCATCACGGCATGCGGGGACGACGGGGCGTTCTGTGTTTGACTTGTCTCTCTGTGGGCATGTCGACAAAACGCTGTAGTGACCTCAATGGCTGCGGTATACCAGGTGTACCCAGGTTGCAGGTGGTGCGACGATGGACGTTATGGGGGACAAGGCAACTCTGTGGAAGACGGGGCGGTTTGCACAACCTGCTGATATTTCGCGACCTACGGGACCTACGGAAACCATCGGACCCACGGAGACCACAGAGGCGACGGAGACCACAGAGGCGGCGGACAGGGACGAGGCCGTAGAGGCCGTCGAGGAGGCCCGCCGCCGGCTCGCCGTCGAAGCCGGTGACGTGGAGGCCATGAGCGTCCTCGGGGCCATGCTGCTGCGCCGCGGCGATCTCGATGGCGCCGAGCCCCATCTGCGCGCGGCCACCGCCGCGGGCGACCGGGCCGCCGCCAACAACCTGGGCGTCCTGCTGCACCAGCGCGGGTACGCCGACGAGGCCGCCGGCTGGTGGCGGATCGCCGCCGTCGCCGGCTCTGCCGCCGCCGCGCACGCCCTCGGACGGTACCACCGCGAGCGCGGTGACGAGCCGGCCGCCGAGTACTGGTTGCGGCAGGCCGCCGAGCAAGGTCATGTACTAGGCGCCTACGCACTCGCCGACCTGCTGGAGCACCGTGGTGACCCCGGTGCCGAACACTGGATGCGGGCCGCCGCCGAGCGCGGCCACCGGGAGGCCGCCTACCGGCTGGCCCGTGCCCTCGACCGCAGGGCCCTGGATGAGGAACGCCGCACCGCAGGTCAGGGGCGCCCCGCCGGGCACGGCGAGCGCAAGGAGCCGGCCGGGGAGGGAACCGATGCCGACAGCGGTGCCGGGCTGTCCGCCGCCGAGGAGGCGGAGCAGTGGCACCGCCAGGCCGCCGCGCGCGGGCACCGGAGAGCCGCGCTGCACCTCGGGGCGATCCTGGAACGGCGCGGGGAACTCAAGGAGGCCGGGCGCTGGTACCTGACGTCCGCCAAGGACGGCGAGGCGCGGGCCGCGTGCGCGCTCGGGTTCCTGCTGCGGGACGCCGGGGACAGCGAGAGCGCGGCCGCCTGGTGGCTGCGGGCCGCCCAGGACGGCGACGGCAACGCGGCGAACGCGCTGGGCGCCCTGCACGCCGAGCGCGGCGAGACGCAGACCGCCGAGCGCTGGTACCGGGCCGCGCTGGACGCCGGTGACATCAACGGCGCGTACAACCTCGGGCTGCTCTGCGCCGAGCAGGGACGTACCGCGCAGGCCGAGCAGTGGTACCGGCGCGCCGCGTACGCAGGGCACCGCGAGGCGGCGAACGCGCTCGCGATCCTGCTGCTCCAGGTCGGGGACGCGGCCGGGGCCGAGCCGTGGTTCTCCAAGGCGGCCGAGGCGGGCAGCGTGGACGCCGCCTTCAACCTCGGCATCCTGCACGCGGGGCGCGGCACCGAGAAGGGCGCCGCGGACGCGCTGGTCTGGTACGAGCGGGCGGCGGCGGCCGGGCACGCCGAGGCGGCGCTCCAGGTCGCCATAGCGCGGCTGAAGGAGGGTGACGAGCGGGCGGCCGAGCGGCATCTGCGGCAGGCGGCCGGGGGCGGCAGCGCGGAGGCCGCGTACCGGCTCGCCGCCGTGCTCGACGCCCGGCGCCCGCCCGTACCCGCGCACGAGCTGGGTGAGCCCGCGCGTGAGAAGGCCGAGTGCGAGGAGTGGTACGAGCGGGCCGCGTCGCAGGGGCACCGGCGGGCCCAGGTACGGGTCGGCATGCTCGCGGCGGCTCGCGGGGACGTCGTCGAGGCGGCCCGCTGGTACCGGCAGGCCGCGGAGGCCGGCTCCCGCAACGGTGCCTTCAACCTCGGGCTGCTGCTCGCCCGGGAGGGCAGCGAGCCGGAGGCCGCGCTGTGGTGGACCCGGGCCGCCGACGCCGGTCACGGACGGGCGGCGCTGCGGCTGGCCCTCGTCTACGCGCGTCGTGGGGAGCTCGCCGAGGGACAGCGCTGGGCCGACCGGGCCGTGACCCTCGGTCCCGTGGAGGTCGCCGAGCGCGCCCGGCGGCTGCGGGACGCGCTGCGGCAGGAGCTGTCGGCGTGACGGTGCGGCGAGGCGGACGGATTTGCTTCTTCCCGTTGCCTTGACGTAGTGTTCATTTCACCGACGCGGGGTGGAGCAGCTCGGTAGCTCGCTGGGCTCATAACCCAGAGGTCGCAGGTTCAAATCCTGTCCCCGCTACTGAAGACCGAGGGCCGGAATCCGACAGGGTTCCGGCCCTCGGTGTTGTTCGCAGAAGCAGAGAAGCAGAGAAGCAGAGCAGCGGAAGCACGCAGAAGGCCCCGGCACCCATCGGTGCCGGGGCCTTCTCGGTTCGTTGCGCTTACGGCGCCGAGCAGTTGGGGCACACGCCCCGGTACGTCACCTCGACGTCCGAGACGGTGAAGCCGAAGCGCTCCGAGGCCGGGAGGTCCGCCAGCGGGTTGCCGGTCGGGTGGACGTCGCGGATCGCGCCGCACCGGGAGCAGATCAGGTGGTGGTGGGGGCGGTGCGCGTTCGGGTCGTACCGCTTGGCGCGCTTGTCCGTGGCGACCTCGACCACCTCGCCGAGAGAGACCAATTCGCCCAGCGTGTTGTACACGGTGGCCCGGGAGATCTCCGGCAACCTGTCGACCGCGCGGGCATGCACCTCGTCGGCCGTCAGATGCACGTGTTCGCCGTCGAGGACCTCGGCCACGACACGCCGCTGCGCGGTCATGCGCCATCCGCGTCCGCGCAGCCGTTCCAGTAGGTCACTCATACACGCCAGCCTAACAGCAAGGGGAACCAGTCCCGAATGGGTGTGACTTTGGAGCTTCACTTGACTTAGACATTGTCCATTGTAGGATCGACCTCGGCATTAGCCAAGGGACAGGACCAGCAGGAATGACGCAGGAGGCGTACGTGTCGCAGGGACCGCTCACGACGGAGGCCGGTGCTCCGGTCGCCGACAATCAGAACAGCGAGACCGCGGGCGTCGGCGGCCCCGTGCTCGTTCAGGACCAGCTCCTCCTGGAGAAGCTCGCGCACTTCAACCGCGAGCGCATCCCGGAGCGTGTGGTGCACGCCCGTGGCGCGGGTGCCTACGGCACCTTCACCGTCACCGCCGACGTCACCAAGTACACGCGCGCGAAGTTCCTCTCGGAGATCGGCAAGCAGACCGAGGTCTTCCTGCGCTTCTCGACCGTGGCGGGCAACCTCGGTGCGGCGGACGCCGTCCGTGACCCGCGCGGCTGGGCGATGAAGTTCTACACCGAGGAGGGCAACTACGACCTCGTCGGCAACAACACCCCGGTCTTCTTCATCCGGGACGCCATCAAGTTCCCCGACTTCATCCACACCCAGAAGCGCGACCCGTACACGGGCTCGCAGGAGGCGGACAACGTCTTCGACTTCTGGGGCCTCAGCCCGGAGAGCACCCACCAGGTGACCTGGCTCTTCGGTGACCGCGGCATCCCCGCCTCGTACCGCCACATGGACGGCTTCGGTTCCCACACCTTCCAGTGGAACAACGAGGACGGCGAGGTCTTCTGGGTCAAGTACCACTTCAAGACCGACCAGGGCATCAAGAACCTGACGGCTGAAGAGGCCGAGGTGCTGGCGGGCAAGGACCCCGACTCGCACCAGCGCGACCTGCGTGAGGCCATCGAGCGCGGCGAGTTCCCGACCTGGACGGCGTACGTCCAGATCATGCCGGCGGCGGACGCGGCCACCTACCGCTTCAACCCGTTCGACCTGACCAAGGTCTGGCCGAAGGCGGACTACCCGCTGATCGAGTACGGCAAGCTGGAGCTCAACCGCAACCCGCAGAACATCTTCGCCGAGGTCGAGCAGTCGATCTTCAGCCCCGCCCACTTCGTGCCGGGCATCGGTCCGTCCCCGGACAAGATGCTCCAGGGCCGTCTCTTCGGCTACGGCGACGCCCACCGCTACCGCGTCGGCATCAACGCCGACCAGCTGCCGGTGAACCGTCCGCACGCCACCGAGGCGCGCACCAACTCCCGTGACGGCTACCTCTACGACGGCCGCCACGCGGGTGCGAAGAACTACGAGCCGAACAGCTTCGGCGGCCCGGCCCAGACCGGTCGTCCGCTGTGGCAGCCGTTCACCGGCTTCACGGGCGCCACGGGCAACCACCCGACCCCGGTCCACGCGGAGGACAACGACTTCGTGCAGGCGGGCAACCTCTACCGCCTGATGACGGAGGAGGAGAAGGAGCGCCTGATCAAGAACCTGGCGGGCGCCATCTCCGGGGTCACGCGCGACGACATCGCCGAGCGCGCGATCAACAACTTCCGCCAGGCGGACGCGGACTTCGGCAAGCGTCTGGAGGTCGCAGTCCAGGCCCTGCGCGGCTGATCCAGGCTGGACCGCTTGTCGTAGGTGACGGGCCGGAATCCCTCAGGGGGTTCCGGCCCGTTCTCGTATGCCAGGAGTCGACCCGCGGATCACGCGGGGGCGTGCTGCCGGACCTGGGGGATCTGGGGAAGCGCGGGAGCCTGGCGGGGCGGAGCCCAGCAACGGATTATGTCGCGGACCGAGACGATGCCGACGGCCTCGCCCCCGTCCAGGACGATGAGGTGGCGGAAGCCGCCGTGGGCCATGGCGCGCGCGGCCTCCTCCAGGGTCCATGACGGCGTGGCGAACACGACCTCGGTGGTGGTGTGGGCATGCACCCGTTCGACGTCCGGACTCTGCCCGAGACCGACGGAGTTGAGGACGTCGCGCTCGGTCAGTATGCCGAGGGCGCCGGCGTCGGGGTCGAGGACCACGGCCGCGCCGACCCGGCGCGCGGACATCAGCGCGGCGGCCTGGCGGAGGGTGTGGTCGGGGCCGATGGTGAGAACCACTGTGCTCATGGCGTCGCGAACCAGCATGGAGTCGAGCCACCTCCTTGGAACCCTGGCGTTAGTGCAAGGATTCACAAATTCACAAGTGGGGGGACTCTCAGAGTCGCAGGCAAACAACAGGTCAACAAGAGGGCGCGCGAGTCAGGTTCGGGGCGCCCGTTCGTCACTCGGGGCTCGCGCTGCCCAGGGGCGGCGACGCTTCCCTGGCTCCCCGGCGGCTCCGGTGCCGTGCCGGTGGCCCGGAGCCGCGCCCGTGGCCCGGGTGCCCCCCGAGTGACGAGACGTACTGTGCCTTCGGGGCGCTCAGCGCCGCCCGTCGAGGTGGGCCAGCAACTCGTCGTGCAGCAGTCCGTTCGACGCCGCCGCGTTGCCGCTGTGCGGGCCGGGACGGCCGTCGAGTCCGGTGAAGGTGCCGCCCGCCTCCGTCACGATGATCGCGTTGGCCGCCATGTCCCACAGGGACAGCTCCGGTTCGGCGCAGATGTCGACCGAGCCCTCGGCGACCATCATGTACGGCCAGAAGTCGCCGTACGCGCGCGTGCGCCACACCTTGCGGGTCAGGTCCAGGAAGCCGTCGAGCCGGCCCTGTTCCTCCCAGCCGCTCAGCGACGAGTACGCGAAGGAGGCGTCGGACAGTCCGGCGACGCGCGAGACCTGCAGCCGGGACGCGGAGGCGAGGCTGCGGCCGGTGTAGGCGCCGTGGCCCTTCGCGGCCCACCAGCGGCGGCCGAGCGCGGGGGCGGAGACGACGCCGACGACCGGCTGGTAGCCCCCCTCACCCGCCTCCATCAGCGAGATCAGGGTCGCCCACACCGGAACGCCGCGTACGTAGTTCTTGGTGCCGTCGATCGGGTCGACGACCCAGCGGCGCGGCCCCCTGCCCTCGACGCCGAACTCCTCGCCGAGGACCGCGTCGCGCGGCCGGGAGCGCTTGAGGTGACCGCGGATCAGCTCCTCGGCGGCCTTGTCGGCCTCGCTCACGGGGGTCATGTCCGGCTTGGTCTCGACCTTGAGGTCGAGCGCCTTGAACCGGTCCATGGTCGCGGCGTCGGCGGTGTCCGCGAGCACATGAGCGAAGCGCAGGTCATCGAGATAGTCGGCCATGCACGAACCGTATCCGGCGGATCCGGCGCGCTGCCACATGGCCCGGGTGATCCCCGCATGCGATCCAGGCCATCCTCACGCGGCCTCCGCGCGGCGTGCGCGACCCACGCAACGCGCGCGGCGGCGTGAGACCGAGGCGTACGGCCAGGACGGCGACCGTGACGCCCGGGCACTGTTCCGTCGGCGGGCTGTCGGCGGGCTGTCGGCGGGCTGCCGACGGGCCGACGGCGGGAACCGGCCGGTGTCCTCGCGCGGAGGCCGCCGGTGCCGTCGCGCACGGAGCCGTGAGGTGGGGGAACGCAACCCTCGTCGTCGGCGGGTCCTCCGGAGCGTGCGGAGGGCCGCGCCGCGCCGTGCACGAGCCCGCGCGCGAGTGCCCTCCGAGCCTGCTCCGAGCGCTGCCGCGCGTTCCGCCCGGCCACCCCGCCCGGCCTGCGCGTACGTTGGCCGACACGCGCCCCCCGGCGCCGCCGCACACCCTTGACAGTGCTCCGGCGCACGTCAAATCTGAGCTCCAGAGCCGCTGCTCGCCCCTGGGAGGCGATGATGCCTGCAGCGCGGGAATCCCTGCTGGACGCTGCCTACACGGCGCTCGCGCGCCGTCCGTGGTCCGCGGTGCGCATGGTGGATGTCGCGGCCGTGGCCGGTGTGTCCCGGCAGACGCTGTACAACGAGTTCGGCAGCAAGGAGGGGCTGGCCCGGGCCCTGGTGCGCCGGGAGGCGGACGCCTATCTGGCCGGGGTCGACCGGGCGCTCGCCACCCACACCGACGCCCGGGAGCGCCTGGCCGCCGCCGCGGAGTGGACCGCGTCGGCGGCCCGGGACAACGCGCTCGTACGGGCCATGCTCACCGGCTGCTGGAGCGAGCGCCTGCCCGCGCCCACGCTCTCCGCGGTGCCCTCGTCGTCCGCGGTCCCCGCGCAGCGCCGCGCCGACGGGCCGCTGCCCTCGCCCGCCGACTTCGTCACCCTGGTCCGCGACCGAGCGGTCAGCGTGCTCTCGGCCCCCGGTGGCCACAAGCCGGACACGGCGGAGCTGGCCCGCTCCTGCGAACTCGCCTTCCGCCTCGCCCTGTCCTGCCTCTCGGCGCCACCGGGGGAGGGCGGCGTGACGGATCTGGTGCGCACGGCCCTGCAGCGGCAGCCGATCCGTCACTGACGTCGGCCGCACCTGACGTCGGCCGGTGCCCCGACTACTGCGCGGAACCGGACAGTTGCAGCCCGATGACCCCCACGATCACCAGCGTGATCGACACGATTTTCAGCGTGGACACGACGTCACCGAGGAACACCATGCCGTAGATCGCCGTGCCGGCCGCTCCGATGCCGGTCCACACCGCGTACGCGGGACCCACGTCCAGCTTCTTCAGCGAGAGCGTCAGCAGACCGAAGCTGCCCAGCGCGAAGACGCAGAACGCGACCGTCGGCCAGAGCCTGGTGAAGCCGTGCGAGAGCTTCAGGCAGACCGCGAAACCGGTCTCCAGCAATCCCGCCACGACGACCAGCAGCCACGCCATGTCTGTCCTCCCGTGTCCCCGTGTTCCGTGACCGCTTCGTCCGACTTGGAGCGACTGGTGCGAGTATGCACTTACCAGGGCCGTGGAAACGCAAACAACGTGGAGGTCAGTCGCCCTCGCGTCGCTCCCGGGTCGCCAGCAGCCGGCGCAGCGAGTACAGCCGGGCGGGATCCGCGTGGCCCTCCGCCACCCATGCGTCGAGCGCGCAGTCCGGTTCGTCGTGGCTGCACGCGCGCGGGCAGCCCTCCGTGCCGGGCTCCAGGTCGGGGAAGGCGTGGATGACGCGCGACGGGTCGATGTGCGCCAGGCCGAAGGAGCGTACGCCCGGGGTGTCCACCACCCAGCTCTCCGCCCCCGCGCCCGCCAGCGGCAGCGCGAGCGCCGAGGTGGTGGTGTGCCGACCCCGGCCCGTCACCGCGTTGACATGGCCCGTCGTACGGCGGCGGTCCTCCGGGACCAGCGCGTTGACCAGGGTCGTCTTGCCGACGCCGGAGTGACCGACGAAGGCGGTGATCTTGCCGTCGAGGTGTTCGCGCACCCGGTCCGCCGCATCGCCGTTCTCCAGCTCGTCGCGGCTGGTGACGACGTACGGGATGTCCAGGGCGCCGTAAAGCTCCAGGAGCTCGTCCGGCGGGGCCAGGTCCGACTTCGTGAGGACCAGGAGCGGGGTGAGGCCGCCGTCGTACGCCGCGACCAGACAGCGGTCGATCAGGCGCGGGCGCGGCTCGGGGTCGGCGAGGGCGGTGACGATGGCGAGCTGGTCGGCGTTGGCGACGACGACGCGCTCGTACGGATCGTCGTCGTCGGCGGTGCGGCGCAGCACCGACGTCCGCTCCTCGATGCGCACGATGCGGGCGAGGGTGTCCTTCTTGCCGGAGAGGTCGCCGACGAGGGCCACCCGGTCGCCGACGACCGCCGCCTTGCGGCCCAGTTCGCGGGCCTTCATGGCGATGATGACGCGGTCGTCGACGAGGCAGGTGAGCCGGCCGCGGTCGACGGTGAGGACCATTCCGTCGGCCGCGTCCTCGTGCTTGGGGCGGATGTGCGTCCGGGGGCGGTTGCCCTTGCGGTTCGGGCGGACCCGGACGTCGTCCTCGTCGGTGTGCTTGCCGTAGCGGCGCATGATCCCGGCCCGCCCTCAGTTCCCCAGCATCCTGTCCCACAGGTCGGGGAAGTCCGGCAGGGTCTTGGCCGTGGTCGCCACGTTCTCGATCTCCACGCCCTCGACCGCGAGACCGAGGATCGCGCCGGCCGTGGCCATGCGGTGGTCGTCGTAGGTGTGGAAGACGCCGCCGTGCAGCCGGCGCGGGCGGATGCGCAGGCCGTCGGAGGTCTCGGTGACGTCGCCGCCGAGCTCGTTGATCTCCTTGGTGAGCGCGGCCAGCCGGTCCGTCTCGTGCAGGCGCAGGTGGGCGACGCCGCGCAGGGTCGAGGGGGAGTCGGCGAGGGCGGCGACCGCCGCGATGCCCGGGGTGAGCTCGCCGACCTCGCTCAGGTCGACATCGATGCCGTGGATCTTGCCCGAGCCGGTGAACTCCAGTCCCGTCTCGGTCAGTTCGCAGGTGCCGCCCATCTCGGTGAAGATCTCGCGCAGCCGGTCGCCTGGCTGGGTGGTGCGGACCGGCCAGTCGGGAACGACGACCCGGCCGCCGGTCACGAGGGCCGCCGCCAGGAACGGCTGGGCGTTGGACAGGTCCGGCTCGATGGTCAGGTCGCGGCCCAGCAGGGCGCCCGGCGTGACCCGCCAGACGTTCGGCTCGCCGCCCGACTCGGGGGTGTCGACCTGGGCGCCGACCGAGCGCAGCATGTCGACGGTCATGCGGATGTGGGGCATCGACGGCAGCGTGGAGCCGATGTGCCGTACCTCCACGCCCTGGTTGAAGCGCGGGCCGGACAGCAGCAGGGCGCTCACGAACTGGGAGGACGAGGAGGCGTCGACCTCCACCGGCCCGCCGTCCAGTGCGCCGCCGCCGTGCACCGTCATGGGGAGCGCGCCGCGGCCGTCGTCGTCGATACGGGCGCCGAGGACGCGCAGGGCGTCGATCACGCCGTGCAGCGGCCGCTCGTACGACCGGGGGTCGCCGTCGAAGCGGACGGGACCGTCGGCCAGGGCGGCCACCGGGGGCAGGAAGCGCATCACGGTGCCGGCGTTGCCGACGTCGATGGAGGCCGGGCCGTGCAGCCCGGTGGGGAGCACCCGCCAGGCCTCGCCGGTCCCGTCCGGACCGATGCCCTCCTCGATGCCCACGCCCATGGCGCGCAGCGCGGCGGCCATCAGCAGGGTGTCGCGGGAGCGGAGCGGGCGGCGCAGCCAGCCCGGCTCGGAGGCGAGGGCGGCGAGCACCAGGGCGCGGTTGGTGACCGACTTGGACCCGGGCACGTGGACCGTCGCGTCGACGGCTCCGCTCGCGTGCGGGGCGGGCCAGAGGGCGGTGTGTGCGGGGTTAACGGTCATGCGCCCCACTTTAGTGGCTGGCCACTACCGAAGATCCTGTCCAAAAGCGGAGAAACCCCGGCGAAGTCAATGTTGCGATATGCGACGGCCAGGTGCCGTGCATATATGCAGGATGCTCCGCCGGCTGTGCGCGGACCGCCCCCGGCCGCGCCAGGAGTTCGGCCGGCGGGCTCAGACGTGGAGCAGCCAGCGCCCGCCACCCATCAAAGAGCACAGCGACACGGCGTGGAACAGGAACAGCCACATCGCCGGCGGCACCTGCGTCAGCCGCGACAGCTGGTCCGCGTCGGAGTCGCCCGCCCCGCCCCGGCGCCGCTTGGTCTGGAGCTCGAAGGCCGGCCGTACGCCGCCCAGCAGCAGGAACCACACCACCGCGTACGCGAACGCCGCCTGCACCTGGGGTCCGGCCAGCCAGGAGACCAGCAGGAACGTACCGCCGGTCAGGACGACGGTGAGCGCCCCGTACGCGTTCCGGATCATCACCAGCATCACCACCAGCAGCGCGGTGGCCAGCCACAGCAGCAGGGTGATGCGTCCGGCGCCGAGCAGCGCGGCGCCGCCCAGGCCCAGCAGCGGGGGAGCGGTGTACCCGGCGGCGGCCGTGAGGATCATGCCGAGCCCGGTCGGCTTGCCTCTGCTGACGGTGAGGCCACTGGTGTCGGAGTGCAGCCGTATGCCGGTGAGGGTGCGGCCGGTGAACAGGGCGACCAGACCGTGCCCGCCCTCGTGGGCGATGGTGATGGCGTTGCGTGAGAGCCGCCACACGCCCGCCGGAACGACCACGGCGAGCGCGGCGACCGCGGTGGCGAGGACGACCCAGGTGTCGGGGTCGGGCTGGGTACCGGCGACCTCGTCCCAGAGGCCGGCCAGCGAGGCGGCTGCGGTGCTGTGCATGGTGGGCGGTGGCTCCCTGTCGTGGACCGGATCTGGCAGTGTGGCACGTATGTGCGGACGGTATGCAGCGAGTCGTGGAGCCGAGGATCTCGCGGGAATCTTTGAGATAGAAAAGTGGGAGCCGGAGGAGAGTCCGGCGCCTGATTTCAACGTGGCTCCGACCAAGGAGGTCTACGCGGTCCTCGACCGCCCTCTGAAGGACGCCGACGACAAGCGCCCGGTTCGCCAGCTCCGCAGGCTGAGGTGGGGCCTGGTCCCGTCCTGGTCCAAGACGCCCGACGGCGCCGCCCGGATGATCAACGCGCGCGCGGAGACCGTGCACGAGAAGCCCTCGTACCGCCGTGCCTTCGCCACCCGGCGCTGCATCGTCCCGGCCGACGGCTACTACGAGTGGGTCACCGGCACGCAGGAGCGCGAGCTGGAGGTCGAGGGGAAGAAGAAGCGGCCGCGCAAGCAGCCGTACTTCGTGCTCCCCGCCGACGGGTCGGTGTTCGCGATGGCCGGGCTGTACGAGTTCTGGCGGGACCGGACGCTGCCGGACGACCACCCGCAGGCCTGGTGGGCGACCTGCTCCGTCATCACCACGGAGGCCGAGACGACGCCACTCGCCGTCGCGCCCGCCGAGGGTCCGCGCACCCTCGCCGACATCCACCCGCGCATGCCGCTGATGCTCACCCCGGACCGCTGGGACGCCTGGCTCGACCCGGCCCGCACCGACGTCGACGAGCTGCGCGGACTGCTCACGCCGCCGCCCGCCGGGCTGATGCGCGCGTACCCCGTCTCCACGGCCGTCAGCAACGTCCGCAACAACGGCCCGGACCTGCTGAAGGAGCTGGAGGGGCCCGAGGAGGGCACACTCTTCTGACGTGAGGAAGATCAGCAAGACGGCCGAGACGGTCGAGACCGAAGCGGGCACCGCCCGCATCACCTGGCACCCGGCGGCGGACCCGCGCCTGGTCCTCGCCGTGAGCCACGGCGCGGGCGGCGGCATCGAGGCCCGGGACCTCCGGGCGCTGGCCGGGGCCCTCCCGGCGCACGGGGTGACCGTCGCGCTCGTCGAGCAGCCCTGGCGGGTCGCCGGCAAGAAGCTGGCGCCCGCCCCGAAGACGCTGGACACAGGCTGGCGGGGCCTGTGGCCCGCGCTGGCCGCGCCGGGGCTCCCCGTGATCGCGGGCGGCCGGAGCGCGGGTGCCCGCGTGGCCTGCCGTACGGCGCGGGAGCTGGACGCGACGGCCGTACTGGCGCTCAGCTTTCCGCTGCATCCGCCGGGCAAGCCGGAGAAGTCCCGGGCCGACGAGCTGCTCGGCACGGGGCTGCCGACGCTGGTGGTGCAGGGCGGCAACGACCCCTTCGGGAAGCCGGCGGAGTTCCCCGAGGGCTCGTACCGGCTGGTCGAGGTGGCGTACGGCGACCACGGATTCGCCGTCCCGAAGCGGGCGCCCCTCGGTCAGGACGAGGCCCTGGACATCATCACGGACGGCGTGCGGGAGTGGATCGCGTCACTCCCGTGAAGGCGGGTGAAACCGCGTGAAGGACGGGAATGCCGAGTCGTCCACCGCTGTTGTGCGGATCGGACAGCGCGAACGTCGCTGGGTGTGCCTGACGAAGGGAAGTCCGCCGCATGGGTTCGACCATCTGCCCGAGCCGCAGCAGCGCCGACCGTCTCGACTGGACGGTTCTGCACGCGGTGAACGACGCCTCCGTCCGGGCGGCGGGCGGGGTGAATCGGCAGGCGACGCGCACCGACCGTCGTCTATCCTCCGAGTCGAGTGGGGTCGGTTTCGGCTTCACGGAAACTCTGGAGGAGGTGGGTCCGGTCACTGGGACCGACGCCGGTACCGAACACGGCCAGGCGGAGCAGCCCGAGGGCCAGGGCGGCGGCAGCACGGAGACGACCGCGGAGCGCAGCGCGCGCTTCGAGCGGGACGCGCTCGAATTCCTCGACCAGATGTACTCGGCCGCGCTGCGCATGACGCGGAATCCCGCCGACGCCGAGGATCTGGTGCAGGAGACGTACGCGAAGGCGTACGCGTCCTTCCACCAGTTCCGCGAGGGCACCAACCTCAAGGCGTGGCTGTACCGGATCCTCACGAACACCTTCATCAACTCGTACCGCAAGAAGCAGCGCGAACCGCAGCGCAGCGCGGCCGAGGAGATCGAGGACTGGCAGCTCGCGCGCGCCGAGTCGCATATGTCGACGGGTCTGCGCTCCGCCGAGTCGCAGGCGCTGGACCACCTGCCCGACTCGGACGTGAAGGAAGCGCTGCAGGCGATCCCCGAGGAATTCCGCATCGCCGTCTACCTGGCCGACGTAGAGGGCTTTGCCTACAAGGAGATCGCGGACATCATGGGGACACCGATCGGTACGGTGATGTCCCGTCTGCACCGGGGCCGCCGTCAACTGCGCGGCATGCTGGAGGACTACGCCCGTGATCGCGGGCTGGTCCCGGCCGGCGCCGGAGAGTCGAACGAAGCGAAAGGCTCGGGCTCATGAGCTGCGGAGAGCCGCACGAGACGGATTGCAGCGAGATCCTCGATCATCTCTACGAGTTCCTGGACCGTGAGATGCCCGACAACGACTGCACCAAGTTCGAGACGCACTTCGAGGAGTGCTCCCCGTGCCTGGAGAAGTACGGGCTCGAACAGGCCGTGAAGAAGCTGGTCAAGCGGTGCTGCGGACAGGACGACGTACCGACCGACCTGCGCGCCAAGGTGATGGGCCGGATCGAACTGATCCGCTCCGGCGAGACCGTGCCCGAGCACGATGTGACGGCGACGCCACAGGAGTCCTGAACGTTCGTACGGGCCGCTCCGTCAAGGTGCGGCCCGTCGTCACTCGAAGGTACTAATCCAGGCGTCGACCCCCCGGGCATTCGCTCATTGCCGCCCCCGCGTCACTCGCCCCCCTCTAGGCTCCGGAGCCTGAAAAAAGGGGAGGCGCGCCATGAGGTCGGTTCCGGCGTGGGCACGTGTGTACATCGCCTGTGCCGTCCTCGCTGCCCTGAGCTGCCTGGCCGCCCTGCCGGACGTCCGCGTCACCTGGTGGGCGGTGGGCCTGCTCGCCGCGCTGTACGCGGGCTGCGAGCAGATCACCCGGTGCCCGTTCCTGGGGCACCGCGCCCCCGAGGGCATGAGCACCTTCTTCCCCGTGCTGCTCGCCGGCGCCTTCCTGCTGCCGCCTCCGGCCGCCGCGCTCGTCGCGGTGCCGGGGGCGCTGATCTCCCGGGTCGAGCAGCGGCCGCGGTGGCCGCGGCGGCTGTGGCGGGCGGCCCTGCTCGCCGTCGCCGTGTGGGCGGCCTCCCGGGTGCACGGGGCGCTGGGCGGCCGGGACGCGGTCGCCGGCCCCGACTTCCCGTACGCGCTCCTCCCCGCCGGGGCGGCCGCGCTGGTGTTCTGCACGGTCCTCACCGCCCTCGACGGCGGCATCGCGGTGCTCGCCGAGCGGGTGCCCGCGCGGCACGCATGGCGCGGGCTCTTCGCCCGGCGGCTCGCCCCCGTCACCGTGCACGGACTCGCCGGACTGATGATGGCCGTGCTGTGGCGCAGCCCGTACGGTCCGGCCGCGGCCCTCCTCGTGCTGCTGCCGATGTACGTGTCCTGCTGGGTGTTCGCGCAGTACCACCGGGAGCGGGCGGCGCACCAGGCCACGATCCGGGCCCTGGTGCAGGCCGTCGACATCAAGGACGGGTACACCCGCGGGCACAGCGAGCGGGTGGGCCAGGCGTCCGTGATGATCGCCCGTGAGCTCGGCATGACCGACGAGCGTGTCGAACTGGTCCGCTTCGCGGGCATCCTGCACGACGTGGGCAAGCTCGGCGTGCCCACCCGGCTGCTGCGCAAGGACGGCCCGCTGACGCCCGAGGAACGGCGGATCGTCGAACTGCATCCCGAGTACGGGCACGAGATGGTGCGCGGCATCGGGTTCCTGGGCGAGGCCCGCTCGGCGATCCTGCACCACCACGAGCGGCTGGACGGCAGCGGCTACCCGTACGGGCTGGCGGGCGACCGGATCCCGGAGCCCGCGCGGATCGTCGCCGTCGCCGACGCCTTCGACGCGATGACCTCGACCCGCTCCTACCGCCGGGCCCGCCCGGTCGCGGCCGCGCTGGCGGAACTGGGGCGGTGCGCGGGCACGCAGTTCGACCCGGTGATGGTCGGCGCGCTGGTACGGGCCCTGGAACGGCACGGCTGGCACCCCGTGGTCACCGCGGACGGTCACGGTCCGCGCGGAAACGTGCCGCCTCGGTCGGTTCCGCTGCGCGCGGAGACCGGGTCGTGAGGCGCCGCCCGTCCCTCGTCGTCCTGGTCCACGCCGCGGCCCTCTGCCTCGCCCTCGCCGCCCTCGCGCACACCCTCCGGCACGGGCTCGACGAGCCTGCCGCGGCCCTCGCCCTCGGGCTGCTCGTCGTCGCGGGCGAGCTCTCCCGCCGGCCCGGCGACGGGGCGTCGCGGGAGCCCGCGCCCCTCGGGGCGGCCGGGGCGCTCGCCTACGCACTGCTCGGGCAGAACACCGGGGAACCCACGCGGCACGGCGTGCTCCAGACCGTCGCCGTCGTCGCCGTGGCCGCCCTCGCCGGGGCGCTGCCGCGCCTGGTGGCGAGGCGCGGGCCGGCGGTCCACGGCAGCGTCCCCGGCCACCCCGCCCGGGGACGCGACTCCCTCGCCGACCATCTCGCCCGGCGAGTCCTCGCCGTCGCCCTCGCCGCCCTCTGCTTCCGTCTCCTCTACCACCGCGGCGCGGTCCCGGAGTGGCACGGCCCTTCGTACGTGCCGCTCCTGGCCGGGCTGCTGCTGCTCACCGCGGTGTGCGACGCCGTGCTCGGCGCGCTGCTGGTGCGCGTCCGCACCGGCTGGCCCCTCGGGCCGCTGCTGCGGGACGGGCTGCGCGCGCTGCTCGGCGTCGGGTCCGCGGTGTGCGCCACCGGTGTCGTGATGTCGGTCGCGGTGGCCGTGGCGGGCCTGTGGGCGCTGCCCGTGTTCTCGCTGCCGCTGCTGCTCGCCCAGCTCTCCTTCCGCAGGTACGCCACGGTGCGCACCATCTACCGGCAGACCATTGCCTCCCTCGCCCGGGCCACCGAGATCGCCGGATACACCCCGCCGGGGCACGCCCGGCGCGTGGCCGTGCTCAGCCTGGCCGTCGGCCGGGAGCTGGGCCTCACCGAGCCCGAGCTGACCGTGCTGGAGTACGCGGCCCTGATGCACGACATCGGGCAGCTCTCCCTCGTCGACCCCGTGCCCGCCGGGGCGACGGCCGCGCTGCCGGCGGCGCAGCAGCGCCGGATCGCCCTGCTCGGCGGCGCCGTGGTCCGGCAGACCGGGGTGGACGCCGAGGTCGCGGTGGTCGTGGAGCGACAGGCGGAACCGTACCGGGAGCAGCCGGTGGGCGCGCGGATCGTACGTGCCGTGAACGCCTACGAGGAGCACGCGCGCGACGCCGGGCCGGACGGGCCGCTGCGGGCCGTGGAGCGGCTGCGGCGGGGAACCGCGCGGGACTACCAGCCCGAGATCGTGGAGTCCCTGGCCCGGGTGCTGGCCCGCGGGCGGGAGGCGGCGGACGGATGCCACGGATGAGCTGGTGGAGGACGGGCGGGCCGTCTTACGCTGCCCGCGGTTGGGTAACCCATGGGTAATGAGCGCCCCTCCCGCCGTACGTGGTTGGATGCGAGGGAGAGGGTGCCCCGGGGCACAGGCCGGCCCACTCGAGTCAATTGGCAGGCGGGAATCGTGAGGATCTTCGGCAAGGGACGGCACCGGCCCTCCGCCTCTTGGCGGCAGGCCACCGACCGCGCGTTCACGCTGATCGGCGACGGGCGGTACGAGGACGCGGGCGCGCTGCTGACCCGCGCCGCCGACCTGGAGCCCTGGCTGTCCGAGTCCTGGTTCAACCTCGCGCTGCTGCACAAGTTCCGGCACGACTGGGAGCAGGCGCGGGCCGCGGGCCTGCGGGCCGTGGCGCTGCTCGACCGCGAGACCGGGGCGCCGGACTGGTGGAACGTGGGCATCGCGGCGACCGCCCTGCAGGACTGGCCGCTGGCCCGGCGTGCCTGGCAGGCGTACGGCCTGAAGGTGCCCGGCGGGTCCGGGGTCTCCGGGGAGCCCGTGGGCATGGACCTGGGCAGTGCGGCCGTGCGGCTGTCGCCCGAGGGCGAGGCCGAGGTGGTGTGGGGGCGCCGGCTGGACCCGGCCCGGATCGAGGTGCTGTCCATCCCGCTGCCGTCGTCGGGGCGGCGCTGGGGCGAGGTCGTGCTGCACGACGGGGTCCCGCACGGGGAGCGGACCACCGCCGCCGGGCACGCCTACCCGGTGTTCGACGAGATCGAGCTGTGGGCGCCCTCGCCGGTGCCGACCTGGGTGGTGCTGCTGGAGGCGGCGACCGAGGAGGACCGGGACGCGCTGGAGCAGCTCGCGGCCGACGCCGGTTTCGCCGCCGAGGACTGGTCGTCGTCCGTGCGGCTGCTGTGCCGGCTGTGCTCGGAGTCCCGGATGCCGTCCGACGAGGGCGACGGCGAGCACCTCGACCCGCACGACCACAGCGAGCCCGGTCATCCGGGGCCGCTCGGGCACCGTACGGACGGACAGCTGTGGGCGCCCGAGCGGGAGTGCGGCATCGCGGCGCCCGCCTCCCTGGTGCGGGGACTGCTGGACGGCTGGGTCGCGGACAGCCCGGACTCCCGGGCCTGGCGGGATCTGGAAGAGGTCTGCTGAACGGTTTCCCCGGACGCGGCCCCCTTTAGGCTGTAGTCGCAGGTGCATCATTCTTATCGTTCGACCCAAGGTTTTTCAGGAAGGCGTACGTCGGTCATGGCGCAGCAGGACACCGATCAGCAGCACGCGGGCGTGCTCCCCGTGGACGACGAGGGCTTCGTCATCGACACCGAGGAGTGCGAGGAGCGCGAGCAGGCCTACCGCGAGCGCGGCACCTCCCGGCCGATCACCGTCGTCGGGAACCCGGTGCTGCACAAGGAGTGCAAGGACGTCACCGAGTTCGACGACGAGCTCGCGAAGCTGGTCGACGACATGTTCGCCAGCCAGCGCACCGCCGAGGGCGTGGGCCTGGCCGCCAACCAGATCGGCGTCGACAAGAAGGTGTTCGTCTACGACTGCCCGGACGACGAGGGCGTGCGCCACGTGGGCGTGGTCGTCAATCCCAAGCTGGTCGAGCTGCCCGCGGAGAAGCGCCGCCTCGACGACAGCAACGAGGGCTGCCTGTCGGTGCCGACCGCGTACATGCCGCTCGCCCGCCCCGACTACGCCGAGGTCACCGGGCAGGACGAGAAGGGCAACCCGATCAAGGTGCGCGGCACCGGCTACTTCGCGCGCTGCCTCCAGCACGAGACGGACCACCTCTACGGCTACCTCTACATCGACCGGCTCTCCAAGCGCGAACGCAAGGACGCGCTGCGGCAGATGGCGGAGAACGAGCCGCGCTACCCGGTGGTTTCGAACGACTGATCCGGCGCCCTTCCGTACGGCGTCCGGCCGGGGTTCGCCCCGGCCGGACGCCGTTCGCGCTTCCGGGGCAAGTTCGAAGCCGGGTGCTCTTTAACTGATCCGGAACCAGTCACGCAAGAGGGCTTCCTCGGAAACTAGGGGTAGTGAGAGGTGCAAATCCGTTCCCAGTGCGGTCACTTTGGGTGCTGAATGGGAAGGGCGGGGATACGCACCGGCGCACGCCCGGGACGAAGCGGGAGGGCGGGCGCCATCAGGCTGCTGAGAGGGGTTTGTCCGTGCCTGCATTCCCACAGAGCACCTCACCGACGACGGCAGTGGCCGTGCCGCCGTCGCTCCGTCTTCCGCTGATCGAGGCGGCGTTTCCCCGGCATGTGCATCCGTATTGGCCCCGGCTCCAGGGAAGGACAAGGGCCTGGCTGCTGGAAAAACGGCTGATGCCGGCGGACAAGGTGGCGGAACACGCCGACGGCCTGTGCTACACGGACCTCATGGCGGGCTACTACATGGGCGCCCCCGACCAGGTCCTCCAGGCGATAGCCGACTACAGCGCCTGGTTCTTCGTCTGGGACGACCGCCACGACCGCGACGTCGTGCACGGCCGGCCCACCGCCTGGCGGCGGCTCAGGAACCGGCTCCACGTGGCCCTCGACTCACCGCGGGACCATCTGCACCACCGCGACCCACTGGTCGCGGGCCTCGCCGACAGCACGGCGCGGCTGTACTCGTTCCTCGGCAGGAAATGGAACGCCCGCTTCGCCCGGCACTTCCACGAGGTGATCGAGGCGTACGACCGGGAGTTCCACAACCGCACGCGCAAAGTCGTGCCCACGGTCGAGGAATACCTCGAACTGCGCCGGCTCACCTTCGCGCACTGGATATGGACGGACCTGCTGGAGCCCAGCGCCGGATGGGAACTCCCCACCCGGGTACGGAAACATCCGGCATACCGGCGGGCGGCCCTGCTGAGCCAGGAATTCGCCGCGTGGTACAACGACCTCTGCTCGCTCCCGAAAGAGATCGCGGGCGACGAGGTGCACAATCTCGGAATCAGTCTCATCCACCACAAGGGGCTGACCCCCGAAGAGGCCAATGCGGACGTCCGGCGGCGCGTCGAGAAGTGCATTCTCGACTTTCTCGCCGCCGAGCAGGACGCCATCCGGCTCGCCGAATCACTCAACGACGGCACCCAGCGCGGAAAGCAGCTGTGCACCGCGGTACGGGCCTGTGTCGGCAACATGCGCAACTGGTTCAGTTCCGTCTACTGGTTCCACCACGAGTCCGGCCGGTACATGGTCGACCGGTGGGACGACCGGTCCACGCCCCCGTACGTCGACAACGAAGCGGCAGGTGAGAAATGACCGTCGAGTCCGTCAACCCCGCTACCGCGCGAACCCCGGAGCCGACCGAACCACCCCTCGCCCCGGGCGGCGTCCCGGGCCTCGGCCACGGCTGGAAACTGGTGCGCGACCCGCTGGGCTTCCTCGCCCGGCTGCGCGACGAGGGCGACGTGGTCCGGCTCCGGCTCGGGCCCAAGACCGTGTACGCCGTCACCACCCCCGCGCTCACCGGCGCGCTGGCGCTGAGCCCCGACTTCGCGATCGACGGCCCGCTGTGGGAGTCCCTCGAGGGCCTGCTCGGCAAGGAGGGCGTGGCCACCGCCAACGGCCCCCGTCACCGCCGCCAGCGACGCACCATCCAGCCGGCCTTCAGGCTCGACGCCATCCCCGCGTACGGGCCGGTCATGGAGGAGGAGGCGCGGGACTTCGCCGCCCGCATGGCGTCCGGCGGGCCCTTCGACTGCACCACCGAGTCGTTCCGCGTGGCCGTGCGCATCGCGGCCCGCTGCCTGCTGCGTGGCGAGTACATGGACGAGCGGGCCGAGCGGCTGTGCGTCGCGCTCGCCACCGTGTTCCGCGGTATGTACCGGCGCATGGTGATTCCGGCCGGACCGCTCTACCGGCTGCCGCTTCCGGCCAATCGGCGATTCGACCGCGCGCTGGCCGATCTGCACTCCCTCGTCGACGAGATCGTCGCCGAACGCCGGGCATCCGGTCGAAAGCCGGACGATCTGCTGACGGCATTGCTGGAGGCGAAGGACGACAAAGGCGACCCCATCGGGGAGCAGGAGATCCACGACCAGGTCGTCGCCATCATCACCCCCGGCAGCGAAACCGTGGCCTCCACCGTCATGTGGCTGCTGCAACTCCTCGCCGCACATCCGGAGCACGCCGACAAGATGTGCGCGGAGGCCGAATCCGTCGCCGGTGACCGGCCCGTCGCATTCGCGGACATCCAGAAGCTGTCCCACACGAACCGTTTCGTCGTCGAGTCGATGCGGCTGCGCCCCGCCGTCTGGATTCTGACGCGGCGGGCGTTGACCGACACCGAAGTCGGGGGATACCGCATTCCGGCCGGGGCGGACATCGTGTACAGCCCGTACGCGATCCAGCGCGACGCGAAGTCGTACGCGCGCCATCTGGAGTTCGACCCCGACCGGTGGCTTCCGGAGCGCTCCGGGGACGTGCCCAAGTACGCGATGAGCCCCTTCAGCGTGGGCAACCGCAAGTGCCCGAGCGACCACTTCTCCATGGCGCAGCTCACCCTCGTCACGGCGGCGGTGGCGCGGCGGTGGCGGCTGGAGCAGGTGTCCGGTTCGGACGACGCGACCCGGGTGGGGATCACGCTGCGCCCGAACCGGCTGCTGGTCCGGGCGACACCCAGGTGACACGCGGGAGCTGAAGGTGCCGGTGCGCACGTTCAGGCGGCCTGCGGGCCCCTGAACGTGCGCCGGTACGCGTGCGGCGTGGTCCCCAGCGACCGTACGAAATGGTGGCGCAGCGCGGCCGCCGTACCGAAGCCGGTGCGGCCCGCGATCGCGTCCGTCGTCTCGTCCGTCGCCTCCAGCAGCCGCTGGGCGAGCAGCACGCGCTGGCGCAGGATCCAGCGGTAGGGCGTGGTGCCGGTCTCCTGCTGGAAGCGGCGGGCGAAGGTGCGCGGGGACATATGGGCGCGGTCGGCGAGCTGCTCGACGGTCATGTCGGTGTCCAGGTGCCCCTCCATCCAGACCAGCACCTCGCCGACCGTGTCGCACCGGGAGCGGGGCAGCGGACGCTCGATGTACTGGGCCTGGCCGCCGTCCCGGTGCGGGGGCACCACCATGCGGCGGGCGATGGCGTTGGCGACGCCGGGGCCCTGCTCCCGGCGGACGAGGTGCAGACAGGCGTCGATCCCGGCGGCGGTGCCGGCCGAGGTGATGACCGGGTCCTCGTCCACGTACAGCACATCGGGTTCGACGACCGCCCGCGGGTACTGCCGGGCCAGCTCCTCGACGTGCCGCCAGTGCACCGCGCACCGCCGTCCGTCCAGGAGCCCGGCCGCGCCCAGCACGAAGACGCCGGAGCAGACGCTCAGCACTCGCGCGCCCCGGTCCACGGCCCGGCGCAGCGCGTCGAGCAGCTCGGGCGGGAAGCTCCGCCCCACATAGCTCTCCCCGGCCGGTACGGCGATCAGGTCGGCCTCCTCCAGCCGCTCCAGGCCGTACGGCACCGAGACGGTGAACCCGGCGTGCGTGCCGAGCGTGGGGCCCTCGGCGGAGACCACCGCGAAGTCGTACACGGGCAGCCCCTCGTCACTGCGGTCGAGCCCGAACACCTCGCACAGCACGCCGAGTTCGAAGGGATGCACTCCGTCGAGCAGGACGACGGCCACGTTCCGCAGCATGCCGCCAGTGTGCCGCAGGGCTGGCAGTAATTCGAGGGCTCACGGCAGTCCTGCCACTGACGGTAAGGAGTGTTCGGCGCGAGAGTGGTGTCCATGGATACGACACACGCACAGGCCCTCCTCGGAACGGTGGCCGTCCTCGGCCTGCTGGCCGTGCTCGTCCTCCCCGCGCTGATCGGTGTCGTACGCGACCGGCGTATCGACCGTCAGCTCAGGGAGGCCGAGCGAAGGGCTGCCGAGCGAAGGGCTGCCGAGGGAAGGGCTGCCGAGCAGGCTTCCACGAAGGCTCCCGCCGAGGCTCCCGCGAAGACTCAGAAGTCCTCGTCGAAGCCGACCGACCCCTCCACCGCGACCTGGTACGCCGAAGGCCGCCGCTCGAAGAAGTTGGTCAGCTCCTGCACGCCCTGAAGCTCCATGAAGGAGAACGGGTTCTCCGAGCCGTACACCGGGGCGAAGCCGAGGCGGGTCAGCCGCTGATCGGCGACGCACTCCAGGTACTGGCGCATCGACTCGGTGTTCATCCCCGGGAGGCCGTCACCGCACAGGTCGCGCGCGAACTGCAGCTCGGCCTCGACGGCCTCCCGCAGCATGTCGGTGACCTGCCGCTGCAGCTCGTCGTCGAAGAGGTCCGGCTCCTCCTTGCGGACGGTGTCCACCACGTCGAAGGCGAAGGACATGTGCATCGTCTCGTCCCGGAAGACCCAGTTGGTGCCGGTGGCCAGGCCGTGCAGCAGGCCCCGGCTGCGGAACCAGTAGACGTACGCGAACGCGCCGTAGAAGAACAGGCCCTCGATGCACGCCGCGAAGCAGATGAGATTGAGCAGGAAGCGCCGGCGGTCGGCCCTGCTCTCCAGCCGGTCGATCTCCTCGACCGAGTCCATCCATGTGAAGCAGAACCCGGCCTTCTCGCGGATGGACGGGATGCTCTCGACCGCGGCGAAGGCGGCCGCGCGGTCCTCCGGGTCGGGCAGGTAGGTGTCGAGGAGCGTCAGATAGAACTGGACGTGGACGGCCTCCTCGAAGAGCTGCCGCGACAGGTACAGGCGCGCCTCGGGGGAGTTGATGTGCCTGTAGAGGGTGAGCACGAGGTTGTTCGCCACGATGGAGTCGCCGGTCGCGAAGAAGGCCACGAGGCGGCCGATGAGGTGCTGTTCGGCGGGGCTGAGCCTGGCGAGGTCGGCGACGTCCGAGTGCAGGTCGACCTCCTCCACGGTCCAGGTGTTCTTGATGGCGTCCCGGTAGCGCTCGTAGAAGTCGGGGTAGCGCATGGGGCGGAGGGTCAGCTCGAAACCGGGGTCGAGCAGGTTCTGGGCGGTCTTCGTGCTGGTCATCACTGGCAGGCCTCGCAGGACTCGGGGTTTTCCAGGGAGCAGGCGACGGCGTCCTCCGCCGGTACGGGAACGGCCGCCTGTGCCGCGCGGGCGATCCGGGTCGCCGGGCGCGAGCGCAGGTAGTACGTGGTCTTCAGGCCCGACTTCCAGGCGTGGGCGTACATCGAGGAGAGCTTGCCGATGGTCGGCGTCTCCAGGAACAGGTTCAGGGACTGGGCCTGGTCCAGGAACGGGGTGCGCGCGGCGGCCATGTCGATCAGGGCGCGCTGCGGGATCTCCCAGGCGGTGCGGTAGAGCCGCCGTACGTCCTCGGGGAGCCGGCCCAAGTGCTGCACGGAGCCGTTCACCTCGCGCAGCGCCTCGCGGGTGCGGGCGTCCCACACGCCGAGCCGCTTGAGGTCGTCCACCAGATACGAGTTGACCTGGAGGAACTCGCCGGACAGCGTCTCCCGCTTGAACAGGTTGGACACCTGCGGCTCGATGCACTCGTACACGCCGGCGATCGAGGCGATGGTGGCCGTGGGGGCGATCGCGAGAAGGAGGGAGTTGCGCAGGCCGGTGGCGGCGATGCGCTTCCGCAGGGCGGTCCAGCGGTCGGGCCAGGCGAACTCGACGCCCTCGTAGTGGTCGGGGTGGAGCACGCCCCGGGCTGTACGGGTCTTCTCCCAGGCCGGCAGCGGGCCGCTCCGCTCCGCGAGGTCGGCCGACGCCTCGTACGCGGCGAGCATGATCCGCTCGGCGATACGGGTGGACAAGGTCATCGCCTCGCGCGAGTCGAAGGGCAGCCGCAGCCGGAAGAAGACGTCCTGCAGGCCCATCACGCCCAGGCCGACGGGACGCCACCGGGCGTTGGAGCGGCCCGCCTGCTCGGTCGGGTAGAAGTTGATGTCGACCACGCGGTCCAGGAAGGTCACGGCGGTGCGGACGGTGGCGTCCAGCCGCTCCCAGTCGATGTCCTGGACGGCCGGGTCGACGAGGGCGCCCAGATTGACCGACCCCAGGTTGCAGACCGCCGTCTCGTCGTCGCTGGTGACCTCCAGGATCTCCGTGCAGAGGTTGGAGGAGTGGATGACGTGGCCCGGCTCCGCGGTCTGGTTGGCGGTGCGGTTGGCGGCGTCCTTGAAGGTCATCCAGCCGTTGCCGGTCTGGGCGAGGGTGCGCATCATGCGGCCGTACAGCTCGCGCGCGGGCAGCGTCTTCCGCGCCAGCCCGGCCGCCTCCGCCCTGCGGTACGCGGCGTCGAACTCCTCGCCCCACAGGTCGGCCAGCTCCGGCACGTCGGAGGGGGAGAACAGCGACCACTCCCCGTCGGCCTCGACCCGGCGCATGAACTCGTCCGGGATCCAGTGCGCGAGGTTCAGGTGGTGGGTGCGGCGGGCGTCCTCGCCGGTGTTGTCCCGCAGCTCCAGGAACTCCTCGAGGTCGGCGTGCCAGGTCTCCAGGTAGACGGCGGCGGCACCCTTGCGCCGGCCGCCCTGGTTGACGGCGGCGACCGAGGAGTCGAGCGTCTTCAGGAACGGGACGATGCCGTTGGAGTGCCCGTTGGTGCCCCGGATCAGCGCGCCGCGGGAACGGATGCGGGAGTAGGCGAGCCCGATGCCGCCCGCGTGCTTCGAGAGGCGGGCCACCTGGTGATAGCGCTCGTAGAGGGAGTCCAGTTCGTCCTGGGGGGAGTCGAGCAGGTAGCAGGACGACATCTGGGGGTGCCGCGTGCCGGAGTTGAAGAGGGTGGGGGAGGAGGGGAGGTACTCCAGGCGGCTCATCAGGCCGTACAGCGCGGTGACCTCGTCGACGGAGCGGGCGGTGCCGTCCTCGGCGAGACCGCAGGCGACGCGGAGCAGGAAGTGCTGCGGGGTCTCGACGACCCGCCGGGTGACCGGGTGGCGGAGCAGATAGCGGCTGTACAGGGTCCGCAGGCCGAAGTAGCCGAAGCGGTCGTCGGCCCCCTCGGCGACGGCGGTGCCGGCCAGCGCGTCCAGGCGCGCCGCGTGCAGTGTCACGAACTCGGCGGTGCGGTCCGCGATCAGGCCCTCGCGGTGACCGGCGGTGACCGACCCGGAGAAGGAGCGCACACCTTGCGAGGCGGCCTCGGCGGCGATGCCGATGGTCAGCAGCCGGGCGGCCAGCCGCGAGTACGCGGGGTCCTCGAAGACGAGCCCCGCCGCCGCCTCGGTGGCCAGCTCCCGCAGCTCCGCCTCGTCCGCGTGGGCCGAGCGGCCGCGCAGCGCGGCGGCGGCGACCCGGCCGGGGTCGGTGTCGGGGAGGTCGGCGGTGAGCTCGGTCAGGGTGCGCAGCAGCGCGGTACCGGGACTGTCGGGACCGTCGGGGCTCGGTTCGGTGACTGCGGCCGGATCCGGTGGCGCGATGGTCACGTGGGGCTCTCCCTCGCTCGGCTGGGCCTGCGGAAGGAGGGAGCGGTGCACACGTGCGCGCGCAGACGGAAGGCGTCAGCCGGCCGGTACGCGGCGCGTCCACCGGCCCATTCCGCGAGGCCCGGACGTCAGGGCGCCCGGGCCGGACGGCCGGGCGCGCCGTCGGCAGGTACTCGGACTGGACAAGTGGGCGCTCGGGAAGACGAACACGCACAAGTACACCGTTGCGGGACAGTTCCGGATTCGCACCGGATTCCCCTGCGGCGACAGCGAGCACGAGCATACATGTGGGGGTGCCGTTCCAACTCCACCCCCACATGTTGTGTCGTGTCCCGGCCCGGTTGATCCCGTTGACGGGCCGTTCGCTCAGAAACGCGCGGCGAATCCACGGAACGCGCGGCTGCCGTCACCGAGCTTCATCCCGGTCGCCGTCCAGGTCCGGCTTCGCCGGACGATGCTGTCGCTGCCCCGGTCGCCGCTGCTCTGCGCATTGCCTTCGACGACCTCGACGGACCGGTCGGTGACCTCGGTGACGACGGCGACGTGACCCTGTGCCGCGCCACCCGTCAGTCCGTTGTGCCAGACGAGGACGTCGCCCCGCGCAGGCAGCACGCTCGAGTCGAACGAGTGGAACTCACGGCTGGCCTTCCACCAGGCGTGCGAGGAGGCGTACCGGCCCGGCGTATCCCTGTACCCCCACGTGCGGGCCGCGAAGTAGCCGCACCACGGCGAGCCGCTGTAGCCGTTGAACCTGTTGAGGTCACGTCCGCCGAGGAAGTTCTCCCCGGGCCGGGGAGCCGACATGTGGGTCGAGCCGCTCCTCGTCAGCCGGTACTCCTGCGGCTGCGTCAGGAACGCCTCGGCCCGCCTGACGATCTCGGCACGCTCCGGGGAGGCGCCCGTGGGGGCGGCGGGTGCCGGTACGGCGGGGCCCAGGGCGAGGGCGAGTGCGGCGCAGGCGGTGCGGAACAGCTTCATGGCAACTCCTCGGTTGCTCTGGGGGGTACGTGCGCTTCCGGCGCACGGCGGTGTGCGGGCGTGCTCGGGGGAGCCCGCTGGATGCGCCATCACCACCCGTAGTCTTCTGCCTCCGGAGCGTGTCGGTCGCGGTGAAAGATGTAGCAGGTGAAGCACGTGAGCAGCGGGGGAGAAGAGGGAGTTGCCGGTTGCCCGAGTGGCAGGCAACAGGCAACGGAAGGGGAACTGCCCGTATCGCCCGAACCGCCCGGGCCTGGGGAGGACTCCAGGTCCGCGGAGGGCGACCTCAGGACGGCCGGGCACGAGGAGCCGGCCGGCGCCGACGAGGAACCCGACAGGACGTACGGGGAGGAAGTGCGGCACCTGAGAATGGCGAGAGGCCTGCCCCAGAAGAAACTGGGCGAGCAGGTCTACTGCCACAAGGCGCACATCAGCAAGATCGAGCACGGCAGACAGCTCGGCAGCCAGGCACTGGCCGAGGCCCTCGACCGGTATTTCGGCTCGAAGGGGCGACTGCTGGACCTGTGGTTGCTGGCCAGGCCGGGGACGGACGACGTACCGTCCATCGGCGCCCCGTGTCCCTATCCCGGCCTCGCCCCTTACGCACCGGAACACGCCCGCTGGTTCCGCGGCCGTGACGCGGCGGTCTCCGGGCTGCTGGCCGAACTCGACGGCCGGCTCACGCGCGGCGGCCCGCACCTGGTCGTCGCACCGTCGGGAGCGGGCAAGTCCTCACTGCTGTACGCCGGACTCGTACCCGCTCTGAGGGAGGGACGGCTGGGCGGGACGCGCGACTGGACGGTGGTGCGGTTCACCCCGGGTGAGCGTCCACTGACCCGGCTCGCGCGGGAACTCGCCGCCGTCGCCGGCACGGAACCCGATGCCGTACACGAACAGTTGCGGGACGCACCTGAGCGATGCGCGGACGACCTGCGGACGGCCGGACCGGGCGGACAGCCGTTCCGTACGGCCGTCGTCGTCGATCAGCTGGAGGAGATCTTCACCCTCTGCACGGACGTGGCGGAGAGGGCGGCGTTTCTCGACGCACTGTCCGTGCTCTCCACGGCAGAGGCCGAGAGACCCGCGGCCGCCCTCGTGGTCGCTGGTCTGCGGGCGGACTTCTTCGGCCGCTGCCTGGCCCACCCCGGCCTCACCCGGGCCCTCCGGACAGGTGCCTATCTGCTCGAACCCATGACCGAGGCCGAGCTGCGTGCCGCGATCGTGGAGCCGGCCGAGGACGCCGGGCTGGAGGTCGAGGACGCGCTCGTCCGTACCCTCCTCGCCCACCTCGGCACCCTCAACGGGCCGTGGGCCGCGGAACAGGGCCGGTCCCCGGGTGCGTTGCCGCTGCTCGCCCATGCCCTGCAGGAGACCTGGCGGCACCGGGAGGGCGACCGGCTGACCCTCGACGGCTATCTCCGGGCCGGCGGCGTCAAGGAGGCGCTGGCCCGCACCGCCGAGACGACGTATCTCCGGCTCGATCCGCGACAGCAGCGCATCGCCGCGTACGCCTTCGTGCGGCTCGCCCAGCTCGGCGAGGCCGACAGCGGCACCCGGCGGCGCATCGCCCGACCGCGACTGATCGCCCAGCTGCCCGGGAGCGACCGCGAGGCCTTCGACGTCATCGAGGAGTTCACCCGCGCGCGGCTGCTCACCATCGGCCACGATCCGGACGGCGAGGCCAGTGTGGAGATCGCCCACGAGGCGCTGCTGGGCGCCTGGGAGCGGCTGCGGCAGTGGGTCACCCAGGAGCAGCTGATGCGGAAGTCGGGCCGCGATCTCGCCGGGGCAGCCGACCGGTGGGCACAGTCGGGCAGGGACCCGGAGGAGCTGCTTCGCGACCGCGGGCTGGCCACCCTGCGGGACTGGGCGAACCGGCATCCGGACGAGCTGGGGCGCGTGCAGCGGGAGTTCCTGGCGGCGAGCGTGCAGCGGGCGGAACGGAGGATCTGGCGTCGGCGGTTGAGGTGGTTGCTGAGTCTGGGGTCGGTGATGCTGCTGGTGGTGAGCGGAACGACGATGACCACGTATCTGCTGGGCAAGCAGCAGCAGGCGGAGCACACGGCCGTGGCGCAACGCCTGGCGAACCAGGCGATGGCGCTGGCGGGATCCGCACCGTCGTTGTCGGCCCGGCTCGCGGTCGCGGCCTTCAGGAAGGAAGCCTCGGCGGACAGCCGGAGCGCCCTGCTGAGCAGTGTGCAGCCGGTCTGGAGCGAACGCCGGGTCGAGGCCGGAACACCCGTCGCGGCGCTTGCCGGCAGCGGTGACGGCTCCGCCGTGGCGTGGGGCGGTGAGGACGGGACGATCCGCTGGTGGAATCCCCGTACCGATCCCCACGCCCGCTCGACCCACGAGCGCAGCGCGCCGTCCGGCGCGGAGGGACGGCTCGTCTCCCTCTCCTGGAGTGCGGACGGGAAGCTGCTCGCCGCCGCCTGGAAGGACGGCGATGTGTGGCTCTACGACCGGTCCTGGAAGCCGCAGCGGCTACGTGCCGGACACCAGAACCTCCATCACGAGGACACGGACATGCGCGTGGCCTTCGCGCCGTCCGGCCGGCGTCTGTTCACCGCCGGCGGCGACGGAGTGGTGCGGTCCTGGCTGCCGCCCTACGAGGAAGCGGACTGGGAGCACCGGCCCGGCGGGCAGGACGCGCCGGGTCCCGTACGCGCGCTCGCCGTCAGCCCGGCCGACGGCACCCTCGCCGTGGGCGGAGGGAGGAACAAGGACGACGACGGGACGGAGCGCCGGGTCGCCCTGCTCGATCCCTCGGACGGCTCGGAGAGCGAGCGGTTGGCGGACCGTCCCGGTGGCCCGGTGAGGGCCCTGAGGTTCAGCACGGACGGGCGGAAGCTCGTCGGTGGCAGCTTCGACGACTCCGTGCAGGTCTGGGACCTCCGTACGGGAGGGGCGCGGCCCCTCGCACCGGACCACGGCGACTCGGTGATGGACGTGGCCGTGGCCGCCGACGGCACGGTCGTGACCGCCGGCCAGGACAACACGGCCATGGTCCGGGATCTCTCCGGGACCCGGGTCCCCTTGCCGATCACCGGACACACGGGACCGGTGAACGCGCTCGCGGTCATCCGGGACGGCTCCACCCTGATCACCGGCAGTGAGGACGGGCAGCTCATGGTGTGGCACCTCGCGGACAGTCCGGTCCGCACCGGCACGGCACCGATGACGGCGCTGGCCCGGGCGCCGCGGAGCGACCTGTACGCGGTCGGTGACACCAAGGGCCGGGTTGCCTTGTGGGGTGCGGAGGGCAACTCGCCCCGCAGGAGCTTCCACGCCGCCGACGACGAAATCACGAGCCTGGCCTTCAGCGGTGACGGGAGGCGTCTGGCCGTGGCCGGCAAGGACCGCACCGTCACGGTGTGGAACACGCGGGACGGCACACAGTCCGGCAGCACCCTGAGAGGCCACGAGCGTGAGGTGCTCGCCGTGACCTTCACCCCTGATGGCAACAAGGTGATCAGCGGAGGCTGGGACGACACCATCCGTATCTGGGACCTGCCGTCCTCCCGGCAGACGGTGATGCGGGTCCGCGCACCGGACATCTGGGCCCTGGCCCTGTCCCCCGGGGCCGGGGAGCCGCTGCTGGCCTCGGCCGGTCAGGACAACATGGTCACGCTCCGGACGTGGCCCGGTGGGCGACTGCGGGAGCGCCCCAGGGAAAGCACGGACTCGATCTTCGACCTCGCCTACTCGCGGGACGGTGAACTGCTGGCCTCGGCCGGTCGCGACCACATCGTCGAGATCTGGCACACCCGGCGGCGCGAGAAGGTGTCCCGCCTGTACGGGCACACCGGCCCCGTCGTCTCCGTCGACTTCTCCGCCAACGGGCGGTCGCTGGTCACGGCGTCCCGCGACGGCACCGTACGCATCTGGCGGCACAGGGACGACGGAACGTGGGGCCCGTACGCCCAACTGACCGGACACACCGGGAAGGTGCGCGGTGCCGCGTTCGCCCTGGACGACCGTGTGGTCGTCAGCGTCGGCGAGGACGGGACCCTGCGCCGTTGGGGCCTGGGCACGGAGTCCGCCGAAGCCCGCATCTGTGCGGGGGTGGGTCCCGGCACTGCCGGCGAGTGGAGGTCGCTGACCGCTCAGAGTGCGGACTCGCGTCCCTGCACCGGTGCTTGAGGTTGTCTCCGGCAGGTTGCCCCGTCGGCGGAGGCAACCTGCCGGAGGACTGGCAATCTCCGCGGGCATCGTTCGGTGCGGAATCCCGAGTGCGGCATGGTTACGTTGAGCGCACCGAACCGCACTGTCGGTGACCGGCTTCTCCGTTCCCCTCCTCCTCGAGGTGAGTTCCACCATGCCTGGACATCCCCGGCCGACCCGCCCCTCCGAACTGCCCGACGGCCCTCGCCCGTCCCGGACACCGACCTTCCTGAGGCGTGGTCATCGGAAGCCCGGGGTCTCGAAGCCACGGACGCCTCGGCGCCGTGCGTACGGCCAGTACCTGCTTCTCGTCCTCATCACTGCGGTGGCCGTCACGCTGTGCCTGCTGATCGAGAAGGACAGACTGAACACGTTCGCCACCGTCATCAGTGCGATCTGTGCCGTCCTCAGCCTCGCAGCGGTACGGCGCAGGTGAGCAGCGGCACGAGGCCGCCGCCCTCCCGGAGATCCAGGGAGAACGGCGGCCTCGTAAGGGCTGAGAGCCAAGAGCTGGAGCCAAGGGCCCCGGGCTCAGTGCCCGGTGCCCACCTTCGGCAGCTCCACGGAGACGCCGGCGTCGCCCGCGTCCGCCGTGTAGTCCTCCGGCTTCGTCTCGTCGATGCCGTCGGGGGCCTTGAGCGCCCGCAGGACGAAGGTGAGGACGACCGTGACGACGACGTTGAGCACGAAGGCCGTCAGACCGATGTAGCCGATGTGCCCGATGCCGGGGATCTCCGCCGAGGAGCCGCCGAAGTGCGCCTGGGTCGGCGAGGAGACGTTGTACGCGGCGATCGTGCCGTACAGCATGCCGACCGCCCAGCCGCCGAGCAGCGCCCAGCGGTGGAACCAGCGCGTGAACAGGCCGCCCACCAGCGCCGGGAAGGTCTGCAGGATCCAGATGCCGCCGAGCAGCTGGAAGTTGATGGCGACCGTCTTGTCCATGGTCAGGACGAAGACGAGTGCGCCCACCTTCACCAGCAGCGACACCAGCTTGGAGACCTTGGTCTCCTGCTCGGGCGTGGCGTCCCGCTTGATGAAGTCCTTGTAGATGTTGCGGGTGAAGAGGTTCGCGGCCGCGATCGACATGATGGCCGCCGGGACCAGCGCGCCGATGCCGATCGCCGCGAAGGCCACGCCCGCGAACCAGTCCGGGAACATGGTCTCGAAGAGCTGCGGGATGGCCAGCTGGCCGTTCTGCACCTTGATGCCGGCCGCGATCGCCATGAAGCCCAGCAGCGCGAGCAGACCCAGCATCAGGGAGTACAGCGGCAGGATCGTGGTGTTGCGGCGGATCACCTCACGGCTGCGCGAGGACAGCGTCGCCGTGATCGAGTGCGGGTACATGAAGAGCGCGAGCGCCGAGCCCAGGGCCAGGGTGGCGTACGTCCACTGGCCGGCCTCGTTCGGGACCAGGGCGCCGCGCGGCGCGCCCGTCGCCGGGTTGGTCTCGCCGAACGCCTTGCCCGCCGCGTCGAAGATCGCGTCGAAGCCGCCCAGCTTGATCGGGATGTAGATGATCGCCACCGCGATGACGAGGTAGATCAGCGTGTCCTTCACGAACGCGATCAGCGCGGGGGCGCGCAGCCCGGACGAGTACGTGTACGCCGCGAGCACACCGAAGGCGATCAGCAGCGGCAGGTCCTTGATGAACCAGTGGGTGTCCTCGCCGCCGCCCACGCCCATCACGTCCAGCACCGCCTGGATGCCGACGAGCTGGAGCGCGATGTACGGCATCGTGGCCAGCAGACCGGTCAGCGCCACCGCCAGCGACAGGCCCTTGGAGCCGAAGCGCCCGCGCACGAAGTCGGAGGTCGTGACGTACCCGTGCTTGTGCGACACCGACCACAGCCGGGGCAGGAAGGTGAAGATCAGCGGGTAGACGAGGATGGTGTACGGCACGGCGAAGAAGCCGGACGCGCCCGCCGCGTAGATTGCCGCCGGGACCGCCACGAAGGTGTACGCGGTGTAGAGGTCGCCGCCGAGCAGGAACCAGGTGACCCAGGTGCCGAACGACCGCCCGCCGAGGCCCCATTCGTCGAGGCTGTGCTCGTTCTCGGCCTTGCGCCAGCGGGCGGCGAGGAAGCCCATGACCGTGACGGCCACGAAGAAGAGGATGAAGACGGTGAGGGCGACACCGTTCACGCCGTCCTTCACGCCGACGCACCCCCGTCCCGCGCCTCGGTCCGGTCCTTGCGGGCACGCTGGGCGCGCTGGTCACGCTGCCAGAGCTTGTAGGCGACCATGGTGAGCGCCGTGGAGACGATCACCCAGGCCATCTGGTACCAGTAGAAGAACGGGATGCCGATGAAGGTGGGGTCCACCGAGGAGTACGAGCCGACCCACAGCATCGCCACGAAGGGCGCCACGAGACAGAGGGCGATGACCACGCGGACCGGTGTCACCACCGGCTCCCGCGCTTCGGGTGGTTGGTGTGCTCCTGACATGCTGCGGCTCCGTTCCCTCGTCGACCTCGTTGATCACCTCTGTGATGGGCGAGAAATCTAGGCGACGGTATCGGTTAATGGAACCCCTGTCCGTATAACGGATCCGCGGTGCGGACCCGGGCCCCGGGCCTTGGAACCCACCGGAGCCCGGTTCCGCACCGCTCGGCCGACGGCGGGAGTTCAGCAGCAGCGGAACCCCTGCCGGGGGTCCGAGTCCTGCCGGTCGGTCCGGGCACGCTCGAACTCCCTGCGGGACGGCACGGGCGCCTCCGGGTCGTGTGCGCGCACATGGGCCGTGTACCGGTCGTACGCCGACTCGCCGGTCAGCTCCCGCATGTACCAGCGCACGCCCTCAGCCGTCCTCCTAGCCGCCCTGACCAGCGCCGACCGCATCGCGCGCCGCCTCCTCCCGCTCCTCGCGCGTCGCGCGCAGACCCGCCGGGGCGACGATCTTCGACTCCACGTACGGGGACTCGCTCAGCGTCGACAGCGCCGGCCGGCGGACATGGCGGACGCACACCCGGGCCGCGTCGGCGATCACGACCACGATCAGCAGCGCCAGTACGGCCGTCAGGACGCCGTCCACCGTGGAGTTGGTGACGACGGTGTGCATGTCGTCCATGGTCTTCGCGGGTGCGATCACCTCGCCCCGGCCGATGGCGTCCTGGTAGATCTCCCGCTGCTTGAAGAACCCCACGCGCGGATCGTCGGAGAACACCTTCTGCCAGCTCGCGGTGAGCGTCACCGTCGCGTCCCACGCGAGCGGAACGCCCGTGATCCAGGCCCACTTGAGCCGCCCGGACTTCACCAGCAGCGTGGTGCACACGGTCAGGGCGACCGCCGCCAGCAGCTGGTTGGAGATGCCGAAGACCGGGAAGAGCTGGTTGATCCCGCCGAGCGGCTCGTGGACGCCCACCCACAGGAAGTAGCCCCACAGCGCGCAGACGATGCCGCTCGTGACGACCAGCCCCGGCTTCCAGCTCACGTTCCTGAACGGCCGGTAGACGTTGCCGAGGGTGTCCTGGAGCATGAAGCGGCCCACGCGCGTGCCCGCGTCGAGCGCGGTGAGGATGAACAGCGCCTCGAACATGATCGCGAAGTGGTACCAGAAGGCGCGCATCCCGTCCCCGGTGACCTGCGAGAAGATCTCCGAGACTCCGACCGCGAGCGTGGGCGCGCCGCCGGTACGGGACAGCAGGGACGACTCCTCGACCTGCCGGGCCGCCTCCGCGAGGGCGTCCGGCGAGATGGAGTAGCCCCAGCCGGTCACCACCTGCGAGGCGTTCTGCACGGTGTCGCCGATGACACCGGCGGGCGCGTTCATCGCGAAGTACAGGCCCGGGTCGATGACCGAGGCGGCGATCAGCGCCATCACGGCCACGGACGACTCCATCAGCATCGAGCCGTAGCCGATCAGCCGGACCTGCGTCTCCTTCTGGATCATCTTCGGCGTCGTCCCGCTGGAGATCAGCGCGTGGAAACCGGAGAGCGCCCCGCACGCGATGGTGATGAACACGAACGGGAAGAGCGAACCCGCGAACACCGGGCCGTCGCCCCGGGTGGCGAAGTCCGTGACCGCGGGCATCCGCAGCGTCGGCAGGGTCACCACCACACCGGCCGCCAGCAGCAGGATCGTGCCGATCTTCATGAAGGTGGACAGGTAGTCGCGGGGCGCGAGCAGCATCCACACCGGCAGGATGGAGGCGACGAACCCGTACGCCACCAGCCAGATCACCAGGGTGGACGGGGCGAGGGTGAAGGCGTCGGCCCACGACGACTGGGCCACCCAGCGGCCCGAGACCAGCGCGAACAGCAGCAGGGCCACACCGATCAGCGAGACCTCGCTGACCCGTCCCGGCCGCAGCACCCGCAGGTAGAAGCCCATGAAGAGGGCGATCGGAATGGTCATCGCGATGGAGAAGGTGCCCCACGGGGACTCCGCGAGGGCGTTGACGATGACGAGTGCCAGCACACCGAGCAGAATGATCATGATGGCGAAGGCGGCGAGCAGTGCGGCGGCGCCGCCCACCGGGCCGATCTCCTCACGGGCCATCTGCCCGAGCGACCGGCCGTCCCGGCGGGTGGAGAAGAACAGCACCACCATGTCCTGCACGGCGCCGGCGAAGATGACCCCGGCGACGATCCAGATGGTGCCCGGCAGATAGCCCATCTGCGCGGCGAGCACCGGCCCGACCAGGGGGCCCGCGCCCGCGATCGCCGCGAAGTGGTGGCCGAGGAGCACCCGGCGGTCGGTGGGATGGAAGTCGATCCCGTTGTTCAGCCGTTCCGCCGGAGTGGCCCGGGTGCGGTCGGCCCTGAGCACCTTGTACTGGATGAACTTCGCGTAGAAGCGGTAGCCGATGGCGTACGAGCCGAGGGCCGCCGCGACCATCCAGGCGGCGGACACCTCCTCGCCGCGGGCCAGGGCGAGCACGGCCCAGCCGGCCGCGCCGACGAGGGCGACAATGGTCCAGACGAGGACGGTCCGCGCGCTCGCGCGGCTCGTCCGGGGGCTGTTCGGATCGTTCGCGATGCGCACCGGGTGGTCCTCCCGTCCATGCGATGACGCGCCCGTGCCCCTCAATCCACCGGCCGCTTGAGCCGCGCCACGCTGCATCGCCCGGGGGCGACCCCCGGACCCCCGGCCGAACTGCCCGGGCGCCCGGTGATCCTCAATCCACCGGCCGCTTGAGCCGCGCCACGCTGCATCGCCCGGGGGCGACCCCCGGACCCCCGGCCGAACTGCCCGGGCGCCCCGTGACTTCTAATCCACCGGCCGCTTGAGCCGCGCCACGAACTTGTACCGGTCCCCGCGGTAGACCGACCGCACCCACTCCACCGGCTTGCCCTCCTTGTCCAGGGAGTGGCGGGAGAGCATCAGCATCGGCAGGCCCACGTCGGTGCCGAGCAGGCCGGCCTCGCGCGGGGTGGCCAGCGAGGTCTCGATGGTCTCCTCGGCCTCGGCGAGGTGGACGTCGTACACCTCGGCCAGCGCGGTGTAGAGGGACGTGTACTTCACCAGCGACCTGCGCAGCGCCGGGAAGCGCTTGGCGGACAGGTGGGTGGTCTCTATGGCCATCGGCTCGCCGTTCGCCATGCGCAGCCGCTCGATGCGCAGCACCCGGCCGCCGGCGGCTATGTCGAGCTGCCCGGCGAGGGTGTCGTCGGCGGTGACGTAGCCGATGTCCAGGAGCTGCGAGGTGGGTTCGAGGCCCTGGGCCCGCATGTCCTCGGTGTACGAGGTGAGTTGGAGCGCCTGGGACACCTTGGGCTTCGCCACGAACGTGCCTTTGCCCTGGATGCGCTCCAGGCGGCCCTCGACGACCAGCTCCTGCAGGGCCTGGCGCACGGTGGTGCGCGAGGTGTCGAATTCGGCGGCGAGCGTGCGCTCCGGCGGCACCGGCGTGCCCGGCGGGAGCGTCTCCGTCATGTCGAGCAGATGTTTCTTCAGGCGGTAGTACTTCGGCACGCGTGCGGTACGAACGGGCGCCCCGCTCTCGTTCTCCGCACTGCTGACGTCGGTGCTCATGCTCCGCCTTCCCGGCTCCGGCTCCGTGCGCCGACGCGAACGACGGGCCGTCGGCCTCGGCTCACATCGTGGCACGGCTTCCTGGGCGAGTGTCCCCTCGCATCCTCCGTGATCCCCTCTGTATACCTTCGCGCCCCCTGTTGGTCTAGTCCACCGCGCTCCGGTGGTCCACCCGAAATGCCCGCTCCGCACCCGGTGTTTCCGCCGGTTCCTTACTTAAAGGTCCCTGCATATGTAGGTCCCATAACGGACGGCTGGAGCGCCCTCGAACGCCTTGACACCCTTTTTGGTCTGGGCCAAGCTCCCCCCTACTGGTCTACACCATTGGTCCAGTCCCGGCCCCACGGGCAGCGGCAGTCGTTCGGTCACCGCGGTGGGCAGGGGGGTTTTGTGGCATCCCTGAGGAGGGTGGCGTGAAGCGCAAGCTGACAGTCGCGATCGGTATCGCGGGCATGATGGTCTCCATCGCGGCGTGCGGGGGCGAGGGGTCCGGGGAGTCCGGCGGCGCGGACGCCAAGGAGCTGACGGTCTGGCTCACGGTGGACGCGCAGAACAACTGGCCCGAGCTGGTCAAGGCCGCCGACGCCGCCGTGAAGAAGAAGCACCCCGGCATCACCGTCAAGCACGAGTACTACGGCTGGCCCGACAAGAACACCAAGCTCGACGCCGTCCTCGCCACCGACAAGGCGCCCGACGTGGTCGAGATGGGCAACACCGAGATGCTCGGCTACATGGTCAAGGGCGCCTTCGCCCCCGTCGACCCCGCGAAGTTCGACAACTCGGACGCCTGGCTCGACGGCCTCAAGGCCTCGGTGACGTACGAGGGCAAGACGTACGGCGTCCCCTACTACGCGGGCGGCCGTGTCGCCAACTGGCGCAAGGACGTCGCGGAGGAGGCCGGCGTCAAGGCCACGCCGAAGACCTACGACGAGCTCACCGCCGCGCTCGACAAGATCCAGAAGAAGCAGGGCGGCAAGTTCAGCGCCTGGTACCAGCCCAGCCGCGACTGGTACGCGGCCATGTCCTTCGTGTACGACGCGGGCGGCTCCATCGCCAAGGAGGAGGGCGGCCAGTGGAAGGCCAACCTCTCCTCGCCCGAGTCGCTCAAGGGGCTCGAGGAGTTCAAGAACGTCCTCGACTCGTACATGAAGGGCGACAAGACGAAGGACGAGGCCGACCGCCCGATCGTCTACGGCCAGGGCAAGTCCGCCATGATCTTCGGCGCCGCCTGGGAGGGCGCGACCGCCGCCGACCCGAAGAACGACAAGACCGGCGAGCTCAAGGACAACCTCGAGGCCTTCGTGATGCCCGGTCCGTCCGGCAAGAACATCCCGGTCTTCCTCGGCGGCTCCGACCTCGCCATCCCGGTGAAGTCCGACGCGCAGGACGTCGCCGCGGAGTGGATCAACGCCTTCACCGGCGCCAAGGGCCAGAAGGGCCTGATGGAGAAGGGCAACCTGCCCAACAACAAGACCGACCTCGCCACGCTGAAGGACGACCCGGCGACGGTGGTCCCGGCCACCGCGGCCGAGTCCAGCTGGTTCGTGCCCATGGCGCCGGGCTGGGGCCAGGTCGAGAAGGCGCAGGTCCTGCAGACCATGCTGCAGGAGATCGGCACCGGCAAGAAGTCCGTCGAGGCAGCCGCCAAGGAGGCGGACGCCGAGATCGACAAGGTCATCAACACCAAGTGATCCGAGAGCAGGGCCTCGTCCGGGCCTTTCGGGCATCCCCGCGTCCGGGGGCCCACCGGGGCGGGGCCCTGCTTCTCGTACGACTGCTGTGACCCGTACGACCTCGGGGCGCGCCACCGGACCACGTGGACCACGAAAGGCCGCCCCCCGTACGACTTCGGGGCGCACCGCCACCGCGGCGGGGGCCGCTTCCCGTACGACCTGAGGGACCGCTGAGGAGCACGCGATGAGTGCCGCAGACACCACCACCCCCGCCAAGGTGCCGCCCGCCCGGCAGGCACCGCCACCACCACCGGCCGCCAAGGAGCCGGCCCGCGCCAAGCGGACCCCGGGCGGTACCGCCGTGCCCTGGGCGCTGCTCGCACCCTGCCTGCTCGTCCTCGTCCTGGTCCTCGGCTATCCGCTGGTCCGGCTGGTCACGCTCTCCTTCCAGAAGTTCGGGCAGCCCCAGCTCTGGGGCTTCCAGCCGGCCGAGTCCGTCGGCTTCGACAACTTCGCGAACGTCCTGGGCGACGGCGAGTTCTGGTCGGTCGTCCTGCGGACCATCGTCTTCGCCGCCGGCTGCGTGGTCTTCACGATGGTGGCGGGCATGCTGATCGCGCTCCTCCTCCAGCGGGTCTCCGGCTGGGTGAAGATGCTGATCAACATCGTGCTGGTGGCGAGCTGGGGCATGCCCATCATCGTGGCCACCACCGTTTTCAAATGGCTGTTCGACGCGGACTACGGCATCCTCAACGCGCTGCTGAGCAAGTTGCCCGGGGTCGAGATGATCGGGCACAACTGGTTCGCCAGCGGCCCCGAGGGCCTCGCCGTGATCATGCTGCTCGTGGTGTGGGGCGCGGTGCCCTTCGTGGTCATCACCCTCAGCGCGGGCCTCACCCAGGTGCCGAAGGAGCTGGAGGAGGCGGCCCGGCTGGACGGTGCGGGCGCGTGGGGTGTGTTCCGCCACGTCACCCTGCCGATCCTCAAGCCGATCATCGTGATGCTGACGACTCTCTCCGTCATCTGGGACGTGGGCGTCTTCCCGCAGGTGTTCGTGATGCGGGGCGGCCACCCCGAGGCCGAGTTCCAGCTCCTCACCACCTACTCGTACGACAAGGCGTTCGTCGTCAACGACTACGCGCAGGGATCGGCCATCGCCCTGCTCACCGTGGTGCTGCTGCTCGGCGTGGTCGCCGTCTACATGCGCCAGATGCTGAAGATCGGAGAAGTCGAATGAGCAGCGTGAGCAGCACGAGCGGGGTGAGCACCCTCGCCGCTCCCGCACGCCGCCGCAGGTCGAAGATCGGCTGGAACCTGCTCGGCCTGCTCGTCTTCGTCACCGCGGGCTTCCCCGTCTACTGGATGCTGAACACCGCGTTCAAGCCGGCCAAGGACGCCATCGACCCGGACCCGAGCCTGTTCCCGACCGGCCTCACGCTCTCCAACTTCAGCCGCGCGCTGGACATCTCCGACTTCTGGGGCCCGGTGGGCCGCAGCCTGGTCGTCTCCCTCGCGGTCGTCGTGGTCGGCATGGCCGTCGGCATGCTGGCCGCCCTCGCCATCTCGCGCTTCGCCTTCCGCGGCCGCAAGGTGGTCATCGTGGGCATCCTGGCGGTCCAGATGGTCCCGCTCGTCGCCATGATCATCCCGGTCTTCCTGCTCCTCAACGACCTGGGCCAGTACGACCGGCTGACGGGCCTGGTCATCACGTACCTGACCTTCATCCTCCCGTTCACGGTGTGGACGCTGCGCGGCTTCATCGTCAACATCCCGAAGGAACTGGAGGAGGCCGCCATGGTGGACGGCTGCTCCCGCACCGGCGCCTTCGTCCGCGTGGTGTTCCCGCTGCTCGCCCCCGGTCTGGTCGCCACCTCGGTCTACGCCTTCATCCAGGCCTGGAACGAGTACCTGTACGCGCTGATGCTGATGAGCCAGCAGAACCAGACGGCGACCGTCTGGCTCGCCAACTTCACCACCAAGCACGGCACGGAGTACGCCCCGATGATGGCCGGCTCCACGATGCTGGCCGTGCCGATCGTGATCCTCTTCCTCCTCGTCCAGCGCAAGATGGCCGCGGGTCTCACCGCGGGCGCCGTGAAGGGATGACCCACCCATGACGACGATCGCCGGCACCACGGACACCCTGACGCGCGACGCCCTCGCCGTCCTCCAGCCCGGCTTCACGGGCACCACCGCGCCCGACTGGCTGCTGCGCCGCCTGAGCGAGGGCCTCGTCTCGGTGGGCCTGTTCGGCCGCAACATCGCCTCGCCCGCGCAGCTCGCCGCGCTCACCGCCGAGCTGCGCGCCGAGCGCGGCGACGTGCTGGTCGCCATCGACGAGGAGGGCGGCGACGTCACCCGCCTGGAGGTGCGCACCGGCTCCTCCTTCCCGGGCAACCACGCCCTCGGCGCGGTGGACGACGCCGACCTCACCCGCGAGGTGGCGCACGAGCTGGGCCGCCGGCTCGCCGAGTGCGGGGTCAACTTCAACTGGGCCCCCTCGGCGGACGTCAACTCCGACCCCGCCAACCCCGTCATCGGCGTCCGCTCCTTCGGCGCCGACCCCGGCCTCGTGGCCCGGCACACCGCCGCGTACGTCTCCGGGCTCCAGGAGGCCGGCGTCGCCGCCTGCGCCAAGCACTTCCCCGGGCACGGCGACACGGCGGTCGACTCGCACCTGGCGCTGCCCCGGATCGACGCGCCGCTCGCGGTCCTCGAGACCCGCGAACTGGCGCCGTTCCGCGCCGCGATCGCCGCCGGCACGAAGGCGGTGATGAGCGCCCACATCCTGGTCCCGGCCCTCGACCCGGACCGCCCGGCCACGCTCTCCCCCCGCGTCCTCACCGAAGTGCTCCGCAAGGACCTCGGCTACGACGGCCTGATCGTCACCGACGGCATGGAGATGCAGGCCATCTCGGGCACGTACGGCATCGAGCGGGGCAGCGTCCTCGCCCTCGCCGCGGGCGCGGACGCGATCTGCGTGGGCGGCGGCCTGGCCGACGACGAGACCGTACGGCGCCTGCGGGACGCCCTGGTCGCGGCGGTGCGCTCGGGCGAGCTGCCGGAGGAACGCCTGGCGGACGCGGCGGCCCGGGTCCGCGACCTCGCGGCCTGGTCGGCGGCGGCATCGGCAGCGGACCGTACCGGCGCCCGCGACGGGGACCTGCCGGACATCGGACTCACCGCCGCCCGCCGCGCCCTCACCGTCACCCGCTCCGCGGCGTACGAGCCGCTGACCGCGCCCCCCTTCGTCGCCGCCCTCACCCCGGTCGCGAACATCGCCGTCGGCGACGAGACCCCCTGGGGCGTCGCCGCGGAACTGGCGCGCCTGCTGCCCGGCACCGGCACGGCGAGCTTCGCGGGGGAGGGCGCGGGCGACGCGGCCCTGACCGCGGCCGGGGAGCGCCGCATCGTGGCCGTGGTCCGCGACGAGCACCGGCACTCCTGGATGGGCGCGGCCCTCGACACCCTCCTCGCGGCCCGCCCCGACACGCTCGTGGTCGAGATGGGCGTCCCCCAGGCCCCGCCCCGGGGCGCCCTGCACCTCGCGACCCACGGCGCCGCGCGCGTGTGCGGCCGCGCGGCGGCAGAGGTGATCGCGGGCGCGTGAGCGCGAAGCAGCGGTGCCGGTGACCCCGGGCGGGTCACCGGCACCGCTGTTCCGCGTGTACGACGCCTCAGATGCCCTGCCACTCCGGCTTGTTGGCGTACGCGTGCCGGAAGTAGTCCGAGAGCTTCAGCTTGGACGCGGCCGCCTCGTCCACGACGACCGTGGCGTGCGGGTGCAGCTGCAGAGCCGAGGCAGGGCACACCGCGGCGACGGGCCCCTCCACGGTCGCCGCCACCGCGTCGGCCTTGCCCTCGCCCGTCGCGAGCAGCACCAGGTGCCGCGCCTCCAGGATCGTCCCGATCCCCTGGGTGATCACATGGTGCGGCACCTGCTCGATGTCGCCGTCGAAGAACCGCGCGTTGTCGACACGGGTCTGCTCCGTGAGCGTCTTGATCCGCGTGCGCGAGGCGAGCGAGGAGCACGGCTCGTTGAACCCGATGTGCCCGTCGGTCCCGATGCCCAGCAGCTGGAGGTCCACGCCCCCGGCGGCGGCCAGCGCCCTGTCGTACGCCTCGCAGGCGGCAGCCACGTCCTCGGCGGTGCCGTCCGGCCCCAGGAACGCGTCCATGCCGATGCCGAGCGGTTCCAGCACCTCCCGGCGGAGTACGGAGCGGTACGACTCCGGGTGCTCGGGCGGCAGCCCCACGTACTCGTCGAGCTGGGCGATCCGCGCGCGAGAGACGTCCACCGCGCCCGCTCTCACCCTGGCCGCCAGCGCCTCGTAGACGGGCAGCGGCGTCGAGCCCGTGGCCACGCCGAGCAGGGCGTCGGGGGTACGCCGGAGCAGTCGCGCCATGGCCTCGGCGATGATCTCGCCGCCCGCCCTGGCGTCCGGGACGATGACAACTTCCACGCTGGTCCTGCCGATCTGCGAAAGGGACAGAGGGACTCGGAGAGGCGCTCGACGGGTACCCGGGGAACCCGGAGCGAGAGATGTGGTTTAGACCAATCTAGCAGAAACGCTTCCGCCGGGCGCCCCCGGCTGCGCCCCCGTCGGCCCCGTCCGCACCCGCGAGTGCGCCGTTCCGGTCCCGCATCGAGGCCGCGGCAAGCTACTCTGCGGTCAGGGCATTGTCGGACGCCCGGCAAAGGGTGACGACGAACATCCGCCCGCGCATGGACACGCCAAGGTGGTCTAGTCCACAATGCGTAGGCACAGCATGTGAACGACACGGCATGTGAACCACGGACCTCCGCCCTCCCCGCACAGGAGGACGGACAGAGGAGACGGCGCTCTCTGCCCTGACTGCTCCGGCTCCTCGCCTTCGGCCGGCCGGGACCGCACACCCCGCGGCCGTTGTTGCTCCGGGCTGCGGTGCCGGGAGGGTTGAGGGTCCCTCCCAGGCGCCGCGGCCCGCGGGTGTTTCCGGCCCCGGAAGCCCCTCAGGCGCTCCCCTCCCGAAGGCCACTCTTTCCGGCCATGTCCGAACCGCCAGGTACGCTCGCACACGTGCCGTCCATGAACGAACTCGTCCGCCAGCACACCGGCCTCAGCGACTCCGACCTGGAGTGGCTGCATCTGCTGGTGTCGGAGTGGCAGCTGCTCGCCGACCTCTCCTTCGCCGACCTGGTCCTCTGGGTTCCCACCCGGGACGGCACCCGCTACGTCTCGGTGGCGCAGATGCGCCCCAACACCGGCCCGACCTCCTACCAGGACGACATGGTCGGCCATCTGGTCCCGCGCGGCCGCCGCCCGTTGCTGGACGCCGCCCTCGACGAGGGCCGCATCGTGCGCGAGGGCGACCCCGAGTGGCGCGAGGAGGTCCCGGTCCGGGTCGAGTCCATCCCCGTACGACGGGAGGGCCGCGTCCTCGGCGTCATCGCGCGCAACACCAACCTGCTCACCGTCCGCACTCCGAGCCGGCTGGAGCTGACGTACCTCCAGAGCGCCTCCGACCTCGCCCAGATGATCGCCGCCGGGGCGTTCCCGTTCCCGGACCAGCAGATGGACATGGACGCGGCACCGCGCGTGGGCGACGGCCTCGTCCGCCTCGACGCGGACGGCATCGTCCAGTACGCCTCGCCGAACGCCCTGTCGGCCTACCACCGCCTCGGTCTCGCCAGCGACCTGGTCGGCCACCACCTGGGCGGCACCACCGCCGAACTCGCCCCGTCCCGCGGCCCGGTCGACGAGGCGCTGGCCAAGGTGGCGAGCGGCTGGGCGCCGCGCGAGTTCGAGATCGAGGCCAGCGACGGCGTGATCCAGTTCCGCGCGATCCCGCTCAAGCCCAAGGGCACGCGCATCGGCTCGCTGGTCCTCCTCCGCGACGTCACCGAACTCCGCCGCCGCGAACGCGAGTTGATCACCAAGGACGCCACGATCCGGGAGATTCACCACCGGGTCAAGAACAACCTCCAGACGGTCGCGGCCCTCCTCCGCCTCCAGGCCCGGCGCATCGAGTCGGAGCGCGGCCGCGAAGCCCTGGAGGAGGCCGTACGGCGGGTCGGCTCCATCGCGATCGTGCATGAGACGCTGTCCCAGAACCTGGACGAGCGCGTGGAGTTCGACGAGATCGCCGACCGTGTGCTCGCCATGGTCGCCGAGATCTCACCGGGCAAGGTCACGGGCCGTCGCTCCGGCCGCTTCGGCATCCTGGACGCGGAGGTGGCCACCCCGCTCTCCATGGTCCTCACCGAGGTGCTGCAGAACGCCCTGGAGCACGGCTTCCGGCAGGGCGACACGGGCACCGTCGAGGTCGCGGCCGTGCGGGGCGGTACGACGAAGGAGGCCCGCCTCCTCGTCACCGTCCAGGACGACGGGGTCGGCCTCCCCGAGGGCTTCGACCCGCACCGCTCGGGCAACCTCGGCCTGCAGATCGTCCGGACCCTGGTGGAGGGCGAGCTGGGCGGCACCTTCGACATGGTGCCGGCGCCCGAACGGGGGACGCGGGTCATCCTCGACATTCCGGTGCGCGCACAGAAGTAGCGCCGCCCCGGCGAAGTGCCGCATCTGCACATTCGCAGTGCCGTACCGGCGGGTTCGCACCCGCACAGCACGAAGCCCCGGACCGTTGCGGGTCCGGGGCTCAGCTGCTCGTTGCCAGCTTGTGTTGCTGCGCATCGGGGGCACTGCGCGCTGCGGCTCGGGGGCGGGAGATGCGTACTCGCTGTACGCGCCGCCAAGCTCAGGCTGTCGCGGGTGGGATTGTCAGGCGGAGGCCTGACGGGCCCGGTTGCGGGCGGCGCGGCGCTTCATTGCGCGGCGCTCGTCCTCGCTGAGACCACCCCAGACGCCGGAGTCCTGACCGGACTCGAGCGCCCACTGCAGACACTGCTCGATCACCGGGCAGCGACGGCAGACAGCCTTGGCTTCCTCGATCTGCAGCAGCGCAGGACCGGTGTTGCCGATGGGGAAGAAGAGCTCGGGGTCTTCCTCGCGGCAAACGGCGTTGTGACGCCAGTCCATGGCTGCTACCTCTCCGTGGTTATTACGTGCAAGTTGCTTGTGAATGTGAACGCTTTCACGAATCCCTCAACAAGTGAAGGGCCGATCACCAGGTCGCCTGGTGTGGTCCTTGGGTTTGAGGAGGGGTTCCGGTGCTCTGTGGGGCCGATGATGCGGGCCGTCCCGAGCGCCACGTAGAGACTCGCAAACCTCAGCGGCGGATACAACCCCTTCCGGAAAGTTTTTTTTGATTCATTGGTGTCGACTAGGTCACAGCCGTACTTCCAAGGGGTGGATCCTGGCCTAAACGTTCGAGTGAAAGGACTTTTGCCCGTTCCGCTCACACAATCACACGCAGTGCACGGCGTACGCCTGTGAACGTCACGCTCGTACGCAGCCCGAGGTGGTCACCGTCCATCTGGAGGGGCAGCGGCACCTTCGAATGCAAGGTGAAGTCGGTCAGGTCGTGCAGTGAGACAGCGTGCTTCCCCTGGGGTCCGCGCTCGGGGGACGAAGTGAGCAACTGGGTGCCATACCGGGCGACCGCGGTCGTCGACATCCGGGTGAGTCCCAGCACGTCGAGGCCCTTGTCGAACGAGGCTTTGGGCGAGGCGTACACCGGGCGGTTGGCCAGATACGTCCATGGAGCGGTGTTGCAGACTATGGACAGCACCAGATCGGTCACCGGGTCGAGTCCGGGGCGCTCCAGGGTGATGGTCCCGCTGCGGCGGTGCGGCTCCCCGAAGAACTGCCGGAGCGCCTGACGCAGGTACAGGGCGTGCGTGGAGCGTTTGCCGCGTTCGCGCTGCTGCTCGACGCGGCCGACCACGCCCGCGTCGAAACCGAGGCCCGCGTTGAAGGTGAACCAGCGGGCCGGCACCGCCTCGTCCTCGCTGCCCGGCGTGCCGGCCGCCAGGCCCAGGCCGACGGTGCGCTCGCGGCCCTCGCGCAGGGCGTCCAGCAGGGCGCCCGTCGCCTCGACGGCGTCGTTGGGCAGGCCCAGGGCGCGGGCGAAGACGTTGGTGGAGCCGCCGGGGACCACGGCGAGGCCGGGCAGGCCGGCCGGGTCGGGGCCGTGGTGCAGCAGGCCGTTCACGACCTCGTTGACGGTGCCGTCGCCGCCGAGGGCCACGACCAGCTCGATGTCCTTGCTCTCCGCCGCCTGACGACCGAGGTCCCGGGCGTGCCCGCGGTACTCGGTGGTAACCGCCTCCAGCTTCATCTCGCTCGCGAGGGCGTGGATCAGGACATCGCGCGTACGTGCGCTTGTGGTGGTTGCCGCCGGATTGACCACGAGAAGTGCACGCATGCGAAGCAGGTTACCTACTGGGCGGTACCCGGCCCAGACCAGAGGGGCGATCACGTGAGCGTCCGGGCGTGATGCGGGACACGTGGGGCGTGCGGGTGGTTCTGCGTGCCCGGGCAGTGCAGGGGCGCATGTGCAAGGTGGGTGCGACGGTGTCCCTGTGTCGGGTGGCTGCCCTGTGCGCGGGACCCGGCCGTGTGCGGCCGCAGGCCGCGGGCGGTTCCGTGGGTGCGGGCTACCCTTCAGGGGTGAGCGCTGAGCAGAACCGCACCGCACCGGACGACACCACCGCCGAGCCCCGCCCCGGACGGCTGACCGCCGCGGCGGCGCTGGCCGCGCTGGAGGGGGCCGCTCTGGCCGTGGGCGGTGCCGCCATGCTGGTCACGGGGTTCGGCGGGGACGCGGCCGACCGGCAGGGAGCCGTCACCGGAGGCGTCACCCTGATCGTGCTCGCGCTGCTGCCGCTGCTCGCCGCGCGCGGACTGCTGCTGCGCCGCGGCTGGAGCCGGGGCCCCGCCGTCATCACCCAGATCCTGGCGCTGCCGGTCGCGTACAACCTGCTCCAGGCCGACAGCGTGGCCATCCCGGCCGGCATCGCCCTGGCCGTGGTCGCCGTGACCGCACTCGTCCTGCTGGTGAACCCGGCGACCACCCGGGCCCTCGGTATCCGGGGGCCGGGCGAGGCACAGGACCGGAAGTAGCGCCCTCGCGGCGCGGTGGGCGCCGCGAGCCGGGGTCACTCCTCGACCAGCAGCTTCTCCCGGAGCTGGGCGAGGGTGCGGGCCAGGAGACGGGAGACGTGCATCTGGGAGATGCCGACCTCCTGGGCGATCTGCGACTGGGTCATGTTGCCGAAGAACCGCAGCAGCAGGATGCGCTTCTCACGGGGAGGCAGGTCCTCCAGGAGCGGCTTGAGCGATTCCCGGTACTCGACGCCCTCCAGCGCCTCGTCCTCCGCGCCCAGGGTGTCCGCCACCGCGGGTGACTCGTCGTCCGTGTCCGGGACGTCCAGGGAGAGGGTCGAGTAGGCGTTCGCCGACTCCAGGCCCTCCAGGACCTCCTCCTCCGAGATCGACAGTTTCTCGGCGAGCTCGTGGACCGTGGGGGAGCGGCCGTGCTGCTGGGAGAGCTCCGCCGTGGCCGTCGTCAGGGCGAGGCGCAGCTCCTGGAGCCGGCGCGGGACGCGGACGGCCCAGCCCTTGTCGCGGAAGTGGCGCTTGATCTCGCCGACCACCGTGGGCGTGGCGTACGTGGAGAACTCCACGCCGCGGGTCGGGTCGAACCGGTCCACCGACTTGATCAGGCCGATGGTGGCGACCTGCGTGAGGTCGTCCAGCGGCTCGCCGCGATTGCGGAAGCGGCGCGCGAGATGCTCGACGAGCGGCAGATGCATCCGGACCAGCTGGTTGCGCAGCTCCGCGTACTCGGTACTGCCCTCCGCCAGCCCGCGCAGCTCGACGAACATCGCCCGCGCGCCGCTGCGGTCCTGGGGATCGTGCTGCGTGCCCTGCACGCGCTGCTCAGCGTTTCGCTCGTGCTCGCTCATAGTCCCGCCCGCCGTCACCCGACGCCGCCCTTCCGAGGACCTGGTGCTCCGTACCGCACCCTTCGGACTCCGTCGTCCGTCGGAGAGCGCCTCGCGTTCCTCGTCGCCGGCCGGCTCTGCCCGCCGGACCGCTCCGGCCGCCGCCGGGAGGTCGTCCTCCGGGTGCGGCCGGGCCTGCTCGGGGATGCCGTCGACGCCGTCCGCCCAGTGCCGTGGTGTGCCCGGGCCGTCAGGGCCCGGACTCCCGGCCCCGCCGGAGCGGGGCCGGCCCCCGTCCTCGGCGGGCAGTTCCCGTGTGCCGCGCTCTTCGTCCCGCACCGGCCCGTCCCCGTTCCTCACGCCGGGCCGGGGCCCGCGCCGCGCTGTTTGTAGAGGCTGATCGAAACGGTTTTGTCGTCGTCGACGGCGGACGACACCTTGCCCGCGAGGGCCGACAGCACGGTCCAGGCGAAGGTGTCCCGCGAGGGGGCGTGGCCGTCCGTGGTCGGGGCCGAGACCGTGACCTCCAGCGAGTCGTCGACAAGCCGGAAGACACAGCTGAGCACCGAGCCGGGCACGGCCTGCTGCAGCAGGATCGCGCAGGCCTCGTCCACCGCGATGCGCAGGTCCTCGATCTCGTCGAGGGTGAAGTCCAAACGGGCCGCGAGGCCGGCGGTGGCCGTACGCAGTACCGACAGGTAGGCACCCGCGGCCGGCAGCCGGACTTCCACGAAGTCCTGGGTCGTGGGCTCGCCTGCGATCTGGGACACCCTCACCTCCAAGGTGGTGCAAGCTGTTTCGGGGTCCGAGGGGTCGCCCCCCGGGGTAACGCGCTACGTGGTACAGCGGTGACGCTACCGCGCGCAGAAGTTACCTGTCCCGGGGGCCCCGCCCCGTACTGTCACTCATAGTAATACTATGAATACGCTCGGTGGCTAGGGGTCTGCGGGCTTCAAATAGTAAGAGCGCCCGCCGGATTGACGTACCCACACGTCAGACCGTCGAACCGTGTCACGCGAGCACACCTCGGTGCCGGCGGTTGCGCACGGGACGCACTCGCGCCGATGACGTCAGACGAGCACATGGTCGACGAAGCACCAGCGCCAGTTCTCGCCCGGTTCCAGGGTCCGCATGACAGGGTGGCCGCTCTCCTCATGATGCCCTGTCGCATGCCGGCCCGGCGAGGAGTCGCAGCAGCCGACGTGCCCGCACTCCAGGCACAGGCGCAGCTGCACCGGGTGCATGCCGGCGGCCAGACACTCCGGGCACGTCGCGCTCAGGGGCGCGGGCTCCGTGTCCGGCAGCGCGGAGACGTGCGTGCACTGTTTCATGATTGCCAGATTACGACGGGTGCGCGGAAGACCGCGCGGAAAAGGGAGCGGGCGGAATCATGCACGTGTTGCCCTTGCTGATACTGGTCGCGGGAAGCGCCGCGGTCGCGGGACTGGCCCGCCGTACTCCGGTGCCCGCCCCGCTGCTGCTCGTCGCCGTGGGCCTGGCCGTCTCGTTCGTGCCCGGGGTGCCCGAGTACGGGCTCGACCCCCATGTCTTCCTGCCGCTGATGCTCCCCCCGCTGCTGTACACGGCGGCCATCGACAGCTCCTACCTCGACCTGCGGGCGAAGCTGCGGCCCGTGGCGCTGCTGTCGGTGGGCTACGTCCTGTTCGCCACCCTCGCCGTCGGCTGGGCCGTCCATCTGCTCGTGCCCGGCCTGCCCCTGACGGCCGCGCTGGTGCTCGGGGCGGTGGTGGCGCCGCCGGACGCGGTCGCGGCGACCGCCGTGGCCCGCCGGGTGGGGCTGCCGTCCCGGATCACCACCATCCTCCAGGGCGAGTCCCTGGTGAACGACGCCACCGCGATCACCGCGTACCGGGTGGCCCTGGCGGCCGCGGTCGGCGAGGGGGCGAGCTGGGCGGGCGCGCTCGGCGAGTTCTTCCTGGCGGCGGCGGGCGGCATCGCGGTCGGTCTGCTGCTGATGGTGCCGATCCACTGGCTGCGCACCCATCTGAAGGAAGCGCTTCTGCAAAACACCCTCTCCCTGCTGATTCCCTTCGTGGCGTACGGCCTCGCCGAGTGGGTCCATGCCTCCGGTGTGCTCGCCGTGGTCGTCGTGGGCCTCTACCTGGGACATCGCAACTGGCAGGTCGACTTCGCGACCCGGCTCCAGGAGGAGGCGGTGTGGCGGATGATCGCCTTCCTGCTGGAGTCGTCCGTGTTCGCACTCATCGGACTGCAACTGAAAGTCGTGCTGGAGGGGCTCGGGGAGAACGAGGGGGCGAGGGCCGCCTGGTACGCGGTGGCCGTCTTCCTCGTGGTGGCCGTCTCGCGGTTCGTGTGGGTGTACCCGACGACCTTCCTGCCCCGGCTGCTGTCGAAACGCATCCGGGAGCGGGAGGACAACCCCGGCTGGAAGGGGCCGTTCGTCGTCGCCTGGGCCGGTATGCGGGGCGTGGTGTCCCTCGCCATCGCGTTCTCGATCCCGCTGACGACGGTCGAAGGCGAGCCCTTCCCGGAACGCAACCTCCTGCTGTTCCTGACCTTCACCACGGTGATCGGCACGCTGGTGCTCCAGGGGGTGACCCTGCCGCCGCTGATCCGGCTGCTCCGGCTGCCCGGACGCGACCCGCAGGCCGAGACCCTCGTCGAGGCCAACGCCCAGGCCCAGGCCTCCCTGGCCGCCGAGCAACGCCTCGAGGAACTGCTCGCGGACGAGCGCAACGCGCTGCCGCCGCCGCTGGCCGACCGGCTGCGCGCGGTGCTGGAACGGCGCCGCAACGCGGTGTGGGAGCGGCTCGGCACGGTGAACCCGGTGACGGGAGAGAGCGTCGACGACACGTACCGCAGGCTGGCCCGGGACCTGATCGGCGCCGAGCGGGCCGTCTTCGTACGGCTGCGGGACGGGCGGTACATCGACGACGAGATGCTGCGGTCGCTGCTGCGCAGGCTGGACCTGGAGGAGGCGGCCGCCTACCGGCAGGCGGGGTAGCCGCGGGCGCGGGCCGGTACCGGCGCGTCAGCCGTCGAACGGCGCTCCGGTGATCACCGCGGCGACGGTCGTGCCGCGCGGGAAGGCGCCCTCCTCGGCGAGGGTGACGAGTGCGTACAGCATCTTCGCGACGTAGAGGCGCTCGACCGGCAGGCCGTGGCGCTGCTCGAAGTCCGCGGCGAAGGCGTCCAGTTCGGGCGTGGTCCGCGCGTACCCGCCGAAGTGGAAGCGGTCGTCGAGGGACCACTCGCCGCGCGGGCCGCCGAACGCCCGCTGCTGCAGCGTACGTATCTCCTCGGCCAGGAAGCCGCCCTTCAGCACGGGGACACCGAGGGCGCGCCGGCCGGGGCCCAGCCCCGCGGCCAGGCCCGCGAGGGTGCCGCCGGTGCCGCAGGCGAGAGCGGCGACGTCCGCATGGCCGCGCAGCTCCTCGCCGAGCTGCCGGCAACCGCGTACGGCCGGGGAGTTGCTGCCGCCCTCGGGGACGACGTACGCCTCCTCGGCGCCCACGTCCCGGAGAACGCCGGACAGCGTCTCCGGGTCGGCCTTGCGGCGGTACACGGACCGCTCCACGAAGTGCAGCCGCATGCCGTCGGCCGCGCAGCGGGCCAGCGAGGGGTTGAGGGGACGGCCGGCGAGCTCCTGCCCGCGCACCACGCCCACCGTGGGCAGTCCCAGGAGGCGGCCCGCGGCGGCCGTGGCCCGCAGGTGGTTCGAGTACGCGCCGCCGAAGGTGACGACGGTGCGCCCCGCCGCGGCCCGAAGGTTCGGCACGAGCTTGCGCCACTTGTTGCCGACCAGTTCGGGGTGGACGAGGTCGTCCCGCTTCAGCAGCAACCGCACCCCGTGCCGCCCGAACCGCCCGTCCGCGACCTCCTGCAGGGGCGACGGCAGCCGCGGTTCCAGGGCGGCGAGGGCGGGACGACCGGGGTGGTTCACCCGCCCATTGTCGGACATGAGGGCCCCGGCCGCCGGGGCGGTGCCCTCACGCCTCATGTGTTCTCCCGTGTACTCCCGCGCCGCTACTTCAGCCGGGCGTGGATGCGCTCCCTCATCGACGCCATCGTGAAGCCCCGCGGGTCGACCTTGCCCGGCTGCCACTCCAGGTGGCCGATCACCGATCGGGCCGTCCAGCCGTGGTGGCGGCAGATCGCGGCGGAGACGCGCTCGATGGCGTCCAGCTGCGCCTCGGGCCACGGATCGGTGCCGTCGCCGAGGTTCTCGCACTCGAAACCGTAGAAGTGGCGGTTGCCGTCGGTGTTCGCCTCGTTGTCCAAGGGGAGGGCCCGCTCGGCGATCACGGCCCTCAGGACCTCGTCGTCGCCCAGTCCCGCGTGGTTGGCGCGCCCGTATCCGATGAGGTGGACACGGCCGTCCTTGGTGATGACGCCGTGGCACAGCGGGCCCGGCAGGCCCGCGTAGCCGTCCCGGCAGATACGGACCGTCCGGTCACTGCCCGAGGTGACCGTGTGGTGGATCATCACGCCGTGCACCGGGCCCCAGGAGCCCTTGTGGTTGCGGTTGTGCTGTTTCCAGTTCCCGACTTCGACGACGGTGACGCCCTCGTCTCTGAGGGCACCGATGAATCTGCTCGCGGACATGGGTGGGGCCATGGCCGACTCCTTCTGCAAGGCGCGACGGCCGCCCGTCGCGGCCGCCTCGTACCGCGCTTGTACCGCAACCCGGAGGCCCTCACTACTCGTTCGTACGATGTGAAGCCGATCGATCAGTCCGGTGAGCAGGCGGATCGGGGCGGCCGGGCCCTGCCGGGAGCCACATGGTGAGCGGGTGTGCGGGTGTTGACCGGCGGGTCGACAGGCCGGTCGCGCGTCGGCGGGGTCCCCGGTCTGCCCACGTGGCAGGGAGTCCAGTCCCGCTCTTTCGGGTAATAGCACGAGCCCGATCCGCGCTGGAAGGCTGGTCCGCGCGACCGGCGCGTGACCGCGCGAGATCAGTGCACACCGTGCACGACCGGAAGGGCATTCCGTTATGTCGGTAGGCGATGAGGTCCGCACGGAGCAGGAGAGGCCGCAGCAGAGTCTCGGCACCTCTGCCGCACGAAACCTGGCCACGACCACCAAGTCCGTGCCCCAGATGCAGGAGATCAGCTCGCGCTGGCTCCTGCGCATGCTGCCGTGGGTCGATGTGCAGGGCGGTACGTACCGGGTGAACCGTCGGCTCAGCTACGCGGTCGGCGACGGCCGTGTCACCTTCGTGAAGACCGGTGACCGGGTCACCGTGATCCCCGCGGAGCTGGGCGAACTGCCGGCCCTGCGGGGGTACGACGACGGGGAGGTGCTGGACGAGCTCGCCCTGCGCTGCGAACAGCGGGAGTTCCAGCCCGGCGCCGTGCTCGCCGAGTCCGGCGGCCCGGCGGAGGAAGTGTTCCTGCTCGCCCACGGGAGAGTGGAGAAGGTCGGCACCGGGCCTTACGGGGACGACGCGGTCCTCGGAGTGCTCGCCGACGGCGCCTACTTCGGGGACCGGGCGCTCCTCGACCCGGACGCCGTCTGGGAGGACACGGTCCGCGCGGTCACCGCGTGCACCGTCCTCGTCCTGCCGCGCCGGTCCGTCGACCAGGTCGCGGAGCGCTCCGCGTCGCTCCACGACCACCTGGAGCGCATCCGGTCGGCTCCTGAGCAGCGCACCAACAAGTACGGTGAGAAGGAGATCGAGCTCGCGGCCGGCCACACCGGTGAGCCGGACATCCCGCACACCTTCGTCGACTACGAGGGCGCGCCGCGCGAGTACGAACTGAGCGTCGCCCAGACGGTGCTGCGCGTCCACACGCGCGTGGCCGACCTCTACAACAAGCCCATGAACCAGACGGAGCAGCAGCTCCGGCTGACCGTGGAGGCGCTGAAGGAGCGGCAGGAGCACGAACTCGTCAACAACCGCGAGTTCGGGCTGCTCAACAACTGCGAGTACGACCAGCGGCTGCAGCCGCACGACGGCGTGCCGAGCCCCGACGACATGGACGAACTGCTCAGCCGCAGGCGTGCGTCCAAGCTGTTCCTCGCCCACCCGCGCGCGATCGCCGCGTTCGGCCGTGAGTGCAACAGGCGTGGACTGGTGCCGGAGAGCGTCGACGTCGGGGGCAACCGCATCCCCGCATGGCGCGGAGTGCCGATCTTCCCGTGCAACAAGATTCCGGTGACGGATGCCAGGACGACGTCCATCATCTGCCTGCGGACCGGTGAGGAGGACCAGGGCGTCGTCGGGCTGCGGCAGTCGGGCATCCCGGACGAGATCGAGCCGAGCCTGTCCGTGCGTTTCATGGGCATCAACGAACAGGCGATCATCAAGTACCTGGTGACGGCCTACTACTCGGCGGCCGTCCTGGTGCCCGACGCGCTCGGCGTCCTGGAGAACGTCGAGATCGGCCGCTGGGGGTGACCGCCCGCAGGCCCGACGCCGTGTCCCCGCCCGGGCGGGCGGGTACATCCTTTGAGGTACGCGCCCACCGACAGCGGAAACGCCACCGTCCGCAGACTCTCCAAGGTGATCCATGGGTGAGTTCATGACGGAAACGAAGCAAGGCCCGGCCGAGCCGCTGGACAGGCCGGAGGGGGCGCCGAGTCCTCCTGTGGGGCAGGAGGCGGCGGCGTTACTGGAGCGGGCGCGGGCGTCGGTCGAGCCCGAGCTGCGCCGGGCCGTCGAGTCGCTGCCGGGCCCGACGCGGCGGGTCGTGCGCTACCACTTCGGCTGGGAGCACGCGGACGGCACCCCGGCGGCGGGCCACACCGGCAAGGCGATACGTCCCGCGCTCGTGCTGACCGCGGTCACGGCGCTCGGCGGGCCGCAGCCCGCCGCCGTCACGGCCGCGGCGGCGGTGGAACTGGTCCACAACTTCACCCTGCTGCACGACGACGTCATGGACCGCGACGCCACCCGCAGGCACCGCCCCACCGCGTGGACGGTGTTCGGCGTCGCGGACGCCATCCTCGCCGGGGACGCCCTCCAGGCGCTGGCCCAGCGCATGCTGGCCGAGGACCCGCACCCCGCGTCCACGGCGGCGGCCGCCCGGCTCGCGGCCTGTGTCGTCGAACTGTGCGCGGGCCAGCAGGTGGACGTGGCGCTCGAGAGGCGCGGCCCCGACGAGGTCACCCTCGACGAGGTGCTCGCCATGGCGGAGGCCAAGACGGGCGCCCTGCTGGGGTGCGCCTGTGCGGTGGGCGGGCTGTACGCGGGAGCGGGGGAGGGGGACATCGATGCCCTGGACGTGTTCGGCCGGGAGGCCGGGCTCGCCTTCCAGCTCATCGACGACGTGATCGGCATCTGGGGGGACCCCGGCCGCACGGGCAAGCCGGCCGGAGCGGACCTCATGGTCCGCAAGAAGTCGCTGCCGGTCGTCGCCGCGCTCGCCTCGGGCACCCCGGCGGGGGCCGAACTCGCCGAGCTGTACGCGTCGCCGTACGAGGAAGGCCATCTGGAGCGCACGGTTCTCGCCGTCGAGCGGGCGGGCGGCCGGGACTGGGCCCAGTCGCAGGCGGCCGACCGCATGGCCCGGGCGATGCGCGGGCTGTCCCGCGCCATCCCCGATCCCGAGGCGGCGGGCGGGCTCCTCGCGCTGGCGGAGTTCGTGACGCGGCGCAGCAACTGAGCGGCGGGGCCCGCGCATCCCCACGGTGCGCGGGCCCCGTTCGTCCCCGTATGAGCAGTCCCCTGGCCCGATGCGCCCCGGCTCGCCTCCGCACGCGGTACCGCACCCCAGGCCGCACGGTGTCCGCACCTCGTGTGCCGATCGGGTGTCGTACCCGCCCACTAGGCTGCGACGAACGGGCATACGAGGTGTTTCGGGGAGGCGGAGTATGGGCGTGGGCATCCGTACGGCGGACAAGGGCGACCACGAGACGGTCACATCGCTGCTCGACCGGGCGTTCGACGACGACCCGGTGAGTGTCTGGGTCTTCCCCGAGGCGGCGCACCGCCGCACCATGCACCCCCGGCTGATGGCCGCCTTCGTCGACATCGTGCTGGCCCAGGGGCGCATCGACATCACCGACGACGGCGCCGCCTGTGCGCTGTGGCTCTCCGTGCCCGGCGAGGAGGGCGAGGAGGCGGCGGACGACGGTCCCGCGCGGCTGCGGGCGGCGCTCGATCCGGACAACGAGCGCATCGAGCTGGTCGGCCGGCTGACGGGCGAGGCCCATCCCGCGGGACGCGCCCACGAGTACCTGTGGCTCATCGCGGTGGCGCCCGACCGCCAGGGCGCCGGCCTCGGCACGGCGCTCCTCCGGTCCGTGCTCGACCGCTGCGACCGTGAGGGGGTGCCCGCCTATCTGGAGGCGAGCAACCCGCGCAGCCGGGCGCTGTACGAGCGGCTCGGCTTCGTCCTCCGGGGTCCCGCGGTCGACCTGCCGGACGGTCCTCCGCTGTGGCCGATGTGGCGTGACCCGCAGGACGAGGGGTCCCCGATCCGGGTGCACGGCGGGAGCGCCGGGGAGGGACCCGTCCTACCCTGAGGGCATGGGCGAAGACGAACACGTCTGTCCCGAGTGCGGACAGTCCGTGGCGACGGTGGTACGGCGGCGCAAGACGCTCGGCGCCTATGTGCCCGTCTGGAGTCCTGGCGCATGCCAGAACCCGGAGTGCGGCGCGTACGGCGGGGAGTCCCGGCAGGTGCCTCAGGACGGTTCCCGGGAGCGGATTCCGGAAGGCGTCGACGAACCGTCGGAAGAGCGCACGATGTAGCGCCGAGGAACGGCGGAGGGGCCCGGCCGGGATGCCGGCCGGGCCCCATGCAAAGACGTTCGCGGACCCGCGGGGACGCGTCACCCGCCGGTCGGCGCGAAGAAGCCTGGGGTCAGGCCTTCTTCGTCTCCCAGAAGATCTTGTCGATCTGGGCGATGTAGTCCAGCGCCTTCTGGCCGGTCGCCGGGTCGGTCGACGCCTTGGCGGCCGAGAGGGCCTTGAGCGCGTCATTGACCAGCTGGTGCAGCTCCGGGTACTTCTCGAAGTGCGGCGCCTTGAAGTAGTCGCTCCACAGCACGGAGACGTGGTGCTTCGCGAGCTCCGCGCGCTGCTCCTTGATGATGGTGGCGCGCGTCTGGAAGTGCGGGTCGTCGTTGGCGGCCATCTTCTCCTGAGTGGCCTTCACCGACTCCGCCTCGATGCGGGCCTGGGCCGGGTCGTACACGCCGCAGGGCAGGTCGCAGTGGGCGCTGACCTTGACCTTGGGGGCAAACAGGCGGGAAAGCATGGATGCTGTCCTTCCTCGTGATCGTCTTCTCAGGTGCGACATTACTCCGTAGGAGACGGGTTTTGGCGGGTGCCCCCAGGGGCTTAGGGCAAAAGTCCAGGGTGAGACTGGGACTGGTGGAGGAACGGACCGGGGAGGTGCCGGGGATGCCGGAGCTGTCGCAGGAGACCGAGCGTACGAGGGCCCTGCTGCCCTTCGGGGTGGCGGAGGTGACGGGCCCGTCCATGCTGCCCACGCTGCGCCACGGGGACCGCCTCCTCGTCCACTACGGGGCCCGCGTGCGGGTGGGGGACGTCGTGGTGCTCAGGCATCCCTTCCAGCAGGACCTGCTCGTCGTGAAGCGGGCCGCCGAGCGGCGTGAGGGCGGCTGGTGGGTGCTCGGCGACAACCCGTACGCGGGCGGGGACAGCACCGACTACGGCACCGTCCCCGAGGAGCTTGTCATCGGCACGGTGCGCCTGAGGTACCGGCCGCGGAGCGGCCCTCAGCTGTCGCCGCTGTCGTTCGTCCGCTGGCTGTTCTCGGCGGTCCGGCCGGTGTTCGCCGACCGGTCCGCCTCCCGGCGTTTGCGGGCCCGGTAGGCGGCCACGTTGGCGCGGGTCGCGCAGCGGTCCGAGCAGTAGCGCCGGGAGCGGTTCGTGGAGGTGTCCAGGTAGGCGTTGCGGCACGGTGCCGCCTCGCACAGGCCGAGCCGGTCCACGCCGTACTCGGTGAGGTGGAAGGCGAGCCCCATGGCGGCGATCGCCGCGTACCCCGCGGTCGCGTTCGAGGGGTGGTCCGCCAGGTGCATGTGCCACAGCGGGCGCCCGTCGTCGTCCCGGTGGTCGTGGCCGGAGACCTGCGGGCTCACCGGGAACTCCAGCAGGAGCGAGTTCAGCAGGTCCACTGCAAGGGTCTCGTCCCCGCCGTCCGCGGCCTCGAAGACCGCACGCAGCCGGCCCCGCACCGAGCGGAAGCGCGTCACGTCGGCGTCGGTGGTGCGGCGGGCCGCCGACCGGTTGCCCCCGAAGAGGTCACGGACGGCCTCCACCGAGGTGAGCGTGTCCGTGCCCCGGACCGGCTCCTCGGTGTTGACGAGACGGACGGCGTAATCCGAGTAATAGGCCAGTTCCACTTGTAGTCCTTACGAGGGGGCTCTATCGTCGTGCGTACGAGGCAAGTAACGGCTGACTGCGCTTTCAGGGTATTACGCGGTCCGGCGGAACGGCATGGACGGCGTGGACGGCCCTGTAGACGCCGGCAGCGCTGGGGAAAGGGCTCGCATTGACCACCTCCATCCGTCCCACCGGAACCGACTGGCCCGCCTGGCAGGAGAGCTGGGACCGGCAGCAGGAGTGGTACCTGCCGGACCGTGAAGAGCGGTTCCGGGTGATGCTGGACATGGTCGAGGCCCTCGTCGGCACCGCACCCCGCGTCCTCGATCTCGCCTGCGGCACGGGAAGTATCACGGCCAGAGTGCTCGCCCGGTTCCCCGAGGCCAACAGCACCGGCGTCGACCTCGACCCGGCCCTCCTCACGATCGCCGAGGGGACCTTCGCGGACGACCCCCGGGTCACGCTCGTGACGGCCGACCTCACCGACCCCGACTGGGTGACCCGGCTGCCGTACGACTCGTACGACGCCGTGCTGACCGCCACCGCCCTGCACTGGCTGCGCGCCGAACCGCTCGCGGAGCTCTACGGCCGGCTCGCGGGCCTCGTCCGGGACGGCGGGGTCTTCCTGAACGCGGACCACATGCCCGACCCGGCCACGCCCCGGATCAACGCGGCCGAGAGCGCACAGCGGCACGCCCGTATGGAGCAGGCGAAGAAGGACGGCGTCCTCGACTGGAAGGAGTGGTGGCGGCTCGCCGCCGAGGACCCGGTCCTCGCCGGGCCGACCGCCCGCCGCTTCGAGATCTACGGCGACCACGCGGACGGCGAGATGCCGCCGGCCGGGTGGCACGCGCGTGTGCTGCGCGAAAAGGGTTTCGCGGAGGCGCGCCCGGTGTGGTGCTCGCCGTCGGACACGCTGCTGCTCGCCCTCAAGTAGCCCCGGGGTGCGACGAGGAAGGGGCGGTACGGCATGCGCCGTACCGCCCCTTCCCGTACGTGCCGTCAGAGCACCTTCGACAGGAACGCCTGGGTGCGCTCCTCCTGCGGGTCGGTCAGGACGTCGCGCGGGTTGCCGGACTCGACGACCACACCGCCGTCCATGAATACCAGGCTGTCGCCGACCTCGCGGGCGAAGCCCATCTCGTGCGTGACCACCACCATCGTCATGCCGGACTCGGCGAGGTCGCGCATGACGTCGAGGACGTCGCCGACCAGCTCCGGGTCGAGCGCCGAGGTGGGCTCGTCGAAGAGCATCAGCTTCGGGTCCATCGCGAGCGCCCGGGCGATCGCCACGCGCTGCTGCTGGCCGCCGGAGAGCTGGGAGGGGTAGTTGCCCGCCTTGTCGGCGAGGCCGACGCGCTCCAGCAGCTCCGTGGCCCGCTCCCTGGCCTGGGCCTTGCTGACGCCCTTGACCTGGACGGGCGCCTCCATGACGTTCTCGACGGCCGTCATGTGCGGGAAGAGGTTGAAGCGCTGGAAGACCATGCCGATGTCCCGGCGCTTCAGGGCGACCTCGCTGTCCTTGAGCTCGTACAGCTTGTCGCCCTTCTGGCGGTAGCCGACCAGCTCGCCGTCGACGTACAGCCGGCCGGCGTTGATCTTCTCGAGGTGGTTGATGCAGCGCAGGAACGTCGACTTGCCGGAGCCGGAGGGGCCGATGAGGCAGAACACCTCGCCGGACTTCACCTCCAGGTCGATGCCCTTCAGGACCTCGACGGACCCGAAGGACTTGTGGACGCCCTCGGCCTTCACCATGGCGGGGGAGGCGGTGGGGGAGTCCGCGGTGGAGTTCTGCGTCATGCCGTGACTCCCTTCGGGCGGCGCGCGGGCAGGACGGCGGCCTTGAGGCGCTGGAACGGGGTTGGCGGCAGGGTGCGGGTCGAGCCGCGGGCGTAGTACCGCTCGATGTAGTACTGGCCGACGCTCAGCAGCGAGGTCAGGATCAGGTACCAGGCGGCGGCGAGGAAGAACATCTCCACCGAGGAGCCCGCGTTCTGGCCGATGTCCTGGGCCTGCTTGAACAGGTCGTAGAACTGCACCGCCGAGACGAGCGAGGTCGTCTTCAGCATGTTGATGACCTCGTTGCCCGTGGGCGGCACGATCACGCGCATCGCCTGCGGGATCACGATCCGGCGCAGTGTCTTCACATGGCTCATGCCGAGCGCGTGCGACGCCTCGGTCTGGCCCTCGTCGACCGAGAGCAGACCGGCGCGGCAGATCTCGGCCATGTAGGCGGCCTCGTTGAGGCCCAGGCCGAGCAGCGCCGTCAGCAGCGGCGTCATGAAGGACGACCAGTAGTCCTTGTAGATCGGGCCGAGGTTGATGTACTCGAAGACCAGGCCCAGGTTGAACCAGACGAAGAGCTGGACCAGGACCGGGGTGCCGCGGAAGAACCAGATGTAGAACCAGGCGATCGACGAGGTCACCGGGTTCTTGGACAGGCGCATCACGGCGAGCACGATGCCGCCCACGATGCCGATCAGCATCGAGAGCACGGTGAGCAGCAGGGTGTTCCAGACGCCCTCGAGGATGCGGTCGTCGAAGAAGTACTCGGGGATCGCGCCCCAGTTGATCTTGCCTTGTGCGAAGGCGTAGACGACCGCGCCCAGCAGGGCGAGCGCGACGACCGCGGACACGTACCGTCCCGGGTGCCGGACCGGTATGGCCTTGATGGCCTCCGGCCCGGCGGGGGGTGTCGTGTCGGCGGGACCGTCCGTCTTGTTGACGTCAACAGTCATGGGTGGTGCCTCTCAGAGACGGACGGGCCGGCTCACGAACCGCCGTTGATCTTGGCCTCGGTGACCGCGCCGTCCGCGACGCCCCACTTCTCGATGATCTTCTTGTACTCGCCGTTGTCGATGATGGCCTGGACGGCCGCCTGCAGCGCGTCGCGCAGCTCGGTGTTGTCCTTGGCCACGGCGATGCCGTACGGGCCCGCCTCGACCTGGTCGCCGACGATCTCGAAGTACTTGCCCTCGCCGGAGTTCTTCACGGAGTACGCGGCGATCGGGAAGTCCGCGGAGACGACGTCCGCGCCCTTGGAGCGCATCCGGGTCTCGGCCTCGGGGTTGGTGGCGAAGTCCTCGATCTTGAGGGTCTTCTCGCCGTCCTTCTTGCACTTCTTCGCCTGGTCCTTGGCGAGGTCGTGGGAGAAGGTGTTGCGCTGCACGGCCATGGTCTTGCCGCAGAGGTCGTCCCAGGTCTTGATGCCCTGGTCGTAGCCCTTGTTGGTGTACAGCGAGACGCCGGCGGTGAAGTAGTCGACGAAGTCGACGCCCTCGCCGACCTTCTTGCCGGTGTCGCCGTCGATGCCCTCCTGGCGGTCCTTGGTGTCGGTCATGGCCGACATGGCGATGTCGTACCGCTTGGACGCGAGACCGCCGATGAGGGTGTCGAACGTGGCGTTCTGGAACTCGAACTTCACGCCGAGCTGCTTGCCCAGCGCCTCGGCGAGGTCGGGGTCGATGCCGACCGTCTTGCCCGAGTCGTCCTTGAACTCGACGGGCGCGTACGCGATGTCCGAGCCGACCTTGACGACACCCGCCTGGCGGATCTTCGCGGGCAGCTTGTCGGCCAGCGGAGCCGAGCTCGACTTGGTGGACTCGGATTCCTTGCTGCTGCCGCTCTCCTTGGTCTGGTCACCGCAGGCGGTGAGCAGCAGGGCGCCGGCGACCGCGATCGCGCCGACCGCAACTGTCCGGGAGCGCATGGCGGTCGTACGACGGGTGGTGCCTGCGGTCATGGTGGTGTCCTCCGGCGGGGGTGGATGAGAGATGCCGAACGGTCGTGTCGTGGGGTCGACGACAGCACACGTCCTCGGGCGCCGCGACCTAGTGTGATTACGGCATCTTGCCATTCGGACGGGGACGTTCAGGTGACTCGATATGTCAAAATCGGATAACGGGTCACCCCCGAACCGCCGCAGGACGGTCCACCACGGCCGGACCTTGTGCGGTATTCACCTCACCCGGCCGGAAGATCTTCGGCGCATCTCAGGATGCGGTCGGTCGCGAACTCCGTACATGTGCGGCCGTTGTGGGACTTGTCACGGACCTGTCCACAGTTTCGGCATATCCGGCCATGAGTGCCGTCACCAGTGTGTGACCTTCGCGTTATGGACTCGTCGCCGGTGCCGTCCGTCCGGTAAGAAGGTTCCTTGCACCCCTCATCCGGGGCTCAGGGCGCGTGTGCGGCGCGCCCGTCGCGTTCGTGCCCGTGCGTACCGGCCATCCGCCCTGCGTAGCGGCCATCTGGGCACCGCGCGGTCCCATCCACCCCTGACCGGGAGTGGCCACCCTCAACTCTGTAGACCTAAGGGGTAAGACAAAGTGGCAGCGGAGATCGTCAATCCTCGCACCGAAGACAGCAGCAGGGACCGGGACGGCAGTGCGGAGCCCCTCGATTCCTTCGACCCGGCGTTCGCCCTGCACCGGGGCGGCAAGATGGCCGTGCAGGCCACCGTGCCCGTCCGGGACAAGGACGACCTGTCCCTCGCGTACACGCCCGGCGTCGCCCGCGTGTGCACCGCCATCTCCGAGCAGCCGGACCTCGTCCACGACTACACGTGGAAGTCGTCCGTCGTCGCCGTCGTGACGGACGGTACGGCGGTGCTCGGGCTCGGGGACATCGGTCCCGAGGCCTCGCTCCCCGTGATGGAGGGCAAGGCCATCCTGTTCAAGCAGTTCGGTGGCGTCGACGCGGTTCCGATCGCGCTGAACTGCACGGACGTCGACGAGATCGTGGAGACCGTGGCCCGGCTGGCGCCGTCGTTCGGCGGCGTGAACCTGGAGGACATCTCGGCGCCCCGGTGCTTCGAGATCGAGCGCAGGCTCCAGGAGCGGCTGGACATCCCGGTCTTCCACGACGACCAGCACGGCACGGCCGTCGTGACGCTGGCCGCGCTGCGGAACGCCGCGCGGCTGTCCGGGCGGGAGCTCGGCGACCTGCGTGCGGTGATCTCCGGTGCGGGCGCGGCCGGTGTCGCCATCGCGAAGATGCTGCTGGAGGCCGGTATCGGGGACGTCGCGGTGACCGACCGCAAGGGCGTTGTGTCGGCCGACCGGGAGGACCTGACGCCGGTCAAGCGGGAGATCGCTGAGCTCACCAACAAGGCCGGGCTGACCGGGTCGCTGGAGTCGGCGCTCGCGGGCGCGGACGTGTTCATCGGGGTGTCCGGCGGTACGGTGCCGGAGCCGGCGGTGGCGTCGATGGCCGAGGGCGCGTTCGTGTTCGCCATGGCCAACCCCAACCCCGAGGTGCACCCCGAGGTGGCGCACAAGTACGCGGCGGTCGTCGCCACCGGGCGGTCCGACTTCCCGAACCAGATCAACAACGTGCTGGCGTTCCCCGGCATCTTCGCGGGCGCGCTGCAGGTGCGGGCCTCCCGGATCACCGAGGGGATGAAGATCGCGGCGGCGGAGGCGCTGGCGGCGGTCGTGGGTGACGATCTGGCGGCCGACTACGTGATCCCGTCGCCGTTCGACGAGCGGGTGGCGCCGGCCGTGACGGCGGCCGTGGCTGCGGCGGCCCGGGCCGAGGGGGTCGCGCGGAGGTGAGGCTCCGCCGGTGCGGCCGGTAGCCCGGCCGGGCTGATCTTGATTGTCCGGGTCCCGTCCACGGGTGTGGGCGGGACCCGGGCGTTCGTGGGGTGCGTGTCACAAGGGCATGTGGTTCCCCCGCGTGCGGCGGAGTCCTATGGTCGGGGCCATGTTCGCTGCTTACGCTGCTCGTATCGACCGTGAGGAGCCCCTGCGAGGGCTCGAGTTGGGGGAGCGTCCGGCTCCCGGGGAACGGCCCGGCTGGACGACCGTGAGGGTGAAGGCCGCCTCGCTCAATCACCACGATCTGTGGTCGCTGAAGGGCGTCGGGCTCGGCGAGGACAAGCTGCCGATGATCCTCGGGTGCGACGCGGCGGGAATCGACGAGGACGGCAACGAGGTCGTCCTGCACTCGGTGATCGGGCAGAGCGGTCACGGGGTCGGGCCGGACGAGCCCCGGTCCATCCTGACCGAGCGGTACCAGGGCACCTTCGCCGAGCTCGTGTCGGTGCCCCGGTGGAACGTGCTGCCGAAGCCGGCGGAGCTGTCGTTCGAGGAGGCCGCCTGTCTGCCGACGGCCTGGCTGACGGCGTACCGCATGCTGTTCACCAACGCGGGGGTGCGGCCCGGGGACTCGGTCCTGGTGCAGGGTGCCGGTGGCGGTGTCGCCACGGCCGCGATCGTGCTGGGCAAGGCGGCGGGGCTGCGGGTCTTCGCGACCAGCCGGGACGAGGCCAAGCGCAAGCGGGCCGTCGAACTCGGTGCCGTGGAGGCGCTGGAGACGGGGGCGCGGCTGCCGCAGCGGGTCGATGCCGTGCTGGAGACCGTGGGCGCCGCGACCTGGTCCCACTCCGTGAAGTCGCTGCGGCCCGGTGGCACCGTCGTCATCTCGGGGGCCACCAGTGGCGACCGGCCCTCGCACGCCGAGCTGACCCGGATCTTCTTCCTGGAGCTGAAGGTGGTCGGCTCCACGATGGGCACGAAGGACGAACTGGAGGATCTGCTCTCCTTCTGCGCGGCCACGGGGGTGCGGCCCGTCATCGACGACGTGCTGCCGCTGGACCGGGCCCGGGAGGGCTTCGAGCGGCTGGAGGCCGGCGATCTCTTCGGGAAGATCGTGCTGACCGCCGGCTGAGGGCGGTGACGGGCAGGGGATCTGCCCTTGCCGGTATGAGCCCGGGCGGGCTCGGGGTGAGTGGGCCCCGGGCCCGCCGTTCTGTGTGCCGGGGCGCCCTTTTCTGTCAACCAGGGTTGACGCAACGCCGGATGTCAACCTAGGTTGACATCATGACCGAAGCGAAGGATCTCGCCGAGCGTGCGGGTGACCGCGATCCGCGGGTGGGGCTGCGGGCCGTCTCCGCCCTGCGGCGGTTGCTGGAGCAGCTGGAGGCGGTGCAGGTGCGCAGCGCGCGCCGGCAGGGCTGGTCGTGGCAGGAGATCGCCGCGGAGCTCGGGGTGAGCAGGCAGGCCGTGCACAAGAAGTACGGGAGGCAGTGATGTTCGAACGGTTCACGAAGGATGCCCGCGCCGTCGTCCTGGACGCGGTCGGCCACGCCGAACGGTCGCACGCGGCCACGGTGGACGAGGAGCACCTGCTGCTCGCTCTGCTGGACCGGGAGGCGAGCCGTGCCGCGTTCGCCCTCGCCTCGCTGGGGGCGGCCGGCCGGCGTGACTCCATGGAGCGCGCGCTGGCCGAGGCGCGACGCCGCGGCGGCCTGTCCCGCGCCGAGACGGAGGCGCTGTCCGATCTCGGTATCGACATGGCGGAGGTCGTCTCCCGGGTCGAGGCGACGCACGGGGCGGGCGCGCTGGAGCCGGCGAGAGGGAAGGGCGGCCGGGGCGGGTGGTTCTCCGGGCACCGGCCCTTCACCCGTGGGGCCAAGGACCTGCTGACCCAGGCCCTCCGTGTCGCCGTCGCCCACCACGACCGGCACATCGGGGACGAGCACCTGCTGCTCGCCCTCACGGCCCGGCCGGGCATCGTCGCCGAGGTCCTCGCCGACCACGGGGTGACGTACGAGGCCGTCGAGAGGGTGCTGTGGGGCGGTGGGGGAGCGGCGTCGGCCGATTAGGGGGGAAGGGGGCCGGGGGTGCCCGCGTGCCGTGGTGGCACCGGCGCCCCCGGCCCCTCCTCCCGCTTCCTCATGGCCTGGGTGCCCGCAGGGTGGCGCCGATGTGGGCCGCCGCCGTCGAGAGGTGGCGGCGGACGTCGCGGAGCTGGTCCTCGGTGACGCCGTGGTCGCGGGCCGTGTCGCGGATGTCGTCGCGGAAGCGGTCCAGGAGGCGGTCCAGGTCACGGGCGGGGTCGCCCGTGAGGGTCTCGTGGACCCAGGCGGGCTCGTACGCGGCGGGGAAGTCCTCCGGGGTGGTGGTGTACTCCGGCTCACCCTTGTCCGTGTGGCCGGAAGCGGCGTCCTTGCCGAAGTCGCCGAACTCCTTGGCCAGTTCGGCGAGGCCCTCCCGTACCCCGGTCGGCCAGTCGCCGTGTGCGAAGTGGTGCTGGACCCGCTCCTGTACGCGCTTGGCGATGCGCTGCAGTTCCTCCTGCGTCTGGCTCTGGGCCCGCTCCTGGGCCTCCTTGGCCTGGCGCCGGGCGCGCTGGGCCTCCTCGCGGGCGCGCCGGCTCTCGTCCTTGGCGCGGCGGGCCTGCTCCTTCCACTCCTGCCGTACGCGCCGGATCTCCTCCTTCGCGACGCGCCAGGCCTCGTTCTCGGAGCGGTCCGTGCCGGGGTCGCCCAGCGGGCCGTGCTCCCCGGTGGTGCCGGACCGGGAGCCGTGCCGGGCCTCCGAGGCGGCCGCGCGCATCTCGCGGCGCAGCTCGCCCGCCGCGCCCCGTACGTCGGCGCGGATCTCCGCGGCCAGCTCGGCCACCGACTCGCGGATCTCCAGTTCCAGGTCGGCCAGCTCGCCCCTCCGGGCGGCCAGTTCCGCACGGCCCGCGTCCGTGATGGCGTACACCTTTCGGCCGCCCTCGGTGGTGTGCGTGACCAGGCCCTCGGCCGCCAGTTTGGCCAGGCGCGGGTAGACGGTGCCCGCCGACGGTGCGTACAGGCCCTGGAAGCGCTCCTCCAGGAGGCGGATCACCTCGTAGCCGTGGCGCGGGGCCTCGTCCAGCAGCTTCAGCAGGTAGAGGCGGAGGCGTCCGTGGGCGAAGACGGGAGGCATGTCAGAGCACCTTCTTGTCGGTCGGGCCTTCGGACGCCTTCGGTTCCGGTGCCGTGTCCCACGGCTCGTCCTCCGCGGGCGGTCTGCGCAGCAGGGCGACCGAACCCGAGACGGTCGTCGCCTTCAGGCGTCCCGTGCCCGTGCCCAGGCGGCCGGTGAGCTTGTGGGCGCCCCAGGAGCCGTGCACCCGGAGGTCGTCGAAGGCGTTGGAGATCGTTCCGCTCGCCGTGTTCGCCTCGACCTCGGTGTCCGTGGGGTGGGGGAGCCGGACGGCTATCCCGCCGGAGACGCTCGTGAGGCCGATGTCGGCGGAGCGGCCCGTCGGGCCGAGGTCGAGAACGATCGAACCGCTCACCGAGTCGGCCTTCACGGTGGGGCAGGTTCCCTCGATGACGGTCAGGTCACCGGCGACGGAGCTCAGCCGCAGGTCACCGGTGACGGCCTGGGCCTCCACACGGCCCGAGACGGTCGTCGCACGGACCGGTCCGGTCAGGCCCACCAGCGTCGTGTCACCGGAGACGCTCTTGACCTCCGTGCGCCCGTCCACCCCGGAGACGACGGCGGCGGCGCCCATCACACCGATCTCGACGCGCGTACCGGCAGGGACGGCCAGTGAGACCAGGGCGCTGCGCCGCCACTCCTTGGGGTCGAGCCACTTCAGGAAGCCCTGCCGAAGAAGGTCGTCGTACGCCACGGTCAGCGTGCCGTCCTCGTGCGTCACCGTCAGTGGTGGCCCCTCGACGTCGGACACCTCCAGGCGGGCGGTGTCCTCGTCGGTGCCCACGACGTTCACCGTCCCGTTGGCGATCCGCACGTGCAGGGTCGTCACGGGGGCGTCCAGCGCGAATTTCCGGGGCTCGGCGACGTACCACTCGGACATGGTGCTGACTCCCTCGGTGGGACAGGGCGGCAGGGGGAAGCCGAAGCCGGCGGCTGATGCCGCGTGGGGCGGGCAAGGGGAACACCCTGACGGACGCGCCATATCGCGTCGTCCACTGTTCACGATATATCTCGGTCGCGGTAAGTCAAGACCGGTCCGCCGCATACCGGGACACATGCCGGAACGGGTGCCGCGGCGGTTGCTTAAGCTGTCTGTCGGAAGCAGGAACACGGACGCACGCAGGAGAGCACCCCATGTACTTCACCGACCGCGGCATCGAGGAACTGGAGAAGCGGCGGGGTGAGGAAGAGGTCACCTTCGAGTGGCTCGCCGAGCAGTTGCGTACCTTTGTGGACCTGAACCCCGACTTCGAGGTGCCGGTGGAGCGGCTGGCGACGTGGCTCGCGCGTATGGACGACGACGTCGACGACGAGTGACCGGAAGCTGATCCGCGGCCGCCGCCGACTCCGTCGATGGCGGCCCCTCCCCCCGGGCCTCATCCGGAGTTAGCCTTCTTCACCACTGCGTCAGGGGAGCTTCCCCGAAGCGGGGGAGCCGTATGTGACGGACGGGGGCTGCCGTGGGGAGCGGAATCGAACGGATACGGCTCGACGACGGGACCGTCGTCTGGGCCAGGATCGGCGTGGCGGACGAGGCCGCGCTGGAGCGAGGCGGTTTTCAGGACACCGGTGTCGGGGACCGGGTCATCGACATGGCGGGCGGCCTCGCCGAAACGGTCGGTGGCGTGGTGCGCTCCCTGCGCGCGGGGCTGGACCCCACGGCATCCGTAGAGGTGTCCGTGAGCTTCGGCATCGAACTGTCGGCGCAGGCCGGGAAGGTCGTGAGCGCCATCGCGGGAGCCGGCGGCCAGGCATCGCTCTCGGTGTCCCTGACGTGGACGGAGGGCGCCGGTGCGGGCGCCGGGACGGGTCCCGGGGCCGGAGAAGGCGCGGACGCCCGGCCCGGCCCGTCGGTCTCCGGCGCACAGTGAGTGCCCTGGAAGAGATGGTGCGCCCCTCTCTCGCACGCATCGTGGCACCGGGCGACGGGTATGCACCGGACCGTGACCAGTACTGGGGGAGCGCGTTCTTCGTCGCGCCGGGGTGGCTGCTGACCTGCGCCCATGTCGTGGGAAAGGGGGGAGACGCCGTGTGGCGGAGCGGGAACGCCGTGGGTGTCACCTGGCAGGGCGGCATCACCACCGGCGAAGTGGTCCTCGCCAAGCCGTGGCCCGAAGCACCGGACATGCGCGGCAGCCGCTGGCAGTTCCCGGACATCGCGCTGGTCAGGGTGCGCAACGCCGACGACGCGCGGTGCGTCTGGCTGAGCGACCGCGCACCGGCCATCCCCGCCCGTGTCGGGCTGCACGGCTGGTCGCGCGAGACCGGCGACCTCGGCATGCGGCACGGCCTGGGTGAGGCCGAGGCGCTGGACGGCAAGGCGCTGTTGCTCAGCGGCAGTCTGCCGGTCGAGGGTGTCTCCGGCGGTCCCGTGGTCGACCTGCGCCACGGCGCCGTCATCGGCATGAACAAGGGCAGGGGCCGGAATGAGGGAGCGGCCGTTCCGATCACCGCGCTGCGCGAGCTGTTCGACGTCCGGGGCGGTGACATCCTCCACACGGTCGTCCGCGAGCACGATCTGCACCATTTGGCGCGCTTCGTCGACGCGTCGTCGGACGCCGACTGGACGAGAACCCAGACCGCGCTGCGCGGTCACGGCGCCGCGGGACTCGCTCCCGCTCAGCGGGTCCACCTCTACGGCCACTTCGCGCACCTGCCGCCGCCCGACGGGCCAGGTGAGGTCATGCACCTCGTGCACGAGGTCAAATCCCGTGTGATGGACGAGTCGTACCGGTCGCCGATCCCGCACGACCCACGGACCTGGCGCGAGGGCGCCGGTCTGCTGCACGGATTCCGCGGACGCGGTGAGGAGGGGCGCGGATCGGGCCCCGACCTCGACGCCGTCCTGCTGTACGCGGCGAAGGTGGCCCGGCACACCGTGTCGGAGCGCCCGGAGCAGGTGGACCGCGAGCGGCTGAGAGCGTTCACCGCATGGGTCGGGGAGGAGGCCACCCTTCACGCACACAGGGCGATCCGTGAGGAGATCGGCGCACTGTTCGACGGTCTCCCCGGCGGTCCGGACCGGAGACCGGCGGCGCCCGGCCCGAAGCGGGAGACATCGCGCGGGGCCCCCGCGGACGTCCTCGTCAAGGTGGGCGACCCGGTCTACGGCGAGCTCTACCCGCTGAGCGTCGGGCTCCTGTACGACGGCCGGGACGTCACCCCGGTCTACACGGACGACCGCGGCGTGCACCGGCACGAGCTGTACCAGCGGCTGAGGGAGCCGCTGGCCGAGGCCCTGCGCCTGGGCGACCGCGGGGAACACCTGGCCGCGGTCGAGGCATTCCTGCCGCGTCGGCTGTTCGATCTGCCGGTCGACGACTGGCGGCTCGGCCCCGACGAGGACGGTGACGACTTCTTCGACGAACAGTCCATGCCGCTCGGACTGCGCAGGACCGTCGTCGTCCGCGACCTGAGACGCAACACCCGCCCGCCCAGCCCCGAATGGCGCAGACGGTGGAAGGGCACGGAACACGGCTCGCTGTCCCTCGTGCCGTTGCGTGGTGAGGCCACCGCGGACGCCCATCCGGTGGGCGGGCGCCGGGAGGGCAGAATCGCCGCGTACGGTCGGCTGTCGGCCATGGACGACGGCTGTGTTCCCGTCTTCTGCGGCCCGGTCGGCAGCGGCGACGGCTTCGAGGCGATGGCCGCCGCGCTCGCCGCCGGGCACCCCCTGGTGCTGTGGCGCAGGGACGGCCACGACCACGAGGAATGCCGTGCGTTCCACCGGCAGGCCGCCCGCTTGCTGGGGCCGGCGGCCCGGGCCCGGGGACTGCACGGTCCGGTGCGCGAACTGCGCATCAGGGTCTCGGACCCCGACACCGCCCTGGACGAAGAGCTCACGGGCAGGATCGCCGTGCTCTTCGACCCGCCGGGACGCCCGCCGCATCCGACGGAGACCATGACACCGCCCCCCGTGGCCGGACCCGACGGCTGACCATGCACGGCAAGTCACCAGCGCAGCAAGGGAGTTCGTCGGAACGCATGCGTGCCGGGCGTCCTGGAAACCCGGCAGGCGAGGCCGTGCGGCGGTAACGTCGTACGTCGAACGGCCGTACCCACTGCATGATCACCGGAGCCGGGAGGAGCCCATGGTGAACGAGTGGCGGATCTACCGCGGAGTGGGACAGCCGCACGACGGTCTGCGGAGACTGCCGCCGCCACCTCCCTGGCGCGACTTCGAGGAGGCCCGAAGCGGTGCGGAGTCCGGCCCGGACGACCCGAGCAGCGCGCGCCGGCTCGGTGTACGGCGACGGCTGGTGGAGAACTACGCACCCCGCCCCGCCGAGGTCGACGCCGTCAACGCGGCCCTCTACCTGCGCCGTCCGCTCCTCGTCACCGGCAACCCCGGCACCGGCAAGTCCACCCTCGCCTACGCGGTCGCCCACGAGCTCGGTCTGGGCCGCGTGCTGCGCTGGCCGATCGTCAGCCGGACCACCCTGCAGGACGGCCTGTACCGCTACGACGCCATCGGCCGCCTCCAGGACGTCCAGCTGGAGCGGGCCCAGGGCGCCGCCGGAGCGGCCACGCCACCGTCCGGCATCGGGTCGTACATCCGGCTGGGACCGCTCGGCACCGCCCTGCTGCCTTCGGAGACACCCCGCGTCCTGCTGATCGACGAACTCGACAAGAGTGACCTCGACCTCCCCAACGACCTGCTGAACATCCTGGAGGAAGGCGAGTTCGGCATCCCCGAGCTGGAGCGCCTGGCCGACCGCGAGCCCGTCGTCGAGGTGCTCACCCACGACGGCCGGCGGGCGGCCGTCCACGGCGGGCGCGTCGCCTGCGGCGTCTTCCCGGTGATCATCCTGACGTCCAACGGCGAGCGTGACTTCCCCGCGCCCCTCCTGCGGCGCTGCGTCCAGCTCGAGCTGGAGCCGCCCGGCGAGGAACAGCTCACCGCCATGGTCGAGGCGCACCTCGGGGACGAGAGCGCCGTGGCCGGACGCGATCTGATCGACCGGTTCCTCGACCGCGAACCCGGTGAGGTGCTGGCCGCGGACCAACTGCTCAACGCCCTCTTCCTCACCCAGCACGCACGGAGCACGGAGCGCCTGACCCGGGACCGGATCGCGGACATGCTCATGCAGCCACTCGACCGTTCGAGGTGATGGCCGGATGCAGGACATGCATCTGGGTGAACTGATCGGCAGGCTGCGCCGCGGCGGTCTCGACCTCGGCGCCGACGAACTGGCGGACGCCTTGTGGCTGGCCGGGCAACTGCACGCGGCGTCGCCGCGCCACGAGCCGGACCCGCCCCCGCCCCCGCCCCCGCACAGCCCGCCCGATCCGCCTGCGAGGCCGCCCGCACGCCCGCCGGGCAAGCCCGCGGACGCCCCGGCGGACCGGAGCACGGCCGGCCGTCGGCCGGCAGGCGCGGAGACACCCTCCGCCACCGTGCCCCTGTACACGAGAGGCGGCACCCCGCCACCGGCGGACGGCACGCCGCCCGCCTTCCCGGTACGCGCCCCCACCGCCACCGTGCTGCCGGAACTTCTCGGCATCGAGAGGGCGTTACGCGCCCTCGGCCGCTACCGCGTCGCCTCCACCACCCCCCAGGACGACCGGGTCGACGAGGAGGCGACCGCCGAGCGTGCTGCGGCGAGCGGCATCCTCCTGCCCGTCCCGCACCACGGCCGCCGCCACCGCTGCGACGTCCAGCTGCTGATGGACACGGGCCCCGCCATGGCCGTGTGGGAGCAGCTGGTCGAGGAGCTGCGGCAGGCCTGCCAGCAGTCGGGCGCCTTCGCCGGCGTCCGCGTCCACCATCTGTACGCCGACGGATCCGGTGCCCCCCGCGTCGGCACCACCACCGGCCCCGGCCGACGCACCCGGTTGCGTACCGCCGACGAGCTGCACGACCCGACGGGCCGCTGCCTGACCTTCGTCATCAGCGACTGCGTCGGGCCCCTCTGGCAGAGCGGGAGCGCACAGCGTCTGCTGCACGACTGGCCGCGCAGCTCGCCGCTGGCCGTCGTCCAGCCGCTGCCACCCCGCCTGTGGGACCGTACCGCGCTGCCCGCCGAACCCGGACTGCTGGTCAGGACGGCCGGACTCGGCGGGTCCGTCTCCTTCCGGCCGGACGAGGAGCCCTGGGACGAGCCAGTCGTGGGCGCCCGTCCCGTGCCGGTGCTCCAGCCGACGCCGGAGGCCTTCGCCGCCTGGGCCCGGCTGCTGTCCGGCGCCGGACCCGCCAGCGAGCGGGCCTGGGCCGCCTGGACCACGCCCGGTGCCCTCCCGGCCGCCGCCGCCCCGCCCGGCGGCGACGAGAACCTGCTGCGCGCCTTCCGGGCCGGCGCCTCCCCCGGGGCGCTGCGTCTGGCCGTCTATCTCGCCGCGGCACCGCTCACCCTGCCGGTCATGCAGCTGGTCCAGCGGGCCATGCTGCCGGACACCGGGCCCATGGAACTGGCCGAAGTGCTGCTGGGCGGACTGCTGCGGCAGCTGCCCGGGACCGAGGCGCAGCCCTGTTTCACCTACCCGGGCCGGGTCCAGGACCTGCTGCTGGGCTCCCTCGACCAGGACACGGCCGGACTGGTCCTCAAGCACTGCTCCGCCTACGTGGAACGCCATTTCGGCAAGGGGACCCGCAACTTCGCCGCGTTCGCCGCCGCTCGGCTCGCCGGCCACCAGCCCGCCGCCGACACTGCCGACACCGGCGGTACGGTCGGCGGCACGACAGACGACCGTCCCGATGATGTCGGCGGTAGCGCCGAGGCCGAGCTGTTCGCCCGGGTGCCCGCCCGAGTCCTGCGCCACTACGTCCCCGACCTCGTCACACCCGAGCCCCTGGCCGAGGCGGAGAGACTGCTCGGCCAGTGGTGGACTCTTGCGGACCCGGCGGTGCTGCACCGGGCGAGGGAACTGGCCGAGGCCGCCGCGCACGGCGTCCGCGCCGACGGCACACCGGACGACGGGGACGGTGTACGGGCCCGCCTGGTCCTCGGCCGGGTGCTGCGCGCCCAGGCCGGCACCGCGGCGGCACACGCCGAAGACCGCCGGACGGACTTGCTGCGCGCGGCCGCCGAGGAGCTCACGGCCGCCCACACGGCCACCTCGCCGAACAGCACCGAGCGGGCCGACGTGGCGCTCGAACTCGCGGCGTGCCGGCACGCGCTGGGACGCCTCACCGGGGAGACGCAGCAACTGACGGCCGCCCTGGCTCTCCTGGCCGGCGACGCCGTGCCCTGGCCTGCCGTCGCCGCCCGCGCCCGGTCGGCCGACCAGGCCGGCTCCCGGCCTGCTGTCGTCCACCGGTCCCGGCTGCTGCGCCGGGGGCGGCTGCTGCTCGACCTGGACCGGCCGGGGGAGGCGGTCCCCGAACTGCGGGAGGCCTGCGACCTGCTGGACCGGCAGCAGGCTTCCGGCGACCTGCGCAGCCCGGCCCTGCTCGACCTGGCCCGGGCGCTGCGCGCGGCCGGCGCCGGTACCGCCGAGACGCAGGAGGTCCTGGTACGGGCGGAACGGGCCGCGGGCGACGAGGCGGCCCTGCGATTGCCGTGCCTCATCGCCCGGGCCGCGTTGCACGACGCGGCGGGCGAGGCCGAAGCGGCCGACGCGGCCTACGAGACGGCTGCCCTGCTCGCCCCGGCCGACGGCCCCCGGCGCGGCGAACTCCTCACCCTCTGGGGCGAGTCGCTGCTCCGGCGTGCCTCGACGCGAGACGGGGCAGAGATCGTCGACCGCGCCGAGAACATCCTGCGTGAGGCCCTCGAGGCCCTGCCGGCCCGCTCCGGCCAGCGCGGTCGGCTGCAAGGGCTGGTCGGCAGCGCCCTGGCGCAGCGCTTCCGGCACAGGGGCTTCCTGCCGGACCTCTTCGAGAGCCGTCATCTGCTGAGCCAGGCGGTACGGGCCGCGGCCGACGCCGCCGTACGGGCCGAGTCCTGGCTCCAGCTGGGCCGGGTCCGCCTCGAAGGGTGGTACCGCGCCGGGACGCCGACGCTCGCCGAGGCACTCCAGTCGTACGAGTACGCGAAACACGAGGCAGACCTGGCTCACGGCACCGATCCGGGCTCCGTGACCGCCGCCCGGGCGCGGCACGGGTGCGGGGCGGTACTGGCGCTCATGGAGCGGCCGGACGCGGCCGGGGCGGCGTACCGGTCGGCCAGGGGGCAGTGGCAGCGGCTGGCCGGGACGCTGCGGGACGTCGACCGGCAGGACGTGGAGGCGACGAGGCGGGCGGAGGAGGACCTCGCCGCACGGACGGCTCCGCGGCCCGGCGCCCGGCCGGTCACGCACGAGGAGTGGGAGCGGACGGCGCCGCCCTGGTGCCCGTGGGCGGAGACCCGGACTGACGACTATTGGGCAGAGATTGACCGGAGTTGATCCTGTCGGGTTTCTGCCTCTGTCACGTCGGGAAGAACTGGGCAGCGCTTGCGGCGGTGCGGGGCGGGACAGGCAGGGAGGAACCGAGAGTGGCGGAGCAGAGGGAAAGGGCGGCCGGCCCGGGAGCGGACGCCGGGCAGACCATGCTCCTGCCCGGCCTCGCCGACGTCGACCTGCGCACATTGCGTGCCATGGACGATCCCGGACTCATGGCCGCTGTGGCCGGAATCTTCAGTGGCGGCCCGCTCGGGTTCCAGGACGTCTGGTACTCCGACGAACCTTCTCCCCGTAGGTTTTCGGCCGAACTCGGTGCATCGGACACGGATGAGGTAAGACGGGAATGACCCTGGCGGGGGTCGTGCCCGCCGACGTCTTCGTGGATCTGGCGAGAACCAGGCCGGGGCCGGCAGCCACCGCGGCACTGCGTGCCGCACTCCACGCGCGTCGCATGCTGCTTCTCAAGTCCCTGCTCGTGAAGGTCGAACGCGGTGCGGCGCAGGCCCCCGCGGCGCGGCGCCGCTTCGAGCGGGACTGGGCGGTGCTGGAGCGTACGGAACTGGCGGATGCCGTGGCGGTGCGTGACACTCTCGACTATCCGCTGACCGGCGCGTGGCTGGCCGAGGTGCTCGCCGCGCCGGAGGGACCGGACTTCGAGAGGCATCTGGCGCACCTGAGCGGGGTGGCCGTCGCAGCCGCGGTGCGCGCCGGGTGCCGGCTCGACGGCACGCTCGACCTGCCGACGGGCGCGCTGGCGCTGCCCGGCCTCGGACTGCTCCGCTGCCCTTCCGGCCGGGCCCGCCTGGACGGCCGGGCGGGACTGGTGCGCATCACGGACGGCGCGGGCCGCAGCGGTGTGGTGCTGCCACGCCCGGGGGCGAGCACCGGCACCGGCTCAGGGCGTCCGGCCGGTGGCGGGCGCGGATGGTCGGGGCTGCGGACACTGCCGGGCAGCACCGTCGTCCTCGACGACCTCGACCCCTACCGGGTGCCGCCGCGCGGCATAGGACGCTCGGCGCTGCCCGGGGCCGAACGCCCGCATCCCGCCCACCGCCTCTGGGCCGCGCGGTGGCGTCATGCCCTCCGGTACCTCCTGGCGACACACCGGGCCCGCGCCGACGAGATCAGGACGGTGCTGCGCGCCGTGGTCCCGCTGGCGACACCGCCGGGTGCCGGGGAAGTGCCGGTGAGCGCCACACTCCGGGCCGCGCCCGGAGCCGTGCTGACCCAGCTGCCCGGCGACCCCGCGGAGCTGGCGGAGTTCCTGGTGCACGAGGTCCACCACACCAAGCTGGCCGCCCTCGAAGAGGTCGCACCCCTGTGCCGCACCGGCGACGGCACCCTGCACCACGTGGGATGGCGCCCGGACCCGCGGCCCGTCCCCGCGGTACTCCAGGGGGCGTACGCACATCTGGCACTGACCGATTTCTCGTGGCGGGCCCGGCACAGCCCCAGTGCCCCGGCAGGATGGCGACGGCGTGCGGAGGAGCAGTTCCCGGTCTACCGGGATCAGGTCGGGGAAGCCTTGTCGATTCTCCGGGAATCCGATGAACTGACCAATGCCGGGCGTCAGTTCGTCCACCAGATGGCCCGGCACCACACGAGTCTCGGCATGGCGGAGCGGAGCCGGCAGTGACGCTGCGTGCTCGATCGGATGCGTTACGTTGTGCTCGGTCCTTCCGGTCTTCGAGCAGACGGGGAAGCAGGAGCGGCGATGGCGGAACAGCGGCGGTCGGGCGGGGACGGTGCGACGGCACCCGAGCACGTTCTGGTGGTCTTCCCGGGGTACCACCGTTCATGGGCGGCGTGGATCGCCCAGAGCCTGGAACGCCACGGCCACCGGGCCACCCTCCAGCGGTGGGACCCGCCGCGCGAGGTCCCGCTGGCGGATTCGTTCGGTGACCTGCTGCTGTCCAGCGGGCGGGTGCTGCTGGTACTCGACGACTGGTTCTTCGAACTCGGCCCGCGCCCCGCGGGCGAGTGGAACGACGTCCTGCGCGGCTTCGTCGCCGCACACGCCGACCGCTTCGCCGCCGTCAATCTGACCAACCGCCCGCTGCTGCCGGCCACCGCGGTACTGGAACCGGCCAGCCTGTGGGGGGTGGGCGAGGACGCCGCCGAGGAACGGCTGCTCGGCCGGCTCGACCTGGAGCGTCGCCGTACGCCCAGGACCCTTCATGTCCGGACCCGGTATCCGGAGACGCGCTGTGAGATCTGGGGCGAGGTCCCCCGCCGCAACCCCCGGTTCACCGGACGCGACGACCTGCTCACCGCCCTGCACCAGCGCCTCGCCGACGCCGAGCGCGGAGCCGCCGCCTGCACGCTGCTCGGCATGTCGGGCATCGGCAAGACCCAGCTCGCCGCCGAGTACGCACACCGCTTCAGCACCGACTACGACCTGGTGTGGTGGGTCAACTCCGACGACCGCAACATCCGGCGTGACCGCCTCGGCGAACTCGCCCCCGAACTCGGGCTGCGCATCGGCAGTGAGCCGGGCGAGCGCATCCGGGCGGTGCGCGAGGCACTGCGGCGCGGCGAACCGCACACCAACTGGCTGGTGATCTTCGACGGCTGGGACGACATCGACTCCGTCGACGCGGTGCTTCCGCAAGGCTCCGGGCATGTCCTGCTGACCTCCCGCAACCGGGCCTGGAGCCAGCACACCGACGTCCTGGAGATCCCCACGTTCCGGCGCGGGGAGTCCATCGGCTACCTGCTGCGCCGCGCGCCCCACATCACCGCGGACGAGGCGGACGAGGTCGCCGCCGAGTTCGGGGACGTACCGCTGCCGCTGGTGCAGGCCGCGTCCTGGCTCGGCGAGTCGCGGATGGAGGTGCCCGAGTACCTGCGGATGGTGCGTGAGCGCAAGCTCTCCACGGTCGACGAGCCCGCCGTCGGTGAGGGCTTCCCGCAGTCGTCCATGACGTCCTGGTCGATACTGCTCAACCGCCTGCGCCACGCGCAGCCGCAGACCATCGACATCCTCGGACTGTGCACGTCGTTCGCCCCCGGACGGATTCCGCTCGGCCTCATCCGCGCCTACCCGCAGACCGACCTCGCCGAGGAACTCCGCTGGATGACGACCGATCTGCCCGCCTGGACCAGGTCTCTGGACACCCTGGTCAACTATTCGGTGCTGAGCCGGGAGACACGCGGTCCGGCCGGCGTCGAGATGGGTCCCCACCAGGAATCCGTCCACATGCACCGGCTCGTCCACGACATCGTGTCCAAGCTGATCGACGAGGACAGCCGTACCGCCCATCGCCGGGCCGTGCGCACCCTGCTCGCCCAGGCGGACCCGGGCAACCCCATGGACAGCAGGAACTGGCCCCGGTACGCCGAACTGCTGCCGCACCTGGAGCCCTCCGGCGCCCTGGCCAGCTCCCAGCCGCGGGTCCAGGAGACCGTCCTGAACTGCCTGCGGTACTGCTTGCGCAGCGGGGAGTACACGGCCGGACTGGATCTGGCCCAGCGGATCCGGGACCAGTGGTCCCGGACCATGGACCCGCTGGCCCAGCCGATGCTCGACCTGACCACCCAGGAGAGCAGCATCCTGCGGGCCGGCGGCCGTTTCCGCGAGGCCTACGAACTGGACCGCGCCGTCCTCGAGAGGCTGCGGGCGGCCGAGTCCCCGCATGTGCTCGGTGAGCTGTCCTCCAAGGGCGCCATGGCCAGCAGCCTCCGTCAGCTCGGCCGGTACGAGGAGGCGCACGCACTGCAGCAGGAGGTCCTCGACGGCCACGGCCGGCTGCTCGGCCCCGACGAGATCCTCACGCTGATCGCCCGGCACAACCTCGGCGTCGGGCTGCGGCTGCTCGGCCGGTACGAGGAGGCGTACCAGCTCGACCTGGAGAATCTCACGCGACGGGAGAGCGTGCTGCGCGCCCGGCACATCAGCACGCTCAACTCGGCCAGCTCCGTCGCCCACGACCTGTATCTCCTCGGCCGCTACCGCGACGCGCTCGCCCGCCAGGAGCCGACGGTCCGCCTCCACGTCCAGGTGCTGGGCCCGCAGCACCCGCAGACCCTGGAGGCGCGGGCCCGACTGGCCTTGTGCCACCGCCGGGAGGGCGGGCACGCGCAGGACGTGGAGCTGATGACGGCCGGTCTGCTGGAGCAGGTGGCGCAGGTGCACGGCCGGGGGCACTACCGCACCCTCGCCCTGATCACGAACCACGGCAACTACCTGCGTGAGCACGGCGACCTCAGCCAGGCGCGTGACCTGATCGACGAGGCGGAGGCCGGCTACCGGGCTCTCCTCGGTCCCGCGCACCCCGTCGCCACCGGCATGATCACCAACACCGGGCTCGTCATGCAGTCCGCCGGTGAACGGGCGGGAGCCATGGCGATGTTCGAAGCCGCGCTGGCCGGTCTGACCGCGACCCTGGGCCCCGACCACCCCTGGGTCCTGGGCTGTGCCCTGAACGCCGCCGGCGCCCGCAACTTCAACGGCCGCATCGCCGACGCCGTGGAGCTGAGCCGGGACACCCTGAGCCGGAGCCGGCGCACGCTGGGCGAGGAGCATCCGCTCACCCTCTCCTGCAAGGTGGCGCTCGCCGCGGACCTGCGGGCGGCACGGGAGCAGGAGGAGGCGGGCAAGCTGGAGGAGGACGGACTGCTGGCCCTGACCCGCACCCTCGGAGCCCAGCATCCGCACACCATCTCCGCCCGCCAGCGCACGCGGCCCTACTGGGACTTCGAGCCCTATCTGGGCTGACTCCCCGACTCTCCCGGAAGCCGGAACGCCAGGGGCCCGGTCCCGAGCCGAAGCTCGGGACCGGGCCCCTGGCAGTGCCGTGGAGACCTACGCCTCGAACACCTCACGCACCAGCTGCTCCTGCTCGGCCTGGTGGCGCTTCGCGGAGCCCACCGCCGGGGAGGAGGAGTGCGGGCGGGAGATACGGCGCAGGCGCTCGCCGTGCGGGACGTCCGCGCCGACCGCCAGGTCCAGGTGGTCGATCAGGTTGAGCGCGATGAACGGCCAGGCACCCTGGTTCGCCGGCTCCTCCTGGGCCCACAGGTACTTCTCGGCGTTCGGGTACTTGGCGATCTCCGCCTGGAGCTCGGCACCCGCCAGCGGGTACAGGCGCTCGATGCGGATGATCGCCGTGTCCGTGACGCCGCGCTTCTTCCGCTCGGCGTCGAGGTCGTAGTAGACCTTGCCCGCCGTGAAGACGACCTTCTTGACCGCGGCCGGGTCCACCGACGCGTCGCCGATGACCGGGCGGAACTGGCCCGACGTGAACTCCTCCGTCTTCGACGCGGCGGCCTTGAGGCGCAGCATCGACTTCGGGGTGAAGACCACCAGCGGCTTGTGGTGCGGGTTGTGCACCTGCCACCGCAGGAGGTGGAAGTAGTTCGACGGCAGGGTCGGCATCGCGACCGTCATGTTGTTCTGGGCGCAGAGCTGGAGGAACCGCTCCGGGCGGGCCGAGGAGTGGTCCGGGCCCTGGCCCTCGTAGCCGTGCGGGAGGAGCAGGGTGACGCCGGACGTCTGGCCCCACTTCTGCTCGGCCGACGAGATGAACTCGTCCACGACCGTCTGGGCGCCGTTGACGAAGTCGCCGAACTGGGCCTCCCACATGACGAGCGCGTCCGGGCGGGCCAGCGAGTAGCCGTACTCGAAGCCCATCGCCGCGTACTCGGAGAGGAGGGAGTCGTAGACGTTGTAGCGGGCCTGGTCGTCCGAGAGGTAGAGGAGCGGGGTGTAGTCCTCGCCCGTCTCGCGGTCGATCAGCACCGCGTGGCGCTGGCCGAACGTGCCGCGGCGGGAGTCCTGGCCGGACAGCCGGACCGGGACGCCCTCCAGGAGCAGGGAGCCGATGGCGAGGGTCTCGCCCATGCCCCAGTCGATCGTGCCGTCCTCGACCATCGCCGCGCGGCGCTGGAGCTGCGGCAGCAGACGCGGGTGCACGGTGATGTGGTCGGGGATGTTGACCTGGGACTCGGCGATCCGCTTGACGACCTCCGTGGAGACCGCGGTCTGCGTCGCGACCGGGAAGCCGTCCTGCGGGTCGTGGGAGTCGCCCGGCGTCGGCTGCGAGGTGGCCTCGCGGACCTCGGTGAAGACCTTCTCCAGCTGGCCCTGGTAGTCCTGCAGCGCCTGCTCGGCCTCTTCCAGGGTGATGTCGCCACGGCCGATGAGGGACTCGGTGTACAGCTTGCGCACCGAGCGCTTCTTGTCGATCAGGTCGTACATCAGCGGCTGGGTGAACGCCGGGTTGTCCGACTCGTTGTGACCGCGGCGGCGGTAGCAGATGAGGTCGATGACGACGTCCTTGTTGAACGCCTGGCGGAACTCGAAGGCCAGGCGAGCCACGCGGACGACGGCCTCGGGGTCGTCGCCGTTCACGTGGAAGATCGGGGCCTCGATCATGCGGGCCACGTCGGTGGCGTACATCGAGGACCGGGACGACTCGGGAGCCGCCGTGAAGCCGACCTGGTTGTTGATGACGACGTGGACCGTGCCGCCGGTGCGGTAGCCGCGCAGCTGCGACATGTTCAGCGTCTCGGCCACGACGCCCTGGCCGGCGAAGGCCGCGTCACCGTGCAGGGCGACCGGCAGGACGGTGAAGTCCGTGCCGCCCTTGTTGATGATGTCCTGCTTGGCGCGGGCGACGCCCTCCAGGACCGGGTCGACCGCCTCCAGGTGCGAGGGGTTGGCGGTGAGCGAGACCTTGATCTGCTCGCCGTCCAGGCCGGTGAAGGTGCCCTCGGCGCCCAGGTGGTACTTCACGTCGCCGGAGCCGTGCATCGACTTCGGGTCGAGGTTGCCCTCGAACTCGCGGAAGATCTGCGCGTACGACTTGCCGACGATGTTGGCGAGGACGTTCAGGCGGCCGCGGTGGGCCATGCCGATGACGACCTCGTCCAGACGGGACTCGGCGGCCGAGTCCAGCACCGCGTCGAGCAGCGGGATGACGGACTCGCCGCCCTCCAGCGAGAAGCGCTTCTGGCCGACGTACTTCGTCTGCAGGAAGGTCTCGAAGGCCTCGGCGGCGTTCAGCCGGCGCAGGATGCGCAGCTGCTCCTCGCGCTCCGGCTTGGAGTGCGGGCGCTCGATGCGGTCCTGGATCCACTTGCGCTGCTTCGGGTCCTGGATGTGCATGAACTCGATGCCGGTGGTGCGGCAGTACGAGTCGCGCAGCACGCCGAGGATGTCGCGCAGCTTCATCATCGACTTGCCGGCGAAGCCGCCGACGGCGAACTCGCGCTCCAGGTCCCACAGGGTGAGGCCGTGCTCGGTGATGTCCAGGTCGGGGTGCTTGCGCTGCTGGTACTCCAGCGGGTCGGTGTCGGCCATGACGTGGCCGCGGACCCGGTAGGAGTGGATCAGCTCGAAGACGCGGGCGGCCTTCGTGACGTCGTCGTCGTGGCTGGCGTCGATGTCCTTGAGCCAGCGGACCGGCTCGTAGGGGATGCGCAGCGCCTCGAAGATCTCGTCGTAGAAGCCGCTCTCGCCGAGCAGCAGGTTGGCGACGATCCGCAGGAACTCGCCGGAGGCGGCGCCCTGGATGACCCGGTGGTCGTACGTCGACGTCAGGGTCATCACCTTGGAGATGCCCAGCTTGTTCAGGGTGTCCTGGGAGGTGCCCTGGAACTCGGCCGGGTAGTCCATGGAGCCGACGCCCATGATGACCGACTGGCCGGGCATCAGGCGCGGCACGGAGTGGACGGTGCCGAGGCCGCCGGGGTTGGTCAGGGAGACCGTGACGCCGGAGAAGTCGTCCATCGTCAGCTTGCCCTCGCGGGCGCGGCGGACGATGTCCTCGTAGGCCTGCCAGAACTCGAAGAAGTTCAGCGTCTCGGCCTTCTTGATGCCGGCGACGACGAGCTGGCGGTCGCCGTTGGGCTTCACCAGGTCGATGGCCAGGCCGAAGTTGACGTGCGCCGGCTTGACGAGGGTCGGCTTGCCGTCCTTCTCCGCGTAGGAGTAGTTCATCGACGGCATGGCCTTGATGGCCTGCACCATCGCGTAGCCGATCAGGTGCGTGAAGGAGATCTTCCCGCCCCGGGCGCGCTTCAGGTGGTTGTTGATGACGATGCGGTTGTCGAACAGCAGCTTCACCGGGACCGCGCGCACGGACGTGGCCGTGGGGACCTCGATGGAGGCGTTCATGTTCTTCGCCACGGCGGCACCGGGGCCGCGCAGCGTCACGTACTCGGGGCCCTCGGGCGCCTCGGCCGCGGGCTCGGCCTTCGCCTTCGGCTTGGCCGGGGCGGTGGGGGCGGGCTTCGCGGGAGCCGGAGCGGCTGCCGCGGGCTTCGGGGCGGCGGCGGGCTGCGCGGGGGCGGCGGCCGGAGCCGGCTGTGCGGGCTGCGCGGGAGCCTGGGGGGCCTGGGCCGGGGCCGGGGCCGACGGAGCGGCGGCCTGGGCCGGGGGCTGCGTGGTACCCGCCGGAGCCGAGGAGGCGGACGCCCCCGGCTTGTAGTCGGCGAAGAAGTCCCACCAGGCTCGGTCTACCGAATTCGGGTCCTGGAGGTACTGCTGATAGATCTCGTCGACGAGCCACTCGTTGGCACCGAAGGCCGCCGCGGGGTTCTTGCCCGCTTGGTCGGTCTCGGTCGAGATGCTGGAGTTACTGGGGGACTGTGGCGACACGGCGGCAACCGCCCTCTTCCGCTTCACAAGGTGATGGACAGCGGGAATAAAGGCTACGCCTCCATGGCCGAGAAGGTCAGGCCGGGCCCGTTCATCGTCGCGTAAGTCACATCTCAGCGCGTGTTTCGGGGCTGGAAATGGCGGGAAACAAGCGGGGTTCCGGTTGCGCGTGCGGCCTGCGCATACGCGAAGCGGGGCCTGCGGCGACCTCGCGCGCGGCCCTCTGCCCCACGACTGCCCGGGGACAGCCTGATCACACGTGTCCGTCGGCGCGGAATCTCGTCGATCTTGGTGGCTCGGATCGAACCATACGTCAACTTCCGTCACCGTGGCAGAGGGGAAGCCACGGAAGAAGGACTGGTCACGGCGTGTGCCCGTCGGAGCGGAACCGGGCGTTCGGGACCGGGCCGGGGTGCTCAGGGCCGGGCGGGGGGCGGGCAGCCCTGGCCGGTCCGCTGGTGCGGCAGGGGAGGCAGGCCCGGCAGGCTCACCTGGATGCGGCACCCCCGCGGGGACTCCGCCACTCCTATCCGGCCACCGTGCAGGTCCACCGCCCAGCGGGCGATGGCCAGACCGAGACCGGTGCCGCCGTCGCTGCCCGGTCCGTGCGGGGAGCTGACCGCGCCCCGGTTGAAGCGCTCGAAGACACGGTGCCACTCCGACTGGGGGATGCCCGGACCCTCGTCCAGGACCTCCAGCTCCAGTGACTCGCGGGCGGCGCCGCGCCGGGCCCTGACCGTCACACGGCCGTGCGGGGGGCTGTGCTTGACCGCGTTGTCGATCAGGTTGGCGACCACCTGGTGGATGCGCTCGGGGTCCGCGTGCGTGGTCAGCTCCGGCGGGTGCACGTCGAGGTGCAGATGGACGTCCGTACGGGTGTGCTTGCCCGAGTCGGAGGCGAAGCCCCCACGCGCGGAGGCGACCATGTTGGCCTCCTTGAGGACGCCCGAGAGGTACGGCCACACCTCGAAGCGGCGCTTGCGCAGGGGGACGACGCCGTTGTCCAGCCGGGAGAGGTCGAGCAGCGTCTCCACCAGGCGCCCGAGGCGCTCGGTCTGCTTCAGCGCCGTACGCATGGTCTCGGGATCGGCCGCCGAGACGCCGTCGACGACGTTCTCCAGGACCGCGCGCAGCGCCGCGATGGGGGTGCGCAGCTCATGGGAGACGTTGGCGACGAGTTCCTTGCGCTGGCGGTCCTGGGCCTCCAGCTCGTCGGCCATGAGGTTGATCGTGTGGGCGAGGTCGCCCAGCTCGTCGCGGCGGTTGTCGTTGACCCGGCGGGTGTAGTCGCCGTGCGAGATGGACCGGGCGACCGCGTTCATCTCGTCCAGCGGCGCGGTGAGCGAATGGGCCACGAACTGGGTGATCAGCAGGGTGGCGATCATCGAGAACACCGTGATGAAGCGGAGCTCCGTCTCGGTGCGGGCCGCGATCATGAGCAGACCGGTGGTGATGAACACCGAGACGACGACGAGCGTGCCCAGCTTCGTCTTGATCGAGAAGGGGCGCACACCGCCCCAGGGTCCCGTGCCCTTGCGTGTCCCGCCCGGACCGCCCATCACTCCAGCCCCTCATGCCCGCCGAACCGTCTGCCTGACCCGGCACACAGAGTAGGAGCGCGCCGGCCCCACCGCTCAGGGCGTCGGCGTCTCCAGCGCGTAGCCCACGCCGTGCACCGTGCGGATGCGCTCCGCGCCGATCTTCCGGCGCAGCGCCTTGATGTGGCTGTCCACGGTCCGGGTGCCCGACGCGTCCGCCCAGTCCCACACCTCGGCGAGCAGCTGCTCGCGCGAGAGCACCGCGCGCGGGGTGTTCGCCAGGCAGACCAGCAGGTCGAACTCGGTGGGGGTGAGGTGCACGTCCTCGCTGCGCACCCGTACCCGGCGCTGCGCGTGGTCGATCTCCAGCTCGCCGAGGCGCAGGATGCCGCTGCGGGGCGTCGCGGCGGCCAGCGCGGCGCGCTCCACGCGGCGCAGCAGGACGTGCACGCGGGCGGCCAGCTCACGCATGGAGAAAGGCTTCGTCATGTAGTCGTCGGCGCCGACGCCGAGCCCGACCAGCATGTCCGTCTCGTCGTCGCGCGCGGTGAGCATCAGCACCGGCACCGGGCGCTGGGCCTGTACCCGGCGGCAGACCTCCAGGCCGTCGAAGCCCGGCAGCATGATGTCGAGGATCAGCAGGTCGGGCTGCCAGGCCTCCGCGGTGTCGACGGCCGCCGGACCGTCGGCCGCGGTCTGCACGAGGAAGCCCTCCGCGCGCAGACGGGCCGCGATGGCGTCGACGATCGTCGGATCGTCCTCGACCACCAGCACCCGGCGCTGGGCACCCGGGGTCGCCGTTGTGCCGTTGTGGGAGGTGTGTGTCTGCTCCATCGCCCGCCCCTGTGTTGCTTTCCGGAATCCGTGGGGTGATCCCTTGACTGCGCATGACTGCGATTGACGCTTGAATGATCGGCGTCAGTGCAGCAGCGTACGGGGAGTCACGGCGCCTCGGCTATCCAGCCCGGACGCCGAGGTGCACGACGTCCGGAACTCCTCGGGCAACCGGGATCTCTTCGGTACGCACCTGCTGGAACCCGGCATTCCCCAAGGTTTCTTCGAAATTCGAGGAGGGTTGCGCCGACCACACCGCGAGTACTCCACCGGGCCTCAACGCCCTTGCACAGCTTGCCAGTCCGGCCTCCGAGTAGAGGCTTTCGTTGTCCTCGGTGACGGTCCAGTCGGGCCCGTTGTCGATGTCCAGGCACAAGGCGTCATATGTGGCGGAGATCTCATTGACGAACGCGACCAGATCGGCTTGGACGATCTCCGTGCGGGGGTCCTCGAGCGCGGTCGCCGACACCTCGGACAGGGGTCCGTGCCGGTGCCAGTCGATGACCGCCGGCTCGCGCTCCACGACCGTGATGCGTCCCCAACGGGGATTCGCGGCGGCGTGTGCGAGCGAGAAGCCGACGCCCAGTCCGCCGATGAGGACGCTCGGTTCCGGCCGGTCGTCCAGCAGCCGCAGCGCCGCGTCGACCAGCAGCCGCTCCGAGCGTCCGTCGGAGGTGTCCATGAGGAAGCACCCGTTGGCGATGATCTGCAGCAGCCGCCCGTGCCGCCGCAGCACGACCTCGCCGTACGGGCCCTCGCGCCGGTCGATGACTTCGGGGATCTCGGTGTCGTACGAGGTGCTCATGGACCGTCATCCTGTCAGTTCTCGCGGGGCGGGCCCGGTGAACGACCGGACGCGTACCGACGTGTGTGCGAGCGGGCGGGGTGGCGGGAGCCGGGGCGGGGGCACCGGCCCCGGTCACGGCGTCGGCCACCTTGCGCACCGCCGTTTCGCTGATCGCTCACGGCGAACACGCCGATGGGAACATTCCGCGGATCACATGCATTGAGTCGGCATAGCTCAACTTGACTGCCGAGGGAGAGACTCATGGCTTCGACGTCCACACCGCTCACCCTGCCCGTGCTGCCGCTCGACGAGGAGATCGTGCTGCCGGGGATGGTGGTGCCGCTGGACCTGAACGACGCCGACGTACGGGCCGCCGTGGAGGCCGCGCAGGCCGCCGCGCGGTCGGAACCGGGCAAGCCCAGGGTGCTGCTGGTGCCACGGATCGACGGGGCGTACGCGGGCACGGGTGTGCTCGGCACCGTGGAGCAGGTGGGACGGCTTGCCGACGGTGACCCGGGCGCCCTGATCCGCGGGCGCGGCCGGGTGCGGATCGGGGCCGGGACGACCGGGCCGGGTGCCGCGCTCTGGGTGGAGGCGACCCGGGTCGACGAGACCGTGCCCGACCCCCTGCCCGGGCACGTCACCGAACTCGTCAAGGAGTACAAGGCCCTCGCCACCGCCTGGCTGCGCAAGCGCGGCGCCTGGCAGGTGGTGGACCGGGTGCAGGCCATCGACGACGTCTCCGCGCTCGCCGACAACTCCGGGTACTCGCCCTTCCTCACCACCGAGCAGAAGCTCGAGCTGCTGGAGACCTCCGACCCGGTGGCCCGCCTGAAGCTGGCCACCCAGCAGCTCCGTGACCACCTCGCCGAGCAGGACGTCGCCGAGACCATCGCCAAGGACGTCCAGGAGGGCGTCGACAAGCAGCAGCGGGAGTTCCTGCTGCGCCGGCAGCTCGAAGCCGTGCGCAAGGAGCTGCGGGAGCTGAACGGCGAGAAGGAGGGCGAGGAGTCCGACGACTACCGCGCGCGCGTGGAGGCCGCCGACCTGCCCGAGAAGGTGCGGGAGGCCGCGCTCAAGGAGGTCGACAAGCTGGAGCGGGCGAGCGACCAGTCGCCCGAGGGGTCGTGGATCCGCACCTGGCTCGACACCGTCCTCGAACTACCGTGGAACGAACGGACCGAGGACGCCTACGACATCAAGGGCGCCCGGGCCGTGCTCGACGCCGAGCACGCGGGTCTGGAGGACGTGAAGGAGCGGATCACCGAGTACCTGGCGGTGCGCAAGCGGCGCGGCGACCGGGGACTGGGTGTCGTCGGCGGCCGTCGCGGCGGTGCCGTGCTGGCCCTCGTCGGCCCGCCCGGTGTCGGCAAGACCAGCCTCGGCGAGTCCGTCGCCCACGCCATGGGCCGCAAGTTCGTCCGGGTCGCCCTCGGCGGCGTCCGCGACGAGGCCGAGATCCGCGGCCACCGCCGTACCTACGTCGGCGCGCTGCCCGGCCGGATCGTGCGGGCGATCAAGGAGGCCGGGTCGATGAACCCGGTGGTGCTGCTCGACGAGATCGACAAGGTGGGGTCGGACTTCCGGGGCGACCCGGCCGCCGCCCTGCTGGAGGTCCTCGACCCGGCGCAGAACCACACCTTCCGCGACCACTACCTGGAGGTCGAACTCGACCTCTCCGACGTGGTCTTCCTCGCCACCGCCAACGTGCTCGAAGCCATCCCGGAGGCCCTGCTCGACCGTATGGAGCTGGTCCGCCTGGACGGCTACACCGAGGACGAGAAGGTCGTCATCGCCCGGGACCACCTGGTGCCGCGGCAGCTCGACCGGGCCGGTCTGGACGGCGACGAGGTGACGGTCGACGAGAGCGCGCTGCGCAAGCTGGCCGGCGAGTACACGCGCGAGGCGGGCGTCCGGAACCTGGAGCGCTCCATCGCCCGGCTGCTGCGCAAGGTCGCCGCCCAGCACGAACTGGGCGAGCGGAAGCTGCCGTTCACCGTCACGGACGGCGAGCTGCGCGCCCTGATCGGCCGGCCGCACCACGTGCCCGAGTCCGCCCAGGACCCGGCCGAGCGCCGTACGTCCGTCCCCGGTGTGGCCACCGGCCTCGCGGTCACCGGCGCGGGCGGCGACGTCCTCTACGTCGAGGCGTCGCTGGCCGACCCGGAGACGGGCGCGGCCGGACTCACCCTGACCGGTCAGCTCGGCGACGTGATGAAGGAGTCGGCGCAGATCGCGCTGAGCTTCCTGCGCAGCCGCGGCGCCGAACTGGAGCTGCCCGTGGGCGACCTCAAGGACCGGGGCGTGCACATCCACTTCCCGGCGGGCGCCGTGCCGAAGGACGGCCCGAGCGCGGGCATCACCATGACGACGGCGCTCGCCTCGCTGCTGTCCGGCCGGCTGGTCCGTACGGACGTGGCGATGACCGGCGAGGTCTCGCTCACCGGGCGGGTGCTGCCCATCGGCGGCGTCAAGCAGAAGCTGCTCGCCGCGCACCGGGCCGGGATCACCACGGTGATCATCCCCAAGCGCAACGAGCCCGACCTCGACGACGTGCCCGCCGAGGTCCTGGAGAAGCTCGACGTCCACCCGGTGACGGACGTCCGCCAGGTGCTGGAACTGGCGCTCGCCCCGGCGGAGGTGGCCGTCCCGGCCGCCGCGTGACGGTCCCCGGCCGGTGAGGGAGGGCCCGGGTCCCCGTACGGGGACCCGGGCCTCCGCACGCGCTCACACAGGCGTACGGAACGAGACCGACGGCTCACCCGTTGGCGAAGGCCACCACATGGTCCAGCGACCCGTTGAACCGGTTGTGATCGCCCACCGTCGGGCCGGTCGACGTGTACTGCCACATCGTGTGGCGGCTCCAGCCGGCCGGCAGGGCGCCCACGGAGGAGGCGTACCGCGCGACCCACAGCGGGTGGGACGCGCCGAAGCCGGCGTAGTTGCCCGTGCACTGGGTCCACCAGCTGGTGGCGGTGTAGATGACGGCGTTGCGTCCGGTACGGGCCTTGTACCGGTCCAGGAAGTCACGGATCCAGGCGACCATCGAGCTCTGCGACTTGCCGTAGCAGGCGGCCCCGTACGGGTTCCACTCGATGTCCAGCACCCCCGGCAGCGTCCTGCCGTCCGCCGCCCAGCCGCCGCCGTTGTTCACGAAGTAGTCCGCCTGGGCGGCTCCGCCGGCGCCGTTGGGGAGCGCGAAGTGGTAGGCGCCGCGCACCATGCCCACGGACGAGGCACCGTTGTACTGCTGCGCGTAGTAGGGGTTCTTGTAGGACGTCCCCTCGGTCGCCTTCACATAGGCCCAGCGGACACCGCTGTTCCACAGGGTCGACCAGGCGACGTTGCGCTGGTGGCTGCTGACGTCCACGCCCTCCGTCTGCAGGGCGCTGCTCTGCGGGGTCCCGCCCTGCGGCGCCCCGGCGTCCGCGGGCCGGCCGCTCGTCCTTTCGTGTGCCTCGACGCCCATGCCCATGTACGCGGACCCGCGCGCGGGAGCGGTGGGGGAGCCGTCCCGCCCCGGCGGTGCGGGAGACCCGGCGGCGACGGCGGCGGACACGGCGGGCAGCGGGAGGAGAAGGGTGAGCGCGGCGACCAGGGCCGTGCGGGGGAAGAGGGGGGAGCGCGAGCGGGTGGTGCGGGATCTGCGCACGGGCATGACATGCCTCCGGGAGCTTCGGCGGTGCTCGGTGGGGGTGAAAGGGGGAGAGCGAAACGGATGGCGCGCCGAGTGCTCGACCGAGGCGTGCGGGCACGGCCGGCCTCATGGCACAGCGGGGCGACACCCGGAAAGGGGAGTGGGGGGTGCGAGGGGAGTGGCGCGAATGGCGCGATCATGCCAATCGACGCCTTCCTTCGAAGCTACGCACGGCCGGTGGCAGGGGGGAAGAGGGGCCGGAGGACGCCTTTGGTCTACGCCTGCGAAATACTGGCGGAGCTGCGGCGATGACGCCGGATGGCGGTAACTTTCAGGTACGGGAAACCGAAGCAGGGGTGCTGACGTGCACGAGTGCGGCAACGGCGACGGGTATCGGGACGGAGCCGGTGCGCCGGGGAGCGGTATGGGCCTCGCCTTCCTGGAACTCGAGCGAGAGCTGACGGTTCTGATGCGCCGCGCCCGTGCCAAGTCCGGCGAGATGGCCCGCGCGGTCCATCCCGACCTGGAGTCCTCCGCGTACGGCCTGCTCGCCCGGCTGGAGGAGAGCGGCCGGCTGCGCGCCACCGACCTCGCGGCCTACATCGGCGTCGGCAAGGCCACCATGTCCCGCCAGCTCCGTGCCCTGGAACAGCTCGGCCTGGTGGCCCGCGAGCCCGACCCCGCGGACGGCCGCGCCTGGCTCGTCCACCTCACCCAGGAGGGGCAGGAGCGCTTCCGCAGGGTGCGGGACGCCCGCCGGGACAGATACGTGCGCCAGCTGGCGGGCTGGGACCGGACGGAGGTCGCCGAACTGGCCCGGCTGCTGCACCAGCTCAACCAGGGCGAGGGCGTCTGACCGGACGGCGTCCCGACCCTCCCGGCCGGCCTCACTGCCTCACGGCTCCACGTACACCACCGTCGCGTCGTCATGCCGCTTCCCCCGGCGCGGGTGGCCCTGCACCGGGTCGGCGCGCTCCAGCGTCCGTACGCGCTCCACCAGCGCCCGCGCCCCTTCCTTTCGTACGACGCGGAAGCAGCCGGCCCAGTCGCCCGCCCCGAACCGGTCCACCCAGCGCGTCGCCCCGTCCGTCAGCGCGGCGAGGGCGCGGACCTCCTCGCGCGGCACGGCGCCCGTCACCGCGCGCGCGGCCACCGACGGGTCGGCCGCCGCCGTGAAGAAACCGCCCTCCTTGTTGCGCAGCGCCGTGTCCGTGAGCGCGGCCGAGGCCAGGGACGAGCGGGGCAGCCGCGCCAGCCGGTCGTCGAGCACCGCTGTCACCGACCCGTCCGGCCCTTCCAGCAGCAGCGCCGAGTCCGACAGCACCAGGTACTCCACGGACCGCGGGGACCAGCGCGCCAGGACCACGGTCGCCTGTGGGGTGCGCGGGTGAGAAAGATCACAGATTGGCGCATGTGTCGACGCGGTACGGGAGATCGCCCGGGCGAGCACGTCCGGCAGCGGCAAATCCCCCTGTGAAACGGACAGTTCGGTCAGTGCGCCGCCGAGGCACGCAGTGAACCAGGCGACCGGATGCCGACAGCCGTACGGGCCCGCCGGCGGAGTCACCCCGTCCAGGACGACCAGTGAACCCCCCTGCCCGGAGGCGGGAACCGCGATCGCGGCGAAGTCCTCGTTGGCGCGCGTCGGGTCGCCGGGCTCGGTGATCAGTTCCGTACGCATCCGGCCAGTCTGCACGAGCCCTTCACAAGATCCATGAAAGGTCGCCAATGGTCGTCGAACGGTCGTGACTCGCAGGTCAGACGCCGGATTTGGGGCGGAATGATCAGAGTGGGTGAAGCGCGGCGCGGAATCCTGCCAAAGCCGATCGGCCATGTCCAACCGGCCCGCCGCACAGGCCGTTCGCACATGCCGGAGCAACTTGCCCGCCAACTCCCGTCCGATGTTCACTCCTTCGGGTGGCGGGTCTGACGATGCGGGACCACTGCCCACCGGCACTGGGAGGGTCGGGAGCCGTACCGGGAACACGTCAAAGTTGACGGAATGCCACCCGGGTTCAGGGGTACACGAGTCAGGAATGCGAGCACCGGTGCAGAAGAAGCGGCCTCGGCGCACAGGCAAGCAGACGGCCTCCAAGGCCGCTCCGGAACAGGGCGGGCAGATGGACGGAGAGCGGCCCGCCGTCGGCGCCGGCCGTCCCGCGCACGTGCGGACCCGGCTCATCGGCGCCGTCGCCGTCGTGGCGGCCGCCGTCGCCGGAGCCGGAGCGCCCTCGGTCCTCGCCGCGTCCGGCGAGTTGCACGACACGCAGAACCTGGTGACGCTCGCCGAGCGCACCCAGCAGGCGCTGACCCTCGCCCACGCGCTCGCCGACGAGCGGGACGAGGTCACCTCCTACATCGCCGCCGGACGGCCCGAGTCGGAGGCCCCCAGCGAGGAGCGCAGCGCCCGCGTCGACCGGCAGGTCGACGAGCTCCGGGCGGACGCGGACGCCGGGCTCCGCAAGGACCTCGCCGCCATCGCCGGGGTGCGCCGCTCGGCGCTCACCGGGAAGAGCACCGCGCTCGAGGCGCACGGGGCGTACTCCGCCGCCATCACCGAACTGCACGCCCTCGCCGAGGACCTGGCCGAGCAGCTGCCCCCGCGCGCGGGCGCCGGCGCCTATGCGTTCGCCGAGCTCGACACCGCCGTCCAGCAGGCCGCCGCGGCCCGCGGACTGCTCCTCGCCGCGCTGCACGTGCCGCGGTCCACGCAGACCGTCATCGACCCCGTCACCGGTCTGCCCACCACCGCGAACACCACCTCGGCCGCCGACGCCAAGCAGCGCGACGCCCTCACCGCCGCCGCGCAGCAGGCCCGCGTCCGCTCCGACGCGGCCCTCGCCGGCTTCCGCGAGAAGGCGCCCGAGCGGGCCCGCGCCGCCTTCGACTCCACGGTCACCGGGCCCGAGGCCGCCGCCGCCGACGAGTACCTCGGCAAGCTCACCGACCGGCCGGCGCTCTCCGACGCCGAGCTGAACACCGACCCCGACAAGCTGCTGACGGCGCTCTCCGCCCGTGTCGAGCTGATGCGCGGCGCGGAGTCCTCCCTCTACGACCGGCGCACCAAGGAGCTGGCCCAGCTCCGCGACGACGATGTCACCGCGCTGGAGATCCGGATCGCGGTCCTCGGCGGCCTGCTGCTCGTCACCATCGGCATCGCCACCGCCATGGCCCGCACGCTCACCCGCCCGCTGGCCGTGCTGCGCATCGGCTCGGCCCGCGTCGCCGCCGACCCGGTCGCGGAGGAACCCGTCAGGTTCACCGGCCGCAACGACGAGTTCGCGCAGGTCGTCCGCTCCGTCAACGCACTGCAGGCGCACGCGGTCGCGCTGAACGAACGGCTCACGCCCCTGGAGGGCGACCGCAAGCACCTCATCGCCCAGCGGCAGCGCATGGCCGACGAGCGCGACCGGCTGCGCGCCGAACTCGCCGACGCGACCGCTCGCCTGGAGCAGGTCCGCACCGGCATCAACGGCACCTTCGTCAACCTCTCCCTGCGCACCCTCGGTCTCGTCGAGCGCCAGCTCGCCGTCATCGAGCAGATGGAGGAGCGGGAGCAGGACCCCGACCGGCTCGGCACCCTGTTCAAGCTCGACCACTTCGCCACGGTCATGCGCCGCCACAGCGAGAACCTCCTGGTCCTCGCGGGCGCCGAGCACGGCCAGCAGCACGCGGGCCCGGTCCCGCTCGTCGACGTCGTACGCGCCGCCGTCAGCGAGATCGAGCGCTACGACCGGGTGCGCATCGCGGCGCTGCCGCCGCACGCGCACATCGCCGGGTTCGCCGCCGACGACCTCAGCCACCTGATCGCCGAACTGCTGGAGAACGCCACCGCCTTCTCCCCGCCCGACCAGCCCGTCGAGATCTCCGGCTGGCTGCTGGAGAACGGCGAGGTGATGCTCTCCGTCCAGGACGAGGGCATCGGCATCACCGGCGAACGGCTGGAGCGGCTCAACGCCCGCCTGAAGAACTTCGACCCGGAGGCCCCGTTCGACCAGGAGGGCGGCGAGGGGCTCGGGCTCGGCCTGTACGTGGTGGCGCGCCTCGCCCACCGGCACGGCGTGCGGGTACGGCTGCGCGAGCAGAAGCAGGGCGGCATCGCGGCCGTCGCGGTGGTGCCGAAGCCGCTGCTGGCCGCCGCGAACGCGACCGCCGTCCCCGCGTCCGCCGCGGTGGGCGCCGAGGGCCCCTCGATGTCCCTGCCGGGCGCCGACGCGGAGGCCAACTCCAACGTCCTGCCGGTCCGCTCGACCGTCGTCGTGCGCGACCCGGACGGCACCGGCGATCCGCTGATCGAGGCGGCGGAGCGGGCGCTGCGCGAGGGCGGGACCGCCGGCAACGGCGAGGACGGGGAGGACGGGGAGGCATCCGCGGCCGAGGCGGCTCCTGCGGCCGAGGCGGCTCCCGAGCGGGTCTCCGAGACCACGATGGAGCTGCTCGTTCCGGCCCCCGCGTCGTCCGAGGACATCGAGGCACCCGCCGTGCCCGAGTCCGCACCCGAGGCGGCAGCCGATTCCGCAGCCGATTCCGCACCTGGGGCAGCAGCCGGGACCACGCCCAGGGCCACGCCCGGCGACCCGTACGCGATCGGCCCCGACACCCACGAGCGCGCCCCCGACGAGACGGAGGCCGCGCCGCCCACCGAGGCCCCCCGGTTCACCGACAAGGGCCTCCCCAAGCGCACACCGAAGATCAGCGCACCCGCACCGGCGCCCAGCCGCCGGGCCGGAGGCGTGAACGCAGAGGAACTGCGCCGTCGGCTCGGCGGGTTCCACCAGGGGGCCAAGGACGGCCGGCGCGACGTCGCCGTCGAGATCGCCGAGCAGTCGGGCGAGACGAAGGTGCCCGCCGCACGCCGGCACGAGCAGGACCCAGTCGAAGCATCGGGGGGCACTTCCGAGGAGGCAAGCAGTTGACCGCGCCCAGCACCACCTTCGGACTGAGCCATGAGGCCCGCAACCTGCACTGGCTGCTGACCAACCTGGTCGAGGAGGTGCCGGGACTGCTGTCGGTCGCGGTGGTCTCCTCCGACGGCCTGCTGCTGCTCTCCTCCGACCCCGGCAGGAACGCCGAGGCGCGCGAGGGCGGCACGGACCGGCCCGCCGGGCCCAGGGGCTCCTCCGCCGACCTCGCCACGATCGTCTCCGGCATCGGCAGCCTCACCATCGGCGCCGCCAAGCTGATGGACGTCGGCGGGGTCAAACAGACGATGGTCGCGATGGACGAGGGCAGCCTCTTCGTCATGTCGATCAGCGACGGCTCGCTGCTCGGCGTGCACGGCTCCCCGGACTGCGACATGAGCGTGGTGGCGTACCACATGGCGCTGTTCGTCGGCCGCGCCGGACACGTCCTGACCCCCGAACTCCGCAGTGAGCTGCGCGCGTCGCTGGAGGCGGAGACGGAGACGGAGACGGCGGGGAGCGGTCGATGAGCGTGTCGCGGGCGTCCAGTACGACTACGACCACCGAACCCGGTGCCGCGCCCGTACCGGCGGCCCAGCGGAAGCTGCCCGTCCGAGGCGGCGACCGCAAGCCCGCCCGGGTGCGCCCGTACTCCCTCACCGGCGGCCGCACGCGCTCCGGCCATGTGCTGCTCGTGGAGACGTTCGTCGCCGCCCTCGAAGCTCCCGATGAGCCCAGGGAATTGACGGACGGTGCCAGTGGGACGTTCACTACCGGGAGCGCTTCCCCCACCGTTCGGCTGATGCCCGAGATGCGGGCCATGGTCGAGCTCTGCCGCCGCATGCGGACGGTGGCCGAGATCGCCGCGCTGCTGAGGATGCCGCTCGGTGTGGTCCGGGTCCTTCTCAGCGACCTCGCGGACCAGGGAAGGATCCGCGTGTACGGAACAGGTCACGGCCCGGGACGGCCGGACCGCGCTCTGCTGGAAAGGGTGCTGAGTGGACTCCGTCGTCTCTGACGCCGCCTCCCCGGCCGTCAACTCCGGCGCCCGGACGGGCGTCACTCCCCGGGACCCCGGCCGGGAGCCCTTCCCGGGCATCGCGCCCGAGGAGGATCTGAAGCCCTGGCAGGCCGACACGACCCGCGCCCCCATCGCGACGAAGATCGTGGTGGCGGGCGGCTTCGGGGCCGGTAAGACCACCCTCGTCGGCACCGTCTCGGAGATAGAGCCGCTGCAGACCGAGGCGCTGATGACCGAGGCGAGCGAGGCCTACGACGACCTCTCGGCCACCCCGGAGAAGATCACCACCACGGTGGCGATGGACTACGGCCGGATCACGCTCGACGACGACCTGGTGCTCTACCTGTTCGGCACGCCGGGCCAGCAGCGGTTCTGGTTCATGTGGGACGACCTGGTGCGCGGGGCGATCGGCGCGGTCGTGCTGGCCGACACCCGGCGCCTGGAGGACTGCTTCCCGGCGCTGGACTACTTCGAGAGCTGCGGGCTGCCGTACGTCGTCGCCGTCAACCACTTCGACGGCAGCGAGGTGTTCGAGCCCGAGGATGTGCGCGAGGCCCTCACGGTGCCCGCACACATACCTGTAATGATCATGGATGCGCGGCGCCGCATATCGGTCGTGGAGACCCTGCTGGCACTGTGCGCCCATGCCATCACCTTCAGCCCCGAGTAGGAGACCAGTCCCCGGATGCGGAAGATACTCGTCGTCGGAGCCGGCCAGTCCGGACTCCAGCTCGCCCTCGGCCTCCAGTCGCACGGGTACGAGGTCACCCTGATGTCCAACCGGACGGCGGACGAGATCCGCACCGGCCGGGTCATGTCGACGCAGTGCATGTTCCACACGGCGCTCCAGCACGAGCGCGACCTGAAGCTGAACTTCTGGGAGTCGCAGGCCCCGCGCATCGAGGGCCTCGGCGTCTCGGTCGCCGGCCCCGAGTCCCAGCGCGTCGTCGACTGGGTGGGCAGGCTCGACGGGTACGCCCAGTCGGTCGACCAGCGGGTGAAGATGGCCGGCTGGCTGGAGACCTTCGCACAGCGCGGCGGCCAGGTCGTCATCCACGGCGCGGCCGTCTCCGACCTCGACTACTTCTCCCGCATGTACGACCTGGTGCTGGTCTCGGCGGGCAAGGGCGAGCTGGTGTCGATGTTCGGCCGCGACGCCGCCCGCTCCCCGTACCGCGAGCCGCAGCGCGCCCTCGCCGTCGCCTACGTCCACGGTCTGGGCCCGCGCCCCGAGCACCCCGACTTCGACGCGGTGCGCTGCAACCTCGTCCCGGGCGTCGGTGAGCTGTTCGTCATGCCCACGTTCACCAACTCGGGCCGCGCCGACATCCTGTTCTGGGAGGCCCTCCCCGGCGGCCCCGCCGACGTCTTCCAGGGCGTCAAGGACCCGGCGGAGCACCTCTCCCTGACCCTGGAGCTGATGGAGCGGTACACGCCCTGGGAGTACGCGCGCGCCACCAAGGTCGAGCTCACCGACGCGGGCGGCACCCTCGCCGGCCGCTACGCCCCGACCGTGCGCCACCCCGTCGCGCACCTCCCGAGCGGCGGGCTCGTCCTCGGCGTGGCCGACGTGGTCGTGGCGAACGACCCGGTCACCGGCCAGGGCTCCAACTCCGCCTCGAAGTGCGCCGCCTCCTACCTCGCCTCGATCCTGGAGCACGGCGACAAGGAGTTCGACGAGACCTGGATGCAGTCCGCCTTCGACCGGTACTGGGACATCGCCCAGCACGTCACCAAGTGGACGAACGCCATGCTCGGCGAGCCCCCGGAGCATGTGCTGAACCTGATCGGCGCGGCGGGCGCCCTGCCCCCGGTCGCGGACCGCTTCGCCAACGGCTTCAACGACCCGGCCGACTTCGAGAACTTCTTCTACGAGCCGGAGAAGACCGAGGCCTACCTCGCCTCCGTGACGGGCGGGCCGAGCGGGGCCTGAGCCGGCCCCGGCCGAGCCCCGGCCGACCCCCGAACGAGTCCTGCCGGACTCCGCTGTGGACCGTTCGTGTGCAGTGGTGTGGGCGATTCGTGTGAATTGATGCTGTTCGCCGAGCGCGGGACACACCGTTGGTGACGAGCCGAGGAGATTCTCGATCGGGCGTCAGGCGCTCCGTCCCGGAGTCCTGGAAGCGCCCACGCTTGTCATGCAGCGCCATCAGGAGGTTGGTATGCGTTCTCTCGTGCGTTCGGTTGTCGTCGGCTGTGCCGCGGCGGGCCTGGCCCTGGCGGGCTCCGTTTCCGCTCACGCCGGTGACAGTGACGAGATCAACGACACTCGCGTCGGCATCAACAAGGAGGTCAAGGCCTCGGGCTGGGGTTCGGGCAACGAGTCCCTCTTCCCGGGTGAGGGGAACCAGGTCTTCGGAAACCTGGTCCAGGACTGATCCTGCCCCTGCGGCAACCGGCGGGCGGGCGCACCACTCGGTGCCCCGCCCGCTGTCGTGTCGGCTCATCCGGTCATCCGGGGGCGGCGGGGGAGTGTCTTCCCTCCCGTCACCGGCGCCGCCGCCGAGGCGTACCCCTCGTCCGGCCCGTCCAGCGCCTCCTCGGGAAGCTCCGGGGGCGTGTACCGGGCCAGGGGCTCACCGTCGGGGTCGGGCCGCACCGCGCCCAGCACGGGGTTCGCCGCGATGGGCGACACCTTCACCCGCGCCCCGGGACGCGGCGCCTGGACGACCAGTCCGCCGCCGAGGTACACGGCCACGTGCGTGGCCTCGGGGAAGTAGACGACCAGGTCACCGGGGCGCAACCGGTCCATCGGCACCCGGGGCAGCCGCGCCCACTGCTCCTGGCTGGTGCGGGGCACCGTCCGCCCCGCCCGCGCCCAGGCCCGCGACGTCAGCCCCGAGCAGTCGTACGCGGCCGGACCCTCGGCGCCCCACTCGTACGGCTTGCCGATCTGCGCCACGGCGTACCGCAGCGCCGCCGCACCGCCCCCGGACGGCGGCCGTGAGCTGCCGGGTGCCCCGCCGAGCGCCCCCGAGGCGAGGAACCGCTCCTGGGCCCCGGCCGTCTCGTCCCGCTCCAGCGCGGCGATGCGGTCGAGCTGTTCGTCGCCGAGCGAGGCGAGCAGCTCCTCGACCTTCCGCAGCCGCTCCCGTACGTCGTCCCGCCTCTCCCGGTGCCGTTCGGCGAGCGAGAGCTGCGCGTCGAGGGCCCGCCGTGCCTTCCTGGCGAGCACGCCGGTCCGCCGCTCGCTGCCGGCCAGCCGTGCCACGGTGCCTGCCCGATCCACGGACACCCGCCGGATCACATGGCTCTGGTCGAGTGCGCGCCGTGGGTCGCGGGTCAGCAGCAGCCCCAGGTAGGGGGAGAGGTCGGTGCGGCTCTGGTACTGCTGCCGGGCGAGCCGGCCGGCAGCACCCCGGCTGTCCCGCAGCGACAGTCGGGCCGCGGCGAGCTCCCGGTCCAGCCGCCGCACCTCGGCGCGCTGCCCGGCCAGCTCCTCCTCGGCCGCGTTGTACGCCTCGGTGGCCGCCTCCGCCTCCCGGTACAGGCGCCTCAGCTCGCCCAGCTGCCCGGCCACGGTGCGGTTCTCCGGCTCCGGCACGGCGACGGCGGGGGCGGCGGCCACACACACCGTCGCCAGTACTGCCGTACCGACCAGGCCGACCAGACGCCCGAGCGCTCCTGACACTTCGTCACCTCCGGTGCGCGGGTGGCGGTTCCACCTCGCACCGGCAGGATGGGCGGGGTGCGGCCGGAGCGCGTCCCGGGTGGCCGGTTCGGACCAAGCAGGTCACCCGTCGGCGGGGTCCTTGGGGGTGTCGTCCTTCCTGCCCGGCGTGGCACCTGGCTTTCCCGGCCCTGTCGGCTTTTCCGGCTTTTCCGTCTGGTCCGGCTTTCCGGACCACGGCCACCGGCGCCCGCCGGCGCGGCCCTTCGGGTCGTACTCGTACTGCCACTTCTGCCCGAGGGCGAAGCGCCCGGCCTGGGGACGCGGCACCCGCCGGTAGAACAGCACGGTCGGCGGCCCGCCCGCGGCGTCCGGCACCGGGACCCGGTACGTCTTCGGCGGGTGCCCGGTGATGCCGAGGAGCACGGGCAGGACGCGCCCGTCCAGGGGGCCGCCGACGAAGGGAGTGTCTTCGCTCTTCACACCACCAGTGTCACAACAGGTGACCCGCGTCCCCGACGACGGGCAGGACACGCCGGACGAACGCGCCGACGGCTCCCTCGGCGCCCTCCAGTTCGAGCACGGCCCGTACCGCCGCGGCGGACTGCGCGTCCCGCCCCGCGGTGGCCAGAAGGCAGACGAGGAACTGCTCGACCAGCCAGTCCCGCAGCTCCTCCGCCGCGGGTTCCTTGCCCTCGTCCAGCCAGATCAGGGAGGCGGCCTCGACGGAACTTATCCACATCCGCACGGTCAGCCGCAGCCGCGGCCCGGGCTCCGGCACCCGGAGATGGCGCAGGATGTGCCCGGCGGCGGCCCGCCGCACCCCGTCCACGATGGCGCTGGTACGGGACGTCTCGACGACGCTGCCGCCCTGGAGCAGCGCGCTGAACCCGGTGTCGTGCTCGTCGACGAAGGCCAGGTAGCGGGTCAGGGCGTGGGCGAGCCGCTCGGTGAGGGGCCCGTCCTCCGGCTCTGCGAAGCACTGCTCCAGCTCGTCGGCGGCGGACCGCAGCGCGGCCTCGTAGAGCTGCTGCTTGCCGCCGGGGAAGTACCGGTACACGAGCGGCCGGGAGACTCCGGCCGTCTCCGCCACGTCGTCCAGCGAGACCTCCTCGGGCGTCCGGTGCGCGAAGAGTTCCAGTGCCGCGGCGAGGAGTTGACGGCGTCGTTCCTCGACGGTCAGCCGCCGGTACGCGCGTGTGGGTACCTCCGAGGTCATGCCCGGCAGCGTAACCGGGCCCGCCCCGGAGGGGCACCCGGCGCCGTCACGGGCGCCGGGTCCGCGCCACACCCCGGTATGCGTTCACCGGCCGTCACGCCGACGGCCCCGAGGACTGCCGGCCGTCTCACGCCAGCAGCCCCGACGACCTCCACAGGCGCCGCCCGACGCCCCGCAGCACACCTATGTCGTCGAGGAAGTCCGTCAGCCGCTTGGCCCCGGTCTGCATGATCTCCCGCCGGTGGCCGCTCGCCCGGACCTGGGCCACGGCCTCCCGCCGGTCCAGTCCCACCTGCGGGTAGACCTCGGGATTGACGAACGCCACCGAGAACACCCGCGCGAACTCGCCCGAGGTGACCCGCGTGAACTCCCGCGACCACCTCGGCGCCGTCACCATCTGCCGCCGCAGCTCCTCGCGCGCGTAGCGCACGTGCCGGGCCTCCTCCACGACATGGATGCGGGTGACCCCGCGGACCAGCGGCTGGACGCGCTCGTCCGGGAACGTCAGCCGCTGCATCCAGTCGAGCACCTCCTCGCCGAGCAGCGTCGCCGTGAACGATCCGGGCGTGGTCGAGATCGTCTTGAACAGGCGCCCGAGCTGCTGGTGCCCGCGGCTCACCGGGTACCAGGGCGTGTCGCCGCGCGTTATCAGCCGGGCGAACATCTTCGAGTGCCGGCACTCGTCCTCGATCTCGGTGAGGGCGTACCGCACGTGCGCGCTGGTCGCGGACTTGTCGTAGATGTGCCGGACCAGGAGCTGCATCAGGATGATCTCGAACCAGATCCCGAGCGAGGCCAGCGCCGCGGCCTCGTGCCGGGACAGCAGGATCCGCTGCTCCTCGCTCATCCGCCGCCACATCGGCGTGCCGTACAGCGACACCAGCTCCGGCGGCCAGAACCACTTGCCCTCCTCGAAGGGCGCGTCCCAGTCCAGCTCCTTGTCCGGGTCGAAGGAGTGCTTCGCGGACGAGGCGAGCAGCCGCTCGGCCACCTGCTCGCGGTCCTTGAGCAGGCCGAGCGCGTCCCGCAGTCCGTGCAGCGCGTCGGCTTCCGTGAGGGTCGTCAACTGTCCCACCTCGTCGTGCGGCGTACGGGCACACAGGGGTTACCGGGTCACGGGATCACCGGGGCACGGGATCACCGGATCACGGGATCACGGGATCACTGAGACACCGGGTTACCGTCGGTCGCCTCTTATGAGACTGCGCGTCAGCAAGCACGTCAATCCCCTGGACGTCACTGGGGCGACGTCCCTACGGGTCACCGCCCCCGCTTCACCGCCCTCCGCTGCGCCTCCGCCGAGTCCAGCACCGCCCTCATCACCGCCCGGGCGATGGGCGCCGCGTCCCCGCCCCCGCTGATCTCCCCGCGGTCGGCGTCCGCGTCCTCCACGACCACCGCGACCGCCACCGCGGGCACCGGCGCGCCGTCCGCCCGGGCCCAGGAGATGAACCAGGCGTACGGCGTCCCGGAGTTTCCGACGCCGTGCTGGGCGGTGCCCGTCTTGCCGCCGACCGTGGCGCCGGGGATGGCCGCCTTGCCGCCCGTGCCGTCCGCCACCACGCCCGTCATCAGCTCGCGCAGCCGCGCCGCCGTGCCCGGCTTCATCGCCGGGTGCGACGCGTGCGGCATCGTCACCGCCACCGTGGCACCGGAGGCGGTCGTCGTCCGCTCCACCAGGTACGGCGCCCGGACCGAGCCGCCGTTCGCCACGGCTGCCGTCACCGTCGCCATCTGGAGCGGGGTCGCCCGGGTGTCGAACTGGCCGATCGAGGAGAGCGCGAGCTGCGCCCGGTCCATCGCGGTGTCGAAGCTGCTCCGCACGACGGGGAGAGGGATCCGCAGGTCCGCGTCGTTGAAGCCCAGACCGTGCGCGCTGCCCGTCATCCGCCGCAGCCCGACGTCCACGCCGAGCTTGGCGAAGACCGTGTTGCACGACCACTCGAAGGCGTAGCGCAGCGAGGCGTCCGCGCACCCCTCCACCTCGTTCGACAGCGCCGTCGACGTACCGGGCAGCGTGTACGGGTCCGGGGAGCGGGTCGGCGCGTCGATGTCCCGTACCACCCCCGCGTCGAGCGCCGCCGCGGCCGTCACGACCTTGAAGGTGGACCCCGGCGGATAGGTCTGCCGGATCGCCCGGTTCAGCATCGGCCTGCTCGGGTCCCGGCTGAGCCGCTTCCACGCCGCGGCCACCGACCGGCTGTTCCCGGACAGCTCCCCGGGATCGTACGAGGGGGTCGAGACCAGCGCGAGGACGCGCCCGGTGGACGGTTCCAGGGCCGCGACGGCGCCCCGGCGGGAGCCCAGCCCGGTGTAGGCCGCGAGCTGTGCCGCGGGGTCGACGGTGGTGACGACCCGGCCGCCCGGGGAGGGGGAGTGCGTCATGTCGTTCCAGGCCGGGAGCAGCGACAGTGTCGGCTCGGTGCCCGCGAGGAGCTCGTCCTCGACGTCCTCCAGCAACGTGGCCCCGTACTTCTGCGACGCGAACCCGGTGACGGGTGCGTACAGCGGGCCGTTGCGGTACGTCCGCTCGTAACGGAGCTGCTCGCCGGTGTCCCGCGAGCCTGTGACCGAACGGCCGCCGACCAGGATGTCCCCGCGCGGCCGCCCCCAATGGGCGATCTCCGGACGTCGGTTGGCCGGATTCCCGTCGTACGAAGGGGCCTTGAACACCTGGACGCGCATGGCGTTGACGAGGAGTGCGACGAACAGCAGGGCGCACAGGGCGGCCGCCCTGCGGATGTACGTCGTCATGGGTCACGGGCCTCTCTCGGGGACCTGGGAACCTGGGGAACCCGGGGAACCTCGGGTCCCTGGTCGGACACCCCGCCCAGCGCACGGGCCCGAGCGCGCCGCCCGGCGGCCCGGCCCCGGATGTCCTGCCCGCGGGCCGAGTCGCTCATCCGGATCAGCAGGGCCACGATGATCCAGTTGGTGACGACCGAGGAGCCGCCCTGGGCGAGGAACGGCATCGCCATCCCGGTGAGCGGGATCAGCCCGGTCACCCCGCCCGCGATCACGAACACCTGCAGGGCGACGATCGACGCGAGGCCGGTGGCCAGAAGCCGCCCGAAGGGGTCCCGCAGGGCGAGGCCCGTCCGGTAACCGCGCTCCACCAGCAGCCCGTACAGCAGGAAGAGCGCCGTCAGCCCGGCCAGTCCCAGTTCCTCGCCCGCCGTCGCCAGGATGAAGTCCGACTTCACCGCGAAGCCGATGAGGACGGAGTTCCCTATACCGAGTCCGGTGCCGAGCATGCCGCCGGCGGCGAACGCGAACAGGGACTGCGCGAGCTGCCCGGCCCCGTGCCCCGCCTCGATCGACGCGAACGGGTGCAGCCAGTCCTCGACCCTGCTGTGCACGTGCGGCTCCAGCCGTCCCACGGCGACGGCGCCCGCGACGGCGAGAAGCAGCCCCACCGCGATCCACCCGGTGCGCCCCGTCGCCACGTACAGCAGCACCACGAACAGCCCGAAGAACAGCAGCGAGGTGCCGAGATCCCGCTCCAGCACCAGCACCCCCACGCTCAGCAGCCAGATGGCGACGATCGGCCCGAGCACGCGTCCGGTGGGCAGCTCGAACCGCTTGAACCCCCACAGCCGCCGCCCCGTGTACGTGAGCGCGTGCCGGTTCCCCGCCAGATAGCCGGCGAAGAACACCGCCAGCAGTACCTTCGCGAACTCACCCGGCTGGATGGAGAACCCGGCGATCCGGATCCAGATCCGGGCACCGTTCACGGCCGGGAACAGAATCGGCAGCGCCAGCAGCACCAGAGCGGCGACCATCGACACGTACGTGTAGCGCTGAAGCATCCGGTGGTCCCGCAGCAGCAGCACGGCCGCGGTGAAGAGGGCGACCCCCAGCGCCGACCAGACGAGCTGGGCCGGGGCCGCCTTGTCGTGCGGGGTCTCCAGGTCCAGACGGTAGATCAGCACCAGCCCGAGCCCGTTGAGCAGGACGGCGATGGGCAGCAGCAACGGATCGGCGTACGGCGCCCGCAGCCGCACCGCGAGATGCGCGCACAGCGCGAGCACCGCGAGCCCGGCGCCGTAACCGGCGGCGCCGGGCGGAACGGTGCCACTGCGCGCCAGACCGACGGCGCAGTATCCGTACACGGGGAGCAGGACGGCGACCGCGAGGAGAGCGAACTCGACACCACGGCGCCCGGGCAGGCGTACCGCCGGAGGGGACGGGTCCGCCACCGCGGACGTTCCGGCCTTGGTCATGACCGGAACGTAGCAAGCGTGGTGCCTGATGTCCCGGTATATGGCGACAATCAGTCCATTGCGGTGTACTTGCGGAGTACTCGCGGTCCTGTGTGAGGCGCGTGGTGCCGGTCAGCACCAGCGGGGCTTCTCGCCGAGCGTGTCGATGTAGCGCGCCGAGCCCCAGGCCCAGGTGCCGTCGGTGAGCAGGTACCAGTGCTTGTCGCCGTGCACCTTCTCGCCCTTGGCCTTGCAGAAGATCCGGACGACCTCACCGTCCTCGGCGACCCGGATCACCTTGCTGCCCCGGTTGGGAGCGTCCCGCAGGAGCAGACCACCGTGGGCCTTCACCTTGCCCTTGTAGGTGCGGTGGTGCTCGCTGCCGTGGTCCGAGCCGGGGCGTCTGCTGTGCTCCCGGTCGTGTTCTCTGTTGTGCTCCCGGCCGTGCTCTTCGCCGTCCCGGCCGTTGCTGTCGCTCCGGCCGTCGTCGTTCCGGCCGTTGTCGTGGTTCCGGCCGTCGTGGTCGTCCCGGTCCTCGTCGTTGTCGCGGCCGTCGTGGTCGTTCCGGCCGTCGTGCTGGCCACGGCTGTCACTGTCGTCCCGGCCGTCGTCGTTGTCGCGGCCGTCGTGGTCGTCCCGGCCGTCGTGCTGGCCACGGCTGTCACTGTCGTCCCGGCCGTCGTGGTCGTCCCGGCCGTCGTCGTTGTCCCGGCCGTCGTGGTCGTCCCGATGGTCACCGTTGTCGCGGCCGTCGTTCTGCCCGCGACCGTCCTGGTCCTTACGGCTGTCGTTCTGCCCGCGACCGTCCTGGTCCTTGCGGCTGTCGTTCTGCCCGCGACCGTCCTGGTCCTTACGGCTGTCATGCCGGTCCCGGCCGTCGGGTTCGGGATCGAGGTGCTGGTTCTTGCCGTAGTGGTCGTGGGGATCCCCCCAACTGTCACTGGCGGCCGCCGTGCCGGAGGCGGCGAGCGCGGCGAGCGCGCCGCTCGCCGAGACCATGCCTATGCGGATGAGGGTGGATCGCAGTGCCATGAGCGCTCCTTCGAGGGAGATGCGAGACCGGATCGATCCAGGCCGAACCTGGAACAATCCAGGACTAATCGCCACACTAGGAGCGAGATACGCACCGCGCCCGTCGCGCTGGTCCATCGGAGCGGACCGCAGGCCCGACGCGACGCCTACTCGGTGACCTCCTCCGCGAGTTCCTCCAGCAGCCGCGCCGTCGCCAGCCCCGTCCGCAGATACTCGACGAACAGCTCGTTGTGCAGCGCCCACGGCGACCGGCGCGAACGGATGAGCCGGATGGCCTCGTCGGGGGAGCGGCCCCGGCGGATCAGCGACTGGGCCACCACGAGCCCGGACCGGTTGTAGCCGTGGAAGCACCGCACCAGCACCCGCCGCTCCCGCTCCAGCCCCTCGCACGCGGTCTGCGCGAGCCGCATCACACCGGCCAGCTGGGTCCCGTCGAGCGGCCCGTCCGGGATGGGCCACACATGGTGCTCGACGCCGTCGTCCGGCCCGTACCCCGGAAGCCGCAGCAGCGACAGCACGACATCGAACTCATCACGTACGACGGCGAACTCGCGCTCCCCGGCCCGCCCGGCGAACTCGTGCCCACCCATCCACAGGCCCGGCACGACCTCGTTCCACGGACCGTCCGGAGCCGGTACATCGGGTTGCTTCCTGCGGGTCCGCACCGACGCCTCCCCCAACTCCCCCCAACTGCCCTCAAAGGTAACCGGCTTCTTGCCCCTGGAGCACCCCGCCTGTTCCCATGGTCGGGGGTGATGGTGCATGGACGGACTGCGCGTCATACCGACCTGGAGGCGGGGGCGGGAACGGCTCTACGTCTGCCTCACGGACGGCAGGAACATCGCCTGGTACGACCGGCAGGTCGCCCGGGTCAACCTGCTCAGCGAGGACCGCAAGGACGACGTACTGGACGCACTCGGCCCGTTCCTCACCGGCCCCGTCACCGTCGGCCCGCCCCCGGTGCCGACCCCCGCGGAACTGGCCCGCCTCACCCTCCCCCCGGACGACGACCTGGCCCCGAACCGTCCCGGTGAGGCCCTCCTGATCGCCCTCGACCGCGACCCGGCCCCGCCCCGCCGGCTGCGCCCCGACCCGCGCCGCCGCTCTCTGACCGCGGAGCAGACCGTGGGGGAGGCGCTCGACCACATGGAGGGCGGCGGCTGGCGGACCCTGCACTCGATCCCGCTCCCCGGCGGCGACCGCATCCACCACCTGGTGATCGGCCCCGGCGGCCTCTACTGCGTCCGCGCCGTCCACGCCCACAAACAGCGCGTCCTGATCGCCGACCCGATGGTCACGGTCGGCCGCGGAGACCCGCGCCCCCTGCTGCGGTACCTCCGGGCGGACGCCGACCGCGCCGCGTACGCGCTGACGGCGGAGGTCCGCCCGGTGCTGGCCCCGGTAGGAGCGTCCGGCATCGACATCACGGCGCCGCTCCGGGAGGTCCGCGTCCTGCCGGACACGGACCTGTGCGGCCTCGCCCGCTCGGGCGGCGTCCTCAAGCCGGCCGATGTCGAGGCGCTGCACGCGATGGCGCGGGACCGCCACACGTGGGCCCGAGTGTGAGGCGTCCCCCAGGCAGGCGCCTCAACAGCCGGGCAGTGGCCGGGCGTGCCGAGGGTCGAACAGCGGCCCCAGCAGATCCCCGCCGTACGCCTCCAGCCGCGGCCCGACATCCCCGGCGAGGAACACGAGCTGCTCCGGACTGCCGCACCCCTCGACCTCCTCCCAGGTGACGGGCGCGGACACGGCGGGCTCAGGCCGGGCACGGAGCGTGTAAGGGGCGGCGGTGGTCTTGCGGGCAGCGTTCTGACTGAAGTCGACGAATACCTTCCCGGGCCTGAGGCTCCGCGTCATCCGATGGATCACAAGCCCAGGCATGGCGCGCGAGGCTTCCACCGCCAGCTCCTTCGCATACGCGCTGACCTGCTCGGACGGGGTGGGGGTGAGCGACGCCAGCAGATGCAGCCCCTTCGACCCGGACGTCTTCGCGTACGACTCGATCCCGTCCGCCGCCAGCCGCTCCCGCAGCCACAGGGCGACCTCGCAGCACTGCACGATGGACGCGGGCGGCCCAGGATCAAGATCGAGAACCAGCCGATCGGCGCGCTCGGGAGCCCGAACACGCCACTGGGGCGTATGAAACTCGGTAACGAGATTCGCCGCCCACATCAGGCTGGGCAGATCCTGCACCAGCACCATCCGTGAGGGCCCCTCGGAGCGTGGCACCTCGGAGGTCGTTACCCAGTCGGGTGTACCGGCGGGCACGTTCTTGACGAAGAAGTGCTGCCCGTCGGGCCCGTCCGGATACCGCAGGAAGGACAGCGGCCGGTCGCGCAGGTGGGGCAGCAGAACCTCGGCGATGGTCGCGTAGTAGTGCAGCACCTCGCCCTTGGTGAAGCCGGCCGCGGGATACAGCACCTTCTCCAGATTGCTGAGGGCCACTCTCCGCCCCTCCACGACCGTGATCGGCGTCATAGGATAAGAATCCCACCAAACAGTGCACAGAGGTAGGAATCACCCAAAGGGTTAACCGGCCCGAAAGGGAGGAGCGACACGTGCGATCCATCTGGAACGGAGCGATCTCCTTCGGCCTGGTCAGCATCCCGATCAAGCTGGTGAACGCCACCGAGAGCCACTCGATCTCCTTCCGCCAGATCCACACGGAGGACGGCGGCCGTATCCGGTACCGCAAGGTCTGCGAGCTGGAGGACCGTGAGGTGACGTCGGGCGAGATCGGCAAGGCGTACGAGGACGCCGACGGCACGATGATCCCGATCACGGACGAGGACCTGGCCTCCCTCCCGATCCCGACCACGCGCACCATCGAGATCCTCGCCTTCGTCCCCGGCGAGCGCATCGACCCGCTCCAGATCGACAAGGCCTACTACCTGGCCGCGAACGGCGCCCCCGCCGCGAAGCCGTACACCCTCCTCAGAGAAGCCCTCAAGCGCAGCGGAAGAGTCGCGATCTGCAAGTTCGCACTACGCGGCCGCGAGCGCCTCGGCATGCTCCGCGTGGTGGAGGACGTGATCGCGATGCACGGCCTCCTCTGGCCGGACGAGATCCGGGCACCGGAGGATGCGGCCCCCGACGCGAACGTCACGGTCCGCGACCAGGAACTGGACCTGGCGGACGCCCTGATGGACACCCTCGGCGACATCGAACTCACCGAACTCCACGACGACTACCGCGAGGCCGTGGAGGAGGTCATCGCCGCGAAGACCGCGGGCGAGACCCCGCCCTCGGCCCCCGCACCGGAGAGCGGCGGCAAGGTCCTGGACCTGATGGCGGCCCTGGAGAAGAGCGTCCGGGCCGCCAGGGAGTCACGCGGCGAGGAGGTCGAGGAGGTCGCGGAGGTGAGGTCCCTCCCGGCGAAGCAGTCCCGTACGAAACCGAAGGAGCCGGCCGGCAAGAAGTCGACGTCCACGGCGAAGAAGACGGCGGCGTCCGCAGCCAAGAAGACAACGGCGGGGGAGAAGAAGTCGACGGCGAGCACCAGGAAGCCAACAGCATCCGGAGCGAAGAAAACCTCGACATCCGGAGCGAAAAAGCAGCCGGCGAAGAAGACGACGAGAAAGCGGGCCTCCTGACCAGCCCCTTCAGCCCCGCCCCGACCCCCACCTCCGCACATCAGCCCTGACGAAGGCACGCGGATCACCTGAAGCACCGACACGACCGGCACCATCGACACGACCGGCACCATCGACACGACCGGCACCATCGACACGACCGGCACCATCGACACGACCGGCACCATCGACACCACCGGCACCATCGACACCACCGGCACCGTGGATCGAACCGGCGGCGAGGTCCACCCGCAGCCCGCCGACGATGACTCCCCACTCCCGGTCGAACACCTCGTCGCGATCGGCCCCGCCGAGCAACGGCCGCAATATCACCCGAACCAGCCCCGGCCGCTCCCCCAGCGCTCGCATCACGACGTACCACTGCTCCGCGGCGACGTCCCGCGCCGAGAGGGCGAGCACATCACCGGGGACCAGCTCGCTGACGGCGACGATGCGAGGTCTGGATTCCGGCCACGAGCACAACTCCGACTGCGGATGCGGCCCGAATCGAATACGCGGAAAACGACTCATCTAGTGCCCCATCTGCCCCATCTGCCGAATCCCAGCGAGGACCTGCGGTGCGGCCGACTCCCGCCGCTCGAGAAATGGTTCCCCGTTCAATCTCCCAACTCACGTACGAGTGCCGATACGAGTACGAACGGTGACAGGATCACGTACGCGAGACGGTCCCGCACGTCCCGTCGTTCGACTCGGTCAAGGGCCGGCTGCGGTCGTACGGATCGCGGGCGGGCCCGGAGGCGGACGGCTCGGCTTCGAGGTCACCGGCGAAATACGGGTGCAGGAACCCGTCGTACACGAAGCAGTCGCTGTTGCCGAAGTCCGCCCTGTTCTCGGCGAACGACAGCTTCCCCGGAGTGACCTGGTACTTGGTCGGGTCGTGCACCTGTACGACGAGGGAGCGGCGCACGATGGTCCGCGCGACCTGGGTGGCACCGCGCTGAGCCTTCACCAGCGGATAGACGAAGGTGTAGTCCGCATGGATCTCGGCGGTCTCCTGCTCCCCCTCCTTGAAGGTCATCCGCCCACGCGTCTTGACCACATCCCCGACCAGCCGCACTTCGTCGGGATCGAAGCGGCTGAAGTACTGAAGCGGATCACGCTCCTCGCCCGGCGAGCGCAGGGAAGCGCCCATGCGGTCACGCACATCCGGCTGCTGAGGATCCACCAGATCGATCGCATCCGCGGGCCGCTCACCGCGCAGAGTGGCGGGCTCCAGGTTCGCGGCGACCAGGTACGCCTTGGTGAGACGCAGCGCGTCCGCCACCTGCTCCTTGGACAGCGCACCGACCGCTTCGGCCTCCGGCAACACGATGCCGTCCGCGCCATCGGCGTAGCGCGCGGCAGGGGAACCGCGGAAGGGCTGCTCCAGTGTGGGCGTCTCCGAGGCCTCGGCGGGAGGCGCCGCAGTGGGCGCGGCGGTCTCCGCCGGCAGGGTGGCGGGCGCGGCCTGAGCCCCCTCCGACCCACGGAACCCGTCCCCCAGTCCACCGGGCAGCCTGGACAGAGCCCAGTCCGGATTGACCGCGACCACCGCCAGCCCAACAGCGACAACAATGCCGACCGCACTGACGATCCGCCGTCGCCGAACAGCCCGCCGCCCGTTCCGCTCCTGCCAGGCCGGCCCGGTACGCCACCCATCCGGCTGCCAGGCCCCCTCGCCTGCGCCGGCCCCACCCGCTCTCTTCCGCCCGCGGCCGCCCCGGAACCGCCGCCCCTTGCCCTGCCGCTTCTCGGCCTCGGCATCCAACTGCCGCAACCGCTCCGTCACCATCCGGGCGCGTGCCGAGGGCTCCTTGGGAGCGGAACCCCGGATATCCCTCTCACTGTCCTGGAGGAACCTCACCCACTCCTCATCCGGAATGGACGACCCACCGTTCGCCCCGCCCGCCCCGTCCGCACCATCCGGCGTCCGGCCACCGCTCGACTCCCCGTTGCTCACGGGCCCCCTCCTCGCACTCGTACCCGGCCCGGCGGCGACGCGGGACGAGAATGCGGTAACACCCGTGCTGCCGACGAGACATGGCGTCCGTCGATGTCGTCCCGGGCAGCACACCCCCGGGTGGCATGCGCAGAACAGCAGCACATGAAAGCACGATGCCGGGCGCGTTCGCTCTCCGGGGTGCGGACGCCTGGCGAAACTGTGATCGAGCAACTGAACCGCCCCAAGCACCGATTGGCGACTACCGGAGGACACTCAAGAAGAGGCGATCTCCGCCCATACGACTTTGCCGGACGGCGGCCATGCTTCACTGCCCCCACGGGCAGCGAGCGCCTCGACGAGAAGCAGCCCGCGCCCGGACTCGGCCATGAGGTCGGACGCGGACGCAGACGCGGCACGACTGCAAGGCCGCCGCTCGCCCCGCGCATCCGCGACCTCGATACGGAGCGTGCCCACCGACTCCACCGCAACCGCGAGCCGGAACGCGCGCCCCCGCACCCGCCCGTGCGTCACCGCGTTGGCGGCCGGCTCGGCCACCACCAGGGCGGCGGCATCACCGACCGCGCCATCGGGAGGCCAGCGAGAACCGGCACAGGACCGGTCCGAAGGTAGGCATTTCCTGGCTTCATGTCACCGAGCGTGGTCGCCTCGCCCTACCCTGACCAGACACTCCTTCGGTACGGAGGGCCATGTACCGGTACGGACGGTGTCCCGTACGGGACGTCGGCCGTGACCTTGATCGGGGGTACCGGCGGTGTCGGAGACGGCAGAGACATACGACGAGGGCGAGCAGGGCAGCAGCGACCTCAACCGAGCGGTCGGCAAGCAGGTCAAGCTCCTCCGCGAGCGAGCCGAGCTCACCCAACGGGAGTTGGGCGACCGACTCGGCTACAGCGAGGACCTGGTCTCCTCCCTCGAACGGGGAAGACGGACACCACAACGGGAGTTCCTGGAGGCGGCCGACGAACTGCTGCAAGCCCGCGGCCTCCTGAAGGCCACGGCCGAGGACGTGGAGAAGGCCAGGGCGAAGGCGAGGGTCCGGCATCCGGCGTGGTTCAGGGACTATGCGCGGTTGGAGGCGCAGGCCGTTGAGATCAACGACTACAGCTGCCACGACATCCCTGGACTACTGCGGAGCGAGCGGCGGATCCGGGCCCTGTACGAGATGCGCAAGCCGTTGCTGGATGAGGAGACCATCGAGCAACGAATCACCTCCCGCCTGGCGCGGCAAGACATCATCAGCCGCTGGCCGGCGCCTTCATCCTCCTGACGCCCAAGGGGAAACGGCAGGGGCAGCCCGTTCACGACCGATCGCACCTTCAGCCGGCCGGTGGGGGCTCTTCACCGAAGACCCAGGGCGCCAGTACGACCAGCCAGCCGTCCGGATCCTCGAAGAGGACGGCACCGTGCTCCGGCCAGTAGGGGTTCGCGGCGGCAACAGGACTGTGCCCGTGCTCGGCGAGCCGCCGGGCAGCAACGGTGACAGCTTCGGGGCCACGGAGATACAGCACGAGCTGGTTCTCCGGGTGTGGCTCAGGAACGCTGGGCGGATCGCCGTGCTGCAGCAGTTCCATGTGCACCGGGGTGCCCGGCAGCCCGAGAACGACGCCGTCGTATCCGTGGTGGCCACGCCATTCGGCGAGTACAGGCAGACCGAGGACGTCCCGGTAGAAAACAAGAACGTCGTCGTACTTCGCGGTCGGCCGGGCGAAGCGGACTGCGCCCACGTCCAGGTGACTGGGCCATGAAGAAGACATGGGGCGATGCTCGCATGCGCGCACCAGGCCCCGGATCGGTCTCCGGATCTACGACCGGAGGCCGACGCTGCCTTACGCAGCCATTGGCCGAGTGCCAGGAAGATGCCGATGGAGGTGACGGTCACCGCCCGGCATCGTGCCGCTCAAAGCCTGGTGATGCGGGGAGCAAGCCGACCCGGCATTGCTTTCAACTGCTGCGACAACCCACAGGGCCTTGCGCTCCTTGCGGCCTACCGGTGAGCAGTCACCGTCCGCACCGGCACGCCGAGCAGGGGCTTGCCGTGTCCTCAGAACCTGCCACTGCATGCGTGGCAGATCCGGGCCGTGCTCCACTCGGCCAACGCCATTCGACCCACCACCACCTGCCGGTGGCTGACTGCACCAAACACCAGCCCGCCCACCGCCACCATCACACCGAGCAGCACTCCGCCCGCCACCATGCAGAAGATCCCCACCGCGACAGCGGCCAGTGCAACCCAATAGCGGGCCTCGACCTCCGGCGGCGGCGCATACGCTGCCCGCAACGGCGACTCGGCCGGCAGCCCCTGCCAGTAGAGCGACAGCAGCTCGACGTTCGACGAGCCGCACCCAGCGCGTGGACACGCGATCATTCAGCCCCCTGTCCCGCCGTGGGACCTGCTCTTCCCGTCTGCGTGGCTTCCTCGATCGCCGTCTTCTCCGGATCCCTGATCACCTGCTGGACCCAGTACTGCGTCAAGCTCAGCCTCGCCGCCAATTCCGGAATCGGAACGCCTCGCCGGCGGGCTGCACGTATCGCCTCGTTCCGCCGTCGCAGCATCTGCCTCTTCCCGTTTCTGCTGGTCACTTCCCGTTCCAGGACTACCGCCAGGCGCAACAGCAGCCGGCCCATCGCGTGGTTCCACCAACGGCGCACGCCATCCCCTTGTCGTCGGCACGACACTCCACTGAAGGAACACGGTCAGCCTGGCAAGTGCCACTGGCAAGGGCGCGGAAGGATGCACAAAGAGCGGCCCGCGCCTGCAAGGCGCAGACGCGGCGCGCAGGCGTACGGCGGACACTTCGGCTCGGACACACGTGCTGGGCGCATGAAGGCAGCCGGCGGCACTGGACTTTCGAGAACAAGGGCCCGCGCAACAGGTGCCAGTGCAATGATCACTGAGCGGCTCGGGGCCTCGTACGCTGACGCACCGTCCGGTGGCCTCGTACGGCAGCACTGGGACAGCGGACCGACGGAGGGAACTCGGCATGCGCAGACTCGTCCACTACATCGCCACCACACTCGACGGCTTCATCGCGGGCCCGGACGGTGCGGACCCCACCGGCCCGAACGGCTTCTGGCCGATACCGGAGGACTACATCCAGCACCTGGCGACCGAGTACCCCGAGACCCTGCCCGTACAGGCCCGGCAGGCGCTGTCCGTCACTGCCGAAGGCACCCACTTCGACACTGTCCTCGAAGGACGGCGCAGCTACGAGATCGGGCTCGCGGCCGGCATCACCGACGCCTACCCCCATCTGCGTCACCTGGTGTTCTCCCGAACTCTGACCGAAGTCCCGGACCCGGCCGTCGAACTAGTGGCCGATGACCCGGTGGCGACTGTCCAGGAACTCAAACAACAGGACGGCAAGGACATCTGGCTGCTCGGCGGCGCCGAACTGGCAGGCTCCCTGTACGGCGAGATCGACACACTGATCCTCAAGGTCGCTCCGCTGACCATCGGCGACGGCATCCCGCTGTTCTCCCGCAAGGCCACCTTCGACCCATGTACCTGGACGCTCAGCGATCACACCGTCCTCAGCGGCGGCGCGCTGTTCCTCACCTATACGCGCTCCACCAGCTGAACGGCCCGGGCGGCGCACCTGACGATTGCGCTCTGCCTGTCACATCATCTCAAGAGCGACGGTTACGCCCAAAGCGGCTGCTTTCCCCTGCCGAAACGGCGGTGATCTCGGTAACGCCGACTGCATTCAGGACCGGTTCGGCCGGAAGAAATCGGTCAGTTCCCGACCATAGGCAGGACGACTAGAAATGTCGACATCTGTTCAGAGTCCCGGACGCCTGGGTAAAACCAAGCTCGTTGCGGGGTGCTGGGTGCCGTTCGGGAGCATTCGACTTCATTTCTAGGCGGATGGGCTCCGCTCTGCTCGCCCTCCAAACTACTGTGAATGTCGGTGAATGAGACAGGAACTGGGACGGAGTGGGTGTGCAGACTGTGACGCGTCCTTTTTCGGACCTTCAAGGTGGTCCTCCGGGGAGCTTCATGCTATGTCTCTCTTGCGTGTCCTCGGGAGGCGCTCAAGGGGTGCATGAAGAAGACAACAGCAAGGTTTTTGACAAGGCCCTGCGTTCGCGCGTCTTTTGCTCGCATTCCTGCTGGATGGGTCAGTTTGGGAACCTAGGCGCTGGAATCTGCTGGTCGGCACCGGAAATATTGGGCTGCCGGTGCGGTTCGGCGGCACCGAAGCGGGGAAGTGCATGATCACACGCAAGGCTGGGGATCGGAACCGAAGCTCCGTGTCAGTGGAGCGTGTCGTGGCCGCCGCTCGTGTTGCAGTAGTGCTGGCTACTGCCTATCGCATCCATATTGCACTGCGGCGCTGGGAAACCTTGACTCAGGCGGAGCAGCGGCGCAAAACGCTCACTGAATACCAACAGGACCACAACCGGCTGATCGAGCGTGCCACGGAGGACCCCTCACTCCTCCCCGTTCTCGACGCATACGAAGGGGATCTCCCGGCTGATACCCAGCGTCGGCATCTACTCGCCAACGATCTGTACCAGCATGCGCTCCGCGGGTATCAGACCGGGGTTCTCACCTTGGCCGACCTGCATGGTCACCTCCGCTACATCTTCCAGAGCCGCGCCATGCGTGACTACTGGGAAGCGACTCGGCACCACAGAGCAAGTCTCGCAGGCGCCTCCGAGGAGGCAGAGCTCGGTCAGATGGTCGACGCTCTCGTGACTGCTCTCGACGATGTCGACGGCGATGAATGGTGGGTGATCGACCAGATGGATCGACCAGATGCCTGACGACTGACGTCCGTCGTATCAAGGCGCACCGATGCACTCTTCTGGGTGATATTCGAAGAACTTGCGTCAACAATGCACATCTTCGTGGTCGATCAACCTGAATCGCCGCTAGGTCGGTGCTAAGTTGGTTTCGCTCCGTACCTCAACGATCAGGCAAGGATCGAACCACTTTGAACATCGTACGTCGCATCGGTGCGTCCCCTGTCGAGCGCGGGAGCGTTGGAGGTCAGGCGTGTCCCGACATCTTCGAGCTGCAGGACGGCAGCTTCGCAGTCATCGGGACGGAAAGGACTGAGCTCCTTGATGGCGGTCTGCCCGCCGATGCCTCGCGAGGTGAGCACGAGGCGATTGTGGTCATCACTCGCGAGACGCTTCTGCGTGCCAAGGCAGACATTCCTGACGCCTGATACTGCCGATCCGCAACACGGGCTCGCCACGGTATCCGTCCACAAGGCGGATACCGTGGTTCACTGGCTTCGTCGTGGCCTTGCTGCGCGGGACGCTGCGGCGGCATGATCCTGTGATCCATCCTGGGAAGCTGCGGTGGCGGGTAACCGGTTGGGCGCCCACCTGCTCGAACATCCAGTCTGTGCCCCTTGTGTGCAGCGTGGATTCCTCCCACATGGTCTCCCGGTCACCCACCCCTTTTCGCTGCATTCGAAGCCGGTTGTCGTGCACCCCATCAGCGCCTGCTGTAAGCAGCGCGTTGAGGCGGTCCGTCCAAGTAACCTGTCATGCCGCCCGGCGAGGAACATACATTTCCGTTGCTCATCCGAACTGCCCGGGTGACGTTTCCTTCCCCGCATCTATTGTCGCTGGTTTTCGACGGCCTTCCTCTGGCTCCGTGAGGAACTGGCGGAGGCTGCGTAACGGCATCGGGAGGTGTGCGAGTGACTGGTCGGCCGTCGGCCGGCAATCGGTTGCCGGCCGCACAAGGATGTTCACGCGCCGAGCCCAGAACCGGCAGCGGCGGGCACTGGCACACGGCGGTCACGGCATGCGTCCGCCGTGTGCCGGATGCGCACCATCACCGCGTTCCAGCGCGGCCAAGGTCCCGGTCTGGAGCGCCGGCCCGGCACAGCTTCTGGTGGCCGAAGCGCCCCGCTTGGTGCGCATGCTGCTCGCGCACATCAAGGAGTTCGGCGTGACCGCGGATGGCCGGCTGTTCTGCAACGAGCGCGGGGAGTGGTGGCCTCCACGACGTACTGGGTACTGGCGGGTGCGGGACGAGGCGCGGCACCTGGCGCTCACTCCCGAACAGGCGGCCTCACCGCTCGCTGCCCGCACGTACGACCTGAGGCACGCGGCGCTCCCCTCGTGGCTGAACGCCTACGTGACGGCCTCGTTGGTCACCTGCCCCGGCGGGCGCCGGGGCTGCTGCGTGCCCTGCGGGAGAGCGATCCCGAGTATGTCCTGCTCGACGGAACCCTCGCCGAGTGCGACCGCGTCGGTGACAGCCGAGCCGACTTCTCCCAGAAGCACCGCCGCCACGGCGTGAACGTGCAGGTCGTTGCCGATCCCGCAGGCAATCTGCTGTGGATCTCACCCGCACTGTCCGGCCGCACCCATGACCTGACCGCGGCCCGCACCCACCGAGTCATCCGGATCTGCGAGCGCCAGGGCATTCCGGTCCTTGCCGACCGCGCCTGCATCGGGGCCGGCTCCTGAGTGACCTCGCCGATCAGGCGACTTCCGCACCAGGACCTCAGCCCGACCCAGCGAACGGTCAACCGGGCCCTGTCAGCAGCACGAGCACCAGTCGAACGAAGCGTCTCGAGACTGAAGTCCTGGCACGTCTTCCGCAAAGCTCGCGTCAGTCCCCACCGCATGACGGCCGTTGCCGCAGCTGTCCTCACCCTGGAGCGTCAGCGCTGAAGATGCCTTTTCACCGTTGTCTCTCCAGGGTGAGGACAGCCTTGCGATGACGGTCATCCAGCTGGGACTGACGCGGAACATTTAGTTCTCACGACCAGACAAGTCGCCCTTCGGCGACCTCACAGGCCCGATAGCTTCCATCGGCTATCTTCGTCAGCGTCTCCGCCACGGAGTCGAAATAGTGAGCCAGCGATTCGTACTCGCCCGTGATCGTGATCTCACCCACGAACCACCTGCCGACGCGCCCGTCCCGCGCGTCGATGAACTTTCCACTCCAGCCGTCCTGGTCCGACAAGAACGGGATCCACTCATTACGCCAGAACGGATTGTCCGGCTGGTCCGGAGGGTCGAATCCACCGGGCATAAAGCGGTTCGCGTAGAGCTTCTCTATCGCCCGGATGCCCAGAAAGAAGCTTGCCTCATGCGGGAACCCGGCGAAGCCGCAACATGCCACATCGTCGTCCACATCTTCCTTAGGAAGATCCAGATTGTTCTGCAGCAGCCACGACCACAGATCCTGAGGGAGGGGGATACCCATCCGTTCTTCGGCGGCCGCGAGCATCTGTTCCGTAGCGGGCCCAGGCAGATCCGCGTGATCGGCCGGGGCGTGCTGCCGAAGAAGATCCATCACGCGGGACCAGCTCTCCGTCACACTCATTCCCCTATGCCCCCTCTACACGGATGCCCCCACACGACTGCGCCACTGCGGAGGTTGCGGAGCGCCGACCGGAGAACTTAGCGGGGATGGTACTCCGAGCAGGCTTCCTGCCCCCACCCCTCACCCCACCTTCCGGTCCGAAGTGCAGGACCGGACGCTCAGCGAGGTGACCGCCCGCCAACTCCTCCCAAACAGGGCCGCTGTGCCCAGCGGATCTGATGCGGGATGACGCCATCCACCGGCACGACGCTGCCACCTGGTCACCCCTGGAAAGCGACGACTGGTACGCCGCGCGCAACGCCACGGCTGCCCTGCGGGACGCTCTCCTCAGTGCCGGCCTGGAGAAGGACTTCCCGTATCTGCGAGCCGATCTGAACGCCTTCGGGCACGGCCTGGTGGAGCCGGGACGCGTCTTGCCGGCCACCGCGGAGCGCCTGGCGGAGCTGCTGCGGCTGGCACTGGCCTCGGGCATGCAGCGACTCCAAGAGGGTGGCGGAGCCGCCGATCACCGCACACGAAAGGAATGACGCCATGACCGACCGGCGGAGAGTCGTCGCCAGACGTGCCGAGAACCTGATGCCCGGCGTGCCCTACGTCCGGGGCTGGGCACAGACCCGGCGGAGTGCCGGCGCCTTGGCCGCGCAACTGACCACCTCGGGACTGGAGCCAGACTTCCCCGGCCTCACGGCCGACGTGAACGTCTCGGGCGACGGCTTGGTACGCCTCGGCACCGTCCGCGCGGAAGCGGCCCTGCTGCTGGCCGAACTGATCGTCTCGGGCCTCGCTGCGGAGCTGTCGATGTCTGCGGAGGAACCGGAGGCGGAGCCGAAAGCCGTCGGTCAATCGACGGCTGCTTGATCAGGGCAGCGATGGCTTCGGCTGGCTGCGGTTCGAGCGTGCTCCCGGTACCGGCCGAACCGGCCCCGTACGTCACCGTCCCCCCGGCGGTCGACGTACGGGGCCTTCTCCTGCATGCGGCACCTACTCGGCTGTCGGCCTGCCGCTTCGGCCGGGACCGGCGCCCCAGCGCCGCAGCCCGGACGAAACGGCAGGTCAGCACGCTCGGTGAGAATCACCGCTTGCTTGCCTTTGGAGGCCCTCAGCGCGGGAAGCTGCGATCACGCGCGACTGGCTCGGGCACTGACCTGGGCGGACGGCTGGGATTTGGCTTCGTCGGGCTCGGTCGCTTCAACCGTAGTTCCCCGCCGTTCCCCACAGGTAACGCCGCCTCAGATGGTTGGGGTGTCGTCAACAATCGGCCTGTGGATCTCAACGACCGGCTTCCACCCCGCGGAGAACTCGATGAAGTCCGCACGGGTGGGGTAGGTATCGATCGCGCGACGGTCACGCTTGGGGCTGTCGCTCGCCTTGCGCCCCCGGGGAATCTGCTCCTCGAAGATGTCGACCTTCACGTCGGGAACCTCCTTGAGACCCTGGCGCCAGATCTGCACGAGGTCGGCGCCGAACGCCTGCCGGGCCGCAGCGTAAAGGGCCGTGAGGGCCCCCTTGTCCCCACCAGGGACGAAAAGCGCCAGGTCCAGTACGACACCGGCGGACTGGAGGACCTCGATGGTCGCCGAGCCGTTCTCGTCGGCCAAGTAGATTCCGGCTTCATTCTCGTCGTCGGGAAGGCAGGAAACCTCTTCCTGAAAAATGGTTCTCGCCGTGATCGAGCCTCCCTCGAAATTTTCACCGGACTCGGTCAGAAAAGCAGGGACATAGCAGTCGGGAAGCTTGAGTTCTGCCGTGTCGGCGGAAACGAAGAGCCTGTCCTTCACGCCGAGCTTCGTCACCTCTTCCATCGAGAGGCGGCGAGCGGTGATCTTCTCCGTGTTCACGATTTCCCTTTCAGTTTGCACTGTCCCTCCGACAAGGACGCTACCACGAAATTCTGAGGTCAACTGCCTATTAACCTGCGGGTAAATGGCCTCGGATGACTTGCACGGGAGGATGCCGAAGCGGGTGCCACTCGGCCGGGAACACGCATCCGCCAGATAGTGTCCCTCGTCATGCTGTTGAGGATCAACTGGGGGTTGCATTTCGGTGCGTTGGATAGCACGGAGGAACTAAAAGAGGGTTCACGGTAGATATCGCCCATATCGTCTTCCGGCAGGATCTTCAGGAGTTCGATCAAGCTGGCCTAACCGCCCCTTCATGCTCGGGAGGTCAGACCAACGTGACAAGGTGTCCGTCCGGAAGCTCGGTATCAACCGCTCGGCAAAGAAGCCGACGTACCTCGTCCGCTGGTCCGTGGACGGTCAGCCGTTTCACGAGTCGCACAGGACTAAGGCGCTGGCCGACCGCTTCAGGGCCAAGGTCCTCGGTGCTGCTGAGAAGGGTGAGCCGTTCGATACGGTGACCGGTCTGCCCGACTCGCTGCGTGGCGGCAGAGCTGCCCTGTCGTTCCTCGACCTGGCGAGGCCGGAGGAGATCGCCGCGGCGGTGCGGTGGATCGAGAAAGCGTCGCTTCCCGTGGCGGAGCTGCAAGAGATAGCCCCTGCGCATGAGGTGATCGACGCTCAGAGTCGCCGACTCGACGGCAAGCCGGCTGCGACCCAGACCTACCGGCGTCGGCGAGCGGTGATCTTCAATGTGCTCGAATACGCCGTGGAGCTGGAACACCTGCCGTCGAACCCGCTGAGCAGAGTTCGGCGCAAGCGGGGGAAGCGAGCCGTGCAGGAGGTCGACCGCCGGATGGTGGTCAACCCTCGGCAGGCCCGGGAGTTGCTGACCGCTCCCACGTACGTGGGCGGTTACGACCGGGCGAGCGGTCGGCGGCTACGGGCGGTGTTCGGGTGCCTGTACTACGCGGCCATGCGGCCGGGGGAGGCGCTCGGCCTTCGCCGCTCCGACTGCACGCTTCCGGCGTCAGGCTGGGGTCGCATCGAGCTGGCGGAAACCCGTACCACGGCCGGTAAGGCATGGACGGACTCCGGGAGGCACATGACCGACGGGGCCTGAAGCAGCGGGCCCACGGAGAGGTGCGCACCGTGCCGATTCCGCCTCCGCTGGTCCGGCTGCTCCATGAGCACGTCACGGACTTCGGCATGGCGGACGACGGCCGGCTGTTCGCCAGCGAGCGGGGCAACGTGATCGCTGCCCCGTCGTACTCCCGCGCGTGGAAACAGGTTCGGGAACTGGCACTCGTACCGCACCAGGTGTCCTCGGCCCTGGCCTTCAGGCCGTACGACCTCCGGCACGCGGGTGTCTCCCAGTGGCTCAATTCCGGCGTACCCGCCCCAGAGGTCGCCGCCCGCGCGGGCCACTCCGTGGATGTCCTCATGAGGATCTGCGCGAAGTGCATCGACGGCCAGGAGCAGGAGATGAACGACCCAATCATGAAGGGACTCGGTGAGTAAGGGACATAGGTCGAGTTGAGGGGTAAGTGCTCAAAGGAGCCCCGGGAACGTCCGGGGCTCCTTCATTCCAGCGGCGGCGGCCTCATCTACTACCGCCGACTCATGGATAGGCCAGCTCTCACTTGTATCCGAAGCAAAGGCGGCCTACCCGTGGTGCCAGACCTCTGCGGGAGTGACGTCCCAGGAGGTGCCCGCAATATCGCCCGTCTTACAGAACGAAGCCCAACTCACGACCGTGTCGCCGGCACGCTGTGCGCCCCGGTCGAACGCGTAGTCGGGCCAGCCCAGGTCGCCAGTAAGGCAGTACCAGATGCCCAAGCCCTGCTCCAGGGCATACGCCTCCATCTCTGCGTCCAGCTCTGACGGCACGCGGCCGATCAAGCGGATGCCCTCACAGGTGACCTGGGGACCACGCAGCCCATCAACAAGTACGCACGTCAAGCCCACGCCTTCGACGAAGTAGCACTTCACAGCCGGGCGTCGCTCCTCCGGGCCGACCCTGCAGAATTCGACGCGCCACTGGGCGCGCTGCGAACTCCAGCGCTCGATCTCGCTCTCCGTGGCAGAGAATCCGTGTTTCGCCATGATTGTGATCGCCTCGTGTCGATGGATGCCGAAGCCCAGCGGTCCAACCATCTGGCGAGGAACGTACCTCCACTGCTCCCGCTCGGAGTCTGAGAGCATCGCCCAGTAGTCCGTGTTCATAGCCTGATGATCGTTCACGCGCCGTCGTCGGCTCAATCCGGCCCAACGATCCGCAGGGGACGCCCTGGCATAGTTTCCGGCTCTACCGCCCGCCCGTAGCTGAGACGTCGTCCTGGACGGTTTCGTGCTGTACGGCTGCTGACCTGTGCGGAAGACCACCTAGCCAACTCCTTGGTCAGCATCGCGAACGAGGAGGGCACAGATCTGGATACACGGGCAGCTAATCTGCCGGTGCCGGAGCGGACTCATGAGGTACGTGAAGCGTTCGTACAGCTGATACGGCAAGAGTTGCATCGTGCTCCCAGCGTGGCCTGATCGCGCGCGGTAGCTGAGGCTCAGGAAGAACCGTTGCCGAGCCCGTCCCTTCCGACGGGAGGGACTGCCGCTGCGGCACCCGCCACGACGAGACGGACCCAGCCCTCGGCATACCCCTCGACCCGGACAGGTACGACTATGAAGCGGCCGTCCTCTGGAACGCCCACGCAAGGGCTCTCTGGCGTCGGTTCTCGATCTACCTCCGCCGCGAGGTCGCCAAGCGCGCCGGCCTCACCCAACGGATCTTCCGCGACCACGCCCGCATCTCCTTCGCCAAGGTGGCCGAGTACCAGAAGCGGGGAGCCGTCCACTTCCACGCGGACATCCGCCTCGACGGTCCGGACGGCGGCGACACGCCACCTCCGGCCTGGGCGACAGCCGAGCTGCTGAGCGATGCCATCCGCGCTGCCGTCGTCGCCACACGCGTCAGCGGGCCGACGGTTGATGACCGCGCCCACACTTTCACCTTCGGTCGTCAGCTGGATGTCCGCCCATTCCGCTCCGCCGACTTCGACGGCGGCCAGGAGCTGACCGAGCGGGCCGTGGCCTCGTACATCGCCAAGTACGCCACCAAGGGCGCCGAGACCGCGACCGGCACCCTGGACCGTCCGATCCGCTTCCTCGCCGAGCTGGCCCAGGCCCGGATCACCGAACACGCCCGCCGCATGATCCGCACGGCCTGGTCCCTGGGCGCTCGCAAGGAGCTGGCAGACCTCCGCCTGCGCGCCTGGGCCCACATGCTCGGCTTCCGCGGTCATTTCTCCACCAAGTCTCGCCGCTACTCCACCACCCTCGGTGCCCTCCGCGACGCCCGCGCCGAATGGCGCCGCGCCCAAGCCGCCCCGGCTGTCCCTCAGGACGGCGAAACCACGCTCGTCCTCGCCCACTGGGTCTTCGCAAGAACGGGCCTCAGCGCGGGCGAGTCCTGGCTTGCCGCATCCCTCGAACCCGCTCCCGGAACGGAGGGAGAGCCGACGTGGACCGCCGAAGCGACGAACCCATGACCGTTCCGCAGATTCTCGCCGAACTGGGCGGAGTGTCCCGGCGCACCTTCTACCGGTGGCGTGAGCTGGGCCAGGGACTGGCGGCGTTCAAGCTGCCCAACGGGGAGCTCCGGGTCTGGCGGAGCGACTTCACCACCTGGCTGCGACGGCTGGAGGCCGCGGCGTGAAGTCTCTCGACGTCAAGGTCCGGGGCGTCCGGAAACGCGACACCAAGACGCCCTCGTACGGCGTCCGCTGGTCCGTGGCGGGCAACGTGTTCTCCGACTCCTTCCGCACCAAGGCACTTGCCGACCACTACCGCACCAAGCTCATGCGGGCCATGCGGGACGGAGAGGAGTTCGACACGGAGTCCGGCCTCCCGGCCTCGCTGGAGGAGCAGAAGCCGACTCCGTCCTGGTACGACTTCGCCCTGAGATACCTCGCGATGAAGTGGCCGCACGCCGCGCCCAACACGCGGGACGGCATCAACGAATCGCTCACCAGCGTGACGGTGCAGCTTCTCGACGAGCGTCCCGGACGGCCCTCCGACGAGGTGATCCGTAAGGCGTTGCGCAACTGGGCCTTCGTCGTGCCGGGGCCCGGTGATTGGGAAGTTTCGGACGACGTGAGGAACGTCCTCCACTGGGTGTCCAAGGCGTCACGACCGCTGGCCGATCTTGCCGAGCCCGCCACGGTCCGCGCGGTCCTCGACTCGCTGAAGCTCAAGCTCGACGGCACGGCGGCAGCGGCAGAAACCGTGCGGCGCAAGCGCCGGACGCTCGTCAACGCCGCGAACTACGCCGTCGACCTGGGGGAGCTGCGGGAGAACCCTGTCACGGCCGTCCGCTGGCAGAAGCCGAAGGTGTCCAATCAGGTCGATCCGCGGGTCGTCGCCAACCCGGAGCAGGCGCGGAACCTCCTGGCGGCGGTCTCCTATGTGGGCGGGTATCGGCGTGCCCGTGGGCGTCGCCTCGTGGGTCTGTTCGCCGCTATGTACTTCGGCGGCCTCCGGCCGGCGGAAGCGGTCGGCCTCGTCGAGACGGACCTGAACCTCCCCGAGCAGGGCTGGGGATCGGCTCTGCTCCACCGGACCCGTCCGTCCGTCGGCAAGCAGTGGACCGACTCGGGGGAAGCCCATGACGACCGCGGGCTCAAGAACCGGCCGACCGAGGACGTCCGGCGCGTGCCCATCCCGCCCCAGCTCGTCACCGCGCTCCGCGAGCACCTGGCCACCTTCGGCACGGCGGACGACGGACGGCTCTTCTTCAGCGAGAAGGGCTCGGTCGTCCCGTCCTCGACCTACTACCGCGTGTGGCAGGAGGCCCGCCTCCTGGCGCTACCGCCAGCCGTGGTGGCCTCACCGCTCGCGAGCCGTCCGTACGACCTCCGGCACTCGGCGCTTTCCACGTGGCTCAACGCGGGCGTCGACCCCACAGAGGTGGCCGAGCGCGCCGGCAACAGCGTCGAGGTCCTGCTGACCCGCTACGCGAAGTGCCTCGACGGGCGGCAGGATGTCGCGAACCGTCGCATCGAGGACTTGCTTCGCGAGTACGAATGACGGTCACCCGACCGTGCCCGAGGCCCCTGACATTCTGTCCAGGGGCCTCGTCGATTGCCGGGGATGCAGCTATGGCGCCGTGTGCGCCGCCTTGCGGACGCGGGGGTGCCTGCCGCACGACACGCGCTGGAACAACTCCCTAGGTCGCCGCAGTGCCGTCGCTGGTGTCCGCTGGGATAGCTGCGGGAGCGTCCGCAGCCTGGCTCGCCTGCTCGTCGGCTGCTTCCAGCAGGCTGAGAGCAGGCGGGTTGACGGGGTGTGGCGTTCCCTGCAGATCGTACCGAAAGAGTGCGATGCCCTGCTGAGATGCCCATGCGATGGCTGGTGGGGTGTAGCCAGCCATCGAGAAGAACAGCGCAGCACGCTGCTTGGCGGTCGCCACGCCGTGCAATTGCTGGACGGTGGGACGGGTGGTGGGGCTTCCTTCCTTCTTCACCTGGGCCACAGCATGCTTGGCGAGGACGTCGATGCCTTCGTCCGCACCGACGGGGGTGGCCACGGCATCTGTGAAGCCCAAATAGCGCATCCAGTCGACGGCAACGAGTTCCGCGTCCCGGGCGTCACGGATCAACCGTTGTACGGGGCGATGGACTGAGGCGGTGGGCGGGGCGACCGCAGCGGCCTCTTCACGGGCTGCCAGAGCGACCCGCAGGCGCGAATACTGGAAGAACCGGAAAACCAACTCCCCGACCCTCAGATGTCCCCAGCTCCCTTCGGCCGCGTCGCTCACGTCCTCGGGCTGGGGGTCGAATCGGTAGGAGATGCCCTTATCCGAGACGACCGCTCCCCGGTCGGTCAGGATCAGCAGGGCGGGGCGTGCGTTTCCCTCGGTCTCCGACCGTGCGATACACAGGATGCGTTCGTCCACGGCGACGTGCCGACGCGCCAGTCGCTCCGCCTCGGCCTGAAGGCGTGGATCGCGCGCCTCGAGCGTCTTCTCAAGGCAGTGAGCGATCGCCTGATCCTGCGGCGTTCCCCGCACCGGGAGATCATCGAGCAGTTCCCGCACCGCGCGTTGCAGCGTCCGCGCCGCTTCACGCGCGCGGCGCTCCGCGATATCGGCGGCAGCCTCCTGCCGCTGCTGCTCGGCGCGTGCAGCAGTACGAGCCCTCATCCGGGCGTGCCGAGCCGCATCACGTTCATAGCGGGCGGTGTTGCGCCGACCGGCCGGGGTCTTGCCGAGCAGCCACAGAACCGATCCGGTGAGGACAAAGACGGCTGTTCCGCTCGCCCACACGGCGGGAGACACGAAGATACCCACGAGCAAAACGAGCACTCCGATCGCCATCACAAAGGCGAGCACTGTCGAGATCAGCTCGACGCGGGCATCGCCCGGCGAACGCGGTGCCATCCTGCCCGGGGTGACGCCGTCAGCAACTGCCGCTGTTCCCATCGCCTCCACAGGCTGTCGCCCCGCGGCCGTCCGGCCGAGTCCACTGCAGCCTCCGGATCCCCGGCCGTGATAGCCGATGCCCCCCTCATTCACCGGTGCCTTGCGCCCGCACACCGGACATCTACCGCGATCCACCGAGCCCCCTCAATGTGCCCCCTGCACGCAGAAGAGTGAACAGTAGTGGACAGACCGGCAGTGGCTAGGGGCATCCCGTCCGCCCGACTCCCAGGCTTGGCCTGCAAAGCATCGAGGGTCAGGGTCGTCGTACTCGTGGGGTGTCACCTGCGGAAATGCCTCAAGATCCCGTCCACGCCTCGTCCACAGACCCCGGCATACGACCGCTTCGGCCCGCACACGCCTGCACACGCCTGCACATACGCGAAGACCCCGCACCCAGCGTTTCCGCTGATGACGGGGTCTTTGGGCACCTCATACAGGGTGCCCCCGGCAGGATTCGAACCTGCGCACACGGCTCCGGAGGCCGTTGCTCTATCCCCTGAGCTACGGGGGCGTTGTCGTCGCGGTGTGTGCGGCGACGGGTAGAACCCTACCAGCTTCCGAGGGGAGGTCATGAACGGGTATCCGGGGGACGCGTATAGGAGGCGCCGGCGGGCCGACGGTGGGCCGGAAGCGGGCTGACCTGGAGGTGGGCCCACGGACGGGGGAGAAGTGGGGAAAACCCGGACGCGGCGGTGGGTGTCGACCTACTCTCGAGTTGTGCCAGGCGCGTCTGGCCGGGTCCTTGTCGTGGACGATAACAAGGTCATCCGGCAGCTGATCAGGGTCAATCTTGAGCTGGAGGGGCTCGAGGTCGTGACCGCGGCCGATGGTGTCGAGTGTCTTGATGTGGTGCATCAGTTCCAACCGGATGTCATCACTCTCGACGTCGTCATGCCTCGCCTCGACGGGCTGCATACGGCTGCCCGGCTCCGCAGCGATCCCCGTACCAGGCATCTGCCCCTCGCCATCGTCAGCGCGTGCAGCCAGTACGAGGTCGAGGCCGGGCTCGACGTCGGTGTCGACGCCTTCCTCGCCAAGCCCTTCGAGCCCGTGGAACTTGTCCGGCTCGTGCACGAGTTGATGCAGCGGCGTCCGGAGGAGGCGTCCATTGGTGGAGACGCGTCCGCTGGTGGGGCCGGCTCCTCTCTCGACAGCGGCAGTCCGTCGGCGGCAGGTGTCGAGAACGGCGAATCCGAGGGCGGGGGCGGGAGCGGGATCAACGCCTCTGTGTCCGGTGCGTCCGGTGTCACCACCGGTACGTCCCTCAGCACCAGCACCAGCACCAGCACGTCACTGAGTGCCAGCACGTCCCCGGGCCGCACCGGCGCCTCCGTCGGCAACACCGAGCCCACCGGACACAACGGCACCTGAGCCCGGTCCACTGCAGGGGGTCCCGTCCACATCCCGGAATCCGCGGCAAATCGGTTCGCCTACCCACCCCCCTCCTCCCCTACGCTTGGCCCGTGACCCCCGTCGAGCTCTCCCGTACCGTGCTGCGCGCGGTACGTCGTGCCGTGAACGAGGGTGAGCTGAGCGTCGTCGTGCCCGCACGGGCCGTCGTGACGCCGCCGGGGCCCGGTGGGCGTGGGGACTACGCCACCAACATCGCGTTGCAGCTCGCCCGTCCTGCGGGGCGGCCTCCGCTGCAGGTCGCCGAAATCCTGCGGCCCCATCTCAGCCGGACCGAAGGCGTCGCCGACGTCGAGATCACGGGACCCGGCTTTCTCAATATCCGCCTCGATGAGGGGCAGGTCGCCGCCGCCACCGCCGTCGTACGGCAGGTGCTCGCGGACAGCGAGCGGTACGGGCACGGCCGCGCACTCGACGGGCAGGTCGTGCGGCTGCGCATTCCGTATGAAGTCCGCGCAGAAGTGGTCGCCGACACCCTCGTACGGATCGTCGCCAGTCAGGGCGGGCGCGCTGAGGTCGAGCACGCCGAGCCCGCCGATCTGCGGCCCGTTCCCGCAGTCGAGGATCCTGCCGTCCTCGGGCCCGACGCCGCCCGCTGGGCCCTGCTCCACCCCGCCGCCCATGACCGGCCTCGCATCACGGCCGACCATCTCGTGCAGCGCGTGGGTAATCCGCTGTTCCGGGTGCGGTACGCCCACGCCCGTTCGCGGGCCCTGCTCCGCAACGCCACGGCACTCGGCTTCGCGCCCGAGCCCGGCACCGTAGGAACACCGGAGCCGGCCGCACCGTACGACCTGGTCACCGCCCTCGCCGAGTACCCCCGCATCCTCACCGCCGCGGCCACGCACCGCGCCCCCGACCGCGTCGCCCGGCACCTCGTCACCGTCTCCGACGCGCTGCTCGCCTTCCAGCACACTGTGCTGCCGCGCGGCGAGGAGAAACCCGGGGCCGCCCACCGCGCCCGGCTGGCCCTCGCCGAAGCCGCCGGGACGGTGCTGGCCGGCGGCCTGTCCCTGCTCGGCATCGATGCACCCGACCACCTCTGAGAGCCGGGGAGCCAGCGAGCCAAAGCGAGCTACAGAGCCCAGAAGCCCGAGCTTCCGAGTGCTGCCCCGAGTGTTGCCCAGAGGATCCGAGAGCCAGAGTCAGAGCCAGAGAGAGTCATCACCGACATGAGCCGTTCCGCACACCCCGCAGGGCCCCGTCACGCCGACGTACTTCCCGAGGGGCACTACTCCGCGCCGCCCGCCGACCTCAACACGCTCGACCCGAAGGTGTGGGCGCAGACCGTCGGCCGTGACGCCGACGGAGTCGTCACCGTCGGCGGTGTCGACGTCAAGCAGCTCGCCGAGGAGTTCGGGACTCCGGCGTACTTCATCGACGAGGCGGACTTCCGGGCGCGGGCGCGGGCCTGGCGCAGTGCCTTCGGGCAGGACGCGGATGTGTTCTACGCCGGCAAGGCGTTCCTCTCCCGTGCCGTCGTGCGGTGGCTTCATGAGGAAGGGCTCAACCTCGACGTGTGCTCCGGTGGTGAGCTCGCCACCGCGCTGTCCGCCGGCATGCCCGCCGACCGCATCGCCTTCCACGGCAACAACAAGTCCCCGGACGAGATCCGGCGCGCAGTCCGAGCCGGAGTCGGTCGGATCGTCCTCGACTCCTTCCAGGAGATCGTCCGTGTCGCCCACATCGCGCAGGAGCTCGGTGTGCGGCAGCGCGTGCAGATTCGCATCACCGTCGGCGTCGAGGCGCACACGCACGAGTTCATCGCCACCGCTCACGAGGACCAGAAGTTCGGTATTCCGCTTGCCGGGGGGCAGGCCGCCGAGGCCGTGCGGCGTGCGCTGCAGCTCGACGGGCTCGAGCTCATCGGGATCCACTCCCACATCGGGTCGCAGATCTTCGACATGTCCGGGTTCGAGGTGGCCGCCCACCGGGTTGTCGGGTTGCTCAAGGACATCCGTGACGAGCACGGGGTCGAGCTGCCCGAGATCGATCTCGGTGGTGGGCTCGGGATCGCGTACACCAGCGATGACGACCCCCGCGAGCCGCACGAGATCGCCAAGGCGCTCACCGAGATCGTCACGCGTGAGTGCGAGGCCGCCAAGCTTCGTACCCCCCGCATCTCCGTCGAGCCGGGGCGCGCCATCGTCGGGCCGACCGCCTTCACGCTCTACGAGGTCGGCACCATCAAGCCCCTCGACGGACTGCGCACGTACGTCTCCGTCGACGGCGGCATGTCCGACAACATCCGGACCGCGCTGTACGACGCGGAGTACAGCGTCGCCCTGGTGTCGCGCACGTCCGACGCCGAGCCGATGCTCGCGCGGGTCGTCGGCAAGCACTGCGAGAGCGGTGACATCGTGGTGAAGGACGCGTTCCTGCCGGCCGATCTCGCGCCGGGCGACCTGATCGCCGTACCGGCCACCGGGGCGTACTGCCGCTCCATGGCCAGCAACTACAACCACGTGCTCCGCCCGCCGGTCGTCGCCGTCAACGACGGTGCGGCCCGGGTGATCGTCCGCCGTGAGACCGAGGAGGACCTGCTCCGGCTCGACGTCGGATGACGGGTCGGAGGAATCGGAGAAGGCGGACGAGTCGCCGGCGGCCGTCGGACGACGAGTCGCCGAGCGGCTCGACCGGCGGAAGATCTCCGGTCTTTCCGTCGGCAGAATGAAATCAATGTCTCACGATCCGGACCCGGGGCCAGAAACTCCCGCCCGGTGAGTGAGACTGGTTCCACCGTAGTTCGGTGTATGTGAGGAAACGAGGTCGGATGATGCGTACGCGTCCGCTGAAGGTGGCGCTGCTGGGCTGTGGGGTCGTCGGCTCAGAGGTGGCGCGCATCATGACGACGCACGCCGACGACCTCGCCGCCAGAATCGGGGCTCCTGTCGAGCTGGCGGGCGTGGCGGTGCGACGGCCGTCCCTGGTCCGTGAGGGGATCCCCGCCGAGCTGGTCACCACCGACGCCACCGCCCTCGTCAAGCGCGGCGACATCGACGTCGTCGTCGAGGTCATCGGCGGTATCGAGCCCGCCCGGACCCTGATCACCACCGCGTTCGAGTACGGCGCGTCCGTCGTCTCCGCGAACAAGGCGCTCCTCGCCCAGGACGGTGCGGCCCTCCATGCCGCCGCCGAGGAGCACGACGCGGATCTGTACTACGAGGCCGCCGTCGCCGGTGCCATCCCGCTGATCCGGCCGCTGCGCGAGTCCCTCGCCGGGGACAAGGTCAACCGGGTGCTCGGCATCGTCAACGGGACGACGAACTTCATCCTCGACAAGATGGACTCGACCGGCGCCGGGTATCAGGAGGCCCTCGACGAGGCCACCGCGCTCGGGTACGCCGAGGCCGATCCGACCGCCGACGTCGAGGGCTTCGACGCCGCAGCGAAGGCCGCGATCCTCGCCGGGATCGCCTTCCACACGCGCGTGCGGCTCGATGATGTGTACCGGGAAGGCATGAGCGAGGTCACCGCCGCGGACTTCGCCTCCGCGAAGGAGATGGGCTGCACCATCAAGCTGCTCGCCATCTGCGAGCGGGCCGCGGACGGCGCGTCCGTCACCGCGCGCGTGCACCCCGCGATGATTCCGCTGAGCCACCCGCTCGCCTCCGTGCGCGGCGCGTACAACGCCGTGTTCGTCGAGTCGGACGCCGCCGGGCAGCTGATGTTCTACGGGCCCGGCGCGGGGGGTGCCCCGACCGCCTCCGCCGTCCTCGGTGACCTGGTGGCCGTCTGCCGCAACCGGCTCAACGGCGCCACCGGGCCCGGCGAGTCCGCGTACGCCGCCCTGCCCGTGTCGGGCATGGGCGATGTCGTCACGCGCTACCACATCAGCCTTGACGTCGCCGACAAACCGGGCGTTCTCGCCCAGGTGGCCACCGTGTTCGCCGAGCACGGGGTGTCCATCGATACGGTCCGACAGCAGGGCAAGGACGGGGAAGCCTCCCTCGTCGTCGTCACCCACCGTGCGTCCGACGCCTCCCTCAGCGGGACCGTCGAGGCGTTGCGCAGCCTCGACACCGTGCGGGGCGTCGCCAGCATCATGCGGGTTGAAGGAGAGTAACCAGCAATGACCCACCAGTGGCGCGGAATCATCGAGGAGTACCGGGACCGGCTGCCGGTATCGGACACCACGCCGGTCGTGACGCTCCGCGAGGGCGGTACGCCGCTCGTACCCGCGCAGGTGCTCTCCGAGCGCACGGGCTGTGAGGTTCACCTCAAGGTCGAGGGTGCCAACCCGACCGGGTCCTTCAAGGACCGCGGCATGACCATGGCCATCACCCGGGCCAAGGAGGAGGGCGCGAAGGCCGTCATCTGTGCCTCCACCGGCAACACGTCCGCCTCGGCGGCCGCGTATGCCGTACGGGCCGGGATGGTGTCCGCCGTGCTCGTGCCGCAGGGCAAGATCGCGCTCGGCAAGATGGGCCAGGCGCTGGTGCACGGTGCGAAGATCCTGCAGGTCGACGGCAACTTCGACGACTGTCTGACGCTCGCGCGCTCGCTGTCCGACAACTACCCGGTCGCACTGGTCAATTCCGTGAACCCGGTGCGTATCGAGGGCCAGAAGACGGCCGCGTTCGAGATCGTGGACATGCTCGGCGACGCGCCCGACATCCACGTCCTGCCGGTGGGTAACGCGGGCAACATCACGGCCTACTGGAAGGGCTACAAGGAGTACGCGGCCGACGGGATCGCGACGCGTACTCCGCGTATGTGGGGCTTCCAGGCCTCCGGGTCCGCCCCGATCGTGCGCGGCGAGGTCGTCAAGGACCCGTCGACGATCGCGACCGCGATCCGGATCGGCAACCCGGCGTCGTGGCAGTTCGCGCTGGCCGCGCGGGACGAGTCGGGCGGCTCCATCGATGAGGTGACGGACCGTGAGATCCTGCGCGCCTACCGGCTGTTGGCCGCCCAGGAGGGCGTCTTCGTCGAGCCCGCGTCCGCCGCGTCGGTGGCCGGTCTGCTGAAGGCCGCCGAGAACGGCAAGGTGGATCCGGGGCAGAAGATCGTCTGCACGGTCACGGGCAATGGGCTGAAGGACCCGGACTGGGCCGTCGCCGGCGCTCCCCAGCCGGTCACCGTCCCGGTCGACGCCGCGACGGCCGCCGAGCGCCTCGGCCTCGCCTGAGTAACTCGTCCTCGCCTGAGCGAGGCGCGGCGCCCGTAGCGCCGGAGCGGACGTCCCGACCGCACAGGGACGTCGACCTCCCTCCCCAGGAATGCATGGGGATCCATAGGGACAACCCGCGGGTTACCCGACGGCAGGGGCACAGGGGGCACACGACACGCATCGTGCGCCTCCTGTGCGCCCTATGTCGCCACAGAACCTTCCTTCGATAGGCTGTACTGAACCCGCCCGCCGCATATGCCGCGGTCCGTGGTGTGCCGCGCCGTCGATCGCGATTCTCGGGTCGCGTCGACAGTGGCCCTCGGGTCTTCCGTACTTACCGCCGTACATATCGAACGTCTTCGACAGTCCCGCAGACAGTCCCGTAGACAGTTCCGCAGCTCAAGGAGAGTCATCGAGCGATGGCCGGTCCAGCGTTCCGCGCCGCCGCCGTCCGGGTGCGCGTCCCCGCCACCAGCGCCAACCTCGGCCCGGGCTTCGACGCCCTCGGCCTGTCGCTGGGCCTCTACGACGACGTCGTCGTCCGGGTGGCCGACTCCGGCCTGCACATCGACATCGCGGGCGAGGGCAGCGAGACGCTCCCGCGCGACGAGCGCCATCTGCTCGTCCGCTCCCTGCGCACCGCCTTCGACCTGCTCGGCGGGCAGCCCCGCGGCCTCGAGATCGTGTGCGCCAACCGCATTCCGCACGGCCGTGGCCTCGGCTCCTCCTCCGCCGCCATCTGCGCCGGCATCGTCGCCGCGCGCGCGGTGACCATAGGCGGCGAGTCCCGGCTCGACGACACGGCTCTGCTGGAGCTCGCCACCGAGATAGAGGGGCACCCCGACAACGTCGCCGCCTGTCTGCTGGGCGGCTTCACGCTGTCCTGGATGGAGGGCGGTGCCGCGCGGGCCATCAGGATGGAGCCCGCCCGTTCCATCGTTCCGGTGGTTTTCGTTCCCGGAAAGCCGGTACTGACCGAAGAGGCCCGCGGACTGCTGCCGCGGACCGTCCCGCACGTCGACGCCGCCGCCAACGCGGGCCGTGCCGCCCTGCTCGTCGAGGCGCTCACCCGCCGTCCCGAGCTGCTGCTGCCCGCCACCGAGGACCGGCTGCACCAGGAGTACCGGGCCCCGGCCATGCCGGACAGCGCCGCACTGGTGGAGCGGCTGCGGGCCGACGGGATCCCCGCGGTGATCTCCGGTGCCGGACCCACGGTCCTGGCGCTCGCCGACGGCGACAGCGCCGACAAGGTGGCCGACCTGGCGGGCCCGGGCTGGGCCGCCAACCGGCTGGAACTCGACGCACAGGGAGCGAGCGTCCTGCCGCTCGCCACCTGACACACGGTTGCCGGATTTGGAGAGGGGGAATGTTTGTTGGATCCGGTAGTGTTAATCTCAAGTCTGCACCCGACCCCACCATGGCGAGGTGCTTCGTGTCCCCGTCCGGGACAACCATTCTTCCGGGAGCCTCCCAAGCCGCACTGTGTCTCGTACGTCACGCAGTACGCCGTACGCAGGCGCTGAGCGGACTGCCGAGCAACGCTCCGGAACCGGCGTGACCCAGCCGCGTGACACCGACACTCAGTGCCACGGTCCGGGGGAACGCCGAATCACCAGAAATCTCCTCCGCCGCTTTGGCGGACCACCGCCCCGGCACGGTCCACACAGCAAGGGCCGAAGCCGGACAGCACAACCGGTCGCCGAGCCAGACAGGCCGACGTCCGCTCCAGGGAAGGACCCTTCGTGAGCGACACCACCGATCTGATGGGCGCACGTGTCGACGACACCGCTGCCGCGCCCGCCACGGACGCCTCCGCGCCTGCCACCGGTGCCGGCTCCCGGCGTCGCCGCGGTACCGGCCTCGAGGGCATGGTGCTGGCCGAACTGCAGCAGGTCGCATCGGGCCTCGGCATCAGGGGTACCGCGCGTATGCGCAAGAGCCAGCTGATCGAGGTCATCAAGGAGGCGCAGGCCGGAGGGGGTGCCCCCGCAAAGGCGGCGGCCACCGCCGGTGACGCCGCCGAGACCAAGCCGAAGCGCCGGGCCACCTCCCGGACCCGTACGGGTGACGACGCTGCCGCCAAGGCCGAGGCCGCCGCCGCCAAGGCCGAGAAGAAGGCCGCCAAGGCCACCGCCGAGCCCAAGGACGCCCCCGCGGCGCCCGCGGACGCCACCGCGGGCCAGCAGCAGATCGACATCCCCGGTCAGCCTTCCCCCGGCACGGACGACGCGCCCACCGAGCGGCGCCGCCGCCGGGCCACCGCCGAGGCCGGCAGCCCCGAGACCGTCGCCGACGAGGCGCGCGGCGAGGCGAAGACCGAGGCCCCGGAGCGGAACCAGCAGGCGCAGGGCGAGGGCGACCAGGCCGGCGAGGGCCGTCAGGGCCGCCGTGACCGCCGTGAGCGCGGCCGGGACCGTGAGCGCGGTGAGCGCGGTGACCGTAGCGACCGCGGTGACCGCGGTGACCGTCGCAACAAGGGCGACGACCAGCAGGGCGGCCGGCAGAGCGGTCAGCAGCAGAACCAGCAGCAGGGCGGCGGCCGTCAGGACCGTCAGGACCGTCAGGACGACGGTTACGACGACGACGGCGGTGGCCGCCGTGGGCGTCGCGGGCGCTACCGCGACCGCCGTGGCCGCCGTGGCCGCGACGACATCGCCGAGCCGCAGGTCGCCGAGGACGACGTCCTGATCCCGGTCGCGGGCATCCTCGACATCCTCGACAACTACGCCTTCATCCGTACGTCGGGCTACCTCCCCGGTCCGAACGACGTGTACGTCTCCCTCGCCCAGGTCCGCAAGAACGGTCTGCGCAAGGGTGACCACGTCACCGGTGCCGTCCGTCAGCCCAAGGAAGGCGAGCGGCGCGAGAAGTTCAACGCGCTGGTGCGTCTGGACTCCGTCAACGGCATGGCGCCCGAACACGGCCGCGGCCGCCCGGAGTTCAACAAGCTGACGCCCCTTTACCCGCAGGACCGGCTCCGTCTGGAGACCGACCCGGGCGTGCTGACCACCCGCATCATCGACCTCGTCTCGCCCATCGGTAAGGGCCAGCGCGGTCTGATCGTGGCACCGCCGAAGACCGGCAAGACCATGATCATGCAGGCGGTCGCCAACGCGATCACGCACAACAACCCCGAGTGCCACCTGATGGTCGTCCTCGTCGACGAGCGTCCGGAAGAGGTCACCGACATGCAGCGGTCGGTCAAGGGCGAGGTCATCTCCTCGACCTTCGACCGTCCGGCCGAGGACCACACCACGGTCGCCGAGCTGGCCATCGAGCGCGCCAAGCGCCTGGTGGAGCTGGGTCACGACGTGGTCGTGCTGCTCGACTCGATCACGCGTCTGGGCCGTGCGTACAACCTCGCCGCCCCGGCCTCCGGCCGCATCCTGTCCGGTGGTGTCGACTCGACGGCCCTGTACCCGCCGAAGCGCTTCTTCGGTGCGGCCCGCAACATCGAGGACGGCGGCTCGCTGACCATCCTCGCGACCGCGCTGGTCGACACCGGGTCCCGCATGGACGAGGTGATCTTCGAGGAGTTCAAGGGCACCGGCAACATGGAGCTCAAGCTCGACCGGAAGCTCGCCGACAAGCGCATCTTCCCGGCGGTGGACGTGGACGCGTCCGGCACCCGCAAGGAGGAGATCCTGCTCGGCAACGAGGAGCTCGCCGTCGTCTGGAAGCTGCGCCGGGTGCTGCACGCACTGGACCAGCAGCAGGCGATCGAGCTGCTCCTCGACAAGATGAAGCAGACGAAGTCGAACGTCGAGTTCCTGATGCAGATCCAGAAGACGACGCCGACGCCGGGCAACGGGGACTGAGCGCTCCACCGGGAGTACCCCGCGCTTCTTGACGACATGGCTGTGGCCGCCTCCACCTGGAGGCGGCCACAGCCATGTCGGGTTTCAAGGGTTCCGCCTTCCGGCGTACGGAGGAACATGGGAGGGACCGCGCCTGACTCCGGCGGCGAGGGGTAGCCGACCCGGTACAGGCACACCGAGGAGCACATGTCCGCCGAGAGCATGCCGGACCCCGGCACCCCGGGGGAGACCGGCACCACGAGCCCGCGCGACCGCGCCGGGCGCCTCAGCCGTACGCCCCGCAGCGGGCGGCGCAAGGCGCTCCTGGTGGCGGTCTGGACGGCTGTGGGCATCGCCGTGCTCGGCGGCTCGGGCGTCGGCTACCTGTACCTCAAGCTCAACGGCAACCTCAAGAGCATCGACCTCAACTCCCTGCTCGGCACCGACCGCCCGGTCGACGTCGACAACGGCTCGCAGGACATCCTCGTCCTCGGCTCCGACAGCCGCTCCGGCGGCAACCGGAAACTCGGCGGCGGCAAGGACGACGGCACGGCCCGCTCCGACACGGCGATGATCGTGCACATGTACGAGGGACACCGGAAGGCGGCCGTCGTGTCGATCCCCCGCGACACCCTCGTCGACCGGCCCGGATGCACCGGCACCGACGGGACGGAACACCCGGCCGCGACCGGCACGATGTTCAACTCCGCCTACACCACCGGCGGCGCGTCCTGCGCGGTCAAGACCGTCGAGTCGATGACCGGGATCCGGATGGACCACTACGTCGAGGTCGACTTCAGCGGCTTCGAGAAGCTGGTCGACGAGCTGGGCGGGGTGCGCCTCACCACCACCGAGGACATCGACGACCCCGACAGCCACCTGAAGCTCGCGGCGGGTGAGCACACCCTCGACGGTGCCCAGGCCCTCGGCCTCGTCCGCACCAGGCACGGCGTCGGCGACGGTTCCGACCTCGGCCGCATCCAGCTCCAGCAGGCGTTCGTCAAGGCCCTTGCCGACCGGGTTGCGGACATCGGCGTACTGACCAGCCCGAAAAAGCTGTACGACCTCGCCGACACCGCCACCGGCGCCGTCACCACCGACTCCGACCTGGGCTCGGTACGGAACCTGGCGTCCTTCGCCGGCGGGCTGAAGGACGTCGGCTCCGCCGGGATGACCACGGTGACCATGCCGGTCCGGAGCGACCCGGCCGACCCCAACCGCGTCCTGGTCGACGAGGACCGGGCCCGGCGGCTCTGGGAGGCGCTCAGGGCCGACCGGGCGGTGCCGAAGTCGGTGACGGAGGGCACCGCCCAGGGTGACGCGGAGGGCGTGGTCGGTTCCGGCTGACCGTTTCCGGTCCGCGACGGTCCGCGACGGCTCGCGACGGTCCGCGACGGGGCACCCGGGGAGCGCGGGCCCGGAATAGATCGCCGGGTCCCCCGGTTTTGGGGGATGCGGCCAGTACTGGCAGACTGGTACGTCGGCTCCGGTTCACGCTTCCGCATCCCGCGGCCGCGACCCGGCGCCCTCCCGATACTAGGAGACACCTTGAAGCGCGACATTCACCCCGAGTACGTCGAGACGCAGGTCAGCTGCACCTGTGGCGCGTCGTTCACCACCCGTAGCACGATCTCCAGCGGCACCATCCGTGCCGAGGTCTGCTCCGAGTGCCACCCGTTCTACACGGGCAAGCAGAAGATCCTCGACACCGGTGGCCGTGTGGCCCGCTTCGAGGCCCGCTTCGGCAAGGCTGCCGCTGCCAAGAAGTAGCGAGCCCACAGCGCCGGTCCTCGGCGCCCTTCTCCCACCGCGCGCGGCGCGTACGGTGGGGCGGGCGCCGGGACCGGCGTTTTGCGGTACAGCCCGTTGACGCGGGCGCGGGCCGGCGCATGCGGTGCGGCCGGCGCCCACGGTGCGACCCGGTACACGCGGCGCGCCCCTTTTCATTCGTCGTAAGTTCGTTCCCCCCGGCGTCGTGACGGGAGCGGGACAGGCCAGGGAGCCGGAGATGTTCGAGGCGGTCGAGGAACTGGTCGGGGAGCACGCCGACCTGGAGAAGAAGCTCGCCGATCCGTCGGTCCACGCGGACCAGGCCAACGCGCGCAGGCTGAACAAGCGCTACGCCGAGCTGACCCCGATCGTCGCCACGTACCGCTCCTGGAAGCAGACCGGCGACGACATCGAGACGGCCCGGGAGTTCGCCGCCGACGACCCCGACTTCGCCGCCGAGGTCAAGGAGCTGGAGAAGCAGCGCGAGGAGCTCACGGAGAAGCTCCGCCTGCTGCTGGTCCCGCGCGACCCCAGCGACGACAAGGACGTCATCCTCGAGATCAAGGCCGGCGCCGGTGGCGACGAGTCCGCGCTCTTCGCCGGTGACCTGCTGCGCATGTACCTGCGGTACGCCGAGCGCGTCGGCTGGAAGACCGAGATCATCGACGCCACCGAGTCCGAGCTGGGCGGCTACAAGGACGTCCAGGTCGCCGTGAAGACCAAGGGCGGCCAGGGCGCCACCGAGCCCGGCCAGGGCGTGTGGGCCCGGCTGAAGTACGAGGGCGGGGTGCACCGCGTGCAGCGCGTGCCCGCCACCGAGTCGCAGGGCCGTATCCACACCTCCGCCGCCGGTGTGCTGGTCACCCCGGAGGCCGAGGAGGTCGATGTGGAGATCAACCCGAACGACCTGCGGATCGACGTCTACCGTTCGTCCGGCCCCGGCGGCCAGTCCGTGAACACCACCGACTCGGCCGTCCGCATCACCCATCTGCCGACCGGCGTGGTCGCCTCCTGCCAGAACGAGAAGAGCCAGCTCCAGAACAAGGAGCAGGCACTGCGTATCCTGCGCTCCAGGCTGCTCGCGGCGGCGCAGGAGGAGGCGGAGAGGGAGGCCGCGGACGCCCGGCGCAGCCAGGTCCGCACCGTCGACCGCTCCGAGAAGATCCGTACGTACAACTTCCCCGAGAACCGCATCTCGGACCACCGCGTCGGCTTCAAGGCGTACAACCTGGACCAGGTGCTCGACGGCGAGCTCGACGCGGTCATCCAGGCGTGCGTCGACGCGGACTCGGCCGCCAAGCTCGCCGCCGCGTAGGAAGCGCCTCGGCGCCGTACGAGGACGTCGGCAGCCGTACGACGACGAGACTCTAAAGCCGTACGACGAGACACCAGCTCAGCCCCGGAGGACCAGCGTGCAGCCATCATTTGGGGACCGTCCCCCAAACCCCCGCAGCGTGCTGCTCGCGGAAGTGGCCCAGGCCACCCAGCGGCTGGCCGACGCCGGCGTACCCTCACCGCGCACCGACGCGGAGGAGCTCGCGGCCTTCGTGCACGGCGTCAAGCGCGGCCAGCTGCACATGGTCAAGGACGCGGACTTCGACGCCCGGTACTGGGAGGTCGTCGCGCGCCGCGAGGCCCGCGAGCCGCTCCAGCACATCACCGGACGGGCGTACTTCCGCTACCTGGAGCTCCAGGTCGGGCCCGGCGTGTTCGTGCCCCGGCCGGAGACCGAGTCGGTCGTCGGCTGGGCCATAGACGCCGTACGGGCCATGGACGTCGTCGAGCCGCTCATCGTCGACCTGTGCACCGGCTCCGGCGCCATCGCGCTCGCCCTGGCCCAGGAGGTGCCGCGCTCGCGCGTGCACGCCGTGGAGCTGTCGGAGGACGCGCTGGTGTGGACCCGCAAGAACATGGCGGGCTCCCGGGTGGACCTGCGCCAGGGCGACGCCCTGACGGCCTTCCCGGACCTCGACGGCCAGGTCGACCTGGTCATCTCCAACCCGCCGTACATCCCGCTCACCGAGTGGGAGTACGTCGCCCCCGAGGCACGCGACCACGACCCGGAGCTGGCCCTGTTCTCCGGGGAGGACGGTCTCGACCTGATCCGGGGCCTGGAGCGCACCGCGCACCGGCTGCTGCGGCCCGGCGGGGTCGTCGTCGTCGAGCACGCCGACACCCAGGGCGGCCAGGTGCCGTGGATCTTCACCGAGGAGCGGGGCTGGGCCGACGCGGCCGACCACCCCGACCTCAACAACCGGCCGCGGTTCGCGACGGCACGCAAGGCGATGCCGTGAGACCGCGGATGTCCCAGACTTCAGACCAGAGAGACGGGTACGGCCACAACACGTATCCGGCGTACGAGGAGGCTCGCTAGATGGCACGGCGCTACGACACCAATGACGCGACCGACCGCACGACCGGTCTGCGCGAGGCCGCGTCCGCCGTCCGCCGCGGCGAGCTGGTGGTACTGCCCACCGACACCGTCTACGGCATCGGCGCCGACGCGTTCTCCTCGGAGGCCGTGGCCGACCTGCTGGAGGCCAAGGGCCGGGGCCGCAACATGCCCACGCCCGTGCTCATCGGCTCCCCGAACACCCTGCACGGCCTCGTCACGGACTTCTCCGAGATGGCCTGGGAGCTCGTCGACGCCTTCTGGCCGGGTGCGCTGACCCTCGTCGCCAAGCACCAGCCCTCCCTGCAGTGGGACCTCGGCGACACCCGCGGCACGGTCGCGGTGCGCATGCCGCTGCACCCGGTCGCCATCGAGCTGCTGACCGAGGTCGGCCCCATGGCCGTGTCGTCCGCCAACCTCACGGGCCACCCCGCGCCCGAGAACTGCGACGCCGCGCAGAGCATGCTCGGCGACTCCGTCTCCGTCTACCTGGACGGCGGGCCGACCCCCGGCAACGTGCCGTCGTCCATCGTCGACGTCACGGGCAAGGTGCCGGTACTGCTGCGCGCGGGCGCGCTCGACGCGGACGAGCTGCGCAAGGTGGTACCCGATCTCGAGGTGGCGAATTGACAGGCCCTGGAGCGACGGGGCGTGGCATAGGCGGCATCGGGGAAGAGACGACCACCTTCGGTTTCCCTCGTGACACCTTCCGCATACTCCACGTCAGCACCGGCAACGTGTGCCGCTCGCCCATAACCGAGCGGCTGACCCGTCATTTCGTGGCGGAGCGGCTCGGCATCCTGGGCGGCGGGCTGATCGTGGAGAGCGCCGGGACCTGGGGCCACGAGGGCGCCCCCATGGAGGAGAACGCCGAGGCGGTCCTCGCGGACTTCGGCGCGGACTCCACGGGCTTCACGGGCCGCGAACTGCTGGACGAGCACGTCATCAGGGCCGACCTGGTCCTCACCGCCACCCGGGACCACCGCGCCCAGGTCATCTCCATGGGCCACTCGGCGGGCCTGCGCACCTTCACCCTCAAGGAGTTCACCCGCCTGGTGAACGCCATCGACCCGGCGACGCTGCCCCCGCTGGAGGACGGCCTCGTCATGCGCGCGCGGGCGCTGGTGCGCGCCGCGGCGGCGCTGCGCGGCTGGCTTCTCGCGCCGACGGCGGACGCCGACGAGGTGTACGACCCGTACGGGGCGCCGCTGCCGTTCTTCCGGTCGATCGGCGACGAGATACACCAGGCGCTGGACCCGGTCGTGACGGCGCTGACGGGCGTCCCCGCGCGGACCTGACCACCGGGCGGGCCCGACCACCGGGCGGGCCGCGGGCCACGGTCCTACATTGGTCGTAGCGCCCCCGCCGACGTCCGGAGCCCACCATGTCGGTCACCTCCACCCTGGAAGCGGACCTCCTGTGCCGCCAGGACCCCGAACTCGCCGAGGTCCTGCTCGGGGAGCTGGCCCGGCAGTCGACGACGCTCCAGCTCATCGCCGCGGAGAACTTCACCTCACCGGCGGTGCTGGCCGCGCTGGGCTCGCCGCTCGCCAACAAGTACGCCGAGGGCTATCCGGGCGCCCGCCACCACGGTGGATGCGAGATCGTCGACGTAGCCGAACGCCTCGCCGCCGAGCGGGCCCGTGACCTCTTCGGCACCGAGCACGCCAATGTGCAGTCGCACTCGGGTTCCTCCGCGGTGCTCGCGGCCTACGCGGCACTGCTGCGGCCCGGTGACACCGTGCTCGCCATGGGCCTGCCGTTCGGCGGACACCTCACCCACGGCTCGCCCGCCAACTTCTCCGGGCGCTGGTTCGACTTCGTCGGGTACGGGGTCGAGGCCGACTCGGGGCTCATCGACCACGAGCAGGTGCTCGCCCTGGCCCGCAGCCACCGCCCGAAGGCGATCGTGTGCGGGTCCATCGCCTATCCGCGCCACATCGACCACGCGTTCTTCCGGTCCGTCGCCGACGAGGTGGGCGCGTACCTCATCGCCGACGCCGCGCACCCCATGGGCCTCGTCGCCGGGGGAGCGGCGCCCTCCCCGGTGCCGTACGCGGACGTCGTCTGCGCCACCACGCACAAGGTGCTGCGCGGCCCCCGCGGCGGCATGGTCCTTTGCGGCAGCGATCTCGCGGAGCGCATCGACCGCGCGGTCTTCCCGTTCACGCAGGGAGGCGCGCAGATGCACACCATCGCCGCCAAGGCCGTCGCGTTCGGCGAGGCGGCGACCCCGGCGTTCGCGGCGTACGCGCACCAGGTCGTCGCCAACGCCCGGGTGCTCGCCGGCGCCCTGGCGGCCGAGGGACTCACGGTCACCACCGGCGGCACCGACACCCATCTGCTCGTCGTCGATCCCGCACCGCTCGGCGTGGACGGGCGCACCGCGCGCGGGCGGCTGGCCGCGGCCGGGATGGTGCTCGACGCCTGCGCCCTGCCCCACGGCGACGCCCGCGGGCTGCGGCTCGGTACGGCGGCGGTGACGACCCAGGGCATGGGGGAGGTGGAGATGCTGCGGATCGCCGCGCTGTTCGGGGCGGTGCTGCGCGAGGAGACGGACGCGGGCACGGCCCGTGAAGAAGTGCGGGAACTCGCCGGGAGATTCCCGCCGTATCCCGTCTGACGGTGGGTAGACGCACCACCGGACACAAGTACACGTGCAACCATCGTCGCTACCCGGAAGTCCCCATCCATATGCGTGCATCGCTAGGGTGTGGGGCTGTGATGGCCAGCGAGACCTGTGGGGAAGCCCGTGCGTGAATACCTGCTGACGCTCTGTGTCACGGCCGCGGTGACGTACCTCCTGACCGGACCGGTACGGAAGTTCGCGATCGTGGCCGGAGCCATGCCGGAGATCCGCGCGCGCGACGTCCACCGGGAACCCACACCACGGCTCGGCGGCATCGCCATGTTCTTCGGGCTGTGCGCGGGCCTGCTGGTCGCCGACCACCTGACCAACCTCAGCGAGGTCTTCGAGACCTCCAACGAGCCGCGCGCCCTGCTCTCCGGCGCCGCGCTGATCTGGCTCATCGGCGTCCTGGACGACAAGTTCGAGATCGACGCGCTGATCAAGCTGGGCGGCCAGATGATCGCCGCGGGTGTGATGGTGATGCAGGGCCTGACGATCCTGTGGCTGCCCGTCCCCGGCGTGGGCAACGTGGCGCTGACCCAGTGGCAGGGCACCCTGCTGACGGTCGCGCTCGTCGTCATCACGATCAACGCGGTGAACTTCGTGGACGGCCTCGACGGCCTCGCCGCGGGCATGGTGTGCATCGCCTCCGCGGCGTTCTTCATGTACGCGTACCGCATCTGGTTCAGCTACGGCATCGAGGCCGCCGCCCCGGCCACCCTCTTCGCGGCCATCCTGATGGGCATGTGCCTGGGGTTCCTGCCGCACAACATGCACCCCGCCCGGATCTTCATGGGGGACTCCGGGTCGATGCTGATCGGCCTGGTGCTGGCGGCCGGCGCGATCTCCGTCACCGGGCAGATCGACCCCGACGCGATGGATCTGTTCTCCGGGTCCGAGCGCGACGCCGTGCACCAGATGGTGCCCGTCTACATCCCGCTGCTGATGCCGCTGACGATCATCGCGATCCCCGCGGCGGACCTGGTGCTCGCGATCGTCCGGCGTACCTGGCGCGGCCAGTCCCCGTTCGCGGCGGACCGCGGGCACCTGCACCACCGGCTGCTGGAGATCGGGCACTCGCACAGCCGGGCCGTGCTGATCATGTACTTCTGGTCGGCGCTGATCGGCTTCGGCGCGCTGGCGTACTCGGTGAACTCGGCGTCCATGTGGATCGTGCTCGGCGTCGTCGGGCTCAGCGCGGTCGGCCTGGTGCTGCTCCTGCTGCCGCGCTTCACCCCGCGGGCCCCGCGCTGGGCGGAGCGCTTCGTACCCCCGCGGTACCGCCGCCGGCGCCGGTTGCGGCAGGAAGCGGAGGCCGCCGTGTCGGCCCGGGCGGAGTACGGGACGGACGCGGCGGGCGCGGAGCCCCGGGGGCCGGAGACGCGCACCCCGGTCGCCGCGGGTGTCTCGCGCGTCAATGGCGCGACCGCCCTGGGAACCCGTTCGCACCCCCTGGACAGGCGCAAGGCGGGCTCGTCGCGATGACGCCAAGGTAAGAATCTGACTAACGCTTGACCCGGCGCTGGGTGGGCAAAGCGCTCAAATACCAGACAAACAGTCGCTACATCAGCGCAGATGTGCAGGTTCACTCTCATGTGTGACGCCGGGCACACTCCCAGGTAAAGACCTCATCAAATAGTTTGTGATACGGTTCACGAGACCCCGGGATGGAGCCGATGGGCCGCAGTGAGACGGTCCAGAGCCGGAGGGAAATCTCTCTCGCCCCGGGACTACGCTCGTCCATGACGACACCCTGCCCCCTTACAAAGCGGAGTTGCCGCCATGCCGTCCTCTGACGCCCGGAACCTTCTGCAGATCGCTGTGCCGACAGCGGCTGCCGGTGTGCTCTCGGTCGCCGTCAGCGGCGTGGTCGCCGGGGGCAAGGGCGCGATCGGCGCGGCCGTCGGAACCGTGCTCGCCATCCTCTTCATGGGGATCGGTCTGTATGTGCTCCAGTGGACGGCAAAAACGCTCCCGCAGCTGTTCCAGGCGATGGGCATGATGCTCTACGTCGCCCAGCTCCTGCTGCTCCTGATCTTCGTCGCTGTCTTCAAGGACACCTCTCTCTTCAACGCCCGCGCGTTTGCGGCCGGCCTCGTCGTCGCGACCGTCGTATGGATGGCCGCGCAGGCCCGCGCGCACATGAAGGCCAAGATCTTCTACGTCGATCCGGCCGCCGAGAAGAGCGAGAAGTCCGAGAAGACGGGGTCGTCGTCGTGAGAGGTAGGGGCGGGATAAAGGCGTGGGGCAACTCCTGCTATCGTCCGGTGCCAACTGCGGCGTCGCGGGCGCGGGCATCTGAGCTGACGCCTGCTGGATCGCGAGGCTCGAAGCCCCCCAGCCGCTCCCACATCCGAAACACCAGTCCGGTGCCGACTCGCGGCTGCGCGCCGCGCCGACACAACGAGGTTGCCGAACCTATGCGTCACGCCGAAGGAGTCCGCGGTGAGTGCTGACATGACCCAGCTCGCCTTCGAGTGGGATTGCCGCATCCTGTCTGACAACGGCTGTGGCTTCCCGGCTCCGGGCCTGCACTCGTTCCTCTTCAAGCCGATCGCCACGGTCGGCGGGTTCGAGTTCAACAAGGTGATGCTGCTCGCGCTCATCACCACCCTGCTGGTCGTCACCTTCTTCTACGCCGCCTTCGGCAAGGCCAAGGTGGTTCCCGGCAAGCTGCAGATGATCGGCGAGGCCGGTTACGACTTCGTGCGCCGCGGCATCGTGTACGAGACCCTGGGCAAGAAGGAGGGCGAGAAGTACGTCCCCCTGGCCGTCTCGCTGTTCTTCTTCATCTGGATCATGAACATCTGGTCCGTGATCCCGCTGGCCCAGTTCCCGGTGTCGTCGGTCATCGCCTTCCCGGCGGTGCTCGCGGCCATCGTGTGGATCGTCTGGGTCTCGCTGACCTTCAAGCGCCACGGCTTCGTCGGCTTCTTCAAGAACATCACCGGCTACGACAAGTCGCTCGGCGCGGTGCTGCCGCTCGTGATGGTCATCGAGTTCTTCTCGAACCTGCTGGTCCGCCCCTTCACGCACGCAGTCCGACTGTTCGCGAACATGTTCGCCGGTCACCTGATGCTGGTGATGTTCACCGTCGCCTCCTGGTACCTGCTGAACAGCTACATGATCCCGGCGGCCGGCATCTCCTTCATCATGACGATGGCCATGATCGTCTTCGAGCTTTTCGTGCAGGCCGTCCAGGCGTACGTCTTCGTGCTCCTCACCTGCACGTACATCCAGGGCGCTCTCGCCGAGCACCACTGAGATAGCCCCGCCCCACAAAGCCCCCTGAACGTCCGGTGGCCAACCCCCGCCGGTCCATGAAAGAGAAGGAAGAATCAGCATGGCTGCCACTGAGACCCTCGCCGCTGTTTCCGGTTCGCTCGGCTCCATCGGCTACGGCCTCTCCGCCATCGGCCCCGGCATCGGCGTCGGCATCATCTTCGGCAACGGCACCCAGGCCCTGGCCCGCCAGCCCGAGGCCGCCGGCCTGATCCGTGCCAACCAGATCCTCGGCTTCGCCTTCTGTGAGGCGCTCGCCCTCATCGGCATCGTTATGCCGTTCGTGTTCGGTCAGTAAGAACTCCTTACTACCCCGACACGTAATCGACGAAAGGCACTGATGTGATCGCCAACCTGGTGCAGCTGGCTGCGGAAGGCGGGCACGCGGAAGAGCAGAACCCCCTCCTCCCGCCCGGCCCCGAGCTGCTCGTCGGCACCATCGCCTTCGCCATCGTCTTCTTCGTCTTCTGGAAGAAGCTCCTCCCGAACATCAACAAGGTTCTGGACGAGCGCCGCAAGGCGATCGAAGGCGGTATCGAAGAGGCCGACGCCATGAAGGTCGAGGCCCAGAGCGTGCTCGAGCAGTACAAGGCTCAGCTCGCCGAGGCCCGGCACGAGGCCGCGCGTCTGCGCCAGGAGGCGCAGGAGCAGGGTGCCCAGCTCATCGCCGAGATGCGTGCGGAAGGCCAGCGGCAGCGCGAGGAGATCGTCGCCGCCGGTCACGCCCAGATCGAGGCCGACCGCAAGGCCGCGGCGTCCTCGCTCCGCCAGGACGTCGGCAAGCTCGCCACCGACCTGGCCGGCAAGCTCGTCGGTGAGTCCCTCGAGGACCACGCCCGGCAGAGCCGTGTGATCGACCGCTTCCTCGACGACCTCGAGGAGAAGGCCGAGGCCACGCGATGAACGGAGCGAGCCGCGAGGCCCTGACGGCCGCACGTGAGCGCCTGGACGCGCTGACCGACAGCACCTCGGTCGACGCCGCCGCGCTCGCCGACGAGCTGGCCGCCGTCACCGCGCTGCTCGACCGCGAGGTCAGCTTGCGTCGGGTCCTCACCGACCCGGCGCAGGCCGGTGAGGCCAAGGCCGAGCTGGCCCAGCGCCTGTTCGGCGGACAGGTCAGCGGCCCCGCCGCCGACCTGGTGACCGGCATGGTGCGCTCCCGCTGGTCGCAGCCGCGTGACCTGGTGGACGCCCTGGAGGAGCTGGCCGGCACGGCCGACTTCACGGCGGCCCAGCGGGCGAACGCGCTCGACGACGTGGAGGACGAGCTGTTCCGGTTCGCCCGGATCATCTCCTCCAACACGGAGCTGCGGGCCGCGCTGACCAACCGTTCCGCGAGTGGCACCGCCAAGAGGGAACTGCTGCGCAGCCTGCTCGGCGGCCGTGCGAACGCCACGACCGAGCGCCTGGTGACGCGCCTTGTGACCGCGCCGCGTGGACGTAGCCTGGAATCGGGACTCGAGTCCCTGTCCAAGCTCGCCGCCGAGCGCCGGAACCGCATGGTCGCCGTCGTCACGTCGGCGGTCCCGCTGAGCGACACGCAGCGGCAGCGCCTCGGCGCCGCCCTGGCGAAGCTCTACGGCCGTGCGATGCACCTCAACCTCGACGTGGACCCCGAGGTCGTCGGCGGCATCCGGGTGCAGGTCGGTGACGAGGTCATCAACGGCTCCCTCGCGGACCGTCTCGAGGACGCCGCCCGCCGTCTGGCGAGCTAGCAGCAAACCGCATACGTAGTAATACGGCCCGAGTTGGGCCGTGCAGAGGATTCACCTCCTTCAGGGGGGAGTCCCCATCCCCCCTAAGTGAAACTTCGGGCCCAACAAGGAGAGCAGGGAACCCAGATGGCGGAGCTCACGATCCGGCCGGAGGAGATCCGGGACGCGCTGGAGAACTTCGTCCAGTCGTACAAGCCGGACGCGGCCTCGCGCGAGGAGGTCGGTACGGTCACCCTTGCCGGCGACGGCATCGCGAAGGTCGAGGGCCTTCCCTCGGCCATGGCCAACGAACTGCTGAAGTTCGAGGACGGCACCCTCGGCCTGGCGCTGAACCTGGAAGAGCGCGAGATCGGCGCCATCGTCCTCGGTGAGTTCAGCGGTATCGAGGAGGGCCAGCCGGTCACCCGCACCGGCGAGGTCCTGTCGGTCGCCGTCGGCGACGGCTACCTCGGCCGTGTCGTCGACCCGCTCGGCAACCCGATCGACGGTCTCGGCGAGATCGACACCGTCGGCCGCCGCGCCCTCGAGCTGCAGGCCCCCACGGTCATGCAGCGCAAGTCGGTGCACGAGCCGATGGAGACCGGCTACAAGGCCGTCGACGCCATGACCCCGATCGGCCGCGGCCAGCGCCAGCTGATCATCGGTGACCGTCAGACCGGCAAGACCGCCCTGGCCGTCGACACGATCATCAACCAGCGCGACAACTGGCGCTCGGGCGACGTGAACAAGCAGGTCCGCTGCATCTACGTCGCCATCGGCCAGAAGGGCTCCACCATCGCGTCGGTCCGCCGCGCGCTGGAGGAGAACGGCGCGCTGGAGTACACGACCATCGTCGCCGCCCCGGCGTCCGACCCGGCCGGCTTCAAGTACCTGGCGCCGTACACCGGCTCGGCCATCGGCCAGCACTGGATGTACGAGGGCAAGCACGTCCTCATCATCTTCGACGACCTCTCGAAGCAGGCCGACGCCTACCGCGCCGTGTCGCTGCTGCTGCGCCGCCCGCCGGGCCGCGAGGCCTACCCGGGTGACGTCTTCTACCTGCACTCCCGTCTGCTGGAGCGCTGCGCGAAGCTCTCCGACGAGATGGGCAAGGGCTCGATGACCGGTCTGCCGATCGTCGAGACGAAGGCCAACGACGTCTCGGCGTTCATCCCGACCAACGTCATCTCCATCACCGACGGCCAGTGCTTCCTGGAGTCGGACCTGTTCAACGCCGGTCAGCGTCCCGCGCTGAACGTCGGTATCTCCGTCTCCCGAGTCGGTGGTTCCGCGCAGCACAAGGCGATGAAGCAGGTCTCCGGCCGACTCCGCGTGGACCTCGCCCAGTTCCGTGAGCTGGAGGCGTTCGCCGCCTTCGGTTCCGACCTGGACGCCGCGTCGAAGTCCCAGCTGGAGCGCGGTCAGCGCATGGTCGAGCTGCTGAAGCAGGACCAGTACCAGCCGATGGCCACCGAGGACCAGGTCGTCTCCGTCTGGGCCGGCACCACCGGCAAGATGGACGAGGTGCCGGTCGCCGACATCCGCCGCTTCGAGAAGGAGCTGCTCGAGTTCCTGCACCGCAAGGAGCAGGGCCTCATGACCTCCATCCGGGAGGGCGGCAAGATGTCGGACGACACCCTGACGGCCGTCGCCGATGCGATCACGGAGTTCAAGAAGCAGTTCGAGACCTCCGACGGCAAGCTGCTCGGCGAGGACGCTCCGTCCGCCGCCAAGTGACGTAAGGAAGGGACCTGACTCATGGGAGCCCAGCTCCGGGTCTACAAGCGTCGCATCCGATCCGTCACCGCGACCAAGAAGATCACCAAGGCGATGGAGATGATCGCCGCCTCGCGCGTCGTCAAGGCGCAGCGCAAGGTGGCGGCCTCCACGCCGTACGCGCAGGAACTGACCCGCGCGGTCACGGCGGTCGGCACCGGGTCGAACACCAAGCACCCGCTGACCACCCAGGCCGAGACGGTCACGCGGGCCGCGGTCCTGCTGCTGACGAGTGACCGTGGTCTCGCCGGTGCGTTCAACTCCAACGCCATCAAGGCCGCGGAGCAGCTCACCGAGCGGCTGGAGCGCGAGGGCAAGCAGGTCGACACGTACATCGTCGGCCGGCGCGGTGTGGCCCACTACAACTTCCGCGAGCGCCGCATCGCGGACCAGTGGACCGGCTTCACCGACGAGCCCGCGTACGGGGACGCCAAGAAGGTCGCGGCGCCCCTGATCGAGGCCATCGAGAAGGAGACGGCGGACGGCGGCGTGGACGAGCTCCACATCGTCTACACCGAGTTCGTCTCGATGATGACGCAGACCGCGGTCGAGGCCCGGCTGCTGCCGCTCAGCCTCGACGAGGTCGCGGAGAAGACGGCGACGAAGGGCGAGATCCTTCCGCTGTTCGACTTCGAGCCGTCGGCGGAGGACGTCCTCGACGCCCTCCTGCCGCGCTACGTCGAGAGCCGCATCTACAACGCGCTGCTGCAGTCGGCCGCTTCCAAGCACGCCGCCACGCGCCGCGCGATGAAGTCGGCCACCGACAACGCGGGCGAGCTGATCAACACGCTCTCCCGTCTTGCCAACGCGGCCCGCCAGGCCGAAATCACCCAGGAAATCAGCGAGATCGTCGGTGGCTCCGCAGCCCTCGCCGACGCGACCGCGGGGAGTGACAAGTAATGACGACGACAGTTGAGACGGCCGTTGCCACGGGCCGCGTCGCCCGGGTCATCGGCCCGGTCGTCGACGTGGAGTTCCCCGTCGACGCGATGCCCGACATCTACAACGCCCTGCACGTCCAGGTCTCCGACCCGGCCAACGCGGGCGAGCTGAAGACGCTGACCCTGGAGGTCGCCCAGCACCTGGGTGACGGCCTGGTCCGCACCATCTCCATGCAGCCCACCGACGGTCTGGTCCGCCAGGCCCCGGTGACCGACACGGGCTCCGCCATCTCGGTGCCGGTCGGCGACTTCACCAAGGGCAAGGTGTTCAACACCCTCGGCGAGGTGCTGAACGTCGACGAGACCTACACCGGTGAGCGCTGGCCGATCCACCGCAAGGCGCCGAACTTCGACGAGCTCGAGTCGAAGACCGAGATGTTCGAGACCGGCGTCAAGGTCATCGACCTGCTGACCCCGTACGTCAAGGGCGGCAAGATCGGTCTGTTCGGCGGCGCCGGCGTCGGCAAGACGGTGCTCATCCAGGAGATGATCTACCGCGTCGCCAACAACCACGACGGTGTGTCGGTGTTCGCCGGTGTCGGTGAGCGCACCCGTGAGGGCAACGACCTCATCGACGAGATGAGCGAGTCGGGCGTCATCGACAAGACCGCGCTGGTCTTCGGCCAGATGGACGAGCCGCCGGGCACCCGTCTGCGCGTGGCCCTGGCCGGTCTGACCATGGCGGAGTACTTCCGCGATGTGCAGAAGCAGGACGTGCTGTTCTTCATCGACAACATCTTCCGCTTCACGCAGGCCGGTTCCGAGGTGTCGACCCTGCTCGGCCGTATGCCCTCCGCGGTGGGCTACCAGCCGAACCTGGCCGACGAGATGGGTCTCCTCCAGGAGCGCATCACCTCGACCCGTGGTCACTCGATCACCTCGATGCAGGCGATCTACGTCCCCGCGGACGACCTGACCGACCCGGCCCCGGCCACCACCTTCGCCCACCTCGACGCGACGACGGTGCTCTCCCGTCCGATCTCCGAGAAGGGCATCTACCCGGCCGTGGACCCGCTGGACTCGACGTCCCGCATCCTCGACCCGCGGTACATCGCGGCGGACCACTACAGCGCCGCGATGCGCGTGAAGAACATCCTGCAGAAGTACAAGGACCTGCAGGACATCATCGCGATCCTCGGTATCGACGAGCTCGGCGAGGAGGACAAGCTCGTCGTCCACCGTGCCCGTCGCGTGGAGCGCTTCCTGTCCCAGAACACCCACGTCGCCAAGCAGTTCACCGGCGTCGACGGGTCGGACGTCCCGCTGGACGAGTCGATCGCGGCCTTCAACGCGATCATCGACGGCGAGTACGACCACTTCCCGGAGCAGGCGTTCTTCATGTGCGGTGGCATCGAGGACCTGAAGAAGAACGCGAAGGAGCTCGGCGTCTCCTGACGCCGGCGCTGCTGAGCATCGCCTGATGTGGGTGAGGGGGACGGACCGTGCCTCGCGGGGTGCGTCCCGTCCCCCTCGCCACACCATCCGGCGCATTTTCCGGGGGCATTCCCCGATTTCCCCGGTCGGCCGAGACCGGGGCGGGCCCGGGCACTCCGGTGCGCGGACCCCTATTAGACTTGTGACCCAACACCCGGCAGAACCGCCGGGTGGTGACCCGAGGAGCCACCTTGGCTGCTGAGCTGCACGTCGCGCTGGTCGCGGCCGACCGAGAGGTCTGGTCCGGCGAGGCCACCCTGGTCGTCGCGCGCACCACGTCCGGCGACATCGGCGTCATGCCCGGTCACCAGCCGCTGCTCGGTGTGCTGGAGTCGGGCCCCGTGACCATCCGTACGAGCGACGGCGGAACGGTCGTCGCCGCGGTGCACGGCGGTTTCATCTCGTTCGCGGACGACAAGCTGTCGCTGCTGGCCGAGATCGCCGAGCTGTCGGACGAGATCGACGTCCAGCGCGCGGAGCGGGCGCTCGAGCGCGCGAAGTCGGAGGCCGACGCCTCCGCCGAGCGGCGCGCGGACGTCCGGCTGCGTGCGGTGTCGGCGCGCTGATGTGAGGGCACTTCCCTGAACCGCGAGGTTCTGGGGGAGCGCCGTGTGATGCTGTGACTCAGCCGCGGCGGGGACCGGAGCCATCCGGACCCCGCCGCGGCTGAGGCAGATGTGGGTGTTTTTGTCGTTCCATTACCTAGGAGACGAGGAGGTCGAAGACGATGGTCCTCGCTCTGGTTGTGTGCGTCCTGCTCATCGTGCTCGTGGTGGTGGGACTCTTCGTCTTCGGTCTGCGGCGCCGGCTGATCCAGCGTTCCGGCGGCACCTTCGACTGCAGTCTGCGGTGGGACGCCCCCAAGGAGCCCGAGAAGGGCGACGAGAACGGCAAGGGCTGGAGCTACGGCGTCGCCCGTTACAACGGCGACCGCATCGAGTGGTTCCGTGTCTTCAGCTACGCCCCCCGCCCCCGCCGCGTCCTGGAGCGCTCGGCGATCGAGGTGGCCGGGCGCCGTACGCCCGAGGGCGAGGAGGAGCTCGCACTGCTCTCCGACGCCGTGATCCTCGCCTGTGTGCACCGGGGGACCAGGCTGGAGCTGGCGATGAGCGAGGACGCGCTGACCGGGTTCCTGGCGTGGCTCGAGGCCGCACCTCCCGGCCAGCGCGTCAACGTGGCGTGAGAGATTCTGTTACTTCGTTGGGCTGATCGGGCCGGTCACTTCAGGCCGTTGCTGATCGCGGTGACCAGCTCGCCGTTGGCCGTGTCGCCGCTGAACTCCCAGAAGAACGCGCCGCCGAGGCCCTGGTTCTTGGCCCAGCTCATCTTGCCGGCGATGGTCGACGGGGTGTCGTAGGACCACCACTGGGTGCCGCAGTGCGCGTACGCCGTGCCCGCGACGGTGCCGGTGGCGGGGCAGGAGTTCTTGAGCACCTTGTAGTCCTCGATGCCCGCCTCGTACGTGCCCGGGGCCGCGCCGGTCGCCGTGCCGCCGGGGGCGGACTGGGTGACGCCGGTCCAGCCGCGGCCGTAGAAGCCGATGCCGAGGAGCAGCTTGGCGGCGGGGACGCCCTTGGCCTTGAGCTTGGCGATCGCGTCGGCGGAGTTGAAGGCGGCGTTCGGGATGCCGGAGTACGAGGTCAGCGGGGAGTGCGGAGCCGTCGGGCCCTTGGCGTCCCAGGGGCCGAAGTAGTCGTACGTCATCACGTTGTACCAGTCGAGGTACTGGGCGGCGCCGCCGTAGTCGGCCGCGTCGATCTTGCCGCCGGAGGAGGCGTCGGCGGTGATGGCGGCGGTGATCAGGTAGTCCTTGCCGAACTCGGCGCGCAGGGCCTGCGACAGGTTCTTGAAGGCGGCCGCGCCCGAGGTGTCACAGGTCAGACCGCAGGCGTTGGGGTACTCCCAGTCGATGTCGATGCCGTCGAAGACATCGGCCCAGCGCGGGTCCTCCACCACGGCCTTGCAGGACTTGGCGAAGGCGGCGGCGTTCTGCGCGGCCTGGCCGAAGCCGCCGGAGTAGGTCCAGCCGCCGAAGGAGTACAGCACCTTGATGTGCGGGTACTTGGCCTTGAGCTGGCGGAGCTGGTTGAAGTTGCCGCGCAGCGGCTGGTCCCAGGTGTCGGCGGTGCCGCTGACGGACTGGTCGGCGGTGTAGGCCTTCTCGTACGCGGCGAAGGTGTCGTCGACCGTGCACTGGCCGTTCTTCACGTTGCCGAACGCGTAGTTGATGTGCGTGATCTTCGAGGCGGAGCCCGAGGTCACCAGGTTTTTGACGTGGTAGTTGCGGCCGTAGACGCCCCACTCGGTGAAGTAGCCGAGGTTGACCTTCTCACCCGGCTGGGGGCCCGGCTCGTTGCTGCCGCCGGTGGTGCGCACGGCGACGGCGCCGCTCACCGGGCCGGTCTGGTCGGCGGTGTCGCGGGCCTGCACGGAGTACGAGTAGTCGGTGCCGGGGTTAAGACCGGTGTCCGTGTACGAGGTGGTCGTGACGGTGGCGACCTTGGTGCCGCCGCGCAGGACGTCGTAGTTCTTGACGCCCTTGTCGTCGGTGGCGGCGGACCAGGAGAGCTTCACCGAGGTGTCGGTGATGCCCGAGGCGGTCGGGGTGCCGGGGGCGGAGGGTGCGCTGTCGCCGGGGACCGAGGGGGCGCCGTCGCAGCTCCCGCCGTTGAGGGTGCAGTTGGACGGGGAGCCGGAGCCGGTGCCGTTGAAGCCGAAGGAGACCGAGGCGCCGGGGGCGAGGCTGCCGCTCCAGGACTTGTTCTTCGCGGTCCAGGTGTTGCCGGAGTTGGTGACGTCGGCGTCCCAGGCCGAGGTGACCTTCGTGCCGGTGGGGAAGTCCCACTGGAGCGTCCAGGAGCTGATGGCGGTGGTGCCGGTGTTCTTCACCGTCCACTTGCCCTCGAAGCCGGAGCCCCAGTCCTGGGGCTTGGTGTAGGTGGCCGTGGCCTCGGTGGCCTCGGCGGCGGCGTGGGTGGGGGTGGCGAGACCGACCAGGCCGGCCAGCGGGAGCGCCAAGGACGCGATGGCCGCCGCGGCTCTGTGTCTGAAGCGCATGCTGCGCCTCCTCTTCAGGGGGTGGGGGCATGACTGAGCCTCATGCCCACGGTGCCGCGAGAATAGAAAGGTCTGTACCACCGGTCAATAGGTCTGGACCACTACTCTCGCGGTCGCTGCCCCGCGGCACCTAGATACCCAACTCCTGTGCCAGTACCGCGGCTTGTACCCGGCTGCGCAGCTCCAGCTTGCCGAGCAGCCTGCTGACGTGCGTCTTCACCGTGGCCTCCGCCATGTCGAGGCGGTCCGCGATCTCCGCGTTCGACAGCCCCTCGCCGAGGCAGGACAGCACCTCGCGTTCGCGTCGGGTGAGGGAGTCCAGCACGGCCGGATCGGCGGCCGGCTCCCGTACGGGCTTCGCGGCGAACTCGGCGATCAGCCGGCGGGTGACGGCCGGGGCGATCAGCCCCTCGCCGCGCGCGACCGTCCGTACGGCCGCGATGAGGTCCTTCGCGTCCGTGTTCTTGAGCAGGAAGCCGGAGGCGCCCGCCCGCAGCGCCCCGAAGACGTACTCGTCGAGGTCGAAGGTGGTCAGCACGAGCACGTCGGCCAGGTGCTCGGCGACGACCTGCCGGGTGGCGGACACCCCGTCCAGGCGCGGCATCTGTATGTCCATCAGCACCAGGTCCGGCCGGAGCTCACGGGCGAGCGCCACCGCCTGCTCGCCGTCGGCCGCCTCGCCGACCACCTCCACGTCGGGCGCGCTGCGCAGGATGAGGACCAGCCCGGCGCGGACGGCGGACTGGTCCTCGGCGACGAGCACGCGGATCATTCGGTTTCTCCTTGCGGGTGCGGGGTGGTGGGGAGGGAAGCGCGGACGGCCCAGATCTTCCCGTCGGCGACGACCGGTGAACTCTCGGGGCCGGCCTCGAAGGTGCCGTCCAGCAGGGCGGTCCGCTCCCGCATACCGACGAGACCCGCGCCCGAGCCGGGGGCTCGGGGCCCGTCGCGGTCGCCGTACGGGCTGGCCACGGCGATGTCGAGGCGGTCGTCACGGCGGGTCAGGGTCACCGTGACCCGCCCGGGGCAGGCGTGCTTGAGGGCGTTGGTGAGGGACTCCTGCACGATGCGGTACGCGGCCAGCTCCACCGGGGCGGGCAGCCGGTCGCCCGGGGAGGCGTCGAGCGTCACGTCGAGGCCGTTGGCGCGGGCGCCCTCGACCAGCGCGCCCAGTCCGTCCAGCGTGGGTGCGATGGGGGCACCTCCCTGCTCGAGCGGAGTCGAGAGCTCGGGGGAGGGCCCCAGGTCCCCGCTGTCGTCCCGCAGGATGCCGATGAGGCGGCGCATCTCGGCGAGCCCTTCGACGCTGTTCTCGCGGATGACGCCGAGGGCCTGGCGGGTGGTCTCCGGGTCGTCGAGGGACTGGGCCGCCGTTGCGTGGATGGCGATCGCGGACAGGTGGTTCGCCACCATGTCGTGCAGCTCGCGGGCCATCCTCGCGCGCTCGGCGGTGACGGCCTGCGTACGGTCCATCTCGGCGAGCAGCGCGGTCTGCTCGGCACGCAGCCGGGCGGCCTCGGCCGCGTCGCGGTGGTTGCGCACGATGAGGCCGGTGGACGCGGGGGCGAAGGCCACCACGCCGACCATCACGCCGATCAGCAGCGTCTCCGGCTCCCGCCACACCGCGAACGACACCACCGTCGCGATCACCGTGAGCAGTGCGCTGATCCACGGGATGCGGCGGGCCGAGGCCGGTGTGCCGTACAGCACGGCCGCGTAGACGACGTCGGTGAACATCACCAGCGAGGCCAGGCTGCCCTGCGTGAGCGTGTCCGCGGTCAGCGCGACGACGCCGGTCAGCAGTGCCGTGCGCGGGGCGGCCCGGCGCAGCAGCTCACAGCCGGCCAGCACGGCCATCGGAACGAGGACGGCCCAGGGGCCCGGCCACAGCACGATCGGGTCGTCCTTCGGCCGCACGCCCAGGCCGACACCCAGCAGCAGGATCCCGCCGAGCAGACTGCCCAGCGCGATGCCCACGTCGAGGCGGTGCGGACGGGGAAGCGTGACGGCCATGGCACCCATCCAACACGCCGCGGACGGCCGCCGCCTGATCCCGGGGAAGGGTCCGGGACTGCATCTTTCGATGTATCTCGGGTTCGTCATCGACGACGATGATCTCGGGCCCCCGGAACGGGAGCCTGGAAGGGTGACCGAGAGGAGCGAGCCGTGATCGTCACGCTGATCATCGTCTGCGAGGTCGGCTTCTGGGTGCTGCTGGCCGCGGGGCTGGCCGTGCGCTACCTGCTGCGGATGCCGCGCACGGGCCTGGCGCTGCTGTTGTGCGAGCCGCTGCTGGAGGTCGTCCTGCTGGTCGCGACGGCGATCGACCTGAAGAACGGCGCCACTCCGAGCTGGGAGCACGGGCTGGCCGCGCTCTACATCGGCTACACCGTCGGCCACGGCCACCGCACGGTGAAGTGGCTGGACGGCCACGCGGCCCACCGCCTCGGCGGCGCCCCGAAGCCCGCCGGGCCGCCCCGCTACGGCATGGCGCGCGCCCGGCACGAGGGCACGGTGTGGCTGGGCACGCTCCTCGGCGCGGCCGTCGCGACGGGCCTGCTGCTGATCGCGAGGTGGTACGTCGACGACCCGAGCCGTACGACGTCCCTGGAGAGCTGGATGTACGGGGCGTGGCGGGTGGCGTTCTTCCACGGGCTGTTCGCGCTCGCGTACGTGGTCTTCCCCAAGAAGGCGCCGCAGCAGGAGAGGGAACAGCCGATGCCGCGGAAGGAGAGTGCGCACCGATGAGCCGGTCGACCAGGAACCTCCTGGACGGAGTGGTCACTTTCGTGATCGGTCTGGTCCTGTGGCTGTTCACCGGGGACGTGGAGATCCCGGTGATCACCCTGACGAAGGTGGGCGTGGTGATGATGTGCGTCGGGGGCGCGCTCGTCGCGACGGGGCTGTACCAGTCGGCTCGGACGGCGGCCGGGGGCCGGTAGGGGGCTCAGCGCTTCCCGCCCGGCACCCACAGCACGTCCCCGGTCTCCTTGTTGGCCGTGCGGGCCAGGATGAACAGCAGGTCCGACAGCCGGTTGAGGTATGTCGCGGTCAGGGGGTTCATGGTGTCCCCGTGCACCTCCAGCGCCGCCCACGTCGAGCGCTCCGCCCGCCGGACGACCGTGCACGCCTGGTGCAGCAGGGCCGCACCGGGCGTACCGCCGGGGAGGATGAAGGAGCGCAGCTTCTCCAGTCGCTCGTTGAAGCGGTCGCAGTCCGCCTCCAGCCTGTCGACGTAGAACTGCTCGACGCGCAGCGGCGGGAACTCCGGGTGTTCCACGACCGGGGTCGACAGATCGGCCCCCACGTCGAACAGGTCGTTCTGCACCCGGGTGAGGACCTCGACGACCTCCTCCTCCAGCCCGCCCAGCGCGACCGCCGTGCCGATGACCGCGTTGGCCTCGTTGGCGTCGGCGTACGCGGAGATCCGCAGATCGGTCTTGGGCACCCGGCTCATGTCACCGAGGTTCGTGGTGCCCTTGTCGCCGGTCCTCGTGTAGATGCGCGTCAGATTGACCATGCGGCCAGCGTAGTTACGCTCCGGACGGACGGAAGACCGCGGCCCGCCCCGGCCCGCCGGGCACTGGGGCTGTTGGGCCGGGAGGCGGTCAACTACGCCGTACGAGCGAAGGGATGGCTCCCGCCGGTGTGATGTCCGTCATGTGAGACGTGACGCGCATTACTTACCGGTCACACAGCCGCCCACGAGCGCTAGTGTCCGCCGAAGAGACAACTACCGGACAGTACAGAGGCAGTACGCCGACAGCGTGTACCAGGGAGTCGCACAGTGGCACGGAAGCTCGCCGTCATCGGAGCCGGTCTCATGGGATCCGGCATCGCCCAGGTATCCGCGCAGGCGGGCTGGGACGTCGTCCTGCGCGATGTCACCGACGAAGCGCTGACCCGGGGCACCGACGGCATCAAGGCGTCGTACGACAGGTTCGTCGCCAAGGGGAAGCTGGACGGGGCGGACGCGGAGGCGGCGCTCGCGCGCATCACCACGACCACCGACCTCGACGCCGCCGCCGACGCGGACGTCGTGGTCGAGGCCGTCTTCGAGAAGCTGGAGGTCAAGCACGAGATCTTCCGGGAGCTCGACAAGCTCGTCCGGGACGAGACCGTGCTCGCCTCCAACACCTCCGCCATTCCGATCACCAAGATCGCGGCGGTCACCGGTCGCCCGGAGCGCGTCGTGGGCACCCACTTCTTCTCGCCCGTACCGATGATGCAGCTCTGCGAGCTCGTCCGCGGCTACAAGACCAGCGACGAGACCCTCGCCACCGCGCGGGACTTCGCCGAGTCCGTGGGCAAGACCTGCATCGTCGTCAACCGTGACGTGGCCGGCTTCGTCACCACCCGGCTCATCTCCGCCCTCGTCGTCGAGGCCGCGAAGCTCCATGAGTCGGGCGTGGCCAGCGCCGAGGACATCGACCTCGCCTGCAAGCTGGGCTTCGGGCACGCCATGGGACCCCTGGCCACCGCCGACCTCACCGGCATCGACGTCCTGCTGCACGCCACGAGCAACATCTACACCGAGTCGCAGGACGAGAAGTTCGCCCCGCCGGAGCTGATGCGCCGGATGGTGGACGCCGGTGACATCGGCCGCAAGAGCGGGCAGGGCTTCTACAAGCACTGACCCGGCACCGACGCCAGGTGAAGCGCCAGAACCACATCAGGTTTCACACCTTGAGGTGAATCAGGTATCGGTTCGCCCAAAGACGGCAACCTCTGGGGTTCCTGATCCGTCAGAGGTTGCGTCACCGGACCACGACCGGCGTGAGCCGGACACCGGCCGCTGTGACGGACAGCGGCCGGTGTCCCGGGATACGACCGGCGTACGAGACCCACTCGCGGGGAGCGCATATGTACATCAGGGGCGACCACGCCGAGCTGGTCGTCGGGGGCCGCCTCGACGTACGCAGCGCGGCGGACGCCCGTACGGTCCTGCACTCGGCCGTCGACGACGGAGTCGGCGACCTGGTGCTCGATCTGTCAGAGCTGGATTCCTGGGACGCCACCGGACTCGGCGTGATCATGGGCGTCCACCGGCGGGCGGGGCGGTGCGGACGGCGGCTGGTGCTGCGCGACGTACCGCCGCAGATGCAGCGGCTGCTGGTGGCCACCCGGCTGCACCGGATCCTGGCCGTCGAGGGCGGTATCGGGGTGGAGTCGCTGCCCCGCGTGTGACCACGGACCACTGCCGGGACGCTCCGGTACACCGCGGGCCGGGAGGGCCGCGAGTGAACAGACGTACGGAACGGCACGTACGGACCCTGTGTGACTCCCTGGACGCGGGACACCCGGACGACTCGGGAGCAGGGCGCATCACGCGCGCAATCCTCATGAGACTGTGACGTCTCGGGCGGCGCGGTACCCCGGCTGGTCAGGGATACTGAGCCAAGGTTTAGGGTGCGGCTGCCTGCCGCCTGACGACCCTCGGGTGGGCACCGGGCCAGAAGCGACAGCGTGGTGTGCGGCACGGCCGGGAGGGGCTGAAGAGGCACACGACGCTTATGGGGGGCGAGGACCTATGGACTCGATGAACCGCGGACCCGAAGAGTACGGACACGACGACGGCCGGGCACCACGCCCGCGCCCGCCACGCGACGCCCTGACGTCTGATTTCGGCCAGCATGCTCCGGCGCTCGCGCGCACCGTCCAGGTCGTCACGGGCGACTTCCTGCTCACCGTGAACCCCGTCGACGGCAGCGAGATCGAGAACTGCCCGCCCGGGGAGCGCCCCGGCCGGCCCGAGAAGTACCCGGCCGACGAGCGCGCCGAGGCGGACCGTGCCGCCCGGCCGCCCACCCCGGCCGGTCCCGCCCGGCCCCGGCTGCCGCTCCTGCAGCGCCAGGAGGAGCGCGAGCGGCTCGTACGGCTCCTCGCGCGCGGCCGCTCCGTCCGTCTCACCGGTCCCTCGGGCTCCGGCCGCACGGCACTCCTCGACCTGGTGGCCGAGGACTGCGCGGACCTCGCCCCCGACGGCGTCGTCCGGCTCTCCGGCCACCGGCGCACCCCCACGGACCTGCTGTACGAGCTCTTCGCCTCCGTCTTCAGGGCGCCGCTCCACCGGCCGTCGCAGGAGGAGCTCCTCGAGCACGTCCGGGAGATCGGCGCGGTCGTCGTCCTGGACGACGTGGAGTTCGGCGGCGCCGCGCTCGACGAACTGCTCGACGCGACGCCCGAGTGCGCGCTCCTGATCGCCGCCACGCCGGACGTGCCCGCGCCGTCCGCGGACTCGCTCCTCGAAGAGGTGTTCCTGAACGGACTCGACCGTGACGGCGGCCGGGCTCTGCTGGAACGTGCCGTCGGCCGGGTGCTCACCGAGGAGGAGACCACCTGGGCGGGCGACCTCTGGTTCGAGTCCGAGGGCCTGCCGCTGAGGTTCATGCAGGCCGGGGCGCTGCTGCGGCAGCGGGACCGGATGCGCGCCGACGCGGACGCCTTCGACGACATCGGTGTCTTCGAAGGGGCGCCGAACTCCCGGCTCGATCCGTCGGCCGACCGGGACGGTGTCCTTGCGGTACCCGTCGGCGCCACCGCGGACGGCGGCGACCCGCCCCTGCCGTCGCTCGCCGAGGGTGCCGCGCCCGCCGCGCTGCTCGCCTCCCGGCTGAGCGCGTCGGCGCGCGAGACGCTGCGCTTCGCCGTCGCGCTCGGCGGCGAGGTGCCCCACCAGGCGCATCTGCCCGCGCTGGTGGGGGACACCCACGCGGACGCCGCCCTCGCCGAACTGGTGAACAGTGCGCTGGTCACCCCGGTCGGCGCCCGCTACCGGCTCGCGTCCGGAGTGCGGGACCAGCTGGTGGCCGCCGGGTACGCCGACGGCGCCGAGGAGCGTGCCGTCACCGTCGCCCAGCACTACTCCTGGTGGGCCGGGCACCCCTCGGTCACCCCCGACCGGGTCGTGGCCGAGGCGGACGCCGTGCTCACCGCACTGACCGTGCTGGTGCCCGTGACGACACCTCCGGGGGAGGACGAGGAGAGCGCCGCCGTGCGGCTGGCCCGGCAGGCCGCGCCCGCGTTCGCCGCAGGACTGGACTGGGGGGCCTGGGAACGGGCGCTCAGGTCCGGCGCCGAGGCGTCCCGGCTCGCCGGGGAGGTGGGCGAACAGGCCTACTTCCACCACGAGCTGGGCATCCTCGCGCTCTGCACCGGGCAGCTGGACCGGTCCCGCGCCGAACTGGAGACGTCCATCGGGCTGCGCGGCGCCCTCGCCGACAAGCGCGGCACGGTCGCCGGCCGTCGCGCACTCGCCCTGGTCGCCGACCGCTCCGGGGCCGCCCCGCCCGGCGGTCGCACGGCGGCGGGGGAGGAGGTGCCGGACGCCCGGCACGAGGAGTCGGCGTCGCCTCCCGGCGGCGTTCCGGCCGGCCTGGCCGCGGCGTACCCGCCGCCCGTGCCCGGGGGCGACGACCCCTCGACGGTGGTCACCCACCGCGCCGCCGCCACCCCCGCCAAGGGCAGCGGGATCAAGGGCCGTCTGGTCAGCGGCACCCGGCGGAACCTGGTGGCGGCGGGCGCCGGCGCGCTGCTCGCCGCCGTGCTCGGCACCGTGGTGACGCTGGGTGCCACCTCCGACGGCGGCGGGAACGCCCCGGCCGAGCGGGTCGGGGTCGATCCGTCGGCCAGCGCCGGCGCCGAGGACGACGGACTGAACGCGGAGAGCGTGAAGAAGGACTCCGACGAGAGCCCGGGCGCCGTGAGCACTCCCACGGACCCGGGGCCCGACGGCACCTTCGGCACGGACGACGACCCGACGCCGACCGGCAGCGCCGAACCGTCGGACGAGCCGGGCGGTACGAAGAAGCCGGACGACGACGACCCCACGAAGTCCCCGTCGAAGTCGCCCACCAAGAAGCCGTCCGATTCCGGGAAGCCGTCGACGCCGCCGGAGACCGGACCGGGCTCGGAGGAGCCCGACGATCCGCCCACGAACCCGTCGACCCCGCCGGACCCGGATCCCGACCCGTCGACCCCGGACGAGTCGGAGCCGGAGGACACGCCCCCGCCGCAGACCAGCGACTCGGCGGGCGTTCCGACCGCCACCGGTCCCGTCTCCGGCGCCCCGGCGACCGTCACCGGCTCGGCCAGTGCCACGCAGGGCGGCGGCGGTTCGTCCGGTGCGTCGGTGAACGTCTGACCGGTACACATAAGGGCCGGGTCCGATATCACGGACCCGGCCCCCGGTCGTAAACGCACCGCTCAGAACAAGCGAAGTTTGTCGTCCTCGATGCCCCTCAGCGCGTCGTAGTCCAGAACCTGGCACCCGATGCCACGGTCGGTGGCGAGGACGCGGGCCTGGGGCTTGATCTCCTGGGCCGCGAAGATGCCGCGGACCGGCGCGAGGTGGGGGTCCCGGTTCAGCAGCTCCAGGTAACGGGTCAGTTGTTCGACTCCGTCGATCTCCCCGCGCCGCTTGATCTCGACGGCCACGGTCTGCCCCTCGGCGTCGCGGCACAGGATGTCAACCGGGCCGATCGCCGTCATGTATTCGCGCCGGATGAGCGTGTAGCCGTCGCCGAGGGTCTCGATGCGGTCGGCGAGCAGTTCCTGCAGATGCGCCTCCACACCGTCCTTGATCAGGCCGGGATCGACACCGAGCTCGTGCGACGAGTCGTGGAGGACCTCCTCCATCGTGATGATCAGCTTCTCGCCGGCCTTGTTGACGACGGTCCAGACGCCTTCCTCGTCGCCGGTGCCCTCCTTCAGCGTGCAGGGCGGGGACATCCAGTTCAGGGGCTTGTAGGCGCGGTCGTCCGCATGGATCGAGACGCTGCCGTCCGCCTTCACCAGGATCAGACGGGGGGCTGAGGGGAGGTGGGCGGTGAGGCGGCCGGCGTAGTCGACGGAGCACCGGGCAATGACGAGACGCATGGTCGGAAACGCTACTCGACACCCGTCGGCGTACGCGATTCGCCCACCTCATCATGCATGCGAGCGCCCACCGGCCCGGTGCGCGCCCTTCCGCGCCGCGCGTGCGCGTCAATTGTCACGTGCCGTAGGCAACTTAGATCATTAATGGCTGATTGTGACTATCGGAGTGCCTTCCTCCTGGTGCGGTCACGCCGCGTTGCTTACGGTGGACAACGGGTGGTCGCGAAGCATGTACGCACAGTGGCCGCATCGCGGACACCCGACCTGTCCGTCAGTCCCCGCATCCCGCGGGGGCGCGAGAGGAGAACCCATGTCGCTCGACGTCTCACCGGCCCTACTCGAACAGGCCGAGCGAGGCGAGGTCGACGAAGCCGCTTTCGTCGACTGCGTCCGGACCTCCCTGCCCTTTGCATGGGAGATGATCAGCTCCCTGGTGGCCCAGCTGAAGGTGGACGGCGGCAACTTCGCCGACAACCAGACGCCGCCGCCGGACGAGCAGGCACGTGGTCAGCTGCTGCGTGCGCTCGCGAGTGACGCGATACGCGGCGCGCTGCAGCGGCACTTCGGTGTCCGCCTGGCCTTCCAGAACTGCCACCGAGTGGCCGTCTTCCCGCTGGACCCCGCAGTGGACGAGACGCTGGCACGCTTCACCTCGGTGCGCAACCAGCTGCTGAACCAGTCGCCGGAGCTCCGGGACTGCTGACGCAGCCTTCGCACTGCTTGCCGCCCCGCAGGGTACGCGGGAGGTGTCCAGGTACATGGGGCGGCAAGCTCCTCGCCGGCCGCGGTCGTCCGACCGCGGCCCGGGTCCATGGCTCGGCCGCACCGGCGACACCGGTCCGGGGCCGGGCCGGACCCCTCGCACAGTCCGCGGCCCGACCGCATACAAGCGGATCAGCCGCAGGTCAGAGCAGGTGGGCCGCACACGCAGCGGCTCGCAGCCGCATACTTCGAGGCTCGGCCGCACCCAGTAGGCCGGGCCGTGGCCCGGCCGCTCAGCGCAGCTGGGTCAGTACCTCGGCACCGAGCCGACGTACGTTCTCCTCGGTGGCCGTGAGATCGCCCGAGCCCTCGACGAGCAGGGCGAAGCGCGAGATGCCCGTCCGTTCGGCGGTCGCCGCCAGCCGGTCGGCGCACAGTCGCGGCGTCCCCACCGGGTGCAGCCCGCAGAGCAGTTCGGTGTACACCATCGGATCCCGCATCGCGCGGTGCCGGCCGTCCACCGTCCGGTGGGCGCCGAGTCCCTGCCGCAGCCATCCCGGCATCGCCTTGGTGAGCAGCTCCACCGCGTCCGTCCGCCGGTCCGCGATCTGGCAGACACCGGCGGAGACATGGCCGGCCGCGGCGATCTCGTCCGGTGAACGGCCCGCCGCGCGCGCGTGCCGCCGCCAGAGCGCGACCATCTCCGCCTTCTCCTCGTCCCCTACGTGCATGCCGAGCAGCATGGGCAGTCCGCGCTCGGCCGCGAGCCGGACGGTCCGCGGGGAGGTGCAGGCGACGACGACCTCGGGACCAGGGGTGCCGGTGAACGCGTCCGAGGGCTGGGGGACCACGGTGACCTCACGGAAGCTGAATCGTTCCCCCGAGGCTTCCACGGACGGTTCGTGCAGCCAGCGCACCAGCAGATCGAGTGATTCGGGGAACCCCCTCTCATAAGCCTCGATGCCCGTGCCGAAGACCTCCAGGTCTATCCACGGTCCGCCGCGGCCCACGCCCAGCGAGAAACGGCCGCCCGACGTCACATGCAGCAGCGCCGCCTGCTCGCCGAGGGCCACGGGGTGGGTGGTGGAGAGCACACTGACCGCCGTACCGACCCGGATCCGCCGGGTGCGTCCGAGCAGTAACGCGGCGAGCGTGATCGCCGACGGGCACGTCCCATAGGGAACGAAGTGGTGTTCGGCCAGCCACACCGAGTCCAGACCCGCCTCCTCGGCGGCCTCGGCTGTGCGCATGGCGCGGTGTAACGCCTCCCCCTGACCTTGTCCCGGGAACTGGGCCGCCAGTACAAAACTTCCAACAAGCATGGCACTTCCTGCTTCCTCGGCTCCGACGCGGAGCTCCCCCACTGGCATAACCGCCTGACACGTGCCTAAGTCACGGCGTGGCGGAGGGATTTGAGGATTGTCCGCCGAACGCGTCCGCGGGAGGTGGATACGTTCCGTTTCGAGGGGCACACCCGCCTGCGTGCGGCCCGCGTAGGCTGGAGACGATCCGTGCTCCCTGTGCCCCGTGAGGTGTCCCGTGTCCCCGCGTCGCAACCGACCCAAGGCTGCCGGCTCGACCGGCCGGAGCGCCGACGAGGATCCCGCCGACCGCTACGGCGGCTGGCAGTCCACCGAGAACTGGCGGGGCGAGGACTGGAGTGTGCGGCACGTCGCGGGCGCGAGCGCCGTCGGCAAGACGTACCGCTGCCCGGGCTGCGACCAGATGATCGCCTCCGGGGTGCCGCACGTGGTCGCCTGGCCCGAGCACGCGGGCGTCGACGACCGCCGCCACTGGCACAAGGCCTGCTGGAACGCGCGGGACCGCCGCACCACGCAGGTGCAGCGGTCCCGTAACGCGCCTCGTTTCTGACCTGTCACACGTTCTTACACGTCCCTGCGGTCCAGCAGCAGGAACGCACCGGCGATCGCCGCGGCCGTGACGGCGACGAGGACACCGAGCTGGGCACCGCCGCCGCCCTCCTCGCCCGCGTCGAAGATCGCGGCGAGCGAGTTGATGGCGTTGTACTCCAGCACCTTCTCGGCGACCGGGCGCAGGCTCTCGGAGATCATCATGAACGCGGGCAGGATCGCGGGCACCAGCACCACGCCGAGCATCGCGGTGATCGCGCCCGCCGAGTGCCGCAGCATCGAGCCCACCGCGAGCGCGAGCACACCGAGCAGCGAGACATACAGGGCACCCATGAAGATGGTGCCGACCCACGGGGTGCTGGTCGGCGTGGCGTGCAGACTCGCCACGAACAGCCCGACCACACCGATCGCGAAGACCGACACCGCGTACGCCACCGCGAAGAAGATCAGCATCTTGGCGGCGAGCACCCGATGGCGCTGCGGCGAGGCCGTGAACGTCGTGCGGATCATGCCCGTGCCGTACTCCGAGGCGATCACCAGCACGCCCAGCGTGATCAGGCAGATCTGGCCGAGGATCAGGCCGAAGAAGGCGGGGATGGTGTACGGGACGCCGGAGTAGTCGGTGTCGTCCGTCTGCAGCGCGGCGAGGAACCCTATGCCGACCACCAGCAGCAGGAAGACGCCGAGGGTCCACATCGTCGAGCGCACCGACCGGATCTTCGTCCACTCGGAGGCGAGCGCGTGGCCGAGGTGGGTGCGCACGACGGGGATGGGCGAGGTGTACGACGGGCCGGGTGCCGCCTGCCACTGCGGCGCGGGCTGCGGCGCGGGCTGCGCGGGCTGCTGGGTCGCGGGGGGCTGGGGCGTGCTCATCGGGCGTCCTCGGGCTTGGTCGGGTCGGCGGGCGCGGGCGCGGGCGCGGCTGCGGCGGACTCGGCGGGCGCCGGGGCGGCGGGCTGGGCGGCCGGCGCCGGGACCGCGGGGGCCGGGGCGGCGTACGGGTTGGGCTGCCCGGGCGCCGGGACGGGCGGAGCGGCCGGTGCACCGTACGGCGCGCCGTACGGACCGGGCTGCGGCGCCATCGCGAAGGGCTGGCCGCCCTGCTGGGGCGGCGGCGGGGCGTACCAGCCCGGCTGGCCCTGTCCGGGCACCGGCATCGGCGGCTGCACGCCGGGCGGCAGGGGCTGCATGAGGCCCGCCTTCTGGTCGATCGTCGAGCGGTAGTCGACGGCGCCCTGCGTCATCCGCATGTACGCCTCCTCCAGCGAGGCCTGATGCGGCGACAGCTCCCACAGCCGTACGTCGGCGTCGTGCGCGAGGTCGCTGATCCGGGGCAGCGGCAGCCCGGTGATCCTGAGCGCGCCGTCCGGCTCGGGCAGCACCTGCCCGCCCGCCTCGGTCAGCGCGGCCGTCAGCTTCTCCCGCTGCTCGGCGTCGGGGGTACGGGCCCGTGCGAAGTCGGCCGAGTTCGCCGAGATGAAGTCCGTGACGCTCATGTCGGCGAGCAGCTGTCCGCGCCCGATCACGATCAGGTGCTCCGCGGTCAGCGCCATCTCGCTCATCAGGTGCGACGACACGAACACGGTGCGGCCCTCGGCGGCGAGGGACTTCATCAGGTTGCGCACCCAGAGGATGCCCTCCGGGTCGAGACCGTTGACCGGCTCGTCGAAGAGCAGCACCTGGGGGTCGCCGAGCAGCGCCGCCGCGATGCCGAGCCGCTGGCCCATGCCGAGCGAGAACCCCTTGGACCGCTTGCGGGCCACGTCCTGCAGACCGACGACGCCGAGCACCTCGTCCACGCGCCGCTCCGGGATGCCCGAGAGCTGCGCGAGGCACAGCAGATGGCTGCGCGCGCTCCGGCCCCCGTGCACGGCCTTGGCGTCCAGCAGGGCACCCACCTGGCGGGGGGCGTTCGGCAGCTTCCGGTACGGGTGGCCGCCGATCGTCACATGTCCCGACGTGGGATTGTCCAGGCCGAGGATCATGCGCATCGTCGTCGACTTGCCCGAGCCGTTCGGTCCGAGGAAGCCGGTGACGGTGCCCGGCCGTACCTGGAAGGAAAGGTTGTACACGGCCGTCTTGGCGCCGTAGCGCTTCGTCAGGCCGATTGCCTCGATCATTCTCCGCACCCATCGAAAGGTTCAGGACGTCGGGTCGCACGCCCCCGTAAGGGTTAGGAGGATATCCGGGCGCTGACGGTTCCCACCAAGGCGACGCAAAACGTCGCAGGTCACCGCCGGTGTCTTGGCAGGGACACGTCTTGCCTGGTCACGGCGGTATCAGCGGTTCCCGTCCGGAGGGCGCGACACCGTGAGCAGTCCCGGCCAAGAGCGGTGCGGTACAGCCGCGCACGGAAGGGGCGGCGGGGCTGTGTCGATATGCGGCTCTGCCGCGCGGGCGCGACCAGCCGCAACAGACCTGCCGGTGGGGAAACCGGAGCCGAAGCGAAGCGCCTACGCGTCGCGCCGCTTCAGCAGGACGTACCCGCCCACGAGCGCCGCGACGACCCACAGCGCCATGATGCCCAGTCCGCCCCACGGGCCGTACGGGGTGTCGTCACCAGCCGGCGGGACCACCTGCATGATCTTCCGGCCGGCCTGGTCGGGCAGGAAGCGGCCGATCTTCTCCGTCGCCGGGACGTTGCCGAGGACGCTGGAGATCAGGAAGAAGAACGGCATCAGGATGCCGAGCGACAGCATCGGCGAGCGCAGCATCGTGGCGACGCCCATCGAGAACACCGCGATGAGCGTCATGTAGAGCCCGCCGCCGACGACCGCGCGCAGCACACCGGGCTCGCCGATCGAGGTGCTGTGCTCGTCGAGCATCGCCTGGCCCAGGAAGAACGCGGCGAAGGCGGTGGCGAGCGACACGGCGAGGGCGAGCAGCGTCGCCACCGCGATCTTGCTGAGGAGGAAGGTGCCCCGCTGTGGAACGGCGGTTAGGGAGCTGCGGATCATCCCGGTGCTGTACTCGTTCGACACCACGAGCACCCCGAACACGATCATCGCCAGCTGGCCCAGGCTCATCCCGGCGAAGCTGATGAGCGTCGGGTCGAAGGCGAACCGGTCCTCGGCACCCAGCCGGTCGAACTCCCGGTTCGACAGCGCGGAGATCAGCATGCCGAGGGCGAGGGTGACGACCATGGCGAGCGAGAGCGTCCACACCGTGGAGGCCACCGACCGGATCTTGGTCCACTCGGAGCGGACGACCTGTGCTGCCGCCATGATCAGGACCCCTTCTTCCAGTCGGCGCCCCACTGCCGGGCCGGCTCGGGCGGCCGGGGCGGTGGCTGTGCCGGGCGCGCGTGCGCGTGGTACTCCACCGACTCGGCAGTCAGCCGCATGAACGCCTCCTCCAGCGAGGCCTGTTTCGGGCTCAGCTCGTGCAGCACGATCCCGTGCCGCGCGGCCAGCTCGCCGAGGTGCTCCGGCCGTGCGTCGTCCACCTCCAGCGCCCCGTCGTCCGCCGCGACGGGGGTGATGCCCTCCGTGTGCAGCAGGTCGAGCAGGTGCTCGTGTTGCGGCGTACGCATTCGCACATACGACCGTGAGTTGCGGCGGATGAAGTCCGCCATGGAGGTGTCGGCGAGCAGTCGCCCCTGCCCGATCACGACGAGGTGCTCCGCGGTCACCGCCATCTCGCTCATCAGATGCGAGGAGACGAAGACCGTACGGCCCTCGGCGGCCAGGTTCTGCATCAGCGTGCGGATCCAGTGGATGCCCTCCGGGTCCAGCCCGTTGACCGGCTCGTCGAACATCAGGATCCGCGGATCGCCGAGCAGCGCGCCCGCGATACCGAGCCGCTGGCCCATGCCGAGCGAGAAGTTCTTCGCCTTCTTGCGGGCCACCGCCGTGAGTCCGACCGTGTCGAGGACCTCGTGCACCCGGCTCGCCGGGATGCCGTTGCTCTGGGCGAGGCACAGCAGGTGGTTCCGCGCACTCCGCCCGCCGTGCACGGCCTTCGCGTCCAGCAGGGCGCCGATGTGCTTCAGCGGGTCCCTGAGCCGGTCGTAGGGGGCGCCGTCGATACGGACATCGCCCCCGGTGGGCCGGTCGAGCCCGAGGATCATCCGCATGGTGGTCGACTTGCCGGCGCCGTTCGGCCCGAGGAACCCGGTCACGAGGCCCGGCCGGACGGTGAAGGTGAGGTTCTTGACCGCCACCTTCTCGCCGTACCGCTTGGTCAGCCCCTCGATCTCGATCATGGGCTCACGCTAGAACGGGACGAATCCCCCTGCCACTCAAGTGGCAGGGGGATTCGCACGGGGAAAGACCCGGTGGTCACCGGGACCGGGTGTTACCGGGACTGCTGCGCCGGAACCCCACGGGAGATCGGCTCGTCGTCCGTCGACGGCGTGCCGGCCGCGGCGACCGCGGCACCGGTGAGCGTCGCGAGCATCTCGCGGACGTTGGTGAGCTGGGCGTTGATCGAGTCGCGGCGGTTGGTGAGGGCGGCCAGCTCGCGCTCGGATTCCGAACGGATGCGGTCGGCCTTTGCGTTGGCGTCCGCCACGATGTCCTCGGCCTGGCGCTGGGCGGTCTCCACCGTCTGGCGGGCGCGGCGCTCGGCGTCGGTGCGCAGCTTCTCGGCCTCCAGGCGGAGCTGCTCGGCGCGGTGCTCGATCTCGGCCAGGCGCTTCTCGGCCTTGGCCTGACGGGAGGCCAGGTCGCGCTCGGACTGCTCGCGGCGCTTGGCCAGGTTGGTCTCGAAGTCGGCCGCGGCCTGGGCGGCCTTGGCTCGGGTCTCCTCGAAGAGAGCGTCCGCCTCCTCGCGCTTGGACTGCGCGTCCTTCTGCGCCTCGGAACGGAGCTGAGCTGCGTCGCTCTTGGCCTTCTCGACGATCCGGACGCCCTCGTCCTCCGCCTTCGCCTTGCGCTCGGCCGCGAACGATTCTGCGTCGTTGCGCACCTGCTGGGCGGCGGATTCGGCCAGCTCGCGATGCTGCTCGGCGGCGCGGCGGGCCTCCTCACGCAGGTCCTTCGCCTCTTCCTCGGCGAGACGGAGGATCTTCTCGACGCGCGCGCCGAGACCCGCGTACGACGGCTCGGCGTCACTGACCGCGGCCTGGGCGTTCTGCGTCTCGAGGTGCAGCTCCTCGATGCGCTTTTCCAGAGCAGTGATACGGGCCAGAGCACTGTCACGGTCGGAGACGAGCTTCGAAATGCGTTCGTCCACCTGAGCGCGGTCGTACCCACGCCGCACAAGCTCGAAGCCGTAGGGGGAAGTGTCGCTCATGGGGTTCCTGTCGAAAGAGACCGGTGAGGTGATAAGGGGAATCCTAGGGGGCCGAGCGGCGTGTCATCGAGCAGATGCGCGTTTGATCTGGAGAATGACACCCCTTTTGAGTGGTCGGCCGAGGGAAGGACTTGCCGGGACCTGTGTGTGCTGAAATGTCGGTCAATCCCGGTGAATGCGACGCGGCGTCCTCCCGTCCGGGCGGTACCGGGGAGATCAGGGCTCTCCCGAGCCACCCGCGTGTACTTTCGCCACTGCGGCCGATGGCCCAAGTTACCTCAGGTCACGAAAGCTTGACACCGTGCATCCGAAAGTCGGGGAGGACGAGGCGGGACCGTACTCGCCTCGTCCGCACTCCGCTAAGCGTCTGACGTCTTGCCACCCGATCGGGTGACACCCGCGGCGGCGCCGGCCTTCACACCGTCCTTGTTGCCTGACGGCGCCTCAAAAGACTCCAGCGCCTCCAGAACGTCCTGGACCCGCGAGATCTCCGCGTTGATGTCCTCGCGGCGCCGGACCAGCACCTCCAGCTCGCGCTTGCCCTCCTCGACGGTGCGCTTCGCCTCGCGGATCGCCTCCGCCTTCAGCTCCTCGGCCTCGCGGACGAGCGTGGCCTTCTTCTGCTCGGCCTCCTTGAGCAGCGCCTCGGCCTTCTTGACGGCGGCGATGCGCACCTTGCCCGCCTCGGAGTTGGCCTCCGAAACCAGCTCCTTAGCCTTGGCCTGCGCCTTCGCCAGCTGCTCCTCGGCGGCCTTGATGAGGGCGTCGCACCGGTCGCCCGCCGCCTTCATCGTCTCCGCCGACTCCCGGCGGGCCCGCTCGTGCAGCTCCTCGATCTCGGTCGTGATGCGGTCGCGCAGCTCCTCGGCGCGCTCCCGGATCGCGGTCGCGTCCCGGCGCGCCCCGACCAGCAGCTCGTCCGCGTCCGTACGGGCCTTCTCCACCAGGGAGTTGCCCTCCACGGTCGCTTCCTTGACCAGGCGGTCGGCCTCCTTGCGGGCCGCGCCCACCATCGTGTCGGCCTGCGCCTCGGCGTCCGCGGTCGTCTTGAGCGCGGACGACTGCGCCTCCGAGATCAGCTTGTCGGCCTCGCCCGCGGTCTCCGTGATGAGCTTGTCGACCTGCTCGGCCGCCTCGGAACGCCGCTTGTTGGCCTCCTGGCGGGCCTCGTCCAGCGTCCGCTCGGCCTCCTCGCGCGCGGCCGTGGTGACCCGCTCGGCCTCGGCCTCGGCGTCCGCCTTGATCCGCCCGGCCTCCTCGCGGGTCCGCTCGGCGTGCTGCTGCGCCTTGGTCACCGTCTCCGCCGCCTCGGCCCGCAGCCGCTCGGCGTCACCGGTCGCGTCCGCGATCAGCCGCTCGGCCTGCGCCACCGACTCGGCGCGCAGCCGTTCGGTCTCCGTGGCCGTCTCGCCGGTGAGGCGCTCCGCCTCGGCGGCCGCCTCGGTGATGAGGGTGTCGGCCTGCGCGGCCGCGTCCGAGCGGATGCGGTTCGCGTCCTCGCGGGCCTCCGCCCGGGTGCGCGTGGCGTCCTGCTCGGCCTTCGCGATGGTGTCCGAGGCCTCGGTCCGTACCCGCTGGGCGTGCTCGGAGGCGTCCGAACGCAGCCGCTCGGCCTCGGTGATCGCCTCCGCGACGGTGCGCTCCGCCAGGGACTTGGCGGCCTCCGCCTCCTCGGTGGCCTCCCGCCGGACCCGGGCCGCGTCCTCGCCGGCCCGCTCCCGCTCCGCGTAGGCGTCGGAGCGGACCCGGTCCGCCTCGTCCTGTGCCTCGGTGCGCGTGCGCTCCGCGGCGTGCTCGGCGGCGCTGCGCAGGCCCGTGATCTCCTCCTGGGCCTGCTCGTGCAGCCCGGCCACGGAGTCGCGCACCTGCTGGGCATGCTGCTCGGCGGCCGACACCATCTCTGTGGCCCGCCGGTCGGCCTCCTCGACCAGGCGTGTCGCCTCGGCCTGGGCCTCCTCCACGCGCTTGCGCGCCGACGCCAGCAGCTCCTCGCTCTGCTCGCGGGCCCGCTCGCGCTCCTGGTCGGCCTCCTGCCGTGCGCTGCCGAGGAGTTCCTCGGCCTCGCGGCGGCGCCGGGCGGCCTCCTCCTGCGCGGCGGCCAGCGTCTCGGCGCTCTCGGCGGCCAGCCGCTCGGCCGCGGCCTGGGCCTCCGCCCGTACCCGGTCGGCGCTCTCCTGGGCCTCCGACCTGAGCCGCTCCGCCTCGGTGGCGGCCTCCGTGCGCAGCCGTACGGCGACGGCCTCGCCCTCGGCCCGGGAGGCGGACGCGTCGGACGCGGCCTCGTCGCGCAGCCGCTGGGCCTCGGCCTCGGCCTGCGCCTGGAGCGTACGGCTCCGCTCGGCGGCCTCGGACCGCAGCCGGTCGCTCTCCTCGCCCGCCTCGCGGCGGATGCGCTCGGCCTCCGCACGAGCCTCGGTGAGCGCCTCCTCGGCGGAGGCGAGCCGCTGCTCGGCCTCGGTCCGCAGGCGGGTCAGCGTCTCCTCGGCCTCCGCCCGGCGGGCCGCGACGGCGCGCTCGGTCTCCTCGCGCAGCTCGCGGGCCGTCTGCTCGGCCTCGGCCTTGACGGCCTCGGACTGCTCGGCGGCCTCCGTGCGGTGCCGCTCGGCCTCCTCGCGGGTGCGCTCCAGGGTCTCCTCGGCCTGGCGGCGCAGCACCGAGGCGCGCTCGATGGCCTCGGTGCGGACCTTCTCGCTGTCCGCGGTGGCCGTCTTCCGCAGTTCGTCCGCGTCCGCCTTGGCCTTGGCGAGCAGTTCCTCGGCGGTCTTCGCCGCCTCCTCGATCTGCTGGACGGCCTCGCGCCGCGCCTCGGAGCGGATGCGCTCGCCCTCGGCGACCGCCTCGGACCGCAGCTGCTCGGCCTCGCCGCGCAGCCGGCGCGCCTCCTCCTGGAGCTCGACCGTCTTGGCGCGGTACTCCTTGGTGTCGTCCTTCGCCGCGCCCTTGAGCTCCTCGGCGATGTCGTGCGCCTCGGCCCGCAGCCGGTCGGCCTCGGCCTCCGCCTCCGTGCGGATGCGCTCGGCCTCCTCGGCGGCGGCCCTGGTGGTCTTCTTGGCGTCGTCCGACGCCTTGTTGAGGACCTCCTCGGCGGTTCTGGCCGCCTTCGAGAGCTGGGAGGCGGTCTCCTCGGCGGTGACCGAACGGGCCTTCTCGGCGGCCTCGGCGACGATCTTCTCCGCCTCGGCCCTGGCGTCCGCGACGATCTGCTCGGCGTCCGCCTTGGTCGCCTCGGCCTCCTTGGTGGCCTCGCCGACCAGCCGGGCGACCTGCTCCTTGGCGGTGCGGGTGCGCTGTTCGTTGGTCGACTCGGCGCTCGCCAGGGCCTTGGCCGCGGCCTCCTTCGCCTCGGCGACCACCTTGTCGGCCTCGGCGCGGGCCTCGCGCAGCGCCGTCTCGGCCTCGGCCATGCGCTGCTCGGCGGCCCGGCTCAGCTCGCCGGCCTGACGGCGGGCCGTGTCCGACTCGCTCGCGGAGGCGGAGCGGAGCTGCTCGGCGTGCTCGGTGGCCTCCTGGGCCTGCGTCGAGGCGGCGTTCAGCAGGCGCTCGGCGTCCGTGCGGGCGCGGCGCAGGAGCTGGTCGGCCTCCGCGCGGGCCGCCTCCGCCTCGCTCTGCATCCGCTGGCGGGCCTCGGCGGCGATCCGCTCGGCCTCCGCGCGGGCGGCGGCCAGCGCCTGCTCGGCCTCGGCACGGGACTCGTCGAGGAGCCGGCGGGCCTGCTGCTCGGTGCGGGCGCGCAGCTGCTCGGCCCAGGACACGTTCTCGTTGACGTGCGACTCGACGGTCTGGCGGCGCTCGGCGAGCTCCTGGTCGAGCTGCTGGCGGCGGGTGACCGCCTCCTGGTGCAGTTCGGCCTGGAGCCGGGCGGCCTGCTCGGCGTGTTCCTGGAGGATGCGCTGGGTCTGCGCGCGGGCCTGGCTGAGCTCGCGCTCGGCCTCGGCGCGCAGCTGGTCGGCCTGCACCTGTGCCTGGCGCAGCATCTGTTCGGCCTGGTAGCCGAGATCGCCGCCGTCGTAGGCGGGCCGGGACATGAGGGAGCGGCGCGCCTCGTGCAGCTTGGCGCGCAGCACCTCGACCTGGTAGCCGAGGTCCTCGGCGTGCTGGATCGCCTTCTCCCGCTCGGTCTTCAGCCGATCCATCTCGGCCTCGAACCGAGAGAGGTGGTCGACGTCAGCCGCCGGCTCTCGCTCCTGGCGTTCGTAGCCCCGCACTGCGCGGTCCCATCCGTCCCCTGGTCGCAAGCTTCTTGATGCGAGCTCCGTCCAACCGTCGAACGGGGCCCCCGGGGGAATGGTGTCAGATCGACGGCGAAGCGGGCTCCACGCCCTCACCCTCGTCCCCCGAAACCTGGACCCCGGCCCTGGGATCCCGCCGCCGAAAAGGCTGCGGAAGCCCGGCCGTCCCCGTACAGAGGCGACGGCCGACCCCAACCCTACCGGCCCTTATGTACGGCGGTCAGTGCTCAGGTGACTCAACTGACGCCGAAGTGACCAGTTCTGTCAGAACGCCATGACAATCCTTGGGGTGCAGAAAGGTGATCCGCGACCCCATCGAACCGCGCCGCGGCTCGTCGTACAGGACGCGGACGCCCTTGCCGCGGATGTCCGCGGACTCGGCGTCGACGTCCGCCGTGCCGAAGGCGATGTGGTGCACCCCCTCGCCGTTCTTGGCCAGCCACTTGGCGACGGTGGAGTCCTCGCGGACCGGCTCCAGGAGCTGGAGGTAGGAGGCGCCGCCGTCATCGGTAGAGTTGATCTTGAGCATGGCCTCGCGCACGCCCTGCTCCTCGTTGACCTCGGTGTGGAACACCTCGAAGCCGTACGTCGCCCGGTAGAACTCGACGGTCCTGTCGAGGTCGAAGCAGGCGATCCCGATGTGGTCGATTCGCGTCAGCATGCTGTTAGTGCAGCGCTCCCGGGGTGGTTACGCAACGTGCGCGCGATCACACTCACCGGCCGGTGACGGGTGGCTTACCGCTCAGTACATTCGGGTAAACCCTCGTTCACTCCTCGGCCGTGCAGGCTGGAAGGGGATCGCACCTCATGACCGGTACGAACGGCAACACCTCGGTGATCGTCGCGGGCGCTCGTACGCCCATGGGACGGCTGCTGGGTTCGCTCAAGTCCTTCTCCGGAGCCGACCTCGGCGGCTTCGCGATCAAGGCCGCCCTCGACCGTGCGGGGATCGGTGGCGACCAGGTGCAGTACGTGATCATGGGTCAGGTGCTGCAGGCCGGGGCGGGGCAGATCCCGGCGCGGCAGGCCGCGGTCAAGGCGGGCATCCCGATGAACGTGCCCGCGCTGACCATCAACAAGGTGTGTCTGTCGGGCCTCGACGCCATCGCGCTGGCCGACCAGCTGATCCGCGCGGGCGAGTTCGACATCGTCGTCGCGGGCGGCCAGGAGTCCATGACCAACGCCCCCCACCTGCTGCCGAAGTCCCGCGAGGGCTTCAAGTACGGCGCGGTCCAGATGCTCGACGCGATGGCGTACGACGGGCTGACCGACTCCTTCGAGGGCGTCGCCATGGGTGAGTCCACCGAGAAGCACAACACCCGGCTGGGCATCGGCCGCGAGGCGCAGGACGAGATCGCCGCCCTGTCCCACCAGCGTGCCGCGGCCGCGCAGAAGAACGGGATCTTCGAGGCGGAGATCACGCCCGTCGAGATCCCGCAGCGCAAGGGCGAGCCCGTCGTCCTCAGCAAGGACGAGGGCATCCGCGGCGAGACGACGACCGAGTCCCTCGGCAAGCTGCGCCCCGCGTTCGCGAAGGACGGCACGATCACCGCCGGCTCGGCGTCGCAGATCTCGGACGGCGCGGCGGCCGTCGTCGTGATGAGCAAGGCCAAGGCCGAGGAGCTGGGCCTGGACTGGATCGCGGAGATCGGCGCGCACGGCAACGTGGCAGGACCGGACAACTCTTTGCAGTCGCAGCCGTCGAACGCGATCCGGCACGCCCTGAAGAAAGAGGGGCTGCAGGTCTCGGACCTCGACCTGATCGAGATCAACGAGGCCTTCGCCGCGGTCTCCGTGCAGTCAATGAAGGACCTCGGGGTATCCACGGAAAAGGTGAATGTCAACGGCGGTGCGATTGCCCTGGGTCACCCGATCGGGATGTCCGGCGCCCGTATCGTGCTGCACCTGGCGCTGGAGCTGAAGCGGCGCGGCGGCGGTGTGGGCGCGGCGGCGCTGTGCGGTGGCGGCGGTCAGGGCGACGCGCTGATCGTGCGGGTGCCCAGGGCCTGACGCCCGCCGACCGTCCGGACCCCCCTTACGTGAACGGAGCTGTGATGCAGGACGTCTCCTCGCTGGTCGCCCAGGCCAGGGAAGGCCGGCCGCGGGCCGTGGCCCGGCTGATCTCCCTTGTGGAGGGGGCGTCACCGCAGCTCAGGGAGGTCATGGCGGCTTTGGCGCCGCTCACGGGCAACGCGTACGTGGTGGGGCTCACCGGCTCCCCGGGCGTGGGCAAGTCCACGTCCACCTCCGCGCTCGTGACGGCGTACCGCAGGCAGGGGAAGCGGGTCGGCGTGCTGGCCGTCGACCCGTCCTCGCCGTTCTCCGGCGGTGCGCTGCTCGGTGACCGGGTGCGGATGTCCGAGCACGCCTCCGACCCCGGCGTGTACATCCGCTCGATGGCGACGCGCGGTCACCTCGGCGGGCTGGCCTGGGCGGCCCCGCAGGCGATCCGCGTGCTGGACGCCGCCGGCTGCGACGTGGTCCTGGTCGAGACGGTCGGTGTGGGCCAGTCGGAGGTGGAGATCGCCTCCCAGGCCGACACCTCGGTGGTGCTCCTCGCTCCCGGCATGGGCGACGGCATCCAGGCGGCGAAGGCCGGGATTCTGGAGATCGGCGACGTGTACGTCGTCAACAAGGCCGACCGGGACGGCGCCGACGCGACCGCCCGCGAGCTGAACCACATGCTGGGCCTCGGCGAGGCCCGTGGCCCCGGCGACTGGCGCCCCCCGATCGTCAAGACGGTCGCGGCCCGGGGCGAGGGCGTCGACGAGGTGGTCGAGGCGCTGGAGAAGCACCGGGCGTGGACGGAGGAGCGCGGGGTGCTGGCCGAGCGGCGCCTCGCGCGCGCCGCCCGGGAGGTCGAGACGATCGCCGTCACGGCACTGCGCGAGCGGATCGGCGACCTGCGCGGCGACCGCCGGCTGTCCGCCCTGGCCGAGCGCATCGTGACCGGCGAGCTGGACCCGTACCGGGCGGCGGACGAGCTGGTGGCGGGCCTGACGGAGGGCTGACGCGCGGCCCCGTACGTCAGTCGTCGGAGTCGTCGGACTTGTCGTCCGCGTCGTCCGCCTGGTCGTCGTCGGAGTCGTCGTCCGAGCTGTCGGCCGTGACCTTCTTCGTCTTCAGGTCGACGTTCCACTCGCTCTCCGCGCCGTCGGCGCCCGTGGTGTCCACGTCCCACCCGCGGTCGCGGCCGTCGTCGTCGAGGTCGACGGACGTGACCGTGCCCTTCGCGGCGGCGGCCTTCGCGGCCTCGGCGGCCGTGACCGACGTGCCCTTCAGCGCGGCGCGGACCTCGGCGGTGTCGTCGGCGTCCTCGTCCTCGGTGTGCGAGTCGAGGACCTTGCCGGTGCCCGGGTCGACCAGGATGCTGTGCCACTTGGTACCGGAGGACAGGACGTCCACGTCCCAGACCAGGTCGCTGCCCTCGCTGTCCAGCTCGGCACCGACGGCCGTACCGGAGGTGTGCTTCAGCGCGGCGTCGATCGCGTCGGCCGCCGTCACCTTGGCGAGGCCGGCCTCGGCCGCGTCGTCGTCACGGTCGTCGCGGTCGTCGTCCCGGCCGCCCTTGTCGTCGGCGTCGTCCCGGTCGTCGGCCTCGTCCTTGTCGTCCTGCTCGCCCGCGTCGTCCCGGTCGTCGTCCTTCACCTGCACGCTCGACCGCTGTGCGGGTCCGTCGTCGTCGCCCGTGACCGCGAAGGCGGTCACGGTGCCGCCGCCGATCAGGGCCGCGGCCGCGACGGTGGCGATGACGATGTTGCGCTTCATGGAGTTCCTCCCGGATAGCCGGATACCAGTGCATTCGACCGACTGCGACCGACTGCGTTCGCTTTCGACGGATACCAATCTGCTGGAGTCACACTGAAGCCAGCCTGAAAGCCCCTGAAGCGCTCTTCAGCTTCGGTCTGGAACGCTGGTGGCATGCGCCTGTTGATCGTCGAGGATGAGAAGCGGCTCGCCCTGTCGCTCGCCAAGGGCCTGACGGCCGAGGGCTACGCCGTGGACGTCGTCCACGACGGCCTGGACGGGCTGCACCGGGCCGGCGAGGGCGTGTACGACCTGGTGATCCTCGACATCATGCTGCCCGGCATGAACGGCTACCGGGTGTGCGCCGCCCTGCGCGCCGCCGGCCACGACGTGCCGATCCTCATGCTGACCGCCAAGGACGGCGAGTACGACGAGGCCGAGGGGCTCGACACGGGCGCCGACGACTATCTGACCAAGCCCTTCTCGTACGTGGTGCTCGTCGCCCGCGTGAAGGCGCTGCTGCGGCGGCGGGGCACGGCGGGCGCCTCTCCCGTACGGGTCGTCGGCGACCTCAGGGTGGACACCGCCGCCCGGCGGGTCTTCCTCGCGGAGCGGGAGATCACCCTGACCGCCAAGGAGTTCGCGGTCCTCGAACAGCTCGTCGTGCGCGCCGGCGAGGTGGTCTCCAAGGGAGACATCCTGGAGCACGTCTGGGACTTCGCGTACGAGGGCGACCCGAACATCGTGGAGGTCTACGTCAGCACCCTGCGGCGCAAGCTCGGCGCCGGGCTGATCAAGACCGTGCGCGGGGCCGGCTACCGGCTGGAGGGAAGATGAAACGGCTGCTGGGGTCCGTACGGGCCCGGGCCACGCTCGCCGCGACCCTGGTCGTCGCGGTCGCCCTGGTCGCCGCCGGTGCCGCCGTCCTGATCTCGCTGCGGACCAACCTCATCCACGAGGCCGACGCCCAGGCCGACTCCGCGGCCCGCAAGGTGGCCGCGGACCTGGCGGCCGGCCTCGCGTACGACCGGCTGGACCTGCCCGACAGCGACGAGAGCCCCGTCCTGGTCGCGGACGGGCAGGGGCGGGTCGTCGCTGCCGAGAACGACGTGGAGAGCGTCGCTGTGGACGGACTGGTCGCCGGGCGGACCGACGAGAGCCCGGCCCCCGGCGACGGCGACGACGCCGACGACGACGAGGACCTGCCCGGTGCCGGTGAGATCTCCGACGAGGTGTCGCACCGCCAGGGCACCGCGACGGTCGACGGCGACACCGAGGACTACCAGTTCGCCGTGGTGGAGGTGACCACGCCCCACGACGTCCCGCTGACCGTGTACGCGGGCGCGCCCCTCTCCGCCGAGCAGGGCGCCGTCGGCACCGCCCTGACGGCCATGCTGATCGGGCTGCCGGTGCTGCTGCTCACGGTGGGCGGCGCGACGTACGTCGTGACCCGGCGGGCGCTGCGGCCCGTCGAGGGCATCCGCGCCGAGATGGCCGCCATCACGGCCTCCGAGGACCTGTCCCGCCGGGTGCCCGAGCCCGCGACGCACGACGAGATCGCCCGGCTGGCCCGGACGACCAACGAGACCCTCGCCGCGCTGGAGGCGTCCGTGGAGCGTCAGCGGCGGTTCGTCGCCGACGCCTCGCACGAGCTGCGCAGCCCGATCGCGTCCCTGCGCACCCAGCTCGAGGTGGGCGCCGCCCATCCCGAGCTGCTGGACGTCGAGGGCGCCGTCGAGGACACCGTACGGCTCCAGCGGCTGGCCGCCGACCTGCTGCTGCTGGCGCGGCTGGACGCGGGGGAGCGGCCGCAGGACGCCCGGTTCGACCTGGCGGAGCTGGTGCGGGAGGAGGCCGGAGCGCGGCAGGGCGTACGGCTCGACGGCGTGGCCTCCGTCACGGTGACCGGATCACGCGGTCAGCTCGCGCGGGTCCTTGCCAATCTGCTGGACAACGCGCGCCGGCACGCGCGCGAGCGCATCGACGTCACGCTGCGGGCCGAGGGGGAGTGGGCGGTGCTGGAGGTGGCCGACGACGGGTCGGGCGTGCCGGAGGACCAGCGGGAGCGCATCTTCGAGCGGTTCGTACGGCTCGACGAGGCCCGCAGCAGGGACGACGGCGGGGCCGGTCTGGGCCTCGCCATCGCCCGTGACGTCGCCGTGGGGCACGGGGGCACCCTCATGGTGGGTCAGGCGCCGCGCGGCGGTGCGCTGTTCACGCTGCGGCTGCCCCTTCGCTGAGCGCGGGCCGCCGGCCGCCGCAACCTGCCCCGGTGCCCGTACGCGGTCCTTACGGCTTGCCCCGGTGGCCGCGCAGGTGCTCGGCGATCGGGGTGAGCGACTTGTGGAGCTCCTCCAGCGCCTCGGGCGACAGCAGGTCGATGAAGTGCCTGCGCACCGACGACACGTGGTGCGGCGCCACCTTCCGCATGGTCTCCTCGCCGTGCTCGGTCAGCACCGCGTACAGCCCCCGGCGGTCCGACTCGCAGTTCTCGCGCCGCACCAGGTTCGCGTTCTCCATGCGGGTGATCTGGTGCGAGAGGCGGCTCTTGGACTGGAGGGTGGCGGCCGCGAGGTCGCTCATCCGCATCCGGACGCCCTCGGACTCCGAGAGGTTCACCAGGATCTCGTAGTCGTTCATTGTCAGGCCGAAGGGCTGCAGATCCCTCTCGAGCTGGTACGTCAACAGCCTGTTGACCTCCAGGTGGGTGCGCCAGGCGCACTGCTCCGCATCGGTCAGCCAGCGGGTGGCCGTCTCGGTCTCCATGAATGAACTCTACCTAAAAAGTTGAAAGGCGAACTAGTGAGGGTGGTGTGACCCTGTGCACGCGTTCGAGGTCACACTCCGCAGACTACCGCTCACAGCCCGAAGCGACGCTGGAGGTCTCCCAGCTGTCCGGGAAGGCGCGGTGTGCCGCCTTGCTGTCCGGAGTGACCTGTGGTCCCCGTCGAGCCGGGTACGCCGGGCTCGCCGGGCACGGCTCCGGTGGCCTGCTCCGGCATGAGGGTCTCCGAGGACTGGAGCAGCACGGTGCCCGCCCCCACGAACTCGAACTGGTGCTCCTCGCCGGAGACCCCGCCGATGCCCGTCAGTGCACGTAGACCGCCCATCACGCCCGTCATGTAGCCGTGGTCGTAGTGGTGGCACGGGGAGGGGCAGTCGGCCCAGCCGACGAGTGCCTGCGGGTCCACCCGAATCGGCGGTTCCATGAACACGACAGGCCCGTTCGAGGCCGCCACGAACTTCCCCGTACCGATCAGCGTGAGGAACCCCGGAACGATCGACTGCTTGAGCGCGAGACTTGGCTGAAAAGCGAGGAGATTGCCCGAGCGAATGGTCAGATTGCCGTCGTCCAGGTCATAGGAATTCACGTCGAAGGCCCGGTCGGCGAGGAGCATCTTGCCCGAGCCGGACGCCACGACCCAGTCGCTCGCATGCAATGGCGAATGAAAGGAAGTGCGCACGAGACGGTCGAGACGCCCGTGCCCGATGCCCTCGAACGTCATCGACCCGTAGTAGGCGATCATCTTCCCCTTCTGCAGGAACCACTCGGTTCCCTTGAGCTCCACGCAGAAGGTGTAGGTGTTGACGTTGTCGTCGCTCGGCAGCGTCGCCGGATCATGGATCACGGGCCCCGCGCCCGGGTAGGTGGTCACAGCTTCTCCTCCGACGCCTGCACGTACACCGCACCACTGCCGCTCAGCTCCAGCTGGAACGCCTCGCCCGAGCCGCGGCCCACCATGTCGCGCCAGCCGAGCGCGGTGGACAGCTTGTTGCGCACGTCGCCGTGGTGGGCCACGTACGCCTGCGGGTCGACGTGGACGGGCCGCTGCGGGGTGATGGGCACCTCGATGACCCCGCCGTGCGCCATGACGGCGACCGACCCGTGCCCCTTCAGGGTGGTCGTGAACAGGCCCTGCCCGGTCACCTGCCCCCGCACCATGCCCATGACGCCGCCCTGCGACCCCATGAACATCGTGCCCTGCTCGAGCGTCCCGTCGAAGGCCAGCAGCCGGTCCGCCTCGACGTACAGCGTGTCGCCCGCCAGCTCGATCACCTGCACATGGTGGCCGCCGTGCCCGAACAGCACGGTCCCGCTCCCCTCGACGGTCATCAGCGGCGTGGCCTCCCCGGCCACCCGCCGCCCGATCATCGAGGCGAACCCGCCCTGCCCGCCCTGCACGTTCGGCGTGAAGGACACGTCACCCCGGTAGGCGAGCATGGCGCCCCGCTGGCTGAACAACCGCTGCCCGGGCGCGACCACGGCCTCGATCATCCTCGAGTTGATCTCACGGAAGGGCATGTCACACATCCCCCGCGATCGTGTTCCGCTCACTCGGCTGCACGTACACCAGCCCGTCCCCCTCGAACCGGATCTGGAAGGCCTCGCCACCGCCCTCGCCCATGAAGGTGCGGAACGTCACGCCCGACTGGAAGGACTGCCGCACGTTCCCCTGGTGCGCGATGTACGCGCCCGGGTCCACCGTCAGCGGGTACTGCGCGCTCACCCGCAGCACGACAGCCGGCCCGTCGGACAGCAGCGCAGCCTGTCCGTGCCCCTCCACGGTCGTCGTGAACAGCCCGTTGCCCTGGGAGGCGCCGCGCACCCCGGTGAAGGACGTGCCCGTCCGGAGCCCCGCGTCCGTCGCGAGCAGATTGCTCGACTCGACGTACAGCTTGTCCCCCTGGAGGTCCACCAGGTTGATCTCCGAGGCCCGGTCCGCGAACCAGCAGGTCCCGTGCCCCTTCACCTCCATCATCGTCATCTGCTCGCCGGTGAGCCGCCGGGTCACCATGCCCCGGATCCCCTCACCGCCCCCGCTGAGCTTCTTGAAGGCCATCTGCCCGTCGTACGCGACCATCGACCCGTTCTTCGCCTTCACGGCGTCCCCGGTCATGTCGACGGCGAGCACCTTGCTGCCTTGGAGTCGGAACATCGCCACGCAGTGACGTTAGCCGCAGCTCCACCGACGGCGACAGAGCCCGAAGGGGGATCCCCACCCCGACGCACCCCTGAGAACCCGCACCCGCCACCACCCGGTCCCCCTCCGGATGCCACAATGGGCACGCTTGTGCTTGCGTTCACAAGGATCGACGACTCTCCCACCGAGCCCACCGAAGGTGACCCGTGGACATAAAGACCGCCTCCGCCCTCCGCCGTCTGCGCCTCGTCTCCGCACCCGAGGCCGTCTCCTTCCTCATCCTGCTGGTCTGCTCGGTGCTCAAGCGCACCACGGACTTCAACGCCGTGCCGGTCATGGGCGCCGTCCACGGCTTCCTCTTCGTCGTGTACCTGATCTTCTGGGCCGACGCCTGGAACCGCGCCAAGTGGTCCCTCGGCACGGCGGCGTTCTACTTCGTCATGTCCGTCCTGCCGACCGGTGGCTTCTTCGCCGACCGCAGGCTCAAGCGCGAGGCCGAGGACGCCGTGATCGCCTCCCGCGCCCGCGCGGAAGGCGTCGTCAACGCATGATCGTCGCCTTCTCCGTGACCCCTCTCGGCGTCGGTGAGGACGTGGGGGAGTACGTCGCCGAGGCGGTCCGGGTCGTCCGCGACTCCGGCCTGCCGAACCGCACCGACGCGATGTTCACGTCCGTCGAGGGCGAGTGGGACGAGGTCATGGACGTCGTCAAACGAGCCGTCGCCGCCGTCGAGGCCCGCGCCCCCCGCGTCTCCCTGGTCCTCAAGGCGGACATCCGCCCCGGCGTCACCGACGCCCTCACCGCAAAGGTCGAAACGGTGGAACGCCACCTGTCGGCCTGACCCGCACCCCCGAAGACCCCGGCCCCGCACGGACCGGGGTCTTCGGCGTGCCACCCCACGCACCCGTCAGCCGCGTACGGCGGGAAGGGGGCGTGCCGGGGGGTGTCCGCGCGCAGCGGCCGGCGGTCAGCCACCGGCCGCCCTCCCAAGGCGTACGGCGCCCCGCCGGACCGAGCACGGACACCCCCCGGCACGTCCCCGACGCACAACAAACACAAGGCGCCCCCGACCGCCGGAGGTGCACCTCATCGGCCCCTCCCAGTTCGACACGCCCCACTTCCTCCACTTTCGTGGGTACAACGCCTCGTTCGTTCTTTCCGCGATCGATCACTGGAGGGCGCTGTGCGGCCGGAGGGCTACGACTACGACACCCACAGCCGACTCGCCGGACCCCTCACGGAGCCGGGGCCGTCGGGTTCGGCGTACCGGGTGCAGTACACCAAGCTCCTCGCGACGGAGCCGCACCGAATACGCGCGATCCTGCTCATGACCCTCGCGCCGCTCCTCACCGGCGCCCTCCTCGTCTACCTCGTCCGCCCGGACCACTGGGTCGAGCGCGAGGGCGGCGACCGGTGGCTCGTCGGCCTCGACATCACGATGCTCGTCTCCATCGGCCTCATCGAGCTCTTCATGCTCGTGAACGTCGTCTCGATCGCCCACGCCACGATGGTCGCCCGCGACCCCGTACCCGTGACCCCCCTCCCCGGCACCCGCGTCGCCTTTCTGACCACCTACGTCCCGGGCAAGGAACCCCTCTCCATGGTCCGCGCCACCCTGGAGGGCGCCGTCCGCGTCCGCCACCCCGGCCCCGGCAGCGTCCTCGACGTATGGCTGCTCGACGAGGGCGACGACGACCGGGCGAAGGCCCTCTGCGCCGAGCTCGGCGTCCGGCACTTCACCCGGCACGGCGTCCCCGCCTGGAACCGCCCCCACGGCGTCCACAAGGCCCGCACCAAGCACGGGAACTACAACGCGTGGATCGCGATGCACGGCGACGGCTACGACTACTTCGCCTCCGTCGACACCGACCACGTCCCGCTCCCCGGCTTCCTGGAGCGGATGACGGGCTACTTCCGCGACCCGGACGTCGCGTTCGTCGTCGGCCCGCAGGTGTACGGCAACTACACCGCCCCCGTCACCAAGGCCGCGGAGTCCCAGCAGTTCCTCTTCCACGCCCTCATCCAGCGCGCGGGCAACCGCTACCGCGCCCCCATGTTCGTCGGCACCAACAACGTGGTCCGCATCGCCGCCGTGAAACAGATAGGAGGCCTGCGCGACTCCATCACCGAGGACATGGCCACCGGCTTCGAGCTCCACCGGCATCGCAACCCCCGCACCGGCCGCCACTGGCGGTCCGTCTACACCCCCGACGTGCTCGCCGTCGGCGAGGGCCCCGCCACCTGGACCGACTTCTTCACCCAGCAGACGCGCTGGTCACGCGGCACGTACGAGACGCTCTTCAAGCAGTACGGGAAAGCGCTCCTCACCATGCCCCCGGGACGGCTGTTCTCGTACACCCTGATGCTCGTCTACTACCCGATGACGGCCGTCAACTGGTTCCTGGGCATCCTGAGCTGCTTCCTGTTCCTGTGGTTCGGCGCCTCCGGTACCCAGGTGGCCGCGTCCGTCTGGCTGATGCTCTACAGCGACGCCGCCGCCCTCCAGATCGGCCTCTACCTCTGGAACCGCCGGCACAACGTCTCCCCGCACGAGCCGCGGGGCTCCGGCGGTCTCGCCGGTATGGCGATGTCCGCGCTCTGCGCGCCCATCTACCTCAAGTCGCTCGGCGCCGCGCTCGTCCGCCGGCCCAGCCGCTTCGTCGTCACCCCGAAGGGCGGCGACGCGAGCCCCGACCGGCTGCTGACGTTCCGCGTCCACCTCTTCTGGGCGGCGGTCCTCGTCTCCTCGCTGGTCGCGTCGTTCGTCCTCGGCCACAGCCATGTGGCCATGCGGACCTGGGCGCTCCTGGCGACGGCGATCTCCCTGGCGCCGGTGGCGGTGTGGGCCGTCACCACCCGGCGCGAGCGCCGGCGGCAACGAGCACCCGCACCTGCACCCGCACACACCCCCCAGGCCACGAACATCACCCCCTCACCCGCAACCATCACGTGCTCACCCACCCCTGTGACGGCATCGGCCACCCCCGCTCCGGCGCGGGCCACCCCCGTCACCTCCCCCACCACTGCCGTCACGGCTTCCACGGCTTCCACGGCTTCGGCCACGACCACGATCACCGGCTCCACCGTCTCCAGCGCCACGACAGGAGGCAACTAGTCCATGGCCTACCAGCCCTCGGAGAAGACCAAGAAGACCGTGCTGGGCATCGGCGGCTTCGTCCTGCTGGCCGGTCTCAACGCCCCGGCCGCGCTCGGCTTCGCGCAGGAGAGGTACCACGAGTGGAAGATCGCGCAGCCGGGCTACCGGGCCCAGTACGGCTCCTGGACGCAGGTCGACATCCCCGCGAAGTACCGGACGAACGCCATCCACGCCGCCCTGCTGCACACCGGCAAGGTGCTGATCATCGCGGGCTCCGGCAATGAGCAGAAGAAGTTCGACGCGGGGTCCTTCGACACCGTCCTGTGGGACCCGGAGGACAACACGTTCCGCAAGGTCCCGACCCCCGAGGACTTCTTCTGCGCGGGTCACGCCCAGCTCCCCGACGGCAGACTCCTGGTGGCGGGCGGCACGGCCCGGTACGAACTGCTCGACGGCGAGGTGGACCGGGCCGGCGGCGGGATGCGGGTCAAGAACGAGAACCCCGGCAAGGAGGCGGTCCTGAAGAAGGGGACCCGCTTCCGCTCCCCCTCGGGCGTCGAGTACGTCAGCCGGTTCGACGTGAGGGTGCCGAAGGCCCAGCTCGCCCAGGACGCCACGGGCCGTGCGCCGAAGGTCGTCGCCGGCGAGGCCCGCGTCTTCGTGGAGGCCGTGGAGGAGGGTGAGCGGTCGGTCGCCGCCGGGCAGGCCCAGTACGAGATCGTCGGGCTGAAGGGCAAGGACGCCGACAACACGTACGGGCTCTCCGAGAAGATCACCATGGACAAGCAGGACTTTCAGGGGATCAAGGCCGCGTACGAGTTCGACCCGGAGGCGGAGAGGTACGTACCGGTCGACCCCATGGACAAGGCCCGCTGGTACCCCACTCTGGTCGGGCTGGAGGACGGGCGTGTGCTCGCCGTCTCGGGACTCGACGACGTCGGGGTGGTCGACCCGGGCGACAACGAGATCTACGACCCGAGGACGAAGAAGTGGACGCGCGGCCCCGAGCGGTACTTCCCGACCTACCCCGCCCTGTTCCTCACCAAGGGCGGCAAGCTCTTCTACCCGGCCTCCAACGCGGGCTACGGCCCCGCCGACCGGGGCCGTGAACCGGGCCTGTGGGACCTGCGGACCAACACGTTCGAGAAGGTGCCGGGCCTGAAGGACCTGGACCGCACGGAGACCTCGGCCTCCCTGCTGCTGCCGCCCGCCCAGGACCAGAAGGTGATGATCCTCGGCGGCGGGGGCGTGGGCGAGTCGGAGAAGTCCACCGCGCGCACGGCGGTCGTCGACCTGAAGAAGGACGATCCCGCCTTCACGGAGGGCCCCGACCTGCCCCAGGGCACCCGCTACCTGAACAGCGTGATCATGCCGGACGACACGGTGTTCACCAGCAACGGCTCCCGCGACTACCGCGGCCGCAGCGCCAGCAACATCCTCAAGGCCCAGTTCTACGACCCGAAGGCCAACGCCTTCCGGGCGGCCGCCGCCCCCAGGGTCGGCCGCAACTACCACTCCGAGGCGCTGCTCCTGCCCGACGGCCGGGTCGCCACCTTCGGCTCCGACCCGCTCTTCGACGACCAGCAGAACACCAAGCTCGGCCACTTCGAGCAGCGCATGGAGATCTACACCCCGCCGGCCCTGCACCGGGCCGGAGCCGGCCGCCCCGTCCTCGGCGACGGCCCGCGGAAGACCGACCGGAAGGGCCGCGCCACCTTCACGACCGACCGTCCGGGGCGCGTGGCGAACGCCCGGCTGATGCGGCCGAGCGCGGTCACCCACTCCACGGACGTGGAGCAGCGGTCCATCGCACTCGGCTTCACCAGGACGCGCGACTCGATCACAGTGGAGGTGCCGGGGGACCGGACGCTGGTCCCGCCCGGCTGGTACATGCTCTTCGTGTCGGACGCGCGGGGGACGCCCTCGGAGGCCAAGTGGATCCAGGTGAGGTGACGGGGCGCCGGGGGACGGAACGCCGACGGAGCGTTCAGGCGCGCGCGTTGCGCGCGAGTCCCAGCGCGTAGTCCGGCCACCACTGCCCGGCCGCCGGGCCGCCGCGGCACTGGCCGTCCGACTCGCCGGGCCGCTTGATCCACAGATAGGCGTCGAGCGCGGGCTCGCCCGTGTCGGTCGTCGGGCGGGTGCCGAGGGCGCGGCCGGGCGGGTTGCACCAGGCCTGGCCGCGGTCGCCCTCCAGCGGTCCGTTGCCGTTGCGGCTGCTGTCCACGACGAAGTGCTTGCCGTCGAGCCGCTCGGACAGGGCGAGGCCGTACTTCTTGGTGGCGGCGTCGGTCTGGAAGTTGGAGACGTTGAGGGCGAAGCCGTCCGCCGCGGCGATGCCGGCGCGCGTCAGCGGCTCGACCAGCTTCCACGGCTCCTCGATCCAGTCCGGGTTGCCCGCGTCCAGGTACACCTTGGTGCGCGGCTGCCGCTTCAGCCGGACGATCGCCTCGCTCAGCAGCCGCTCGCGCTCCGCGTGGTACGCGGGCGGGGTGCAGCCGTCCACGATGTGCGCCACGGCGTCCGGCTCCAGGACGACGACGGCCTCGCCGTCGCCGATCGCGCCGGCGAACCTGCCGATCCAGTCGCGGTAGGCGGCGGCGTCGGGTGCGCCGCCCGCCGAGTGCTGGCCGCAGTCGCGGTGCGGGATGTTGTAGGCGACGAAGACCGCCGTGCGGCCCTGCTCCGCCGCCGCCCGCGTGGCCGTGCCGACCGTCGGTTCCGGGTGGTCGCCGGCGGGCCAGAGCGCGACCGGCTGGTCGGCGATCCGGCGCAGCAGTTCGGCGTCCTCCGTCCGGCCCTGCTGTCGCCACTCCTGGATCTGGCGGACCGCCGGGCTCGCGGGGTCCACCCAGAACGGCGACCCGCCGGCGGGGGTCGCCCGCCGGGCGAACCGCTCGGCGGCGCCGGTGGCGGCGGGCGCCTCGCCGGACCCGGAGCCCGGTCCGGACGAGCAGCCCGCTGCGAGTCCCAGCAGGGCGAGCGCCGCGAAGGTACGGATCAGCCGGGTCATGCTGCTCCCTCGGTTCCCGAACGCGATGACGACGGGTGACGGCCGGTGACAGTCCGTGGTCAGTTTTTCACAGGGGGCGGGACGGCTTTGCGAACGACACCGGGTGGCGCGCGGGCTGACGTGCTCGTTCGGCCGGACGCCGGTGCGTGCCGGGCGGGGCCGGCCGATGGGCGCGCGGACCGAAACCCGAGACGGGGCTGACCACCATATGACCGGCCGGTAAGGTCGATGCCGTGCCGAAGCCGCTCAGCCTCACCTTCGATCCCATCGCCCGCGCCGACGAACACTGGAAGCAGCGCTGGGGGAACGTCCCGTCCATGGCGGCGATCACCTCGGTCATGCGGGCGCAGCAGATCCTGCTCGCCGAGGTCGACGCGGTCGTCAAGCCGTACGAGCTGACCTTCGCGCGCTATGAGGCGCTGGTGCTGCTGACCTTCTCCAAGGCCGGCGAGCTGCCGATGTCCAAGATCGGCGAGCGGCTCATGGTGCACCCCACGTCGGTCACGAACACCGTGGACCGCCTGGTCAGGTCCGGGCTCGTCGACAAGCGCCCCAACCCCAACGACGGCCGCGGCACGCTCGCCTCCATCACCGACAAGGGCCGCGAGGTGTGCGAGGCGGCCACCCGGGACCTGATGGCGATGGACTTCGGGCTGGGCGTGTACGACGCGGAGGAGTGCAGCGAGATCTTCGCGATGCTCCGGCCGCTGCGGGTGGCGGCGGGGGACTTCGAGGAGGAGTAGGGCGTCCGGTGGACGGGGCCGGGGGTGCGCGAAGATCGCGTGATATCGGCGGTTACGCTCGTACCCATGAAGAAGAGCGTGCTGACCCGCTACCGCGTCATGGCGTATGTCACCGGTGTGCTGCTGGTGCTGCTGACCCTCGGCATGATCGGCAAGTACCTGCTGGACATCGACGCGGCCACGGATTTCACCCGTGTCGTCAGCATCGCGCACGGCTGGCTGTACGTCGTCTACCTCGTCTTCGCCTTCGACCTGGGCTCCAAGGCGAAGTGGCCGGTCGCCAAGCAGCTCTGGGTGCTGCTGGCGGGCACGATCCCCACGGCCGCGTTCTTCGTCGAGCGCAGGATCAGCCGCGAGCTGGAGGCGAAGGTCGCGGACGACTCGCCCGTGGTCGCCAAGGCGTAACCCCCACCGCCGTGAGTTCTTCACGGCGGTTTCCCATCGACATTTACTTGGACGTCCTAGTAAATTCGATGGTATGGACGCTGACGCCATCGAGGAGGGCCGCCGCCGCTGGCAGGCCCGCTACGACGCCTCCCGTAAGCGGGAGGCCGACTTCACGACGCTCTCCGGTGATCCCGTGGAGCCGGTGTACGGTCCCCGGCCCGGGGACACCTATGGCGGTTTCGAGCGGATCGGCTGGCCCGGGGAGTACCCCTTCACCCGCGGTCTGTACGCGACGGGCTACCGCGGCCGGACCTGGACCATCCGCCAGTTCGCCGGGTTCGGCAACGCCGAGCAGACCAACGAGCGCTACAAGATGATCCTCGAGGCGGGCGGCGGCGGTCTCTCCGTGGCCTTCGACATGCCGACGCTCATGGGCCGCGACTCCGACGACCCGCGCTCCCTCGGCGAGGTCGGGCACTGCGGGGTGGCGATCGACTCGGCCGCCGACATGGAGGTCCTGTTTCAGGACATCCCGCTCGGCGACGTCACGACCTCCATGACGATCAGCGGGCCCGCCGTCCCCGTCTTCTGCATGTACCTGGTGGCGGCCGAGCGGCAGGGCGTGGACCCGTCCGTCCTCAACGGCACCCTCCAGACGGACATCTTCAAGGAGTACATCGCGCAGAAGGAGTGGCTCTTCCAGCCCGAGCCCCACCTGCGCCTCATCGGCGACCTCATGGAGCACTGCGCCGCCGGCATCCCCGCCTACAAGCCGCTCTCCGTCTCCGGCTACCACATCCGTGAGGCCGGGGCGACGGCCGCGCAGGAGTTGGCGTACACGCTGGCCGACGGGTTCGGGTACGTGGAGCTGGGGCTGAGCCGCGGCCTGGACGTGGACGTCTTCGCGCCCGGCCTGTCCTTCTTCTTCGACGCCCACGTGGACTTCTTCGAGGAGATCGCCAAGTTCCGCGCGGCCCGCCGCATCTGGGCGCGCTGGCTGCGCGACGTGTACGGGGCGCGCACGGACAAGGCGCAGTGGCTGCGCTTCCACACGCAGACCGCGGGCGTCTCGCTGACCGCGCAGCAGCCGTACAACAACGTGGTGCGCACGGCGGTGGAGGCCCTCGCGGCCGTGCTGGGCGGCACGAACTCCCTGCACACCAACGCTCTGGACGAGACCCTCGCGCTCCCGTCCGAGCAGGCCGCGGAGATCGCGCTCCGCACCCAGCAGGTGCTGATGGAGGAGACCGGCGTCGGGAACGTGGCGGATCCGCTGGGCGGCTCCTGGTACGTCGAGCAGCTCACCGACCGGATCGAGGCGGACGCCGAGAAGATCTTCGACCGGATCAGGGAGCGGGGCCTGCGGGCGCACCCGGACGGGCGGCACCCCATCGGGCCGATCACCTCCGGCATCCTGCGCGGCATAGAGGACGGCTGGTTCACCGGCGAGATCGCCGAGTCGGCCTTCCGCTACCAGCAGTCCCTGGAGAAGGGCGACAAGAGGGTCGTCGGCGTCAACGTCCACACCGGGTCGGTCACCGGCGACCTGGAGATCCTGCGGGTCAGCCACGAGGTGGAACGGGAACAGGTGCGGGTGCTGGCCGAGCGGAAGGCGCGGCGCGACGACGCGGCCGTGCGGACCGCCCTGGACGCGATGCTCGCCGCCGCGAGGGACGGCTCCAACATGATCGGGCCCATGCTGGACGCCGTACGGGCCGAGGCCACCCTCGGCGAGATCTGCGACGTGCTGCGGGACGAGTGGGGCGTCTACACCGAGCCCGCGGGGTTCTGAGCGGCGCCCGTAATCCCCAGCAGGAGCACCCGGGTCAGGGAGCCCGCCCAGTCGGCGTCCGCCGGCTGGGAGCTCACCAGGCAGCGGTGCACCACCGCACCCGCCACCATGTCGAAGATCAGGTCCACGGTGCGTGCCGCCGTCCGGGGGTCCTCCTCGGGAGGAAGCTCGCCGCGGGCCTGGGCGCGGGCGCGGCCCTCCACCACCAGGCGCTTCTGCCGCTCGACGATCGAGCCGCGGATGCGCTCGCGCAGGGCGTCGTCGCGGGCGGCCTCGGCGACCACCCCCATCAGCCCGTTCCTGGCCTCCGGGCGGGCCAGGATCGCCGCGAACTGGAGCACGACGCCCTCGATGTCGGCGGCCAGACTGCCCCGGTCCGGCACCCGCAGCTCGTCGAAGAGCTCCGCCACCGCGTCCACGACGAGCTCGTGCTTGCCCGCCCAGCGGCGGTACAGCGTCGTCTTGGCGACGCCGGCGCGGGTCGCCACATCGCCCAGCGTCAGCCGTGACCAGCCCAGTTCGACCAGAGCCGCCCGGGTCGCCGCCAGGATGGCCGCGTCCGCGGCGGCGCTGCGCGGACGGCCCGTGGCGCGTGGGGCGGGGGTGCGGCTCTGCATCCGACGACCATAACCGGAGGTGCGTGAACCGGCGTTCACGTGGAGCAGTGGGCGTGGAGCAGTGAGGGAGATCACCGATGTGCGGCTCTCCCCGGGGGCGGGACGGACAGTTACGCTACGACCCGTAGCGAAAGCGAAAGTCTGAGCGACGACCATGGGCGCCGGGTGGGGATCCGGCGCCGCACAGCACGCGAACCGGCGGGCTTTTCGGCACGCTTTTCACGAGCGCGCGGGTAGGGGGGAGGATGTACCCATGCAGCCACGGAACATGTCCATGAGCGGAGTCGTCGACCTCGCCGCGGTGAAGGCGGCCCAGGAGGCCAAGGAGAAGGCGGAGCAGGCACGCGCCGAAGCGGCCCGCCAGGGCGGGCGCGGCGCGGTCTCCCCGGCCGACCTGGTGATCGACGTCGACGAGGCCGCCTTCGAGCGGGAGGTCCTCCAGCGCTCCACCGAGGTGCCCGTCGTCATCGACTTCTGGGCCGAGTGGTGCCAGCCCTGCAAGCAGCTGAGCCCGGTCCTCGAACGGCTCGCCGTCGAGTACAACGGGCGCTTCGTCCTCGCCAAGATCGACGTCGATGCCAACCAGATGCTGATGCAGCAGTTCGGCGTGCAGGGCATCCCCGCGGTGTTCGCCGTCGTCGCGGGCCAGGCGCTGCCCCTCTTCCAGGGAGCCGCCCCGGAGTCGCAGATCCGCGGCACCCTCGACCAGCTGATCCAGGTCGGCGAGCAGCGCTTCGGCCTCACCGGTCTGACGGTGGACCCGGACGCGCAGCCGGGCGAGACGCCGGCCGCCCCGCAGGTCCCGGCCGGCCCGTACGACGCCCTGCTGGAGGCCGCGGTCCAGGCGCTGGACGCGGGTGACATGGGCGGCGCGATCCAGGCGTACAGGAACGTGCTGAGCGAGGACCCGGGCAACACGGAGGCGAAGCTGGGACTGGCCCAGGCCGAGCTGCTCCAGCGGGTGCAGACCGCGGACCCGCAAGCGGTGCGCAAGGCCGCCGCCGAGAACCCCACTGACGTCGAGGCGCAGATCGCGGCCGCCGATCTCGACCTCGTGGGCGGGCACGTGGAGGACGCGTTCGGGCGGTTGATCGAGACGGTGCAGCGCACCGCCGGGGACGACCGGGACACCGTACGGCTGCGGCTTCTGAAGCTGTTCGAGGTGGTGGGCGCCGAGGATCCGCGGGTGGCCGCCGCGCGGCGGGCGCTGGCGCGGGCGCTGTTCTAGAGCGGTCCCCCGGTTGGCTCCCGGGCTACAAGGTCCGTGGGGCCGGGGTGAAGAAAACTGTTGACAGAGAGACAAAGCGGCCGCGTTTTGCCAAATCTTGGTAATCGCGGCCGCTGTTACTGCGAGTAAGTCGGTGCAGTTGTTCTGTCGGCTTCCCTCCGGGCATCTCCCGTTTTGTGGCGTCGTCCACTGCGACCGAGGGTCGTCGGCCGCTCCCGGACGGTCGCCTTCCGGTTATCCATCCGTTACTAGCGAGTAACGAACCCCCTTGCGGGGGCGGCGAGAATGCACCACGATCGGCGACGCTCGGTCAGTCCTCCCGTGCCCCGCCGGCCAGTCGGGTCAACGGGTTCTCTGGTTCCCCACCGAGCAGAGGCGGTGCCCGTGGTGCCGGCTCTCGGGCAGGGGGGTCTCCGCCCTCGGCGGAGCCTGTCCGGCAGGTTGTGCGTGATGTGCGTCAGGCGCGACCAGTGGTTGTCGCTCGGGGGTGATCGCCGGTGATTCGGGCGCTGTTCGCGCCGCCGAGCGCGGGCGCTCTCCTTTCCGAGGACGTAGCACTTCTCCCATCCCTGCCCGGTGAGCCGCCGTCAAAGGGCAGCCGGGGTCAGGAGATGTACGTCCGAGAAGGAGGAAAACATGAGTTCCAAGCCTCGTGGCGGGACCAGATGGAAGCGGTTCGCCGTGGTCATGGTGCCCAGCGTCGCCGCGGCCGCGGCTGTGGGCATCGGGCTGTCGCAGGGTGTTCTCGCCGCGTCGTTCACCGTGTCCGGCCAGGAGTTCAAGGTGCGTGCCGGGCACCTGGTGGGTACGGGGTTCTCGCAGTACGGCGGGACCGTCGAGGGCTACAAGACCGTGGCCGGCGGCAAGGACGAGGACGACAAGACCACGCGTCCCGTCGCGATCTCGACCTTCAAGCACGCCAAGATCAACAACATGTGCCAGTCCCTCAAGACGAACGTTCCGGGTCTCGGGACCATCTACATGCGTCTCGAGGCGGGCAACGACAAGAACAAGCCGGTCGAGGCGGACCAGCTCTACCTGGACATAGCCCAGCTCGACGCGGACGCCGAGTTCAGGAACATCGACATCGGCGTGGCCATCCAGGACCAGAACAAGGGTCCCGATGTGAAGGACCACGGCAGAGTGCTGCCGGGCGGCTTCGCCCAGCAGGCGGACGAAGCGGTGCTCGACGACGCCAGGCAGACGGCCTGGGCCACCACTGCCGGAACCTTCAAGCTGAGCGGTCTGAGCCTGCGGCTCGGCACCAATCCCAAGATGGAGTGCTTCTGACGGGCTCCGCGGCGCGGGTGCCCTCGGGACCCTGAGCCGGCCGCCGGGCGGGGGAGCACCGCTTCCGCACCGCTTTCCCGCCCGCACGCCCCGGCCCGGTCCGCGGCACGGAGCGCCGCTCGCCCGAGCGCGAACCCTCATCTTCTCCACCATGCACGACCCGGTACGTACGTCCGCCGGACCCAGGGAGCTGTTTTTCCATGAGTGCTGTTACTCCGGTCGAGAACGCCGGGGCCTTCACCCGGACCCGTCTGCGGTTCCGCGACTGGCGGGGCAGCCGGCCGTTCTGGGCGGGTCTGTTCACCTTGCTCGCCGGGGTACCGATCGCCTACTTCCCGTACGCCACCCTCAACCTGGGCCACATCTCGATCGCGCTGGCGACCACCGGGGGCGCCGGCTCCCTGATCATCGGCGTGCTGCTGGTCACGCTCGGCCTGACCATGTGGTTCCAGCAGGTCGTCCGCGTCTTCGCCGGGGTCGCCGCGATCGTGCTGGCGGTGGTGTCGCTGGTGATCTCCAACTTCGGCGGCTTCGTGATGGGCTTCCTGCTCGCCATGATCGGCGGCGCGCTCTCCATCTCCTGGGCGCCGGGCCGCGAGGAGCAGCCGGTGCCCGCCGCCGAGGGAGGGGTTGCCCAGGGCCCCGACGGCATCCAGGCGCCCGCGGTCGCGGGGGCGGACCACGTGGCGGGCGGCGAGTCCGGCGATCTGTCAGGTACCACCCCGACGAACGGGATGAACGGGATGAACGGGAGGCGCAGTGCCGACTGACGAGGAGGCCCGCGGCGCCGCGGCGGGCGAGTCCCGCGGGAGATCGGGACCGCGGCACGCGGCGTTCCGGAAATCGTTCCTCGCGCGCGTGCAGGTCCCCGCGGGCAAGGCGATAGCCCTGGCGGCGATGCCGACGGCGGTCCTCATGGGGATGGGCTTCACGCCGGCCCTGGCCCGGGCCGACGACAAGGCGACGACCAAGAGCCTGACCCTCGAGGAGTACCAGGCCTGCCTGGAGGTGCTGGAGGAGGGTGAAGCGGCCGAGGACGGGACGGCCGGACCGGACGACGGGGCCGCGGCCACGCCTTCGCCCTCCGCCACACCGAGCGCACCGGCCTCCGGCGGCGAGGAGGGGAACTCCCCCTCGGACGGGTCCTCCTCGGACGGGACCTCGGGCGGGGACTCCTCGGACGGGGACTCCTCGGGCGGCGGGACCTCGGACAACGGCTCCTCGGGCGGTGACTCTTCGTCGGATTCAGGTTCCGACGACGAGTCCGGGTCCACGCCGTCCCCGGCCCCCAGCACGAGCCCGCCGGCCGGGTCCGCGCAGAGCGGCGCCGGTGTGGACATCCCCGTGCTGTCCGACATCGGCGACGCGCTCGGCGACCTCGGCGACACGATCGAGGACGTGCTCACGCCCGGCGGGAAGGAGTCCGCGAGCGCCACGCCGACGCCGACCGCTTCGTCGTCCGCCACCGCCGGCGACGAGACGGCCGAGGGCAAGCAGGAGAAGGCCACCGGCACCGCGAACGACACGGCCGGGAAGGCGGACGAGCCCTCCGAGGACACCGCCGACGACGCCACCGGACCGGCGGCCGGTTCCGAGGAGGACGCCACGGAGCCGGCCGGCGAGGACACCGCGTCGCCGAGCGCGAGCCCCGGCCCGTCCGAGAGCTCCGCCGTGGACCCGGACGACTGCCCGGTCGCCACCGACGACGAGGGCGGTGTGGAGGAGGGCCTCCCCGCGCTGCCCGACGACCCCTGGTACCTGGACGCGAGCTCGCTGCTGCTCAAGGGCGCCAAGTACGAGGGCATCGTGCAGGTGCGGACGGCCGACGGGTCGGTCAAGAAGGTGCTGAAGTACGTCGTCTCCGGCGGCACCGACATCGGCGACCTGCACCAGACCGTCCGGGACAAGCAGACCGGCAAGCTCCACCACGTGCAGGCGGGCAAGGGCACGACGTCCACCATCCGCGACGGCGACACCGTGATGTACACGGAGTCCATCTCCGGCAAGCTGCTCGGGCTGATCCCGATCACCTTCGACCCGGAGAACCCCCCGCCGCTGGACATCCCGATCATCTACTTCACCGATGTACGGGTGGTCCAGGCCGGCCAGTTCGGCGGCACGCTGCACATCCCCGGACTGCAGCAGTACATGACGGACTGAGCGCCACCCCCGCGCCCCGGTGCGGGGAGGGCCCCGAAGACCCGTTCGGGAGCCGCACACGACGAGGGCGCCCCCTGGGAAACCAGGAGGCGCCCTCGTCACCGTTCGACGGACGCGCCGCGCGCGAGATCAGGCGCGGTTGTCGCCGCCCAGGTGGTGCACCCGGACCATGTTGGTGGTGCCGGGGACGCCGGGGGGCGAACCGGCGGTGATGACGACGATGTCGCCCTCGTGGAACCGCTTCAGCTTCAGCACCTCCTGGTCCACGAGCTCGACCATCTCGTCGGTGCTGTTCACGAACGGCACGACGTGCGACTCCACGCCCCAGCTCAGGGAGAGCTGGTTGCGGGTGGACTCGTCCGTGGTGAAGGCGATGATCGGCTGGGCCGCGCGGTAGCGGGACAGCCGGCGGGCGGTGTCGCCGGACTTGGTGAAGGCGACCAGGCCCTTGCCGCCGAGGAAGTCGGCGATCTCGGCCGCGGCGCGGGCGACCGAACCGCCCTGCGTGCGCGGCTTCTTGCCCGGGACGAGCGGCTGGAGGCCCTTGGAGAGCAGCTCCTCCTCGGCCGCGGCGACGATCTTCGACATCGTCTTCACGGTCTCGATCGGGTAGGCGCCCACGGAGGACTCGGCGGACAGCATGACCGCGTCCGCGCCGTCCAGGATCGCGTTGGCCACGTCGGAGGCCTCGGCGCGCGTGGGGCGGGAGTTGGTGATCATCGACTCCATCATCTGGGTCGCCACGATCACCGGCTTGGCGTTGCGGCGGCACAGCTCGATGAGCCGCTTCTGCACCATCGGGACCTTCTCGAGCGGGTACTCGACGGCCAGGTCACCGCGGGCCACCATCACGCCGTCGAACGCCATCACGACGTCCTGCATGTTCTCGACGGCCTGCGGCTTCTCCACCTTGGCGATGACGGGGACGCGGCGGCCCACCTCGTCCATCACCTTGTGGACGTCCGCGACGTCCTCCGCGTCGCGCACGAACGACAGCGCCACCAGGTCGCAGCCCATGTTCAGGGCGAACTTGAGGTCCTCGACGTCCTTCTCGGACAGCGCGGGCACGTTGACGGCCGCGCCGGGCAGGTTGATGCCCTTGTGGTCGGAGATGACGCCGCCCTCGATGACGACCGTCTTCACCCGCGGACCGTCGACCTCGACGACCCGCAGCTCGACGTTGCCGTCGTTGATCAGGACCTGGTCGCCCTTGGCGACGTCACCGGGCAGGCCCTTGTACGTCGTCCCGCAGATGTGCCTGTCACCCGGCACGTCCTCGGTGGTGATGGTGAACTCGTCACCGCGCACCAGCTCGACCGGACCCTCGGCGAAGGTCTCCAGGCGGATCTTCGGGCCCTGCAGGTCGGCGAGGACACCGACGGCCCGGCCGGCCTCGGCCGAAGCGGCCCGGACCCGGTCGTACCGGCCCTGGTGCTCTTCGTGCGAACCGTGGCTGAAGTTGAAGCGGGCCACGTTCATGCCCGCCTCGATCAGCGCGACGAGCTTCTCATGGGAGTCGACCGCGGGGCCGAGGGTGCAGACGATTTTCGAACGGCGCATGGGGCGATCCTATCGGTTTGTTTCGCTACGGAATATTCCGTCTGGCGGAAGATACAAATGGGCGGGTACGTGCTCACATGTGGCGCGGATCACGCCTGGCTGTGGGGAACCACCCGCCTTCTTGTCATTCCCGTCCGACCAGCGCGTACGTCTGGGTGGCGATCTCCAGTTCCTCGTCGGTGGGGACCACGGCGACCGCGACACGGGCGGACGCCGGGGATATCAGCCGCGCGTCGTCGCCCCGCACGGCGTTCAGCTCCGGGTCGATCCCCAGCCCCAGCCCCTCCAGGCCCGAGACCGCCGCCTCGCGCACCGGGGCGGAGTTCTCGCCCACCCCGGCCGTGAACGCCACCGCGTCCACCCGGCCGAGCACCGCGTAGTAGGAGCCGATGTACTTCTTCAGCCGGTGGATGTAGATGTCGAAGGCCAGCTTCGCCTGCTCGTCGCCCTCGTCGACCCGGCGGCGGATCTCGCGCATGTCGTTGTCGCCGCAGAGACCGAACAGGCCGCTCCGCTTGTTGAGCAGGGTGTCGATCTCGTCCATGGACATGCCGCCGACGCGCGCCAGGTGGAAGATGACCGCCGGGTCCAGGTCACCGGAGCGCGTACCCATCACCAGTCCCTCCAAGGGCGTCAGCCCCATGGAGGTGTCCACGCACGCGCCGCCCCGCACGGCCGACGCGGAGGCGCCGTTGCCGAGGTGCAGCACGATGACGTTCACCTCGGCAGGGTCCTTGCCCAGCAGCCGCGCGGTCTCCCGGGAGACGTACGCGTGCGAGGTGCCGTGGAAGCCGTAGCGGCGGATGCGGTGCCGGTCGGCGATCCTCGGGTCCAGCGCGTAGCGCGCCGCGGACTCCGGCATCGTCGTGTGGAACGCCGTGTCGAACACCGCGACCTGGGGCAGGTCGGGGCGCAGGGCCTGCGCGGTACGGATGCCGGTGAGGTTGGCCGGGTTGTGCAGCGGCGCGACGGGGATCAGCCGCTCGATCTCGAGGAGCACGGTGTCGTCGATGACGGTGGGCTCGGTGAAGAACTCCCCGCCGTGCACCACGCGGTGCCCGATCGCGGCCAGCTCCGGCGAGTCCAGGCCCAGGCCGTCCTTGGCGAGCTCCTCGGCGACCGCCTTGAGCGCGGCCTCGTGGTCGTGCATCGGGCCGTTCTGCTCGCGGGTCTCGCCGCTGCTCAGGCAGGTGTGCTTCAGCCGGGAGGTGCGCTCGCCGATGCGCTCGACCAGCCCCACCGCCAGCCGGCTGCTGTCCCGCATGTCCAGCAGCTGGTACTTCACCGACGAGGAGCCGGAGTTGAGGACGAGGACACGGGTGGGGGAGGTCACTGCTCGGACGCCTTCTCGCTGGGGTTCTGGGACTGGATCGCCGTGATGGCGACGGTGTTCACGATGTCGCCGACCAGCGCACCGCGGGACAGGTCGTTGACCGGCTTGCGCAGGCCCTGGAGGACCGGACCGACGGCGATCGCGCCGGCCGAGCGCTGCACGGCCTTGTAGGTGTTGTTGCCGGTGTTGAGGTCCGGGAAGATCAGCACGGTGGCCTGCCCCGCGACCTCGGAGCCGGGCAGCTTGGTGGCGGCGACGGTCGGCTCGACGGCGGCGTCGTACTGGATCGGTCCCTCGATCTTCAGGTCGGGCCGCCGGGTGCGCGCGATCTCGGTCGCCCGGCGCACCTTGTCCACGTCGGCGCCGGACCCGGAGGTGCCCGTGGAGTACGACAGCATCGCGATCCGCGGCTCCACGCCGAACTGCGCGGCCGTCTCCGCCGACTGGATGGCGATGTCGGCGAGCTGCTCGGCGTCCGGGTCGGGGTTGACCGCGCAGTCGCCGTACACGAGCACCTTGTCGGCCAGGCACATGAAGAACACGGACGACACGATCGAGGCTCCCCCAGAGGGGGCACCCCCAGGCTTCGTCTTGATGATCTCGAAGGAGGGGCGGATGGTCGCGGCCGTGGAGTGCACCGAGCCCGACACCATGCCGTCCGCGAGCCCCTCCTGCACCATCAGGGTGCCGAAGTAGTTCACGTCCGAGACGACGTCGTACGCCAGCTCCACGGTGACGCCCTTGTGGGCACGGAGGGCCGCGTACCGCTCGGCGAAGGCGTCCCGGAGCTCGGAGGTCTGCGGGTCGACGAGGTCCGCGTCGCCCAGGTCGACGCCGAGGTCGGCGGCCTTCTTGCGGATCTGGTCGACCGGCCCGAGCAGCGTCAGCGCGCACACGTCGCGGCGCAGCAGCACCTCGGCGGCGCGCAGCACCCGCTCCTCGGTGCCCTCGGGCAGCACCACGCGCCGCCGGTCGGAGCGCGCCTGCTCCAGCAGCTTGTGCTCGAACATCATCGGCGTGACCCGGTCGCTGCTCGGCGCGGACACCCGGGTCAGCAGCGCGGCGGTGTCCACGTACCGCTCGAACAGGCCGAGCGCGAGCTCCGCCTTGCGCGGCGTGACCGCGCTCAGCTTGCCCTCCATGGCGAACAGCTCGGAGGCGGTGTCGAAGGAGCCCGAGGAGACCGCGACCACCGGGGTGCCCGGGGCGAGCCGCGCGGCCAGGGTGAGGACCTCGTCGCTGGGCCGCTCGTCGAGCGTGAGCAGCACACCGGCGATCGGCGGGGTGCCGGCGCTGTGCGCGGCCAGCGCGCCGACGACCAGGTCGGCCCGGTCGCCGGGGGTGACGACCAGGCAGCCGGGGGTCAGCGCGTTCAGGAAGGTCGACAGGGTGGCGCCGCCGAAGACGAAGCCCAGCGCGTCGCGCGCGAGGCCCGAGTCGTCGCCGAGGAGCACCTTGCCGCCGAGCGCATGGGTGATCTGGGCGACGGACGGCGCGGACAGGGCGGGCTCGTCGGGCAGGACGTAGGCGGGTACGGGGAGGCGGGCGTCGAGGCCCTCCGCTATCCGGGACCGGTCGGCCGCGTCGACCCGGTTGGTGATCACGGCGACCACGTCGCAGCCGAGCGCCTCGTACGCCCGGTGGGCGTTCCTGGTCTCCGCCAGCACGGAGTCGGAGGTCTGCTTGCGGCCCCCGACCACCGGGATCACCGAGGCGCCGAACTCGTTGGCGAGCCGTGCGTTGAGCGCCAGCTCGTCCGGGAACTGGGTGTCGGCGAAGTCGGTGCCGAGGACGAGCACCACGTCGTAGTCGCGGGCCACCCGGTGGAACCGGTCCACGAGCGTCGACACCAGCTCGTCGGTGCCCCGCTCCGCCTGGAGCACGGACGCCTGGTGGTAGTCCATGCCGTACACGGTGGCCGGGTCCTGGGAGAGCCGGTACCGGGCCCGCAGCAGTTCGAAGAGGCGGTCGGGAGCGTGGTGGACGAGCGGGCGGAACACCCCCACCCGGTCGACCTGGCGGGTGAGGAGCTCCATGACTCCCAGCTCCACGACCTGGCGGCCGTCGCCGCGGTCGATCCCGGTCACGTACACGCTGCGCGTCACGCGTGAGTTCTCCGTTCCGTGTCGTCGGGGTGTCCCCGTGGGGCTCGGGGCTCGCGGGTACCTGCGGCGTTCCGCGTCGTGCGAGGACCGCCCGCCGTGACGGGCGGGAACCCTCTTGACAATACCCCGCTGGGTGGATAAGGAGCTCGTCAAGATGTGCGAGTGACGATGTGCCGCAGCCGTGACAAGGGGTACACGAGGGGCGGAAACACCGGTGGTCCGTGCGGCGTGAAACAATCGGATCGGCGCACCAGTAGCACCAGTACCCGTCATGGCCCTGGGCCACCGGCCCGAACAGCACCGAGCAGGAGACACAGCACGATGCGTATCGGAGTTCTCACCGCAGGCGGCGACTGCCCGGGTCTGAACGCAGTGATCCGGTCGGTCGTGCACCGGGCGGTCACGCAGTACGGCGACGAGGTCATCGGCTTCGAGGACGGTTACGCCGGCCTGCTGGACGGCCGCTACCGCATGCTCGACCTCGACGCCGTCAGCGGCATCCTGGCGCGCGGCGGCACCATTCTCGGCTCCTCCCGGCTGGAGCGGGACCGGCTGCGCGAGGCGTGCGTGAACGCCAGCGACATGGTCCGCGAGTTCGGCATCGACGCGCTGATCCCGATCGGCGGCGAGGGCACGCTCACCGCGGCGCGGATGCTCAGCGACGCGGGTCTGCCGGTGGTCGGCGTCCCGAAGACGATCGACAACGACATCTCCTCCACGGACCGCACCTTCGGCTTCGACACCGCGGTCGGTGTCGCCACCGAGGCGATGGACCGGCTGAAGACCACCGCCGAGTCGCACCAGCGCGTGATGGTCGTCGAGGTCATGGGCCGGCACGCGGGCTGGATCGCCCTGGAGTCCGGCATGGCCGCCGGCGCCCACGGCATCTGCCTGCCCGAGCGCCCGTTCGACCCGGCCGACCTGGTGAAGATGGTCGAGGAGCGCTTCTCCCGCGGCAAGAAGTTCGCGGTGATCTGCGTGGCCGAGGGCGCGCACCCCGCCGAGGGCACCATGAACTACGGCAAGGGCGCCATCGACCAGTTCGGCCACGAGCGCTTCCAGGGCATCGGCACGGCCCTCGCGTACGAGCTGGAGAGGCGCCTCGGCAAGGAGTCGAAGCCCGTCATCCTCGGCCACGTCCAGCGGGGCGGCACGCCGACCGCGTACGACCGGGTGCTCGCCACCCGCTTCGGCTGGCACGCGGTGGAGGCCGCGCACCGGGGCGAGTTCGGCAGGATGACCGCGCTGCGCGGCACGGACATCGTGATGGTGCCGCTCGCGGAGGCGGTCACGGAGCTGAAGACGGTGCCGGTGGACCGGATGGACGAGGCCGAGTCGGTCTTCTAGCCGTCACGGCGCCACTGCCCTCAGACGCTCTTCTCCTCGGTCGATCCTTCTCCTCGGTCAAGTCTTCTCCTCGATCCCGACCGCTGTCCAAAAACGTTCGACGATGTGATCGAGGAAGTCGCGGCCGGCGTCGCCCGCACCGGCGGCGGCCCGGCTGCCGGCCCAGCTCAGGCTCGCGGCCATCCGCCCCTGGTACGCGGTGTGCATCTCCCTGAGGACACGTTCCAGGAGCCGCTTGTCCAAGGGCAGCAGTTTGGCCAGCGGGCGCACCTGGGCCTGCCAGCGCGTCGTCACGGCGGCGCGCAGCAGCTCGGCCAGCTTCTCCTGACGGCCCATGACGACGATCAGGTCGGCCAGGGACAGGCCGAGCAGCGAGGCGAGCGTGGAGGTCTGGCGCTCGGCGCCGCGCCACCGCCCCGTCTCCTCCATGCGCTGGTAGACGAGGAGATCGAGGCCGACCGCACGGGCCACGTCCTCCGGGGCGAGACCCCGGGCGATGCGGTGCTCGCGCAGGGTGCGCGGTGCCGCCATGAGCTCTCCCGGGGAGCACCACAGCACGCCCGCGAGGGCGGTGAGCTCGGGGCCGGTGGGCGGGATGTCGCCGCGTTCCCAGGAGATGACCAGGTCCGGGGTGACGTAGGGGAGTCCGTACGAGGAGCGCATGCCGTACGCGACATGCTCGACCTCCATGCCGAGCCCGGCACGGAGTCTGCGGGCGGCCAGCGGGTCGAAGGGCGGAGGGGGCGGCGTGGGCTGCGCGTCGTGCTGCGCTGGTGGTCGATGCACGCGGCCAAACTAGGGGCGTGGGACTGCGGTGACTACGGTGCGCTCGGCCACAATTACGGATTGTATGAAGCTACGGTAAGTGAGCGATGCTCTGCTTCGTGTCCTTCAGCCCTTCATGCCCCTCGTGCCTTCTCATCCCTTGACCGCCCCGCCCAGCGCGAAGCCCCCGCCCAGCTTCCGTGACACCAGCACGTACAGCAGCAGCACCGGCGTCGAGTAGATCACCGAGAACGCGGCGAGCTGCCCGTACACCACCGTCCCCCGGTTGCCGAAGAACTCGTTGATGCTCACGGCGGCGGGCATCTGGTCCGGGGTCAGCAGCAGCATGAACGGGACGAAGAAGTTCCCCCACATCAGCACGAACGAGAAGACCGTCACCACGGCGACCCCGGGACCCATCAGGGGCAGCACGATCCGCAGCAGGGACTGGAGCGACGAGGCGCCGTCCGTCCACGCGGCCTCCTCCAGCTCCCTGGGCACGCCGTCCATGAAGTTCTTCATCAGCCAGATGGCGAAGGGGAGCTGGGAGGCGGCGAAGAAGAAGATGGTGCCCTGCATGGTGTCGATCAGGTTCACCTGCACGAACAGGGCGTACACCGGGACCATGATCGCCGTTATCGGCAGGCTCGTCGCGAAGAGGATCGTGAGCAGGAACGGGCGGTTGAGCCGGGACCGGAAGCGGGACAGGGGATAGGCGGCCAGCGCCGCGCAGACCACCGTCAGGGCCGTGCCCCCGCCGCACAGGATCAGGCTGTTGAGGAGGGGCGTGAAGGTGATGTCGGGCGTCAGGACCGCGTCGTAGTTGCCGAGGGTGAGGCCGCTCGGCGCTTTCACCCGCAGGTCCGCCTCGGTGTCCAGGGAGGACAGGACCACCCACGCCAGCGGCAGCGCGAAGGCGGCGGCCACGGCCAGCAGCCCCGCGTCCGCCGCCAGCCGGCGGTGCGTGCGGCGGGCGGAGAGTGTACGAGAGGGCATGGGCGGTCAGACCTCCGTCCGCAGCAGCCGCAGATAGACCAGCGAGAACAGCGAGCCGACCACCAGCAGCAGCAGCGCCACGGCCGTGCCGTACCCGATCATGCTCTTCTGGAAGGCCTGCTCGTACATGAACAGGGGCAGGGTCTGGCTGCGGTTCCCCGGGCCGCCCCGTGTCATCACCCAGATCAGCCCGAAGACGGACAGCGTCTGGAGGGTGTTGAGCATCAGGTTGGTGCCGATTGAGCGGCGGATCATCGGCAGGGTGATGTGCCAGAGCCGGCGCCATCCGCTCGCGCCGTCGACCTCCGCGGCCTCCGTGACCTCCTTGGGGATCTCCGCCAGCGCCGCCGAGTAGACCAGCATCGAGAACGCCGTGCCCCGCCAGACGTTCGCGAACGACACCGCCAGGATGGGCAGCGTGAACAGCCAGTTCTGACCGGGCAGGTGGAGTACGTCGAGGATGGCGTTCAGTGTGCCCTCGTCGCGGAAGAAGGCGTACAGCAGGAAACCGGCGACGACCTCCGGCAGCACCCACGCCGTGATGACGATGCCGCCCACCAGGGTGCGCACGGGTCCGGAGGCCCGCCGCATCAGCCCGGCCAGGGCCAGCCCCAGGGTGTTCTGCCCGACCAGCGACGACACGACCGTGAACACGAGGGTCAGCCAGACCGCGTTGCGGAACGCCTCGTCCCCGAAGGCCGTACGGAAGTTCTCGAAGCCGACGAACGACTCGTTCGCCTGGCCGGTGAGCTGGAGATCGGTGAAGGCGATGTACGCGCAGTACGCGATCGGGCCGGCGAGGAAGAGGACCAGGAGGACGAGGGCGGGGGTGACCGGGAGGGCGCGGGTGAGGGTGCGGAGGGCGGGGCGGGGACGGGGGCGGTGCGGGGGACGGCGGGGCGCGGGGGCCGGTGGACCGGGGGAGGCGGACCGGTCCCGCTCCTTCGGCGCCCGCCCGTCGTCGTCCTTCTCGGCGAAGCCGGGGCCGGGGAGGGGCGTGGTCGTCATGAGCGTCGGCTCACTTCTCGATCACCTGGTCGTCCGTGGCCGCCCTGAGCTCCTCGGCGTAACCTTTCGCCGCCTCCTCGACCGACATGTCACCCGTCGTCACGCCCTCCATGGCCTCCTGTATGGCGGTGGAGACCTTCGGGTACGCCGGGTAGGCGGGCCGGTAGTGGGTGGACGGGACCAGACCGGTGAAGAACTCCAGGCCGGGCTGGGCCTCGAGGTACGCGGGGTCCTCGGCGACGTCCTTGCGCACGGCGATACCGGCGTTGGCGACGTACCACTTCTGCGCGTTCGCCTTCGTCTGCATCGTCTTGATGAACTCGAACGCCAGGTCGGGGTTGGCCGCCTTGGCCGGGATCGCCCAGGTCCAGCCGCCGGACATGCTCACCTTGCCGGGTGCCTGGCCGTGCTGGGTCGGCATGGCCGCGAGGCCGAGCTCCTCGGACCAGGTCGGCCACTCGTGCCCGGCGCCCTTCCCCCAGTCCTGCGGCAGCCAGGAGCCGTCGAGGTCGATGGCGAGCTTGCCCTCCGGCAGGAGTTCACCCCGGACGTGGGTCTGCATGTTGGGGTCGAGGGCGTCGGAGACGTCCGGACCGAGCTTCTCCTTGTACACGGTCTCGACGAACGCGAGCGCGTCCTCGAAACCCTGGCTGCCCGCTATCCACTTCTTCGCCTTCTCGTCGTACAGCGGGTCCGTGGCGCCGTCGTTCGTGCCGTACAGCAGCATCTGGAAGCCCTGCATGGTGGCGGCCTCACCGGCGGGTTTCCCGGTGTAGATGTTCAGGGGGACGACGTCGGGGACCTTCTCCTTGACCGTGCGGGCGGCGGAGAGGACGTCGTCCCAGTCCTTCGGCTGCCAGTCGGCGGGCAGCCCGGCCTCGGCGAAGATCTCCTTGTTGAACCAGAGCCCGCGGGTGTCGGTGCCGTCCGGGACGCCGTACGTCTTGCCGTCCTCGGCCCGGGCCGCCGCCTTCGCCGTGTCGATGAACTGGTCCCAGTCCTTCCAGGAGTCCAGGTACTCGTCGAGCGGCTTGAGGTACCCGCTGGTGATGTCGGAGTTGATGAGGAAGGTGTCCTCGTACACCAGGTCCGGCGCCGTCTTCGGGGAGCGCAGCATCTGCTGGAGCTTGGTGTAGTACTCCGCGTCCGGGGCCTTGATCGGGACCAGCTCGACCTTCTTGCCCGGGTTCGCCTTCTCGAACTGTTTCTTGATGTCGGCGAGGTAGGTGTCCATCACCCGCACGGAGTTGTCCGTGGACTGCTTGAACGAGACCTTCAGGGTGTCCGGATCGCTGCCGGAGCCGCCGCCGCAGGCGCTGAGGGCCGCGGAGGCGAGGAGACCGAGCACCGCGCAGCCGGTGGTGACCGGGTGGCGGTACCGGGAAGCGGGTCGGGGACGGGCGACGGTGGGGCGCACGGGCTCGACCTCCTAGTGGCGCACGTCGTCGTGGCCGGAGTTGTCTGCCCAGTGAACGTACGAGGGGTGGTCCAGTCCGGTCAATGAGTCTGCGGCCGTTCGGACGCGGCCGGACCCCACAACGGTGTTGGCGGAAGCGAACGGGGCGGGTGGGTGGAGGAAGGGTCCGCGGGGTGTGTCAGTGTGCCTTCACCCAGCGGTACTGCAGCTCCGGCCGGCCCACGTGGCCGTACTGCGGAGCGCGTGCCGCCCGTCCCGCGTCCACCAGATGCTCCAGGTAGCGGCGGGCCGTGATGCGGGATATGCCGACCGCCTCGGCGACTCCGGCGGCGGTCAGCCCCTCGGCGCGGTCGCGCAGGGCCACGGTGACCCGCTCCAGGGTGGGGGCGCTCAGGCCCTTGGGCAGGGCGGCGGGGTTCGGGGCCCGGAGCGTGGCCAGCGCACGGTCCACCTCGTCCTGGCTGCTCGCCTCGCCCGCCGCCGCGTGGAACTCGGCGTACCGGACGAGACGGTCGCGCAGCGTTGCGAACGTGAAGGGCTTGAGGACGTACTGGACGACGCCGAGCGACACCCCCTCCCGGACCACCGCCAGGTCCCGGGCCGAGGTCACCGCTATCACGTCGGCCTGGTAGCCCGCGGCGCGCAGGGTGCGGGCGAGCTGGAGCCCGTGCACGTCCGGGAGGTGCAGGTCCAGCAGGAGCAGGTCCACCGGGGTGCGGTCCAGGGCGCGGCGGGCCTCCGCCCCGGTGTGCGCCTTGCCGACCGCGGTGAAGCCGGGCACACGGCCCACGTACATCATGTGCGCGTCGGCGGCGACGGGGTCGTCCTCCACGACCAGGACGCGGATCGGGTCCGGCGTCGCGGGTCTCGGGTCGGTGGTCATGCGTCGCCTCCTGGTACGGCGGACTGGGCGGAGACCTCCTCGCGGGTGCGGGCGGGGGCGGCCCCCACCGTAGGCAACGGCAGCCGCACCTCGAACGCCGCCCCACCCCCTTCGGCCGCCGCCACCGTCAGGGTGCCCTCGTGGCGCCGTACGGTCTGGCGTACGAGGGCGAGGCCCAGGCCGCGGCCGCCGGGGCCGGCCGGCTTGGTGGAGAAGCCGCGCTCGAAGACCGCCTCCGTGTGCGCCGGGTCCACGCCCGCGCCGGTGTCGGCGACGCGGAGGACCAGCTCGGGACGGCCTGTGCCGTCCGTACGGTCCGCACCGTAGGCACCGTAGGCGCCGTCCGTGTGTGCCGTCACCGTGACCCGTGCGCCCGTCGTGCCCTGGGCCGCGTCGACCGCGTTGTCGATCAGGTTGCCGAGGACGGTGACCAGGTCACGGGCCGGCAGCGAGCGCGGGAGCAGACCGTCGTCGATGTAGCTGTCCGCCGAGACGACCAGCTCCACGCCCCGCTCGTTCGCCTGGGCCGCCTTGCCGAGCAGCAGGGCGGCCAGGACCGGTTCGCTCACCGCCGCGACCACCTGGTCGGTCAGGGCCTGGGCGAGTTCCAGCTCCGCCGTGGCGAACTCGACGGCCTCGTCCGCGCGGCCCAGCTCGATGAGGGAGACCACCGTGTGCAGCCGGTTCGCCGCCTCGTGCGCCTGCGAGCGCAGGGCCTGGGTGAAGCCGCGCTCCGAGTCCAGCTCCCCCATCAGCGACTGGAGCTGGGTGACGTCGCGCAGGGTCACGACAGTGCCGCGGTGGTGGCCGCCCGTCACCGGGGAGGTGTTCACCACCAGGACGCGGGTGGCCGTCAGGTGCACCTCGTCCACCCGGGGCCCGGAGGCCAGCAGCGCCCCGGTGAGCGGCACGGGCAGACCGAGCTCGGCGACCGAGCGGCCCACCGCCTCCTCGGTCAGCCCGAGCAGCTCCTGCGCGCCGTCGTTGATCAGCGCCACCCGGTACTGCCCGTCCAGCATCACCAGTCCCTCGCGCACCGCGTGCAGCGCGGCCTGGTGGTAGTCGTGCATGTTGCTGAGCTCGGTGGCGTTCATGTTGTGGGTGTGGCGGCGCAACCGGGCGTTGACCACGTACGTACCGAGGGCACCCAGTGCCAGGGCGCCGGCCGCGACGCCGAGCAGCGCGGCGAGCTGCTCCCGCACCCGGGCGCTGATCGCCTCCACCTTGATGCCCGCGCTGACCAGCCCGACGATCCGGTCGCCGTCCCGGACGGGCGCGACCGCGCGGACGGACGGGCCGAGGGTGCCCGTGTACGTCTCGGTGAAGGCCCTGCCCGCCAGCGCCGGCTCGATGTGACCGAGGAAGCGCTCGCCGATCTGCTCCGGGTCGGGATGGGTCCAGCGGATGCCCTCCGGGCTCATGATCGTGACGAAGTCCACGTCGGTGTCGTGCAGCACCTGGCTCGTGTACGGCTGGAGGGTGCTCGTCGGGTCGCCGGCGTGGATGGCCTCCCGCACGGTGGGCGCGTCGGCGACCGCGCGGGCCACGGCCGTCGCCTGCCGGCCCGCCGCGTCCTCGGCCTGGTTGCGGTCGCTGACGTAGGAGAAGAGCGCGTACCCGGCGACGACGACCGCGAGCAGCACGGCCTGCACGGCGAAGAGCTGGCCGGCCAGGCTGCGGGGGCGGAGGACGCGGGGGAGGCGCATGCCAACAGTCTGCCTCCGCGTGCAGGCGTGAACTAATTGACTTCCTCCCCCTCGTGAACGAGGGGGATTCCTACAGCTCGCGCCGTGGGGCTTCCTGCTTCGTCACCGACTGCCCGCCCGGAGTTTTCCGTTGAGGTAGCACACCGGCTCCACAGGCCGAAACCGCCGGCCCGGCGGCCTTCAGGTTGCGTGCCGCGTTCAGGTCGCGGTCGTGCGTCGTGCCACAGTCACACGTCCAGGTGCGGACGCCCAGCGGCAGCTTGTTCCGTAGGGTGCCGCAGGTAGAGCACAGTTTTGAGCCGGGAAACCACCGGTCGACGGCGATCACCTCGCGTCCGTACCACTGAGCCTTGTACTCCAGCATCGTCCGGAACTGCCCCCATGCCGCATCACTGACCGCGATCACGATCGTTTGGTTGCGCTGGGCCTTGGCGAGCCGGGCATGATCGCGGCGTTCGTGCCTCGGGTTGGCGATCTTCTCGCCGGTCGTGAGGGTCAGCAGGTGGTCGAGGCCGGCACGGGTCCTCGCACAGCAATGAGACGAACCAGCGCCCCGCGCTGTCCTGTGACACGGTCACCGTGGACGGCTTCGCCCCCTCGGGCAGCGGCCGCGACCACACGATATCGAGCGCATCCCGCATCTTCGCGAGGGTCAGCCTGCCGTCGCGGTACCGGAACGCCGAGAGGTAGTTGACCCGCTCGCATCCGAACGTGCGCGACAGCTCCGCCGCCTGCGCATCGGTCGGGCAGAAGCGGTGCTTGAACGCCCGCTTCACGTGAGTGGCCATGAATCACAAGTTACTGCGGCGGCTTGTGAGGGACCGGCTGATGAACTAAATGAACGGAACGGTGACCGCCCTCACACGCCGGGAGATAGTCACCCCATCCCCCGGGAGCCGTCGCCATGCCTGGCGCGGGTCTCCCGTCCCGGGAGCTCCGCTCCCACCCCACCCCCACCGGGAGCTCCCCGCTCCCGGAATGCCCGGACGTGAGCCGCACGCCGGAAGATGCCGATGACGTCGTCGAGGAGGGCAGCCGTGGCCAGCACAGAGAAGACGGCACCTGACGCCCCCGCCGCCAAGCGGGACCGCACGCATTACCTGTACATCGCCGTGATCGTCGCTGTGATCCTCGGCATCGCCGTGGGCCTCGTCGCCCCGGACTTCGCGACAGAGCTGAAGCCCATCGGCACCGGCTTTGTGAACCTGATCAAGATGATGATCTCGCCGATCATCTTCTGCACGATCGTGCTCGGCATCGGCTCCGTACGGAAGGCCGCCAAGGTCGGCGCCGTCGGCGGTATCGCACTGGTCTACTTCCTGATCATGTCGGTCGTGGCCCTCGCCATCGGCCTCGTCGTCGGCAACATCCTGGACCCGGGCACGGGCCTCGCCGTCACCGACGCCGTCAAGGAGACCGGTCAGGCGCAGGTCGCCCCGGAGGCCAAGGGAACCACCGAGTTCCTGCTCGGCATCATCCCGACCACGATCGTTTCCGCCTTCGTCTCCGGCGAAGTGCTGCAGGCGCTGCTCATCGCGCTGCTCGCCGGGTTCGCCCTGCAGGCCATGGGCGACGCCGGACAGCCGATCCTGCGCGGCATCGAGCACATCCAGCGGCTTGTCTTCCGCATCCTCGCCATGATCATGTGGCTGGCCCCGGTCGGTGCCTTCGGCGCCATCGCCGCGGTCACCGGATCCGCGGGCATCGACGCCCTGAAGAGCCTCGCCGTGCTGATGATCGGCTTCTACATCACCTGTGTGCTCTTCGTCTTCCTCGTCCTCGGCGCGATGCTGCGGTTCTTCGCCGGCGTCAACGTCTGGTCGCTGTTCAAGTACCTGGGCCGTGAGTTCCTGCTGATCCTGTCCACCTCCTCCTCCGAGTCCGCGCTGCCGCGCCTCATCGCGAAGCTGGAGCACCTGGGCGTCAGCAAGCCGGTGGTCGGCATCACCGTCCCGACCGGCTACTCCTTCAACCTCGACGGCACCATGATCTACATGACCATGGCGTCCCTGTTCATCGCCGACGCCATGGGTACGCCGATGTCGATCGGCGAGCAGATCCCGCTGCTGCTCTTCCTGCTGGTCGCCTCCAAGGGTGCGGCCGGTGTCACCGGCGCGGGTCTCGCGACCCTGGCGGGCGGTCTCCAGTCCCACAAGCCGGCCCTGGTGGACGGCATCGGCCTCATCGTCGGCATCGACCGCTTCATGAGCGAGGCCCGCGCCCTGACCAACTTCGCGGGCAACGCCGTGGCCACCGTCCTGATCGGCACCTGGACCAAGGAGATCGACAAGGAGCGGGTCGACAAGGTGCTCGCCGGCGAGATCCCGTTCGACGAGAAGACGCTGCTCGACGACGGCCACGGCCACGGCGCCGACCCGGAGCAGGAGGCCGCACCGGCCGCCGAGCAGGGCGGCGAGAAGGAGCTGGCCAAGGCGTAGCCGAGCGGACCCGGCTGCCCCCGAAGGGGCCCGGGTCCGCGACGCGCCGGACGGTATGAGCGCCCCCTGTCGCTCAGCCGTCCGGTCTTCCCCGGCCCGGTCGGGCGGAGTCTCCCCTCTCCGCCCGGCCGGGCCTTCCTCGTCTCCCGGCGGCCCTCACCTTGCCTTGACGTCGCCGTCAAGGACCAGCGTCGGCGCATGCGAATCGGCGAGCTGGCGGTGCGGGGCGGCACTCCCCCGAGTTCTCGGCTTCGCTCGAACAGGGGGGACCCCCATCGCGGGCGGTGCGGTACGACGAGTCGCGGGGGCTGCTGCCCGCGCGGCGGGAGGACAACGGCTACCGCACGTACGACGACGAGCGCGACCTGAGACTGCTGCGGCAGATCAGGACGCTGCAGGACTTCGGGTTCGACCTGGAGGAGACGCGGCCCTTCGTGGAGTGCCTGCGGGCCGGGCATCCGGAGGGGGACTCCTGCCCGGCCTCGCTCATGGTCTACCGGCGCACGCTGGGCGAGCTCGACGCGCTCATCGGCGAGCTGTCGGCCGTACGCGCGCAGGTCGCCGAGCAGCTCGTGCGGGCCGAGCTGGTGCGCGATTCGCTGGCCGCCGAGGCGGAGGTTCCGGACGGTCCGGGGCCCGGATGCGAACGGGGAGGGTGGCAGCGGTGAGTGGTGCGACAGGCGTACCGGAAGTGACCGACGCGGACTTCGAGGCGGAGGTGGTGCGCTCGGAGAAGCCCGTGCTCGTGGAGTTCACCGCCGACTGGTGCCCGCCGTGCCGGCAGATGGCGCCGGTGCTGAGTTCTCTCGCGGCGGAGGAGGGCGAGCGGCTGAGAGTCGTGCAGCTGAACGTGGACGCCAATCCGGCCACCACGAACGCGTTCAAGGTTTTGTCGATGCCGACCTTCATGGTGTTCGAGGGCGGTGAGCCGGTGAAGTCCATGGTGGGCGCCCGGGCGAAGAGGCGGCTGCTGGAGGAGCTCTCCGACGTGCTGTGACCGCGACTGACCGCGACTGACCTCGGCACATACAAAAAATCCCCCGAGCAATTGCGCCCGGGGGATTTCTCTGCGTATATTCGATGATTCGTGACCCGAGGTATTCGAGTCGCGAAGAAGTCCACTGGCCACATCATATCCGGGCAGGAGCGGAATTGTCAAACAGGGGCTCGCACAAAGAGTTTCCCGACGGTGAATTGCGCGGTGAGCAGGAATTCATCGACGGGTTGTACGCGCGCGTGGACGCGCTGCGCGAGGACACCGGGACAGCCGTCTCGGAGGCGCTCGCCCAGGGGAGTACCCCGATGCAGGCACGGCTGGAGCGGGACATCACCGTCGCCGAACGCTCCCGGCAGCTCGCCGCGCTGAACGCCGTGGACGGCTCCCTCTGCTTCGGCCGCATCGACCTGACCTCCGGCACCAGCCACCACATCGGCCGCATCGGCCTGCGCGCCGACGACGCCGACCGCACCCCGATGCTGATCGACTGGCGGGCCGACGTCGCCCGTCCCTTCTACCTGGCCACCGGCCACACCCCGATGGGGCTGCGCCGCCGCCGGCACCTCACCACCGAGGGCCGCCGGGTCACCGCCCTGCACGACGAGATCCTCGACCTCGGCGACGAGACCCGCACCGGCCACGAGGACCCGACCGGTGACGCCGTGCTGCTGGCCGCCCTCAATTCGGCCCGCACCGGTCGCATGAGCGACATCGTGCAGACCATCCAGGCCGAGCAGGACCGGATCATCCGCGCCCCGCACCGCGGCGTCCTGGTCGTCGAGGGCGGCCCCGGCACCGGCAAGACCGCCGTCGCCCTGCACCGCGCGGCCTACCTCCTGTACGAGCACCGCGAGCTGCTCGCCAAACGCGCCGTCCTGATCGTGGGTCCCAACCCCGCCTTCCTCGGCTACATCGGCGAGGTGCTGCCCGCGCTCGGTGAGACGGGAGTGCTGCTGGCGACGGTGGGCGAGCTGTTCCCGGGGGTGCGGGCCACCGCGAAGGACGCTCCGGAGGCCGCCCGGGTCAAGGGCGGTGCCGCCATGGCGGACGTGCTCGCGGCCGTCGTACGGGACCGGCAGGGGCTCCCCGACCCGGTGATCGCCATCGAGCACGACCGCGAGGTGCTCATGCTCGACGACGACCTGGTCCGGGTCGCGCGTGAGCGCACCCGCGAGGCGGACCTCCCGCACAACGTGGCGCGCGAGCACTTCGAGGGCCACATCCTCAACACGCTCACCGACCTGATGGCCGAGCGCATCGGCACCGACCCCTACGACGGCACGAACCTGCTCGACCCGAGCGACATCACCCAGATCCGCGACGAGCTCGCCGAGAACCCCGAGGTGTGGGCGGCGATCGACCGGCTCTGGCCGCGGCTCACCCCGCAGCGGCTGGTGGCGGACTTTCTCGCCGAGCCCGACGGCTATGTGTCCGAGGAGGACGCCGACGCGATCCGCCGCCCGGTGACCCGCGCGTGGACCACCTCGGACGTGCCCCTGCTGGACGAGGCCGCCGAACTGCTGGGCGTGGACGACCGGGTGGCGCGGGCGGCCGCGGAGCTGGAGCGCGAGGAGCAGATCGCCTACGCCCAGGGCGTGCTGGACGTGTCGTACGCCTCCCGCACCTACGAGTTCGACGACAAGGAGGAGGACGACCCCGAGGCGTCGGAGGTGCTGTCCGCGCACGACATCATCGACGCCGAGCGGTTCGCCGAACGGCAGGAGGAGGACGACCACCGCAGCGCCGCCGAGCGCGCGGCGGCCGACCGCACCTGGACGTTCGGGCACATCATCGTCGACGAGGCGCAGGAGCTGTCGCCGATGGCGTGGCGGCTGCTGATGCGGCGCTCCCCGACCCGCTCGATGACCCTCGTCGGCGACCCGGCCCAGACCGCCGAGGAGGCGGGCGTCGGTGCCTGGTCGGACATCCTCGCCCCGTACGTCGAGGACCGCTTCGAGCACACGCGCCTGGGCGTCAACTACCGCACGCCCGCCGAGATCATGGAGCTCGCCGCGGGTGTCGTACGGGCGCAGCACCCGGACTTCCGGCCGCCGAGCTCGGTGCGCTCCACGGGTGTGAGGCCCTGGGCCCGCCGGGCGGTGGCCGACCTGCCGGGCGAGGTGGCCAAGGCGGTCGCCGAACTGAGCCCGGCCGAAGGACGCCTCGCCGTGATCGCGCCCCGCGAGCTGCACCGTTCGCTCGCCGCCCGGCTGGACGGCGTCACGGCGGGCGCGGAGCCGGACCTCACCCGGACGGTCGTGCTGCTGGACCCCCGGCAGGCCAAGGGGCTGGAGTTCGACTCGGTGTTGGTCGTGGAGCCGGGCCGGTTCGGCACGAGCGACCTGTACGTGGCGCTCACGCGCGCGACCCAGGCACTCGGCATCGTCCACACGGAGGAGCTGCCGTCGGCCCTGGCCCCCGCGGCGGAGCACCACTGACGGCCGGCGGTCACCGCGTAGGGGCGCGGCGGGAAGCCTCGCCCCTACGTGATCGCCCCTAAGCCGGACGCAGCCAGAGTGCCGTGAGCGGCGGCAGCGTCAGCCGGATGCTGGCCGGGCGGCCGTGCCACGGCTGGGCCTCCGGCTTGACCGGGTGCGGGGTGCGGACGTCGGTGCCGCCGTACTCCGCCGCGTCCGTGTTGAGGACCTCCTGCCAGGCGGGGACGTCGTCCGGCACACCGAGGCGGTACTCGTGCCGGACGACCGGGGAGAAGTTCGAGACCGCGAGCAGCGGCGAGCCGTCGGAGCCGCGGCGCAGGAACGCGAGCACGTTGTCCTCCGCCGCGTCCCCCACCACCCAGGAGAACCCGGACGGGTCGGTGTCGAGCTCCCAGAGCGCCGGGGTGCGGCGGTACAGGCCGTTGAGGTCGCGGACCAGGTCGCGGACGCCGCGGTGGTCGGGTTCCGCCCCGTACGCGGGATCCAGCAGCCACCAGTCGGGGCCGTGGCCCTCCGACCACTCGGCGCCCTGGGCGAACTCCTGGCCCATGAACAGGAGCTGCTTGCCCGGGTGGGCCCACATGAAGCCGAGGTACGCCCGGTGGTTGGCGCGCTGCTGCCACCAGTCGCCCGGCATCTTCGACACCAGCGACCGCTTGCCGTGGACGACCTCGTCGTGGGAGATCGGCAGGACGTAGTTCTCGCTGTAGGCGTACACCATCGAGAACGTCATCTCGTTGTGGTGGTACTTGCGGTGGACCGGGTCCTTGCTCATGTAGCCGAGCGAGTCGTGCATCCAGCCCATGTTCCACTTCAGGCCGAAGCCGAGCCCGCCGAAGCCGCCCGGGCCGATGTGGTGCGTGGCCCGCGTGACGCCGTCCCAGGCCGTGGACTCCTCCGCGATGGTGACCACGCCGGGCACCCTGCGGTACAGCGTGGCGTTCATCTCCTGGAGGAACGCCACCGCGTCCAGGTTCTCCCGCCCGCCGTGCTCGTTGGGCGTCCACTGCCCGGGCTCGCGCGAGTAGTCCAGGTACAGCATCGAGGCGACGGCGTCGACCCGCAGCCCGTCGATGTGGAACTCCTCGCACCAGTACACGGCGTTCGCCACCAGGAAGTTCCGCACCTCCCGCCGCCCGTAGTCGAACACCAGCGTCCCCCAGTCGGGGTGTGCGGCCCGCAGCGGGTCCTCGTGCTCGTACAGCGGACGGCCGTCGAACTCCGCCAGCGCCCAGTCGTCCTTCGGGAAGTGCGCGGGCACCCAGTCCATGATCACGCCGATGCCGGCCCGGTGCAGCGCGTCGATGAGGTACTTGAAGTCGTCGGGGGTGCCGAGCCGGGCGGTGGGCGCATAGAAACCGGTCACCTGGTATCCCCAGGACCCGCCGAACGGGTGCTCGGCGACCGGCATCAGCTCCACATGCGTGAACCCGAGCTCCTTGACGTACGCGGGGAGCTGCTCGGCGAGCTGCCGATACGTCAGCCCGGGACGCCACGACGGCAGGTGCACCTCGTACACCGAGAACGGCGCCTCGTGGGCCGGCCGGTCCGCGCGGTGCGCCAGCCACTCTTCGTCCCCCCACTCGTGGTGCGAGGCGTGCACGACGGAGGACGTGTTCGGCGGGGCCTCGGTACGGCGGGCCATCGGGTCGGCCCGCAGGGTCGTCGTGCCGTCCGGCCGGACGATCTCGAACTTGTACAACTCGCCCTCGTCTATCGACGGAACGAACAGCTCCCACACGCCCGACGAGCCGAGCGAGCGCATGGGGAAGCCGGTCCCGTCCCAGAAGTTGAAGGTGCCGGCCAGCCGCACCCCGCGCGCGTTCGGCGCCCATACGGTGAAGGCGGTGCCCCTCACGCCCTGGTGCACCATCGGCCGGGCACCGAGCGCCTCCCAGAGCTGCTCGTGCCGCCCCTCGCCGATGAGGTGCAGGTCGAACTCCCCGATCGTCGGCAGGAAGCGGTACGCGTCCTCGGTGTCCTGCACCGTCCCCTCGTACGCGATCAGCAGCCGGTACGCCTCCGGCACCGCCGCGAGCGGCAGCACGGCCGAGAAGAAGCCGTCGCCGTCGTCGTGCAGCTCGGCCCGCAGCTCGTCCGCGACGACGGTGACCCCGAGGGCGTACGGGCGGAAGGCGCGGAACACCACCCCGCCCGGCGCGGGATGGGCGCCGAGCACGGAGTGCGGGTCGTGGTGCGTGCCGTGGAGCAGCCGTTCCCGGTCGCCGCCGTCGACGGCGGGGGAGAAGGGGGTGCGCGGCTCGGGGATGCGGGGGGCCTCCGGCCCGGGGCCGCCGGCCGCCCCGGCGCCTCCGGTGCCCTCGGCGCGGGGCTCGGGGATCCGCGCGACGGGTTCGGCGGCGGGGGTGCCCTGTTCCGGGATGGCGGGCCCGGAGGCCGGTCCGCCCTGTTCCGGGATCGCGGGCCCGGAGGCCGTGGGCGGCAGTACCCCGGTCACCGCCACCGGCTTCTCCGCCGTCGTCACGCCCACCTCTTCGGCGGCCACCTTCCCGGCGGCGGTCTTCTTCGCGGCGGTCTTCTTGGCCGCGGCCTTCTTGGTGGTCTTCCTGGCCGCGCTCTTCTTGGCGACGGCCTTCTTCGCCGGCTGCTCCGTCGCGCCCGTGGCCTGCTCCGCCGCCGCGGCCTTCGCGGGAGCCGCGGTCTTCTTCGCGGCCACCGCCCCCTGGGCGCCGGCGGTCTTCTTCGCCACCGCCTTCTTCGCCGCGGCCGTCTTCTTCGCGTCCGTCTTCTTCGCGGCGGTCTTCTTCGCGGCGGTCTTCTTCGCGGCGGTCTTCTTGGCCGGGGTCTTCTTGGCGCCGGCCTTCTTGGCGGCCTGCTTCGGCACGGCCGCACCGCTCGGGTGCTCGTGCTCGTTCGTGGTGGCGCCCTTCTTCTGCGTGCTGTCGTCGGACGGGGGGCGGGGGGTCACAGGTACGGCCTCCTCGGCACAGGCAAGGACGGGGCGGTGGACGGGGTGATCAGGTGGGGTCCTCGTTGGCGGCCAGCCGGCGTATCGCCGCCATCGGAACGGGGAGCCAGTCGGGGCGGTGCCGGGCCTCGTAGACGGCCTCGTACACCGCCTTGTCCGTCTCGCAGGCGCGCAGCAGTACGGGATCCGTCCGCGGGTCGCGCCCGGCGACCTCCGCGTACCCGGTGCAGTAGGCGGCCCGGCAGCCGGACGCCCAGTCCGCGGCCGTAGGGGCGGGGACGTCCCCGGCACGGACGGGGCCGGCGGGGCGCGGTACGGAGTGGGCCGCGTAGTCGAAGGAGCGGAGCATGCCCGCGACGTCCCGGGCGACCGGCTGCGGCATCCGGCGCTCGGCGAGCGGCTTGGACGGCTCGCCCTCGAAGTCTATGAGCGACCAGGCACCGTCCGGCGCGCGCAGGCACTGGCCCAGGTGCAGATCGCCGTGGACGCGCTGGGCCGTCCAGATACGGCCCTCCGCCGCCAGGTCGGCCAGCGCCTCGAACGCCGTGCGCAGCTCCGGCGCGTACGGCCGCAGCGCCGGCACCACCTGCACGGCGAGGTCCAGCCGCTCGGTCATGCCGGTCACCATCAGCTCGAGCTGGGGCCGCCCCAGGGTGACCGTGGGCAGCGCCCGCGCCAGCGCCGTGTGCACCTCGGCCGTGGCCCGCCCGAGCGCCCGCGCCTCCGCCGTGAAGTCCTCGCCCTTGGCCAGCTCGCGCAGGGCCAGCTCCCAGCCGTCGGCCGCGCCCTGCAGAAAGGGCTGCAGCACGCCGAGGACGTACGACTCGTCGGCCGCCGGGCCGAGGTCCGCCAGCAGCCAGCCCGCGGGCGCCGGAACCCTCGCGCAACCCTCGCGGGACAGCACCAGCGGCAGCTCCAGATCCGGGTTGGGCCCGGGCAGGACCCGCCGCAGCAGTTTGAGGATGAACGTATCTCCGTAGACGATCGAGGAGTTGGACTGCTCCGCCGTCACCCTGCGTGGGACCAGTCCGGCGCGGATGTCCTGGTGCGCGTCGCGTGCGAAGCGGAGCTCGCCGATGCGTGCCTCGGTACGCAGCGCTTCGAGCAGCACCTCGGCGGGGCGGGGGTCGTACAGCGCCTCGTACACCGTCCGCCCGGCCAGCGGACCCTCCTCCAGGTGTCCGATCAGTGCGGGCGCGAGCCGTGGCGGCAGTGCCTCGCGCACCCCGATCAGCAGCTGGTAGCAGTCGCCGGGGTGCGGCAGGGCCCCCTGGGTGGGCAGGACCGGCTGGTGTGCCCGCACCAGGAGGTGGAGCAGCCCCAGCTTGGAGCGCACGGGAAGCAGTTCGGTCGCCGCGACGAGCGTGAATCCGGACACCGGGCGGCCCTTGCCGGCGAACCAGCGCTGCCGCGGCAGCCACTCGCGCAACAGCGGATCCAGCGACGCGAGCAGACCGGTCGTGGCACCCGGGCCGGCCGTCGCTGCGGGGTGCGCGGAGTGGGTGGCGGCTTCCGACATGGCGTCGTGTCCTTTCCCCGGTGACCCGGAAGACCAGAAGACCAGGGGAGTCGGGGTGTTACTGATGCGTGCCCCGGGCGGGGCGGGCAAAACCGCCCCGCCCGGGATCCGCGCGGTCTCTGCGCAGTGCTCAGCGCGGTGACCTACGCGGTGACCTGCGCGGCGTCCTTGCGGAGGCGGAACCAGTAGAAGCCGTGGCCCGCGAGGGTGAGCAGGTACGGCAGTTCACCGATGGCCGGGAAGCGGACCCCGCCGATGAGCTCGACCGGATGACGCCCCTCGAAGGCGCGCAGATCGAGCTCGGTGGGCTGGGCGAAGCGCGAGAAGTTGTGCACGCACAGGACGAGGTCGTCCCCGTTCTCCTCGGTCGAGGGGGCCTCGCGCAGGAAGGCCAGCACGGCGGGGTTGGACGAGGCCAGTTCGGTGTACGAGCCGAGGCCGAAGGCCGGGTTCTGCTTGCGGATCTCGATCATGCGGCGGGTCCAGTGCAGCAGCGACGAGGGACTGCTCATGGACGCCTCGACGTTGGTGACCTGGTAGCCGTAGACCGGGTCCATGATCGTCGGGAGGTACAGCCGGCCCGGGTCGCAGGAGGAAAAGCCGGCGTTGCGGTCCGGGGTCCACTGCATGGGGGTGCGCACCGCGTCGCGGTCGCCGAGCCAGATGTTGTCGCCCATGCCGATCTCGTCGCCGTAGTACAGGATCGGGGAGCCGGGCAGGGACAGCAGCAGCGCGGTGAAGAGTTCGATCTGGTTGCGGTCGTTGTCCAGGAGCGGGGCGAGCCGGCGGCGGATGCCGATGTTGGCGCGCATGCGCGGGTCCTTGGCGTACTCCGCGTACATGTAGTCGCGCTCTTCGTCCGTCACCATCTCGAGGGTGAGCTCGTCGTGGTTGCGCAGGAAGATGCCCCACTGGCAGCCGGAGGGGATGGCCGGGGTCTTGGCCAGGATCTCGGAGACGGGGTAGCGGGACTCGCGGCGTACGGCCATGAAGATGCGCGGCATGACCGGGAAGTGGAAGGCCATGTGGCACTCGTCGCCACCCGAACTGAAGTCGCCGAAGTAGTCGACCACGTCCTCGGGCCACTGGTTGGCCTCGGCCAGCACCACCGTGTCCGGGTAGTGGGCGTCGATCTCCTTCCGGACCCGCTTGAGGAACTCATGCGTTGCCGGAAGGTTTTCGCAGTTCGTTCCCTCCTCCTGGTAGAGGTACGGCACCGCGTCCAGCCGGAAGCCGTCGATGCCGAGGTCCAGCCAGAACCGCAGGGCGGAGATCATCTCTTCCTGCACGGCCGGGTTCTCGTAGTTGAGGTCCGGCTGGTGGGAGAAGAAACGGTGCCAGAAGTACTGCTTGCGGACCGGGTCGAAGGTCCAGTTGGACACCTCGGTGTCGACGAAGATGATGCGGGCGTCCTGGTACTGCTTGTCGTCGTCGGCCCAGACGTAGTAGTCGCCGTAGGGGCCCTCCGGATCCTTCCGGGACTCCTGGAACCACGGGTGCTGGTCGCTGGTGTGGTTCATGACGAAGTCGATGATCACGCGCATGCCCCGCTGGTGGGCGGCGTCGACGAACTCCACGAAGTCCGCCAGGTCACCGAACTCCGGCAGGACCGCGGTGTAGTCGGAGACGTCGTAGCCGCCGTCGCGCAGCGGCGATTTGAAGAAGGGCGGGAGCCACAGGCAGTCCACGCCCAGCCACTGCAGATAGTCCAGCTTGGCGGTCAGGCCCTTGAGGTCGCCGACACCGTCGCCGTTGCTGTCCTGGAAGGTGCGCACCAGCACCTCGTAGAAGACGGCACGCTTGAACCACTCCGGGTCACGGTCCCGGGCGGGGGTGTCCTCGAATTTGTCCGAGACGGGCTCGTTGACGATCATTTTGCGGGTGACCCTCCGATCTGCGGGTTGGACGGTCGCAGGACGGTCAGTACGTGCGCGGGCGCGCGGCCCGGCTCTAGGCGCACGTAGTTGTTCCTGCCCCAGTGGTAGGTCTCACCGGTGAGCTCGTCGCGCACCGGCACGGACTCGTGCCAGTCCAGGCCGAGTTGCGGCATGTCCAACGAGACGGTGGCCTCCTGGGTGTGGTGGGGGTCCAGGTTGGCGACCACCACGACCGTGTTCGAACCCGCACGCTTGGAGTAAGCGATCACCGCGTCCTGGTCGGCGTGGTGGAAGTGCAGGTTCCGCAGCTGCCGCAGCGCCGGACTGCTCCGGCGGATGTCGTTCAGCTTGCGCAGCAACGGTGCGATGCTGCGGCCCTCGCGTTCGGCGGTGTCCCAGTCGCGGGGGCGGAGCTGGTACTTCTCGGAGTGCAGGTACTCCTCGCTGCCGGGCCGGAGCGGGGTGTTCTCGCAGAGTTCGTAGCCGCTGTAGACGCCCCAGGCGGGGGAGAGGGTGGCGGCGAGCACGGCGCGGACCTCGAAGGCGGGCCGGCCGCCCTGCTGGAGGTAGGCGTGCAGGATGTCGGGGGTGTTGACGAAGAAGTTGGGCCGCATGGCCGCGGCGGCCTCGCCGGACAGCTCGGTCAGGTACTCGGTCAGCTCCTGCTTTGTGTTGCGCCAGGTGAAGTAGGTGTAGGACTGCTGGAAGCCGATCGCGGCCAGGGTGTGCATCATCGCCGGCCGGGTGAACGCCTCGGCCAGGAAGATCACATCCGGGTCGGTGCGCCGGACGTCGGCCAGCACCCGCTCCCAGAACAGCACCGGCTTGGTGTGCGGATTGTCCACCCGGAAGATCCGCACCCCGTGCGCCATCCAGTGCCGCAGCACCCGCAGCGTCTCCGCGACCAGCCCGTCCATGTCCTGGTCGAACGCGATCGGGTAGATGTCCTGGTACTTCTTCGGCGGGTTCTCCGCATACGCGATGGAGCCGTCCGGGCGGTGCCGGAACCACTCCGGGTGCTTGTGCACCCAGGGATGGTCCGGCGAGCACTGCAGCGCGAAGTCCAGCGCCACCTCCAGGCCCAGCTCCCGTGCCCGGGCCACGAAGAAATCGAAGTCCTCCAATGTGCCCAGCTGCGGATGGACCGCGTCGTGGCCGCCCTCGGCGGAGCCGATCGCCCAGGGCACCCCGACGTCGTCCGGGCCGGCGGACAGGGTGTTGTCCGGGCCCTTGCGCCAGGTCTGCCCGATCGGATGGATCGGCGGCAGATAGACCACGTCGAAGCCCATCCCGGCGATCGCCTCCAGCCGCCGGGCGGCGGTGCGGAAGGTGCCGTGCGGCTCCTCCTCGGTGCCCTCCGAGCGCGGGAAGAACTCGTACCAGGCACCGTACAGCGCCCGCTCCCGCTCCACCCGCAGCTCCAGCTCCGCCGACGCGGTCACCAGCTCCCGCAGCGGATACCGCGCCAGCACCGCGTCCACCTCCGGCGCCAGCGCGGCCGCGAGCCGGGCGGCCACGGGGCGCGTGGTGTCCCGCAGCGCGGCCGCCGCGGCCCGGAGCACCTTGCGCTCGCTCCCGCGCCCGGGCACCCCTTCGGCGGCCCGCTCGTGCAGCAGCGCGCCCTCCTCCAGGACGAGCTCCGTGTCGATCCCCGCGGGGATCTTGATCCGTGCGTGGTGCCGCCAGGTGGCCACCGGGTCGCCCCACGCCTCCACCCGGTACGTCCACCGGCCCTCGGCCGGCAGGGAGACGTCGGCGCCCCAGCGGTCGGTGCCGGGCGCCAGCTCCCGCATCGGCGTCCACGGCCCCGTACGCCCCTTCGGGTCCGTCAGGACCACGTTCGCGGCGACCGCGTCGTGCCCCTCGCGGAACACGGTCGCCGAGATCTCGAACTCCTCGCCCACCACGGCCTTCGCCGGCCGGCGCCCGTGATGGACCATCGGCCGGACGTCGAGTACGGGTATCCGGCCGATCGAGGGGAGGTCCGGCACCGCGGGGGGCGGGCCGGCACTCTTCCGGGGCATGCGCGGCCCCGGCGTGGTGCTGGTCGTCGGAGGTGCTGACGAGTGGTGCTTGGCGGGCATGACCGCTCCTGTCCGCGTCAACGTCGTAGGCGGATGAGGGTGTGGGGAGATGGCACCTGGGGGCGTACCGGAGGAGCCTTCCCACCCTATGCGGGTGGGCATTCCGGCACTTTGTTAACTACTCACGCGTATGTCTACACACAAGACCGGCCTCGTCCGTATGGACGAGACCGGTTTCGCCTACCCCGTTATGTGCGGAAATCTCCTGGTGTTACGGCTTGTTCACCTGAAGCAGTCGATCGGGCGATCCGATGCCGCGACCCGTTACCTTCCCCGAAACGGCGGAACCCGCGAGTGCCTCGCTCACCTCCGCCGGACCGGCGCCCGGATGGTCGGCGAGATACAGCGCGGCAGCACCCGCGACATGCGGTGTTGCCATCGACGTGCCGTCGTGGGTCGCCTTGGCGGTATCACTCGTGTTCCACGCGGAAGTGATCGACACACCTGGTGCGAACACATCCAGGGACGGGCCCCAGTTGGAGAAGGAGGCGCGCCGGTCCGCCTGGTCGGTGGCGCCGACCGTGATCGCCTCCTTGACACGGGCGGGTGAATAGAGCCCGGCCGCGAGACCGTCGTTGCCGGCCGCCACCGCGTACGTGACACCGGACGCGATCGAGGTGCGCACGGCCGCGTCGAGCTGCGCGTTGGCGAAGCCGCCCAGGCTCATGTTGGCCACGGCGGGCTTGCGCGCGTTCCGCGTCACCCAGTCGATGCCGGCGATCACCTGGGCGGTGGTGCCCGAACCGGCGTCGTCGAGCACCCGCACACCGACGACCCGCGCCTTCTTGGCGACGCCGTACGTGGTGCCGGCGATGGTGGCCGCGACATGGGTGCCGTGCCCGTTGCCGTCCTGGGCGACCGCGTCGTTCTCGACGAAGTCCCAGCCGCTGCTCGCCCGACCGCCGAAGTCCTGGTGGGTGGTCCGGATGCCGGTGTCGACGGTGTACACGGTGACGCCCTCGCCCGCCGGGTCCGGCGGGGTGTAGCTCCGGTCGAGGGGCAGGTCCGGCTGGTCGATCCGGTCCAGGCCCCACGAGGGCGGGTTCTTCTGGGTGTGGTCGTACGCCACCCGGGTGTCCTGCACGACCGAGGCGACGCGCGGGTCCGCCGCGAGCTCCCGGGCCTGCCGGTCGCCGGTCCGCACGGAGTAGCCGTTCAGGACCGAGGTGTAGGTATGGCCTATTTTCGCGCCGTATTTCTTCGCGAGGTCCACGCCCGCCGCCGATCGGGCCTTCGTTCCGCCCTTCAGCGTCACGATGTAACTGCCGCTCACGGATCCGGGTTCGCCGGCGCCGAGTATGCGCCCCTGGGGCGCGGCGTACGCCGGCGGAGTGATGGCCGAAAGCGCCGCGGCCGTGACGAGCGCCGTCAGGCCTCCCGCCCAGCGCGGACGCCGGTTTCCGGTCTCTGCCATATGGTGAGTTCCCCTCCTCAACTCGGCGTACCGGAGCCGCCTCAGCCGGACCGGTCGAAAACGGCCGAATACGCCACTGCGCAGCCTCTCGTGCGCTGTGTGGCCCCACAAGGCCGGACGACGGGGCGGAATCGGCCATATCGCAGGTGAAAGCCGTGTGAAGGTCACGGCGACATCGGGACGGAAGTCAGCCGGAAAGCCGGCCGAGCCGGAGCGCGGGCCACGGACGCGCCGTGGTTGTCGGGGCGCTCGCGCCGCTACGGTCGGGGGTGACGACGAAGGGACGCACAGTGGTGTGGGTCCCTCGGCCGCGCACGTCCTCCATGAAGGTGGAAGCTTAAGTGAAGGCGATTCGCAGGTTCACCGTACGACCCGTCCTCCCCGCAGCCCTTCACCCGCTCAGCGATCTGGCACGCAATCTGCGCTGGTCCTGGCACGCGGAGACCCGTGATCTCTTCCAGTCCGTGGACCCCGAGCGCTGGGCCGCGTCCGGTGGCGACCCGGTGCGGCTCCTCGGCAGCGTCCCGGCCGACCGCCTCGAGGAACTCGCCGGGGACCGGCGTTTCCTGCGACGGCTGGCCGCCGCGGCCGACGATCTGCGCGACTATGTGCGCGGGGACCGCTGGTACCAGACCCAGCCCGGCGGCCTTCCCGCCGCCGTCGCCTACTTCTCCCCCGAGTTCGGCATCACCGCGGCCCTGCCGCAGTACTCCGGCGGCCTCGGCATCCTGGCCGGCGACCATCTGAAGGCCGCCAGCGACCTCGGCGTCCCGCTCATCGGCGTCGGCCTGCTCTACCGGCACGGCTACTTCCGCCAGTCGCTCTCGCGGGACGGCTGGCAGCAGGAGCACTACCCGGTCCTCGACCCCAACGAGCTGCCGCTGGTGCCGCTCAGGGAGGCCGACGGCTCGCCCGCGCAGGTCTCCATCGCCCTGCCCGGCGGACGCAGCATGCGGGCCCGGATCTGGCAGGCCCAGGTGGGCCGCGTACCGCTGCTGCTGCTCGACTCGGACGTCGAGGAGAACGACCTCGGCGAGCGGGGCGTCACCGACCGGCTGTACGGCGGCGGCAGCGAGCACCGGCTCCTGCAGGAAATGCTGCTCGGCATAGGAGGGGTGCGGGCGGTCCGGACGTACTGCCGGCTGACCGGCCACCCGGAGCCCGAGGTCTTTCACACGAACGAGGGACACGCCGGCTTCCTGGGCCTGGAGCGGATCGCCGAGCTGTGCGACCGGGGGCTGGACTTCGACGCGGGCCTGGAGGCGGTCCGGGCGGGCACGGTCTTCACCACCCACACGCCCGTCCCCGCCGGCATCGACCGCTTCGACCGCGAACTGGTCGCCCGCCACTTCGGCCCCGACGCCGAGCTGCCCCGCATCGACGTCGAACGCATCCTCCGGCTCGGCATGGAGACCTACCCCGGCGGTGAGCCCAACCTGTTCAACATGGCCGTGATGGGCCTGCGGCTCGGCCAGCGGGCGAACGGCGTGTCCCTGCTGCACGGGCACGTCAGCCGGGAGATGTTCGCGGGCCTGTGGCCGGGCTTCGACGCCGACGAGGTGCCGATCACCTCGGTCACCAACGGCGTCCACGCACCCACCTGGGTGGCCCCCGAGGTGTTCCGGCTGGGCGCGCGGCAGATCGGCGCGCAGCGCACCGAGGATGCGCTCACGGTCGGCGGCTCGGACCGCTGGGACTCCGTCGCGGAGATCCCCGACCAGGAGATCTGGGAACTGCGGCGGTCCCTGCGCGAACAGCTCGTGGACGAGGTGCGGCGGCGGCTGTACGCGTCATGGCGGCAGCGCGGCGCGGGCACGGCCGAGCTCGGCTGGATCGACGGCGTGCTCGACCCCGACGTGCTGACCATCGGCTTCGCGCGCCGCGTCCCGTCGTACAAACGGCTCACCCTGATGCTCCGCGACCGCGACCGGCTGATGGAGCTGCTGCTGAACCCCGACCGGCCGGTGCAGATCGTGGTGGCGGGCAAGGCCCACCCGGCGGACGACGGCGGCAAGCGGCTGGTGCAGGAGCTGGTCCGGTTCGCGGACGACCCGCGCGTACGCCACCGGCTCGTCTTCCTGCCGGACTACGGCATGGCGATGGCCCAGAAGCTGTACCCGGGCTGCGACGTCTGGCTGAACAACCCGCTCCGGCCGCTGGAGGCGTGCGGGACCAGCGGGATGAAGGCGGCCCTCAACGGCTGTCTGAACCTGTCCGTGCTGGACGGCTGGTGGGACGAGTGGTTCCGGCCCGACTTCGGCTGGGCGATCCCCACGGCGGACGGCCAGGCGACGGACGAGGACCGCCGCGACGACCTGGAGGCGTCCGCCCTGTACGACCTGCTGGAGAAGCGGGTGGCGCCCCGCTTCTACGAGCGCGGCCCGGGCGGACTGCCCGACCGCTGGATCGAGATGGTCCGCCAGACGCTCACCCACCTCGGCCCCAAGGTGCTGGCCGGCCGGATGGTACGCGAGTACGTGGAGCGCCTGTACGCGCCCGCGGCCCGCTCCCATCGCGCGCTGACCCCGGACACGGCCCGGGATCTCGCGGAGTGGAAGGCCCGGGTGCGCGGCGCCTGGCACGGCGTCACGGTCGACCATGTGGAGACCTCGGTGGCGGCCACCACGGCCGAGCTCGGCACGACGCTGTCGCTGCGGGTCCTCGTGGGACTCGGCGGACTGGCCCCCGACGACGTCGAGGTGCAGGCCGTGTCGGGCCGGGTGGACGCGGAGGACCGCATCGCGGACGCGGAGTGCGTGCCGCTGAAGCCGACGGGCGGCCCGGACGCGGAGGGCCGGTGGGTGTACGAGGGCCCGCTGTCCCTGGACCGCACCGGACCGTTCGGCTATACGGTCCGCGTGCTGCCCTCCCACCCGCTGCTGGCGTCGGCCGCGGAGCTGGGGCTGCTGGCCGTGCCGTCGGAGGAGACGGGAGAGGGAGCGGGTGTGCTGATGCGCTGATCCGTCGAGGTGGCGGCGGCAGGGGGGCACCGCCCGGCGGTGCCCCCCTTACCGCCTTCTCAGGCCTCGGGCGCCGCGCACAGGCTGCGCAGCACCGCTCCGCAGCGTCGCGCGTACGCGTGCTGGAGCCCCCGGGTGGCCGCGCCGCCCGCCCGGGCGTACCACTTGGCCGCGCGGCTGTACGCCGTCACCGTCAGCCAGACCGTTCCGTCACCCGTGCGGGCGACCACGAAGGCCTCCTCGCCGCACTCGGGGTGGCCCGGGAGGGTGCCGTAGGCCCAGCCCCGGCGGCGGGGCTCGTCCACCGTCCAGACCACGCGGCAGGGCGCCTTGATGACACCGGCGAGCGTGACCGTGACATCGACGCCGGGCTTGGCCTCGGGGGCGCCGGCCTCGATGCCCACGCCGACCGCCCGGTGCAGCTCCCAGGTCATGACCGCCCGGGACGCGCGCTCGAAGACGTCCGTGCCCTCGCCGATGCGGGTGCGCACCTCGAGGGGGTGGAAGCCGGGCGGGCAGTCACCGGACCGGGTCGCGCCCACCGGGGCGTAGGTGAAGGGACCGTCTGCGAGGGGGCCGTGCTGCGAGCGGCCGTCCGTGGGGGGCATGGGTCCAAAGCCTAGGGCGGTACCCGCACTTGCACTCCCGCCGGGTACCGCCCTGACGCCCGATCGCGTCAACTGCCGCGTCAGGCCGTGACGTTCACCGCCGCCCAGGCCGCGTTCACCGCGTTGTACTCCGCGCTGCCGGAGCCGTACAGCGCCGCCGCCGCGCTCAGGGTCGCCGTGCGGGCGCCCTTGTAGTTGGTGGTGGAGGTCATGTACGTGGTCAGCGCCTTGTACCAGATCTGGACGGCCTTGGTGCGGCCGATCCCGGTGACCGTGGAGCCGTTGGAGGTCGGCGAGTTGTAGGACACGCCGTTGACCGTCCTGGCGCCGCTGCCCTCGCTGAGCAGGAAGAAGAAGTGGTTCGCCGGGCCGGACGAGTAGTGGACGTCCATGCCGGCCAGGCTGGAGGACCAGTAGTCGGCCGACTTGCCGTCCTTGCTCGGCTTGTCCATGTACCGCAGCGGCGTGCCGTTGCCGTTGATGTCGATCTTCTCGCCGATGAGGTAGTCGCCCGGGTCCTTGGCGTTGGCCGCGTGGAACTCGACCGCCGTGGCCAGGATGTCGGAGGTGGCCTCGTTCAGGCCGCCCGACTCACCGCTGTAGTTCAGCCCGGCCGTGTACGAGGTGACGCCGTGGGTCATCTCGTGGGCCGCCACGTCCAGCGAGGTCAGCGGCTTCACGTTGCCCGTGCCGTCGCCGTACGTCATGCAGAAGCAGCTGTCGGACCAGAACGCGTTGTTGTACGCGTTGCCGTAGTGGACGCGGGAGGGGGCGGCCACGCCGTTGTTGCGGATGCCGTTGCGGCCCAGCACGTTCTTGTAGAAGTCCCAGGTGGCCTGGGCGCCGTAGTGCGCGTCGACGGCGGCCGTCTGGTCGGTGGACGAGCTGGAGGGGGTGCCCGTGCCCCACACGTTGTCGGCGTCCGTGAAGAGCGTGCCCAGCGAGGAGGAGGTGCCGCGCGCCTTGTTGTACGTCTTGTGGGCGCCGCGGGCGGAGTCGTTCAGCTGGTACGTCGAGCCGGACAGCGTGGTGTTGATGGTGACCGTGCCGTTGTACTGGCCATGACCCGTGGCGGTCTGGACGGCCTCCCACTCGTACAGCTTCTCGCCCGTGGCCGCGTCCGTGACGACGTGCAGCTCCTGCGGGGTGCCGTCGTGCTGGAAGCCGCCGACGACCGTCTCGTACGCGAGGACCGGCTCGCCGCTCGCGGCCCAGACCACCTTGCGCGGGGCCCGCTCGGCGGCGGACTCGGTGGAGCCCTCGGCCTTGGCGGCCTTCAGCGCCTGCTTCTCGGCGGTGGCCTTGGTGACGTCCGCGGTGAGGTCCGTGACCTTGATGGCGGCCTTCGTGGCCTTGGTGACGCCCGTGGTGCCGCCCGCCGCGTTCTCGTGGACGACCAGGTCGCCGCCGAGCACCGGGAGGCCTGCGTAGGTGCGCTCGTAGCGGGTGTGGGTGGTGCCGTCGGCGTCCCGGACGACGTCACGGACGACGAGTTCTTCCTTCGTGCCGAGGCCTATCGCGTCGGCCGTGCCGGCCGAGGCGGCGTCGGCCTCCTTGATCAGGGCGGTGCGCGCGGCCGGGGTGAGGGCCAGCGGGAGGGCCGCCGCCTTCGCCGTCCCCGCGGACGGCTCGGGCTGGGCGGCGGCGCCGGTGGTCGTGCCGGCGGCGATGAGGGCACCGGCGGCCACGGCGGTGGCGATGGCCAGGGTGGTGCGCTGATGACGCGCGTAGAAGTGAGACACACGAGCTCCTGGGTGGGGGAGCGGGCAAGGGTGGGGACCCTGCCCGGGAGTTGCTGTGAGGTGCGGTGCTGTGCGGCGGTGGAGGAAGAGTGGCAGCTAGGGCGCGTACATGTCAGGCCCGTGACGTGATGTTGGCCGGAAAACGCCGCCCGGATGAACGTCGCCGATGCCGGAACCGCCTGGGGCGCCCGGCCGGCCGGTGAGGTGAGCGGCGCAGCGGCGGCCGGCCCGCTGGCCGGAATCGATCAGGGCGGCCGGGCGGTGCGTATGCCGGACAGCCGTACGACCCCGGCCGCAAGGGGACCAAAGGGTACGGACGTCCCGCATCGGTGCGGACGGGTGCGGCCGGCGGAGCGGCGAGCCGCGCGCACGCCCCGGGCGCCGCGCCGGCCGCCCTGCTGGCCACCGGTCCGGACTGCCACGCTCACGCTGTACCGGCACCGAGACGAGCAGGGGGAGAAGGATGATCACCCGGCCCATCCGTCCGACGGCACAGGCCTCCACGGCGACGCGCGTCCGCATCGGAACCATCCCGCACCCGGGCCGGGCGGAACTGCACCCCGGTCACGCCGCGCTGACCGCCGCCGAGCACACATGGCCGGCCGGGTCGGAGCCGCTCACCGGCGGACCGCGGGGGGAGGCGTTCCGCGCGGACGGGGTCCCGCGCTGGGTGTGCTGGTGCCACCCCACCGCCGAACCCGCCCGGCTCGGCACCGTCAGCCGCCTCTACACCCTGCTGTTCGCCTGCGCGGACCCGGCGGCGCACGACACATGGGAGACCCACGACGACTTCCTGCGGCTGCTGGCCGGCACGGGCGACGACACCAGCCCGTACGCGACCGCCTACAAGGACGCCTGGGCCGAGCTGACCGGATCGATGACCCCCGGCGTCCGCCGTCGGCACACGCGCGCCCACCGGCGCTGGGCCGAGGCCCTCGCCGTCGAGAACTCGCTGCGGGCCGGCGGCCACAGCGTCCACCCCGACGTCTGCCTCCCGCTGCGCCGGCTCGCGTTCGGCGGCGAGATGGTCGTGGTGCCCGTCGAGCACGTCCTCGGCATCGACCTGACGGAGCTGATGGAGCAGGACGTCGACGGCGCCCTGGCCGGCCTGTGGCGCGTCGCGGGCACGCACATGGTGCTGGTCGCCGACCTGTTCGCGCTGCGCGGGGAACTCCGGACCGGCGACGGCCCGAACCTGCCGCTGTCCCTGATGCGGCACCAGGGCCTCACGGTCCAGGGCGCCGTCGACGTCCTGCTGCGCCGTGTCGCGCGCGCCGACGGCGACTACGCCCGCGCCTGCCGGACCCTGCGCGCCCGCTACCGGGGCCACGAGCTGAGCGGCGACCTGGACCGGTACCTGGACGCGGTCGGCCTGCTGATCGCCGGCAACCTGGCCTGGCACTACGAGTCCCGCCGCCACCACGGCCCCGGCCACACCTGGGACGGCCGCCCGCCGGTGGAACTGGTGCTGCACCCGGACCGTACGGAGTTCGTGTACGAGTGAGGAACCCCGTACGGCGGGCAGGCAGGCGGCGGTCAGGTCAGGCTGTCCTGCCAGGCCCGGTGCAGGTCCGCGAACCGGCCGGCGCCCGCGACGAGACCGGCCGGGGTGCCGTCCTCGACGATCCGGCCGTGCTCCATGACGAGCACCCGGTCGGCCGTCTCGACGGTGGACAGCCGGTGGGCGATCACCACCGCCGTCCGTCCCTTCAGCACGGTCAGCATGGCGCGCTGCACGGCCCGCTCACCGGGGATGTCCAGTGAACTGGTCGCCTCGTCGAGGATGAGCACCGCCGGGTCCGCCAGCAACGCGCGCGCGAACGCGACCAGCTGGCGCTGCCCGGCCGAGATGCGCCCGCCGCGCTTGCGGACGTCGGTGTCGTAGCCGTCGGGCAGCGCGGCTATGAACTCGTGCGCGCCGATCGCCCGGGCCGCCGCCACGATCTCCTCACGGGTCGCCTCGGGGCGGCCGATGGCGATGTTGTCGGCGACCGTACCCGAGAACAGGAACGCCTCCTGGGTGACCATGACCACCCCGCGCCGCAGCTCACGCACCGGGAGATCGCGCAGATCGACCCCGCTGAGCAGGATCCGGCCGTCGGAGGGGTCGTAGAAGCGGGCGAGCAGCTTGGCCAGGGTGGACTTCCCGGCGCCGGTCGTGCCGACGACCGCGACCGTCTGCCCGGCCGGGAGGGTGAGGTCGAAGCGGGGCAGGACCTCGCCGCCGGTGCGGTAGGCGAAGCGGACACCGTCGAAGACGACCTCCCGGCCCGGGTGCGCGGACTCGAGGGCGGGCAGCCGCCGGGGCGCCGCGGGCTCCGGCACCGACGGCGTCTGGGCCAGCAGCCCGGCGATCTTCTCCAGCGAGGCCGCCGCCGACTGGTACGAGTTCAGGAACATGCCCAGCCGGTCGATCGGGTCGTACAGCCGGCGCAGGTACAGCACCGCGGCCGCCAGCACCCCGAGGGCCAGGGCGCCGTCGGCCACCCGGTAGGCGCTCCACAGCACGATGGCCGCCACCGCCGTGTTGGCGACCAGGCGGGAGCCGACCACATAGCGGGCCATCTCCAGGGTCGCGTCGCCGTTCCGGCGCTCGTGACGGTGGTTCAGCACCCCGAACTCGGCGTCGTTGGCGGCCTCGCGGCGGAAGGCGCGCACCGGGCGGATGCCGTTCATCGTCTCCACGAACTTCACGATGACGGCGGCGATGGCGGTCGAGCGCAGCCGGTACACCCGGTCCGCGCGGCGCCGGTAGTTCCGTACCAGCAGGTGGAGCGGGACGAAGGAGGCCAGCGCGGCCGCGCCGAGGCCCAGGTCCAGCCAGAGCAGCAGCACCGAGATGTAGACGAACGACAGGATCACGGTGACGAGTTCCTGGAGCCCTTCGTCCAGCAGCTCGCGCAGTGACTCGACGTCGGTGGTGGAACGGGAGATGAGCCGGCCCGAGGTGTACCGCTCATGGAAGTCGACGCTCAGCGCCTGGGCGTGGCGGAAGATCCGGCCGCGCAGGTCCAGCAGCACGTCCTGGCTGACCCGGCCGGCGGCGCGGAAGAACAGGTACTGGAGCCCGCCGGACGCCAGCGCGCACAGCAGATAGGCGACGGCCACCGCGATCAGTGGACCGTGGTCGTCACGGCGCAGCGCGGGGACGGCACTGTCGATGGCGTACGCGACGAGCAGCGGGCCCGCCTGCACCGCCGCCTGCTGGAGCAGCAGCAGGGTCGTCGTGAGGACGACGCGTGCCTTCATCGGGGCCAGCAGGGAGCGCAGCAGCGCGGACGTGGCGCCCGGGGGCGTGGGCAGGACGTCGCGGTCGAAGATGTCGCCGGTGCCGGTGCCGGTGCCGGTGCCGGTGCCGTCCGCGGTTGCGGTGACGTCCGGGTCGTCGTCGCCGGGAGTGCCCGGCGCTGATGTCGTGGACGCCGTCGTCATCGGCGCGCCTCCTCCGGGATGTCGGTCGGGGCGGTCGCGGGGCCGTCCGTACCGGTGCGGTCGGCGCCCGACATCAGCCAGGCGTACTCGGCGTTCGTCCGCAGCAGTTCGTGGTGGGTGCCGACGGCGGCGATCCGGCCGCCGGAGAGCAGGGCCACCCGGTCGGCGAGCAGCACCGTGGACGGGCGGTGCGCCACGATCAGGGCGGTCGTGTCCGCGAGCACCTGGCGCAGGGCGGTCTCGACCGCGGCCTCGGTGTGCACGTCCAGGGCGGACAGCGGGTCGTCCAGGACGAGGAAGCGGGGCCGGCCGACGACCGCCCGCGCCAGCGCCAGCCGCTGCCGCTGGCCGCCGGACAGGCTCAGCCCCTGTTCGCCGACCTGGGTGTCCGTGCCCTCGGGCAGCGTGTGCGCGAAGCCGGCCTGGGCGACGGCGAGCGCGCGGTCCAGTTCCGCCCGGCCCGCGTCGCCACCGGCGCCCATCAGCACGTTCTCGCCCACACTGGCGGAGAACAGGGTCGGCTCCTCGAAGGCGACGGCGACCTTGGTGCGCAGTTCCTCGCGGGGCATCGCCGTGATGTTCTCCCCGTCGAGCGTGATCCGGCCGGAGGTGACCTCGTGCAGGCGGGGGACGAGCGCGGTGAGCGTGGTCTTGCCGGTGCCGGTCGCGCCGACCAGGGCCATCGACTCACCGTGGCGTATGTGCAGGTCGATGCGGTCGAGAACGGGCGGGGAACCCTCGGGGGCGTCGGGGTAGCGGAACCGCACGGCGTGGAAGCGCAGCCCGTCGTCCCCGGACCGGGCGCCGCCGCCCCCGGGCCGGGCGCCGTTCCCGCGGGCCGCGGCCGGAACCGGGGCCGGGACGGACACCGTGCCGGACTCCCGCTCCGCGTCCATCACCTCGAAGTACCGTTCCGTCGCCGTCGCCGCCTCCTGCGACATCGCGAGCAGGAACCCGATGGAGTCGACGGGCCAGCGCAGGGCGAGGGCCGTGGACAGGAAGGCCACCAGGGTGCCCGCCGACAGGGCGCCGTCGGCCACCCGTACGGTGCCGAGCACGAGCGCCGCGCCGATGGCGAGCTCGGGCAGCGTGATGATGACGGCCCAGATCGAGGCGAGCAGCCGCGCCTTGTGCAGCTCGGTCCCGCGCAGCGTGCGCGACAGCTCCCGGAAGGCGCGCGCCTGGCTGCGGTGCCGCCCGAAACCCTTGATGATCCTGATTCCGAGGACGCTCTCCTCGACGACCGTCGTCAGATCGCCCACCTGGTCCTGCGCACGCCGCGCGACGGACGCGTACCGCCGCTCGAAGACGACACAGGTGATCACCACGGGCACGGCCGGGCCGAGGATCACCAGCCCGAGCACCCAGTCCTGCAGCAGCATGATGATCACGCCGACGATGATCGTGACCCCGTTGACCAGCAGGAACGTCAGCGGGAAGGCGAGGAACATCCGCAGCAGCATCAGATCCGTGGTGCCTCGGGACAGCAGCTGTCCCGAGGCCCAGCGGTCGTGGAAGGCGATCGGGACGCGCTGGAGATGCCGGTACAGCTCCGCCCGCATCGACGCCTCCACACCGGCGAGGGGCCGCGCCACCAGCCACCGCCGCAGCCCGAAGAGCCCCGCCTCGGCGAGCCCGAGCAGCAGCAGGTACAGCGCGCCGAGCCACACGCCCTGCGGGTCGCGCTCGGCGACCGGCCCGTCCACCAGCCACTTCAGGACGAGCGGGATCACGAGACCGATGCAGGACGCGAGGACGGCCACGAGGGCGGCGGTGCACATTCTGGCCCGCACGGGCCGCACGTACGGCCACAGGCGCAGCAGGGTGCGAACGGTGGAGCGGTCCTTGGGAGGTGCGGGTGTCGTGGACATCAGGGGCGAGCCTACGGATCGCCACTGACACTGCCCACCGAGTTTTCGCCCGACCGGACCGGCCGCCGGCGCCACGACCTGCGCAGACGCCCCGGGCCGGGCTCCGGGGCGTCGGCGTCCGGCCGTGGCTAGGACGCCGGATACGGCAGCAGACCGCTGTCGACCGACTCCCACGCCGCCTTCAGCTCCGCCAGCAACTCCGGCCGCACCTTGGCCAGATCCGCCTGCTCGCGTGCGTCGGCGACCAGGTCGTACAGGTGGTCCGTACCGGCGGCGTCCCGGTAGTACTTCCACTTGCCGCGTCGGAGCGCCCGGTTGCCCCGTACCCGCCAGAACAGGTCCCGCTCCGGCAGCTCCTCGCCCTTCAGCAGGTACCCCGCGAAGCTGGTGCCGTCCAGCGGGTACGCCGGGTCGGGCCGGGCCCCGCCGAGCTCCAGCAGCGTCGCCGTCCAGTCGGGCGAGTAGACGGGCTCGTCGCTGACCTGGCGGCCGTCGATCCGGGCCGGCCAGCGCAGGACGGTCGGGATGCGGATGCCGCCCTCGAGCAGCTCGCCCTTGCCGCCGCTGAGCGGCCACTGGTACGAGAACCGCTCACCACCGTTGTCGCTGGCGAAGACGACGACCGTGTTGTCCTCCTGGCCGGTGCGGCGCAGCGCGGTGAGCACCTTGCCGACGGCGGCGTCCAGGTTCTCCACCATCTCCTTGTACTTCGTGATCGAGCCGCCGTCGTTGTGCAGCAGCGCGGACAGCACCTGGCCGGAGCGGATCTTCGCCTCGATCTCCGCGGCGGTCTCCTCGTCGTCCTCGCCGAGCCAGGGCCAGTGCGGCGTGGTGAAGTTCAGGTTGAGCAGCCACGGCGCGTCGTGGTCGCGGCTGACGTAGTCGACCGCCCGCTCGGTCAGGATCGTCGTGTAGTACCGCAGGTCCTTGTAGGTCGCGTCGCCCTCGTACAGGTCGTAGTCGCCGAGCTGGCCCAGCTTGGAGAAGTACTCCAGCGCACCGCCGAAGTTGCCGAAGAACTCGTCCCAGCCCGACTTGGTGGGGCTGTGGTCGGGCAGCCAGCCGCAGTGCCACTTGCCGATCAGCGCGGTGTCGTAGCCGGCCCTCTTCAGGAGCGAGGCGAGGGTGGGGTGGTTCGGGTCCAGTCCCTGCGTCCTGTTCCCGATGGGTTCGGCGAGTCCGCCCTTCGCACGGCCCGGGTACCGCCCGGTGTACAGGCTGAACCGGGTCGGGGAGCAGGTCGCCGAGCCCGAGTAGGCGTGGGTGAAGCGCACGCCCTGGGCGGCCAGCCGGTCCAGGTTCGGCGTCCTGATGTGCGGCGACCCGTAGGAGGAGAGGTCGGCCCAGCCGAGGTCGTCACCCAGGATGAACAGGAAGTTGGGGCGCTCGCGGGTGCCGGAGGGGTTCTTGCGGGCCCGGAAGGGGCGCTCGGCGGCGGCCGTGGCGGCGGCGGCCGTGGCGACGGTGGAGGTACCGGCGACGGCGGTGGCCGCACCGCCGCCGACCAGACCGCCGAAGACACGACGGGATATCTCGGGCATGCGTCATCCTCGGGAAGCGGCTCGGGAGAGCAGGAGGGAAAGGGAACGCGGGGGGGCTCTGGGGGAGGCGGCAGAGAGCCGCGGCACAAGCGGAAGGAAGCCGCGGCGCAGGCTCTCAGCGACAGATCGCGCCGGCCTGCCGGCACAGGTCGACGTAGCGCCGCTCCACAAGAGCGGCGCACACGCACCGGTGATCAGCTGAACGCCTCATGACCAGGGACGTTGCCAGGCGGGCCGACATCGGGTCAAGAAGATCGCCGCCGAGTTCACGGTGGTGAAACGGTGGTGCAACGAAGCTCAGCCGACGACCCTGAGCAGCAGCACCGTCCGCGCCGGAACCGTGATCGGCGCCCCCGCCCGGTGCACCGTCCCCGGCGCCTCCCGCTGGTCCTCGCGCCCGGTGTCGACGACCACCTCGTACTCCTCGGCCCACGGCGGCCCGGGCAGCGTGAACCGCACCGGGCGGTGACCGGCGTGCAGCACGGCCAGGAAGCTGTCGTCCAGCACCTGCGCGCCCTGCTCGTTCCGCCCCGGTATGTCGCGGCCGGAGAGGTACATGCCCAGGGTGGCGGCCGGCGCGTACCAGTCCCCCTCCGTCATCTCCGCGCCCCGAGCCGTGAACCACGCCAGGTCCCGCAGCCCGTCCGCCGAGTGCGGCCGCCCCGAGAAGAACGCCCGCCGGCGCAGCACCGGATGCGCGTGGCGCAGCGCGATCAGCCGGGACGTCAGCTCGAACAGTGCCCGCCAGCCCGGTTCCGCCAGCAGCGTCCAGTCCACCCAGCCGGTCTCGTTGTCCTGGCAGTACGCGTTGTTGTTGCCGCCCTGCGTCCGGCCCATCTCGTCGCCCGCGACCAGCATCGGCACGCCCGTCGACAGCAGCAGCGTGGTCAGCAGGTTCCGCAGCTGCCGGCGGCGCAAGGCCCGTACGCGCCGGTCGTCGGTCTCGCCCTCCACGCCGCAGTTCCAGGAGCGGTTGTCGTCCGTGCCGTCCCGGTTGCCCTCGCCGTTCGCCTCGTTGTGCTTGCGTTCGTACGACACGAGGTCCCGCAGGGTGAAGCCGTCGTGCGCGGTGATGAAGTCGATCGACGCGTACGGGCGCCGGCCGCCCCACGCGTACAGGTCGCTCGACCCCGACAGCCGGTACCCCATCTCCCGTACGTCCGGCAGCGCGCCGCGCCAGAAGTCCCGCACGGCGTTGCGGTAGCGGTCGTTCCACTCCGTCCACAGCGGTGGGAAGGCGCCCACCTGGTAGCCGCCCGAGCCCACGTCCCACGGCTCCGCGATCAGCTTCACCCGGCGCAGCACCGGGTCCTGGGCGATCACCGCGAGGAACGGGGAGAGCATGTCGACGTCGTGCATCGAGCGGGCCAGCGCGGCGGCCAGGTCGAACCGGAAGCCGTCCACGCCCATCTCCGTCACCCAGTACCGGAGCGAGTCCGTGATCAGGCGCAGCACGTGCGGCTGCACCACGTGCAGGGTGTTGCCGCAGCCCGTGTAGTCCGCGTACCGGCGGGGGTCGTTCTGGAGGCGGTAGTAGCCGCGGTTGTCGATGCCGCGCAGCGACAGCATCGGCCCGAGCTCGCTCGCCTCCGCGGTGTGGTTGTAGACCACGTCGAGGATCACTTCGATGCCGGCCGCGTGCAGCGCCCGCACCATCCGCTTGAACTCGCCGACCTGCTGCCCGGCCGTCCCCGAGGCCGCGTACGCCGCGTGCGGGGCGAAGTAGCCGATCGAGTTGTAGCCCCAGTGGTTGCGCAGGCCCCGCCGCAGCAGATGGTCCTCGTGGGCGAACTGGTGCACCGGCAGCAGCTCCACGGCCGTCACACCCAGCCGCACCAAGTGCTCGATCGCCGCCGGGTGCGCGAGCCCCGCGTACGTGCCGCGCAGTTCCTCCGGGATCCCGGGGTGCAGCTTGGTGAAGCCCCGCACGTGCAGCTCGTAGATCACCGAGTCGGCCCAGGGCGTCTTCGGGCGCCGGTCGTCGGCCCAGTCGTCGTCATCGTGGACGACCACGCCCTTGGGGACGAACGGCGCCGAGTCACGGTCGTCGCGCACCGTGTCCGCCACGTGCTGGTCGGGCCAGTCCCGCACATGCCCGTACACCTCGGGCGGCAGCGTGAACTCGCCGTCCACCGCGCGCGCGTACGGGTCGAGGAGCAGCTTCGCCGGGTTCCAGCGGGCGCCGGTCCACGGGTCCCAGCGGCCGTGCACCCGGTAGCCGTACCGCTGCCCCGGCAGCACCCCGGGCACGAAACCGTGCCAGATCTCGTGGGTCAGCTCGGCCAGCGGCAGCCGCCGTTCCACGCCCTGGGCGGAGAACAGGCACAGCTCCACCGCCTCCGCCCCGCCCGCCCACAGCGCGACGTTGACGCCCGCGACCCCGTCCGGGCCCACCCGGAAGCGCGCCCCGAGCGGCGTGGGCGTGCCCGGCCGGACGGGCACCGGTGGCGCCGCCGCCCGGGGAACAACCGGCGCTGCGGCCGGTGCGCGGCCGTCCTGGACCACCTCCTGCTCGGGCGGGCTCGACACCTGACGGCCTCCTGCGGCTCGGCGGCACGACACGGACACGGGGCGGAGCGCCGCTCACCGTCCCGTTCGTGGACGGGGCCCGCCATCGTGTCGTCCTCCCCAGTGTTCTGCCCAGGGCGTGGCTCGCACTCACGTTTCCCGGGGGCACACGCCGTCGTTGGGCCGTACGTGAAGCATCTGCACACGCGCGCGGGGCGCGCCGGGGCCGTGCTGGCCGCCGTACTGACATGGGCGGGCCTGGTGGCCGGGGCCGCCGGCTGCACGCCGGACGGACCCGTCGGGGAGCCCGGGGCACCGCGGGACGTCATCCGGGTCACACCGAAGGACGGCAGCGAGGGCGTCCGCGCCGGCGCGCGGTTCGAGGTGCGGGTACCGGACGGCCGGCTGGAGTCCGTCCGGGTCGTCAAGTCGCAGGACGCGCAGGAGACACCCGTCCCGGGGAGCCTGTCGGGGGACGGGGCGACCTGGCGTCCCACGGGCCGGGGGAGGCTGGCCCTCGCCGCCCGGTACACCGTGGACGCGGTCGCCCGCGACGGCCGCGGGCGCCGCTCGGCACGGCACGCCACGTTCACCACGTACGTGCCCGGCAAACGCTTCGTCGCCTACGTCACGCCGGAACACCGGTCCACCGTCGGCACCGGCATGATCGTCTCCCTTGAGTTCAACCGGAGGATCGCCGACCGGGCGGCCGTCGAGCGGGCCGTCCGCGTCACCGCCCGGCCCGCCGTCGACATCCGGCCGCACTGGTTCGGCGGGGACCGCGTGGACTTCCGGCCCGCCCGGTACTGGCGCCCGGGCACCCAGGTCACCGTCGGCCTGCGGCTGCGCGACGTCGAGGGCGCGCCCGGCGTGTACGGACTGCAGCACCGGACGCTCTCGTTCACCGTCGGCCGCCACCAGACCAGCCTCGTCGACGCGGCGGCCCACACCATGAAGGTGCGCCGGGGCGACGCGCTCCTCGCCACCGTGCCCATCACGGCCGGGGCGCCGAAGACGACCACGTACAACGGCAAGATGGTCGTCACCGAGATGCTCGAGGTCACCCGGATGAACGGCGCCACCGTCGGTTTCAAGCGCGCCGACGGCAAGGGCGAGTACGACATCCCGGACGTCCCCCACGCCATGCGGCTCACCGCCTCCGGCACCTTCCTGCACGGCAACTACTGGGCCCGGGACGCCTTCGGCAACGCCAATGTCAGCCACGGCTGTGTCGGCCTGCTCGATGTGAAGGGCGGCAGTTCCGGCACCCCGGCGGGCTGGTTCTTCGACCGCACCCTCGTCGGGGACGTCGTCGAGGTGGTCAACAGCAATGACAAAAAGGTCGCTCCAGACAACGGGCTCGGAGGGTGGAACATGGGATGGAAGCAGTGGAAAGCAGGCGGCGCCGTGATGTAGCCCGATATAGCAATGACATACGGGTACGAATCAAGGAGGGCGGCAAAGCGCCGCACACGGCGTCTCGCCAGCGCCGGACTCGGTACTGAACAGTGACAATCGCGCGGGGCCGACGGCCCCGGCCGAGTGGATAGTGTTTGCGCGAACGCGCTGCGAACGCGTTGGGGTGCGGGCCTGGACGAGGCCGTGCGAGGGGAGACACAGACGTGAACGGGCGACCGATATCGGGGGCGTCGGTTGACGCGCGGGCACCGGGGGGCCGATCGGTGGGGGCACGGGGACGCGGCGGGAGCCGCGGTCTCCTGGCACCGATCCTGGGGGTCCTGCTGCTCGCCGTGACCGCGTGCTCGGGGGACGACGACGGCAAGAAGTCGTCCGGCAAGGGCGGTGACACCTCGAAGGCCGTCGTGACGATAGCCCCGAAGGACGGCTCCGACGGCGTGGACACCACCGGCGCCCTGGAAGTCACCGCCGCCAAGGGTAAGTTGACCAAGGTCGAGGTCAAGGACGCCGAGGGCAACGGGATAGCGGGGAAGATCACCGGCGAGGGCGCGGTCTGGAAGCCGGCCGGCCACCTCAGGTCGGCCACCGAGTACACCGTGAACGTCGTGGCCGAGGACGCCGACGGCCGGAAGGCCACCGAGAAGTCCACCTTCACCACGCTGAAGCCGAAGAAGACCTTCGAGGGCACCTTCACCCCCAAGGACGGCTCCACGGTCGGTGTCGGCATGCCGTTCTCGCTCAGCTTCGACCAGGCCATCACCGAACCCGAGGACATAGAGAAGGCGATCACGGTCAAGACCGAGCCGGCCGTCGAGGTCGTGGGCCACTGGTTCGGCGACAACCGCATCGACTTCCGCCCCGAGCGCTACTGGAAGCCCGGGACGAAGGTGACCGTCGGTCTCGACCTCGACGGCGTGAAGGGCGGGTCCGGCGTCTACGGGAAGCAGACGGAGCGGATCTCCTTCACGATCGGCCGCAGCCAGGTCTCCACCGTCGACGTCAGCACCAAGCAGATGGTCGTCGAGCGCGACGGCGAGGTCATCAAGACCGTGCCCGTCACCACGGGCGCCCCGGGCTACGACACATGGAACGGCCAGATGGTCATCAGCGAGCGCCTCAAGGTGACCCGGATGAACGGCGCGACGGTCGGCTACGCCGGCCAGTACGACATCCCGGACGTCCCGCACGCCATGCGCCTGACCACCTCCGGCACCTTCCTGCACGGCAACTACTGGAGCGGTGCCTTCGGCAGCTACAACGCCAGCCACGGCTGCATAGGCCTGCGCGACGTGCGCGGCGCCTACGACCCGACCACCGCGGCGGCCTGGTTCTACGACAACTCGATGATCGGCGACGTGGTGATCGTGAAGAACTCCAACGACGCCACCGTCGCCCCCGACAACGGGCTGAACGGCTGGAACATGTCGTGGGAGGAGTGGAAGGCGTGAACCCGCGCGCGGGGCGAGGTCTCCGGACCGCGCCCTGATCCGCCGCACGGCCCCGGTGCGCCGCTGTGACGCAGCGCACCGGGGCCGTTGTCGTTAGTCGCCGTTAACCTGCCTCCATGACTGTGCATCTCGAAGTCGCCGAAGGCGTCGGCACCCTCCGTCTCGACCGGCCCCCGATGAACGCGCTGGACATCGCCACGCAGGACCGCCTCAAGGAGCTCGCCGAGGAGGCCGCGCTCCGCGACGACGTCCGCGCGGTGGTGGTCTACGGCAAGGAGAAGGCGTTCGCGGCCGGCGCGGACATCAAGGAGATGCAGGCCATGGACCACGCGGCGATGGTCGCGCGCTCCCGGGCCCTGCAGGACTCCTTCAGCGCCGTGGCCCGTATCCCCAAGCCGGTCGTCGCCGCGATCACGGGGTACGCGCTGGGCGGCGGCTGCGAACTGGCGCTGTGCGCGGACTACCGCATCGCCGCGGAGAACACCAAGCTCGGGCAGCCGGAGATCAAGCTGGGCCTGATCCCGGGCGCGGGCGGCACCCAGCGGCTGGCCCGGCTGATCGGCCCGTCGCGGGCCAAGGACCTCATCTTCACGGGACGCATCGTCGACGCACGGGAGGCGCTCGCCCTCGGCCTGGTCGACCGGGTCGTACCGGCCGAGGAGACGTACGCGCAGGCGCACGCGTGGGCGGCCGAGCTGGCGCGCGGGCCCGCGATCGCGCTGCGCGCGGCCAAGGAGGCGATCGACGCCGGCCTGGGGACCGACCTCGAGACCGGACTCACGATCGAACGGAACTGCTTCGCGGGCCTGTTCGCGACGGAGGACCGCGAGCGCGGTATGCGGAGCTTCATCGAGGAGGGCCCGGGCAAGGCGAAGTTCGTGTGACGCGCCGCCGACGGGTCGCGCAAGACCTCGGCAAGAGGTGAATGTCACCCGGGAGAGGGGTCAAGAGGGCTTGCAGCTGACGCCCTGTCTCACTTGTGTCCCTCGAAAGGGCGGTTTACGGGAAGCTTAAGCCAGCCTTAAGGGGTCGCGGCGCCGAAGAGGCCCAGGGCGCCCGGCGCCCGTGGATCGCCGCAGTTCACCGGTGCTCTTATGGGATGTTTCCTGCCTCTGGCATATGTCGCGAGTGTTCCTCGGAGGGGAGGGTTCCGGGGGGACTATTCCTCCGGAACGGCCCCGAAGGGCGCTCCGGACGGCCATGATGGGGGCATGGCGGGGCTGGAGGGTATCGAACAGCCGCGGCAGCACGGACGTGCGACCGCGGCGCGCTGGTCGCCTGCCGTCGAGGACGAACGGGCGCTGAAGGCGCTGGAACTGCTCGGCAACCCCACGGAGGGCGAGGTCCCGCTGCCGTCCCGTCCCGAATCCGCCGCCACCGCGCGGCGGCTCGCCCAGGTGGTCATGCTGCGCCAGTGGGGCCTCACCCCCGGGATGACCGAGGACGCGGTCCTGCTCGTCTCCGAACTCGTGGGCAACGCCGTCCGGCACACCGGCGCCCGCGTCTTCGGCCTCCGGATGCGGCACCGCCGCGGCTGGATCCGCGTCGAGGTCCGCGACCCGTCCCGCGGCCTGCCCTGTCTGATGCCGGTCCAGGAGACGGACATCAGCGGCCGGGGCCTCTTCCTCGTCGACAAGCTCTCCGACCGCTGGGGGGTCGACCTGCTGCCCCGCGGCAAGACCACGTGGTTCGAGATGCGCGTGGCGGACCGCTAGGCCGCTCCGCCGGCGGGCGACGCCACCGCGGCGGACCGTGCCGGCGACCCGTGCGACGGGCACGGCAGGCCAATCGCCGCTCCCCGGCACCGAACGCCCTTAAATGGTGCGAATGGTACGACTGACTTCGATCGCGCCGCCCTCCGCCCCCACGACGCCCCGCGGGCGCACCCTCCTCGGGCGCACCCTCCTCGGACGCGCCTTGATCGCCGCCGCCACCACCGCCCTGGCCGCCCTCTCCGCCTGCGGCACCGGGACCACCGACCGTGCCGAGGACACCCGGACGACCGCCCGCGCCGCCCAGGAGTCCGCGCGGACACGGGCCGGAGGCGGCCTGCCCGGTATGCCTCCCGTCCTCGACCGCCGGGACGTCTACGCCGCCGACCGCCCGAACAGGCTCTCCCCGGTGGTCAAGGACTTCCCGTCCCGGGTCTACGTCCCCAACTCCGAGTCCGACACCGTCTCCGTCATCGACCCGAAGACGTACAAGGTCATCGAGACGATCCGGGTCGGCCGCCAGCCCCAGCACGTGGTGCCCTCCTGGGACCTGAAGACCCTCTGGGTCAACAACAACCGCGGTCACACCCTCACCCCCATCGACCCGAGGACGGGCCGGGCGGGCAGGCCGGTCGAGGTCCACGACCCGTACAACCTCTACTTCACCCCGCACGGCAAGTACGCCGTCGTGATGGCCTCCCTCGACCGCGAACTGGTCTTCCGGGACGCGCACACCATGAAGCGGGTCAGGACCGAGCCGGTCGCCTGCTACGGGGTGAACCACGCCGACTTCTCGCTCGACGGCAGGTACTTCGTCGTCTCCTGCGAGTTCAGCGGCGAACTGCTCAAGGTCGACACCGAGCGGATGAAGGTCGTCGCCAAGCAGAAGCTGCCGCTCGAGGGTGCCATGCCGCAGGACGTGAAGCTCTCCCCGGACGGCCGGCGGTTCTACATCGCCGACATGACGGCCAACGGCATGTGGGTCCTGGACGGGGAAAGCTTCGGCACCCCGAAGCTCCTGCCCACCGGCAAGGGCTGCCACGGCCTGTACGTCAGCCGCGACTCCCGCGAGATGTACATCTCCAACCGTGGCGAGGGCACCGTCTCCGTCTTCGACTTCCGCCGCAACGAGCTCACGAAGAAGTGGCGGCTGCCCGACGGCGGCAGCCCCGACATGGGCGGCGTCTCCGCCGACGGCAAGGTCCTGTGGCTGTCCGGCCGCTACGACGCCGAGGTCTACGCGATCGACACCCGCACGGGGAAGCAGCTCGCCCGCATCCCCGTCGGCAGCGGCCCGCACGGTCTCGCGGTCTACCCGCAGCCGGGCCGCTACTCGCTCGGCCACACGGGGGTCTTCCGCTAGGCCGACAGCGCGCCGGAACCTGTGCGTACTGCTGCTGCGGGCTCCGGTCAGCGCGCGACGAACAGGGCCTCCGCCCCGACGGGCCGGTAACCGGCCGCCTGGAACGCCCGCACACTGCGGGCGTTCCCCGGTGAGATCTGGCACCAGACCGGCTCCCCCCGGCTCAGCTGCCGTGCCGCCGAGGCCAGTGCCCGCCCCAGCCCCCGGTGCCGTACCGCCTCGTCCACCTCGACCGCCACCTCCAGCCGCCCGGCGACCCCCCGCCCGAGGACGAGGACACCGCCGTCGGCGGCCCACACCCGGACGTCGTCCCGGCGCTTGCGGGCCCTCACGACCCGGTCGTGGTCCGGATCGGCGAGCTCCCGCAGTGCGAGCGGCGGCTCGCCGGGGAGCGGACCGGCGACGGCCAGCGCGTCGGTCGTGTCGTGCCACCGGCCCGTGCGCTCCAGGAACGCGGTGAGGAACAGGGGATTCATCGTGGCGGCGAGCGCATCGCAGTCCAGCCGGTCCAGCGTCTCGCGCACCCAGCGGGGATCCTCGTCCGTGAACACCACGGAGTGTGCGGTGAGCGCGAGCACCCCGGCGTCCCGGTGCGCGGGCTGGCGCACGACGGTGACGCTGCCGTCCGCCGGAGGGAAGACGCCGCGCGCAGCTGCGTCGAGTATGTCCCGCAAACTGCTGGCCATGAGCCCCGCTCCCCTCACCCCGAGTCCTCGGGCCCTTCAGCCCTCGAGTCTCCACCCGCTGGAAGGCTCAGACTCGCATACATGATCGACGACGGCACCGGACTTCTCACCATCGATGAGCCGGCCCGCGCGACGGGCCTGGCCGTGCGCACCGTCCGCTACTGGTCCGACGAGGGCGCCCTGCCCCCGGGGAGCGGACCGTCGCGAAGGTCGGGGCCGCGCGCGTGGCGGCGCTGGACGCGCGGATCAGGTCGCTGAAGGTGCCCCGTACGGTGCTGTCGACCGTGGCGCGACGCGGCTCGCCGGCGAGGCGTTGCGGCAGGGCATCGCTCCCCGGGCGCCGGAGGCCGACGGCCTGCTGCGGCACCTGCTCGGCGACGGCGATCCGGCCGACGTGCTGGAGCGGTTGGAGGCGGCCTCCCATTCCCAAGCGGCCCGGTACCGCGAGGTGTGGGCCGTGGTGAAGGGCCTCGACCCGCAGCCGTTCTACGAGGAGGAGTTCGCCTGGGTGGTCGCCGCACTCCGTGCTCGGACGGCCGGTTAATCTGACCTGCGTCAGAACGACGGAAAATGCACAGCACAGCAGAGACGAGGGGCGGACCGGTGGCGGACATCGAGGAAGCACGCAAGCAGTTCGAGCGGATCGACACGGACGGTGACGGTTTCATCACCCCCGCCGAGTTCAAGGCCGCCCTCGCCCAGCAGGGCGACTGGAACGTCACCGAGTCGGTGGCCGAGGCCCTCATAGCCTCCCGCGACCTCGACGGCGACAAGCTGCTGTCGTTCGACGAGTTCTGGGCCCACCTGAACAAGTGAGCCGTGTCCGAAGGGGCGCCTCCGCGGAGAGCGGGGGCGCCCCTTCGGCCTACCCGGAATACCCGGCCCCTCCCCGCAGTTGGAGCCACCCAGCGGCATCCAACGCCAACCCATCCCGGAAGGGCCAGTCATGAAGATCGGCATCATCGGCGCGGGCAACATCGGCGGCAACCTCACCCGGCGGCTCACGGCACTCGGCCACGACGTCTCCGTCGCCAACTCGCGGGGCCCGCACACCCTCACCGGCCTGGCCGAGGAGACGGGCGCGACGCCCGTCCCGGTCGAGGAGGCGGCGCGCGGAGCCGAGGTCGTCGTGGTCACCGTTCCGCTGAAGGCGGTCGCCGACCTGCCCTCCGGCCTCCTGGACGGGGCGGCGGAGGACGTGGCCGTGATCGACACGAACAACTACTACCCGCGGGAGCGTGACGGCCGGATCGCCGCGATCGAGGACGAGGGCCTGACGGAGAGCCAGTACGTCGCCCAGCGGATCGGCCACACGGTCGTCAAGGCGTTCAACGGCACCTATGCCCAGGACATCCTGGACCGCCACCGCCCCGCCGGCGCCCCGGACCGCCTGGCCCTCCCGGTGGCCGGCGACGACGAGGCGGCGAAGGCCCGCGTCCGCGCCCTCATCGACGAACTGGGCTTCGACACCGTCGACGCGGGCCCCCTCGACGAGTCCTGGCGCCAGCAGCCGGCCACCCCGGTCTACGGCCTCCGGGAGGGCGTCGAGGCGGTCACCAAGGCACTGGCGGAGGCGTCCCCGGAGCGCACGCCGGAGTTCAGGGGGTAGCCCCGGCCCACTCCCGCAGGGCGGTCTCGCTGGAGAAGTTGCCGACGTTCTTGTCCAGCGGGTCGTCCGTGTACTGGTGGAAGAGCCACTTGGCCTGGATGCGCGGCTTCCCCGCGCTCACGTAATCGGCGATCCAGAGGCCGTCGCCGGCGTACGAGGTGGTGTCGATCGTGAGCCAGAAATGGCGGTTGGCGTAAAGGACGACTCTGTTGTGCGGCCGGAGTTCCTTCACCTCCCGGATGAAGCGGTCCTTCTCCGCGTTGCTCGCGTGCGTGCCGCTGCTCGTCGTCTCCCAGTCGACCGCGAGGATGTCGCCGGCCCGCTCCGGCGCCTTGCTCGCGAAGTACGCGGCCTGGTCGGTGATGTTGCCGGGCCACAGGAAGTGGTAGAAGCCGACGACACAGCCGGCCTCGCGGGCGGTCGCCGTCTGGGCGGCGAGCTTGGGGTTGACATAGGTACGGCCCTCCGTCGCCTTGATGAAGACGAAGTGCAGGCCGTCGGTGCCGTAGGAGTGGGGCTGGTACGAGCTGACGTCTATGCCGCGGAGCATGTGAGGAGACTCCTTCTGCGCTGGGGGGATGTGTACGTTGTCGTACGCGTGAGGGGTCCCGAATCATTCAAAGTCGTCCGGCGGCACTCCGGACCGCACAGCTCGGGGAAACGTCGGCCGGCGGCGCAGTGTTCGCGCGGGCTGCCCCAGCCCTACCTGGTCCGGTATGCCCGGAGAAAAGTCCGCACTCCCTCGACGACGAGTGGCCGGACGCGGGTGTCCTCCGCGGCGTTCGCGGAACCGAGCCTGTCCAGCGCGACGCCGAAGGTCAGCGCGATGAACTGGTCGGCCGCGAGCCGGGGGTCGGGGACGTCGAGGAGCCCGGCCGCGGCGAAGGCGGCGAACCGCTCGGCGAGTGCCTCCTCGGGCGTGTCGGCCATGGAGCTGTAGCCCCGGTGCGGCAGGTGGCCGGATTCCGCCCGGACCAGTCGTTGCAGCGTTGCGTACTCCGCCGAGCCGAGCATGTCGGTCGCGATGTGCATCGAGAACGTGACCAGGGCGTCCTCGAGGTCGGCGTCCTCGGTGAGGCCGGTGAGGGTGTCGTCGAGGGTGCGCCGGATCGTGGTGATCAGTGACTGGCCGACGGCGTCGACGACTGCTCGCAGCAGCGTCTGCTTGTCGCCGAAGTAGTCGTACACCGTCCGCTTGGACACCTCGGCCCGGGCGGCGACCGCGTCGACGCTGGACCGGTCGAAGCCGTCGGCGAGAAACAGTTCCCGGGCCGCCGAGAGGATGGCGGCCCGCTTCCGCGCGGACCCCTCGCGCAATGTCTTGGTGGTCGGCGTCTTCGTGGTCGGCATGGGCCCATCCTAACCTTCCTGCACTGCACGGTGTAGTGTAGTTTCGGTGCGTGGGCCTGCCACTCCGCCGGACGGCCGCATGAAGGGCCGCCGTGTCCGCGCAGGGCCCCGCGAAGCGGCAGCGTCCTGCGTGCGGCCGGCCCCTTTCTCGCCCGGTAACGACGGAAAGGACGTCCATGACCGCAACCCTGGCCACCCCGGTCCGCATCGGGAAGGCCGCTGTCGGGGCCCTCGGCACGCTGGCAGTCGCCACCGGTGCCCTGGAGTCGGTGGTGACGCCGACGCTTCCGCTCCTGCAACGCGAGCTGGACATGAGTCCCGCCGAAGGGGCGTTACTCAGCATCGTGCTCCTCATCACCGGCGCGCTCGTCACACCGGTCGCGGGCAAGCTGGGCGACCGCTACGGCGGGAAACGGGTCCTGATCCGGCTGATGGCAGTGGTCTCGGCCGGTGGTCTGGTGTCCGCCCTGGCGCCGAACCTGCCGGTCCTGCTGCTCGGTCAGGTACTGCAGGGGGCGATGGTGGGTGCGCTGCCCCTGTCGTTCATCCTGGTGCGCGCCCGCCTCCCCGCGGGGGAGTCGAAGGTGGCCATCGGGGTGGTCAGCGGGCTGTTCGTGGGCGGCGGGATGGCGGGGACGCTGTCGGCCGGGCCCGTGGCGGAAGGGCTGTCCCGGCACTGGATGTTCGCGCTGCCGACGCTCGCGGTCATCGGGGCCACCCTGCTGGTGAACAGGCTGATGCCGCACGATCCGCCAGGCCGGTCGGACGACGCCGGGGTCGACTGGCCCGGCCTTGTTCTCCTGAGCGGAACGCTGGTCACCCTCATGCTCGTACTCGCGCTGGCGCCCGACATCGGCTCGCGGCCCCTCGTGCTCGGCGCCCTCATCGCGCTGCTGGCCGTCTTCGTGACCGGATGGACGGCCGTCGAGCGGCGTGCGGCCTCGCCGATGGTCGATCTGCGCATGCTGGCACGGCCCGCGGTGTGGAAGTCGTGTGTGCTGACGTTCGTGATCTGCGTCGGTACCTCGGTAGCGGTCTATCTCGTCCCGCAGCTGTTCGCGGTGCCCGCCGACGCGTACGGCTTCGGGGCGGGCGCCACCGCGATCGGCTTCTTCCTGCTGCCCGGCGCCGTGGCCGCGACGCTGGCCGGGCCGATCAGCGGGATCGGGGCGCGGCGCTTCGGCTCGCGTGCCGTGGTCACCGCCGGGATCGTCATCATGGCCGCCGCCCTGCTCGCCCTGGCAGCCGTGCACACCGAGGTCTGGCACCTCGTCCTCGGCAAGGCGATGATCTCGCTCGCCAACGGCCTGTGCGTCACGGCGATGGTGACCGGCACCGCCACATCCGTCGATCGAGGTGACACCGGCATCGCCACCGGCCTGGTCCTGGTGACCCGCGTGCTCGGCTACGCCGTCGGTGCGCAGGTCGGTGGTGCGCTCCTCACCGCCGCGACCCCCGCCGGGTCGGACGTCCCGGCCGAATCGGCCTTCGTCACCGGCTTCATCATGGCCGGCGCCGTCACGGCGCTGTCCCTGCTCGTCGCCCGGACCATGAGCAAAGGAGTCGAGAAATGACCCGCACCGATCCGTCGAGGGACATCCGTACAGTCCGCACCACGCCGGGGCGCACGGTCCTGATATCCGGGGCCGGCGTCGCGGGAACCGCCCTCGCGTTCTGGCTGAACCGCTACGGATGGGCGGTCACGGTGGTCGAGAAGGCGGCCGCGCTCCGTATCGGTGGATATCCCGTCGACGTGCGCGGCACCGCGCTCGAGGTCGTCCGGAGGATGGGGATCCTGCCGCGACTGCGGGACGCGCACATCGACCTGCGCCGGCTGACCTTCCTCGACGAGGACGGCGGCGAGGTGGCCTCGGTCGCCCCGCACACCGTCACCGGCGGTGTCGCGGGACGGGACCTGGAGGTACGGCGCGGGGACCTGACCGACGCTCTCCGCACGGCGGTCCATGACGACGTGGAGTTCCTGTTCGACGACTCCGTCGACACCCTCGACCAGTCCGGCCACGGGGTCGACATCACCTTCCGCGGGGGAGGCAGGCGTACGTTCGACGTGGTGGTCGGTGCGGACGGGCTGCACTCACGTACCCGCGCGTTGCTGTTCGGCCCCGAGGAGCTCTTCCACCGGTACCTCGGCTACTGCTTCGCCGGGTTCACCCTGCGCAACACCTTCGGGCTCTCCCACGAGACCGTGATGTGGAACGCCCCGGGCAGGGCCGCGGCCCTCTACGCCGTGGGGGACAACGACGACGTGCACGCTCTCCTGAACTTCGCCCACCCGGAACCACCGTACGAGGCGTTCCGGAACCCGGAATCCCGACGGGACCTGGTGACCGCGGTCTTCGCCGACGCGGGATGGGAGGTCCCGGGCATGCTGGCCGCCCTGCGCGACGCGGACGACCTGTTCTTCGACGCGGTCGGCCAGATCCGCATGCCCCGATGGTCCAGCGGCAGGGTCGCGCTGGTGGGCGACGCCGCGTACGCGCCCTCGTTCCTCACCGGGCAGGGCTCCAGCCTCGCGCTCGTCGGCGCGTACATGCTCGCCGCTTCCCTGGCCGACCGGGACCACGCCGCGGGCTTCGCCGCCTACGAACACCACACCCGTGCGTTCGTGACCGTGAACCAGGACCTGGTCGGCGAGGGCGATGCCACACTCTTCCCGACCACCGCCCGGGCCCTGGAGCACCGCAACGACATGCTGCGCAGTCTCAGCGCCATGCCTCCCGCGGAGGGACGACCGGCCCATTCGGCGCTCACCCTGCCCGCCTTCGTGCCCGTTGCCGGTCAGGCCCGTTCCCCTAACACTCGATGATGTTCACCGCGAGCCCGCCCCGCGCCGTCTCCTTGTACTTCACCGACATGTCCGCGCCCGTGTCCTTCATCGTCTTGATGACCTTGTCCAGGGACACCTTGTGGGAGCCGTCGCCGCGCATGGCCATGCGGGCCGCCGTGACCGCCTTGACCGCGGCCATGCCGTTGCGCTCGATGCACGGGATCTGGACCAGCCCGCCGACGGGGTCGCAGGTGAGGCCGAGGTTGTGCTCCATGCCGATCTCGGCGGCGTTCTCGACCTGCTCGGGGGTGCCGCCGAGGACCTCGGCGAGGGCGCCCGCCGCCATCGAGCAGGCCGAGCCGACCTCGCCCTGGCAGCCGACCTCGGCGCCGGAGATCGAGGCGTTCTCCTTGAAGAGCATGCCGATCGCGCCGGCGGCCAGCAGGAAGCGGACCACGCCGTCCTCGTCGGCGCCGGGCACGAAGTTCATGTAGTAGTGCAGGACGGCGGGGATGATGCCCGCGGCGCCGTTGGTCGGGGCCGTGACGACGCGGCCGCCCGCCGCGTTCTCCTCGTTCACGGCCATCGCGTACAGGGTGATCCACTCCATGGACCGGGCCAGCGGGTCTCCCTCCGCCCTGAGCTGGCGTGCCGTGACGGCCGCGCGGCGGCGGACGCGCAGGCCGCCCGGCAGGATGCCCTCACGGGACATCCCGCGGGCCACGCACTCCCGCATCACCCGCCAGATCTCCAGCAGCCCGGCGCGTATCTCCTCCTCGGTGCGCCAGGCGCGCTCGTTCTCCAGCATCAGGGAGGAGATGGACAGGCCCGTCTCCTGGGTGAGGCGGAGCAGCTCGTCGCCCGTGCGGAAGGGGTACTTGAGGACCGTGTCGTCGAGTTTGATGCGGTCCGCGCCCACCGCGTCCTCGTCGACGACGAAGCCGCCGCCCACCGAGTAGTACGTCTTCGTCAGGAGCTCGGCGCCCTCGGCGTCGTACGCCCACAGGGTCATGCCGTTCGCGTGGTACGGGAGCGTCTTGCGGCGGTGCAGGACCAGGTCGTCGTCGTAGGCGAAGGGGATGTCGTGGTCGCCCAGCAGGGCGAGGCGGCCCGATTCCTTGATCCGTTCGACCCGCTCGTCCGCCGTCTCCACGTCCACCGTGCGCGGCGAGGCGCCCTCGAGGCCGAGCAGGACGGCCTTGGGGGTGCCGTGGCCGTGGCCGGTCGCGCCGAGGGAGCCGTACAGCTCCGCGCGGACCTTGGCGGTGGGGGCGAGCAGTTCCTCGTTGCGCAGGCGGCGGGCGAACATGCGCGCGGCGCGCATCGGGCCGACCGTGTGCGAGCTCGACGGGCCGATGCCGACCGAGAACAGGTCGAAGACCGAGATGGCCACGGGGGACTCCTTGGGAGGGAACTGCAGGACTGCTGGCGTGGAAGGGGCACCGCACGCACGGCTTGTCGTGTGCGCGGTGCCCCTGGGGGCCTGGGGTTACTTGCCCAGGCCGGGGTAGAGCGGGTGCTTCCCGGCGAGTGCCGTCACCCGGGCGCGGAGCGCCGCCGCGTCGTAGGACGGCTTGAGCGCCTCCGCGATCACGTCGGCGACCTCGGCGAAGTCCTCGGCCGTGAAGCCGCGGGTCGCGAGGGCCGGCGTGCCGATGCGCAGACCGGAGGTCACCATCGGCGGGCGCGGGTCGTTGGGTACGGCGTTGCGGTTGACCGTGATGCCGACCTCGTGGAGGCGGTCCTCGGCCTGCCGGCCGTCCAGCTCGGAGTCGCGCAGGTCGACCAGGACCAGGTGCACGTCGGTGCCGCCGGAGAGGACGTTCACGCCGGCCTCGCGGGCGTCCGGGGCGGTCAGCCGCTCGGCCAGCAGCCGTGCGCCCTCGACCGTACGGCGCTGCCGCTCCTTGAACTCCTCCGAGGCGGCGACCTTGAAGGAGACCGCCTTGGCGGCGATCACGTGCTCCAGGGGGCCGCCCTGGAAGCCCGGGAAGACGGAGGAGTTCAGCTTCTTGGCGAAGTCCTTCTTCGCCAGGATGATGCCGCCGCGCGGGCCGCCCAGCGTCTTGTGGGTGGTGGAGGTGACCACGTCCGCGTACTCGACGGGGTTCGGGTGCAGGCCCGCCGCGACCAGACCGGCGAAGTGTGCCATGTCCACCCACAGGTACGCCTCGACCTCGTCGGCGATCCGGCGGAACTCGGCGAAGTCGAGCTGCCGCGGGTACGCCGACCAGCCGGCGATGATCACCTTGGGCCGGTGCTCCTTGGCGAGCCGCTCGACCTCGGCCATGTCGACCAGGCCGGTGTCGTCCACGTGGTACGCGACCACGTTGAACTGCTTGCCGGAGAAGTTCAGCCGCATCCCGTGGGTCAGGTGGCCGCCGTGGGCCAGGTCCAGGCCGAGGATGGTGTCGCCGGGCTGGGCCAGCGCGAAGAGCGCGGCCTGGTTGGCGGAGGCGCCGGAGTGGGGCTGCACGTTGGCGTACTCGGCGCCGAACAGCTCCTTGACCCGGTCGATGGCGATCTGCTCGGTGACGTCGACGTGCTCGCAGCCACCGTAGTAGCGGCGGCCCGGGTAGCCCTCGGCGTACTTGTTGGTCAGCACGGAGCCCTGGGCCTCCATGACCGCGACCGGAGCGAAGTTCTCCGAGGCGATCATCTCCAGGGTGGACTGCTGGCGGTGCAGCTCGGCGTCGACGGCGGCGGCGACGTCCGGGTCCAGCTCGTGCAGGGGCGTGTTCAGAAGCGACATGGGTACGGAAACGACCTCTCAGCCCGCGGACAATTCGGCGTACTCGTCCGCGGAGAGCAGGTCGGCCGGCTCCTCCGTGACGCGTACCTTGAACAGCCATCCGCCCTCGAAGGGGGCGGAGTTCACCAGCGACGGGTCGCTCACCACGTCCTCGTTGATCTCGGTGACCTCACCGGAGACCGGGGAGTAGAGATCGCTGACGGACTTGGTGGACTCCAGCTCGCCACAGGTCTCGCCCGCGGTCACCGTGGTGCCCGCCTCGGGGAGCTGGGCGTAGACGACATCGCCGAGCGCGTTGGCCGCGAACTCGGTGATGCCGACCGTCGCGACGCCGTCCTCGGCGGCCGACAGCCACTCGTGCTCCTTGCTGTAGCGGAGCTGCTGGGGGTTGCTCATGGCTTGAATTCTCCTGTACGCGAGTGGGTGATGCGGAATGTGGGACTGCTGAAAGCGCTGGTCAGCGGGCAAAATGTGCCCGGAGTCACGTGACCGCCGGGTGTGTGTCCTGGCTCACCCGCTGTCTCCGGCGCCTGTTTCCGGGCTCGACTCCCCAGGTCCGGCTTCCGGGTCCGGCTTCCGGGTCCGGCTTCCGGCGCCGGCTTCCGGGCTCTACTTCTGGCGCCGGCTTCCGGGCTCTACTTCTGGCGCCGGTAGAACGGCAGCGCCACGACCTCGTACGGCTCATGGGTGCCCCGGATGTCCACGCCGACCCCCGGGGTGCCGGGTGCGGCGTGCGCGGCGTCGACGTACGCCATCGCGATCGGCTGGCCGAGGGTGGGGGAGGGCGCCCCGGAGGTGACCTCGCCGATCACCTGGCCGTCCGCGACGACCGCGTACCCCGCGCGCGGGACCCGGCGGCCCTCGGCGACCAGGCCGACGAGCACGCGCGGGGGGTTCTGCTCGGCCCGGGCGGCGGCCTCCGTCAGGGCCGCGCGCCCCACGAAGTCCGCCTCCTTGCCGAACTTCACGACCCGGCCGAGACCGGCGTCGAACGGGGTGAGCGCGGTGGACAGCTCGTGCCCGTACAGCGGCATGCCCGCCTCCAGGCGCAGCGTGTCCCGGCAGGACAGCCCGCACGGCACCAGGCCGGCGGCGGAGCCCGCGTCGGTGAGGGCCTGCCACAGCTTCTCCGCGTCGGCGGGCGCCACGAACAGCTCGAAGCCGTCCTCGCCGGTGTACCCGGTGCGCGCGATGAGCGCGGGGACGCCCGCGACCGTGCCGGGCAGGCCGGCGTAGTACTTCAGGCCGTCCAGGTCGGCGTCGGTAAGGGTCTTCAGGATGCCGGGGGACTCCGGGCCCTGCACGGCCAGCAGTGCGTACGCGTCGCGGTCGTCGCGCACCTCGGCGTCGAAGCCCGCGGACCGCTCGGTGAGCGCGTCCAGTACCACCTGGGCGTTGGAGGCGTTGGCGACGATCATGTACTCGGTCTCGTGCAGCCGGTAGACGATCAGATCGTCCAGGATGCCGCCGTCCTCGCGGCAGATCATGGTGTAGCGGGCGCGGCCGGTCTTCACGGCGCCGATGTCGCCGACCAGGGCGTGGTCGAGCAGGGCGGCGGAGCCCGGGCCGGTCACCGTGATCTCGCCCATGTGCGAGAGGTCGAAGAGACCGGCCCGGGTGCGCACGGCGAGGTGCTCGTCGCGCTCGGAGCCGTACCGCAGGGGCATGTCCCAGCCGGCGAAGTCGGTCATGGTGGCGCCGAGCGCGCGGTGCACGGCGTCGAGCGCGGTACGGCGGAGGGGGGTGCTGCTCATCGGATCTGCTCCCGGGGCATGAGGGCGAGGTCGTTCCTCCCCATCTGTCATCGGGACCTGAGAGGTTCGCCCCGACCCCCGACGGCTGTCGGGCACGGTCATGGCTTGCACCTTGGGTGGAGCCGCCGTGGGGCGGCCCGCTTTTCAGATGTGCCTCGCCCGCGCGGTGACTGGGCCTGAGAGATTCAAGGGAGGGACTTGCTCCTTCGGCGCCCCAGCGGCAGCAGCGGCTGACTGGGGACTCTCCCGCGCGGATTCAAGCGGCCGGTATGCAGTTGGCGGGCACATCATTGCACGCGTGCGCGCACCGCGGCAGGGGGGTCCGGCGGACCGGGAAGTGGAACGGGCGCATCCCCTGGACAGTATTCACAGGGGGGCACAGCGTTCTGTAGCGAGGCTGTGGCAGGACGGAAACGGAAATACGAGACACCGGGCATTACCTTCTCTTTACACTCGACGGGGATGGGACTCCATACCCATGGGGAGGACGATCACGGTGAACAGGACTTCGGCGTACGCCACGACCCCCGGCCTGGCGCTGCCCGAGCGGCGGCCGGCCGCCCGGGCACGTGAGGCGTGCGGCCCGTTCCCCGCCACGGTCGTCCGCGACCTGAGGGAACGTTCGGGCCGCAGCCCCGGCCGGCTCTCCTTCGGCTCCCACGACCTCGTCGTCGTGACCGGGCTCCCCGGCAGCGGCAAATCGACCCTCATGCGGCGCGCGGTGCGCGGTCCGCGCATCGACTCCCAGGACACCCGCGACCGCTTCGACGCCCGGCTGGCCCGCGTCCTGCCGTACGCCGTCTACCGGCCCCTCGTACGGATCGCCCACTACGCGGGGCTGCACCGGGCCCTGCGCTCCGGCGCCGGAATCGTCGTGCACGACTGCGGCACGCAGACCTGGGTGCGCGACTGGCTCGCCCGCGAGGCCCGCCGCCGGGGCGGCACGCTGCACCTGCTGCTCCTCGACGTCACCCCCCACCAGGCGCGCGACGGCCAGCGGGAGCGGGGGCGCGGGGTCTCCCGCTACGCCTTCACCCGGCACCGCGCGGCGACGTCCCGGCTGCTGCGCGCGGTGGAGAAGGGGCGCCTGCCGCCGGGCTGCGGCTCGGCGGTGCTGCTGGACCGGGAGGCGGCGGACGTGCTGACACGGATCGACTTCGTCCGGTGAGCCGGGACGGCCTTACCGCCGCGGCCCCGCGGTCCCTTAGGGTTTTCAGCCTCAGCAGCGGTACGAGCAGGCGGTAGGCGGCAGATGGACATCCCGGCGGACTTCCCGGCACAGACGCACCCCCCGGCGCACGGCGGATGGCCCGGCAACGAACTGGAGGAGGTGCTCTCGGCCGGCCTCGGACAGCCGAGCGCGGCCGGCCGGATCATCGAGGTCCTCGGCCGCAGCTTCCTCTGGATCCCGCTGCCCGAGGGCGGCGGCCGGGACAGCGCCACCCTCGACCTGCCCACGATGGAGCTCCAGGGGCAGGTGTACGTGCCGGTCTTCAGCTCCGAGGAACAGTTCCGCAAGGTCGTCGGCGGTCACATCTCGTTCACGATCGCGCCCGCCGTCGAGTTCGCCCGCGGGCTGCCCCCGCAGGTAGGCATCGCCGTGAACCCGGACGGCGTGGTCGGTGTGCCGCTGCCGCCGGCCGCCGTGGCCGAGCTGTGCCGGGCCGGGCGGACCGCGCTGGACGGGGCGGCGAGCGGGGCGCGGGTGCGGCTGTTCGAGCCGGACTGGCAGGACGACCCGGTCGACTTCCTCGCCGCGGCCTCGGCCGAGTTCGCGGGGACCGGCCTGGTGCTGTCCGCCCGTCGCTGCCTGGCCGCGATCGAGACGGCCGATCCGGTGATGTTCATCGGCGTCGAACTGGCCTCCCACGACACCGACCACGCCGTCCCGCTCGACGCGCTGGGCCGCGCGCTGGGCCGGGCCGCGGTGAAGTACCCCGTGAACATGGTGTTCCTCGACGTGGCCCAGGACCCGGTGGGCGACTGGATGCGCGAACGGGTGCGGCCCTTCTACCAGCACGGCTACTGATCTGCGGCGACCGCGGAGGCGGCCCGGCGCGCCGTACGCCGGTGACCTGGGACACCGATGGGCGACACTGCCCGCGACGTGCGTCAAGTCGCTGTCAGAATGGACGATTACCCTGGTTTCATAGCTCGGTGGGACGAGGTCGCGCGCCGGGGCCGGCGAACCGGGGATCAGTTGCCGGACGATCCGGACGATGCAGAATGACCCGGCCGGGGTGCCGACGTCGTCCCGGCCGTGCTCCGGACGCGTCACCTCTGCCGCGTCCGGTGGGTTTGTACGTGTTGGTGTGGCGAAGGGGCGGTAGAGGGTGAGCGCGTCGGGCACGGCCGCGGCCGGGCAGGTCGAGCACATGCTGCGCCAGGTGACGCCCGGGCGTTACGACGCCTACGAGGCGCTCCTGCGCGCCCTCGCGACCCCCGCCACCGGCCAGGTGTGGATGCTGCTCTGGCACGGCCAGGCCGGCTCCCCGGACGCCCAGTACGGGAACATGGAGGTCGACGGGTACGGCTACGCGCCCTGTGTCACCTCCGCCCAGGAGCTCTCGGCCAGCGGCTGGAACCGCTCCTACGAGGTGGTCGACGGCCTCGACGTCGCCCGCACCCTGTACCCCGACCACTACGGCCTGTGGCTCAACCCGCACGCGCCGGGCGGCGGCGTCGGCATTCCCTGGCTCGATCTGCGCCGCATCGCCACGGGCCTGGACCGCCAGCCCTCGGGCCCGCTCCGGCTCTCCGAACCCGGCATCGAGATCCCGCAGTTCTACGCCCTGCTCACGCAGAACGCCCACCGCACCCCGGCGGTCCGCTCGCTGCGCCGCGCCTGGGTGCAGCCCGCGCTCGGCGCGCCGTACCTGGCCATCGGGCTCGACGTGTACGACACCTCGCCGGCCGCCGTGGACTCCGTGCGCGCGATGATGCAGCAGTCCATCGGTGCCGTGCCGGACGGGCTGCCCGTCTCGACGGTCGCGATGTCCGACGAGTACGACCCGGTGGCGATGTGGCTGCGCGCCAACGCCCGCCCCTTCTACGACCGCGAGGCCCACGCGGCCCCGGCCCAGGCGCCGGCGGGCGGCGGGTACGGGTACCCGGGCACGTACTGAGAGCCGCCGTACCGGGCTCGTTCCTCCCGGCCGCGCGGGACGCTCCTCTCACCCACTGACACGCCTTCATGAAGCCCTCACAGAAGTGTGGGGGCTTTGGTGGTGTGATGTCCGTATCTACGCGGGTAAAAGTAAGCCGCTACCTCTTACATCCCAACTGCACCCTGTTCGACCGCCGTTGAACGGCGTCCGGATAACGGATGACCCAGGACAGCATCACGTTTAGGCATCCATTCACCGTCACATCTGGCAACAGATCGGCGAAGCGTTGAAGACTCCCGCAGCAAGGGCGTTTGCCCTGTGTTCGACGGACTGATCACGCCGCCACGAGCGGCAAGTGCGGGCCGGTAACCGCCGGTTGAGAGGGGCCCCTGCCTGATGACGGCACCATTGCACGAGCCGACCGCGGAAGCGGCCCCGAGCGCTGCCGCCGACCCCGCCGAGGCCGGCGCGAGGAAGGTCGAGGGGCGCTCCCTCAAGCAGATCGCCTGGAACCGTCTGAAGCAGGACAAGATCGCGCTGGCCGGCGGCGTCACCGTGCTCGTCCTCGCCCTCGTCGCCGTGTTCGCCCCGCTCATCGTCGGGCTCCTCGGGCACCCGCCGAACGAGTTCCACCAGGAGGAGCTGGACCCGCTCACCAACCTGCCGCAGGGCGCGTTCGGCGGTATGAGCAGCGACTTCCTCTTCGGCGTCGAACCCAACAAGGGCCGCGACGTCTTCAGCCGGATCGTCTACGGGGCCCGGATCTCGCTCCTCGTGGCCTTCCTCGCGGCCGTGGTCGCGACCGTTCTCGGCACCCTGTTCGGCATCCTTGCCGGCTACTTCGGCGGCTGGGTCGACGCGGTGATCAGCCGCACCATGGACGTGCTGCTTTCCTTCCCCCAGCTCCTCTTCATCATCTCCCTGGTCTCGGTGCTCCCCGACGACCTGCTGGGCCTCACCGGCTCGGGAGTGCGGATCGGCGTACTGGTGCTGGTCATCGGCTTCTTCGGCTGGCCGTACGTGGGGCGCATCGTCCGCGGCCAGACCCTGAGCCTGCGCGAGCGCGAGTACATCGAGGCCGCGCGCAGCCTCGGCGGCGGCCGGCGGCACATCCTCTTCAAGGAGCTGCTGCCCAACCTGGTCGCCCCGATCCTCGTCTACGCGACGCTGATGATCCCGACCAACATCCTCACGGAGGCGGCGCTCAGCTTCCTCGGCGCGGGTGTCCGCCCGCCGACCGCCTCCTGGGGCGGCATGCTGCGCGACGCCCTGGAGACCTACGAGCACGACCCGATGTTCATGGTCTTCCCCGGCGCCACGATCTTCATCACCGTACTGGCCTTCAACCTCTTCGGAGACGGGCTGCGCGACGCGCTGGACCCCAAGGGGACCCGCTGACTGAAACGACTTGCCCCTGCCACAGGCGTCAGGTGGCTCGACCTTATGGTTCCCCGGCGTGAGACCGGGACCGCAATCCCGGAGGTAGAAGGAAAGATGCGCACAGGTTCCCCGAAGCGACGGCTCGCAGCCGGCGCGGCCCTCGTGGTCGCGGCGCTGGTGACCACCACGGCGTGCGGCGGCGGCGGTGACAACGGTGACAAGAACGAGGACGGCGCGGGTTACAACGCCGCACTGGACAAGGTTGTCAACGCGTCCACCAAGAAGGGCGGGACGCTGAAGTTCGTCGGCAAGCAGGACTTCGACTCCCTGGACCCGCAGCGCACGTACTACGGCATGACCTGGGACTTCCTGCGGTTCTTCACCCGCACCCTGGTCACGTACGACACCAAGCCGGGCGAGGCGTCCAACAAGCTGGTCGGCGACCTGGCCACCGGCCCCGCGGAGGTCTCGGAGGACGGCAAGACCTACACGTACAAGCTGCGTGACGGTCTGACCTGGGAGGACGGCTCCGCGCTGACCTCCAAGGACGTCAAGTACGGCATCGAGCGGATCTGGGCCACCGACGTCATCACCGGCGGCCCGGCCTACATCAAGCAGACGCTCGACCCGAAGGGCGAGTACGAGGGCCCGTACAAGGACAAGTCCAAGGACAAGCTGGGCCTGAAGGCGATCGAGACGCCGGACGACCAGACGATCATCTTCAAGCTGCCCAAGGCCAACGGTGACTTCGAGCAGTTCCTGGCCATGCCCACCGGCGCGCCGGTGAAGCAGAGCGAGGACACCCGCGCCAAGTACACCCAGCGCCCGTTCTCCTCCGGCCCGTACAAGATCGAGTCGCGCAAGGCCAACAAGAGCCTGGTGCTGGTCCGCAACGACGCCTGGAAGAAGGAGTCGGACCCGCTCCGCCCGGCCCTCCCGGACAAGATCACCGTGACGATCTCCGCCAACCTGGAGGAGAACGACAAGCGGCTGATGGAAGGCGACTACGACCTCGACGTCAACGGCACCGGCATGACCCAGTCGGGCCGCGTCAGCGCCACCCAGGACCACAAGGGCAGCATCGACAACATCCAGACGTCGTTCGTCCGCTACGTGGCCCTGGTCCACAACACCAAGCCGCTGGACGACGTCAACTGCCGCAAGGCCGTCTTCTACGCCACGGACTTCGCGGGCCTGCAGCAGACCCGCGGCGGCGAGGTGGCCGGCGGCGAGATCGCCAACTCGGTCTTCCCGAAGTCGATCCCGGGCCACACCGACTACGACCCGTACGGCATCCTCGAGCGCAAGGGCAAGCCGGACGTCGCCAAGGCCAAGGCCGCGCTGAAGGACTGCGGCCAGCCGAACGGTTTCTCCACCAAGATCACCGCCCGTACCAACAACCCGGGTGAGGTCGACGCCGCCGAGGCCCTGCAGGAGCAGCTCGCCGAGGTCGGCATCAAGGTCGAGGTCGACCCGATCGACGGCGCCCAGTCCTCCAGCATCAACGGCTCGCCGAAGGTGGTGAAGGAGCGCGGTTACGGCATGATCATGAGCGGCTGGGGCCCGGACTTCCCGACCGGCCAGGGCTACGCGCAGCCGCTGTTCGACAGCCGCTTCATCTTCGAGAACGGCAACTACAACGAGTCGGAGATCAAGGACAAGGAGATCGACGGGCTCTTCGACGAGGCGATCGCCTCGACCGATCCGGCCAAGGCCAAGGAGCTGTACGAGCAGATGAACAAGCGTCTGATCGACAACGCTGACTGGATGCCCTTCATCTACGAGAAGAACATCTCCTGGCGCAGCCCGCGGCTGACGAACGTCTACTCGTCCGCCGCGTACAACGGCCGCTACGACTACGTCTCGCTCGGCGTGGTGAAGTAACCCTCGAGCGACACGTAGTCACCGTTCTCCCGCCGCCGAATCCCGCCAGTCCGAAGGGCAGGTGATGGCCCCGGGCGGCGGCCGGGACCTCTCACGAGGGGGTCCCGGCCGCCGCCGGGCCGCGCACAGTGCTTGCTTATCTCATCCGGCGCCTGCTCGCCGTCGTCATCATGGTGCTGGTCGTCCTGCTCGCGACCTTCACCGTCTTCTACATGCTGCCCAAGTGGGCGGGACAGGACATCGCCGTCCTCTTCGCCGGCAAGGCCACGGGCGCCGAGCAGGTCGAGGGCATCCGCACCAAGCTGGGCCTCGACGAACCGCTGCTCGTGCAGTTCTGGGAGTTCGTCAAGGCCATCCCGATGGGACGCACCTTCGCCAACGGCGACGACGTCACCGAGTGCCCGGCCCCCTGCTTCGGCTACTCCTTCGTCACGGAGGAGCCGGTCTGGGACACCCTCAAGGACGCGCTGCCCGTCACCCTCGCGCTCGCCGCCGGGGCCTGTGTCCTGTGGCTGGCCGCGGGTGTCGCCACCGGTGTGGTGTCCGCCCTGAAGCGGGGCTCCGTCTGGGACCGCGGCGCCATGATCGCCGCGCTCGGCGGCGTCTCCCTGCCGATCTTCTTCACCGGCATGGTGGCGATGGGCATCTTCGTGCACAGCCTGGGCTGGGTGCACATCGAGGACAGCCTGAGCACGGACGACTCCATCGGCGTCTGGTTCGAGACCCTGCTGCTGCCGTGGATCGTGCTCGCCCTCCTCAACGCGGCGATGTACGCCCGCCTCACCCGCGCCACCATGCTGGACGTGCTCGGCGAGGACTACATCCGCACCGCCCGCGCCAAGGGCCTCGGTGAGCGCGTCGTGATCACCCGGCACGCCCTGCGCTCCGCGATGACCCCGATCCTCACCGTCTTCGGCCTCGACATCGGCGTGCTGCTCGGCGGCGCCGTCCTGACCGAGTCCACCTTCAACCTGCCCGGCCTCGGCCTCGCCGCCGTCCAGGCCATCAACAGCAAGGACCTCCCGGTCATCCTCGGCGTCACCCTGTTCGCGGCCCTCGCGATCGCCGTGGCCAACCTCGTCGTGGACCTTTTGTACGCTGTCATCGACCCGCGAGTGAGGCTGGGATGACCGAATTGAGCAAGACCGGAGCGGCCGTCGGAGAACCCGTCGCCGCTTCACCCGCCCCCACCGCCTTCCTCGAGGTGCGCGACCTCAGAGTGCACTTCCCGACCGACGACGGCCTGGTGAAGTCCGTCGACGGGCTCAGCTTCTCGCTGGAGAAGGGCAAGACCCTCGGCATCGTGGGCGAGTCCGGCTCCGGCAAGTCGGTGACCTCGCTCGGCATCATGGGCCTGCACACCGCCGGCCAGTACGGCAGGCGCAAGGCGCAGATCTCCGGCGAGATCTGGCTGGACGGCACCGAGCTGCTCTCCGCCGACCCCGACCACGTGCGCAGGCTGCGCGGCCGCGAGATGGCGATGATCTTCCAGGACCCGCTGTCCGCGCTGCACCCGTACTACACGATCGGCCAGCAGATCGTGGAGGCGTACCGCACCCACCACGACGTGGACAAGAAGACCGCGAAGCGCCGTGCCGTGGAGATGCTCGACCGGGTCGGCATCCCGCAGCCGGACAAGCGGGTCGACAGCTACCCGCACGAGTTCTCCGGCGGTATGCGCCAGCGCGCGATGATCGCGATGTCGCTGGTCAACAACCCCGAACTGCTGATCGCCGACGAGCCGACGACCGCCCTGGACGTGACCGTCCAGGCGCAGATCCTCGACCTCATCCGCGACCTGCAGAAGGAGTTCGGCTCCGCGGTCATCGTCATCACCCACGACCTGGGCGTCGTCGCCGAGCTCTCCGACGACATCCTGGTGATGTACGGCGGCCGCTGCGTCGAGCGCGGACCGGCCGAAGAGGTCTTCTACGAGCCCCGCCACCCCTACACCTGGGGCCTGCTCGGCTCGATGCCGCGCCTCGACCGCGACCAGCAGGAACGCCTCATCCCGGTCAAGGGCTCGCCGCCGTCCCTGATCAACGTCCCGTCCGGCTGCGCCTTCAACCCGCGCTGCCCGTACGCCGACGTCCCCAAGGACAACATCACCCGCACGGTCCGCCCCGAGCTGACCGAGGTCGGCAGCCGGCACTGGGCCGCCTGCCACATGACGCAGGAGCAGCGGGAGCGGATCTGGACCGAAGAGATTGCGCCGAAGCTGTGAGCGAGGAGAAGGCAGTGAGTGGTGCTGCGCAGAGTGACGGTGCGACCCTCACGAAGACGAAGGACGTCGCCCCCGGCGAGGTCCTGCTGAAGGTCACCGGGCTGCAGAAACACTTCCCGATCCGCAAGGGGCTGCTCCAGCGGCAGGCCGGCGCGGTCCGCGCGGTCGACGGCCTCGACTTCGAGGTCCGGTCCGGTGAGACCCTCGGCGTCGTCGGCGAGTCGGGCTGCGGCAAGTCCACGATGGGCCGACTGATCACCCGGCTGCTGGAGCCGACCGCCGGCACGGTGGAGTTCGAGGGCAGGGACATCACGCACCTCGGCGTGAGCGCGATGCGCCCGCTGCGCCGCGACGTCCAGATGATCTTCCAGGACCCGTACTCGTCGCTGAACCCGCGGCACACCATCGGCACTATTGTCGGCGCCCCTTTCAAGCTCCAGGGCGTCACGCCCGAGGGCGGCGTCAAGAAGGAGGTGCAGCGGCTGCTGTCGGTGGTCGGTCTCAACCCCGAGCACTACAACCGCTACCCGCACGAGTTCTCCGGCGGCCAGCGCCAGCGCATCGGCATCGCCCGCGCGCTCGCGCTCAACCCGAAGCTGGTGGTCGCCGACGAGCCGGTGTCCGCGCTGGACGTGTCGATCCAGGCCCAGGTGGTGAACCTGCTGGACGACCTCCAGGAGGAGCTCGGCCTGACGTACGTGATCATCGCGCACGACCTGTCCGTGGTCCGCCACGTCTCGGACCGCATCGCGGTGATGTACCTCGGCAAGATCGTGGAGCTGGCCGACCGCGACTCGCTCTACAAGGCGCCGATGCACCCGTACACCAAGGCGCTGATGTCGGCGGTGCCGATCCCGGACCCCAGACGCCGTACCGCCAAGAGCGAGCGCATCCTGCTCAAGGGCGACGTGCCCTCGCCCATCGCCCCGCCGAGCGGCTGCCGCTTCCACACCCGGTGCTGGAAGGCGACGGAGACCTGCCGGACGACGGAGCCCCCGCTGCTGGAGCTGAAGCCGGGCCAGCGGGTGGCCTGCCACCACCCGGAGAACTTCGAGGACCAGGCCCCGCAGGACACCGTGCTGCTGACCGCCGCCAAGGAGGCGGCGGAGCTGGTGGCCGACGAGGTGCTGGCGGAGTCGGCGGAGACGTCGGCGGCGCTGGCGGCGGAGACCTCCGGTACGGAGCCGGAGGAGACCGCGGAGCCCGTAACGAAGAAGGCCGAGACCGCTCCGGAGCCGGAGCCGGAGCCGGACGAGCCGGACGACAAGTGATGTCACAGGTGTGACGGAGCCCCCACCTTGTTTCACAAGGTGGGGGCTGGTCGTCAGGTGAAAATAGGAAGGGTGTTCCAGTCACTCTTCACCCCCTCGGTGCAGCATGCGATCGACCTGATCGGCATCTTCGTGTTCGCCATCTCCGGCGCGCTGCTGGCCGTGCGCAAGAACTTCGACGTGTTCGGCATCGCCGTCCTCGCCGAGGTCACCGCGCTGGGCGGAGGACTCTTCCGGGACCTGATCATCGGAGCCGTACCGCCCGCCGCCTTCACGGACCTCGGCTACTTCCTCACCCCGCTGCTCGCCGCCGCGCTGGTGTTCTTCCTCCACCCCGAGGTGGAGCGCCTCGAGAGCTGGGTCAACGTCTTCGACGCGGCCGGCCTCGGCCTGTTCTGCGTCGCGGGCACGACGAAGGCGTACGAGTACGGGCTCGGCCTGACCGCCTCGGCCACCCTCGGCCTCGCCACGGCGGTCGGCGGCGGTGTGCTGCGTGACGTGCTCGCCAACGAGGTGCCCTCGCTGCTGCGCTGGGACCGCGATCTGTACGCGGTGCCCGCCATGGTGGGCGCCACCATGGTCGCCGTCTGCATCCGCTGCGACATGCTCAACCCCCTGACCTCCGCCATCGCCGTGCTCACGGCCTTCGTGCTGCGGCTGCTCGCGATGCGCTACCACTGGCGGGCGCCGCGGGCGTGGAACCGGAGGTCGACGGTGGTGGAGGTGGAGGAGGGGGCGCAGCCGTGAGGCCGCTCGGCCTGCTCGGGCCTCCGGGCCTCTCGGCGACGCCTCATAAAGCTACTGCTTAGTAATTTTCTGTTGTACGGTACCGCCATGGTTCAGGCATCCCAGGCGACCATCGGCAACAGCGAGTTCGACCGCGACACCGCCCTCACGCGGCGCGACGAAGGCGTCTACGACATCGACCTGTCCGCAGGGTGGACGATCATCAGCGCCGTCAACGGCGGCTACCTCCTCGCCGTCCTCGGCCGCGCCCTCGCGGACGCCCTGCCGCACTCCGACCCGTTCACGATCAGCGCGCACTACCTGACCGCGTCGCAGCCGGGTCCCGCGGTGGTCCGCACGGACGTCGTCCGCACCGGCCGCACCCTCTCCACCGGCCAGGCGTCCCTCTTCCAGTACGACGAGGGGGGCCGCGAGGTCGAGCGGATCCGCGTCCTCGCCTCGTACGGCGACCTGGACGCCCTGCCCGACGACGTCCGCACCTCGGCCGTGCCGCCCGCCATCCCGCCGATCGAGCAGTGCTTCGGCCCCGAGGACGGGCCCGCCCCGGTCCCCGGCAGCTCCGCGATCACCGACCGGCTGATGCTCAAGCTCGACCCGTCGACGCTCGGCTGGGCGCTGGGGGCGCCCTCCGGGAAGGGCGAGATGCGGGCGTGGTTCGGCCTCGCGGACGGCCGCGACGCCGACCCCCTGTCCCTGCTGCTCGCGGTGGACGCGCTGCCGCCGACCGCCTTCGAGCTGGGCCTGTCCGGCTGGGTGCCGACGGTCGAGCTCACGGTGCACGTACGGTGCCGCCCGGCGCCCGGCCCGCTGCGGGTGTCGATCACCACGCGCAACCTCGCCGGCGGCTTCCTGGAAGAGGACGCCGAGGTCTGGGACAGCGCGGACCGGCTGGTCGCCCAGTCGCGGCAGCTGGCGCGGGTGCGGCTGGGCTGAGCCGCGCCGCGCCGCGGTGCGGTGGGGCCGGGCGGGGCAGGTGGCGGCGGGGGCGCCATGTCGGCCGAGGGCGGCCCGGGGCGCCCCCGTAGAATCGGGCCACCATGGCATACCTCGACCACGCGGCGACCACCCCGATGCTTCCCGAGGCAGCGGCGGCGCTGACCGACCGGCTCGGTACCACCGGCAACGCCTCCTCGCTGCACGCGGCCGGCCGCAGGGCCCGCCGTACCGTCGAGGAGGCCCGCGAGACCCTCGCCGAGGCGCTCGGCGCCCGCCCCAGCGAGGTGGTGTTCACCTCCGGCGGCACCGAGGCGGACAACCTCGCGGTGAAGGGCCTGTACTGGTCCCGCCGTGCCGCCGACCCCGCTCGCACCCGCGTCCTCGCGAGCCCCGTCGAGCACCACGCCGTCCTGGACGCCGTGCACTGGCTCGGCGAGCACGAGGGCGCCACCGTCGAGTACCTGCCCGTCGACGCCCACGGCCGGGTCCATCCCGAGGCCCTGCGCGCGGCCATCGCCCGCAACCCCGACGACGTCGCCCTGGCCACGGTCATGTGGGCCAACAACGAGATCGGCACGGTGATGCCGGTCCGCGCGCTCGCCGACGTGGCCGCCGAGTTCGGCGTCCCGCTGCACGCCGACGCCGTCCAGGCCTTCGGGCAGCTCCCCGTCGACTTCGGCGCCTCGGGGCTCGCCGCGATGACGGTCACCGCACACAAGATCGGCGGACCGTACGGCATCGGCGCGCTGCTGCTCGGCCGGGAGTACAGTCCCGTGCCGGTCCTGCACGGCGGCGGCCAGGAGCGCGACGTCCGCTCCGGCACCCTCGACGTCCCCGCCATCGCCTCCTTCGCCGTGGCCGGACGCCTGGCCGCCGAGCGGCGCGAGTGGTTCGCGCGGGAGATCGGCGCCCTGCGCGACGAGCTGGTCGACGCGGTCCGTACGGCCGTGCCGGACGCGCTCCTCGGCGGCGACCCGTCCCCGTCCGCGGAGGACCGTCTCCCGGCCAACGCCCACTTCATGTTCCCCGGCTGCGAGGGCGACTCCCTCCTGCTGCTGCTGGACGCCCAGGGCATCGAGTGCTCGACCGGCTCCGCGTGCTCGGCGGGCATCGCCCAGCCCAGCCACGTCCTGCTGGCCACCGGCACCGACCCGGACCTGGCCCGCGGCACACTCCGCTTCTCCCTCGGCCACACCTCGACGCGGGAGGACGTGGAGGCGGTGGCGAAGGCGATCGGCCCGGCGGTGGAGCGGGCGAGGACGGCGGGGCTGACCTGAAGGCGCTGCGCTGCCGTGTGAACCCCTAGGCCTCCGTCGTGCGCGCCTCCCGCACCAGCCGCAGGTAGCGGTCCCAGTCGAAGTGCGTACCGGGGCACGTGTGGTCCGAGCCGGGCACCTCCACGTGCCCGATGATGTGCTCACGGTCGACCGGAATGTCGTACCGCGCGCATATCCGGGCCGTGAGCTGGGCGGACGCCGCGTACATCTCGTCCGTGAAGGCCGCGGGGTCCTCCACGACGCCCTCGTGCTCGATACCGATGCTGCGCTCGTTGTAGTCGCGGTTGCCCGCGTGGTACGCGACGTCCAGCTCGCGGATCATCTGGGTGATGTGACCGTCCTTGCGGACGATGTAGTGCGCGGCCGCACGGTGCGCCGGGTTCTGGAAGACCTGCACGGCGCTGTCGAAGCTGCCCTGGGTGATGTGGATGACCACCATGTCTATGGAGTAGTCGTCGGGCCGGTCCGCGGCCCGGTAGTTGGCCGAGGAGGCCGCCACCCAGCTGGCCTCCGTGAAATCGACGTCGCCCTCCGTACGCGGCTTCTGCGCACCCGGCGCCTGCCAGTACAGGTGGACCAGGTCCTCACGGGCGAGCACGACCGCACCGGCGGCCGCCGCCCCGCCGATGAGCAGGGCGCGCCGCCCGAGCCGTCGGCCGCTGTCCTTGGAAGCTTTTCTTTCCCCCACGTACTCGTCAACGGATACGCGCGGACTCCGGTTCCCGGCGCCCCGTACCCTTGAGTGGTTATGACTGAGACCACGCAGCGCACCCGCCCCCTCCGCGTCCTCGCCGCCATGTCGGGCGGGGTGGACTCCGCCGTCGCCGCCGCCCGCGCCGCGGAAGCGGGTCACGACGTGACCGGCGTGCACCTCGCGCTGTCCGCGAACCCGCAGTCCTTCCGGACCGGGGCGCGCGGCTGCTGCACCATCGAGGACTCCCGTGACGCCCGCCGCGCCGCGGACGTGATCGGCATCCCGTTCTACGTGTGGGACCTCGCCGAGCGCTTCCGCGAGGACGTGGTGGAGGACTTCGTCGCCGAGTACGAGGCCGGGCGCACCCCGAACCCGTGCCTGCGCTGCAACGAGAAGATCAAGTTCGCCGCCCTCCTGGACAAGGCGCTGGCCCTGGGCTTCGACGCGGTCTGCACGGGCCACTACGCCCAGGTCGTCACGCTGCCCGACGGCACGCGCGAACTGCACCGCGCCTCCGACATGGCCAAGGACCAGTCGTACGTCCTCGGCGTGCTGGACGAGAAGCAGCTCGCCCACGCGCTGTTCCCGCTCGGTGACACGGTCACCACCAAGGAGGAGATCCGCGCGGAGGCCGAGCGCCGGGGCCTCGCGGTCGCCAAGAAGCCCGACTCCCACGACATCTGCTTCATCGCCGACGGCGACACCCAGGGCTTCCTGGCCCGCCGCCTCGGCAAGGCGGAGGGCGACATCGTCGACGAGTCCGGCACGAAGATCGGCACCCACGAGGGCGCGTACGGCTACACGATCGGCCAGCGCAAGGGCCTGCGCATCGGCACCCCGGCCCCGGACGGCAAGCCGCGCTACGTCCTCGACATCTCGCCGGTGGACAACACGGTGACGGTCGGTCCGGCCGCGTCGCTGGACGTGACCGCCCTGACCGCGATCAAGCCCCGCTGGTGCGGTACGGCCCCCTCGGGCCCGGGCACCTACACGGCCCAGCTCCGCGCCCACGGCGGTGAGACCGAGGTCACGGCGGAGCTGGTGGACGGCGAGCTGCGCGTCTCCTTCACGGAGGCGGTGCGCGGCGTGGCGCCCGGTCAGGCGATCGTGCTGTACGACGGCACGCGGGTGGTGGGGTCGGCGACGATCGCGTCCACGGTGCGGGCGACTGCGGCCGTCTGACAGCTTCGTTCGGAGGCTCGGCGCTCGCGGGAACCGTCCCGGATTGGACTTTCGGCAGTGTTCGACGGCTCTCGACACCCGTAGCGTCACCTCCGTGGACAGCTCGATGATCTGTGGTGTGGCGGCGACCGGTACGGGGCCCGCTGTCCTGCGGTGGGCGCGTGATCCCGGAATCGTGCTGACAGCGGCTGCCGCGGCGGCCGCCTGTCTGAGCATGGTGACTCTGTGGTGGGCGATACCGGCTGCCGTCGCGGCGTTCCTGGCAGGACGGCGGCCCGGAAGGGCGGCGCCGACAGCGCTCGTTCTGGTCGCCCTTCTCGCGGCCGGCGTGGTGGCGTTGTCCGTCGTGCCCGCCTGGCTTCCGCTGGCCGGCCGGTTCGTGACCGTGGTGGTCGCCGCCGCGATGCTGCCCTGGTTCGTGGGCCGGTTCTGGTGCCAGTACCAGCAGCTCGTCCGGGCGGGATGGGAGCGCGCCGAGCACCTGCGGCGGGAGCAGCAGCTGATCGCCGATCAGGCCCGGCTGCGTGAACGGGCGCGTATCGCCCAGGACATGCATGACGTACTCGGCCATGACCTCAGCCTGATCGCCCTGTCGGCCGGCGCGCTGAAGCTCGCACCGGGCCTGGAGGAGGAGCACCGGAAGGCCGCGGGCGACATCAGGGCCAGGGCAGCCGCCGCGGTGGAGCGTCTCGGCGAGGTGATCGGTGTGCTGCGCGAGGGGACCGGCGACGCGGCTGTGGCCACGGGGCGCCCCGGCCTCACGGATCTGGTCGCCGAGGCTGCCGCGGCCGGGCTCGCGGTGGAGTCGCGCATCGACGGCACGGCGGACGACCTGCCGCCGGTGGTCGAGCGGGCGGCCCACCGGGTCGTGCAGGAGGCGCTGACCAACGTCGCCAAGCACGCACCCGGTGCGACAGCGACGGTTCAGGTGACGCACACGGACCGGGAGACGAAGGTCGTGGTGGAGAACGGACCGCCGTCGTCCGCGTCCGGCCTGCGGCCTTGGTCCCGGTCCGGGGCCGGGGCCGGGACCGGGACCGGGTCCGGGAGCGGGGGACACGGCCTCGTCGGACTCGAGGAACGTGTGCGGTTGGCCGGCGGCCGGTTCGACCACGGGCCGCGTGACGGTGGCTACGCGGTCGTCGCGACGATCCCGCACGCACCGTCGGCCCATTGCTCCCCGCCCCCGCCCCTCGCGGCCGCAGTCCTCCGTTCCGGTCGCGAGCTGCCGCAGGAACATCACCGCGCCCGGCGCCGCGCCGGCCGGGCCCTGGTCGCCGCGATCATGATCCCCCTGGTGACCGGGGCGCTGCTGAGCGGAGCACTCACCCTCTGGGAGATGCGTTCGGCGGCACAGTCGGTCCTGGACCCGCGCGACTACGCCCGCCTGCGCGTGGGGCAGGATCGTTCCGAAGTGGAGCGTCACCTGCCGGACCGGCAGACGAACCACCGTCCGACGACTGCCGAGCCGACAGGAGACGGCACCACGTGCGAGTACTACGCGCTGACGGCGAACCGGTTCGACGACCGGTCCGGCGACGCATACCGGCTGTGCTTCCGCAAGGACACCCTGGTGTCCCTCGACACACTCACCGGGTGAGCCGGGTGACCGTCCGATGATCCGGGTACTGATCGCCGACGACGAGCCGATGATCCGTGCGGGAGTGCGCGCCGTACTCGCGACGGATCCGGACATCGAGGTCGTCGCCGAGGCCGCCGACGGTCACGAGGCCGTGGAACTGGTCCGGCGCCACCGCCCCTCGGTGGCCGTGCTCGACATCCGCATGCCGGGCATCAGCGGCATCGACGCGGCGGCGGAGATCCGCGGCACGGTCCCGACCACGAACGTCATCATGCTGACGACGTTCGGTGAGGACGACTACATCCTCCAGGCGCTCGGCGGCGGCGCGGCGGGCTTCCTGATCAAGTCGGGCGAGCCCGAGGAACTGATCACCGGGGTCCGTGCGGTGGCGGAGGGCGCCGCCTACCTGTCACCGAAGGTCGCGGCCCGGGTCATCGCCCATCTCGCCGCGACGGGCGCGGGCACCCTGGCCGGCCGGCGCTCGGCCGCCCGCGACCGGATCGCCGCCCTCACCGCCCGCGAACGGGAGGTGCTGGCCTTCCTCGGCAGCGGTCTGTCCAACGGCCAGATCGCCCGGCGGCTGCATGTGGTGGAGGGGACGGTGAAGGCCCATGTGAGTTCCATCCTGGCGAGGCTCGGCGTGGACAACCGGGCTGCCGCCGCGGTCGTGGCCCACGAGGCCGGGATGGTCCCCGCGCAACCTCCCCAGCCGTGACACCACCCGCTGAGCCGACGGCAGCAGCGCGATGACCAGGGCCGCCACCACGGCGCCGCCGAGCGTCGCGCCGGCGAGCACGTCGTGCGGGTAGTGGACCCCGACCAGCACGCGCAGCAGTGCGGCGGCCACGGCCAGTGGCAGCGTGAACGCGGCGAGCCGGGGCCGCAGCAGGGCCAGACCGATCGCCAGGCCGGCGGCCAGAGTGGCGTGGTTGCTGGGGAAGGACCAGTCTCCCGTCGCGGGACATTCCGTGACGATCCCGGCTGCTGTACGCAGCGCACGGCACGGCCGCTCCTCGTCCACCACCAGCTTCAGCGCTTCGCTCACCGCATAGGCCGCCACGGTGCCGAGACCGGTGAGTACGGTTCCGGCGACCGCTCGGGTGTCCCTGCGGCGGACCGCTGACCACCACGTCCAGACCAGCAGCAGCCCGAGGATCACCAGGGTGCCTTCGGTGGCCGCTTCCAGGAGATGCCCCAGCCACGACGGCGCATCCGCCACCACCCCGGTCACCGACCGGTACCCGGACGCCGAAGCCCCATCGGTCACCTCGACCGCACCGGCCTCCCCCAGCCCGCCGGGGGAGAGCCATGTGACAACTGCCGCCCCCAGGCCCAGTACGCCCAACGCACCGAGCAGCCGACCGGCCCGGTTCTTCTCTCGTGGTTCTCGTTCCATGAGGCCCGAACGTAGAAGCGGGAGGGCTCCTGAACCCGGGCCGAACGGCAACACCGGACCCTGACGATCGTCAGGGTTGACGGCTGCGGACGCCTTCGGTCCGAGTCACCGGACGCTCAGTCATGCCCGGCCGTCGGGCGTATCCGTCGCGCGCGGGTTCGGTGCGCTCAGGCTTCGCGGGTCAGGCCACCGGACGGATCCGGTCGCCGGTCTTCTCCCGGAGCGCGGCCTCCAGCCGGTCGCGGGCCTCGGTCTGGGCGGCGATCCGTTCGTCGAGGACCGCGAGCCGGTTCAGTGCGACCCGCAGGCCCTTGTCCGAGGGCGGTGCGGTAGCCACATCGCCGTCCAGGCAGGGCAGGAACACGCGCACGTCGTCCAGAGTGAGCCCGGCGGCCAGCAGGTAGCGGATGTTGCGGACCCGCACCACGGCCCGCTCGTCGTAGACGCGGTAGCCGTTGGAGGCCCGCTCGGAGGAGATCATCCCTGCCTGCTCGTAGTGCCGCAGAGCACGGGCGGTCGTCCCCGTTGCCCTGGCCAGTTCACCGATCCGCACCCGTCCCACCTCCCGGGCCACTCCTATCACGCCACGACCGCTCCGCCGTCGACAGGGAGGACCACACCGGTCACGAACGAGGCGGCCGGTGCGGCGAGTTGGGTGATCGCCCAGGCCACCTCCTCGGGGCGGCCGATCCGGGCCAGCGGTGTGTGCGCCAGCTGCCACTCCCGCACCGCGGCCATCCGCTCCGGCGTCAGACCCTGGTGCTCGCCGATGGGGGTGTCGATCGCGCCGGGGGCGACCGCCACCACCCGGACCCCACGGGGTGCCAGCTCGACCGCCCAGCTGCGGGTGAGCAGTTCCAGGGCGGTCTTGGTCGCCGCATAGACCGAGCTGCCGGGCCAGGCCCGCTGCCCCACCGACGTACTGACATTGACGATCACGCCGCTCGACGCCGCCAGGAACGGCAGCGCCGCCTGGGTCAGCAGGACGGGGGCGACGAGGTTGGTGGCGAGCTGGGCCGTGATCGTCTCCGGCGTCAGTGTGCCGAGGGCGCCGCCGCGCACGATACCGGCGTTGTTCACCAGCACGTCCAGACGGCCGTGTGCCTCCACCACGGCCCGGACGATCCGTTCGGGCCCGCCCTCGGCGGTGATGTCGGCGGGCAGCGGCGTGATCCGGTCGTGTCCGGCCGCGGTCTCCGTGAGTGGTTCGCTCCGCCGTCCGATCGCGACCACGTGGGCGCCCTCGGCGGCGAAGGCCCGGGCGGTGGCCCGGCCGATGCCGGTACCGGCTCCGGTGACCGCGACGATCCTGCTGTTGTGCTGTCCGGTGCTGTTCATGCCGGTCAGCGTGCAACCCTGCCGCCAGCGGCAAGGTCAACATTTCACCGGGGCCGTAGCACGGTGAGCTCTCCCCTCAACTCCTCATGAGGGCCGCGCGGGGACACGGCTCCCGTCCTCAGGCCGCGTATGAGTGACAACAGCGGTCCCTGGCCGGTGGTCAGGATGTCGGCCGGGGTGTCGCTTTCGCGGAGGGCTATGCCGGCCGGTGTCGCAGCTACTTCGACGCAGTTGTTGCCGCCGTCCCCGGAGAAGGACGACTTGAGCCAGCGAAGCTCAGGCGCGTCGTGCATCTCACAGCTCCTTGGTGATCCGATGGATGAACTCCACCGACTTCTTCGCAGTCAAAGCCGCCTGCTCGACCAGGTCCAGTCGCAGGCGGAAGTTGTCCAACTGGGTGGGTGAGTCGAAGAACAAGGCTCCTGTCGGCGAGTCCATCTGCACCGTGTCCAGGTGTGGATTGGCGCCAACGGCGTACAGGATGTCGTCCCCCAGCATGGGGAAGCCGCCGTTGGCGAAGGGGATCACCAGCAACGTCACGTTGTTGCGTTCACTCCGCTCCAGCAAGTGTTCGAGCTGTGCCCGAACCACTTCCCTGCTGCCCAGCTGCATACGCAGGGCAGCCTCATGAATGATTCCCGTGTACGAGACGGGCGTGTCGCGAGTGAGCACCGTTTGCCGAGCCAGCCGGTGAGCGACACGAAGCTCCACCTCCAGTCGAGGCAGTTTGGGCACCACGAGGTCGAAGATCGCCCTTGCGTGCTCCTCCGTATGGAAAAGCCCTGGCAGGTGTGAGGTCTGTACGGTTCGAAGGCGTACGGCGTAGTGCTCGATCTCGGAGATGTCCAAGTGGTCGGGCGGAATCTTGCCCCGGTACTCATCCCACCATCCCGGCTTGCGGCCACCTGTCATCGAGGCCAGCGTCTCGATCAATGCGTCGTCGTTGCACTCATAAATGCTGGCCAACCGCCGTAGGCGCTCTTCGCTGATGCCGTAGCGGCCAGCTTCGATGTTCGAAATATTCGTGCGGTCGGTGCCCAGCGCGCCGGCTGCCTGAGGCGCGGACATGCCCGCCGCCTCCCGTAGGCGACGCAACTCCAGCCCAAATCGACGCTGGCGGATGGTGGGACTGCTCGGTGCCATCAAACTCCCCTTGTTCGCGCACAGTGTGGCGACATCGACTCGTGCGGTCCACCGGCTAGGCGGCATTAACCCGTATTGATTCAAGTAATGGCACGGGTTAAATCCCTGCTCTACGGTGTGACCCGTGCCACTCCCTCCTCGCCGGAGACGGAAGCGCACCGCCTTTCCCTGCCCGCCCGGGACGGCAGGCGTAAGCGGCAGAGCCACCACACCGGCAACTGAGAATCCAGCGGCACCCATCCGCCTGACCCATCACGACCGCGCACCCAGGAGGTAGGGCCACGTGAGTGCAGACCACGACCGAAGCCAAAACCCAAGTCAACGTGAACGGCTGCAACCCCATGGCGACGGCCCCGAGCCACCGTCATCCATCAGCACCTCCTGCCTCCTCTCCGCGCTCGATCCCCTCACCGGCCTTCCTCACCCCCCGCCCCTCCCCTTCACCGCCCCCTGGTACTACGAGCTTCACTTCCCCTCTGACCCCCGAGGCCCCGGCATTGCCCGCCTGACCCTCCGTGCCGTCCTCACGGCGCACGGGCTCACCGAACTCAACGACCGAGCCGAGCTGCTGACATCCGAGTTGGCGACGAACTCCGTACGTCACACCAAGGGGCCCGCTTCCGTACGGCTTCAGTGGCTGCATCCCGTGCTGCGGGTCAGCGTCTGGGACATGAGCCCCGACCTGCCCGCACTGCCGGAGCCACTGGGAGTACAGCTCGGCTCGCCGGCAGCCGAGGGCGGGCGAGGGCTGCTGATTCTCGGGGCGATCGCCGACCGATGGGGCGGCTGCGCCATAGGGGAGGAGCCGATGGGTCCGGGCGGCAAGACCCTCTGGTTCGAGTTGACTCTGCCCACTCCCACGCCCGACGGAGATCCTGCGTCCGCGCTCGCCGCGTGAGGAGCCGGTCCGGCCCGGAGCATGGAAAAGCGCTCCGGGCCGGGCGGCCGGAGCACATCAGCGTCACAACGTGCAGGGCCCTGACATATACAGTCACCTTGACCCGAGCCCCGAGGAGTAACGGTGATGTCGGCAGCAGACGGCGCGGCACTGCCGCCCGACGACCCGCAACCCATCCAGGCACACGTCACAGTCTCGGGAACGATGGCCGGCATCCTGCGCGACCTCGCCGCTCTCGACGGACGGACACCCGAAGCGCTGGCCATCGAATGGGCCGCGGGAAAACTGCTCATCCCAGAGGGGACCGTGGGTGACGCAGTCGACGATTGAGGGCTCTTCGACGGGCCGCCGGACCTCGCGAGTCGTGTGCACGAGCACTTGCGGGGCGGGAACGCCGCGTGACCGGCTCTGTCACTCTCGCAGTGGCCGACACGAGCGTCCTGCTCGCCGCCTTCGACCGGCGCGACGACCGGCACCGAGAGGGGATCGACGCCTTCGGGACGGCCAGGATTCTCGTCTCGTCCCCGCTGGTCCTCGCCGAACTGGATTACCTTCTCCATCAACAGGCATCTGAGAAGGAGGCCGTGGAGGCTGTGTCTCGTTTGAGAGCCCTCGTCGGTGCCGGATATGCGCGCGTACCCGCCGTGGACGGGAAGCTTCTCGGTGAGGCGGAGAAGATCCAGCGCGATTACTTGGGACAGGCAATCGGACTGACCGACGCTGTCAACGCATGCCTGGCCTGGCGTCTCCAACAGCCGACAGTCCTGTCCTTCGACAATCACTACCGCATGATCGCCCCACGGAGGTCGAGCGAACGACCGTTGGATGTACGGCCGTGACCAGCCGCTGCCCTCCGGGAGGCGCCCGGAGCCGGTCCGTCACACCACCTCGGTGTCGTAGAAACACAGATGCCCCTTGAGCTCGGCGACCTCCGCCTTCGGCTCGGGGTACGCCCACACGAGGTCCGCCGCGTCCGGGAGGGACCAGTAGGAGGCCGTGCCCTTGAACGGGCAGTACGTGTGAGTCTCGGACGGGGTCAGCAGGTCCATACGGACGTCCCCCTCGGGGATGTAGTAGCGCACGGGACAGCCCGTCTCGCGCAGGAGCAGGGGGCGGGTGCTGTCGGCGAGCACCGTGCCGTCGTGCACCACGCGTACGTGCTCCGTGGCCCGCTCGATCGTGATCTCGTGTCCGTGCCGGTTTCCGTGTCCAGTGGCCATGACGAGGACAGCGCCCGATCGGCCGGGGTTCTTCCCGCCCCGTACCGTAGACGCATGAACATCTGCGTCTTCCTCTCCGCCGCCGATCTCGACGAGCGCTACACCGGCCCCGCGCGCGAGCTCGCGGAGCTCATCGGCAAGGGCGGGCACTCCCTCGTGTGGGGCGGTTCCAACGTCGGACTCATGAAGGTCGTCGCGGACGGGGTGGAGGAGGCGGGCGGGCGCCTGGTGGGCGTCTCCGTCCAGTTCCTGTCGGACCGGGTGCGGCCGGGGGTCGACGAGATGGTCGTCGCGAAGGATCTCGCCGAGCGCAAGCGGCTGCTCCTGGAGAAGGCCGACGCGGTGATCGTCATGGTCGGCGGCACCGGCACGCTCGACGAGGCCACCGAGATTCTGGAGCTGAAGAAGCACGGGCACACGGAGAAGCCGGTGGTGCTGCTGAACACGGCCGGGTTCTACGACGGCCTCAAGGAGCAGTTCCGGCGGATGGAGGACGAGGGCTTCCTGCCGCGGCCCCTCACCGAGCTCGTCTTCTTCGCCGAGGAGCCGGTCGGGGCGCTGGCCTACCTGGAGGAGTCCCTCGGGGTGCAGTGAGGCGACACAGGGACGCCACGGGTGGCGGGGCCGGGCGGTACCTGGCGGTCGGTGCCTGGCGGTACCTGGCGCTGCCTGGCGCTGCCTGGCGGTGCCTGGCGGTGTCGGCCCCTGGGAACGCCCTTTCCCCTCGGTGGTGCGAGCATGGCGGACATGGCTACACATGTGATCACCGGAGCCGGTTCCGGCATCGGCGCGGCCGTCGCCCGCCGCCTGCACGCGCGCGGGGACGAGATCTGGCTGCACGCGCGCGACGCGGGCCGCGCCAAGGAGCTGGCGGCCGAGTTCCCCGGCGCGAAGACCCTGGTGGGCGACCTGGCGGACCCGGACAGGCTTTCCTGGGCCTTCTCCCACCAGACGCTCCCGGAGCGTGTCGACTCGCTGATCCACAGTGCGGGCGGCATCGAGCTCGGGCACATCGGGGAGCTGACCCCAAAGGCGTGGCACCAGCAGCTCAACGTCAACCTGATCGCGCCGGCCGAGGTCACCCGCCACTTCCTGCCCCAGCTCCGCGCCGCCCGCGGCCAGGTGGTGTTCATCAACTCGGGCTCCGGGCTGCGCGCCTTCGGCGAGTGGGGCGCGTACGCCGCCTCGAAGCACGGTCTGAAGGCCCTCGCCGACTCGCTGCGGCACGAGGAGCACGGGAACGGGGTCCGGGTCACCTCCGTTTACCCGGGGCGCACCGCCAGCCCCATGCAGGCCAAGGTCCACCAGCAGGAGGGCAAGGAGTACGACCCCTCCGAGTGGATCGATCCCGAGTCGGTCGCCACGACCGTCCTGATGTCCCTGGATCTGCCGCGGGACGCCGAGGTGAACGACCTGACGGTGCGTCCGGGGCGCTGACAGGCCTCGCGTCGCCTCCTACGAGCCCTGCGCCGGGGACGTCGAGACGGCGCCCCCGGCGTTACGTACGCTTCCAGGGTGAGTTCCAAGGCGAATGAGAACAGCGGGTTCCGGTTCGGGCCCGCGACCGGCGTCGGGTCCATGCCCGGCGGGGACGCGCGCGAGGCCGCCAAGACCGTGACCGGCACCTTCGAGGGGCCGGAGACCGGGATGCCGTACCTGCCCGAGCTGCCCGCGCGTGGGCCCGGCGCCGACATGATCGGGCGGACCGCGGGGATGCTCGTCGAGCTGTACGCGCGCGTGGAGCCCAGCGGATGGCGGCTGGGGGAGCGGCCGGGCCGGGACACCAAGCGGGCCCGCTCGTGGCTCGGCGAGGACCTCGACGCCCTGGAGGAGTTCACCCAGGGCTACGAGGGGCCGTTGAAGGTGCAGGCCGTCGGGCCCTGGACCCTCGCGGCCGCCCTGGAGTTGAGGAACGGCGAGGCCGTGCTGTCCGACCCCGGCGCCTGCCGTGACCTCGCCGCCTCGCTCGCCGAGGGGCTGCGGCTGCACCTCGCCGAGGTGCGGCGGCGCGTACCCGGCGCGCAGGTGGCCCTCCAGCTCGACGAACCCTCCCTCACCGCCGTTCTGCGCGGTCAGGTGCGCACCGCGAGCGGCTACCGCACGCACCGCGCCGTGGACCGGCAGGTTGTCGAGTCCACCCTCCGGGACGTGATCGACGTGCACGACGGCGGTCCCGTCGTGATCCACTCCTGTGCGCCGGACGTTCCGTTCGCGCTGCTGCGCCGGGCCGGTGCGTCCGCGATCTCCTTCGACTTCTCCTTGCTCACCGAGCGTGACGACGAGGTGATCGGGGAGGCCGTGGAGTCGGGCACCCGGCTCCTCGCCGGTGTCGTGCCGGGCACGGACGGCCGATTGTCAGACCCTGCAGGTAGCGTCATGGGGGTCAGGACGCTGTGGCGCAGGCTGGGGCTGCATCCGGGGCTTCTCGCGGACGCGGTCACGGTCACTCCGTCGTGCGGACTCGCGGGAGCCTCCCCCGAGTACGCGCGGCAGGCGCTCGCCCACTGTGTCCGGGCGGCGAGATCCCTTGCGGACAACCCAGAGTAACGGGAGGACAACACGGTGGCCGGCGACAAGCAAGCGGAGTCCACAGCGGTACCCGCCGAGGCACGGCAGCGGCACGTACAGCTCGCCGAGCAGGTCGAGGAGCACCGCTTCCGGTACTACGTGAAGGACGCCCCCGTCGTCAGCGACGCGGAGTTCGACGAGCTCCTGCGCTCCCTGGAGGCGCTGGAGGAGGAGTACCCGGAGCTGCGCACGCCCGACTCGCCGACCCAGAAGGTCGCCGGGTCGTACCAGACCGAGTTCACCGCGGTCCAGCACCGCGAACGCATGCTGTCGCTCGACAACACCTTCAACGAGGACGAGCTGGCCGCCTGGGTCGACCGCATCGCCAGGGAGCTCGGCTCGCAGGAGTACCACTTCCTGTGCGAGCTCAAGGTCGACGGCCTCGCCGTGAACCTCACGTACGAGCACGGCCGCCTCACGCGCGCGGCGACCCGCGGCGACGGCCGCACCGGTGAGGACATCACACCCAACGTCCGTACGATCGCGGAGATCCCCGACCGCCTGAAGGGTGACCGCGTTCCGGATCTGGTGGAGATCCGCGGCGAGGTCTACTTCCCGATGGAGAAGTTCGAGGAGCTCAACGCCCGGCTGGTGGAGGCCGGCGACAAGCCCTTCGCCAACCCGCGCAACGCGGCGGCCGGTTCACTGCGCCAGAAGGACCCGCGCGTCACCGCCACCCGCCCGCTGCACATGGTGGTCCACGGCATCGGCGCCCTGGAGGGCTACGAGGGCCTCACCCGGCTGTCCGAGGCGTACGAGCTGCTGCACGACTGGGGGCTGCCGACCGCCCGGCACAACCGCGTGGTGGACGACCTCGCCGGTGTGCACGAGTTCATCGCGTACTTCGGCGAGCACCGCCACTCCGTGGAGCACGAGATCGACGGGGCCGTGATCAAGCTCGACGAGATCCGTCTGCAGGGCCGGCTCGGTTCCACGGCCCGCGCGCCACGGTGGGCGATCGCCTACAAGTATCCCCCCGAAGAGGTCAACACCAAGCTCGTCGACATCAAGGTGGCCGTCGGCCGCACCGGCCGCGTCACGCCGTACGCCCAGGTCGAACCGGTCACGGTGGCCGGCTCCGAGGTGGAGTTCGCCACGCTGCACAACCAGGACGTGGTCAAGGCCAAGGGCGTGCTCATCGGCGACACGGTGGTGCTGCGCAAGGCCGGTGACGTGATCCCGGAGATCCTCGGGCCGGTCGCCGACCTGCGTGACGGCAGCGAGCGCGCGTTCGTGATGCCGTCGGAGTGCCCCGAGTGCGGTACCCCGCTGCGGCCCATGAAGGAGGGTGACGTCGACCTGCGCTGCCCCAACGCCCGCACGTGCCCGGCACAGTTGAGGGGCCGGGTCTCCTACCTGGCGGGCCGGGAGTGCCTCGACATCGAGCACTTCGGCGATGTCGCGGCGGCCGCGCTCACCCGTCCCCTGGAGCCCGCGGACCCGCCGCTCGTCGACGAGGGCGACCTGTTCGACCTGACCGTGGAGAAGCTGCTCCCCATCAGGGCGTACGTCCTGGACCCCGACAGCGGCCTGCCCAAGCGCGACCCCAAGACCGGCGAGGAGAAGATCGCCACGGTCTTCGCCAACCAGAAGGGCGAGCCGAAGAAGAACGCGCTGGCCCTGCTGGCGAACATCGAGGCGGCCAAGGCCCGTCCGCTCGCGCGCTTCCTCAACGGGCTCTCCATCCGCCACGTCGGCCCGGTCGCCGCCGAGGCGCTCGCCCGCGAGTTCCGTTCCATCGACCGCATCGAGCAGGCGAGCGAGGAGGAGCTGGCGGGCACGGACGGCGTCGGGCCGATCATCGCCGCCGCCCTCAAGCAGTGGTTCGCCGAGGACTGGCACCGGGAGATCATCCGCAAGTGGAAGGCCGCCGGGGTGCCGTTGGAGGACGAGGGGTCCGGCGAGGACGAGGGCCCGCGTCCGCTCGAAGGGCTCACCGTCGTCGTCACCGGCACGCTGGAGCACCACACGCGTGACGGGGCGAAGGAGGCCCTGCAGAGCCGAGGCGCGAAGGTGACCGGATCCGTCTCCAAGAAGACGTCGTTCGTTGTCGTAGGTGACAGTCCCGGGTCGAAATACGACAAGGCGATGCAGCTCAAGGTGCCGGTGCTGAACGAGGAGGGCTTCGCCGTCCTCCTCGAACAGGGGCCGGAATCAGCCGCGGAAGTCGCACTTCCGACCGAGCAGTAGCGGTTGAAGGCCACCCGATCGGCGCATACCAGATGCATACGGGTGGCCGGGTCGCATTCGGGCAACCGTCGGCGACCGCTGCCCGTGGAAGCCTTCTGCGGCCTACTGTTGAGAGGTGCGCCTGCCGTGCCCAGACGCGTGGTGGGTTCTCAGACGCGGTGCCGTTGAAGGTCTGTCGGGAGCAACGGGCCGCGCTGCGTGGGCACCGCCGGCTGTGAGAGGGACGGGAATGGAACCGACCGAGAGTGTCGCCCCGGACTCACGGCTGCGCCTGCGCCGACTGCCCGGTGCATGGCTGACCGGCCGACGGGCCGGGGCGGAGCGGCCCTCGGAGCGCGCGGCCGCGACCGCGCGCGACGCCGTGCAGAACGGATCCGCCGCGCGGGACGCCACGCAGCCCGGTACCGGACGCGGCGGGCCGGCCGGCCGTGACGCCGAGCGGGGCGGGCCGACGGGCCGGCACGCCGAGCGGGGCGGTCCGGCGGCGCATGACGCCGAGCACGGAGATCTCGCGGGACACGACGCCGAACGGCACCTGTCCTGGCCCGCGTTGCCCGCCGCCCTCGTCGGTCTGGCCGGCGCGGTGCTGGGCGCCGGGTTCTACCGGGCGTTCAGCGGCCAGCACGCGCTCTTCCCGTCCGGCACGGCCGGCTGGTCGCTGGCCGTGCTGGCCGGCGTCATCGTCGGCCACCTCGTCGCGCTGGGCCGCTCCCGCTGGTGGGGCGGCACCGGCTCCGGCGCCGCCCTCACCCTCGCCGCCCTGCTGCTGTACGGCTGGGTGCCGGCCGGAATGGTCAGCCTCACCGTCGTCGTCCTGGTCGGCGTCGCCCGCCGGGGCCGCTGGCGGCAGGGCGTGCTGCACGGTGCGGTGGACATCCTCGGCATCGGGGCCGCGGCACTGGTGCTCGGCGCGTTCGGCCGCGTGCCCTCCGTCGAGACGCCCTGGAACCCCGAGACCTGGAACGTCTACGCGGCACCCCAGGTGGCGCTGGTCGCCACCGCGTACCTCCTGGTCACCCGCGGCCTGCTCTGGTACCTGCACGCGCCGCCCGGCGGCAAGGTCCCGACCGTCGCCCGCACGGCGCTGGTCCGGCAAGGGCTCCTGGCGGTCGCGCTGCTCGGCATCGCACCGCTCATCTGTGTGGTGGCCGTGGCACAGCCCGTCCTGCTGCCCCTGTTCGCCATCCCCCTGATCGCGCTCGACTCCACGCTGCACTTCGCGCGCGTCCGCGCCGAGGAACAGCTGCGCGATCCGCTCACCGGGCTGCCCAACCGGCAGTGGCTGCTGGAACGGACCTGGACGGCGCTCGACGACGCCGAGCGGATCGGTGCGCGGGCGGCCCTGATGCTGATCGACATGGACCGCTTCCGGTCCGTCAACGACACGCTCGGGCATCTCGCGGGCGACCGGCTGCTGCTCCAGATCGCCGACCGGCTGCGGCTGGCCCTGCCGCGCGGGGCGGAGGCCGCGCGGCTGGGCGGGGACGAGTTCGCCGTGCTGCTGCCCGTCGCGGACTCCACGACGTCCGCCAGCCGGGCCGCCCGCAAGCTCGTCGCCGCGCTCGGCTCCCCGCTGGACCTCGACGGGCTCACCCTCGTCCTGGAGGCCAGCGCCGGACTCGCCGTCTTCCCCGACCACGCGCTCGACGCGGAGGGGCTGCTGCGGCGGGCCGACGTGGCGATGTACCAGGCCAAGCGGGACCGCACGGGCGTCGAGGTGTACGAGTCCAAGCGCGACTCGAACACCCCGGACCGCCTCGGCCTGCTGGGCGACCTCAGGCGTGCCCTCGACGCACAGGAAGTGGAGCTCCACTACCAGCCCAAGGTCCGCTTCGACGGACAGGTGGCCGGGCTGGAGGCACTGGTGCGCTGGGTGCACCCCGAGCGGGGCAAGGTGCCGCCGGACGAGTTCATAGCGATAGCCGAGTCCTCCGGGCTGATGCCGCACCTGACGGAGTACGTGCTGGAGACCGCCCTCGGCCAGGTCGCCAAGTGGCGGGCCCAGGGACTGCACGTACCGGTCGCGGTGAACGTTTCGCCCCGTGACGTGCACACCCCCGGTTTCGCGGGCGCGGTCGCCGGACGGCTGGCCCGCCACGGGGTCCCGGCGGGCGCGCTGCAACTGGAGATAACCGAGCACGTGCTCCTGGAGGACCCGCAGCGGGCCGCCGACACCCTGGCCGGGCTGACCGGGCACGGCGTGAAGATGTCCCTGGACGACTTCGGTACGGGCTACTCCTCCCTGGTGCACCTGCGACGGCTCCCGGTGAGCGAGCTGAAGATCGACCGCTCCTTCGTGGCCCGGCTCGCCGTCGACACCGAGGACGCGGAGATCGTGCGCTGCACGGTGGACCTGGCGCACTCGCTGGGCCTGCTCGTCGTCGCCGAGGGCGTCGAGGACGACGAGACCTGGGAGCGGCTGCGCGACCTGGGCTGCGACGCGGTCCAGGGCTGGCTGGTGGCCGCCGCGATGCCGCCCGAGGAGACGACGGCGTGGCTGCGGGCCCGCGGGTCGCGGGGCTGGCAGCGGCCCGCCGAGGCCGCGGCCCTGCCGGCTGCGGCGGCCGACGAGTAGCCCGCCCGGTCGCCCTGCCCACCAGGCCCTTCCCATCCGGCCTTGCCCCGCGTGCGGGCCGACCGTGGAGCGGACGCCGCCCTCTCAGTCCGCCTCCGCCCCCGCCCCCATGCCCGCCGTGAAGTGCCCGATCAGCAGCGCCAGCCGCTGCTCGTGAGCCTCCTCCGGCAGCCGTCCGCTGCGCACCAGCGTGACCAGACCGTGCAGGCCCGCCCAGTACGTCTCGGTCAGCAGCCCCACGTCGTCCCCTGGCGCCGCGATCGGCTCCACCGCCCGGACCAGTTCCCCGAACGCCTCCTGCAGGGCCGCCGGCGCGTCCGGAGTGGCGAACGGGAGGTCCACGGCGTGCGTGAACATCGCGTCGTACAGGGCCGGCCGCCGCCGCCCGAACGTCGTATACGCCTCGCCGACCGCCGCGAGCGCTTTCCGCGTGCCCTTCACCGCCGTACGAGCCGTACGCATTTCCTGAGCCAGATCCGCGCAGCCCTGCACCGCGACGGCCGCCATGATCGCGCCCTTGCCCTTGAAGTGGCTGTACAGAACCGGCTGGCTGTACTCGATCTCGGCGGCCAGGCGCCGTGTCGTCACCGCGTCCCAGCCCTCGGCCTCCGCCAGTTCGCGCGCGGCCGTGACGATCAGCCGCTCGCGTTCCGCTCGTTCGCGCTCCCGGCGCGTCTGGATCGACATGCCGGGAATTCTAGCAGCGCTAGCCAATCTGTCGACGCTCTGCTAGCTTCGCGCTCATTCCTAGCGCTGCTAGAAAGCGGCATCGAGCGAGGAGAGAAGACATGACCGTCACCGCGTACACCCTGGCTGTCGTGCTCAACCTGTTCTGCCTGTTCCTCGGGTACCGGTTCCTGTTCCAGCCGGCCTCCGCCGCCGCCGGTTACGGCGTCCCGGCCGGGCCGGACGGCGACGCCGGTGCCTATCTCTCGATCAAGGGCCTGAGAGACGGCACCTTCGGTGTCATGGGATTGCTGCTGCTGGTCTTCGCAGGCGCCCGTGCCGAGGCCTGGTTCATGCTCGCCGTGGCGCTCGTGCCACTGTTCGACACGGTGATAGTGCTGCGTCATGGCGGGACGAAGGCGGTCGCCTTCGGGATTCACTTCGCCACGGCGGTGTTCGTCCTGATCACCGCCGGACTGCTCTTCGCCGTCTGAACGCGCTCATATCCGTCAACAGCAAGCAGGGAGTTCGAAGATGTCGCTGTTCGTGCCGCAGTTCGACGAGTCCGTGGTCGTCCGGGACGCGGAGGCAGAGGTCGTCGGCGGAGCGCCCGTCGCCATCAAGCTGCTGGCCGACAGCAGCGCGACCGGTGGCGCGCTGTCCACCGTGCGCGCCACCCTCACCGACGGCGCCGACGGCGCCCGCCCCCACCTGCACAAGGGCTCCGCCGAGATGTTCTACGTGCTCGACGGCGCCGCCGAGGTGCTCTCCGGGGACCAGGTCCTCACCGCCGGACCCGGCGACCTCGTCGTCGTCCCGCCGAACATGCCCCACGCCTTCGCCGCCGTACCCGGAAGCGACGCCGACATCCTGATCGTGATCGCCCCCGGCGTCGAACGCTTCGAGTACTTCCGCCACCTCCAGCGCATCCGCCTCGGCGAGGCCACCCCCGAGAGCCTGAAGGAAGTGCAGGAGCTGTACGACAACCACTTCCTGGTGAGCCCCGCCTGGGAAGCCCGCCGCTGAGGGCCTCAGCCGCCCACCGGCAAACCGTTTCACGGGCACGGGGCACCGCCCCATAGGATTGAGCCCAAACCACACACACTCACCCCAGAGGATCGCTGCATGCCTGGCATCACGCGCGAGGAGGTCGTCCACCTCGCCCGGCTGGCGCGTCTGGAGCTGAAGCCCGAAGAGGTCGACCACTTCGCAGGCCAGCTCGACGACATCATCGGCGCGGTCGCCCGCGTCAGCGAGGTCGCCGACCAAGACGTACCGCCGACCTCCCACCCGCTGCCGCTGACGAACGTCATGCGCGCGGACGAGGTCCGTCCGTCGCTCACCCCCGAGCAGGCGCTCTCCGGCGCCCCGGCCCAGGAGCAGCAGCGTTTCAAGGTGCCGCAGATCCTGGGGGAGGACTGATCACGTCATGACCGACAGCATCATCAAGCTCACGGCCGCCGAGACCGCCGCGAAGATCGCCTCCGGCGAGCTCACGGCCGTCCAGGTCACCGAGGCCCACCTGGCCCGTATCGAGGCCGTCGACGAGAAGGTCCACGCCTTCCTGCACGTCGACCGCGAGGGCGCGCTCGCGCAGGCCCGCGCCGTCGACGAGAAGCGGGAGCGCGGCGAGAAGCTCGGCCCGCTCGCCGGCGTCCCCCTCGCCCTCAAGGACATCTTCACGACCGCCGGGGTGCCCACCACCGTCGGTTCCAAGATGCTCGAGGGCTGGATCCCGCCGTACGACGCGACGCTCACCAAGAAGCTCAAGGACGCCGACGTCGTCATCCTCGGCAAGACCAACATGGACGAGTTCGCCATGGGGTCCTCCACCGAGAACAGCGCCTACGGCCCGACCGGCAACCCGTGGGACCTGACCCGGATCCCCGGTGGCTCCGGCGGCGGTTCCTCCGCCGCCCTCGCCTCCTTCCAGGCCCCCCTCGCGATCGGCACGGACACCGGCGGCTCCATCCGCCAGCCCGCCGCCGTCACCGGCACGGTCGGCGTGAAGCCGACGTACGGCGGTGTGTCGCGGTACGGCATGGTCGCCTTCTCGTCCTCCCTCGACCAGGGCGGCCCCTGCGCCCGTACGGTCCTGGACGCGGCGCTCCTGCACGAGGTCATCGCCGGTCACGACCCGCTCGACTCCACCTCCATCGACGCCCCGGTCCCGCCGGTCGTCGAGGCCGCGCGCAACGGCTCGGTGGCCGGGATGCGCGTCGGCGTGGTCAAGCAGTTCCGCGGCGAGGGCTACCAGGCCGGCGTCGTCCAGCGCTTCGACGAGTCCGTCGAGCTGCTGAAGGAGCTGGGCGCGGAGATCGTCGAGCTGGACTGCCCGTCCTTCGACCTGGCGCTGTCCGCGTACTACCTGATCGCGCCCTCCGAGTGCTCCTCCAACCTCGCCCGCTTCGACGGCCTGCGCTACGGCCTGCGGACCGGCGACGACGGCACGCACTCCGCCGAGGAGGTCACCTCCCTCACCCGTGAGGCGGGCTTCGGCGACGAGGTCAAGCGCCGCATCATGCTCGGCACGTACGCGCTCAGCTCCGGCTACTACGACGCGTACTACGGCTCCGCCCAGAAGGTCCGCACGCTCATCACGCGCGACTTCGAGAAGGCCTTCGAGCAGGTCGACGTGATCGTCTCGCCGACCACGCCCACCACCGCCTTCCCGATCGGCGAGCGCGCCGACGACCCGATGGCGATGTACCTCGCGGACCTGTGCACCATCCCGACCAACCTGGCCGGCAACGCCGCCATGTCCCTGCCCTGCGGCCTCGCGCCGGAGGACGGGCTGCCGGTGGGCCTCCAGATCATCGCCCCGGCGATGCAGGACGACCGCCTTTACAAGGTGGGCGCCGCTGTCGAGGCCGCGTTCGTGGAAAAGTGGGGACACCCGCTGCTCGAGGAGGCTCCGTCGCTGTGAGTGCACTGTCCAAGGTCAAGGGCTTCAAGGACTTCAAGGCGTCCAAGTCCGGTCTGTACGTGTCGATGGCCACGTCGGCGTTCGGCATGATCGGTGCGGCCAAGCAGATCAAGAAGGCCCGCTCCGAGAACGACACGCTGCGGCTGGTCGACGCCGTCATCACCGGCGCCGCTGTCGTCACCAACCTCGCGATCCTCTACCGCGAGCTGAAGCGCCTCGGCGACGACGACGTCCTGCTGGGCTGAGAGGGAATTTCCACCGTGACCACCACGACCGACACCGACCTGGTGTCGTACGAGGACGCGCTGGCGTCGTACGACCCCGTCATGGGCCTCGAGGTCCATGTCGAACTCGGCACCCACACCAAGATGTTCTGCGGCTGCTCGACCGCGCTCGGCGCCGAGGCGAACAGCCAGACCTGCCCGGTCTGCCTCGGCCTGCCCGGCGCGCTCCCGGTCGTCAACGCGACCGGCGTCGAGTCCGCCGTCAAGATCGGCCTCGCGCTGAACTGCGAGATCGCCGAATGGTGCCGCTTCGCCCGGAAGAACTACTTCTATCCGGACATGCCGAAGAACTTCCAGACCTCCCAGTACGACGAGCCGATCGCCTTCGACGGCTACCTCGACGTACAGCTGGAGGACGGCGAGACCTTCCGCGTGGAGATCGAGCGCGCCCACATGGAGGAGGACACCGGCAAGTCGACGCACGTCGGCGGCGCCACCGGCCGTATCCACGGCGCGTCCCACTCCCTGCTCGACTACAACCGCGCGGGCATCCCGCTCATCGAGATCGTCACCAAGCCGATCGTCGGTGCCGGGGAGCGCGCGCCGGAGGTCGCGCGGGCGTACGTGCGTGAGCTGCGCGAGCTGATCCGCGCGCTCGGCGTCTCCGAGGCCCGTATGGAGATGGGCCAGATGCGCTGCGACGTGAACCTGTCGCTGCGCCCGCACGGCCGGGAGAAGTTCGGCACGCGCAGCGAGACGAAGAACGTCAACTCGCTGCGCAGCGTCGAGCGCGCCGCGCGCTTCGAGATCCAGCGCCACGCCGCCGTGCTGAACGGCGGCGGGACGATCATCCAGGAGACGCGCCACTTCCACGAGGACACCGGGTCCACGACCTCGGGCCGCGTGAAGGAGGAGGCCGAGGACTACCGGTACTTCCCGGAGCCCGACCTGGTGCCCGTCGCCCCGGCCCGCGAGTGGGTCGAGGAACTGCGCGCCGCCCTGCCCGAGCTGCCGCTCGTCCGCCGCAACCGGCTGCGCGAGGAGTGGGGCATCTCCGGCACGGACATGCAGGCCATCCTCAACGCCGGTGCGCTGGACCTGATCGTCACCACGATCGAGGCGGGCGCCGACGCGGCCTCCGCCCGTAAGTGGTGGATGGGTGAGCTGGCCCGCAGCGCCAACGAGTCCGGCAAGACCCTGGACGAGCTGGCCATCACCCCGGAGCAGGTCGCCCGCGTCACCGCGCTGGTGGCCTCCGGCGACCTGAACGACAAGCTGGCCCGCCAGGTCATCGAGGGCGTTCTCGCAGGCGAGGGCACCCCCGACGAGGTCGTCGACAAGCGTGGCCTGAAGGTCGTCTCCGACGAGGGTGCGCTGACCGCCGCCGTCGACGAGGCCATCGCCGGGAACCCGGGCGTCGCGGACAAGATCCGCGGCGGCAAGGTCGCGGCCGCCGGCGCCCTCGTGGGTGCCGTCATGAAGGCCACCCGGGGTCAGGCCGACGCGGCCCGCGTCAAGGAGCTGATCCTGGAGAAGCTGGGCGTCAGCGAGGGCTGAGCAGCGTTCCTGCACCTCTCCGAGGGCGGTACACCGAGTGCGGTGTGCCGCCCTCGGCGTCATCTCACCTGTGATGCACGTCATGAAAGCCGCAAAGGATCTCTTTCTGCTGCAAGAGTGACAGCGGACCACACATGAGATTCGACAACGGACTCTCCCGGTCAAAGATCGACACTTCACCCCAGGGAGCACGTCCGTGGCAGCTCTCGCGCGCTGGTGCGTCCGGCACCGCCTCGCCACCGTCCTGTTGTGGCTGCTGACGTTCGCGGGCGTCGCCGCCGGTGCCGCGGCCGCCGGATCGGCGTACTCGAACGACTACGGGACCCCCGGCACGGAGTCCGGCCGCGCCGGCGCACTCCTCCAGGAGGGCTTCCCGCGCCTCGCCGGTGACAGCGGCACCGTCGTCTGGCACACCGACCGGGGGACGGTGCGCGCGGCCGATGTCGAACAGGCCGTGACGCGCACCCTGGAGCGGATCTCCGCCCTGCCCGGCGTCGCATCCGTCACCGGCCCGTACGCCGGCGGTGACGACGGCCGCATCAGCGCCGACGGCCGCACCGCGTACGCGGCGGTCGCCTTCGACGGCCGGGTCGAGGACCTGGACGAAACCGTCGTCCAGCGCATCGTGGACACCGTCGGGGCGGCCGGGACCGACGGGCTCCGGGTCGAACTGGGCGGCCGGATCACCGGGCCCACCGAGCGCGCGGGCGGCCACCTCGCCGAGGCGGTGGGCGTGCTCGTGGCCGCCGTCGTGCTGTTCCTCGCCTTCGGCTCGCTCGCCGCCTCGCTGCTGCCCATCGCGACCGCGCTGGTCGGCGTCGGGACCGCGTACGCGGGGATCGTGCTGCTCGGGCACGTCATGACCGTCGCCGACTTCGCGCCCATGCTGGGCATGCTGATCGGGCTGGGCGTCGGCATCGACTACGCCCTGTTCATCGTGACCCGGCACCGCAAAGGCCTCAAGCGCGGGACGACCGTGACGGAGGCCGCGGTGCACGCCGTCACCACCACGGGACGGGCCGTCGTGTTCGCGGGTGCCACCGTGTGCATCGCCCTGCTCGGGATGCTCGTCCTGCGGCTCGGCTTCCTGAACGGGGTCGCGGTCGCCGCCTCGCTCACCGTGGTGCTCACCGTCGCCGCCTCCGTGACGCTGCTGCCGGCCCTGCTGTCGTACATCGGCCCGCGCGCCCTCGGCCGGCGCGAGCGGCGCCGGCTCGCCGAGCACGGTCCGGAGCCGGAGGTGCCCACCGGGCTCGCCGCCCGCTGGTCCGCCTTCGTGGAGCGGCACCCGAAGAAGCTCGGCGCGTTCGGGCTCGCCGTCATGGCGGTGCTCGCGCTGCCCGCGTTCTCGCTGCACCTGGGCACCTCCGACCAGGGCAACGACCCGAAGTCCTCGACCACGCGCCAGGCGTACGACCTGCTGGCGCAGGGCTTCGGTCCCGGTGTGAACGGCCCGCTCACCCTCGTCACCGAGGTCGGCGGCGGCGCGGACCGGCTCGCGCTCGACCGCCTCGACGCCACCCTCCGGGCCGTCGAGGGCGTCGCCTCGGTGACCCCGGTGACGTACGCGGCCGACGGCTCCGCCGCCCACCTCACCGTCGTCCCGGAGTCCTCCCCCCAGTCGCGGGCGACCAGTGATCTCGTGGAGCGGCTGCGCACCGAGGTGCTGCCGCGTGCCGAGGCGGGCACCGGGCTCGACGTCCAGGTCGGCGGGGTCACCGCCGGGTACGACGACTTCGCGGACGTCATCGTGGGCAAACTGCCGCCGTTCGTCGCCGTGGTGATCGGGCTGGGCTGTGTGCTGCTCCTGCTCGCCTTCCGGTCCGTCGGGATACCGCTGAAGGCCGCCGCGATGAACGTGGCCGCCGTCGCCGCCGCGTTCGGTGTCGTCGTCGTGGTCTTCCAGTGGGGCTGGGGCAGTGAGCTGCTGGGTCTCGGCAGCGCCGGGCCGATCGAGCCCTTCCTGCCCGTGATCATGGTGTCGGTGCTGTTCGGGCTGTCCATGGACTACCAGGTCTTCCTGGTCGGCCGGATGTACGAGGAGTGGCTGGCGACCGGCGACAACCGGCGGGCCGTGCGCGTCGGCCTCGCCGAGACCGGCCGGGTGATCAACTCGGCCGCAGTGATCATGATCTCGGTGTTCCTCGCCTTCGTGCTCACCGGTGACCGTGTGATCGCCATGTTCGGCATCGCGCTCGCCGCGGCCGTCGCCCTCGACGCCTTCGTGCTCCGTACGCTCCTCGTACCCGCCCTGATGCATCTGCTCGGCGGCGCCAACTGGTGGCTGCCCCGCGGGCTGGAGCGCCGGCTGCCGCGCATCAGCATCGAACCGCCCGAGAGCCGCGGCGCGGGGAGCGCGCGGGAAAAGGCGGGCGCCGACGGAGCCCGCCGTGCCAGCATGCCGGGACGCGCCGGGGAGAGGACCCCGGTCGACGTACCGGTGAAGGGGCAACAGCACGATGTACGCGATATCCCTGGGTGACGACGGCGCCGAACTGCGGCCCCTGGAACCCTGGCACGCCGAGGAGTTCCTCGCGCACCTCGACCGCGGGCGCGAGTTCGTCCAGACGCACATCCCGTTCGGGGCCACCGCCGTCGATGCCGACTCGGCGCGGGAGCTCCTCCAGTCGTACGCCGACAAGCGCGCCGCCGACACCGGCAGCCTGCACGGGGTGTGGCTGGACGGGAAGCTCGTCGGCGGGGTGCTCGTCCGGATCCTCGACGTGGCGCACGGCAACGGCGAGGTCGGCTGCTGGCTCGAACCGGCCGCCACGGGACGCGGACTGATCACCCGGGCCATGCGGGTGCTCATCGACTGGCTGGTCGACGAGCGCGGGATCCACCGCGTGGAGTGGCAGGCGTCGTCCGCCAACGGGCCCAGCATCGCCGTGGCGCGACGGCTGGGCATGACCCGGGACGGCGTGCTGCGGCAGAGTTACCCCTACCGGGGCGTGCGCCAGGACATGGAGGTGTGGTCGGTGCTCGCACCGGAGTGGCGTGCCGCACGCGCGCGCGGCGCCCACAAGGATCGTTAAGGGACTTCTCAGACGACGTCCGTACGGTGCGAGGCATGGGAACCAAGACAGTGGACGACAAGGACACCGGCACCGACGCCGGCACCGAGGCGAAGAACGACGAGGCGGCGCGGGACGCCACCGGGACGACCGGGGAGGCGGGCGTGGAGAAGTCCGCCGCGGCTCCGGGCGAGGAGACGCCGGCTGCCGTCGGCCAGGAGACGGACGACGAGACCGCCGACGGTCAGGACGCCGAGGACGAGGCGGGGGAGCGGTCCCGTAAGGACGCCTCCGCCGGGGTCGGACAGGGCGCCGCGGCCGTCGTCTCCGCCGGGCTCGGCCTGATCTCCCTGTCCGGCAGCTGGCTCGGCACGATCGCGCAGGCACGTGAGTCGCTGTTCGGCCAGCTCGAGACCGCGGCCGACGCGACCGTCGCCACGCAGATCCAGCAGGTCTACGGCGACTCCTGGAACGCGAACGCCCTGGTCGCCGGCGTGTTCGCGCTGGTCGCGCTGATCGTCGGCGTGTTCGTGCTGGTCCGGCCAGCGTTCGGGGCCCCGGACCGGGTGCAGGCGCCGTGGATCAAGTCGGTCTCCTGGGCGGGTGTCTCGCTCGGCGTCCTGGGCCTGGTGCTGGCCGTGCTGAAGTACACCGACGTCCTGCTCTCCATGCCGACGGGCTGATCCCTTACGGCGGACGGGGTGATCCGGGGGGCCTTAGGCGGGCCGTGCGCGTCGTACGGCCCGCCTAAGGCCCCACGCGCGCGGGAGATGCGGAACTCTCCCGATGTGGCGGAACCCCCTGGGGGACGAGGGTGGAGACATCGCACCGAGCGATGCCCATCGTCACCAGGGGGACGACATGTTCGACTACGAGCTGCACCGCATCCGTTCCGCCGAGCTGATCCGCGAGGCCCGGCGCCACCGGCTCGCCCGGGAGGCGCGCCGTGCCGCGCGCGAGACGCCGACGGCACGGAGCGTCCCGAGGTGGTACCCCGCCCGCCCACCTCGCCGGCGGCGCTTCGCGCGCGCGGCATGAGGGGTACGGTCCGCCCGTCACCGTCCGGTGCCGGGATGTCGGTGCCGCGTGCGATGCTCGGCGGTGTGGAGACCAGATCCGTCAGTCCGGTGTTCGTCGGCCGCGCCGACGAACTGCACGTGTTGCACGACGCGCTCGCCCGGGCGGCCGGCCCGGGCGGGGAGCCGCAGGCGCTGCTGCTCGGCGGCGAGGCCGGGGTCGGCAAGACCCGGCTGATCGAGGAGTTCGCCACCGCCGCGATCCGCGAGGGAGCGGTCGTCGCGGTCGGCGGCTGCGTCGAGATCGGTGCCGACGGGCTGCCGTTCGCACCGTTCTCCACGGCCCTGCGGGCCCTGCGCGCCCAGCTGCCCGACGAGGTGTCCGCGGCGGCCGCCGGGCAGGAGGAGGAACTGGCCCGGCTCCTGCCGGAGCTGGGCGAGACCCCCCGCGGGCGGCACGACGAGGAGGGCACCGCCCGGCTGTTCGAGCTCACCGCCCTCCTCCTGGAGCGCGTCGCCGCGGACCGCACGGTCGTCGTCGTCCTGGAGGACCTGCACTGGGCCGACGCCTCCACCCGCCACCTGCTCGCCTACCTCTTCCGCACCCTGCGCACCGGCCGCCTGACCGTCGTCGCCACCTACCGCGCCGACGACATCCACCGCCGCCACCCACTGCGGCCGCTGCTCGCCGAACTCGACCGCCTGCGTACGGTGCGCCGGATCGAACTGCGCCGCTTCAACCGCGCCGAGGTCGCCCGCCAGATCGCCGGCATCCTCGCCACCGAACCCGCCCGGGACCAGGTGGACGAGATCTTCGAACGGTCCGACGGCAACGCCTTCTTCGTCGAGGAACTCGCCGTCGCCGCCCGCGACGGCTGCCGCACCGGCCTCACCGACTCCCTCCGGGACCTGCTCCTCGTCCGCGTCGAGGCCCTCCCGGAGGACGCCCAGCGGATCGCCCGGATCGTCGCCGAGGGCGGCTCCACCGTCGAGTACGGGCTGCTCGCTGCGGTGGCCGGGCTCCCCGAGGACGACCTCATCGAGGCGCTGCGGGCCGCCGTCGGCGCCAACATCCTCAGGGCCGCGCCCGAAGGCCGTGGCTACCGCTTCCGTCATTCCCTGGTGCGCGAGGCCGTCGGCGACGACCTGCTGCCCGGCGAGCGCTCCCGGCTCAACCGGCGCTGTGCCGAGGCCCTGGAGGCCGACCCGGCGCTCGTCCCCGCCGACGAACGCGCCACCCGGCTGGCCAGCTACTGGTACCACGCCCACGACGCCGCCAAGGCCCTGCCCGCCGTGCTCGCGGCCTCCGCGCAGGCCCGCGGCCGCCACGCCTACGCCGAGCAACTGCGGCTCCTGGAGCGGGCGATGGAACTGTGGGAGGACGCCCCCGGCGCCGTACGCGCCGCGCTGCGTCCCGCCGACTACGTCGAGGCCGCCCCGCTGTCGTCTCGCCTGAGCTTCCTCGACCTCATGGCCGAGGCGGCCGTCGCGGGGCGGCTGTGCGGCGAACGGGAACGCGCCCTGAAGATCACCAAGCGGGCGCTGCGGCTGCTGGAGGAGGACGACACCTCCCCGGGCGCCCGACCGTGTCCGGGCAGCAGGGACCCCTTGCGCGCCGCCTGGTTCCAGGTGCAGCGCTCCCGCCTGATCCAGGGCCTCGGGCGGAGCGACGGCTGGGCCGAGCTGGCCGCCGCGCAGGAACTGGTGCGCGGGCTGCCGCCGTCCGAGGTGCACGCCGACGTGCTGTCCATGATCGCGGGCTGGTCCATGGTGCACGCACCCGGCCCCGAGGCGCTGCTCGACGCCCAGCGCGCCGTCGAGTACGCGCGCATGGTGGGCGCCGAGGACATCGAGCTCAACGCACGCCTCACGCTCGGCAGCCTCATGATCGACGCCGGCGACGTCGAGGAAGGGCTCGCCGAGATGTACGCGGTCAAGGACGAGGCGCTCAAGCGGTCCCTCACCGCCGTCGTGGGCCGCAGCCATGTGAACCTGCCGTCGTGCCTGGACGGCGTGGGCCGCGCCCGGGAGGCCGTCGAGGTGCTGCGGGAAGGGCTGGAACTCACGCGGAGCCTGGGCCTGCTGGAGACGGAGGCCTGGATCTGGAACAACCTCGCCGAGTCGCTGCTCGCGCTCGGCCACTGGGACGAGGCCGCCGGGGCCGCGACGAAGGCGGCGGCGCGCGCCCGGAGCTCCAAGCCACGCGGCAGCGGCTGCCTCCACCTCGCCGGACTCGCGCTCGCCCGCGGCGACACCGGCGAGGCCGCCCGCCTCCTCGCCGACGCCCGCGGCCACTACGGCACCCACGACCTGGTGCCGCAGTACGGCATACCGCTGGCCGGCCTGACCATCGGCGTGGCCGCCGCCGAGGGCCGCGTCCTCGACGCGCGCGCCGCACTGGAACGCGCCCTCGACACCGGTTTCCCGCCCGGCACCCAGCGCTACGCCTGGCCCCTGCTGCTCACCGCCGTCACCGCGGAGGCCGACGCCCGCGGGCTGCCGGCCGCCGAGCAGGGCCGGGCCGAGGTCCTCGCGCGCGTGGCCACGGTCCTCAAGAAGCTGCCCACGGGCGCGCCCGTGTGGCGGGCGTACGAGGGCTGGGTGCGTGCCGAACTGCTCCGCGCCGAGGGTGAGCCGGCGCCGGCGGCGTGGGCCGAGGTGGTCACCGCCTTCGAGCCGCTGGAGCGCCCCTACGACCTTGCCCGGGTCCGTCACCGTCTCGCCGAGGCACTGCTGGTGAGCGGCGCCGGAGAGGAGGAGCGCGACCGTGCGGCGGAACTGCTGGGACCGGCCGCCGCCGTCGCCGGCCACCTCGGCGCCCGGCCGCTCGCCGACGCGGTGGGAGGGCTCGCCCGGCGGGCCCGGCTGACCCTCGCGAGCCCGTCGGAACCGTCCGCCCCCGCCGCCACCGACCCGGCCGAGAGCCTCGGCCTGACCGGCCGGGAGCGCGACGTCCTCCGGCTGGTCGCCGCGGGCCACACCAACCGCCGGATAGCCGAGGAACTCTTCATCTCCCCGAAGACGGCCAGCGTCCACGTCTCCCACATCCTCGCCAAGCTGGGCGTCTCGGGACGGGGAGAGGCGGCGGCGGTGGCGCACCGGCTGCGGCTGTTCCCGGAGGCCCCCGGCGGGCCCGCCGGGGCGGGATGATGGGAGGGACCCGTCACACACGGCCCGCGGTGCGCGCGGGCGGGGGCCGGACCGCCGGCCCGGGGAGGTGCCCGTGTTCAACGCCTTCGAGGAACTGTTCGCACCCGGCAGCAAACACAGCAGTGATGAGCGCAACCGGCTGGAGATGACCCGCGAGGACGTCGGTGACAGCGACCCCGGTCGCGGCCCGATAGACCTGGACTCGGGCAAGGCGGTCATACGGCCGCCCGCCCGGGCTCACGAGGAGACGGAGCCCGGCGAGCCGGACAGGGGCGGCGACCCGGAACAGGGCGCCGGCTGAGGCGACCTGAAGCGGCCGGGGGCGGCCGGCGGCCAGGGGTGGCCGGGGCGGGTGGCCCGCACCCGCCCCCTACTTCACCTCCAGCTCCAGGATCCTGTCGTCCCCGCTCTCCGCCGACCCCCGGCCGTCCGTCTCACTGGTGACCAGCCAGAGCTTGTTCCCGCCCGCGGGAACGACCGTGCGGAGACGGCCGTACTTCCCGGTGAGGAAGGCCTGGGGGTCGGCGGCGGCCTCCGTGCCCTTCAGGGGGATGCGCCAGAGCCGCTCGCCGCGCAGACCCGCCATCCACACCGACCCCTCGGCGAAGGCGATGCCGCTGGGGGAGGCGTCCGCCACGCGCCACTGGGCCACCGGGTCGACGTAACCCTCCTTGCCCTCCTTGCCCTCGACGTCCGGCCAGCCGTAGTTGCCGCCCGGCTCGATGTGGTTCAGCTCGTCCCATGTGTCCTGGCCGAACTCCGAGGCGAACAGCCGCTGTTCGTCGTCCCAGGCGAGACCCTGGACATTGCGGTGGCCGTAGGAGTACACGAGCGAGTCGTCGAACGGGTTGCCCGGCGCCGGTTCGCCCTCCGGGGTCATGCGCAGGATCTTGCCGCCGAGCGACTTCTTGTCCTGCGCCAGCTCCCCCTCGTAGCGCTCGCCGGTGGTGGCGTACAGCATCTTGTCGGGGCCGAAGGCCAGCCGGCCGCCGTTGTGGTTCGTGCCCTTGGGGATGCCGCGCAGGATCGTGTCGGGAGCGCCGAGCTGCTCGCCCGCCGGCTTCTCGGGGTCGTACAGCATGCGTACGACGCGGTTGTCCGACTCCGAGGTGAAGTACGCGTAGACCATGTGGTCCGAGGCGTACTCGGGGGAGACGGCGATGCCCAGCAGGCCGCCCTCACCGGCGGGGGAGACGCCCGGTACCTCGCCCAGTTCGGTCTTCTTCCCGGTCTTCTCGTCGACCAGGGTGATCGTGCCCTCGTCCCGGGACGACACCAGCAGGCCGCCCTCGGGAAGCGGAGCCAGCCCCCAGGGCGAGTCCAGATCCTCGGTGACGGTGCGCACGACTCTCACCGAGCCCTTCGCGGGCGGCGCGTCCTCCGTCTCCCGCCCGGACGGCGACGCCCCGCGCCCCGTACCGCTCGGCGACGCGCTCGTGCCGCCGCCCGCGTCCTCGCCGTCGTCGTCGGAGGAACAACCGGCCGTCACCAGAAGCACGGTCGCGGCCAGAACGGCCGTCACTGCTCGACGCTGCACGATCACGATCCCTTCGGCGTTTCGACAAGCCCTTTCCCGATCCTGCACCTCGCATGCCCCGCAGGTCCCCCGATCGTCAGTCCCACGACCCCTGCGCCGCGGGCAGCTCCGCCACCTCCGCCAGGTCCTCCGCGGTCAGCCGCACCCCGTGCGCGGCGGTGTTCTCCGCCACCCGGTGCCCGTGCCTGGTGCCCGGCACGGGGACCACGTGGGGGCCCTGGGCGAGGACCCAGGCCAGGGCGACCTGGGCGGGGGTCACGGAGGGGCCGTGGCGGCGGGCCACCCGTCGCAGACCGGCGACGATCGGCTGGTTCGCCGCCATCATCTCGGCGGTGAAGCGGGGATGACGGGCGCGCATGTCGTCCGGTTCGAAACCGGCGCCCGGTCTGAGCGTGCCGGTGAGGAAGCCGTTGCCGAGGGGCATCGCCGCCAGGAAGCCCACGCCGCGCGCCCTGCACCAGGGCAGGAGCCGGTCCAGGGCTTCCGGGGACCACACCGACAGCTCGGCCTGCACGGCGCTCACCGGGAAGACCTGTTGCACCCGCTCGAGCTGACGAAGCGTCATATCGTGCATGTCCACGCCGGGGCGGCGCCCGGCGCGCGCCCCCACCGCGCACAGCCCCAGGGCCCGCACCTTCCCCGCCCGGACGAGCTCCGCCATGGCGCCCCACGTCTCCTCGACCGGCACCTCGGGGTCCGCGCGGTGCAACTGGTAGAGGTCGATGACATCGGTCTGGAGGCGGCGCAGCGAGGCGTCGCAGGCGCGCTTCACATAACCGGGGCGGCCGTTGGCCACGATGTGCTGCTCGCCCACCAGCAGGCCGACCTTCGTGGACACGAACGCCTCCGCACGGCGTTCCTTCAGCACCCGGCCCACCAGCAGCTCGTTGGTGAACGGCCCGTACATGTCGGCGGTGTCCAGGAGGGTGGCACCGAGGTCGAGCGCCCGGTGCACCGCCCGCACCGACTCGTCCCCACGCCGGCCCGAACCGGAGTACGCCCAGCTCATCGGCATGCACCCAAGGCCGACCGCCCCCACATCGAGCGCCGCCGCGCCGATCGTCCTGCGCTCCACCTGGCCGTACCCTTCCTCTCCTGGCACCCCAAAGTAACCAATGCGGTCCGGGCGGCTTCGCATAGCCTCCTGGGCATGACTGGTGATGTGTGGCTGCCGTTCCGTGCGGACGAGTTCGAGAACCTGCCCGAAGGACCCGAGTATCGCTACTGGAACGGTGAGCAGGAATTCCCCGCGGATCCGGCCCACTGCGCCTTCTACGTCGTGCCCTACATGAAGGGCCCCGGGGTGTCGCAGCGCCCCCTGCCCGGCATGACCTCCGTACAGGTCGTGCAGACGCTCTCCGCCGGTGTCGACCATGTGGAACCGGGGCTCGGCCGGCTGCGCCCCGGCGTACAGCTGTGCAACGCGCGCGGGGTGCATGAGGCGAGCACGGCCGAACTCACCCTGACGCTCATCCTGGCTTCCCTGCGCGGCGTCCCCGACTTCGTGCGCGGGCAGGACCGGGAGGAGTGGAAGAGCGGATTCCGTCCGGCACTGGCTGACAAGTCGGTGCTCATCGTGGGGTACGGGTCGATAGGCGCCGCCATCGAGGACCGGCTCACACCCTTCGAGGTCGCGCGGGTGGCACGTGTCGCGCGCTCTGCACGCACCACGGCGCGCGGACCGGTGCATCCACTCACCGAACTGCCGTCCCTGCTGCCCGAAGCGGACGTCGTCGTCCTCTCGACGCCCCTGACGGAGGCCACGCGCGGCCTGGCCGACGCCGATTTCCTTGGCCGGATGAAGGACGGGGCGCTGCTCGTCAACGTCGCCCGCGGCCCCGTCGTCGACACCAAGGCGCTCCTGGCGGAGCTCGAGAACGGGCGCCTCACGGCGGCCCTGGACGTCACCGATCCCGAGCCGCTGCCGGCCGGACACCCCTTGTGGCATGCGCCCGGAGTGCTGATCAGCCCCCATGTCGGCGGTCCGACGTCGGCGTTCCTGCCGCGCGCGAAGCGGCTCCTGGTGGACCAGCTGAACCGGTTCGTGAACCGGGAGCCGTTGCGCAACGTGGTCCTTACGACGGGCCGTTAGGCACCACGCGCACCCCACGTCGGGCACCCTCCGCAGTCCCCCGGACGCGGGCGGTGTCCGCGGCCCGTCGGCCGTCACGGAGCGTAGAAGGGCTATGTCCCTGAGTGACGAGACTGGTGTATCGTCCCCGACAGGGGCTGCGCCGCGCACCGTTCGGCGCCGGGGTTGGAATGAGACTGCGAGGGGGGCGACGGGCGATGCACGGCCTATGGACGAACGATCCGACGCAGCGGAGCCGTCAACGGCGACCCTGGCTGGCCGCGACGCGCAGACGGGGGCACAGCGGTCACGGCCATCACCATCGCAGGCCCAGCGGCCGCAGAAGGCACCCCCGGCCGGCCCACCGGGACCAGCGGGACACGGGGGCGACTCTCACCGGGGCGGTCCGGTGACCCCCCGCCCGTCCGCCGCGACCTCGCTCAGGCCGGCGCTGCGGAGCGGGCCGCTGCCCGGTTCGCTGCGGTCCGGCGGCCCGGTGGCGGACGACGGTTCCGGAGCGGGCCTGCGCGCCCAGGTCCTGCTGGCCCTGGTGTGCGGGGGCTACGCGGTCGGCGCCGCGGTCGGCTGGGGCTCCCGCGAACTGGCGCTGTTCATGGGCGACTTCGGGCTCAGCGCCGCCGCGGCCGCCGCGGCCGTCTCCTGCTTCCGCTACGCGCGCCGCAGCCGCAGCCGCTTTCGACCCGCCTGGCTGCTGTTCGCCCTGTCCTCCACGATGGCCGCGCTGGGCAACGCGGTCTGGGGCTGGTACGAGGTCGTGCTGGACCGCCCCGTGCCCGACCCGAGCTACGCCGACGTGTTCTTCCTGTGCTTCGCGCCACCCGCCATCGTGGGCCTGCTCGTGCTCGCCAAGCGGCCCGTCACCAAGAACGGCTGGGTCTGCCTGGCGCTGGACGCCTGGCTCATCGGCGGCTCGCTGATGACCCTGTCGTGGAGCCTGGCACTCGCGCAGACCGCGCGGTACGAGGACGGCGACGTCGCCCACGCGGCGCTCTCCCTCGCCTATCCCCTGCTCGACATCGCCCTGGTCAGCATGGTGCTGGCGCTGCACTTCCGGCGCTCGGCGGTGAACCGGTCCGCGGTCAACACCGCGATCGCGGCCCTCGCACTGACGGTCATGTGCGACGCCGTGTTCACCTCGCCCCTGCTGCACGACAGCTACCGCTCCGGGCAGCTCCTCGACGCCGGCTGGTTCGCGGGCTCCCTGCTCCTGGCGTACGCCCCCTGGGTCGGCCAGCGGCAGGGACAGCCGGACGACGACCAGCACGCGCGCGGGGTGGACGGGGGCCCGCCGGGCAGGGGGCACGACACCCCGCCCGGGCCACGGCACGCGAGCCCGCACGGCAGGCACCCGGTCGTTCCGGGCGCGGAGCCCGGCCGCTATCCGGCCGGGCGCCCCCTCTCCCGGTCGCTGGCCGCGCTCACCCCGTACCTCGCCGCCGCCGTCTGCACGCTGGGCATCCTCTACACCGTCCTCAACGGCCGCAGCGTCGACCGCGTCGTCCTGATCACCGCCTGCACCGTCGTGCTCGCCCTCGTGGTGCGCCAGGGCATCATGCTCCTCGACAACATCACCCTCACCCAGGAGCTGGCCCAGAAGGAGAACCACTTCCGCTCCCTGGTGCAGGGCTCCAGCGACGTCATCATGATCGCCGCGCCCAGCGGCATCCTCCGGTACGTCAGCCCGGCCGCCGCGGGAGTCTACGGGCGGCCCGCGGAGGAGCTCGTCGGCACCGAGCTCTCCGCCCTCATTCATCCCGAGGACCTGGGCTGCGTGGTGCACGAGGTGCGCCGCTTCCTCGCCGCCGGCTCCCACGACGAACCCACCACCCGTATCGAGTGCCGCTTCAGGTCGGGCGACGGAGGCTGGCTCAACGTCGAGTCCACCGTCAACCGCCACCAGGGCGGGCTCCTCTTCAACAGCCGGGACGTGACCGAAAGAGTGCGCCTGCAGGCACAGCTCCAGCACAGCGCCGAGCACGACCCGCTGACCGATCTGCCCAACCGCGCGCTGTTCACCAAGCGCGTGCAGCAGGCGCTGACCGGCCGCCGCGCCTCCGACCGCGGTGCCGCCCTGCGCGGTACGGCCGTCCTCTTCATCGACCTCGACGGCTTCAAGGCCGTCAACGACACGATCGGACACCAGGCCGGGGACGAACTGCTCGTCCAGGCCGCCCGCAGACTCCAGGAAGCGGTCCGGCAGGGCGACACCGCCGCCCGGCTGGGGGGCGACGAGTTCGCGGCCCTCATCGTCGGCGACGGCAGCCGTGACCTCGCCGCGCGCGAGCAGCACATCCTGGAGCTCGCCGACCGGCTCCGCATCACCCTCTCGCAGCCGTACGCCATCGACGGCAACGATGTCCGGGTGGCCGCGTCCATCGGCGTGGCGTTCGCCGAGCCCGGCCTCGACGCAGGCGTCCTGCTGCGCAACGCCGACCTCGCCATGTACCGCGCCAAGGCCGCCGGCAAGGGGCGCGTCGAGCTCTACGTGCCACAGATGCAGCAGGACGTCGTCCGCAGGACCGAGCTGGCCGGCCGGCTGCGCGCGGCCCTGCACGACGGCGAGTTCACGCTGCTGCACCAGCCCGTGGTGGCGCTGCAGAACGGCCGGATCACATCGGTCGAGGCGCAGGCCCGCTGGCGCTCGTCCCAGGGGGTGCTCTTCACGCCCGCGGACTTCCTGCGGGCCTGCGAGGACGGCGACCGGACCGCCGAACTGGACCGCTGGATCCTCGAGGAGGCCGTCGCGCAGGCCGCCGAGCGCAGCGCCAGCGGCCTCACGGTTCCCGTGACCGTGCGGATGAGCGCCCGCCGGCTGCTGGACCGCTCGCTGCCGCTCGGCTCCGTCGAGGCGCTGCTGACCCGCCACGGGCTCTCCTCGGGCGCGCTGATCGTCGAGCTGTCCGACACGGAGCCCAGAACCTGCCTGGACGAGCTGGAGCGCCGGCTGAACGCGTTGCGGCGGCTCGGTGTGCGCATCGCCCTGGACGGCTTCGGGGCCGGCCACGCGGCCGTCACGGCGCTGTGGCGGCTCCCCGTCGACGTGCTCAAGCTCGACCGGAGCCTGGTCGAGGGGATCGTCGAGTCACCGCGGCTGCACAAGATCACCAGCGGGCTGCTGCGCATCGCGAACGACCTGGGCATGCAGTCCCTGGCCGACGGAGTGGACCTGCCCGAGCAGGTCGTCGCCCTGCGCGCGATGGGGTGCAGCCACGGTCAGGGCGCCGCGTTCTCGGCACCGCTGGACGAGTACCGGCTGCGCCGGACGCTGTCGTCCGGGCACTTCCCGGTGCCCCACGGGCCGGTGGAGCCCGCGTTCGCCGGCAAGGCGGCGGGGGTGTACTCGGGTGGCATGCCCGTCGTCTACGGGAGCGGTACGGCGCTCCGCTCACATGATGAGACTCCCGTCCCACCCACTTGACACGCGGTGCGTGCCGGGGGGAGGGTCAGTGCCATGCGCACCCGAATTCTCGTACTTGGAAAGCGCGTCGGCTGAAGCTGGGAACCACCGGAGGACGAACCCCGGAACCCCCAGCGACCGCACCCGGCGCGCTCCCCTCGCTTGCCTCACGGCACGAGGGGTTTTTTGTTGCACGAACACCTGTCGCACAACAGTCAAACCTCGCAAAAACCCTCGCAAAAAGACCTCAGCATCGAGAAGAGAATGCCGATGACCGAGCAGGCCACCGGGGCCCATCATCCGCAGCCGCGGCCCCGTTCCGGAGGACCCCAGTCCGTGACCGTCGAGCACGTCACGGGTGCGCAGTCCCTCATCCGCTCGCTTGAGGAGGTCGGCGCCGACACGGTATTCGGCATTCCCGGAGGCGCCATCCTCCCGGCGTACGACCCGCTGATGGACTCCCGGCGGGTGCGCCACGTGCTGGTCCGCCATGAGCAGGGTGCCGGCCACGCCGCCGAGGGCTACGCGCTGGCCACCGGCAAGGTCGGCGTCTGCATGGCGACGTCGGGCCCCGGCGCCACCAACCTCGTCACCCCGATCGCCAACGCCCACATGGACTCCGTGCCGCTGGTCGCGATCACCGGGCAGGTCGCCTCCGCGTCGATCGGCACGGACGCCTTCCAGGAGGCGGACATCGTCGGCATCACCATGCCGATCACCAAGCACAACTGGCTGGTCACCAACGCCGAGGACATCCCGCGGGTGATCGCGCAGGCCTTCCACGTCGCCTCCACCGGCCGCCCCGGCCCGGTCCTGGTCGACATCTCCAAGGACGCCCTCCAGGCGCAGACCACCTTCTCCTGGCCGCCCGTCATGGACCTGCCCGGCTACCGCCCGGTGACCAAGCCGCACGCCAAGCAGATCCGCGAGGCCGCCAAGCTGATCACCGCCGCGAAGCGGCCCGTGCTCTACGTCGGCGGCGGCGTCCTCAAGGCGCAGGCCACCGCCGAGCTGAAGGTCCTCGCGGAACTCACCGGAGCGCCCGTCACCACCACGTTGATGGCGCTCGGCGCATTCCCCGACAGCCACCCGCTGCACGTGGGCATGCCGGGCATGCACGGTTCGGTCACCGCCGTCACCGCGCTGCAGAAGGCCGACCTGATCGTCGCCCTCGGAGCCCGCTTCGACGACCGCGTCACCGGCAAACTGGACAGCTTCGCCCCGCACGCCAAGATCGTCCACGCCGACATCGACCCGGCCGAGATCGGCAAGAACCGCGCCGCCGACGTGCCGATCGTCGGTGACGCCCGCGAGGTCATCGCCGACCTGGTCCAGGCCGTCCAGAAGGAGCACGCCGAGGGCCACCGGGGCGACTACACCGCCTGGTGGAACGACCTCGACCGGTGGCGCGAGACCTACCCGCTCGGCTACGACCAGCCGCACGACGGCTCGCTCTCCCCGCAGCAGGTCATCGAGCGCATCGGAGAGCTCGCCCCCGCGGACACGATCTTCACGGCGGGCGTCGGCCAGCACCAGATGTGGGCCGCGCACTTCATCCAGTACGACAAGCCCGCCACCTGGCTGAACTCCGGCGGCGCCGGAACCATGGGCTACTCGCTCCCGGCCGCCATGGGCGCCAAGGCCGGACAGCCGGACCGCACCGTCTGGGCGATCGACGGCGACGGCTGCTTCCAGATGACCAACCAGGAGCTCACCACCTGCGCCCTGAACAACATCCCGATCAAGGTCGCCATCATCAACAACGGTGCCCTCGGGATGGTCCGCCAGTGGCAGACCCTCTTCTACAACCAGCGCTACTCCAACACCGTGCTGCACTCGGGCCCGGACGCGGCCGGCAAGCAGCCGAACAAGGGCACCCGCGTCCCCGACTTCGTCAAGCTGGCGGAGGCCATGGGCTGCTACGCGCTGCGCTGCGAGTCGCCCGACGAGCTGGACAAGGTCATCGAAGAGGCCAACGCCATCAACGACCGCCCGGTCGTCATCGACTTCATCGTCCACGAGGACGCGATGGTCTGGCCGATGGTCGCCGCCGGCACCTCCAACGACACGATCATGGCCGCCCGGGACGTCCGCCCCGACTTCGGCGACGGCCAGGACGACTGACGACGACGGACAGGAAAGAGCACCCCGACATGTCCAAGCACACGCTCTCCGTCCTGGTGGAGAACACGCCGGGCATCCTCGCCCGGATCGCCGCCCTGTTCTCCCGCCGCGGCTTCAACATCGACTCCCTCGCGGTCGGCGTCACCGAGCACCCCGAGATCTCCCGCATCACGATCGTGGTGAACGTGATCGAGGAGCTGCCGCTGGAGCAGGTGACGAAGCAGCTCAACAAGCTCGTCAACGTGCTGAAGATCGTCGAGCTGGAGCCGGGCTCCGCCGTGCAGCGCGAACTCGTCCTGGTGAAGGTGCGTGCCGACAACGAGACGCGCTCCCAGATCGTCGAGATCGTCCAGCTGTTCCGCGCCAAGACCGTCGACGTCTCCCCGGAGGCCGTCACCATCGAGGCCACCGGCTCCGCCGACAAGCTGGAGGCCATGCTCAAGATGCTGGAGCCGTTCGGGATCAAGGAGCTGGTCCAGTCCGGCACGATCGCGATCGGCCGTGGCGCCCGCTCCATCACCGACCGGTCGCTGCGCGCGCTCGACCGATCCGCGTAAGCACCGATCTGCGTAAGCACTGATCCGCATAAGGCCGGAAACGGGCGGTTCGGCAGCGCGCCGTCCGCCCGTATTCCGAGACCCCGAGACTTCCCCTCCCCCCACCGGCATACGGTGGGACGCACCACCCGTACACAAGGAGAGAACCCACAGTGGCCGAGCTGTTCTACGACGCCGACGCAGACCTTTCCATCATCCAGGGCCGCAAGGTCGCGGTCATCGGCTACGGCAGCCAGGGCCACGCCCACGCGCTGTCGCTCCGTGACTCGGGTGTCGACGTCCGGGTCGGTCTGCACGAGGGCTCCAAGTCCAAGGCCAAGGCCGAGGAGCAGGGCCTGCGCGTGGTGAGCCCGTCGGAGGCCGCCGCCGAGGCCGACGTCATCATGATTCTGGTCCCGGACCCGATCCAGGCCCAGGTCTACGAGGAGCACATCAAGGACAACCTGAAGGACGGCGACGCCCTGTTCTTCGGCCACGGCCTGAACATCCGCTACGGCTTCATCAAGCCCCCGGCCGGCGTCGACGTCTGCATGGTCGCCCCCAAGGGCCCAGGCCACCTGGTCCGCCGCCAGTACGAGGAGGGCCGCGGCGTGCCCTGCATCGCCGCCGTCGAGCAGGACGCGACCGGCAACGGCTTCGCGCTGGCGCTGTCGTACGCCAAGGGCATCGGCGGCACCCGCGCCGGCGTCATCAAGACGACCTTCACCGAGGAGACCGAGACCGACCTCTTCGGTGAGCAGGCCGTCCTCTGCGGCGGTACGGCCGCGCTGGTCAAGGCGGGCTTCGAGACGCTGACCGAGGCCGGCTACCAGCCGGAGATCGCCTACTTCGAGTGCCTCCACGAGCTGAAGCTGATCGTGGACCTCATGTACGAGGGCGGCCTGGAGAAGATGCGCTGGTCGATCTCCGAGACCGCCGAGTGGGGCGACTACGTCACCGGCCCGCGCATCATCACCGACGCCACCAAGGCCGAGATGAAGAAGGTCCTCGCCGAGATCCAGGACGGCACGTTCGCCAAGAACTGGATGGACGAGTACCACGGCGGTCTGAAGAAGTACAACGAGTACAAGCAGCAGGACTCCGAGCACCTCCTCGAGACCACCGGCAAGGAGCTGCGCAAGCTCATGAGCTGGGTGAACGAAGAGGCGTGAGGCGTCCGGCGGCAGGGCCGGGGCAGTAGCCCCGGCCCTTCGTCACGACCCCGGGCGGCGCCCCGACCACGGCGTTGTCCAGCCCGTCCACCCTCGGACGGGTGATCCTTCCGCAGGGGCGCAAGACGACGCCCGCGGCGCCACTACACTGCTGCACTACATACGCGTCAGGCCCACAGCGTCGTGCGTCTTCCACGCGGCCACCACTCCCTCCGCCAGCGGCCGTCGGGACGGCCGTCCGCAATGGACTTGTGAGGACTCACGTGAGCTCGAAACCAGTCGTACTCATCGCTGAAGAGCTGTCGCCCGCCACGGTGGACGCGCTCGGGCCGGACTTCGAGATCCGGCACTGCAACGGAGCCGACCGCGCCGAACTGATCCCCGCCATCGCCGACGTGGACGCGATCCTGGTCCGCTCGGCGACCAAGGTCGACGCCGAGGCGATCGCCGCCGCGAAGAAGCTGAAGGTCGTCGCACGAGCCGGCGTCGGCCTGGACAACGTCGACGTCTCCGCCGCCACCAAGGCCGGCGTGATGGTCGTCAACGCCCCCACCTCGAACATCGTGACCGCCGCCGAGCTGGCCTGCGGCCTGATCATCGCCACCGCGCGCAACATCCCGCAGGCGAACACCGCGCTGAAGAACGGCGAGTGGAAGCGCAGCAAGTACACCGGCGTCGAGCTCGCCGAGAAGACCCTCGGTGTCGTCGGTCTCGGCCGCATCGGCGCGCTGGTCGCCCAGCGCATGTCGGCGTTCGGCATGAAGGTCGTGGCGTACGACCCGTATGTGCAGCCCGCGCGGGCCGCGCAGATGGGCGTGAAGGTGCTGTCGCTGGACGAGCTGCTCGAGGTCGCCGACTTCATCACCGTCCACCTGCCGAAGACCCCCGAGACGCTCGGCCTCATCGGCGACGACGCGCTGCACAAGGTCAAGCCGAACGTGCGCATCGTCAACGCCGCGCGCGGCGGGATCGTCGACGAGGAGGCGCTGTACTCGGCGCTCAAGGAGGGCCGCGTCGCCGGCGCCGGTCTCGACGTGTACGCGAAGGAGCCCTGCACCGACTCGCCACTCTTCGAGCTGGACCAGGTCGTGTGCACCCCGCACCTCGGTGCGTCCACCGACGAGGCGCAGGAGAAGGCGGGCATCGCCGTCGCCAAGTCGGTGCGTCTCGCGCTCGCCGGTGAGCTGGTCCCGGACGCGGTGAACGTCCAGGGCGGTGTCATCGCCGAAGACGTCAAGCCGGGCCTGCCGCTGGCCGAGCGCCTCGGCCGGATCTTCACCGCGCTCGCGGGCGAGGTCGCGGTCCGCCTCGACGTCGAGGTGTACGGCGAGATCACCCAGCACGACGTGAAGGTGCTGGAGCTCTCCGCGCTGAAGGGTGTCTTCGAGGACGTCGTCGACGAGACGGTGTCGTACGTGAACGCGCCGCTGTTCGCCCAGGAGCGCGGTGTCGAGGTACGTCTGACCACGTCGAGCGAGTCCTCGGACCACCGCAACGTCGTCACCGTGCGCGGCACGCTCGCGGACGGCGAGGAGGTCTCGGTCTCCGGCACGCTGGCGGGCCCGAAGCACCACCAGAAGATCGTCGCGGTCGGCGACTACGACGTGGACCTGGCCCTCGCCGACCACATGGTCGTGCTGCGCTACGCCGACCGTCCCGGTGTCGTCGGCACCGTCGGCCGGATCTTCGGCGAGGCCGGCATCAACATCGCCGGGATGCAGGTCGCCCGCTCCGCCGCCGGAGGTGAGGCGCTGGCCGTCCTCACGGTGGACGACACGGTGCCGCAGCCGGTGCTGACGGAGGTCGCCGAGGAGATCGGCGCCACCTCGGCCCGCGCGGTCAACCTCACCTGACCGGAGGGGCTGCTCCACGGCCGGGGGCCCGCGGCCCGCCGCCCCCCCGCCGGGCGCCCCCGCCCCGGCCCGGGGGGCGGGGGCCCCCGGCCGTATGGTTCCCGCGTGGGTCGCCTCAGCCGTTCGGCAGGATGACCGCCCGGCCGTTGATCTTGCCTTCGTGCAGCAGTTCGTAGGCGCGCGGTGCCTCGTCGAGGGAGAAGGTCTCGACGTGCACGTCCAGCGCACCGGTCCGGGCCAGGTCGATGACCTCGAAGAGCTCGCTGCGGCTGCCCCAGTAGGACGAGCTGACGGAGACCTCGTAGGCCGGCTGTCCGAAGCTGACCGGGAGGGTGCCGCCGGCGATGCCGACGATGTTCAGGTCGCTCTCGACCGCGGCACAGCCGGCGGCGGTGGCGAGGGTGGGCGCGGCACCGACGAAGTCGAACACCGCCTGGGCGCCGAGGCCGCCGGTCAGCTCGCGGACCCTGCCGGCGGCCTTCTCGTCGGACAGCACGGTCTCGTGCGCACCGACCTGGCGGGCCAGCGCCAGCTTCTCCTCGCTGACGTCGAGGGCGACGACACGCGCGGAGGTCATGGCGCGCAGCAGCTGGATGCCGACGTGGCCGAGGCCGCCGGTGCCGATGACGACGGCGGTGCTGCCCGCGCCGAGGCGCGGCAGGGAGCGCTTGATCGCGTGGTACGGGGTGAGGCCGGCGTCGGTCAGCGGCACGGTCTTGACCGGGTCGAGGTCGCCGATCGGCACCAGGTGGCGGGGGTCGTCGATCAGCAGGTACTCGGCGATGGCGCCGGGGCGGCCCAGGCCGGGCGGGTTGATGTTCAGCTCGCCGGCGCGCAGGCAGTAGTTCTCCTTGCCCTGGGCGCACTTGACGCAGGTGCCGCAGCCCCACGGGCCGTAGACGGCGACGGAGGTACCGGTCGTGAGGCCGGTCACGCCCTCGCCGACGGCGGCGACGGTGCCGACGCCCTCGTGGCCGAGGGTCAGCGGCAGCTCGTAGGGGAAGTTCTCCGCGGGCCAGCTCATCACGGCGATGTCCGAGTGGCACACGCCGGCGGCGGTCACCTTCAGCAGCACCTGGCCCGGGCCGGGCTCGGGGTCGGGAACGGTCACGACCTCGGGAGCGGAGCCGATCGTCCGGTACTGGACGGCTTTCATCTCATTCTCCTTTTGTGCGGTTCTGCCCTGGCTTGTACGGGGGTGATTTCACCGCATCCCCCTGACCGATGCGGGGAGGGGAGGTGACCGTGGCCGCCGGGGTGTCGCGGGTGCGGTGCGATCCGCGAGTCCCGCGACCGCACGTCGTCGGTCGTGCCGGACGCGTCAGTGCGTGCCGCTCCATCGATAAGTTGAAGGTTATACCTTCAATTGTCCCGGTGGGACATATGTCTTCCGAGGGCCGTCACCGCCAGCGCCGCGGCGCCCAGCAGCACCACCGCCGCGGCGAGCGCCGCGCTCCGCATGCCGTCCGTGAACGCCTCCCGTGCCACGGCCGCCAGCGCGTCACCCGCCGCGGCCGGCATCTCGCGCGCCACGGCCAGCGCACCGCCGAGGGTCTCCCGGGCGGGCGCGGGGGCCGAGGAGGGCATCGCATGGTGGAACACCGCGGTGCCGAGGGAGCCGAGGGCCGCCATGCCCAGCGCGCCGCCGAACTCCTGGCCGGTCTCCAGGACCGAGGACGCCGTGCCCGCCTTCTCGACCGGCGCCGAACTCAGGGCGAGGTCCGTCACCTGGGACATCACCGTCACGATGCCCGACGCGAGGACGCCCGCGCCCGCCAGCGCGAGCCACAGGGAATCCGTGCCGACCAGGGTCAGCAGTCCGTAGCCGCACGCCGCGAGCACGAAGCCCGTTGCCACGACGTACGCCCGGTCCACGCCCTTCTGCACCAGGTGGGCGGCGAGCGGCGCCGCGACGCCGATGAGTACCGACGGGAGCAGCGACCACAGCGCGGCCTCCAGCGCGCTCTTGCCGAGCACGGACTGCAGGTACTGGGTGGTGAAGTAGGCCGACCCCATCATCGCGAAGGCCGCGCCGAGGTTGAGGACGACCGCCGGTGCGAAGCCCCGGCCGCGGAAGAGTGTCAGCGGAATCATCGGGGACGCCGAGGTGCGCTGGCGGTGCACGAACAGGGCGGCGAAGAGCAGGCCCACGGCGACCGACGCGACGTACCGCAGGTGCCAGCCCTCGGACGGGATCTCCTTCAGGCCGTAGATCACCGGGAGGACCGCGGCCATCGACAGCGGCACGCTCAGCAGGTCGAAGCGGCCGGGATCCGGACTCCGCGACTCGGGCAGCAGCACCGGGCCGAGGGCCAGCAGCAGCGCCATCGCCGGCAGGTTGACCAGGAACACCGAGCCCCACCAGAAGTACTCGACGAGGACGCCGCTCAGTACGGAGCCGAGGGCCACGCCGCCCGTCATCACGGCCGACCACAGCCCGATCGCCTTCGCCCGCTGGCCGGGGTCGGTGAACATCGTGCGGACCAGGGCCATCGTCGACGGCATCAGCGTGGCCCCGCCGATACCGAGGGCCGCGCGGGCCGCGATCAGCATCTCGGCGGTGTGCGCGTACGCGGCCACCAGCGAGGCGGCGCCGAACGCCACCGCGCCGATCAGCAGCAGCCGGCGGCGGCCGATGCGGTCGCCGATCGCGCCCATCGTCATCAGCAGCCCGGCCAGCACGAACGCGTAGATGTCGAAGATCCAGAGCTGCTGGGTGCCGCTCGGTGCCAGGTCGGCGCTGATGGCGGGGACCGCGAAGTAGAGGACGGACACGTCCATCGACACCAGCAGCAGCGGCAGCATCAGCACGCCGAGGGCGGTCCATTCGCGGCGCCCGGCGCGACGGGGGGTGAAGCCGTCGGGGTCCGTCGTCGCTCTCGAAGTCGCCTCTGTGGACGCGGGATCGGTGGGGTTCATTGCCATGACGGTGACTGTACGAGCGTATAAAACGTGTGTCTAGTACGCTTGTGTAAGTCGATCGTCTAGGACGTCCGTATAGGACGGCCGCGCATGTGGCGTTACGCTGACCCGCATGGGACACCGTGAGGATCTGCTCGAAGGCGCCAAACGCTGCCTGCTGGAGAAGGGCTTCGCGCGGACGACCGCGCGCGACATCGTGAAGGCGTCGGGCACCAACCTGGCGTCGATCGGCTACCACTACGGCTCGAAGGACGCGCTGCTGGCCCAGGCGTACGTCGAGATGGTCGGGCAGCTGTCCCAGTCCTTCGACGGCGACGGTGAGGGGCGGCCCGAGCCGGCGTCCGAACCCGGGTCCCTCGAGCACTTCCGGGAAGTGTGGACGAACGTCATCGCGACCATGAAGGAGCCCGACTCCCTGTGGCGCCTCAGCATGGAGGCCCTCACCATGGGGGACCGACTGCCGGAGCTGCGGGAACACTTGGCGAGGGCGCAGCGGGAGAGCGACCGGGGCCTGGTCGCGATGTTCACGGGCGGACGGGAGGAGGACGTCCCGGAGGAGACCGTGGACACCCTCGGCCGCCTCTACACGACCCTGCTGCTCGGCCTCGTCGCGCAGTGGACCTTCAACCCCGCCGGTGCGCCCGGCGCGGACGCGCTCACCGAGGGGCTGCGCCAGGTGATGGAGGCGGCCCGGCCGCAGGAGTGAGTCCTACAGCCGCGCCACCTTCAGCGCCATGTGCAGCAGCAGCCGGTCCTCGCCGTTGTCCAGGTCCAGCCCGGTGAGCTGCTCCACCCGGGAGAGCCGGTAGTACAGGGTCTGCCGGTGGATGCCGAGCTCCGTCGCCGTACGGCCCGCCTGGCCGGCACGGTCGAGGAACACCGCGACCGTGCGGGCGAGTTCGTGGTGGGCGGGGGACAGCAGGGTCCGTACGGCGGGGTCCTGGGCCGCTCCGGGCGGCAGTGCGGTGAGGATGCGGTACGGGCCGATCGAGCCCCACTCGGCCACCGGTCCCAGCCGGGGCTCGGCGAGTGCGGCGCGGGCCGCCGCCGACGCCTCCTGCCAGGCGGTGTGCAGTTCGGCCAGTCCGGTGCGGACGCCCGCGATGCCGGCCGCCGTCCGCGCGCCGTCCGCGCGCCCGCCGCCGGCGCGGCCGTCGGTCCGGCGCCCCGTGCCCGCGCGCTCCAGCAGCCGGGCCGCCGCCGTGTGCGCCGGCTGCGGCAGGTCCGCCGAGCGCAGCCGCACCAGCAGCGCCAGGCCCTGCCCGGAGCCGCCAGGGCCACTGCCGTCCCACGGCACCGTGCACAGCGCGACCGCCCCCGGGACCGTACGGACCGAGGGGGTGCCGGCCGGGTCCGCGGAGGGCCACGGTGCCACGCACACCACCGTGTGAGCGCCGTCCGCGCGGGAGCCGAGCGCCGTACGGAACTCCGCGAGCGCCGCCTCCCGCTGCCAGCCGGACCCGGCGGTCAGGACCGCGCGCAGCTCGCGGGTCAGGTCCGCGCCCGCCTGGGCCTCGTCCGCGAGGAGGGCGCCGATCCGCGAGGCGACCTCCATGGCGGCGGACAGCTGGGCGGCGTCGGGGCCCGGATCGCCGTCCAGCAGCCATACGTAGCCCAGGACGACGCCCCGGTGACGTACGGGGAGGCAGACGCGGCCGCGGTACACACCCGCCTCCGGAGAGGGCGGGATGCGCACCGGGGCGGTGGCCCGGGTGATGCCGAAGCCCTCGAACCACTCCCGCACCGCCGCCGTCGAACGCCGCGTCAGGATCGAGCGGGTGCGCACCGGGTCGAGTGCCGACTCGTCGAGGTCGCCCTCGCTGTCGTACGCGCCGAAGGCGATCAGTTCGAAGTCGCGGTTCTCCAGCGTCGCCGGGGCGCCCAGCAGTCCGGAGATCTCGTCGACCAGCTCCTGGTAGTCGCCCCGGCCCGCTCCCCGCTCTCTGAAAACGTCCGTCACCCAGGCATTCTCCCGCACCTTCGCCCGCCCTTCATACATGTGTCTGAGATCCAGCGCACGGATGCGTGACAGCTGTCGATGGCCGACGATCGGGGGGATCCTTAGGTTTCACGGTGGTTCTCCGTGCCGTACCCGAAACGTCGGGCAAACGGCCTTTTGCTGGATGTTGTGGAGGTGCCCCGTGCTGGGTCCCGTGATTCTTGCCGCGTCGCGCAGCGACCGGATGCGCCGTCTGATCTCGGCGGCGCCGGTGACCAAGCCCGTCGTCGACCGGTTCATCCCCGGTGAGACCGTCGGCGACATCGTCCCCGTCATCCGCGACCTCACCGGCAAGGGCCTCGAGGTCACCATGGACGTGGTCGGCGAGGACATCACCGCCCCCGAGCAGGCGACCGCGGCCCGCGACGCCTACCTGGAGCTGATCGGCCGGCTCAAGGAGCTGGAGCTGGGCGAGCGCGCCGAGATGTCGGTGAAGCTGTCGATGTTCGGGCAGGCGCTGCCCGGCGGTCACGAGCTCGCCCTCGCCAACGTCCGCCCGGTCGTCGAGGCCGCCGCCGAGATCGGCACCACGGTCACGCTGGACGCCGAGGACCACACCACCCTCGACTCGATGTTCGCCATCCACGAGGAGCTGCGGAAGGACTTCCCGGGGACCGGCTGTGTGATCCAGGCGTACCTCTTCCGCACCGAGGACGACGCCCGCCGCCTCGCCGCCGCCGGCAGCCGCGTCCGCCTGGTGAAGGGCGCGTACAAGGAGCCCGCCTCCGTCGCGTTCCAGCAGAAGCACGAGATCGACAAGGCGTACGTCCGCATCCTGAAGGTCCTGATGGAGGGCGAGGGCTACCCGATGATCGGGTCCCACGACCCGCGCCTGATCTCCATCTCCCAGGAACTGGCCCGGCGCGCCGGGCGCAAGCTCGACGAGTACGAGTTCCAGATGCTGTACGGCATCCGCAGCGACGAGCACCTGCGGCTGGCCGCCGAGGGCCACCGCATGCGCGTCTACACCGCCTACGGCACCGACTGGTACGGCTACTTCATGCGCCGCCTGGCGGAGAAGCCCGCCAACCTGCAGTTCTTCGTCCGCTCGATGGTCAGCAAGGGCTGAGCCCGCCCCTCACCGCTCAGTTAAAGGAGTCACGGAAAAAGATGGACGCCGTAACCCAGGTCCCCACCCCCGTCAACGAGCCGGTGCACGGCTACGCCCCCGGCTCGCCCGAGCGCGCCCGCCTGGAGGCCAAGCTCAAGGAGCTGGCCGAGAACCCGATCGACCTGCCCTGCACCATCGGCGGCGAGAAGCGGATGGGCGGCGGCGAGCGCTTCGACGTCGTGCAGCCGCACCACCACAAGGCCCGCCTCGGCACGTACGCCAACGCCACGCAGCAGGACGCGCAGGACGCCATCGACGCCGCCCTCGCCGCCGCCCCGGCCTGGCGTGCGATGTCCTTCGACGACCGCGCCGCGATCATCCTGCGCGCCGCCGAGCTGCTCTCCGGCCCGTGGCGCGAGACCCTGGCCGCCTCCACCATGCTCGGCCAGTCGAAGACCGCCCAGCAGGCCGAGATCGACACCCCCTGCGAGCTGGCCGACTTCTGGCGCTTCAACGTCCACTACGCCCGCCAGATCCTGGCCGAGCAGCCCCCGGCCAACGCCCCGGGCGTGTGGAACCGCATGGACCACCGCCCGCTGGAGGGCTTCGTCTACGCGATCACGCCGTTCAACTTCACGGCCATCGCCGCCAACCTGCCGACCGCGCCCGCGCTCATGGGCAACGTCGTCGTGTGGAAGCCGTCCCCGACGCAGACCCACGCCGCCGTGCTGATGATGCAGCTGCTGGAGGAGGCGGGCCTGCCCAAGGGCGTCATCAACCTCGTCACCGGCGACGGCATCGCGGTCTCCGAGGTCGCCCTGGTCCACCGCGACCTCGCGGGCATCCACTTCACCGGCTCGACCAAGACCTTCCAGCACCTGTGGAAGACGGTCGGCAACAACATCGAGAAGTACCGCACCTACCCCCGTCTGGTCGGCGAGACCGGCGGCAAGGACTTCGTCGTCGCCCACCCGAGCGCCGACCGCGCGGTGCTGAAGACCGCCCTGACCCGCGGCGCCTTCGAGTACCAGGGCCAGAAGTGCAGCGCCACCTCGCGCGCGTACATCCCGGCCTCCATCTGGAACTCCGGCTTCAAGGAGGAGTTCGCGGCCGAGGTCGACGGCATCGCCATGGGTGACGTCACCGACCTGTCGAACTTCATCGGCGCCGTCATCGACGAGCGTTCCTTCGCCAAGAACAAGGCCGCGATCGACCGCGCCAAGGACGACGCGTCCTGCACGATCGTCGCCGGCGGCACCTACGACGACTCGGTCGGCTGGTTCGTCCGCCCGACCGTCATCGAGTGCACCGACCCGGAGAACGAGGTCTTCACCACCGAGTACTTCGGCCCGATCCTCGCCGTGTACGTCTACGAGGACGAGAAGTACGACGAGATGCTGACCCAGATGGAGTCGGTGTCCGACGCGCTCACCGGCTCGGTCATCGCGGGCGACCGCGCGGCGGCGGCGTACACGATGGAGAAGCTGCGCTACGCGGCCGGCAACTTCTACATCAACGACAAGTCCACGGGCGCCGTGGTCGGCCAGCAGCCCTTCGGCGGCGGCCGCGCCTCCGGCACCAACGACAAGGCGGGCGCCCCGCAGAACCTGATGCGCTGGACGCTGACCCGCGCCATCAAGGAGACGCTGGTCCCGCCGACCGACTACACGTACCCGCACATGGGCTGACGTTCCCCCGCCGGACGGGCCAGGTCTTCACGGACCTGGCCCGTCCGCGTGTCCGCCCGCGCGCACTGACCCGATGACGTACGGGGAGCAGGTGACCGGGTGCTGTGAGCCGGCGGGGGCAAGGGTCCTCACTCCTGCATGACGAGCACGATCCCGCCCGCGGTGTCTCCCGACTCGATCAGTTCGTGCGCCTTGGGTGCCTCCGTGAACGGCAGGGCCGCCGCCACGTGCGGGCGGACCAGGCCGACCGTGAGGAGCGCGGCGGCCTTCTCCAGCCGGACGCCCGGGATCCCGCCGTCCACGACGGCGAACCGCAGGCCGCGCGCCTCCACCTCCTCCGGGGTGACGCCCGGGTCCCACGGGACCGCGGAGACCAGCAGTGCGCCGGGGCGCAGGGTGCCGAGGGTGCGGGCGGCGAGGTCGCCGCCGACGAGGTCCAGGGCGACGTCGACGTCGCGGACGGCCGTGGCGAAGTCGGCGGAGGCGGGGTCGACCGGGTCGTCCACCCCCAGCCCGCACAGGAACCCGTGCTGACCGGCGTGGGCGGTGCCGATGACGTACGCGCCCTCCGCCCTGGCCAGTTGCACGGCCACATGCCCGGCGCCGCCGGCCGCCGCGTGCACCAGCACCCGGGTGCCGGGCGCGATGCGCGCGACGTCGATCAGGGCCTGCCAGGCGGTGAGCAGGGCCGTCGGGACGACGGCCGCCCGGACGGGGTCGAGCGCGTCCGGCCCGGCGGCCGCGGTGAAGTGCCCGGCGGGCGCGGTGACGTACTCGGCGTACCCGCCGCCCGCGACCGCCCCGAACACCTCGTCCCCGGCCGCGAACCGGGTCACGCCCTCCCCGGCGGCCGCCACCACCCCGGCCACGTCCCGGCCCAGGACGAACGGCGGCTCCCCGTACAGCGGCACCGCCCCCGAACGCGCCCCCGCGTCCACCGGACCGGCCCCCGCGGCCCGCACCCTGACCAGCACCTCGCCGGGCGCCGGCACGGGCCGAGGCCGTTCCTCCACCCGGAGGACCTCCGGGCCGCCGAACCTCAGCTGGGTGATCACGCGGATACGCGGACGTGCGGTGGTCATCGGGTCTCCCTCCCGAAGCCGACCGGAGCCGGGCCGGCATCCATCGTCGCGCGCCCCTGCGTGCGGTCAACCACGACCACGGCACGCTTTGCGTCGCCCCAGGTCACAGGCGTGTGGGCCAATCCACCGTCTCAGATAGTAGGAAGCCCGAGTAATTGTGGAGACAGGTGCACGATCGTCACCTACGTTTGTAGGAGTCGAACGTCTCGCTGGATCAAGCGCATGACGGTCGCGAGCCGGAGCACCAGGACAGGCGATCCCTGCCGCGCAGCTCCCCGCCCTCCGTGGCACCGCCCGCGCCCTCAAGGGGCCGTGGGGGAGGCTCGTCACCCTCTTCTGCCGTACTCCCGGAGCCTTCCCGAAGGAGTCGATCAGCCATGGCCGAGCAGACCGTCCGCCGTCGCGTCCGTCACGTCTCCCGCGCGAGCGAGTCCGACCGCAAGAACGCCGCCGCCGCGCTCCAGCGCGCCCTCGACCGCAGGGACAACGGCGGGGAGACCGGCCACTGAGCCACCGGGCCGGCCCGCCCCCGTGTCACCCGCCCCGCCGCACCTCGAAGTGGTCGATCCGCGTCCCGTCCTGCGCCAGCGCCGAGACCTTCAGCCGGGCGTCCGGGCCCGGCTCGGCCGCCACGGACAGGAACGAGTAGCCGGTGTAGCGCACCCGCGACCACTCCACCGTCTCGGGGGCGCGGTCGCCCGACTTCGTCCAGCGGTACGACGTCACCGACTCGCGGTCGTCGACGTGCCCCTCGTAGCTGTCCGCCACGCCCTCGGGGAAGCTGTACAGCGCCTTGCCCGCGCCGCCCGCCGTGACGTACACGATCCCGTCCCGCGCCGGATCGGTCGAGGCGCCGATCGGCACCCGTCTGCCCACCTCGCCGTTCCTGATGGCGTCGGTGCGCTCGTAGACGTGGTTGTGCCCGTTGATCACCAGGTCCACCCGGTGCTCGGTGAACAGGGGCAGCCAGGCGTCGCGCACGCCTCCGTCGGACGCGTGCGCCGCCGTGGTCGAGTACGCGCAGTGGTGGAAGAAGACCACGACGAAGTCGACCGCCTCGTTCTTCCTCAGTTCGCTCAGCCGGCGGTCCAGCCACCGGGTCTGCCGGCCGTCCGAGAGGCCGAGGTTGGCCCGGATCTCGTACGACACGTCGTTGGCGTCCAGGGCGACGACGCCGACGTTGCCGTAGACGAACGAGTAGGTACCCGGCGCCCGGCGCGGGTCGAAGCCGTTCTCCGGCAGGGACCAGCGCGCCGACTGCCCGCCGTAGCCGTCCGGCGAGTACCAGGCCTCCATGTCGTGGTTGCCGGTCGTCACCATCCACGGCACGGTCTTCGCGACCGACTCGGTCTGCGCGAGGAACTGGTCCCACACGCGCGCGTCGTACACGTCGGAGTCCTGGCCGTGGCCGGTGGTGTCGGCGTAGCAGATGTCGCCCGCGTGGAGGTGGAAGGCGGGGTCCTGACCCAGGATCACCTGGTCGTTGGCGAGTGCGTCATAGCTGACGCCCTGGTCGCCGAAGGCGGTGAAGACGAAGGGCTCCGGCCGGGCCGGCGCCGTACGGAAGGTGCCGAGCGTCTCCGGGCGGCCGGCCGGGTCGAAGCCCTCGTGGCCGACGCCGTAGTAGTACGTCGTGCCGGGTGTGAGGCCGTCCAGGGCCGCGTGCAGGTAGTACTGGTCGACCGCGGGCAGCTTCTTCGACAGCGACGGGGTGTGCAGGTCCCGCACCTCGGCCTCGATCTTCCGGCTCAGCTCCCACGGCTTCGCCCCGACGCGCACATACGGCTTCTGCACCGCGAACGGCACCTGCCAGGAGATCCGCATCTGTGTCGCCGGATCGGCGCCGAAGGCCAGCCGGCGCGCGAACGGCACGACGTACGGGCCGGGCACCCTGCCGGTCGCCGCGGCGGGGGAGCGGGGCGCGGCCGCCCCCGCGGAGCCCGCCGCGCCCCCGGACCCGGAGGCGTCCGAGCAGCCCGCCAGCAGCCCGCCCGCCACCGTCCCCGTCGCCAGCAGCACCCCGCGCCGCGACGGCCCGCCCCGCCACAGACCCTCCCGGGACAGCTTCGCGCGCAGGTACTCGTGCTGTTCCGGCATACTGAGCCGCCGGGCGAGCCGCTCGGGGATGCCGACGTTCGGGAGCGGGGAGCCGGGGGGTTCCCTCCGGGAAGGCGCAGTCATGAGGCGCAACTTCCCAGCCATTCCCAACTCCCGGCAAACGCGGGGATGAACACGGGGAAACGGATGGGCGCGGCGGGGATTGCGCCGACGGCTGCGACGGCGACCGCGAAGTGACCGCGAAGTGACCCCGGAGGCGACCGTCGTACGACACTCCGAGGTCCATATCGCGGACGCCCTGTGTCATTCCCTGGGACAAGGAGTACGGTGCCGACATGTCTCGCAGCATCGATCTCGCAGTGATCCCCGGTGACGGCATCGGCCAGGAAGTCGTGGCCCAGGGGCTGAAGGTCCTCTCCGCGATCCTTCCGCAGGATGTGAAGCTGGAGACCAAGGAGTACGACTTCGGCGCCCGGCGCTACCACGCCACCGGTGAGACCCTCACCGACGCCGACCTGGAGCAGCTCAAGCAGCACGACGCCATCCTGCTCGGCGCGATCGGTGACCCGAGCGTCCCGTCCGGTGTCCTGGAGCGCGGCTTCCTGCTCAAGCTCCGCTTCGCCTTCGACCACCACGTGAACCTGCGCCCGTCGAAGCTGCTCCCGGGCGTCGAGACCCCGCTGGCGGGCCAGCCGGAGATCGACTTCGTCGTGGTCCGCGAGGGCACCGAGGGCCCGTACACCGGCAACGGCGGCACCATCCGCAAGGGCACCGAGCACGAGGTCGCCACCGAGGTCTCCGTGAACACGGCCTTCGGTGTCGAGCGCGTGGTCCGGGACGCCTTCGCCCGCGCCCAGGCCCGCCCCCGCAAGAAGCTCGCGCTGATCCACAAGAACAACGTGCTCACCTTCGCGGGTCACCTGTGGACCAACATCTTCAACAAGGTGGCCGCGGAGTACCCCGAGGTCACCACCGAGTACATGCACGTGGACGCGGCGACGATCTACCTCGTCACGCAGCCCGAGCGCTTCGACGTGATCGTCACCGACAACCTCTTCGGCGACATCGTCACCGACCTCGCCGCGGCCGTCTCCGGCGGCATCGGCGTCGCCGCGAGCGGCAACATCAACCCCTCCGGCGAATTCCCGTCGATGTTCGAGCCCGTCCACGGCTCGGCCCCGGACATCGCCGGCCAGGGCAAGGCCGACCCCACCGCCACGGTCCTCTCCGTCGCCCTGCTGCTGCGCCACCTCGGCTACGAGGACGAGGCCGCCCGGATCGAGGACGCCGTCGCCGCGGACCTCGCCGAGCGCGTCGGCAGGCCCGCCCGTACGACGGACGAGATCGGCGACGCCCTCGCCGTACGAGTAGCCGGCTGACCCCGCGCTTCTCTCCGCCTCCGCGAAGCCGCCGGGTCGCATTTCCCGCACCCGGCGGCTTTTGCATGCCCTCGCCGGGTGACACCATCACTTCCCCTGGGCAACCCCAAGGGCCGCGTTCACACCATTTGCCCCTCTTCCTCTCTCCGGCTCCCGCTTCGCACCAGCAGGGAGGATTCCCAAGGGTCCACGTCTTGCGATAATCGGACGTGGAGCCGCGGATTGAGGGAATGCTCGGACGTCCTAGCACTGACCACCTGCAGTACGGGCGTGAGCGCGGCCCGTCACGACAACCGGTGAAGGACAAACCACTCATGACGACGCCCACGATCGAACTCAAGCCCTCGGCCCACCCGCTCTCCGACGCGGAGCGCGAGGCGATCCTGGCCAGCCCCGGGTTCGGCCGCCACTTCACCGACCACATGGTGACGATCAAGTGGACCGAAGGCCGCGGCTGGCACGACGGCCAGCTCGTGCCCTACGGCCCGCTCTCCATCGATCCGGCCAACATGACCCTGCACTACGCTCAGGAGATCTTCGAGGGCCTCAAGGCGTACCGGCAGCCCGACGGCACCGTCGCCACCTTCCGCCCCGAGAAGAACGCCGAGCGTTTCCAGCGCTCCGCCCGCCGCCTCGCCATGCCCGAGCTGCCGGTCGAGACGTTCATCGAGGCCTGTCACGCCCTGGTCAAGCAGGACCAGGCGTGGGTGCCCGCGCACGGCGGCGAGGAGTCCCTGTACCTGCGCCCGTTCATGATCGCGAGCGAGGTCGGCCTCGGTGTCCGGCCCGCCAACGAGTACCTGTTCCTCGTGATCGCCTCCCCGGCGGGCGCCTACTTCCCGGGCGGCGTCAAGCCGGTCTCCATCTTCGTCTCCGAGGACCGGGTGCGCGCCGTCCCCGGCGGCATGGGCGACGCCAAGACGGGCGGCAACTACGCGGCCTCCCTGCTCGCCCAGGCCGAGGCCGCCGCCCAGGGCTGCGACCAGGTCTGCTACCTCGACGCGGTCGCGCACGAGTGGGTCGAGGAGCTCGGCGGCATGAACCTGTACTTCGTGTACGGCGACCGCATCGTCACCCCGTCGCTCACCGGCTCCATCCTGGAGGGCGTCACCCGCGACTCGCTGCTCCAGGTCGCCCGCGACCTCGGCTACACCGCCGAGGAGGGCCGCGTCTCCATCGACCAGTGGCAGCGCGACGCCGAGAACGGCAGCCTGACGGAGGTCTTCGCCTGCGGTACGGCGGCCGTCATCACCCCGGTCGGCAAGGTCAAGCGCACCTCCGGCGCCGAGTGGCAGCAGGCGGGCGGCGAGCCCGGCGAGGTCACCCTCCGGCTCCGCGAGAAGCTCCTCGACATCCAGCGGGGCACGGCCGAGGACGCACACGGCTGGATGCAGCGGCTCGCCTAGGACCCGGCAGCCGCACCTCTCGGGGCCGTCCCGGGACTTCTGGTCCGGGACGGCCCGGGGGGTGAGTCGCCGTCGCACCGCGATAAACCCCGGCGGCTCGAATTCTGAGACGGGCGGTGAGCACGGGGCCCGTCTGTGCCAGACTGCCCCCGTGCTCTCGTTCGCCATGATTATTGGCAGCAGGCGCGCCGGTCCGCAGTGACCGCCACGTACGAACAGGTACGGGCGGACACCGTCGTCCTCGACCCGCGCGCAGACCTCTCGCACCCGCGAGGGGTTTTTCGTTTTCCTGGGCCCACCGTCAGCCGGGGAAAGAGCGCAAGGGATCATGAGGGGACGGCGGAGCCGGTCATTCCGGTTAGACCGAGATCCGCTACGGGATCCATGACAGGAGCCGAGACAACCATGACCGAAACCAGCGAGCTCGACGATTCGTTCCACGTCTTCGACACCACTCTGCGCGACGGGGCGCAGCGCGAGGGCATCAACCTCACGGTCGCGGACAAGCTGGCCATCGCACGGCACCTGGACGACTTCGGCGTGGGCTTCATCGAGGGGGGCTGGCCCGGCGCCAACCCGCGCGACACCGAGTTCTTCGCCCGCGCCCAGCAGGAGATCCGCTTCAAACACGCCCAGCTCGTCGCCTTCGGGTCCACCCGCCGCGCCGGCGGCAGGGCGAGCGAGGACCCGCAGGTCAAGGCGCTCCTCGACTCCGGGGCACCGGTCATCACCCTGGTCGCCAAGTCCCATGACCGGCACGTCGAACTGGCCCTGCGCACCACGCTCGACGAGAACCTGGAGATGATCCGGGACACCGTCTCCCACCTGGTCGCCGAGGGCCGCCGGGTCTTCGTCGACTGCGAGCACTTCTTCGACGGGTACCGCGCCGACCCGGAGTACGCCAAGTCCGTCGTACGGGCCGCGGCGGAGGCCGGCGCCGATGTGGTCGTCCTCTGCGACACCAACGGCGGCATGCTGCCCGCCCAGGTCCAGGCCGTGGTCGCGACCGTACTCGCCGACACGGGTGCCCGCCTCGGCATCCACGCCCAGGACGACACCGGCTGCGCCGTCGCCAACACCCTCGCCGCCGTCGACGCGGGCGCCACCCACGTCCAGTGCACCGCCAACGGCTACGGCGAGCGCGTCGGCAACTCCAACCTCTTCCCGGTGGTCGCCGCGCTGGAACTGAAGTACGGCAAGAAGGTGCTGCCCGAGGGCCGGCTGCGCGAGATGACGCGGATCTCGCACGCCATCGCCGAGGTGGTCAACCTCACCCCGTCCACGCACCAGCCCTACGTCGGCCTCTCCGCCTTCGCCCACAAGGCCGGACTGCACGCCTCCGCGATCAAGGTCGACCCGGACCTGTACCAGCACATCGACCCCGTCCAGGTCGGCAACACCATGCGCATGCTGGTCTCCGACATGGCGGGCCGCGCCTCGGTCGAGCTCAAGGGCAAGGAGCTCGGCGTCGACCTGGGCGGCGACCGGGAGCTCGTCGGCCGGGTCGTGGAGCGGGTCAAGGAGCGCGAGCTCAAGGGCTACACGTACGAGGCCGCCGACGCCTCCTTCGAGCTGCTGCTGCGCGCGGAGGTGGCGGGGCGGCCGTTGAGCTACTTCCGCACCGAGTCCTGGCGCGCCATCGTCGAGGACCGCCCCGACGGCAGCCACGCCAACGAGGCCACGGTCAAACTGTGGGCCAAGAGCGAGCGCATCGTCGCCACCGCGGAGGGCAACGGCCCGGTCAACGCCCTCGACCGCGCCCTGCGCGTCGCCCTGGAGAAGATCTACCCGCAGCTCGCCAAGCTCGAGCTGGTCGACTACAAGGTCCGCATCCTGGAGGGCAGGCACGGCACCCAGTCCACGACCCGGGTGCTCATCTCCACCTCCGACGGTGAGGGCGAGTGGTCCACGGTGGGCGTCGCCGACAACGTGATCGCCGCGTCCTGGCAGGCACTGGAGGACGCGTACACGTACGGGCTGCTGCGGGCCGGGGTCGACCCGGCGGAGTGAGGGGGCGCCCGGCTCCCCGGTGAGGGCCGGACCTTGGGCTCCGGCGGGCCGCTCCGGCCCGCCGGAGCCCGCACCGTCGGCATTCTGCCGCCGCACGCCTCGGCATGTCGCGCCCCGGCGAGGTAGCGTCGAAGTATGAGGTCCGCACTGCCGCGTGGTCTCGTCCGGCTGCTGATCGCACCGCTCGCCGCGGTGCTGGTGGCACTCGCCGTACTGGCGGTCGGTGCGCCCCGCGCCCAGGCGGCCACCGACATCTCCGAAATCGCCGACGCCCTGCGCCGCGACCCCGTCTACGTGGACCCGGCCGCCTCCGGCGAACTGTCCCGGGCCGACGCCGACGCGCTCGCGGACCGCATCCGGGACGCGGGCGAGCCGATCTTCTTGGCGGTCCTGCCGGCCGACTACCCGACGCGGGACATCTTCCGCAGTCTGCGCACCGAGACCGGCATCACCGGCCTGTACGGCATCCGCCTCGGCGACCAGTTCGCCGCCCGCGCCGACAGCAGCGTGCTGTCCCGGCAGGGCGTGGAGAACCTGGAGGCGGCTGTCCAGCAGTCGGGCGACGCGAAAGCCCAGCTCAACGACTTCGTCGACGATGCGCTGCGCAGCAACCTCGGCGGCTCAGGCCCCAACACCTGGAACGGCGGCGGGGGAGGCTCCGGCGTGGACGTGGGCGCCCTGGCCACTGTGGGTGCGCTGCTCGCGGCGGGCGGCGTCGGCGCGTACGCACTGACGCGCCGCAACCGCCGCAGGAAGGCGGAGGAACAGCGGGCGGCCCTTGCGAAGCTGCGCGTCGTGGTGGACGAGGACATCACGGCGTACGGCGAGGAGCTGGACCGCCTCGACTTCCGTCCGTCCGAACCCGGCGCGGACGACGCCATGCGCGGCGACTACGAACGCGCCCTGAACGCCTACGAGGAGGCCAAGTCGCTGATGGCCGCCGCCCGGCGCCCCGAGGACGTACGGGCGGTCACCCAGGCGCTGGAGGACGGCCGCTTCTCGCTGGCCCTGCTGGCCGCGCGCCGCGAGGGCCGGCCACTGCCCGAGCGCCGCGCCCCCTGCTTCTTCGACCCGCGCCACGGCCCGTCGGTGGCCGACGCCACCTGGACGCCCGAGGGCGGCGCCCCCCGCCAGGTCCCCGTCTGCGCGGCCGATCGGGTACGCCTCGCGGAGGGCCGGGACCCGGCGGTCCGCGAGGTGGACACGGACCGGGGGCGCCGCCCGTACTGGGAGGCGGGCCCGGCGTACGGCCCCTGGGCGGGCGGCTACTTCGGCGGCGGCATCCTGCCCGGGCTGCTGGTCGGCACGATGCTCGGCAGCATGATGGCCACCCCGGCGTACGCGGCCGACTACGGCGCCGGTTACGGCGACTTCGGCGGCTACGAGGGCGGGGACGTGTCCGGCGCGGACTTCAGCCCCGACGACTTCTCGGGCGGCTTCGGCGGCGGGGACTTCGGCGGGGGAGGGGACTTCGGCGGCGGTGGCGACTTCGGCGGCGGGAACTGGTGAGGGGGATCCCGCGGGGAACGGCGAGCGCCCGCCTCCCGGGGGACGGGGACGGGCGCGCTCGGTGGCCGGAGGAGCAAGGGCTCAGACGGCGGAGGGGTCCTTGATCGCAGAGATGTCGAAGACCAGCTTGATCTTGTCGGAGACGAGGACGCCGCCCGTCTCCAGGGCCGCGTTCCAGGTGAGGCCCCACTCGGAGCGGAGGATCTCCGCCTTGCCCTCGAAGCCGACGCGCTCGTTGCCGAACGGGTCCTTGGCGGAGCCGTTGAACTCCAGGTCGATCGTGAGCGGCCGGGTCGTGCCCAGGATGGTGAGGTCACCGGTGATGCGGTAGTCGTCGCCGCCCAGGGCCTCCGCCCGCGTCGAGCGGAACGTCATCGCCGGGAACTCGTCCGTCCGGAAGAAGTCGGCGCTCTTGAGGTGTCCGTCGCGGTCGGCGGAACCCGTGTCGATGCTGTCCATGCTCACGTCGATGGAGGCCGTCGACCTCGTCGGGTCGGTGCCGTCCAGATGGAGTGTTCCGGAGAACTCCTGAAAGCCGCCCTTGACGTTGGTGACCATGGCGTGCCGGGCCACGAAGCCGATCGTCGTGTGCGAGGGGTCGATCGTGTAGTCGCCGGTCAGCGCGGCGAGGTCGGGGTTCACCGGGGCGGTCGCGGCGGTGGCGGTGGTCTCGGTGGAGTTCTTGCGGCCGAAGATGCCCATGACGTGCTCCTTGGGAAGTGGGGGTTCCGGTTCGTTCAAGTTTCAATCACTTGAACGGGCTCCACCGTAGACCTATTCCTGTTCAACTTTCAACCTTTTCGCGGCTCCGGTCGAACCAGGTCGAACCAGGGGCGATACGGTTCCGCCGCGCCGGGTCCGGTGATAGAGGGCATGACCATGACTCCCGAGCGTCGAGTTCCTCCTGCGTTCCCGGCCCCCACCCGCCGTGCCGTCCTGCTCGCGGCGGCCCTGGCGGCAACCGCCACCGCGGCACCGGGCCTGCCCGCGCACGCCGCCGACGACGACCCGTACGACACCCTCCGGCGCCGCTGGCTCACCCTCGCCCTCGGCACCGGCTACGACCCGGCGGCCGAACCGTACGCCTCCCGCCTGCGCGAGACCGGCGGCCTCGCCCGCGAGTACCGCGCCGCCATGGCCCCCACACCCACCTCCCTCTGGCCCGGCCTGCCCTTCGACCCGCCCGCCGGTATCACCCGGAGCTACAGCCGCCTGTGGACGATGACCCAGGCGTACGTCCAGGAGGGCACCGGACTCACCGCCGACGCCGGTCTCCTCGCGGACGTCCTGCGCGGGCTCGACCACCTCTCCGCGACCGTCTACAACCCCGGCACCACCCGGTACGGCAACTGGTGGGAGTGGCAGATCGGCAGCCCCCGCCTGCTGATGGACATCGCGGCGGCCCTGCACGGCCACCTGACGGACGATCAGCGGGCGGCGGCCTGCGCGGCCGTCGACCACTTCGTCCCCGACGCGATGCTCCGCGACTACTCGGGCACCTCCACCGGCGCCAACCGCGTCGACCTCTGCCGCTCCGTCGCCCTGCGCGGCATCCTCGGCCGCGCCCCCGGGAAGATCGCGCTGGCCCGGGACGCCCTCTCCCCGGTGTTCCCGTACGTCACGCGGGGGGACGGGCTGTACGCCGACGGCTCGTTCGTCCAGCACACGTGGGTCGCGTACTCGGGGACGTACGGACAGGTGCTGCTCGACGGCCTCGGACGGCTCTTCGCGCTGCTCGCCGGGTCGGAGTGGGAGGTGACCGACCCGGACAAGCAGATCGTCCTGGACAGTGTCGAGCGGGCCTACGCGCCGCTGATCCACGACGGCCTGGTGATGGACAGCGTCAACGGGCGCGCCATCAGCCGCGGTCTCCTCCAGGGCGACGACCGCGGGGTCATGCGCTCCGACCACTTCCACGGGCAGGGCATCATCGCGGCGATCGCGCTGCTGGCCCAGGGCGCGAGCACCGCCGAACGGGCGCGCTGGCACGGGCGGATCAAGGGGTGGATCGAACGGGGAACGGTGTCACCGGTCCTGACGGCCCGGCAGTTCGGCGTCGACGACCTGGCCCGGCTGCACTCCGTCGCGGACTCCCCGGTATCGCCAGCCGCCGACCCCGTCCGGCACCACCTGTTCGCCGCCATGGACCGCGCCGTGCACCGCCGCCCCGGTTTCGTCGCGAACATCGCGATGGCGTCCGACCGGATCGCGTACTACGAGTGCGGCAACGGCGAGAACCCGCGCGGCTGGCACACCGGGGCGGGGATGACGCTCTGGTGGCCCACCGGGCGACCGAGTGACCGGGCCGATCAATACACGGACTGGTTCTGGCCGACCGTGGACTGGTACCGCCTGCCCGGCACCACCGTCTCCACCAGGCGGCTCGCCGACAAGGCGGGCGGCGAGTGGGGCGAGCCCCGACCGGACGTGCGCTGGGTCGGCGGCACCACGGACGGCGAGTACGCGGCGATCGGCCAGCACCTCAAGGGCCTGGGCTCCACGCTCGAGGCCCGCAAGTCCTGGTTCTGCCTCGCGGATTCCGTCGTCTGCCTGGGCGCGGGCATCACCTGCGCGGACGGCGTGCCGGTCGAGACGGTGGTCGACAACCGCAACCTGGGCGAGAACGGCGAGCAGGGGCTCACCGTCCGGCGCGGCTGGGCCCATCTGGAGGGCCACGGCGGCTGGATCCTCCCCGCGGGCGGCGATCTGCGCACGCTCCGCGAGGACCGCACGGGCGCCTGGTCCGACATCAACACCGGGGGCGCCACCGAGCGCCGTACCCGCCGCTGGCAGACCCTCTGGCTGGACCACGGCACGGACCCGGAGGCGGCGTCGTACGTGTACGTCCTGATGCCCGGCGCCTCCCGCCGCCGGGTCGCCGCCCGCGCTGCCGACAGCGCATGGCTGACCGTCCTCGCCAACGACGCCCGCCGCCAGGCCGTCCACGTCCGCCCGCTCGGCCTCACGGCCGCGAACTTCTTCGCCCCCGGCACGGCGGGTCCGCTCGCCGCCACCGCACCCGCGAGCGTGCTCGTCCGCCGCCGGGGCCGTACCGCTAGCCTCTGCGTGAGCGAACCACCGCGCACGGGAGAGACACTGGACGTCGTCTGGGACCACCCCGTGCGAGGTGTCGTGCGCGCGGACCCGTCGGTCGAGGTGATCACCACGGGCCGGCGGGGCCGGCGGCTGCGGCTGCGCGTCACTCCGGGGGAGGTATGCGCGACGCATCGATGTGAGGTGTCTCTCGCCTAGCGGCTTTGTGTGACCCCCACAACGCGCACCGGCTCTGAGCAGTCGGATCGGCTGCATCCGGCGATGGTTCTGTTCAGTGGTACCAGGAAAACGGGTCGGAGACTGTACGGAGTCGACGGCCCGCTTTCCATGGTGCGCTTCGTAGAGTCACTACATGACCGTTTTGGATGAGGCGCCGGGCGAGCCGACGGACGCCCGTGGGCGTGTGGCCGAACTCCACGAGATCCGTGCGCAGGCACTGGCCGGCCCGAGCGAGAAGGCGACCGCGGCGCAGCACGCCAAGGGCAAGCTCACCGCGCGGGAGCGGATCGAGCTGCTGCTGGACCCGGGGTCCTTCCAGGAGGTCGAGCAGCTTCGCCGGCACCGGGCCACCGGGTTCGGACTGGAGGCCAAGAAGCCGTACACGGACGGTGTGATCACCGGCTGGGGCACGGTGGAGGGCCGCACGGTCTTCGTCTACGCGCACGACTTCCGCATCTTCGGCGGCGCGCTGGGCGAGGCCCACGCCACGAAGATCCACAAGATCATGGACATGGCCATCGCGGCCGGTGCCCCGCTGGTCTCCCTGAACGACGGCGCGGGCGCCCGTATCCAGGAGGGCGTCTCCGCGCTGGCCGGATACGGCGGCATCTTCCAGCGCAACACCAAGGCCTCGGGTGTCATCCCGCAGATCAGCGTGATGCTGGGCCCGTGCGCGGGCGGTGCGGCCTACAGCCCCGCCCTGACGGACTTCGTGTTCATGGTCCGTGAGACCTCGCAGATGTTCATCACCGGCCCGGACGTGGTCAAGGCGGTCACCGGCGAGGAGATCACCCAGAACGGCCTCGGCGGCGCGGACGTCCACGCCGAGACCTCCGGCGTCTGCCACTTCGCGTACGACGACGAGGAGACCTGCCTCGCCGAGGTGCGCTACCTCCTCTCCCTCCTCCCGCAGAACAACCGCGAGAACCCGCCCCGGACGGAGTCCGCCGACCCGGTCGAGCGCCGCTCCGACGTCCTGCTGGACCTGGTCCCGGCGGACGGCAACCGCCCGTACGACATGGCGAAGGTGATCGAGGAGCTCGTCGACGACGGCGAGTACCTGGAGGTCCACGAGCGCTGGGCGCGCAACATCATCTGCGCGCTGGCCCGCCTGGACGGCCAGGTGGTCGGCATCGTCGCCAACCAGCCGCAGGTGCTGGCGGGTGTCCTGGACATCGAGGCGAGCGAGAAGGCCGCCCGCTTCGTCCAGATGTGCGACGCGTTCAACATCCCGATCGTCACCTTCCTGGACGTCCCGGGCTTTCTCCCCGGCGTCGACCAGGAGCACGGCGGCATCATCCGGCACGGGGCGAAGCTGCTGTACGCGTACTGCAACGCCACCGTCCCGCGCATCTCCCTGATCCTGCGCAAGGCGTACGGCGGCGCGTACATCGTCATGGACTCGCAGTCCATCGGTGCCGACCTGACCTACGCCTGGCCGACCAACGAGATCGCGGTGATGGGCGCGGAGGGCGCGGCCAACGTGATCTTCCGTCGGCAGATCGCCGAGGCCGAGGACCCCGAGGCGATGCGCACCCGCATGGTCAAGGAGTACAAGTCCGAGCTCATGCACCCGTACTACGCGGCCGAGCGCGGCCTGGTGGACGACGTCATCGACCCGGCCGAGACCCGCGAGGTGCTCGTCAGGTCCCTGGCGATGCTCCAGAGCAAGCACGCCGACCTGCCCTCCCGTAAGCACGGAAACCCGCCGCAGTAACGCGCCGGCCTCTCCGCGGTACCTCCGCGGAAACCTCGTCCACGGAGACTGACACCCATGAGCATCCCTGACATCCGCGTCGAGAAGGGCCACGCCGAGCCCGAGGAGGTCGCCGCCCTCACGGCCCTCCTCCTGGCCCGTGCCGCCGCCCGGCCCGCCGACACCGCCCCGGCCCACCGCGGCCGCGTCCGGGCGGGCTGGCGCCGCCTGGAGCGCGAGTCCGGCTTCCGGGCGCCGCACAGCTGGCGCTGAGCCTCCCGTACGAACTGAACGAACCGAAGGGGCCCTCTCCGTCCAGGAGAGGGCCCCTTCAGCATGTCTGCGTGGGCCCGCGCACCGAAGGGGCGCGGCGGAGCACCTACCGAAGCCGCGCCATGAGGGCGTGCTCGACGAGGGTGATGAGTGCGGACTTGGCGTCGGCGCGGTGGCGGGCGTCGGTGGTGATGATGGGGGTGTCGGGGCCGATCTGC
>JODX01000004.1 GCA_000719105.1 Streptomyces sclerotialus | reverse complement strand
TTCCAGGTTCCCGCTCTCGCGTTTCCCTTTCCGGCGGTTCCGACTCTATCAGATCCTTTCGGGCCTGATTCCCAGTCAGCGGGAGTTGCCTTCCCGGCCGTTGGGCCGTTCCGACTGGTGAGACTTTAGCGGATTCCTGGCTCCCGAGCTAATCGGGGGCCCCGTCCTTTCGAACGCGGATTCCTCATTTCGCAAATCCCCATGCCAATGGCACGACAGCAGATCGACTGCTCGTCGAGAGTGGAGTGGTGCTTGCGGAATGGCTGTCCGGGGACCGACCGGAGTCGGCGCTCACGTCGGACAACTCGGAGAACAATACGGAGGGGGACGGGGCGTGTCAACTCCCGTCCTGACCGTCCTCCGGAGGCGTACGCTCGGGACCGTGATGACGCGTACGTGCACCCAGCAGTGGTGGGCCGCCTGACGGCGGCCGTGCTCACGTGCGCATTCGACGGCCGCCGCCTCGGCGGCCGTTCTCGTATCTCCCTCCAGGAGGGACGGCCGGCGGACAGCGGCGGTCCTGACCTGGAGGTGGAGAGATGACGCGGGTCTTCAGTGGGGTCAAGCCGACCGGGCATCTGACGCTCGGGAACTACCTGGGCGCCGTACGACGGTGGGCGACCGTGGATCAGCACCGGGGTGATGCGCTGTTCTGCGTCGTCGACCTGCACGCGCTGACCGTGGAGCACGATCCGGCGCGGGTGCGGCGGCTGAGCCGGCAGGCGGCGTCGCTGTTGCTGGCGGCGGGGCTGGACCCGGAGCTGTGCACCGTGTTCGTGCAGAGCCATGTGGACGAGCACGCGCGGCTGTCGTATCTGCTGGAGTGCGTGGCGACCGACGGCGAGATGCGGCGGATGATCCAGTACAAGGAGAAGGCCGCGCGGGAGCAGGGGCGGGGCGGGAGTGTGCGGCTGTCCCTGCTGACGTATCCCGTGCTGATGGCGGCGGACATCCTCGCGTACGGGACCGACGAGGTGCCGGTCGGGGACGACCAGACGCAGCATGTGGAGCTGGCGCGGGATCTGGCCGTGCGGTTCAACCAGCGGTACGGGCACACGTTCGTGGTGCCCCGGGCCACGCGGCCGGGGGTGGCGGCGCGGGTGATGAATCTGCAGGAGCCGACCTTGAAGATGGGGAAGAGCGACGACGTCGGCCCGGGGATCGTCTATCTGCTCGACGAGCCCGACGTGGTGCGGAAGAAGGTCATGCGGGCCGTGACCGACAGCGGTCGGGAGGTCGTGTACGACCGTGAGGCGCGGCCGGGGGTGGCCAATCTGCTGGAGATCCTCGCTGCCTGTACGGGTGGGGACCCGGAGGAGCTCAGCGGTGCGTACGCGTCGTACGGGGCTTTGAAGAAGGACACCGCGGAGGCCGTGGTGGAAGTCCTGAGGCCCGTGCAGGAGCGGCACGCGGAGTTGTGCGCGGATCCCGGTCATGTGGAGGGGGTGCTGCGGGAGGGAGCCCGGCGGGCGCGGGCCATGGCCCGGCCGACCGTGGATGCCGCTTATCGCGCGATCGGGCTGCTGCCGGCCGTTCCGGAGGCGGAGGCAGAGGCGGAGGGGAAGACAGAAGCCGCGGTGAACGCGGTTCGGTAGGCGCGAAGAAGGGCGCGGGAGGCCGTGGACGCGGCGGTGGAATGGGATGGCTGGACTGCCGCCGCCGCGTCGTGCGGACCTGGCCGGTCAGTCCTTCTTGCCGGAGGCCAGCTCGCGGCTGCGGTCGCGGGCGGCTTCCAGGGCGGCGATGAGGGCCGCCCGTACGCCGTGGTTCTCCAGCTCGCGGATGGCGCTGATGGTGGTGCCCGCGGGGGACGTGACGTTCTCGCGGAGCTTCACGGGGTGCTCGCCGCTGTCGCGGAGCATGGTGGCCGCGCCGATGGCGGACTGGACGATCAGATCGTGGGCCTTGTCGCGGGGCAGGCCGAGGAGTATGCCCGCGTCGGTCATCGCTTCGACCAGGTAGAAGAAGTACGCCGGGCCCGAGCCGGAGAGAGCCGTGCAGGCGTCCTGCTGGGACTCGGGGACGCGGAGCGTCTTGCCGACCGCACCGAAGATCTCCTCGGCGTGAGCGAGGTGGCCGGCCGTGGCGTGGGTGCCGGCGGAGATGACGGACATCGCCTCGTCGACGAGGGCGGGAGTGTTCGTCATGACCCGTACGACAGGGGTGCCCTGGGCGAAGCGCTCCTCGAAGAAGGCGGTGGGGATGCCCGCGGCGCCGCTGATGACCAGGCGGTCGGCGGGGGTGTGCGGCGCGAGTTCGTCGAGGAGGGCGGCCATGTCCTGGGGCTTGACCGTGAGGATGAGGGTGTCGGCGGTCTTCGCTGCCTCGGCGTTGGTGACCGGGGTGACTCCGTAGCGGGTGCGGAGTTCCTCGGCCCGCTCGGGCCGGCGGGCGGTGACCATGAGGTCCGCGGGGGCCCAGCCGGCTCGGATCATGCCGCTGAGCAGGGCCTCGCCGATCTTTCCGGTGCCGAGGACTGCGACTTTCTGGGTCATGGTGCGGGTGCCCTCCGGAGGGTGCGTCGTCCTGGGGGCATCCTCGCACCCGGGGTGCCGGCGGGGGTGAGCTGTCCGGTGGGCGGGATGTCGGTCAGGCGGTCCTGCGGCGGAGGGTGGCCGCTCCGAGGAACAGGACCAGCAGGGCGGAGGCCGCCACGACCAGGACGTCACGGAGGAAGTCGGCCGTCATGTCCGGGTGGTGGAGCACCTCGTTCATGCCGTCGACGGCGTACGACATCGGGAGGGCGTTCGAGATTCCTTCCAGGACGGGGTGCATGTCGGAGCGGGGCGCGAAGAGACCGCAGAGGAGGAGCTGGGGGAAGACCACGGCCGGCATGAACTGGACGGCCTGGAACTCGGAGGCGGCGAAGGCCGAGACGAAGAGGCCGAGGGCGGTGCCGAGCAGGGCGTCCAGGAGGGCGACCAGCAGGAGGAGCCAGGGGGAACCCATGACGTCCAGCCCCAGGAACCACAGCGCCAGGCCCGTGGCCAGCGCGGACTGGACGATCGCCACGGTGCCGAAGGCGAGGGCGTAGCCCGCGATGAGGTCGCCCTTGCCCAGGGGCATGGCGAGGAGGCGTTCGAGGGTGCCCGAGGTGCGTTCGCGGAGGGTGGCGATCGACGTCACCAGGAACATCGTGATCAGCGGGAAGATGCCGAGCAGCGAGGCACCGATGGAGTCGAAGGTGCGCGGGCCGGCGTCGAAGACGTAGCGGAGCAGGAACAGCATCACGCACGGGACGAGCAGCATGAGCGCGATGGTGCGGGGGTCGTGGGCCAGCTGGCGCAGGACCCGGGTGGCGGTCGCCGTCGTACGGGACGGGCTGATCGCGCGCGTGGTCATTGGTATGTCCCTCCCACCGTCTCCGTTCGGGAGGCGCCCGCCGCGGTCGCCTCGTCGACCAGGTGCAGGAACGCGGCCTCGACCGTCTCCGCTCCGGTACGGGCGCGCAGGGCGTCCGGGGGGCCGTCGGCGAGGATCCGGCCCTCGCGCATCAGGAGGAGGCGGTGGCAGCGCTCGGCCTCGTCCATGACGTGGGAGGAGACGAGGAGCGTGGCGCGGCGCTCGGCGGCGATGCGGTGGAAGAGGTCCCACAGGTCCCGGCGGAGAACCGGGTCGAGGCCGACGGTCGGCTCGTCGAGGACCAGGAGGTCGGGCGTGCCGAGGAGGGCGACGGCGAGGGAGACGCGGCTGCGCTGGCCGCCGGAGAGGTTGCCGGCGAGGGCGTCGGCGTGGGTGGTGAGGGCGACGTCGTCGATGACGCGGGTGACGTTCCCGTCTCGGCGGGCGGTGGCCGCGCGGCCCGGGTCGAGGATCGCGGCGAAGTAGTCGAGGTTCTGGCGGACCGTGAGGTCGTCGTAGACCGACGGGGCCTGGGTGACGTAACCGATGCGGGAGCGGAGGCGGGCGGTGCCGGCGGGGTGGCCGAGGACCTCCAGGGTGCCCGTGACCTTGGCCTGGGTGCCGACGATCGCGCGCATCAGGGTCGACTTGCCGCATCCGGAAGGGCCGAGGAGGCCGGTGATCCGGCCGGCCGGGACGGTGAAGTCCAGGGAGCGGAGGACCGTACGGGAGCCGCGGGTGACGGTGAGGTTCCGGGCTCGCACGGCCGGGGAGTCCAGGGGGCTTGAGGAGTCGGGGGCACCTGAGGAGTCCGGGCGGTCCGGGGGGTGCGGGGGGCTCGGGGAGTTATTCACCATGTGATGAACAGTGCTCCTGGGGGTGGGCAGCGTCAAGACCGGTGCGCCCGCTCCCGGTGGTGAGCCGAGGCGCGGGCTACGGACGGCGGCGGGAAGGGTTGCCCGCGCGGCGGGCCGAACGGCGCTCGTACTGGGCACGGTCCTTCTCGTACTCCTCGCGGTGCAGTTTCTCGCCCGGGGCCTCGGTGAGCGAGCGGAAGAAGTAGGCGAGGAGGGAGCCGAGGAAGCCGATGGTCAGCAGACCGCGCAGTGAGGCCTGGCGGTCGGGGTCGGGCCGCTTGCCGTAGCCGCCCCAGGTGTGGCCGAAGGCCAGCGCGCTGCACACCGCGAACATGACGACGACCAGGAGCGAGACGAAGCCTCCCACCGACCCGAGCTGGAGTCCCTCGTAGGCGAAGCGGAGCACCAGGCAGCAGGCGGCGACCGTGGCGAGGGAACCGGCGGAGACGGCTACGCGGCGCAGCCGGTAGCCGTCGTCGTGGTTCACCCAGGTGGTGCCGAAGAAGCGGATGGGTTCGGGGCGGGGGCCGGTGGGCCGGGCCGCCGGGGTGCCGTTCTGCTCGTCGCTCACCCGGTGATTATCGCTCCGGGCCGCCCGCGGGCGGCGGGCGGCTGTGGGCGGGGTCAGGCGCAGCGCGACGCGACGTAGCCGTCGCTGCCGGTCTTCACATACGCGTCCGAGACGTACTCACCGTTGCTGATGTTGTCCCAGATCCTGCTGGTGCCGTACGGACCCGTCACCGATGTGCCGGGCGTCTGGCAGTAGATCGGGACGCTCGCGCCCTCGGACAGGACGCGGACGATGCCGTAGCTCGTGCCCGGGCCGCTGCGGACGTTGAGGCGGACACCCGGGGCTACCTGGTAGAAGCGAACAGTCGCTGAGACGGCCGCCGTTGCGGTGATGGCTTCACCCGTACCGGCCTCGACCTGTTCGACACCGTCGACAGACATGCAGAACTCCCCCCGTCGGACCCCATGACCGTCATGGGGTCACGTTCCTTCCCATGGATCACGTTTCAGAACACGAGTTCACAACTCGCACGCGGAGGCTAGCAAGCCTCCTCCGTCTCGTACGAGTCATCGACTAGGCTCCGTGCGTCGCGCGCGCGGACGAACAGCACGGGGGTGGTCCCATGGCGCAACAGCGGAACACCGGAGCGGGCGCGGAAGCGGAACTTCCCGAGTACGCCGGTCACTACCGCCTGGAATCCCGTCTGGGGTCGGGCGGCATGGGGGTGGTGCACCTGGCCCGCAGCGCCTCCGGGATGAAGCTCGCGGTGAAGGTGGTGCACGCCGAGTTCGCCCGGGATCCCGAGTTCAGGGGGCGGTTCCGGCAGGAGGTGGCGGCCGCTCGCAGAGTGAGCGGCGCCTTCACCGCGCCGGTCGTCGACGCCGACCCGGAGGCCGGACGGCCGTGGATGGCCACGCTGTTCATTCCCGGGCCGACGCTGGCGGACGAGGTGAAGCGGAACGGTCCCATGGAGCCCGGACGGCTGCGCCTGCTGATGGCCGGCCTCGCGGAGGCACTGCGCGACATCCATCGGGCCGGGGTCGTTCACCGGGATCTCAAGCCGAGCAACGTGCTGCTCGCCGAGGACGGTCCGAAGGTCATCGACTTCGGCATCTCCCGGCCCGACGACAGCGAGCTGCGCACGGAGACCGGCAAGTTGATCGGGACGCCGCCGTTCATGGCGCCCGAGCAGTTCCGACGGCCGCGGGAGGTCGGGCCGGCCGCGGACGTCTTCGCGCTGGGCTCGGTGATCGTCCACGCGGCCACGGGACGCGGGCCGTTCGACTCCGACAGCCCCTATGTCGTCGCCTATCAGGTCGTGCACGACGAGCCCGACCTGACCGGCGTACCGGACGAGCTGGCACCGCTCGTGCTGCGCTGTCTCGCCAAAGGGCCGGAGGACCGGCCGACGCCGGACGAGTTGATGCGGGAGCTGCGGTCGGTGGCGGCCTCGTACGACACGCAGACCTTCATACCGGCGCAACGGACAGGTGAGACGGCTGAGCGGAAGCCGCCGGCCCGGAACCCCGAACGGAAGCCCCGGAAACACCTGGGCAAGCGCTCCGTCCTGATGGGCGGGGCGCTGGTCCTCGTCATGTCCGGCGCGTTCGCCTCTGTGCGGTTGGCTGGACCGGGAGATGAGTCGCACCGGGAGACGCACGCGAAGACGGCGGCGGCCGCGTTCGTCGGGTGGGAGGCGAAGCCTGCGTCCGCGAGCGGGGGGATGCCGCATTGTTCCTACGGCCTCAAGGTGTTGCTCTGCGCGCAGAGTGGGGTGGTCTTCGGTCTCGACATGTCCGACGGCAGCCTGCTGTGGCGGCACTCCGGGGCAGCGCAGACCGTCAGCGGTCCACCGGTCGCCTCGGGCGGGCTCGTCCATGCGTACGTGGACGGCGGGCGCCGTTTGGCGGCGCTCGATCCGGCATCGGGAGCGGAAGCCTGGCGGCGCACGGTGCCGACGCGGAGTTCGGCGCGGTACGCGGGCGGCGTACTGCTGCTCGGTGACGTGGACGGCACGGTCACCGGTGTGGACAGCGCATCGGGCGACACGAAGTGGAGTCGCCGGATACCGGGCACCGAGGGGGCGGCCCTCGCCTCGTTCGCCGGGGATCCGCTTGCGTACGCGACGAGCGAGTCCCACGACGGGGCGCAGACCCGGATCACCGCCCTTGAGCCGGACACGGGTGAGGTGCGGTGGGATGCGCGGCTGAGCGGAAAGCTGGAGCCCATCGGCGTCCACGACGGATCCGTCTACTTCCTCTCCACCGACCTGGACGGCAACACGACCGCCGTCGTCCGCTACGACCCGCAGTCCGCAGCGTCGACCCGGGTACCGCTGCCCGTATCCCGCTACGACGTCCACGCCACCGTGCGCGGGAACGTCGTGTATCTCCTGGCCATGGGCGGTTCGCTGGAGGCGATCGACATGAGGGCCCGGAAACGGCTGTGGTCCCTGGAGACCTCCGTCACCCGCGCCTCCACCCCCGTCGCCGACGCCCGGCACGTCTACGTCACCGCGCCCGACGGCCGGCTGCTCGCCGTGCGGGCGCGGGACGGCCGGCTGCTCGGGCAGACGCCGCCGCGGCTGGGCACGCGCTCGGACAAGGTGGTCGCCGCGCTGCCCCGGCCCGTGGTCGTGGACGGCCGGGTCTACGCCGCCGCACCCGACGGCAGCGTCTTCGCCGTGGACGGGCGGAATCCGTCGGGCTGGTAGTACGCGGGCGGGGCCGCCCCGCCCCGCGGTGGGGAGGGGCGGCCCCGGTCGGGACGAGCCGGTGTCAGCCGAGCTTGCTGACGTCCCGGACCGCCCCCTTGTCCGCGCTGGTGGCCATGGCCGCGTAGGCGCGCAGGGCGGCGGAGACCTTGCGGTCGCGGTTCTTCGGGGCGTACGTGCCGTTCAGGGCCTGTTCGCGGCGGGCCAGCTCCGCGTCGTCCACCAGCAGCTCGATCGAGCGGCCCGGGATGTCGATGCGGATGCGGTCGCCGTCCTCGACCAGGGCGATGGTGCCGCCGGAGGCCGCCTCGGGGGAGGCGTGGCCGATGGAGAGGCCGGAGGTGCCGCCGGAGAAGCGGCCGTCGGTGACCAGCGCGCAGGTCTTGCCCAGGCCGCGGCCCTTGAGGAAGGACGTCGGGTGGAGCATCTCCTGCATGCCCGGGCCGCCCTTGGGGCCCTCGTAGCGGATGACGACGACGTCGCCGTGGGTGATCCGCTTGTTGAGGATCTTCTCGACGGCCTCCTCCTGCGACTCGCAGACCACCGCCGGGCCCTCGAACGTCCAGATCGACTCGTCGACGCCGGCCGTCTTCACGACGCAGCCGTCCACGGCCAGGTTGCCCTTGAGGACCGCGAGGCCGCCGTCCTTGGAGTAGGCGTGCTCGGCGGAGCGGATGCAGCCGTTCTCGGCGTCGGTGTCGAGGGTCTCCCAGCGCTCGGACTGGGAGAAGGCCTCGGCGGAGCGGACGCAGCCGGGGGCGGCGTGCCAGAGCTCGACCGCCTCGGGGGACGGGGAGCCGCCGCGCACGTCCCACGTCTTCAGCCAGTCGGAGAGGGACGGGCTGTGGACGGAGTTCACGTCCTCGTTGAGGAGACCGGCCCGGTACAGCTCGCCCAGCAGGGCGGGGATACCGCCGGCGCGGTGCACGTCCTCCATGTAGTACGTGCCCCGCTTGGTGACGTTCGGGGCGACCTTGGCCAGGCAGGGCACGCGGCGCGACACCGCGTCGATCTCCGCGAGGCCGAACGGGACGCCCGCCTCCTGGGCGGCGGCCAGCAGGTGCAGGATCGTGTTGGTGGAGCCGCCCATCGCGATGTCCAGCGCCATCGCGTTCTCGAAGGCGGCGAAGGTGGCGATGTTGCGGGGCAGGACCGTGTCGTCGTCCTGCTCGTAGTAGCGGCTGGTGATGTCCATGACCGTGCGGGCGGCGTTCTCGTACAGCGCGCGGCGGGCGGTGTGCGTGGCGAGCACCGAGCCGTTGCCGGGGAGGGAGAGGCCGATCGCCTCGGTCAGGCAGTTCATCGAGTTGGCGGTGAACATGCCGGAGCAGCTGCCGCAGGTCGGACAGGCGTTCTCCTCGATACGGAGGATGTCCTCGTCCGAGATGTTGTCGTTCACGGCGTCGGAGATCGCGTCGACCAGGTCGAGCGTACGGACCGTGCCGTCGACCAGGGTGGCGCGGCCGGACTCCATCGGGCCGCCGGAGACGAAGACCGTGGGGATGTTCAGGCGGAGCGCCGCCATCAGCATGCCCGGGGTGATCTTGTCGCAGTTGGAGATGCAGACCAGGGCGTCGGCGCAGTGGGCCTCGACCATGTACTCGACGCTGTCCGCGATCAGGTCGCGGGACGGCAGCGAGTAGAGCATGCCGCCGTGGCCCATCGCGATGCCGTCGTCGACGGCGATCGTGTTGAACTCGCGCGGGATACCGCCCGCCTGTTTGACCGCCTCGCTGACGATCCTGCCGACGGGCTGCAGGTGGGTGTGGCCCGGCACGAACTCGGTGAAGGAGTTCGCGATGGCGATGATCGGCTTGCGGCCGATGTCCTCGCCCGGTACACCGGAGGCCCGCATAAGGGCGCGGGCGCCCGCCATGTTGCGGCCGTGGGTGACTGTGCGGGACCTCAGCTCGGGCATCGTCGCTCGCTCCTTCGGGGCGGACGCCGGCCCGTGCGGGCCGGCACTTCTGACTGCGACCGAGCGTACGCCCGACATCCAGTGGGCGGACAGATGGTCCGGAATGCGGGATGTATGTCTCAGTGGATCGACGGGCGTCTCCGGGGGCCGGACCGGTGGCCGAGCCTGTGGGCGGCACAGTGTCCGGGCCGGTCGTCGGCGGTCGCCCGGCGGCCGCCTCACGGATGCGTCAGATGCTCCTGCACCACGGGCGCCACCCGCGCGATGATCTGCTCCGGGTCCGCCGAGGCCAGCGGCTCCACCTTGATGACGTGCCGCAGCAGGACCGTGCCCACGAGCTGGGCGGCGGCGAGTTCGGCACGCAGCTCGGCGTCCGGGGCGTCCAGCCGGGCGACGATGCGGCGCAGCATCTGGCGGGCGATGAGGCGGCGGAAGACGGCCGCCGCGGCCTCGTTGTTCACGGCGGACCGGACGACGGCGAGCAGCGGCGTACGGGTGACCGGGTCCTCCCAGACGCCGAGGACATAACGGGTCAGGCGTTCACCGGCACCGTCCAGGGGCCCTTCCTCGACCGCTGTGGGCGCGTCCGTGGCCGGGGCGAAGGCGACCGAGATGGCCGCTTCGAAGACCTGTTCCTTGGTGCCGAAGTAGTGGTGCACGAGCGCCGGGTCGACACCTGCGGCCTTGGCGATGCCGCGCACGGACGTCTTGTCGTAGCCGCGCTCGGAGAACACCTCGCGGGCGGCGTCGAGGATGCGGTCGCGGGCGGCCGGGGCGTCGGCGGACTGCGCTCGGGGCGGCCGTCCCCTGCGGCGGGGAGTGGCCTCGGTCACGACCGGGGCGTCTTCGCCGCGGAGCTCGCGGAGGACGCCGAGGACGCGGAGGCGGCGGAGGACGCGAGGTGCAGCCGGGTGAAGGCGAGGGCCTCGGCGAGGTCGGCCTCGCGTTCGGCGCTGGACATCGCGCGGCGGGTGTTGACCTCGATGACGACGTGGCCGTCGAAGCCGCTGAGCGCGAGGCGCTCCAGTACCTCGGCGCAGGGCTGGGTGCCGCGGCCCGGGACCAGGTGCTCGTCCTTGTTGGAGCCGTTGCCGTCGGCGAGGTGGACGTGGCCGAGGCGGTCCCCCATGCGGTCGACCATCCCGAGGGCGTCGGTGCGGGCCGTGGCGGTGTGGCTGAGGTCGACCGTGAAGTGGCGGTAGTCGTCCTTCGTGACGTCCCAGTCGGGGGCGTACGCGAGCATCTCGCGGTCGCGGTAGCGCCAGGGGTACATGTTCTCGACGGCGAACCGCACGTCGGTCTCGTTCGCCATGCGCCAGATCCCGGAGACGAAGTCGCGCGCGTACTGACGCTGCCAGCGGAAGGGCGGGTGGACGACGACGGTGGTGGCGCCGAGCTTCTCGGCGGCGGCCCGGGCGCGCTGGAGCTTCACCCAGGGGTCCGTGGACCACACGCGCTGGGTGATCAGCAGACAGGGGGCGTGGACGGCCAGTATGGGGACCTGGTGGTAGTCGGAGAGTCTGCGCAGCGCCTCGATGTCCTGGCTGACCGGGTCGGTCCACACCATGACCTCGACCCCGTCGTACCCGAGGCGCGCGGCGATCTCGAAGGCCGTCGCCGTCGACTCCGGATAGACCGAGGCCGTCGACAGGGCGACCTTCGCATCCGGGATGCGCACCGCTGGTTCTGCCACGAGGGACAGGGTACGGGCCCGCGCTGCGCACCGGGAGCCGCTTCCTGTGGCACGGCTGTGGACCGCGCCGGCCGACCATCGGCTGACCCGGGCATACGGGCCCGGCAGGCGACGGCCCCGCTCCGGCCGGGTGGCGGATGTCACGCCTGCGGCAGGTGTCCGGCCTCGTCCTCGGATGTCGGACCGGTGTCGGACCGGTGTCGGACCGACGGCAGACCGACGCCAGGTGTCCGACTCCCGTCCTGTCCTGTCCTGTGCTGTCCTGTCCGGTCCGGCCCGGTCCGGCCCGCGGACGTCACACCGACGGCATGTGGTCCAGGCTGCGGAGGATCACGCCCTCGCGCAGGGCCCAGGGGCAGATCTCCAGGGACTCCACACCGAAGAGGTCCATGGCTCCCTCGGCGACCAGGGCGCCCGCGAGCAGCTGGCCCGCGCGGGACTCGGAGACCCCGGGCAGTTCGGCGCGCTCGATGGCAGTCATCCCGGCGAGCCGCGGGACCCAGGCCTCCAGGGACTCCCGCTTGAGCTCCCGCTGGACGTAGAGGCCGTCGGCGGAGCGCGCGGCCCCGGCGAGCCGGGCGAGCTGTTTGAAGGTCTTCGAGGTGGCGACCACGTGGTCGGGGGCGCCGAATCTGCTGAACTCCCCCACCGTGCGTGCGATCTCGGTACGCACATGGCGGCGCAGCGCCTTGACGTCCGTCGCGTCCGGGGGGTCCCCCGGCAGCCACCCCGCCGTCAGCCGGCCCGCGCCCAGCGGCAGCGACACCGCGGTGTCCGGTTCCTCGTCGATGCCGTACGCGATCTCCAGGGAGCCGCCGCCGATGTCGAGCACGAGCAGCTTGCCGGCCGACCAGCCGAACCAGCGGCGCACGGCCAGGAAGGTCAGCCGCGCCTCCTCCTCGCCGGTGAGGACCTGGAGCTCGACCCCGGTCTCGGCGCGCACGCGCGCGAGGACGTCGTCGGCGTTACCGGCCTCCCGTACGGCCGACGTGGCGAACGGCAGCAGGTCCTCGACGCCCTTGTCCTCGGCTGCCTGCAGCGCCTCCTGGACGACGCCGATCAGCCTCTCGACGCCGGCTTCGCTTATCGCCCCGTCCTCGTCGAGGAGCTGGGCGAGCCGGAGCTCCACCTTGTACGAGTGGGCGGGCAGGGGGCGTGCGCCCGGGTGCGCGTCCACCACCAGCAGATGCACCGTGTTCGAACCCACGTCGAGGACACCGAGTCTCATGTACGGAACGCTACTGCCAGCAGGAGCTTCGCCGGACACCGAAGCGGTACCCGGCGCCCTACCCTGGACGCGTGCCAAAGACGAAAAAGGCGAAGGACGAAAAGGCGGCCAAGAGCCCCAAGGCGACCAAGGCTGCCAAATACGCCGTCCATTCTTCGCGGCCGCAGGCCGAGGCGCAGACGGAGGCGGCCGGTCCCGGGAAGCGGGCGGAGCGTGCTGCGGAGCCGGACGAGAAGGGGCTCGACTTCCCGCGCGCGTGGGTGGAGTTCCCTGATCCGGCGGACGAAGAGCAAGTCTTCCGCTGCGATCTGACATGGCTGACCTCCCGCTGGAACTGCGTCTTCGGCAGCGGCTGCCAAGGCATCAAGGCGGGCCGCGCGGACGACGGCTGCTGCACCCTGGGTGCCCATTTCTCGGACGAGGACGACGAGCAGCGGGTCGCCGGACATGTGGCCCGGCTCACTCCGGACATCTGGCAGTTCCACGATGTGGGCACGCGGTCCGGCTGGGTCTCGGAGGACGAGGACGGCGAGCGTCAGACCCGCCCGTACAAGGGCTCGTGCATCTTCCAGAACCGGCCCGGCTTCGCCGGCGGCGTGGGCTGCTCGCTGCACATCCTGGCGCTCAAGGAGGGCCGCGAGCCCTTGGAGACCAAGCCGGACGTGTGCTGGCAGCTGCCGGTCCGGCGGACGTACGAGTGGATCGACCGCCCCGACGACACGCGCGTGCTCCAGGTCTCCATCGGCGAGTACGACCGGCGCGGCTGGGGGCCGGGCGGTCATGACCTGCACTGGTGGTGCACGTCGGCGACCTCGGCGCACGGCGCGGGAGAGCCGGTGTACGTCTCGTACCGTCCGGAGCTGATCGAGCTGATGGGCAAGGCCGGGTACGACCGGCTGGTCGAGCTCTGCGAGGAGCGCCTGCGGTCGCAGCTGCCGCTGCTGGCGCCGCATCCGGCGGACCCGGTGAAGACGGTGAAGACGGCGGGCCCGGTGAAGACGGCGGACTCGGCGGACCCGGTGAAGACGGTGAAGACGGCGGGCCCGGTGAAGACGGCGGACTCGGTGGATCCGGTGGAGACGGTGAATTCGGTGGAGCCGGTGGATCCGGTGGGCTGAGGCCGGGCGGCGCTGCGCCGGACTGGGCCGGCCCGGGGTCCGGGGTCCGGGGTCCGGCGAGTCCAGGGCCGAGTCACGGTGGCCCGAACGCCCCGTCCGCCTTACCCGCTCCGTTCACCCGCTCCGTTCACCCGCTCTGCTCATCCGCTCTGTTCACCGGTCATCCGCTCTGTTCACCGGCCGCGCTCGCCTCGCCGTCACCGCTGGGCTGCGCGCTCGGCCCGCCGGGATCCGTGGGGCCCGTGCCCCCGGTGCCCGTGGAGGCCGTGGGAGAGGGTGTCGGTTCCGGGTCGGCGGGGCCCGCGTCGCTGGGCGTGGGGTCGGGATCGGGGGCGGGCGTGGGCGGCGGGCCGCTCGGTTCCGGCGGGCCGGGACGCGGGCGGGGCGGGGCCGGGCGCGGGTCGCTCGGCCGGGGCGCGGGGCCGCGGCCCTCGATGGAGACGACGGCGCCCGCCGGGGCGATCGACACCCGCGCGCTCCAGCGTCCGGCCGGCTCGCGCAGCCGGTCGACGTACACCCTGACCGTCAGTGTCGCGCCCGGCGCGAGGGTTCCCGAGGACCGGCTGAAGTAGAGCCAGTCGGCGTCGGTACGCACGGACCAGGCGACCGGTGCCCTCCCGGACGCGGTCAGGGTGATGAGCGTGGTGTCGCCGCCGCCGTCACCGGCCGCTTCGACGGTGAGGTTCCCAGCGCCCGTACCGGTTGCGCCGTGGACCTTCACGGAGACGTCGGAGGCGTCGGAGACACCGGAGGCGTCATCGGCATCTTCGGGGGAGCCCGGCCGCATCGCGCCGAGGCCGTCGGCCTTCCCGTAGCCGCTCGTGCCGTCGCCGTCGGCCCCGGCGGGGCCGGGCGCCTCGCGCGCGGTGGCCGCGGGGCCGTCGGTGCCCTCGCCGACCGAGGGCTCACCCCGGAAGGCGGCCCAGAGGGCGAGGGCGGGCGCGGCGACGACCGTGGCGACGACGGTCGTCGTGACGGCTCGCGCGCGCAGCCGGTCGCGGCGGGCCGCGCGGTCCTTGGCGCGCAGGGGGAAACCGCGCCGGTCGAACCGCGGAGAGGTGCCCCGCGCGCGCGAGGGACGCTCCATCGCCGCGTACAGGGCGGCGCGCGGGGCCTCGACGAGGGGCAGCGCGGCGGGTGTGACGCTGGTGCCGGGCCAGCGTCCGGGGGCGGCGCGTTCGGCGGTGCGGCGGCAGCGGGGGCAGTCGTCGACGTGCCGGACCAGTTCGCGGCGCAGGGTGGTGCTGAGGACGAGCCGGTGGTCCTGGGTGAGGCGGGTGACGCCGGGGCAGCTCCCGGTCTCCACGACGGCGAGGGCCGCACGCGTGCGTTCCACCTCGCAGGCGGCGGAGGCGAGCAGCTCGCGCGCGGAGGCGAGGGCCGTGCCGAGGACGGCGGCGACCTCGTGGTCGGCGAGCCGGTGGCGTACGGCCAGTTCGAGTGCCTCGCGCTGTTCGGGCGAGGTACCGGCGGCCTCGGGCCAGGCGAGCCGGGCGAGTTCGCGCTGCCGCCGCGACCGGTCCTCCTGGGGGACGGCGGGCGTGGGTTCCGGGGCGCGCTGCCTGCCGGTGCCGGCACCGGCGCCTGACCGGCCGGAGGCATGCGCGCCCCGGCGTTTCCGCTCCGCCTCGGCCAGTGCGCGCAGACACGCCCAGCGGGCCAGCGCGTACAGCCAGGCCCGGTGGTCCTCCGGGTCCCCGGGCCCGCGGCGGCGCTCGGCGAGCCGGAGCGCCTCGGCCAGCGCCGCGGTCGCCGCGTCGTGGTCGCACAGCACGGACATGCAGTAGGTGAACAGGCCGTCCAGGTGGCGGTCGGGGAGTCCGGGCGGGCGCCGCGCGGGCCGGTCCTGCTCCGACGGGTGCGCGACCGCCCGGTCGTGCGTCTCTCGGTGTACCTGCTCTGCGCCGGTGGCGGGGGTCGTGGGGGTGGTGGGGGTGGAGATCTCCGGGCTGGTGGTCATCACCCGTGCGACCGTAGGCGGCTCGCGACGGCCCCTTCCTTCCCGTTGCCCGCATTTAATCCATACGGGTGAAACGATCCCTCATAAGGGGACGGGAAGCATCAATTCCGCAGCCGGTCTGATGGAACGATGTCCGGTTCGCACGAGAACGGTAGGGAATCGTCCACAGGTGGAGAAGACCGGTGCTGAGGCCGGTACGGGGTCGGCACGGAGGCCGGTACGGGGACCGGCACGGAGGCGGTCCGACGGGCGGGGCCGCGAGCCGTTCCGGGTCCGGGCCCGCGCTGTCAGTGGGGGCGGCTACGGTTTCCTGCATGGCTGCCCGTACGAAATCCACCAAGGACCGGCCGTCCTACCGCTGCACCGAGTGCGGCTGGCAGACGGCCAAGTGGCTCGGCCGCTGCCCCGAGTGCCAGGCGTGGGGGACGGTCGAGGAGTACGGCGCGCCCGCCGTCCGTACGACGGCACCCGGCCGCGTCACCTCGTCCGCGCTGCCGATCGGCCAGGTCGACGGGCGGCAGGCCACCGCGCGCTCCACCGGTGTGCCCGAGCTGGACCGCGTCCTCGGCGGCGGTCTCGTGCCCGGAGCGGTGGTGCTCCTGGCGGGCGAGCCCGGCGTCGGCAAGTCCACGCTGCTGCTGGACGTGGCGGCCAAGGCGGCGAGCGACGAGCACCGCACGCTGTACGTCACGGGTGAGGAGTCGGCAAGCCAGGTGCGCATGCGCGCCGACCGCATCAACGCCATCGACGACCACCTGTACCTCGCCGCGGAGACCGACCTGTCCGCCGTGCTCGGCCACTTGGACGCGGTCAAGCCCTCCCTGCTCATCCTCGACTCGGTGCAGACCGTCGCCTCCCCCGAGATCGACGGCGCCCCGGGCGGCATGGCCCAGGTCCGCGAGGTGGCCGGCGCCCTGATCCGCGCCTCCAAGGAGCGCGGGATGGCGACCCTCCTCGTCGGCCACGTCACCAAGGACGGAGCCATCGCCGGGCCCCGTCTGCTCGAGCACCTCGTGGACGTCGTGCTGCACTTCGAGGGCGACCGCCACGCGCGCCTCAGGCTCGTACGAGGTGTCAAGAACCGGTACGGGGCGACGGACGAGGTCGGCTGCTTCGAGCTGCACGACGAGGGCATCACGGGCCTGGCCGACCCGAGCGGCCTGTTCCTGACCCGCCGCGCCGAGCCCGTGCCGGGCACCTGTCTGACGGTCACCCTGGAAGGCCGCCGCCCGCTGGTGGCCGAGGTGCAGGCGCTCACCGTCGACTCCCAGATCCCCTCCCCGCGCCGTACCACCTCGGGCCTGGAGACCTCCCGCGTCTCGATGATGCTGGCGGTGCTGGAACAGCGCGGCCGGATCAGCGCACTCGGCAAGCGGGACATCTACTCGGCGACCGTCGGCGGCGTACGGCTGTCGGAGCCGGCCGCGGACCTCGCGGTCGCCCTCGCGCTGGCGTCGGCCGCGAGCGACACCCCCCTCCCCAAGAACCTGGTCGCGATCGGAGAAGTCGGGCTCGCCGGCGAGGTCCGCCGGGTCACGGGCGTGCAGCGCAGACTGGCCGAGGCCCACCGCCTGGGCTTCACGCACGCCCTCGTCCCGTCCGACCCCGGGAAGATCCCGCCCGGGATGAAGGTGCAGGAAGTGGCCGACATGGGCGAGGCGCTGAGGGTCCTGCCGCGTTCGCGTCGCCGAGAGGCCCCACGGGAGGCGGAGGACCGCCGGTAGACTTTGCCCAGGTCTCGCCCGTCCGTACGAACCGAGTGTGCGAAAGCGAAAGCGGGAGCGCCCCAGAACCTGCGACCGGAGGAGTGCAGTGGCAGCCAACGACCGGGCAGCAGCTCCCGGAAAGTCCGGTGGGAGTGCCGGTGCCGATGGCCTGATGCGCGCCTCCTTGAGCGCGGTGGCACCGGGTACGGCGCTGCGCGACGGCCTGGAGCGGGTGCTCCGCGGCAACACCGGCGGACTTATCGTGCTCGGCTCCGACAGGACGGTCGAGTCCCTGTGCACGGGTGGCTTCGTCCTGGACGTGGAGTTCACGGCGACCCGGCTGCGCGAGCTGTGCAAGCTCGACGGCGGCATCGTCCTGTCCACCGACGGGTCCAAGATCCTGCGGGCCGGTGTGCAGCTGGTGCCCGACCCGACGATCCCCACCGAGGAGACCGGCACCCGGCACCGCACGGCGGACCGCGTCAGCAAACAGGTGCGCTTCCCGGTGGTCTCCGTCTCCCAGTCCATGCGCCTGATCGCGCTGTACGTCGGCGGCCAGCGCCGCGTGCTGGAGGACTCGGCGGCGATCCTCTCCCGCGCCAACCAGGCCCTTGCCACCCTGGAGCGGTACAAGCTCCGCCTGGACGAGGTGGCGGGCACGCTCTCCGCGCTGGAGATCGAGGACCTGGTGACCGTCCGCGACGTGTCGGCGGTGGCGCAGCGCCTGGAGATGGTGCGCCGGATCGCGACCGAGATCGCCGAGTACGTGGTGGAGCTGGGCACGGACGGCCGGCTGCTCGCCCTCCAGCTCGACGAGTTGATCGCCGGAGTGGAGCCGGAGCGCGAGCTGGTCGTCCGGGACTACGTACCGGAGCCGACGGCCAAGCGCTCCCGCACGGTCGACGAGGCGCTCGCCGAGCTGGACGCCCTCCCCCAGGCCGAGCTGCTCGAACTGTCCACGGTGGCACGGGCGCTGGGCTACACCGGCTCCCCCGAGGCGCTCGACTCCGCGGTGTCCCCGCGCGGCTTCCGGCTGCTGGCGAAGGTGCCGCGGCTGCCGGGCGCGATCATCGACCGGCTGGTGGAGCACTTCGGCGGCCTGCAGAAGCTCCTCGCGGCCAGCGTCGACGACCTCCAGACCGTGGACGGGGTCGGCGAGGCCCGCGCCCGGAGCGTACGCGAAGGGCTGTCGCGGCTGGCGGAGTCGTCGATCCTCGAGCGGTACGTGTAGCCGTCCGGCGGTGTTCCGGCTCAGGCGCGGGTTCGTAGTGGCTGGTCGCGCAGTTCCCCGCGCCCCTTGGGTCCGCGCCTCTTGGGTCGGCACCCCTTGGGTCCGCGCCCCTTGTGGCGGGCGCTGCCCCGCTAGGCCTCAGTACTCATCCCTCAGTCCTTCTCCAGGACGAACGACGTCCGGGCCTTCGCCAGGCCCGGTGCCTTGGCCTCCACCAGGTACGTGCCCGTGGGGGCCGAACCCGCCTCCGGAGTGGCGCAGTTGGGCTCGCTGGGCTTGCGGTCCCACTCGACGGTGTAGGTGATGCGGCTCTCGGCGGGCACGCGGAACTGTCGGCTGCCGGCGCCCTCGGGGCAGTCGGCGGAGGACCACAGGTCGTCGTCGCCGTCGGACTCGGAGATCGTCACAACGGCCTTCTCCGGGCCGAGGTCGACCTTGCAGTCGCTGCCGGACGTGTTCCTGGCGATCAGTTCGATGGTCGGCTTCTCACCGGGCTCGTAGGTGTTTCTGACGCTGCGCAGGGTCAACTTCACGTCGTCCGCGGTGCAGTCGGGCAGGCCGGAACCGGCCGGAAGCCGCTGTCCGATGCCGCCTCCGCCCTCGCCGACCGTGACCGAGCCGCCGCCGGAACCGGAACCGGAACCGGAACCGCCGGACTCCCCGGAGCCGTCACCGGAGCCGTTACCGGACCCATCGCCCGAGCCGTCACCGGACCCATCGCCCGAGCCGCCGTCCGAGCCGCCCTCCGAACCGGACGTGTCACCGCCGCCCGACTCGTCGCGCCCGCCCGGGGCTTCGCTGATCGCGGGGCCGGATCCGGACGGTCCCGGGGTGATCGAGGGCGCGGGATTCTTGCCGTTCGACCCGTTCGCGTTGCTGCCGCCGTCCCCACCGCCCACGGAGACGATCCAGGTGACCAGGAGCGCCAACAGGGCGAGGATGGACAGCAGTACGGCCCTCCGTCGCCAGTAGATGGAGGAGGGAAGCGGCCCGACCGGATTGCGCAGAGATCCCACGGCGCAAACTGTACGAGAGAACGGCGCGTTCGCTGGCCCCACCCGCCGCCCCGGCCACGAACTTTCTCCAGATCATCATCTCGGCGGCGCTCCGGCCGCGCCGCCGCCCCGCCGACCCGCCACCGCCGATAACCGCACACGCGCACCCCCGCATGGCAGGATCGATGGTGCCATGACTGCAACGCCGCACATCCCGAGCACCGCCGCCCCCCTCGCCCCCGCCACGCCGGCCACGCCTTCCGCGTCGGCCACGTCGGCCGCACCCGCCTCCTCAGCCGCCGCCCCGACCGGCTCGGCAGGCGCCCTGCACGAACCCGTCATCACCTGGTTCGACGAGCACGCCCGCGATCTGCCGTGGCGGCGTCCCGAGGCCGGCCCCTGGGGGGTGATGGTCAGCGAGTTCATGTTGCAGCAGACCCCGGTCAACCGTGTCCTGCCCGTGTACGAGCAGTGGCTGGCCCGCTGGCCCCGCCCCGCCGACCTCGCCGAGGAACCCCCGGGCGAGGCGGTGCGCGCCTGGGGCCGGCTCGGCTACCCCCGCCGCGCACTGCGCCTGCACGGTGCCGCGGTCGCCATAACGGAACGGCACGGCGGCGACGTACCGACCGACCACGCACAGCTCCTCGCGCTGCCCGGCATCGGCGAGTACACGGCCGCCGCGGTCGCCTCCTTCGCGTACGGGCAGCGGCACGCCGTCCTCGACACCAATGTGCGCCGCGTGCTGGCCCGCGCCGTCACCGGCGTGCAGTACCCGCCCAACGCCACCACCGCGGCCGAGCGCAGGCTCGCCCGCGCCCTGCTGCCCGAGGACGAGCACACCGCCTCCCGGTGGGCTGCCGCCTCCATGGAGCTGGGCGCCCTGGTCTGCACGGCGAAGAACGAGACGTGCCATCGCTGCCCGATCTCCGACCGGTGCGCCTGGCGCCTCGCCGGGAAACCCGCGCACGACGGGCCGGCCCGCCGGGCGCAGACCTACGCGGGCACGGACCGCCAGGTCCGCGGCAAGCTCCTCGCCGTACTGCGCGAGGCCATCACCCCCGTGCCGCAGGCGGTGCTCGACCGCGTGTGGGACGAGCCGGTGCAGCGCGCCCGCGCCCTGGACGGCCTGGTCTCCGACGGTCTGGTGGAGCCCCTCGCGGGCGGTCTGTACCGGCTGCCGCTGACCTGATCCCACCCTCGAGCCCTCGCCCGAGCCGCCCCGTACGTCACAGCAGCCTCAACAACGGGACACAATCTCCACCCGGCAAAGCACCCCATACCCTCCCCAAAGGATGCCCCTCCTTACCTCGCCCCTACTTCCGTTACACAACCGACGGACAGCCGAGCGTTCGCCGCAGGCTTCCGCGCACAGCCCCGTGACAACCACTCCGTAACTTCGGTGCCGTACCGACGGGGAACGGAGGCGGTTGGAATGGCGCAGGGCGAGGTGCTCGAGTTCGAGGAGTACGTCCGCACCCGGCAGGACGCGCTGCTGCGCAGTGCCCGGCGGCTGGTCCCGGACCCGGTCGACGCCCAGGACCTGCTGCAGACCGCGCTGGCCCGGACGTACGGCCGCTGGGACGGCATCGCGGACAAGCGGCTCGCCGACGCCTATCTGCGCCGCGTCATGATCAACACCCGGACCGAGTGGTGGCGCGCCCGCAAGCTGGAGGAGGTTCCGACCGAGCAGCTCCCGGACGCCTGTGTCGACGACTCCACCGAGCAGCACGCGGACCGCGCCCTCCTCATGGACGTGCTGAAAGTGCTCGCTCCCAAGCAGCGCAGTGTCGTGGTGCTGCGACACTGGGAGCAGATGTCCACGGAGGAGACGGCCGCCGCCCTCGGCATGTCGGCCGGAACGGTCAAGAGCACGCTGCACCGGGCGCTGGCCCGGCTCCGCGAGGAGCTGGAGCGCCGGGAGAGCGAGGAGCGCGAGGTCCGCGAGGAACACGGCGTCCGCGCGCTCCGACCGGGTGAGGAGCGGGAGCGTTGCGCGGCCTGAGCTACCGGCCGGGGCCGTACGGCCCCCGGCGGGCCTGGCAGGCGGTGACCACGGCAGCGGCCGTGATCGCCGCCCTCTGGCTTTTCGCCGCCGCCTGCGCCACCGGCGGTACCGGTGCCCGTGACGAGGGCCCGGCGGGCAGCGACCAGCGGGCGGGCGGCGCCACGCCCTCTCCGTCGCCCACCGAGAGCCGCCGCAGCGTGGCCGAGGTGGTGCGGCTGGTCAAGGACGACCCGAAGGTCAGCAAGGCGGTCAAGCGGGATCTGCAGCCGTGCGTCGCCGACGAGTACCCGGTCGACGTGTCGTACGGCGATCTGACCGGAGGGTCCGCGAACGACATCCTGGTCAACGTGATGACGTGCGGCGACGCCGTCGGCGTGGGGTCGTACGTGTACCGCGAGCGCGGCAGCGGGTACCAGAACGTTTTCCGGGCCGAGGAGCCCCCGGTGTACGCCGAGATCGACCGGGGCGACCTCGTGGTGAGCCAGCAGCTGTACGAGGAGGGCGACCCGGTCTCGTACCCCTCCAGCGAAGAGGTGATCACCTATCGCTGGGCGACGGACCGTTTCACCGAACAGTCCCGCACGCACAACGACTACAGCAACGCGGTGGGCACCGCCGACAGCCCGGCCCCCGCACCGAACTGACCCGGCCGGCCGACGAAGCCGACGACAGCCGACGAAGCCGCCGACAGCCGACGAAGCCGACAACAGAGAGCGCTGAGAGTAGGGATGGCAGAGCAGACCCACGTCCTGTTCGTCGAGGACGACGACGTCATCCGCGAGGCCACCCAGCTCGCGCTGGAGCGGAACGGCTTCGTGGTCACCGCCATGCCCGACGGGCTGTCGGGCCTGGAGTCCTTCCGCGCCGACCGGCCCGACATCGCGTTGCTGGACGTGATGGTGCCGGGCCTGGACGGCGTCAGTCTCTGCCGGCGGATCCGGGACGAGTCGACCGTGCCCGTGATCATGCTGTCGGCCCGCGCCGACTCCATCGACGTCGTCCTCGGCCTGGAGGCGGGCGCGGACGACTACGTGACCAAGCCGTTCGACGGCGCCGTGCTGGTGGCGCGCATCCGTGCGGTGCTGCGGCGGTTCGGGCACGCGAGCGGGCGGGCCGGGCGGGCGGAGGACACCGCGTCCGCTGCCCCGGACGGGCTCCTGACCTTCGGCGACGGCGACCTGGAGGTCGACACCGAGGGCATGGAGGTTCGGCGGTCCGGGCGGCCGGTGGCGCTGACGCCGACCGAGATGCGGCTGCTGCTGGAGTTCTCGGCGGCGCCGGGCACGGTGCTGTCCCGCGACAAGCTGCTGGAACGCGTGTGGGACTACGGCTGGGGCGGTGACACCCGGGTCGTGGACGTCCATGTGCAGCGTCTGCGCACGAAGATCGGCCAGGACCGGATCGAGACGGTCCGCGGCTTCGGCTACAAGCTGAAGGCCTGAGCGGGTGGGCCTCACCCGGCCGGCGAGGTGGCCGGCGGCACACCTGCTCCGCGGCGGCCCGGGCACCGGCACCGGTCCGCGCATCAGCCTGCGCAGCGGTCTGCGCTGGAAGCTCAGCGCCGCGATCGCGCTGGTCGGCGCGCTGGTGGCACTGGCGCTGAGCCTGGTCGTGCACAACGCGGCACGCGTGTCGATGCTCGACAACTCGCGCGACCTGGCCGACGAGCGCATCCAGGTCGCCCAGCGCATGTACGAGTCGGGCCGCCAGCAGACCTCGGGGGCGTTCGGGGTCCAGATCGACGACCCGGCCATCCCGAGGGACCTGATGGCGAAGGTCGCCCAGGGCCGGCGCGCCACGTACGTCGCCGAGGGCGCCCACGGCGTCCCCGACATCTGGGCCGCGGTCCCGCTGCAGGACGGCCGGGTGCTGTCGCTGCACACCCGGTTCACGGACCGCAGCACGGATGTGATGAAGGACCTCGACCAGGCCCTGATCATCGGTTCGATCGCCGTCGTCTTCGGCGGCTGCGCGCTCGGCGTCCTCATCGGCGGCCGGATGTCACGCCGGCTGCGCAAGGCCGCGACGGCCGCGAACCGGGTCGCCAAGGGCGAGACGGAGGTACGCGTCGGGGACGCGATCGGCGGAGTGATGCACGACGAGACCGACGACCTCGCCCGGGCCGTGGACGCCATGGCGGACGCGCTGCAGCAGCGCATCGAGGCCGAGCGCAGGGTGACCGCGGACATCGCGCACGAGCTGCGCACCCCCGTGACCGGCCTGCTGACGGCGGCGGAACTGCTGCCGCCCGGCCGCCCCACGGAGCTGGTCCGCGACCGCGCCCAGGCGATGCGCACGCTGGTGGAGGATGTGCTGGAGGTGGCCCGGCTCGACGGCGCCTCAGAGCGGGCGGAGCTCCAGGACATCCTGCTCGGCGAGTTCGTGGCCCGGCGGGTGGCCGCGAAGGACGCGGACGTCACGGTGCGCGTGGTCCACGAGTCGGAGGTGACGACGGATCCGCGCCGGCTGGAGCGGGTGCTGTTCAATCTGCTGGCCAACGCGGCACGGCACGGCAGGCCGCCGATCGAGGTCACGGTCGAGGGCCGGGTGATCCGGGTGCGCGACCACGGTCCCGGCTTCCCCGAGGACCTCCTCGCCGAGGGGCCGAGCCGCTTCCGTACGGGCTCCGCCGACCGCGCGGGCCGGGGCCACGGGCTGGGCCTGACCATCGCGGCCGGCCAGGCGCGGGTCCTCGGCGCCCGGCTGACCTTCCGCAACGTACGCCCCGCCGGCGCCCCGCCGGACGTGCCCGCCGAAGGCGCGGTGGCGGTCCTGTGGCTGCCGGAGCACGCACCGACGAACACGGGGAGCTACCCGATACCGACACTGGCCGGGATCACCGGCGGGATCACCGGCGGAAGCCCGGGCGGGAGCCGGAACGGGAAGCGGGACCGGGGCCCGGGAACGGCCTAGCGGGCCTGGAAGCCGGCGGGATGCTCGTCCTCCGGCCTCCTGCCTCCGGAAAGTCGAAGGCGACCCCGAGGAGAAGCACAAGGCTGTCCTCGACGTCGCGATCGATCCGGTGACGCAGGCGCACGGAGGCGCCGGGGAGGACCGGCCGTCCTGACACGGCCGGCACGGCCCTCCCGACGTCATGACTTCGTGACGTCATGAAGTCATAAAGTCAGGACTCCACGACTCCGTGACTTCAGAGCGTGATGCCCTTGTCGCGCAGGAAGGTGACCGGGTTCACGGCGGAGCCGTAGTTGGCGGTCGTACGGATTTCGAAGTGCAGGTGCGGACCGCTGGAGTTACCGGTGTTGCCGGAGGCGGCGATCTGCTGACCGGTCTTGACGGTCTGGCCTATCTTCACGTCGATGCGCGACAGGTGGGCGTACTGGGAGTACGTGCCGTTGCCGTGCTTGATCACGATCGCGTTGCCGTACGCGGGACCGTCACCGGCGCCGTTGCCGCCGGCCTTGACGACGGTGCCCTCATGCACGGCCACGACCTTCGTGCCGCTCGGCACGGCGAAGTCCTGACCGCTGTGCTTGGCGGTCCACATGCCGCCGGCCTGCGCGTAGGTGGCGGACAGCGTGTAGTCCTGCACGGGGACGACCCAGGAGGACGCCTTCTTGGCGGCGGCCTTCTTGGCGGCGGCGGCCGGGGCGGCGGCCGGCGCAGCAGTGTCCGCCGCGGCGGCCATGCCGGCCCCGACGCCACCCGCGACCGCGACTCCCAGGCCGGCGGCCACGGCGGCCGTGCGCAGACGGAGCAGGGACGGACGGGACAGGCGGGAGCGGACAGCCTTCGACATCGAACAACCTCACAGAAGCGGGGACAGGACACACCGGCTCCGCGGAGGCGGATCTTCCGGTGGGCATGACGTCCATGGACACGACGTCCGGGGACTGAACCGTCCGGCGCATCCAGGGCTGCCGAACGGGACTCATCCTTGGTACCTGGGCTCCCTATCCGTGACAAGAACTGTGATCTACGACGTAAGGCCGTACATCACAGGAAATCCACCCACACACTGACATCCGAGTCGTCGGTCCGACAACCCGCGGCAGCACCGAAAGTCAGCCGGAAATCAGGCCGCTCTCGCACCGAAAATCCCTTTTGCCCAACCCCGCCCCCTCTGCCTCAGGGCACTGTTCGGGCACTATTCCTGTTAGTAAGTGACGCGCCTCTCGTGCGGTACGTCACCGGCACCGGGGCCGCGAACCCCCCGCGATGTGACGGGGGCCACCGGCCTCCCGGGCGCCCGCGGACCGTACGCTGAGCCGCGGAGACGGTCGTATCGACCGCGCACTCGGGGGAGGCGGCATGGAACCGGCGGCCATCGGCGTGAAGCTGGCGTCGAGCGTGATGACACCGCTCGTGAAAAGGCTCTTCGTGACGGAAGGGCCGGGGGCGGGGCTCGTCGACAGACCGGTGCGCGTCTCCGAGTTCGTCTCGTTCCGCGGCGAGAAGCGCACGCTGGCGGAGAAGGAGCTCACCAGGATCGCGACCGAGCTGGTCCGGCGCGCCCTCAAGGCCGGCGAGCGCCCGGTGCACGCCGACGAGGAACTCGCGGTCATCCACGCCCTCGCCACCACCCTGTACGCCCTGGGCGACCTCGACATGACCGACGTCCAGGCCGTGCAGCTCGGTCAGCAGACCCTCGCCCTGCACCTGCGCGCGGAGAGCGGCACCCCGGACCGCCACCTCTCCCTCGACGCCACCCTCTTCTACCAGCGCGTCCTCGACACGGCCTGCCTGCACATCCTGCACTTCTTCACCCAGCGCTCCACCTTCGTCCCCCGCACGCTCGTCGAGCAGACCCGCAGACAGGCCGAGCTGATAGCGAAGGTCGACGAGCTGATCGCCCGTACCCCGCTGCCCGGCGGCACCGACACCGCCTTCGAGCAGCGCTACCTGGCGTACGTGGCCACGAAACACAGCCACCTCACGATCTACGGCATCGACCTGGTGAACTCCCCGGAGCGCTGGCCCCTGGACGCCGCCTATCTGAGCCTCCAGGCCCTGCGCCCGGCGGAGGACGACGAACCGGCCGGCCCGGGCGGAGCGCACCTCGGGACCACCGCCCTGCCCGCCGACCAGGCCTTCGCCGACCACGACCGGGTACTGCTGCGCGGGGTCGCCGGATCCGGCAAGACCACGCTCGTGCAGTGGCTGGCGGTGACGGCGGCCCGCGGCGAGCGCGGCGACCGCGTCCCGTTCGTCCTCCCCCTGCGTACGCTCGTCCGCCGCGTCGGCGGCCTGCCCTCCCCCGACGCCTTCCTCGCCGCCGTCCGCGTGCCCTTCCACGCCGCACAGCCCGACGGGTGGGCGGACCGCGTCCTCACCGCCCGCCGCGGACTGCTCCTGGTCGACGGCATCGACGAGGTCCCCGAGCGCGACCGCGACCGCACCCGGCGCTGGCTGCGCGACCTGCTGGAGGTCTATCCCGGCAACCAGTGGCTGGTCACCTCACGGCCCTCCGCCGTCCGCGCGGACTGGCTCACCCCGGAGGGCTTCACGGAGCTGGCCCTGACGCCGATGAGCCGGAACGACATGGCCGCGTTCATCGCCCGCTGGCACACGGCGGCCCGTCTCGAAGCGTCCGACACCGACCGCCTCGACGGTTACGAACGCTCCCTGCTGGAGGCCGTCCGCACCAAGGCCGACCTCGGCCGCCTCGCGACGAACCCCCTGATGTGCGGACTGATCTGCGCCCTCCACCGCGACCGCCGCGGCTACCTCCCGCACGGCAGGCCCGAGCTGTACGAAGCGGCCCTCTCCATGCTGCTCGCGCGCCGCGACGAAGAGCGCGACATGTTCGAGCCGGGGCGCCCGGACGACATCCACCTCACCGAGCTCCCCCAGATCCAGCTTCTCCAGCGCCTGGCGTACTGGCTCATCCGGAACAATCAGACCGAGCTGGACCGTGACCGCGCCGTACGCATCGTCGCCGACGTCCTGCCCTCCCTGCCGGCGGCCGCGGCCCAGGGCGACGCCGAGCGGATCCTGCGCCACCTGCTGGTCCGCAGCGGCCTGCTCCGCGAGCCCACCGTGGGAACGGTGGAGTTCGTCCACCGCACCTTCCAGGACTACCTGGGAGCGAAGGCCGCCGTGGAGGACGGCGACTTCGGTCTGCTCGTCCGCAACGCCGTGGACGAGCAGTGGGCGGACGTGATCCGGATGGCGGTCGCCCACGCCAGGCCCCGCGAGCGGGCCGAGCTGCTGGGGGACATGATGGCGTCGGCCGAGCGGCTGGACGGGCCCGCCGGGGCCCGGGTACGGCTCCTGGCACTGGCCTGTCTGGAGCACGCGACGCAGCTCGACCCGTCGGTACGGTCCGCCGTGGAGCGGGGCGCGGCCTCGCTGATCCCGCCGCGTACGGCCGAGGAGGCCCGGCTGCTGGCCGCGTGCGGACCGCTGGTGCTGGAGCTGCTGCCGGGGCCGGAGGGGCTCACGGACGCGGAGGCGCGGGCGGTGGTCGTCACCGCGTCCCTGATCGGCACGGACGCGGCCCTGCCGGTGCTGGCACGTTTCCGCACGCACCCGTACTTGTCCGTACGGGCGCAGCTGACCTGGACCTGGCACCGGTTCCCCACCCGGCGGTACGCGACGGAGGTCATCGCCCACCTTCCGGATGAGGACCTCTACTTCACCGCCCACTCGGTCGAGCAGTTGCGGATCCTGCGGGAGCTCGGCGGCCGGCCCCAACTCCAGCTCGCCGGTGACATCCGCTCGGCGGACATTCGCGCGAGTCTGCTGCCCGGTCAGGTGCGCGCGCTCGTCCTACGCGACAACCAGGTGGTCGAGGACGTGCGTTTCCTGGCGGAGCAGGATCGGATCACCTGGCTCGAGCTCGCCGGCAGCCCTCGTGTGGACGACCTGACCCCGCTCGTCGAGCTCCCCGTCGTCTCGCTGGCCGTGCACATGATGAACGGTCTGGAGCGGCCGGGCGCCCTGCACTGCCTGTCCGCCTCGACGACCTTGGAGTCGCTGCACGTCGGCGGCCCGTTGCACGGGGATTCCCTCGCCGATGCGCTCCCCCCGGGGCTGCCGCTGCGCTTCCTGCGATTCGCCGGGGAAGCACTGAGGCACACGGGGCTGCGCGGACTGAGCCGAGTGCAGTCGGTGCGCGCGCTGAGCCTGACCACGCTGCCGGAACGACTCGCTGCCGAGGACTTCGAGGAGATCGCGAGGCTTCCCGCCCTCACGGACCTGCGCATCAATTGGAACGCGGCCGGGTGGGAAGCGGGTCCCGTACTGCCAGCGGTCACTCACCTGGAGTTCAACGGGTTCACAGGTACCGAGGACCTGTCACGGGTTCCCGACCTCTTCCCGCAGCTGAGAACGGTCGAAATCCACCTGGCCTCGGAGACCGCCGTTGTGCCGGAGCGCGCCTTCGGCTTCCTGCCCGACTTCCCCGTCATCAAGAACGTCAACGTCGTGCTCTGAACACAAGCAGAGAAAAAAGGGGGCGCCCCGGAGCCGAAACCCCGGGGCACCCCCTACCGCTCAAGCCGAGCGCAGCGCCTACGCGTCCTTGCTCAGGTTCGGACCGCCACCCGCCGCCTGCTCGATCGGCGGGACGTCGGGCAGCGCCGCCTTCTCCTCACCCCGGAAGGTGAAGGTCTGGGTCTCGCCCTCGCCCTCCGTGTCCACGACCACGATGTGGCCCGGACGCAGCTCGCCGAAGAGGATCTTCTCCGAGAGGGTGTCCTCGACCTCGCGCTGGATCGTGCGGCGCAGCGGCCGGGCGCCCAGCACCGGGTCGTAGCCCTTCTTGGAGAGCAGTTCCTTGGCGGACTGGGAGAGCTCGATGCCCATGTCCCGGTCCTTCAGGCGCTCGTCCACCTTGCTGATCATGAGGTCGACGATCCGGAGGATGTCGGCCTGCGTCAGCTGCGGGAAGACGACCACGTCGTCGACGCGGTTGAGGAACTCGGGGCGGAAGTGCTGCTTGAGCTCGTCCGAGACCTTGTTCTTCATGCGCTCGTAGTTGGTCTTCGTGTCACCCGCGGCGGCGAAGCCGAGGTTGAAGCCCTTGGAGATGTCCCGGGTGCCGAGGTTGGTCGTCATGATGATGACCGTGTTCTTGAAGTCCACGACCCGGCCCTGGGAGTCGGTCAGGCGACCGTCCTCCAGGATCTGCAGCAGCGAGTTGAAGATGTCCGGGTGGGCCTTCTCGACCTCGTCGAAGAGGACGACCGAGAACGGCTTGCGGCGCACCTTCTCCGTCAGCTGGCCGCCCTCCTCGTAGCCCACGTAGCCGGGGGGCGAACCGAAGAGACGCGACACCGTGTGCTTCTCGCTGAACTCCGACATGTCGAGGGAGATCAGCGCGTCCTCGTCGCCGAAGAGGAACTCCGCGAGGGCCTTGGACAGCTCGGTCTTACCGACACCGGACGGGCCGGCGAAGATGAACGAGCCACCCGGGCGCTTCGGGTCCTTCAGACCGGCACGCGTACGGCGGATCGCCTTGGACAGCGCCTTGACGGCGTCGTTCTGGCCGATGACCCGCTTGTGCAGCTCCTCCTCCATGCGGAGCAGGCGGCTGGACTCCTCCTCGGTCAGCTTGAAGACCGGGATGCCGGTGGCCGTGGCGAGGACCTCGGCGATCAGCTCGCCGTCGACCTCGGCGACGACGTCCATGTCGCCGGCCTTCCACTCCTTCTCCCGCTTGGCCTTGGCGGCCAGGAGCTGCTTCTCCTTGTCGCGCAGGGAGGCGGCCTTCTCGAAGTCCTGCGAGTCGATCGCGGACTCCTTGTCGCGGCGGACGCCGGCGATCTTCTCGTCGAACTCGCGGAGGTCCGGCGGCGCGGTCATCCGGCGGATGCGCATCCGGGAGCCGGCCTCGTCGATCAGGTCGATCGCCTTGTCGGGGAGGAAGCGGTCCGAGATGTAGCGGTCGGCGAGCGTCGCCGCCTGCACCAGGGCCTCGTCCGTGATGGAGACGCGGTGGTGCGCCTCGTACCGGTCGCGCAGGCCCTTGAGGATCTCGATGGTGTGCGGGAGCGAGGGCTCGGCGACCTGGATGGGCTGGAAGCGGCGCTCCAGGGCCGCGTCCTTCTCCAGGTGCTTGCGGTACTCGTCCAGCGTGGTGGCACCGATGGTCTGGAGCTCACCGCGGGCCAGCATCGGCTTGAGGATGCTCGCCGCGTCGATGGCGCCCTCGGCGGCACCCGCACCGACCAGCGTGTGCAGCTCGTCGATGAACAGGATGATGTCGCCGCGGGTGCGGATCTCCTTGAGGACCTTCTTCAGGCGCTCCTCGAAGTCACCGCGGTAGCGGGAGCCGGCGACCAGGGCACCGAGGTCGAGGGTGTAGAGGTGCTTGTCCTTGAGGGTCTCGGGCACCTCGCCCTTGACGATGGCCTGGGCGAGGCCCTCGACGACGGCGGTCTTGCCGACGCCGGGCTCACCGATCAGCACCGGGTTGTTCTTGGTACGGCGGGACAGCACCTGCATGACCCGCTCGATCTCCTTCTCGCGCCCGATGACCGGGTCGAGCTTGGACTCGCGGGCCGCCTGCGTGAGGTTCCGGCCGAACTGGTCGAGGACCAGGGACGTGGAGGGCGTGCCCTCGGCAGGACCGCCGGCGGTGGCGGTCTCCTTGCCCTGGTAACCGGAGAGCAGCTGGATGACCTGCTGCCGCACCCGGTTGAGATCGGCGCCCAGCTTGACCAGGACCTGGGCGGCGACGCCCTCGCCCTCACGGATCAGGCCGAGCAGGATGTGCTCCGTGCCGATGTAGTTGTGACCCAGCTGAAGGGCCTCGCGGAGCGACAGCTCCAGGACCTTCTTGGCACGGGGGGTGAAGGGGATGTGGCCCGAGGGCGCCTGCTGGCCCTGGCCGATGATCTCCTCCACCTGCTGGCGGACAGCCTCAAGCGAGATCCCGAGGCTCTCCAGGGCCTTAGCGGCGACACCCTCACCCTCGTGGATCAGGCCCAGGAGGATGTGCTCGGTGCCGATGTAGTTGTGGTTGAGCATCCGGGCTTCTTCCTGAGCCAGGACGACAACCCGCCGCGCGCGGTCGGTGAACCTCTCGAACATCGTTAATCGCTCCTCAGAGCGGTCAGGCAGTGAGGGGACGCTCCCCTCGCTGTCCTTCCGCAGCTTAGTCCCGCAAGCGGGGACCGCTCATTCCAACTGCCGACACCGTCCTTGGCCTCCTGACCCCGAACGCCGACATCTGCTCCAACCCGATGGTGCGAGACGATGTTCCCGCAGGCCAGGCACTTACCCCAACCACCGGTACGCCGATGGCGAACGTGAGACGGCCTTGCCTGCGTGTCGCCCCCCTCCCACTAGGGATGTCTTACCCGTAGGGACTGACACTCCATGCCGCGCGCACCGGTTCCCTCCGCTATGGGCGAACATCCTTGCGCCGGTGACCACTCCCGGACGCCCCCGGTCATGGCACCCTGCGCGCACAGGCACCTACCGAGCGTAACCCGGGCGTCGGAGGCGGGGTTGTGCCACTCATGGCGCCCATCGTCCCCCTCCCCCACTGTCCGCCGTCCCCGGGCGGTGGGCTGCGGCGGTGGTACGAGAACGAGCTCGGCTGGGCCACGGCGCCCGGACCGCCGGTGCGGCTGTTGACGGGCCTGCGCTTCGATGTCCTCGACGTGCCCGCGGAGGCCGGCGTCGTGGCGCTGCGGCAGCCGGGCCCGGGCCCGGGTTCTCCGGTGGCGTTCCACGGAGGGCGGCTGCGGTTCCTGGTCGCCGCGGGAAGCGCGGACGAGCTGCCGGGCCTGCTCGAGTGGCTGGAGTGGGGGAGCCTCGACCTGGATCTGGCGGTCTTCGGGGCCGGCGGCTGCATGGAGGCTCCGCGGCCGTGCCGGGGCGGCGGGCGGGAGTCCTGCCCCACCGGCCGCGCCGGTGTCGCCGCCCCGCTCCGCCCGCCGTCCGCGGGCCGGTCCGGTCCACGGGAGGCCGCCGTGTGGCTGCGGCCCCCCGAGCCGGGGCATGAGGTGGAGGCTTCGCTGCCGGCGCTGTCGGCGCTGGGAGGCGGCGGGGGCACTCCCGACCTCGTACGACTGGTGGACACGGTGGCCAATGAGTGCCACCGGGTCCGGCTGCGGCGGGTGCGCCGTCAGCCGTTGGCCTTCTCGTAGGCCTCGCGGATGGAGGCGGGAACACGGCCGCGGTCGTTGACCTCGTAGCCGTTCTCCTTCGCCCAGGCGCGGATCTGCGCGGTGTCCTGGCTGCCGCCGGAGGCTGCGCGCGCCTTTCCGCGTCCGCCCGAAGCACGGCCTCCGGTACGACGACCGCCCTTCACGTAGGGCTCAAGAAGGCCGCGGAGCTTGTCCGCGTTGGCGGTCGTGAGGTCGATCTCGTACGTCTTGCCGTCCAGCGCGAACGTCACGGTCTCGTCCGCCTCGCCACCGTCGAGGTCGTCGACAAGAAGGACCTGAACCTTCTGTGCCACCGGATTTCCTTTCATCGATAACTTGAGGGCCGAGGGTCCGCGGCCGGAGCCGCTGTTTCACGTCCCCTGTTATATGCAGTACTGCAGTACGTCGGAAAGCAAACCGCTTTTGCTGGAAAAACACAAACCCCCGGGAGAGACCCGCAGTCCCGAGGAAGACCGGAAACGTACGCGTTTCGGACATAGGGAACCTGGGCAACGCGGACTCTCCCGGAATACACCGCACCGAACCGTCCGATCGTTGCGGCGATGCACAGCGATCACAGATGCAGAAGCATCCGGCTGTTGCCCAAGGTGTTCGGTTTCACTCGTTCGAGACCGAGGAACTCGGCCACGCCCTCGTCATAGGAACGCAACAGCTCCGCGTAGACATCGGTGTCCACCGGAGTCTCGCCGATCTCCACGAAGCCGTGCTTGGCGAAGAAGTCGACTTCGAAGGTCAGACAGAAAACCCGGCGAACGCCCAGCCAGCGGGCGGTGTGCAGCAACTTCTCCAGCAACTGGTGGCCCACCCCCAGTCCCCTGGCCTCGGGGTCCACCGCGAGAGTGCGGACTTCCGCGAGGTCTTCCCACATCACGTGCAGGGCTCCGCAGCCCACCACCCGGGCGTTGTCGTCGCGTTCGGCGACCCAGAACTCCTGGATGTCCTCGTAAAGCGTCACCGTCGCTTTGTCGAGCAGGATGCCCTGGCGGACGTAGGCGTCGAGCAGGCGCCGGACGTGCGGGACATCGCCGGTCCTGGCCCGCCGGACCGTGATGGCTTTTGCGGTGACTTCGGGACTCGCTGCTGGCATGAGCGGACGCTATCGCCCGCTGCCGTCCTGCGGGGAGGCGGGGTTCTCATCGCGGGCGTCGGACGGCGCGGATGATTCGCCCGGCGATTCGACGGCGGTTTCAGCAGCGGTTTCGGCGGGCTCGGGGCCTTGCACGATACGGACGGCGTCGCTCAGCGCCTGTCGCTGTTCCTCGCTCATCATGCCGAAGAAGGCGACGAGCGCGGCCGCGGGGTTGTCGCTCTGCGACCAGGCGTCGTTCATGAGAGCGGCCGCGTAGGCGGGGCGGGTGGAGACCGCCTCATATCGATAGGCCCGGCCTTCCGCCTCACGGCGCACCCAGCCCTTCTGATGGAGATTGTCCAGAACCGTCATCACGGTGGTGTATGCGATGGACCGTTCCTGTTGCAGGTCTTCCAGGACTTCCCGAACGGTCACCGGGCGGTTCCACTTCCACACCCGCGTCATGACCGCGTCTTCGAGTTCTCCCAATGGGCGAGGCACAACTCGACACCTTAGCGGGAGAAGCGGAACAAAAAGGGCGTACGACTCGAAAAGCAGATGAGTCGTACGCCAATGGGGACCCGGCGACGGGAACGCTGCGTTCGCCCCGGTTCCCGGACCCGGGAGTGCGGGCTCAGCCCTTGGCTTCGCCGCCGGAGGTCTGCCGGACGCCCTCCGCGCGCGCGAGAGCGGCGTCGACGATCGCGTCCTCCTTGGTCTTGTTGGTGCCCCCCTGGGTCTTGACGATGACCCTGATGACGCCGACGAAGAACACGGCCATCACAACGGGCGGCAGCAGCGCGGAGACGTAGTCCATGGCTCCAGGGTAGCCAGGGGAGCCCGGCGGATCCCGGTCGGGTGGGCGCGGATGTCGCGCCGGCGGGGCCCGGCGGGTGCTGCCGGACGCGCCCGGGGCGCCCTGCACCCGGCCCGCGGCCGGCCCGCGCCTCAGCCGGCGACGAGCTGCTGGGACGGGGGCGTCGGCGGGACCGGCTTGCGCTTGGGCGGGAACACCTCGCCGGGGGTCGGGATGGGGCGGCGGTCGGGTCCCGGGGCCGCCGGCCGGGACGGAACGCCGGGCCCCCGGGACGGCCGCACGGGCTCAGCGGGCCTGGCCGGCTGCTCCAAGGGGCTCGCGCCGGGCGAATCGGAGGCGGCACGCGCGCGCGTGCCGGCGGACAGGCCCCCTGCGACGGCCATGAGCCGGGCACGGGAGGCCGGGACCGCGGGGACCGCGGAAGCGACCCGGGCCGTGCGGGCCACGGCGGCGGTGGCCGGTTCCGGGTCCTCTGCGCGGCCGGCCGGGGTGCCCTCCCGCGCGTGTGTGCAGCGCTCCAGGAGAGCGGCCGCCGCGGGATTGCCCCGGAGAGCGTGCAGGGCCGCGAGATCGTCCGGCGTGGGGCGGTGGCCGGCCGCCAGGACGTCGTCCAGGAGCGCCAGGTAGCCCGTGACGGACCCGGGCAGGGCCGCACGGTACCGGGCGAGGTCGGCCAGCAGGAAGGCCCTCAGTCGGGCGCTCTCGCGGGCCGTCTCGTCGACGGACTCGGCGAGCCGCAGGCAGGCGTGGACGTCCTCGGCTGAGGCGGAGCGGGGGTCGGCGGCGAGGGCGAGGGCGCGGCGGAGCACACGCAGCTCCTCCGCGCCGAACGCCATGGCGCCGCGGGATCCGTAGGGCGTGGGCATGCGGCGACAGTACGCGCTAATCAGACAAAAGCGACGTGATGCTCGCGCGTGGCGCGGCCGAGCCACCCGGGCGGGCGCCGTTCCGGGGGCGCGGCGGGTTCACATCCGGGCGACGTTGCGCTCGTACACCAGGCGCAGGCCGATCAGTGTGAGCCACGGCTCGTGCTCGTCGATGACCGACGCCTCGCCGAGGATGATGGGGGCCAGGCCGCCCGTGGCGATGACCGTGACGTCGTCGGGGTCGTCCGCGAGTTCCCGCGCCATGCGGCCGACCACGCCGTCGACCTGGCCCGCGAAGCCGTGGACGATGCCGGACTGCATGGCCTCGACCGTGTTCTTGCCGATCACCGCGCGCGGGCGGGCCAGTTCGATCTTGCGGAGCTGGGCACCGCGGATGCCGAGCGCCTCCACCGAGATCTCGATGCCCGGCGCGATCACCCCGCCCACGTACTCCCCGCGCGCGGACACCGCGTCGAACGTCGTCGCCGTGCCGAAGTCCACGACGATCGCCGGACCGCCGTACAGCTCGACCGCCGCCACCGAGTTGATGATGCGGTCGGCGCCGACCTCCTTGGGGTTGTCCACGAGGATCGGCACGCCCGTCTTGATGCCCGGCTCGACCAGGACCGCGGGCACGTCGCCGTAGTACCGGCGGGTCACTTCGCGCAGCTCGTGCAGCACGGACGGCACCGTCGAGCAGATCGCGATGCCGTCGATGCCGTCGCCGAGCTCCTCGCCGAGGAGCGGGTGCATGCCCATCAGCCCCTGGAGCAGCACCGCCAGCTCGTCGGCCGTACGGCGCGCGTCCGTGGAGATGCGCCAGTGTTCGACGATGTCCTCGCCGTCGAACAGTCCCAGGACGGTGTGGGTGTTGCCCACGTCGATCGTCAGCAGCATGGCCCTACCCCCGCTTCCTACTCCGCCGCTCGCAGGTCGAGGCCGATGTCGAGGATCGGCGAGGAGTGGGTCAGGGCGCCCACGGCCAGGAAGTCCACGCCCGTGTCCGCGTACGCCCGGGCGTTGTCCAGCGTGAGGCGGCCGGAGGCCTCCAGCAGGGCGCGGCCGTCGACCAGGGCCACCGCCTCCGCGCACTCGGCCGGCGTGAAGTTGTCCAGCAGGATCAGGTCGGCGCCCGCGTCGACGACCTCGCGCAGCTGGTGCAGGGTGTCGACCTCGACCTCGATCGGTACGTCCGGGAACTCCTCCCGTACGGCCTTGAAGGCCTGCGCGACACCGCCGGCGGCGACCACGTGGTTGTCCTTGACCAGGGCCGCGTCCGACAGGGACATGCGGTGGTTGACCCCGCCGCCGCAGCGGACGGCGTACTTCTCCAGGGAACGCAGCCCGGGCGTCGTCTTCCGGGTGTCCCGCACCTTCGCCTTCGTGCCCTCCAGGGCGTCCGCCCACGCGCGCGTGGCCGTCGCGATGCCGGAGAGGCGGCACAGGATGTTGAGCGCGCTGCGCTCGGCCGTGAGGAGGTCGCGGGTGCGGGTGGTGACGCTCAGCAGCTTCTGGCCGGCCTCGACCCGGTCGCCGTCCTCCACGTGGCGCTCGACCTCGAACTCGTCGGTGCAGACCACGGAGAGGACCGCCTCGGCGACTCTGAGCCCCGCCGCGACGCCCGCCTCGCGCGCGGTGAAGTCGGCGGTGGCGCGGGCGTCCTCCGGGATGGTGGCGACCGTGGTGACGTCGACGCCGTTGTCCAGGTCCTCCTGGATGGCCACGTTGGCGATGTCCTCGACCTCCACGGGGTCGAGCCCCGCGTCGGCGAGGAGTTCGGCGAGCGCGGGGTCGAGCCCGCACTCCATGTACGCCTCGAGGGCGTCCGCGTCCGAGCCGCAGGCGCAGCCGTCGCCGCAGCCGCCGCTCTCGGCGAGGGGAAGGTCGGGGGAGGTCACGTCGTCACTGCTCCTGGGAAGGGCGCTGGGGCCGGGGTGTGGGGGTTCCCCGCGGGCCGGGCGGCGCCCGGAGTCCGAGGGAGGGTCGCTGGGAAGTCTGGGGTGTCCGTGGTGTGCACGGCCAGTGCACGGTCGGTATTCAGCCGAACGACGACATGCCGCCGCCAGGCCGCGTCGTCGCGCTCGGCGTGGTCCTCACGCCAGTGGCAGCCGCGCGTCTCCTCGCGCAGCCGGGCGGCGGCGACCAGGACGCGGGCCACGTACAGGAGATTGGTGGTCTCCCAGGTCTCAACGCCGGGCTCGGCGGTCTTGCCGCCCTCGGCGAGGGCGTCGCGGGCGTCGCCGTCCAGCCGGTCGAGGGCGGCCGCCGCGGCGTCCAGGGAGGCCGCCGAGCGCAGGACGCCCGCTCCGTTCGTCATGATCCGCTGGATCGCGAAGCGCGCCTCCGGGGCGAGCAGCGGGTACGCGGGCCGCTCCGGGTGCGCGACGGGCTGCGCCGCGCGCGCGGGGAGGCCACCCGCGGCCCGGACCGCGGCGATGTCGGCGGCGATGCGCTCGGCGTAGACGAGGCCCTCGAGGAGCGAGTTGGAGGCGAGCCGGTTGGCGCCGTGGACGCCGGTGCAGGCGACCTCCCCGCACGCGTACAGGCCCGGTACGGTCGTCCGTCCGTGGTCGTCCGTGCGCACGCCCCCGGAGGCGTAGTGGGCAGCCGGCGCCACGGGGATCGGCTCGGTGACCGGATCGATGCCGTGGGCGCGGCACGCGGCGAGGATCGTCGGGAAGCGGTGCTCCCACATGTCGGCGCCGAAGTGCCGGGCGTCCAGGTACATGTGCTCGGCGCCCTGCTCGCGCATGCGGCGCATGATGCCCTTGGCGACGATGTCGCGGGGCGCCAGCTCGCCCAGCTCGTGCTGCCCGGTCATGAAGCGCACGCCGTCCGCGTCGACCAGGTGGGCGCCCTCTCCCCGTACGGCCTCGGAGACGAGGGGCTGCTGGCCCTCCGCCTCGGGTCCGAGGAAGAGCACCGTCGGGTGGAACTGCACGAACTCCAGGTCGCTGACCTCGGCGCCCGCGCGCAGGGCGAGGGCCACGCCGTCGCCGGTGGAGACGGAGGGGTTGGTGGTGGCCGAGAAGACCTGGCCCATGCCGCCGGTGGCGAGGACCACGGCGGGCGCGTGGACGGCGCCCACGCCGTCGTGCCGGCCCTCGCCCATGACGTGCAGGGTGACGCCCGCGGTACGGCCGTCGGCGTCGGTGAGGAGGTCCAGGACGAGCGCGTTCTCGATGGTGCGCATCCCACGCGCGCGGACGGCCTCGACGAGCGCCCGGGAGATCTCGGCCCCGGTGGCGTCGCCGCCCGCGTGGGCGATGCGGCGGCGGTGGTGGCCGCCCTCCCGGGTCAGCGCCAGTTCCCCTTCCGGGGACTCGTCGAAGCGGGCGCCCGTTTCGATCAGGCGGCGTACCGCGTCGGGGCCCTCGGTGACCAGGAGGCGCACGGCCTCCTCGTCGCACAGGCCCGCGCCCGCGACGAGGGTGTCGTCGCGGTGCTGCTCGGGGGTGTCGCCCTCGCCGAGGGCCGCGGCTATGCCGCCCTGGGCCCAGCGGGTGGAGCCGTCGTCGAGGCGGGCCTTGGTGACGACCACGGTGTCCAGGCCCGCGGCCTCGCAGCGCAGCGCGGCGGTCAGGCCGGCGACCCCGGAGCCGACGACCACGACGTCCGCGGTGATGGCCCACCCGGGGTCCGGTGCGTGCAGTCGTATGCCTGTGCCGGTCACGAGGCGGCTCCGAAGGTGAGGGGGATGTTGTCGATCAGCCGGGTGTTGCCGACCCGGGCGGCGACGGCCAGGACGGCCTCCCCGGCGTGGTCGTCCGCGATCTCGGTGAAGTCGGACGGGTCGACGAGGGCCAGGTAGTCCAGTTCGAGCGGCGGCGTCAGCTTGGCGGCCTCGTCCAGGACCAGCCGGGCGGTGGCGCGCACGGCCGCCGGGCCCGACCGGTCGGACGGTGCGGCCTTGGCCACGGCGTGCGCGTCGGCCGCCGCGCGGGACTCGCCGATCGCGCTGAGCGCCTCGGCACGCGCGCGCGTGGCGGGCACCTCGCGGGCACGCGCGCGCAGCGCCTCCTGGGCGGCGTGCCGGTCGCGGCCCGCGAACAGGGCCTGGGACAGCGCCAGGGCCGTACGGCGTTCGCCGGTGGACAGGTAGCGGTTGCGGCTGGACAGGGCCAGGCCGTCGGTCTCTCGGACGGTCGGCACGCCGACGATCTCCGTGCCGAAGTTGAGATCGCGGACCATACGGCGGATGAGGGCCAGCTGCTGGGCGTCCTTCTGCCCGTACAGGGCCACGTCGGGCCGGGTGAGGTGCAGCAGCTTGGCGACGACGGTGAGCATGCCGTCGAAGTGCCCGGGCCGCGAGGCGCCCTCCAGGCGCTCCCCCATGGGTCCGGCCGTGATGCGCACCTGGGGTTCGCCGCCGGGGTAGACCTCGTCCACGGAAGGCGCGAACACCACGTCGGCGCCCGCCTGCTCGGCGACCTTGAGGTCGGCGTCGAGGGTGCGCGGGTAGCGGTCCAGGTCCTCGCCCGCGCCGAACTGCAAGGGGTTCACGAAAACGGTGACGACGACGAAGCCCTCGGCGCCGACGTGCTCCCGGGCCGCCCGGACCAGGGTGGCGTGCCCCTCGTGCAGGGCGCCCATGGTCATCACGACGGCGGTGCGTCCCGCCCCCGCGAAGCGGTCCTGCGCGGACCTCAGGCCGTCGGCCGTGGGGACGAGTGCGAAGGTGCGGCGGGTCATCGGTCTTCCCCGTTCTCGGGCAGGGGGGTGTCGCCTGCGAGTACCCCCAGAAGGTCCTCGGCGAGTTCCGGCTTGAGCAGTCCGTTGGCGAGCGCCCGGTCGGCGGTCGCGCGGGCCATCGCCAGATAGCCGGCGACGGTCCCCGGGGCGTGCTCGCGGAGCTGGGCGATGTGCTCCGCGACCGTGCCCGCGTCCCCGCGCGCGACGGGGCCGGTGAGGGCCGCGTCGCCCGAGCGCAGCGCGTTGTCCAGGGCGGCGCCGAGCAGCGGGCCGAGCATGCGGTCCGGGGCCTGGACGCCCGCCGTGCGCAGCAGGTCCATGGCCTCGGCGACCAGGGTGACCAGGTGGTTGGCGCCCAGGGCGAGGGCCGCGTGGTAGAGCGGCCGGGCGGCCTCGGCGATCCACTCGGGCTCGCCGCCCATCTCGATCACCAGCGCCTCGGCGGCCAGCCGCAGCTCCTCGGGCGCGGTGACCCCGAAGGGGCACCCGGCGAGCCGCTGCACGTCCACGGCGGTCCCGGTGAACGTCATCGCGGGGTGCAGCGCCAGCGGCAGCGCACCGGCCCGCAGGGCGGGGTCCAGCACCTTGGCGCCGTACCGCCCGGAGGTGTGCACGAGCAGCTGTCCCGGCCGTACGGCCCCCGTCTCGGCGAGTCCCTGCACGAGGCCCGGCAGGGCGTCGTCGGGCACGGTCAGGAGCACCAGGTCGGCGCGCTGGAGCACCTCGGCCGGGGTTACCAGCGGAACGCCGGGCAGCAGGTCCGCGGCGCGCCGCCGGGAGGCGTCGGAGACCCCCGAGACGGCCACCGGCCGATGTCCCGCGAGCTGCAGCGACGCCGCCAGCGCGGGGCCCACCCGGCCTGCGCCGACGACGCCCACGGTGAGCCGCGCGGGGCGGTCCTTGGGCTCTGGTTGCTGGGCTGTACTCACTCGATGGCGGCCTTCCCGTTCCAGTCCGCTCCGGGTACCGGACGATTTCTCGTCATGTTAACGCGATCGCCTCGGAGGGCGGCGGGTTGTCCACAGGCTGTGAATTTCGGTGGGTCGCAGCGGTACGGGGTCCGCGGACCGCGCGCGGGACGGAAACCGGGTGCCGCGCGCGTGGGCCGCACGGCATCATCCCGGGGTGAACGATACGAGCGACACGAGTGGTGTGAGCGGTGCGAGCGAGGCGAGCAAGCGGTCGGAGCGGCGGCGTGCGGCCCACCGCGCGGCACGGCGGGTACTGACGCGCCCCGGCTACCTGGCGACGGTCCGCGAGCGGCTGGCGCTGCTCCAGGAGACGGCACCGGACGTGTACGACCTGGACGAGCGGGCGGACGTCTACGGCTCCGGGATCGTCGAGGCCCTGGAGGAGCGCGTCGCCGGACTGCTCGGCAAGGAGGCCGCCGCGTTCTTCCCGACGGGGACGATGGCCCAGCAGGTCGCCCTGCGCTGCTGGGCCGGCCGCACCGGGAACCCGACCGTGGCCCTGCACGCGCTGGCCCACCCCGAGGTGCACGAACGGAACGCGTTCGGCGTGGTGAGCGGGCTGCGCACGGTCCGGGTCACGAGCGAGCCGCGGCTGCCGACCGCCGACGAGGTACGCGGTTTCGAGGAGCCCTTCGGCGCGCTGATGCTGGAGCTGCCTCTCAGGGAGGCCGGTTTCGTGCTGCCCTCCTGGGAGGAGCTCCAGGAGGTCGTCGGGGCCGCGCGCGGACGGGACGCGGTGGTGCACTTCGACGGCGCCCGCCTGTGGGAGACCACCACGCACTTCGGGCGGCCCCTGGAGGAGATCGCCGACCTCGCGGACAGCGTCTACGTGTCGTTCTACAAGTCGCTCGACGGCTTCGGCGGAGCCGCGCTCGCCGGCCCCGCGACGCTGGTCGAGGAGGCGAAGGCCTGGCGGCACCGGTACGGCGGCCAGGTCTACCAGCAGTTCCCGACCGTGCTGTCGGCGTTCGCCGGCCTGGAGCGCGAACTGCCGAGGCTGCCGGAGTACGTGGCCCACGCGCGCGTGGTCGCCGACGCGCTGCGCGAGGGGTTCGCGGCGGCCGGGCTGCCCTGGGCGCGCATCCATCCGGGCCGGCCGCACACCCACGAGTTCCAGGTCTGGCTGCCGTACGACTCCGCGGTGCTCGCGGAGGCCGCGGTCCGGCAGGGCGAGGAGACGGGGACCCTCCTGTTCGCCCACGCCTGGGACCGGCAGGGCCCCGGCCTGTCCGTCACCGAGGTCGACGTACGGGCGGCCGGGCTCGAGTGGTCGGCCGAGGACGTGCGGGCGGCGGTCGCGGACTTCGTCGGCCTGGTGCGGGAGGAAGCCGCCGAGGTGGAGGCCGCCGAGGCGAGGACCGGCGAGGAGCGGACCTGCTCATAACGCGCGCGTGCGGCAGGCAGGCGGAGGACCGGGCGGCGTGCCCGCAATGTGTTCCCAACGGCGGGCTGACCACCCGCCGTTCAGTCGAGCCGGATGTGCCTCAGCCCCACCCCCGCCTGCCTCAGCCGTGTCCGCAGCGCACCCTCCCTGTTCGGGGTGAGTGTCAGGCCGGCCAGGACGGCGATCCGGTCCGCCGTCTTCGGCACGGTCGAGTGGTCGGTCCACAGATGCTCGGCGAACTCCGGCTCGCGGAGCCGCTCCAGACAGTGGTCGAGCCGCGCGACGGCCCAGCTCTCCCCGCGCGGCACCGTGCTCTTCCCGGCGACGGCCCGCACGATCCGGCCGAGACGCCGTTCGCGCAGCCGCCGCAGTACGGTCTCCCGTTCCGCGAGCAACGTGAAGTGCCGTATGTCGTGTCCCTGTTCGCGCAGTCGTCCGACGGTCTCCGCGAAGTGACCGGAGTCGGTCACCGTCATGGGCGCGATCACCACCCCGTCGTGCCTGCCGAGTGCCAGGTCGAGCACCTCGACCACGCCCTGCCGCCACGACGCGAGGTCCTGGAAGTCCCCGCGCAGTTCCGGCGGCAGCGTGCGGCGCAGGCCGAATCCGATGTGCTCGGGGTCGCAGATCACGCTGCCGGGCAGCCGGCGCCGGATCTCGTGTGCAGTCTGTGTCTTGCCGCCCCCGAAGGGGCCATTGATCCACAGGAGCATGCGCAGACCCTAGTGGGCGGCGGTCACGCGCGAGTCGTGTCCGGAAATCTCCGCCGCCCCGGCTCCCGTACGGGACTCAGCCCTGCCCTCCGGCCCGTACCAGCCCCGTCTCGTACGCGAGGACGACCACCTGCACCCGGTCGCGCAGGCCGAGCTTGGTGAGGATGCGGCCGACGTGCGTCTTCACCGTCGCCTCGGACAGGACCAGCCGGGCCGCGATCTCACCGTTCGACAGGCCCTGCGCCACGAGCACCATGACCTCGCGCTCGCGGTCGGTGAGCCGCTGCAGTTCCACGAGCCGGGGCTCTCCGCCGGTGCTCGGCAGCATCGGTGCGAAGCGGTCGAGCAGTCGCCGTGTGGTGGACGGGGCGACGACGGCGTCGCCGCTGTGCACGGAGCGGATGGCGGCGAGGAGTTCGCCGGGCGGCACGTCCTTGAGCATGAACCCGGAGGCGCCCGCCTTGAGCCCGGAGAAGGCGTACTCGTCGAGGTCGAACGTGGTCAGGATCAGCACCTTCGGCGGGTCGGGCTCCACGCAGATGCGGCGGGTGGCCTCCACGCCGTCCAGCTTCGGCATGCGGACGTCCATCAGCACCACGTCGACCGCGGTGGACCGCACCACCTGGAGGGCCTCGACGCCGTCCCCCGCCTCCGCCACGACCTCCATGTCCGGCTGGGCGGCGAGCACCATCCGGAACCCGGTGCGCAGCAGCACCTGGTCGTCGACGAGCATCACGCGGATCGGCATAACAGGAGTCCTTAGGGTCGCTGGAGCGGGCACGTGTCAGTGTGCGGGTTTGAGCGGCAGCAGCGCGCTGATGCGGAAACCGCCGCCGGGGCGCGGTCCCGCGTCCAGGGTGCCGCCCACCATGCCGACGCGCTCCCGCATGCCGATCAGGCCGTGCCCCTGCCCGTCGACGCCGCCCTCCTCGTACAGCTCGTGCGGGGCACCCTTGCCGTCGTCCTCCACCAGCAGCCCGAGGCCGTCGTCGAAGTAGACCAGCCGTACGCTCGCGCCCGCGTCGGGCCCGCCGTGCTTGCGGGTGTTGGTGAGGGCCTCCTGCACGATGCGGTACGCGGTCAGCTCGACCCCGCTGGGCAGGGGGCGCGGGGTGCCCTCGATCCGGTAGTCGACGGGGAGGCCCGAGCTGCGGCACTGCTCGATGAGCTCGTCGAGCTGTTCGACGTCGGGCTGCGGCACGTACTCACCGCCCTCCTGGTGCTCGCCGGTACGCAGCACGCCCAGCAGGCGGCGCATCTCGGCGAGGGCCTGGCGGCCGGTGGAGGAGATGGTCTCCAGGGCCTTCTTCGCCTGGTCGGGCGCGGCGTCGAGGACGTACGCGGCGCCGTCGGCCTGCACCACCATCACGGAGACGTTGTGGGCGACGACGTCGTGCAGTTCGCGGGCGATCCGGGCGCGCTCGGCGGCGACGGCCACCTTGGCCTGCGCCTCGCGCTCCTTCTCCAGCCGGGCGGCACGCTCCTCCAGCTGCGCGAAGTAGGCGCGGCGGGTGCGCAGCGAGTCGCCGAGCACCCAGGCGAGGGCGAAGGGCACCGTCTGGAACACCGCCACCGCGACGCTGTTCACCGGTCCCTCGCCCTCCGCGGGCCAGCGCAGCTGGGCCAGGAGCCCCGCGCACAGGCCGCCCACCAGGCCGAACCGGGAGGCCCAGCGGGCACCGGTCGCCGCCACCGTGTAGAGGATCACCAGCATGCCGAAGTCGGCCGGCATGGGGGGAAGGTCGAGAAACAGCTGCGCCACGCCCGCCACGACGGCCAGCACCAGCATCTTCTCGGGCATGCGGCGCCGCAGGGCGATCACCAGGCAGAGCACCAGGCTGACCGCGAGGAAGGGGACCGGGAGACGGCCTCCCGTGGCCTCCTGGTTGGTGGTTCCCCCGACCAGGGCCATGCCGAACAGGACGACGGCCCAGAAGCAGTCCACCCCGGTCGGGTGCCTGCGGAGGAAGTCATAGAGGCGCTGCACGTAACCCAGCGTAGGTACGCGTGGTGTGTGCAGGGGTCAACCGGAGGGCCGATCCCCGGGCGGCCCGCGTACTCCCCAAGGTGGAGGCTTCACCGCCCGCGGCGCTTAGCCTGGCCCGGTGACGAGTGAGGCGGACGGCGAGTGGCGCGGGTGGCGGGAGGCCACGGAGGAGGCGCTGTACGGGCCCTCGGGGTTCTACCGGCGGCCCGAGGGGCCCGCCGGGCACTTCCGTACGTCGGTGCACGCCTCACCGCTGTTCGCCGTGGCCGTGGCCCGGCTGCTGTGCCGGGTGGACGCGGCGCTCGGGTACCCCGCCGAGCTGGACCTCGTGGACATGGCGGCGGGCCGGGGCGAGCTGGTGTCCGGGGTGCTGCGGGCGCTGCCTCCCGAAGTGGCCTCCCGCGCGCGCGGGTACGCCGTCGAGCGCGCCGACCGGCCGGACGGCCTGGACGACCGGGTCGAGTGGCTCCCGGAGCCCCCCGAGGGCATCACCGGCCTGCTGTTCGCCAACGAGTGGCTCGACAACGTCCCCGTGGACGTCGCCGAGGTGGACGCCGAGGGCGTGCCCCGACGGGTTCTCGTACGGCGGGACGGCACCGAACGCCTCGGGGAGCCGGTGACGGGGGCGGAGGCCGAGTGGCTCGCGCGGTGGTGGCCCCTGCCCGTGGAGGAGGGCGTGCGCGCCGAGATCGGGCTGCCCAGGGACCGCGCGTGGGCCGGCGCCGTGGCGGGCGTCGACCGGGGGTTCGCCGTCGCCGTGGACTACGCGCACCGCGCGGGGGCCCGCCCGCTCTTCGGGACGCTCACCGGATTCAAGGAGGGGCGCGAAACGGTACCGGTGCCGGACGGCTCCTGTGACATCACGGCCCATGTGGCGCTGGACGCCTGCGCGCTGCCGGGCACGCGCCTCGTCACCCAGCGCACGGCCCTGCACGCCCTGGGGATCACCGCCGGCCGTCCTCCGCTGAGCCTGGCGGCCACGGACCCCACGGCGTACGTACGGGCGCTGGCGGACGCGGGCGAGGCGGCCGAGCTGACCGCGCCCGGGGGCCTCGGCGACTTCGGCTGGCTGCTGCACCCGGTGCGCGTCCCGTACGGCGCGCTCGGCACGCTCGGCCCACTCGGCCTGCCGGACGCCTAGCGCGCCCGGCCCGCCGCCCACGGCCTGCTTGTCGCTACTTGTCGATGTCTCCGACCACGAAGAACAGCGATCCCAGGATCGCCACCATGTCCGCGACGAGCGTCCCCGGCAGGAGCTCCGTCAGCGCCTGGATGTTGTTGTACGAGGCCGAACGCAGCTTCAGCCGGTACGGCGTCTTCTCGCCCTTGCTGACCAGGTAGTAGCCATTGATGCCGAGCGGGTTCTCGGTCCAGGCGTAGGTGTGGCCCTCGGGTGCCTTGAGCACCTTGGGGAGGCGCTGGTTGACCGGGCCGGGCGGCAGGTCGGCGAGCCGGTCGAGGCAGGCGTCCGCGAGGTCGAGCGCGTTGTGGGTCTGCTCCAGCAGGCACTCGAAGCGGGCCAGGCAGTCGCCCTCCTGCCGGGTGACGACCCTGAGGGTGTCCGTCAGCTCGCCGTACGCGAGGTACGGCTCGTCGCGCCGCAGGTCGAAGTCGACCCCGGAGGCACGGGCGATCGGCCCGCTCACCCCGTACGCGTGCACCGCCTCCGCGGAGAGGACGCCGACGCCCCGCGTACGCCCCCGGAAGATCTCGTTGCCGAGCACCAGGTCGTCGAAGACGCCCATCCGCGAGCGCACCGCGGCGACCGCCCCCCGCGCGCGGGAGGGCCATCCGGCGGGGAGGTCCTCCTTGAGGCCGCCCACGCGGTTGAACATGTAGTGCATGCGCCCGCCGGAGATCTCCTCCATGACGTTCTGGAGCTCCTCGCGCTCCCGGAACGCATGGAACATCGGGGTGATGCCCCCGAGCTCCAGCGGGTACGAACCCAGGAACATCAGGTGGTTGAGCACCCGGTTCAGCTCGGCGAGCAGGGTGCGCAGCCACACCGCCCGCTCCGGCACCTCCATGCCGAGCATGCGCTCCACGGCGAGGACCACGCCCAGCTCGTTCGAGAACGCGGAGAGCCAGTCGTGACGGTTGGCGAGCATGATGATCTGACGGTAGTCACGCGCCTCGAACAGCTTCTCGGCGCCGCGGTGCATATAGCCGATCACCGGCTCCGCGTGCTGGATGCGCTCGCCGTCGAGCACGAGCCTCAGCCGCAGGACCCCGTGCGTGGACGGGTGCTGGGGCCCGATGTTGAGCACCATGTCCGTGCTCTCGGCCGCGCCGCCGATACCGACCGTGGTCTCCGTCGTGGGAGTCATGGGAACAGTCTCTCGTACATAGGCTTGCGGAATGGAGACGGGGACCATGGACGACGCGGGACACGCCGCTGAGGGCGGTGCGGCCGGGTGGGGCGGGGTGACGGGCTCCGCGCCATCGCGTGACGAGCCGGTCTGGACCGGGCTGCCGCGCGGACTGCTGCGGATGCGACGGCTGCTGCTGGTGGTGTGGCTGGTGCCGCTGACCGTCGCCGCGGCCCTGGTGCCGGGGCTGCTGGCCGGGCCCGGCTGGGCGGTGTTCGCCCTGCTGCCGCTGGGGCTGCTGCTGTGGGGCTGGCCGATGCTCGGCCGTAACTGGCTCTCGTGGCGCTACGCCGAACGCGCGGACGACCTGCTGATCAGCCGGGGTGTGCTGTGGCGCGAGGAGACCGTCGTGCCGTACGGGCGCATGCAGTTGGTCGAGGTGACGTCCGGGCCGGTGGAGCGGCACTTCGGGCTGGCCGGCGTACAGCTCCACACGGCCGCCGCGGCCACGGACGCGCGCATCCCGGGGCTCGACCCGGCGGAGGCGGAACGTTTGCGTGACCGGCTCACCGAGCTGGGCGAGGCACGATCGGCGGGCCTGTGAACACGCCGCCGGGCACGCCGTCGGCCCTGCCCGCGGGAAACGGTGACCCCGCGCGCGCGGACGCAGCGGGTGTAGAGGCGACGGGCGAAGAGGCGACGGGTGAAACGGTGGTCGAGCACCGGCTGCACCCCGTGACGCCCCTGCGGCGGGCCTGGGCGCCGGTCGCCGTGCTCATCGGCTGGGCGGTGCACGACCCCGACCAGGCCCAGCGCCAGCTCACCAGGCTGACCACGACCTCCCTGCTCCTCGGGCTGGCCGTGCTGCTCCCGGCCGCCGCCCTGTACGGCTTCCTGACCTGGTGGTTCACCCACTTCTCGGTGACCGGCACGGAGCTGCGCATCCGCACCGGCCTGGTCTTCCGGCGGACGGCGCACATTCGGCTGGAAAGGATTCAGGCCGTCGACGTGACCCGGCCTCTGCTGGCCCGGGTCGTGGGTGTCGCCAAACTCAAACTCGACGTCATCGGGACGGACAAGAAGGACGAACTCGCCTATCTGGGCGAGGCGCACGCCCGCGCCCTGCGGGCCGAACTCCTCGCCCGCGCCGCCGGTTTCGCGCCCGAGACCGCGCACGAGGTGGGCGAGGCCCCGGTACGGCCGCTGCTGCACGTCCCGGCGGGCGTCCTCGCGGTGTCGATCCTCCTCAGCGGCGCCACCTGGGGCAGCCTGGCCGCCGCCGTCGTGGTACCGCCGCTGCTGTGGCTGGCCACCCACAGCCTGTGGACGGTGCTCGCGGTGGCACTGCCGCTGCTCGGCGCGGCGGGCGCGAGCAGCGTGGGGCGGTTCGTCGGGGAGTACGGCTGGACGGTGGGCGAGTCGCCGGACGGGTTGCGGATCGACCATGGTCTCCTCGACCGCGCGCACGAGACGGTGCCGCCCGGTCGGGTGCAGACCGTACGGATCGTCGAACCGCTGCTGTGGCGGCGATGGGGGTCCCCCCGCTCGAGCGGAGCCGAGAGCGGGAAAGGGTGGGTGCGGGTGGAGCTGGACGTGGCGGGCTCGTCGAACTCGGTGCTGGTGCCGGTCGCTCCGCGGGAGATGGCCGAGTCGGTGATCGCGCGCGTGCTGCCCGGGGTGGCCGTGCCGCCGGCGCTGATACGTCCGCCGCGGCGCGCCCGGTGGTGCGTCCCGTTCTGGTGGCGCGGCTACGGCCTCGCCGTGACCGACCGCGTGTTCGTGGCCCGGCACGGGCTGCTGCGGCGGAGCGTCGCGCTGGTGCCGCACGCGAAGGTGCAGAGCGTCCGGCTGGCGCAGGGGCCCTGGGAGCGGTTCAAGGGCCTCGCGGACGTCCACGTGGACACCGGCGCCAACAAGACGGTGACCGCCCGGCTGCGGGACGCGGACGAGGCGGTGGAACTGCTGCACGCCCAGGCGGACCGGTCACGCACGGGGCGCGGGGAGGCGCGGCCGGACCGCTGGATGGCGTGACTCCCGCGCTGGGGTGCCGGGTGGTTCTGGGGGTGGCGCACGGACGACGACGAGGGGCGGCCGCGTGGTGTGCGGCCGCCCCTCGGTTCGTACATCCGTAGGTCCAGCGGGTCAGGACACCGCGCTGCGCAGCCCCTGGAGGTTGATCCGCTCGGTCTCGTCGTGGGCCGTCAGGTCGATGACCTGGCCGACGCCCTGCGCGTTCCCGTCCGCGGGCTTGAACTCGGGCTCGCCCTCCCCCTTGTGGAGTGCGAGCACCTCCTCGCCGCCCACGTCCGCCAGGTCCTCGTTGCGCTCGGACTCGACGGCGGCCGCGTTCTTCTGCGTACCGAAGAAGTCGAACCCGCCCTCCACGGCCGGGCGCCGACGGGGGGACCCCGGTACGACGGCCACCGCGGTCGGCACCGTGAAGTGCCCGGAGGAACGGTCCGGCAGCGCGGGCGCCGACGGGGAGGAGGCCTCCTCGGAGGCGATGGAGCCGTCGCCGGTCGTGGTGGCCGTGGGGCCGGAGGGCTGCGCGCTATCGGGGGCCTTGAAGGGCTCCGGCGACTCCGAGAACTCCGGGGACTCGGAAGGCGCCGAGGGCTCTGCCCCGGCGGGCGAGTCTGCGGGTACGGGCTCACCGGCCGCCGTGGGTCCGTGACCGTCCACTGCCTCAGGCTGTTCCTCGGAGCGCCCTTCCTCGGCTTCGTCGGCCGCCTTCTCCGTGTTCGCCTGCGTCTCCGCGTTCGCCGCCGCCTGCAGGGCGCCCGCGGCCTTCGCGGAGCCGCTCCTGCTGCCGATTCGGTTCAGCGCGGAGTTGGCGCGCAGGAAGAGCGCGGAACCGGCCGGGGAGAAGACCCCGGGCGCCGCCGTCTTCGCCGCCGCCTCCGCAGTCGCCTCCGCTTCGGTGGACCGTTCGCCGGCGTCCGCACCCTCGACGCCGCTCGCGGGCTCGTCCGCGCCGGAGGCCGCCGGAGCGGGCTCCAGGGCCGGAACCGCTTCCTCGACCGCCGACCCGCCCGCCGGCAGCGCAAGCGCCGGCGCGGGAGTCGACGACGTCTCTATGGCCAGCAGCCGGCGTCCCTCCAGGGCGCTCGCGCGCTCCGACTCCGCGGTGGCGTACCGGCGCAGCAGGGCCGCGTGCTCGTTGCGCAGACCCGCCAGTTCGGCCCGCTTGGCGCGCAGCTTCTCCTCCAGCCGGTGGCGCAGCTCGCGCGACTCCTCCAGGTCGGACTCCAGCTCGGCGACCTGCTCCTCGAACCGCCACTCGTCGCTCGCCCGCGCGCGGGTGAGTTCCGCGACGCGTTTGCCCGCCTGAAGGTCCCAGCGGCGCATGACGACCGCGCCCACGACCGCCGTCACCGCGGCGCCCGCGGCCAGCCCGCGGAGCAGGTACGCCTCCGAGAACAGCCAGGGCCCCAGGGCGCAGACGACCGAGACGCCGGCGATCGCCGAAGGAGGGAGCAGCCTGTGCAAGGGCGGTGAATGGCGATGACGTCCACGTGGCATGGCCAGAAACTTACCGCGCGTAGGCGAATCATGAAGCACTGCGAGGTAAAAACACAGCCACCTCAGGGCCACCGCACTGCCCCAGGCATCGACAAGTACGCCAAGCTGCACGGATTGGTTCCCGTAAGCGCTTACAAGTTCATAACGGGAGCCCTTGCGACGGCATCGGCGGAAGCGGCAAGTGTCCGGAAAAGAGCTTCGAGAACCGCTCCGGGAAGTGAGGGACGGAAAACGAGAGGAGGGAAGACCCTCTCCCCTCACTTCCCGGTCAAGTCCCCTCACTTCCCCGGTCGAGCCCTACTTCTTGATCAACTTCTTCGACTCCAGATACGCCGCCGCGACATCGGCCTCCTTCTGGCGCTCCTCGTCGACCTTCCGGTTCAGCTCCACGAGGTCCTCCGTGGTGAGCGTGTCGGTCAGCCTGCCGAGGACGTCGGCTATCTCCTGGTCGCCCGCGTCCTCGGCATTCACCACGGGGAGCACGTTGTCCGCGTTCTGGAGCTTCTTGTCGTCCTCCAGCAGCACGAGGTCGAAGTTCTCCAGCGTGGCGTCCGTGGTGGTGGTCAGCACCAGATGGTCGGTGCCGTTCTTCACGGCCTGCTTCGCCTGGGTCGTACCGACGCCCTTGGGGTCGATCGCGGTGACGTCGATGCCGTACGTCTTCTCCAGGCCCGGTGCGCAGAACGGCCGCTTCTCGCACTCGTCACCGGCCGCGACCCTTACCTCGACGCCCGACTTCCCGAGATCGGACAGCGTCTTCAGGTTGTGCTTCTCGGCGAATTCCCGGCTCACCGCGAAGGCGTTCTGGTCGACGGCCTCACCGGCGGGCAGCACCTTGAGGCCGCGCGGCTCGGCGAGTTCCGTCAACGCGGCGACCGTGGCGTCGACATCGCTCGAGGCGACCGGCTTCGCGTCCGGCCCGTTCTTCCGGGCGTTGAGGAATTCCGCGAGCGTCGCCGCGTATTCGGGGACGACGTCGATGGAACCCTTCTCCAGCAGGGGAGCGTAGATCTCGCGGTTCTCGACGGTCTGCCGGGTCGCGTCGTACCCCGCGTCCGCCAGCATCTGCTTGTACAGCTCTCCCAGGATCTTCGCCTCGGTGAACCCGGCCGTCCCCACCACGAGTGCGCCCTTGCCGCCGGCGGACGCACCGTCCGACCCCTGGTCCTCCAGGCTGTCCCCGCCGCACGCCGCGAGCACCGCGGTGAGCGCTCCGGCGGTCACCGCCGCGACCGCGGCCCGGCGCAACCCCCGCGCGCCGCGCGGCCCGCCCGCCCCCGCCGTCCTGACGACCGCTCCTGCGCTGCGTGTTCTGCTGTTCATCGCACCCCGATCCAGGCCCGCGTCGCAGGCCCGTCAGCCATTGCTTCCACTTCGAGAAGTCCGACAAGCCGGACGTCCGCGGCGCGGCCCCGTCGGGCGCGTCCGGGAGACCGGCGACGGATCGCATACCCGCCCCGCCACGACCAGCACCCCCTCCACCAGCAGAGCGAGCACCGCGACCAGGAAGGCCCCCGCCACCACCTGTGGTGTGTTCTGCAGGTTGAATCCGGCCGTGATGATCCGTCCGAGCCCGCCCTCGCCGGCCATCGCGGCCAGCGTCGCCGTGGCGACCACCTGCACCGCCGCCGACCGCAGCCCCGTCATGACCAGCGGATAGGCGAGCGGCAGCTCGACCTTGCGGAAGACCTGCCCGCCGCTCATGCCCATGCCGCGCGCCGCCTCCACCACCGACCGGTCCACCTCGCGCATACCGAGGTAGGCGTTGGTCAGCAGCGGCGGCACCGCGAACAGCACCAGCGCGATCAGCGTCGGCAGGTCGCCGTGCTCTCCCAGCGGGGTGAGCGTGAGCAGCACCAGCACCGCCAGCGTGGGCACGGCCCGTCCGACGTTGGAGACGTTGACCGCGAGCGCGCCGCCCCTGCCGATGTGCCCGAGCCACAGCGCGAGCGGCAGGGCCAGCAGGCACGCGACGGCGAGGGTGACCCCGCTGAAGTACAGATGCTCGGCGAGCCGGTGCCAGACGCCCGACTCGCCCCGCCAGTTGGTCCCTGTGGTCAGCCAGTCCCAGGCTCCCGAGATCGCGTTCACGCCGGCTCCGCCACCTTCGCCGTCCGGGTGCGTGTGCGGCCGCGCTCCGGCCGCGCCCGCGTCCACGGGGTGAGCAGCCGCTGCACCCCGAGCAGCAGCAGATCGGCGGCCACGGCGAGCAGTACGCACAGGACGGACGCCGTGAGCACCTGCGCCTTGAAGGTACTGTCGAGACCGTCGAGTATCAGCGTGCCGAGGCCGCCGTGGCCGACGATCGCGCCCACCGTCGTCAGCGCCACCGTGGAGACCGTGGCGATGCGTATGCCCGCGAGCACCGCCGGGAGCGCCAGCGGCAGTTCCACCTCCCACAGCAGCCGTACCGTCCCGTACCCCATCCCGCGCGCGGCCTCGACGGCCTCCTCCGGGACGGCCTGCAGCCCGGTGAGGATGTTGCGCACCAGGATCGTCAGCGAGTACAGCACCAGACCGGTGACGACCAGCGCGGCGGACAGCCCGAACAGGGGCAGCAGCAGCGAGAACATCGCCAGCGACGGGACGGTGTAGAGCACGGTCGTCAGGCCCAGGACCGCTCCCGCCACCGACCGCCGCCGGCGGGCCAGCAGCGCCAGCGGGAAGGACACCAGTACGCCGAGGGCGACCGACACGGCGGTGATGCCCAGGTGCTGCGCCGTCGCGTCGATCAGATCCTGGCCGCGGGTGCGGACGTACTCCCCGCAGATCCAGTCGTTCTCCACCAGACAGTTGCGCCGAGTGCTCACCTGCCGCACCTCCCCCCGAATCGCCGAACACATGCGCCTGGACCGAACAGTCGCCGTGTTCTTGACTTTCCGGTGACCCTAGACCCAGCCACTGACAATCGCCGCCGGCCGCCGCACGGTCGCAACACCGTCTTCACACAGCCACGGCCACAATGGGGAGCCATGATCCGGTTCGAGCACGTCAGCAAGCGGTACACGGACGGCACCACGGCCGTCGACGACCTCTCCTTCGAGGTCGCCGAGGGCGAACTCGTCACGCTGGTCGGCCCGTCGGGCTGCGGAAAGACCACCACCATGAAGATGGTGAACCGGCTTATCGAACCCACGAGCGGCCGCATCCTGCTGGACGGCGAGGACATCTCCACCGTCGACCCGGTCCGGCTGCGGCGCCGTATCGGCTACGTCATCCAGCAGGTCGGCCTGTTCCCGCACCGGACCGTCCTCGACAACACCGCGACCGTGCCGCACCTGCTGGGCGTCAAGCGCGCGAAGGCCCGCGAGCGCGCCGCCGAACTCCTCGACCTGGTCGGCCTCGACCCGTCCGTGTACGGCGACCGCTACCCCGACCAGCTCTCGGGCGGCCAGCGCCAGCGCGTCGGCGTGGCCCGGGCGCTGGCCGCGGACCCGCCGGTCCTCCTCATGGACGAACCGTTCGGCGCGGTCGACCCGGTCGTGCGCGAGCGGCTGCAGACCGAGTTCCTGAGACTCCAGCAGTCCGTGCGCAAGACGGTCCTGTTCGTCACCCACGACATCGAGGAGGCCGTACGGCTCGGCGACCGGATCGCCGTGTACGGGGCGGGCCGCATCGAGCAGTTCGACACCCCCTCGGCGGTGCTGGGCGCCCCCGCGAACGAGTACGTGGCCGACTTCGTCGGGGCCGACCGGGGCCTGAAGCGGCTGTCCGTGACACCGATCGAGGAGGGCGACCTGGAGCAGCCGCCCGTGGTGCACCTCGACGACCCGTTGCCCAGGGAACTGGACGCGCGCTGGGCCGTGGTGCTGGACGCGGACGACAACCTGCACGGATGGATATCGGCGGAGCACGCGCGCGTGCGCACCGGAACGGTACGGGAGCACGCCCGCCGCATGGAGGCGTGGCTTCCGGTCGGGGCTCCCCTCAAACAGGCCTTCGCGACGATGCTCCAGCACGACGCCGGCTGGATAGCCGTCGTCGACGAGGCCGGAGAGGGACGTTTCCTCGGCGTCCTCACCCCGTCCCGCCTGCACGAGGCGCTGCGCCGCTCCACGACGGCGGACGCCCGGGACATCCCGCGCGCGGATGTGGAACTGGAGACGGTCAGCGACCACTGACGGCGCAGTGACGGCGCTTCGTGCGGGGGGACAGTGAACCTCCTCCTCCGAGGCACCGTCCTAGAGGGCGCAATATCACCGGATGCCGGAAGGGCACCGGATTCGCCCTCTCTCGCCGAAGCACGGGATGCGATGTCCGTCTGGATGAACCCACCGAGCCCATCGCACCGACCGATACCCACCCTGGCCGCCGGCGCCTGCGCCGGCGTCGCACTCCTGGACATCGCGGCGGGCACCCTTCCGCGCCCGGGGCCCGGCCACCGTCCGCACACCCCGGCCGCCCTCACCGGGGTCCTGCCCGACGCGCTCGCCCCCTTCGCGGCCGCCCTCGCCCTCGGCACGGGCGTCCTGCTGCTGCTCCTCGCGCGCGGGCTGCTGCGTCGCAAGCACCGGACCTGGCAGGCGGCCGTCACGGCACTCCCGGCCGGCGCGGCGGCCCAGTTCGCCCACCGCCCCTCGCTCCTCGGCGTCCTCGCCTCCCTGGCACTGCTCGCGTTCCTGCTGCGTCACCGCGGGGAGTTCGCCGCACCACCCGACCCGCGCAGCCGCTGGCGCGCGCTGGCGAACTTCATTCTGATGGGCACCGGTTCGATCCTCCTCGGCCTGGCCGTCGTCTGCGTCCACAGCGGCAGCATGGTCGGCGCACCCAGCCTCGCCGACCGCCTCGCACACGTCCTCTACGGCCTGTCCGGCTTCCGGGGCCCGGTGGCGTACACCGGCGACGCCTCCAGGACCGTCGGCCTCTCCCTGGGCACCCTGGGCCTGCTGACCGCCGTCACGTCGCTCAGCCCGGCCCTGCGCCCGGACCGACACCCCGCCATGCGCCCCGCCCCGGGCGACGAGGCCCGCCTGCGCGCCCTGCTGGAGGAGCACGGCGGCCGCGGCGACCCGCGCCGCCTCGTCCTCCGCCGCGGCGAGGCGGTCGTCTTCTCCCCCAGCGGCAAAGCGGCCGTCACGTACCGCGTCGTGCACGGGGTCATGCTCGCCGGGGGCGATCCCATCGGGGACGCGGAGGCCTGGCCCGGTGCGATCGAACGCTTCATGGACGAGGCCCGGGCCCGCTCCTGCATCCCCGCCGTTTCGTCCTGCTCCCCGACGGGTGCCGAGGTCTGGACCCGGGAGGCCGGCCTCGACGTTCCGGCAACCCGGTCCCGGCGGACCGGCCCGACCGCCGGGGCCTAGGCTGGACACATGAGCAAGCAGAACGAGCGCATCCCCGTGGCGGGACTGCCCGAGTGGGACCGCTGCGCGGTCATGGGCGTCGTCAACGTCACCCCGGACTCGTTCTCGGACGGCGGCCGCTGGTTCGACACCACCGTCGCCGTCAAGCACGGCCTCGATCTGGTCGCCGAGGGCGCCGACCTGGTGGACGTCGGGGGCGAGTCCACCCGCCCCGGCGCCACCCGCGTCGACGAGGAGGAGGAGCTGCGGCGCGTCATACCCGTCGTCCGCGGCCTCGCCTCCGAGGGCGTCGTGGTCTCCGTCGACACCATGCGCGCCTCCGTCGCCGAGCAGTCACTCGCCGCCGGCGCCGCCCTGGTCAACGACGTGAGCGGCGGTCTCGCCGACCCCGCGATGCTCCCCGTCGTCGCCGCCGCGGGCGCCCCCTTCGTGGTCATGCACTGGCGCGGCCTCCTGGAGGGCGGCAACGTCAGGGGCGTGTACGAGGACGTCGTCTCCGAAGTCGTCGACGAGCTGCACGCGCGCGTGGAGGCCGTTCTCGAGGCCGGCATCGCCCCCGACCGCGTCGTCGTCGACCCCGGACTCGGTTTCTCCAAGAACGCCGAGCACGACCTCGCTCTCCTCGCCCACCTCGACCGCCTGCACCGCCTCGGCCACCCGCTCCTCGTCGCCGCCTCGCGCAAACGGTTCCTCGGCCGCGTCCTCGCCGGCCCCGAGGGCACCGTGCCTCCCGCGCGCGAGCGCGACGCCGCCACCGCCGCCGTCTCCGCCCTCGCCGCCCAGCAGGGCGCCTGGGCGGTCCGCGTCCACGAGGTGCGGGCCACCGCCGACGCCGTACGTGTGGCGCGGGCCATCGAGGGAGCCCGGGAGCGGTGAGCACGCCCCACACCGACGTCGAGCAGGTGGAGCTCGCCAACACGGCGTTCTACGAAGCACTGGAGCAAGGTGACTTCGAGACCCTCTCCTCGCTCTGGCTGACGCCCTCCGACGTGGGCGTCGACGAGCAGTACCACGACCCGGCGGAGACCGGCGTGATCTCCTGCGTCCACCCCGGCTGGCCGGTCCTCACCGGCCGCGGCGAGGTGCTCCGGTCGTACGCCCTGATCATGGCGAACACCGACTACATCCAGTTCTTCCTCACCGACGTCCATGTGTCCGTCACCGGCGACACCGCCCTGGTGAGCTGCACGGAGAACATCCTCAGCGGCGGACCGGCCCCCGAGGGCGCCGACGAACCGGGCCCGCTCGTCGGTCAGCTGGTCGTGGCCACGAACGTCTTCCGGCGCACACCCGACGGCTGGAAGATGTGGTCCCACCACGCCTCGCCCGTACTGGCCGAAACCGGTGACGACGAGGGGAACGACACATCCGGCTGACGACGGCACCCCCACAGGAGTGGGTAGGGGGCCCTCCGGGACGGTCACCGGCCGCCGCCGGACGGCCTCCGGTCCGCCGCACCACCGGGTTCACCCGGGAAAATTCCCGGTCCTCCGGGGAAACGCCCGGTGAACCGTGCCGGTCCGCCGCCGGGCCCGGACCCTCCTGCGCCAACACTGTCGGTGCCCGCAGGTAGATTCGGTGGGACCGGGGTGCCCACGGCATACGGCACGCACCGGCCGGGGCCCGTAACCGGCCCCGGGACAGCACAGCCCGACGATTGCAGGAGTGATTCGCGTGGATCGTGTCGCGCTGCGCGGCCTGAGGGCCCGCGGGCACCACGGCGTCTTCCAGAAGGAACGCGAGGAGGGCCAGACCTTCGTCGTGGACCTCACCCTCGGCCTGGACACCCGGCCGGCCGCGGCCGACGACGACCTGGCGAAAACCGTGCACTACGGCATCGTGGCGGAGGAGGTCGTCGCCGTCGTCGAGGGCGACCCCGTCGACCTCATCGAGACGCTCGCCGAGCGCATCGCCCAGGTGTGCCTGAAGCACGAGGGGGTCCAGGAGGTCGAGGTCTGTGTGCACAAGCCGCAGGCCCCCATCACGGTCCCCTTCGACGACGTGACCGTCACCATCACCCGGAGCCGAGCATGACCGCGTCCTTCACCGAGGGTTCCAGCGACCCGACCGTCCAGCCGGTGCCCGCCTCGGTCGTCGAGAAGGTCGACGCCGCCGACAGCACCCTGCACAACCCCCAGCGCGCCGTGCTCTCCCTCGGCTCCAACCTGGGCAACCGCCTGGAGACCCTGCAGGGCGCCGTCGACGCCCTGGAGGACACCCCCGGCGTACGGATCAAGGCGGTCTCCCCGGTGTACGAGACCGAGCCCTGGGGCGTCGAGCCCGGCAGCCAGCCCACGTACTTCAACGCGGTCGTCCTGCTGAAGACGACCCTGCCGCCCGACTCGCTGCTGGAGCGCGCCCAGGCGGTGGAGGAGGCCTTCCACCGCGTACGGGACGAACGGTGGGGACCGCGCACCCTGGACGTGGACATCGTCTCCTACGCGGAGGTGGTCTCCGACGACCCCGTCCTCACGCTGCCCCACCCGCGCGCGCACGAGCGGGCGTTCGTCCTCGCGCCCTGGCACGACGTGGACCCCGAGGCGCAGCTGCCCGGCCGCGGCCCGATCGCCCCGCTCCTGGACGACCTCACCCGGACGGGTGTCACGCCCCGCGCCGACCTGGAACTTCGGCTGCCCGAGTAGTCGTTAAGGTCTACCGGGTCGGATCCATCCACCGACCGTGTCCGGGCCCCGCCGGGCCCGGCGACCGTACGGCTGACGAAGGGACGTCGTGAGAGAGCTGCGCATCAGGACGCTGGCCGCGGTGTTCGTGGTGGCCGGAGTGCTGTCGTGGGCCGGAGCCCGCCTGTGGAACTCCCTGGGCACACTGCCGAGCGTCCCGCTGGCCGCGCCCATCGTGCTCGCCCTGATCGCCGTCGTCCTGCTCGCCACGGCGCTCTCGCTGCGCTCCCGGCTCAAGGCCCAGCGGGAGCGCCGTCCGGGCGCCCAGGGCGTCGATCCGCTGCTCGCGGCCCGCGCGGTGGTCTTCGGCCAGGCCAGTGCCCTGGTCGCGGCCCTGATCGCCGGCATGTACGGCGGTGTGGGCGCCTTCCTCCTGGAGTCCCTGGAGATCCCGGCCCGCCGCGACCAGGCGATCTACGCCGGCTTCTCCGTCCTCACGGGCCTCGCCGTCATAGCGTCCGCCCTCTTCCTGGAGCGCGTCTGCAAGCTCCCGGAGGACGACGACACCAACGGCGAGGGCACGGCCCGGGCCGCGTAACGAATCGACTCACCAGGGTTGCCGGACCAAGTGCCCGTTGCTCAGGACGCCCGGGTGAGGAGCGAGACGGTAGCTGTAAAGGGTGAACGGCTTGTGGCCCTCGGCCGTGCGCCGCCGTACAAGACCCGGAAACCCGGCACATCTCGCCGCAAGTAACCGGAAGGGCGTGTCACGGACTCCGGACGGGCGTCCAGCCCGGTCGCACTCGTCATGCACCCGCGCACAGCGCTCCGCGAACTCCCTGTCATGACCGTGCCCTCCGCATCCCGGGCATGGACCCAGCCATCGGGCGTGCCCAGCAGCTGATCCGGTGCGACCGTGAAGTCACATGGTCCGTGACGACGTCGACGACGACGCGGACGTTCCGCGCCTGTTCGCGCCCGCTCACTGCGTTCACCGTCTGCTTGCTGGGCAGCCCGAACCCCATCGCGACCCCCCTTGATCAGCGATCCACTCACTGATCGGGACCGTATCGGGCACCACTGACAGTCGGGTCAGCGCGCCAGTATCAGGCTCATCGCCTCGGCACGGGTCGTGGCGTCGCGGAGCTGGCCGCGCACGGCCGACGTCGTGGTCTTGGCCCCGGGCTTGCGAATACCGCGTACGGACATGCACATGTGCTCGGCCTCGATGACGACGATCGCGCCACGCGCTTCCAGGATGCGCATGAGGGAATCGGCGATCTGCGTGGTGAGCCGCTCCTGGACCTGCGGCCGACGAGCGAACACCTCGACAAGGCGTGCCAGCTTCGACAGACCGGTGATCTTGCCGCTCTCAGCAGGGATGTATCCGATGTGGGCAACACCGTGGAAGGGCAGCAGATGGTGCTCGCACATCGACACGATCTCGATGTCCTTCACCAGGACCATCTCATCGTGTCCCAGATCGAATGTCGTCGTCAGGACGTCCTCGGGCTCCTGCCACAATCCCGCCAGGAGCTCCCTGTACGCCCGGGCCACCCGCCCCGGCGTCTCCCTCAGCCCTTCTCGGTCCGGGTCCTCCCCGACTGCGATGAGCAGCTCGCGTACGGCGTTCTCGGCGCGCTTCTCGTCGAACTCGCCGATCGTTCCTTCGCCGTCCAGCGTCACGGGGTCGGTCATCTGGTGCCTCGTTCCTGTGGCTTCCGACGCGTACGGTTCACACGTCTGATGAGCGCGCATACGAAAGATGCCGCGCCCTCCAGGCTAAAACCTGGGGGGCGCGGCAATCATTCCGGGCCCGGTGAGGGCTCCGGTGAGCGCGGGGTCAGCTCTCCCGGCGGTCCTCCGGGGCGGGCTCCGTCGAGGAGACGGACTCCGCGGTACCGGTGATCGCCGACGTCGCGCCGTTCACACCGTTCGTCAGCGCGAGCTCCTTGGGGGAGAGCACCGGCGGGCGGGTGGACGGGGTGCGGCGGGACGAGCCGGTCCAGGCCGGCCGCGGCGGACGCTTGACGATCGGGGCGAAGATCTCGGCGATCTCCTCCTTGCCGAGCGTCTCCCGCTCCAGGAGGGCGAGGACGAGGTTGTCGAGCACGTCCCGGTTCTCGACCAGGATCTCCCACGCCTCGTTGTGCGCGGTCTCGATCAGCTTCTTGACCTCTTCGTCGACGAGCGCGGCGACCTCTTCGGAGTAGTCGCGCTGGTGCGCCATCTCCCGGCCGAGGAACGGCTCGGTGTTGTCGCCGCCGAACTTGATCGCGCCGAGACGCTCGGTCATGCCGTACTGCGTGACCATCGCGCGGGCGGTGGCCGTGGCCTTCTCGATGTCGTTCGCGGCACCCGTGGTCGGGTCGTGGAAGACGAGCTCCTCGGCCGCGCGGCCGCCCAGCATGTAGGCCAGCTGGTCCAGCATCTCGTTGCGCGTCGTGGAGTACTTGTCCTCGTCCGGGAGGACCATCGTGTAGCCGAGGGCGCGGCCGCGGGACAGGATGGTGATCTTGTGGACCGGGTCGGAGTTCGGCGAGGCCGCCGCGACCAGGGCGTGACCGCCCTCGTGGTACGCGGTGATCTTCTTCTCCTTGTCCGACATGATCCGGGTGCGCTTCTGGGGGCCGGCGACCACGCGGTCGATGGCCTCGTCGAGCATCTGGTTGTCGATCAGCTTCTTGTCGCTGCGGGCCGTGAGCAGCGCCGCCTCGTTCAGCACGTTCGACAGGTCGGCGCCCGTGAAGCCCGGGGTACGGCGGGCGACCGCGGACAGGTCGACGTCCGGGGCGACCGGCTTGCCCTTCTGGTGGACCTTGAGAATCTCCAGCCGGCCCTGCATGTCGGGACGGTCGACGGCGATCTGCCGGTCGAAGCGGCCGGGACGCAGGAGGGCCGGGTCGAGGATGTCGGGCCGGTTGGTGGCGGCGATGAGGATGACGCCGCCCTTCACGTCGAAGCCGTCCATCTCGACGAGCAGCTGGTTCAGGGTCTGCTCGCGCTCGTCGTGACCGCCGCCGAGGCCGGCGCCGCGGTGGCGGCCGACCGCGTCGATCTCGTCGACGAAGACGATCGCCGGGGCGTTGGCCTTGGCCTGCTCGAACAGGTCACGGACACGCGAGGCACCGACACCGACGAACATCTCGACGAAGTCGGAACCGGAGATCGAGTAGAAGGGCACGCCCGCCTCGCCCGCGACGGCGCGCGCGAGCAGGGTCTTGCCGGTACCGGGCGGGCCGTACAGCAGCACACCCTTGGGGATCTTGGCGCCGACGGCCTGGAACTTGGCGGGCTCCTGGAGGAACTCCTTGATCTCTTGGAGCTCCTCGACGGCCTCGTCCGAGCCGGCGACGTCGGAGAACGTCGTCTTCGGGGTGTCCTTGGTGATCAGCTTGGCCTTGGACTTCCCGAAGTTCATGACCCGGGAGCCGCCGCCCTGCATCTGGTTCATCAGGAAGAGGAAGACGACCACGATGAGGACGAAGGGAAGCAGGGAGAGCAGGATCCCGACGATGGGGTTCTGCTTCGAGGGCGAGACCGTGTAGCCGTCCTCGAGCTGCTTGTTCTGGAACTTCTCCTGCAGCGTGGCGGCCAGGGACACGCCCTGGTTGTCGATGTAGCTCGCCTGGATCTTCGAGCTGCCGTCGACCTTCTCGCCCTTCTTGAGCTCGACCTTGATGATCTGCTCGTCGCCGGTGGTGAGCTTGGCCTGCTTGACCTTGTCCTCATTGATCGCCTGGACGACCTGGCCCGTGTCCACCGTCTTGTAGCCGCCGGACGAGCCGACGACCTGCATCAACACGACCACGGCAAGGACGGCCAGCACGATCCACATGACCGGCCCACGGAAGTATCGCTTCACGTCCATCCATACGGAGCGGTGCCGCCCCGTCCCTCCTGCCATAGTGAGTTTGATAAAGACTGTTCTTCGGACGGTACCCCAGCATTGTCACCCGAAGCCGCGTGGGACGGCTGACAATCCCGCCTCTGCATGCTCCAACGGCGCGAAACCCGCTGGGGTTCCCGAACGTCCTGGGGGGTAGGGCCACCCGTGGCCCGGGCCCCGGCGGAGGGCTTTCAGCCGCCGTACACGTGGGGCGCGAGCGTACCGACGAACGGGAGGTTGCGGTACTTCTCCGCGTAGTCGAGTCCGTATCCCACGACGAATTCGTTGGGGATGTCGAAGCCGACCCATTCCACGTCGATCGCGACCTTGGCCGCCTCCGGCTTGCGCAGCAGGGTGCACACCTTGAGGGAGGCCGGCTCGCGGGTCCCCAGGTTGGAGATCAGCCAGGACAGGGTCAGCCCGGAGTCGATGATGTCCTCGACGATCAGGACGTGCTTGCCCTTGATGTCGGTGTCGAGGTCCTTGAGGATCCGTACGACGCCGGAGGACTGCGTGCCCGCTCCGTAGGAGGACACGGCCATCCAGTCCATGGTCACGGGGGTGGACAGCGCCCGGGCGAGGTCCGCCATGACCATCACCGCGCCCTTGAGGACGCCCACGATGAGCAGGTCCTTGCCCGCGTACTCCGCGTCGATCTTCGCGGCCAGCTCGGCCAGCTTCGCGTCGATCTCTTCCTTGGTGATGAGCACCTTCTCGAGGTCGGCACCCATGTCTTTCGCGTCCACCCGCATCACTTTCGGTCGTCCCGCAACGTACGGCTGGCCGGCCGCCCCTCGACGGGGTGCCCGGGCGCCTCCCGCAGGGGGCGTCTGCTCAGCCTTGCCGAATCACCAGTCTGCCACCCTGCCGCTGGGCGACGACCTTGCCGGGCAGGTTGATGGCGCCCTGACCGCGCCAGCCGGTGATCAGCCGGTCGATCTCCTCGATGTGCCGGGCGAAGAGTGAGCCGGCCGGGGCGCCCGCGTCGATGGCGGCGCGGCGCAGCACACGGCGGCGTACGGCGGGGGGCAGCGCGTACAGCTTGGCGCACTCCAGCAGGCCCGTGGCGTCCCGTACGGTGTCCGCCGCCTGGCGGGCCCAGGTGTCGAGCGCGTCGGCGTCGTCCCGGGACAGCCGGGCGGTGCGGGCGAGGGCCTCGACGACGCCCTTGCCGAGTGCCTTCTCCAGGGCGGGCAGGCCCTCGTGGCGCAGCCGGGAGCGGGTGTAGGCGGGGTCGGTGTTGTGGGGGTCGTCCCAGACGGGCAGGGACTGGACCAGGCAGGCCTTGCGGGCGGTCTGCCGGTCGAGCTGGAGGAAGGGGCGCCGGTAGCGGCCGCCGGCCCCCGAGACCGCGGCCATACCGGACAGGGAGCGGATGCCGGAGCCGCGGGCGAGGCCGAGCAGAACCGTCTCGGCCTGGTCGTCCCGGGTGTGGCCGAGCAGGACCGCGGTCGCGCCGTGCCGCTCGGCGGCTTCGTCCAGTGCGGTGTAGCGGGCGTCCCGGGCGGCCGCTTCGGGGCCCGCTCCGGCGCCGACGGTCACGGCGACGGCGTCCACGGGGTCGAGGCCGAGCTCACGCAGGCGCTGGGCGACCTCACCGGCGCGGACGTCGGAGCCGGACTGGAGGCCGTGGTCGACGGTGATGCCGCCGGCCCGGACGCCGAGCTTGGGGGCCTCGAAGGCGAGGGCGGAGGCGAGGGCCATGGAGTCGGCGCCGCCGGAGCACGCCACCAGCACGAGCGGCGGGGGCGGGGCCGCCGCGCCGTCCGGACTCGGCCGGAGGCCGGGGGGCGGCTCGTACGGGGCGGCGGGGGCGGGCATGCACGGCGTGCCGCGGGCGGCGGTCAGGTGTGGCGTGCCGTGCGAGGCGGGCGCGGGCGGGCCGGCCAGGGGGTCGGGCGTGTGTTCGGTGAGGATGTCGTGGAGGACGCGGCGGACCGCCAGGCGTATCGCCGCGACCGCAGGATGGGGACCCATGGTCCGGTTCCCTTCACATGAAGTTGTCGGGGGGTGAGCCCGAGATCGGTCACTCAGAGTATGTGAATGGTGACAGAGACGGGCCGTTCCCCGAGCATTGCACGCTTGTCCATGGGTCACGCTCCCTCGGAAGGGTGATTGGAGGGGCGTTCGCCTGCCGCAGGCGGTACCGGGTTCACAACTGTCCCGTCGTCTTCACGCCTCGGGCCTGCTGTGCACCCGCGCGATCCAGTCCGCCGGTTTGGCGATCTCCGTCTTGGTCGGGAGGGTGTTGGGCGAGGTCCACACGCGGTTGAAGCCGTCCATGCCGACCTGCTCCACGACGGCCCGCACGAACCGCTCGCCGTCCCGGTACTGCCGGAGCTTGGCGTCGAGGCCGAGCAGCTTGCGCAGGGCGAGGTCCAGCCGGGACGCCCCGCGCGCGCGGCGCTGCTGGAACTTCTCGCGGATCTCGCCCACGGAGGGCACCACGGCCGGGCCCACACCGTCCATCACGAAGTCCGCATGGCCCTCCAGCAGGGACATGACGGCGGTGAGGCGGCCGAGGATCTCCCGCTGGGCGGGCGTCTGCACCAGGTCCACCAGGGAGCGCCCGTCGTCGTCCTCCTCGCCCTCGGGGCGGCCGCCGACGAGGGTCTGGGCCGCCTCGCGGACGCGTTCCAGAACGGTCATGGGGTCGACGTCGGTCTCCCCCAGGAACGACTGGATCTCCCCCTCCAGGTGGTCGCGCAGCCAGGGCACCGCGGTGAACTGCGTGCGGTGCGTCTCCTCGTGCAGGCAGACCCAGAGGCGGAAGTCGTGGGGGTCGACGTCGAGTTCGCGCTCGACGTGGACGATGTTCGGCGCGACGAGCAGCAGCCGTCCGCCGCCGTTGCTGCCCGCGGGGAGTTCGCGGGTGGCCGGGGCGAAGGTCTCGTACTGGCCGAGGACGCGGGAGGCGAGGAACGACAGCAGCATGCCGAGTTCCACTCCGGTCACCTTGCCGCCGACCGCGCCGAGGACCGCATTGCCGGGAGAGCTGCCGCGACGTTCCTGCATCTTGTCCAGCAGCGGTTTGAGGATCTCCCGGAACCCGGCGACGTTCGCCTTGACCCAGCCCGGGCGGTCGACGACGAGCACAGGCGTGTCGTCGGCCTCCTCGGGACCCATCCGGGTGAAGCCCCGGACGTGTTCCTCCGACGCCTTCGCGTGCCGCCGCAGCTCCGCGACGATGGCCCTGGCCTCGTCACGGCTCACCTCGGGGCCCGGCCGTACGAGCCGGGTCGCGGTCGCCACCGCGAGGTTCCAGTCGACCATCTCCGCACCACCGATGCTCGTCATGCGTCAACCGTACGGGAGCGTCGCCGCTTGGGGCAGGCCGTACGGGGGCGGGGTTCCCCCGTCGGCGCGGCGGCCGGCGTAAGGGGTGGTGCCCAGGCGTGGGGAGGGCTCAGCGGGGGTCCGTGCTCTCCCGGCAGCCGCAGCCCGCCAGTGCCGAGGCCCCGCTGTCCAGGGTGCGCTGGGCGGCCGCCGGGTCCGTCGTGCCGTTGGCCAGGAACGCGAAGGCCAGCAGGCGGCCGTCCGCGTCGACGACCGTGCCCGCCAGGGAGTTCACGCCGGTCAGGGTGCCCGTCTTGGCGCGGACCAGGCCGGTGCCGGACGCCGCGTCGGCGTACCGGTCCCGGAGCGTGCCCGTGAAGCCGGCGATCGGCATGCCGGTCACGACGGAGCGCAGTTCGGGGTGGTCCGCGGCGGCCGCCTCGGCGAGGAGGGCGGTGAGGAGCCGCGCCGTGAGCCGGTCGTCGCGGTCGAGTCCGCTGCCGTCGGCGAAGCGGACGCCCTTCAGCGGGAGGCCGAGGTCCTCCAGTCCGGCGCGGATCGCGGAGCCGGCGCCCTCGAAGCTCGCCGGTTCGCCGGAGGCGAGGGCGGTCTGGCGCGCCAAGGCCTCGGCGATGTCGTTGTCGCTGCTGGTCAGCATGCGTTCGACAAGCGTGGACAGGGGCGGGGAGGAGACGGATCCCAGGGTCTCGGCGTCCTTTTCCGCCTTCGCCCCGTCGGGGGCATCGGTCTTGATGCCCCGGTCCTCCAGCAGCTCCTGGAACCGGTCGGCCGCGTCCTTCGCCGGGTCGGTGCTCCGGTCCGCCGGACCGCTGCGGGAGTCGTCGAGCCGGGCCTCGTCCACCATGAGCGGGGTGACCGGGGCGATGTTGGTGTTGGGACTGATGGGGTGCAGGACCGGCCCCTTGTAGAGGGAGGTGTCGTACGTCAGCGTCACCTCGTCCAGGTGGCGTTCCCGCAGCGCGGCGGCCGTCTCGTCGGCGAGGGTGCGCAGGCTCGCGTACCCCTCGGCGTCCTCGCGCGCGGTGAGGGTGGGGTCGCCGCCGCCGACGAGGACGACCTCCTTCGCGTCCGGCTGGAGGACCGTACGCGTCTCGATGCGGTGGTCGGCGCCGGCCGCCGAGAGCGCGGCGACGGCCGTGGCGATCTTCGTGGTGGAGGCCGGGACCAGCGCGTCGTCCGCGCCTTTGCCGTACAGCAGCCTGCCGGTGGCCACGTCGACGACCGCGGCCGCGCGGTCCGAGCCCAGCGTGTCCTCGTCCAGCAGGTCGTCCAGGGCGCCGGCGAGACCGTGCCCGTCGGGTGCGGATCCCGCGCCGCGGAGGCCGGCCAGCACGGAAGGGGCGCTCGGCGCGGGCCTGGGCGCCCCCTGGGCGGTACCGGACGCGCCCCCGGAATCACCCCCGTGATCTGTGCCACCCTGGCGATCGAGCGCTGCGGCCCGGTCGCGCTCCGCCGTACGCTGACCGGTGGAGTCATAGGGACCGGCCACGGTGACCGCCCCGGCCGCCAGCACCACCCCGACGGCGGCCGCACCGGCGGTGTACCGGAGTGTCGTGAGCCTCGGGGAGCGTGCCGTGACGGCCCGTGCGACGCGTTCGACGCGTGCCTGCGCGGTGCGCGCGGCCCGCACCGCGTGCGCCCTCGCGACCGGCCAGACCCTCGGCTCCGGCACGACCACCAGCCCCTTTCGCGATCACACACCTGCGTGAGGGACACTTAATCACCAGAACTATGTGCTGATCATGGAGGAGCCACCGGTGGAGTTCGACGTCACGATCGAGATTCCGAAGGGTTCACGGAACAAGTACGAGGTGGACCACGAGACCGGTCGGATCCGCCTGGACCGTCGCCTCTTCACCTCGACCGCCTACCCGACCGACTACGGCTTCGTCGAGAACACCCTCGGCGAGGACGGTGACCCGCTGGACGCGCTGGTCATCCTCGACGAGCCGACCTTCCCGGGCTGCCTGATCCGCTGCCGCGCGATCGGCATGTTCCGGATGACCGACGAGGCCGGCGGCGACGACAAGCTGCTGTGTGTGCCGGCGACGGACCCGCGCGTGGAGCACCTGCGCGACATCCACCACGTGTCCGAGTTCGACCGCCTGGAGATCCAGCACTTCTTCGAGGTCTACAAGGACCTGGAGCCCGGCAAGTCCGTCGAGGGCGCCAACTGGGTGGGCCGCACCGACGCCGAGGTCGAGATCGAGCGGTCGTACAAGCGCTTCAAGGAGCAGGGCGGTCACTGAGACACCGTCCTGTGTGGCCGACGGGCCGCGTGCACCCTTCCGGGGTGACGCGGCCCGTTCGCGCTTCTGTGCGCATACTGAGGGCTGCGGAAGGTATGTGATCAGGAGGCACGTAATCGGGAGCAGTGGGTGACGAAGACGACCGAGACGGAGGACCGCAAGCGGCAGTCGGACGAGGCGCGGAGCGCGTTCACCCGTCCGGACGTCGACGGCGAGTCGTCCACGACGTCCGAGTTCGCGATTCCCGACGGGCTCGACGTACCGAAGACCGGTACGGAGTCCGAGACGACGTCGGAGTTCGCCGTCCCGCGGGGACTGGAACCGCCGCAGCCGCCGCCCGGCGCCGAGCCCGACCGGTCGGCGTTCACCCCGCCGAGCCGGTACGGCGGCCGGCGCGCGGCCGCCTTCACCCCGCCGCACGGCGTTCCCGCGGTCAGCCTGACCAAGGACGCCCCCTGGCAGGACCGGATGCGCACGATGCTGCGCATGCCGGTGGCCGAGCGCCCCGCGCCGGAGCCCGTGCAGAAGGCCGAGGAGGGCGGTCCGGCCGTTCCGCGCGTGCTCGACCTGACGCTCCGCATCGGCGAGCTGCTGCTCGCGGGTGGTGAGAACGCCGAGGACGTCGAGGCGGCGATGTTCGCCGTCTGCCGGTCGTACGGCCTGGACCGCTGCGAGCCGAACGTCACCTTTACCCTGCTGTCGATCACCCATCAGCCCTCGCTGGTGGAGGACCCGGTGTCGGCGTCGCGGACGGTGCGCCGGCGCGGCACCGACTACACCCGTCTGGCGGCCGTCTACCGGCTCGTGGACGAGCTGAGCGACCCGGAGACCCAGATCTCCCTGGAGGAGGCCTACGGGCGCCTGGCGGAGATACGACGCAACCGCCACCCCTACCCCGGCTGGGCGCTGACCGTTGCCGCCGGGCTGCTCGCGGGCGCGGCCTCCGTCCTCGTCGGCGGTGGTCCCACGGTGTTCGTGGCGGCCGCGCTGGGCGCGATGCTCGGCGACCGGCTGGCCTGGCTCGCCGCCGGGCGCGGGCTGCCGGAGTTCTACCAGTTCGCGGTGGCCGCGATGCCCCCGGCCGCGCTCGGGGTGGCGCTGACGCTGGCGGACGTGGACGTGAAGGCGTCGGCGGTGATCACCGGTGGGCTGTTCGCGCTGCTCCCCGGGCGGGCCCTGGTGGCGGGCGTGCAGGACGGGCTGACCGGCTTCTACATCACCGCGTCGGCGCGGTTGCTGGAGGTCATGTACCTGATCGTCGGCATCGTCGTGGGCGTGCTGCTGATCCTGTACTTCGGCGTCAAGCTGGGCGCCGAGCTCAGCCCGGACGCGGCCCTCGGCAGCTCCGACCGGCCGCTGCTGCAGATCGCCGCGTCGATGCTGCTGTCGCTGGCCTTCGCGGTGCTGCTCCAGCAGGAACGTTCCACCGTGCTCGCGGTGACGCTCAACGGAGGCGTGGCCTGGTCGGCTTACGGCGCGATGCACTACGCCGCCGGCTTCTCACCGGTCGCGTCCACGGCGGTCGCGGCGGGCCTGGTGGGGCTGTTCGGGCAGCTGATGTCCCGCTACCGGTTCGCGTCGGCGCTGCCGTACACGACCGCGGCGATCGGGCCGCTGCTCCCCGGTTCGGCGACGTACTTCGGGCTGCTGGCGTTCGCCCAGAACGACGCCGACGCGGGGCTGGCGAACCTCACGAGGGCCGTCGCGCTCGCCATGGCCATCGCGATCGGGGTGAACCTGGGGTCGGAGATCTCCCGGCTGTTCCTGCGGGTGCCCGGGGCCGCGAGCGCCGCGGGGCGGCGCGCCGCGAAGCGGACGCGCGGGTTCTGAGCGGGTTCGGAAGGCCGCCGTAAGGGTTCGCGTTTTTGCCGGGTGCGGGTTTGTGTGTGGTTGCTCGCGCAGTTCCCCGCGCCCCTTACGGGGCGCGGAGGCCCGTTGTCAGTTCTGTGAGTGGCCCTGGCCGTACGGGTAGCCCTGCCCCTGGGGGTACTGCTGACCCTCGGGATACTGCGGCGCATAGGGCTGGGGCTGGGGCTGCTGGGGGTGGCCGTAGCCCTGGTCCGTGCCGTACGGCTGCTGCTGCGGGTAGGCCGCGCCCTGTCCGGGCTGCCGGCCGTACTGCTGACCCTGCTGCCCCTGCTGCCCGTACCCCTGGTTCTGGCCTCCGTACGCCTGGCCCGGGTCGTACGCCTGGCCCGGGTCGTACGCCTGCCGGCCGTTCTGGTGGGCCGGCGGGATGCGCCGGAGCTGGGTCGTCGCGTCGTCCATGACGGGGGGTGCCGCCGGGACGGGGGACGCGGTGGAGGCCGGAGGCTGCGGCTGGTTCTTCTTCTGCCTGCGGGCCTTCCAGAACTCCAGGATGATCGGGACCACCGAGAGGAACACGATCAGGATCAGCATCGCCTCGATGTTGTCGCGGACGAACGCGATGCTGCCGAGCCAGGAGCCGAGCAGGGTGACGCCCGCGCCCCACAGGATGCCGCCGATGATGTTGAAGGTCAGGAACGAGCGGTACCGCATCCCGCTGACGCCCGCGATGATCGGCGTGAACGTGCGCACGATGGGCACGAAGCGGGCGAGGATCAGCGACTTGGGGCCGTGCTTCTCGAAGAACTCGTGGGCCTTGGTGACGTTCTCCTGCTTGAACAGGCGGGAGTCGGGCCGCTTGAAGAGTGAGGGGCCCACCTTCTTGCCGAACATGTAGCCCGCCTGGTCGCCCAGGATCGCGGCGACGCAGATCAGCACGATGGCCAGCCAGAGCGGGAAGTCCAGCGTCTTGGAGGTGATCAGCATGCCCGCGGTGAACAGCAGCGAGTCACCGGGCAGGAAGAAGCCGATGAGCAGCCCGGACTCGGCGAACACGATCGCGAGCAGGCCCCAGATGCCGAACGTGTCGAGCAGGTAGTTCGGATCCAACCAGCTTGGTCCGAGGGCAAGCGTCGTCACGTTCCGGGCTCCTGTGGGATGGATGACGGGATGAGGCGATGAGGCGGGTGCGGCGTACGGCTGACCAAAGCTATCAACGGCAGCCGGTCCCGCCAGGTTCCACCGCCTCTCCCAGCATGCACTGTGCCCCGACCGAGCCGCACCTGTGGGCATGCGTAAGGGGCGCCCGCAATGGCGAGCGCCCCTTACCGACTTGGCAGGCCGCGGTGTCAGTCCGCGTGCCGGGCCGCGTTGGCCACGATCGCGTCCCGCAGGTACCGGCCGAGACCCGGGCGGATCTTGTCGTACGTCTCCGCGAACCGCGGGTCGGAGACGTACAGCTCACTGATCCTGGCCTGGAGCTCGTGCGTGCAGTCGTAGTACGAGCGCTGCACGAAGCGGAGGTGCTTCTCCGCCGCGTCCATGGCCGCCTCCGAGTCCGCGGCGGCCCCGGTTCCCATCAGCTCGGCCACGCGCGCGTGGAGCGCGTCGAGCTCCTCGTTGACGCGCTTCCAGTCCTCCTTGGTGTAGGAGGCCGTACGGCGCTGCGACTCCTTGTAGGCGTCCGTGTGCCCCCAGCGCTCCCGCACCTCGTCCTCGTACTGCGCCGGGTCGTGGTCCCCGAACACCTCGAACCGCTCCTCCGGCGTGAGGTTGATGCCCATCCTGCGTGCCTCCATGGCGTGCTCCACGGCCGCCGCCATCTGCTGCAGCTTCTCGATCCGGGCGGTCAGCAGTTCGTGCTGGCGGCGCAGGTGCGCGCGCGGATCCGCGTCCGGGTCGTCGAGCAGGACCGCGACCTCGTCGAGGGGGAAGCCGAGCTCCCGGTAGAACAGGATCTGCTGCAGCCGGTCGAGATCGGCGTCGCCGTAGCGCCGGTGCCCGGCGTGGGTGCGCTCGCTCGGTACCAGCAGCCCGATCTCGTCGTAGTGGTGCAGCGTGCGCACCGTCACCCCGGCGAAACCGGCGACCTGTCCCACGGAGTGGCTCATGGCTCCGCTCCCTTCTCGGTACGCGCTCCAGGCTGGGTCCTCACGTGGCGTGAGGTGCAAGCCCCGTTCGCCGGGAAGCATCACCGGAGCCTCAGCGGTCGTCCTCCGGGTGCCGCTGACCCGTCGCGTACGGGTTCTCCTCGCCCTCGGCGAGGACGCCGACGAACCGCTCGCCCTCGCCGGCGAAGGTGTACGCGCCGGCCTCGATGCGGGCGATGAGGTCGCGGGTCCACCGGGCCTCGCCGTCGGACGCGTGGACCCACATGTTCATGATCTCGCCGATGTGACCGATCGACTCCGGGCCGGCCTCGGGCGTGTAGTACTCCGTGACGGACGTGCGCCACTCCGCCAGCCGGCGCAGCCGCTCCTTCAGCAGCCGCACCACCTCGTCGCGCTCCAGCTCGACCATGAAGCCGATCGCCGCGGACAGCGTGTCGATGTGCCGGTCCCGCTCGACGAGGGCCTCGCGCAGCAGCGTGAAGTACTCCTCGTCACCCGCCGACGTGATCTCGTACTCGGTGCGGGGCGGGCCGCCGGCCGTGGAGGGCGCGATCTCGTGGGCGTGCAGCAGTCCCTGCTTCGCCATCTGCTTCAGGGCGTGGTAGATCGAGCCGGGCTTGGCGTTGGACCACTCGTGCGCGCCCCAGTACTCCAGGTCGTTGCGCACCTGGTAGCCGTGGGCCCGCCCGTGCTGGCGCACCGCGCCGAGCACGAGGAGACGGATCGCTGACATGGGGCCAGCGTAGGGCGCGCCGACCCGGCTCCCGGGCTCAGCCCCAGGAGCTGCCCTGCTCCTTCGCCACCAGTTCGAAGGCGGTGGCACCGTCCAGGGACTCGCGGATGACGTCGGCGTGGCCGGCGTGCCGGGCGGTCTCGCGGATCAGGTGCAGGGCCATCCAGCGCATCGAGACGGCCTTCTCCCCTTGGAACCAGGGCTGGTCCGGCAGCGGGAAGGTGTCGTCGAGGCTGGGCACCGAGCGGACGAACGCCTCCGTCTCGGCCGCGACCTTCTCCCAGTACGCGAGCTGGGACTCGACGGTCTCGTCGCCGGCCAGCCGGAAGCACTCGTGCCAGTTCTTCTCGTCCCGGTGCATCGCCGGCTCTTCGCCCTTGGCGCGGGCCACCCAGGTCTGCTCGACCTCCGCGCAGTGCTTGAGCAGCCCGGCCAGGGACAGCTCGCTGGCCGAGGGCCTGCTGGTGGCCTGCTCCTGCGTCAGCCCGAGCAGCGCCCGGCGGACGCCGCCGCGCTGCTCGGCGACGAAGGCGAGCAGGGCCTCGCGCTCGTCGACGCATGCTTCCGCGGGAACGTGAGTGACCATGACCGGCCGCCTTTCATCGGGTCCTGTCGGTCCGGGAGGGTTCTCCCCGACACCGATGAAGCTACGGACCCTTGCGGTCAGGTGCTGTCCGCAAGGGTCCGCGGCGAGGGACCCGGTTCCGGCCTCAGAACGGGAATGCGCTCCGCCCGTGCTGCACCGAGATCCACTTCTGGGTGGTGAACGCCTCGACCGTCGACTCGCCGTTCAGCCGGCCGATGCCGGAGTGCTTCTCGCCGCCGAAGGGGACCAGCGGCTCGTCGTGGACCGTGCCGTCGTTCACGTGGAACATGCCGGTGTCGATCCGCTTGGCGAAGCTCACGCCGCGCTCGACGTCCGCCGTGTGGACGGCGCCGCTCAGCCCGTACGGGGTGTCGTTGACGATCCGTACGGCCTCCTCCTCGCCGTCGAAGGGGACGAGGAGGGCGACGGGACCGAAGATCTCCTGCTGGAGGAGGGCGGAGTCGGCGGGCACGCCCGTCAGGACGGACGGCTCGACCAGGTTCTCGGTCGTCGTGCCGTGCAGCAGCGCCGTGGCGCCCTCGGCGATGGCCTGCTCCACGGCGCCGGACACCGCCTCGGCCTGGGAGGCATTGATGACCGGTCCGATGACCGTCTGCGGGTCGCGCGGGTCGCCGGCCTTGAGGGTCTTCACCTTGGCGACGAACTTCTCGGTGAACTCCGCCTCGATCGAGCGGTCGACGAGGACACGGTTGGCGGCCATGCAGACCTGGCCCTGGTGGACGTACCGGCTGAAGACCGCCGCGTCCACCGCGTAGTCGACGTCGGCGTCGTCGAGGACCACCAGGGCGCTGTTTCCGCCGAGCTCCAGGATCGACCGCTTGAAGTGGGCGGCGCAGACCGTGGCGACGTGCCGGCCGACCGCGTCCGAGCCGGTGAAGGAGATGACCTTCGGGATCGGGTGCTCGATGAACGCGTCGCCGATCTCCGCGATGTCGGTGATCACGACATTGAGCAGGCCGCCCGGCAGGCCCGCGTCCTCGAAGATCTTCGCGACCAGGGAGCCGCCGGTGATCGGTGTGTTCTGGTGCGGCTTGAGGACCACGCCGTTGCCGAGGGCCAGGGCGGGCGCCACGGACTTCAGCGACAGCAGGAACGGGAAGTTGAACGGGCTGATGACGCCCACGACGCCGACGGGCACCCGGTAGAGGCGGTTCTCCTTGCCGTCGGTGGGCGACGGCAGGATCCGGCCCTCGGGGCGCAGCGCCAGGTGGACCGACTCGCGCAGGAACTCCTTGGCGAGGTGCAGTTCGAAGGCGGCTTTCAGCCGGGTGCCCCCGAGCTCCGCGGCGATCATCTCGGTGATCTCCTGCTCGCGCTCCTCGACGATCCGGAGCGCCTTCTCGAAGACGGCCCGCCGGGCGTACGCGTTGGTCTCCGCCCAGGGCCGCTGGGCGTCTCTCGCCGCCCGGTAGGCCGCGTCCACCTCGTCGGCCGTGGCTATGGTGATCGACGCGAGCTTCTCGCCGTCGTACGGGTCGAAGTCGATGATGTCCCAGGAGCCGGTGCCCGGGCGCCACTCGCCGCCGATGTACTGCTGGGCCAGATCGGTGAAGTACGACGACATGTGATCCCTCAATCCCTTGCGGCCGCGGCGGTGACCCGCTCACATCAAGACGTGATCGCTCGTCATGTTACGTGTGAGTCAAGGGAGTTGTGCGGCCGGTTCAGGACACCGAGGGGTCAGGAGAGCTGGAGGAGACCCCTGAGCAGGTCACGGCTCTCCTCCGGGGACGGGCTGTCCGCCTGGAGCTGTGTCATCGCCCGCTCGTACTGGGTGACGTCCTCGCGCTTGTCCAGGTACAGCGCGCTGGTGAGCTGCTCCAGGTACACGACGTCGGACAGGTCGGACTCCGCGAAGCTCAGCACGGTGAAGGCGCCGCTCTCCCCGGAGTGCCCGCCGAAGCCGAACGGCATGACCTGCAGCCGCACGTTCGGCCGCTCGGATATGTCGATGAGGTGCTGGAGCTGCCCCCGCATCACCCCGCGGCCGCCGTACGGCCGGCGCAGCGCGGCCTCGTCGAGCACGCAGTGGAACTGCGGGGCATGCTCGGAGACCAGGTACTTCTGGCGTTCCAGGCGCAGCGCGACACGCCGTTCGACGTCGGCCTCGTCGCCCTCCTTCATCCCGCGCGAGACGACGGCGTGCGCGTACGCCTCGGTCTGCAGCAGGCCGTGCACGAACTGGACCTCGTACGCGCGGATGAGGTGGGCCGCGCCCTCCAGGCCGACGTAGGTGGGGAACCAGCTGGGCAGGACGTCGCTGTAACTGTGCCACCAGCCCGCGACGTTGGCCTCCTTGGCGAGGGAGAGCAGCGACGCGCGCTCCTTCTCGTCCGTCACCCCGTACAGCGTCAGCAGATCCTCGACGTCGCGCGTCTTGAAGCTCACGCGGCCCAGCTCCATGCGACTGATCTTCGACTCCGATGCGCGGATCGAGTAGCCGGCCTTCTCGCGCGTGATCCCCTGCCCCTCGCGCAACCGCCTGAGATGCGAGCCCAGCAGCATCCGCCTCACCACTGACCCACTCGATTCACCGGCGCCCACGATCCGTCAGCCTCCCCAAGGTCTTCAGGGGCCGAAGTCTGCCACTAACCACTCCGATCCGCACTCGGATGGTTACAGAAACGGAAGTTCTCAGAACGAAGGACACAGAAAAAGATCAGGCGGGACACAACAACGGGGAAGGGAACGGAAGAAAAAATCATCGGCAAGGGGTACGCCATGCCGCATACCGGGCGCGTGCACGTGCATCTGCCCTTGCATCCGCCTTACTCATCGTCAACCATTGGGCTTGCGCCACCGCTGCATCGCCACGACCGCGGACCCCGGGAGTGCCTCGCATGGGAACGAACGGATCGACCATGCTCGAAGTCTTACGGCAGGGACTCCCTCCGCTCGACCCCTCGACCGTCTCGGGAACGGCCTCCTGCGCCCTTCCGGCCCGGTACGAAGCGGTGGGCGAGGCACGGCAGTTCACCCGCGGCACTCTCGACCGATGGGAGCTGGGCGACCGTTTCGACGACATCTGTCTCGTCGTCTCGGAGCTGGTCACCAACGCACTGCGGCACGGTCTCGCCGGGACCGACCGGAGCACCGCCCCTCAGCACTCGAACGTGCGCCTGCACCTGATGCGCTGTACGGAACGGCTGGTGTGCGCGGTGCGCGACCCCAGCCACGACAGCCCCGTCGCCGGCGACGACTCGGAGGACTTCTCGGCGGAGTCGGGGCGCGGCCTGTTCCTGGTCGGGTCCTTCGCCGACAGCTGGGGCTGGCACCCGCTGGCCGGGACGCTCAGCGGCAAGGTGGTCTGGGCCATGTTCCGGCTGGGCCCGGAGCCGGCGGCCCGGCCGGACCGCTGACCTCACGCGGCGCTCTTCGACGCCACGGATCTACGCGTGTCACACCCTCCGGCCCCGCGGCACTCCCCCGCCACATCCCTCGCCGCATCCGCCGTCGGCACCGTCAGCCGCCCGCGACCAGGTGGTCGAACTCCCCGTCCTTGACCCCGAGGAGCATGGCCTCGATCTCGGCGCGGGTGTAGACGAGCGCGGGCCCGTCGGGGAACCGCGAGTTGCGCACGGCCACATCACCGCCCGGCAGGCGGGCGAACTCCACACAGGAGCCCTGCGAGTTGCTGTGCCGGCTCTTCTGCCAGGCCACGTCGTGAAGCGCCGCCAGCTCGGTCGCCGCCATGCCGTTGTACACGTCATCCACGCCGTACACGTCGTGGTCCACAGGTAGCTCCCCGGGTGGTGCAGTGGCTGAAGTGGCCATAGATGCAGTAGTCAACTGCCTCGGATCATAGCTGCGTTCACGTGCCGACGCATGAGCCGATGCACGGCCATATGCACGTGCACGCGGGGTGTTCCCACGGTTACAGCCTTTACGGTCGCATGGTTGCCCCGCGCACTGTAGAGACGTAGGACATTCCGTTTCCGTTCACTGCCTCCCGTGCGACATTCCTGGTCACGGGCGCGCGAACGCCCCGGAGAGCCGGGCAGGGGCCCTCCGGGGCGGGGGTGGGGGATGTGGCTGCGCGCGCGTCGCGGGACGAGGGGCTAGCGCGGCGCGGACGTGTACGGCAGGAGGGCCGCCTCCCGGGCGTTCTTGATCGCGCGGGCGAGGAGTCTCTGCTGCTGAGCGGTCACACGGGTGACCCGGCGGCTGCGGATCTTGCCGCGGTCGGAGAGGAACTTCCGCAGCAGATCGGTGTCCTTGTAGTCGATGTACGTGACTCCCGCCACATCCAACGGATTTGGCCGGTTCTTGGCAGGCTTGCGGTCGGTACGGCGGGACAAATCAGACCTCCAGGAAGGTGTCGAAGGGGCGCGGCAGCCGCGCCCAGGCGTCCCGTCCGCCGGCGTACTCGGCATCGGTCAGCAGACAGGACTCCAGCAGCCGGGCGAGCCCGTCCCGGTCCAGCGCGGGTGAGGTGAACACCAGGTGCTGGCAGCGGTCCCCGTGCTCCGGGTGCCAGTCGAGCGCGGCGGCGGCCCGGCGCAGCGGCGGGACCAGGTCCCAGGCCGCGTCGGGGAGCGAGGCGAGCCAGGGGCCCGCCGCCTCCACGCACAGGGCGCCGCCGGCCGCGTCCCAGTGCAGCAGCGTGTCCGGCCGGTCGGCGAGCCAGAACCGTCCGCGGCTGCGCGCCGCCGCGCAGGTCAGGTCCTCCAGTGCCGCGTACAGCCGCTCGGGGTGGAAGGGCCGCCGCCCCTGCCAGACGAGCGTGGCGACCCCGCACTCGTCGGCGTCCACGGGCAGCAGCGCGCACGCCGGGTGCTGGGCGGCTGCCGCGGCCTCGGCGTCGAAGCCCGCGAAGGCGGCTTCGGCGAGGGGCGAACGCGGGGTCGCGGCGTCGGCCGCACCGGCGGCCGGCGGCGCGAGGGCGCCCGCCGGGTTCCCCGGGTGGCCGCTCCCGAGGGGGACCCGGCGGGCAGTCGGATGGAGCTGGGCGAGCAGTGCCCGGTCCTCGTCGTCGGCCTCCGGGGAGTCGGTGACGGCGAGGACGGGCGCGTACTCCAGCTGCCGGGCGAACGTGTCGGCGACCGTCCGCTGGTCGGTGGCGGCGGCCGCGAGTCCGCGTTCGGCCAGGTCGTCACCGTTGGCCAGGTACGGCAGCAGGAGCGCCGGGTCGACCGCCGTGATCACCGAGGTGACCGTCAGCCCGCTCGCGGCCACCACCTCGGCCATCGCCCTGGGCTCGACCGAGTCCCACAGCTCGACGACGGCGAGCCGGGTCGTCCCGTCCCGCGCGAACCGCTCCAGCTCGGGGACCAGGTCCTCGCGCAGCGCGCAGCAGGCGCAGTCGTTGACGAGCGGGGTCTCGCCGGTGCCGGTCACCCCGGTGCGGTCCCGGACGGTGCGCCGGACCGTGCCGTCGGCGGCGGTCGACAGATCGTGGTGCAGGGCGACGCTGCCGGGGACCTCGGCCAGCAGCTGATCGACGGCGGCCCGGCGGGCGTCGGCGTGCAGCCCGCCGACGATCGCGACGGAGAGCTCGTTGTCGCTCACCGGTCAGCTCCGCTTCCCGTACCGCTGCTCGAACCGCTCGACGCGGCCCGCCGTGTCCAGCACGCGCGCGGTGCCCGTGTAGAAGGGGTGGCTGACGTCCGAGATCTCGACGTCGACCACGGGGTAGGTGTTGCCGTCCTCCCACACGATCGTCTTCTCGCTCGTCATGGTCGAGCGGGTGAGGAAGGCGTGGTTCGCGGCGCGGTCACGGAAGACGACGGGACCGTAGGCCGGGTGGATTCCCTTGCGCATGGCGGCGGTCAGCGCTCCTCTCGGAAGTCGACGTGCCGGCCGGCGACCGGGTCGTACTTGCGCAGCGTCATGCGGTCCGGGTCGTTCCGCCGGTTCTTGCGGGTGACGTAGGTGTAGCCGGTGCCGGCGGTGGACCGGAGCTTGATGACCGGGCGGAGTTCGTTGCGTGCCATGCTGGTACCTTACTGAAAACGATTCTCATTTACATCACGTATCCGAGAGAGGTGCATCACCCTTGTCCGCCCACTGCATGCTGACCGGCGCCCGTCCGGGCTTCGGCAACCGCATCTCGCACTCCCACCGGCGCACCTCGCGCCGTTTCGACCCCAACATCCAGTCCAAGCGCTACTGGCTGCCGAGCGAGGGCCGGTACGTCCGCCTGCGGCTCAGCGTCAAGGGGATCAGGACAGTGGACGCGATCGGCGTCGAAGCGGCCGTGGCGCGCATCCGCGCGCGCGGGGTGAAGGTCTGAGGGCGAGGACGGAACCGGACATGGCGAAGCAGAGCAAGATCGCGAAGAACGAGAAGCGGCGGGCGACCGTCGAGCGGTACGCGGCCCGGCGGGCCGAGCTGAAAGAGATCATCCGCAGGCCGTCCACCACGGCGGCCGAGCGGGAAGCCGCGCAGCGGGAGCTGCGCCGCCAGCCCCGCGACGCGAGCGCCACGCGGGTGCGCAACCGCGACCAGGTGGACGGCCGCCCGCGCGGCTACCTGAGGACCTTCGGGCTGTCCCGGGTGAACCTGCGGGAGCAGGCGCACGCCGGGTTCCTGCCGGGGGTGCGCAAGTCCTCCTGGTGAGGGCCGTCGTACCCCGTGAGGTTGCGGCCGGTGGCTGGTAGCTTGCGGCTGTTGGTGCGGCGACAGCACGCCCACACGCACCCTTTTGGGGGACCTCGGTGACCACGGCGACCTTCCCGCTCCGGCGGGCGCGTAACGCGGCAGCGGCGGCCGGACTGGCGGCCGCGCTCGTCCTGACGGGATGCACCGGCGGTGACGGTGACGGCGGCTCCGCCGACGGGACGTCCTCGCCGACGTCCCGCGCGACGGAGACCACCGGCACGGGCGGTGACTCCGGTGGCTCCGGCGGCTCGGAAAGCGCCGGCACCCCCGGGACGGGAGGGGAGCTCGAGGGCAGCTGGCTGACCACGGCGGACGGCAAGGCGGTGGCGTTGTTCATCACCGGTGGGCAGGCCGCGGTGTTCGAGACCGGTGGATCCGTGTGCAGCGGCAGCGTCAAGGAGGAGGCCGGCCTGCGCGTGATCCGCCTGAAGTGCGGGGACGGCAACGGCGAGCGGACCGACGGCACGGTCGGCTCCGTGGACGCCGACAGCCTCACGGTGACGTGGGAGGGCGGCGCCGGCAAGGAGACGTACCGGAAGGCGGAGGGCGGTTCGCTGCCGTCGGGGCTGCCGACGGTGGGGCTCGGCTCCTGAGAGGGATCAGGGGTCCCCGCGCACCGACATCGGCGGTGCGCCCGTGTCGAGGGCCTCGGAGAGATCGTCCAGCGCCTCCAGGAGGAGTGCGGCTCCGAGCCGTACGACCGCGCCGGTGTCCGTCGCCGCATCCTCTGCCGCCTTCTCGCGCCCGGCGTCCTGGGCGTCCCAGGCCGCCAGCGCCTCGCGCGCCCCGTCCCAGCGGGGGACCCGGCGCTCGCGTACGGCCCTCGCGCCCCGGTCCGTGACCGTGCGCAGGACTTCGGCGAAACGGGCGGCCGCCGGGTTCGGGGGCGCGTCCCGGCCGGGGATGTGGGCCTCCAGCAGCATGGCGACACGGCCGAACTGGGCGACCGCCTCCTCGGCCTCCTCGGCGGCGGTCCGGGACAGACCCCGGTGGCGTACGGGCTCGTTCTCGGCGCGGGCGACCGCGGTGTGCCAGTCCATGCGGGCGGCCCGGCCGGCCAGCAGGGCCTCGCGCACGTCGTGGGCGGAGCGGGCGGGGTCGCCGGGAGCGGCGTACCGGCCGACCACCGCCCCCGCGTATCTGCCCGTCGCGGCCAGCCAGTCGGCGAGGCGGGTGCGCAGCCGCGGGGTCTCCCAGGCCGGGTAGACGGCGTACGCGAGCATCGCGAGGAGGCCGCCGGCGAGGGTGAGCAGCAGGCGTTCCGTCACCGTCTGCGTCCATGCCTCGCCGCCCATGCCGAGCAGGAAGACCACGTACGCGGCGATACAGGCCTGGGCCGCGATCTGGCCGGTGCGCATCAGGAGGTACGTCAGGCCCGCGCTCAGCACGGCGAGGGCGCCCGACAGATACGTTCCCGGGTGCGCCACCTGGACGATGCCCGTCGCCAGGGCGATGCCGATCAGGGTGCCGCCGAAGCGGGCGACCGCGCGGCTGTACGTCTGCGAGAAGTCGGGGCGCATGGTCATGACCGCGGTCAGCGGGGCCCAGTAGCCGTGGCCGAAGGGCAGGGCCGTACCGATGAGGTAGCCGGCGACGGCGACGGCGGTGATGCGCGCGGCGTGGCGGGTGATCGGGGAGTCCCGGCGGAGCTCCCCGCGCATGGCGCGCAGGGTGACGGGGATCAGGCCGAGGAGCGAGGGGCGCCGCAGGGTCCGGGCGTGCGGGCGGTGGCTGTCGGCGTGTGAGCCGCCCGCCGTCTCGACGACGTCCTGCAGCAGCGTGCCGAGCCGGGTCGCCGCCCGGGCCGACGCGCCCTGCAGGATCGCGCCCGTGTCCGGGGTGCGGAGCGCGGCGAGCGCGGCCGGCGGGACGTCGACCTCTCCGCCGTGGCGGATCGCGGAGGCCGACGCGTCCAGGACGGTGGCCGCGGCGGCGAGGAGTTCGCGGACGCGGTCGCGTGCCCGGCCCTCTTCGGGGACGCCCAGCGCCGGATCGGCGAGGGAGGCGAGGACGGGCCGGATGCGCTCGGCGAGGAGGCGGGAGCCGCGGAGTTCGGCGGGCCGGGTGCGGGCCTGGCGGGGCGTCAGCGTGGCCGCGTCGCGGGCCGCCATCAGGGGCTCGGGGTCGAAGCGGGCCACCGGGTCGTGGCGGAGGCGGCGGGCGTAGTCGGCCTCGGCGGCCAGGGCGTCGGCGAGCGCGTCGCGCTGGGCACCCCAGCGGCGTACCGGGAAGAGGACGATCAGCGCGGCCTGCACCAGACCGCCCACGATCATGATCGCGGCGTGGCCCGCGGCTTCCGCCACCGAGGTCGGCAGGGTGATGGTGATGAGCATGATCGCCACGTTCGAGGCGGCGATCAGTCCGGTCGTGGGCCCCGCCCCCCAGGCCAGACCGGCCAGGAACGTCCACACCATCAGCAGGACCAGGAACAGCGGCAGACGGGAGATCGTGACGTAGCCGAGGAAGGTCGAGACGGCGAGGGTCGCGCCGGAGACGAGGGCGAGTGTGGGGCGCGGGCGCCAGCTGCGCTGGAACGTGGCCATCGCCGCCTGGAACGCCCCGAACGCCGAGCTGGCCGCGGCCAGGGGCCCGAACGCCCACAGGCTGAACCCGATCATGATTGCCAGCCCTGCCGCGGCCCGCACCGCGACCAGCGGCTCGAGACGCTTGCGCTCGACCGTCAGTCCCGAGCGGCCGGTCTCCTTCAGCGCCCGGAACCAGCTCATCCACTTCAGCGTACGGGCAGGGGACTCATACAGGACGTTTCGGTCATACGCGGCGTCGCCCCACCCCGCGGCCGGTCGCCTGGGCGGGTGATGTGAAGCTTCACCATCCGCACCGCGTGATGATCGTCGGAGCACACCGTCCCTTACCCGACCCGGGGGAACCCATGCGCACCACGCCCGCCGCCGTCACCGCCGCCCTCGTGGCCGCCCTCGCCCTGACCGCCTGTGGTGGCGGCACTTCCGGCACACCCGACGAGGGCCCCGCGACGAGCGCCGCCGGCGGTGCGCTCGCCGCCTGCGAGGCCGATCGGCTGACGGTCGGCTTCGGACCCAGCAATGCCGCACCCGCCGCCGGGGACACGGGCAACATCCCCGTCACCCTCACCAACACCGGCAGCACCTGCACGCTCCAGGGCGTCCCCGCCACCGAGGTGCACAGCGGTGACACCTCCTGGACCGTCAGCACGGAGGAGGGCGCCGCGGAGCCGAAGCTGACCCTGGACGAGTCCGCGACGGCGTCCTTCACGATCACCTACGTGCGCGGGGCCACGGACGACCCGGAGCAGGCCGTCCTGCCGGACCGCGTGGAGTTCCGGCTGCCCGGCGGCGGCGCGGCGCAAAGCCACGAGTGGCCGGACGCGGAGGTCGCCGTGAAGTCCGCGGAAGAGCTGGACATGACGGTGAGCGCGTTCCTGCCGTCGGGCGACTGAGACCGCCCGCGGCGACGGGAGCGGGCGGGGCGCGGACGCCCGCTCACGGCAGCCCGGGCCGGGCCGCGAGCCGGGCACGGTCCGCCGCCTCGGCACCCTGATGCCAGCCGGCCTCGTCGCTCACCCCGCGCACGCGCGTGGTGACCGTGTCCGGGAACAGGCGCGTGACCTGCTCGTGGACGGCCAGGTCGCGGGCGGCCAGGACGGGCAGCAGCTCCGGCCCGGGCGTTTCCCCGGGCGCCCCTCCGGCCTGGCTCCCGGACGCCTCCGCCTCCGTCTGCGCCTCGGCGACCGCCGCCAGCCGGTCGCCGATCCGGTGCGCGTACGCCGCCAGGAAGGACTGCCGGAACGTCTTCGTACGCTTTCTTCCGCCCGCCCTCTGCGCCGCTTCCGCCTTCGTCATCGCGGTCGTGGCCTGCACGAGGAGTGAGGTGTGGAGGAGTTCGACCGCCTCCAGGTCGGGTTCGAAGCCGACGACCGTGGAGAAACCGAGGGCCTCGTTCCACACGGCCTGGCAGCGGTTCGCGCGCGCGACCGCGTCGAGCAGCACCGCCTTGGCCGTCTCGTACGGCGGGTCGACGCCGATCCGGCAGGCTCCCGGCGCGCCGGGGTCGCGAGTCCGCGCGGCGAGCAGCGCCTCGTCGATGCTGTGCCGCACCATCAGCTCCTGCGCCTTCGCGCTGAGCGCCTCCGCCTCCTCGGGGAAACCGGTGGCCTCGGCCTTGGCGAGGAGGGCGCGGATACGGGACAGCATGCGGGTGTCCCCGGACGGACGCTCCGGGGAGCTGCGGGGCGCATGCGCCTCGTCGAGCGGTTCGAGGGCGGGCAGGCGCAGGAGCAGCCGGTACAGCTCCAGTACGGCGGTGGCCTGCGAGAAGCGGTCGGTGCGGGGCGGCGGCGCCAACCCGTCCAGTTCCGCGAGCTGGGCGGCCCAGCGGGGACCGTGTCCGGCCTCTTCGCGCGCGGGGTGCCCCTGCTCGTCGAGGATCAGCCGGGCGACGAGGCGTACGTGGTGGTCGTCGAGCTCGCGCCGCACGATCCGGACGACGTCGGCGGGCTGCCAGCCGCGCCGCCAGGCCGCGGCGACGAACTCGCGCCCCCGGCGTGCGACCTCCGGGTCGGCGGACGGGTCGGCGGCGAGCAGTGAGGCCCCCGTGTCCAGGGCGGCGTCGGTGTCGGCGTACAGGGCGGTGCCGAAGGCGCTGTCCACCGTGCTGGTCGTACTCACGCGTCGATCGTGACATGCCGCCGTCCGCCATCGAAAAGCGTGCGACTGTCAACTCGGGGTTGACGGTCATCCGGTGTCAACCTACGGTTGACACATGACGACGAACCCCTTGGTCACGGCGTCCATTCGCCTCGATGACCTGATCGAAGCCATCAAGAAGGTCCACCCCCAGCCCCTCGACCAGCTCGAGGACGCGGTGATCGCCGCCGACCACCTCGGTGACGTGGCCGACCACCTGATCGGCCACTTCGTGGACCAGGCCCGGCGCTCGGGCGCGTCCTGGACCGAGATCGGCAAGAGCATGGGGGTCACCAGGCAGGCGGCCCAGAAGCGCTTCGTGCCGAAGGCCGAGGCCGACCTCGACCCCAGCCAGGGCTTCAGCCGCTACACCCCCCGGGCCCGCAACGTGGTCGTGGCCGCGCACAACGAGGCAAAGGCCGCGGGCAACACCGAAGGCCTTCCCGCGCACCTCGTCCTGGGTCTCCTCAGCGAGCCCGAGGGCCTCGCGGCCAAGGCGATCACCGCCCAGGGGGTCACCCTGGACGCGGTCCGCGCGGCGGCGGCGGCCGCACTGCCTCCGGCGTCCGCCGAGGTGCCCGAGCTCCTCCCCTACGGCGCGGACGCCAAGAAGGTCCTCGAACTCACCTTCCGCGAAGCCCTGCGCCTCGGCCACAACTACATCGGCACCGAGCACATCCTGCTCGCCCTGCTGGAGTTCGAGAACGGGGACGGAGTGCTCAGCGGGCTGGGCGTGCGGAAGGACACGACGGAGGAGAACGTCGTGCAGGCGCTGCGGGCGATCACGGAGGAGGCGAGTACGACGAAGGAGGCGTAGGAGGAGCAGAGGGAGCAGAGGGAGCAGAGGGAGCAGGGGGAAGCAGGCGAAGCGGCGCGGCCCCGTTGTCAGACCCCCCTGTCACACTCGCACCCATGACCGACCGCTGGGCTCGCTGGGCTCTCGCCGAGGCCGAGGACGGGGGCGTGGACGTCGCCCCGCTCGGCCCCGACGGGCTGCTCGCGGGACCCGTGCGGCGCGAGCCGGACCCGGTCACCGCCGTGCGGAACCGGCCGGGGGTCGCCCGCTGGGTGTGGCGGTCGACCGCCGGGACGTATCCGCGTCTGGTCGCGGCGGGAGTGCGCGTGGAGCGGTGCTACGACATCGAGGTCGCCGAGAACCTGCTGCTCGGCCACGAGGGACGCCACGGCGAACCCCGCTCGGCCGCCGCGGCGCTCGCCCGGCTGCGCGGCGCCCCGGTCCCCCCGGATCCGCCCCAGCGCTCCGCCGAGCCGGGCGCCCAGACCCCGCTGTTCGAACCCCGCCCCGCGCACGTACCCCTCACGGACCTGGTCGAGGTGTACGCGGACCAGCAGCGGCGGCACGACGCCACCGACCGTCCCGACCGCATGCGGCTGCTGACCGCCGCCGAGTCGGCCGGCACGCTGGTCGCCGCCGAGATGAACCACGCCGGCCTGCCCTGGAGCCCCGACGTGCACCGCCGGCTCCTGCACGAACTGCTCGGCGAGCGGTACGCGGGCGTCGGCGAGCCCCGCCGGCTGGCCGAGCTCGCCGACGAGGTGTCCGGGGCGTTCGGCAGACGGGTACGGCCCGACCTCCCCGCGGACGTGATCAAGGCGTTCGCGCAGGCCGGGACCAAGGTCCGGTCCACGCGCCGCTGGGAGATCGAGTCCGTCGACCACCCCGCCGTACGGCCCCTGCTCGAGTACAAGAGGCTGTACCGCATCTGGGTCGCCCACGGCTGGTCGTGGCTTCAGGACTGGGTGCGGGACGGCCGGTTCCGGCCCGAGTTCCTCGCGGGCGGCACGGTCACCGGGCGCTGGGTCACCAACGGCGGTGGCGCCCTCCAGATCCCCAAGGTGGTCCGCCGCGCGTGCGTGGCCGACCCCGGCTGGCGGCTCGTCGTGGCCGACGCCGACCAGATGGAGCCCCGCGTGCTCGCGGCGATCTCCCGCGACCCCGCCCTGATGGACGTCGCGAGCCGCACGAGCGACCTGTACCAGGAGGTCTCCGACCGGGCCTTCGCGGGCGACCGCGCGCAGGCCAAACTCGCCGTGCTCGGCGCGGTGTACGGGCAGACGTCGGGGGACGGCCTGAAGAACCTCGCCGCGCTCCGCCGCCGCTTCCCCAGGGCCGTCGCGTACGTCGACGACGCGGCCCGCGCGGGCGAGGAGGGCCGGCTCGTACGCACCTGGCTGGGCCGTACGAGCCCGCCGGCGGCCGGGCCCGGAGCGGACGCCGCCGCGGAGGAGGCGGGCATCCCGCAGGACGAACCCGCGGGGGCTTCCGTGGGCACCGGCACCGGCACCGGCCAGGAGTGGACCCCCGGTTACGCCTCCACGGACTCCCGCGCCCGGGGCCGCTTCGCCCGTAACTTCGTCGTCCAGGGCAGCGCCGCCGACTGGGCGCTGCTCCTCCTCGCCGCCCTCCGCCGCGCGCTGGCGGACATGGCGGCCGAGCTGGTCTTCTTCCAGCACGACGAGGTGATCGTGCACTGTCCCGAGGAGGAGGCCGAGGCGGTGGTCGCGGCGATCGGGGAGGCGTCCGACCTGGCGGGCCGGCTCACGTTCGGCCGGACGCCGGTGCGGTTTCCCTTCACCACGACGGTGGTGGAGTGCTATGCCGACGCCAAGTGAGGGCACCGGCACCGCCGCGCCGGTTCAGCGGTCCGCCAGCAGGTCCCGCAGCTTTCCCACCACCGGCGAGTCCGTCCCGTCGAGCACCCGCAGCGCCACCGCCCACTCCGCGTACGCCTCGTCGGAGCGTCCCTCGTCCGCCAGCAGCAGCCCCCGCTGGTGCCGGGCGAGCCCTTCCATGTACTGGTCGGCCCGCCGTTCCGCGCGCTCCAGCAGCCGGGCGCACTCGTCGGACGCGCGGTCGGTGCGGTCCAGCGCGCGCAGGGCGCGGACGAGCCCGAGCCGCGTCTGGGACTCGCCGCCCCAGTCCTCGTCGTCCCCGAGGATCGCCAGGGCCTGCTCGAAGCTCCTGACGGCCCGGTCCGGTTCACCGAGCCGCAGGTGGGCGTACCCGATGTTGCAGTGCGCGGTGTGCCGTACGAGCACGCTGCCGGAGACCTCGCCGAGCGCCAGACTGCGCTGGTGGTGCACGATGGCGGCCCGAGCGTCGGTGTGCTTGAGCAGGTTGCCGAGATGGCTGAAGGTCACGGCCTGGCCGTACGGATCGCCCAGCTGCCGGGACAGCTCCAGGCTCTGCCGCAGCGTCTCCTCGCTCTCCGCGTACCGGCCGAGGCTCTCCAGCAGCAGGCCCCGGTTGTTGAGACAGCGCCGGATGCACGAGACGGCGCCGAGTCCGCGCCACAGATCCAGCCCCTGGTCGTTCAGGGCGAGGGCTTCCGTCAGGCGGCCCGACATGAAGTGCAGCCCCGCGCGGTCGGTGAGGGCGAACGCCTCCGCCGCGTCGTCCCCCGTCGAGCGGGCCACGTCCAGCGCGATCCGCCCCAGCACGTCCAGCTCGGCGAGGCGTCCGCTGCGCTGGAGATACGGGAAGAGGTGGCGGACCAGCGCGGGGACCAGCGCCGAGGGGTCGGTGCCGGTACCGTCCGCTCCCGCCTGCGCACAGCGTTCCACCAGGGCGACGATGTTGAGCAGTTCCCGGTCGCCCCAGGCGAAGGCCGCCTCGGCCGAGGGGAACGGGCGGGTGTCGACCGGGGAGGCCTCGCCTGCCGTCGGCAGGAGCCGTTCGTCGCGCTCGTACCCCGGCGGCAGCAGCGCGATCAGACTCTGGCGCGCGCGGTCGGCGTACCAGCGCAGGGCGTCCCCGACAACGCCGCCCCCGGTGACGCCGTCCGCGGAGAGCTCCCGCGCGAACTCCCGTACCAGGTCGTGCGGGACGTACCGGCCGTACGTCGTCTCCTCCAGCAGCGCCACGTCGACGAGCCGGTCGAGGGCGGCCTCGGCACGCCGCTCGCCGGTGCCGTTGAGCCGGGCGATCAGCGGAGCGCCGTACGCGGGGATGTCGAGCGCGCCGATGCGGTGCAGGGTGAGCGCGGCGTCGCGGTCCTCCTCGCGCTCGGAGACGCGCAGGGCGTCGTGGGCCACGGCGAGGGACCGGCGCACGCTCAGGTCGTCGTACTCCAGGTGGTGCAACCGGCCTCCCGTGGCGGCCAGTTGCCCGGCGAGCGCGTCCGGGGTGAGCGCACGGCGTGCGGCGAGACGGGCCGCGACGATGCGCAGCGCGAGCGGAAGACGGCCGGCGAGCTCGACGAGCGGGTGGGCGCCGTCGAGTCCGTCGCGGCCGGAGACCGCGCGCAGTAACGCCGCGCTCTCCTCGTCCGACAGCGGCACGAGCGGGAAGCGGTGGGCGCCGTCCAGCGCGGTGAGCGGGGAACGGCTGGTCACGATCACCGCGCAGCCGGCGCCCGCGGGCAGCAACGGCCGCACCTGCGCCGCGTGCGCCGCGTCGTCGAGCACCATCAGCGTGCGGGTCGGCGCGAGCGTGGACCGGAGCAACGCGGCCGCCTCGTCCGGGTGTTCCGGGATGCTGCGGGGCTCGGTACCGAGGTCGCGCAGCAGAGTGGCGAGTGCCTGGGACGGGCCGACGGGGGTCATACCGGGCGTGGCGCCGTGCAGGTTGACGTAGAGCTGGCCGTCGGGGAAACGCTCGGCCAGCTCATGGGCGACGTGCAGGGCGAGCGCGCTCTTGCCGACACCGGCCATGCCGCTGACGATGGCGACGGCCGGGGAGCGGTCGGCCGGGCGCACACCCACGTCCACGGCGCGGCGCAGGGCGGCGAGCGTGTCGTGTCGGCCGGTGAAGTGGGCGGGGGCGGCGGGGAGCTGGGCGGGACGCGGCCGTTCGTTCGTGCGGCCGGTGACGACGGTGACCGTCCCGGTGACGTCGCCGTGCGCGTTGTCGCCGTGCTCGTCGTCGCCGTGCGCGGCGGCTTCTTTCGCAGGGGACCCGTTCACCGGAGTCCCCTCCCCTGGATTCCCCTTCGCCGGCCTCCCCTCCCCTGAAGTGCCCGCCCCTGGGGCCCTTTCCGCAAGAGTCCCGTTCACAGCCGCACGCAGATCGCCGGACGTCCCGGATGTCACGGACGTCCCGGGCAGCCCGGCCGCCTCCCCTGCCGGTGCTTCCCGGAGGATCTTCAGATGGGCGTCGCGCACCGCGGGTCCCGGCTCCACGCCGAGTTCCTCGACGAGACGGGCGCGCAGATCGCGGTGTACGGCCAGGGCCTCGGCCTGGCGCCCGGTGCGGTACAGCACCAGCATGAGCAGCCGGTGGAACGCCTCCCGCAGCGGGTGTTCGGCCACGAGGGCGGCCAGCTCGGGCCCGAGGGCGGCCAGTCGCGCGGGCCCGGCGCCCGGCTCGGCACCCGCGCGCTCCTCGGCGGAGGTCTGCGCGGCACCCTCGGCAAGCCGCAGTTCCGCCTCGTACCGCCATTCCAGGACCAGCAGCCGCGCTTCCTCCAGCCGCTGGACGAAGGCCTGTCCGCCGAAGTCCGCCGGCAGTCCGCCGAGCGGGCTTCCCCGCCACAGCACCAGCGCGGCGCCGGCCTCGCGCACGGTCCGCGCCCAGTCCCTCTCGGTGTGCGCTGAGCGCGCGGCCGCCACATGGGCCTCGAAGACGCGGACGTCCAGCTCGCCCTCCCCGACCCGCAGCAGATACCCGGGCGGCACGGCCCGCAGCCGCTCGGGATCGTCCAACAGCCGCCGCAGCCTGGTCACATGGTTCTGCAGCGAGGCGTGCGCGGACGGCGGGGGCGCACCGCCCCACAGCGCGTCCTTGAGCGACTCGACCGGGACGGCCCGACCGGGCTCCAGCAGCAGCGCGACGAGCAGGGCACGCATCTTTCCGCTGCCGATCGGCCGTACCCCGCCGTCGGCGTCGTACAGCTCCGGCGGACCCAGCAGTCCGAACCGCAGCCCGTACCGCATAGCACCGCCCGTTGTCCCTCCGCCCGGCCTCCGGGCCGCGCACCACGACGACTTCGCGTCGTCCGTTGGCCACATGTTAGCGATCCGTTGGCGCCGTCTGATGTGATCACCTCATCGGATCCGGCCCGACGGTGCGCGCGTCAGACGCGTTGCTCGGGGGAGTGTCGCCGCCGCGGCTGGGTCCGGGAGCAGCGGGGCCCCGGTCGGCGGAGGTGAACGACCGGGGCCTTGTGCGTCCTCCGGGAGACGAGAGGGACCGATGGACGCGCCCTCACGACACCACCGAAGCGCCCCCGGGCATCCCCGCAACAACAAGAAGGCCAGGTCACGGTGTGAGTGACCTGGCCTTTTCCGAGCCGCTTTCGGGATTCGAACCCGAGACCTACGCATTACGAGTGCGTTGCTCTGGCCATCTGAGCTAAAGCGGCGCGCTGCCCGCACTATGGTGCGATCAGCAACATCGGTAAGTCTACACAGTTTCCCGGGTGCTCCGTACCGCGGGCCCACCCCGCCCGCGCTCCGCTCGCCGTCCGGCCGCGGTCCGCTCCGGTCCGCACCGATCCGCGCCGATCCGCGCCGATCCGCGCCGGTCAGCGCCCTGAGCAGCGCTTCCCCTCCGCGGGAGGCGTGCCCCGCAGCAGGTAGGCGTTGATCGCCGAGTCGACACAGTCGCTGCCGCGGCCGTACGCCGTGTGCCCGTCCCCCTCGTACGTGAGGAGCCGCCCGGAGGACAGCTGGGAGGCCAGGGCCCGCGCCCACCGGTACGGGGTAGCCGGGTCGCGGGTGGTGCCGACCACGACGATGGGGGCCGCGCCCTTCGCCTCGATGCGGTGCGGTGTCCCGGTCGCCTCCACGGGCCAGTACGCGCAGCTCAGGGCGGCCCAGGCGAGGCCCCTGCCGAAGACCGGGGAGGCCTTCTCGAAGGCGGGCAGGGCCTTCTCGACCTGCCCGGGGCCCGAGAAGGCCGCCGGGAGGTCCAGACAGTTCACGGCCGCGTTGGCGAACATCAGGTTCGAGTAGCGCCCGTCGGGGTCGCGCTCGTAGTAGCTGTCCGAGAGGGCGAGGAGGCCCGCGCCGTCCCCGTCCCCGATGGCCTCGGTGAGGGCCTGGCGCAGTTCGGGCCAGGCGGCCTCGTCGTACATCGCCGCGATCACGCCCACGGTGGCGAGGGACTCGCCGAGTTCCCTGCCGTCCGGGTCGCCGGTCGCGAGGGGGTGCTCGTCGAGCCGCCGGAAGAAGGCCTTCAGGTTCTCGCCGGCCCGGGCGGGGCGGGTGCCACGGCCGCCGAGAGGGCAGTCGGCCCGCCGCACGCAGTCCTCGGCGAACGACCGGAACGCCGTCTCGAAGCCCGCCGTCTGGTCCTCGTTCAGCCTGCGGGCGGGCAGGGACGGGTCCATCGCACCGTCCAGGACCAGCCGGCCGACGCGCCCCGGGAACAGCCCGGCGTACGTCGCGCCCAGGAACGTGCCGTACGACGCCCCCACGTACGTCAGCTTCTCGTCGCCCAGCAGCGCACGCAGCACATCCATGTCCCGGGCGGTCTCGACCGTGGACACATGGCCCAGCACCCGCGCCGAGCGCGCCCCGCAGCCCTCCGCGAACCGCCGGAAGGAGCCGACCAGCTCGTCGGTCTCCTCCTCGTCGTCGGGGGTGGGGTCCGCCTGCGTGTACGTGTCCATGCCCGGGCCGGTGAGGCATTCGACCGGCTCGCTGCCGGCGACGCCGCGCGGGTCGACGGCCACCATGTCGTAGCGGGCGCGGACCGCTCCCGGGTAGCCGAGGGCCGCGTACGACTCCAGGTACTCGACCGCCGAGCCGCCCGGGCCGCCCGGGTTGACCAGCAGGGAGCCGAGGCGCTCACCGGGACCGGCCGCCCGCCTGCGGGCCACCGCCAGCCTGACGTCGCCCGCGCCCGGCTTCGCGTAGTCGAGCGGGGCCCGCATCGTGGAGCACTGGAAACCGGGCCCGACGCAGTCACGCCAGGCCAGCTTCTGCCGGTAGTACGAGGACAGGGCCGCGGGGATCGCGCGCGGCAGCGGCGCCAGCGCGGCGGCCGTCTTCCTCGGGGCCGCGGTCGCCGCCGTCGAGCCGTCGGAGGTGCAGGCGGGCGTGAGGAGCGCGAGGGCCGCGAGCAGCAGCGCACCCGTGCCGCCGGCACGCCGCACGGGCCTGTCCGGACGTCGGCCGGCCTGGCGGAGGGGCCACCCCTTCCGCGGAGCGTCCGGGCGGCTGTCGTCGGCGCCGGGCGGCCGGACCGGGCCGGGGGTGCGGCCGGGTGCCGGCCGGAGAGTGCTCCTGTTGCGCATTGCGCGAGCGTAACGCGCTGCTATCGCCAGATCACCCTCGGCGACGAATGATGCCCGTACGAGTGACGATGTGACGATCCCCCCGAGTGACCCCCCTACGCCCTCAGCCGGCCCGAAGCGCCATGGTCATCGCCTCCACCGCCAGCAGGGGGGAGACATTGCGGTCCAGGGCGTCGCGGCAGGCGGCGATCGCGTCGATACGGCGCAGCGTCGACTCGGGCGTCGTCCCGCGCGCGAGACGCTCCAGCGAGTCCTGGACCTCGGTGTTGGCGAGGGCGACGCCGGAGCCGAGCTGGAGGGCGAGGACATCGCGGTAGAAGCCGGTCAGGTCGGCCAGCGCGAGGTCGAGGCTGTCGCGCTGCGCACGGGTCCGCCGGCGCTTCTGCATCGCCTCCAGATCCTTCATGACACCCGCGGTACCGCGCGGCAGCCGACCGCCCTGGGCCGCGCCCAGCGCCGCCTTCAGCTCCTCGGTCTCCTTGACGTCGATCTCCTCGGCCAGCTGCTTCGACCCCTCCGTGGCCGCGTCGACCAGCTCCTGAGCCGCCTTGAGGCAGCCGCCGATCTCCTCGACCCGCAGCGGCAGTCTCAGCACGGCGGCCCGGCGCTCCCGCGCGCGCGGGTCGGTGGCCAGCCTGCGGGCGCGGTCGATGTGCCCCTGAGTGGCGCGGGCGGCCGCCACAGCCACATCCGGCTCGACGCCCTCACGGCGGACCAGCATGTCGGCGACTGCGTCGACCGAGGGCGTCAGCAGGCTCACGTGGCGGCAGCGCGAGCGGATCGTCGGCAGCACGTCGTCCAGGGACGGCGCGCACAGCAGCCAGACCGTACGGGGAGCGGGCTCCTCCACGGCCTTCAGCACCGCGTTGGCCGACCTCTCGTTCAGCCGCTCGGCGTCCTCGACGAGGATGACCTGCCAGCGGCCGTTCGCCGGCGAGGTGAACGACTTGCGGACGGTGTCCCGCATGTCATCGACCCGGATCTGCGTACCCACCGCGGCGATCGTGGCGACGTCGGCGTGGGTGCCCACCAGCGTCGTGTGGCAGCCGTCACAGAAACCGCAGCCGGGGCTTCCCCCGAGCGCACGGTCCGGGCTGACGCACTGGAGGGCCGCCGCGAAGGCCCGCGCGGCCGTGGTGTGCCCCGCCCCGGGCGGGCCCGTGAACAGCCACGCGTGCGTCATCTTCGACCCCTCGGGCGGCGGGGCGCCGGCGGCGGCCGCGGTGACGAACGCGTCGGCGTCCCGGGCGGCCGCGTCGAGCTGCGCGCTCAGCCTGTCCTGGCCCACCAGGTCGTCCCACACGGACATGCGGTACCGCCCTTCCGTCACACTTCGCCCTGCCGTGACCCATTGTGCGGGAGAGCACTGACAACCGGGTCCGGTGCCGACGGCCCCCGCCGGAAGCCGAAGGCCCCCGCCGGATCAGCGGCGCCTGCCGCCCCGTCCCCAGCCGTGGCCGCCGCGTCCCCCGTCGCCCCCGTGGTCGTTCCCGCGGTCGTTCCCGTGGTCCTCGTGCGGTCCCAGCAGCTCGTCCGCCAGGGTGGGCAGGTCGTCCAGCGGGGTCTCCTCGGCCCAGTCGGACCGGGGGCGACGGCGCGGGGTGCCCTCGGCGTCCACCTGGGGCAGCTCCCGCGTACGCTCCTCGGGCCTCTCGGGGGTCTCCCGCTCGTCCCGGAAGTACCCGGGCGGCACCCGGTCCGCGGGCTCACCGGCGCCGCTTCCCGGCCGCGCGTCGTTCTCCCGTACGGGAGGCAGTACGGCCGTCTCGTCGACCGCACCCGACGGCACCTGCGGCAGCACCGCCGTCTCGTCCGCCGCCCCGGGATGCACCGGCGGCTGCGGAAGCTCGGCCGTCGTCTCCGCGTCGGCCGCACCGGGGCGCACCGGCGGCAGCACGGCCGTCTCGTCCGTGGCGCCGTCCGGCCCCGGCGCCTCGGGACCGGGCCCCGCGGCGGCATCCGACTTCACGAAGGAAAGGGACTTCACGAAGGAAACCTTGGCGTCCCCGGCTCCACCGGCCCCGGTTCTGCCGGACGCGGCCCGGCCGGACGTCCCCGTACCGGTACCGCCGGAAGTCCCCGCTCCACCGGCCGGCACCCCACCGAGCGTCCCCGCCCCGCTCGACGCCGACGCCGCGGCGGCAGCCGCCGCCTCCGCCGCTCTCCGGGCCTCCTCGGCCCGCAGCAGCGCCTCCTCGGCCTTCCGCTGCTTCTCCAGGCGCCGTGCCTCGGCCTCGGCGCGCAGCCGCTCCTCCTCGGCGGCCTGGGCGCGGCGACGCTCCTCCTCCGCCCTGCGGCGCGCCTCCTCCTCGGCCCGTGCCTTCTCCTCGGCGAGGAGCCGTTCCCGCTCCTCCTCGGCACGCCGACGGGCTTCCTCGGCGCGCTGCCGGGCCTCCTCGGCCTGCCGCTCGGCCTCGCGCCGCTGAGCCTCCTCCAGCTCGCGGCGCTTGCGCTCCTCCTCCTCGGCGCGCAGCCGGGCGAGCTGTTCCTGCCGCTCGCGCTCCAGGCGCTCCTCCTCGGCCTTGCGGGCGGCCTCCTCCTCGGCCTTGCGCCGCGCCTCCTCCTCGGCCTTGCGGCGGGCCTCCTCCTGGGCCTTCACCTCGGCCTCGGAGAGCGGCAGCATGATGTCGAGCCGGTGCCGGATGACGGTGGTGACCGCCTCGGGCTCCTGGGCCGCGTCCACGACCAGGTAACGGCCCGGGTCGGCCGCCGCCAGCGTGAGGAAACCGGACCGCACGCGCGCGTGGAACTCGGCCGGCTCCGACTCCAGCCGGTCCGGCGCCTCCGTGAACCGCTCCCGCGCGGCCTCGGGCGATACGTCCAGCAACACGGTCAGCTGCGGCACCAGGCCGTTCGTCGCCCACCGCGAGATCCGCGCGATCTCGGTCGGCGACAGATCACGGCCCGCGCCCTGGTACGCCACCGACGAGTCGATGTACCGGTCGGAGATGACGACCGCGCCCCGCTCCAGGGCGGGCCGTACGACCGTGTCGACGTGCTCGGCGCGGTCGGCCGCGTACAGCAGCGCCTCCGCGCGGTGCGACAGTCCGGCCGAGGAGACGTCCAGGAGGATCGAGCGCAGCCGCTTGCCGACGGGCGTCGCCCCCGGCTCCCGCGTCAGCACGACTTCGTGCCCCTTGGCCCGGATCCACTCGGCGAGCGCCTCGGCCTGGGTGGACTTCCCCGCTCCGTCGCCGCCCTCCAGGGCGATGAAGAAGCCGGTCGCCGCGGCCGCGTCCGCAGGCTCGTCCCCGCCGCGCAGCGCGTCCCTCAGGTCGTGCCGCAGCGGTACACCGGACCGGTCGTCCACCTTGGCGAGCACCAGCGCGGCCACCGGCAGCAGCAGCGCACCCACCAGCATCAGCGTGAACGCGGCGCCCCCGTGGGCGAACACGAACCGGCCGTTCTCCACCCGGTGCGGCCCGATCAGCGCCGCCAGCAGGGGGGCTGCCAGGGCGCCGAGCGCCACGAAGACCCGTACCACCGCGTGCAGGTGCCCGGTCGTCCGCACCCGCCGGGCGGCCTCCGTCTCCTGGTCGAGCAGCGCGTGCCCGGTGTTCGCGGCGATGCCCGCGCCGACCCCGGCGAGCCCGAAGACCAGCACCACGCTGGTCACGTCCGGTACGAGCCCGGCGGCCAGCAGCGCCACGCCCGTGAAGGCGACGGCCAGCGAGAGCAGCCGGCGCCGCGACAGCGAGGGAAGCACCGAGGGCGCCGTGCGGATACCGGCGACCACACCGCCCGTCAGCGCGACGACCAGCAGCCCGTACAGGACCGGACCGCCGCCCAGGTCCTTGGCGTGCAGCACGGCGACGGCGACGGCAGCGGCGACCGCCGCGGCGACGGCCGTGCAGGCGAGCACCAGGATCGGGATCGCGCCGGTACGGCCCTTGTCCCCCGCACCGGTGCCCGTCCGGGGGCGGCGCAGCCCCTCCAGCGGGGACCGCGCGCGGGGGGTGCGGGTGTCGGGCAGTTCGAGGAAGACGACGACCGACAGCGAGGCGGCGAACAGCCCGGCGGCGACGTACGACGGCAGCGCCGCCTGATGCAGACCGAACCAGTCGAGGCCGGCGCCCAGCAGATTGTTGAGCAGCGATACGACGACGAGTGCCGTGGCCGCCAGGGGCACCGCCGCGAAGCCCGTCCGCAGGGACAGGCGCCGCAGCGCGTCCATGTGGTCGGGCAGCGGGCGCACGGTCGCGCCCTCCAGCGGCGGCGCGGGCAGCAGCGCGGGCGCCGCGCTCTCCCGGCACACCGTCCAGAAGCGCTCGGCGACACCGGCCACGAAGGCGGTCACCAGGAGCATCGCGAGCGCGTTGCCCGGCGTCCAGTCGATCCACAGCGGCGCGACGATCAGCAGCGCGGCACGCAGTCCGTCCGCGGCGACCATGGTCCAGCGCCGGTCGAGGGGCCCCTCGGGAGACGTGAGCGACGTGAGCGGTCCGAGGAGTACGGCCCCGAAGAGCAGCGTGGCCAGAACCCGCGCCCCGAAGACCGCCGTGACCGTGAGTGCGACGCCCCGGTAACCGCCCCCGAACGAGCCCTGTGAGATGGCCGCCTGGAAGGCGAGGACCACCAGGACGAGCAGCGCGAGGACATCGCCCGCACCCCCCACGAGCTGCGCACTCCACAGCCGCCTGAGCTGGGGCTGGCGCAGCAGGGCGCGGACGGCGCGCTCGCGGGAGTCCGCGACCAGCGCGTCGTCGGGGGCCTGGTGGTGGGCCGTAGGCTGCTCGGCTCGCGTCATGCAATCAGCCTATCGGGAGCCGCCGACACCCCGAGAGGACCGCCCGTGGGTGCACAGGCCCCCACATGCGCACGAATGTCCACACCTCGTGACGCCGGTACGCCCGGTCCCCGGATCCTCCGTGAAGCACCGGTGAAGAAGCGGCACCGCAAAGGGCCGGCTCACGGAGGGCCGGTCCGCACAGGGCGGGCCCACAGCGGACCGGCCCACTGAGCGCTGCTCCTCGGCCTCCGCCGAGGAGCAGCGCCGCGGAGGATCAGTCCTCGGCCGCCGCCTTGGCGGCCGAGGCCACCGTCTTCTTGGCCGCGGTCTTCTTCGCCGTCGTCGTGGTCTTCTTGGCGGCCGTCTTCTTCGCCGCGGTCTTCTTGGCGGCCGTCTTCTTGGCCGGGGCCTTCTTCGCGGCCGTCTTCTTCGCCGTCTTCTTGGCGGGCCCCTTCGCCCGCTTCTCGGCGAGGAGCTCGAAGCCGCGCTCCGGGGTGATCGTCTCGACGCTGTCGCCGGACCGCAGGGTCGCGTTGGTCTCGCCGTCGGTGACGTACGGACCGAAGCGCCCGTCCTTGACGACGACCGGCTTCTCGCTGACCGGGTCGGTGCCCAGCTCCTTCAGCGGCGGCTTGGCCGCGGCCCGGCCACGCTGCTTGGGCTGGGCGTAGATCGCCAGCGCCTCCTCCAGCGTGATCGTGAAGAGCTGCTCCTCGGACTGCAGGGAGCGCGAGTCCGTGCCCTTCTTCAGGTAGGGCCCGTAGCGGCCGTTCTGCGCGGTGATCTCCTGCCCCTCGGCGTCCGCGCCGACGACGCGCGGCAGCGACATCAGCCGGAGCGCGTCGTCGAGGGTCACCGTGTCCAGCGCCATCGTCTTGAACAGCGAGGCCGTACGCGGCTTGACGGCGTTCTTGCCCGTCTTGGGGGTGCCCTCGGGCAGCACCTCGGTGACGTACGGGCCGTAGCGGCCGTCCTTGGCGACGATCGTGTGGCCGGTGGCCGGGTCGGTGCCCAGCTCGAAGTCGCCGCTCGGCTTGGCGAGCAGTTCCTCGGCGAGTTCGACGCTCAGCTCGTCCGGCGCCAGGTCGTCCGGGATGTCGGCGCGCTGGTGGTTCTCGGAGTCCTTCTCGCCGCGCTCGATGTACGGGCCGTAGCGGCCGACGCGCAGCACGATGCCGTTGCCGACCGGGAAGGACGACACCTCGCGCGCGTCGATCGCGCCCAGGTCCGTGACCAGGTCCTTCAGACCGCCCAGGTGGTCGCCGTCGCCGTTGCCGGCCTCGGCGGCGATCCCGGCGCCGTCCGCGCCCTCACCGAAGTAGAACCGCTTCAGCCACGGCACGGCCTGCGCCTCGCCCCGCGCGATGCGGTCGAGGTCGTCCTCCATCTTGGCGGTGAAGTCGTAGTCGACGAGCCGCCCGAAGTGCTTCTCCAGGAGGTTGACCACGGCGAAGGACAGGAAGGACGGCACGAGCGCCGTGCCCTTCTTGAACACGTAGCCGCGGTCGAGGATGGTCCCGATGATCGACGCGTACGTCGACGGGCGGCCGATCTCCCGCTCCTCGAGCTCCTTGACCAGGCTGGCCTCGGTGTAGCGGGCCGGGGGCTTGGTCGCGTGGCCGTCCACCGAGAGCTCCTCGGCGGTCAGCGGGTCGCCCTCGCCGACCTGCGGCAGCCGGCGCTCACGGTCGTCGAGCTCCGCGTTCGGGTCGTCGGCGCCCTCGACGTACGCCTTCAGGAACCCGTGGAACGTGATCGTCTTGCCGGACGCGCTGAACTCGGCGTCGCGGCCGTCGGCGGCCGTGCCACCGATCTTGACGGTGACGCTGTTCCCGGTCGCGTCCTTCATCTGCGAGGCGACGGTCCGCTTCCAGATCAGCTCGTACAGCTTGAACTGGTCGCCGGTCAGCCCGGTCTCCGCGGGCGTGCGGAAACGATCACCCGAGGGCCGGATCGCCTCGTGCGCCTCCTGCGCGTTCTTGACCTTCCCGGCGTACGTGCGGGGCCGCTCCGGCAGGTAGTCGGCACCGTACAGCTGGGTGACCTGCGCGCGGGCGGCCGCTACGGCGGTGTCGCTCAGTGTCGTGGAGTCCGTACGCATGTAGGTGATGAAGCCGTTCTCGTACAGCTTCTGCGCGACCTGCATGGTGGCCTTGGCGCCGAAGCCGAGCTTGCGGCTCGCCTCCTGCTGGAGGGTCGTCGTACGGAACGGGGCGTACGGCGAGCGGCGGTACGGCTTGGACTCGACCGAGCGCACGGAGAACCGCGTGTTCTCCAGCGCGGCGGCCAGCGCACGGGCGGCGGCCTCGTCGAGGTGGAGGGTGTTCGCGCTCTTGAGCTGCCCCAGCGAGTCGAAGTCGCGGCCCTGGGCGACCCGCCTGCCGTCGACCGTCGTCAGGCGCGCGACCAGGGACGACGGGTCGGAGGGGTCGCCGGCGCGGCCGGTGGCGAAGGTGCCGGTCAGGTCCCAGTACTCGGCGGAGCGGAACGCCATGCGCTCCCGCTCCCGCTCGACGACCAGCCGGGTCGCCACGGACTGGACACGGCCTGCGGACAGCCGCGGCATGACCTTCTTCCACAGGACCGGCGAGACCTCGTAGCCGTACAGACGGTCGAGGATGCGGCGGGTCTCCTGGGCGTCGACGAGCCTCTTGTTCAGCTCGCGCGGGTTGGCCACGGCGGCCCGGATCGCGTCCTTGGTGATCTCGTGGAAGACCATCCGGCGGACCGGAACCTTGGGCTTGAGCACCTCCTGGAGGTGCCACGCGATGGCCTCGCCCTCGCGGTCCTCATCGGTGGCGAGGAAGAGCTCGTCGGAGTCGCGCAGCAGGTCTTTGAGCTTCTTGACCTGGGCCTTCTTGTCGGCGTTGACGACGTAGACGGGCGCGAAGTCATGGTCGACGTCCACGCCGAGGCGACGCACCTCGCCGGTGTACTTCTCGGGCACCTCCGCGGCGCCGTTCGGAAGGTCGCGGATGTGCCCGACGCTCGCCTCGACGGTGTATCCAGGGCCCAGATAGCCCTTGATCGTCTTCGCCTTGGCAGGCGACTCGACGATGACGAGTCGGCGGCCGCCCTTCGCGGTCTCGCTGGTCGGGGACAACTTCGCTCTTCTCTCCGGTCGACGCTGGGTCTCCCCAGGCTGTCGTCCCGGGGTCGGGTCATGCTGACGCTGCGGAGTGTGACGGTACATCCCGCCCCCGTGTCAAACGGGAAAAGCCCGCAACGGCCACTCGAACGGTAACCCGACTACCGGCATTCCTGCCGCCCGGCGAGGTCAGCGCCCCTTCCGGCCCCATCCGGAGGGTGGCCTCTCAGTTACTCGCCGGTCTGCTCCGGCCCCTCTTCCCGGCCTCTCCTCAGAGCCGGGCGAAGCACCACACGCCCAGAGCGAGGGCGATCAGCGCCGTGGCGCCCGCAAGCGTCGCCGCGGCGACGGGGCGCACCCCTTCCGCCACCGGCAGCCGCTGCCTCAGCCGCGTCGCGGTCCAGGCCGCGAGACCCGCTCCGAACAGGGCGAACACCACTCCGGTGAAGATCGCCGGCCCGCTCTCCATGTCCCGTTCCTCCCGTCCCGGGGACCCCACTGGCGAGAGACTGGCACGCGCGGGAAGCGGGTGTGCGAATCCACGGTGAACGTCAGGCGACCGGTCACCCGGTCCACGCCCTGCGGGGCCGTCCCACCGGCCGGCCGGGCCCTGCCGGTGGGGCGGCCCGCAGCGCACGACACTGTGGTGAACCGCTCGTTCCGGTCGGCAGCGGTCCGCTCCCCCGAAGGCCCAAGTCGGCGTGAATGTGCTGCTGCGCGGGTCCACGGCCTGGTCGATGTCCGTCCGGTGCCGCAGGCCGCCCGGTACGGGACGTCACCCGGCCGGTTCGAGGAAGCCCTGCTCCACCAGCAGCCGGATCTGCGCCGGGGACCGGTCGCGCAGCGCCACCGGGTCCTCGCCCACCAGCTGGGCGATGGCGTCCAGGATGCGTCCCGCGCTGAGCGTGCCGTCGCACACGCCCGCGAAGCCCGCCCCGACCGTGTCCACCTTGGTGGCACGGCGCATGCCCCGGTTCTGCCGCAGCACCACGTGCTCCGGATCCTCCGCGCCCGGCAGCCCGACCTGCTCCTGGACGACCTCCTCGACCAGCCTGTAGTGCGCGGCGAGCAGGGCGGCGTCGTCGTGCTCGCGCAGGTAGTCCACGCGCGCGAAGTGCGCGCGCACCGTGTCCCCGAGCGGCTGCTCGACGGGGTGCGGCCACTCCTCGACCGTGACGGCGGGCCCGGTCTCCGCGGCCGCGGTCCTCCGCAGCGTGATCCACCCGAAGCCGACGGCCCTGACCTTGCGCGCCTCGAACTCGTCGAGCCACGCGTCGTACCGCGCCTGGTACTCGGCCGTGTCGCCCCGGTGGTCGCCCGCGTCCCGCAGCCACAGTTCCGCGTACTGCGTGATGTCCTGCACCTCGCGCTGCACGATCCACGCGTCGCAGCCGTGCGGCACCCAGGAGCGCAGCCGGTCCTGCCAGTCCTCGCCCTCCACGTGCTGCCAGTTGGCGAGGAACTGCGCGTAGCCGCCCTCGTTCAGCCGCTCCCCCGCCTGCTGGACGAGCGTGCGGCACAGGTCGTCCCCGCCCATGCCGCCGTCGCGGTAGGTGAGCCGGGCACCGGGGGAGATCACGAAAGGCGGGTTCGACACGATGAGGTCGTACGTCTCGTCGTCCCGGACCGGCTCGAAGAGCGATCCTTCCCGCAGGTCGGCCGCCGGGACGCCGGAGAGCGCGAGCGTGAGCGCGGTGATGTGCAGCGCGCGCGGGTTGACGTCGGTCGCGGTGACGCGCGTGGCGTGCCGGGCGGCGTGCAGTGCCTGGATACCGGAGCCGGTACCGAGGTCGAGCGCGGACGCGACGGGCGTCCGGACCGTGATCCCGGCGAGCGTCGTGGACGCCCCGCCCACCCCGAGGACGACGCCCTCCGCGCGGCTGCCGATGCCGCCGGCCCCGCCGACCGCGCATCCCAGATCGGAGACGATGAACCAGTCCTCGCCGTCGGATCCGCCGTACGGCCGGACGTCCACGGTCGCGGTGAGCTCGTCCCCGCCGACGCGGACCAGCCAGCCGCCGTCCAGGCAGTCGTCGACCGGCAGGACGTCCGCCACGCGTGCGTGCGGCACGGGCTGCTGCAGCAGGAAGAGCCGTACGAGCGTCTCCAGCGGCGAGTCGCCGCGCGTCGCCCGCAGCGCGGGCACGATCTCACTGCGGGCCAGCGCCGCGTACGCGGGCGCGCCGAGCAGTTCGAGCAGCCCGTCGGCGGTGAAGGCGGCCCCGAGCAGGGCGTCGCGGAGCCGCGCGGTGACGTCGGGACGGTCGGTGGACGGCAGGGATGACAGGCTGGGATTGCTCACGCCCCCCATTGTGTCGGCTCCCGCCGACATGGCACGTCACCTGTGGACGACACCTGTGGACGGCGACGCCGAGGACGCCGGTACGCGTGCTCCCGGACACGTCGTACGCGCGCGTGCCGGCTTGCGTCGGCACGCGCGCGTACGGGGCGATGTTCAGGTTGACGGACGATCACCCGCAAGGCGGGCAGCCGTCCACCGGCGGGCCGTCAGCCCTTCGTGGCGGAAGCCGGGGCGGACGCGGACTTGCAGCTCTCCTGCTGGGCCATCGCGCGGCCCACGTCCCCCTCCTCCAGCGTCTTCAGTGCGTCGTTCCCGCTCCTGCTCAGCTCGTCGAGCTCCGCTGCGATGTCCTTGAGGCCGTCGGCGAACTTCGCCTGGTCCTCGGTGTCGAGGTCGTCGACCTTCTTCTGCAGGCCCGCGTATGCCGTGGAGATCTCGTCGAGCTCCTTGACGGCGTTCTTCTGCTTGGTCTCGCCCTTCTCGACGTCCGGCGCACCGGCCTTCCGCACGGCCGTGCCGATCGCCTTGTACGCGGCGGACATGTCCTGGAAGGCCTGGGCGTCGGTCTTCTGGACGTCCTCCGGCTTGCTGTTGTCCGAGGTCTCCTTCTGGATCGCGGCATTGGCGGCCTCGATCTTCTTGGCCTGCGGCTGCACCGCGTCACAGACCTCCTTGGCCCAGGAGTTCAGCTTGTCGCTGGTGTCGTCGCCGCCGCAGCCCGACAGCGCCAGTACCAGTACCGCACCGCCGGACAGTGCGGCCGCGAGCTTCTTGTTCACCGGATTGGTCCCTTCCATGGCTCTCGGCCCCGGAAGATACACGCCGGACACACGACCCCCACATGCCGAATGACCACTCACGTACCTTTTCTAGCCATTTGCACCAGGCGAGAGAAGGCTCACGAAGAGGGCGTGGACGCAACAGAGCGGGCGGCACACCAACGTGTGCCGCCCGCCCGCCCGTTGGCCGGCGCGGTGCCGACCCGTGGCGCGTCCGCCTACGAAACCACCGCAGGATCGGCCGACTTGGCCACCGGCTCGGAGTTGCCCTCCTCACCCATGGTGATCCCGCGCCGCTTGGACACGTACACCGCGCCCACGATCACGGCGATCGCGAGCACCGCGACGAGTACGCGCAGCCCGAGGCTCTCGTCCGCGCCGTAGCTGAACTTGACCACGGCGGGCGCGATGAGCAGCGCCACCAGGTTCATCACCTTCAGCAACGGGTTGATCGCGGGTCCCGCGGTGTCCTTGAACGGGTCGCCCACCGTGTCACCGATCACGGTGGCTGCGTGGGCCTCGCTGCCCTTGCCGCCGTGGTGGCCGTCCTCGACGAGCTTCTTGGCGTTGTCCCACGCGCCACCGGAGTTGGCGAGGAAGACCGCCATCAGCGTGCCCGTGCCGATGGCCCCCGCCAGGTAGGCGCCGAGCGCGCCGACGCCCAGTGTGAACCCGATGGCGATCGGCGCCATGACGGCGAGGAGTCCGGGCGTGGCGAGTTCCCTGAGGGCGTCCTTGGTGCAGATGTCGACGACCCTGCCGTACTCGGGCTGCTCGCTGTAGTCCATGATCCCGGGCTTCTCGCGGAACTGCCGCCGCACCTCGTACACGACCGCTCCCGCCGAGCGCGAGACCGCGTTGATCGCCAGCCCCGAGAAGAGGAAGACGACCGCCGCGCCCGCGATGAGGCCGACCAGGTTGTTGGGCTGCGAGATGTCCATCACCAGGCTCATCGGTCCGCCGTCGCCGACCTTCTCGCCCACGTCACGCGCCGCCGTGACGATCGCGTCGCGGTACGAGCCGAACAGCGCCGCCGCCGCGAGCACGGCCGTGGCGATGGCGATGCCCTTGGTGATGGCCTTGGTGGTGTTGCCCACGGCGTCCAGGTCGGTGAGCACCTGCGCGCCGGCGCCCTCGACGTCGCCGGACATCTCGGCGATGCCCTGCGCGTTGTCGGAGACCGGACCGAAGGTGTCCATGGCGACGATGACGCCGACCGTGGTGAGCAGCCCGGTGCCGGCCAGCGCCACCGCGAAGAGGGCCAGCATGATCGACGTACCGCCGAGCAGGAACGCCCCGTACACGCCGAGGCCGATCAGCAGGGCGGTGTAGACGGCCGACTCCAGGCCGATGGAGATGCCCGCGAGGACGACGGTGGCCGGGCCGGTGAGGGAGGTCTTGCCGATGTCCCGCACCGGGCGGCGGTTGGTCTCGGTGAAGTAGCCGGTCAGCTGCTGGATCAGGGCGGCCAGCACGATACCGATGGCCACCGCGATGAGGGCGAGGATCCGCGGATCGCCGTCCTTGCCGGTGATCGCCGTGTCCGTGACGCCCTCCAGGCCGGCGTACGAGGACGGCAGATAGACGAAGACCGCCAGGGCCACGAGGGCGAGCGAGATCACCGCGGAGATGAAGAAACCGCGGTTGATGGCGGTCATCCCGCTGCGGTCGGTACGGCGGGGAGCCACCGCGAAAATGCCGATCATCGCGGTGATCACGCCGATGGCGGGCACGAGCAGCGGGAACGCGAGTCCGGCGTGACCGAAGGCGGCCGAGCCGAGGATCAGCGCGGCGACCAGGGTCACGGCGTACGACTCGAAGAGGTCGGCCGCCATGCCCGCGCAGTCGCCGACGTTGTCGCCCACGTTGTCGGCGATGGTCGCGGCATTGCGCGGATCGTCCTCCGGAATGCCCTGCTCCACCTTGCCGACCAGGTCGGCGCCGACGTCGGCCGCCTTGGTGAAGATGCCGCCGCCGACCCGCATGAACATCGCGATCAGCGCGGCACCGAGACCGAAGCCCTCCAGGACCTTCGGCGCGTCGGCCGCGTACACCAGCACCACACAGGAGGCGCCCAGCAGACCGAGCCCCACCGTGAACATGCCGACGACACCGCCCGTGCGGAAAGCGATCTTCATGGCCTTGTGCGCGGCAGCCGATGAACCGGTTCCACCGGCGGGAGAAGTGAGATCCTGCTGTGGCCGTCCATCCGCCGAGGTCGCCTCACGTGCCGCGGCGGCGACCCGTACATTGCTCCGTACGGCGAGCCACATACCGATATAACCGGTGGCCGCCGAGAACGCCGCACCGATCAGGAAGAACACCGACCGTCCGGCGCGCTGATTCCAGTCGTCCGCGGGCAGCAGCATGAGCAGGAAGAACACAACGACGGCGAATACGCCGAGCGTGCGCAACTGCCGGGCCAGATAGGCGTTCGCGCCTTCCTGCACCGCTGCCGCGATCTTCTTCATGCTGTCGGTGCCTTCGCCCGCCGCCAGGACCTGGCGGACCAGGACTCCGGCGACCACGAGCGCGGCCAGCGCGACGATTCCGATGATCATCACGATGAGCCGGTTGTCGTCGGTCAGGACTGCGGCTGCGAAGATTCTGGGGTGATCGAACTGCTGAGGGGTGAAAAGCCCCGTCATTCGTCCTCCTTGACGCTGGGGCTGAGCTCAAGATGTGGACGGATTGTAGGGAGCGGAACCTGATCAAAACAGTGCACGGTAAACGGAATTAGCCTTCGTGGGCCCTTCAGCAAATGATCGCCCGGAGAGCATAGAACCCGAAAGTGGTAACGCCTTAAAAGCGTTGACACCTGATCGCATAATCACCCGACCGATCGTGAATCATTTCACGATTTCCTGGAACGCCCATGAGAAGGGACAGAGGGCCCTGCTCAGCAGGCTCAGCAGGGCCCTCGAAGGAAGATCCGCCGGCGCCGGGCATTGGTGTACACCCTTGGAAGGGCGAAGCCACGGCCTCCGTGAAATGCCGTACGGCGGTGGGGCATGGCCGAGCGGGCATCACGGCCGACCGGCCGCAGCCGACCGTTCAAAGGTGTCGCCGTCGTCGGCGCGCCGTGGTCAGAAGGGCGGCCACTGTCAAGGAGCCGTGGACAGAGAACCGATCGCCGTCAAGGTCGTGGACCAGCGGCGAGGCGTCGTCAAGGTTGTGGACGAACGGCGAGGTACCGTCGACACGGACGTCAAGGAAGTACCGTCGGCGGCGGCGTGGTCGGCCAGCTCATACGGATGAGGCCGCCGTGCTCATCGGCGGAGACCTCCACATCGTCGACGAGTCCGCTGATGACCGCGAGGCCCATCTCGTCCTCCTCGGCCTCCACGTCCGCGTCGTCATGGGCGCCGTGCGTCCTGTCGCCGGGAACCGCACGGGGCGCCTCGTCGCCGACCTCGATGGAGAACTGCTTCTCCTCCTCGATCAGCGAGACCCGCACCGGCGCCGAGACGCCGCTGTTCTGATGCAGCCCGACAGCCCGGGTGCACGCCTCGCCGACGGCGAGCCGCACCTCGTCGAGGACGGCCTCGTCCACCCCAGCCTTGCGTGCGACGGAGGCGGCCACCAGACGGGCGGTCCTGACATGTCCTGGGACCGCGCTGAAGCGGAGTTCGACGGTGGCCATGCATCCCCCTCGGAACTACGGGCGTGCTGTCGGAGGGCCGGGCCGCTGTGAGCTGCCCGGTCCCCCTCCTGTCGTCTGTGCCGTCACGGGCACGCGGCCCGGGGACGGATCAGTCGGTGGCCGCCACCGCTTCCTCGACCGAGGTGTGGATCGGGAACACCTTGGTGAGACCGGTGATGCGGAAGATCTTCAGAATGCGCTCCTGATTGCACACCAGGCGCAGCGAGCCCTCATGGGCCCGTACCCGCTTCAAGCCGCCCACCAGCACGCCGAGCCCGGTGGAGTCGAGGAAGTCCACGCCCTCCATGTCGACGACGAGGTGGAAACTCCCGTCGTTCACCAGCTCGACCAGCTGCTCGCGCAGCTTGGGCGCGGTATATACGTCGATTTCGCCACCGACCTCGACGACCGTACGATCGCCGACGGTACGGGTCGACAGGGACAGGTCCACGGATCCTCCAGCACCTTGCTATCGAGCGGTCGTCCCTCGGGACACCTCGGCTTCAACCCCAGGACGGTTCGCCAGCCGCGATGGCATTCAATCACTTACCAGCAGGCGTGCACGACGCCTTGGGACCATTGTCCGTCACGCCAGTGACACACTCGGTGCCGATGGCCAAGAATCACCGATCCGATCGATCCCCGACGGACACAGCCTCCCGCCCCGCACCCGGTACGGTTCTGGACCGGCTCACCTCCGGACCGGACCGGGCGTCGCGCATCACTCATACGGAGCACTTGCCCCCGCGGGAGGGTCGGCATGCCGTCTGGCCTGACCGGATTCGCCCGGAGGTCGTCGCGGCCGTGCGACGGGCGGGCATCGAACATCCCTGGGCCCACCAGGCGCACGCCGCCGAGCACGCGCTGGACGGCGATTCGGTGGTCGTGGCCACGGGCACGGCGTCCGGCAAGTCCCTCGCCTACCTCGTACCGGCCCTGTCGTGCCTCCTGGACGGTTCCGAGGCGCCCAACGGACGTGGCGCCACCGCCCTGTACCTGGCCCCGACCAAGGCGCTCGCGGCGGACCAGTGCCGTTCGGTGAAGGAACTTTCACAACCTCTGGGCACCGCGGTCCGCGCGGCCGTGTACGACGGCGACACCCCCGTCGAGGAACGCGAGTGGATCCGCCAGTACGCCAACTACGTCCTCACCAACCCCGACATGCTCCACCGCGGGATCCTCCCCTCGCACCCGCGCTGGTCCTCCTTCCTGCGCGCCCTGCGCTACGTGATCATCGACGAGTGCCACACCTACCGCGGCGTGTTCGGCTCGCACGTCGCCCAGGTGCTGCGCCGACTGCGCAGGCTGTGCGCCCGCTACGGCTCCTCACCGGTCTTCCTGCTGGCCTCGGCGACCGCCGCCGACCCCGCGGTCGCCGCGTCCCGGCTCACCGGCCTGCCCGTCAAGGAGGTCGCGGACGACTCCTCCCCGCGCGGGGACCTCGTGTTCGCCCTCTGGGAGCCCCCGCTCACGGAGCTGCACGGGGAGAAGGGCGCCCCGGTGCGGCGGACGGCCACCGCGGAGACGGCCGATCTGCTGACCGACCTGGTCGTCCAGGGCGTCCGCTCCGTCGCCTTCGTACGGTCCCGGCGCGGCGCCGAGCTGATCTCGGTGATCACCCAGGAGCGCCTCGCCGAGGTGGACCGCTCGCTCGCCCGGCGTGTCGCCGCCTACCGCGGCGGCTACCTCCCGGAGGAACGCCGCGCCCTGGAGCGCGCCCTGCACTCCGGCGAACTCCTCGGTCTCGCCGCCACCACCGCCCTGGAACTCGGCGTCGACGTCTCCGGCCTGGACGCCGTGCTGATCGCCGGTTACCCGGGCACCCGGGCGTCCCTGTGGCAGCAGGCGGGCCGGGCCGGCCGTTCGGGGCAGGGCGCGCTGGCCGTCCTGGTGGCCCGGGACGATCCGCTGGACACCTTCCTCGTGCACCATCCGGAGGCTTTGTTCGACCAGCCGGTCGAGTCGACGGTCCTCGACCCGGACAACCCGTACGTCCTCGCCCCGCACCTGTGCGCGGCCGCCGCCGAACTCCCCCTGACGGACGACGATCTGCCTCTGTTCGGCCCATCCACGAAGGAGCTGCTGCCGCAACTGGAGGCCGCGAAGCTGCTCCGGCGCCGTACGAAGGCCTGGCACTGGACACGCCGCGAACGGGCCGCCGACCTCGCCGACATCCGCGGCGAGGGCGGACGCCCCGTACAGGTCGTGGAGGCGGGCACGGGCCGGCTGCTGGGCACGGTCGACGCGAACTCCGCGCACACCTCCGTCCACGAGGGCGCGGTCCACCTGCACCAGGGCCGTACGTACCTGGTGCGCGAACTGGACCTGGAGGACTCCGTCGCCCTGGTCGAACAGGCCGACCCGCCGTACTCGACGGTCGCCCGCGACACGACCGCCATCTCCGTCCTGGAGACGGACGTCGAGGTCCCCTGGGGCGAGGGCCGACTGTGCTACGGCTCCGTCGAGGTCACCAACCAGGTCGTCTCCTTCCTGCGTCGCAAGCTGATCACCGGCGAGGTGCTCGGCGAGACGAAACTCGACCTCCCGCCTCGTACGCTGCGCACCCGTGCCGTGTGGTGGACGGTCACCGAGGACCAGCTGGACGCGGCACGGGTCAACCCGGAGATCCTCGGCGGCGCCCTCCACGCCGCCGAGCACGCGTCCATCGGCATGCTGCCCCTCTTCGCCACCTGCGACCGCTGGGACATCGGCGGCGTCTCGATCCCGCTCCATCCCGACACGCTGCTGCCGACGGTGTTCGTCTACGACGGCCACCCCGGCGGCGCGGGCTTCGCCGAGCGCGCCTTCCACACCGCCCGCGAGTGGCTCACCGCCACCCTCCAGGCCATCGCGTCCTGCGAGTGCGAGGCCGGCTGCCCCTCCTGCATCCAGTCCCCCAAGTGCGGCAACGGGAACGAACCCCTGCACAAACGGGGAGCCGTACGGCTGCTCAGGGAGCTGTTGCAGGGGGCGCGGGACGCGGAGGGCTGAAGCGGAGGGCCGAACGGGGGGCGCACCGGCGGGTCCAGCTGGTTACGGAGCCCCGCCGGGGTCCGGGGCTCCGGCCGGGGCGACCTGGTCCACGCTGCCGACGGGCCCCGCTCGTGATCTGACCTCCGTGGTGAACGGTCCCCTGCCCGATGCCGCCGTCACGTCGGACGTGTCTCCCTCGATCACGCACCGCACGAGCCGGGCGCCCTGGGCCCGGGCGATCCGGCCCGCCGTGGCGCAGGCCGGGTCCGTGCCCTCCGACCAGTGATCGGCGGCGGCGAGCGCCGCGAGGTCGGCGGCCCCGGCGGCGCGGTGACGGACCACGACGGCCTGGCCGACGGCCAGTACGGCACCGAAAACGACGCACAGCAGGGCCACGGCACCCACGACCCAGACGGTGGCGGATCCCCTGTCCTCTCCCCGGCCGCCGGCCCGGCTCACCGCCCTCACCCGTTCACCCCCACGGTCTCCTCCGCCAGGGCCACGGCCTCGTGGCTCAGGTCGATGCCCAGGCCTCCGGACCCCGGCGGTCGCGCCACGACCGCCACGCGCACGAGGTCGCCTTCCCGGCTCACACTGACCCTCGCCCCGTCCGGCGCCGCCCGCCGGGCCGCCACCACCACCGCGGCCGGCGGGTCCTGCCGCGCCGCGGCCCGGGCGCCGACCCGCGCCGCGTCGACGCACTGGATCTGCGCGCACGCGGCGAGCAGCGCCCACACCAGCGCCATGGCGAACAGCACCAGCACGGGCAGCACCATGGCGGCCTCGGCCGTCACGAACCCCTGATCCCCTCGCGGCGCCCACCGCGTCCCCGTCCTCCCGCTGCGGCCGGGGAGCGCCGCATCAGACCCCGCCATCGAGGGCCCGCTGCACGATGTCCTGCAATGCCGCCTGAACCTGTCCGCCGGTCACCACCTTGTAGAGGACCGCGGCGAAGGCCACCGCAGCGATCACACCCATGGCGTACTCGGAGGTGACCATTCCCGCGTCCCTCCGCGCCGTGTGCGCCCGACGTGCCCTGCGCACCAGGGCGCCCGTCCGTCCTCGTACCGCCTCCACCGCGGCCCGTACCGTCTGTCGCATTCCAACCCCCGTGAGGTCCCGTGCTCTTCGTCCGATGTGCTTTCGATGTGCTGTGGTCGCCGTTCAACCCGTCATCGCCGCTCCCCGTCCGTCATCGCCCGCCACTTTCCAGAAGCCCGCCCGCGAGCCCGATCACCACGGGCAGCACCCCGACCGAGATGAACGCGGGCAGAAAGCACAGCCCCACCGGCACGGTCACCATCACGGCGGCCCTGCGGGCCCGTTCGGTCGCGGCGCGTCTCCAGTCGGCGCGGGCCTCGTCGGCGATCCGGGCGACCGGGTCGGCGGCCGGTACGCCCGACTCGCCGGCCCGCTCCAGCAGGCGGGCCAACCGGTCGGCACCGGGCAGCGCGCCCAGTGCCCGCCACGCCTCCGCCGGCTCGTCCCCGAGCCGTATCCGCGCCGCGCCCCGGGACAACCGCTCGCCGACCGGACCGGCCAGGGCCTCACCGACGGCCCGCGCGGCCCCGGCCGGGCTCGCCCCGGCAGTGACGCAGGCCGCCAGCAGATCCGCGGCGAGCGGGAGCTGCCGCGCCACTCGGCCCGCTTCCGGCGACCCCGGGGACGGATCGTGCGGCCCCCGTCCCGGTCGGCTGGCCCGTCGCCGCGGCCACCACCGGAGCCCGATCCCGGCCACCGCTCCCACCAGCAGCCCGCCGACACCCCCGACCAGCGCCCATCCGGCGCACACCGCGCCCGCCACCGGCAGCCACGCCCGGAGCGTGGCCCGCGCCGCGAGGCGCCGGCCCGACGGAGCGGCCTCCAGAAGCAGCACCGCGCCCAGCCGACCGCGCAGCCTCCGCTCACGCCGCTCGGCAGCGACCGACCGCGCCGACCACCACAGGCCCGCGGCCACGCACAGGAACACCCCCAGCCTGTGGACAACTTCCGCGCTCATGCCGTCTCCGCCCCTCGTACGATCCGCAGCGCCCACCACAGACCGACGCCTTCCAGCACCCCGCCTGCCAGCAGACAGCCCAGCCCCGCCGCGCTGTGCAGCACCACGTGCAGCGGGTCGGCCCCGAGCGCGGTGCCCAGCAGCAGACCGAGCACCGGCAGCCCGGCGAGCATCACCGCCGTGGAGCGGGCCCCCGCCAGCTGGGCGCGCAGATCGGCGCGCTGATCCCGCTCCGCGCGCAGGGCGCCCTCCAGTCGGTCGAGGCCCGCGGCGAGGCCCGCACCGCGGTCCACGGCCACCCGCCAGCAGGCGGCGAGCCCCAGCAGGCCCTCGGCGCCCGGCTGCCGTGCCGTGTCCGCGAGCGCTCCCGGTACGTCCCCGCCGAACCGTGCCGCCGCCACCACGGCCGCCTGCGCCCCGCCGAGCCCGCCCGAGTCCCGCGCCGCCCGCAGCAGCGCCTCGCCCGGTTGCCGCCCCGCGCGCACCTCCCCGGCGAGCGCCCCGCAGAGCGCGATGACGGCGTCGCCCCGCCGCTCCCGTGCCTGCCGCGCCTCCCGGGACCGCCGGACGCGCCGCAGCACCGGGACGGCGAGCACCCCGGCGAGGACCGGCAGCGGTGACTCCCCCAGCACGGCGACCACCGCCCCGGCGACCACGGCCCACCACTCGCCGCCCAGCCCCCGCACCCGTACGGCCGTTCTCTCCCACAGCGGCGGCCCCGGCGAACCGCCGCCGGCGAGCAGCAGCCGCACCCGCCGCGCGCCGGTACCCGGCCCGCCCAGCAGCCAGGCCGCCACCCCGGCACAGGCCACGGCCACCCCGTCCGACAGCTCACCCGCTCCCGTCACAGCCGCCGCCTCCTTCCGGCACCGCATCCCCGAGCGGCACCCCGCTTCCGTCCCGGGCCCGGAGCAGCCCGAGCAGCCGCTCCCACCCCCGCTCGTACACGAACCCCTCCGCGCCCCAGCGCAGCGCGGGCACCGTCACCACCAGCCCCGACGGATCCCGCTCCAGCACGTGCACCTCGGCGATCCGGCGCCGCCCGTCCCGGTCCCGCACGAGGTGGAGGATGACCGACAGGGCCGCCGCCAACTGGCTGTGCAGAGCGGCCCGGTCGAGCCCGGCCGCGGTGCCGAGCGCCTCCAGACGGGCGGGCACCTGTGCCGCGGCGTTGGCGTGCAGCGTGCCGCAACCGCCTTCGTGACCTGTGTTCAGGGCGGCCAGCAGGGACACCACCTCGGGACCCCGTACCTCCCCCACGACCAGCCGGTCGGGCCGCATCCGCAGTGCCTGCCGCACCAGGTCCGGCAGCTCGACGAGTCCGGCTCCCTCCTGGTTGGCGGGTCTGCCCTCCAGCCGCACGACATGCGGGTGGTCGGGCCGCAGCTCCGCCGAGTCCTCGGCCAGCACGATCCGCTCCCCTGGGTCGACCAGGCCGAGCAACGCGCTCAGCAGCGTCGTCTTGCCCGTCCCGGTGCCTCCGCTGATCACGTAGGACGAGCGGGAGGCGATCAGCGCCCGCAGGATGCGCTCCCCGCCCGGCGGCACCGTCCCCGCCGCCACCAGTTCCTCCACGGTGAACGCCTTCGGCCGCACCACGCGCAGGGACAGGCACGTGGAGTCCACGGCCACCGGCGGCAGCACCGCATGCAGGCGCGTGCCGTCCGGGAGCCGTGCGTCGACCCATGGCCGGGCGTCGTCGAGCCGCCGTCCGGCCACCGCGGCCAGCCGCTGCGCGAGTCGCCGTACGGCCGCCGCGTCCGGGAAGGTGATCCCGGTCAGCTCCAGGCCGCCGCCCCGGTCCACCCATACCCGGTCGGGCGCGGGCACCAGGACGTCGGTGACGGACGGGTCGGCGAGAAGCGGTTCCAGCGGCCCGCTGCCGATCAGCTCGGAGCGCAGCCGCTCGGCCGCACCGAGCACTTCGGCGTCCCCGAGCACCCGGCCCCGGTCCCTGAGTGCCTGCGCCACGCGCGCGGGCGTCGGTTCGGACCCGCTTTCGGCGAGCCACTGCCGTACGTCGTCCAGGAGACCGTGGCCGGCCTCCGCCGTCGTGTCCCAGGTGCCGTTCACGCGGCCTCGACCCCCGTCAGCGCCCGTTCCCAGAAGCCTGCGCAGAACCGGGCGAGCGCCCCGCGCGCGGCGCTCCCGGGAGGAGTGCCCGCGTCCAGCAACCCCGTTTCGGCAGGCACCTCACCGACCAGCGGCAGCCCGAGCAGCCGGGCCACCTCGTGGTCGTCCAGGCCGGGTGCGTACGGACCGCGCACCGCCACCCGCAGATCACGCAGGACCATCCCGAACGCCGCGGCCACACGACCGGCCGCCGCGACGGCACGCAGTTCGGCGGGGACCACCAGCAACCCCACGTCGATCTGGGCGAGCGTCTCGGTGACGCCTTCGTCGATGCGGCGCGGCAGGTCGACGACCACCGCTCCGCCCCGGCGCCGCGCGGCGGCGAGGACCGCCCGTACGGCCTGTGGCGGAACGGCGACCGCGTCACCGCGGTCCCAGCTGAGGACCCTCAGCGCGTGCAGCTCGGGCAGTGACTCCTCCAGGGCACCCCCACCGACCCGGCCGCGTGAGGCCGCGAAGTCGGGCCAGCGCAGCCCCTCGGCCGCCTCGCCACCCAGGAGGACGTCGAGCCCGCCACCGAGCGGGTCGGCGTCCACGAGGAGGGTGCGCCGTCCCTGCCGTGCGGATGCGACGGCCAGCGCGCAGGCCAGTGTGGAGGCGCCCGCACCGCCCCGGCCGCCGATCACGCCGACCGTCAGGGCCGGGCTGCCCACCCCCTCGGCCACATCGGCGATGCGGTCGACCAGCCACTGTTCGCCGTCCGGCAGCACCAGCACATGGTCCGCGCCGATCTCCACGGCCCGTCGCCAGATGCCGGAGTCGTCCTGGTCCCGGCCGACCAGCACCACTCCCCTTCGGCGCGCGGCCCCGCGGACGCGCCGGGAGGCGTCGTCGCCGACGAGGACGAGCGGTGCCGACTCCCAGCTGTTCCTGCCCTGTGGGCCGCCGTGGTGGACCTCGGGTCTGGCGCCCGCGGCCGCGCACAGGCGCAGCAGGTCGTCCAGCAGTTCCGCGTCCTCCGTGACGATCAACGGCCTGCCCTGCCGCTCCTCGGCGGCGGGCGGACGGTCGTTCGTGATGGCTCCCGCCACGATGTCCAGCCCCCTTGTTGCCTCGCGGGCAGGGGATCGCCGGTCCGCTGCGGCCCTGCGAATCCCGCCCGAGTTGAAGATCTGCGAGAAGGACCGGTGACCCGGCCTTCATATGCACGGCCGACAGAAACCGGCCAGGCGCACCGGCAATCCGAACCGGCCATGAACTCGCCGCCTGCGGTGCGCTCCGGGAATCACAGTGAAGCGATCCCGGAAAACGTGTGGATCTTGGTCGATAACTGTGGACATCCCGGGGCATGTGAATATCGCCGTCACCCAAACAGGGGACACGAACACTCCCCGCACACGACTGCCGCACCGCAGTCCAGCGGCTACAGAGCGTCACGAATCATGGGAATGCGGCTCGAGGGCGCCAAGCGGAGGCGTCAGCGCTCGGCGATCACGGAAAAAGAGCGGAAAACCCACCCGGACATGCGACGACCCCCGCCGGGGGGGAGAGCGGGGGTCGTCCCCACGGCCGACTCGGGGGGGGAGGAGCCGGACCGGGTTAGCACGGTCGCGAACGATCCGTGACTTCCATGGTGTACCCGAGACCCCTCTCAGGCAAACCCACGCGCCCCACACTAGCCCGAATGGCGGGCGCATATGCTCGGGCTCGTGGAAAACCACTCCTTGCCTCGCACAGCGGCCTTCTTTGACCTGGACAAGACGGTCATTGCGAAGTCGAGCACGCTCACGTTCAGCAAGTCGTTCTACCAAGGCGGTCTGATCAACCGCAGAGCGGTCTTGCGTACCGCATATGCCCAGTTCGTCTTCCTCGCGGGCGGCGCGGACCACGACCAGATGGAGCGGATGCGCGAGTACTTGTCCGCGCTGTGCCGCGGGTGGAATGTCCAACAGGTGAAGGAGATCGTCGCCGAGACCCTTCACGACCTGATCGATCCGATCATCTACGACGAGGCCGCCTCCCTCATCGAGGAGCACCACCTCGCCGGACGGGACGTCGTCATCGTCTCGACGTCCGGCGCCGAGGTGGTCGAGCCGATCGGCGAGCTCCTCGGTGCGGACCGCGTGGTCGCCACCCGCATGGTCGTGGGCGACGACGGCCGCTTCACGGGCGAGGTGGAGTACTACGCCTACGGCCCGACCAAGGCCGAGGCGATCAGGGAGCTCGCCGAGTCCGAGGGCTACGACCTCGCACGCTGCCACGCCTACAGCGACTCCGCCACCGACCTGCCGATGCTGGAGGCCGTCGGACATCCGCACGCGGTGAATCCGGACCGCGCGCTGCGCCGCGAGGCTCTCGCGCGCGGGTGGCCGGTTCTGGACTTCAACCACCCGGTGCGACTCAAGCAGCGGCTGTCCGTACCGCCGCGTCCGGCGCTCATGGCCGCTGCGGCCATAGGCGCCGCGGCAGCCACGGCGGGTCTGGTCTGGTACGCGAGCCGGCGCCGGGTGGCCACGGCCTGACCGGCCCCTGATCTCACCCGGGAGTGGTCAACGCCCTTTTCGCTCCTCTTTGAACCCAAAAGTAAAGAAGTGCATCCGGGGCTTCCGCTTGCTCTCGCACGGGAGTACAAAGGATTCAACGGCCCGCGAGACCAAGGGACATCCGAAGGGATCACCTTTTACCGCAATTGGCCACACGGACCGAGCATGAACATCGGGCACCCACGCGACGTCGACCCGTCGATTACGGGCCAGCCGCACCAGGTGACGGGCGGAAGTTCCCGACCTGATGGGCAACATATCGAGGACGCATGGTAACTCGGTGAGCATGCCAGCGGCGGTACGAGCATTCGTACCGCCGCAACCCTTTCCCCTGGATCGGTTCAGCCCCGGGAGCGGGACTCCCCTCGCCACGGACGGAGTTCAGGCCGCCCCGCGCTGCAGGGCCTCGCACACCGCCGTCGACTCGCGGGCTCCGAGCTCCACCGCCCTGCCGCAGTGGGTGATCCACGCGGACATGCCCTCGGGGGTGCCGGAGACGTAGCCCTCCAGGGCGGCGACGTAGTCGGCACGGCCGAGTTCCGCGTGGCCGACCTCCGCGGGACAGATGGCCTTGGGGTCGAGGCCGCTGCCGATCAGCACGAGGCGCTCGGCCGCGCGCGCGACCAGGCCGTTGTGGGATCCGAAGGGGCGCAGGGCCAGCAGTTCACCGTGGACGACCGCCGCGGACACCAGCGCGGGAGCCGAACTGCCCGCGACGATCAGTTGGGACAGCCCTTCCAGGCGGGCCGAGACCTCGGCGGCGCCCGGCAGCGGCAGACCGACGAGCGGCTCGTCGACCGGTTCGCCGTCCTGCCGGGGGCGCCCCACGCGCGCGTCTTCGCCGCCGGCCGCCGCCACCAGGTGCAGCCGGGCCAGCACACGCAGGGGCGACTGCCGCCAGATGGAGAGCAGTTGCCCCGCCTCGGCGGTCAGCCTCAGCGCCGCGCCCACGACGCGGGCCTCGTCGTCACCGCTGAAGTCGGTGCGGCGGCGCACCTCTTCCAGGGCCCAGTCGGCGCCGGCCAGCGCCGCGGAGCCGCGCGAACCGCGCAGCGCCGCCTCGGCGGTGATCTCGGTGCTGCGGCGGCGCATGATCCGGTGCCCGTAGACCCGGTCCACGGCCTTGCGCACGGACTCCACGGACTCGGCCACGCCGGGGAGCTTCCCCAGGGCCGCGAGGGGGTCCTCCCTGCCGGGGCTCGGGGGAGGATCGGCGGTCGCGCCTGTCGTACTCATGAGTACGACAGTACGCGCCCCCACGGCCCGGCCGTCATCCCATCCGGGCAGGGCACCGCCCGTTCATCGCGCTCCCCACGAATGAGTGGTCTCTTCTCGCCAACCGGACACGAACCGCGACGCATCTACTACGCTTAGTGAACATGAAAATTGCTTTCGTAGGGAAGGGCGGCAGCGGCAAGACCACCCTGTCCTCCCTGTTCATCCGGCATCTCGTCGCCGCCGGAGCACCGGTCGTCGCCGTCGACGCCGACATCAACCAGCATCTGGGGGCCGCCCTGGGCCTCGACGAGGCGCAGGCCGCCGCGCTGCCGGCGATGGGCGACCGACTACTGATGATCAAGGATTACCTGCGCGGTTCCAATCCCCGCATCGCGTCCGCCGAGACGATGATCAAAACCACGCCGCCCGGCGAGGGCTCCCGGCTGCTGCGGGTGTGCGAGGACAACCCGGTGTACGACGCCTGCGCGCGACCGGTGGAACTCGACGGCGGCACCGTCCGTCTGATGGTCACCGGCCCCTTCAGCGACGCCGACCTGGGGGTCGCCTGCTACCACTCCAAGACGGGCGCGGTGGAGCTGTTCCTGAACCACCTGGTCGACGGCCGCGACGAGTATGTGGTGGTCGACATGACAGCCGGCTCCGACTCGTTCGCGTCCGGCATGTTCACCCGCTTCGACCTCACGTTCCTGGTCGCCGAACCGACCCGGAAGGGGGTTTCCGTCTACCGCCAGTACAAGGAGTACGCCCAGGACTACGGGGTCGCCCTGAAGGTCGTCGGGAACAAGGTGCAGAGCCAGGACGACGTCGACTTCCTCCGCGCGGAGATCGGCGAGGACCTCCTGGTCACCGTCGGGCACTCGGACTGGGTGCGCGCCATGGAGAAGGGCCGCCCGATCCCCTTCGAGCACCTGGCGGAGGGTGACCACGAGTCCCTGCGGGCCCTGCGGTCGGCCGCGGACGCCATGTACGACCGGCGGAACTGGGAGCGCTACACGCGCCAGATGGTCCACTTCCACCTGAAGAACGCCGGCACATGGGGCAACGCGCGCACCGGATCCGACCTGGCGGCGCAGATCGACCCCGGATTCGTCCTCGGCGAAGGCCTCATGGCCGCCACGGCCTGACCATCGCCTCGCCCCCGGGCCTGCTCGCTCCCGCCCCGGAGCTCACCGCCCGGCCGCCGGCGCCCCCGGGACACCCCTGGGGGCGGGGGCGGGCCCGCCGCCCAGAAAGGATCTCCAGCCCCTCTTCGGAGCCTCGCCGACCTCGAGGGTGCGCAACTTGGCGAGAGTCCTGGGGTCCTGGGCGTCGAGCCAGTCGGCGAGCTGCCGGAAGGAGACACAGCGCACCTCCGGCCTCGTACACACCTTCTCGATGGTCTCCTCGACAGCGCGCATGTAGGTGCCGCCGTTCCAGGACTCGAAGTGGTTGCCGATGATCAGGGGCGCCCGGTTGCCGTGATAGGCACGCCGGAAGCCCCTGAGCAGGCCGTCGCGGAACTGGTCGCCCCAGTACTCGTGGAGGTCCGGGTCGCCGGTACGCGCGTCGGACTGGTTCATGTAGAAGTTGTAGTCCATGGTCAGCGTCTCGAAGCCACGGCCCGGTACGGGGACCAGCTGCATGGACAGATCCCACAGGCCCTTCTTCTTCCTGGGCCACACCTGGTCGGCGACGCCGCTGCTGTCGTAGCGGAAGCCCAGGTCGCGGGCGGCCTTCCGGAAGTTTTTGCGGCCCTCCAGACATGGGGTGCGGCCGCCGATCAGTTCCTTGTCGTAGTCGAAGGGCAGCGGAGCCGTCTTTCTGAGGCCCGTGGTGGTCTTCCAGGACTTCACGAACGTCTTGGCCTGGGCGATCTCGCTCTTCCACTCGGCCGCCGACCACTCGCCGACACCGCGCCCCTCGCCACAGAAGTGGCCGTTGAAGTGGGTTCCGATCTCGTTGCCCTCCAGCCACGCGCCGCGCAGCTGCCTCACGGTGTCCCGGATGCCCGGCACATCGTTGAAGCCGATGTCGGAGCTGCCCCGCGAGTGCTGAGGCGGCCGGTATCGCTCGCGCTCCTCCTCCGGGAGCAGGTACACGCCGCTCAGGAAGTAGGTCATCGTGGCGTCGTTGGCTCTGGCCACCTTGCGGAAGTGCGAGAACAGCCGCTGGCTGTCCTCGCCCGCGCCGTCCCAGGAGAAGACCACGAACTGCGGCGGCCGCCGGCCCGGCTTCAGCCGCTCGGGCCTGGGCAGGCGGGGTTGGACCCCGGTATGAGCGGTGGAGCCGTCACCGATCAGGCGGACGACACTTCTGGGCGCCGGAGCGACGGCGGCCTTTTTCCCGCCGCGAAGGCGCTCCTGCGAACCGGTGCCGCCGGGCGCGCAACCGGCGGGCGCCGTGGCGCAGACCGCAGCCAGCGCGACTCCCGCGGCGATCCTCTGGGAGGCGGCCATGGTCGTCCCACCTTCTTCCTTCAGTCAGGGCAACGCTGAGCAGGCACGTTCCGCACTCCCGGGCGACGGTGCGCGCGAGAGTGCGGTGGCGCGGTCAAGGTCGCACAAGCGCCGGCAAGAATTTGTATGACAAGCCCATAAAAATCCCGCTTCACTCATTGGAGTGATCTGTTACCCCATTTGCGCTGATTATCCAGGCGCGCCCTTTACTGTTGATTACGATTCATTTACTGAACGTTGAGACATCCCGCCGCTGTACGCCGTGACCCACGGTCGTGCCCCTGGCCCCGCCTTTCACGCGGGGACCACCTGCTACGCACCGCGCCGCCCGGAGGAGACGGGAACCATGCCAGCCTGCGTCCCAGCCCGAGCCACCGACCCGACTCGAGCGAAGGGGGCCCCCCGCCCCCACAGCCCCCCACCCGCCCCGCGGCGCTTCCGCGTCGAGGCCGCCGATGTGTCCGCCTCACTCGCGGTCTTCCTGATTGCGCTCCCCCTCTCTCTCGGTATCGCTCTCGCCACCGGCGCACCGCTCCAGGCCGGCCTCGTCGCCGCCGCCGTCGGAGGTCTCGTGGCCGGACGCATCGGTGGCTCCCCGCTCCAGGTCAGCGGCCCCGCCGCCGGGCTCACCGTCGTCACCGCCGATCTCATCCAGCAGTACGGCTGGCGGACCACCTGTGCCATCACCGTTCTCGCGGGTCTCGCCCAACTCGGTCTCGGTTGCCTGCGCGTGGCCCGTACGGCACTCGCCGTCAGCCCGGCGATCGTGCACGGCATGCTCGCCGGCATCGGTGCGACCATCGCCGTCGCCCAACTGCACATCATGCTCGGCGGCACTCCGCAGAGCGCCGTCATCGACAACCTCCGTGCGCTGCCCGCGCAGTTGGCACAGGTGCAGCCCGCCACCGTGGCGATCAGCGCACTGACGCTCGCCCTGCTGCTCGCCTGGCCGAGACTGCCCGGCCGGGCCGGCCGCGTGCTGCGCAAGGCCCCCGGCGCACTCGTCGCCGTCACCGCGGCGACCGCCACCGCCGTCCTCGCCGGACTCAGTCTGCCCAAGGTCGACCTGCCGTCCTGGCACAGCCACGCCCTGGCCGGGCTCCCCGAGGGGCCGGCGCTCGGGCTCGTCACCGCCGTCCTCACCATCACGCTGGTGTGCAGCGTGCAGTCGCTGCTGGGCGCCGTCGCCGTGGACAAGCTCACGGCGGGGAAGCCGGGTATGACGCGCGCGGACCTCGATCGCGAACTGCTCGGCCAGGGCGCCGCCAACATCACCTCCGGAGCACTCGGCGGGCTGCCCATCGCCGGTGTCGCCGTGCGCAGTTCGGCGAACGTGCAGGCCGGTGCCGTGAGCCGGAACTCCACAATGTTGCACGGGATCTGGGTGGTGGTCGCCGCGCTGCTGATGGTCCCGATGCTCGAGCTGATCCCCCTCGCCTCGCTCGCGGCGCTCGTGATGGCCGTCGGCATCCAGATGGTGTCCCTGAACCACATCCGCACGGTCACCCGCCACCGCGAAGTGCTGGTCTACGTCGTCACCACGCTCGGCGTCGTCCTCCTCGGCGTCCTGGAGGGAGTGGCGCTGGGTGTCGCCGTGGCCGTCGCCGTCGCACTGAACCGGCTCGCCCGCACCCGCATCACGCACGACCAGCGGCAAGGGGTCCACTACGTACACGTCAGGGGCCAGTTGACGTTCCTGGCGGTGCCCCGGCTGAGCCGCGCCCTGCATCTGGTGCCCCGAGACGCCGAGGCGGTCGTCGAGCTGGACGGGTCGTTCATGGACCACGCCGCGTACGAGACGCTGCACGACTGGCAGCGGACGCACACCGCGCAGGGCGGGTCCGTCGAGCTCACCGGGCGTGCCGGGGTACGTATCGCGGAGCCCGCCGACGCCTCCGGGTGCCGGTGCCGCCCCTGGACGGCCTGGCGCAACCACCACTGCGAGAACCCGCGGCCCGCACCGGCCGGCGAGCGGCCGGAGGCAGCCGCGGCCGCCGCCCCGAGCTCGCACCGGCTGGCGCGCGGGATCAGCGCGTTCCACCGGAACACCGCTCCTCTGGTGCGCGGTGAGCTGGCCCGGCTCGCGCGTGAGGGACAGCAGCCCTCGCAGCTCTTCCTGACCTGCGCCGACTCACGGCTCGTCACGTCGATGATCACCTCGAGCGGCCCGGGCGACCTCTTCGTCGTACGCAATGTGGGGAATCTCGTCCCACTGCCCGGCGAGGAGAGCGGGGACGACTCGGTGGCGGCGGCGATCGAGTACGCGGTGGACGTGCTGGAGGTGCGGTCCATCACCGTGTGCGGGCATTCCGGATGCGGGGCGATGCAGGCGCTGCTGAACACGGACACCCGAGGTGCCCAGACGCCGCTGAAGCGGTGGCTGCGGCACGGGCTGCCCAGCCTGGAGCGCATGGCGGACAAGGAGCGGCCCGGGGCGCGGCTCGCCGGGCGGGCGTCGGCCGACGCGGCCGAACAGCTCTGTCTGACCAATGTGCTCCAGCAGTTGGAGCACCTCCGGGCGCACGGCTCCGTGGCACGCGCCCTGCGGGAGGGCAGGCTGGAGCTGCACGGAATGTACTTCCACGTGGGCGAGGCCCAGGCGTATCTCCTCACCGGGGGGTCCGAGCTCTTCCACCACGTGGAGGGCCCGGACGCGGAGGAGCAGGGCAGCCCCGTCTGACGGCCGGCGTCGTCCAGCAGTGTCCCCGCATCGACTCAGCAGTGACCCAGCAGTGTCACGGTGCAGCCGTGCCGGTCCGGTATTCGTCCGGGCGCACGGCTGCACGCCCGCGGCTGACGCGCGTACGACGCGCCAGGTCCTCGTCTGAACCCGATGCGGTTGTCATCCGTGACCACCAGTGGCCCCAGCTGCGGAGCCACCCGCCCACAGGTCTAAACCACTCGTCAGTCGACCCTTGTCAGCGGGGGTCCGCGTCTGATGAGCTGTGGCCCGGGACACAGCGCACACCCTGAGAAAGGGAGATGTCGTGAGCAACGAATCCTTGGCCAACCTGCTCAAGGAAGAGCGCAGGTTCGCACCCCCCGCCGACCTGGCCGCGAATGCCAACGTCACCGCGGAGGCGTACGAACAGGCCAAGGCTGACAGGCTCGGCTTCTGGGCCGAGCAGGCCCGCCGACTGACCTGGGACACCGAGCCGGCCGAGACGCTGGACTGGTCGAACCCGCCGTTCGCCAAGTGGTTCAAGGACGGCACGCTCAACGTCGCGTACAACTGCGTGGACCGGCATGTCGAGGCCGGGCACGGCGACCGGGTCGCCATCCACTTCGAGGGCGAGCCGGGCGACAGCCGGGCCATCACGTACGCCGAGCTCAAGGACGAAGTCTCCAGGGCGGCCAACGCGCTGCTGGAGCTGGGCGTCCGCAAGGGCGACCGCGTCGCGGTCTACATGCCGATGATCCCCGAGACGGCCGTCGCGATGCTGGCCTGCGCCCGGATCGGCGCCGCCCACTCGGTGGTCTTCGGTGGCTTCTCGGCGGACGCGCTCGCGAAGCGCATCGAGGACGCCGACGCCAGGGTCGTCATCACCTCCGACGGCGGTTACCGGCGCGGCAAGCCGTCCGCCCTCAAGCCGGCGGTGGACGAGGCGGTCGGGCGCGTGGACAACGTGGAACACGTCCTCGTCGTCCGCCGCACCGGCCAGGACGTCGCCTGGACCGAGGGCCGCGACGTGTGGTGGCACGATGTCGTCGGGCGGCAGTCCGCCGAGCACACCCCCGAGGCGTTCGAGGCGGAGCACCCGCTGTTCATCCTCTACACCTCCGGTACGACGGGGAAGCCGAAGGGCATCCTGCACACCTCCGGCGGTTATCTCACCCAGACCGCGTACACCCACCACGCCGTCTTCGACCTCAAGCCCGAGACCGACGTGTACTGGTGCACGGCCGACGTCGGCTGGGTGACCGGCCACTCGTACATCGTGTACGGACCGCTGGCGAACGGCGCGACGCAGGTCATGTACGAGGGCACGCCCGACACGCCGCACCAGGGCCGCTTCTGGGAGATCGTGCAGAAGTACGGCGTCACGATCCTCTACACGGCGCCGACGGCGATCCGTACGTTCATGAAGTGGGGCGACGACATCCCCGCCAAGTTCGACCTCTCCAGCCTGCGGGTCCTCGGGTCGGTCGGTGAGCCGATCAACCCCGAGGCGTGGGTCTGGTACCGCAAGCACATCGGCGCGGACACCACGCCGGTCGTGGACACCTGGTGGCAGACCGAGACCGGCGCCATGATGATCTCGCCGCTGCCGGGCGTGACGGAGGCCAAGCCGGGCTCCGCCCAGCGTCCGCTGCCGGGCATCTCGGCGACCGTCGTCGACGACGAGGCGAACGAGGTTCCGAACGGCGGCGGCGGATATCTGGTCCTCACCGAACCGTGGCCGTCGATGCTGCGCACCATCTGGGGCGACGACCAGCGGTTCATCGACACCTACTGGTCGCGGTTCGAGGGCAAGTACTTCGCGGGCGACGGTGCCAAGAAGGACGACGACGGGGACATCTGGCTCCTCGGCCGCGTCGACGACGTGATGCTCGTGTCCGGTCACAACATCTCGACCACCGAGGTGGAGTCGGCGCTCGTGTCGCACCCGTCGGTGGCGGAGGCGGCCGTGGTCGGCGCGGCAGACGAGACGACCGGACAGGCGATCGTGGCGTTCGTGATCCTGCGCGGTACGGCGGCGGAGACCGAGGACCTGGTGGCCGAGCTGCGCAACCACGTGGGCGCGACCCTCGGTCCCATCGCCAAGCCCAAGCGGATCCTGCCGGTGGCCGAGCTGCCCAAGACCCGCTCCGGCAAGATCATGCGGCGCCTGCTGCGCGATGTCGCGGAGAACCGGCAGGTCGGGGACGTGACCACGCTGTCCGACTCGACCGTGATGGACCTGATCCAGAGCAAGCTGCCCGCGGCGCCGAGCGAGGACTGAATAGGGTCCTGAGGGGGCACTCGTCGCATGTGACACATGTGGCCCATGAGACGAGTGCCCTCGGCATGTCCTGGGACCGCCCCCGGTCCGGAACCTGGGTCTTAGACAGCCCCACCGCCCTTAGGTAAGCTAAGCAACGCGTAAATAACACGATAAGAACCTCAAGGCGCGCCGGGAAGTCTGGTCGGCATGTGCTCAGCCCTGCCCACCTGCCCGGAGGTCCCCGCATGCCCGCCAGCCCCACGAACGCCCGCAAGTTCCTCGGCCGTCTGTCCCTGCCGGAGCGGAACTTCATCGCGGACGCGCTGCGCACCGAGACCGTGGGCGGTGTCCTCCTGCTGGTCGCCGCCATCACCGCACTGATCTGGGCAAACGTTCCCGCGCTGCACGAGAGCTACGAGACCGTGCGGGACTTCCACGTGGGTCCGGCCGCACTCGGTCTCGACCTCTCCATAGGACACTGGGCCGCCGACGGGCTGCTCGCCGTCTTCTTCTTCGTCGCGGGCATCGAGCTCAAGCGCGAGTTGGTGGCCGGTGATCTCCGGGATCCGAAGGCGGCCCTGCTGCCCGTCGTCGCGGCAGTGTGCGGCATGGCCGTACCGGCGCTCGTCTACACGCTCACCAATCTCCTCGGCGGCGGCTCGCTCGGCGGCTGGGCCGTGCCCACCGCCACCGACATCGCCTTCGCCTTGGCCGTCCTGGCGGTCATCGGCACCTCGCTGCCCTCCGCCCTGCGCGCCTTCCTGCTCACCCTCGCCGTCGTCGACGACCTCTTCGCCATCCTGATCATCGCGGTGTTCTTCACCGAGGGCCTGAACTTCGCCGCGCTCGGCGGCGCGCTGGCCGGCCTCGTCGTCTTCTGGCTGCTGCTCCGCAAGGGCGTGCGCGGCTGGTACGTGTACGTCCCGCTGGCCCTCGTCATCTGGGCGCTGATGTACAACAGCGGGGTCCACGCCACGATCGCCGGCGTCGCGATGGGGCTCATGCTGCGCTGCACGGTGCACGAGGGTGAGAAGCACTCCCCCGGCGAGCACATCGAGCACCTCGTACGGCCTCTGTCCGCAGGCCTGGCCGTACCACTGTTCGCCCTGTTCAGCGCGGGTGTCGCGGTATCGGGCAGCGCTCTCGGCGAGGTGTTCACCCGCCCCGAGACGCTGGGCGTGGTGCTCGGCCTCGTCGTCGGCAAGACGGTCGGTGTCTTCGCCGGTACCTGGCTGACGGCCCGCTTCACCAGGGCGACGCTCAGCGACGACCTCACCTGGCCGGACGTCTTCGCGGTCGCCACGCTCGCGGGCATAGGCTTCACGGTCTCGCTGCTCATCGGCGAACTCGCCTTCGAGGGCGACGCGGCGCTCACCGACAAGGTCAAGGCATCCGTCCTCGTCGGCTCCCTCATAGCGGCCGCGCTGGCCACCGTGCTGCTGAAGATGCGCAACGCCAAGTACCGCCGGATGTACGAGAACGAGGAGCGCGACGACGACCTGAGCGGCGTCCCCGACATCTACGAGGAGCACGACCCGGCGTACCACCTGCGCATGGCCGAGATCCACGAACGCAAGGCCGCCGAGCACCGCAGGCTTGCCGAAGTGGTGGGCAGGGCAGGCGAGGGGGACGGCCGTCCGGCATGATCTGACAGGACCGTACAGAAAACGCAGATGCCCCCGGGGCCGTAGGAAGAACGCGTCACGGATCCGACGGACCCGGGATGTCCAGGACGCGGAAGAGGGAGACTTCGATGAGCGCACCCGACGGCAGCCCGGTCGGCGCCGAACGCAGCATCGGCCAGCTGTTCGCCTCGGCGACAACCGAGATGTCCGCGCTGGTGCACGACGAGATCGCGCTGGCCAAGGCCCAGCTCAAGCGGGACGTCAAGCGCGGTGCGGCCGGCGGCGGCGCGTTCGCGGCGGCCGGTGCGGTGCTGATCTTCTCCCTGCCGATGCTGAGCTTCGCTCTCGCCTACGGCATCCACACCTGGAGCAACTGGAACCTCGCCGTCTGCTTCCTGCTGTCGTTCGCGGCCAACGTGCTGGTCGCCGGGCTGCTCGCGCTGATCGGTGTCGTCTTCGCCAAGAAGGCCAAGAAGGGCAAGGGTCCACAGAAGGTCGCCGCCTCGATGAAGGAGAGCGCGGGCGTCCTGCAGAAGGCCAAGCCGCATCCCCGCCGGCCCCACTCGGCCGACGGCGCCGTCGAGGCTGTGGCACGCTCGTCGTCATGACGGACCCCGCCCCTCCTCCGGTCTCTCCGGCTTCCCCGCCCGCCTCCTCGGCTTCTCCGGAGTCCCCGGCTGCGTCGGCGTCTCCGGCTGCGTCGGTCACGGCTTCGGCTTCGGCTTCGGCTTCGGCTTCGGCTTCGGTGCAGCCCACGTCGGTCGTACGGCTCGACGTGCCCGGTGGGAAAGCGGTGACGCACCGGGACGTCGCGGCCAACGGCGCACGCTTCCACATCGCCGAACTGGGCGACGGGCCACTGGTCCTGCTGCTGCACGGCTTCCCGCAGTTCTGGTGGACCTGGCGGCACCAGCTGGTCGCCCTGGCCGACGCCGGCTTCCGGGCCGTGGCCATGGATCTGCGCGGGGTCGGTGGCAGCGACCGCACGCCCCGGGGCTACGACCCGGCCAATCTCGCGCTCGACATCACCGGGGTCGTACGGTCCCTCGGCGAGCCCGACGCCGCGCTCGTCGGCCATGACCTGGGCGGATACCTGGCGTGGACGGCGGCCGTGATGCGGCCCAAGCTCGTCCGGCGGCTCGCGGTCTCCTCGATGCCGCATCCGAGGCGCTGGCGCTCCGCGATGCTGTCGGACGTCAGGCAGACGGCCGCGAGTTCCTACATCTGGGGCTTCCAGCGGCCCTGGATCCCCGAGCGGCAGCTCACCGCCGACGACGCCGCCCTGGTGGGCCGTCTGCTGCGCGACTGGTCGGGACCCCGGCTGCCGGACGACGAGGCGGTGGAGACGTACCGGCGCGCCATGTGCATCCCGTCGACCGCGCACTGCTCGATCGAGCCGTACCGCTGGATGGTCCGCTCGCTGGCCCGCCCGGACGGCTTCCAGTTCAACCGCCGGATGAAGCGCCCGGTCCGGGTGCCCACCCTCCATCTGCACGGCTCGCTCGACCCGGTGATGCGTACCCGCAGCGCGGCCGGATCCGGGGAGTACGTCGAGGCACCGTACCGCTGGCGGCTGTTCGACGGCCTCGGCCACTTCCCGCACGAGGAGGACCCGGTGGCCTTCTCCACCGAGCTCATCAACTGGCTGAAGGACCCCGAACCCGATCGGTGACCACGCCGTTCGGTGACCGCTCCGGCACTCCCGGCACACGGTCCGGAGCCGCTCGCCCATGAGTGGAACACATGCCCGGCGCATAGGCCGATTGGGGGGCCTGAGAGCGGTTATCGACCTTGGGGCGAGGGCACACGTCCGGGTATGGGCTGGACGCACGATTACAGTGACGCAGCACGCAACCGCCGCTCGGCCGCGGGGCTGAGCTCCCACCAGAGGGGCGCCCCGCAGCTCACGGGCACGGACCCCCGGCTGGGGATCCCGCACATTCTGCGCCGCCGGGCCCGCTGGGTCTCGGCACGGCTGCGCCACCCGCGTCCCTGACCCCGGCCGGTCCCTAGAGCGCGCAGCTGTCGCTTCCCACCTGCTGGTTGGCCTCCCGCCCCTCGGTGATGTCCTCGCGCACCTCGTCGGCGGTGAGGGCGTACCCGGTGTCCGCGTCGTCGAGGGACTTGGCGAAGACCACGCCGTAGACCTCGCCGTCGGGCGTCAGCAGCGGACCGCCGGAGTTGCCCTGACGGACGGTCGCATAGAGCGAGTAGACGTCACGGCGGACGGTGTCCCGGTGGTAGATGTCCGGGCCGCTGGCCGTGATGCGGCCGCGCACGCGCGCGGGACGGACGTCGTACGCGCCGTTCTCCGGGAAGCCCGCCACGATGGCGCCGTCGCCGCTGGCGGCGTCCTTCGGTGCGAAGCGCAGTACCGGCGCGTTCAGGTTCGGCACGTCCAGTACGGCGATGTCGCGCCGCCAGTCGTAGAGGACGACCGTGGCGTCGTACTTGCGGCCCTCCCCGCCTATCTGGACGGTCGGTTCGTCGACGCCGCCGACCACATGGGCGTTGGTCATCACGCGGCGCTCGTCGAAGACGAAACCCGTGCCTTCGAGGACCTTGCCGCAGCTCTCGGCCGTGCCCGTGACCTTCACGATGGACTTCTTGGCGCGGGCGGCGACCGGACTGCCGGCCAGCTCGGGGTCCGGGGGGCGCACCTCGGTGATGGGCTCCTTCGAGAACGGGCTGAAGACCTGCGGGAAGCCGTTCTGCGCGAGGACCGAGGTGAAGTCGGTGAACCAGGTGTCGGCCTGGTCCGGGAGGGCGCTCTGCACCCCCAGCAGGAGTCTCGATTCGAGCACCTCGTTGCGGACCGTCGGTATCGTCGTCCTGGCGAGCAGGGTGCCGATCAGCCAGGCGACCAGGAGCATCGCCACCACGTTGACGAGGGCGCCGCCGGTGGCGTCGAGGGCGCGGGCCGGGGACCAGGTGATGTAGCGGCGCAGCTTGTTGCCCAGATGGGTGGTCAGGGCCTGGCCGACGGAGGCGCAGACTATGACGACGATCACCGCGACGACGACGGCGGCCGTACCGACCTCGGCGTCGTCCGTCAGCAGGTCCCAGGCGACGGGGAGCAGATAGACCGCGCCGAGGCCGCCGCCCAGGAAGCCGATCACCGACAGGATGCCGACGACGAAGCCCTGACGGTAGCCCACGATCGCGAACCACACGGCGGCGACCAGCAACAGGATGTCCAGCACGTTCACCGCTTCAAGCCTCGCCTCGTCACCTTGCGGTCGCCCTTCCCCGCCGCGGGGCCCGGGAGGTGGGTCCCGGAAGAACACAGCACGGCCGCCACCCTGTCATGCACGCCAGTCGAGCGGGACCTGCTTCTCCCGGTCCCACGGGCGCTCCCAGCCCGCGAAGTGCAGCAGGCGGTCGATGATCCCGGCCGTGAAGCCCCAGACGAGGGCCGATTCGACCAGGAATGCCGGGCCCGCGTGGCCACGGGGGTGAACGGCCGTGACCCGGTTCGCGGGGTCCGTGAGATCGGCCACGGGGACGGTGAAGACGCGGGCGGTCTCGTTCGGATCGACGACGCCCACCGGACTCGGCACACGCCACCAGCCCAGCACGGGCGTCACGACGAACTTGCTCACCGGGATGTAGAGCCTGGGCAGTACACCGAAGAGCTGGACACCGCCCGGAACGAGCCCGGTCTCCTCCTCGGCCTCGCGGAGAGCGGCCCGCAGCGGCCCGTCGCCGGCCGGGTCGCCGTCCTCGGGGTCGAGGGCGCCGCCGGGGAAGGAGGGCTGGCCGGCGTGCGACCGCAGGGAGCTCGCCCGCTCCATGAGCAGCAGTTCGGGCCCGCGCTGACCCTCTCCGAACAGGACCAGCACGGCGGACTGCCGCCCCGCCCCGTCGGCCGGCGGCAGGAAGCGGCTCAGCTGCCGTGGCTCGACCGTCTCCACGGCCCGCACCACCGGGTCCAGCCAGGCGGGCAGTCCGTTCCTGCTCAGCTCCAGCCGCCCGTCGTGCGTATCGCTCGCGTGCCTCATCGCCACCCCCGTCGCTCTGCTGATCCCAACGCCCGTGAGAACACGGATCGTTCCGCGTGTCCCTCGTATCCCTCGTACGGGTGTGCTGCCGCGTTCCTCTGACGCATGGAGCGGGCATCCCGCCGGTGCTCCGCGCGGCGCGTCCGCCGGGCGGGCACCGTCACGCGGCTCCCAGCGGCGGTGCCGGGATGCCGCCCGCGTCCAGATAGGCCTGCGGCGGCTTGAGGCGCTGCCCCGGGAAGCCGCCCTTCTCGTACTTCAGGAGCTTCTTCGCCTTCTCCGGGTCCGTCTCGCCCTCACCGAAGGCCGGGCAGAGCGGTGCGATGGGACAGGCGCCGCAGGCGGGCTTGCGGGCGTGGCAGATACGGCGGCCGTGCCAGATGACGTGGTGCGAGAGCATCGTCCAGTCGCTCTTCGGGAAGAGCGCGCCGACGGCCGCCTCGATCTTGTCGGGGTCCGTCTCCTCGGTCCACCGCCACCGGCGCACCAGCCGCTGGAAGTGCGTGTCCACGGTGATACCGGGCCGTCCGAAGGCGTTGCCGAGCACGACGAACGCGGTCTTGCGGCCCACTCCGGGCAGCTTGACCAGGTCCTCCAGGCGCCCGGGCACCTCGCCGCCGAACTCGGCCGCCAGCGCCTTCGACAGGCCGATCACCGACCTGGTCTTGGCCCGGAAGAACCCGCACGGCCGCAGGATCTCCTCGACCTCCTCCGGGTCGGCCGCGGCCAGGTCCTCGGGGGTGGGGTAGCGCGCGAAGAGCGCCGGTGTCGTCTGGTTCACCCGCAGGTCGGTGGTCTGGGCGGACAGCACCGTGGCCACGAGCAGCTGGAACGGGTTCTCGAAGTCCAGCTCCGGGTGCGCGTAGGGGTACACCTCGGCGAGCTCGCGGTTGATCCGGCGGGCGCGGCGGACGAGGGCCGTGCGCGACTCGGACCCGGGGCTGTGCCCGCTCCCGTTCTTCGCGCTCGGCGCCTGCGGGGGCGCGGCCTTCTTGGCGGCCGCCCCGGCGGCGGCGCGCTTCCGGGCCGGGGTCCCGGCCGATGTCTTGGCTGCAGTCACCTTCGTACCCTTTGCCGCTTTCTTCGCTCCCACGGGGTCCTGTTCGCCCACAGCGGAATCCCGACGTACAACCACCCGCCCAGCCCCCTTGGCCTGTGTGCTCACCGGCGTTTTGGACACTCGGCCAGCCTAAGGCCCAGCAAGGACATCCGCCCCGGAGCCAGGTGATCGGCGTCCGATTGGACCCCTGCCGCATGTCTCGGCAGACCGGTGCGGCATCCTTGTGACAGATCACACTGTTTGGACCGTCCGGCAAAATGGGGAGCACGGTCCCCTGGTAAACGGGGGAAGAAGATCCCCTGAGCAGGTCGACAAGGAGAGAACTCGTGGACGACGTTCTGCGGCGCGCCCCGCTCTTCGCGGCGCTCGATGACGAGCAGGCCGCGGAGCTCCGCGCCTCCATGAGTGAGGTGACCCTCGCGCGCGGCGACTCGCTGTTCCACGAGGGCGACCCGGGTGACCGCCTCTACGTGGTCATGGAAGGCAAGGTCAAGCTCCACCGCACGTCCCCCGACGGCCGCGAGAACATGCTGGCGGTGCTCGGCCCCGGCGAGCTGATCGGCGAGCTCTCGCTCTTCGACCCCGGTCCGCGTACGGCCACGGCCACCGCACTGACCGAGGTCAAGCTGCTGGGCCTCGGCCACGGCGACCTCCAGCCGTGGCTGAACGCGCGCCCCGAGGTGGCCGCCGCCCTGCTGCGCGCCGTCGCCCGGCGCCTGCGGAAGACCAATGACCAGATGTCCGACCTGGTCTTCTCGGACGTGCCCGGCCGCGTGGCCCGTGCGCTCCTCGACCTGTCCCGCCGCTTCGGCGTGCAGTCGGAGGAGGGCATCCACGTCGTCCACGACCTCACGCAGGAGGAGCTCGCCCAGCTCGTCGGCGCGTCCCGTGAGACGGTCAACAAGGCCCTCGCCGACTTCGCCGGCCGCGGCTGGCTCCGTCTGGAGGCCCGCGCCGTGATCCTCCTCGACGTGGAGCGCCTGGCCAAGCGGTCGCGCTAGACGACGTCCCTGCCGTACGGCGACGGGCCCCGCCTCCTCGGAGCGGGGCCCGTCGCCGTACTCCGGACCGGAGCCCCATCGCCGTACCGCGGACCGGAGCCCCATCGCCGTACCGCGGACCGGAGCAGCCACGCCCCGTACGGGCGGCCGGCAGCCCCCACGACACGGGAAATCGCCCGCTCCCGGGCCACGATCGGTGCACAGTGGGCACATGACCGGGAGCAGGCACCACAGGGGACTGGACAGCCGGGGTTTCATCGAGCGTGAGGGGTCCCTCGGGCGGATCCCGCCCTTCTTCCGCCCTGTCGTCGCCACCGCGCGCGACCGCCTGCTCGACGCCTTCGGCCCCCGCCTGCACAGCGCCTACCTCTACGGCTCGATCCCCCGCGGCACCGCGCGCGTGGGCCGCAGCGACCTCGATCTGCTGCTCGTCCTGCACGAGGAGCCCACCGGCGCCGACCGTGCGGAGGCCCGGGCCCTCGACGAGGCGCTCGACAAGGAGTTCCCGCAGATCGACGGCGCCGGGACCCTGCTGGTCAGCCGCGCCCAGGCGCTGAGCGAGGCGGAGACGTACGACCTGGGATGGTTCGTCGCCTGCCTGTGCACGCCCCTCCTGGGCGAGGACCTCGCCGAGTACCTCCCCCGCTACCGGCCCGACTCCCGCCTCGCGCGCGAGACCAACGGCGACCTCGCGCAACAGCTGGACCGGTGGCACCTGCGCATCCGGGAGGCGGCCTCCGAGAGCGACCGCCGCGCCCTGGACCGCCGCATCTCCCGCCGGCTCGTCCGCACGGGCTTCACCCTGGTCATGCCCCGCTGGAACGGCTGGACCAGCGACCTGCACGAGATGGCCGAGGTCTTCGGGCGGTACTACTTGGAGCGCGCCGGGCAGATGAGGTCGGCGGCGGCCGCGGCGTACGAGCCGGGACCCGACCCGGCCCGGCTGCGGGCGTACGTGGACGACCTGGGTCCCTGGCTGGCCGCGGAGTACACGCGCGTGCACGGCGTCAAAGCGCCGCGTCCACCGCGGCCGCTCGCTCCGCCCACCCCGTGAGCGGTGCCGCCGGCCCCTCAGATCAGCCCGTGCTCCCGCAGATAGACCAGCTGCGCCCGCACCGAGAGCTCGGCCGCCGGCCACAGAGAGCGGTCCACGTCCGCGTATACGTGCGCCACGACCTCGCCGGGCGTCCGGTAGCCGTCCTCGACCGCCGTCTCGACCTGGGCCAGCCGGTGGGCGCGGTGGGCGAGGTAGTACTCGACCGCCCCCTGGGCGTCGTCGAGGACGGGGCCGTGCCCGGGCAGCACGGTGTGCACGCCGTCGTCGACCGTCAGCGACCTGAGGCGCCGCAGGGAGTCCAGATAGTCCCCGAGACGGCCGTCCGGGTGGGCCACGACCGTCGTACCGCGCCCCAGGACGGTGTCACCCGTCAGAACGGCCTGATCGGCCGGGAGATGGAAGCACAGCGAGTCCGCGGTGTGCCCGGGCGTCGGCACGACCCGCAGCTCCAGGCCCCCCAGCGTGACCACGTCGCCCGCGCCCAGTCCCTCGTCGCCGAGCCGCAGCGCCGGGTCGAGTGCCCGCACCCCGGTCCCCGTCAGCTCCGCGAACCGCGCGGCGCCCTCGGCGTGGTCGGGGTGCCCGTGGGTGAGCAGGGTCAGCGCTATGCGCCTGCCCGCCTGCTCCGCCGTGCCGACGACGTTCCGCAGGTGCCCCTCGTCCAGCGGGCCCGGGTCGACGACGACCGCCACGTCGGAGTCGGGCTCGGCGAGGATCCAGGTGTTCGTGCCGTCCAGGGTCATCGCGGACGCGTTGGGGGCGAGCACGTTGACCGCGCGCGCGGTGGCGGGGCCCGACAGGACCCCGCCCCGTGGCTGGCCGGGCAGGGCGGCGGCGTCGGTCATACGGGGACACGCTCCAGTGCGTCGGTCGGGGCCGGGACGTTCGCGGGCCGTCGCAGGGTCATCCGGGAACTCCCCCGGTGGGGGCGGTGGGAGCTGCGGGGACGTGCTTGGTGAATTCGTCGTGGCCGGGCCAGGCGAGCACGATCTCGCCGTTCTCCAGCCGGGCCGTGGCGAGGACGGGCGTCAGGTCGCGCGCGGGCGCGGCGGCCAGCGCCTCGGCCGCGGTGGTGCAGGCCGTGAGCCCGCGCAGCGTGGCGATGGTGGGCGGCATCATCAGCAGGTCGCCCCGGTCGTAGGCGTCGGCCGCGTCCCCGGGACGGGTCCACACCGTGCGGTCGGCCTCCGTGGAGGCGTTGCGGGTGCGCTGCCCCGCGGGCAGGGCGGCCACGAAGAACCAGGTGTCGTAGCGGCGGGACTCGAACTCCGGGGTGATCCACCGGGCCCAGGCACCCAGCAGGTCGGACCGCAGCACCAGCCCCCTGCGCTCCAGGAACTGCGCGAAGGACAGCTCGCGGGCGGCCACCGCGGCCCGGTCGGCCTCCCAGTCCTCGCCCGTCGTGTCGCCGACCACCGTGTCGGCGGTCGGGCCGGCGAGCAGGACGCCCGCCTCCTCGTAGGTCTCCCGCACGGCCGCGCACACGACGGCCTGGGCGGAGGTCTCGTCGACGCCGAGCCGGTCCGCCCACCACGCGCGCGTGGGTCCCGCCCAGCGGATGAGGCGGTCGTCGTCGCGCGGGTCCACTCCGCCGCCCGGGTACGCGTACGCACCCGCGGCGAAGGCCATGGACGCGCGTCTGCGCAGCATGTGGACCACGGGGCCGCCGGCGGTGTCCTTCAGGAGCATGACCGTGGCCGCCCGCCTGGGGACGACCGGGGTGAGCGAGCCCTCGGCCAGCGCGCGGATGCGTTCCGGCCACTCCGGTGGGTACCACTGACCGTTCGCCATGGCCGGAGGCTATCCCGTGGCGCGCTGATGTTCGAGAGGGAACATCGGGTGACACCTGAGGGACCACGGGGGCGCGCCGTCGCACGAGTGATCACGATCACGGAGCACGATCACGGGTCGGCGGCCCCCGGACGACGGGCGGGGACCGGCGCTTTCAGGCCCCGGTCACCACCGGCCCGGTCACGCCTCCGTCAGCTCCACCTGGATCTCGACCTCCACCGGTGCGTCCAGCGGGAGCACGGCCACGCCGACGGCGCTGCGCGCGTGGACGCCCTTCTCGCCGAGGACCTCGCCGAGCAGCTCACTGGCGCCGTTCACGACGGCGGGCTGCCCCGTGAAGTCGGCGGCGGAGGCGACGAAGCCCACGACCTTCACCACACGCGCGATGCGGTCGAGGTCACCGGCGACCGACTTGACCGCGGCGAGCGCATTCAGCGCGCAGGTGCGGGCCAGGTCCTTGGCCTCCTCCGGCGTGACCTCGGCACCGACCTTCCCGGTGACGGGCAGCTTGCCGTCCACCATGGGGAGCTGGCCCGCCGTGTAGACGTACACGCCGGACTGCACGGCCGGCTGGTACGCGGCCAGCGGGGGCACGACCTCGGGCAGCGTCAGTCCGAGGTCCGCGAGCTTCGCCTCGACGGCGCTCACGCCTTCTCCCGCTTCAGGTAGGCGACGAGCTGCTCGGGGTTGTTCGGCCCGGGCACGACCTGGACGAGCTCCCAGCCGTCCTCGCCCCAGGTGTCCAGGATCTGCTTCGTGGCGTGGACGAGCAGCGGCACGGTTGCGTATTCCCATTTACGGTGGCACTCTGAGGCCATGATCATTCCCGAGGTTGTGACCGGCATGAACTTGCACGTAGCAGCATACGGACGGCAGTCCTACGGACGGGTCAACGGCAGTGAAGCGAGCCCGGCAGCTCAGCGCACAGCCAACTACGCGCGGTACGAAACGTTCGCCGCTGAGGTTGCCCGCGACGGCCGAGAGGCTAAGTGGTGCGGACACTTCGAAGACGTGGGTATATCGGCCTACTCGGGAGCCGAGCGACCCGACTTTGAGCGGCTGATTCGCGAGTGCCGCATGGGCCGTATCAACGTGATCATCGTCTACAACATCAGCCGCCTGTCCCGGCTGGAGCCGACCGACGCACTCGGCATCGTGAACGAGTTGCTTGGCCTCGGGGTAACGATCATCAGCACAACCGAGGGTGTTTTCCGGCAGGGGAACATCATGGATCTGATTCACCTGATCTTCCGGCTGGACGGCGCGTACCAGGAAAGCAAGAACAAGAGCACCGCCGTTCGGGACGCTGTGAAGCAGGCTCGGGCCCTAGGCGGCTATGTCGGCGGTAAGGCTCCGTACGGCCGGAAGCTGCGGCAGGTAACCCGGTACAACAGCGACGGCAAGCCGATAGCCATTCAGGTACTCGACACCGACCCCGAGCAAGCCAAGGTGATTCAGCGGGTGTGGTGGATCATCCGCAAGCACAAGTCACAGGCTCACTCCCCTAAGCCGTCCGGTAAGTACGTGCCCGGCTCGCTGGGCAGCATCGTCCGGGAATTGAACGAAACCGGCGTAGCCACCCAGGGAACCGACCGGGGCAAGAAGACGGCCGGGGGCGCGTGGCACATCAAGACTCTCGGAATGATGCTCCGGCACCCGCAGCTTGCCGGTTTCGCCACCGACCCGATTTACGAGCCGCAGAAGAAGGACCCGAGCAAGCTGCGCGTAGTCGGTCACCGCATCCGCCGCGATGACAGCGGGGCCCCGATTCAGGCTTGGGAACCGATCATCGAACCGGGCGACTGGTTCGAACTTCAGGAGTGGCTAGACAGCCGTCCGAAGCGCAAGTTTGAAAACCGCACTACCGCGCTGCTCACGAGCATGGAAGTTCTGTACTGCGAGTGCGGCCGTCCGCTGTCTGCCAACAACGCAGCGCGCCCGGTTGGCGGTTCGTATTTCTGCTCTCGGCCGTCCGGTACCAAGCCCAAGCCCGGTGAGCATGAGGGCGGTTCGTACATCAGCCGCGCGGGTGTCGATGACCTCGTTGCCCGTCGGATATTCGCGCTGATCTCGACGGCCGAGGACGACCCGGAAACCGGCGACATCTTGGCCGCAGCAGCACAGCGGTTCGGAGAGGCCAACGAGAGCCCGGAAACAGCGCAGGACCGGCGGACGGTGCTTCAGGAACGGGCCGACGCAGCGCGGGCACTGGAACAGCTTTACGACGATGCCGACTTGTACCGGGGTGACGAGATCGGCCGTGCCCGCTGGCGTAAGGACGTGAAGGCACAGCAGGAACGGCTAGCGGCGTGTGATGCCCGCATGGCTGAACTTGGTGAAGCCGAGGTTCCCGTACTGCCTATCGACGCGTGGCTAGAGCACGACCTGACTCCGGACCATGAGGGGTACGACCCGATCGGCCCCGGCTCGTGGTGGGGGAAAGCCTCGCTTGCCGACCGGCGGGCACTGGTCAAGCTGTTCATAGAGCGGGTGGAGATCCGTAAGGCGCGGGCCGACGAAAAGAGCCGGGGCAGTAAGGCCGAGCCGGTTGTAGAGCCTCGGGTAACGATCACGTGGGCAACCGGCGGGCAGCACGGACAAGAGACAGCCGCGTAGGCGGTTCTGAGAGCCCTTCAGGGGCCCGGTGGGACAACTTCCCGCCGGGCCCTTTTGCGTGCCGTAGACAGCCGTACAGGGGCTCTCATGTACCGGCCAGCACGGAGAGCCGCCAGACAGCGAGGGAGGGCCGCCGTGCTGAATGCTGTTTCTGTGGGTCACTCCGAGTCGGTGGCTAAACGCGTAGGGCTCGACCTGGTTCACGTACCAAAAACAGCATTCGACACACCCCGCCAACGCCGAAAGCTGTAACCAAACAAGCACACACAGTTATCGACACCACATTTGGCGCACTTTCTCGGAATGCGTAACGCTCCAGTAACGGTGCTGTCGGCATTGTCCGTTCCGCCGCCTATGCGGTTAACAAACTCACCTCGTAGGGAGTGAGGGGCGGCCATAGCAACGCCAGCCCAATTGGCCAAACGGATTGTCCGCGCGGGCCGTCCCTCCCATGGCCCTTAACGGGCTCACCTCGTACAGCACGTAAGGCACCCACCGAGGGTGCCTTTTCTTTGTCCCAATTTAAGACGCGTCTTATCGGAGAGGCAGTCATGACAGACAAGTGCGCGTGCGGTAACCCGCTGCCTCCGTACTGCGGGACCGGCCAGCGCCCTAAGTGGTGCTCTCGACGCTGCCGGAATCACGCCTACTACCAGCGCAAGACCTACGGCACCACCCACTAACCACCCTTGAACAATCAAGGGTGCTACCCGAGGAGAATCCCGAGATGACACAGCGACTAACCGGCGGGAGCGCCGAGATCATCGACGTTCCCGCTCGCTTCCTACCCCCGGCCAATCCGGAACTAGGCCCCGGCGTCCTGGTGCTTTCCTGCCCCATCTGCGGAGCACTGCACCGGCACGGCGCGGGAGACCCGGAGAACCCCGCTTATGGGCAGCGCGTAGCCCACTGCAAGACCGGCCCCGGTGGGGCGTACAACCTAGTCCCGATGGAGGCCGCCCGATGAGCATTGACAACGACGTTCTCAAGTCGCTACCTCCCGAGGCTGTTAGCGCAATTCTCGCTATCGCTGCGCAGAGTGCCGCTGTTGAGTCCATCGACGGTGACAGCGATGACGACCTAGCCCGCGCGCTGTACGAACACCTCGGCGGGAACGTTCGATTCGACCGGGCCACCGGTTGGGCGCTGTTTCCCGAGGGCGGCCATTCTTGGAAGTGGCACCCGAGCGGGCTACTCGTGGAGCAGTCAGCGCAGGAATTTATTCGTGAGTACCGAACCAAGAACCGCGACCGGCTGTCGGCATACGAATTCCGCAACCTCGGCTCTCGTGCCCGCCGCGACAACGTGGTCGCGATGATGCGGACGCTGCCCGGTGTTCTCGTGGACGGCCAGCCATGGGACGCCAACCCCGATTTGCTCGCTTGCCGTAATGGCGTTATCGACCTGCGGACCGGCCAGCTATTCGAGGGTGAGCCCGGCCACATGATTACCCGCGCTGTCGGCATCGACTACGACCCGAACGCCACTTGCCCGCGCTGGCTCCGCTTCCTCTCGGAAGTGTTCCCCGGTGACCCGGAGCTACCGGCGTACGCACAGCGGCTAGTCGGCTACGGCATCACCGGTCACACGCGAGAGCAGATTTTCGCAGTGCTCTACGGTGAAGGCTCTAACGGTAAGTCGGTGTTCCTTAACACGCTGCGCGGACTGTTTGCCGACCACGCCGTAACGGTGCCGTTCGACATGTTCACCGGCACAGGCAACAAGCGCGGCGGGGCCGAGGCCGAACTACTGCGCGGAGCACGGCTAGCGCTGGCCAGCGAAACGAACCGGGGTGCCGTTCTCGACAGCGCAGCGATCAAGAATGCGACCGGCGGGGAAGAGATCAACGTAAACCCCAAGTACCGCGACCCGTACACGTTCAAGCCGCAGGCTCTAATTCTGCTGGCCACGAACTACCGGCCGGAAGTGCGGGAGCAGGATCACGGCACATGGCGACGCGTAAAGCTGCTGCCATTCGAGCGGAAGTTTGAAGCGCACGAGCGGGACTACTCGCTGGAGGACACGCTCCGCGAGGAATTCCCCGGCATCCTTGCTTGGGCCGTACGCGGCGCACAGGAGTGGTACGCAAACGGCCTAGGCGAAACCCCCTCGGTCGCGCAGGCTACGGCGGCGTACCGCGAAGAGTCCGACACGCTCGCGGGATTCTTCCCCGGCGTCCTGGTACTCGACCCGACAGCGGAAACGTCAACGGCGGATATCTGGGACGCATACCGGAATTGGGCCGAGGACAACGGCGTTCCACCGTTCCGCTCCGCTCACCGTCTCTCTATGGCACTGCGAGAGCGTGACAGCACCATTCAGCCGTACCGCACCAGTAAGGCCCGAGGGTTGCGCGGAGTGCGGCTGTCGTACGACACGTTCACCGGTCCCGGCATCTTCAGCGGCGACGCAGGCTGACGCAGCGATGACGCGAGTGACGCAAGCGGACGGCCGATGACGCATGACGCTTGCTGAATTCCGAGGATTCGCCGCAGGCATGACAGCGGGAGGGGTGGCGGTGACACATGATGCGTCATCGTCGCCCCCTTGCGTCATCATGTGTCACCGGTTCTGACCTGGAGAAATGACGCTAGTGACGCAAGTGACGCTAGGTTGAAGAAAGTATTTGGAGTGAGTCATACCTATAGGCGGAACTGTTGCGTGGGGAGCGTCACCAGCGTCATCGCGTCACTCCCGCTGTAGACCGTTCAATTCCCGGAATCGACATTCCCGATAGCCCGCAGCCGGCTTGCAACGGTTGGGTAACGAATTGCCCCCGGTGCACAGTATTCCCAGCAATTCCGACCCTCCCGGTTAACTCACTCACCTCGTAGGGGGTGAGGGCGGTTGTCTCCGGTCCTCTCGGGAATGCTGTGTTCTCCTTTCAGTCGATGTGTGGCCGGTCGTTTCTCCTGCGGCCGGTTCACCCATCGGCACCCTTAATCGTTCAAGGGTGGTGGACGCTGGTTCCCCTGCGGCTGCTCCCGCAACTACACACGAACTTCGGTGAGTTGAAGTAACGCGCGCACACAGCGGCGTACCCCTCACCGGTGGGCCCCTTGCCCGCCACGGTCTGAGCAGAGACCCGGCGAGTAAGGGGCCCTTTTGCGTATCTGAGAGGAGACACGTATGCCACTGTCACACGACATGACGACCGGCGGGCAGGGTTCTAATTCCCGCGCCAATACCGCGCGCTGGCAGCAGGGTTCGCCCACGAATGCCGACCGACTAAGTGCCGAGCGTCGGCCCGCACCTTCCGCTGTCAGCCATAGCGAAGCGCTAGCCGAGCATTACGCCGAGCGTGCCGCGCAAAAGGAAGCCGAACAGCGCGAGCTAGAGGCATGGCGGGCCGAGCAAAAGGCCGAGGCCGTGCGAAGCAAGCGCGCCGATATGCATGGACGCTGGATGGCCGATGAGCCAAGCAAAATGAGCTTGGAGGAAGCGCGGGAAAGCTTCACCGAATACCAGCGCCGGGCCGAGGGCGAGGAACTAGCCGTCAGCATTTTCAACCACCACCACGCCCCGTGGCTAAACGACTGAGGAAGAACACCCAATGAACGAGATCACCACTCCAGAAGACCTAATCACCCCTAACCACGAATTCATGATGCGCAACAAGCGTCATGGGGTTCTAGCGCCAAAGGCCGCCGAGGATCGTTGGCAGGATGTGCAGGCCGCAGCCGTTGAGATGGACCGGCTAATGGACCTGTATTACGAGCGGGCTGAGGCCGCCGAGGATACCGAGAGTGAGGCCGTGGCAGCACATGCCCGCGCTGCCGAGTCCGGTAAGGCTGCACCGGCGAACACCGCTGCGAAGGTGACTGAAGCACAGCTAGCCGTAAAGGGCACTCTGTCGGCGTTCCGCGCGATGCTGTCCCGGCTCGTGGCCGCCCGTAAGGCTTACGACGCACTGTTCGATGACTCGGCGTTTATCGCTGAGTACCGCGAGGCTGTTTCGGCGGAGTTCCTTAAGCGGCGTGAGGCTGCGGTGAACGCTTTCAAGGAACTGGATTCCGAGCTATCCGCGCTGGCCGAGCTGTACCCGCTGCTAGGCGATTTCACGCTAAACCATCTGCTAGGTGATGTTGTCCATGAGATCGAATTCAACGGTTCCAAGCTGGAACACGCCGGGGTGTTTACCGAGAACGACCGTAGCTGGGCAGCGCCGAAGCTGAGCGAGGCAGTGAACGAGGTTCGCCGGTTCGTGCTAAATGACGACCCAATCCAGGGCGGCACGCTGCTTACTGAGGATCTAGACGTAATCGCCGATGCCCTACCCGCGCTTGCTGAGCAGCGTTACGAGGAGTGGCTAGAGCGGCTAGCCGCGTCGCGTATGGAGATGCGTAACGCGGGCCCGTACGGCGGATTCAGTCACTAGGCCACGGGCTAAGCGGGGTCGGCCCGGATCAACCGGCCCCGCTCTCGCTGAAAAGGAATTCCCTATGCCATGGGAAACAAGTAACCGCCGCTCCCGACTACCGAAGAATTGGGAGCGCTTGCGCCAGCGGGTGATACGCCGTGCCGGTGGTCGCTGCGAGGGGGTAGAGGACGGGCAGCGCTGTCCCGCACCGGGAACCGACGTTGACCACATCATCCCCGGCGACAATCACGCGCTAGACAATCTGCAATTGCTGTGTCGGCGCTGCCACACCAGGAAGACACAGAGAGAGTCTGCGGCGGCACGGGCAGCGAAGCGGATACCCCGACACGTTGTTGGCCGCCCCGGTACCCGCAGCGAGGGTGTACCTGATCCCTGGTAGTCCTCGGCGTAAGCGCTGCGAGTCTGTGACTTCCTCGCTGTGATTCACGCTGGGTAGTGGCGGCTCACTAAAGGGGTGGGGGTATAGCCCCTTCGAGCCCTCACGGGGATCGCAAGCGTATAGCAGCTCGAAATTTGCCTGCGCACACCCCAAACCAGTTAACGCGTTGTGACCAGCGCAAACACGAGAAACCCCGGAAGGGGGCACTATGAGTAACCTAAAGATCAGCGCAGAATTCCGCCGGGCCGTGCTCGCCGAGTTCGAGCTAGAGAACTACGAAATGACGACCCTTGACCGGGCGTGCGCTGTGCTGGATCAGATCCAAGCACTAGAGGCGGACGTGAATACGCGCGGCGTAATCGTGCGCGGAATCCGAGGCGGTATCTATCCGAACCCCTCGCTTAAGGAACTGCGCGCGGCGGAAACGTCGTTCCTTGCGCTGGTTCGCGCTCTCGGTCTACAGGACGTTGATACGCCGGTTAGCCGGTCCGCTTCCGCTGCTGGCCGTGCGATGGCCCGTGCCCGTCACGGAGTGCGGTAATGGCGCGGCGTAAGGAACGCGCCCCGGTCAAGGATTCCGGCCCGTCCGCTGTCGAAGTTGAGCTATCGCGCCGATGGGTTGCCGCTGGTCACTTCCTAACGACGCGGGATTACAGCCGTCCGTTTGGTAACAGCGAACTAGAGCGCGAGGCGCAAGAGCTGGCCGCACGTATGCATCGCATGTCCGCAGTGTTCTAGCCACCCTTGAACGATCAAGGGTGCCCATAGTCCCCGGACGCTGATCACGTCCGGTTTGGAATGCCGCTCCCGATGGGTTTCTCTCCTCCCCTCGGTTGAGCGGCATTCCGCATTCCTAGAGGAGATACCAACAATGCAACTTCCCCTATACGCACGTATCGCAGCAACGGGCGGCCGTCCGGTCGTCTTGCTCGCTGCGCTGGCCATGTCCGCACCGGGCGAATACCGACTAGCCACGCTGGCCGGTTGGTCCCCAAGCGTGGCCGTCCTAATGCCGCTGGTGTTGTCCGCCTACGCCGCTGTTGCTTCGGTCATGGCCGCTACGTGTCCGGACAGCCGGTCAGCTAAGGCAGGTGCCGGAATGGCGCTCGCTCTCGCGTTGACAGCGCAGGTAATCGCGCACCTAGTCATTGCCGGTTACATGGCCGTTGGCCCGGTCCTGGTGGCCGCTGTGTCCGCCGTTCCGCCGCTTGTTGCCGGTCACCTAATGCATTTGGCCACGGTGGGCCGCGCAAGCGCTGAGAGCCCGTCTGAGAGCCGTTCGGCCAGCGTCCCGACCGATGACCCGGTACCGGCCGAGAGCGAGCGGCAGATTGCCGCTGAGAGCCTTTGGCCAGACAGCGCGCGTACGCCGGTCACTCCGCCGAGTCCGGAAGTGATCCGTACCGCTGTGGCCGCGCTGTCCGCCGATGGCCGCAAGGTGACCGGCCAAATGTTGGCCGACCATTTCGGCGTGTCCGAGCGAACCGGCCGCCGCTATCTCTCTATGGCTGCTGAGGAGTCCACCAATGCCTAACTACCGAGTTTGCCGCCGCCCCGGTTGTTCGCGTGAATGCGTGCGCGCGGGTACGAGAGGCGGAGCAACGCCGTATTGCGGTTCTCGCTGCCGTCGCTGGAATGTTGCCTTTACGGAGTTCAACGAGAACGGCCCGGCTCCCGGTCGAGACAGCGCAACGGATGCTGTTCTCTTCGCTGGTCTGCTGACGCTTGGTTTGAACGAGGGAACGGAACCGGTACTCCGGGAGCTATACGGCGCGTACAGGCGGGCGCAGTGAAGCCGATTCGTGTTGTCCTCGGCCCGAATGGTTGGGAGCCCTCCAGCGCACCGGCACGACCCGGCATGGTCGCATGGCGGTTTCCTCGCTCGCTGCCAATTCGGTCCCCAGCTCAGCCCTACGCTGACACGTTGCCCCGACGACCGGCACCGGTACCCGGACGGCCCCGCAATTGCGGCACGCGATGAACACCACGAACCCCCGATGACCTGCCCCGGTCGTCGGGGGTTTCTTGTGTTTTCGGGCCACCTTCGAAATAAAGGCGGGTATCCCAGCCGGCTGCGGGGGTCCGGGTGCCGTTTGCCCAGTGATACCAAGGATTTTTGGCACCTTTGATTCTTAGGCGGCTGAGTCGAGAACGGCCCTAACTTCGGGTACCTCGGCGTACTCCGCGAGCCGGGCCAGCACCACCCGCGCCCGTTCCGCTGTGCGTTCGCTGGCCACGTCCGCTGACAGCGAGATAACCCGTTCCGCCGTGGCCGCTGCTTCCTCCGGCTCGTTGGCGTCCGCGTAAGCCACGGCCAGCCACGAGAGGTAGAGCGCCATTTCGCGCGTGTGCGTTTGGTCGTACTGGCCGAGGACTTCCCGCAGTAGCGGCACAGCGCGTAGTGGTCGGTGTAGTTCGGTGTAGACCCGGGATTCCATGACGCGCAATTCCCCGGCATCAACCCAATAGAGGTAGGCCGGTGATTCGATTGCGCTGCTGTCCTCGGCTAGAGCCTCGCTGGCTTCCCCGAGTGCTCGCATGGCTGCTTGCGCATTCTCGGAACCCCCCGCTTTCGTGTGCGCCCATGCCACCCGGTCCCAATACAGCGCACGGGCCTTTGGGGGAGCATCTGGCCCGGCTCCGTCGAGTGCTGCACGAGAGAGGTCTAGACCACTCATTTCCTGGCCGGTGTTGCTGAGTTGGTAGGCGAGTGATCCGGCAAGGTTTCCGGCTAGCGTCCGGTCCTCGGCTTGCGTGGCCGCGCTGAGTCCTAGCCGGTATACGCGTTCTGCTTCCTCGTGCTGGCCAGCGTCCGACGCGATCCATCCAACGATCTGCGCCAACTCCCCTATCTGTATCAGGAGTTGTCGGCCGATCTCTCCGCTGTAGGAGTGCTCCCGGAAGATTCGAACAGCTTTTCGGAGTTCCCGCAGCGCTGGCCGTAGGAGATCCCGCCCGGCCAAGTAGTCATCGGCAAGCCGTAGGCCGTGCACGCGCTGCTGTAGGTCGTCCACCTGGCCCATGCCGATACGACCGCCTGTGCGGGCCGCCAGCGGCTCTAGCGGGTCCTCGGCGGGCAGGAAGTCGGCCAGTGTCGGCAAGGGCGGTTCAGGGGCCGTCTGTGCCGCTGTGAGGGTGTGCACCGGTACGCCGAGGGCCGCAGCGAGGAACGGCAACCACTCGCGCGGCGTGCGCTTCCCTGTCTCCCATCGGCTGACTTCCTGCCGTCCGACCGGCTCACCGGCCACCCCCGCCGCCCGGCAAACCTCGCGCGCTAGCCGTGCCTGCGACCACCCGCGCTGTTCGCGCTCTCGCCGGATGTTGGCCCCGATAGTCCCCATGATTCCCATGCTGGCCTACAGCGGGCCGACAGCGGGCCGCTAGGCGGAAAAAGAATCATGGTGAAGCGTCGGTCATGCACCCCAAAACGTGGGTGTCCCGGCAACCGCGCGAACGGTCCCGGGACTGGCTGGCGAACGGAGCGCCAACGGTGAATGAGCTTAGCCATGAACAGCGCAAGATCGAACAATCTGCCGACTTGCCACCGGGATGGAAGGCGTTCAAGTCGGAATCATCACGGAGCGAACCGGGCCGCTGGTATGCGACCGCGCCGTACGAGACTCAAGACGTGCCGGGCCAGAGTAAGAACGTTGGGTTTCTTGACGACACGATCAGCGCGGAGACGTGGCGCGGGCTCGTAATCCTCGTACTCAAGCAACAGGCGCTATACGACCGGCTGACCGGGGGGTCGGAATGAGGGGCCGGTTACAGATCACCCCGGAAGAGGACGCGCGGAACCGCGACATCCTCACTCTGAGGGCCGCCAGACGGCAGCACGTCATGGAGTGCCCCAAGTGCCGGTGCGGCCAACTGTGCCCCCTCGGGGCCCGTCTACGGCGCGTGCTGCGGGCGGCCGTTCTGACCGGCTAGGTAGGTCCCCCAAGACCGCCCGTTCCCCCGGTTCCCAGGGCCGTCCTCGAACCGGTTGTGTCCGCTGCCACTGGGGGAACGGGCCCTACTTCCTACGAGGCAGCAACAAGTGAAGATACGTTTCTGCTGTATCTGCCTGCGGCGGATCGAAGAAGGCGAACCGTTCACCTTCCCCGAGGGCGAGAAACCCCAGCTACACAACCTCCGGCACATCACCGGCACCCCAGGATGCGAGCCGCGCAGGTGGGCCGATGTGCTAGCCGAGGAAGGCCAGTAAGGCCCCTCGCCGCTGGTGACCAGGTACCCCCGGCGGTGAGGTTGGGCCCCGTCCGTGCGTTGAAGTTCCCCCGTGGCGCATGGGCGGGGCCCGTGACGTTTCCGCAGGTCAACGCCCTTGTGGCTTCGCCATCGTAAGTGGTGTAACTTTTGCGTATTCCCACTTGGTCATGTGGCCGACTCTAGCCGCTGCCGCGGGGCGGGCACGTGGCCGAGTGAGGCCCCGTTGTCCACAGCCTCCCGCGTGGGCCGTGGGCGGACTGGTTACGCTCGAATACGTGAGCAGGTTCCAGGTCGTCAGCGGCAAGGGCGGTACCGGAAAGACCACGGTCGCCGCAGCACTCGCGCTCGCCCTCGCGACCGAGGGGAAGCGCGCCCTACTGGTCGAGGTGGAGGGCAGACAGGGCATCGCGCAGCTCTTCGAGACGGAGGCGCTGCCCTACGAGGAACGGAAGATCGCCGTGGCCCCGGGCGGGGGCGAGGTGTACGCGCTCGCCATCGACCCCGAACTGGCCCTTCTGGACTACCTCCAGATGTTCTACAAGATGGGCGGCGCCGGGCGAGCCCTGAAGAAGCTCGGCGCCATCGACTTCGCCACCACCATCGCCCCGGGTCTGCGGGACGTCCTCCTCACGGGCAAGGCGTGCGAGGCGGTGCGCCGCAAGGACCGGAGCGGTCGGTTCACCTATGACTACGTGGTGATGGACGCCCCGCCCACGGGCCGCATCACCCGCTTCCTGAACGTCAACGACGAGGTGGCGGGCCTGGCGAAGATCGGCCCGATACACAACCAGGCCCAGGCCGTGATGCGGGTCATGAAGTCTCCGGAGACGGCGGTGCATCTGGTGACCCTGCTGGAGGAGATGCCCGTCCAGGAGACCGCGGACGGCATCGCGGAGCTGCGCGCCGCCCGGCTGCCGGTGGACAGGATCATCGTGAACATGGTGCGGCCGGCCGTGCTGGACTCCGCCGATCTGGAGTTCATGGAGGATGCCTCCCGCCCCGCCATCGCGCGGGCGCTCTCGGCCGCCGGACTCGGCGGCGCCCGGCGCGGCGGCGGCGCCGAGCGGCTCGTGACGCCGCTGCTCGGACAGGCGGAGGAGTACGCCGAGCGCCACACCCTGGAGCAGGAGCAGCGGACCGTGCTCCAGGAGCTGGGCCTGCCGCTGCACGAACTCCCGCTGCTCGCCGAGGGCATGGACCTGGCGGGCCTGTACGAACTGGCCACGGAACTGCGTCAGCAAGGGATCTCATGAGTTCGGACCCGGCCTCCACGCACGACTCGGTCACCCCGCACGGTGCGGCCCACCCGCACGACACGCACGGACCGTCCAGGACCCACGACCCCCACCGCTCCATCCGGCCGGCCCGGCTGCTGGCGGTCGATCCGCTCCTGGACGACCCGGAGACCCGCATCGTGGTGTGCTGCGGCTCCGGCGGTGTCGGCAAGACGACCACGGCGGCGGCCCTGGGACTGCGGGCCGCCGAGCGCGGCCGCAAGGTGGTCGTGCTCACCATCGACCCGGCCCGCAGGCTGGCCCAGTCCATGGGCATCGACTCCCTGGACAACGTCCCGCGCCGGGTGAAGGGCATCGACGACACCACGGGCGGCGAACTGCACGCCATGATGCTCGACATGAAGCGCACCTTCGACGAGATCGTCGAGGCGCACGCGGACCCCGAGCGGGCGTCCGCCATATTGGGCAACCCCTTCTACCAGTCGCTCTCGGCGGGCTTCGCGGGCACGCAGGAGTACATGGCGATGGAGAAGCTGGGGCAGCTCCGCGCGCGGGACGAGTGGGACCTGATCGTTGTCGACACTCCGCCGTCCCGTTCGGCGCTGGACTTCCTGGACGCTCCCAAGCGGCTCGGGTCCTTCCTGGACGGCAAGCTCATCCGGGTGCTGCTGGCGCCGGCGAAGATGGGCGGGCGCGCCGGGATGAAGTTCCTCAACGTCGGCATGTCGATGATGACGGGCGCGCTCGGCAAGGTGCTCGGGGGGCAGCTGCTGAAGGACGTGCAGACGTTCGTGGCCGCCATGGACTCGATGTTCGGCGGGTTCCGCACGCGCGCGGACGCCACGTACAAGCTGCTGCAGGCGCCCGGCACGGCGTTCCTGGTGGTGGCGGCCCCGGAGCGGGACGCGCTGCGGGAGGCCGCGTACTTCGTGGAGCGGCTGGCCGCCGAGGACATGCCGCTGGCGGGCCTGGTGCTCAACCGGGTCCACGGCAGCGACGCGGCTCAGCTGTCCGCCGAGCGCGCGCTCGCCGCCGCGGAAAATCTTGACGAGACCCGCATTGTGGATCAGCAGGACGGGAAAGCAGTACTTCGTAACTCTCCCGACGCGTACGGCAGTTCAGAATCTCCCGCATCCGAGGGCTCCGCCTCCGAGGCTCCCGCACCCGAAACCGGCTCCCCCGCCGATGACCGGGCCGCCACCGACCGGACCGCCGAGGACGACCGGACTCCCACGGACGACACGGACGGCGCTGACGACCGGACTCCCACAGACGACACGGACGGCGCTGACGACCGGACTCCCACGGACGACACGGACGGCGCTGACGACCGGACTCCCACGGACGACACAGACGACACGGACGGCGCTGACGACCGGACTCCCACGGACGACACAGACGACACGGACGGCGCTGACGACCGAACCATCGAACAACTCACCGCAGGCCTGCTGAGGCTGCACGCCGAGCGCATGCAGCTGCTCTCCCGCGAGCAGCGCACGCGCGACCGTTTCACCGCGCTCCACCCCGAGGTGGCCGTGGCGGAAGTGGCCGCACTGCCCGGCGACGTCCATGACCTCGCGGGGCTGCGGGACATCGGGGACCGGCTCGCGGCCATACGGCCGGAGCTGCCCGAGCCCGACGGCAGCGCCTGAGCGTCCCGGTGCGGGGCACGAGCCTGCCCCGGCCTGGCCGTGGACGGCTTCATCCACCGCCCGGGGCCGTGACTCGGTCCTGGGCGGTCCCTGAGGAGCCCCTCCCCGCGACATTCCGGAGACCTTTGGGACCGGGTCGGCGCACCTGTCCGACACGCCGATGCCTGTGGGGCGTCCTGACCGAGCTCCGTGGTGCGGGTGAGAGCGCTGCTGTCCCGGTGCCGGCGGTACGGCTCCGGTGAAGGCGGTGGAGCCGCCCTCAGCCCACCGCCGCGTAGTTCTCGTACGTCTCGTCCTCATCGAGGGGAAGCAGGCCGGCTCCGCGCTCGTACTCCGTGCGCGCGGTCTCCAGCAGCCTGCGCCATGACGTGACGGTCGGCCGCCTGCGCAGTAGTGCGCGGCGCTCGCGCTCCGTCATGCCTCCCCACACGCCGAACTCGACGCGGTTGTCGAGCGCATCGGCCAGGCACTCCGTGCGTACCGGGCATCCGGTGCACACCGCCTTGGCCCTGTTCTGCGCTGCTCCCTGAACGAACAGTTCATCCGGATCGGTAGTGCGGCAGGCAGCCTGCGCACTCCAGTCGGTTACCCAGCCCATACCGGCGCCGTCCTCTCCCGAATCGAGGCTCCCCCACGGCGGCAGACGGCATATTCACCGCCGCCAGTTGAGGACGTTACGGAAGGTGGGCACAGTGCAACACCCCCTTCGGGCCCAATCTTGAATGGCCCGAACGGACTATGCGTAAGCGGCAGATCACCCGGAGGAGTGACCTGAGGGCATACGCGACCATCCCGTCAGACCGGGACAGTTGCGTTGCGTCACATCGGACAGCGGGTGACACACAAGGCGGATTCGGACACGTCCCCGGGAGAGAAATGGGGCCGGTGTCGGAACGATCCGGGGTCGCCAGACGTACTTGATACAAGGGGTTACTGCTGTGGCGGCCGAGAGCAGCTTAGGCCAAGGCATATGCCTGTGTCCGGCGAATGGGAACGTCGGGCACTTGCAGTTGGCATGCCGACCGGCCGCGCGGCCGTCCTGCCTCGGACCTGCTTCGCCCCGAACGTCACGATCCGGTACTCGAACATCCCGAGGCGCCTTCGCTCCCTCCGAACCGCCAGGACTACGGATTAGGCTGCCCCCATGGCAAACAAGCGCTCGGGCGGTGGTCTGTCGCCAACGCAGCAGGCCGCCAGGTTCCTCGGTGTCAGTGTGCTCGCGGGAGCCGTCATGGCGGGCATCGCACTGCCCGCGGTCGGCGCTCTGGGCCTGGCCGCCAAGGGATCGGTCGAGGGATTCGACGAGATTCCGTCCAATCTGAAGCGCCCGCCGCTGAGCCAGCGCACGCAGATCCTGGACAGCGAGGGCGGCCAGATCGCCACGGTCTACTCCCGTGACCGCACGGTGGTCGACCTCAAGGACATCTCGCCGTACATGCAGAAGGCGATCGTCGCCATCGAGGACGCGCGCTTCTACGAGCACGGTGCGATCGACCTCAAGGGTGTCCTGCGCGCCCTGAACAAGAACGCGCGCAGCGGAGGCGTCTCGGAGGGCGCCTCGACGCTGACGCAGCAGTACGTGAAGAACGTCTTCGTGGAGGAGGCCGGTGACGACCCGACGAAGGTCGCCCAGGCCACCCAGCAGACCCTCGGCCGCAAGATCCGTGAGCTGAAGTACGCGATCCAGGTCGAGGAGGAGCTCGGCAAGAAGAAGATCCTGGAGAACTACCTCAACATCACCTTCTTCGGCCAGCAGGCCTACGGCGTCGAGGCCGCGTCCCAGCGCTACTTCTCCAAGTCGGCCAAGGACCTCGGCCTCCAGGAGGCCGCCCTCCTGGCCGGCATCGTCCAGTCGCCGACCCGGTACGACCCGGTGAACGACGAGGCGGAGGCCAAGAACCGCCGCAACGTGGTGCTCCAGCGCATGGCCGAGGTCGGCGACATCACCCAGGCGCAGGCCGACAAGGCCAAGAAGTCGCCGCTCGAACTGAACGTCAGCAAGCCGAAGAACGGCTGCATCACGGCGGTCAAGGGAGCGGGCTTCTTCTGCGACTACGTGCGTGAGGTCTTCCTGAACGACCCGGCCTTCGGCAAGACGAAGGAGGCTCGGGCCAAGGTCTGGAACCAGGGTGGCCTGACCATCCGTACGACGCTCGACCCGCAGGCGCAGGAGTCGGTACAGGACTCGCTCAAGGCCCACGTCGACCAGTCGGACCAGGTGGCCGCGGCGACCACTCTGGTCGAGCCCGGCACCGGCAAGATCGTCGCGATGGGCCAGTCGAAGCCGTACGGCTACGGCAAGAACGAGACCGAGTACAACTACTCGGTCGACGCGTCCTACGGCGGCTCCAACTTCGGCTTTCCCACCGGTTCGACGTTCAAGCCGTTCGTCGCGGCGGCCGCGCTCGAGGAGGGACGACCGGCCACCCAGGAGTACTCGTCGCCGTACGAGATGCCCTACCCCGACCCCGTGCAGACGTGCAGCAGCAAGCCCTGGACGAACGAGGGGGGCGAGACCGTACCCAACGAGAACACGTCGGAGGTCGGCCCGTACCAGCTGAAGGAGGCGATGGCCCTGTCGGTCAACACCTACTTCGTGCAGATGATCGCCGACATCGGCCTGTGCCCCCTGGTGAAGATGACGGACGCCCTGCACGTCGTGCAGGGCAACGGCGACAAGCTCCCCGAGGTGCCCGCCGTCTCCCTCGGCTCCAAGGGCATCTCCCCGCTGACGATGGCGAGCGCGTACGCCGCCTTCGCGTCCCGGGGCACGTACTGCACGCCGGTCGCCATCGAGTCGATCACCCAGAAGATCGGCAACCAGCAGAAGTCGCTGCAGGTGCCGAAGTCGACGTGCTCGCGGGCGATGAGCGAGACGACCGCCGACACGGTGAACACCCTGCTGCAGGGCGTGGTCGACTCCGGTACGGGTCAGGAGGCCGGTCTCACGGACCGCGACAACGCCGGTAAGACGGGTACGACGGACGAGCGCAAGAACGCCTGGTTCGTGGGTTACACACCGAACCTGTCGGGCGCGGTCTGGGTCGGCAGCGCCACCCAGCAGGTCAAGATGGTGAACATCACCATCGGCGGCGTCCCCCACGCCAAGGTCTACGGCGGCTCGGTGCCGGGCCCCATCTGGCGTGACGCGATGACCGGCGCCCTCTCGGGCAAGCCGACGGCCGATTTCAACCTGGTCCACATCCCCGACGCCGACAAGGGCCGCGACGGGGACGACGGGAACAACGGGGACGACGGTGACGACGGCCGGGGCGACGGGGACGGCGACAACGGCAACGGCGGAAACGGCAACGGTGGGAACACCGGCGGCGGTAACGGCAACAACGGTGGCGTGATCACCGGAGGCACCGACGGCGGTACCTTCCCCACGCCCTCCTTCTCGATCCCGGAGAACTTCATCGAGGGGCAGGAGAACGGAGGGGGCTTCGGCGACGGAGGCGGGTTCGGCTGACCGTCCGGTGACCCGGTGCGTACGTGAACGGCGGTGGGGCGCTTCCTGGATCGACCAGGGGGCGCCCCACCGCCGTTGGGACGAGGGTCCGCTCAGCCGTTCGCGAGGAGCTGCTTGACCACCGCGGCGACGCGGCCGCCCTCGGCCAGCCCCGCCACCTTGGGGTTGACGATCTTCATGACCTGGCCCATGGCGCGCGGGCCCTCGGCACCGGCCGCACGGGCCTCCTCGACCGCCTGGGCGACGATCTGCTGCAGCTCCTCGTCCGACAGCTGCTTGGGCAGGTACACGGCGAGGATCACACCCTCCGCCTTCTCCCGCTCGGCCTGCTCGGGGCGACCGCCCTGCGCGAAGGCGTCCGCGGCCTCGCGCCGCTTCTTCGCCTCCTTGGTGATCACCTTGAGGACCTCGTCGTCGGAGAGCTCCCGCTTCTCCGTACCCGCGACCTCCTCCTTGGTGATCGCGGCGAGCGTCAGCCGGAGCGTCGAGGAGCGGAGCTCGTCGCGCTCCTTGATCGCGGCGTTGAGGTCTTCCTGCAGCTTCGACTTGAGCGTGGTCATGAGCCTGATTGTCGCAGGTGCACGGGGCCGGTCGCCCGTCGATTTCGCTCCCCTCCCGTCCACCCCGTCCGCAGGGGGACTTGGCTGGTCACCGGGGTTGTCCACAGGCGGCGCTGCGCACCGTCCGGGTCTGACACGATGGGGCGTATGCGAGCGCGATACGGAGTACCTCTGGGGATCGCGGCGGTCGGCGCCGCCGGTCTGTTGTACGCGGCGGGGTTCGAGGCCCGCTCCTTCCGGCTGCGGCGGGTGACGGTGCCCGTGCTGCCGTCGGGCATGCGGCCCCTGCGCATACTCCAGGTGTCCGACATCCACATGGTGAGCGGGCAGCGCAAGAAGCAGCGCTGGCTGCACTCGCTGGCCGGCCTGCGCCCCGACCTCGTCATCAACACCGGGGACAACCTCTCCGACACCGAGGGCGTGCCGGAGGTGCTGGACGCGCTGGGCCCGCTGATGGAGTTCCCCGGCGCGTACGTCTTCGGCTCGAACGACTACTACGGCCCGGTGCCGCGCAACCCCGCCCGCTACCTGCGGGAGAAGGTGCAGGGCCGCCACGGCCTGAACGGCAACGCGCCGGCGGTTGGCGTGATCCACAACCCGTGGGAGGAGCTGCGGGACGGCTTCGACGCGGCGGGCTGGCTGAACCTCACGAACACCCGCACGACCCTGAAGCTCGGCAGCATGGAGATCGAGCTGACCGGCCTGGACGACCCGCACATCAAGCGCGACCGGTACGCGCGCGTGGCGGGCGCCCCGTCGAAGTCGGCCGACCTCTCCCTGGGCGTGGTGCACGCGCCGTACCTGCGCTCGCTGGACGCGTTCACCGCGGACGGCTACCCCCTGATCCTGGCGGGCCACACCCATGGCGGCCAGCTCTGCATCCCCTTCTACGGCGCGCTCGTCACCAACTGCGACCTGGACACGGACCGGGTGAAGGGCCTGTCGACGCACACGGCCGAGGGCAACACGTCCTACCTGCACGTATCGGCGGGCTGCGGCACCAACCGCTACACCCCGGTACGGTTCGCCTGCCCGCCGGAGGCGACGCTGCTGACGCTGGTGGGGCGGGAGTAACGCCGGGAGCGGCCGGGAGCTGCCCTCCGCCCTCCGACCACGAGACCACGGAGAGCGGCTCCCGGGAAACCGGATTTCGTCTCCGGCCACGAGTGGGCTAGAGTAAACGACGTCGCCGCGACGAGCAGCGACGATCGGGGTGTAGCGCAGCTTGGCAGCGCGCTTCGTTCGGGACGAAGAGGTCGTGGGTTCAAATCCCGCCACCCCGACAGAGAAGTAGCAGGTCAGCGATCTAGGAGTATTCCTGGGTCGCTGACCTGTTTTGTGTGCGCGCAGGCGGGCCGCTGAGTCAGCGGCCCGTTGCCAGCAGTCTGTGCAGTGATGCCGTCATCGCCGAGACGAAGGCGTCCTGGGTGGCGGTCGAGGTGACGTCCAGGGAGAGGTAGGGGTTCAGGTCCTCCAGTTCGACCAGGAGGAGGTCGCCCTCCCGGGTGCGGCAGGCGTCGACGCGCTGGATGCCGTGGTCGAGGGTGTTCCAGGTGATGAAGGTCCGGGCGAAGGCCAGGTCCTCGTCGGTGGGGTCGTAGGGCGTGAGGGCCCAGCGGCGGTGCGCATCCGGGGCGTACAGGGCGTACTGGAACGCGTCGTCGACGTAGTAGAACGACACCTCGTAGGCGAAGTCGATGCGGGGCTGGAAGAGGGTGTCGTCGAGGAGGGCGGGCGGGGCCGTGTTCCGCAGTTCCTCCAGTTCCGCTCTCCCTGTGAAGCGCAGGCCTATCGAGTCGGCTCCCGCCTTCGGCTTGAGTGCGTACACGTCGCTCTCGGGCAGGTGGTGCAGGTGCTCGGGGCGGTCGACGGTGGGGATCACCGGGTGGCCGGCGCGGGTCAGGTCCAGCAGGTACTGCTTGCCCGCCATGTCGCCGCGGCCGGTCAGCGGGTTGTAGACCCGGGTGCCGCGCTCCGTGGCCCGGGCGCGGAAGGCGTCGTACTCCTGCTGGTAGTGCAGGACGGGGCCGCTGTTGCGGACCACGACGGCGTCGAAGCGGTCCATCACCGCCGTGGCGTCGAGGGGATGGCACAGCGCGACGTCGAAGTGCGTGCGGAGGCCGGCGGAGAGGTGGATGTCCTCGTCGCAGTAGCGCCGGCCTTTCGCCTCATAGGTGAGGTCGGTGATGTAGAGCAGGCTCGGGCGGGCCGGCATCAAGGGCCTCTCCTCGGTCGTGCGCGTCGCTGTCGTCCGTTGCGCCACAGTGGAACCACGCACAACTGTGCGGCAGTCTTTTCCCTCGTGGGGAGCCTTCCATATGACAGTGGGTCGCAGAACGGTGGGTCGCAGCACAGGGGGTCTCCTGCCGCCGGCGCCCACATGGTGGTGTGCGGTGACGACGGGCTGGCGCACCGGCTGGCGGCCGAGCTGCGGAGTGTGTACGGGGAGCAGGTGACCCTCGTCGTACCGCCGAGCGAGCGGGTCACGCGGCAGCCGGTGGTGGGGCGGGCCCGGGCCTCGGCGCTGCTGGACCGGATGTCCGCCGCCGTCAACCGGGCCGCCGGGAACGGTGACGCGCATCCGGTAGCCGGTCCCGTGGAGCGGGTGGTCGAGGCCGCCGAGGCGAGCGAGGCCGTGCTGGCGGAGGCCGGGGTGGAGCGGGCCGCCGCGCTGGCGCTCGTGTACGACGACGACGAGACCAACATCCGGGCCGCGCTCACGGCCCGGCGGCTCAACCCACGGCTGCGGCTCGTGCTGCGGCTCTACAACCGGCGGCTGGGCCAGCACATCGAGGAACTGCTCGATCAGGCGTCGGCCCTGGCCATCGGGGGCGAGGACGGGTCGGGTGCCGGTGCGCGGGGGCGGTACGGCTTCGACGCGTCCACCACCGTGCTGTCCGACGCCGACACGGCCGCGCCCGCGCTGGCCGCCACCGCCGTCGCCGGCACCAGCAAGGTCGTGCAGACGGACGGGCTGATGCTGCGGGCCGTCGAGCGGGCGCCCGGGGAGGACGGAGCGCGGGCCGGGCTGTGCACCCTGGCCCTGCTGTCCACCACGACCAGTGATCCCGCCGGTGCCGAGGGGTCGGAGAGCAGCGGGGAGCGGGGGCCGCGGCTGCTGCCCGACGAGCGGGAGGTGGCCGCGGCGGGCGGGCGCGGGACCGTCCTGCTGGAGACCGTGTCGTACGCGGGGCCCGCGCTGCCCGCCGGGCGTGGGAGCGTGCCGCTCGGGATGTTCCAGTCGCTGTTCTCACGGCGGCTGCGGTGGTCGCTCGCGGGGCTGGTGGCGTGTGTGGTCGCGCTGGCCGTGGCGCAGATCCTGATCACCGGGGAGCATCCGCTGCGGGCGACGTACGTGACGCTGCTGGATCTCTTCGCGATCAACGAGCCGGCGCTCGGGCAGTCGCTGGGCGAGCAGGTGCTGCAACTGCTGTCCGGGCTGATGGGGCTGTTGTTGCTGCCGGTGCTGCTGGCCGCTGTGCTGGAGGCGCTCGGGACGTTCCGCAGCGGCACGGCTCCCAGGAAGCCGCCGCGCGGGCTGTCGGGGCACGTGGTGCTGCTCGGGCTCGGCAAGATCGGGACGCGGGTACTGGCCCGGCTACGGGAGCTGCACATCCCCGTGGTGTGCGTGGAGGCGGATCCCGAGGCGCGGGGCCTGGCGCTGGCACGGCGACTGCGGGTGCCGGTGATCGTCGGGGACGTCACGCAGGAGGGCGTGCTGGAGGCCGCGAAGATCCACCGGGCGCACGCGCTGCTGGCACTGACGAGCGCGGACACGACGAACCTGGAGGCCGCGCTGTACGCCCGGTCGCTCCGGCCCGACCTGCGCACGGTCCTGCGGCTGTACGACGACGACTTCGCGACCGCCGTCTACCGCACCCTGCGCGCCGCGCACCCGCAGGCGCTGACCCGGAGCCGGAGCGTGACGCACCTGGCGGCGCCCGCCTTCGCCGGGGCCATGATGGGGCGGCAGATCCTCGGGGCCATACCGGTCGAGCGGCGGGTGCTGCTGTTCGCGGCCGTCGAGGTGGACGGGAACCCGCGGCTGGAGGGGCGGACCGTGGGCGACGCGTTCCGGGCGGGCGCCTGGCGGGTGCTCGCCCTGGACACGGCCGACCCGGCCGAGCGCACGGCCGGCCTCGCGGCCCGGCGCGCTCCGGGGGCGCCCGGCGGGCCGTCCGGACTGGTCTGGGACCTGCCCTCCACCTATGTGCTCCGCAAGGAGGACCGGGTGGTGCTGGCCGCCACCCGGCGGGGGCTGGCGGAGCTCCTGGGGCGGAGGCCGGGCGCGGGGGGCCGGAGGTGAGGTACCGATACGCGCCCTACCGGTACCTCACCCCCGTCCCTCCCGTCCCCGTCCCTTCGGTCAGGACTCCCCGAGGTGCCTCCGGGCGAAGTCCAGCTCCAGACGCACCTGCTTGATGCGCTCGTCGACGACCAGGGAGCCGTGGCCCGCGTCGTAGCGGTAGACCTCGTGCGTGGCGCCGCGGGCGGCCAGGCGGTCGACGTAGTTGTCCACCTGGCGGATCGGGCAGCGGGGGTCGTTGACGCCGGCCGAGATGTAGACCGGGGCCTTGACCTCGTCCACGTACGTCAGGGGCGACGAGGCCTCGAAGCGCTCGGGGACCTCCTCGGGGGTGCCGCCGAGGAGCGTGCGGTCCATCGCCTTCAGGGCCTCCATCTCGTCGTGGTAGGCCGTGACGTAGTCGGCGACGGGAACGGCCGCGATGCCCAGCGTCCAGTGGTCCGGCTGGGTGCCGAGGCCGAGGAGCGTCAGATAGCCGCCCCAGGAGCCGCCCGTCAGGACCAGCCGGGACGGGTCCGCGAAGCCCGAGGTCACCGCCCATTCCCGGACCGCCGCGATGTCCTCCAGTTCGATGAGGCCGACGCGGTGCTTCAGGGCGTCCGTCCAGGCGCGGCCGTAGCCCGTCGAGCCGCGGTAGTTGATCCGGATCACCGCGTAGCCGTGGTCGAGCCACGCCGCCGGGCCCGCCGCGAACGCGTCGCTGTCGTGCCAGGTCGGGCCGCCGTGGATCTCGAAGACGGTCGGGTAGGGACCGTCGACGCCCCGGGGGCGCTGGACCAGGGCGTGGACGCGGCCGCCGGGGCCGTCCACCCACACGTCCTCCACCGGTACCGAACCCGGGCACTTCACCGGGCTGCCGCCGGCCGTGACCGGCGGCGGGTCGAGGACCACCTCGCCCGTCGTCGAGCGGACCACCGGCGGCTCGGCCGCCGACGACCACAGGTACTCGACGCTGCCGTCCGGGCGGGCCGTCGCCCCCGAGACCGTGCCCGGCGGGGTCGGCACCCGCGTGAGGTTCCGCGTGGCCAGGTCGTAGCGCCACAGCTCGCTGCGCGCCTCGAAGCTGTGCACGACGAGGAGCGCGGAGCCGTCCGGGTACCACTCGGCGCTCAGATCGCCCGGCAGCTCGGCCGCGAAGCCCAGGTCGGTCTCCTCGCCGGACGCGACGTCCCACACCAGCGGCTCCCAGCGGCCGCCCCGCTGGTGGCCGACGAGCAGGCGCGTGTCGCCGTCGACCGGGGCGAAGCCCAGCACCTCCAGGCCCAGTTCGACAGTGCCGCCCTGGGTGTCGTCCAGCTCCGCGACCGTCGTGCCGTCCGGACGCAGCACCCGCAGCGCCGAGTGCATGGCGTCACCGTGTTCGGTGTGCTCGACCGCGATGAGGGAGCCGTCGTGGGAGAGGTCGCCGACACCGGCCGACTCACGGTGCCGGTAGATCTCCACGGGCGCCTCGCCCTGCCGGGAGACGTGGATCGTCGAGCCGTCCTCGTCCGTGGAGCGGCCGACCACCGCCGTACGGCCGTCACGGGCGATCGCCAGGCCCGCCGGATAGGAGTGGTCCAGGCCCGGCGTGGCCTCCTCGTCCGGGCCGCCGTGGAACGGCTGGCGCCGCCACACCCCGAACTCGTCGCCGTCCTTGTCGTCGAACCACCAGATCCACTCACCGTCCGGCGAGAGCACGCCGTCCGTCGTGCCGTTCGCCCGGTCCGTGACCTGGCGCTGCTCCCCCGTCACGCGGTCCCACGCGTACAGCTCGTACGTCCCCGTCGCGTTGGACACGAACAGCGAGCGGTGCGGCGCGTCCTGCGCCCAGTCCGGCAGCGACACCCGGGGCGCTCTGAAGCGCTTCTCCCAGTCGGGCATCGGCCCGTGCCGTTCGTCCTGCGGGGAGGATCCGTTGCTCTGAGTCATGGCCCCATACTGCCCGTCCCGGCGGACGTCCGGCCGCCGAGGTCCGCAGCCTGTGGAAAACTCGGCGCACGCCTGACCGACGGTCACCCGTACGTGGCTGCGGCACCCCTGCCGCCCCGTATGCCCGGACACCCCGCGGACCCGCGTCGCCCGGCGGCCCCGTACCGTTGGTGGCGTGTACCGGTTCCTGCTGACGCCCCGCTGGTGGGGGATCAACGTCTTCGTGCTGCTGGCCATCCCCTTCTGCGTCTTCATGGGGTCGTGGCAGCTGAGTCGCTTCGAGGACCGTGTGGAGACCCATCGGGTCGCGGAGGAGCAGGCCGATTCCGCGAAGCGGGAGGCGGCACGGCCGCTGGACCAGCTGCTGCCCGTGGACAAGGAGACCTCCGGCAAGCCGGCCACGGTGACGGGCCGGTACGGCACCCAGCTGCTGGTGCCGGAGCGGAAGCTGGACGACCGGCTCGGCTACTACGTGCTGACGCTGCTGCGCACCGACGACGGCAGGTCGCTGCCCGTCGTACGGGGCTGGCTGCCCGGCACGGCGGACCCGGCGAAGGCACCGGCCGCACCTACCGGCGAGGTCACGGTCACCGGCTATCTCCAGGCGTCCGAGACCCCGGGCTCGAACGGCGTGCCCGCGCTCGGCGGGCTGCCCGAGGGCCAGACCGGGGCGATCAGCGCGGCCTCGCTGGTGAACCTCGTGCGGGACGACCTGTACGACGCGTGGATCACGCTGGAAGAGGGCGACTCCGGGATGGCGGCCGTGCCCGCGACGGCGCCCAACGACACGGGCCTGGACCTGAAGGCGTTCCAGAACCTGGGCTACACCGGCGAGTGGTTCGTCTTCGCGGGCTTCGTGGTCTTCATGTGGTTCCGGCTGCTCCGCCGCGAGCTGGAGTTCGTCCGCGACGCCCGCCTCGGGCTGGTCCAGGAGGACGCGGACGGCACTCACGGCGAGGACGGCTCGGACCGTACGGACGAAGGGAACAGCACGGCCGGTGCCGCCGAGATGTCGGCCCGGGAGGCCGGCCGGCAGAGCGAGCCCGCGTAACCGCCCGCTCGCCCGGCCGCCGGCCCCTCGGCCGCGCTCAGGAGCCCGCCAGCAACCCTGTCCAGTAGATCGTTCCCGCGCACGCGTTGCTCACGGTGGCCGTGGCGGACGGGGCGCCGCCCTGGGCCGTGTGTGTGACCGCCACGCTGCCGTCGGCGACGCCGTCCGCCGCGAGGAGCTGGGTCGTCGTGCCGGTGTCCCCGGTCGAGATGGTGCCCTCGTTGCCGGGGGTGGTGTCCGTGGGGGTCGGGTCCGGGGTGGTCGGTTCGGGGCCGCCGGTGGTGGGGCAGGTCTCCGTGGGCACCCAGGCGAACTTCACCTCGTACGCGGCGCCCGGCTCCAGCAGCATCGAGGAGACCGCCAGCGAGGGGTCGGGCAGCCCGGTGGCAGCGTCACCCGCGACGTGCGTGGTCACCAGGAGCTTGGACTGGTCAGCCGCGCCCTGGGCCGTCGGGCTCACGGTGCCCGGACCGGAGACGGTACAGCTGGTGCCGGAGACGTTGGACACCCGGAAGGTGCCGTACACCGCGCCGCCGACGTCCGGTGCGCCCACACTCGCGGTGGCGCCGAGCCGGTCCGCCGTACAGGTCTCGGCGGTGTCGGGGGAGGCCGTCGCCGTGGGGCTGTTGCCGCCGCCGGCCGCGTCCTTCTCCTTTTCCTTCTTCTCCTTGTCGCCGTCCTTGCCGCCCGCCTCCTTGGAGGAACCGGCGGAGTCACCGGAGGAGCCGGTGTCGGCGCCCTTGTCCGTGCTCTCGGAGCCGGCGGTCAGCGCCTCGGGCTCGTTGCTGACCGACGAGGTGTTGGCGCTCGAGCCGGTGGAGGCGGAGACATGGACGACGGCCGGGACCGCCGTGCCGACGAAGAGGAAGGCGGCGGCCATGCCGACGAGCGCCTGCCGCTTGCGCGCCCGCCGGGCGGGCACCGCGCGCCGCAGATGGTCCAGCGTGCCCTCACGGGGCTCGATGTCGCCGACCGCCCGGTGCAGCAGCGTGCGCAGCGCCAGCTCGTCCGATCCGAACCCGTCGGATCCGAACCCGTCCGATCCGGTCGCGTCGGCCTTCGTCCCGTCAGCCCTGGTTCCATCGGCCCTGGTTCCGGTGGGCTCGTCGGATCCATCGGTCTCGTCGGTTCCGTCGGTTCCGGCAGGCTCGCCAGTTCCGGCGGGTTCGTCCGTTCCGGCGGGTTCGATCCCGTCGGCCCCGGACCTGCCCGTCCCGGTATCGCTTCCGGTTTCGGCTTCGGTTCCGTCGGGGCCGTGGTTCACAGTTCCGTTCCCAGCGTGCGATCGATCCTGAGCGTGCAATTCTTCCTGCTCGCGCTCGTGTCCATGTCCGTCGCGCCCGCTCATACCGGTGCCTCCATGGCGACCCGGAGGGCCGCGATGCCGCGGGAGCCGTACGCCTTGACGGAGCCCAGCGATATACCGAGCGTCTCGGCGACCTGGGCCTCGGTCATGTCCGCGAAGTAGCGCAGCACGAGCACCTCGCGCTGTCGCCGCTGGAGCCCCTTCATCGCCTTGATCAGGGAGTCGCGCTCCAGCTGGTCGTACGCGCCCTCCTCCGCGCTCGCCATGTCCGGCATCGGCTTCGTCAGCAGCTTCAGCCCGAGGATGCGGCGGCGCAGTGCCGAGCGGGAGAGGTTGACGACCGTCTGGCGCAGATACGCCAGCGTCTTCTCCGGGTCGCGCACCCGCTTGCGCGCGGAGTGCACGCGGATGAAGGCCTCCTGGACGACGTCCTCGCAGGACGCGGTGTCGTCGAGCAGGAGCGCCGCGAGACCGAGGAGCGACCGGTAGTGGGTGCGGTAGGTCGCGGTGAGATGGTCGACGGTGGTGCCGGCCGCCGTGGTCTCGGCGGTGGTCTCCTCGGCGCCGTCGCGCTGTCCGGGTATGCGGGCGGGCCGCGCTGCGGGCATGGGCGCGATCACCGGCATGCCGCCGGGTGTGCTGGGCATACGGGGACGGCGGGGTGGACGGAGGGCGGTGCCTCTCGTCTGTACCGCGGTGAAGTCGAGTACCTCTGCCACGCCAGTTGGACACGTTCGGGGCCGCCGGGGTTGTACGCCACCGGCATCTGTTTTCCGCCGGGCCGCGCCCGCGTCGGCACGGCCGTCGGCCCTGCCGACGGCGCACCGGACAACATGTCGAATGCCCCCATGCGTACCAGCTCTTCCCTTATGCCCGTGTGTCGTGTCCGGCCCCCCGAAGGGCGTTCGCAGAGACGCTCCCCGCCCCTCGCGCGGTTGCGGTGAACGGAGGAGCAGTTCGCGGCATACGGCATACGGCACGCCCGGAACGCTCAGGCCGAGTGGCCCCGGACATGGACATCCCCGGGAATCACTTGCAAGTTGAACTTATGTAGATCCTAAGATCCTACAAATCATTCACTGTTGGCCAGGGGTAATCGGAGTGACGTGATCGGGGCGGGGTGATCACGCCCGCAGTTCGGCCGCCACCAGCTCCGCGATCTGCGCCGTGTTGAGTGCGGCGCCCTTGCGCAAGTTGTCGCCGCACACGAAGAGTTCGAGCGCCGTGGGGTCGTCGAGCGCCCGGCGCACGCGGCCCACCCATGTCGGGTCGGTGCCCACCACGTCGGCCGGCGTCGGGAACTCCCCCGCGGCCGGGTTGTCGAAGAGGACGACGCCCGGGGCCGTGGCCAGGATCTCGCGCGCCTTGTCGACGGTGACCTCGCCCTCGAAGCGGGCGTGGACGGTGAGCGAGTGCGTGGTGACCACGGGGACGCGGACACAGGTGACGGCCACCGGAAGCGCCGGCAGCCCGAGGATCTTGCGGGACTCGTCCCGTACCTTCATCTCCTCCGAGGACCAGCCGTCCTCGCGGAGCGACCCGGCCCACGGCACCACGTTCAGCGCGACCGGCTCGGGGAACGGCCCGCGGTCGTCACCGACGGCCCGCCGTACGTCGCCCGGGTGCGTCCCCAGTTCCGTACCGGCGACGAGCGACAGCTGGCGGCGGAGCGTCTCCACGCCCTCCCGGCCCGCCCCGCTGACCGCCTGGTACGAGGAGACGACCAGTTCGCGCAGCCCGAACTCGGCGTGCAGCGCGCCGAGCGCCACGATCATCGACAGGGTCGTGCAGTTGGGGTTGGCGACGATCCCGCGCGGGCGGCGGCGGACGGCGTGCGCGTTGACCTCGGGGACGACCAGCGGCACGTCCGGGTCCATGCGGAAGGCCGCCGAGTTGTCCACGACGACCGCGCCCCGGGCGGCGGCGACGGGCGCCCACTCGGCGGCGACCTCGTCGGGCACGTCGAACAGGGCGACGTCGACCCCGTCGAAGGCCTCCTCCGACAGGGCCGTCACCTCGACCTCCTCCCCGCGCACGGCCAGCTTGCGGCCGGCCGAGCGCGGGGAGGCGATCAGACGGATCTCGCCCCAGACGTCCGCGCGCTGGGACAGGATCTGGAGCATGACCGCGCCGACGGCCCCGGTCGCTCCCACGACCGCGAGCGTCGGCCTGCCGGTGCGCCCGGCATCGAGGGTCATCAGCGGCCGGTGCCTCCGTAGACGACGGCCTCGTCGCTGTCGGAGTCGAGCCCGAACGCGGTGTGCACGGCACGGACGGCCTCGGGCACGTCGTCGGCACGGGTGACGACCGAGATACGGATCTCGGAGGTCGAGATGAGCTCGATGTTGACCCCGGCGTTGCTGAGCGCCTCGAAGAAGCCGGCCGTGACGCCCGGGTTGGTCTTCATACCGGCGCCGACCAGGGAGATCTTGCCGATCTGGTCGTCGTAGCGCAGCGAGTCGAAGCCGATCGTGCTCTTGGCCTTCTCCAGGGCGTCGATCGCCTTGCGGCCGTCGGTCTTCGGCAGCGTGAAGGAGATGTCCGTCAGACCCGTCGCCGCGGCCGAGACGTTCTGCACGATCATGTCGATGTTGAGTTCGGCGTCGGCGATCGCGCGGAAGATACCGGCGGCCTCACCCGGCTTGTCGGGCACGCCGACGACCGTGACCTTGGCCTCGGAGGTGTCGTGCGCGACACCGGAGATGATGGCCTGCTCCACCTGCTGGTCCCCTTGCTCGATCGGCTCACTGCTGACCCACGTGCCCTGCAGCCCGCTGAAGGAGGAGCGGACGTGGATCGGGATGTTGTAGCGGCGGGCGTACTCCACACAGCGGTGGAGCAGCACCTTGGAGCCGGACGCCGCCAGCTCCAGCATGTCCTCGAAGGAGATCCAGTCGATCTTGCGGGCCTTCTTCACGACCCGCGGGTCGGCGGTGAAGACACCGTCGACGTCGGTGTAGATCTCGCAGACCTCGGCGTCGAGGGCCGCGGCCAGCGCGACCGCGGTCGTGTCGGAGCCACCGCGGCCGAGCGTGGTGATGTCCTTCTTGTCCTGGCTGACGCCCTGGAAGCCGGCGACGATCGCGATGTTGCCCTCGTCCAGCGCCGTACGGATACGGCCCGGGGTGACATCGATGATCCGGGCTTTGTTGTGGACAGAGTCGGTGATGACGCCTGCCTGGCTGCCGGTGAAGGACTGGGCCTCGTGGCCCAGGTTTTTGATCGCCATCGCCAGCAGGGCCATGGAGATCCGCTCCCCGGCGGTCAGCAGCATGTCGAACTCACGGCCGGCAGGCATCGGCGACACCTGCTCGGCGAGATCGATCAGCTCGTCCGTCGTGTCGCCCATCGCGGAAACGACGACGACCACCTGGTGGCCGTTCTTCTTCGCTTCCACGATCCGCTTGGCGACGCGCTTGATGCCCTCGGCATCGGCTACGGAGGAGCCTCCGTACTTCTGCACGACAAGGCCCACGTGCGCTCCTCGCTCAGTCCGTCTCTATCCGCACATACCCACGTACTGCGGTCGGCTCAGTCTATCGAGCGGCCGGTTTCACCCTCCTGGATCCCGCATGGTGAGATGTCCCGCTCACGCTGCGATGACCCCGGTGTTTCTCCCGTCTCCGTCCGGCACCGGCCGGATTTCACTCGGGAGGCCCCGGTCGCTCCGGAGCTCTACCTGCCCAGAAGCAGGTACGGCACTCGGAAAGTGCCCCGTGTCACACCACCGCGCTACGGGAGACGCGTCCCTCAGAGCGTCGCGAGTGCCGGGGAGAAGGCGATGATCAGCGGCACCAGGGGAATGAGCGCGGCGGCCGTCGTGGTGGCGGCCCGGCGGGCGCGGTCCAGGCGGGGCGGGGGCGCGAGGAGGCGGTCGACCCGGTCGCCCAGGAGGCGCCGGGTGCCCGCACAGCTCAGGACGCCCCGGTGCCGGTTGAGCTCGATGAGCGCCAGGGCCGCGGTGAGGTGGCCGCAGCGGCGCGACGCCGTGTCGTCGGCGGCGAGCTCGACGAGGCGGTGCGTCTGGTCGGCGAAGTGGGCGAAGAGCGGGACCCGCGGGAACCCGGTGGCCAGCGCCGCCGACAGGTGCAGCAGCCAGTCGTGGCGGGCGCGGGCGTGGCCCAGCTCATGGGCGAGCACCGCGTCGACCTGCTTCTCGTCCAGCCGGCGCAGCGCGCCCGTGGTGACGACGAGCCGCGGCGCCGCCCCGGGCATCAGCCAGGCGTCGGGGTACTCGTCCTCCAGGACCAGCAGCGGTTCCCGGGCGTCCGCCGGACCGTCCGCCAGACCGGCGGGCAGCTCGGGCACGCGGTCGCGCAGGTGCGCCCGGCGCAGCTTCTCGCGCCGTCGGGCCTCGACGAGTTCCCGGGCGAGCATGGCTCCGGTCCAGGCGGCGCCGAAGGCCAGCAGCAGGGTCAGCGCGGCGGTCCCGGGCGGTGCCGCGGCCAGGTCGTAGGCGTCGGTGACGGCCGGGGGCGCGGGCGCGAAGACATGGATCCGTACGGTCTCGAAGACCGCCGCGGCCCCGAGCACGAGCCCGGCGAGACAGCTCAGCAGCACGGCGCCGACCAGGCACTGCCACACCCAGAGCGCGACGACGGGCTCCCGTTCCGGCCAGCCGGCCCGGAGCAGCACACGGGGGCCCAGCACGGCGGCGGTCAGCGCGACGGCGATCAGCAGGAACAGGAGGGCGGTCATGACGAGGCCTCGGGGACGGTCGGGGGGACGGTCACTTCACCTGGCGCAGCCCCAGCGGCCCCGCGATCTCCTCCGCCATCACCCGGCCGGCCTCCGCCTCCAGGGCCTCGTCGCCGAGGTCCTGGTCGGTGTCCAGGCCGTCCAGCTCCTCCAGGGGCTGGTTCAGGCGGACGTGGGCGACCAGGGACTGCAGGGCGCGCAGGGTCGCGGAGGCGGTGGGGCCCCAGTTGGAGAAGTAGGAGAACTGCCACCACCACAGGGCCTCGGTCGTACGGCCGGCCTTGTAGTGGGCCATGCCGTGGCGGAGGTCGGTGATGACGTCGGCGAGGTCGTCGGAGATACGGGCCGGCACCGGTGCCTTGCGGGGCTCGTAGGGGTCGAAGACCTCGGAGTACACGTCGACCGGGTCCAGCATGACCGCGAGGTTCTCGCGCAGCTCGTCCACGTCCGGCTCCGGGCCGAGGTCGGGCTCGTACCGCTCCTCCGGCACGATGTCCTCGTGCGCGCCGAGGCGCCCGCCGGCCAGCAGCAGCTGGGAGACCTCCAGCAGCAGGAAGGGGACCGCCGAGTCCGGCTCGTCGCCCTTGGCCACCTCGGTGACGGCGACCAGGAAGCTCTCGATCTGGTCCGCGATCTGGACCGCGAAGTCGCCGGGGTCCGGGTCGGTCGCGTGCAGCGTGGCGTCAGACATCTAGGAGTCGTCTCCCCTCGAAGGCACGGCCGAGGGTCACCTCGTCCGCGTATTCCAGGTCGCCACCCACCGGGAGGCCGCTGGCCAGGCGGGTGACCCTGAGGCCCATGGGCTTGATCATGCGGGCGAGGTACGTCGCCGTGGCCTCGCCCTCCAGATTGGGGTCCGTGGCCAGGATCAGCTCGGTGACCGTGCCGTCGGCCAGGCGCGCCAGGAGCTCCCGTATGCGCAGGTCGTCCGGGCCGACGCCCTCGATCGGGCTGATCGCTCCGCCCAGCACGTGGTAGCGGCCGCGGAACTCACGGGTGCGCTCGATGGCGACCACGTCCTTCGGCTCCTCCACCACGCAGATGACGGCGGGGTCCCGTCGGGTGTCGCGGCAGATGCCGCAGAGCTCTTCCTGGGCGACGTTCCCGCAGGTCGCGCAGAACCGCACCTTGGCCTTGACCTCCATGAGGGCCTGGGCGAGACGGCGCACGTCCGTCGGTTCGGCCTGGAGGATGTGGAAGGCGATCCGCTGCGCGCTCTTGGGACCGACGCCGGGGAGCCGCCCCAGTTCGTCGATGAGGTCCTGGACCACGCCTTCGTACAACGGACTGCCTGCCCTTCGTGGAGTCTTTCAGTTCGTACGGTAATTGGCTCCCGCCCCTTCGAGGAAGGCGAACCCGGCAACCGGGGCGGCGGGGGCCGGCGTGCCGTTCGGGAGCCGTCGGCCGCCCCGCGCGGGGCGGCCTCACGGACCGGCTAGAACGGCAGCCCCGGGATGCCGCTGCCGCCGCCCAGGCCCTGGGCGAGGGGGCCGAGCTTCTGCTGCTGGAGCTGCTGGGCGTTCTCGTTGGCCGCCTGGACCGCGGCGACCACCAGGTCGGCGAGGGTCTCGGTGTCCTCGGGGTCGACCGCTTTGGGGTCGATGACCAGGCCGCGCAGCTCGCCGGCACCGGTGACGGTGGCCTTCACCAGGCCGCCGCCCGCCTGGCCCTCGACCTCCGTCCGGGCGAGTTCCTCCTGCGCGTTCGCCAGGTCCTGCTGCATCTTCTGGGCCTGCTGGAGCAGCTGCTGCATGTTGGGCTGGCCACCACCGGGGATCACGATCAGCTCCCTCGTCGAGCGTTACGTCGAGCGTTCCGCCGGTCCGCCGTGCCGCGGTACCGAAGTACTGCGGCTACGGAGGTCCGGCGTTCCGTTTTTTCCGTTCGGCACGAGCCTACGTGGTCGGCGCGTCCGTCGCCCCAGCACTCTTTCGGGTGAGCCCGCACGCAGTCCTATACCTGATCAATCCCCCCGTCCGGTCGGAAAGACGGCGAAAGCGCCACCGCCGCCACCCGTTGGGCGCTAGGAAGGGTGCGGCCGTGTGCCGGAGAACTGTCATGCCCTCGGTCGTGCGGCCGTCAGGTGATCAGGTCGCGTCAGCAGCAGTAGGGAGTGCCGGGTGAGCCAGCCGGAGATGCAGCCCGAGAGAGCGTCCCGGGAGGGACAGGGCGACAGCGCCGGTCTGCCGCCGGACGGTGATCTGACCGGGCGGCCGTTCCCGGTGGGCGACTGGGGGGAGCCCGCGGAACGGCTGGAGGACCTGTACCAGTGGGTGGAGCGGGGCGCGCTGCGGACGGTGGCGTGGTACCTGGCGGACCGGGTGTGGAAGCGGCGGTGCGCGTGGGGCTTGCGGACCGGCGCGGCGCTCGGGGCCCTCACCGGGGCGGCGCTGCCGCTGCTCGACCTCACCGGGACGGTGGGCGGGGTGGCGCCCTGGGGGTATCTGTCGCTGCTGCTGTGCGCCGCCTGCGTGGCCGGTGACCGGTACTTCGGGCTGACGTCCGGCTGGATGCGGGACGTGGCCACGGCCCAGGCCCTGCAGCGCCGGCTCCAGGCGCTCCAGTTCGACTGGGCGTCCGAGAGCGTGCGGGAGGTCCTCGGCCCGACGGACGGAACGGCGAGCGAGGCGGCCGAGCGGTGCCTGGGGGTGCTGCGCCGGTTCACCGAGGACGTCACGGAGCTCGTACGGGCCGAGACCGCCGACTGGATGATCGAGTTCCGTACCGGGTCGGCACCGCTCGGCATCCGGACCGCCGGGACGGCGGCGGCCCGCCCGGAGACCTCTCCGAACGGCCGCTACTCCGTCCCGCCGGCCACCCGCCCGAACATGCCCCGGCAGCGGCCGCCGGAGGCCCGCTGAGCCGCTGATCCGGTGAGCCGGGCGGTGAGCCGGTGAGCCGGCGAGTGGGAGGTCAGCCGCCCTTCGTGTACGTCAGCGTCTCGCCGGCCTGCGTGCTCATCACACGGCGCAGCCGGCCGTCGGGCAGGAGCGTGATCTCGCTGGCGGCGCCGGGGGTGCAGGAGGACGCGGGTTCGCCGACGACGACCCGGGAGGGGCCGATCCGCAGCGGGCCGCCGTCGGCCGGCTCGGACGCCAGCTCCGCCTCGAAAACGCAGTGGTAGGTGCCGCCGCCCGCCGGTCCGTCCGCCGTGAGGGTCAGCACCGTCTCGCCGACCTCGCCCTGCCGGATGACCAGCCGGCGGGGGTTGTGCCCGGTGGCGTTGTCGATGCTCCCGTTCCAGGTGCCGAGGTACCGGTCGGGGACCGTGCCGGTGCCGGGTGCCGGTGCGGACGACCGCCCGGTGGCGGGCGCCGAGGACTCGGGGGTGCCCGGTTCGGACGTACCTGGCCCGGCGGTCGCGGGGGCGGTCGCCGACGGGCCGGCCTGGTCGCCGCCGTTCTGCCCGGCGCCGTTCTTCATCAGCGCGTACACCGACCCGCCCGCCCCGAGCGCCACGACGAGGGCGACCGCGATGAGGGCCGCCGTGGAACGCCCCGATCGCTGCGGAGCGGCTCCCGGGCCGTAGGGCGGGGTCGGGCCGGGGCCGTACTGAGGGTTCGCGCCGGGCCCGTACGGAGGGGTCGCGCCGGGCCCGTACGGAGGGGTCGAGCCGGGGCCGTAGGGCGGGGTGGACCCGGGCCCCGGACCGTACCCCGCGGGACCCCCGCCCCAGCCACCGCCCTGCGCGGGGCCGGCGGGGCCGTACTCACCGGGCCCGGACTGCGGATGCTGCTGCGGATAGCCGTACGCGGCGGGCGGCGGCGGGAACGAGGGCGGGAGCGGCTGCGGTGGGGCGCCCGAGATCTGCGTGGGCAGCCGGTCCACTCCGGCACCACCGGCACCACCGGCACCACCGGCACCACCGGCACCGGCCGGAGTTCCCGGCGGGCCCGGCGGGGGCGGCGTGTCACCGCCCTCGGGCGCGGTGGGCGCGTGCTCCGGGGAGGCCACGGGGGCGTCGGGCGCCGGGCGCATCATCAGGCCGGGGGACTGCCCGTTCTCCCCTGCGCTCCCCGCGCCTCCTGCCGCCGCCTTGCCCGTCCTGTCCGGCCCGCCAGTCCCGCCAGTCCCACCCGTCCCGCCAGTCCCACCCGTCCCCCTGGCCTCCTCGGGATCCTCCGTGTCCAGCAACCGCATCGCGTGGCGGCCGAGTTGGGTCACCAGCGCGCTGGGCAGCCACGGGTCCCGGGAGCGCCCCTCCAGGACGCTGTCCTGCGCGCCCGTACGCGCCAGGACCCGGTCCAGGGCGGGCCGGGCGGCGGGGTCCTTGCGCAGGCAGTCCCGGACCAGGTCGGCGAGCCCTTCCGGCAGTCCCGCGAGGTCCGGCTCCTCCTGGGCTATGCGGAACATCAGCGCGTGCGCGCCGGAGTCGGCGCTGCCGAAGGGCAGGATGCCGCTGCCCGCGTACGCCAGGACGGAGCCCAGGCAGAAGACGTCACTGGCGGGCGTGATCCGGTCGCCGCGCACCTGCTCGGGCGCCATGAACCCGGGCGACCCGACGAGTGCGCCGGTCCGCGTCAGCCCGCCGTCGGTGACGGTCTCCAGGGCGCGGGCGATCCCGAAGTCGATGACGCGCGGACCATCGATGGTGACCAGCACGTTGGACGGTTTGAGGTCCCGGTGGACGAGTCCGGCGGCGTGGATGTCCCGCAGCGCGTACGCGAGTCCGGCGGCCAGGACGCGCACCGACCGCTCGGGCAGCGGCCCGTGGTCGTGCCCGACGACCGTCTGGAGGGTGGGCCCGGCCACGTACCCGGTGGCGACCCAGGGGATGCCGGCCTCGGTGTCGGCGTCGAGCACCGGCGCCGTCCAGTACCCGCCGACCCGCCGCGCGGCCTGCACCTCCTGCCGGAAGCGCGCCCGGAACTCCTCCTGTTCGGCGAGTTCCCGCCGGACGAGCTTCACCGCGACGGTGCGGCCCCGGTCGGACCGGGCCAGGTAGACGTGTCCCATCCCGCCCGCGCCGAGCCGCGCGAGCAGCCGGTACGTACCGACACTCCCCCGGAGCCTCGTGCCCGGGGAGATCCCCAGCGGATCCCCCGCCCCCAGGTTCTCCATCGCCGTGCCACCTTCCCCCCGGCCGGGTGCGACGAACCGAGAATAGTGCGGTCTCACGGGGAGACCACGGGAACCTGCTCTACGGTTCCGTACCAGAGGCGACACGTCTCGTCACCTCTCCCGCACGTCCGAAAACGCCCGGCAACACCCGGCAGAGCCCGAAAGCGGCCGGCATCACCCGGTGACGACCGCACCGCCCGGTGACACCCGGCACCGCCCGGCGATGCCCGACACACTGTCGCGTTCCCGGCCCGGGCGCAGACAGGACGCCCATGTCGCGGCGGGCCCGCGGCGCCTACGCTGCGCGGCATGATCCCTCAGCTCCCTCAGCCCCCGCAGCTCCCTCAGCCGGATCCCGGGACCGGGGCCGCCGTGAAAGCCGCCGACCGCGCGCACGTGTTCCACTCCTGGTCCGCCCAGGAGCTCATCGACCCGCTCGCCGTGGCCGGCGCGGAGGGCTCGTACTTCTGGGACTTCGACGGCAGGCGGTACCTGGACCTCACCAGCGGGCTCGTCTTCACGAACATCGGCTACCAGCACCCGAAGGTCGTCGCCGCGATCCAGGAGCAGGCGGGGCGGATGACGACGTTCGCGCCCGCGTTCGCGATCGAGGCGCGGTCGGAGGCGGCCCGGCTGATCGCCGAGCGCACGCCCGGCGACCTGGACAAGATCTTCTTCACCAACGCCGGCGCCGACGCCGTGGAGCACGCCGTGCGCATGGCCCGGCTGCACACCGGACGCCCCAAGGTCCTCTCGGCGTACCGCTCGTACCACGGCGGCACGCAGCAGGCGGTCAACCTCACCGGTGATCCGCGCCGCTGGGCGTCCGACAGCGGGTCGGCGGGCGTCGTGCACTTCTGGGCGCCGTTCCTGTACCGGTCGCGCTTCTACGCGGAGACCGAGGAGCAGGAGTGCGCCCGGGCCCTGGAGCACCTGGAGACCACGATCGCCTTCGAGGGGCCGGACACCATCGCGGCGATCATCCTGGAGACGATCCCGGGCACGGCGGGGATCATGGTGCCGCCGCCGGGCTATCTGGCCGGTGTGCGCGACATCTGCGACCGCCACGGCATCGTGTTCGTCCTGGACGAGGTGATGGCGGGCTTCGGGCGGACCGGTACGTGGTTCGCGGCGGACCTGTTCGGCGTCGTACCGGACCTGATGACCTTCGCCAAGGGCGTGAACTCCGGATACGTGCCGCTCGGCGGGGTCGCCATCTCGGAGCGGATCGCGGCGACCTTCGCACGGCGGCCGTATCCGGGCGGACTGACGTACTCCGGGCACCCGCTGGCCTGCGCGGCGGCCGTCGCCACGATCAACGTGATGGCCGAGGAGGGCATCGTCGAGAACGCGGCCGACCTCGGTGCGCGGGTGATCGGGCCGGGGCTGCACGAGCTGGCCGCACGCCACCCCTCGGTGGGCGAGGTGCGCGGCGTCGGCATGTTCTGGGCGCTCGACCTGGTGCGGAACCGGGAGACCCGCGAACCGCTGGTCCCCTACAACGCGTCCGGTGAGGCCAACGCCCCGATGGCCGCGTTCGCCGCCGCCGCGAAGCAGCACGGCGTCTGGCCCTTCGTGAACATGAACCGCACCCACGTCGTGCCCCCGTGCACGATCACGGAGGAGGAGGCCAAGGAGGGGCTGGCGGCGCTGGACGCGGCGCTGACCGTGGCGGACGGGTACACGGAGTAAGGGAGCGGCGGAACAGTGGTGTCCCGTACGGGAGCGTTCGCGGGTGCGTGAGCGTCCCGTACGGGCTCACCCGAGACCCCTCGACGGCTCCCGAACGCGTGCGAGCGACTCGCGAACGATCGAAAGCGACTTTCGAACACTGGTGAGCGACTTGTGAACGCGTAAGGTGACGTGCTCGTAGAAATGTACGCAGAAGAACGTACACACCCGCACGCGAGGGAGAGGGCCCCCACCATGCCCGGCACCGGTGACGGCGGCCCGAGCCGCAGCGGCGGCGGAGCCGTGACCCGTAGCACCCTGCGGCAGCAGGTCGCGGACGCGCTCCGCGACGAGGTACTGGCCGGCCGCCTCCAGCCGGGGCAGGAGTTCACGGTCAAGGAGATCGCCGACCAGTACGGGGTGTCCGCGACCCCCGTCCGCGAGGCCCTGGTCGACCTGTCGGCGCAGGGGCTGCTGGACGCCGTGCAGCACCGCGGCTTCGAGGTCCATCCCTACTCCCTCGACGACTACCGGGAGATGATCGAGGCCCGCGGGATCGTGATCGACGGCATCTTCCGGGACAAGCGGGTCGAGGACGGCCCCCGCACGACCGCCGTCCTCGCCGCCGTGCGCCGCCGCGGCGAGGAGGCCCGGCGGGCCGCCACCGCCGGTGAACTGAACATCCTCATCGGTTACGACCTGCGCTTCTGGCGCGAGCTGAGCGACCTGTTCGGCAACCCCTACCTCGCCGACTTCCTGCACCGGCTGCGCGTACGGACCTGGGTGTGCGCCGTCCAGCACCTGCGCAGACTCCCCGACCTGCGCGGGCAGTTGTGGGCCGGGCACACCGGACTCGTCGACGCCCTGGTGCGCGGCGACACCCAAACCGCCCATGAGATCGTCGCCGACCACAACGCCGACTGTCTCGCCCTCGTCGAACGGCTGGCGGCCGGACAACCCGAGTGACGAAGGTGGCCGTGTCTGGTTCGCCGGCCACCGGGCAGCGGGTAAGGGACACGCACGCAGGGCGCCGAGACGGGCCTCTGCCATTACGCTTTCTTGACCACCGTGCTACGCAAGGAGCCTCCTTTTGGCCTGTGACCTGTGGCTGGTCCCGCTCGTCGACGTGTTGTGCCACACCCCCGACAACCCCTTCGCCGAGGAACTCGCGCTCTACAACAAGGTGCTGTCCGAGGCCGGGCTTCCCGCGGTGCCGGTCTACCAGTACATGCCGGGCCTGTCCGGCGAGGTGGCCCCGGTCGCGGGCTTCGACTACGACGCGCTGCACTTCCTGCGGCGGGCGTACCTGCTCCAGGCGTGCGGCCTCGCGGTGACCCCGGTGGACGAACTGGGCGGGGACTACGAGCAGTTGCTGGAGATGTTCGAGTCGACCGCCCAGCAGTCCCACCTCGTCTGGCACTACGACCACGCGGGCGCGTACGTCCCGGTCGACTTCCCGCACCCGCTCTCCAGCGACGAACTGCTCGCGGGCGGCGGCCCGCTGGGCTCCTCCCAGACGCTGCTGCGCGAACTGGAGTTCGTGGCTCCGTCCATCGGCATCGACCCGGCCAACCCCCCGGCGGCCCCCGCCGCCCCGCTCGGCCCCACGGAGCTGGAGGAACCGGCCGTTCCCGCCCCGTACGACCCCAGCCCCTTCGCCCGCGAACGCCACGTCTGGCTGGGGCTGCACGCGGCGGCGACGCGCAGTCTGGCGCAGGGGTCGATGATCGTGTTCAGCTGACGCCGGTCGGCGCGGGAGCACTCGGCGGCCGGGCTCCCGGCTCCCGCGCAAGGGCGCACGGCTCACGGCTCACGGCTCACGGCTCACGGCTCACGAGGTGCGTCGTACGCCCGGGGCGGCCACCCGACCGCCTGAACGAGTGGTGTGGCACATGGACCCGTCGGCAGCGGGGGAGTTCACGATCCCGAACGCCCTCACCGACCGCTTCCACGGGATCACCCAGTGCGCCGACTCGGCACCACCACGACGCTGTTGTCCGTGGCCGGCCTGCTCGCCTGCCTCCTCACCGCCTGCGCGACGGCCGCCCCCGGCCCCCGCCCGTCCCCCGACGACCTCGTCCGAGCCGCCACGCAGCGCCTGACCGACGTCTGCCTCAGGCGTCAGGGGCTCGTCCCGCCGCGCCCCGGACACACCCCGCCCACCGCCTCCGGGCAACGACGCTTCGCCGAGGCGCTGTTCGGCGCGGGCAGGGCCGAACTCTCGTTGAAGCTCCCCACGGGACACGTCGTGCGCGCCCACACCGACGGCTGCCTGGCGGCGGCCCAGCGGCGGCTCTACGGCGACCAGCGTCGCTGGTTCCGCGCCTCGGTGATCGTCAACAACCTGCGCCCCGAGGCCGCCCGCACCCACCGCACCCTCGCCGAGGTCCGCGCCCGGCACCGCGCCGAACTGGCCGACTGGCGGCGGATGCGGGCCCGGGCCGTACGGGTCGCCGGACCCCTGCTCACCACCGGTTGACCACAACAAGGATCAAGAGAGGAACACACCTATGAAGCGCATCCCCGCCCTCCTCACCGCCACCCTGCTCTCCGCCGGAGCCGTCCTCGCCACCTCGGCCGCCGCCGGGGCGGCCGACTGCCGCACCGGCTACTTCTGCGTGTGGACGGACGCCAACTTCGAGGGCATGAAGATCGAGCACAGCGGCGACGACCACTGGTGGGAGGGCGACATGTCCAACCAGGACTCCTCGTGGGCCAACCACGGCGTCTCCGGCCCCGGCGTCCCCGACCACGTCAAGATCTACGACGGCCGCCAGCTCACCGGCGCCGTCACCCTCTGTCTGGCCCCCGGTCAGGAGGTCGCCTACAACGGTGACGCGAACGACCGGGGCAGCTCCCACACGTGGGAGATGGGCTGCTAGACCGGAAGTACCCCGTACGGCATGAGGGGCGCCCCCACCCGGGGGCGCCCCTCAGTGCTGTCGTACGACCGCCGTGCGTCCTGCAGTCCGCCTACAGGAACGAGTTGATCTCGATCGTCTCGTCCCGGCCCGGGCCCACGCCGATCGCGGAGATCGGGGCGCCGGACATCTCCTCCAGGGCCTTCACGTAGTTCTGGGCGTTCTTCGGGAGGTCGGAGAACGACTTGGCCTTCGTGATGTCCTCGGACCAGCCGGGCAGCGTCTCGTAGACCGGCTTCGCGTGGTGGAAGTCGGTCTGGCTGTACGGGAGCTCCTCGACGCGCTTGCCGTCGATCTCGTACGCCACGCAGACCGGGATCTCCTCCCAGCCCGTCAGCACGTCGAGCTTGGTGAGGAAGAAGTCCGTCAGGCCGTTCACCCGGGTGGCGTAGCGGGCGATCACCGCGTCGAACCAGCCGCAGCGGCGGTCACGGCCGGTCGTCACGCCCCGCTCGCCGCCGATGCGGCGCAGCGCCTCGCCGTCCTCGTCGAACAGCTCGGTCGGGAAGGGACCCGCGCCGACACGGGTCGTGTACGCCTTCAGGATGCCGATCACACGGCTGATCTTCGTCGGGCCGACGCCCGAGCCCGTGCAGGCGCCGCCCGCGGTCGGGTTCGAGGAGGTGACGAAGGGGTACGTGCCGTGGTCGATGTCGAGGAGAGTGCCCTGGCCGCCCTCGAACAGGACGACCTTGTCCTCGTCCAGCGCCTGGTTCAGGAGCAGGACCGTGTCGGCGACGTACGGCTTGATCTGCTCCGCGTAGCCCAGCAGCTCCTCGACCACCTGGTCGGCGGCGATGGCGCGGCGGTTGTAGAGCTTGGTGAGGAGCTGGTTCTTGACGTCGAGGGCCGCCTCGACCTTCTGCTGCAGGATCGACTCGTCGTAGAGGTCCTGCACGCGGATGCCCACGCGGTTGATCTTGTCGGCGTACGTCGGGCCGATGCCGCGGCCCGTCGTGCCGATCTTGCGCTTGCCGAGGAAGCGCTCCGTCACCTTGTCGACGGTGACGTTGTACGGCGTGATGATGTGGGCGTTGCCGCTGATGAGCAGCTTGGAGGTGTCGACGCCGCGCTCGTTGAGTCCGCTCAGCTCGGAGAGCAGGACCGACGGGTCGACGACGACGCCGTTTCCGATGACCGGAGTGCACTCCGGGGACAGGATTCCGGAAGGGAGAAGGTGAAGGGCGTACTTCTGGTCACCCACGACTACCGTGTGGCCGGCATTGTTGCCGCCCTGGTAGCGCACCACGTAGTCCACCGAACCGCCGAGCAGGTCGGTGGCCTTTCCCTTGCCTTCGTCACCCCACTGAGCACCGAGCAGCACAAGTGCGGGCACGCGCGTACACCCCTTCCGGGCGGGGCATGTCCAACGTCAGGGGCGTACGGGGCACCCTGTGTGCCGCGTACACGGTGGCCGTCCCCGGCCGTCCTTCGTCGTCGGACCCGGATGCCCCGGAATAGACGAAGCCCCTGGCTAAATGGCGCAAGGGGCTCTTGCACAAAGATGCTACCCGAGGAAGCGAGGCAGGACCGAGGTGGCGACTTCCGACCAGCTCCTGGTGGTCATCGACCCCCTCGCCCGGCGAACGGACGGAGAGTCGGTACGGATCGCGAAAGACGTGCTCAGCGCGGGTGCGGCGAGCACGAAGATCTGCCTCCCCGAAGGGCCTGAGGAGTTCGCGCGGGCGTTGGAGAGGCGCGGATCCCGGCGGCCGGTCGTGATCGGTGACGACCGCGCGCTGCTGCGGGCCGTCTCGGTGCTGCACCGGCAGCGGGAACTGAGCGCGTGCGCGGTGTCGCTGGTCCCGGTCGGCGGCGGTGCGGGCGGCGGCGGACTGTCGCTGGCGCGTTCGCTGGGTGTGCCCACGGGTGCCGTCGCCGCGGCGCGGGCCGTGCTGGACGGCGCCGAGCGGCGGCTCGATCTGCTGGTGGACGACAGTGGCGGGGTGGTGCTCGGGACGGTGGGCATTCCCTCGGGTGCGGAACCGGGGCCGAGACCGGCGGGGGTCGCCCCGGATGCCGCACGGTGCGCGGAAGGTCCCGGATCAGGTGGCTCGGGCGGCCGGGGCGACCGGGGCGGCTCGGGTGCCTCCGGTTCCGGGGGCACCGCGGGTTCCGGGGGTTCCGCGGGTGCGGGAGGCACGGCGACGTACTCCTCCTGGTCGCGGACCTGCCGGTCGCTCCTCCGTACGCTCACGTTCGGCGCGCGGCCGCCGCGGATCGCCGCGGCGGCAGGGCCCGGGCCGGCCCGGCTGCGGGTGGAGGTCGACGGGGTGCTGCTCGTGGACCTCGACCAGCCGGTGCGGGCGGTGTCGGTGACGCCGGGCGGGGGCGGGGCCGCGGAGGTCGAGGCACGGCCGGTGTCGCCGGGGGCCGAGGCCGCGCCGCTGCGGGCCGTGGGCCGGCGGGTGACCGTCTCGGGAGCGGACTTCCGGTACGCGTCGGACTCCGTCGTCTCCGGTCCCGTACGGACCCGGACGTGGACCGTGCGGGAGGGGGCCTGGGGGCTCACGCTGCCCGGCTGACCGGTGCCTCGGCCCGCCGGCCGCTCAGCCCTTCGGCCGGTCGTCCCTCGCTCGGTCTTCACCGAACAGCTCCGCGCGGCGGGCCCGCCAGCGCTCCATGAGCTGGGCTATCTCGCCCTGCAGGAACTCGAAGAAGGCGAGCGTCTCGGCGATCCGGCGCCCGGCCGGGGTGTCGGCGCCGAGCTGCTGGACGCCCTCGCGCAGGGCGTCCTCCCAGCGGCGCAGGACGGCGTCGCGGTTGGTCACCGCCTCGTACCACTGGTCGCTGTGCACGCGGTAGCGGTCGCGGCGCGAGCCCGGTTCGCGTTCGCGGGAGACCATGTGCTGCTGCGAGAGGTAGCGCACCGCGCCGGAGACGGCGGCCGGGCTGATCCTGAGCTGCTCGCCGAGCTCCGCCGAGGTCATGGCCCCGGTGTCGGAGGAGAGCAGCGCCGTGAACACCCGCGCGGGCATCCGCTGCATCCCCGCCTCGACGAGCTGCGAGGCGAACCGCTCGACGAAGCGTGACACGGCTTCAGGGTCCCGGCCGGGGGCCGTCTCCGTGGCCGTGCCGGCCGTGCTCCGGGTGCGGTCCGCGTTCCGCTCGCTCACGTTCGCCCCGTCCGTCGTCACCGGTCGCCTCTCCACCGTCGCCTCTTCGTCCGTCGCCTCGTCGCCTCTTCGTCGTCGAGCCTATCGTCCATTTATACGCTTCCTTAACTTCACAAATTTGTGAAAGTACCGTACGTTCAGAAGCATGACCATGGCACAGCACGCCATCGACGTCCGCGGACTGCGCAAGTCGTTCGGGCGGACACACGCGCTGGACGGTCTCGACCTTCAGGTGGAGGCCGGCGAGGTGCACGGCTTCCTCGGGCCCAACGGCGCCGGGAAGTCCACCACCATCCGGATCCTGCTGGGCCTGCTGCGCGCCGACGCGGGGGCCGTACGGCTGCTGGGCGGCGACCCCTGGGCGGACGCCGTCGAACTGCACCGCCGGATCGCGTACGTCCCCGGCGACGTCACCCTGTGGCGCAACCTCTCCGGTGGCGAGGTCATCGACCTGTACGGGCGGCTGCGCGGAGGCGGGGGCCTCGACGCGGCACGGCGGAACGAGCTGGTCGAGCGGTTCGAGCTGGACCCCACCAAGAAGGGCCACACCTACTCCAAGGGCAACCGGCAGAAGGTCGCCCTCGTCGCCGCCTTCGCCTCCGACGTCGACCTGCTGATCCTGGACGAGCCGACCTCCGGCCTGGACCCGCTGATGGAGGAGGTCTTCCAGCGGTGCGTGGCCGAGGAGCGCGACCGCGGCCGCACCGTCCTGCTCTCCTCGCATCTCCTCGGCCAGGTGGAGCAGGTGTGCGACCGGGTCAGCATCATCCGCGGGGGCCGCACGGTCGAGAGCGGCTCGCTCGCCGACCTGCGCCATCTGACCCGTACGACCGTCACCGCCGAACTCGCCGGGCCGCCGGGCGGACTGTCCGGGCTGCCCGGCGTGCACGGCTTCGAGGTGCGGGGCGGACATGTGCGCTTCCAGGTCGACCCGGACGAGTTGAACGCGGTGCTGCGCTCGCTCACCGAGTCCGGCGTACGGTCGCTGACCTCGACCCCGCCGACCCTGGAGGAACTGTTCCTGCGGCACTACCAGGACGAACTGAACGGCCGGAAGGGCCTGGACGGCCCGGCAGGGCCGGCCGGGCCCGACCGGTCCCCGGCGGAGGTGGAGTCCCGATGACCACGGTGGCGGCGGCGGAGTTCGCGCCGAGGACCAATGGTGCGCGCCGGTACGCCGGGACGGGCACCCTGCTGCGGCTCGCGCTGCGCCGGGACCGGGTGCTGCTCCCGGTGTGGGTGGCCGTCATCGCGCTGACGGTGCTCTCCGTGCCGAGCGCGCTGGAGAGCGTCTACGGGACGGCGGCCGAGCGTGCCGAGGTCGCACGGCAGATGCTCGCGAACAGCTCGCTGCGCGCCACGTACGGCCCGGTGTTCAGCGACTCCATCGGTGGGCTGGTGGCCTGGCGCATCGGGGTGTACGCGGGACTGTTCGCCGCGGTCATGAGCCTGGTCGTCGTCGTACGGCACACCCGTGACGAGGAGGAGAGCGGACGGCAGGAACTGCTCTCGGCGGGGATGGTGGGGCGGCGGGCACCGCTCACGGCGGCGCTGCTGACCGCGCTCGTCGCGAACGCGGCGCTCGCGCTGCTGATCACCGTCGGTCTCGCCGGGCAGGGCACGGCCGGTGCGGCGGCGCTCGGACTCGCGACGGCCGGGGTCGGCATGGTCTTCGCGACGGCGGCGGCGGTCGCGGCCCAGCTCACGCAGAGCGCGCGGGCGGCGAAGGGGCTGACCGGGGGGCTGCTGGGCGCGGCGTTCGTGCTGCGGGCGGCGGGCGACGCCGCCGAGAACGACGGCTCGTCCTTCCTGACGTGGGCGTCGCCGATCGGCTGGCTCGAGCACGCGCGCGCGTTCGCGGGCGAGCGGTGGTGGGTGCTGCCGCTGTTCGCCGCGGCGGTCGCGGTCCAGGCCCTCGTGGCGTACGGGCTGGCGGGCCGCCGGGACATCGGCATGAGCTTCCTGCCCACCCGGCCCGGTCCGGCGACGGGCCACCTCGGTACGGCGGGTGCGCTGGCGTGGCGGCTGCAGCGGGGCAGCGTGATCGGCTGGGCACTGGGGTTCCTCGCCGCCGGGCTGGCCTTCGGCGGGATCACCCGGGGCGCCACCGATCTGGTCGGCGGCAACGAGCGGACCCGCGAGATCATCCGGCGGATGGGCGGGCAGGGCGGTCTGACCGACGCGTTCCTCGCCTCCATGGCCGGCATGCTGGGCATGGTCGCCGCGCTCTACATCGTCCAGGCAGTCCTGCGGCAGCATGCCGAGGAGACCTCGCAGCGGGCCGAGCCGGTGCTGGGCTGCGCGGTCGGGCGGCTGCGCTGGGCGAGCGGGCATCTGGTGATCGCCTTCGGCGGTGCCGCACTGATCCTGCTGCTCGGCGGGGTGGGCCTGGGGATCGGGTACGGCGGCCGGCTCGGCCCGGTGCTCGGCGCCTGTCTGGTGCAGCTCCCGGCGGTCTGGGTGATCGGCGGCTGTGCCGTCCTGCTCCACGGGGTGTGGCCCCAGGCGGCCCCGGCGGCGTGGGGTGTGGCGGGTGCGGCCCTGCTGATCGGCTGGCTGGGTCCCGCGCTGGACCTTCCCGACGCCGTGCTGGACCTGTCCCCCTTCAGCCATCTGCCGAAGCTGCCCGGCGCGGAGATGATGTGGCGGTCCGCGGCAGGGCTGACGGGGATGGCGGTGGCGCTGACGGCGGTGGGGCTCGCGGGGCTGCGGTCGCGGGACCTGGCGAGCTGAGTGGTGGTCAGCCGACCTCGACACTCAGTCCCTTCAGCCCCCGCATCACGAAGTTCGGCCTGCGCTCCGGCTCCGCCGCCAGGGTCAGGGCCGGGGCCTGCGTCAGCAGGGCCGTCAGCGAGGCCGCCAGCTCGATACGGGCCAGGGGGGCGCCGATGCAGTAGTGGATGCCAGCGCTGAAGGAGATGTGCGGATTGTCCTTGCGGGTGAGGTCGAGCTTCTCCGGGGCCGTGAACACCGCCGGGTCGTGGTTGGCCGAGCCGAAGAGCATGGCGATCTCCGCGCCGCGCGGGATCGTCGTGCCGGCGACCTCGATGTCGTCCAGGACCCAGCGCTCGAAGAACTGCAGCGGAGTGTCGTAGCGCAGCAGTTCCTCGACCGCCGTCGGGACCAGGGAGTGGTCCGCGCGCAGGGCCGCCAGCTGGTCGGGGTTGCGGAACAGGGCGTACCAGCCGTTCACCGTGGCGTTGACCGTCGCCTCGTGGCCCGCGTTGAGCAACAGCACACAGGTGGAGATCATCTCCTGCTCGGTGAGGCGGTCGTCGTCCTCGTCGTGCGCCGCGATCAGGCCCGAGATCAGATCCTCGCCCGGTGCCTTGCGCCGCGCCGCGATCAGTTCGCGCAGGTACTCCGTGAACTCGACCGACGCCCGTACCGCCTTCGCCGCCGTCTCCTCCGGCGGGTTCAGCTCGTACATCCCGCAGATGTCCGCCGACCAGGGCCGCAGCGGGGCCCGGTCGGACTCCGGGATGCCGAGCATCTCCGCGATCACGGCCACGGGGAGCGGTTCGGCCACGTCCGTCAGCAGGTCGCCGCCGCCCGCCTCGACCAGGCCGGCCACCAGCTCGCCCGCCAGGCGCTGGACGTACGGCGCCAGCCGCTCCACGGTCCGGGGCGTGAACGCCTTCGACACCAGTCGCCGGATCCGCGTGTGGTCCGGCGGCTCCAGGTCGAGCATGCCGTGGTCGTTGAGAGTGTGGAACGGCTCGTGCTCCGGTGGCGGTGCCGTCCGCCCGAACTCCTCGTGCGTGAAACGGTGCTGGTAGGTCCGGCCGAGGCGGCGGTCCCGCAGCAGCACCGACACGTCCGCGTGGTGCGGCACCAGCCACTGGCGGCTGGGCTCGTAGTAGTGCACGCGGCCCGACGCACGCAGTTCGGCGAAGGCGGGGTACGGGTCGGCGACGAACGCGGGGTCCCACGGGTCGAAGGCTGCCATGGGCGGACGCTACCCGGCGCCCGGGCCGCTGACCAGGGGTTCCGGTGATCCGTTCAGCGTGGTGTGACCAGCCTTGCCTCGTAGGCGAAGACCGCCGCCTGGGTCCGGTCCCTCAGGCCCAGCTTCACCAGGATCCTGCTCACATGCGTCTTGATGGTCGACTCGGCCACCACGAGCCGCTCCGCGATCTCCGCGTTCGACAGGCCCTGGGCGATGAGGACCAGCACCTCCGTCTCCCGCTCGGTGAGATCGCCGTACGCGGCCAGCGCGCCGGGCATCATGCTCGGGGCCTCGGACAGTTTCGAGAACTCCGTGATCAGCCGTCTGGTCACGGACGGCGCGAGCAGGGCCTCACCGGCTGCCACCACGCGTACGCCGTCCGCCAGTTGGCGGGCCGAGGCGTCCTTGAGGAGGAAGCCCGAGGCTCCCGCCCGCAGCGCCTGGTACACGTACTCGTCGAGGTCGAACGTCGTCAGCACCAGCACCTTCGCCGCGCTGTCCGCGGCCACGATCTCCCGGGTCGCCTCGATGCCGTTCAGCTCGGGCATGCGGATGTCCATCAGGACGACGTCCGGGGAGAGTTCACGGACCTTCGCGACCGCCTCCCGGCCGTTGACCGCCTCGCCGACGACCTCCATGTCCGGCATCGCGTTCAGCAGCACGGAGAAGCCTTCGCGCACCATCATCTGGTCGTCCGCGATCAGTACGCGGATGGTGCCGCTCGTCATGCCTCGTCCTCGTTCACCGTCGGCACCGGCAGGAACACCGTCACCTCGTAGCCCCCGTCCGCCGTCTCCCCCGCCGTCATCTCCCCGTCCAGCATCGTGACGCGCTCCCGCATGCCGGTGATGCCGTGTCCGGCGCCGGGTGAGGGCTTGACCAGGCCGGTCGGCGGACCGTTGACGACGCGGAGGCCGAGTCCGCCCAGTACGTAGCCGATCTCGACGCGGGCCGAGGCGCCCGGTGCGTGCCGGAGGGCGTTGCTGAGCGCCTCCTGGACTATTCGGTACGCGGACAGCTCGATGCCCTGCGGGAGTTCGCGGACGGCTCCGGTGACCGCCTTCTCGGCGGTCAGGCCCGCCTCGCGGACGTTGGCCAGCAGCGCGTCGAGGTCGGCGAGGGTGGGCTGCGGGGCGTCGGGGGCCTCGTAGTCCTCCGCGCGGACGACACCGAGGACGCGGCGGAGCTCGGTGAGCGCCGCGACCGCGTTCTCCCTGATCGTGACGAAGGCCTGTTCGAGCTCCGGCGGCGGGTTCTCCACGCGGTACGGCGCGGCCTCCGCCTGGATCGCGACCACCGACATGTGGTGGGCGACCACGTCGTGCAGCTCGCGGGCGATCGTCGTGCGCTCCTCCAGCAGCGTGCGCTTGGAACGTTCGTGCTCGGTGACCGTCTGCTGGGCGGTCACCGCGCGCTGGGCGGTGCGGCGGATGTGCAGGACGGTCACGGCCAGCAGGGACAGTGCGGAGGTGACCAGGAGCGGGCCCGTGGTGCTCGAGGGATTCCCCGGGTTGAGCAGCGTCTCGGCGGCGACCCCGAAGGCCGCGGTCAGCAGCCACATCCACGCGGCCGCGCGGGGCCGGGTCCGCAGCGCCACGACCGTCAGGACCACCAGATGGCAGGCGAAGGCACCGGGCTGCCAGGGGAAGCCGTCCCAGTCGTCGCCGAACACGGCGGTCACCGGAGTCGCCACCATGGACAGCCAGAACGCCCCGACGGGTCTGGTCAGCGTCAGCAGGACCGGCAGCAGGGCGAGCGCACCGCTCACCAGCGTGCTGAAGCCACCCCTGCCGTAGCTGGCGGCCGTGGACGCGATGGCCATCGTGAGCAGACCGATGCCCGCCACGGCCGCGTGCGGGGTCCAGGCCGCGTACTCCCGCAGGCGCGGGGGCAGCCGCCGGGTCAGCGGGCCGTCCACGCCCATCCGGGGCAGCGGGCGGTACGCGAACGCGTCGGTGATCAGGTCCTGGCGCAGTCCGCGCAGGGCATCCACGGCCAGCCGGTACTCGGGGCTGCGCGGCTCGGCACCGCCCGGTGGGGGCAGCGTCCGCGTCTGGGTCGTCTCGGTCACGCTCCACACGGTAGGTGCCTGCCGGTGCCGGGGTCGTCCTCAGTGAGAGGGGTTCTCCGGGGTCCCTCTCAGGTACTACGGGCCGCGAGCCGCCCGCGACCGCGGTTCAGTAACCGGACGGCCGCACCAGTCCCGTCTCGTAAGCGAAGATCGCCGCCTGGGTGCGGTCCCGCAGGCCCAGCTTGACCAGGATGCGGCCCACATGGGTCTTCACGGTCTGCTCGGCGACGACGAGGCGCTCGGCGATCTCGGCGTTGGACAGCCCCTGGGCGATCAGCGCGAGCACCTCCGTCTCGCGCTCGGTGAGGTCGGCGACGCGTTCCTTCAGCGGGGCGCGCGGGACCGCCCCCTGCAGCCGCGAGAACTCGGCGATGAGGCGGCGGGTGACCCCGGGCGCCAGCAGGCCGTCGCCCGCGGCCACCACCCGTACCGCCTCCGCGAGTTGGTCCGCGGAAGCGTCCTTGAGCAGGAATCCGGAGGCGCCGGCGTGCAGGGCCTCGTACACGTACTCGTCGAGGTCGAACGTCGTCAGGACCAGGACTCTGATGTGGGCGTGCTCGGCGGTGATGCGGCGGGTGGCCTCGATGCCGCCGAGTTCGGGCATGCGGATGTCCATCAGGACGACGTCCGGGGCCAGTTCGGCGACCTTGCCGATGGCGTCCAGGCCGTGCACGGCCTGCCCGACCACCTCGATGTCGGGCTGGGTGTTGAGCAGCACCGTGAAGCCCTGCCGGACCATCTGCTGGTCGTCGGCGATCAGTACGCGGATCATGCGGTGCCGTCCTCGGGATCGGTGGGGGGAGCGGGGCGCGGGCGGTCGCATTCGTCGGCCGGCAGGAACGCGGACACCAGGTAGCCGCCGCCGGGCGTGGGGGCCGTCATCAGGGTGCCGCCGAGCATCGTGGTCCGCTCGCGCATGCCGAGCAGGCCGTGCCCCGCTCCCGGCGACCGGGGGGCGCGCCGCCGCGGGGGCGAGTTGCGGACCTCCACGCGCAGGCCGTACGCGAGGTGCGTGAGCTGGATCCGGACCGTCGCGCCGGGCGCGTGCCGCAGGACGTTGCTCAGTGCCTCCTGGACGATCCGGTACGCCGACAGCTCCACGCCGGGCGGCAGCGGGCGCCGGTCGCCGATGTCCTCGACGGTCACCGTCAGACCCGCGGCCCGGGTGTTCTCCACCAGGGCGTCCAGCCGGTCGAGGGTGGGCTGCGGGGCGTGCGGAGCGGTACCGGTGGCGGGAGCGCCGAGGGGCTGCCCCGTCTCGGGGTGCTCCGAGCGCAGCACGCCGAGCACCCGGCGCAGTTCGGTCAGCGCCTCCAGTGCGTTCTGCCGGATGCCCGCGAGGTTCTCCTTCAGCTCCTCCGACGGGTTCTCGACGAGGTGCGGGGCGACCTGGGCCTGGATGGAGATCACCGACATGTGGTGGGCGACCACGTCGTGCAGCTCGCGGGCGATGCGGCTGCGCTCCTCCAGCAGGGTGCGGCGGGCGCGTTCCTCGGCGGTGAGCGTGGTCTGCTGCTGGAGCTGCGCGCGGGCCTCGCGGCGGCCGCGCAGGGCTGTGCCGAGCACCACCGCGACCGTGAACAGGACGACCGCGAGCACGCCCGTGGACTGGTAGTCCGACGCCCCCAGCAGACCCTGGAGCAGATAGGTGAGCAGCACGGTCAGGGCCAGCGCCTCGCCGGACACCCGGGTGGGCACCCGCAGCGCGAGCAGCAGCAGCACGAGGATCTGCCCGATGATCGCGGCCGCGCTCCACGGCCAGGTGAAGTCGGACGCCGATCCGGCCAGCAGCTGGATCCGCACCGCGACGGCCGCCAGCAGGGTGGTCCCGGTCGCCAGCCACCAGGCCGCGATCGGCCGCCACAGCGCGAGCACCACCGCGCCGCCGTGCGCCAGCCCGAGCGGGAAGGCGTACCCGAAGTCGACATTGCCGTGATCACTGAGCTGGCCGATGTCACCGAGCGTGATACCCAACGCGGCCAGGCAGACTATGCCGTGCGGCAGCCACCGCAGCCAGACCGACGGCGGCAGCGGATCCGCCCGTCCGGTCCACAGATCGTCCCGCAGCACCCGCAGCCAGCGCCGGACATGGCGCACGATCACATGCTGGCTCCCCCGTTCCGTCACACGGCCCACCTTAGACACGGCTCGCCTCCACCGGGATCTCCCGGTCCGCCTGCACCGGCCGGTGCTCCCGCACCACCCGCGCACGGCCCCGGCCGCCGCCCCGCTCCCGGGACCGGAACGCGGCCCAGCACACGGCGAGCGCCACGGCGAACACCGGCAGCCAGGCCAGGCGGGCCGCCACCCAGCCGAGCCCGTCCGGGAGTGTGTGCAGTCCGGGCAGCCGCCCCGCAAGGAGACCGGTGGCCGTGGTCGCCATCAGCGCCGTCTGGTGCCACAGGAAGATCGTCATCGCGGACAGGTTGGCCAGCGCCACCGCCGCCCACGCCACCGGCCGGCGCATCGCGCGGCGCAGCCGGTCGCGCAGCAGCAGGGCGAGCCCGCACTGGGCCAGACCGAAGGTGACGGCGGCCAGCGTCGGCGGGTTGAGGTTGGAGACCGCGGCGCCGGGGACGCCGACCATCGACGCCGGGTAACCCGCCCACGCGACGAGCGCAGCGGTCGCCGCCGTACCGCCGGTGAGGAGGCTCCAGCCCGCGCGACGGCGGTCCAGCTCGCCGCGGGTCCAGGCGGCGCCGAGGGTGTACGGCACCAGCCAGCCCGCCGCCAGGTTCAGCCAGCCGAGCCAGGAGGGGGCGCCGAAACCGAAGCGCAGCAGGTCCACGTGGAGGACGACGGCGAGCGGCCAGAGCGGGTGGAGCCGGGCCAGCAGAGGGGTCGCCGCCGTCAGCGCGGCGAAGACCAGCAGGAACCACAGGGGCGACAGGGCCAGCTTCACCAGTGTCCGGACCGTCGCCGGGTCCGTGCCGGACAGGAGCAGCAGCACGGCCGTCACCGTCCACAGCCCCAGTACGGCGGCGACCGGCCGGAACAGCCGGGACAGGCGGCCGGACAGCCAGCGGCCGTAGGACGTGCCCCGGGCCCGGGCGGCGGCGTGACCGCGGGTGGCCACGTGCCCGCCCACCAGGAAGAACACGGCGAGGGGCTGGAGGGCCCAGGAGACGGGCGCCAGCCAGGGCAGGTGCCGCAGGGGGCTGTCCGAGTGCAGACCGCGCCCGTCCGCGACCAGCGCGGTCACCAGCCAGTGGCCCAGGACGACGCCGAGGATCGCCCCGGCGCGCAGGGCGTCGACGGCGCGGTCCCGATGTGCGGGAGTGGCGGCGTCGACCCGGGCGGCGGTCCGCCGCCAGGTTCCCCGCAGGGTGCGCCGGGTCGCCCCGGTCTTCGTCTCGGCGATCGTCCCGGCCTTCGTCGCAGTGATCGTCTCAGCCATGGGTGACGACCTCCTCGGTCACGCCCAGGACGATCCGGGCGAGGTTGGTCAGGGAGAGGGAACCGGGGTCGAAGTAGTCGCTGTGGCCGCCGTCGCCCGCGGCGAAGACCCGGGCGCCGTAGGCCGGGGAGACCGGGTCGGCGCCGAGGCCCACGGTCGTCCCGAACAGGCCGGCGCTCACGTGCGGGACGTGTGCCACCCAGTCGTCGCTGCCGCGGCCCGCCCAGACGCGCGCCCGGGTGTGCAGGGCGGTGGCGCTGCCGGCACCGGTGCCGGGGCTGCCGACGAGGGCGATGTCGTCCGCGTCCGCGCCGGAGGCGGCACGGCCGCAGACCACCGAGCCGTAGGAGTGGCAGACGAGGGAGATCCGGGCGGACCGCCCCACGATGCCGCGCAACTCGTCGACGAATGCCCGCAGTCGGGGCGCGGCCTGCTCGGCGCGACCGGTGGTGGCGACCGTGGTGCTGACCGTGCCGGGCGTCTCGTAGCCCAGCCAGGCGACGACCGCGGGCCGGGTGCCCTCGGGGGCCTGCCGGACGAGCTCCCGGTACAGGGCGCGGGCGGCGGTGCGGAAGCGGTCGTAGGTGTCGAGGCCGGTGTCGGAGCCGGGGACCAGGACGGCGACGCGGTCGGCGCGGGCCAGGTCGCCGAAGACCTCGGTGGCCAGACCGGCGCCGCGCCCGTCGAAGGCGAGCAGGTGCCGGGACGGCTCGGCGAGGGCGCGGTCCGCGGCGGCCCGGTGCCGGTCTCCGTGGGCGGCGGCCATGCGGGCCGCCTCCTCGGCGGTGGCCCGGTTGGCCGCGTACGCCCGGTCCAGGCCGGCCGCCGTGACCGGGCCGAGCGCGGCCGGAGCCGGGGCCGGAACCCGGGGCTGAGCGGCGGCCGAGAGGGGCAGGACCACCGACCCGGTGACGAGCGCGGCGAGCAACGCGCGCCGCAGGCCGCGCAGGCGGCCGCGCACCCGGACCCGCATACGGCCGTGGCCGCGCCGGTCGCCCCCGTTCTTCGGCGTCCGCGCTCCCGGCGGCTCGGTCCCCATGGTCTCCCCCGTCCCGGACGGCCCGTCCTTCGGGCCGTTCCGATGGGGAAGTTACGGACGACCGGCCGTGGTCCGCGTCACGCCGGGGAGCTCACCTGGACCGTAGCTCTCAGGTATTACGGGTATCACCGGGCGGTGGGAACCACCGGCCGGCGACGCCATCACGGTCCTCGCACCCCGGTCGTCACCACGGCATTCACCACGCCAGCTGCGCGATCTCCTCCGCCACCACCGCGCATGCGTCCGCCGACGGGTCGATCAGCGGGAAGTGGCCGACATCCTCCAGGAGCGTGAGACCCACCGTCTCCCCCGCTCTGGCCGCCGCGTCCACGTACGACTCCGCCACCGCCTGCGGAACCACCGCGTCGGTACGGCCCTGGACCACGGTGGTGGCGATGCCCGTGGGCAGCAGGAGGGCCGGGTCGGCGTAGGCCTGCCGCTCGGCGGACACATCGGCTCCGCCCAGGAGTTGCGTGGCCGCGCCCCCGCACACCTCCAGCTTTTCCGCGACGCGGAAGTCGGCGATCGGGGCGAGGGCGACGACACCGCGCAACGGCGCCGGGCGGTCCGTACGCCAGGGCGCGCCGGCCGGGAGGACATGGCGGGCGGCCGCCCAGAGCGCCAGGTGGCCGCCCGCCGAGTGCCCGGTGATGACTGTGCGGCGCGGGTCGGCCTGCGGCAGCGCGTCCCGTGCCAGACCGGGCAGCGCGTCGAACGCCGCGGCGACGTCGTCGAACGTCTCCGGCCACCGCCCCGCCGCCGGCGCCGCGCCTTCGGCCTCACCGTCGGCGCCCCGCCGGTATTCCACGTTGGCCACGGCGAACCCCCGCCGTGCCAGACAGGCGGCGAACGGCGCGATGTGCCGGCGGTCGTACCGGGCACGCCAGGCGCCACCGTGCAGGACGACCACGAGCGGTGCGGGACCGGCGCCGGAACCGGGGACGCCGTTCCCGCGCACACCGCGCGGCGCATAGAAGTCGATCACCTGGTCGAGGTGGCCGCCGTACGCGGCGACCACGTCCGGGGCGACCGGCTTGTGCGAGAAGGCCGACGCCTCCTCGGCGGCGGCGCGGGAGACGGCGTCGACCGGGGCTGCGGCGTCGTCCGGCATGCTCCAACCTCTCAGCGGCGTAACAGTGTTGAGTGTGCGGTGCCCGGCCGGACCTGATGCTGATCCGGCCGCTGGCGGGGACGGTATCAGGCCGGTGACAAGGGCGAACACGCGGATGTCACGCTCGGTGAGGACGAGCTCGGGCCACCAGGACCTCCGCCAGCACCCGAGCCGCCCGCTCCGCGTCCCCGAAGCCGACATACAGCGGTGTGAAACCAAAACGCAGCACGTCGGGACGGCGGAAGTCGCCGACCACACCCCGGCCGATCAGCCGCTTCATCACCTCCCCGGCGATGGGGGCACCTCCCTGCTCGAACGAAGCTGAGAGCTTGGGGGAGCAGCGCAGCGCCACCTGGCTGCCCCGTTCCGCGTGGCCGGCCGGTGTCAGGGACTCCACGCGGCCCTCGGGGACGTACGCCGCGACGCACTCCAGGAAGAAGTCCGTCAGGGCGAGCGACTTGGCCCGTACCGCCTCGATCGACACCCCGTCCCAGACCTCCAGGGCCGCCTCCAGCGCCAGCATCGACAGGATGTCCGGCGTACCCACACGCGCGCGCGGGGCACCGTCAGCGGGCGTGTAACCGGGGCGCATGCCGAAGGGCTCGGCGTGGGAGTTCCAGCCGGGCAGCGGCGAGTCGAAGCGGGACTGGAGGTCGCGGCGCACGTACAGGTAGGCGGGCGAACCCGGGCCCCCGTTGAGGTACTTGTACGTGCAGCCGACCGCCAGGCCGACCCCGTGCTCGTCCAGCCCCACCGGCAGGGCGCCCGCGCTGTGGCACAGGTCCCAGACGGCGTACGCGCCCGCCTCGTGCACCGCGGCCGTCAGGCCCGGCAGATCGTGGAGCCGGCCGGTGCGGTAGTCGACGTGGTTCAGCAGGACCGCGGCCGTACGGTCGGTCAGGGCCCCCGGCACCTCCGCCGGGGCCACCGGGCGCAGCGTGCAGCCCGTCATCCGGGCCGCCGACCCGGCGATGTAGCCGTCCGTGGGGAAGGTGGTGGCGTCGACGAGGATCTCGTCCCGCCCGTCGCCCGCGAGCCGGACCGCGGCCACCAGCGCCTTGAAGACGTTGACGCTGGTGGAGTCGCCCACGACGATCTGCCCGGGGCCCGCGCCCACCAGCGGGGCGATCCGGTCGCCGATCCGCTCGGGCGCGGTCCACCAGCCGCTCTCCTCCCAGGAGCGGATACGCAGTTCCCCCCACTGGCGGCGGACGACGTCCGCGACCCGGTCGGGCACGGCCGCCGGCAGCGCGCCCAGTGAGTTGCCGTCCAGGTACACCGTGTCGTCCAGCACGAACCGCTCGCGGAGCCCGGCGAGCGGGTCGGCGGCGTCCAGCTTCGCCGCCGCGTCGATCAGTTCAGACATACGACCGCGCCGTCCACAGCTCGGGGAACACGTTCTGCCGGGCCCGCTTCTCCAGCCAGGCCACCCCGGCGGAGCCGCCCGTGCCCTGTTTGGCGCCCATCGCGCGGCGGGTGGCGAGCAGGTGGTCGTTGCGCCAGCGCCACACCAGCTCGGCGACGTCGGTCAGCGCCTCGCCCAGCCGCACCAGCTCGGCGTCCTGGTCGCCCGCGTAGACCTCGGCCCAGGCGGCCTCCACCTCCGGCGACGGTTCGTGGCGCTGCGCCACGTCCCGCCGCAGCACGGCGTCCGGGACGGCGTACCCACGGCGCGCGAGGAGCCGCAGCACCTCGTCGTAGAGGCTCGGCTCGTGCAGGGCCTTCTCCAGCTCGTCGTGGACGCGCGGCGCACCCCGGTGCGGGACCAGCATGGACGCGGACTTGTCGCCGAGCAGGAACTCCATGCGGCGGTACATCGCGGACTGGAAGCCGGAGCCGTCGCCGAGGGCGCCGCGGTAGGAGTTGAACTGCGCCGGGGTCAGGTGGGCCAGCGGCTTCCAGGAGGCGTTCAGCGCCTCCAGCTCACGGACGGAACGTTTCAGCGCGTCGAGCGCCATCGGTACGTCGTCCGCGCGCAGGGCGTGCGCCGCGGTCTCCCATTCGTGCACGACGACGGTGAACCACAGCTCCATGACCTGCGAGGTGACCAGGAAGACCAGCTCTCCCGGGTCGTCGGAGAGCGGGTGCTGGAGGTGGGTGAGCACGTCCGCCCTGACGTAGTCCTCGTACGGCGTCGTACCGGCGAAATCGAGATGCGGAGTCTGCGGCTCAGGCGCCTCATGGTGCCCAGGAGCCGGTTGAGCCTGTCGGGACATCACTGTCTCCTGTGTGTGCTCCGGGTAGCGGTCCGCCCCTGCCGAAGCCGGCACGGGGGCCCCGGTCCCCACCCGCATCCTCCGCAATCACTCCGGGAACGGCAAGGCCGGTTCCCCGCGCCCGGCCTCCCGGGAGCCGGACCCGGACAGGCGGATCCCGGCCATCTCTGTAATACGGTTCTGGAACACGCAGGGCATTGTTGGGGGTAATCGTTGAGTGCTCGGATTCTGGTCGCCGAAGATGACGAGAAACAGTCTCGACTGATCCGGATCTATTTGGAGCGAGAAGGAAACGCGGTGCAGGTCGTGGCCGACGGCCGCGCGGCGCTGGAACGGGCCCGCTCCTCGCGGCCGGATCTCATTGTTCTCGACGTGATGCTGCCGCTGGTCGACGGACTCGACGTGTGCCGCATTCTGCGTGCCGAGTCGGACGTCCCGATCCTGCTGCTCACCGCCCGCACCACCGAGGAGGACATGCTCCTGGGCCTCGACCTCGGTGCCGACGACTACCTCACCAAGCCGTACAGCCCCCGCGAACTGACCGCACGGGTACGGGCGCTGCTGCGCCGGTCCGGGAAGACCGCCGGTGCGGCCGGAACCCCGGTTCTGCGGGTGGGCGAGCTGGAACTGGACACCGCTCGCTTCGAGGTCCGGGTGGCCGGACGGCCGGTGCCGCTGACCGCCAAGGAGTTCTCCATCCTGGAGACACTGGCGCGGGAACCGGGACGGGTCTTCACCCGGGCGCAGATCATCGAGCGCGTCTTCGGCTTCGACCGGGACGTCCTGGAGCGCACCGTCGACGCACACGTGATGAACATGCGCCGGAAGCTGGAGGCGGGTCCGGGGCGGACCCGTCTCCTGGAGACGGTGTACGGCCGGGGCTACCGCCTCGCGGACGGTCCGGGCTCAGCCCGCTCCTGACCTGCCGCCGCCGTCCGGAGCCGTGGGCAGCACGACCGTGAAGGCGGTGCCCGCTCCGACCGTGCTGCGCACCTCGATCGTCCCCCGGTGGTCGGTGACGATCTGCCGGGCGATGGACAGTCCCAGGCCGCTGCCGCCCGTCGCCCGGCCCCGGGACGCGTCCGCCCGCCAGAAACGGTCGAAGAGATGCGGCAGGTCTTCCGCCGATATCCCCTTGCCGGTGTCCCGTACCTCCACGACGGCCAGCTCGCCCCGCGGCCGAAGGGCCAGGGTCACGGTGCCGCCCGCCGCGGTGGCCCGCAGCGCGTTGCCGACCAGGTTGCCGACCACCTGACGCAGCCGGTCCGGGTCCGCGGTCACGGACACGGGCGACGGCGCCTCCAGGACGAGCGCGATCCCCGCCGTCTCGGCCTGGGCACGGTGGGCCGTGCGGCTGGTCTCCAGCAGCTCACGCAGGTCGACCCTGGTGGGGTGGTAGGTGAGCGCGCCGGCCTCCGCGAGGGCCAGATCCTGGAGATCGTCCACGATCCGCTGCTGCAGCAGCGCCTCCTCGTGGAGGGAGGCGAGCAGCTCGGGGGTCGGCTCCACGACTCCGTCCCGCAGCGCCTCCAGATAGCCGCGCAGATTGGCCAGCGGGGTGCGCAGCTCGTGCGCGATGTCACCGGTGAGGCGGCGCTGGCGCTCCTCGCCGGCCTGGATCGAGTCGGCCATACGGTTGAAGGCACCGCCGAGCTGTGCGATCTCGTCCCGGCCGGAGACGGGGACCCGGCGCGCCAGATCGCCCTCGCCCAGCCCCTTCGCGGCGAGCGTCATGGCGCGCACGGGGCGCAGTACGGCCCTGCTCAGCAGCAGTGCGCCGAGGATGACCGCGAGGGCGACGCCCGCCGCGACGGCCACCGTGGGCGCGGCGGCCAGGGTGGGCGGCGACTCGTTCCGGACTCCGAGGCGGATGTCCAGGCGCGGCGGGGCGACGGAGCCGGTCCGCTCGTTGAACACCCGCTGCAGGCAGGCGGTGAACCGCTTCTCGGACGCGCACGGCTGGAGGGCGTCGAGGTCCTCCCGGGTCGGCGCGTCCGCGTCCCCGTCCGGCTCCCCGCACTGCGGGGGCCGCCGGTCGGTGCTGATCCGGGGGACACCGACGGCGTCCGGCCTGGCCGTCACCTCGGCTCCCGCCCGTGTCAGACAGGCCGCGTACACCGCTGCGGCACGGTAGTCGGCGATGGCTGTGGCGGCCAGTTTGACCGAGGTCTGCGGTACTCGGCCGGCGGGGAGCTCCAGGGCGGGCCGCGGGTCGACCAGGATCGGGGGCTGGCTGCTCAGCGCGCGCGGTTCGCGGCCGGCCAGGGCGTCGGAGTCGGCGAGCAGCACGTCGGACTCGGTGGCGACCCGGATGCGCTGGCCGGTGTCCTTCGCGAGTGCGGCCACCGTCGGGGACAGGCCTTCCCAGGTGCCGTGTGCGAAACCGTAGGCACGCAGTTCGCCGGTGATCCGGGAGACCTCCTGCTGACCGGCCGTGACGGTCTCCTGTACCTGGCGGTTGGCCTGCCGCAGGGTCAGCCAGGCGGTGGCGGCGGTGGCAGCCGTCGCGACCACCATGAGCAGACCGAGAACCCGGACCCGGAAGCTCATCGCGAGACCCCCTCTGTTTGGTTTCCGTGGAGATTTCCGTGGAGACGCGTTCCCATGATCGCAAGAGGGCTCCGCGAGTCAGGATTCCGCGAAATGACGCATTTCTTTCGCTTAGGAGAGTTCTGGCCCCCGAGGAGCAGGAATTGGCCAGTCCGCGCGGAATGCTTTCTTCACCCTGATCGAGCGGTGATCGTACTTACGCCACTCACATCCCGATTGATGCAGAGGCCGCTGTTTTCGCTCTGATGCCTTTCGGCATCACGGCATCCGAACGCAGCGCCGCACAAGATCAAAGGGGTTCACCATGAAACGACGACTCGCAGCTCTCGTTCCTGCGGTCGCGGCCGTCGCCGTGGCCGTTCCGCTGTCCCTCGCCACCCCGGCCGCCGCGCACGCACCGTGCGGCACCACCTACAGCGACAAGGACGGCAGCGCCTGGGACGGGAAGGCCGACGGCGCCAACCAGCGCAGCGGTTCGAGCACCGGCTGTGCCTCCAAGGGCATCGCCTACAGCTCCCACACGCTCGACTACCACTGCTACACCGTCGGCAACGACGGCTACACGTGGACGTTCCTGAGAAACGACTCCACGGGTGTCACCGGCTGGGTGCGCGACGACCTGCTGAGCGACGGCGGCAGCTACGTCGGCTGCTAGCAGCCCGTCCACCGGACCGGTCACCGCGCGGTGACCCGACGGCAGGGGCGGTCCCGACCGGGGCCGCCCCTGTTCCGTACCGGGGTTCCGGCGGGAGCACAGGGGGCTGCTCATGTGCCGGACAGCGCCTCGGTCGGTGACAGCCTGCTCGCCCGGACCGCCGGGTACAGGCCGGCGATCACGCCGATGGCCAGCGTCGAGGCGACGCCCGCCACGCTCGCCCACACCGGGACGACGGTCGGCCAGTCGCGGCTGAGGGCGTATCCCGCCGTGATCAGTGTGCCGAGTACCGTCCCGGCCAGTCCTCCGATGAGCGAGAGCAGCAGCGACTCCGTCACGAACTGGGTGCGGATCTGGCCCCTGGTCGCGCCGAGGGCACGGCGCAGGCCGATCTCCGGACGCCGTTCCAGGACCGAGATGACCATGGTGTTGCCCACGCCCACGCCCCCGACGAGCAGCGCGACCCCGCCGAGGCCGAGCAGCAGCCCGGTCAGCGCCGACTCGGTGGCCTCGCGGGCCGCGAGCGCGTCGGAGGGCCGTGAGATCCGTACCTCACCCGGCTTCTCGGGGTACGCCGTGGCCGGGAGCACCGTCCGTACCGCCGCGACCTGGCTGTCCTCCGCGCGGACGTACACCGTCGACGGGTGGCCGTCGAAGCGCAGATAGGTCCGGGCCGCCGACCAGCCGACCAGTGCGGCACTGTCGAGCTCCGGCGCCAGCGGCACCGGATCGAGGACACCGATCAGCGAGAACCAGCGGCCGCCGAGCCAGACCCGGGTCCCCGGGGTGTACACGTCGAGCCGCTGCGCCGCCGTGGCGCCGAGCACCACCGCCGGGTACTCATCGGTCGCGGAGTCCAGCCAGCGCCCCTTGCGGATCTCGCCGCCGACGGCGGGCAGGAGGCCGGGGCCCGCCGCGAGAACGGTCAGCGAGCCGGTACGGCCGATGGCGATGTGCTCGTTGCGGTACACGTGGACGTCGGTCGCGCCGGTGGCGGCCACCTGCTGTACCGGCGGGATCCGGCGGATCATCGCGACGGACTCGGCGGGCAGTTCGGCCTTCTCCCCCGTGAGCGACTCACCGGGGGCGACCCGCAGGAGGTTGGTGCCGAGGGCGTCGAGCCGCCGGTCGACCTCCGCCTGCCCGGAACCCGAGATGCCGACCACCGCGATCATGGCGGCGACACCGATCGCGATGCCGAGCGCGGAGAGGAAGACGCGCAGCGGACGGGTCCGCAGACCGGTGCCGCCGAGCCGTACGACGTCCGCGGGCCCGAGCCGCGCGGCGCGCAGCCGGCCACCCCCGCGGCCGAGCCCCGGCAGGGGGGCGGGCGGTGCCGGGTGCCGCTCCGGGGACTCGTCCCGCGCCGAGGGGGTCCTCGTCACACCGTCCGTCACCTCGGCGCCCCGATCGTCGTGCTCCGTACCGTGTCGCCGACCAGCCGGCCGTCGCGCATCTCGATACGGCGCGGCAGCCGGTCCGCGATCTCCCGGTCATGGGTGATGATCACGACCGTCGTACCGGCCTCGTGCAGTTCGCGGAGCAGGTCCAGTACGGCCGCCCCCGACGCGGAGTCCAGGTTGCCGGTCGGTTCGTCCGCCAGCAGGACCGACGGCTCGCCCACCACCGCACGGGCCACCGCGACCCGCTGCCGTTCACCGCCGGAGAGCTGGTGCGGCAGGTGGTGGACCCGGTGGCTGAGCCCTACCCGGTCCAGCGCCGCCCTGGCCCTGGCCCGGCGGCGGCGCATCGGGACGCCCGCGTAGAGCAGGCCGTCCGCCACCGAGTCCAGGACCGGGACGCCGACCGCGAGATGGAACTGCTGGAAGACGAAGCCGATCCGGGTGGCCCGCAGCGCGGAGACCTCGCGGTCGGACAGTTCGGCCACGTCGTAGCCGTCGATCAGGACGCGGCCCGCGGAGGGCCGGTCGAGGCTGCCCATCAGGTTGAGCATGCTGGACTTGCCGGAGCCCGACGGGCCGACCACCCCGACCAGTTCCCCGCGCCCGATCCGCAGGGTCACGTCGCGGACCGCGGCCACCCCGCCCGGATACGTCTTGGAGACGGCGTCGAACTCCACGACAGCCGAAGACCCGCCGCTCACTCCGGAATCCTCACCTTCAGGCCCTCGCGCACCGCGGGACCGCTCACCTCCACCCTGCCGTCCGCGAACAGTCCGGTCTTCACCGCGACGAAGGTGCCGTCCGTGGTCTCCAGGCCGTGACCGCCCTCGGCGAGCGCCACCAGCGCGGCGACCGGGACGGTCAGCACGTCCTTGACCTCACGGCCCACGTACTCGACGGTGACGGGGCCGCTCTCCAGCCGCCCCACGGACTTCTGGTCCTTGATGGTGATGGTCACCGGGAGGGTCGCGGTGCCCTGCCCCGAGCCGTCCTCACCGGTGCCCCCCTCGGGGGCGGTGACCCGCCGGCCCACCGACGCCACCTGCCCCTGGACGGACTTGCCGTCGGGCAGCCCGATGCGGACGGCCGTGCCGCGGACGGCCCAGGCGGCGTCCGCGGCCGAGGCGTTGACGACGACCTTCCGGGCCGTGCCGGTGTAGGTGAGCGTGTTCTCGCCGACGGCGTCGCCGAGCCGGACGCCCGGCTGGCCGATCCGCACCCGGCCGGCCGAGTAGAGGACGTCCCCGACGCCGACCGTGCCGGTCTCGGGCAGTCCGAGCGACTTCTGCCAGCGCTTCACCGCCTGGGCCGTCCTGGCGCTGAACCTCTCGTCCACCGTGAAGCCGGTGTAGCCGAGCGCGGCCAGATTGGTCTCGAACTGGAGGACGTCCATGCCCGTGAGTTCCGCCGGTGCGGCCGTCCCGGCGCCCGCTGCGGCCGTCCCGGCGCCCGTCGGCGTCGGCGACGCGGACGGACCCGAGGCGGCGGCCTTGCCGTCTGTGGCGTCCCCCTGGGTCGTCGGGGGCGTCGTCTCCGACTCGGTGGCGGTCGGCCCCAGGTCCCGGTACATCGGCAGCGTCCCGTACAGGAGCACCACCGGACGGTCGTCGACGCGCAGCAGCGTGTCACCGCGCTCCGCGACGGTGCCCGGCTCGGGCAGCCAGGTCACCGTGCCCGTCGCCTTGACGGGCACCGGTATCTCCGTGCCGTATCCCAACTGGCCGTCCACCTCGGTGCGTTCGGTCAGCGTGGCCCGGGTGACCGGGACGGTCGAGCCGGCCCTGGGCGGGGCGCCCGACCCCTCGTCCTCGCCACCGCCACCGAGCCCGAGGGCGCCCACCACGGCGACCGCCGCCACGACCACCACGGCACAGACGATCAGCGCGGTACGCCGCCCCGGTCTGCCGCGTGGCGGCTCGGCGGCCGTCCCGGGCCCGCCGTCGAGCTCGTCATCGGTGTGCGTCACGGTCTCCGCCACGATCAGCCCTTGCCCGGGCCCGGGGTCGCCGGGACGCCGACGATCGGCCCGCAGATGCGAATGGCCCGCTTCGCACCGGCCGAGCTCTGGTCCCACTCGCCCTGTCCGAGACCGTCGGGGCCCGGGTCGGGGAAGTCGGCGGCGCCGTTCTCCTGCATGCACTTCGCGTACTTCTGCTTGACCTTGATCTGCTCGGCGGTGAGCTCGGTCTGGTTGCCCTTCTCCACGCTCTCGGGCACGGCCGTCAGGTGGTCGGCGCACTTCTCCGTGGCGGCCTGGAACTTGGCGTCCTTCTTCAGGGCCGGATCGTCACCGAAGTCGATGTTCCCCTTGTCGTCCGGGTCCGGGGCGTCGACCCCGTTCTCCCGCAGGCACTTCACATACGCACGCTGGGCCTGCACATACGCGGCCACGTCGTCCCCGCCGCCCTGCTCCCCCGAGGCGGCGGACGACGTGGCCGCGCCGCCGCTCGCGGCCGTCGGGACCTTCGACCCGCCGTCGTCGCTCCCGCAGCCGGTCAGTGCCAGGGCCATGACCGAGGCCGCCGCGGCCAGCAGTACCCGATTCGTCCTCACCGGTTTCTCCGCCCTCCATGTCGGACCCGTCCGCGAACGCGACGGGCAGGCCGACCGTAGGGCAGAGACGATGAAGAACCTTTGAAGAACCTGTCGGCTGATCATGCGGCCGCGGAACGCTCGGACGCCGCCGTGCGGGCCTGTCCCCAAGTGGCAGACTGCTTGCATGACGACGCACAAGAACCTGCTCGGCGGCCCGGAGCCGACGTACCTTCCGGAGAACGAGGAGGCGTACCGCCTGCTGGACGAGGGGTCCCTGACGGCCGCCGAGGTCGTGGCGAAGCACCCCACCTTCTCGCTCGGCTGGGCCGTGCTCGCCGACGACGCCTTCGAGGCGGGCCGCGTGGTCGAGTCGTACGCGTACGCACGGACCGGCTACCACCGTGGACTCGACCAGCTCCGCCGGGCCGGGTGGAAGGGGCACGGGCCCGTCCCCTGGGAGCACCGGGCCAATCGCGGCTTCCTGCGCTGCCTCGCCGCACTCGCCCGCGCCGCCGGCGAGATCGGTGAGAAGGACGAGACGGAGCGCTGCTGGCAGTTCCTCAAGGACAGCAGCGCCGAGGCGTACACCGCGCTGAAGCGGTAGTCGCCGCGGAGAGAGCGAGGCGATACGCCCGCGGGCCCGGCGCCGAAGCGCCGGGCCCGCGGGGAACATCCGTAGGACGTCGGGAAGCGACCGGTTACTTGATCTTCTGACCGGCCGAGCGCAGGTGCTGCGTGGCCTCGACGACACGGGCCGCCATGCCCGCCTCGGCCAGCTTGCCCCAGGTACGCGGGTCGTAGGTCTTCTTGTTGCCGACCTCGCCGTCGACCTTCAGGACGCCGTCGTAGTTCCTGAACATGTGGTCGGCGACGGGACGCGTGAAGGCGTACTGCGTGTCCGTGTCGAGGTTCATCTTGACCACGCCGTTCTCCAGGGCGGTCAGGATCTCCTGCTCGGTCGAGCCGGAGCCGCCGTGGAAGACGAAGTCGAACGGCTGGCTGCCGGCCGGCTTGCCGTACTTGGCGGCGACGCCCTCGTTCAGCTCCTTCAGCAGCTCGGGGCGGAGCACGACGTTGCCCGGCTTGTACACGCCGTGCACGTTGCCGAAGGACGCGGCCAGCAGGTAGCGGCCCTTCTCGCCCAGGCCCAGGGCCTCGACGGTGCGGATCGCGTCGTCGACCGTCGTGTACAGCGAGTCGTTGATCTCGTGGGAGACGCCGTCCTCCTCGCCACCGGTCGGGGTGATCTCGACCTCGAGGATGATCTTCGCGGCGCGGGCCTTCTCCAGCAGCTCCTGGCCGATGGCCAGGTTGTCGGAGAGGGTCTCGGCCGAGCCGTCCCACATGTGCGACTGGAAGAGCGGGTTACGCCCGGCCTTGACGCGCTCGGCGGAGATGTCGAGCAGCGGACGCACGTACCCGTCGAGCTTGTCCTTCGGGCAGTGGTCGGTGTGCAGCGCGACCGTGATGTCGTACTTCTCGGCGACGACGTGGGCGAACTCGGCCAGGGCCACCGCGCCGGTCACCATGTCCTTCTTGTGCTGCCCGCCCAGGAACTCGGCTCCGCCGGTCGAGACCTGGATGATGCCGTCGCTCTCCGCCTCCGCGAAACCGCGCAGGGCCGCGTGCAGGGTCTGGGAGGAGGTCACGTTGATGGCCGGGTAGGCGAACTTGCCTGCCTTCGCCCGGTCCAGCATCTCGTTGTAGACCTCGGGAGTTGCGATGGGCATCTGTCCGCTCCTTGTATGTGCGGTCGGTGTGCTGCGTGCTTACGGCCCTGACCTAGACCTTGGGGGCGACGTCATCGTCGCCCCCATCTTTCCAGACGAACCGGGATGCTCGGAGTGGAGTCCGGTCCGGAACTTCAGTCCAGACCCAGCTCGTCCTTGGAGTAGGCGTACAGGTAGGGCACCCCGGCACCCTCCTGGATCTTCTCGGCGGCGCCCGTCGCCCGGTCGACGATCGTCGCGACGCCGACCACCTCGGCGCCCGCCTCGCGCACGGCCTCGACGGCGGTGAGCGGGGAGCCGCCGGTCGTCGAGGTGTCCTCCACGACGAGCACACGGCGGCCCTTGATCTCGGGGCCCTCCACCCGGCGCTGCAGCCCGTGGGCCTTCGCGGCCTTGCGGACGACGAACGCGTCGAGGCGCTTCCCGCGCGCGGCGGCCGCGTGCAGCATGGCCGCGGCGACCGGGTCGGCGCCCATGGTGAGCCCGCCGACGGCGTCGAAGTCCAGATCCGCGGTCAGGTCCAGGAGCACCTGCCCGACGAGCGGCGCGGCCTCGCCGTCCAGCGTGATGCGGCGCAGGTCGACGTAGTAGTCGGCCTCCAGACCCGAGGAGAGGGTCACCTTGCCGTGCACCACGGCCTTGTCCTTGATCTGCTGCAGCAGCGCGCCGCGTACGTCACTCATGCCCGTCAGCTTAGACAGCCGGGGACGGAACGGAACCCTACGCTCCCTCCCCGGATCCCCCGGGCCGCTCAGAGGCGGCGCCAGCTCCAGGTCGTCGTGGCCTCCAGGGGCTCGATGGGCGTGACCTGGCGCGGGTGGGTGGTGAGTCCGTTGGGAGGCCCGGTCTGCGGCTCCACACAGACCGCCTCCGCCTGCTCGTCGTAGACGACGACCCACTGCTCGCGGGAGGCCACCTTCAGCTCCAGCTGTCCGGGCCAGGTGAGGGTGACGTCGACGCCGTCGGGCATGCCGAAGCAGTCGTCCCAGGGGCCGGGCCGCGGCTCGGTCCGGTTGCCGGTGGGCAGGTGGTCGGGGCCGCGCTCCTCCTGCCAGGCGGGAGCGAAGTCGATCCGCACGTCCTCCCCGCCCAGGTTCCGGTTGAACCACGGGTGCCAGCCGATCTGCGCCGGGAAGGACGACCCGTACGTCTCCACCGCCGTGGTCAGCGTGAGGGAGTCCTCGGCGAGGGCGACGACCTGGGTGACACGGCCGGGGTACGGCCACGGGTCGACCAGGTCGTACGTGAGGACGGCCTCGTCCCGGGCGGTCCTGGCGACGTTCCAGGGGCCGTTGCGGGCGGTGCCGTGGATGGCGTGGGGCGGGGCGTTCAGCGGCATCTGGTGCTCGGTCGCGCCGTTCATGAAGCGGCCGTCACGGATCCGGCCGCACCACGGGACCATCGGGAAGCTGCCGAACCGCTCCCCCTGGCGCAGCAGTTCCACGCCGCCGAGCCGCAGACCGCTCACCCGCCCGCCGTTCGCCGGCGCCACGACAACCTCCGCGTCACCCGCGGTCAACGTGATCTCTTGGTTACGCACGGCACGACCCTACGGGGTGCCTCCGGCTCCGGGCCCGAGCGGGGCACGGGCCACCGCCGGGCGCGCCGCGCGGGGACGGAAGCACCAGGGCGCGTGCGTCAGCGCCGTTTGCGAAGGGCCCGGGTGACGACGACGGCCGAGGCGAGGGCCAGGGCGGCGGCCGGGACGGCCCAGCGGAGCGCGGGGGACGCCACGGTGGACTCGGGGGCCGGCACGGGGGCGTAACGGCCGCGCGGCGGGGCGTGGTCCACCTCCTCCGCACTGCGTCCGATCATGGTGCGGCGGGCGTGCGCGGCCTCGGCCGGCGGTTCCTCCGCTCCGCCGGCGTACTCACCGCCGCCGGACGCGAGGTCCTCCTCCACCCCACCGGCACCGGCCTCGGCGGCGGGATCCGCCGGGGACGGCGGCGGGACCTCCGCGTCGAACACCGAGGGGGACGGGGGTTCGGCGGACCGCGGAGGCTCCGCGCCGGCGGACGCCTCGGCCCTCGTGGGACCGGGCTCGGGGCCGGGACGGGGCTCGGGACCGGGCTCGGGGTCGGAACGGGGGGCGGGACCGGGCTCGGGGTCGGAACGGGGGGCGGGATCCGGCTCGGACCGGGCTCCGGGGCGCGCAGCGGTCTCGTCGGAGCCCGGGACGGCGGCCGTGGACAGGTTCTCCGCAAAACGGTTCAGCAGGCGCGCCGCCGCCGTGGCCACCGCGTCCGGAGGCAGGTCCGCGCCCCGGCCGTCCGCCGTGGCCGTACCGGTGAACGCGAGCGTCGTACCGCCCTCCGCGGCGACGAGCCGTACGGTCAGGCTCAGCTTCACCGAGCCGCTGCCGCGGGCCTCCGTGCCGTCGCCCTCGACCGTGTAGGAGCCGTCGCCCCGGTCGGCCAGGCGGAGTGCGCCGCGGTAGGTGATGGTGTGCCCGCCGACGCGTACCTTCAGGCGCCCGGCCAGCGGGGCCGCGCCCGCCTCCTGCTGGAGCCCGGGCACCGCGCGGGCCACGCGTCCTGGATCGGACAGGGCCGCCCTGAGCCGGTCGGCCGGAACCGGAACGAACACCTCATGCTCCATGTCGGCCGAGCCTACCCATGGCGCCCCCGCTCGCACCCGTACATACGCGGATTCCCCGGGCCGTTCCCCCGCCCGCGGTCCTCAGTCCGTGTACCGCGGGTGCACGAGCGTCGACGGCGGCAGGCCCCGCACCCGGAGCGCCCCGGCCCGGCGGACCCCCGCCGTGAGCGCATCCCGGGTGAGCGCGCGCGGGCCGCCGGGCAGCGTCTCGGACATGCCGGGCCGCGGCCGTGTCCCGTCCGCGGACGCCAGGACGAAGCCCCAGTCCCGCGGCACCGGATGCGTCCCCGCCGTACGGTCCGGTCCCGCCACGAACGCGGACACACGGCCGTCCACGCGGTACGGCGTCGTCCGCAGCCCACACGCGCGTACCGTCGCGTCGACCGTCCAGAAGACCCGCGGCCGGGACTCCATCGGCCCGGCGTACACGGCCAGGCGGCCGCCGGGCGCGAGGGCCTCGCGGACCATGCCGTAGAACTCCTGGGAGTACAGCTTGGCGTTCGCCGTGATCCGCGGGTCGGGCAGGCTCGCCACGACGACGTCGTACGCCGCCGGGGGCGCCCCGCGCAGCCAGGCGAAGGCATCCGCCGCGCGTACCCGGACGCGCGGGTCCTGGTACGCGTGGCCGTTGAGGGCGGCCAGCGCCGGGTCGGAGCGTGCCAGCCGCACCACGCCGGGGCCGGCCCCGGCCACGTCGACCCGGCGCACGTCCGGGTAGCGCAGCACCTCGCGGGTGGCCAGGCCCTCGCCGTCGCCGAGGACGAGCACGCGCGCGTGGGGGCCGTTCATGGCGGGGTGGACGAGCGCCTCGTGGTGGCGGCGCTCGTCACGGTCGGTGAACCGCAGCCGGCCACCGAGGAAGAGGGCGAGCGGCCGGCCGTGCGTCCCGCCGGTGAGGACGATCTCCTGGGCGCCCGTCCCCGTGCCGACCCGTATGTCGGCGCCGTAGACCGCCTGCCTGGCCGCCTGTTCGAAGTCGTCGACGAGCACCGCGGCCGAGGCGAGGAGCCCGAGGACGAGGACGTAGCCGAGGGCGAGGCACCAGCGGCAGCGGCGGCGCAGGTCGCCGCGGAAGAGGCCGAACACCAGGGCCGCGCCGACCAGCGCGTTCACCGCGCCGGTGACCAGGGCGCCGGTCAGCTGGCCCAGCCAGGGCAGCAGCAGGAAGGGGAAGGCGAGGCCGCCGACGAGCGCGCCCACGTAGTCCGCGGCGAACAGGTCGGCCACCGCGCCGCCCGCGTCCTGGCGGCGGACACGCTGGATGAGCTCCATGAGCAGGGGCACTTCGGCGCCGATGAGGACGCCGATGGCGAGGGAGAAGGCGACGAGGACACAGCTCGGCCCGCTCGCCCACAGCCCGCCCCACTCGCCGGTCCAGGCGAACACCGCGTGGAGCGCCATCGCGCTGCAGCCGCCGATCAGGGCGAGGGCGGCCTCTATCGCGCCGAAACCGGCCGCGGCGTGCCAGCGGAGCCGTTTCGCGGCGAGGGATCCGACGCCCATCGCGAAGACCATCACGGAGAGCACCACGGAGGCCTGGGTGACCGAGTCACCGATCAGGTAGGAGGCGGTGGCCACCAGTTCGAGCTCGTACACGAGTCCGCAGGCCGCGCAGACGAACACGCACACGAGGACGAGGAACCTTCCGGTGCCCTGACGGACCGGCAGCCGCAGCTGGTCGCCACGGTCCGCGCCCCCCTCCCCCCTCGCGCCGCCCGCACCACTCGCGCCGCTCCGGGGCGGTGGAGCGCCGGGCGGTGCGGGAGCACGCGACTCGATCACGCTGGGAACGCTACGTCACGCCCGCGGCGCACTACGTCACCCACACGTGTGGAAGTACCGCTCTGCGCGACACCGGACGGGTGCGGGAGCGTTTCCTCTTGCCGCTCTCGCCAAATCGCCGTCCCGTCAGGCCACTTCACGCCTTACACACCCGCCGGCACCCGTACCCCCACGCGCGTTCTGGTGGCCACCAGCTGGCCGTCCTGCGGGTACGCGTGCCAGGTGCGCCAGTGGACCTGTCCCTGGTGGCGCTGGGCCAGCATCGCCGTGAAGGCATGAGGGCTGCCGGGGAAGATGCCCGCGAGGCCGTGGGGGTGGTCGGAGACCAGTGCCAGCAACTCCTGGGCCCGGCCCGCGAAGCAGCCCGCCGGCAGGACCTCCACGCGTGCCGCGAACTCGTACTCCCAGTCACCGACCCGCTTGGCCACGCCGAGCGGGAGCGGCGTGCTGGATCCGGGCATGCAGGCGACCGTCTCCGAGCACATGCCCCTTTCCTCCTCCAGGAGCACCTGATGGGACGCGCCGAGCAATCTCAACTGCAGTTGCGCGCCGGCGAGTTCCAGGTCGAGCGTGGCGAGCGCGGGCAGCGGCTCGCGGCCCAGCGCCCAGGCGAGATCGGCCGCGCTCGTGTCGGTGTAGGAGGTGTTCAGGGTCGTGAGCATGGGTCGGCTCCGCAAGCACGCAAGGAGTGGAGTGGATCCGGCACGCCCCGGTCTGGACCGGGGAATCGCCCGGTCGGCCAGCTCCAAGGGGACGTCCGATTTGGTCTGATCAGCCCGGTCAGGCCTGTCGGGTGAGGACGTCCGGGGGCTGCGTTGGTGATTTATAGGGAATCATGAACTGTGGCGCCGCCACAGCGTTTTTACCCATCTTCGTAGGGTTTCCATCCCCCCGAGGGCTCTCCAGCTCAACTGTTCAACCGGCGTGCGCCCACTACGTCGGAGTGCTCCCGGTGCGCCCGGTTACCTGCTGATACGTGTGAACACGCACCCGTCCCGTGCGGCGACCCGAAGCACACGCTCCCCGCGCACGCCTCCCCACACGACGGGGCGCCCGCCGGAAGGTCTCACCTTCCGGAGGGCGCCCGTGTCCCAGTCGTCCCAGCGCCCCGCGTGTCCCGCGCGGAGCCCGGCCGCCCCGTGTCAACTGCCTCCGCCGCAGCCACCGCCGCCACCGCAGGAGGAGCCGCCACCGCAGGAGGACCCGCTTCCGCACGAGCCGCCGCCCGAGTGCGAGCCGGAGCTCCCACCGCCATCGGCCCACCAGCTGTTGCGCGACGACTCCGACGAGGAGGACCTCCGCGAGGTCCCCGCCCGTGCCCGCGGCGCACGGGCGACGACCATCACGACCACCGCGATCACCGCCAGCACACAGACGATCGCCAGGATGATGCCGAGTCCCTCGAAGAGCATGGCGCCACCCACCTTTCTTCCCCCGAAGCGGCTCCCGCGTGGCCCCCCGTGGGCTCGGAACCGGTCCCCCGCTTCTTGCGTGACCGGGAGATGCCCTCCGCCCCATCGGGCCAAAGCAGAGTTGAGCAACTCCAGAGCTTCGGCGCAGGATGACGGCCATGACCTCCAGCCCGCACCCCGCTCCTGGCCCCGTACGTCCGCCGCTGAACCGCCGGCTCGCCGAGTTCGGGACGACGATCTTCGCCGAGATGTCGGCCCTGGCCCTCAGCACCGGGTCCATCAACCTCGGCCAGGGCTTCCCCGACACGGACGGACCGGAGGAGATCCGCGAGGCCGCCGTGCGGGCGCTGCGCGACGGCCGGGGCAACCAGTACCCGCCCGGCCCCGGCGTCCCGGAGCTGCGCGCGGCCGTCGCGGCGCACCAGGAGCGGCGGTACGGGCTGCTGTACGACGCCGACACGGAGGTGCTCGTCACGGCGGGCGCGACGGAGGCCATCGCCGCGTCGCTGCTCGCCCTGCTGGAGCCCGGCGACGAGGTGATCGCCCTGGAGCCGTACTACGACTCGTACGCGGCGTGCATCGCCATGGCGGGCGCACGGCGGGTGCCGGTCACGCTGCGGCCGCACCGCGACGAGGACGGCGTGTCGTCCTTCCGGCTGGACCTCGACGAGCTGCGGGACGCCGTCACCGACCGCACCCGGCTGCTGCTGATCAACACCCCGCACAACCCGACCGGCACCGTCCTGACCCGCGCCGAGCTCGCGGCGATCGCGGAGCTGGCCGTCGAGCGGGACCTGCTGGTCGTCACCGACGAGGTCTACGAGCACCTGGTGTTCGACGACGCCGAACACGTACCGCTCGCGACCTTCCCGGGGATGCGGGAGCGGACCGTCACCATCGGCAGTGCGGGGAAGTCGTTCTCGTTCACCGGGTGGAAGGTCGGCTGGGTGACGGCCCCGCCCGCCCTGGTGTCCGCCGTGCGCTCGGCGAAGCAGTTCCTGACGTACGTCTCGTCCGGGCCCTTCCAGTACGCCGTCGCCGAGGCGCTCGCGCTGCCGGAGACGTACTTCGCGGCGTTCCGCGCGGACATGCTGGCCAAGCGGGACGTGCTGGCGGCGGGGCTGGCGGAGGCGGGGTTCCGGGTGTTCCGGCCGGCGGGCACGTACTTCGTCACCACCGACATCCGGCCGCTCGGCGAACCGGACGGCTTCGCCTTCTGCCGTGCGCTGCCGGAGCGGGCGGGCGTGGTCGCCATTCCGAACGCCGTCTTCTACGACGACCGGGAGGCCGGTGCGCCCTTCGTGCGGTTCGCCTTCTGCAAGCAGGTGGAGGTGCTCCAGGAGGCGGTCAAGCGGCTCAGGGCAGCCTTCTAGGGGCGTAATTCCGGACATTACTGGCGTGTAAAGCTGGCAAATCCGATTAACCGGACGCATGGTTCCCGGTGTGACTCCCGTCAGCACCGTGCCGGCGCAGGCGCAGGGGAACGACGCCCGGCGACCGCCCGCACGCGTCCGGAAGGTGCCCGAGCGGCCGCCCGCGATCGTCCTGGCCCTCGGGCTGTTCCTCGCCGCCCGGCTCACCGGTGTCGTCGTTCTCGTCGCGCTCGGCCGGGACGCCGGCCGGGACCCGTTCGACCTGCTCGCGCACTCCTGGGACTCGGCCTGGTACGTGGGCATCGCGGAGCACGGCTACGGCCGGGTCGAGCACCGCTGGTTCGGCGTCGCCAACGACCTGGCCTTCTTCCCGCTCTACCCGGGGCTCGTACGGGGCCTCACCGAGATCCTGCCGATCGGTGCCGGCGCGGCCGGGCTCGTCGTGTCCTGGACGGCGGCGGCCGCCGCCGCCTGCGGGCTGTACGCGATCGGGGCCCGGCTGTACGGCCGCGGCGTCGGCGTCGTGCTGGTGCTGCTGTGGGGGCTGCTTCCCCACTCGGTCGTGCTGTCGCTGGCCTACACCGAACCCCTGCTCACCGCCTTCGCGGCCTGGTCCCTGTACGCGGTGCTCACCGGGCGCTGGGCGTGGGCGGGCACGCTGGCGGCGCTCGCGGGCCTCTCCCGGCCGAACGGGCTGGCGGTGGCGGCGGCGGTGCTCGCGGCGGCGGCGTACGAGGTGTGGCGGCTACGCGGCAGGAACGTTCCGCGCGGGCTGTGGGCGGGTGCCGCGCTGGCGCCGCTCGGCTGGTGCGGCTATGTGCTGTGGGTGGGGGTGCGCACGGGCGACCCGCTCGGCGGGTACTTCGCGGTACAGCGGAAGTGGGGGTCCACCTACGACTTCGGGGTGGGCGCCTGGCGGTTCGCCCGGGACCAGATCATGGGCGAGGGCCGCTTCTCGTACACGATGGCGCTGGTGATCGTGTCGGTGACGGTCGTACTGTTCGCGCTGCTCGTCGCCGACCGGCCGCCGCTGGTCCTGCTGGTCTACTCGGCCGTGCTGCTGCTGATCGCGCTCGGCGGCGCCGGGTTCTTCGCCTGCAAGCCGCGCTTCCTGCTGCCCGCCTTCCCGCTGCTGCTGCCGGTGGCGCGGGCGCTGGTACGGACGGCGCGAGCCCGGCCCTGGCACGCGACCGTGGTGGTCGCCGCCCTGGCCGGGCTCTCGTTCTGCTACGGGGCGTTCCTGGTCGTGCACGGCCGCACGTCCCTGTGACGGTCCCGGTGACGGCACGCCCGGGCGGGGCCTACTCGTCCTCGGGCTTCTCGGCCTCGTCGACGTCCTCGGCGAGACCGAGCTGCTCGACGAGCCACCGGTCGAACTCGATGGCGGCCCGTACCCAGCTCACCGTCGACGACACGAAGTGCTCCAGGCTGACGCCGGTGCCGATCAGCATCTGCGCCTCGCCGATGAGGCGGACGCTGCCGTCGTCGTGGGTGTGGCTGTAGACCTTGGGCCACAGGGTGCGGCGGTTCCAGTCGTCGATCGCCTCGAGCAGTGCGGGCTTCTCGTCGAGCTGGTGCGGCCGGTCGTAGAACGTCCGCACCGAGAAGACCTGCTGCTCGCCCTCGCCACGGAACATGAAGTACGTACGGAACAGCTCCCACGGAGCCGCGAGGTCACCCTCGTCGTCGACGACGTACTTCAGCTCCATCTGGTCGAGGAGCTGCTTCACGAGGTCCTGGTCCGGGACCACGGGGCCCGCCGGTCCTTGCGGCTGCGGCTGTGGCTGCTGGCCCCCGAAGTTCGGAATCGAGGACGGGTCGATGCTCACCGTGTTTTTCCCTTCGTACGGATTCCGCCATCCTCCCCCATGCGGGGCGGGGCGTGGCAACCCCCGATCCGCCGGGTCGGTCCGCCGTTGGCGGAATTCCGTCCACCGCCCCGCATCCGCCTCCGCGGGTCACTTCGGCCACCGCGAGGTCAGAGAGTCTTGCCGGTCGCCGCGCCCACGATCAGGCCGTCACCGAACACGTCCACGCGGACCGTGTCGCCGTCCTTGATCTCGCCCGCCAGGATCTCCTTGGCGAGGCGGTCCCCGATCGCGGTCTGGATGAGGCGGCGCAGCGGCCGGGCGCCGTACGCCGGGTCGAGGCCCTCGTCCGCGAGCCAGGCCAGCGCCTCGGGCGTGATGTCGAGGGTGAGCCGGCGGTCGGCGAGCCGCCGGGCGAGCCGGTCGATCTGCAGCCGGGCGATGTGCTCGAGCTCGGGCTTGGTGAGCGCCGAGAACACCACCAGGTCGTCGAGCCGGTTGAGGAACTCCGGCTTGAAGGAGGTGCGGACCACCTCCAGGACCTGCTCCTTCTTCTCCACCTCGCTGGTCAGCGGGTCGACCAGGAACTGGCTGCCCAGGTTCGAGGTGAGGATCAGGATGGTGTTGCGGAAGTCGACCGTACGGCCCTGGCCGTCCGTGAGGCGCCCGTCGTCGAGCACCTGGAGCAGGATGTCGAAGACCTCGGGGTGGGCCTTCTCCACCTCGTCCAGCAGGACCACGCTGTACGGCCTGCGGCGCACCGCCTCCGTCAGCTGGCCGCCCTCCTCGTAACCGACGTATCCGGGCGGGGCGCCGACGAGCCGGGCCACGCTGTGCTTCTCGCTGTACTCCGACATGTCGATGCGGACCATGGCCCGCTCGTCGTCGAAGAGGAAGTCGGCGAGCGCCTTGGCCAGCTCGGTCTTGCCGACACCCGTCGGGCCGAGGAAGAGGAAGGATCCGGTGGGCCGGTCGGGGTCGGCGATCCCGGCGCGGGTGCGCCGCACGGCGTCGGACACGGCCCGTACCGCCTCGCTCTGCCCGATGAGCCGCTTGCCGAGCTCCTCCTCCATGCGCAGCAGCTTCTGGGTCTCGCCCTCCAGCAGCCGCCCGGCGGGGATGCCGGTCCAGGAGCCGACCACGTCCGCGATGTCGTCCGGGCCGACCTCCTCCTTCACCATCGTGTCCTTGGCGGCCTCCTCCTCGGCGGCCGAGGCGGCCTCGAGGTCCCGCTCCAGGGCCGGGATCTCGCCGTACAGCAGCTTGGAGGCGGTGTCGAAGTCGCCGTCGCGCTGAGCACGTTCCGCCTGCCCACGCAGCTCGTCGAGCTTCTCCTTCAGCTCGCCGACCCGGTTGAGGGACTGCTTCTCCTTCTCCCAGCGGGCGGTGAGGCCGCGCAGCTCCTCCTCCTTGTCGGCGAGGTCGCGGCGCAGCTTCTCCAGCCGCTCCAGACCGGCCCGGTCGGTCTCCTTGGCGAGCGCGAGCTCCTCCATGCGGAGGCGGTCGACGGCGCGCTGGAGCTCGTCGATCTCGACGGGCGAGGAGTCGATCTCCATCCGCAGCCGGGAGGCGGCCTCGTCGACGAGGTCGATGGCCTTGTCCGGCAGGAAGCGGGAGGTGATGTAGCGGTCGGAGAGGGTGGCGGACGCGACCAGCGCGCTGTCCGCGATCTGCACCTTGTGGTGGGCCTCGTACCGGCCCTTCAGCCCACGCAGGATGGCGATGGTGTCCTCGACGGTGGGCTCGGCGACCAGCACCTGCTGGAAGCGGCGCTCCAGGGCGGGGTCCTTCTCGATCCGCTCCCGGTACTCGTCGAGGGTCGTCGCGCCGACCATGCGCAGTTCGCCGCGGGCGAGCATGGGCTTGAGCATGTTGCCGGCGTCCATGGCGGAGTCCCCGCCGGCCCCGGCGCCCACCACGGTGTGCAGCTCGTCGATGAAGGTGATGATCTGCCCGTCGGAGTCCTTGATCTCGGCGAGGACGGTCTTCAGCCGCTCCTCGAACTCGCCGCGGTACTTGGCTCCGGCGACCATCGCGCCGAGGTCGAGCGCGACGAGCCGCTTGTTCTTGAGGGACTCGGGGACGTCCCCCTTCACGATCCGCTGGGCGAGCCCTTCGACGACGGCGGTCTTGCCGACGCCGGGCTCACCGATCAGCACCGGATTGTTCTTGGTACGGCGGGACAGCACCTGCACCACCCGGCGGATCTCGGCGTCCCGCCCGATCACCGGGTCGAGCTTGCCCTCGCGGGCCGCCGCCGTGAAGTCGGTCCCGAACTTCTCCAGGGCCTTGTACTGACCCTCGGGATCGGCTGTGGTCACCCGGCGTCCTCCCCTCGCCTTGCCGAAGGCCTCCAGCAGCTTCTTGGCCGTGGCCCCTTGAGCGGACAGTACGTCACCGGCCTGGCCGCCCTTCGCGGCGATACCGATCAGCAGATGCTCGGTGGACAGGTACTCGTCGCCCAGTTCCTTGGCCTTGGCCTGCGCCTCGGTGATGACGGCGAGCAGTTCGCGGTTGGGCTGGGGCGGCGCGACGGTGGAGCCGGTCACGCTGGGCAGGCCGGCGAGGACGCGCTCGGCGCCCGCGCGCACGGAGGCCTGGTCGGCGTCCACGGCCGCCAGCAGGTCGATGATGTTCTCGTTTTCCTGGGGGCCTCGCCCCTGGAGCAGAGCGAGGAGCAGGTGGGCGGGGGTGAGGTCCGGGTGCCCCTCGGACACGGCCCGGTTGCCGGCCGTGTTGATCGCGTCCCGGCTCCTGTTGGTCAGCTCGGCGTCCACGTTCGCGTTCTCCTCCTTGCTCGGCGTCGCTCGGCTGTCGCCTGCGTCACGGTGACAATGACGGTGACGGTGGCGTGACTAGGGCAACGTACACAAAGTTGAGTCTATTCCACTCAAGGGCCGCGCGAGATCGCGGACGCGGACTTTCACCTCGGTGCCCATGGGTGTCCGACTACCCCGCTGCCGCCGATCGGTGCGATCGCGGCCGGTCGGCGTTGCATACGGGCCGGCGCGCGGAGCGGCTCACCGCCGGGGACGAACGGTTGAGCCGAGACGTGGACGCCGCCCACCCGGACGGGCCGGGGCAGGGCGGCCGACGCGGCGAATGTGGCCCAGGAGACTGCGATTGTGCATGTGATCGTGGTTGCGGCTGGATCCAGTCAGATTCGACTGGGGGACACAGCCGTGCATACCGGTGATCTCGTGACAAACCTGCAGCGGCGTCACCGTGTTCAGGTCACGGTGACGCCGCTGCTGGGGGGAAGCGCCTGAGCGATCTTTAACGACGGGGGAATCGCGTCAGGCACTGCGGGGGGTGGCTGCGATGATCGAGGCGGCTGGGGCCTCCGGGTGGGGCAGTTGGTGGTCGCGCTGGTCAAGGTTGACGAAAATCATTCCGTATCGCACGGCACACCGCACTGGCTGTGGCGCGCCGCGCGGGCGCCGCAGACACCGGTACGCCCGGATGTCCTCGTCCTCGTCCCGGGCGACCACCACCGGCTCGCCGAACACGGTCACCATCAACGAGTCACCGCTGTGGGGGATGGCGGTGGCCAGGTCGATGAAGTGCCAGCCGGAGCGGTAGGCGGTGGCCATCTCGCGGCGGAAGGAGCGGTCGTCAGGCGGAGTCGTCATACCTCTGCCTCCGTGACAGGCGGCACGGGATTCCAGCCGCTGTCGGCCTGAACAGAGTTCCAGCCGCTGTCCGCCGGAGCCGCCGCGGTCCAGCCACTGTCAGCCGGCGCGGCGTTCCAGCCACTGTCAGCCGGCGCGGCGTTCCAGCCACTGTCGGCCTGAACAGCGGTCCAGCCACTGTCCACCTCGGCCGTCACGTGCGCATCCTCTGCCACGTGGGCCGAACCCCCCACGGCGCCAAGACCCAGTGCGGCGGAGAAGACGGCGGCAAGCACTGAACCAAGCAATCTCGCGCGCATAGTCGGCTTCGTCCTCACTTGATGGAATTCTCTCCCCCGCAGAACAAGACGATGGCTCATTCAGGCACGTCAATGCCACAGGGACGATGCATCATGTTCCTGCATGTTCAGGACCCTGGGGGGTGGAGATATGGGCACAAACAACTCGAAAACGACACATCCCCATGCTGTCACTGAGTTGTGCGAGGAAGGCGCGCGGCTTTACGCCCGCGCCCTGCGCTCCGGACGAATCAGCCGCGCGGACGTGGACCGGGCCCCCTGCCTGCTGGAGTTCGCCCTGCTGCACCCGGATCCCGACGACGCAGACTGGTTGCGTCCGGTTCCGGCCTCCGCCGCGCTGGCGCAGCGCCTGTACCCGCTGGAGCGCGAGATCCAGGAGCGCCGGCACCAGACGATCGCGCTGACCGACTCCTTCGCACCGTTCATCGCCCTCACCACCCAGAGCCAGGGCACCACACACGCGATCACCGTGCTGGAGGGCTTCGACCGCATCAACGCCGCCCTCGACTCGGCCACTGCCGACTGCCGGAGCGAGATGCTGACGGTGCAGCCGGGAGGCGCCCGCCCCGCCGACGCGCTCATGGAGGCCCTGGAGCGCGACAAGCCGCTCGCGGACCGGGGAGTCAGCATCCGCACGCTGTACCAGCACACCGCGCGGCACAGTCAGAGCACGCTCGCGTACGTCGAGCGGATCTCGGACGGCAGGATCCAGGTCCGTACGCTCGAGGAGCTCATCGAGCGGATGATCGTCATCGACCGGACCGTCGCCTTCATACCCGCCGGCGACGACCGGAGCGTGGCGCTCGAACTGCGCCATCCCGGCCTCGTGCGCTACCTGGCCATGGTGTTCGAGCAGCTCTGGCAACGCGCGGTCCCCCTGACCGAGGAGGTGCCGAACGACATCGACCCCAACGGCATCACCGGAGTGCAGCGCTCGATCGCCAAGCTGCTCATCGAGGGGCACGTCGACGAGGCGATAGCGCGCCGGCTCGGGATGAACGTACGCACCTGCAGGGCCCACATAGCCAAGCTCGCCGCCGCTCTGGGCAGCGGCAGCCGAGCCCAACTCGGCTACCTGGTGGCCCAGTCGGGGATTCTGGAGCTGGAATCCCCGCAGTCCGGGGAAGTGAGCCACACGTGATCTCCGAGGCGCACGGGCACAGAGCGGACGAGCTGTGCGAAGAGGGTCTCCACCTGTACGAGCGGGCGCTGCGCGAGGGCCGCCTCAGCCGGCGGGACGCCGACCCGGCCCCCTGCCTGACCGGACTCGGTCTGCTGCAACCGGACATCACCGACAGCCAGTGGCTACGCCCCCTCTCTCCTGCCGTGGCCCTTCCGCGCCTCCTCGGGAACATCGCGGAGGACATCGCCCGGCAACGCCGGCGGGAATCACGACTGGCGGACATGCTGCAGCCCCTCATGGAGCTCGGCGCCCGGCACGCGTCGTTCGCCGACGCCGCCGCCTTCACGGTCCTGAGCGGGCCGGAGAACATCAACGCCCGCATCGGCCGGGTGATGGCCGATGCGACCGAAGAACTGCTCACCGTGCAGCCGGGCGGGAAGCGCCCTCCGGCTCTCCTGGCCGCCGACCTGACCCGGGAACACGACCTGCTCTCCCGCGGCGGCCGCATGCGCACGCTGTACCAGCACACCACACGCCACGACCTCGTGGCCCTCGCCCACTACGAGCATCTGGACGGCGACGTAGAGGTCCGCACCCTCGACGAGGTGCCCAACCGCATGGTCATCATCGACAGGTCCGTGGCCTTCATCCCCGCGAACGAGGACCGCAGCATGGCCGTGGAGGTCCACCACCCGGCCGTGCTCTCCTACCTCGCCACCACCTTCGACATCCTCTGGCGACTGGCGACGCCCATGTACCCCCATGCGGTCCGGCCGCCCTCGGTCAACGGCATCACTCCCCGCCAACGCGCCATCGCCACCCTGCTCGTCGAAGGCGACACGGACGCCGCCATCGCGGAGCGCCTCGGCATGAACGTCCGAACGGCCCGCGTGCACATCGCCAAACTCGCCGCCACCCTCGGCAGCCAGAGCCGCGCCCAGCTCGGCTACCTCATCGGCCGGTCGGGGATTCTCGAGCAGGCGCAGAAGCCGGGACACGAGCACGAGCGGCAGCGGTAGACGTCGCCACGAGCGGTTTCCCGGAGGAACCGCTCCCCGGCGGCCCGTCCAGCCCCGCCTGCGCGATCCGTACCCCCAACTGCGTACGGCTCGCCGCCCCCAGCGTCTCCGACAACCGTGCGATGTGGGCCCGGCACGTGCGGACGCTGATGCCGAGGCGTTCCGCGACCACCGCGTCCTGGTGGCCCTCCGCCAGCAGGGCGGCGATGGAGCGTTCGCGGTGGGTGATGCCCTCGATGCCGGTCGAGGGGAGCGCCGTTGCCAGGGGGATGCCCAGGCGCCAGAGCCGTTCGAAGACGGTGACCAGGTACTCGATCAGCGCCGGGTGGCGGATCTCGAGGGCCATCGTGCGGTCCGTGTTGGCGGGGATGAAGGCGACGGTGCGGTCGAAGACGATGAGGCGTTCCACGACCTCGTCCAGGGTGCGGGCCTCCGCCGAGTCCCCCATCAGCTCCATGTAGGTGTGCAGGCCCTGCCCGTGCCGGGCCACGTGCGTGTAGAGGTCGCGCATGCGGACGCCCCGGCGGCACATCTCCAGCGCCCGGTGCAGGCCCTCCCGCAGCTCCTCCTCGCGGCGGATGCCGCCCGGCTGGACGGTGAGCACCTCCGAGACGCACGCCTCGGTCGCCTGGTCCATCGCGGCCCGGATGCGCGGCAGCCCGTCCAGCACGCGGATCGCCGTGCTCTCGGCCGCCGGCTGCACCCGGTCGCCGCCGAGGCCCGCGTACCACTCCACGGCCGCCACCGCCGCTCCCACCCGGGCCCGGCTCGCACTGACCTCCTCGTGGACGCCCCGCAGCAGCCGGGTCATGACCTCCCGCGGGGCCGTGGGCACCAGCCAGCCCATGTCGTCGGGGTCGGGGTGCAGCAGCGCGAGATCGACCAGGCAGGGCACCGTCTCGGCGTCCTCGCGCGGCACGCGCCCACGCCGTACCGCCCGGGAGTACACGCGGTCCCCGGCCTCGCACAACCGGTCCGCACCGTGGGGGTGCGCATCCCGGCCGTTTCCGTCGCGGCCGACGGCGAGCGGGCCGCCGAGCCGGTCACCGCCCCGCCGGTCACCGCCGTGCGGATAGGCGTCCGTCCCGTGACCGGCCATCTTCCACCCCTGGCTCCAGCGTTTTCCGCAGCGCAACTATGCGCGGCCCGTGCGGTCTCCGCAACACGCGGTGAACGTGCGGGCGAGGGGATTGACCGGAAAGATCCGTACTTCTCCCCGCCTCCGCCCGGACCGTCGCAACAAGATGACGGTGTGGAGAGCCGTGCCGTTCCCCGTGTGTTCCCCCGTGCCGTACGGCCGGCTCCACGAGGTCCCGCGGCCGGTCGGCTCCGGCTCTCCGTACCCGGGATCACGCCCGTGAGCCACCCTGGATCAGACAGTGATCAATATGTTACGTACCGCGTTGCCGCGGGAGCACGAGGGGGCGGAATCGACGCATACGCATAGGCATAGGCATGCGTCGGCGAGGAAGTGGCGGGGAGGGCGGCGAACAGCGGTGCACACAGGACCGCCGCCCCGGTCACGGCGGACCGGGGCGGCGGTGGGCCTGGCCGGGGCTAGCCCAGGTCGAGGTCGGCGCACGCGGCCTGGTACTTGGCCGTGCAGATCTCCTTGACCGTGTAGATCTCGTCCGCGATGACGGTGTCCCCGATGTTCTCCTGGGTCAGCGCCACCACGGGCACCAGCTGGGCGGGGATGTCCTCGTGGGTCGCGGAGTCGACCTTGTCGCGGGTGAGGGCGTCGAACTCGATGGAGCGGCCCTGGACCTTGGCGACGGCCATCTCGGCGGCGGCGCTCGCCTCCTGCGGGTACGACTTGTACACGCTCATGAACTGGTCGCCCGCGATGATCCGCTGCACCGCCGCCAGTTCGGCGTCCTGCCCGGTGACGGGCGGCACCTCGGAGACCCCGGCGGTCTTCAGTACGTCGATGACGGCGCCCGCGATGCCGTCGTTGGCCGCGTAGACCCCGGCGATGTTCTCCAGACCGACGGCCGCGATCGCCTTCTCCATGTTGACCTTGGCGTTCGCCGGGCTCCAGTCCGTGGTGTCGTAGGACTTGGCAATCGTCAGCTTGCCCTCGAGCTGGTCCATGGCGCCGGCCTTGAACTGGGCGGCGTTCGGGTCGGTGGTCGCCCCGTTCATCATGACGATCTTGTTCGCCGCGGAGTCGCCCAGCTCGTCGGTGAGCGCCCGGCCCTGCACCTCGCCCACGAGCTCGTTGTCGAAGGAGACGTACGCGTCGATCGGGCCCTGGGCCAGCCGGTCGTAGGCGATGACGGGGATCCCCGCGTCCTTCGCCTTCTGGACACCGCTCGCGATGGCCTTGGAGTCGACGGCGTCCAGCAGCACCACGTCGACCTGGTCGTTGACCATCTGCTCGAGCTGGCTGGTCTGCTTGGCCGCGTCCGCCTCGGCGTTGGCGTACTTGACCGTCCCCTTGCCGTCGGTCAGCTCGGCGACCTTCTCCTTGATGATGGGGTAGTCGAACTTCTCGTAACGGGCGTTCTCCTTCTCCGGCAGGAGAAGACCCACCGTGATGTCGTCGCCCTTCGTGGGGCTCGCCTTGCTCTCGTCGCCGGCGCCGCCCACGACGCCGCAGGAGGCGAGGGACAGCGTCGCGGCGGACGCGGCCAGCACGGCGGCGGTCCGGCGCACGAGAGGACGACGTATACGGGTACGGGTGGTACGGGTGCTCACATCAGGTGCCTTCCGGGCGTGGACGCAGAAAGCGCGATCCAGTGGCTGAAAGCCAACGCGGTGATCACCTCAACGTCAAGAGATGGCCACTTAACGAGATGACAACAGCGTTCTGTGTTATCTGTGTGAAGAGAGTAGAGCGTTGAGGGACCGGAAAGGACTCAGGTCCTCCACTTTGTGAGCCACTACGCGCCATCGAGCTCAACTCGCGGGCCGTCCACGCCGGTTACCTACTGCTAATCGGCGTTTGTCCGGTCCGGCTCCGGTCCGGCTCCGTGCGCACGCGGCGCCCGCACGCGAAAGGCGCCCGCACGCGGAAGAGCCCGGGGGCTCGACGGCCTCCGGGCTCTTCCCGCTTCCTGCGCGCACCGGCGTCAGTCCGACGCGTACCGGTGTCAGTCCGAGGACTGCCGGCCCTTCGGGCGCCACACCACCAGGGCGCTCGTCTGCTGGACCTCCTGGTACGGGACCAGGTCGCGGCGGTACGAGGCGTGCACCGCGGCCTCGCGCTGCCGCATGGCCGCCGCCGCGCCGTCCAGCGCCCCCTCCAGCTCCGCCACCCGGGACTGCAGCGCGGCGACCTGGTTCTCCAGCTCGATGATGCGCTTGATCCCGGCGAGGTTGATGCCCTCATCCTGCGACAGCTGCTGCACCTGGCGGAGCAGTTCGATGTCGCGGGCCGAGTAACGCCGCCCCCGGCCGGCGGTGCGGTCGGGGGAGACGAGGCCCAGGCGGTCGTACTGACGCAGTGTCTGCGGGTGCAGACCGGAGAGCTGGGCCGCCACCGAGATGACGTAGACCGGGGTCTCCTCGGTCAGTTCATACGGGTTACGCCGACGGCCGTCCATCTTCGATCATGCTCCCTTCGCGGCCTGGAACAGCTCCGCCCGCGGGTCCTCCCCCGCGGTCGCCTCGCGATACGCCTCGAGGGCGTCGCGCGCCTTGCCCGACACGTCCTTCGGCACCGTCACCTCCACGGTGACCAGCAGGTCCCCGCGGGTGCCGTCCTTGCGCACCGCGCCCTTGCCGCGGGCCCGCATCGTGCGCCCGTTGGGCGTGCCCGGCGGCAGCTTGAGGGTGACGGGCGGGCCGCCCAGCGTGGGCACGCGGACCTCGCCGCCCAGCGCCGCCTCGGGATACGTCACCGGCACCGTCACCGTCAGGTTGTCGCCCTTGCGTCCGAAGACCGGGTGCGCGTCGACGTGCACGACCACGTACAGGTCGCCCGCCGGACCGCCCCGCTCGCCGGGCGCACCCTTGCCGCGCAGCCGGATCCGCTGGCCGTCCGAGACGCCCGCGGGGATACGTACCTGCATGGTCCGCGACGACTTGGCGCGCCCGGAGCCCTTGCAGACGTCGCAGGGGTCCTCGGCGATGAGGCCGCGGCCCTTGCAGTCCGGGCAGGGGTCGGTGAGCGAGAAGCCGCCGCCGGAGCCGCGCGCCACCTGGCCGGTGCCGACGCAGGTCGGGCACACGCGCGGCGTGCCGTTCTTGTCGCCGGTGCCGGAGCAGGCCTTGCAGGGCTGCTGGCTGGACATACGCAGCGGTACGGTCGCGCCGTCCACGGCCTCCGTGAAGCTCAGCGTGACCTCGGACTCGACGTCCTGGCCGCGCCGGGGCTGGGTCCGGGCTCCGGTGCCCGCGCCACCGCGGTTGAACAAGCCGCCGAAGACGTCACCGAGGCCGCCGCCGAAGCCGCCGGCCCCCTGCGCTCCCCCGCCCTGGGCGCCGCCTCCGAAAAGGTCGCCCAGGTCGAAGTTGAACGATCCGCCACCGGCGCCGGGGCCCGGACGGAAGCCACCGTTGCCGAAGAGGGCGCGCGCCTCGTCGTACTCCTTGCGCTTCTTGGGGTCGCCGAGCACGTCGTTCGCCTCGGAGATCTCCTTGAAGCGCTCCTCGGCCTTGGTGTTGCCCTTGTTGGCGTCCGGGTGGAACTCGCGGGCGAGCTTCCGGTACGCCTTCTTGATCTCGGCCTCGGTGGCGTCCTTGGGGACGCCGAGGACCTTGTAGTAGTCCTTCTCGATGAAGTCCTTGGTGCTCACCCTCGACGTCCCTCCTCCCTCGTCGTCCGAGCTACGTCAGCCCTCGTCCGGGCCACCGTTCTCCTTGTCGTCGCCCGCCGCGTCGGCCCCGCTGTCGTCGGACCCCTCGGCCTTGACCGTCTGCGCGCCCGGCTGCGGCTCGGCGACGGCCACCCGCGCGGGGCGGATGGTGCGCTCGCCGATCCGATACCCCGGCTGCAGAATCGCCACGCACGTCGTCTCCGTGACGTCCGGGGCGTAGGAGTGCATCAGGGCCTCGTGGATCGTCGGGTCGAAGGGCTCGCCCTCCTTGCCGAACTGCTGCAGGCCCATCTTGGCCGCGACGGTCTCCAGCGACTCGGCGACGGACTTGAAGCCGCCGACCAGCTCGCCGTGCTCCCGCGCGCGGCCGATGTCGTCGAGCACGGGCAGGAGCTCGGTCAGGAGGTTCGCGATGGCGATCTCCTTGACCGCGACCCGGTCGCGCTCGACCCGGCGGCGGTAGTTCTGGTACTCCGCCTGCAGCCGCTGGAGGTCCGCGGTGCGCTCGCCGAGCGCGGTACGGACCTGGTCCAGCTGGGCCACGAGGGCCACGTCGCTTGCGTCCCCGGCCGGGGCCGCCCCCTCCTGGGGGGCGGCCTTCGGCTCGGCGTCGTCAGGGGTCGCGCCGGAGGGGACGTCGGGCTGCTTCGGCTGCTGCTCGTCGAAGCCCGGGGTCTCCTCGGTCACGCGGCACCGTCCTTGCGGTCGCGGTCCTCGTCGACGATCTCGGCGTCGACCACGTCGTCGTCGGCCTTGCCCGCACCGGCGCCGGCGGCACCGGCGTCGGCGCCACCCGCGGCCTGCGCGCCCTGGGCGTCGGCGTACAGCGCCTGGCCCAGCTTCTGCGAGACGGCGGCGACCTTCTCGGTGGCGGTGCGGATCTCGGCGGTGTCCTCGCCCTTGAGCTTCTCCTTCAGCTCGGTGAGCGCGGTCTCCACCTCGGTCTTGACGTCGCCGGGGACCTTGTCCTCGTTGTCCTTCAGGAACTTCTCCGTCTGGTAGACGAGCTGCTCGCCCTGGTTGCGGGTCTCGGCGGCCTCGCGGCGGCGGTGGTCCTCCTCCGCGTACTGCTCGGCCTCCTGGCGCATCCGGTCGACCTCGTCCTTCGGCAGCGAGGAGCCGCCGGTGACGGTCATCTTCTGCTCCTTGCCCGTGCCCAGGTCCTTGGCGGTCACGTGCATGATGCCGTTGGCGTCGATGTCGAAGGAGACCTCGATCTGCGGGACACCGCGCGGGGCCGGCGGCAGACCGGTCAGCTCGAACATGCCGAGCTTCTTGTTGTACGCCGCGATCTCGCGCTCGCCCTGGTAGACCTGGATCTGCACGGACGGCTGGTTGTCCTCGGCCGTCGTGAAGATCTCGGACCGCTTGGTCGGGATCGTGGTGTTGCGCTCGATGAGCTTGGTCATGATGCCGCCCTTGGTCTCGATACCGAGGGACAGCGGGGTCACGTCGAGGAGCAGGACGTCCTTGACCTCACCCTTGAGGACACCGGCCTGGAGCGAGGCGCCGATGGCGACGACCTCGTCCGGGTTCACACCCTTGTTGGCCTCCTTGCCGCCGGTCAGCTCCTTGACGAGCTCGGCGACGGCGGGCATACGGGTGGAGCCGCCGACGAGGACGACGTGGTCGATCTCGTTGATCGAGATGCCGGCGTCCTTGATGACGTTGTGGAACGGCGTCTTGCAGCGCTCCAGCAGGTCCGCGGTCAGCTGCTGGAACTGGGCGCGCGTGAGCTTCTCGTCCAGGTGCAGCGGGCCCTCGGCGGAGGCCGTGATGTAGGGCAGGTTGATCGAGGTCTCGGTGGACGAGGACAGCTCGATCTTGGCCTTCTCGGCGGCCTCACGGAGGCGCTGGAGGGCCATCTTGTCCTTGGACAGGTCCACGCCGTGACCGGACTGGAACTGCTTGACCAGGTAGTCGACGACGCGCTGGTCCCAGTCGTCACCGCCGAGGTGGTTGTCACCGTTGGTGGCCTTCACCTCGACGACGCCGTCGCCGATCTCCAGGAGGGACACGTCGAAGGTGCCGCCACCGAGGTCGAAGACGAGGATCGTCTGGTCGTCCTTGTCGAGGCCGTAGGCCAGGGCGGCGGCCGTCGGCTCGTTGACGATGCGCAGGACGTTCAGACCGGCGATCTCGCCGGCCTCCTTCGTCGCCTGGCGCTCCGAGTCGTTGAAGTACGCCGGAACGGTGATGACGGCGTCGGTGACCTTCTCGCCCAGGTAGGCCTCGGCGTCCCGCTTCAGCTTCTGCAGGATGAAGGCGCTCATCTGCTGCGGGTTGAAGTCCTTGCCGTCCAGGTTGATCTTCCAGTCAGTGCCCATGTGGCGCTTGACCGAACGGACCGTCCTGTCGACGTTCGTGACCGCCTGGCGCTTGGCGACCTCGCCTACCAGCACCTCACCGTTCTTCGCGAAGGCGACGACGGACGGCGTGGTCCTGGCGCCCTCGGCGTTGGTGATGACGGTGGGCTCGCCGCCCTCCAGAACGCTGACGACGGAGTTAGTCGTGCCCAGGTCGATGCCGACCGCACGTGCCATTTCGATTCCTCCAGCTGACTTGAGTGGAACGGGCTCAAGTGTGCATCACAGCTGCCGCTGGGTCAACAGACCTGAGTCGGCCTCGCTCAACTCTTATTCCGTACTTACGCGCAAGTCGGGTCCTGGACCGGGTGACCCCATGCGTTCCACGAGGCACGCGGGCTCGAGGACCGTCCCCGTCCGGGGACCGCTCGGGGTGACAACGAGGCGCGGACGTGAGCGGTACGGGATGTGTTCAGGTATGGGGAGCGGTACGCGCTCCGGGCGCCGGGGCCGAGGCGCCGCCGGGTGCCGGCAGCGGGCAGGGCCGGCGAGGCTGCCTGGGACGCCGGCTCTCCGGCAGCGCCACCGGCCGCAGCGCCGCCTTCCGGGGGGAACCGGCCCCGTCGCCCCTGCGGGCATCCTCGGCTCCGGCTCCGGCCTTGCGGGCGTTCCTGGTTCCGGACCCTCCGGCACGTCTGCTCCCGGGCCCCCGGGTACCCCTGACAGCGGTTCTTCCCGCACCCTTGGTCCCGGACCTCCGAGCACCCGCGGCCGTTCCGTTCCTCCGGGTACCCCCAGCCCCGTAAACAGGCACCCGCAGCAGCCCGAGAACCGCCGCCGTCGCCACCACGGCCACCCAGAGCGCGGCGGACGGACTCATCCACAGCATGTGGACGGAGAGGCCGACCGCGGCGGCGGCGAGCGCCGCGGCGCCCAGGACCAGGACAGCGCCCTGTGCGGTGAGGCCGAGCAGGCGCAGCCGGTGCGCGAGGTGGTCCGGGGCGCCGCGCCAGAGCGGCCGCCCGGCCCTGCGCCGCGCCACCAGAACGAGCACCGCGTCGGCGCTCACCAGGGCGGTCAGCGCGAACGGCACCCCGAGGCCGGCCCCGTCGTGCGCGCCCTGCACCAGCACCACGCCGCCCGCGACCATGAACCCGGCGAACAGCGCCCCGCACTCCCCGATGACCACGCGCGCGGGCGGCCAGTTGTGCATCAGCACCCCGGTGAGCGCGGCGGCGAGCACGCTCAGGAGCGCGGCCAGCCCGTCCATGACCTCGGCGGCGGCACACGCGCCGGCCGCGAAGGCGGTGACGACCCCGACGGTCCCGAGAACGCCGTCGCAGCGCCCGAGCCCCTTGAAGGCGTGCACCACGAGGACGATCCACAGGATGCTCGGCAGGGCGAGCAGGAACCCCAGCTCGCCGTACGGCACGACGACCGCGGCGGCGACGGCGACCCCGGCCGCCCGGACACGGAAGGGCAGCCCCCGCGGCCCGCGCAGATCGGCGACCAGCCCGAGCACCGCGAGCCCGAGCGCGGCGAGGAGCAGCCGGCCGCCGTCGTCCTGTCCCAGTGGCGCACCTCCCGCCCACGCGCCGGCCCCGGCCACGGCGCCGGTCGCGACGACGAGGGCGACACCCCCGGTCAGCGGCACACCGCGGGCCCGGCGCCGCTCGACCAGGCCGAGACGCAGCGCGGGCACCCGGACGGCCGCCGCGAGGGCGGCGGCGAGGAGCAGGGCGGAGGCGGCAGTGAGGATCCCGTACAGCACGCCCCGAGGCTATGCCCAATTGACCCATTATCAGGTGAATAACACGATCTGTCCCCCGGGCGGGCGAGAGAGCCCTGCGCGAGGAGGCGGCGGGACAGCGGACAATGGTGCGGTGACGTGCATGTCCATCCGTCGCAGGGCCGCGACACCGGACACTCAGGCAACCCTCAGCGACCCAGATCACTGCACGCCTGGCTACAGCGCGGAGCCATAAGTGGGTAGTCTCAGACGGACTACATAAGTTACCGCTTAGTAATCGACGTCGGGGTAGGCGAAGAACCCCGCGGAAACCCTCGCAGGCCCGAGGAGCCCCCAATGCAACTCGCCGCGATCATCGTGTCGCTGGTCTTGACCGTGGTCGGCGTGGCGCTGCTCGCGCGCGCCATCGGCCAGTTCGTCCGGTACTTCAAGCTGGGCCAGCCCGTACCCGCCGGCACCCGGACCGACAACCCCTACCAGCGCAGCGTGACGCTGGTGAGGGAGTTCCTCGGCCACACCCGGATGAACCGCTGGGGCATCGTGGGCATCGCCCACTGGTTCGTGGCCATCGGCTTCCTGACGCTGCCGCCGACGATCATCACCGCCTACGGGCAGCTGTTCGAGGCGGACTGGACGCTGCCGGTCCTCGGCGGCTTCCTGCCGTACGAGCTGTACATCGAGTTCATCAGCGCGATGACCACCCTCGGCATCCTGGTGCTGATGGTGATCCGCCTGCTGAGCCTGCCCTCGCGGCCGGGCCGCAAGTCGCGGTTCACGGGCTCGAAGATGGGCCAGGCGTACTTCGTCGAGTACGTCATCCTCACCATCGGCCTCGCCATCTACGTGCTGCGCGGCCTCGAGGGCGCCCTGCACCACGTGGACGGCTACGAGGCGGCGTACTTCGCGTCGTACCCGCTGGTCCTGGCCTTCAAGGGGCTGAGCGTCACCGCGCTGCAGAACCTGGTCTACCTCTTCGCGATGATCAAGCTGGGCACGACCATGATCTGGATGATCACGGTCAGCCTGAACACCAACATGGGTGTGGCCTGGCACCGCTTCCTCGCCTTCCCGAACATCTGGTTCAAGCGCAACGCGACCGGTGAGACGGCCCTCGGCGGCCTCCAGCCGATGACGTCGGGCGGCAAGCCGATCGACTTCACCGACCCGGGCGACGACGACGTCTTCGGCGTCTCGCAGGTCGAGCAGTTCAGCTGGAAGGGTCTCCTCGACTTCTCCACCTGCACCGAGTGCGGCCGCTGCCAGTCGCAGTGCCCGGCCTGGAACACGGGCAAGCCGCTCTCCCCGAAGCTGCTGATCATGTCCCTCCGGGACCACGCGCACGCCAAGGCCCCGTACCTGCTGGCCGGCGGCGGCAAGACCATGGAGGGCGAGGAGAAGGCCTCCGAGGAGCAGCTCAAGGACGTCCCCGCCGCGGCCCTGGCCGAGGCCGAGCGCCCGCTGATCGGCACCGCCGAGGAGAACGGCGTCATCGACCCGGACGTCCTGTGGTCCTGCACCACCTGCGGCGCCTGTGTCGAGCAGTGCCCGGTGGACATCGAGCACGTCGACCACATCGTCGACATGCGCCGCTACCAGGTCATGATCGAGTCCGCGTTCCCGTCCGAGGCGGGCACGATGCTCAAGAACCTGGAGAAGAAGGGCAACCCCTGGGGCCTCGCCAAGAAGCAGCGCCTGGAGTGGACGAAGGAAGTCGACTTCGAGGTGCCGGTCGTCGGCAAGGACATCGAGGACCTCACCGAGGTCGAGTACCTGTACTGGGTCGGCTGCGCGGGCGCCCTGGAGGACCGCGCCAAGAAGACCACGAAGGCCTTCGCCGAGCTGCTCCACATGGCGGGCGTGAAGTTCGCGATCATGGGTGGCGACGAGAAGTGCACCGGTGACTCCGCCCGCCGTCTCGGCAACGAGCCCCTGTTCCAGGAGCTCGGCATGGAGAACGTCATGTCCCTCAACGCCGCGTTCGGCGAGGAGATGGACGACGACGGCAAGGTGACGGAGGAGTCCCGCAAGCCGAAGTCGGCGAAGAAGATCGTCGCCACCTGCCCGCACTGCCTCAACACGCTCGGCAACGAGTACCCGCAGCTCGGCGGCGACTACGAGGTCATCCACCACACCCAGCTGCTCCAGCACCTCATCGACGAGGGCAAGCTGATCCCGGTGACCCCGGTCGAGGGCCTCATCACCTACCACGACCCGTGCTACCTGGGCCGCCACAACAAGATCTACACGCCCCCGCGCGAGATCATCGGCAAGGTCCCGGGCCTGCGCAACGAGGAGATGCACCGCCACAAGGAGCGGGGCTTCTGCTGCGGCGCCGGCGGCGCGCGGATGTGGATGGAGGAGCGGATCGGCAAGCGCATCAACAACGAGCGCGTCGACGAGGCCCTGTCCCTGAACCCGGACATCGTCTCGACCGCCTGCCCCTTCTGCCTGGTGATGCTGACCGACTCGGTCAACGGCAAGAAGAACGACGGCAAGGCGAAGGAGTCCATCCAGGTCGTGGACGTCGCCCAGCTGCTGCTGGAGTCGGTCAAGACCCCGGTCACGGACGACGAGCCCCCCGCGGGCACGGCCGAGACGGAGGACGCGCCGGAGCCGGAGCCGGTGAAGTAACCGGGCGCCGCGCGAGCACACGGAGAACGGAAGGACGCCACCTCCCCACGGGCTGTGGGGAGGTGGCGTCTTCCGTATCGGTGTCCCCTTCCGTATCGGTGTCCCCTTCCGTATCGGTGTCCCTTTTCATCTCGGTGTCCCCTTCCGTATCCGTCTCCACCCGCCCCTTACCGTCCCTCCCGGACATGTGCATGATGTCCCGGTCGTTGTTGTTGGTGTCATCGGTGCGGACGAGGTGGACGGTGCGCGGAGGAACAGCGGGCATACGCGTGACGGCGACCCTGGCCGGCTGCGCCCTCGGGCTGGGGGGCGCCCTGTTGACCGCGTGCGGACCCACCGGGCACGCCGGGACCGCACAGAAGCCGCGCACAGTGACCACGACGAAGGGCCACGCACGCGTAGCCGTCCCGCGCGGCAAGGGCAGCGACGTACCCGACGACTTCAACGGCGACGGCCACCGTGACCTCGTCCTCAACGACCTGGTGAAGAAGCAGAGCCACGCGGACGACGCCGGCATCGGCATCGTGTACGGCACGGGCGACGGCCTCGACCCGGGGGCGCGGCAGCTGCTCGACCCGGCGAAGCAGGCGGCCGCCACCGAAGGCGTGCTGCCCGCCGTGTTCGACGCGGAGGAGAGCTGCGACCTGGACGGCGACGGCTTCACCGACCTCGTCGTCTCCACCGATCCGCCGTACGACGGCCAGGGACGCCCGCCGGTCCCCCTGCAGATCCTCTTCGGCTCCCCCTCGGGCCTGACCGGCAAGGCCGTGAAGCTCACCGTGCCCGACGGGGCCCGGGCCGGCAACGACTGGCCGGACCAGCCGGTGTGCGGCGACTTCGACGGCGACGGAGCGAACGACCTGGTCCTGCACGCCTCGGCCAGCCGGCTGACCTACCTGCGCGGCCCGTTCACCCGCAAGGGCGCCCCGGACGCGGCGGGCGCACCCCTCGCCGCCCCCGGCAGCGTCCCCACCGGGCCCGCGGTGGACGTCGACGGCGACGGCCACGACGACCTGCTCGTCCGCGAGGACGGCGACGCCTCCCCCTCGACCGTGGTGTACGGCGGCCCGGCCGGCCCCACCCGCACGGGCTTCGCCCTGCCCGCGGGCGTCGACGTCGCCTTCGGCCGCTTCGGCGGCGTGAAGAAGACGGTCGACGCCGCGGTCGGCTCCCCGGACGGTACGGCGCTGCGGTACGACCTCACCGGCTCCGCGGCCACCCAGCGGGCCGAGCTGGAGGTACCCGGCACGGTGCTGGACGCGGGCGACTTCGACGGCGACGGGCACGCCGAGCTGGTCGCCGGCGGCACGGAGCTGCGGATCTTCCAGGGCCGTACGAAGGGCCTCACCGCGTCCGGCGTCGTCACCGTGGACCCACCGGCCGAGGGCACCACCCGCGTCCTGGCGGTCGGCGACTACACCGGGGACGGCCTGGCGGACCTGGTGGCGCAGACGTTCCGGGGAGAGACGGAGGACACGGTCGCGGTGTACGCGGGCCGGCGGCAGGGGGCAGTGGCCCCGGAGCCGGTGGTCACCTTCTCGTCGGCGACGTTCCTGAAGCCCTGACGTCGGGGGCCGGACAGGTCCTCGCCGGGAGCGCCGTCGTCGCCGAGGCCGTCCGGCAGGCGGTCGAGGTCCTCGATGCGGATGCGCCGGATCCGCGGCGTCGAGTCCGTCAGGCGGACGGCCAGGTCCGCAGGGCCATATCGGCCACCTGCTGAAGGTCGTCGCCCGTGGCGCCGCCGGCGGCCTGGACGGCGATGCCGTTCGCCACGGTCATGAGGTAGCGGGCGAGCACGCCCGGGTCGGCTTCCGCGGGCAGATCGCCCTCGTCCACGGCCCGTCTGAACCGTTCACGGAGACGGAAGGTCCCTCCGTTGCGCCAGTCGGCGAGGGTGTCACGGACACTGCGCGCGGTGTCGCCGGCGGCGAGGGAGCCCGTGACACCGAGGCACCCGGCGGGGCAGCCGGGGCGGGTGTTGGCCCGGACGGCGCCGTCGAGGAACGCGGTGGCCACCTGCCGGGCGGTCGGTTCCCGCAGGGCTCGGGCCACATACGCGGCGGGGCCCTCCTCGTAGCGCTCCAGGGCCCTGCGGAACAGGTCCTCCTTGTTGCCGAAGGCCGCGTACATGCTGGTGCGCGTGATGCCCATGGCGCTGGTCAGGTCGGTGAGGCTGGCGCCCTCGTAGCCCTTCTCCCAGAAGACCCGCATGGCCCGTTCGAGGGCCTCGTCGGCGTCGAAGCCCCTCGGCCGGCCGATCGGCGCCTTCTGCTGCGTACCCATGCGCTCCATCGTACTTCTCCACCCCCTCCTTCTGTACCGATCGGTGCAGAAGCATGCTACGGTCCCTTTCAGTACCGATCGGTACTGAAGTCGAACGCCGTACTGGCGCCTGTGGAGGTCATTCGCATGGGACAGCTCGAGGACAAGACCGCCGTCGTCACCGGCGGCGGCACCGGTATCGGCCTGGCCACCGCCGTACGGCTGGCGGACGAGGGCGCGCACGTGTTCATCACCGGCCGCCGCAAGACCGAACTGGACGCCGCCGTCGAGACCATCGGCGCGGCAAGGGCCACCGCGGTGGCGGGCGACATCTCGAACCTCGCGGACCTGGACCGGCTGTACGACGCGGTCCGCGCCCGGGGCCGTGGCCTGGACGTGGTCTTCGCGAACGCGGCGACCGCCTCCCTGGTACCGCTGGAGCAGATCACCCAGGAGGACTTCGACCACATCTTCGACATCAACGTGCGGGGCACGCTGTTCACCGTCCAGAAGGCGCTGCCGCTGCTCAACGACGGCGCCTCGGTGATCCTGAACGCCTCCACCGCCGCGGACAACGGCACGGAGGGATTCGGCCTGTACGCGGCGTCGAAGGCGGCCGTACGGACCTTCACGCGGGTCTGGGCCAACGAGCTCAAGGGCCGCGGCGTCCGGGTCAACGCGGTGTCGCCGGGCCCGATCGACACCCCCGGCATCACCAGCCTCTTCGGCGAGGAGAACGCCGCCGACGTCCGCACGAAGCTCGCCATGGACACCGCACTGGGCCGGATGGGACGCCCGGAGGAGGCCGCCGCGGTCGTGGCGTTCCTGGCCTCCGACCAGAGCAGCTTCATGCTCGGGGCCAACGTCTACGTCGACGGCGGCGAGAACCAGATCTGAACCGCGGACGGCGTACGGGACCGGTGGGCGGCCACCGGTCCCTGTGCAAGTGACGCACGAGGGCGGCGAGTCCGGTCGGTCGGAGCGGTGGTCATGACGGTGCCGGGCTCGTCGCTCTCACGGATCCACAGTGCGGCGTCCGATGCGGCGACCACCTCCCCGGCGGGTGCCGCATGCTCCGAAAAAGCACGGAGGTTTTCCGAAGTCCCATACAACCCTCTCGCACATCTGCGTGTCTCCTGTTCGCCAACTGCCATGCAACACCTGTTCGAAATCTGGGTGAACTCGGGCAGACGGCACCCCATTTGACTGGGCCTGCCGATGAGGCGGGCCCGCATGCCGCAGGAGATTCCCGCATGCACAAGCACCTGCGACTCGCCCTCGCGACGGCCGCCGCGGCCACGCTGACGGGCGGGCTGCTGACGTTCTCGGCCGCGACCGCGACGGCGGCCGACTCCGTCCACCACCCTGTGGCGGACTTCAACGGCGACGGCTACGGCGACGTCGCGTACTCGGCCGGCTCGGCCACCGTCGGCGGCAAGAAGACAGCCGGCCAGATCGTCGCCCTGTACGGCTCGGCGAGCGGTGTCTCGTCCGCCAAGCGGTCCGTGATCAGCCAGAACTCCTCCGGTGTCCCCGGCAGCGCCGAGACCGACGACGGCTTCGGCTGGGTGAGCGCGTACGGCGACTTCAACGGTGACGGGTTCGACGACCTCGCCGTGTCCGCCGCCTACGAGGACGTGGACGGAGACAAGGACGGCGGCACCGTCGCGATCCTGTGGGGCTCGGCGAACGGCCTGTCCGGCGGCACCACGCTCAAGGACGCGGCGCCCTCGTCGCACGACCGCTGGGGCACGACCCTCGCCGCGGGCGACTTCGACGGCGACGGCACGGAGGACCTCGCGGTCGGCTCCTCGTCCAACCGCATCTACGTCTTCAAGGACGGCATCACCAAGACCGGTACGTACGGCGGCCGTTACTCCCTCCGCCCGCCGATCATGTCCGGCGGCGACACCGGTCCGCTCAACCTCTTCGCGGGCGACGTCAACGGCGACCGGCGCACCGACCTGGTCGTCGACGGCTACGAGACCGACAGCGCCGACGGCTGGAACACCAACTACTACGTGCCCGGCACCGCCTCCGGCCTCGACGTGTCGTACGCGCAGGAGCTGAAGCGCGGCATGGTCACCGGCATCGGCGACGTCAACGGCGACGGGTACGGGGACATCGTCACCGGCCAGCACTGGGACCCGGCCAAGTCCGGCAGCGGCGAGCCCTCCGTGCCCGAGTCGTCCATCGGCGGCAAGGTCCACGTCATCTACGGCTCCGCCGACGGCCCGGCCACCGTCAAGGCCGTGACGCAGAACAGCGGCAACGTGCCCGGTGCCTCCGAGCGCGGCGACTACTTCGGCGGCGAGCTCTCCCTCGGCGACATCAACGGCGACGGGAGGACGGACCTGGTGGTCGGCGCCCCCGGCGAGGACCTGAACGGCGTCGTCGACGCGGGTTCGGTGACCATCCTGTACGGCTCGGCGTCCGGTGTGAACACCACGTCGGGCTACCAGTACTTCGCCCAGTCGACGTCCGGCGTCCCCGGCTCGGACGAGGAGGCCGACCTCTTCGGCGGCGAGGTGAAGCTCACCGACGTCACCGGCGACGGCAGGGCGGACCTGACGGTCGGCGCGTACGGCGAGAACAGCGGCAACGGCTCGGTGGTCTACCTGCCGTCCAACGGCTCCAAGATCACCGCGACGGGCTCCCGCTCCGTCTCCCCGTCCGCGGTCGGCGTGTCCACGGACGCCTACCCGATGTTCGGCGCGAACGCCGGCAACTGACGCACGCACGCCTCTTGCCCCGTAGGGCCCGCACCCGCCGAGGGTGCGGGCCCGCCCACCCAGGAGCCCCGGAGCCCCGCATGCGCAAGCGCACCCTCCTCCTCGCCACCGCCCTCACCACCGGCCTGCTCACCGCCCTCCCGGCGACCGCCCAGGCCGCCGCCCCCTCGGGCCTGTCCGGCGACTTCAACGGCGACGGCTACCGCGACCTCGCGATCGCCGCGCCCATCGGCAAGGTGTCCGGCAAGTCCGGCGCCGGATACGTCGCCGTCGTGTACGGCACGAAGAGCGGCCTCGACACCGCCAACCGCCAGGTGATCAGCCAGGCCACCTCCGGCATCCCCGGCACCCCGGAGTCGGGCGACTACTTCGGCGACCGCCTCACCACGGGCGACCTGGACGACGACGGCTACACGGACCTGATCGTGGGCGTGCACGGCGAGCGGATCGGCTCGACGGACGAGTCGGGCGCGCTCACCGTGATCTGGGGCGGCGCGTCCGGCCTCACAACCGCCACGGACATCACCTCGCCCCTCCCCGAGAACCGCAACGAGCTGGGCTGGTCGGTCGCGGCCGGCGACTTCGACGGGGACGGCGACACGGACCTGGCCGCGGCCAACCTCGCCTATCCCGAGCTGAACGTCTTCGACGGCCCGATCTCCCGCACGGGCAAGGCGCAGTCCCTCGTCGGCATCGACACGTACGAGCAGACGGGCATCAACAGCGACAAGCTCGTCGCGGGCGACGTCACGGGCGACGGGAAGACGGACCTCCTGGTCATGGGCCAGCAGGAGATCACCGACGGCTACCGCACCCGCAGCGTCCTCTACAAGGGCTCCACCACCGGCCTGAAGGCGGGCAGCAAGGTCGCCGGCGGCTACGAGGCGGTGATCGCCGACGTGGACAAGGACGGCTACGGCGACATCGTCACCGGCAACTTCATGGAGAAGTCCACCGACGAGCCGAACGGCGGCCTCGGCGGCGCGATCACGGTGACGTACGGCGCGTCCGGCGGCCTGAGCTCCCGCACCCCGGTCCGTATCAACCAGGACACCTCGGGCGTGCCGGGCGCCGCCGAGAGGAACGACAGGTTCGGCTGGAGCCTGTCGGCGGGCGACGTGAACAAGGACGGGTACGCGGACGTCGCCGTCGGTGCCGCGTACGAGTCCATCGGCTCGGCGACGGGGGCGGGCGCGGTGGTCGTCCTGCGCGGCTCCTCCTCCGGCCTGACCGGCAAGAACGCGAAGGCGTACAACCAGAACACCTCGGGCGTCCCCGGCACGGCGGAGTCGTCCGACCACTTCGGCGACGCGGTCCGCCTCACCGACAGCAACGGCGACGGCCGCGCGGAACTGATCGTCGGCGCGATGGGCGAGAACGACGGCGCGGGCGCGGTCTGGCTGTTCAAGTCCACGTCCAGCGGCATCACGGCCACGGACTCCAAGTCCATCAGCGCCAAGACGGTGGGCGGGCCGACGGGCACGTCGTACTTCGGCAACGTTCTGGCGGGCTGATCCCCCTCATCCCCACCCCTGCTCTCCCACACCTCGGAGCCCTTGCATGCGTCTGCGCACCACCACGGCCCTCGCCGCGCTCGTCGCGGCGGGGGTCACCCCGCTGACCCTCACCGCCCCGGCCGCCGCCGCGACCGCCACGTACACGGACGACTTCAACGGCGACGGCTACCGCGACGTCGCCACCGGCGCTGCGTGCAGCAACGTCGGAGACGTCTCCTGCGCCGGCGTCGTCGTCGTGCTGTACGGCTCCTCCTCCGGTCTGACGGCCGCCAAGAAGACGGTGATCTCCCAGAAGTCCACCGGCGTTCCGGGCACCCCCGAGGCCGGCGACCTGTTCGGTTCCTCGCTCGCCTCCGGCGACCTGGACCGCGACGGCTACGCCGACCTCGTCGTGGGTGCCTCCGGCGAGAGCATCGGCGACCGGGACGGCGTCGGCTCGGCCACCGTCCTGTGGGGCGGCAAGTCCGGCCTGTCCGGCGGCGCCACCCTGCCGCAGCCCTCCTCGCTCGCCGAGTACGGCGGCTTCGGCCAGGGCGCCGCGACCGGCGACTTCGACGGCGACGGCGCCACGGACGTGACCCTCACCGGCCAGAGCCAGACCCGCCTCTACGAGGGCCCCTTCACCCGCACCGGCACCCCGGCGATCCACACCTCGGTCAACGCGGGCTCTACGTACGAGGTCGCCGCCGGCGACCTGAACGGCGACGGCGCGGCCGAGCGCCTCTACCCCCACCTCGTGGACGGCGACCCCGGCGGTCAGGTGAACTACTGGCGCTGGACCGGCATGAAGTACACGCGCACCACCCTGCCGGGCGCCGACGGGCTCCAGGGCTCGGTCGCCGACATCGACGGCGACGGCTACGGCGACCTCGTCCTCGGTGACTACGTGGACCCGAGCACGGACAAGCCGACCGGCCATCTGGGCGGCCGGATCTCCGTCTGGTACGGCGGCCCCGACGGCCCCGACCCGGCCCAGCAGCCGACCGTGATCCACCAGGACAGCCCCGATGTGCCCGGCGCGGGCGAGGCCTACGACGGCTTCGGCGCGTCCGTGTCCACGGGCGACATCAACAAGGACGGGTACGCCGACGTGGCGGTCGGCGCCCCGGGCGAGGCCCTCGGCTCGGCGAAGAACGCCGGCATGGTGACCGTCCTGTTCGGCTCGGCCTCCGGGCTGACCACCAAGGGCGCCAAGAACTACACCCAGAACACCGCAGGCGTCCCCGGCACCGCCGAGACCTGGGACCGCTTCGGCTCCGCGGTCCGCCTCGTCGACCTGACCAAGGACGGCCGGGCCGAACTCGTCATCGGCGTCGACGGCGAGAACAACACCGGCGGCATCTGGTCCCTGCGCGCCACCTCCACCGGCCTGACCACCACCGGCGCCGTGGATCTGACCGCGAACGCCCTCTCCGTCAAGGACGCCGCCGACCTCGGCAGGGCCATCGCCCAGTGACGCTCCCCCGCACCGCCCGCCCCGCCCGACCCACCCATGAGGCACGTATGCGCATCCGCACCACCACCGCCGTCCTGGTAGCGGCGGCTGCCGTCCCGCTCGCCCTGTCGGCGCCCGCCGCCCAGGCCGCCACCAAGCCCGCCGCCCCGTACGACTTCAACGGCGACGGCCGCGTCGACCTGGCCATCGGCGCGCCCGGTGCCACGGTGAACGGCAAGGCGGAGGCGGGCGCGGTATCCGTCGTGTACGGCGGCTCCACCGGCCTGAAGCGCTCGAACAACAAGCTCATCACCCAGAACACCAGCGGCATCCCGGGCAGCGCCGAGGCCGGCGACATCTTCGGCTCCGCCGTCGCCTCGGCCGACCTGGACCGCGACGGCTACGCGGAGCTCCTGATCGGCGCCCCGGGCGAGGACGTCAACGGCGACACCAACGGCGGCACGGCCGTCATCGTCTGGGGCTCGGCGTCGGGCCTGTCGGGCGCTGTCACCCTCACCGACCACTTCAGCACCAGCCTCGACCGCTACGGGCAGGCGATCGCCGCGGGCGACTTCGACGGGGACGGCGACACCGACGTGGCCGTCGGAGCCACCGGTTCCACCGCCGTCACCCTCACGGACGGGCCCCTCACGAGGACCGGCGGGTTCGACGGCGGTTCCGGTTCCCCCACCGGCTCCTCCACCAAGTACGGCGCCGAGCGCCTCACCGCCGGGGACGTCACCGGCGCCGGGTTCACCGGCTTCGTCTGGCACGGACGCACGGCGCAGGGCCACACGGAAACCCGCCTGGCCGACGCCCGGATCGACAACTGGAGCAACTGGCACCAGTACCTGCCGCCCGGCCAGGCCTCCGCCATCGGCGACATCGACGGCGACGGCCACGGGGACATCGCGGTCGGCAACGGCAGCGAGCCCTCCGCCGACCCGAACGGCGCCAAGGGCGGCGTGGTCAGGGTGGTCTACGGCGGCCCGGACGGCGTGGACACGACACGCCCCACGCTCGACATCACCCAGGCCACGGCAGGCGTCCCCGGCGCCGCCGAGACGGGCGACGCCTTCGGCAGCAGCGTCTCGCTCGGCGACGTCAACGGCGACGGCTACGCGGACCTGGCCGTGGGCGCCCCCGGCGAGTCCACCGACAGCGGCACCGCGACCGGCTCGGTCACCGTCCTCTACGGCTCGGCCTCCGGCCTGACCACCAAGAACGCCAAGTCCTGGACGCAGGCGACGGCGGGTGTCCCCGGCGCCTCGGAGAAGGGCGACCGCTTCGGCAGCCGCGTCGCGCTCACCGACCACACCGGCGACGGCCGCGCCGAGCTGACCGTCTCCGCGACGGGCGAGAACTCGGGCGACGGCGCGGTGTGGTCGCTGCGCGGCACGGCGACCGGCCTCACGGCCACGGGCGCGACGAGCTTCGGCCCGTCCGCCACGGGCGTGAGCACGGCGGGCGAGCCGGGGTACGGCACCGCGCTGAACGACTGAAAAGCCTTACTGCCACTCACTGCCAGGGAGAACGCCTATGCGCAGACGCACGGCCGTTGTCGCCGCCACCCTCCTGGCCGCCGGCCTCAGCCCCCTGACGCTCACGGCCCCGGCCTCCGCAGCGGCCGCCAAGCACACGGACGACTTCAACGGCGACGGCTACCGCGACCTGGCGATCGGCGACTACGGCGCCACCGTCGGCGGCAAGAAGAAGGCGGGCGCCGTCGTCGTCATCTGGGGCTCGTCCAAGGGCCTGGACCCCGCTCGGCGCACCGTCGTCTCGCAGAACAGCGCGGGCGTCCCCGGCGCGGCGGAGACGTCCGACTTCTTCGGCACGGACATCACGACCGTCGACCTGAACAAGGACGGTTACGCGGACGTCGTCGCCACCGCGCCCGGCGAGGACGACGGCGCCTACACCGGTACGTTCACCGTCCTGTGGGGCTCGAAGTCCGGCCTGACCAGCGGCAGCGCGTACAAGAACCCGAAGTACAAGGACCGTGGCTTCGCCAAGGACATCGCCGTGGGGGACTTCGACGCGAACGGCAGCCAGGACGTGGTCGCGGTCGACGACCAGAACATCTGGTACCTGCGCGGACCGTTCACCGAGTCCGGCTCCCGGGGCAAGGCGACCGACTTCGACCCGATCGACGGCGAGAACATCGACCCGGAGATCGTGGTCTCCGGCAAGGTCACCAAGGACGGCACCGCCGACTTCGCGGTCCTGGGCAACGACTGGGACACGGACGACGACCGCGTCTGGTTCTACAAGGGCGGATCGGGCGGACCCAAGCAGACCAAGAAGGTGAACCTCCCCTCCTCCGCGTCCCTCGTGGAGGCGGGCGCCACGATCGCCGACTTCGACAAGAACGGGTACGGCGACCTGGCGGTCGGCGGACGCCGCTCGGGCAAGGGCGGCGGCGTGTACGTCCTGCCCGGTACCTCCACGGGCCCCAGCACCTCGGTGAAGACCATCACCCAGTCCACGTCGGGTGTCCCCGGCACACCCGAGTCCGCCGACTCCTTCGGCAGCGACGTCTCGTCGGCCGACACCAACGGTGACGGCTACCCGGACCTCGCCGTGGGCGTCGCGGGCGAGGTGATCGGCGACAACTGGTTCCGGGTGGGCGGCGTCACGGTCCTCAGGGGCTCCTCCACCGGCCTGACCGGCAAGAACGCCCGCATGTACGACTACGCCACCGCGGGCGTCGAGGGCGCGGCGAACGAGGACAACGACGCCGGGCTCGGCGATTCGGTCCTGCTGCGCGACCTCAACGGCGACGGCCACACCGACCTCGTCGCCTCTGCGCCACAGGCGACCCCGGGCCGCCTCCACCTCCTCCCCGGCACGGCCACGGGGCCGACGGGCCAGGGCTCGCGGATGCTCACGCTCGACGGCCTCGGCCTGACGTCCCTCACCAGGCTTTACGCGCAACTGGCGGACTGAGTGAACCGAATTCCTTCCCTCGCACACTTACACATGCCCGACAGGAGACACCCGCTGATGAAACTCCCCTACGGCGCCACCCTGGCCGCAGCCACGGCGGTGGCCCTCACCGGTGGTCTGCTCAGCCTGGCGACGGCCGCTCCGGCCTCCGCCGCGGCCGCCAAGTACGCCGACGACTTCAACGGCGACGGGTACCGCGACTACGCCGTCAACTGGAGCCTCGACAGCAAGGGCGGCGGCATCCGGGTCACCTACGGCACGAAGAGCGGCCCGGGTACGAAGACCCAGCTCATCAGCCAGGCGAGCGCCGGCGTCCCCGGCGCCGACGAGGCGGACGACATGTTCGGCGAGAACCGCGCCGCCGCCGACTTCAACGCCGACGGCTACGGCGACCTCGCGGTGTCCGCCCCCGGCGAGGACGTCGACGGCCGGGAGGCGCAGGGCGCGGTCACCATCCTCTGGGGCAGCGCCAAGGGCCTGTCGGGCGGCACGACCGTACCGAACAAGGCGCCCAAGGACTCGCACGACCGCATGGGCTCCGACCTCGCCACCGGCGACTTCAACGGCGACGGAAAGCAGGACCTGGCCCTCGTCAACGGCCACAAGGCGTACGTCTACCGCGGCCCGATCAGCAAGTCGGGGGTGGGTGGCTCGGTGACGACCCTCGACAGGGAGGGGTTGTTCTACGCCACGGCGCTGATCGCCGGAAAGGTCAACGGCGACAACAAGACCGACCTCGTCGTCATCGGTGACGTCCTCACCGACAAGTACATCGCCTCCGACGCCTGGTTCATCAAGGGCGGCAGCGCCAAGCTGTACCCCGGCAAGACCCTCCGCCTGGAGTCCCAGAACGGCAACGGCGGCAGCTCCGACCGCGGCGGCGACGGCGTCATCGCGGACTTCGACAAGGACGGCTACGGCGACATCGCCATCGGTACCGCCATCCACTCCACGCTGAAGGGCCGCGTCTCGGTCTGGTACGGCGCGTCGGCGGGCCCGGACACGTCGGCCCGCTTCACCCAGTCGACCAGCGGTCTGGCCGGCACCCCGGAGGCGTACGACGAGTTCGGCACGAGCATCTCGGCGGGCGACGCCAACGGCGACGGCTACCAGGACCTGGCGGTCGGCGTCTCGGGCGAGGCCATCAACGGCAAGGAGTACGCGGGCGGCGTCCACGTCCTGTACGGGCGGTCCTCCGGCCTGACCGGCACGGGCTCGCACTGGTTCGCCCGCAACACCGCCGGGGTCCCCGGCGCACTGGACGAGGCCGACCAGTTCGGCCACCAGGTCCGTCTCCGCGACACGAATCAGGACGGCAAGGCCGACCTGTACGTCAACGGCACGATGGGCCCCGTGCGGCTGTTGGGTTCGTCTGCGGGGGTGACCACGTCCGGGGCGACGACCTTGGACTACGAGGACGTGGTGATCCCGGGGACGCTTCAGTAGCGGTCGTGCTCACGTAGGTGGTGCAGGAGGGCGGCGAGCCCGGTGCCGGTGGTGGTTATCACGGTGTCGGGCTCGTCGCTTTCGCGGAGTCGCGCGGCTTTGCCGGTGACAGCGACTTCCAGGCAGTTGGGTGCGTCCCCGTCCTCGGAGAAGGAGGACTTCTGCCACACATGTGCGCTGGCCATGTCGCGCCTTTCAGATCTGTCGAGCCACATCGCGGATCAAGTCCCTTGACTCTACGACTCCCAGTGCAGCCTTCTCTGCCGCTGCAAACCGTCGCCGGTAGGTAGTGAGCTGGGCCTCCGCGTCGAGGAAAGCACCCCCGTGCGGGGCGTCCCTCAGAACAGTGTCCAACTGGGGAACTGGTCCGTCGAGCAAGAGGATCGGGCTACTGATCGTGAAGCCGTCCCTGTCGAACGGCACAGCGCGCACGATGACCTGCGGCCGCTCGGACTGATCCAGGATGTGCAGTAGCTGCCGTCGAGCGGTACCTCGACCAGCCTTCCTGATCCGCAGCGCCGCCTCGTGGACGACCACCTCGTAGACGTAGTCATCCCTCTCCAGAACGTCTTGCCGCTTCAGTCGGAACTCCACGCGGAGTTCCTGTTGCTCCCGGCTCATCTCGACGGAGGAGCCGTCGTAGAGGGCTCGCACGTGCTCTTCCGACTGCAGCAACCCGGGCATGTTGACAATCTCGAACGACCTCACGTGTCTGGTGTGGTGCTCCAGTTCCGCGAGGTCGAGAAACCCCTTCGGAAGCGATCCTCGGTACTCGTCCCACCATCCACGTGTGCGGTCGGTCGCCATGGCCGCCAAGGCGTCGACGAGCAGGGCGTCCTCAGCTTTGTAGTACGCGGCGAGGAAACGAACACGTTCCGCGCTCACTCCGAAGCGCCCAATCTCGGTGTTGGAGAGTCTGCCTTCGTTGATCCCTGTCGCTTTTGCCGCCTCCCGAAGTCCGAGCCCCGCCTTCTCACGGAGCTTGCGCAGCTCCTTACCCAGACGTTCCTGGCGCGCCGTGATGACGGTCCTGGCGACCATGTGCCGCTCCGTTCGCAGAAGTTGACGCCACGATAGTGCGGGAACAGCTTGCCCCGGGACAAGTAGTTCCCCTACCTTCAGTGACGCGACGCACACACTGCGAAACACCGGGACCCCGGAAGCGCACCGCCCCGCCATGCCATGACGGCCGCGACAGAGCCACCGCCCGAGACACCGCAGGGCTCACCCACTCCTACCGCCCCCACCCGGGAGACCTGTATGTCCCGAACGCCCTGGGAGTACACCCTCTACATCCCCCACGACCCCCGAGCCGTAGGCATCGGCCGCCGCGCCCTCCGCGACATCCTGATGACCCACGACCTGCCCGCCCTCATCGACCCGGCGGAGCTGCTCGCCTCCGAGCTCCTCTCGAACGCCGTCCGGCACACCAAGGGACCGGCCGCCCTCAAGCTCAGACGGTCCGGCCCCTCCTTCCGCCTGGGCGCCTGGGACACGGACCCCACGCCCCCGGCAACCGCGACCACCCCCACTCACGACGAATCCGGCCGCGGCCTCCACCTCATCGACGCCTGCTCCGACGACTGGGGCTGGTTCCAGGTCGACCGCAACGGCACCCGCGGCAAGTACGTCTGGTGCGAACTGGACACGGACACCCGCTCCGGCGGCTGACCGCACAACCACACACGGCTCTCAGGTGTCACACAGGTAACCGAACAGAATCGCAGGATTCCGCCGTCACCCGGAGCCTTGGAGGCCACCCCGTGCGCATACGGACCTACGCCCTCGCCGCCGCAGTCGTCGCCGCGAGCACCACCGCCCTGACCCTCGCCCCGACGGCCACGGCCGCACCCGCGGTCACCGGCGAGCTCAAGGGCGACTTCAACGGTGACGGCTACGGCGACCTGGCCTTCGCCGCGCCCTACGCGAACGTCGACGGCAAGGGCATGGCCGGATACGTCGTGGTCATGTACGGCGGCGAGAACGGCGTGGACGCGACCGACCCGGACGCGGCCACGGTGATCAGCCAGGCGTCCGCGGGGGTGCCCGGCACCCCCGAGGCCGAGGACACCTTCGGTTCCGCCCTCGCGGTCGCCGACTTCAACGGTGACGGCTACACCGACCTCGCGGTGGGCGCCCCCGGCGAGGACGTCGACGCGGACGTCGACGGCGGCACGGTGGCCATCCTGTGGGGGTCGTCGAGCGGCGTGGCCGGCGGTACGACGGTGAAGGACCCGGCGGTCTCCGGTCACGACGCCTACGGCCAGCTGCTGACCGCCGGCGACTTCGACGGTGACGGCACCCAGGACCTGGCGACGGGCGCGAGCAACGCCTCCGTGTACGTCATCAAGGGCGGCTTCACCAAGGCGGGCGCCACGGGCGGGTCGGTCAAGGTCACGGCACCGAACGGGCTCCCGTACGGCCCCGACGCGCTGACGTCCGGGGACGTGAACCAGGACGGTCTGGCGGACCTGGTGGTCACCGGCCGCGTCGACATGATCCAGGACGACCCGGGTACCACCCGCTCCACCGGCTGGTACTACGCCGGTGCCACCACCGGTATCGGCAGCGTCGCCCCCACGGTCCTGCCTGGCGGCACGTCCGCCACGGTCGGGGACATCGACGGCGACGGCCACGGCGACATCGTCCTCGGCAACACCTTCTTCACGGACGACGACCTCAGCGGCTCCCTCGGCGGCCGGGTGACCGTCGTCCCCGGCTCGGCGGACGGTCCGGACACCGCGGCGGCCACCACCCTCACCCAGGACTCGCCCGGCATCCCCGGCGCCGACGAGGAGAGGGACGGCTTCGGCGGCTCGGTGTCGGTCGGCGACCTCGACGGCGACGGGTACGGCGACCTGGCCGTCGGCGTGACCTTCGAGGACATCACCAGCGGGACCACCACCCTGGAGGACACCGGCTCGACGGTCCTGATGTACGGCTCGGCGGACGGCCTCACCACCACCGGCGCCCGCACGCTCTCCCAGGCCTCCTCGGGCGTGCCCGGTACCGCCGAGGCCATGGACTACTTCGGCGCCGAAGTCCTGCTCACCGACGTCAATGGTGACGGCAACGCCGACTACACGGTCGGTGCCACGTTCGAGAACGAGGGCAGGGGTGCCGTCACCGCCATGCTCTCCGACGGCACGGGCGTCTCCACCACCGGCGCCGACGGCTTCGGCCCCGGCGCCTTCGGCCTCTCCTCCGGGTACAGCGCGTTCGGCGCCCACCTCATCGGCTGACCCACTCCACCCCGTCACCCGGTCTCCCGGCCGCAGCGCGAGCAGCAACTCGCAGCCGAGCTGACGTGGGAGATCCGGGCGACGGGGTGTGCTGTTCCAAACCGCCGGCCCCGGGTAGTGGACGCCGTCGGGTGCCGCGTTCGCCACTACCCAGGCGGAGGCCGACCGGGAGACTGCCCTACCGCCACACACAACCCCATCCGTCCTCCAGGTGTCACACAGGTGAACCGAGCTCGACCACCGAACTCGGGCAACCACTCGCAGACTTGGAGGCTCCGTGCGCACCCGCACGTTCATCCTCGCCGCCACGGTCGTCGCCGCGGTCACCGCCACCCTGACCCTCACCCCGACCGCCACGGCCGCCACCCCCACCCCCGTTACCAGCGACTTCAACGGCGACGGCTACGCGGATCTGGCCGTCGGCGTCCCGGACGCCACGGTCGGCGGCAAGGCGAAGGCCGGGTACGTCAACGTCGTCTGGGGCGGAGCCAAGGGCCTCGGCGCCCACGGCAGCATCCGTGTCAGCCAGGCCACCGCCGAGGTACCCGGCACCCCGGAGAAGGGCGACCGCTTCGGCGCCTCCGTGGCGCTGGCCGATCTCAACGGCGACGGCATCGCGGAGCTGATCGCGGGCGCCCCCGGCGAGGACGTGACCGGCCGCGGCACCGACGCGGGGGCGGTCACCGTCGTGGCCGGCGCGAAGAGCGGTACGCGCCCGGGGTCGACGGCCATCACCGGCCAGTCGGCATCGGCGGCGTACGGCATGTCCGTGGCCGCGGCCGACCTGAACGGCGACGGCGGCCGGGACATCGTGGTCGGCGGCAAGGACAAGGTCGTCGCGCGCATCCCGGCCGGCGAGGACCTCATCACGACCACCGTCCTTGCCGCCGCCATGGGCGACCGCGCCCCCGTCCTGGCCGTCGGTGACTTCACCACCGACGGCACGGACGACCTGGCGGTGGCGTACTGGACGGTGAACGCCCCCTACACCCAGTCGCACGTACGTCTGTGGAGCTGGGACGCGGCCGAGGGGCGCATGGCCAACACCTGGAACACCGACAACGCGGGCGTCACCGCCCTCGCCGCCGGCGACTTCGACGGCGACGGCCTCGACGACCTCGCCCTCGGCGAGTGCCGGGAGATCGCCGACGAGAACATCGACGACCCCTGCGGCCCGGAGGAGCTGTTCGAGGGCGGCGCCATCCGCATCCACTACGGCGACACCCACGCCTACGGGTTCGGCAGCCGCCACCAGACCCTGAACCAGGACACCCCGGGCGTCCACGGCGCCGCGGAGAACGGCGACCGCTTCGGCGCGGCCCTCGCGGTGGCCGACGTGAACGGTGACGGCCGCGACGACCTGCTCGTGGGCGCCCCCGGCGAGGCCATCGGCACCCGTTCGGGCGCGGGCGCGACCACCCTGCTGTTCGGCCGCGCGGACGGCCTGCTGAACTCTGCCGGAAAGGCGTCCTCGGTCCCGTTCAACCAGGGCACCCCGGGCGTCCCCGGCGCCGCGGAGGCGGGCGACGCCTTCGGCACGGCCGTGGTGACCGGCGACTACGACCACGACGGCACCCCGGACCTCGCGGTCGGCTCCCCCGGCGAGAACACCAGGTCGGGCGGGGTCTGGCTGCTCCCGGAGGCCTCGGCGGACGGCTCCCGCACCCTCACCCCGGCCAAGCTGGGCCTGCCGTCCCCGGCAACGGCCCTCTCGTACGGCGAAACCCTGAGCAGCCACTGAGAGAACCCCCGCCGTTCCCCTTAAGGGATGTCACAGCTCGGCCGCAAAGCCGGGCCCGCGCCCCCAGGTCCGGCCCAGCGCCCGCCAGGAGCAGGTACGTTCGACGACGTGGCTGGATTCAGGATCGGACGCGGCCGGAACAACGGCGCTCCTCAAACGCGACCGCAAAACCCTCCGTACGGGCAGCAGCAGGCCCAGGCTCCGCAGGGCGGACCGTCGTACGGCTACCCCGGCACGCCGCAGCGACCGCAGTACGGCGGTCAGCCCTACGGCGGCGGTCAGCCGTACGGCGGCCACGGCGGCAGCAGCGGGCGCGGCGGCCAGTCCGGCTGGCCGCAGGCCAACGGCGGGGACCACGGCGAGCCGGAGTACTTCGGCGACGACCGCGGCCACGGCCACGGTCACCACCAGGGCGGGGGCCCGGACCCGTACGCGGCCAACAACCCCGGCCACACCCAGGCGTTCTCGATCGACGAGGACCCGTACAACCAGGGCGGCACCTACCGCGCAGGGCACGCCCCCGCCGCCCCGGCGGGCCCGCGTCTGGGCTGGAAGGACCTGCTCAAGGGCATCGTCACGAGCCCCAACCAGACCTTCCTCGTCATGCGTGACTACGCGATGTGGGCCCCGGCCCTCATCGTCACCTTCCTCTACGGTCTGCTCGCCGTCCTCGGCTTCGACGCCGCCCGCGAGGACGCGATCAACGCCACCCTGAACACCGCCGTCCCGATCTTCCTGACGACCGCCGTCGCCATGGTGATCAGCTTCTTCATCCTGGGCGTGGTCACCCACACCCTGGCCCGCCAGCTCGGCGGCGACGGCGCCTGGCAGCCCACGGCCGGCCTCTCCATGCTGATCGTGACCCTCACGGACGCACCCCGCCTGATCGTCGCCATGTTCGCGGGCGGCGACGCACCGTTCGTCCAGATCCTCGGCTGGATCACCTGGGTGGCCGCGGGCGCGCTGCTGACCCTGATGGTCTCCAAGTCCCACGACCTCCCGTGGCCCAAGGCGCTCGGCGCGTCGGCGATCCAGCTGATCGCGATCCTGTCGCTGATCAAGCTGGGGACGTTCTGACCGACGCCACGAGGCGCACAAGAAGGGCCCCGCCCGGCAGTCGCCGGGCGGGGCCCTTCTTCACGCACGCACGTCACATCACGCGTCGAGGACCTGCCCGGCCTTCTTCACCACGGGCGGCTCGACACTTCTGGCTGGCTTGACTATATGAGGGTAGTAGCCTTGCCCTGCTTCGAGACGCAGGGGAGGCCCGTTCATCGTGGCGCGCAAGGTGGGGATCTACACCCGAATCTCACGGGACGACGAGGGCGAAGCGCTCGGCGTGGCCCGGCAACAACAGGACTGCGAGCGTCTGACCGACCTCCGGTCCTGGCAGGCCGTGAAGATCTATGAGGACAACGACGTCTCAGCGTTCAAGCGCAACGTCGTACGCGACGAGTTCGAGTTGATGTTGAAAGACCTACGCGCTGGTCTCATCGACGGCATCGTCGCTTATGACCTGGACCGCCTCGCTCGTCAGCCGCGCGACCTTGAGCGACTGATCGAGATCTTCGACGAGCGCCCGAAGCTGGAGTTCGCGACGGTCACCAACGACGTGAACCTGGGAACGCCGGACGGCCGCACCATGGCACGCATCATGGTCGCGTTCGCCAACAAGTCGTCTCACGACGCGTCCCGCCGGATTAGGCGTAAGCACCTGGAGCTAGCTCAGCAGGGCAAGGACAGCGGTGGACCGGCTCCGTATGGGTGGCGCAAGGACGACCGGACGAAGGTCGATCCGGACGCCGCCCGCGCGATCCGCGAGGCGCAACAGGAGGTCCTCGCCGGGGTACGCATCGGCACGATCCGTACGCGCTGGTGGGAACAGGGACTCGGTAACCCGCGTGCCGGCACTAAGCGCATGGCCCACCATCACATCGAGCACATCCTGACCAACCCTCGGCTGGTGGGATATCGGACGTACCACGGCGAGATCCTGACCGGGGACGACGGGGAGCCCGTCAAGGGTGAATGGGAGCCGATCAACACCGTCGAGGAGTGGGAGGCGGTGTGCGCGGCCATCGCTGAGCGGAAGCAGAAACAGCGCCCAGGCAGGCTCTTGGCGCGAAAGTACCTGCTGTCAGGCATCGCGCGATGCGGACTCTGCAAGACCAAGATCCGAGGTCAGGTCAACCAGCGTTGGAAGCCCGGCTCGAAGGCAGCCAGGTATTCGTACCAGTGTTCGGTGGTCAATGGTGGGTGCGGCAAAGTCGGACGCGTGGGCGAACCAGTGGACAAGCTGATCGCGGAACTCGTGCTCGAGGAGCAGCGCGAGAAGGCGGCCGTAAGAGGAGTCCCAGTCGATCAGCAGTGGCCGCACGAAGCCGAGTTGGAAGCGGTACAGGCCGACATCACCCAGCTCCTTGAGGCCGAGAAAGCCAAGCAGATCACCGTGTCCACGCTGCTACAGCTCCTTCCCACGAAGGAGAGAGAGCGCGACGAACTCAAGTTGGAACGGGCGCGCTTCTACAAGGAGCAGAAGCAAGCGGAAGCTCAAAAGAGTGCCAGCGAGCTGTCATTGGCCGAGTTCTTCGACCTACCCGTAGAGCGTCAGCAGGAGATCGTGTTGCACAGCCTGTCAGCGGTGATCATCTATCCGGCGGGGCGTGGACGACGGATCTTCGACCCCGCGCTGATCGAGCCTGTCTGGCGATAGCCCTACGGCCGACCGTGGAGCAGCCGTACGCGACGGGCCCACTCCTCATCCCGAGCAGGCGCACGCCGAAGGTGCTTCCGGAGCCATTCTTCGCGGGACATGACCTTGGACTGCGCAGGCTCGCGCTGCTCCTTGAGCACAGTGCTACGAGGCATCCGGCTCACCTCCTGTCCCTTCCTCACGAGCTAGTTCGCGGTTGTGCTGGATGTCGCGGCGGATGTTGGCGGCGAGCCAGGATTCGCCGGGGGTGTGGCCGTGGCCGGCATAGGCCCAGTGGGCGAGCGTGAGCGTGGTTGCCTCCGGGGCGTCGTCGGGGTCGGGCAGGCCGAGGGCGGCCCGTTGCTGGGCGGCCCGGTAGTCAGCGCGGACCTGGCGCAGCGCGCCGAGGGTGGTGGAGTAGCGGCGGGACTTGGTGGAGAAGTGGCCGCGGAAGCCGAGCATGTGCGCCCAGTCGCGGAGCTTGCGGTCCGGGTAGAGGGCGTGCAGGTCGAGGCAGGCGGCGATGAGCCGGGCGGGGTGGTCGGGCACGCCGAGCAGGGCCAGGGCCTCTTTGTTGCCGATGCGGCGGTCGACGGTGCCGGTGGTCTCGGCGGCCTTGGTGGCGTACTTGGCCACGTAGGAGGCCACGGCCTGTTCGGTGATCTCTTCGCCGTTGCCGAAGGCGCCGATGGGCTGCACGTCGAGCTGCGTGCCCCAGCGCAGCGTGCGGGCGGGCTGGTCCCCGGCGGGCGGGACGTCGACCGCGACCCGTGCAGCGGCGGCGTGGATGGCGTCGGTGAGCAGGTCGAGGGTGGCCCAGGCCGGAGGCGGGCTGTCGGGACCCTCGGGCCCGTCGAAACGGATCACGGCGTGGAAGTGCACGGCCCCGCGCTTCTGGTACTCGGCGACCTTGCCGAAGGCGACCCGGGACTGTTCCTGGGCAGCCTTCTGGGTCAGCCCGGCCCGCTTCGCGATCTCGCGGCGGAGGTAGATCGTGAAGTACCGCCACAGGTCGGAGGCGTGGTTGTTCCACAGCACCGCGCCCGCGTAGTCGTAGGTGGCCGGGTCGAGGGCGGTGCCGAGTTCGGGCGCGTCCTCCTGGTGGCGGACCCCGCAGGCGCACGGCCGGTTGCCGGGCCGGTTGTGGACCACGCCGCCTCGCGCTTCGCCTGGGAGTACGACTTCAAGGTGCCGGATTCTGCAGAGGGCAGGAAGGGACAGGAGTGATCTCGGCACAGGACTGGGAAGACGCGGAATGCCTGTGGCACTACCACCAGCTAGGCCACTCACCCCGGCCATGCTCGGTCGCGCTTGGGCTCGGTAGCCATGACCTGGGAGTGGCCGACACAGCGGTAGACCTGTACAAGCGCGGCATGGCACCCCTGCTGGTGTTCACCGGAGCGACGAGCCCTACAACGCGGGACCGCATGCCGCGCGGTGAAGCCGTCCACTACCGGGAGCGAGCACTCGAGCTGGGTGTCCCCGACTCCGCCGTGCTCGTTGAGCCGCGGGCTCGCAACACTGGGGAGAACATCCGCTTCTCCAGGGAGTTGCTGGAGGAGGCCGGGGTCGACGTGTCCTCTGTCCTTCTGATCAGCAAGCCGTACGAGGAGAGGCGGGCGTACGCCACCGCGCGCAAGCTCTGGCCCGAAGTCCAGGTCGTCAGCGCATCCACCCCGATGACGCTCGGCGAGTACGTCGACTCGATCCAGGATGCGCGCTTGGTGATCGACATGCTCGTAGGTGCGCTACAGCGGCTTTTGATCTACCCGGAGCAAGGCTTCATGATCAGCCAGCAGGTACCGGATGACGTGCTGACCGCGTACGAACGACTGTGCCGTAACGGCTTCACTAGCCGACTCCTCACCACCGGTGAGCCTTCTCTTGGCCCCACTCCGGAGAGCACCCAGCCCACCCAGCTGTAAGCGATCTTGTTACGAGTTTCTCTACCTCATCAAGCCCCGGCTGCGCTGCCGCTCCGCCGGGCGCGCTTCCCGGCTCCGCTGCGGGCGCCGCTCCTGCCTCCGGCCCGCTCCGCCCGCGCTGCGCCGACGCGCGCCCACGTGTGGATAGGGCCTGAGGCCATGAGGCGAGCACCGCACGAACGCGGCCGCGGTCAAGGACGGTGCCTCCGGCGGGGGATCGGCCGGCACCGGGATGGAGGGGGCACCGTTGCCGAGTGCGGGCACGTTGTGGCGTGCGTGGGGAGCTCCCATCCCGTCCACCGCCGACCCAGGCAGAGCCGAGCAGACGCGGCCCAGGGCGTCCAGGTCGTTCGTACAGTGGCGCGCTCCACCTGGACGCCCTGGACCACGCCCGCTCCACGGTGTGTGGGTCGACGGCGGACGGGATGGGAGCTGGGGTAGGAGGTGGTTGAGGAGGTCACACATACTCACTCTGGGTGCATAGATCCACTCATAGCGTGAGCAGTCCGGTTCCGGCGAATCGGCACGCTAAACACTCTGACCTGCTGAGATACCGTCCGGGCTGCGACTATGCCTCACTAGCTTCCGCTAGGAACGGCTAGGACCAGCTAGAGCTGGCTAGGACCAGGCCCGTATAGTGGGTACGCACGTTGGCTTTACAAAGTGGACTTGACCTAGCTCGGTTGGAAAAACGGGTTTTCCCAAGTGAGGTTGGTCAAGCAACCTCATGCTGCCAACCACAAACCTCCAGCACGGAGGCCCGGCCCTGGTTGCCGCCAGGACCGGGCTCGTGCGTGGAGTTCCGAAACGGGTCCGGCCGAGTATCAGACGGTCGGACCCGTTTTGCTTGGCCCTTCGCCCGGCACCGCTTCGCTTCTAGCACTACCGCGCCAGCTGCTCCACACAGGTTGCGATCGCCGTCACAGTCGTGAGGACGGTGATCAGGATGTCTGCCTTCGAGGGTCCGCCACTTCGGCCCTTCTCCGGCTTGCCCTGATCATCCTCCGGCTCTTCCGACTTCCGCATCTCTGCCATGCCGCACTTCCTGTCAGGTGGTGCTGACCCCTAACATGCCGGGGCCTTCGGCCCTGTGGTCCGAAGCTAGGTTTGGACCGGAAGTGGACGGCAGTAAGCATATCTGTCGGCACTGACACTCCCGGGGCCACCCGGAAAGCACCGACACCAGAACGTCCCTAGAGAGCCTCCCTGTTGGGCTTAGGTGCTTCCCCCGACCTACGTACTGGAGGCAAGACACTCCACGGGAAGTTGATCCACTCATCGGTCCGCTTCCACACGTACTCGCACTTCACCAGCGAGTGGGACTTCTCATAGATCACGGCGGACCGCACCTCGGCGACGGTGCCGAGGCAGAAGTCGTGGACCAGCTTCAGCGTCTTGCCGGTGTCGGCCACGTCGTCCGCGATCAGGACCTTCTTGTCGGAGAAGTCGATGAGGTTGGGCACGGGCGCGAGCATGACGGGCATCTCGAGGGTCGTCCCCACGCCCGTGTAGAACTCCACGTTCACCAGGTTGATGTTCTTGCAGTCCAGCGCGTAGGCCAGCCCGCCGGCGACGAAGACACCACCGCGTGCGATGGAGAGCACGATGTCCGGCTCGTACCCGTCGTCCGCGACGGTCTGGGCGAGCTCGCGCACGGCGACGCCGAACTGCTCGTAGGTCAGGTTCTCTCGTACGTTGCTCACGTCGCTCTGCTCACACCTGGGTTCTGTGGAAATTGACGTAGGACCGGGAGGCGGTCGGCCCGCGCTGCCCCTGGTAGCGGGACCCGTACCGCTCGCTGCCGTACGGGAACTCGGCCCGCGAGGAGAGCCGGAACATGCACAGCTGCCCGATCTTCATGCCCGGCCAGAGCTTGATCGGCAGGGTCGCGAGGTTCGACAGCTCGAGGGTCACGTGCCCGGAGAACCCGGGGTCGATGAACCCCGCGGTGGAGTGCGTGACGAGTCCCAGCCGTCCCAGCGAGCTCTTCCCCTCCAGCCGGCTGGCGAGGTCGTCGGGGAGCGTGATGACCTCGTAGGTGCTGGCGAGCACAAACTCCCCGGGGTGGAGGATGAACGGCTCGTCCCCCTCGGGCTCGACGAGCCGGGTCAGATCCGTCTGCTCGACGGACGGGTCGATGTGGGGGTAGCGGTGGTTCTCGAAGACCCGGAAGTACCGGTCGAGACGCACGTCGATGCTCGACGGCTGCACCATGGTTTCGTCGTACGGATCGATCCGCACCCGACCGGCGTCGATCTCGGCCCGGATGTCCTTGTCTGAGAGAAGCACGCCCCGAGGATACGCAAGACGCGCGGACCGCCCGCAACCGGACGACCCGCGCGCCTGCCGGCCCCGAGAGGGACCGGCCCCTGCTTCTGCTTCCCGCTAGTGCTTCCCGACCGCCACCGGCACGGGCACCGCACTGCGCAGCCGGGCACACCGCGGACAGCGGATCAGCCGGCCGGGGCCGAGGCGGTCGGCCTTCTGCATCGGGAACGAAGCGGTGCTGAACACGTGCCCATCGGCACAGCGGACGACGGTGCGCTCCATCAAGTCCTAGAGTCCCTTCCCCAAGAGCCGCATCAGGCTGTCACCTGACGACGAACCCCCACATTACGGGATGAAAGGGACGGCCCTCCAGGCGGCACTCCGACCCCTCACGGACCTCCTGCCCCGCCCCCACCGTATGCCCCAACTCCCGCGCCCTGCACCCGGTTCCAGCCCCCGGAATGCGGCGGGCCCCGCGGCTTGGACACCGGGGGCCGGACATAAGGTAGAGTGACGACGCGTACCGACACCGGTTCGAACCGGCGTCGCGCGGGTGTAGTTTAATGGTAGAACATCAGCTTCCCAAGCTGAGAGCGCGAGTTCGATTCTCGTCACCCGCTCCACGAAGAAGGCCCAGGTCAGAGACCCGGGCCTTTTTGCTGCGCTCAGCGATCAGTCGCCGCGTGCCAGATCCGTGCCAGCTGGCTCGTCGGGGCCGCCCTTCTGCGCTGCGGCAGCCCGCGCCTTCCGTACGGTGGCGTCGAGGCCGGCGGCCACCTCCTCCTGGCGCTCGTCGTCGGGTGCTGATAGATGAGCGCGGCCTTCTCGGACGACTGTCCGGGCCGCACCATCGTGTCCTTGAGCGTGGCACCGGAACGGGTGGACAGGGTGTGGTAGCGGTCGTTCATGCGGTCGGCTCCCCTTCCGTGTCCATGTCCGCCTCCGTGTCCGCGTGTGAGTCGGTGGTGGGTGGTCAGCCGTCGAGGGAAGCGGACAGTCGTACCGAGCAGCTCGGCGACCTGGTCCACCGACAGTTCCGGCACCAGGCCGGAGGTGTCGCGGCAGACGGCCGCCGCTTCATCGAGGGTCAGGTGCGGCGAGCGGACACGGGACCAGCCGCCGGAGGCGTCACCGACCACCGCGACGCCGGGCCGTTCGGCCGGGATGGAGGTGGCGGCCAACGCGGCCTCCGGGGCGACGTCGGCGAGCGCCATGTTGGCGGAGGTCTCGTCGTTCACGCGGTGGCAGACCCGGCCGGTGAGCTGGGCGCGCAGCATGGTCGCGCCCTTGCCGAGCTCGGAGCCGAAGCGCTGCCCGCACACCTTGAGGTAGATGCCGGCGGCGCGGCCGAGCTGGGCGAGCCGGATGAGCTTGGTGACCATGGCGTCCCGCCGCTTCTCGTCCTCCTTGCCCGCGGCGAGGAAGAGTTCCGCGACCTCGTCCACGACGACCACGACCGGCACCGGCCGCACCTTCTCCGGCAGCCCCCACACGTCCGAGGTGAGCCGGGCGTCCGGGTCAGCCCCGCCCGACAGACCGATCAGGCGGAACCGTGCCTCCATCTCCTCCAGCAGCGCGTCGAGGAGGCCGTTGGCCCGGTCCGGGGTGTCGGCGAGCGCCGACAGGCGGGGCGCGAACGGCGCCAGCTCCACGCCCCACTTGCAGTCGATGCCGACGAGGGCGACGGGCTGCCGGGCCAGCCCACACAGCAGGTTGCGCAGGTAGACGGACTTCCCGGACTGGGTGGCGCCGAGGATCAGTTCGTACGGCACGGTGCGGAAGTCCCGGACGTGCCAGTCCCCGTCCTCCGCAGCGCCAGCGGCAGCAACAGCGGCCCGCTACGCAGCCGCCGCCGGGCGGGACGTACGTCGGCGAGCACGTCCCAGCCGATCAGCCGAAGCTCCAGTCGCCCCGGCTTGGTGGGCCGGATGTGCACGGCGTGGGCGCCCCAGGCGTGCCGTAGCCGGTCGGCCGAGGCGGTGAAGTCTTCGGGCGCCTGCCCGGCCGCCATCCGCAGCCGCATCACCAGCCCGGACCCGGTCGGGAGGGGCAGCGACCGGCGAGGCGGTACCGGCGCCGCCAGCCGCCCCATCACCCGGGCCGTGGCCCGCTGGACGGCCGAGGCGGGCACCGTCAGCCCACACGCGTCCATGGTCGCCCGGTACGAGGCGAGCACCCGCACGAAGACGACCGGGTACCCGACGAGCCACCAGAACAGCACCGGCAGACGGTGGCGGATCACCAGCAGGGCGGCCAGCGCCGGCAGGCCGGCGCCCAGCACCCAGACGACATCGGTCATGGCGATCAGCCCTGCACCGAGGCGGCCGGGGCGCCGACCATGGCGGCGTCCGCCCGGTAGGCGATGCCGTGACGGGAACGCCCGCCGAACTCGCTCTCCCAGGGCCGGGCCACCAGGCCGGACAGGAAGACCGGCACGCCCATGACCAGGCCCTCACCGATGCCCTTCTCGGGAACGGTGACCTTGATCATGTCCGAGCCGCCCTCGGCGATGAACACCAGCTCCAGCACCATGAGCCGGTCGTTGGTCACCGGGTCGACGGCGACCTCACCGGTCTGCCGGTCCCTCACCTTCACCTCGGGCAGCTTGGTGACGAGCAGCGTCGCGGCCGAAGTGTCCACGGGGATGAACTGTGTGCCCCCTAGACAGCGAGGGGCGACCCACCCCGAACTGTCTAGGGGGGTTGACGCGAACCGTAACCCGACAGTCGGCCAGCTGTCTTGGGGGGTATACGAGATGCTCGCAGCGAACCGGAGGGCAAAGGTTCGCTGACCGATCGAGTGTCGTACCCGACCGTTAGGGTGCCCGGCATGATTGAGGAGCAGAGACGCATCGAACAGGCTCTCGCCGCCTGGAACACGATCGAAGCCTGGCTCGAAGAGCATGCGCCCCGCAGCTACCAGCGCCTTCCGGCACCGGCCACCGAAGAGGAGATCCAGGCTGTCGAGCAGGATCTCGACCTGGCGATCCCGGCCGACCTCAGGGCGTTCTACCGCACCCACAACGGCACCGGACCCGCCGACTGCTTCAACTGGCCAAGACGGGGCGACGCTCAGACCCCAGAAGACCAGTGGGGCGGGTACCTCTTCCCGGACGGCGGGGTCGGACCGCTGCAGAAGATGGAGTACTGGTCCCGGTACGAGCGAGAGCAGAATCCTCAGCAGCGGTACCTGCCGTTCATCGCCTCAGACCCGGACGGGCTCTACGGGCTGTTCGCTGACTGCATACCTGGCGAGGGATACGGCCGGCTCGGCCGGTACGCCGAGGCCGACGAACCTTTCCGGGGCGCCTGGCCATCCTTCGCCGCCTATCTGACCGAGGTGGCAAACGCGCTCCACGAGCGCCGGAGCATCCACAACAGTAGGTACATACCAGGCACCGTGGGGCAGAGTCTGCGCTGGGATACTCCAGAAGCACCGGCGAAAGGTTGGGAACCGGTTCTCGGGTAGCCAGAGAAGTCTTGTGGACCACCCCACTCATGACGAACCGCACCCTCTGATTCGCCTACACGAGCGCGCGCTGCATTTTCACCGCTAGAACAGCACCCAATGCAGAACAGTCGCGTCGTCGCATGCCTTGCCGCGTGGCCACCGCCGACCCTCGGGGTCTCCACTTTCCGCTTCCCGGACCTGGCGAATCAGCTCGTCCGGGCCGGACGAGTCGAGGACGCTCAACACCTGTGCCCAGTCGGCAAGGTCGAAGCGGTCGACGAGACGTGTCGCCCCGTCGCTAGCCATCCGCCGCAACGCAGCCGCCTCGAGGCCCCCGCTCGCAACCGCCCTCCGTCTCATTGAAGGACCGGCTTCCCGACGAGCGTCTTGCGTCGGCCTCTCTATTCTCCCCGTGTCCCACCACGACTTGATCACAGGCTTCTGCGCAGGGAGTGGGAGCGTCGAATCCAGAAGAACTGGCAGCAGACCTGTCAAGTGGGAGTCGGCCAGCTGACATCAACGGCTGACACCAACAGGTGCGGACAGCACCGACCAATGCTGAATGGCAACGGACGATCAGCCAAGGACACCGGCCGGTCGGTCGACATTGCCAACTCCCCATGACCGACCTGATAAGGATGCGGCCACGTGGCCGGGTGGGCACAACAGCAGGTAGGCGACGCTCCGCCAGCTTGGCTCGTCCGTTGACAACTAACCCAGGCGCCTCTCCTGCACACTGACGTTATGTCGATCCTTAGCAGCCCCACAATGGTCGCGGCAGTCACTGCGCTGTCAACCCTCGGCGCGTCCGCCCACACTGGATGGATCAGCTTGCGCGTACAGCGCCGTCAGCTTGACCAACAGGCTGCCCTGGCCGCCGAGGAGCGAGAAGGACAACTAAGAGAACGCCGTAAGGAGGAACGAAAGCTCGCCTACTGAGAGTTCATAACCCAAGGCGAACCCTCTGTCTTCGAACAGGCGCGGTCGGAGGCGCATGCCCGTTTAGCCGAGCTATGGCCGATGCTCGTGCTTGTCAACATTCTAGGTCCGGAGGACATCGCTGCGCTGGCAGACAAGGTGCCACATGCTCTTCAGCGAGAGATGAGAGCAGCAGAGCAACACCCAGGCGGCCCGCTCTCAGCTATCACAACTGAGTCTCTCGCACGGCAACGCGCGCAGCGATCTTTTGCCTCTACTGCACGGACGCTGATTGAACGGTCCGGGCCGCCGGACACGAGTACGATCCAGGCTTCGAATCCTCCGATTCGCTCTTGAGGTAGTGAACGCGCCAGGCCCGTGCCAGATCGTGCGGGGAACCACGGGGAACACGGGGTATCAACCCGACGAGCGGTCCGACGTCGGGAGGGCTCCCGTCCAGGTCAGCTGAGCGACTGCCCGCAGATCACCTCAGCTTCCCAAACTGAGAGCGCGAGTTCGATTCTCGTCACCCGCTCCAGCAGAAACCCCAGGTCGTCGACCCGGGGGTTTTTTGTTGTCGGGCACGCACCGGCCGACACCGCGGGGACATGACACGTACCGGATCGACGGTACGGCCGTCGCCGCCGCCGGCCTCGCTGCCGACGCCGCGGCACTCGTCAACGACCCTGCGCGGCACAACCTTTGGCGGTCTCGGCCCGTCCAACAGCGGCCAAGATCACTCCGTGCGGACGTCCTCGGGACCGCCGCTACAGGGTGGATCTCCGTACAACCTGGGAGTTGCCATGAGAACCGCCATCGGCCGCAGGGGACGGCTCGGCGCCTACGCGCTCGTCGCAGCGGCGGCGCTGAGTGTCACCGCGCTCGGCACCACACCGGCATCCGCCTCGAGCGACATGCTGTGGGTCCAGTCCCCGGAGGGGGTGACGCTGTCCGCCACGCCGGGCTCGTACCAGGAGCTCTCGTTCGGCCTGTACCACGACAACGGCAGCTACCACGTCGCCAACGGCGTGCTCAACCTCGACCTGTCGGAGCTGGCAGGCGTGGCCGAGGTCTCCCTGCCGGACATCTGCTTCCTGTCCTCGTCCGGCACCACCGCCGTGTGCGACATCTGGGAGGTCGGCGACATCGGCGGCACCTACGACGGGCCTCAGGTCACCCTCGGGCTCCGGACCGTGGAGGGCGCCCCGGCCGGTGCGGAGCTGAGCATCGGCCACCATGCGCAGGCGGAGACCGACGGCCCGGTCGGTGTCCTGTATTCCCATCGGGACAGCACGCAGGTCAAGGTCGCGTCCGTACCCTCGCCGGATCTGAGCCTGACCGAGCCGGCGCCGGTGGGCCCGGTCGCCCCCGGTACCTCTCTGAACGTCCCCGTCACGGTCACCAACAACGGGGACGCGGCCGCGAAGGGCTTCCGTCTCCGGGTGTGGAACACCTACGGCCTGGAGTTCTCCCCCACCTACCCGGGCTGTGCCTGGACCCCGCCCGTACGGAACACCGAGGACGCACCGGTCGGCCTGCTGGACTGCACGTTCGACACGACCGTGCAGCCCGGCGCCACCGTCACCCTGCCGGAGCCCCTGCGGCTCACCGTGGCATCCCACGCCCTGTACGAGCGACTCGATGTCAGCGTCCGGCCGCTCGAGGGCACCCAGGACCAGAACACCGAGGACAACTCCACCAGCACGATGGTCACCGCGGAGAACACGGCGGACTTCGCGGTCGAGGGTGACGAGGTCACCGGCGCGGCCGGGGAGACGGTCACCGCCACGATCGGGTTCCGCAACCGGGGCCCCGCCTGGTTCGCCAACATCGGCAACGGTGACGCGGTCGGCACGATCACCCTGGAGGTGCCCGAGGGGGCCGCGGTCGTCTCGGCGCCGGAGAACTGCTGGGCGGCGGGATCCGCCACGTACCGGTGCGAACTCCCGCAGTGGGCCGCTCCCGAGGAGCTGATCCAGTTGCCCTTCGAGCTGCGCATCGACCGCGTGGTCCCGGACTCCACCGGCGCCGTGACGCTCCAGGCCTCCGCGCGGCAGGTCCCCCACGACCCGGCGCCGCACAACGCCCGCGCCGTACTGGTGCTCAACGCCTCCGCGTGACCCTGCAAGGGACCTGGGAGACATAGCACCGGAACCCCGGTCCGTGTCCGGACCGGGGTTCCCATGGTTATCGCCGTCGGTGCGTCACCCGCCGCTCACTCGTAGGTGACGTCCGAGGCGCTGTAGATGCAGTGCGTGCCGTCCGGGCCGCTGCCCAGTGCGGTCGGCTCGTCGCCGTCGTCGTTGCCCTGGAAGCGCTCGCAGATGGTGATGTCCCGGTCGTCGTCGCCGACGATCGTGACGTTCGAGAGGGTGGCCGTGTCGCCGTAGTTGGAGTTGATGCCGGCCAGGACCTTGCCGGGGCTGGTCACCACGACGTTGTCGATGACCACGTGGCGCTCGTACTGGGTGCCGCAGTTGCCGCAGGAGCGGTAGAGCTTGCCGAAGTCCTCGACCTGGAAGTCCTTGATGGTGAGGGTGCCGGCGCCGTTGTGCTGGAAGACCTTGTCGTCCGCGCCCTTCGCGCCGCCGCCCTGGACCAGGTACGTCGCCGAGGAGGACTTGCCCTTGAAGGTGGCCGCGTCCTCGCCGACGTTCTCCCACCACACGTTCTGCAGGGTGCAGCTGCCCGAGCAGTGGATGCCGTCGGCCGCCGGGGAGCCCAGGACGACGTTCTTCAGGACGGCGCCGTCGGCCAGCTTGAAGATCGGGTCCTGGCCCTCGTCCTGGCCGTCGCCGCCGAGGTCACCGGAGCCGTAGTGGCGGGCCAGGCCGCCGTCGTAGGTGCCGGTCACCTCGATCGTGGCGCTGACCGCCTTCGATCCGGTCGCGGTCGGCCAGTCGGCGAGCGCGCCGTCGGACGCCGGGGCCGAGGCCGAGGGGGAGGCGGTGGCGGACGCCGAGGCCGAGGGGGAGGCCGTGGCGGACGCGGTTGCGGAAGCCGTGGCCGTGGGCGTGGACGTGGGCGTGGTCGAGGACAGCGTCGTCAGGGTCCAGACCTTGCTGCTGACCGAGTCGCAGGAGTTCTGCTGGGCCAGCCCGTCCTTGATGTTGAGGCACTTGTCGCTCTTGCCGTTGACCAGGTGGTACCCGTCGTCGACGGCCGTCACGTTCCACACCTGCGACGTGCTCCCGTCGCAGTCCTGCTGCTGGACCGGCTTGCCGGCGGAGGTGGCGGCGCCCTTCACGCCCACGCACAGTCCGCTGCCGGCGGCCTGGACGGTGAAGCCGTCGCCCGAGGTGCTCAGCTTCCACTGCTGCCCGGTACCGCTGCCGCAGGCCGCCGTGGCCAGCTGCGCATCCGCCGCGGTGCTCGCCGACGGCACGTCGAGACAGGTGTCGTCCGCGCCGTTGACCAGGCGGTACGTACCCGCGCCGGGGCCCGAGGCGGAGGCCGTCATCAGCACGCCGCCGACGATCGCGCCACCGGTCAGCGCGGTGGCCAGCACACCGGTGATCACGGTACGGCGGCGGTTGGTCCGCCTGCGCCGGAGCTTGCGCAGGGTCGCTCTCTCGCTCACTGGGTCTTCCTTCGTCCATCGTCCGAGGGGTTGCGCCTGGTGGTCGCCGCCGGGCGGACAAAGGTTGCCGATCCTCTTCCCGCTGTCTTCCTCGCTCCGAGTACGCGCTCCGCGTGCGATGCGGGGCCGCCTCCCGCTCGTCATACCTATGATGTGGCGTCAAGACCACCAGCGGAGGACCCGGAGACCATGGCCAACGGCGAACTCGATCTCTCGTCCGGGGTCCCCCTGTACCGGCAGATCAAGGACATCCTGCGCACCGAGATCGTCGGCGGAGTCGCGGATCCCCGGAAACCGATGACCGAGGAGCAGTTGCTCAGCCGGTTCGAGGTGAGCCGGGCGCCCATCCGTCAGGCACTCAAGGAGCTCGCTACCGAGGGGTACGTCTACCGGAAGCAGGGCAGGGGGACGTTCCCGGTTCCGGGCGCCCGGGTGCACCGGCCGGCCGACGTGCGGCCGGGGGCCTTGTACCAGTACCTCTCCGACAGCGGTCTGCGCCCCGCGTCGAAGGTGTCCGGCATCGAACGGGTGGAGCCGCCCGCCCGGATCCGGGACCGCCTCGGGCTCGCGGCGCACGAGCGGCTCCTGCACTTCACCCGCCTGATCCTGGCGGAGGGCGAGCCCCTCGTGGAGGCCGACGTCTTCATCCGGGCGCCCGAGGAGTTCAGTCCCTCGGCCGCGGAACTGGAGGAGACGGGCTCCGCCTTCGTGCTGCTGGAACGGGGCTTCGGTATCACGCTGGACCGGGCCGAGCACGAGGCCTGGGCGACGGCGGCGACCGCCGGTCACGCGTCGGCCCTGGGCGTACGCGAGGGGAGCCCGTTGCTCGCCATCGAGACGGTCTTCTTCACGGCCGGCGGCCTGCCCGCGGGTTGGCGTTCCGCGGTGCACCGCGCCGAGGAGTTCAAGTACCGGTTCGTCACGAGCGGGTGAGTCACCGCTCCGGCACGTACACGGAGTAGACACAGACGCTTCTCTGGACACAGAGGGTGCCTCTGGACACAGAGAGTGCCTCTGCACACAGAGGGCGCCTCTGGACGCAGAGGCACCCTCTCACCCCTTGACTTTAGCATTACAATATATCAATCTTCGAGATGGCTACTCCCACAAGGCGGTGGACTACGACCCCGTAAGGCGGACGTCAGGTCTCCCGGTGCACTGCCCTCACTCCATCACCGCCTGCACCGACCCGGCGCGGAGTGTGTGCATGTGCCGCGCCGGCACGACGCTGACGAAAGGAAGTGCCCATGACGGCACACACCGCCAGGAGCAGCACCACCGTCAACACCGTCCTCGGCCCCGTTCCGGCCGACGACCTGGGGGTCGTCGCGGTCCATGAGGCCCTGCTCTCCGTGGTCCCGGGCGCCGAGCACGCGTACGACATCACCATGGACCGGGCCGAGATCTTCGAGACCCTGGCGAAGAAGCTGACGGACTTCCGCAGCCACGGCGGCGGAACGATCGTCGACAGCACGGGCATGTTCCACGGTCGCGACGTGCGGCTGTACGAGGCGCTCTCCCGCTCGACCGGGGTGCACATCGTCGCCTCCACGGGCATGGGTCCCGAGGAGCTGCTCGGCGGCTACTTCCTCACCCCGCAGACCAACCCGCCGACGCCCTGGCCGGCCGAGAAGTTCGCCGATCTCTTCACCAAGGAGGTCACCGAGGGGATGGTGGTCCCGCGCGTGGAGCGGCGTGCCGCCGCGGGCCTCGTGGCCACCGCGGCCGCCACCGGCGGCATGACCGCCACCGAGGAGAGCCTCTTCCGCGGCGCGGCCAGGACCGCCCTGGCCACGGGCGTCCCGGTCTCCGTCCGGTACGGCGCCGACGCGGTCCACGACCTCGACGTCGTCCTGGACGAGAAGCTTCCGGCCGACCGTGTCGTCGTCGGCGGGCTCGACCGCAGGGACGCCGTCGCCGCGGGCGCCCCGCTCGAGGTCGCCCGCCGCGGGGCCTACGTCGCCCTGGACCACGTGGGACTGGACGACTCCGACACGTACGTCACCGACCGCGAGCGCGCCGCCCTGGTGCTCGACCTCGTCGCGGCCGGTCACGCGGACCGGATCCTCCTGTCCGGCAACGCGACCGGCGTGGCGAAGGGACAGCCCGCCCACGACCTGCCGTACAGCTACGTCTCCTCGACGTTCGTTCCCCTGGCGAAGTCCCTGGGGCTCGGCGAGGAGGACGCCCGGCGCGTTCTCGTGGACAACCCGCGCGCCCTGCTGACCCTGCGCTGAGCAGACAACGTCGACCGAACTTTCTGACTTTTTGGAGTGGGGCCATGTCAAGGGTGAACACTGTCCTGGGGCCGATTCCCGCGGAAGAACTGGGCGTCGTGGCCGTCCACGAGCACATCGGGTACGGCATGCCCGGCTCGGAACTCGACACGAAGTGGTGGAAGACGCCGGAGCAGCGGTACGAGGAGACCGTCCCGAAGCTGCGGAAGTTCCGCGAGTACGGCGGCGGGACCTTCGTCGACGTCACCGGCATCTGCAACGGCCGTGACATCGACTACTACAAGTCCCTGTCCGCGAAGACCGGCGTGCACATCGTCGCCTGTACGGGCTTCGTCGGCGGCGACACCGCCCTGCCGTTCTTCGAGCGGGCGGGCGTCGACTATCTGACCCGGCAGTTCGTCCACGAGATCACCGTGGGCATCGGGGACACCGGGAGCAAGGCCGGCGTCATCAAGGTCGGCGTGAGCCGCGGCGGCCGTATGACCGAGCTGGACAAGCGCATCTACCGAGCGGCCGCCCGTGCCGCCGTGACGACCGGGGTGCCGATCCTGACGCACCTGGCGATCGACCCCGAGCCCGCGGTCGCCGTCTTCGAGGAGGAGGGGCTGCCGTTGGACCGTGTCCTGTTCGGGCACGCCGACGACGGTGTGAACGCGGACAGCACCCCCGCCGCCTGGCTCGCCGGACTCGGGGGCCGCATCGGCTTCGACACCTTCGGCTACGAGACGGAGCTCGAGGACCCGCCCTTCTGGGCCCGGCCGCGGCAGGAGCGCCTGGACCACTTCCTCGACTTCGTCGGCAAGGGCTTCCTCGACAAGGCCCTGGTCTCGGCCGACGCCAACTGCAGCCCGCTGGGCTGGCCGGGCGTGAAGGGCCACACCGTGAACTACCTCTTCGAGGACCTCATCCCCGACCTGCGGGGCGCCGGCCTGGACGAGCCGACGATCAGGAAGCTGCTCGAGGACAACCCCGCCGACTTCCTGACGATCCGCGACTGAGCGACGTCCGCGACCGAGCGACGTCCGCGACCGGGCCAGGAACCGAACCGTTCATCACCGTTGGGCCGCCGGTGCGAGGACGCACCGGACGTGAGAAAGCGAACTAGCAATGAAGTCTTCGGAACTCCACAAACTCAGGGTCGCCGTGGTCGGGGCCGGATACGGCGGCGCGGCGACGGCCAAGGCCCTGAGCCTGCTCGGCGCCCAGGTGGACGTCTACGAGCAGGCGAGCCGGATCAGCGAGGTCGGCGCCGGCATCGGGCTGCGCCCCGCCACCGTCGCCCGGTTCCACGAGTGGGGGATCTTCGAGGCGATCGCGAAGGTCAGCTCGCCGAGCGACCACTTCGAGATCCTCTCGGCCACCGGCGAGCGGATCATGCAGGAGACGTGGCCCGCCCACGGTGAGTACACGAAGACCCACCTGATCCACCGCGGGGACTTCATCGACGCCCTCCTCGGTGTCCTGCCCGCGGGCATGGTGAAGCTCGGCCACAAGCTGAAGGGCATCCGGGACGACGGTGACCGCGCCGTCCTCGCCTTCACCAACAGCACGACCGTCGAGGCCGACCTCGTCGTCGGTGCCGACGGCATCAAGTCGGTGGTGCGGGAGGAGCTGTTCAGCGACGCGGGACCGGTCTTCTCGGGCGAGCACGCCTACCGCGCCGTGATCTCCGTCGACGACGCCCGGGGCATGGTCACCGACGACAACCTGCGGATGTACATCGGCAGGGGGACGAAGATCTACCTGCTGCCGCTGCGGCACCGGAACCAGGTGTCGTTCGACATCACCGCCCTGTGCCCGGACGGCACCTGGGCCCCGCAGGTCACCATGGCCGATGTCCTGGCGACGGTCCAGGGCTTCGACGAGCGCCTCGTGGAGATCACCCGGGGCCTCGACCTGTCCACCGTGAACTGCCGCGCCGTGTACGACATCGACTCGATCGGCACCTGGCACTCGGACTCCGTCGTCCTCGTCGGCGACGCGGCCCACTCGATGCTCCACCACCAGGGCCAGGGCGCGAACTCGGCCATCCTGGACGCCGGCGCGCTCGCCGACGCCCTGCGCGAGGCCGACAGCGTGCCCGAGGCCCTCGCCCTGTACCAGTCCGTCCGCAAGCCCGTCACCGACGAGTTGCAGCGCATCTCGCGGCAGGGCTGGACCGAAGAAGAGATCGACGACGTCTTCCCCGGCCAGAGGCCGGCCGCCGCGTCGCAGGAGTGAGTGACACATGCCGATTCATCCCAAGATCGCCGAACTGCTGGGGACGCTCCCCCCGTTCGACCACAGCACGCCGCCGGACCCCGCCGTGATCCGCGCCAGGGACGCGGAGCACGTCCCCCCGGCCGGGGAGCGGCTGCCGCTGCACGCCGTCGAGGACGTCACCGTGCCGACGCAGGCGGGTGAGGTGCCCGTGCGGATCTACACGCCGGCCGAGGCCGACTCCTACGGCCTGCTGGTGTACTTCCACGGCGGCGCGTTCTTCTCCGGCAGCCTGGACTCGCACGACACCGTCGCGCGGTCGCTGGCGAAGGAGACCGGGCACAAGGTCGTCTCGGTGGGCTACCGCCTGGCTCCCGAGGCCGCGTTTCCGGCGGGTCTCCAGGACTGCTACGGGGTGGTCCGCTGGGCCCTCGCGCACGGCACGGACCTGAAGTGGGACGGCGGCAACCTGGCCGTCGCGGGCGACAGTTCCGGCGGCAACTTCGCGGCGGCCGTCGCGGCCATGGACCACGACTTCGGATGGGACTGCATCACGCACCAGATCCTGTTCTACCCGTCGGTGGACCTGGACTTCGACGTCGACCGCTATGCGTCGCTGCGGGAGAACGCCGAGGGGTACGGCCTGGAGACGGCCGGTCTGAAGCCCTGGAACTCCTTCTACGTCGAGGGCGGCGCCGACCCGGCGGACCCGCTGGTCTCGCCCGTCAAGCGCGAGGACCTCTCCGGTCTTCCGCCCGCCCTGGTCGTCACGGCCGAGTACGACCCGCTGCGGGACGAGGGCGAGCTGTACGGGCGACGGCTGCAGGACGCCGGGGTGGAGGCCACGGTCAGCCGGTACGCGGGGGCGAACCACGGGTTCGTCGTCAACTTCGCCTGGCTCCCGGAGTACCACCGGGTGTTCACGGAGACGGCGGAGTTCCTGAACCGGCGCTGAGTCGAGCTGTGCCGAGACGAGGAGGCGGCACGGACCATGCCGGTCCGTGCCGTCTCCTCGTGCACGTCACGCCCGCGCGCGATACCCGTGCAGCGTCGTGAAGAACGGCGACGGCTCCAGTCTCGGGTCGCCCTCGTAGCCGAGCTCCTCGGCCACCGGGGCGAACGGCGAGTACACCGAGTCCGTCTCCGTCAGGCCGGCGCACAGGCACCGGCCCGCCGCGGCGCCGACCCCGGCCTCGATGTCCAGGCTCTCGTCCAGGGCCCGCCGCGCGCCCTCCTCGTCCAGCCGGACGTCGTACGGCTTTCCGTCGGCGCTCCGGTACGGGTGGCCCAGGTACAGCTCGCGCGGGCGGATCTCGTCGCGCAGCCGGCGCAGGCTCTCGCGGTAGGCGACCGGGTCCTCGTACCCGGGGAAGCCGTTGGCGGCCCCGTGGATCTGTACGGCGTCGCCCACGAACACCGACCTCTGTCCGTCGACCGCATAGGCGACGGACCCGGCGGTGTGCCCCGGGATGTGGTGCACGGACACGGTTACGCCGCCGCCGAGGGAGAGGGTCTCACCGCCCTCCAGCAGCACATGCGGCTCCATCTCGCCCGAGATGACGGCCTCGGCCGTCCTCGTCTGCCCGGCCTCGCCGTCCGGGTCGTTCAGGTACTGCTGCCGTACGTCCAAGTACTGCTGCACATGGGCGCGCCGCGAGCGCAGCAGATGCGCGTCGGCCCGGTGGATCACGACCTGGGCGCGCCGTCCCGTGAGCTCCCACAGGGCGTGGGCGCCGCCGAGGTGGTCGATGTGGCCGTGGGTGAGGAGGATCCAGCGGACCTCCTCGATGCTGCGGCCGAGCTTCTCCAGCGCGGGGACCATGCCCTCGGCGGGCGACGAGGCGATCCCGGTGTCGACGACGGCCGGTTCGGGTGCGTCGATGAAGAAGCTGTAGAGGCCGAACCGTCCCCAGGGCGACCACAGGGGGTGGATGTCGACGTCGTGCGCCATCGCTGTCTCTCCGTCTCTCCGTCTCCGCGGATTTAGCATAATAATATGCGTTGACCACGCTCAGACGTTGCGAAGGAGCTGCACGCTCATGCCTGATCTCAAGACGTGGGACGCCGGCGGGGAGAAGATCACCATCCGCAAGGACCTCCGGGTTCCGATGCGCGACGGTGTCACGCTGGCGGCCGACGCCTACGCCGGGCCCGACGACACGCCGCGTCCGGCGCTCGTGGCGCTCAGCCCGTACGGCAAGGAGCTCCAGGCCCTCGCGCTCACGACGCCTCCGCAGCGGCGCCCCTCCCCGATGTGGGACGGCTGCATAGAGGCGGGCGACATCGCGCGCGTCGTCAAGGAGGGCTACGTCCACGTCATCGGCGACCTGCGCGGCTCCGGCGCCTCCGAGGGCGAGCACATCGGCAACTACAACGCCGGTGGCGTGCCGCTCGGCCAGGACGCGTACGACTTCATCGAGTGGGTCGCGGCGCAGCCGTGGTGCGACGGCAACGTCGGCATGATCGGCATCTCGTACTTCGGCTCGATGCAGGTGCTGGCGGCGGCCGAGCGCCCGCCGAGCCTCAAGGCGATCTTCGTCAGCGGCGGCCACTACGACTTCTACGAGACGACGTACCACGGCGGCGTCATGTGGTTCATGCCGCGCGCCGCCCGCGAGGGCCGCGGCGGCGACTCCGGCTGGGCCTTCACCGACCGGGTCAGGTCCCGCATGCTGGAGACCTTCTCCCCCGAGGAGATCAAGGAGCGGGTGGAGAAGCGGCTGAAGGACCCGGACGTCGCCGCCTGGCCGAACCTGGTCCATGTGCTCAACTACCCCACGCACCACGAGGCCTGGTTCGACATCGTGATGAACGAGGTCGACGGCGACTGGTACGAGGAGCGCAACCCCGTCACCCTCGCCCCGGAGATCGACATCCCGGTCCGGCTCCAGATCGACCAGGGCCGCGGCTGGACGATGGACGGCACCATCGAGCTCTACAACTCGCTGAAGGGCCCCAAGAAGCTCGACATCGGCCCCTACCCGCCGATGCAGTCGCGCCCCTTCATCGAGGAGCACGACAAGATGTTCCGCTGGTACGAGTACTGGATCAAGGGCATCGACAACGGGGTCATGGACGAGCCCGCCGTCACCGTCCACGTCGAGGGCTCGTGCGAGACCGTCACCGGTGCCGCATGGCCGCCGAAGGCGGTGGAGCACAGGTCGCTCTACCTCCGCCCGCGCCACAAGCTCTCCTTCGAGCCCGAGCTCATGGGCGCCGAGTACGCCGCCCCCGACGGCTTCTACCAGGCGCCGCTGACGGTCACGGACAAGGTGGAGATCCTCAGCTGGAGCACCGCCCCGTTCACCGAGCCCACCGAGATGATCGGCCAGGGCGCGGCGCACCTGTTCGCGGAGATCGACCAGCCCGACACCAACTTCATCCTGCGCATGTGGGACGAGGCCCCCGGCGGCAAGCGGCAGCTGATCACGACCGCCTATCTCAAGGCCTCGCACCGCGAGCTCGACGAGGAGCGCACCACGGAGGGCGACCCGTACCACCCGCACACCCGCGCGGTGCCGGTCGAGCCGGGGCGGATCGAGGAGTACGTGCTGCGCGTCTACCCGTTCGCGGCGACGTTCCTGCCGGGCCACCGGCTGGTCGTGGAACTCTCCAACGCCGAGCCGCTCGCCGACGAGCACAACGCCCTGCTGCCGCCGGACGCCTTCCACCTGCCGGTGGGCCGCCCCGTCACCCACAAGATCTACCGCGACGCCGCCCACCGGTCCCGGCTGGTGCTGCCGTTCACGACGACGCGCGGAGCTGCGGGCAAGGAGTAGGTCAGGCGCGAAGCGGCCCGGCCCCGGCGGCACCGCCCCCGCGCTGCACGGAGGTGATCACGGCGGAGAGAACGGCGGTCGCGGCGAGGCTCCCCGCCATGACCATCACCACGCCGACCATGAAGAGGCCGCTCGCGTCGTCCGACCAGTCGTAGCAGGCGGCGACGGTCAGGCCGAGCGGAACGCCGAGCACGGAGAGAGCCGTGTGGCGCCGAAGTGCCGCCCAGCACACCGGCACCAGCAGGGTCAGCACCAGACCGATCACCTGCCAGGCCTCGTAGGGGCCTGTCGTCGAACCGTCCGGGTGCACGTCACGCTGCTGGTCCCAGCCCAGCCAGGCAGCCCACACGGCCGCCGTCACACCGGCCAGGGCGATGATCGCCGGAAGCTCGTCGCCCCGTATCGGGAGTCGTCGTTCCATGGCTCCCAGCGTTCCGGCCCGGCCCGTGGCCGACCAGCGCGCAGGTACTCAGTTCCACCCGAGTATCCGAGCGGGCCCCCTCAGTCCGCCCCCTCAGCCGGCCCCTCAGCCGGCCCCTCAGCGCGGCTCGTCGAAGCTGGCGAAGTACGCCGCCACCATGTCCTCGTCGCCGTGTCCCTGGGCGGCGGCCCGGGCGAGGCGGTCCGCGCTCGCGGCCGCGACGTCGAGGCGGACGCCGTGGTCGCGGCCCGCCTCGACGATCAGGCGGGCGTCCTTCTCGGCGGTACGCACCGCGAAACTGGGCGGGGAGAGACGGTCGTCGAGGACGAGACCGGCCTTGGCGCGCAGGTAGCCCATGTCGAGCGGGCCGCCGGCGATGGCGTCGAAGAAGTCCTGCGGGTTCACTCCGAGGGCCTGCGCGAGGGCCAGGACCTCGCCGGTGGCGCTGGAGGCGGCGAGCACCCAGCTGTTGGCCACGAGCTTCAGGCGGGTGGCGGCGGCGGAGGTGCCGTCGTCGCTCGTCCACACGGTGCGGGAGCCGACCGCGTCGAGGACCGGCGTCACCTGCGGACGGGGCTCGACCGGACCCGCGGCGAGGACCAGCAGCTGTCCGGCCTCGGCGGGCTGCCGGGTGCCCAGCACGGGCGCGTCGTAGAAGGCCAGTCCGTGCTCGCGGGCGAGACCGGCCAGTTCGGCGACCGCCGTGATGCTCGCGGTGGTGGACTGCACCCACGCCGTGCCGGAGGAGAGCGCGGGCACGGCCTGCCGCATCACCTCCAGCACGGCCGCCCCGTCGTACAGCATGGTGAGGACCACGTCGGCGCCGCGCACGGCCTCTTCGGGGGTGCCGGCGACCTGGACACCGTCCGCGGTCAGGGGCTCGGCCTTGTCGCGGGTGCGGTTCCAGGCCCGGACGGTGTGACCGGCCCGGGCGAGGTTACGGGCCATCGCGGCGCCCATGATTCCGGTGCCCAGGACGCTGACGGTGAGCTTCTCGTTCTCGGTCATGTCGTCGGCTCTCTGATCCGTACGGATGATGTGGGGCAAGCCTGCCCTGTCCGGCCCGTCCTTGGCGATCGGCGTCCAGGGCGTTCCCGTGGTCCTCCCGCCTCCCTCTTTCGGGCGACCGGCCGCCATGTCGTCGGCCGCCCCGCCCCGCCCACCCGGCCCGGCCGTGCGGCGCCCGACACGGGGGCCCTTCCGGTGGATGGGCGTGCACCGTTTGCCGTTTTCCTGGATCTTTGACGCGTCAAGTGGCCTTTTTGTGCGTTAACTGGCTTCTTGTGGACCTACGGGGCCTACGCGACCTACGGACGATTTAGGGAAGTTGATGGCTGCACAAACGGAGCCGGTCACGCTGGTGCCGGTCGAGGGACCGCGCGGCAGGGGCCAGGTCGTGGTGTCCTGGCTGACGACGACGGACCACAAGAAGATCGGGAACCTGTACCTGATCACCTCGTTCATCTTCTTCCTGTTCGGCGGCGCGCTGGCCCTGCTGATCAGGGCGGAGCTGGCCCGTCCCGGGCTGCAGATCCTCTCCACCGAGCAGTACAACCAGATGTTCACGATGCACGGCACGGTGATGCTGCTGCTCTTCGCCACCCCGAGCTTCTCCGGCTTCGCCAACGCGATCATGCCGCTGCAGATCGGCGCGCCGGACGTCGCCTTCCCGCGGCTGAACATGTTCGCGTACTGGCTGTTCCTGTTCGGCAGCCTGATCGTGCTGATCAGCTACCTCACCCCCCAGGGCACCGCCGACTTCGGCTGGACCGCCTACTCGCCGCTCACCGCGCAGGAGCACACCCCCTACGTCGGCGGCGACCTGTGGATCATGGGGCTGGGCCTGTCCGGCTTCGGCACCATCCTCGGCGCCGTCAACTTCATCACCACCATCGTGTGCATGCGCGCCCCCGGCATGACCATGTTCCGGCTGCCCCTGTTCACCTGGAACGTGCTGCTCACCTCGGTGCTCGCGCTGCTGGCCTTCCCCGTGCTCGCGGCGGCGCTGCTGGCGCTGGAGGTGGACCGGCGCTTCGGCGCGCAGATCTTCGCGCCCGAGAACGGCGGTGCGCTGCTGTGGCAGCACCTGTTCTGGTTCTTCGGCCATCCGGAGGTCTACATCCTGGCGCTGCCGTTCTTCGGCATCATCACCGAGGTGATCCCGGTCTTCGCCCGTAAGCCGATCTTCGGCTACATGGGTCTGGTCGGGGCCACGATCGCCATCACCGGGCTGTCCGTGACCGTGTGGGCCCACCACATGTTCGCCACCGGCGGGGTGCTGCTGCCGTTCTTCTCCTTCATGTCCTTCCTGATCGCGGTGCCCACCGGGGTGAAGTTCTTCAACTGGATCGGCACGATGTGGCACGGCTCCCTGTCGTTCGAGACACCGATGCTCTGGGCCTTCGGCTTTCTCGTGACCTTCCTCTTCGGCGGGCTGACCGGCGTGCTCCTCGCCTCCCCGCCCCTGGACTTCCACGTCACCGACAGCTACTTCGTCATCGCGCACTTCCACTACGTGGTGTTCGGCACGGTCGTGTTCGCGATGTTCGCCGGGTTCCACTTCTGGTGGCCGAAGCTGACCGGCACGATGCTCGACGAACGCCTCGGCAAGCTCCACTTCTGGACGCTGTTCGTCGGCTTCCACACGACCTTCCTGGTACAGCACTGGCTGGGCGCCGAGGGCATGCCCCGCCGGTACGCCGACTACCTGGCCGCCGACGGCTTCACCGCGCTCAACGTGGTCTCCACGATCGGCTCGTTCCTGCTCGGCCTGTCGACCCTGCCGTTCCTGTACAACGTGTGGAAGACCGCCAAGTACGGCAAGCGGGTCCGGGTCGACGACCCCTGGGGCTACGGGCGGTCGCTGGAGTGGGCCACCACCTGTCCCCCGCCCCGCCACAACTTCTGCGTCATGCCGCGCATCCGCTCCGAGTCCCCCGCCTTCGACCTGCACCATGCGTACGAGGCCCAGCTGGACATGGAGGAGAACGTCGGCAAGCGCGACGTCGTCGACGCCACCGGCCACGACGACACCGCCCAGGGCAAAGACCGGTCATGACCGGCGACCGGCCTGACGTACCGCCTCACCCGGACCGGTCCGGCGGTCCGCCCGCGCCCGAGCCCCTGACCGTGCGCGACCTGTACGGGGTTCCGCCCGCGGAGCAGGCCGCCGTGCTCGTCACCGAGGTGGAGGGCCATCTGCTGGCCCAGGCCGAGCGGGACCGGGCACGGCGGGAGGCGGAGGCCCTGTGCGCCCGGCTGCCGTGGCTGACCGGCGCGCAGGCCGAGGACGTCACCCGGCACTACACCGAACAGCGCCTCGCCCTCACCTGCGAGCTGCTGCGGGCCACCGTCGCCCGGGCGGAGGAGCTGCGCGGCGAGTACGAGGCCCGTTTCGCCACCCTGCGGCGCGCCCTGCTGAGACGCCACGCGGCCTGCGCGGCGACCGTGCTCGCCGGTGCGGCCGCGGCGGCCTCGGTGCTGTCCGCGGTGACCCGCTAGGGCGCGAAGGCACCCCCTGCCCGCGCGCCGACAGAACTCCCCGGACCGGCCGGGCAGCACCGGGCGCCGGCCGTACAGCGGCTTGAACCGCACCGTCTGTCCGGGCCGGACGGGGGGACCCGCACGTGCGTCTTCAACTCTCCAGGAGGCACCCCCGATGACCTTCAATCCCCTCGAACAGCGGGGCATCCCGCTCGACCGGCAGCTGCGCAACTGGCGCGAGCTCGACGTCGAGCCCCTCGACCCCGACCACTGCGACCCCTACACCCGCTGCCGCGTCATCACGATGAACGGCATCGAGGTGGAGGCGATCCTGTTCAGCCACCAGCTGGCCCGGCACACCCTCGACTCCGACGTCAAACGGCAGCTCGCCCGCACCCGGTACATCGAGGCCCAGCAGCAGAAGGTGGTCAACTGGCTGCTGCCGGGCACCTCGTCGGTGCTGGAGACGACCATCGCGTACGAGCAGGTCGCCGTCGACCTGACCGCATGGGTGGCCCGGATGGAGCCGGATCCGTATCTGACGCAGGCGTACCAGTTCGGCGTGCTGGAGGACTTCGATCATCTCTACCGGTACGCGAACCTCTACGAGATGATCGAGCACCGCAAGGCCGAGTCGATCGTCGACCAGCTCACCGAGGTCATGCCGGGGCGGCCCACGAAGTTCCACCACCGCAATCCGGTCGACAACGTCCGTGACCCCTACGACAGGTCGAGCGTCGACCCGCTGTCCAAGCTGCACGCGCTGACGATCATGTCGGCCGAGCAGCAGACCATGAACTTCTACATGAACACCGGCCCCACCTACATGGAGCCGATCGCCCGCCAGCTCTACCAGGAGATCGGGCTCATCGAGGAGGAGCACGTCACCCACTACGAGTCGCTGGTCGACCCCGGCGAGACATGGTGGGAGCAGCTCGTCAACCACGAGTACAACGAGTGCTACCTCTACCACTCCTTCATGGAGCAGGAGTCCGACCCCAAGGTGAAGGCGATCTGGGAGCTGCACCTCAACATGGAGCTGGAGCACCTGCACACCGCCTGCGACCTGATGCGCACCTTCGACGGCCGCGAGCCGGAGGAGATTCTCGCCCCGCAGCTGCCGAACGTCCTCACCTTCGAACCGAACAAGGCCTACCTGCGCGAGCTGCTCGACACGCAGATCGATCTCACCACCCTGGGCGCCGGCTACGTACGCGAGGCGCACGAGCGGTTCGAGCAGATGCAGGCCGGGATCCACGGCGGCGAGGAGCCGCCCAGCGAGCGCGTCATGGCCCAGCACAACGAGATGTTCGGCCGCGAGTACCGCCTGGAGACCGAGGGCGAGCACCCCGATCCCGCGCTGCGCGAGAAGTGAGCGGGGAGGAAGCGTCATGAGCGAGAGCAAGAGCACGAGCACGAGCGGGATCCACACCCCGCAGGCCGGGGACGACCGCGCGCGGGACGACGACGTGGTGGCGCTGCTGATGCGGCAGCACGGCGACATCCGCAACCTCTTCGACGAGGTCGAGCGGTCCACCGGTGACGCCCGCAAGGAGGCGTTCCAGCACCTCGTACGGCTGCTGGCCGTGCACGAGACGGCGGAGGAGGAGGTCGTGCACCCCGTCGCCCGCCGTGCCTTCCCCGGCGGCGAGGAGATCGTCGCGGACCGGCTGGCCGAGGAGCACGAGGCCAAGGAGGCCCTGTCCGTGCTGGACGGCATGGACACCGACGACCCGCGGTTCCTCCCCCTGCTGCTCGACCTGCGCATGGACGTCCAGCGGCACGCCCGGGCGGAGGAGCGCTACGAGTTCACCCATCTGCGGCGCAACGCCGACGCCGCCCGGCTCGCCGCCATGGCCAAGGGCGTCAAGGCCGCCGAGGCCATGGCACCGACCCGCCCGCACCCGGGGGTCGAGTCCGCGGCCGCCAACATCGCACTCGGGCCGGTCGCCGCGCTGGTGGACCGGACGAAGGACGCGGTGCGCAAGGCCATGGAGGGCTGACCCCCCTGGCGACGAGGCCCTAGAGGTTGTCGCCCCAGCCGCTCTGGAGCATGGTCTGGAAGGCCCATATCCCGTGCCGGCGGACGAGGATGTCCGCGTACCGGAGCTGCTGGGTGCCGCCGCCCGTGGTCATCGCCGAGTCGGTGAAGACCACGGCCATGGCGGACGACAGGAACACGGGCGTACGGGTGGACGCGAAGGTGATGCCCTCGCCGCCGCCGTCCCCCATGACCTGCGTCATCACCGCGACGAAACGCTCACGGTCCCACTGGGCCGCGTGTCCGTTCCCCGCCGGGTCGTCGCTGACCAGGTTGAGCGGGAACACCGCCATGTCGGCCATGCGCTCGACGTCCCGCCGCGCGCTGCGGGCGTCGTACTCCGCGAACCAGGCGTCCAGGCTCGCGCGGTCCTCCTCGGTCGGGACGTATCCGGTCTCGGGCAGCTGGATCACGGTCATGCGGGTCCCCTCTCGCCGTGGCGGACTTACACCGGCGGACGGTATGCCCGTCGGCACGACTAGTCAAACTTGATGTGCAGGAACCACACCGTCCTTTGCCGACCCCCTTGGTCACAAAACGACCTGTCGATGATCACACCAGGTGAATAATGGGACTGGAAGGCGTCTCAGAGCAGAGAGGGTCGCCGTGGGAGCCGACAGGGCCAGTGATGTCACCGGGCAGCGGTTCGACGTGGCCGACGCCGCGTCGCTGCTGATCGATGCGCGGGGGACGGTGACGAGCTGGACCCGGGACGCCGAGCGGCTCCTCGGCCACCCGGCGGCCGAGGTGCTCGGCAGGAACATCGGCACGCTCCTGGTGCCCGGGGACGCCGCCCGGATCGAGCCGCTGACCGGGGGCCGGGACGGCGGGGACGACAGAGACAGCAGAGACAGCAGAGACAGCAGGAACAGCGGAGACGGCAGAGACGGCAGAGGCGCCTGGTCCGGCATCCTCCATGCCCGCCACCGCGGGGGCCGGCGCGTGCGGTTGATGGCGCGGTTCGTTCCGCTGTGGGGCGTCTGGGGTGCGCGGTCCTCCGCCGGACGGGACACCCGTACCGCCGACGGAGCCGCCCGCTGGGTCGTGCTGCTGTCCGCCATGGACGACGCGCCCGGCTGGGACATGAGCCGGAGCGTGCTGGAGAGCATGGTCGTACGGTCGCCCGTCGGTATGGCGATCGTCGACACCGAGCTGCGGTTCGTGTGGTCGAACGCCGCGCTGGAGACGTTCGGCGGCGGCCCCGCGCACGAGCGGATCGGCCGCCGGCTCGCCGAGGTGCAGCCCGGCCTGGCCGCCGAGCAACTGGAGGCGCAGATGCGCCACGTGCTCGAGACCGGCGAGCCCGTCGTCGACCACGAGCATGTGGGCCGGGTGCGCTCGGCGCCGCACCGCGAGACGGCGCACGTGATGTCGTTCACCCGGCTCGACGACGACGAGGGCAGACCCCTCGGCGTGTACTACACGGTCATGGACGTCTCCGAGCGCCACCGCGTCCGGATGCGGCTCGCCCTGCTGGACCGGGCCGGCGAACAGATCGGCCGGACCCTCGACGTCGCCCGCACCGCGCAGGAACTGGCCGACGTGGCCGTGTCCGGCCTCGCCGACTTCGTCGCCGTCGATCTGCTGGACAACGTACTGGAGGGCGCCGAGCCCGGCCCGGTGCGGGGCGCGGACACGGTGCCGCTGCGGCGCGCCGGACAGCGGTCGGTGCACGAGGGGGCGCCGGAGGCCGCCGTCGAGGTGGGCGCCCTGGCCACGTATCTGCCCGGTACGCCCCCGGTCCGTACCCTGGCCGAGGGCGTGCCGTGGTGCCGGTTCCGGCTCGACCCGCCGTCCCGGGAGTGGTCGGACACCCGCCCCGGCGGCCGGCAGGCCACCTTCCGCGAACTCGGCCTGCACAGCGTGATGGTCGTCCCGATCCGGGCGCGCGGCATCACTCTCGGCATCACCACGTTCTTCCGCGGCGACAGCCGCCAGGACCCCTTCGACGAGCAGGACCTGAGCCTCGCCGAGGAGCTCGTCGCCCGCGCCGCCGTCTGTGTCGACAACGCCCGCCGCTACACCCGGGAACGCAACGCGGCCCTCGTGCTCCAGCGCAGCCTCCTCCCGCACTCACTGCCCCAGCAGGACGCCGCGGACGTGGCCGCCTGCTACCGCCCCGCCGACGAGCTGACCGGCCTCGGCGGCGACTGGTACGACGTGATCCCGCTGCCCGGCGCCCGCGTCGCCCTCGTCGTCGGCGAGGTGGCGGGCCACGGCATCGGCGGCGCCGCCGCGATGGGCCGGCTGCGCACCGCCGTCCGTACCCTCGCCGACCTCGACCTGCCGCCCGAGGAGGTGCTCGCCCACCTCGACGGGCTGGTCGCCCAGACCGCGCGGCAGGAGGGCGCCGGCCCGGACGCGGACGGCGACCAGACGGTCGGGGCGCGCTGTCTGTACGTGGTCCACGACCCGGTGACCGGCGGGTGCACGATGGCCGCCGCCGGTCACCCGCCCCCCGCGCTCGTCTCCCCGGAGGGCACGGTCCGTTTCGCGGACGACCTGCCCGTCGGGCCGCCGCTCGGTGTGGGCGGCCCGCCGTTCGAGTCACTGAGCCTGGAGCTGCCGCCCGGCACGGTGTTCGCCCTGCACACCGACGGCCTGCTGGCCGGGGCGTCCCCGGCACTGCTCGCCCGGGCCCTGGAACGGCCCTCCGGTCCCTGCCTCGACACCCGCGCCCAGCGCGTGGTCGACACCCTGGTCCCGGCCCGGCCGGGCGACGACGTGGTCCTGCTCCTGGCCCGCACCCGGCGGCTCGACCCGGGCCGGGTCGCCGACTGGGACCTGCCGGCCGACCCGGCGCGCGTGGCGGAGGCCCGCAGGACCGCGACGAGACAGCTCGCCGCCTGGGGCCTGGACGAACTGGCGTACACCACCGAGCTCGTGGTCAGCGAACTCGTCACCAACGCGATCCGGCACGCCACCGGTTCCATCCGCCTCCGTCTCATCCTGGACCGCACCCTGATCTGCGAGGTCTTCGACGGCGGCGCCACCGCCCCCCACCTCCGCCACCCCCGCACCACCGACGAGGGCGGCCGGGGGCTGTTCCTGATCTCCCAGTTCACGCAGCGCTGGGGCACCCGTTTCCTGCCGGAGGGCAAGGTGATCTGGGCGGAGCAGTCGCTGACGGAGGCGGTGGTCTAGCCCCGCGCGCTCCCGGGCTCGGCCCGCGGGCCGGCCAGTGCGTACAGCGCCGCCCAGGCGTGGGCGTCCGGGCTCTTCGGGAGGGCCGTCGGAGCGAGCCGGTGCTGCCGGAGCCAGTGCCGGACCTCCTGCCGGGTCAGTTCCGGGACCTCGGCGGCGAGGATCCGGGCCAGGCCGTTGCCCCGGCCCGTGAACACCCGCCGCACGAGGTCCTGGTAGCCGTGCCGTTCCCGGTCCGGGACCAGGGGCTCGGGCCGCCGGGAGAAGGTGATCAGGCCGCCGTCGACGCCGGGGCGGGGCCGGAACGCAGAGGCGGGCACCCGGGACACCAGCCGGAACTCGAACCACGGCCACCACTGCGCCGTCATGAGGGTCGCCCCGCCCACTCCGGCGCGCCTGCGGGCCACCTCCCACTGGACCAGGAGGACGGCGTCGGTCCAGCCCCGGGACCCGAGGACCCGGCGCAGTATGGCGGTCGTCCGGTGGAACGGGAGGTTGCCGGCCAGTACGTGCGGCGCGGCGGGCAGCCTGTAGTCGAGGAAGTCGGCGTGGACGATCTCGGTCGCCCGGTCGGGGCCGGTACGGCGCGCCAGCCGAGCGGCGCACCGGCCGTCGATCTCGATGCCGGTCAGCCTCCGGCCGAGCCGCTGGAGCGGCAGGGTCAGCGCACCGTCACCGGTGCCGATCTCGATGATCGGGCCCTCGGTGGCGGCGACGAGGCCGACGAAGGTGTCGATGGTGGTGCGGTCGATGAGGAAGTTCTGGCCGAGTTCGTGGCGGCCGGGACGGGCCGGGCGGTCGGGACGGGCAGGACGGGCGGGGTGGCCAGGACGGTCGGGACGGCCATGACGATGGGTGCGCACAGGAACGGTCTCCGCGGCTTCGAAGGGAGCCGGGCAGCGCGAACGGCCGCCCGGCGCTTGCTCGCTGAGGCGGCGGCTTCTTCCGATGCGTGAGGCGCGAAAGGTCCGCCGCTAGGCGCGGCGGAAGTCGGTCACTGCGATGGCACACATGCCGCCGACGCTACCTCGCGTCGCGGGCGGCACGGCAACCGGTTTTCCGTGCAACCGGTTTTCCGTGAGCTGTACGGCTACCGGCCGTCTCACCGGTCGGCCTGCCGGTCGTTCTCCCCGTCGTTCTGCCAGTTGTCCTGCCAGTTGTCCTGCCAGTCGTTCCGCCAGCTGTTCTGCCAGTCGCTGCGCTGGCCGCCGTCCTCCTGGGCGTCGTACTGGTTCTCCGGCTGGTTCTCCGGCTGGTTCTCCGGCTGGTTCTCCGGCTGGCTGTCCGGGGCGTCAGGGCTCTCACCGGCCGCCGGGCTCTCCCCTCCCTCGGGTGCCCTTCCCGCCCTCCGTGCCTCCTGCACCTCCTTCAGGCGCTGCGCTCCCCGCTCGACGGCCTGACGGGTGAGGTCGCCGTCGATGCCGTAGAGACCGCCGTGAGTGAGCAGCTCGGCGCCGTCCCCGACCCGTACGGCGGCGACGTCCAGCGTCAGCGGGCCCTCCTCGCCCTCGGCCCCGCCCGCCACGGTCAGCCGGAGGCCCTGGCGGGCGTCGCCGACGCCGGGGAGGTCGACCGGGCCGACCTGGACGGCGTGGGTCCGCCCGCCCGGGCCGCTGACACCGAACCTGGCGCACTCGTCCGTGAGTTCGCGCAGCCGGCCGAGCCTGGCGTCCACGGCGGACGCCCCCTTGTACTGGCTCACCCCGTGGCGCAACTGGGCCCCGTACTCGCCGTCGTCGAAGCCCACGACCGCCGAGCCGCCGCTGGGCTCGCCCAGCAGGTCCTCGGCGTACACGCCGTCGAGCAGTTCCTGGCACTCGGGACGGTCGGCCCTGCCCTTGAGCAGTCCGTCCCGCCAGGTGGCCGCGCCCTGCGTGCCGGTCCAGGAGCCGCCGAGGTCCTCCGCGCGCAGGAGGGCACCCGCGGCCTGGGCGTCGGTCAGGGCGGGAACGTCCGCGCCGGCCGAGGGAGAGGCGGCGGGGCTGACCCTGTCCGACGGGGAGGAGCGGTGCCCGGAGGCGTGCCCCTCCCCGCGCTGCGAGCAGGCCGCCGCCCCCACGAGCACCGTGGCGACGACCGCCGAGGCGAGAACACGGTACGGACGTTGCATGAGCGGGGCCTCCCGGGGACGCGGCGTTTCCTCCACCGCAGCACCACCGGCAACCGCCGACCAGCCCAGACCCTGCCAACGAGTGAGGGACTCCCACGGCCGGCGTAGGCGACCGCCGGATACCGCGCGGGCCGGACGCACGTGCCGGAAAAAGTGCGGCGCGGATGTCATCCGGATGCGGGGCCGATGACGTTGGCAGGGGTGGAGAGGCGCCCTCCGGACAGTCGACCGAATCATCCACCCGCCCATGAGCAGGAGTTGTCCGTCCATGACACGGATGCACAAGTACGTCGCCGCCGCCGCGTTCACCGCGCTGCTGGCTGCGATACCCGCGGTGTCGTACGCCGTCCCGCAGGGGAGGACGGCGCACGACACCGCCGCGGGCGCCGCGACCGCCACAGCCGCCACGGCCGTGAGGACCGTGACGGCGGCCGTGACGGCGCACTCGCCGGCCGCGCGCGTCGTCCAGCCCGGTGAGCACGTCGTCGCCGCGCCCGGGTTCGAACTGTGGCTCACCGAGGAGGGCAAGCACTGGACGACGCCGGACAACCAGGACCCGCAGTTCCGGAGCGTCGTGGACGGCAACATCGACCGCAGCGAGCCGGGCGTCTCGCTCCAGGCGGAGGGCACGGAGGAGGGTGTCTTCTACCTGTCCGGCGTGTACTACGGCGGCCGGGGCACCGCCTCCTACGTGGAGGTCGAGACGATGGCCGGTACGGTGCGCGGCAAGCTGATCGAGCTGCCGGGACGGCCCGGCTGGGGCGCCTGGTACGCCACCTCGAGCTCGCCCGTGGCCGGTCCCGACTTCCTCGGCAAGGTCACCGTGTACGACACCAAGGGCCGGGTCTACTCCCAGTTGCCCCGGTGACGACGTCGCGGTGACGGCGTCGCGGTGACGGCGCTCCGGTGTCACCGCCGGGCGGGGACCGACCGGTCGGTCCCCGCCCCGCTCCCCCCACGTTCCCGACCCCGAGGACCGTCGCCCGTGCCGCACCCGAACCCCGAAGTCCTCACCGCCGGTCACTCCCACGCCCCGTCCGCGGACGACGACTTCGCCGCGTACGCCACCTCCGCCTGGCCCCGTCTGGTCCGCACCGCGCACATGCTGACCGGCGACTTCCACGAGGCGGAGGACCTCGTGCAGACCACCCTGTCCAGGGTCTACGCGCGCTGGCGGCGCATTCCGCGCGACGACGTCGACCTCTACGTACGGCGGTCCCTGGTCAACAACAACATCAGCCGCGTACGCAAGAGACGCGTCGCCCATCTGCTGATGCCGTTCCTGCCGGAGCGGGTGCACCAGCCGGAGGCGGGACACGCCGACTCCGTCGCGCAGCGGGCCGCGGTGACCGAGGCGCTGGCCGCCCTGTCGGCGCGGCAGCGGTCCGTGATGGTGCTGCGGTTCTGGGAGGACCTGAGCGAGGGCGAGATAGCCGAGGTGCTCGGATGCTCGGTCGGCACGGTCAAGACCCATGTCCGGCGCGGCCTCGCGGCCCTGCGCGCCCACCCCGCGTTCGCCCCTCCGACCGTCCCCGGAGCCCGCCCATGAGCCATCCCACCCCGCGTGGCCCGGTCACCCCCGGCTCACCCGACTCCCCCGGCCCCGCGGATGCCGTCGACGGCACCGAACGGCGGCTGCGCGCCGCCCTCACCGAGACCGCGCTCGGCGTCCGCCCGTCCGCCGTGCCGCTGGCCGCGATCGAACGAAACGGCCGGCGGCGGGTACGGCGGCACCGGGCGGCCGTTATGGGCGGTGCCGCCGCCGTACTGCTCCTCCCGCTGGCCGCCGTGCTGGCGCTGCACCCCGACGCCTCCGACGGCCCGGCCGAGCGCGTCACGCCTCCGGCGGCCACCGTGGCCCCGTACCCCTCACCGTCCTCGTCGTCCTCCGCGCCCGCCGGACGTGTCCGGGTCGTCGCGCCGGGTGAGCGGGTGACGGCGGCGCCCGGCACGCAGGTGTGGCTGACGGAGGAGGGCAAGCACTGGACGACGCCGGACAGCCCGGAGCCGCAGTTCCGGAGCGCCGTGGACGGCAACATCGATCTGGCCTCACCGGACGTCACCGTTCAGCAGGAGGGCTCGTCCGACGGCGGCCTCTTCCTCTCCGGGATCTATGTGGGCCGGGGCATGGCCGCCCGGGTCGCGGTCGAGACCACCTGGGGCACGACGCTGGAGGGCACCGCGCTGCGGCTGCCGGGCAACACGACGTGGGGCGTCTGGTACGCGAGCGCGAAGGTCCCGGACTCGGCATCCGGTTCGGATGCCTCCGGGAGTGGCGCCGAGCAGGTCACCGTGTACGACGCGGAGGGCGGCGTGCTCGCGGAATCGGTCCCCCTCAGCCCGTGACGAGGGCGGTCCCCACCGCGGTCACCGCTTCTCGTACGGGTTCCGCGGCTCCGCCACCCGCTTCACCGAGGCGGCGTCCAGGACCGGCGGCCAGGCCTCCTCCGAACCGAGGCCGCCCTCCGGGTGCCAGGTGCCCGTGACGGTGACCCACGCGTCCTCGGGCGGGGCGTCGGCCCCCCGGACCTCGATCTTGTACGGGGCGGCGTCGGCGGCGCAGCAGGAGACCAGGAGGCGGGTGAGGTACCAGGTGCTGTCCTCGCCCTCGTTCTCCTCCCGGGTGACGAAGCCCGTCATCCGGACCGTGCGGCCCTTCAGCGACCGCTCGCTGTCGTAGATCGCGCGGGAGGTGAACTCGCCGAGGGTCAGGTCCACGGGATCGCCGGCGGGCAGTTCCGGGAACGTGCCGACGCCCTGGGCCGCGTACTGCGCCGCCTCGCGATCCGCGCTGTAGGAGCCGAGGGCCGGGGGCGGGAAGAGGAGCAGGGCGAGGGCGGGGACGGTGAGGAGCCAGGCGACGCGGGGGCCGTGGGACGTGTGGTGATCATGCGTGTCCGTGGCGTCATGCGCGTCGCCGCGAGCGGTTCTCCCTCCCGAAACCGCCCCCAGCAGCACCAGCAGCACCCCCGACGCGATCAGGTACGGGCGCAGCCCCGGCTGCACGTACCGCAGATACAGCTCGCTGAAGAGCGAGATGCGCAGGATCGCCGCGCCGGACAGCAGGAGCACCGCCGCGGGGCCGTACCGCCTCACAGGAGCCACCATCCCGCCAGGACACTGCTCGTGACCGCGACGACCCAGGTGGCCGCGGAGAACCGTACGGCGAAGGAGCGGCCGAACGTGCCCGTCTGGAGGGCGATCAGCTTCAGGTCCACCATGGGGCCGACCACCATGAAGGCCAGCCGGGCCGTCGGGGAGAAGCCGGTCAGCGAGGCCGCCACGAAGGCGTCGGCCTCGCTGCACACGCACAGCACCACGGCCAGCACCGCGAGCAGGAGCACGGACAGCCAGGGCGAGTCGGTGAAGACGTCGAGGACGGAGCGCGGGACGACGATGCCGAACGTCGCCGCCGCGGCGGCGCCCACCACCAGGAACCCGCCCGCGTGGAGGAAGTCGTGCTGGAGCCCGGCGCGGAAGCCGTCCCAGCGGGAGCGCGGTGTTCCCGCATCGCCGGAGCCGCCGGAGGGCGTACGGGTCTTCGGCAGCCGCAGCCACTCGTCCTTGCCGAAGCGCACCCACAGCCAGCCCGTCACCACCGCCGCCGCGAGCGAGGCGAGCAGCCGGGCCAGCACCATGGACGGCTGTCCGGGGAAGGCGATGGAGGTGGCGACCAGCACCACGGGGTTGATCGCGGGTGCGGAGAGCAGGAAGGCCAGTGCGGCGGCGGGCGCGACCCCGCGGCGCATCAGGCTGCCCGCCACCGGTACGGACGCGCACTCGCAGCCCGGCAGTACGACGCCTGCGGCTCCCGCGACCGGTACGGCGAGCGCGGGACTGCGCGGCAGCAGCCGGCTGAACACCCGCGCCGGTACGAAGGCGCCGATCGCCGCCGACACGAGCGTGCCCAGCAGCAGAAACGGCACGCCCTGCACGACGACGGCCGTGAACACGGTCCACCAGGCGGCCATCGCGGGCGTGGCGAGGTCGAGGGCGAGCATCGGCCCGAGGACCGAGGCGACCGTGGCGATGGCGAGGAGCGCCAGGCCGCCGACGACGGCGTACACGACCCCGCGGACGGCGAGGCGCACACCGTCGGCCACGCTCCTGGCCTCGGTCCGCTGGTTCTCCACGCGACTCGCTTCCGCCTCTGCACACTCCGGGCTCTTCCGGAGGCTATCCGCCTGCCCTGTGTCCCCTCACAGGGTCTTCGGGAGAACTCACAGAGGCGGCTGGGCCGGCGCCGGGCCCAGCGTCGTCGTCCCCGGTGCCGTGCGGTGGCCGAGGCCCGTCCGGTACACGTCCAGCGCGGCCTCCATCCGGCCGGTACGGCGCAGCAGGTCGCCGAGGAGCCGGCACAGGTCGGCCAGGTCGCCGGCCGCCCCGGCGCGCTCCAGCAGGCTGAGCGCGCGGACGTAGTGCTCCTCGGCGGCCTCGGTGTCCTTCGCGTCCTCGGCGATGATGCCGAGCAGGCGGTGCGCGGCGGCGGAGTGGACGGCGCCACGCTCGGGCGACAGATCGCCGAGCACCTCGCGGAGCAGCGCGGCGGCCTCCTCGGACTTGCCGCGCCGGTGCAGCACGTCGGCCAGCTCGACCGTCACCTGGCTGATGTAGAGCGTGGCGCGCCTGGCCGTGAGCATGGCCCGGGCCTCGCGCATCTCGCTCTCCGCGCGCGCGAGTTCACCGTTCTGCGCGTACAGGTATCCGCGCATCCAGTGGCAGTTGGCGAGCTCGGTGCGGATCTGGAGCTGGCGGTACAGCTCGGCCGCCTTGGCCAGGGACGCGTCCGCCTCGGCGACACGTCCCTCGGCGATCAGTGTGCGGGCCACCTGGCGGTGCATGCGGGCCACCAGCGCCGGGTCCTTCACCTGCGGGGCGAGCGCCAGCGCCAGCTCGGCCGCCTGCGCCGCGCGCGCGTGGGCGCCCATGTCCATGTACGGGGAGATCGCGCTCGCGTAGAGGAGCAGCAGCGCGTCCGGGTCGTGCAGTCCGCCGCGGTTCAGCTCGTCGAGCGTGGACTCCAGCAGGTAGCAGGCGTAGCGGAGTTCACCGGCCAGGTAGTGGGCGACCACGCGGCCGCGCACCGCGGGGACGCGGGCGGGCAGCGGTGCGTCGCCGAGCGCCCGTTCCGCGCGCTCGAAGTACGTCAGGGCCACCGTCAGGTCGCCCGTGTCCAGGCCGCACTCGCCGAGCCCGAGGAGGGCGGCGGCCTGCTCGGCGACGAGGCCGTACTCCTCGGCCTCCTTCAGCAGCGTCGCGTAGCTCTCGGCCGCGATCTGGGCCTCACCGGTGGCGAGCGTGCGCTGCGCGTCGGTCAGCCGCAGCCGCAGATCGGTGGCGAGGTGGGCGGGGCGGCCGGTGGTCAGCTCCTCGAACGCGACGCCGAGCCGGCCGGCGATGTGTTTCAGCGCCTCGTCGGAGGCACGGACCCGCCCGGCCTCGAGGGTGGAGATGTACGCGGGCGTGTAGGCCGGTTCGGCCAGCTGCCGCTGGGTGAGACCGCGTCGGGCGCGCAGCTGCTGCACTCGGCGTCCGATGGTCCCCGGGTCGTCGCGCTCGGGCATGGCTCAAGCATGCCAGTAAGCGGAGTTGTGGTCGCACTTTCGCCCAACTGTGCGCTTCCGTCTTGCTGTTGACGCGCCGAGCCCCTACGTTAAGCAGCTGGTTAAGCATGTTTAACGCGCCGCTGTCGCCAGCCGCGGCGCCGTGGCCGCCCTGTCGCCGTTGTCCCCGCTTCTCGTTGCGAGGTCGCCGTGCTCCGACAACTGCTCTCCCGCCACGCCCGTCCGCTCGGCGCCGCACTGCTCGCGGTGGCCGCCCTGGTCACCGCGGCGAACGCGGTACGGCCGAACTGAGCGTCGTACGTCTCCCACGGCGCCGTGCGTCCTGCGCGGCGCCGTAGGTCCTACCCTGCCGCGGGCGCGGACTGCACCAGGACCACGGTGAGATCGTCGGCCGGGACGGTGCCCTCGGTGTGCTGCCGCAGCAGGTCCAGGAGCTGGTCCAGGGCCTGGTCGGGAGTGGGGGCGCGCAGGGCCGCGAGGGCGTGGCGGTCGAGGGGGAAGTGGGTGCCGTCGGCGGCGCGGGCCTCGGTGAGGCCGTCGGTGTGGAACAGCAGGCGCTGATCGGCGAGGAGGCCCACGCGCTGCACCCGGGGCCGCGGGCCCAGCCCGAGGGGCGGTGAGGGATGCGGCGGGGCGAGCGGGGTGATGCGGTGGCCTATCCGCAGGGGCGGTGGGTGACCGCAGTTGACCAGGCGGACCTCGTCGGGGCCGAAGTCCGCGACCAGGAGGGTGACGAAGTCCTCCTCGCCCATGCGGGGACCCAGGCGGACGTCGAGCGCGCGGGCGAGCCGGACGGGGTCGTCCTCCACGGCCGCGATGTCCCGGAAGGCGGCCAGGAAGGCGGCGGCCAGCGGGGCGGCGACGGGACCGTGGCCCTTGACGTCGGCGACGACCAGCCGGGGGCCGTCCGGGCCGAGGACGGCGTCGTGCACGTCTCCGCCCGGCCCGGTACCGCCGGCGGGGCGGTCGCGGACGGCGAGGACGAGGGACGCCTCGGCCATCAGCGCCGACAACAGCCGCGCGCGGTTAGCGGGCACCACACTCCCTCGCACGGACGCGATCCCCTGGCCCGCCACTCGGGGCGGAGGCGGGCAATGAGGCACTGTCCCACTGCCGCAGAGACGCCGTGACCGGACTGACCGAACTCCTGCGCCAAACCCTCCGGATCTGCTAGCGCCGCCCGCTACCCGGGCACCCGCTGGACCGTCCTGAGCTCCCGCGTCTCCGTCTCGAGTTTCACCAGGCGCCGCTGCACATGCCGCAGCGCTCCCGCCCGCCTGCCCGGCACCTGCCGGCGCAGCTCCAGCAGCGCCGGCCCGATCTCCCGGGCCCACGCCGCGTCGTCGACGCGTCCCCACTGGTGATGGGCGCGGTCCACGGCCGTCTCGACGGCGGGCGCTTCCGGGGCTTCGCCCGCGGCCAGCCGTGTGGTGGCGACCGCCAGCCAGGTACGGCAGCTGCGGACGGCGTCGCCCGCGAACATGGCGAGGTCGGCGCGGACCTCCGCCCAGTGCAGCGCCTGCTCGGACGTCGGCCCGTACGCCTGCCGCGCGGCCTCCTCGCACCGCGCGGCGAGCGCGTCGGCCTCGCTGTGACGTTCCGCCTGGACGGCGGCGGAGATGGTCGTGTGCGGGTCTTCGTCCGGGGCGGGGCTACTGGCCTCGTCCTGTCCGGGACCGGCTACGACGACCGTGGGCGGTGCGGTCGGCATGGGGGGAAGGGGACCCGCGGAACCGTACGCGGGCGTGGGGGCCGGGCCTCCGGGGACGGCTCCCGGAACGGTGGCCGCGACGGCAGCCGCGGGGACCGCGGAACCCGGCGCCTGCGCCACCTGCGCCGGCGTCGGCATCGCCACCGGCACCGCGCCGCCGTACGCACCGGCGCCGCCTACGGGTGCCGCCGCCTCCCACGACAGCACCACGTCCCCGTACGTCCCCGGCCCCTTGCTCGCGATACGGGTCAGCGCCTGCTGGTGGAGCTCGGCGGGCGGCGGGCGGTGGCCGCTGCGCAGGATCGTCGCAACGGTCTTCATGTACAGGGGCTGCGCGACCGAGCGGCGCGGCGGGGGCGGGGCGACGCGCCCGTGCACGGCGACGGCGGGGCCCGCGTCCAGGGACAGGGAGCGCAGCTGCTGCCACGTCTCGGCGTCCGCGTGCAGGTCGGCGAAGAGCGTGGTGGTGCCCGGCGGGCGCAGGCGCAGTTCCTCGCGGAGCCAGTGCCAGGGGAGACCGGTGTAGCGGACGGTGGCCGGAGTGGTGCGGGCGAGCGCGAGGTGGGGCAGGTGCTGGCGGCGGTCGAGCTGGAGCTGGCCGGTGAGGAAGACGGTCAGCGGGCCGGGGGCGCCCGCGACGGCCCTCAGCCGGGTGAGGACCGCCTGCGGGTCCAGCGGGTCGGCCAGCTCGACGACGTTCGCGGTGTCCGACCCGGCCAGTACCGGCGGGGCGACGGCCGCGAGCACGGGGAGTACGGACGCCGCGTCCACCAGACACCCCTTGCCCGCGGGCGACGCCGCGAGCAGCAGGACGGTTCCGGGCATCTTTCCTCCCCATCGATCACGTACGGCAGCACGGTAACCGGCAACCGCAGCGGGTGCGAAGGGGCGTTGTCCCTCGGACCTCCTTCGGACCTCAGGAACCGGCCCGGCGCACCGCGAAGATGGTCGTGTCGTCGTCGAGGTGCCCGCCGGAGTGCTCCAGCACCCCGTCCCTGACGAGCGTGACGAGCCGCCGCGGATCGGCCGCCGTGACCGGGTCGTCGGCCACCGCCCGGACCAGCCGGTCGCGCAGCGGGAAGAACCGCCCGTCCCCGTCCCGCGCCTCCGTCACCCCGTCGGTCACCAGCAGCAGTGTCTCGTCCGGCGCGAGCGGGACCACGAGCACCGGCGGCGGCTCGTCCACGAGTTCGCCGAGCCCCAGCGGAACCCCGGAACCGGCCGGCAGGGCGCGGACGCCGCCGGAGCCGACCACGAGCGGCGGTTCGTGGCCGAAGTTGACGACCTCCACGGTGGTCGCCGCCCGGGTGAAACCGACCAGCACCGCCGTGGCGAACCGGTACCCGTTCTGCCGTCCGACCGCCGTGCGGTACCGGACGTGCCGCTGCATCCGCTGCTCCAGCCGCTCGCCCACCGCTGCAAGGGGCTCCTCCCGGTGGGCGGCCTCACGGAACGTGCCGAGCAGCGCGGCCGCCGCCTCCACCGCTCCGAGGCCCTTGCCCTGCACATCGCCGGTGAGCACCCGGGTGCCGTACGGGCCCGGCTGGATGTCGTAGAAGTCGCCGCCGACGCGGGCGGTGCTGTCGGCGGCGAGCTGGACGGCCGCGTGGTCGAGGCCGCCCCAGCCCGGCGGCAGCGGGCGCAGCACCGTACGGCGGGTGGTCTCGGCGATGTCCCGCATGTGCAGCATGCGCCGCTCGTCCCGCACCCGCACCGCGCAGGCCGGCACCGACAGCACGCCGCCCAGCACGACGAGGATGAAGTCGGGCAGCCCGGCCTGGTACTCGTGCGGCCAGGCGGCGTCGGAGACGGCGTACGCGCAGACGGCGAGCACGCCGAAGGCCGCCGTCGTCACCACCCCGCACAGGGCGGCGGCGATCCCCGGCACCAGCACGAGCCACGAGATCACCCGGAAGTTGCCCTCCGTGCTCCAGTCGCTCAGCGGGATCGCGAGCAGCAGCACCAGCGGCGGCACCCAGGCGACGCTGTGGCCGCGCGCCCGCAGCACCCTCTGCCGCTCGGCCGGGTCCGGCGCGTGACGCCTCATGGGGCTCAGCGAAACACGCCGTCCCCGGGCCCGCATCCCGACTTGCCGGGCGTGTGCGGGGGGTGTGCCCTGGAAGTCGGGGGCGACGGACAGTCGGGGAAAGAACAGTCGGGGGCAGGAGAGGAGTGCTCCATGGCTCAGGCAGCACAGGCGCCGGGAACCCGCGGACCGCGTCCGGCGAGGACCCCGTCGACGCCGGACGTCTTCGACGAGCGCACCCACAGGATCGCGCACTGGATGCTGCCCCTGGTGGCCGGTCTCGTCTACGGCTACTGGGTGGCGGCCCTCGACCGCGACGCCGGGCCCATCACGGGCGGGAACGTGCTGCTCGGGATCGTCAGCGCGCTCGCGTTCATGATCCTCCACCTCGCTGTCGGTGCCGTCGCGCCACGGCTGAGGACCGAGTCACGGGCCCTGCTGTGGGCGGCGTTCGCGGGCATCGCCTTCGGCTTCCTCTACAGCCAGAACGGCGGCACCGTCGTGCGGGCCACCGGTCTGTCGCTGCTGGTCGCCGTGGGCGTGCTCGCCACGGTGTTCTACTGGCGCCGCACGCACGAGGACGCGGAGGGACGCCGGACCGGCCGGGTGGCATGACGGGCCGGGTGGCATGACCGGCCGGCTGCCATGACCGTCGGGGACATGACCGTCGGGGCGCGAGCGACCCGTTCGGCTTCTCCTGTTCGTCCGAATGCAGTCACCCACCGGCCGACCGCTCGCCCCCGCGCACCACGGGGCTTTGCCTGAAGGAGTGCCCCGACGTGTCCCCGGCGTCCTGTCGCCGGTCCTGATCGCCCTGGCCTGCCTGTTCGCCCCGCTGGGCGCGCTGGCGGGCTGGGCGACGTACGGGATCGGGGACCCGGCCCGGTACGCGGCGGCGACGGCGCCGCTGGCCGCCGACCCGGCCGTGCGGGACGCGGTCGCGGAGGCGGTGACCACCGGCATCATGCGGGAGGTCCGCGTGAGCCCGGCGCTGCACGGCCCGGTGCGCGCGTTCACCCACGACGCCGTCCGGTCCTTCACCCGTACCGAGGCGTTCCGCACGGCCTGGAACGAGGCGAACCGGGCCACGCACGCAGCGGTGATGCGGGCGGTGCACGGGGACGGCGAGGGCCCGGTGACGCTCGACGTCGCACCCGTCGCCGAACGCGTCAAACGGCAGCTCGTGCGCGACCGCGTCCCGTACGCCCACCGCATCCCGGTCGGGCACAGCGAGGTGACCGTCCTGTCGGCGCGGGACCTGGACCGGCTCCGGAAGGGGTACCGCGTGCTGGAGCTCACCGCGTTCTGGCTCCCGTCCCTCGCCGCCGCGCTCGCCGTGGCGGGCGTCCTGGTGGCCGCCCACCGCCGCCGCGCGCTGTTCGCGACGGGTCTCGGTACGGCGCTGGGCGGCGCCCTGCTGGGCCTCGCCGTGGCCGTGGGACGCCGGCTCACGCTCACCGGTCTGCCGCCCGACGTGTCGCGCGCGGCGGCGGCCGCGGTCTACGACGCCCTCACGGGCACCCTCCGTGTGGTGACGTGGCTGCTGGTGGTGCTGGGAGTGGCGGTGGCGCTGGGGGCCTGGGTCACGGGCCACCACGGGCGACGTCGGCGAGCGTCCGCAGGGCCCGCGCCAGCTCCGGCGGAGGAGCCGAGGCGAGCCCCAGTCTGACGCAGTCGACGGCGGAGCCGCCGCCTGCGACGGGCACACCTGCGGCCTGTGGATCCGCGGCCGGCAGGCCCGCGGCGGGCGCTCCCGGGCCGGCCGGCCGGACGGGCGGCACCACGAACGCCGGCCCCGGTGTGACGGCGATCCCCCGTCGCGCCGCGGCCGCCGTGAACGTGTCCGCCCGCCACGGCGCCGGGAGCTGCCACCAGGCGTAGTACGCGCGCGGGTCGGCCCGTACGGTGAAGTCCGCGAGGTGCTCGGCGACGAGCCGCTGCCGGGCCGCAGCGTCCGCCCGTTTCGCCGAGACCAGACGGGCCACGGTGCCGTCGGCGATCCACCGCGTCCCCGCCTCCAGCGCGAACCGGCCCGCGGTCCAGCCGCCGGAGCGGAGGGCGCCCGCCGTGTGCTCCACGCGGTCCCGGGGGACGACGAGGAAGCCGGCCGTCAGACCGGGCGCGACCCGCTTGGAGAGCCCGTCGACGACGTGGACGTGTCCGGGGGCGCAGGCGGCCAGCGGAGCCGTGTCGGGGCCGAGGAAGGACCAGATCCGGTCCTCGATCACGGGAAGCCCCAGCTCCTCCACCACGGCGCCCAGCCGGGCACGCCGCGCCGCACCGGCCGTCGCCGTCGTCGGGTTGTGCAGCGTCGGCTGGACGTACAGCGCGGCCAGCGGCGCGGACCGGTGCGCCGCCGCGACCGCGTCCGGGCGCAGCCCCTCCTCGTCCGCCGCCAGCGGCACCAGCGTCACCCCCAGCCGCCCCGCGATCTCCTTGACGAGCGGATACGTGAGGGGTTCGACTCCGACGCGGCCCCCGGGCCGTACCAGGGAGGCGAGCGCACCCGCGATGGCCTGGCGGGCGTTCCCGGCGAAGAGCACCTGCGCGGGGTCCGGGCGCCAGCCGGGCGTGGCCAGCAGTGCGGCGACCGCCTCGCGCGCGGCGGCCGTGCCGGTCGCGGGCGCCGTCCGGGTCGCCTCGGCCAGTACGTCCGGCCGGAGCAGCGGCGTGAGCCCCCGCGCGAGCAGTTCCGGCTGTCCGGGTGCGGAGGGGTAGTTGAGCTCCAGGTTCACGGGTGCGGTCGTCGCCGGCTCCGCCAGGGCCCGCCCCGACGGCACCGGCGCCGCCCGGACGAACGTGCCGCGCCCGACCTCGCCCACCACGAGCCCGCGCCGCACCAGTTCCCCGTACACCCGCCCGGCCGTCGACGCGGCGATCCCCCGCCTGCGCGCGAACACCCGCTGCGGGGGCAGCCGTTCACCGGGCCGCAGCCGTCCCGCGGCGATGTCGGCCGCGACACGGTCGGCGATCCGCCGGTAGTCCAGGTGATCCGCCACCCCGTCCCCTCCTCCGCCCCGTTCTTCCCCGCCCCGTTCTTCCCCGCCCCACCGGCATTGCACCGAGGGCAAAGATCTTATTGCACCGAGGAGTTGGGCCGTCCTAAGGTCGAGGCCATGGCACCCTTCCTCGCATACGAGGACAAAGGGGGCGACCGAGACGGCACCTCGTCCTCGGCCGCGCTCCCGCTCGTCCTGATCCACGGCCACCCCTTCGACCGCACGATGTGGGCCCCGCAGCTCGCGGACCCGGACCTCTCCGCCGGCCGCCGGATCGTCGCGCCCGACCTGCGCGGCTACGGCGCCTCCCCCGTCGTCCCGGGCACCACTCCGCTCGGGGTCTTCGCCGACGACATCGCGGCGCTCCTCGACGAGCTCGGCATCGGGGAGTTCGTCCTCGCCGGGCTCTCCATGGGCGGCCAGATCGCCATGGAGTGCTGCCGGCGGTTCCCGGAGCGCGTCCGGGGCCTCGTCCTCGCCGACACCTTCCCCGACCCCGAGACACCGGACGGCCGGCGGGCCCGCCGCGCGACGGCGGACCGGCTCCTCGCCGAGGGCATGCGGCCGTACGCCGACGAAGTCCTCCACAAGATGGTCGCGCCGTACGCCGACCCGGCCGTCCAGGCCCATGTGCACCGCATGATGACGGCCACCGACCCCGAGGGCGCGGCGGCGGCCCTGCGGGGCCGGGCGGAGCGGCCCGACTACCGGGAGCTGCTGACGAGGATCACGGTGCCGGCGCTCGTCGTGGTGGGCGAGGACGACGAGTACACGCCGGTCCGGGACGCGGAGGCGATGCACGCGGCCCTGCCCGACGCCACACTTCACGTCGTCACGGGCGCGGCCCACCTGCCGAACCTTGAACGGCCGAAAGAGTTCAACGGCATCCTGCGCGACTTCCTGTCGCGAGTACTCTGAGGCGGTTCGGACCGTATCGCGACTCATCCGTCCGGCCCACGCCGGGTGCGGTCCCGCCGACTCGGCACGAGCATGCGGATGAGCTTGTCGAAGCCGAGGAGGCCCTCATGGCCCAGCAACCCACCGCATCGTCACCGAGCTCGGCCCCTCCGCACCCGGCCCGCCAGCGAGGTTCGGCCCTGGCCGCGGGCGGCACCGCCTTCGCCGGAGTCCTCATGCTGGTGACCGGCGTGCTGAGCATTCTGAACGGGATCGCGGGCATAGCCAGCGACACCGTCTACGCGTTCATCGGCGACTATGTGTACGAGTTCAGCCTCACCGCCTGGGGCTGGATCCACCTGATCCTGGGCGTGCTGGTCGCCGCGACCGGCTGGGGCCTGCTCAAGGGCGCCTCCTGGGCGCGCAAGGTCGGCGTGGCCCTGGCGGCGCTGTACATCATCGAGTACTTCCTCTTCATCCCGTACCAGCCCGTCTGGTCGGTGGTCTCGATCGCCATCGGCGTCTTCGTCATCTGGTCCCTGATGTCGGCGAAGGACACGTACGCGACGAGGTGATCGCACGGCGGGCGACCGGCTGTTCCCGCCACCGTCGCCCGCCACGCACACGAAGCCGACACCGCGCTCACCGTTCCGACCGCGTCCCGCACGGCACCGTGGCAACCTTTTCCCGTGAATCCGACGGCTGGACGGACGGTGGCGGAGGGGGAACGGACGGCCGGGCGCCGGTCCGCCGCCTGGGGCGCCGGGCTGCTGCTCCTCTCGGTGAGCGTCGTCGTCGGGTACCGGGCGGCCGACAGCGACGGCTTCACGCCGGTCCCCCAGCTGCTCGCCTTCCTCCCGTGGCTCCTCGCCCCCGCCGGCGCCGCCCTGCTGCTCGCCGCGCTCGCCCGCTGGCGGCTCGGGCTGGTCTGGGGCGTAGCCGTGCTGGGCGCGCTCGCCTGGTACACCGAGCCGTACGGAAAGGTGGGGTCCCCCGGAGGCCGGGCCGTCGCCGAGCTCCAGGTGATGACCGCCAACGTGCAGTTCGGGCAGGGTGCCGACGCACTCGTCGACGCGATCCGCCGGTACCGGCCCGACATCGTGTTCGTGCAGGAGTGCGAGTACACGTGCTCGGCGACGCTCGAGGACGCCTTCTACGGAGGCGGGAGTGCACGGGAGGGCAAGGGCAAGGGCAAGGGTGAGTCTGAGGACGCGGGCGCGGGCGGGGTCGTCTATCCGTACCGGAAGGCAGTCGAGGGGCGCGGCTCCGAGGGGTCCCTCATCCTCAGCAGCCGGCGGCTCGCTCCGGCCGACGGAGTCACCGGCACCATGGGCATGCCCGGCGCCACCGCCGACGTCGCCGGCCACCGGGTACGGCTCCAGCTCGCCCACCCCATGCCGCCGCTGCCGCGCCAGCTGGACGCCTGGCGCCGTGAGCTCGGTGCCCTGCACGCGTACGCCGCGGCCGGCACCAGCATGCCGACGATCATCGCCGGGGACTTCAACGCCTCCCAGGACCACGCGGCGTTCCGGCGCATCCTCGACACAGGCCTGTACGACGGTGCCCGGCTCGCGGGCGAGGCCCGTACGCCCACCTGGCCCGCCCGGACGGCGCCGGCGCTGGGCGCACAGATCGACCACGTCCTCGTGTCCCAGGACTTCGCCGCGCACCGGGCGCGCTTCGTCGACCTCGCCGGTACCGACCACCGTGCCGTGATCGTCGACCTGGCACTGCACGCCCGGGACTGAGCGGACCGGGCAGGGCCACGAGTACGACTACAGGTACCGGTAGCGGTGCCGGTACCCCTGCAGGCACGGGTACGGGTAGGTACCGGTACGGGCCGCCCTCCGGACGAGGACGGCCCGTACCCGGGTCACTGACCGGTCGGTCACTCGCCGATGTCGGACCCGTCCGCGCGCCACACCGCGACCACGGCCGGGCGGGATATCTTGCCGGGGCCGTCGGGCCAGGTGCTGCCCGGGTTCGCGGCGGAGGCCCCGTCGACCTCGCCCGGGTGCTGCACGGCCACCAGCACACGCCGGTCCTGGATCACCGGACCGCAGGTCTCCGCGCCCGTCGGCACCGTCAGGAACTGCTTGAGCTCACCGCGCCGGTCGCCGCGCGTGGCGACACCGAACAGACCGTCGTGCGAGCCGAGGGCGTTGCCGTCGGTGGAGATCCACATGTTGCCGTGGTCGTCGAAGGCGACGTTGTCCGGGCAGGAGATCGGGCTGACGTCGTCCTTGGGGAAGCCCGCGAAGTAGGTCGCCGGGTCGTCCGGGTCGCCCGCGACGAGGAACAGCGACCAGGCGAACTTCGTGCTGTCCGCCCGGTTCCAGCGCTCGGTGAGCTCCAGGACCTGGCCGTGCTTGTTGGCGTTGCGCGGGTTGGCCTCGTCCGCCTTGGCGTTCGAGCCGACACCGCGGTTGGAGTTGTTCGTCAGAGCGACGTACACCTTGCCGGTGACCGGGTTGGGCTCGACGTCCTCGGGGCGGTCCATCTTCGTGGCGCCCACCTTGTCGCCGGCGAGGCGCGTGAAGACGAAGACCTCCTCCGCCGTCATGCCGTCGACGTGCGAGACGGCGCCCTTGGCGGTCGCGGTGGCCAGCGGGATCCACTCACCGCTGCCGTCGAACTCGCCGTCGTTCGGGAGCTTGCCGGTGCCGTCGATCTCGATCGCGGGGGAGTCGCCGGTCAGCTTGGCGACGTACAGGGTGCCCTCGTCGAGAAGGGAGAGGTTGTGCTCGCGGGCGGCGCGGGAGCTGCCCTTCTTCATCCGCTTGCTGCCGACGAACTTGTAGAAGTAGTCGAAGCGCTCGTCGTCACCGGTGTAGACGACGGGCCGGCCGTCCGAGGTGAGGCGCACGGTCGCGCCCTCGTGCTTGAACCGGCCGAGAGCGGTGTGCTTGCGGGGCGTGGAGTCGGGGTCGTACGGGTCGAGCTCGACGACGTACCCGAAGCGGTGGACCTCGTTCGGCTCCTGGGCGACGTCGAACCGCTTGTCGAAACGCTCCCACTTGCGGCCGGTGGCCCCGCTGCCCAGGCCGTACCGCTTGTCGGTGGTGCGGGTGCCGTTGGCGAAGTACTGGTTGAAGTTCTCCTCACCGTGGAGCGTCGTGCCCCAGGGGGTGACGCCGCCCGCGCAGTTGTTGAGGGTGCCGAGGACCTTGGTGCCGGACGGGTCGGCGGAGGTCCTCAGCAGGTCGGACCCGGCCGCCGGGCCGGTGAGCCGGAACCTGGTGGTGGCGGTGACACGGCGGTTGAGGTGGTGCCGGGGCACGGCGGTGAGCTTGCCGGTCCTGCGGTCCTCCTCCACCACGACGACACCCAGACCGTGAGCCGCCCAGCCGATCTCGACCTGCTCACGGGTCGGGTTGTCCGAGTCGTAGTCCCGGAACATCAGGACCTCGTCGGAGTACTCGTGGTTGGCGACGAGGAGCTGGCGGTTGCGCTCGCCGGGCAGCGGCAGCAGCGCGAGGAAGTCGTTGTTGTACCCGAACTGCCCGGCCTGCGCCTCGGCGGTCTGGTTGTCCGGGTCGAAGGCGGGGGCGCCGCGCAGGATGGGGTCGCCCCACTTGATGACGACGTTCTGCCGGTAGCCCTCGGGGACAGTGACCTTGTCGGCGGTGTTGGGGGCGACAGGGGTGAAGCGCAGACCGCGGGCGGCCTTCCCCTTCTTCCCGCCCTTGCCCTTGTCCGTCCCGTGCCCGGCGGGGACGGCGGCCTGGGCCTCCGGGGCACCGGCCGTCAGGGCGGCCGTACCGGCGGCGGACGCCACGGTGACGACGGCGGCGGCCCGCATCATCGACCGGCGGCTGAGCGCCCCGGCGATGACGTCGCCGACGTATTCATTGGCGCTGGTGTTCGGCACCTCGTGGAAGCAGGCGTCGCCACAGCGGAAACGGCAGGTCAGCGCGGACCGCCCACCGGGATGCGACGCTCCGTTGGTCCCGAGGATCGGCAGCAGTTTGCGCACTTTGCTCTCCCATACGTGCCCGTGATGTCGACGTGACGCTAGGGGCACATACGAGCGAAAGTGCTGCTTCCGGGTGAACGAGGGGTGAACCCCGGAGGGAGTCAGGCGGTGTTGACAGCGAGGCGTGGCGAGGGTAGCCGACAGGCCCTCCCCTCCCCAAGATCACCCGCGTCGGCCGCTAACCTTACGTGTCCGTCCTGGCCAGGGATAGACGGGCTACAACTCATGCGAAGGGTTGCGCACATGGGCATTCTCTCTCTCCTGCGGAACGCGTTCGGCCGCTCACGCAAGGGGCGCGACACCGACGCGGAACCCCTGCGGGAGGCTTCGCAGGACCCGTCGCGGAAGACCGCGGACGAGTCGGGGGACGCCACCTCGCGAGGCCACCGGATCCCGGCCCCGGCTCCGTCGGAGGAGCGTGACACGTCGCCGGTGTCGACGCCGGGCACGGACACGGGCACGGGCACGGGCACGGCATCGGCAACCGGCACGGCGAAGGAACCGCGGCACGAGGACGCGACGAAGCCGGATGCGGAGCCGGAACCGGCTCCCTCCATGGCCGACGAGCTGGTCTCCGCGGCCTTCGACAACGTGACGGTCCCCAAGCCCCGCGCGACGCCTCCGTCGGAACAGCCCGAACCGGAGCAGGCGCCCCCGGCGGACCAGCCGAACGAGCCCACACCCGAACTGGACAAAGAGCCCGAGCAGCCGAAGCAGGCCACCGAGCCGCAGCCGGAGCCGGAGACCGAGCCGCAGCCGGAGCAGGCCACCAAGCCGCAGCCGGAGCCGGAGACCGCTCCGGAGCCGACCACCGAGGCCACCCCCGAGCCAACCGCGGAATCCGACCCCACGCCGGTCACCGAGCCCGAGCCCGAGCCCGACCCCGCTCCGGAGCCGACCACCGAGGCCACCCCCGAGCCAACCGCGGAATCCGACCCCACGCCGGTCACCGACCCGAAGCCGGTCACCGAGACAGAGCCCGAGACCGAGCCCGCGCCTGCGCCCGAGACCGAGCCCGCGCCCGAGACCGAGCCCGCGCCCGCGCCCGCGCCTGCATCCGAACCCACACCCGAGCCGGTCGCCGAAGCGGCCCCCTCGCCTGCCGCCGAGACGACCTCCGAGCCGCCGCTCGAGCTCGTCGAGGAGGCGAAGCCGGCATCGGAGCCCACTGCCGCCGCCGAGCCGGAGCAGCAGCCCGCCACCGAAGCCTCTCCTGCGTCCGCTGCCGAGCCCGAACCCGCCCTGGCCACCGAGTCCGAGTCCGAAGGCAGCTCATCGGCGGAGTCGAAGCAAGACACCGAGTCGCAGCTCGCACCCGAGACCAAGGCGGAGGCCGAGGCGGAGGCCGAGGCCGAGGCGGAGGTGGAGGTGGAGCCCGAGGCTGAGGAGCCCGCCTCCGAGGCGGAGCCCGAGCCCCAGCCCGAAACCACCGAACAGGCCGTCGAGCCGAAGGCCGAGACGGACACGGAACCGGAGCAGACGAAGCAGCCCGAGCAGCCGGAGCAGCCGGAGCAGCCGGAACAGCCGGAGCAGCCGGAGCAGCCGGAGCAGGTTACGGAAGAGACCGCCGGCCCCGCCCTGCCTCGCACCACCCTCCCCTCCACCGCCCCCGACCTCGTCACCGCGTACGACGCCGCCGGAGCGGAGCTCGAGAAGCACGGCCTGACCGGCACCCGCGCCCGCGTCTACCTCGTCCTCGACCGCTCCGCCTCCATGCGCCCGTACTACAAGGACGGCTCCGCCCAGGCCCTCGGGGAGCAGGCCCTCGCCCTCGCCGCCCACCTGGACCCCGAGGCGAAGGTCCACGTCGTCTTCTTCTCGACGGAGCTGGACGGCACCGGCGAGCTCACCCTCACCGAGCACGAGAACAAGATCGACGAGCTGCACGCGGGCCTCGGCCGCATGGGCCGTACGAGCTACCACGCGGCGGTGGAGGAGATCGTCACCCACTACGACAACTCCGGCACCACCACCCCCGCCCTCGTCCTCTTCCAGACGGACGGCGCCCCGGACGCCAAGACCCCCGCCACCCAGTCCCTCACCGCGGCAGCGAAGTCGCACCCGTCCGTCTTCTTCTCCTTCATCGCCTTCGGCGACCCGGAGAACAAGGCGTTCGACTACCTCCGCAAGCTCAAGACGGGCAACACGGCCCACTTCCTGGCCGGCGAGACCCCGCGCGAACTGACCGACGCCGAGGTCTACGAGGGCGTACTGGCGAACTGGCGCCCGTAACCCGCGTACGTACACGGACACGACACGCCCACTACCCCGCAGCCACTCCCTGGGCCGCCCGCTTCCACCATTCAGAATGGTCGCGGGCGGCCTAGGCCATGTCGGCTAGGATTTCAAGGTTCGTAGACGAATCGGGCGGCCCCAGAAGCCGCCCCCCGTCACCCCACGTAGCGACTTGGGAGCAGCCCGCGATGGCTCGACACCTCATCACCAGCGCCCTTCCGTACATCAACGGAATCAAGCACCTGGGCAACATGGTGGGGTCCATGCTCCCGGCGGACGTGTACTCCCGGTACCTCCGCCAGCGCGGCCACGACGTCCTCTACATCTGCGCGACCGACGAGCACGGCACCCCCGCCGAGCTCGCCGCCAAGGAGCAGGGCCTCCCGGTCGACGCGTTCTGCGCCCAGGCACACGACGCGCAGAAGGCGGTGTACGACGGCTTCGAGCTGGCGTTCGACCACTTCGGCCGCAGCTCCTCCCCGCAGAACGCGGAGCTGACCCAGCACTTCGCCCGCAAGCTGAACGAGAACGGCTTCATCGAGGAGCGCGCGATCCGCCAGGTGTACTCGCCGGCGGACGGCCGCTTCCTCCCGGACCGTTACGTCGAGGGCACCTGCCCCCACTGCGGTTACGACAAGGCCCGCGGCGACCAGTGCGAGAACTGCACGCGCGTCCTGGACCCTACGGACCTGATCGACCCGCGCAGCGCGATCTCCGGCTCGACGGACCTGGAGGTCCGCGAGACCAAGCACCTCTTCCTCCTCCAGTCGAAGCTCCAGGGCGAGGTCGAAGCATGGATCGACGAGACGGCCGGTGACTGGCCGCAGCTCGCCTCCTCCATCGCCCGCAAGTGGCTGACCGAGGGCCTGCACGACCGCGCGATCACCCGTGACCTGGACTGGGGCGTCCCGGTCCCGGCCGACACCTGGCCGGACCTGGCCGCCGAGGGCAAGGTCTTCTACGTCTGGTTCGACGCCCCGATCGAGTACATCGGCGCGACGAAGGAGTGGGCGGACCAGGACCCGACGGGCGCCCGCGACTGGAAGTCGTGGTGGTACGGCCCGGACGGCGCCGACGACGTCCGCTACACAGAGTTCATGGCGAAGGACAACGTCCCCTTCCACAGCGTGATGTTCCCCGCCACGGAGATGGGCGTCCGCGAGCCGTGGAAGAAGGTCGACTACCTCAAGGCCTTCAACTGGCTCACGTACTACGGCGGCAAGTTCTCCACCTCCCAGAAGCGCGGCGTCTTCACGGACCAGGCCCTGGACATCCTCCCGGCCGACTACTGGCGCTACTTCCTGATCGCCAACGCGCCGGAGTCGGACGACTCGTCCTTCACCTGGGAGCACTTCACCGCCACGGTGAACAAGGACCTGGCCGACACCCTCGGCAACTTCGTCAACCGCGTCCTGTCCTTCTCCCGCAAGCGCTTCGGCGACGACGTGCCCGCGGGCGGCGAGCCGGGCGAGGCCGAGACGAAGCTGGGTCAGCAGATCGCCGACCTCCTCGCCGAGTACGAGACCCAGATGGAGGCCCTGCAGTTCCGCAAGGCGGCGTCCGCGCTGCGCGCCCTGTGGTCGGCCGGCAACTCCTACCTGGAGGAGAAGGCCCCCTGGCTGGAGATCAAGACCAACCCGGAGGGCGCGGCGCTCACGCTCCGCACGGCGATGAACCTCATCCACCTCTACTCGGTGGTCTCGGAGCCCTTCATCCCGGCGTCGGCGAAGGCGATGCGCTCGGCGTTCGCCCTGGCCGACGACACGGCGACGTGGGTCACGGCGGACGAGGCGAAGTCCCTGACCACGGTCCCGGCGGGCACCGGGTTCACGGTTCCCCCGGTCCTCTTCGCCAAGATTACGGACGAGGACCTTGAGGGCTACAAGGAGCGGTTCGGCGGCGAGCCGGCGTAACTCACGAAGGCGGCCCATGCATCGTGCGCGAGCGCGAGGTGTGGGCCGCCGACGTTCTTGGAGTCGCGTACGTGCACTGTGCCGACGGCGACAGCTATCTCGACGCAGCTGTCACCTTCGGTGCCGTCGCTGTAGCTGCTCTTGAACCAATCAAATTCAGAGGTCATGTCTCTCCCAGCACTTGCTCGATGAAAGCGAGTGACTCCCCCGGCGTGAGAGCCTGGGCCCGGATGGTGCCATACCGCAGTTCGAGGATCCGCAGCTCCTTCGGGTCGGACGTAGGCCGACCGTTGTACGCACCGTCAGACCGCCCGACGGCCGTACCATCAGCGAACTTGAGCACCTCGATCTTGCCGTCCACACCAGGATGGGCGCCGGTGTCCGTAGGCATCACCTGAAACGTCACATTGCGCAGTTGCGCCACCTCCAGCAAGTGTTCGAGCTGGCGGCGCCGCACCATCGTCCCCCCGACACGACGCCGTAGTGCCGCCTCTTCCTGGACAAAGCTGAGGGGAGGGGCGGGCGACCTCTCGAAGATCGACGTGCGCGCCATACGAGCGGACACGAGGCGCTCCACTTCCTCCTCCGAGTACGGCGGTTGCCGCGCCTCGAACAGAGCCCGCGCGTGCTCCGGTGTCTGCAACAGGCCGTGAATGCTGAGCCCGACGTACACACCGATCTCGACTGCTTGTGCCTCCAACTTGGCCAGGTCCCGCACCTTCTTCGGGTAGCGAACCCGCGCCACGTCCACCTTCATCGCGGAGAGCAGCCCATCTGCCCCCAGCACCTCGTCCGCCCTGTCCAGATACTCAGCCCTCGGGATCCGCTTCCCTCCCTCGACCTTGTAGACGAGGTCCTCCCTGTACCCCACCGCCTCCCCGAACTCGGCGGCCCGCATCCCCGCCGCCTCCCTACGGAGTTTCAACTGCCTCCCCACGGTGGCGACGACGGCGACACCCCAGTCGTCATCCGGGTCCACTTCCCACCCTGGTTCATCCGTCATGCCCTGCCCCCTCGCGCTCCGACAGTCCCGACGGCACCGGACAACCTCCGGACAGTCACCGTACGCAACGGGGCCGTCACTGTTCACAGTAAGCACAGACGACCACGCTGAGCGACGTGGAAGAACAACCCGTACAACTACTCACCCACCGACGTCACTTCAGTGTCGCCCTGTCCCCCACACCACGACACGCACAGGTCGCCCGACGGCTGACGGCCGAGAAACTCCGCACGTGGAACCTCCCGGACGCCATCACAGAAGCCACCGAACACGTCGTGGCCGAACTCGCCGCCAACGCAGCCACCCACGGCCGTGTCCCGGGACGGGACTTCCGCCTCACCCTCGACGCCACGACCACCACGCTCCGCATCGAGGTGATGGACACACGAGGTGAGGACCTACCCCGACCCTCGTGCGCCCCCAACGGCGAATCGGGGCGCGGCCTCGTCCTCGTCGAGGCACTGGCCGACCGCTGGGGAGTCGAACAAGGACCCGTCCCCCGCAAAACCGTATGGGCCGAACTCGACCTCCCACCGAAGTTCAGAAACCTGAACTCCGGTGCCGCGGACGGTCTCCCCCAAGAAACACGAGAGGGAAAGAAACCCCACCAAGCCCCACCCCTCCCGCCCGCAGCGCAAACTCACTCGCGGGAGTGAACATCCCCACCTCGGCTGGATTCGGGCCCGGTTGCCTGCCCTACGCTCAGCGCGGCACAGCACAACCACCCGACATACGTCGGCCCCCGCCGGGACTGGCATCCCAATGCGAGGGCCTGACCACCGAGGAAGTAGGAGCCTTCCCGATGGATACGCAGCACCCTAACGCGCGCCCGCACTCCCAGTCCCGAGTCACCGGGAAAAATCACCACCGAAACGCCCGCACGGAAGCCCACCCCAGCGGCGTCGAGCACGACAACACCCTCCACACCACCCGTTTCACGGTGATCGGCAACCACCTGGCCCAGCACCCCGACCTGTCGGGGCTCGCCATCGGCCTGGCGGTGTACATCCAGTCCGTCCCCGCCGGCGCCCCCGTGGACATCAAGACCCTCGCCGCCCGCTTCCCGGAGGGCACCACCCGTATCGCCGCTGCCCTGCGCGAACTGGAGACCCACGGCTACCTGCGCCGCACCCGCGAACGCACGGAGAGCGGCCGGGTCGTCACCCGCACGGTCTCCTGCAACCAGCCGGGCCGACACGCACCAGCAGAGCCCACCAGGCCTCCGGCCCGCCGAGCCGCAGCCGCCCCGCAGCAGGAGCCACCACGCCGCGCCGCCCTTCCTGCCGTACCTCGCCCGGCGTACCCCGCCCTCTCCCTCCTCCAGACAGCCACCGAGGTACTCGCCGACCTCCGCCGCAAGGACCCCCGCCTGCTCCTCTCCGCCACGGACGCCGAACACCTGGCCCCCGGAGTGGCTGCCTGGCTGGAACGCGACCTGCCCCCCACAGCCGTCGTACACGCCCTGACAGCGGACCTACCGCCCGAACCCCTGCGCCGCCCCGCAGCTCTCCTGGCCCACCGCCTCACCAACGGGCTCCCGCCCCTGCCTCCGTTCCGTGCTCCCGCGCAACCCACACCCGTCCCCCACCGAATGATCAACTGCGACGGCTGCGACCGCGGCTTCCGCTCCGACGGCCCCACCCGCTGCCGCGACTGCCGCGACGACTGAACAGGACCCCCATGGTCAGCTCGCCCCACGAGGCGATGCACCGCATCTTCCAGGAGTTCCCGGACCTCTTCTCCAGGCTCTCCGAGGTGCTCGGCGTCGACTTTCCCCCACCCACCTCGGTCACCGTCATGCCGACCGACCTCACCGAGAACCGACCGGTCGAACGCCGCGTCGACACCTTGTTGCAACTGGAGACGGAGGACGACGGACCGCTCCTCCTCGCTGTCGAGGCCCAGGGCAAGAAGGACCCGGCCAAGCCCGCGAGCTGGGCGTACTACGCCTCGTACCTGCTGGCGAAGTACCGACAAGCGCAGCCGATACTGCTGGTCGTCTGTCAGGACCGCGCGACCGCCGAGTGGGCGGCCCGCCCCGTTCACTTCGGCCCCCGCCAGTGGCCCCTGCTCACCCTGCGCCCACTGGTCACGGGCCCGCACAACATGCCGGTGATCACCAAGTCGGCCGAAGTCCGCAAGGACCTGGTACTCGCCACGCTGAGCGCCATCACCCACGCCACACACCCGGACATCGGGGCCATACTCAAAGCAATGACGACCGTCCTGCGGGACACGCCGCGCGACCTGGCCGACCCGATCATCGAATTCATCGCACAAGGCCTGGGCACATACCCAGCCGCAGAGCTCTGGAGGACACTGGTGGCCGTGGACCTGTCTTTCTACAAGTCGCCCCTATCCGAAGAGATCCGAGACGAAGGCCGCACCGAGGGCGAGGTCCGACGCGCCGCTCAGGACGTCCTTGACGTCCTGGCAGTGCGCGGCATCGACGTCCCCGACGAGGTCCGCGAGCGCATCACCAGCTGCGGTGACCCGGAGGTCTTTCGCCACTGGCTCCGGCGCGCCATTACCGCCGCCACCGCCGAGGGGATCTTCGAGGACGACTAGTGGCGACCAGAGACCTCTCCTTCTACAGGTCGTACATCGCGGAAGAGATCCGGGCCGAAGGCCGGGCCGAAGGCCAGGCCCAGGCCGGCGCCGAGAGCATCCTCGTCGTACTGGGAGCGCGCGGCCTCGCCATCCCCGACCACGTCCGCGGTCGCGTCACAAGCTGTACCGACCTGGACACCCTGACCCGCTGGCACAGGCGCGCCGTCACCGCTCCGACAGCCGAGGACATCTTCACGGACCTGACGGACCTCACGGCCAAGTAGCAGGCCTGTTACCCACCCGCTACCCGACCACAATGGACAACCCGCCCCGACCGTCAAGATCATGAATGGGACGGCCATATCGGACGTCACCCGGCAGGACGACCAACCAACTGGGGGGACCATCCATGGCACTGTTCGGCAACGCACACAGCATCGACCCGGCCTCCGCGCAGCAGGACTACGCGCGCCTGCTGGGGCACGGCGAGCAGATCCAGGCCGCGTACCTGCTGATCCGCGACACGATCCTCTTCACCGACCGCCGCCTGATCTTCGTCGACAAGCAGGGCATCACCGGCAAGAAGACGGAGTACCACTCCGTCCCCTACCGCAGCATCACCCACTTCGCGGTGGAGACCGCCGGCACCTTCGACCTCGACGCCGAGCTCAAAATCTGGATCTCCGGCACGTCCATGCCCGTCGAGAAGACCTTCACCAAGGGCGTCGACATCTACGAGGTCCAGGCGATACTCACGCAGTTCGTGGCGAGGTAGTGCCCACCTCGCTCTCCCACCCCGCTCTCCGGCCTCACTCGAAGTCGTCCACGGGCGTCAGCACCCGCGTACTGGTCTGCTGGTAGATCACCGAGCTCCGGAAGCTCACCACCTCCCGGCGGGCGCTGAAGCGGTCCATGAGGAACGCATGCAGTCGCTCGATGTCCGGCACGGCCACCTGGACGACGAAGTCGTCGTCGCCGGAGACCACGAACACGGCGACCACCTCCGGCAGTTGGGCGAGGTAGGCCTCGAAGCCGGCTATCACGTCCCGGCTCAGCGGGCGCAGCCGCGCGAAGACCAGCGCCTGGAGCGCACGGCCGAGCGCGCGCGGCTGCACCGCCGCGTGGTAGCCGGTGATCACGCCGCGCGCCCGCAGGGCCCTCACGCGCTCCAGGCAGGTGGAGGGTGCGATACCGACCAGGCGGGCCAGCTCCCGGTTGGTGAGCCGTGCATCGCGCTGCAAATGGTCCAGGATCGCCGAATCAGTGCCGTCCATGACCGCCATTCTGGGCCGGATTCCGAATTTGGGACGGCAAAGCCCCCACATTCCCGCACCACCACCTAGCTTCCTTCCCATTCACCGGATGCCGGATGGGAAGGGAGCCCCGCCTCCATGACGACCGCCGCCGCCGACCACTACGACCTGTTCCTCGCGGAGCACTACACCTGGATGCTGGGCGGAGATCTTCTCTCCCTCGCCGCGACGCAGCGCGAACAGTTGCGGGAGTGGGGAGTGATCCCGGACCAGAGCCACTCAGGAGCACTTGCCGTGGACCTCGGCTGCGGCCCCGGCCACACCAGCCTGGCTCTGGCCGACCTGGGCTTCGACCAGGTCCTCGCCGTCGACCTGAGCCAGTCACTGCTGGACGAACTCTCCGCACACGCCGCCGACGTACCCGCCGTGCGCCCGGTCGAGGCCGACCTGCGCACCGCGCTCCCCGATCTGGTCCGCCCCGCCTCGGCGGACGCCGTGGTGTGTCTGGGCGACACGCTCACCCACCTGCCCACCAGGGGAGACGTGGCCGCACTGCTCAAGGACATCGCGACCGCGCTCGCCCCCGACGGCACGGCCGTGCTGTCCTACCGCGACCTGACCGTCCCGCTCACCGGCACCGACCGCTTCCTGCCGGTGCGGGCCGCCGAGGACCGGATCATGACGTGCTTCCTGGAGTACCCGGACGACTTCGACGACTACACGGTCGTCGTGCACGACCTGGTCCACACCCGTGCCGGCGACGGCGACAGCTCCGGATCCGGCTGGACCATGAACGCCCACAGCTACCGCAAGCTCCGCATCTCCCACGCCTGGGTCCTGGACCAGTGCCGCGCCGCCGGACTTCAGGTCGTACGGGAGCGGACGGCGCCCGGAGGGGTCATGCGCACGGTGATCCTGCAGCGCGACAGGTGACGGCTCACCCTCTCCCCAGCACGAGTGGCCCGGAATCGCCGACCGTTCCGGGCCACTGTGCCGTACGGGAACGACTCGTCCGTCAGCTCGCAGCCGACGCCGAGGGCGACGCCGTCCCCGGCCCGCCGCCCGGCTGCACCGAGTCCTCCGTGCCCTCGTGCGTCGCCTCCGGGTCAACGCCCACCGTGATCGTGGCGACGACGCCCTTGGCGATGTCCTTCTTCTTGTACTTCAGCTTCAGCAGACCGCCCTGGGTGCCGGACTGGTCGTAGATGGTGTCCTCGGTGAGCGTCGTGCGCTCGGTCGTCGACGTGGAGTAGGGCTCCACCTCGGCGGAGGCGAGGACGGCCTCCTCGTCGAAGAAGAACTGGCCGGTGTGGCAGGTGTTGCCGCCCTCGTACCCGGTGTCGGTCCACTCGCCGCCCACGTGCACCTTGGTGTGGATGTGCACACAGCGGCCCTGGTACCAGCCCGGGAAGATGGTCTTGAAGGTGACGTAGCCCTGCTTGTCCGTGCGCCACGTACCGCGCAGGTAGCGCTCGTCGTCGGTGGGCTCCTCGTGCACGCCGCCGCCCCCGCCGCCGGGGCCCCCGGACGGCATGTCGGTCGGCATGCCGGTCGGCGGCTCGCCCGTCGGGGCACCGGAGGGCATACCGCCGCCGCCCGTGCTCAGCGATTCGTAGCCCGAGTAGATGCCCAGCGCGTCGCAGTGCCAGACGTCGACGGCCGCGTTGCGGAGCGGCTTGCAGGTCTCGGAGTCGATCACCTTGATGCGGAGGGTCAGCGGGATGCCCTCCTTGTCCTCGGTGATGTCCGTGCGGAGCTTGTCCGCGTCGATGTAGTAGGGGCCCTCCGTCGTCTCCGAGGTGAGCTTGTAGCAGGTCTCCGCGCTGCCGGCGGAGGCGGTGGAGGTCGCCGTGTCCTTCGTCTGGCCGGCGTTCGCGGTCGCGGCGATACCGCCTCCGACGCCCACCGCGGCCACGGCCGCGCCGCCCGCCACGACGACCTTACGGCGCGTCAGATTCCGTTTGTGCGCTGGTGCTTGCTTCTCCGTCATGGCCCGGGACGCTAGGGCGTGTACCTGTCAGGAACCTGGGTGAGAGCTGGGAACAGGCGTTGCTTATGACCATGGCCCGGAGCCACGATGGCCCGGAACCGACATCGGTTCCGGGCCATCGCACGACCGGGCCCACCCGGCCGGAGACCTACTTCGGCTGCGGCTTCCGCACCGACAGGTGCAGCTCGCGCAGACGCGACTCGTCCAGCTCCGTCGGCGCGCCCATCATCAGGTCCTGGGCGTTGCCGTTGAGCGGGAAGGCGATCGTCTCGCGGATGTTGGGCTCGTCCGCGAGGAGCATGACGATGCGGTCGACGCCCGGGGCGATGCCGCCGTGCGGCGGGGCGCCGAAGCGGAACGCGCGGAGCATGCCCGCGAACTCGCGCTCGACCGTCTCGGCGTCGTAACCGGCGATCTCGAAGGCCTTGAGCATGATGTCCGGCTCGTGGTTCCGGATCGCGCCGGAGGAGAGCTCGACGCCGTTGCAGACGATGTCGTACTGCCAGGCCAGGATGTCCAGGGGGTCCTGGTTCTCCAGGGCCTCCATGCCGCCCTGAGGCATCGAGAACGGGTTGTGCGAGAAGTCGATCTTGCCGGTCTCCTCGTCCTTCTCGTACATCGGGAAGTCGACGATCCAGCAGAAGCGGAAGACGTTCTCCTCGAAGTGGCCGGCCCGCTTGGCGGCCTCGACGCGCACGGCGCCCATGATCTTCGAGACCTCGTCGAACTCGCCCGCGCCGAAGAACACCGCGTGACCGGCGGCCAGCCCCAGCCGCTTCGTCAGCTCCGCGACGTTCTCCTCCGTGAGGAACTTCGCGATGGGACCGGACAGCGTGCCGTCCTCGGCCACCCGCACCCAGGCCAGGCCCTTCGCGCCCTGCTCGACCGCGTAGTCACCGAGCTGGTCGAAGAACTTGCGCGGCTGGGCGGACACGTCCGGCACCGGCAGGGCGCGGACGTGCTTGCCGGCGAAGGCCTTGAACTCCGAGCCCTCGAAGACGTCGGTGATGTCGACGAGCTCGAGCTGGGCGCGCAGGTCCGGCTTGTCCGAGCCGTACTTCAGCATGGCCTCGCGGAACGGGATCCGCGGGAAGGGGGAGGTGACCTCACGGCCGCCGCCGAACTCCGTGAAGAGTTCGGTCATCAGCTTCTCGATGGGCTGGAAGACGTCCTCCTGCTCGACGAAGGACATCTCCACGTCGAGCTGGTAGAACTCGCCCGGCGAACGGTCCGCGCGCGCGTCCTCGTCGCGGAAGCAGGGCGCGATCTGGAAGTAGCGGTCGAAGCCGGAGATCATCAGCAGCTGCTTGAACTGCTGCGGGGCCTGCGGCAGGGCGTAGAAGCGGCCCGCGTGCAGACGGGAGGGGACCACGAAGTCGCGGGCGCCCTCGGGGGAGGTGGCGGTGAGGATCGGCGTCGCCATCTCGTTGAAGCCGAGGGCCACCATCTTGTGGCGGATGGCGGAGATGACCGCCGTACGCAGCATGATGTTGCGGTGCATGCGCTCGCGGCGCAGGTCCAGGAAGCGGTACTCCAGGCGCCGCTCCTCGTTGACCCCGTCCTCGGTGTTGATCGTGAAGGGGAGGGGGGCGGCCGCGCCGAGCAGCTCGACCTCGCTCACCTCGACCTCGATCTCGCCGGTCGGCAGGTCGGGGTTCACGTTCTCGGTTCCACGTGAAACAACGGTGCCGTCCACCCGGACCGTGGACTCCTTGGAGACCTTGTCCAGCGCCTCGTACGCGGGCGTGCCGGGACGGGCCACGAGCTGCGTGATGCCGTAGTGGTCGCGCAGATCGATGAAGAGGATGCCGCCCAGGTCGCGCCGATTGTGCAGCCAGCCGCTCAGCCGGACGTCGGTGCCGACGTCAGAGGCGCGGAGCTCGCCGCAGGTGTGGGACCTGTACCGATGCATCGTCGTTCATCCAGCCTTCGCGGATCGGGGAACGCCCAGGCGGGTACGGCCTGGGCCACTCAAGGGTACCGGCCGGTCCGTGATCGCCTCTCCTGCGTTTCCGTTCGCCCCTCAGGTCCCTCGCGGCAGGTGGGCCGTCCGGGTGCCGCGTCCACCTTCGGTGGCAGTGCCCGATCAACTGTTCTTAAAGTGGGGCAATGCTCACTGATCAGCCCCTGCCCGCCGTGGGGGAGATCCTCTCCGCCCTCGCGACCGGACTGTGGCGCCTGGACCGCCCGGGCGACGACGCCGGGCGGCTCGTCACGCTGGACGCCGAGGCCGCGCGGCTCCTCGGGCTGCCACCGCGGCAGGTGACCGTCACCGAGGCCGCGCTCCGCGCGCGTTTCCACCCGGCCGACTGGAACGAGGTCGACGGCGTAATCCAGCTCGCCGTCGCGGAGGACACCATCGCCGAGGTGCGGATGCGGGTCATGGACGAGCGGGGCCACGTGATCCGCGTCGTGCGGAGCCGTGCCAAGCCGTCCGTGGACCCGGACACGGGGACGTACGAGCTGGTCGGCACCCTCCAGGAGGTCTCCGAGCCGCCGCCGGGCGCCGCGCGCACTTCCGTCACCGGTGACTGGCGGCGCTCGCGCGAGGCGTTCCTGCTGGACGCGGGGCGGGCACTGGCCGAGGCGCGCTCCACGGAGGAGGTGCTGCGGGTCGCGGCGGGGCTGTCGATGCCGGGGTTCTCGCCGGACGGGCTGGCCGTGTACGGCGTGGAGGGCGACCAGCTGCGGCTCATCGGGCACCACGGGCAGCAGTCGGCGGACGGGCGGCCGTTCACCCAGATGTCGCTGGACACGGACTACCCGGCCGCCGAGGTGGCCCGCACGGGCCGTGCCGTCTACCTGTCCGCCCCGGACGACTACAAGTCCCGCTACCCCGCGTTCTGGCCCCTCGCGGAACCCTTCGGGCGCCACTCCTGGGCGTTCCTGCCGCTCACCGTCGCCGGGCGGACGATGGGTGCCTGGATGGCGGGGTTCGCCCACCCGGTCTCCTTCACTCCCGACGAGCGCTCCGTCCTCACCACCGTGGCGCGCATGCTCGCCCAGGCGCTCTCCCGGGCCGGCGAGGCGGAGACGGAGCGCGAGCTGACCGACGGACTCCAGCGCTCGATGCTGCCCACCCTGGGCCCGCAGATGCCCGGTATGAGCGTCGCCGCGCGGTACGTGCCCACCGGCGGCGGCCTCCAGGTCGGCGGCGACTGGTACGACATGATCCCGCTGCCCTCGGGCACCTCCCGGACGAGGTCCGGATCGGGGCGGTTCGCCCTCGTCATAGGAGACGTCCAGGGCCACGACGTCCGGGCCGCCGGTCTCATGGGCCAGCTCCGCATCGCACTGCGCGCCTACGCCGCCGAGGGCCACCGCCCGGACGCCGTCCTCTCCCGCGCCTCCCGCTTCCTGTACGGCATGGCGTACGACGAGGAGTACGCCGACCTGCGCTTCGCGACCTGCCTGTACGTCGAGGTCGACCCCGAGACGGGCACGCTGGAGATCGCCCGCGCCGGGCATCCGGAGCCGGCGGTGCGCATGTCCGACGGCACGGTTCTCGTGCGGTCGACCACGGGCGGGCTCCCGCTCGGCGTCGACCCGGACACCGACTACCCGACGACCCGGCTCACCCTGGAGCCCGGCGAGACCATGCTGATCTGCACGGACGGCCTGATCGAGACCGGGGGCCACGACCTGGACACCGGGTGGAGCCGGGTCCGCCGGGTCCTGGAGGCGCACACCGGCGGGCCCGACGGCGATCTGGAGACGCTGGCCGACGCTCTGGTCCAGGCAGTGCACGGACCGTCCTCCCACCACACCACCGGCCCGCTGGCCGACCGCCGCGAGGACGACATAGCGGTGCTGCTGCTGAGCCGGCACGGCGAGGGGAGCGGTCACGGCGGCACCGGTTCCGGCCGGCCGTCGGCCCGGCGCACGGCGCTCACCGTCGCCCAGGCCGAGCCCCAGCGGATCGCCGCCGCCCGCAGCCAGCTGCGCGGACTGCTGCACGACTGGCGGAGCGAGGACCAGATCGACTCGGCGGTGCTGCTCCTCTCGGAGATGCTCACCAACGTGCTGGTCCATACCGACGCGGACGCCCTGCTGGTCGCCGAGGTCACGGGCGCCTTCGACGGAGCGGCCGCCCGCCGGATGCGGGTCGAGGTCACGGACACCGGCGAGGACCTGCCGCACCGGCGGCAGCCCGGCGAGCTGGCCTCCTCGGGGCGGGGCCTGGTGCTGATGGAATCGCTGGCCGACGCGTGGGGGGTGGATCCGCGGGGCGAGGGCAAGAGCATCTGGTTCGAGCTCGACGAGGAACTCCACCAGGAACTCCACGAGGCGGGTCCGGCGGACGGTGTTCGCTGATCCTCACCGGGCTTCTGCATCACCGGGCCCGGGGGCACCGGGCGCTTCTCCGATCGCGTACCGGTCCCGCAGCTCGTGCACGACCCCGAAGGCGGCCGCGGTCAGCGGTACGGCCAGCAGCATGCCGAGGATGCCGGCGACGGACGCCCCGGCGGTGAGGGTCACCATGACGACCGCCGGGTGCATCTGGACCGTACGGCTCTGGATCACCGGCTGCAGGACGTGCCCCTCCAGGAGCTGGACGGCGAGGACGACGGCAAGGGCCCACACGGCGATGACGAACCCGCGGTCGGCGAGGGCGACGAGCACGGCGACGGCCCCGGAGATGAAGGCCCCGAGATAGGGGATGTAGGCGCCGACGAGGACCAGCGCCCCGAGCCCCAGGGCGCCCGGTACGCCGAGGACCAGCAGCCCGACGGTGATGCACACGGCGTCGATGAGCGCGATGAGGGTGGTGCCGCGCATGAAACCCTCGACGGCTTCGAAGGCGCGCCGGGCGATGGCGTCCACGGTGTCGGCGCTGCCCCGGGGGGAGAGGGCGCGCAGCGTGTCGGCGGCCCGCTGCGAGTCGCGCAGGAAGAAGAAGACGAGGAGGAGCGCGAGGACGGCCATGGCGATGACCTCGCCGACGACGCTGACCCCGCTGATGACGTTGGTCGCGGCGGTGCCGCCGAACCTGGACAGCAGCTCGCGGGAGTTCGAGGCCAGGTCGTCGAGGGAGGTGCCCGCCGCGCCGAAGTGCTCGGTGAGCGACTCGGCGGCCTGGCGGAGGGAGGCGATGATCTGGTCACCGCTGTCGATGAGGGCGGCGACCACGATGTAGACGGCGCCGCCGAACACGGCCACGACCGCGACGCAGGTGATGCCGGCGGCGAGCGAGCGGTTGACCCGCGCGCGGACGAGCCGCCGGTACAGGGGCTCCAGCAGCGCGGTACCGAGCAGTGCGAGCAGTACGGGGATGACGGCGGTGCGGAACGCGACGCACAGCCGGATGCCGACGTACACCACCCCGGACACCAGCAGGGCGACGGCACACCAGGCCGCCAGACGGCGCACGGGCTCGGGCAGCAGCTGCACGCTGTCCACCCGACCATGCGCCGGGCGGGCCGTCCTGTTCGGACGGCCCGCCCGGGTGACGTCTCGTCAGTGCGGGGTCGGACGGACCGCGCAACACAACGCACCACCCGATCTCGACGTACAACACCCAGGGCACCAGCAGGACAACGGCACACCAAACCGTGCTCCAGCTCAAATATTGCTCAGGTAACACCCAAACGCTTGATCGGATCACTATGTGAATGATGTGATCATCTTGACCACTGGCCCTTACGGAGGGCCAGAAAGAAAACAGGGGAAACATCAGTGCCGAGAAAGACGACCGCCATAAGTATCGCCGCCGTGCTGCTGACTGCGGGAAGTGCAACATCCGCTTTCGCAGCAGGATCTCAAGACGGCATTGGCGCGCCACTCACCGCAAATGGAGCAGACGTCGCCCCGGACACAGTCACGGAGGTTCCGGCGGCCGACCCCGACGACGCGGTAGCCACGGGCAATGACAGCGAGATACCGCTGGAGGAAGACCTGCCGATCCCCGGGGAAGTGGATGGCCCCGACCTGGGTGAGGCCAAGTCACCGATGGCTGAATACTGCGGACCTGGTCGCAACTTCGTTCACATCACCAAGAACAAAAAGAACACGATGTCGGTCAAGTATGCGACATACGTCAAGAACGACAAGTCCTACGCGATTGACTTCAAGTTCACATCCAAGAAGTCCGGAACGACGAAGATTGGCACTTCCGTCACAGTCGGTTCTGAATTCAAGGCGATGTGGCTCGGCAAGATCAAGGCAGAAGTGAACGTCAATGCCGAGAAGTCGTGGACCTCGGAACTGGGCATTGAGGCCGGCGGAAAGGTCAAGGCCAAGTCAACGGTGTACGGCGACTACGGAATCATGAAAGAAAACGTCTACGGCTACACCGCCTATCGGTACAGCAACTGCGAGGTCGGCCAGAAGAAAAACATGACGGTCTGGGCGCCGTACCGTGAGGGCTGGGTCATCAAGTGACAGGTTGTTCCGTTGCGCAGCTCGGCCGGGAGGCCGGTGCGCGCACTCTCCCAGGAGTGTCCTTTGGGTCGCTACACGGCAATGCCCGCCGCTCTGCTGGCCTTGTTGCTCACCGCCGCCTGCTCTGGCAACAACCAGGATGACGGCGGATCCACCGCCTCGAGCCCACATCGTTCCATCGAGCGCCCCAGTGGTACCGCAGATGCCGACTCCAGTGGGTCCGCCAGGAACCCGAAACTCGCCCTGCCTGAAGGTGCGGAGATCCTTGTTCCGGTCACCGCAGGGACCGGCAACAGCGACCTGCCCGCTTTCAAGCCGGTGACCGACGTGTACACCGTGTATGCAACTTGTACGGGAGAAGGTCGGATGTCGATCATCGACCGCGACAACGTGAAGGACGACCCCAGCAGGATCGGCTGTAACGGACCTCTCACCATCGGTCGCGTGTACACCGACATCACCGTCAAGAACTTGTCAGTTCGCATAGACGGGGCCGATACCGACTGGTCGCTCGCGATCGTGTCCGGCGAGCACAGCATGTGACGCAGCCCTTCGCCATCAGGCGAGCCACTCTGGTCCCCGTAGAGGGGAAACGTTGTAACCCCCCCACATAATGCACGGAACGGCGCTGCATCCTTCGAGGGTGCAGCGCCGCAGTACCCGCACTCCGTCACTGGTCAACAGCAGGAAGCCGGGGGCCGAAATCCCCCAGCGGTCATCGCCGCGCATCACCGACCCGAATGCCGCTCGAGGAACCTTGCACTGCTGATGGTCACTGAGCGGCTCGCCACGGGCCGCTGGCATAGATGATCACGCCCTCGCTGACGAGCATCACACATGTAAGAGGAAGCCTGGACATCTGTCCGCGAAGCGATCGAACCGAACCAGGCAGCAAGTGCGGACGGGCCCCGTCCCGGTCCAGACCGGACCCGTCCCCTTGTGGCCGGCGAGGCCCTACAGCCCGCCCTCAGACATCCCGTGCACGGCCGGGATCGTCCCCAGCCGCCCCTTCTGGAAGTCATCGAAAGCCTGCTGAAGCTCTTCCCTGGTATTCATGACGAACGGACCGTAGTGAGCCATTGGCTCCCGGATCGGCTGCCCGCCAAGAAGGACCACCTCAAGGTCCGGCGTGTGGGAGTCCTGCTTCTCGTCCGCGCGGACGGTCAGCGAACCGCCGACGCCGAATACGGCCGTCTGGCCCAAGTGAATCGGACGGCGCTCGGCACCGACCGAGCCCTTGCCCGCCAGCACGTACGCCAGCCCGTTGAAGTCCTCCCGCCACGGCAGTGTGACTTCCGCGCCCGGCGCCAGCGTCGCGTGGATCATCGTGATAGGCGTGTGCGTGATGCCAGGACCGGCGTGACCGTCCAGCTCACCGGCGATCACCCGCAGCAGCGCCCCACCGTCCGGCGTCGTCAGCAGCTGGACGTTGCCGCCGCGAATGTCCTGGTAGCGCGGGGCCATCATCTTGTCCCTGGCCGGCAGGTTCACCCACAGCTGGAGACCGTGGAAGAGACCGCCGGACATCACCAGATGCTCCGGCGGTGCCTCGATGTGCAGCAGGCCCGCGCCCGCCGTCATCCACTGCGTGTCGCCGTTGGTGATGGTGCCGCCACCACCGTTGGAGTCCTGGTGGTCGAAGATCCCGTCGATGATGTAGGTGACGGTCTCAAAGCCACGGTGCGGATGCCACGGGGTCCCTTTCGGCTCCCCAGGCTGATACTCCACCTCACCCATCTGGTCCATCATGATGAACGGGTCCAGATGCCGGTAGTTGATCCCCGCGAACGCCCGGCGCACCGGGAAGCCCTCACCCTCGTAACCGCTCGGCGCGGTCGTGACGGTGAGCACGGGGCGGGCCACGGCGTCGGCCGGGGCGGCCACGCGGGGCAGGGTCAACGGGTTCTCCACGGTCACCGCAGGCATGTCGGTACCTCCTCGTGCTCGAACTTTAGTTGAGAGTTGAACTTTCTGCTACCCCGGAACAGCGAAAGCCCGGAGGGCATTCCCTCCGGGCCTCCGGACGTCTGATCGGCCGGGGCGGCTAGCCGTACATCCGGCGCATCGCGAACTCGACCATCTGCTCCACCGCCTTGGCGTCGAAGACCATGCGGTGCTCACCCTCCATGTCGAGCACGAAGCCGTAGCCGGTCGGCAGCAGGTCGATGACCTCCGCGCCGGTGATCACGAAGTACTTGGACTCCTTGCCGGCGTAGCGGCGCAGCTCCTTGAGCGAGCTGAACATCGGGATCACGGGCTGCTGGGTGTTGTGCAGCGCCAGGAACCCGGGGTTGTCACCGCGCGGGCAGTAGACCTTCGAGGTGGCGAAGACCTGCTGGAAGTCCTCGGCGGCCAGCTGGCCCGTGGTGAAGGCGCGCACCGCGTCCGCGAGCGAGGGCGGGGACGGCTCGGGGTACAGCGGGGGCTGCTGGCCGTACCCGCCGGGCATCTGCTGCTGCGGCGGCGGGGCGTACTGCTGCTGGGCGCCCGCGGTCTGGTCATAGCCGTACATGCCGCAAAGAGTAGTCAACCCGGGGGTTCCGCAGCATCGTTCCTCCGGCAACGGACGGCAACAAATCGCACGCGGGGCGCCGCCGCCCCTCCCCGAGCGCCGTGCGCAACCGGCAGCCCTCCCGCGCACGTCACGTACCGCGGGCGCCCGGGCGGTCCCGGTAAGAGCCTCGTCACACCTTTCCGACCGGGGTTGCGCCTTATTACCCACGGGTAGCATCATCGGAAGCTACTGATTGGTACGTATACGAGCGCGAGGATCCAGTGCCTCGCCGATCTCTCCACGGAGGCGTCGCCATGGGGCACTACAAGTCGAATCTCCGCGACATCGAGTTCAACCTCTTCGAGGTACTCGGGCGCGACAAGCTGTACGGCACCGGCCCCTTCGCGGAGATGGACACGGACACCGCGAAAAGCATCCTGGAGGAGCTGACCCGCCTCTCCGAGAACGAGCTGGCCGAGTCCTTCGTCGACGCCGACCGCAACCCGCCGGTCTTCGACCCGGAGACGAACACCGCGCCGGTCCCGGCGTCCTTCAAGAAGAGCTACAAGGCCTTCATGGACTCCGAGTACTGGCGGCTCGGCCTGCCCGAGGAGATCGGCGGCACCACCGCTCCCCCGTCCCTGATCTGGGCCTACGCGGAGCTGATCCTCGGCGCCAACCCGGCGGTCTGGATGTACTCCTCCGGCCCGGCGTTCGCCCGCATCCTCTTCGAGGAGGGCACCGAGGAGCAGAAGAAGGCCGCGAAGGTCGCCGTCGAGCGGACCTGGGGCTCCACCATGGTGCTCACGGAGCCGGACGCCGGTTCGGACGTCGGCGCCGGGCGCACCAAGGCCGTGCAGCAGGAGGACGGCTCCTGGCACATCGAGGGCGTGAAGCGCTTCATCACCTCGGGTGAGCACGACATGGAGGAGAACATCCTCCACTACGTGCTGGCCCGCCCCGAGGGCGCCGGCCCCGGCACCAAGGGCCTGTCCCTCTTCCTCGTCCCGAAGTACCTGTTCGACTTCGAGACCGGCGAGCTGGGCGAGCGCAACGGCGTCTACGCCACGAACGTCGAGCACAAGATGGGCCTCAAGGCCTCCAACACCTGTGAGATGACGTTCGGCGACCGCCACCCCGCCAAGGGCTGGCTGATCGGCGACAAGCACGACGGCATCCGCCAGATGTTCCGCATCATCGAGTTCGCCCGGATGATGGTCGGCACGAAGGCGATCTCGACCCTGTCGACCGGTTACCTGAACGCGCTGGAGTACGCCAAGGAGCGCGTCCAGGGCCCGGACCTCGCCAACTTCATGGACAAGACGGCGCCCAAGGTCACCATCACGCACCACCCGGACGTCCGCCGCTCGCTGATGACGCAGAAGGCGTACGCGGAGGGCATGCGCTCCCTGGTGCTGCACACGGCCGCCGTCCAGGACGAGATAGCCGTCAAGGAGGCCGCCGGCGAGGACACCGCCGCGCTGCACGCCCTGAACGACCTGCTCCTGCCGATCGTCAAGGGCTACGGCTCCGAGAAGGGCTACGAGCAGCTCGCCCAGTCGCTGCAGACCTTCGGCGGCTCCGGCTTCCTGCAGGAGTACCCGATCGAGCAGTACATCCGCGACGCCAAGATCGACACCCTGTACGAGGGCACCACCGCGATCCAGGGCCAGGACTTCTTCTTCCGGAAGATCGTCCGCAACCAGGGCGCCGCGCTGAACCAGCTCGCCGAGGAGATCAAGAAGTTCCTGGCGATCGGCACCGGCGGCGAGGAGCTGGCCACGGCCCGCGACCACCTCGCCAAGGCCGCGGTCGAGCTGGAGGCCATCGTCGGCCTGATGCTCACCGACCTCGCGGCCACCGAGCAGGACGTCAAGAACATCTACAAGGTCGGGCTGAACACCACCCGCCTGCTCCTCGCCTCCGGTGACGTGATCGTCGGTTACCTGCTGCTGAAGGGCGCCGCGGTCGCCGCCGAGAAGCTGGAGTCCGGCGCCTCGGCGAAGGACCGGGCGTTCTACCAGGGCAAGATCGCGGCGGCGAAGTTCTTCGCGGCCAACGTCCTGCCGGGCGTCACCCTCGCCCGCAAGCTGTCCACGGGTGTGGACCTGGACCTGATGGAGCTGGACGAGGCGGCGTTCTAGGCCCCACGGCATACGGAATCCGCCGGTCCGCCCGCCGGGCCGCCGGACTCTCCACATCCCCCTCACGAGGGCCCGCTCCCCTTCCCGGGAGCGGGCCCTCGTACGTCGTTAAGGTGAACACCATGAGCACAAGCGCCCGCCCGGCTCCGGGCACCGTCCCCCCATCGAGCGCTTCGCGCGCGCCACTCCGCTTCGACCGCGGACACACCGACGACCTCATGGCCTTCCTGGCGGCGAGCCCGTCGCCGTACCACGCCGTGGCGAACGCCGCCGAGCGGCTGGAGAAGGCCGGCTTCCGCCAGGTCGCGGAGACGGACGCGTGGGACGGAACGGCCGGCGGCAAGTACGTGCTGCGCGGCGGCGCGATCGTGGCCTGGTACGTCCCCGAGGGCGCCGCGCCCCACACCCCGTTCCGCATCGTCGGCGCGCACACCGATTCCCCCAACCTCCGCGTCAAGCCGCGGCCCGACACCGGCGCGCACGGCTGGCGCCAGGTCGCCGTCGAGGTGTACGGCGGCCCGCTGCTCAACTCCTGGCTCGACCGCGACCTGGGCCTGGCCGGCCGCCTCTCCCTGCGGAACGGCACGACCCGCCTGGTGAACGTCGACCGCCCGCTGCTGCGCGTCCCGCAGCTCGCCATCCACCTGGACCGCTCGGTCAACGACGGGCTCAAGCTGGACAAGCAGCGCCACCTGCAGCCCGTCTGGGGCCTCGGGGACGACGTCCGCGACGGCGACCTCATCGCCTTCCTGGAGGAGGAGGCGGGCCTCGCGCGCGGGGAGGTGACCGGCTGGGACCTGATGGTGCACTCCGTCGAGCCGCCCGCCTACCTGGGCCGCGACAACGACCTCGTCGCCGGTCCGCGCATGGACAACCTGCTCTCCGTGCACGCGGGCACGGCGGCGCTGGCCGCGGTCGCCGGCGCGGACGACGCCGACGCGCTGCCGTACATCCCCGTCCTCGCCGCCTTCGACCACGAGGAGAACGGCTCGCAGTCGGACACCGGCGCGGACGGCCCGCTGCTCGGATCGGTCCTGGAGCGGTCGGTCTACGCACGCGGCGGTTCCTACGAGGACCGGGCGAGAGCCTTCGCCGGCACCGTCTGCCTGTCCTCCGACACCGGCCACGCCGTCCACCCCAACTACGCGGAGCGCCACGACCCGACGCACCACCCGCGCGCGAACGGCGGCCCCATCCTCAAGGTGAACGTCAACAACCGCTACGCGACGGACGGTTCGGGCCGCGCGGTCTTCGCCGCCGCCTGCGAGAAGGCGGGCGTTCCCTTCCAGTCGTTCGTCTCCAACAACGCCATGCCCTGCGGCACCACCATCGGCCCCATCACCGCGGCCCGCCACGGCATCAGGACCGTCGACATCGGCGTGGCCATCCTGTCCATGCACAGCGCACGTGAGCTCTGCGGCGCCGACGACCCGTTCCTGCTGGCGAGCGCACTGACCGCGTTCCTGGAAGGCTGAACTCCCTCTTGCCGATTGGCTGATGCCCGTCCGGGTACACGGTGTTGACCGGAAGCAACCGGAACGACCGGACCGACCGGTCCGGACAGGGAGGTAGCACTCATGGGCCTGGGCGGGTGCATCATTCTGATCGCGGTGGGGGCGATCCTCACGTTCGCGACCGACTGGGACATGCAGGGGGTCAACCTCGACCTGGTCGGCATCATCTTCATGATCGTCGGGCTCATCGGCGTCGCGACGTTCAGCAGTATCGCCAAGCGGAGGCGTGTGGTCGTGCCGCCCACGGCTCCCGTGGTCAGTGAGGAACCGCGCCGTGACGGGTACGGCGGCGTGTGAGGCCGCCGTACACCCCACGCACAGTCACCACCACAGGGCGGCGCGCCGATCGGAAGACCGACGGCGCGCCGCCCTGTACCAGTACGCAGAGCGGCGTCAGGCGTCCATGCCCGCCAGCACCAGCGGCAGCCGGTCCGCGCCGCCCTCGGTGACACGCACCGGGACGCCCCAGTCCTGCTGGTGGACGTGACAGGCCGGGTATTCGTTCACGGGATCGTCGTCGCAGGACGCGGCCATCGCCGAGACGTGCAGCACGCCCTCCGCCACGGAGGGGTCGAACTCCAGGATGCGGGACAGGTCCGTGTCCGCGCCCTCGCCCGCAAGCAGCAGTTCGGGCGGCGTCGACGAGATCAGCAGGCGGGTCGAGGGGCCGTAGCGGGTGTCGAGCTTCTGGCCGGCCGGAGCCTGGAAGATCACGTCCAACTGGAGCCTGCCCGGGGCGACGTCGGTGGCCGCGCGCTGGGTGCGGTGGGCGACGGAGTCGACCTTGACGGCCTCCTCCGGAAGCCGCAGCCGGGTGAGCCGGTGCCGGGCGGACTCCACGACCACGATGTCGTCCCCGGCGAGCACCGCGTCCGACGGCTCCCGCAGATCCGTGGCGAGCGTCGTCACCTCACCCGTCGCCGGATCGTAGCGCCGCAGCGCGTGGTTGTAGGTGTCGCTGACGGCGACCGAGCCGTCCGGCAGGGCCGTCACCCCCAACGGGTGCTGGAACAACGCCTGTTCCGCCGCGCCGTCCCGGTGCCCGAAATCGAACAGCCCGGTGCCGACAGCCGTGTGCACGGCACCCTCGGTGTCCACCCAGCGCAGGGCGCTCGTCTCGGAGTCGGCCAGCCACAGCCGCTCCCCGTCGGCGGAGACCGCGAGCCCCGACGGCTGCGCGAACCACGCCTGGTCACCCGGCCCGTCGACGAGCCCTTCATTCGTCGTCCCGGCCGCGACGGCGACCGTGCCGCCCACGCCGTCACCCGCCGGGTCGTACGCCCACAGCTGGTGGACGCCCGCCATGGCGATCCACACCCGCCCGCCGAAGACCGCGACGTCCCACGGCGACGACAGGTCCACCTCGCGCGCGGGACCGGACGTCGGCGAGCCCTGCCACCACTGACGGCCCGTCCCCGCGAGCGTGGTGACGTACCCGGTCTCCGGGTCCAGCCGGCGCAGCGCGTGGTTCACGGTGTCGGCGACGACCACCGCGCCGTCGTCCAGGAGCGCCAGTCCCTGCGGCTCGTTGAAGCTCGCCGACGCGGCCGGACCGTCCGCGAAGCCCCGCTCCCCCGAACCGATGCGCCGCAGCACCGTCTCGCCGTCCCCGTCCAGCTCCACGAGCTGGTGCCGGGTGGTGTCGCTGACCAGGAAGCCCCCGCCCGGCAGCGCGAGCGCCTTGCCGGGGAAGCGCAGAACGGTCGGCTCGGGCTCCGGCGCCACGTACGGGCCGTCGCCGCGCCGCAGCGTCCCCTTCGCCTCGTGCTCGGCCTCCAGCTCCTCGACCAGCTTCTCGATGGCGTGGGCATGCCCCTCACCCGCGTGCTGCGCGACGACGTACCCCTCGGGGTCGATCACGACGAGCGTCGGCCAGGCGCGCACCGCGTACTGCTTCCAGGTGGCCAGCTCGGGGTCGTCCAGCACCGGGTGCTCCACGTGGTACCGCTCCACCGCGTCCACGACCGCCTGGTGCTCGGCCTCGTGCACGAACTTCGGCGAGTGCACCCCGATGATCACCACGGTGTCCCGGTGCTTCTCCTCCAGCTCCCGCAGCTCGTCCAGGACATGCAGGCAGTTGATGCAGCAGAACGTCCAGAAATCGACAACGACGCACTTACCTCGCAGGTCGGCGAGCGTCAGTTCCTTGCCCCCGGTGTTCAGCCAGCCGCCCTTGCCGATCAGCTCGGGGGCGCGGACACGGACACGTCGGCGGGGCGCGGGGGCGGGGGTGGGGGTGGGGG
>JODX01000003.1 GCA_000719105.1 Streptomyces sclerotialus | reverse complement strand
GTTACATTCCGAACCCGGAAGCTAAGCCTTACAGCGCCGATGGTACTGCAGGGGGGACCCTGTGGGAGAGTAGGACGCCGCCGAACAATCATTGAGAAAACCCCCGCACCTTCGGTGCGGGGGTTTTCTGCGTTTAGGGTCGACTCATGCGATACGACCTGGTCATCTTCGACAACGACGGCGTTCTCGTCGACAGCGAGCCGATCTCCAACCGGCTGCTGGCCGCCTATCTGACCGAGCTCGGGCATCCGACCTCGTACGAGGATTCCCTCCGTGACTACATGGGGGCGGCGATGCATCGCGTCCACGACCTGATCCAGGAGCGTACGAGCCGACGACTGCCCGAGAACTTCGACGACGTCTTCCACGGGCGGGTCTTCGCCGCGTTCGAGCGCGACCTGGAGCCGGTGGCCGGCGTGGTCGCTGTGCTGGAGAAGCTCACGGCGGACGGGGTGCCGTACTGCGTGGCCTCCTCCGGAAGCCATGAGCGGATTCGGGTGGGGCACCGGAAGACCGGGCTGGACCGCTGGTTCGACGATGCGCGGATCTTCAGCTCGGAGGATGTGGGCCGGGGGAAGCCCGCGCCGGACCTGTTCCTGTACGCGGCCGAGCGTATGGGGGTGGCGCCGGAGCGGTGTGCCGTCGTCGAGGACAGTCCGCTCGGGGTCCAGGCGGCCGTCGCGGCCGGGATGGACGTCTACGGGTTCACCGCTATGACGCCCGCCGCGAAGCTGGCTGGAGCCACCCAACTGTTCCGGAGCCTGGAGGACTTGGCTGACCTGCTGGTATGACCCCGGCCATGGCTGCCGACCTGACATTTGTCACGTGCTGCTCCGGACGATCGTTTCCACTGGCGGACAGAGTCCCGGCGGGAAGCTGGGGGCATGACGACGAACACGGTTTCCCAGCGCCGGAGCAAGACCCGCTCCTTCGCCGCGCTGATCCTGTTCGTCAACGTCGTCGGGCTGGCGCTCGGCTTCGTCTCCGGAGACCCGCGGCTGATGCTCGTCAAGGACAGCGGCGTCAGCAGTGCGGTGGGGATCGGTGTACTGGTCTCCGTGCCGGCGGGCAGGCCCATGATGACCGAGGCGCTCAAGCCGTGGCTGGTGAAGGAGCGGGCGGACCGGGAGGCGGCCTGGGCGCGGCTGCTGCGTGATTCCCCGGCGTTCCGGCGGGCCGAGCGGGTGTACGGTCGTGGGCCTTGAGGCGCCCATGACGCCCATGACGCCCGAGGCGTCCGAGGCCACCGTCACCGCCGTCGTCGTCGCCCGCTGAAGCTGAAGAGAACTCATCTTTGGCTGGATCTACCCACAGGTAGCGCGGGGCCCTACGCTCGCCGCCATGACCGATGTGCTGCGGCGCGGTAGGGCCTCCCTGGCGTTCAGCTTCTTTGCGCAAGGCGTCGCGTTCGCGTTGCTGGTGACGCGGATTCCGGCAGTTCAGGACCGGTACGGGGTGTCCGACGCGCTGCTGCCGGCCTTCCTGGCGGCCGTACCGGTCCTGGCCGGCGTCGGCAGTGTCGTGACCGAGCGGCTGGTGCGGCGGGTGCGGCCCAGCCGGGTGCTGCGCTGGTCCCAGCCGGTGGTGCTGCTGGCGCTGCTGGGGGTGGGAGCGGGCGACCGGATGGCGGCCCTGGCCGTTGCGCTCGCTGCCTTCGGGCTTGCCGTCGGGGCGCTGGACGCGTCGATGAACATGCTCGGGGTGAGCCTGCAGCGGACGTACGGGCGCAGCATCATGCTCGGCTTCCACGCGGTGTACAGCCTGGGCGGGATCGTGGGTGCCTCGCTGGCCTGGGCGGGGGCGCACGGGGAGCTGGCGCTGTGGGTCTCGTACCTGCCGGTCGTGCTGGTGCTGCTGCCGGCGGCGCTGGTGGGCAGCCGGTGGTACGTCGACGGGGAATCGGCCCGGACGTCCCGGACGGCCCGGACGGCACAGACCGCCGGGGAGTCCGGGCCCGTGGTCTTCAAGCTGCTGCTGCCGCTCTGCCTGGTGATGACCTTCGCGTACATCGGGGACTCGACGGTCTCCAACTGGAGCGCGAAGTACCTCCAGGACGTGCTGGGGAGTTCGGAGCAGCTGGCGACGGTCCCCTACAACGTGTACATGGTGACCACACTGCTGGGGCGGGCCATCGGGGACGTCGGCGTGCGGCGTCTCGGGGCCGTGACGGTCGTACGGGTGGGGGCGCTGGTGGCCGCTCTCGGGTTCGCGGTGGTGGCCGGGGCGCCTGGGCCCTGGGTGGGGATGCTCGGGTTCACGCTGCTGGGACTGGGGCTGTGCGTGCTGGTGCCGCAGACGTTCGCGGCGGCGGGACGGCTCTTCCCGGGAGCGTCCGACACGGCCGTGGCACGGCTGAACGTCTTCAACTATGTCGGCTTTCTGATCGGTTCGCCGTTGGTGGGAGCGCTGGGCGACACTTGGAACTACCGCGGCGCCATGCTCGTACCGATGGTCCTGGTACTGCTGACGCTGGTGTACGCACGCTCGTTCAAGACTGAACCGGACCGATACGGTGGCGGGCATGAGCGGTCGCGCACAGCTGATGTGGGACGAGGCGGTAACCGGCTATGACTTCGGCCCGGACCACCCGATGGATCCGGTCCGGCTGGTCCTGACCCGGAGCCTGGTCGGCGCCCTCGGCCTCGACCGGGAGGTACGGGTCGTCGCGGCGAAGCCCGCCGGTGAGTCGACGCTGCGGCTCGTGCACCGCGAGGACTACGTGGACGCGGTCAAGGCGGCCTCCGCCGAGCCCCGGTCCGCCGACGCGTCGTACGGCCTGGGCACCATGGACGACCCCGCCTTCGCCGGCATGCACGAGGCGTCCGCGCTGATCGCCGGGCAGTCGGTGGGGGCCGCGGAGGCGGTGTGGCGGGGCGACGCGCTGCACGCGGTGAACTTCGCGGGCGGGCTGCACCACGCCATGCCGGGCGGCGCGGCCGGGTTCTGCGTGTACAACGACGCGGCGCTGGCCATCGCGAGACTGCTGGAGCTGGGCGCCGAGCGGGTCGCGTACGTGGACGTCGACGTCCACCACGGGGACGGGGTCCAGGCGGCGTTCTGGGAGGACCCCCGGGTACTGACGATCTCGCTGCACGAGCACCCGCGGACGCTGTTCCCGCAGACCGGGTGGCCGGAGGAGACGGGAGCGGCCGGCGCCGAGGGTTCGGCGGTCAACGTGGCCCTGCCGGCGGGGACCGGTGACGCGGGGTGGCTGCGGGCGTTCCACGCCGTGGTGCCCGAACTGCTCGCCGAGTTCCGGCCGCAGGTGCTGGTGACGCAGCACGGGGCCGACACGCACTTCGAGGACCCGCTGGCGCATCTCGCCGTGTCGCTGGACGCCCAGCGGGCCGTACAGCTCGCCTGCCACGACTTGGCGCACACGCACGCGGACGGGCGGTGGATCGCCCTGGGCGGCGGCGGATACGCCGTGGTGGAGGTCGTTCCGCGGTCGTGGACGCATCTGGTGGCCATCGCGGCGGGACGGCCGGTGGAGCCCGGGACGGCGATCCCCGCCGGCTGGCGGCAGGAGGTCTTCGCCCGCACCCGGCAGCTCGCGCCCGCGCGCATGACCGATGGCCGGTGGCCGGTGTCCTGGGCGGACTGGGAACTCGGGTACGACCCCGAGGACCGGCTGGACCAGGCCGTCCTGGCGGCGCGGCGGGCCGTGTTCCCGCTGAGGGGGCTGCTGGCCTAGGGGGAAGGGCTGTGGAACGACCGGGGTCCTGTACGGGGTACCGGCCACCCGGCCGGGGAAAGCGCAGTCGAAAGCTTTGCGCCGATCATTCCCGTAGCCTTTTCCGCCAGTTTCCCTCCGCCCTCAGGCGGATCGGACGCCGGTCGGACGCTAGGCCGACCGTGCGGTGTTTCCGCGAAGTGGGGGTGACCGCGGGGGGCGTGCGTCACCATCGGCCGTGTGTTGAGCACCGGAGCGCTGCGGGCCCATCTGCTGGCCGCGCGGCTTGCGGGTACCGTCGCCACCACGCGGGAGGAGAGTCTGCGCAGCTACCGGCTGTTCGCGGCCCGGGACCCCCGGGTGCTGATCGGGATCAACCCCCGGGGGCCCTGGCGTCAGACTGATCTGCTCCAATTGATGGCGGAGAAGTGTGGAGTTTCGGACGATCCCCGTGTCACCTCCGGGCCGGATGTGATCGATCCGGAGCGGACGCTGAGCGCGCTGCATGCCTTCGCGGAACGGCTGGCGAACGCCGCCCGGCGGGGCGAGCCGGTGCTCCTCGGCACCGGGCATCCGCACCCGCTGCTCGGCTTCTACGGCGCGCTGGCAGACGCCTTGTCGGCGGCGGGATGTGAGGTCCTCACCCCTGCGGTGGGTGAGCGTGTCGACATAACGACCCGGTTCGGTCTACGTACGTACAACCTCGGCTACGTACGAAGAGTCGCGCTGGTACGCGAACCCGGCGCTCGGAGCACGGGTGGTGAGACGGGCGCGCACACACATTCACCACTCCCGGTACGCACGGTTCTGGACGCTGCCGCGAAGCGGGGCGGCCCCCTGCCGGAACTGGTCATCGGCGACCACGGATGGGTCTGCGGCGCAGGTCAGCTGGGGTTCGAGGCCATCGGCCTGGCGGACACGAACGACCCCGCGCTCTTCGTCGGGCAGGCAGAGGGGCGGGTGTCCGTCGTCGTTCCACTTGATGACGCTGTGCGATCTGATTACTACCGACCGCTGACCCGCTACGTACTCAATCGGGCGTGTCTGTCACAGTAAGCCGCCGATGCCATCCCCTCTTCCCCACTCGCATCACCCGCCCCTAGTCTGGGGAGTGAGCGCGCAACGACGAAGAGTCACCGGAAGGGGAAGCCGGGGGCCGTCGAGTGCGGAAGGTTCAGGTGTGTCATGGCTGCAGCTGGCGAGAGGCCTCTGAACGAGGTTCAGTTCCTTACCGTGGCGGAAGTCGCCTCGGTGATGCGAGTGTCGAAGATGACCGTGTACCGGCTGGTGCACAGCGGTCATCTGCCGGCGATCCGGGTGGGGAGGTCATTCCGGGTTCCGGAGCAAGCGGTTCACGAGTACCTCCGCGAGAGCTACGTGGGGGTGGAGACGGCCTGACGGTCATCGAAGGGCCGAGGGCCCTCCGGGGGTCCCGAGGGGCGCCCCGGGAACCCCTCGGCCCCCTCGATTACGAGCTCAGCGCTCGGGCGGGTAGGCTAGCCCCTCGTAGGTCGTGTGGGCCCATGGCGCCCAGCACCGAGTGATGAGAAGTGAGCGAGGGTAGTCGTGGGCTCTGTTATCAAGAAGCGGCGCAAGCGGATGGCCAAGAAGAAGCACCGCAAGCTGCTCAAGCGCACCCGCGTTCAGCGTCGCAACAAGAAGTAAGGCCTGTCCCCGGGGGAGTATCCCCCGACGGGTTCGCCTTGCGAATCTTGCACGAGCGCCGCGAACAGCGCGCTCTGCGGCCCCCCACCGGCTCCGGTGGGGGGCCGCAGTCGTTGTACGGCCGCCGCGGCGCACAGGGTGCGTGCCGGGCGCGTGACCGGCTCAGGCGTGACCGGCTGACGAGTGGCCGGGTCCGATCGGACGCCAGGGCTCGCCGTCACTTCATGCATCTGGCAGTCATCACAGCGCAACAACAACCCGCTAACGTGGCCGCACACGGGGAACGCGGCAGAGTACGGGCAGCGGCACGCAGTGCTGAAACGATGCTGTATCGACGTCTGGAAGTGAGGCGCTGATCTTGGGCAAGGTCGTACTCGTGACCGGGGTGGCCCGTCGGCTGGGGGGCCGGTTCGTACGACGGATCCAGCGGGACCCCCAGGTCGAGCGGGTGATCGCCGTGGACGCGGTGCCGCCCGAGCACCACTTGGGCGGCGCGGACTTCGTGCAGGCCGACATAAGGCAGCCCACGATCGGGCGGGTGCTGGCCGAGCACGAGGTCGACACCGTGGTGCACATGGACGTCACGGGAACCCCGCTGGGCAGCGGCAGCCGGGCCACGGTCAAGGAGACCAACGTCATCGGCACCATGCAGCTGCTGGGTGCCTGCCAGAAGTCCCCGGCCGTGAAGCGGCTGGTGGTGAAGTCCAGCACGAACGTCTACGGTTCGGCGCCGCGCGACCCGGCCGTGTTCACCGAGACCACCCCGCCCAAGTCCCTGCCCAGCGGCGGCTTCGCCAAGGACACCGTCGAGGTCGAGGGGTACGTCCGCGGGTTCGCGCGCCGCCGGCCCGATGTGGCCGTGTGTGTGCTGAGGTTCGCGAACATCCTCGGGCCGAGCGCGGACTCGCCGCTCGCCTCGTACTTCTCGATGCCGGTGCTGCTGACCGTGCTGGGCTACGACCCGCGCCTGCAGTTCGCGCACGAGGACGATGTCATCGAGGTGCTGCGGATCGCCTCGCACGAGCCCGAACGCGGCACGCTCAACAGTGGGACGTTCAACGTCGCGGGAGACGGCGTGCTGCTGCTCTCGCAGTGCGCCCGGCGGCTCGGCCGGCCCACGGTGCCGCTGCTGATGCCGGCCGTCAGCTGGCTCGGTTCGGCCGTGCGTACGCTGGGCGTGACGGACTTCTCGCCCGAACAGTTGAGGCTGCTGACCCATGGGCGGGTCGTGGCGACGAACCAGATGCGCGAGACGCTGGGCTATCAGCCGAAGTACACGACGGCGGAGACGTTCGCCGACTTCGTCCGCAGCCGCGGCCCGGGACTGCTGCCGCCGGAGGCCCTCGCCGGGGCCGTCGACCGGTTCGCCGCACTGCCCGCCCTGGGCGGAGGCCACCCCCCGACGCAGAGCGCCAACTGAGGAGCGCATCAACAATGGCGGATGCCAAGGTCATTCCGTTCGACGACGACCGGTCGTCGCGTGCCGGCGCCCTACCGCGCGCGCCGCGCCGCCGGACCGCGGGGAGCCGGCGCAAGGGCGAGCCCGCGATCGTCCGTGAGGTCCAGGCCCTGCCCAAGCGGTCGTTCGGGCAGGATGATGTTCCCGTGACGCATGAGCAGCCGGAGACACCGGAGCGGCGGGGCCGGCCCCAGGAGGGCGGCCTGGAGCGCCGTATCGCCGGGGGGCTGTCTTTCCTGCGCAAGCGCCTCACCGGCGACTACGAGATCGACGACTTCGGGTACGACGCCGAGCTCACCGATCAGGTGCTGATGTCCCTGCTGCGGCCGGTGTTCGAGAAGTACTTCCGGGTCGAGGTGAAGGGTATCGAGAACGTTCCGTCCGAGGGCGGAGCGCTGATCGTCGCCAACCACTCCGGGACGCTGCCGCTGGACGGCCTGATGATGCAGGTCGCCGTGCACGACCACCATCCGGCGGACCGTCATCTGCGGCTGCTGGCCGCCGATCTCGTGTTCGTACTGCCGGTGGTGAACGAGCTGGCCCGGAAGCTGGGGCACACCCTCGCCTGCACGGAGGACGCCGAACGCCTGCTGGCGCAGGGGGAGCTGGTCGGGGTGATGCCGGAGGGCTTCAAGGGCGTCGGCAAGCCGTTCAGCGAGCGCTACAAGCTCCAGCGGTTCGGGCGGGGCGGCTTCGTGTCGACCGCGCTGCGGCAGGGCACGCCGATCGTCCCGTGCTCGATCGTGGGCGCGGAGGAGATCTATCCGATGATCGGCAACGCCAAGACGCTGGCGCGGCTGCTGGGCTTCCCGTACTTCCCGATCACGCCGACGTTCCCGTGGCTGGGGCCGCTGGGCGCGGTGCCGCTGCCGACGAAGTGGACGATCCAGTTCGGCGAGCCGATCCCGACGGACGGCTATCCCCCGGAGGCCGCCGACGACCCGATGCTGATGTTCAACCTGACGGACCAGGTCAGGGAGCAGATCCAGCACACGCTGTACAAGTTGCTGGTGCAGCGGAGGTCGGTCTTCTTCTGAGGCGTGCCGCGCCCGGACTGGTCGTCGGGCGCGGGTGCCGGCTGGTCGGCGGACGGAGTCCGGCGCAGCTGTTCGAAGCCTGCGGAGCAGTGCGAGAGCAGCAGAGGAGAGGGGCCAAGTTGCTGGTGCAGCGGAGGTCGGTCTTCTTCTGAGGCGTGCCGCGCTCGGGGTCGCCTGATACCCGCGTATGGCGGTGGGGGCGCCCCTTCGCCGAAGGGGCGCCCCCACCGCCATACGCACCGGACCTACTCGGTGCTACCGCCGTCGATGCCGAGGTCGGGCAGCAGGTCCGGGAGGAGCGGCGGCAGGGTGACGTCCGGCTTCTCGGCCGGAGTGCTCTTGCCGGACGAGGGGGAGGAGCTGCTGGTGTCCTCCTCGGGCGGGTCCAGCAGGCCGCCCGTGCTGCCGCCGAGCAGCCCCTCGCCGCCGGAGTCCGAGGCGGACGGCTCCGGGGCGCCGCCGCTGTCGTGGCCGCGGTCCGGGGAGTCGCTGACGCTCGGGGTCGGCCGACCGGTCTCCGCGGAGCCGGTGGAACCGGGGTCCGTACCGTGCTGTCGGCCGTCGCCGCCGCGCGCCGGGTACTCCGGCAGCAGTGACTGGAGCGGAGCGACCTCGCTGTCTATGGCGTCGAACACCGACGAGACCTGCTGACTGACGTCCCCGAGCTGTACGGGAAGCTTCTCGCGCAGTGCTCCCCATGTGCCGCGGTGGGAGCGGGAGAAGGCGGAGAGGGTCTGGATGGGGTCCAGGGAGCCGGGGTCGTGCTCGTACGCCTCGCGGAGCAGGCGGTGGCCCTCCTCGGCGTCATGGCGCATACCGTTCAGGGCGCGGCGGATCGCGCCGAGATCCTCGTGGTCGAGGGAGTTGCCGCGATCGCGGTCCATGAGCCGGCGGGCCTCGCCGAGCCGGGTGGACGCCTGGTCGAGGTAGAGCCGGCCGCGGTCCGAGCTGTCGTCGGCCATGTTCAGCTTGAAGTCCTCGATGCCGCGCTTGAGGCCGTACAGCGAGTCACCGGGGAGGGCGTCGGAACTGGCGGCGGCGACACCGCCGAAGGCTCCCGCGGCCACGCCGACACTGAGTCCGCCCGCGGCGAGCCCCTTGCTCAGCCGGGAACGGGGGCGCAGTTTCCCCAGTGCGCCCGTCCGGCGCGGGCCCCGCGCCCGGTGGGAGTTTCCCTTCTGTGCGGGCACCGTGGCGTCCGCCGCCTCGCCGCCCGCGGCTGTGCCCTCCTGCAGCATGGCCTCCATCGCGGCCACGAGCCTGGCCCGCTGGACGACCTTGACCTCGGGATCGAGTTCCGGCTTGGGCAGCTCGCCCAGACCGGTTGTGAGGGCCAGCAGCCGGCCCTGCTCGGTCCGCTCCGCCGCAGCCGGGGCCGGGACGTCGGGCTGCTCGGCCGCCGTGGCCCGGTCGGACAGCTCCTCCAGAGCCTGGGCGAAGGCGTTCGCCCGCCGGTGCGCCGATACGTTCGCGATCACTGGCGGCACCTCCTCTCGTCGTGACGGTCGACTCCCCAGGGGTTCCTGAGGGTTGCACACCCCCGACCACTTCCACACGATCGAGTGATCGATGTCGGCCAAGGTGTGACCACAGGGAGCCTGCATCCCGCACAACGAGCGGCGCGGCACTTGGGTTACGGACGACGAATGAGCGAACCGCGGAGTCAACGGGTGTCGACACAGGGTTACTTGGCGGTGGCCGAGGGTGGCGGGTGATCTCCGGTCAGGCCGGGGCCGGTGCGCGGTTCGACGTCTCGGCGGCTCGGTCCGCGAGGGGAGGGGAAGGGGCGGAGGGGGCGCCGCTCAGCGGGCGTCTTCGGGTAGCAGCCGGGCGAGGGTGCGCACGGCGCGGTACTGCAGGGTCTTGATCGCTCCCTCGTTCTTCCCCATCACACGGGCGGTCTCCGCGACGGAGAGGCCCTGAAGGAAGCGGAGGGTGACGCACTCCTGCTGCTGTGGGTTGAGCCGCCGGACGGCGTCGAGGAGCGCGGCGTTGGAGAGCGACTCCAGGACGGAGTCCTCGGGGGAGCGTTCCACCTCGTTGGCGTCGAGCATCTCGCCGGTGGTGACCTCGAGCCGGAACCGGCTCGACTTGAAGTGGTCGGCGACGAGGTTGCGGGCGATGGTGACCAGCCAGGCGCCGAAGTCGCGCCCCTGCCAGGTGAACGTCCCGATGCGGCGCAGGGCCCGCAGAAAGGTCTCGCTGGTGAGGTCCTCGGCGGTCGCCTTGCCCCCCACCCGGTAGTAGATGTAGCGGTACACCGTGTCGCTGTACTGGTCGTACAGCCGCCCGAACGCGTCGGCCTCGCCGGCCTGGGCGCGTTCCACGAGGTCCATCATCCGGGCGCTGTCGCTGTCCGCGGCGGGGCGGCGTGCGGTGGCGGCCGAGCCGGTCCGGCCGCGTCTGGTGGCGTCCCCGGACCGCCGCCCCGCGACGACGGAGTTGCGCGCAGACCCCTGCTCGATGCCGTCGGCGAGCGCGTAGCACGGGCGGACGGGGGCAGCGGAGACGGCGAGCGCGGGGACGGCGTACGCGGTGGGGACGAAGTCGCGCAACATGTCCAGGACCGTTGCGCGCAGCGTAGCCAGGCCCGAGGCGTCAACCCCGACGTGTGGGTACACGGGACTCCCAGAGGCAGAGCTTCCATCACGTGCAGTGCGGGACCTTTCACCCGTCGTAGCGACGGAGGGGTACCGGTTTGCGTCTGAGGAGAATAACGCTTCGTGCAGGCCCTGCTACACCCAGTTGCCCAATTCGCCGATTACGTCGCTTCTGTTATCGATCAACGCACGTTCAAGTGCCTTTTCGTGACCGCTTGTTGACCGGATCGATCCAGCTTGCGCTTCGGTCGGGGCGTGTTGTGCTCGGGTGCGGGAGAGGGTGACAAGGGGGGTGCGGAGCGGGTGACGAGGCCGTGAGGGAGCGGTGAGCAGCGGCGCACAGGTGTCCGGAAGGACGGCGCGGAGGTGCGTGCCGGGTCAGCGGCGGCGGCGGTGCAGGGCGATCGCCGCCGCCGTGCCGCCCGCCACCGCGCCCACCCCGGCCGCCGCCGGCAGACCGACCTTGGCCGCCTTGCGGGCCGTACGGTAGTCGCGCAGCCGCCAGTCGAACTCGCGCGCGTGCTTGCGCAGCTTGGTGTCCGGGTTGATCGCGTAGGGGTGGCCGACCAGGGAGAGCATCGGGATGTCGTTGTGGGAGTCGCTGTACGCCGCGCAGCGCGTGAGGTCCAGGCCCTCCGCCGACGCCAGCGCGCGGACCGCCTCCGCCTTGGCCGGGCCGTGCAGCGGCTCGCCGACCAGCTTGCCCGTGTAGACACCGCCGACCGATTCCGCGACCGTGCCCAGGGCGCCGGTCAGGCCCAGGCGGCGGGCGATCACCGTGGCGATCTCCACGGGGGCCGCCGTGACGAGCCACACCTTCTGGCCCGCGTCCAGGTGCGCCTGGGCCAGCGCGCGCGTGCCCGGCCAGATGCGCTCGGCCATGTACTCGTCGTAGATCTCCTCGCCGATCGTCATGAGCTCGGCCACCCGGTGGCCCTTGACGATCGACAGCGCGGAGTCGCGCGCGTCCTGCATGTGCTCGGGGTCCTCGACCCCGGCCAGCCGGAACCACGCCTGCTGCCAGGCGAACCGGGCGAGGTCGCGGGTCTCGAAGAACTTCCGCTTGTACAGGCCGCGGCCGAAGTGGAACAGCGCGGCACCCTGCATGACGGTGTTGTCGAGGTCGAAGAAGGCGGCGGCCTTGTCGTCGCCGTGGACGGGGAACTGCGGCTCGAGCGGGCCGGCCAGTTCCTGTTCCTGCGAGGACTTGCGTGCTGCCTCCGCCGAGGCTTCGCCTGCCAATACGCTTCGCGCGGTGGCGGAGCGCCTACGAGGGGTGAGCCATCCGAGAGCGGCCATGACGGTGAGCATAGCCAGTCCGTTCGGTGCTTCCGGAGCGGAGAGGTTCGGAGGCCGTGAACACTCCGCGACCGTGTCGTTAAAGCAGTGCGCCGCTCGGTGCGCCGGTGTGCGGAGACGGCAGGCCGCGGGCTCGGGCGCGAGCCGGGGCGCAGGGGTTCCCTGTGGGCGCCGCAGCGCGAGAATGGCCGACATGAGTCCCATCTTCCGGCGCGCCGGACGCCGCAGTACGGAGAGCAAGACCGCACCTCAGGGGGCCCCTGAGTCGCGTACGTCACAGGCAGCCCCGGATGCCCCGGCCGCTCGGGGGGCCCGGCATCTCGTCACCCTGATCGGGAAGCCCGGGTGCCATCTGTGCGAGGACGCCCAGGCCGTGGTCGAGCGGGTGTGCGGGGAGCTCGGGATCCCGTGGGAGGGCAGGGACATCACCCAGGACGAGGAGCTGCACCGCGCTTACTGGGAGCAGATTCCGGTCGTCCTGGTCGACGGTGAACAGCACACCTTCTGGCGGGTGAACGAGAAACGTCTCCGGGATGCACTGACCGACTAGTCCAACTGGTCCGGAAAGTTCGCTTAGGATCGACGGCGAATTCATCTCGGGGGCGGTGATCATTAAGGAGAGTGTGCGGCTTTGCCCCCAGCATCGGAGGAACGACAGAGGTTGCGCCTCGGTTCCCGGCGAACGGGCCGGATGTGCGTGAGCCCGGTCACGTTGGGCGGGCAAAACGGACACCATCTTTGTGCACGCGTTCACAAAGACATAGCCTGCTGTCGACGGGGCGGTCTGGGGACGTATGACCGCCTGCAGCCCCGCTCTACCCGCAGGAGCACCGTGGCAACTGGCCGAACTCACCGACCGGCGACCCGTAGCCGAGGGATTCCCGAGGCCACCGTCGCCCGGCTTCCGCTGTACCTCCGCGCCCTGACCGCGCTCTCGGAGCGCTCGGTGCCCACCGTCTCCTCCGAGGAGCTCGCGGCCGCCGCCGGGGTCAACTCCGCGAAGCTGCGCAAGGACTTCTCGTACCTGGGCTCCTACGGGACGCGTGGGGTCGGTTACGACGTCGAGTATCTCGTCTACCAGATCTCCCGTGAACTGGGCCTCACCCAGGACTGGCCGGTTGTGATCGTCGGTATCGGCAACCTCGGCGCGGCGCTCGCCAACTACGGCGGCTTCGCGTCCCGCGGGTTCCGTGTCGCGGCGCTGATCGACGCCGATCCGGCGATGGCCGGGAAGCCCGTCGCGGGCATCCCCGTGCAGCACACGGACGACCTGGAATCGATCATCGCCGAGAACGGTGTCTCGATCGGTGTCATCGCCACCCCCGCCGGCGCCGCCCAGCAGGTCTGCGACCGGCTCGTGGCCGCCGGGGTCACCTCCATCCTGAACTTCGCGCCGACCGTGCTGTCCGTGCCGGACGGCGTCGACGTGCGCAAGGTCGACCTCTCCATCGAGCTCCAGATCCTCGCCTTCCACGAGCAGCGCAAGGCCGTCGAGGAGGCCGCCGGGGAGCCCGGCACCGTGCTCCAGGTGCCCAAGGAGACCGGTAAAGGCCCTGACGGGGACGTCCCCGCCGTGATGCCGGCATGAGCCTCCTCGTCGTCGGGCTGAGCCACCGCAGCGCTCCGGTCAGCTTGCTGGAGCGGGCCGCGCTGTCCCCGGACACGCAGATCAAGCTGCTCCAGGACACGGTCGCCGCCGAGCCGGCCGCCGAGGCCACGCTGCTCGCCACCTGCAACCGCATCGAGCTCTACGCCGACGTGGACAAGTTCCACGCCGGTGTGGCCGAGCTGTCCACGCTGCTCGCCCAGCACAGCGGGGTAGGGCTGGACGAGCTCACCCCCTACCTGTACGTGCACTACGAGGACCGCGCGGTCCACCACCTGTTCTCCGTGGCCTGTGGCCTGGACTCGATGGTGGTCGGCGAGGGCCAGATCCTCGGCCAGCTCAAGGACTCGCTGGCCAAGGCGCAGAACCTGCACACGGCCGGCCGGCTGCTGAACGACCTGTTCCAGCAGGGCCTCAGAGTCGGCAAGCGCGCCCACTCCGAGACCGGCATCGACCGGGCGGGCCAGTCCCTGGTCACCTTCGGTCTGGAGCAGCTCGCGGACGGCGGCGACGTCGAGGCCTGGGCCCGCGGCAAGCGCGCCCTCGTCATCGGCGCGGGCTCCATGTCCTCGCTGGCCGCCGCGACGCTCGCGCGCGCGGGTGTCGCCGAAATCGTCATCGCCAACCGGACGTACGACCGTGCCGAGCGCCTCGCGCAGATCCTCACGGAGCAGGACGGAACGGACGTTGTCGCCCGTGCCGTGCGGATGGACGCGGTCGCGGACGAACTGACACGTGCCGACGTCGCGGTGTCCTGTACGGGCGCGACGGGTCTGGTCCTCACGGCCGAGGCGGTCGCCGCGGCGGTCGAGGGCCGGATCGAGGAGGCCTCCGTCGAGCCGTCGGCTCCGGACGCCGCGTCCGCCCGTACGGCCCCGGCACCGGTGCGCACCGCGCGCGAGGAGACGCCGCTGCCGCCCACCTCCCTCGGGACCGAGGACGGCTGCCCGCTCGATCCGCCCGCCGCGCAGGGCGGGTTCTCCGTGCTCGGCGAGGCCGCGGTGGCCGGTATGGACGCGGCCACGCTGGAGCAGCACGCCACGTGGGTCGACAACGGCACCGTCGACCGCCGCGAGACCCGTACCGCGCCCGACGCCGAGCTGATCAGCGCGCTCGCCGCCACCGCGACCGCCACCGGCCGGGTGCCCGAGCGGCGCCGGCCCGAGCCCGTGCCCGTGGCCCCCCGGCCCGAGCCCGTGCTCGCGCTGCTGGACCTGGCGATGCCCCGCGACATCGACGCGGCCGTGCACCGGCTCGCCGGAGTGCGGCTGGTCGACATCGAGTCGCTGGCAGAGGCCTCCGCCGACGCGCCGATGGCCGCCGACGTGGACCAGGTGCGGCGCATCGTCTCCGACGAGGTGGCCGCCTTCGGCGCCGCCCAGCGGGCCGCGCACATCACGCCCACCGTCGTGGCGCTGCGCACCATGGCCGCCGATGTCGTCGCGAGTGAGATCGCGCGGCTGGAGGGCCGGCTGCCGGGGCTCGACGACAAGCACCGCGGCGAGATCACGCAGACCGTACGGCGCGTGGTCGACAAGCTGCTGCACGCGCCGACCGTGCGGGTCAAGCAGCTCGCGGCCGAACCCGGTGGCGCCGGGTACGCCGACGCGCTGCGGACCCTGTTCGACCTGGATCAGGAGACGGTCGCCGCCGTCTCGCGGGCCGACACCGAGACCAAGAACGACCGAGACGCCGAGAACCGAGGGCGAGCATGAGTGAGCAGCAGGCACCGGCACTGAGGCTCGGGACCAGGCGGAGCAAGCTCGCCATGGCCCAGTCCGGCCACGTGGCGGAGGCGGTGCGCCGGGTGACCGGGCGGCCCGTCGAGCTCGTGGAGATCACGACGTACGGCGACACCTCCCGCGAGCACCTGGCGCAGATCGGCGGCACCGGCGTCTTCGTCGTGGCACTGCGCGAGGCGCTGCTGCGCGGCGAGGTCGACTTCGCCGTGCACTCCCTGAAGGACCTGCCCACCGCCGCGCACCCGGGCCTGGTGCTGGCCGCGGTGCCGGTGCGCGAGGACCCGCGTGACGTCCTCGTCGCCCGTGACGGGCTGCGCTTCGGCGAGCTGCCCGAGGGCGCGCGCGTCGGCACCGGCTCGCCGCGCCGCATGGCCCAGCTCAACGCGTACGCCCGCAGCCACGGCCGCACCATCGAGACGGTGCCGATCCGCGGGAACATCGACACCCGCGTCGGGTACGTCCACAAGGGCGAGCTGGACGCCGTCGTGCTCGCCGCCGCCGGACTGAACCGGATCGAGCGGACCGACGAGGTGACCGACTTCCTGTCGGTCGACACGATTTTGCCCGCCCCCGGCCAGGGGGCCCTCGCGATCGAGTGCGCCGCGGACAACGCGGACCTCGTCGCCGCGCTCGCCGAGCTCGACGACCCGTTCACCCGGGCCGCCGTGACCGCCGAGCGGTCCCTTCTCGCCGCCCTCGAGGCCGGCTGCAGTGCTCCCGTGGGCGCGCTCGCCGATCTTCTGGCCGACGGGCAGATTGTCAAGGAAATGCGCCTGCGCGGCGTCGTCGGCACCACCGACGGCTCGACGCTGGTGCAGCTGTCCACCACCGGTCCCGTGCCCGAGACGCACGAGCAGGCGATGGCGCTCGGCCGCGAACTCGCGGCCGAGATGCTCGCCAAGGGCGCGGCCGGTCTGATGGGGGAGCGAGCACATTGAGCCCCACCACCCTTCCCGCCGGTCCGGACCACGGTCACGTCACCTTCCTCGGTGCCGGACCCGGGGATCCGGGACTGCTCACACTGCGCGCCGTAGAGGCGCTGGCCAGCGCGGACGTCCTCGTCGGCGAGCACGAGGTGCTCGACGTGGTCCGTGCGCATGCCCGGGCAGGCGTTGCCGTCCTTGACACTGCGGCCGGGTCGTCCGCGGACGTCTTCCCGGCCATGGGCACGCCTCAGCTCGCGGTAGTCGACGGCTCGTCAAAAACCGCTGCACTTCCCGCGTCGCGGGATGCGGCCAATCTTGTCATGGAGGCCGCGCGGGGCGGCAAGCGGGTCGTCCGTGCGGTGACCGGGGACCCCGGGCTCGACACCTACGCCGCCGGGGAGATGCTGGCGTGCGCCGCCGCGGGCGTGCCGTTCGAGGTGGTGCCCGGCATCGCGTCCGCCGTGGGTGTGCCTGCTTACGCGGGTGTGCCGCTGCGGGACGCGCAGGGCGCCGACGTACGGTTCGTGGACGCCCGCACCGCCTCCGACCGCTGCTGGACGGAGGTGGGCGCCTCGGACGGCACGGTCGTCGTCTCGACGACGCTGGACTCCGTCGCGGCCGCGGCCGGTGAGCTGGTGTCGGCGGGCCGCAAGCCGGACACCCCTCTCACGGTCACGATCGGCGGTACGACGACCCGGCAGCGCACCTGGACCGCGACGCTCGGCTCCATCGCGCAGACGCTGAAGCAGGCGAAGGTGCTGCCGTCGCCGGACGGCGGCCGCCCGGTGATAGCCGTGGTCGGTGAGCGGTCCTCCGCCGCGCAGCGCGACCAGCTCTCGTGGTTCGAGTCCAAGCCGCTGTTCGGCTGGAAGGTGCTCGTCCCGCGCACGAAGGAGCAGGCGGCGTCGCTCTCCGACCAGCTGCGGTCCTACGGGGCCGTCCCGCACGAGGTCCCGACCATCGCCGTCGAGCCCCCGCGCACCCCCCAGCAGATGGAGCGCGCGGTCAAGGGCCTGGTGACGGGCCGGTACGAGTGGATCGCCTTCACCTCGGTGAACGCGGTCAAGGCCGTACGGGAGAAGTTCGAGGAGTACGGGCTCGACGCGCGTGCCTTCGCGGGCATCAAGGTCGCGGCGGTGGGCGAGCAGACGGCCAAGGCGCTGGTGGCCTTCGGTGTGAAGCCCGACCTGGTGCCCAGTGGGGAGCAGTCGGCGGCGGGCTTGTTGGAGGACTGGCCGCCGTACGACCCGGTCTTCGACCCGATCGACCGGGTGTTCCTGCCGCGCGCCGACATCGCCACGGAGACCCTGGTCGCCGGGCTGATCGAGCTGGGCTGGGAGGTCGACGACGTCACGGCGTACCGCACCGTGCGGGCGTCGCCGCCGCCGGCCGAGACGCGGGAGGCCATCAAGGGTGGTGGCTTCGACGCGGTCCTCTTCACGTCGTCGAGCACGGTGCGGAACCTGGTGGGCATCGCCGGCAAGCCGCACAACGTGACCGTTATCGCCTGCATCGGCCCGGCCACGGCGAAGACCGCCGAGGAGCACGGCCTGCGGGTCGACGTCATGGCTCCGGAGCCTTCGGTGCACAAGCTGGCCGAGGCGCTGGCCGACTTCGGGCTGCGGCGGCGCGCCGCCGCGCTCGAGGCCGGGGATCCGGTGACGCGGCCGAGCGAGCGGCGTCCGGGTGCTCGGCGGAGGCGGACGACGACGACCTGATCGCTGCCGCGCGGTGAGTGGTGTACGACGGCTCAGGGGTGTCCCGGTTCTCGGGGCACCCCTGAGCCGTCGTTGTGGGTGCCGGCCCGGTCAGCCGGTGGGGTCGGGTTGTGCGGGGGCCTGGTACGAGGGGTCGGGCGGGCGCAGGGCTTCGGTGATGCCGGTGTCGAGGTGGGTGTCGTAGCCGGTGCGGAAGGCGGTCCGATAGGCGTCGTCACCGAGGAGGTGGCGGGTGCGGGCCTCGCACGCCTGGCGGGTGGCGATGAGTTCGGGAATGCCCGCCTGAGGGGTGCCGAGGGTGTCCCAGATCTGGTCGGCGAGGCCGAGGAGCCGTGCGGTCTGTGCGGCGTCCCCGGCGGTGCCGGCGGCGGAGGCGAGCAGCTCGATGGTCAGGGCGATGCCGAGGCTGTCATGCAGGCGGCGTTTGCCGTCCAGGGCGTTGCGGGCATGGGCCACGGCCTCTTCCGCCCGTCCCAGGGCCAGCGTGGCGAGGGCACGGATGTAGTCGCTCCAGGCGCGGACATGGACCTCGCCGCGCCGGGCGCACTCGGCGCGCAGTTCCGTGGCGATCATCTCGGCGTCGGCGAACTGTCCGAGGTTGACGCGAACGAAGGCCGAGCTGGCCTGCAACTGGAACCACATCGCGGCGTACCGCCCGGTGCCGGGCCGAGTGCGCGGCGCCGCGTCGTACACCTCGGCCGCCTGCGCGTGCCGGCCGCACTCCGCATGACCGACGCCCTCCAGGAAGGCGGCGGCGAACACGGCGGTGTCGTCGGTGTCCCCGGCCACGGCCTCGCGGAACTCGACGGCGAGACGGATGCAGGCCAGTCCGTCGCCCTGGATGACGGCGACCAGACCGCGGGCCAGCAGGGCCTTGGCGCGGGCCGGCCCGGAGCCCGGGGCCAGGGCCAGGGCCCGGTCCAGATAGTGACGGCCCTCGTTGGAGAAACCACAGGCGTACCAGAAGAACCACAGCGCCCCGCCCAGCTCCTGCGCGGCGTGCCCGTCTTCCTCGGCGAGGCAGCAGTCGAGTGCGGCCCGCAGGTTGGCGAACTCCTCGACCGTCCGGTCGCGCCAGACGACCTGGCCGGGCCCGGACCAGGCGGCGTCGGCGGTGCGGGACAGGTGCAGGAAGTGGGCACGGTGACGAAGGCGGACCACCCGCTCCTCGCCCAGGCCGCGCAGCCAGTGGGCGCCGTACTCGCGGACGGTGTCGAGCATCCTGTACCGCTCCCCGGCCCCGGTCGGCTCCCAGACCAGGATCGACTTCTCCACGAGCGCCCCGAGCAGGGCCGGTACCTCCTGGCCGGGCAGCAGCTTGTCGGCGCAGACCTGCCGGGCCGCCTCCGCGTCGAAGCTGCCGGCGAACACCGACAGCCGCGCCCACAGCAACCGCTCGGCCGGGGTGCACAGCTGGTGGCTCCAGCCGATCGCGGTGCGCAGCGCCTGGTGCCAGGGCGGGTCGGCGTCGTAGTCCGGGCCGTCGGTGGTGCCGAGGATCGCGTAGCGGTCGTCCAGGCGCCGGTTCAGCTCGGGCAGTGGTATCTCGCGCAGGCGGGCCGCGGCCAGCTCCAGGGCGAGGGGCAGCCCTTCCAGGCGGCGGCACAGGGCGGCCAGCTCGGCGCGGTTGGCGGCGGAGACGGTGAATCCGGGCACGGCCTCGGCGGCCCGGTCGGCCAGCAGCACCACCGCGTCCGCCGCCTCGTCCTCGTCGGCCCCGGGGACCGGGAGCGGGTCGAGGGCGAGCACTTCCTCGCAGGCCAGGCCGAGCGGGCGGCGACCGGTGGCCAGGATCCGCAGGCCCGGGGCTACGGTCAGCAGTGTCGCCGCCGCCTTCCGGCAGTCCTCGACGAGGTGCTCGCAGGTGTCCCACACCAGCAGGAGGTCGCGCCCGGCCAGGTACTCGGCGACCACCTCCAGCATCGGGCGGGTGGTCTGGTCGGCCAGCGGCAGTGCCTCGGCGATCGCATACGGCAGAGCCGCCTCCCTGCCCGCGCTCAGCGGGGACAGCTCCACCCACCACGCCCCGTCCGCGAACGACGGCTGCAGCCGGCCCGCCGCCCGCCGGGCCAGCCGGGTCTTGCCCACTCCGCCCACCCCGGTCACCGTCACCAGCCGATGCCGTTCGCACGCCCGTGCCACCTGCGCCAGCTCTGCCCGTCGCCCCACCAGACGACCGTTCTCCTCCGGCAGGTTGCCCACCCGCCGCCCCGCCACCATCGTGACCGTCCCCTTCCCGCTCCCGCCGCGGTCTCCCGCCCGTGTGGGACTCGGTGTTAGCAGCGCGCCCGGTCCGGCCGCAGCACTTCGGCCGCTTCGCCCACAGCCCGCCGACGGAAGTGAGAGTGTGCCCTGCGTCTTCTTGCCCGGCGGAGGCGGTCGACGAGCTGAGCTGCGGAGACAGCAGTACGTCGCTGTGGTGTCCGGCCGGATCAGCCGGTGGCGCCGGGCTGTGCGGGGGAGCGGGGTGCCGGGTCAGCCGGGATGAGGGCCTCGGCGATTCCGGTGTCCAGGTCGGTGGCGTGGCCGGTGTCGAACGCGATCCGGTAGCCGTGGTCGCCGAGGGCGGCGCGGGCCTGGCGTTCGCATGCCTGGCGGACGGCCACCCACTGGGGCTGGCCCATCTGCGGCGCCCCGAGGGTGCCCCAGACCTGATGGGCCAGGCCGAGCAGCCAGGCGGCGCGCTCGGCCTGCCCGGCGGCGCCGGTGGCCACGGCGAGCGTGTCCATGAGCAGACCGATCGCCATGCGGTCGTGGAGCCGGTGCTTGATCCGCAACGCCTCCCGGGCGTGGTGCTGCGCCGCGTCGGGCCGGCCGAGCGCCAGTTCGGCCTGAGCCTGGAAGTAGTCGCAGAACGCGCGTGTCCATCGCTCGCCGTGCCGGTCGCACAGCGTGCGCAGCCGCTCGAGGTGGGTCAGCGCCTTCGCCGGCTCGCCCGCGGAGATGAGAACGTGGCTACGGACCTGCAGGCCGAAGAGCGGGGCCAGGGTGAGTACGTCGTCCTTCTGCGGCAGGGCGAAGATGCGGTCGGTCACGGCCTCCATGGCCGCCAGGTCGCCCCGCAGGGCCACGGCGCACGAGAAGACCCCCAGGGCGGGATCGAGCGCGTCGTCGCCTTGCTGTTCGGCCGCGGCCAGGCCTTCCTCGCTGCGGGCGGCGGCGGACTCCGCGTCGCCGAGGCCGACCGCGGCGAGCCCCGCGGCCCACAGGGCCTGGGTGCGCGCCCCGCTCGGTGCGGTGTCCGCGGCCAGGGCGCGGTCCAGGTAGTGCCGGCCCTCCCGGGCGAACCCGCAGGCGTACCAGAAGAACCACAGGGCGCCGGCCAGCTCCAGCGCGGCATGCCCGGCCGGCTCGGCCAGGCAGTACTCCAGCGCGGTGCGCAGGTTGTCGTGCTCGTCGGCCATGCGGTCGTACCAGGCGAACTGATCCGGCCCCAGCCAGGCGGCGTCCCCCGCGCGGGCCAGCGCGAGGAAGTACGCCCGGTGCCGGCACCGCAGTGCCTCCTCCTCGCCCAGCTCGTGCAGCCAGAAGGTGCCGAACTCGCGGATGGTGTCCAGCATCCGGTACCGCTCGCCGCCCCCCGTGGGCACCCAGGTCAGGATCGATTTCTCCACCAGCGCGGCCAGCAGCGACGGCACCTCTTCCCCGGGCAGTCGCGCGTCGGCGCAGACCTGCCGGGCCGCCTCCGCGTCGAAGCTGCCGGCGAACACCGACAGCCGCGCCCACAGCAACCGCTCGGCCGGGGTGCACAGCTCATGGCTCCAGCCGATCGCGGTACGCAGCGCCTGGTGCCAGCGCGGACGGACGCCGTAGTTCCCGCCGTCGGTGTCGCCGAGGATCGCGTAGCGGTCGGCCAGCCGCTGGTTCAGCTCGGGCAGTGGCATCTCGCGCAGGCGGGCCGCGGCCAGTTCCAGGGCCAGTGGCAGCCCCTCCAGGCGGCGGCAGAGGGCGGCCAGTCCGGCACGGTTGGCGTCGGTGACGGTGAAGCCGGACACCGCCTCCGCGGCCCGGTCCGCCAGCAGCACCACCGCGTCCGCCGCATCGTCGTCCGTCTCGGGCACCGGCAGCGGATCGAGGGCGAGCACCTCCTCGGCGGGCAGGCCGAGCGGGCGGCGGCTGGTGGCCAGGATCCTGAGGCCCGGGGCCATCGACAGCAGCGTCCCCGCCAGTTGCCGGCACTCCTCGACCAGGTGCTCGCAGGTGTTCCACACCAGCAGGGTCTTCCGTCCGGCCAGGTACTCGGCGATCACCTCCCACATCGGCCGGGTGCTCTGGTCGGCCAGCGGCAGCGCCTCGGCGATCGCGTACGGCAGGGCCTCCATGCCCATGCTGAGCGGGGACAGTTCCATCCACCACGCCCCGTCGGTGAAGGACGGCTGCAGCTCGCCCGCCACCCGCCGGGCCAGCCGGGTCTTGCCCACGCCGCCCACTCCGGTCACCGTCACCAGCCGATGCCGCCCGCACGCGCGCGTCACCTGCGCCAGTTCCGCCCGCCGCCCCACCAGACGATTGCTCTCCTCCGGCAGGTTGCCCACCCGTCGCTCCGCCGCCACCGTGACCGTCCCCTTTCCCGCTCCCGCCGCGCGCCCTCGCGCGTGGTGCCTCGGTGCTAGCAGCGCGCCGGGCCCGTCCGCAGCACTTCGGCCACTTCGCCCACGGTCCGCCACCGCGAGTGGGATAGTGCTGCGCGCCTCCTTGCTCACAAGCCTGGGGCGAGCCTTGTTCATCTCTGGGAGGGGTGCGGTGCACGCGGACGGCGCCCGATCGCTGCCGATGCTGATGGCCGAGGCTCGTCTCGCCCTGGCTGTCCGCGTCCGCCCCGCCGACGGCGCCCGGGTGGGAGGCGATGTGCACGACGCCGTCATGACGACGGCCGGACCCCGGCTCCTCATCGGCGACGTCAAGGGCCACGGCCTCGCCGCCGCCCCGCTGGCCGCCGCCGTCCTGACCGCCTTCCGGGACACCGCGGCCACCGAGGAGGACCCCGTCCGCCTCGCCCGCGCCCTCGACGCCCGCCTCCGCCCCCACCTCGGCCAGGAGGACTTCGTCACCCTCCTGATCGCCGACCTCCGCCCCCACGAGGTCCGCCTGGTCAACTGCGGCCACCCACCGCCCCTGCGCATCGACGAGAGCTTCGTCCCCCTGCCCCCGCCCCACCCCTGCCCGCCCCTGGGCCTGGACCCGGAACCCCGGGTCCAGCGCGCCCGAGTCCTCCCCCACCAGCGTCTGCTGCTCCACACCGACGGCCTCACCGACGCCCGTGCCGCCGACGGCACCTTCTTCCCCCTCGACGAGCACGCCCGCGCCGCCCTGCTCGCGCCCACCCTCGACCAGGCCCTCGACCGTCTCCTGGACCTCCTCCACCGGCACACCGGAGGCGCCGCCCCGGCCGACGACCTCACCTTGATGCTCCTTCAGCCGACCCCTGTCACGGATCTTCCACCACCCTGACGGTTCACGTCGGCAGGGGCGGCCCCGCGGTCACGGCCTCCTCGACGGGGTGGGGCCGCCTTCACCGCGAGGCCGGGCCCTCGCCCGGCGGTGCGGGACGCTCCGGGCGGGCCCGGGTCGGCCGGAGAGGCCGCGGTGCGTCGCCGTGGGTCCGGCCCGGGTCAGCCGGTGGAGCCGGGCTGTGCGGGGGCGTGGTGCGAGGGGCCGGGCGGGCGCAGGGCTTCGGCGATGCCGGTGGCGGGGTCGGTGTGGTAGCCGCCGTGGAAGGCGGCCTGGTAGGCGTCGTCCCCGATGAGGCGGCGGGCTTCCGCCTCGCAGGCGCGCCGGGCCGCGATGAGTTCGGGCATGCCCATCTGAGGGGTGCCGAGGGTGCGCCAGATCCGCTCGGCGATGCCGAGGAACCGGGCGGCCTGTTCAGCGTTCCGGGCCGCGGCGGCCGCGGAGGCGAGCAGGTCGATGGCCATGGCGATGCCGAGACTGTCGCGGAGGCGGCGCTTGCCGTCGAGGGCGGTGCGGGCATGGGTGGCGGCCTCCTCGGCCCGGCCCAGTCCCAGTGCGGCGAGGGCGCGCATGTAGTCGCCCCAGGCGCGGGCCCAGGTCTCACCGCGCCGGCCGCATTCGGCGCACAACTCGTCGGCGACGGCCAAGGCGTCGGTGAACTGTCCGAGGTGGACGTGGACGAAGGCCCGTGCGGCGCGTGTCAGGAACCACGCCGCGTCGTAGCGTCCACGGCACGGCCGGGTGTGCGCCGACGCGTCGAGTACCTCGGCGGCCCGCGTCTGGTGACCGCTGACGGTGAGACTGCCGCCCTCCAGATAGGCGGCGGCGAAGAGGGCGGTACGGTCGGTGTCGTCGGCCACGGCGGCTCGGAAGGCGGTGGCGAAACGGCTGCTGGTCTCCGTGTCGCCCTGGGCGATGGCAGCGATGCCGCAGGCCCACAGGGCCTTGGCCCGAGTCGGCCCGGGGGCCGGGTCCAGGGCCAGGGCCCGGTCCAGGTAGTGGCGGCCGTCCCGGGCGAAGCCGCAGGCGAACCAGAAGAACCACAGCACGCCGCCCATCTCCAGCGCGGTTCCTCCGTCGCCTTCGGCGAGGCAGAAGTCCAGCGCGGCGCGCAGGTTGGCGTGCTCGGCGGTCATCTCGTCGTACAGGGCCGCCTGGCCGGGTCCGATCCAGGCGGCGTCGGCGGCGCGGGCCAGGGCCAGGTAGTGGTCGCGGTGCCGACGGCGGACGGTCCGCTCCTCGCCCAGCTCGTGCAGCCAGAAGGCGCCGTACTCACGGAGGGTGTCCAGCATCCGGTACCGCTCCCCGGCCCCGGTGGGCGTCCACTCCAGGATCGAGTCCTGCACCAGCGCCGCGACGAGGTGCGGGACCTGGGCGATGGGCAGGCGCTCGTCGGCCAGTACCCGGCGGGCCGCCTCCAGGTCGAAGGAACCGGCGAAGACCGACAGCCGTGCCCAGGCGAGCCGTTCGGCCGGGGTGCACAGCTGGTGGCTCCAGCCGATCGCGGTGCGCAGTGCCTGGTGCCAGGGAGGGTCGGTGTCGCAGTTCGCGCCGTCGGTGTCGCCGAGGGTCGCGTAGCGGTCGGCCAGGCGCTGGTTCAGCTCGGCCGGCGGCATCTCGCGCAGGCGGGCCGCGGCCAGCTCCAGGGCCAGGGGCAGCCCCTCCAGGCGGCGGCACAGCGCTGCCAGCTCGCCCCGGTTGGCGTCGGTGACCGTGAAGCCGGGGACCGCCTCGGCCGCCCGCTCGGTCAGCAGCATCACCGAGTCGTTGTCCTCGGCCGCCGCATCGTCGGCCTCGGGCACCGGCAGCGGCTCCAGGGCGACCACTTCCTCGGCGGACAGGCCGAGCGGGCGGCGGCTGGTGGCCAGGATCCGCAGGCCCGGGGCCCTGGCCAGCAGCTTCGCCGCCGCCTCCCGGCAGTCGTCGACGAGGTGCTCGCAGGTGTCCCACACCAGCAGGAGGTCGCGCCCGGCCAGGTACTCGGCGATCACCTCCAGCATCGGGCGGGTGGTCTGGTCGGCCAGCGGCAGCGCCTCGTAGATCGCGTACGGCAGCGCCTTCCTGCCCGCGCTGAGCGGGGACAGCTCCACCCACCACGCCCCGTCCGCGAAGGCCGGCTGCAGCTCGCCCGCCACCCGCTGGGCCAGCCGGGTCTTGCCCACTCCGCCCACTCCGGTCACCGTCACCAGCCGCGACCGCCGGAACATCCGCCCCACCTGGGACAGCTCCGTCCGCCGCCCCACCAGACGGCCCGTCTCCCTTGGCAGGTTCCCCACCCGCCGCTCTTCCGCCACTTCGAACTCCTCCTCGTCCCGACGCGGCATTTGTCCGCGGGTGAGTCGGTGCTAGCAGCACATCGGGCCGACCCGCAGCACTTCGGCCGCTTTACCCACGGCCCGCCGCCAGCGGTGGGAAAGTGCTTCACGCCTTTCTGCCTGAAGGGGTGGGGCGAGTCTGGTGAGCTCGGGGAGGGGCGTGGTGCACGCGGACCGTGCCCGGTCGCTGCCGGCACTGATCGCCGAGGCATCCCTCGCCCTGGCCGTCCGCTCCCGCCCCGCCGACGGCGCGCGGCTCGGCGGCGACCTGCACGACGCCGTGCTCACCCCGGCCGGACCCCGTCTGATCCTCGGCGACGTCAGGGGCCACGGCCCCGCCGCCGCCCCGCTGGCCGCCGTCGTCCTGGCCGCCTTCCGGGACACCGCGGCCACCGAGGAGGACCTCGTCCGCCTCGCCCGCGCCCTCGATGCCCGCCTCCGCCCCCACCTGGGCGAGGAGGACTTCGTCACCCTCCTCCTCGCCGACCTCCTCCCCGACGAGGTCCGCCTGGTCAACTGCGGCCACCCACCGCCCCTGCGCATCGACCACCGCCTCGCCCGCCTCCCCCCGCCCCTGCCCTCCCCACCCCTGGGCCTGGACCCGGACCCCCATATCCAGCGCGCCCAGGTCCTTCCCCACCAGCGCCTGCTGCTCCACACCGACGGCCTCACCGACACCCGCGCCGCCGACGGCACCTTCTTCCCCCTCGACGAGCACGCCCGCGCCGCCCTGCGCGCCCCCACCCTCGACCAGGCCCTCGACCGTCTCCTGGACCTCCTTCAGCGGCACACCGGAGACGCCGTCCCGGCCGACGACCTCACCCTGATGCTCTTTCAGCCGGCCCCCGACACCCCCCTTCCGCCGCCCTGACGGTTCACCCCGTCGGCTGCCCGAGTCGGACGCCTTCCCGGAGGAGGGCGGTGGGCAGGTCGTGCGACGGTCCTGATCAGCCAGTGGGGCCGGGCCGGAGAGGGGCGTGCGGTGAGGGCTCGGGCGGGGTGAGGGCTTCAGCGATGCCGGTGTCGAGGTCGGTGTCGTAGCCGGCGTCGAAGGCGGTCTGGTAGGTGGCGTCGCCGATGAGGTGGCGGGCCTGCTTCTCGCATGCGGTGCGGGCGGCGACGAGTTCGGGGATGCCCGCCTGGGGGGTGCCGAGGGTGTGCCAGACCTGCTCGGCGAGGCCGAGGAGGCGGGCCGCCTGTTCGATCCGGCCAGAGGCGATGGCGGCGGAGGCGAGCAGGTCGGTGGTCATGGCGATGCCCATGTCGTCGTGGAGGCGCTGCTTGCCGGCGAGGGCGGTACGGGCATGGGCTGCGGCCTCCGACGCGCGTCCCAGTCCGAGTGCGGCAAGGGCGCGCATGTAGTCGCCCCAGGCGCGGGACCAGGTCTCTCCGCGCCGGGCGCACTCGGCGCACAGGTCGTCGGCGGTGGCCAGGGCGTCGGTGAACTGTCCGAGGTGGTTGTGGACGAGGGCTTGCGTGTTGCGTGCCATGACCCAGGCCGCGTGGTAGCGGCCGTCGACCGGCGGGGCGGGCGGCAGATCGGCAAGCACCTTGGCCGCCTGCGTGTGCCGGCCGCTCACCGTCAGGCTGGCGCCTTCCAGAGTGAGGACGGCAACCGCGGTGGTTGCGTCGGCTTCCTCGGCCACGGCCTGCTGGAACGCGGTGGCGAGACGGCTGCCGGCCTCAGTGTCGCCCTGGACGAGAGCGACGAGGCTCGCGGCCCACAGCGCCTTGGCACGCGCGGGGCTCGAAGCCTGCTCCAGGGCCAGGGCCTGCTCCAGGTAGTGGCGGCCGTCCCGGGCGAAGCCGCAGGCGTACCAGAGGAACCCCAGCGCACCGCCCATCTCCAGTGCGGTGCGCCCGTCCTTCTCGGCGAGGCAGAAGTCCAGCGCGGCACGCAGGTTGGCGTATTCGGCGCTCATCCGGTCCTTCGAGGCCGTCTGGCCGGGCCCGGACCAGGCGGCATCCGCCTCGTGGGCCAGGGTCAGGTAGTGGTCACGGTGGCGGCGGCGCGCCGCCTGTTCCTCGCCCAGGCCCCGCAGCCAGAAGGCGCCGAACTCGCGGATGGTGTCCAGCATCCGGTACCGCTCGCCGCCCCCGGTGGGCACCCAGGTCAGGATCGACTTCTCCACCAGCGCGGCCAGCAGCGCCGGCACCTCCTCCCCGGGCAGCTGCGCGTCGGCGCAGACCTGCCGGGCGGCCTCGGCGTCGAAGGTGTCGGCGAACACGGACAGCCGCGCCCACAGCAACCGCTCGGCGGGGGTGCACAGCTGGTGGCTCCAGCCGATCGCGGTGCGCAGGGCCTGGTGCCAGGGGGGATCGACGCCGTGGACCGGCTCGTCGGTGGTGCCGAGGACGGCGTACCGGTCGTCGAGCCGCTGCTTCAGCTCGGCCACCGGCATCTCGCGCAGGCGGGCGGCGGCCAGTTCCAGGGCGAGGGGCAGCCCTTCCAGGCGGCGGCACAGGGCGGCCAGCTCGGCGCGGTTGGCGTCGGTGACGGTGAAGCCGGGCACGGCCTGTGCGGCCCGGTCGGCCAGCAGCAGTACCGCGTCCGCCGCCTCGTCGTCGGCCCCGGGGACCGGGAGCGGGTCGAGGGCGAGCATCTCCTCGCAGGCCAGGTCGAGCGGGCAGCGGCTGGTGGCCAGGATCCGCAGGCCCGGGGCGACGGTCAGCAGCGTTGCCGCCATCTCCCGGCAGTCCTCCGCCAGGTGTTCGCAGGTGTCCCACACCAGCAGCGCCTGCCGCCCGGCCAGGTACTCGGCGACCACCTCCAGCATGGGCCGGGTGGTCTGGTCGGCCAGCGGCAGCGCCTCGGCGACCGCGTAGGGCAGCGCCTCCATGCCCGCGCCGATCGGGGACAGCTCCACCCACCACGCCCCGTCCGTGAAGGACGGCTGCAGCTCGCCCGCCACCCGCCGGGCCAGCCGGGTCTTGCCCACCCCGCCCACGCCCGTCACCGTCACCAGCCGCGACCGCCCACACAGCCGGGCCACCTGGTCCAGCTCCGACCGCCGTCCGACCAGCTGGTTCGTCTCCTTGGGCAGGTTGCCCAACCGCCGCTCCGCCGCCACGCTACGGCCCCTTCCCGATCCCGCCGCGGTTCCTCAACCGCCGTGTGTGGCTCGGTGCTAGCAGCAGGCTGAGCCCGTCCGCAGGAGTTCGGCCACATCGCTCACGCCTCACCACCAGGAGTGGGAAAGTGCTCCGCGCCTCACCCTGTCGGCTGCTCGCGCCCGACGCCCTCCCGAAGGAGGACGGTGCGCAGGTCGTGCGGAGGACGGCCGGTAAGTCGCTCGACGGCGTCCGTGGTGCGGTCCTCGGAGCCCTCGGCGATGGCCTGGTCCATGGCGGCCAGCATCGCGGCGAACTCCGCGGGGATGCCTGCGGCGCGCGTCAGGTGGTCGCACATCCCCTCGTACGTCAGCCGTTGGTGGACCACGGGTCGGCCGGTGACCTCGGCGGAGATCGCGGCGACGTCGTCGTAGCTCAGTGCCTCGGGCCCGGTCAGGACCAGGTCGGTGCCGGGGGCGGACTCGTCGGTGAGGGCGTGAACGGCGACGGCCGCGATGTCGTCCGCGTCGACGAAGCCGACACGACCGTCGCCGGTCGCCGTCAGGACGGTGCCGGTCTCACGGAGGGTGGTGGCGTGGGCGTGCCCCCCGGTGAAGTTCTGCATGAACCACGACGGCCGGAGAACCGCCCATTCCTCGAACAGCCCGGGCAGGGCCTGGTGCACGGCGCCGACGGCCGGGCCTCCGGCCGGGACGGCCGAGGAGCTGAGCAGCACCGCGCGGCGCACTCCGGCGGCGCGGGCCTGCTTCAGGAACGGCAGCATGACGGCGGCCGGGTCGGGGTCGCCCACCGGCGGGACGAGGTAGACGCGGTCGGCTCCGGCGAGGGCGTCGTCGAAGGTGGCGGGGTCGTACCAGTCGAAGCGGACGGCTTCGGCGCCCGGGACCGGGGTGGCGCGCCGGGAGGCGGCCTTCACGCGGTGCCCGGCGGCGAGGAGTCGTGCGGCGGTACGGCTGCCGGTGGTGCCCGTCGCGCCGATGACGAGAGTGGTGCCGGTGGCGGTCATCGGGCGCTCCCGACGAAGTCGGCGGCCGGGTCCTGCACGGCGAGGGGGTTCCAGTAGTCGCGGTAGGCGGTGATGCGGCCGTCCCGGACGCTCACGACGGCGACGTACGTCATGTCGTACGGACTGTCGGTCTGCACCAGGCGGCCGACCGCGCGCATCTCGACCACGATGGTTTCCGGGTCGGTGGTCTGGTGGATCGTCACGTCGGGGAAGTCGTGCAGGTCGATGTGGTCCGGGTAGTCGCGCATGTACGACGCGACGGCCTCCCTGCCGTCCAGTCGGCGCGGCCGGCCCTCCGGGGCGAACGGGAACTCCATGACGCCGTCCTCGGCCCACAGGCCGAGCCAGGCGTCGATGTCCTTCTCCAGTAGCAGGCGCAGGCCGTGACGGAAGAGATCGGCGGGTGCGGTGGGGGCGTGGGTGGAGGTGTTGGTCGCGTTCGAGGGCATGGCTGTCTCCATGGCGTACGATGCGGACCGGCGGTCTGGTTAACGTGTGACCGAAGATACGGACCGCCGGTCCGGATTGCAACCTCGCCCCTCGCCGCTGGAAAGGAACCACATGGCCGACCGCAAGCCGCGCAAGGACGCCGCCCGCAACCGGGCCTCCCTGCTCGCCGCCGCCGAGGAGCTCTTCGCGAGCCGCGCACGCCCCGAGGACGTGACCATGTCCGACGTCGCGGCGGCGGCGGGGGTCGGCAAGGGAACGTTGTTCCGCGCGTTCGGTGACCGCACGGGGCTGATCCGTGCGCTGTACGCCGCGCGGCTGGAGCCGGTCGAGGAGGCCGTGACCGCGGGACCGCCGCCGCTGGGACCTGACACCCCGCCGCTGGAGCGCGTACCCGCCGTGCTGGACGCCCTGCTGTGCCTCAAGATCGACAACCGTCATCTCGCGCTGGCGCTGGAGGCGACGGGCAGCGACAGTCCCTACGACGCGGACCACTACGAGCGGTGGCACGGCCTGCTGCGGGATGCGCTGGAGCAGGTGCCAGGCTTCGGTGACGTCGACGGCGACGGCTCCGGTGACTTCGCCGCACACGCGTTGCTCGCCGCCGTACGGGCCGATCTGGTGGAACACCTGGTGGGCGTGCGGGGGGTGGAACGGGAGCGGTTGCGGAGCCGGCTGGCCGACTTCACGGCCAGGGTGCTGGGTCAGCGTTCGGAGGCGTAGGGCAGGAACGCCGCCCAGGCGGTGGGGGTGAGGGTGAGGCGGGGGCCTCGGGGGTTCTTGGAGTCGCGGACGAGGATGTGGGCGGGGGGTGCTGCCACTTCTACGCAGGACGGGCCGTCAGCTGTGCTGTAGCTGCTTTTTATCCAGTTCAGCTCGGTGCCGGTACCGGTTCCGGCAGAGGGCTTGACGGTCATGACTCTCCCAGCACTTTCTCGATGAAGGCCAGTGACTCCCGTGGCGCGAGAGCCTGCGCCCGGATGATCCCGTAGCGCATGTCGAGCACCGTGGTTTCTTTCGGGTCGGTGATCACACGGTTGGTGAGCTGCACTTCGTACAGGCCGACAGCCGTCCCGGTCTTGAGCTTGAGCAGTCGGAACGAGCCGTCGATGCCCGCATTCTCCTCGCGGCTGAGGGGCAGGACCTGGAGGTCGACATTGCGCGACCGGGCCGCCGCCAACAGGCGCTCGAGTTGGGCGCGCATCACCATCTTCCCCCCGATCGAGCGGCGAAGCGTCGCTTCGCACAGCACGAAGCTGAACAAGGGCTCAGCGTTCAGGGCCTCTTGCCGGGCCAGACGCGCGGTGACCCGCCGTTCCAGCTCCTCCTCCGGGAACGGCGGTCGGCGAGAGGTGAAGACGGCTCGTGCGTAATCCTCGGTCTGGAGCAGGCCGTCCACGACCGAGTTGTTGTACGAGCAGATCTCGACGGCCCCCGCCTCCAGCCGTTTCACGTCCCGCACCTTCTTCGGGTACCGGACCTCCGCCACGTCCTCCTTCAGCGCCGCGATCCTGCCGCTCGCCGCGAGTGCCTCGTCCGCCTGGTCCAAGTACTCGGGCCGGGGGATGCGCCGTCCCCGCTCCACCGACGAGACCAGTTCCTCCCCGTAGCCGATGGCCGCTCCGAACTCGGCCTGGGTGAGGCCGGCCACCTCGCGCCACAGCTTCAGCTGCCGCGCGACCGTCCGCATCACGGCCCCGGCCTCGTCGTCCTCCAGCTCCGCATCCCAGTCGTTCACGTCCGCCGCCCTTTCCCGCCGAGCCGTTCTCCGTCCAACGCACGCGCCCGCGGCCGGTCATGCCGTACCGCCCGGACGGAACCGGGCACGGCCCGGACAGCCATCCGTCGCACGGGGACACCTTCTTCACAGGTTACGCAGGTGTGAACACGCTGAGTGATGTGAATGAGCAAAGCGCCATGCCCGAAATCCCGTCCCCGCTGCACCGGTTCACCGTGCCGCTCTCCGCCACACGCCGTGGCGCGCGCCTCGCCCGGCTGCTCGCGACCGAGCAACTGCGGAGCTGGGCCCTGCCGCTCGACCCGGCCCGGCTCATCGTTGCGGAACTCGCGGCGAACGCCGCGCTGCACGGTCGCGTCGCCGGCCGCAGCTTCCGCCTCACCCTTTCCGTCCTGCGGTCCGGCACGCTGCGTATCGAGGTCACCGACACTCGCGGCGATCGGTTGCCGGTGCTGTCGTCAGCAGGTCGCGAAGAACTTCCCGACTCCGGACGCGGCCTGCTTCTCGTCGAGGTGCTGGCGGACCGATGGGGCGTCCGGACCGGGCCGGTTCCGATCAAGACCGTATGGGCTGAACTTGATCACGGGACTTTGCGGAAGCCCTCGTCACCGGAGTCCGGAAACACGGGATCCGGTGGTGCGTCGGCCGGGGCGGCGGGCGGTCAAGAAGGAAAGAACCTGGGGAAAGAACCCCTCCAACCAGCCAAACCTCGTGTACGTCACCCGCGGGGGTGAACCGGGCCGTTCCGGCTGGCGCGTCTGCGGTGCAGGCGGGCAGGCTCGCCCCGAAGAACCTCACAGAACTTCACACAATCCGCAGACATGCGACGGCCCCCGCCGGGACTTGCACTCCCGAGCGAGGGCCTGACCATCCAGGAAGAAAGCACCTTCCCTCATGGCTGTGCGCAAGACTAACGCTGCCGTACGCTCGCATCCCGGTGTTCCGCGATCCGGCAGCCCTTCAGGTGTCATCCAGCTCAAGGCCTACCAGCCGGAGCGGTACACGATCATCGGCAACCACCTCGCCCAGCACCGCGAGCTGTCCCTCGTCGCCATCGGGCTGGCCGTGCACATCCTGTCGTTGCCCGACGGCGCGGCCGTCGACATCCGTACTCTCGCCGGCCGCTTCCCCGAAGGGCGCGACCGGATCGCCTTCGCGCTGCGGGAGCTGGAGGCGCAGGGGTACTTCGAGCGGGTGCGGGAGCGCACGGGCGCGGGGCAGGTGGTGACGCGTACGTACGCGCATCACGTTCCTGGGCGTACGGCTCGGACGAGTGAGCAGGCAGTCCGCGAGTCAGCAGGCCGTGAGCCGGTGCGCGAGCGGGGACCGGAGCCGGTTCCTGACCGGGTCGTCGAGCTGGAGCCCGTACCCGAGCGAGAGGCTTCCCCGCTCGCCGTAGCGGAGCCCGTACCGGCGGCCCCCGAGCCGTCGGAGCCACCTGCCGAGGATGCGGCACCTGGGCCTCACCACGAAGAGGCCGTCGCCGCGCTCACGCGGTTGCGCAAGGTCGACAAGCGGCTCACGCTGTCCGAGCAGGACGTGAGGCGCCTCGCGCCTGCCGCCGCCGAATGGCTCGCCCGAGGGGTCGACCGGGTGACCGTGATGGACGCGTTGACCGACGGACTGCCGCTCAAGGTGCATAGCCCGGCCGCGCTGGTCGCCCACCGTTTGAGGGAACAGCTCCCACCGCCGCTGCCGTCCACGGTGGAAACCATCGCGGTCCCAGCTCAGGACACGGACACCGTTCCGCCCCTTCAGCAGGAGCTCTGGCGGGACTGCGATGGCGGCTGCGGGCGCGTCATCCACAGTTCGAGACCAGAAAGGGTCTGCCGCCAGTGCCGTACTGCCAGGACGGCTGCTCCCGATCCCGACCTGATGCATGCCGAGGTCAGTAGGGCATTCGCGCTGTAACGACGATCGTCCCCATTTCCTGGCCACCCGGTGCCGGAAGGCATGTCGCCCGCACGTCCGTGAATCCGTGGCGACGTGCCAGCTCGGCCCATGCCGCGGGGGGATAGCACCAGCGGTCAACGGTCATCTCAGTACCCCCAGGCCCCTTCCCGTACATCAGTTGGCAGCCATGGAGGTGAGCGGCGGTCTCGCCGTGCGAGAAGGCGAACAGGCCACCAGGTGTCAGCCGCTTGGCGACGAGCGGGAACAGCTCCTCGGGGTCCGTGAACCACACGGCGCCCCAGATGGAGAACACCGCGTCGTACGTCTCGTCGGTCTCCCGTAGGTACGAGCAGGCTTCCGCTTCCACGAATGTCAGCCCGGGGACGTCCTTCCACCACCGACGGGCCCGCTCGATCTGAACGGGGGAGAGGTCCACCGCCGTGACGCGTACTCCTTGACCGGCCAGCCAGGACGCTTCCCGGCCCTCGGCTGCTCCCAGCTCCAGAGCGGTACCCGGTCGCCCCAGCAGCTCGGCACCAGGTCCATGACCCTCGTACTGCGTCCACTCGAAAGCGGTCACGTCGGGGGCCGGAGACGGTCCGTCGCGGTCCGGTTTGTAGCGGTCCCAGAAGAGGACGGGGGCATGTGACGTGTGGGGCATGTGCTTCCTCACGCGGATGCGGAACGGTGCTGGCGTCGCACCGTATCCGGAACACACCCACGACACGCCCCAGAGACTCGAACGGGTCGGGGCATCCGCGGAGGGAGGCCCCGACCCGTTCAGGCGTGACCGGTCAGTGGCAGTTCTCGCCCGGCCTGCACGGACCACACTTGGCGAAGTCGCGTTCCCACAGCTTCCAGTCCACGGGGAAGCCGTTCTCGGCGATGATGTGCGCCGTGCGTTCTACCGAGCCGTCGTACTTGAACTCGATCTCCGGGATGTGCTCCAGGAACCTGCCACCGAAGTGCTGAGCGCAGAACTCCCGGTAGTTCCTGGTGTCCAGGATGAAGACGTGGACGGCGATGTCGACCACCCGGCCGCAGCACATCTCCAGGCCCTGACCCCACTTCTCCATTGCTGTGATCAGGTAGGACACGGCCGCGCTGAACAGTCGCTCGGCCATCACCTCGTCGAACGGGTGGTCGCGCATCAGGAGCTGGACCTCTCGCTCCCAGACCTCCGGCCTGACGTACTCCCTGGGATCCCGCGTCGCGGGAGTCGTGCCCGGAACGCTCTCAACCGCTGTCGTCACAGTGGGTCTCCTTCCGGTGCCGCGAACCCATCCCCTGTTGGCGGGTCGCATTGCCACAGCACCACACAGTTGGCCTCCGCCGTCTCCAGCTCGCGGGCTGCGCATGCCGTGTGCAGAAGATGCACATGCCATAGGCGTGCCGTCCCGTGGCGTCTACCGTGGGCGGACGGTCCTGCTCCTGCCACGGGGGAGGCGCGATGCAGCGCACCATCGACCCGTTGTGGAATTCGTCGCGAGTCCGCTTGCTCATGACGCAGCGCGACCCAGGAGGCCTGATCAAGCTGGGCAGAGGTTGGCGCGGGTGGCGGCAAGCCGACCTCGGCCGCAGACTGGGCTGCTCGGCATCGACGATTTCTCGTCTGGAGCGGCCCGGCCGTGTCGCTGATCTGCGCCTTCTGCAGAGAGCCGCACACGAAGTCGGGGTGCCGGCGGACGTCCTGGGAGCGGCACTCGGCCTCGTCGAGTCGCATGCCACTAAAGTTGCGCCGAATGGTCCACGGCACACCGAGGAGGACCCGATGCGACGACGCACTCTGCTCGGAGCGGCAGGGCTGGCCGTCCCTGCGTCACTCCTGCTCGGCGTGGAATCGGCTCTCGCCGAGATGCCTCTCCCGTCAGGATCGCCGGTTCCCTTTGGACGTGCGTCTGGCTCGCGCTCGCGTGCTGTTCGAGACCGGCAGATATGGCGAACTCATCAAGGCGCTCCCGGACCTTCTCGCCACGGCTCACGCCCTGATCCGGGATCGGGCCGAGATCAACTACGCGCGTCTGTCTGCCTGCTACACAGTGGCGGCCCAGGTTCTAGTGAAGATCGGGCGGTACGACCAGGCTCGACTCACCGCGGACCGGGCGACCGTGTACGCAGACCTCTCCGGCTCCCCGCTGACCTCCGCTGCGGCGGCTCGTGAGCTGAGCATCGTCCTGCGCCACCAGGACCAGCCGGATGCGGCGCAGCGTCTCGTACTCAACGCCGCGTCGAACATCGAGGCCACTGGACTCAGCACCCATCCACAGGCGGCGGCGTACGCGCAGATGCTGTGCACCACCGCGTACACCGCAGCTCGGGCGGGCGACCGGGACCGGGCTCGGGCGATGATCGACGATGCTGCGCGGGCAGTCCGTGGCCTCCCCGCTGTGGCCCCGGCGGATCGCCTCTTCTCCATCACTCCTGCATCCGTGCGTCTCTATGAGGTGGGAGTGCACTGGGCGCTCGGTGATGCCGGGGCCGCGATCAGGGCAGGCCAGCAATTGCACCAGGACCAGTTCGCCACCGCCGAGCGAAAGGCGCGCCTGCACACCGACATGGCTCGTGCCTGGTGGCAGTGGGGCAAACCCGAGCAGACGGCACAGTCTCTGCTGAATGCCTTTCGCGTAACTCCTGCGGAGGTGCGGGACCGGCCCAGTATGCGAGCCATCGTCCGGGAGCTTCACCGTAGGCACCCGCACGTCAGTGGCGTTCGTGAGCTTTCCCGCGCACAGCCCTTGCCGATCAGGACGGGAACATACCCCTCGGGATGGACAACGATCGGCGTGCCCATGGCCGACGCCGCGTCGGCAAAGGTGCATCTGTGACGGGCGTAGCGTAGAAGGCATGACGACGTACGGATCCTTCCCCGGCACGCGGCCCCGGCGGCTGCGAACCACCCCCGCGATGCGTCGGATGGTCGCCGAGACCAGGCTGCACCCCGCCGACTTCATCCTCCCCGCCTTCGTACGGGAGGGCGTCGGTGAGCCGGTGCCGATCGCGGCGATGCCCGGGGTCGTGCAGCACACGCGCGACAGCCTGAAGAAGGCCGCCGCGGAGGCGGTGGAGGCCGGGATCTCCGGGATCATGCTGTTCGGCGTGCCGGAGGAGGCGAAGAAGGACGCCCTCGGGACGGCCGGGACCGACCCGGACGGGATTCTCCAGGTCGCGCTGCGTGACGTGCGCGCCGAGGTCGGGGACGACCTGCTCGTCATGTCCGACCTGTGCCTCGACGAGTTCACCGACCACGGGCACTGCGGCGTGCTCGACGCGGAAGGGCGCGTCGACAATGACGCCACCCTGGAGCGGTACGCCGAGATGGCGCAGGTACAGGCTGATGCCGGTGCGCACATCGTCGGGCCGAGCGGGATGATGGACGGTCAGATCGGGGTCGTCCGGGACGCTCTCGACCAGATCGGGCGTGAGGACGTCGCCATCCTCGCCTACACCGCCAAGTACGCCTCCTCCTTCTACGGGCCGTTCCGCGAGGCCGTCGGGTCCTCGCTGAAGGGCGACCGGAAGACGTACCAGCAGGACGGCGCGAACATCCGCGAGTCCATGCGGGAGCTGGCGCTCGACCTGGGGGAGGGCGCCGACATGGTGATGGTCAAGCCGGCCGGGCCCTACCTCGACATCCTGGCGCGGGTCTCGGACGCCGTGGACGTGCCGGTCGCCGCGTACCAGATCTCCGGCGAGTACTCGATGATCGAGGCCGCCGCCGAGAAGGGGTGGATCGACCGGGACGGCGCCATCCTGGAGTCGCTGCTCGGGATCAAGCGGGCCGGGGCGCGGAACATCCTCACGTACTGGGCCACCGAGGTCGCGCAGAAGCTGCGCTGAGTGCTTCGCCTGCCGTCGTCCGGGGTGGGGTCCGTTCCTCGGTCGTGCCGGTGGCGCGGTGGGCGCGTTCGATGCTCTGTCCCCAGTACGTTCCGGTGACCATGAGCGCCGCCCCGAGTGCGGCGGGGGCGGTGAAGTCCTCGCCGCCGAGGCCGATGCCGATCGCGACCGCCCAGACCGGTTCGGTGCCCAGCAGCAGGCCGGCCCGGCTGGCGGAGCTCTTCTGCACCGCCCAGGTCTGGGCCAGGAAAGCGAACACGCTGCAGAACAGCGCGAGATGGACGAGCTGGATCCAGGCCGCGGCATCGAGCTGAGTCAGCTTCGGCAGGCTGCTCGCGGCCGGTACGGCGAACAGCGCCGTGCCGACGACCGTCTGGACGGCCGTGAGGTGCAGCGGCCGTACGACGTGGTTCCTCGTGAGCCGGCCCACGAGTGCGACGTGTGCCGCGCGCACCACCGCGGCGGCGAGTATCAGCAGGTCGCCGATCCGGGGGGCGTGGAAGCCGCTGCCGGACATGAGCAGGGCGACGGCCAGGAGGCACACCCCCGCGGCGGCGAAGAAGCGCGGGGGCAGCCGGCCGCCGCCCGCCGTGCGGTCCAGCAGCGGGGTGAGCACGATGGTGAGGCTGATGAGCAGACCGGCGTTGGCCGCGCTGGTGTGCGCGACGCCGTACGTCTCGAGGGTCAGGACGGCGGCCTGGGTGATCCCCAGTACGGATCCGACGCGCATCTCGTCCCGCGTCCAGCGCCCCTTCCGCCCGCGGGCCAGGAGGAGGGCGAGACAGGCGATCGCGGAGATCCCGTACCGCGCGAACAGCACCAGCAGGATCGGCAGCGCCTGGGTGGCGGTCTTCGCGGACAGATAGCTGGAGCCCCACACGAGGGCGACCAGGAGAAGCACTGCGTCAGTGCGGCGGGTGTCGAACACCTGGTCAACGCTGCACCGTTGCCACCATGAAGCCAAGAACGTGTTGCTTCAGTGATGGTGAAGCATCTCTACACTGGGGCGGTGAATGAGCGGCAGCTCCAGATCCTGCGCGAGCTCGGCGAGTCGGGCAGCGTCACCGCGACCGCCGAGGCGCTGATGATGACTCCCTCGGCGGTCTCCCAGCAGCTGAGGCTGCTGCAACGTTCGATCCCCGTCGCCCTCACCGAGCGCGACGGGCGACGGCTGGTGCTCACCGATGCCGGACAGGCCCTGGCCGGTGTGGCGATCGAGGTGGAGACCGCGCTGGCCAGGGCGCGGCACACCGTCGAGGAGTTCGTCGGCAGGCCGGACGCGGGAGTGTCGGTGGCGGCCTTCCCCAGTGCGGCCGCCGCGTTCTTCCCGCTGCTGCTGCTCGGCCTGGACGGTCCCGGGCACCCGCGCCTCTCGCTCGCCGACGAGGACGTCGCTCAGGACCGGTTCCCGCGGCTGACGCGGGACTACGACCTCGTACTCGCCCACCGTCTCGACCAGGCGCCGCCGTGGCCGGCCACGCTCACCGCCGGCACGCTGTTGCGCGAACCGCTCGACGTCGCCCTGCCGGCCGGCCATCCACTGGCCGCCAAGCGGCGCCTCACCCCGCGGGACGTCGCCGGTCAGCCCTGGATCACCGTGCACGACGGGTTTCCGCTCCTGGCCATCGTCGACGCCATCGCGGCCGCCGCGAACCGGCGGCTCGACATCGTCCACCGCATCAACGAGTTCACCGTGGCCGCCGAGGCCGTGGCCGCGGGAGGGGGCCTGGCCCTGATGCCCCGCTGGACCGCGCGGCCGCACCCCGCCCTGGTCCTCAGGCCGCTCAGCGGTGTGCACGCCCGACGCCACATAGATGTCCTCCACCGTCCCGAGCGTGCCGCACGGCGAGCCGTACGGATGGTGCTGGCCGCACTGCGCGGCGCGGCCGAGACGATCCGGAGCCGGGACGGTGGTGCGGGTTCCGGTGCATACGTTCGGTGAGCACGGCAGTTCTAGTAGAGCGCGTCCTCCATCGTCTGCTGCCAGTAGGTGACGCGCAGCGTGCTGTCGAAGTACACGCCGTCGCCCGGCAGGTTCACCGTCGTGGAGCGGCCGCCGTTGCTGCCGGGGTCCATGCCCTGGAGGGAGGTCGCAGACCTTGCTGCCCTTGTTCGTGACGGTGATCAGCATGTGGTTCAGGGGGCGGCTCACCTCCTGGACGCCGACGGTGGTGCTGGAGCCGTTGCAGACGACGCGGTTCTCGGGGGCGTTGGGGTCCGACTTCGAGCCGGAGGCCGAGGAGGAGGAGTCGGAGCCCGTGCTCGCGCTCGTGCCCGCGCCGGAGTTCTTGGCCCGGGCCTGGGCCGCGTTGCCGGCCGAGCCGGAGCCTCCCTCGGACGTCCCGGCGTGCGCGGTGTCCGTGCTTTTCTCCTTGCTGCCCTTGCCGTCTTTGCCGTCCGTGTCGTCCGTGCTGTTCTTGCCGTGGTCCGCGGCGTCGCCCGTGGGCTTCGCTGCCGCCGTCCGAGCGGGCTTCGAGGCGCCCTCGTCCTGTACGCCCGTTCCGCTCTGGCACGCCGTGAGGGAGAGGGCGGCGAGTGCGGCGGACGCGGTGGCGAGTACGGAGGTACGGAAAGCGCGCATGGCTGATTCCCTTGCTGAGTGGGTGTCTTGAAGCGGACCGCTCGACCGGCTGCCGGGAGCGGCGTGCTTGGATGACCACAGCTTGGGGGGCGATCCGTCCCGGCCGCCACACCCGGCGGACCATCCGGGACGCTGGAACGCTGAAACATGCTCTGAGCTGCGGAAATTACCCTTCCCTGGAACGCTGGAATGGGATACGGGGGGATGGAGGAATGGTGTCGGAGGTCGATGCGGCGGCCGCTTTCGCAACGATGCTGCGGGAGTTGAAGGAGCGCTCCGGACTCAGCTACGGGGCGCTTGCCAAGCGGCTCCACATGAGCACGTCGACGCTGCACCGGTACTGCAACGGGGATGCCGTGCCCACGGACTATGCGCCCGTGGAACGGCTCGCCCGGCTCTGCAAGGCATCACCCGAGGAGCTGGTCCAGCTGCACCGGCGGTGGGTGCTGGCCGATGCGACCCGGGGGCGCAAGCAGACCGGGGAGGCGGTGGCGCCGGAGGCCGCGCCGGCGTCGGCGTCCGAGTCCGCGCCGGTGACCGCACCGGAGTCGAAGCCGGCGCGGGAGCCGGCTGCTGCCTCGGGCACGGTGGCCGCCGCCGATGAGGACGCGGCCTCCGGCGCCACCGCTGCGGCGGGACCGGCCGGTCCCGCCGAGCAGGAGGAGGCGACCGAGCGAGACAGCCCGGTGAAGCCGGACGGCCCGGCCCCGTCAGGCAGCCCGGCCCCGTCAGGCAGCCCGGCCCTGGAGGAGGGCCGGGCACCGGCGGAGGGTCCGGCCGCGTCGAACAGGTTCACCCCGTCGGACAGATCGGTCCCGCCGGACGGTTCCACCAGGCCGCAGGTCCCCGCGGCTTCCGAGAAGGGTGCGGCGGATCCGGCCGAGCCCGCCGGCCCCCCATCGGCGCCCGGGCACCTGGACGGCCCCGCTGAACTGGTCAGCTCCGCTTCCGTCGCCGTGCCACGCGGCGGAAGGCGGCGCCGTACCCGTACGGCCCTCGTGTCCGGTGTCGCCGTGGCCGCCGTCCTCGGCGCCGTGACGCTGCTCGTGAACACCTCCACCGGCGGGGAGGACGAGGGCAGCCGCTCGAGTCATGTCGGCACCGCCTCCGGTGAGCCGGACAGCAACGGTGACGGCGAGGAGGCCTCGCCGTCACCGTCCAAGGCGTCGCCCTCCGCATCCGCCACGAAGCAGAAGGGCACGGAGAAGGAGCCGGACGAGGCGGGCGCGTCGGGCTCCGCCGAGGCCGGGACCGCGGGCAGCGGCGACGGCGAGGGCGAGGGCGACGGCAACGGCGGCGGCGAGGGCGACGACTCCGCGTCCGGCGTACCGCTCACCGTGATCAGCAAACCGCACTCCTGGCCGAGTCGCTGTGATGCGCGTTACCTGGTGAACCGCCCGCCGTCCCAGGTGGACGAGCCGCCGAACGGCAGCGACGCCGCCAACTGGGTCCGGAGCATGGGCGCCGTCCCGTCGGGCGAGCAGTACGTCACCCTCACCGTCCAGGGCACCGGTGCGGAAACGGTGGTCATCGACAGCCTGACGGTCCGGGTAGCCGCCAAGCGGTCACCCCTCCAGTGGAACGACTACGCCATGGCGTACCCCGGTGTCGGCTGCGGCGGCGGTGTCGAGAAGCGCACCTTCGACGTGGCGCTCGACGCCATGCGCCCCGTGGTCGTGCCCAAGGCGGGCAACGGCAACTTCCCGTACAAGGTGAGCGAGTCCGACCCGGAGGTCTACTACATCCGGGCCGACGCCTCCGCGTACGACGTGAGCTGGTACCTGGAGCTGAAGTGGTCCAGCGGATCCCGGCAGGGGACGGTGGTCGTCGACGACCAGGGGCAGCCGTTCCGTACGAGCGGCAACAACGGCCGTCCCGCGTACGAGTATCCGCTCGGGGGCCCCGGGTGGGTGGAGGAAGGGACGACGCTCAAGGAGACGGAGTAGACGGAGTAGACGGAGTAGACGGAGCAGACGGAGCAGACGGAGTAGGGCGAAGACTGGGAGCGGTTCAGCCCACCGTCCCGAACCACACCTCGGCCAGGTCGTCGAGGCGCGGCCGCGGTGGTGCGGGCAGCTCGTTCAGGTGCCAGACCAGGTCGCCGTAGACGTGCAGCAGCGTGTACGCGAGCAGTTCGTGCGGCGGGTGCGGAGCGTGGCCGTACGCGGCGTAGAAGCGGCCGAGTTGGCGGGGGTCCGCGCGGGTGATGAACAGGGCGGCGCCCGCCAGGTCGTACGCCGGGTCACCGAGCATGGCCGGTTCGAAGTCGAACAGACCGGTGAGGCGCCAGCCGTCGTGCGGGTCGACGGTGAGGTGCTCGCGGATGAACTCGGTGTGCAGCAGCACGCGTCGCCGGGGCGGGGCGAGCGGCACGGAGCGGAGGAAGTCGGGGATCTGTTCCAGCCAGGTCTGCGGCAGCCCGGTAGAGCGGTGGTGGGCGACCGCGTGCGTGCGCCGTACGGCCACGAAGCGGCCCCAGTCCGCCGGGCCGACGACGTCGGCCAGCGGCTCCGGATCCAGCGCGTGCAGTGCGGCCAGCGCCTCGGCGGACTCGGTGACGATCCGGTCCCGGTCGGCCGGCGGGATCCGCGGCCACGTCCTGGCGAGGCTCTCGCCGGGCAGCCGGGACATCAGCGTGTAGCGCCAGCCGTGCTTGTACAGGTCGGCCGAGTGCAAGTCGGGCGTCGCGACCGGGAGTCGGCCCTTCAGGTGGGACAACACCCGTGCCTCTCTGACGGCTTCCGCCGACTCGAACGCGGGATACAGCTTCAGTACGAGCGAGTCGCCGACCGAGTACACCGGCAGGGACCCCTCCTCGAACCGAAGCACTCTGGCTCCGTGGAGCCCCAGTTGAGCGCAGAGATCCTGGACGGCCGGGCGCAGCAGCGCCTCGTCCCGCACGACCTCGTCCAATTCGGCGACCGTGTCCACGCTGGGCAGCATGGGCGGCAGCCTAGGGGTGGTGTGGTCGGTCCGCATGCCGGAATATGCACATGTAAGTGCCATGCATTTCTTTAGGGTAAGGTGCGCCGCCTTTGCCGAGGCCGCTCGAGCCTCGCGGCTCGGACCCGTTGCCCGGACCTCTTCGCTCGATCCCGCTCGATGTCATCGCTCAAGGAGCCGCCATGACCATCAGCTCACCAGTGCCTCCGCTCGCCGCCCGGGTCGCCGCGGTCGGCGGGTCGCCCGTACGGGACATCCTCGCGGTCACCGAGCGGCCCGAGGTCATCAACTTCGCGGGCGGGCTGCCCGCGCCCGAACTCTTCGACGCCGAGGGCATAGCGGCCGCCTACCGGGACGTGCTCGCGCAGTCGCCGGAGCGCGCGCTGCAGTACGCGACGACGGAGGGCGACCCCGCGCTGAGAGCGGCCCTCGCGGCGCGGCACACGGCGCGCGGGCTGCCCACGACGGCGGACGAGCTGCTGGTCACCACCGGGTCGCAGCAGGCGCTGTCGCTGCTCGCCACCGCGCTGCTGGAACCCGGCGACACCGTCCTCGTCGAGAGCCCCTGTTATCTGGCCGCCCTGCAGACCTTCGGCTTCGCGGGCGCGCGGATCGTGGCCGTGCCGGGGGACGACGAGGGCCTGGACCCCGAGGCCCTCGCCGGACTCGTCGAGCGTGAACGGCCCAAACTCCTCTACACCGTCCCGACCTTCCAGAACCCGACCGGCCGCACGCTGCCCGCCGGGCGCCGCGCGGCTCTCGCCTCGGTGGCGGCCCGGCACGGGCTGTGGATCGTCGAGGACGACCCGTACAGCGAACTCCGCTTCGAGGGTGAGCGGGTGCCGTGGATCGCCACGTACCCGGGCGCCGAGGACCGTACGGTGCTGCTGGGCTCCTTCTCCAAGGTGATGGCGCCCGGCATGCGGCTCGGCTGGCTGCGGGCGCCCGCGGCCCTGCGCCGGGCCTGTGCGGTCGCCAAGCAGGCCGCCGACCTCCACACCCCGTCCGTCAACCAGCTCGCCGCGGCCCGCTACCTGGCCGACCGCGACCTGGACGCCCATGCGGCGCGGGTGGCGGTGGTGTACCACGAGCGCCGGGACGCCATGCTCGCCGGGCTGCCCGACGCCCTCCCGCAGGGGTCGGCCTGGACCCGTCCCGAGGGCGGCATGTTCCTCTGGGTCCGCCTGCCGGAGCCGTACGACACCACGGCCCTGCTGCGCCGGGTCGTCGAGCACGACGTGGCGTACGTGCCGGGGGCGCCCTTCCACGCCGGGGAGCCGGACGCCGCGGCCCGGGCGACCCTGCGGCTGTGCTTCGTCACGCAGACGCCGCAGGAGATCGAGGAGGGGCTGCGGCGGCTGGCGAAGGGGCTGGCGGGGTAGTCCGGTCGCGGCCGGGGGGCGTGGGCGTGGGTCAGTCCCACCAGAAGGACCACATCCGCTGCCCGAGCACCTCCTCAGCCGCGTACGTGCGCAGGGTGTCGTGCTCCCCCTGCGTGATGTTGTCCGGGCAGAACGCGAAGTGCTCGGCGGCCAGGGCCTCGGCGTCGGCGGTGGTCGTGGGCGGTGCCGCGACCGAGACCACCAGCTGGTCGGGGGCGAGCGCGACGACCCGTATCCCGAAGCGGTCCTCCCAGGAGCGGAGCACCGCGCAGAGCCGGGCCACGTCGTTCTCGTGGTTCAGCGGACCCGTCCAGCCGATCGCCGCCGGTATGTCGGCGGACCGGCGGGCGGGGACCAGCGCGAGACGCGACTCCTCGAGGTAGGAGCCGTGGGCCGGCAGGGAGCCGTCGGCCAGCAGGGAGTCGGCGACCTCGGCGGCGCGGGCGGCGGGGTCGGCGGTGAGCGGCCCGGCGGGGGCGGGTCCGGGCCAGTCCGGTCCGAAGGGCGCCAGCACGTCCCCCGCTTCGTCCCACTCCGCGATCTCCTCCCTGCCCCAGAACTCCGCCAGCACCTCCTCGGCGTCGTGGTCCCCGGGGTACGACATCAGGGCGGGCCGCAGCCCCCACTTGTCCAGGGCGTCCTGACGGTCCCCCGTCTGTACCAGCACAGGGAGCAGCCCCACCCGCGCCGCCGGCGAGCCCAGTGCCGTCCAGGCGCCGGGGGACGCGTCGTACGCGCCGTGCCACAGCAACGGCTCGTGCCACGGGCCCTCGGCCGTCGCGTCGATCAGTCGCCCGAGGGGAAGCGCGAGACCGAGCGAACGGCCGCTCGGGTCGGCTGCCAGCCGGGGCAGCGGGTTGGGGAGAGTCGCCATGGAGGTGACTGTAGGGGCCGCCACTGACAACGCGGCCGGCCCGGGTGCCGGGACGGGTGCGAGCCCGGTGGTTCGGGTGACGGTTTCCCGGATGTGCGGGTGCCGGTCGCAACACCACACATCCGGGCGCCTGTTGAGGTGTCCGCATCGGAGGGGGAAGCGTCCGTGCGGACCCGCGCAGGACGGAGACGTGTGCTCACCGGCACGCCGGCGAGCCTCGTCACGGCGTCCGGCCTCGACTTCGTCGGCCAGGAAAGAGCGTCGCCCACACCGGTTCCACAAGCCTCTTCCGCCCGGTGAACGAGGCCGCGCTGCGGGGGACGGTCCGCCACTACGCCTGAACGGCGCGACGGGCGCGGTACGGCAGGCGACGGCCCTGCCGTACCGCGCCCGTCGGCGTCGGTATGCCGGTGTGTCAGAGCCGCTCGGGCGTCCTGATCCCCAGCAGCGCCATCCCCTGGTGGAGGGTGCGCGCCGTCAGGTCGACCAGGAACAGGCGGTTCTCCACGACCTCCTGCGGGTTGGCGTCGTCCAGGACCTTGCACTGGTCGTAGAACGTGGTCAGGTGCGACGCCAGCTGGTACAGGTACGCGGCCAGCTTGTGCGGCTCGGGACCCTTCGCCACCTCCAGCAGCAGCTCGCCGAACTGGTCCAGGTGCAGGCCCAGGGCGCGCTCCGCGGGGGCCAGCGCCAGCTCCGGGTGGGCGGCCGGGCGGGCGGTCCCGGCCTTGCGGAGGATGGACTGGATACGGGCGTAGGCGTACTGGAGGTAGACCGATGTGTCGCCGTTGAGCGAGACCATCTGGTCCAGGTCGAACTTGTAGTCCCGGACCGCCGACGTCGACAGGTCCGCGTACTTCACGGCGCCGATGCCGACGTACCGGCCGTTCTCGACGATCTCGTCCTCGATCAGGCCGACCTTCCCGGCCTTCTCGCGGACGACGGTGGTGGCGCGGTCGATCGCCTCGTCGAGGAGGTCGACCAGGCGGACCGTCTCGCCCGCGCGGGTCTTGAACGGCTTGCCGTCCTTGCCGAGGACCGTGCCGAAGGCGAGCTGCTCGGCCTTGGTGTCGTCGTTCAGCCAGCCGGCCCGGCGCGCGGTCTCGAAAACCATCCTGAAGTGCAGGGACTGGCGGGCGTCGACCACGTAGAGGAGGGTGTCCGCCTTCAGGTTGAAGACGCGGTCGCGGATCGCCGAGAGGTCCGTCGCCGCGTAGCCGTAGCCGCCGTCGGACTTGCGGACGATCAGCGGGACCGGGTTGCCGTCCGGGCCCTTGATGTCGTCGAAGAAGACGCACAGCGCGCCCTCGGAGTCGACGGCCACGCCCGACTCCTCCAGGAGGCGGCAGGTCTCGTCCAGCATGTCGTTGTAGCCGGACTCGCCGACCACGTCCGCGTCGCGGATCTCCATGTCCAGCTTGTCGAAGACGGAGTAGAAGTAGATCTTCGACTCGTCCACGAACTTCTGCCACTGGGCGAGGGTCTCCGGATCGCCCGCCTGGAGGTCGACCACCCGGCGCCGGGCCCGGGTCTTGAACTCCTCGTCGGAGTCGAAGAGCGCGCGCGAGGCCTTGTAGAGCCGGTCCAGGTTGGACATGGCCTCCTCGCCGGAGACCTCGCCGCCCTCGTGGTCCAGCTCGTGCGGGTGCTCGACCAGGTACTGGATGAGCATGCCGAACTGGGTGCCCCAGTCGCCGATGTGGTGCCGGCGGATCACTTTCTCGCCGGTGAACTCCAGGATCTGGACGGCGGCGTCGCCGATGACCGCCGAGCGGAGGTGGCCGACGTGCATCTCCTTGGCCACGTTCGGCTGGGCGTAGTCGATGACCGTCGTGCCCGGGTTCTCCGCGTACGGCACACCGAGGCGGCCGTCCGGGTCCGCGTACCGCGCGGCCAGGTTCTCGGTGATCGCCTTGTCGGTGATCGTGACGTTGAGGAAGCCGGGGCCCGACACCTCGACGTCCGCGAGGAGGTCACCCGACTCGATCCGGGCGACGACCTGGGTCGCCAGCTCCCGCGGGTTGGCCTTGGCCTTCTTGGCGAGGGCGAGGATGCCGTTCGCCTGGTAGTCCGCCCGGTCGCTGCGTCGCAGCAGCGGGTCCGCGTCGGCGGCCTCCGGCAGGGCTGCCGAGAGGGCGTTCGCGAGGCGCTGGTGGACGGAGGCGGTGAGGGACTGGACCGAGGCCATGGAGTGGGTGCCGTTCTCCTCGTGGGTACGGGTGGATGTGGCCAGTATCCCACGGGGGGTAAAGCGGTTTTCTCGGGCGAGCGGGGTGGTTCTCGCCAGGGGGAGGCCATGGGCGGGGTCTCGCGCACGGCCGTGAAAAGCCGTTTTCGCGGTTGTGGCCACAACTGGGAGAATGGAGCGGTCAGCCGTGCGACCGTACCGGCTGCGGATGAGGAAAGAAGGACGTGCCGACCGTGGCTCAGAGCACCGAGACCACCGACTGGGTCTCCCGTTTCGCGGATGAGGTCATCGAGGAATCGGAGCGCCGGGCCCCGGGCAAACCCGTCGTCGTCGCGTCCGGTCTCTCCCCGTCCGGCCCCATCCACCTGGGCAACCTCCGCGAGGTCATGACCCCGCACCTCGTGGCCGACGAGATCCGCCGCCGTGGGCACCAGGTGCGGCACCTGATCTCCTGGGACGACTACGACCGCTACCGCAAGGTGCCGAACGGCGTCGAAGGCATCGACGAGTCCTGGGCCGAGCACATCGGCAAGCCGCTGACCTCCGTCCCGGCACCCAAGGGCTCGGCGTACCCGAACTGGGCGGAGCACTTCAAGGCCGCCATGGTCGAGGCGCTCGCCGAGCTGGGCGTGGAGTTCGACGGCATCAGCCAGACCGCGCAGTACACGTCCGGCGTCTACCGCGAGCAGATCCTGCACGCGATGAAGCACCGCGCCGACATCGACGCGATCCTCGCCCAGTACCGGACCAAGCCGAAGCCCGCCGACCAGAAGAAGCAGCAGGCCAAGCAGAAGCCGGTCGACGAGGCCGAGCTCGAGGCCGCCGAGGGGTCGGGGGCCGCGGCCGAGGACGACGGCAGCTCCGGCTCCGCCGGCTACTTCCCGTACAAGCCGTTCTGCGGCAACTGCGAGAAGGACCTCACGACCGTCACCGCGTACGACGACGACACCACCGAGCTGACGTACACCTGCACCGCGTGCGGCTTCACCGAGACCGTCCGGCTGAGCGAGTTCGACCGCGGCAAGCTGGTGTGGAAGGTCGACTGGCCCATGCGCTGGGCGTACGAGGGCGTGATCTTCGAGCCGAGCGGTGTCGACCACTCCTCGCCGGGGTCGTCGTTCCAGGTCGGCGGCCAGATCGTCGGCATCTTCGGCGGTGAGCGGCCGATCGGGCCCATGTACGCGTTCGTCGGCATCAGCGGGATGGCGAAGATGTCGTCCAGCCGTGGTGGCGTGCCCACGCCCGCCGACGCGCTGAAGATCATGGAGCCGCAGCTGCTGCGCTGGCTGTACGCCCGCCGCAAGCCCAACCAGTCCTTCAAGATCGCCTTCGACCAGGAGATCCAGCGGCTCTACGACGAGTGGGACAAGCTCGACGCCAAGGTCGCCGACGGGACCGCCCTCCCGGCCGACGTCGCCGCCCACGCGCGCGCGGTGCGCACGGCCGCCGGTGAGCTGCCGAGGACGCCGCGGCCGCTGCCGTACCGCACCCTGGCCTCCGTCGCCGACATCACCGCCGGCCACGAGGACCAGGCCCTGCGCATCCTGAGCGAGCTCGACCCGGCGAACCCGCTCGGCTCGCTCGACGAGGCGCGGCCCCGGTACGACAAGGCCGAGGCGTGGATCAACACCCACGTGCCCGCCGACCAGCGCACCATCGTGCGCGACGAGCCCGACGCCGAGCTGCTGGCGTCCCTCGACGAGCAGGCGCGGGGCTCCCTGCGGCTGCTGCTCGACGGGCTCGACGAGCACTGGTCCCTGGACGGGCTCACCCACCTCGTGTACGGCGTGCCGAAGGTCCAGGCCGGATTCTCCGCCGACGCCACGCCCAAGGAGCTCCCGCCGGAGATCAAGAGCGACCAGCGGAAGTTCTTCGCGCTGCTCTACCACCTGCTGGTGGGCCGGGACACCGGTCCGCGGCTGCCCACGCTGCTGCTGGCCGTGGGCCAGGAGCGGGTGCGCACGCTGCTCGGGGACTGATCGCGCCGTAGCGGCTACGACGATGGGGGCGCCCGGTGAACTCCGGGCGCCCCCATCGTCGTACTCGGGTCGCGGGCGCTACGCGATGTGGTCCTCCTCCAGCTCCGCGTTGAAGCGGGCCTGGAAGCGGTCCGAGAGGGTCTTCAGGGCGCTCGGGCTCAGCTTCGTGCCGTAGGTCGCCTCGATGTTGTCGCCGAGGGTCTTCGGGGTGGGGAAGCTGCCGTCGATCGACGTGCGGAAGACCTGGTAGTAGGCATCCTCCTCGGCCTCCTCGTCGGTCTTCTCCCCAGCCGCCTCGTCCGGGACGGCCGCCGGGGCCGCCGCGGGTACCGACTCCTCACGAGGGTGGGGGATGGGCAGCTGGCCCGTCTGGGCCTGGGGTGCCTGGGGTGCCTGGGGCTGCGGCTGCGGCGGCTGTACGCCGCCCTCACCGAGCCGGCGCGTGCGGCCGGGGCCCGCCGGGATCGGGAAGCTGCCCGTCTCCTCCGACGGCGAGGCGGGCCGGTACGGCTCCGGCTGCCGGTCCTCGTACCACTCGTCGTACGGCGCCTCCGGTTCGTACGACGGGTCGTAGCCGCCCTGGTACGCGGTGTCCTGGGGGGCCTGGGCGGCGAACCACGGGCTCTGGTCGTCCGGTGCCGCCTGTGCGTACTGCGGAGCTCCCGGCGCCACGTCGGAGCGAGGGCCCTGAACAGCGGGTGCCTGGGCGAGAGGCGCCTGGGCGGACTGGGCGGCCGGCTCCAGTTCGGGCTTCGGCGCCGGGGGCAGCAGCGCCGGCTCGATACCGGCGGCGGCCAGGCCGGCGGGGGCCGTCTCCGCCAGGGGGACGCCGTAGCGGGCCAGCCGCAGCGGCATCAGCGACTCCACCGGGGCCTTGCGGCGCCAGGCGCGGCCGAAGCGCGAGCGCATGCGCGCCTGGTAGACGAGACGTTCCTGCTCCAGCTTGATCACCTCGTCGTAGCTGCGCAGCTCCCACAGCTTCATCCGGCGCCAGAGCAGGAAGGTGGGGACGGGGGAGAGCAGCCAGCGGGTGAGGCGGACGCCCTCCATGTGCTTGTCCGCCGTGATGTCGGCGATGCGGCCGACCGCGTGCCGCGCCGCCTCGACCGTCACCACGAACAGCACCGGGATCACGCTGTGCATGCCCACACCCAGCGGGTCCGGCCAGGCGGCCGCGCCGTTGAACGCGATGGTCGCCGCGGTCAGCAGCCACGCCGTCTGCCGCAGCAGCGGGAACGGGATGCGGATCCAGGTGAGGAGCAGGTCCAGGGCGAGCAGTACGCAGATGCCCGCGTCGATGCCGATCGGGAGGACGTAGGAGAAGTTCCCGAAGCCCTTCTCGACGGCGAGTTCACGGACGGCCGCGTACGAACCGGCGAAGCCGATACCGGCGATCACCACCGCACCGGCGACCACCACGCCGATCAGAACCCGGTGCATCCGTGTCAGCTGCAGTGGCGCGGCCACCCCATGCTCCCCTCCCGTAGCGTGTCGTTGCGCGCAACAGGGTGGCACATGTGTGCGGTGTGCGGGTTACCGGTCAGTGCGTGGCCCGCCCCGTCGCGCCCGGGCCACGGCGAATGCGCCGGTGAGGTGGGTACCTGCCGAGGCGTCAGCTCTTCTTGCTCGACGAGGTCGAGGCCTTGTCCGAGTCGGAGTCCGAGTCGGAGCCGGAGTCGTCATCGGTGGCCGAGGCCGCCTCCGCGTCCTTCTCCGCGCCGGAGTCCGACGTGCCCGCGGACTCGGACTCGGACTTGGACGCCGAGGCCGAAGGCGAGGAGCCCGAACCGCCCTTGCCGCTGCCGCCCTTGCCGTCGTTGGCCTCGGTCACCGCCGCCACGGCCTCCTTGGCCGCGGCCTTCGCGGACTTCACCAGGTCGTCGGCGTCCGGCGTCTTGTCGCCCGCCAGGCCCGCGCCGTTGTAGTCGAGCGTGAGGACCACGTTCTCGACCCGCGCCACGACCGTCTGCTGCTTGAAGGAGCCCTCCTCCTTCTTCAGGTCGTAGCGGACCACCGTCGCCTCGTCGCCCGTGCCGGTCACCGGCTCCGACTTGACGTTCTTCGCGCCGTCGACCGCCTCGGCCTCGGCGACCTTCTTCTCGTACTGCTCATGGGCCCGCTCGTCGCCCGCACCGCGCGCCTCGTCCGAGTCCAGCCGCAGGAAGGACACGCTCAGCCAGCGGTACTGGGAGCCGTCCACCCCGTTGTTGTCGAGGCTGGTCCAACGGCAGTCACCGCTGGCGTCCGGCTCGCCGTCGTTGATGGCCTTGCCCGACTTCGCGCCCTCCGGGACCAGGTCCTTCAAAGTGTCCTTCGAGAACACCTCGCACGCGTCGGGCAGTTTGTCGTACGCGGCCGCCTGCACGGCACTCGCCGAGGGCGTGGCCGACGCCGACGCGCTCGGCTCCTTCTGCTTCCCGGCGTCGCCGCCGGAGCCGGATGCGGAGTCGGAGTCCGAGGAGCAGGCGGCGGCCATGAGCAGCACGGGAGCAGCGGCGGCAGCCACGAGGAGACGGCGTCCGCGTCCGGCCCCACCGGGTCGCCCGGCTCGCTGGTGCTGCTGGTTGCGCTGTGCTGATCGGTGCATGGTTCCTTCACTCATGACGTTCATGACGCTCGCGGTTCCTGCTGTCGGACCGTCGGTCTGACGGACTGTCGCACTGTCGGATCGGTGGGGTCCGAGGGGCCACGGTACGCGGTGGGGAAGAAACACGGCTGTGGTTCGTACGGTTCGCCGGCGGGCGTGGACGGCCGGCGTGAGCGGTCACTCCTCGAACGACTCCGCCAGCCGAGCGGCCAGTTTCCTTGCCCTGTCCTGCAGTTCCTCGCTGTCCGGGACGTCCGTCGCGGTGGTCGGCTGCTCCGCGTACTCGATCGTCACGAGGACGTTGGACGTGCGGAACACCACAGTCACCGTGCGCTGCCGGGCCGTGCTCAGCTCGTCGTCCAGGAACGCGTCGTCGGCGAGGTCGTCGAGGGTACGGGGCTGGAGGGCGGACGGACTTCCGGTGGCGTCGTCGGCCCCGTCGGAGGAGGTGGCGGAGCCCGAGGCGGAGTCGGAGGCGGAGTCGGAGTCGGAGTCGGAGTCGGAGGGGGAGTCGGATTCGGAGTCGGATTCGGAGTCGGAGGGGGACGCCGTGTCGTCCGGGGACTCGTCGTCCCCGCTCTCCCCGTTCTCTCCGGGCTTCCCGCTCTCCCCGGGCTCCCCGGTCGCGGTGCCGCTCCCGGTCCCGGCCGACTCCTCCGGTCCCCCTTCCCCCTCGCTCGCCGTCGGGGAGGGCTCCGGCAGATCCGCCGCCTCGACCTTCTCCGCGTAGATCTCCTCGGCCTTGCTGTCGTCGCTGACCGTGGTGTCGTACGACACCACGCGCTCGAAGTCGACCAGGAGGTGGTCCGTCGCGGTCCGCGACTCCACCTTCCACCGGCAGCCCGCCCGCCGGTCCGTGTCGAAGGTCTGCGTCGCCTCGCCCTCGTACGCCGTCTCGCGCTGCTCCACGTCCGTGATCTGCTGGATGCCCGGCAGGAGTGCGTCGAGGGAGTCGTGGCTCACCACGCCGCAGGGATCCGGGAGGACGCGGTAGCGGCCCGGCTCGGCGACGGTCGTGGTGGCGCCGGGGTCGCCGGGACGGTCGTCGGCGGCGCTGTCGGGGTCGTCCGAGCCCGTGCAGCCGGCCAGCAGCGCCGCGAGGAGCACGGCGACACCGGGTACGTACACCTTCGGCTGCACGGGGGCTCCTCTCGGGTCTCCTGCGGTTATTCGCTTGCCGCACCAGCGCGGTCGCTGAACACAATGTGTATCGCACGCACTGCCGTGGACGCCGGTCCCCTATCCCATTCGTCGACCTTGGCGCCGGTTTTGCGCATTACCGCTTCTGCTGCTTTTTCGGGGGAACGAGGACGATATGTCGTACGTCGAGGTACCGGGCGCGAAGGTCCCGATCCGGATGTGGGCCGACCCGGCGTCGGTCGAGGACGTCGCGATGCGGCAGCTCCACAACGTGGCGACGCTTCCGTGGATCAAGGGTCTGGCCGTCATGCCGGACGTCCACTACGGGAAGGGTGCCACGGTGGGGTCGGTCATCGCGATGCGGGGCGCGGTCTGCCCCGCGGCGGTGGGCGTGGACATCGGGTGCGGGATGTCGGCGGTGAAGACGTCCCTGACCGCGAACGACCTGCCGGGCGACCTCTCCCGGCTGCGCTCGAAGATCGAGCAGGTGATCCCGGTGGGCCGAGGGATGCACGACTCCCCGGTCGATCCGGGACGGCTGCACGGGTACGCCACCGCGGGGTGGGACGACTTCTGGGGGCGGTTCGACGGGGTCGCCGAAGCGGTCAGATTCCGTCACGACCGGGCGGAGAAGCAGATGGGAACGCTCGGAAGCGGCAACCACTTCGTCGAGTTCTGCCTGGATGAGACCGGTTCCGTCTGGCTCATGCTGCACTCCGGTTCCCGGAACATCGGCAAGGAACTGGCCGAGCACCACATCGGCGTCGCCCAGAAGCTCCCGCACAACCAGGGGCTGATCGACCGCGACCTGGCCGTCTTCGTCGCGGACACGCCGCAGATGGCCGCGTACGAGAACGACCTGTACTGGGCGCAGGAGTACGCGAGGCACAACCGGTCGATCATGATGGCGCTCTTCAAGGACGTGGTCCGCAAGGAGTTCAGGAAGGCCCGGGTCACGTTCGAGCCCGAGGTGAGCTGCCACCACAACTACGTGAGCCGGGAGCGCTACGAGGGCATGGACCTGCTCGTCACCCGCAAGGGGGCGATCAGCGCGAAGGCCGGGGAGTACGGCATCATCCCGGGCTCGATGGGCACCGGCTCGTACATCGTGAAGGGCCTCGGCAACGAGAAGTCCTTCAACTCCGCCTCGCACGGAGCGGGCCGGCGCATGAGCCGCAACGCCGCCAAGCGGCGCTTCTCGACGAAGGACCTGGAGGAGCAGACGCGGGGCGTGGAGTGCCGCAAGGACTCCGGCGTCGTGGACGAGATCCCCGGCGCGTACAAGCCGATCGAGCAGGTCATCGACCAGCAGCGGGACCTCGTGCAGGTGGTGGCCAAGCTGAAGCAGGTCATCTGTGTGAAGGGCTGACGCCGGTCACGAGCGGTCTTCACCGGTCAGAAGCGGTACGTGTCCCCCGTGTCCAGCACCAGCACATGCTGGTGGTCGTTCCGGTGGTTGCGGTCGACCGCGCCGCCGGCGGCCCAGGCCGTGCCGATCTCCAGCAGGACCTCGGCGGGCCTGCCCTCGAGCCGTACCCGCAGGCGGATCACCTCGTCGAGCCCGTCCGCCGCGAGTGCGCCCGTCCCGCACAGCACCGTCCACGCGTCCGAACGCGCGCATCGGCGCGGCAGCGACTGCCGGTCGGCCAGGGGCTCCGACCAGCGCAGCCGTACCGTGGCGTCGCCGACGGGGGACGGGCCGTGGTTGCGTGCGGCGAGCCGTACGTCGGCGCGGCCGGCGTGCAGGACGGCGTGGCCGTGGTAGGCGAGGTCGGCGTCGGGGGCGGGCCGGTCCGCCGCGAGGGCGGTCGCGCCGCCCATGAGTACCGCGCCCGCCGTGAGCGCGCCGAGGATGCGCATGACGCCGCCTCCTTGCCGAAGTGCCGAAGTGTCGAAGTGCCGAGTGCCTGAGTGCATCGCCATACATGCCACCCGGCGGTGGGGCTCAGGCGCCGCCCATCAGGTGAGGCACCCAGAGGGGCGGCGCGCCGGGCGGGCGGGGGAGCGTGGCAGGCTGCCCGTATGGTGATCGTCCGCTCCGTCGTCCTGTTCGTTCTCGCCGCGCTGTTCGAGATCGGTGGCGCCTGGCTGGTGTGGCAGGGCGTACGGGAACACCGCGGCCGGCTGTGGATCGGCGCGGGCGTCGTCGCGCTGGGCGTGTACGGGTTCGTGGCGACGCTCCAGCCCGACGCGAACTTCGGCCGCATCCTCGCCGCGTACGGCGGTGTGTTCGTCGCGGGCTCGCTGGCCTGGGGCATGGTCGCGGACGGCTACCGGCCCGACCGCTGGGACGTCATCGGCGCGCTCGTCTGCCTGGCGGGGATGGCGTTGATCATGTACGCGCCCCGCGGTGGCAACTGAGACGCACCTATCCTGGCGGGAACCCGGCACAGCGGCAGCGCGCCGCACCAGTACGGCAATCCAGTACGGCAATCCAGTACGGCAATCCAGTACGGCACCGAGGAGTTACGTCCATGACCGCCCCCGCCACCCCCTCCGCCGCCTCCCGCATCGCCGTCGTCACCGGTGCGAGCAGCGGCATCGGCGCCGCGACGGCCCGGCAGCTGGCCGCGGCCGGCTACCGCGTGGTGCTGACCGCCCGCCGCAAGGACCGTATCGAGGCTCTGGCGGAGGAGATCAACGCGGCGGGCCACGCGGCCACCGCGTACCCCCTGGACGTGACGGACCGGGCGGCCGTCGACGAGTTCGCCACGGCGTTCCGGACGGTCGGCGTGCTGGTGAACAACGCGGGCGGCGCGCTGGGCTCCGATCCGGTCGCGACGGGTGACCCGGAGGACTGGCGCCGGATGTACGAGACGAACGTCCTCGGCACCCTGAACATGACCCAGGCGCTGCTCCCGGCCCTCACCGCGAGCGGCGACGGCACGGTGGTCGTGGTGTCCTCCACGGCGGGCCACGGCACGTACGAGGGCGGTGCGGGGTACGTCGCGGCCAAGCACGCGGAGCACGTCCTCGCCGAGACCCTGCGGCTGGAGATCGTGGGGCAGCCGGTCCGCGTCATCGAGATCGCGCCGGGCATGGTGAAGACGGACGAGTTCGCGCTGACCCGGTTCCGCGGGGACGAGGAGAAGGCCGCCAAGGTCTACCAGGGCGTCGCCGAGCCGCTGACCGCGGACGACGTGGCGGACACCATCGCCTGGGCGGTCACCCGGCCCAGCCACGTCAACGTCGACCTGCTTGTGCTCCGCCCGCGCGCGCAGGCGTCGAACACCAAGGTGCACCGGGAGCTCTGAGCTGCCCCGGTGGGGATCAGCGCGGGGCCTGCGCGTACGCCGTCGGCGGCACCCCCACGGTCGCGGTGAAGTCGCGGACCAGGTGGGCCTGGTCCGCGTAGCCGAGGTCGGCGGCGAGGGCGGCCCAGTCCACGGCGCGGTCGGTCTCCGCCCGCTCCAGGGCCTCGTGGATGCGGTAGCGCAGGATGACCCACTTGGGGCCCACGCCGACGTACTCGGCGAAGAGGCGCTGGAGAGCCCGCGTCGAGAGTCCCTGCTCGCGGGCGAAGCCGCCGACGCGGCGGATGGCGCGGTCGGTGCGGATGCGGTCCACGAGGGCCATGGTGAGGTCGGCCTGTGGATCGGGCTCCGGGGCGAGGTCCAGCAAGAACGCGTCGAGGGCGGCCACGCGCGCGTCCTCGTCGTCCGGGTCTAGCACGGAGGCGACGGCCGCGGCGGCGGGGACGCGTGGAAGCGCCTCGGGCAGCAGGACGCGCCGGCCCGTCCAGTCGGAGACCGGCCGGCCCGGAGCGAAGGGCCGGAAGCCGCCGGGGCGGAACTGGATGCCGCAGACCCGGCCGCGGCCCTCCAGCTTCTGGGCGAACAGGTCGAGGCCGATGCCGGCGACCTCGGCGAAGCCGTCTCCGTCGGTGCCCTCGTAGCGCTGGAAGACGACGTTCACGGACGGATGCGGGACGACATGGGAGACATACGGCTCCGTGAGGTCCCAGTCGATCAGCCAGTAGTGCTCCAGATACGGGCGGAGCGGCTCGGCCGGTTCACGGCGGCGGAAGCGGACGCGGGCGAAGAGCTCCGCGGCGTCGACGATGCCTCGGGTGTCACGGCGTGGGGCGGCCATGGGAGGGAGCGTAGGCACGGAGGGCCATGGATGCGGAATAGCGGGGGGTGGCCGGCCGTTCAGGGGTATAGTTGAATCGTAAACAACCTGGAGGGTGGCAGCCATGATGCAGTTCGGGATCTTCAGCGTCGGCGACGTCACGCCCGACCCGACCACGGGCCGGACGCCGACCGAGCGGGAGCGCATCAAGGCGATGGTCGCGATCGCGCTGAAGGCCGAGGAGGTCGGCCTGGACGTGTTCGCGACGGGTGAGCACCACAACCCGCCGTTCGTGCCGTCCTCCCCGACCACGATGCTCGGTTACATCGCGGCGCAGACCGAGCGGCTGGTCCTGTCCACGGCGACCACGCTGATCACCACCAACGACCCGGTGAAGATCGCCGAGGACTACGCGATGCTCCAGCACCTGGCCGACGGCCGGGTCGACCTGACCATGGGCCGCGGCAACACCGGCCCGGTCTACCCCTGGTTCGGCAAGGACATCCGGCAGGGCATCAACCTCGCCATCGAGAACTACGCCCTGCTGCGCCGGCTGTGGACCGAGAAGGTGGTGAACTGGGAGGGCAAGTTCCGCACCCCGCTCCAGGGCTACACCTCCACACCCGCGCCGCTGGACGGCGTCCCGCCGTTCGTCTGGCACGGCTCGATCCGTTCACCGGAGATCGCCGAGCAGGCCGCGTACTACGGCGACGGCTTCTTCCACAACAACATCTTCTGGCCCGCCGACCACACCAAGCGGATGGTCGAGCTGTACCGCAACCGGTACGCGCACTACGGCCACGGCACGCCCGAGCAGGCGATCGTCGGGCTCGGCGGCCAGGTGTTCATGCGGAAGAACTCGCAGGACGCGGTGCGTGAGTTCCGCCCCTACTTCGACGTCGCGCCGGTGTACGGGCACGGGCCGTCGCTGGAGGAGTTCACCGCGCAGACCCCGCTGACGGTCGGCTCGCCGCAGCAGGTCATCGAGAAGACGCTGAGCTTCCGCGAGTACGCGGGCGACTACCAGCGCCAGCTCTTCCTGATGGACCACGCGGGGCTGCCGCTGAAGACCGTGCTGGAGCAGCTCGACATCCTCGGCGAGGAGGTCGTGCCGGTGCTGCGCGAGGAGTTCGCGAAGGGCCGCCCGGCGAACGTGCCGGACGCGCCGACCCACGGGTCGCTGCTGGCCGCCAAGAACGTCAGGGCCGCCGAGGCCGCCGCGCAGGAAGGAGCCCGCGCATGAAGCTCGTCGTCGTCTCGGCGGGGCTGAGCGTGCCGTCGTCCACGCGGCTGCTGGGTGACCGGCTGGCCGCCGCGACCGTCGCGCGCGTGCCCGGTGAGGCCGACGTCCAGGTCGTCGAGCTGCGCGACCTGGCCGTCGAGATCGCGCACAACTTCACCAACGGCTTCCCGGGCCCGCGGCTGTCCGCCGCGCTGGGCGCCGTCGAGGCGGCGGACGGCCTGATCGTGGTCACGCCGGTGTTCTCCGCCTCGTACAGCGGGCTGTTCAAGTCCTTCTTCGACGTGCTGGACAAGGACGCCCTGGTCGGGAAGCCGGTGCTCCTCGCGGCCACCGGCGGCTCCGCCCGGCATTCGCTGGTGCTCGAACACGCGCTGCGCCCGCTGTTCGCGTACCTGCGCGCGACGACCGTGCCCACCGCGGTCTACGCGGCCTCGGAGGACTGGGGCGCGGACGGGCTCGCCGAGCGGACCGAGCGGGCGGCCGGGGAACTGGCGGGGCTGCTGGGCGTGTGGCCTCCGGCCGGTGCCGGTGCCGGTGCCGGTGCCGGTGCCGGTAGCCGGTCCGGGGAGGCGTACGAGTCCGGGGTACCGTCCGGGCCGGAGGTCCCGTCGGCGCCCGGGGCGGAGGCCGCCCCCGGCTCCGGGGCGGAGCTGCCGCCCGTGGTCCCCTTCGAGCAGCAGCTCGCGGCGTTGCGGCCGTAGCCGACGGCTTCGGGGAGGCGGGCGGCGGTGGCGGCCGTGGCGGTCATGGCGGCTGTGGGCCGGCGGCTGGGAATGGCCGCCCTGCCCATCAGCCGCTCGTGATCGTCGTGCCTGATCGGCCTGATCGGCCCGACCGGCCCGACCGGCCCGCACTCGCGCGCCACGCCCGTACCCGGCGCCGTACCAGCCGGATGCGGCGCCGGAGCCAGGTCCTCGCCCGCGCCCTCTCCCGTACCCATCCCCGCCGGCACTGGGTGGCGCGCAGCTCCGCGAACAGCAGTTCGTAGCGGGCGATGATCGGGGCGGGGTCGTAGCGGCGGGCGCTCTCCAGCGCCGCGCTGCCCATCGCCCGCCGGGTCGCGCCGTCCGCGATCAGCTCCAGTATCGCGTCGGCGAGGGCCTCGGCGTCCCCGACGGGGACGAGACGGCCGTCGACGCCGTCCGTGATGATCTCGGCGGGCCCGAGCGGGCAGTCCGTGCTGACGACGGGCACCCCGCAGCGCATCGCCTCGACCAGTGTCATCCCGAACGACTCCGCGTCCGAGGCGCTGACCACCAGCGACGCCTGGGCGAACTCGGCCTCGATCGGGGTGCGCGGCCCCAGCAGACGGGCCCGGCCGGTCAGCCCGAGACCCTCGACCAGCCTGTGCAGACGTTCCTTCTGCCTGCCGCCGCCGTAGATGCGCAGCTCCCAGTCCGGCTCCTTCGCCGCGACCCGGGCGAACGCCTCCAGGAGCAGGTCGAAGCGCTTGCCGCGGGCGAGCCGGCCGGCCGCCGCGATCACCGGCGCGGTGAGGCCGGACGGGGGGACGTCCACCTCGGGCACGATGTTGGGTACCGACAGCACCCGCACCCCCGGCAGCGTCATCCGCGCCCGGTACACCCGGGCGTCCGCCTCGGTCGTCGTCACCACCGCGTCCAGGTCGCGGTAGTGCCGGGCCAGCACCTTGCGCAACGTTTCGTCGTGCGCGTCGAGGCGCAGGTGCTCCTGCCCGATGCGCAGTGCGCGGCGGGGTGCGAAGCGGGCGACGTACACGTTGAGGCCGGGCCGGGTGCCGATGACGACGTCCGCTCGGCAGGCGGACAGGTGGGCGCGTACTCGCAGGTCGGTGAGGCGGCTGTACTGGTGGTGGCGCTTGTCCTCCATGGGGAAGTCCAGGGCCGGGCGCCCGTACGCGGGGTCGTCCGGGTCCGCGCTGCCCGGCCGCAGGTCCACCATGGGGACGAGCCGGATGCGCGGGTCGACGGTGAAGCGGGGCGTGTCCCGGTGCCGCGACATCGACACGATCTCCACCTCGTGCCGGTCCGCCAGCGCCGACGCGAGGTTCAGCGTGGTGCGGACGGTGCCGCCGATGGCGTACGCGTTGTGCAGCAGGAACACGATCTTCATGCGCCGGGCCTTCGTCGGGGGGCGGTGAAACGTCGTACGCGGAATGTGGGTCCGCTCATGTCCTTCGTGCTCGTCGTGTGCGTCGTGCGGTGCGCGCCGCGTCGGTTCCTCGGGCTCCATACGGGTCGCGTACCCGCTCCGCCCGCTGAGTTCCGTGCGCTTCACCCTGCGCTTCATACGACCCTTCCCGGCGTGGCCTCGGTCCTCCTCACCCGATGCGGTGTACCGGATCCGGTGCGGGAGACGCGGTGAGAGAGGGGTAAGAAGCCCGCTCCCGCCGTCCTCATCAGGTGGTACGTGGCCGCGGCCTTGGCAGACTGGTGAGGTGCCCCAGACTGTGCTGCTCGCCGAGGACGACCGCGCCATTCGACATGCCCTGGAACGCGCGTTGACCCTTGAGGGTTACGAGGTCACGGCCGTGGCCGACGGTGTGGAGGCGCTCGCGCAGGCCCACCGGACGCCGCCGGACGTGCTCGTACTGGACGTGATGATGCCCGGGATCGACGGGCTCCAGGTGTGCCGTGTCCTGCGGGCCGAGGGGGACCGGACGCCGATCCTGATGCTCACCGCGCTGGTGGAGACGGCCGACCGGATCGCCGGTCTGGACGCCGGGGCGGACGACTACGTCGTTAAGCCGTTCGACGTAGAGGAGGTGTTCGCCCGATTGAGAGCCCTGCTGCGCCGAACGGGCAACCCGGCGGACGGGCCACGGCCGGCGGCGGACGGGCCCCGGCCGCCGTACAGGGACACCGGTACCGGCTTCCTCACGGTGGCGGGACTGCGCATGGACGTCCACGCGCGGCGGGCCTGGCGCGGGGCACGGGAACTGGAGCTGACCAGAACCGAGTTCGACCTCCTCGAACTCCTCGTGCGCAACGCCGGCACGGTCCTCGACCACACGACCGTCTACGACCGCATCTGGGGCTACGACTTCGGCCCCGGCTCCAAGAACCTCGCCGTCTACGTGGGCTATCTGCGGCGCAAGCTCGACGAGCCGGGAGCCCCGGCGCTGATCCACACGGTGCGCGGCGTGGGGTACGTGCTGAGGGAGGACTGAGTGCCCGTGCGCCCGCGCCGGCCCCGGATCTCCGCCCTCCGGACCACCTTCACGGTCTCGTTCGCCCTCGTCGCCGCCGTCGTCACCGTCCTCGTGGGCTTCCTCAGTTACAGCGCGGCGGCCCGCCTCGTCCGGGTCGACCAGCTGACCGTGTTCGCCGGGATGGTGCGGGAACTGCGCGACCAGGTACAGGAGCAGGAGCTCGGCCCCGAGGACTACGCCGCCGCCGACCGGGGCGGACCGCGCGACGAACTGCTGGGCACGGGCCGGCCGGTCGTCCAGGTGCTGGGCCCGGGCGGTGAGATCGCGGACCCCGGCGGCCCGGGCCTCCCCGTCCGCTCGATGGACCGCCGTACGGCCGACGCGGCCGCCGCGGGCCGGGTGGTCCAGCACGACGAGGTGGCCCGGGGCGACGGGCGCTACCGCGTGGCCACCGTGTCCCTCGGCGACGGGCGGGGCGCGGTCCAGGTCGCCCAGGAGTTCAGCGACACCGAGGACCTGCTGCGGGAGCTGCAGCAGCGCACGGTGCTGCTGGTCGCGGCGGTCGTCCTGTCGGCCGGGCTGTTCGGCTGGTGGCTGGCCCGCCGCCTCACCCGGCGCCTGGTACGGCTGGCCGGCGCGGCGGAGGACGTCGCCCGCACCGGCCGGCTCGACATCCAGGTCCCCGTCACCGGCCGCGACGAGGTGGCCCGCGTCGGCCGCTCCTTCGACCGCATGCTGGTCCGGCTCGCCCGGTCGGAGGAGGACCAGCGGCGACTGGTCCAGGACGCGGGCCACGAACTCCGCACCCCCCTGACCTCCCTGCGCACCAACATCTCCCTGCTGCGCCGCATCGGCGAGTTCCCGCCCGCCGTCCGCGAGGACCTGGTCACCGACCTCGCCCAGGAGGCCCGTGAACTGACCGACCTGGTCAACGAGCTGGTGGACCTGGCGGCCGGCCAGTCCGGCACCGAGCCGGTCCAGCGGGTGGCCCTCGCCGACATCGCCGAGGACGTGGCGACGCCCGCCCGCCGCCGGACCGGCCGGGAGATCGCGGTACGGGCGACGGGCGACACCACGGTGCGGGGCCGGGCGAGTGCGCTGCAGCGCGCGGTGTCGAACCTGGTGGAGAACGCGGCGAAGTTCGACCGCGGGGGAGCAGGGACGATCGAGATCGTGGTGACGGGACCGGGACCGGGGCCGGGGGACGGGACCGACGACCCGGAGGGCACCGGCACCGGGACCGGCACCGGCGTCGGAACGGGGACCGGGACCGCAACCGGGACGGGGGTCGTCCGCGTAGAGGTGCGCGACCGGGGTCCCGGCATCGACGGCGACGACCTGGTCCGCGTCTTCGACCGCTTCTACCGCACCCCCGCCGCCCGCAGCCTGCCCGGCTCGGGCCTCGGTCTGTCCATCATGCGGGAGGTCGCCGAGGCACACGGGGGTGCGCCCTTCGCCCGGCGGCGGGCCGGAGGCGGCGCGGTCATCGGATTCACGGTGCCGGCGGCGGAGACGGGGGAGGGAACCCGGGACCGGTGACCGGCTGGGGCCGGTGGTCTCAGGCCGCCGTACCGGTGGTGCGGGCGCCCGCGCTCCAGCGGCCCAGGACGGGCTCCGAGACCGTCCGGGCCGTACGGCACAGGGTCTGTCCGTGCCGTGCGAAGAGGTCGTCGCGGGAGGTGAAGTACCCGAGGTCGACGCGGACCCGGGCGGACAGGTCGCACGCCGCGGTGCCGTCGCAGCCGGGCGCGGGGGCGTCCCAGCGGATGCCGGTCCGGGCCACGGCGTCGAAGAGGGTCTCGCTGCCCCGGTTGGTGAAGCCCCCCACGCCGGACGGCTCCCCGAACAGCTCCCCGACCGGCACCCACGTCCCCTCGATCCGGAACTCAGGCCACGCCAGCAGCACCTGTTCCGGCACGAGCGGCCGCAGCCGGGGGAACCGCGGGTACCAGAAGGCTCCGTCGACGAGCAGCCCGCGTACGCGCGTGGGGACTCCGGTCGCCCGGGCGACCGCCTCCAGGACGGCCATCCGCTGACTGCACGAGCCGCGCCCCAGCGCCAGGGTGCGGGACGCCCGGCGGCCGTCCTCGACGGAGTACACGGGACGGACCTCGCGCGCGACGATCCGGTGCGCGGCGCGCAGCGTGTCGAGCGGGGCGTCGAGCGGCGCGGTGATGTGCCGTACGCGCGTCACGAGCCCGGCGACGAGCGGGTGCTCCCAGTCCAGGATCGCGGTGGCCCCGGCCGACCCGGCGACATCATGGCCGTCATGGACTTCCCGCGACCGTACGCCTTCCGTGCTCCCGGTGCGCCGCCGCGGCATCAGCAGCCGACTGGTCATGACCGTCCCCCGTTCCCTCCGCCACCGTGGACAGCATCCTCACACGGCGCAGGGCGCGCCCCTCGGCCCGGTACCACTGGTGCGCCACCACCACCGCCAGAGCGATCTCGACGAGGTCACCGCCGTAGTACATGAGCTGCGACGCCATCCGCAGGTCCGCCGCCGCGTACGCCGTGCCCGGCGGGCCCGCCGCCCAGAGGGACTTGGCGAGCACGGCGTGGGCCGCGGCGGCGACGAGGAGGGTCCCGGCGCGCAGCGGCAGCCCGGGGCGGTGCCGCAGCGGGTCCAGGGCCAGGACCGAGAAGGTGAACAGCGTCCCGGCGGCGAAGAGATGGGGGTACAGCAACGGACTGTGGTGCACACCGGCCGGCAGCGGGGCCCGGTACAGCAGCCACAGACCGCCCACGTCGATGACGGCCGCGACCGGTGGGAGGACGAGGAAGCGCACCACCCGCGCGCGCGTCAGCGACACCAGCCCGCGCCGCACCGCGACGGGCACCGTCCGCAGCGCCAGCGTGACCGGCCGGGCGACCACGACCAGGAGCGGCGCCACCATGCCCGCGCCGAGGTGCGCGACCGTGTGCGCGGTGAACGGCGGCAGATACGTCCCCCACGGCACCTCGACCGAGCAGACCAGCACGGCCCAGCCCAGCCACCAGACCGCGTCCCGGCCCCGCGCCCACGCGTCACCGCGGCGCCGCAGCCGGCCGGCGGCGTACGTGTAGAGCGCGCAGCACAGGACGGCGGCGACGACGGTCATGCGGCGCCGGTGCGGACCCGCGGACGCCCGTGCGCCCGGTCACCGGTACGGCGCGCCCGCAGCCACAGCGCCACCCCGGCGGCCAGGAACAGGACGGCGATCGCGTTCCAGGTCCAGTCGTACGGTGCCGGATCGACGCCGTAGCGGATCTGGTGGAGGCGCAGCACCTTGTGGTGGATCGTCCCGTCGTAGAGCTGGAACCCGCCGAGGCCCAGGCACACACCGGACCACCAGGCGGTGCGCAGCAGGCCGTTCCGGCGGCGCAGGTCCGCGTAGAGGAACAGCCCGGCCACCGTCGCCAGCCAGCCGAACGCGTGGAAGAACCCGTCCGAGACCAGGCCCGCGTCGGTGGTCGACCGGTCGTAGAAGTGGTGCCAGTGCAGCAGCTGGTGGAAGACGGCCTCGTCCACGAACGCCGCCACTCCGACACCGGCCAGCAGCCCGCCGACCAGCGAACGCGAGCGATGCGGCTGTGGCGGTCCCTCGGTCATTCGGGCTCCTGGCGGGTGATCCGGTCGGGGCCGCCGCCGGGTACCCCTGCGCGCCGGCACCGAAACGGGGACCGGGAACGGGGACCGGGAACGGGACCGGGGCGGGGCCCGAAGACCCCGCCCCGGTCCCTGAGGAGCCGGAGGAACTCAGGTCAGGGCCACACCAGGCAGTACGGCTGGTGCCCCGCCTCGTGCAGCCGGTGGCTGAAGTCCTGCCACTCGTGCAGCAGCTGGTACACGTTGAACGCGTCCCGGGGGCCGCCGCGGTCCGGGACCGTCGACCAGATGAACGCCGCCGCGCCGACCGCCTCCTCGCCGATGCCGCGGAGCGGGTCGACGACCGTCATGGGGAGCTTCACGACCGCGTAGTCGGGGTGCAGCACCACCAGTTCCAGCGGGGGCACCTTGTGCAGCGGCACGCCTTCGATGCCGGTCAGCACCATGGCCGCCATCGTCTCCGGCTTGATCTTGGTGAACATGCCGTTCATGCCGAGCTCGTCGCCGCCCAGTTCCTCGGGCCGCATCGAGATCGGGACGCGGGCCGCCGTCGCGCCGTCCGGTGCGCCGAAGTACTTGTACGTCACCCCCACCCGGCCACCATTCCCGCTCCCTGCCCGCAGCCGGTCGGCGACGCGCTCCAACGGGTCGATGCGATCCATGCGGTCCGCTCGGCGCTTCCGGTCTGCGCGGCTCGTCCTGCCCGTCTGTTCCCTGCGATCCCTACGGTCCATACCGTCCATACGGCCCGCAAGGTCGATGCGCTCACGCTCGGCCTCAGGGACGCCCTGCTGCCAGACGTCCTGCCGTGAACCGTCCTGCTGGGGAGCGACGGGCTGCGGCGGAGTCGGAGCCGCGGGGGGCTGGGGTGCCGTGGGGCCCGGCGATCCTTGAGGGCCCGGCGCACCCTGGGGGCCCGGCGAACCATGGCGTGCCTCGCCTCGTGTCTCGGTCGATTCCTCCGCTTCGCGCCGGTGCCTTCCCCGCCGGGCACGCCGAGGACCGAGGCCATCGGTCCCCTCGCCCAGTCCGCCACCGCGATGCATATCTCCACCCGACTGCTTTTCTAGGACGCGTGGCCCCCGCCGCGCAACCCGATCATCGTGTCAGTTGACCTCCCCCGCGGTCACGCGCCGAAACGTGCGTGGAAACACCAGTCCGCGGGATTCTCGGAGCCTCTGACACCATGGCTTGTGTGAGCTATCCGTTCGATGCCCCAGTTTCGCAGAATCTCTTCGAGCGCGCGGCGGCCGTCACGCCCGGCGGCGTGAACTCTCCGGTGCGTGCCTTCGGCGCCGTGGGCGGTACGCCCCGGTTCATGGTGTCCGGTACCGGTCCCTACCTGACCGATGCCGACGGCCGTGAGTACGTCGACCTCGTGTGTTCGTGGGGGCCGATGATCCTCGGGCACTCCCACCCCGAGGTGGTCGCCGCCGTGCAGGAGGCCGTCTCGCGCGGCACCTCCTTCGGCACGCCCGCCGAGGGCGAGGTCGCGCTCGCCGAGGAGATGGTCGCCCGCGTCGAGCCCCTCGACCAGGTCCGGCTGGTTTCCAGCGGCACCGAGGCCACCATGTCCGCCATCCGGCTGGCCCGCGGCTTCACCCGGCGGTCCAAGGTGATCAAGTTCGCCGGGTGCTACCACGGGCACGTCGACGCGCTGCTCGCGTCGGCCGGCAGCGGGGTCGCGACCTTCGCGCTGCCCGACACCCCGGGCGTCACCGGAGCCCAGGCCGGCGACACCATCGTGCTGCCGTACAACGACCTCGACGCCGTGCACGCCGCCTTCGCCGCCCACCCCGGCGAGATCGCCTGTGTCATCACCGAGGCCTCGCCCGGCAACATGGGCGTCGTACCGCCGCTGCCCGGCTTCAACCAGGGGCTGAAGGACGCGTGCGAGCAGAACGGCGCGCTCTACATCTCCGACGAGGTCATGACCGGCTTCCGGACCAGCCGCGCCGGGTGGTTCGGGATCGACGGCGTGCGTCCCGACCTCATGACGTTCGGCAAGGTGATGGGCGGCGGCTTCCCGGCCGCGGCCTTCGGCGGCCGTGCCGACGTGATGGGCCACCTCGCGCCCGCCGGGCCCGTCTACCAGGCCGGCACGCTCTCCGGGAACCCGGTCGCCACCGCCGCCGGGCTCGCCCAGCTGCGGCTGCTCGACGACGCCGCGTACGCCACGGTGAACGCCACGTCCGCGCAGATCCAGGCGCTCGTCTCGGAGTCGCTGACCAAGGAGGGCGTGGCGCACACGCTGCAGACCGCCTCCAACATGTTCTCCGTCTTCTTCACCGACCGCCCGGTGCGGAACTACGACGACGCCAAGGCGCAGGAGTCCTTCCGCTTCAACGCCTTCTTCCACTCGATGCTGTCGCAGGGCGTCTATCTGCCGCCGTCGTCGTTCGAGTCGTGGTTCGTGTCCACCGCGCACGACGAGCGGGCCGTCCAGCGGATCGCCGACGCCCTCCCTGCGGCGGCGCGGGCAGCAGCGGAGGCCACGGCGGCATGAGTTCCCAGCAGACCCCAGGGCTCCCCGGCGACGAGGGGCTCTCCAGCGAGAACGGCCTGCCGAGCGGTGCCGCGCTGCCCGCGGACGACGCGCTCCCCGTCGGCGACACGCCTGCCGCGGGCGGCGCCCGTGACGGTGACGACATCACCGTCGTCCACCTCATGCGGCACGGCGAGGTCGACAACCCCGACGGGATCCTCTACGGCCGGCTGCCCGGCTACCACCTCTCCGACCTCGGGCGCCGGATGGCCGACCGGGTCGCCGAGCACCTGTCCGCCCGGGACGTGACGTACGTCGTGGCGTCCCCGCTGGAGCGCGCGCAGGAGACGGCGACCCCGATCGCCAAGGCACACGGTCTCGACCTCGCCACCGACGGCCGGCTGATCGAGGCCGACAACGTCTTCCAGGGCAAGACCTTCGGGGTCGGCGACGGTGCGCTGCGGCGGCCCGAGAACTGGCGGCACCTGACCAACCCGTTCCGCCCGTCCTGGGGCGAGCCGTACGTCGACCAGGTGATACGCATGATGGGCGCGCTGAACGCGGCCAAGGACGCGGCCCGGGGGCACGAGGCCGTGGTCGTCAGCCACCAGCTGCCGATCTGGATCGTGCGGTCGTACGTCGAGCGCAGGCGGCTGTGGCACGACCCGCGCAGGCGGCAGTGCACGCTCGCGTCGCTGACCACGTTCACGTACCAGGGTGACCGGATCGTGTCCGTGGGGTACTCCGAGCCCGCGCGCGATCTGGTGCCGGCGCATCTGCTGGCGGGGGCCAAGCCGGTCAAGGGGAAGGGCAAAGCCTTCGGGGCGTGAGCGCTCCGCCGGGTTCGTGTGGGGGCGCGGCCCTCGTACCGGGCACGCGCGCCCCCCTTCGCCATGTCTACGACAGCGCCCCCGGCGTGCGCCTCGTTACAAAGCGTACGCAACGGGCATCTAAGCGTATCTCCATAAACTTCGGGAAATCTTCGCTTGGTTGACGGAACCCCCGCCCCTCGCGACGCCCTCTTCATCGGTGTCATTTCGGCCATGAGGGACGGCGTGCGACCAAGGGGGATGCGATGCGGCGGATCAGCCGTAGGGGAATGCTCGGACTCGGTGCGGGGGCTGCCGCCGCGCTGGGGATCGGCGGGTGCGGGACCGGGGTGCCCGGAGGGCCCGGCAAGGAGAATCCGGCCGAGGGTCTCGGGCGTGAGCGCGGGAGCGGCCGGGGCGGCGGTGAGCCCGAGGTGAAGCCGATCGGGGACGGGTCCACCGCCGACACCGGTGCCCAGCCCCGCCAGCCCGCGAAGCCCCGGCCGCTCGAGCCGGGCGAGGAACCGCCGCAGTTCGTGGTGTTCTCGTGGGACGGGGCCGGAGACGTCGGCAACGGGCTCTTCCCGCGGTTCCTGAAGGCGGCCCGGGACCACGACGCCCGTATGACGTTCTTCCTGTCGGGGCTGTACCTGCTGCCCGAGTCGAAGAAGCGCAAGTACCTCCCGCCGAACAACGCGCCGGGCGCCTCGGACATCGGCTACCTCACGGACGCCCACATCAGAACGACGCTGCAGAACCTGCGGCAGGCCTGGCTCGACGGCCATGAGATAGGCACCCACTTCAACGGCCACTTCTGCGGCGACGGGTACGGCTCGGTCGCCCGCTGGACGCCGAAGCAGTGGCGCAGCGAGATAGACCAGGCCAAGAGCTTCGTGAAGGAGTGGCGGACCAACACCGGCTTCGACGACCTCGACCCGCTGCCCTTCGACTACGACAGGGAACTCGTCGGCGGCCGGACGCCCTGCCTGCTCGGGCAGGACAACCTGCTGCCCACCGCGCGGGAGCTGGGCTGGCGGTACGACGCCTCCTCGCCCGGCGGGCTCCAGGTGTGGCCGGGCAGGAAGCAGGGGATCTGGGACCTGCCGCTGCAGGCCGTACCGTTCCCCGGGCGCTCCTTCGAGGTGCTCTCGATGGACTACAACATGCTCGCCAACCAGTCCCTGAACTCCACCAAGGCCCCGCCCGCCAACTACCCGGCCTGGCGCGAGCAGGCCACCGAGGCCTACATCGCGGGCTTCCGGCGGGCGTACGAGACGAACCGGGCACCCCTCTTCATCGGCAATCACTTCGAGGAGTGGAACGGCGGCATATACATGGACGCCGTGGAGGAGTCCCTGAAGCACATCGCCCGGGAGCGGGAGAAGGGCGGGAACGTGCGGATGGTGTCGTTCCGGCAGTTCACCGACTGGCTCGACGTGCAGCGGCCGGAGGTACTGGACAGGCTCCGGTCGCTGGGGGTCGGGGAGCAGCCGGCCGGGGGCTGGAAGCGGTTCCTCGCGAAGGGCGGGAAGCGGTCGGCGGACGACACGGCGGGAACGGCCTGACATTCGGGTTTCTCTCCTTCAGGGCCCCTTCAGGGGGGCGCGGAAGATCCCCGAATCGGGCATGCGAAACTTTTCACATGAGTGCCGCCAGCCGTGCCCGCGCTCCCCAGCGCGCGAACCGCACCGAACAGGGCCGTACGAGCCGCAGCCGCCGTAGCCGCACCGCACTGCTCGCGGCCGGGGCCGCCGTGCTCGCGTTCGCCGTGGCCGCGTGCGGTTCGGGAACCTCCGGCGGAGGCGGCGGCACCGGCTTCATCACCAGCTCCGAGGGCATCGCCACGGTGAAGAAGTCGGAGCGCACCGCCGCCCCCGACCTCTCCGGCGAGACCCTGGAGGGCGAGAAGCTCGACGTCTTCTCGGAGTACAAGGGCAAGGTCGTCGTCCTCAACGTGTGGGGCTCCTGGTGCGCGCCGTGCCGCGCCGAGGCGCCCAACCTCGTCACCGTCTCCGAGGACCTCGCCGACCAGGGCGTGCAGTTCGTCGGCATCAACACCCGCGACACCAGCACCAGCCCGGCGAAGGCCTTCGAGGAGGACTACGGGGTCACCTTCCCGAGCCTGTACGACCCGACCGGCAAGCTGATGCTGCGCTTCGAGAAGGGCACGCTCAACCCGAAGGCGATCCCCTCCACGCTCGTCATCGACCGGGACGGCAAGGTCGCGGCGCGCTCCCTCCAGGCACTGACCGAGGAGAAGCTGCGCAAGATGATCGAACCGGTCCTCGCGGAGAAGTGACGTGACAGCGGTGTCCACGCTGGCCGCGTCGTTCACGGGCCAGAACGAGACGGTGATGAGCGGCGCCCTGCTGCTCGCCCTGCCGATCGCCCTGCTGGGCGGCCTCGTCTCCTTCTTCTCCCCATGCGTCCTGCCGCTCGTGCCCGGCTATCTGTCGTACGTCACCGGGGTCACCGGCACCGACCTGGCCGAGGCCCGACGCGGGCGGATGGCCATGGGCGCGTCCCTCTTCGTGCTGGGCTTCACCGTCGTGTTCGTCTCCGGCGGGGCGCTGTTCGGCTACTTCGGCGCGACGCTCCAGGAGTACCAGTCCGTCCTGTCGAAGGTGCTCGGGGTGCTCATGATCCTCATGGGCGTCTTCTTCATGGGGCTGATGCCCTGGCTCACCCAGCGGGAGTTCCGCTTCCACCGCAGGCCCGCGGCCGGCCTGGTCGGCGCCCCGCTGCTGGGCGCGCTGTTCGGGATCGGCTGGACGCCCTGCATCGGCCCGACCCTCGCCTCCGTACTGGCACTCTCCTCCAGCGAGGCGAGCGCCGGTCGTGGCGCACTGCTCACGGTCGCGTACTGTCTGGGCCTGGGTGTGCCCTTCGTCCTCACCGCGGTCGCCCTGCGCAAGGCGCTCGGTGCCTTCGGCTGGGTCAAGCGGCATTACGTATGGGTGCTGCGCATCGGGGGCGTCATGATGATCGTGACCGGACTGCTGCTGCTGACCGGGGCGTGGGACCGCCTCGTGCAGGAGATGCAGGTCTGGTCGAACGGCTTCTCGGTGGGGATCTGAGCCATGAGTACCACTGACACCAAGGGCACGGACCAGGAAGGCGCCGACGACCTCGGCGCCGCCGGCTCCCAGCTCTCCACCGCGCCCCGCGAGGACGCGCCCAACCTGCCCTCCCTGGGCGTGATCGGCTGGGCCCGCTGGTTCTGGCGGCAGCTCACCTCGATGCGGGTCGCGCTGCTCCTGCTCTTCCTGCTGTCCCTCGGGGCGATCCCGGGCTCGCTGATCCCGCAGTCGGGCACGGACGAGACCAAGGTCGCCGACTTCATGGACCGGCACGAGACCCTCGGGCCGCTCTACGAGAAGCTCGGGCTGTTCCACGTGTACAGCTCGGTGTGGTTCTCGGCGATCTACATCCTGCTGTTCGTCTCGCTCATCGGCTGCATCGTGCCGCGCACCTGGCAGTTCGTCGGCCAGCTGCGGGGCCGTCCGCCGGGCGCGCCCAAGCGGCTGACCCGGCTGCCCGCGTACACCACGTGGCGCACCGATGCCGAGCCGGAGCAGGTCCGCGAGGCCGCGCTGCAGGCGCTGAAGCGGAGCCGGTTCCGCGCCCATGTCGCGGGCGACGCCGTCGCGGCCGAGAAGGGCTACCTCCGCGAGGCCGGCAACCTCGTCTTCCACATCGCGCTGATCGTGATGCTGGTCGCCTTCGCCTGGGGCCAGCTCTACAAGTCCGAGGGCAACAAGCTCGTCGTCGAGGGCGACGGCTTCGCCAACACGATCACCCAGTACGACGACTTCAAGTCCGGCAGCCTGTTCTCCATCGACCACGACCTGGAGCCCTTCAGCTTCGACCTGAAGGAGTTCAAGGGCACGTACGAGCCGTCCGGACCCAACAGGGGCACCCCGCGCACGTACGAGGCGGACGTCACCTACAGCGTGGGTGCCGACGGTGCGGAGAAGAAGACCACCATCAAGGTGAACGAGCCGCTGGAGATCGGCGACTCGAAGGTCTACCTCGTGAGCCACGGGTACGCGCCCGTCGTCACCGTGCGGGACGGCAAGGGGAAGGTCGTCTACAAGGGCGCCGTGCCGCTGCTGCCCCAGGACAGCAACGTGACCTCCTCCGGTGCGATCAAGGTCCTGGACGGCTACCGCAACGCCGACGGCGAGCGGGAGCAGCTCGGCTTCAACGCCTTCTTCGTGCCGTCCTTCGCCGGTGAGGGCAAGGGCACGATGCTGTCCCAGTTCCCGGCGCTGCTGAACCCGCGGCTGGCGCTGAGCGCCTACCACGGGGACATCGGCGTGGACTCGGGCAGGTTGCAGAACGTCTACCAGCTCGACACCACGAACAAGCACCTGAAGGAGTTCAAGGACTCGAAGGGTGAGCTGCTCACCGAGCGGCTCGCGCCCGGCGAGACCATGGAGCTCCCGGACGGCGCCGGCTCGATCACCTTCGAGAAGGAGATCAAGGAGTGGGCCGGCTTCCAGGTCACCGAGCAGCCCGGCAGCGGCTGGGCGCTCCTCGGCGCCGTCGCGGCCATCGCCGGTCTCGCCGGGTCCCTGTTCATCCAGCGCCGCCGGGTCTGGGTGCGGGCCGTCCGCGGCGCCGACGGGGTGACGGTCGTCGAGATGGCGGCCCTCGGCCGCAGCGAGTCCGCCAAGGTGCCGGAGGAGCTGGGCGACCTCGCGGCACTGGTGCACGACGCGGCGCCGACCGCGCCCGACCCCGTCTCCGGACGCCCTGACCCTTCCGACACCGACGCCGACCCCACCGAGGAGCCGGGCGCCGAAACCTCCACCACCGACTCCGAAGTCGTCTCCGCCGAAGGGGCTGACAAGCAGTGACCCTCGCCGCCACCGACCTGGCCGCGACCGCCGACCTGGCCGCCGCGACCAACGAGAACCTCGCGCAGATCAGCAATGTGCTGATCTACTCCGCGATGGCCATCTACCTGCTCTGCTTCTTCGCGTACATGGCCGAGTGGCTCTTCGGCAGCCGCAGCAAGGTGGGCCGTACGGCCGCCGCGCTCACCGTCGGCGCCAAGAAGGCGGACGCGCCCGCGGTCACCGTGAAGCAGGGCGGTGGCACCACCGTGCTGGAGCGGCCCAAGGTCGTCGTCCGGGCCGCGGCCGGCGCCCGGGACGTGCCGGACGGGCCCGGCGCGCACGGCGGCACCGAGAAGGGCGACCTCTGGGGCCGGATCGCGGTCTCCCTCACCGTGCTCGGCTTCCTCATCGAGTTCGGCGGTGTGCTCACGCGCGCCCTGTCGGTGCAGCGGGCGCCGTGGGGCAACATGTACGAGTTCAACATCACCTTCTCCACGGTCGCCGTCGGTGTGTACCTGGGGCTGATGGCGCTGAAGAAGGACGTCCGCTGGCTCGGCCTGCCCCTGGTCACCGTGGTCCTCCTGGACCTCGGTCTCGCCGTCACCGTCCTGTACACCGAGAGCGACCAGCTGGTCCCCGCGCTGCACTCGTACTGGCTGTACATCCACGTCTCGACCGCGATCTTCTGCGGTGCCGTGTTCTACGTGGGCGCCATGGGCACGATCATGTACCTCTTCAAGGACTCGTACGAGACCAAGCTGCTGAAGGGCGGCACACCGGGCCGCTTCGCGACGTCCGTGCTCGAGCGGCTGCCCGCCGCGGCCTCCCTCGACAAGTTCTCCTACCGTGTCAACGCCGCCGTCTTCCCGCTGTGGACGTTCACGATCATCGCGGGCGCCATCTGGGCGGGCGACGCCTGGGGCCGCTACTGGGGCTGGGACCCCAAGGAGGTCTGGTCCTTCATCACCTGGGTGGCCTACGCCTGCTATCTGCACGCCCGCGCCACCGCCGGCTGGAAGGGCCGCAAGGCCGCGTACATCGCGCTCATCGCCTTCGGCTGCTGGCTGTTCAACTACTACGGCGTCAACATCTTCGTCTCCGGCAAGCACTCGTACGCGGACGTCTGATCCGCCCGCAGAACGCGCCCGTGAAGGCCGGTTCCCACGTGACCTGAGTCACGTTCCGGGAACCGGCCTTCGCCGTACGGACAGACAACCGGGTGTGGACACGAATCTGCGGAGACGCGTTCGCGCGGGGGACCACGACGCCTTCGGCGAGCTCTTCGACGCGTACGCGCGCTCCGTCTACAACCATGCCTACCGGCTCACGGGGGAGTGGCCGACCGCCGAGGACGTCGTCTCGCTGACCTTCCTGGACGCCTGGCGGCTGCGCGACCGGGTCGGCGAGGAGGGCGGCTCGCTGCGGCCCTGGCTGCTCGGCATCGCCACCAACGTCACCCGGAACGCCCGCAGGGCCGGCCGGAGACACGCGGCCGCCCTCTCCCGCCTCCCGCGCGACGAGGCCGTGGACGACTTCGCCGACGAGATCGCCGGCCGCCTCGACGACGCGGCGCAGCTCGCCCTCGTACGGACCGCGCTGGCGAAGCTGCGGCGCCCCGAGCGCGAGGTGCTGGCCCTGTGCGTGTGGTCGGGGCTCGACTACGCGGCGGCGGCGGAGGCGCTCGGGGTGCCCGTCGGCACCGTGCGGTCCCGGCTCTCGCGCGCCCGGGCAAAGCTCGCGCAACATATGGAACCGTCCGCCGGGCGCGGACAGATCAGAGGTGACCGCACTCCCGCGGTCCGGCCCCTGAGGGAGGGAAACCGATGAACTCACCGTCGCTCCCGGAACTGCCCGAGAGAGACCTTCCGCCGGGCCGTCAGCGACTCCTCAAGGAGCACCTGATGACCGAGATCCGGCAGACCGAGCAGCAGACCGAGCCGCGGCCCGCGCGCCGGTCCTGGCTGCGTCCCGCCCTGGCGGCGGGAGCCGTGGCCGTGGCCGCCGCCCTCACCCTCGTCGTCCTCCCGTCCGGCGGTACCGACACGAGCGCGCAGCCGCCCAGCAAGGCGACCGTCGCGCTGCTGGAGGACATCGCGCTGGCGGCCGAGCACCAGGACGGCTACGGCGACATGCGGGACGACCAGTACGTCTACGTGGACAGCAAGGTCTCCTGGGCCCAGTACGAGGAGGGCGAGAAGACGAAGATCCCGCCGTTGCACCGGTTCGAGAGCTGGCACTCGGTGGACGGCACGCGGGCGGGGCTGTACCGGGAGACGGGCCGTGGCCAGTGGGCCGGGGAGCCCGACGCGCAACCCGGTGAGCCCGGGTACGAGGTCTCGGCCAACTACAAGCACCTGTCCACGCTGCCCACCGACCCGGACGAGATGTACGACTGGCTGCGGAGGACGGCTCCGAAGTACAGCGGTCAGGAGACGCACCAGGCGATGTTCGTGCTGGTTGCCGACCTGACGAGGGACGCGATCGTGCCGCCGGAGCAGAGTGCGGCGCTCTACCGGGCCGTCGCGCGGATTCCAGGTGTGACCGTCGTCGAGAACGCGGTCGACGCGGCCGGCCGCAAGGGGGTCGCGATCACCCGTGACGACCCCGACAACCCCTCCCGCGACGAGTGGATCTTCGACCCGGAGACCCATGAGCTCCTGGGCGAGCGCAGGGTGGCCACCGAGGATCACTCGGACGTGAAGAAGGGGACGGTCACCAGCAACACGGCCGTCCTGCGCCGGGCCGTGGTCGACAAGGCGGGGCAGCGCCCATAGGCCCGGCCCGCGGTCCCGGTGTGCTGCCGCCGGTCACGACGCGTCCGGCGGCGGCACGCACTCCTGCTCCGGGGGCCGCCCCTCGGGCCAGGCGATCTCCAGGAAGCGGGCCTCGCGCTCCTCGGTGAGCTCGACGATCGGCACGGCCTTGTCGTACGGGTTGCCGTGGTTGTCGAGGCAGATCCAGCCGCTCGCGCCGTTCACCCGCAGCCGCGGCCCGTTGATGTGCGGCCACTCGTTGCGCACCTGCTCCAGCGGCGGGATCTTCCGGCCCTCCGGGGTGGCCTCCCGGATGCCGTGGGCGGCCAGGGTCATGGCGTCGTAGGCGACGGTCAGCTGGCCGTCGTCCAGGGCGTCCTCGTCGAACAGCGCCCGCTCCTCCGCCACCGTCTCGTTCAGCCGCTGCGCGACCGACGGGGTGCCGCCCCGGCCGGGCGGGTCCTCCCCGGTCCACGCGTCCGGGTGCGCGAGCGCCGTGTAGCGCACGGTCAGGTTGTCCAGCGCGGCGGCGTCGAGCTTGGTGTCGCCGGTGAGGTACGAGGCGTCGTCGCCGGTGAGCAGTGTGAACTTCCGGTCCCCGCAGTGCTCGCCCAGCGCGTTGACGAACTGGCGGAGCTGGGTGTGCCGGCCCGCGAACAGGATGGTGTTCGTGGTCGGGCGCGTACCGCAGAGGGTGAGGCTGATCTGGCGGAAGGTGTTGGCCGTGAGGCCCTCCTCGGTGCGGTCGGCGGGGGGCGTGAACGTCGCCGGTGCGTACCGCGACCCCTTGACCAGCCGTTCGAACGACGCCTGGAGCGTACGGGTGTAGGGGTCGCCCGTCTTGTCGTGGACCAGGTAGGCCCGGTCCGCCGAGATCTTCGCGTACGAGGTGAGGGCGCGCGCCAGGTCCTTGTTGGTGGGGGCGACCCGGGCGAGCCCCGGGTAGGGCTCCTGGTTCTCCGCGCCGTCCTGCCCGTTGGCGAGGTCGTCGGCGGTGATGGAGGTGCCGATGACCGGGATGCCCCGCGCGGTCAGCTCCTTGACCGCCGCCTTGTTGGGGTCGGTGCTGCTCCCTATGCCGGTCACGGCGCGCAGGTGGTGCGGTGCGCCCGTCATGCCCGCGAGCTGGTCGACGGTGCGCTCCCAGTGCTCGCCGGTCGCGCCGGTGTTGGCGAGGACGAGGCGGATGCGGGGCGTGTAGGGCCCGTCGTTGGCCTGGCGCTGGGCCAGGTAGGCGCCCTGCAGTTCGTGCAGGACGTCGCCCATGGTGTCGGGGTTGCGGGCGGTGAAGGGCTCGAGGATGGCGACGGTGACGTAGCTGCCCTTCTTCAGCGCGCGGTTCTCCTTGTGGATGGCGTCGACGACCTCGGTGAGCTCCCGCTGCCCGAAGTCGTACCGGCCCGTCGCCACGCCCACGCACTCGTCGCCGCCCTCGGGCCTGGAGACGCCCGCCGCGCAGGACCGGCGCTGGTCCGCCACCGTCATCCCCGCCCAGACACCCGCCGCCACCAGGGCCAGCGCGACCGCCAGCGCGATGTACCGGCGGAACCGGATCTCCCAGACGTGCTCCCGCAGCCACACCAGCCGCCCGGCCATCACTCGCCCCCGTTCCCGTCGTCCCCGTTCCGGGCCCCGTCGTCCCCGTCCTGGCCCCCGCCGCCCGGCACGCGGAACGGGCGCCCCGCCCGCGCGTCCGCCGGCCAGTCGCGGGAGGCGTGCCACAGCAGTTCGGTGCCCGCGGGCCGCTGGTTGGAGAGCTGTTCCAGCTCCCAGCGCAGCCGCTCGATGACCTTCGGATCCGGCAGCACCAGCGGATCGGTGAGCTGCCACACCGCGTACAGCAGCCGCCGCACGCGCAGATGCAGGGCCGCGTCCACACCCTCCGGCGGGTGCTGGGCCGCGTCCGTGCGGCCGAGGGCGACGGCGGCCCGGTCGTCGTACGCGGGTTCGCCGTACGGTCGGTCGCCGCACGGGGGGCCGCCGACGTGCCGGCCGTCGTGGTCGTGCGCGTGGTAGTACGGCGCCGACGCGACGAAGACCAGCGCGGACAGCCATGTACGGGTGTCCAGCCGGTGGAAGGTGTCGCGCAGCTCGGCGACCGCGGAACCGGTGTCGCCGAGCGCGAGTTCGTGGTGGACGCGGTACCGGGCGTGGGCCGCGTCGTCGCCGTAGTGGCCGATGAGCGTGCGGTGGGCCGTCCGCCACGCCTCGTGGCCCGGGTCGCGGTGGTGCAGCCGGAGCAGCAGCAGGGCTCGCAGGAAGGGGTCGCCGACGAAGTGGCCGGGCACCGCCGGGCGGCCCTCCTCGGCGAGCCGCGCCTCCAGGTCCAGGACGCCCGCCGCACCGAAGTCCTCCGGGAGCATGGCGTCGGCGAGCGCGAACGCCGAGGCGCGGTCGTGGGCGGCGGCGAGCACGGTCAGCTCCTCCAGCCGGCCGTCCGGGACCAGCCGGTCGAGCAGTTCCAGGTGAGCGGGGCGCCCGTCGTGGTCGTCGTGCATCGACACGTCGGCCAGGAGCAGCCCGCCGAGCGTGCTGATCCCGCGGGGCAGGTTCTGCCGGGCCGAGGCGGCCGTCAGGGCGATCCCGAGCGGGCTGCCGCCGGTCAGCCGGTGCGTGGCGGGCGCGAGCCGGGGCGGCGCGCCGAGGCCCCGGCAGGCCGCGCCCACCAGGTGCAGCGTGTCGTCGGGGGTGAGCGGCGGCAGCGACACCAGCAGCGCGCGCGTGGACGGCGTGGCCCCCGGCTGCCAACCGCTGCTCCGGGCGACCTCGGGCAGCGCCAGGCGCACGGCGTTCCGCAGCGCGGGATAGCCGTCGCCGTGGCCGCGCAGCGCCGCGAAGAAGGCCACCCGGTCGGCGATGCCGTCGGCGCGGTCCCGCAGCACCGGCTCCAGCAGCCCGCGCCCGGCGGGCCGCTGCACGTTGTCGATGAGCACGACCGGCCGCCCGATCCGGCGGGTGCGCTCGATCGGGCCCCGGTACGTCTCGTCGAGGTCCGCGAGCAGGGCCCGTACGAGATACCGCTCGGCGTGCGTGCGCGAGTCGCCGCCCGCCCGGAAGTGGCCGGAGAGCAGGATGAGCCCGAGCTGCGGGTTGCCGCCCGCGTTGGGGTGGTCCCGGTACCAGACGGCGCCCCGGCGCAGCCGCCGGTGCGTGGCCGTCATGCCCTCGCTGAACGCCTCCCAGGTCGCCTCGATGACCGACTCGACCACGGGACCGGCGCCCGACAGCGAGGTGACCAGCTTGGCCACCACCTTGCCGGTCCACCGCCCCGCGAACCCGGCCAGCCACGAGCCGCTGTCGCTCAGCAGCAGGATCCGCTCGGCCTCCTGCCGGATCCGCGGAAGGTCACGGTCGTTCCAGCCGCCGGCCGCGACGGCGAGCAGCCCCGAGGCCAGCCGCGGGAAGCTGATCCGCCCGGCCCCCGTCACCGGCTCCGCGAGCTGCTCGGCGATCGTCAGCACCGCCTGCGCCACCGGTGACCACGCCTCCGCGGGCCGGTGCGCGGGAGGCCGCCCGAACTGGGCCTCCTCGCCGTCGATCAGCGCCACGGGCGTGTGCCCCCGGTACGCGGCCCGCAGCTCCCGCAGCACCGCGCTCTTCCCGGCGCCCCGGGCGCCCGAGAACACCACGAAGGGCAGCTCCCGCGGGTGCTCGGGCGGCGAGGAGATGTGCTGGTACGGGCGCAGACCGGTGAGCCTCGCGGCGAGTCCCGGCGGTTCGGTGTCGAACAACGCCTCCCGGCCGTGCAGCCCTCTGTCCACCACGTCTCCCCCTGGCGCGGTCCGACTTCCGGTTGTTGTCGCAGTTGTCTGCCGTGCTGTGCGTGGGTTACTGCCGTAGGGCTGCTGTAGGTATCAACAGCAGTTTAAAAAGGGTTACTTGGTTCGGACTAGGTCACATGATGTCCGTTGGGTAACGAAAGCTTCACGCCCCGTTCCGATAGTTGTTCGGCTACGGGGGTGGGCGCGTAAGGCCGGCGCGACGTTGCCGGGGGCGGTGGCGTAATCGGCCTTTCTGACGTCAACTCGTCGGCCTGGCTACCCACATGAGGGTGAATCCCGGCTTGCATCTGCATCCCGCTGCGGGGCTGGTGGTCTTCACTCGGCGTGAAGCATCACGCACAGTTCAGGGAATGGACAGCTCATGGACAGAGCAGGACGGACGGGCGAGCCGGGGAGTGCCTCCCGGAGCGCTGCACGCAGCGGACCGCGGGGCAGCCTGCCGCCACCCTCCGTGCCGTCGACCGCCGACGTCGTCGACCTGAAGATCAGCAGACGGCTGCTGTGGGTGAACGGGGCCGCATACCCGCTGCGCAACATCGCGCGGGTGTACGCCTACACCATGCGTCCCAGACACAAGGAAGCCAAGGCACGTTTCCTGAAGCAGGTGGCCATCACCCTGCTGATCTTTTTTGCCTTGACGAACCTGGGGGGAGCAGCCTCCGGCCTGGCCCTCGTGCCCTTTGCTGTTCCCGCGCTGGTCTTCTTCTCGGTCAAGCTCAGGGCCGTCCTCTCCGCACCGCCCCGGCACGTCCTGACCGTGGAGACGGCAGGCCCGTCCTGCGCGGTGGTCGTCAGCAGGAGCGCGTACCAGCTGGACCGGCTCGTCGGCCTCATCGTCGACGCGATAGAGAATCCCGAGTGCGAGTTCCAGGAGAGCGTGGAGATCGTCGCGATCAACCCCGTGCACTACCACTTCGGGGACAAGGTGAACATCTACGGAGGCAGGAGCCACGTGGGGGTGGTGAGCGCATGAGCGGAGGCAGCTACCACTTCGGCGACAGCGTCACCCTGCACGGCGGCTTCGGCAACACCGGCATCGTGAAGAGAGACGGGGCAGTCGCTGATGTCCCGACCGTGTCCCCCGCCCTCCGGGCGGCCGTCCAGGAACTCCTCCGGCTGGTCGAGGACCTCCGTGACGGACTCCCCCTCTCCAGTGTCCAGGCCCTCGACGACTCCCTCCCGGCCGTCACCGCCGACGCCACCGTCCCGCCGGAGGACCGGCACCGCGCCCTGATGGCCGTCGCCGGGATCGCGGCGACGGTCGGCACGATCGGCCGGCCGGTCCTCGACGCGGTCAATCACATCCTCCAGCTGCTCGGCGCCCAGTAACGCGTACCGGCCGCCGACACCCCGGCCCGCCGTCAGTGGACCGTGATCGAGTCCAGCCTCCCGCGCAGGTACACATGCGAGTCCACCGGCTCGTACGCCACCCGCCCGACCGGCGCGGGCACGGACTCGACGAGGGTGCCCGGGGTGCACTCGCCGAAGTAGACCAGTGAGATGAGTTCCTCGGCGGGCGCGTCGGCCGGCGGGGGCAGGACGCGATGGCGGCCGGACTGCCACCGGTCACCGGTCCAGCGGGCCATCAGGTCGCCGATGTTGATGGTGAAGGCGTCCGGGTCGTACGGGGCGTCCTCCCAGCCGCCCTCGTCGGTGAACACCTGGAGGCCGCCCCTGCCGGACTGCCGGTCGAGGATCGTCACCGTGCCGAAGTCGGTGTGCGCCCCGATGCGGTACTGGCCGGGTTCCGGCTCACCGATCACGTCCCGCCCCGGATACCAGTTGATGTTGAAGCCGTACGTCGGGTGGCTCATGTGGCGGGTGAAGAAGTCCGGCTCCCGGCCCAGTGCCTCGCCCAGCAGCGTCAGCAGGTGGTTCTCCAGCTCCGCCATGCGGACCAGGTACTCCACGCAGAGCCCCCGGAGCTCGGGCACCTCCGCGGGCCACACGTTGGGCGCGTACCACTCGGCGTTGACGGCCGGGTCGTCGAACGGTTCGTGCGTCGCGAAGGTCAGGGACTCCTTGAGGTCGGGCGGGGTCTCGGTGCCCTCCGCGTAGCCGTTGGCCTCCGCGCCCGGCCCGAGCCAGCCGCGCCCGCCGACCTTCGCCTCGTACGCCTGCTTCACCTCGACGGGCAGGGTGAAGAAGGCGCGGGCGGCCGTGCGTATGCGGGCACGCAGGGAAGGATCCACGCCGTGGCCGGTCACCAGGAGGAACCCGGCGGTCTGCAGGGTTTCGTCGACGGTGCGGGCGATACCGGCACGGGTGTCCGGGTCGCCGTCCAGCCAGGGCCTCAGGTCAATGGTGGGGATGCGGGCGCCGTGCGGGCTGCGGGAGCTGTTCACCGATGTCCTCGTTCCACAGGTCCGGGTGGAGCTTGATGAAGTCGCGCATCATCGCCGTGCATTCGAGATCGTTCAGGAGCACGATCTCGACGCCGTGCCCGGCGAGCCACTCGTGCCCGCCGTGGAAGGTGGCCGCCTCGCCGATCACCACGCGGGAGATCCCGAACTGCCGGACGAGCCCGGAGCAGTACCAGCACGGCGAGAGGGTGGTGACCATGGTCGTACCGCGGTATGTGCGCCGACGCCCCGCCGCGCGGAACGCGGCCGTCTCGGCGTGCAGGGAGGGGTCGCCGTCCTGGACGCGGCGGTTGCGGCCGCGCCCGAGGAGGGTGCCGTCGGAGTCGTAGAGCGCCGCACCGATCGGGACACCGCCCTCGGCGAGCCCGGCCCGGGCCTCGGCGACGGCCGTGGCGAGCCGGAGCCGGTCCTCTGCGTGAACCATGCCCCCACTGTCCTTGGCGGGGTACGCCGGGGCAACGGCGCACGGAGCCGCGACGGCAGACGCGCGCGCCGCTTCGACGGCGGACGCGTGACGAGGACGGACGCGTGACGACGGCGGATGAGTGAGGTACGCGTGCAGTCGCGCGCGGCGGGCGTGAGCCCGCACACCCACGCGCGCGGGTCAGTCCTTGGGGTCGTCCGTCTTGTCCTCGTCCCTGTCCCTGTCGGTGTCCCCGCTCTCCCCGCTGTCCCTGTCCTTCTTCTGCTCGTCGCCGAGGGACTTGAGGAACTCGGGGTTGTCGTCGGGGGCGACCCAGCCGCTCCCGGAGCGGCGGCCCGGTGCACCACCGATGCGGCCGGAGGCACTGGCCCGGTCCCGGCCCACGATCAGCCAGGAGATGGACCCGACCAGCGGGAACAGCAGGATGAGGATGGCCCACAGGGGCTTGGGGATGTGCCGGACATCCTTCTCCTGGGTGGTGATGCAGTCGATGAACGCGTAGATGCTCAGTGCCAGCGGCACCAGGATCATCAGCACCCGGAGCATGTGTCGGTCCCCTTGCACAGTCACGGTCGTAAGGACCGGGGCGGGCGGCGGCGGTCCGGCCCCCCGGTGACAGGTCCAGAGTAGTGCGTATCGGATACTGGAACGCATGGCTTATGACGATCTTCGCTCGTTCCTCCGGGCTCTCGATCGGGAGGGCGACCTCAAGCGCATCAAGGCGGAGGTCGATCCCCATCTGGAGGTCGGCGAGATCACCGACCGGGTCAACAAGGCCGGCGGCCCCGCGTTGCTCTTCGAGAACGTGAAGGGCTCGTCGATGCCGCTGGCCATGAACGTCTACGGCACCGACCGGCGGCTGCTGAAGGCGCTCGGCCTGAAGTCGTACGGGGACATCACCGACAGGATCGGCGGCCTGCTCAAGCCGGAGCTGCCGCACGGGTTCGTCGGCGTGCGCGAGGCCTTCGGGAAGCTCGGCTCGATGACCCACGTACCGCCGAAGAAGGTCAAGGCGGAGAACGCGCCGGTGCAGGAGGTGGTCCTCCAGGGCGACGACGTGGACCTGGAGGCGCTGCCCGCGCTGTTCACGTGGCCCGAGGACGGCGGCTCCTTCTTCAACCTGGGCCTGACCCACACCAAGGACCCCGAGTCGGGCATCCGCAATCTGGGCCTCTACCGCCTCCAGCGCCACGACAAGCGCACCATCGGTATGCACTGGCAGATCCACAAGGACAGCCGGAACCACTACCAGGTCGCCGCGCGGCGCGGGGAGCGCCTCCCGGTCGCGATCGCCTTCGGCTGCCCGCCGGCCGTGACGTACGCCTCCACGGCCCCGCTCCCCGGCGACATCGACGAGTACCTCTTCGCCGGCTTCCTCGCGGGCAAGCGGATCGAGATGGTGGACTGCAAGACGGTCCCGCTCCAGGTCCCGGCCAACGCCGAGGTGGTCCTGGAGGGCTGGCTGGAGCCGGGGGAGATGCTCCCCGAGGGGCCCTTCGGCGACCACACGGGCTTCTACACCCCGCAGGAGCCCTTCCCGGCCCTGAAGATCGACTGCGTGACGATGCGGAAGCGCCCGCTGCTCCAGTCGATCGTGGTCGGCCGCCCGCCGACGGAGGACGGCCCGCTGGGCAAGGCGACGGAGCGCTTCTTCCTCCCGCTCCTCAAGATCATCGTCCCGGACATCGTGGACTACCACCTCCCCGAGGCCGGCGGCTTCCACAACTGCGCGATCGTCTCGATCGACAAGAAGTACCCCAAGCACGCCCAGAAGGTGATGCACGCCATCTGGGGCGCCCACATGATGTCGCTCACCAAGCTCATCGTGGTCGTGGACTCCGACTGCGACGTCCACGACCTGCACGAGGTGGCCTGGCGGGCGCTCGGCAACACGGACTACGCCCGCGACCTGACCGTGGTCGAGGGCCCGGTCGACCACCTGGACCACGCCTCGTACCAGCAGTTCTGGGGCGGCAAGGCGGGCATCGACGCCACCCGCAAATGGCCCGAGGAGGGCTACACGCGCGACGGCGGCTGGCCCGAGATGGTGCTGTCGGACCCGGATACGGCGGCCTTGGTCGACCGCCGCTGGAAGGAGTACGGCCTGTGACCTCGGCATCCGCCGCCATCCCCCAGCCGGGCCGCACCAAGGCGTTCCTGCGCCTGGTGATGATCGAGCACTCGGTGTTCGCGCTGCCGTTCGCGTACATCGCGGCGCTGACGGCCATGTTCACGGTGGACGAGAGCATCCACTGGTGGGACCTGTTCCTCGTCACCGTCGCGATGGTCGGCCTGCGCACGTTCGCCATGGCGGCCAACCGGATCATCGACCGCGAGATCGACGCGCGGAACCCGCGCACGGCCCACCGCGAACTGGTCACGGGCGCGATGTCGGTCCGGCACGCCTGGACGGGCGCGCTGGTCGCGGTCGTCGTCTTCCTGGCCGCCGCCGCGCTGCTCAACCCGCTCTGCCTGGCCCTGGCCCCCGTCGCGGTGATCCCGATGGTGGTCTACCCCTACGGCAAGCGGTTCACGAACTTCCCGCAGGCCATCCTGGGTCTCGCCCAGGCCATGGGCCCGATCGGCGGCTGGCTCGCCATCACCGGTGAGTGGTCCTGGGAGGCCGTGATCCTCGGCCTCGCGGTCGGCATCTGGATCGGCGGCTTCGACCTGATCTACGCCTGCCAGGACGTCGAGACCGACCGTGAGATCGGCGTGAAGTCCGTCCCGGCCCGCTTCGGCATCCCGGCCGCCATCTGGGGCGCCCGCGTCTGCCACACCGTCACCACGGCCCTGTTCGTCTGGTTCGCCCTGGCCACCGACGCGGGCGTCTTCTTCTGGCTGGGCCTGCTGATCGTCGCGGGTGCGTTCGTGTACGAGCACAGCATCGTGCGTCCGAACGACCTCTCCCGCCTGAACCGGGCGTTCTTCAGCGTCAACGGGTTCATCGGGATCGCGTTGTTCGTGTGTGCGCTGCTGGATCTGCTGGTGCGGGGGCTGACCGTATAGGGCCGGTGACCGGTGTGGCCGTGGTCAGGAAATGGGTCCCCATATCCGCGGCGATCGTGGTCGCGGCGGTCGGTGCGACGTTTCTCGTGGTCCGCGATCACAGGATCGAACCGGCCGCGAAAGCGGGCAACGCCAAGTGCGCGGAGGTCGTATCCCGTGCACCGGAGGACATCCCCGGGAACTCCCGGGACCGGGTGATCGGAGAGGGCGTCGCTTCCTGGGGCGGCAAGACCGCTGTGCTGCGCTGTGGAGTCGACGAACTCCCGCCGAACGCGAACCTCTGCATCACGGCCGACGGGGTCGACTGGGTGCTGAACGAGGCGAGGCTGCAGAGCGACGGGGTGAGCGTCCTGAGGACGTACGGCCGCTCGCCCGCGGTGGAGGTGACCTACTCGGGTCCCCGGGAGGACGTGGGCGGCGTCCTGGCCTCCTTGGTGTCCACAGTTGAGTGGATACCGCAGACCCGTAGCTGTATCAGCCTGGAAGACGTTCAGTAGGGCGCTTCAGTCATCGGGATCGGGCGCCCCGATGACATACGTCCCCTTCGCGGGCAGGGTGGCGACAAGCCCTCGATTTCGAAGTTCGACGATGGCACGGCGCACGGTACCGATACTCACGCCGTGCAGCTCCGTCATGGCCCGTTCACCCGGCAGCGCAGCTCCCTGCGCCAGCTTGCCGGACTCGATGTCGGCGGCGATGGCGTCCGCGAGCTTCACGTATTCGTAGCGCGGCAGATCACTCATCTTTCCAAGGTGACGCACTCCCACGCGTACCGCAGGGGCGGGACGCGTCTCACCGCGTCGGGACGCGGCGGGACGAAGGGGGGTGCAGGGGGACGCGGTTGTCGGTATGGTCGAGAACAGCAAAGCCCCGGCGAGGCGGTCCAGGCCTCCCGGGGCACGGCCAACGCTTAAGAGGAGCGTCGACATGCGCCACCTTATCCACCGTGCCGCTCACTGGGTGAGCCTCGTGCTCGCCCCGCCGGCAAGCATCGCGCGGGTGCCCGGCCCTCTTGGCAGCCGTACCCCACGCTTTCTGCCGCCGTACCAGACTCACCTCTCCCCGCGCACCGCTCCCCCCACGGCCTCGGCCTCCCCCTCGACGGCACCGATTCCCGTCTCGTCCGCCCCTACCTTGCCGCCCACGAGCAGGAGTGCGCCCGTCAGCGGCGCCGCCGTGTCGCCCTCGTGCTGGCCGCCGACTTCGGCATCGACCTCGACCGGCATCTGGTCGGTATGAACGAGGTGGCTGCGTGATGGAACGGCAGCTCACCGTCCTCCGCCTCCTGCCCTGGGCGACCTCGGAGGGCAAGCCCTGCTACCTCTCCAGTGAGGGCGGCTATCTCTCCCGTCTCGCCGACGAGACGGAGGTCCGGCAGCTGGCCACCGGCGCGGAGGTTCTCGGGCGCGCCCGGTCGGTGCTGGACGACCCGATGTCTCCGTACGCCGAGGTGCGATACGCCGCGATCCGGCTCAGTGAGTGCCTGGACGACGCCCTGCGCGTCGCCGAATCGCGCGGCCTGCGCCTTCCTGCCCCGCCGGGCATCGAGAACTGATCGCCCAGCACGGTCCCGCCTCCCATGAGGCAGGCCCGCATCACGACGCGGTCAGCCCGCCCGGGGCTTTCTCCGGTCCGCCCCGCAGTGAACTCCTCCGTGGCGCCGAGCGCAGACTGCAGACGCACGGGGCTGATCAATTGTCACTGCGAGACCTGGTGCGAGAGGTCGGCGTCAGCCATGCCGCGCCGCGACGGCACTTCGCGGACCGCCGTGCGCTGCTCAGCGCTCTCGCGGAGTCGGGATTCCTCCGCCTGGACGCGACACTGCGCGCCGCCGTGGCCGAGGCCGGCGACAAGGGCGATATCGCCGCACGCCTGCGCGCCGCCGTGGCGGCCTCTGCCCGCTTCGCGACAGAGGACGCCGCACTGAACGACCTGATGAACTCGAGCAAGCATCATCCGGGCGCGCCCTCGGTCACGGAGGCCGCCGCAGCCGCGTTCGGCCAGATCATCGAACTGATGGAGGAGGGCCAGGCCCAGGGGATGCTGGCAGAGGGTGACTGCGAAAAAATGGGGCTCATCCTCTACGCCACCGCCCTGGGCATCACGGCCATGGTCAACAGCGGGTTGGTCGGCTCGGAACGGCTTGACGGGCTAGTCCAGGACGCGGTGTCACAGTTCCTGCGCGGAGCCGCCCCCATGCGCCACAGCGAAAGCCGCGCGACTGCTGACACCTCTGACTGATCATTTCAGTGTCACTGATGATCTTGTGCCTGATGGCCTGATGATTCATGGGGCCGTGCCGCCCCGCTGCCGCTCGGAGTACCGTGCCCCGCGACCCGCGGGACCTCTGGTGTCCTCGGTGCCGAGCCAGGCCGTCGCGGCGCATGTGACACAGTCTTCGCATGGTGTGGAACGGCGAGGACTACCAGGCCCGGTTCGACCGCATCGCCGCCGAGGGCGGGGACGTACACGGTGAGGCCGCGCTGGTGCGCTCCTTCCGGCCCGCCACCGTCCTCGACGCGGGGTGCGGAACCGGCCGGGTCGCGATCGAGCTGGCCCGGCACGGGATCGCTGTGGTGGGGGTGGACGTCGACGGGTCGATGCTCGACACCGCCCGGCGCCTGGCTCCCGGCATCCCCTGGCACCGTCGCGACCTGGTCGGCCTCGATCTGGGAATGTCGTTCGACGTCGTGGTGATGGCGGGCAACGTCCCCCTGTTCACCCCGCCGGGCACGGAACCGGACCTCGTGGCGGGAGTGGCGAAGCACGTTCGGCCGGGAGGCCGGCTCGTGGCGGGCTTCTCCCTGGACCGTGGATACGTGCTGGACGACTACGACGCGCAGTGCGGTGCGGCGGGGCTCGTCCCCGAGGCCAGGTTCGCGACCTGGTCCGGGCAGCCCTACGCGGACGGTGAGTACGCCGTGTCCGTACACCGCAGGCCCTGAGGGCCTACGAGACCCGCGCGACCGCTCCCACCTCCAGGGAGGCGTAGACGGCGCCGTCCGGACCCACGGTGATGCCGTGCGGTTCGGACGATCGGGTCGGGAGGTCGTACGCGGTGATCTCGCCGTTCGCGGTGATGCGACCGATGCGGTTGGCCCCCCACTCGGTGAACCAGCAGTCCCCGGGGCCGGTCGCGACGATGGCGTGCGGCTTGGCCGCGCGGTCGGGAAGCGGGAACTCCGTGATCTCGCCGTCCGTCGCGATCCTGCCGACCTGCCCCGCCGCGATCTCGACGAACCACAGGGCGGTGCCGTCACTGGTGATGCCGACCGGTGCGGCACCGGGGGTGGGCAGCGGGTACAGGACGGTGTCGCCGTCGGTGGTCATGCGGCCGATCGCGTTGGCCTGGTTGAGGGTGAACCACAGGGCGCCGTCGGGGCCCGTGGCGATCGCCGACGGGAAGGCCCCCTCGACGGGCAGTACGAACTCGGTGACCGCCCCCTCGCCGGTGATGCGGCCGATCCGGTCGGTGTTCATCTGCGTGAACCACATCGCACCGTCAGGGCCGGCGGTGATGCCGTAGGGGCCGCTGTCGGGCGTCGGGATGCCGAACGCCGTCGCCTCGCCCGCCGTGGTGATGCGGCCGATCCGGTGGTCCTTGTACCGGGTGAACCACAGGGCCCCGTCGGGCCCCGGAATGATCACCGTGGGGCCACACGCGGGTGAGCCCAAGGGGTACTCCGTGAAGTCACCGTCGAGGGTGAGCCGCGCGATGCGGCCACTGTGCACGAGGGTGATCCACAGGGCGCCGTCGGGGCCGGTCGTGATGCCGTAGGGGCCGGCGTTCCCGTCCGCCACGGGGAGCCGAAGCTGTGTTCCGATCATCCGGGCACCCTCTCGACGAGCAGATGGCGGAGCAACCGCTTTTCTCGTCGGCTCTGTCGTCAACTCTGTCGTCAACTCTGTCGTCAGCGTCAACGGATGCATGAGCGATGCCCCGTTCGTGTGTGCGCTGTCCAACCGCCTCGTGCATGGTCCAGGTGCGTCAGTACGGTGCCGCCTACCATCGAGGGCAGGACCTCAGGAGGCCACCGTGACCATCTCGGATCTTGACCGCCTGCACTCGCAGCTCAGCAGGCTGGAGGACATGTTCCCCGGCTATCTGACGGAGATTGTCGAGGGCAGCATCATGATGAACCCGGTCAGGCCGTTCCACGGAAAGACCATCCAGCGGACCTGGGCGCTTCTGGAAGACCAGCTGCCGTCCGGGTGGGCCCTCGTGAGTGATGTGGCATTTCCCTTTGACGACACCAACGAGTTCTGTCCGGACCTCGCGGTCATTCCCGCGGAGGCGGAGGCCGAGAACCGCAGTGAGTACTCACCCGACATCATCGAACTGGTCGCCGAGGTCGTGTCGCCGAGCAGTGTCCGCCGCGACTACGAAGTAAAGCCTCACTGCTATGCCTCGCGAGGCATTCCCAACTACCTGATTCTCGACCCGGTCAAGGGCCACGTCGTCACCATGTGGAACCCCGGCCCCGACGGCTATCTCGGCCGCGACACCCTCCCCTACGGCTCCGAGCTGGTCGTCGACTCCCCGCTCGGCAAGCTCCGGCTCGACACCGGGTCGCTGCCCGTGGACCCGAAGGCGCCCCACCGGTCCTGAGCCCCGTACGGCACGCCGGTAGGCTCAAGTACGTGAACGCAGGGGAATCGCAGCGTCGGCCTTGGATCGTGGGGGTTTCCGGCGCGTCCGGGACGCCGTATGCCGCTGCGGTGCTGCGTGGGCTGCTGGACGCCGGGGAGAGTGTCGACCTGGTCGTCAGCCGGGCCTCGCGGCTCACGTTGCTCGACGAGACGGGGCTCTCGTTCCGGGACGCGCACTGGCGGGAGGACCTGCGTGAGTGGCTCGCGCGCGGGGCCGACGGGAAGCCGGACGCCTTCCATGACGTGCGGATCGATGACGTACGCCACTGGAGCGCCGGGGATCTCGCCGCCGGGCCGTCGTCCGGGTCGTACCCCGCCAAGGGCATGCTGATCGTGCCCGCCTCCACCGCCTGTGTCGCCGGGGTCGCTCTCGGGCTCAGCAAGGACCTGCTGCAGCGCGCCGCGAGCGTGACCCTCAAGGAGCGCCGCCCGCTGGTCGTCGCCGTTCGGGAGACCCCGCTGAACGGGCAGACGCTCAAGCAGCTCGTCGCGCTCGACGAGGCCGGGGCCGTGGTGCTGCCCGCCTCGCCCGCCTTCTACGCGGGCGCCACCCATATCCAGGACCTGGTGGACTTCGTCGCCGGGCGGGTGCTGGACGCGGCGGGTGTCGAGCACGGCCTGTACCGGCGGTGGCGAGGGGAGCTGGGCGGGGGCTCCCGTACGAGCTGAGTCCCCGGCCCCTCCATAATTTCCGAGCTCCCGAGCTCCCAAGCTCCCGACCCACTCCGGCAACATTCGAAACACCTCGCAGGACTTCGTAAGACTTCGAACCTCTTCAGCGGAAGGCAACCGATCGCAATGGACGCGGTGGACAGGCAGCTCATCCAGGCCCTCAGGGAGAACGGCCGCGCCTCCTACGCGGAGCTCGGCCGCCTCGTCGGCCTCTCCGGGCCCAGCGTCACCGACCGCATCAACCGGCTGGAGGCCGCCGGCGTCATCACCGGCTATCGCGCCACCGTCGACGCCGCCTCGCTCGGTCTCGGTGTGACCGCCCTCATCGGCATCTCGCTCTCCGACGCCGCCGACCACGAGGACGTGGCCGCCAGGCTGAAGGACCTCAACGAGATCGAGGACTGCTGGTTCATCGCGGGCGACGACTCGTTCATGCTCAAGGTGCGGGTGTCGGACGTGGACGGGCTGGAGAAGACCATCCGGCGGCTGTCCGGCACGAAGGGGGTGTCGCGGACCCGCACCACCGTCGTGCTCTCCACCAAGTGGGAGAACCGGGTGGGGGAGCTGCCCGAAGAGGTGCAGTAAGCAAGCAGTCGGCAGGCGGGGAGTACGGTGGGGAAGTCTGTTCGGAGAAAGGTGTGAGCATGGACGTCGGGCTCAAGCGCGAGCTGGAGGACAAGGTCCGGGCCGGTGAGCGGCTGACCCGCGAGGACGGCATCGCGCTGTACGAGTCGGACGACCTGGCCTGGCTCGGCGGCCTCGCCCACGAGGTGCGGACGCGGAAGAACGGCGACGTCGTTCATTTCAATGTCAACCGGCATCTGAACATGACCAATGTGTGCACGGCCTCGTGCGCGTACTGCTCCTTCCAGCGCAAGCCGGGGGAGAAGGACGCCTACACGATGCGCATCGAGGAGGCCGTCCGCCTCGCCAAGGCGATGGAGGGCGAGAACCTCACCGAGCTGCACATCGTCAACGGGCTCCACCCCAACCTGCCGTGGCGCTACTACCCGCGGTCGCTGCGCGAGCTGAAGGCCGCCCTGCCGGACGTCTCGCTGAAGGCGTTCACGGCGACCGAGATCCACCACTTCGAGACGATCTCCGGGATGAGCGCGTCCGACATCCTCGACGAGCTCATCGACGCCGGGCTGGAGTCGCTGACCGGCGGCGGTGCCGAGATCTTCGACTGGGAGGTCCGGCAGCACATCGTGGACCACCGGACGCACTGGGAGGACTGGTCCCGGATCCACCGGCTGGCGCACGAGAAGGGGCTGAAGACCCCGTGCACCATGCTCTACGGCCACATCGAGGAGCCGCGCCACCGCGTGGACCACGTGCTGCGGCTGCGTGAGCTCCAGGACGAGACCGGCGGCTTCCAGGTCTTCATCCCGCTGCGCTACCAGCACGACTTCGTGGACATGAAGGACGGGAAGGTCCGCAACCGCCTTCAGGCGCGGACGCAGATGGCGACCGGGGCCGAGGCGCTCAAGACCTTCGCCGTGTCCCGGCTGCTGTTCGACAACGTGCCGCACGTGAAGGTCTTCTGGGTGATGCACGGTGTGCAGACCGCGCAGCTCGCGCTGCAGCACGGTGCCGACGACATGGACGGCTCGGTCGTCGAGTACAAGATCACACACGACGCGGACAACTACGGCACGCCCAACAAGCTGACGCGCGACGATCTGCTGGACCTGATCCGCGACGCCGGGTTCCGGCCGGTGGAGCGGAACACCCGGTACGAGATCATCCGCGAGTACGACGGTCCGGACCCGGCCCGCCGGGAGTCGCCGCAGCCGATGCGGGTGTGACACCGGCGCCCGCGTCCGGTGGCTGGGCCCGAGTTGTTGAAGGTCGTATGTAATGCGTACGGTCGACTCATGTCCCTTACGTTTCAGTTGGACCCGCCCGTCACACCCGCACTGCGCGACGGCATCCTCCGGCTGTGGGCCGATGTGTCCAACGCCGGGGGCGCCGTGGGTTTCGTTCCGCCGGTCGGGCCGGAGGTCATCCGGCCCGAGCTGGTGAAGCACCTGGTGGCGATGGCCGAGGGGCGGACGCGGCTGCTCGTCGGGTTCGACGCGGACGGGAACGTGGCCGCCACCGCGTTCTTCACCTTCAACACGCACCGGCTGATGACGCACTGGGTGTGGCTCTACACCGTGATGGTGCACCCCGAGCACCAGGGCAAGGGGTACGGGCGGGACCTGCTCGCGGCCGCCGCGGACGCCGCGCGGGACATGGAGGGGATCGAGGCGATCCGGCTCACCTGCCGTGGCGGACTGGGGCTGGAGCGGTTCTACGGGTCCTGCGGGTACAAGGAGGTCGGCCGGGTGCCCGGGGCGATCCGGGTCGCGCCGGGGGACGACCGGGACGACGTCTTCATGCTGCTGCCGCTCGGCTAGCGTCCGCCCGGACAGCCCCCCTGCAAGATCGTGGGGTTGCCGTGGTTCACTGGACAGTGCCCCTTTGGCCAGGTTCCGAACGGAAGAGTGGATTGAGATGCTCCGCTACACACTGATGCGCCTCGGTATCTTCGTGGGCTGCTTCGTGGTCGTCTGGGGCCTCGTCTTCACCGGTGTCGCCCCCCGCGGGCTCGGCGCCTCCAACGGCGCGTGGATGATCCTGCTGGCCCTGGTGCTCTCCGCGCCGATCAGTTTCGTCGTGCTGCGCAACCAGCGCGACCGGGCCTCCGAGCAGATCGTCCGGCGCGTGGACCGGGCCAAGGCCAACCTGGAGGCCAACCGCAACCAGGAGGACGCGGCGGACGACACCGCCCGCGCGCAGGGCCGCACCGCGCAGAGCCAGGCCTCGTAGTCCGCAGTCGGCCTCCGCCGTCGCGGCCTCGTAACCTGTCCCCATGGGTGCCGTGAAGAGCAAGAGGATGCCGCGCGCCGTGCGGGAGCAGCAGATGCTGGACGCGGCCGTGCGGACCTTCGGACAGCGCGGGTACCGGGCTGCGTCGATGGACGAGATCGCCGAACTGGCGGGCGTGTCCAAGCCGTTGGTGTACCTGTACCTGAACTCCAAGGAAGACCTCTTCACCGCCTGCATCCGCCGGGAGGCCAAGGCGCTCACCGCGGCCGTACGGGCGGGGGTGCGTCCCGGGCTGCCCGCCGACCGCCAGCTCTGGGAAGGGCTCACGGCCTTCTTCGCGCACACCGCACAGCATCCGGACGGCTGGTCGGTGCTGCACCTCCAGGCCCGTACGCACGGTGAGCCCTTCGCGGCCGAGGTGGCCGAGGTCCGGGCCGACATGGTGGCGTTCGTCACCGAGGTGATCGTGGTCGCCGCGCGCGAGGCCCGCCGCGATCCGTCCCTGCCCGAGCGGGAGGTCGCCGGGCTCGCCGAGGCCCTCGTCGGCGCTGCCGAGTCGCTGGCCGCCTGGGCCAACGCCACCCCGGGCGTCACGGCCCGGCAGGCGGCGGCGACCCTGATGAACTTCGCGTGGGCCGGTCTCGGCGAGCTGATGGAGGGCCGGCCCTGGGCGCCGCCGAGCGAGGTGGAGGCGGTACCGGCGCGGTAGTCCCACCGGTCCTACCGGTCCTGCCGGTCCTGCCGACTGGGCAGCGGGTGCACCTCCCCGAGCACGTGCAGCCGCTCGCCACCGCCACCGCCGCCATCGCCACTGCCGCTCAGCAGCGCGAAGCGGGTGCCGTCCGCCGCGTACGTCACCGTGGCCGGCAGCAGCACCGGCGCCCGGAACTCCGCCCGGACGGACACCGCCTCCGGGGTGCCGTGCTCGGCGAGGCAGCGCGCCACCGTCCACATGCCGTGCGCGATGGCCCGGGGGAAACCGAAGAGGCGGGCCGTGAGCGGGTGCAGGTGGATGGGGTTGCGGTCGCCGGAGGCCGCGCCGTAGCGCCGTCCGAGGTCGCCGGACAGCCGCCACTTTGCGGCGTCGGGCGGCAGGCCGGGCTTCTCATGCGGGGTCTCCCGATCCGGTCCGGGCGTGGTGGCACCGGTTCCGTGGCGGGCCAGGTACGTGCTGCGCGACTCCCACACGAGGTCATCGGCCGTCCGTACCTCGGTCACCACCGTCGCCTCGGTGCCGCGCCGGTGCGGTGCCAGCGCGGCGGCGTACACGGTGAGGTCGTACGTCGCGGACGGCGACAGGGCGCGGTGCTGCTCGATCTCGATCGACGTGTGGACCAGGCCGAGCAGGGGGAGCGGGAAGTCCCGGCGGCTCATCAGCGCCATGGCCGACGGGAAACCCAGGACGTGCGGATACGTCACCGGCAGCGTGCCGTATCCCGCCGGGAACCCGCACACCTGCTCATAGGCGGCGAGGCGGTCCCGGTCGACGCGTACGCCGGGCAGGACCAGCCGGGAGCGCGGGAAGTCCGCGTCGGGGCGGGGCCGCTTGAAGAGGGAGAGCACGGCCCCGCGGGCGAGCAGCGGCGCGAGGGAGGGAGACGTGGTGGACGCGGTCATCGGTCACGCCCCCAGCAGGCTCTGGCCGCAGACCCGGACGACCTGGCCGTTGACCGAGCCCGACGCCGGGTGCGCCAGCCAGGCCGTCGTCTCCGCCACGTCGACGGGGAGGCCGCCCTGGCCCAGGGAGTTCATCCGGCGGCCCGCCTCGCGGATGAACAGCGGGACGGCCGCCGTCATTCTCGTCTCGATGAAGCCGGGGGCGACCGCGTTGACGGTGACCCCGTGCTCGGCGAGCGCGCGCGGGGCGAGCGAGCGGACCAGGCCGGCGATGCCCGCCTTGCTCGCGGCGTAGTTCGTCTGGCCGGTGTTGCCCGCGATCCCGGCGATCGAGGCCGTGGCGACGATCCGGCCGCCGGGGCTCAGGGCCTTGGCGGCGAGCAGCGCGTCCGTCGTGCGCAGCACGCTCGCCAGGTTGACGTCGAGGACGGAACTCCAGCGGTCAGCCGCCATGTTGGCGAGTCTGCGGTCGCGGGTGATGCCCGCGTTGTGGACGAGGACGTCCAGCCCGTCGGGGAGCGCGGTGGCGATCCGGTCGCCCGCGTCGGGTGCGGTGATGTCGAGGGTGAGGGCCGTGCCGTCCAGGGTCCCGGCCACCGCGGCGAGGTCGGCCCCGGCCGCCGGGACGTCCAGGCAGACCACCCGCGCCCCGTCCCGCGCCAGCGTCCCGGCCACCGCCGCGCCGATGCCGCGGGCCGCACCGGTGACCAGCGCGGTGCGCCCGGCGAGGGGGCGCGCCCAGTCCTCGGGGGCCGTGACCTCGGCCTGTCCCACCTCGACGACCTGGCCGCTGACGTATGCGGACTTGGGCGAGAGCAGGAAGCGCAGGGTCGACTCGGCGGCGGTCGCGTTCCCCGCCGTCGCCGTCCGCACGAGGGTGACGGTGCGCCCGCGCCCGATCTCCTTGCCGAGGGACCGTACGAAGCCCTCCAGCGCCTGCTGCGCCGCGGCCTGCCGGTGGTCGCCAGGGTCGGGCCGGGTGCCCAGTACGACCACGCGTCCGCTGTCGGCGACGGACCGTACGACGGGGTGGAGGGCCGCGTGCACCCCGGCGAGGTCCTCGACGGCGGTGACGCCGGTCGCGTCGAGGACGACGGCGGCGGGCCGCTCGGCGGACGGCACCACGTCGAGCCCCGTGCGCGCCAGGACGCCGGGCAGGCCGCGCAGCGCCGGGCCGCCCGCCGTCAGGTGGAGCAACGGCCCGTCCAGCAGCGGCCGTTCCGGTGACCAGCGGTGCAGCGCGGCGGGCTGCGGGAGCCCGAGCCGGCGGGTCAGGAAACGGCCGGGCGCGGTGCCCGTGAAACGCAAGTAGCGGTCGGCCATGGTGCTGCTCCCGGCTCGGTCGGTACATTACTCCGAAGTAAGGTTACCCGAGGTAATGCTACGTCGCCGGGTATTCGCCGGGTGATCGCCGGGTATTCGCCGAGCAGTCGCCGGACAGGAGAAGGCCGAGATGAGCTCCCGCAGGCCAGTCGCTCCCGCACCGTCGGCCGTCCGCCGCGTCGTGGTCGTCGGCGGCGCCCGCAGGCCGAGTCGGCCGTCGCGGGCGGCGCCGACACGGCGAGCGACGCGCCCCTCGGCGTCAACGGCCGCCTGCGCCGCATCCTGCTGGAGGCCCGGCGGGCCAAGTCGCCCGGTGCCCGGCTCAGGGCGCTCGCGCGGATCCGCCCCTTCCATCTGGTCCCCGGCATCCCGCGCAACGCCGAGCCCCGCACCGGCCCGTCGCTGGGCGAGCACGCCGCCGTCACCGCCCGCGCCTGGGGGATCGCCCGCGAGGCACAGGACGAGCTGGCGGCGGCGAGCCACCAGCGGCTGGCGGCGGCGTACGAACGCGGCTTCTTCGAGGACCTGGCCGTCCCCTTCCGGGGCCTGGCCCGGGACCGGAACCTGCGGCCCGGCTCCGCCGTGGAGAAACTCGCCGCGCCGAAGCCGTTCTTCGGGCTGGAGGACCCCGGTCCCACCATGACGGCCGGCAACTCGACGCCCCTGACGGACGGCGCGGCGACCGTACCGCCGGCGAGCGAGGAGTGGGCCGCGGCCCGGGGCCTGGAGCCGCTCGCGTACCGCACCGCGTACGAGACCGCCGCGGTCGACTTCGCGGGTCGCGGACCGGCCGGGCAACTGCCGTACACCGCACCCGTTTCGAGGTGCCCGCGGCGGGTACCCGAGTCCCGGCACGCGGTCCGCGCCATCGGGAGGGCGCACGGATCGCGGCGGCGCAAGGGTCGTGCGGGCCCCGTGGGGCGCGTGGGTCCGCACGACCGTCGGCCGCTCACCGCCCGGCCGTCGAGCGCCGAACATGAGAAACACTCAACCCTACTGTTCAGTAGGCGCGGTGGCGCCAGAGCCGCCGTCGATCTTGCACGTTCCCGCTGCCGGAGCACCGCCGAAAGGGCACAGCCCCCTCACAACGGAGCCGTACGATCCGGTTCCTGACCGGTGATGATCCATGCGGCAGAGCATCGCGTCACCGCACGCCACAGGAGTCGCTTGTGTCCCTCATGCATTCGTCCTCCGCCGATCCGGTCCCCTCGGCCACGTTCGATGCGGCGGAACCCGGCCTCCTCGAACCCGAACTCCGGCGGCTGGACGGCGTGGTGCGGGAGGCGTACGTACCGCCCCTCGCCCCGCCGGTGACCCGCGGTTCGCTCGCCGACCTGCCCTTCGACAACGCCCGGGCCGAGCCGGGACGGGTCGTCCTCAGCCGCAGGGCCGGGACGGGAGGGACCGGCGACTGGACGGACGTGACGGCCGCCGAGTTCGCGGCCCGGGTGCTGGCGGTCGCCAAAGGGCTGATCGCCGAGGGCCTGACGCCGGGCGACCGGCTCGCCGTCATGGCCCGTACGACGTACGAGTGGACGCTGCTGGACTTCGCCGCGTGGGCGGCCGGCCTGGTGACCGTGCCCGTCTACCCGACCTCCTCCGTCTTCCAGACCCGCTGGATCCTCCAGGACACCGGCTCCGTCGCGCTCGTCACCGAGACCGCCGCGCAGGCCGCCGCGATCGGTCCCGAGCAGGCGCTCCTGCCCGACCTGAGGCACGTGTGGACCGTGGAGAAGGGCCATGTGGACGCCCTCGCCGAGGCCGGCACGCACCTCTCCGACCAGGAGGTCGACGTACGGCGCGGGGTGCTGGGGCCCGACACGCTCGCCACCGTCATCCACACGTCCGGCACCACCGGCCGTCCCCGCGGCTGCGCCCTCACGCACGGCAACTTCCTCGCCGAGGTCGACAACGCGATCGAACTCCTCCACCCCGTCTTCAAGGCGCGGGAGAAGGGGGACACGGCGATCCTGCTCTTCCTGCCCATGTCCCATGTCTTCGGGCGCATGGTGGCCATCGCCTGCGTACGGGCGCGGGTACGGCTCGGCCACGCGCCGAGCCTGAAGGCCGAGGACCTCATGGCGGACCTGGCGAGCTTCCGGCCGACGGCGCTGCTGGCGATCCCGTACATGCTGGAGAAGGTGTTCAACACGGCCCGCGCCAACGCCGAACTGCTCCGCCGGACCACGACGTTCGACCGGGCGGCGAGCGTGGCCCGGCGGTACGGTGAGGCCGTCCAGGCGCGCCGGCTCGGCACCGGCGACGGCCCGAACGCCGCCCTGCGGACGGCGCGCACCTTCTACGACCCGCTCGTCTACCGCCGCATCCGCAACGCCATGGGCGGCAGGCTCCGCCACATCGTCTCCGGCGGCTCCCCGCTGGGCCGCCGTCTCGCCGCCTTCTACGCCGGGGCCGGCATCGACGTCTACGAGGGCTACGGCCTCACCGAGTCCACCGCCGCCGTCACGGTCACGCCCCCGCACAGGCCCCGCCTCGGCACGGTGGGCCGGCCCCTGCCCGGCACCCGGATCCGGATCGCGGCCGACGGCGAGATCCTGGTGGCCGGCGGGCAGGTGCTGCGCGGCTACTGGGACCCGGGGGCCGGCGGGGTGGTCCCGGCGACCCGCGAGGGCTGGCTCGCGACCGGGGACCTCGGCCGGCTGGACGACGAGGGGTACCTCACCATCACCGGCCGCAAGAAGGAGATGCTGATCACGGCGGGCGGCAAGAGCGTGGCCCCGGCGCCGCTGGAGAACTGGCTGCGCGCCCACCCGCTGATCTCCCAGTGCATGGTCGTCGGCGACGGCCGCCCGTACGTGTCCTGTCTGCTCACCCTCGATGCCGAGGGCGTCGACCACTGGCGCCGGATGAACGGCAAGCACGCGGTGCCGCTGACCCTCCTCGCCGACGACCCGCAGCTCACGGCCGTGCTCCAGCGCGCCGTCGACGAGGCGAACAGACTGGTGTCCCGCCCGGAGTCGATCCGCAGGTTCGCCGTCCTCACCACCGACTTCACGGAGCAGTCGGGCCATCTGACCCCGTCCATGAAGCTCCGCCGCGGCGCGGTCCTGCGGGACTTCGCGGAGGTGATCGAGGGCTTGTACAAGAAGTAGCCGGGCCGAGCCCGTCGTGCTCGGCCCGTCGTGCCCGGCCCGTCGCGCTCAGGGGGCGCGGAGGAGCGTGGTGGAGGGCGGGACGCCGTAGTGCCGCTGGTAGCCGGCGGCGAACCGGCCCCGGTGGGTGAAGCCCCAGCGGTAGGCGACGTCGGCGACGGTGACCCGGCCGGGTTCGCTCCAGCGCAGCTCCTCGTGGGCGCGTGCCAGCCGTACCCGGCGCAGATAGCTCAGCGGCGACATCTCGAGGTGCTGCCGGAAGCCCTCCTGGAGCCGCCGGACGCTGACACCGGCGACCGCGGCGAGCGAGGTCGCGGTGTACGGGCGCTCCGGGTGCGCCTCCATGGCGTCGACCGCGCGCTTGACCGGGGCCGGGCGACAGGGCGGTACCGGCCGCGCCAGGGTCTCCCGGTAACGGTGGTCCGTCGCCAGCAGCAGCCCGGTGACCAGGGCGTCGTGCAGCCGGCCGGAGACCAGCTCCTGGTGGGCCAGGCCCTCGGGCGTGTGCGCCTCACCGGCCAGCAGCATGGCGAGCCGCAGCCAGGTGAGCCCGGGGCCGCGGGAGACGTCCATGCCGGGGGCGAGCTGCAAGGGTGTCCGTACCGGCATGTCCAGCAGTCGTTCGAGCTGGTTCTCCAGGGTGGCCCGCTCGATCTTGACCGCCAGGAGACGGCAGTCGCCGCTCCACCGGTCCAGCGTCGTGTCCCGGCTCGGCTGGAAGACCGCCGCCCGGGCCGCGGTGGCCCGTAGCGGTTCGACGCGCCCCTGGTGCCAGTCCAGGGTTCCGCTCAGCGGTACGTCGACGTGGTAGGCGGGCAGTTCCCCGAACCGCATGCGCAGATCCGTGCCGAAGGAGAACGTGCCGACCGTGATCCCGCCCAGGCTGGTGACCGCGATGCTGCCGTCGATGGTGGCCGACGGCTTGAGCGGGTCGACCGCGAGGGAGTAGAAGTTCTGCTCGATCGTGAGCCTGACCTGCTCCAGCTCCGTGGTGCGGAAGAGGACCGGCCGGGCGAACCGGGCACGGAGAGCCGATGACTGTGTCATGTCCTTGTCTTGCCAGGGGGTGCCGATGAGGATGTCCGCGAGATGTGGAGGGGAGGTCCGGGAGGGCCTTGGGGCCCTTGGTGGTCTTTTTTTGGGGGGGGATCCTTGGGAGGACCGTGGACAGCCCTTGGACCGCCCGTAGATACCCGAGGTGTGCGTGGGTGGAAGCGTCGAGCCGACCGTAGTCCCGCTGGGCCGCCGTACGGACTTCATCGCGTTTTTTGGCCCACCTCGGACGCTCGGCGGATCCTGCGCGTACGAGATGCGGCTTAATGTCGGGTCGATGAGCGACCTTGATCTCCGCACGAAGGACGGAGCGCCGGGAGCGTGTACGAGCGAGGGCCCCGGCCGGACAGTGCGACCCCCCGCCTCTGTCACACCATGGACGGGTCCTTAGCCATGGCCATCACCGAACGCGATCTGAAGGTCGCCGATGCCGTTCTCTGTCTGACCGCGCCGCCGCTGGACGACTTCGACCCCGTCAAGTTCCTGCGCGGCCTCACCGACCGCGTCTGCGAGCTGCTGCCGGTCAGGGCGGCCGGTGTCACCCTGCTGGACGGCGCGGGCGAAGCGGCCGTGGCCACCGCGTCCGACCGGATCGCCGAGGAACTGGAGCAGGCGCAGCTCGACTGGCGTGAGGGGCCCGGCCCGGACTGCGCCGACGGCCGGTGCCCGGTCGGGTTCACGGACCTGACGGACGCGTCCCGCGGGGCCGCACGCTGGCCCCGCTTCGCCCCGCTCGCCGTCCGCGCCGGCTTCACCGCGGTCGCCGCCGTGCCCATGCGGCTGAACGACCGGATGATCGGCACCCTCGATCTGATGACGGACGGTCCGGAGGGCGTGTACGGCACCGGCGGCACCGACGGCATGCGGTTCGCGCAACTGCTCGCCACGGCCGCCACGACGGGGCTGCTGCTCCGTGGCCTGCTGTGGGACCAGGCCACGTTCATCGCCCAGCTCCGGGCCGCGCTGGACAGCCGGGTGGTGATCGAGCAGGCCAAGGGGCGGCTGTCGGCCCACGCGCGCATATCCCCCGACCAGGCCTTCGACCGGCTGCGCCGCCACGCCCGCAGCCGGCAGCGCAAGCTGGGAGAGCTCGCCGCCGAGGTCGCCCGCGGGGACATCCCCGCGGTGCTGCTGGCCCCCCGGCTCGGTCTCGGTCCACCGCTCAGTCCACCAGATCCGCCGCCGTGAGCAGCCGGGTCAGTTCCGTCCGGGACCGCACATGGAGCTTGCGGTAGATACGGGTCAGATGCGCCTCCACCGTCTTGCGGGAGACGAAGAGCGAGGCCGCGGCCTCGGTGTTGTTCAGACCCCGGGCCACCGCCCGCGACACCTGGAACTCCTGCGGGGTGAGCTGGTCCAGGGCCCCGGCCGGATCCGGTGCCGTCCGGGCCGGCGGCAGGCCGCCCGCGGCCGCCAGCTCGCTCGCCGCACGCCTCGCCCACGGTGCCGCGCCCAGCCGTTCGAAGCAGGCCAGGGCGGAGGCGAGCGGGGTCCGGGCGGCGCCCGGGCGGCGGTAGCGGCGCAGCACCTCCGCCTCGCACAGCAGCGTGCGCGCGCAGTCGAAGGGGCCGATCGTGCGCTGGTGGGCCTCCATGGCCCGGTCGAAACAGGACTCGGCCTCCTGAGGTGTCGAGGCGAGCAGCCCGCGGCAGCGCGCCGCGGCCGCCTCGGCCGAGGGCAGGCCCGTCTCCCGGGCCCGGTCCTCCAGCCAGGCCACCACCTGCGCGGCCCGCGCCTCGTGCCCGGCCCGCACGAGGGCCTCCGCCAGGTCCGCGGCGAACGGCGTGGCCTCCGGGTTGCCGACACCCTGCTCCACGGCCAGGGCGAGGGTCTGCTCCAGCTGGTCGACGGCCGCCGAGTGGTCCCCGTACGCCAGGGCCGACAGGCCGAGCGCCGCCGTCACATGGAATTCCTGGCAGTCGATGCCGTACGGCCCGCACTCCCGGCGCGCCCGGGCCACATGCTCCTCGCACGCCACCCGGTCCCCGCGCAGCGCGTCCAGCCGTCCCAGGCAGGACAGCGTGTGGCTCACGGTCGTCAGCTGGCCCACCTCCTCCCCCCAGCGCAGGGCCTCGGTGAGATCACCGCAGGCCGAGGCCCACTGGCCGATACGGGTCTCCAGTTCGCCCTGTACCGCGAGCGTGAAGCCCAGCACCCCGATCGCGCTCTGCCGCCGGGCCGCCTCCACGGCCGTGCTCAGCAGGCGGCGCGCGCGGGCGTACTCCTCCAGCCGGGTCCACGCCTGACCCACGAGCGCGTACACCTGCTGGTCGCGCACCAGGTCGCCCGCGACATGGCGGTCGGCGGACTCCAGCATCTCCCTGGCCCGCCGCGTCCGGCCCGCCAGGGCCAGCGCCGCACCGAGGAGGCTGAGGCTGTGCCAGCGTTCGGGACCGGACGGCGAGGCCAGGACCAGGGCCTCCTCGGCCACGCGCACCGCCGCCGGGACGTATCCGTCGAGGAGCCGGGCCGGGCCCGCCGCCTCGGCGAGCAGCAGGCAGGCCCGGACGCTGTCGTGCTCGCGGACGGCCTCCGCCGCGTCCAGCAGCAGGCCGTACGCCCTCCCCGGCTCGCCCTTCCACATGCACATCCGGCCCAGCAGATGCTGGATGTCGGCCCGTATCACCGGATCGGAGGTGATGCGCAGAGCCTCCTCGCACCACTGCGGGCCGGACGACAGACCGCTGAGCATCGCGTCCGAGGCGGCGCGTCCGAGACGGCAGGCGCGGGGGGCGCGGCCGGGGGTGAGGTCGGCGGCGCGCCGCCAGGCCAGCGCCGCCTCGGCGAACGCGCTGCGCCGCTGCGCCTCCTGCGCCGCCTCGGCGAGGGCCGTCGCCGCGTCCTCGTCGGGGCCGGCGCTCGCCGACGCCCGGTACCAGGCGCGCAGCGGGCCCGTGCTGACCTCGGCGAGCGCCTGGTACGCGGCGAGGCGGTGGGCGAGCGGTGCCCGGCCGAGGACCAGGGCGCGCAGCACCGGGTGGTGGAAGTCGAGGCCCTCGGGGACGGTCGTGATCAGGCCGTCCTGCTCGGCGGCCGAGAGGGCGTCGAGGGAGAGGCCGGCCGCCTCCAGGGCCTTGCGCAGCGGGCCGGTGCCCTTGGAGCGGCTGGCGGCCAGGACGACCAGGGCGCGGCGGGCCGTCTCGCTGAGGCCGTCGATGCGGGCCGCCCAGGCTTGCTCCAGATGACGGCCGAGGGACGGCGGGTCGAGCAGCGGGCGTTCGCCGCGCGCCTGTTCCGGTGTCAGCCCGGAGGCGAGTTCGCGCAGGGCCAGCGGGTTGCCGCCGCTGATCCGGCAGAGTTCGGCCAGCACGACCGGGCTGATCTCCTGGTTGACGGAGCGCAGCAGGGCCGCACAGTCGCCGGGGGCCAGCCCGCCGAGCTGCACCGTCGCCAGGGTGCGGCGCATACCCGACTCGCCGTGGTCCTCGCGGGAGCCGAGCGCGAGGGCGACCCGCTCGCTGGACAGCCGGCGCGCGACGAACAGCAGGACCTGCCGGGAGGACGGGTCCACCCAGTGCAGGTCGTCGACGAGGGCGACCACGGGCCGCTCGTCGCCGAGCGCGGCGAGCACGTTCAGGGCGCCCATGCAGGTGGCGTACGGGTTGCCGGGTCCGTCACCGGTGCTGCCGCCGAGGGCGAGACTGGACTCCAGGGCGGTCCGCTGCGCCCCGGGGAGTTCCCTGAAAAGGGATGAATAGGGCATGAGGAGATCGCCCAGGGTGGCGAACGGGAGCACGGTCTCGGTCTCGATGCCCCGTACCCTGAGCACGGTCCGCTCCCCGCGCGCGGCCGCCTGTTCCGCCGCGTAGTCCAGCAGGGCCGTCTTGCCGATGCCAGGCTCCCCCCACAGCAGCAGTGCGGCTCCGCCGGCACCACCCGCGACCAGCAGGTCGTCCATCAGCCGGCGTTCGTGGTCCCGGCCCACCAGTGCCCCGGGCCCGCAGCGGCCGGGCCCACGGCGTCCGCTGTCACCGCCCGTTCCGTCGCTCCTGCCGGGCTGCCGCGCTCCGTTGCCCGATCCGGGAGGTCGCTCCAGCATGTGTCACCCCCTGGCGCCGAGCCGCCCGGTCCCCATGATGCTCCTCGCCGGAGCGGGCAAGAAGCGCATGCACGGCCTCAGTCGCGCACCGCGGCCGGTGCGGGCGGACAGGTGTGGCACCAGGTGTAGGGACTTCCCGGAAGCGCCCCTGTCATGGAGGGGCCTTCAATGGAGGCCTGTTCAGGTCGTGAGGCCCGGCGGAACCGGCACGAGGCACGAGCCGGTGAGGCGGGGCCAGGGGGAACACGGCCGGCAGACCGGTGGCACCACCGGTCGCACCACAACAGGTGTACGGGGAGAAGCAGATCGCGGCAGACGAGGGGGACGGCCGATGTTCGCATCAGCGGGAACCCGGTCCCGGCTCGACTCGGTCGAGATCCGGGTCACGTTCTCGGGCGAGGACGCGGCCGCCGCGACCCGGACGCTGGCGCCGGACCACGGGGGAGCCCGGTTCCGCGTCCACTTCTGCGAGGCGCTCGCGCGCTCCCCGTACACCCCAGAGACCCTCGCCCGCTCCCGGACCACGCCCGGACAACTGCCGCTGCTGGACGCGGGGGTGACACTGCGGCTACGGGCGGGGGGCGGGCGAGGCGGCCACGGGGACGTGACGGCGGTGCTGAGTCCGTGCCGCACCTCGCGGCTGACCGAGCGCTGGCTGGGATTCCGCGCGGAGGGACCGGACTCGCTGCGCCTGTGCGGCGACTGGTCCGGCGAGAGCCGCGTGCTCGCGGCCTCTTTCGCCTCCGACTGCGGGCGTACGGCGGTGGAGGCGGTGACCTCCGGCAGCAAGCCACTGGACACGGCGTTCTCCGGCCGGCAGCGCGCCTTCCTCACCGAGTGCGCCGACGTGTACATCGGCTCGGGCGACCTCGACGTCCTCGGCCCCGTCCTCATCGACTGCTGGACCGGCGTACGGCTGGACCACCACGAGGTCAGGCTGGAACGCTGGACGGTACGGGGGAGCGAGCCGATGGAGTGGTTCGAGGTCTCCGAACGCGTGGCACCCGAGGGCGCCGAGGTCGTGCAGGCCTCGCTGACGGTCCTCCTGCGCGGCCAGGGCCTCGAACCGGACCTCGCCCAGGGCACGCGGACGCGCCGGGTACTGGAGGCGCTGGCGCGCGGCGCCTGAGCGCCCGTCATCGGTCCGGAGCCGTGGCCGCCCCCGGCACCGTGGACGACGGCCGCGCCGACGGGCCTCGTGGCGCGTAGGGCCGGCCGGTCCATATGCCCCGCGTCCCGAACACCGGGCAGTGGGTGCGCTGCCTCGCCTTCCACCACCCTCGGCTCGCCCGGGAGAAAAGGCAGGAGCCCCGTTGCCTGACGGCGCGGGGCTCCTTGGGTACTGCTATCGGTTCCGGATCAGAGCACAGGGCTCACAGCGCGAGGCGCTGGCGGCCGGAGGCTCAGACGGGGGTGACGTTCTCCGCCTGCGGACCCTTCGGGCCCTGGGTCACGTCGAAGGAAACCTGCTGGTTCTCTTCGAGGGAGCGGAAACCGGTCGCGTTGATCGCGGAGTAGTGAACGAAGACGTCGGGGCCGCCGCCTTCCTGGGCGATGAAACCAAAGCCCTTTTCGGCGTTGAACCACTTCACGGTTCCGGTAGCCATAAGCCCTCCTTGGGCCCAAAGGGTCGCCCTGCTCCAGAACCGGCAAGTGTGAAAACGTGCGGCGTCTGAAAACGACGAGAGCCCGCGGTCACATGCTCCGCAGGCTCTGTACTGCAAGGGAAACCAAACTGCAACTTGCGGCGAGCCTAGCACGTGGGCAGCCGAAAGCAATAGAGGTCAAGATCACTTCACCCGGACGTTTGAACGCCGCCGGATGGGGTTGACGGCTTGACCTCCCTCGTTGCGGGACGGGTCGGCCTCCTTCGTCGCGGTGTGTGCCGTGTCACGGTGCGCACCGTCGGAACCGCGATCAGTGACGTTCACCGGCGCCACGCCGGAAATTCACCGTTTCGCGCCACCGGACCACCCTGGGGGGTGCACCGTACCTCATGGGGGCTAGCCTCGCGATGTGGACAATTCTCGCACCCGGCCGCGCGTCGGCCACATCCAGTTCCTGAACTGCATGCCTCTGTACTGGGGGCTCGCGCGTACCGGGACTCTCCTCGACTTCGAGCTGACGAAGGACACCCCTGAGAAGCTCAGCGAGAGGCTGGTGCAGGGTGATCTCGACATCGGGCCGATCACGCTCGTCGAGTTCCTCAAGCACGCCGACGAGCTGGTCGCCTTCCCCGACATCGCGGTGGGCTGCGACGGCCCGGTGATGTCCTGCGTGATCGTCTCGAAGGTGCCCCTGGACCAGCTCGACGGCGCCCGCGTCGCCCTGGGCTCGACCTCGCGCACGTCCGTCCGGCTCGCGCAGCTCCTGCTGGCCGACCACATCGGCGTCGAGCCGTCGTACTACACCTGCCCGCCGGACCTCGCGCTGATGATGCAGGAGGCCGAGGCCGCCGTGCTCATCGGCGACGCGGCGCTGCGGGCCAACATGATCGACGGCCCGAAGTACGGCCTGGAGGTGCACGACCTGGGCGCCCTGTGGAAGGAGTGGACCGGCCTGCCGTTCGTCTTCGCGGTGTGGGCGGCCCGCCGCGAGTACGCCGAGCGCGAGCCCGTCGTCACCCGGGAGGTGCACAAGGCGTTCCTGGCGTCCCGGGACCTGTCCCTGGTGGAGGTCGACAAGGTCGCGGAACAGGCGGCGCGCTGGGAGGCCTTCGACGAGAACGTCCTGCGGCAGTACTTCACCACGCTCGACTTCCGTCTGGGGCAGCCGCAGTTGGAGGCGGTGGGCGAGTTCGCGCGCCGCGTGGGTCCGACGACGGGTTTCCCGGCCGATGTGCGGGTGGAGTTGCTGCGGCCGTGACCACCGGCTGCCGGCCGTAACGGAATATTGAATTCCCCGGCGGACCCCCCCGCCGGGATCCCGGTGGATCCCGGCGGAATTCCATCGAGGAGGCCCGGGCATTACCGCCCGGGCGTCCGGTGTTCCCGCACTACCCTGCTGAGGGTCGTGGCGTACGGACGGGGGAGGTGCGGCGTCATGCAGCCGCTGGATGCCGGTGAGCCCAGGGCCGTGGGCCCCTACCGGCTGCTCGGCCGGCTCGGTTCGGGCGGAATGGGCCGTGTGTACCTGGGCCGCAGCGCGGGCGGCCGTACCGTCGCCGTGAAGATCGTCCATCCTCACTTCGCGCTGGAGGACGAGTTCCGGGCGCGGTTCAGACGTGAGGTCGAGGCCGCGCGCCGGGTGGGCGGTGCGTGGACGGCGCCCGTGCTGGACGCGGACCCGGAGGCGCCGGTGCCCTGGGTGGCGACGGCCTACGCGGCCGGCCCCTCGCTGACGAGCGCGGTCACGGACCACGGACCGCTTCCGCCCCACTCGGTACGCGCCCTGGGGGCGGGCCTCGCGGAGGCGCTCTCGGCGGTGCACGCGCTGGGGCTGGTCCACCGGGACGTGAAGCCGTCGAACGTCCTGCTGACCGTGGACGGCCCGGTACTGATCGACTTCGGGATCGCCCGGGCCACGGACGGCACCGCCTCCCTCACCTCGACGGGCGTCTCGATCGGCTCGCCCGGCTACATGTCCCCCGAGCAGATCCTCGGCAAGGGCGTCACCGGCGCGGCGGACGTGTTCTCCCTCGGCGCGGTCCTGGCGTACGCGGCGACGGGCGAGCCGCCCTTCCCCGGGGACTCGTCGGCCGCGCTGCTCTACAAGGTGGTGCACGAGGAACCGGAGCTCGGCTCGCTGGAGGGTGGATCACGGGAGCTGGTCGAGCGGTGCCTGCGGAAGGAGCCGGGGGAGAGACCCGGCCCCGAGGAGGTCGCCCGGCTGCTGGCCCCCGAGGGCGCGGCCCGTCTGGTGTCGGCCGGGTGGCTGCCGGGCCCGCTGGTGGAGCAGGTGGGCCGGAGCGCCGTACAGCTGCTGAACCTGGAGGACGCCCAGCCGCAGGGGTCGGGGCCGGTGGAGTTCAGCAGGGCGTCGGTGGAGCCCGGGCCTCCCGTGGCCGCCGGCGTGTTCGGTCCGCCGCCGGTCATGTCGCCGGGGCCGGGGCCGGAGCCGGGTGCGGGCAAGGTCTCGGTCAGCGTGGCGGCGACGTCCGTCCCGGGGGCGGACGGACGCGGGCGGAAGGTGAGCTGCACGGTCGCCCTCGCGGTGGCGGGGGCTTGTGCCGCGGTGACGGTGGGCCTGGCCTTCGTGCCCGGCCTCCTGCGCGGCGGCGGGGACAACGACTCGGCGGGCGGCAGCGGCGATCAGGCGAGCCCGCCGGCGGCGACCGCCCCGACCGCGAGCGCTCCGACGGCGGGCTCCTCCCCGGGCGCCGTGCCGGAGCGGTACCTCGGGACCTGGGAGGGCAAGGGCTTCGCCCTGTCCGGCACGCTGCCCATGGGCACCTTCCGCGTCACGCTCGGCCAGGTCGCCGTGGGCAAGGAGATCGGCACACTGCGGCAGACCGACCCCATCGGCGGCATCTGCGAGGACGTACTGATCCTGAAGAAGGTCACCAAGGAGCAGCTCGTCACGTCCGGTGTCGGCAGCGAGAGTGACGGCTCTCAGTGCACCGACGGCGAGCACGAGGTGACCTTCACACCCGTCGGCGACGACCTGGAGTACGAGTCGGACAACGCGGAGGCGGGGAATCCGGTGGCGCGTATGTCAAAGGTCGAGTGACTCCAGCCACTCCAGTGGGTCCTGCTGGGGCGGGTAGTGCGGGGCGCAGTCGGGACAGGCGTAGACGTTGAAGCCGGGGCCGCTGGCGGAGTGCACCTCGTGGACCAGGACGGGGCTGTCGGTGACCTTCCGCAGCGGGCGCACATGCGGACCGGGCGGCGGGTCATGCTCCGGCCTCCGCGGCGAGAACGTAGGGGCGCACCAGGCGGGACGCGCTTCCGTCGAGCCGTTCGGTGAAGCGGGGCGGCGGGGGCGGGACGAGGAACGGCGGCGGGGCGGGCAGGTGTCCGGCGCGGTGGCGTCCGCGGGGGCGGGGGAGCAAGGGACTCAGTACCCAGGTCAGGAGTTGGACGATAAGGTCCGGCATGTCGGCGCTCCTCTAGCAGCGTTGGCCATGCCCCGGGACGGCCGCAATCCGTCGCCGGGGTTTCCTGATGCCTCACCGTACTGAGCCTGTACTAGCCTGTCTATACCTAGGCTATTAAAACTGTTGCTATGCCTACCCGAGCCACCTTACGTACAGTTCGCTTGTGTTCGAATTCGACCCGACGAGGCCCAAGTGGCACCAGATCGCCGAAGTGCTCCGGGCGAGGATCGCCAGCGGTGAGTACCCGGTACGCGGACTGATCTCCGAGGTGAAGCTGGAGCAGGAGTTCGGGGTCTCCCGTGTCACCGTCCGCAAAGCCACCGCGGCCCTCCGCGAAGAGGGCCTCATCATCACCACACGCGGCATGGGCTCCTTCGTCAAGGAACGCTGAGTGGACGCCCACCACTGGGTAACGGTGGGCGCCGCCCTCTGGGGAGCCGCCGCAGGCACCCTCGTACCGAGACCCGCGCACCGCTTATCGGTCGAACCCGAGGAACCCTGGCAGGACGCCTGCCCCGCCGGGCACCCGATCACCGGCCCGGCGGGCGGATGGCTCGGGCCCGCCCGGTGCGCGGACGGCACCCGCTACGGGCCGGGCACGGCCGCCGCGGCCCTCGTGACCGCCCTCATATGCGCCACCCTCGCCGCCGCCACCGGCCCCCGCCCCGAGCTGGCCGTCTGGCTGCTGCTCGCGCCGGTCGCCGTACTGCTGGCCCTCGTCGACTTCCGGGTGCACCGGCTGCCGGACGTGCTGACGCTGCCGCTGGCCGGGGCGGCGGTCGTGCTGCTGGGAGTCGTGGCGCTGGTGCCCGGGCACGCGGGGGAGTGGCTCACCGCGGTGCTCGGGTCGCTGGTGCTGGGCGGCGTGTACTTCCTGCTGTTCCTGGTCCACCCCAACGGTCTCGGCTTCGGTGACGTGAAGCTCGCGCTCGGGCTCGGGGCCGTGCTCGGGTGGTACGGAGGGGGCGCCGTCGTCCTGGGGACCTTCGCGGGGTTCCTGTTCGGCGGGCTGTACGGGCTGGGGCTCGTCGTGGCACGGAGGATCGGGACGCGGACGGCGTACCCGATCGGCCCGGCCCTGATCGCGGGCGCGTACGTGGGGCTGTTGTCGGGGGCGTACGCGGCCTGACGTCAGGGGGTCCAGGGTGCTGGCGTACGCTGGCCTGGACCGCCCACACCCACCTGAAAGGGACCCCGGTGACCGAGAAGGCCGACCTCCAGTCCGTTCTCGACCGTGCCGCTGACGGTGGGCGGATCACTCCCGAAGAGGCGCTCGACCTGTACCGCGACGCCCCGCTGCACGCGCTGGGCGCCGCCGCCGACGCCATCCGCAGGCGGAAGTACGCGGGTACGGAGCACATCGCGACGTACATCATCGAGCGGAACATCAACTACACGAACGTCTGCGTGACGGCGTGCAAGTTCTGCGCCTTCTACGCCGCGCCCAAGGACACCAAGAAGGGGTGGACGCGGGATCTCGACGACATCCTGCGCCGCTGCGCGGAGACCGTCGAGCTCGGCGGCACGCAGATCATGTTCCAGGGCGGGCACCACCCGGACTTCGGTGTGGAGTACTACGAGCAGCACTTCTCCGCGATCAAGCAGGCGTTCCCGCAGCTGGTCATCCACTCCCTCGGCGCCTCCGAGGTCGAGCACATGGCCCGGATCTCCAAGGTGAGCGTGGAGGAGGCGATCCAGCGCATCCACGCGGCGGGCCTCGACTCCTTCGCGGGCGCCGGCGCCGAACTGCTGCCGGAGCGGCCGCGCAAGGCCATCGCCCCGCTGAAGGAGAGCGGCGAGCGCTGGCTGGAGATCATGGAGACCGCGCACAACCTGGGCGTGGAGTCCACCTCCACCATGCTCATGGGCACCGGCGAGACCAACGCCGAGCGCATCGAGCACCTGCGCATGATCCGTGACGTACAGGACCGGACGGGCGGCTTCCGCGCCTTCATCCCGTACACGTACCAGCCGGAGAACAACCACCTCAAGGGCCGTACGCAGGCCACGATCTTCGAGTACCTGCGCATGATCGCCATCGCCCGGATCTTCCTGGACAACGTGGCGCACATCCAGGGCTCCTGGCTGACCACGGGCAAGGAGGTCGGCCAGCTCTCCATGCACTACGGCGCGGACGACCTCGGCTCGGTCATGCTGGAGGAGAACGTGGTGTCCTCCGCCGGCGCCAGGCACCGCTCCAACCGGCTGGAGCTCATCGACCTGATCCGCAAGGCCGGACGCGTCCCCGCCCAGCGGTCCACGACGTACGAGCACCTCGTCATTCACGACGACCCGGCGAACGACCCCGTCGACGACCGCGTGGTCTCCCACATCTCGTCCACGGCCATCGAGGGCGGCACGGCCCACCCCGAGCTGAAGCTGATCGCGTCCAACTAGCGCGTGAGCACTGCCGTTCTGCCCTTTTCATACTGACGTGCTGACGATTCATGCCGCGGACGAGCTGCGGCACGCATGGGACGACGACAAGCCCCTCAAGGAGGGCGCCGTCGCCGTGGAGGGCGGCCAGGTGGCCGCCGTGGGCACGCTGGCCGAGCTGCTGAAGCTGTATCCGAGTGCCCGCGTACGGCGCTGGCCGGGCACCCTGGGTCCCGCCCGCGTCCACGACGGCCCGCTCCCGGACGCGCCGACACCGCGCGAACGCATCCACGCGGTGCTCAAGTCGGGTGCGGTCGCGGTGCTGGAGGAGTACGCGGGCACGCCCGAACTGCGGGCGGCCGCCGAGCGGAACGACGTGGTGGTCCTCCGGCGGGGGCGGCCCACGGCCGTCGTCCCGAGCGGGCGCGCCGACCTCGCCGTCCTCGACGCGACCGGCGCCTGTCTCGCCACGGTGTGCGCGGGGCGGCTGGTGCACCGCAGGCGTTGAGCCGCTCGCGAGCGGGGACATGACACGGGCTTTCAGCCCGAGAACGCCTCCGCGAACGCCCCGTCCTCCTGCTCCACCCCGCTGCAGTCGGTGGACGCGTCGTCCGAGCCGGAGTCCTCGTCGCACTGCCGGTCGCGGAAGGACGCCCACATCGACACCCAGGCGATGCCCTTCTCCTCGGCGAACTCCCGTACCTGCGTGGCGTCCTCCAGCGTGAACGTCTCGTTGTCCACGTCGTTGACGCCGATCATCGAGGTGAGGGCCAGGCCGTGCCACGCGCCCTCGTCCGACAGCCCGAAGACGTCGGCGAGCTGGTCGTGGGCGGCCTCGGCGGACGTCTCCGCGTAGTCGCCCATGTCACCGTCGTAGGTGCTGCCGTAGTTCATGGTCATGATGTTGACCGTGGAGACCTGCACGGAGTGGTTGTTCGCGGACTCCAGCAGGGACACGCTGTCGTCGTCCAGGCCGGAGGGCATGACGGGGAGGGTGAACGACACCGACAGGTCGCTCCGTTCCTCCTGGAGCAGGGCTATCGCCTCCGAGCGCAGGTCGATCGAGTCGGCGTCCGTCAGCGCGTCGCCCTCGACGTCGAAGTCCGCAGCGGTCGCCCCGGCCGCGTCGAGGGCCTGCCCGTACGCCTCGGCGAGCTCCTCCGCGCTGTCGCAGGCCTCGGCGAGCTCCGTCCCCGACGCCCCGCCGAAGGACACCCGCACGGTCGCGCCCGAGTCCGCGAGCGCCGAGATACGGGAGGCCACCGCCGAGTCGTCGATCGCCGACGTCCCGCCCCAGGTGGGGGTGCAGTCGTCGCCGTCCGCGATCACGAACGCCAGGTTGTACGCCGACGCCGAGCCCGCCGAGTCGAGGTCGTACGCGGTCGTGGCGCTCACGTAGGGCGCGTACGCCGTCGACGGCCCGCCGGTGCCGGTGCCGCCGCTGCTGCCGGGGTCCGGCTGCGCCTGTGCCGTCGACGCGTCGGACGAGGAGCCGTCGCCGTCCGAGCCCGCGGAGCAGCCCGCGCAGGCCAGCGCCACCAGGCAGACGAGCCCGGCGGCCGGCCTCAGGAAACTCCTCATTGCGTAAGCACCCGCTCTCGTGATTTCCGTCTCAGGACGGAAACAAAATCCGTTTCCGTGATCGATTCCGCAGTCGAAATGAACCACACCCGGCTGTGCCGTGCGGAGGTCATGGACTCACAGCTTTCTCACGGGAAAGGCGGTATCAAGCGGGCAACTCCGGTACGGGAAGCGGGGGATATCGGGCGCAGGTGCCGCGCACGGCTCTCACCTGCGCTCTTGGAATCTCTAAGGAAAGAGACAGGCTGAAGTCATTCTCATGGTCGGCTCACAACGAATTCTGAGTTTCGGCCACATAAACGATCTCTAACATTCGGGGAATGCAATCCGAGTCCGTCATCGAAAACCACGCGCCCGAGGCCGCTCCCGCCGCCGCGCCGGTGCGCGGCCGCCGCCGTAAACGCGGCGGCAGGGCCGCCGGGTCCGAAGAGGGCCCCGTGTTCGTCGACAACTCCGGGCGCAGGGCCAGGCTGCTGCGCCGGATGGGCATGCTCCTGGGGGTCGTCTGCATCGGTTACGCCGTGGTGCTGGGTCTGGCCTTCATGGGCTGGGGCATCTCCTCGTCCCCGTCCGAGCTCTTCCCCTTCGGTGACGGCGGGCAGGCCGTCGCCCCGGGCGGCGGCGCGCAGCCGCAGGGCGGTGTCACCCCCTCCGGATTCCCGTCGGGTGCCCCTTCCGGAGCCCCGAGCGGCGCCCCGCCCTCGGGCGCCCCCGTCGCTCCGTCCCCCTCCGCTTCCGTCTCCGCCTCCGCATCCGCCGACTGACCGGAACGCAGCCACACACATGACCACGACGACGCCTCCACGCCGCCGCCGGCGCGCCCCCTCGAAGATCGAGCGGGCCCGCGGCAAGGCGGCCGCGCTGCAGAAGCCCCGCGCCATCCTCGCCCTGCTGCTTCTGCTCGCACTGACCAGCGTGATGCTCCTCGACGGCTATCTGCGCGCCGAGGTCGGCGGCGACCAGCGCGTCCGCTCCGGGGCCAGTTCCAGTGACGTACCCGACGACGTCCTCGAGGGCGGCCCGATCCTGTCGTTCCGCGGCGGGCAGGCGGTGACCCAGTCGGTGCCGGACAAGACGATCGCGCTCACCTTCGACGACGGCCCCAACCCGACCTGGACGCCCGAGATCCTGAAGGTCCTGGAGGAGTACGACGTCCCGGCGACCTTCTTCCTGGTCGGCTCGATGGTGTCGCGCTACCCCGGCATCGTGAACGACATGGTCGACCAGGGCCACGAGATCGGCATCCACACCTTCACGCACGTCGACCTGTCGTACCAGAGCGACTCCCGCATCACCCGTGAGATAGAGCAGACGCAGCTCGCGCTCGCGGGCGCGGCCGGCATCACGACCACGCTGTTCCGCGCGCCGTACTCCTCCGAGATGGACGCCATCGACAACTACAGCTGGCCCGTCTACAAGAAGCTCGGCGAGGAGGGCTACACCAGCGTCTTCATCGACACCGACAGCGACGACTGGAAGAAGCCCGGCGTCTCGAAGATCATCAAGTGGGCCACTCCCGAGGACGGCGAGGGCGCGTCGGTCCTCATGCACGACGCGGGCGGCGACCGCTCGCAGACCGTGAAGGCGCTCGGCAAGTACATCGAGAAGATGCGGAAGAAGGGCTACACCTTCACCACCATCAGCGGCGCCATGGAGGAGCAGGGCCAGCAGGCAGCCGCAGGCGGGTCCCCGGCTGCCGGGCAGCCCGGTACTCCGGCCCAGCAGAACGGCAGCCAGAACGGCAACCAGGACGGCAGCCAGGGCGACGACCAGAACAGCACGGCCGCCCTCCAGGCCGCCCACCGCACCGCCACCGGCACCACCCTCTACGAGGGCAAGGCCCTCGTCGCCGCCGTGTGGGTCGCCGAGCGGGTCGTACCGGCGCTCTCGGCCGGACTCGTCGTCGTCGGCGTCGCGGTCATCGGCCGCTTCGGGATGATGCTGATCCTCGCCCGCCGCCACTACCGCAAGCGCAACAGACGCAGGTTCAGCTGGGGGCCGACGGTCACCCGGCCGGTGACGGTGATCGTGCCCGCCTACAACGAGAAGGAGTGCATCGCCAACACCCTCGAGTCACTGGCGAGGAGCACCCATCCGATCGAGATCATCGTCGTGGACGACGGCTCGTCGGACGGCACCTCCGAGATCGCGCGCGCCGCGGCCGACTCGCTCGGCATGACGAACGTCCGGGTCATCCGCCAGGAGAACGCGGGCAAGCCCGCCGCCCTCAACAACGGCGTGCGCAGCGCCGGCCACGACATCGTCGTGATGATGGACGGCGACACCGTCTTCGAGCCCGACACCGTACGGCAGCTGGTGCAGCCCTTCGCCGACCCCGGGGTCGGCGCCGTCGCGGGCAACGCCAAGGTCGGCAACCGCAACACCATGATCGGCGCCTGGCAGCACATCGAGTACGTGATGGGCTTCAACCTCGACCGCCGCATGTACGACCTGCTGCGCTGCATGCCCACCATCCCGGGCGCCATCGGCGCGTTCCGCCGGGACGCGGTGCTCCAGGTCGGCGGGATGAGCGAGGACACCCTCGCCGAGGACACCGACATCACCATCGCCATGCACCGCGAGGGCTGGCGGGTCGTCTACCAGGAGCACGCCCGCGCCTGGACGGAGGCGCCCGGTTCGCTCAAGCAGCTCTGGTCGCAGCGCTACCGCTGGTCGTACGGCACCATGCAGGCGCTCTGGAAGCACCGCAAGTCCCTCCTGGACAAGGGCCCCTCGGGACGCTTCGGCCGCGTCGGCATGCCACTGGTGGTGATCTTCCAGATCCTCACCCCGCTCTGCGCGCCGCTGATCGACGTCTTCACGGCGTACGCCATGATCTTCGTCGACTTCCAGGCGTCCCTGCTCGCCTGGCTCGCGGTGCTCGGCGTCCAGCTCGTCTGCGCCGGCTACGCGTTCAAGCTGGACAAGGAGAAGTACCGGTACCTGCTGATGCTGCCGCTCCAGCAGCTCGCGTACCGCCAGATGATGTACCTGGTCCTGATCCACTCCTGCGTCACGGCCCTCACCGGCGGCCGGCTGCGCTGGCAGAAACTGAAGCGCACGGGTGAGGTCGGCACGCCGGCGGGGGCGAGCTGATGGGCTCGCACCGCAAGGGAGCCGCTGCTGCTGCCGCTGCCGCTGCCGCTGCCGCTGCCGCTGCCGCTGCCGTCGCCGACACCGCTCCGCTCCCGCGCGTGACGCCGGGCGACGACGCACCGCCTTCACCGGGTGGGCAGGCCGGTGGACGGACCACCGGACGCGACCGCTACTTCGACACGCTGCGCGCCGTCGCCCTGGTCCGCGTCGTCACGTACCACACCTTCGGATGGGCCTGGGCGGGCATGGTCTTCCCCTCCATGGGCATCATGTTCGCCCTGGCCGGCACCCTGATGGCCAAGTCCCTGGAGCGCCCCGCGGCCAAGGTGCTGCGCAGCCGGGTGCGGCGGCTGCTGCCCCCGTACTGGTTCTGGGGCGTCTTCGTGGTCGTGGCCATGCTGATCCACGGCTGGATGCCCGGCCGGCAGATCGTCTACTGGGTGGTGCCGCTCGGCGACCCGCCCGGCAACGCGTGGGGCGAGCAGGCCTGGGAGGTCATCTGGTACCTGCGGACGTACCTGTGGTTCGTCCTGCTCTCGCCGCTGCTGCTCAAGGTCTTCCGGCTGGCCCCCGTGCCGGTGCTGCTGCTGTCCCTCGCGCCGGTCACGGTCTTCCACTTCCTGTGGGCGCCGCCGGACGACCGGCTCGGCGCCGCGCTCACCGACCTGGCGATCTTCCTGTTCTGCTGGATGCTGGGCTTCGCCCATCGCGAGGGGGTCCTGCGCCGCCTCGAGCCCGGTCCGGTGGTCGCCGGGTCGCTCGCGGCGCTGGCGTTCGGCGCGTGGTTCGCGTTCTCGCACCGGGCCGAGTTCGGCACGTACGACCTGGACGAGATCCCGCTCGCCCAGGCGTTCTTCTCGGCCGGGTTCGTGACGCTGCTGATGTACGCCAAGGAGGGGTTCTCGATCGACTTCGCGTGGCTGGCCCGCTTCAAGCGGCTCGACCGGGTCGTGACGGTCTTCAACGCACGGGCGGTGACGATCTACCTGTGGCACGAGATCGCGCTGATCCTGGCCGTCCCGCTGATCGACCAGTTCTGGAAGGTGCCCGCGTTCGAGAAGTACCTGCCGCTGGAGAGCCAGTGGTTCATGTTCGGCGTCGGCTGGGTGCTGATCGGAGCCTTCGTGCTGCTGTGCGGATGGGTGGAGGACGTGGCGGCGAAGCGGAGACCGAGGCTGTTGCCGTGACGTACGGGCCGGGCACTTCGGGTGTGCCCGGCCCGTGCCGCCGTGTACCGGGCTGCCACAATGGCCCGGTGACCCGCGCCTCCCTGAACAAGCAGCCGCACGAAGTCGCCTCGATGTTCGACCACGTGGCGGAACGGTACGACCTCACCAACGACGTGCTCTCCCTCGGCCAGACCCGGGGCTGGCGCAAGGAGGTGGCGAAGGCGGTCGACGCGCGGCCCGCGCAGAAGGTCCTCGACCTCGCCGCCGGTACGGGCACCTCCTCGCTGCCGTTCGCCCGCTCGGGCGCGTACGTCGTCCCCTGCGACTTCTCCCTCGGCATGCTCCGGGTCGGCAAGCAGCGTGAGTCCTGGCTGCCGTTCACGGCGGGCGACGCGACGCGGCTGCCGTTCAAGGACGGCACCTTCGACGCGGTGACGATCTCCTTCGGGCTGCGGAACGTACAGGACACGGATGCCGCGCTGCGCGAGATGCTCCGGGTGACCCGGCCCGGCGGACGGGTCGTGATCTGCGAGTTCTCGCACCCGACGTGGACGCCGTTCCGCACCGTCTACACCGAGTACCTGATGCGCGCGCTGCCCCCGGTGGCGCGGGCGGTGTCGTCCAACCCCGACGCGTACGTGTACCTCGCCGAGTCGATCCGTGACTGGCCCGACCAGCCCGCCCTGGCCGGGCGGCTGCGCACGGCCGGCTGGGAGAAGGTGGCCTGGCGGAACCTCACGGGCGGCGTGGTGGCGCTGCACCGGGGCTTCAAGGCGGCGTAGCCGCCCGCTGGGGCAGGGCGGCCGGGAAGGGTTCGCCCGGTTCGTCCAGCTCCCGGCGGAGCCCACCCGGCGTCGGACCGGTGCGGCGCGGTTCGCGTACCCCCGCGCCCCCGCCGCCCTCACCCTCGTCGTGCTCGAACCACACGGTGACGACCGCCCCGCGCGGCACCTCGGCCCCGGGCCGCGGGTACTGGCGTACGACGTAGTCGACGACGGTCAGGGGAAGGTCGGGCCGGTCGGGCGCGACGAGCCGCACGCCCCGTGCCTCGGCCGTCGCCCGTGCGTCCGCGGCCATCAGGCCGACGAGCCGCGGCACACGCACTTCGGGTGTCTCGGGTGGTATGCGCACAGATGTCACCCCCAGCGGTACTTGCAGGGTAGCCGCGTGGGGGCGGGTGCCGGAAGCGCTGCGTGTTCGTTCCGGGCCGATTGCTACCGACAGTCACAGAACGAGTCGGTAGCGATGCCCCGTCCGCCCGCCATCGGGCGTCGTGAACGTCTCCTCCAGCGTCATGCCGAGGCGCCGGGTCACGGCGATCGAGCGCTCGTTGCCGGCGAGGACCATGGCGACGACGCTCGGGACCCCGGCCGCGCGCAGCCGGTCCAGCGTCTCCAGGGCGGCCGCGGTGACGTACCCCTTGCCCCAGTACGGCCGGGCGAGCCGCCAGCCGATCTCGACCTCGCCGCTCGCACCCCAGTCGTGCGGCCACGGCTGGGCACCCGTGAAGCCGACGACCCGCCCCTCCTCGTCGAGCACGCTCCAGAAGCAGAAGCCGCGCTCGGCGTCATGGCGGCGCTGGCGGGCGGTGAGCTCCTCGTAGACGGACAGCTCGGCGGACCTGCCGCCGTGGAACTCCATGACCTCCGGGTGGTCGAATATCCGGTGCCAGGCGACGGCGTCCTCGTCGGTGGGGACGCGCAGCCGTACACCGGGGAGAGCTCGTTTCACAGGGGCAGCCCTTCGGCGGGGTGATCGGTACCGCTGCATAGACTGCCCATGTCCCGTGCCCGTCGGCACCCACATTTCCAGTCTTGGGGAGATACCGCCGTGACCGAGCCCCAGCCCCTCACCGAACACACCGCCGATGTGATCGTCGTCGGGGCCGGGCCAGCCGGTTCCACCACCGCGTACTACCTCGCCAAGGCGGGACTCGACGTACTCCTGCTGGAGAAGACCGCCTTCCCGCGCGAGAAGGTCTGCGGCGACGGTCTGACGCCCCGCGCCACCAAACAGCTGGTGGCCATGGGCATCGACATCTCCGAGGAGGCGGGCTGGCTCCGCAACAAGGGCCTGCGCATCATCGGCGGCGGCGTCCGTCTCCAGCTCGACTGGCCGGATCTCGCCTCGTACCCGGACTACGGACTGGTCCGCAAGCGCGACGACTTCGACGAGCAGCTCGCACGTCAGGCACAGAAGGCGGGCGCCCGGCTGTACGAGCGCTGCAACGTCGGCGCCCCGGTCCTCGACGACCGCACCGGCCGCATCACCGGCGTCCACGCCAAGCTGGGTGACGCCGAGTCCGGCGAGAAGCGGGAGGTCACCTTCCACGCGCCGCTGGTGGTGGCCGCGGACGGCAACTCCTCGCGCCTGTCCCTGGCGATGGGGCTGCACCGCCGCGAGGACCGGCCCATGGGCGTCGCGGTCCGCACGTACTTCACGTCCCCGCGCCACGACGACGACTACCTGGAGTCCTGGCTGGAGCTGTGGGACCGCCGCGGCCCCGGCGAGGACCGCCTCCTGCCCGGCTACGGCTGGATCTTCGGCATGGGCGACGGCACCTCGAACGTCGGCCTCGGCGTGCTCAACACCTCCAACTCCTTCAAGGAACTGGACTGGCGCGAGGTCCTGAAGGCCTGGTGCGCGTCCATGCCGGAGGAGTGGGGCTACGTCCCGGACAACATGACGATGCCGATCCGCGGTGCCGCCCTCCCCATGGCCTTCAACCGCCAGCCGCACTACACCAAGGGGCTGCTGCTGGTCGGCGACGCGGGCGGCCTGGTCAACCCGTTCAACGGCGAGGGCATCGCCTACGCCATGGAGTCCGGCCAGATTGCCGCGGACGTCATCGTGCAGGCCCACGCCCGGGCCACCCCCGCCCAGCGGGAGATCGCCCTCCAGCGCTACCCGCGGGTCCTGAAGGACACCTACGGCGGCTACTACACCCTGGGCCGCGCCTTCGTGAAGCTCATCGGCAACCCGAAGGTCATGAAGCTCGCGACCCAGCGCGGGCTCACGCACCCGCTGCTGATGAAGTTCACCCTCAAGATGCTCGCCAACCTGACGGATCCCACGGGCGGCGACGCGATGGACCGCATCATCAACGGCCTGAGCAAGGTGGCCCCGAAGGCCTGAGCCGCTCGGCGACAACGGCTGGTGGCCGCCGCCCGTCGGGGCGGCGGCCACCAGCCGTTGTCATGGGCGTACGGGTCAGAGCACCCGCACCGCACCCGACGCCGGGTAGCCGGACAGGTCCTGGATGACGACGCCCTTGGCCGAGTTGGCGGCGTCGAGGTACTGGCCGTTCCCGATGTAGACGCCCACGTGGTACGCGGAGCCCTTGCCGCCCCAGTAGAGGATGTCGCCGACCGCCAGGCTGGACAGCGAGACCTCGGTGCCCATCATCGACTGGTCCTGCGAGACCCGGGGGAGATCCACGCCGGCCTCCCGGAACGCGGCCTGCACGAGGCTGGAGCAGTCCCAGGCGTTGGGTCCGGTGGCCCCCATCACGTAGGCGTCACCGACCTGTGCCTGGAGGAAGCCGATGACGGCCGCCACGCTGCCGCTGGCGGGCGCCGAGGCCGACGTCGAGGTGGAGGCCGACGTCGAGGTCGAGGTGAGCTCGGTCCGCTCGGCGTCGCGCGCGGCACGCTCCGCGGCCGCCTTCCGCTCGGCCTCGGCCTTCTTCTTCTTGGCCTCCGCCTCCTTCTTGGCCTCCGCGAGGTCGGCCTTGGCCTGCTCGGCCGCCTGGGCGGCGGCCGCGTCACGCTCGGCCTGGAGCTCGTAGGTGGCGGCGGCCTGCTCCGTGGCCTCCGCGGACTGGGCGACCTGGGCGGCCAGGTCGGCCGTGAGCGTGGGAAGTTCGAGCGTCTGGGTCACGGGCTCCGCGGCGTTCGCCGACGCGGACGCACCGGCCACTGCCACGGTGCCGAGAATGCCACCGGTGACTCCGGCGCGCATCGCGAGCTTCGACGCGCTGCGGCGGGGCTTCCGGTGGCTGCGTATGTGAGCGGTGTGGGACATGGGTACAAGCGGTACCAGGGGCTCCTCCATACCTTCAAGAAACGTGTGGTCCGCCACAGTTGTTCAGACGGCCGCCGAACCCCGGGCGTGTCGCCCCTTATTGACGTCGTAACGGTCATTGCGGGCGCAAACGATCAAGCCTGTGATCATGCACTTTCGTCGTTACGCCCGAATTGCTCTGCGCCTACCACCGCTTGCACCGCGTGGCCAAGCCCGGTTTCCGGGGGGCCGTCGCGGGTGTGGCGGAGGTCACGGAACGGCCGCTGCCGCGGGTGCGTCCCGCGCGCGGAACCACCGGCCCCGGCGCTCGTGAACGCGTGCACGCGTCCACAATCGGCTCCCGCGCCCGCGGCCGGATGTGAATGCGGCTCACTATCACCCCCGGCCGTCCAGCGCCAATTTGCCCGGAGCAAGATCTTCTTGATATTGGCGATCATCCTCCGACCAGTGATGACGAGTGGAAATGTCACTTCTGGTGATCACTTAACTGCTTCGCGTGCGAAGATCACCGCTCATCCGACTTCATGATCCTTCGTCAGGTGGTGGAGATCACAAAGTACTTGACGTACCCCGTGTCGCAGATCACAGACCCGCAGGCATAAGATGCGGGGCAGTTGGGCTTGTGACCTGCTTCACATGTTCGCGATCTTCGTCGGGACGTACGGGGGTCGGGGGACGGACGGGGCGGGACTTGCGGGTCCGGCGTTTCCGCCAGCAGTCAGTGCCGACTGAAGGGAGCGAGGAGCGGTGAACGCGTATGCGCCCATCCTCGTACTGGGAGCCCTCGGGGCAGGCTTCGCGATCTTCTCCGTGGTGATGGCCACGCTTGTCGGTCCGAAGCGCTACAACCGGGCCAAGCTCGAGGCCTACGAGTGCGGCATCGAGCCGACCCCCACGCCGGCCGGTGGCGGGCGCTTCCCCATCAAGTACTACCTGACGGCGATGCTCTTCATCGTCTTCGACATCGAGATCGTCTTCCTCTACCCCTGGGCCGTCTCCTTCGACGCCCTGGGTGTTTTCGGGCTCGTGGAGATGCTGCTCTTCGTGCTCACCGTCTTCGTCGCGTACGCGTACGTATGGCGGCGCGGCGGCCTGGAATGGGACTGAGGGGCCTTTAGGACATGGGACTCGAAGAAAAGCTGCCGAGCGGATTCCTGCTGACCACCGTCGAGCAGGCCGCGGGCTGGGTGCGCAAGGCGTCCGTGTTCCCCGCCACCTTCGGCCTCGCCTGCTGTGCCATCGAGATGATGACCACGGGCGCGGGCCGCTACGACCTGGCCCGCTTCGGCATGGAGGTCTTCCGCGGCTCACCGCGCCAGGCGGACCTCATGATCGTTGCCGGCCGGGTCAGCCAGAAGATGGCGCCGGTACTGCGGCAGGTCTACGACCAGATGCCGAACCCCAAGTGGGTGATCTCCATGGGGGTCTGCGCGTCCTCGGGCGGCATGTTCAACAACTACGCCATCGTCCAGGGCGTCGACCACGTCGTCCCCGTCGACATCTACCTCCCCGGCTGCCCCCCGCGGCCCGAGATGCTGATGGACGCCATCCTCAAGCTGCATCACAAGATCCAGAACTCCAAGCTCGGCGTGAACGCCGAGGAAGCGGCCCGCGAGGCCGAGGAGGCCGCGCTCAAGGCGCTCCCCACCATCGAGATGAAGGGGCTGCTGCGATGAGCGACGCGAACGGCAACGGCGGGTCCGGTTCCGGCTCCGCCGAGGGTGCCAACCCGGAGAAGGACCTCTCCGCCGCCAACCTCCCCGGCCAGCGCGGCGACCAGGGCGAGGAGATCCGCGTCCAGCGCGGCATGTTCGGCGCGAACAACGGCGGCGACACCTCCGGCTACGGCGGCCTGGTCCGCTCCGTCCGGCTCCCCGGCCCGTCCTCCCGTCCCTACGGCGGCTGGTTCGACGAGGTCGCCGACGAACTCGAGGGCGCCCTGGAGGAACAGGGACTCCTCCCGGAGAACGCCATCGACAGGACGGTCGTCGACCGCGGGGAACTCACCTTCCACATCGAACGCGAGCACCTGGTCCGTGTGGCCCGGACGCTCCGCGACGACCCGGCGCTGCGCTTCGAGCTCTGCACCGGGGTGAGCGGCGTCCACTACCCCGGCGACAAGGGCCGCGAACTGCACGCCGTCTACCACCTGCGCTCGATCACCCACAACCGGCTGATCCGGCTCGAGGTCTCCGCTCCCGACGCCGACCCGCACATCCCGTCGCTCGTCCCCGTCTATCCGACGAACGACTGGCACGAGCGCGAGACGTACGACTTCTTCGGCATCGTCTTCGACGGCCACCCGGCGCTGACGCGGATCATGATGCCGGACGACTGGCAGGGCTTCCCGCAGCGCAAGGACTATCCCCTCGGCGGCATCCCCGTCGAGTACAAGGGCGCCCAGATCCCGGCTCCGGACCAGCGGAGGTCGTACTCATGAGCACGCAGACCCCTTCTTCCGGGAACCCTTCTTCCGCTTCTTCCGCGGCGGGAACCCGCGAGACCACCGAAGGCACCGTCTACACGGTCACCGGCGGCGACTGGGAGGAGGTCGTCGAGTCCGCGGCCAAGGCCGACGACGAGCGCCTGATCGTCAACATGGGCCCGCAGCACCCCTCCACGCACGGCGTGCTGCGGCTCATCCTGGAGATCGACGGCGAGACGGTCACCGAGGCCCGCTGCGGCATCGGCTACCTCCACACCGGCATCGAGAAGAACCTCGAGTACCGCACCTGGACCCAGGGCACGACCTTCGTGACCCGCATGGACTACCTGACGCCGTTCTTCAACGAGACGGCGTACTGCCTGGCCGTCGAGCGGCTCCTCGGCATCGAGGACCAGGTACCGGACCGGGCCAGCGTCATCCGCGTACTCCTGATGGAGCTCAACCGGCTCTCCTCCCACCTGGTGTGCGTCGCCACCGGCGGCATGGAGCTGGGCTCGACCACCATCATGATCTACGGTTTCCGCGATCGTGAACTCGTTCTCGACGTCTTCGAGATGATCACCGGCCTGCGCATGAACCACGCGTACATCCGGCCCGGCGGACTCGCCCAGGACCTGCCGCCCGGCGCGGTGGACCAGATCCGCGAGCTCGTGAAGAAGATGAAGAAGAACCTGCCCGAGTACGACAAGCTCGCGACAGGGAACCCCATCTTCAAGGGCCGTATGCAGGACGTCGGCTACCTGGACCTGGCCGGCTGCATGGCTCTCGGCGCCACCGGCCCGATCCTCCGCTCGGCGGGCCTCCCGCACGACCTGCGCAAGGCGCAGCCGTACTGCGGCTACGAGACGTACGACTTCGACGTCCCGACCGCCGACACCTGCGACTCCTACGGGCGCTTCCTGATCCGCCTGGAGGAGATGCGCCAGTCGCTGAGGATCATCGAGCAGTGCCTGGACCGGCTCGCCCCCGGCCCGGTCATGGTCGCCGACAAGAAGATCGCGTGGCCCGCCCAGCTCGCCCTGGGACCGGACGGCCTCGGCAACTCCCTGGACCACATCAAAACGATCATGGGCACCTCGATGGAGGCCCTGATCCACCACTTCAAGCTGGTGACCGAGGGCTTCCGCGTCCCGCCGGGGCAGGCGTACGCGGCGGTCGAGTCACCCAAGGGCGAGCTCGGGGTGCACGTCGTGTCCGACGGAGGCACCCGCCCCTTCCGGGTCCACTTCCGCGACCCGTCCTTCACCAATCTCCAGACCATGGCGGCGATGTGCGAGGGCGGCCAGGTCGCCGACGTCATCGTCGCCGTCGCGTCCATCGACCCCGTGATGGGAGGCGTCGACCGGTGACCACCACACCCCAGGGTGTCAGTCTGGGCATGCCCCAGCTCCCCGCGCCCGACTACCCGGACGACGTCCGTGCCCGGCTGGAGGCGGACGCGCGCGAGATCGTCGCCCGCTACCCGGACTCCCGCTCGGCCCTGCTGCCGTTGCTGCACCTCGTGCAGTCGGAGGAGGGCCACGTCACCCGCACCGGCATGCAGTTCTGCGCCGATGTGCTCGGCCTGACCACGGCCGAGGTCACCGCGGTCGCGACCTTCTACACCATGTACCGCCGCGGACCCTCCGGCGACTACCAGGTGGGCGTCTGCACCAACACCCTGTGCGCGGTGATGGGCGGCGACGCCATCTTCGAGGCGCTCCAGGACCACCTGGGCGTCGGCAACGGCGGGACCACCGACGACGGCAAGGTCACCCTGGAGCACATCGAGTGCAACGCGGCCTGCGACTTCGCCCCGGTCGTGATGGTCAACTGGGAGTTCTTCGACAACCAGACCGTGCAGAGCGCCAAGCAGCTCGTCGACGACCTGCGCGCGGGTACGCCGGTCGAGCCCACCCGTGGCGCCCGCCTGTGCACGTTCAAGGAGACCGCCCGGATCCTGGCGGGCTTCCCCGACGAGCGCGAGGGGGCGGTGGAGGCATCCGGGAGCGCGGGACCCGCTTCCCTGATCGGCCTCCGGCTCGCCAAGGGCGAGGCCGCGCGCGTGGTGCATCCCCGGGACGGCGGACCCCACGACACACCGCGGGACGGGGCGCCCGGTGACGCGACACCGCACGACCCGTCGCCGTCCGAGCACCTCAGCTCGCACGACGCGCCGCAGCAGACCTCGGCCTCCGACCCGTCGAACCCCGCCGGGCCCACCGCCGAGGAGGGGGAGTGATGACCGTGGCGACCGAGATCAAGGACCCCAGCCCGGAGAAGCTGCTCGCACCCGTGCTGTCGGCCTTCTGGGACGAGGACAGGTCCTGGACGCTGGACGTGTACGAGAGGCACGAGGGGTACGAGGGGCTCCGCAAGGCGCTCGCGATGACACCGGACGACCTCATCGCGTACGTCAAGGAGTCGGGGCTGCGCGGCCGCGGCGGCGCGGGCTTCCCCACGGGAATGAAGTGGCAGTTCATCCCCCAGGGAGATGGAAAACCGCACTATCTGGTTGTCAACGCCGACGAATCGGAACCCGGAACCTGCAAGGACATTCCGCTCCTCTTCGCGAACCCGCACAGCCTCATCGAGGGCATCGTCATCGCCTGCTATGCCATCAGGTCGTCGCATGCCTTCATCTATCTGCGTGGTGAAGTCGTGCCGGTGCTGCGGCGGTTGCACTCGGCCGTCCGTGAGGCCTACGCGGCGGGCTACCTCGGCAAGAACGTCCTGGGCAGCGGACTCGACCTCGAACTCACCGTGCACGCGGGCGCGGGCGCGTACATCTGCGGTGAGGAGACCGCGCTGCTGGACTCCCTCGAAGGCCGCCGTGGTCAACCGCGGCTCCGTCCCCCCTTCCCCGCCGTCGCGGGCCTCTATGCGTGCCCGACTGTGGTGAACAACGTCGAGTCCATCGCCTCGGTTCCCGCCATCCTGAAAAACGGCAAGGACTGGTTCAGGTCGATGGGCACCGAGAAGTCCCCGGGCTTCACGCTGTACTCGCTCAGCGGCCACGTCGCCAACCCCGGCCAGTACGAGGCCCCGCTCGGCATCACGCTGCGCCAGCTCCTCGGTATGAGCGGCGGCATGCGGCCCGGCCACCGCCTGAAATTCTGGACACCCGGCGGCTCCTCGACGCCGATGTTCACCGACGAGCACCTCGACGTGCCCCTCGACTACGAGGGTGTCGGCGCCGCCGGCTCCATGCTCGGCACCAAGGCGCTCCAGTGCTTCGACGAGACCACCTGCGTGGTGCGGGCCGTGACGCGCTGGACCGAGTTCTACGCCCACGAGTCCTGCGGCAAGTGCACGCCCTGCCGCGAAGGCACGTACTGGCTGGTCCAGTTGCTGCGCGACATCGAGGCCGGCAAGGGCGCCATGAGCGACCTCGACAAGCTCAACGACATCGCGGACAACATCAACGGCAAGTCCTTCTGCGCCCTCGGCGACGGTGCCGCCTCGCCGATCTTCTCCTCCCTCAAGTACTTCCGCGACGAGTACGAGGAGCACATCCGGGGCAGCGGCTGCCCCTTCGACCCGGCCAGGTCCACGGCCTGGGCGGACAAGCACCTGGAGGTGAACGCATGACGGTGACCACCAGTGCTCCCTCCGGGGGCGGCCAGGCGGCGGTCCCGCCGGAGGATCTCGTCTCGCTGACCATCGACGGCATCGAGATCAGCGTGCCCAAGGGCACCCTGGTCATCCGGGCCGCCGAACAGCTCGGCATCGAGATCCCCCGCTTCTGCGACCACCCCCTCCTCGACCCGGCCGGCGCCTGCCGGCAGTGCATCGTCGAGGTGGAGGGCCAGCGCAAGCCCATGGCGTCCTGCACGATCACCTGCACCGACGGGATGGTCGTCAAGACGCACCTCACCTCACCCGTCGCCGAGAAGGCCCAGCACGGTGTGATGGAGCTGCTGCTCATCAACCACCCGCTGGACTGCCCCGTCTGCGACAAGGGCGGCGAGTGCCCACTGCAGAACCAGGCGATGTCGCACGGCAACGCCGAGTCCCGCTTCGAGGGCAAGAAGCGCACCTACGAGAAGCCGGTGCCGATCTCCACGCAGGTGCTGCTCGACCGCGAGCGGTGCGTGCTGTGCGCCCGCTGCACCCGCTTCTCCAACCAGGTCGCCGGCGACCCGATGATCGAGCTGATCGAACGGGGCGCCCTCCAGCAGGTCGGCACCGGCGAGGGCGACCCCTTCGAGTCGTACTTCTCCGGCAACACCATCCAGATCTGCCCGGTCGGCGCGCTGACCTCGGCGGCGTACCGGTTCCGCTCCCGCCCCTTCGACCTGGTCTCGTCGCCGTCGGTGTGCGAGCACTGCTCGGGCGGCTGCGCGACGCGCACGGACCACCGGCGCGGCAAGGTCATGCGGCGGCTCGCCGCCAACGACCCCGAGGTCAACGAGGAGTGGATGTGCGACAAGGGACGCTTCGCGTTCCGGTACGCGCAGCGCCCGGACCGGCTGACGACTCCGCTTGTACGTGATGAGGAGGGCGTGCTGCAGCCCGCCTCCTGGCCGGAGGCCCTGGAGGCCGCGGCCCAGGGGCTGCTGGCGGCTCGCGGCCGGGCGGGCGTCCTGACCGGCGGCCGGCTCACCGTCGAGGACGCCTACGCGTACAGCAAGTTCGCGCGCGTGGCGCTCGACACCAACGACATCGACTTCCGCGCGCGCGTGCACAGCGGCGAGGAGGCCGAGTTCCTGGCGGCCAAGGTCGCCGGACGCGGACGCGACCTGGACGGAACGGGTGTCACGTACGCCGCCCTGGAGAAGGCGCCCGCCGTGCTGCTGGTCGGGTTCGAGGCCGAGGAGGAGGCGCCCGGCGTCTTCCTGCGGCTGCGCAAGGCCTGGCGCAAGCACGGGCAGAAGGTGTACTCGCTGGCCACGTACGAGACCCGGGGCCTCGCGAAGGCCGGCGGCACGCTGCTGCCCGCCGCGCCCGGCACCGAGCCGGAGTGGCTGGACGCCCTCGCGAGCCGGTTCGGACTGGACGAGGACGGGGCGAAGGCCGCCGAGGCACTGCGCGGCGAGGGCGCGGTGATCGTCGTCGGTGAGCGGCTGGCCGCGGTGGCGGGCGGACTCACCGCCGCTGTTCGGGCCGCGGCCGCGACCGGCGCCCGGCTGGCCTGGATCCCCCGCCGGGCCGGGGAGCGCGGCGCCGTCGAGGCGGGCGCGCTGCCGTCGCTGCTGCCGGGCGGACGTCCGGCCACCGACCCGCGCGCGCGGGACGAGGTCGCCGCCGCCTGGGGTGTCGCCGGGCTCCCGCACCGCTACGGCCGTGACACCGGCGAGATCGTCGAGGCCGCCGCGGGCGGTGAACTGCGGGCCCTGCTGGTGGCGGGCGTGGAGGTCGCCGACCTGCCCGACCCGGCACGCGCGCGTGAGGCACTGGACGGGATCGGTTTCCTGGTGTCGCTGGAGCTGCGGCCCAGCGAGGTCACCGAGCACGCCGACGTCGTCCTGCCGGTCGCCGCCGTCGCCGAGAAGGCGGGCACCTTCCTCAACTGGGAGGGCCGGGCGCGCCTCTTCGAGGCGGCGCTCAAGCCGGACCAGATGACCCGCCGCCTCGCCCCCACCGACGGGCGGGTGCTGCAGATGCTGGCCGACGCCATGGACGTCCACCTCGGGCTGCCCGACCTGCGCACCACGCGCGCGGAGCTGGACCGGCTCGGGGTGTGGGACGGGCCGCGGGCGACCGAACCGATGGACTCGGCCGGCCAGTTGCCGCGCCCGGCCGCCGGGGAGGCCGTCCTCGCCGGGCACCGGCTGCTGCTCGACCAGGGCCGCCTCCAGGACGGCGACGAAGCCCTCGCCGGGACACGGCATGCCGCACGCGCGCGCGTGTCCGCCGCCACGGCCGCCGAGGCGGGCGTCAAGGACGGCGACGTCCTGGCGGTGAGCGGACCCGGCGGGTCGGTCGAACTGCCGCTCCAGATCACGGAGATGCCCGACCGCGTGGTCTGGCTGCCGCTGAACTCCGCCGGGACAGGCGTCGCCTCCGACACCGGGGCGCTGCCCGGCGCACTCGTCCGCATCGGCCCGGCGGCCCTCGCCCCCGAGGCCCCCCAGGAGGTGGAGGCATGAGCCCGTACCTCGAGGGCGTGAGCCCGTACCTCGCAGCCGAGGATCTTTCGATGTTCGGCCGCGACCCGTGGTGGCTGGTCGCGCTCAAGGCGGTGTTCTGCTTCGCCTTCCTGATGGTGACCGTGCTGTTCTCCATCGTCTGGGAGCGCAAGGTCGTCGCCTGGATGCAGCTGCGCATCGGCCCCAACCGGCACGGCCCCTGGGGCATGCTCCAGTCGCTCGCCGACGGCATCAAGCTGATGCTCAAGGAAGACGTCATCGTCAAGCGCGCGGACAAGGTGGTCTACGTCCTCGCGCCGATCGTCGCGGCCATCCCGGCCTTCATGGCGATCGCGGTGATCCCCTTCGGACCGGCCGACAACCAGGTCTCGATCTTCGGCACGCGCACCACGATGCAGCTCACCGACCTGCCGATCGCGATGCTGTACATCCTCGCGGTCGCCTCGGTCGGCATCTACGGCATCGTGCTGGCCGGCTGGAGCTCCGGTTCGACGTACCCGCTGCTCGGCGGACTGCGCTCCTGCGCGCAGATGATCTCGTACGAGATCGCCATGGGCGCCGCCTTCGCCTCCGTCTTCCTCTACTCGGGGTCGATGTCGACGTCGGCGATCGTCGAGGCGCAGGCGGACCGCTGGTACATCGTCCTGCTGCCGCTCTCCTTCCTGATCTACGTCGTGACCATGGTCGGCGAGACCAACCGCGCGCCCTTCGACATGCCGGAGTCCGAGGGCGACCTGGTCGGCGGCTTCAACACCGAGTACTCGTCCATCAAGTTCGCGATGTTCATGCTCGCCGAGTACGTGAACATGGTGACGGTCTCGGCGGTCACCACCACGCTCTTCCTCGGCGGCTGGCGGGCCCCGTGGCCGGTCAGCACCTTCTGGGAGGGCGCCAACCACGGCTGGTGGCCGATGCTCTGGTTCACGGTCAAGGTCCAGTTGCTGCTGTTCTTCTTCATCTGGCTGCGCGGCACGCTCCCGCGCGTGCGCTACGACCAGCTGATGAAGCTGGGCTGGAAGGTCCTCATCCCGGTCTCCGTGGTCTGGCTGATGCTCGTGGCGACCGTGCGGACCCTGCGCAACGAGAACTACGACTTCACCCAGATCGCCCTGTACGTCGGTGCGGGCGTCCTGGCCCTGCTGCTGCTCTCGTTCGTGGCGGACATGTTCCGCGGCCGGAGCGAGGCGGAGGACAAGCCCGCCGAAACCGCTGCCTTCGACCCCATGGCCGGCGGCTTCCCCGTACCGCCGCTGCCCGGGCAGAGCCTGCCACCGGTGCCGCGCAGGCGGCCGCGCCGGGAGCGGGAGCTGATTGTCAGTGGCGGGTCCGATACTGACAGTGACGGAATCTCGAAGGGGAGGGAGGCGTCCGATGGCTGATGAGCCCAAGGAGACCAAGCCGGGTTTCCAGAACCCCGTCGCCGGCTTCGGCGTGACCTTCAAGGCCATGTTCAAGAAGCGGCTGACCGAGCAGTACCCCGAGCAGCCCAAGACCACCGCTCCCCGGTTCCACGGCCGGCACCAGCTCAACCGCCATCCGGACGGCCTGGAGAAGTGCGTCGGCTGCGAGCTGTGCGCCTGGGCGTGCCCCGCGGACGCCATCTATGTGGAGGGCGCGGACAACACGGACGAGGAGCGCTACTCGCCGGGCGAGCGGTACGGCCGCGTCTACCAGATCAACTACGCCCGCTGCATCCTGTGCGGCCTGTGCATCGAGGCGTGCCCCACGCGCGCGCTGACGATGACCAACGAGTTCGAGCTGGCGGACTCCAGCCGCGCCAACCTCATCTACACAAAGGAACAGCTGCTCGCCGGCCTGGAAGAAGGCATGGTCGACTCGCCGCACGCCATCTACCCCGGCACGGACGAGCAGGACTACTACCGCGGACTGGTCACGCAGGCGGCGCCGGGCACGGAGCGTCAGGTGGCCCTCTCCAAGGGCGAGGTCCCGCAGGAGGCCGCCTCCACCTTCGGCGAGGACGAGCCCGCGTCGGAGAAGGTGATCCGCCCATGACGCCGACGACCTCGATGGCGGCGACGACGCAGCTCGCCGCCTACACCACCTCCACCGGCGAGGCCGTGCAGTTCTGGGTGCTCGGCACGGTCGCCGTGATCGGCGCCCTGTGCACCGTCTTCATGAGGAAGGCCGTGCACAGCGCGCTCTGCCTCGCCGGAACCATGATCATTCTGGCGGTCTTCTACCTCGCCAACGGCGCCTACTTCCTGGGCGTCGTACAGATCGTCGTCTACACCGGCGCGATCATGATGCTCTTCCTGTTCGTGGTGATGCTCGTCGGCGTCACCGCGGCGGACTCCCTGAAGGAGACCATCAAGGGCCAGCGCTGGCTGGCCCTGCTGTGCGGCCTCGGCTTCGGCATCCTGCTGTTCGCCGGCATCGGCAACGCCTCGCTGACGCAGTTCGCCGGTGTCGGCCGGGCCAACGCCGGCGGCAATGTCGAGGGCCTCGCCCAGCTCCTCTTCACCAAGTACGTCTTCGCCTTCGAGCTCACCGGCGCCCTGCTCATCACGGCCTCGGTCGGCGCCATGGTGCTCACCCACCGCGAGCGCACCGAACGCGCGAAGACCCAGCGCGAGCTGGCCGAGCAGCGCGTCCGCGAGGGCAAGCACCTGCCGCCGCTGCCCGCGCCCGGTGTGTACGCCCGGCACAACGCGGTGGACATCGCGGGCCTGCTGCCGGACGGCACCCCGTCCGAGCTCACCGTCAACAAGACGCTGCGGGACCGCGGCCAGATCCGGGACGTGTCGGCCGAGGCGCTGAACGACCTCAAGGCCCTGGAACAGCGCTCCGCGGCACGCCTGGAGCGCACGAGGAGCGGGGAGGCGTCGAAGTGAATCCCGTGAACTACCTCTATCTCGCCGCCCTGCTGTTCACGATCGGCGCCACCGGCGTACTGATCAGGCGGAACGCGATCGTGCTGTTCATGTGCGTCGAGCTGATGCTCAACGCCTGCAACCTCGCGCTCGTCACCTTCTCCCGGATGCACGGCAACCTCGACGGCCAGATCATCGCCTTCTTCGTGATGGTGGTCGCCGCGGCGGAGGTCGTGGTCGGGCTCGCGATCATCGTGTCGCTGTTCCGCTCCCGCCACTCGGCCTCGGTCGACGACGCCAGCCTGATGAAGCTGTAAGGGGTCGGAAGAATCGTGGAGAACCTGATTGCGCTGCTGGTGGCGGCGCCCCTGCTCGGAGCGGCCGTCCTCCTGTGCGGTGGCCGGCGGCTGGACGCCGTCGGGCACTGGATCGGCACGGTCCTCGCGGCCGCATCCTTCGTCATCGGCGCCGTCCTCTTCGCCGACATGCTGGGCAAGGACGCGGAAGCGCGTGAGATCGGCCAGCACCTGTTCAGCTGGATCCCGGTCGAGGGCTTCCAGGCGGACATCGCCTTCCAGCTCGACCAGCTGTCGATGACGTTCGTCCTGCTGATCACCGGCGTCGGCACGCTCATCCACCTGTACTCGATCGGGTACATGGAGCACGACGAGCGCCGCCGCCGCTTCTTCGGCTACCTCAACCTGTTCCTGGCGGCGATGCTGCTGCTCGTCCTCGCCGACAACTACCTGCTGCTGTACGTCGGCTGGGAGGGCGTCGGTCTCGCCTCGTACCTGCTCATCGGCTTCTGGCAGCACAAGCCCAGCGCCGCGACCGCCGCGAAGAAGGCCTTCCTGGTCAACCGCGTCGGCGACATGGGCCTGTCGATCGCGATCATGCTGATGTTCACCACCTTCGGCACCTTCGCCTTCGGGCCGGTGCTGGAGAGCGCCGGGGAGACGAGCGAGGGCAAGCTGACCGCCATCGCCCTGATGCTGCTGCTCGCCGCCTGCGGCAAGTCGGCCCAGGTGCCGCTGCAGTCCTGGCTCGGCGACGCGATGGAGGGCCCGACCCCGGTCTCGGCCCTCATCCACGCCGCGACCATGGTCACCGCGGGCGTCTACCTGATCGTCCGCTCGGCCGACATCTTCAACCTCGCCCCGGACGCACAACTGGTCACCACCGTGGTCGGCGCGGTCACGCTTCTCTTCGGTGCGATCGTCGGTTGCGCGAAGGACGACATCAAGAAGGCCCTCGCCGGGTCGACCATGTCGCAGATCGGCTACATGGTGCTCGCCGCGGGCCTCGGTCCCATCGGCTACGTCTTCGCGATCATGCACCTGGTGACGCACGGCTTCTTCAAGGCCGGGCTCTTCCTCGGTGCCGGATCGGTCATGCACGGCATGAACGACGAGGTCGACATGCGCAAGTACGGCGGCCTGCGGAAGTACATGCCGGTCACCTTCGTCACCTTCGGCCTCGGCTACCTCGCCATCATCGGCTTCCCCGGCCTGTCCGGCTTCTTCTCCAAGGACAAGATCATCGAGGCGGCCTTCGCCAAGGGCGGCACCGAGGGCTGGATCCTCGGCGGCGTGGCCCTGCTGGGCGCGGCCATCACGGCGTACTACATGACGCGTGTGATGCTGATGACCTTCTTCGGCGAGGAGCGCTGGCGGAACCGGGCCACCGCCTCCCCGGACCAGCCGGACGTGGAGCCCGCGGCCGAGCACCAGGGAGCCCATGCGGAGCCCCACCCGCACGAGTCGCCCAGGTCCATGACGATCCCGATGATCGTGCTGGCCTTCGGGTCGGTGTTCGCGGGCGCGTTCTTCGGCGTCGGCGACCGCTTCATGCACTGGCTGGAACCCGTCACCGGCCATGAGCACGGGCACCCCCCGGTCAGCGCGCTGACGGTCACCCTCTCGACGGTGGTGGTCCTCGTCCTCGGCGCCGGGCTCGCCTACCTCCACTACGGGCGCCGTCCCGTCCCGGTCGTCGCCCCGCGCGGATCGCTGCTCACCCGGGCGGCCCGGCGCGACCTCCTCCAGGACGACTTCAACCACGTCGTCCTGGTCCGCGGCGGCGAGCACCTCACACGCTCCCTGGTGTACGTCGACCACACCCTGGTCGACGGCGTCGTCAACGGCACGGCGGCCTCGGTCGGCGGCCTCTCCGGACGGCTGCGCAAGCTGCAGAACGGTTACGCGCGCAGCTACGCGGTCTCGATGTTCGGCGGTGCGGCGGTCCTCATCGCCGCGACCCTGCTGATGAGGGCGGTCTGATACCGATGTCCTTTCCCCTCCTGACAGCGACGGCGGTGCTCCCGGCCCTCGGGGCCATCGCCACGGCCGCCGTACCGGCCGCGCGGCGCACCGCCGCCAAGTGGCTGGCGCTGCTCGTCTCGCTGGGCACGCTCGCACTCGCCGTCACCGTGCTCCTGCGCTTCGACCCGGACGGCGACCGCTATCAGCTCACCGAGTCCCACGCGTGGATCGCGGACTTCGGGGTGCGGTACGAGCTGGGCGTGGACGGCATCGCGGTGGCGTTGATCGCGCTCACCGCCCTGCTGATCCCGTTCATCATCCTCGCGGGCTGGCACGACGCCGACCCTCTGGAGACGGGGCACAAGCGCTGGCGGCCGACGCAGGGCTTCTTCGCCCTGATCCTGGCCGTCGAGGCGATGGTGATCATCTCTTTCGAGGCCACCGACGTCTTCCTCTTCTACATCTTCTTCGAAGCCATGCTCATCCCGATGTACTTCCTCATCGGCGGCTTCGGTGACCGGACCCACGAGCACGGCGAGGAGACGGCGGCCACCCAGCGGTCGTACGCGGCCGTGAAGTTCCTCCTCTACAACCTCGCCGGCGGCCTGATCATGCTGGCCGCGGTCATCGGCCTGTACGTGGTCGCGGGCAACTTCTCCCTCACCGAGATCGCCGAGGCCCGCGCCGACGGCTCTCTCGACATGGCGACCAACACCGAGCGCTGGCTGTTCCTCGGCTTCTTCTTCGCCTTCGCGGTGAAGGCGCCCCTGTGGCCGCTGCACACCTGGCTGCCCAACGCCATGGGGGAAGCCACAGCCCCGGTCGCCGTGCTGATCACGGCGGTCGTCGACAAGGTGGGCACGTTCGCCATGCTGCGCTTCTGCCTCGGGCTGTTCCCGGAGGCGTCGAAGTGGGCGACGCCCGCGATCCTCGTCCTCGCCCTGATCAGCATCCTCTACGGGGCGCTGCTAGCCGTCGGCCAGCGCGACATCAAGCGGCTGGTGGCGTACGCGTCGATCTCGCACTTCGGCTTCATCATCCTCGGCATCTTCGCGATGACCAGCCAGGGCCAGTCGGGCGCCACGCTCTACATGGTCAACCACGGGATCTCGACCGCCGCCCTGATGCTGGTGGCGGGCTTCCTGATCTCGAGGCGCGGCTCGCGGCTCATCGCCGACTACGGGGGTGTGCAGAAGGTGGCCCCGGTGCTCGCCGGCACCTTCCTGATCGGCGGCCTGGCGACGCTGTCGCTGCCGGGGCTGGCGCCGTTCGTCAGTGAATTCCTGGTCCTGGTCGGCACGTTCGCGCGCTACCCGGCGGTCGGGATCATCGCCACCTTCGGCATCGTGCTCGCCGCGCTGTACGTCCTCGTCCTCTACCAGAGGACCATGACAGGCCCGGTGAAGCCGGAGGTCGCCAAGATGCCGGACCTGCGCGTCCGGGAGCTCGTCGTCGTCACCCCGCTGATCGCGCTGCTGCTCCTCCTGGGCGTCTACCCGAAGCCGGTCACCGACATCGTCAACCCCGCGGTGCAGCACACCATGTCCGACGTCCAGAAGAAGGACCCCCAGCCCGAGGTGGAGGCGGCCAAGTGAGCGCATCAGCCGTCCACAGCCTGTGGACAATGGCGGCCGACCCGATCGAGAAGATCGACGCGCCGAAGATCGAGTACGGGCAGCTGTCGCCCACCCTGATCGTCATCGGGGCGGCGATCCTCGGGGTGCTGATCGAAGCCTTCGTGCCGCGCAGGTCCCGGTACTACGCCCAGGTGTTCCTGTCCGCCGTCGCCCTCGCCGCCGCCTTCGCAGCGGTCGTCGGCCTGGCGGCCGGCGGCTACGGCACCACGAAGGCGGGCATCGCGGCGATGGGCGCGATCGCCGTCGACGGACCGGCACTCTTCCTGCAGGGCACCATTCTCCTCGCCGCACTGCTCGGCGTGTTCACCTTCGCCGAGCGGCGGCTCGACCCCGAGGTCCACGGCAACCGGGTCGACTCGTTCGCCGCGCAGGCCGCCTCCGTGCCGGGCAGCGACGGCGAGAAGGCCGCGGTCAAGGCCGGGTTCACCACCACCGAGGTGTTCCCGCTGCTGCTCTTCGCGGTCGGCGGCATGCTGATCTTCCCGGCGGCCAACGACCTGCTGACCCTGTTCATCGCCCTGGAAGTCCTCTCGCTGCCGCTGTACCTGCTGTGCGCCCTGGCCCGCCGCAAGCGGCTGGTGTCGCAGGAGGCCGCGGTCAAGTACTTCCTGCTCGGCGCCTTCGCCTCGGCGTTCACGCTCTTCGGTATCGCGCTGCTGTACGGGTACGCGGGCTCCGTGTCGTACGCGACGATCGCCCAGGTCGTCGACGGCACCGTGGAGAACGTGACCCCGGCCCTCGCCGACACCATGGGCAACGACGCGCTGCTGCTCGTCGGCACCGCGATGCTGGTGATGGGCCTGCTGTTCAAGGTGGGCGCGGTGCCGTTCCACATGTGGACGCCGGACGTGTACCAGGGCGCGCCGACCCCGGTCACCGGCTTCATGGCGGCGGCGACGAAGGTGGCGGCGTTCGGCGCGCTGCTGCGCGTGCTGTACGTGGTCCTGCCGGGCCTGCGCTGGGACTGGCGGCCGGTGATGTGGGCCGTGGCGATCGTCACGATGCTGGCCGGCGCGATCGTCGCGATCACCCAGACCGACATCAAGCGGCTGCTGGCGTACTCGTCGATCGCGCACGCGGGCTTCATCCTCGCCGGTGTGATCGCCGCCTCGCCGGAGGGTGTGTCTTCGGTGCTGTTCTACCTGGGCGCGTACTCGTTCGTGACGATCGGCGCGTTCGCGGTGGTCACGCTGGTGCGGGACGCGGGCGGCGAGGCGACGCACCTGTCGAAGTGGGCCGGACTGGGACGCAGGTCACCCCTGGTCGCGGCGGTGTTCGCGATCTTCCTGCTGGCCTTCGCGGGCATTCCGCTGACGTCCGGGTTCGCCGGGAAGTTCGCCGTGTTCAAGGCGGCGGCCGAGGGCGGCGCGGGCGCGATCGTCGTGATCGGTGTGATCTCGTCGGCCATCGCGGCGTTCTTCTACATCCGGGTGATCGTGCTCATGTTCTTCAGCGAGCCGAAGCCCGAGGGGCCCACGGTCGCCGTGCCGTCGCCGCTGACCACGACGGCGATCGCGGTCGGTGTCGCGGTCACGGTGGTGCTGGGCGTGGCGCCGCAGTACTTCCTGGACCTCGCGAGCCAGGCGGGCGTTTTCGTCCGCTGACGCCCCTCTCGTGGGGTGAGCGACGGCCCGGTCCCTTGGGAGAGGGGGCCGGGCCGTCGGCTGTCTGCGGACTACTGGCTGCGTTCGCGCCGTGGCTTGATGCCGGTGAGGTCGAGGTCGACGGGGAACGGGGCAGCGATCTTCATACGCTCCCGGAAGATGCCCACGCTGGTGTAGGCCCCCGTGGTCGGTTCCAGCTCGAAGGCGTGCACCACGGCGAGACCCTTCTCGTTCTCGACCCGCCAGTAGTGGGGAATGCCTGCACGCGCGTACTTGTGCGGCTTGGTCTCCCGGTCCCGTGAGACCGAGTCCGGGGAGACGACCTCGACGGCGAGCATGACGGACTCGACCGGGAAACGGGTCTGCTCCGGGTTGTCGACCACGTCACCGCGCACCACGATCACGTCGGGCTCGGGCCGGTTCTGCCGGTCGATGTCGATGGTGAACTCGCGGATGACCTCGAACTCCTCGGGGGCCAGCGATTCAAGCTGCCACTTGAAGAAGTCGACAGCGCGTGAGTGGAAAAGAGTCTGCGGACTCACGAAGACCAGGCTCCCGTCGATCAGTTCCGTGTGCGGAGGCAGATTCGGAAGCTGATCCAGGTCGTCGGCGGTCCAGCCGCCCTCCGGCGGGATGGGCCATGCGGGTGTGGACGTCTTGGGTTCGACGCTCATGAGTGCTCCCATGGGACGGAGTCTCGCCGGTCACTTCAGACTATCGGCCGGAAACGGGCGGGTCTCCCGCGTACGTGTGAACGAGCGCCGTGTCTTTGACGGGGCGCTCCGGTCCCGAGGCACCCGGCCTGTGGATAACTCCGTGCCTGTCGGTCCCGCCCCCTATCGTGGACGCAGTGGTCGAGGAACCACGAGCGACCACGGCGTACGGGGGACGGGACTATGAGCGGAACAGGTGTGATGACCGGAATCGAGGCGACCGCGACCGCGGGACCGGCCGAAGGCGACAGTGAGGCGCTCGCCACACTGCACCGTGTCTTCGGCTACGACGCCTTCCGCGGACAGCAGGAAGCGATCATCGAGCACGTGGTGACCGGCGGTGACGCCGTCGTGCTCATGCCGACCGGCGGCGGCAAGTCGCTCTGCTACCAGATCCCGGCCCTCGTCAGACCCGGCACGGGCATCGTGGTCTCTCCGCTCATCGCGCTCATGCAGGACCAGGTGGACGCGCTGCGGGCGCTGGGTGTGAGCGCCGGCTTCATCAACTCCACGCAGGACTTCGACGAGCGGCGGGTGGTGGAGGCCCAATTCCTGGCGGGCGAGCTGGATTTGCTGTACCTGGCACCCGAGCGGCTGCGCCTGGAGGGCACGCTCGACCTTCTCTCCCGCGGCAAGATCTCCGTCTTCGCGATCGACGAGGCGCACTGCGTGTCGCAGTGGGGCCACGACTTCCGCCCCGACTACCTGGCGCTGTCGCTGCTGGGCGAGCGCTGGCCGGACGTACCGCGCATCGCGCTCACCGCCACCGCCACGCGCACCACCCACCGGGAGATCACCGAGCGGCTGGGCATGCCGCAGGCCCGCCACTTCGAGGCGAGCTTCGACCGGCCCAACATCCAGTACCGGATAGTCCCGAAGGCCGACCCCAAGAAGCAGCTGCTCTCCTTCCTGCGCGAGGAGCACGCGGGCGACGCGGGCATCGTGTACTGCCTCTCGCGGAACTCGGTGGAGAAGACCGCCGAGTTCCTGACCCGCAACGGCATCGAGGCGGTGCCGTACCACGCGGGCCTGGACGCGGCGACGCGCGCGGCCCACCAGTCACGCTTCCTGCGCGAGGAGGGCCTGGTCGTCGTGGCGACCATCGCCTTCGGCATGGGCATCGACAAGCCGGACGTACGGTTCGTCGCCCATCTCGACCTGCCGAAGTCGGTGGAGGGCTACTACCAGGAGACGGGCCGCGCGGGCCGGGACGGGCTGCCGTCGACGGCGTGGATGGCGTACGGGCTGCAGGACGTGGTCCAGCAGCGGAAGATGATCCAGACCGGGGAGGGCGACGAGGCGTTCCGCCGCCGGGCCGCCGCCCACCTGGACTCGATGCTCGCGCTGTGCGAGACCGCCAGTTGTCGGCGTGGGCAGCTTCTCGCCTACTTCGGCCAGGAGCCGGGCGCGGACGGCTGCGGCAACTGCGACACCTGCCTCACCCCGCCGGAGACCTGGGACGGCACCGTTGCCGCGCAGAAGCTGCTGTCCACGGTGGTGCGGCTGAAGCGGGAGCGGGGCCAGAAGTTCGGCGCCGGGCAGATCATCGACATCCTGCTCGGCCGGCGTACCGCCAAGGTGATCCAGTTCGACCACGACCAGCTGTCCGTGTTCGGTATCGGCGAGGAGCTGTCGGAGGCCGAGTGGCGGGGCGTGGCCCGGCAGCTGCTGGCGCAGGGGCTGCTCGCGGTCGAGGGCGAGTACGGGACGCTGGTGCTCACCGAGGAGAGCGGGACGGTACTGCGGCGCGAGCGCGAGGTGCCGCTGCGGAAGGAGCCCGCCAAGCGGGTTGCCGCCGCGAAGTCGTCCTCGGCCGGCCGGGGCGGCGAGCGCAAGGCGAAGGGCGCGGCGGCGGCCGAGCTGGCGCCCGAGCTCGTGCCGGTGTTCGAGGCGCTGCGTTCGTGGCGTGGCGAGCGGGCCCGGGAGCAGGGGGTTCCCGCGTACGTGATCTTCCACGACGCGACGCTCCGCGAGATCGCGACCATACGGCCCACGTCCGTGGCCGAGCTGGGGACCATCGGCGGGGTCGGCGAGAAGAAGCTGGCGACGTATGGGGAGGGGGTGCTGGAGGTGCTCGCCTCCTTGGGCGGGTCCCCGGAGCTGGACGGGACTCCCGCCCCGGCCGGCGCCAACGGCTCGGCGAGTGGCGTGACCGATGGCGCGGACGACGGCTTCGACTGGCCGGACACGGAGCCGGAACCGGAACCGGAACCGGACGACTGGGCGTAAGGGGTCGCGTGGTCAGATCGTGATCACGCCGCTGCGGCGAGTCGTGCTCAGGTCGTGGTCACAGGGCACGTGACGCATAAGCCCTGACGTCCGCGTCGGAGTCCTTGGTGGCCGTGGTGAGGGCCGTGCGGGCGTCCTTGTCGGTGGCGTGCCGGGTCAGGGCGAGGACGGCTGCCTTGCGGACATCGGCGTTGGTGTCGGTGAGGGCCTTGGCGAGGGCGGGCACGGCGGTCCCCGTCCCGGCGGCGGACAGGGCGGTGGCGGCGCCGGCGCGGACCTGCCAAGCAGGGTCGTCCAGTGCGGCGACGGCCCGTGCGCTCAGCGGCTCCGGGCACCCGGCGGCGGCCAGCGCTCCGAACGCGGCACCGCGGACCAAGGGGTCGGTGTCCTCGGTGAGCCGGGTCAGGACGGTCTGTCCGATGGCCCCGGAGGCGACCGTGGCCAGGGCCTTCGCCACCGTGACGCGGACCTCGCGGGACGGGTCGTCCGCGGCGCGCGCCAGCGGTTCGGCGGCGTCGACCGAGACGAGGGCGCGCACCGCCTCGATACGGACGGCGATGTCGGGATCGGTGAGGGAGCGGGCGAACAGGCCGGCGTCACCCAGGCCCAGGGCGCGCAGCACGTCCAGTGCGGCGGCGCGGACCACGGGGTCGGACTCCGGCAGGGCGGCGGCGAGGCCGTCGCGCAGGGCCGTGTCGGGCGGCAGCGTCTCGACCAGTTCGCGCAGGGAGGCCGCGGCGGCGGCGCGCACGTCGCCGTGGGGGTCGCGGAGCGCAGCGGCCAGGGCGGGGCCCGTGCCGGCCGGCACGGTTTCCGTGAGGACGGCGACGGCTTCGCGCCGGACGGCGGGTGCGAGGTCGGTCAGATAGGGCTGCAGTGCGTCGAGGTCGGGCTGCTCCTCGGAAAGGGCGACCAGTTCGAGGATGCGGGCCGGGAAGTTCTCGGCGGGAGACTCAGGGGTGGGGTTGGGGAGGGGGAGGGGCCCCCTCCCCGAGCCGTCACTCCCACTCCCCGCACCCACCGAACTCCCCGCACTCCCCGAACCCACCATGTTCACCGCACCCACCACACTCCCCGCACCCACCACACTCCCCGCACCCACCAACCGTTCCGCCACCGGAGCCACCTCTCGCCTCCCCGCCGTCGCCACGTCCTCCGCGTGGATCTCGCCGAGCGGACGGGGCGGGCCGCCGGCCGGGGTGAAGCCTTCGACCGGGACCAGGTACGGAGCGACGGGGCGGGCCGTGAACTCCATGGCGCCCGAGGACGACTTGTGGAGGTCCAGGTGGTGGAACCAGGTGGTGTCGTCGCGGTGGGGGTGGTCGACGCGGTCGTGGTAGAGGCCCCAGCGGGACTCCGTGCGGGCCAGGGAGGAGCGGGCCGCCATCTCGGCGCAGTCGCGGATGAAGGTGACCTCGGCGCAGCGCATCAGCTCGTGCGGGGTACGTGCGCCCATGCCCGCGATCTCGTCCCGCATCCGCTCGAAGTGCTCCAGCGCCAGGGAGAGGCGGGCGCCGGACTTCGGCGGGGCCACGTAGTCGTTCACGAAGCGGCGGAGTTTGTACTCGACCTGGGGCTGCGGGGGGCCGTCCGGGTTGCGCAGCGGGCGGTAGATCAGCTCGTGCGCCTCGCGGAGTTGGTCCTCGGGCAGTTCGCCCTCGTGCGCCGTGTACTGGGCCGCGTCCGCGCCCGCCAGGTCGCCGAAGACGAATGCGCCGATCATGTAGTTGTGCGGGACGCAGGCCAGGTCACCGGCGGCGTACAGGCGGGGGACGGTCGTACGGGCGTGGTCGTCGACCCGGACGCCCGAGGCCGAGTGGCCGCCGCACAGGCCGATCTCGGAGATGTGCATCTCGATGTCGTGGCTGCGGTAGTCGTGGCCGCGGCCGGAGTGGAAGGTGCCGCGGGTCGGGCGTTCCGTGGAGTGCAGGATCGACTCCAGGGCCGAGATCGACTCCTCCGGCAGGTGGCTCAGCTTCAGGTAGACCGGGCCCCGGTCGCTCGCCACCTCCGCCGCGAATTCCGCCATCATCCGGCCCGACCAGTAGTCGGAGTCGACGAAGCGTTCGCCGTGCCGGTTGACCTGGTAGCCGCCGAAGGGGTTGGCGACGTAGGCGCAGGCGGGGCCGTTGTAGTCCTTGATCAGCGGATTGATCTGGAAGCACTCGATGCCGGTCAGTTCGGCGCCCGCGTGGTAGGCCATCGCGTAGCCGTCACCGGCGTTGGTCGGGTTCTCGTACGTGCCGTAGAGGTAGCCGGACGCGGGCAGTCCGAGGCGGCCGCAGGCGCCGGTCGCGAGGATCACCGCGCCCGCGCGGACCTGGACGAACCGTCCCGTGCGGGTGTGGAAGCCCGCCGCTCCCACGGCACGGCCCTCCGCCGTCAGTACCCGTACCGGCATCACCCGGTTCTCGATGCGGATCCGCTCCCGCATCTCTCGGCGCCGCAGCTGCCGGTACAGCACCTTTTTGACGTCCTTGCCCTCCGGCATGGGCAGCACGTAGGAGCCGGAGCGGTGGACCTGCCGGACCGCGTACTCGCCGTGCTCGTCCTTCTCGAACTTCACGCCGTACGACTCCAGCCGCTGCACCATGGCGAAGCCGCGGGTCGCGGTCTGTCGGACGGTGGACTGGTCGACGATGCCGTCGTTGGCGCGGGTGATCTCGGCCACGTAGTCGTCGGGTTCGGCGCGGCCGGGGATGACCGCGTTGTTGACGCCGTCCATGCCCATGGCGAGCGCGCCGGAGTGGCGGACGTGCGCCTTCTCCAGCAGGAGCACGTTCGCGCCGTGCTCGGCGGCGGTCAGCGCCGCCATCGTGCCGGCCGTGCCGCCGCCGATGACGAGGACGTCGCAGGTGAGCTCCTCGGCGTCGCCGAGGGCGGGGATCTGCACAGGGGTGGTCACCGGGGTGCCTTTCAGGTGCCGATGGGGGATCAAGTGCCGAGGGAGTCCAGGACCTCGCGGCGCAGCGCCGCGCGCACCGGGTCGTCGTGTGCCGTGCGGTCGCGTGGGCGGGGCACGTCGCGTACGGCGAGGACGCGGCCGCCGCCGAGGAGGGCCACACGGTCGCCGAGGAACAGCGCCTCGTCCACGTCGTGGGTGACGAAGACGACCGTCGCCCCGGTGCCGCGCAGCACGTCCACCAGCAGGTCCTGCATGCCGGCGCGGGTCTGGGCGTCGAGGGCGCCGAAGGGCTCGTCCATGAGGACGGCGCGGGGGCGTGCGGCGAGGGCGCGGGCCAGTTGCGTGCGCTGGCGCTGGCCGCCGGAGACGCGGTGCGGGAGCTGGCGGGCGTGCTCGGCGAGCCCGACGCGGGACAGCCACGCCTCGGCCTGTGCACGGCGTTCGGAGCGTGCCACGCCACGGATGGCCAGCGGGAGTTCGACATTGGCGCGCAGGGTGCGCCAGGGCAGGAGGGCGTCCTCCTGGAAGACCAGGGCGCGGTCCGCCGCCGGGCCGGTGATCCGGTGGCCGTCCTGCTCCACCGCCCCGGCCAGCGGGGGCAGCAGCCCGGCCAGCGTGCGCAGCAGGGTCGACTTGCCGCAGCCGGAGGAGCCGACGACGGTGAGGATCTCGCCGGGGGCCACGTCGAGGTCCACCCCGTCCAGCACCGGTGCGCCCGGGCGCCCGAGAGCGACACCGCGCAGGGCGAGTCCCGTGCCGGTCCGGGACGGTGAACGAACGTCAGACAAGCTGGTCATGGGGCACCTCCTCCTCGGTCCGGCCCTTGGCCCGGGCGTCGTTCCGGGAGCCGGCCGGTACGGGGGTCGCGGCACCGCGCCCCCGCCGCGGCGGCCGTACCCCGGGGACGTACGACGTGCGCGGCAGCCAGCGGGTCAGCCGGCGTCCGGCGAGTTCCACGGCGGTGGACGTCAGCCAGCCCAGTACGCCGATCGTCACCATGCCGACGAAGACGCCCGGGTAGTCGACGACCGTGTAGTCCTGCCAGGTGCGGTAGCCGACGCCGTACTGACCGGAGATCATCTCGGCGGAGATCACACAGATCCACGAGACGCCGATACCGACCGACAGGCCGCCGAAGATGCCGGGCAGCGCGCCCGGCAGGACGACGGAGGCAAGGATGCGCAGGCGCCCGCCGCCCATGGTGCGCACCGCCTCCTCCCACACCGGCGTCAGCGCGCGGACCGCGTGCCGGGTGGAGACCAGCACCGGGAAGAACGCGGCGGTGCAGGTGATGAAGACGATTCCCTGCTCGTTGTCGGGGAAGAGGAGGATCGCCACGGGGACGAGGGCGATGGCCGGGATCGGGCGGACGACCTCCAGGACCGTGCCGAGGAGGTCCTCGGCGAGGCGGGAACGGGCCACGAGCGCACCCGTGGCCACACCGAGCACCGCCGCCAGCAGGAAGCCCGCCAGGATGCGGGTCAGGCTGTCGGTGAGGTCCGTCCAGTAGTCGTCGCCGGCGAGGCGGTCGGCGAAGGCGCGGGCCACGTCGGTGACGGTCGGGAACTGCGAGAAGCGCAGCCACAGGTCCACGTCCAGGCTGGTCAGCAGCTGCCAGAGGCCGAGGGCGGCCGCGATCGAGGTGATCCGCAGCGCGTACCGGCTCGCGACGTTCCAGCTCGGGGCGTCCCGACTCGGGGCATTCCGGATCGGGGCGTTCCGGCGGGTCATGACGCGCGCTCCAGCGCCTCGTCGTACGTGATGACCCGGGCACCGTCGTGCCCGGCGACGTACGCCTCGGCGGTCGCCGGCGTGACGAAGGGCAGGAGCTGCTCGCTGTCCGCCACCCACACCGCCTTGTCGGCGAACCACAGGGTTGCGGTGGTGGCGTCGGGGACGTAGGCGGCGCGGACGCCGTCCCTGTGCTGCGCGACGTACGTCAGGAGCTCGGCGGGCGTCTTGAACGTACGGGTCTCGTCGGCGCCCTTCGGCCAGACCTCGCTCGTGGCCGCCGGCGGCGCGGAGGAGAGGCGCTCGGCGTACTCGGCGCCCAGCGCCTTCTTCACGTACTGGTCGTCGACGAAGGCGTCCACGTCGACGTCCCCCGTCAGCTTCGCCGCCTTCAGGATCGAGACGTCCTCCTTCAGGGCGGCCACGAGCTGCGGCTTGACGGCCGGGTCGAAGGTGGCGATGCCGTGGGCGCCGTTGTAGAGGTAGACCACCTCGGCGGGCAGGCCGGTGGCGTCGGCGACCTTCTCGGCGGCGGCCACGGGGTGTTCGTCGAGGTAGTCGGTGGCTTCCGCCTGGGCCTTCAGGAAGGCGTCGAGCACCTCCGGGCGCTGCTCGGCGAAGTCCTCGCGCACCGTCACGCCGTGGAAGGTCGGCAGGTCCAGCTCCGCACCGTCGTACAGGGCCTTGGCCTTGCCCTGGTAGGCGAGCAGGCCGGGCCACGCGACGAACTGCGAGAGCGCGTCCGCGCTGCCCGCCGAGAGCGCCGAAGCACCCACCGCGGGCTGCTGGTTCAGCTTCTCGATGTCCTTCTCCGGGTCGAGGCCGGCGCGCTGGAGGGCCCGTACGAGGGTGCCGTCGGCCGCCGACCCGACGCTCGTGGAGACCTTCTTGCCGCGCAGGTCCTCGAGGCCGGCGAGTTTCGAGTCCGGCGCGGTGACGATGGTGTTGAGGCCGCCGCGCAGGTTGTAACCGGTGACCGAGACCAGGCGCGTGGGTTTGTCGAGCTGCTTGCCGCGGGCCGCGTTGAGCAACAGCGGGAAGTCCCCCATCGAGCCGATGTCGATCTTCCCTGCGGTCATCTGGGCGGTGATGGGGGCGCCGGTGGCGTAGTCCTGCCAGTTCACCTTGTACGTGATGCCGTCGTCGAGGGCGTCGAGCTGCTTCTCGAAGGAGCCGAGGGAGCGGAGGAGCGTGCCCGCCGTGACCGTGTTGATGGTCTTGGACTGGTAGCCGACGGTGACGGTGACCGTGGAGCCGTCACCGGCCTCGGCGCTGCCGCCGCAGCCCGCCAGCGGCAGGAGCAGGGCGACGGCGGACACGGCTGCTGCGGTCCGTTTCATGGCGACTGCCGGCCGTTCTACGGCGACTGCGGGCCGTTTCATGGCGACTGCAATGCGTTTCATGATCGTCGGGGCCTCTCACCGGAGCAGATAGGGCATGTTGACCGTGACGGCTCCGGTGGGACAGCGGGCCGCGCACGGGCCGCAGTACCAGCACTCGTCGACGTGCATGTACGCCTTGCCGCTGCTCTCGTCGATGGCGAGGGAGTCCAGCGGGCACATGTCCACACAGAGCGTGCAGCCGTCGATGCACTTCGACTCGTCGATGGTCACGGGCACGTCGGCCCGCTGGGGCGCCAAGGGCATGGCTGTCTCCAGATAGGTGCGCAGGCGGGGGCAGAGGCGGTGGTGGGCGTCTACAGGGAGCGGCGCAGCAGGCCGCTCATCGTGATGCGGTCGCCGCGGAAGCGGATGAACTCCAGGTCGACGGGGCGTCCGTCGGCGAGGTGGGTGAGCCGTTCCAGCATCAGGACGGCCGCGCCCCGCGGGGCCTGGAGGACGGCGGCGGAGTGCGCGTCCGCGTTCACGGCCTCCAGGGTGATCTCGGCGTGCCCGAGGGACTGCCCGGTGATGCTCTCCAGGAGGCGGAAGACGTCGGTGCTCTCCAGGTCCGCGTCGAGGAGGGCGGTGCCGACGTCGAGGGGGATGTAGGTGAGGTCCAGGGACAGGGGGAGGCCGTTCAGGCGGCGCAGGCGTTCGATGTACAGGACGTCGGCGCCGACGGGGAGCCCGAGGCGTTCGGAGACCGGCGCGGGGGCGGGTGCGGGGCCCATCGTGCGGACCTCGTTGGTGACCCGGCCGTGTTCGTGCAGGGTCTCCGCGAGTCCCATCAGGCGGTCCAGGCCGTGGGGGTACTTCCGGGCCACGACCACCGTGCCGACGCCGGGCTGGCGGTCCACCAGGCCCTCGGCGCGGAGCAGGTCGAGGGCCTGACGGACGGTGTTGCGGGAGGCGCCGTAGTCGGCCCCGATGGCCGCCTCGTGGGGGAGGGCGCCGTCGGGGAAGCCGCCGGTCAGCAGTTGGTGGCGCAGCAGGTCGGCGAGCTGCCTGGCCCGGTCCGCGCGCAGCCGCCGCCGGTGGGCGGCGACGGTGGTCGCGCCCTGGCCGGCGTGGTCTCGGATGCGTTCGGAAGGCATGCCCGGAACCATACCGATGCGGTAGGGAATGGTGTGTTGCCGAAGTGTTGCGCCACTTGCCGCTTCGTCAGGTGGGTTGCTGACCTGCGGTTTCCCTGGGGTGAGGGGCTAGATGCGCCAGTGCGGTCACGCCCCCGGCACCACCCTCCCCCGCACCTCGCCCAGCCCTACGCGGGTGCCGTGCGGCCCCGGTGCCCAGGCGGTGAGGGTCACCTCGTCGCCGTCCTCCAGGAAGGCGCGCTTGCCGTCGGGGAGCTCCAGGGGATCGCGGCCGTTCCAGGTGAGCTCCAGGAGGGAGCCGCGCTCACCTTCCGAGGGGCCGCTGACGGTGCCGGAGCCGTACAGGTCGCCCGTACGCAGCGAGGCACCGTTGACCGTCATGTGGGCGAGCTGCTGCGCGGCCGTCCAGTACATCGTGGAGAACGGCGGCTCGGAGACGACATGGCCGTTGATCGCCACCGAGATGCGCAGGTCGTAGCCGTACGGGTCCTCGTCATCGGCGGAGTCGTCCAGGTAGGGGAGGAGGGGGTGGGTGCGCTCCGGCGGCCGGACACGGGCGTCCTCCAGGGCGTCCAGCGGGGTGATCCACGCCGAGACGGACGTGGCGAAGGACTTGCCGAGGAAGGGCCCGAGGGGGACGTACTCCCAGGCCTGGACGTCCCGCGCCGACCAGTCGTTCAGCAGGCACAGGCCGAAGACGTGGTCGCGGAAGGAGGAGAGGGGGACCGGGGCGCCCATGGGGGAGGGCACGCCGACCACGAAGCCGACCTCCGCCTCGATGTCCAGCCGGACGGAGGGACCGAAGACGGGAGCCGGGTCGGCGGGAGCCTTGCGCTGACCGGAGGGACGTACCACGTCCGTGCCGGAGACCACCACAGTGCCGGACCGGCCGTGGTAACCGATCGGTAGGTGCTTCCAGTTGGGGGTGAGGGAGTCGGCGGAGTCCGGGCGGAAGATCCGGCCGACGTTCCGGGCGTGGTTCTCGGACGCGTAGAAGTCGACGTAGTCCGCCACCTCGAAGGGGAGGTGCAGGGTCACGGAGGACAGCGGGTGGAGGAAGGGGGCGATCGCCTCCTGGTGGGAGGGGACCGTCACCCAGGCCGTGAGGGCGCGGCGGACGTCGGACCAGGTGGTGCGGCCGGCGGCGAGCAGCGGGTTGAGGGTGGGCCGGGAGAGGAGGGACGCGTAGGGGGAGGCGAGGGCACGGGCCGCGGCGCCCGCGTCGAGGACGTGGTCGCCCAGGCGTACACCCACCGTCCGTGCGTCGGATCCGGACCGGGAGAACACGCCGTACGGGAGGTTGTGCGGGCCGAAGGGGTCGCCCTCGGGGACGTCGAAGGGGGGCATCGGGTGGTGCCTCGCTTTCCGTGCGGTCCGTGTGGCCGTGGTTGTCGCGGCACACGTTACGGCGGGGCAGGGTGCCCGGGCAGAGGCCGGCAAGAGATGGGGCATTGTCTAAAGAGTTCGCAATGTCCTGATACGGCTTGGTCGGAACCGGAAATTCCGGCTTAGCTTCCTTTGGGGGCACGGATGGGGCGGGTCCGGGTCCGTCAGGGGGGACATGTAGGGGGGACCCGTGCGTGGGGGTGGCTCGAGTGTGCCGTTCGAAGTCGACCGGGGCGTACCCGGTCTGATCGTGAAGTTCGGGAACTATCCGCTGCACCACGGCGGAGTGGGCGCGATCCGCAGCCTCGGACGGCTCGGCGTGCCGATGTACGCCATCACCGAGGACCGTTGCACACCCGCAGCCGTCTCCCGCTACCTGGAGCGGGCCTTCGTCTGGCCGACCACCGGAACGGAGGAGCCGGAGCGGCTGGTGGCGGGGCTGCTGCGGATCGGACGGAGAATCGGGCGGCCGACGGTGCTCGTCCCGACCGACGAGGAGGCCGCCGTACTCATCGCCGAGCACCAGGCCGCACTGGAGGGGCAGTTCCTCTTCCCGCGGGTGGAGCCCGGTCTACCGCGCCGTCTCGCCAGCAAACAGGGGCTGCACGAACTGTGCGTGAAACACGGGATCGCCAGCCCCGCGACGTTCTTCCCGGGCACGTACGAGGACGTCGAGCGGTTCGCCGCGAGCGCACGCTTCCCGGTGGTGGCCAAGAACCGGGAGGCTTTCGTACGGCGCGCGCGTCCCGCCGTGAACGGCACCACCCGGATCGCCTGCCGGGAGGGGCTGCTCCGGATGGCGAGAGAATGGGGGGAGCACCCCGGTGTGATCCTCCAGGAGTATCTGCCGCGGGAGGACGCCGAGGACTGGATCGTGCACGCGTACTTCGACGCGGAGTCGGTGCCGCTGGCCGTGTTCACCGGGGTGAAGGTGCGGTCGTGGCCGCCGCACGCGGGGATGACGGCCAACGCGTACATCGTCGACAATCCGGAACTCGCGGATCTCGCGGCGCGGTTCATCAAGGAGATCGGTTTCAGCGGGATCGTCGACCTGGATCTGCGGTTCGACCGCAGGGACGGGCGGTACAAACTCCTCGACTTCAATCCGCGGATGGGCGCGCAGTTCCGGATGTTCGAGAGCGAGGCGGGAGTCGACGTCGTGCGCGCCATGCACCTCGACCTCACCGGACGGCCGGTACCGGAGGGAGAACAGCTCACCGGCCGCCGGTACGTCGTGGAGAACATCGACCTGCCGGCGCTGCTCGCCTACCGGCGCAGCGGCTATACGACACCGCACGCGCCGGCCCGCGCGAGAGGTACGGAGCCGGCCTGGTTCGCGCGGGACGACCTGTGGCCGTTCTTCACGATGTTCGCGCGCTTCGTACGGCCGGGCGTGAAGCATCTGTACCAGATGTGGCGCGCCAGGCGCCGGGACTCGGCCGCGAAGCAGGCGCGGAAGTAGGCGCGTGGGGGCGCTCCGCATGCAGCACCAGCAACATCAGTACCACCACCAGAACCAGCATCAGCATCAGCATCAGTGTCAGCACCAGCACGCAGCACGCAGCACGACCACGAAGTAGGCACATCGCGTAGCGTTCCGGGGAGGGACTTCGTGATTCAACCGGTTGCAGTGATCGGCGCCGGACCGTTCGGACTGTCCACCGCCGCCCATCTACGCGGACGCGGCATCCCGGCACGCGTCTTCGGCGAACCCATGGTGAGCTGGCGGGACAACATGCCCGCCGGCATGGCCCTCAAATCCACGCCCGCCGCCTCGAACATCGACGCACCGCAGGGCGGGCACACCCTCGTCGACTACTGCGCCGCGGCGGGCATACCGCCGCTGGTCGCGGACGACGACATCATTCCCGTGGAGACGTTCATCGACTACGGGACATGGTTCCAGGAACGGCTGGTGCCCGACCTGGAAAGGGTGCGGGTCGTGTCCGTGGACCGGCGCGCGAACGGCAAGGGCTTCGAACTGAAGCTGGACTCGGGGGAGTCGTTCACCGCGCGGGCCGTCGTGGTGGCGACCGGGCTCTCCGGTCTCGCCCATGTCCCGCCCGAGCTCGCGGGCGCCGTTCCCGACGGGCCCACGCCCACCGCGGCCCTCTCGCACAGTTCCCAGCACCACGACCTGACCCGGTTCGCCGGCAAGGAACTGCTCGTCGTAGGCGCCGGGCAGTCCGCGCTGGAGACGGCGGTGCTGGCCGCGGAGGCCGGGGCGCGGGTACGGGTGGTCGCGCGCGGGCGCGGCAAGGTGGCCTTCGGCGATCCGCCGTGGCGGCAGCCCCGGTTCCGGCCGGAGTCGCCGTTCGGCCGGGCCTGGTCCCTGTGGGCGCTCAGCTACTACCCGCACCCCTACCGGCTGTTGCCCGCCGGGACCCGTCACTACCTCGTCCGCCGAGTGCTCGGGCCGCTGGGCGCATGGTGGCTGCGCGAGCGCTTCGAGGGCGCGGTGCGGGTGCGGGAGGTGGAGCGGATCGTGCGCGCGGGCGCCATCGACGGGCGGACCGCGCTGGTGGTGCGCACCCTCCAGGGTCGTACGGAGGAACTGGCGGCCGACCACGTGATCGCGGCCACGGGCTACCGGGTGAACCTCGCGGCGATGGGCTTCCTCGGCCATGAGCTGCGCACGGAGCTGGCGGTGAGCCGGGGGACGCCGAGGCTCGGGGCCGGCTACCGGTCGTCCGTGCCCGGGCTGTACTTCACCGGGCTGCCCGCGGCGGCCTCGTACGGGCCGGTGATGCGCTTCGTGTGCGGTACGGAGTTCGCCTCGCCGCGGCTGGTGGGGCACCTGGCGGCGGCGCACGGGTGAGCGGTGGGGGCCCGCGTCGCCCGTCGCCCTCAACTGCCCTGCTCAGGTCGGCTTGTTGACGGGGATCGGGAGGGACGGACGTAGTCTGGTTCACGCCGGACGGATGAGTGCTACCGGTCCGTATTCTCTGATCATGACGCCGCGCACCGCATACGCCCTCATCGCCACCGACCTGGACGGAACGCTGCTACGCGGCGACGACACAGTCTCGGCCAGGACACGCTCCGCCCTGGCCAGAGCCGTGGCCTCCGGCGCACGGCACCTGGTCGTGACCGGCCGGCCCGCGCCCCGCGTACGCCCTCTGCTGCGCATACTCGGCGGCAGAGGGCTTGCGGTGTGCGGGCAGGGCGCGCAGGTGTACGACGCGGGCGCGGACCGGCTGCTCTGGTCCGTCACCCTGGACAGGGAACTCGCGGAGAACGCGCTCGGCAAGATCGAGGCCGAGGTCGGGGAGGTGTACGCGGCCGTCGACCAGGACGGCGTGGAGGGGCTCACCCTCATCGAGCCGGGTTACCGGATGCCGCACCCGAACCTTCCCTCGGTACGGGTGCGGCATCGCGACGAGCTGTGGCGCGAACCCATCAGCAAGGTGCTGCTCCGCCACCCCGAACTCTCCGACGACGAGCTGGCGGCCGCGGCCCGCGAAGCGGTCGGTTCCCTGGCGACGGTCACCATGTCGGGGCCCGGCACCGTCGAACTTCAGCCATACGGCGTCACGAAGGCGACGGGCCTCGACAGGGCCGCCCGGCTGCTCGGGGTGACCCCGGCGCGGACCCTCGCCTTCGGTGACATGCCGAACGACATACCCATGTTCGCCTGGGCCGCGCGCGGAGTGGCCATGGCCAACGCCCACGCCGAGCTGAGGGCCGTGGCCGACGAGGTGACCCTGTCGAACGAGGAGGACGGGATCGCCGTGGTGCTGGAGCGGCTGTTCCCTCAGGGCACGCTTCAGCAGGCCCGTCAGTAGGCGCCGAAGACGTTGTCGATCGAGCCGTAGCGGTCGGCGGCGTAGTTGCAGGCCGCCACGATGTTCGCCACCGGGTCGTAGGGGTCGTACACCGTGCCGGACACGTGGTACGCGGCGAACGTCGGGTCGATGACCTGGAGCAGGCCCTTCGAGGGGATGCCCGCCGCGGCGTTGGAGTCCCAGTTGTTGATGGCCTGGGGGTTGCCGGACGACTCGCGCATGATGTTGCGGTGGATGCCGTCGTACGTTCCCGGGATCCCGTTCTGCGCCATGACGTCCAGCGCCTCGCGGATCCAGCCGTCGAGGTTGTCGGCGTAGGTGGTGGCGGAGGTGGTCGTGGCGGAGGTGGTCGTGGCGGTGGCGGTGGCGGTGTTGGTGCTGCCGGTGCCGGTGCCGGTGCCGGTGCCGGTGCCGGTGGCCGAGGTGGCCGGGTCGGCGGCCTCGACGGTGAGCTCCAGGCCCGGACGGATCAGTCCGGGGTCGTCACCGATGGTCTGGCGGTTGTCCTCGTAGAGCTGCTGCCAGCCGCCGCTGATGTCGTGCGCGTCCGCGATCCCGGAGAGCGTGTCCCCCGCGACCACGGCGTACGTCACGGCCTCGGCCTGGGACGTGGTCTTACCGGCGGCCTGAGTGGCCTGGGTGGCCTGAGCGGCTTGGGCGACCTGGGCGGGCTGCGCGGCGCTCGCGCTCGTCGCGGCCAGGATCGGAAGGGCGAGGGCGGCCGTGCCGGTTCCGGCGGCGACGACACCTCGGGTGAGCGGATTGAATCTGGGGCGGCGGTGCTTGCCTCGTGCGGGCATGACGCGTTTCCTCTCCGGCGCCTGCGAGGTGAGCTGTCGGGTTCGGGCGGAAAGGTGCCCGGCCGCATGCGGCACTGCGCGACGAGTGGCGAGTGCCGTGCGCGGCTTCACCCCGAGCCGGTCCGGAATGCGGGCCGGCGGCTTACCTGGGTCCCCCGCTCCTGCCGTACGTGAGTGAGTCGGTCGGTGGGATTCCGGACGGCGGCAGGATTCGGCGTTCCGCCCGGCAGGACGTGAACGTATGCGAAAGCACAGGCCAGGAACAAGGTCGAATGTGTGGTGCACATCCGTTCGGCAAGGTCATTCCGGTGAAATGGCACGCCGGATTACCGCCCCTCTCGCCTCAACTTGCGTTCTGCAAAACGGAAATGGAGGTGGTGGGGCAGTGGCCGGAACGGGCTTCTGTGTGACTCAATTCACCCAAGATCGACTGATGGGGTGGCGGCGAATGGTCCTTCACGCATCAAAGATGGGCATTTCGGTCGACGGTCGCCGGGCGGTCGTCGGTCTCGCTCATCGGATCACATGGGCATTCCCTGATCGTCCGCGGGGGTGTTCCGTGAATTCGGATCATGAAATACGGATCATGAATGCGGCTTGGTGTGCCGCATTGGGCGGCGAATTCCGGACAGAGGCCGGATGGAGATCGGCTGTGGGCCGGCCGGAGGTGCAAGTGCGGGCATGGGCGGTATTCGACGGAAGGGGGGGTGACGGCCTCTCAATTACCGGATCGCCCGCGGAACCCCGCGAGCCGCCCGGTCCGTTGTCGTAATGGTCGGCCACCGGATGCCGCGGAAGGCGTGACCATGTGTCCATGTGGTGGCCCCGGGGGGAATATCCGTTCGTATCAGCTGATCAGGAACATGACGGGCCTGGTCGGATACCGCCCGGGGTGGACCGGTGGGCGCTCGTGGTGATCGAAAGGTGACCGGATACGCTGACTCGGGTGATGGCAGCGACAGATCGACAAACTATGTCATCGACGTCATCGACCCTGAGACCGACCGTGTGACCGTCAGCAGACGTCAGCAGACAGGAGACCCCTCGTGACCGTCGTCGAGCCGTTCGGGCTGAGCGTGCGGGACCAGGCTGTCGAAGCCGATGTCCAGGCCGGATTGGCGGCCGTCGAGGAAGGTTTGCTCGAGGCCACGAAGAGCGAGGTCCCGTTCATCCAGGAGGCCGCGCAGCACCTGCTGCGGGCGGGCGGGAAGCGGTTCCGGCCGCTGCTCGTGATGCTCGCGGCCCAGTTCGGGGACCCGCATGCGCCGGGAGTCGTGCCGTCGGCCGTGGTCGTCGAGCTCACCCACCTGGCCACGCTGTACCACGACGACGTGATGGACGAGGCGGACGTACGCCGCGGCGTGCCCAGCGCGAACGCCCGCTGGGGCAACTCCGTCGCCGTACTGACCGGGGACTTCCTGTTCGCCCGTGCCTCGCACGTCCTGGCCGATCTGGGGCCCGAGGCGGTGCGGGTGCAGGCCGAGGCGTTCGAACGGCTGGTGACCGGGCAGATCCTGGAGACCGCGGGGCCGCGCGACGGGCGGGACCCCATCGAGCACTACCTGGACGTCCTCGGCGGCAAGACCGGATCGCTGGTGGCCGTCTCCGGACGGTTCGGGGCGATGATGTCCGGCGCCGACGAGACGGTCGTGGACGTGCTGACGCAGTACGGGGAGCGGCTGGGCATCGCGTTCCAGCTCGCGGACGACGTACTGGACATCGCCTCCGACTCGCACGAGTCGGGGAAGACGCCGGGCACCGATCTGCGTGAGGGCGTCCCCACGATGCCGGTGCTGCGGCTGCGGGAGCGGGCCGCGCGGCTGGGGCTGGCCGAGGACATCGAGCTGTGCGAACTGCTGGACGGCGACCTGAGCGATGACGAGCGGCACGCCGAGGCGCTCTCTCGGCTGCGGGTGCACCCCGCGCTGGAGCAGGCCCGCCGGGACACCGTGCGGTACGCGGAGGAGGCCCGGGCGACGCTGGCGCCGCTGCCGGAGTGCGACGCCAAGAACGCGCTCGTGGAGCTGTGTGACGCGGTGGTGCACCGCGCCGGTTGAGCGGCCACGGCCGGCGGACGCGGACGGAAGACGCGGCGTCCTCCCCACGACCCCTACGGGGCGGGGAGGGCGCCGCGTTGCTGTGTCATCCCTCAGCAGTACGCCGAAGTGATCCCGGGGTCTGACGCGCACGGCTGGCCGATTTGGTCGGATGGAAAGCACCACCCCTCACCGATTCGGGTGAGAATGGCGGCTCGGGGTGGACGACGACGAGTGCGAGTACGACGCGGCACGACGGACGCGATGCGACGTGGCACGTTGCCATGCGACGGAGTGCGAGGACCTGGCCGCCGCCTACTACGGAGGTAAGGCACACATGGCACCGTTCAAATCCGACGACAACGCGACGGCAGGCAGCCCGACGGCAGACGGGACCGGAAACAGGCGCGGCGGGCGGCGCAAGGCCGCGCGGTACGTCGTCCCGGTCACGGTGGTGGGCGTGGCGGCCGCGACCATCGGCCTGGTCCCGGCGTTCGCCGGCTCCGGCGATCCCGACCTGCCGAAGATCACCGCGCAGGAACTGATCGAGAAGATCGCCGCTTCGGACGTCCAGCAGCTCTCCGGCACCGTGAAGATCAGCACCGACCTCGGACTCCCGGACCTGAGCGGCCTGGAGGGCAGCCTGGGAGCCGGGGGCGGGGCCGACGGCGACGAGGGATCCGCCGCCGACCCCTCCGCCAAGCTGCCCGAACTCGCCTCCGGCACGCACACGCTGCGCGTCGCCGCCGACGGGCCCGACAAGCAGAAGCTGTCGCTGCTCGACGAGGCCTCCGAGTACAGCCTGATCCACAACGGCGACGACGTGTGGGCGTACGACAGCGGATCGAACGAGGTGTACCACGCGACCGGTGCCGAGGCCGACATGCAGGACGGCGCGGAGGACGGAGCGAAGCGCGGCGAAGAGGGCGGCGCGGACGGGAAGTCCGGAGTCGTGCCCGAGGACGTACCGGCCACGCCCGGGGAGCTGACCGAGGAGGCGCTGAAGGCGGTCGACGACACGACGTCCGTCACCGTGGACGGGACCATGCAGGTCGCCGGGCGCGACGCGTACAAGCTGCTGATCGAGCCGAAGCAGGCCGGCTCCACGGTCGGCGCGATATCGGTCGCCGTCGACGCGGAGACGGGCCTGCCGCTGAAGTTCACGCTCACCCCGGCGAGCGGCGGTGCGGCCGTCGTCGACGCGGGCTTCACCAAGGTCGACTTCTCCGCACCGAGCGCCGCCACCTTCGACTTCACGCCGCCCGAGGGCGCGAAGGTCACCGAGGCGGACGACCTCGAGGCGCAGGCCGCCGAAGAGCGCGACGCCGGGCAGCTGCCGGAGTCCGACGAGGAACTCGCCGCGGGGCTGGAGGATCTGGGGGACCTGGAGGGTCTGAAGGTCATCGGCGAGGGCTGGAGCTCCATCGCCGCGTTCGACACCGGCGGCGAGGGCCTGTCGGCGGCGCCGTCCGGCGACGGCGACCTCGGCGGCCTCCTGAACTCCTTCGGTGACGAGGTCAGCGGCAAGTTCGGGGCCGGCACGGTCTTCTCGACCCGACTGGTCAATGTGCTGATCACGGACGACGGCAAGGCGTATGCCGGCGCGGTCACCAAGGAGGCCCTGGTGAAGGCGGCGAACGCGGACCGCTGAGACGGCGACACGACAGCGACAGCAGACAGGGAATCGAGGTCGTCAGTGGAGGAGCTGCCCGCCGCGGATCCGGACCCGGGCGACGTCGTCATCGCCACCCGTGCGCTCACCAAGCGCTACCGCGGCGGGCAGCTCGCCGTCGACGGACTCGATCTCGCCGTCCCGGCGGGCAGCGTCTTCGGCTTCCTCGGGCCGAACGGCTCCGGGAAGACCACCACCATCCGGATGCTGATGGGCCTGATCGAGCCGACTTCCGGCACGGCCCGGGTGCTCGGCCGGCCGATGCCGGGCGCCTCCCGGGCCGTACTGCCGCACGTGGGTGCGCTCATCGAGGGCCCGGCGCTGTACGGCTTCCTGTCCGGGCACGACAACCTGGTGCGGTACGACGCCGCCGACCCCACCGCCGACCCGCGCACCAGGCGTACGCGGGTCGCGGCCGCGCTGGACCGGGTGGGCCTGACGGCCGCCGCGGGCAAGAAGGCGAAGGCGTACTCGCTGGGCATGAAGCAGCGTCTCGGTCTCGCGGCGGCGCTGCTCCAGCCGCGCCGGCTCCTCGTCCTGGACGAGCCCACCAACGGGCTCGACCCCCAGGGCATGCGGGAGATCCGGGCCCTGATCAGGGAGGTGGCGGCCGACGGGACCACCGTCTTCCTCTCCTCCCACCTGCTGGACGAGATCGAGCAGGTGTGCACCCACGCCGCCGTGATGGCGCAGGGGCGGCTGATCACCCAGGGTGCGGTGGCCGACCTCGCGGCCGGGGCGCGCGGCCGGCTGGTCGTGACCACTCCGGACGTCGGGGACGCGGCCCGGGTGCTCAAGGAGCGGGGGATCGGCGATGTCGTCGTGGAGGAGAACCGGGTGACGGGCGAACCGCCGGAAGGCGATCCGGCCGCCGTCACGGCCGCGCTGGTGGCGGCCGGGGTGCGGGTACGCGGCTTCGGGGTGGAACGGGCTTCCCTGGAGGACGCGTTCGTCGCGCTGACGGGAGAGGGCTTCGATGTCGAGGGCTGAGAGGGCTCAGAGCACCGGGCAACGGACGGATCAGAGGACGGATCAGAGGACGGATCAGAGGACGGATCAGAGGACGGGGGAGCAGGCGGGGCGGCGCACGGGGCCGGCCGACGGCACGTACGCGCGTACGCCGAGCCCCTTGTGGACCTTCGGACTCCTGCGCAGCGAACTCGTCACCACCTTCCGGCGCTGGCGCACGCTCGCGCTGCTCGCCGTGCTCGCGGCCGTGCCGGTGCTGGTGGGTGTGGCCGTGAAGATCGAGACGAGTGACGGTTCGGCGGTCGGCGGCGACGGTGAAGGCCCGGCGTTCATCGCGCAGATCACCAACAACGGGCTGTTCCTGGTACTCACGGCGCTGGCCGCGACGCTGCCGTTCTTCCTCCCGATGGCGGTCGGGGTGATCGCCGGGGACGCGATCGCGGGCGAGGCGAACGCCGGGACGCTGCGCTATCTGCTGGTGGCCCCCGCCGGCCGCGCCCGGCTGCTGATCGTCAAGGGAGCGACCACGATCGTGTTCTGCCTGGTGGCCACGGTGGTGGTGGCGGTCTCGGCGCTCGTGGTCGGCGCCCTGCTGTTCCCGCTCGGCGAGGTCACGACGATCTCCGGAACGCGGATCGGCCTGGCGGAGGGCCTCGCCCGGGCGCTGCTGATCGCCCTGGTGGTGGCCGCGTCGCTGATCGGGCTGGCCGCTCTCGGGCTGTTCGTGTCGACCCTGACCAACAGCGGCATCGCGGCGATGGCCACCACGGTCGGGCTGCTGATCACGGTGCAGATCCTGGACCAGATCCCGCAGCTCGACGCCCTCCGGCCGTACTTCTTCCCGCACTACTGGCTGTCGTTCGCGGATCTGCTGCGGGACCCCGTCCACTGGGACGACCTGCTGCGCAACCTGGGCCTCCAGGGCGTCTACGCGGCGGTGTTCGGCTCGGCGGCGTGGGCGCGGTTCACGACGCGGGACGTCACCGTCTGAAGCGCGCTCACTGCGCCGTCTCGTACGGGAAGCGAGCGGGCGGTGCCTCCCGGGCGAAGAACGTCTTCGCGCGGGCGAGGGCGGCCGTGTCGTTCAGGACGTCGCCGGGCCTGCTGCCGTTGCCGAGCAGCACCCCGCCGAAGCGCATGCCCATGTAGGCGGCGGAGTTGTTGAGGGTGGCGACGAGCGGTTCGGCGACCACCTCCTCCTCGTGGGCGAGCGCGGTGACGCCCCACAGGGTGCGGCCGGCCATCCGCCGCTTGAAGTCGAGCCCCGGCGTGCGCAGCCAGCCCGACCAGTGGTCCAGATAGCGCTTGGTGTGCGCGGAGACCGAGTACCAGTACAGCGGTGAGGCGATCACCAGGTCCGTCGCGGCGAGCGTGGCGTCCAGCAGCAGCGCCGTGCTGCCGCTCTCCGGCCGTACGTGGTCGCTGTCGTGGCGCAGGTCCTCGAAGTCGGGCAGCGGGTGGTCGGCGAGGCTGATCCAGCGCTGCTCCACCCCGGCGGGCAACTGCTCGGCGGCTGCGCGGGCGAGCGCCTCGGTGTTGCCGTCGGCACGGCTGCTGCCGAGAACGAACAGGAAACGGCGGGACATGGTTCCCCCTTCGGTACCGGTACCGGGCGTACGACACCTACATGCGTGGACAATAGATGCGCGCGCATGCAACTGTCCAGCATGTACCGGCTGCCGGCCGAGGGTCGCTCTACGGCTTACCGTCCACCGGACCGCCGGAGGCCGAACCGGTGGCACCCGGAACCGGAACCGGGCCCGACTCGGCGGCCGGCGCGGTCGCCGGCGCGGGGATCGTGACCCCGCTGATGTCGGGCCGGCCGAGGGCCCGGGCGGCTCGCCGCGCGGTGCGCAGCGCGTCCCAGGTCAGCAGGACCAACGCGACCCACACCAGCGCGAAGCCGGCCCAGCGCTCCGCCGGCATGGCCTCGTGGAAGTAGAGGATGCCCAGCAGGAACTGGAAGACGGGTGCCAGGTACTGCAGCAGCCCCAGCGTGGACAGCGGCACCCGGATCGCGGCCGCGCCGAAGCAGACGAGCGGCACCGCGGTCACGACCCCGGTCGCGGCGAGCAGCGCGGCGTGCCCGGCGCCCTCGGTGCCGAAGGTGGACCGGCCCTGCGCCCCCAGCCACAGCAGGTATCCCAGCGCGGGCAGGAACTGGATGGCGGTCTCGGCGGCGAGTGACTCGACCCCGCCGAGGTTGACCTTCTTCTTCACCAGGCCGTACGCGGCGAAGGAGAAGGCGAGGCAGAGGGAGATCCACGGCGGCCGGCCGTAGCCGAAGGCGAGGACGAGGACGGCGGCGAAGCCGATGCCGACCGCTGCCCACTGCGCGGGCCGCAGCCGCTCCTTCAGCACCAGCACGCCGAGGGCGATGGTCACCAGCGGATTGATGAAGTAGCCGAGGGACGCCTCGACCACGTGCCCGGCGTTGACGGCCCAGATGTAGACGCCCCAGTTGACGGTGATCACCGCGGCCGCGATCGTCACCAGGCCCAGCTTGCGCGGCTGCCGCAGCAGTTCACCGGCCCAGGCCCAGCGCCGCAGCACCAGCAGGACGATGCCGACGATGACGAGGGACCAGACCATCCGGTGGGCCAGGATCTCGATGGCGCCGGAGGGTTTCAGCAGGGGCCAGAAGAGGGGGACGAGTCCCCACATGCCGTATGCGGCGAAACCGTTCAGCAGGCCTGTCCGGTGTTCTCGCTTCGACTGCCCGGTCAACGGTTCCTCCTTCGCACCGGCCCGCGGAGACGCGCGGCCCCGACGAAGGTAACGCCGACGGCCCCCACCTGTCATGTCCGTATCTCTATACGGTCATGACAGGTGGGGGTGCGGGGGGTGAAGACGGGGTGAGCCGGAGGCTCAGTCCTTGAGCGCGGCCGTGATCGAGTCGGCGATCGGCGTGGTCGGACGGCCGGTCAGCCGGGACAGGTCGCCGCTGGTGCCGGCCAGCTCGCCGTTCGCGATGGAGGTGTCCACGCCCGCCAGGATCCGGGCGAGCGGCTCGGGCAGCCCCGCGCCGGTCAGGATGCCGGCGTAGGCGTCCTCGGTCACGGCGTTGTAGGTGATCTCCTTGCCGGTCTGCCGGCTCAGCTCGGCGGCGTACTCGGCGAAGCCCCAGGCGGTGTCACCGCTGAGCTCGTACGTCCGGCCCTCGTGTCCCTCGCCGGTCAGGACCGCGACGGCGGCGGCCGCGTAGTCGGCGCGCGCGGCGGAGGCGACCCGGCCCTCGCCGGCGGCCTGGACGACGGCGCCGTGCGCCAGGACGGGGGCGAGCTGCTCGGTGAAGTTCTCGTTGTACCAGCCGTTGCGCAGCAGGACGTACGGCAGCCCCGACGCCAGCAGGGCCTCCTCGGTGCCCCGGTGGTCGTCGGCGAGGGCGGCCGTGAGGGTGCCGGGCGCGCTGGTGTAGGCGAGAAGCGCGGCACCGGCCGCCTTGGCCGCGTCGATCACGGTGCGGTGCTGGGCGACGCGGTCCTTGTCGGCCTCGCTGCCCGAGATGAGCAGCACCTTGTCACCGGCCGCGATGACGCCCTCGAAGGATGCGGGGTCCTCGTAGTCCGCGACCGCGATCCGGACCCCGCGGGCGGCGAGGCCGGCGGCCTTCTCCCGGTTCCGTACGACGGCGGTGATCTGTTCGGCCGGGATCTTCTCCAGCAGTCCCTCGACGACGAAACGGCCGAGGTTCCCGGTGGCTCCGGTGACGACGATGCTCATGATCGGACAACTCCTTGTGGGGTGTGGCTCGGTCACTCACCATAAGAGGTGCGCTAACTATTCGAAAGTACCCACTTCGAAGTAAGGTACTGGTATGCGAGTAAGTACCCGGACGGCCGCCGACGGGGAGGCGATGTGCCCCTACCGGTTGGTCCTCGAACATGTCACGAGCCGTTGGGGCGTGCTGGTGCTGATCACGCTCCTGGACCGCCCGCACCGCTTCAGCGAGCTGCGCCGGGCGATCGGCAGGGTCAGCGAGAAGATGCTGACGCAGACGCTCCAGACCCTGGAGCGCGACGGCCTGGTCCACCGCGACGCCAAGCCGGTGATCCCTCCGAGGGTGGACTACTCCCTGACGGACCTGGGCCGGGAGGCGGCCGAGCAGGTGCGCGCCCTGGCGAACTGGACGCAGGAGCGGATGGGCGAGGTACGGAAGGCGCGGGAACTGTACGACGCCGCGAGAGAGCGGTAACTCCTGGCAGTCGGCAGTCGGCAGTCGGCAGTCGGCAGTCGGCAGCCCTGGACAGGACAGGAACATGGCCGGGGGCCGTACGAACACCGTACGGCCCCCGGCTCCCAACCCTCGTTCCTGCGGTCTGCGGTCTGCGGTCTGCGGTCTGCGGTCTGCGGCCCGCCGGACCGTCTAGCCCACGACCGTCCAGGTGTCCCCGCCCGTCAGTAGCGCGGCCAGGTCGCCCTTGCCGTTCTGCTCGATCGCGATGTCCAGCTGGTCCGACATCTGGGCGTCGTACACCGGCCGGTCCACCGACCGGAAGATTCCGATCGGTGTGCGGTGCAGCGTGTCCGGGTCGGCCAGGCGCGAGAGCGCGAACGCCGTCGTCGCGGACGGTGCGTACGCGTCGTGCACCAGGACCTGCGCCTCGTTCTCCGCGGTGACCGAGACCACCTTCAGGTCTCCGGTCACCGGGTCGCGGACGACGCCTTTGCCGAGGTCCGACCCGAAGCGGATCGGCTTGCCGTGCTCCAGGCGGATCACGGCCTCCTCGGCCTGCTGCTTGTCCTTGAGGGCTTCGAAGGCGCCGTCGTTGAAGATGTTGCAGTTCTGGTAGATCTCCACCAGGGCCGTGCCCGGGTGGGCCGCGGCCTGCCGCAGCACCTCGGTCAGGTGCTTGCGGTCGGAGTCCACGGTCCGCGCCACGAACGACGCCTCGGCCCCGATCGCCAGCGACACCGGGTTGAACGGCGCGTCCAGCGATCCCATCGGCGTCGACTTGGTGATCTTCCCGACCTCGGACGTCGGCGAGTACTGGCCCTTCGTCAGACCGTAGATCCGGTTGTTGAACAGCAGGATCTTGAGGTTGACGTTCCGCCGCAGCGCGTGGATCAGGTGGTTGCCGCCGATGGACAGCGCGTCGCCGTCGCCCGTGACCACCCACACGCTCAGGTCACGCCGGGAGGTGGCCAGGCCGGTCGCGATGGCGGGCGCACGGCCGTGGATGGAGTGCATGCCGTACGTGTTCATGTAGTACGGGAACCGGGACGAGCAGCCGATGCCCGAGACGAAGACGATGTTCTCCTTGGCGAGGCCCAGCTCGGGCATGAAGCCCTGGACCGCCGCGAGGATCGCGTAGTCGCCGCAGCCGGGGCACCAGCGCACTTCCTGGTCGGACTTGAAGTCCTTCATGGACTGCTTGGCCTCGGCCTTGGGCACCAGCGAAAGTGCCTCGATCGTGCCGGTCCCTTCCCTGGACGTCTCAGCCATCGATGGCCTCCTTGAGAGCCGTGGCGAGCTGTTCGGCCTTGAACGGCATGCCGTTGACCTGGGTGTACGACTGGGCGTCCACCAGGTACTTCGCACGGATCAGCGTGGCGAGCTGACCGAGGTTCATCTCGGGGATCACCACCTTGTCGTAACGCTCCAGCACCGTGCCGAGGTTCCGGGGGAAGGGGTTGAGATGGCGCAGATGGGCCTGCGCGACGGCCTCCCCGGCCGCCCGCAGCCGGCGTACGGCGGCGGTGATCGGCCCGTACGTCGAACCCCAGCCCAGGACGAGAGTCTTCGCTCCGTGCGGGTCGTCGACCTGGAGGTCGGGCACCTCGATGCCGTCGACCTTGGCCCGGCGGGTGCGGACCATGAAGTCGTGGTTGGCAGGGTCGTAGGAGATGTTGCCGGTGCCGTCCTGCTTCTCGATGCCGCCGATGCGGTGCTCCAGGCCCGGGGTGCCGGGGATCGCCCAGGGGCGGGCGAGGGTCTGCGGGTCGCGCTTGTAGGGCCAGAACACCTCGCTGCCGTCGTCCAGGGTGTGGTTCGGGCCCTGGGCGAACTGCACACGCAGGTCCGGCAGTTCGTCGGGCTCCGGGATGCGCCACGGCTCGCTGCCGTTGGCCAGGTAGCCGTCGGACAGCAGGAACACCGGGGTGCGGTAGGTCAGCGCGATCCGGACCGCCTCCAGCGCCGCGTCGAAACAGTCCGCGGGAGTGCGCGGTGCGATGACGGGAACCGGGGCCTCGCCGTTGCGCCCGTACATCGCCTGCAGCAGGTCGGCCTGCTCGGTCTTGGTGGGCAGACCGGTGGAGGGGCCGCCGCGCTGGATGTCCACGACCAGCAGCGGCAGTTCGAGCGAGACGGCCAGGCCGATGGTCTCGCTCTTGAGCGCCACGCCGGGGCCGGAGGTCGTGGTCACCGCCAGCGAACCGCCGAACGCGGCGCCCAGCGCGGCGCCGATGCCCGCGATCTCGTCCTCGGCCTGGAAGGTGCGCACGCCGAAGTTCTTGTGCCGGCTCAGCTCGTGCAGGATGTCCGAGGCCGGGGTGATCGGATAGGAGCCCAGGTAGAGGGGGAGATCGGCCTGGCGGGAGGCGGCGATCAGGCCGTAGGACAGGGCCAGGTTGCCGGAGATGTTGCGGTAGGTGCCCACCGGAAACGCCTGCGCGGCCGGGGCCACCTCGTAGGAGACGGCGAAGTCCTCGGTGGTCTCGCCGAAGTTCCAGCCGGCCCGGAACGCCGCGATGTTGGCGGCCGCGATGTCCGGTTTCCTGGCGAACTTGGTGCGCAGGAACCGCTCGGTCCCCTCGGTCGGCCGGTGGTACATCCATGACAAGAGGCCGAGCGCGAACATGTTCTTGCTGCGCTCGGCCTCCTTGCGGCTGAGGTCGAATTCCTTCAGTGCCTCCACGGTCAGCGTGGTGAGCGGCACCGGGTGGACGCTGTACCCGTCGAGTGAGCCGTCCTCCAGCGGGCTGGCGGCGTAGCCGACCTTCTGCAGGGCCCGTTTGGTGAACTCGTCGGTGTTGACGATGATCTCCGCGCCGCGGGGCAGATCCGTGACGTTCGCCTTCAGGGCCGCCGGGTTCATGGCCACCAGTACGTCCGGCGCGTCACCCGGGGTCAGGATGTCGTGGTCGGCGAAGTGCAACTGGAAGGAGGAGACGCCCGGCAGCGTCCCGGCGGGGGCGCGGATCTCGGCGGGGAAGTTCGGCAGGGTCGACAGGTCGTTGCCGAAGGACGCCGTCTCGGAGGTGAACCGGTCGCCCGTGAGCTGCATACCGTCACCCGAGTCACCCGCGAACCGGATGATCACCCGGTCCAGCCGGCGGACGTCCTTCGCGCCGGCGGTTGCGTCCTTCACGCCGACGGTGGCGTCCTTCGCGGCCGGGGTCTCCAGGGTCTCGAAGGTCCCCGGTGCCCTCACGCCCGCTGTCTGTACATCCGCCGTCTTCGCATCCGCGGTCTTGCCACTCGTGGCCTTGACACCCGCAGGTTCGCGCTGCTCTCCCCTGGCGGCGGTTTCGTCGGCCTGCTCTCCTGGCTGCTCCTCTGGACTGCTGACCTGGCTGGTCACTGAACTGGACCTCCTTCGAGGCGGCTGTCTGGGAGCGGCCCTCCCGCCGACCTTCCCACGGTCAACCCTACGTCTGCAGGGTCGACTTCCCCTGGATGTTCGCATGATGGACACGGCTCTGAGACGGTCCTGCGCCCCGACTTGTCGTGATTTGCTCGCCCCCCGACGCTTCTCGTGAAGACGCTTCGTGTTCAGCCTTCGGTTCTGGTTCCGACGGCTACCGGATGGCCGACACATTCAACGAACGACGACAGTTGACACCGGTGTCACTACCTCATGAGTTCAGATAGGTCAGCACCGCCAGGACACGCCGGTGGTCCCCGTCGCTCTGCGACAGGCCCAGCTTGAGGAAGATGTTGCTGACGTGCTTCTCGACGGCTCCGTCGCTCACCACGAGCTGCCGGGCGATGGCCGAGTTGGTGCGTCCCTCGGCCATGAGGCCCAGCACCTCCCGCTCTCTCGGGGTGAGGCCCGCGAGCACGTCCTGCTTCCGGCTGCGCCCGAGCAGCTGTGCGACCACCTCCGGGTCCAGCGCGGTGCCCCCTCGGGCTACCCGCACCACCGCGTCGACGAACTCGCGTACCTCGGCTACCCGGTCCTTCAGCAGATAGCCGACCCCGCGACTGGAACCGGCCAGCAACTCGGTGGCGTACTGCTCCTCCACGTACTGGGACAGCACGAGCACTCCCAGCTCAGGATGGTGCCGACGCAGCTCCACCGCGGCTCTGACACCCTCGTCCGTGTGCGTCGGGGGCATTCGCACATCCGCGACCACCACATCCGGAAGCTCCCCCTGAGCCGCGAGCTCGGTGATCGTCTTGATCAGTGCCTCACCGTCCCCGACTCCCGCCACGACCTCGTGCCCACGGTCGGTCAACAGCCGGGTCAGCCCTTCCCTGAGCAGCACCGAATCCTCGGCGATGACCACCCGCACTCTTTCCTCCACGATCCTCGGCCCCCGAGCCCTGTGTGTCCGACGCCTCCCGGCACATCAGTATCCCGCTATCCGCCGTCTCCCACGGGGCCTGTGGACAACTCGCCGATATCTGCGGAGGATCGCGTCGAAGCCCCCTGTGTCCGACCGGCCGGACACAGGGGGCGAAGCCGAGGGCGTATGTGCTGAGCGGTCCCGTACTACCTCGTGCGCCAGGGCAGCTCCGCCGTCACCCGAGTGGGCCCGCCCGCCGGGGAGTCCACCACCAGGATTCCGTCGACCGCGTCCAACCGCTCGGCCAGCCCGGCCAGCCCGGAACCCGCGGACACGTCGGCGCCGCCCACCCCGTCGTCCGTCACCTGGAGCAACAGCCGGTCGTCGGCCTTCCACACGTCCACGGTGACCCGGGTGGCCCGCGCATGCTTGCTGACGTTCTGCAGCAGCTCCGAGACGGTGAAGTAGGCGATGCCCTCGATCGCCGGCACCGGCCGGGCCGGCAGCTCCACCTCGACCTGCACCGGCACCGCACACCGCGACGCGACCGCCGACAGTGCCGCGTCCAGCCCCCGGTCGGTCAGCACCGCCGGGTGGATCCCGCGCGCGAGGTCACGCAGCTCCCGCAGCGCCGTCTTCACCTCACCGTGCGCCTCGTCGACCATCCGCGCCGCGGCCGCCGGGTCCTCCGCCAGCTTCTCCTTCGCGAGTCCCAGGTCCATGGCGAGGTTCACCAGCCGGGCCTGCGCGCCGTCGTGCAGATCGCGCTCGATGCGCCGCAGGTCGGCGGCGGCCGTGTCGACGACGACCCCCCGGTCCGACTCCAGCTCCACCACGCGTGTCGCCAGCGGGGAGGGCCCCAGCAGGCCGTGCACCATCAGCCGGTCCACCTGCGTCAGCGCCCGCACGATCCACGGCGTGGCCAGCGTGACCAGCAGCCCGACACCGGCGGTCATGGTGATCTCGAAGGGGTTGTCCAGATACACGCTGTGCGTCTCGTCGCCGTACAGCTGCAGACCGTCCTGCCCCGCCCACATCGGGAAGACCCAGAACCAGAGCGGATACGTCAGCATCGTCCACCCGGACACCCACAGGCTCAGCGCCACCGAGAAGGAGAACACGGCCCACGGCAACTGGATGACCGTGTACAGCAGGTGCCGCCACGAGGCACCGCTCCGCAGCACGGCGCCCATCCAGGCCATGGCCCCCGCCCGCTTCATGCGCAGCGGCTCCGGCTCGGCCACCGTCACACCGAGCAGCCCGCGCGCGCGTGCCCGCTCCAGCACGCCGAACCCCCGGCAGCCCGCCAGCGCGGCGGCCAGCACCGGCACCCCGAGGAAGGTGACCAGCAGACCCGCGCCGAGGGACGCCATCGTCACGGCGTACGTGAACATCACGATCCCGATCGGCAGATTCAGCAGCACATACGCGAGCTCACGCCAACTCCGCGCCTCGAGCGGCGCCCGCAGCCCCGCCGGGAGCCGGTGCCCCCGCTGCCGCTCGTCGAACGTCTCGGAGCCGCCCCAGCTCCCGTACCCGTGTCCGTGTCCGTGTCCGTGACCGTGCCCGTACTCCGTGGCCATCGCCGCCGTCCGTTTCCTCTCCGACTCTTACATGTCCATGTCGTGGATCCGTCGTGGCTCCACCGTGGTTCCACAGTGCTCTTGCGGCGGCGTCCGGACCATGAAGGCCGTCGGCGTCTTGGAACGGGGGTTTTCCCTACCCCCTGCCGTCCGCCTTCTGCTGCCCGGGACGAGGCTGCGAGGCCCGCTCGTCCTCCCGGTCCCGCCACGGCAGCTCCGCCGTCACCGTGGTCGGGCCGCCCGGCGGCGACTCGACGAGGAACAGGCCGTCCACCGCGCCGAGCCGCTCCGCGAGCCCCGCCAGGCCGCTGCCCCCGCCGCGGCCGGCACCACCGCGGCCGTCGTCCCAGACCTGGACGAGGAGCCGGTCGTCCGCGCGCCACACGTCCACGGCGGCCGAGCGGGCCCCGCTGTGCTTGCTGACGTTCTGCAGGAGTTCGGAGACCGTGAAGTACGCGATGCCCTCGATGGCGGCGGCCGGCCGCGTCTCCAGGTCCACACTGACCTTCACGGGCGCGGTGCAGCGGGACGCCACCGCGGACAGTGCCGCGTCCAGCCCCCGGTCGGTCAGCACCGCGGGATGGATCCCGCGCGCGAGGTCACGCAGTTCCTGGAGCGCCAGCTTCACCTCGCCGTGCGCCTCCTCGACCATCGCCGCCGCCGAGTCCGGGTCCTCCAGGAGCTTCTCCTTGGCGAGCCCGAGCCCCATGGCGAGGTTGACCAGCCGGGCCTGCGCACCGTCGTGCAGATCGCGCTCGATGCGCCGCAGGTCGGCGGCGGCGGTGTCGACGACGACCCCCCGGTCCGACTCCAGTTCGGCGATACGGCGCTCCAGCTCGTCCGAGGGGGACAGCAGGGCGCGCACCATGGCCCGGTCCACGGTCGTCAGCCCGCGCGCGATGAAGGGCAGTACCGGCCACAGTACGAACAGCGACACCAGGGTGACCGTGAACGTCACGATGCCCCAAGGCAGCCGCATGAGCTCGTACAGCATCGTGCGCCATCCCACCGGGTCCTTCACGGCCATCCACAGACGCGTGAGGAGCCCGCCGCCCTTGCGCAACGGCAGCGGGCTCGGCTCGTCCACCCGCACCCCGAGCATCGTCCGGGCCCGCGCCCGCTCCAGCTTGCCCAGCTGTCGGGCACCCATCAACGCGGCCGCGAGCAACGGGAAACCGATCACGGTCACCGTCAGACCGGCACTGGTGAACAGCACGGTCACGACGTACGTGAACCCGAGCAACGTCACCGGCAGATTGACGAGGAGATGGGCGATCTCCTTCCAGGTCTGCGCTCCGAAGGCGAACTGGGCCGGCGGCAGCGGATCGGACACCGATCTGCTGGAGGGCTTGCGCAGTGAAGGGCGCCCGGCCGATCGGGCGCCCGCGGCGGGCGGCGGGCCCTGCGGAGCGTCGGGTCGATCGGAGTCGGCGGAGAGGGGAACGGTCATGCCCCACAGCGTGCCTGCCGGTCCGGGGCCGCGCCATGAGGTGCACCGCCCGGGCGCTGCGGGGGAAAACCCCACCCTTTGCAGGCACCGCAGCTTCCGGGACGAACCTGCCCTCGCTCACCGGACCGTCCCGTACGACCGGACCGTGGCGTACGACCGGACCGTCCCGTTCGACCGGACCGTCCCGTACGACCGGGCAGGCCCGGTCGGGCTCAGACGGTCTCCGGACGCGACCGGACAGGACAGGGCAAGACAGGACGCGCCCGGACACGCCCGGACCGAATGGCGTCCGGATGTCGGGCCGCGACGGGATGCTTACCGTCTCTTTAGCAGGGCCTAGACTCCCGTGCGTACAGATCGTCGAACACGGCGTATCAAGGAGCGAGACCGGCGGCCCGTTTCGCGGTGCCGCACCGGGTCACAGGTCTACAGGGTCAACACGGTCCACGGAACCCACAGGGTCCACGGCATCAGGGAGCGAGGGACGGACGTGCCGGAACCGACGGTTGTCACCGCCACCGCGGAGCGCGGAACCGTGGTCGCGGCGGACTACTTCCAGTCCTATTCGGTCGTCGGACTGCTCGCCCTTGTCGGCGTGCTGTTCGTGGCTGTCGCCTTCGGCGCGGGCCGCCTGCTGCGCCCGGTCGTGCCCACGCCCGAGAAGCTCATGACGTACGAGTGCGGGGTCGACCCCGTCGGCGAGGGCTGGGCCCACACCCAGGTCCGTTACTACGTCTACGCGTTCCTGTACGTGATCTTCGCCGTCGACTCGATCTTCCTGTTCCCCTGGGCCACGGTCTTCGCGGCGGACGGCTACGGCGCGACGACCCTCGTGGAGATGTTCATCTTCCTGGGCTTCCTGACCGTGGGCCTGCTGTACGCATACAAGAAGGGCGTCCTGGCATGGACGTGACCCCCTCGACCACCAGCGCTTCCGATGCCTCCCACGCTGCCGGACCGACGCTGCTGCCCGAGCCGAAGCGCCTGGGCGCGCTCGCCCGTCTCGCCCCCGAGCCGATGAAGGTGGTCCTGAACTGGGGCCGCCGCTACTCGCTCTGGGTCTTCAACTTCGGCCTCGCCTGCTGCGCCATCGAGTTCATCGCCGCGTCGATGTCCCGCCACGACTTCATCCGCCTCGGCGTGATCCCGTTCGCACCGGGTCCGCGCCAGGCCGACCTGATGGTCGTCTCCGGCACCGTCACGGACAAGATGGCGCCGGCCGTGAAGCGTCTGTACGAGCAGATGCCGGAGCCGAAGTACGTCATCTCGTTCGGGGCGTGCAGCAACTGCGGTGGCCCCTACTGGGACTCGTACTCCGTGACGAAGGGCGTCGACCAGATCATCCCCGTCGACGTGTACGTCCCTGGCTGCCCGCCCCGCCCCGAGGCCCTGCTCCAGGGCATCCTGAAGCTCCAGGAGAAGATCGCGCGCGAGTCCCTCGGGGAGCGGTACGGCAACGCGACCGGCGCGCGGCCCTCCACGGCCGCCCTCCAGAGCGGCCTCGTTCAACCGCCGTCACCGGCGACGGAGCCAGGGCCGGGACCAGGCACGGAGCCAGGGCCGGGACCAGGCACGGGACCAGGCACGGGACCAGGAACGGGACCAGGAACGGGACCAGGAACTGGGCCGGAGACGAGGGATGCCGCGGCAGGGGAGGGCGACCGGTGACCGGCTGGCTCCCCGCTCCCGTCGAGGAACTCTTCGGCCCGGACGCGACGGCCGAGGAGTCCTACAGCGTCCTCACCGTGGACGTCCCGTCCACTTCCTGGACGGATGCTCTGCGCACGGCCCGCTCACGGCTGGGCTGCACGTACTTCGACTGGCTCAGCGCGGTCGACGAACCCGGCACGGGCTTCCGCGTCTCGGCACACGTGGTGGCCCTCTCCCCGGTGCGCCGGCTGCTCCTGCGCACCACGGTTCTGCACGACACCCCGGCCCTGTCCTCCGCCGTCGACATCTACGCGGGCGCGGCCTGGCACGAACGCGAGACCCACGAAATGTTCGGAGTGACTTTCGAGGGCCACCCCGGACTGGCCCCGCTGCTCCTGCCCGAGAACTTCGAGGGACACCCGCTGCGCAAGGATTTCGTCCTGGCGGCGCGGGTCGCGAAGGCCTGGCCGGGCGCCAAGGAGCCGGGGGAGTCGGACCACGGCGGGCCCAAGCGCCGCCAGATGCTTCCCCCCGGCGTACCGGACCCCAACGAGTGGGGCCCGCTCAAGGGCCAGCTCCCCCCGGCCCCGGCCCGCTCCACCCGCGCGGCCGGCGACCGCCCCGCCCGCCCTTCCCGTGCCGCGGGCGACCGCCCGGTCCGCCGTACCCGTACGGCAGCCGAGGGCTCGGCGAGCCAGGCCGGCCCCACCTCCGACACGGCACCCACGGCACCCACGGCGCCCGCGTCCCCGGCTCGCCGCACACGCACGGCGAGCGGGGGATCGGCCAGCCAGCGCGGCCAGGGCGCCGGCGCCCCGGAAACGACAGCTCCTCCCTCCGAGCCGACGCCGCGTCCCACGGGCCCGCGGCGTTCCCGCACCGCGAGCGGCGGTTCGGCCAGCCAGCGCGTGCGGACCGCGGGTACACCGGAAGCGGCGCCCTCGCCCGAGTCCACGCCCCGCACCGAGCGCCCCGGCCCCAAGGCCCCCACCCCGCCCCGCAGCACGGACGCGCCGTGGCACCACGCCCGCCCCGCCTTCGACGAACCCGCTCCGACTCCCGATCCGAACCCGGAACCGAGTTCGGATCCGAACCCTGATCCGAACCCGGAACCGACTCCCGATCCGACCCCGGAACGGAACCCCGAGCCGCCGACCCCGGAACCGACCGCACCCGAGAAGGACCGCTCCGCCCCCTCGGACTCGTCCGCCCCCTCGGACTCGTCCGCCCCCTCCACCCCCTCCGCCCCAACACCTCCACCCCCTGACGCCCCAGCAGGAGGCACGCAGTGAACGACGCCCTCGACGTCGCCCTGCGACTGCTCCTCGTCTTCGTCGTCTTCCTCACCTTCCCCCTGATCGTGGGCCAGACCGAGCACAAGGTCATGGCCCACATGCAGGGACGCCTCGGCCCCATGTACGCCGGTGGCTTCCACGGCTGGGCCCAGCTCGTCGCCGACGGCGTCAAGTTCGCCCAGAAGGAAGACGTCGTCCCCGCGGGCGCGGACCGCCGTATCTTCCAGCTCGCTCCCGCCGTGGCCCTCCTCCCGTACCTCCTGGTCCTCCTCGCCATCCCCATCGGCCCGGGCGAGGGTGCTGTCGGTCAGGTCGTCGACGCGGGCGTCTTCTTCGTCCTCGCCGTGATGGGCGTCGGCGTCCTCGGCTCCCTCATGGCCGGCTGGGCCTCCGCCAACAAGTTCTCCCTCCTCGGCGGCCTCCGCACCGCCGCCCAGCTCCTCGCCTACGAGCTTCCGATGCTGCTCGCCGCCGCCTCCGTCGCCATGGCGGCCGGCACGGTCTCCCTCCCCGGCATCGTCGACGCCTTCGCGTGGTGGTGGCTGCCCTGGCAGATCGTCGGCGCGATCGTCTTCTTCGTCGCGGGCCTCGCCGAGCTGCAGCGCCCGCCGTTCGACATGCCGGTCGCCGACTCGGAGATCATCTTCGGCGCGTACACCGAGTACACCGGTCTGCGCTTCGCCCTCTTCCTGCTCGCCGAGTACGCCGGGATCGTCGTCCTGTGCGGCCTGACCACCGTCCTCTTCCTGGGCGGCTGGCACGGCCCCTGGGGCGCCGACGGCCTCGGCTGGGTCTGGACCCTGCTGAAGACCGCCGTCCTCGCCTTCGTCGTCATCTGGCTGCGCGTCACCTACCCCCGGCTCCGTGAGGACCAGTTGCAGAAGCTCTCCTGGACCCTCCTCGTGCCGCTCGCCCTCGCCCAGATCGCCCTCACCGGCGTCGTCAAGGTGGTGAACCAGTAACCATGACCCGCCCCTCGCCCGACCACCACGCCGCCACCTCGACGACGCCCGCCGAACGGCCCCGCCGGTCGATCCCCGGCTCCGGCCTGGCCAAGGGCCTGGCCGTCACCCTGCGCACGATGACGAAGAAGACCGTCACCGAGCAGTACCCGGAGGTCCAGCCCCACCTCCCGCCCCGCACCCGCGGGGTGATCGGTCTCTTCGAGGAGAACTGCACGGTCTGCATGCTGTGCGCCCGCGAGTGCCCGGACTGGTGCATCTACATCGACTCGCACAAGGAGACGGTCCCGCCCGCCGCCCCGGGCGGCCGCGAGCGCAGCCGCAACGTCCTCGACCGTTTCGCCATCGACTTCTCCCTCTGCATGTACTGCGGTATCTGCATCGAGGTCTGCCCCTTCGACGCCCTCTTCTGGTCCCCGGAGTTCGAGTACGCCGAGACCGACATCCGCGACCTCACCCACGAGCGCGACAAGCTCCGCGAGTGGATGTGGACGGTTCCGGCCCCGCCCGCCCTCGACCCCGGCGCGGAGGAGCCGAAGGAACTCGCCGCCGCCCGCAAGACCGCCGACAAGCTCGCCGCCCAGCAGCAGTCCGCGGCACCCGAGTCCCCCGCCGGGCCCAGTGCCGCGGAGCCCTCCGCCAGGCCCACGGCCCCGACCGGAACCGAACCGCACGCGGACGAACAGGCCCGCGCGGCCGAACGGCCGACCCGCCCGTCGGGCGACTCCAGGCAGCAGACGGACCAGCCGCGGCAGGAGGGCCAGGCATGACCTTCGCGGCCCTCGCGACCACCGCCGGCCTCTCCCAGACCCGAGGCTTCCTCTCGCCCACCGGCGTGGAGATCGCCTTCCTCCTCGTGGGCCTGGTCACCTTCGGCGCCGCCGTCGTCACCGTCACCACCCGGCAGCTGGTGCACGCCGCCCTGTGGCTCGTGGTGGCCCTCGGTGGCCTCGCCGTCGAGTACCTCCTGCTCACCGCCGAGTTCATCGCCTGGGTGCAGGTCCTGATCTACGTCGGCTCCGTGGTCGTCCTCCTCCTGTTCGGTCTGATGCTCACCAAGGCACCGATCGGCCGCTCACCGGACGCCGACTCCGGCAACCGCTGGGCCGCCCTCGCCGTGGCCGTCGCCTCGGCCGCCGCCCTGGTCTGGGTCGTCGTCGACGCGTTCCGCACGACCTGGATCGACCTGGACGGCCCCGCCGAGGGCTCCACCGAGGTGACCGGCCAAGCCCTCTTCCGGAACTGGGTCCTCCCGTTCGAGGCCCTCTCCGTCCTCCTCCTCGCCGCCCTCGTCGGCGCCATCGTCCTCTCCCGCAAGGCGAAGGCCACCCCCACCGGCACCGCCTCCCACGGACCCTCGTCCGGCGCCGACGGCCCTGCCGCCGCGCCTGCTGACGGCCCTGCCGCCGGACCTGCCTCCGCTTCCGAAGGGCGGCCCTCGTCCCAGGAAGGGGCCCGCTGATGCATCTCGCCTATCCAGCCGTCCTCTCCGCCCTCCTCTTCTGCACCGGCCTGTACGGAGTCCTCGCCCGCCGCAACGCGATCCTGGTCCTGATGTCGGTCGAGCTCATGCTCAACGCCGTCAACCTGAACCTCGTCGCCTTCGACGTCTGGCTCAGCAAGGCCGCCGAGGAGACCCTGCACTCCGGCCAGGCACTGACCCTGTTCACCATCGCCATCGCCGCCGCCGAGATCGGCATCGGCCTGGCGATCGTCCTCGCCGTCCACCGCAACCGCGGCACCTCGGACATCGACAAGCTCCGCGACACCGCCGAGGGCCACGAGCACGACGGCCCCGACAGCGACGGTTCCGACAGCGGCACCCCCGCGACCCCCGCGACCGGGACGGCCGCCGAGAAGGCTGAGGCCACCGCGTGACCACGACCACCCTCGCCGTTCTCGTCCCCCTCCTTCCGTTCCTGGGCTCCGCCGCCGGTCTGCTCCTGGGCCGTACGGCCCCCGGCTTCGTCCGCCCCCTCGCCGTCCTGCCGACCCTCGCGGCCCTCGCCCTCGCCGTGCTGGTCGCCGTGCGCCAGGGCGGCGGCCGGGCCGTGGACGCCGCCACGGAACTCACGCCCACCGGCTCGGTCCCCATCGAGCTCGCCCTGCACATCGACGGCTTCGCCGCGCTCGTCGCCGTCCTGGTCGGCCTGGTCGCCACCTGCGTGCAGATCTACTCGACGGGCTACCTGCGCGACGACCCGCGCTACCCCTCGTACGCCGCCCTCGTCTCCCTCTTCACCTCCGCGATGCTGCTCGTCGTCTACTCGGGCGACCTGATGGTGCTGCTGGTCGGCTGGGAGATCATGGGCATCTGCTCCTACTTCCTGGTCGGCCACTACTGGGAGACTCCCGAGGCCCGCGCCGCCTCGATCAAGGCCTTCCTCGTCACCAAGCTCGGCGACGTCCCCTTCCTCATCGGTCTGTTCGCGCTCGCCGTGGACGCCGGGTCCTTCCGCATCACGACCGTCCTGGGCGCGGTCGCGAGCGGCGGACTCGACCACCCGACGCTCATCGCCCTGCTGCTCCTCGCCGGTGTGGCGGGCAAGTCGGCGCAGTTCCCGCTCCACACCTGGCTCCCCGACGCGATGGCGGGCCCCACACCCGTCTCCGCGCTGATCCACGCCGCGACGATGGTCGCCGCCGGTGTCTACTTCATCGCCCGGCTCCTCCCGGTGTTCGCCGCCTCCTCGGCGGCCCTGCTCGTCCTCGCCGTCATGGCCGCGGTCACGATGGCCGGCTCGGCGCTCGCCGCGCTCGCCCAGGACGACATCAAACGCGTCCTCGCGTACTCGACGATCGGCCAGCTCGGCTACATGACCGGCGCCCTCGCCGTCGGCGACCGCGGTGCCGCCGTCTTCCACCTCCTGTCGCACGGCGCCTTCAAGGCGCTGCTGTTCCTCGCGGCCGGCGTGATCATCCACGCCGCCGGCACCAACTCGCTGGCCGCCATGTCCCGCATGAGCAACCTGCGCGCCCGCGTCCCCGACGCCTACTGGACGATGACCGTGGCGCTCCTCGCCCTCGCCGCGATCCCGCCCTTCAGCGGCTTCTTCTCCAAGGAGGCCGTGCTCGGAGCCGCCGAACACGCGGCCACCGGTCACGCCGAGCACGTCCCGGGCACCGCCGGCTGGATCGTTCTCGTCGCCGGCCTGCTCACGGCCCTGCTCACCGCCGCCTACGCCACCCGGCTGTGGCTGCTCGCCTTCCGCGGCCGCGGCGCCGAGGCCCCGGACCACGGCAGGCAGCCGGTCGCCATGAACGCCGTGCTCTGGCTCCTCACGGTCCCGTCGATCGCGTTCGGCCTGGCCACCGGGGTGCTGCCCGACTGGTTCGACGGCCGCGACCTGACCCCGACCCTCACCACGTCCGTCCTCGGCACGGGCCTCGCCCTGGTCGGCGGACTCGTCACGTACGGCACCTGGCGGCACACCACCGCCCTGGCGGCCGGCGTGCCGCTGGGTGCGGTCGCCGCTCATCCGGAGGCCGATGCGGGCACGGTCGAGGCCGAGGCGATCGCGAGCCACACGCCCGCCTACGGGAACGTGGCCTCCGCAGCCGATCCGGCCGACCCGGGCCGGCTGCTGCTCGGCCCGCTGCACCGGCCCGCGGCCGCCGGATTCCACCTCGACGCCGTCTACGCGGCCCTCTTCGTCCGCCCGGTCCAGGCCGCGGCGCGTCTCGTCCGCTTCCTCGACCGCGAGGTCGTCGACACCTACGTACGCGGCGCGGGTGCCGTACCCCGCCTGCTCGGCGCGGCCGTCCGGCGTGCCCAGACCGGCAATGTGCAGACCTATGTGAGCGCGCTGCTCGCCGGCACCGTCGTCCTGGTGGTCGCCGCCGTCCTCGTCGCCACGGGAGCGTGAGCAGGCGTGATCGATATCAGCGAGTCCGTGATGCAGTTCCTTCTGGCGTTGATCGTCGTCGGCCCGCTCCTCGGAGCGGTCGCCGCCCTCCTGCCGGCCCCGCCCGGGCTGAAGGGGACGTCACCGGAGCAGGCCGTGCTCCGCCACGGCGTGACCGTGACCGGCACGATCCTCGCTGCCGCGATCGTCCTGGCGCTCGGCTTCGACCACGACCAGCCGTCGAGGATGCAGGCCAGCACGGACATCAGCTGGATCCCCGCACTCGACGTGCGCATCCACCTCGGCGTCGACGGCATCTCCCTCCCCCTCCTGGTCCTGACCGCGCTGCTGACCTTCCTGTGCGCGCTGTACTCGTACTTCAAGCCGCCCACGGGCCCGGCCCCGAAGGCCTTCGTCGCGCTGCTGCTCCTCCTCGAGTCCGGCACGCTCGCGACCTTCGCCGTCCTCGACCTGCTGCTGTTCTTCCTCGCGTTCGAGATGGTGCTCATCCCGATGTACTTCCTCATCGCCCGCTGGGGTGGTGAGCAGCGGACCCGAGCCGCCTGGAAGTTCATCCTCTACACACTGCTCGGTTCCGTGGTCATGCTGCTGGGCCTGCTTCTGATCGGGCTTGAGGCGGGCACATTCGACATGGTGGCACTCGCCACTGACAACGACCGCCCGCTCACCACGTCCGTGCAGGTCATCGCCGTTCTGGCGATCGGGATCGGGCTCGCGGTCAAGACGCCGATGTGGCCGCTGCACAGCTGGCTGCCGGACGCCCACACCGCCGCGCCGACCGTCGGCTCGGTCCTGCTGGCCGGTGTCCTGCTGAAGATGGGTACGTACGGGTTCGTCCGCATTCTGCTGCCGGTCGCGCCCGACGGCTTCCGCACTTTCGCGCCGTACCTCGCGGCCTTCGCGGTCGTCGGCATCGTCTACGGTTCGCTGGCCTGCCTCGCCCTCGCCCGGCAAGGCGCGAAGGGCGACCTCAAGCGCCTCATCGCGTACTCCTCCGTCGGCCACATGGGCTTCGTCCTGCTCGGCATCGCCTCGATGACCCCGACCGGCGTGAACGGCGCGCTCTTCGCCAACATCGCCCACGGCCTCATCACCGGCCTGCTGTTCTTCCTGGTCGGCGCGTTGAAGGACCGTACGGGCACGACCGACCTCGACACCCTCGCCCAGGAGACCGGCGCCGCCCTCTACGGCAGGGCCCCGCGCCTCGGCGGCCTCCTCGCCTTCGCGGCCGTGGCCTCGCTCGGACTGCCGGGCCTCGCCGGGTTCTGGGGCGAGATGCTGGCGCTGTTCGGCGCGTTCGACCCCGCCGACGGCCTCAGCCGCCCGGCCTTCCGCACGTTCATGGCGATCGCCGCGTTCGGCACCCTCCTCACCGCCGCGTACCTGCTCGTCGTCGTACGCCGCGTCTGCATGGGCGCGCCGCCGCACGAGGACCGGAGCCGCCCGGAGCTCGCCGACGTCCGGACGTACGAGTTCGCGGCCTGGACCCCGCTCGTCGTCCTCACCGTCGTCGCCGGCCTCTGGCCCGCGGCACTCCTCGGCCTGACCGACCCGGCCGTGCAGCAGCTCCTCGCAGGAGGCACCCGATGAGCTCCCTGGCCCAGTCCGTGGTCCAGTCCGTCGACTGGCTCACGATCGCCCCGCCCACCGTCGCCGCGGTCGTCGGACTCGTCGTTCTCGTCGCCGACCTGTTCGTGGGCGAGCACCGGAAGGCCCTGCTCGGCCGGGTGTCGGTCGCCGGTCTCGCGCTCTCGGTGCTGGCACTGCTGCCCCTGCTGGACGGTGACCGCTCCACCTTCTGCCTCGCCGACGACGCGGGCGTCTGCAGCTACACGGCCGACCGGTTCGCGCTCGTCGTCCAGTTCCTCGTCCTCGGCGGTGCCCTCCTCACGGCCCTGCTGTCGATGACAGCCCTCAAGGACGCCCGCAGGGAACTCCCCGAAGGGGAGTTCTGGTTCCTGCTGCTGTCGTCCGCGGCGGGCGCCGCCCTCCTGCCCGCCTCCCGCGACCTCGCGACCCTGATCGTCGCCCTGGAGGTCGCCTCCCTGCCGGCCTTCGCGCTCGTCGGCCTCCGGTACGGCGACAGACGCTCCTCCGAGGCGGCCCTGAAGTTCTTCCTGTCGTCGGTCACGGCGACCGCCGTCAGCCTGCTGGGCGTCAGCTTCCTGTACGCCGCCACCGGCACCCTGTACCTCACCGAGATCGCCGAACGGATCCAGGGCGTCGACGGACAGCTCCAGACGCTCACCCAGGCCGGTGTCGTCCTCACGCTCATCGGCTTCGCCTTCAAGACGGCCGCCGTGCCGTTCCACTTCTGGGTGCCCGACACCTACGTGGGGGCGCCCCTCCCCGTGGCCGCCTACCTCTCGGTCGTCGGCAAGGCCGTCGGCTTCTCGGGGCTGATCCTCGTCACCGTCGTCGCCCTTCCCTCGTACGCGGACGTCTGGGGCCCGGCGCTCGCCGTCCTGGCCGCCCTCACCATGACCGTCGGCAACGTCGGTGCCCTCCGTCAGCAGGCCACGCGCGCGTACAGCGCCGTACGGCTCCTCGCCTGGTCCTCGGTCGGCCAGGCAGGCTACCTGCTCGTGCCGATCGCGGCGGCCGCGTACTCCGACGACGCCCGGCAGCCGATCGGCTCCACCGTCGCCTACGCACTGATGTACGCCGCCGTGAACCTCGGCGCCTTCGCGGTGGCCGCCCTGGTGGCCCGTACCAAGCCGCTGAACCGCGTCAGCGACTACCGCGGTCTGTACGCCGCCAGCCCGCTCACCGCCCTGCTCCTGGGGTTCTTCCTGCTCTGCCTCGCCGGACTGCCGCCGGGCGTCATCGGCCTCTTCGCCAAGGTGACCGTCTTCTCGGCCGCCGTCGACGCGGGGCTCGGCTGGCTCGCCGTGGTCATGGCCGTCAACGTCGTGATCGCCCTCTTCTACTACCTCCAGTGGACGGCCCTGCTGTTCCGGGCTCCCGAGGGTGCACCCGTGAAGCACCGTGCGACGGCCCCGCTGACGGCCGCGATCGCCCTCGCGGGCGTCCTGGGCGTCGCCCTCTCCGGAGCTCCCCAGCTCGTCCTGCGCTTCGCCGGCACGAGCCTCTTCTAGGCCACGGGCGCATCCACGCGCGCGTGAGGGGAACCCGGACGGCCACGCGCGTCTCGCCGGCGCGCCTCCCCTCCGGTCACCCGGGCGGCGGAAGGGCGCCCCAGCGCGCACAAGGGAACTAGTACTCCCTGCCTGGCGTTGACCAGGAGGGAAGGTTCCACTGAGAGGTGGCACCAGCACATCCGCAAGCAAGCAAGGGTCCCCCTGCCGCACGACTTGGAGGGCGTACCGTGCACCGCCGGCACAACGGGCTCAGGACCGCCGTACTCCTCGGCGGGCTGTCCGCACTCATCATCGTCATCGGCAGCTTCTTCGGGCGTGCGGGCCTCGTCGTCGCGCTCGTCGTCGCGATCGGCACGAACGCGTACGCCTACTGGAACAGCGACAAGCTCGCGCTGCGCGCGATGCGCGCCCGCCCCGTGAGCGAGTTCCAGGCCCCGGCCCTCTACCGCATGGTCCGCGAACTCTCCACCCAGGCCCGCCAGCCCATGCCCCGCCTGTACATCTCCCCGACGGACGCCCCGAACGCGTTCGCCACGGGCCGCAACCCGCGCAACGCCGCCGTGTGCTGCACCGAAGGCATCCTGCGCATCCTGGACGAGCGGGAACTGCGCGGCGTGATCGGCCATGAACTCAGCCACGTCTACAACCGCGACATCCTGATCTCGTCGGTCGCCGGCGCCCTGGCCTCGGTGATCATGTTCCTGGTCAACTTCGCCTGGCTGATCCCCATCGGCCGCTCCAACGACGACGACGGCCCCGGCGTCCTCGGCATGCTGCTCGTCATGCTGCTGGGCCCGCTCGCCGCGAGCGTCATCCAACTCGCCATCAGCCGCTCCAGGGAGTACGAGGCAGACGCCTCCGGCGCCCAGCTGACCGGTGACCCCCTGGCCCTCGCGAGCGCCCTGCGCAAGCTCGAAGCGGGCACCAAGCAGCTCCCGCTGCCGCCGGAGCCCCGCATCGAGACCGCGAGCCACATGATGATCGCCAACCCCTTCCGCCCGGGCCAGGGACTGTCCAAGATGTTCTCGACCCACCCGCCGATGGCAGAGCGCATCGCCCGGCTCGAGCAGATGGCAGGTCGCCACCAGTGAAGACAATCCTCAACCTGATCTGGCTGATCGTCAGCGGCTTCTGGCTGTTCCTCGCCTACCTGCTGGCGGGATTGCTGCTGTGCGTCACGATCATCGGCATTCCGTTCGGCATCGCCGCCTTCCGCATCGGGGTCTACGCCCTGTGGCCCTTCGGATACACCGCGGTCGAACGGCAGGACGCGGGCGCGCCCTCCTGCGTCGGCAACGTGCTGTGGCTGGTCCTCGCGGGCTGGTGGCTGGCGCTCGGCCACATCGTCACGGGCCTGGCCCTGTGCATCACGATCATCGGCATCCCGCTCGGCATCGCCAACTTCAAGCTCATCCCGGTCTCGCTGCTCCCGCTGGGCCGCGAGATCGTCCGCACGGACCAGCCGTTCACCCAGCGCTGGTAGCGAAGCGGGCGCGGGCTCGCTGCTGTCGGCAGGACTCACCGGCCCGCGGACGGAATGCTCAGCCCGCCGCCGGCCGCCCACGCGACGCCCGCCACTGCCGCACCCCGTAGACACCCGCCCCCACGCCCAGGACGGCCGCGCCCGCGGCGACCGACGTGCCCGGCAGGGAGAACGCCAGCGTCACGCAGCCGGCCAGTCCGACCGCCGGCACGAGCCGCGCAGCCGGCGCCCGGCTCAGCGTCCAGGCCGAGGCGTTGGCGATGGCGTAGTACGCGAGCACACCGAAGGACGAGAAACCGATCGCGCCGCGCACGTCGGTGGTGGCGGCCAGCACGGCGACCACCACACCGACGGACAGCTCCGCCCTGTGCGGTACCTGGAAACGGGGGTGCACGGCGGCCAGGACACCGGGCAGATGCCGGTCGCGGGCCATGGCCAGGGTGGTCCGGGAGATTCCCAGGATGAGCGCCAGCAGGGACCCCAGCGCGGCCACAGCTGCACCGGCCCGCACCACCGGAACGAGTTCCGGCGCACCGGCGGCCCGTACGGCGTCGGCCAGCGGGGCCGGGGCGCTGCCGAGCCCGCCCGGGCCCAGTACGGAGAGGACGGCGACAGCCACCGCGACGTACACCACCAGCGCGATGCCCAGAGCCAGCGGGACCGCGCGCGGGATGGTGCGCGCCGGATCCCGCACCTCCTCGCCCAGGGTCGCGATCCGCGCGTACCCGGCGAACGCGAAGAACAGCAGACCGGCGGCCTGGAGCACCCCGCCGGCCCCCGACGACAGCCCGATGTCCAGCCGCCCGGAGCCGGACCCGCCGGAGGAGAGACACACGACCACGACGGCAGCGAGGACCGCCAGGACCACGGCCACGATCACCCGCGTCAGCCGGGCCGACTTCTGGATGCCGCCGTAGTTCACCGCGGTCAGCGCCACCACGGCCGCGACGGCGACGGCGTGTGCCTGATCCGGCCAGACGTAGGCCCCCACGGTGAGCGCCATCGCCGCGCACGAGGCCGTCTTGCCGACCACGAACGACCAGCCCGCCAGACAGCCCCAGAACGCACCGAGCCGCTCCCGCCCGTACACGTACGTCCCACCCGACTCGGGATGGACGGCGGCCAGCCGTGCCGAGGACATGGCGTTGCAGTAGGCCACCACGGCGGCCACCGCGAGACCGGCGAGCAACCCGGATCCGGCCGCGTGCGCGGCGGGGCCCAGCGCGGCGAAGATCCCCGCGCCGACCATCGAACCGAGACCGATGACCACCGCGTCCCCGACCCCCAGCGTCCGCCGCAGGTCCGTGCCCGATCTGGACTGTGTCATACGGCGCACCCTACTGATCGGCGCAACCGGCAGGCACCGGGAAGGCGTCCTCGTCGATAACAGGACATCAACGAACAAGGCATCAGCAAACGAGTCACCGGCTCGGAGCGGCAACACAGCACAGGTGCAGGACGAAAGGGCAGGTCAGGGCATGGGCGTCATCGGCTGGATCATTCTGGGGCTGTTGGCCGGAGCCATCGCCAAGTTCCTGCTGCCGGGCCGCGACCCGGGCGGCTTCATCGGCACCACCCTCATCGGCGTCGCGGGCGCGTTCATCGGCGGCTGGATCTCCGCCCGCTGGCTGGACCACCCCATCGACAAGGACTTCTACGACGGAGCCACCTGGGTGGCAGCCATCGGCGGTTCCCTCGTGCTGCTGATCGCCTACCGCATCCTCTTCGGTCACTCGCGCCGCTGATCAGGCACCCCGAACCCGCAGCCGGCAGGTGAGGCGGCACGGGCCGGTCCGACGCCCCAGGGACGCCGGACCGGCCCGTGCCGTACGCAGCGCAGCACGCCTCGGCGCCGCGCCGTGAAACGCGATGCGGCCGCGGCGCGCCGACCGGACTACCGGTAGTTCACGAACTGCAGCGCGAAGTCGAAGTCCTTGCCCTTCAGCAGGGCGATCACGGCCTGCAGGTCGTCACGGCTCTTGGAGCTGACGCGGAGCTCGTCACCCTGCACCTGGGCCTTCACGCCCTTCGGACCCTCATCGCGGATGATCTTCGCCACCTTCTTGGCGTTCTCCTGGGAGATGCCCTCCTCGATCGAGGCGAAGATCTTGTACTCCTTGCCGGACAGCTGGGGCTCGCCCGCGTCCAGCGCCTTCAGGGAGATCCCGCGCTTGATCAGCTTGGACTGGAAGACGTCGAGGATGGCCTTGACCCGGTCCTCGGAGTTCGCCTCCATCAGGATCTTCTCGCCGGACCACGAGATGGAGGCACCCACGCCCTTGAAGTCGTAGCGCTGGGAGATCTCCTTGCCGGTCTGGTTGAGGGCGTTGTCGACCTCCTGCCGCTCGACCTTCGAGACGATGTCGAAACTGGAGTCGGCCATGTCCTGTGGCTCCTTGTATCGGGTGACTGTCGGGTGCGGATCGGCGAGCGCGAGCAGGCCGCCGAGCCCGGCGTAGATCCCGGGCCGCATCCGCATAAGCCTAGCCATCCGCCTCCCGCCGGGCGCCGATCAACCGAGTGGCGAAGCACCCCCGGGCATCAGGTATCGTTTACGTCGTTGCCACGGAGCACCGCCGAAAAGCGGTTCGAAGGGGCAGCGGCCTTGGCGGTGTGCCCGAGCGGCCAAAGGGAGCAGACTGTAAATCTGCCGGCTCAGCCTTCCCAGGTTCGAATCCTGGCGCCGCCACATGGAAGAAGACCCCTTCCGGTCCGATACACGGACCGGAAGGGGTCTTCTCTTGCTGCTGAGCCGACCCGGGAGCCGGACGCGCCGCGCTGCTTGCTAAGGCCGTCGGCCCGCTTCTCCGGGCTCTCCGGACCGGTCGGCCTCCCCTGCTCCTCCGGCCTGTTCCTCCTGGGACCGGAGCATCTGTGCCATCGCCTCCAGGCTGCGTGCTGCGGCCGCACCGCCTCCGCACGTCAGCGAGGCTATGAGGCCGCCGAGCAGACCGGCCCGGTCGGCGACGATCCGGACCTGGCCGACTTCGACGACGAGGCCCAGCAGATCAAGCCGCAGTCCCTGCGGGATGTCGAGTACGACGCATTCCTGAGGTTGGGGTGTGGTCATCCTGCATCGCCCCCTCGGATGTACTGACGGCGCTGACGGCGCCGTAATACCCGCTTACGGGCAATTCATGCCGATCAGGGACAACCGCGACGGCCGCAACCCGTACGAGGGCTCGGGGGAGCGCGGCACCTTCCTGCGGCCACCGGGCACACTGGCCCCATGTCGTCGCGTCGCAGGAGTTGCCCCGTGTGCCGTCGCGAGATCGCCGTGGTCGCCGGGCGGTTCGCGCGGCACGACCCGCCCAACTCGGGCGGCGAGCTCGTGTCGTGCCCCGGGTCGCGCAAGCCGGTGCAACTGGGGGCCGCGCAGCCGACGCTGGACGGGTACGCCGTTCCGGACTTCCCCGGCCAGCTGCCTCTGTTCTGACACGCCTGACACGCTGAAACGCGCCTGCCGTGCCGCGTCCTGACGCGCCGAAGGACACCTGCCGTCCTGCGTCCTGACGCGCCGACACGTGCCCGCTCCGGCGGACCGGGCCGTCAGTTACCGGCCACCGACTTCACCGCCACCGAGATCGGCGTGGAGCCGCTGATCAGTTCCAGGGTCAGGCCGGCCGTGGCCGGGGTGTCCACCAGCTCTGCGAGCGTCACGGCCACGTCGTCGCGGGGAATGGGACCGCGGCCGGTCGTGGCCTCCAGGCGGACGAGACCGGTACCGGCGTCGTCCGTGAGCATTCCGGGGCGCAGGATCGTCCAGTCCAGGGCGTCCAGACCGCGGACGTACTCGTCGGCCGCTCCCTTCGCGCGCAGGTACGCGTCGAAGACCTCGTCACCCGGGTGCTCCGGGTCGGCGGCCATCGACGACACGACGATGTGGCGGCGCACGCCCGCGCGTACCGCGGCGTCCGCGAACAGCACCGCAGCCGCCCGGTCCACCGTCTCCTTGCGGGCGGCACCGCTGCCCGGGCCCGCGCCCGCCGCGAACACCGCCGCGTCCGCGCCCCGCAGATGCTCCGCGACCTCCTCGACGGAGGCCGACTCCAGGTCACAGAGGACCGGTTCGGCACCGGCCTCCCGCAGTTCGTCGCTGTGCTCGGCGCGGCGGACGAGTCCCACCGCCTCGTCACCGCGCGCGGCGAGCAACCGCTCCAGCCGCAGCGCGATCTGACCATGACCTCCGGCGATGACAATGCGCATGCCTCCGACCGTACGCCCGCACGGTCGCATCCGCCGAACGACATGGTCTCCGCGACCGGTCGACTGGTCACGATGGCCCACACCGCCCGGGATTCCCCCTACGACAGCTCGCCCCGCCCCTGCCGCGGCAGGTCCAGTGCCGCGACCACCGGGGAGTGGCAGTACTCCCGCACCGCGCTGGTCCGAGCCACCACGCGCCCCCGGTGCACCACGATGCGGCTGTACGCGAGGGACAGCGCCCCCGGCAGCCGGTCGCCCCGTACGGCGAGGAGTTCGGCCGGGAAGCCCGCCTCCACGCGCACCTCGGGCAGCCCGAGCGTGCCGCGCGCCGACGAACTCACCGCGTCGTAGGCGTCCTCGGCGCGGAGTCCGTACCGCGAGGCGAGCAGGTACGCGGCCTCCAGCGGATCGCCGCGGCCCACGGCGTTCGCCACGTCGCGCAGCGCCCCACTGCCGGCCGCCAGGCGCACGCCGGCCGCCCGCAGCAGCCGTACGGGAGCCGTGCCGCGCCCGTCCACGCTCCCGCAGCCGCCCTGGGGCAGGCACACCACGGTCACCCCGGCCGCGGCCAGCTGGTCCGCGGCGCGTGCCGCCGCGTCGGGCGGCAGGTCCGCGAGCCCGCCACAGGGGCCGAGGGCCACCCCCGGCCGCAGCCCGCCCGTCATCGCCGCGAGGCGGCCGAGCCGGGCGGGATCGGAGCCGTCGATGTGCAGGTCGACAGGGCAGTCGTACTCGGCGGCGATCTCCAGGACGGCCTCCACGTAACCGGTGGGGTCCGGGTCCGCGTCCGGACAGCCGCCCACCACCGAGGCGCCCATCTTGACCGCGTCCCGCAGTATCGCCAGTCCGTCCGACCCGGCGATCCCGGTCAGGACCCGGGGCATCGCCACCGTCGTCAGCTCGGTCAGCCCGCGCAGCGACCGCCCCGCCCGCAGCACCGCCGCGAGCGCGCCCAGCCCCTGTACGTCACCGATGTGGACGTGCGAGCGCAACGCCGTCACCCCGTGCGCCAGTTGCAGCAGGGCCGCCTCGGTGGCACGCCGCTGCACCTCGTGGCGGTCGTACGAGAGCGGTCCCGCGGCGTCGGCCGACAGCGCGGTGTCGCTGTGGGCGTGCGGTTCGGCGGGCGCCGGGAGGAGCAGGTAGCCGCTGAGGTCCACGCGGGCGGTGGCCGGGCACCGGTTCCCCGCCGCGGTGAGGCTCCCCGCGGTACCGACCGCCTCGATGCGCCCGCCGCCCAGCCGTACGTCCACGGTCCGGCCGTCGGTGAGCCGCGCCCCGCACAGCAGCAGCGCGGATCCCGCGGCCTGTTCCGGCGAGGCACCTGACGGGGAGGGCTGCGGCTGGCTGTCGGGCATCGCACTCCTGGGGTAGGGCTGCCGCGGGGAGGGGCACCTGGTCACGCAGAGTGAGTCGAGCCTAGGACGGTGAGTCCCCGGCTTCGCGGAGGAGCGCAATAGTCGTACCGGTGTGGTCCCCGGCCGTGCGGGTGCGGCGCATGGGGTGCGGGTGGCCGTTCCGCGCCGCGGATCCGCCCCCGGCCGTCTACGCGCAGTGAGGCGGAAGGGGTAGGTGTGGGCGCGTCCGGGGACAGGTCGGGGCGGGGCCCCGGAACGGATTTGGGCGAACGGCGGTGAGGCGTGTAATGTCTTCATCGCTCGCCCCAATAGCTCAGTCGGCAGAGCGTCTCCATGGTAAGGAGAAGGTCAACGGTTCGATTCCGTTTTGGGGCTCTGGTGTGAGAGGTACCCGCCGTAAGGCGGGGCCCGATCGCATCGCAGCGGTGTAGCTCAGTCGGTAGAGCAAGCGGCTCATAATCGCTGTGTCACCGGTTCAAGTCCGGTCACCGCTACTCACAGTAGCCGATTGCGGGGTCGGTCCTTCGATCGGCTACTCTTTTATGCGTTAGACAAGCCCATCCGTTCGTCAAGGAGCACTCACGTGGCTGCCACCGACGTCCGCCCGAAGATCACGCTGGCCTGCGTGGAGTGCAAGGAGCGGAACTACATCACCAAGAAGAACCGGCGGAACGACCCGGACCGTCTTGAGATGAAGAAGCACTGCCCGCGTTGCAACGCGCACACCGCGCACCGCGAGACGCGCTGACTCAGACTCACGCACGAGGCCGCCCCCACTAGGGGGCGGCCTCGTGTCGTATCTGAGCCGATACCGGTCAGTACCGAAGAAGCAGGAGGTGCCGAGCCCATGGCGCTCGACCAGTCCTTCGTGGGGCGGACCTATCCGCCCACCGACCCCTACGAGGTCGGCCGGGAGAAGATCCGGGAGTTCGCGGAGGCGTTGGGGGACACCAACCCGGCGTACACGGACCCGGAGGCCGCCAAGGCGCTCGGGCACGCCGATGTGATCGCCCCGCCGACCTTCGTGTTCGCCATCACGTTCAAGGCCGCGGGACAGGTCATACAGGACCCGCAGCTGGGCCTCGACTACAACCGCGTGGTGCACGGCGACCAGAAGTTCGCCTACCGGCGCCCCGTGCGCGCGGGCGACCGGCTGACGGTCACCTCCACCATCGAGGCGATCAAGTCCATGGCCGGCCACGACGTCCTGGACATCCGCGGCGAGGTCCACGACGAGTCGGGCGAGCATGTGGTGACCGCGTACACCAAGCTGGTGGCCCGCGGCGAGGACGAGGGAGCGTGAGCCGGTGACGGCCAAGGTTCAGTACGCGGACGTCGAGGTCGGCACCGAGCTGCCCGCCCAGGTCTTCCCCGTGACCCGCGCCACCCTCGTCCAGTACGCGGGCGCCTCCGGGGACTTCAACCCGATCCACTGGAACGAGAAGTTCGCCAAGGAGGTCGGACTGCCGGACGTGATCGCGCACGGCATGTTCACCATGGCCGAGGCGATCCGGGTGGTCACCGACTGGGTGGGCGACCCGGGGGCGGTCGTCGAGTACGGTGTCCGCTTCACCAAACCCGTCGTCGTCCCGAACGACGACCAGGGCGCGACGATCGAGGTCAGCGGCAAGGTCGCGGCCCTGCTGGACGACAACACCGTCCGCGTCGACCTCCTGGCGAGGAGCGGCGGGCAGAAGGTCCTCGGCATGTCCAGGGCCGTCGTACGACTGGCCTGAGCAGAGGTTCCGGAGCAGAGGTTCCGAGCAGCGGCTCGGTAAGGGGCGTCCGCCATTGCGGGCGCCCCTTACCCGTCCGTCGTGCAGCACGTCGTTCGGCACGACGAAGGGGGCCCGGTGCGGTCTCGTACCCTTGTGCCCGTGCAGGAACTCCACGACGCCCCGCTCGCTCCGCTGACCACCTTCCGGCTCGGCGGTCCCGCGGACCGGCTGATCACCGCGACGACCGACGCGGAAGTCATCGCCGCCGTCCGGGAGGCCGACGACTCCCGTACGCCGCTGTTGCTCATCGGCGGCGGGTCGAACCTGGTCATCGGCGACAAGGGGTTCGCGGGAACCGCGCTCGTCGTCGCCACCAAGGGCTTCGCGCTCGACGGCACCCGGCTGGAACTGGCCGCGGGCGAGGTCTGGACCGACGCGGTGGCCCGCACCGTCGAGGCCGGGCTCGCGGGCGTCGAGTGCCTCGCCGGCATCCCCGGCTCCGCGGGCGCGACGCCGATCCAGAACGTCGGCGCATACGGCCAGGAGGTCGCCTCCACCATCACCGAGGTGGTCGCGTACGACCGCGTCGCCCGTGAGACGGTCACCCTCCCGAACGCCGACTGCGCCTTCTCCTACCGCCACAGCCGCTTCAAGGCCGACCCCGAGCGGTACGTCGTGCTGCGCGTCCGGTTCGAGCTGGAGGACGCGGGCGGACTGTCGGCGCCCGTCCGGTACGCGGAGACGGCCCGCGCACTGGGGGTCGGGGTCGGCGACCGGGTGCCCCTCGCCGACGCCCGTGAGACGGTGCTGAAGCTGCGCTCGGGGAAGGGCATGGTGCTCGACCCCGAGGACCACGACACCTGGTCGGCCGGATCGTTCTTCACCAACCCGATCCTCACGCAGGAGGAGTACGACGCATTCCACGCGCGCGTGCGGGAGCGTCTGGGCGCCGACGTCGTGCCGCCCGCCTATCCCGCGGGCGACGGGCACACCAAGACCTCCGCCGCCTGGCTGATCGACAAGGCGGGCTTCACCAAGGGGTACGGCACCGGACCCGCCCGCATCTCCACCAAGCACACCCTCGCCCTCACCAACCGGGGCGGTGCCACCACCGAAGACCTGCTCGCCCTCGCGCGCGAGGTCGTCGCCGGGGTCCGGGACGCCTTCGGGGTCACCCTCGTCAACGAGCCGGTGACGGTGGGCGTCAGCCTCTGAGGCTCCCGCCTCCGCTCCAGCCCGCACGGCGAGCGCCTAGTAGGCCACTCCGACCGTCTGCTTCACCGTCCCCGGGTCCGCGACCGCGCTCAGCATGGCGTGCGCCACGTCCGCCCGGGCCAGGAAGCGGCCCTTGCGCGGAATGCCGCCGACGACCCGGCGGTACGAGCCGGTCAGCGGGCCGTCCGTGAGCCGGGGCGGGCGCAGCGAGGTCCAGTCCGTGGCGCTGCGCACCAGCTCGGCCTCCATCTCGGCCAGGTCTGCGTAGACGTCCTTGAGGGCCGCCCGCACCACCGCACGCACCGCGCGGTCGAGGGGCGGGTCGTTGTGTGGCGGCGTGGCGAGCGGGGCCGCGCTCACGACCACGAGCCGCCGTACGCCCCCGGCTTCCATCGCGCGCAGCACCGTACGGGTCAGCCGGGCCGTCACCCCGGCGTCCTTGCGCGACCGGGCGCCGAGACCGGACAGGACCGCATCCCTCCCGGTCACCGCGGGCCGCAGCGCCTCCGGATCCGCCAGATCGGCGCGGACCACTTCCAGGCCCTCGCCCGTCACGCCGAGCCGGGCCGGATCCCGGACGACGGCCGTGACCCGGTGGCCCGAGGACAGTGCCTGCCGGACGATCTCCCCGCCGACTCCGCCCGTCGCGCCGAACACCGTGAGATTCAAGGCGCACACCTCCATGCCGGGAACCAGGTGGGTAAGTGTTCACTCACCCTCGCTTGCCTCTAGAGTGGGTAAGCATTCACTCACCGTCAAGCCCCGTCCGTTCGCAGGGAGCGCCGTGCAGCAGAGACCCGCCCGTGTCCGCATCCTCGACGCCGCCCACGAACTGATGGCCACCGTCGGTCTCGCCCGGGCCACCACCAAGGAGATCGCCAAGGCGGCGGGCTGCTCTGAGGCCGCGCTCTACAAGTACTTCACGAGCAAGGAGGAGCTGTTCACCCATGTGCTGCGGGAGCGGCTGCCCCGGCTGGGCCCCCTTCTGGAGGAGCTCACGGCCGAGCCGGGGCGGCGCGACGTCGAGGAGAACCTGACGGAGATCGCCCGCCAGGCGGCCCTCTTCTACGAGCAGAGCTTCCCGATCGCCGCCTCCCTGTACGCCGAGCCACAGCTCAAACGCCGGCACGAGCAGTCCATGCGGGAGCTGGGCACGGGCCCGCACCTGCCGATCCAGGGACTGGCCGCATACCTCCGCGCCGAACAGGGCGCCGGCCGAGTCCACCCGTCCGCCGACACCTTCGCGGCCGCCTCACTGCTCCTGGGCGCCTGCGCACAGCGCGCGTTCGCCTACGACGCGACGGAGGAAGGCGCACGCCCGCCGCTCGACACCTTCGCCCCGGCACTCGCCCGTACGCTTCTGCGCGGCATCTCCGTGGACCCCGTGGACCCCGTGGACCCCGTGGATTCCGGGGAGCCGGGGCAGTCGTGAGCGGCGCGCGGGGGCGCGGGGCGTCAGGCGGTGGTGGCCGGCGCGACCAGCCAGTCGTCGACCCCGGCCAGCAGCTTCCGCTTGACGTCCTCCGGCGCCGCCGAGCCCCGTACCGACTGCCGCGCGAGCTCGGCGAGCTCCGCGTCCGTGAAGGCGTGGTGCCGGCGCGCGAACTCGTACTGGGCCGCCAGCCGCGAGCCGAACAGCAGCGGGTCGTCCGCGCCCAGCGCCATCGGCACCCCGGCCTCGAACAGCGTCCTCAGAGGCACGTCCGTCGGCTTCTCGTACACGCCGAGGGCGACGTTCGACGCCGGGCACACCTCGCACGTGATCTGCCGGTCGGCCAGCCGTTGGAGGAGCCGCGGATCCTCCGCCGCCCGCACCCCGTGCCCGATCCGTGAGGCGTGCAGGTCGTCCAGGCAGTCGCGGACCGACGACGGGCCGGTCAGCTCGCCGCCGTGCGGCGCGGACATCAGCCCGCCCTCCCGCGCGATGTGGAAGGCCCGGTCGAAGTCCCGCGCCATGCCCCGCCGCTCGTCGTTGGAGAGGCCGAAGCCGACGATGCCGCGGTCCCGGTACCGCACGGCCAGCCGGGCCAGCGTCCGCGCGTCCAGCGGGTGCTTCATCCGGTTGGCGGCGACCAGGACGCGCATCCCGAGACCCGTCTCGCGCGACGCCGTCTCCACCGCGTCCAGGATGATCTCCAGGGCCGGGATGAGCCCGCCCAGCCGGGGCGCGTACGAGGTGGGGTCGACCTGGATCTCCAGCCAGCCGGAGCCGTCCCGGAGGTCCTCCTCGGCGGCCTCGCGCACCAGCCGCTGGATGTCCTCGGGCGCTCTGAGGCAGGAACGCGCCGCGTCGTACATGCGCTGGAACCGGAACCAGCCCCGCTCGTCCGTCGCCCGCAGTCTCGGCGGCTCGCCGCCGGCCAGGGCGTCGGTCAGCGCGTCGGGCAGCCGTACGCCGTACTTGTCCGCGAGGTCGAGGAGGGTGGACGGCCGCATGGACCCGGTGAAGTGCAGGTGGAGATGGGCCTTGGGCAGTTCAGAGACATCACGTACGTGCTCCATTCCGTGATCCTGCCCCACGTCCGGCCACCCCGGTAGCGCTTTCCCCGATCGTGCTCTTGTTCGCACAAAGACCCGACAAAACGACGAAGCGGACCGGAGTGCACTCACCTGAGTGCACTCCGGCCCGCATGCGCGCGCGGAGGCGCAAAAACGTCGGAGCGGCGTCAGTCCCGCGCTTCCGCCAGCAGCTTCTGGATCCGGCTCACGCCCTCGACCAGGTCCTCGTCACCGAGCGCGTACGACAGCCGCAGATACCCCGGCGTGCCGAAGGCCTCGCCCGGGACGACCGCGACCTCGACCTCGTCGAGGATCAGGGCGGCCAGCTCCACGGAGCTCTGCGGGCGCTTGCCGCGGATCTCCTTGCCGATGAGCGCCTTGACCGAGGGGTACGCGTAGAAGGCGCCCTCGGGCTCCGGACAGACCACGCCGTCGATCTCGTTCAGCATCCGCACGATCGTCCTGCGGCGGCGGTCGAAGGCCTGGCGCATCTCGGCGACGGCCGTCAGATCGCCGGAGACGGCGGCGATCGCGGCCGCCTGGGCGACGTTCGAGACGTTGGACGTGGCGTGCGACTGGAGGTTCGTCGCGGCCTTGACGACGTCCTTCGGGCCGATGACCCAGCCCACGCGCCAGCCGGTCATGGCGTACGTCTTGGCGACACCGTTGACCACGATGCACTTGTCGCGCAGCTCCGGCAGGATCGCGGGCAGCGAGGTGAACGTCGCGTCCCCGTACACCAGGTGCTCGTAGATCTCGTCCGTCAGCACCCACAGGCCGTGCTCGACGGCCCAGCGGCCGATCGCCTCGGCGTCCTCGGCGCTGTAGACGGCGCCGGTCGGGTTCGAGGGGGAGACGAAGAGGACGACCTTGGTCTTCTCGGTGCGCGCGGCCTCCAGCTGCTCGACCGAGACCCGGTAGCCGGTGGTCTCGTCGGCGACGACCTCCACCGGGACACCGCCGGCGAGGCGGATCGACTCCGGGTACGTCGTCCAGTACGGCGCCGGGACGATGACCTCGTCGCCCGGGTCGAGGATCGCGGCGAAGGCCTCGTAGATGGCCTGCTTGCCGCCGTTGGTGACCAGGATCTGGGAGGTCTCGACCTCGTAGCCCGAGTCGCGCAGCGTCTTCGCGGCGATCGCGGCCTTCAGCTCGGGCAGACCGCCCGCCGGCGTGTAGCGGTGGTACTTGGGGTTCCTGCAGGCCTCTACGGCGGCCTCGACGATGTAGTCCGGAGTCGGGAAGTCGGGCTCACCGGCACCGAAGCCGATCACCGGACGCCCGGCGGCCTTCAGGGCCTTGGCCTTGGCGTCCACGGCGAGGGTGGCGGACTCGGAGATCGCGCCGATTCGGGCGGAGACCCGGCGCTCGGTGGGAGGGGTTGCAGCGCTCATGGCACCCATCGTTCCAGACCGGAAATACCCCCGGCACACGGGTTTCACAGACTGAACACCGGCCGGACAACCGTCCGTGCGACGGCGGACCACCAGCCGATCTTCGGCCGGCGGAGCCCGGACCGTCATTTTCTGTTCGACGACCGGGCCCGGACCACGTACACTCTCACCTCGTTGGCCTCACAGCGGCCGTACTCATCGGGTGCACACCGAGCATCCGGGCGGATGCGGTACGTTGGGGAGGAACCACAAAGGGTCGTAGCTCAATTGGTAGAGCACTGGTCTCCAAAACCAGCGGTTGGGGGTTCAAGTCCCTCCGGCCCTGCTACACACACCTTCGCCAGGATGTGTGCGCATGTACGTACAGCAATGCACCGCCGTGCGGCTCAGACCGGGCGCGGCACGGCCACGACCCGGAATCAGGTGAGGACGAGTGACGGACGCCGTGGGCTCCATCGACATGCCTGATGCCGAGGACGAGGCGCCGGAGTCCAAGAAGAAGACCCGCAAGGGCGGCAAGCGCGCCAAGAAGGGCCCGCTGAAGCGTCTGGCGCTGTTCTACCGCCAGATCGTCGCGGAGCTCCGCAAGGTCGTCTGGCCCACCCGTTCGCAGCTGACGACGTACACGACCGTGGTCATCATCTTCGTGGTCATCATGATCGGCCTGGTGACTGTGATTGACTTCGGACTCGACAAGGCCGCCAAGTACGTCTTCGGCTGAGCCGAAAGCGAAGGGCGCCGTTCCCGGCGCCCCTTTCGCGTGTTCCACCCCCATGTATCGAGGAAGAAGCAGCCACCGTGTCTGACCCCAACGTGAACGACGCCATGGAGCCTCGCGGGGATGATGTCGAGTCCGTGGACGACGAGCTCGACATCCTCGAGGGCGCGGACGTGGTCGACGAGGCCGAGGCTGCGGACGACGCCGCCGGGGAGCCCGCCGAAGAGGCTGCCGTGAACGTCGTGGACGAAGACGAGGACGAGGGCGACGACGAGGCGGAGACCGAGGTCGAGGCCGAGGAGCCGTCCGAGCCCGTCGACCCCGTGGCCGCCCTGCGCGAGGAGCTGCGCACCCTGCCCGGCGAGTGGTACGTCATCCACACGTACGCCGGTTACGAGAAGCGCGTGAAGGCCAACCTGGAGCAGCGCGCCGTCTCCCTGAACGTCGAGGACTTCATCTACCAGGCGGAGGTCCCCGAGGAGGAGATCGTCCAGATCAAGAACGGTGAGCGCAAGACCGTCCGGCAGAACAAGCTGCCCGGTTACGTGCTCGTCCGCATGGATCTGACGAACGAGTCCTGGGGCGTCGTCCGCAACACGCCCGGCGTCACGGGCTTCGTGGGCAACGCCTACGACCCGTACCCGCTCTCCCTCGACGAGATCGTGAAGATGCTCGCCCCGGAGGCCGAGGAGAAGGCCGCCCGCGAGGCCGCCGAGGCCGAGGGCAAGCCGGCGCCGCAGCGCAAGGTCGAGGTCCAGGTGCTGGACTTCGAGGTCGGCGACTCGGTCACCGTCACCGACGGCCCGTTCGCCACGCTGCAGGCGACCATCAACGAGATCAACGCCGACTCGAAGAAGGTCAAGGGCCTCGTCGAGATCTTCGGCCGCGAGACGCCGGTCGAGCTGAGCTTCGACCAGATCCAGAAGAACTGAGTCGTACTCGGTACCTCTGGACCACACGCCTCCGACCAGGTCAGAGCGGCTGCCACAGCCGGTCTGACCTGCTCGGTTTTTGGCCGCGCATGGATACCCGTTATCGTTGTGCGGTATGCCTCCATCCGGATGGATTCGGATGAGCGGGCTGAAAACTCTCACTAGGACCCGGAGAGAGCAATGCCTCCCAAGAAGAAGAAGGTCACGGGGCTCATCAAGCTCCAGATCCAGGCCGGCGCCGCCAACCCGGCTCCGCCGGTCGGCCCGGCGCTGGGTCAGCACGGCGTCAACATCATGGAGTTCTGCAAGGCCTACAACGCCGCGACCGAGTCGCAGCGCGGTTGGGTCATCCCGGTGGAGATCACGGTCTACGAGGACCGTTCCTTCACCTTCATCACCAAGACCCCGCCGGCCGCGAAGATGATCCTCAAGGCCGCGGGCGTGGAGAAGGGCTCGGGCGAGCCGCACAAGACCAAGGTCGCCAAGATCACCGAGGCGCAGGTCCGCGAGATCGCCCAGACCAAGCTGCCCGACCTCAACGCCAACGACCTGGACGCCGCCGCGAAGATCATCGCCGGCACCGCGCGTTCCATGGGCGTCACGGTCGAGGGCTGATCCCCACCTTCGTAGAACCATGCAGCTGCCGTACGAGCAGCCGCACGTGGCAGGGCCTGCTCGGCCCGTACCACGCCTCCTTTCAGAACCCACAGGAGCAGTTGTGAGCAAGCGCAGCAAGGCTCTCCGCGCTGCGGACGCCAAGATCGACCGGGAGAAGCTGTACGCCCCGCTCGAGGCCGTCCGTCTCGCCAAGGAGACCTCCACGACCAAGTTCGACGGCACCGTCGAGGTCGCCTTCCGTCTGGGCGTCGACCCGCGCAAGGCCGACCAGATGGTCCGTGGCACCGTGAACCTCCCGCACGGCACCGGTAAGACCGCCCGGGTCCTGGTCTTCGCGACCGGTGACCGTGCCGAGGCCGCTCGTGCCGCGGGCGCCGACATCGTCGGCGCCGACGAGCTCATCGACGAGGTGTCGAAGGGCCGTCTGGACTTCGACGCCGTCGTCGCCACCCCGGACCTCATGGGCAAGGTCGGCCGCCTCGGCCGCGTGCTCGGTCCGCGTGGTCTGATGCCGAACCCGAAGACCGGCACCGTCACCCCCGACGTCGCCAAGGCCGTCACCGACATCAAGGGCGGCAAGATCGAGTTCCGCGTCGACAAGCACTCGAACCTGCACTTCATCATCGGCAAGGTGTCCTTCGACGACGCCAAGCTGGTGGAGAACTACGGCGCCGCGCTGGAGGAGATCCTCCGTCTGAAGCCGTCCGCCGCCAAGGGTCGCTACATCAAGAAGGCCGCCATCACCACCACGATGGGCCCCGGCATTCCGGTCGACTCGAACCGCACCCGCAACCTCCTCACCGAGGAGGACCCGGCCGCCGTCTGAGCCGACGCTCACCGGTAGCCGCGTCGCGTACGCGTCACGAGGACGGGCCCCGCAGCCTTTCGAGGTGCGGGGCCCGTCCCCGTTTCTGTTTCTGTGGGAATGCTTCGGGAACGGGGACCCCACTGTCGGTGTCCTCCGCTAGCGTGCGGGCACCGAGAGTCTGGGGGTAGGGACGATGACGAGCAGCACCGTGCGGCGGGTGGCCGTGTCGATCGCGGCGGTGACCGCGCTGACAGGAGTGGCGGCCTGCGGCTCCCCGGATGCGGAGGGGACCGGCGACAGGTCGGCCCAGAAGGGCCGATCCGCGATCGCCCCGGTCGCCGCCCTGCGCCTGGCGGACCGGTCCACGAGCGGGGCCGACTCCGCGCGGGTGAAGTCCACGACCACGATGGGCAGCATGATGTCCATGACGGCCGACGGCGCTCTGGACTGGGCCGACGGCTACACCGGCACGATGGAGATCGAGTACACGGGTGGCCGGATGGCCGACCAGATGCGGCAGCTGGGCAGTACCTCGATGGAGGCCCGCTATCTGCCGGACGCGTACTACGCGAAGATGGGCGACGCGTTCGCCGAGCAGGTGGGCGGCAGGCACTGGATCAAGTACGACTACGACGCCCTGGCGGACGCGGCCGGCGGCTCGGGGGCGTATCTGAAGGACCAGATGCAGAACACCACCCCCAACCAGTCGGTGAAGCTCCTGCTCGCCTCGGGCGATGTGCAGAAGGTCGGCGAGGAGACCGTGCGCGGGCAGCGGGCCACGCGCTACTCCGGCACCGTCGAGGTCGCCGACCTAGCGGCCGGGAACTCCGAGCTCACCAAGAGTCAGCTGGCCGACCTGAAGAAGCAGCTGGAGCAGGCCGGGATCACCACGGAGACCGTCGACATCTGGATCGACGAGGACGATCTGCTCGTGAAGAAGGTCGAGAAGGGCGAGACGACGTCCGGCACGTTGTCGCAGACCGCGTACTACAGCGACTACGGCGTCGAGGTCTCGGCGAAGCAGCCTCCGGCGGGCGACACGGTGGACTTCACCGAACTGCTCCGGAGCCGGCCGGCGGCGTAACGGCCCGCTCGCCTGCCGGCCGGGGTGTGTGCGGCAGACCTGTGGTGCGTGTCGCCGACCGTGTGGGGTGGGCCATGCGGGGGCTCCGCAAACTCCGGGGACAGACGATTCCTCCTGGGATAGGCTCGCAGTCTTCCTGTGCGTTGATCATTTGTTCCCTGGGGGGATTCATGGGGTTCTCTGTGCGCGGTTCCCTGCGGCATCGGGCCACGGGTGCGGCGCTCGCCGCGCTGCTGCTCGGTGGCGGGGCCGTCGGCTGCGGCTCGGACGGCGCCAGTGACTCCGAGGGCGGATCGGCGGCGGTGTCCCCGGCCGCGGCCGTGGCCAAGGCGGCGGAGAACGCGGAGGAGATCACCTCCCTGCACTTCCGTATGAACGGCCGGTCCCCGGAGGAGGGGCGCTTCAAGGCCGAGGCCCGTATGCGCATGGAGCCCACCGTGGCCATGGACATGAAGATGACGGCCCTCGACCAGGAGGCCGGCGGCACCGCCGAGATCCGCCTCGTGGACGAGGCCATGTACATCGGCGGCGGCGCCGCGGCGGCCCAGCAGATGGACGGCAAGAGCTGGATCAAGTTCGACCTGTCCGACCTGGGCAAGGAGGGCGAGGCGCTGGGTTCCGAGGCGCTCGCCTCCCAGGCGAACAAGAATCCGGCCCAGGATGCCACCCTGCTGACCGGGTCCGACGACGTCACGAAGGTCGGGACCGAGACCGTCGACGGCGTGAAGACCACCCACTACAAGGGCACGGTCACCCTCGACCGGTTCCGCGAGTCCCTGAAGGACGAGGACAAGGAGACCCGCGAGCAGCGGGAGAAGGCGGTCGAGCAGTACGAGGCCATGGGCGTCGAGACCCTGACGATGCACATATGGATCGACGGCAAGGACCAGACCAAGCAGTTCCGGATGCAGGGCGAGGGCACCAAGGGCCCGCTCGACATGACCATCACCTTCCTCGGCGTCAACGAGTCGGTGACCGTCGAGGCGCCGCCCGCCAAGGAGACCACGGACCTGGCGGAGATGATGAAGGGCTTCGAGCAGAGCTGACGCACGCTCCCCGTACGGCGCGGGTGCCCCGGCGGCTCGCCGGGGCACCCGCGCCGTACGGATTTGCCCGATGGTGAGCCGGTCACGTACTCTCTCGGAGAAGCCAAAGACCGCTGGTCGTTGCCGTGCACTCGCGAGAGGGCGCGGTGGCCGAAGGATCCGCTGAATTGCGGACGACCCGCGCAGGTGACTGTGGAAGTGCTCCTGGACCGGTTCCGATCCCTGTGGAATCCGTTCGGTCGAGCTACGCCCCGTGCGCCTGCGCCGGGGCGTTTCGTTTTCCCAGCCCCTTCCGAGCGGTCCCATCACCCGGAAGGAGGCCGACGCTCTATGGCAAGGCCCGACAAGGCTGCCGCGGTAGCCGAGCTGACGGAGCAGTTCCGCAGCTCGAACGCCGCTGTGCTGACCGAGTACCGGGGTCTCACCGTGGCGCAGCTCAAGACGCTGCGTCGTTCGCTCGGTGAGAACGCCCAGTACGCCGTGGTGAAGAACACGCTGACCAAGATTGCGGCCAACGAGGCCGGGATCACGACGCTCGACGACCTGTTCAACGGTCCGACGGCGGTCGCCTTCGTCACCGGTGACCCGGTGGAGTCGGCGAAGGGTCTTCGTGACTTCGCCAAGGACAACCCGAATCTCGTCATCAAGGGCGGTGTCCTTGACGGCAAGGCGCTGTCCGCCGACGAGATCAAGAAGCTTGCGGACCTCGAGTCCCGCGAGGTTCTGCTCTCCAAGCTGGCCGGTGCCATGAAGGGCAAGCAGTCCCAGGCTGCCGCGCTCTTCCAGGCGCTGCCGTCGAAGCTCGTCCGCACCGTGGACGCGCTCCGTGCCAAGCAGGACGAGCAGGGCGGTGCCGAGTAACTCGGCTCGTCATGGCCGGTGCCACTAGGCACAGGCCGTAGCGGGCCGCACGTACGCCCGCCTCACATGTACATCCGGCACCAGCCGAATTAGTGGAAGGATCGCCCATCATGGCGAAGCTCAGCCAGGAAGACCTGCTCGCGCAGTTCGAGGAGATGACCCTCATCGAGCTCTCCGAGTTCGTGAAGGCCTTCGAGGAGAAGTTCGACGTCACCGCCGCCGCCCCGGTCGCCGTTGCCGCCGCCGGTGCCCCGGGCGCCCCGGCCGCCGCCACCGAGGAGGAGAAGGACGAGTTCGACGTCATCCTCACCGGCGCCGGCGAGAAGAAGATCCAGGTCATCAAGGTCGTGCGTGAGCTGACCTCCCTGGGTCTGAAGGAGGCCAAGGACCTCGTCGACGGCACCCCGAAGCCGGTCCTGGAGAAGGTCAACAAGGAGGCCGCGGACAAGGCTGCCGAGGCCCTCAAGGGCGCCGGCGCCTCCGTCGAGGTCAAGTAAGACCTCACGGGTCCGCAGGGACTCCCGTTCGCCGCACAGTTCTTTTTCGTAGAGCTGTAACGCAGACGCACTGAAGGGCGATCACCCAAGTGGGTGGTCGCCCTTCGGCGTTCCCGGACGCCCGGGGACGGCTGCCTTGCACTGTCGGTCACGGCGAGTATGGTGATCTTCGTCGTGCCTCTGAGCACCTCAGATGCCTCGTCGCGAGTGACGATCGCGGCATGTGCTTCGGGCATGGGGGGCTTGACGAACTGCACGCAGCGCGCAATTCTCAGGACGCGTCGTCACAACGATCCGCATCCGAGGCATGGATCGACGGCGAAGAGGGCAGGATCGATGTGCATCGAGGGCGTGGCTTGCCGCAGGTGTTGAGAAACAACGAGGGTTTTCGAGGATCCGCAAACCCGCACTGGACATCAGTGGGCCAAGTGGCTACACTGACCCTTTGCGCTGCCTGTTAGCTGCCTCCTGCCCGTCACCAGGAGCTGCCCTCGCTCGAGCACCGACGATTGAAACGTCTCCGACCTGGGACTTTCCGTCTCTGTGCCCGGCCGGGGGGCCGGTACGCGCGTAGTGAGTCCGAGCCCTCGGAAGGACCCCCTCTTGGCCGCCTCGCGCACTGCCTCGACCGCGAATACGAACAACGGCGCAAGCACCGCCCCGCTGCGCATCTCCTTTGCAAAGATCAAGGAGCCCCTCGAGGTTCCGAACCTTCTCGCGCTGCAAACCGAGAGCTTCGACTGGCTGCTCGGCAACGACGCGTGGAAGGCTCGCGTCGAGGCGGCTCTGGAGAACGGTCAGGACGTCCCCACCAAGTCCGGTCTGGAAGAGATCTTCGAGGAGATCTCCCCGATCGAGGACTTCTCCGGGTCGATGTCGCTGACCTTCCGCGACCACCGCTTCGAGCCGCCGAAGAACTCCATCGACGAGTGCAAGGAGCGCGACTTCACGTACGCCGCGCCGCTCTTCGTCACGGCGGAGTTCACCAACAACGAGACCGGCGAGATCAAGTCCCAGACGGTCTTCATGGGCGACTTCCCGCTCATGACCAACAAGGGCACCTTCGTCATCAACGGCACCGAGCGTGTCGTGGTGTCGCAGCTGGTCCGTTCGCCGGGTGTCTACTTCGACTCCTCCATCGACAAGACGTCCGACAAGGACATCTTCTCCGCCAAGATCATCCCGTCCCGGGGTGCCTGGCTGGAGATGGAGATCGACAAGCGCGACATGGTCGGTGTGCGTATCGACCGCAAGCGCAAGCAGTCCGTCACCGTTCTCCTCAAGGCCCTCGGCTGGACGACCGAGCAGATCCTCGAGGAGTTCGGCGAGTACGAGTCCATGCGCGCCACCCTGGAGAAGGACCACACCCAGGGCCAGGACGACGCGCTGCTCGACATCTACCGCAAGCTGCGTCCGGGCGAGCCCCCCACGCGTGAGGCCGCGCAGACGCTGCTGGAGAACCTCTACTTCAACCCGAAGCGCTACGACCTGGCGAAGGTCGGCCGCTACAAGGTCAACAAGAAGCTGGGTGCGGACGCTCCGCTCGACGCCGGTGTCCTGACCGTCGAGGACATCATCGCGACGATCAAGTACCTGGTGCAGCTGCACGCCGGCGAGACCGAGACGGTCGCCGAGTCGGGCCGCTCGATCATCGTCGAGACCGACGACATCGACCACTTCGGCAACCGCCGTATCCGTAACGTCGGTGAGCTGATCCAGAACCAGGTCCGTACGGGTCTCGCCCGTATGGAGCGCGTCGTGCGCGAGCGCATGACCACCCAGGACGTCGAGGCGATCACGCCGCAGACCCTGATCAACATCCGGCCGGTCGTCGCCTCCATCAAGGAGTTCTTCGGCACCAGCCAGCTGTCCCAGTTCATGGACCAGAACAACCCGCTGTCGGGCCTGACGCACAAGCGTCGTCTCAACGCCCTCGGCCCGGGTGGTCTCTCCCGTGAGCGGGCCGGCTTCGAGGTCCGTGACGTTCACCCCTCGCACTACGGCCGCATGTGCCCGATCGAGACGCCGGAAGGCCCGAACATCGGTCTGATCGGCTCGCTCGCCTCCTACGGCCGCATCAACCCGTTCGGCTTCATCGAGACGCCGTACCGGAAGGTCGTCGACGGCCAGGTCTCCGACGAGGTCGACTACCTCACGGCCGACGAGGAGGACCGGTTCGTCATCGCCCAGGCCAACGCGCCGCTGGACGAGGAGATGCGCTTCACCGAGCGCGTCCTGGTCCGCCGTCGCGGCGGTGAGGTCGACTACGTGCCGGGTGACGAGGTCCACTACATGGACGTCTCGCCGCGCCAGATGGTGTCGGTCGCGACCGCCATGATCCCGTTCCTCGAGCACGACGACGCCAACCGCGCGCTCATGGGCGCGAACATGATGCGCCAGGCCGTGCCGCTGATCAAGTCCGAGGCCCCGCTCGTCGGCACCGGCATGGAGTACCGCTCCGCCGTCGACGCCGGTGACGTGGTCAAGGCCGAGAAGGCGGGTGTGGTCCAGGAGGTCTCCGCGGACTACATCACCACCGCCAACGACGACGGCACGTACATCACGTACCGCCTGGCCAAGTTCTCCCGGTCCAACCAGGGCACCTCGGTCAACCAGAAGGTCATCGTCAACGAGGGCGACCGCGTCATCGTCGGCCAGGTCCTCGCCGACGGTCCGGCGACCGAGAACGGCGAGATGGCGCTCGGCAAGAACCTGCTGGTCGCGTTCATGCCGTGGGAGGGTCACAACTACGAGGACGCGATCATCCTGTCGCAGCGCCTCGTGCAGGACGACGTCCTCTCCTCGATCCACATCGAGGAGCACGAGGTCGACGCCCGTGACACCAAGCTCGGCCCCGAGGAGATCACCCGGGACATCCCGAACGTCTCCGAGGAGGTCCTCGCCGACCTCGACGAGCGCGGCATCATCCGCATCGGTGCCGAGGTCATCGCCGGTGACATCCTCGTCGGCAAGGTGACCCCGAAGGGTGAGACCGAGCTGACGCCGGAGGAGCGCCTGCTCCGCGCGATCTTCGGTGAGAAGGCCCGTGAGGTCCGTGACACCTCGCTGAAGGTGCCGCACGGCGAGACCGGCAAGGTCATCGGCGTCCGCGTCTTCGACCGCGAGGAGGGCGACGAGCTGCCGCCGGGCGTGAACCAGCTGGTTCGTGTCTACGTGGCGCAGAAGCGCAAGATCACCGACGGTGACAAGCTCGCCGGCCGTCACGGCAACAAGGGTGTCATCTCCAAGATCCTGCCCATCGAGGACATGCCGTTCCTCGAGGACGGGACCCCGGTCGACATCATCCTCAACCCGCTCGGTGTGCCGTCCCGAATGAACCCGGGACAGGTCCTGGAGATCCACCTCGGCTGGCTCGCCAGCCAGGGCTGGGACGTCTCCGGTCTCGCCGACGAGTGGGCGCAGCGCCTCCAGGTCATCGGCGCCGACCAGGTCGCCCCGCGGACCAACGTCGCGACCCCGGTCTTCGACGGTGCCCGTGAGGACGAGCTGACCGGTCTGCTGGAGAACACCCTGCCGAACCGCGACGGCGACCGCATGGTCCTCCCGTCCGGCAAGGCGCGGCTGTTCGACGGCCGCTCCGGTGAGCCGTTCCCGGACCCGATCTCGGTCGGGTACATGTACATCCTCAAGCTGCACCACCTGGTCGACGACAAGCTGCACGCCCGTTCGACCGGTCCGTACTCCATGATCACCCAGCAGCCGCTGGGTGGTAAGGCCCAGTTCGGTGGCCAGCGTTTCGGCGAGATGGAGGTGTGGGCACTCGAGGCGTACGGAGCGGCCTACGCCCTCCAGGAGCTGCTGACCATCAAGTCCGACGACGTGACCGGCCGCGTGAAGGTCTACGAGGCCATCGTCAAGGGCGAGAACATCCCCGAGCCCGGCATCCCCGAGTCCTTCAAGGTGCTCATCAAGGAGATGCAGTCCCTCTGCCTCAACGTGGAGGTGCTGTCCAGCGACGGTATGTCCATCGAGATGCGTGACACCGACGAGGACGTCTTCCGCGCCGCGGAGGAGCTCGGCATCGACCTGTCCCGGCGCGAGCCGAGCAGCGTCGAAGAGGTCTGACGGAGTCCGGCGGGCCTTCCCACCCGGGAAGGCCCGCCGACCCCGGGACCCCGTTTCAGACCCAAAGACTTACAACCCTGAGAGGGATTGACGCATAGTGCTCGACGTCAACTTCTTCGACGAGCTCCGGATCGGCCTGGCCACCGCTGACGACATCCGGCAGTGGAGCCACGGCGAGGTCAAGAAGCCCGAGACCATCAACTACCGCACCCTCAAGCCCGAGAAGGACGGACTCTTCTGCGAGAAGATCTTCGGTCCGACCCGGGACTGGGAGTGCTACTGCGGCAAGTACAAGCGCGTCCGCTTCAAGGGCATCATCTGCGAGCGCTGTGGCGTCGAGGTCACGCGCGCCAAGGTGCGCCGTGAGCGGATGGGCCACATCGAGCTGGCCGCTCCCGTCACCCACATCTGGTACTTCAAGGGCGTTCCGTCGCGCCTCGGCTACCTGCTCGACCTCGCCCCGAAGGACCTGGAGAAGGTCATCTACTTCGCGGCGTACATGATCACGTACGTCGACGAGGAGCGTCGTACCCGCGACCTGCCCTCGCTGGAGGCCCACGTCTCCGTCGAGCGCCAGCAGGTCGAGAACCGCCGGGACGCCGACCTCGAGGCCCGCGCCAAGAAGCTCGAGACCGACCTGGCCGAGCTCGAGGCCGAGGGTGCCAAGGCCGATGTGCGCCGCAAGGTGCGCGAGGGTGCCGAGCGTGAGATGAAGCAGCTGCGCGACCGTGCGCAGCGCGAGATCGACCGCCTGGACGAGGTGTGGACCCGGTTCAAGAACCTCAAGGTCCAGGACCTCGAGGGCGACGAGCTCCTCTACCGCGAGCTGCGTGACCGCTTCGGCACGTACTTCGACGGCTCGATGGGTGCCGCGGCGCTGCAGAAGCGCCTGGAGTCCTTCGACCTCGAGGAGGAGGCCGAAAAGCTCCGCGAGATCATCCGTACCGGCAAGGGCCAGAAGAAGACCCGTGCGCTCAAGCGCCTGAAGGTCGTCTCCGCGTTCCTGCAGACCAGCAACAGCCCCAAGGGCATGGTGCTCGACTGCGTGCCGGTCATCCCGCCGGACCTGCGTCCGATGGTGCAGCTGGACGGTGGCCGCTTCGCGACCTCCGACCTGAACGACCTGTACCGCCGTGTGATCAACCGCAACAACCGCCTGAAGCGGCTTCTCGACCTCGGTGCGCCCGAGATCATCGTGAACAACGAGAAGCGCATGCTCCAGGAGGCGGTCGACGCCCTCTTCGACAACGGCCGTCGTGGCCGGCCGGTCACCGGTCCGGGCAACCGTCCGCTGAAGTCCCTCAGCGACATGCTGAAGGGCAAGCAGGGTCGTTTCCGTCAGAACCTGCTCGGCAAGCGAGTCGACTACTCGGCGCGTTCCGTCATCGTCGTCGGTCCGCAGCTGAAGCTGCACCAGTGCGGTCTGCCCAAGGCCATGGCGCTGGAGCTCTTCAAGCCGTTCGTGATGAAGCGCCTGGTCGACCTGAACCACGCGCAGAACATCAAGAGCGCCAAGCGCATGGTGGAGCGCGGCCGCACGGTCGTGTACGACGTCCTCGAAGAGGTCATCGCCGAGCACCCGGTTCTGCTGAACCGTGCCCCCACCCTGCACCGCCTCGGCATCCAGGCCTTCGAGCCGCAGCTGGTCGAGGGCAAGGCCATCCAGATCCACCCGCTCGTCTGCACCGCGTTCAACGCGGACTTCGACGGTGACCAGATGGCCGTCCACCTGCCGCTCTCCGCGGAGGCGCAGGCCGAGGCCCGCATCCTGATGCTGTCCTCGAACAACATCCTCAAGCCCGCCGACGGCCGTCCGGTGACGATGCCGACCCAGGACATGGTCCTCGGTCTGTTCTTCCTGACGACCGACGGCGAGATGCGCGACGTCAAGGGCGAGGGCCGTGCCTTCGCGTCCGTCGCCGAGGCGATCATGGCGTTCGACGCGGGCGAGCTCTCGCTCCAGTCGAAGGTCGACATCCGCTTCCCGGTGGGCACCATCCCGCCGCGCGGATGGACGCCGCCGGCGCGCGAGGAGGGCGAGCCGGAGTGGCAGCAGGGTGACAGCTTCACGCTGCGCACCACGCTGGGCCGCGCGCTCTTCAACGAGCTGCTGCCCGAGGACTACCCGTTCGTCGACTACGAGGTCGGCAAGAAGCAGCTCTCGGAGATCGTCAACGACCTCGCCGAGCGCTACCCGAAGGTCATCGTGGCGGCGACGCTCGACAACCTGAAGGCGTCCGGCTTCTTCTGGGCCACCCGCTCCGGCGTCACCGTCGCGTTCTCCGACATCGTCGGTCCGCCGGAGAAGCCGTCGATCCTCGAGAACTACGAGGAGCAGGCCCTCAAGATCCAGAAGCAGTTCGAGCGCGGCCTCGTCACCAAGGAAGAGCGCACGCAGGAACTGATCGTCATCTGGAACAAGGCCTCCAGCGAGGTCGCCGAGGCGATGCAGGCGAACTTCCCGCGCACCAACCCGATCTTCATCATGATCGAGTCGGGCGCGCGAGGAAACATGATGCAGCTGCGTCAGATCGCCGGTATGCGTGGTCTGGTGTCGAACGCCAAGAACGAGACCATCCCGCGTCCGATCAAGGCGTCGTACCGAGACGGTCTGACCGTGCTCGAGTACTTCATCGCCACCCACGGTGCCCGTAAGGGTCTGGCGGACACCGCTCTGCGTACCGCCGACTCCGGTTACCTCACGCGTCGTCTGGTCGACGTCTCCCAGGACGTCATCATCCGCGAGGAGGACTGCGGCACGGACCGCGGTCTGCGCCTGGCGATCGCCGAGCGCGACGCGGACGGCGTGCTGGCCAAGACCACGAACGTCGAGACGTCCGTGTACGCACGCTGCCTCGCCGAGGACATCGTCGTGGACGGCCGTGTGCTGGCCCCGGCCGGCACCGACCTCGGTGACGTGCTCATCGACGAGCTGGTCAAGCACGGCGTCGCGGAGGTCAAGACCCGCTCGGTCCTGACCTGCGAGTCCGCCGTCGGCACCTGCGCCATGTGCTACGGCCGCTCGCTGGCCACCGGCAAGCTGGTCGACATCGGTGAGGCGGTCGGCATCATCGCCGCCCAGTCCATCGGTGAGCCCGGTACCCAGCTGACGATGCGTACCTTCCACACCGGTGGTGTGGCCGGTGACGACATCACCCAGGGTCTGCCGCGTGTCGTCGAGCTCTTCGAGGCCCGTACCCCGAAGGGTGTCGCCCCGATCTCCGAGGCCGCCGGCCGCGTGCGGATCGAGGAGACCGAGAAGACGAAGAAGATCGTCGTCACCCCGGACGACGGCAGCGACGAGACGGCGTTCCCGATCTCGAAGCGCGCCAAGCTCCTGGTCCGCGAGGGCGACCACGTCGAGGTGGGCCAGCAGCTCACCGTGGGTGCCACCAACCCGCACGACGTGCTGCGCATCCTGGGTCAGCGTGCCGTCCAGGTCCACCTGGTCGGCGAGGTCCAGAAGGTGTACAACTCGCAGGGTGTGTCGATCCACGACAAGCACATCGAGATCATCATCCGGCAGATGCTCCGCCGCGTGACGATCATCGAGTCCGGCGACGCCGAGCTGCTGCCCGGCGAGCTGGTCGAGCGCTCGAAGTTCGAGACCGAGAACCGTCGTGTGGTGCAGGAAGGCGGCCACCCGGCCTCCGGCCGTCCGCAGCTGATGGGTATCACCAAGGCCTCGCTGGCGACCGAGTCGTGGCTGTCGGCGGCGTCCTTCCAGGAGACGACCAGGGTCCTCACGGACGCGGCGATCAACGCCAAGTCCGACTCCCTGATCGGCCTCAAGGAGAACGTCATCATCGGTAAGCTCATCCCGGCCGGTACGGGTCTGTCCCGCTACCGCAACATCCGGGTCGAGCCGACCGAGGAGGCCAAGGCCGCGATGTACTCGGCCGTCGGCTACGACGACATCGACTACTCGCCGTTCGGCACGGGCTCCGGCCAGGCCGTTCCGCTGGAGGACTACGACTACGGGCCGTACAACCAGTAAGCGGGCAGTGGTTCGAAGGGCGGTCACCCTGTGGGGTGGCCGCCCTTCGGCGTTGTACGGGGATCTCAGCGGTCAGCGGCGCGAGCAGTGACGGGGCCGAGCGTCCGCGCTCCCGCCCTGTTACTGCCGGTCCGGGCGCCCTACGGAATGCCCAACTCGAAGATCGCATAATGCGCGTACCACCCCGACGCCACCGCCGCCGTCGTGAAGAACACCGCCAGGCTCGGCAGCTTCAGCCGGCTCATCGCCGCTGCCGGGGCCAGCAGCAGCGGGAAGGCGGGCAGCAGATAGCGCGAGGTGTTGGCGAACATCTGCTGGGTGCCGAGGACCGTCACGATGGTCGCCAGGGTGTACGCGGTCAGCACCAGTGGCGGCCGCTTGCGCAGCATCAGGGTCACCAGGAAGGGCAGCGCCAGCACCAGTTGTACGCCGATGAGGTCCGGGACGACGAAGGCGAAGAGGTACTCGCGTTCGCCGACCGCCGTGTTGGCCAGGACGTCCAGCGTGTGGGCGCCGAAGTCGAAGAAGTGCGCCCACCCCTCGCGCTGGAGCGTGAAGTACGCCGTGAGGTCGCCCATCTGGATGCCCGCCCAGGCCACGTACACGAGGAGACCGATCGGCGCGGTCATGATGGCGTACACCGGTCCGGCCCACCCGTGCTCGCGTCTGCTGTCCCGCCGCGCCAGCGTGACCAGCGCGGCGAGCCCCACGGCGCCGATGAGCACGGCGGAGGTGGGCCGGTTCAGCCCGGCGAGGAAGGCCAGCACCCCGGCCAGCTCCCAGCGGCGCTTCATCACGCAGTAGCAGCACCAGGCCGCGATCGCCACGAAGACGGACTCCGAGTACACCGCCCACTCGACGCCCGCGCCCGGTGCCACCGCCCACAGACCGGCGGCGACGGTGCCCGCCCGGACGCCCGCGACCAGGGATATCACCGCGTAGATCCCGGCGGCGGCGAAGAAGGAGGCGACGACCGACACCAGGATCCCGGAGCCGAACAGGCCCAGGCCGGTCACCTCGGACACCAGCCTGATCAGGGCCGGGTAGAGCGGGAAGAAGGCGACCGAGTCCTGTTCGACGGTGAACACGCCGCCCGGGGCGAGCTGCTGCAGCGGCTGCGGGTCGTAGCCCTTCTCGGCGACCTGGAGGTACCACCAGCCGTCCCAGGTGCCGAGGACGTCCCACCAGTGTTCGCCGCCGCCGAAGCGCGGCTGCTTCGTGCGGTAGGCGCCGGAACGTTCCAGCAGGACGGCGAAGACGGTGAGACCGACGAGCTTGGTGACGCCGTACAGGAGGAGCGGAGCCAGGTACGGCCGCGCACCGGGCGGCAGGCGCAGCCGGCCGGTCCACCCCGGTCTGTCCTTCTGCCCGCCGGGCGCCGGAGTCTCCGCCGTCTCCGGGCCCGCGGATGCCGTGCTCATGTCTGTTGTCCCCCTTCGACCGATCACCGGATCACGGGCCCCCCACGGCCCGGCTCATCGCAAACCGGCCATTATAAGATCACATCGGAGTCGCGCGCGCGTGACGGTCGGGGGAGGAACGAGTGACCGGAGTCACGGAAGAGACGGCCGTCCTGTCGGCCGTCATACCCATGTACAACGAGGAAGAGGCGTTGCCCGCGCTGGTGCGCAGGCTGCGGCCGGTCCTCGCGGGTCTCGGGGTGCCCTACGAGTTCGTCGCCGTCGACGACGGCAGCACCGACCGCACCGGCGAACTGCTCGAAGCCCTGAGACTCGGCTGGCCGGAACTGCGCGTGATCCGCCTGCGCCGCAACTCCGGCCATCAGGCAGCCCTCACCGCGGGTCTCGACCGGGCGGTCGGTGCCTATGTGGTGAGCCTGGACGCGGACCTCCAGGACCCGCCCGAGAAGATCCCCGAGATGCTCGCCCGGGCCCGGGACGAGCACCTCGACATCGTCTACGGCATCCGCGCCGACCGGACCAGCGACACCGGGTTCAAGCGGTGGACCGCACGCCTCTACTACCGCCTCGTGCGCCGGCTGGCGGGCCCCTCGGTGCCCGCCCAGGGCGGAGACTTCCGGCTGCTCAGCCGGGCCGCCGTGGACGCGCTCAAGGCCCTGCCGGACCAGCAGCGGGTCTACCGCCTCCTCGTGCCCTGGCTGGGCTTCCCCAGCGGGCAGGTCACCTACGAGCGCGAGCGCCGTACCGCGGGCCGCAGCAAGTACCCCCTGGGCCGGATGATCCGGCTCGCGGTCGACAGCGTCACCGGCTTCTCCGCGGCGCCGCTGCGCCTGGCCACGTGGCTGGGCGGCTTCACCTTCCTCTTCTGCCTCGGACTGATCGCCTACACGCTGGGCGCCTACCTCCTGGACCGGACCGTGCCCGGCTGGACCTCGCTCTTCACCGGCGTGCTGTTCATCGGCGCGGTGCAGCTGATCTGCGTGGGCCTGCTCGGCGAGTACATCGGCCGCATCTACACGGCCGTGCAGAACCGTCCGACCTACTTCATCGGCCACGACTCGGCTGCGCCGCCTATGCCCACTCTTGCCGCGCCGTCGGGTTCGGGCGCCCCGTCCGCCCCGGCTTCGGCCCCGGGCCGGGCCCCGGCGTCAGCCTCGGGCCCGGCCCAGGCTCCGACCGCGGACAGGAGCCCGCACGAGCCGACGGAGACCGCCCAGCCATCGGAGACCGCCGGTCCGACGGCCGGACCCGATCGGAGCAGCCGACCGGACGCCGGCCCAGGAGACGGTCATGAGGGTGGCCATGAGGACGGTCCGGCGAACGCCCCCGCGGACACCGAACCGGTCCGGGCCGTCCGGGCCCTCCGGGCCGACCCCCCGACGCGTCGGGACCCATGACGCAGAAACGAGCGGACCTGTGATAATGGAGTGGGCGCGGGTACACAGGTCCGGCCGGAACGCCCGGCGTGTCGGTCGCGTCGCTTTTGTTTTGACCGGAGTCAGTGCGGTAGGTACGCTCAGACCTTGTGCCTGGGGTGTGCCCTGGCTCTCGAGCGTGCCTTCGACCGCAAAGGGAGCCGTAAGCGGCCACCGTAATCTGCGCCCTTTTCGCCTTGCGGCGGGAGTCTGCGGGATTCGACACACCCGACCGCGTGGGTCGGCGACGTTCCAGGTTAGCTTCACCATTCGGCACACAGAAACCGGAGAAGTAGTGCCTACGATCCAGCAGCTGGTCCGTAAGGGCCGGCAGGACAAGGTCGAGAAGAACAAGACGCCCGCACTCGAGGGTTCCCCTCAGCGCCGCGGCGTCTGCACGCGTGTGTTCACGACCACCCCGAAGAAGCCGAACTCGGCCCTGCGCAAGGTCGCGCGTGTGCGTCTGACCAGCGGGATCGAAGTCACCGCTTACATTCCGGGTGAGGGACACAACCTGCAGGAGCACTCCATCGTGCTCGTGCGTGGTGGCCGTGTGAAGGACCTGCCGGGTGTTCGCTACAAGATCATCCGCGGCTCGCTGGACACCCAGGGTGTCAAGAACCGCAAGCAGGCCCGCAGCCGCTACGGCGCCAAGAAGGAGAAGTAAGAATGCCTCGTAAGGGCCCCGCCCCGAAGCGCCCGGTCATCATCGACCCGGTCTACGGTTCTCCTCTGGTGACCTCCCTGATCAACAAGGTGCTGCTGAACGGCAAGCGCTCCACCGCCGAGCGCATCGTCTACGGCGCCATGGAGGGCCTGCGCGAGAAGACCGGCAACGACCCGGTCATCACGCTGAAGCGCGCTCTCGAGAACATCAAGCCGACCCTCGAGGTCAAGTCCCGCCGTGTCGGTGGCGCCACCTACCAGGTGCCGGTCGAGGTCAAGCCCGGCCGCGCCAACACCCTGGCGCTGCGCTGGCTCGTCGGTTACTCCCGCGCCCGTCGCGAGAAGACGATGACCGAGCGTCTGCTCAACGAGCTCCTCGACGCCTCCAACGGCCTCGGCGCCGCTGTGAAGAAGCGCGAGGACACCCACAAGATGGCCGAGTCCAACAAGGCCTTCGCGCACTACCGCTGGTAGTCGCTACCCACATCGAGACCGAGAGAAGACTGAAGCCTTATGGCTACCACTTCACTTGACCTGGCCAAGGTCCGCAACATCGGGATCATGGCCCACATCGACGCGGGCAAGACGACCACCACCGAGCGGATCCTGTTCTACACCGGCGTCTCGTACAAGATCGGTGAGGTCCACGACGGCGCTGCCACCATGGACTGGATGGAGCAGGAGCAGGAGCGTGGCATCACGATCACGTCTGCTGCGACCACCTGTCACTGGCCGCTCGAGGACAACGACTACACCATCAACATCATCGACACCCCGGGTCACGTCGACTTCACCGTCGAGGTGGAGCGCTCCCTGCGCGTGCTCGACGGTGCTGTCACGGTGTTCGACGGTGTCGCCGGTGTCGAGCCGCAGTCCGAGACGGTGTGGCGTCAGGCCGACCGTTACGGCGTGCCGCGCATCTGCTTCGTGAACAAGCTGGACCGTACCGGCGCCGAGTTCCACCGCTGCGTGGACATGATCTCGGACCGCCTGGGCGCCCAGCCGCTCGTCATGCAGCTCCCGATCGGTGCCGAGGCCGACTTCAAGGGCGTCGTGGACCTGGTCCGCATGAAGGCGCTCGTGTGGTCCGCCGAGGCCGCCAAGGGCGAGATGTACGACGTCGTCGACATCCCGGCCACGCACACCGAGGCTGCCGAGGAGTACCGCGGCAAGCTGGTCGAGGCCGTCGCGGAGAACGACGAAGAGATCATGGAGCTGTACCTGGAGGGCGAGGAGCCCACCGAGGAGCAGCTGTACGCCGCGATCCGTCGTATCACCATCGCGTCCGGCAAGAGCGAGGGCACCACGGTCACCCCGGTGTTCTGTGGCACCGCGTTCAAGAACAAGGGCGTCCAGCCCCTGCTCGACGCCGTCGTGCGCTACCTGCCGACCCCGCTCGACGTCGAGGCCATCGAGGGCCAGGACGTCAAGGACCCCGAGGTCGTCATCAAGCGGAAGCCGTCCGAGGACGAGCCGCTGGCGGCCCTGGCGTTCAAGATCATGAGCGACCCGCACCTGGGCAAGCTCACCTTCGTCCGGGTCTACTCGGGCCGCCTGGAGTCCGGCACCTCGGTGCTGAACTCGGTCAAGGGCAAGAAGGAGCGCATCGGCAAGATCTACCGCATGCACGCCAACAAGCGTGAGGAGATCGAGTCGGTGGGCGCCGGCGACATCGTCGCCGTCATGGGCCTGAAGCAGACCACCACCGGTGAGACGCTGAGCGACGAGAAGAACCCGGTGATCCTGGAGTCCATGGACTTCCCGGCGCCGGTCATCGAGGTCGCCATCGAGCCCAAGTCCAAGGGTGACCAGGAGAAGCTGGGTGTCGCCATCCAGCGTCTCGCGGAGGAGGACCCCTCCTTCCAGGTGCACACCAACGAGGAGACCGGCCAGACCGTCATCGGCGGTATGGGCGAGCTTCACCTCGAGGTGCTCGTCGACCGCATGAAGCGCGAGTTCAAGGTCGAGGCGAACGTCGGCAAGCCGCAGGTCGCCTACCGCGAGACGATCCGCAAGGCCGTCGAGCGCGTCGACTACACGCACAAGAAGCAGACCGGTGGTACCGGCCAGTTCGCCAAGGTGCAGATCGCGATCGAGCCGATCGAGGGCGGCGACGCCTCGTACGAGTTCGTGAACAAGGTCACCGGTGGCCGTATCCCGAAGGAGTACATCCCTTCGGTGGACGCCGGTGCGCAGGAGGCCATGCAGTTCGGCATCCTCGCCGGCTACGAGATGACGGGCGTCCGCGTCACGCTTCTCGACGGTGCCTACCACGAGGTCGACTCCTCCGAGCTCGCCTTCAAGATCGCCGGTTCGCAGGCCTTCAAGGAGGCCGCGCGCAAGGCCAGCCCCGTGCTGCTCGAGCCGATGATGGCCGTCGAGGTCACCACGCCCGAGGACTACATGGGCGAGGTCATCGGCGACATCAACTCCCGCCGTGGCCAGATCCAGGCCATGGAGGAGCGTGCCGGCGCCCGCGTCGTCAAGGGCCTGGTTCCGCTGTCGGAGATGTTCGGCTACGTCGGCGACCTCCGCAGCAAGACGTCGGGTCGCGCGAGCTACTCGATGCAGTTCGACTCCTACGCCGAGGTTCCGCGGAACGTCGCCGAGGAGATCATCGCGAAGGCCAAGGGCGAGTAACGCACCCCCGTTCCACGCTTTAGGCTTGACACCGACCGCCGGGATTCGTACCGGGTCCCGGCGGCCGGCACCCCAGCAAAGATCACCTGGCGCCGATGAAGTAAGGCGTACAGAACCACTCCACAGGAGGACCCCAGTGGCGAAGGCGAAGTTCGAGCGGACTAAGCCGCACGTCAACATCGGCACCATCGGTCACATCGACCACGGTAAGACGACCCTCACGGCCGCCATTACCAAGGTGCTGCACGACGCGTACCCGGACCTGAACGAGGCCTCGGCCTTCGACCAGATCGACAAGGCTCCTGAGGAGCGCCAGCGCGGTATCACCATCTCCATCGCGCACGTCGAGTACCAGACCGAGACGCGTCACTACGCCCACGTCGACTGCCCCGGTCACGCGGACTACATCAAGAACATGATCACGGGTGCCGCGCAGATGGACGGCGCCATCCTCGTGGTCGCCGCCACCGACGGCCCGATGCCGCAGACCAAGGAGCACGTGCTCCTGGCCCGCCAGGTCGGCGTTCCCTACATCGTCGTCGCCCTGAACAAGGCCGACATGGTGGACGACGAGGAGATCCTGGAGCTCGTCGAGCTCGAGGTCCGTGAGCTCCTCTCCGAGTACGAGTTCCCGGGCGACGACCTGCCGGTCGTCAAGGTCTCGGCGCTCAAGGCGCTCGAGGGCGACAAGGAGTGGGGCCAGTCGGTCCTGGACCTGATGAAGGCCGTCGACGAGTCGATCCCGGAGCCGGAGCGCGACGTCGACAAGCCGTTCCTCATGCCGATCGAGGACGTCTTCACGATCACCGGTCGCGGTACGGTCGTCACCGGCCGTATCGAGCGTGGTGTCCTGAAGGTCAACGAGACCGTCGACATCATCGGCATCAAGACCGAGAAGACCACCACCACGGTCACCGGCATCGAGATGTTCCGCAAGCTGCTCGACGAGGGCCAGGCCGGTGAGAACGTCGGTCTGCTGCTCCGCGGCATCAAGCGCGAGGACGTCGAGCGCGGCCAGGTCATCATCAAGCCCGGTTCGGTCACGCCGCACACCGAGTTCGAGGCCCAGGCCTACATCCTGTCGAAGGACGAGGGTGGCCGCCACACCCCGTTCTTCAACAACTACCGCCCGCAGTTCTACTTCCGTACGACGGACGTGACCGGCGTCGTGACCCTCCCCGAGGGCACCGAGATGGTCATGCCGGGTGACAACACCGAGATGAAGGTGGAGCTCATCCAGCCCGTCGCCATGGAGGAGGGCCTGAAGTTCGCCATCCGTGAGGGTGGTCGCACCGTGGGCGCCGGCCAGGTCACCAAGATCAACAAGTGAGTCTGCTAGCTTGAGGGTCGCCTGACCTAGAGAAGGCCCGTACGACTTCGGTCGTACGGGCCTTCTCGCATTCCGGTTCGTACGGGCCTTCTGGCATTCCGAAACTATTCGGCGCGCACGACCCGTTCCCCCCGCGCGTCACTCCCTCCACTATTTGTCATGCCGATGAGCAAATTCGGCTTCACCGGGATGACAGGTGCGAGGGGTGTGGCATGTCTGGACGCGTCAGCCGTAGGGCCGTGCTCGGCACGGGCGCCGGGCTGGTGGCGCTGCCCGCGCTGCCGGGCGTGGCACGGGCGGAAGGCAACGGAAGCGCCGGTCTCACGGTGACCGACCCCGGGGCGTACATCTCCTTCACGCCGAAGCCCGGCGCCTTCCCGCTGACCGGTGTGCCGGTCGTGGTCGGTGACGACGACCACCCCGGAGTCGTACGGGCCGCGGGCGACCTCCGCGACGACATCGAGCGCGTCACGGGCACCCGGCCCGGGAGCACGGTTTCCCGGACGGCGGTGCTCGTCGGGACGATCGGCCGCAGCCCGCTGATCGACGGGCTGGTGAAGTCGGGCAGGCTCGATGTGACCGGGGTGCGCGGCAAGTGGGAGACCTCGCTGCAGACGGTCGTCGAGCGGCCGATGCCCGGGGTGGAGCGCGCCCTCGTCATCGCCGGCAGCGACCCGCGCGGCACGATCTTCGGGGTGTACGACGTCTCGTACGGCATCGGGGTCTCGCCCTGGTACTGGTGGGACGACGTGGAGCCGGTGCACCGGGACGCGCTGTACGTGCTGCCGGGACGGTTCACCCAGGGCACCCCGGCGGTGAAGTACCGGGGGGTCTTCATCAACGACGAGAACCCGGCGCTCGGCACCTGGGCGCCGAAGTACTTCGGGCCCGGCAAGGCGCCCGGGCACCCCGGCGGCTTCACCGCCGACTTCTACGCCAAGGTCTTCGAGGTGCTGCTCCGGCTGAAGGGCAACTACCTCTGGCCTGCCGTGTGGGGACGGGCCTTCGCCGAGGACGATCCGCAGAACCACGCCCGTGCCAAGGAGTACGGCATTGTCATGGGCACGTCTCACGAGGCCCCCATGATGCGGGGCATCGAGGAGTGGAACCGGCACGCCGTCCCCGCGGTCCGGGACTCCTCGGGTGCCGTCGTGACACCCGGACGTGACCCGTACGGCGGAACGGGGGAGTGGTCGTTCCGCCGCAACGCCGAAGCCGTCAAGAAGTACTGGCGCGACGGCATCCGCCGCATGGTCGACGAGGACTTCGAGGGCGTCGTCACCCTCGGGATGCGCGGCAACGGCGACACCAGCCTGCCCGACGGCGACGGCATCGAACTGATGCAGGAGATCATCGCGACCCAGCGGCAGATCATCGCCGAGGAGACCGGCCGCGACCTTGCCGAGATACCGCAGGTCTGGACGCTCTACAAGGAGGTCCAGCGCTACTGGGACCGCGGGCTGCGCGCCCCGGACGACGTGACGGTCGTCCTGACCGACGACAACTGGGGCAACATCCGCAAGCACCCGGACCCGAAGGAGCCCCGCTCCGGCGGCTACGGCCTCTACTACCACTTCGACTACGTGGGCGTCGGCCGCAACTACAAGTGGGTCGACACCGCCAACCTCGCCAACCTCTGGGAACAGCTCCACCAGGCGCACGCCTACGGCAACCACGGACTCTGGGTGACGAACGTGGGCGACCTCAAGGGCAACGAACTGCCCACCGAGTTCTTCCTCGACTACGCCTGGAACCCGGAGCGGTGGGGGCAGGAGGACCTGGAGGAGTGGGAGCGCCGGTACGCCCGCCAGAACTTCGGCGCGGCGCACGCGGAGGCCATCGCCGAGGTCCTGTCCGCGTACGGGCAGCTCCAGGCGCGCCGCAAGCCCGAGCTCCTCAACCGCCGCATCACGCTGAACCCGGCGAAGGACCCGACGCGCGACGAGAGCGCGGTCGTGTACGACGACGAGGAGACGCCCTTCTTCTTCGCGCACCGAGAGCTGGAGCGGGTCACGGACGAGTGGCGAGGGCTGGCGAAGGAGGCGGACCGGGTCGGGCGCCGGCTGCCGCGGCGGTCCCAGGACGCCTGGTTCGAGCTGGTCGGCTACCAGGTGCAGGCCACGGCCAATCTGTACGGGCTGCGCCAGGCCGAGTTCCAGAACCTGCTGTACGCGGCGCAGGGCCGGGCGGCGACGAACGACCGGGCGGCGGAGGCCGAGGCCGGCCTGGAGCGCGACCTCGCCCTCGCCGACCGCTTCCACACCCAGGTCGCGGACGGCAAGTGGAACGGCTTCCAGACGCAGCCGCACATCGGGTACGGGGACGTGGAGCGCTACGGTCCGAACGCGGGCTGGCAGCAGCCGGAGAAGGACAACGTGGCCCTGCCGGACGAGATCTTCCCCGAGGTCGAGCGCATCGAGCTGCCCGAGGCCGCCGGGCTGGGTGTGGCCGTCGACGGCGCCGACGACTCGGGGCTGTGGTGGCCGGGCGGGGCGGCGGACGGGGCGGAAGCGCCCGTACTGCCCGTCTTCAGCCCGTACCAGACCAGGCCCCAGCAGTACATCGAGGTCTTCAACCGGGGCCGTACGCCCTTCGAGTACCGGATCGAGCCGTCGGTGCCGTGGCTGCGCGCCGACCGCCCGCGCGGCCGGGTCGAGCAGCAGGTCCGGGTGGAGCTGAGCGTCGACTGGGCGCGGGTGCCGGAGGACGGCGCGGAGGGCGCGGTGACGGTGCACGGGGCCGGAGCCTCGGTGACCGTGCGGGCCGTGGCCGAGAAGCCGTCGTGGCGGGGACTGCGGGGCTTCGTGGAGGCGGGCGGGTACGTGGCCGTCGACGCCGAGCACCACACCCGGGCCGTCGGCGCGCGCGGGGTGGGCTGGCGGCGCATCGACCGCATCGGCCGTACGGGTGCGGGCATGACGCCGTGGCCGGTCACGGCGGCCCCGCAGACGCCCGGCGGGTCCGGCCCGCGCCTGGAGTACGAGGTGAGCCTGCTCGCGGCGGGCGAAGTGACGGTTTACGCCCACCTCTCCCCGCGCAACCCCGTCCTGCCGACGAGCGGACTGCGCTACGCGGTCTCCTTCGGCGACGACACCCCGCAGACCGTGGACGTCATCGCGAGCACGGGAGCCGACGACGGCCTGATGAACAAGCAGTGGGCACGCCACACCTCCGACAACGTCAACGTGACGGGGACACGGCACACGATCGCCCGCGCCGGGGTCCACCGGCTGAAGTTCTGGATGGTCGACCCCACGGTCGTGCTGCAGCGGCTGGTGATCGACACGGGCGGGCTCACACCGACCTACCTCGGCCCCCTGGAGAGCCACCGCATCCGCTGACCGACCCGAACACCCAGTAAGTGATGAGAAGGGACCACCCGCACATGAACCGACGGAACCGACGGACCCGCCGCTTCCGCCTCCCCGCGCTCGCCCTGCTGAGCGGCGCGCTCCTGGTCACGGGCGCCGCCGTCCAGCCGGCCTCGGCCGCCCCCGACCGCCCGCACTCCCCGGCAACGCTGCGCGCGCTGGCCGACCGCGCCCACGTGAAGATCGGCACCGCCGTGGACGGGACGGCGCTCGCCGAGGACGCGACGTACCGCAGCATCACCGCCCGCGAGTTCAACTCGGTGACCGCCGAGAACGCCATGAAGTGGGAGTCGGTCGAGCCGGAGCGCGGCGAGTACGACTGGACGCAGGCGGACGAGCTGGTCCGCTTCGCCCACCGCAACGGCCAGGTGGTGCGCGGCCACACCCTCGTCTGGCACAGCCAGCTCCCGGCCTGGCTGACGACGGGCGTCGAGGACGGCTCGATCGGCAAGGCCGAACTCCGGTCGATCCTGCGCGAGCACATCACCAAGGAGGTCAAGCGCTACAAGGGCCGCATCCAGCAGTGGGACGTGGTCAACGAGATCTTCGAGGAGGACGGCAGCTACCGCAACTCGATCTGGCTCCAGCAGCTCGGCCCGTCCTACATCGCCGACGCCTTCCGCTGGGCCCACGCGGCCGACCCCAAGGCGAAGCTCTTCATGAACGACTACAACGTCGAGGGCGTCAACGCGAAGTCCACCGCCTACTACGACCTGGCGAAGCAGTTGCTCGCCGAGGGCGTCCCGGTCCAGGGCTTCGGCATCCAGGGGCACCTGGCGACGCAGTACGGCTTCCCGGGGCAGGTCGCGGAGAATCTCGCCCGCTTCGGTGCCCTCGGTCTGCAGACGGCCTTCACGGAGGTCGACGTACGCGTGATCATGCCCGCGGACGAGGCGAAGCTGGCGACCCAGGCGACGTACTTCCGGAGTTTGCTGGACGCCTGTCTGAACGCTCGCAGCTGCAAGTCGTTCACCGTCTGGGGCTTCACCGACAAGTACTCGTGGGTGCCGGGCGTCTTCCCGGAGGAGGGCGCGGCGACGCTCATGGACGAGGAGTTCGGGCGGAAGCCGGCGTACGGAGCGGTGCGGGAGGGCCTGGCGGCCGGACGGTGAACCGGGCGGCGTGCGCGGGCCGCTGACGGGCCGGGGCCGGCCACGCCCGCCCCCGGCCCGCCCCCGCCGGTCAGCCCAGCCGCTTCGTCAACGTGTACTCCGTGATCCCCGGCGGATAGTCGGGGATCACGCACACCACCTCGTAGCCGTGCATCCGGTAGAAGCCGGGGGCCTGGAAGTCCCAGGTCTCCAGGCGGGAGCCGCGGCAGCCGCGTTCCGCGTGGGCGATGCGTTCGGTCTCGGACAGAATCCGGGAGCCGAGCCCCGCCCCGCGATGGGGTTCGTCGACCCACAGATAGGTCACGTGGAGCCAGCCCGCCCAGGTGTGGCCGACCAGGCCACCGGCGAGGTCACCGGCCGCGTCCAGCGCCCAGACCTGGAGCGGAACCTCTCGTTCGTGCGGGGTGCCGCGCAGGGAGCGAAGGACGGGGGACGCCGCCGTGTTGGTGTCCCGGAGGCGGGAGCGCAGCAACTGGGTGCGCTGTTTGTCGACTTCTGTCTCGATACGAAACACGCGGCTCACCATAAACGGCTCGGCCAATCAGTTCTGCAAATTACCTTCCACTCCCCGCCCCCGGCCTTACCCTGATGAGCAGCACCGGTGGGGGCCGGTGCCGATCAGGGGGCGAAAGAGTCGGGTACGACGCCCGGAGTGGGGGCAGCGGTTGCGGCACGGCGGCGGCCGTGCGGCCGCGGCACCCCGTTCCCGGTTCGCGTTCGCGAGGCCCGGGGCACACCCCGGGCGCCGTACCTGCGCCGGCCGTCCCCCGACCGACCTTTTGGGTCTCCCCTGCTCCTTCAGGAGCTTGGGGAAGGGGGTTTTGTGGTTCGCATCCGAGTCCTGGTCGTCGACGACCACCGCATCTTCGCCGAGTCGCTCGCCGCGGCCCTCGCCGCCGAGCCGGACGTCGAGGTCTCCGCGGCCGGCAGCGGCCCCGCCGCGCTGCGCTCACTGGAGCGCGCGGCGGCGGAGGGGCGCAAGTTCGACGTCATGCTCGTCGACGCCGATCTGGGGGGCAACGTCCCCGGATCGCGCCCCGCCGTGCCCGTACAGGAGGGCAACGAGGAAGGGCTCGTCGACGGCATCTCGCTCGTCGCCGGGGTGCGCACCGGGCAGCCGAGCGTACGCACCGTCGTGCTGGCGGAGAAGGACGACCCGCGGCGGGCCGCCCTCGCCCTGCAGGCCGGCGCCTCCGGCTGGGTCGCCAAGGACTGCTCGCTGTCCCGGCTGCTCACCGTCATCCGCGGCGTGCTGCGCGACGAGACGCACCTGCCACCCGCGCTGCTCACCGGAGTGCTCCGCGAACTCACCGCCGCGCGCAAGCACCGCACCGAGAGCGAGCGGCTGGTGGAGTCCCTCACCCCGCGCGAGCGCGAGGTGCTGCGCTGCATGGTGGCCGGTCTCGGGCGCAAGGCCGTCGCCGAGCGGCTGTTCCTCTCCCCGCACACGGTCCGTACCCATATGCAGAACGTCCTCGGGAAGCTGGGCGTCCACTCCACCCTCGCCGCCGTGGCCCTCGCCCGGCGCGCCGGGGTCGGGCCCGTCGACCTAGCCGGGGATGTTGTCGAACGGGGCGGTCAGCTGGCGTAGCAGCCCGGCCAGTTCACCCCGCTGGGTGCGGGACAGCTCGGCGAGGATCGCCCGCTCCTGCTCCAGCAGCCCCGCGAGGGCCTGGTCCGCACGGTCCCGGCCCTCGTCCGTGAGCCGGACCAGCACGCCCCGCCGGTCGCTGGGGTCGGGCAGCCGCTCCACCAGGCCCTTCTTGGCGAGCCGGTCGATACGGTTCGTCATCGTGCCCGAGGTCACGAGCGTCTGGGTGAGGAGCTGACCGGGCGAGAGCTGGTACGGGGACCCGGCGCGCCGGAGCGCGGTCAGGACGTCGAACTCCCACGGCTCCAGGTTGTGCTCGGAGAACGCCAGTCTGCGGGCGCGGTCCAGGTGCCGGGCCAGCCTGCTCACCCGGCTGAGCACTTCCAGCGGCTCCACATCGAGGTCCGGGCGCTCGCGGCGCCACGCTGCGACCAGTCGATCGACCTCGTCCTCCATGGAGATCAGTGTAGTGGTTGTGTCGATGTGAAGTCTCTTGGAGTCAAGTTTGTCGATGTCAAGTTACTTGACTTCGAGATTTGCCCCGTACGACAGTGGGCGCGACCGAGGAGACCACTCACGAGGAGTCACGCCGTGCCCGCCACCACTCCCGTCTGGGACCCGCACCAGTACCTGCGCCACGCCGGCCACCGCGCCCGCGCCTTCCTCGACCTGCTGGCCCACGTACCCGCCCTGCCCGGCGAGCAGGACGGGCACCCCCGCATCGCCGACCTCGGCTGCGGCCCCGGCAACGTCACCCGGCTGCTCGCCGACCGCTGGCCCACCGCACACATCACGGGGCTGGACAACTCACCGCAGATGCTCGCCGAGGCGGAGCCCCTGGCCGGCCCCACCCCGGGCGGCGGCCGCCTCGACTTCGCGTCCGCCGACGTCCTCACCTGGGCGCCCCCGGAGCCGTACGACCTGATCGCCAGCAACGCCGCCCTCCAGTGGGTACCCGGGCACCTCGACCGCTTCCCCGCCTGGGTGGACACCCTGGCACCCGGCGGCGTCCTCGCCTTCCAGGTGCCCGGCAACTTCGACGCGCCCAGCCACCGGCTGATGCGCGAACTGGCCGGCTCGGCACGCTGGCGGGACCGCCTCGCCGGGGTGCTCCGCCACGAGGACGCGGTCCACGCGCCCGCCGTCTACCTGGAGACCCTTGCAGGGCTCGGCTGCGAGGTGGACGTCTGGGAGACGACGTACCAGCAGATTCTCCAAGGGGAGGACGCGGTGCTGGACTGGGTGAAGGGGACGGGGCTCAGGCCGGTGCTCACCGAACTGGGCGAGGACACGGAGCCCTTCGTCGAGGAGTACCGGGCACTGCTGCGGGAGGCGTACCCGGCGCGTGCGCACGGCACCGTCTTCCCGTTCCGCCGGGTGTTCGCGGTGGCGCGCAGACACCCGTGACGCGGCACCGCGGATACGGCCGTCTCAGTTCTTGCGGTGCCCTATCAGCCGCGGCTTCTGCTCCAGACCGTCCAGCCCGTGCCACGCCAGGTTCACCAGATGCGCCGCCACCTCCGCCTTCTTCGGGCGGCGCACGTCCAGCCACCACTGGCCCGTCAGGGCGACCATGCCCACCAGAGCCTGGGCGTACAGGGGGGCGAGCTTCGGGTCGAAGCCGCGGCTCTTGAACTCGCGGCCCAGGATGTCCTCCACCTGCGTGGCGATGTCCGAGATGAGCGACGCGAAGGAACCCGTGGACTGGGGGATGGGGGAGTCGCGGACCAGGATGCGGAAGCCGTCCGTGTACTCCTCGATGTAGTCCAGGAGGGCGAAGGCGGCCTGCTCGCACAGCTCGCGGGGGTGGCCGGCCGTCAGGGAGCTGGTCACCATGTCCAGCAGACGGCGCATCTCCCGGTCCACCACCACTGCGTACAGGCCCTCCTTGCCGCCGAAGTGCTCGTACACCACCGGCTTGGAGACCCCGGCCTTCGCCGCGATCTCCTCCACCGACGTGCCCTCGAAACCCTTGGCGGCGAAGAGCGTACGACCGATCTCCAGGAGCTGCTGGCGTCTCTCGGCACCCGTCATCCGGGTCCGGCGAGTGCGCCGCTGCTTGTCGCTGCTGGGATTACTGCTCGAGTCGGTCGCCACCCGCCCATCATGCCGCGTTGACGGCCGCCTTCTTGCGCCGGGAGCTGTCCCGGTCCGTGTTGCGGCGGGAATCGATACGCGAGCGTGACGGCCAGCGCACGTCGTACGCCCAGCCGAGCTGCTCGAACCAGCGGATGAGACGGGCGGAGGAGTCCAGCTGGCCGCGCTCCACGCCGTGCCGCGCGGAGGTCGGGTCCGCGTGGTGCAGGTTGTGCCAGGACTCGCCGCAGGAGAGGACGGCCAGCCACCACACGTTGCCGGAGCGGTCACGCGACTTGAACGGGCGCTTGCCGACCGCGTGGCAGATCGAGTTGATCGACCAGGTGACGTGGTGGAGGAGGGCCACCCGCACCAGGGAGCCCCAGAAGAACGCCGTGAACGCGCCCCACCACGACATCGTCACCAGGCCGCCGATCAGCGCGGGGAGGGCGAGGGACACCGTCGTCCACAGGACGAACTGCCGCGAGACCGCCCGGAGCGTCCGGTCCTTGATCAGGTCCGGGGCGTACTTGTCCTGCGGCGTCTGCTCCTCGTCGAACATCCAGCCGAGGTGCGCCCACCACAGGCCCTTCAGCAGCGCCGGGACCGTTTCCCCGTAGCGCCAGGGCGAGTGGGGATCGCCCTCGGCGTCGGAGAACTTGTGGTGCTTGCGGTGGTCCGCCACCCAGCGCACCAGCGGCCCCTCGACCGCCATCGAGCCCGCGATCGCCAGCGCGACCTTCAGCGGGCGCTTCGCCTTGAACGAACCGTGCGTGAAATGACGATGGAAGCCGATCGTGATGCCGTGGCAGCCCAGGAAGTAGAAGAACACCAGCAGGCCGAGGTCCAGCCAGCTCACGCCCCAGCCCCAGGCCAGCGGTACCGCCGCCACCAGTGCCAGGAACGGGACGGTGATGAACGCCAGCAGCGTGATCTGCTCGATCGAACGCTTCTGCTCGCCGCCCAGCGTGGCCGAGAGCGGCCGGGAGACGGCCGCCGGATCAGCCGCGTCGGCCGGGGAGGCTGCGGAGACCCCAGGTTCCGCGGCGCCCTCGGACGCCGTGGATGCCATGGGAGTCGTGGATGCCGTGGATGCCTTGGTTCCTTTGGGATCGTCCGACGGGGCGTCTTCGATCACATCGGAGCTTGTGGTCATGGAGCGTCCCCTGTGGGGTCGAGGGTCGAGGCGGATGCCTGCGGCAACGGCCTGTGGGGCATGGATGCGTTCCCTACGGTTCCGTAACCTACGGCATCGTAAGTATGGCAGCGCGGCGCCCGGCGGCAAGGGCCCGTGAACCTGCGCGTCCCCATCGACACCTATCCTTGAATCGGTCGGACAGCGCGGTCCGCTGTGTTTCCCTGCCCGGATGCCCGGCCGCACGCGGCGCAGCCGACCGGCCTGCACCCGGGTTCCCTCCCAGACGAGCTTCAACACTGCAACTGCAAGGAGCCGCACCTGTGAGCAGTGCCGACGACCAGACCACGACGGTCAGCAGTGAGCTGCGTGCCGACATCCGCCGCCTCGGCGACCTGCTGGGCGAGACACTCGTCCGGCAGGAAGGCCCCGAGCTCCTCGACCTCGTCGAGCGAGTCCGCCGCCTGACCCGCGAGGACGGCGAAGCCGCCGCCGAGCTGCTGCGCGGCACCGAACTGGAGACCGCGGCCAAGCTGGTCCGCGCCTTCTCCACCTACTTCCACCTCGCCAACGTCACCGAACAGGTCCACCGCGGCCGCGAACTGCGCGCCAAGCGCTCCGCCGAAGGCGGACTCCTCGCCCGCACGGCCGACCGCCTCAAGGACGCCGACCCCGAGCACCTGCGCGAGACGGTCGCCAACCTCAACGTCCGCCCCGTCTTCACCGCCCACCCCACCGAGGCCGCCCGGCGCTCCGTCCTCAACAAGCTGCGCCGTATCGCCGCCCTCCTGGAGACCCCGGTCATCGAGTCCGACCGGCGCCGCCACGACACCCGCCTGGCGGAGAACATCGACCTCGTCTGGCAGACCGACGAACTCCGCGTCGTCCGCCCGGAACCCGCCGACGAGGCCCGCAACGCCATCTACTACCTCGACGAACTCCACGCCGGCGCCGTCGGCGACGTCCTCGAGGACCTCACCGCCGAACTCGAACGCGTGGGCGTCACCCTCCCGGACGACACCCGCCCGCTGACCTTCGGCACCTGGATCGGCGGCGACCGCGACGGCAACCCCAACGTCACCCCCGAGGTCACCTGGGACGTGCTGATCCTCCAGCACGAACACGGCATCAACGACGCCCTCGACCTCATCGACGAACTCCGCGGCTTCCTCTCCAACTCCATCCGCTACACGGGCGCCACCGAAGAGCTGCTCGCGTCGCTCAACGCCGACCTCGAGGCCCTCCCCGAGATCAGCCCCCGCTACAAGCGCCTCAACGCCGAGGAGCCCTACCGGCTCAAGGCCACCGCCATCCGGCAGAAGCTGGAGAACACCAAGGAACGCCTCGCCAAGGGCACCCCGCACCAGCCCGGCCGCGACTACCTCGGCACCAGCGAACTCCTCGCCGACCTCACCCTCGTCCAGACCTCCCTGCGCGAGCACCGCGGCGGCCTCTTCGCCGACGGCCGGATGAACCGCACCATCCGCACCCTCGCCGCCTTCGGCCTCCAGCTCGCCACCATGGACGTCCGCGAACACGCCGACGCCCACCACCACGCCCTCGGCCAGCTCTTCGACCGCCTCGGCGAGGAGTCCTGGCGCTACGAGGACATGCCCCGCGAGTACCGCCACAAGCTGCTCGCCAAGGAACTCCGCAGCAGAAGGCCGCTGGCCCCCACCCCCGCCCCGCTCGACGCGGCCGGCCAGAAGACCCTCGGCGTCTTCGAGACCGTCAAGCGGGCGCTGGAGGTCTTCGGACCCGAGGTCATCGAGTCGTACATCATCTCCATGTGCCAGGGCGCCGACGACGTCTTCGCCGCGGCGGTACTGGCCCGCGAGGCCGGCCTGCTCGACCTGCACGCCGGCTGGGCCAAGATCGGCATCGTGCCGCTCCTCGAGACCACCGACGAGCTCAAGGCCGCCGACACCATCCTCGAGGACATGCTCTCCGACCCCTCCTACCGGCGCCTCGTCGCACTCCGCGGCGACGTCCAGGAGGTCATGCTCGGCTACTCGGACTCCTCCAAGTTCGGCGGCATCACCACCAGCCAGTGGGAGATCCACCGCGCCCAGCGCCGGCTGCGCGACGTCGCCCACCGCTACGGAGTACGCCTGCGCCTCTTCCACGGCCGCGGGGGAACCGTCGGACGCGGCGGCGGCCCCTCCCACGACGCGATCCTCGCCCAGCCCTGGGGCACCCTCGAGGGCGAGATCAAGGTCACCGAACAGGGCGAGGTCATCTCCGACAAGTACCTCGTGCCGTCCCTGGCCCGGGAGAACCTCGAACTGACCGTCGCGGCCACCCTCCAGGCCTCCGCCCTGCACACCGCGCCCCGCCAGTCCACCGAGGCCCTCGCCCGCTGGGACGCCGCCATGGACGTCGTCTCCGACGCCGCCCACGCCGCCTACCGCAAGCTGGTCGAGGACCCCGACCTGCCGACGTACTTCCTCGCGTCGACGCCCGTGGACCAGCTCGCCGACCTGCACCTGGGCTCGCGGCCCTCCCGCCGCCCCGGCTCGGGCGTCTCGCTCGACGGCCTGCGCGCCATCCCGTGGGTGTTCGGCTGGACCCAGTCCCGGCAGATCGTGCCCGGCTGGTTCGGCGTCGGCTCCGGCCTGAAGGCCCTGCGCGAGGCCGGCCTCGACAGCGTGCTGGAAGAGATGCACGAACAGTGGCACTTCTTCCGCAACTTCATCTCCAACGTCGAGATGACCCTCGCCAAGACCGACCTCAAGATCGCCCGCCACTACGTCGAGACCCTCGTCCCCGACGAGCTCCGGCACGTCTTCGCCACCATCGAGGCCGAGCACGAGCTCACCGTCCGCGAGGTCCTGCGCGTCACCGGCGAGGAGAAGCTGCTCGACAGCCAGCCCGTCCTCCAGCAGACCTTCGCCATCCGCGACGCCTACCTCGACCCGATCTCCTACCTCCAGGTCGCGCTTCTCAAGCGCCATCGCGACGCGGCCGCCGCGGGCTCCGAACCGGACCCGCTGCTCGCCCGCGCGCTGCTGCTGACCGTCAACGGTGTGGCGGCCGGACTGCGCAACACCGGCTGAGGCACAGCACCTCTTCAGGACGATGCCCCCGTGCTCGGCATGAGCACGGGGGCATCCCCTTCGTCGGACCGGGTCTCAGACCGCCACGAACGCCGCCGTCAGCAGCGCGATCCCGGACACGGCCAGCACCCACGCGGCCCGCGTCCGCCGCAGCCCGCCCGCGACCACCACCGACGCCAGCAGCAGCGCCCCGCCCAGCGGAACCCACGCGTACAGCATCCCGCCCGGACCCGAACGCACCGCCTCGCCACTGCTCGGCTTCAGTACGACCGCGTACGTCCGCCCCTCCGCCACGGCGACCGAATCGGCGATGTCGACGCTCTCCCGGGCCCGCGAACCGACGGACACCGGCGTGTACGGACCACTGCACGTACCCCCGCCGCACCGCGTCACCTCGATCGCGCCGCGCTCGCGCCCCTTGGTGAGCATCACATGCTGGGCCGTGCCCCAGGACGCCCACACGCCCGCGATCAGGATCAGCGCCGTGACCGTGGCCATCGCCGCGAGCCGCCCGAAGCGCAGCATGACGCGGGTGCCCTGGCGGGTCTTACGGGACGCGGAGCTGGCAGGCATGGCCGGGATCATTGGCCATGGAACTGCGGTCGGTCAACTCCGCCGAGGAGAAGGCGGGTGAGGAGGAGCGGAGAAGCGGAGGACAAGTCCGCAGTTGTCCGCGTACATCGACCCGCGGTCACACGGCAGCAAGGCGCTCAGGAGTTGTACGCGCTCTGCGCCCGCTCCAGCCCCTCCGCCAGAAGGCACTCCACCGAGTCCGCCGCCCGGTCCACGAAGTAGTCCAGCTCCTTGCGCTCCGCCGGAGAGAAGTCCTTCAGCACGAAATCCGCCACCTGCATCCGGCCCGGCGGACGCCCGATCCCGAAGCGCACCCGGTGGTAGTCCGCACCCATCGCCTTCGTCATCGACTTCAGCCCGTTGTGACCGTTGTCCCCGCCACCCAGCTTCAGCCGCAGCGTGCCGTAATCGATGTCCAGCTCGTCATGGACGGCCACGATGTTGCCCACCGGCACCTTGTAGAACTCGCGCAACGCGTTCACCGGACCGCCCGACAGGTTCATGTACGACATCGGCTTGACCAGCACCACCCGCCGGCTGCCCGGCCCCGGCGGACCGATCCGCCCCTCGACCACCTGCGCCTGCGCCTTCTGGGCCCGCTTGAACTTCCCGCCGATCCGCTCCGCCAGCAGATCCACCACCATGAACCCCACGTTGTGCCGGTTCATGGCGTACCCGGGGCCCGGATTGCCCAGGCCCACGACGAGCCAGGGGGCACCCGCGTCGGTCGTCACGTCCATGTCTCCTCACGTATGCGTCCAGCGGCCGGCCGCCGTCCCGCGTCGTCGCGCGCACCTCGTTGATACACGTCAGCCGCCGGACCCACGCACGCGGCGCGGGCCCGGCGGCTGACGAAGATTCTGCCCCGGGGCCTTCAGGACCCCGGACGGGAATCCCCTACGGAGATCAGGCCTCCGCGCCCTCGGCGCCCTCGGCCGACGGCTCCTCCGCCTGAGCGGCCAGCACCTGGAGGACCACCGCGTCCTCCTCGACGGCCAGCGACACGCCCGACGGCAGGGTGATGTCCTTGGCGAGGACGGAGGCACCGGCCTCCAGACCCTCGACGGAGACGGTCACGGACTCGGGGATGTGCGTGGCCTCGGCCTCGACCGGCAGCGCGGCCAGGACGTGCTCCAGCAGGTTGCCGCCCGCGGCCAGCTCACCCTCGGTGTGGACCGGGATCTCGACGTTGACCTTCTCGCCGCGCTTCACCAGCAGCAGGTCGACGTGCTCCAGGAAGCCCTTCAGCGGGTCGCGCTGCACGGCCTTCGGGATCGCCAGCTCGTTGCCCTTGCCCTCGATGTCCAGCGCGATCAGGACGTTCGGGGTACGCAGCGCCAGCAGCAGCTCGTGACCCGGCAGCGTCAGGTGCAGCGGCTCGGAACCGTGGCCGTACAGCACACCCGGGACCTTGTTGTCACGGCGGATACGACGGGCGGCGCCCTTGCCGAACTCGGTACGAGCCTCGGCGGTGATCTTCACCTCGGACATGTTCACTCCTCGTAGGTCGCTCTCGTGGTTCGCAGGAACACGAGAGAACGGTCGTGGTCAGTCACCCGGCCACGAACGGCCTGCTACGAAGAGCGCGTCGATAACGGACCGCCGATTCCCGTGGAACGGGAACGGCCTCCCTCGCCGAGCAACCTCAACAGGGTACTCGGCCAGGGAGGCCGCGGAAAAATCGATCAATCAGGGCCGGTCGCGATCAGTCGCGCGCACAACCCCGCCGAGCGTCCTACTGCTCGTCGAACAGGCTCGTCACCGAACCGTCCTCGAACACCTCACGCACCGCGCTCGCGATCGTCGGCGCGATCGACAGCACCGAGATCTTGTCCAGGTCGCGGCCCAGCTCACCCGGCGTCGGCAGCGTGTCCGTGAACACGAACTCGCTCACCCGCGAGTTCTTCAGCCGGTCCGCCGCCGGACCCGACAGCACACCGTGCGTCGCCGTCACGATGACGTCCTCCGCACCGTGCGCGAACAGCGCGTCCGCGGCGGCGCAGATGGTGCCACCGGTGTCGATCATGTCGTCGACCAGGACACAGACCCGGCCCTTCACATCACCGACGACCTCGTGCACCGTCACCTGGTTCGCGACGTCCTTGTCACGCCGCTTGTGCACGATCGCCAGCGGCGCGCCGAGACGGTCGCACCAGCGGTCGGCCACCCGCACGCGGCCGGCGTCCGGGGAGACGACGGTGAGCTTGTCGCGGTCCACCTTCTGCCCCACGTAGTCCGCCAGCAGCGGCAGCGCGAACAGGTGGTCCACCGGACCGTCGAAGAAGCCCTGGATCTGGTCCGTGTGCAGGTCGACGGTGAGGATGCGGTCCGCGCCCGCCGTCTTCATCAGGTCCGCGATCAGACGCGCCGAGATCGGTTCACGTCCCCGGTGCTTCTTGTCCTGCCGCGCGTAACCGTAGAACGGCACGATCACGGTGATGCTTCTCGCGGAGGCCCGCTTCAGCGCATCGATCATGATCAGCTGTTCCATGATCCACTTGTTGATGGGAGCCGTGTGGCTCTGGATCAGGAAGCAGTCGGCGCCACGCGCCGACTCCTGGTAGCGGATATAGATCTCGCCGTTGGCGAAGTCGAAGGCCTTCGTCGGGACGACCCCGACACCCAGCTGCTGGGCGACCTCCTCGGCAAGCTCGGGGTGGGCGCGGCCGGAGAAGAACATCATCTTCTTCTCGCCGGTCGTCTTGATCCCGGTCACAGCACAGTCTCCTCAGAGGTCTCAGCTGGGCATGAGAGAACGTCTCAGCTGGGGGGTGATTGCACTTATCACGGTACGCCGTCCCGGACGTACCCGTTTCCGGTCAGCTTTCGCCGGCCGTCTCCCGACGAGCCTCCTCGGCAGCCTGCGCCGCCGCGCTCCCCGGACGTTTACGCGCCACCCAACCCTCGATATTCCGCTGCTGGCCGCGGGCCACGGCCAGCGAACCGGGCGGTACGTCCTTCGTGATCACCGAGCCCGCGGCGGTGTAGGCACCGTCCCCGATCGTGACAGGTGCCACAAACATGTTGTCCGAACCCGTCCGGCAGTGGGAGCCGACCGTCGTGTGGTGCTTCGCCTGCCCGTCGTAGTTCACGAAGACGCTCGCCGCGCCGATGTTCGAGTACTCGCCGATCGTCGCGTCGCCCACGTACGACAGGTGCGGCACCTTCGTGCCCTCGCCGATCGACGCGTTCTTCGTCTCGACGTACGTCCCGACCTTCGACTTCAGCCCGAGGCGGGTGCCCGGGCGCAGGTAGGCGTACGGACCGACCGACGCGTCCTGGCCGATCTCCGCGGTGTCCGCGACCGTGTTGTCGACCCGGGCGCCCGGGCCGACCTTGGTGTCCTTGAGCCGGGTGTTCGGCCCGACCTCGGCGCCGGCCGCGAGATGCGTCGCGCCCAGCAGCTGCGTGCCCGGCTGCACGACCGCGTCCTGCTCGAACGTCACCGTCACGTCCACCCAGGTGGTCGCCGGATCGACGACGGTCACGCCGGCGAGCATCGCGTCGGTCAGCAGCCGGTCGTTGAGCGTGCGGCGGGCCTCGGCGAGCTGCACGCGGTTGTTGATCCCGGCGATCTCGCGGTGGTCGGCGGCGACGGAGGCGCCCACGCGGTGCCCCGCCTCGCGCAGGATGCCGAGGACGTCGGTGAGGTACTCCTCGCCCTGGCTGTTGTCCGTACGGACCTTGCCCAGCGCGTCGGCGAGCAGCTGCCCGTCGAACGCGAACACACCCGAGTTGATCTCGCGGATCGCGCGCTGCGACTCGGTGGCGTCCTTGTGCTCGACGATCGCGGTCACGGCACCGGAGACGTCGTCGCGGACGATACGGCCGTAGCCGGTGGCGTCCGGGACCTCGGCGGTGAGGACCGTGACGGCGTTGCCGTCGGTGGTGTGGGCGGACGCGAGGTTCGTCAGGGTCTCGCCGGTCAGCAGCGGGGTGTCACCGCAGACGACGACGACCGTCCCGTCGATGCTGCCGCCGAGCTCCTCCAAGGCCATGCGGACCGCGTGTCCGGTGCCGTTCTGCTCCGCCTGGACGGCGGTACGGACGGCGGGGTCGATCTCGGCGAGGTGCGCGGAGACCTGCTCGCGGGCGTGGCCCACGACGACGACCAGGTTCTCCGGGTCCAACTCGCGGGCGGCGGCGAGGACGTGACCGACGAGGGAACGGCCACAGATGCTGTGGAGGACCTTGGGGGTGGCCGACTTCATACGGGTGCCCTCACCCGCTGCGAGTACGACGACGGCGGCCGGGCGGTTGGCGCTCACGGGGTGTGCCCTTCGGCTTTGGATGGGTGGGGACATCCGCAGGATACCGGGGCGTAGTGGGGGTGAAATGTGAACGGGGCCCGACTGAGAGGTCAGGCCCCGAACTGAGCAGCTCCGCCAGCTGGATTCGAACCAGCACTACAGGGCTTCAAAGGCCCGCGGGCTACCAGTTACCCCATGGCGGATGGCTGCGTCAGACCTTACCTGAGGAGGACGGTGACGTGATCCCGGAGACGGCATCGACCATGCCCGTCCACCACCCTTCGATGCGACGGTACAACTCGGCGCACTGTGAGACACGGATTACAAGGCAGCCCCGGTAGTTCTCGCCCACGTTCTTGCGGACGGTTTTGGGGTTGTGCTTTTTGATGGTCGTCTTCTGGAACGTGGAGACGTCGACACCGACCAGATCGGCCCAGTACTGCTTGGCGCCTGCCACGTCCGCTGTCATGTGGATCATCACCCGGTAGCCCAGGCGCTGGGGCTCGACGCCGAGCAGGGCCAGCCAGGCCAGGTACAGCTTGATCACGCCTGGGTCGCTGTTCACGAACATGACGTTCTCGCGGCGGTCGTACGGCTTGTCCTTGGAGCCCTCGGCCCAGTAAAGGGCGACTCCTGCGAGGAACAGGTCCCGATCGGTCATCGTGCCGATCTCCCCGGCAGCCGCGGCCTTGGTCTTCCGGCGCTTCTCGTCGCGGATGGCGAGCTCGTGTTCCCAGCGCTTGCGTGACGCGAGCTTCGCCTGCTCGGAAGGGTCGCGCCGCTCAGGCTTCGGCAGGTCCCGTACCCAAAGGGAAATCGAGCTCTTCGAGCAGCCCAGCTCGACCTGGATCTGGTCGTACGTCCAGCCCTCAAGCCGGAGCTCACGTGCCCGCGCCCGCAGGTCGTCCTTCGCGTTGGGGCGCTTCGTCCACTCAGGAGCGGGCTCGCCCTCCAGGAGACGGTTGAGGATGTCGTTGTTGTCGACGTGGAGCCGGTCGCGGATCTGGCGGCGGCTGAGGCCTGCGCGGCGCAGGGCGACCGCCTGTTCCCGCAGAGCCTCGAAGTCGTCGTACTTGCCGGTGGTGGTGCGTGTCATGCGCTCACCGTCCGGGGGGAATGATCCGTTCCGGGGTCGAACGGTGAGCGGTTCAGTAGTTCGAGGTATATCGGTGGGTTTCGCTTCCGTTCGGTTACGGAGTGTGGTGTAGGCCAGTCCGGGAAACTCGCCGGAAAAGCCGCGCGGGGCGCCCGTAGGCTGGATGCATGACCACGACGGGGGAAGACCACCACGGCGCCGGGACCAGGGCGGGTCCGTGGTGGTGGGGGCGGTGGCGCAGTGCGGCGCTGGACGTGGGGCTCGCTCTGGTGTCCGCGTTGGAGTGCGCGGCGGAAGGTGTGCCGTTCGCGCGGGACGCGGGGCTGCCCGCGGCCGTGGGGGTGCTGTTCGGTCTGGTGGCCGGGTCCGTGCTGCTGGTGCGGCGGATGTGGCCGGTCGCTGTGGTGCTGGTCGCTATCGCGGTCACGCCGGCCGAGATGGGCTATCTGATGGGCATCGTCGGCCTGTACACGCTGGCCGCGTCGGAGGCGCCGCGGCGGGTCATCGCGGCGTTGTCGGGGATGTCCTTCGTGGGGGTGTTCATCGTCGCGTTCGTGCAGACGACGCGGGGTGTGCATGTGCGGGACAGCCCCGAGGTGGGGGCGGAGTGGTTCCCGTCGTTCGTGGCGCTGACGATGGCGATCGGGCTGACGGCGCCGTCGGTGCTGCTGGGGCTGTACGTGGGGGCGCGGCGCCGGCTGATGGAGAGCCTGCGGGAGCGGGCGGACTCGCTGGAGCGGGAGCTGCAACTGCTGGCCGAGCGGGCCGAGGAGCGGGCCGAGTGGGCGCGGGGCGAGGAGCGGCGGCGGATCGCCCGGGAGATGCACGACGTGGTGGCGCACCGGGTGTCGTTGATGGTGGTGCATGCGGCGGCGTTGCAGGCGGTGGCGCGCAAGGATCCGGAGAAGGCGGTGAAGAATGCGGCGCTCGTGGGGGACATGGGGCGGCAGGCGCTGACGGAGCTGCGGGAGATGCTCGGGGTTCTTCGGTCCGGGTCGGAGTCGGCGGCGGGGTCGGGGTCGGGGGCCGGGGCGGGTTCGGCGCGGCGGTCTGCGGGGTCCGGGTCCGAGCGTGAGCGGGTTTCGGTGGCGCCGCCGTTGGCCGCGGTGGGGGTCGCCGCGGCGGCTGCCGCCGGTGCGGCGGGTGGTGTGCGGGGTGCTGCGGAGGCCGGTGAGGGGCCGTGTCTGGCGGAGCTGGAGGAGCTGGTCGGGCAGTCGGCGGCCGCGGGGATGGTCGTGCAGCTGTCGGTGATGGGGGAGGTGCGGGCGTACGCCCGTGAGGTGGAGCAGACCGCGTACCGGGTGGTGCAGGAGGCGCTGACCAACGTGCACAAGCATGCGGCGGGGGCGAGGACGCATGTGCGGCTGGCGCATCGGGGCGCGGAGATCGCGATGCAGGTGGAGAACGAGCCGCCGCCGGAGCCGGGGGCGGCGTCGTCCGCGGGGCTGCCGTCGGGCGGGAACGGGCTGCTCGGGATGAAGGAGCGGGTCGTGGCGCTGGGCGGGGTGTTCGTGTCGGGGCCTACGGATGCGGGGGGTTTCCGGGTGTCGGCGGTGATCCCGGCGTAGGCCTCCGGCGGTTGCCGTGGGTGGTGCGTTGTGGGGTGCGTCGGGTTTTTTGCTGTCTCGCCGTTGTGGCTTGGGCGCCTGGGGTGCCGAGGGGGTCGGGGACGCGCCGGGGGGTGTCCGTGCTCGGTCCGGCGGGTTCCGTGCGCCTTGGGAGGGTGGCCGGCGATGACCGCCGGCCGCTGCGCGCGGACACCCCCCGGCACGCCCCCTTTCCGCCGTACGCGGCTGCCGGTTCGTGGGGCGGCTGTGGTCAGTTCGCTGTCAGGCGTACCGGGGGGATGCCCGTGAGGAGGGCGGTGAGGGCCTGGTCGACGGTAGTGCCCAGGTACCAGTCGCCGGTGTGGTCGATGGCGTAGGTGCGGCCCTCGGTGTCGATGGCGAGGAGGGTGTGGGTGTCGGGCTCGTGGCCGAGGGGGGCGACCTCGGTGCTGAGGGCGCGGCCGAGGTCGCCGAGGGTGCGGGCCATGTGGAGGCCGTGCAGGGGGTCGAGGTGGAGGGTGGCGGGGGCGAGTTGGCGGCCCGGTGACCGGGTGGTGATGTGGAGGCCGCCGAATTCGGCCCAGGCCTCGACCGCGGCCGGGAAGACGGCGTGGCGGTGGCCTGCGGGGGAGGTGTGGTCGCGCAGGGCGTCGGCCCAGGTCTCCGCCTGTCGTATGTCCCAGCGGCCGGGCTGCCAGCCGGCGTTGCGAAGGGTGGTGTCGACGGTGGCGGGGAAGCGGGTGGTGAGTCCCCCTTGGTCGAGCGCTGTCGAGTGCCTGGAGGAGGAGCGGTCGGCTTGCATCTGCCCTTCGTTCGTCGAGGGATGGGGCTCGGCGGTCGCCGGTGGCGGGTCGCGCCGTGGTGCGGGTGGGTGGTCGGGTCTACTTGCCGGGGTCGACGATGCGTACGCCGAAGTGGGCGCTGAGGGCCTGGCAGGCGCGGCAGGGGGCGGCGAAGCTGCCGTGCAGGGGGTCGCCGTCCTCGCGGATGCGGCGGGCGGTGAGTTTGGCGTGTTTGAGCGCTTTGCGGGCCTCGCCGTTGGTCATGGGTTTGCGGGAGGCGCGTTTGCTGCGGGTGGCGTCGACGGCCGTGATGTGGCGGGAGATGAGGATGGCCTCGGCGCAGCGTCCGGTGAAGCGGTCGCGCCGGTCGGCGGCGAGGGAGTCCAGGAAGTCCTGGACGAGGGGGTGCAGGGCGGGGGGTGTGTCGCTGCGGGCGGCGGTGCCGGTGAGGGTGGCGCCGCGGACGGAGAGGGCCGCGGCGACGGTGGGCAGTATGCCGTCGCGGCGGTGGAGCAGCAGGGGCGCGTGGGCGGCCTCGGTGGCGCTCCAGCCGACCCGGGGGTCGCCGGATGCGCTGGCCTGGGTCGTCGCGTTCATGGTCCTTGTCCCCTCCCTCTGTGTCCCCCGACAGCGGAGACAGACTGCCAAACGCCGTGGCGGGGACGGAAGCTGGGGCCTCGCGACACGCCTGGGCCTGGCCACTGAGTCACCGTGGGGTGACGGCTGGTCACCGAGTCGGTGGTCCGGTGACCGGTGTCGTCGTACCGCTTAGGCTGTCGGCAGTCACGATCCATTCGCGGATCGATACAGCCTTACAGAATGCCGCAGGGGGCAAGCGCCATGACGACAGGTCGGCTCGGGCAGCGAGCCGCGCCGCCGAACGCGGCCTACGCCGGGCAGGTCGTGCAGTTCCCGGATCCGGTCCGGTCCGCGCGTCATCCGAGGGGCGTCCGTGTCGACGTGCACGGTTATCCGGACTTCTCGCCCTATGCGCGTGCCGCCGCGGAGATCGCCGATCCCCCGGAAGGGTTCGGTGTCGACGAGCTGAGGTTGACGGATTACGTGTCGGCGAACGCGGCGCTCGCCGCGTCGGGGCATGAGCTGTGGGACACGATTCCGTCGGTGGCGACGCCGCACGGCTGGACCTGGCACCACGTTCCGGGGGGCCGGCGGCTGGAGTTGGTCCCGGTCGAGGTGAAGGCGCTGCTGCGGCATCACGGCGGGGTGGCGACGGCGGCGGTCGACCAGGGCAAGCGGGGTACGCGGCCGTTGCAGGAGACCCGGCCGGCGCACTTCGGGCTGCCGAAGTCGCTGGTGTCGGTGACCGAGCAGCAGGTGCTGGCGGTCGAGGAGGAGCTGGGCTACCGGCTGCCGGGGGCGTACCGGTCGTTCCTGAAGGCGGCGGGCGGGTGTGCTCCCGTGGGGGTGGCGCTGGACGCCGAGTTGGGGCTGCTGGTGGACCAGCCGTTCTTCACGGTGCGGGACGAGGCGGCGGTCAACGACCTCGTGTACGTCAACAAGTGCCTGCGGGATCACCTGACCAAGGACTATCTGGGGGTGGCGTTCCTGCAGGGCGGGTTGCTCGCGTTGAAGGTGCGGGGCGACCGGGTGGGGTCGGTGTGGTTCTGCGCGTACGACGATGCCCGTGACGTGGATCCGTCGTGGACGCCGGAGGAGCGGGTGGAGCGGCTGCTGTTGCCGTGCGGTGACGACTTCGACGCGTTCCTGTCGCGGCTCGCGGGCAGTCCGCCGGAGCTGGAGACCGTGGCGAACCTGATGGTGGACGGTGGCTTCGCGCGTGCCGTGCCGGTCTCTTCGGTGGGGGAGTGAGCTCGCGGTGGTGACCTTCGCGCAGGCGCAGGAGCGCGCGGAAGAGTGGATCAACGGTGACGTGCCCGGATACCAGCACCGTGAGGTGCGGGTACGGGAGTTCGAGCTGGGTTTCGTGGTCTGGGCGGAGGACCGGCCGGACGGTCCGCGGTCGGACGGCGGTGCGCAGCGGCTGGTGATCGCCCGGGACAGTGGTGAGGCGACGCTGTGGCCGGGGCTGCCGGTGGGTGAGGTGATCCGGCGGTACGAGGAGGAGTACGGCCGTCCGGATGCCGGCACCGATGCCGGGCGGACGCCGGCGCCGGCTCCGGCCCGGGTGGATCTGAACCAGACGTCGTTCCTGCTGACTCCGCCGGAGTGGCTGCAGGAGGCGGCCGACAAGCTGGGCATCGCGGACCGGAGGCCGGGGACGTCGGACGGGGCCGGGGTTGCTGCTGCCGCCGGGGCGGAGGGTGGCGGGGTGCGGCCTGCCGCTGCCGGTGGTTCGGCCGGCGGGGATGCGGTGGCGGACGCGGTTCCCGCGGGCGGCGGTTCGCTGCCGGGGGCCCTTCCGGCGCCGTCGGCTCCGGCGGACGCCACGCCGTGGCCCGCCGCGGGTGGGGGCCAGGACGCGCCGGATGTGCCGGGCGTGCCGGATGTTCCGGTGGTGTCGCCGCAGGACCGTGTGCCGGGTGTGCCGGCCGGGGCGACTCCGTGGGCGGGGACGGACACGAACGCCGGGGCCGAGGAGGACCGTTCGGTGCCGTTGCCGGACACCGTGTTCGCGCCGCCGCTGAGTGACGCGGACACGCCTCCGCCGGGTGCGCCCGTTCCACCTGCACCGCAGGCCACGCCGCCGGACAGCACGCCTTCGCCGTTCGGTCCGGGTGCTCCGGGTGCTCCGGGTGCTGCGGGTGCTGCGGGTGCTGCGGGTGCTGCGCCGGGCGGTACACCCCCGGAGGGCGTCCACCACGCACCCACGATGCTCGCCGGACCCCCGGTCGGTGGCCCGGGCGTGCCCCAGCCGCCCGGTCCTCCGGGGGCTCCGCAGTCCCGGCCTGCGGGTGTGCCGGGTCCGCCGGGCGGCACCCCGGCGGAGGGTGTCCATCACGCACCCACGATGCTGGCCGGTCCCCCGGTCGCGGGTCCGGGTGTGCCTCCCGCGCCTCCTGGTCCGCCCGGTGTGCCCCCGGGTGCTCCGCAGTCCCAGCCGATGCCGGGGCAGCCTCCGGCGTACGGCTATCCGCCGCAGGCGGCCCCTGCCGGGCCGCCGACCGTAGGTCCCGGGTATCAGGCCGTGCTGCGGTTCCGTGCGCCGGACGGTTCCGAGCAGAAGGTGATCCGGCGGTCCGCGCCGGGCATGCCCCACCCGGAGTGGCAGATCTTCCACGAGCTGCGGGGGATGAACGTCCCGCCGGAGGCGGTGCTGGAGCTGCACACGGAGCTGGAGTCGTGCGAGCTGCCGGGTGCGTACTGTGCGCGGATGATCCGTGAGCAGTGGCCGAACGCGCGGATCACGTCCATCGCGCCGTACGGCACCGATCACGCCTCGCGGCAGCAGGGCATGGCCCAACTGCTGGCGCACCAGGGCGAGCTGCACCAGGTGGCGGACGGTCCGGCACGGCCGGCGCCGGTGCGGGCGCCGTTGCCGCCGGCGCAGCCCGCGCCGCCGGTCCCGCCGGAGGGCGTCGCGCAGGAGCTGGGGGCGGCGTTCGGGCCGGGGATCTTCCGGTTCGACCAGCAGGCGGTGTCGCGGCAGGGTGTGCCGCCGCTCGTGGCGCACACGCTGGTGGTGGCCGGACTGCCCGTGGACATGGGGCCGTTCTTCTGGGCGCAGGCGCAGCCCGGGCGGCCGGTGCCGACGCTGGCGGAGCTGGCGCAGGAGCGCGGTGTCCAGCCGGCGTCGGACGCGGGTTCGTACCTGGTCGTGGGCAGTGACTTCGGCAAGGCGCTCTGTGTGCAGTACGGGACGGCGCACATCGTGGCGGTGCCGGTGGAGGCCGGGCCGGGTGGTGCTCCGGTGCCGCCGCAGTTCGTGAACACGGGGCTGCCGGAGTTCCAGAGGTGTCTGGCGCTGCTGGGGCGGATGTGGCGGCTGCGGTACGGGCTGAACCAGGAGCAGGCGGGCCGCTGGACCGTCGACTTCCAGGCGCAGCTGGCCGCGCTGGACCCGGCGGCGCTCGGTTCGCCGGACAGCTGGTGGTCGGTGCTGCTGGAGCAGATGTGGGACGGGTTGTTGTGAGGGTCGTGCTTGCTGTGACGCGGCGCTGACGCTGCTCCCGTCCGTCGGGGCCGGGCCGGTCGTACGACCGGCCCGGCCCTTTCGCGTGTGCCCGAGGAGTCCTTTCGTGTGTGCCGGGAGGCGCTTGTTCCCGGCTTGAGTGTTGCGTTGTGGACATTTCGGTCCTATCCGCCAAGCTGTGTGCGACTTGTTCGTTTTTTCGCGGTCGTCATGTGGTGTGGGTGCGGCGGAGAGGGGTTCGAGGATGAGTAGCGAGCCGGTGACGCGGTACGGATTCGGGGTCGTACGGCGGGGTTACCGACCCGAGCAGGTCGACGGGTACGAGGCGGCTCTCTCCGCGCAGCGCGATGCCGCGTGGGAGCGGGCCGCCCGGCTGACCGTGCTGGCCAGGGAGATGGAGGAGGACGCGGTCCGGCTGCGGGAGACCGTGGCGCGGCTCGCCCCGCAGACGTACGAGGCGCTCGGCGAGCGGGCGCGGCAGCTCTTCGAGCTGGGTGCGGCGGAGGCCGACGAGGTCCGGGCGGAAGCCCGCCGGGAGTCCGAGCGGGCCGCCGACGAGGCGCGGGCGGAGGGCGACCGGGCGCTGGTGGCCGCGCGGGCGTACGCCGAGGAGCTGCGTGAGGAGGCGGACGAGCGGGCCCGGCAGGCGCTGCTCGCGGCGCGGACCGAGGCGGACGACGTACGGATCACGGCGCGGCGCGAGGTGAAGGAGAGCCGGAGCGGGGCGCTGGCCGCGCTGCGGGAGGTGCGGGAGCGTACGGAGGAGGTGCTCGGCGAGCAGGAGGCGGAGCACGCCGTGCGGTGGGCGGAGGCCGAGCGCGAGGAGTCCGAACGGGTCGCCGCCCTGGACGCCCGCCACGCGCAGCTCATGGAGCGGGCGGAGGCCGCCTTCGCCGGGGCCCGGCGTGCCTTCGCGGAGGCGGAGGAGTCGGCGGCGCGGCTGCAGGCCGAGGCCGGGGAGCGGGCGTCCGGGCTGGTCGCCGAGGCCCGGATGCGGGAGGACCGCGTCTCCCGGGAGACGGACCGGATCCTGCGCGAGCACGGTGAGCAGGAGGACAGCGTACGGGCTCACATGGATCACATCCGCGCCAGCCTGACGGCTCTGACGGGCAGCGCGCCGTTGGAGTGACGGTTCTGCGGCGGGGCGGGCGGGAGGTGCTCGGTCGTGTAGGTGCTCGATCGCGGAGGTACTCGGTCGTGCGGGTGCTCAGTCGTGCGGGTGTTCCCCGTCCTCGTCCGCCTTGTCCTTCAGGACGGGGAAGCGGCGCGGTGCCAGCGTGAGCAGGACCAGGAAGGCCAGCGCCGCCGCCCCCGCCGCGCCCAGGTACACCGCGTGGACCGCGTCCGCGACCGCCCGTCGTACGGGCTCCGCCGCCGTTCCCGAGTCCAGCCCGTGCGTCACCGAGTCCAGGTCGCCCGCGCCGCCCAGCCGTGCGGCCAGCACACCGTTGGCGACGGCGCCGAACACCGCTGCGCCCACCGTCTGGCCGGTCTGGCGGCAGAAGAGGATCGAGGCGGTGGCGGTGCCGCGTTCCGCCCAGCCGACCGTCGACTGCACGCCGACGATCAGCGGGAGCTGGAAGAGGCCGAGGGCCGCGCCGAGCAGCAGCATCAGCAGGGCCGGCTGCCAGGCCTCGCCCGGGTAGGGGAGGAAGGGGAACGCCAGCAGGAGGAGGGCGGCCGTGCCGATGCCCAGCACCGCCGTGTCGCGGAAGCCGATGCGGCGGTACACGTGCTGGCTGAGCGCCGCCGACACCGGCCAGCTCAGCGTCCAGACGGAGAGGACGAAACCGGCGGTGATCGGGTCCAGGTCCAGGACTGCTTGTGCGTACGTGGGGAGGAAGACCGTCGGGGCCACCATCAGCAGGCCCAGGGCGCCCAGGGCGAGGTTGACCGCGGCGATCGTACGGCGGCGCCACACCCAGCCGGGGATGATCGGCTCGGTGGCCCGGCGTTCGATCACGACCACGGCCGCGACGAGCGCGAGTCCCGTGCCGAACAGGGTGAGCGACGGGGCCGACAGCCAGTCCCAGGCCACCCCGCCCTGCACCAGCGCCGCCAGCAGCACGCTGCCGCTGAGGAAGACGGCGAGCGCGCCCGCCCAGTCGATACGGGGGCGGGTGGCTCCGCCGGTCGGCAGGCGCTGGGGTTCGTGCAGATGGCGGGCGAGGAGCCAGAGGGCCACCGCGCCCACCGGGAGGTTGATGAGGAAGATCCAGCGCCAGTCGGCGTACGCCGCGAGCAGTCCGCCCACCGCGGGGCCGGCGATCGCCGACGTGGCCCACACCGTGGAGAGCCTGGCCTGGATCTTCGGGCGTTCCTCGAGCGGGTAGAGGTCGGCCGCCAGGGTCTGGACCGTGCCCTGCAGCGCGCCGCCGCCGAGGCCCTGGACGATGCGGAAGGCGATGAGCGACCACATGTTCCAGGCGAGCGCGCAGAGCAGGGAGCCGAGCAGGAAGAGGGCCGCGCCCGCGATCAGTACCGGCTTGCGGCCGAAGGTGTCGGAGAGCTTGCCGTAGACGGGCAGGGTGACCGTCACGGCCAGCAGATAGCCGGAGAACAGCCACGAGAAGATCGAGAAGCCGCCGAGGTCGGCGACGATCTGCGGGACGGCGGTCGAGACGATCGTGCCGTCCAGCGCGGCCAGGGCCATGGCGAGCATGAGCGCGGCGACCACGGCCCCGCGTCTGTCGGTCCCGGTGCGCCGCGCGGTGTCGCGTGTCGCGGGTCTCGTGTCGCCCACCGGATTTTCCTTTCCCCCTGCACCCATCGGCCGCCGACAGCTTGCCACTTGAGCCGCTCGCAGCGGGAGGGTGGACGCTGGGTGGGCCGGTGGGCGGAGGGAACCCCGAGATCCGCTCCACCTGTCGGTGGAGACCCCTAGGGGTTCCTCGGTACTACGGACCGGGGAGGGTTCGTCCCGCCGGAGGACGAGCCGTGGCGACGCCGTCCTTAGCCTGTTCTTACGTCGCAGGGGAGCGGTCGGGGCGTACGGGGGTCGTACGGACCGCACGTCGGGGGGTGGGGTTTTCCCCAGCAGAAGACGGGGTCCGGCACCAGCGCGGCGGACCCTCCCCGGGCGCCAGACTCGTCGACGTACCGCACCACAGCGCACTCCGTAACGCGAACCGCATCCAGCACCGCAGCGGCGACCTTCCGCATTCTTCACTGACCGATATAGGAGTCATACCGTGACAACGGCTGTAAGCATTCCCAGGACCGGGGGCACTGGAGGGCCTACGGCCGTCGCCGCTCGGGCGCGGCAGGTCGTGAAGGCGTACGGGTCCGGGGAGACCCGGGTGGTCGCCCTCGATCATGTCGACGTGGACATCGACCGGGGGCGGTTCACCGCGATCATGGGCCCGTCCGGGTCCGGCAAGTCGACGCTGATGCACTGCCTGGCCGGGCTCGACACCGTCACCAGCGGCGAGATCTACCTGGACGAGACCGAGATAACCAGGCTCAAGGACAAGAAGCTCACCCAGCTGCGGCGGGACCGGATCGGGTTCATCTTCCAGGCGTTCAACCTGCTGCCGACGCTGAACGCGCTGGAGAACATCACGCTGCCCATGGACATCGCGGGCCGCAAGCCCGACAAGGCGTGGCTGGACCGGGTCGTGGAGACCGTCGGGCTGGCCGGGCGGCTCAAGCACCGGCCCACCCAGCTCTCCGGAGGGCAGCAGCAGCGCGTGGCGGTGGCTCGTGCCCTCGCCGCCCGGCCGGAGATCATCTTCGGGGACGAGCCGACCGGCAACCTCGACTCCCGGGCCGGCGCCGAGGTGCTCGGCTTCCTGCGCAGGTCGGTCGACGAGCTGGGCCAGACCATCGTCATGGTCACCCACGACCCGGTGGCCGCCTCGTACGCGGACCGGGTGCTCTACCTCGCCGACGGCCGGATCGTCGACGAGATGCTCCAGCCGACCGCCGAGGGCGTGCTCGACCGCATGAAGGACTTCGACGCCCGGGGGCGTACGTCATGACCGTCCTCAAGACCTCGATGCGCAACTTCGTCGCGCACAAGGGGCGGATGGCGCTGTCTGCGGTGGCGGTGCTGCTGTCGGTGGCGTTCGTCTGCGGGACGCTCGTCTTCACGGACACGATGAGCACGACGTTCGACAAGCTGTTCGCGGCGACCGCGTCCGATGTCACGGTCAGTACGAAGGACTCCTCGGACACCGGTGAGACCACCTCCGACACCGGAAAGCCGCCGGTCCTGCCCGCCTCCGTGCTGGAGGACGTACGGGCGGCGGACGGGGTGAAGTCGGCCGAGGGCACCGTCTTCTCCACCTCGGTGACCGTCGTCGACGCCGACAAGGACAGCCTGTCGCCCACCAGCGGCGGCCCGACCATCGTCGGCAACTGGAACGCCAACGACGCCCGCACCATGAAGCTCACCTCCGGGCAGGCGCCGCGCGGACCGGACCAGGTCATGGTCGACGCGGACACCGCCGACAAGCACGGTCTGAAGCTCGGCGACGGCATCAGTGTCATCAGCGTCGTCGGCACGCACCGGGCGAAGGTCTCCGGCATCGTCGAGTTCACGGTCACCAACCCGGGCGCCGCGATGTTCTACCTCGACACCGAGACGGCCCAGCGGACCCTGGTCGGCGAGCGCGGCGTCTACACGAACATCAACGTCACGGCGGCGGCCGGGGTCAGTGACGCGGAGCTGAAGAAGAACGTCTCCGCCGGGCTCGACGGTGGGTACAAGGTGCAGACGGCCAAGGAGGTCGCCGACGCCAACGCCGCCGACGTCGAGGAGTTCATGGGCGTCATCAAGTACGCCATGCTCGGCTTCGCCGGGATCGCGTTCCTCGTCGGCGTGTTCCTGATCATCAACACGTTCTCGATGCTGGTCGCCCAGCGCACCCGCGAGATCGGCCTGATGCGGGCCATCGGGTCCTCGCGCAAGCAGGTCAACCGCTCCGTGCTCGTCGAGGCGCTGCTGCTCGGGCTCGTCGGCTCGGTGCTCGGCGTGGGCGCGGGGATCGGCCTCGCGATCGGGCTGATGGAGCTGATGGGCTCCATGGGGATGAAGCTGTCCACCGACGACCTGACCGTCGCCTGGACCACCCCGGTGGCCGGACTGGTCCTCGGTGTCGTGGTCACCGTGCTCGCCGCGTACCTGCCCGCCCGGCGGGCCGGCAAGGTCTCCCCGATGGCCGCGCTGCGCGACGCCGGTGCCCCGGCGGATGCCAGGGCCGGTGTCGTACGGGCCGTGCTGGGCCTGGTGCTGACGGGTGCCGGAGCGGGTGCCCTCTTCCTCGCGGCCGGCGCGGACAAGGCGAGCGAGGGCTCGCTGTGGCTGGGCCTCGGTGTGGTGCTGTCGCTGATCGGGTTCGTCGTGGTCGGGCCGGTGCTCGCCGGTGGTGTGGTGCGGGTGCTCGGTGCCGTGCTGCTGCGGGTGTTCGGGCCGGTCGGGCGGATGGCCGAGCGCAACGCGCTGCGCAACCCGCGCCGTACCGGTGCCACGGGCGCCGCGCTGATGATCGGGCTCGCGCTGGTGGCGTGCCTGTCGGTGGTCGGGTCGTCGATGGTGGCCTCGGCGACGGAGCAGCTCGACAAGTCGGTCGGCACGGACTTCATCGTGCAGTCGGACAGCGGGCAGCTCATCACGCCGCAGGCGGTGCAGGCGGTACGGTCCGCGGAGGGGGTGGAGCGGGTCACCGAGTACAAGTGGCTGAAGGCCGACTTCACCACCCCTGACGGCAAGACGCTCGACAAGACCGCGATCACGGCGGCCGACCCGACGTACGCGACGGACATGCGCACCGAGACGGTCGCCGGGAAGCTGGCGGACGCCTACCGTCCGGACTCGATGTCCGTCCACGAGAAGTTCGCCGAGGACCACGGCGTCCGTATCGGCTCGAAAATCTCGGTGGCCTTCGAGGGCGGCCGTACGGCCGAGCTGACGGTCCGCGCGATCACCAGCAGCGATGTCGTCATCGACGCCGGCGCGATGTACACCTCGATCGACACGCTCGCGAAGTACGTGCCCGCGGAGAAGATGCCGCTGGACATGCTGGTCTTCGCCGCGGCGCGGGACGGCCAGGAGGAGGCCGCGTACACGGCGCTGAAGTCGGCGCTGGACGGCTATCCGCAGTACACCGTGCGCAACCAGGCCGACTACAAGGACGCCCTGCAGGACCAGATCGGGCAGCTGCTGAACATGATCTACGGGCTGCTGGCGCTGGCGATCGTCGTGGCGGTGCTGGGTGTGGTGAACACGCTGGCCCTGTCGGTGGTGGAGCGGACGCGGGAGATCGGTCTGATGCGGGCGATCGGTCTGTCGCGGCGGCAGCTGCGGCGGATGATCCGGCTGGAGTCGGTGGTGATCGCCCTGTTCGGTGCGCTGCTGGGGCTCGGGCTGGGCATGGGCTGGGGCGCGACCGCGCAGCAGCTGCTCGCGCTGGAGGGGCTGAACGTCCTGGAGATCCCGTGGCCGACGATCGTGGGTGTCTTCATCGGGTCGGCGTTCGTGGGGCTGTTCGCGGCGCTGGTGCCGGCGTTCCGGGCGGGGCGGATGAATGTGCTGAACGCCATCGCCACGGAGTAGTTCCGGCGGCGGGCGGGGGCTCGGGGGTGCCCGGGGTTCTCAGCTCGGCGACGAGTTCGGTAGTGGGCCCGGCATCGAGAGGCTTCGGCTGCTCGGTGCCGGGTTCGTGTGGGGCCGGGTGGTCTTGATTCGTGTGCGGGTGGGTGTCTGGTCCGCCTGGGGTCCGCGAGTGGGTCGGGGACGCGCCGGGGGGTGTCCGTGCTCGGTCCGGCGGGTTCCGTGCGTTTTGGGAGGGCGGCCGGTGGTGGACCGCCGGCCGCTGCGCGCGGACACCCCCCCGGCACGCCCCCTTCCCGCCGTACGAGGCTGCCGGGTGCGTGCGTGGGGGCCGGTGGCCCCCCTTGAGGGGCGTACGCGGCTGCCGGTCCGTGAGGGTCGGTGGCTGTGCCGGTGGGTGTCCTGGCGGGGTGGGGGGTACTCGACCGCTCCCGGCCGGTCGGTGTGGCTGTCCGGCGTAGGCTTGGGAACCCCGGCCCGTGTGACGTGTCGGGTCGCTCGCGTTGCCCACTCCCCGGGATGGAAGTCCTTCATGAGCCTGCACGGTCTGCTCGACGTCGTCGTCAGGGACGCCGCTCTCGCGGAGGCGGTAAGCGCCGCCGCCGACGGCAATCGGATGCATGTCGATCTGGTGGGTCCCCCGGCGGCCCGCCCCTTCGCGGTGGCCGCGCTGGCCCGGGACGCCGGCCGGCCCGTACTGGCCGTGACGGCGACCGGGCGGGAGGCCGAGGACCTCGCGGCGGCGCTGCGGTCGCTGCTGCCGGAGGACGCGGTGGTGGAGTACCCGTCGTGGGAGACGCTGCCGCACGAGCGGCTGAGCCCGCGCAGTGACACCGTGGGGCGGCGGCTGGCCGTGCTGCGGCGGCTTGCCCATCCGCGTGCGGACGATCCCGCCACCGGGCCGGTGGCGGTGGTCGTCGCGCCCGTGCGGTCCGTGCTCCAGCCGCAGGTCAAGGGGCTGGGGGACCTGGAGCCCGTGGCGCTCAGGACCGGGCAGAGCGCTGATCTGGGTGATGTCGTGGAGGCGCTGGCGGCGGCCGCGTACTCGCGGGTGGAGCTGGTCGAGAAGCGCGGTGAGTTCGCTGTACGGGGTGGGATTCTCGATGTCTTCCCGCCCACCGAGGAGCATCCGCTGCGGGTGGAGTTCTGGGGCGATGATGTCGAGGAGATCCGGTACTTCAAGGTTGCGGATCAGAGATCTCTCGAGGTCGCGGAGCATGGGCTGTGGGCCCCGCCGTGCCGCGAGCTGTTGCTGACGGCGGAGGTGCGGGAGCGGGCCGCCGTGCTGGCCGAGGCCCATCCCGAGCTGGGGGAGCTGCTGGGCAAGATCGCCGAGGGTATCGCGGTCGAGGGCATGGAGTCCCTGGCGCCGGTGCTCGTGGACGACATGGAACTGCTGCTCGATGTGCTGCCCAAGGGGTCGATGGCCGTCGTGTGCGACCCCGAGCGGGTGCGGACCCGGGCCGCCGATCTCGTGGCCACCAGTCAGGAGTTCCTGCAGGCGTCCTGGGCGGCCACCGCGGGGGGTGGCGAGGCGCCCATCGATGTCGGTGCGGCCTCCCTGTGGTCCATCGCGGACGTCCGCGACCGGGCCAGAGAGCTGGACATGATGTGGTGGTCCGTGTCGCCGTTCGCGGCGGACGAGGAGACGGACGCCGACACGCTGAAGCTGGGCATGCACGCCCCGGACACCTATCGGGGCGACACGGCGAAGGCGCTCGCCGACACCAAGGGGTGGCTCGCCGACGGGTGGCGCACGGTCTTCGTGACGGAGGGGCACGGGCCGGCCTCCCGTACGGTCGAGGTGCTCGGCGGGGAGGGCATCGCGGCCCGGCTGGACGCGGATCTGGGGGAGATCGCGCCGAGCCTTGTCCATGTCTCGTGCGGCTGCATCGACAACGGGTTCGTCGATCCCGCGCTGAAGGTGGCCGTGCTCACCGAGACCGATCTGACCGGGCAGAAGGCGGCCGGCCGGGACGGTACGCGGATGCCGGCCCGGCGCCGGAAGACGATCGACCCGCTGACGCTGGAGTCGGGCGACTACATCGTCCACGAGCAGCACGGTGTCGGCCGCTACATCGAGATGGTGCAGCGGACCGTGCAGGGCGCGACGCGCGAGTACCTGGTCGTCGAGTACGCGCCCGCCAAGCGCGGGCAGCCCGGGGACCGGCTGTACATCCCGACCGATCAGCTCGAGCAGATCACCAAGTACGTGGGCGGCGAGGCGCCCAGCCTGCACCGGCTCGGCGGCGCCGACTGGACCAAGACCAAGGCGCGGGCGAAGAAGGCCGTCAAGGAGATCGCGGCCGATCTGATCAAGCTGTACAGCGCGCGGATGGCGGCTCCCGGCCACGCGTTCGGCCCGGACACGCCCTGGCAGCGGGAACTGGAGGACGCCTTCCCGTACGCGGAGACGCCCGACCAGCTCACGACGATCGCCGAGGTCAAGGAGGACATGGAGAAGACGGTCCCGATGGACCGGCTGATCTGCGGCGACGTCGGCTACGGCAAGACCGAGATCGCGGTGCGGGCCGCGTTCAAGGCGGTGCAGGACGGCAAGCAGGTCGCGGTGCTGGTGCCGACGACACTGCTGGTGCAGCAGCACTTCGGGACGTTCAGCGAGCGGTACGCGCAGTTCCCCGTGAAGGTGAGGGCGCTGTCCCGGTTCCAGACCGACAGTGAGGCGAAGGCCGTTCTGGAGGGGCTGAAGGACGGGGCGGTCGATGTCGTCATCGGTACGCATCGGCTGTTCTCGTCCGAGACCAAGTTCAAGGATCTGGGTCTCGTCATCGTCGACGAGGAACAGCGGTTCGGCGTCGAGCACAAGGAGCAGCTGAAGAAGCTGCGGGCGAACGTCGATGTGCTGACCATGTCCGCGACGCCGATCCCGAGGACCCTGGAGATGGCGGTGACGGGCATCCGGGAGATGTCCACGATCACGACTCCGCCGGAGGAGCGGCACCCGGTCCTGACGTTCGTGGGGCCGTACGAGGAGAAGCAGATCGGTGCCGCCATCCGGCGTGAACTGCTGCGTGAGGGCCAGGTCTTCTACATTCACAATCGTGTCGAGTCGATCGACCGGGCGGCGGCGCGGCTGCGCGACATCGTCCCCGAGGCGCGGATCGCCACCGCCCACGGCCAGATGTCGGAGCAGGCCCTGGAGCAGGTCGTCGTCGACTTCTGGGAGAAGAAGTTCGACGTGCTCGTCTCCACGACGATCGTCGAGTCCGGTATCGACATCTCCAATGCGAATACGTTGATCGTGGAGCGCGGTGACAACTTCGGTCTCTCGCAGCTCCACCAGTTGCGCGGGCGGGTCGGGCGTGGCCGGGAGCGCGGGTACGCGTACTTCCTGTACCCGCCGGAGAAGCCGCTGACCGAGACCGCGCACGAACGTCTCGCCACGATCGCCCAGCACACCGAGATGGGCGCCGGCATGTACGTCGCCATGAAGGACCTGGAGATCCGCGGCGCGGGCAATCTGCTGGGCGGCGAGCAGTCGGGCCACATCGCGGGCGTCGGCTTCGACCTGTACGTCCGTATGGTCGGCGAGGCGGTCGCGGACTACCGGGCCTCCCTGGAGGGCGGTGTGGAGGAGGAGCCGCCGCTGGAGGTCAAGATCGAGCTCCCGGTCGACGCGCACGTCCCGCACGACTACGCCCCGGGCGAGCGGCTGCGGCTGCAGGCGTACCGGGCGATCGCCTCCGTGAACTCGGAGGAGGACATCAAGGCCGTACGCGAGGAACTCGTCGACCGCTACGGCAAGTTGCCCGAGCCGGTGGAGAACCTGCTGCTGGTCGCCGGGCTGCGCATGCTCGCGCGCGCGTGCGGTGTGGGCGAGGTCGTGCTCCAGGGCAACAACATCCGGTTCGCGCCGGTGGAGTTGCGGGAGTCGCAGGAGCTCCGGCTGAAGCGGCTGTACCCGGGCACCGTGATCAAGCCGGCGGCGCACCAGGTGCTGGTGCCGCGCCCGAAGACCGCCAAGGTGGGCGGCAAGCCGCTGGTCGGGCGGGAACTCCTCGGGTGGGTCGGGGAGTTCCTGACGTCGGTTCTCGGGTCGTAGTCCCCGGGTCGTAGTCTCCGGGGCGTGGCGAGTGGTGGGGTGGGTCGTGGCCGTGGTGGCGGAGTACGGGGCGGTGTGCGCGTGAGGCGGTCGAGGGGCGGGGGCGTGGTCGCGGTGCTGGCCGCGGCCGTGGTGCTCGTGAGCGGGTGCGAGCCGGTGGAGGACGGGTCCCCCGGCGGAGACGGAGCGGGGACGGCGTCGGACGGGCGGGCGGCCGGCCCCCTGGAGAACGCCGACGGTACGAAGCCCGGGCTCGCTCCCGTGACGGCGTCCGGTGACACGGCCGAGGCCCGTGAGCTCATCGAGTCGCTGCGTACGAAGGGGCGGGGGCCCCGGACGGGGTATGAGCGCGACGCGTTCGGCTACGCCTGGATGGACACCGCCGACGGGGTGCCGCTGGCGCGGAACGGCTGTGACACGCGGAACGACCTGCTGCGACGTGACGGGGAGGACCTGCGGTTCCGGGAGGGCTCGGACTGCGTGGTCATCAGCATGACGCTGGACGACCCGTACACCGGCACCACCATCGAGTGGCGCAAGCAGCAGGCCGCCGAGGTGCAGATCGACCATGTGGTGCCGCTGTCGTACGCCTGGCAGATGGGCGTGTCCCGGTGGACGGAGGGCAAGCGCGAGCAGCTCGCCAACGACCCGCTCAACCTCATCCCGGTAGAGGGCCGCGCCAACTCGGCGAAGAGCGACTCCGGACCCGCCTCCTGGCTGCCGCCGAGCAAGCGGATCCGGTGTGCGTACGCGGTGCGGTTCGCGCAGGTCGCCGAGAAGTACGAGATGCCGGTGACCGCGCCGGACAAGGAGACGATGCTGCAGCAGTGCGGGGGCTGACCCCGCGGTCCTTCAGGATCCGAACTCGTCCAGGTCCAGCACCTCTCCCTTGGGCGCCTCCACCGGTACAGGCTTGTTGTAGTCCGTGAACGTCACGTCGCCGGGGTTCTTGTCGGACTGGACGGCCACCCTGAGGAGGTACGGCTCGCCCTCGGTGGCGACGTACACGGTGTTGCGGTCCTTGCCGTCGCGCTCGTTCAGGACGAGCGCCGGGGCGCCGCCGACCTCCGTGGTGTCGCCCCGCCGGGCGTTCGAGCTCACGTCGTCGAACTCGTCGAGCAGCTTGCCGAGGTCGCAGGAGGCGGTGAGCTCTTCCATGTCGGCGCCGTTCGTGGACGTCTTGGTCCACTTGCCGGCCAGCATCTCCACGACCATGTCGGTCTCCATCCCGTCCCCGCCCTGGGCCTGGGAGCGCACGAGAGCCTCGTCGAGCTTCATGTAGAGGGTGTCGCCGGTCTTGATCAGCTCGGCTTGGCCCTCACCCTTGATGCTCACCGTGCCGGCGCAGTTTCCCTTCGTGTCCAGGGCCATGTCCAGTCGGACCGTGCCGCCGCTCTCCTCGTCCGGGACCTCGCCCTTGATGCGCAACGAGGTGGCGGCCCTGGTGGCCTTGACGGCCCGTTCGGCGATCTCGCCCCCGCTGAGGTCGGCGTACGGCTCCTTCTTCTTGCTGTCCGCTTCGTTGTCGCCGGGCAGACAGCCGGTGAGCGAGACGGTGGCCGCGGCGGCGACACAGAGAGCGGCAAGTGCGGTGCGACGCATGGTGATCCCCCCAGTAATCCGTTGAGTGCTTCGTTGAGTGCTTCAACGAGGTCAATAAGACCAGTGCCTGTGAATCCAGTCAACACCGTTCACGCACTTTCCTTCGTTCACGCTGTGAAGCGATGGCTTCTGTGTGGGTGGCGGTATGCTCGCGGCACAGCGCGGCCGGGCGCCGCACAGCGGCGGCGAGGGCCGCCACGGACGAGACGGAGGGGAGCCGAGCGCGTGAGTGACAACGGGGCAGAGGTGACCGCCGCCGGGATCGCGCGGCTCGCCGGGGTGGGCCGCGCCGCCGTCAGTAACTGGCGCCGCAGGCACCCCGACTTCCCTAAGCCCGTCGGCGGTACGGAGACCAGCCCGGCGTTCTCGCTGCCCGAGGTCGAGCGATGGCTGCGAGAACAGGGGAAGCTCGGCGAGGTGCCGCTGCATGAACGCGTCTGGCAGCAGGTGGCGGGCCACCCGGCAGGACCCGCCACGGCCCTGGTCCACACCGGCTGTGTCCTGCTGCTCCTCCACGACCGTCACCCGGCCTGGCTGGAGGCGAGCGCGGGCTCCGACGAACGCCTCGCCGGCCTGCTGCCCGACGCCCTGGAGCAGGTGCTCGCCCCGCGCCTCGGCGAGGACCGGCCGCCCGCGCTCACCGTTCCGGCGGCCGGATCGCTGCTGCCCTCGGTGCCGCTGCTGCGCGGTGCCGTGGAGCTCGCGGCCGAACGGGGCGCGCGGAGCACCTTCGAGTTCCTGCTCGGCCGACACCTCGACGCCACCTCACGGCAGTACACGCCGACCCCGGACGGCCTCGCCCGGCTGATGGCCGACCTCGCCGGGCCCGCGAGCACCGTGTACGACCCGGCCTGCGGCACCGGCGCCCTGCTGCGCGCCGTCGCGTCCCGGCCGGACCAGGAGCTGTACGGGCAGGACGGCGCCCCCGAGGCGGCCGCCCTCACCGCGCTCCGCCTCGCCCTGCACACCCGGGCCACGATCCGTACGGCGGCCGGGGACAGCCTGCGCGCGGACGCGTACGGCACGGTCCGCGCCGACGCCGTCCTGTGTCACCCGCCGTTCAACGAGCGCAACTGGGGGCACGACGAACTGGCCTACGACCCCCGCTGGGAGTACGGCTTCCCGGCCCGTACGGAATCCGAACTCGCCTGGGTGCAGCACGCGCTGGCGCGCCTGAAGGACGGCGGCACCGCCGTGCTGCTGATGCCGCCCGCCGTCGCCGGCCGCCGCTCCGGCCGGCGGATCCGGGCCGACCTGCTGCGCCGGGGCGCCCTGCGCGCGGTGATCGCCCTGCCGGCCGGCGCGGCGCCCCCGTACAACATCCCGCTGCACCTGTGGGTGCTGCGGCGGCCCGGCCGGGTGCCCGCGCGGCCCGAACTGCTGCTCGTGGACACCGGCCGGCTCGCCGACGGCGGGGCGGCACCGGCCGCCCCCGGCCGCGGCCTCGACTGGGCGGCCGTGCACACCGCGGTACTTGACGCCTGGCGGGATTCCGGCCGCACGGGCACCGCGGCGGAGCGCCCGGGGCTCAGCCGCTCCCTCCCCGTCATCGACCTCCTCGACGACGACGTGGACGTGACACCCGCCCGCCATCTGCCGCCCCCGGCCGCCGGCGGCGGTGCCGAGGAGCTGTCGGCCGTCCGGGAACGCCTCGGCGCGACCCTGCGCCTGACCGCCGGCCTCGTGCCCCCCGCCCCGGCACCGGCGGGTCACGCGGACGGCTCCGAGGACGCGGGCCGGCCCGGGCGCAGGCCGCTCACCACGGTCGGCGAACTCGCGCGCGCGGGCGCCCTGTCGCTGCTCACGGGCGGAAACGGTGCCCACGCGCGCGTGCTCACCGACCACGACGTCCTGGCCGGCACGGCACCCTCGGGGACCCTGCCCGACACCGGGGAGGAACCCGTCCTCGTCACGGCCGGCGACGTCGTGGTGCCCGTCCTCGGCGGGGGCGGCATCGCGCGCGTGGTCGACGAGGAGACGGCCGGCGCCGCCCTCGGCCGCAACCTCACGCTGCTGCGCCCCGACCCGGCGGCACTCGACCCGTGGTTCCTGGCCGGCTTTCTGCGCGGCACCGCCAACAACCGCCGGGCCAGCAGCTATTCGTCCACCGCCACCCGGCTCGACGTACGCCGCCTCCAGTTGCCCCGGCTCCCGCTCGACCAGCAGCGCCGCTACGGCGAACGGTTCCGGGCCCTCGCGGAGTTCGAGGAGGCGCTGCGGCTCGCGGGCCGGCTCGGCGAACAACTCGTGCGCGGCATGCACGACGGCCTGACCGACGGCACGGTCGCACCGGACTGAGCTCCTCCGCCGCCGGAGTGCGAATCGGTGCGGCAACGGTTGTCCACAACCCTTAACGGCTTGTGGTCATCGGCCTATACGCTCAGTACGAACATCGCACATCCGCCTCACCAGGCCTCAGGAGCAGCCATGCACGGCCCCGGCTACGCGCCGCCACCGCCTCACCGCCCCTCCCAGGGCGCGCTGGTCACCCTGCGCGTGGTCTTCGTGGCGCTGGCCGTCCTCAGCTGCGGATTCCTGGCGTGGGCGAGCATGCTGCGGCTCGCCGCCGTGACCCGCAGGACCCGCGACTGGTCCCTGTTCACGCTCTCCGTCACCCACATCGTCGTGGTCGTGGTGATACTGGGCACCGACCCGGGCGTGGAGGAGTTCACCACCTGGCGCGGCGACGTCGGCATGGCGCTGCTGTTCGCCGGCATGTTCGCGACCATCGCCTACTACCTGTACGCGGACATCCGCCACTTCAACAGACCCGCCCCCGGGCCGTACGCGCCCGCGCCCGCGCACGCCCATCCGCATGCCTCCACCACGCTCTTCGGCCAGGGCCTCCCGTCGGCGGGGGCGGGATACGGCTACCCGGCCCCCCAGCCGCAGCCGCAGCCGCAGCCGCAGCCCCAGCAGTCCTACCCGCCCGCGCCGCCGGTCCAGCAGCCCCCGGCACCGCCCCGGCCGCCCGTCCAGCCGCAGCCGGGGCCCCAGCAGCGGCCGGCACCCGCGCGCATCGACCAGGTGCGGGCCGAGCTCGACGAGCTCAGTGACTACCTGCGCAAGCAGGAGGGGGACAGGTGACCCGGGGGAGGACCCAGGGCAGCGGACGCCTGATCACCGATCGGTACGAGCTGTCCACGCTCCTCGGCCAGGGCGGCATGGGCCAGGTCTGGACGGCGTACGACCGGCGGCTCGACCGCCGCGTGGCCGTCAAGCTGCTGCGCCCCGACAAGGTGGCGGGCCAGGAGGCCGACGAGCTGCGCCGCCGCTTCATGCGGGAGTGCCGGGTCACCGCGCAGGTCGATCACCCCGGCCTGGTCACGGTGCACGACGCGGGCAGCGAGGGCGAGGAGCTGTTCCTCGTCATGCAGTACGTCGACGGATCCGACCTCGCCGACCATCTCGCCGAGCACGACCCCTACCCCTGGCAGTGGACCGTCGCGGTCGCCGCCCAGCTCTGCGCGGTTCTGTCCGCGGTGCACGCGGTGCCGATCGTCCACCGCGACCTCAAGCCGCGCAACGTCATGGTCAAGCAGGACGGCACCGTCACCGTCCTCGACCTGGGCGTGGCCTCCGTGATGGACACGGACACCACCCGCCTCACCCACACCGGCTCCCCGATCGGCAGCCCCGCCTACATGGCGCCCGAGCAGGCGATGGGCGGCGCGGTCGGCCCGTACACCGACCTGTACGCGCTCGGCGTGCTGATGCACGAACTGCTCAGCGGCAACGTCCCGTTCGCGGGCTCCACGGCCCTCGGCGTCCTCCACCGCCACCTCTACGAGCCGCCGGTCCCGGTCCGCCGGCTGCGCCCGGAGGTGCCCGAGGCCCTGGAGGCGCTGGTGCTGCGCCTGCTCTCCAAGGACCCGCAGCACCGCCCGGCGTCCGCACAGGAGACGTACGAACAGCTCCTCCCGCTGCTGCCCGCGCGCGGGATGCCGACCGGCGCCCCGCTGGACCCCACCCGTCCCTTCCTGCGCCCGCACGCGCCCTGGCCCGACCGCGCCCGCATCCCCGCGCCGCAGCCCCAGGCCGCGCCCGCCGCGGTCGTCGACAGGCCCGATGTCGCGGGCGCCGTCGACGAGGTCAAGCGGCTGCTCGGCGAGGGCCGCATCACGCAGGCCGTCGACATCCTCGGCGCGATACTCCCGGCCGCGGCCGCCGAGCACGGCGAGCACTCGCCCGTCGTACGGACCCTGCGCAAGCAGTACGCGGCCACGCTCATGGACGACGGCCAGTACCGGCGCGCCCTGCCCGAGCTGCGCCGCCTCGCCGACGAGCGGGCCACCGAGGCGGGCCAGGCCGACCCGCAGGCCCTGCGCTTCCGCTTCGACGCCGCCCAGTGCCTGGAGCAGCTCGGCGAGCCGGCCGCCGCGCTCGCCGAGTACCGCGCCCTGCTGCCGTACTACGAGAACCAGTACGTGGCCGGCGACCCCGAGCTCTCCCTGGACCTGCGCCGCCGCATCGGCCACCTCCTGCTGGCCCTCGGCGACCGCCCCGCCGCCCACGACACCCTGGTCCGCCTGCTGCACGACGTGGAGCGGCTGCGGGGCCCCGGGCACCCGCTGGCGGCGGACGTGCGGCGGACTTTGCAGTGGCTGGGGCAGGTGCGCTGAGCACTCCGCCGCGGGCCCGGTGCCTCGTGCGCGGGTCCGGGTCCGCCCGGCCGGCCGGTGTGCGGCGGTGCCCGAAGTGCCGGTGAATCGTTGGTCGAATGGCTGGCCGAGAGCAGGGCCACTGCCTACCATCGATCACCGCAGGACTTTGTGCACCGTCGCACAATCCCTCCGGGAGGCCACCTTGCACCGCCGTCGTCGCACAGCGCTCCTCCTCTCCGCCGCGATCGCCGCCGCGGCCCCCGTCCTCACCGCCTGCGGCGGCGAGGCGCATCCCGGCGCGGCGGCCGTCGTCGGCGACCAGCGGATCACGGTCGCGCAGCTGGAGAGCCGGGTCAACGAGGTGCGCACGGCGCAGCGGGCCGCCAGTGCCGACGACGCCCGGTACGAGCAGGCCGTCGCCGGGACCGGCACCCTCACCCGAGACACCCTGCAGGGCATGGTCCTCGACCGGGTCCTCGACCGCGCGGCCGCCGACGCCGGAGTGAACGTCACCCGCAAGGAGGTCCAGGGCTTCCGCACCTCCCTGGAAGGGCAGGCCGGCGGTGCGCAGGCCCTGGAGACGGCCTGGCTGCAGCAGTACGGCGTCGCGCCCCAGCGCCTCGAAGACAACCTCCGCACCGAGATCCGCGCCCAGAAGCTGGCCGCCGCGCTCGGCGCCGACATGAGCACCGACCAGGGCAAGGCCGTGTTCTGGCGGGCCCTGTCGGAGGTGTCCGGCGAGCTCGGCGTGGACCTCAACCCGCGCTACGGCACCTGGGACGTCGAGACGAGCACCCGGGCGGACGCGAAGACACCCTGGATCCGCGAGGTCACGGCGGCGGCGCGGCGGCCGGCGTAGTCACCGGCGCGGCGCGGCCTCCACAGCCTGTGGACAACTTCGGGTGCCGTCGGTGACGTGGGTTACGTTCGAGGGGTGAACGCACACAGCCCCGACGGCGCACCCGGCACCCCGGCCCCCGGCCGTATCGTCCTGCTGACCACCAGCCACCGCGTCGCGCCCGGACTGCTGTCCTGGCCCGCCTGGCAGGCGCTGCACGCGGCCGACCGCGTCCTGTGCGCGGACGGCGCGCATCCGCAGCTCCCGTACCTGCGGGACGCGGGCATGGCGGTGGACGAGACGGACCCCACCGCCGAGGAACTGGTCGACGCCTGCGCCGGCGGCCGGACCGTCGTGGTCGTCGCGTCGGGCGAGGGCGAACCGCGCCTCACCGACGGCCTGGCGCGGCTGGCGGGCTCGGGCCGCGTCCGGATGCCGGAGCTGGAGCTGCTCCCCGCCTCCTACGACCTCCCGGGCGCCCGTCTCCTCGACCTCGTCCAGGTCATGGACCGCATCCGCGTGGAGTGCCCCTGGTCCTCCCAGCAGACCCACAAGGGCCTGGCGAAGTACGGCATCGAGGAGGCGTACGAACTCGTCGAGGCGATCGAGGAGGGAAACCGCGAGGAGCTCCGTGAGGAGCTGGGCGACGTCCTGCTCCAGGTCGTCTTCCACGCCCGGATCGCCGAGGAGGACCCCGAGGCGCCCTTCTCCGTGGACGACGTGGCGGGCGGCATCGTCGCCAAGCTGATCCACCGCCACCCGCACGTCTTCGGCGAGGAGACCGCCACGACCCCCGAGGAGGTCAAGGCGCACTGGCTGCGCACCAAGGCGGCCGAGAAGCGGCGGGCCTCGGTCACCGAGGGCATCCCCCTGGGCCAGCCGGGCCTGGCCCTCGCCACGAAGCTGGCCTCGCGGGCGCGGACCGCCGGGCTGGACGTCCCGCTCCCCGAGGGCGAGGGCGTCGGCTACGAACTGCTGGCGATGGCGGCGAAGGCCGAAGCCGCGGGCGTCGACCCCGAGGCGGCCCTGCGGGCGGCGGCCCGGACCTACCGGGACGCGATACGGGCGGCGGAGGGCGTGGGCGAGGGCAAGGGCGCGGGGGAGAGCTGACGAGCGAGCGGGCCGAGCGGAGTCGGTGAAGCCCCGATGCGTCCCTGCAAGGCCCGGTAGGGCCTGCCCAGGGGCGCGGGGAACTGCGCGACCAGCCACGACGGACCCGCGGACGACGCACCGGACCCGCGGACGACGCACCGGACCCGCGGACGACGCACCGGACCTGCGCACAACGCACCGGACACCCAGCGGAGTGGCACCCGCGCCGCCCCGGATACCGTCGAGAGGTGACCCACAAGGCCCAGCCCGCCGACGCCCCGCCCGAGCTCTTCACCTGGGAGTTCGCCAGCGACCCCTACCCCGCCTACGCCTGGCTGCGCGAGCACGCGCCGGTGCACCGGACCCGGCTGCCCAGCGGGGTGGAGGCCTGGCTGGTCACCCGTTACGCCGACGCCCGGCAGGCCCTCGCGGACCCGCGCCTGTCCAAGAACCCGGCGCACCACGACGAGCCCGCCCACGCCAAGGGGAAGACCGGCATCCCCGGCGAGCGCAAGGCCGATCTGATGACGCATCTGCTCAACATCGACCCGCCGGACCACACCCGGCTGCGGCGGCTGGTGTCCAAGGCGTTCACCCCGCGGCGCGTCGCCGAGTTCGCCCCCCGCGTCCAGGAGCTCACCGACCGGCTCATCGACGGGTTCGCCGAGCGCGGCAGCGCCGACCTCATCCACGAGTTCGCCTTCCCGCTGCCCATCTACGCCATCTGCGACATGCTCGGCGTCCCCCGCGAGGACCAGGACGACTTCCGGGACTGGGCGGGCATGATGATCCGGCACGGAGGGGGACCGCGGGGCGGTGTCGCCCGGTCCGTGAAGAAGATGCGCGGCTACCTCGCCGACCTGATCCACCGCAAGCGCGAGGCCCTCCCCGACACCGCCGCGCCCGGCGAGGACCTCATCTCCGGTCTCATCCGCGCCTCCGACCACGGTGAGCACCTCACCGAGAACGAGGCGGCGGCGATGGCGTTCATCCTCCTCTTCGCCGGCTTCGAGACGACCGTCAACCTGATCGGCAACGGCACCTACGCCCTCCTCACCCACCCCGGCCAGCGTGAACGCCTCCAGCGGTCCCTGGCCGCCGGCGAACGCGAGCTGCTCACGACCGGGGTCGAGGAGCTGCTGCGCTTCGACGGCCCCGTCGAGCTCGCCACCTGGCGCTTCGCCACCCTGCCGCTGACGATCGGCGGCCAGGACATCGCGCCCGGTGACCCCGTCCTCGTCGTGCTCGCGGCGGCCGACCGCGACCCGGAGCGGTTCGCCGACCCCGACGCCCTCGACCTCTCCCGACGTGACAACCAGCACCTCGGATACGGGCACGGCATCCACTACTGCCTGGGCGCACCCCTCGCCCGGCTGGAGGGCCAGACCGCGCTCGCGACGCTTCTCACCCGCCTCCCGGATCTGCGACTCGCACAGGATCCGGCCGATTTGCGCTGGCGCGGCGGGCTCATTATGCGGGGATTGCGCACGCTTCCCGTGGAGTTCGCACCGGTTCGTCGGACACGCCGGAAGTGCACGTCGGACACGGTCCAGGGCGCACCGGACGACACGAAAAAGTGACGAAATCTCAACTCTGTGATCTGCGCGTGATCTGTGCTGCATTGACTTGTGACAAGTGATCCACTGCGGCTACGTTCACGCATCAGCGTGAACGGTGCGTGCGAGTCGCGTCCGTCACGCCGCTCCCTGCTGTCGTGTGAAAGGCAACCGCATGCTCTCCGGGAACGGTCGTCACCGTCGCCCCCGCCAGGCTCCGGCCCTGCTCGTCGCGGCGGGAGTCACCGGATCAGCCATCGCCATCCCGCTGCTCGGCGCCAGTGGGGCGAGCGCGGCCGACGGAACGACCTGGGACAGGGTCGCGGAGTGCGAGAGCGGCGGCTCCTGGAGCGCCGACGAGGGCAACGGCTACTACGGCGGCCTCCAGTTGTCCCAGGCGGACTGGGAGGCGTACGGCGGTCTCGAGTACGCGCCCCGCGCCGACCAGGCGAGCCGCTCCCAGCAGATAGCCGTCGCCGAGGCCATCCTCGCCGACCAGGGCGCCGGTGCCTGGCCCACCTGCGGGCTGCTCTCCGGACTCGGTGACGACGAGAAGCCGGCGAACGTCGACACCGGCGTGGCGGACGACTCGACCGGCTCGTCGGGTTCCTCCGGGGACGACGCGGAGGGCGACTCGGAGGAGTCCTCCACGGACGCCGCCGAGGGATCCACCAAGGCGGACACCAAGGCGGACACCAAGACGGGCGGCAAGACGGGCGGCAAGACGTCCGACGACGCCGAGTCCGACGACAGCACCGAGAAGAAGTCCGGCGCGTCGGGCAAGGACACGACCGGGAGCGACAGCTCGGACGGCACCGCGCGGAGCGACGACGGGGACAAGTCGGGGAAGGGCAGCGGCTCTTCGGGCGACACCGAGGAGAGTCTCGCCGCGGACGGCACCGAGGCCTCCCGGGAGGTGTCCGCGGGCACCGGACGCCATCGCGGCGCCAGTGCCGACGAGGACTCCACCGAGGGCCGTACGGACGGATCCACCGCTTCCGCGGGGCGGCACGCCTCCCGTGACGGTGAGTCGTCCCGGGACGCGACGGACGGCTCGTACACCGTCCGCTCCGGTGACAACCTGTGGTCCATCGCCGACTCCCTCGACGTGGAGGGCGGGTGGGCGGAGCTGTACGCCGCCAACAAGAAGACGGTCGGCACCGACCCGGACCGCATCCTCCCCGGTCAGACGCTGGATGTCGCCGCCGAGCCCGGTAAGTGACCCAGGGGTGGCGAGTGCCCGAAAAGTGCCGGAAACGGCTGTAGTTCGGGCCTGCGATCTGAACCGTAATCACGTTGAATGCCCGATTTGATCTCCATGGGAGATGAGTCACAGAAGCCGTGATCGTCTTTGAAATCCGGCGTCACACGTGCCTACCGTCGTGATCGCTCGCCACAGCGGGCCCCAGCGGTCGTCACGCCGAATCCTGCCAACGGCCGCACGGGAACAGTCGACGCTTCGAGCGCCGTGGGCAGGAGCGGGGGAACCAAGGTAGGCGCCGGGCCCGGGAGTCGTGAGACACCGGGAACGGCTTGGGGTGAAGCCGCGCGTCGCACCACCGGACGCGCGGCCGGGCAACTCAACCGGCCCGAACCCGACAGCTCACCTCGCAGGCGTCGGTGAGGGGATCAACTTCATGCTGCGTTCCTGCAACAAGGGCACCGAGAGCAACAAGGCCAAGCACCGTCGCCCGTCCAAGGCCGCCCAGGTCGTCGCGTTCGCCGGGGTCACCGGTGCCGCCATCGCCGCCCCGCTGCTGACGGCGGGCTCCGCCTCCGCCGCGACCACCTCCGAGTGGGACACCGTGGCCCAGTGCGAGTCCGGCGGCAACTGGTCGATCAACACCGGCAACGGCTACTACGGCGGCCTGCAGTTCTCCGCCTCCACCTGGGCCGCGTACGGCGGCACCCAGTACGCCGCCACCGCCGACCAGGCCTCCAAGACCCAGCAGATCGAGATAGCCGAGAAGGTCCTCGCGGGCCAGGGCAAGGGCGCCTGGCCGGTCTGCGGCACGGGTCTGTCCAACGCCGCGTACGACGGTGCCGCGGCCGGCTCCGGTGCGAACTCCGGCTCCGGCTCCGCCTCCACCGAGCAGTCCGCCCCGAGCGAGAGCGCCCCGAGCGAGGGCACCCAGGAGCAGCGCGCCTCGCGTTCCTCCGAGCGGGCCACCGTCGAGACCCCGACCGGCGAGAAGGTCGAGAAGGGCGACGGCGAGTACAAGGTCGTCAAGGGCGACACCCTGAGCGCCATCGCCGCGGAGAAGAACGTCGCCGGCGGCTGGGAGAAGCTCTACGAGCTGAACAAGGACGTCGTCGAGAACGCCGACGTCATCTACCCGGGCCAGCAGCTGCACCTGAGCTGACGACGGCCGAACCGGTGACGGCCGGCCCGGGTTCCGGCCCGGCTCTCCGGTTCCGGCCCGGGGTGCGGGTCCCGGCCGGTCTCCCGGCGGGTTCCCAGCTGAATCACAGTGCGCTCTCAGCCGGATCCTCCACAGTGGAGGCGTCGTGAGAGCCACCCCCCCGGGCCTCACAGGCTCCCCGCCCCGGTGCGTGTTCCCCCGTACGCACCGGGGCGGGGCTTTTCACGGACGCGGCCGGAGAGCGGCGCGAGGACGGCGACTTCACCCGTCCTTCCTTTGTTCCGTTCGGAAACAATTTACTCTCGGTTTCGTCCACGGGGTGACCGGCAGGCTGGCCGATCCCCCCGGGGCGGTTAGGCTCATCCCGCAGGGCCACTGCCCTCGTACCCGCGTCACATCCCAGAAGGAGATGCTCGTGCCGTCCATCGACGTCGTCGTAGCCCGGGAAATCCTGGACTCCCGAGGCAACCCCACGGTCGAGGTCGAGGTCGGCCTCGACGACGGCAGCACCGGCCGTGCCGCCGTCCCGTCCGGCGCCTCCACGGGCGCCTTCGAGGCCATCGAGCTCCGCGACGGCGACGCCAGCCGTTACCTCGGCAAGGGCGTGGAGAAGGCCGTCCTCGCCGTCATCGAGCAGATCGGCCCGGAGCTCGTCGGCTACGACGCCACCGAGCAGCGCCTGATCGACCAGGCGATGTTCGACCTGGACGCCACCGACAACAAGGGCTCCCTCGGCGCCAACGCCATCCTCGGCGTCTCCCTGGCCGTCGCCCACGCCGCCTCCGAGGCCTCCGACCTCCCGCTCTTCCGCTACCTGGGCGGCCCGAACGCGCACCTGCTGCCGGTGCCGATGATGAACATCCTGAACGGCGGCTCGCACGCCGACTCCAACGTGGACATCCAGGAGTTCATGATCGCCCCGATCGGCGCGGAGACCTTCTCCGAGGCGCTGCGCTGGGGCACCGAGGTCTACCACACCCTCAAGAAGGTCCTGAAGAGCAAGGGCCTGGCCACCGGCCTCGGCGACGAGGGCGGCTTCGCCCCGAACCTCGGCTCCAACCGCGAGGCCCTCGACCTCATCCTCGAGGCGATCAAGGAGGCCGGCTACACCCCCGGCGAGCAGATCGCCCTGGCGCTCGACGTCGCCGCCTCCGAGTTCTACAAGGACGGCGTCTACACGTTCGAGGGCAAGGAGCGTTCGGCCGCCGAGATGACCGAGTACTACGCCGAGCTCGTCGAGGCGTACCCGCTCGTCTCCATCGAGGACCCGCTGTTCGAGGACGACTGGGAGGGCTGGAAGACCATCACCGACAAGCTCGGTGACAAGGTCCAGCTCGTCGGCGACGACCTGTTCGTCACCAACCCGGAGCGCCTGGCCCGCGGCATCGAGGAGGGCGCCGCCAACGCCCTGCTGGTGAAGGTGAACCAGATCGGTTCGCTGACCGAGACCCTGGACGCCGTCGAGCTCGCCCAGCGCAACGGCTTCAAGTGCATGATGTCCCACCGCTCCGGCGAGACCGAGGACGTCACCATCGCCGACCTGGCCGTCGCCACCAACTGCGGCCAGATCAAGACCGGTGCCCCGGCCCGCTCCGAGCGCGTCGCCAAGTACAACCAGCTGCTGCGCATCGAGGAGATCCTCGACGACGCCGCGGTGTACGCGGGCCGCAGCGCGTTCCCCCGCTTCAAGGGCTGACGAAGCCTGCCGCCCCGTCCCGGGGTGAGGCTCAGCCAGTCGTACGTACGTCCCCGTACGCGGTCCCGTACCGTGTGCGGGGACGTACGCGCGTGCGCGCGTGGCCGACGAGTGGCTGGGGAAACGGGAGGCGGGACATGGCCGTGAAGGACCGGGACCGGTTCTCCACCGCGACCAGGCTCAGGGTGCTCGGCGAGCAGACCGCGGCCCGTGTCTACCGCTCACAGGCCAAGCGCCAGGTCCGCCGTTCCCGGCTGACCGGCCGGGCTGCGCTCCTCGCGCTGGTCCTGTGCTCGCTGATCGTGGCACTGGCGTACCCGACCCGGCAGTACTTCTCCCAGCGCGCCGAGATCGCCGAGCTGGAGCGGGGGCGCGAGGAGGCCCGCGCGCGGGTCGAGGAGCTGCGCGACCTCAAGGCGCGCTGGCAGGACGACGCGTACGCCGAGCAGCAGATCCGCGAGCGGCTGCATTATGTGATGCCCGGGGAGACCGGGTACATCGTGATCGACCCGGAGGCGGCGAAGCAGTCGCGTACGACGCGGAGCACGGCCGACCGGCTCTGGTACGCCAACCTGTGGGACGGCGTCGACAAGGCGGACGCCGCCCGGTGATCCGCGCGCTCGCCTCCACATGTGCGATCAGTGAACCGACAGAGAGACAGGTATGGAAACGCCCGCCCGCCGCCCGACCACCGCCCCTCAAGGACAGCGCTCCGCGCTGACGCTGTTTGCATTGCCGCAGACCGCGCCCACCGAACCCACCGACGCGGACGTCGAGGCCTTCGAGCAGCAGCTCGGCCGGCCCCCGCGCGGACTGCGCGCGATCGCGCACCGCTGCCCGTGCGGACAGCCCGACGTGGTCGAGACGGCGCCGCGGCTGCCGGACGGGACGCCGTTCCCGACGACGTACTACCTGACGTGCCCGAAGGCGGCCTCCGCGATCGGCACGCTGGAGGCGAACGGCGTCATGAAGGAGATGACGGAGCGGCTGGGGACGGACCCCGAGCTGGCCGCCGCGTACCGGGCAGCCCACGAGGACTACATCGCCCGGCGGGACGCCATCGAGGTGCTGGAGAACTTCCCCAGCGCGGGCGGCATGCCCGACCGGGTGAAGTGCCTGCACGTCCTGGTGGCGCACTCGCTGGCCGCCGGACCCGGGGTGAACCCGCTGGGCGACGAGGCCATCGCCATGCTGCCGGAGTGGTGGCGCAAGGGGCCGTGCGTGACGGTCGCCGGTACGTGCGGCACTGCCGAGGAGGACGACAAGTGACCCGAGTGGCCGCCATCGACTGCGGTACGAACTCGATCCGCCTCCTCGTCGCGGACGCGGACCCCGCCACCGGTGAACTGACCGACCTGGACCGGCGCATGACGATCGTGCGGCTCGGGCAGGACGTCGACCGCACCGGGCGGCTGGCGCCTCAGGCGCTGGAGCGGACCTTCGCGGCCTGCCGGGAGTACGCGGCGGTCATCAAGGAGCTCGGTGCGGAGCGGCTGCGCTTCGTGGCCACCTCCGCCTCCCGGGACGCGGAGAACCGGGACGAGTTCGTCCGGGGGGTCATCGACATCCTCGGTGTCGAGCCGGAGGTCATCACCGGTGACCAGGAGGCCGAGTTCTCCTTCACCGGCGCCACCAAGGAGCTCACCGGCCGTACGGATCTCGACCGGCCCTACCTCGTCGTCGACATCGGCGGCGGCTCCACGGAGTTCGTCGTCGGCGACGACCACGTGCGCGCGGCGCGGTCCGTGGACGTCGGCTGCGTCCGGATGACGGAGCGGCACCTGGTGCGCGACGGCGCCGTCGTCGACCCGCCGGAGCCGGCGCAGATCGAGGCCGTGCGGGCCGACATCGTGGCCGCGCTGGACCTGGCCGAGGAGACCGTGCCGCTGCGCGAGGCCCGGACGCTCGTCGGGCTCGCCGGGTCGGTGACGACCGTGTCGGCGATCGCCCAGGAGCTGCCGGAGTACGACTCCGCGGCCATCCACCACTCCAGGATCCCGTACGGGCGGGTACGGGAGATCACCGAATGGCTGATCGGCTCCACGCACGCCGAGCGCGCCGCCGTGCCCTCCATGCACCCGGGCCGGGTGGACGTCATCGCCGCCGGTGCGCTCGTGCTGCTCACGATCATGGAACGGATCGGCGCGGCCGAGGTCGTGGTGAGCGAGCACGACATCCTGGACGGCATCGCCTGGTCGATCGCCTAGCTACCGCTGGGTACTCTCCGCTGAGCAGCTTCGCTGCCGTATGAGCGCAGGTGAGGGGCTTTTCGGGCCCCTCACCGACGTCTCGTCGGAAAACTTCGTGAAGTTCTTCACAAGGAATCGGGTCCCGATCGGCGAGGAACCTGCCCCAAAGGGGCCGTCCGGGGTATCTCAAGGGCCGGACGGCCCCTTGTGCGAGGGCTGCCGGGAGGTCCGGTCCGGGAGTCGGAGGTGATTGGTTCGAGCGGCTCATGGGCCCGGAAGGGCAGTTCACGGGGCATTGACAACGGGCCGACCGGTCCAGTGGTTCCCCCGTCGCGGCATGACCTGCGTCACGCGAGCCGCGCAGTGTAGCAGAGGCCCCGCACAAGCTTGTGAAGGGGCGCACGAGCACCCCCCTGCGGACGGGTGGATACTCGATGGCATGAGCACCACGGAGCGTCCCAGGATCCTCGTAGTAGGCGGTGGGTACGTAGGCCTGTACGCGGCTCGGCGCATCCTCAAGAAGATGCGCTACGGCGAGGCGACCGTCACGGTCGTCGACCCCCGGTCGTACATGACCTACCAGCCCTTCCTCCCCGAAGCCGCCGCCGGCAGCATCTCCCCGCGCCACGTCGTCGTCCCGCTGCGACGCGTGCTGCGCAAGGCGGAGGTCCTCACCGGCCGGGTCACCACCATCGACCAGGACCGCAAGGTCGCCACCGTCGCCCCGCTCGTCGGCGAGGCGTACGAGGTGCCCTTCGACTACCTGGTCATCGCGATGGGCGCGGTCTCCCGCACCTTCCCGATCCCCGGTCTCGCCGAGCAGGGCATCGGCATGAAGGGCGTCGAGGAGGCCATCGGCCTGCGCAACCACGTGCTGGAGCAGCTCGACAAGGCCGACTCCACGACCGACGAGGAGATCCGCCGCAAGGCGCTGACCTTCGTCTTCATCGGTGGCGGCTTCGCCGGCGCCGAGACCATCGGCGAGGTCGAGGACATGGCCCGGGACGCGGCCAAGTACTACACCAACGTGTCCCGCGAGGACATGCGCTTCATCCTCGTCGACGCCGCCGACAAGATCCTCCCCGAGGTGGGTCCGAAGCTCGGCGCGTACGGCAAGGAGCACCTGGAGGGCCGCGGCGTCGAGGTCTACCTGTCGACGTCCATGAACTCCTGCGTCGACGGCCACGTCGTGCTGAAGAACGGCCTCGAGGTCGACGCCGGCACCATCGTGTGGACCGCCGGTGTGAAGCCGAACCCGGTCCTGTCCCGCTTCGGTCTGCCGCTCGGCCCGCGCGGCCACGTGGACACCGCCCCGACCCTCCAGGTCCAGGGCACCGACTACATCTGGGCCGCCGGTGACAACGCCCAGGTGCCGGACCTCGCCGCCCGCAAGGCCGGCGTGGAGAACGCCTGGTGCCCGCCGAACGCCCAGCACGCGCTGCGCCAGGCCCGGGTCCTCGGCGACAACGTGCTCTCCGGGATGCGCGGCTTCCCGCAGAAGGAGTACAGCCACTCCAACAAGGGCGCGGTGGCCGGTCTCGGCCTCCACAAGGGCGTGGCGATGATCGTCATGGGCAAGATGAAGATCAAGCTCAAGGGCCGTCTCGCCTGGTACATGCACCGTGGCTACCACGGCATGGCGATGCCGACCTGGAACCGCAAGATCCGCGTCTTCGCCGACTGGACGCTCGGTATGTTCCTCAAGCGCGAGGTCGTCTCGCTCGGCGCCATGGAGAACCCCCGCGAGGAGTTCTACGAGGCCGCCAAGCCCGCTCCGGCCCCCGCCGCGAGCAAGCCGGAGGAGAAGGCCAAGGCCTCCTGACCCAAGGGTCACCTCGACAGCCCGAAGGGGCCGCCTGCCATCCGTGGTGCGGGCGGCCCCTTCGGCGTACCCATGGCCGGTCCACGGATGGCTGAGGCCCGACGGTCCGCCGGGGTGTCGCCCGGCCATACACCGGGAGGGGACTGCCGCGGCCGCTGTGCGGGTGTTTACGTGGTATTGGACACTTCGGGATCCCTTTTCACGGAGGTGTACGCCATGGCCGACGCCGCGTCGCGGCTGACCCGACTCGCCGAACAGCTGCTGGGGGCCCCGCTCCCGCTGCGGATCCGCGCCTGGGACGGTTCGCAGGCAGGGCCGCCCGGCGCGCCGACGCTGGTCGTACGCAACCGCCGGGCGCTGCGCCGGCTGCTGTGGAAGCCGGGCGAGCTGGGCCTCGCCCGGGCCTGGGTCGCCGGGGATCTGGGCATCGACGGCGATCTGTACGCCGCGCTCGCCGCGCTCGCCGGGCTGATCTGGGAGCGCGAGGAGGACGCCCGGGGCCTTGCGGAGGCACTGCGCGACCCCGCGGTGCGGTCGGCGGTCCGCGAGCTGCTCCGGCTCGCCGGGCCCCCGCTGCCGCCCGCGCCGCCCCGCGAGGAGGTCCGCCGGCGCCGCCATCTGCACACCCGGCGCAGCGACCGGCGGGCCATCAGCCACCACTACGACGTCGGCAACGACTTCTACGAGATCGTCCTCGGCCCCTCGATGGTGTACTCGTGCGCCTACTGGCCGGACCCCGACGGCACCCTGGAGCAGGCGCAGCACGACAAGCTCGACCTGATCTGCCGCAAGCTGGCCCTGGCGCCCGGCCGGCGGCTCCTCGACGTCGGCTGCGGCTGGGGCTCCATGGCGCTGCACGCGGCCCGCGAGTACGGCGTGAGCGCGATCGGTGTCACCCTCTCCCACGAGCAGGCCACGTACGCGCGCAAGCGGGTCGCCGACGCGGGGCTGGCGGACCGGGTCGAGATCCGGGTGCAGGACTACCGGGACGTCAGGGACGGGCCGTACGACGCGATCTCCTCCATCGGCATGGCCGAACACGTCGGCGGTGAGCGGTACCTGGAGTACGCCCGCGACCTGCACAACCTGCTGCGGCCCGGCGGGCGGCTGCTCAACCACCAGATCGCACGCCGCCCGCAGCGCGACGAGACCTCCTACCACGTCGACGAGTTCATCGACGCGTACGTCTTCCCGGACGGCGAGCTCGCCCCCCTCGGCACCACCGTCACCCAGCTGGAGAGCGCCGGGTTCGAGGTCCGCGACGTCGAGTCGATCCGCGAGCACTACGCGCTCACCCTGCGCCGCTGGGTGGCCAACCTGGAGGCGCAATGGGCGCGCGCGGCGCGGCTCGCGGGCCCGGGGCGCGCCCGTGTCTGGCGCCTCTACATGGCGGCCTCCGCCCTGTCCTTCGAGCGCAACCGCATCGGCGTCAACCAGGTGCTGGCGGTCCGGACCCCCGGATCCGGTGAATCGGGGATGCCGCTGCGGGCGCGTACCTGGAACGCCTGACGGCGACCGCACCCCGCGTACGGCGAGGGGCCCCGTTCCGCACCGGAACGGGGCCCGCCTCATGTGCGAAGCACGATCGGCGCTACTCCGACTTGATGGCGGCCAGCATGTTCAGCCGGGCCGCGCGCCGCGCCGGCCACAGGGCCGCCAGCACGCCGACCGCCGCGGCCAGCAGCAGGAAGACCCCGATCCGGTCCCACGGCAGCACCAGTTCGTACGTCGCCATCTTCGTGCCCAGCAGTTCGCCCGCGGCCCAGCCGAAGAACACGCCCAGACCGATGCCGAGGACCGCGCCGAAGAGGGAGATGACCAGGGACTCCAGGCGGACCATCCGCTTGATGCCTACGCGGTCCAGGCCGATGGCCCGGAGCATGCCGATCTCCTGCTGGCGCTCGAACACCGACATGGCCAGGGTGTTGACGACGCCGAGGACCGCCACGATCACCGCCATGGCCAGCAGGCCGTACAGCATGTTCAGCATCATGGTGAACATCTGGGCGATCTCGTCGGAGAGGTCCTGCTTGTCCTGGACCTTGATGGCCGGGTTGTCGCCGAGGGCCTTCTCCAGGCCGTCCTTCGCCGCGTCGGACGCCCCGGCGGACGTCTTCACCATCACCACCATGTCGGCCGGGTCGCTCTGGTGCGGGGCGAGCGTCCCGAGGTCGAGCATGATCCCGCTGAACATGTCGTTGCCCTGGTAGATCCCGGCGACCGTCAGCTCCTGCTTCTCGCCGTCCTCGTAGGCGACGGTGAAGTCCGAGCCGGCCCTCCAGCCGTGCGACTTCGCGGTGGTGTCGTCGACGACGACCCGGCCGCCGCCGACCTCGAACGCGCCGTCCTCGACCGGGAGATCGGTCAGCTTCCCGAGCGCGGAGCCGGTGACGCCCGTCAGGTACTCGGTGTCGCCGTCGAGGCGGACGGGCGCGTTGCGCAGGGGGCTCGTCTCGGTGACGCCCCCGGCGGCGGCGAGCTTCTTCTCGACGTCCGGGGAGAGACCGTTCCCGTTCGCCATCGACACCACGTAGTCGGCCTTGATCGAGGACGCCGCCATCTTGTCGATGGCCGACTGCAGACCGCTCGCCATCACCGTCATCCCCGTGATGAGGGTGAGGCCGATCATCAGGGCGGAGGCCGTGGCCGCCGTACGGCGCGGATTGCGGACCGCGTTCTGGCGGGCCAGCTTGCCGGAGATGCCGAAGACGCGCAGCACCGGTGCCGCGGCGGCGATCAGCGGGCGGGACAGCAGCGGGGTGAGCACGAAGACACCGATGACGATCAGGACCGCGCCGAGCCCCATGGGCGCCTGGGCGCTCGAGGTGTCGTCCATCGTCGTCGCGGCCAGCACGACCGCGACACCCGCCGCCGTGAACAGCGAGCCGATCGTGTTGCGCAGCACCAGCGACCTGGTGGTGGCGGTGGCGTGCACGCTGCTCATCGCGGCCACCGGCGGGATCTTCGCGGCGCGGCGGCCGGGCAGCCACGCGGCCAGCATGGTGACGAGGACGCCGACGACGAGCGCGGCCCCGACGGTGCCCGGGGTGACGACGAGCGGGCCGTCGGGCATGGTCTGGCCGAGCGAGCCCATGAGGGAGCGCAGCCCGGCGCCGATGCCGATACCGGCGACGAGACCGGTGACCGCGGCGACCGTGCCGACGACGAGCGCCTCGATCAGCACGGACCGGGTGACCTGGCGGCGGGAGGCGCCGACGGCGCGCAGCAGCGCCAGCTCCTTGGTGCGCTGGGCGACCAGCATGGTGAAGGTGTTGGCGATGATGAACGTGCCGACGAAGAGCGCGATGCCGGCGAAGACCAGCAGGGCCTGCTTCATGGCGCTCATGGACGAGGCGATCATCTCCGCCTGGTCGTCGGCGAGCTCCCGGCCGGTCGTCGTCTCGGTGGCGTCCTTCGGCAGGGTCTTGTCGAGCGAAGCCTTCAGGGCGGTCTGGGTGACGCCCGCCTCCGCCTTCACGTCGATCTCGTCGTACGTCCCCGTCTTGCCGAACAGCCGCTGCGCGGTGGCCGTGTCGAACAGGGCGAGGCTGCCGCCCGCGGCGACGTTGCCGTCGTCCGTGGTGAAGATCGCGCTGATGGTGGGCGTGAGCACCGGGCCGTCGACGGAGAGGCGGACGGTGTCGCCGACCTCGTAACCGGCCCGCTCCGCGGTCTTCGCGTCGAGGGCGATCTCGTCGGCGCCCTTCGGCGCGCGGCCCTCGGTGATCGGGTAGCGGGGGTCGTCGGTGCGCCAGTAGTTGCCGCCCTGCGACTGGAAGCCGCCGCCGATCAGGTCGCCGTCCTGGTCGGCGATGGCGGCGAAGCCGGTGACGACGCCGATGGCGGAGGCGGCGCCCTCGGTGCTCTCGGCCCGCTCGAGGACGTCCTGGGTGAGCTCGTTCTCCTTGCCCAGGGTGTCCCCCCGGTCCTCCTCCCACGTCGGCAGGACGGCGACGTCGACCTGGTCGAAGCCCTTGGCGGAGCTCTTCTGCTGGGCCTCCGAGATGGTGTTCGTGAAGACGAGGGTGCCGGACACGAACGCCACGCCGAGCATGACGGCGAGCACGGTCATGAGCAGCCTGGCCTTGTGCGCGAGCACGTTGCGCAGGGCGGTACGGAACATGGGGTTTCTCAGTCCGGTGGGTTCGGTTCGAGTGGGTGGGTGAGCGCCCGGGGTTACCCGCGCGGAGTGGTGCCCTAGCTGGTGCGGCCCTTGGCGTCGAAGCGCTTCATGCGGTCGAGGACCGAGTCGGCCGTGGGGTCGCGCAGCTCGTCGACGATGCGGCCGTCGGCGAGGAAGACCACACGGTCGGCGTACGCGGCGGCGACCGGGTCGTGGGTGACCATGACGACGGTCTGGCCGAGCTCGCGCACGGAGTTGCGCAGGAAGCCCAGGACCTCGGCGCCGGAACGGGAGTCCAGGTTGCCGGTCGGCTCGTCGCCGAAGATGATCTCCGGCTTGGAGGCGAGGGCGCGGGCCACGGCGACACGCTGCTGCTGGCCCCCGGAGAGCTGGGAGGGACGGTGACCGAGCCGGCCGGACAGCCCGACCATCCCGATCACGGTGTCGAGCCACTGCCGGTCCGCCTTGCGGCCCGCTATGTCCATGGGGAGCGTGATGTTCTCCAGGGCGGTCAGGGTGGGCAGCAGGTTGAACGCCTGGAAGATAAAGCCGATCTTGTCCCGGCGGAGCTTGGTGAGCTGCTTGTCCTTCAGGGAGCCCAGCTCGGTGTCGCCGATGCGCACGGAGCCGGAGGAGAAGGAGTCCAGGCCGGCCACGCAGTGCATCAGCGTGGACTTGCCGGAGCCCGACGGACCCATGATCGCGGTGAACTCGGCCTGCCCGAAGTCGACACTGACCCGGTCCAGGGCGGTCACCCGGGTCTCGCCCTGTCCGTAGACCTTGGACAGGTCCGTGGCGCGGGCGGCCACGGCGGTGGCCCGGCCGGCGAGGGATGTGGTGGTCACGAGGGGGTGCTCCTGTCGGGACGGCTTCGAGGACGTGTTCCATCGTCCGGGCCGCCCGGGGCCATGGAGTCAGTCGCTGTTCCGGTTCTGGGGGCCGTCTGCGGTCTGACGGACCGGGGCCGTGTCATACCTGGGGATGACGGGCGCCCCTGAGTGCGGGATCGGTGGAGGCCGCTCGTTCGGACGGTGAAATCCCGTCATTCCGCGCACGTGCGGCGCGGCTCTGCGCAACGCTGTTGGCAAGTGCGGATGGCTCGCCCCGTGTGCTGATGCACCCTCAGACGTCAATAAAATAAGACAACATCGGACCGCTGTTCCGCTGTTCGGGGGATGGGTCCCGATAGGCTCGGACCTCGACGCGGAGCCCATGGCCTGCCCGGATGGTGGAATGCAGACACGGCGAGCTTAAACCTCGCTGCCCCTCGCGGGCGTACCGGTTCGAGTCCGGTTCCGGGCACCTCCGATCAGCCTCCGATCAAGCGGCGCACTCGACCTGACGTACGGCACCGGGTCCCCCGCCTATCGCGTTCTCGTGACGGCCGTCGCATCCGTCACTCGCCTCCGCGCCTCGCCTTCGTTCCCCTCCCCCCGCCGTGTCTCCGGACGGTAGCGAGCGGGTACCGGGTCGGTCATGGATGATCGAGAGCTCTGTGGGGAATCACGCAGACGCGTAGCGTGTTCAGCGTCACGACGAGGGAAAGATCCTACTCAAGCACTAGGGTCAATCCTTTGCCTATCTATTACTCTTGAGCCAAGGCCACGCAGGGTGGCCGTGGAGGAGTGAAATGAGGAGCAGCAACCCGGTCTTCTCGCGACGGGGGTTCAGCCGCGACAACGGCTACGCGGGCTTCAACACCGCGCCGCAGGCCGGGGGAGCGGCTGTAGGGACGCAGGGCAACCCCTACGCGCAGGGCAACCCTTACGCGCAGGACAACCCGTACGCCCAGCAGGGCGGCAACCCGTACGCGACCAACCCTTACGCCCAGCAGGACCAGCAGTACGGCGCTCCGCCGCAGGCCCCGGTCTCCACCGGCCGGATGACGATGGACGACGTCGTCGTGCGCTCGGCGATGACGCTCGGCACGGTCGTCGTCGGCGCCGTTCTGGCGTGGGCGCTGCTGCCGGTGGCGCCGACCAGCTACGGCCTGGCCATCGGCGCCGCGCTGATCGCGATGGTCCTGGGTCTGGTCCAGAGCTTCAAGCGCAAGGCGTCGCCCGCGCTGATCCTGGCGTACGCCGCCTTCGAGGGTGTCTTCCTCGGCGTGATCAGCGAGATGTTCAACACGGCGTGGTCGGGTGCCCCGTTCCAGGCGGTGCTCGGCACGATGGCGGTCAGCGGCGCCACGCTGCTCGTCTACAAGGCGGGCTGGATCCGCGTCACCGCACGGTACGCGCGCATCGGTCTGACCATCGCCGTGGCGTTCGTCCTGGTCATGGCGGTCAACCTGCTGCTGGTCGTCTTCGGTGTCGCCGAGGACGGCGGCCTGCGGAGCATGGGCCCGCTGGGCGCGATCGTCGGCATCCTGGCGATCCTGCTCGGTGCCTTCTTCCTGACCCTCGACTTCAAGCAGATCGAGGACGGTGTCGCCTACGGCGCCCCGAAGGAAGAGGCCTGGCTGGCCGCCTTCGGCCTGACCATGACCCTGGTCTGGATCTACGTCGAGATGCTGCGGCTGGTCGCGATCTTCAGCAGTAACGACTAGGCGCGTCCCTGAGACGGACACCGCAACGCGGCGGTGACAGGAAGGGCCCCGGGAGCCTGTGCTCCCGGGGCCCTTCCCTGTTCGACCGATCGGAGTGCCGGAGGAGCGCGCTCAGAGCAGTTTGCGCGCGGCCCTCCTGAGGTCGTACTCGTGAATGATCGCCTTGGCGTGGCCGTACGCCAGGTTGTGCTCGTGCCGGAGCCAGCTGACCTTCTCCTCGAAGCGGAAGAGAGCCGGGCCTTCGTCGACGGTGCGCAGCCAGTCGGAGACTTCACGACCGGTGCAGTGCGGAATGCGGGCGAGCAGGTTGCGGTGGGTCTCTTCGGAGAAGACTTGGGACATCGGCGCCTCCGGACGCTGGGATGTTAGCCGGTCCTTCACGTCACCGTGCCTGAGTGGAGGCGCGTTGGCAACAGTCCCGTGGTGCCGCGTAATCTCGCGGGGTGCTTGATACGACGCCGCTGACCCGAGCCGTGGACCACTTCGCCGACCGGCTCAGAGCCGCCCCGCAGAGCAGGCTGCAACGGAACGCGGCGGCCGAGGCGTTGGGCCTGGCCAGGGAGTTGGCACGGCGTGCCCAGCTGCTGGAGGAGCCGGGCACGGAACTGCGGGAAATGCCCGACGCGGGCATGTTCGCCGCCGCCGACCAGATCACCGTCGCCGGGCACGATCTCGCGCTCGCGCTGGCGGACGAGGGCGATCTCGAGGCGGCGGTCGCACTGGTGGAGGAGGCGCAGAAGCGCGCCGGGGTATGACCGCCGGCGCGCTTCCCGTCGTTATCGTGCCCGGGACACGCGCCCGGGCGCCCGGATCACGTGCCCGGGCCACGTGTCCGGATCACAGTGACGCGATGACCCGGTCCGCCAGGATGTAGACGTTCTCCTCGCCGCAGTGGAACGTCAGCGTGTACGCGCCCGACACGCCCGAACCGCCGAGCAGGACCGGGGTCCGGCCGGCGCGCAGGGCAGCGGCCAGGCGCTCGGCGGTCTCCCGGTGGCCCGGGGTCATGCACAGGGTCGTGCCGTCGGCGAACACGTACACGTCCAGGGTGCCCAGCGGGCCGGGGCGGACGTCCGCCAGCTCGGTGCCGGACCGGGCGAGCTCCTCGAGGCAGGCCACCGTGCGCTCGTGATCGCTCACGACCGGGGACTGCACCGGCACGAAGTCGGGGTGGGAGGGGTGCCGGCGGCGGGCCGCGGCGAGCTCGGGGGAGTCCCCGGCCGACTCGTCGCCCTCGAGGCCCGGCTCGGTCACCGGCTCCAGGTGGTCCAGGCCCGAGAAGTCCGACTGGCGCGGCAGATAAAGCTCGCTGTCGGGCAGGCCCAGCAGGGAGGGCGCGTCGGAGGCGTCACGCGCCTCCTGGGCGGCCCAGAACGCCCGTGCCTCCGCCAGCTCCCGCTCGCGTTCCTCGGCGAGCGCCTCGGCGACCGCGGCCCGTATCGCGTCCATGTCGGCGGCCGGACGGGCGGCGGGCACGGCGGCACGCGCCACCGCGGCCCGGCTCTCGGCGAGTTCGGCGTGCAGGGCCGTGATCTGCCGGCGCAGTGTGCGCAGCGTGCGCAGGACGGCGACGCCCACGGCCGCCGTGGCGGTCGTGGTGAGCAGCAGAGCAATCGGCATGGCGCTCACTGGCGTACTCCCGGTTCAAAGTCGACCCCCCGACTTCCTACATCAGCTTGAAGGGTGGACTAACCAGCTGTCAGTGCGGAAAGTCACGAAACGGACAGGGCTTCGGGTGCGGCGTTTCGTGGCGAAATGGCTCTGACCTGCGTATCTCCCTCTTCCGGGGGAGGTAGGTCACATCCTGGGGGAGATTGGATCACAAAACGGCCCGGAACCCCGGTGGTTCCAGGGTCCCGGGCCAAAGCGTCACGGCCGGTTCAGCGGGTGTGACGGAGGGGCACCGGCAGGCTCAGCTGAGCCGCTCGATGACCATCGCCATGCCCTGGCCGCCACCGACGCACATGGTCTCCAGGCCGAACTGCTTGTCGTGGAACTGCAGCGAGTTGATCAGCGTGCCGGTGATGCGGGCGCCGGTCATGCCGAAGGGGTGGCCGACGGCGATGGCGCCACCGTTGACGTTCAGCTTCTCCAGCGGGATGCCCAGGTCGCGGTAGGAGGGGATCACCTGCGCGGCGAACGCCTCGTTGATCTCGACCAGGTCGATGTCGCCGATGGTCAGCCCGGCCCGCTTCAGCGCCTGCTTGCTGGCCTCGACCGGGCCGTAACCCATGATCTCGGGGGACAGGCCCGAGACGCCGGTCGAGACGATGCGGGCGAGCGGCGTGAGGCCGAGCTCGCGTGCCTTGGTGTCGGACATGATCACGAGGGCGGCGGCGCCGTCGTTCAGCGGGCAGCAGTTGCCGGCGGTGACGCGGCCGTCGGGACGGAAGACGGGCCGCAGACCGGCGACGCCCTCCATCGTCACACCGGGGCGCGGGCCGTCGTCCTTGCTGACGACCGTGCCGTCGGGCAGCGTGACCGGGGTGATCTCCCGCTCCCAGAAGCCCTTCTTGATGGCCTCCTCGGCGAGGTTCTGCGAGCGGACGCCGAACTCGTCCATCTCCTCGCGGGTCACGCCCTTGAGACGGGCGAGGTTCTCCGCGGTCTGGCCCATCGCGATGTACGGGTCGGGCAGCAGGCCGTCCTCGCGCGGGTCGTGCCAGTCGGCACCCTCGGTCTCGGCCACGGCGGCGGTGCGGGCCTCGGCGTCGGCGAAGAGCGGGTTGCGCGTGGCGGGCATGTCGGAGGTGCCGTTCTGGCTGCGGCTGACCATCTCGACGCCCGCCGAGATGAACACGTCGCCCTCTCCCGCCTTGATGGCGTGCAGGGCCATCCGGGACGTCTGCAGCGACGAGGAGCAGTAACGGGTGACCGTGCAGCCCGGCAGGTGGTCCATGCCCATCTGCACGGCGACGATGCGGCCCAGGTTGTGGCCCTGTTCGCCGCCGGGCAGACCGCAGCCGAGCATCAGGTCGTCGATGTCCTCGGGGTCCAGCTCCGGGACCTTGGCCAGGGCGGCCTGGATGATCGTGGCGGTCAGGTCGTCGGGGCGCAGGTCCTTCAGAGAGCCCTTGAAAGCGCGGCCGATGGGGGAGCGGGCGGCTGAGACGATGACGGCTTCGGGCATCACGGCTCCATTGGCGTTGACGTTGGCGGTACGGGACGTCGGCGAGGTGTCGGCGGACTCCGCGGAACTGTGAGGGAAGTTACCCGTACGTATGGTCGGGGTCACGGGTGTCGGGGTGTGACTCCGGCCGCACTTTTCTAAGCGCTTGCTTTGCCTGATGCCCCCTGCTGCCGCGGACGTCCGGGCGGAGCTCCGCTCACGTCGGCCTGTCGGCCGTCTCCGCCGGAGTCGGGTCGGACGCCGGGACACGCCGCCGCCGGCGGCGCTTGAGGAGGGCCCAGGGGCCGCGCGGACCCGTGGGCATGGCCGCCGCGACCTCCGTACCCGCCTCGGACGCGGCCTCCGCGGCGGCCCGGGCCACCGGCAGGAAACCCTCGCGGCGGGAGAGGTCCGGACGCTCCTCCTCGGCCGGCCAGAGGCCGAGGGCGGCGCAGACCGAGGGCAGCACCGCCATGGACGCCGTGGCGTATCCCTCGGCCGACGGGTGGTAGTTGTCCGGGCCGAACAGCTCGCGCGGGTTCGCCTCGAACTCCGGGCCCAGGAGGTCGCCCAGCGAAACGGTTCGCCCGCCCTGTTCCACCGTGCCGATCGTCTGCGCCGCCGCCAGCTGCCGGGAGGCCCGGCGGGCCAGCCAGCGCAGGGGCTGCTGGACCGGCTCGATCGTGCCCAGGTCGGGACAGGTGCCCACGACCACCTCCGCGCCCGCCGTGCGCAGCCTGCGGACGGCCGCCGAGAGATGGCGGACCGAACGGGTGGGCGGCATGCGGTGGGTGACGTCGTTCGCGCCGATCATGATGACGCAGATGTCCGGGACCTGCTCCGGGGCGGCGAGGACCAGGGACACCTGGCGGTCCAGGTCGTCCGACTGGGCGCCGGGGACGGCCACGTTACGCAGCAGGACAGGGCGTTCCGCCACCGCCGAGAGCCCCGCCGCCAGCAGCGCACCCGGCGTCTGGCGCGCCCGGTGCACGCCCTGCCCGGCCGCCGTGGAGTCGCCCAGCATGGTCAGGCGCAGCGGGGGTTCCCCGGGACCCTCGTACGCCTGCCCGTACACACCCTCCGCACTGGGCGGATGGGGGCTGCTCCCGTTGCCCACGTGCCGCTTGGCCAGCTGCACCTCGGCCAGCAGCAGACCCGCGGCCGCCGCGCCGAGCAGCCCGATCCCGCCACCGCCGTACGCCGCGCCCGCAGCGATGCGCCGGGCCACCCGTGCCCTCGACATGCTCGTCATGCGTCGCCGCCACCCTTCCGTAGCCGTACATCCACTCCTTGCCCCGTGAGGGGCGTCGGCCAATCTCGACGGGGCGTGGACGCGGGGAGGGGGGCATAGGGTGACGGAACCGAAGACCATCCCCTTTTGCAGCTCCGGAGACAACGGTGCACTTTCACGACTCGATGATCAGTCTGGTCGGCAACACCCCGCTGGTGAAGCTCAACAACGTGACCGCGGGCATCCAGGCGACCGTCCTCGCGAAGGTCGAGTACTTCAACCCGGGCGGCTCCGTGAAGGACCGCATCGCCCTGCGCATGATCGAGGCGGCGGAGAGGAGCGGGGAGCTGAAGCCCGGGGGCACCATCGTCGAGCCGACCAGCGGGAACACCGGCGTCGGCCTCGCGATCGTGGCCCAGCAGAAGGGGTACAAGTGCATCTTCGTGTGCCCCGACAAGGTGAGCACCGACAAGATCAACGTGCTGCGCGCCTACGGCGCCGAGGTCGTGGTCTGCCCCACCGCCGTGGACCCGGAGCACCCCGACTCGTACTACAACGTCTCCGACCGGCTGGTGCGCGAGACCCCCGGCGCCTGGAAGCCGGACCAGTACTCCAACCCGAACAACCCCCTCTCGCACTACCACTCCACCGGCCCCGAGCTGTGGGAGCAGACGGAAGGGAAGATCACGCACTTCGTCGCGGGCGTGGGCACCGGCGGCACCATCTCGGGCACCGGCCGGTACCTCAAGGAGGCCAGTGACGGGAAGGTCAAGGTCATCGGCGCCGATCCCGAGGGGTCCGTGTACTCGGGCGGCTCCGGGCGGCCGTACCTGGTGGAGGGCGTCGGCGAGGACTTCTGGCCGACCGCGTACGACCGGACCGTCGCCGACGAGATCGTCGCCGTCTCCGACAAGGACTCCTTCCAGATGACCCGGCGCCTGGCCAAGGAGGAGGGCCTGCTGGTGGGCGGCTCCTGCGGCATGGCCGTCGTGGGCGCGCTGCGGGTCGCGGAGCGGCTCGGCCCGGACGACGTCGTGGTCGTCCTGCTCCCGGACAGCGGGCGCGGGTACCTCAGCAAGATCTTCAATGACGAGTGGATGGCCGACTACGGCTTTCTGGAGGACGAGGGCCCGAGCGCGCGCGTCGGCGACGTACTGCACGACAAGGAGGGCGGCTCCATCCCCTCGCTCGTCCACATGCACCCCGACGAGACGGTGGGTCAGGCGATCGACGTACTGCGCGAGTACGGCGTCTCGCAGATGCCGATCGTGAAGCCGGGCGCCGGCCACCCGGACGTGATGGCCGCCGAGGTCGTCGGCTCGGTCGTGGAACGGGAGCTGCTGGACGCGCTGTTCGCCAAGCGGGCCTCGCTGGAGGACCCGCTGGAGAAGCACATGTCGGCGCCGCTGCCGCAGGTCGGCTCCGGCGAGCCGCTGGCGGACCTGATGAGCGTGCTGGGGACCGCGGACGCGGCGATCGTGCTGGTCGAGGGCAAGCCGACCGGTGTGGTGAGCCGGCAGGACCTGCTCGCGTTCCTCGCCAAGGGAGGTGCCCGGCAGTAATACCGCCGGTCGACGCCGCCGGTCCGAAGTGGCGTGGTGCGGGCGGTTCCTCCGGCTTCCTGCGGCTTCCTGCGGGGCGGGCGGGGCGAACTTCGCAGAAGTGGTACGAGCGCGTCACGTCCGCGCAGCACCCGCTTAACACGGGACCGGCAGATTAGTGAGTGCCGGCGGGGGTGGGAGCGGCTCCCCGCCCTGACCGGCCCGAACGGCGCCAAGGACCTCCGGAGCGGCTCCCGGACCTCCTGGACGCCAGGACGCGCAAGGCCAGGCCCTGGCCCGGCCCGCGTCCCCCGCGGGGACCGCCGTCGTCCCGCCCCCCGGTAACGGGGGTGCGGCGGTCCCCGCGCGTAATTTCCCTGCGGGCCGGCCCCGAGAACGCCCGGTGCCGTCAGCCGTCAGCCGTCCCAGTCCGTGTCGTCCGGGGCGCCCGGCTCGCTCCCGCGGCGGCCGAGGTGCGGGCTCGTGCGCAGGGCCCAGGCCGCGTTGACGCCGAGGATTCCCACCCAGGTGATGAGAAGGCCCGGGAGCTCCCCGACGCCGCCGCCGATGGCGGAGAGCGGTACCGCGAGGACCAGGGAGACGATGCCGAAGCCGAAGCGGTCACCCCAGGAGTCGGTGGACGACCGTGGCGGCCGGCCGCCGCGCGCCACCAGCACCTGCTGCTCGGCGAGCCGGCGCCGCACCCCGCGGTCCACCGCCCCGTCGAGGCGCTGCTCGACCTTCTCCAGGAACGAGTCGACCAGCGCGGACTCGTACTCCTCGCCCAGTTCCCTGCGGGCCTGCAGGGTGGCAGAGAGCTCCTTCTTGAGCTCGGCATCGCGGGTTTCGTTACCGGTCATGCCGCTCACCGTAGGGGCGGTGCGGGCCCACGGCACTGGGGTTAGCCCCCGTGTTCGAGCTGGGCCGGGCCCCCGGAGCCGGCTTCTGCATAGGCCCATGCAGGCTTCTCGGTGGCTGAATACACTGACGCCCGTGGGCCGTACCGGCGGTTACCGACCACTGGGCCACTGGAGGGGAAGCACGCCATGAGCACGACCGACAGCCCAGCCGCGCGTCTTCAGGCGCTTTTCGAGGGGCACCGGCTGACACCGACCCAGCGCCGCATCGCGCACAGCATGGTGCGGCGGGCGGCGGACGTGCCGTTCCTGTCGAGCGTGGAACTCGCCGAACTGGCCGGGGTCAGCCAGCCGTCCGTGACCCGGTTCGCGGTCGCCCTCGGCTTCGACGGCTACCCGGCGCTGCGCCGGCATCTGCGGGAGGTGGCGCCCGCCGAGCCGGTCGCGGTCGCGGACACGGCCTCGTACAACGAGTACCAGCAGGCCGTCGAGGCCGAGATCGAGAACCTGCGGCACCTTGCGGAGGTCCTCGCGGACCCGGCACCGGTGGAGCGGGCGGGCCGGCTGCTGGCCGCCTCCCGCCCCCTGCCGGTGCTCGGGCTGCGTGCGGCCGCCGCCCAGGCGCACGGCTTCGCGTACTTCGCCGCCAAGGTCCATCCGGACGTACGGCTGCTCAACGAGGGCGGCACGATGCTGCACGACCGGATCGACGCGGCGGTGACGGCCGGGGCGGGCACCCTGCTGTGCTTCGCGCTGCCCCGGCACCCGCGGGAGGTCGTGGAGGCGCTCGCGTACGCGAAGGAAGCCGGACTGACCGTGGTGACGGTGGCGGACTCGGCCTTCGCCCCGGTGGCCAAGGTGTCGGACCTGCTCCTGCCGGCCGCCGTCGGCACGGGGCTCGCCTTCGACACGGCGTGCGCGCCGATGCTGCTGGGGCGGGTGCTGCTGGAGGCGATGTGCGACGGACTGCCCGGGGCGCAGGCCCGGCTGGAGGAGTTCGACGCGCGGGCGGCCGCGAAGGGATTGTTCGTGGAGTGAGGGGCCTCCGCCGGGTGCGGGGGTGCGGGGGTGCCCGTTCTCAGACTGGTTTCAGGTTCGCTGGCTAACCTGCCCGGCGCAGACGTGAGTCGTACGACCTGAGCAGTCGAGGAGGCGGGACGTGGCGCGCGGAGGACAGGGGCTGGCGAGGGTGGCCGTCGTGGTGAGGGCGGGAGCCGCACCCCTGTGGTGGCTCGGAGTGTTCGCGGCCGGTATCAGTGTGCTGGTGCCGGGGCTGACCGGGCGGCGGATCGGCGTACTGGCCGGCGCCGCGCTGTTCCTCGTGGCGGCGGCCGTGGTGGCCGGTGCCCGGCGCAAGCGGTACCGGACGCTGGCGGGGGCCGCCGCACGGGCGGGCAAGCATGATGTGCTCCAGGACCGGCGGGTGACCGTACGGAACTGGCGGCGCGGACACCGGTGGTGGCTGCTGCTCGCCTTCCTCGCCGCGCTGGGCTGCGGGTTCGCCGTGCCGGCGGCCGCAGGCATGCTGCTCGCCGGGGTGGGTGCCGGGCTGCGGCTCAAGGCCGGGTTCGTCGGGCGTGTGGAGCGGTCCGGGGACGTACTGCTGTGGGTGCGGGTCGACTGGCTCTCACGGCGGGGCGGTACGCCCGCGGGTGAGCGTGTGAAGGCGTTCCGGGCGACCGGGGTGGCCGCGGGGGACGCGGCGCCCGGGGGAGGGCGCCGCGTCGCGGTTGCCGTACGGGGCTGATACCACCCGCACGGGTGCCGTGATGGCCCGTCAACCCTCCTCGCGGACGCGGAGGACCAGCTTGTTCACGGCCCACAGGGCGACGCCGATGGCCACGAGGACCGCGGCCCGGATGTAGACCTCGGCCGGGCGGTCGGCCAGCGGGCTGGCCAGGATCAGGGCCGTGACGGCGCCGAGGACCGGGAGGACGGTCGGGGTGCGGAAGTGCTGGTGGTCCACGCGGTCGCGGCGCAGGACCAGGACCGCGATGTTGACCACGGCGAAGACGCACAGGAGCAGGAACGCCGTCGTGTCGCCGAGGCCCTCGATCTCCCCGGTGGACACCAGGCCGACGGCCAGGATCGTGACGAAGACGATGCCCGCGACCGGTGTGCGGCGGCGCGGCAGGACGCGGCCCATGGCGCGCGGCAGGATGCGCTCGTTGGCCATGCCGTAGCACAGGCGGGAGGCCATCATGATGTTGATCAGGGCCGAGTTGGTCACCGCGAAGAGGGCGATCAGCGCGAACAGCTTGTGCGGGAAGTCCACTCCGCCCGCCTTGACGACCTCGAGGAGCGGGCCGCTCGATCCCGCCAGGGTGGTGTGGTCGACGAGGAGGGACGAGACCAGGGCCACCAGGACGTAGATCGTGCCGGTGACCGCCACCCCGATGAAGATCGCCCGTGGGAAGGTCTTGATCGGGTCCTTCGTCTCCTCCGCCATGTTCACCGAGTCCTCGAAGCCCACGAACGCGAAGAAGCCGAGGGCCGTGGCGCCCAGCACGCTCGTGATCAGGGCGTATCCGGTGCCGCTCGCCTCGAACTCGGTGAGGCGGGCCGGCTCGCCGTCACCGCTCAGAACCGCCCACGCGCCGATCACCAGAATGATCAGCAGGCCGGTGAGCTCGACGAGGGTCAGGACCACGTTCGTCTTGACCGACTCGGAGACGCCGCGCAGGTTCAGCGCGGCGAGCAGGACGATGAACAGGATGGCGATCAGCGTGGGCGGCAGCGCGTCGTCCGTCAGCTCGCTCAGATAGTCGCCGCTGAACGCGCGGGCCGCGGCACTCGCGGACGACAGGCCCGAGCACATCACCATGAACGCGACGATGAACGTCAGGAACGGCAGCTTGAAGGCCTTCTGCGTGTAGAGCGCCGCGCCCGCCGCCTTGGGGTACTTTCCGACCAGCTCCACGTACGACGCCGCCGTCAGGATGGCCACGACGAAGCCGATGACGAACGGCAGCCAGAGTGCGCCGCCCACCTTTCCGGCGACCTTGCCGGTGGTCGCGTAGATGCCGGTCCCCAGGATGTCGCCGATCACGAAGAGGATCAGCAGTTTGGGACCCAGAACGCGCTTGAGTCCTGGCTCCTCGGTGGGTTCCGGTGCTCCGGTGGTCGCTTCGGTGGTGGACAAACGTGCCTCCCCCGGTCGGTGAACCGTCCGGGTGGTTCTGCCCGGCGGTGGGACATGGATGCGTACCGCGCCGATTCTCAGAGGTTCACCGGAGGATCAGGCAGCACGACACGGCTCAGGGGAGGGAAGGGGTGCGCACGATCGGTTCGGTGAGCCCGTAGGGAGGGGGTGGGGAGGGGCATGCGGCGGGCGGCGCCACCCCGAGGGGGTGCGCCGCCCTGTGGTGTCTCCGGTGCCGTGGTGCCGTGGTGCCGTGGTGCCTTCGGTACCGGAGCCGGTCAGACCTCCAGTTCCGACTCGATCTTCTTCAGCTGGTGCCGGGCCATCGCCAGATTGGACCGCTTCATGTCCAGTACCAGGTAGAGGAAGAGACCGTTGCCGCCGCGCCCGGTGAGCAGGCGGATCAGGTGGTACTGGTCGCTCAGTGTGATCAGGATGTCCTCGATCTCGCCTTTCAGACCCAGATGCTCCATCGTGCGCAGCTTGGCGCGGACGACGTCGGTGTTGCCGGCCGCCGCGACGTTCAGGTCGAAGCTCTTGCTGCCGCCGATCGTGCCCAGCGCCATACCGCTGGTGTAGTCGACGAGTGCGGCGCCGGTCGCGCCCTCGATGGAGGCGAGCGCTTCTTTCAGTGCGGTCTCGGTGTTGGCCATGGGGGTACGTCCTCTCAACTCTCACTTGCGGTGGGTGTGTTGGGTGTGGCGCGTGCCGTGCGTGGGGTCCGGGTCCGCGGGGTGGCGGACCTCGTGGTGGCCTTCGCGTCGGCTTTCGCGTCGGTGGTGGTGCCGGTAGTTGTGCCGGTAGTCGTGCCGGTAGTGGTGTTGTCGTTCTTCATGTCGTTCCGCATGTCGTTCTTCGTGTCGTTGCCCGTGTCCTGCTTCGTGTCCGTCCTCGCGGTGGGCGGCCGGGCTGAGGGGGACACGGTGGAAGCGGCCGAAGCGACCGGAGCGGCCGGATCCGTTCGAGCGGTGCGCGTCGTCCGGGTGGCCGGGATGGCCGGCTTCGCCGGGGTCCTGGCCCTCGCTCCGCTTCCGCCGGCGCGCGCGGAAGGGTCGGCGCGGGCCGCCGCGGCGTCGACCAGCTCACCGATGCGGGTGCCGGCGCGGCGGCCCTCCAGATGCAGCCGGCCCACGTTGACCCGGTCCTCCGCCAACAGCGTCAGCACGGCGGCCGAGCCCGCCGCGTACGTCGCCACATAGCCGTTCGTCCCGCGGACGAGCAGCTCGCGGAAGCCCCCCTGCCCGGTGGCGTCCGTCATCCGTACGGCCACGCCGAGCACCGAGGCCGTGAGCGCGGCCACGCCCTCCGGTTCCGTGCCGGGCGTGTCCTGGGCCAGCAGCAGACCGTCGACGCTGGCCGCGAGCGCCCCGGTCAGCTGGGGTACGCGGGCTCGCAGCCGGTGCAGCTCGTCGAGGACTTCGGCCTCCGCCGCCATCAGCAGTCTCCTCTCGACACGCTGTCGAAGCGCGCGGATCACAGGGCCTCCAGGGCATCTCGGAGCCGGCGCAACAGAGCGACGTTGGGGTCCGCCGAAGGCTGGGTGAACAGGGGGGGAACGGTGGCGGCGGGGGAAGCACCGGAGCCGTCGGAGCCGTCGGAGCCAACGGAGCCGCCAAGGTCGCCGGGAGCACCGGCGCCATCCGGACAGCCGGGACTCGTCGCTGTCACGGTCGGTGCCTGTGCCTGTGCCGGTGCCGGTGCCGGTATTGGTGCCGGTGCCAGCGCCGCTGCCATCTCCGACGGCATCTCCAACGCCGCTGCCGTCGTCGGCGGTGCCGTCGTCACGATTCCCGCGGCGGCCAGTCTGCGCAGATCGACCAGCGTGTGGAACGCCGGACGGCCGAGCGCGCGCGAGATGTCCGCGGCGGTCCGTGCCCCGTTCACCTGGTCGAGCACGACTCCCTGACGGAACGGGACCGGTGGCTCGGCGGGGCTCTCGGCCCGGACCAGCGGCGCGCTGTCCGTCGCCGGGTCGGGCCAGATGCGGTGCAGCAGCGCGCGGCGGCGCAGCGTCTCGCGCTCCAGTGCGGCCACCGGTACCGGGCGTACGGTGCCGAGCCAGTGCATCGCCCCGTAACGGAACCGGGTCGGCGCGCTGGACGGACCGAGCACGAAGTACGCCGCGTCGAACATCGCGCCCACATGGCACAGCTCCAGCGCCCCTTCCGTGACCTGGCCGCTGTCCACCAGGAACCGGCCGACCCGCCGCCGGGCGCCGGCCTTCGCGACGGCCTCCCGCCAGCCGTCGGCGCTCAGCAGTCCGCCCGCGGTGAGCAGGATGTCGAGGCTCGGGGTGTCCGGGCTCTCGGCGTGCACGATCCGGCCGTCGGCGAGGTAGAGCGTGCCGCGTTCGCGCAGCAGGACACCGGTGGCACGTTCGGCGGCGAGCCGCTGGAGCATCGGGGAGACGCTGGGGGCGGTGGGAGACACGGGAGCACCGGGATCTGTCCGGGTACCGAAGTCTGTGGGAGGAGCACTGGAGTCCGCGGGAGCACCGGAGTCCGCGGGAGCACCGGAGTCCATGGGAGCACCGGAGTCCATGGGGGCATCGGAGTCGGTGGGAGCGGTGCGGTCCGTGGGGGCGGCGGCAGGGTGGCCGTTCACGCCGCCGTTGCGCTTCTGCCGCACGGGGAGGGGAGGCGGCGGTGTGCTGATCACGGTCATCCCAGCACCAGCCGTCCCGCCATCTCGCCGAGCCTGATGCGGGCCAGGGCGAGATTGCCGTCGGTGCGGGCGAGCCACAGGTGCAGGAAGACGCTGCTGTCGAAGGTCGTCCGAACGAAGCGCAGGAGGTGGTACGTGTCGCGGTTGCTGACGATCAGATCCTCGACCGGGGGGTCCTGCCCGTCCCAGCCGACCTCCTCCTCCGGTGCGAAGGCGCGGTGCTCGGCCGCGAGCCGGGCCAGTTCCGCGGCCTCGGCCGCTGTCGTCTCGTGATCGCCGCCCGGTGCGTCCCCGACCGTGCCCAGGGCCAGCCCGCTGGTCCAGTCGACCACCGCGGCGCCCAGGGCTCCGGGGAGCCTCATGGCTTCCAGCAGACACTCGTCTATTCCGGGCACCGTGGCTCCCCTCCCGCCTCGGGTACGGCTGAATGACGCCGAAGCTACGCACCGTGCGCGAGAGGGGTGAGGAGTCCGGGTTTTTCCCGGTCGAACATGCGCGGAGTGACTAAGGTGGATCGACTGTCCGTCTTCCGCGGAGACGGGCGTAAAAGCGGGTGACGGGGCGCTGACCTGGGACGTCGAAAGATCGGAGCCGGCCGGCGGAACGGTGTCCGTCCGTCAATCCGGTGACGCGCGGCGCCCGGTCGAAGCGCGGAACGCCTCGTGCGCCGGTCGTCGGGTTCCGGCCCGCCCCCTCCCCGCTGTGGTTCCTCCGGTTCCTCTACAGGTACAGGTCCTGCAGGCCTCCCACGTGCGCCCCGCCCGACTCCGCGACGATCTCGTCGAGGGTCTGGGGCGTGCGCACCGGCGCGAAGCGGATTCCCCCGGTCGCCTCCGGCGCGGCGGGGGCGAAGCCGTAGATGCCCGGGCGGAGCAGTGAGTTGTACGCGTAGTGGTGGGCGAAGTAGTACGCGCCGGTGTCCAGGGCGGCCGCGTAGTCGCCCTGTTCCAGGAGGGGAAGGCTGCGGCCCTCGGCGAGGAGGTCGCCCGAGAAGCAGGCGGGGCCGGCGATGTCCTGCACGGTCGGCGGGCCGGACCTGGGACACCCCTTCGCGTCGTACGCGGCGATGCGCAGGGGCCAGGAGTCGGGGGCGTAGACGGTGCGGGTCGCGACCTGGACGCCGGCGTGGGTGACCGCGATGGGACGGCCGCCCGACCGCTTGGTGTACTCGACGCGGGCGACCACCGTGCCGTGCTTGGCCAGGAGCGAGCGGCCGAACTCGGTGACCAGCCCGTACCGCCCGTCGAAGAGGCCCGGCACCGTCTCCGCCAGCAGACGGGCGTACTGGGCGTAGGCCGGGCTGGTCTCGTCGGAGGCGAAGTTGACCGGCAGGCCGCCGCCGATGTCGATGGTGTCGATCTGCCGGCGGCCGACGCGCCGGTTGATCTCCTCGGCGAGGGCGTACGTCTCCGCAACGCCTCGCGCCATGAGGGGGAGCGGGATGCCCTGGGAGCCGGTGTGGGCATGCAGCCGGGTGAGCCAGGGGCGGTCCGCGTACGCCCCGGTCACCCACTCCCGGGCACCCTCGTCGCGCAGGGCCACCCCGAACTTGGAGGTGGCCGTGGCGGTGGACGTGGCACCGATCGAACCGCCGCCCACCTGCGGGTTCACCCGGATGCCAATCGGTGAGCGGGGGGCCGTCGAGCCGACCAGGGCGTCGATGCGGTCCAGTTCCTGGGGGTTGTCCGCGTTGACCGCGATGCCGAGGGACAGTGCCTCCCGCAGTTCACCGGGTGTCTTCGCGGGCGAGTCGAGCACCGTACGGTCCGGTGCGATGCCGGCGGCCCGGGCGAGCGCCAGTTCGCCGGGGCTCGCGACCTCGGCGCCGATGCCCGCCCCGTGCAGCAGGCGCAGTACGGGCACGAGAGGGCTCGCCTTGACGGCGAAGGCATGCAGGACCGGTGTGCCCGGTGCCGTCACCGCATCGAAGGCCGCCCGGAGCGCCGCCGCCGAATCCTTGATCCCGACGACGTCCAGGAGCCCGACGATGGGCGTGTCCGGCCCCAGCAGACCCTGCTCCACGGCGGCACGCACCGCCTCGTCCCGCCGGGCCGCGCGCTGCCGGCCGGCCTCACTCGCGCTGCCCGTCCCCGTGTCGTTCATCCAGGCCCCCCGTTGTCGTGTGCGCCGTTCCCGCCCTTTTCCCCCCAAAAGACTGTGCCGGGTGCGGCCGGTCAAACATCCACGGCGCCTCCGAGTGGGCGCACACGTGTATTGACTAGCTCTATTCAGGTCTCCAGGATGTGAATAGGCAGCGCAACAGACGCACCGCCCACCCGCCGTCCCGCCGTCCCCGCCAGGAGGCCGACCGTGTCAGGACCCCGCCCCGTACGAGCCCCGCGCGGCACGGAGATGAGTGCGCTGGGATGGCAGCAGGAAGCCGCCCTCCGCATGCTCCAGAACAACCTCGACCCCGAGGTCGCCGAGCACCCCGACCGGCTCGTCGTTTACGGCGGCACGGGCAAGGCGGCCCGTGACTGGCGCTCCTTCGACGCGATGGTGCGCACCCTGCGGACCCTGAAGCAGGACGAGACCATGCTCGTGCAGTCGGGCCGCCCCGTCGGCGTCATGCAGACGCACGAGTGGGCGCCGCGCGTGCTGATCGCCAACTCGAACCTGGTGGGCGACTGGGCGAACTGGGAGGAGTTCCGGCGGCTCGAACAGCTCGGCCTCACCATGTACGGACAGATGACCGCCGGTTCGTGGATCTACATCGGCACCCAGGGCATCCTCCAGGGCACCTACGAGACGTTCGCCGCGGTCGCGGCCAAGCGGTTCGGCGGCACCCTCGCCGGGACGATCACCCTCACGGCCGGGCTCGGCGGCATGGGCGGCGCCCAGCCGCTCGCCGTCACCATGAACGACGGCGTCGCCCTCTGCATCGACTGCGACCCGCGTGCCATCGAACGCCGCATCGAGCACCGGTACCTCGACGTCCGCGCCGACTCCCTCGAGCAGGCCCTGCGCCTCGCCGTCGAGGCGCGCGACGCCCGCCGGCCGCTCTCCATCGGCCTCCTCGGCAACGCGGCGGAGCTGCTGCCGCGCATGCTCGCCGAGGGCGCGCCCGTCGACATCGTCACCGACCAGACCTCCGCCCACGACCCGCTGTCGTACCTGCCGCTGGGCGTCGACTTCGACGACATGGCCTCGTACGCGGCGAAGGACCCCGCGGGTTTCACCACCCGCGCGCGTGAGTCGATGGCGCGGCACGTCGAGGCGATGGTCGGCTTCATGGACGCCGGAGCCGAGGTCTTCGACTACGGCAACTCCATCCGCGGTGAGGCGCGACTCGCCGGATACGAACGTGCGTTCGCCTTCCCCGGGTTCGTTCCCGCGTACATCCGGCCGCTGTTCTGCGAGGGCAAGGGCCCCTTCCGGTGGGCGGCCCTCTCGGGCGAGGCCTCGGACATCGCGAAGACCGACCGGGCGATCCTCGGCCTCTTCCCCGAGAACGAGTCCCTGGCCCGCTGGATCCGGCTGGCCGGGGAACGGGTGCGCTTCCAGGGGCTGCCCGCGCGCATCTGCTGGCTCGGCTACGGGGAGCGGGACCGGGCCGGCGAGCGCTTCAACGACATGGTGGCGAGCGGTGAGCTGGCGGCCCCGCTGGCCATCGGGCGCGACCACCTCGACTGCGGGTCGGTCGCCTCGCCGTACCGGGAGACCGAGGCCATGCGCGACGGCTCCGACGCGATCGCCGACTGGCCGCTGCTGAACGCCATGGTGAACGTGGCCTCGGGCGCGTCCTGGGTCTCCCTGCACCACGGCGGCGGCGTGGGCATGGGCCGCTCCCTCCACGCCGGGCAGGTCACCGTGGCCGACGGCACGAAGCTGGGCGGCGAGAAGATTCGCCGTGTGCTGACCAACGACCCCGGGATGGGAGTCATCCGCCACGTGGACGCCGGCTACGAGCGCGCGGACGAGGTCGCCACCGAGCGGGGTGTGCGGGTGCCCATGCGCGAGGGTGACGAGGCGTGAGGCCGGAGGAGGGGGACGGCAGCTCCGTGGCACCGGGCTTCCACACCATGTGGAGTGAGCTCCGGCCCGTGGGACGGCACCCCGGCACCGGCGGCTATCGCCGTTTCGCCTGGAGCGGGGCCGATGCCGAGTGCCGGGCCTGGTTCGCGGAGCAGGCCCGGAGACGGGGGCTCGTCCACGAGGTCGACCGGAACGGCAACCAGTGGGCCTGGCTCGGGAACCCCGCCGCAGGAGACGCCGTCGTCACCGGCTCGCACCTCGACTCCGTACCCGACGGCGGCGCCTTCGACGGGCCCCTCGGAGTCGTGTCCGCGTTCGCGGCGCTCGACGAACTGCGCGCGCGGGGAGTCCGGTTCGCCAAGCCGCTCGGCATCGTCAACTTCGGTGACGAGGAAGGCGCCCGCTTCGGACTGGCCTGTGTGGGCTCCAGGCTCAGCGCGGGCCGGCTCACCGCCGAGGAGGCGCACCGGCTGACGGACGCCGACGGGGTCACTCTGCCGCGGGCCATGGAGGCCGCCGGGTACGACCCGGACGCCATCGGAGCGGACCCCGAGCGGCTGGGACGGATCGGGGCCTTCGTGGAACTCCACGTCGAACAGGGGCGGGCCCTGGACCTCACGGGGGACCGGGTGGGCGTCGCCAGCGCCATCTGGCCGCACGGACGGTGGCGGTTCGACTTCCGGGGCGAGGCCAACCACGCCGGGACGACCCGGCTCGCGGACCGGCGGGACCCCATGCTGCCGTACGCGGAGACCGTGCTCGCGGCCCGGCGGAACGCCCGGCTCGCCGGTGCCGTCGCCACCTTCGGCAAGATCTCCGTCGAGCCGAACGGGGTGAACGCCGTCCCGTCCCTCGTACGCGGCTGGCTCGACTCCCGCGCCGCCGACCGGGCCGCCCTCGACACGGTCGTCACCGGCATCGAGCAGGCCGCCCACGAGTACGCCGAGGCGCACGGCATCCGGCTCGACGTCGTACGGGAGTCCTTCACGCCCGTCGTCGAGTTCGACCACGCCCTGCGCGACGAGATCGCCCGCATTCTGGGCGGCGCCGCCACAGGTCTCCGGGTACCCGTCCTCGGCACCGGCGCGGGACACGACGCCGGAATCCTTTCGGGGACCGTCCCGACCGCCATGCTGTTCGTGCGCAACCCCACGGGCGTCTCGCACTCCCCTGCCGAGTACGCCGCCGAGGACGACTGCGTGGCCGGGGTGACCGCCCTCGCCGACGTACTGGAAGGACTGGCCTGCAGGTGACGCGGAAGATCTACTGGCTCGAACACGCATGGCTCGGCACGCACGTCGAGCCGGGCGTGACCGTCGAGGTGACCGACGGGCGCATCACCGCCCTGCGCATGGACAGCACGGAGAGCACGGACCGCGCGGACCGCACGGACCCCACGGAGCCAATCGGGAGCACGGACAGCCCCGGCAGGACGGACAGCCCCGGCAGGACGGACGGCCCGGACAGGACGGGCGTCGGCCATCCCCCGCCCGGCGCCGAGATCCTGCGCGGCCTCACCCTCCCCGGCCTCGCGAACACTCACTCCCACGCCTTCCACCGGGCCCTGCGCGGCACCGTCCAGATCGGCTCCGGCACCTTCTGGACCTGGCGCGAGGTGATGTACGCGGTGGCCGGCCGGCTGACCCCCGACACGTACCACGCACTCGCCCGCGCCACCTACGCGGAGATGGCCCTGGCGGGCGTCACCTGCGTCGGGGAGTTCCACTACGTGCACCACGCCCCGGACGGCACCCCCTACGCCGACCCCAACGCCATGGGCGAGGCCCTGCTCGCGGCGGCCGCCGACGCCGGCATCCGGATCACCCTCCTCGACGCCGCCTATCTCTCCTCCGGCTTCGGACAGCCGCCCGACGCCCACCAGCTCCGCTTCTCCGACGGCACCGCGGAGACCTGGGCGACACGCTCTTCACTTCTCAAGGAGCGGGATCACGCACGGATCGGTGCGGCCGTCCACTCGGTACGGGCAGTGCCCGCCGACCAGTTGGCCACCGTGGCCCGGTGGGCCGAGGAGCGGCGGGCCCCCCTGCATGTGCACCTGTCCGAGCAGCCCGCGGAGAACGACGCCTGCCGGGCGGCCCACGGGTGCACCCCCACCCGGCTGCTCGCCGACCACGGCGTCCTCGGACCGCGCACGACCGGCGTCCACAACACCCACCTCACCGACGAGGACATCGCGCTGATCGGCACCGCCTCCACCGGCACCTGCATGTGCCCGACCACCGAACGGGACCTCGCCGACGGCATCGGCCCGGCCGCCGCACTCCAGCGCGCCGGATCCACGCTGTCCCTCGGCTCCGACAGCCATGCCGTCATCGACCTGTTCGAGGAGGCGCGCGCCATGGAGCTGAACGAGCGCCTGCGCACCCGCACGCGCGGTCACTGGACGGCGGCGGCCCTCCTGCGGGCGGCCACGGCCGACGGCCACGCGGCCCTCGGCTGGGACAGCGCGGGCGCCCTGGAGGCCGGCGCGCTCGCCGACTTCACCACGATCGCCCTCGACTCGGTCAGAACGGCGGGGCCGCTTCCGCGACTCGGCGCCGAGACGGCCGTATTCGCCGCGTCGGCAGCGGATGTGCGGCATACGGTCGTGGGCGGCCGGCACGTCGTACGGGACGGGGCGCACGCCCTCGTGGCGGACGTGCCGCGGGCACTGGCGACCGCCGTCGCAGCCCTGCGCGGCTGACCCCCGGCAACCCCGGCACCCACCGCTCTTCCCGCCGAGTCCGTCTCGCCCCCGCCCCTGTGCCACGTTCCCCCGCCACCGCGGACCAGGCCACCAAGGACGCCATGAGCAGCCCCAGTACCGCCAGCCCGGCCGAGTCGGCCAGCACCGCCAGCACCGTCATCACCAACATCGCCACTCTGGTCACCAACGACCCCTCCCTCGGTGACAGGTCCCCCCTTGGCCTGATCCAGAGCGCGGCCGTCGTTATCGAAGGCGACCGCGTCGTCTGGACAGGTGAGGAAAGCAAAGCACCCGCCACTGACAATCGGGTCGACGCCGGGGGCCGGGCGGTGCTGCCGGGCTTCGTCGACTCCCACTCCCACCTCCTCTTCGCGGGCGATCGCACCGAGGAGTTCAACGCCCGTATGTCCGGCCGGAGCTACTCGGCGGGCGGCATCCGGACGACCGTCGCGGCCACCCGCGCCGCGAGCGACGCCGACCTCGAACGCACCCTCACCCGCCACCTCGACGAGGCCCTCCGCCAGGGCACGACCACGATGGAGACCAAGTCGGGCTACGGCCTCACCGTCGAGGACGAGGCACGCGCGCTGCGCATCGCCGCCCGGCACACCGACGAGGTCACCTACCTGGGCGCCCACGTCGTCGCCCCGGAGCACACCGAGGACCCGGCCGCCTACGTGTCCCTCGTCACCGGGGAGATGCTCGACGCCTGTGCCCCGTACGCCCGCTGGATCGACGTCTTCTGCGAGCGGGGCGCCTTCGACGGCGACCAGGCCCGCGCCGTCCTCACCGCCGGCCGGGCCAGGGGCCTGCACCCCCGCGTCCACGCCAACCAGCTCTCCCACGGCCCCGGCGTGCAGCTCGCCGTCGAACTCGACGCGGCCAGCGCCGACCACTGCACCCACCTCACCGACGCGGACGTGGACGCCCTCGCGCACGGCCGTACCGTCGCCACGCTGCTCCCGGGCGCCGAGTTCTCCACCCGCGCCCCGTGGCCGGACGCCCGCCGCCTGCTCGACGCCGGAGTGACGGTCGCCCTGTCCACGGACTGCAACCCCGGCTCGTCCTTCACCTCCTCCGTGCCCTTCTGCATCGCGCTCGCGGTGCGGGACATGGGGATGACACCGGACGAGGCGGTGTGGTCGGCCACCGCGGGCGGGGCCGCCGCGCTGCGCCGCACGGACGTCGGCCGCGTCGCCCCGGGCGCGTACGCCGACCTGGCCCTGCTCGACGCCCCCAGCCACGTCCATCTGGCCTACCGGCCGGGGGTGCCGCTGGTGCGGGGGGTGTGGCGGCGGGGCGTACGGGTCGTCTGAGGCGAGGGAGCGGTAGAGGTACCCACAGGCGGCCAAGAGGCAGAAGCGCCCGGTGCCATGGGGCACCGGGCGCGTTCCGTGAGTCCTCGGCCGTGAGTCCTCGGCCGTCAGTCCCCTGCGGGCTGTCAGTCCTCGGCCGTCAGTCCCCTGCGGAGGCGTACCAGCGTGCGCGAGAGCAGCCGGGAGACGTGCATCTGGGAGATGCCCAGTTCCTCGCCGATCTCGGACTGCGTCATGTTGGCGACGAAGCGCAGCGACAGGATCTTCTTGTCGCGCGGCGCGAGTTCGGCGATCAGCGGCTTCAGCGACTCGATGTACTCGATGCCTTCGAGCCCGTGGTCCTCGTAACCGATCCGGTCCGCCAGCGCGCCCTCGGAGTCGTCCTCCTCGGGCTGGGCGTCCAGGGAGCTCGCCGTGTAGGCGTTGGACGCCGCCATGCCCTCGACGACCTCGTCGCCGGAGATGCCGAGGCGCTCCGCCAGCTCGGCCACGGTCGGCGCGCGGTCGAGCTGCTGGGCGAGCTCGTCACCGGCCTTCGCCAGGTCCAGGCGCAGCTCCTGCAGCCGGCGCGGAACGCGCACCGACCAGCTCGTGTCACGGAAGAAACGCTTGATCTCGCCGATGATCGTCGGCATCGCGAAGGTGGGGAACTCGACGCCGCGGCTGAGCTCGAAGCGGTCGATCGCCTTGATCAGGCCGATCGTGCCGACCTGGATGATGTCCTCCATCGGCTCGCTGCGGGAGCGGAAGCGGGAGGCGGCGAACTTCACGAGTGCGAGGTTGAGTTCGACCAGGGTGTTGCGCACGTATGCGTATTCGTGCGTGCCCTCCTCGAGGGACTCCAGCCGCTCGAAGAGTGTCTTGGAAAGGGCACGCGCATCCAGCGGCCCCACCTCGTCGTACGGGGGGATCTCCGGAAGTCCCGTGAGCGCGGCGAGGCCGAACTCGTCGCGGACTTCTTCCGGAGCGGGTGCCGACGTCGCCCTCTGGGTATGCGATTCGTCGAGCCGGGGTGACATGATGTCCTCCATCGTTCTCGGCATATGGCCGCCGATGCCAATACGTGCACTGCGGTGTGCGGCGCCTCCGAAGCCGGCTTGTAGTCGGATGTCTTTACTAGCCCTACCCGCTTTCCTGAGACCGCCGCAAGTGCGGTTCGTTGTGGGATGTCCGTTTACTGTCGATTGTTCGGCTGTTGGAGTGCGTGAGGAAGGCGTAGTGTTCGAGTGCGAGTCAACAGCCACGATGGTCGGGAGAGAGACGGCATGGACCGCGGGACGGTCGGCAGCGCACAGTCGGGCCGGCTACTGGTCGAAGTGCGGGAAGAGGGCGCCAGCGCCGTCGTGATCCCCGCGGGCGAGTTGGACCACCACACGGCCGACCTGTTGCGTGAACCGCTCGACGGTTGCCTCGACAAGGGGTTCGCGCGTCTGGTCGTGGACTGTTCGCGTCTGGAGTTCTGCGACTCCACGGGGCTCAACGTGCTGCTGAGCGCGCGCCTGAAGGCGGAGGCCGCCGGTGGCGGGGTCCATCTGGTGGGGATGCAGCCGGTGGTGGCCCGGGTCTTCGAGATCACCGGGGCGGACGCCGTCTTCACCGTCCACGAGACGCTCGAAGCGGCGCTGGGCGAGTAGGCCCGGCGGCCGGACCGTGCACAGCCCGACCGACGGTGGAATGTGGACGACGCGTGACGAGGCGTCCCGGCCTTCCGTGTGTGGGCGACGCGTTACGTCCGTCACGGTTTCCCCACGGAACAAGTGGGTGTCCCGGCGGTCCGGTCGGGCAGAAGACATCCTGAACATGTCGGCGACGGCACGGCGGGCGCGCCGCGGGGCTTCCGGGGGTTCTCCGGGCATCCCTGGATCCACGTACCGAGTTGTGAAACGTGAACTGGTGAATCGGTGAGGTGAAGCGCTGATGAGCATCACCCGGCCTTACTCGCCGGGCGACCGCGGCCCGGAATCGGGCGCCGGCGGCGCTTCCGGGGTGCCCGGAGAGGGCGCTCCCGCAGAGGGCCTGAGCGCGGAAGGTGCATCCGCGCCCGCCGTCGTCCGAGCGGTAGGCGCGACGGGATCCGCGGACGCGCACGCGGAGGGCGCGCACGCGGCCGTGCACGAGGCGACCGCGCGTGCGGACGACGCGCGCGTGGGAGGCACGCTTCCGGCCGCGGACGCGGCAGGCCCGGCCGACGCCGGGGACGCCGGGGGCGCGGGCGCTGCCGGGGAAGCCGGAAGCGCGGCCCCGCGTGCCCCGCGGCAGGTCCGCCGACTGAGCTTCGACGGGGAGAGCGGTGTCGTGCCGCTCGCCCGCGACTTCACCCGCCAGGCGCTGTACGCCTGGGGCTGGCTGCCCGCGGCGACCGCCGACCAGCGGGCCGCGGCCGAGGACGTGCTGCTGATCGTCTCCGAGCTGGTCACCAACGCCTGTCTGCACGCCGAGGGCCCGGACGAACTCGGGATCTCCTGCGACAACAAGGTGCTCCGTATCGAGGTCACGGACCGCGGCGCGGGCCAGCCCGCCCCGCGCACCCCGCACCGCGCGGGCCGTCCCGGCGGCCACGGCATGTTCATCGTGCAGCGGCTCTGCCTGGACTGGGGCGTCGTACGGACGCCCGGCCTCCCGGGCAAGACGGTGTGGGCGGAAGTGGGCGCACCCGCCTGAGGCACGATGTGCGGCCGTTGCCGGGACGCCCGCCCGGCGGCCGGCAGGCACCTCCTGCCGCCTAGCACGGAACCGAGCCGGAACCGAGCCGGGATCATGAGCGCCCCCTCGCGCGCGTACCGCATACCTTGAACGCCGAAGGGCCGCCGCACCTCCCGGTGCGGCGGCCCTTCGGCACAGCAGGACTACTCAGTGCACGTCAGTGCACATCGCCCATCAGCTTCTTGACCTTGCCGCGGTACATGAACACCGCGATACCGGCGACGACCGCGAGTGTGGCCTCCAGTGCCACGACGCCCTTGCCGTCCAGGCCGACGCCCGCGATCGACAGCAGACCCGTCGTCGCGTCGCCCGCCGTCACGGCGAGGAACCAGACACCCATCATCTGGGAGGCGTACTTCGCCGGGGCCATCTTCGTGGTGACGGACAGGCCGACCGGGGAGAGCGTCAGCTCACCGACGGTCTGGACGAAGTAGATCGCCACCAGCCACAGCGCCGCCGCCTTGTGACCGCCCTCGGCGATCGACAGCGGGAGCAGGAAGAGGAAGAAGGACGCACCCACCAGGACCAGGCCGGAGGCGAACTTCACGATGGTGCTCGGCTCCTTGCCGCGCCGGTTCAGCGCGAGCCAGAACCAGGCGAACACCGGGGCGAGCGCCATGATCAGAACCGGGTTGACCGACTGGTACCAGGAGACCGGGAACTCCCAGCCGAAGACCGAGTTCTCGGCCGAGGAGTCGGCGAAGATCGACAGGGTCGAGCCGCCCTGGTCGTAGATCATCCAGAACACGGCAGCGGCGACGAAGAACCAGATGTACGCGGACATCTTCGACTGCTCGTTGGCGTCCAGGTCCTTGTCGCGCTTGATGCGCACCAGCACCATGACCGGGATGATCACGCCGAGCAGGGTGATCGGGACCAGCAGCCAGTTGAGCGTGTAGTGGCCGGTGGCCACGACGATCCCGTAGAAGACCGCGGCGACGATCGCCCACAGCGCCGACTTGCGCAGGGTCGAGTTCCGCTCGGCGGTCGTCAGCGGCGTCGGGACGGTGTCCGACTGGGGGCTCAGGGTCTTGCGGCCGACCAGGAACAGGATGAGGCCCAGCGCCATGCCCAGCGCGGCGAGGCCGAAGCCCAGGTGCCAGTTGACCTTCTCGCCGACGGTGCCGATGATCAGCGGCGCGGCGAAGGCACCGAGGTTGATGCCGATGTAGAAGATCGTGAAGCCGCCGTCACGGCGCGGGTCGTTCGGGCCGTTGTAGAGGTGGCCGACCATCGTGGAGATGTTGGCCTTCAGCAGACCCGAGCCGATCGCCACCAGGCCGAGACCGGCGAAGAAGATGCCGGTGCCGGGCAGGGCCAGGGTGAGGTGGCCGAGCATGATGATCAGGCCGGCGAGCGCCACCGTCTTGCGGGGGCCGAGCACGCGGTCCGCGAACCAGCCGCCGGGGAGGGCGAGCAGGTACACGAGCGACAGGTACACCGAGTAGATCGCGGTTGCGGTGGCCGCGTCCATGTTCAGGCCGCCCGGTGCCACGAGGTACAGCGGGAGCAGGGCCCTCATGCCGTAGTAGGAGAACCGTTCCCACATCTCGGTCATGAACAGGGTGGCCAGGCCGAAGGGGTGGCCGAAGAAGGTCCACTGGGACCCGGGGCCGCCCGGGGAGCCCGGAGTGGCCGAATCCTTCGTCAGGATGGACGCCATGGTCGTTCCTTGCTGGTCAGGGCGCGCGCGTGGGGGTCCAGACCGCGGCCCTTCACCCGTCGTGGGGCTCGGGGGCGGGTGCGCGCCCGGTGGGGCGGCCGGCACCGGCGGGACCGCGCGCCCACCCCACGCCCACGGGGAGTCCGCTCCGGATCACGGAGCGATGGACGGCGACCACCGGGATCCACGCCTCTCCGCGCGTCGTTGCGTTTGAGGCCCGGCCACAGGTCATTCCTTTCAAGGCCGGCTTCGAGCCGACCCGCACACAAAAGAGACCTTCAGCGTCAAGAAGCGCCAAAGGTCCCCACGTGGTGCTACAGGCGTTCCGTCACCATACGTCAGAACCGCGAGGGGTATGGAAGGGCTTGAGAGATGGATCACAGGTGAGAGAGGAACCATGATCGCTCTTTCCAAGGTCATACACAGGATCCCATCCCAGAGCCGTAGGGGCCGCATTACGGGGCGTCACGGCGCGTCACCGCCCCCGCCCCACGGGCCCGCCCCACGCGCGCGAGCCCGTTCCGGAACGTTCGCGCACCCGGGTAAGAGCTGTTGCGCACCCGGATGAGAGCCGTCGGGCGGCCGGGCAGGAGCGACCGGGCGACCAGGTAAGGGACGAGCGCTTCCACGGGCGTGTCACGCTCGCGGATCACCCTTCGGGCGTGGTCACAGGCGGACTACCATCACTCCATGACCCGAGTACTGCTCGCCGAGGACGACGCGTCCATCTCGGAGCCGCTGGCCCGTGCCCTGCGCCGGGAGGGCTACGAGGTCGAGGTCCGCGAGGACGGTCCGACCGCGCTGGACGCCGGGATGCAGGGTGGTGTCGACCTGGTCGTCCTGGACCTGGGGCTGCCCGGCATGGACGGCCTGGAAGTGGCGCGCCGGCTGCGTGCCGAGGGGCACGCGATCCCGATCCTCATCCTCACCGCGCGCGCCGACGAGGTGGACACCGTCGTCGGACTCGACGCGGGCGCCGACGACTACGTCACCAAACCGTTCCGGCTGGCCGAACTGCTCGCTCGTGTCCGGGCCCTGCTGCGGCGCGGCGCCACCGAGCCCCAGCAGCCGCCGGCCACACACGGTGTGCGGATCGACGTCGAGTCGCACCGGGCCTGGATGGGCGACGAGGAGCTCCAGCTCACCGCGAAGGAGTTCGACCTGCTGCGGGTCCTCGTCCGGGACGCCGGCCGGGTCGTCACGCGGGACCAGCTGATGCGCGAGGTGTGGGACACCACCTGGTGGTCGTCGACCAAGACCCTCGACATGCACATCTCATGGCTGCGGAAGAAGCTCGGCGACGACGCGGCGAATCCGCGGTACATCGCCACGGTGCGCGGAGTCGGATTCCGCTTCGAGAAGAGCTGAGCCCGGCCAGGCCCGGCCACGAGCCCGGCCCCACCCGTCCGGGCCGAGCGGGGTGTGCCCGGCGCTGGAGAACGGGCCGGTGCGGGCACACTGGTCCTCGTCAGCCACCTGCCCGGAGGGCCCCGTGCGTCGCCGTCTCATCCAGTCCACGCTGGCCGTGGTCCTCGTCGTGATCGCCGTCTTCGGCGTCTCCCTCGTGATCGTCGAGACCCGGACCATCAGCAGTACCGCCCAGGAACGCGTCGACTCCGAGGCGGTGCGCCTCGCCAGCATCGTGGACAGCCGCATGCTCGGCGACGAGCGGGTCAGCGCCGACGTGCTGCAGGACCAGGTCGACGACGACCGGTACGCCCGCATCGACATCCCGGGCCGGCCGCCGATCGAGGTCGGCGACCGTCTCACCGGTGACGTCATCCGCTCCGAGGCCCAGGGCGAGGAGGGCGAGACGGTCACGGTCGAGGAGCCGCGCTCGTCCGTGACCCGGGAGGTCGGCCGCACGCTGATGATCATCGCAGCGGTCGCCCTGCTCGCGGTCGTCGCGGCCGTGCTGCTCGCCGTACGGCAGGCCAACCGCCTCGCCTCCCCGCTCACCGACCTCGCGGAGACCGCGGAGCGCCTCGGCTCGGGCGACCCGCGGCCGCGCCACCGGCGCTACGGCGTCCCCGAGCTGGACCGGGTCGCCGACGTCCTCGACTCCTCCGCCGAGCGCATCGCCCGGATGCTCACCGCCGAGCGGCGCCTGGCCGCCGACGCCTCCCACCAGCTCCGTACGCCGCTGACCGCGCTCTCCATGCGGCTGGAGGAGATCACCCTCACCGACGACCCGGAGACGGTGAAGGAGGAGGCCACCATCGCGCTGACGCAGGTGGAGCGGCTGACCGACGTGGTGGAGCGGCTGCTGACCAACGCGCGCGACCCGCGCACCGGCTCGGCCGTCTCCTTCGACCTCGACGAGGTGATCAAGCAGCAGCTGGCGGAGTGGCGCCCGGCCTACCGCAGCGCGGGCCGCGCGGTCGTCAGCTCCGGCAAACGGCACCTGGAGGCCGTCGGCACCCCGGGCGCGGTCGCGCAGGTGCTGGCCGCGCTGATCGAGAACTCCCTCATGCACGGCGGCGGCACCGTGGCGCTCCGTACCCGCGTCACCGGCAACCAGGCGGTCATCGAGGTCACCGACGAGGGCCCCGGAGTTCCCCCCGAGCTCGGCGCGCGGATCTTCGAGCGCGCCATCAGCGGCCGCAACTCCACGGGCATCGGGCTGGCGGTCGCCCGCGACCTCGCCGAGGCCGACGGCGGGCGGCTGGAGATGCTCCAGTTGCAACCGCCGGTTTTCGGTCTGTTTCTGTCGCGGACGACGGTGAAGGCGTCACAGGGGTCACAGGCGTCACAGGCGGCCGAGGAACAGCGGCCGGTCCGGTAGGAAGCGGGGGCGATGAGCAGGACGCGGGCCGGGGCGGGGACGGCCGGCGCGGAGAGGGCGGCCGGGCGGGCCTTCAGCTCCTGCGGTGCCGGCTACGAGGGACCGATGCGCCCGCCGCACCGGCGGTACCCGCGGACAGTGCGGGGGAGACGGTCGAGGGCGAGGCGCCCGCCTCCAGGAACGATTCCGCACTCGCCACCGCCTCCCGGGCGGGAAGCGTGCGGAACACCCAGGTCCGGTACGACCAGAACCGGAACAGGGTCGCGATGCCGATGCCAAGGAACTTGAAGACGTTGCTCGCCAGCCGGCCGTCCCAGCCGAACCCGTACGTCGCCGCGTACAGCACGCCGTTCTCGATGACCAGGCCGACCGCGCTGAACAGCATGAAAAGCGTCAGCTCCTTGGTCCGGCCGCTCTTGTCGCGGTCGCGGTAGGTGAAGTAGCGGAAGCCGACGTAGTTGAAGGCGATGGCGACGACCGTCGCTATGACGCTGGCGCGCACCACCTGGAGATCGGTGAGGTGCCGGACCAGATTGAACACGGCGAGGTTGACCAGCAGCCCCGCTCCGCCGACCGCGCCGAACTTGGCGACTTCGCGTACGAGCCGGTCGATCCGTCGGCGCACGGCACCGCGGGCCGTACTTGTCCGCGGATTCGAGGTGGTACTGCCCATCGTGTGCCGGCCCCCGTCGTCGGAATGCTTCAGGTCGAGTGCGTCGGGTGGAGCGCGTCGGGTCGAGTGCCGCCGACCCGGTCATGCTAACCAGCGGCCCTGGGCGATGCCTGTGTACGGCTGCACAAGCATCGTCAAAGACGTGCAAACCGGCCGTCCGGGAGCCGCCCGTGGTGGCCGATACCCTAGGTGCTGTGACGTTCCCGGTAGTCGGCATGGTCGGCGGTGGCCAGCTCGCTCGTATGACACACGAGGCGGGCATCCCGCTGGGCATCAGGTTCAGGCTTCTCAGTGATACTCCTCAGGATTCCGCGGCACAGGTGGTGAGCGACGTCGTCGTCGGCGATTACCGCGACCTCGACACGCTGCGCGCGTTCGCCCAGGGCTGTGACGTGATCACTTTTGATCACGAGCATGTGCCCACGGAGCATCTGCGCGCCCTGGAGGCGGACGGCATTCCCGTCCGCCCCGGGCCGGACGCCCTGGAGCACGCCCAGGACAAGGGCGTGATGCGCGCCCGGCTGGACGCGCTCGGCGTGCCGTGTCCGCGCCACCGCATCGTGACCGGTCCGGAGGACGTGGCCGCGTTCGCCGCGGAGGGCGACCCTCGTCAAGGAGACGGCTTCCCCGTCGTCCTGAAGACCGTGCGCGGCGGCTACGACGGCAAGGGCGTGTGGGTCGTACGGTCCGTCGCGGAGGCCGCCGAGCCGTTCCGCGCGGGCGTCCCCGTGCTCGCCGAGGAGAAGGTCGACTTCGTCCGCGAGCTCGCCGCCAACGTGGTCCGCTCGCCGCACGGGCAGGCGGTCGCGTACCCGGTGGTGGAGTCCCGCCAGGTCGACGGCGTGTGCGACACGGTGATCGCGCCGGCCCCGGACCTCGACGAGGACCTCGCCCTACAGGCCGGGGAGATGGCCCTGCGCATCGCCAAGGAGCTGGGCGTGATCGGCCACCTGGCCGTGGAGCTCTTCGAGACCCGCGACGGCCGCATCCTCGTCAACGAGCTGGCCATGCGCCCGCACAACTCCGGCCACTGGTCGATGGACGGCGCCGTCACCTCCCAGTTCGCCAACCACGTCCGGGCCGTCCTCGACCTCCCGCTCGGCGATCCGCGCCCGCGCGCGAAGTGGACGGTCATGGCCAACGTCCTGGGCGGCGACTTCCCGGACATGTACTCCGCGTACCTGCACTGCATGGCACGCGACCCGCAGCTCAAGATCCACATGTACGGCAAGGACGTGAAGCCCGGCCGCAAGGTCGGCCACGTCAACACCTACGGCGACGACCTGGACGACGTGCTGGAGCGCGCCCGGCACGCGGCCGACTACCTGAGAGGGACGATCACCGAATGAGCCCGGTCGAAGGAAAGAACCCTGTCGTCGGCATCGTCATGGGGTCCGACTCCGACTGGCCCGTCATGGAGGCGGCCGCGCAGGCCCTCGACGAGTTCGAGATCGCGTACGAGGTCGGTGTCGTCTCCGCGCACCGGATGCCGCGCGAGATGATCGCGTACGGCGAGGAGGCCGCGGAGCGCGGTCTCAAGGTGGTCATCGCCGGGGCCGGCGGCGCCGCCCATCTGCCCGGCATGCTCGCCTCCGTGACCCCGCTGCCCGTGATCGGCGTGCCCGTCCCGCTGAAGTACCTGGACGGCATGGACTCGCTGCTGTCGATCGTGCAGATGCCGGCCGGGGTGCCGGTGGCCACGGTCTCCGTCGGCGGCGCGCGCAACGCGGGCCTGCTGGCCGCGCGGATGCTCGCCGCCCACGACGAGGAGCTCCTCGCCCGGATGCGGGAGTTCCAGCAGGAGCTGAACGACCAGGCCACCGAGAAGGGCAAGCGGCTGCGCGCCAAGGTGGAGGGAGCCGGGTCCGGCTTCGGGTTCGGGAAGTGACGGAGGTGACCTCGCTCGCGCGGGCCCGGGAACTGCTGCGGGAGTTCCCGGTCGTCGACGGCCACAACGACCTGCCGTGGGCACTGCGCCAGCAGGTCCGCTACGACCTCGCCGCCCGCGACATCGCCACCGACCAGAGCGGCCGTCTGCACACGGACCTGGCGCGGCTGCGCGCGGGCGGGGTGGGGGCGCAGTTCTGGTCGGTGTACGTCCGCTCGGACCTGCCCGGCCCGGTGACCGCGACCCTGGAACAGATCGACTGCGTACGGCAGCTGATCGACCGCCACCCCGGCGATCTGCGGGCCGCGCTGACCGCCGCCGACATGGAGTCCGCGCGCGCGGAGGGCCGTATCGCGTCCCTGATGGGCGCCGAGGGCGGTCACTCCATCGACAACTCGCTCGCCACGCTGCGGCAGCTGTACGAGCTGGGCGTGCGCTACATGACGCTCACCCACAACGACAACAACGCGTGGGCGGACTCGGCGACCGACGAGCCGGGCGTGGGCGGTCTGTCGGCCTTCGGCCGCGCGGTCGTCAAGGAGATGAACCGGCTCGGCATGCTGGTCGACCTCTCCCACGTGGCGGCCACCACCATGCGGGACGCGCTCGACACGTCCGTCGCGCCGGTGATCTTCTCGCACTCCTCCGCGCGCGCGGTGTGCGACCACCCGCGCAACATCCCGGACGACGTACTGGAGCGGCTGCCCGCCAACGGGGGAGTGGCGATGGTGACGTTCGTACCGAAGTTCGTGTTCCAGGCGGCGGTGGAGTGGACGAAGGCCGCCGACGAGAACATGCGCGCCCACGGCTTCCACCACCTCGACACCACCGCCGAGGCGATGGAGGTGCACCGCGCCTTCGAGGAGACCCACCCGCGCCCCGTCGCCACGGTGTCCACGGTCGCCGACCACCTGGACCACATGCGTGAGGTGGCCGGCATCGACCACCTCGGCATCGGCGGCGACTACGACGGCACGGCCTTCACCCCGGACGGCCTGGACGACGTCTCCGGCTACCCGAACCTGATCGCCGAGCTGCTGGACCGCGGCTGGTCGCGGGCCGATCTCGCCAAGCTGACCTGGCAGAACGCGGTCCGGGTGCTGGGTGCGGCCGAGGACGTGGCGCGGGACCTGCGCGCCCGGACGGCACCGTCGAACGCCACCTTGGAGCAGTTGGACGGCTGACGGCTGACGGCTGACGCCTGACGGCTACCGGCCGTCGGCCGTCACTCCGACTCGATGCGGCACAGACAGAACGGGTGCCCGGCCGGATCGGCGTAGACCCGGAAGTCCTTCTTCACGTCGTCCTCCAGGTCCAGCGGCCGGGCGCCCAGCGCCAGCACCTTGGCATGCGCCGCGTCGACCTCCTCCCAGGTGCTCCCCGCATCGAAGTCCAGGTGGAACTGCTGGGCGTTGAGGTCCGCGCGCGGCCACTCCGGCGGCCGGTGTCCGGGTGACCGCTGGAAGGCGAGCCGTGGTCCGTCCGGGAGCACGAGGACGACCCAGTCGTCGTCCTCGGCGCGCGGCGTGCCGCCGCCGACCCGTGCGTAGAAGTCGGCCAGTGCGTGCGGATCGGGGCAGTCGACTACGACGGAACGAAGACGTGCCACGGCTGTCATGGAACCTCCCGGCTCAGCAGGCGCAGAGACAGAACGGGTGCCCAGCGGGGTCCGCGTAAACCCGCCAGTTGCGCGAACGGTCCTCGGCGTCCAGCGGCTTCGCCCCGAACCGCAGCACGGCCTCCTCGGCCGCGTCGAGGTCCGGCACGTTCAGGTCCAGGTGGAACTGCTGCGACTGGTCGGGCGCGGGCCACTTCGGCGGTACGTGCCCCGGCGCGAGCTGGAACGCCAGCGCCTGCCCACCAGGCAGCTTCAGGTCGACCCAGTCGGTGCCCTCGTCGTCCCCTTCGATGGTTCCGCCCAGCACCGCCAGGTAGAACCGGCCCAGCGCGACGGGGTCGGGACAGTCCAGGACCACCACGCCCAGTTCGGCGACAGCCATGACATCCTCCTCGATGTCTGCGAACGGTTACCCGTAGAAGCGGGTAACCAGTAACGGTTACCGTATGCTCCCGCATGGGCGGTAACGTCGCAAGCATGAGTGAGCGATCGCCCGCGCCGGGAGGCCTGGCCCTGGTCCAGTCCCTGGTGAACACGCTGGACGTCGAGACGGGCACCGACTCGCTCGACACGGCGGAGGGCCGGGCGCGCCTCGGGCTGACGGCGGACGACCTGCCGCGCGCGCGGGAACTGCGGGAGTCGCTCCGCGCGGCCCTGCTCGCACACGCCGGCCACCCGCCGCACCGCGAGGTGACCCCGCTGGGCGAGCTGCTGTCCGGGGCCCCGCTGCTGGTCACGGTCGACGCGGAGGACGGCTCGGCGGCCCTCGTACCGGCCGGCGCCGGGCCGCTGGTCTCCCGGGTCGCCGCCGCCGTCGCCGAGGCGCTGGTCGCCGGCACCTGGCTGCGGCTCAAGGCGTGCGAGGCCGCCGACTGTCTCTGGGCGTACTACGACCGCAGCCCGGCCGGCCGCGGCCGTTGGTGCTCGATGCAGGTGTGCGGGGCCCGCGCGAAGATGCGGCGGTACCGGGCCAAGTGACCGGGCACACCAAAAAGCGGCAGGGAAGCACAGGAAAGTCGGCAAAGAAGCGCAGGAAAGTGGTGCAGAATGCGACGGACGCCGGTCAGGCCGACTGAGCCTCGGCCGGACCGGCGTCCTTCCACGCGTCTACCGTTCCCCGTCTCCCGTCTCCGGTTCCCCGTCTCCGGTTCCCCGTCTCCCGGGGTCAGGCAGTGGGCCGCCCCATCGCCCGGTACGTCCACCCCGCACGGCGCCACAGCTCCGGGTCGAGGGCGTTGCGGCCGTCGAGGACCAGGCGCTGCGCCGCCACCTCGCCCAGCGCCTCCGGGTCCAGCTCGCGGAACTCCCGCCACTCCGTCAGGTGCAGCACGATGTCGGCGCCCCGCACCGCCTCCAGCGCGGACTCGGCGTACCCGAGCGTCGGGAACACCCGCCGGGCGTTCTCCATGCCCTTCGGGTCGTACACGGTGACCTGGCCGCCCTGGAGGTGGATCTGCCCGGCCACGTTCAGCGCCGGGGAGTCCCGTACGTCGTCGGAGTCGGGCTTGAAGGCGGCGCCGAGCACCGCGACCCGCTTGCCGAGGAACGGGCCGCCGCCCAGCGCCCGCCGGGCCAGCTCCACCATCTGGCCGCGCTGGCGCATGTTGATCGAGTCGATCTCGCGCAGGAAGGTCAGCGCCTGGTCCGCGCCCAGCTCGCCGGCGCGCGCCATGAACGCCCGGATGTCCTTGGGCAGGCAGCCGCCGCCGAAACCGATGCCGGCCCGCAGATACCTGGCGCCGATCCGGTCGTCGTACCCGATGGCCTCGGCCAGCTTGGCGACATCGCCGCCCGCCGCCTCGCACACCTCCGCCATCGCGTTGATGAAGGAGATCTTCGTGGCGAGGAAGGAGTTCGCCGAGGTCTTCACCAGTTCGGCGGTCGGGAAGTCGGTCACCACGAACGGCGAGCCCTCGCCGACCGGCGTCGCGTACACCTCGCGCAGCAGCTTCTCCGCCCGCTCGCCGCGCACGCCGATCACGATGCGGTCCGGGTGCAGCGTGTCCTGGACGGCGAAGCCCTCGCGCAGGAACTCCGGGTTCCAGGCCAGCTCGGCGTCCTCCCCGGCGGGCGCGTGCTCGGCGAGGTACGCGGCCAGCCGGTCCGCCGAGCCGACGGGCACCGTGGACTTGCCGACGACCAGGGCGGGGCGTGTCAGGTGCGGCGCGAGCGCGCCGACCGCGGCGTCGACGTAACTCATGTCGCAGGCGTACTCACCGCGCCGCTGCGGGGTGTTCACGCAGATGAAGTGGACGTCGCCGAACTCCGCCACCTCGGCGTAGTCCGTCGTGAACCGGAGCCGTCCGGTCGACCCCTCGATGCCGGCCACGTGCTTGCGCAGCAGCTCCTCCAGGCCCGGCTCGTACATGGGGACCTCGCCCCGCCGGAGCATCTCGATCTTCTCCGGCACGACATCGAGCCCGAGCACCTCGAACCCGAGGTCCGCCATGGCCGCGGCGTGCGTGGCGCCGAGATAGCCGGTACCGATCACGGTGATCTTGAGGGCCATGAGTGCTCCAGGGAGAAACGGCTTGCACGTGCGGTGCCTGAGCATAACCGGGGCGTGCTCGGGCCCCTCACCGGGCAGATTTCCCGCTGTCGCCAAGCTCACGTACCTGCCACGGGGGTAGACCTCTAAAATTCGAGTTACTTAACGGTAATTAGCATCAGAGTCACGACGTCCCGGGAGCGTGAAACCTTGGCCGGATCGGCTGATTTCGACCTGTACCGCCCGTCCGAGGAGCACGACATGCTCCGCGACGCGATCCGTTCCCTCGCCGAGGCGAAGATCGCGCCGTACGCCGCCGCCGTGGACGAGGAGGCCCGTTTTCCGCAGGAGGCACTGGAGGCGCTGGTCGCCAACGACCTGCACGCGGTGCACGTACCGGAGGAGTACGGCGGCGCGGGCGCGGACGCGCTCGCCACGGTGATCGTCATCGAGGAGGTCGCGCGCGCGTGTGCCTCCTCCTCCCTCATCCCCGCGGTGAACAAGCTCGGCTCCCTTCCCGTCATCCTCTCCGGCTCCGAGGAGCTGAAGAAGAAGTACCTGGGCCCGCTCGCCAAGGGCGACGCGATGTTCTCGTACTGCCTCTCCGAGCCGGACGCGGGGTCCGACGCCGCCGGCATGAAGACCCGCGCGGTGCGCGACGGGGACTTCTACGTCCTCAACGGCGTGAAGCGCTGGATCACCAACGCGGGCGTCAGCGAGTACTACACGGTCATGGCCGTGACGGACCCCGAGAAGCGCTCCAAGGGCATCAGCGCGTTCGTCGTCGAGAAGGGCGACGAGGGCGTGTCCTTCGGCGCCCCGGAGAAGAAGCTCGGCATCAAGGGCTCTCCCACGCGCGAGGTGTACCTGGACAACGTGCGCATCCCGGCCGACCGCATGATCGGCGCGGAGGGCACGGGCTTCGCGACGGCGATGAAGACGCTGGACCACACCCGCATCACGATCGCCGCGCAGGCCCTCGGCATCGCCCAGGGCGCCCTCGACTACGCCAAGGGCTACGTCAAGGAGCGCAAGCAGTTCGGCAAGCCGATCTCCGACTTCCAGGGCATCCAGTTCATGCTCGCGGACATGGCCATGAAGATCGAGGCCGCCCGCCAGCTCACGTACGCGGCCGCCGCCAAGTCCGAGCGGGGCGACTCCGACCTGACCTTCCAGGGCGCCGCCGCCAAGTGCTTCGCCTCGGACGTGGCGATGGAGGTCACCACGGACGCGGTGCAGCTGCTGGGCGGGTACGGCTACACGCGCGACTACCCGGTCGAGCGCATGATGCGCGACGCAAAGATCACCCAGATCTACGAGGGCACGAACCAGGTCCAGCGCATCGTGATGGCGCGGAACCTGCCGTAACCCTCCGGGCGTACGACTGACCGCACGGCCCCCGGCGCCGCGACGCCGGGGGCCGTCGCCGTCCCCGTACGCCGACACGAGCGGGGGTTCGGGGGTTCTCCCCACCCCGGGGGTCCACCGACCGGTGGACGCCAAGTTCAACTGACCGCCTCTGTCCGACAAGTGCCCTGGTCAAAGAGGCTTTCGGGCATGAACTCACTCACTGTGCGCATGGCGCGCTGGAGCGCCCGGCACCCCTGGCGGGCGATCGCCGGCTGGCTGGTGTTCGTGGCGCTGTGCCTGGCGGCCGGCAGCGCCGTCGGCACCAACAGCGCGAAGACGGCGGACTACCGCGTCGGCGAGGCGGGCCGTGCCGAGGCCCTGGCCGCCGAGGCGGGCCTGGAGCGCAGGGCCACCGAGCAGGTGCTGATCTCCGCCCGATCGGGTGCTCTGGACCGGGGCGCCGCCGAGGCCGCCGCGGAGGATCTCACCGCCCGGATGGAGCGGCTGCCCGACGTCGCCGGCGTCGCCGCCCCGCTGCTCTCCGAGAACCGCTCGATCCTCATGGTCGAGGTGGCGCTGAGGGGCGAGGAGCGGGACGCGAAGGACAAGGTCGACGCGCTCGTGGAACAGACCGCGGCGGTGGAGCGGAGCCATCCCGGGCTGCGGATCGAGGAGACCGGAAGCCCTTCCATCAGCAAGGGCGTCGACCAGCAGCGCAGCGACGACCTGGCGCTCTCCGAGGCGATCACCCTGCCGGTCACCTTGATCACGCTGCTGGTCGTGTTCGGGTCGGTCACCATGGCCGGGGTGCCGCTGCTGCTGGCGCTGTCGTCGATCGCGGCGGCGATCGGGCTCTCCATGGTCGCCTCGCACGTGTCCCCCGACGCCGGGGTCGGCACGAACGTCATCCTGATGATCGGCCTCGCGGTCGGCGTCGACTACACGCTCTTCTACCTCAAGCGTGAGCGTGAGGAACGGGCCCGCTCCGGCGGACGGCTCGGCCCCGAGGCGCTGGTGGAGCTGGCGGCGGCCACGTCGGGCCGGGCGGTCGTGGTCTCCGGGCTCGCGGTCGTCGTCTCGACGGCGATGCTGTACCTGGCCTCCGACGTGATCTTCTCCTCGCTGGCGACCGGCACCATCGTGGTCGTGCTGGTCGCGGTGGCCAGCTCGCTGACGGCGCTGCCCGCGCTCCTCGTCCGGCTCGGGAAGCGGGCCGAGCGCAGGGAACGGCGGCGTGCGGAGCGCGGCAGGCCCGCCCGCCGGGTGCGGGGCCGGGACGGCGGCGGCCGGGTGTGGGCCGCGCTGCTGCGGCCGGCCGCCAGGCATCCCCTGGCCACTCTGTGCGTCTCGGTCCTCGCCCTGCTCGCGCTCGTCCTGCCGCTGGCCGGGCTGAAGATCACCGAGATGAGCCGGGACACGCACTCCCGTGACATCCCCGCGATGCGGGTGTACGACCGGCTCAACGAGGCGTTTCCCGAGCAGCGGGTGACCCACCAGGTCGTCGTACGCGCCGACGCCTCGCGCGCGGACGACGTCACCTCCGCCCTGCGCGAGGTGGCCCGGCTCGCCGACGCCGACCGGCTGTTCACCGGCACGTCACGGACCCGGACGTCCGCCGACCAGCGCACCGGCGTCCTCGAGCTGAGGGTCCCCCATCTCGGCAACTCCGACCAGGCGTACGACTCCCTCGACCGGCTGCGGGACGACTTCCTGCCCGCCACCGTCGGCCGGATCGACGGCGCCGAGTTCGGGGTGACCGGTGACGTGGCCCGCTACGCCGACTATCCCGCCCATCAGAACGGCAAGCTCCCGCTGGTCCTCGGCGCGCTGCTGCTGGTGACCTTCGTCATGACCGTGTACGCCTTCCGGTCGGTGGTGCTCGGCCTGATCGGCGTCGTACTGAACCTGCTGTCCGCGGCGGCGGCGCTGGGACTGCTCGTGCTGGTCTTCCAGGGGTCGTGGGCCGAGGGGCTGCTGGACTTCCATTCCACGGGATCGATCGGTTCGCGCGTCCCGCTCTTCCTCTTCGTGATTCTGTTCGGGCTCTCGATGGACTACCAGGTGTTCGTGGTGAGCCGGATCAGGGAGGCCGCTCTCGCGGGCGTCCCCACCCGGCAGGCGGTGCTCGACGGGATCCGCAGCTCGGCGAGCGTGGTGACCAGCGCCGCGGTCGTGATGACGACGGTCTTCGCGAGCTTCGTCTTCCTGCACATCATCGAGATGAAGCAGATCGGCTTCGTGCTGGCGGCGGCCGTGCTCCTCGACGCCTTCGTGATCCGGATCCTGGTGCTGCCGTCGGCGATGCTGCTGCTGGGAGAGGCCACCTGGTGGCCCGCGCGCCCCCGGCCGGCGGCGGCCGTATCGGAGAAAAGGTCCGCTCCGCCTGCGACGGCCGACGTACGTTGACTGCCATGACCTCTCTCGCCGGGTCCACCGCCGACGCCTTCTGGGCCACCTCGCTGCGCCGCTGGAACGCGGTGTGCTGGGTGCTGTTCGCCGTGATGGCCGTCGGGCTCGCCGCCATGGACCGGCCCGGCGGGAGCAGGTACGCCGCGCTCGCACTGCTGGGCGGCGTGGTGCTGAGTTACGCGGTGCTCGACCGCTTCCCGGACAACCCCGTCGTACGGCCGCACGTCTACCTCTGGGTCCTGGTGGCCGCGCTGGGCGGCCTCGCGTACCTGCGCGGCAACTACGCGGCGCTGTTCATGGTGACCCTGCCGCACTACTGGATGTTCGGGCGGACACCCAGGGCCTCCATGGGGTTCCTGGGGCTCGCCACGGCCGCCACCCTGACCGGGAGCGTCCTGCGGCAGGACGGCTGGTCGGCGGAGTTCTTCAGCGAGACGGTCGTGTCCACGCTGATCGTGGTCGCCGTGGGGGTGCTGATCGGGCTGTGGGCCCACTCGGTGGTCGCGCAGAGCGCCGAACGGGCGCGGCTGATCGTCGAGTTGGAGCGGACCCAGGCGGAGTTGTCCGAGGCGCACCAGCGCCAGGGCGCGGCGGACGAGCGGGAGCGGATGGCGCGGGAGATCCACGACACGCTCGCGCAGGGCTTCGCGTCGATCGTCGTGCTCGCGGAGGCGGCGCGGGCGGGGCTCGACCCCGGCACCGCGCGCAGCGCCCAGCAGCTGCGGTCGATCGAGGCCACGGCGCGGGAGAACCTGGCCGAGGCCCGGGAGCTGGTCGGCTCGGCGCACCGGCCGGGCCGGGTGGCGGCCGGTTCGGTGGCGCAGACGCTGCGCCGGACCCTGGACCGCTTCGCGGAGGACACCGGGCTCACCGTGCACGCCGACCTGGATGACCCCGAGTGCGACCAGCAGACCCGGATCGCGCTGCTGCGCTGCACCCAGGAGTCCCTGGCCAACATACGCAAGCACGCGCGCGCGTCCACGGTCGGCGTGGTCCTGGCCCGGCAGGCGTACGGGGTGGAGCTGGAGATCACCGACGACGGGACCGGATTCGTGGTGGAGGAGTCGACGGGCTTCGGCCTGGACGGCATGCGCAAACGGCTGGCGGAGTTGGGCGGGAGGCTGACGGTGACGAGTTCGGTGGGTGACGGAACGCGGATACTGGCGCTCGTTCCTCTGGCCCCAGCGGCCCCCGCAGCGAGCGGAGCGCAGGCGTGACCGGCGGGGTGATCCGCATCATCGTGGTGGACGACCACACCGTCATGCGGGCCGGAGTGGTGGCGCTGCTCGCCTCCGAGAGCAGCATCGAGATCGTCGGCGAGGCGGGCGACGGCCGCGCGGCCCTGGCGCTCGTCGAGCGGTACGGGCCCGATGTCGCCCTGGTCGACCTGCGCATGCCCGTGCTCGACGGGGTCGCCACGACGACCGAGGTCGTGGCCCGCTTCCCGCGTACCCGGGTGCTGATCCTGACGACGTACGACACCGACGCGGAGATCGAGCGCGGGGTGGAGGCGGGAGCCATCGGCTACCTGCTCAAGGACACCACCCGTGAGCAGCTGGTCGACGCGATCCACGCGGCCGCCCGCGGCGAGACGGTGCTGGCACCGCGGGTGGCCGAACGGCTGGTGGCCCGTATGCGGCAGCCCGTCCAGGTCCCGCTCACGGCCCGTGAGGCGGACGTCCTGAACGCGGTGGCGGACGGTCTGACCAACGCCGAGATCGGGCGTCGCCTCGTCATCGCCGAGGCCACGGTGAAGACCCATCTGCTCCGCCTGTTCGCCAAGCTCGACGTGAACGACCGCACGAGAGCGGTGGTGGTGGCGATGGAGAGGGGGTTGCTGCGCAGGGGCCCCGGCGCCACGGAGGGCGCCGGGTGAGGGTGCTCAGCCCTTGCTGAGCACCGCCGGCCGCCGCGACGCGATGACCTTCTTCGCCAGCGACTTCGGGCTGGTCAGGAAGCCGAAGCCCCACGACATGTGCATCGTGGCGAGAGCGACGGGGATCTGGAGGCGGGCCTTCAGGGGCAGGCCCTTGCCCGCGGGCAGCGAGCCGGCCACGATCGCCGCGAGGTAGCCGCCGGGGACGACGAACCCCCAGGGGGTGAGGGCCGCGCCCACCACGACGCCCGCCGCGATGGCGCACACCGCGGTCGGCGGGGCGAGGTAGCGCAGATTGATCGAGCCCTCGTGGTAGCGGGCGACGACATGCCGCCAGCGGCCGTAGTCCTTGTACTGCTTGGCCAGCGCCTTCACGCTCGGCCGCGGGCGGTACGACACCTTCAGCTCGGGCGAGAACCAGATCAGGCCGCCGGCCTCGCGGATGCGGAAGTTCAGCTCCCAGTCCTGGGCGCGGATGAACTCCTCGTTGTAGCCGCCCTGCTGCTCCAGGGCCTCCCGCCGGAACACGCCGAGGTACACCGTCTCGGCCTCGCCCGCCGCGCCGCCCGTGTGGAACGCCGCGTTGCCCACGCCGATCCTGGAGGTCATGGCGGCGGCGACCGCGTGCTCCCAGTCGTTCTCGCCCTCGGCGTGCATGATGCCGCCCACGTTCTGCGCGCCGGTCTCGTCCAGCAGCCGTACGGCCGTGGCGATGTAGTTCGGCGAGAGCATGCCGTGGCCGTCGACGCGGACGACGACGGGGTGCCGGGACGCCTTGATCGCGGCGTTGAGCGCGGCGGGGGTGCGGCCGGTCGGGTTCGGGACCGTGTGCACACGCGGGTCTTCGCGGACCAGCTCGGCGGCGATCTCGTCCGTACGGTCCGTGGAGGGACCGAGGGCGATCACGACCTCCATCTCGCCCGCGTACTCCTGGGCGAGGATCGCTTGGACGGCGCCGCGCAGATGCCGCTCCTCGTTGAGAACGGGCATGATGACGGACACGGCGGGGAGCTGCACGTCGGGCTTGGCGTTCATAGGACGCTCACGTTACCGCGAACGGGGGACACCGACGCGCGCCGCCCGGCCGGGGACATGAGCCGCAGATCGTATGTGCCTACGGTGCTATGGATCCCACGGCCCAGTCCTCGCGGAGGTGTCCCCCGTGCCCGCACCGCCCCGCCGCCCCGACCGCCCGCAGCCCTCCGACGGTCCGTCCCGCCGGACGGGAGACGGCGGCCCCCGGCGGCGGCCCGGACGGCGCGGAACCCGCTGGACCATGCGGGTGGCGACGGCGCTGTCGGTGGTGGTGCTCGCCTCCGCGGGTATCGGGCACGCGGTGCTCACCGGCCTCGACGACGACATCGCCCGGGTCGACCCCTTCAAGGACATGAAGAACCGTCCCGAGGCCGGCCACGGCATGAACGTCCTGGTCGTCGGGACGGACGGCCGCGACAAGGTGAGCGCGGCGGAGCGGGAGAAGTACCGGCTCGGCGGCGCCCCCTGCCGCTGCACGGACACGATGATGATCGTGCACATCTCGGCGGACCGGGAGCGGGCCAGCGTCGTCAGCCTGCCGCGCGACTCCTACGCCGAGGTGCCCCCGCACATCGACGGCACCACCGGCCGGCGGCACCGCGCGCACCCCGTCAAGCTGAACGCGGCGTACGCGGAGGGCGGCCCCGAGCTGACCGTGCGCACGGTCGAGCACATGACCAAGGTCAAGATCGACCACTATCTGGAGATCGACTTCATCAGCTTCATGCGGACCGTGGACGTGCTCGGCGGCGTCGAGATCTGCACCGCGAAACCGCTCGACGACCCGGTCACCGGGCTGGAACTGCCCGCGGGCTCGCACCGGCTGGACGGCGGCGAGGCGCTGCAGTACGTGCGCTCACGGCATGCGGACGGCTCCTCGGACCTCGGCCGGATGCAGCGGCAGCAGCGGTTCATGGCCTCGCTGATCGACCAGGCCACCTCCTCCGGGGTGCTGCTGAACCCGATGAGGTTCAAGGACGTCATCGGGGCCGTGGTGGGCTCGGTGCGCGCGGACAAGCAGTTCGGCACGGAGGAGCTGCTCGGCCTGGGGCGGGCGATGCGCGACTTCTCGCCCGCCTCCTCCGAGTTCACCACCGTCCCCATCGGGCGGATGGGCTACGCGGTGAAGGACATCGGCTCCACACTGAAGTGGGACGGGAAGAAGTCGGCCGCCCTCTTCGCGGCCCTGCGCGCCGACCGGCCCCTCGCCCCGCACAAGGTGCGCCGCAAGGGCGGGCCGACGCGTGTCGAGGTGGCCCCGCAGCACATCCGGGTCCAGGTGGAGAACGGCACCACCGTCGCCGGGCTCGCCAAGCGGATCGACGACGGGCTCGCGGCCACCGGGTTCCGTACGACGCGGACGCCCCTCAACTCGGTGGAGCGGAAGGTGGCGCGCACGGTCGTCGCGTACGACCCCCGCTGGGACCGCTCGGCCCGGTCGCTCGCGGCGGCCCTGCCCGGCAGCGAACTGCGGGCCGTGCCGAACCAGGGCCCCACGCTGAAGGTGATCGCCGGCACGGACTTCGAGCGGGTGCGCAAGGTGCGGGCCGCGGGCTCGCCGCCGGAGCCCGGGGTGGTGCGGGGGGACGAGGTGGCCTGCTCGTAGGAGCCCCGGTGTCGTGAAGCCCCTCTCGGAAGTCAGTCCTCGAAGCCCTCGGCCGCCCGCTGCTCGCGCAGCTCCATGATCGCCCGCCGGCGGGCCAGCCGGTGCGTGCGGCGGATCTGGGCCTCCTGGTAGCGCCGCTTGTCCCGCTCGGTCTCGGGTATCACCGGGGGCACCGAGCGGGGCTTGCCGTCGGCGTCCACCGCAGCGAAGACCAGATAGGCCGAGCCGACCTGCTGGGGCGGGGCCGACTCGTTCCAGCGCTCGGCCAGGACGCGGACGCCCACCTCCATCGAGGTCCGCCCGGTCCAGTTCACCTGCGCCTTCACATGCACCAGGTCGCCCACCCGCACGGGCTCCAGGAAGGCCATCTCGTCCATGGATGCGGTGACGGCCGGCCCGCCGGAGTGCCGGCCGGCCACCGCGCCCGCCGCGTCGTCGACGAGCTTCATGATCACGCCGCCGTGCACCGTCCCCAGCAGGTTGGTGTCGTTGTGGGTCATGATGTGGCTGAGGGTGGTCCGGGAGGCGGAGGTGGGCTTGCCCGGGATGCCGGACTCCGGGGCTGCGACCTGGTCTGTCATACCGTCCACCTTATGTCGGGGCGCACGGGGCGAAACTCTGCATCAGCTCTGCAACAGCCGTGCTCCGGAATTACGGCATCCCTTGTCCGGTACACAGTACGAACCTGCACACTGTTCCGCATGAACGAGTGGCCCGAGGGACGGAACGGCGGCAACCGCGGCGGTGGGTACGGCAGCGGCAGCGGGAGCGCGGAGCCCGAGGGCGCGCGCGTGATGCGGCAGGTGCGGCGCGGTCCGGCGGGGGCTCCCCCGCGGGGCGGGGTGCCGTCGCAGCCGTCGTACGACGACGGGTACGGAGCGCCGCAGCAGCCGTACGACAGCGGCTACAACACCGGCCAGGTCTACGGGACGCCCGGCGGCCCCGGCGCTCCGGGCGGCCCCGGCGGACACGGCTCCGGGGGCGGCCGGCCCGCGCCCGACTGGCGCCGCCGCATCAAGCTGACGGCGATCACGCTGGTGACCGTGCTGCTCGTCACCTTCGTCGGCACGTACTTCTGGGCCGACTCCAAGCTCAACGGTGAGGTCGACCTGTCCAAGGTGATCGACCGGCCCGAGGCGGGCGACGGCACGAACTACCTGATCGTCGGCTCCGACAGTCGCGCGGGCATGTCCGACGAGGAGAAGAAGAAGCTGCACACCGGGTCCGCCGAGGGCAAGCGCACGGACTCGATGATGATCCTGCACACCGGGTCGAACGGCCCGACGCTCGTCTCGCTGCCCCGCGACTCCAACGTCACGATCCCGTCGTTCGTGGGCTCCGAGTCCGGCAAGCGCTACGAGAGCACCGGCCGCCAGGTGAAGCTGAACGCGGCGTACGCGGAGGACGGCCCGGAGCTGCTGGTCCGCACCGTCGAGGCCAACACGGGTCTGCACATCGACCACTACGTCGAGATCGGCTTCGCGGGCTTCGCGAACATCGTGGACGCGGTCGGCGGCGTCGAGATCGACATCCCGAAGGGCGGCATGAAGGACGAGAAGTCCGGTGCCGACTTCGAGGCGGGCAGGCAGACGCTCAACGGCGAGCAGGCCCTCGCCTTCGTCCGCACCCGGTACGCCCTCGCCGGCAGCGACCTGGACCGCACGAAGAACCAGCAGAAGTTCCTCGCGGCCCTGGCCGACCAGGCGGCGACCCCGAGTACGGTGCTGAACCCCTTCAAGCTCTACCCGACGATGAGCGCGGGCCTCGACACCCTGATCGTCGACAAGGACATGGGCCTGTTCGACCTGGCGAGCATGTTCTGGGCCATGAAGGGCGTCACCGGCGGCGACGGGACGTCGATGAACATGCCCCTCGCGGGCAACGCCGCCAACGGCAACCTCCAGTGGGACACCGCGAAGGTCAAGCAGCTGGTGGAGGAGCTGAAGAACGACGAGAAGGTGACGGTCTCGGGCAACTGAGAGGCGTACCGCAGGAACCGCGGCAGAACTCAGGGGCACCCACCGGGTGCCCCTGAGCCGTGTGGTGCCCGGTTCACGCCGCGGCACCCGCCATGGCACGGCACATCGTCGAACAGCGGCGACACGCCTCGGCGCAGCGCATGAGCTGTGGGTCGTCCGGCATGGACATGCACGCCTCGGCGCACATGTCACAGACACGGGCGCACAGAGCGCACATCTGGGCCGACAGCGGCGAGCGGCGCATCATCATGTCCGCGCACAGCCGCGTCATCTCGGAGCAGTCCATCAGCGTCCGCATGACCTGCATCTGGGCCTGGCCGCCCAGCTGCATGCAGCAGCTCATGGTCTCCTCGCACACGCCGTGACAGGTCATGCAGGCCTCGACGCAGTCCTGCATCTCCTTGGTCAGCGGCGGCATGGGCGTGGACGGCTGCATGGCTCCTCCTCGGGAGTACGGGGCTACGGGGCCCCGGACGGGGCCCCTGCCCTTCCGTCGTACGCCTCCCGGCCGTGTCACGCCATCGGGCGACGGCGACGCTCGGCCATGCGGGCGCGTGCCCGGCCCCGCACCTCACCAGGTGAAAGCCGGGTTCACCTCCATGCAGGCCTTCTTGTCCGCCCCGTTCAGCGCGTCCGCGGACTCCGGTGTGGTGTCGTCCTCCTTCTTCGCCTCGTACGCCGTCCCCTCGCGCCAGTCGGCACCGACCACGAGCGTGACCCCGCTGACGCCCGTCGACCGCTTCACCGAGCTCAGCGGGATGCCGAGCGCCTTGGCGACCGCCTGGGCGTCGCCCTCCAGTTCGGCGCTCGGATAGCGCACCACGGTCTTCTCCTCGGCCAGCACCGTCGTCTGGTCGGCCGTGGCCTTGGCGAAGCCCTCCTCGACGAGGGACTGGCTCACCACGCCCGCCCGTCCGCGGACCGCGGCCAGCGTCGAGGTGCGGGTGCCGTTCTGCACCAGTACGCCGATCCGGTCGTCCGGCGCGGCCGGGTCGTCGGAGACCTCGTCCTGCGCCTTCTCCTTCTTCGCGTCCTTGCCGTCCAGCGCGATGTCCTCGCGCACCAGCCGGAAGAGCTGCTCGGCGTCGCCCTCCTTGGGGACCACCCGCGCGCCCACGTACGTGTAGGGCATCGTCGTCATGGTGATCCGCTCCGGCTCGACCTTGCGCAGCTCGGTGCTGAGGTCGTACAGCTTCGCCACGCTGCCGAGGTTCTGGTCGACGGTGAGCGCCTTGGTCGCCTGCTCGGCCAGCTTCCGCAGCTTGTTCGGGTTGGTGATCGTGGCGTTCTCGCGCAGCTCGCGCACCATCGCGTTCATGTACTGGTGCTGCGCCTTGGCCCGGGCGATGTCGCTGCCGTCCTCGAAGCCGTACCGCGTCCGCAGCCACTGCAGGGCCTGCACGCCCTTGATGTAGGTGGTGCCCTCCTTGAGCTTCAGCCCCGAGCCGTGGCCCTGGCTGTCCTTGGAGTAGATGTTGGCGTCCACGCAGACCGGTACTCCGCCGATGGCGTCGGCCATCGACACCACGCCCTCGAAGTCGACCATCATGAAGTGGTCGATGTGGATGCCCGTCAGCTCCTGCCAGGTGGCGACCGTGCAGCCGGGGCCGCCGCGGCCGAGCGACCGATTGGTCATCTGGGGGCGGTCGGAGGCCGGATAGACCTCGCCGTCGTCCGGATCCGTGCACTTGGGGAGCTGCACCAGGGTGTCGCGGGGCATGCTGATCACGGACATGTTGGTGCGGTCGGCGGACAGGTGCAGCAGCATCTGGACGTCCGCGAGGGGAGTGCCGCCGAAGGTCTCCTTCGCCCCGCCCAGCTTCTGGTTCTCCTCGGTGTCCCGTGCGTCCGAGCCGATGAGCAGGATGTTCAGCGGGGTCTGGCCGGCCGCGTTCGGCGTCGGCTTGGCGATCTCGGTGTCGCCGAGGTTCAGGTCGTCCTTCTTGATGTTGTCGTTCAGGTGCTGGTAGTAGAGATATCCGGCACCGGCGGTGCCGAGTATCAGAACCGCCAGGACCGTGGCGGACCAGCGCAGGACACGGCGTCTGCGGCGCGGCCGTCCGGCGGCGCCCTCCGGCTCGTGACCGCTTCCGCCAGGGCCCTGCGTCTGCGCCGTGGACGGCGGTGTGCCGTCCCCCGCGTCCGCCGCCGGGCCCCGCTGCCCGTACGGGCCGTGCCCGCCGTGCTGCTCGCCGGGGCCGTCGCCCCAGGACTCACCGGCCTGTGGGGCCCCCGGCCGTCTCCGGTCCCCCCGTACCCCGCTACGCACCATCTCCCTGCCCTTCCCCACCCTGCTCGCCGAACGGGAAAGCCCCCGTGCCCTGTTGGACTGTCGAGACCCCGACTCGGATGTACTCGTTCTCTGTTGAACGCGTCATAGGCCCCATCCCGATGACGCGTTCCGATGACCGCCCGGATGCCTTCCCGCGTCCGCTACGGCCCTGTGCGCGGTACCGGCCCGCCCCGGACCGCGCGTCGTTCACCCGCCTTGTCCGCCCGCCTCGCCCACCCGCGTCACACGGCCGCGCCGGACACGCGGGTACCCCCCGGGGGATACCACCGTGCCCGGCGCGGACACCTCCGCACACCGGCGGACGCATGAGGAACGCCTCAGGCCGTCAGCTGTTCGCCGTTCGTCAGCTGGCGCAGACCTGCTTGTCCGCCGTGGCCTTCTGGACGTCCAAGTCCGTCGCCGCCGCGGCCCCGCTCAGCGGCACCCCGGCGCCTGCGAAGTCCTTGCCCAGGGTCAGCACCATCGCCGGCAGGCCCTGGGAGTTGGTCTCGCTGCCGCCCTCGGCGGGCTTCAGCGCCGATGCGGAAAGGCCCATCAGGTCGGCCAGCTTGCGCGCCTGGTCGGCCTGGTCGGGGTCGTACGCGAGGGTCGTCTTCGCCAGGTCCTTCTCGGCGTTGCCGAGCTGGCTGGACTTGGTGACGCCCTCCTCGTTCTGCAGCCAGGTGAGGGTCTCCGACGCGCTGCCGCTCTCGGCGCCGCCGTTGTAGATGTTCACCCGGACCTCGGAGGCCTCGGCGCGCGTGCCCTTGAGCTTCGCGGCCTCCTTCTCCTTGGCCGCCGCGGCTTCCTTCTTCTTCACCTCGGTCAGCGAGACGTCACCGCGGACGGTGCGGAACAGCTTCTCGGCTTTGGTCTCGTTCATCAGCACGGTCGCCGCGTCGTCGGGGTTGTCGTCCACCGGCACGGTCGTGAACGTCAGGTTCTTGGTGTTGACCCTGCCGATCTCCTGCGCGAGCGAGGCCAGCTTCTTGATGTCCGCGATCTTCTCGTCGACGGTCAGCGCCTTGGTGCCGGCCTCGGCGAGCGCGAGCAGCTTCTTCGGGTTGGTGAGCGTGTCGTCCGACTTCACCTGGCGCATCAGCGAGCTGAGGAACTGCTGCTGGAGCTCGATCCGGCTCAGGTCGCTGCCGAGGCCGACCGAGTACCGGGTCCGCACGAAGGCCAGCGCGTCGTCGCCCATGATGGTGTGCTTGCCCGCGGTCAGGTTCAGATGGGACTTCGAGTCGTTGATGTCCTTCTCCAGGCACACCTCGACGCCGCCCACCGCGGTCGACAGTGTCTTCACCGCGTTGAAGTCCGCCACCATGAAGTGGTCGGGCGTGATCCCGGTCAGCTCCTTGACGGTCCGCATCGTGCAGCTCGGCGTACGGCCCTCCTGGCCGAGGCTCTCGTTGAAGCGGGTGCTCGCCGTTCCCCCGATGTTCTTCGTGCTGCCGTCCTCCTGGGTGGTCGGGCAGTCGGGGATGTCCACGATCATGTCCCGCGGGATGCTCATCGCGGTCGCGTTCGTCCGGTCCTTGGAGACGTGCAGCAGGATCGTGGTGTCCGCGTGACCGACGCTGCCGTTGTCGCCGTAGCCCGTGTTGCCCTTGCCGCTGCGCTTGTCGGTGCCGATCACCAGGATGTTGATCGCTTCGTCCTTGCTGAAGCCACCGGTGCCCGCGCCGTCGTCGGAGACGGCCGTGATGTTGTCGTTGAGGTGCTGGTAGTACAGGTAGCCCGCGGCGCTCACGCCGACCAGCAGGAAGGCCAGCGAGCCGCCCGTCCAGACCAGAACCTTCCTGCCCTTGGACTTCTTCTGCTTCGTACGGCGGCGTCCCGGCGGCGGCTCCGCGGGCGCTCCCCGGCGGCGCCGCGGGCCCGGCACCACCTCGGGCATCTCCCGGGTGCCCGGCGCGGCGGGCGCGGAGCGGGTACGGGACCCCGCGGCCGGGGCTGCCGCGGCCTGCGCGCTCCCGGCGTGCGGCGCAGCGGTCCGTGCCCCCGGGGCGCGCCTGCCGGCGTTCCGCGGCCTCGGCACCCCCGACTGCATCGCCGACTGCGGAGCGGAAGGGCCCAGTCGCAATTCGTATTCGCCGGTGTTCGGGTTGAGCACCCACTGGTCTGCGGGATCGATGTCGTCCGCCCGCCCACGGCCTTGCGCGTCCACGGTTGTCCGATTCCTCCGTCGGGGCCACGCGGCGCCTTCCCCCCTCAAGAGGCGCTCGGGTCTCGTGCAAGTGGTGCGCGACCAGGAGGCCTGCCACACCGGATCGCTCACACTATCCGCCCGATTAGGTGTCAAGCGACGCCGGTGACAAATTCCACGTCCCTACAACTGGGCAATCCGCCCATTTCTTGGTGCTTTTCTTCCGTCTGTTGACGTGCGGTTTACCTGCGGGCGGTCACGGTGGCCATGTGCCCGTGGAAAACGGGCGGGGGGTGTCCGGGGTTCGCGGAGGAGATCGGGTCATTTCCCGGCCGGGCCACTTGCCGTGCGTGCCCGGATGGCTACGGCCCGCACCTGAAACGGGATGATCGTACGCATGCCCGTTCGGTTCTCTGTGCGGTTCGGTGGGAAAATCGGTGTCTACGCCGTTTCCCACCGTCACCGCATTGCGGCTCTCCGTGCGGGATTTCCTCAGGGCTTCCTGTGAAGTTCCGTCGAGGGATCCCTCCGGAAGAATCACCCCGGAGCGCTAGCGCGTAGCGGACACCCGTTCCGCCTCGATCCGCCGTGCCAGCCCCTCTTCGCCCAGCCGGTCCAGGTGCCGGCACAGCACCACGGAGCTCCCGGTGGCGAGCGGTGCGTACAGCCCGGCGCTCAGCCCCTCCCAGGTGTCGTACGGCAGACCCGACAGCAGCCGGGACCCGGGGCCCGTCAGGCCGAGCGACGGAGCCTCCGCCCGGGCCCGCTCCACCACCTCGGCGCCGGTGAACCCGCGCCCGGCGACGATCAGCGCGGGCTCCTCCGGGTCGACCGGTGCGTACGGCACGAAGCGGTCGCCCTGGCCCGGCACCTCGACCGCGTAGTCGACGAAGCCCTCGGGCGGCTGCGGGAAGCGGCCGCCGAGCGGGCGCAGCGCCAGCGCGATGCGCTCGCCGGAGCAGGCGCGGGCCGCGTCCAGCGTGTCGGGGCCGCTGACCACGATGTCGGCCGACCCGGGATCGCCCGCGACGTCCGCGATCAGGCCCACCGACGAACACGCGAGCAGCCATACCGCCGTCTGCCAGTGCGCCGGCAGCAGAAGTGCGACCCGGTCGCCGGGCTCGGCGGAGAGCCCGTCCTGAAGCAGGTTGGCGGTCTTGGCCACCCAATTGGCGAAGGTGGCCACGGAGAGTTCGACACGTTCGCCCGTGGCGTCGTCGTAGAAGGTCACCAGGGGGCGCGCGGGGTCCGCGGCCAGCGCGGATCGCAGCAGGTCGGCAGGGGTGCGGTCGGTGGCGTTCACGCGCGCAAGAGTACGCGGGGACGGCCGTGGCGGGCGGCGCGGGCCGGGTGGCGGGGCCACCGGTTCGGCCGAACGCGCCCGACGAGCCGTCAAACCCCAAATAGACATGTATGTCTGATTATGTCCAAGATCGATGGCATGCGACGACTTCTGTCATCCTCGATCGGCGTCACGTGCGCTGCGGCCCTGTCCCTGCCGCTGGTCCTCACCGCCTCGGCCGCGCCCCGGGCGCCGGCGGCCGAGGGGGCGTCCGTTCCCGGTGCCACCCAGTCGATCCCGCTCGGCCCGCTCGCCGGGTCCGGCGGTCACCGTACGGCCGTCACCGGCGACGCGGCCGGCGATGCGGCCGGCGGCGACAGCGGGCTCGGTGACGGCGGGTACAGCGCCGGCAGATACAGCGTGGCCGGGTACAGCGGCGGCGGGCCGGACACCGACCGCGCGGCCGGGCCGCCCGTCGCCGAGCGCGGCCTCGAGCGCCGGACCGTACGGCCGTTCTCGCTGGCCGGTGTCGTCTGGGACGACCCGGACGCCGAACTGCACGGCCGCGTCCAGGTCCGTACCCGTGCGACCGACACGGCCCGGTGGTCCGGCTGGCAGGACGTCGAGACCCACCACCGCGAGCACGCACCGGACCCGGACACCGACGAGCGCGTCTCCGGCCGGGTGCGCGGCTCCACGGCCCCGCTCTGGGTGGGTGACTCCGACGGCGTCGAGGTGCGGATCCGCGCACCGCGGCGGCACCGTACGGAAGCCGCCGGCGGTCAGGAGTTCCCCGAAGAGTTCCCCGCGGGGCTGAGCCTGGAGCTCGTCGACCCCGGTGCCGAGCCGCCGTCCGGCGGCGTCCGCCCCGCGGGCGCCCCGCACCTCGGCGCGCCGGGACCCGAGGCCGCCGCGGCCGGCGTCGGCACCGACCTCACGCCGCAGGGCGCCGGCGAGCTCCCGGCGCTGTCCCGCCGCGCGACGATCGACCAGGTCGCCGGGTCGCTGCCCGGAGCGAAGCCGTACATCGGGCCGCGCCCCCGTATCATCACGCGCCGCGGCTGGGGCGCCGACGAAGGGCTGCGGGAGAGCGGTTTCCGCTACACCAAGAAGGTCAAGGCGGCCTTCGTGCACCACACGGCGTCCGGCAACAAGTACCGCTGCGCACAGGCCCCCTCGCTCATCCGCAGTATCTACCGCTACCACGTCGTGAGCAGCGGCTGGCGGGACATCGGCTACAACTTCCTCGTCGACAAGTGCGGAACCATCTACGAAGGCCGCGCGGGCGGTGTGGCCAGAGCGGTCATGGGCGCGCACACCCTCGGTTTCAACTCGAACAGCATGGGCATCGCCGTGCTCGGCAGCTACGGCAGCGCCAAGCCCCCCACCAGGGCGGTCAAGGCGATCGCGAAACTCACGGCCTGGAAGCTCGGACTTTACGGAGCCAACCCGCGTGGCAAGACATACCTGACGTCCGGGGGTGGCAATCTCTACCGAAAAGGTAAGAAGGTACGACTGAACGTCATCTCCGGGCATAGGGACGGCTTTCTCACCGAGTGCCCGGGACGCCACCTCTACGGCAAGCTCGGCAAGGCCCGCCGCACGGCGGCGCACTACCAGGGGCGGTAGCCCGGTGCACGGCCGTCGCGCGACGGCCGCCCGGACGGCCGCCCCGCGGTCGGCCTCGGCACCGCTCCACCCCCACAACTCCACACCGCACCAAGCCATCGACGGACCCCCGCACTGCCATCGAAGGCCCATCGAACGGTCTGCATACACTGGCCGGCCGAACCACCTTCGGCCGGTCCCATCAGGAAGCAGAGACAACAGGTGACAGAAGCGATTCTCCTGGTCGGCGGCAAAGGCACCAGGCTGCGCCCGCTCACGGTGCACACGCCGAAGCCCATGGTCCCGGCGGCCGGAGTCCCCTTCCTCACGCACCAACTGGCGCGGGCGAAAGCGGCGGGTGTCGAGCACATCGTGCTCGCCACGTCGTACCTGGCCGAGGTCTTCGAGCCCTACTTCGGCGACGGCTCGTCGCTGGGCCTCCACCTGGAGTACGTCACCGAGGAGGAGCCCCTCGGCACCGGGGGTGCCATCCGCAACGTCGCGTCGCGTCTGCACTCGGGCCCCGACGAGCCGGTCCTGATCTTCAACGGCGACATCCTCACCGGCCTGGACATCGAGGCGCTGGTGGCGACCCACCGCTCGACGGGCGCGGACGTGTCCCTGCACCTGACGAGGGTCACCGACCCGCGCGCGTACGGCCTGGTGCCCACGGACGCGACGGGCCGGGTCACGGCGTTCCTGGAGAAGCCGCAGACCCCCGAGGAGATCGTCACCGACCAGATCAACGCGGGCGCGTACGTCTTCCGCCGCTCGGTCATCGACACGATCCCGGTGGGCCGCGCGGTCTCGGTCGAACGGGAGACCTTCCCGGACCTGCTGGCGGCCGGCGCCCACCTCCAGGGCATGGTCGACTCCACCTACTGGCTCGACCTCGGCACCCCGGCGGCGTTCGTCCGGGGCTCCGCGGACCTCGTCCTCGGCCGCGCCCCGTCCCCGGCGGTCCCCGGCCGCTGCGGCGACCGGCTGATCCTGCCCACGGCCATGGTCGCGGGCGACGCCAAGCTGACCGGGGGCACGGTGGTCGGCGAGGGCGCGTTCGTCGGCGAGGGCGCACGGCTGACGGGCAGCACGGTCATGGCGGGCGCGGTCGTCGAGCCGGGCGCGGTCATCACGGACTCGCTGATCGGCGCACGGGCCCGCATCGGCCGCCGCTCCGTCCTCAGTGGCGCGGTGATCGGCGACGGCGCGGTCATCGGGGCGGACAACGAGCTCCGGGACGGCGTACGGGTGTGGTGCGACGCGAAGATCCCGACGGCGGCGGTGCGGTTCTCGTCGGACCAGTGAGCGGGGGCACCACCGGACGCGAGTGACCGGTCGTCCGACCGGTCACCTCCCCTGTACCCGGCGGGTACCTATCTGTGCTGCCAGATGGTGCCCACCGACATCCGCGGGCCGTGCCGCGGCGGCGTCCGCCCGGACAGCAGGATCAGCCGGGCCGCCCGGTGCCGCTGCCCCGCGTACGGCTCCAGCAGCGACAGCATCGCCGCGTCGTCGGCCTCCCGGTCACCCGCCAGCGCGTAGCCCACGATGCCCGGCAGATGCAGATCGCCGACCGTCACCGCGTCCGCCGCGCCATGACTGCGCTGCACGGTCTCCGCCGACGTCCACGGCCCGATGCCCGGCACGACCTGCAGCCGCGCCTGTGCCTCCGGCGGCGCCATCCGCACGGCCTCCTCCAGCCGCGCGGCGACCCGTACGGCCCGCAGGATCGTCGACGCCCGCTTGGCGTCGACCCCGGCCTGATGCCACTCCCACGACGGGATCAGCGCCCAGGTCCGGGCGTCCGGCATCACGTGCATCGGCTCCGGCACGGGCCCCGGCGCCGGCTCGCCGAACTTCCGCACGAGCAGTCGCCAGGACCGGTACGCCTCGACCGATGTGACCTTCTGCTCCAGGACCGACGGGATCAGCGACTCCAGCACCAGACCGGTCCGCGTCAGCCGCAGCCCGGGCCGCCGCTGCCGGGTCAGTGCGAGGAGCCGGTGCCGCGGCTCGAAGGCGGACGGGTCGTCGAACGCGCCCAGCATCGCGGGCAGCTGCTCCAGCAGCCAGCCGGCCCCCGGCCCCCACGCCTCGGCCTGCGCCGTCCCGCCGCGCAGCGCGACCCGCAGCGTCCCCGGCCCCGCCGGGGTGCGGCTGGCCCGCCACACGGACCCGTCGGGCGTCAGCCGGACCGTCGGATCGTGGGGCCCGCGCCGCAGCGGCCCGAGCACCAGCCCGAGGTCGAGCGGCCCCTCGGGCCGCCAGGTCCGCCGCAGCCCGGCGGCGCCGGCCGGGCGGCCCGCGCCGCCGGGCGCGGGCACACCGGCGAGCCCGCCGCGCACCGTCGTGGTGCGCGCGGGCCGGGGCGCAAAGCGTCCTGCCACGGCTGGGATCCCTGGGGTCGAACGGGACGGGGAGGACCGTCCGGGGCGGGTGGGGCCGTCAGACGGTCACTCCAGCATGCCTCACCGCACCTCGATGAAGGCGGCGGCATCGCGCTCGGGCCGCGGCCGGGGGTCCTCCGCGGGCCGGCCCACCGCCACGGCGCCCATCGGGTCCCAGCCCTCCGGCAGCCCCAGCACGCGCCGTACGACGTCCCGGCAGAACATCGTCGACGACACCCATGCGGAGCCCAGGCCCTCACCGGCGAGCGCCACCAGGAAGTTCTGCACCCCGGCTCCGGCGGCGACCACGAACATCTCCCGCTCGGCACCGTCCCGCCGCACGTCGCCGTACGTGTGCGAGCCGTCCATGACGAGACAGGGCACCACCAGATACGGCGCGTTGCGCAGGACGTCGCCCCGGCGCACCCGCTTGGCGATGGACTCCTCGCTCTTGCCGTCGCGCCGCAGATCCTCGATCCACGCCTCCCGCATCGCGTCCAGCAGCCCGGTCCGGGACTCCTCGGACTCCAGCAGCACGAACCGCCACGGGGTGGTGTGGTGCGGTGCCGGCGCGGTCACCGCCGCGGCCACGGCACGCCGTACGGCGCCGGGGTCGACGGGCTCGCCGGTGAACGCCCGCACGGTGCGCCGCTGGGTCACCGCCAGCCGTACGGCCTCCGACGTCCCGAGCCGGAACATGTCGTCCCGCGCGCCGCGCACCATCGCGCGCGTCCCCTCGCCGCCGTCCTCGGCCACCACGTGCCCCAGCCCGCGCACCACGGCGACGGGCCGCCCGGCGGCCTTCCCCTTCACCAGGTCACCGGCGGCGGCCAGCTCGTCGGCGGTCGCGACAACGGTCGCGGCGAGCGGATTGCCGTACGAGTCCGTCCCACCGCGCAGGTCGTCCAGCACGCGCACGCCCGCGGCGCCGATGGCGACGTCCGTCAGGCCCGCCCGCCACGGCCGCCCGAAGGTGTCGGTGACCAGGACCCCGACATCGACACCGAGGGCCTCCCGCAGCCCTTCCCGGATCGCCCGCGCGGACGCGTCCGGGTCCTTCGGGAGCAGGAGCACGGTTCCGGCGGGGGTGTTGGAGGCGTCGACCCCGGCGGCGGCCATCACCAGGCCCTGCCGGTTCTCGACGATCCGCAGGGTGCCGCGGCGCGCCACGACCCGTACGGTCTCGGCGTCGATGGCGGCCTCCCGGTCGGCGGCCTCGACGATCCGTCCCTCCGCCTTGGACACGATCTTGGAGGTGACGAGGAGCACGTCCCCGTCGGCCAGGCCCGGCTCGGCCGCGGCGATCAGCTTGGCGAGGTCGTCGCCCGGCTGCACCCGGGGGATGCCGGCCGGCGCCCAGACGCGGTAACCGCCGGCGCCGTCCTGGGAGAGTCCGCCGCTCAAGCGCCCCGCACCTCCTCCGCCAGTGCCAGCGCCTCCTGCGCCATCCGGGCCGCCGCGTCCACGTCCGTCATCATCAGCGGGACGGCCCGGCAGCGGATCCCGGCGGCCTCGACGCGCTCCACCGTGCCCGCGTCCACCGTGTCGACCAGCCAGCCGTCGAGCAGCCCCGACCCGTAGTGCTCGGCGACCGCCGCGGCCGTGGACTCGACACCGACGGCGGCGAGCACCTTGTCCGCCATGCCGCGCACGGGCGCGTCCCCGACGATGGGGGAGAGGCCGACGACCGGCACCCCGGCGTCGGCGATCGCCTCGCGGATGCCGGGGACGGCCAGGATGGTGCCGATGGAGACGACCGGGTTGGACGGCGGGAAGAGGATCACGTCCGCCGCGGCGATGGCCTCCAGGACCCCCGGCGCGGGCTTCGCCTGCTCGGCGCCGACCGGCACGATCGCCTCGGCCGGCACGGAGGCGCGCAGCCGCACCCAGTACTCCTGGAAGTGGACGGCCTTGCGCTCACCGGAGCCCGCGGCGGAGCCGTCCCCGCCGTCGCCGCCGGGCAGCGTGACCGCGACGTGCGTCTCGATCCGGTCGTCGGACATCGGGATCAGCCGCACCCCGGGCTGCCACCGGTCGCACAGCGCCTCGGTGACGGCGCTCAGCGGGAAGCCCGCGTTCAGCATCTGGGTGCGCACGATGTGAGTGGCGAAGTCCCGGTCGCCGAGCCCGAACCACTCCGGTCCCACGCCGTAGGCCGCGAGCTCCTCCTTGACGTGGAAGGTCTCCTCGGCGCGGCCCCACCCCTGTTCCTCGTCGATGCCGCCGCCGAGCGTGTACATCACCGTGTCGAGGTCCGGGCAGACCTTCAGCCCGAAGAGATGGATGTCGTCGCCGGTGTTGCCGATGACCGTGATGTCGGCGTCCGGCACGGCCCGCTTCAGACCGCGCAGGAACCGGGCACCACCGATGCCGCCTGCCAGAACCACAATGCGCATGGGAACAGTCTGTCAGCCGCCGGGCCGGCCCGTTGAGGGGTGGTGGCCGGGCGAGGGGACCCCTCGAGTCACTGCGCCGAGCAGGCGGCGGCCAGCGGTGCCCTTCCGGTCGCATCGGTCCCGGCCCGGAGCATCGGCATCTCCGTCAACCCCGGGTAGTAGACGTGCAGACTGACCGCCGGTTCGAGCGTGTCGTTGACGACCTCGTGCGCATACCCCGGCGCGAACACCCGCTGCGCTCCGGCGTGCAGCACGCGCACGCCCCGCTCGGTCCGTTCGGTCAGCGCACCGTCGAGAACGGTCAGCACACCGGAGGAGGGGCCGTGGTCGTGGAACCCGCTGCCCTGGCCGGGCACCCAGGACAGCAGCCAGACCTCGTAGCCGGGTCCCGTGCGCAGCCGGTGGTACCAGCGCGAGGTCGCGTCGTACCGGACGAGGTGCTCCCACCGGTCGCGCTCGGCGGCGAGGGAGCGGGCGAGCCCGGCGAACTCGGCCACGGTGACCGGGTGCTCGCGCGGGGCCTGGAGGAGGTGCGGGACTTCGAGGATGTCGCCGGCGATCTGGAGGTCGCTGTCGCTGTTCATGGAGTGAGGTGGTCCCTCGGCAGCAGAGTCGGGGGGAGAGGTGGCGGGCCGTCGTCGTCGGCGGCGGCCGGGTCACGGGCGCGGCCGGGTCCACGGGTGCCGTGTCCGACCGGACGGACGGGGCGTCGGCGGGGCGTCCGTCCCGGGTACGGGCGGACGGGGCCGGAGCCAGGGGCGCGGAAAGGCCGGAGCGATCAGCTCAACAGCCGGAACAGCAACAGCTACAGCGAGCGCGGGCAGCACCGAGGGACCCGGCGGGGCGGGTCGTGGTGAGTGCCAAGTTCGCGAGCATGCCCACAAGGACAGCGGTTCACACCTCGGCTGTCAACTCGCACTCCTGTGGATGGGACGTGTTTCACCTCATCCGGGCCACCGGTCAGATGAAAGGTTTGCTCACGGGGTTCGCGGGACACATGGCGTCCACCGGGCACAGAACCCCAGGCGAGCGGCGGTCCAAACGTGATCATGGTCGCTTCGGTGTTCGCGCCGCAACGAGATCGAACCTTTGAGCGTCCTTGCTCGTAGGGGAGGAAGATGCGCTCAGCGGCCCCGCTCGCTGTCAGGGTTTATGGCGATTTGAACACTTTCCGCTCGGCCTTGGTTCCGCAGAGTGAATAAGGGGCTCAATAGCAGATCTCGGCTTGACTCGCCCGTAGCAGCACACTTGTAATTTCACTCGTGTCGTTCAGCCGAAATCGGTACGGCAACACCACGGGGACGCGAAAGACAGACGAGGGGCGCACATGACCGAGCTCGTGCAGCAACTGCTGGTCGACGACGCGGACGAAGAACTCGGCTGGCAGGAGCGCGCGCTGTGCGCCCAGACCGATCCCGAGTCCTTCTTCCCCGAGAAGGGCGGCTCCACCAGGGAGGCCAAGAAGGTCTGCCTCGCGTGTGAGGTCCGCTCGGAGTGCCTCGAGTACGCGCTCGCCAACGACGAGCGGTTCGGCATCTGGGGCGGTCTCTCGGAGCGCGAGCGCCGCCGCCTCAAGAAGGCCGCCGTCTGAAGAGACGGAGCCCCTGCACGACAGCGGGCGGGGCATCGGGAACCGGACAAGCAATCACGCGCGCGTGCCGCCGACCAAACCGCACACACCCTTACGTAACGACCGGCCCGCCGCACCTGGGTTGTCCACAGGCGGCGGGCCGTTTGCTGCCCAGCCGTTAGTGTGGTCGCTCGTCCGAGACGTCCCGCTGTCCCCCGTGGACGCGGACGTTTACCGCAGTCCACCGAACCGGGGCCCGTACCTCGATGTCCGTGCACAGTCACACGGCAGCCCACCACGACGCTGCCACAGGGGCGTTCGACCCGACCCGCCAGGCGGCGTTCGGCCCGACCAGTCGGGCGGTGTTCGACCCGACCCGCCCCCCTGAGTTCCCGCGCCACGTGGTCACCGCGGTGCTCGTCGCCCACGACGGCGCCCGCTGGCTGCCCGACGCGCTCGCCGGGCTGCTCGGCCAGGAACGCCCCGTCCAGAACGCCCTGGCGGCCGACACCGGCAGCGCCGACGACTCCGCCGGGCTGCTCACCGACGCCCTCGGCGACGACCGGGTCCTGCACCTCGCCCGGCGCACCGGTTTCGGGCAGGCCGTCGACGAGGCGACCCGCTCCGCCGGTGTGCTCACCCCGGAGGAACTGCCGTACCTCAAGCGCCCCAGCGGCTGGGACCCCGTGACCCGGACCTGGCGCGACGACACGTACGACATGCCGGAGCTGCCCCACGGCGAGCCCGTGCAGTGGCTGTGGCTGCTGCACGACGACTGCGCCCCCGAACCGGACGCGCTCGCCGAACTGCTGAGGGTCGTCGAGAACGAGCACGAGCTCGGCCGGGACGACGTCGCCGTCGTCGGCCCCAAGCTGCGCGGCTGGTACGACCGCCGCCAGCTGCTGGAGGTCGGCGTCACCATCGCCAACTCCGGCCGCCGCTGGACCGGACTGGACCGCCGCGAGCAGGACCAGGGCCAGCACGACCACGTACGGCCCACGCTCGCCGTGTCCACCGCCGGCATGCTGATCCGCCGCGACGTCTACGAGGAGCTCGGCGGCTTCGACCGGCGGCTGCCCCTCATGCGTGACGACATCGACCTGTGCTGGCGCGCCACGGCCGCCGGGCACCGCGTCCTCGTCGCCCCCGAAGCGGTCGTACGGCACGCGGAGGCGGCCTCCCGCGAGCGCCGCACCGTCGACTGCGCCGGCCGCAACGCCGCCTCCCCGCACATGGTCGACAAGGCGGGCGCCGTCTACACGCTGCTCGTCAACACGCGCGCGGCGGCACTGCCGTGGGTACTGGTGCGACTCGTGCTCGGCACGCTCCTGCGGACCCTCGCCTACCTCGTCGGCAAGGTCCCCGGACAGGCCGTCGACGAGATCCGCGGTCTCCTGGGAACCCTGCTGCGCCCGGAGCGGATCCTGGCGGGCCGCCGTGGACGCGGCCGGTCACAGCTCGACAAGGGCGAGCTGCGCGCCCTGTTCCCGCCGCCCGGCGCGACCGTGCGGGCCACCGTCGAACAGGTCGCCGGCAATCTGGTGGGCCGCTCCGACCCCGAGACCTCCGCGGCCGGCCGGCACGGCGGCGCGGTCGAGTCCGGGCCCGGCGGTGACGACGCCGACTTCCTGCAGGTCGAGCAGTTCGCCCGGCTCAAGCGCATCGCCCGCAGGCCCGGGCCCGTGCTCTTCGCCGTCCTGCTGCTGGTCTCCTTGGTCGCCTGCCGGAACCTGCTCGGCAGCGGGGCGCTGGCGGGCGGCACGCTGCTGCCCGCGCCCGCCGACTCCGGCGAGCTGTGGTCGCGCTACCTCGACGCCTGGCACACGGTCGGCGCGGGCGGCACCGAGTCCGCGCCGCCGTACCTCGCGCTCGTCGCCGCGCTCGCCTCGTTGCTGCTGGGCTCCACCGGACTCGCGGTCACCGTGCTGCTGGTGGCCTCCGTGCCGCTCGCCGGAATCACCGCCTACTTCGCCTCCCGGCCCCTCGTCCCCTCGCGGCTGCTGCGCGCGTGGGCGGCCGTCGCGTACGCCTTCCTGCCCGCCGTCACCGGCGCGCTCGCGGGCGGCCGCATCGGCACCGCCGTCCTCGCGGTCCTGCTCCCGCTGATCGCGCGCGCGGGGGTCGCGGCCAGTGGGCTCGCGAACGCCTCGGGCGCGCGCGGGAGCTGGCGGGCCACCTGGGCGTACGCCCTGCTGCTGACCGTCGCCACCGCCTTCACGCCGATCGTGTGGCCGATAGCCCTGGTCCTCGGCCTGGGCGTACTCGTCCTGCGGCGCCGGGACATCCCCGCCTACGGTCTGCGCTTCCTGGCCCAGCTCGGCACCCCGCTGCTGGTTCTCGCGCCCTGGTCGCTGACGCTGCTGCCGTCCGGCTTCTTCCAGGAGGCCGGCCTCGCGTACGGCGCGGGCGCGGCCTCCGCCACCGACCTGCTCGGCATCTCCCCGGGCGGGCCCGGCACCGTCAGCGGGCTGCTGCTCATCGGCATCGTGCTGGCGGCGCTGGCCGCCCTGCTGCGCTCCGAGCGGCAGCCGGCCGTCCGGACGGCCTGGGCCGCCGCCCTGGTGGCGCTCGTCCTCGCGGTCCTGTCCAACGGCTCCGCGTGGGCCGGACCCGCCACCCTCGTCTACGGCCTCGCCCTGCTGGCCGCCGCGGCGCTCGGTGCCGACGGGGCACGCGCGCGCGTGGCCGAGCAGAGCTTCGGCTGGCGCCAGCCGGTGGCCGCCCTCATAGCGCTCGCCGCGGCCGTCGGCCCGCTGCTGGCCGCCGCCAACTGGATGATCGGTGGTGCCGACGGGCCCCTGGAGCGACGCGACCCCGTGCAGGTGCCGGCGTTCGTCGCCGAGGAGAGCGGCACCCGCGACCAGGCCCGCACCCTGGTCCTCGACAGCGACTCCACCGCCGAGGTCGGCTACACCCTCGTCCGCGGCTCCGGCGCCCGCCTCGGCGACGCCGAGATCGCCGCGGCGGCCGGCGACAACGAGCGGCTCGACAAGGTCGTCGCCAACCTCGTGGCGGGCTCCGGCGCCGACCAGGCCGACGAACTCGGCGGCTTCGCCGTGCGCTACGTCCTCGTCGACCAGGGGGCGCCCCGCGAGGTCAGCCGTGTCCTGGACGCGACGCCGGGTCTGTCCCGGCTCAGCCAGCAGGACGGCGGCGCCCTGTGGCGCGTGGACCGGCAGGTGGCCCGCGCCACCGTCGTCCCCGCCTCCGGCGGCGAACCGCAGCCCGTCGCGGCCGGCCCCGTCGAGATCCACACCGAACTCCCCGAGGGCGCCGCGGGCCGCGTCCTGCGTCTCGCCGACACCGCCGACGAGGGCTGGACCGCCACCCTCGACGGCAAGGCCCTCACCCGGGTCACGGTCGACGGCTGGGCCCAGGGCTTCAAGCTGCCCGCGGGCGGCGGGAGGCTGGACGTCACGTTCGAGAGCCCGATGAGCCACACCGGCTGGCTGTGGGCCCAGGGCGCGCTCGCGGTCGTCCTCGTGGTGCTCGCGCTGCCGGGCCGCCGCCGGGACGTCGACGACGACCTCCCCGAGGAGCCCGTCGTCCCCGCCCAGGACATCACCGGCGACGGCCGCCGCGCCCGCCGGCTGCGCGCCCAGGCCGAGGCCGAACAGGCCGAGGCCGCGCGCGCGGAGGCCGGACAGGCGGCCGACGCCGGCCCGCAGCCCCCCGCGGGGGAGGCCCCGGAACCGGCCGCCGTCCCGCAGCAGCAGGAGTACGGCGCGTGGGACACCCAGGGGTACGCGGGCACCGAGTACGGCGCCTACGGGAATGATCCGTACCAGCAGGCCCAGCAGTACCCGGCGGACGCGTACCAGCAGCCGTACCGGGCGGACCCCTACCAGGGCGGCCAATACGACCCGTACGCCTACGGAGACACGACCGGGGCGACCGGAGCGGCCGGGGGCTACGACCAGACGTACGGCCAGGGCTACGAGGCGCCGTACGACCCGTCGCACCGGACCGACAGCGAGCGCCCCGACGGAGGCCGGCAGTGAACCGCACGACCCTGTCCCTGATCGCCGGCACGGCCGCGCTCGCCGCCGTCACCGGGTTCGCCGCGATCGCCGCGCCCGGCGCCTCCGGCGGGACCACCGCCAAGGCGGCCGCCCGACTGCCCGTGGAGCGCACGAGCCTGCTCTGCCCGCAGCCGAGCACCTCGGACCTCGCGGAGACCGCGTACACGTCCTTCACGCCCGTCGTCGAGGACGCCGGGGACAGCGGGGAGGCCTCGCTGGTGGCCGTGGACGGGGAGACGGACACGGAGGGCGCGGACGGCGGCGACGAGGACTCCGGGAGCAAGAAGCAGAAGCAGTCCGCCAAGCCCGTCCTGGCGGCCAAGGAGCCCGGCAAGCCGGTCACCGGTACCGCCGACGGCGGCGAGTCGCCCGCTCTCATCGGCACCGCCGAGGGCAGGTTCGCGCCCGGCTGGACGGTCCAGCAGACCACCGAGGTCGACGCGGGCAACGGGCGCGGTCTGCTCGGCACCAACTGCACCGCGCCGGACACCGAGTTCTGGTTCCCCGGCGCGAGCACGACCGGGGACCGCACCGACTACGTCCACCTGACCAACCCGGACGACTCCGCCGCCGTCGTCGACATCGAGCTGTACGGCAAGGACGGGGCGCTGAAGACGACCGCGGAGGAGGGCGTCACGGTCCAGCCGCGCTCCAGCGAGCCGGTGCTGCTGCCCACGCTCACGGACGCGTCGGAGACGGACCTGACCGTGCACGTCAGCGTGCGCAGCGGCCGGGTGGCGGCGGCCGTGCAGGCGCTGGACGACAAGCTGGGCGGCGACTGGCTGGCGGCGGCGGCCGACCCGGCGGGCAGCCTGGTGCTGCCGGGCATCCCCGAGGACGCCGCCGAGGTGCGGCTGATCGCCTTCGTACCGGGGGACAGGGACGCCGACCTGAAGGTCCGCCTGGCGTCGCCCACGGGTCTGATCACCCCGGCGGGCAACGAGACGCTGCACGTGAAGGCCGGCATGACGGCCGCGGTCGACCTGGGCGACGTCACCCGGGGCGAAGCCGGGTCGCTGGTGCTGACCCCGACGGACACGTCGGTGCCCGTGGTCGCCGCCGTGCGGGTGGTGCGCGGCAAGGGCGACGGCAAGGAGACGGCGTTCGTCCCGGCGACCCGGCCGGTGGACACGCGCGCGTCGGTCGCGGACAACCGCGCCAAGGGCACCACGCTCGCCGTGACGGCCCCCGAGGGCGCCGCCGAGGTCAAGGTCACCGCGTCGGCGGGCAGCGGGGGCGGCACGGCGGTGTCGAAGACCTACAAGATCAAGGGCGGTACGACCCAGAACGTGGACGTGCCCGTTCCGAGCGGCCTGAAGGGCACGTACGCGCTGACGGTCGAGCCGGTCTCCGGGGGTCCCGTCTACGCGTCCCGCACGCTGGAGGCGGGCACCGACGGCGGCGCGGGCTTCACCGTGCAGACGCTGCCGGACGACCGGGGGACCGTGGCGGTACCGGAGGCGGAGCAGGATCTGTCGGTGCTGCTGCGGTAGGGCCCGGGAGAGGTCAACGTGGGTCCCTGGTCACAGGGTTGGGGCGCCCCGTCCGGCAACACCACGCCGGGCGGGGCGCCTTGCCGTGGTGACTCAGTCCTCGCCGTAGCGGGGATCGACCGTCTCCGGGGTGAGACCCAGGAGTTCGGCGACCTGCTCCACCACGATCTCGTGGACGAGTGCGGCCCGCTCCTCGCGGCCCTTGGTGCGGATCTCGACCGGGCGGCGGTAGACCACGACACGCGCGCGGCGGCCCTCATGGGCCGGGATCGTGCCGCCGAGGGGAACCGCCTCGTCGTTCCAGGCACTGCCCGGACCGTCCAGGCGGGGCACTTCGAGGACCAGGAAGTCGATGTCGGCGAGCTGCGTCCAGCGCCGCTCCAGACGCTCCACGGAGTCCTGCACCAGATCCGCGAACACCTCGGCGCGGCTCGCCGAGAGGGGCACCTGGGGCGGCGCGACGGGACCGCGCATGCCCCTGCCGTGGCGGTCACGGCGGCGGGGCCCGGGCGCGGCGGCACGGGGCGGTACGGCGGCGTTGTCCATCATTCGGGAAGCGTAGTCCTCGAACGGGGCGTGCACCGGGCGCCCGCGCGGGCGCCCGGAAGCGGTGGGCCCCCTTGAACCACCGGGCACGCCGGGCGGACGGCGCATCGGGGAGGCCGTACGGCATGTCTCCGCATGACCATTCCAGCCAAGGTCGGGCTCGATTTCGTATCTCTTCTTGATCGTCAACCTCATGGCGTTTGGCGGGGTTTGCCCGAATAAGGGATTGGATCTGATCGTGTTCGGCATGCCGGAGGAACGGTCCGGTGCTGGTCAGAATGGTGTGTCTCGTGGGGTGTGTGGGGTGTTTCACAGTGCGACACGGTCGAGTGACCTGATGGAGAGTCGTCGCGGCCCGCTCAAGAGTGCGGTACCGTCCAACGTCGTGAGCCCTGTACGTCGCTGTTCGCGCACCGCTTGCGGCCGTCCCGCCGTAGCGACGCTGACGTACGTCTACGCCGACTCGACCGCGGTCCTCGGCCCGCTCGCCACCTACGCCGAGCCCCACTGCTACGACCTGTGTGCCGAGCACTCCGAACGCCTCACCGCGCCGCGCGGCTGGGAGGTCGTCCGGCTCCTCGACGGCTCGGCCCCGCCCCGGCCCAGCGGTGACGACCTGGAAGCGCTCGCCAACGCCGTGCGCGAGGCGGCCAAGCCGCAGCAGCGCACCGCGGAGTCCGCCGGCAGTGCTCGCTCCGCCGACCCGATGGAGGTCGCGCGCCGCGGTCATCTGCGGGTTCTGCGCTCGCCGGACAACTGAGCGGCTCCTCCTCGCGCATCGGCCGCGGCGTCTCTTATCTCCTCGGCAACTTCCGGGCGCTGCACACGCATTGACGTGCCGTTGTCGCGGACACGACCATTCCGGTACGCGTGGGAAATCGCTTCCGTATGACGGAATCCGGGGAGGCAACCCGTTGTACGTCCAGGAACTGGAACCCGTGGCCGGCTCGCTCGGCCTGTCCGCACTCGTCGCGACCCTGCCCCTCGTCATCGTCCTCGTCCTGCTGGGCGTGGTGCGCATGAAGGCCCATCTCGCGGGTCTGACCGGCCTGCTGGCGGCCGGACTCGTCGCCTGGCTCGCCTACGACATGCCCCTCGGCCAGACGCTCTCCGGCGCCGCCCAGGGCGCCGCCTTCGGTCTGTTCCCGATCATGTGGATCGTCGTCAACGCCCTGTGGGTGTACCGGATGACCGTCCGCACCCGGCACTTCGACATACTCCGCCGCTCCTTCGGGCGGCTCTCCGACGACCCGCGCATCCAGGCGCTCGTCGTCGCCTTCTGCTTCGGCGCCCTCCTGGAGGCCCTCGCGGGCTTCGGCGCGCCGGTCGCCATCTCCGCGGTGATGCTCGTCGCCCTCGGCTTCGAACCGGTGCGCGCGGCCGTCATCGCGCTGGTCGCCAACACCGCGCCGGTCGCCTTCGGCGCGATGGGCACCCCCGTCGTCACCCTCGCCCAGGTCACCGAACTGCCCCTGGACACCGTGGCGTCCGTGGTGGGCCGCCAGACGCCGCTGCTGGCCCTCGTCGTGCCGCTGGTGCTCGTCTGGCTGGCCGACGGGCGGCGCGGCCTGCGCGAGACCTGGGTGCCCGCCCTCGCCTGCGGTATCGCCTTCGCCGTCGCCCAGTTCGTCGCCTCCAACTACGTCTCCGCCCAGCTCGCCGACATCGGCGCCGCTCTGCTGGGCGCCGCCGCCCTGGTCGCCGTGCCCCACGCGCGCAGGCCCGCATCCGAGTCCGTACGCGCCGCCGTGCTGACCGGCGCACGCAGCGAGGACCTGGACGAGGAGGACCCGCGCGGCGAGGTCGTCCGGGCCTATGCGCCGTACGCGCTGATCGTGGCGATCTTCTCGGTCGCCCAGATCCCCGTCGTGAAGGACTGGCTGGCCGGAGCTACCCGGACCTTCGACTGGCCCTTCCTGGACGTCGCGGACCCCGACGGCGACCCGGTCGGCGCCAACGTCTTCACCTGGCCGGTCGTGTCGACGGGCGGCACGCTCGTACTGCTCGCCGGGATCTGCACGGCGGCCGTACTGGGGGTCCACGCGCGCGTGGCCGTCAAGGAGTGGGCGGCGACCGTGCTGGAGCTGCGGTACGCGATCCTCACCGTGACGTCCGTGCTCGCCCTCGCCTACGTCATGAACCTCTCCGGGCAGGCCGCCACGATCGGCCACTTCGTCGCGGCGGCCGGGGCCGGACTGGCCTTCCTGTCCCCGGTCCTCGGCTGGTTCGGCGTCGCCGTCACGGGCTCGGACACCTCGGCCAACGCCCTCTTCGGCGCCCTCCAGGTGAGCGCGGCCGAGCAGTCCGGACTGTCGCCCGAACTGCTCGCCGCCGCCAACAGCTCCGGCGGGGTCCTCGGCAAGATGATCTCTCCGCAGAACCTCGCCATCGCGGTGGCGGCCGTGGGGCTCGCGGGCCGCGAGGGCGACCTGCTGCGCAAGGTACTGCCGTGGAGCCTCGGGCTGTTGCTGGTGATGTGCCTGATCGTGGTGGGACAGAGCACACCCGTACTGGAGTGGATGCTTCCGTGAGCTCCGGACGGATGCCGCCCTGCCCTGCGACGACGGCCACAGTGGCGGCACAGCCCACTGTCGTCCCGGACGGGTAGTTTGGGGCGACCGATGAGGACTTCAGGAGGGTTGGCCGTGTCTGCTGATCTGTCGACGATCGTGAAGGCGTACGACGTGCGCGGGGTGGTCCCGGACCAGTGGGACGAATCGCTGGCCGAGCTGTTCGGAGCGGCCTTCGCGCAGGTGACCGGGGCGGCCGCCATCGTGATCGGGTACGACATGCGGCCCTCCTCGCCCGGCCTGTCGCGGGCCTTCGCGCGCGGGGCGGCGGCACGCGGGGTCGACGTGACGGAGATCGGCCTGTGCTCGACCGACCAGCTCTACTACGCGTCGGGCGCGCTGAACCTGCCCGGCGCCATGTTCACGGCGTCCCACAACCCCGCCCAGTACAACGGCATCAAGATGTGCCGCGCGGGCGCCGCGCCCGTCGGCCAGGACACGGGTCTGGGGGAGATCCGCGAACTGGCCGAGCGGTGGAGCGGGTCCGGCGCCCCGGAGCCGGCCGCCACGCCGGGAACCATCACCCGGCGCGACACGCTGGACGACTACGCGGCGCACCTCCGTTCCCTGGTCGACCTGACCTCCAGCCGGCCCCTGAAGGTCGTCGTCGACGCGGGCAACGGCATGGGCGGGCACACCGTGCCCACGGTCTTCGCCGGCCTGCCCCTCGAACTGGTCCCGATGTACTTCGAACTGGACGGCACGTTCCCCAACCACGAGGCCAACCCCCTCGACCCGGCGAACATCGTCGACCTCCAGAAGCGCGTCCGCGAGGAGGACGCCGACCTCGGTATCGCCTTCGACGGCGACGCCGACCGCTGCTTCGTGGTCGACGAGCACGGCGACCCGGTCTCCCCGTCCGCCATCACCGCGCTCGTGGCCTCCCGCGAGCTGGCCAAGCACGGCGGCTCCGGAACGGTCATCCACAACCTGATCACGTCGTGGTCGGTGCCCGAGGTCGTCCGTGAGAACGGCGGCAGCCCGGTCCGCACGCGCGTGGGCCACTCCTTCATCAAGGCCGAGATGGCCCGCACCGGAGCGATCTTCGGCGGCGAGCACTCCGCGCACTACTACTTCCGCGACTTCTGGAACGCCGACACGGGCATGCTGGCCGCCCTCCACGTCCTGGCGGCCCTCGGCGAGCAGGAAGGGCCCCTGTCCGCCCTGGTCGCCCAGTACGACCGCTACGCGGGCTCCGGCGAGATCAACTCCACGGTCGACGACCAGAAGGCCCGCATCGCCGCGCTCAGGGCCGCGTACGAGGGCCGCGACGACATCGAGCTCGACGAGCTGGACGGCCTGACGGTGACCTCGGCGGACTGGTGGTTCAACGTACGCCCGTCCAACACGGAGCCCCTGCTGCGGCTGAACGCGGAGGCCCGCGACGAGGCCACGATGACGAAGATCCGGGACGAGGCCCTGGCGATCATCCGGGGCTGAGACCCGCCCCCGGCGCCGCGGGCCGGGGTCCTGTCCCGGCGCCGGGCGGACGGGGACGCGGTACGGCGGGCCCACGGTCCCGCCGTACCGCTGACCGCCCCGGCGCCCGGCCCCTCTGCGGCGGTACGCTGACCAGGCCGCATCCACAGTTCGGAATCAGTTCGGAAGGACACCCTCATGCCGCTCGAAGCCGGCCTCCTGGAGATCCTCGCCTGCCCGGCGTGCCACGCCCCCCTCGAGGAGGCGGACAGCGAGCTGATCTGCACGGGCCAGGACTGCGGCCTCGCCTACCCCGTCCGGGACGGCATCCCCGTACTGCTCGTCGACGAGGCCCGCCGCCCCGAGTAGGGAACCGGCCCACAAGCGGGTACGCGTAACGCTCGTGACGCGCCACGCACATACGCGGTGACGCCGGCGCGCACGAGGAAACCCGGAGACAAGGGGCACCCGGCGATCGGAGGCTGCCGCCCATGCTCGACGAATCGTTGCTCGACACCCCCGACGCCTTGTCGGAGGCGGACCGCCGCGGCCTGCTCCGCGGCGCCGCCGAGGCCGGCGCCCGGGTCCGGACCGCCGTCCGCCTCGCCGCCGAAGCGGGCATCCCGGATCTGCAGCCCGACGGCCGTCCCCGCGCCGTACTGATCGCGGGCCCCGGCACCGCCTCCGCAGGCGTCGCCGACCTCCTCGGCGCGCTCGTGGGATCCGGCTGCCCCGTGACCCGGCTGCACCCCACCGGCGTGGCTCCCGCCCCGGGCGCCCTCCGCTGGGAGCTGCCCGGCTGGACCGGCTCCCTCGACCTGCTGCTGGTCGCCACGCCCGACGGCGCCGAACCGGGCCTGAGCCTTCTCGTCGACCAGGCCTACCGCCGCGGCTGCACGGTCGTCGCCGTCGCCCCCGCCGGCACCCCGGTCACCGAGGCCGTGGACGGGGCGCACGGCCTCTGCGTCCCCATGGCGACCGCCCCGTACGACCAGGACCAGCCTGTGGCCGCCGCGGCGCCCGGCGTCCTCTGGGCGCTGCTCACCCCCCTGCTCGCGCTGCTCGACCGCACCGGCCTGATCACCGCGCCCCCCGACGCCCTGGAGAAGGTCGCCGACCGCCTCGACCAGGTCGCCGAGCGCTGCGGCCCGGCCATCGCCACGTACAGCAATCCGGCCAAGACCCTCGCCGCCGAGCTCGCGGAAGCCCTCCCCCTCGTCTGGACCGAGGGCCCCACCGCGGGCCCCGTGGGCCGCCGTTTCGCCGCGGCGCTGGCCGAACTGGCGGGCCGCCCCGCCCTCGCCGCCCAGCTGCCGGAGGCGCTCGCCTCGCACACGGCCCTGCTGTCCGGCGCGCTGGCCGCGGGCGCCGACCCCGACGACTTCTTCCGCGACCGCGTCGAGGACGCGGCCGCCCTCCACGCGCGCGTGGTGCTGCTGAGAGACCGGCCCACCGGAGGCCTCAGCGCCGCCCCGGCCGCCCGCGAACTGGCCCTCGGCCACGACACCGCGATCAGCGAACTGGAGCCCGAGGAGGGCGGCGACCTGGAGACCCTCGCGGAACTGATCGCCGTCACGGATTTCGCCGCCGTTTACCTGACGCTCGCCTCGAGGGCCTGATCTGTACTCCGGCCCCGGGCTTCCCGCACCGCCCGGAGCCGGGCCACGTCCGCCGCGGCCCACCCGACCCCGTACGGAGAAGAACACACCATGGACCGCCTCGAGAACACGATCCGCCCCTACGCCTGGGGCTCCACCACCGCCATCCCGCGGCTGCGCGGCGTGGAGCCGACCGGCGAACCGCAGGCGGAGATGTGGCTGGGCGCCCACCCGGGTGCCCCCTCACGTACCCCGCGCGGCCCTCTCACCGAGGTGATCGAGAAGGCCCCGGAGCGCGAGCTGGGCCCCCGGACGGTCGCGAAGTTCGGCCCGCGCCTCCCCTTCCTGCTCAAGATCCTGGCCGCCGACGCGCCCCTCTCCCTCCAGGTGCACCCCGACCTCGAACAGGCCAGGCAGGGGTACGAGGACGAGGAGCGCCGCGGCATCCCGGCCGACGCGCCCCACCGCAACTACAAGGACGCCAACCACAAGCCCGAGCTCATCTGCGCCCTCACCGAGTTCGACGGCCTGTGCGGCTTCCGGAGGCCCGAGGAGGCCGCCGCCCTGCTCGCCGCCCTCGGCGTCGACTCCCTCAAGCCGTACGTGGACCTGCTGCGGGCCCATCCCGAGGAGGCGGCGCTGCGCGAGGTGCTGACGGCCGTGCTGTCCGCCGACCCCGAGGAGATGGCCCGTACGGTCGCCGAGGCCGCGGACGCCTGCGAGCGCCTCGGCGGCGCACACGCCCCGTACGCCGGCATCGCCCACCACTACCCGGGCGACCCCGGTGTCATCGCCGCCATGCTGCTCAACCACGTGCGGCTCCAGCCCGGCGAGGCCCTGTTCCTCGGCGCGGGCGTGCCGCACGCCTACCTCGACGGCCTGGGCGTCGAGATCATGGCCAACTCGGACAACGTCCTGCGCTGCGGCCTGACCCCCAAGCACGTCGACGTCCCCGAACTTCTGCGCATCGTCCGCTTCGAGGCGAGCGACCCCGGTGTCCTGCGCCCGGAGGCCACGCCCGACGGCGAGGAGGTCTACGAGACCCCCATCGACGAGTTCCGCCTCTCCCGCCACGTCCTGGCCGAGGGCGCCGACGCCCGCGACCTCACGCGCGGGACCCCGCAGATCCTGCTGTGCACTGCGGGCTCCGTACGGGCCGGCGAACACGAGCTGGCCCCCGGCGACTCCGTCTTCGTACCGGCGGGCGAAAGGGCCGAAGTATCCGGAACCGGCACTCTCTTCCGCGCCACGGTGCTGGCCTGACGGCTCACCGCCGAGCCCGGCGCGGACCCTGATCGTGGACGCGGCACGCCGTCGTCGGGCCGGGCTGCAACAATGCCCCTCGCACACGGCGGGCAACGCCCGTCCTACAACGGACACAAGCGCAGCTGAAGGGATATCCCGGACACATGAGTGCGTCAGGCGGCACCAAGGCGATCGTGGCGGCACTCGCCGCCAACCTCGCGATCGCGGTAGCGAAATTCGTGGCGTTCCTCTTCAGCGGCTCGTCCTCGATGCTCGCGGAGTCGGTGCACTCGCTCGCCGACTCCGGCAACCAGTTCCTGCTGCTGCTCGGCGGCAAGAGAGCCCAGCGCGAGGCGACCCCGCAGCACCCCTTCGGCTACGGCCGCGAGCGCTACATCTACGCCTTCCTCGTCTCCATCGTCCTCTTCTCGGTCGGCGGCATGTTCGCCATCTACGAGGGCTACGAGAAGATCCACGATCCGCACGAGATCGAGCACTGGTACTGGCCGGTCGGAGTCCTGGTCTTCGCGATCATCGCGGAGTCCTTCTCCTTCCGTACCGCCATCAAGGAGTCGAACCACCTCCGCGGCAAGAAGTCCTGGAAGGACTTCGTCCGCCACGCCAAGGCGCCCGAGCTGCCGGTCGTCCTCCTGGAGGACCTCGGTGCCCTCGTCGGCCTGATCCTCGCCCTCGGCGGTGTCGGCCTCGCCCTGGCCACCGGAAACGGCGTCTGGGACGGCATCGGCACCCTCTGCATCGGCGTTCTGCTCATCCTGATCGCGATCGTCCTGGCCGTCGAGACCAAGTCGCTCCTGCTGGGCGAGGCCGCGGGCGTCGAGGAGGTCAAGAAGATCGAGGCCGCCGTCGTCGACGACGCCACCGTCACCGGCATCATCCACATGCGCACGCTGCACCTCGGCCCCGAGGAGCTCCTGGTCGCCGCCAAGATCGCCGTCAAGCACGACGACACGGCCACCGAGATCGCCTCCGCCATCGACGCCGCCGAGGCCCGCATCCGCGAGGCGGTCCCGATCGCCCGCGTCATCTACCTCGAACCGGACATCTACAGCGAGGCCGCCGCGGCGAAGGGCCCGGACCGGGAGGCCACCCCCGGCGGACCGGCGCAGCACTCCGCCGACCACTGACGTACGACCGAACACTGACGTACGACCCCACGGGGCCCGCCGCACAGGATGCGGCGGGCCCCGTCGTTCGTGGTCAGGCCTGCACCGGCCACGGTGGCACGGGAGTCCGCCTGCGCCGCCGCAGCACCGCCGCGGCGATACCGAGGCCCAGCCCCGTGAGCGTGACGACCACGCCGAACAGCGCGGCCACGAAGAGAGCCACGGGCACCGACCAGTCGTCCGTCACCCGTCCCCGTACCGCGCTCAGGGGCACCGTCCCGTCGTGGTCCTCCTCGAAGAACCGCGAGTCCCTCGAATTCACCCGGTGGTCGCCGAGCAGGAACAGCCGCCCCTCGGGCACCGTCACGTCGTACGGCCGCACGCCGTCGGCGACACCGTCCGCCACATACGGCTCGTCGAGCGGCCTGTCGTTGACGGTGACACGCTCGGCGGCACCCTCGCCCGTGCAGCACACGACGTGATCGCCGCCCACCCCGATGACACGCTGCATGACGTACACACCGGGGCCGTAGCGCTCCGGCGCCTCGAACAGCACCACGTCACCCCGGCCGACCTCGTCCCCGCCACCCTCCTCGAAGACCACGACGTCTCCCACGGCGTAGGTGGGCGACATGCTGTCGCTCGCGACCGTGGTCGCCTGATAACCCGCCCTCGCACCCCAGAAGCCCCCGATCGCCAACAGCAGCCCCAGTGGCCCCAGCACCCAGGCTGCGACCGCGAGCTTGCGCCCCCCACTCATGACATGTCCCTTCCCCTGCGTGTCTGTCGGCGGCGAAGGCTAGCGCGCGCCGCCGACAACCGAGGCATCCACGGCAACCGGTCTTCGACGTGCCTCACCCACGGTCGTCGGCCCGATGTGGAAGGGCAGGCGGACTGGGGGCCACGGGGTGCGCCGGTGTAGCTTGGGAGGGAGCCAGACGTCGCTGCTGATGGCGGTCGGGCGGCCCACGACGGGCCGGCCGAGGGAGAGAGGGCCTCCGACGGACTGCGCTGCGCGTACGCGGGCATGCCTGTGTCCTCCTGGGGCACCCCTGTGTCCGCCGCCGCGCAGATCAGCCCTACCCACCTCGACCAACCCCGAGGAGCAGCTCGTCATGACGACTGTCGACAACCGACAGGACTTCAAGGTCGCCGACCTCTCCCTGGCCGCGTTCGGCCGCAAGGAGATCACCCTCGCCGAGCACGAGATGCCCGGCCTCATGGCGATCCGCAAGGAGTACGCCGAGGCCCAGCCCCTTGCCGGCGCCCGCGTCACCGGCTCCCTGCACATGACCGTGCAGACGGCCGTGCTCATCGAAACCCTGGTCGCCCTCGGCGCGCAGGTCCGCTGGGCGTCCTGCAACATCTTCTCCACCCAGGACCACGCCGCCGCCGCCATCGCCGTCGGCCCGAACGGCACCCCGGAGAACCCCCAGGGCGTCCCGGTCTTCGCCTGGAAGGGCGAGACGCTGGAGGAGTACTGGTGGTGCACGGAGCAGGCGCTGACCTGGCCGGACAGCCCCACCGGCGGCCCGAACATGATCCTCGACGATGGTGGTGACGCCACCCTCCTCGTCCACAAGGGCGTCGAGTACGAGAAGGACGGCAAGGTCCCGGGCCTGGAGACCGCCGAGTCCGACGAGCACCGCGTCATCCTCGAACTCCTGCACCGCACCATCACGGACGGCTCGCAGAAGTGGACCCAGCTGGCGTCCGAGATCCGCGGTGTCACCGAGGAGACCACGACCGGTGTGCACCGGCTGTACGAGATGCAGCGCGAGGGCACCCTCCTGTTCCCGGCGAT
>JODX01000002.1 GCA_000719105.1 Streptomyces sclerotialus | reverse complement strand
GTCGTCCACGTCTACGAACTGGACCGGCCGACCTCCGCCTACGCACCCGTCGGCATCTTCCGCGGCACCATGCAACGCCCGGTACCGTTCGCGGTCACCCTGGACTTGCACAGCCTCGTCCCGTCTCGGAGTAGCGGAGCAGTCGACCGAGGAAGGCCCTGAGCCACAGACCCGGCCAGTACCGTGTTTCCGTGAGCGAGTACCAGTACTACGAGTTCCAGGCACTCGACCGGCCGCTCAGCCACGAGGAACAGGCACAGCTGCGGGCCATCTCCACCCGGGCCCGGATCACCGCCACCAGCTTCATCAACACCTACGAGTGGGGTGACCTGAAGGGCGATCCGCGCCGCATGACCGAGCGCCACTTCGACGCCCACCTGTACGTCACCAACTGGGACACCCACCGGCTGATGCTCCGCCTGCCCAAGCGGACCCTGGGCCTGCCCACCGTGCAGCCCTACTGCCGCGACGACCGTGTCGGCGCCTGGACCACCCGCACCCACCTCCTGCTCGACCTGACCAGCGAGGACGAGGAAGGCGACTGGGTCGAGGGCGCCGACGACTCACTGGCCGCCCTCATCGGCGTACGCGACGAACTCGCCACCGGCGACCTGCGCCCCCTCTACCTCGCCTGGCTCTCCGCGCTCGCCGCCTGGGAACTCGAGGACGACGACGAAGAGGAATACCGAGCCTGCCCGGAGCCTCCCGTCCCGGCCGGACTCGGCGAACTGACCGCCCCACAGCGCGCGCTCGCCGACTTCCTGCGCGTGAACGAGGACCTGCTGGCCGTCGCGGCCCAGGCCGGCCCCACCGCACCCGAGAAACCGACCAAGCGCACCAAGAAGGAACTCGCCCCGCTGATCGCCGCACTGCCCCAGAAGGACAAGGACGCCCTGCTCCTGCGGCTCGCCCTCGGCCCGGAACCCGGGTTGCGCACCGAACTGCTGCACCGCCTGAACGACACCGCCGCCCCCGCCACGGCCCCCGGGCGCCGCTCGGCCGCCGCCCTCCTGGACGCCGCACACACCCTGCGCACAGAACGCCGACAGCGCGCCGAAGCCGACCGGGCCGCGGCCCGTGCCCAACACCTGGCTGCTCTCGCGGACGACACCGAGTCCGTCTGGCAGAAGATCGAGGCCCACCTCGCCACCAGGAAGCCCAGCGCCCACGATCAGGCCGTCACCCTCCTCGCCGACCTGCGCGACGCCTGCGCCACCACCGGACGGCACACCGACTTCCGCCGGCGCCTGACCCGCCTGCGCGAGGCCAACCGACACCGCCCCGGCATCGTCCAACGCCTCGACCGCCACGACCTGCGGTGAGAGCCGGGGCCTGTCCCCAGTCTCCCTCGACCACCACTCGACGGCCCCCGGTCAGCGCGGACCAGTCCACTGTCCGTTGGCCCCCTGCCCCCGGCCGACCGACGCGCCGTCAGGTCCAACCAGCGCAGATCCCGCACCCGGGAACCCCGACCGGGAGCCACCGCTGCGACGCACCGCACCGACCTGCGACAACGGAACCGTCACTCCCCGGGCACTCCGCACTCGACGTATCTGCGGAACGCCACCACCTTCGAACGGGAAAAGCCCCCTGACCTGGAGAAGCGCAGGCCGGGGGCTTTCCGTTCGAATGATCTATACGTTGAACCGGAACTCCACCACGTCCCCGTCCTGCATCACATACTCCTTGCCCTCCATGCGCGCCTTGCCCTTGGCGCGGGCCTCGGCGACGGAGCCCGTCTCGACCAGGTCGTCGAAGGAGATGACCTCGGCCTTGATGAAGCCCTTCTGGAAGTCGGTGTGGATGACACCGGCGGCCTCGGGGGCGGTGGCGCCCTTCTTGATGGTCCAGGCGCGGGACTCCTTGGGGCCGGCCGTCAGGTAGGTCTGCAGGCCGAGGGTGTCGAAGCCGACGCGGGCGAGGGTCGCGAGGCCGGGCTCGTCGGCGCCGACCGACTGGAGGAGCTCCAGGGCGTCCGCCTCGTCGAGCTCGGCGAGGTCCGCCTCCAGCTTGGCGTTGAGGAAGATGGCCTCGGCGGGGGCGACCAGGGCGCGCTGCTCGTTCTTGAAGTCCTCGTCGGTCAGCTCGTCCTCGTCGACGTTGAAGACGTAGAGGAAGGGCTTCGTGGTGAGGAGGTGCAGGTCGTGCAGGAGCTCGTTGCGCTCGCTGCCCTGGACGATGCCGTGGGCGAAGAGCGTGTCGCCCTTCTCCAGGATCTCCTTGGCCTCCTCGACCGCCTTGACCTTCGGGGCGATGTCCTTCTTGATGCGCGACTCCTTCTGGAGGCGCGGGAGGACCTTCTCGATCGTCTGGAGGTCCGCGAGGATCAGCTCGGTGTTGATCGTCTCGATGTCGTCCTTCGGCGAGACCTTGCCGTCGACGTGGACGACGTTCTCGTCCTTGAAGGCGCGGATGACCTGGCAGATCGCGTCCGACTCGCGGATGTTCGCGAGGAACTTGTTGCCCAGACCCTCGCCCTCGGACGCGCCGCGCACGATGCCCGCGATGTCGACGAAGTCGACGGTCGCCGGGAGGACGCGCTGGGAGCCGAAGATCTCGGCCAGCTTGTCCAGGCGGGTGTCCGGGACGCCCACGACGCCGACGTTCGGCTCGATCGTGGCGAACGGGTAGTTGGCCGCCAGCACGTCGTTCTTGGTCAGGGCGTTGAACAGGGTCGACTTGCCGACGTTGGGCAGACCGACGATTCCGATCGTGAGCGACACGTTGCGACTTCCCGTACGTGAGGATGAAAGGACTGGGCTTCGGGCTTCCTGGCCCCGTGGCCCCGGTCTCTCATGGCCGGATGGCTGACAGGGGTGACGCGCGGGCCGATCCACCAGTCTACGGCGTGCGGGCTCCCGCTCCGGCGGGCCTCTCGAACGCCGGGTCAAGCTCTGCCGCCCGGCGTGTCAGAGGGGCTATTCAGCACATAAACCGATTTAAGTTGGTCCGATGGAGCAGCACAGGACGCGTCAACAGCCCCAGCCCAGACAGCGCCGCGGCACTCCTCTTCCGCCCCAGGCGGTGCGGGGCAGGCCCGTGCCGGACCGCCGCACCCCCGCTCCGCCGAGGCCCCCGGATCCGGCCCCCGCCGCCCGGGCCCTGCGTCGTCTGCCCAATCCCCGGCTCACCGGGCTCGGCGGCGCGCTCTTCTGCGGCCTGGCGATGCTTGTGCTCGGCGGACTGGACCGGCTTCTGTTCGAGGCGTCGCTGACGGTGTACGGCATGCTGTTCCTGCCCGTGAGCGTGCTGACGGCGCTGTGGGTACGGCGGGCCGACATGCTCACCGCGCCCGTCGTCGTACCGATCGCGTTCGCCTTCGGGCTGCTTCCCGTCGCCGACGGCGACGGGCTCACGGGCCGCCTGGTGGGTGTGATCACCGCGCTCGCCATGGCCGCGGGCTGGCTGTACGGCGGCACACTCCTCGCCGGGCTCCTCGCGACCGTACGCCGGGTTCTGCTGATGCGCCGCAGGTCCGCCGCCCGGCAGCAACGGGAACAGCCGGCCCGGCCACCGGCTCAGGCACGGGCACGGGCACACGTACGGGCTCATCACCGTACGGTCTGAGCGCGGAGGCGCTACCCCTCCGTTCCCTTCGCCGCCTGCATCGCCGCGCCCACGATCCCCGCGTTGTTCTGGAGCTGCGCCGGGACGATCTCCGCCTCGATGCCCTCGATCAGCGGCAGAAACTTGTGGGCCTTGCGGCTCACCCCGCCGCCGATAATGAACAGCTCCGGCGAGAAGAGCATCTCCACATGCGCCAGGTACTTGGTCACGCGGCGGGCCCACCGCTCCCAGGACAGGTCCTCGTCGTCCTTGACCTTGCTGGACGCGCGCTTCTCCGCCTCGTGGCCGTTCAGCTCCAGATGGCCCAGCTCGGTGTTCGGCACCAGGGCGCCGTCCACGAACACCGCGCTGCCGATGCCGGTGCCGAAGGTGAGGAGGACGACCGTGCCCCGCCGGTCGCGGCCCGCGCCGAACCGCATCTCGGCCACGCCCGCCGCGTCGGCGTCGTTCAGGACCGTCACCGGCAGGCCGCCCAGGCGCTCGCCGAGCAGGGCGCGCGCGTCGGTGCCGATCCAGTTCTTGTCGACGTTGGCCGCGGTGCGGATCGTGGCGCCGCCGGCGACGACGCCCGGGAAGGTCACGCCGACCGGGCCCGTCCAGCCGAAGTGGTCGACGACCTCCTTCACGCCGTCGGCCACCGCGTCCGGTGTCGACGGCTGTGGGGTCAGCACCTTGTGCCGCTCGTCCGCCAGGTCGCCCCGGGTCAGGTCCACGGGGGCGCCCTTGATCCCGGATCCGCCGATGTCCACGCCGAAGATCTGCATGGCCTTACGTTACGTCGTACGACGGACAGGGACGACGCCCCGCAGTGCCCGGAGGAGCGTGCGTGTTACTCGCCGGCCGCCGGGGACTGCCCCGTGCGCTCCGCCATCAGCGCCGCCGCCTCCTCGCGCAGGTCGCGGCGGAGCTCCTTGGGCAGCGAGAAGATGATCGACTCCTCGGCGGCCTTGACGATCTCGACGTCCTCGAAACCGCGCTGGGACAGCCACTCCAGGACCTGCTCCACGAGGATCTCCGGCACGGAGGCACCCGAGGTGACCCCGACCGTCGAGACGCCCTCCAGCCAGGCCTCGTCGATCTCGGCGGCGAAGTCGACCAGGTGCGCGTCGCGCGCGCCCGCGAGCTTGGCGACCTCGACGAGCCGCTTGGAGTTGGAGGAGTTGCGCGAGCCGACCACGATCACCAGGTCCGCCTCGGCGCCCATCTGCTTCACGGCGAGCTGGCGGTTCTGCGTGGCGTAGCAGATGTCGTCGCTGGGCGGGGAGACGAGCTGCGGGAACTTGCCCTTCAGCGCGTCGACCGTCTCCATGGTCTCGTCGACGGAGAGCGTGGTCTGGGAGAGCCAGACGACCTTGGACGGGTCGCGGACCTCCACCTTGGCGACGTCCTCGGGGCCGTCGACGAGCTGGATGTGGTCCGGCGCCTCACCGGAGGTGCCGATGACCTCCTCGTGGCCCTCGTGCCCGATCAGGAGGATGTCGAAGTCGTCGTTGGCGTAGCGGATCGCTTCCTTGTGGACCTTGGTGACCAGCGGGCAGGTGGCGTCGATCGTGGCGAGGTGGCCGCGCTTCGCCTCCTCGTGGACGGTCGGGGCGACACCGTGCGCGGAGAACATCACGATGTTCCCCGGGGGCACCTCCTCCGTCTGCTCGACGAAGATCGCACCCTTTTTCTCCAGGGTCTGCACGACGTACTTGTTGTGGACGATCTCGTGCCGGACGTAGACCGGGGCCCCGTACTGCTCCAGGGCCTTCTCGACGGCGATCACGGCGCGGTCGACGCCCGCGCAGTAACCGCGCGGGGCGGCGAGGAGGACACGGCGGCCAGGCTGAGCAGTCATGCGGACCATCGTACGGGCCACGTCCGGCCGGTCGAGGATCACGCCCTGGCTCACGTCCCGGCCGCACGTCACATCCGTCACTCGACCGCACACCCCGCCCTTCACCCGGCGGCTCTGTCGGTCCCGCCCACTACCCTCGGGCGCATGGCACTCACTACGTCCGCGGACGCCCCGCTGCCCGTCGGCGAGGTGTCGCGGCTCATCGGGGGATGGATCGACCGGCTCGGCGCCGTGTGGGTCGAGGGGCAGATCACCCAGCTTTCGCGGCGCCCGGGCGCGGGCGTCGTCTTCATGACGCTGCGCGACCCGTCGCACGACATCTCGGTGAGCGTGACCTGCTACCGGCAGGTGTTCGACGCGATCGCCGACGTCGTCAGCGAGGGCGCCCGCGTCGTGGTGCACGCGAAGCCGGAGTGGTACGCGCCACGGGGCCAGCTGTCCCTGCGGGCCGCCGAGATACGGCCGGTCGGCGTGGGCGAGCTCCTCGCACGGCTGGAGCAGCTGAAGAAGTCGCTGGCCGCGGAGGGCCTGTTCGCGCCCGAGCGCAAGAAGCCGCTGCCGTTCCTGCCGCAGCTCGTGGGCCTGGTCTGCGGCCGTGCCTCGGCCGCCGAGCGGGACGTCCTGGAGAACGCCCGGCACCGCTGGCCGGCCGTCCGCTTCGAGGTGCGCAACGTCCCGGTGCAGGGCGTCCACGCGGTGCCCCAGGTGGTCCAGGCCGTGAAGGAGCTGGACGCGCTCGACGACGTCGACGTGATCATCGTGGCGCGGGGCGGCGGCAGCGTGGAGGACCTCCTCCCCTTCTCCGACGAGCAGCTCGTCCGGGCCGTCGCCTCCTGCCGTACGCCGGTGGTGTCGGCGATCGGGCACGAGCCGGACACCCCCCTCCTCGACTACGTCGCCGACCTGCGCGCGTCCACCCCGACCGACGCCGCCAAGAAGGTCGTGCCGGACGTGGGCGAGGAGTACGAGAAAGTGCGCTGGCTGCGCGACCGTGCGCGGCGGAGCGTGGAGGCACTGGTGGAGCGCGAGGAGCGCGGACTCGCCCATGCGCTGGCCCGCCCCTGCATGGAGAACCCGCACCGCATGATCGACGAGCGCGCGGACCAGGTCGACTCACTGATCGCCCGCGGCCGTCGCTGCTTCGGCCACCATCTGGACCGCTCCTCGTCGGAGCTGACGCACACCCACGCGCGCGTGGTGGCCCTCTCCCCCGCCGCGACCCTCCAGCGGGGCTACGCGGTGCTGCAGAAGGCCGACGGCCAGGTCGTCCGCGCGCCCGAGGAGGTCACGGCCGAGGAGCTGCTGCGCGCACGGGTGGCCGGGGGCGAGATGACCGTACGAAGGGACGCTTAAGGATGGGAAGCATGACCGGCAAGGTGAGCGAGAGCGCCGAGTCGCCCGGCTACGAGCAGGCGCGTGACGAGCTGATCGAGGTCGTACGGCGTCTGGAGGCGGGCGGTACGACGCTGGAGGAGTCCCTCGCCCTGTGGGAGCGCGGCGAGGAGCTGGCCAAGGTGTGCCGCCGCTGGCTCGACGGCGCGCGCAAGAGGCTGGACGCGGCGCTGGCGGAGGACGAGGGCGGCGAGGAGGGGCGGTCGGACGGGCCGGACGCCCAGTAGACCGGCCCGAACCGGAAGCCCAGTAGACCGGCCCGAACCGGACGCCGAGCAGTCACCAGGGGTGACTGCTCGGCGTCCGCCGCCCTCCCCCCGTACTCCCTCACTCCGTCTTCAGCGCCTCCGCCATCGTCCGCAGCCGCGCGAAGGACCCCGAACCCGTCACCACCGTCGTCGACCCGTCGCCCTCGAGGACCAGGGCGTCGTAGCGGTCGCCCTCGTAGCGCTGCCAGGTCCGGTCGCCGATCTTCTCGGTGTCCTCGGTCCTCTCGGCGCCCTGGGTCACGTCCTCGATGAACTCGGACGGCTTCTCGGCGGACTGCCGCACCGCCACGTACTTGCCGTCGGGGTCGTGGAAGCCGAGGTGCCAGGCGTCGGACTCGTCGCCCTGGAACCGGACGACGCTCGCCTCCCAGCCGTCGGGCAGGCCCTCGGGCGCCGCCACCGGGTATGACGCGGCACGGCGTGCCGTCAGGAGCTCGACGCGGTAGTCGACCGGCTTGAACTCGGGTTCGGTGTCGTCGTGCGGGACGAAGAGATAGATGACGCCGGCCGCGATACAGATGACTCCCAGGGAGAGGATCATGTCGCGAGCGGTCTTGCCTTTCATACCTGCCACGTCCTCATCGTCGCAGGTGCACCGGTCTGCTCATCCGTGGGGTCCCCTGCTCATTTTGTCGACCTGGCGATAGAGTCGCCCTGAACCCTCGTCGCCACCCCACCCTCATCCCCGCCATCACCCTGCGGGCGCAGATCTGTGTCGTATCAGAAAGGTGCGTTTCCGATGACCGAGCATCATCTGCCGTCCGAGCTCGAGGTCCCCTCCGAGGCCCCCGACCGCAACCTCGCCCTGGAACTGGTCCGCGTCACCGAGGCCGCCGCGATGGCCGCGGGCCGCTGGGTCGGCCGGGGCGACAAGAACGGCGCCGACGGTGCCGCCGTACGCGCCATGCGCACCCTCGTCTCCACCGTGTCGATGAACGGCGTCGTCGTCATCGGCGAGGGCGAGAAGGACGAGGCCCCGATGCTCTTCAACGGCGAGCGCATCGGTGACGGCACCGGCGCCGAGTGCGACATCGCCGTGGACCCGATCGACGGCACGACGCTGACGGCCGCGGGCATGCCGAACGCGATCGCCGTACTGGCCGCCGCCGACCGCGGCACGATGTTCGACCCGTCCGCCGTGTTCTACATGGACAAGCTGGTCACCGGTCCGGAGGCCGCCGACTTCGTCGACATCAACGCGCCTGTGGCGGTGAACATCCGCCGGGTCGCCAAGGCCAAGCGCTCCACCCCGGAGGACGTGACGGTCGTCATCCTCGACCGGCCGCGCCACGAGGGCCTCATCAAGGAGGTCCGGGACACCGGTGCGCGCATCAAGCTGATCGCCGACGGCGATGTCGCCGGCTCGATCCTGGCGCTGCGCGAGACCAGCGGCGTCGACCTGCTGCTCGGCGTCGGCGGCACGCCGGAGGGCATCATCTCGGCGTGCGCCGTGAAGTGCCTGGGCGGTGTCATCCAGGGCAAGCTGTGGCCGAAGGACGACGAGGAGCGGCAGCGGGCGATCGACGCGGGTCATGACCTGGACCGCGTGCTGACCACGGACGACCTGGTCTCCGGCGAGAACGTCTTCTTCGTCGCCACCGGCATCACCGACGGCGAGCTGCTGCGCGGGGTGCGCTACCGCGCCGAGACGGCCACGACCGACTCGATCGTGATGCGGTCGAAGTCCGGTACGGTCCGCCGGATCGACTCGGTGCACCGGCTCAGCAAGCTGCGCGCGTACAGCTCGATCGACTTCGAGCGCGCGAAGTAGGCACGACGTAGGTACGTAGGCGCGAAGCAGGCGTGAGGGAGGCGCGACGCAGGAACGCGGCAGCGCGCCGGCACGTCAGCGGTTCGTACGAGGAAGGGGCGCCCCCGGTGCGGAGGGGGTGCCCCTTCCTCGTACGTACCGCACGGACCGCAGATGCCGTACGGGCCACGGTCGTCCGTGCGTGCCGGCTATCCGGCGGCGACTATCGTCCCGCGGGCCGCCTTCTTGAGCTCCAGGTCGCGCCGGCGGCGCCGGGCCAGCACCACGCGGCGCTCGGCGGCGGTGAGACCACCCCAGACGCCGTACGGTTCCGGCTGCAGCAGCGCGTGCTCGCGACACTCGACCATCACGGGACAGCGTGCGCAGACCCGCTTGGCCGCCTCCTCCCGGGAGAGGCGCGCCGCCGTGGGCTCCTTGGAGGGGGCGAAGAACAGTCCGGCTTCGTCGCGCCGGCACACCGCCTCCGTATGCCACGGGGCGTCCTGATCCCTGTCTCGCACTGGTACCCGCTGGGACGGAACACGGACCTGCAGGGACGAATGCGGCGGTTGCAGCACGGTCTACTCCTGACGACGGCTTCGCGAGCGAGAGTCGATGCAGCAAGCCCTACCCACTGTGCGCGAACCTATGCGCTGAGTTGTGAACCGCTGGAATTCGGGGGCTTCGTGACCCCTCCGGGAGACGACTCAGGCACCGTGCAGCCAACCAGGATTTGCAAAAGTCAATGACCTAAGTGTTTGCGCAAATGGTCATCGACCTTGTGTGAGACGCGGTCGAGAAGATCGGCAACCAGCTTGCCGCGCTTCGGCTTCGCCTCGACGCTCCCCAGAACGGCGAGGCCGTCCACGTACACCACGGGCGCATCGGCCTGGCCGGAATCCAGCGTGTCCACCGCGAAGTCGCCGAGGACGCCGCCGCCGCTGCCGCGCAGCGAGACGTTCTCCGGGACGCGGATCTCGACGCTGCCGAAGACCGAGACCGCCTTGATCATCACCTGCTGGTGCTCGAAGAGGGCCTCACTGAGGTCTATCTCGACACTGCCGAAGACCGCGTAGGCGTGGATACGGCGGCCCGCCCGCCAGCGCCCCTTGCGCATCGCGGAACTGAAGACGGCCATCACACGCTCGTCCGCGTCGACGGGTATCGAACCCGGCGCGGGGCGGTTGGGCACCGGGGCGTCGTACGACACGCCACCCGCCCTGGACGCATGGCCGGCAGCGTGCGCGGCCGGCAGGTCCCGCACGAAGACGTCGAGCTCGCCCACGGTCTTGGCGGCCAGCACACCCTCGACCCGCTCCGCGTGTTCGTCCGCGGTGAGGCGGCCCTCGGCGAGAGCGTCGCGCAACAGGTCGGCGACCCGGTCACGGTCGGCGTCGGAGGCGCGCAACTCGGTGGGAGGCAACGGTTCCTGGGCGGCGGCGCTCTTCTGAAGGTCCACCCTGGCAGCATAGCCACTCGCGATAGATCGCGACTAGGGGTATGACCGGTGCGGCGACCGATCCACCCCGTACGACCAGGCACCCGCACTCGAACAACTGAGCCTTACCTCACAACCTCCCCGCCCGCTACAGGTTCTACGCTGATTGGGCGCTGCCAACGGAGGCCAGCTGCCGTCTGTGAAGTGAGGAATTGGCGAGATGCCGGAATTCGCGTACACCGATCTGCTCCCCATGGGAGAGGACACCACCCCCTACCGGCTGGTGACCTCCGAGGGTGTCTCCACCTTCGAGGCCGGCGGGCGTACGTTCCTCAAGGTGGAGCCGGAGGCGCTGCGCAAGCTCGCCGAGGAGGCCATCCACGACATCCAGCACTACCTGCGCCCGGCCCACCTCGCGCAGCTGCGCCGCATCATCGACGACCCCGAGGCGTCGAGCAACGACAAGTTCGTCGCACTCGACCTCCTGAAGAACGCGAACATCGCCGCCGCGGGCGTCCTCCCCATGTGCCAGGACACCGGCACGGCGATCGTCATGGGCAAGCGCGGCCAGAACGTCCTGACGGAGGGCGGCGACGAGGAGGCCCTCTCCCGCGGCATCTACGACGCGTACAAGAACCTCAACCTGCGCTACTCGCAGATGGCTCCGCTCACCATGTGGGAGGAGAAGAACACCGGTTCCAACCTCCCGGCGCAGATCGAGCTGTACGCGACGGACGGCGGCGCGTACAAGTTCCTGTTCATGGCGAAGGGCGGCGGCTCCGCCAACAAGTCCTTCCTCTACCAGGAGACGAAGGCCGTCCTGAACGAGTCCTCCATGATGAAGTTCCTGGAGGAGAAGATCCGTTCGCTGGGCACGGCCGCCTGCCCGCCGTACCACCTGGCGATCGTCGTCGGCGGCACGAGCGCCGAGTACGCCCTGAAGACGGCCAAGTACGCCTCCGCGCACTACCTGGACGAGATCCCGGCCGAGGGCTCCGAGCTCGGCCACGGCTTCCGCGACAAGGACCTGGAGCAGAAGGTCTTCGAGCTGACGCAGAAGATCGGCATCGGCGCGCAGTTCGGCGGCAAGTACTTCTGCCACGACGTCCGCGTCATCCGCCTCCCCCGCCACGGCGCGTCCTGCCCGGTCGCGCTCGCGGTGTCCTGCTCGGCGGACCGCCAGGCCGTCGCCAAGATCACGGCGGAGGGCGTCTTCCTGGAGCAGCTGGAGACGGATCCGGCGCGGTTTCTGCCGGACACGACGGACGAGCAGCTCGACGAGTCCGGTGACGTGGTGCGCATCGACCTCAACCAGCCGATGGACGACATCCTGGCCGAGCTGACGAAGTACCCGGTCAAGACCCGCCTCTCCCTCTCCGGCCCGCTGGTCGTGGCCCGCGACATCGCCCACGCCAAGATCAAGGAGCGGCTGGACGCGGGCGAGGAGATGCCGCAGTACCTGAAGGACCACCCGGTGTACTACGCGGGCCCGGCGAAGACCCCCGAGGGTTACGCCTCCGGCTCCTTCGGCCCGACGACGGCCGGCCGCATGGACTCGTACGTGGAGCAGTTCCAGGCGGCGGGCGGTTCCAAGGTGATGCTGGCGAAGGGCAACCGGTCGCAGCAGGTCACGGACGCGTGCGGTACGCACGGCGGCTTCTACCTCGGCTCGATCGGCGGCCCGGCGGCGCGTCTCGCCCAGGACTGCATCAAGAAGGTCGAGGTCGTCGAGTACGAGGAGCTCGGCATGGAGGCCGTCTGGAAGATCGAGGTGGAGGACTTCCCGGCGTTCATCGTCGTCGACGACAAGGGCAACGACTTCTTCAAGGACCCGGCGCCGGCGCCTACGTTCACGAGCATTCCGGTGCGGGGGCCGGGGTTGGTGTAGCCCTTACCTGTTGCTGCTGGGGACCGCCCCTGCTCGCGTTGTGCGGGTGGGGGCGGTTCTCCGTCGCGGGGCGACTACTGCCCGGTGATCACCCGCAGTGCCGCGAGGTGCCCGTGGTACGCCTCGCGCCCGCGCGGGGTCAGCCGCAGCCAGACGCGCTGGCGGGTGTTGCGCACGGCCTTGCGCTGTTCGACGTACCCGGCGTCGATCAGGGCGCCCGCGTGCTTGCTCAGGACGGAGGCCGACAGGCCGAGTTCTTCCTGCACCACCCCGAACTCGGCCTCGCCCGCGGTGTCGAGCAGGGCGCAGATGCGCAGCCGGTTGGGCGCGTGGACGAGGTTGTCGAAGCCGCCCGCCGCCGGGTCGGCCGACTGCCGGGTGGTCACGCCGGCCTCGCGGGCGTACGGCGCCCGTGCAACCGTACGAAGGCGAGGTGGAAGCCGACGGAAACGGCGGCACCGACGACCGAGGCGGCGACGAGCCACCCCGCCTGCCCGGTGAACCGGAAGGCCCAGGCCGAGCCCACCACCAGCACAGGTGCGCCGATCACCAGGGGAACGGTCGCCCGCTTGGGCAGCACGTCCAGCCGGAGCGCCACGCCCGTGCGCTGCCTCCAGGAGCGGGCGGCGTACGCGAAGGATGCCATGAACGCGGCGATCATCACCATGAGCACCACCCACCAGGCCTCGTGCGGCAGCAGCCACGACTCCTCGGCCACCACACCGCCGTACACGACGGGGAGGGCGGCGAGGTAGACGGTGAGGACGGTGGTGAACCAGAGGGGCCAGGGGGTGGCCGACAGGGCGGTGGTGGAGGCCTGGACCCGTTCGGCTTCGGCGAGCGCCGCCAGCGCCTCCTGCGGGGTCGGGGAAGAGGAACGGCCGGGTGATCCCGCGTCAGTTTCCATGATGGAAACTCTAGCCATGACTTTCCACTACGGCAACAGTGTCGGTGCTCAGCGGACTCCCGAGCTCGCACCACAGCAGCTTGCCGTTCCGTCCGAAGAGGTCGTCGCCCATGGGCCACCCGCCCCAGTCGTCCGCGTAATGGCTGACGAGGAAGAGGCCACGCCCGCTCTCACCGTCCGGCGGCACGGCCGCGGGACGGAACGGTCCCGATCTCGGCCCCCGGTCGAACGGAGGCGGGATCTGGGGATTGGTGTCCCACACGCTCATCCGCAACCGCCCGCCGCCGAGCGCCCGGAGCCGCAGCCCGGAGGGCCCCTCGGAGTGCCGGTACGCGTGGGAGACCAGCTCGGACGCGAGCAGCTCCGCCGGGTCGACGAGTTCCCGCAGGCCGTACTCGGTGAGGACTGTGCGCAGGGTCCGTCGAGCGATGCGGGCGGCGCGGGGATCGCAGGGGAGGTGAAGGGCGTACGACCAGAGCTCGGGCGTTGCGTGCTGCGACGGGGTCGCGGTGACCATGAACGGCTCCTGTAGTTGGTGACGTTGGAGCTGCCCAACCCGTCCCGACCGTGCGGTGGCAGTGCCGCGTACGGAGTGTCGCGGTGCGCTTCCGGCTTATCGGCCAGGGTGGTTGAGTGGCTTGGGTCACACCGTAGTGACCGCCGTATGATGAGTTATACGAAATCTGCCAATGAGTAGGACACTCCACCTTTGTGGGTGACTCCGAAGGCAAGAAAGTGACGGACCATGCCGCCACGGCAGGCACCCACAGCACGTCAGCTGCGCCTGGGCATCGAAATGCGCAAGCTGCGCGAACGCGCCGGACTCACTGCTCGTGAGGCCGGAGCGCTGGTCGGCACCACTCAGGCCGGCATCAGCAACCTGGAGACCGGGCGCTTCGGACTCAGTGAGCAGCGCATCCGTACCCTTGCCCAGCACTACGACTGCACGGACGAGCCGCTCATCGACGCACTCGTGGCCATGGCCGCCCACCGCAAGCGAGGGTGGTGGGAGGAGTACCGCGAGATGCTGCCGACCTCAGAACTCGATCTCGCCGAGTTCGAGCACCACGCCACCTCCCTGCGCATGTCCAGCGCTCTGCACATCCCCGGCCTGCTCCAGACGCCGGACTACATCCGTGCGCTCTTCCAAGGAGCAGTGCCCCGTCTGTCACCCCCTGACGTGGAACACCGGGTCTCCTTCCGCATCAAACGTCAGGAAGTGCTCTACCGGAACCAGCCCACGCCGTACACCGCCGTCATCCACGAGGCGGCTCTTCGTATGCAGTTCGGCGGCCCCGCGCCCACCCGCGAACAGCTGAAGCACCTGATCGAGATGAGCGAACGCGAGGAAATCATCCTGCGCGCCATCCCCTTCGCCCACGGCGTCTTCCCCGGCTCCGGGCAGCCCGTCGGGTATCTCGCGGGGCCGGTACCCCAGCTCGACACCGTGCAACTCGACCAGTCCCATGGCACCCTGCTCCTCGATGCGACGGCGCAGAGAGAGAAGTACGCAGCTCTCCTGGACCAGATGGAGAGCATCGCTCTGAACCCTGCCGCGTCCCGCGACTTCATCCACCGCGTCATCGCCGAACTCTGACACCAGGAGGTACCCATGGCCGATGTGATCTGGCAGAAGTCCTCTCACTGCCCGGAGGCCAGCGCCTGCATGAGCGTGGCCACCGGCCCCGACGGAACGATCCTTCTCCGAGAAAGCGACGCCCCGGGCACCCTCCTCAGCACCAGCCCGCACCAGCTCCGCATGCTGATAGCCACCGTGCGCTGCATGCCTCACCCTGCCGCCCGATGAACCCGGCGCCCCCTTCTTATTCACGCGACAGCACACCCCTCTTCTGACACGCTGCCGCCGAAACGCGCACCGACGAGGGGTTGAGGAACGATGGGATTCACGCTGGAGGGGCCGGTCCTGGACGGCGAGCTCGTACGCCTGGAACCCCTCGAACACCGCCACGCGGCCGACCTGGCCGAGGCGGCGGAGGAGGACCGGACCTCGTACAAGTTCACTCAGGTGCCCGGGGCCGCCGAGGTCGCGGAGTACATCGACTCCCACGCCGCCCGTGCCGCCGCCGGACAGCTGGCCCCGTACGCGCAGGTGGACCGAGCCTCGGGGCGGGCGATCGGGGTGACGTCCTACTGTCATCCGCGGCTGTGGCCGTCGGGGGACGGTCTCTGCGCGATAGAGGTCGGTTACACCTGGCTCGCGGCGTCGGCCCAGGGCACGGGGGTGAACAGCGAGGCCAAGTGCCTGTTGTTCCGGCATGCGTTCGAGAGCTGGCGGGTGGCCCGTGTCGATCTGCAGACCGACGCGCGCAACAGTCGCTCTCGGGCCGCCATCGAGGCGGTGGGCGCACGGTTCGAGGGTGTGCTGCGCAACTGGGCCGCTTCACGGGTGGCGGGTGAGGAGAACCGGTTGCGCGACTCGGCCGTCTTCTCGATCACCGCGGCCGAATGGCCGGATCGCCGGGCCGCGCTCGAACAGCGGATCGCCCGGAGCCTGGAGCGACGTGAGCGCGCCGGGACGAACCGGCCGGTTGTGACGCCGGCCCCTTCCCGCGTGCCGTGAGCGTTCTTCGAGGTCGGTGACGATCGACACCCAGGGACGCCCCAGCGGGCGCAACACGCCGCAGACCGGGAACATCCCCCTCCGCCACTACGCTTCACCAGGTATGAGCGACCTGAACGACGCCACCGGCGACTACCGCATCGAGCACGACTCCATGGGCGAGGTCCGCGTACCCGCCCACGCGAAGTGGCGGGCCCAGACCCAGCGCGCCGTGGAGAACTTCCCGATCTCCGGGCAGCGGCTCGAGCGCGCCCACATCGAGGCCCTCGCCCGGATCAAGGCCGCCGCCGCCAAGGTGAACGCGGAGCTCGGGGTCCTCGACGAGGACATCGCGCAGGCCATCCAGGACGCGGCCGCCGAGGTCGTCGAGGGGCGGTGGGACGAGCACTTCCCCGTGGACGTGTTCCAGACGGGCAGCGGCACCTCGTCCAACATGAACACCAACGAGGTCGTCGCCACCCTCGCGACCGAGCGGCTCGGGCGGGACGTGCACCCGAACGACCACGTCAACGCGTCCCAGTCGTCCAACGACGTCTTCCCGTCCTCCCTCCACATCGCCGCCACGGCCGCCGTCACGCGGGACCTGATCCCCGCCCTCGATCACCTCGCCGCCTCCCTCTCCCGGAAGTCCGAGGAGTTCGCGGACGTCGTCAAGTCCGGGCGTACGCATCTCATGGATGCCACACCGGTGACGCTCGGCCAGGAGTTCGGCGGGTACGCCGCCCAGGTGCGGTACGGGATCGAGCGGCTGCAGGCGTCCCTCCCCCGGCTCGCCGAGCTGCCCCTCGGCGGGACCGCCGTCGGTACCGGCATCAACACCCCGCCCGGGTTCTCCGCCGCCGTGATCGCCGAGGTCGCGCGGGCAACCGGGCTGCCGCTCACCGAGGCCCGTGACCACTTCGAGGCGCAGGGCGCGCGGGACGGGGTCGTGGAGACCAGTGGGCAGTTGCGGACCATCGCCGTCGGGCTGACGAAGATCGCCAACGATCTGCGGTGGATGGCCTCCGGGCCGCGTACCGGACTGGCCGAGATCCAGCTGCCCGATCTCCAGCCCGGGTCCTCGATCATGCCGGGGAAGGTCAACCCCGTGATCCCGGAGGCCGTGCTCATGGTCGCCGCTCAGGTCACGGGCAATGACGCGACCGTCGCCGCCGCGGGCGCCGCCGGGAACTTCGAGCTCAATGTGATGCTGCCGGTCATCGCCAAGAACGTCCTGGAATCGATCAGGCTGCTCGCCAACGCCTCCCGGCTGCTCGCCGACCGCACCGTCGACGGGATCGTGGCGAACCGCGAGCGGGCCCGGGAGTACGCCGAGTCGTCGCCCTCCGTGGTCACTCCGCTCAACAAGTACATCGGCTACGAGGAGGCCGCGAAGGTCGCCAAGAAGTCCCTCGCCGAGCGGAAGACCATCCGTGAGGTCGTGCTGGAGAGCGGGTACGTCGAGCGCGGCGACCTGACGGAGGCACAGCTCGACGAGGCGCTGGACGTGCTGCGGATGACGCATCCGTAACCGCATCCGTGACCACGACGGCAACGGAGCGGTACTTGCCCAACTCCCGGGGAAACCTGGCCGGAACCGCTTCCCGCCGTGGCGTGAACCACGGCTCTCCCCGCAGCGTCGTATGCCTCTGGCACCTAATATCTGTGCATGGCGCATGACGGAGCGGTGAGACGAGTGGACGGGGGCGGGCCGGCGGTGCGCTGGGCCCCCGGGAGTCACATCCTGTGGCGGTACCGGGAGAACGCCGGCGAGCGCTTCCACATCGTGCGCCCCGTCACCGTCGTGCGCGACGACGACGAGGTGCTCGCGGTGTGGATGGCGCCCGGTACCGAGTGCGTCAAGCCGGTGTTCGCCGACGGCACTCCGCTCGACGCGGAGCCGCTGGAGACCCGCTACACCAAGCCCCGCACCGTCACGCGCGACCGCTGGTTCGGCACGGGGGTGCTGAAGCTGGCGCGGCCGGGCGAGCCGTGGTCGGTGTGGCTGTTCTGGGAGCCCGGCTGGCGGTTCAAGAACTGGTACGTGAACCTGGAGGAGCCGCTCGCCCGCTGGGCGGACGGTGTCGACTCCGAGGACCACTTCCTGGACATCTCGGTACGGCCGGACCGCAGTTGGCGGTGGCACGACGAGGACGAGTTCGCCCAGGCCCAGCGGGACGGGCTGATGGACGCCCGGCTCGCCGAGCGGGTGCGGGCGGCGGGCGAGGCCGCGTTGGAGGTGATCCGCGCCTGGGGCCCGCCGTTCTCGGACGGCTGGCAGCACTGGCGCCCGGATCCGGCCTGGGGCGTACCCTCACTGCCGGACGACTGGGACCGTACGCCCGCGCACGTGTCGCCATGAGACTCTTGTTGCGCCCCTGGACCACAACCGTAGGATCGTCCTCCGCAAGAGCGCACAGGGGTGCAATTTCCGCAGGACACGCAGAGCTTGACCGTACGTCACCGAGGGGCGGCAGGACGTGATCAAGGGGTACGAGGGCTACATCGGTACGCACCACAGACAGCCGGCCGGACGGTCGGCACCGTGCACGGCCGCGCCCGCCACCGCCGCCCGCGGCACCGATACCGCCTCTGACCGCGCGGGAATTCCGTTCCCGGGACCCGTCTTGCGGGTATCCGGTTCTCGGCGGGACGCAATGACGGGTCTGCTGCGGGACCGACTGGACTCACGGCGCGCAGCCCCGGACGGATGGATTCGACACGCGTGACGGAGCACCCCACCTCCCATGAGCGCGCCCAGCCGGGCGCGGGCCCCGCAGACCCCTGCGGGGCGCTCCTGCGTACCCCGGGGGCGCCGGGGACACCACCCGCTTCCGCTCCCTCCGCCGCTTCCGCGTTACCCGCTCAGGCACGCCTGGGCGACGTACCGGCCGAGTCGGACGACGTACCGGTGCCCGGTCCTGCGGGACCCTCGGCGGTCGGCGGACCCGAGCACGCGCAGCCCGCGCAGTCCGCGACCCCGCAGTCCGACCCGCACCGCCCGCGCCCCGTTCCGGACAGCATCCCCGAGCAGCCCGGCGCCGAGCAGGAACGGATCTCCAGTGGCTCCGGCGGGACCGGCGGACCCGCCGGAACCGGTGGAGGCAGCGGCTCCGGCGGGTCCGGCGCCTCCGGTGGGTCCGGCGATCCCGAGCGGCGCACGGGGCAGGGCGTGACGCCGGGCAGCCCCATGCCCATGCGGCGGGACGGGGACCGGCTCCGCTTCGTGGGGGCGGCGACCCGGCGCATCGCCCGGGGCATCGACCTGGACGAGATCGTCATGGGTCTGTGCCGGGCCACCGTGCCGACGTTCTCCGACGCGATCCTGGTCTTCCTGCGCGAGCCGCTGCCCGTCGGCGACGAGCGGCCCACCGGTCCGGTGGTGCTGCGGCTGCGCCGTACCGACCGGATCCCGGAGGACCGGGACCCCGAGAGCGGTTTCCTGCCCGCGCTCCCGCCCGAGCCCGGCGAGCTGTCGGCGGTCGCGGCCGACCTGTGCGAGGTACGGCCCGGTGGTGCGCTCGCCGAGGTGCTGCGGGGCGTACGGCCCGTCTTCGCGGACGCGCCCGCGGCCCGCGCCGCGCTGCCCGAACTCCTCGGTGACGACGCCGAGCTGACGGTGCCGCCCGGTCAGCGCGCCATCCTCGCGCCGCTGCGCGGGCGCCGCCGGGTGATCGGCGCCGCGCTGTTCCTGCGCGGCCCGGAACGCGACGCGTTCGAGACGGACGACCTGCTGGTCGCCGCCCAGCTCGCCACGCACAGCGCGCTCGGCATCGACAAGGCGGTGCTGTACGGCCGCGAGGCGTACATCGCGGACGAGCTCCAGCGCACGATGCTGCCGGAGACCCTGCCGCGGCCCACCGGCGTGCGGCTCGCCTCCCGCTATCTGCCGGCCGCAGAGACCGCCCGGGTCGGCGGCGACTGGTACGACGCGATCCCGCTGCCGGGGAGCCGGGTGGCGCTGGTGGTGGGCGACGTCATGGGGCACTCCATGACCTCGGCGGCGATCATGGGCCAGCTGCGCACCACCGCGCAGACCCTGGCCGGGCTCGACCTGCCGCCGCAGGAGGTGCTGCACCATCTCGACGAGCAGGCCCAGCGGCTCGGTACCGACCGCATGGCGACCTGCCTGTACGCGGTGTACGACCCGGTCTCGCACCGCATCACCATCGCCAACGCCGGTCATCCGCCGCCCGTCCTGCTGCACCTGGGCGGCCGGGCCGAGGTGCTGCGGGTGCCGCCGGGCGCCCCGATCGGCGTGGGCGGCGTGGACTTCGAGGCCGTCGAGCTGGACGCGCCCGCCGGGGCCACGCTCCTGCTCTACACCGACGGGCTCGTCGAGTCTCGGCTGCGCGACGTGTGGACCGGCATAGAGCAGCTGCGCGAGAAGCTCGCCGCGACCGCGCAGCTCACCGGCCCCGACCATCCGCCGCCGCTGGAGGCGCTCTGCGACGAGGTGCTCGACATGCTCGGCCCGGGCGACCGGGACGACGACATCGCGCTGCTCGCCGCCCGGTTCGACGGCATCGCGCCCAGTGACGTCGCGTACTGGTTCCTGGAGCCGGAGGAGATGGCCCCGGGCCGGGCCCGGCGCCTCGCCCGGCACGCGCTGTCGCGCTGGGGCCTGGAGGAGCTGTCCGACTCGGTGGAGCTGCTGATCAGCGAGGTCGTCACCAACGCGGTGCGGTATGCCTCCCGGCCGGTGACGCTGCGGCTGCTGCGCACGGACGTGCTGCGCTGCGAGGTCACGGACGACGTACCGCAGCTGCCGCGGCTGCGGAACGCGCGCGCGACCGACGAGGGCGGTCGGGGGCTCTATCTGGTCAACAAGATGGCCAGACGCTGGGGCGCGACCCGGCTCAGCGCGGGCAAGGTGGTGTGGTTCGAGCTCAACCGGGCGTGAGTCCGGCACGCGTACGGAGCGGAGAGAGCGAGGGGCGGCCCGGTGCGGGCCGCCCCTCGTCCTCTTCCGGCTTCCGGAAGTGAAGCGCTACTGCTCCTCGTCCTGCCACCACTCGTCGCCGCCGTCGTCCGGGGGCGTCTCCTCGGTCTCCGACTCCGTCGGCAGGGTGCTGGGCGGCGTGCTCGAGACCTCGTCCGTGGGAGCCTCGGAGGTGGGCTCCTGGGACGGGCTCTGCGAGGGGCTCTGCGTCGGCTCCTCGGTGGTCGGCGACTCGGACGGGCTCTCCGACGGCGACTCCTCGACCGTGGGCGTCTCGGACGGCTGGACCGCCGCGCCCTGCTTGGTCTCCAGGTCGAACTCGGTGACCTCGCCCATCGCGCCGAAGGTGTACTGCGCCCAGATCCGGGCCGGGAAGCTGCCACCGGCGACGCGGCCCTTGCCCGGCAGCGTGCCGGTTGCGCCCTGCAGGGTGACCTGGGCGTGCGTCTTGCTGTCCTCACCGAACAGGCCGACCGTGGTGACCAGGTTCGGGGTGTAGCCGGCGAACCAGGCCGACTTGTTGTCGTCGGAGGTACCGGTCTTGCCCGCGACCTGCTGGCCGTTGCGGGCCGGGTTCTCGCGCACCGACTGGCGGGCCGTACCGTCGTCGACCACGCCGGTGAGCACCGAGGTGACCGTGTCGGCGGCCTCGCGGCTGATGACCTGCTCGCCGATCGGGTCGGGGATCTCGACCGTGCGGTCCTTGTGCTCGGCGGACGCGATGACGGCCGGGGTGACCTTCTCGCCGTGGTTGTCGAGGGTGGCGTAGACCCCGGCCATCTCCAGCGGGCTCGCGCCCATGGAGCCGAGGGTCTGGGCGGGCACCGCCTGCTCGTCCTCGACGTCCATGCCGAGCGCGCTCGCGACCTCCATCACCTTCTCCATGCCGACGTCGACGCCCATCTGCGCGAACACGGAGTTGACGGAGGCGTTCATGGCCTCCTGCACGGTGACGTCGCCGTAGTCGACGTCGTCCTCGTTCGGCGGGGCGAACCCGACCTCGTTGCCGGACGCGTCCACGACCGGCCGCTTGCTGTCGCCGTCGTAGACGGTGTTCGCGGTGATCGGCTGCCCCTCCTGCGTCTCCGCGTCCTCGTCCACGGCGGCGGCGAGGATCACGGGCTTGAAGGTGGAGGCGGGCTGGTAGTCGGAGCGGGTGGCGTTGTTCCTGAAGTGCTCGGTGTAGTCCACTCCGCCGTACATCGCGAGGACCTTGCCGGTCTTCGGGTCGACCGAGACGGCACCGGCCTGCACATCGCCGTCGACGTCCCGCTTCTCCGGGTCCAGCTTGCTGGTCAGGGTGTCCTTGACGGCCTTCTCGAGCTGGGTCTGCTTCTTCTTGTCGATGTTCAGCGTGACGGTCCAGCCGCCCTTGTCGACGATCGCCTTGGCCTCTTCGAGGTCGGCGGCCGAGCCCTGGTCGACGAGGTGCTCCGCCAGCTCGCTGTTGGCCGCCTCCACCAGATATCCGGTCTGCCCCTCCAGGCCGGGCGTGCCCTGGGGCTCCTTGGGCACGGGGAACTTCATGTCCGCGCGCTCGCCGGCGTCCAGCCACTTCATCTTGACCATGTTGTCGAGCACGTAGTTCCAACGGTCCTTGACCAGCTTCTTGCTGGTGTCCGAGGCGACGGCCCAGTCGTACTGGCTCGGGGCCTGGAGCAGCGCGGCGAGGTAGGCGCCCTCGGCGACGTCGAGGTCCTTGGCGTTCTTGCGGTAGTACGCCTGCGCCGCGGCCTGGATGCCGGAGGCGCCGCGGCCGTAGTAGCTGGTGTTGATGTACCCGGCGAGGATCTCGTCCTTGGTCTTCTCCCGGTCCACCTTCAGCGAGATGACCAGCTCCTTGAGCTTGCGGCTGATCGTCTGGTCGGAGGTGAGGTAGTAGTTCTTGACGTACTGCTGGGTGATCGTCGATCCGCCCTGCTTGCCCTTGCCGGAGAGCGTGTTGAGCAAACCGCGGGCCGTGCCCCTGAGGTCGACGCCGGCGTCCTCGTAGAACGTCATGTTCTCGGCGGCGACGAAGGTGTTGCGGACGTCTTTGTCGATCTCGGCGAGGTCGACGTTCTGGCGGTTGACGCCGTCTCCTCCGCTGCGGGCGAGCGTCGTCTTCCCGTCGCTGTACTTGTAGACGTTGCTCTGCTGCTGCGCCTCGGCGTTCCCCTTGGGGATGTCGATGACCATGTAGAGCACGACGAAGGCGAGCATGCCGAGCAGGCAGAGCCCGAAGAACGCGCCGATGATCTTCTTGATGCCGAAGAAGCGGCGTATGCCGCTCTTGCCGGCCGCCCTGGACGAGCGCCTGGCCGCCGCGCGGCGGCCACCCCGCTGCCGCGCTCGTCTCTCTTCCGCTCGTCCCATGGCCTAGGTCCGCTCGCTTCCTTCTCGTCCTTTTCGCGCGTCACACGTGTGCTGCCGGTCGACCCAGCAAGCTAACACCGCGTCCTGTGACAAAGGTTCGCCGATCCCGGCTTTCCGGGGCGTGAGAATCAGCACGCCGCCCCAAGGAACCGACGCCACCGGAGCGTGAAAGGTTGCCCTACTCGGCGCGGAGAGCCAAGGTCAGCACAGTGGCAGAACCGTGACAAACGGCCCTGACCTGCGACTTCATCCATATACCGCCATCTCGAGGCGTTCTCTACGCAGCATGTATACGCACGATGTATACGCCGTGTGTAGAGTGCCGCCCATGTCCATCGGTCACACCCTCCTGGGACTCCTGGAGTCCGGACCCCGCCACGGTTACGACCTGAAGCGGGCCTTCGACGAGAAGTTCGGTCACGACCGGCCGCTGCACTACGGCCAGGTCTACTCGACGATGTCGCGGCTGCTGAAGAACGGCCTCGTCGAGGTCGACGGCATCGAGCCGGGCGGCGGCCCCGAACGCAAGCGGTACGCGATCACCGAGGCCGGCGTCACGGACGTGCAGCAGTGGCTCGCCACGCCCGAGAAGCCGGAGCCCTACCTCCAGTCGACCCTCTACACGAAGGTCGTCCTCGCCCTGCTCACCCACCGGAACGCGGCGGAGATCCTCGACACCCAGCGCTCCGAGCACCTGCGGATGATGCGCATCCTCACCGACCGCAAGCGCAAGGGCGACCTCGCGGACCAGCTCATCTGCGACCACGCCCTGTTCCACCTGGAGGCCGACCTGCGCTGGCTGGAGCTGACCGCGGCCCGGCTGGACCGGCTCGCCGAGGCGGTGACCCGATGACCGCCACCGCGACGGCCCCCGCCGGCTCCCTGCTCGCCGCCCACGACCTGCGCAAGACCTACGGTCCGACGACCGCCCTGGACGGCGCCTCCTTCTCCATCCACCCCGGCGAGGTCGTCGCCGTGATGGGCCCTTCCGGCTCCGGCAAGTCGACCCTGCTGCACTGTCTCGCCGGGATCGTGCCGCCCGACTCCGGGTCGATCACGTACAACGGCCGTGAGCTCGCGACCATGAACGACTCGCAGCGCAGCGCGCTCCGCCGCTCCGAGTTCGGCTTCGTCTTCCAGTTCGGCCAGCTGGTGCCCGAGCTGACCTGCGTGGAGAACGTCGCCCTGCCGCTGCGGCTGAACGGCACCGGCCGCAAGGAGGCCGAGCGCGCCGCCCTCGGCTGGATGGAGCGCCTGGAGGTCGACGACCTGAAGGGCAAGCGGCCCGGCGAGGTCTCCGGCGGTCAGGGACAGCGGGTCGCCGTGGCCCGCGCGCTGGTGACGAACCCGCGCGTGCTCTTCGCCGACGAGCCGACGGGCGCGCTCGACTCGTTCAACGGCGAGCGTGTGATGGAGCTGCTCACGGAGGCCGCCCGGTCCACCAACGCGGCCGTCGTGCTGGTCACGCACGAGGCGCGGGTCGCCGCCTACTCCGACCGGGAGATCGTCGTACGGGACGGGAAGTCGCGGGACATGGAGCGCATCGTATGAACGTGCGGCAGTGGTCGCGGGACCTGGCCATGGGCGCCAGGTTCGCGTTCACGGGGGGACGCGAGGGGTGGGTGCGGCTGCTGCTCACCGGTGTCGGCGTCGGGCTCGGGGTGGCGCTGCTGCTGCTCACCACGGCGATCCCGAACGCGCTGGCGGCGCGGGACGCCCGGGAGGAATCCCGCACCGACATCACCTACATAGGAGGGGACGTCCCCAAGGGGGACGACACCCTCCTGGTCGCGAGCGTGAGCACCACGTACCGCGACATGGCCGTCCGTGGACGGGAGGTGGAGCCCGAGGGCCCCCGGGCACCGATGCCGCCCGGCGTGTCGGACTGGCCGGAACCCGGCGAGATGCTGGTGTCCCCCGCGCTGAAGGAGCTGCTGGCGTCCGACGAGGGCGGACTGCTGCGCAAGCGGCTGCCGGAGCGGATCGTCGGCACCGTCGGGGAGAGCGGACTGGTCGGCCCGACGGAACTCGTCTTCGTCCGGGGCGGCGAGAACCTCGCGTCCCGGCTCGACACCTCCAGCCCGGTGGCCCGTATCGACGGCTTCGGAGACACCGTCACCCAGCCGTCCGAGCCGTGGGACCCCGTCCTGCTCCTGCTGATCCTGGTCGTCCTCGTCGTCCTGCTGATGCCGGTCGGCGTCTTCATCGCCACGGCCGTACGGTTCGGGGGCGAGCGGCGCGACCGGCGGCTCGCGGCACTCCGGCTGGTCGGCTCCGACAGCCGGATGACCCGGCGGATCGCCGCCGGCGAGGCCCTGGCGGGCGCCCTGGCGGGGCTGGTCTTCGGCGGCGTGTTCTTCCTGCTGGGCCGGCAGGCGGCGAGCTCGGTGGAGCTCTTCGGGATGAGCGTGTTCCCCGACTACCTGACCCCCTCCCTGCCGCTGGTCCTGCTGGTCTGCCTCTCCGTTCCGGCGGCGGCCGTGCTGGTGACCCTGTTCGCCCTGCGCGGTGTGGTGATCGAGCCGCTCGGCGTGGTGCGGCTGGGGAAGCCCGCCAGGCGCCGGCTGTGGTGGCGACTGCTCATGCCGGTGGGCGGGCTCGCGATGCTCTACCCGATGATCGGCCAGGGCAGCGACAACGGGGACTTCAACCAGTACCTGGTGACCGGCGGCGTCGTCCTGCTGCTCGTCGGCGTCACCGCGCTGCTGCCGTGGATCGTCGAGACGGTCGTCGCGCGCCTCGGCTCCGGTGCCGTCTCCTGGCAGCTGGCCGTCCGCAGGCTCCAGGTGAGCAGCGGCTCGGCGGCGCGCATGGTCAACGGCATCGCGGTGGCGGTGGCGGGCGCGATCGCCCTGCAGATGCTGTTCGCCGGCGTCGAGGACGATTACACGCGGACGCCGGAGACCGACCTCAACCGGGCGCAGATGTCCGCTCACGTGCCCAACGGGGTCCCGCTCGGCACGGTCACGGAGAAGTTCGAGGCAACCGAGGGCGTCGACGCGGTGTACGCCTTCGGCGAGTACTACGTCAGCGACAGTAAGCGGGATGACGCCGAACGCTACTCCGAGGTCACCGTCGGCGGCTGCCGCGCCCTGCGTGAGGTGGCGGCGCTGCCCTCCTGCCGCGACGGTGACATCTTCGTGGTGAGCGGTGGCAAGTACGACGAGTACACGCCCGAACTGGCGAAGCCCGGCCGGATCCTCTGGTCCGCCCCGGCCTATACCGACGGCGGCGATCCGGTCGCCTGGACCGTGCCCGGGGATCTGAAGCGGGCGCGGTCGGTGGAGGACCCGACCGGCAACAGGCGCGGCGGCTTCCTGTTCACCCCGGGCGCCCTGCCCGAGGGGGCCGAGCGGTCGATCACCCAGCAGGTCTACCTGGGACTCGACCGGACCGTACCGGACAGGTACGAGTACGTGCGGAACACCGCGGCGGCCCTCGATCCGTACGGCGAGCCCATGGCCTGGCAGTCCACCGAGCGCAGTGAGCGCTACGACTCCATCCGCACCGGCCTGTTCGTCGGCGCCGCCTGCGTGCTGCTCCTGATCGGCGCGAGCCTGCTGGTCTCCCAGCTCGAGCAGCTCCGCGAACGGAAGAAGCTGCTGTCGGCCCTGGTCGCCTTCGGCACCCGGCGCCGCACGCTGAGCCTGTCGGTGCTGTGGCAGACGGCCCTGCCGATCGCCCTCGGACTGGCGCTCGCCACGACGGTCGGGCTCACGCTGGGCGCCGTCCTGCTGAAGATGACGGACGTTCCGCTCACCGTGGACTGGGCCGGCGTACTGATGATGACCGGTTTCGGCGCGGCCGTGGTCCTGATGGTGACCCTGCTCAGCCTGCCGCCGCTGCTGCGGCTGATGCGGCCGGACGGGCTGCGTACGGAGTAGCCCGGTGGCCGGGTAGCCGGGCCGCGGACGTGTGGACGCGGGTCCCCTCCTCTTCGACTCCAGGAGGGGGCCCGCTCGTGCGCGCTCACAGGCTGTGGCTCTGCACCGCCCTTCTCGCCTGGGCGAACAGCATGCCCACGTTCACCGACTTGCGGCAGACGACCACGGCGACGACGTCCTGCTGCTCGTTCATGCGGATGAACAGGTGGGTGAGGTTCTCGCTGTTGACCAGGATCTCCTGGAAGAAGTGCTGGTCGCCGGAGATGCCGCGGCGCTCCTTGAACACCTCCTCGATCATCTGGACCGTACGCCCCTGGAACAGGTCGAGGGTCGCGCCGGCGAGCAGGTCGAGGACCTCCGGCGGGTGGGTGTCGACGGTCTCGTACGACAGCAGCATGCCCGTGGACATGTCGACCACCCCGGAGGCGACGCAGTCGGGTGCCTCGGTGCGCAGCGTCTTGACCAGGCTCATCACCTGGTCGGAGAAGTTCGCGTTCATTCGCTTGGTCGCCACTTCCTCACACCGCCTCGGGCCCGGCACCGGTAACGGCCGACACCGCGGGCACCGTCTCCGGTGCCGACAGGATCGAGCCGATACGGGTGAGGGCCGGGCGGGTCTCCTCGTGCAGCCGGTCCATGTCGACGCCCTCGTCACCGAGGACCACCATCAGCGCGCTCTCCCCCACCGCGTAGACGGCGGCACAGCCGTGGCTGCCCTGGGCGACGGTCTGGTGAAGGGTGCCGCGCCCGGTCGCCTCCGCCGTACGGCGGGCGAGCCCGAGTCCCGCGGCGGCGATGGCGGCGAGGCCCTCCGGGTCGATGTCCTCGGCGGTGTCGGCGGCGATGAGCAGTCCGTCGGCGGCGGCCACCGCCGTGTCGGTGACGCCGGTGACCTGCTCGCGCAGGCCCCGCATCTCCATGGCCAAAGCCTCGTGATCCATGAGCTTGAACTCCTGACGTGACGTGACATGACGGGTTTGACGGGTCTGACGTGTCTGTGTCCTTGGTCGTCCGTCAGGTGCCGGAATCCGGGGTCCAGATCCGGTTCCGCAGACGGAAGAACCCTTTCCAGCTCGCCTCGCGATGCGCGGCGGCGAGGGTCTCGGTGATGCCACTGGCCCCCGGCCGGCGCCTGGGAAGCTGCCGGGGCGGCCGGTCGGGGGGCGGTGGCGGTGGTGCGTCGTCCGGCTGTACGGGGTGGTCCGGTCGTGCGATCCGCTCCGGGGGTACGGGCTCGCCGAGCCGTACCAGTTCGCCGAGCCGTACGGGCTGCTCCCTCCGTACAGGCCTCCCGGCCCGCTCCGGCTGCTGCTCGCCGGCCACCGGTTCCTCCCTCCGCAAGGGCAGCAGCGCCCCCGCCGACGGGACGCGCACCGGGACGGGCAGCACCGTGGGCGGGACGTCGGCGCACTGCAGCAGGCCCTCGGCGAGCATGCGGGCGATCTCCACGGTCACCGGGTAGACCCCGCGCCCGGTGAGGAAGGCGAGGTCACGGGCGGTGCGCCGGCCGTCGGCGTGGGTGAGGAGGTCCCGCCGGACGGGCGGCAGCCGGGGGTCGTCCCGGTCGGCTCCGGGCACGGGGACGGGGCGCTCGCGGTCGGGCAGGACCGGCCACGGCAGCGCGGCGAGGGCGGTGAGCTTCCGGGTCGCCTCCTGGAGCAGCCGCAGCGGGCTCTCGCCGAGGGCGACCGGGGCGAGGGGGCCGGCACCGGACGGCGCCGTGAGCGGCCTCACCCCCTCCACCCGGCCCACGACGACCGCGAACACCGCGTCCTGGAGGGCCGACATGCGCACCACCCTCAGCTGCGCGGCGCCCGCGTACCCGTGCGCGATCAGCCCCGCCTCCGGCCAGCGCCCGGCCCCGGGCTCCCGGAGGAGCCCGTCCCACTGCTCGCCGCTGATCCTCCCCGAACGCAGCAGCAGTGCCTCGGGGCCGGGCGCACCGGGGCTCTCGACGGCGACGACGAGCCCGCCCCGGAGATGGAAGGCGCCACCGGGTCTGCCACAGACACGGAGCTCGCCCGTGGCCTCCTCCCGTCCGCACTCGGCGAGGGTGCGCGACAGCAGGCCGTACCCGGCCCGGTCGAGGGAGATCCGACGGTCCGACATCGCTCCCCCTGTCCGTCTGTCGCACACACGCCTGATGCGTGACTCCGAGGGGAAAATGTGTAGCAGCGGGCGCACGTCTCACGGACGGACTCTTCTTACCTGCCGCCACCTGACAAAAGATGAAGTGTCCGGCAGTCCAACGGGATGTGTTCGGTGCTCATTTGACCGATTGAATGACCGTTCAGGACTCGGAGCATCCTGTGCCAGGATCGTGTGATGTCCCTCGACTCCCTCAAGGCCGCGATCCCGGACTACGCCGTGGACCTGCGACGCAATCTGGACGCGGTGATCGGCGGTTCACCGCTGCCGGCGCAGCGGCTGTGGGGCACGGTGCTGGCGACGGCGATCGCCTCCCGTTCGCCCGTCGTGCTGCGGGAGCTGGAGCCGGAGGCGCGGGCGCACCTGTCGCCACAGGCGTACACGGCCGCGAAGGCCGCCGCCGCGGTGATGGCGATGAACAACGTGTTCTTCCGCACCCGTCACCTGCTGTCGGACGACGCGTACGGTTCGCTGCGGTCCGGATTGCGGATGAACGTGACCCGCGACCCCGGTGTCGAGCGGGCCGACTTCGAGCTGTGGGCACTGGCGGTCTCCGCGCTCAACGGGTGCGGGGCCTGCCTCGACTCCCATGAACAGGCCCTGCGCGGCACGGGCGCCGACCGCGAGACCGTCCAGGAGGCGTTCCGGATCGCCTCGGTCGTGCACGCGGTGGGCGTCACGCTGGACGCGGAGGCGGTGCTGGCCGGCTGAGCGGCCTGCGCTCCCGGCGACCCCTCACTTGTGCTGCTGGGCGGGCGCGTCCGGCGTGGGTGAGGGCGGGGCGGTGGCGTTGAGCGCCGTCGCCCCCCGTGTCCGCGCCGAGCGGCGCGCCGCCTCCCGTTTGGCGTGCGCGTGCAGGGAGCCGACCACCGTGTTCGTGACCGCGACCAGCGGCACCGCCACCACCGCGCCGCCGATGCCCGCGACCAGACCGCCGGCCGTCACCGCCAGGACGACCGCCAGCGGATGGACGCGTACGGCACGGCCCAGGATGAACGGCTGGAGGACGTGGCCCTCGATCTGCTGCACCGCCAGGACCACCGCCAGTGTCATGACGGCGGTGAACACGCCCTGGGTGACCAGCGCGACGACCACGGCCAGCGCTCCGGACACCACGGCGCCGACCAGCGGGATGAAGGCGAAGAGGAAGATGAAGACGGCCAGCGGAACCGCCATCGGGACGTCGAGGAAGTAGATGCCGAGGCCGATGAAGATGGCGTCGATCAACGCCACTATCACCGTGCCGCGCACATACGCGGTCAGCGTCCGCCACGCCCGCGGGCCCGCTCCGGCGACCCCCGGCCGCGCCGCCCCCGGCACCAGTTTCAGCGTCCACTTCCAGATGCGCTCGCCGTCGTAGAGCAGGAACAGCGTGCAGAACATCGTCAGCAGGATGCCCGTGAGGGCCTCGACGATGACCGTCACGCCCTCCAGGCCCGCCGTGGTGATCGACTCGGTGTTGGCGCCGACCGCCTCGCGCAGGTTCTTGGCGATGTCGTTGATCTGTGTCTCGGTGACGTGGAAGGGGCTGTCGAGGAGCCAGCGCCGCAACTCGTCGATGCCGTCCTGCACCTGGTTGGAGAGGTGGTCGATGTTCTCCATGACCTGCCAGGTCACGAACCAGCCGATCAGGCCCATGACGACGAAGCCGAGGATGGCGGTCAGGGACGTGGCGAGTCCGCGCGGTACGCCGTGCCGGCGCAGCCGCGCCACCGTCGGCTGCAGCAGCGCCGTGATCAGCAGGGCCGACGCGAAGGCCAGCACCACGAGCTGGACGGCGCTGATGACCCGCATCAGCACCCAGAGGGTGCCCGCGAGGACGAGCAGCCGCCAGCCGGCCTCGGCCGCGACCCGCATTCCGTACGGCACGGCCTCGACGGGATCGCGGCGGGCGCCGACTGCGGGGGTGTGGGCGTCGGCCTGGGCCGGGGCGGGGGCGTGGGCGTCGTCCGACGGCGGTGCCTCCACCGCAGAGTCGTGCGGTTCGTCGGACTCCGCTTCCCTGCGGCGCTGCTCCAGCCGCTCCGCCCAGCCGGTGAGCCCGGCGCCTACCCGACCGAGCCACCCTGGAACTCGCGACATGATCCGTCCTCTTCCCCCGTAATCCCCGACCACTCCCCCCGGGAGTCATCGGGTCCGACCGTACATGGCCGGAGCCCCCCACCAAAGGACGGTGAGGGGCTCGCGGAGGTTGAGCGGCGGCCGTGCGGCCGACAGGCCTAGTACCAGTGGTTGTTCTGCCAGAACGTCCACGCTCCGCAGGGGCTGCCGTAGCGCTCGTTCATGTAGTTGAGGCCCCACTTGATCTGGGTGGCCGGGTTGGTCTGCCAGTCGGCACCGGCGGACGCCATCTTGGAGCCCGGCAGCGCCTGGACGAGGCCGTAGGCGCCCGAGGAGGGGTTGCTCGCCTGGTAGTTCCAGGTCGACTCGCGGGTCACGATGTTGCTGAAGCAGGTGTACTGGTCGCCCGGGATCATCTGCTGGGCCATCGCCTGCACCTGCGCGACGGTGTACGAGCTCTGGACGGCGAAGTCGGAGGCGTCGGCGCGCTCGGCATCCCGGCTGGCCCGCTCCTTCTCCTCGCGCTCCTCCTGCTCCTTGCGCTCCTGCTCCGCCTTCTCCGCTGCCTTCTGCTTGGCTATCGCGTCCTCGGCGGCCTTCTTGCGGGCGGCCTCCTCGGCGTCCTTCTTTGCGCTGGCGTCCGCGGCGATGGCCTGGACGTCGGCCTGCTGCGTCAGTGAAGCGGTCTGAACCTGCGCCTGCTGACCGGCGGGAATGTCCGCGAGGAGCGTCGCGTCGCTTGCCGTCAGCTCGAGGTCGTCGGGCTGTGCGGTGCTGCCCGAGGCAACTCCGACGACGCTACCGACGGCGGTGACCGCGGTGGCCGAGGCCACTGCGAATCCCCGGACCGAAATCCGGCTCACACGGTTTCCTTCCAGCAGCGCCCGCTCCGGTGACCCTCACGGACGCAATCGTGCCCCTGACGCTGGCCTCCAACTGCTGGGTCACGGGGAGGCGCGGGCCCGGTGGGCAACTCCCGTGCGGGGAGCGCCGTGTGGTGCTCGGGCGGCATACGACAACGCTATGGAGTTCTGTTTCTTCTGCTGCCTCGTACCGCTGGGGATACGGATGTGTCGTATGCGGGGCCTGACAGGCATGAGACTCTGCCGCAAGCCGCCGCCGCAAGGCAATTCCGAGGCGCGTGTGAAAGCTCACACCTCGTACGTCCCAGGGGATTCACAGGATCCCTCACATGCGGAGGCGCCGCCCGGCTAGGCTCGTGGCCTTTGCCGAACGGCGCCAACCGACGGGTAACCGCCCTCAATTGGTGCCAAGGGCTCAGATCTGCCCGTCCTCCAGCATTTCGGTCACCAGGGCCGCGATCTGCGACCGCTCGGACCGGGTCAGGGTCACATGGGCGAAGAGCGGATGCCCCTTCAGCTTCTCCACGACGGCGACGACACCGTCGTACCGGCCCACCCTCAGGTTGTCCCGCTGGGCCACGTCATGGGTGAGCACCACCCGTGAGTTGGCGCCGATCCGGGAGAGAACGGTGAGCAGCACGTTCTTCTCCAGGGACTGCGCCTCGTCCACGATGACGAACGCGTCGTGCAGCGAACGGCCGCGGATGTGGGTGAGGGGCAGCACCTCGAGCATCCCGCGCGCGGTGACCTCCTCGATGACCTCGCGGCTGGTGACCGAGGACAGCGTGTCGAAGACCGCCTGCGCCCAGGGGCTCATCTTCTCGGCCTCGGTGCCGGGCAGATAGCCGAGGTCCTGCCCGCCCACCGCGTACAGCGGCCGGAAGACCATCACCTTCTGGTGCTGACGCCGCTCCAGCACCGCCTCCAGGCCCGCGCACAGCGCCAGCGCGGACTTGCCGGTGCCGGCCCGGCCGCCCATCGACACGATGCCGACGTCCGGGTCGAGCAGCAGGTCGAGCGCGATGCGCTGCTCGGCGCTGCGGCCCTTGATGCCGAACGCCTCCCGGTCGCCGCGTACGAGACGGACGTTGCCCTCGGGTGTGATGCGGCCCAGCGCCTTCCCCCGCTCGGACTGGATCATCAGGCCCGTGTGCACGGGAAGGTGCGTCGCCTCGGGGACGTACACGTGTCCCCTCTCGAAGAGGACGTCCACCTGCTCGCCCGGCAGGGTCAGTTCGGACATCCCGGTCCAGCCGGAGGAGTCGGTGATGGCGAGCTCCGCGCGGTACTCCTCGGCGAGGAGCCCGACGGACGACGCCTTGATCCTGAGCGGCAGGTCTTTGGAGACGACCGTGACGTTGTACCCCTCGGCCTGCAGATTGCGGGCGACCGCGAGGATGCGGGAATCGTTGTCGCCCAGGCGGTAGCCGGACGGCAGCACGCTGGGATCCGAGTGGTTGAGCTCGACACGGACCGTGCCGCCCAGGTCCCCGGTCGGGATCGGGGCGTCGAGGCGGCCGTACCGCACCCGGAATTCGTCGAGCAGACGGAGCGCCTGCCGGGCGAAATAGCCGAGTTCGGGATGGTGCCGCTTGGCCTCCAGCTCCGTGACCACGACGATCGGAAGCACGACTTCGTGCTCGTCGAAGCGGCTCAGGGCATTGGGGTCGGCCAGCAGGACGCTGGTGTCGAGAACGTAGGTGCGCCGGTCTGGCTTGTGGCGCTGTGCGCTGGTCACCACGGAAGGACGTACCCCCTCGGATGAGGTCGGGGAGCGACGAAGAGAACTGGACCGGTCGTCGACCACGATGCACGGGCCGAAAACCGGCCCTCCGCCTCTTCGTCCCGCGCAGCGACAGCACGGTCGGGCTGATGCAAAGGGCCTCCCGGGCGGGCGACCCCGTGCCGCCCGCTGAGGATGCGACACCCGTGGTTCGGATGTCGACCTGCTGGGACTATGCCCTCGAACACGCGCCGCCATGCCAGACCGTACGACGGCGCGCCGGTGAACTGCTCGTTACGTCTTCCCCGGTGAGAGTCCTGTACACCGCACAGGAACCGCGCGGGAAGTACGCCGGACGAGAGGTGTTCAGCCTCCGTAACGGCGGTGTCGCGCGGCGTAGTCGCGGAGCGCGCGCAGGAAGTCGACCTTGCGGAAGGCCGGCCAGAAGACCTCGCAGAAGTAATACTCGGAGTGAGCGGTCTGCCACAGCATGAAACCGGACAGGCGCTGCTCGCCGCTGGTGCGGATCACGAGGTCCGGATCGGGCTGGGCGCTGGTGTACAGATGCCGGCCGATCATGTCGACGTCGACGGCCTCGGCGAGCTCCTCCATCGAGGTGCCCTTGTCGTGGGCTTCGAGCATCATCGAGCGGACGGCGTCGGCGATCTCCTGGCGGCCGCCGTAGCCGATGGCGACGTTCACCAGTATTCCGTCGACGTGCGCGGTGGCCTCCTCGGCCTCCTTGAGCACCGTCTGCATCCCCGCGGGCAGCAGATCGGGCGTGCCCACGTGGTGCACGCGCCAGCGGCCGTCGGAGGCGAGGGACCTCACGACGTTCTCGATGATGCCGAGGAGCGGGACGAGCTCCTCCTGCGGCCGGTCGAAGTTGTCCGTCGACAGCAGCCAGAGGGTGACGACCTCGACATCCGTCTCGGTGCACCAGCCGAGGAACTCCTCGATCTTCTCGGCCCCGGCCCGGTGCCCCTGGGCCGCGGTGCTGCCGGCCGCCTTCGCCCAGCGCCGGTTGCCATCCATGATCACGCCGATGTGCTTGGGGACCTGGGTGTGGTCCAGGTGGCCTTCCACCCTGCGGGCGTAGAACCTGACCAGCAGGCGGCGCAGGTTGTCGCGCAGGTTCACGTGATTGTCAGCCCCTCCGTAGCGGATCGGACAGGCACGGTGGCGCGACGGTATGCGCTCGCTGTCCGTATGGCGGTCTCCGGGTGGCGGTCCCCGGGGCCGAAGCCTACCGCCGAGTCGGCCAAGTGCCGCCGAGGGGTGCGACGGACGGCGGCGCTCGGCGCGGTCGCCGTGGACGGCCGGAACGAGGGCTGGACGGGGCAGATGCTGCGGGCATGAAAAAACGGGCCGGTCCGTGGGGGGGAGACGGACCGGCCCGAGGGGGGGTTTCCACCATAACCCTTCGTAAGTGATGCTGGGTGCATCGGCACCGAACAACTACTCTCCGGAATCGACCGGCGACTCGACGGCAGCCGCGGAAGCGTTCATTCATGGTGTGATCATGGCCGGATGACAGCGGTTTCCAAGGCGAACGAGGCACTATGCGAGCGATTCAAGGGATGCGTGTCCTTTTACGGGACACGCGGCGACATTCTCGGAGGCTCCCCCACGCGGGTGAGGCACACCGCACCGCCCACTTGACGCCACCCATGGGGGCGGGGAGCGGGAACCGGTGCTGCGGGGAGTTTGTCGACGGGAATCGGCGGCCGTCCGGGCGCGGCACCGCACAGTCCCCTCCACCGCGCGGTGCCGCTACTCGCGACTTTGCGCACGCGAATTACCTGAGCCCGAACCTACGTGAGGCGTAGCCCCGAAGCGAGCCGCGCTCGATAACGATGTGGAAACCTATCCGGCGGGCCGGGCGGTCCGGGCGGGCCTGCGTGCCTCGAAGAGGTGGCGGCTGCTGTGGGCCACGAAGGACCCGTCCGCCTCGATGCGCTCGTGCAGGGCACGCAGCCGCGCCTCGTACGCGTCGACCGTGAACCCGGGGACCATCCAGACGACCTTGCGCAGGAAGTGCACCACGGCGCCGATGTCGAAGAACTCCATCCGCAGCCGCTCCGCCCGCAGCTCGACGACCTCCAGACCGGCGGCCTCGGCGTCCGCGCGTTCGCGATCCGGGTGCCGGCCGTTGCGCGACTCCTCCGGCTGCGGACCGAGGAAGTACTCGATGAGTTCGAAGACGCTGGCGGGCCCCACATGCTGGGCGAAGTATGTCCCGCCGGGCCGGAGCACGCGCGCGATCTCCGCCCAGTGCGGGCGCACCGGGTGCCGGCTCGTGACGAGGTCGAACGCCTCGTCCGCGAACGGCAGCGGCGCGTCCTCCGGCGAGGCGACGACCACCGCGCCGCGCGGGTGGAGCAGGGCGGTGGCCTTGGCGACGTTCGGGGGCCAGCCCTCGGTGGCGACGGTGAGCGGGGCGAGGCGGGGCGCGGACGCGAGTACTTCCCCTCCCCCGGTCTGGATGTCGAGCGCGGCCGAGGCGCGGGCCAGCCGCCCGGCCATCGACCGCGCGTACCCCCAGGAGGGCCGCTCCTCCGTGGCGCGGCCCTCGAACCAGGAGAAGTCCCAGCCGTCGGTGGGGACGGACGCCCCCTCGGCGACGAGTTCCTCGAAGGTCTCGAAATCGGAGGTGGTCATGTCACGGCACCAGGGGGCGCACGTCCCGTGCCACGAACCGTACGAAGCCCTCCGGGTCCGGCTCGTCCGCCGTCGGCTGGAGGATCACCGTGTCCGCGCCCGCGTCCACCAGCCGCTGCACGGCCTTGGCGACCGCGCCCGCGTCACCGGCGACGCCGAGGTCGGGCACCTCGCCCACGCCCTCCGCCACCAGTTCGGCCCGGAGGCGGGACTGCGCGTCCGGGCCCGTGGCCGCGAGGAGGTAGACGACGACGTGGTGGGGGTCGGTGCGACCGGCCGCCTCCCGCCCCTCGTCGATGAGCCGGCGCGCCTCGCGCACACCGTCCGGGGGCGTATTCATGGTCAGTACGGTGCCGTCCGCGGCCTCGCCGGAGAGGCGGAGCGTACGCGGCCCGGTGGCCCCCGCCAGAACCGGCACCGACGCACCCGCCTCCGGCGGCCAGTCGAGCGCCACGTCGTCCAGCTTCACGTACCGGCCGTCCGTCGTGACGCGCTCCCCGCCGAGCAGGGCGCGCATCGCCAGCAGGTGCTCGCGCAGCAGGGTCAGCGGCGACGCGGCCCGCGCCCCGACCTGCCCCATCCAGTCCTGCACCCCGTGCCCCACGGCGAGGACCGCGCGGCCCGGGAACATACGGTGCAGGGTGGCGGCCTCCATCGCGGTGAGCGCGACGTTCCGCAGGGGCACGGGCAGCAGGCCGACACCGACGCGCACCCGCTCCGTCCAGGCGAGCGCGGCGGCCGCGGCCGAGATGCCCGCCTCACGGAAGCAGTCCTCCCAGAGCCAGAGTTCGTCGAGGCCGGTCTCGTCGGCGAGGCGGGCGATCGTCCGGAGTCGCTCGGGGGGCAGTTGGGGTCGGAAGACAGCGCCGAGTGCAGTCATGGGGACCTTCCTACCCGTGGTCGCGGGTGGGTACAACGGCTTTAAGCCCGGACCTGGTTGTCGACTACCCGGGCTGCACCGCGGCTCTGCATCTGGGGCAGGTGCAGGGTGGGAAGGCCGCTGACTGGGGGATCGGGTCGGTGTGGTGGCCGGTGCGGGTGTGGAGTTCGGTGCGGTCGCGGTCGGTGCTTCCGTCAGGGCTGATGGTGTACACGCGGATCGTCATGCGGGACGACCGGGCCGGAGACGGGTCGAGGTCGAGTACTTCCAGGAGGTCTGTCGGGGGCGGGTAGGCGGGGGCGCACTCCTGGCAGGCGTAGACGTTGAAACCGGGGCCGGTGGCGGCGTGCACCTCGTGCACCAGGACCGGCTGCTCGGTCACGCATCCGCAGCGGGCGCACATACGGACGCTTTTCCTCATCGGGCAGTTCCAACGGCGGTGCCCAGGCAGAGCGCACGACGGCGGTCGCGTTGCCTGCGGCGCTCCTCCGGGGTGAGGAGGTATGGGCGGACCAGGCGGTTGGCGCCCCCGTCGAGCCGTTCGGTGAAGCGGCACGGGGGTGGGGCGATCCCGGAGGCAGCCGGAGCGAGGACCGGAGCCGGGGAGGTTCCGGCCCGGTGCCGGCCACGCGGGCTCGGCATGCAGAGAGTCAGCACCCAGGCGAGTAGTCGAACGGTAAGGTCCAGCATGTCGGCGCTCCTTCGAAGCGTTCGGCCGCGCCCCGGGACGGCTGCTACCGTCGCCGGGGTCTTTTATGTGCAGCACACTAATGGGCGCAGCTGGGTGCTGTATAGCGGTTAGGCACACTCCGTCGATTCGCTTCGCTGCACACTGTCGTACGTTGTTCGATATGACGCCAGCATCAGGTCAGTCACCGATCGACCCGAACAAGATCGCGTATGTCTACATGCAGATGGCCGACCACATCGCCGGGCGCATCGCCAAGGGTGAGCTGAGGCCGGGGGCACGGCTGCCGGGAGAGCGTGATCTCGCCGAGGAATACGGAGTCGCCCACCTGACCGCCCGCCGCGCCACGCGCGAGCTGCGCGAACGCGGCCTCGTCGTCACCCTCCCCGCAAAGGGCTCCTTCGTCGCGTACCCGCGGGAAGAAGGGGATTCGACCGCCGCCCCGACCGAGTAGCACTGCACTGTTCCCGACGAAGATCCGGCAAGGCCCCTGGCAGGCTTCCGGCTGGGTGGGCGCTGCGGGCCCCCACCGGCAACCGCACGTCACTCAGGGACCTCGTGCAGCCAGAACACCTGACAATCGAGGTCAACGGCTCCACCCAGAACCGACGGAGGCCCTTCCGGGCAGACCAGGCTCTGCCTCACAGCCTCACAGCCTCACAGCCTCACCGAAAGATTCAAACGACCAGCAAGATCAGTCTCATGTTGCTGTCAGATCCTCGGCAGCCCGCTTGGCCCTGGCAAGCCAGGTTCCTGCATTGCCGACACGCCGTCCGAGCGCCGTCCGTCGGAAGTTCGCAGGGCGATGAGGTGTCAGGCCACCTGCACTGAGGACTCGTCCCACTCCAGACGCACCGTGATCCGCCCACCCAGCACGGCCGCATAGGCGCGCAGCATTTCCAGACTGTCGATCTGACCGTGCTCGATCTGCGAGACGCGTGCCTGACTGACCTTGAGCCTGGCCGCCATGTCCCGCTGTGTCATCCCTGCCTTCCGGCGCAGCTCGGCCAATTCATGCCCCCGGATGCGGGCCTTGCTCTCTTCCCGGATGGCGGTGCGCTGCTCCTCGGCCTCAGCCGTGGCCAGTTCCGGATGGCGCGACAACGCCTCCGCGCGGACCTCGGACCACGAACGTCCCTTCACTGCGCACCTCCGCGTTCACGCTCTGCCAGGAAGTCTGCATATCTCATTTCGGCGACGGGGATGCTGTCGCGGTACCAGTCGGACCAACGGCCGGACTTGTCACCCGCCACAAGAATGATCGCCTCGCGCTCAGGATCAAATACAAACAGCATGCGCATCTCCGTGCGCCCGCTCGAGCCTGGACGCAGCTCCTTGAGGTTGTGCAATCGACTGCCATGGATCCGGTCGACCATCGGCCGCCCGAGGTTCGGCCCTTCCTGCGCCAGGAAATCCAACGCGTCCGTGATGCGGTTGGCGCTCTCCGGATCGTCTTCGCACAGCTTGAGAAACCAGGTCTCCACCGGCTCCAGTAACGTGATCTCCCACATAGAGGGAACTTAAGCTCCAGCTTATCTTCCCAAGGGGGACACCGCCAGCCTTCACCACATCGGGTGAGCCGCACCTCGACGGGGGCTGGAAGAGGGGATGTGCTGCCCAACGTCTATCGCGTCACCAAGTACGCCCCCACCGACCGCGACGAAAACGGCTGCTACGCCGGCGCCGAGGACACGGTCAGCGATCACGGCCAGGTCGACGCGGCCCATCTTCAAGCGACCGAGACATTCTCAGTGAGCACCGGAATCGATCACCTGGCCGTTCGCCCGTTCGAAGAAGTTCCGGGTGAAGCAGCAAAACCACCGGGTAGCGGGCCACCCGGGTTCGTTTACCACTTCGATTACCACATCACTGTTAGCCTGGTGCCATGGACGCAACCGAGCAGCACGGCAAGGACGAGGGCCCGGCTCAGAAGGTCAGCGTCTCCATGCCAGCGGGCCGTATCGCCGCGGTCAAGGCACGTGTGGGCGCGCGAGGTTTCTCCGCCTACGTCAGTGCGGCGGTGGAGAGGCAGATACAGCGCGATCTGCTGGAGGAGCTGCTGCAGGCCAAGGAGGAGGAGATCGGTCAGCCTTCCGCCGAGGTCCGGGAGTGGGCTGCCGAGATCTTCCAGGAGGCCGAGGCCTTGGCCGCGCACGAGCACGCTGCAGAAGACGCCCAGGAGTACCGGGAAGACGGGGGCACGGGGTGGCGCGCTCGCCGGGCCGGCTGAGCCATGGTGTGCTGCTTCTCGACAGCGAGGGGCTGAGCAGGTTCATGGCCAACGATCCGTACATCACAGGTCTGATTCGCACGGCGCAGGCCAAGGACACGCTTGTCGCACTGAGCAACCTCACGTTGATCGAAGCTTGCCACCCGAAAGTCCGCACGGACCGCTTCCGATGGCATGCCTCCCGGCTGGAGGTACTGCCCGTCACGGACACCATCGCCTGGCGGGCGATCGACCTGCTGCGGAACGCCAACCTGCACGGGCACAAGTACGCGATCGACTCCGTCGTGGCCGCCACGGCTCTGGACTACTCCGGGCCCCGCATCATCGTCACCTCGGACTCGGACGACATGAACAAGCTCTGCGGAGACAAGGTCCGCGTCGTCGGTCTGTGAGGGGCGGCGGCAGCCACGAGTGATGACGAAGCAGTCCTCGCTCGTCAGCCTTCGCCCCGCTGGAACGACACCTCCACGCGACGGTTCTTGCGGCGGCCCTCCTCCGAGGAGTTGTCGGCGATCGGGTAGTCCTCGCTGTAGCCGCGCACCTCGAAGGTGATGTCGGGGCCGAGGGAGCCCGCCAGCCGGTCGTGGACGGCTTCGGCCCGGTTCTTCGAGAGGGTGACGCCGTGGGCGTACGAGCCCAGGTTGTCGGTGAAGCCGAAAACGCGGACCGTGGAGGGGTTCTGCGCCTCGATCTCCTTCGCGATCGCCTCGATACGGGCGTTCGCCTCCGGGTTCAGCTTCGCGCTGTCCTTGGGGAACAGCACCTCCGCCTGGAGCGCGAACGTCACGCTCGTGTTGGTGTCCTCGCGGCGCTCCTCGCCTCCGAGGTCCTCCACGACCGACTTGATGTCCAGCACCTTCGCGGGCGCGAGCGTGGCGCCTTCGGCGAGCTTGAGCCCGGGGTTGTTCCCGTCGACATCCGGGGGCCGGGGCGTGGTGACGGTGCCCGGGGGTTCGCTGGGCTCGTCGTCGGCGAGGGCGGGGGTGGGGCTCATCCAGGCCAGCGTGGTGAGGGCGAGGGCGCTGGTGAAGGCTGCCGCGGCGGTGCGCGGGGTGAGGGGGGCCATGTCACTCGCCGCCGGTGAGTTCGATGGAGGCGGGGGGCATGGAGCCGACCTGGAAGTCGACCTTGGTGGTGTCTTCGGGCGGGGCGGGGAACTGGGCGAACCACTGGGCGGTGTCGCCGTTCTGGACACCGCCGGTGAACTGCGTGCACAGGCAGCGGCCCGAAGTGTCACGGAGGATGAGGTACTTCTTCTTGCCTTCCTGGTCGGTGAGGCTGGCACCTGCGATCGACCCGGCGTTCTTGGCCAGCTCCGTCTCGTCGCTCCGCCAGTCCGCCGCGACCCAGACGGCGCCCGTGTCATTGGTGACTGTTCCCTCGACGGTCACGAAGCCCCCGTCGTCACGCTTGGCGGACGTGATCGCGAGTGTCAGTCCCTTCTGCCCCTTGACCTCGGCGAGCACCGTGTCCGACTGAGGTTCCTGCGACTTCTGCTTGTCGTCGCTGCCTCCCTTGGCGGGAGCCGAGGACGACGCGGTGTTCTCCGACTTTCCGTCGTCGTCCCCTCCACCGCAGCCGGCCACCGTGAGGAGCAGACCGCCCGCGATCGTCGCTGCGGAAACTGTCCTGCGGATCGTCATACTGCGCCGGTACTTCATCAGTACGGCTTCCTCTCACTCGGCCAGATGCACAGAGAACATCACGGACGCGTCGGGAAGGTCGTCCGGATCGAAGTCTTCGGGGTCGATGTCCACGGGCTCGCCGTCGCAGTCCAGTTCCAGGGGCTGCTTGGGATCTGCACCCAGGTCGAATGCGCAGCGCGGCTGGATGACGGCGACAGCATCGGCCTCCGCCTGCTTGCTTTCCGTACCTGGGACGATCGAGTCGCCGACGGCGTAGTTGGTTCGAACCCTCACCTGGAACCCGGGGTAGCCGCCCACCTCGTAGGGCGCGAAATCGGTGACCGTCGAGTCGTTGTCGGCGGCCAGCTGGTCGGCCGCGGCCGCGGCCCCACCGTCGGGCAACGCTCCGTCGGGCAGGTCTAGCCAGTCCGTCCAGTCGCCGCCCTCGCCGATGGCGTTCCCCAGGTCGAGCAGCAGCTCGTCCCGGGCTTCCTGAGCCGCCGCCAATGCAGCGGCATCCGCCGCTGACTGGGCACCGTTACGCGCGGCCGCTCCCTGGGCGAAAGCGAAAAAGGCGAGCGCGGCGAAAAGCAGGATGCCCGTTAACCAGATGTAGATCGGCAGGGTCGACCCTTTGTCACCGCGCAGTCGCCCGCAGGTCAGCCGCCGCCGACCACGTTGGAGACGGCCGTCGCGATCGCTCCCGAGATGGTTCCGTCCAATCCGAGCCCGTCGATCATCACGAAGATCCCCGCAATAATGATCAGCAGCCCCGCATACTCCACGAACCCCGCCCCCGCGTCCCGCGTCCTCCCCCGCATCCGGGAGACAACGGTCCGCTTCCAGTTGCCGAACCTGCTCACGACGTCTGCCCTCCGGCCCTGTGCCACAACCGACCGCAGCACGGTACGTGAGAATCCGCCTACCGCGAGTGGGTCCCAGGGCCCAACTTCTCCGCGTGACCGGACTCATCGACTCCACCCCTCCCGAGCGGTACCCAGCCAATGAGCGATCGCTTCGCTGCGCGATGAACTGTGCAGTTTCGCGAAGATCCTGTTGATGTGGTTCTTCACGGTCTTCTCGCTGATGAAGCAGGCGGCGGCGATCTGGCGGTTGTTCATGCCGGACGCTATGAGGTCCATCACCTCCACCTCCCTTGAACTCAGGCCGAAGGCCGATCGGTTGGGCACATCATGGCGCACCCTCGTCGTGTGGGCGGGTCGAGTGTCCGACGACTGCGACGACTGTGCCATAAACGGTTGCGACTGCGAAGCGACTTCGGGGAATTCGTGTGTGGGTTCGTATGAAACACCAAGTGACGGCGACAGCGGGGAACGGCCCGCCCTTACGTCCCGCACCGCCTCGATCAGTTCCGCCGCCGTGAAGTCCCCGTGCACCAGATAGCCGGCCGCGCCCCGCCGCAGCGCCTCCGCCACGATCTCCGGTTCGCTGCTGTACGTCAGCATCATCACGGGGGCGAGGGCGGCGAGGGCGGGCAGCGCGGTCAGGCCGTCCGTGCCCGGCATGCGCACGTCGAGGAGGATGACGTCGGGGCGGTGGTCCTCGGCCCGGCGTAACGCCTCCTCGCCGTCCACCGCCTGCGCGACCACCTCGATGTCGGGATGGGCACCGAGCAGGGCGGTGAGGCCGGCGCGGACGACCGGGTTGTCGTCGGCGACGAGTACGCGGAGGGGTGGGCCGGGAGCGGCCTGATCCTGCTCAGGCATGGGCCGCCTCCTCTCGGGGGGCGTGGGGGGTCGTCGGTGAGGGGAGCGGGAGACATACCCGGATCAGGGAGCCTCCGGTGGGCGGTCGGGTGAACGTCAAGGAGGCGCCGATCGTCGCCGCCCGTTCCCGCATGCCCAGGAGCCCGAAGTGCCCGGCGCGAGCCGCCGCGTCAGGAGTGAGGCCGGGCGGCAGGCCCACCCCGTCGTCCGTGACCGTGAGGTGGAGGGTGCCGGCGAGGAGCCTTACCTCGACCACCACCTCCGTCGCCCGCGCGTGACGGTGCGCGTTCTCCAGGGCCTCCGAGAGGATCGCCTGAAGGTGATGGATCCGCTCGGTGGGGTGGGTGCGGGCGGCTACCGGTTCCGGTTTCGGTTCCGGTGTCTTCCAGCGCACCGGCAGGTTCGTACGCGCCGCGAAGTCCTCGGTCACCGAGGAGAGACCGGCCAGGAGATCCGTACATGAGTCCCCCGTCAGGTCCGTGTGGCGCCGCAGGTCCGACAGCAGGTCGCGGGACTCCGCCGCCGCCCGGCGCGCCGCCGATGCCACCAGCTCGGCGTGCCCCTGCAGTACGCGCGGATCGGCCGAGCGGTCCGCCGAGGCCGACAGGGCGTCCGCCGCCAGGGCCAGGCCGTGCAGGGTCTTGGCCACCGAGTCGTGCAGTTCGCGGGCGAGGCGGGCGCGCTCGGACTCCACGGCCTCCGCCACGGCGAGGCGGGACGTTGCTTCCGACAGTGCCTCCGTCGCCGTACCGAAGCGGAAGAGGAGGTTGCGCAGGGTCACGCCGATGACGCCCGCGCCTACGCAGAAACCCAGGATCAGCACGGTGTTCGTGCCCGCGCCCGGGCGGTGTTCCCAGGCCCGGTACACCGTCAGCAGGACCGTCAGCTGCAGGCCCGTGAAGATGCCCGATCCGCGCCAGCCGTACAGCAGGCCCGCCAGCAACGGGGTGCAGACCGTCGCGTACGCGAGGGGGGAGGCCGGGGACGCCGTGAGGAGCAGCACCGCGCCCAGCACGAGGTCCAGGGCCATCAGGGTGGGGTGCGCGAGGAGGCGGGGGCCGAAGCGGTCCCAGTCCCTGAGCATGGCGTACGAGCCCATGATGCCGAGGACCGCGGCGGTGAGCACCGCGTACCTCGGGGCGCCGTCCGTGGCACCCGCCATCGCGAAGGGGGTGCCGATGGCGAGCGCGGCGAGGCGGACGGCGATGGTCTGGCGGCAGAGGGACTGGAGGGCGTTGAGCTGGAGGCGGAGGCTCGCGGGCGCCGGGGCGTCATCCGCGAGGTAGCCGGAGGGCCCGCCCCGCGACCGGCTCCTCCCGTTGCTTCCCGCGCGCCGAAGGTCCCCCGTCATCGGCCTCACCTGCCCAGGATCTCGCCGAAGTTCGTGCCCGAGCCCAGGAACATGCCCGTCGCGATCAGGATCATCGTCGCCGGGAGCATGAAGACCAGGGTCACCAGCGTCGCCTTGGGAACCGTCTTCGCCGCGCGGCGTCTGGCGTTCTGGGCGTCCGTGCGGCGCATGTCCGTGGCGAGCTGGATGAGGGTCTCGGCGATGGGGGAGCCCAGTTCCTCGCCCTGTTGGAGCGCCGAGACGAACTGGGCGACCTGTTCGGAGGAGTTCCTCCTGCGCAGTTCGTCGAAGGCCTGGCGGCGGCTCACTCCCATGTCCATCTGGCGCAGCGTGATGCGCAGCTCGTCGGCCCAGGGGCCCTCGTACTTCTCCGCCACCCGGTCCAGGGCCTGGCGGAAGCCGAGGCCTGCCGAGACGACGACCGCGAGTACGTCCAGGAAGTCGGGGAGCGTGCGGTCGATGACGTTCCTGCGTTCCTGGATGGCCTGCCAGATCAGGGCGTCGGCGGCGAGCAGGCCGAAGGCGAGGGTCAGGGCGGCGAGGAGCGGGGAGCCGTTGGTGAGGAACACCAGGGCCATGAAGACGCCGAAGAAGCCGTAGACGGCGCGGCGGGCCGCGTAGCGGTTCAGGGTCAGGCCGCCGGGGTTGCCCGCCATGTCGATGCGGCGGCGCTTGGCCTCGACGCGGCGCGGGCCCATCAGGCGGAGGACGTACGGCGCGAAGCGCATGCCGAGGCGGTCCACGGCCGAGCCGGTCTTCGAGACCCGGGTGGCGCCCACCTCCAGGGCGAGGGCCAGGTCGCCGGGGAGTTTCGCCTCGGCACGGATCATGTGGATGCCGAGGAGCACGCCCGCGACCGAGACGGCCGTCAGCAGGGCGAGGAGTACGGGCAGCATGTCGGGTCTCGTCTCCCCTCTCAGACTTCGATCTTGCCCAGGCGGCGGATGACGAAGAAGCCGATCGTGTAGAGACCGATGGAGACCAGCACCAGGATCTGGCCGAGCGGGGAGCCGGTGACCCGGGCGAGGGCGCCCTCGTTCGAGGAGTTGATCAGCAGGAGGGAGCCGAGGCCCAGCAGCGGGACCGTGAAGGCCGTGGCGTTGACCTCGGAGAGCATCGTGCGGACCTCGCGCCGGGTCTCCTTCCTGTCCTCCAGCGTCTGGGTGAGGTTGCGCAGCGAGCCGACCACCGAGCCGCCCGCCCGGTTGGACAGGACGAGTGTCGTGACGAGGACGACCAGTTCGCGGGAGGGCAGGCGCTCGGCCAGCTCGCCGAGCGCGTCGTCCACCGACCGGCCCAGGGCGAGCTGGTCGGCGACCCGGGCCAGTTCCTCGCCCGCCGGGGCCTCCAGCTCCTCGGCCGCCATCGCCAGGGCCGTGCGCAGGGCCAGGCCGGCGGCCGTGGCGTTGGCGAGCAGGCGGGCCACGTCCGGGAGCTGGTTGATGAACGCCTCGATGCGCTTCTGGCGCTGCCAGTTGAGGAAGACCGCCGCGCCCCAGACGGTGATCAGGGCAGCGATCGGGCCGAAGAACGGGGCCAGCGTCGCGGCGGCGATCAGCCACAGGGCGAGGACGACCGCGGCGACGTACGTGGCGAACTCCCCCGCCGTGACGTCGAGGCCCGTCGCCGACAGCCGGAGGTGGATCGTCCGGCCGAGCCGGGTGCGGCGCAGCCGCCGGTCGATGCCCCGGAAGCGGCGGACGCGGCCGCCTGCCGTACGGGCCGGCGCCGTACTGGAGAGGCGGTCCACGAGCGCCTGGCGCTGGGCGCGGCCGGAGGCGTACGTGTGCACGCCGGCGACCGCGAAGGTGCCGCACAGGACGGTGGCGCCGAGGGCGAGGAGGGTCGAGTCGGTCATGGCGCGTACCTCTTCGAGGGCTCGTACGACCCGTATGGCCTGTGCTTCATCCGATGGCCTGCCTCGTGGCGAGTACGTCGATGGCCTCCGCGACGCCGAACGCGGGCGGCAGCGGCTCGTTGGCCGTGTACAGCTTCTCCGCCACCTGGCGCGGGACCGGCAGGTGCTCGAAGTGGCCCTGGACCACGCGGTCGGGGCCGAGGGGCCGCGGTACGAAGCGGGAGACCGTCGCGATGCGGAACTGCTCGCGGCCGTGCGAGACGAGCAGCGCGATCTCGGTGATCTTGCGGGAGCCGTCGGCGAAGCGGGTGAGCTGCACGACGACGTCGACCGCCGAGTTGATCTGGTCCTTGAGGGCCTCGAAGGGGATCAGCACCTCGGACATGGAGCCGAGTGTCTGCAGGCGCATCAGCGCGTCCTCGGCGGAGTTGGCGTGGACGGTGGCGAGCGAGCCGTCGTGGCCGGTCGACATGGCCTGGAGCATGTCGAGGGTCTCGCCGCCGCGGACCTCACCCACGATGATCCGGTCGGGGCGCATACGGAGGGAGTTGCGGACCAGGTCGCGGATGGTGACCTGGCCCTTGCCCTCGATGTTCGGCGGCCGGGACTCCAGCGGGATCACGTGGTCCTGCTGGAGCTGGAGTTCGGCGGAGTCCTCGATGGTGATGATGCGCTCATGGGACGGGATCAGTCCGGAGAGGGAGTTGAGGAGGGTCGTCTTGCCGGTGCCCGTACCGCCGCTGACGATCACGTTGAAGCGGGCGCGGACGAACGCGGCGAGCAGCATCAGCATCTGCTCGTCCAGCGAGCCGAGGCCGATCAGCTCCGGCAGGGTGTACGCGCGCGGGAAGCGGCGGATCGTGAGGGTCGGGCCGGAGAGGGCGAGCGGCGGGATGATCACGTTGACGCGCTCGCCGGTGGGCAGGCGGGCGTCGACCATGGGGTTGGACTCGTCGACGCGCCGGTTCACGGTCGAGACGATGCGTTCGATGGTCTGCATGAGCTGCTCGGTGGAGGCGAAGCGGAGGGGCAGTTGTTCGACCCGTCCGGAGCGCTCCACGAAGACCGAGTCGGGGCCGTTGACCATGATCTCGGTGATGGACGCGTCGGCGAGGAGCGGTTCGAGGACGCCCAGGCCCAGGGCCTCGTCGACCACCCGGCGGATCAGCTGGGAGCGTTCCGCGGAGGACAGTACCGGGCCCTCGCGGCTGATGATGTGGCCGAGGACGCGCTCCAGGCGGGCGCGGCGTTCCGTGGCCGCGAGGCTCGACATCTCGGCGAGGTCGATCTCTTCGAGGAGCTTGGCGCGGTAGACGGCCACGAGGTGTCCGTCCTCGCGTCCGGCTCCCCCTTCCTCGGCGGGGGCGGCGATACGGGATCGCAGGCTCATCTTCGTCAACTCCTCTCTCTCGGGTGCGGCAGGTCAGTCGTCGTTGTCGTTGGGCATGGTGGCTTCCCTGGTCAGGTCCACGTCGTCGAACAGGGGGATGACCGAGGGGACGGTGACGGTCACGGAGGCGGTGGTGGTGTCGCCGCCCCCGCCACCCGGATCGATGTCGGGGCTCAGCCATCCGCTGACCGCCGCCTGTCCCGCTCCCGCGCCCGTACCGGGCTCCAGGGACTCGGCACGCGCCGCGGCACGTGCGGCCGTACCCGCCTGGCTGGCCCCGTACCCGATGAGCCCGAGCTGGATCCCGGCCATCCCGACCACGAGCAGGATCGGCAGGAAGCCCGCGAACTCCAGCAGGGAGACGCCCCGGTCGTCCCGGATGTTCCGGATGCCCCGGACGTCCCGTAACCTGCGGCGCACGCGCCCGAGCAGCCCCTTCATCAGCCGTTCCCCTCCAGCGCGGCCCCCGCCTCGCCCTCGACCTCCGGCCAGCCGGGGTCGAAGCCGGGGAAGAAGAGCGGGACCTCGGCCTTGACCGTGGCCTTCATGACGGAGCCCTCGGCACCGCAGGCGAAGTCGGCGGTCCAGGCACCCGGCACATGCTCGCTCCCGGCGGACTCGCAGGCGCCCTGCCAGTCCCCCGCCTCGTACGCCGCCGTGGCCGCCCGCGCCGCCTCGTCCGCCGCGTTCCCCGCGATCGAGTACGTGTAGCCGTACAGCACGCACTGCCACAGGATCGCCATCACCACGAGGATCAGCGGGAACACGCCCGCGAACTCCACGGTCACCGAGCCGCGGTCGCCGCCCCGGCGGCGGAGGGCCAGCGCGCCCCGGTCGGCGGACGGCTTGCGGCGCCGGCCGCCCCCGCCCCCGCCCTCCTGCGCCTTGACCAGCCCGAGCTCCCCGGCCAGCGACCACAGGGCCTGCTTGACGGTGGAGCGCGCCTCCAGGTCCTGGAGGCGTCCCGCGTCGACGACCGACTGGAGTTCCTTGAAGGCGGCGGGGACGGCGACGCGGGCGACCTTCGTCCCGGTGACCTTCTCCACCAGCGAGGGCTGGAGCTCCGTACCGCGCGAGTGCCGGTTGACGACCGTGAGGGTCTCCTCGGCCTTGCGGATCTGGAGGCGGTCCCAGAGGCGGACCATGCGCTTGGCGGCCCGGACGGCGACGACGTCCGGGGTGACGAGGAGCAGCGCATGGTCGGCCATCTCGACGGCCGCCGCGGTCGCCGCGCTCATCTGGGAGCCGCAGTCGACGACCACCACGTCGTGCCGGGCGCGCAGGGCGCTGACCACCTGGCGGGCCACCCGGTCGGTGACCTCCTCGCCGCGTTCGCCCTCGGCCGGGGCGAGAAGGAGGGCGACGCCGGTGTCGTGGGTGTAGACCGCCTCCTGGAGGACGCGCGGGTTGATGTCGGTGATCCCGGCGAGGTCGGCGACGGACCGGCGGAACTGGACGTCCAGGTAGGAGGCGATGTCACCGGACTGGAGATCCAGGTCCAGCAGCGCGACCGTACGGCCGGACGCGCGGGCCGCGAGGGCGAGCTGGACGGCGGCGACGGTGGCGCCGACGCCGCCCTTCGCACCGGTGACCGTGACGAGGGTGCCGCCCGGTCCCGAGTACAGCTCGGGCACGCCGCTGGCGAGGTGGCGCCGCATGCCGGCGGACCAGGAGGCGGCGGCCTGGACGCGTTCGGCGAGGGCGTCGTAGCCGAGGGGCAGGGTGACGATGCCGCGGGCGCCGGAGTCCATGGCGGCCGTCAGCACGCCCGTGCTCGTGTCGGCGGTGATGAGGACGACCCCGACCGCGGGGAAGCGCATCACCAGGTCGCGGATGAGGTCGAGCGCCGGTACCGGGCCGATCCGCTCGTGCACGAGGACGACCTCGGGCAGCTCGTCGAGGGATTCGGCGGCGAGGCGCGCGAGGGTGTCGAGCAGGGCGGTGGAGTCCGGGACCGGGGGCGCCGGTTCGGTGTCCGCGAGCTGGCTGAGCAGGGTGGACAGCGCACGGGCGGAGTCGATGTCCCCGACGGCGGGGAGGATGCGGATCGTCATGGGCACAACCCCGCGGGGACGTGACGGGCAGGCGTCATGCGCGGTCTCCTACTTGTCCTCGTCGAGGGTGTACGTACGGTCGTCGGGCTTGACGCCGGTGTCGTCGCCCCCCGCGACCAGGGCGAGGCGGACGTGCTCGGCGAACGACTCGGCGTACGCGACGCGCTGGGCGTCCGCTGTGTCGAGCGCGAAGGTGATGGGGACGGCCTCGGTGGCGGTGCGGCGCCGGTCGTTGCTGGACTGGCCGGGTTCCAGGGCGGTCAGCTTGCCGACGTCGATGACGCGCGCGCCCGCGACGATGAGCTTGGACTGGTCGGCGCCGTTGTCGCTGTCGTCGGCCGCGAAGGTGGCGTAGATGTTGACCCTCGACCCCGGGTTGATCTTGCCCGCGACGCCGGTGGCGGCGTCGATCATGATGGCGATCTCCTGCTGTCCGGCCTCGAGTTCGGGCCGGTCCACGATCATGTCGCTCTGGAGCAGGGACCCCTCCTCCAGCCGGGTGACGGCGATCTTCCCGCGGATGTCGCCGAGGTCGGTGACGGCCGTCTCGGACAGCCACCGCTTCGGCATCGAGACCCGCTCGAACTGGGCGGCGGTGAGCTCCTTGTACGGCGCGATGTCGCTCTTCAGCCGGTAGGCGTCCACCTCCGAGCCGACCTTTCCGTTCACGTCGCGGATCACCGAGAGCACCCCGGCGAAGGCTCCGAGGGCGCACAGGGCCGAGAGGACCAGCAGGATGACGCCGCGGCGCTGGCGTGAGTTCATGACGCGGACAACCTCGATCGGGGCGGAGACGGGCGGGTCGAGCGGTCGAGCGGGGACTTACGCGTTCCTACGAAGGCAGTGAAGGCGGGCGTATACAGCTCATGTCGTGCCCCGGGGCAGAGCCCGTACGGCCGTCGCCGTCGCCGTGGCCGCAGCGGCCGTGGTGGCCGTCGGTGGGATGTCGGGCAGCGGCGCCGCGCAGAACCCGCAGCGGTCGCCGATGAACTCGAGCCCGCACCAGTGGCAGCTCTCCCGGCGTACGGACGACACGAGCTGGTAGAGCACCGACACGTCGTACAGCCCGGCGGCGAACTCGACGAGCTTTCCGGTCCCCCACCAGCGCGCGGACTCGGCGGGCAGGGGGACGTTCGCCACGCCCTGCACCTGCCAGGCGGGCGCGAGTGTCGAGGTCACCCAGTCGGAGGGCGGCTGCCCGCTCGCGACGAGCAGCCGCGTGCCGAACTCGGGCCCGGCGAGGTCGCCCTCGCCGATGCGCACGAGCTGGGGCTTCGGATGGGCCAGTACGGCGAACTGGGCGCCCGGCACCCACGACTTGGCGTGGGACTTGAGGGACACCGGCACGCGGTCCAGCTTGGCCACCGAGCCGAGGAGGGCGCCGGAGTAGATGTAGTGGGCCAGGAGGCGCGCGGAGGAGGCGAGCACTCCCGGACTGAAGTCGCAGGCGGACAACTGCCGTAACTGCTGACACAACAGGGCGAGCCCGAGTGGTGGCAGATCAATGCCGAGCAGTGCGATCCGGTCACTTTCGAGCACGGAACGGACGGTATGCAGACGCCGGGCGGCGGACTGCTGAGCGGTGGGCGAGTACAGCGCGATGACGTACCCGTGCTGCTCGATCAGCGCGTGCATGCCGACGAGGGAGCCCTCCAGCGTGTCCTGCGGCTGGACGACGGCGGGAGGTGTCTGCCGGTCCAGCGGTGGGAGCACCAGATCGGAACTGGTGACGGCTATCGCGGTCGGCACGCTGCTCACCACCCCGTTCTCACTGCGGCGAGGTGGTCAACCACCGCCTCAGATCGCCCCTGTTCGCCTGCAATTCGCTCGAAATCGCCACAGTTCCGTACGTCCCTGTGACGAGCTCTCGCATCGTTCTGCACCAGCACCATATCCACGGCATGGGCCAGTCAACACCGAATCTCCTTGATCGACTCACAGAAGGTGCGGACGAGATCGACACAGAGTAAGTCGTTCGCTTCTCAACTGTGCTATAGCAACGACTGGTTGGTGCGGTGCGAGGGACGGAATGACGAAGCCTTGACAACTCAATTGGTCTGGACCAACTTGGACGCCAAGCGGTGGCCACCGTCCGCAATGCGATGCCCCACATCCCCACCCCACCCACCCCACCCCCACTCCCTCTCGGAGGCCCCAGTGCATCGTCACCGCGCACCCGTCACGTCCGGACGCAGGAGAACCTGGGCGGGAGCACTCGCCACCGCCCTCGCCGCGGCCACCCTCACCCTCACCACGGCCGGCCAGGCCTCGGCCGCGGACGTCAACAACGCCAAGAACGCCGGTTTCGAGTCCGGTCTGACCGGCTGGACCTGCTCGGCCGGCAGCGGTACGACCGTCTCCTCCCCCGTGCACGGCGGCTCGGCCGCGCTGAAGGCGACGCCCGGCGGGCAGGACAACGCCAGGTGCAGCCAGACGGTCGCCGTCAAGCCCAACTCGACGTACACGCTGGGCGCCTGGGTACAGGGCGGTTACGCGTACCTGGGCGTGACCGGCACGGGCACCACGGACGTCTCGACCTGGACCCCTGACTCGACGTCCTGGAAGCAGCTCACGACGACCTTCACCACGGGCGCGTCCACGACCTCGGTGACGGTCTACACCCACGGCTGGTACGGGCAGGCGGCCTACTACGCGGACGACGTGTCGGTGTCCGGTCCGGACGGGGGCGGCGGCGACGGTGAACCGGCCCCGACGATCCCGGCGGCCCCGGCCGGCCTCTCGGCCCCGTCCACCACGTCCTCGTCCGTCTCCCTCGCCTGGAACACGGTCTCGGGGGCGACCGGCTACAACGTCTACCGCAACGGTACGAAGGTGACGGCGGTGACCGGCACCTCGGCCACGGTCACCGGTCTGACGGCCTCGACCTCGTACTCCTTCCAGGTCACGGCGGTCAACGCGGCGGGCGAGTCGGCGAAGTCGGCGGCCGTGACGGCGACGACGGCGCCCTCCGGGAACGACGGGGGCGGCACCGCGCTGCCGAAGCACGCGGTGACGGGCTACTGGCAGAACTTCGACAACGGGGCCACGGTCCAGAAGATCTCCGATGTGCCGTCCCAGTACGACATCATCGCCGTCGCCTTCGCGGACGCGACGACCACGCCCGGCGCGGTCACCTTCAATCTGGATTCGGCGGGCCTGAACGGCTACACGGTCGACCAGTTCAAGGCCGACATCAAGGCCAAGCAGGCGGTCGGCAAGAAGGTGATCATCTCGGTCGGCGGTGAGAAGGGCACGGTGTCGGTGAACAACGCGGCGTCGGCCACGGCCTTCGCGAACTCGGTCTACGCCCTGATGCAGGAGTACGGCTTCGACGGCGTCGACATCGACCTGGAGAACGGCCTGAACGCGACGTACATGACGCAGGCACTCCGCGCCCTGTCGGCGAAGGCGGGCCCGTCGATGATCCTGACGATGGCGCCCCAGACGATCGACATGCAGTCGACGTCGGGCTCCTACTTCCAGACGGCCCTGAACGTGAAGGACATCCTCACGGTCGTCAACATGCAGTACTACAACAGCGGCTCGATGCTGGGCTGCGACGGCAAGGTGTACAGCCAGGGCACGGTCGACTTCCTCACGGCCCTCGCCTGCATCCAGCTCGAGGGCGGTCTCGCCCCGTCCCAGGTCGGCCTGGGCCTCCCGGCCTCCACGCGCGGCGCGGGCAGCGGCTACGTCGCCCCGTCCGTGGTGAACGCCGCCCTGGACTGCCTGACCAAGGGCACGAACTGCGGCTCGTTCAAGCCCTCGCGCACCTACCCGGAGCTGCGGGGCGCGATGACCTGGTCGACGAACTGGGACGCGCTGGCGGGCAACGCGTGGTCGAACGCGGTGGGGCCGCACGTGCACGGGCTGCCGTAAGCGGGGTCGTCCCTTGCGCCCCGCCGGGGTCCGGGCCAGGCCTGGCCCGGACCCCGGCGGGCGAGCCGTCCGAACCGGCGCTCGCCTGGCAGACCGGAGGGAGAGTGGTACCGTTTCTTGTACCACCATGAGGAGGTCGTTCAGTGTCCATCACCGCCAGCGAGGCGCGCCGCCGCCTGTTCCCGCTGATCGAAGAGGTCAACAGCGACCGCAGCGCCATAGAGATCGTGTCGAAGAACGGCAGCGCCTACCTGGTGGCGGCCGAGGAATACGAGGCATTGCAGGAGACGGCTCACCTGCTCCGCTCTCCCGCCAATGCCCGCCGCCTGATCCGTTCCTTCCAGGACGCCCTCGACGGTAATTACGAGAGCCGTGAGCTGATCAGGGACGGCGACGGCGAGGAACGCCCGTGAAACTCGCTTTCACCCGGCACGGGTGGGAGGACTACGTCCACTGGCAGGCCGCCGACCGCAAGATCCTCAAGCGCATCAACCGCCTCATCGACGACGCGCTCCGTGACCCCTACGAGGGCATCGGCAAGCCGGAACCCTTGAAGCACGCACTCGCCGGAGCATGGTCGCGCCGCATCACCGACGAGCACCGTCTGGTGTACCTGCCCAGGGACAACGAGGTGATCGTCTTGCAGGCGCGCTACCACTACGAGTAGCACGCCGTCCGGACGGAATCGGCTGCCCGCCTCGATGAGGGGGCAGCCGTTCGTATTGTGGGGCGGCCTTTTGCCACTGCGTCCGCAGGCCAGGGCGTACCGGACACCGGACCCGCCCCATAGGATCTTCCTACTGTCCGATGGCGTGCGCCTGCTTCCAGGGCCGGTCCGAGAAGACACGTCACGATGAAGGAGAACGACCAGGTGTCAGCACGCCGACCGTCCCCGGCAGTCTGGGTCACGGGTCTGCTCGTCGGTTCCTTGGCCGTCGTCACCGGGCTGACGGTGCAGGCGCGGAGCGGACCGACCGTGGCAGGGACCTCTGAGAAGACCGCCACCGCGAAGCCGTCGCCGAGCGCGACTCCCAGCAGTTCGGCGCGCGAGGAAACCCAGCCGGACGTCCCCGCCGACTCGGGGACCGGGCGCCGCGTGGTCTACTCGCTCGGGCAGGACCGGGTGTGGCTGGTCGACGCCGACACCGACACAGACACCGACGACGTGCGCCGTTCGTTCAACGTGTGGCCCGGGACCGTCGACCCCGCCGAGGGCACGTACACGGTGTCCTTCCGGCGCGAAGAGGGAACCGGCTCCGACGGGGTCAAGATCGAGAACGCGGTGTACTTCTCGACCGCGTCGGCGTTCTCGAACGCGCTGGACGGTGCCTCGCCGTCCCCGGACCCGAACCTGAGGACCGGAGCGATCCGGGAGCGCGTGGCCGACGGTGAGGCCATGTGGGAGTTCGCCACCAGTGGGACGGCGATCGTCGTCGTGAAGTAGGCCGCGCTCCGGTCACTGTCGCGCGGCCGGCTCCGACCACACCACCTTCCAGCCCGGGACACGGAAGCCGAGTCAGCAACGCCCTGTGCGCCCAGGACGACGAACCTGACGACCCACCCGCCGCAACCGTCTGCTGACGCTGCCGTCACCGTCGCCGCCAAGACGCCGCAGGAGCCCCGTCGAAGGCACTCTTCGACGGGGCTCCTGTTTCATGGGAAGGCAACCCACGAAAGACGTCTACGATTTCACCAAAGATCCCCTTACCACGCCTCTCGAGTCAGCGCGCTTCTGGCCCGGACTCGGGACCTACATAGATTTCCATGCCGTCGGAGTCCCACGCCCTTGTGTATCCACCACTCGGGGCAGCAACGACGAAGCACCCCGCCTCCAAGGAGACCATGCCATCGTCACCCCCGTCGAACCATTCCACAACGATGGTCTTTCCTGGTTCCAGGAGGCACTCGGCCGCAGTCGGCTCGAAAGCCACTACTACCGACGTGTCCGCTCGGATCACAAAACGCATGTTCACCCTTAGAGGTTGTCTATGTAGTACTGAAAAAGGTCCGCCCTCGACCGGGCGCTCGGATTTACCTTTTCCGGATTATTGGGGAACTTCGCCGCCGACTTGTTGTGGATATTCATGTAGAAGTTGCGCCAATGTTGGGCGTCTTCCTGAGTGAGGCCAATTTCCCTCATCCTCGCCAACTGTTCCGGGGTCTTCAGTTTGCTCGCATCTGCGAGACTCCGCCCGCCCCACGCCACGTCGCCGAATTCCGATCGGGAAGTGAAGCCCATCCGCCTCCACGTCCCATCGAGGACTTCCACGCTAGGTACGTCACAGGAGGACGAATTGTGAACCAGGACCGGCGTAGCCCCCGCCAGCACATAGTACGTATGCAAGCCCTCGACGGTGAGGTTACGCGTCTCCTGCTGTTTCCGGAAAATGCGGACCGAACCGATGGTCGCCTCGGTGCCGGAGCTGGTACGCAGCGTCATGCCCTGCTTGAGCTGCTCGGCGTCCAGCCATGCCTTCTCTGAGGGCGACCAGAACGGGTGGTGCGTCGTGGCGATGAGAGGAGCCGATCCAGATCCCAGCGTCAGCTCGACAAATTCTTTGTCGATACTGGTGATGATGGTGGCGAGGACGGCTCTTCCCTCAGTCTCAGACTCCTCGGGATCTGTCGCGAGGACTTCGTCTCCGACCTCAATGTCCTTGAGCTTCTTGACGGTACCGTCCGCCAGTAGGACCTCGGCCTCCGACAAGAAGCTGTCACATGATTCGGAGTCACCTCCGCCACCAACCTTGAAGCGTTTTCCGATCGAGGCCTGGAATTCCATCGCCTCGATCAACGCGTCCGCGTGCATCTGTATTGTCAGCGTGTCGGAGCACTTGGAATCCATGCAAGCTTCCAGGGCTGCCGATGCAATGGACATCTCCGAGTACGGATCGCCCGGCATCATGCCGTTCCAGCCATTCCCCCAGTCAGCCTGGATCTTCCGGAAGGCGGCAATGAAGTCATCCGCGCCTGCCCAGTCTGCAGGGACCTCAACACTGGGGTAAACGGTGATCAGGCCATCGCCATCGAGATCCTGAGCGCTGTTCGACTCGGCTTGCCAGTCGTTTGCCGGAGTGTGGTTGGTAGACGCAGGCGGAGTGAGGTTGGTAGGTACAGAAGGATCTACGGCATCGATTCCGGTCCTACCCGGAATGCAGCGGCCGTTGCCGACCGGGTCGTCGCACAGACCCGTGGGATCGCTGAAGTTGATCGGGTCGTTGTGGCTGTAGCTGTAAGCGGACAGATTCTGCGGGCGATAGGGGAAGTTGAGCGGGTCGCCACTCAGGAAGCGGCCGAGTTTCGGGTCATACGCGCGGGCACCGAGAAGCGAGAGTCCTGTTGAGGTGTCCTCGGGCTTGCCGAGGAAGCCTTGGTCGGTGCCGGCGGGAAGGCTGCCGCTGCGGTCGTCACCGAAGGGGGTGTAGCGGCGGCGTTCGGCCGCGCCCGTGAGGCTGTTGATGTTGAGCTGGGTGGAGGCCTGGGGGTCGGCCATCAGGTAGGTGAGTCTGCCGCCGTCCGGGCCGGTGGTGCGCATGGCCACGGTGGCGCCGGCGCTGGTGTAGTAGCGGGTGGCGGTGACGGCCTTGCCGTCGGTGGTGCGCAGTTCGGTGGCGCCGAGGTAGGCGACGGTTTCGCTGGGTGTGGTGCGGACGAGGACGCTGCCGTCCGCGTCGTAGGTGTAGCGGGTCAATTCGCTGCCGGTGGACTTGGTGGTCTTGACGGTGGCGAGTTGACCGAGCTTGGTCCAGGTGTAGTCGGTGTTCTTGCCGGCCGCGGGTTCGACGCGCGTGGTCATGCGGCCGTCGGCGTCATAGGTGAACGTATCGGACGAGGTGGTGGCACCGTCTGCGATGTGGTTGATCTTGCGGACGCCGTGCGGCTGGTCGGTGTCGGGGGTGGTCCAGGTTCCGGCGTCGTCATAGCCGGGGTAGAGGTAGTCCCGCTTGGTCGCCTTCCCGGCGCTGTCGGTGTCGGTGACCGATTGCAGGTTGCCGAGTCGGTCGTAGGTGTAAGCCGTCTGGTAGGGCGATGGGCCCTTGAAGTCCGACGCCGTGGTGACGCAGTCGCCTTGCGCGGCGCGGGTGTAGGCGTTCGTCAGGCTGCCCAGGGGGTTGTACTTGAAGCATTGCGACTGGGCGGTCTGGCCGTTGGCCTGCTCGCGGATCTCGATAATCTTTCCGGCGAGGTCGTAGCTGTAGGTGTCCTTCTGGGACTCGGTGGTGATGCCGTTGACGGTGCTGGTGGTGGAGATGCTTCTCAGCCAGCGGGTGCCGGCGGTGTCGTCATAGCCGTAGGAGCGGTAAGCGCGGGCGCCGGTGCCACCGGTCTTCGGCCCGTAGTCGCGGCCGATCAGGCGGCCGTAGGCGTCGAAGGCGTTGTCGTCGATGTAGACCGTGTTGCCCAGACTGCTCTTGAGCTGCTCGGGGTAGCCGTACGCGTCATAGGACGCTGTGACCGTCTCGGCTGCCAGTCCGCCGGCAGCCGGGTAACCAATGGCGGTGATGTGGTCGGCGGCGTCGTAGCCGTACGTCGTGGTGTAGCTGCCGGCCAGCCCGGTCACGTTCGCCGGGATCGTCGTGGTCGACTTCAGGGGTCGTCCCCGCTTGTCGAACTCGGCAATCTTGGTGGTGTACGCGTTGCCGTCCGCGTCCCGGCCGACAGTGCTCGTGATCTGGCCCTTGCCGCCGGGGACACCGGGCTCGTCCCATATCCAGGCGGCGAGCTGGTCGGCGCCGCTGGACATGGACGTCTCACGGCCGAGGTTGTCGTATCCATAGGTGAGGACGGTCTTCCCAGCGTTGCTGGTGACCCTCTCGACCTGACCGTTGGCGTCGTAGACCGTGGACGACTTACCCATGTCGGGGTCGTCGACCGCTGTACGTTGGCCGGCCCAGTTGTAGCTGTAAAGGGTGTCGTTGCCTCGCGTGTCGGTGATGCTTGCGAGTTCGCCCTTGCCCGTGTAGCCGTAGGTGGTGGTGTAGGTCGTGGAGGTGTCGTATTCGACGACCTTGCCGGTCTGGCCGTACACATCGGTGTAGGTGTCGGTGGCGCCGCCGACGGCCGGGGTGACCTTGGTGTAGTCGCCGAAGTAGCTGGTGGTGATCTTGCCGTGGGGCTGTGTCACGCCGTTGGCCTGGAGCTGGGCGAGCGTTGCGCGCCCTGCCCAGTCCACCACCACGTCGGCGTAGGAAGGCAGATCGGCGACCTTCGGGCTGGACGGGCCGCCGGTCCCTGCCTTGCCCTGGTTACGGAACACGTCGGAGACGCCGGCGACGTTGCCGGCCGAGTCGTAGCGGGTGACGGCCACCTGGCGGTAGGGAACGGACAACTTGGTCCCGGGGTCGACGTCGTCCGGCAGCGGATTCTGCGTCTCGCGGGCGCGCCCCACCGCGTCCGTATAGCTGTGCGCAGTGACGTAGGTGCTGCCGGACTGAAGGACGCTGCTGGTGACATGTGGGTAGCCGTCCACTGCATCAGGGACGCCTGAGCCGTTGGTGGAGGTGGGGATGGTGTAGCTGAACTTCATGGACGGCGAGGTGCCGGTCTCGGTCGGCTTCCACACCTCCACCGGGCGCCCAGCGGCATCCAGGGTCGTCTTCGTGATGTTCCCGTTGGCGTCCCTGACCTGGTACGCCGCGCCCCAGAAACGCGAGGGCCAGCTTGTGGTGCTGAGGCCCATCCGGGCGGAGGCCGTTCCGTCCGGATCCGGTGTCGTCGTGGTGATGCCGTCGAGCGGCCATGTGTTTGCCGGACTGTATGTGGTGGTGGTCCGGTTGCGCTTACCGTCCTCGGCCCAGATGATTCGTCCGGCCTTGTCGTAACCGGTGTTCACCGTCCGGTACGTGCCAGCCCCGGTGTAGGTGCGCACCTCGGTCGGGTTGCCATCGGCCGGCTTGTTGTCCGCGACCGCGGTCGCACCGTCATACAGCGTGCTGGCGTAGGCGTCCTGGTTCGAGTCTGCTGCGCTGGTGCAGCCCACCGAGTAGTGCTTGACCTGGTCCTGCAGGACGGTCCAGCGCTGGGCGCCGGTGGAGTCGTAGTCGTCGGTGTTGTAGGCGCGCCCGTAGGTGGTGCAGCGGTTGTCCGAGACACCGGTTTCGCCCCAGTCGTCCATGCGCATCGGCAAGCCGAACGTGGTCGAGGCAGCCTCAGCGGGGTCGTACTCGTTCTCGACCACGTGCTCACGCCAGCCCGCTGAGGTCTTGCTGTTGGTGACGGTCTTGCTCTCCCGTACGAAACGGGCATCAGGCAGGCCGTCGTACTGGGCGGTGTTGTGGTCCCAGTAGGTGTGGTAGGTGCGCTCCTGCGAGACATCCTGGTCGTCGCGCAACGACGTGGACAGCGGCTTGCCTGTGAGCCAGTCGTGGTCGGTGTAGTTGTTGCCGTCGCCGTCATTGACCGTGACGGTCTTGGTGGCCGACGGGTCGGTCTTGGAGGTCCTGTCTCCGGAGAGGCCGCGATAGAGCCAGTACTTGGTGGTCTTCTTGGTGGTGCCGGAACCGGTGGTGACCTGCACCTCCTGGTATCCGCGCCAGTCCGACCAGGACTCGTCCTCGTCCGGAGTCAGAGGGTCATTGGTGAAGCGCCAACCCGCCCCGTCCTCGTAGGTGTACGAGGTGGTCATCACCGGGGCACCGTCCTGGTTGGTGGTGACGGTCGGGTCGACCTCCACCTTGGTCACCAGGAATTTCTTGAACCAGCCCGACTTGGACTCCGTAGCCCCTTCCGGGGTCCACTTCTGCCAGTAGCAGTCCATCGTGTTCGAGGACTGGGACGGCAGGTCGTCCGCGGTGCAGGCGTTGGCGAGCCCATATGTGACCTTGATGGTGGCGCCGAGGTCGTTGTGGATCTCGTTGACACGCCGGAAGTTCAGCTCGGTCGAGCCGACCTTGTTGTCCAGGTCGGTGCCGTTGAAGTTGGTGACCGGCAGCACCAGGTCGGTGCCGTTGCCGTAGGTCTTACGCTGGATGTAGTCCAGCCACAGCGTCTTCCCCACCGAGCCGTCCGGGTTGGGCAAACCCTTCTTGGTCTGGTACTGCTGCACCAGGTCCCAGCCGCTGCCGAACTGGTCCGACACGTAGGTCTTGATGTCCCAGAGCATGTCCGTGGAGAAGAACGTGGGGTAGTACGTCTTGCCCGCGCAGTCGTAGTCGCCGGCCGTTCCGTCACACATCAAGTCGATGGGGACGTCCGGGTACGAGGTCGGCTTCTCCTTGAAGGTCGGGCAGGCCTTGGGCTCGCTGCGCAGCGGATCGTTGTCCGCCATCCGCTCGATGCAACGGTTGACGTGTGTCAGCTCGACCTTCGCGGGCACCTTGGCATCCGGGATCTGCGAGGCCCAGCCGTACTGGATCTCCTTCACATAGCCCGCCGAGACGTAGCTGCGCGCCTTGTCGGCGTTCGCGACCGACCGGTAGTGGTTGTACTCCTTGTCGTAGAAGTACATGGTCTCGACCTCGTTGGCGTCGACCGCCCGATCCAGGTTCCATCGCCATGCCTGGGTGCACGGCTCGGGGAACTGGTCGTGGCAGGGCTCACCGGCGTTGTTGCCGACGACCGGTGCGGTGAACACGGAAGCCGTGGCGGTGGTGGTGCGCTCGGAGCGGCCCCAGCCGAAGTAGTAGCGCTTGCCGTCCTGGGTGGAGATCACCCAGTACTCACCGTCCCGGCCGGCACCGTGCCCGCCGAACAGTCGCTGAACCCGCCAGCCCGGGTCGTCCTTGAGGTGGTAGGCACCGGTGCCGTTGTTGTCCTGGATCAACTCCGAGGTCACACCGTTGAGGTTGATCACATAGACAGCGCCCGAGGGTTCCTTGGTCGAGTTCGGTGAATCCCAGCACAGGTCACCGATCGTCTTGAGGCCATCGTCAGTGCAGTTGCGGTACTTACGCTCGATGAAGCCGACGCTCAGGTCCCAGCCCATACCGACCCAGGACGCCTGGTTGTTGCTTGCCGAGGTACGGCCGTCAACCGACTGCGAGTTGTACGTCAGCGCCAGCGAGGGCGCCGAACCCATCGGCGGCGAAGGCAACTGGAACGGATAGTCGTACGTGAACGCACCCGACCCAGTGGACACCCCCCATGACCCCGTTGCCGACAGAGTGGACGCCCTGTAGTCGCCCTGATCCGACGACGAACCCGTCGCCAGCGCATACACGCTCGCACTCGCCGTGGCGATCAGCTGCGTGGTGGTCCCCTCGCCCGCATCGGGCTCGGCGATCACCGTGGCGGTCAGCGTTCCCGTCTTGGTGTCGTTGTCGGCCGGCACGTACTCGCGCTCGGTGCAGCCCTCCGCCTGCGGCGTCTCCAGCGCGCACGCGGGCATCTTCACCAGCCGCAGCCGCCCGGCGAAGTCACCGCCATAGGCGTACTTGAATCTCGAGTAGTCGACATCGACCTGGACCCGACCCGGCTCATCCACACCGTCCGCGCGGGTCACCTGCAGACCAAGGCCCACACCACCGGCCGGCTCCACCTCCTGCCGGTCCAGAACCCGCACCTCCACCTGCTCCGGAGACACACTCTTCGGAGCCGTCTCAGAAGGCGACGGCGAAGCAAAGTCCGACAGGCTCGGCGACTCGGAAGCAGGCGGCGACGGACTGCCACTCGGCTCGCTGCTCGCCGAGTTGCCCAGGCTGGGAGCGGGCGTCCCTTCCTCCGCTACTCGTCGACTCGAGGCCGAGTGCGGCGAGATCCCCTGCATATCGGCTGCCACTGGTGTTACCTCAACCACCTCAGCAACCTGAGTAGCACCTTCATCCGAGCTCGCCGATGATGGTGACGGCTCAACCGTGCCAGGCTCGCCCGGCTCGACCTCGGAAAGGTCCACAGCCGCCTCCGCGGCATTCGGCCAATCGGGAGCAGGGAGCGGCTTTCCGACTTCCTCCGTCTGCTGCGGAGGCGCCGTTCCCAACGATTGTGACGGCACCACGGGCGTCGAATCATCCGCCGCCACAGCCTCCTGCTGCGACACCGGCATCACTGTCAGCAAACCGGCCAGCAACGCACCGACCAACCCCAGCGACGCAAAACGCGCACGACGAGCAGACACCCGAAGACTCCCACCCCATGCCGTCGGTGAGAGCCACCGACCGCAACTCAACAATGAAATGGCGCACCCGACGTGCCTCCACCGTGCTCCCCAGCACGACAAAAGGGCAGGTCAATGGGCACACCTGTGATGCGGGACAGTACATGCAGTGAAGTCCCTGTGAACAGAGGGAATCGGAACTGATTCCTCCGCCTGACCTCGACGAATAGCCCTGGCGCGGCGTTCCTGGACGTGTCTGCAGCTAAGAGTTCACTATTGTCCGTGAAGACCGTTCATCTCCGGATCATCCCGTTTCGACAAAGAAAAGACGAAATTCTGCATGGCCGACCTCAGAACGGTCTCCACGGACCGATCTCCAGGATCGCGGAACGTTGCATTGCGTCGTTGTTCGGGCGGTACTGGGCGCTGGGCGCGGCAAATCTCGAGCCAGATGAACTCGATGCCCCGCGTGGTCCGCGAAGCTCCCCCGGGATCCGGTACGCACCCTGAGGGAGGGGCCGACCGGCGCCCCGGCCTCCCGGCCTACACCGCTGGATCACGCCATGACACCACCCCCGGTCAGTTCTCACGGCGATTGCTCAGCTCGTTCTAGCTGACGGCGGCCACTTACGACACGCGGAGTATCCGACAGCCGCTGGCACACACGGTGATCGTGTTGCAGGCGCGCTACCTCCACGGGCAGCGCGCCTGCCTCACCACGGGCGCCGACGGCGGGGCGTCATCCGGCGGTGATGCGCAGCACCCCGGTCACGGTGCCCTGGAGGTAGGTGCCGTCCGGGGCGATGGTGCCCGCCATCTGGAGGGTGTCGTACAGCGAGCCGATGCCGACCTGCTTGGAGCGCTTGACGGTCCCGGTCTCCGGGTCGATCTGCACGTACCAGTAAGGGTCCAGGATGCTGGTGCCCTTCGTGCCCTGGATCAGCGGGTCCCGCACCACCGTGTGCAGGGTGCCGCCGGCGGTCGACAGCTTGGGCACGGCCGCCGAGCGCAGGGCGTTGTCCCACACCTCGGTGCAGCCGGTGCCGTCGGCGCGTACGTCGACACGGGTGAGACCGCCGGCGAAGTCGGCGGAGGCCGGGACGCTGTCGCCCGCCCCGTCGGGGACCGCCGGGTAGGGATAGCCGTACGTACCGGCGACGAAGACGCTGTTCCCGGCGCCGACGGGCGAGTTCTCGCTGCCGGGGCCGCCCGCGGCGCGCAGGACGGGCACGGAGCAGACCTCGGCGCCGGTGGAGGTCCGGTAGACCTTGAGGCGGACGGTGGTATCGGCGTTGTCGACGATGGCGACGTAATCGGTGCCCGCCGTCGGGCCGAGGAACGTCGGGGTCGAACCGCTGCCCCAGCTCAGCAGGCCGGGCTTGCGGGCCTGACCGTGGTCGTAGGCCTGCCGCCACGAGATCTTGGGCGTGCCGTCGGCGCCGGCGGTGAGCAGGTAGGTGGCGTGGGTGGTGGTGACGGCGGTGCCCTGCGGGGCGGTGGAGATGCTGTTGGCGACGCGTTCCCCGGCGGGCAGGGTGAGGGCGCGGACCGCACCCGTACGGTCGTCGGCGGTACCGACCACGCCGTTGCCGGTGGCGAACCAGACCCGCCCCTGCCAGTCGGGCGACAGCCCGGTCACAGCGTCACCCTCGGGGATCACGGATGCGAGGGAGAGGCTCTGGTCGATCGCCAACTTCCAGTTATCGTCGGCGTCCTGGTGATGACCGACGCGGAGCAGACTGCGGCTGCCGTCCGCGACGACCAGGCGGTCCCTGTTGTCGATGTAGGCGTAGACCCCGCCCAGCAGCAAGCCCTTGGTCAGTTTGAGGGTGGCCAGCGAGGAGCCGTCGTCGGGGTCGAGGAGGTGCACGGTCGGCACCTGCCCGAAGATCGGCGTGCACAGGACGACGGGGTAGCCGTCGGATCCCACCAGCACGGTCGGGCAGGCGAGGGCCAGCCGCTCCGACGACAGCGCGCCGGCGCCGGGCCCGGCGAGCGGGGTGGTGTCCGAGGAGCCGGCGTCGCCGTGCATGGTGGCGGTGCCGTCGGGGCCGGCGTACGGGTTGTGCGGGGGTACCGGGGTGTAGGCGGTGGACGCGGTGACGCCGGTGGGTGCGGCGTGTGCGGGTACGGCGGCGGCCGCGAGGGCGAGGGCGGAGAGCAGGGCGGCGGCGAGCGGTCTACGCGCGGTGCCGCGGCGGCGGGCGGGCGGTCGGGACATGGTTCGGGCAGGGGCCTTCCGTGCGGGGGAGCCCGTACGTGAGCACATGCGGGCTCCCGTACGGGTTGACGTGACGGGGGGTGGCTGCGCGGAGGGCTGCGGTACTGGGCAGCCGGGAACGGGGTCCGAGCACCGGGAACCGGGAACGGGCTGCGACTGGGCAGCAGGGGGCGGGACGGGCGCGCCGGAGAGCGGCAGGCCGTCGGGGTCAGCGCCCGTGGTGACAGAGGGCACCGGACGTCCGCGCGAGATCGACGTGACGTCGTCGCGTGAGGATCGGGCGTCCGGGCTTCATGTACATGATCGAACCAGGTTCACTCCGGCGCGGTCAAGGACCCACGCGTCCGTGGCGGACTCCGCTGCTTCCCCGCCGAGGTGCGGGCGCTACTCGCGCGCGGCCAGTTCGAACCACACCACCTTCCATCCCGGCATCCGAAAGCGGCTGCTCACCGGATAGCGGCCCCACGCGTCGGCCAAGGTTTCCACCAGGTACAGGCCGCGGCCGAAGGCCTGGTCGGTGGTGCAAGGGAGGGGATCGGGGAGGTCCGGGTGGTTGTCCAGGACTCCGACACGGATGCCCTCCGGGCGGCAGCGGAGTCTGACGGTGACCGGGCCGTCGGAGTGCTTGACGGAGTTGGAGACCAGCTCCGAGGTCAGCAGCTCCGCCGTGTCGGTGAGGTCCGGCGGGCTTGCGTGGCCGAGCAGTGCGGTGCGGATGGTGTGGCGGGCGATGTGGGGGGCGCGTAGGTCGTTGGTCAGCTGGAGGTTGCACTGCCAGGTCGGGGGCTCGGACATGGCGTTCTCCGGTTCGTCGGGTTGAGTGAGGGTGCTGCGCGGCAGTCGGTGGCCTGTCTCCCTGGCGCGGGCCGCCCCTCCCAGGGGAGGAGGCTGCGGGCAGGCTCGCGCGATGCACTTCCAACTGCTACGTGTAGTTGGTGCGTTACTGAATGTAGGATGGCCGTTGGTTACATTGCCACCTGATCAGTGAAATTGACCCGTTCGTGAACCGCTGCCGTTCAGAATTGGGAGACTCCACGTGAGCGCAGCGGAAGGGACGGCCATGCCACCGAGGACGACACCCACGGAGCGCCAAAAGCGTCTGGGCAGCGAGTTGCGCAAGATGCGGACAGCCGCCGGGGTGTCAGCCGACCAAGCCGCTGGGCTCCTTGGCCTGGATCGGGCGAAGATCAGCAATATCGAGACGGGCATCCGAACCATCAGCCCGGAGAGGCTGCGCACCCTGGCCTGTAACTGTGCCTGTTCGGACGAGGCTTACGTGAACGCGCTGGTGAGCATGGCTCGCCCCACCGGGCGAGGCTGGTGGGAGCGATATCGAGGGTCTCTCTCCGCTGGGCTCCTCGATATCGCCGAGCTGGAGACTTACGCGTCGCGCATGCGGACCGCGCACACAACGCACATCCCCGGCCTGTTCCAGACCAGCGACCATGCGATCGAGCTCTTCAGAGCCGTACTGCCGCCCCTTCCCGAGCATGAGATCGCCCTGCGGCTGGCATTCCGCATGGAGAGGCAGCAGGTGCTGGACGGCGACGACCCGGTCAAGTACGTCGGCATCGTGCACGAGGCCGCGCTGCGCATGCAGTTCGGCGGACGCAAGCTGGCACGTGCCCAGCTGGAGCATCTGCTCACTGTGTCCGAACGGCCGTCCGTACACCTTCTGGTCATCCCCTTCGCCGCAGGGACATTCCCCGGCGCGGGGCAAATCGTCAATTACCTCGAAGGCCCCGTCCCCCAGTTGGACACGGCCCAGGTTGACAGCTCGCACGGCCCGGAGTTCCTGGGCAGTGAGGCGCAACTGGCCAAGTACCGCGCACACCTGGATTGGATGGAACGCATCGCCCTGTCGCCGGAGGCATCACGCGACTTCATCCGCGAGATCACCGACAACCTGTGAGGAAGCGGCCGATGAACGTCAACACGATCACCTGGGAAGAGCCCTTCTGCGGAGAAGGCGCCAGTTGCTTCCGCCTCGGCACGGACGACGTCGGCAACGCCTACATCGCCATAGCCGGCGCCGAGGACACCTACCTCACCGACACCCGCGAAGCGCTCCGCACCCTCATCCTCGACATCAAGGCGGGCAAGGCCGATCACCTGCTCTGAGCCGGTGGCCGGGGGTCAGCCCAGCGGGCGGTAGTACTGCAGCACCGGGAGCAGCTGGGCGATCCACTCGTTCATGCGGTCCCGGCCCTTGGCGTCCACCACGCACTCGTAGAAGCGGCCGTCGACGTGGACGACGCCCATGACGAGGCCCTTGCCGTCGTTGTTCGGGCGGTAGTGGACGCTGCGCACCTGGGGCCACGGGAACTCGATGCCCCGGCCGTGGTCCTCGAAGGCGACACCGGCCGCGTCGACCACGATCGAGTTGTGGCGGTCCACGGCCAGGAACTCCGGGCCCGCGGGCATGGGCGCGGGCGGCGGGGCGTACGGCTGGGCGGGCTGACCGTACATCTGCGGCGGGGGGCCGAACCCGGGCGGAGCGGACGGGGGCTGGGGCGGGGGCGGCGTGGGCTGGTCGCCGTGTTCGGGCTGGTGCATCACGACGCACCGTATCCCTTCTCCCTGATGAAACATTCCGGGGGGCCCACCGCATCAATCAAGTGAAGTCACGTCGCGGTACGCCGGCACCACGACGACGTACGAAGATCAGGGGGCACGTATGAGACACGTCCGCGCGGACGGCTACCAGGAATTCGCGGCGGCCCGCGCAGGGCATCTCTACCGGTCCGCCTGCCTGCTCACGGGCGGGGACACCCATCTCGCCGAGGACCTCGTGCAGGAGACGCTCGGGCGCGTGTACGTCAAGTGGAGGCGTGTGTCGCGGGCGGGGAACCCCGCCGCGTACGCGCAGACCGTCCTCACGCGCATCTTCCTCGCCCACCAGCGGCGGCGCAGCAGCTCCGAGCGGGCCACCGACACGTTCCCCGACCGCCCCGATCCGCGCAGCGGCGACGCCGACGCATCCCTGCGGCTCACGCTCCTCCAGGCGTTGGGGCGGCTGTCCGCGAAGGACCGGGCCGTGGTCGTGCTGCGCTACTGGGAGGACCGCTCCATCGAGGAGACCGCCGACGCGATGAACGTCAGCTCGGCCGCCGTACGGACGCGGTGTGTCCGCGCCCTCGCGCGGCTCCGGGAACTACTCGGTGAGGACCTGCGCGAGTACGCGACCCCTTGAGCGGCTCGACCCACTGATCCGCCACTCACTGATCCACCCCTTTCCAGAAACGGTGGTTAGCCATGCCCGTCGAACAGCACGAAGACCCCTTCGAGGACCGGCTCGGCGACGCCCTGCGCCAGGCCGGCGGCACCTTCGAGGCCGACCGGACCGCCCTGGCCGCCGGCGGCGCGGTACGGGGGCGCAGGTCCCTGCTGCGCCGCCGAGCCGCCGTCGCGGGCGGCGTCGCCGGAGTCGCGCTCGCCGGAGTGGGGGGAGCCCTGCTCGTGCCCTGGGGTGACGGAGGCACCGGCGGGAGCGGCCGGGACACCATCGCCGCCGGGTCGTCGGCCGCCTCGTCGCCCACCCCCGCGGCGACCGCAACCGGTCCCGTGTCCGGTGACGAACTCCTCCGTACGCTGAAGAAGCTGCTGCCCGAGGGGAAGGTCAGCGGCGAGGAAGCACGGGGCACCGGCTCGGAGCTCAATCCGTACGCGCACCTCGTGTACGACGACGGCAAGGGCGCGGGCGCGGTCTCCGTCGGGCTCCGCCGGGTGGAGCCGGGCAGCGAAACGGCCCGTGAGGTGACCAGTTGCCCGGACGCAAGGCTCGTCCTGCACGACAGCTGCACCACCACCCGCTTGTCCGACGGTTCAGTGTTGATGCTGTTCCAGGGGTACGAGTATCCGGACCGGCGAGCGGACACCAAGCGGTGGACCGCCGATCTCGTCACCAGCGAGGGCCATCACATCACGGTGAGCGAGTGGAACGCCGAGGCGGAGAAGGGTGCCCCGGTCACGCGACCCGAGCCTCCGCTCGCCCCGTCCCAGTTGAAGCGGATCGCCACCGACGCGGCCTGGCGTACGGCCGTGGACACCATCCCCGACCCCGGGAACGCCGGATCGGAGGCGCCGCCGGCCGCCGACGGCCGGCGCGTCCGCGAGACTCTCGCCGAGCTGATGCCCCGGGATGTGAAGGTGGTGGCGGACGGAGGCCAGGAGTACGAGTACGGCTACGTCGTGGTCGACGACGGCGAGGGCGAGAGCTTCGTGCAGGTCAATGTGCAGCCCGACATCAGGTCCTCGGACCCGAAGCTGGACACGAGCAAGGAGCTCTTCGGGTCCGGCGCCGAGGTCCTGCCCGACGGCACGATGATGACCACGCAGCAGGGATCCGGCGACGACAAGGGCCAGGGACTGGTCATGTGGACCGTCGACACCATGCGTACGGACGGTATGCGGGTCGTGGTCAGCGCCTTCAACTCCGCTTCTCAGACCACCGCCCCGACCCGCGACACCCCCGCCCTCACCATGGCCCAGCTCAAGAAGATCGCCACGAGTGAGGAGTGGGAGCAGCTTCTCTAGGGCTGCCGCTGCCGCTGCCGCCGCCCCGGGGGCCGGGCGCCCCGTCGTCAGCCGCCGCGCACGAGGCGGACGACGACGGGGGCGCTGAAGGGATCACCGCTCTGGTTGACCTGGACGTGCCCGGCGCCCCACCACTCGTCGGTGCCGGGCACCCGGTGGATCTCCCTCAGCCACAGCATCTGGTTCGACTCCTTGCGGGCGCCGGTCGACAGGGGCAGGCGGTGGCGCTTGATCTTCACGCAGCGGTCGTCGCCGGTGAGGTACCAGTTGCCGTCCAGGAACAGGCCTCCCGCCTCCTGTGCCACCGGGAGCCGCGTGGCGCACTGGTCGGGTGCGGGCTCCTGGTCGACCCACTTCGTGCCGTCCCAGCGCAGGAGGATGTCCTGGTCGGCGGGTTCGGGTTCGACCTCGCCGTGGTTGAAGCTGTTGCGGCCGTACGCGCGGACCTCACCGCTGTCCAGCACGAAGACGCGGGTGAGGCCGGCGCTGGGCTCCGGCGGGATCGGCTCCTCGAAGCGGGCCTGCGGGGTGTCGACCGCCTTCCAGGACGTGCCGTCCCAGTGCATCGAGGCGGGCTGGCTGTAGCTCTCGCCGTAGCCGAGCTCGGTGCCGGGCCCGGTCGAGCGGCCGCCGACCGCCCAGACGTCGTCCGGTCCGGCCACCGCGAGGTCGGACGGGTCGTACGGCAGCCGCGTCGCCGTCCACCGCGTGCCGTCCCAGTGCTGGGCGGTCTGCTCGCCGGAGAGGGTCCAGATGTCGTCCGGGGCCGTGGCCTCGAGCTCCCCGGACCCGTCGGGCGGGGGGTTCGGCACCGCGGACCAGCGGGTGCCGTCCCATTGCGCCCAGCGGGTCGGGGCGGCCCCTGTCTGGTATTTGTGCGGCCGCAGCCACAGGGTCTCGTCGCCGACCTCCTCGAACACGGGCGGGTAGTCGGTGGGGCCGAGGGCCTCGGGCAGGGGCTCCCGCGTCCATGTGGTGCCGTCGTAGTGCAGCAGCTGGGCGTTGGGGGTGCCGGTGTTCTCCATTCCCACGGCCCAGATGTCGTCCTCGGCGAGGACTCCGATGTCGGTGAGCTCTCCGTTGAAATCTGCGATGTGCGCGAACTCCCAAGTGAGGGCGTGGGCGGAGGGCTTGGATGCGGAGCCCTTGCCATCGGTGGCGGCGGAACCGGTGCCGGTGGGGCGGGAGTCGCCCGGCCCGGAGCTCGTGCCGCAGCCGGCAGCCGTGAGCGCGGCGGCCAGCGCGATGACGGCCGCCCTCCGGACGTGACCGTGACCGTGACCGTGACCGTGCGCGATTCTTACTGGTGTGTGCATGGTGCCAATCGCTGCTAGAAGAAGTCCGCCCAGGGCTGGTCCCAGATCTGCTTCACGCACAGAACCAGGAACAGCAGGCCCGCGATTCCCAGCATCCCGTTGCTGAGCCAGCCGTTCCGCCACTCCAGCGGTGTGCGGGAGGAGTTGAGGAGCCAGATGAGTGTGAGGGCGAGGAAGGGCATGAAGGCGGCGCCCAGGACGCCGTAGATGATGACGAGACGGAAGGGCTGGTCCTGGAAGAGCAGGACCATGGGCGGGAAGGTCAGCCACAGCAGGTACGCACGGAACGGCCACGACCGTTCCCGCTCGCCCGAGGCGACCTCCTCGCCCGTGGTCCGGGTGCGGCTGCGGTAGCGGGCCACGAAGTCCGCCCACATCAGGCTCACGCCGTGCCAGACGCCGATGAGGGAGGTGAAGGAGGTGGCGAAGAAGCCGATCAGGAAGAACTTCGCCGTCGCCGTGCCGTACTCGTCCTCCAGGATGCCGCCGAGCTGGACGAGGCCCTTGTCACCGCTCGCGATGGCGACGTTCGCGGAGTGGAGGAGCTCCGCCCCGACGAACAGCATCGCGATCACGAAGATGCCGGTCGTGATGTAGGCGACGCGGTTGTCGAGCCGCATGACCTTCATCCAGCCGGTGTTCGTCCAGCCCTTGGCGTTGACCCAGTAGCCGTACGCGGCGAGCGTGATGGTGCCGCCGACGCCGCCGATCAGGCCGAGGGTGTTGAGGATCGAGTCCTTCTCGTCGGGGAGGACGGGGAGCAGGCCCGCGAAGGCGTCGGCGAGGTTCGGGGTGACGCGGATCGCCAGGTAGACGGTGACGACGAACATGACGCCCACCAGGACCGTCATGACCTTCTCGAAGACCGCGTACTTGTTGAACCAGACGAAGACCAGGCCCACCAGACCGCAGGCGATGCCCCACCACTCCAGGTCCATGACGTCCGGGAAGAGGGCCTGCAGCGGCAGCGCGCTGGAGGACATCGCCGCCGCGCCGTACACGAAGCCCCAGATCACGGCGTAGACGACGAAGAAGTACGTCGTCCAGCGGCCCAGGCTCGCCCAGCCGTCGAAGAGCGTGCGGCCGGTGGACAGGTGCCAGCGGCCGGCCGCCTCGGCGAGGGAGATCTTGACGAGGCAGCCGATGATCGCGGCCCACAGGAGCGTGTAGCCGAAGTTGCTGCCCGCGATGAGGGTCGCGACGAGGTCACCGGCGCCGACGCCCGTGGCTGCCACGACGATGCCCGGTCCGATGTACTTCCAACTGGACTTGCGGGGGCGGGAGCCCGCGTCGCCGGTCGCCGCTCTCGCGCCGTTCGCCCCGCCCGTGTTGCCCGCTTGCTCTCCGGTCGTCTCCGCCATGCCGATCAAGAAAGCGCAAAGCGTGCGGGGGCACAAGGGGGCGTGCGTCGATCGGTGTGTGATGCACACCGGACACGATGGCCGACTCACCCTCTTGACCTGTACATGGCACACCAGCACGATGAGCGCCACCCGCACGGGAGTCGCCGCCGGTCACCCCCACGGCCGACGGTGGCTCCGTGCACCCACGCACCCGCGCACGTCGCACGGAACCACCCCCCCGTTCCATCGCACTCCACTCCCCTTCCGGAGACCCCGGAATCCTGGAGAACCTAGGAGATCTCATGCGACTCCGCATTCGCGGCGCAACCGTTCGCGGCAGAACCCGCACCACCGTGCTCGCCGGCCTGCTGGCGCTCGCCCTCGCGGGCCCGCTGGCCGCCACCACGGCCGGTGACGCCACCGCCACCGGCGCGAAGGCCCCGGCGGCCTCGGCGGACGACGTCCGCCAGTACGAGATCCATGTGCATTCCAGCCCCGCCTCCCGCACGGCGATCCAGCAGGCGGGGGTCACCGTCGACGAGGCCGACGAGGAGACCGTCGTCGTCTCCGGGCGGGCCGACCAGATCAAGCAGCTGCGGCGACTGGGGTACGAGGTCAGCCCGGTGGGCGCGGCGCCCGACCGGTCCGCGGGCGAGGACGACATACGGCCCTTCGACTTCCCCTCCGCCGACTCCCGCTACCACAACTACGCCGAGATGACGGCGGAGATCGACCAGCGCATCGCCGCCTACCCGAACATCATGAGCAAGCGCGTGATCGGCAAGTCGTACCAGGGCCGGGACATCGTCGCGATCAAGATCAGCGACAACGTGGGGACCGACGAGACCGAGCCCGAGGTGATGTTCACCCACCACCAGCACGCCCGCGAGCACCTCACCGTGGAGATGGCGCTGTATCTGATCCGCGAGCTGGGGGCGGGGTACGGGTCCGACTCCCGTGTCACCGGCATGGTGAACAACCGGGAGATATGGATCATCCCGGATCTCAATCCGGACGGCGGCGAGTACGACATCGCGAGCGGCTCCTACCGCTCCTGGCGCAAGAACCGCCAGCCCAACAGCGGTTCGTCGTACGTCGGCACCGACCTCAACCGCAACTGGGGTTACAAGTGGGGCTGCTGCGGCGGGTCCTCCGGGTCACCGTCCTCGGACACCTACCGCGGCGCGTCGGCCGAGTCCGCGCCCGAGACCAAGGTCGTCGCGAACTTCGTGCGCAGCCGGATCGTGGGCGGCAAGCAGCAGATCAGGGCGAGCATCGACTGGCACACCTACAGTGAGCTGGTGCTCTGGCCGTTCGGCCACACCTACTCCGACACCACCACCGGCATGACGGCCGACGACCGCAACGCCTTCGCCACGGTCGGGCAGAAGATGGCCGCCAGCAACGGCTACACCCCCCAGCAGTCCAGCGACCTCTACATCACGGACGGCACCATCGACGACTGGCTGTGGGGCAACCAGAAGATCTTCGCCTACACCTTCGAGATGTACCCGTCGTCGAGCTCCGGCGGCGGCTTCTACCCGCCCGACGAGGTCATCGAGCGGGAGACCGCACGGAACCGGGACGCCGTGCTCCAGCTGCTGGAGAACGCGGACTGCATGTACCGGTCGATCGGCAAGGAGGCGCAGTACTGCGGGTAGCGCACCGCTTGCGGGCCAGTGCTCGTCCGCGGGTGCGTTGTGGTTGGTCGCGCGGTTCCCCGCGCCCCGGAAGGGGCGCGGCGGTACTGCGCGTTCAGCGCTCCGCCGGGTCCTTGTCGGCCTCGGCGTCGGCCTCGGCGTCGGCCTCGACGCCGTCGCCGTCGCCGAAGTACGCGTCCAGGACCTCGTCCAGCTCCGCTTCCCACTCCTTGAAGCGGCTCCGGGACGTCGCCTCGATCTCGATCGGGTACCACCGGCGGTCGGACGTGTGCACGGTCACCGTGAACCGCTTCCCGAAGCGCCCGGTCTCCGTCTCCAGGGCGCCGATCTCGTCCCAGCGGAACTCGCACTCCTGGTCGTCCAGGCGGAGTCGTACGCCCTGGTGATCCGCGACGATCCGGGCCCGGCGGTCGGCGGCCTCGAAGACGGGGCCGTCGGGTGCCTCGGCCTGCTCCTCCTCGGCCGTTCCCTCTTCCGATGGCGAGTCCTCCGAGTCCTCCGAGTCCTCCGAGTCCTTCGGCTCCTTTGGACCGTCCGGCTCCTTTGGACCGTCCGGCTCCTTCGCGTCCTCGGTACCTCTGGAGGCCCCCGCCGTCCCCTGCTCGGACTCGACGGCGTCCTCCGGGTCCGTGGCTTCCTCCGGCCCGGCGTCCTTCTTGGGCTCGGCGGACACGGGCGACGTGAGCCCGGGGATGTACGCCGGGTCGACCGCGGCGGCGTCCAGGGGCTGGCTGCTCGAACCTATGCGCTGCTCCACAGCGGGCAGTATGGTCGACGATCCTGTGCCGGGGACAGCCGGGCCCGAAACGTTACCCGCACGGTACGGGTGCTGAACCGGTGCCGAGCGCCCCGGAGACGTCAGCCGCGCAGCTCGGCCAGCAGGAGCGGGTCGGGGCGGTAAGCGCCGCCGCCATGGGTGAGCAACGCCGCATACAGGCGGCCGAGTTCACGGCGTGCGTTCGCGGACTCGGGGATCCGCCAGCGCGCCGTCCCGCTCGATCAGCCGGGCCAGGTCGGGGGCGTCCAGAAGCCGCCGACCCGTCGTGCGGCCTCCACCTCCCGCCGGAAGCGCTCCCGGAACCCCGGCTCGGCCGCGATGTCGGCCCGTACGGCCTTGACGGCGACGCGCCGACCGCCGGGCGACAGGCCGAGGAAGACCTGCCCCATCCCGCCCTCGCCGAGTTTCGCGGTCAGCCGGAAAGGGCCCAGTCTCCGCGGGTCGCCGGCCGTCAGCTCCTGCGCTTCTCCCCCTGTTGTCCAGTTGTCCAGTTGTCGCACAAAGGCGGAATCAATGTAATGGGAACTGGCGTGCACGCCGAGGGAGTTGGGGCGGCACGGGACCGAAGAACCGGAACCGTGCAGGCGTTCGGGTGCGTCACGGTGGACACGGTGAGGCCACGGGTGCGGACGTCACGGTCCGGCCGGCCGGGTGGACGAGGGGGACAGGACATGAGCGGGGGCGGAGACGCGGGCCACGGGAGAGCCGGGTCGCCGGGCGGGCGGGTGCGGCCGCGCGGGGCGGACGACCCCGAGTTCATCGGCCCGTACCGCGTCCTCGGACGGATCGGCTCCGGCGGTATGGGCCGGATCCATGTCGCGCGCTCGCCCGGCGGGCGGCTCGTCGCGGTCAAGACGCTGCTCGCCGAAGGAGCGGTGAGCGACGGGGACCGCAGACGCTTCGCGCGGGAGGTGAGCCTCGCCCGGCGGGTCGGCGGCATCTGCACGGCGAACGTCGTCGACGCCGACCCGGACGCGGAACGGCCGTGGCTGGCCACCGAGTTCATTCCGGCGCCCTCCCTCGACGACCTGGTGCGCGCCTGCGGTCCGCTGCCGCCCGACGCGGTGCCCTGGGTGGCCGCCGGGGCGGCGGAGGCGCTCCTCACCTGCACGAGGCGGGCGTGGTCCACCGGGACGTCAAGCCGGGCAACATCCTGCTGCCCCCGGACGGCCCGCGCGTGATCGACTTCGGCATCTCGCACGCCGTCGACATCACCCGCACCACACTCACCCTGGGCACGATCGCCTACACCTCGCCCGAGCAGGCCCGGGGCGAGGCGTCGACGGCCGCGTCCGACGTCTTCTCCCTGGGCGCCACCCTCTTCCACCTCGCCACCGGACGGCCCCCGTACCGGGACACCGGCGACACCCTGCGGCTGCTCGCCCAGGTGTCACGCGGCGACCTCGACCTCGACGGGCTGCCGCCCGCGCTGTCACCGCTGGTCACGGAGTGCCTGCGGGACGATCCGGCACGGCGGCCCGAGCCCGGTGCGCTGCTCGACGAGCTGGCTCCCGCCGTCTCCGCCCGGCGGGACAGGGACGGCGGTGCCGGCCGGCTGCCACCGGAGTGGCTGCGGCTCATCGAGGGGTACGAGGCGGAGGGGCGCGCCCTGTGGGAAGGGCACTCGCCGCGGTCGGCGCGACCGCGGCCGCAGGCGGTCCCGGACCCGCGCGCCGCTCTGGCCCAGGAGAGCGGCGCGAGTCCGAACAGCACCCCGACCCAGGACCTGCGGACACGTCCCGTTCCGGCGCCGGCACCGACCCGCCCGTACACCCGGGCGCATCCCGCAGCGTCCCCTGACCCCGGCATCGCGTCGGCGGACGCGGGCGGCCGGAGCCGGGCACAGGCGCGCTCCCGCCCGGCCGGTGTCCGCGCGCCCTCCGCCACGCTCCGGCCCGCCCCGTCCCTCGCCGCGCCGCCTCCCCCGAAGCAGAAGAAGCGCTCCACCGTCAACTGGATCGCATTCCCTCTCGCGGCCCTGGTCCTCTACTTCTTCTGGCAACTGGATCCGCAGCGCGCGGAGTGGTTCGGCTCCAGCTCCTCACCGTCGGTCACGACCGCACCCACCATGGCGTACGCCCCCGATCCGGTGCCCTCGCCCACACCCGACGTGACCGCCCGGGCGTTCGCCGCCGTACGCCCGGGGGACTGTCTCAACGCCTACGGCACCGGATACGTGGGCCAGTGGAGCACCGAGCTGCCGGAGCGGGTCGACTGCTCCGCGGCGGAGGCGTTCGTCCGGGTGACGTCCACGTCCGCGGAGACCGGTTCCGACTGTCCCAGCTCGGAGGGCCGCAGCTACTGGTCCGCGTACGGTCACGACACCGTTCTGTGCCTCGAACGCCAGTTCCGCGTCGGTCAGTGCTTCCCCGCCGAGGACGCGGCGAACGACGGCGTCCGGGCCAGCCTGCTGCGGGTGTGGAACTGCGGGGCGGACACGGTGCCGGCCGGACACGAGTACGTCATGCAGATCACCGCCATCCACAAGGGCCCGGAGGGCCGGTGCTCGGCGGACACCCGCTACTACACGTGGTCCGTGTACGGCGGGGACGCGTACTTGTGCGTGGTCATCGTCTGAGCCGGACCCGCCGCACGGAGCACGCGTACGGCTACTCGTCGAGGTAGAGGTCGAGGACCGGGTACAGCCGGGCGAGCCACTCGTCGCGGGTGCGCCGGTCGGGGGCGAGGAGGCGTACTGCGTACTCCTCCTCGCCGTACAGCTGCACGGTCACGTGGAGGGTCCGGCCGAGCCTCTTGACGGACGGGATCACTAAGGCGATCTCCTCCCAGGAGAACTGGGCCGCCGTCTCGCCCGTCCGGAGTGTGACGCCGTACGCGTCCACGACGACGGCGTTGCGCGCGTCGCCCAGGGTGACGGTGCCCGATGTGTCGGCGTGGGTGCGGCGCCGCGCCGACGCGAAGGCCCGGACGGCCGGCGCGGGAGCCCGGGCCGCCGGCGCGGAGGCCGGCTCCTCCGGCACCCGCAGCGTCGGGGAGTACCCGACCGGCCCAGTTGGCCCAGCTGGGCCAACTGGGCCAACCACTGGCGCGGACCCCGTCAGCAGGTCCAGGAGTTCCCCCGGCGTCGGCCGGTCCGCCGGCGCCTTGGCGAGGCAGGCCGCCACCGCTTCCCGCAGCCCGGCGGGCAGGGCCCGGACGTCCGCCTCCTCGTGCACCGACCGGTACATCAGCGCCATGGGGGTGCCCTCCCCGAACGGGCGCCCGCCCGCCGCCGCGACGAGCACCGCGCCGAGCGCGAAGACGTCGGCGGCGCCGGTGACGTCCTCGCCGACCGCCTGCTCGGGGGCGAGGAACCCGGGCGTGCCGAAGGCGTGGCCGGTGGCCGTCAGCCGGGTGTTCTCCACGGCCCGCGCGATGCCGAAGTCGAGGACGCGGGGGCCGTCCGCGGCCATGATGACGTTGCCCGGCTTCAGATCGCGGTGGACCAGCCCGCAGGCGTGGATGGCCTCCAGGGCTTCGGCGAGCGCCGCGCCGAGCTGCCGCAGTTCCGCCTCCGCCATCGGTCCGTCCGCGTCCAGCCGGGCGGCGAGGGTGGGGCCGGGGACGTACGCGGTGGCCAGCCAGGGCGGCGTGCCGTCGGGGTCGGCGTCGACGACCGGAGCCGTGTGGAAGCCGCCCACCCTGCGGGCCGCCTCTATCTCCGCGCGGAAACGGGCACGGAAGGCGGGGTCGGCCGCGAGCTCGGGCCGGGCGACCTTCACGGCGACCGGCCGGCCGGCCCGCGACCGGGCCAGGTAGACGGTGCCCATGCCGCCCGATCCGAGCTCGCGCTCGACGGCGTACGGCCCGATCCGCGGCATGACGGTCACGACGTCCTCCCCCATGGTGCCTCCCGGCTGCCGTCGTCGGGAGGCGCCCACAGTATGGCCGAGACACGCACGATCGGGCCATGACAAAGGCGCATCCCCGACAGGGGCCGGCACCGGCCTAGACGAACAGGCTCAGCACCGCCGCCACCACGAACCCCGCCACCGACAGCACCGACTCCAGCACCGTCCAGGACTTCAGGGTGTCCCGCTCGCTGATGCCGAAGTACTTGGCCACCATCCAGAAGCCGCCGTCGTTGACGTGCGAGGCGAAGATGGAGCCCGCCGAGATGGCCATGATGACCAGGGCGGTGAAGGCCTGCGAGTGGTCGCCCTCGGAGAGCAGCGGGGCCACGATGCCGGCCGTCGTGACGATGGCGACCGTCGCCGAGCCCTGGGCGACCCGGAGGACCAGCGAGATCAGGTACGCCAGGACGATCACCGGCAGGCCGACGTCGTTGAAGGTGTCCGAGAGGGCCTGGGCGATGCCGCTGCCCTTGAGGACCGCGCCGAAGACACCGCCCGCGCCGACGACGAGCAGGATGTTGCCGACCGGCTTGAGGGACGAGGTGGACACGGTCTCCAGGGACTTGCGGGACCAGCCGCGGCGGATGCCCAGGAGGTAGTACGCGAGGAACAGGGCGAGCGTCAGCGCGACGAAGGGGTTGCCGAAGAACTCGATCACCGAGCGGCCCGTGGACGGGTCCAGCGCGATCGAGGAGAACGTCGCGGCGAGGATCAGCACCAGCGGCGTACCGATGATGGCGAGGACCGTGCCGAGCGGCACCGGCTCCTCCCGCGGCTCGACGCCGGACGCCCGCTGCTCCGCCACGACCGCCTGCTTGGCCTCCTCGGCCGCCTCCACCATGTCCTGCGGTACGGCGACGAAGATCCGCTTGCCGATCCACGCGGAGTACGCCCAGGCGGCCACGACCGCGGGGACGCCGCAGACGATGCCCATGAGGATGACCCAGCCGAGGTCCACGTGCAGGAGTCCGGCAGCGGCGACCGGGCCGGGGTGCGGGGGCAGGAAGGCGTGGGTGACGGACAGGCCCGCGAGCAGCGGCATGCAGTAGAGGAGGATCGACTTGCCGGAGCGCTTGGCGGCGGCGTAGACGATCGGCGCGAGGACGAAGATGCCGACGTCGAAGAAGACCGGGATGCCGAAGATGAGGCCGGTCAGGCCCATGGCCAGGGGCGCCCGCTTCTCGCCGAACAGGCCGAGGAGCCGGGAGGCCAGTACCTGGGCGCCGCCGCTGACCTCGAGGATCGCGCCGAGCATCGTGCCGAGGCCGATGATGATGGCGACGTGGCCGAGGATGCCGCCCATGCCGGACTCGATGGTGGAGACGGCGTCGGAGCGCTGGACGGTGCCGAAGAGTTCGGTGACGGACAGGCCGGCCGCGAGGCCCACGGCTATGGAGACGGCGAGGAGGGCCACGAAGGGCTGGAGTCTGACCTTGATGATCAGAACGAGGAGCAGGACGATGCCGAGCGCCGCGACGGTGAGCAGGCCCGCGGTGCCGTCGATGAGGGTGAGCAGGCCGCCGGTGTGGGGTGGGGCCTCGGCGGGCGCGGATGCGGCGAGCGGGTAGGACAGATGGGACATACGGGGGTCCTCTGCGGGGATACATACAGCTTTCGGGCAGGGAGGAGCGCGGCACGGCGCCCCGTGGGGTGCGGGGTGCCGTGCCGTGTACTGCGTGCGGGAGTTCGGGGATCCGGGAAGGGATCGTCAGCGGGTCAGCCGAGGACGGCCAGCGCGTCGATCTCGATGAGCAGGCCCGCGGGCAGACCCACGTAGACGGTCGTGCGGGCGGCGGGCGGAGCGGTGAGGTGCTGCTCCTCGAAGTACTGGTTGTAGATCGAGTTCATCTCGGCGAAGTGGTCCACGTCCGTGAGGTAGACGCGGATCATCATCACGTCGTCCCAGGTCGCGCCGCCCTCTTCGAGGATGGCCTTGACGTTGGCGAGGGTCTGGAGGGTCTGCTCGCGCAGGGTCGGGCCGACGGGCGTCGGGGGCTTGCCCTCCTCGGCCGGTGCGAAGCCGACCTGTCCGGCGACCTGGAGGATGTTGCCCTTCTTCACGCCGTGCGAGAACTTCGCGGGCGGGGTGGTGTGGGTCTTCGGGGTGAGGGCGGTCTTGTCGGTCATGCGGTGTCCTTGGTCGTGCGGGGTCATGTTCCGGTGCTGCCGGTGTCCTGTTCCGGTGTCGCCGGTGTCCTGCCTGAGTACTCCCGGCTGACGGCGTCGGCGGTGCGGCGCACCAGCGGGAGGAGGGTGAGGAGTTCGTCGGCGGTGACGACGACGTTCGGGGCGGAGACCGACATCGCGGCGACCACCCGGCCGTCGGTGCCGCGGATGGGCGCGGCGACGCAGTTGATGGACTCCTCGTGGCCGCCGAGGTCGGTGGCCCAGCCCTGTTCGCGCACCTTCGCCAGCTCCTTGAGGAAGGCGGCGGCGTTGGGGGTCGAACGGGACGTGTACGTGGGGTAGTCGAGCTTCTCCGCGACGGCGCGGCGCTCGTCCTCGGGCAGATCGGCGAGCAGCAGCTTGGCCACGGCGGCGACCGTGATGGCGACGGGCTTGCCGATGCGCGAGTACATGCGGACCGGGTAGCGGCTCTCCACCTTGTCGATGTAGAGCACCTCGTTCTCCTCGTACACGGCGAGGTGGACGGTGTGCCCGCACTCCTCGTTGAGGCGTACGAGGTGGGGGTGGGCGATCTCGCGGACGTCCAGGTTCTCCACGGCCTCCTGGGCGAGGGCGAAGAGGCGGGCGCCGAGGCGGTAGCGCTGGTCGGTCTGGCGGTAGACGAAGCCGTGCTCGTGCAGGGTGCGCAGCAGCCGCAGGGCCGTGGACTTGTGGACGCCGAGCCGGTCGGCGACCTGGCCGAGGTCGGCGGGGCCCTCGGCGAGCAGCGGCAGGATGCTCAGCGCGCGGTCGACGGTCTGGCTCATGGGGTGCGTACCTCCTCCTCGGCCCGTGCGACGGCTTCGTCGACGGCTTGCGTCCAGCCGGGGCCGAGACGAAGTGTCCCCCACGCGGCGTCGTCGAGGGCGGCCAGCCGGTCGGCGTGGTCACGGGCGGGAGGGGTGCCGAGGTCGCCGGGGACGGTGAGGGCGGCGGCGGCCATGAGGTGGCCGTGCCGGAGCCGGTCCCGGACGGGCAGCCCGCGCAGGGTGGCGGAGAGGAACCCGGCGGCGAAGGCGTCACCGGCGCCCACGGCGGCGACGACGTCGACGTTCAGGGCGGGGACGAAGGCGGCGGCGCCCGTGGCGTCCTCGCACAGGCCGTCAGTGCCCCCGGCGTCCTCGGTGTTCCTGTCGAACACCGTCGCCCCGCCCTTGCCCTGCTTGATGACGAGCATGCCCGGCTCGGGGAGGGCGTCCCCGATCGCCCGCGCGCCGTGCAGTCCCCAGGCCTCCCGCGCCTCGTCGTCCCCGACGAACACGATGTCGGCCCGGCGCGCCAGCTCCAGGAGCACCCGCGGCCCGTCCGGGTGGCCGGGGTCGCGCCACAGCCCGGGCCGGTGGTTGACGTCGAAGGAGACGAGCGGACGCGGACACCCCGGACGGCCGGGCTCCGTCAGCTCCCACAGCAGGTCGAGGCACTCCGCGGACAGCGCGGCGGTGATCCCGGTCAGGTGCAGCACGCGCCCGGCGCGGACGGCCGCCAGGTCCACGCCGTCGGCCGACATCGCCGAGGCTGCCGACCCGGCCCGGTAGTACGCCACCTCGTGGGCGTCGGTCGCCCGGTCCCCGGCCGTGCGGAAGTAGATCCCGGTCGGCCGCTCCGGGTCCCGCCGCACCGCGCTCACGTCGACGCCGTACGCCCCGATCCGCTCGACCAGGTGGTCCCCGAAGCCGTCCGCGCCGACCCGGCTCACCCACTTCACGCGGTGTCCGAGGCCGGCCAGGGCGCACGCCACGTTGGACTCGGCGCCCCCGATGCCGCGTGCGAAGGACGGGACGTCGGCGAGGCGGCCCGGGCGGGCGGGGAGGAAGGCGACCATGGACTCGCCCAGCGTGACGACGTCCACCACGTCGGGTGCGGCACCGGTAAGTCCGTCGGCGGTCACAGTGGTCGTAGCTCCTCAGTGTCGCGCGCGGCCCTCGGCGGCTCCGTTGACCGGCGTTGGCCGAGATGTTAGACAGCAGTGAGCGACATACGCAATGAGTGTTGCAGAGCATGCAACGCAACTGATCAGGGAGGCTCCATGGACGCCGAAGCGCTCGCAGGTCTGGCCGGGGAACGCGTCGACCACCGCTTCAAGGGCCTCCCGCCGGACGCAGACGGACTGACCGTCGGCGAGCTGGCCGCCCAGCGCCGCAACCTGTTCACCGACGGCTTCACCACCCCCGTCCTGGCCCTCTCCGCCGAGCGCCTGGAGCACAACCTGAAGCTGATGGAGACCTACGCCGCCCGGCACGGACTCGCCTTCGCGCCGCACGGCAAGACCTCCATGGCCCCGCAGCTCTTCCACCGTCAGATCGAGCACGGCGCCTGGGGCATCACGCTGGCGGTGCCGCACCAGGTGCGGGTGGCGCGGGCGTTCGGCGTCCGGCGGGTCTTCCTCGCCAACGAACTCGTCGACGCGGCCGCCCTGCGCTGGATCTCCGCGCAGCTCGACGCCGACCCGGACTTCCGGTTCCTCTGCTACGTCGACTCCGTGCGCGGGGTGGAGCTGATGGACGCGGCGCTGACCGGTGCCGGTGCGTCCCGGCCGCTCGACGTCGTGGTCGAGCTCGCCGCCGGTGAGGGCGCCCGGACCGGGGTGCGCACGGAGGCCGAGTGCACGGCCGTCGCCGACGCGGTGGCCGGGGCCCGGACCCTGCGGCTCGTCGGCGTCGCGGGCTACGAGGGCGAGGTCCCGGCCGCCGACCCCGAGCGCGTACGCGCGTACCTGCGCCGGCTCGTCGCCCTGGCCGCCGGCTTCGACAAGGAGGGGCGCTTCGCGGGAGCGGGGCTGGACGAGATCGTCGTGAGCGCGGGCGGCAGCGCCTGGTTCGACGCGGTGGCCGACGTGTTCGCCGGGATCCCCGAACTCTCCGTCCCCGTCCTGAAGCTGCTGCGCTCGGGCGCCTACGTCTCGCACGACGACGGCCACTACCGCGAGCTGACCCCGTTCAACCGCGTCCCCGAGGAGGGCGCCCTGGAGCCGGCGTTCCGGCTGTGGACGCAGGTCGTCTCCCGGCCCTCCGCCGAGCAGGCCTTCGCCAACGCGGGCAAGCGCGACGCGGCCTACGACCTGCACCTGCCCTTCGCCCAGGTGGTCCGCCGCGACGGCACCGAGCGCCCGGCCACCGGGATCGAGGTGACCGCCCTGTCCGACCAGCACGCCTGGCTGCGCACCGGACCGGACGCGGACCTGGAGGCCGGCGACTGGGTGGGCCTCGGGCTGTCCCACCCGTGCACGTCCTTCGACAAGTGGCCGCTGATCCCGCTCGTCCGGGCGGACGGCACGGTCGTCGACTACATCCGCACGTACTTCTGACCCTCTCCCCTCTACTCACCAGGAGGTTGTTCGTGGAAGACCTGGTCATCCGGGACGCGGAGGTCGTGGACGGCTCAGGAGCCGACTCGTACAGAGCCGACGTCGTGGTCGACGACGGCCGCATCGTGTCGATCGTCAAGGAGGCCGCCGCCGCGGGCTGCCAGCGCCCGGACGCGATGCGGGAGCTGGACGCCGAGGGACTCGTGCTCTCCCCCGGCTTCATCGACATGCACGCCCACAGCGACCTCGCCCTGCTCCGCGACCCGGACCACAGCGCGAAGGCCGCGCAGGGGGTCACCCTGGAGGTGATCGGCCAGGACGGGCTGTCGTACGCGCCCGTCGACGAGCGCACCCTCGCCGAGGTCCGCCGGGCGATCACCGGCTGGAACGGGTACGGGGACGACATCGACTTCACCTGGCGCACGGTCGGCGAGTACCTGGACCGGCTCGACCACGGCTTCGGCGGCGAGGGCATCGCGGTCAACGCCGCCTACCTGATCCCGCAGGGCACCGTCCGCATGCTCGCGATGGGCTGGGAGGACCGCGAGCCGACGCCCGCCGAGCTGGACCGGATGCGGCAGCTCGTGGCCGAGGGGATGGAGCAGGGCGCCGTCGGCATGTCGTCCGGGCTCACCTACACCCCCGGCATGTACGCGAAGGACGCGGAGCTCACCGAGCTGTGCCGGGTGGTCGGCGAGCACGGCGGCTACTACTGCCCGCACCACCGCTCGTACGGCGCGGGCGCCCTGGAGGCGTACGAGGAGATGGTCGCCCTGACCCGGGAGGCCGGCTGTCCCCTCCACCTCGCCCACGCCACCATGAACTTCGGCCCCAACAAGGGGCGCGCGCCCGAGCTGCTGGCCCTGCTGGACGACGCGCTGGCCACCGGCGCCGACATCACCCTCGACACCTACCCGTACACCCCCGGCTGCACGACCCTCGTCGCGCTGCTGCCCAGCTGGGCGAGTGAGGGCGGCCCCGAGGAGACCCTGCGGCGGCTGGCAGACGAGGAGACCGCCGAGCGGATCCGCCACCACCTGGAGGCCCTCGGCTCGGACGGCTGCCACGGCGTGCCCGTCGAGTGGGAGACCATCGAGATCTCCGGCGTGACCGATGCGTCGCTGGCGGAGTACGTGGGCCGCACGGTCCGGGAATCGGCGGAGCTGCGCGGCGAGACCCCGTGGGCCGTGGCCCGCCGCCTGCTCCTCACCGACCGGCTCGGTCCGACGATCCTCCAGCACGTCGGCCACGAGGAGAACGTGCGCGCGATCATGCGCCACCGCGTCCACACGGGCGGCTCCGACGGCATCCTCCAGGGCGCCAAGCCGCACCCGCGCGCGTACGGCACGTTCCCGCGCTATCTCGGGACGTACGTACGCGAGCTGGGCGTGCTGTCGCTGGAGGAGTGCGTCGCCCATCTCACCGGGCGCCCGGCGGCCCGGCTGCGGCTGCCCGACCGGGGGCTGGTGCGGGAGGGGTACCGGGCCGACCTGGTGCTGTTCGACCCGGCGACGGTCACGGCGGGCTCCACCTTCGCCGAGCCGCGCACGCTGCCGACGGGCATCCCGTACGTCCTCGTCGACGGCCGGTTCGTCATCGAGGACGGGCGCCGGACGGACGTACTGGCGGGGCGGGCGGTGCGGCGGGCTCCCGGGCCCCGATGAACGGGCCCGTCCTGCCCGGCTCGTCCCGCCCGGGCCGTGGCTCGGGCAGGACGCGGCCGCAGGGCCGTTTCAGGGCCGGCTCCGGCGGATCTCCTCCCACGCTTCGTCGATGTACTGAAGGAGTTCCCCGCCGTTGGCCGTGATCCGGGCGCCCACCTCCCGGCTCTGCCGTTCCCGGGCGGGGGTGACCCGTCCGGCGAAGAAGACGGCCGGTCCGGTGAACCGTTCCTGCTCACGCCAGCGCGCGAGATCGGTGAGCCCGGCGTCCCGGTCCGCTCCGCGCGCGATGTCGGACAGCAGCAGGTCGACGGGATGGCTGCGCAGGACGCGCTCGGCGGACCACCCGTCCTCGGCCAGCAGAACCTCGGCCCCCCTGCCCTCCAGATAGGAGACGAGGCTCTGGTTGCCCTCCGGCCTGTCATCGACCCACAGGACCTGGAGGCCGGTGTACGTCTCCCGCTGCCGTGCGGGCACGCCACTGCTCCCGCGCGGCGTCCCCTCGTCCGTCCGCAGCTCCACGACCGGAGTCACTCCGCCCTCCCGCAGCCGCTGCACCAGCTCGTCCGCCTGCGGCAGCCGCAGCCACTCCTCGACGAGATGGACGAAGTTCTGGTCGCGGACGAGCGCCGGATAGGCGGTGGGCAGCTCTTCCTCCAGCCGGGCGAGGACGGTCGTCCAGCTCTCTGGATCCGCCGTGCCCGGCTCGGCCAGTCCGTGGCCCGTGACACAGGCCACCGTTGTCCGCCACTCCTCGGCCCGCGGCTGCCCGCCCAGTCCCAGCACCCGCCGGGCCGTCCGGTACTCCAGGAACTCCCGCGCCGCGTTCGCGTGGGCGGCGCTCTCGGTGGAGACGAGAATGCGGTAGAACTCGCCGTACAGATACTGGAGCAGCAGCGTTCTGATCACCGCCTCCGGCTCGAATCTCGCCCACACCGGGTTGAGCGAGCACTCCAGCCCGAAGCCGTTGATCAGCCGTTTGATCCGGCGCGGGTTGCGGGCCGAGCGGTCGGCGATCAGCTTCACCAGGTCGTCGTCGAGCAGTTCCCGCAGGCCGGAGCGTTCCGCGCAGTGCCTGACGTACGCCTGGACCTCGTCCCCGCCGGGCACCGGCAGCCGGTAGCTGGTCTGGAAGATCTTCTCCATGAACGCCGACCCGGTCGGCCCGAGGTCCCGCAGCAGCCCCGACGGGCCGAGGGCCGAGCGGTCGCAGCCGATGACGAAGGCGAGGCCGGGGATGTCCAGATAGACCTTCACCGCCTCGCAGACCGCGAGCACCGTCTCCTCCGAGCAGCGGTCGAGGTCGTCGATGAACACGACGAGCAGCCGCCGGGGCTCGTACGGCGCCGACTCGGCCCACTCGGTCGCGAGGTCGCGCAGCGCGTCCCGCATGTCGTTCCGGGACCGCGCGTCGACGGACAGGGACTGCCAGAAGCGGTCGACCAGCCCGGCCACCCCGAACGGCGCGAGCACCACGCCCAGGGTCGCGCCGACCGCGGTGAGCCAGGTCCGCCGCTCGGACAGCCGGTGCAGCGCGCGGCGCAGGACCCGCCGGTCGAAGCTCATCAGCACGGACTTGATGAGCCCCTCCAGGGCGTCGCCGCCGGTGGAGGTCCAGGCGTTGTACCAGACCACCTCGACGTCCCGCTGCCGCGCCAGCTCCGCCTCGACCAGCCGCATGAGACTGCTCTTGCCCATCCCCCAGCCGGCGTCGACGGCGAGCGTGAACGGCGTGGCGGTGCGGGAGTCGTGCAGCAGCTTGGCGATCTCCCGGGCGGCCCGTCCGCTGCCGAGCACATCACCCTCGGACGCCGCCACCGGTTCGTCGTTGAGCAGCGAGAAGTCCATGCGGTCCGTCCCCTCCGTCAGCCGTCGGCCGGGACAACTTATCCGCCGGGACGGCGACTTGGGGTGCCGTCCGGCGCTCGCGACGCATCGCGAGCGCCGGGCGCGGGGGCGGCCGAGGGGCCGGCCGCCGGCATACGAACAGCCGTCCCGTCGCGTCCCACGTGGCGGAAAACACGGAGCCACTTCCGTTACCGCGCCGTAAGCTCGCGGACATGCAGGTCATCCAGTCGACGAAGCTCTCCAACGTCTGTTACGAGATCCGGGGCCCGGTGCTCGAGGAGGCGATGCGGCTGGAAGCGGCCGGACACCGCATCCTCAAGCTGAACACCGGCAACCCGGCCGCGTTCGGCTTCGACTGCCCGCCCGAGATCCTGGAGGACATCCTCCGGAACGTGTCGACGGCCCACGGGTACGGCGACGCGAAGGGCCTGCTCGCCGCGCGCCGGGCCGTCGTCATGCACAACCAGACCCTCGGCATAGAGACGGACGTCGAGCACGTCTTCATCGGCAACGGCGTCTCCGAGCTGATCGTCATGGCGATGCAGGGCCTGCTGGACGACGGCGACGAGGTGCTCGTACCGGCGCCGGACTACCCGCTGTGGACCGCCGCCGTCTCCCTCGCCGGCGGTACGGCCGTCCACTACGTCTGTGACGAGCAGGCCGACTGGATGCCGGACCTCGCGGACATCGAGCGGAAGGTGACCGACCGCACCAAGGCGATCGTGATCATCAACCCGAACAACCCGACGGGCGCGGTGTACGACGAGAGCCTGCTCAAGGGGCTGACGGACATCGCCCGCCGGCACAACCTGCTCGTCTGCTCGGACGAGATCTACGACAAGATCCTCTACGACGGTGCCACGCACACGCCGACCGCGAAGGTCGCGCCCGACCTGCTGACCCTCACCTTCAACGGCATGTCGAAGGCCTACCGGGTGGCCGGCTACCGGGTCGGCTGGATGTCGATCTCCGGTCCGCGGGCGCACGCCGACTCCTACATCGAGGGCCTGACGATCCTGGCGAACATGCGGCTGTGCGCCAACATGCCGGGGCAGCACGGCGTGGTCGCGGCGCTCAGCGGACGGCAGTCGATCAACGACCTGGTGCTGCCGGGCGGGCGGCTGAAGGAGCAGCGGGACGTCGCGTACGAGCTGCTGACGCAGATCCCGGGCGTGTCGTGCGTGAAGCCGAAGGGTGCGCTGTACCTCTTCCCGCGCCTCGACCCCAAGGTGTTCAAGATCAAGGACGACCGGCAGATGGTGCTCGACCTGCTGCGGCGCGAGAAGATCATGGTCGTGCAGGGCACGGGCTTCAACTGGACCGAGCCCGACCACTTCCGGGTGGTGACACTGCCGACGGTGGGCGACCTGACCGCGGCGATCACCCGGATCGGGCACTTCCTGGACGGGTACAGCCAGCCGTGACCCGCGGGTAGCGGAGACGCGTGGACGTGGGGCCGGGCCGCCGACGAGGGCGGCCCGGCCCCCGCCGTTGGCCCCGCCTTTGCCCCCAGGACGTATCGAAGCAGCCCTCAAGCCCCGCATCACACGTTTAGGACTCCACTCAACTTTAGACGGAATCCAAGGTAGGATGGGGTGCAACAGAGGCTTGGAGGCCATCCCATGTACGAACCGATCCGCACCAAGTCGGTCCACACGATGGCCGGCACCACGACCCCCGACTTCCCCCACCGCTCACGCGAGGAGGAGCTGGACATCCAGCTCGCGAGCCATCTCGCGGCGCTGCTCGCCGTGACGGACGAGCTCCGCGCGCTGGCCCCCTCCGCCGACCTGGACGACGCCGCCGGGCTCCTCGCCGAGCAGGTGACCCGGCTGCGGGGAGGGCGTCCGCCCGTACGGGCGTCGGTGGCCGCCGCCATCCATGAGCCGCACCTCGTGGCACTGCACGAGCGGGCGCACGCGCTCGCCGGGCGCGCCCTGGTGGTCGCCGCGTCCCGCGCGGACACGGCGGTCGCGATCCTCGCCGCCGAGCGCATGGACGCGCACGCGGCGGCCCAGTCCGGGCAGCGCGAGCTGAGCACCACCGGCTGACCGCCACCGGCGCCGGGTCCCGCCCGGCCCGCCCCGCCCCGTCCGGGGTTCCACGATCGGCCCCGGTCCGCGTGCACCGACAGCGTCGCGCGGACCGGGTGCCACCAACATGAGCGGTCAGCGCCTGACGTACACCGTCGCCGCGGCCGTCGACGCCTCGTGCAGCTCGTCGCCCGGCCAGCTCACCGTGTAGGTCGTGTTCCACCGGGTGCGCGGCACATCGTTGATCGTGAACGTGCCGTCGGCGCCGACCGTCACCGACGACAGCACACCGCTGCCGAGCCAGTCCTTCCGCTCGACCTTGAGCACGGCCCGCTCCGGCAGCGCCTTGCCCTGCGCGGTGAACGTGCCGGTGATCTCGACACCGCCGGCGGAGATGCTCGCCTCCTCCGGAGCGGTGAGCGCGATGGACGTGGGCGCCTTGCCGACGGACACGGTGTGGGTGACGTCCGTCGCGGGACGGTGGGTCAGGTCGCCGAGGAAGGACACCGTGTACGTGGCGTCACCGACCAGGCCGGGCTCGTCGAGAACGGTGAAGGTGCCGTCGCTCTTGACGGTCACGGTGCCGAGCTCGTGGGTGCCCTCCGCGTCCGTACGGGTCGCCGCGACCTTCAGCGGCTCGGCGGGAGCGGGACCGTCGTACTCCAGCTTGCCGCGCACCGAGAGGGGCTCACCCGCGACGGCCTGACCGGGGCTGTGGGTCAGACCGCCGGTGAAGCGGGCGTCGTACTGGACGGCCGGGGGCTGGATGATGTGCAGCCAGTACTGGCTGCCGGCCGTGTTGGTGGTGACGGCGAACAGCCGGGAGCCGTCGGCGGACCACTCCAGGCCGCGCGGGGCGACCCGGTCCCCGTCGAGGCTGCCCTCGAAGGCGAACTCCAGCGGCGCGGTGGCGTCGTCCGGGTCGGCGGGCTGGAGCAGCAGGTCGGGGGTGGCCCCGGTGGCCGACGCGCCGCGCGCCACGTACTTCCCGTCCCCGCTGAAGGCGACCGCCGAGGCGGACGCACCGGACGGGAGGGGCTGGTAGCCGGTCGCCGCGTCCGAGAGATCGTCGGAGTTCAGCAGCCGGGTGCCCGCGGAGGCGTCGGCGACGGCGACCTTCTTGCCGTCCGGGGAGACCGCCATGTCCCTGAGGTTGAGGGCGCCCTTGCCGTCGGCGTCGGCGAAGCGCCGCCCGGCCGTGCGCACGAGGGTGTCGCCGCTCGCGTCGAACACCGCGAGGAAGGGGTTCGCGGCCTGGGCGTTGGCCGGCTGCCCCATCACGAGCCGGTCGCCCGCCCCGGCCTCCAGCTGCAGCTTGCCGTAGTCGTTCCAGCCGGTGCGGCTCAGGACGTTGGCGGCGTCGACGGAGTCCAGATTCGTCTGGGCCTCGGCGCAGCTCGCGCTGGAGTTCGAGTTCGCGTACGGCGTCGTGTGGTAGAGCGCTCCACCGGCGAAGGCGAGGCTGCGGCCGCAGGTGTCGAGATAGGCGACGGTGCTGCCGACGAGCTGGTACGTGGTGGTGTCGTACCGCCTGATGTACTGCCGCTCGCCCGTGTAGAGCGTGCCGCCGTCGGCGCTGAGCGCGATACCGGAGACGTGCTCCGTGGTGATGATCGTGGTGAGCCGCACGCCCTGGAAGTCGTAGACGGCGACCTGTCCCTTGTTGGTGTAGTAGCTGAGGTTGCTGTCCGCGACGTACACGCGCTTGTTCACCGAGTCGACCGCCATCGCCGAGTACGACGAGATCGGCAGCTTGGCCACGGCCTCCGTCGCCGCGTGCGCCGCGGGTGCGGCGGCGACGGTCAGTCCGGTTCCCGCGAGGACCGCGGTGAGCAGCGTGGCCGCGAGACGTCTGGAACGGTGTGCAGTATTCAACTGTGCCCCCCACAGGCTGAGTTGAGTGCCCCACTGGGACCAGTGAGACACATGCAAGGAGCATGAAACAGCCGTGAAGATCCTGTGGGCAAGGCGGCGCGACGGGGTCCCGCACACCTTTGTGCGGGACCCCGTCGTCTCACGGTGGTGCTCGCACCGCGGCCGGCCGTGACGAAATTGCTGGTCAGGGCACTGTCGGTAGACCGGCCGCGGAGTCTTCAACTGTTCTCGGGCCGGTGTCAGCCCAGGCGCCGCACCAGGGCGCGGTACTCCTCCCACAGCTCCTCGGGCGTGTGGCCGCCGAAGGTGTCGAGGTGCTCGGGGACGAGGGCCGCCTCCTCGCGCCACACGTCCTTGTCGACGGTGAGGAGGAACTCCAGGTCTGCTTCCGACAGGTCCAGGCCGTTCGTGTCCAGGGCCCCCTTGGCCGGCAGCACGCCGATCGGGGTCTCGACGCCCTCCGCCTTGCCGTCCAGACGCTCCACGATCCACTTCAGGACGCGGCTGTTCTCGCCGAAGCCCGGCCAGACGAACCGGCCCGCGTCGTCCTTGCGGAACCAGTTGACGTAGTAGATCTTCGGCAGCTTGGACTGGTCCTTGCCCTTGGCGACGTCGACCCAGTGGCCCATGTAGTCGCCCATGTTGTAGCCGCAGAACGGCAGCATCGCGAACGGGTCGCGGCGCAGCTCGCCGACCTTGCCCTCGGCGGCGGCGGTCTTCTCGGAGGCCACGTTCGCACCGAGGAAGACGCCGTGGTTCCAGTCGAAGGACTCCGTCACCAGGGGTACGGCACTGGCGCGGCGGCCGCCGAACAGGATCGCCGAGATCGGCACGCCCTTGGGGTCCTCCCACTCGGGCGCGATGATCGGGCACTGGGCGGCGGGGACGGTGAAGCGGGCGTTCGGGTGGGCGGCCGGGGTGCCGGACTCGGGCGTCCAGTCGTTGCCCTTCCAGTCGGTGAGGTGGGCGGGGGTCTCCTCCGTCATGCCCTCCCACCAGATGTCGCCGTCGTCGGTGAGGGCGACGTTGGTGAAGACCGAGTTGCCCCAGAGGGTCTTCATGGCGTTGGCGTTGGTGTGCTCACCGGTGCCGGGCGCCACGCCGAAGAAGCCCGCCTCGGGGTTGATCGCGTACAGCCGGCCGTCCTCGCCGAACCGCATCCAGGCGATGTCGTCGCCGATCGTCTCCACCGTCCAGCCGGAGATCGTGGGCTCCAGCATGGCGAGGTTGGTCTTGCCGCAGGCGGAGGGGAAGGCGGCGGCGACGTACTTGGACTCCCCGTGCGGCGGGGTGAGCTTGAGGATGAGCATGTGCTCGGCCAGCCAGCCCTCGTCGCGCGCCATCACGGAGGCGATGCGCAGGGCGTAGCACTTCTTGCCGAGCAGCGCGTTGCCGCCGTACCCGGAGCCGAACGACCAGATCTCGCGGGACTCGGGGAAGTGCGAGATGTACTTGGTGGTGTTGCAGGGCCAGGGGACGTCCCTCTCGCCCGGCTCCAGCGGGGCGCCGAGGGTGTGCACGGCCTTCACGAAGAAGCCCTCGGAGCCGAGCTCGTCCAGGACCGGCTGACCCATACGGGTCATGGTGCGCATGGACACGGCGACGTAGGCCGAGTCGGTGATCTCGACGCCGATCGCGGACAGCGGCGAGCCGAGCGGGCCCATGCAGAACGGGACGACGTACATCGTGCGGCCGCGCATCGAGCCGCGGAAGATCCCTCCTTCGCCGCCCTGCCCCTGGAAGATCTCCCGCATCTCGGCGGGGGCCTTCCAGTGGTTGGTCGGGCCGGCGTCCTCCTCCTTCTCGGAGCAGATGAAGGTGCGGTCCTCGACCCGGGCGACATCGGTCGGGTCGGACGCCGCGTAGTAGGAGTTCGGGCGCTTGATCGGGTCGAGTGTGCGGAAGGTGCCCTTCTCGACCAGTTCCTCACAGAGCCGCTCGTACTCGGCCTCGGATCCGTCGCACCAGACCACGCTGTCCGGCTGGGTCAGTTCGGCGATCTCGTTCACCCACGAGACCAGTTCCTGGTGATCGGTGGGGACGGTGGGGGGAGCCGCGATGTCGCGCGCCACGATTGCTCCTAGATGAGGGATTTTTTGTTGGAGGCCCCGTGGGGGCTGCGACCCGGATGCTGGACCGTGGGGTTCTCCAGGCGCTCATCCGGTGTCGACCGCACTCATTTGATCATCCGACGCCTCCGCCCATATGTCCAGAGGGCTTCACACTTGAGCGGACGTGACCCATGCCACTCGATGCGTTTCGTTCCACGGGTTCCGATATGCCACTACCGCCAACCAGAGAGGGGGAGGCGACGGACGCGGCCCGTGAGATCATGGCCACTCCTGGACCACTCAAGGCACGGGGCTGATATGTAACTTACGGTTCCGTAGGTACCATGCCGGGCATGACTGCGTCCGTCCCCGACGCGCCCACGGACAAGCAGGCCGCCGGCCGCGGTCCTGTGGCGCTCTCCCTGCCACATCCGGTCAAGCCCAAACTCCGCGGCTGGCTGCACGCCGGCATGTTCCCCGCCGTCGTCGTCGCGGGCCTCGTGCTCACCGCACTCGCGAACTCGACGCGCGGGCGCATAGCGTGCGGCATCTACGTCCTGACGGCCTGCCTGCTGTTCGGCATCAGCGCGCTCTACCACCGGGGCAACTGGGGCCCCCGCGCGGACGCCGTGCTGCGCCGCCTCGACCACGCCAACATCTTCCTGATCATCGCGGGCACCTACACCCCGCTGACGCTCCTGCTGCTGCCGGACTCGAAGGGCCAGTGGCTGCTGTGGGGCATCTGGGGCGCCGCCGCGGCGGGCATCGTCTTCCGCGTGTTCTGGATCGGCGCCCCGCGCTGGCTCTACACCCCCTGCTACATCGCGATGGGCTGGGCCGCCGTCTTCTTCCTGCCGGACTTCCTGCGCGCGGGCGGCATCGCCGTGCTCGTCCTGGTGATCGTCGGCGGAGTGCTCTACAGCGTGGGCGGTGTGATCTACGGCATGAAGCGCCCCAACCCGTCACCGCGCTGGTTCGGCTTCCACGAGGTCTTCCACTCCCTCACCCTCGCCGCGTTCGTCGCGCACTACGTCGGCATCTCCCTGGTGGCCTACCAGCACGCCTGACACCCGGCACGGCACGACCCGCCCCATGGCATCCTGGCCCGGTGAACGGACCGGAGATCCATGTGCAGTTCGCCCCCGAGCTGGGCCTGTTCGTCCCGCAGCGGCGGCGTTCGGGCGCCACCGCGGTCGGCACCGACGGCGTCTCGACGCTCGGCCATGTCGTCGAGTCGCTGGGCGTCCCGCTGACGGAGGTCGGCGCGCTGCTGGTGGACGGCCGCCAGGTGCCGGTGTCCCACGTCCCCGCGGCGGGCGAGCGGGTCGAGGTGCGGCCGGTGACCCGCCCCCAGCACGTGCCCGGCGCCCCGCTCCGCTTCCTCCTCGACGTCCACCTCGGCACCCTCGCCCGCCGGCTGCGCCTGCTCGGGGTCGACACCGCCTACGAGTCCACCGACATCGGCGACCCCGCCCTCGCCGCCCGCTCGGCCGCCGAGCGGCGGGTGCTGCTCAGCCGCGACCGGGGCCTGCTGCACCGCCGCGAACTGTGGGCGGGCGCGTTCGTCTACAGCACGAAGCCCGATGAGCAGCTCCGCGACGTCCTCGACCGGTTCGCCCCCGAGCTGCGGCCGTGGAGCCGCTGCACCGCCTGCAACGGCCTGCTCCGCGAGGCCACCAAGGAGGAGGTCGCCGACCGGCTCGAAGGCGGCACGCAGCGGACGTACGACGTGTTCGCGCAGTGCCGTGACTGCGGCCGCGCGTACTGGCGGGGCGCGCACAGCGAGCAGCTCGACGCGATCGTCGAGGAGGCGCTGAGCCTGCGCGGCCGGGCCGGCTGAGCCGAGGCCACGCAAGGTCGGTCTGCCCGTTCCGCCCTACCCGTTCAGCGCGGTCCTCAGACGGTCCGCGTCGGTCGTGGGCGCGTCACAGGTGAAGTTGCGGCAGACGTACGCGGCCGGCTCACCGCCGACGAGCGGGCGGTCGGCGAGCAGCGGCAGTTCGCCGCCGTCCGGGGCACCCACGGCGACCACGGCGCCGGGCGCGGTGCCCAGGAGCGCCGTACGGTGCAGGGCCAGCGTGCCGGGATGGCCGGCCGGGCCCACGACCGCGATCTCGCGCGGCCCGTCCAGCAGCGCCTCGGCGGTGGCGAGCCCCCAGCCGACGAAGCGCGGCGCACGCGGCCCGAGCGCCTTGACGACACCGAGGGCCCGCTCGGCGGCGGTGCGGTGGCGCTCCGAGCCGGTGTGGGCGGCGTAGCCGAGCAGGGCGCCCGCGGCGGCGGTCCACCCGGAGGGGGCGGCGTTGTCGGTCGGGTCCTGGGGGCGCCGGATGAGCCGCTCGGCGTCGGCGCCCGTGTCGTACAGGGACCCCGACTCCGGGTCGGTGAACCGTTCGAGCACCTGGTCGAGGAGCAGCCCGGCGAAGTCGAGCCACACGCCCTCCCCGGTGACGGAAGCGAGGGCGAGGAAGCCCTCGGCGACGTCGGCGTAGTCCTCCAGCACGCCGGCGTTGGCACCGGCGCGACCGTCCTTGCTGGTGCGGGTGAGCCGCCCGTGCTCGTCCAGGTGCAGCCGGACGAGGAGGTCGGCGGCGGCGAGCGCGGCGTCGACGAGGTCGGGCCGGTCGAAGTAGGCGCCGGTCTCGGCCAGGGCGGCGACGGCGAGCCCGTTCCAGGCGGCGACCACCTTGTCGTCCCGGCCGGGCGCGGGCCGCCGGGAGCGCGCGTCCAGCAGCCGGCGCCGGACCGGCTCGATCCGCCCGGCGTCGAACACGCCCTCCTGCTGCGGGAGCTGGAGCACCGACTGCCCGTGCTCGAAGGTGCCCTCCTCGGTCACCCCGAAGTACTGGGCGGCCAGCCGGGCGTCGTCCTCCCCGAGCACCTCGGTGAGCTGCGCGGGCGTCCACACGTAATAGGCACCCTCGACGTGCTTGCCGCTGCCGTCGTCGCTGTCGGCGTCCAGCGCGGACGCGAAGCCGCCCTCCGCGGTGCGCAGCTCGCGCACCATGAAGTCGGCCGTCTCCAGGGCGACCCGGCGGGCGAGCGCGGAGCCGGTGGACCGCCACAGGTGGGCGTACACACGGCAGAGCAGCGCGTTGTCGTACAGCATCTTCTCGAAGTGCGGCACCACCCACTCCCGGTCCACGGAGTACCGCGCGAACCCGCCGCCGAGCTGGTCGTAGATGCCGCCCCGGGCCATGCGCTCACAGGTGTCCTGTGCCATCTGCAGGGCACCCTCGGCGCCGGTCCGCGCATGGTGCCGCAGCAGGAACTCGACGACCATGGACGGCGGGAACTTGGGCGCCCCGCCGAACCCGCCGTGCGCGGCGTCGTACTCCCGGGTGAGCCCGAGCAGGGCCTGGGCGAGATCCTGTTCGCCGGGGACGTCCGCGCCCCCGTACTTCAGCTCCCGCCCGGCCAGCTCCCGCACGATCTTCCCGGAGACCTCGGCGACCTCGTCCCGCCGGTCGGTCCACGCGGCCCGTACGCCCTCCAGGACCTGCCGGAAGGACGGCATGCCGTGCCGGGGGGCGGGCGGGAAGTAGGTGCCGAAGTAGAAGGGCTCGGCGTCCGGGGTGAGGAACACGGTCATGGGCCAGCCGCCGTGCCCGGTGGCCGCCTGCACGGCCTCCATGTACACGGCGTCGACATCCGGCCGCTCCTCCCGGTCGACCTTCACGCTCACGAAGTGCGCGTTGAGGTAGTCGGCGGTCTCCGTGTCCTCGAAGGACTCGTGCGCCATGACATGGCACCAATGGCACGACGAATACCCGACGCTGAGCAGCACGGGCACGTCCCGCCTGCGCGCCTCCTCGAAGGCCTCCGGCGACCAGGGCCACCAGTCCACGGGGTTCTCGGCGTGCTGGAGGAGGTAGGGCGAGGTCTCATGGGCCAGTCGGTTCGGCATGGTGTCCATCCTGCCGCAGTACCCGGAATCCGCAGGACATCGCGGTGGACGGCGCGTAACCTCTGCTTGCATGAACATGTCAGCCGAGGGAGCCTCGGCCGCCTTCACCGGCTTCGGTACCGTGTTCGCGGCCGTGGCCCTCCTCTACCTGGCGAGACAGACGAAGGTGAGCCACCGGCAGGCCGCCATCGCCACCAACCACTCCGTCCTGTCGGCCCTCCGCGAGACGCACGTCCTGCTGATGGACCGGCAGATGCTCGGCTTCTTCCACGACGGCGCCGAGTGCCCGCCGGGGCACGAGCGCCACCGTGAGGTGACCGTCATGGCCGACGCCTTCGCGGACCTCCTGAGCTCGGGACTTCACGCCCACGAGCGGATGCCGGAGAGCGAGAGTCTCGCGGCGTGGCAGGCGTACTCCCGGCACATGCTGGACCGCAGTCCCGTACTGCAGGCAAGGCTGACCGCCCACGGCGACTGGTGGCCGCCCCTGAAGCGGCTGTCGGAGACACCCGACTCCCCCTGATCTCCACACACTTGGGGGCGCACACCTCTCTCGCGTTCGCGCCCCGTCCGCAGCACACTGGACCTGGGCAGGCCGTTGTCGTCGGAGGGGGACATGACATGCGGGACAGCCACCGGGCGGAGGCCGAGCGGCTGTTGGCCAGAGCCGTGGAGGAGGAGGTCCGCCGTACGGGCGGGCGCACCGACGGCGCCGTGCTGCTGGCGCGCGCCCGGGCCGGTCTCGACTCCATGGCCCGCGCGGCCGGCGAGGAATACGAGGTGTACACGCGCGCGCTGGACGAGTCCGAGGAGGGCCGACTCACCTTCGCGCAGCGCTACGCCAAGGAGGGCTCGGGAACTCCCCTGCTGGTGGCGGCCGTCGCCGCCGTCGCCGCGGCCGTGGCCGACCTGGCCCTCGGCACCGGCACGGGCACCGCGCTGGCCGCCGGGGCCACCGTGGGCGTCGTCGCCGCCGCGGCCACCGTCGTGAAGGTGACCGCCGCCCACCTCCCGGCCGCCCACCACCGCGCCGGCGCCCTGGGCCAGCCCGGCGGCCCCGAGCAGCTCCGGCTGCAGTGGCTGACCGCGCTGGAGGTGCGCGGCATCCGCCCGTTCCTGGACCAGCAGCGGGTGCTCACCGCGAGCACGGGCGCGGCCGCGAAGAAGACGGCGCCCCGGCTGCGCGGCACGGACAAGAGCGCGGCGGCCCGCCGGCGCAGTGTGCTGGAGCAGTCCTTCCAGCAGCTCCCCGAGGCGGAGGGCCCGTTCGCCGGTCGGCGGGCGGAGCTGGCCCGGATCCGGCAGTGGGTGCACGCCGCCCGCGCCAGCACCGAGACCCGTGCGACCGTCGTCGTGCTGCACGGCGCGTCCGGCTCCGGCCGTACGACGCTGGCGGTGCGCGCGGCCCACGATCTGAAGGACCAGTTCCGCGCGGCGTGCGTGGTGGACCTGCGCGCGGACAGCCCGGAGGAGCCGCCGCTGTCCACCCGGGACGCCCTGCTGCATCTGCTGAACCGGCTCGGCGCGCCCCGTGAGCAGCTCCTGTTCCGTGAGCGCTCCTCCCCCGAGCAGCAGGTCAGGCGGCTCGCGGAGCTGTACCACCAGCATCTGACCGGGGTGCCGGTGACGATCGTCCTGGACGACGCCTCGGACCCCGAGCAGGTCCGCACCCTCGTCCCCGAGCGGTCCGACAGCCTCGTCCTCGTCACCGCCCGCGGGCCCCTCCCTCTGCCCGCCGGCCTCTCCGCCTGGGTGCATCACCTCCCCGTGGAGGCGCTGGACGAGGCGGGCACGGAGGAGCTCCTCGCCGCGGCCGCGCAGGAGAAGCCGGACCCGTACGACGCCCAGGCGGCCGAGCGCGTGCGGGAGCTGTGCGGCGGCCTGCCGCTCGCGCTGCGCGTCGCCGGTTCCGCTCTGGGCCCGCGCACTCCCCGGCAGCTCGCCGCGGATCTCGGCGCGTACGGTCCGGTGGAGCCCGTCGAACGCACCCTGTGGCTGCGCTACACCGACCAGTCCGAGCCCGCGCGGCGGCTGCTGCGGCGGCTGGCGCTCGCGGGCCGGGCGTCGCTGGGTGCCGCCGCCGCGGCCTCCCTGCTCGCCACGGACGAACCGGAGGCGGGCCGCCACCTCACCGCGCTGGCCCGCGCCGGACTGATCGACCACGTCCGCGGCAACCGCTACCGGCTCCACGACCTCGTCCGCGTCTTCGCCCAGGCCCGGCTGCTGGACGAGGAGGAACCGGCCGAGCGCACGGCGGCCCAGGAGCGCCTGATCGTCAACTACGCGGAGCTCGCCGACTCGGTGCTGCGCCTGGTGGACGGCAAGATGTCCACGCGCTCGGACCGGTTCGGCCCGCACGGTTTCACCTCGCTCGACGAGGCGCTGCGCTGGCTGGACGACGAGTCGAGCTTCATCACGTCCACACTGCGGCACACCGAGGGCGTCAACCAGGCGGCCGTGCTCAACCTGCTGGGCGCCCTGTGCGACTACTGCCTGCTCCGCGGCGACCTCTACCGCCTCGGTGAGATCAGCGAGCTGGCCCGCGCGGTCGACCAGGGCCTGCTGATCCGCTCCGTCCAGTGGCGCACCGGCATCGCGGCCCGCCAGCTCGGCGAGCTCGACAAGGCACGTACGACGCTGGCCTCCGTCGTCGACCTCTACATGGAGGCCCACCACGACGCGGGCGCCGCCCGGGCCCTCACCTCGCTGGGCATCACCCTGCACCACCAGGGCAACCTGACCGAGGCGGCGGCCAGACTGCGGGAGTCCCTGGACCTCCAGCAGGCGCCCGAACTGTCCGTGGACCGCGCCTGGACGATGCACGCGCTGGCGGCGGTGGAACGCGACCGGGCCCGCCTCTCGGAGGCGTACGACCTGCTCACCCGCTCCCTGGTGCTGCACCACGAGGGCCAGTCGGTGCACGGCGAGGCCTGGGCCCACTACCAGCTCGGCCAGCTCTGCCTGCGGATGGGCGACGTACCGCAGGCGGAGACGAATCTCCGCGCCGCCCTGGACCTGTACGGCCGCACCCGGGACGGCCGCGGCGAGGCCTGGGCCATGACGCAGCTCGCCCGGGCGCGGCTGGTCGCCGGTGACGCGTCCGCCGCGGTGGACGCCCTGCGCCAGGCCGCCGCCCGCCACCAGGACAACGAGGACGTCCGCGGGGTGGCCTGGTCGGTGTACTACCTGGGCCAGGCCCTGGAGGAGACGGGCAACCTGGACCAGGCGGTGCGTGAGCTGGAGCGCTCCCGCACGATGTTCTCCCGGATGCGGGACGCGTACGGGCTGGCCTGTGCCCGGCACCACTCGGGCCGGATGTCCCGCGACCAGCGCGCGGTCCAGACGGGCTCCCTGCGCAACTCCGGTTTCGCCCGCCAGCTGCTCGCCGACGCCCGCGCGGACTTCCGCCGCATCGGCGTCTCCCACGGCGAGGCGTGGTGCTGCCTGGAACTGGCGGTGGTGGACGCGGGCAACGCCCGCACCGCGCAGGCCCTCGCCCTGTGCGACGAGGCGGTGACCCTCTTCATGTCCTACGGGGACCGCCGCGGCGAGGACTGGGCGCGGTTCCTGCGCTGCACGCTGCTGCCGTACGCGGCGCCCGGCGGCGTGGAGATCGGCACGGCGGTCGCCCAGGAGGAGCTGGCCCAGCTCTCCCGCGCCGCCCATCCGCTGCGCGACACGAAGCTGGACGAGTACGTGGAGGCGTACCAGCTCCTCCTGGAACGGGGCGTCGACCTGGAGGCCGGCTGGCGCGCCTGGTCCCTCGGCATGGTCCCGGACCGCCATGCGCGGGAGGTGATGGGGGTACCGGTGGCGGGCGCGGCCTGAGGACGAACCCGGCGGACACGGCGGACACGGCTGATCCCCGCGGCGCCCGGAGGCGCCGCGGGGATCAGCCGTCAGCCGGTCCGCTCAGCCCTTCGCGGGTGAGGCCTTCCCGCCGGCCCCGCCGGAGGCGGAAGCGGACGACTCGTCGTCGGCCTCCTTGAAGTCGACCTTGGCCATGTGCTTGTTCAGGGACTTCATCAGTCCCCACACCGCCAGGGCCATCACCGCGAACACGATGAAGCCGAGGACGCCGGGGGTCACCTTGTCCTCGTCCACCTCCGCCGCGAGGGGGACGAGGTGCGTCATTGCCAGGCTTGCGCTTGCGCTCATATCAGACATTGTCGCGGATGCCCGCGAAGAGGTCGTCCTCGGGGAGGGACGTGTCCACGAGCGACTTCGCCAGTTCGTACTCCTCCGTCGGCCAGACCTCCTTCTGGAGCTCCAGCGGGACCCGGAACCAGCCGCCGTCGGGGTCGATCTGCGTGGCGTGCGCGATCAGCGCCTTGTCCCGGATCTCGTAGAAGTCCGCGCAGGGCACGTGCGTGGTCAGGGTGCGGTCCTTGTGGCCGGACTCGTCCCAGCGCTTCAGCCACTCCCCGTACGGCGACTCCAGGCCGCGGTCCACCATCGCCTGGTGCAGCGCCTCGGTGCGCGGACGGTTGAAGCCCTGGTTGTAGTACAGCTTCTGCGGCTGGTGAGCCGGGCCGTACTCCGCCTCCGGGTACTTCTCGGTGTCCGCCGCGCCCTCGAACGCCACCATGGAGATTCTGTGGGTCATGATGTGGTCGGGGTGCGGATAGCCGCCGTTCTCGTCGTAGGTGGTGATCACCTGCGGGCGGAACGAGCGGATCTGCTTCACCAGCTCCCCGGCCGCCTTGTCGACGTCCTCCAGGGCGAAGCAGCCCTCGGGGAGCGGCGGCAGCGGGTCGCCCTCGGGCAGGCCCGAGTCGACGAAGCCGAGCCACTCCTGCTTGATGCCGAGGATCTCGCGGGCCTCGTCCATCTCCTTCTTGCGTACTTCGTGAATGTGCTCCTCGATGTACTTGTCACCCTGCAGCTTCGGATTGAGGATGGATCCGCGTTCCCCGCCCGTGCAGGTCACCACCAGCACGTCCACCCCCTCGGACACGTACTTCGCCATGGTGGCCGCGCCCTTGCTCGACTCGTCGTCGGGGTGCGCGTGCACGGCCATCAGTCGCAGCTGGTCTGTCAAGACTCCATCCCTCGGTAAGTCGGCGCCCGGCCGGAAGTCGGTCACTCTGGCCCGGTGTGAACCGGGGTGTCGGGCGACTTCTATAGTGACCGAATCGGCGGGTGGAAAATTTCCGGGACCGGTCCCGGAGGTCCCTTTCGGGACATTCACCCGAGCCCATCCGGGAGGACGATCATGAGTACGGCGAGCACGCGGCTGCCCGAGGGGCGGTACGGCCGCTCCGCCGACGAGCGGAAGGACCGCACGCTCAAGGTCGCCGGCGCCGTGCTGGGCGCCGGTCTGCTGGTCCTGGTCGGCTGGTTCGGTGTCCACCACGTCACCAGCAGCGACATCAGCGCCGAGGTGATCAAGTTCGAGCTCTCGGAGACCGCGGTCAAGGCCCACCTCGAGGTCCACAAGGACGCGGGCACGAGCGGCTACTGCACGCTGCGCTCGCAGGACGCGACGGGCAAGGAGGTCGGCCGCGCCGACTTCCGCTTCGACGGGGACGACTCGCGCATCGACGAGGTCGTCACGCTCCACACGACATCCCGCGGCACCACGGCCGAGCTGCTGGGCTGCCACGCCGGCTGATCCGGCGCGTACGACGCGCCGTGCATCCCCCGGTTCTCCGCACTGACCTGTAACGACGTGACGCTCGTCGCTTATGTCCTCCCCCTGCGGCCACTGAATTGTTAGGCTCGTGGTTTCGCCCACTCGTGAAGGAACATTCTTCTGGGTAGGGCGATGCTTTGTATTCCAAGTACCTACGAGGAGCACCTGTGACCCAGACCAGCGAGAACGTCACCTGGCTGACTCAGGAGGCGTACAACAAGCTCAGGGACGAGCTTGAGTACCTTACTGGTCCTGCGCGCACGGAGATCGCCGCCAAGATCGCGGCCGCGCGCGAGGAGGGGGACCTGCGCGAGAACGGCGGGTACCACGCGGCCAAGGAAGAGCAGGGCAAGCAGGAGCTCCGCGTCCGCCAGCTGACCCAGCTGCTGGAGACCGCGAAGGTCGGCGAGGCTCCCGCTTCCGGTGCCGTCGCGCCCGGCATGGTCGTGACCATCGCCTTCGACGGTGACGAGGACGACACCCTGACCTTCCTGCTGGCCTCCCGTGAGTACGCGAGCTCCGACGTCGAGACCTACTCGCCGCAGTCCCCGCTCGGCAAGGGCGTGATCGGCAAGAAGGTCGGCGAGGACGCCCGGTACGAGCTGCCCAACGGCAAGACCGCCTCCGTGAAGGTCCTCAAGGCGGAGCCCTACCAGGCCTGAGCGGCGTCCCGCGGCGACCGCCCGGCCGGCCACGGCCGGCCACGCACGCCCGGACCGTGCCGACCGTGATGCCCCCGGACGCCTCCCCGGCGCCGGGGGCATCGTCGTGTCCGGCCGGAGGCCGTCAGTCCATGACCGTGTAGCCCGCCTCGCGCAGTGCGCGGCCGACCTCGGCGCAGTGCTCCGGGCCCTTCGTCTCCAGGTGGAGTTCGACCTCGGCCTCCGTGAGGCCGAGGCGGGGATCGGTCCGTACGTGGCTCACGTCGAGGACGTTGGCGTCGGTCGCCGACAGCACCTGGAGCAGCGTGGCGAGGGCGCCCGGCCGGTCCGTCAGACGCAGGCGGACGGCCAGGTAGCGGCCCTGCGCCGCCATGCCGTGCCTGAGGACGCGCTCCATCAGCACCGGGTCGACGTTGCCGCCGGACAGCACGGCGACCACCGGCCCCGCGAACTCGTCCGGCGCGCTGAGCAGGGCCGCGACCGGGCTCGCCCCGGCCGGCTCGACGACCAGCTTGGCCCGCTCCAGGCACAGGAGCAGCGCGGCGGACAGCGCGTCCTCCGAGACCGTGCGGACCTCGTCGACCAGGTCGCCGATGATTCCGAAGGGCACGTCGCCCGGCCGTCCGACCTTGATGCCGTCCGCCATCGTCGCCACGTGCCCGATCGACACCGGTCGCCCGGCCGCCAGCGACGGCGGGTACGCGGCCGCGCCCTCCGCCTGCACCCCGACGATGCGTATGTCCGGGCGGAGCGTCTTCACGGCGACCGCGACGCCGGCGGCGAGCCCGCCGCCGCCGATGCCCACGACGATGGTGCGCACCTCGGGGCACTGCTCCAGGATCTCCAGGCCCACCGTGCCCTGGCCTGCGATGACGTCATGGTGGTCGAAGGGGTGGATGAACACCGCGCCCGTCTCGGCCGCGTACTCCTGGGCGGCGGCCAGCGTCTCGTCGACGACCACGCCGTGCAGCCGCACCTCGGCGCCGTAGTCGCGGGTGGCGCTGATCTTGGGCAGCGGGGCGCCCTTCGGCATGAAGACGGTGGCGTGCACGCCGAGCAGCGCGGAGGCGAGGGCGACGCCCTGCGCGTGGTTGCCCGCGCTGGCGGCGACCACGCCGGCGGCGCGCTCCTCGGGCAGCAGGCCCGCGATGCGCACATATGCGCCGCGGAGTTTGAAGGAGCCGGTCCGCTGGAGGTTCTCGCATTTGAGGTGCACGGGAGCGCCGACCAGCTGTGACAGATGCCTGCTGCCCTCCATGGCGGTGACCCGTGCGATGCCGGAGAGCATCTTCTGGGCGCCGCGGACGTCGTCGAGCGTCACGCGGTGCAAGGAGTCAGCTGTGCTGTAGCTCATGACCACCAGTCTCGCAGTTCACAGGGTTCCGCCGCGGGCCGTCCACGGGTCGGGACCGGTTTACGCAGCGTCGGTACGGCCCGGCTGTCCGCCGCGTACTCTGTCCCCCAACCCAGCACCCACGCATGAAGTGAGCCCCCGGCCATGCCCACACCACCTGACATGTCGATGGACATGACGACCGTCGGTGACACCGGTCTTCTCGACGCGCTGCAGCACGAGGTCGCGGTGTTCGCACGCCGTGCCGAACAGACCCGGCTCGGCGGCGTGGGGCAGGTGCGCAACTCCATGGACCGCGCCGCGTACCTGCTGCTCAACCGCCTCGACAAAGAGGGCCCGATGGGCGTCAAGGCGCTCGCCGCCAGCATGGGCATCGACTCGTCCACGGTCACCCGGCAGGTCGCCCCGCTCGTCGACACGGGTCTCGTCAAGCGCACCTCCCACCCGGAGGACGGGCGCGCGGTGGTACTCCAGCTCTCCCCCCGCGGGCTGTCCCGCCTGGACGAGGTACGGCTCTCGCGGCGCCGGCTGATGGAGGAGCTGACCCAGGAGTGGGAGCCGGAGGAGCGCGAGGCGTTCTGCGCGCTCCTGACGCGCTTCAACAGCGCGCTGTCCGCCCGTATGGCCGTCCCGGGGGTTCCGGTGGCGGAGTCGGAGCCGGCCTCCTGAGCGAACGGTTCCCGCCACGGCACGGGGCGCTGCACGCGCGCGTGTGTGTGCTGCGCGGCCCTTGACCGTGGGGCGGCTCCTGGCCTCAGATGGGACGGGGCCCGTGGTGCCGTCGGGTGCCCCCGGACGGGAGGCACGTGCGCGAGAAGCAGGTGTATTCGAGTGCCCGCCGGGCCAGGGAGTTCGAGGCGTTCGTCGCGGGCGCGGCCGGGCGGCTCCTCCATGCGGCCACGCTGCTCACCGCCGAACCGCCGGACGGCAACCCGCGCGCGCGGCGCCTGCTGACCCTGGCCTTCGCCCATACGTACGCGTCCTGGGACCGGCTGCGCGGCGAGGACCCGTACGACCTGACGCGCCGGCAGCTCGCCGTCCGCTTCGCGCGCGGGGCATGGCACCGGTACGGCGGCCGGTTCCGGGCCCCGGCCTCCGCTGAGATCCCCCTCGCCCCGCTCCCTCCGCAGGAGCGGCTGATCGTCGTGCTCAGGCTGTTCGAGGGCGTCGCCGAGGAGCAGGTGGCGGCGCTGCTGGGGCTGCCCGCCGAACGCGTACGGACGATCTGCGCGCGTGCCGTGACGACCCTGCTCAGGCCGCCGCCCGGCCGGGCTCCCGCGGCCGTGCGGGCGAAGGCGGCACCGTCATGAGCATGCGCGACCGGGAGGCCGCCGTACGGCGCATGCTGGAACGGACGCCGCCCCGGGTGCCGCCCGGCCTGTACGGGGACGCGGTGCGGCACGGGGGGCGCGTGCTGCGCCGCCGGACCGCGGCCCGCCGCCTGCTGTGGCTGGTGCTGCTGGCGGCGGCCGTCGCGTTCGTCGTGTGGGCGTCGACGGCGCGCCCCTGGGTGGAGCCGCCGTCGGACATCACACCGCCGCTGACCGGCTGGTGATCACCGGCGGACGCCGCAACCTGTGACCGGCCGGAAGGTCACCGGCCGAGGGCCTGCTGGAGGTCCTCGAGGAGATCGTCGACGTTCTCGATGCCCACCGAGAGACGGACCAGGTCGGCGGGCACCTCGAGCGCCGAGCCGGCCGCGGACGCGTGCGTCATCCGGCCGGGGTGCTCGATGAGGGACTCGACACCGCCCAGGGACTCACCGAGGGTGAACACCTTCGCGCGGTTGCAGACCTCGACGGCCGCCTCCTCGCCGCCCTCGACCCGGAAGGAGACCATGCCGCCGAACGCCCTCATCTGCTTGGCCGCGACCTCGTGCCCCGGGTGCTCCGGGAGGCCCGGGTGGAGGACGCTCGTCACGCACGGGTGCCGGGTGAGCATGTCGGCGACCTTCGTGGCGTTCTCGCTGTGCCGGTCCATCCGTACGGCGAGGGTCTTGGTGCCGCGCAGAACCAGCCAGGAGTCGAAGGGCCCGGCGACCGCGCCCATCGCGTTCTGGTGGTACGCGAGCTCCTCGCCCAGTTCCTCGTCGCCCACGACGAGCGCGCCGCCGACGACGTCCGAGTGGCCGCCCATGTACTTGGTCAGCGAGTGCACGACGACGTCCGCGCCGAGCGCGAGGGGCTGCTGGAGGTAAGGCGTGGCGAAGGTGTTGTCGACGACCAGCTTCGCGCCGGCCTCGCGCGCGACCTGGGCGACGGCGGCGATGTCGGTGATGCCGAGGAGCGGGTTGGAGGGGGTCTCCACCCAGATGACCTTGGTCTTCGGGGTGAGGGCGGCTCGTACGGCCGCCGGATCGCTCGAGTCGGCGACCGACCACTCCACCCCCCACCGCGAGACGACCTTCGCGAAGAGGCGGAACGTACCGCCGTACGCGTCGTTGGGGATGACCACGTGGTCGCCGGGGGCGAGCAGCGTACGCAACAGGCAGTCCTCGGCGGCCAGTCCGGACGCGAACGCGAGACCGCGGCGGCCGCCCTCCAGGGCTGCGAGGTTCTCCTCCAGGGCCGTCCTGGTCGGGTTGGCGCTGCGGCTGTACTCGTAGCCGCCGCGCAGGCCGCCGACGCCGTCCTGCTTGTAGGTCGAGACCTGGTAGATCGGCGGGACGACCGCGCCGGTGAGGGGATCCGCGGTGTTGCCCGCGTGGATCGCGAGGGTCTCGAAATGCTGACTGATGTGCCTGTCGCTCATGGGCACCGAGCGTAGTGCGCCGGGCGGGCCGCCGGGTGGACGGGAACGGCGGGAGCGACCGGAAACGGATCGGGAGGGACGGGTGCCGCGGGGTGGCCGGGGCGCCTGCCGGTGCGGGCACATCGAGCCGTGACCCGACCGGGTTGGCCAATTGTCGGACCCTTCTGGTTCGCTTGGCGTATGGAGATTCTCTGGGTCCTGATCGCCGCGCTGATGATCGGCTACGCGGTCAATCTGATCGTGTCGCGCAGGCGTGCCGGAATCCAGCAGGTGACGCCGGGGCACCCGGACGCCGCGGACCCGGCGGACTACGGCTTCGTGCGCCAGGAGCAGCTGGACGTCCGCATGCCCGGCCCCGACCAGGACCTCATCGACGTCCTGGACCTGGTGCAGCGCACGCAGGACCACCGCGCCGCGGCGCAGCTCCTCCAGGGCACCGGAACCACGGGCGAGCTGCGCTGGCAGCGGGTGCAGGCCTTCGCCGGCGCCGCGTCGCTGGAGCTCCAGCAGCGCCCCGGCGGGGTGAGCGACACCCCGGGCGGGCAGTGGCTGCGGGTGTGGCGGGCCGAGGCGCCCAAGGACCCGGGCGGTGCGGCGGTGCACGCGGAGTTCCTGGTGCAGCAGGCGTGGCGGACGGCCACGCCCGGCACGGACGAGTTCCGGATCATCATGGAGGAGGCGAAGGCGGCGTGCGGCGATGCCGCGCTGCTGGCGCCGGGGGACCCGATCCCGTACATCGTCGAGCTGTCGGTGGCGCGCGGACTCGGCTACTCCCAGCAGGAGTTCGAGGGGCTCTGGCTGAAGATCCTGGACCGCGCTCCCGCGCACATGGGCGCGCACCTGGCCGCGCTGCACTACTGGTGCGAGAAGTGGCACGGCTCGCGGGAGACGGCGTACGCGTTCGCGGAGGCGGCCGCCGCCCGCGCGCCGCAGGGCTCCCTCCTCGCGGCCATGCCCCTCTTCGCGGTGTTCGAGCACCTCCCCGAGGTCAACCTGGTCTCGGGCTTCTACCAGAGCGAGGTCGTGACGAAGGCGATACACGGTGCGCTCTTCGCGGTGCACGCCGCCCGCCCCGACGACCCGATGCTGGCCCACGTCCGCCATCTCCTGGTGTTCTTCCTGGTCCGCGGCGAGCGCTGGGCCGAGGCCATGAGCCAGCTGGTGAACGTCGACGGCCATGTGGGAGCCCTGCCGTGGACCCTCAGCCGCGACCCGGCCGGGGAGTACGCGATATACCGGGCGCTCGCGGTGGCGGGGTACGAGGCGAACGGCGGCAGTCCGGCGACGCTGCGGCGCTGATCGCGCACCGGGCAGCGCGCAGGCCGGTGCCGGCCCGCCGCGCGGTCCCGTGTGCGACGGCTTCCGACGAGCGCGGTCCGGGAACCGTCCCGCGCTCGCCGGGCCGCCTCGTGGTCAGTCCTCGGCGCGGGCGGGCAGCCGCCATCCCGGGCGCGGGAAGTGGCAGGTGTAGCCGTCCGGGTAACGCTGCAGGTAATCCTGATGTTCGGGCTCGGCCTCCCAGAAGGGGCCGACCGGCTCCACCTCGGTGACGACCTTGCCCGGCCACAGTCCGGAGGCGTCCACATCCGCGATCGTGTTCTCGGCGATCCGCTTCTGCTCGTCATCCACGTAGTAGATCGCCGAGCGGTAGCTGAGCCCGATGTCGTTGCCCTGGCGGTTCTTGGTGCTCGGGTCGTGGATCTGGAAGAAGAACTCCAGGATCGTGCGGTAGTCGGTCTTCTCGGGGTCGAAGAGGATCTCGATGGCCTCCGCGTGCGTGCCGTGGTTGCGATAAGTCGCGTTCGGCACGTCTCCCCCGGTGTATCCGACCCGGGTCGCCGTCACGCCCGGGAGCCGGCGGATCAGCTCCTCCATCCCCCAGAAGCATCCCCCTGCGAGCACGGCCCTCTGCGTCTGCTCAGCCATTGCGGCCCTCCAACATCTGTCACCTCGGTCACTCGGGCTACTCGGCTCGCACATCACCGGCAACCGCGCCCGCTTCCCTCAACACGCGAGGGGTGCGGACGATTCCGCGACCGTGTCAGGAACCGCTGCCGTACGGCCTGGTCAGGATCTCCAGGTTGTGGCCGTTCGGGTCCTCGAAGTAGGCGCCCCGGCCGCCGTCGTTGGTGTTGATCTCCATGGCCCTGCGGTGGAACGGGTCGGCCCAGTACGTCAGCCCCGCCGCCTCGATGCGGCCGAAGATCTCGTCGAACTCCTCCTCGGACACCAGGAAGGCGTAGTGCTGGGAGGTGATGGGGCCCGACGTTCCCGCGTCCGCGTAGTCCAGCGTCACCCCGTTGGGGATCTGGACCGGGATGAACGGACCGAATTCCGGGCTCACCTCCAGCCCCAGGATGTCGGCCAGGAACTGGGCGGACGCCTTCTTGTCGTGGGCGGAAACGATCGTGTGGTTCAGCTCGATGGTCATGTCGAGGCCTCTCTTCGCACGATGCTGTGCACGATCTAGCACACGGTCCCGGTGCCAACCCCTGTACGGCACCGCGTACAAGACCCACGCTAGGCAGCTTCCCCCGGTCGCACCATCAGCCCTTCGGCCGCCCCTCCCTCGGCCCTTCGGCCGCCCCTCCTCCGTCTCACGGCCTCCGCCCTCGGGACCAGGACCGGGTACGGGGCGAAGGCCGGTACGGCACGGGCCGGGACCGTACCGCCGGTCCCGGCCCGTGCTCCTGGGCTCACGCCGCCCGATCGGCCGACGGCCTCAGATCGTCGCCGTGTCGATCACGAACCGGTACCGCACGTCGCTCTTCAGCACCCGCTCGTACGCCTCGTTGATCTCGGAGGCGGCGATCAGCTCGATCTCGGCACCGATGCCGTGCTCCGCGCAGAAGTCCAGCATCTCCTGGGTCTCCCGGATGCCGCCGATCATGGACCCGGCGAGGGTCTTGCGGCCGCCGAGCAGCGCGAAGAGGTTGAGCGAGACGGGCTCCTCGGGGGCGCCGACGTTGACCAGCGCGCCGTCCGTCTTCAGCAGGGACAGGTAGGCCGCGAAGTCCAGCGGGGCCGACACCGTCGACAGGATGAGGTCGAAGGAGCCGCGCAGCTTCTCGAAGGTCTCCGGGTCGCTGGTGGCGTAGTAGTGGTCGGCGCCCAGCTTCAGGCCGTCGTCCTTCTTGCGCAGCGACTGCGACAGCACGGTCACCTCGGCGCCGAGCGCGTGGGCGAGCTTGACGCCCATGTGGCCGAGGCCGCCCATGCCGAGGACGGCGACCTTCTTGCCGGGGCCGGCGTTCCAGTGCTTCAGCGGGGAGTACGTGGTGATGCCGGCACACAGCAGCGGCGCGGCGACGTCGAGGGACAGCCCGTCCGGGATGCGGACGACGAAGTCCTGGTCGACGACGATGTGCGTGGAGTAGCCGCCGTAGGTGATCTCACCGTCGTGGCCGACGGCGCCGTACGTGCCGATGTTGCCCTTGACGCAGTACTGCTCCTCTCCGGCCTTGCAGTACTCGCACTCACGGCAGGAGTCGACCATGCAGCCGACGCCCGCGTGGTCGCCGGCCTTGAACTTGGTGACGGCGGAGCCGACCTCGGTGACGACACCGGCGATCTCGTGCCCCGGGACCATCGGGAAGATCTTCTCGCCCCAGCCCCCGGTGGCCATGTGGATGTCCGAGTGGCAGATGCCGGCGAACTTGATCTCGATCAGAACGTCGTTCTCCCCGACCTCGCGGCGCTCGATGGTGGTGCGCTCGAGGGGAGCCTTCGCGGCGGGGGCCGCGTAGGCAGCGACAGTGGTGCTCATCCTGGGGTTCTCCTGGGAGTCGTCCTGCGCCCGGCCTGCCTTCCGGCCGGGCACGGCCTCCAGCCTGCCTCATCCGCGCGGCATACACCCAGGTCACGGCTTTGCGTACGTCTGCTGGTCCTACCACTGGCAGGGTCAGGCTCCCCTGCGTACGACCAGGGATACTGGACACATGGACAGACTGCCCGAATCCGTACAGGGCACCGGGACGGCCGAAGGAGGCGCCGGAGGGGCCCTCGACCGCCGGGCCGAGCTCAGCGAGTTCCTGCGCACCCGGCGGGCCCGGCTGAAGCCGGAGGACGTCGGGCTGCCGGACTACGGGCGGCACCGCCGGGTGCCCGGACTGCGCCGTGAGGAGCTGGCACAGCTCGCGGGCGTCTCGGTGGCGTACTACACACGGCTGGAGCAGGGCAACGGGCGCAATGTGTCCGCGGAGGTGCTCGACGCCATCGCGCGCGCCCTGCGGCTGACCGACGCGGAGCACGCCCACCTCGTCCATCTGGCGAAGCCGAAGGCGCACAGGAAGAAGCCGTCCGCCCGCACGCAGCAGGTGCGCGGCGCGCTGCGGCAGCTTCTGGACGGCATGGACGGGATCCCCGCGTACGTCGTGGGACGGCGCTCGGACGTCCTCGCGTGGAACCGGATGGCGGCGGCCCTCTTCGGCGACTGGGCCGAGCTGCCGCCGCAGGAGCGGAACTGGGCGCGGATGGTGTTCCTGCTGCCCGAGTACCGCGACCTGTTCGTGGAGTGGGACGCCAAGGCGTCCGACATCGTGGCCTTCCTGCGCATGGAGGCGGGCTGCCACCCCAACGACCCGCGGCTGTCCGCGCTGGTCGGCGAGCTGTCGGTGAAGAGCGAGGAGTTCCGCCGGCTGTGGGCCACCCATGACGTCAAGGAGAAGAGCCACGGGGTGAAGCGGCTGCACCACCCGCTGGTCGGCGAGCTGACGCTCTCCTTCGAGACGTTCCGGCTCCCGGACGACGCCGAGCAGTCACTGATCACGTACCACGCGGAGCCGGGCTCCCCGTCGGCCCAGGCACTGCGGCTGCTGGCGAGCTGGGGCACGGACGCGCACCGCCTCCGGCAGGAGGCGGGAGAGCTCTAGAACTGCTCCGGGAGGGGCCGCGCTCCCCCCGCCCCCACTCCCCGCACCACCGTCGGCTTGTAGTGCCGCATCTCCTGGATGTTCCCCGCGTACGGCTGCACCACCGCCAGGAAGTCCTCGAACAGTTCCGACCCCCGGAACCCCTCCAGGTGGTCCTCGGTCGACGTCCAGGTGATGCGCAGGACGAAGTGCTCGAAGTCCTCCTCGCAACGGGCCAGCTCGTAGTCGACGCACTGCGGTGCCGCCGCGAGCTGGGCCGCGGCCTTGGTGTAGGCGGCCAGGAACTCGGCCGACTGCTCCTCGGGGATCCGGTAACGGATGTACTCCACGGTTCGCACGGTCATACGCCCATACGAACACAAGGCGGCCCGCCGGAGAAAGATCCTCCGGCGGGCCGCCCCGCGTGTCAGCGTTCAGCGAACCGGATCAGCGAGCCAAGGGCTGCCGAGGGCTCACTTCCCGTAGTACGCGTTGTAGATCGAGACCGTGGACTTGTTGCCCTTCTTGTCGGTGATCTTCGCGTGGAACGAGACCGCCTTGCCCTTGGCCGGGTTGTTGTAGGTGACCTTGCCGTTCTTGACGGTGAGCTTGGTCCACTTCTGCCCGTAGTCGTACGACACGTACACGTGCAGCGACTTCAGGTTCTTGCCCGCGGCCGCGCCCTGCACGGTGACCGGGACGGTGACCTTCTTCTTGGCCGTCGCGCGGTTGGTGTTGTCGACCGACGGGCTGAAGCGGGCCACGGAGGCCGGCAGTTTCACGATGTCGGCGCTGCTCTTCTTGGAGCGGAACGTCCAGCTCGCGTCGACGCGGGTGGAGGCCTCGGCGATCTTGGAGCTGCGCTTGACCGACGTGGTCAGCTTGTACTCGGCGTCCCCGGCCGGGACCGGGAACTCCTCCCCGAACAGCGGGTCCTGGTTGGTGCCGACCTTCTCGCCGTTGCGGTAGAGGGACGTGCTGACCGACGTGAAGTCGGACGAGCCCGCGTGCTTGCTGCCGTCGGCGAACAGCGGCAGCGAACCGTAGAGGGAGTTGCCCTCACGGAAGAGACCGTAGTCCGAGTTCAGGTGCGGGCCGAAAACCGCCTTGTTGAAGGTCTTCGTGTACTGCTTGCCCGCCTTGAAGGTCTGCGGGACACCGAGCGAGTAGTACGCCTCGGGGATCGGGTATCCCAGGTCGTCCTTCTTGCCCGAGTACTGCATGAAGTCGAACGTCCACTGGACCTTGTCGGACGTCGAGAGGTACAGCGTGCGCGAGCTTCGCAGCTTCTGCTCCACGGCGGAGCCGAAAACGACGTTCTCGGGGAGGACGCCGATGACGTCAAGTCCGCCGGTCTTACCCGACGCCCCGGACGCGAGGTCGTTGCGCACTGTGGCGAGCTCGCTCGCCTTGAAGTGGCGGGCCTTGTTCGCTTGGATCTTCTTGACCTTGGCGGTGGTGACCACGTCGTACTCGGCGGAGCCGCCCTTCGTCCACTGGCCGCTCCACGTCTGCTGGAGGCCACTCGCCTCCGGACCGAGGTGAGCCATCCGCACGTTGGCGAAGGTGTCGAGGCTGACTGCGATACCGAGGCCCGCGGCTTCGTAGGAGTAGTCGATCGACGCGGACAGCTGCTTGGCCTTCTTGTCCGGCACCGTGATGTCGGCTGCCTTCGTCTTACGGGCGTCGAGCGTCACGGACATGTCCTTGGTGACGCTCAGCTTCGGCTGGACCAGCCAGTCGACGCCCCCCTTGAACGTCTCCAAGTCCTTGGCGATCCACGCGTCCAGCAGGTACGTGCCCTTGGGTACCCGCAGGGTCGCCGTACCGGAGCCGGTGGTCGGGACGCTGTAGCCGCGGTTCGCGCCGAGACCCGAGTAACCGTCCAGCGTGGTGTTGTGGACGTCCGTCGGCTTGCCGTCCCTGCCGATGTGCTTGAAGGTGACGTCGTACGACTCCACCTCACGCTGCACACCGGCCGCGGTGCGCACGGTCTGGCCGCCGCCGGTGGCGGTCACATACGCGGAGTACGCGCCGTCGACGGTGCCGCCCAGCTTGGTGTTCGCGGTCAGGTCGACGGAGGCGGTGCCACCCGCCGGAACCGTCACCGTGCTCGCGCCGAGCGTGAAGAACCCCGCCGGGGCTGCCTGGCCCTTGGGATTGGTTCCCTCGACCGACAGCGTGAGGGTGACGTCCTCCGTGCCGAGGTTTTTGTACGTCACCGCCTTGGTCACCGGGGTGTCGTCGGTGTGCGGCCACTGCTGGGTGCCGAAGCTCACCGACACCGGGTCGGCGATCACCGTCTGCGTGAGCGCCTTGTCCACCTGGACGCGCCCGGAGCCCTGCTGGAACGGGGTGTACTTGCCGCCCTTGGCAGACGCCGTGAGGGCGCCCTTGAGCTCGGCGTACGTCCAGTCCGGGTGCTGCTGCTTGAGGATCGCCGCCGCGCCCGCGACGTGCGGAGTCGCCATCGAAGTGCCATCGATGGTCACGTAGCCGGCCGGACTCTCGCCGACCTCCTGCGCGATGACGCTGCCCTTGGCGGAGGCCGCGGTGATGGCCACGCCGGGCGCGGTCACGTCGGGCTTGATCTGGCCGTCGGCGCCGGGACCGCGGCTGGAGAAGTCCGCCAGCTTGTCCTTGTCGTCGACGGCGCCGACCGTGAGCGCGGCGGCCGCGCTGCCCGGGGAGCCGACGGTCTGCTCACCGAACTCGCCCTCGTTGCCGGCGGCGACCGCGAAGAGCACGCCCGTCTCGGCGGAGAGCTTGTTGATCTGGGCTTCCAGCGGGTCGATCTCGGGCGTGTCGAGGCCGCCCAGGCTGAGGTTGACCACATCGGCGCCCTGCGCGACGGCCCACTCCATGCCCGCGAGGATGCCGGAGTCCTCTCCGTAACCGGAGTCGTCGAGGACCTTGCCGTTGAGCAACTTGGCACCCGGGGCGACGCCCTTGTACTTGCCGTTCGATATCGCGCCGGTGCCCGCCGCGATGGAGGCGACGTGCGTGCCGTGACCGTAGGCGTCGTTCGTGCCGACGGCCGTGGTGAAGTTCTTGGCCGCGACGACCTGGTCCTTGAGGTCGGCGTGGGTCGCGTCGATACCGGTGTCCAGGACGGCGATCTTGATGCCCTTGCCGTCGTAACCGGCCTGCCACGCCGTGGGCGCGCCGATCTGCGGCACGGACTTGTCCAGGCTCACCTTGCGGACGCCGTCGAGCCAGATGCCCGCGATGCCGGAGGCGGTGGTGCCGTCGGTGTCGGTCACCGCGTTCCACAGCTCGCGCGCGTCGTCCTTCGGGGTCTGGACCGCGTCCGCGTTCAGGGCCTTGAGGGTGCGGCGGACCTGGGTGCCACCCGCGTCTCGAACATCCTCACGGGCCCCGGTGGCGGCCCCCTTGTAGCCGACGATCACCTTCAGGCCCTTGTTCTGGGCCTTACGGGTCACGGACTTGTTGAGCACCGTGATGTCGAACAGCCGCTGGTCGAGCTTGCCTGTGGCGATCAGGCGGGCCGCGTCGGCGGGTATCACGAGGGTGTGGCCGTCGGCCTTGCGTATCTGGAAGGGTATGCCCTCCCGGCCCTTCGCCCGCTCCACGCCTACAGGGCGGCCTTTTCCGTCGACGACGACGCGGTCACCCGTGATCAGGGTGATGCGGTTCTTGGCAGCGGCCCCGGTCGCACCGGCGCCGCTCGCGAGCTGGGCCTCGGCCGACGCCGGGCTGGTCAGACCCGCCGTCAGCGCCACCGCGGCCGCGGTGGCTATCGAGGCCGCGCAAGCTCTCTTCACTTGTCTGCGCAAATCTCCCCCTGGAGCTGAAGTCCGGACGGACATGACCGTTCGTCCGGCCGGGGGAATCCCCGCACGCCTCTGCGCGCACCCCCCGGTACAGGCAGTATGCCGGGGGGTGATCGCCTGCTCAATAGTGGGGCGTGTGTGAAGAGTTGACGGATTAGCTACGCAACCGATCGGAAATTACCGAATCGTGAGGTGCTGACCACCTCACTCCGGGCGCCTCACGCCCCCGCGTTCTCCTTCACCGTGATCTTCCCCTTGCGGATGGTCACGAGGCGCGGAGCCTTTCTGGCCAACGACGAGTCATGGGTGACCATGACGAAGGTCAGCCCGTGCTCCTTCCACAAACCCTCCAGCACCTCCATGATCTCGTCACGCGTGGATTCGTCGAGGTTGCCGGTGGGTTCGTCGGCGAGCAGCACCTTCGGCTGCTTGACCAGGGCGCGGGCGATCGCGACGCGCTGCTGCTGGCCGCCGGACATCTCCGACGGCAGGTGGCCCAGCCGCTCGCCGAGACCGACCGACCTCAGTGCCTCGGCGGCCCGTTCGCGCCGCTCGGCGGTCTTCACGCCGAGCGGTACGAGGGCGGTCTCGACGTTCTCCTGGGCGGTGAGCGTCGGGATGAGGTTGAAGCTCTGGAAGACGAAGCCGATCTTCTCGCTGCGCACCTGGGTGAGCTTCGCCTCGGAGAGCTTCGCGAGGTCCGTGCCGTCGAGCTCGACGCTGCCCTGCGTGGGCCGGTCGAGCCCGCCGAGCATCTGCAGCAGGGTGGACTTGCCGCCGCCGGTCGGGCCCTGGATGACGACGCGGTCCCCGTGGGCGATGGTGAGGTCGACGCCGTCGAGCGCGTGGACGGTCTCCTTGCCCCGTGTGTAGCGCTTGGTGACGCCGCTGAGTACGTACATAGTGCAACTCCTGGGATGCGGTGAGGGTGTTGGCCGCTCGGGTCCGTACGGGGCCGTACGCGTCGCACGGCCCCGTACGGGCGCCGGCTACTCGACGCGGCGCAGGGCGTCGGCGGGGCGCAGCCGGGTGGCGCGCCAGCCGCCGAAGGCGCCCGCGACGAGGCCGCCGGCGACGGCGAGGCCGACCGCGAGGGCGATGGTGGAGAGGCTGACCGGCGCGGTGAGCGCGACCTTGAGGGTCTCCGCGGCCGCCTGCTGCCGCATACCGCCGCCCATGCCGCCGCCGGGACCGCCGCCGTTGCCGCCCGGACCGCCGGCGCCCGCCGCACCGCCGCCGGAGGCGCCCAGCGACGCCTCCAGGGTGGGGCTGATCGCGGTGACGGCGTACGCGCCGACGAGGCCGAGCGCGATACCGAGGGCGCCGCCGACCAGGCCGTTGACGACGGCCTCGCCGACGACCTGCCGGGTCACCCGGCCGGACTTCCAGCCCAGCGCCTTCAGGGTGCCGAACTCCCGTACGCGGCGGGAGACGGCCGAGGAGGTGAGCAGGCCCGCCACCAGGAAGGCGGCCACCAGCACGGCGATCGAGAGCCACTTGCCCACGTTGGAGGCGAGGCCGGAGGCGGTGGACAGGGAGCCGGAGACGGTGTCGGCGAGGTCGGCGGAGGTGGTGACCGTGGTCCCCGAGATGTTCTTCTGGATGGCCGACTTGACCGTGTCGATCTGCTGCGAGTCCGAGGCCTTGACGTAGATCGTCGTGACCTTGTTCTTGGAGTCGCTCAGGGTCTGCGCCTGCTTCAGCGGGATGTAGAGGTTGGCCGCCGCGTCCCCGCTGTCCGGCGTCGCGATGCCGATGACCTCGAACTTGGTGCCCTTGACGGTGACCTTGTCGCCGACGGAGAGCTCCTTCTCCTTGGCGTAGGACTTGTCGGCGACGACGACCTTCGCGTTCGTCTCGGAGGACTTGAAGGTACGGCCGCTGGTGATCTTCGAGGAGGTCAGCGGGCCGAGGTCGGCCTCGGTGACGTCGGTGCCGTAGACCGAGTAGTTGTTGACCTCGAAGTCGGCGCCGCCGCCCTGGACCCGGCCCTGGGGCTGGCCGCTGCCGCCGGACTCGGTGCCGCCGGGCATGCCCTGCCCGCCGCCCTCGCCGCTCTGCTGGTCCTGCTGGAACTGGCCCGGCGTGAACTCGCCGCTCACCTTGATGACCTGGAGGCTGAGCCCGCCGACCGCGTCGGCGACGCCCTGCTGCTTGCCGACCTTCGTCACCGTGTCGGTGGACAGGGTCTGGAAGCCCTGCACCATCACCCGGTCGCTGCTCTGCTCCTCGTCGGAGTCGCCGTCCTGGGCGTCGAACTGGAACCGGGGCCGCTGGGCGCCGTCCTCACCGGAGCCGGAGCCGGACGGGGCCTCGGCCGCCTTGGTGACGGTCATGTCGGTGCCGAGTCCGTACAGCGATTCGAGGACCTTGCCCTGGGCCTTCTCCATGCCCGAGGACACGGAACTGACCACGATGACGAGGGCGATGCCCAGAGCGAGCCCGGAGGCGACGACGAGCGCCGCCTTCCTGCGGCGGCGCAGTTCGCGCCTCAGGTAGGTGAAGAACATGGCCGCAAGGTAGGGACGCACCGTGATGAAGGCATAAGCCCGGGATAAGAGGACCATGAGAAGCCTGTGGCCCGGCTCGGTGGCGTACAGCGGCCCACCCTCCGCAGACGGCAGCGGCGCCGCCCACGAGGGGCGGCGCCGCTGTACGGGAAGGAGGTGGCGGGAGGCGGATCAGGCCTCGGAGCCCGCCTTCCACTGGGCCCAGTCCATGTTCCAGCCGTTGAGGCCGTTGTCGGGCTTGATGGTCTCGTCGCCCGTGTTCTCCACGACCACGACGTCACCGATCATCGAGTTGTTGTAGAACCAGGCGCCCGCGGTGTTCGGGTCGTTCGCGCCCTTGGTGTCCGACAGGCCGACGCAGCCGTGGCTCGTGTTCACACTGCCGAAGATCGACTTGGCGCCCCAGTAGTTGCCGTGGATGAAAGTGCCGGAGGTAGACAGACGCATGGCGTGCGGTACGTCCTTGATGTCGTACTCGCCCTCGCCGTCGTCGTCCGTGAAGCCGACCGTCGCGCCGTTCATCCGGGTCTCCTTGAACTTCTCGGAGATCACCATCTGGCCTTCGTAGGTCTTGTTCTCCGGCGAGCCGGCCGAGATCGGGATCGTCTTGATCGTCTTCCCGTCCTGCATGACCTTCATCTGCTTGGTCTTGGCGTCGACGACCGAGACCTGGTTGCGCCCGATCTTGAAGGTGACCGTCTTCTGCTGCACGCCGTAGACGCCCTCGGCACCCTCGACACCGTCCAGCGCGAGCTTCAGCGTGACGGTGGAGTTCTCCTTCCAGTAGTCCTCGGGCCGGAAGTCGAGCCGGTTGGCGCTGAACCAGTGGCCGACGACCTCCTGACCGGAGCTGGAGGAGACGGTGATGCCCTTCTGCACGTCGGCCTTGTTGGTGATCGCCTTGTCGAAGTTGATCGAGACGGGCATGCCGACGCCGACGGTGGAGCCGTCCTCCGGCGTGAAGTTGCCGATGAAGCTGTTGTCCGGGGAGACCGTCGTGAACGACGCGTTCTCGTGGGCGGCGCGGCCCTCGGAGTCCTCGGCGGTCGCGGTGACCTTGTAGGTGGTGGACCGCTCCAGCTGACCGGTGGGCGCCCAGCTCTTCTTGTCCGCGGATATCTCGCCCTCGACGGCGGTCCCGTCGGCGGTCTTCATCGTGACCTCCGTGAGCGTGCCCTTGCTCACGGTGACCTTGGCGGAATTGTTGATGGAGGCGTCGTTCGAGCCGTCCTTGGGTGTGATCGCGATCTCGGCCACGGAGGTCTTCTTGGCGGCCGCCTCGTCGACCGCGGCCTGAGAGTCGCCGCCGCCGCTGTCGGCCGACGCGTCGCCACCGCCCCCGCTGCACGCGGAGAGTGCCAGCACCCCGCCGAGCAGTGCGGACGCGACCGACAGGCCCCTGCGCCGCCTACTGTTCGTCATCACACGCTTTCCCATCGTTGCCAATTCCGCCAATTCCCCAGAGCCCCTGAGAATTCCCGTACGGACTTCAACGTCACGGACGGTTCATCCCGTTCCACATCGCACGGAATGTGGTACACGCCACGTCCGGCCACCCGACCCGACCGCGGTTGACGAGGCGGTCGGTGTGCCTGGTGAGACGACTGAACCCCGGGCGCGGTTGCCGCCCGGGGCCGGATTCTTTTTCCGCCGCGCCTCAGCCGAGCCTGCGCTCCTCTTCTGCCCCGTCTTCCCCGTCTTCTTCCTCGTCCTCCTCGTCGTCCTCGTAGAACTCCCAGTCGGGTGAGTCGGGGTCGTACTCGATCCGCTCGCTGCTCCACGAGGCCTGGGCCAGTTCCACCCCGGGCACCTCGCCGACCAGGTCGAACGGATCGACCAGATAGGCGAGGGCCTCCGCCGTGTCCTCTGTCACCGCGCTCTTGGCGTGTACCCGCTCATCCGCCGGCATATCGGCGTCCTTCTCGATCCGCCGCAGCGCCGCCCCGGTGACGGCGTCGGCGGACTGGATCTCGACGACCAGCTCCACGCGAACTCGGACGAACCGTGATGTCTCAGAAGTGCTCATGACGGCGAGCGTACGGCCGACCGGCAGCCCGGGTTTCCCGCGACCCGCGGCTTTCACTAGCATCGCTCCACACGGCCAATTCGCCAGCGCCACAAGGGGATCGATATTACGTGTCCGCCGCACGCCGACCGTCGTCCACCGCACGTCGGACGTTGCTGACCGCCACCGCCGCGGGAACACTCCTCGCGGCCCTGTGGTTCGTCCCGTCCGCCAACGCCACCCAGAACGAGCCGGGGCACCAGGAGACGACCAGCAGCACCAGCACGACCACGGATCCGGGCACGGAGTCCGCGGACTCCGCCGGATCGGCCGCCACCGCACACACCCGCCTCGCCGACACCGGAAGCTTCGACACCACCCCGTACGTCGTCGGTGGCGCCCTCTCCCTGAGCCTGGGCGCGGGTTTCGTGGCGTACTCGGTACGCCGGGAACGCGCGGCCCTCTCCTGAACCGGGGCTGCCCGCCGTCCGGCAGGCAGCCCTCACCCCCGGCGCGGCGCTACGCCAGCGGGCCGGTCACCGCCTCCACCGCCGCGACCAGCCGCCCCTCCCGCACGAACGCCTCGGCCGCCGCCAGGTCGGGTGCGAGGTAGCGGTCGGGTCCCGGTCCGCCGGCGCCGGCCTCGCGCAGGGCCGCGACGACCGCCCGGGTGGCCGGGGCCGGGGTCAGCCCCTCGCGCAGTTCGACCGCGCGCGTGGCCGCGTACAGCTCGACGGCGAGGACCCGGGTCAGGGCGTCGACCGCGGTACGCAGCTTGCGCGCCGCGGACCAGCCCATCGAGACATGGTCCTCCTGCATGGCCGAGGAGGGGATGGAGTCCGCGGACGCGGGGACCGCGAGCCGCTTCAGCTCGCTCACCAGGGCCGCCTGCGTGTACTGGGCGATCATCAGCCCGGAGTCGACACCGGGGTCGTCCGCGAGGAACGGCGGCAGCCCGTGGCTGCGGTTCTTGTCGAGGAGGCGGTCCGTACGGCGCTCCGCGATGGAGGCGAGGTCCGCGGCCGCGACGGCGAGGAAGTCGAGGACGTACGCGACCGGGGCCCCGTGGAAGTTCCCGTTGGACTCGACGCGCCCGTCCGGAAGGACCACGGGGTTGTCCACCGCCGCCGCCAGCTCCCGCTCGGCCACCACGCGCGCGTGGGCGATCGTGTCCCGGCCCGCGCCCGCGACCTGCGGGGCGCAGCGCACCGAGTAGGCGTCCTGGACGCGGGGCGCGTCGTCCTGGTGATGGCCGGTCAGACCCGAACCCTTCAGCACCGCCAGCATGTTGGCGGCCGAGGCGGCCTGGCCGGGGTGCGGGCGGATGGCGTGCAGCTCGGGGGCGAGCACGCGGTCCGTGCCGAGCAGGGCCTCCAGGGTCAGGGCCGCCGTGACGTCCGCCGACTTGTACAGCAGGTCGAGGTCGGCGAGGGCCATGAACAGCATGCCGAGCATGCCGTCGGTGCCGTTGAGGAGGGCGAGCCCCTCCTTCTCGCGGAGTTCGACGGGGGTGATGCCGTGGGCGGCCAGCAGCTCGCCCGCCGGGCGGACGACGCCGTCGGGGCCCTCCGCCTCGCCCTCGCCCATCAGGGTCAGCGCGCAGTGGGACAGCGGCGCGAGATCGCCGGAGCAGCCCAGCGAGCCGTACTCGTGGACGACCGGGGTGATGCCCGCGTTGAGTACGGCGGCCATGGTCCGCGCGACCTCGGGCCGTACGCCCGTGTGGCCGGAGCAGACGGTCTTCAGGCGCAGGAACATCAGGGCGCGGACCACCTCGCGCTCCACGCGCGGGCCCATGCCGGCGGCGTGCGAGCGCACGATGTTGCGCTGCAGCCGGGTGCGCAGCTCCGGGCCGATGTGCCGGGTGGCGAGGGCGCCGAAGCCGGTGGAGACGCCGTAGACGGGGTCCGGCTTGGCCGCCAGCGCGTCCACAATCTCGCGGGCGGCGGTCAGGGCCGCCACCGCCTCGTCGGCGAGTACTACCCGGGCGCCGCCCCGTGCCACGGCGACGACGTCGGCCGCGGTGGCACCGGAGGTCCCGAGCACCACCGTGTCCACAGAGTGCATATTCATATTCAGGATCGTAGGTATTGAATCGCCGAATGTCACGAGCGGTCCCGGGGTGAGATCCTTACCGTCTGCGGCCACGGATTCGGCGCCGCTCCCTCGGCGCCGCCGAGGCCGAGCGCCCCTCCTCGGGGCGGTCCGCCAGCCGCACCACCGGATCGTCCGGCCCCTGCCGGCCCGCCACCACCGGCTCCGGCGAACGCTCCGCCTTCGCCCGGTACTGGGCCGCGTCCGCGAGCCGGAACAGCCGGCGCGGTGACCGTACGGCGCCGATGGGGTCCTGGGTGGACGCCACCCCGCAGGCGACGCCCTCGCCCAGCTCCAACTCGTCCGCCCGGCGGCAGAGTTCATCGGCCACCCGTACCACGTCGTCCGCGGGCGGGCCCACCGCCAGCAGACAGAACTCGTCACCGCCGAGCCGCGCCGCCAGCGCACCCGGCAGCATCGCGCCGCACAGCGACAGCACCGAGCTGAACCGTTCCAGCAGCCGGTCCCCCGCGGCGTGGCCATGGGTGTCGTTGACCCACTTCAGCCCGTTCATGTCACAGACCACCAGGCTCACGACGGTCCCGTCGGCGCGGTGCCGCCCGATCGCCTCACCGAGCCGCACATCGACCGCCCGGCGGTTGGCGAGCCCCGTCAGCGCGTCCGTGAACGCCAGCTGCCGGGCCTCCTCCAGCCGCTCGGTCTGCGCGATCCCGGCCGCGACGACGGCCGCCAGCACGGTCGCGAACTCGGCGTCCTCGGCACGGAACGCCTCCGCCCCGGCCGCACGTGCGACATACAGCTCGCCCCAGGCGCGCCCGTGCAGCACGACGGGCGCCACCACACAGGAACTCCGGCCCCGGCGGCGCAGGGCCGCGACCCGCTGGTGGCAGTACCTCTCCGCACCGGCGGGCCCGGCCGGCCCGGCCGCCGTCTCCACCCATGCGCCGGGTCCGGCCCCGCCCGCCCACCGCTCGTGCAGGAACTCGGTGATCTCCGGGAACCGGTGGACCGGATAGGCCTCCGCCTCCGGGAACTCCTCCTCGTCCGGCGCCCTGTCCCCGGCGTTCACCAGCACGCGCAGCCGGCCCAGCTCCCGCTCCCACACCGACAGCGCGGCGAAGCCGCCGTCCAGCGCGCGGCACACGCCCACGGCCGCCGCCCGCCAGGACTCGCGGGGGGTGTGCGCGGCCGCCATCCCCTGCGCCAAGGCCACCACGGCCCGCAACCGTACGTCCTCACCCATCCGTCCAGACTAGGGAGTTTTATCCCGTTTTGATGCATTGGTACGGCGACCGGGCGGCCCCGGGACCACTCCCGGGACTACTCCCCGGGCCACTCCGGCGCGCGCTTCTCGTTGAACGCCGCGACACCCTCCGCCCGGTCCCCGGAGAAGGCGACGGACCGCCACGCCGCGTCCTCCACCTCGAGCCCGGCCCGCAGGTCCAGCCCGTGCCCGAGCCGCATCGCACGCTTGGCGGCCCGCAGCCCCACGGGTGAGTTCCCCGCGATCCGGGCGGCCAGCGCCAGCGCCTCCGTACGGTCCTCACCCGCGTCCACCAGCTCGTCGACGAGCCCCAGCTCCCGCGCCTCGGCGGCCTCCAGCCGCCGGGCGGTGAAGATCAGCTCGGCGGCGCGCGCGGCCCCCACCCGGCGCGGCAGCAGCTGCGTGCCGCCACCGCCCGGGATCACGCCCACGGACACCTCGGGCAGCCCGACCACCGCCGTGCGGTCCGCCACGATCAGATCGCACGACAGGGCCAGCTCGAACCCGCCGCCCAGCGCGAAGCCGTGCACGGCCGCGATCGTCGGCATCGGCAGCTCGAGCACCCCGGTGTACGCGGCGCGCGCGACGGGCCGCTGGCGCACGAGGTCGGCGTCGCTGAAGGAGTTGCGCTCCTTCAGATCGGCGCCCACGCAGAAGGCCCGCTCATGCGTGGAGGTCAGCACCACCACGCGCGCGTCCCGGTCGGCTGCGAGGGCCTCGCAGGCACCGGCGATCGAGCGGGCCATCTGTGTCGAGACCGCGTTCATGGCCTTCGGCCGGTCGAGGACGAGCTCCGCGACGCACCCGTGCCGCCGCACGCCCACGAACTCCCCGAACCGCCGCTCCTCGGCCTGCTCCGCCATGACACCCTCCCGGTCAACGGTCAACGGTTAACGACAGTTAACCTACAGCGCCCACGATCATCGCAGCCGGTTCCCGGCCGGCGGAAGTGCTGGTCCACGTCAGTCGTTCGTGTGACGGTCCTACCGACTCCCTTACGGCCCCTTCCATGGGTGCATAGCCTGCGCACCGCACAGCGCACAGGGGGCGCAGGGCGCTCAGGGGAGGGAACGCCGTGAAGAGGACGACGACCGCGGAGTACACGGAGAAACCACGGACAGCGCGCACCGGTCCGGGCCGGCACCGCAAACCACGTGCTCAGGGAGCGTTCTTGGCGCTGGGCGGTATCGCCCTGGCGGCGGGGGCGCTGAGCCTCGCGGGGCTGGTGCCCGCGCCGCTCGGCGGCGGCGCGGGAGCCGGCCGGGGCGAACCGCAGGCCGCCGACGCCGACGACCCGGCCCACGCGGCGGCGCCCGAAGACCCGGCGCCCCCGACGCGTCCCACGAACCCTGGTCCGGGCCCGGACCCGGACCGGCGCCACGGCTCCGTATCCAGGGGCGGCACCGGTTCCGCCTCCACCCCGGCCCGGAGCGCGACAGCCGTACCTCCGCCCGCACCCGCCGTCACCGCGTCGCACCCTCCCGGCGCGCGGCCCCCGGCGGCCCCGGTAGCCACTACCGCCTCCGACGGCATTCCAACGGCACACACATCACAGAAACAAGAACAAGCACAAAAACAAGGAAAGGAGCAGGAAAAGACACCGGGACAAGTCACCAGCCCACCCACCACACCCCAGCCCGCTCCGAACGGCCCCGCCCCCGCACCGGACCCCGGACACCGCCCGCCGGGCCTGTGCCTGCCCATCATCGGCATGTGCGTGGGCGGCGAGCTTTTGACCGGAGGAACGACCCCCTAGGTCCCCTCGGCCCGCCGCGTCAGCAGCCACGGCTCCACGACGCCCAGCCCGCGCACCGGCCGCTGGTACATCGGCTGGAGCGCGAAGCGGTATGTGGGCGGCTCCTCGCCCTCCTTCTCCGCGGCGGCCGCGGCCTCGGCGGCCTCCGCCTCGGAGACGGGGGCGTCGCCGGTCCGGATGATCTCCTCCGCGAACGCGGTGTCCACCAGCACCGCGTCCCTCGGGGCTATGGAGGTGAGCCGCGAGGCCAGGTTGACCGTCGTACCGAAGACGTCGCCCATCCGCGTCGTCACCGTGCCGAACGCCATGCCGACGCGCAGTTCCGGCATCGTCTCGTCGTTGGCCATGGTCTCGATCAGGCGGAGCGCGATCTCGGCGGCCACGCCCGCGTCGTCCGCGGCGTACAGCACCTCGTCGCCGAGCGTCTTGATGAGCCGGCCGCCGCGCGCGGCCACGAGGTCCGCGGCGGTGGTCTCGAAGGCCTCGACGAGCTCGCCCAGCTCCTCCTCCTCCATCCGGCGCGTCAGCCGGGTGAAGCCGACCAGGTCGGCGAAGCCGACGGCGAGCCGGCGGTCGACCATCTCCTCGTCGTCGGCGGCCTGCACGACCCGGCTGGTCGCGGCGGCGAGCTGGCGCCGCCAGACGAAGACGAGGAACTCCTCCAGCTCCGGCAGCAGCAGCTCCACCAGCGGATAGGTGACCTCGGTGCGCGTCATGCCGGGTTCCGGGGGCTCCGTCAGCCCCTCCAGGAAGGAGTCGATCTGCCATTCGGCGAGCCGGGCCGTGGTCTGGCCGGTGGAGCGGGCCACCTGCACCGCCATCGCCTCGCTGAGCAGCCCGGCCTCGACCAGACCGGCCAGCCGGCGCAGCGCGAGGACGTCCGCCTCGGTGAGCGCCTTGGCCTGCCCTATGTCGGGGAAGCCCATGGCCCGCCAGAAGCGGGAGGCCAGCTCCATGGAGACGCCCGCGCTGCGGGCCGCCTGGAAGGGGGTGTAGCGGCGCTCGGCACCGAGGATGAGCTGTTCGAGGCGGAGGGCCAGCGGGTCCTCGGCGAGGTCGGGGTTCTGCGCGCCGGAGCGGCCCGGCGCGTCCGCCCGGGCCCACCCTTCGGCCCGCCCGCCCCGTGCGTCCGACGCGTCACCGGCGGATCCGGCGGTACGGTCCGGGCCGCCGCCGGGGGCGTGCTGTGCGCCCGTGCCGGAACCCGTGTCGTCGACGGTCACGCCTGCTGCCCTTCCGATCTGCCACGGTCAGGTATCGACCGGCCTCAACTGTACGGCAGGTGTGCGCTGGCTCACTCCTTGGTCAGGGACCGTCCTCCGCACCGACCGGGCCGGGTTTTCCCGCCCGGCCGGTGACCCCGCCGGTCACCCGGCCCGGCCGAGTACCCCTCGGGCAGCACCCGTCACACGGGCCGCAGATGCACGATGTCCCCGGCTCCGACGGGCTCCTGCACACCGTCCTCCGTGGCCAGCACCAGGCGTCCGTCGCCGTCGACCGCGACCGCCTCCCCGAGGAGCGAGCGGTCGCCGGGCAGTTCCGCGCGGACCTTGCGGCCCAGGGTCGCGCAGCCGGCCGCGTACGTCTCCTGCAGACCGCTCACGGCCGGGTCGCCCCCGGCCGCGCGCCACGTCCCGTACCAGTGCTCGAGGGAGCGCAGCACGGCCCGCAGCAGCGGGTCGCGGTCCGTGTTCGCCGCGCCCGCGAGCGCAAGCGAACCGGCCGTGGGCACGGGCAGTTCGTCGGCGCGGAGCGAGACGTTGATGCCGACGCCCATCACCACGCCGTCGGGGCCGGCGCGCTCGGCGAGGATGCCGCCGGTCTTGCGTTCCTCGGTGCCGACCGTCACGAGCAGGTCGTTGGGCCACTTCAGCGCCGTGTCCACGCCGGCCGCGCGGGACAGCCCGGTCGCCACCGCCACCCCGGTGAGCAGCGGCAGCCAGCCCCAGCGTGCGAGGGGAACCTCGGCCGGCCGGAGCAGCACCGAGAAGAACAGCCCGGAGCGGGCCGGAGCCGTCCAGGTGCGGTCCAGCCGGCCGCGGGCGGAGTGCTGCTCCTCGGCGACGAGCACCGCGCCCTCGGGGAGGTCCGCGGCGCGCTCCGCGAGGTCGGTGTTGGTGGAGCCCGTCACGGGCACCACGTCCAGCGAGCTCCACAGCCCGCCCCCGCGCAGCAGCGCGCGGCGCAGGGCCGCCTGGTCGAGGGGCGGGCGGTCCAGGTCGGACCAGCGGCCGCCGGGCGGCCGGTCGTTCGGGTCTGAGGGTTGCTGCGGCGTCATGAAACCCACCCTAGGTGTGGTCAACGCCGCACTGCCGAACCGTAGGCACAGCACTACGCTACGGATGAGTAACCGTCCCCACTTCTGAGCAGGTAGCAGGTACCGAGCAGGTGCCCGTACCGAGTACGCCACTCTCACGTCCCCATGAGCAGGCAGGGAGCCGCATCCCGATGTCCGAGCCGGAAGAGCGCCAGGAGATCCAGGAGATCGACATCCACACCACTGCGGGCAAGCTCGCGGATCTGAGGCGCCGCATCCACGAAGCGACGCACGCCGGCTCCGCGCGCGCGGTGGAGAAGCAGCACGCGAAGGGCAAGCTGACGGCGCGTGAGCGCGTCGAGCTGCTGCTGGACGACGACTCGTTCGTCGAGTTCGACGAGTTCGCCCAGCACCGTTCCACCAACTTCGGCCTGGAGAGCAACCGCCCGTACGGCGACGGGGTGGTCACCGGCTACGGCACGGTGGACGGCCGCCCGGTGGCCGTCTTCTCGCAGGACTTCACGGTCTTCGGCGGAGCCCTCGGCGAGGTCTACGGGCAGAAGATCGTCAAGGTCATGGACTGGGCGCTGAAGACGGGCTGCCCCGTCATCGGCATCAACGACTCCGGCGGCGCCCGCATCCAGGAGGGCGTGGCCTCGCTCGGCGCGTACGGCGAGATCTTCCGCCGCAACACCCACGCCTCCGGTGTCATCCCGCAGATCAGCCTGGTCGTCGGCCCGTGCGCGGGCGGCGCGGTGTACTCGCCCGCGATCACCGACTTCACGGTGATGGTCGACCAGACCTCGCACATGTTCATCACCGGACCCGACGTCATCAAGACGGTGACCGGCGAGGACGTCGGCTTCGAGGAGCTGGGCGGCGCGCGCACCCACAACACGGCCTCGGGCGTGGCCCATCACATGGCGGGCGACGAGAAGGACGCCATCGAGTACGTCAAGCAGCTGCTGTCGTACCTGCCGTCCAACAACCTCAGCGAGCCCCCCGCGTTCCCGGAGGAGGCGGACCTCGCCCTCACCGACGAGGACCGCGAGCTGGACACGCTGATCCCGGACAGCGCGAACCAGCCGTACGACATGCGGACGGTCATCGAGCACGTGCTGGACGACGCCGAGTTCTTCGAGACGCAGCCGCTGTTCGCGCCGAACATCATCACGGGCTTCGGCCGCGTCGAGGGCCGCCCGGTGGGCATCGTCGCCAACCAGCCGATGCAGTTCGCGGGCTGCCTGGACATCGACGCCTCCGAGAAGGCCGCGCGCTTCGTGCGCACCTGCGACGCCTTCAACGTGCCCGTCCTGACCTTCGTCGACGTCCCCGGCTTCCTGCCGGGCGTCGGCCAGGAGCACGAGGGCATCATCCGCCGCGGCGCCAAGCTGATCTACGCGTACGCCGAGGCCACGGTCCCGCTGATCACGGTCATCACCCGCAAGGCGTTCGGCGGCGCGTACGACGTGATGGGCTCCAAGCACCTGGGCGCGGACCTCAACCTCGCCTGGCCGACCGCCCAGATCGCCGTGATGGGCGCCCAGGGCGCGGTCAACATCCTGCACCGGCGCACCATCGCGGACGCCGCGGAGGAGGAGCGCGAGGACGTGCGGGCCCGGCTGATCCAGGAGTACGAGGACGCGCTGCTCAACCCGTACACGGCGGCCGAGCGCGGCTACGTCGACGCGGTGGTCATGCCGTCCGACACCCGGTCCCACATCGTGCGCGGCCTGCGTCAGCTCCGCACGAAGCGGGCGAGCCTGCCGCCGAAGAAGCACGGCAACATCCCGCTCTAGACCCGACCCCCATCCCCCTCCGACTCCCTGGAGCCGATGTGACGATCAAGGTCGTACGGGGCAATCCGACCCCGGAGGAGCTGGCCGCCGCACTCGCGGTGGTCAGGGCGCGCGCCGCGGCGGCCGCCGCCGAGCCGTCCGGCGCGCCCCGGCCGCAGGACTCCTGGGCCGACCCGGCCCGTGTCGCCGCCCGCCGGCTGCCCCTACCGGGCCCGACGGCGTGGAGCCGTACCTTCTGGCCCGGCTAGGCCGACGCAGACGTAGCGGACCCAGCCATTCCGGTTTCCCCGGAGCGGCCGGGTCCGCCCGGTCCCGACGGGCCGTGCAAGTTGAGTACGCGTACTCAGGCGCCCGAACCGGAACCGGCCGCAGCATCGGTGGCATGCTGTGGTCCGACCCCGAGAACGAGCCGCCCGAGGAACTGCGCGACATGCAGGCCATGCTGCGGCGGCTGGGGGTTGTCATCGGTCTGGTCATGGTGCTCGCGATGCTGGTGATCGGCGTGGGCTGAGCCCGCTGCGTCCCGCGCGCGGGGCACCGCCCCGATCACGCCGATACCCTGACCGCATGACCGATCAGCCGCGCCGCCGCCTCGTGCTCGCCTCCCAGTCCCCCGCCCGGCTCGGGCTGCTCCGCCAGGCCGGGCTCGCCCCCGAGGTGATCGTCAGCGGGGTCGACGAGGACGCCGTGACCGCCCCCACCCCCGCCGAGCTGGCGCTCGCGCTGGCCGAGGCGAAGGCCTCCGTGGTGGCGGCCGGGCCGGAGGTGCACGGCGCGCTGGTGATCGGCTGCGACTCGGTGCTCGACCTGGACGGCCAGGCGCTCGGCAAGCCCGCGGACGCCGAGGAGGCCACCGCGCGCTGGAAGTCGATGCGCGGCCGGGCGGGCACGCTCCGGACGGGGCACTGCGTATGGGACACCGCGAGCGGCCGCCACGTGTCCGGCACGGCGTCCACCGTGGTCCGGTTCGGCGAGCCCACGGACGAGGAGATCGCCGCGTACGTCGCCTCCGGTGAGCCCCTCCACGTCGCCGGGGCGTTCACGCTCGACGGCCGCTCGGCGCCCTTCATCGACGGCATCGACGGCGACCACGGCAACGTCATCGGGCTCAGCCTCCCGCTGCTCCGCCGGCTGCTGCGCGACCTGGGCGTCGGCATCACGGAGCTGTGGGCGCCCGCGCGGGACTGACCCGGGCGGGGGTCAGGTGGCGCCGGGCGCGACCGGCGCGGGGCCGTTCCCGGGAGCCGGGTCCGCCGGTCCGTCCGGACGGTCGTACGTCATCAGCGTGAGCACGAGCAGTCCGAGCACCACCATCAGGCAGGCGAACGCGACCCAGCCCACCGGGCCCACCGCGAACGCGCCGAGCAGGGCGTGCACCACGGCCGCGCTGATCAGCAGGATGCGCCCGAGACCGTGCGCGGGCCGGTTGCGTACGGCGACGGCCAGCGCGGCGACGCCGCACAGCGCGAAGTACAGGCCGAAGACGACGCCGGCGATCTTCGCGGAGACGGACACGGCGTGCGGGTCGAGCCCGGCGAGGGACATGGCCTGGCGGTCGACGACGATGCCGAGGAACCAGTTGAGCAGGGCGACCGCCACCGCCTCCACCACGAGCACGACCGCCGTGACCACCGCCACCGGTCTTCGGAGCACCTGCGCCACCCACCTTCGCAGCCGCCGCGCCCGCCCGGTGACGTCGGCTGTTACCCGTAGTACCCGCCGAGACATCGCGAAGGCTACTTGCGGGTAAACCCCGGGACAAGGGTTCTGGCGACAGCAAAGAATCGTTGGGCCATTAGTAGGGACTCCACAAAGAAACACTGGCCTGCGCAGCACGGCCTCATAGAGACCTTGACCACACCGGAGAGCTAGGGTTCTCCGGAGGAGTCCTGCGTAGTCCGCCGCGACAAGGGATTTCACCGTTCGAGCGAGCCTCGTGTCACGCTCCGTGTGGGCAAGCTCACCATTGAGGACGGGTCGAAACGCCGTGTCGGCAGTCCCTAAACTCGGCTTGTTTCAAGGAGAGGGAGCCATCGTGCGCAAGGTGTTGATCGCCAACCGTGGCGAAATCGCTGTCCGCGTCGCCCGGGCCTGCCGGGACGCCGGGATCGCGAGCGTGGCCGTGTACGCCGACCCGGACCGGGACGCCCTGCACGTCCGCGCGGCGGACGAGGCGTTCGCCCTGGGCGGTGACACCCCGGCCACCAGTTACCTGGACATCGCCAAGGTGCTGAAGGCGGCGGAGGACTCGGGGGCGGACGCGGTCCACCCCGGCTACGGGTTCCTCTCCGAGAACGCGGAGTTCGCGCAGGCCGTCCTGGACGCGGGTCTGATCTGGATCGGCCCGCCGCCGCAGGCCATCCGCGACCTGGGCGACAAGGTGGCGGCCCGGCACATCGCGCAGCGCGCGGGCGCCCCGCTGGTCGCCGGCACCCCCGACCCGGTCTCGGGCGCCGACGAGGTCGTCGCGTTCGCCGAGGAGCACGGACTGCCGATCGCCATCAAGGCGGCCTTCGGCGGTGGCGGCCGCGGCCTGAAGGTCGCCCGCACCCTGGACGAGGTGCCCGAGCTGTACGACTCGGCCGTCCGCGAGGCGGTCGCGGCGTTCGGCCGGGGCGAGTGCTTCGTCGAGCGCTACCTGGACAAGCCGCGCCACGTGGAGACCCAGTGCCTGGCCGACCAGCACGGCAACGTGGTCGTCGTCTCCACCCGTGACTGCTCCCTCCAGCGCCGCCACCAGAAGCTGGTCGAGGAGGCCCCGGCGCCGTTCCTCTCCGAGGAGCAGCTCGCCGAGCTGTACTCCGCCTCGAAGGCGATCCTGAAGGAGGCCGGCTACGTCGGCGCCGGCACCGTGGAGTTCCTCGTCGGTGTCGACGGCACGATCTCCTTCCTGGAGGTCAACACCCGCCTCCAGGTCGAGCACCCGGTCACCGAGGAGGTCGCCGGCATCGACCTGGTGCGCGAGATGTTCCGCATCGCCGACGGCGAGGAGCTCGGCTACGGCGACCCGGTGCTGCGCGGGCACTCCTTCGAGTTCCGCATCAACGGCGAGGACCCGGGCCGCAACTTCCTCCCCGCCCCGGGCACCGTCACCACGTTCGCCCCGCCGTCCGGCCCGGGCGTGCGCCTGGACGCGGGCGTGGAGTCCGGCTCGGTCATCGGCCCGGCCTGGGACTCCCTGCTGGCCAAGCTGATCGTCACCGGCCGCACCCGCAAGGAGGCGCTGGAGCGCGCCGCCCGCGCCCTGAACGAGTTCCAGGTCGAGGGCATGGCCACCGCCATCCCCTTCCACCGCGCGGTGGTCACCGACCCGGCGTTCGCGCCCGAGCTGACCGGCTCCGAGGAGCCGTTCGCGGTGCACACCCGGTGGATCGAGACCGAGTTCGTCAACGAGATCAAGCCCTTCACCGCCCCGGCCGACACCGAGGCCGAGGACGAGACGAACCGCGAGACGGTCGTCGTCGAGGTCGGCGGCAAGCGCCTGGAGGTCTCCCTGCCGGCCTCGCTGGGCATGTCCCTGGCCCGCACGGGCCTCGCCGCGGGCGCCAAGCCGAAGCGGCGCGCGGCGAAGAAGTCCGGCCCCGTCGCCTCCGGTGACACCCTGGCCTCGCCGATGCAGGGCACCATCGTCAAGGTCGCCGTGGAGGAGGGCCAGGAGGTCCAGGAGGGCGACCTGGTGGTGGTCCTGGAGGCGATGAAGATGGAGCAGCCGCTCAACGCCCACAAGGCGGGCACCATCAAGGGCCTGACCGCCGAGGTCGGCGCGTCCCTCACCTCCGGTGCCGCGATCTGCGAGATCAAGGACTGAGCCGTACGACGGCACCTCGTACGACCACGCCGGGGCGCCCGGCGGACCGTTGCAGCCGGTCCGCCGGGCGCCCCGCCCGTTCCCCCCACACCGTGCGCAGGGTGCGGTGGCATGCTGGAGGCCGGCCGGTGCGGTGAGGGGAGCGGGTAGGCACATGACGAGCACGGCACCGGGTGGGGCCGCGGAAGCGGGCCCCCGGGCGAGCGGGCGCCCGCCGCGGCAGCAGCGGGCCGACGCACGGCGCAACCACGAGCGGCTGCTCGTGGCGGCGCGCGCCGCCTTCGCCGCGCAGGGCGCGGACGCGTCCCTGGAGGATGTGGCGAAGCGCGCGGGCGTCGGGATCGGCACCCTGTACCGGCACTTCCCGAACCGGCACGCCCTGCTGAGCGCGGTCTTCGCCGACGCGGCGGAGGAACTCCTGGCGCGCTCGCGCGAGTTGCTGGACGATCCGCGGCCGTGTGCCGCGCTCGTGGCGTGGCTGCGCGAGATGATCAGCCATGCGGGCGAGTACCGGGGGCTGTCGCGGGCACTCATGACGGTCTCGTCCGCCGCCTCGCCGGACCGCCACTCGGAGCTCGCCCGGTGCAGCGGCCCGCTCCGGGAGGCGGGCGGTGCCCTGCTCACGCGTGCGCAGGAAGCGGGAGCCGTACGCGCCGAGGTCGACATCGGCGATCTGCTCCAGCTCACCCACGCCATCGCGCTCGCGGCCGAGGAGACCCCGGACGACCCGGGGCTGGCCGACCGGCTGCTCACCCTGACCCTCGGCGGACTGCGCCCGCGCCCGGCCCTCTGACGAGCTGCGCCCGCTGAACCGCTAAACGGCGAGCTTTCGCGCTTGCGCGCCGGGGATCAAGGTGATTCACCTCCGGTCGGCGACACGGAGAGTGACCGTCGGCGTCCCGTCCGGACGCCGTACCGGAGAGCTCAGCGGCGGCGGAGGTCCGCCACCCTCGCCCGCTCCCGGTCGGCGCCGGCGGACTGGTCGCCGAGGACGGCGGCCGTACGCAGGCCCGGGTTCCCACCGGGGACCTGGCCCCGGCGCGGTCCCGGGAGCGGCACGTCCCGGCGCCGCGCGGAGGACGCCGGGACGGGTTCACCTCCCGCGGCTCCGGCGACCGCGATCTGTACGCCCTGGTCGGCGAGGGCCTGGAGCTCGGTGGCGGCGCGGTCGTCGTGCCCGGGCGGCTCGTCGGTCACCAGCCGGGTGATCACATCGGTCGGCACGGTCTGGAACATGGTGTCCGTCCCGAGCTTGGTGTGGTCGGCGAGGACCACCACCTCCGCGGCCGCCTGGACCAGCGCCCGGTCGACGGAGGCCGAGAGCATGTTGGACGTGGACAGCCCGCGCTCTGCGGTGAGCCCGCTCCCGGAGAGGAAGGCCCGCGAGACTCTCAGCCCCTGCAGGGACTGCTCCGCTCCGGAACCGACCAGGGCGTAGTTGGAACCGCGGAGGGTACCGCCGGTCATCACGACCTCCACGCGGTTGGCGTGGGCCAGCGCCTGCGCCACCAGCAGGGAGTTCGTGACGACGGTCAGGCCGGGCACCCGCGCGAGCCGGCGTGCCAGCTCCTGCGTGGTGGTGCCCGCCCCGACCACGATGGCCTCGCCCTCTTCGACGAAGCCCGCGGCGAGATCGGCGATGGCCGTCTTCTCGGCGGTCGCGAGATGGGACTTCTGCGGAAAGCCGGACTCCCGCGTGAACCCGCCCGGCAGTACCGCACCGCCGTGCCGGCGGTCGAGGAGTCCTTCTGCCTCCAGTGCACGCACGTCCCGCCGTACGGTCACTTCGGAGGTCTGGACGACGCGGGCGAGCTCACGGAGCGACACGGCACCGTTCGCTCGCACCATTTCGAGGATCAATTGGCGACGTTCTGCAGCGAACACGAAACTGACAGTAACGCGGCCGACCGTCTACTTTCAGCAGTTTGCGCCGAATAACAGAAGTTGTTCGCGCAGCAGTACTCGGAGTGGTATACGGGACTTCCTCTTCGGCTCGAGCCGCGCGCGCGGGGCCTCAACTCCCCGTGGGACACGGGGAGTCCGCGCGGACCGGCTCAGACCTCGTCGGCGGTCTTCCGGGTGTGGAGCTGCCGGGCCACCTCGGCGATCGAGCCCGAAAGGGACGGGTACACGGTGAACGCGTTCGCGATCTGTTCGACGGTCAGGTTGTTGTCGACCGCGATCGAGATCGGGTGGATCAGTTCCGAGGCGCGCGGCGCCACCACGACACCGCCGACGACGATCCCGGTGCCGGGCCGGCAGAAGATCTTCACGAAGCCGTCCCGGATGCCCTGCATCTTCGCGCGCGGGTTGCGCAGCAGCGGCAGCTTCACCACCTTGGCGTCGATCTTGCCCGCGTCGACGTCGGCCTGCGTGTAGCCGACGGTGGCGATCTCGGGGTCGGTGAACACGTTGGACGAGACGGTCTTCAGGTTCAGCGGGGCCACCGCGTCGCCGAGGAAGTGGTACATGGCGATCCGGCCCTGCATGGCGGCCACCGAGGCGAGGGCGAAGACACCGGTCACGTCACCGGCGGCGTACACACCCGGAGCGGTCGTCCGGGACACCTTGTCGGTCCAGATGTGACCGGACTCGCGGAGCTTGACCCCGGCCTCCTCCAGCCCCATGCCCGCACTGTTCGGAATGGCGCCCACGGCCATCAGGCAGTGCGTGCCGCTGATGACCCGGCCGTCGGCGAGGGTGACCTCGACCCGGTCCCCGACGCGCTCGACGGACTGGGCCCGGGAGCGGGCCATCACGTTCATGCCCCGGCGCCGGAAGACGTCCTCCAGCACGGCGGCGGCGTCCGGGTCCTCGCCCGGCAGCACGCGGTCCCGGCTGGACACGAGCGTGACGCGCGACCCGAGCGCCTGGTAGGCACCGGCGAACTCGGCACCGGTGACACCGGATCCGACCACGATGAGCTCCTCGGGCAGCTCGTCGAGGTCGTACACCTGGGTCCAGTTGAGGATGCGCTCCCCGTCCGGCTTGGCGTCGGGCAGCTCCCGGGGGTGCCCGCCGGTGGCGATCAGCACGGCGTCCGCGGTGAGGGTCTCCTCGGCTCCGTCGGCGGCGCGTACGACGACCTTGCGCGACCCGTCGAGCGCCTGCTGCCCCTCCAGCCGGCCGCGCCCCCGTACCACCCGTGCGCCCGCGCGCGTGACGGACGCCGTGATGTCGTGGGACTGGGCCAGCGCCAGCCGCTTCACACGCCGGTTCACCTTGCCGAGGTCGACACCCACCACGCGCGCGGGGCTGTCGATATGGGGGGTGTCGTCGGCGACGATGATGCCGAGCTCCTCATAGGAGGAATCAAACGTCGTCATCACCTCGGCGGTGGCGATGAGAGTCTTCGAGGGCACGCAGTCGGTGAGCACCGACGCACCGCCCAGACCGTCGCAGTCGACGACGGTCACCTCCGCACCGAGCTGCGCGGCCACCAGGGCCGCTTCATATCCGCCGGGTCCGCCACCGATGATCACGATCCGAGTCACGTACTCCATTGTCCCGCACGCCGAACGCGGCACGGCCTCCGGGGGCAACAGGCACCACCCGAGGCCCCTGCCGCCCCCTCACCCCGGTCGTACGAAACAACAAGACAACGATCGCAACCCGTCATCACCAACATCTACGCGCGTAGGCCGGGACCGGCTACCCTCATCCGCGTGAACGCATCTCTTCTTCCGGACGACATCCAGGGCGACCCCTACGCCGCCGCCGGCGCCGCCGCCACGCGCCTGCGCGAGCTCACGGGCGCCGAGACCCACGACGTCGCCCTCGTGATGGGCTCCGGCTGGGCCCCGGCCGTGGACGCGCTCGGCGCCCCCGAGGCCGAGATCCAGGTCACCGAGCTGCCGGGCTTCCCGCCTCCCGCGGTCGAGGGCCACGGCGGCAAGATCCGCTCCTACACCATCGGTGACAAGCGCGCTCTCGTCTTCCTGGGCCGCACCCACTACTACGAGGGCCACGGTGTCGCGGCCGTCGCCCACGGCGTCCGCACCGCCGTCGCGGCCGGCGCCAAGACCATCGTCCTGACCAACGGCTGCGGCGGCCTCCGCGCGGACATGCGCCCCGGCCAGCCGGTCCTGATCAGCGACCACATCAACCTCACCGCCACCTCCCCCATCGTCGGCGCCAACTTCGTCGACCTCACCGACCTCTACTCCCCGCGCCTGCGCGCCCTGTGCAAGGAGGTCGACCCCACCCTGGAGGAGGGCGTCTACGCCCAGTTCACGGGCCCGCACTACGAGACTCCCGCCGAGATCCGCATGGCCCGCACCATCGGCGCCGACCTCGTCGGCATGTCCACGGTCCTGGAGGCCATCGCGGCCCGCGAGGCGGGCGCCGAGGTCCTGGGCATCTCCCTGGTCACCAACCTCGCCGCCGGCATGACGGGCGAGCCCCTCAACCACGAGGAGGTCCTCCAGGCCGGCCGCGACTCGGCGACCCGGATGGGCTCCCTGCTGACCCAGGTGCTGAACAAGATCTGACCGGCCGAGGGGTGACGCCGGCCCCAGGCGGACGCCCATGGGGGACACCGGCCCCACCCGTACACCCACGGGGGTACACCGGCCGCCACGTACCCGGCAGCCGCGTACGGCGGGAAGGGGGCGTGCCGGGGGGTGTCCGCGCGCAGCGGCCGGCGGTCATCGCCGGCCCCCCTCCCAAGGCGCACGGAACCCGCCGGACCGAGCACGGACACCCCCCGGCGCGTCCCCGCCCCACAGACAACCCGTAGGCGCCCGAGCCACGACGGCGGGAAACCACGACCCCCCACCCCCGCCCACACCAACGCCAGGTGCCCGAACCCGGACGACGGGAACCCATCAAGGGCGCACACCCCCAGCGAGCACTCCGGCGAGCTCAGCGGAGCGCCCCCGTACGAACAAGGAAGGCTGGACCCGACGTGCAGGACGAACTCATCGCGCGGGCCAAGGCGTGGCTGGCCGAGGACCCGGACCCGGAAACCCGCGAGGAACTCGCCGAACTCATCGACGCCGAGGACACGGCGGAGCTCACGGCGCGCTTCAGCGGCACCCTCCAGTTCGGCACCGCCGGCCTGCGCGGCCCCCTCGGCGCCGGCCCGACGCGCATGAACCGCGCGGTCGTCATCCGCGCCGCCGCGGGCCTCGCCGCGTACCTGAAGGACCAGGGCCACACCGACGGCCTCGTCGTCATCGGCTACGACGCCCGCCACAAGTCCGCCGACTTCGCCCGCGACACCGCCGCCGTGATGACCGGCGCGGGCCTGCGCGCCGCCGTGCTCCCCCGCCCCCTCCCCACCCCCGTCCTCGCCTTCGCCATCCGCCACCTCGGCGCGGTCGCGGGCGTCGAGGTCACCGCGAGCCACAACCCGCCCCGCGACAACGGCTACAAGGTGTACCTCGGCGACGGCTCCCAGATCGTCCCCCCGGCGGACACGGAGATCGCCGCCCGGATCGACGCCGTACCCGCCCTGGACGACGTACCGCGCCCGGACTCCGGCTGGGAGATCCTCGGCGACGACGTCCTGGACGCCTATCTGGCCCGTACGGACGCCGTCCTCGCCCCCGGCTCCCCGCGCACGGCCCGCACCGTCTACACGGCGATGCACGGCGTCGGCAAGGACGTCGTCCTCGCCGCCTTCGCCCGGGCCGGCTTCCCGGAGCCCGTCCTCGTCGCCGAACAGGCCGACCCGGACCCGGACTTCCCGACCGTCGCCTTCCCCAACCCGGAGGAGCCGGGCGCGATGGACCTCGCCTTCGCGACGGCCCGCGCCACGGCCCCGGCCCCCGACCTGATCGTCGCCAACGACCCGGACGCCGACCGCTGCGCCGTCGCCGTACGCGACGGCGACGCCGAGGGCGCCGACTGGCGCATGCTCCGCGGCGACGAGGTCGGCGCGCTGCTCGCCGCCCACCTGGTGAACCGCGGAGCGCACGGCACCTTCGCCGAGTCGATCGTCTCCTCCTCCCTCCTCGGCCGGATCGCCGAGAAGGCGGGCCTGCCGTACGAGGAGACCCTCACCGGCTTCAAGTGGATCGCCCGCGTCGAGGGCCTGCGGTACGGCTACGAGGAGGCCCTCGGCTACTGCGTCGACCCGGAGGGCGTCCGCGACAAGGACGGCGTCACCGCCGCGCTCCTGATCACGGAACTCGCCTCCGTGCTCAAGGACGAGGGCCGCACACTCCTCGACCTCCTCGACGACCTCGCGGTCGAGCACGGCCTGCACGCCACGGACCAGCTCTCGGTCCGGGTCGAGGACCTCTCGGTGATCGCGGACGCCATGCGCCGGCTGCGCGAGCACCCGCCGGCCCGGCTGGCCGGCCTGCCGGTCACCGAGTCGGAGGACCTCACCAAGGGCACGGACAGGCTGCCGCCCACGGACGGCCTGCGCTACACCCTGGACGGCGCCCGGGTCATCGTCCGCCCGAGCGGCACGGAACCCAAGCTGAAGTGCTACCTGGAGGTGGTGATCCCGGTCGCCGCGCACGACGAACTCCCGGCGGCGCGCGCCAAGGCGGCCGACCTCCTGACCGCGATCAAGGGTGACCTCGCGGAGGCGGCGGGCATCTGACGGCCGCAGGCCGCACCCACCCGTGACACGAAGCCCCGGTCCGTCCCACGGACCGGGGCTTCTCCAGCGGTTCGGCAGCTCAGCGGCCGACGCAGCTCAGCGGCCGGCGCAGCTCAACACTCAGCGCGGCTCAACACTCAGCGCGGCTCAACACTCAGCGCGGCTCAGCCCACGACCAGCAGGATGACCAGCAGCACGGCCCCCGCGAGCGACGGCCCCATGACCTCCCAGGACCACCGGGCGCTCGGTTCCCCCTGCGCATCCGGCGCACCGGCCCGGGCCTCGGACAGCTCGCGCAGGTCCTCCATGATCTGGTCGGACGGAGCGCGTACCGGCCCGCCCGCGACCGGCGTCTGCCCCCGGAGGTGCGTCCCGATGGTCGGCTCCTCCTTCGCCCGGGCCTGCTGCCGCTGGGCCCGCTTGCGCGCACGCAGCGAGACGGGGACGGCCCAGAGCTGGTACCTGGCGCCGGAGGCGTCGAGCACTTCGTTCGAGTAGCCGGAGCGCAGCCCGGCGACCGCGCCCCAGGGCAGTTCGATCACGCGGAACGGATTGCGCACGCGCAGCCGGTCGTCGTTGGCGAAGACGGCCGGCCGCAGCGAGAAGGCGATCACCAGCGGTACGACGAGCAGCAGCATGGCGAGGGCCAGCCAGGGGGTACGCCCTGCGCCCCTGACGATCGCGTCGATCCCGAGCCACCCGGCGAGGACGAGCAGCAGGACACCTCCCGCGATCCCGCCGCCCGAGCGGTACGTCCGGTCCTTGTGGACAGGCGCGGAGGGCTCCGCGGGCCTTCCGGACTCCGCGGACCTCTCGGACCCCGCGGGTTTCCCGGGATCGGGATCCGGCGCGTTCGACTGGTGGTCGGGGCTGCTCATGGTCCCGATTCTGCCCGACAACTGCCCGACAACCCGACTCTCGGGTTCCGCCCCCACCTTCCCCCTGGGCCTGTACAGCCGCTACGCGCGTAGATATGCTCGGCTGGTGACCATGCCCACCTCTGCATCCTCCGCAGCCCATGCGCTCGCCGACGTCACGGCGTCCGACAGCACGCTGCGCCGCTTCCTGCACGGGCTGCCCGGCGTCGACGCGGTCGGCCTGGAGGCACGCGCCGCCTCCCTCGGCACCCGTTCCATCAAGACCACCGCGAAGGCGTACGCGATCGACCTCGCCATCTCGATGGTCGATCTGACGACGCTGGAAGGCGCGGACACCCCGGGCAAGGTCCGGGCGCTCGGCGCGAAGGCGGTACGCCCCGACCCGACCGACCGCACCACCCCGGCCACGGCCGCGGTCTGCGTCTACCCCGACATGGTGGCGGTCGCCAAGGAGGCCGTCGCCGGCTCGGACGTCAAGGTCGCCTCGGTCGCGACCGCCTTCCCGGCGGGCCGGGCCTCCCTCTCCGTGAAGCTGGCGGACGTCCGCGAGGCCGTGGCGGCCGGCGCGGACGAGATCGACATGGTCATCGACCGCGGGGCGTTCCTCGCGGGCCGCTATCTCAAGGTGTACGACGAGATCACCGCCGTGAAGGAGGCCTGCGGGACGGACGCCCGGCTGAAGGTCATCTTCGAGACGGGCGAGCTGTCGACGTACGACAACATCCGCCGCGCCTCCTGGCTCGGCATGCTGGCGGGCGCCGACTTCATCAAGACCTCCACCGGCAAGGTCGCCGTCAACGCCACCCCCGCGAACACCCTCCTCATGCTGGAGGCCGTGCGCGACTTCCGGGCGCAGACCGGCGTCCAGGTCGGCGTGAAGCCGGCTGGCGGCATCCGCACCAGCAAGGACGCGGTCAAGTTCCTCGTCCTGGTCAACGAGACGGCCGGCCCGGACTGGCTGGACGGCCACTGGTTCCGCTTCGGCGCCTCCTCACTCCTGAACGACCTGCTGATGCAGCGCCAGAAGCTGGCCACCGGCCGTTACTCCGGTCCCGACTACGTGACGGTGGACTGATCACCATGACTTTCGAGTACGCACCGGCGCCCGAGTCCCGCTCGGTCGTCGACATCGCCCCCTCCTACGGCCTGTTCATCGACGGTGAGTTCGCCGAGGCGGCCGACGGCAAGGTCTTCAAGACGGTCAGCCCGTCCACCGAGGAGGTCCTCTCCGAGGTCGCGCAGGCGGGTGAGGCGGACGTCGACCGCGCGGTACGGGCCGCCCGCAAGGCGTTCGGGACGTGGTCGGCGCTGCCCGGTTCCGAGCGCGCCAAGTACCTCTTCCGCATCGCCCGCATCATCCAGGAGCGCAGCCGTGAGCTGGCGGTGCTGGAGACGCTGGACAACGGCAAGCCGATCAAGGAGACGAGGGACGCCGACCTGCCCCTGGTGGCGGCGCACTTCTTCTACTACGCGGGCTGGGCCGACAAGCTGGAGCACGCCGGGTTCGGGCCGGCGCCGCGGCCCCTGGGCGTCGCGGGCCAGGTCATCCCCTGGAACTTCCCCCTCCTCATGCTGGCGTGGAAGATCGCCCCGGCGCTCGCGACCGGCAACACGGTCGTGCTGAAGCCCGCCGAGACGACCCCGCTCTCCGCGCTCTTCTTCGCGGACATCTGCCGCCAGGCGGGCCTGCCCAAGGGCGTCGTCAACATCGTCCCGGGGTACGGCGACGCGGGTGCCGCGCTCGTCGCGCACCCGGACGTGAACAAGGTGGCGTTCACCGGCTCGACGGCCGTCGGCAAGGAGATCGCCCGTACGGTCGCGGGAACGCGGAAGAAGCTCACCCTGGAGCTGGGCGGCAAGGGCGCCAACATCGTCTTCGACGACGCCCCGATCGACCAGGCCGTCGAGGGCATCGTCAGCGGCATCTTCTTCAACCAGGGCCAGGTCTGCTGCGCGGGCTCCCGCCTGCTGGTGCAGGAGTCGATCCACGACGAGCTCCTCGACTCCCTCAAGCGCCGGCTCGCCACCCTGCGGCTGGGCGACCCGCTCGACAAGAACACGGACATCGGCGCGATCAACTCCGCCGAGCAGCTGGCCCGGATCACCGCGCTCGCCGAGCAGGGCGAGGCGGAGGGCGCCGAGCGCTGGTCGCCCGCCTGCGAACTGCCCTCGGCCGGCTACTGGTTCGCCCCGACGCTCTTCACGAACGTCACCCAGGCGCACACCATCGCCCGCGACGAGATCTTCGGCCCGGTGCTGTCCGTCCTCACCTTCCGCACCCCGGACGAGGCCGTCGCCAAGGCGAACAACACCCCGTACGGACTCTCCGCAGGCATCTGGACGGAGAAGGGCTCGCGCATCCTGGCGGTCGCGAACAAGCTGCGCGCGGGCGTGATCTGGTCCAACACGTTCAACAAGTTCGACCCGACCTCGCCGTTCGGCGGCTACAAGGAGTCGGGCTTCGGTCGCGAGGGCGGCCGCCACGGCCTGGAGGCGTACCTCGATGTCTGACCGTCTCAGTGTGTTCAAGACCTACAAGCTGTACGTCGGCGGGAAGTTCCCGCGTTCCGAGAGCGGCCGGGTGTACGAGGTGACTGACGCGAACGGCGACTGGCTGGCGAACGCCCCCCTCTCCTCCCGCAAGGACGCCCGCGACGCGGTCGTGGCCGCGCGCAAGGCGTTCGGCGCCTGGTCCGGCGCGACGGCGTACAACCGCGGCCAGATCCTCTACCGCATCGCCGAGATGCTGGAGGGCCGGCGCGAGCAGTTCGTGCGCGAGGTCGCCGACGCCGAGGGCCTGTCCGAGGCGCAGGCTGCGGCCCAGGTGGACGCGGCGATCGACCGCTGGGTCTGGTACGCGGGCTGGACCGACAAGATCGCCCAGGTGGTGGGCGGCGGGAACCCGGTCGCGGGTCCGTTCTTCAACCTCTCCTCCCCCGAGCCGACCGGTGTCGTCGCCGTCGTCGCGCCACAGGAGTCGTCGTTCCTCGGCCTGGTCTCGGTGATCGCCCCGGTGATCGCGACCGGCAACACGGCGGTGTTCGTCGCCGCCGAGCGGTCCCCGCTCCCGGCGCTCTCCCTCGGTGAGGTACTGGCCACCTCCGACCTCCCCGGCGGCGTGGTCAACGTCCTCTCCGGCCGGCCGGCGGAGATCGCGGCCCCGCTCGCCGCCCACCAGGACGTCAACGCGATCGACCTCGCCGGCGCGGACGACGTCCTGGCGAAGGAGCTGGAGATCGCGGCGGCGGACAACCTGAAGCGCGTGCTCCGTCCACAGCCTGTGGACGACTGGACGGCGACACCGGGCATCGACCGCATGACCGCCTTCCTGGAGACGAAGACGGTCTGGCACCCGACGGGCTCCCTGGGCGCGTCCGGCTCGTCGTACTAGGCCCCTGCCGGACGCAGGGCCGCGCCTCCCACGTCCGGGAAGGCGCGGCTCTCCCGCTCGGCCGTGCCCGCACCCGCGTCCATGCCCGTGCCCGTGCCCGTGCCCGTGCCCTCAGGGAGTCACCCCTGCCCCTGGTTCATCCCCGGCAACTGCCCCAGCAGCGGCATGGCGGCGATCGTGGGGGCCTGGGTCACCGGCCCCGTGACGGACCTCGAGTCGAGGGGCTGGAAGTCGGCGATCTGGGTGCCGACACCGTTGTTGAACACGTCGACCGGCGTACCGGCGATCGGGTTGGTCCTGACGCGGCCCACCGCCCCCATGACGTACCGGACGCCTTCGCCGAGTGCGCGGAGCCCGGCCTGCGGGTCGATCCTGCCCATGTCGATGTTCCGGACCTGCGCCATCGGCGAGGCGGGTACGGGGGACGCCGCCGCCGTGCCCGTGCCGGCCCCGAGGGCGGCGCCCACGGTGGCGACGGCCAGCGCCGCGCGCCGGGCGGTGGGGGTCCGGGAAGCCGAGTGTCGTGCCATCGCTGCTGCCACCTTCTGCTGCGCGCCGTGATCGTACGGATACGAAGAGTAGTTGAAGTGTGATGTGCGCTCCAACGCCGACCCGCTGGCTCGGCCGGTACCGCGTGATGCCGCACACTGGACTCTCGTGAGTTCACCATCCCCGACACCGCCGACCCGGGTCGTCCTGCTGTCCGGCCCCTCCGGGTCCGGCAAGTCCCTCCTCGCCGCCCTGTCCGGCCTGCCCGTGCTGCGCCTGGACGACTTCTACAAGGAGGGCGACGACCCGACACTGCCCCTGGTGCCGGGGAGTTCCGACATCGACTGGGACAACCCGCTGTCCTGGGACGCGGACACGGCGGTCGCGGCGATCGAGGAGCTGTGCCGCACGGGCCGTACCACCGTCCCTTCGTACGACCTCTCCCTGAGCGCCCGCACCGGCGAGGAGACGCTGCACATCGGACAGGGCCCGGCGTTCATCGCGGAGGGCGTCTTCGCCGCCGAGATAGTCGCCCGCTGCCAGGAGGCCGGCGTGCTCGCCGATGCCCTCTGCCTGGCCCGCGGCCCGGTCACCACCTTCCGCCGCCGTTTCCTGCGCGATCTGCGGGAGGGCCGCAAGTCCGTGCCCTTCCTGCTGCGCCGCGGCTGGCGCCTGATGCGCCTGGAACGCTCGATCGTGGCCCGGCAGACGGCGCTGGGCGCACACGCGTGTGACAAGGACGAGGCGCTGGGCCGTCTGGCCGCGGCCGCCGCGGGGCGCGCCGCACGCGCGGGCGCCGCCGCGTAGGCGGACGGAGCGAGCGGGCAGGAGGGGAAGGGGAGAAGGAGAAGCGGGACTGGTCGGCCCCCCGGCCCTCCAGCCCCGCTCTTTCGCGTCCCCCGTATTTCCCCGTGCTCCCCCTGTTTCCCCGTGTTTCTTCGTGCGTCCCCCGCGATCTCCCCCCAAGGTGGGCCCCCGTTGCCCCCCTGAGATCCCCCCGTGGTTCTCCCCCGAGATCCCCGTGATCCCCGTGATCCCCTGTTCCCTCGGGCGTTGCTCCCCCGTTGTCCCCCGGGTGTCGCGACGGCGCTCCCCCGCGCCACCGCGGTCCCCCCTTTTCCTTCGGACGACTCAGCGACTCAGCCGGCTCAGCCGGCTCAGGCGACGAGTTCGCCGAAGGACTCCTCCTCGTCACGGCCGAAGCTGAGGACCTCGTCCTCGCGCAGCCGGCGGAGCGACCGCCAGATGCTGGACTTCACCGTGCCGACGCTGATGTCGAGGATGTCCGCGATCTCCGGGTCGGTGCGGCCCTCGTAGTAGCGCAGGACCAGCATCGTCCGCTGGAGTTCGGGCAGCCGGGCGAGCGCCTGCCACAGGACCGCGCGCAGCTCGGTGCCGCGCATCGCGTCCGTGTCGCCGGCCGTCTCCGGCAGCTCCTCGGTCGGGTACTCGTTCAGCTTGCGGCGGCGCCACGCGCTGATGTGCAGATTGGTCATGGTGCGGCGGAGGTAGCCCCCTACCGCGGCCTTGTCGCTGATCCGGTCCCACGCGCGGTACGTCGAGAAGAGGGCGCTCTGGAGCAGGTCCTCCGCCTCGAAGCGGTCACCGGTCAGGTGGTAGGCGGTTGCGTACAGGGAGGCGCGGCGCTCCTGGACGTAGGCGGTGAACTCCGCCTCCGACAGCGAACGACTGTCCCCCGTGGCCTCCCCGTACGCGCTTCCCCCGTGCGATGCCCCGTACGGCCCCCCGTCGGTGCTTCCCCCCGTGAACCCGTCAACCACCGTCATGTACGCGGTGTGCTGACGCCCAGTGCCGCGAGCGCACCCCCGCCCGCTCACGGCACCGGACTTCTCGGTGCTCCGCGCGACGTCGTGGAGACGCGTGACCACTGCGCCAGTACTGGTGCTGTGCAGCTTCTTCATCTCGCGCCCCCCGTCGTGGAGTTTCCGTACCCGTGCTCAGCGGCTCCGCCCGGTGGTCCGAGTGGGCGGTGCCTCCTTGCCTGTGCCGAAAATCTTGCCGGGGCCACTTCATGGCCATGTCCGCCGACTGTCACAGACCTGTCACAGGGGTCGCTTCCCGGTTCGGCCGGCGCCGATCACGGAGGAGAACCGTACGGCTACCCACATGGACCGAGTCCGGCCCAGTCGTGGGTGGGAGCGCTCCAACAGTCGATGGAGTACCTGGGCATGGGCCAGAATGAGCCCGTGCCTTCCCTGTTGCTGATCGAGGACGACGACGCCATCCGTACTGCCCTGGAGCTCTCCCTGACGCGCCAGGGGCACCGTGTCGCCACCGCCGCTTCCGGCGAGGACGGCCTCAAGCTGCTGCGCGAACAGCGGCCGGACCTGATCGTTCTTGATGTGATGCTGCCCGGTATCGACGGCTTCGAGGTCTGCCGGCGTATCCGGCGCACCGATCAGCTGCCGATCATTCTGCTGACCGCCCGCAGCGACGACATCGACGTGGTGGTGGGCCTGGAGTCGGGCGCCGACGACTATGTCGTCAAGCCCGTGCAGGGCCGGGTGCTCGACGCCCGGATCCGGGCGGTGCTGCGGCGCGGGGAGCGCGAGTCGAACGACTCGGCGACGTTCGGCAACGTGGTCATCGACCGCGCCGCGATGACGGTGACCAAGAACGGCGAGGACCTCCAGCTGACGCCCACCGAGCTGCGGCTGCTGCTGGAGCTCAGCCGCCGCCCCGGGCAGGCCCTCTCCCGCCAGCAGCTGCTGCGGCTGGTCTGGGAGCACGACTACCTCGGTGACTCGCGGCTCGTCGACGCATGTGTGCAGCGCCTGCGCGCCAAGGTCGAGGACGTGCCGTCGTCGCCGACCCTGATCCGCACCGTCCGCGGCGTCGGCTACCGGCTGGACGCCCCTCAGTGACCGAAGGGCAACAGGAGCAGCACGCCCACCGGGGCCGGCTGAGCGGCTGGTCGGCGGCGCGCAGGGCGGTGTCGTCGGGGTTGCGCTTCACCAGTCTGCGGCTGCGGCTGGTGGTCGTCTTCGGGCTGGTCGCCCTCACGGCGGCGGTCTCGGCGTCCGGCATCGCGTACTGGCTCAACCGCGAAGCCGTGCTCACGCGCGCGCAGGACGCGGCGCTGGCCGACTTCGAGCGGGAGATGCAGAACCACGCGAGTACGCTGCCGGTGCACCCGACCGAGGACCAGCTCGCCATGGCGGCGCGGCAGATGACCGACGGCGGCCGGCTCTTCAGCGTGCTGCTGATCGCCGAGGATGCGGACGGGCGGCCCGTACAGGCCAGTGCGGGCACGTCGGCGCTGGACGGCTTCACGGTGCAGGACGTCCCCGCGTCCCTGCGGAAGGCGGTCGCCAAGAAGCAGCCCATCACCTCGAACAACGAGCACGCGTACCACCTGTACTGGCAGCGGGTCATCGACGAGGACCAGCCGTACCTGGTGGGCGGGGCGAAGGTGATCGGCGGCGGTCCGACGGGCTACATGCTGAAGTCGCTGGAGCCGGAGGCGAAGGACCTCAACTCCCTCGCCTGGTCGCTGGGCATCGCCACCGGGCTCGCCCTCATCGGCGCGGCGCTGCTCGCGCAGGCCGCGGCGACGACCGTGCTGAAGCCGGTGCACCGGCTGGGCATCGCGGCCCGCCGCCTGGGCGAGGGCAAGCTCGACACCCGGCTGCGTGTGTCGGGCACCGACGAACTGGCCGACCTGTCCCGGACCTTCAACCGGGCCGCGGAGTCCCTGGAGAAGAAGGTCGACGACATGAGCGCGCGCGAGGAGGCGTCCCGGCGCTTCGTCGCCGACATGTCGCACGAACTCCGTACGCCCCTGACGGCGATCACCGCCGTGACGGAGGTGCTGGAGGACGAGCTGGAGGCCGAGACCGGCAGCCTCGACCCCATGATCGAGCCGGCTGTACGGCTCGTCGTGAGCGAGACGCGCCGGCTGAACGACCTGGTCGAGAACCTCATGGAGGTGACCCGCTTCGACGCGGGCACCGCGCGGCTGGTGCTGGACGACGTGGACATCGCCGACCAGATCACCGCGTGCATCGACGCGCGCGCGTGGCTGGACGCGGTGGAGCTGGACGCCGAGCGCGGCATCATGGCCCGCCTCGACCCGCGCCGCCTGGACGTGATCCTGGCGAACCTGATCGGCAACGCCCTCAAGCACGGCGGCTCCCCGGTGCGGGTGGTGGTCCGCGAGGAGGACTCCGCCCTGGTCATCGAGGTGCAGGACAACGGTCCGGGCATCCCCGAGGAGGTCCTGCCGCACGTCTTCGACCGCTTCTACAAGGCGAGCGCCTCCCGCCCCCGCTCCGAGGGCAGCGGCCTCGGCCTGTCCATCGCCCTGGAGAACGCCCACATCCACGGCGGCGGGATCACCGCGGCCAACTCGCCGAAGGGCGGCGCCGTCTTCACCCTGCGGCTGCCGCGGGACGCGTCCCCGCTCATCGCCGAGGAGCAGGGCAACGGCACGGAGGAGAACGGCGGATGACCGTACGACGAGGGGCGCGCGCGGCCCTGCGGAGCCTGCTCGCGGCCGGCACGCTGGCGGCCGTGCTCGCGGGCTGCGGGATCCGGTCCACCCAGGTGCCCACGGACTTCGGCCCGGCCCCCTCGCGCGTGCGGTGTGCGCTGTCGGCCACGGACACCGTCCGGCAGAGCGCGTCCGGCGTTCCGGTCCAGGTCCTCCTGCTCTGCTCCAGGCAGCTGGTGTCCGTCGACCGTTCCGTCCACGTGCCCGCGGGCACACCGGACGCCGAGAGGCGCGTCCTGGTCGCCCAGGGCCTCCTCGGCGAACTCTCCGAGCGGCCCTCGGCGGCCGAGAAGCAGGCCGGGTACGAGACGGAGGTACCGGCCGGCCTGACGGTGAGCGGTCCCCGGCCGGGCGACCCGGAGGACACCCTGCGGCTGTCCACGGCGCCCGAGCGGCTGACGCGGTACGCCCTCGCCCAGACGGTGTGCACGTTCGCCGGCTCCACGGCGGGCGAGGGCGACGGCTCGGTGGTGCTGGGCGGCCCGGACACGGAGCCGCTCAGGCGGTACGAGTGCACCACGGAGGTGCGCGCGGATCCGGGCGACCGGGAGCCGCCGTCGACGGAGGTCGACGGGACCTGAGCCGGACGCTCCGGCTCCGGAAGGCGGGGCACGGCTCACCCGCCGGACGGCCGGCGGGAGCGACGCCCGCGTTCCCCACGGGTACGGGTGTGGCGCATCACGCACCTTCCCGGCCGCACCGGCGCTCCGGTCCGGAACCGATCGCGCCGGGGCCCGCGTCTAGGGGGGCGTGCAGCGTCATGGTTCGAACGGCGGCAGCGCCGGGATCCGCGTCCGTGTGGCAGGGGGTGTCCTCCTCGTCGCACACCTCGCGCTCGTCGCCTGGATCACGCTGCGCCCGCTGGACGTGCCCTGGGTGAGCGCCGCCAACCTCCGCCCCTTCGCCGGTATACGGGCCGATGTGGCGCTCGGCTGGCAGGAGGCGGTCCGCCGGATCGGGGAGGGCCTCGCCCTGCTCGCACCCCTGGGCGTCCTGCTGCCGATGGCGGGCGGCAGGCTCACCGTCTCCCCGCTCGCCTCCCTCGCCCGTACGGTCGCGGCCGGGGCGCTGCTCTCGCTCGGTATCGAACTGCTGCAGACCGGGGTCCCCGGACAGGTCGTCGACATCGACTCGATCCTGCTGAACACGGTCGGGGTGGCCGTCGTCCATCTCGCCGTCGTCCCCGCCGGCCGGGCCCGGCTGCGCCGCCGGGCCGAGTCCAGGCACCGGGCGGACCTCCGCAGGGAGGATCCGGCTCAGGGTCGTACCCCGACGATTCCCAGGGTCGGGATAGCTCCGTAGAGGGACGCTTCGTCCGGTTCGTCACCGTAGCGTGGTGGGTACACGGGGACGACGGACCGCCAACGGGGCGGACCGGTCCCCCGGTTGACGAAGGAGCCACGATGAGCCGCCTTGCCCGCCCCACCGACGGCCGCATGATTGGCGGAGTGTGCGCAGCGCTGGCACGGCGCTTCGGCACCTCCGCGACCACGATGCGCGCGATCTTCCTGCTGTCCTGTCTGCTTCCGGGACCGCAGTTCCTGCTCTACATAGCGCTGTGGATCCTGTTCCCCTCGGAGGGCAAGGCCCGCTCGGCGTGGTGAACCGCCCGACCCGGTGAACCGTCCGACCCGGTGACCCGTACGGCGATGGGGCGCACCCCGAGGGGGTGCGCCCCGTGTACGTGTCCGCGGCAGCCGTGTGCGCACGCCGTGTGCGAGTACGGCGCGAGGGAGGTACGGCGCGGGTGCGTACGGCGCGTACGCGTGCAGCGAGTACGCGCGCGTGCAGCGAGTGCGTACGGCGGTACCGGCTCAGCCGCCGAGCGGCAGGCCGTTGATGCCCAGACCCTCCATGGGCAGGCCCTGGACCGGCAGACCCCCGAGCAGGCCGGCGACCGGCCCGGTGGGGCCGTTGCGGAGGGCGTCGGTGATCACGGGCTTCGCCGCCCGCGCACCCTTGGCGAGCACCTTCTGCCCCGTGGAGACCGTCTTGGCGGCGACGTCCGGCAGGGCCTGCGAAACGCTCTCCGCGGCACCCGGAAGCGCCTGCGAGACATTGTCCGTGGTCGCCGGAAGCGCCTGCGAGACATCGTCCGTCGGCAGCGTGACGTTCTCGGTCGGCAGCGCCTGCGTCACGTTGCCCAGCGTCTTGGAGGTGTCCGGCAGGGCGGCCGGCGCGGCGGCGTGTCCGACACCCGCGCCCGTGGCGGCAATGGCGGCACCCAGGGCAGTGACACCCAGGGTCTTGGCAGCAGACTGCTTCATGGTGAATGCGTCCTTGAATGCGTTACGGGGATGAGCGGTCCAGAAACGTAAACACCAAATTCCCGCATCCGCAAATGGAGAAAGACGGCCGAATCGCTAGGACACGGCCGCCCACTGACCCGCGAGTCAGCCGCCACTCACCACAGAATCGCTGGTAGACGCGGTCTGCCGGAACAGCCATTCGGATTTCAATTCAGCATATCCCGGCTTGATCACGTCATTGATCATTGCCAGTCGTTCATCGAAAGGAATGAATGCTGATTTCATCGCATTGATGGAAAACCATTGAATGTCGTCGAGCGTGTAGCCGAAGGCCTCGACCAGGTGCCCGAATTCACGGCTCATGCCGGTACCGGACATCAGCCGGTTGTCCGTGTTGACCGTCGCCCGGAAGTGCAGGCGGCGCAGCAGCCCGATGGGGTGCTCGGCGTACGAGTCGGCGGCGCCGGTCTGGAGGTTGGAACTGGGGCACAGCTCCAGCGGGATCCGCTTGTCGCGGACGTACGAGGCGAGCCGGCCCAGCTTCACGGAGCCGTCGGCGCCGACCTGGATGTCGTCGATGATCCGTACCCCGTGGCCGAGCCGGTCGGCGCCGCACCACTGGAGGGCCTGCCAGATCGAGGGCAGCCCGAAGGCCTCGCCCGCGTGGATGGTGAAGTGGTTGTTCTCCCGCTTCAGAAACTCGAACGCGTCGAGGTGCCGGGTGGGCGGGTGGCCGGCCTCGGCGCCCGCGATGTCGAAGCCGACGACGCCCAGGTCTCGGTAGCGGTTGGCGAGTTCGGCGATCTCCAGGGCGCGGGCCGCGTGCCGCATGGCGGTGAGGAGGGCGCCGACCCGGATCCGGTGGCCGTCCTCCCGGGCGCGCCGCTCGCCCTCGCGGAAGCCCTCGTTGACGGCCTCGACGACCTCCTCGAGGCTCAGCCCGCCCTCGAGGTGCTGCTCGGGGGCGTACCGCACCTCGGCGTAGACGACCCCGTCCGCGGCGAGGTCCTCGGCGCACTCGGCGGCGACCCGGACCAGCGCGTCCCGCGTCTGCATCACGCCGACGGTGTGGGAGAAGGTCTCCAGGTACCGCTCCAGCGAGCCGGAGTCGGCGGCGGCCCGGAACCAGACGCCGAGCCGGTCGGGGTCGGTCTCCGGGAGGGCGGTGCAGCCGTTGCGCTCGGCGAGGTCGACGATCGTGCCCGGGCGCAGCCCGCCGTCGAGGTGGTCGTGCAGCAGGACCTTGGGCGCCCGGCGGATCTGGTCCGCGCTCGGGGTGTTCATGGTCTGGCTCGTCATCCGCGCACTGTAACGCAGCGACTACACGCGTAGATCAGTTGTCGGACAATCATGCCGATACTCAACGGTGACCGCACGGACAGGTGGCGTACACCGTCGCTTCTGACACTGTTCTGCCATGGCACAGCAAGCAACGCCGGTCCGCACCGCGCGACTTGGACGCAGCATCGGCCAGGAGCCGCGGGCCGTGAGCGGAGTGGTGCTGCTCCTCCCCGGTGGCGACGAGACCTCGGACCGCAGGCCGTCCACGGTGCTGGCGACGGCCTCCGTGCACACCCTCGGACGCCGCCTCGCGCGCGCGGGACGCGACGAGGGCCTGGTCGCCCACGTGGTGCACTACCGCTATCGGGGCTGGAACGGCAGCGAGGCGCATCTGGCACGGGACGCCTCCTGGGCGGCCGACGAGGTCGTCCGGCGCTACGGGGACGTCCCGGTCTGTCTGGCCGGCCTGGACATGGGCGGCCGGGCCGCGCTGCACGCGGGCGGCCACGAGGCCGTCAACTCCGTGCTCGCGCTCGCCCCCTGGCTGCCGGAGGACGACGTCGCCGCGACGCCCGAACCGGTGAAGCAGCTCGCCGGCCGGCGGGTGATGATCGTGCACGGCACCGACGACCGGAGCAGTGACCCGGAGCTGTCGTTCCGGCTGGCCCAGCGCGCGAAGAAGGCCAACCGCGCCATCTGCCGCTTCGAGGTCCACTCCGACGGGCACCGGCTGCACCAGCACCGGGACGAGGTGTTCGCGCTCGCGGAGGACTTCGTGCTGGGCGCGCTGTTCGGCCGCGCCTTCTCCCGCCCCGTGGAGGACGCGTTCGCGGCGCCGCCGCCGCTGGGGCTGCGGATGCCGCTCGCGGCGGGTTTCGGGCGGTCGCTGCGGAGGTGAACCGTACGGGCGGGACGCGCGCGTGCCGTAGCGGTGCCGTACGGCGTCACTCGGGCAGCAGGTGGCCCCTCCGGGACAGCAGGAACTTCTTGAAGGCGGCCACCGGAGGGGTGTCCGGATGGCCGTCGAGCCAGGCGACGCCGATCTCGCGCACCGCGCGCGGGGCGGTGACCGTCAGCTCGACGACGCCGGGGCGCGGTACGGCGGGCGGGGGCAGCAGGGCGACGCCCAGCCCGGCGGCGACGAGCCCGCGCAGCGTCTCGGCCTCCTCGCCCTCGAAGGCGATGCGCGGCCGGAACCCGGCCTCCTGGCACAGGTCGTCGGTGATACGGCGCATCCCGTAACCGGGCTCCAGGGTCACGAACATCTCGTCGGCGGCCTCGGCGAGGCGGACCCGCCGGCGGGCGGCGAGGCGGTGGTCGGCCGGCACGACGAGGCGCAGCTTCTGCTCGTCGAGGCGGCGGGCCACCAGGTCGGGCGCGTCCGGCACCGGTGAGGTCAGGCAGAGGTCCAGCTCCCCGGCCCGCAGCCGTTCCAGCATCGCCTCGCCGTAGTTCTGGACGAGGCTGAAGCGGACCCTGGGGTGGTCGGCGCGGAAGGCGCGGAGGAGCCCGGGTACGGTCTCGGAGCCCATGGTGTGCAGGAACCCGAAGGCGACCTTGCCGGTGGCGGGGTCGGCGTCGGCGCGCACCTCCTCGGCCGCGCGCTCGACCTCGGCGAGGGCGCGCTCCACGGAGGCGAGGAAGGTACGGCCCGCCGGGGTGAGCGAGACGGTGCGGCCCCGGCGCGCGAACAGGTCGACGCCCAGGTCCTGTTCGAGGCGGACCATCGCCCGGGACAGCGTGGACTGCGGGACCTGCATCTCCTGCGCGGCCCGGGTGACGTGCTCGGTGCGGGCGACCCCGGCGAAGTACGCCAGCCGGGGCGCCAGTACCGCCACGATGTCTTCTGTGTCACCGGACGGTGACAGCCGCCCACCTGACCTCTCGTTATGCACCACGGGAACGATTATGAGGGTTCCGTGCATTGGACGCATGAGTACGGGTGTCTCTACTTTCGGAACATGCCTTCCGCCAGTACCGGGGCGCCCACCACCGTGGGCGCCGCCGCAGCCGTCGCCACCGCTCCCTCCACCACCCCCTCCGTCGACACCGACTCGCGCATGGCCCCGGGCGGGCCCGGCTACCGCCGGATGAACCTCGCCCTCTTCCTCGCGGGTGTCGCGACCTTCGCCCTCCTCTACTGCACGCAGGCGCTGCTGCCGCTGGTCTCCGACGACCTCGGGGTGACCGCGAGCGCGGCGAGCTGGACGGTGTCGGCGGCGACGGGCGCGCTGGCGCTGTTCGTGCTGCCGATGAGCGCGCTGTCGGAGCGCTTCGGGCGGCGCACGGTCATGACCGCCTCGTTGGCGGTCGCGGTGGGCGTGAGCCTGCTGGTGCCCTTCGCGCCGAACCTGGGCGTCCTGGTGTTCCTGCGCGCGGTGCAGGGCGCGGCGCTGGCCGGACTGCCCGCGTCGGCGACCGCGTACCTCGCGGAGGAGGTCCGCCCGAAGGCGCTGATCACCTCCATCGGCCTGTTCGTCGCGGGCAACAGCGTCGGCGGCATGAGCGGCCGTGTCATCACCGGCTGGGTCGCGCAGGAGTGGGGCTGGCGAGTCGCGCTCATGGTGATGGGCGTGGTCGCCGTCGCGTGCGCGGTGGCCTTCCGGCTGCTGCTGCCGGCCCCGAAGCACTTCACCCCGGGCTCGCTGCGGCCGCGCGTCCTGGCCCGTACGGTCCGCGGCCACCTCGCGAACCCGCTGCTGCGCCGGCTGTACGCGATCGGCGCGCTGTTCATGGTGGTGTTCGGCGGCGTCTACACGGTGATCGGCTACCGCCTGACCGACGCGCCCTTCTCGCTCCCCCAGGGCATCATCGGCTCGATCTTCCTGGTCTACCTGGTGGGGACGTTCTCCGCGTCGGCGGCCGGGAAGCTGGTGGCCCGGCTGGGGCGGCGGGGCGCGCTGTACCTGGCGGGCGGCACGACCATGGCCGGTCTGCTGCTGTCGCTGGCCGACGCGCTGGTGCCGGTCCTGCTCGGCCTGGTGCTGATCACGGCGGGCTTCTTCGCCGGGCACGCGGTCGCCTCGTCCTCGGTGAGCCACACGGCCACGGAGGGCCGCGCCCAGGCCTCCGCGCTCTACCAGTCCATGTACTACGTGGGCTCCAGCGCGGGCAGCACGGTCGGCGCGGTGGCGTACCACGCGGGCGGCTGGGCCGGGACGGTCGGGATGGGCCTGCTGGCGGTGCTCGGCGTCGTGACGATCACGGTGGCGGGGACGCGCGCGGCGCGGGCGGAACGGCGGCTCGTGGCGGCCTGATCGGCGTACGTGCGGAGCGGGCCTGCTTCCCGGCGTGCAGGATTCACCGACGGCCCGGCGAGGCGTACGTCTCGCCGGGCCGTCGCATCCCGCTCACCACGCGCCCACCGATGCCCCCGCACGCCTCTGCAGACCTTCGCCACCTGGGCGTTCGCCCGCTTCGGGAGCCGTTGTCAGTGGGCTGCGGTAACTTCCGAAGGACCGGCGGGCGAAAGCGCCCGCGACGGCGAGCAGAGCTACCAGGGGTGGGGCGATGGGCAACGGTACGGCGACGGCGGATCTCGACGTACAGCTCGAGAAGCACCGGGTCGAGCTGACCGGTTACTGCTACCGGATGCTCGGCTCCTCCTTCGAGGCCGAGGACGCGGTGCAGGACACGCTGGTGCGGGCCTGGCGCAGCTACGAGAAGTTCGAGGGCCGCTCCTCGCTCCGCTCGTGGCTGTACCGCATCGCGACCAACGTCTGCCTGGACATGCTGAACGCGGGCAACAAGCGGGCGCGCCCCGTCGACCTCACGGACGCGACGCCGCTCGCACAGGCGGCCCTGTCCCCCCGTCCGGACCACACCTGGCTGGAGCCGGTGCCGGACGCGCGCGTGCTCCCCTCGGTCAGCGACCCCGCGGAGGCGGCCGTGGCGAAGGAATCCGTACGACTGGCGTTCATGGCGGCCCTGCAGAAGCTGCCTCCCAAGCAGCGTGCCGTGCTCATCCTGCGCGAGGTGCTGGCCTGGAAGGCGAGCGAGGTCGCCGAGCTGCTGGGCACCTCGGTCGCCTCGGTCAACAGCGCGCTCCAGCGGGCGCGGGCGACGCTGGCGGAGTCGCCCGGCGAGGCGGACGGCGATGTCTCCGACGAACTGGACGAGGAGCAGCGCAAGCTCCTGGAGCGCTACGTGGCCGCCTTCGAGGGGTACGACATGAAGGCGCTGACCGCCCTGCTCCACGAGGACGCCATCATGACGATGCCGCCGTTCGACCTGTGGCTGCGCGGCACCGGCGACATCACGGGCTTCATGACGACGATCGGCGCGGCCTGCGCGGGCTCGCGCCTGATGCCGGTCGCGGTGAACGGCCTGCCGGGCTTCGCCCACTACAAGCCCGACCCGGAGAAGGGCGGCTTCACCCCGTGGGCGATCCAGGTGCTGGAGCTCTCAGAGGGGCGGCTCGTCGGCCTCCACTGCTTCCTCGACACCGCCCGGTGGTTCCCGCTCTTCGAGCTGCCCTCCCACCTCGATGTCGAAGGGAAGCCCGACGAGGGCGAGTAGCGCGCTCAGCGCCGGGTCGGGGTTGCGCAGCCGTATGCGGCCCCCGGCCCGGCGGGCGGCGAGCTGGAGCCGGGCGAGCACGTCGACGGCGGTCAGCCCGGGCGGGCCGATCCCGCCGACGTCGCACACGACGACGCCCGCTCCGGTGGCCTCCAGCTGCGTGCGGACGTCGGCGCTGAGCCGGGGCACCTGGTCTCTGGTGAGGGGGCCCGGCAGCACGAGTACGGCAGGTGTCGTCGCTTCCACGTGCGTATGGACCGGTGGCCCGGCGGAAACTCATCGGTAGCAGTCGTGGGGGTACGGCCGTCGTGGCCCGCAGCGTGAGATCACATTGACCCCGGCCGATCTTGGCCGGAGTGTTAGCTGTATGCCCCATGTACCAGCCTTGCAGGTGTTCTCTTCAGCGGTTCTCGCCGCTGTCCTCCCGACCGTCCGGACCGTCCGGGAGGTGCCGTGCAAGGGGTGCTGACGGGCTTCGCGGTGATCGCCGTCGTCATCGGCGTGGGCTACTGGCTCGGACGCGGCGGCCATCTCGGTGAGCACGGGCGCGAGGTGCTGACCCGGCTCGCCTTCCACGTGGCCTCACCGGCGCTGCTGTTCACCACGCTCGCGCAGGCCGACCTGTCGGTGGTCTTCTCCAGCCGGCTGCTGGTCACGGCGCTCAGCACGGCGGCGGTGATGGGCGCCTTCGTCGCGGTGGGCGTCGTACGGGGCTGGGGCGTGGGCCGGACCACGATCGGCGCGCTGTGCTCGGGTTACGTCAACTCCGGCAACCTCGGCATCCCGATCGCCGTCTACGTGCTGGGCGACGCCTCGCTGGTGGCGCCCGTGCTGCTGTTCCAGCTCGTCCTGCTCGCCCCCGTGGCGCTGACGATCCTCGACCTGTCGGGCAACGGCGCGAAGGGCCCGCTGTGGCGGCGGCTGCTCACCCCCCTGCGTAACCCGATAGCCGTCGGCTCGCTGCTGGGGGTGGCGGTGGCGGCGACCGGCCTGCCCGTACCGGACCCGGTCATGGACCCGCTGACGCTGATCGGCAACATGTCCGTCCCGGCGGTGCTGCTGGCCTTCGGCATCTCCCTGGTCGGCAGCACCATGCCCGCACAGGGAGCGGACCGGTACCCGGTGCTGCTGTCGGTGGCGCTGAAGTCGGTGGGTCAGCCGGTGGTGGCCTGGGCGCTGGCGGCGGGGGTGTTCGGGCTGCGCGGGGCGCAACTGCTCGACGTGGTGGTGACGTCCGCGCTGCCGGCCGCGCAGAACATGTACACGTATGCCAGTCAGTACCGGGTGGCGGAGCGGCTGGCGCGGGACGCGGTGCTGTTGTCGACGGTGGTCTCGGTGCCGGTACTGGTGGTCGTGGCGGCGTTGCTCGGGTAGGCCGTGCCTCAGTCCTCAGGGAACTCGCTGGTGTCGATGACGAGGTCGAAGGGGGCGGGGAGCTTGAGCTTCTCGCCGAACTTGACGGCGCTCAGGGTGCGGTAGACGTCACCCCTCGGTTCACCGTAGAGGGTCGCGGTGGGGCCTCCGGGAGCCCAGCGGTCGACGAGGAGGTAGAGCGGGATGCCCGCGGCGGCGTAGGCGGCGGGCTTGCTGACGCGATCGTGGCGGGCGTTGGACTTGGAGGTGACCTCCACGACGAGTTCGGCGAGGGGGGCGGGGATGTGGGTGTCCGCCTCCGTGTGCTCGGGCATCGGGGTCACCAGGATGTCCGGGATCAGCATGCCGAGACGGGACGGCACCGAGATCGCCACAGTCTGGAAGATTTTCCAGTCCTGCGGGACCACTGAGTAGAGGCGGCGCTGGATATGTTCCGCGATGACGTTGTGGCTGAGTCCGGGAGCAGGTGACACGGTGATGATCCCCTCGATGATCTCCACCTTGCTGCCCTCGGGCCAGTCCATCTCCTCCCAGAACCGGACGAGGTCGTCCCAGCTCTGCTCGTCGGAGTCGTGGCTCACTGTGAGTGCGCTCATGGCGGTCTCCTTGTCGGTCATCACCGATCCCAGCATGCCGAACGGGACCGGCGGCGGTCCACCGATCCCGTTCACCCGAACGAGGGTTCCCCTGGTCAGGCGGCTGATCAGGCGATACGTTCCAGCACCACCGGCGACGCCGTGAAGTCCGTCCCCGGCGCCGCGACGTCGTACGAGCCCTCGACCGCCTGGAGCGCGTACTCGAAGCGCTCCGGGGTGTCCGTGTGCAGGGTCAGCAGGGGCTGGCCCTCGGTCACCGTGTCGCCCGGCTTGGCGTGGAGCTCGACGCCCGCCGCCGCCTGCACCGGGTCCTCCTTGCGGGCGCGGCCGGCGCCCAGGCGCCAGGCGGCGAGGCCGATGTCGTAGGCGTCGAGGCGGGTGAGGACGCCGGAGGCGCCCGCCTTGACCACGTGCTGCTCCTTCGACGTGGGCAGCTCCGCGTCCGGGTCGCCGCCCTGGGCCGCGATCATGCGGCGCCACACGTCCATCGCGGAGCCGTCCGCGAGGGCCTTCGCCGGGTCGGCGTCCTTGATGCCGGCCGCGTCGAGCATCTCGCGCGCGAGGGCGATCGTCAGCTCGACCACGTCCGAAGGGCCGCCGCCCGCGAGGACCTCGACCGACTCGCGGACCTCCAGCGCGTTGCCCGCGGTCAGGCCGAGCGGGGTGGACATGTCCGTGAGGAGCGCGACCGTCTTCACGCCGTGGTCCGTGCCGAGGCCGACCATCGTGGAGGCCAGCTCGCGGGCGTCGTCCAGCGTCTTCATGAAGGCGCCCGAGCCGACCTTCACGTCCAGGACCAGGGAGCCGGTGCCCTCGGCGATCTTCTTGGACATGATCGAGGAGGCGATCAGCGGGATGGCCTCGACCGTGCCGGTGACGTCGCGGAGCGCGTACAGCTTCTTGTCGGCGGGGGCCAGGCCGTCACCGGCGGCGCAGATCACCGCGCCGACGCCGTCCAGCACGGACAGCATCTCCTCGTTGGAGAGGAGCGCACGCCAGCCGGGGATCGACTCCAGCTTGTCGAGGGTGCCGCCGGTGTGGCCGAGGCCGCGGCCCGAGAGCTGGGGGACGGCGGCACCGCAGGCCGCGACCAGCGGGGCCAGCGGGAGCGTGATCTTGTCGCCGACGCCGCCGGTGGAGTGCTTGTCGGCGGTGGGACGGGTGAGGGACGAGAAGTCCATCCGCTCGCCGGAGGCGATCATCGCGGCCGTCCAGCGGGCGATCTCCTGGCGGTTCATGCCGTTGAGGAGGATGGCCATCGCGAGCGCGGACATCTGCTCGTCGGCGACCTCCCCGCGGGTGTACGCGTCGATGACCCAGTCGATCTGCGCGTCGCTGAGCTCGCCGCGGTCCCGCTTGGTGCGGATGACGGAGATGGCGTCCATGGCCATGTTGGGGGGGTTCCTTCCGTGAGTGCGAAGGGTGCGGCCCCTCCGAACGGCGCTGAGACAGCTCGGAGGGGCCGCGAGGGAATTACATGGGTTACTGCTCGGGCCTACTGCTTCGTGAGGTGCCCCGGCCCGAAGGCCTGCGGCAGCATCTCCGACAGCGGCAGGATGCCCGCCGGGGTCTCCAGCAGGAGGTCCGGCCCGCCGAACTCGTACAGCAGCTGGCGGCAGCGGCCGCACGGGACCAGGATCTGGCTCTCGCCGTCGACGCAGGTGAAGTGCGTCAGCCGGCCACCGCCCGTCCGCTGCAGCTCGGAGACCAGTCCGCACTCGGCGCACAGGCCGAGACCGTAGCTGGCGTTCTCGACGTTGCAGCCGGAGACGATCCGGCCGTCGTCGACCAGGGCGGCGACACCGACCGGGTAGCCGGAGTACGGGGCGTACGCCCGGGACATGGCCTCCCGGGCCACCCCGCGCAGCTTCTCCCAGTCCACGCCGGCCGGTGCGTCCGTCACTTGCCCTGCCCCTTCCGGTACGGCATGCCGTCCGCCTTCGGCATCCGCAGCCGCTGTGCGGAGTACGCGAGGACGACCAGCGTGATGACGTACGGCGTGGCCGAGACGACCTGGTTCGGGACCTCGTTGGTGCCCGCGTACCAGGCGAAGACCAGCACGCCGACGACGAAGGTGATCGCGGCCTGGACGTACTTCTTCCGGATCGCCACCCAGATGGCGCCGATGACCAGCAGGATCGCGCCGAGCAGCAGCAGTGCGTGGACGTTCTCGGAACCGCCGCGCAGGTTGAGGCTGTCGGTGTAGCCGAAGAGGCCGGCGCCGAGGGCGAGGCCGCCCGGCATCCAGTTGCCGAAGATCATCGCGGCGAGACCGATGTAGCCGCGGCCGCTGGTCTGGCCCTCCAGGTAGAAGGGGTTGGCCACGATGGAGAGGAAGACGCCGCCGAGGCCGGCCAGACCGCCGGAGATGATCACGGCCAGGTACTTGTACTTGTAGACGTTCACGCCGAGGGACTCGGCCGCGACCGGGTTCTCGCCGCAGGAGCGCAGGCGCAGGCCGAAGGATGTGCGCCAGAGGATCCACCAGGTGGCCGGGATCAGCGCGACGGCGATCAGGGTCAGCCAGGACACGTCGGTGACCAGACCGCCGAGCAGGCCCGCGAGGTCCGAGATCAGGAACCAGCCGTGGGCGTTGAGGTCGCTGAGTGCGGACGAGAGCCCGGGGATCGTGAAGTCGCCGAGGGACTCCACCGGCGGGGACTGCTTGGCCGTACCGCCCTCGACGCCCTCGAAGGCGAGCGGGGCGAGGTAGCGGGTGGCGCCGAGGGCGAGGATGTTGATCGCCACACCGGAGACGATGTGGTTCACGTTGAAGGTGACGGTGACGATCGCGTGCAGCAGACCGCCGATCGCGCCGCCGACGATGCCCAGCAGGACGCCGGTCCACGGGCCCCACTGGTAGCCGGCCCAGGCGCCGAACCAGGTGCCGAGGATCAGCATGCCCTCGAGGCCGATGTTGACGACGCCCGCGCGTTCGGCCCACAGGCCGCCGAGACCGGCGAGGCCGATCGGGACGGCCAGCTCCAGCGCGGTGGACATCTGGCTGACGTTGGTGATGCCGTCCGCGCCGGTGATGAGGCGGACGAGCGAGACCAGGGCCAGTCCGCCCGCGATGATCAGCAGCGTGACGGGCAGCGACAGCCGCCGGCCGGCGGGCGCCGCGGACGACTCCCGCGTGGGCTGGTTGAGGTCGGTAACCGTGGTCATCGGCCCGCCACCTCCTGCTTCTCGGTGTTGTTGGCGGAGGTGGAGGCGCCGAGGACGTGGCCCGCGGCGAGCTCCGCGCCGACCCGGCGCTGCTGGCGGCGCAGACCCCACTCGCGGACGGCCTCGTACGAGACGACGACCGCGAGGACGATCAGGCCCTGCATGATGACCGCGATCTCCTTGTCGTACCCGTGGAAGTCCAGCTCGGGCGAGGCCTTGTCGAGCCAGGCCCACAGCAGGGCCGCGAAGGCGATACCGGTCGGGTTGTTGCGGCCGAGCAGGGCGATGCCGATGCCCAGGAAGCCGATGCCGGTCGGGAAGTTCAGGCTGTACGTGTGGGTGTCGCCGAGCAGGATCGGCAGGCCCGCGAGACCCGAGATGGCGCCGGAGAGCAGCATCGCGGTGAGCACCATGCGCTTGGGGTCCACGCCGCTGGCCGCGGCGGCGGACTCCGAGGCGCCGGAGGCGCGCAGGTCGAAGCCGAAGCGGGTGCGGTTGAGGACGACCCAGTAGCCGATGCCGAGCAGCACGGCGATGATCACGAAGCCGTAGACCTCGCCGGCCGCGCCCATGTCGATGCCGGGCAGCCAGCCGGACTCGTGCATCTCGCCGGTGGTGTTGTTGTTGCCGACCTTGACGCCGAAGACGGTGGGCAGCCAGAGGTAGCCGATGACGGCGGTCGCGATCGAGTTGAGCATGATCGTCGCGACGACCTCGCTGACACCGCGGGTGACCTTCAGGACACCGGCGATGCCCGACCAGAACGCGCCGGTGAGCAGCGCGGTCAGGAGCAGCAGCGGGATCTGGAGCGGTGCCGGGAGCGCCACGTGGGCGCCGACGATCGCGGCGGCCATGGCGGCGAGCTGGTACTGGCCGTCGACGCCGATGTTGAACAGGTTCATCCGGAAGCCGATGGCCACCGCGAGGGCCGCGATGTAGTACATCGAGGCCTGGTTGATGATCAGGACCTGGATGTCGGAGTACGTGGCCTGCTCGAACATCAGCGTGTACGGCTCGACCGGGTTCTTGCCCGACGCGATCAGCACGATCGAGGTCAGGGCGAAGGCCACGGCGAGCGCGATGACCGGCCCGGCCACCGCGAGGAGCACGCGCTCCTTGTCGAACTTCTTCATCAGCGGGCCTCGTCGTCTTCCGGGGCGTCTGCGTCGGCCTGCGTACCGGCCTCCGCCGGGGCGGCCGGGGTGGTCTTCTCGCCCTTGGCCGGGCTCTCCGGCGTCTTCGGCGTCTCCGGCGTCTCCTCGTGCTCGAGGTGCCCGGTGGCCGCACCGGTCATCGCCGAGCCGAGCTCCTCCGGGGTGATCGTGGCCGGGTCGGCGTCGGCGACCAGCCTGCCGTTGTAGATCACGCGGAGCGTGTCGGAGAGGCCGATCAGCTCGTCCAGGTCGGCGGAGATCAGCAGCACGGCCAGGCCCTCGCGGCGGGCCTCGCGGATCTGGTCCCAGATCTGGGCCTGCGCGCCGACGTCCACACCGCGGGTGGGGTGGGCGGCGATGAGGAAGCGCGGGTTGTGGCTCATCTCGCGGCCGACGATCAGCTTCTGCTGGTTGCCGCCGGAGAGGGAGGCCGCGGTGACGTCGATGCCGGGGGTGCGGACGTCGTACTCCTCGACGATGCGCCGCGTGTCCTCCTGGGCCGCCTTCGGGTTCAGCCAGACGCCCTTGGCGTTGGGCTTCTCGGTGACGTGGCCGAGGATGCGGTTCTCCCAGAGGGGGGCCTCCAGGAGCAGGCCGTGGCGGTGGCGGTCCTCGGGGATGTAGCCGACGCCCTGCTCGCGGCGCTTGCGCGTGGGCCAGGCGGTGATCTCGTCGTCGGCCAGCGCGATGGTGCCGGAGTCGGCGTGCTTGAGGCCGATGAGCGCGTCGACCAGTTCGGTCTGGCCGTTGCCCTCGACGCCGGCGAGGCCCAGGACCTCGCCCGCGTGGATGGTGAAGGTGATGTCGTCCAGCAGCGCCTTGCCGCCGGCGGTCTCCAGGCGCAGGTCCTGCACGGTGAGGACCGGGCGGTCGGTGACCGTGGACTCGGCGGTCTCCGGGGTCGGCAGCTCGCTGCCCACCATCAGCTCGGCGAGCTGGCGCGGGGTGGTCTCGGAGGGGACGGCCGTGCCGACCGTCGTGCCGCGCCGGATGACCGTGATGTCGTCGGCGACCGACAGCACCTCGCCCAGCTTATGAGAGATGAAGATGACCGAGAGCCCCTCGGACTTCAGCTCGCGCAGGTTCTCGAAGAGGGCGTCGACCTCCTGCGGGACCAGCACGGCCGTGGGCTCGTCGAGGATCAGGGTTCTCGCACCGCGGTAGAGGACCTTCAGGATCTCCACGCGCTGGCGGGCGGCGACGCCGAGCTCCTCGACCAGGAGGTCGGGGCGCACCCCGAGGCCGTACCGGTCGGAGATCTCCGCGATCTTGCGCCGGGCCTTGCCGCCGATGCCGTACAGCTTCTCGCTGCCGAGGACCACGTTCTCGAGGACCGTGAGGTTGTCGGCGAGCATGAAGTGCTGGTGGACCATGCCGATGCCGCGGGCGATGGCGTCGGCGGGGGACGAGAAGGAGACCTGCTCGCCGTCGATCTCGATGGTGCCCTCGTCCGGCTTCTGCATGCCGTAGAGGATCTTCATCAGGGTCGACTTGCCGGCGCCGTTCTCGCCGACGAGGGCGTGGACGGTGCCCTTGCGGACGGTGAGGTGGATGTCGTGGTTGGCCACGACGCCCGGGAAGCGCTTGGTGATCCCGGCGAGCTCGACGGCGGTCACCTGACCGTCGACCGCCGCGCCGGCCGGAGGGCTGGGAGGGCTGCTGGACGCGTTGATAACGCACTCTCCTGGGGAAAGGGGGTCGTCTACGCGCGTAGCGCCCCTACGGCAAACAAAGCGGGGCGACCCGCCTCCGAGAACGGGGTACAGGAAGCCGGCCTTCCCGTACCCCGTCTTCGTCGAGCGGTCGCAACCCCGTGGTTACTGGCTGCTCGTGCTCCTGCTGTGTCAGCTGCTCTTGACCTTGATCTCGCCGCTGATGATCTTCTCCTTGGCCGTCTCGATGGCCTTCTGGAGCTCGGCGTCGCCCTTGAACTCGGGGTTCGAGTCCGCGAGGCCGACCTCACCGCTCTTCAGATCGCCCCTGACGATACCGCCCTCGGGCTTGCCGTCCTCGACCGCCTTCGCGAGGTTGTAGACCGCCTTGGCGACGTCCTTCGTGGCCGAGGTGAGGATGTGGTCCTTGTACGCGGCGAGGGCCTTCTGCTGGTACTGGTCGGAGTCGACGCCGATCGCCCAGACGTCGTTCGCGGCCGCGGCCTCGATCACGCCCTGGCCGGACAGACCGGCGGCGGCGTAGACCACGTCGGCCTTCTTCTCGATCTGGCCCTCGGCGGCGGCCTTGCCCTTGTCCGGGCTGGAGAAGCCGCCCTCCTCCGCGGTCTGGGTCAGGAATTGCGAGATGACCTTGACCTTGGAGTTCGTGTCCTTGACACCCTGCTCGAAGCCGGCCTTGAACTTGTGGATCAGCGGGTTGTCCACGCCGCCCACGAAGCCCACGGTGTTCGTCTTGGTGCTCTTCGCGGCCGCGACACCGGCGAGGTACGAGGCCTCGTGCTCGGCGAAGACCAGGTCCGCGACGTTGTCCGCCTCGACGGTGGCGTCGTCGACGATGCCGAACGTGGTGTCCGGGTACTTCTCCGCGGCCTCCTTGACGGCGGGCGCGTAGGCGTAGCCGACCCCGATGATGGGGTTGTAGCCCTGCTTGGCCAGCGAGACCAGGCGCTGGGTCTTGTCGGCGTCCGTCTCACCGTCGGTGGGCTCGACGTCGGCCGTCTCGTACTTGAACTCGTTCTTCGCCTGCTCGAGGCCCGCGTACGCGGCGTCGTTGAAGGACTGGTCGCCCTTGCCGCCGATGTCGTACGCGATGGCGAGGCCCTTGTCGTCGTCCTTGGACCCCGAGGACGAGCTCTCGGTGGAGGTGCCGCCGCAGGCCGAGAGGGCGAGGGCGAGGGAGGCGGTCGCTGCGCCCGCGACCGAGAGGCGGGAAAGCCGGCGCATGGTATTGCTCCTGTCGTACAAGCGCCTGGCGGGGATCGGCTGCGGCGCTCTAGGTTCCGCGGCAGATTAACGCGCGTAGACCGACTAGAAAACCCCTTCTGTCCACCTTGTTATGGAGGCGGGGCACCTTGTTATGGAGTTGGTGCAGGCCGTGAGGGAGCCGTCGCCGAGGGCGGTCGTACGGCTCCGGAGGGTGGCGTGGGGCAGTGCGGCGGATGCCCGGTTCCTGAACGCCCTGAACCCGTCAGGAACCGGACGCGGTCACCCGGAGGTGCCGCCGGGGTGTCGCCGGAGGTGCCGGCTACTCCGTCTTGACCTTGATCGAGCCGTCGATGATGCCCTCCTTGGCCTTCGCCACGGCGTCCTGGAGCCCGGCGATCTTCGCGAGCTCCGGGTTGCTCTCGGACAGGCCCACGCCGTCGACCTCGAGGTCGAAGGTCTGGGTGCCGGTCAGCGGCTTGCCGTCCTCGACGGACTTGGCGAGCGCGTACACCGAGCCGCCGACGTCCTTGAGCGCCGAGGTCAGGATGTAGTCCTTGAACTTGGCGAGGGCCTCCTGCTGGTACTGGTCGGAGTCGACGCCGATCGCCCACTTCTTCTCGGTGGCGGTGGCCTCGATGACGCCCTGCCCGGAGAGACCGGCGGCGTGGTAGATGACGTCGGCCTTCTTCTCGAGCTGGCCCTCGGCGGCGGCCTTGCCCTTGTCCGGGCTGGAGAAGCCGCCCTCCTCCGCGGTCTGCGTCAGGTACTGCGACAGAACCTTGACCTTGGCGTTCGTGTCCTCGACGCCCTGCTTGAACCCGGCCTCGAACTTGTTGATGAGCGGAATGTTCACACCGCCCACGAAGCCCACGGTGTTCGACTTCGTGGCCTTGGCGGCGGCGACGCCGGCGAGGTACGAGGCCTCCTGCTCGGCGAAGACCAGGGAGGCCACGTTGTCGCCCTCGACGACCGAGTCCACGATGCCGAAGGTGGTCTTCGGGTACTTCTTGGCGACCTCCTCCATCGCGGGGCCGTACACGTAGCCGATCCCGATGACGGGGTTGTAGCCCTGCTTGGCCAGGGAGGTCAGGCGCTGCACCTTGTCGGCGTCGGTCTCGCCGTCGGTGGGCTCGATGTCGGCGGTCTCGTAGCCGAACTCCTTCTCCGCCTTCTCCAGGCCCGCGTACGCGGCGTCGTTGAAGGACTGGTCGCCCTGGCCGCCGATGTCGTAGGCGATGGCGAGGCCCATGTCCTTCTTCTCGCCGCCCTCGTCGCTGTTCCCGGCCTCGCTGCTGGTGCCGCCGCAGGCCGTGGCCGCGAGCGCGAGCGACGCGACCCCCACCGCGACGCTGGTCAGTCTCGATGTCCGACGCATGGTGAAGTTCCCCATTCTTCGAAGCCCCGCGGTGGGTGCTGAGTTCGGCCCCGCTGTGGGAGCTGAGTTCGGCGCACATTAACGCGCGTAGACATCGCGGGGAATGGGGTTCCGCGGTGCCGTTATCCATTCGTGCCGATGCCCGGTTACGCCCCCGTGAACCACCCTCGCGAAAGGGGCCGGTCCGGGCGGAACGGCCCGTGCGGACAGCGCCCGCGCGCGTCCCGTACATGCGGTCCGTACGGGTACGCGCACCAGGAGGAGCTGTCCAGGACCGGCTACGCCGGGCCGGCGTCCATGTCGGCCGCGTCGTCCGTGTCGCCGGTGCCGCCCGCGTCGTCCGTGTAGAGGAGCGCGGCCGCCGTGAAGAGCTCGACGCCGACCGTGATGGCGTACTCGTCGGCGTCGAAGTCGCCCTGGTGCAGGTCGCGGACGCGGCGGTCGCCGGGCCTGCGGACGCCGAGCCGGGCCATGGCGCCCGGGACGTGCTCCAGGTACCAGGAGAAGTCCTCGCCGCCCAGGGACTGCTCGGTGTCCTCGACGGACTGCGCGCCGCGCCGCGCGGTCATGGCCTCGCGGAGCAGCTCGGTGACGGCCGGCTCGTTGACGACCGGCGGGACGCCCCGGATGTAGTTGATCTCGGACTTGGCGCGGTGCAGGTCGGCGATCTCGTCGATGGCCGCGTGCACCACGTCGGGCGCCTCGTGCCAGGCGGCGAGGTCCAGGCAGCGCACGGTGCCGGAGAGCTCGGCGTGCTGCGGGATGACGTTCGGCGCGTGCCCCGACTCGATGCGGCCCCAGGTCAGGGAGAGCCCGCTGCGGGCGTCGACACGCCGGGCGACCAGCGCGGGCACGTCGGCGGCGACCCGGGCGACGGCCGTGACGAGGTCGGTGGTCAGATGCGGGCGCGCGGTGTGTCCGCCGGGGCCGTCGAGGGCGACCTCCAGGCGGTCGCAGGCCGAGGTGATCGGGCCGGTGCGCAGCCCGATGCGGCCGGCCTCGACCCGGGGGTCGCAGTGCACGGCGACGATCCGCCCCACCCCGTCGAGCACCCCCGACTTCAGGGCCTCCGCGGCGCCGCCGGGCAGCACCTCCTCGGCGGGCTGGAAGAGCAGCCGCACGGGACGCGGCAGACAGCCCTGCCGGTGCAGCTCGGCGAGGACGAGCCCGGCGCCGAGGACGACGGTGGTGTGCACGTCGTGTCCGCAGGCGTGCGCCCGGTCGGGCACCGTGGACCGGTAGGGGCAGTCGGTCTTGGTGTCGGGGATGGGCAGGGCGTCGATGTCGGCGCGCAGGGCCAGCATCGGGCGCAGGCCGTCCCGGTCGCCGATGTCGCAGACGAGGCCGGTCCCGCTGTCGAGCACCCGCGGTGCGAGCCCGGCCTGCTCCAGGCGGGCCTTGATCGCGGCGGTCGTACGGAACTCCTGGTTGCCGAGCTCCGGGTGCATGTGCAGGTCGCGGCGGAAGGCCACGAGTTCCGCGTGGAGCGCTTCCGGCAGGGTGCCGGGGAGCACGGCATCCCCGGGAAGTTCGGCCTCGGACTCTGGGGACATCAGCTGTTTCACCCTCTGAAGAGTAGGGCGATCGGGCGGCCAACCGACCCACGATCAACAAAACTTCAGCCCTCTAGGGGGTAGAAATCTGGCCGCGTCACGCATGGGTACCGATCGAGATGGGTACACTCGCCCGCTCACCGGACGATTGATCTTGTCGACCTCTGGGGCGTGTGCCCACTGCGAGGTCTCTCACACGCGGCCCGCCGGGTTGACCGCGGAGTCCACTGTCGGTGACCGCCCGGGGGTACCCGGGCGAATTCCGTCTTACACGGATACCACGGCGGCCGCGCGGGCCCGTCCGGGAACGGCCACTACCGGACGACGGTTCGGAAACAGGCACGTGGACGCCTCTACGGAGCCGTGCGGACTGTCGCCCCGTGGCCCGCACCGGGTGTCTGGGCCCTCCCCCACCTGCAGCGACACCGGATACCGAGCCCTGTCACTCCCGGCCGTCAAGGTGCCGGAAGGTGCGGCCGGTGACACCGCCGGCGGCGATGTCGTCCCGATTGGACCACCAGCGGGACACGCGGGCGGGACCGGCGGCGAAAGCACCGGCGCCACGCCTCGCCGGCGGCCGGAGTTCGACCGTGATCCGCATCACTGCGCCGATCGTGGCGGGAGGCGATGAGTTTCGTACGCCCGTCCGGTCTCATCTCCCGACAGGAAACGCAGGACACGCAGGACACCGCACGAGCGCACAGGAGAGCACACGATGACGACGCCCGCCGTGAAGGGTCCCGCCAGCTACTTCCCCTCCATCGAGAAGAAGTACGGGCGGCCGGTCGCCGAGTGGAAGGAGCTCATCCGCTCCTCACCGCTCGTCAAGCACATGGAGCTCGTGGCCTGGCTCAAGGCCGAGCACGGGCTGGGGCACGGGCACGCCAACGCCCTCGTGGCGCACACGCTGGCCGAGGACAGCGGCAAGTAGCCGCGCGCGGGCCGGGCGGGTGACACGCGACCGAGGCCGGGGCCGTCGTGGGGTGACGGCCCCGGCCTCTCGCTCGGGTGCTTCGGCGACCGCCGGCGGTCACGGCAGGGTGCCGTGACCGCCGCCGGTACTAGCCGGCGTAGGTCTCGAACTCGGCGACCTTCGGGGTGCCCTTCGCGCTGGTGATCTCGAAGGTGACCTTCTTCAGCGAGGTGCCGGTGAAGGAGACCGGGCCGGCCCCGCTTCCGGTGGCCAGGACGGCGCCGGTGTCGCCGTTCAGGACCCGCCAGGACCCGATGGTGCCCTCGGAGCCCGCGGCCTCACGGATGTTGATCGCGGACACCTTGGTGGCGGTGCCCCACTTGACCGAGACGGATCCGGTCGAGCCCTGCGGCGACCAGTAGGTGTTCGGCTTGCCGTCCCGCACGTTGCCGTAGCTCGTGCCGTCGGCCCTGCTGGAGCCGTCGGAGCCGGCGCCGATGCTGAGGTTGGTGCCGCCGGGCAGGGTCGGCTCCTGCTCGGAGGGCTCGGAGGCGGTGGGCTCCGGGGCGGGGCTCGTGGGCTCGTCCTCGGTAGGCTCCGGGTCGGCCGGCGTCGGGTCCGACGGGGCCGGGATCTGCGGCGAGCAGGAGCCGTCCGACACCTTCAGCCCCTTGTTGGCGCCCGCCGTCCGGCTCACGATGGCCGGCACGCAGTCGGCCCCGTCGAGCTCGAAGGTGTAGGGGACGCTGACCGAGGTGTTCGACTTCGGGTCGGGACCGGCGGGCTTGTTGTCGCCGCTCGCCTTCGACCAGGTCACGTTGTCGAAGACGTTGCCGCTGACCTGCCAGTAGCCGGCCGTGTCGGTGTAGAAGGTGCCGAGGACGTCCTTGGAGTCCTCGAAGTAGTTGTTGTCCACCTTGGCCTTGGCACCGGCGCGGGCGTTGATGCCGGAGCTGTTCAGGCTCACGTAGTGGTTGTTGTACATGTGGGCCGTACCGCCGCGCAGCAGGGGCGCACGGGAGTCGATGTTCTCGTACAGGTTGTGGTGGAACGTGATGAAGCTGTTCGAGACATCGGTCTCGCTGGAGCCGATGAGGCCGCCGCGGCCGGAGTTGCGCAGGGTGCTGTAGGACAGCGTCACGTACTTGGTGTCGTTCTTCATGTCGAACAGGCCGTCGTAGCCCTCCGACTCACCGCCCGACGCCTCCAGGGTGGCGTGGTCGACCCAGACGTTGCGGACGCCGTCCTCCATGCTGATGGCGTCGCCGCCGTTGGAGAGGGGGGAGCCGGACTTCTTGACGTTCCTGACGGTGACGTTCTGGATGATGATGTTGCTGGAGGCACGGATGTGGATGCCCAGCTGGTCGAACGTGGCGCCCTTGCCGACCCCGACGATCGAGACGTTGCTGATCTCCTTGAGCTCGATCACGCCGGCGGCGGTGCTGCAGCTGTCCCCGGACACCTTCGCGGTGTTGCCGTGGTCGATGGTCCCTTCGACCTCGATGGTGATCGGGGTGTCCGCGGCGGCCCGGTTGCACAGGGCCTCGTGGATCGCGGTGCCCGTCGTGGCGCGCACCGTCTTCCCGCCCTCGCCGCCGGTGGTCCCGCCGTTCTGGGTGGCGAAGCCGGTGGCGCTCCCGGTCACCGCGGCCGACGCCTCGCCGGGCATCGACATGTACACACCGGTCCCGGCCGCGACGGCCACCGTGGCCAGCGCCGCCTGGAGCCGCAGCCTGGACTTCCTGTGGGACTTGGGGCGCCGGGTGTTGCTGCTGTGCGTCGTGGTCAACGTGCTCTGCTCTCTCCTGCGTCGGTGACGGTCCCCGACCGCGCTGAAAAGCATCGGGAGGTGGGTGAAGAACTCAGGTGTCGTGGACCGTGATGTGACCTGAAGTCGTCACCGGTGCAGGAGAGGTTGCCGCCCTGGTGAGGATTTCTCTCGTCGGGCGGTCAGGCCGTGCTCACCGCCGACAGGCGGTGGACGTCCCGCGCGGTGCCCGTGACGCCGTTCAGGAAGCCCTGCGCGCGGGGCGACGCGTGCCGGGTCAGCCAGGCCGGGTCTATGTCGCAGACGGCGACCTTGACGTCCGTGCCCGCCAGGGCGAGCGGGAGGGTGTGGACGACCGTGGACGGGAAGCTGAGGACGGTGCGGCCGATGGGGCCGCGGCGGGCGATCAGTTCCAGGGGGAGGTCGGGGCGGACCACCTCCAGGCCCGTCTCCTGGGCCAGCCGGTGGAGCTTCTCGGGGCTCTCCCTGCGGTGGGCGAAGTAGCGGGCGGCGCCGTGGGTGCGGGCGAGGGCCCGGACCGCCTCCAGATAGCGGTCGCCGTCCACCACTCCGGTCTCCACCAGAGAGGTGCCCACGAGGTCGGCGCCCTTGGTGATGCGCGGGGGGCCGAAGCGGGCGCGGGTCCAGGAGAAGTCGTTCGCCGTGACGGTGACTCCCTCGGGGGTCTCGTCGATCGGCATGGACGAGAACACCTCCACCCGCCGGTCCGCCCCGGGAGTGAGGCGCCGGCGGGCCGCGGACGACACCGGGGCGAAGAGGAGGTCGCGGGGACCGGGACGGCCGCCCTTGCGGTGCCAGCGCACCAGGCGTTCCCCGCGGGCGAGCTGGGAGACGAACTCCATGGTCGCCGTGCCGTCGTCCACGACGACGAGTTCCCGCGCGCGGGTGATGGTCAGCAGGAGCTGTACGTAGCGGGAGAACGGGTCGCCCATCACGACCCGGCCCGCCGCGCGCAGCAGGGGCGCGAGACCGGCGACCGTGCGGAACGGTGCGGTGGCGCCGCCCCGCGCCTCCTCCCACCGCACCTCGTGGCCCTCGCCCGCGGCCAGCTCCGTCATACGGCGGAGCTGGCCTCGGGTCATCGGGTCGTTGGGCGACAGCACGACGAGGGTGAGCCCCGTGCCGCCGGGGACTCCCGGGAAGGGCCCCGCGCCGGGGCTCCCCCCGGGCCCCGCGGCACCGTCCCCGGTCGCGCCGGAGGTGTGGGCGTGCGCCCACTCCAGGACGTTGAGGAGCTGGACCGGACTCTCGACGAAGGCGAGAGTGCGGGGGCCTGCGGCGTCGGCCGGGAGTGCGGGGCCGGCGGGGGCGGGAGTTCCGGCGCGGGGTCTCATCTGCGTACGGCCGTCTCGTCCGTGGTGGCGGGGGGGGTCAGACCGTGACCGGCTCGCCCGCCGCCGCGGCGATCTCCGCCTCGGCGACGACGCCCTGGACGCGGCGCAGCTTCTTCATCGGGCCGAGCTCGGAGTCGTACACCTTCTTGACGCCGTCGCCGAGGGAGGCCTCGATGGTGCGGATGTCGCGGACGAGGCGGGCGAGGCCCTGCGGCTCCACGGAGGCGGCCTGGTCGGAGCCCCACATGGCGCGGTCGAGGGTGATGTGGCGCTCGACGAAGGTGGCGCCGAGGGCGACCGCGGCCAGCGTGGTCTGCAGGCCCGTCTCGTGGCCGGAGTAGCCGATCGGGACGTTCGGGTACTCGGCCTGGAGGGTGTTGATGACGCGGAGGTTGAGCTCCTCGGCCTGCGCCGGGTAGGTCGACGTGGCGTGGCACATCAGGATGTTGTCGCTGCCCAGGACCTCGACCGCGTGGCGGATCTGCTTCGGGGTGGACATGCCGGTGGAGAGGATGACCGTGCGGCCGGTGGCGCGCAGGGCGCGGAGCAGCTCGTCGTCCGTGAGGGAGGCGGAGGCCACCTTGTGGGCCGGTACGTCGAACTTCTCCAGGAAGGCGACGGCCTCGGTGTCCCACGGGGAGGCGAACCAGTCGATCCCCTTCTCCTTGGCGTACTCGTCGATCCGGCGGTACTCGTCCTCACCGAACTCCACGCGGTGGCGGTAGTCGATGTAGGTCATGCGGCCCCAGGGGGTGTCGCGCTCGATGTCCCACTGGTCGCGCGGGGTGCAGATCTCCGGGGTGCGCTTCTGGAACTTCACGGCGTCGCAGCCGGCCTCGGCGGCCGCGTCGATCAGCTTGAACGCGTTCTCGAGCTCGCCGTTGTGGTTGATGCCGATCTCACCGACGACGTAGACGGGGTGACCCGGGCCGGCGGTCTTGGAGCCGAACGTGCGCAGACGGGAGTTGGTGCTCATGGCGGGGAAGTTCCTTACCTGTCGAGGGAGTCGAGAGAAGGGCCGAGGATCCAGCTGGCGATCTCTCGGATCGCGCCGTCGCCACCGGGGACGGTGGTGACCGCGCGTGCGGCGCCGCGTACGACGTCGTGGGCGCTCGCGACCGCCACGGGCCAGCCCACGAGGGCGAAGCACGGGAGGTCGTTGACGTCGTTGCCGACGTAGAGCACGCGCTCCGGCGCGATGCCCTGCTCCTCGCACCACTGCTTCAGTGCGAGGTCTTTCCGGTCGATGCCGTGCAGCACGGGGAGCTTGAGCTTCCGTGCGCGGGCGGCGACGACCGGGTTCTGTTCCGTGGACAGGATCAGCATCTTCAGGCCGCTCCTGCGGAGGGCCGCGATACCGAGTCCGTCCCCGCGGTGCACGGAGACGAACTCCCGTCCCTCGGAGTCGACCAGCACCCTGTCGTCGGTCTGGGTGCCGTCGAAGTCGAGGACGACCGCGTCGATGTCGGCGGCGGTCGGAAGCGAACCGGGCCGGTCCGCGTCGAAGAGGGGTGCCAGGGCCCGGGCGCGGGCGAGGTCGTGCGGGTCGTCGATCTCCAGCACGCGGGCCGGGTCGGTGCGCACCGGTTCCGTACGGCCGAAGAAGCGGTGCCTGTGCTCGCGCAGGCCGGCCGCGTCCATGGCGTACGCGGCGCCGGTCTCCAGCAGGTCCTGGGGGCGGTCCTGGCGGCGGGGGCGGAAGGACTTGTCGTGGTTGACGCCGTACCCGCCTTCGGTGGTCGTGGAGTTGGCGACCACGGTGCCGCCGCCGACTGCCTCGGTGCGGGCCGCCCCGGCGACCGCCGGGTCGTCGGCCGCGTCGCGCCAGATGAAGCCGTGGAAGGGGGCGACCGTGAGCGCGGTGTCCGCGCCGCGCTCGACCACCGCCGCCACGACCCCGTCGATGTCCTCGCTCACGATGAACGGGCTGGTGCACTGCACGAGCAGGACGACGTCGACCGGGGCGCCGTGCAGCTCCTCGTGGGCGTCCATCGCGTGCAGCACGGCGGCCTCGGAGGTGGCGGTGTCACCGGCGATCGCGGCGGGCCGCAGCACCACCTCGGCGCCGGCCTCGCGGGCGGCGGCGGCGATGGCGTGGTCGTCGGTGGAGACCACCACGTCCGTCACCAGCCGGGCCGCCACGCACTCGCGCACCGCGCGGGCCACCAGCGGGACGCCCCCGACCGGGGCGAGGTTCTTCGCGGGGACGCCCTTGGAGCCGCCGCGCGCGGGGATCACGGCGAGCACGCGGCGCGCCGGCGCCGGGCTGCCCGCTTCGGGGTGGGACATGGGCTGTACTCCTTGCGCAGGGGTCGGGACGTGCCCGGCTCGCGGGTCCGCCGGGTGCGCTCTCCGGGCCGTGCTCACAGCTCCCCCATCCGGCGGATGACGGGCGCCACGCGCTGGACGCCGTGCCGGTAGGCGCCGCGTGCCGCCCGGCGCACGATCTGGCGTACGGGACTGGGCTCCCGGTCGGCGGCGGGGGCGCCGGGCAGCGGGGCGCCGTCCGGGCCGAGGTGGTGGCGGGCGAGGATGCCGGGCAGATAGCCGGGCGCGGTGACGGGCGTGTAGTACGGGGCGAGCGGGGGGAGCGTGTCGGCGGCGAGCAGCTTGGCGATGCGCTCGCGCGCCGCGTCGAAGGCCGTCTCGTACGATCCGTCCGCGGCGACGCCCTGCCGGGCCACCCACTTTTCGTCGGGCACCGGCCGGTACCCGGCGTCGAGCTGGTCCCAGGAGGCGAGGCAGCCGGAGCCGACGAAGTGGTGGTTGCCGAGGGCCTCGCGGACGCCCAGGTCGGTGAGGACGACGGTGGGGATGCGCCGGTGCAGGGACTCCAGGGCGGCCGTGGAACTGACCGTGACCAGCAGGTCGGTGCGGTCGAGGACCTCACCCATGTGGCCGTACACCAGCTTGAAGTTCGGCGGCGGGTCGGCCTTCTGCACCAGCTTCTGGTACGGCAGTTCCTCGATGTGGGTGGTGTGCTCGCCCGGCTTGGAGCGCAGCTTCAGCAGCACCTCGCGCTCCGGGTGCTGCCGGGCGTGCCGGATCAGCCGGTCGAGCAGGTACGTGCGGTCCTTGCGGCTCTCCGGCACGGAGGGCTGCGCGGCGAAGACCACCGTGTACGGGTCGTGCTCGCCGGTGTAGGCCGCGCCGCCCAGGAAGGGCAGCGCCACCTCCGTCACCGAGGAGGCGTCGGCGCCCACGCCCTCGTACACGGCCCGGAAGCGCTCGGCGTCCTGCCGGGAGTTCGCGAGCACGAGGTCGGCGCCGTGCCGCAGCAGCAGTCCGTCGGCGAGCTTCTCGTAGACGACGCCGACGTAGCCGGTGACGACGACGGGACGGTCGGTACGGGAGCCCCAGGCGCTGCGCAGGCCGTGCAGCACGGCCTGGACACCGCCGCCGACGAGGGCGAGCACGACGATGTCGTACGCGACCCCCGCCCCGCCACCCTGGCCGGCCTCGTCCGTCTCGCCGTCCCGGCCGGCCGGGTCCGCCCCGCCCGTCATCGCCCGCAGGAACTCGACGCCGGTGACCTCGCGGAGGGTGTCCGCGCGGATGCCGACCTCGTCGAGCTGGCGGGCGGTGGGGGTGGCACGGCCCCGCAGGAGGTAGCCGTCCAGCCGGATGTCCGAGTGTTCCGGGGCGATGCGGTGCGCGGTGAGCGCGCCCCATTTCCACCGGGTGTCGGAATCCGCGAGAACGGCGATCCGCAAGGGCTTCGTGGTACTTGCTGGCACGTCACTGACGCTAGGAACCCATTTCGCCCCACGGCCCAACCCGAACACAACAAACGGTTAACAGCACCTCGACGAATGGCGAATCGGCCCGCGCCGGCCTCGAAATCCGAACGCGTTCACGGTTCCGCCACGCGGCGTTCACCCTGTATCAAGCCGGGGGTCAGGACGAATGCCGGGCCGCGCCCTAATGTCCCCTGTGTGGTCAAGCTCTCCGTCATCGTGCCGTTCTACAACGTGCAGCAATACGCGCCGGACACTCTGAAGAGCCTCGGCGCGAATGCACGTGACGACTTCGAATTCATTCTCGTCGACGACTGCTCGCACGACGAGACCCCGGCGATCCTCGCGCGCGCGGAGCGGGATCTGCCGGGCGCCGTGTGCGTCAGACACGAGGAGAACGGGGGCCTGGCGACCGCGCGGAACACCGGCATCGACCGGGCGCGGGGCGAGTACCTGACCTTCCTCGACGGGGACGACTGGCTCGCGCCCGGCTACTATCCGCGGCTCGTGGCCGCGATAGAGGAGCTGGGCTGCGACTTCGTCCGTACCGACCATGTGCAGTCCACGGGCCGGGCAAGGGCGGTGCACCGGGTGCCGCACGGGCGGCGGAACACCGTGCTGCGGCCGCGCGACGCGATCCTGCCCGCCGACCGGACCACGTCCGTCGACTACGCGTACGCGTGGGCGGGCGTCTACCACCGCCGGCTCGTCGACCGCGGGCTGCTGCACTTCACCGACGGTCTGCGGACGGCGGAGGACCGGCCATGGATCTGGAAGCTGCACCGGGAGGCGGAGTCCTTCGCGGTGGTGGGCCTTCTGGGGGTCTTCTACCGGCGCGGGGTGGCGTCCTCGCTCACCCAGATCGGCGATGTCCGGCAACTGGACTTCATCCGCGCCTTCGACCAGGTCGTCGAGGAGACGGCACGCGACCCGCAAGCCGCCGAACTGCTGCCCAAGGCAGTGCGCACGTACTGCGCCGTCATGGCGCACCATCTCGGAGCGATCGAGAGGTTCGAACCCGCCGTGGCCCGCAAACTGCGCTCCCTGAGTGCCGCCGCCCTGAAACGCATGCCGCAGGACGTGCTGGCGGAGGTGATGGACACGATGGACGCCCATCGGGCGAGCCGGCTGCGGCGGCTGCGCCGGAGGCCGACGACCGCGCGGGCGGTGGCCGTCTGATGCCCCGCACCACCCAGATCTTCTGCGCGTCGACGCTGTACGGTGCCGCGACCCTCGCCGCCGCCCTCGACGCCGGGCTCTTCCCGTCGGCCGACCGGCGGCTGCTGGTCGTCACGAACAACGCGGTCACCCCCGAGACCGCCCCCTCCGTCGACGCGATGCCGGGCTTCGCCACGGTCCGGGAGCGCTTCGACGAGGTGCTGTCGTGGAACGGGACCATCGCGCCCTTCCACCCCTCCGGCTGGAGCCCCCGCGCCGACGACGTCCCCCTGTGGGAGCGGTACGTGCGGAAGCTGTGGGACCTCGGTGACGACGCGATCCGGCTGGCCGTGGAGTCGGTCCCGGTCAACCCGTCCCTCGCGCTGTGCCGGCTGTTCACCGACGCTCCCGTCGACGTCTACGCCGATGGCCTGATGAGCTACGGCCCCACCCGCGACAAGGTCGAACCGCTGGTCGGCACCCGTGTCGAGCGGCTGCTGCACCTCGATCTCGTACCGGGCCTCACCCCGCTGCTGCTCACCGAGTACGGCGTGGAGGCCGAGCCGGTGCCCACCGAGGCGTTCCTCAAGGTGATGGAGGAACTCGCCGAGGCGGAGGCGGAGTGGGAGCAGGAGTCGCCCGCCTCCGGCGCCCGCCCGGCCCTGCTGATCGGGCAGTACCTCGCGGCGCAAGGCGTCCTCACCGGCGCCGAGGAGGAGGACCTGCACCTGAGCATGGTGCGCGGCGCCGTGGCCCTCGGGCACCGCAGGCTGGTCTTCCAGCCGCATCCCCTGGCGCCTCCGCGCTGGTCACGGCGGCTGGAGGAGGAGGCGGCCGCGCTCGGCGCCGAGCTCACCGTGCCGGACCGGCCCGTCCTCGCCGAGGTCGCGTATCTGCGGCTGCGGCCCGCGCTCGTCGTCGGCTGCTTCTCCACCGCGCTGCTCACAGCGGCCGGCCTGTACGGCCTGCCCGTCGCACGGGTCGGCACCGATCTGCTGCTGGACCGGCTCGCACCCTACCAGAACGGCGACCGGGTGCCGGTCACCATCGCCGACGCGCTGCTGCCCGATCTGGCGGACCAGACGGCGGTCACCGGGTGGACGATGCCCGGGCGGGAGCGGGTGGACGACCTGGCCGGGCTGCTCAAGGCCGTGGGGTACGCCATGCAGCCCAGGGTCCTCCCGGGCCTGCGGGGCGCGGCGGAGAGCTACCTCTCCCGGCATCTGTCCCCGCACACCTGGCGCTACTTCAAGCGCCGCCGCCTCACGTCGCTGGCCCTGCCCGGCGCCGTCCCCTCCCAGCTCGCCTTCATCCCGCGCAACGCGACCGTGCGCCGCCTCGCGCGCCGGGCGCGTGCGCTGCGAGGGAAGGCCAAGGGCTGACCTGCGAGCCAGCACACGGGGTCGCCTCCGTCCCGGTCAGCGGGACGGAGGCGACCCCATGTGCTCAGGACCTCGCCGCCCGGATGTGCCGTACGACGCGGCGGACCGTCGGATGCCGCCGCAGCGCCTCGGCCTGCACCGGGCTGCCACCGGGCAGGCGCAGGCTGGTCAGGCGGCGGCGCTTGAAGTACCGCACGTGCTGCTCCGGATGGGCGGTGAGCCACTCGGCGGCCTCGGTCCGCAGGCCCGGGTGCTTGCGCGACTGCATGCAGTACCCGACGGTCCGGACCAGCGGACCGAGCCGCTCCGCGAGGTCGTCGAGCTCCAGGGGCGCGCCGACCGGGTCGTGCTCCGCGTCGGGCAGCGCGGCGTCGATGATCGTGAGCGGGATGCGGTTGCTGTTCTCGTACGGCGCGATGCGCTCCAGCAGCAACTCCGTACCGACGCGGGCGACGGGGATGCCGTAGAAGGCCGCCGCGGTCATCAGGGCCGTGGAGAAGCAGCCGATGACGAGCTTCGGCTCCAGGTACGCGAAGACGGTCTCGGCGAGGACGGGTTCGCTGAGGACGGTCAGCTTCACCCCGAGTTCCCGGGCGACCGTCTCCAGGGAGGTGGAGTACACGGCCGGCGCGCTGGGGTGGGGCTTGAACAGCACGTGCTCGTGGCCCGCCGCGGCCGCCGCCCGCAGCATGCGGACGTGCAGCCGCTCCTCCTCGTCCTGGCTGATCAGGTCGATCGCGGAGAGGTACTGGCCGAGCAGGACGACGGTGGGGCGCCCCCCGGCCCCGGCCGGGATGCGCTCGGCGAGGAGCCCGGCTCCCTGCTCGCCGATCTGCGCCAGTACGTCGAGGATCGGGCCGCCCGGTACGGGCACCGGCTCCACCCCGTACTCGGCCAGCAGCAGCGGGCGCAGTCCGGGGACGAGGTCGAGGTGCAGCACCCGGGCGATGCGGCTGCTCATGCCGTGCGGGATGCGGTTGCGGGTGGGCCCGTAGCTCATCAGGCCGTCCGCGTAGACGTGGATCGGGCTGTCCGCGAAGATCTCGGCGACCGCCCGGGACGGGTTGGCCTGGATGGACTCGCAGGCGATCTCGACCGGCTCGTCCCCGAGGTCCCAGGCGAGGCGTACGGCCTTCTCCCAGAGCTGGGCGTCCTGGGCGCGCGGCGACCAGCCCGCCGGGTGGTGCGGGGAGATGAACTCGTTCCAGGAGCGCACCTCGTCGAACTCCGGGCGCAGCTTCTCGAAGCCGGGCATCCGGTCCAGCGGGGTGCCGACCTCCGGGACGGCCGCGGTGTTGCTGACGACCAGGATGCGGCGGTGTTCCTCGCGCGGGCCGAAGAGACCGGCGCGGATCGCGGCGGTGACGGTCGCGGCGGCGTACTGCGTGGCCGAGAAGAAGATCTGGATCACGCTGCGACTCCCTTCAGACCGCCGCGGATACGCCGCAGCATGTGCACCCGCTCCTCACCCATGCCGATCAGGGCCTCCTGCAGTTCCTCCTCGCGCATCCGGCCCAGGGCCTCGGCGCTCATCTGCCGCAGTTTCCCGGCGACGCTCCGCTCGAACCGGGCGCGCTCCTGGAGCTGGTGGGCGATGACGACGCAGTAGTTGCGCAGCGCCTTGGGGCGCAGCCGGGCCTTCTCCGGGTCGTTCTCGAGCTCGGCGAGGACGAGGTCGAAGGAGCGGAAGAAGTCGAGCTGGCGCACGTCCCCGATCTGGGTCAGCGAGCTCGCCACGCCGCGGCGGTAGAAGACTCCGCGCAGGCTGGCGACGGCGTAGGACTCGGCCTCGCGGTGCAGGCCCCAGATCCAGGGCCGGTCCTCGGCGGTGCGCAGCCCGTCGTGGAAACGCAGCAGGCCGCGGTCGAGCAGGCGGCGGTGGTAGACGCCCGCCCAGGCGTACGGGTAGTCGACCATCGTCGTGTCGTCGACGGGCAGGATCGAGGTGCGCGGGTCCAGCGGGGTCCAGCGGCGGCCCTCGGGGGCCCGGTGGACGGCCCGTACGACGCCGGTGACCTGGACGTGGTCGGTGCGTACGAAGTCGACGTCGAAGCGCTCGATCGAGTCCACCAGCTCGGCCAGATAGCCGGGGGCCAACCAGTCGTCGCCGTCGAGGAAGGTGAGGTAGCGGCCCTCCGCGACATCGATCCCGGTGTTGCGCGCGGTGGCCAGTCCGCCGTTCTGCTCGTGCCGGACCACCCTGCTGTTCGGCAGCCTCCTGGTCAGCTCCAGCAGCGCCTCATAGGTCTTGTCCTTGGTGGACCGGTCCTCGACGAAGACGAACTCGAAGTCGTCCCGGGCGTTGTTGACGAGGCTGGTCACGGTGTCCGCTACGTAGGCCTCGATGTTGTAGCAGGGGACGATGACGGACAGGAGGGGGGAACGGATGGTCACACGTACACCTGGGTTCTCTCAGCGGCGGTTCTCGCGACCCTAGGAGACGCCCGGCGCCGAACGGCGACACCTTCCCGGCGCGAAGGTGAACAAGGGGTGACGCGATGACCACCTGCGCCTCTCCGGCAGCGGAGCCACGCGCGGCGTCAGGGCTCGGTCCCGTACCGTGCGGCGATCCCGTCGAGTACCACCGCGAGCCCCTCCTCGTAGTGCCGCCCGGAGTCCTCGAACAGCTCCGGGCCCGCGGCCGCCGCCAGCGGGAAGCCGTCCATGAGCCGGGCGCGTTCCGCCAGGTCGTAGCCCTCGCGGCGTTCGCCCGGCAGCGGCTCGACGCCCTGTTCCTCGGTGACGAACCCCAGTGTGTACAGGTACGTCGTGTTCACCGCGCGGACGGCCTGGGACAGGGTGAAGCCGGCGGCCGTGAACAGGCGCAGGGTGTCCTCCATCTGTTCGGCGTGCGCCGTTCCGGTGAAGCGTGAGCCGCTGAACACCTTGGCGCCGTCGCGGTAGCCGAGCAGTGCCGTACGCAGCCCGCGGTTGGCCTTCAGCAGCCGCTCCCGCCAGGTGTCGTGCGGGTCCAGGGGCGTCCCGGCGACCATGCGGCGGTACATCTCCGTGGCCATCTCGTCGAGCAGCGCCTGCTTGTCCTTGAAGTGCCAGTACAGGGCCGGCGCCTTGACGTCCAGCTCTCGGGCGATGACCCGCAGGCTCAGGCCGTCCAGCCCGACCTCGTTCAGCAGCTTCAGCGCGGTGTCCGCCACCCGCTTGCGGTCCAGGGGCGCGCGTCGTTCCGTACTCACGCTTGACAGCTTAACGGCGTTAAGGGCACGCTCACGAACATCGGCACTTAACAGCGTTAAGGAGTAGTGGCGTGATGAGCGGTGCGATGAGTGGCGTGACGACTGGCGCGATGACCGCGGACACGGACGTCCTGATCGTCGGAGCCGGCCCGACCGGGCTGACGCTCGGCATCGACCTGGCCCGGCGCGGTGTGGCCGCGCTCGTCGTGGAGCGGGCGGACGGGCTGTTCCCGGGCTCGCGCGGCAAGGGCTTCCAGCCGCGCACGATGGAGGTCTTCGACGACCTCGGCGTCCTGGATGCGATGCGCGCGGCCGGCGGGACCTATCCGGTCGGCATGGTCTGGCAGGACGGCCGGCGGGTGGGCGAGCACCGGATGTTCGACCCGGTCGAGCCGACGGAGGACTCGCCGTACACCGAGCCGTGGATGGTGCCGCAGTGGCGCACCCAGGAGATCCTCGCGGCCCGGCTGGAGGAACTGGGCGGGCGGATCGCGTTCGGCCGCGAGGCCGTCGGGCTGGAGCAGGACGACGACGGCGTGACCGTCCGGTTCGGCGACGGGGGCGCCCTCCGCGCCCGGTACGCCGTCGCCGCCGACGGCGGGCGCTCGGCCGTGCGGCGGGCGCTCGGCATCGGCATGACGGGGGAGACGGTCGACCCGGCCCCGATGCTCGTGGCGGACGTCCGGATCACCGGCCTGGACCGCGACAACTGGCACATCTTCCCGCCGCGCGAGAACGGCGGGAGCGGCAGGAACAGCGGGAGCGGCGGGAGCGGCGGGGACTTCATGACGGTCTGCCCGCTCGCGGGCACCGAGGACTTCCAGCTCGTCGCCCGGTTCCCGGAGGGGACGGTGCCCGACCTCACCCTCGACGGCGTGCGCAAGCTCGTCGCCACCCGGTCGCATCTCGCCCCCGAGGACGTCACCGAGGTGCGCTGGGCCTCGGACTTCCGTCCGCGGGCGGCGCTGGCCGACCGGTTCTGCGCGGGCCGGGTGTTCCTCGCCGGGGACGCCGCGCACGTGCACTCGCCGGCCGGCGGGCAGGGCCTCAACACCAGCGTCCAGGACGCCCACAACCTGGGCTGGAAGCTGGGTGCGGTGCTGCGCGACGGTGCACCGGCCGCACTCCTCGACAGCTACGAGGAGGAGCGGCGCCCGGTCGCCGCCACCGTGCTCGGCCTGTCCACGGGCATCCACCGCGGCGAGGTCCGGCGCGGCAGGGCGACGCGGCAGCTGGGGCTGCACTACCGGGAGTCGTCCCTCACCCAGGAGACCCGCCCCCGGCCGGACGGCCTCCGCGCGGGCGACCGCGCACCCGACGCGACCGTGGCCGGCGTACGGCTCTTCGACGCCTTCCGGGGGCCGCACTGGACGCTGCTCGCGCTGGGCACGGACGCGCCCGGGGACGTGACACCGGCGGCGGTGCGTGTCGTGCGCGGGGGTGCGCACGACACCTACGGGGCGGGGCTGTTCCTGGTCCGGCCGGACGGGTACGTCGGGTGGGCCGGGGAGACCGGCGCCGGGCTCACCGCGTACCTGTCCCGCGTCGGCCTGGGCTGAGGCTCCGCCCGTCCTGCCCGTCCTGCCCGCCCCCCGCGGCTACGCGCTCGCCAGCGACAGCTTCACCGCGAACCCGAGGAACAGCGCGCCCGCCGCCGAGGTGGCCGTCGCCGAGAGCCGCCTGCGGCTGCGGAAGGCGGCGGCCAGCCGGGTGCCGCCGAATATCAGCGCGCTGAGATAGAGGAAGCTCGCCAGCTGGGCGAAAGCGCCGAGGACGACGAAGGAGAGGGCGGGGTAGGCGTAGCCCGGGTCGACGAACTGCACGAAGAAGGCCACGAAGAAGAGGATCGCCTTGGGATTGAACAGGCTGACCACCAGGGCGCGCCGGAAGGGCCGCTCCACGGTGGCGGCCGGACCGTCGGCGGCCGCGCCGGCGGCGCCCTCGACGCCGTTCTCCCGCCGGGTGCGCCACATCGCCCAGGCGGCGCGCAGCATCCCGACCGCGAGCCACGTCAGATATCCGGCACCGGCGTACTTGACGACGGCGAACAGCACGGCGTTGGCCTGGAGCAGCGAGGCGACACCGGCCGCCGAGAGCGTCATCAGCACGGTGTCCCCGCACCACACGCCCGCCGCGGCCGTGTAGCCCGCCCGTACCCCGCGCCGGGCGGCGACGGAGAGGACGTACAGGGAGTTGGGACCGGGGAGCAGGATGATCAGGACGAGTCCTGCCAGATAGGTGGGAAGGTCGATGACACCGAACATGACGGGAGTGTCGCACGCGGGTACGACACCCCGGACCCGGGTTCCGGGGAGTGGGACAGCCGGCCGCCACGAGTTGTTGCGGATGAATTCATACGCCATTAACCGCACTCCACCATCCCGGCCCCATCAATATGTGCCGACTATTACCGCCGCACATTCCGAGCGATACCGCTGTGACGCACGCCATACAGTTGAATCGGCAACCGAAATACCCCGCACATTGTCTGCACGTACGGCCAACTCACCACGCGCGCACAGAATTGACGGGGGCATGGGCGATATATCGGTCAGTGTGATCATTCCTGTCTACAATGCTGTCGATTTTCTTGACGAATGCTTGGAGTCCCTGGTCGCTCAGACCATCGGCTTCGATCACATCGAGGTCGTGGCCGTCGACGACGGCTCCACCGACGGCAGCGGGGAGCTGCTGGACGCCTGGGCCGGAAAGCACTCCAACATCCGGGTCATCCACCAGGAGAACAGCGGGGCGCCCGGCGGCCCCCGCAACCGGGGCATCGACGCGGCCAGGGGCGAGTTCCTGTTCTTCGCCGACCCGGACGACTACCTGGGCCCCGCGGCACTGGAGCGGATGGTGGCGGTCGCCGAGCGCAACGCGACCGATGTCGTGCTCGGCCGTATGCGCGGCGTCGGACGCGGCGTCCCGACCGAGCCCTTCGCCCGGAACGTCGAGCACGGTGACATCGAGTCCACCCGCGCCATGTGGACCCTCACCCCGCAGAAGCTCTTCCGCCGCTCCCTGGTCGTCGACAACGGGCTCCGCTTCGCCGAGGGGGTCAGGCTCGCCGAGGAACAGCCGTTCATCGTGCCCGCCTACTTCCTGGCCCGTGGCATCTCGGTCGTCGGCGACTACGACTGCTACTACCTGTGCGACCGGGAGGGCTTCGCGCACCTCACCAAGCAGCAGCCGCCCGCCGAGTCGTTCTACTCGTCCGTGCGGGCCACGCTGGAGACGGTGGTGACGCACACCGAGCCCGGGACGCGGCGCGCCACCCTGCTCCAGCGGTTCGCGCGGGTCGAGATGCTCGCCAAGTTCGGCCCCCGCTTCGTCAAGTACACCCCCGAGCGGCAGGAGTCCTACGCCCGGATCGCCGGTGAGCTGCTGCGGGAGTTCATCCCCCACGAGACGATCAGCGCGTTCCCGCCGCTCCTCCAGGTCCGTGACCGCCTCCTCAGGGAGGGCGGCCGGATCAGCGAACTGCTCTCGCTCTCCCGCCACGACGGACTCTCCTGGGCCGAACCCGAGCCCGGTCCCGACGCGGTGGAGTGGGTGGACGGCGGGCGGCGGTTCGCCGTCCGGATCCGCAGCCCCCACTACCTGGACCAGGCCATCGAGAAGGTCGGGCACAGCGTCGTACTGCGGCACCGGGACGGCTACGAGGTGCAGGTTCCCGTGGGACACGCCACGGCCACCGACGCGCCCCTGACCGGCCGGATCGTCATCGACCCGGCGGCCCTGCACCGGTACGCCCAGCGGCCCGGGCCATGGCAGCTCCTGCTGCGCGTCGCACCGCCCGGGGAGGAGCGGCGGCACGACGTTCCCCTGTGCTTCCCGCCCGCCCCGGAAGGCGGGAAGGGCAGGCGGATACCGGCCGCGGCCGCGGCCCGCAGCGTGCAGGTGCACGGCGCCACGCCCCTGCTGGTGCGGCTCGGCCACCGCTCGCAGGGCGGCGCCACACTCACCGTGGCGGACTGGCGGGCCGGGGCCCGGGCGGCCAGGCGCCGGTTGCGAAGGAAATGACGGGGAAGCCGGCCGCACGGCCGCACGCATGCGCGCCGGGGGCGGGCGGTTTCCGCCCCCGCTCGCTCATACGGATCGACAGTGCAGGTCAGAAGGCATCCGACGGCACATAGGTCCCCCAGACCTCCCGCAGCGCGTTGCACACCTCGCCCACCGTCGCCCGTGCCTTCAGTGCTTCCTTCATCGGGTACAGGACGTTGTCCTCGCCCCCGGCCGCCTTCTTCAGCGCGGCCAGCGCCGTGTCGACCGCCTCCTGGTCCCGCTCGGCCCGCAGCTTCGCCAGGCGCTCGGCCTGCTGGGCCTCGATGGCCGGGTCGACGCGGAGCGGCTCGTACGGCTCCTCCTCGTCGAGCTGGAAGCGGTTGACGCCGACGACCACGCGCTCGCCGGAGTCGGTCTCCTGGGCGATCCGGTAGGCGCTGCGCTCGATCTCGCTCTTCTGGAAGCCGTGTTCGATGGCGTTGACCGCGCCGCCGAGGTCCTCGACCTTCCGCATCAGCTCCAGGGTGGCCGCCTCCACGTCGTCGGTCATCTTCTCGATGACGTACGAGCCCGCGAAGGGGTCGACCGTCGCGGTCACGTCCGTCTCGTAGGCGAGGACCTGCTGGGTGCGCAGGGCCAGCCGCGCGCTCTTGTCGGTGGGCAGCGCGATGGCCTCGTCGAAGGAGTTGGTGTGCAGGGACTGGGTGCCGCCGAGGACGGCGGCCAGTCCCTGCACGGCGACCCGGACCAGGTTCACCTCGGGCTGCTGGGCGGTGAGCTGCACCCCGGCGGTCTGCGTGTGGAAGCGCAGCATCAGCGACTTCGGGTTCTTGGCGCCGAACTCCTCCTTCATCACCCGCGCCCAGATCCGGCGGGCGGCGCGGAACTTGGCGACCTCCTCCAGGAACGTCGTCCGGGCGACGAAGAAGAACGACAGGCGCGGGGCGAAGTCGTCGACGTCCATGCCGGCCGCGACCGCCGTGCGCACGTACTCGATGCCGTCCGCGAGCGTGAAGGCGATCTCCTGCGCGGGCGAGGCACCGGCCTCCGCCATGTGGTAGCCCGAGATCGAGATGGTGTTCCACTTGGGGATCTCGGCCCGGCAGTACTTGAAGATGTCGGCGATCAGGCGCAGGGAGGGCTTGGGCGGGAAGATGTACGTCCCGCGCGCGATGTACTCCTTCAGCACGTCGTTCTGGATGGTGCCGGTGAGCTTGTCGGCGCTCACGCCCTGCTCCTCGGCGACCAGTTGGTACAGGAGCAGCAGCAGCGCGGCGGGGGCGTTGATCGTCATCGACGTGGAGACCTTGTCCAGCGGGATGCCGCCGAACAGCACCCGCATGTCGTCGATGGAGTCGATGGCCACGCCCACCTTGCCGACCTCACCGCTCGCGATCGGTGCGTCGGAGTCGTGGCCCATCTGGGTGGGCAGGTCGAAAGCGACCGACAGGCCCATCGTGCCGTTGGCGATGAGCTGCTTGTAGCGGGCGTTGGACTCCGTCGCCGTGCCGAAACCGGCGTACTGGCGCATGGTCCACGGGCGGCCCGTGTACATCGTCGGGTACACACCCCTCGTGAAGGGGTACGCCCCCGGATCGCCCAGTTTCCACGCCGGGTCCCAGTCCTGAAGGGCGTCCGGCCCGTACACCGGCTCGATGGGCAGTCCGGACTCCGACTCGCGCGCCATGGTGTGTGCCTCCGCGTTGCTTAATTGCTCGCTGGTTACTGGCTGGTACAGACGACCCTCGCGACGGACTGTAGTGGCGGGCGTGCGCCCGGTGGAGAGGGTCAGGCTGGGAGGTTGCTCACAGGGATCGCCACGAAACGCTCACAGGGCGCCGGTGCCGCCGTTCTCCCACCTTGCCGCCTGGTTCGCCGCCGGTCACGTCCGGGGAACATCTCAGGTGAGACGACGGGGGGCCGGTATGCGTACCAGGGGCATGCGGAGATCAGTGACCGTGTCGGTGACGGTCGCGGCAGTCATGGCGGCCGGGGCGGCCGGCGGATGCACGGTCCGGCCGGTGGACGGGAACGGCGCGCGGGGCGGGCCGGTGCACGTCACGGCGACGCCGAGCGACGCCGGAAAGAGCGGAGGGGACGGCGGCGGAGGGGACGGCAAAGGTCACGGGGAGAACAGAAACGGGAACAAGGGCGGGAACAAGGGCGGGAACAAGAGCGGTGACGGACCGGGAGCTGTCGCCGCCTCCCCCGCGCCCCGGGTCCTCTGGTCGCGGGGCGACAAGGGCCGGGACGTACGCGAACTGCAGTCACGGCTGCGCCAGGTGGCCTGGCTGTACGACGGCCCCACCGGGGAGTACGACGCCCCGACCACCGAAGCCGTGCGGGGCTTCCAGGGCAAGCGCGGGCTGCCGCGGACGGGTGTGACCGACAGCGTGACCTGGGCGCGGCTGCTGGGGATGACGCGGGAGCCCACCAAGTGGGAGCTGTACGCGTTCGGCGGGCAGCCCGCCGCGGCGCCCGATCCGCGGTGCATGACGGGCCGGGTGATGTGCATCAGCAAGACCAGCCGGACGCTGCGCTGGATGATCGACGGCAGGACGCTGATGACGGTCGAGGTGCGCTTCGGCTCGCAGCGCACGCCCACGCGGGAGGGCGTCTTCGGCGTCGCCTTCAAGTCCCGCCACCATGTGTCCACGCTCTACGACACCCCCATGCCGTACGCGATGTTCTTCAGCGGCGGCCAGGCGGTCCACTACTCCTCGGACTTCGCGGCCCGCGGCTACTACGGGGCCTCGCACGGCTGCGTCAACGTGCGCGACGAGGCGCGGATCGCGCAGCTCTTCGCACAGGTGCGGAACGGGGACAAGGTTGTCGTCCACTGGTGAGGGCGAGACCGGTGACAATGTGATGTGCGTCACATAAAGCGGCGGGGTGCATAGCCTGCCGCCATCGGACGCGTCATACGGAGTACGGGGATCCACGGGGGAGATCACGGGGGAGAACGGGCGCGGGCGGGACCGGGGGAACATGTCCCGCCCGCGCCGAGATGCACTGAGCCGTGGGTACGGGGGGAACCCCGGCTCCGTGCGACGGCCGATGACCAGTCGGCTCACTCATTACTGCGTCCGAGTGAAAGAAAACGTCACACCTCAGCGGGAGAAACTTGCCGCATCGGCCACCGCGTCATGAAGTCGCAGGTCAGGGGCGGTTGCGCTCGACGTGGACGCGGGGGTCGGCCGGCCGCCGTCGGGGCGGTGGTCGTTGCCGCGCCCCGGTGTGCCGCCGCCCTCGCCGTCACCGCCGTCGCCCTTGCCGCCCCGGTCCCACCGTGCGCCGTTCCCGTGGCCGCCCTTGCCTCTGTCCCCGCTTTTGTCCCCGCCCTTGTCCCTGCCTTGGTCGTCCTGGTCGTCCTGGTCGTCCTGGTCGCCCTGGTCGCCCTCGTCGTCCCTGCCGCCCTTGTCCTCGCCGGCCTTGTCCGGGCCGAAGTACGTCTCGTTCCCCTCGGACTCGCCGGCCGCGCCCGGAGTGCCGGAGTCGTGGCCTTGGCTGTTCAGGACGCGGTCGCAGTACTTCTTCAGGCGGCCGGGGCCGGAGCCGCCCGCCGCGTTCTCCAGACTGCGCCTGCTGCCGAGGTCCGGTGTCCGGCCCTGGTCGACGTCACGGCAGGCGGACAGCACCGCGCTCCACCAGGTGCCCGATTCCCCCTGCCCCTGTCCGGCGGAGTCCCGGGAGTCCGGCTGCCCGCCGGTGGAGCTCTCCGGCGAGTCCTCCGGCGAGTCCTCCCGGGCGGTGCCGTCACCGGCCCCCTCCCCCGCGTCCGGGGAACCTCCGGAGCCGGACGCGGAGCCGCCGTCCCGGCCGCTCCCGGAGTCGTCGGGCGACGGCGACATCAACGGCCGCTCCGGCGGCACGGCGGCCGACACCGACGCACCGGGCCGCGGCCGGTCGTCACGGAACGGAGTCGGCAGTGCCCCCGCCCCGACCGCCACGGCGACCCCGCCGAGCATCCCGGCGGTCAGCCCCGCGGCCAGTCCGAGCCGCAGCGAGCGGCCCCAGCGGGCCCGCCGGACGGCCGGTGCCGACTGTTCGAACCGTACGAGACAGACGTCGCCGGCGGGCGACGAGCCGTGCGCACGGGCGCGGCCGGCCGACGCGGCGGCGGCGCAGTCCGCCTCCGCGCGCGCCTCGCGGAACGCGGCCAACGCAGCGTTCTCCCCGGGGAGTTCGGCGTCCGCGCGCGTGGCCCCGGTGCTCAGCGCGGCGAGTGCCTCCGCGAGCCGGCCGGCCGTGGGGCGGGCCTCGGGGGCGACGGCTTCGAGCGGCTCCCCGCGCAGCAGACGCTCCGCGGCGCCGCGGTCCAGCCACTTGTGTTGCTCGTCGGCCATCACATGTCCTTCTGCGTCCGCGCACGCGTATGCGTCACACCGGCGGACGTCACCGCGCGTACACGCGGTTCTCGCTGTGGGGGTACGGCGTCGAGGGCGCCGTCGGTCTCCGGATCCGCGCCGAGCACCTCCGCGAGCCGCTTCAGTCCGCGGTGGGCGGCGGTGCGGACGGCACCCGGCCGTTTGCCGAGGACCCGGGCGGCGGTCTTGGCGTCGAGCCCGACGACCACGCGCAGGACGACGGCCTCGGCCTGGTCCTGCGGCAGCCGGGCGATCAGCGACAGGGTCCGGTCGGTGGCGAGTGCCTCCATCGCCTCTCCCGCGGTGTCCGACTCGGCCGCCTTCCCGGTCAGCTCGGTCTCGTCACCGCCGATCGCGGGGCGCCGTCCGCGCATCCGGATGTGATCGAGGGCGCGGTTGCGGGCGATCGTGGCGGCCCAGCCGCGGAACCGGTCCGCGTCGCCGCTGAAGCGCCCGAGGTCCCGGGCTATCTGCAGCCACGCCTCGGAGGCGACGTCCTCGGCGTCCGGGTCGCCGACCAGCGTGCGTACGTATCCGAGCAACCGTGGGTGCACCGCGCGGTACACAGTCCGGAACGCGGTCTCGTCCCCGTCCTGTGCCGCACGCACCGCGGCGGTCAGCTCCGCGTCGTCCCCCAGCACCGCGTGCCCCTCTTGCGCCCGGGCCGGCACCGCTCTCGCGGACCGGGTCCTCGCCGTCGTCGTCCTGGTGAATGGTCGCGGCCCCGGGGCCGCGGGTCGTTGCGGTGGTATGTCGACCTCCGCAGTTCGGCGCGGAAGGCACGCTACGACCTGAAACCGCTCGCCGTCCATGGCCCACCACCCATGTTCGTAGAACATGCAACTAAGTCGTGACGCATCCGGACGCTGACGGTGTGACAGAAACCGCACCCATGGCGCTGTAGAGAGTACGGGTCGCCGCGCGGCCCGTGCCGCGCGACGGCCGGGGCCTCTCCTGTGGGGGGTGGCGGCTCCGGCCGTTGCCATCGGCGGGGGCCGGCCGAGTGCCTCGCGAGCACGGGTTCTTGCGGGTACGGGGGTCCTGCGAGCGCGGTGTCCCGCGACAGCACGCCGGCCCTCCGCCGTGGCCTCCCCGCCCGCACGTCAGCGCCCGCCCCCGGCCGTGTCCGTACCGCCGCCGGGACGCCAGTCGTCGCGGCGCCGGGTGCGCGCCCCGTGGTTCCCCCGGTCGCGCGCCGCGCGGAAGGCGGCGAGGGCCCGTGCCTCGGCCACCCGGTCGACGGCGTCGGCGCGCACGGCGGCGGCGAAGAGGACACCGAAGGACCCGGACGGCGGGCCGGCGAGCGGCAGGGCCGCAGGCGGTGGAGGCGTGAGCGGCGCGCTGTTGAGCGGCGCGGGCCGGGCCCCCTCGGCGCCCGGGCCGTCGGCGCCATGCAGTCCGTCCCTCACCACGTCACCTCCGTCCGGCCGCCCGCCCGCCGGGCCGGCCGCCGTCGCTCACTCCGACTCGCCCAGCGCGCGCGGGCCGTCGTCCGTCACACCCCGCGCCCCGAGCTCGCGCGCGAGGCGCCTGAGACCCCGGTGGGCGGCGGTGCGCACCGCGCCGGGGCGTTTGCCCAGGACGCGGGCGGCGGCGGGACCGTCCAGGCCGACCACCACGCGCAGCAGCACGGCCTCGGCCTGGTCGCGCGGCAGCCGGGACACCAGTTCCAGCGCGCGCTCGGTGGAGAGGGCCTCCATGGCCTGGTCGTGGGTGCTGTGGGTGGCGGGCAGGTCCAGGACGTCGCTCTCCAGCGCGGTCGCGCGAGGCCGTACCCGCTGCCGGCGCAGATGGTCCAGGGCACGGTGCCGGGCGATGACCGCCGTCCAGCCGCGGAAACCCGCCCCGTCGCCCCTGAACCGTCCCAGGTCCCGGGCGATCTCCAGCCAGGCGTCGGACGCGACGTCCTCCGCGTCCTCCCCGACCAGGCCCCGCAGGTAGCCCAGCAGCCCCGGCTGCACGATCCGGTACGCCACGGCGAACGCGGCCTCGTCCCCCGTCCGGGCCCGCGCGACGGCCGCGCCCAACTCCTCGTCGTACGCCGTCCACGTCCCCACAAGGTCATCAGCGCCGACTCACACGGAAGTGTCACAGTCCGTCAGAGAACGGACGCTTCCAGGCCCCCCGCGGCACCCTCGGGGACCACCCGCCGTGATGTGCCCCACAGTCATCATGAATGATGTTTGACCGCGCACGTGCAGCCATTAGATGGTCACGTTCATGACAGCAGTTCTTCCTGTGTCGTTTGTCTAGTGTTGTTTGTCTAGGGGTGGGGATTTGAGTTCGTCGCATCGCCGCAAGACGCATGCGTACAAACCGCTCAGCATGAAGCGGAGGGCCTGGCTCACGCTCGGGGCCGTCGTGGCCGGCGGAGCGGGCGTGGTGACGTACGCCGTGGCCAGCCCGGGGGAGGAGCCGGCCGCCGCCGAGCAGCGCACCCAGCGGCCCGTCGAGGTGCACGACCTCGCGCTGTCCGCGGACGGCACCGGCAAGCGGAAGCTGACCCGTCGGGGCACCGAGACGTTCTCGCTGGTCGGCGTCTCGTGGAGCGGCGCCCGGACCGAGCTCGACGGCACGGCCCAGGTCCGTACCCGGAGCATCGGGACCGGTGAGTGGAGCGCCTGGCAGAACCTGGAGGTGCACTTCCACCCGGTCGACCCGGAGGAGCCCGGCGCCAAGGGTGCCCGCGGGGCCTCCGAGCCCCTGTGGGTGGGCCCCAGCGACGGCGTCGAGGCACGGGCCGTCGCGGCGGACGGCTCCGCGACCTCCGGGCTGCCCAAGGGACTCGAGGTCAACCTCGTCGACCCGGGTGTGACAGCCGCCGAGGCCAGGAACAAGGGGCTCGACCCCGAGCTGTCCGGCACGGGCGGCGACATGAGCAACGCCGCCTTCGCCGTCGAGGACCCGACCGGGACACCGGACCCGGCCGCCGAGGTCACGGCGGCCCCGTCGGACTCTCCCTCGGGCGCGGCCTCCACCGGTACCGGCGCGACGGACGGGCCGAGCACGGGCGCGACGGGCGCCGCGGCCTCCGCCGACCCCTCCGCGACCGCCACCGCGGCGGCCTCCGGCGACGCGTCCCCGTCCAGCTCCCCGACGGAGACGGCCGCGGTTCCCCCGACCGCGCCGCCGTCGACCGTCACCCGGCCGCCGATCGTCCCGCGCGCCCAGTGGGGCGCGGACGAGACCGCGGTCGTGGACCCGCCGGAGTACATCGAGAAGGTCAGCGCGGTCTTCGTGCACCACACGGTCGGCAGCAACGACTACAGCTGCGCGGAGTCCCCGTCGCTGATCCGCGGCGTGATGGCGTACCACACGCAGGTCGAGAAGTGGAACGACCTCGGCTACAACTTCCTGGTCGACAAGTGCGGCCGGATCTTCGAGGGGCGCGCGGGCGGTGTCGACCTGCCGGTCCGCGGCGCCCACGCCTACGGCTTCAACGGCGACTCGGCCGGCATCGCCGTCCTCGGCGACTTCGAGGGCGACCCGAAGGCCACCCCGCCGAAGCCCGCGGGCAAGCCGTCGCGGGCCGCCCTGGAGTCGGTCGCGCGCCTCGCCGCGTGGAAGCTCGGCCAGTACGGCGGCGACCCGAGCGGCAAGGTCACGCTGACCGCCGCCGGTGACACCGGCGTGTACGAGCAGGGCGAGCAGGCCACGCTGAACGTCATCTCCGGTCACCGGGACGGCTACGCCACCCTGTGCCCCGGCAAGAACCTCTACTCCCAGCTCGGTGAGATCCGCCGCTACGCGTCGAGCGCCGGCCGCAACTCGGCGGTCCCGACCACCGACTACACCGGCGACGGCATCGGCGACCTGGTCGCCGCGACGCCGAAGACCGGCAGCGGCTGGCTCCAGCTCGTGCCGGGCGGGGTGAACGGCCCCGTCTCCGCCTCCAAGAAGCGGATGAACCAGGCGAGCGCGGGCGTGCCCGGCGCCGCCGAGTCCGGCGACCAGTGGGGCGCGGCCACCGCGTGGGGCGACATCAACGGCGACGGATACGCGGACCTCGCGGTCGGCGCGCCCGGCGAGGACGACACCACCGGGCACAAGGACCGGGGCGCGGTGACGATCCTGTACGGCCCGAAGTTCGACACCGGAGCGGACACCATGGCGCTCGGCGACGACCACAACCCGAACAGCGCGCGGTTCGGCTCGGCCGTCGCGGTCGGCGACTTCAACGCCGACGGCAAGGCGGACGTCTTCACGGCGTCCACCGGCACCGGCGGCAGCTGGGCGGCCCGGTTCGGCGACCGGCACGAGGTGGCGGGCGACCTCACCACGGCGACCGGCGCCCTCTCCTACGCGGACGCCGCGACCGGTGACTTCAACCGCGACGGCTACGCGGACGTGGCCCTCAACTACCGCGACGCGTCCGGCGCCGGCAAGGTGACCTGGTTCAAGGGCTCCAAGTCCCTGGGCCTGTCGAAGGTCTCCACGCTCAGCGTCAAGGGCGGCCGCTCGATCGCCGCGGGCGACGTGAACGGCAACGGCTACGACGACATCGTCATCGGCCAGCCGTACACCGCCGAGTCCGGCGCCAAGGCCGGCGGCCAGGTCACGATGGTCCCGGGCACGTCGTCCGGCTTCACCACCACCGGGATGAGGACGATCCACCAGGCCACCAGCGGGGTGGCGGGCGCGGCCGAGTCCGGTGACGCCTTCGGCGCCTCGGTGTCGGTGGGCGACTTCAACGCCGACGGCTACGCGGACGTGCTGGCGGGCGCCCCGAACGAGGACATCACCCGCTCCTCCCAGAACCGCTCCAACGCGGGCTCGGTGTGGCTGCTGAAGGGCACGTCGTCCGGGCTGACGGGCACCGGTTCCCTCTCCCTGTCGCAGGACACCGCGGACGTCCCCGGCTCCACGGAGACCGAGGACAAGTTCGGCTCGGCCGTGTCGCTGTCCGACCTCACGGGCGACGGGTACGCCGAACTCACCGTCGGCACCGAGGGCGAGGACGCCGGCAACGGCACGCTCCTGTACGTCCCGGTCGTGTCCGGCAAGGTCACCGCGGCCTCGTCCGTGTACTACGGGATGACGCAGCTGGGCACGTCGACCGGTGCGCGCCTGGGCCAGGTGCTGACGCCGTGACGGCATCTGCGTGAAAAGCTGAACGAGCCGGGACCGTACCGCCACCGCGGCACGGTCCCGGCTCCGTCGTGTACGGCCGGTCCGCGGGCCGCCCGGGGACGGCCACGTCCTCAGCCCGCGGTCACGTCCTCAGCCCGCGGTCACGGCGTCCCGGCACAGCAGCCGCAGCGACCCCTCGCCCGTGTAGGCCCGCCGGGCCTCGTCCAGCGGGTCCCACAGCCGGCCGTCCGGTGTGCGCACCCAGAGGTCGCCGCCCGCCGACAGCCACTCGCCGCCCGTCTCACGGACGAGCACCTCACCCGCGTACGCGCCGAGACCGCGCAGCACGGTCTCGACGGCCGCGTAGGGCGCGCCCTCCTGCCGTATCTCCTCGATCATGCGGTCGACGCGCCACAGGCTGGGCGCCGAGTAGTCGAGGCGCACCCGCGCGCCCTCACGCAGGGTCGCGACCGCGTCCGCCGCCCATCTCAGGGGCTTGGCCGCCGCATTGTGCCGGGTGCCGTCCTGTGTAACCGTCTGCTGTGCGTTCACACTCGGAAGAGCGCCTTCCGCGCGCGTGGTGTCACTCTCGCGCGGCCGCCGCCCGACACCGACACAGGAACGTTTCAGCAGGTTCACGCACGTCGGTTCGCGTACGCCGGGGGTTCACACCCGTCCCCGGGCCCGCCGGGACACCACGGCCCGCAGCACGCGCCGCCCCTCGGTCGACACGTCGAGAGCCTGCCGCACCCCTGCCGCGCCGTGTCCGGCGAGCAGCTCCAGGACGGTGATCTGGCGCCGCAGTTCGGCGGCGACGAGCGGCGGCGCGTCCTGCGTACGGCCCTCGCGGCAGGCCGTCACGGACACCCCCTCGCCGTCCGCCGCGTCCAGCAGCCGGTGGATGCTCAGCGCGGCGACGGAACAGGTGTCGGCCCACTCCCTCAGGGCACCGGCGGACCGCTCGGCGGGCACGGAGGTGAGCATGCCGTGGGCGAGCGCGGCGGCCGCGTCCTCGGCGGGGCCGCCGTCCGGGCCACCCGGCACCAGTTCCGCACGTATCTCGGCGACCCGTTCGCCCCAGCCCGCACCGTCCTCCACGAGGCTCACCCACAGCGGTCTGAGCACCTCGTCGTCGCCCCCGAGCAGGGGCACGCACCGATCCAAACAAGCCACCCCGGCAGCGGCCAGACCCCGTTCGTCCGCCTCTGCGATCAGTTTCACCAGACTCATCACGTCTCCCTCGGACCCGTTGGACAGGGCGCCTGAGGTGCGTGGAGCCCATGCTTCCCCTTACTGCGTGTGACGGACCGAAAGCGTCACAGGGGTACTACACCAAGCCTGTCGAGCAAACGGAACAGCAGGTTTTCGGCCAGGGGCGCGGCCGGGTCGGGCTCCGTGGCCAGAACCTCCAGCACCCGCTCGGGCGGCACGTCGCGGCCGGCCTCCGCGGCCCAGGCCGCGGCGCGCTCGGCGGCGTCGTGCGGCTCCAGGAAGTAGTCCTCGACCGTGAGCCCGTCCTCGGTGCCCAGGTGCCCGGCCATGGCCGCGCGCGCGAGACACGTGGTCCAGCCGCCGCTCTCCGGCGCGGAGGCCTCCACGACCACGCAGTCGCTGTCCATGACGTAGCCGAAGAGCGCGGGCGCCCCGGTCTCGCGGGCGAGCGCGTTCATGCTCCCGATGTCACCGGGACCGGCCGCGTTCGGGTGGTCCGGGTACTCCCACACCTGCCAGCCGTCGTCCGCCGTACTGAGCAGTGACATGCCCTCGGCCCCGGCCAGCGCGTCGAGTTCGGCGAGCGGGCGCTCGCTCTTCCCGACGACGTAGTACCCCCAGTAGCCCATCCGGTCTCCCCTGCGTGTCGGCACACCAGCGCCGAATACACCACAGTCGTACGGCCGTTCGCCCCCGGAATCCGACAATCCGTCCGACAGGCGCGCGGTCCCTGGCCGATCGGCGCGAGGGGGTCAGCCGGCGACGGGCGTGGCGGTCACCGGCATCCCCGGGCCGCTGCGCGCCTTCCGGTCCTGCATCCGCGTCAGCGTGAGCACGAAGACGGCGGCGAGCACGGCGGCCGCGATGTCGACGGCGTCCGAGAACAGCGTCTGCCCCACGGCCCGCTGGACCTCCGACGGCGACTCGGCCCTGCTGTACATGCGGTTGCCGGCCTGCGTGAGTGCGGTACTCACCAGCCACAGCGCCCACCAGGCGTTGACCAGCCCGTGCGGCCGAGGGGCGTTCCAGGGGCTGCTCGCGTCCCAGACGTCCAGCGCGATCCGGCGCGGGAACCAGAAGTGCACGACCGGCACGAACCAGCCGCCCACCGCCCAGCCCCGCTTCATACGGTGGCCGAACGGGTCGAACACCTCGGCGTTGACCCGCGCCCGGTGGAACCACACGAGGAAGACGACGGCGGTGGCGAGCAGGGCGACCGTCTGCAGGACGCCGGCCACACCGTAGAGCGGTTCCACCACGTCCGCCCTGTCCAGGACGGCCTGACCGACGTCCCCGGCCACGATGTCGCCCCACACCCCGTACAGCAGGACGCCCGTGCCGAGCGCGAACAGGTCCGCGGCGACGACCACGCCGAGCAGTACCGCGACGGCCCGCCCCAGCCCGACCGGCGACCGCAGCCAGGCGGGGCCGTGGGGTGTGGCGGCGGGAGCGAGCGGCTGGGCGGCGGCGCAGTGGGCGCAGAGAACGCCCTCGGGTGCGGCCTCGAAGTGCCGGCACCGCGTGCAGAACATGACGGACGTCCCCCCTGTTGTGGATCACTGGGCGGAAGCGTCCCTTCACCCCACCTGATCCGCAACCTTTTTGAACTCCGCCCAGGACAGCTCGGGCTTCCCGTCGTCCCACAGCTTCTGCACCAGTGCCCGCAGCGGCATCCGCACGCCCGCCGCCACCTGCGCCTGAGTCTGCGCCTTCGAGAGGTCGCACCAGACCGCGAAGACCCCGCCGAGGATCTGGTCGTCGTACCGCTCGGGCACCGCGGCCGTGCCGCGCAGCACGCGCGGGGTCCACTGTTCGTAGATGCGCTGCCCGGTGGGGTAGACGAAGTCGTTCGGCTGGCCGAGGACGTAGTAGAGGAACTCGTCGTTGTAGTTGATCACCTGGCGGCCGGCCGCCAGGTACCCGGCCGGCTCGGCGGCGCCGATCTCCTTGCCGGTCCAGTAGGCGACCTGGACGTCCTTCGCCGGCTGTACGTCGCTGTCGGCGAAGAAGCCGTCGTTCCAGGCGCGCGGCGTCCGGTCGTGCCCGCGCACCGTCTCGGCGCGGTCGTCCATCCAGCCCGTCGCCAGGTCGGCGACCCCGGCGCCGGATCCGTACTTCTCCCGGGCGGCGGCCGCGAGCTGCGGGTACGAGGCCTCGGGGTCCGAGACCGTCAGCGCCTGGTACTCGTCCGCGCCCACGTGCCACTGGTCCCCGGGGAACAGTTCGGCGTACTCGTCCAGCAGGTCGTCGACGATCTCGGCCGCGGCGGGCTGGGAGATGTCGACGGCGCCGGAGGTGGCCTTCCCCTGGGCGTTGCGCAGTTGCAGCTCCGGATGGGCGGCGATGACCGCGCCGAGGTGGCCGGGCGAGTCGATCTCGGGGACGACCGTGATGTGCCGGCTCTCGGCGAGGTCGACGATCCGCCGTACCTCCGCCTTGGTCAGGTGCTGCTCGGAGACCACCTCGGGGTGGGAGTCCGACTCGATGCGGAAGGCCTGGTCGTCGGAGAAGTGCAGGCCGAGCTCGTTGTACTTGAGGTCGCCCAGCTCCCGTATCCGGTCCTCGATCCAGCCCGCCGTGAAGTGCTTGCGCGCGATGTCGAGCATGAAGCCGCGCCGTTCCTTGGCCGGCCCGTCGTGCACGGTGCCCTCCGGCGCCGTACCGCCGTCGTGGACCTCCTGCTTGAGGGTGCGGGTGCCGTAGAAGACACCCTTCTCGGCGGGTGCGCTTATCCGGACCCGCCGGTCCCGCACGGTGAGCGTGTACTCCTCCGAGCCGGAGCCGCCCGAGCCGCCGAGCGTCAGCTCGACGTCGCCGTCCCGGGGCGCGGCGTCCCCGGCGTATGTCAGGCCCAGTTCCTCCGCGGTCAGCCGGGCCTCGTCGGCCAGCTCCGCGTCGTCCGTCACCACGCGGCCGCCGTCGGCGGGGCGCCAGCCGGGGCCGCGGGCGGCCGTGTGCTCGCGGACGGCCGGGATCGTGCGCGGCTCCTGCGACAGCGGGTACGAGCGCGACGGCGACGGGGAGGCCGAGGACTCCGTGGCGGAGACGGTCACCGCTCCCTGCTGCGACGGGCTCGCACCGCTCGGTGCGCCCGTCTCCCCGCCCGGCAGGACGGTCACGGCCACCGCGACCGCGCCGCCCGCGACGGCCACGCTCGCGCCGAGGAGCAACCCCTTCGGGGCCGTGGCCGTCTTCCCGCGCGGAGCCCGGCGCTTCCCCGGGCTCATGACACTCCCCCACTCCGAGTACGACGCATGAGACGCACCTCCTCCTCGAACTTACGACGCCCCTCCCGCCCAGCCGTCCACCAACGGCCATCAAACGCTGCCGTACGGGTGAATTCCGGGCATCGAACGGACAGCCCTTGCACACCCTCGATAACGTGACGGCACATTTCTCTCACCTTTCCCTGCCATCTCTCCGTACTCTGTCGCCCCTCACGTACCGCGCCGCCCCTACGCACCGCCGAGGACCCACGCTGCCTTCGCACCGTCTCCACCACCTCGCCGGCCAGGTCGCCATACCGGAGCAGACGCACACCGGTCCGGCTCCCACCGCCCTGGAGCGGTTCAACGCCGCGCCCGCCGCCACCGCCGAACGCACCCTCCTCACCTGCTGCCGCAGCCTCCGCTGGGCCCACCGCGTGACCCGGCACCGCCCCTACCCGGATCTGGAGTCCCTGCTCGCCGCGGCCGACGAGGCGGCGTACGACCTCACGCCCGCCGATCTCGCCGAGGCGCTGGCCGGCGAGTCCCTCGCCCCGCTCCCGGACGACGCGTACTCGGCCGCGCACACCGCGCTGGGCGCGGCACAGGCCGCCTACGAGAGCCGTTTCGGACATGCGTTCGTCATCTGTCTGGACGACGTACCGGCCGAGGAGGCCCTCGACCAGGTGCTGGCGGGCATCCGGTCACGATTGGCGAACGATCCTGAGGAGGAACTGCTCCTCGCGGGAGACGAGCTCCGCCGGCTGGCGCGGGGGCGGCTGCGGCGTCTGGCACGGACTTCCCTGCTCCCGCCCGCGCCCCAGCACGCTCCTTGACGGCGGGACACGGCTCCTCGACGGCGGGACACCCGGCCGGCGGCCGGGCGGCGGCACGCATTCGGCCTGGAAGAGCCCCGCGTAGTCCGTCCGTGCCTGTTTGATCACATCGGTAGGCCCGCCGTAAACGTTCCGACAACACGTCGCTACGATGGCCGGGGCCGGTGGACCGTACCCGGCCGGGCCCGTCCGACGCCGAAGCCGGCAGGCCCCAAGCCCCGCTCCCGGAAGGTATTTCCGTGCCGGCTGGAACGCTGTACCGCGGCCGGGAAGGAATGTGGTCCTGGGTGGCTCATCGAGTCACCGGCGTCCTCATCTTCTTCTTCCTGTTCGTGCATGTGCTGGACACCGCTCTCGTCCGTGTCTCCCCCGAGGCCTACGACACGGTCGTGGCCACGTACAAGACGCCCGTCGTCGCGCTGCTGGAGTACGGCCTGGTGGCCGCCATCCTCTTCCACGCGCTGAACGGTCTGCGCGTCATCGCCGTCGACTTCTGGTCCCAGGGACCGCGCTACCAGAAGCAGATGCTCTGGACCGTCGTCGGCATCTGGCTCGTGCTGATGATCGGGGCGCTGTACCCCGTGCTCGGCCACGCCGTCCGCGAAGTGTTCGGGAGCTGAGGCCGATGTCCACCACTGAGACCACCGCATCCGGCGTCGGCCCCGTCGAGGGAGCGGGCGACCCGCAGCCGTACGGCGTCGACAACCCGGCGCCCGTCATCGAGCCGCCGCGCAAGCGCACCAAGAAGACCCCGAAGTCGACCCGCGGCAACTTCGAGATGGCCGCATGGCTCTTCATGCGTCTGTCCGGCATCGTCCTGGTCGTCCTGGTCATCGGCCATCTGCTGATCCAGCTCGTCCTCGACGGCGGCGTCTCCAAGATCGGCTTCGCGTTCGTCGCGGGCCGCTGGGCGTCCCCGTTCTGGCAGGTCTGGGACCTGCTGATGCTGTGGCTGGCCATGCTGCACGGCGCCAACGGCCTGCGCACGGTCATCAACGACTACGCGGAGCGCGCGAACACCCGGCTGTGGCTGAAGGCCCTGCTCTACACCGCCACGGTGTTCACCATCCTGCTGGGCACGCTGGTGATCTTCACCTTCGACCCGAACATCCGCTAGACCCCGGGTCACAAGGGACAGAGGTTAATCCTGATGAAGATCCACAAGTACGACACCGTCATCGTCGGCGCCGGCGGCGCCGGTATGCGCGCCGCGATCGAGTCGACGAAGCGCAGCCGCACCGCGGTCCTGACCAAGCTGTACCCCACCCGCTCCCACACGGGCGCCGCGCAGGGCGGCATGGCCGCCGCGCTGGCCAACGTGGAGGAGGACAACTGGGAGTGGCACACCTTCGACACGGTCAAGGGCGGTGACTACCTGGTCGACCAGGACGCCGCCGAGATCCTGGCGAAGGAGGCCATCGACTCCGTCCTCGACCTGGAGAAGATGGGCCTGCCGTTCAACCGCACCCCGAACGGCACCATCGACCAGCGCCGCTTCGGCGGTCACAGCCGCAACCACGGCGAGGCCCCGGTCCGCCGCTCCTGCTACGCGGCCGACCGCACCGGTCACATGATCCTCCAGACGCTGTACCAGAACTGCGTCAAGGAGGGCGTGGAGTTCTTCAACGAGTTCTACGTCCTGGACCAGCTCATCACCGAGGTCGACGGCGTCAAGAAGTCGGCCGGTGTCGTGGCCTACGAGCTGGCGACCGGCGAGATCCACGTCTTCCAGGCGAAGTCCGTGATCTACGCGTCCGGCGGCACCGGCAAGTTCTTCAAGGTGACGTCGAACGCGCACACGCTGACGGGTGACGGCCAGGCGGCCGTGTACCGCCGGGGCATCCCGCTGGAGGACATGGAGTTCTTCCAGTTCCACCCGACCGGCATCTGGCGCATGGGCATCCTGCTGACGGAGGGCGCCCGCGGTGAGGGCGGCATCCTCCGCAACAAGGACGGCGAGCGCTTCATGGAGAAGTACGCGCCGGTCATGAAGGACCTGGCGTCCCGCGACGTCGTGTCCCGCTCCATCTACACGGAGATCCGCGAGGGCCGCGGCTGCGGTCCCGAGGGCGACCACGTGTACCTGGACCTCACGCACCTCCCGCCGGAGCAGCTGGACGCCAAGCTGCCCGACATCACGGAGTTCGCGCGGACCTACCTCGGCATCGAGCCCTACACGGACCCGATCCCGATCCAGCCCACCGCGCACTACGCCATGGGCGGCATCCCGACCAACGTCCAGGGCGAGGTCCTGGCGGACAACACCACCGTCGTCCCGGGTCTGTACGCGGCCGGCGAGGTCGCCTGCGTGTCCGTGCACGGCGCCAACCGCCTGGGCACGAACTCCCTGCTCGACATCAACGTCTTCGGCCGCCGCGCGGGCATCGCCGCCGCGGAGTACGCCCAGAAGGCGGACTACGTGGAGCTCCCGGAGAACCCGGAGTCCCTCGTCGTCGCGCAGATCGAGCGGCTGCGCAACTCCACGGGCAACGAGCGCGTGGCCGAGCTCCGCCGCGAGCTGCAGGAGACCATGGACGCCAACGTCATGGTGTTCCGCACCGAGCAGACGATCAAGACGGCCGTCGAGAAGATCGCCGAGCTGCGCGAGCGCTACAAGAACGTGGCGATCCAGGACAAGGGCAAGCGGTTCAACACCGACCTGCTGGAGGCCATCGAGCTGGGCAACCTGCTCGACCTGGCTGAGGTCATGGCGGTCTCCGCGCTCGCCCGCAAGGAGTCGCGCGGCGGTCACTACCGCGAGGACTACCCGAACCGCGACGACGTCAACTTCATGCGCCACACCATGGCGTACCGCGAGGTCGGCGGCGACGGCTCCGAGTCCATCCGTCTCGACTACAAGCCGGTCGTCCAGACCCGCTACCAGCCGATGGAGCGTAAGTACTGATGGCAACACCTGTTCTGGACAAGGCCGACGCGAGCGCGTCCGACTCGGCGGCGTCCCCCTACATCACGGTCACCTTCCGCATCCGCCGCTTCAACCCCGAGGTCTCGGCGGAGGCGACCTGGGAAGACTTCCAGCTGGAGATCGACCCGAAGGAACGTGTCCTCGACGGTCTGCACAAGATCAAGTGGGACCACGACGGCACGCTGACGTTCCGCCGTTCCTGCGCCCACGGCATCTGCGGCTCGGACGCCATGCGGATCAACGGCAAGAACCGTCTGGCCTGCAAGACGCTGATCAAGGACATCAACCCCGATAAGCCGATCACGGTCGAGCCCATCAAGGGCCTCACGGTCCTGAAGGACCTGGTCGTGGACATGGAGCCGTTCTTCCAGGCGTACCGGGACGTGATGCCCTTCCTGATCACGAAGGACACCAACGAGCCGACGCGCGAGCGCCTCCAGTCCGCCGAGGACCGCGAGCGCTTCGACGACACCACGAAGTGCATCCTCTGCGCCGCGTGCACCAGCTCCTGCCCGGTGTTCTGGAACGACGGCCAGTACTTCGGCCCGGCCGCGATCGTGAACGCGCACCGCTTCATCTTCGACAGCCGTGACGAGGCGGGCGAGCAGCGCCTGGAGATCCTCAACGACAAGGACGGCGTGTGGCGCTGCCGCACCACGTTCAACTGCACGGACGCCTGCCCGCGCGGTATCGAGGTCACGAAGGCGATCCAGGAGGTGAAGCGGGCGCTGATCACGCGCCGCTTCTGAGCCTCCCGGCGAGTACGTGTGCGGGCCCCGTTCCTCCGCGGAACGGGGCCCGCCGCGTTCACCGTACGGTCCGGCTCCCCCACTCCGCCCACACCTCCTTGCCTTCCCCGAGGCCGTGGTGCCCCCAGCCGTCGGCGCAGGCGTCCAGCAGCCACAGTCCGCGACCGCTCTCCGCGTCGAGCCCGGCCGTCCCCTGCCGGGGCGGACGCGGACTGCCGTCCCACACGCCGAGCAGGAGCCGCCCGTCTCCTTGCACGAGCCGCACGCCGACCGGTCCCGCCGGACTGGCGGCGAGGGAGTTGGTGACCAGTTCGGAGGCGACGAGCTGGACGTTGTCGAGGACGGCGGGATCGGCTCGGTAGGGGAGAGCACGGCGCGTACGTGGGCACGGACGATGCCGGGGCCGAAGGGGGAGTGGGGGATGCGCAGGTCGTACGCCCAAGGTTCGGTCATGGCCGTGACTCCTCGCCGGGATACGGAGGTTGGGTGGGGTGAACCGGAACGGTGGCTCTGCCGCCGGGCAGGGCGGTGCACTTCCGCAATCCGGACGCCACTTTGAGTAGCTGACGCAATACTTAACGTAGAGCAGGCGGATACAGTACTGCTACCGAACATGGACACTTCCTGGCGAGGAGATCCGGTGCCACCACGCTCCACAGCAACCGCCCGACAGCGACGACTAGGTGCTGAGCTGCGGAAACTACGCGAGCGCGCAGGTCTCTCCACTCGCGCGGCCGGCCAGAAACTGGGCATCGACCCAGCACGCATCAGCAACATCGAGTCTGGAAAGTTCGGCGTCAGCGCGGATCGCATTCGAACGTTCGCACTCGGGTACGACTACGACGACGAGCCGCACATCGAGGCACTGGCGACCATGAGCAAGGGCCGCTCCCGCAACTGGTGGGACGACTACCGGGAGCTCCTCCCGCCCGTCCTGCTGGACCTCTCGGAGATGGAGGAACACGCGACCGCTCTCCGCACCGTCCAGTTCACGCACCTGCCGGGCCTGCTCCAGACCGCGGACTACGCACGCCTGGTCTTCCGGCAGAACGTCCCGGCGCTCGCCCCGCCCCTGGTCGAGCACCGCCTCTCACACCGCATCAAGCGCCAGGGCATCCTGTACGCGGACCCGCCGACACCCTTCACCGCGATCATTCACGAAGCCGCCCTGCGCATGCAGTTCGGCGGGCCCGAGGTCATGCGCGAGCAGCTGGCGCACATCGCGGAGATGGGCGAGCGTGAGCACGTGACCATCCTCGTACTCCCGTTCGCGGCGGGCATCTTCCCCGGCGCGGGCCAGACCGTGGTCATCGCCGAGGGACCGGTCCCCCAGCTGGACACCGTGCAACTGGACACGGAACACGGGTCGGAGTTCCTGCACGCGGAGGCGCAGCTGGTCAAGTACCGGACGATCATGGGTCGTATGGAGGACCTGTCGCTGGACCCGGCTGTCTCCCGCAAGTTCATCCACACACTCGTCTCGACCCTGTGAGGGGCCACTTCATGCAGCACGAACTCCGCTGGCAGAAATCCTCCTTCAGCAGCGAGGCCAGCAACTGCCTGGAACTCGCCGCCGACTCGGACGGAACCCTCCACCTCCGGGAATCCGACACCCCCGCAGTCACCCTCACCCTCGAAGCCCCCGCCCTCACCTCCCTCCTCACAGCCGCGCGCCGAGGCATAGCCGGCCCCGGCGCGCGCACCTGACATCTCCCGTAACCGCAGCCGTCAGGCCTTGACCACCGGCTCCTGCAGTTCGGTCACCCACTCGTCCCGGTTCGGCGGGCACTCCAGGCTGACCTCCCTGGGGTAGCCGATCGAGCGGTAGCCGTTGGCCTCGATCCAGTGGGCCAGGGCCTGCACCGAGGTCAGTACCGTGTCCGGCGCGCCACGGTGCACGATGGTGGCCGCCTGCTCGACGGGCGGCAGGTCCAGGACGCGCAGGCCGTCCTCGTCGCGCGGGGCCGCCGCGACCTCGATGCCCGCGTGGACGACGATCCCGCCGTCCGGGGCGTCCTCGTAGTACGAGACCCCGGTGGCACCCGGGGTGATGCCGGCGGCGGCGAGGCGCTGCCCCAGCTCCTCGTACAGCGGTCCGATGACCGGGCCGATGGAGTCGAAGTCCGGTGTGAAGCCGGTCAGTTCGGCCACCCGCACGGACGGCACGTGCTTCAGTACGACATCGTTCGTGGGCATGCGCCCCTCGCTCTCGATCGAGCGGAGCCTCGCCTCGACCTGCGTCAGCCGCGCGGCCGACGCCGCCATGGCCTCCTCCAGCTCGGCCTGCCGCAGCCGGAGCATGGCGCGCAGTTCCTCGGTGGTGACCTTCTCGTCGAGAATCTCCCGGACCTGCTGGAGGGTGAAGCCGAGGCCCTTGAGCGCGATGATCCGGTTGAGGCGGGCGAGTTGGCCGGCCGTGTAGTGGCGGTAGCCGGTGGCGGGGTCGACGTGGGCCGGGCGCAGCAGTCCGGTCGCGTCGTAGTGACGCAGCATCCGGACCGACACGCGGCCGTGCCGGGCGAAGTCTCCGATGGTGAACATGATGTCTCCGAGTCGACCGCCTGACACGGTGTGAGAGTCAAGAGGCGCCGAGAGCGCCTCGCACTCCTACGGTGATCGCCCTCGACACCAGCACCCAGGAGTCACACGATGTCGTCCTCTGCATCCGTCGAGCAGGCCTTGTGCAACCAAGGCCGCGGAGCGGCCTCCCTCACTGCCATCACCAGGTCACCTCCGCGAACTGGAAGAACGACCTGAGACCCAAGGTCGCCGCCTACGCCGAGGCCCGCATCCCGGTCTACGTCGTCGTCGACCGCAAGCACCAGCGCCTGCACGTCCTGACCGAGCCGGACGGGGACACGTACGGCACCCACCGCGTGCACGCCCCCGGCGCATTCGTCACCCTGCCCGACACGATCGGCGCCGAGGTCACCCCTCGACGTGGAGCAGATCATCAAGGCCGGGCAGAAGACGGCCGGCCAAACCGGACCGCCTTGCCCTCCGGAGGTGTCACGCGCGGGTGCCGCCGCCGTCAGCCGCGCAGGACGCGGCCCTGCTTGTCGGTGCGGTCGCTGCTGGTGAGGAACAGGATGCCGTCGATCAGCGCCCAGATACCGAGACCACCGCAGGTGAGGAGCTGGGCGACACCGACGCCGACGGAGCCGACGTAGAAGCGCCCGATACCGAGGCTGCCGAGGAAGATCTGCAGAAGACCGGCGACGATCTTCGACTTGTCGGAGTACGGACGGCCCTTCGGGTCGACGCCGTACGGGGCCCCAGGGGTGGGAACGGTCATGAGCGCTGCTCCTGGAAGTCACATGGAGAGATGAGCGGAACGGGGCACGCGGCCCCGGGAGTCCAGGAGGAACCGGCGCGTCGAGAGCGACAAGAAACTGCACACCGACCATGCGTGGCCGTCCCCCTGTGCGCTGGGAGCTTATGGAGACGGACGAGGCGGTGGGGAGTGGCTGAGACCTATCGTTCCTGTTCTGTGATCAAACACGTGATCGATCCACGCATGGCCCAGATCCTCAGACGGCGTTGCGTGTCACGGTCCACGCCACCGCGACGAACAGGACGACCACCTGGGCGCGTCCACCGAGCCGCGGCTGCCAGCGCCGGCCTCGCAACCCCTCCACGATCCAGCGCCCCAGCAGCACGAGCGCCCACGGCGCGACCAGCAGCAGCGCCCTGTTGTCCAGCCAGGCCTGGGCGAAGTGACCGTGCATCAGGTCGTACACCATCCGGGTGCCGCCGCAGGCCGGGCAGAGCAGACCGGTCATGAGCCGGAACGGACACTGGGGCAGGAGGTGGCCGGGCTCGTGCGGGTCCGTGCGGTAGAGGTAGGCGGCGCCGGCGGCCCCGGCGACGAGCACCGCGAGGGATGCCGCCGCCGGGTGCCGCAGCAGGGACGTACGACGCGCCGCGTCAGCCACGCAGAACTCGCCCCTGGGAGTCGGTGGTGTCATTGCCCACCAGCAGCAGGACCCCGTCGATCAGCGCCCAGATGCCGAGCCCGCCGCAGGTGAACAGCTGGGCGAGCCCCAGCCCGACGTTGCCGATGTAGAAGCGCCCGACGCCGAACGTCCCGAGCACGAGCTGGAGGACACCGGCGATGATCTTCGACTTGTCGGAGTAGGGGCGCCCGTAGTGGTCGTAGCCGTAGGGGGCCTGCGGATCGCCGGTGTAGGTACCGGGCGGCGGGGGGTAGCCGTAACCGGGCGGGGCGTAGCCGGGGCCGGGAGGCGGCGGGTAGCCGGGGCCGGAAGGCGGCGGGTAGCCGGGGCCGGGGTACCCGTACGCGGGCTGCGAAGGCTGCTGAGGCGGCGGCTGCTGAGGCGGCTGTTCGGACAAGGCGGATTCCCCCCGGGGTCAGGACTTCTTGAGCGGGCGCACGCACGAGCGTGTGTGCACATCGAGTGCATGTCATCTTGCAAGAGGAATCCGGCCACGGGGAAACCGGGTCCCCTACAACCTTCAACTCCCGTCACAGGTCTCCTCTGTGGCTTCGCCCGGCGGCGCCGCGCGCCCACCGGACGGGCACCACCGGTCCAGCGCGGGCCGACCGGCGATCACGCATCGTTGCCCGCACCCCCAGGAGACGCATGTTCACGCGCAGGAATCTCCACCTGTCTCTCGCGGCGGCCACGGCCGTCGCGCTGACCGGCGGGCTGCTCACCCTCTCGGCGGGCGCCGCGAGCGCCGCCGGCCCGGCCGAGTACGCCGACGACTTCGACGGCGACGGCGACAAGGACCTGCTGGTCTCGGACGGCTCGGGCGCGAGCGTGCTGTTCAAGGGCGGTGCGAAGGGCATCACGGCCAGTGGTGCGGCGGGCTCCGGTCTGCCGGCGCTGTTCCCGCAGTAAGAGGCCTCGCCGGCAGGCGGCGGAGTCACCGGCACCCGCCCGCGCCGGCCTTCCGTATGCCTAGTCTCAGCAGGACACCGCAGCCGAGGAGTTGACCATGGACACACCGGACGCGCAGGACACCGCCAGGAGGCTTCGCGCGATCGGCGACGAGCTGTCGGACCGTTTCCACGAGCGGGCCGACGTGGTGCGGATGCTGGTGGTGACGCTGCTGGCCGGGCAGCACTCGCTGGTGCTCGGCCCGCCCGGGACGGCGAAGTCCGAGATGGCCCGGGAGCTCACGGGCAGGATCGAGGACGCGGCCTACTGGGAGATCCTGCTGTCCAAGTTCACCGCGCCGACGCGGATGTTCGGGCCCATCGACGTCGCCGCGCTGGCCCGGGGCGAGTACCGCCAGGTCTACGACGGCCGCGCCACGACCGCGCATGTCGCGTTCATCGACGAGATCTTCAAGTGCTCCACGGCGGCGCTCAACGAGACGCTCGGCTACCTCAACGAGCGGATCTATCACCCCGAGAACGGCGGCGAACCGATCCGCTGCCCGCTCATCGGGGCCATCACGGCGAGCAACGAACTGCCCGGGGAGGAGGACGCGGCCGCGATCTACGACCGGCTGCTGGTGCGGATCGAGGTCGGGTACCTGGAGGACCCCACGAACTTCGCCGCGCTGCTCCGCTCCGCCGTCCACCGCCCGGCGGCACCGGCACGGACCACGGTCGGGCTGGCCGCGCTGCGGCACGCCGTGACCGGAGCCGTCCCGGCCGTCGACGTACCCGACGCGATCGTGGACGCGGTGTGCACGCTGCGGGCCGCCCTGCGCCGCAGGGAACTCGTCGCCTCCGACCGGCGCTGGCGGCAGGCGGTGCGCCTGCTCCAGGCGTCCGCGTACCTGGACGGCCGCCCCGCGGTCGCCGAGACCGACCTGTCGGTGCTCACCCATGTGCTGTGGAACTCCCCCGCCGAACGCCCGGCCGTCGAGCGCGAGGTGCTCCACCTGGTCAACCCCGACGCCAAGGAGGCCCTCGACCTCGCCGACACCATCGAGGAGCTGGAGGCCCAGCTCGACGCGATGGCCGGGCAGTCCCGTGAGGCGCTGAGCGAGTGGGTCATCAAGAAGGCCCACAACAAGCTGGCCATGGCGGGGAAGCGGCTGGAGAAACTGCGCGCGGAGGCGGCCGGCGCGGGCCGCTCCACCGCCGCCATCGACCGGGTCGCCGCCCGCCGGCGCGCCGTCCGCGCCCGTGTGCTCACCGAGGCCCTCGGCATGGACGCGAGCATGGTGCAGGCCCAGCCCTGAGCGCCCCGGACACCGGCGGACGAGGATCATGAACAGGACACCGAACGGGTCGGACGAGCCGGCGAGCCGGGCCGGGACATGGCCGGGCCCGGCCGTCCCCGCCCCCGCTTCCTCCCCCTCCCCCTCCCCCGAGCGGCACACCACGGCCGTGGTCGCGGACCGGTTCGACCGGCTCACCTGGCGCGACACCTACGAACAGTCGGCCGGGCTGCGCGAGCTGGCCGAGGAGCTGACCGGGCGCCACGAGCCCACCACTCGCGGACCGTTGATCACCGATCTCCTGGCCGATGTGTTCCTGGCCGCCTACAAGGCCGGCCCACGGATTCGCGAGCGCGCGGAGATGGACCCGTCCCGGCTGGTCAACCACCACATCGTCACCGCGCTGGTGGAGTCGCCGGACTTCGCCGAGCTGCACCGGGAGACGGCCGGCGACCCCTACGCCGCCGCCATGGCCGTACTCGCCCGGGCCTCCGCTCTGCGCGGGATGCTGGAGCGCTTCGCGCAGGCCCGGCAGGACGCCGAGGGGGCGGCGACCACCGTGGCCGAGGCGCTCCGGCAGGCCGCCGCCGAGGAGGACGGCGCCGTTCCGTCCCCCGCCGCCGGAACCCCTGCACGGCAGTCCGCACAGGACACCGCGCAGTCCCCCGCGCAGACCCCCGCGGCAGCACCCCCCGGTGCCCGTGCCGCCGCACGGAACGCGGTGGCGAAGGCCGCCGGGACCGTACGGCAGGAGGCCGCGCTGCTGCGGGCCTGGGGCGTCGCTCCCGGTGAGCTGGAGCGGATGCCGTTCGAGCGGCGTGCCCGGCTCGCCGAGCGGCTGCGCACCGGCCGGCTCGCCGAGTGGGCCGAACTGATCGGCCGCTTCCGGCAGATGGCCGCCGGGGAGCGCGCCCGCAAGGTCGAGAACGCCACCGGGGAACTGGTCGGCGTGACGCTCGGCGACGACCTCTCCCGGGTCATCCCCTCCGAGCTGGCGGCCCTCGGCGTGCCCGAGCTGCGTGCCGTGTTCGCGGTGCGCTACGCCGCCGGGGAGCTGATGCTCTACGACAGCCAGGGGGAGCGGGCCACCGGCCGGGGCGCCGTCATCGCGTGTGTGGACACCTCGCACTCCATGTACGAGGCGGGGCCCGGCGGAGTCACCCGGGAGGCGTGGTCCAAGGCGTGCGCCCTGGCGCTGCTGGACCAGGCCCGCCGGGCGAAGCGCGATTTCGTCGGCATCCTGTTCTCCGCCCCCGGCAGGCTCCGGGTCTTCCGCTTCCCGGCGGACCAGGACACCGGTATCGACCGGGTCGTCGACTTCGCGGAGACATTCCTCGGCGGCGGGACCAGCTACCAGTCACCGCTGACCGCGGCCGGTGAACTGCTGGAGGAGGAGTTCAGCGACGCCTCCCGGATGCGCGGCGACATCGTGATGATCACCGACGACGACTGCGGCGTCACCGAGGAGTGGATGCGCGGCTGGAACACCGCCAAGCGCCGGCTGGGCTTCCGGGTCTTCGGCGTGGTCGTCGGCGCCCCGCGCGTCGGCGGGGCCGGGTCGGTCCTGGAGGCCCTGTGCGACAACCTCCGCCGCATCGAGGACCTCACCGACGTCGACGCCGCCGCCGACCTGTTCCGCGTGATCTGACCCCGCCCGGCCGGCGGACGGCGGCCGGCCGGTGCCTCAGCCGCCTCCTCCGCGGACCGGCCGCCGGAAGACCTGCGTGTCCGGTGCGGGCCGGTTGACCGAGGGGGCCGTGACCCTGCGCGTGGTGGCGGCACCGGGTGCGGGAGCGTCGGGCCGCCGTGCGCCGTCCGTACGGGGACGCCGGCTGGTGGCGGCCGGGGGAGCTTCCTTCTTGGATGCGTCGGGGGTCTCGTCACCGGACGGGGCCTGCGCGGGTGCGGGCCGCATACGGTGACGGGCCGAGGTCCGCTGGGGCGGGCGGGTGAGCGTGATCTGGCGGACGATCTGCTGGAAGCAGACCAGGGACGCCAGCGCCGGCAGCGCCGCCGCCGCCGTGTCGCTGACCGTCTTGGGCGCCTGGACGATGCACAGCAGCATCGCGATGGACGAGAAGAGGAGGACCACCCCCCAGGAGTGGACCGCGCGGCGGCGGTGCAGCGCGGCCCGCAGCACGGACAGCGACGCCACCAGCCACGGCCCGTAGACCAGCAGGGGCCACCAGGACACGATGCCGCCCTCGGTGCGCGACACGGCCGCGAGGCGCAGCGGTTCGTAGGCCGCCATCCCGCCGAAGAGGCTCACGGAGGAGGCGATGACGGCGGCCAGGGCGGCGATGAGAAGGCTGGCGACCCGCAGGAAGCCCAGGTCCTTGCGGAGCTTGTGCTTCCGGGGGGACCTCCGCAGCGGCGGCAGCTTCGCCGTGATCTCCTGCACGTTCCCCAGCGGGGTGCCCGGAGCCGGGGAGATGACCGAGTCATCGGTCTCGATGTCGAACTCGGACGGGGTATGAGTCTGGGTGTGGGCCTGGGTCTCGTGGTACCCCGGGACCTGTTGCTCCATCGATTCCTGGAGCATGAACGCCAGCTCTTCAGCCGGGTCCCAACCGGACGGCGGCGGGATCAGAGTTTCCGAGAAGGTCTCGGCCGGAGCTCGGTGCCGGCCGGTGCCTGCCTCGTTGTACGACCCCTCGTAATAGGGCGGATAATAGGAGCCCTGTTCCTGGTGCATACCGAAGTCTGATTACTTCGCTTGGGTATGATTCAAAGTGCTCTGCGGCACGATCCACCGCCGGGCGAGATTGGTCTCCAGCTCGGTCATGACGCCCAAAAAGCGCTGCAGCACGGGCTCGGTCACCTGTAGGGTCACGGGCAGCCCGCACCTGGTGAGAGTCCCATTGGTAGGCGATGAGCAGTGTTCCCGGCCGGGAGTGTAGGTGTAGGGCCCAAGTGTGACCGGACGCCCCACAGGGGTGCTCCCGCGCTCCTGTCCCGGAAGCAGGCCGGAAAACCCTTCCCCATTTTCCTTGGTCATATCTGAATTAACGTCGCCCCACTCCCCCGGATGCGCGGCAAATGGGTGAACGACTTCGTGGATGATTATCTCATCCGGGTGTCATGCTCAGCCGACGGTATTGCTGTATGAACGGCACGGGTCGGTTTGTAGGAGAAAAGGGAGCCGGGGTGCGCGGCCCGGGCGGCGCCGAGGCCGGCAGCCTCCCCGCACAGCCGGCCCCTCCCCGCCCCGCCCCGCTCCCCGCCCCACCTTCGCCGAGCGGGCCGCACCCCGCCTTGAACGCGTTCAAAAACAGGAGTACGGTTCCCCTCGACAGCGTTTTGAACGTGTTCAAGAAGGGTGGGGCCATGGACCTCACGGTCGTCGCGTACGTCATCTATCTGCTGGTCAGCGTGGGGCTGACGGTGTGGGTCGCACGCACGCTGAGCCGCAACGGGCGGATCTTCCTCGGGGATGTGCTGCACGGGAACGAGAAGCTCGCCGACGCGGTCAACCACCTGCTCGTGGTCGGCTTCTATCTCGTCAATCTCGGGTTCGTGGCGCTGTATCTGAACCAGGACGAGGCCATCGCCGACGCGCGCGGGGTGTTCGAGGCCGTGTCCACCAAGCTCGGCGTCGTCCTGCTCGTGCTGGGCGCGCTGCACCTCGGCAACGTCTTCGTGCTGAACAGGATCCGGCGGCGCGGAATCATGGAGCGGGAGCAGCTTCCGCCCGTACCGCCGCAGGGCTGGGCCGCCCCCGCGGCCGGGGCGTGACCGCACCGATGGCCACCACGGCCGTACGCGACCGGGACGCCGCCCGCGTCCCGGTGCGCGGGCTCACCGTGCTGTACGACGACGAGTGCTCACTCTGCCGGTTCCTGCGGGAGTGGCTGGCGCGGCAGCGGCAACTGGTGCCCCTGGAGTTCGTGGCGGCGGGGTCGGAGGAGGCCCGGCGGCGGTTCCCGTCCCTGGACCACCGGGCCACCCTGGACGAGATCACCGTCGTGGGCGACGCGGGGCAGGTGTACCGCTCCTCGGCCGCCTGGATCGTCTGTCTGTGGGCGCTGCGCGAGCACCGGCCGCTCGCCCACCGGCTGAGCACTCCGGCCGGAGCCCGGGTCGCCAGGGGCGCCGTGCTCGCCGCGGCCAAGTGGCGGGGGACCCAGTGGCAGGCCGGCTGGGGCGGGCGGTCCTACCGGACCGGTGACGGGTGGGCGTACGACCCGCAGTACGGCTGGACGTACAACCCGCCCTCCTGCGACAGCGGTACCTGTCCCACTGGTTAGGCTCTCATCCGTGCCCGCCAAGAACGACAGTCCCGAAGACGGCCGTACGAGCTCCGGCGACAGCGGTACGCCCGCCAGGTCCGCCAAGTCGGAGCAGACCCGCGCGCTCATCCTGGAGACGGCCATGCGGCTGTTCCAGGAGCGGGGCTACGACCGGACGACCATGCGGGCCATCGCCCAGGAGGCCGGGGTCTCCGTCGGCAACGCGTACTACTACTTCGCCGGCAAGGAGCACCTGATCCAGGGCTTCTACGACCGGATCGCCGCCGAGCACCAGGTAGCGGTCCGGGAGGTCCTGGACCGGGAGACCGACCTGGAGGCACGGCTCGCGGGCGTGCTGCGGGCGTGGCTGGACATCGCCACGCCGTACCACGAGTTCGCGGTGCAGTTCTTCAAGAACGCCGCCGACCCGGACAGCCCGCTCAGTCCCTTCTCCCCGGAGTCGGAGCACGCGCGCGTGGAGGCCATCAGCGTCCACCGGGAGGTGCTCTCGGGCACGAAGACCAAGGTCCCGGAGGATCTGCGGGACGTGCTGCCCGAGCTGATGTGGCTCTCCCAGATGGGGCTCGTCCTGTACTGGATCTTCGACCGGACCGAGGGACGCACACGCAGCTACCGGCTCGCGGAGCGCGGCGCCCGGCTCACCGCGCGGGGCGTCGCCCTGGCCCGCTTCCGGGTCCTGCGGCCGCTGGTGCGCGAGGTGCACGAGCTGTTCACGGACTTCCTGCCGGGGATGACGAAGGCGCTGCCGGATCCGGGGGGCGAGAAGCGGGCCGAGTGATCACTATCGGGTGAACGTGGTGGAACGGGACGTTCGACTCCTCACCTGCCTACGATGATGCTCTCGACAACCAGCCCCAGGAGGCACGTGATGTCCGCTGCATCCGTCGAGCGACCCCATGGTGACCGTCCGCTGATCGCGGAGGCGAACCGGCTGTGGGACAGCCTCGCCCCGGGCTACCGCGTCGAGATCATCGGAGGCCAGATCCTCGTGGCCCCGCCACCGGACGGCCCGCACGCCGTAGCCCTGACCGAACTCATGGTGCCCTTTCTGGCCGCCGGGCTCCACGGTACGGAGTCGAAGGTGGTCCAGGGCATCGGCCTCTGGCTGCCCACCGGCACCGAGGACTATGCGATCCCCGACCTCTCCCTGGTCGACGCCGACTACCGGGACCACCACGTCGAGAACAACTGCTACGACCCCGTCTGCTTCCGCCTGGTCCTGGAGGTCACGTCCAGCAACTACCGGACGGACCTCCGCAACAAGGTGAAGGCCTACGCCGCCGCCAAGATCCCGGTCTATGTGATCGTCGACCGCAGGCACCAGCGCCTGCACGTCCTGACCGACCCCGCCGGGGACGACTACGAGAACCATCGCCCGCACTCCCCCGGCGAGACCGTCACCCTGCCCCGCGCCGTCGGCGCCGATGTCACCCTCGATGTCGACGGGATCCTCAAGGCGGGGCAGCAGGCGTCCGGCTGACGGCGACGGGCCGTCCTACGGCACCCTCACGGCACCGACCCCACCAGCGCCCACACCGTCTTCCCGTGCCGGCCCCGGCTCCACACCCCCCAGGCCGCCGCGATGTTCTCCACCAGGCGCAGTCCGCGCCCCGTCTCCTCCCACTCGCCGGCCTCCCGCACCCGGGGCTCCGTCGTGCCCTCGTCGGACACCTCGATGAAGCAGGAGCCGTCGGCAAGGGCGGTCACCGCTATCTCGAACTCCCGCTCGAGCAGGGGCCCGTGGCGAACGACGTTGGTCGCCAGCTCGGAGACGAGGAGGACGGTGTCCTCCAACGCCTGGTCATTCCTGCATAGTCCCCATTCGGCGAGATGATCCCGCACCTGGCGCCGGGCAAGTCCGACGGATGCCGGATGCCTGGGAAGCCGAAAGGAGTTGCGCCTCAACACATTTGCTCCTCACCCCGCACACACCTCCAACACATGGTGCTGCGCGCGGGGCGGGCGCGGTGTCACTTTCGCGAATGTCAAGCCCGCGAGATCACGTCAGCCGACAAGCCCTCACGGCATATCCCCTGGGACTGCCACGGACGTCGGTACACGCTCATTTACCGGCCAGAGCGGGACGAGAGGCACGTCCCGGGCCGCGGCCCGCCGAAAGGCGCGGCGGCCGGACGCTTAGCGGGTGCGTCCGGCGCCCCGCCGACTGTCCTGAATCAGGCGGTCGACCTCCTCGTAGTCGTATTCGGACTCCGTAATTCCGCGGTGCCGGCCGGGGTCGGCCGTGAATTCCGGAGGCCGGGGGGCCGACGGTCCGGGCGGCGCCGTACGCCTTCCAGCTTCCTCCGCGCACATCATTTCCGGAAGGCGGCCGGCCACCGTCCGAGAAGGCGCGCGACAGCCGTGCGCCGCCGGGCCGAGGGCCCGGCGGCGCTGCCGGAATACGCACTTGCGAACGTCACATGCCGGTGGGAATTGCCAGCGGGCAGCGAACGGGGCGCCGGGGCCGGGGCCGGGCGCCGGGAACTAGGCCCGCTTCGACGCCAGTTCCACCACCGTGATGTCGGACGGGGCGCCCACCCGGACCGGGGGTCCCCAGGCGCCCGCGCCACGGGAGACGTACAGCTGGGTGTCACCGTAGCTCTCGAGGCCCGCCAGGGTGGGGTTGGCCTGGTCGGCGATGTAGTTCATGGGCCACATCTGGCCGCCGTGGGTGTGGCCGGAGAGCTGGAGGTCGACGCCGTGCTCGACGGCGTCGTGGATCTGGACCGGCTGGTGGGCGAGGAGGACGACGGCCCGCGAGGTGTCCCGGTCGCCGAGCGCCTTCGCGTAGTCGGGGCCCTGTCCCTCGTCCTCGCCCGCCACGTCGTTGACGCCCGCGAGGTCGAAGAGGGGCAGCTCGGTGCGGGCGTTCTCCAGGGGGCGCAGCCCCAGCCGCCGGACCTCGTCGACCCACTGCTCGGCGCCGGAGAAGTACTCGTGGTTGCCGGTGACGAAGTACGCGCCGTGCCGGGCCTTCAGCTGGGCGAGCGGGGCCGCCGCCGGACCGAGCTCCGCGACGGTGCCGTCCACCAGGTCGCCGACCACCGCGATGAGGTCGGCCTGGGTGGAGTTGACGGTGTCGACGACCTTCTGCGCGAAGCCCCGGCCCAGCAGGGGGCCGAGGTGGATGTCGCTGACCACCGCGATCCTGAACCCGTGGGCGGCGCGCGGCAGTTTGGCCAGCGGCACGGTCACCCGCTTCACCTTGGGGCCGCTGACGACGCCGTACGTCCCGTAGCCGACGGTTCCCAGCGCGGTGGCGGCCACGGCCCCACCGACGACCCGGGAGACGAAGAGACGGCGGGAAGGGGCGATCGGCGCGGCCGGGGCGGACTCCGGGGGCACTGCCTTCTCGCTTCCCTCCCGGTCCGTTCCGACCGCGGTTGCCGCCTGCCCGGTGGCTGCCTCTGCGGTCGCGGATCGGGCCGGGACCCGCTCGGCCTCCGGGGCCTCGGCCGGCACCGGTTCCGGTGCGCGCCGGGCCACCAGCCGGAGCAGGAGCGGCCGTACGACCTCGCCGACGAGCAGCGCCAGCAGCAGGTACAGCGCGAACGCCAGCCACATGTAACCCGGCCAGCCCAGCACCTGCTTGAGCCAGAACGGGGCGCCGGACCTGGAGGCCGCGAACGCCGCGACCATCAGCACGGGCCCGGCGATGAACACGGCGGTGCCCACACGGCGGGCGAGTCCCGGGCCCCGGGTCGTGTCGCGCACCAGACGGCGCCACGCGTACCAGTGCAGGAACCCGAACGCGGCCGCGACGACCAGGGCCGCGAGTATGAAGACGATCAACATCAGGTCTGACTCCCGCTAGCTCGTTCGACGCAATGCGCGGAGCCCGCGCAACCCGATGACCCCGATGGCTGTCCCCAATACAAAGGACACGACGGCGAGGGTCAGATGCACCCAGAAGTACGCCGTCGGATCGCCCGCGTCGTCGAACGCGAGCCCGCTGCCGTCCTTCCAGAGATTCTTGGCGAAAGTGACCCAAATGACCCAGCTCCACACCCCGAAGGCGAGCAGGAACCAGGAGAGGGGGCGGCTGAGCTTCACAGAACGGGACCTCTCTTCATCACGCCGGGCGTCCGCAGCCGGTCGGGACTCCGGGGGACGCTCCCCGGCGGAGCACAGCATGGGTTCAGTATCGCCCGCCCCGGAAGCGCCCCGGAGTCCGGGTGGGGAGGCCGGTGCGAGGTCCTCAGCCCGGCCCTGTACTTTCTCGGTCGTGCCCGCTCCCATGAAAACCGGCAGACGATCCTCGCGGGTCGCGTCCGCCGCTCTGCTGTCCCTGTCGCTGACCGCCGCCCCGGTGCTGGCCGCCGCCCCGGCCCTGGCCGCCGACAAGCCCTCACCGAGTACGTCCCCGACCGCCACGCCCCCGGCGCGGATGTCGACCGTCGGCGGTGAGCGGCTCGGCGAGCCCGGCACCCAGGTCGAGCTCGGCAGCGGCGCCCCCGTCCTGCCCAAGGACATCACGGCACGCTCCTGGATCATCGCCGACGCGGAGTCCGGCGAGGTCCTCGCCGCGCACAACGCGCACTGGCGGCTGGCTCCGGCGAGCACCCTGAAGATGCTGCTCGCGGACACGCTGCTGCCGAAGTTCAACAAGGACGAGGAGCACAAGGTCGCCTCCTCCGACCTGGCGGGCATCGGCATCGGCTCCAGCCTGGTCGGCGTCAAGGAGGACGAGACCTATACGGTCCACGATCTGTGGCTCGGTGTCTTCCTTCGCTCCGGCAACGACGCGGTACATGTGCTGTCCGCGATGAACGGCGGTGTCAAGCAGACCGTCGAGGACATGAACGAGCACGCCGAGGAGCTCCAGGCCCTCGACACGAACGTGGTCAGCCCGGACGGGTACGACGCGAAGGGGCAGGTGTCGTCGGCGTACGACCTGACCCTCATCGCCCGTTCCGGCCTGCAGAAGAAGGACTTCCGCGAGTACGCCTCGACCGTGCGGGCGCAGTTCCCCGGCGAGACCGTGAAGAAGAAGGGCAAGAAGACCCGGGGGTCCTTCGAGATCCAGAACACCAACCGGCTGCTGACCGGTGACGCGGACGTCGACCCGTACGAAGGCATCGCGGGTGTGAAGAACGGCAACACCACCAACGCGGGCTCCACCTTCACCGGTGTCGCCGAGCGCGACGGCAGGGTGCTGCTCGTGACCGTCATGAACCCGGAGAAGAACGAGCACAACGAGGTCTACAAGGAGACCGCCCGCCTCTTCGACTGGGGCTTCAAGGCCGCGGACAAGGTGGAGCCGGTGGGTGAGCTGGTGCCGCCGAAGGGCGCCGCCACCGGTGCGAGCGCCCAGCCCGGGGCCGGAGCGTCCCCCGAGGTCTCCTGGTCGACGGGCAGCAAGCCCGTGGCGGCCGCCGGGACGAAGGGGTCCGGCGGCATCGGCGTCGCGCTGGCCGTCACGGCCGGCGTGCTGGCGCTGCTGGCGGGCGCGGTGTTCGTGGTGAACCGCCGGTGGCCGCTCCGCCGCTCCCGGAGCTGATGCGCCGGCCCACGGTCGTGGGCGCGGAGCCCCGGGCCGGTGAACCCCGCACTCCTGTGGCGCGGGGTTCCGGCCGGTCTCAGCGGGTGCGCTCGGTGCCGACGGAGTCGGGCCGGCGCGGTCCCGCGGTCTTCTCGAACGACGCCGGCCTGCCCGGCTCGACCGGCTCACCCGGCTCTCCGGCCTCCTTCCCCGCCTTGGCCGGCACCTCGGCCTCCTTGCTCCCCGTCGCCGTCCAGGACGCCGAGACCAGCAGGAGCTTGCAGGTGAAGTTGATCCACAGGAGGAGGGCGATCGGGACGCCGAACGCGCCGTACATGCTCTTCGACGCGACTCCCTGGATATAGCCGCTGAGCAGCAGCTTCAGCAGCTCGAAGCCGATCGCGCCGACCAGTGCGGCGACGATCAGGCGGCGGCGCGGCGGCTGGACGCCGGGCAGCAGCGTGAGGACGTACAGCAGGAGCAGGAAGTCCGCGAGGACGGCGACGGCGAACGCGGCGGTCCGGAGCAGCACACCGCCCCAGCCGTCCCGCTCGATGCCCAGCAGGTCGGCGATGCGGCCGACCATCACGGAGCCCACCCCGGAGACGACGAGCGTCAGCAGGACCGCACCGCCGAGCCCGAGGAGCACGCCCGCGTCCTTGGCCTTGGCCAGGACGGGGTTCTCCTCGGGGTCCGGCTTCTCCCACACGGCCCGCAGGCAGCCGCGCATCTCGCCGACCCAGCTGATGCCGGTGAACAGCAGCAGCGCGCCCGCGATGAGCCCGACCGTGCCGGCGTTGTCGGCCAGTCCGCCGATGTCGAGCTGGTCGCCGATGCCGGGGATCTGCTCGGCGATCTTCTCCTCCAGCTTCTTCTGCTGTTCCGGGCCGACGGTGGCCGCGCCCACGGCGGCGGCAAGGGTCAGCAGCGGGAACAGCGCCAGGAAGCTCAGGAAGGTCATCGCGGCGGCGAGCCGCGTGTACTTCACCCGCTCCAGCCGCTCGTACGACCGCCAGGCGTGCGTACGCATCAGGCGTTCCACCACCGGGCCGACCCCGGGCAGCTTCTTCAGCCAGTCCATGATCTGACTCCGCCCTCCCTCCGGTCCTGAGAAGACCGACGGCCGGGTACCCCTGTACGGCGGGACAGCACCGAGCGCCGCGCCGGCCCCGGACGTCGTCCGTCTCTGCACCACTCTTCTAGGAAGCAGCGCGGAGACTACGGCAATTCAGGACGATATGAGGGCATGGCGCACCGCTAGCGGTCGAGCGACACCACCACGGCCTTGCTCATCGGGTTGCCGCTCTGGTTGACCTGGACGTGGCCCACGCCGATCACCTCGTCGGTGCCCGGCAGCCGGGCCAGCTCCGCCGGCCACAGCGACTGGCGCGACGACTCGCGGACCCCGTCCCCGGCGGGCAGCCGGGAGCGGGTGACCTTGCCGCATGCGCCGTCCGCGGTGAGGTACCAGTTGCCGCTCAGGAAGACGCCGTCGGCACCGTCGCCCAGTACGGCGGTGCGTCCGGCGCAGTCGCCCGGCGCCTCGGGCCGCTCCGTCCAGCGCGTGCCGTCCCACCGCAGGTGGATGGCCTCGTCGGCGGGCTCGTCGGCCGCTTCACCGTGGTTGAAGGTGTGGGTGCCGAACGCGCGTACGTCGTCCTCGGCGAGCACGACGACATGGTCGAGAACGGCGTCGGGCTCGGGCGGCACCGGGTCCGGGAAGTGGTACTCCGGGGTCTCGGTACGCGTCCAGGTGCGGCCGTCCCCGTGCACGGCGACGGGCTGGGTCAGCTCGGGGCCGCCCCGGGCGGCGTCCCCGCCGGTGCGGCGGTAGCCCACGGCCCACAGGTCGTCCGGGCCGCTGCCGTCGAGTGCGGTGAGGCCGTCGGCGGGCGGGCGCACGGTGGTCCAGCTCGTGCCGTCCCAGTGCTGGAGCCGGTTGTCGTACTGCGTCAGCGCCCAGACGTCGTCCGGGGCGAAGGCCTTCAGTGCGGTGACGCGGCCGCTCGGCATCCGGCCCAGTGCCGACCAGCGCGTACCGTCCCAGCGGGCGATCCTGGTCTCGCCCAGGGTGAAGTCGGTCGCGGTGAGCCAGACCTCGCCGGAGCCGGAGCCCACGGCGTCCAGCCGGACGTCGGAGACAGCGGTGCCGAGGACGTCCGGCAGGGGCTGCTCCCGCCACCCGTCACCGTCGCGGCGCAGGAGGAACTGCTCGTTCGTCGTCGCGCCCGCGGACTCGTCCCGGCGGCTGCCATAGGCCCAGATGTCGTCCTCGGCGACCACGGCCAGGTCGCTCAGGCTCGCGGAGCCGTCGAGGATGCGGTCGCATGACCAGGACATGCCAGACAAAGGAGGCGCGGAAGAGGACGATGCCACGGGCTCGGGCGAGCCGGACGAACGGGGCGACTCGCTGCGCGCGGATGCCCTGCCGGGGCCGCCCTCGCCATCCATGCCGCCGTCCGTCCCGCACCCGGCCACGAGCACGCCGAGGAGGAGCGCCGCACCCGCCGACGCCGTCCTCCTCCTGCTGGCCCGCACGTCGCAGCGCACGCTTTCCCCTCGCGGTGTCATGTCCTGCGCTCAGCGTCTGCGCAGGGTGGAGTCCCGCTCGGCCGGTGCCCCGCCCTGCGGCGGCACGGACGCTCCGCCGAACGGGAACTCCCGCAGCTTGCGCCACACACCGTCCGTGCCCTGCTCGTAGAGCGCGAAGCCGGTGCAGGGCCACTCCGCCTCATACGCGGAGAGCTCCTCGTACGCCCGGTCCATCGCCTCGTCGGGGATGCCGTGCGCCACCGTGACGTGGGGGTGGTAGGGGAAGGCGAGCTCCCGCGCCACCGGACCCGACGCGTCCCGGACCTGCTTCTGGAGCCAGGTGCAGGCCTCGGCGCCCTCGACGACCTGGACGTACACGACGGGCGACAGCGGGCGGAAGGTGCCCGTGCCGGACAGCCGCATCGGGAAGGGGCGCCCGGAGGCCGCGACCTCGGCGAGGTGCGCCTCGATCGCGGGCAGCTCCGACGCGTCGACCTCCGTCGGCGGCAGCAGGGTGACGTGCGTGGGGATGCCGGAAGCCGCGGGGTCGCCGAAGCCCGCGCGCCGCTCCTGGAGCAGGCTGCCGTGAGGCTCCGGGACCGCGATCGACACGCCGATCGTTACGGTCCCCACGTCGTCTCCTGTCGTTCGTCGTCGCCTGTGTCGCCCGGCGTCCGCTGCCCGGCGTCTGTCGACTGTACGGCGCCGCTGCCCGGTGCCGGGAGAGCGGCCGTGCGGGTCAGTGCTTGGCGGGCAGGAAGCCCACCTTCTCGTACGCCTGGGAAAGGGTCTCCGCGGCGACGGCACGCGCCTTCTCGGCGCCCTTGGCCAGGATCGAGTCGAGCGTCTCCGGGTCGTCCAGGTAACTCTGGGTGCGCTCCCGGAAGGGCGTCACGAAGTCGACCATGACCTCGGCGAGGTCCGTCTTCAGCGCACCGTAGCCCTTGCCGACGTACTTCTGCTCCAGTTCCGGGATTCCCGTACCGGTGAGGGTCGAGTAGATGGTCAGCAGGTTGCTGACGCCCGGCTTCCCGTCCACGTCGTACCGGATCACCGTGTCGGTGTCGGTTACCGCGCTCTTGACCTTCTTGGCCGTGGCCTTCGGCTCGTCGAGGAGGTTGACGAGGCCCTTCGGCGTGGAGGCCGACTTGCTCATCTTGACCGACGGGTCCTGAAGGTCGTAGATCTTCGCCGTCTCCTTGAGGATGTACGCCTTCGGGACGGTGAAGGTCGGGCCGAAACGGCCGTTGAACCGCTCGGCGAGGTCACGGGTCAGCTCGATGTGCTGGCGCTGGTCCTCGCCCACCGGCACCTCGTTCGCCTGGTACAGCAGGATGTCCGCGACCTGGAGGATCGGGTACGTGAACAGGCCGACGGTGGCCCGGTCGGCACCCTGCTTGGCGGACTTGTCCTTGAACTGGGTCATCCGGGAGGCCTCGCCGAAGCCGGTGAAGCAGTTCATCAGCCAGCCGAGCTGGGCGTGCTCGGGTACGTGGCTCTGGACGAAGAGCGTGCAGCGGTCCGGGTCCAGTCCGGCGGCCAGCAGCTGGGCGGCGGCGAGCCGGGTGTTGGCCCGCAGCTCGGCCGGGTCCTGCGGCACGGTGATCGCGTGCAGGTCGGCCAGCATGTAGAACGCGTCGTGGGACTCCTGGAGAGCCACCCACTGGCGTACGGCGCCGAGGTAGTTGCCGAGGTGGAACGAGCCTGCGGTGGGCTGGATTCCGGAGAGCACACGGGGTCGGTCTTGGGCCATGTCCATCATTCTCTCAGGTACGGGGGCGGGTTCCGGTACCCGGACGGAGGCGGGGAACCGGGCGGGGGCGGGCGCACGCCGAGGTCGCGGGGGTGGCGCGGTCACCGTCCCGTCCGACGGGTGTGACCGGTGAGACGAGGAACACATCGTGCGGCGGGCGGGAACGCCGGACCGCCCGGCGTTCCAGGCGCCGGGCGGTCGGTGACGTGCGGGTCGAGCGGTCGGTGACGTGCGGGTCGGGCAGGAGCGGCCGAAGGTCAGCCGAGGTCGATCTCCGGGTACAGCGGGAAGCCGGTCAGCAGGTCGGCGGCCCGGTGGGACACCTCGTCGGCGACCTTCTCGTCGAGGACGTGCTGCGCCTTGGACGGGGCGCCCTTGGCGGTGGTGCCGGGCTCGGCGGTGGTGAGGACACGGTCGATGAGGGCCGCGATCTCGTCCATCTCGGCGGCGCCGAGGCCCCGGGTGGTGAGCGCGGGGGTGCCGATGCGGATGCCCGAGGTGTACCAGGCGCCGTTGGGGTCGGCAGGGATGGCGTTGCGGTTGGTGACGATGCCCGAGTCGAGCAGCGCGGTCTCGGCCTGGCGGCCGGTGAGGCCGTAGGAGGAGGCGACGTCGATCAGGTTGAGGTGGTTGTCGGTGCCGCCGGTGACGAGGGTGGCGCCGCGGCGGGTCAGCCCCTCGGCGAGGGCGCGGGCGTTGTCGACGACGGCCTGCGCGTAGTCCTGGAACTCCGGGCGGCGGGCCTCGGCCAGCGCGACGGCCTTGGCGGCCATGACGTGCGGCAGCGGGCCGCCCAGCACCATCGGGCAGCCGCGGTCGACCTGGTCCTTCAGGCTGTCGTCGCACAGGACCATGCCGCCGCGCGGGCCGCGCAGCGACTTGTGCGTGGTCGTGGTGACGATCTGGGCGTGCGGGACCGGGTCGTGGTCGCCCGTGAGCACCTTGCCGGCGACGAGACCGGCGAAGTGCGCCATGTCGACCATGAGGGTCGCGCCGACCTCGTCGGCGATCTCGCGCATCACCCGGAAGTTCACCAGGCGCGGGTAGGCGGAGTACCCGGCGACGATGATCATCGGCTTGAACTCGCGGGCGATGGCACGCAGGGCCTCGTAGTCGAGCAGGCCGGTGGCGGGGTCGGTGCCGTAGGACCGCTGGTCGAACATCTTGCCGGAGATGTTGGGGCGGAAGCCGTGGGTGAGGTGGCCGCCGGCGTCCAGGGACATGCCGAGCATGCGCTGGTTGCCGAAGGCCTGGCGGAGCTCGGACCAGTCGGCCTCGGAGAGGTCGTTGACGTTGCGGACGCCCGCCTTCTCCAGGGCCGGGGCCTCCACACGGTCGGCCAGCACGGCCCAGAAGGCGACGAGGTTGGCGTCGATGCCGGAGTGCGGCTGGACGTAGGCGTGCCGGGCGCCGAACAGCTCGCGGGCGTGCTCGGCGGCGAGGGACTCGACGGTGTCCACGTTGCGGCAGCCGGCGTAGAAGCGGCGGCCGACGGTGCCCTCGGCGTACTTGTCGCTGAACCAGTTGCCCATCGCCAGCAGGGTGGCCGGGGAGGCGTAGTTCTCCGAGGCGATCAGCTTGAGCATCTCGCGCTGGTCGGCGACCTCCTGGCCGATGGCGTCGGCGACGCGCGGCTCGACGGCACGGATCACGTCGAGGGCGGCGCGGTAGGCGGTGGACTCGGTGGAGAGGGGCTGCTCGGCTGGCATGGGGACCTCCGGGACGTGGCGTTCGGCATGCACGGTACGTACGGCCCAGGCGCACGGCACTCGTCGTCACTCGGGCCGCTCCCCGATGGTCGGTCCCATCCCAGCGCGCCAGTCACGGCCCGGAAGCAGCCTACCGGGCGCCCCGCGGCACCGGAGCGCTCCGTCCATCATGCGGGCGGGCGGCGAGCCGGAAGCAGGTCCTGGAGGATGCAGCAGGTCCTAGAGGATCACGTGCGGCAGGAACCGCGCGTACGTGTCCGTGACCAGCCCCGCCGACTCGCGGATGCCCAGGCCCGCGGCCTCGTTCTCCACCACCCACGCGCCGAGCACGACCCGGTTGCCGTCGAAGGACGGCAGGGGCGCCAGCTCCTGGTAGCAGCACGGCTCGTCCCGTACGACGGGAGAGGCGGCGGCGTCGGCAGGACCGGTACCCGAACCGGTACCGGAACCGGCCTCGTGCACGGTCACGCCCGCGCCCTCCCGCCCGAGCAGCGGTTTGGCCACGTACCCCGGCCCGGAGGCCAGCTCGCGCGGCCCGTCGAGGTAGGCGGGCAGCAGGTTGGGGTGGCCCGGGTAGAGCTCCCAGAGCACGGCCAGCAGGGCCTTGTTGCTGAGCAGCATCTTCCAGGCGGGTTCGATCCACATCGTGCTGCCCGTGCCACCGCCGTTGTCGAGGGTGGCGAGGACGTGCGGGGCGAAGCGGTCGGTGGTGAGCCACTCCCAGGGGTACAGCTTGAAGATGCTGCGGATGAAGCGCAGCTTCTTGTCGACGAAACGGCGCGACAGGCGGTCCCAGCCGATGTCCTCCATGGAGATCCAGTCGGTGTCGAGGCCGGCCTGCTCGGCGGTCTCCTTGAGGTAGGCGACCGTCATCAGGTCCTCGCCGAGCTCGTCGCCCGCGGTGTGGGCGAAGTAGAGCGGGTTGCCCGGCGGGAGGAGGCGGGCCTGTTTCCGCCAGGCGTCGACGAGGCGTTCGTGGAGGGAGTTCCACTGGTCGGCGCCCGGGAAGCGCTCCTCCATCCAGAACCACTGCGGGCTCGCCGCCTCGACCAGCGAGGTCGGCGTGTCCGCGTTGTACTCCAGCATCTTGGCGGGGCCCGTGCCGTCGTAGCGCAGGTCGAAGCGGCCGTAGACGGAGGGGAGTTCGGCGCGGCGGTGCCAGGCCTCGGCGACCAGTTCGGCCACGCGCGGGTCGGTGATGCCGAGATCGGCGAACCGGTCCCGCTCGACGATGTGCGCGGCCGCCGCCAGGCACATCCCGTGCAGCTCCTCGACGACCTCCTCCAGCGCCTCCACCTCGGGCAGGGAGAAGACGTAGTAGGCGCTCTCGTCCCAGTACGGGCGCAGTGAGTCGTCCGGGTAGCGGGTCAGGGGGTAGATGAGCCCCTGGTCCTCGACGGTCTGCTGCCAGCCGGGACGGGGTTCAAGGGTGCGGCGTTCCACGGTCGGACGTGCCTTTCGTATGCCTCGTGCGCCTCGTGCGTGCCGTACGGCTCGATCGCCCCGTACGGCCGGTACGCCTCAGCCGCCGCCCGAACCCGAGCAGCCGAAGCCGTTGCGGTCGACGGCCTCGTCACGGCTGAACGTGCCGTCGTCGGCCCAGTTGCCGCTCTTGTCGGAGTCGTAGTACCAGGCGCTGTTGACCGTGCCGCTGCCCGTGCCGCCCGACGAGCAGTTGCTGTCCGAGGTGATCCGGTAGCCGTTGGCCCAGTCGTAGCTGTCGCGGTCCACGCAGCGGCGGTCCGGTTCGGAGCTGCAGGAGGTGAGTGCCGCCGCGACGACGCCCATCCCGCCGAGTATCACCGTGCTGGAACGCAGCCGCCTGCGCTGTGCCGCCATGATGTGCTTCCCCCCGCTGTGTGTGTGCCGTACGTGCGCGCCGCGCGCTTCCGGCGAGTGATCGGCGCGCTCACCTTAATGACCGGTTCGAGATCTTGCCCAGCCGTCCCGTGCATGCTCACGCCATTTTTACCTTCAATGGTTCCCGCGTGTCGCGCGCCCGGTCACCGAGCGCTACGGCAACGCCCGGCAGAGCGCGTCCAGTGTGCCCGCCCACGCGTGGTCCGGCGGCGTCCCGTACCCCACGACCAAGGCGTCCACGGGCTTCACCGCGGCGGACGGATGGCGGTAGCGGGACAGGCCGTGCAGCATCAGCCCCTGCCAGGCCGCCGCGCGGACCACGGGCTCCTCGGTGCCGGGCGGCAGCCGGAGCACGGCGTGCAGACCGGCCGCGATACCGCCCACCCTGATTTCCGGCGCCCGGTCCGCGAGGGCGGCGACGAGGGCGTCCCGGCGCCGCCGGTAGCGCAGGCGGGCGGCGCGGACATGGCGGTCGTACGCGCCGGAGGTGAGGAACTCGGCGAGGGCGAGCTGCTCCAGGACACCCGTCGACCGGCCGCCGAGCCGCGCGACCTCGGTCACCAGGGACGGCGGCAGGACCATCCAGCCCAGGCGCAGTCCGGGCGCCAGGGACTTGCTGGCGGTGCCCAGGTACACCACGTGGTCCGGGTCGAGGCCCTGGAGCGCGCCCACGTGCTGGCGGTCGTAGCGGAACTCACCGTCGTAGTCGTCCTCCAGGACCAGTCCGCCGGTGCGGCGGGCCCAGCCGACGGCGGCGGCGCGGCGGTCGGGGGGCAGGGCGCCGCCGAGCGGGAACTGGTGCGAAGGGTTGAGCAGGACGGCCGGTACGTCCGCCGCACCGTCCGGGCCCGCCGAGTCCGCCGAGTCCTTGAGGTCCCCCAGATCTTCCGTGCGGGGGCCGAGCCGGTCGGCGGGCAGGGGCACGGTGCGCAGGCCGGTGCGTGCGAGGAGGTCCCAGTGCGCGTCCAGGCCGTACGGCTCCACGGCCAGCGTGCGACGGCCCCGGGCACGCAGCAGTTCGCCGAGCAGCTTCAGTCCGTGGGCGAAGCCCGAGCAGACGACGATCTGTCCGGGGTCGGTGCGCACGCCCCGGACCCGGGCGAGGTAGTCCGCGAGCGCGGTGCGCAGCTCGGTGCGGCCGCGCGGATCGCCGTACCCGAGGGCGTCGTTCGGGGCGGCGTCGAGGGCGCGGCGGGCGGCCCTCAGCCACTCGGCGCGCGGGAAGGAGCTCAGGTCGGGGGTGCCCGGGGTCAGGTCGTACGGGAGCCGGCCGGGCTCCCGTTGCCGGGTGGCCCGCCTGGTGGGCCGCGGGGGCACCGCACGGTCGGCGACCCGGGTGCCGGAGCCCTGGCGGGCGGTGAGCCAGCCCTCGGCGACCAGGTCGGCGTAGGCGTCGGCGACGGTGTTGCGGGCGATGCCGAGGTCGGCGGCGAGCGAACGGGAGGACGGCAGCCGGGTGCCGGGGGCCAGGCGGCCGGTGCGCACCGCCTCGCGCAGGGCGTCGGTCAGCCCGCGGCGCAGGCCCGGACCGGCCGGTTCCAGGTGCAGGTCGATGCCCAGAGTGGCCCACGGTTTCGGCATGGAAGTGGACCATACTCCTGGGCTGCCTGGCTCCTAGGGTCGAGGGCATGACGACTGAGACGGACATTGGTACCGGTACGACGACCGCGGAGTACGCTCCCGAACCCACCCCGCACCTGGACTGGGCCAAGCTCGCACCGGACGTCTTCAAGGCCATGATCCGGCTCGACGCGGCGGCCGGCCAGGGTCTCGATCCGCGGCTGCGCGAGCTGGTGAAGATCCGCGCCTCCCAGCTCAACCACTGCGCACTCTGCCTCGACATGCACTCCAAGGACGCGCTCGCGGCGGGCGAGAGCGTCGAGCGGATCGTCCAGCTGAGCGCCTGGGAGGAGTCGCGGCACTTCTACACCGGGAAGGAACTCGCCGCGCTGGAGCTGACCGAGGCCGTGACCGTGCTGACTGGGGGCACCTCCCAGGCTTTCGGCTCCGGGGGAGGCTTCGTACCCGACGAGGTGTACGAGAGGGCCGCCGAGCACTTCGACGAGACCGAGCTGGCGCAGCTGATCGCCGCTATCACGGTGATCAATGCCTGGAACCGGTTCGGCGTGACCTGCCGGCGGACGCCCGGGCACTACCGGCCGGGGCAGCACAAGTGACGGCCCGTCCGGCCCGCGTGGCCCGTACGACGTACCTGGATCCCGCGGTCCGCTCCGCGATGCGGGCCGTGAGCGCCGCCGCGAAGAAGGGGCTCGGCGATCCCGCTCTCGCCGAGCTGGTGCAGATCCGCGCCTCGCAGCTCAACCACTGCGCGTTCTGCCTGGACATGCACCTCGCGATCGCCCGCGAGCAAGGGGTGCCGCAACAGCAGCTGGACCTGCTCCCCGCCTGGGAGGAGGCCGGGGACGTCTTCGACGAGCGGGAGCGGGCGGCGCTGGCGCTGACCGAGGCGGTGACCCTGCTGACGGAGGGTTCCGTCCCCGACGAGGTGTACGCGAACGCCGCCGAGCACTTCGACGAGGCGCGGCTGGCCCATCTCGTCGCGGTCGTCACCGGCATCAACAGCTGGAACCGGCTGATGGTCAGCCGGCGCATCCCGGCGGGAAGCACCGAATGGTGAGCGGGGCCGACAAGGCCGGCGTCTTCCGGGCGCTGCACCACGGGCGGGCCCCCGATGATCCCCTCGTCCTGCCCGGCCCCTGGGACGCCGCCAGTGCCCGGGTGCTGGAGGAGGCCGGGTTCCCGGCGCTCGCGACGCCCAGCGCCGGGGTCGCCGCCTCCCTCGGGTACGAGGACGGGGCGACCCCGGCGGAGGAGATGTTCGCGGCCGTCGCGCGGATCGTCCGGGCCGTCGACGTGCCGGTGTCCGCGGATGTCGAGGGAGGGTACGGACTGCCGCCGAAGGAGCTGGTGGAACGGCTGCTGGAGACGGGCGCCGTGGGCTGCAACCTCGAGGACTCCGACGCGGAGGGCGTCCTGGAGGACCCGCGGCGGCACGCCGACCGGCTCGCCGAGGTGCGGGACGCGGCGGGCGGCCGGCTCTTCGTCAACGCGCGCATCGACACGTTCGTCCGGGGCATCGCCGATCCGGCGGCGGCGGTCGAGCGGGCCGTGCTGTACGTCGCCGCGGGCGCCGACTGCGTGTATCCGATCGGCGCCCCCGTCGACGTACTGCCCCTGCTGCGGTCCGGGATCCAGGGGCCGCTGAACGTGCACGGCACGGTCACCGGAGGCGGACCCTCACCCGCCGGGCTCGGCGCGCTCGGGGCCACCCGGATCACCTTCGGGCCGGGGCTGCAGGGCGCGGCCGCCCGGGCGCTGCGCGGCATCGCCGACGGTCTCGCGCGGGCCGCGCCCTCGACGCCCCCCGCGATCCTTGACTAGGGTCAAAGAAGTATGGAGCCCAAGGTCGAGCACCAGCACCAGCACCAGCACCGCCCGTCCGCCCGCCCGTCCGTCCGCGCAGGACGTCGCACGGCTGCGCCGCTTCAACCGCTGCTTCACCCGCCGCATCGGCGTCCTCGACGACCACTACCTCGGCCAGGACCGCCCGCTCGGGGAGGCCCGGCTGCTGTTCGAGATCGGGGAGGACGGGGCCTCGCTGCGCGAACTGCGCGGCCGGCTCGGTCTGGACGCCGGCTATCTCAGCCGGCTGGTGAGGTCGCTGGAGCGGCAGGGCCTCGTACGGGTCGGCGTGCATCCCGGCGACAGCCGGCTGCGGCTCGCCGAACGCACCCCGGCCGGACACGTCGAAGTGAGGGAACAGGACCGCCGGGCCGACGCACTCGCCGTGAACCTGCTCAGCGAACTGACCCCGGCCCAGCGCGGGGAGCTGACCGGCGCCCTCGCCACCGCACAGCGGCTGCTGCGGCTCGCCTCCATCGGCATCGAGCCGGTCGGCGGCGGGCACCGGGACGCCCGCGCCTGTCTCGACGCGTACGCCGCCGACATCGACGCGCGGTTCCCGGAGGGCTTCGATCCCGCCGCACTCGTACGGCCCGAGGAGGTGTCCGGGAAGGCCGGTGCCTTCCTCGTCGCCTACGAGGACGGACGGCCCGTCGGGTGCGGGGCGCTGCGGCGGCTCCAACCTGCCGTGGAGCGCGCCCCCGGGGCCGCGCCCCGGTTCGGCACCGCGGAGATCCGGCATGTGTGGGTGCACCCGGACGCCCGCCGCCTCGGCCTCGCCCGGCGGCTGCTCGGCGCGCTGGAGCACGCGGCCCGCGAGCGCGGGTACGGGGTCGTACGGCTCGACACGCACGCCGTGCTGACGGAGGCTCAGGCCATGTACCGGGCGTGCGGGTACCGGGAGATCCCGCGGTACGACGAGAACGTGTACGCGGCGTACTGGTTCGAGAAGCGGCTCATGCCGTGAGGGCCGCTCGGGCGGCCCGCTGTTCCGGCTGCCCGAGGCCCCGACGGCACAGCGGCCCGGCTACTCGTTCACCCGGCGGCCCGGCTACTCGTTCACCCGGCGGGCCGTTGCTCCGCCGCTGCCTTCGCCAGCTGCACTGCCGACAGCAGGCTCAGTCCCGGCGCCTCCTGCCGCAGCGCCTTGATCGCCGTCGCGCTCTGCGGGTCGCCCTCGTACCCGGCCGCCGCCAGCCGCTCGCGCACCCAGCGGGCGCGCAGGTCGTCGTCGTGCGCCGCCGCGGCCTGCTCGGCCAGGTCGAGGGCCCATTCCAGACCGGGGCGTTCCGTCTCGTCCGCCTGCGCGAGGGCCTGGCGCAGGGACCACAGGATCACGTCCGCGTCCCGCAGGATGAGGACGTTGAGCTCGTTCTTCTTGCCGCTTCCGAACATGTGACCAATCCTGTCCCACCGGTCTCCCGCGGTACAAGCCGGCCGGGCACCCAAGACGGCGTCAGGCCCCGCCCCGGCGTACCGGAGCGGGGCCTGACACGGGCTCACGCGGGAGCCTGCGTACGGACCGTCAGATGAGGCCGAGCGCGCGGACCGCCTCGCGCTCCTCCTCCAGCTCCTTGACGGAGGCGTCGATGCGGGCGCGCGAGAAGTCGTTGATCTCCAGGCCCTGGACGATCTCGTACTTGCCGTCCTTGACGGTGACCGGGAAGGAGGAGATCAGGCCCTTCGGGACGCCGTACGAACCGTCGGACGGGATGCCCATGGAGACCCAGTCGCCCTCGGCGGTGCCGTTGGTCCAGGTGTAGACGTGGTCGATGGCGGCGTTGGCGGCGGAGGCGGCCGACGACGCGCCACGGGCCTCGATGATCGCGGCACCGCGCTTGGCGACGGTCGGGATGAAGTCCTCGGCGAGCCACTGCTCGTCGTTGACGACCTCGGCGGCGTTCTTGCCGGCGACCGTGGCGTGGAAGATGTCCGGGTACTGGGTGGCGGAGTGGTTGCCCCAGATCGTCAGCTTCTTGATCTCGGAGACCTGGACGCCCGTCTTCTTCGCCAGCTGGGTCAGCGCGCGGTTGTGGTCCAGGCGGGTCATCGCGGTGAAGCGCTCGGCCGGTACGTCCGGCGCGGCGGCCTGGGCGATGAGGGCGTTGGTGTTGGCCGGGTTGCCGACGACGAGGACGCGGATGTCGTCCGCGGCGTGGTCGTTGATGGCCTTGCCCTGCGGCTTGAAGATGCCGCCGTTGGCCTCCAGGAGGTCACCGCGCTCCATGCCCTTGGTGCGGGGGCGGGCGCCGACGAGCAGGCCCACGTTCGCACCGTCGAAGGCGACGTTCGGGTCGTCCGTGATGTCGATGCCCTGGAGCAGCGGGAAGGCGCAGTCGTCGAGCTCCATGGCGGTGCCCTCGGCGGCCTTGAGCGCCGGGGTGATCTCCAGCAGGCGCAGCTTGACCGGCACGTCCGCGCCGAGCAGCTGGCCGGAGGCGATGCGGAAGAGCAGGGCGTAACCGATCTGGCCGGCCGCGCCGGTGACGGTGACATTCACGGGAGTGCGGGTCATGGCGTTCTCCGTATGACAGCAGGCGGTGGGGCGTCCCTGCCCCGGGTGCTGGATCCCGCCGGTCGGGGTGGCCGGCACTCTCCGCCGGGTGATCGATCAAAGGTGTGAATGATCGATCTCTTGGCATCAAGAGAGATCCAGCGGTCAGGCTATCGCGCATCCGGTTTTCCGGAGGTCCGGGTCCGTGTGGCCCGGCCCACACAGCGGTGTTCCGTACCCATGGGAGGCATGCCCGGAACCCGCGAAGGCATGCTCCGGAACTCGCGCAGGGCGTGCTCCGGACCGCTCCGCCGAATCGCCGCCTCCCCCACTGATCGTCCGCCGCACGGAGCGGCGGCCGCCTGCCCGGGAGAGGAGGGACGAGCGGCCGCCGTGTGGGGGTACCGGGCCGGGAGACGATGCCGGCTCTCCCGGACGGGCCGGACTCCCGTGGGGGTACAGTCCGCCTGCCCCGGTCCGCTACGACCATTCCCCCCGCACAGCGATTACTTTGCGTAGCAGGAGCATCCCCCGCATGCGCGCGCCCCCGCCGGCCGTCTCCGGCGCCCGCGCGTGGACTTGCGCCCCCTGCTCACTCGGCCGCTACTTGGTGCAGCCCTCCTGCCCCGCCTTCAGCGTCGCGCACGCCGTCGCGTCGCCCGCGTCCTTCACGGCGACCATCGGGGTGTACGCGGTGGTGTCCCCGGCGGCCTCTATCGCGCCGGTCTGCTCGCTGCCGCCCACGCTCACCCGGACCTCGTCGCCCTGGGCCGCCGCGGTGATGCGCGCCCAGGCGGTGCCGCACGTCTTGCTGTAGCGGACCTCGACGAGGGACGTGCCGACGGTGACGCTGTCGGTCGTCTCCACGAGAGCACCGCTGCACCCCATGGCCTCGGCGTCCTTGCCGGTGCAGTCCTCGCCGCCGCACTTCACCCCGGCCGGCAGGTCGGGGGCGGCGGTGGTGGCGGGCGCGGACGGCTTGCCGCCGGCGTCGCTCTCCTTGTCGCCGCCCGTCAGGAAGAACGCCGCCGCGATCACGACGACCGCGCCGCCGACACCGGCCAGGAACATGGTGAGCCGCCGCTTGCGCCGCGCATCCTCGGCAGCTCCCTCGCGGCCGGTCTCCCGGGAGTCGCCGCCGCCCTGCCGGACGCCCCCCGGAGTCCCGGCCGGCCCGAACACACCGGCGGGCCCGGATGCACCGGACGCCGCCCGATGTGCCCCCGCGCCACGGGACGGCCCGGTCGGGTCCGACGCCGTGGGGGAGACGCCCCAGCTCCCGCCCCGGGTGCCCCCGGCGCCCGTTCCCGTTCCGGTTCCGGTTCCGGTTCCGGTTCCGACGGAACCGCCCCTGCCCTCGTACGAGGACGACGCGCTTCCGTACGGGTACTGCTCCTCGCCGGGTGCCGACGCCTGCGACGGGACGGAGGGCGGCACCGTGGGAACCACGCCCGCCGGGCCGGCCACTCCCGGCTTCGCGGCCGGGCCGCGGCCCGCCCGGCCGTTCCTGCTCTCGGCGACCGGCTGGGGGCCCGTCTCGCCGAGCGCGGCGCGCGCCTGGGAGATGCGGATGGCCTCCATGGTCATGTCGTGGCGCATCTCCGAACGGCTCCAGGCTCGCTCGGCCAGCTCCCACATGGTGGTCAGGTGGACGGGATTCGTCCCGGTCACCTCGGCCAGCGCGACGATCGCGCCCTTGGGCGCGAGCAGCCGGCCGTTCAGGTACCGCTCCCACGACGTCTTGCTGTAACCCGTGCGGTCGGCCACCGCGGCGATGCTCAGCCCGCTGCGGTCGACGACTCTGCGCAGCTGTCCGGCGAACTCCCTGACCTGTGGATCGAGATCATCGGGCAAGGCCCTCCAACGAGGCATTGCTCCCCCCTCTTCCCCCCCGAACGTGCTTGATCTTTCCCCCCGTGCTGTGTGTCCCGCGCATGATGCCCTCGTGGTGCCCGGCAGTGCCCGGCAGTGCCCTCGCAGAGTCCGGGAGTCCGGATCCGCGGCCCCGGCACCGGAGTGCCGACGTCTCGTTCGGACTACCCAGTGGGATGCACCCGGTCAGGGCGTCAGTTCCCGTGGCGGGGGCGTGCGGGAGCATTCGGGCCGGGGCATGCACCGTCGCACACCCGTGGTCTGCGGTCCAGTGTCGCATCGGCATCCCGCGCCCCCGACGGAACCCCTGGTGATCGAGCGAGGCGAGCCACACCGCCTCGACTGCTCACGTTAGCCGTGCCGGGGGGCCTCCCGGTAAGCGTCCTCGGGTTTGCCGGCACATCGACACAACGGGCACACACGCCTCAATGCGAAAAAAACGCGCTCCGGGCCCGTCATGACGACCCGTCGTGGCAAGGCGGGGACACCTCGGCGGAACGGTCACTTCCGTGCCACAGCGGACCGACAGGCGTTGAACGGGCCGTTCTTCGTGCTGGAGTGTGGTATCAGGCAGCGGCCCGTCCTTGCTCGGGGGAAAGGACGGGCCGCTGTCCTCTGTACGGGCCGCGCGGGCGTGGAGCGGTCAGCCCGAACGGATCGTGAAGTGCAGGGTGTCGTCCAGGAACGGGATCTCCAGCACAGGTTTGGGCTGGGCCATCATCGCGAGCAGGACGATGGCGACACCGAGGATCCCGTACGTGATCATGTCGGTGAACCGGGAGCGCACGGCGAGCATGCCCACGTCGGGCAGGACCCAGCGCAGTACCGCTCCGCCGAGCAGGGCCGCGCCGATCAGGACCGTGCCGTACCGGAACACGCCCAGAGCGGTCAGCAGCAGCCCGAGCCCGACTGCGGACAGAACGGCGAGGACGGGCCACTGCCGGGCGGGTGCGGGCGCGTCGCCGGAGGCCGCCCGGCCGCCGCCCTCGGGCCGCGCGGTGTCCCGGGTGAACATCGGGAAACGACGCGTCACACGCCGCGGTCTGCCCTCGGCATCCGGCGCGCTGATGGCGTCCCGGACGGTCGGCTCCCCGCCGATCTCACGGACGGCCGGCTCGGCGTCCGACTCCGGTTGGGGTTCCGACTCCGGTTGGGGTTCCGACTCAGGTTGGGGTTCCGACTTCGGTTGGGGTTCCGACTCCGGTCGCGGTTCCGGCTCCGGTTGAGGTTCCGGCTCCGGTCGCGGTTCCGACTCCAGCTCCGGTCGCGGCTCCGCAGTGTTTCCGGCTTCGGCTCCGGGACCCTGCCCCTCACCGTCGTCACCGCCGGGCTGCTGCCCCGCCCGCGGCGCGACCTCGCCCGTGGGCTCGGCCGTGCCGTCCGACGCGTCCCCGGCCGGAGGCTCCGCGGAGCTCCGCGGGCCGCTGCCGTGGCCTTGGCCTTGGCCTTGGCCGGCGGTGTCCTCCGGCCCGGGGCCCGCCTCAGCCGACACTGCGCTCCGCCGCCTCGACCACGTTGACGAGGAGCTGGGCACGGGTCATCGGGCCCACCCCGCCCGGGTTCGGCGAGATCCACCCGGCGACCTCGGCGACGTCCGGGTGGACATCGCCGAGGATCTTCCCCTCGGCGGAGCGCGAGACACCGACGTCCAGCACGGCGGCGCCCGGCTTCACGTCCTCGGGACGGATCAGGTGGGCGGAACCGGCGGCGGCGATGATGATGTCGGCCCGCTTCAGGTGCGCCGAGAGGTCGCGCGTACCGGTGTGGCACTGGGTCACGGTCGCGTTCTCGCTGCGCCGCGTCAGCAGCAGCGGCATCGGCCGCCCGATCGTGACGCCGCGGCCGACGACCACGACCTCGGCACCCTTGATCTCGACGCCGTAGCGGCGGAGCAGGGTGAGGACACCGTTGGGGGTGCAGGGCAGGGGCGCCGGCTCGTTCAGCACCAGCCGCCCGAGGTTCATCGGGTGCAGTCCGTCCGCGTCCTTGTCCGGGTCCATCAGTTCGAGGACGCGGTTCTCGTCGATGCCCTTGGGGAGCGGCAGCTGGACGATGTAACCGGTGCAGGCGGGGTCCTCGTTGAGCTCGCGGACGACCGCCTCGATCTCCTCCTGGGTGGCGGTCGCGGGCAGTTCGCGCTGGATGGAGGCGATGCCGACCTGCGCGCAGTCGCGGTGCTTGCCCGCGACGTACTTCTGGCTGCCGGGGTCGTCGCCGACCAGGATCGTCCCGAGGCCGGGCGTGACGCCCTTCTCCTTCAGGGCCGCCACGCGGACGGTCAGATCGGACTTGATCGCGGCTGCGGTGGCCTTGCCATCGAGAATCTGGGCGGTCATGGGTCCCATCCTCGCGGATGAACCCTTCCCTGTACCAATTCGGCCGCCGCGGAAGCCCGAATCGGCGCTCACAGGGGCCCATCGGGGCTCATCGGGGCCGGACAAGACCCACTTGATGCGCACCAAGGCCTCACTTGCACAACATAGGACCGCTGTGACTGGACAAGGACTTGACGGAGCCAGCACGATGAACGGCGCAAAACCGCGGCAGCGCAGGGGGGCGAACCGCTCGGATTGTTGAAGTTCCTCCGCTCGAACCGCATCGTCCCCGACACACCGACGGAGGAAAATCACCATGAGCTTCGGTGAGCCGAACAACCCCTACAACCAGCAGCCTCCGCAGCCTCCGCAGAACCAGCCCGGCTACGGCTACCCCTCCCAGGCCCCGCAGGGTGTGCCGCCGCAGGGGTACCCGCAGCAGCCCGGCCAGGCCGGCCAGCCCGGGTACGGCTATCCGCAGCAGCCCGGCCAACCCGCCTACCCGCAGCAGCCGGGGCAGCCCGGCTACGGCCAGCCCGGGCAGCCCGGTTACGGCCAGCCCGCCTACCCGCAGCAGCCCGGCCAGCCCTACGGCACCTACCCCCAGGGCCCGATGGGCGGCGGCCTGCCCCCGCTGGCCAACTGGGGCCAGCGCCTCGGCGGCACCCTGCTCGACGGCCTCATCATCGCCGGTCCGATGTACGTGCTCCAGTTCATCGCCCTGGCCGGCAGCGACGGCAGCTCCGGTGGCGGTCTGGCCCTCCTCAGCCTCCTGGGCGCCCTGTACGCCGTCGTCATGGGCTTCTACCAGATCTACAAGGAGGGCAAGACCGGCCAGACGATCGGCAAGAAGGTCGTCGGCATCAGCGTGCTGCGGGAGGCGGACGGCCACACCCTCGGCTTCGGTATGGCCTTCGTCCGCAGGCTCGCCCACTTCCTGGACGCCATCTCGTGCTACATCGGCTACCTGTGGCCGCTGTGGGACAGCAAGCGGCAGACCTTCGCCGACAAGGTGTGCAGCACCGTGGTGATCAAGGTCAACAAGGGCTGAACCGCCCGCTGCCGACGCGCACCGCGCCGACGTACGCAAGGAGGCCGTGGCCCCGCTGCCGAGCGGGGCCACGGCCTCCTGCCGTACGCGGTACGTCACTCAGTGGAAGAAGTGCCGCGTCCCCGTGAAGTACATCGTGATGCCCGCCTTCTTCGCGGCCTCGACGACCAGCTCGTCACGGACCGAACCGCCGGGCTGGACGATGGCCTTGACTCCGGCCGCGCTCAGGACGTCGATGTTGTCCGGGAACGGGAAGAACGCGTCCGACGCGACGTACGAGCCCCGGGCCCGCTCCGCCCCGGCCCGCTCCACCGCCAGCTTGCAGGAGTCGACCCGGTTCACCTGACCCATGCCGACACCCACCGAGGCGCCGTCCTTGGCGAGCAGGATGGCGTTGGACTTGACGGCCCGGCAGGCCCGCCAGGCGAAGGCGAGCTGCGCGAGCTCGTCCCCGTCCAGAGCATCGCCCGTGGCCAGGGTCCAGTTGGCCGGGTCGTCGCCGTCGGCCTGGAGCCGGTCGGTGACCTGGAGCAGCGCGCCGCCGTCGATCGGCTTGACCTCGACCGGGGCGGACGGCGCCTCGGGGGCGCGCAGCACGCGGATGTTCTTCTTCCTGGTGAGGGCCTCGAGGGCGCCGTCCTCGTAGTCCGGCGCGACGATGACCTCGGTGAAGATCTCCGCGACCTGCTCGGCCATCTCCTTGCTCACCGGCCGGTTGACGGCGATGACGCCGCCGAACGCGGACAGCGGGTCGCACTCGTGGGCCTTGCGGTGCGCCTCGGCGACGTCCGCGCCGACCGCGATGCCGCACGGGTTGGCGTGCTTGATGATCGCCACGCACGGCTCGGCGTGGTCGTACGCGGCACGGCGGGCGGCGTCCGTGTCCGTGTAGTTGTTGTACGACATCTCCTTGCCGTGCAGCTGCTCCGCCTCGGCCAGGCCGCCCGTGCCCGAGGTGTAGAGGGCGGCGGGCTGGTGCGGGTTCTCGCCGTAGCGGAGGGTGTGCTCGCGCTCCCAGGTGGCGCCGAGGAAGTCGGGGAACTGCGACTCGTCCACGGGGGCGTACTCGGAGGCGAACCAGGAGGCGACCGCGACGTCGTACGCGGCCGTGTGCTGGAAGGCCTCGGCGGCGAGGCGCTTGCGGGCGGCGAGGTCGAAGCCGCCGTCCTTCACCGCGGCGAGGACGTCCGCGTACCGGGCGGGGCTGGTGACCACGGCCACGGACGGGTGGTTCTTGGCGGCGGCGCGGACCATCGACGGGCCGCCGATGTCGATCTGCTCGACGCACTCGTCGGGCGTCGCACCGGAGGCGACCGTCTCGCGGAACGGGTAGAGGTTGACGACGACCAGGTCGAACGGCTCGACGCCGAGCTCGGCGAGCTGCCGCTGGTGGTCCTCCAGGCGCAGGTCGGCGAGGATGCCGGCGTGGACCTTCGGGTGCAGGGTCTTGACCCGGCCGTCCAGGCACTCGGGGAACCCGGTGAGCTCCTCGACCTTGGTGACGGGGACGCCGGCGGCGGCGATGCGGGAGGCGGTGGACCCGGTGGAGACGAGGTCGACACCGGCCTCGTGGAGCCCCTGGGCGAGCTCCTCGAGCCCGGTCTTGTCGTAGACGCTGACGAGCGCCCGGCGAATCGGCCGCTTGTTGCTCTCGGCGGTCACTGGATAACTACCTTTCGTCCCTCAATGCGATAGCCGTTGCGGGCGAGACGCCCCACGACATCGACGAGCAGCCTTCGCTCGACTTCCTTGATGCGCTCGTGCAGCGCACTCTCGTCGTCCTCGTCCCGGATCTCCACCACGCCCTGCGCGATGATCGGCCCGGTGTCGACGCCGTCGTCGACGAAGTGGACGGTGCATCCGGTGACCCTGGCGCCGTACGCGAGCGCGTCCCGCACACCGTGGGCTCCCGGGAAACTGGGCAGCAGGGCGGGGTGCGTGTTCACGAACCGCCCCCCGAACCGCGCCAGGAACTCCTTCCCCACGATCTTCATGAACCCGGCGGAGACCACGAGGTCCGGCTCGTACGCGGCGACGGCCTCGGCGAGCGCCGCGTCCCACTCCTCACGGGTGCCGTGGTCCTTGACCCGGCGGACGAAGGTCGGCAGCCCGGCCCGCTCGGCGCGGGCGAGACCCTCGATGCCGCCGCGGTCCGCGCCGACGGCCACGATCCGGGCGCCGTAGGCCCCGGGACCCGCCTCCGCGATGGCGTCGATCAGTGCCTGCAGGTTCGTACCGGATCCGGAGACCAGGACGACAAGGCGTTTGGCCGCGGACTCGACCACGGGTCCGGTCACGGGCTCGGCCACGGAGGGGCCCTTTCTCGGGGGAATCTTTTGTACGGTCGTACGAATGCTTCGCGCCCCGGGATACGGGGAAGTCTACGAAGCGGCCGACCGGCAGCAACGATACCGGCACACCACACAACCCCCACGGGACGGGGGCGTGGCCGGAAGGTAGCGTCTGGGAAGCATCCGCCCGGGAACGCAGCCCGGCGCGAGCGGGGGAACGCCTCGCTCGCGTGGGACGTTGACCAAGGACGGGTACTCATGTCCGGGACCGCCCCGGACGCACCGCGCCTCACATACCGATCCCAAGGGGAAGACGCACACCTGATGCCGGACCGCAGCCTCCGACTCCCTCCGCTCCTGCTGCGCGAGCGGCATTCCTCCGCCCCGGGCTCCGGACCGCACTCGGGCGAGGGAGTGCCCTCGTCGCCGCCGCAGGGCGGTGAGGACGCACCCAGCGCCGGGCAGGGCACCGGCGGCGGGCGCGGATCCCAGGCCCCCGCCGACTCCGACTCCGACGACAATCCGTTCGCGCCGCCGCCGGAGGGGACTCCGGACCGGCCCTGGCAGCCGCGGCGGCCCGCGGGAGCACAGGGCCAGGGAGGCGAGAGCGGCGAAGGCGGCCGTTCGTCGTGGGGCAGCCAGTGGAGCGACCGGCAGCCCGGCCGGGCCTCGGGCGGCGGGTTCGGCGAGCGTCCCCGTCCCTCCGGCGGACAGGGTGGACCGGGCGGGCAGGGCGGACCGGGCGGAGCCGAGGGCGGCCCCGGTGCCGGTATGCGCTGGGACCCGACGGACCCGGTCCAGCGGCGCGCCCGGTTCGCGCTGCTGTCCGGCATGTGGGCCTTCTTCTTCGCCCTCTTCGCCTGGCCGTACGTGGCGCTGCTGCTCGGCGCACTGGCCCTCTACTGGGCCATCAGTTCCCTGCGCGCCAAGTCGCGCCGCCCGGATTCCGATGCGCCTGCCGCCGCCTCCGGTGTGCCCGGTGCCGGTGCCGGTGCCGGTGCCGGTAAGGGCTCCGGTTCCGCGGCTGGTGCCGCTCAAGGCTCCGGTTTCGGCCCGAACGCACGGCCCCAGACGACGGCGGCGATCAGCGGTCTGGTCCTGGCGTCCCTGTCCCTGGTCATGGTCGCCGCGACGTTCAGCGCGCAGCTCATCTACCGCGACTACTACACCTGCACGAACGACGCGCTCACGTCTGCGGCCAAGGAATCCTGCGAGAAGCTTCTCCCGGAGGAGCTGCAGGGCATCCTGAGCACCCGCTGACCTGTCGGACGGCGGTGCGGGAGCCCCGCCGTCCGGCTACGCACGGTCCGGTTCCGCGGGCGGCTCCGGTGCCGGAGCCGCCCGCGGACCCGGTGCCGGGGGCGGACCCGGTGCCGGGGGCGGACCCGGTGCCGGAGGCAGACCCGGTGGCGGAGGCGGACCCGCTACTGGATACGGCTCCGGTACTGGAGACGGCTGATGCCTGGAGGTGCCCGCTTCTCTGAGCGCTGCCCAGCGGGCCTCACGCACATCGTCGTCATGCCACGCCGGTTCGGTGGGGTCCGCCACGGCGTCCACCGGCAGGAAGTCATACGGCTCGAACCCGGCGTCCTGAGGCGTACCCTCCGGCCCGGTCCCGGAGCCGCGCTTCCGGTGCCGCGCGGACCACGTACCCGGAGCAAGCGCACGGCGGAGCAGGCGCGGGCGGCCTTCTGGCGCGTCCGAGCCCGGGACATCATCCGTCGCGCCCCGCTCCGGCTCGCCGATCCGGACCTCACCGGCCATGATTCCGTCGGCCCTTGCCCGGCACACCCGGCTCGCCCGCCCCTGCCGGCGCGCCCTGGCATCGTTCGTCGCCCCCCTCAGGGAGGCGCCCGCCGCTGCCTCTCCCCGCCCGGACACGCTCGCTCCGAGGCGGCCCGCCCGCGCTCCGGCCCGCCGTCCGCGGAGTGTCCACCTCCGCGGATGCCGGGTCCGCCACGCCCGTGCCGCCAGTGCCACCGGCACCCCCACCACCGTCGTCCAGAGCACGGCCGCGGCGCCCGCCTGCCACCACACCGGCCCGACCCGGGTCAGCGCGGCGACGCCCAGACCGCCGCCGGACAGGGCCGCGAGACCGGCCACCGCGAGCCCGCACAGCACGGACGCGCTGACCGTCGTGGCGAGGGTCCGGCGACGGGACCACGGTGTGCCCCGGCCCCCGCGCACCGCCGCGGCCGCGGCGGCGGCGGTGAACCACCCCACCGTCACCCCGGCGGCCAGCGGCACGGCGCCGACCGCCCACAGCAGCGGCTCCCCGTACACGCTCGTGCCCGCGCGCGGCACGGCCGACAGAAGGGGGAAGGGCAGCAGCAGGGAATCCGGTGGCGCCGGAGTGAGCGGCGCCGTCATCCGGTCCGCCCCCAGCGCGAACCCGGGCCCGAGCGCGTACGCGGCCGCCCACACCACCGCGTTCGGCACCAGGGCGGCACACAGCAGCAGTACGGCGAACCGGCCCGACCACACCTCGGTGAGCCGGAGGAAGGACGCCCGGCCCGTGTCACCGTGCAGTACCAGCGACAGGGCCACGAGCAGCGCGGCTCCGCCGGCCAGCACCGCCGTGCCCGCGCCCGCGGCCCGCCCGGCGACCGCCAGTCCCTGCCGGGCCGCCGGTCCGGACCGTCCGCCGAACCACGCGCACCACACCGGCAGCGGGCCGCGCGGACGCCCGTACGCCGTCCACACCCCCGCTCCGGCCGCGCCCGCCGCGAGCAGGGGGACGCACACCACGGTCCACGGCCAGGACGGACGCGGCTCCCCTCCGGAGGCGTACAGCGCGGCCGCCCCGCCGACGGCCGCGTACGACACGACGACGCCCGCCCACGCCGCGCGCTGGGACGCCGCGGAGGCCCGGGAGTCGTCCGCCGCGTCCCGTCCCGCCCGGTGCACGAGCCACACCGGGAGGGCGACCAGCAGGAGGGGGGTGACACCGACGGGTGCGGGAATGCCGGAGAGGGTGTCGGCTCGGACGAGTTCGACACCGTGGGCGAGCAGCCACAGCGCCGCCGCGACCTGCATCGCCCCGCCCGGTCCGCTGTCGGGGTACGGCGAGGTGATCCACAGCAGTGTCACCAGCACGGCGAACGAGCCGAGCCCGATACCCGCCGCGACGGCCCCGCTCAGCAGGCCCGCGGCCAGCCCGGACGGCCGTCCGCGCAACCGCCCGCGCAGCCGGCCGAGCAGCCGGCCGGGCGACCGCCCGGACTCCGGTACCCGGGCCCGCGAGGAGGCCGGTGGGACATGGCCGCGGCGCGAGGCGGAGGCGGGGGCGGGGGCGGGGGCGAAGTCGGTGCGGTCGGCCGAGTCGAAGGGGCCGACGGAACCGGCGGAACCGGCGGAACCAGCAGCATCAGCCGGGCCAGCGGTACCAGCGGGCGTCGCAGGACCAGCGGCACCAGCGGGCATCGCAGAACCAGCGGGTTCAGCAGGTTCGGCGGGTTCGGCGGGTTCGGACGGCTCAGCGGGGGAGTCGGTCACGTGGGTCACGACGGCCATGCTCCCAACGACACGCGCTTTTCCGGCGTAACGGGAGAATGACGGAGGTGTCGCTCAATATATGTTTATGTGGTTTTCCGTACGCAGGGGTGCGAGGGACGCGAAGGGCGCGAGGGACGTGAAGGGCGCGAGGGACGCGAAAGACTCCGCGCCGGAGCTCTCGTCGCCTCCCCCGACGCCCGCCCAGGCCTTCGACGCCCTGTACGTGCTCAACGCCCCCGCCCTCGTACGGCAGACCTCCCTGCTCACCGGTCGGCCACGAGCGGCCCGCGAGTGCGTCGAGCGCGCCTTCCAGCTCGCCTGGCAGCGCTGGCCGGAGGTGGCCGTCGACCGGGATCCGGCGGGGTGGGTGCGGGCCGCGGCGCACGAGTACGCGCTCTCCCCCTGGCACCGCTTCCGCTCCCGGGTCCACCCCCGGAGCTGGGCCGGCCGCGCCTGCCGCACCGACCGGGCCGACCGGGCCCTGCTCGACGTACTGCTGAAGCTGCCGCCCGTGCACCGGCGCACCCTGCTGCTCTACGACGGCCTGGACCTCGGCCTGCCCGAGACGGCCGCCGAGACGGAGGCGAGCACACCGGCGGCCGCCGGCCGGCTGCTGTACGCGCGGGAGGCCGTCGCCGCGCGCCTGCCGGAACTGGCCGGTCCCGAGGCACTGCGGCGCAGGCTCCGCGAGGCGGTGGAGCGGGCCGACGCGCCGGCCGGGCACGCGGTCGCGGCGCACCTCGTGCGGGCCGGCAGCGAACGCCGGGCCCGGCGCTGGGTCCAGGCGGCCGCCGCCTTCACGGTTCTGCTGATCACCACGACCGCGCTCACGCTGGAGACCGCGCCCGACCGTTACGAGGCGCCCGTCTCCCCGGGCGCGACGGTTCTGGGCGTACCGCCACGGGTGGCCCCCGGACCGCTGTCCCACGCGCAACTGGAACTGCGCGAGAAGCTGCGTCTGGCGACGACGGCCGGGGGCCCTCATCGCCTGGTGCCGGAGGGGCGCTGAACGCGGGCGGGCCCGCACCCCCTCACGAGGGGGTGCGGGCCCGTTGCCGTACGAGGGCCGCCGCGGCCGTACGGAGCCGTACGCGCGGCAGCCGTGCTGTCGGCTCGACTGCCGGACGGTCAGCCGTTGAGGATCTCGCGCGCCAGCTTGGCGGTCTCGGTCGGGGTCTTGCCGACCTTGACGCCCGCGGCCTCGAGGGCCTCCTTCTTGGCCTGGGCCGTGCCGGAGGAACCGGAGACGATGGCGCCGGCGTGGCCCATGGTCTTGCCCTCGGGCGCGGTGAAGCCCGCGACGTAGCCGACGACCGGCTTGGTCACGTTGTCCTTGATGAAGGCCGCGGCCCGCTCCTCGGCGTCGCCGCCGATCTCGCCGATCATGACGATCAGGTCGGTCTCGGGGTCGTCCTGGAAGGCGGCCAGGGCGTCGATGTGCGTGGTGCCGATGATCGGGTCGCCACCGATGCCGACGGCGGTGGAGAAGCCGATGTCTCGCAGCTCGTACATCATCTGGTACGTCAGCGTGCCGGACTTCGAGACCAGGCCGATACGGCCCGGCTTGGTGATGTCGCCCGGGATGATGCCGACGTTGGACTGGCCCGGGGTGATGATGCCGGGGCAGTTCGGGCCGATGATGCGGGTCTTGTTGCCCTTCGCACCGGCGTACGCCCAGAAGGCGGCCGTGTCGTGCACGGCGATGCCCTCGGTGATCACGACGGCCAGCGGGATCTCGGCGTCGATGGCCTCGACGACCGCGTCCTTGGTGAACTTCTCCGGCACGAAGATGACGGAGACGTTGGCGCCGGTCTGCTCGATGGCCTCCTTGACGGTGCCGAAGACCGGTACCTCGGTGCCGTCGAAGTCCACGGACTGACCCGCCTTGCGCGGGTTCACGCCGCCCACGACGTTGGTGCCGTCGCCGAGCATGAGCTTGGTGTGCTTCATGCCCGTGGCGCCGGTCATGCCCTGGACGATGACCTTGCTGTCCTTGTTGAGCCAGATAGCCATGGTGTGTTGGTGTCCTCGTCCTGAGTGCTTACTTGGCGGCGTGGGCCAGCTCGGCGGCCTTGTCGGCCGCGCCGTCCATGGTGTCGACGCGCTGGACCAGCGGGTGGTTGGCGTCGGTGAGGATCTTGCGGCCCAGCTCGGCGTTGTTGCCGTCGAGGCGGACGACGAGCGGCTTCTCGACCTTCTCGCCGCGGTCCTCGAGGAGCTTCAGGGCCTGCACGATGCCGTTGGCGACCTCGTCGCAGGCGGTGATGCCGCCGAAGACGTTGACGAAGACGGAGCGGACGTCCGGGTCGCCGAGGATGATCTCCAGGCCGTTCGCCATGACCTGGGCGGAGGCGCCACCGCCGATGTCCAGGAAGTTGGCGGGCTTGACGTTGCCGTGCGCCTCACCGGCGTACGCGACGACGTCCAGGGTGCTCATGACGAGACCCGCGCCGTTGCCGATGATGCCGACCTCGCCGTCGAGCTTGACGTAGTTGAGGCCCTTCTCCTTGGCGGCCGCCTCGAGCGGGTTGGCGGCGGCCTTGTCGTGGAGCTCCTCGAAGTCCGGGTGACGGAACTCGGCGTTGTCGTCCAGCGACACCTTGCCGTCGAGGGCGATGACGTCACCGGAGGCGACCTTCGCCAGCGGGTTGACCTCGACCAGGAGGGCGTCCTCCTTGATGAAGGTGTCCCACAGCTTGACGAGGACGTTCACGACCTGGTCGGCGACCTCGGCCGGGAACTTCGCGGCCTCGACGATCTCGCGGGCCTTCTCCTCGGTCACACCCTCGATGGCGTCGATCGGGGTCTTGGCGACGGCCTCGGGTCGGGTGGCCGCCACCTCCTCGATCTCCATGCCGCCCTCGACGGAGGCGATGGAGAGGAAGGTGCGGTTGGCACGGTCGAGGAGGAAGGAGACGTAGTACTCCTCGACGATCTCCGGAGCGGTCTCGGCGATCATCACCTTGTGGACCGTGTGGCCCTTGATGTCCATGCCGAGGATGTCCGTCGCGCGGGCGACGGCCTCGTCCGGGGTGGCGGCGAGCTTCACGCCGCCGGCCTTGCCACGACCACCGACCTTCACCTGCGCCTTGACGACGGACTTGCCGCCCAGACGCTCGGTGATCTCGCGCGCCGCCTCAGGCGTGTCGATGACTTCACCGGCCAGCACCGGTACATCGTGCTTGGCGAAGAGGTCCCTCGCCTGGTACTCGAACAGGTCCACGCGCTTCCGTCCCTATCAGTGATCTCGCGGTTCGTTGGATGCGTGGGCGTGCCGCGAAGGGCAACGTGACGTCCGCTCTGTCACAAGGGGTGCGCACACGGTGTCCGAGCGCGCGGCATGTCCGTCTCGCAGGTTATCGCCGCTGGCGGAGGGTCTCTAAATCGCAGATCACACCTGAGCGGTGATACCCGTCACATGATGCCGCCCAGGCCGGGGCACGGAAGGGACCTCACCGAGCCGGGGCCGGACCGGTGAGGGGCCACGGAGGCACCACCATGCCCGGGCACCTCCCGCCCGGGCGCCTCACGCCCGGGCACCTCCCGCCCGGGCGCCTCACGCCCGGGCGCCTCACGCCCAGCATCACCCCGTCTCCGGTATCGGGAGCGGGCGCTTCTCGATGGCCGCGGCCATGACCTCGGGAAAGAGGTCGGGTGTGCAGGCGAAGGCCGGTGCGCCCAGGGCCGCGAGCGCCGCCGCGTGCTCCCGGTCGTAGGCGGGCGCGCCCTCGTCGGAGAGCGCGAGCAGCGTCACGAACTGCACCCCCGACGCCTGCATCGCCGCCACCCGCTTCAGCATCTCGTTGCGTATCCCGCCCTCGTACAGGTCGCTGATCAGCACCACCACCGTGTCCGCGGGGCGGGTGATCTGCGACTGGCAGTACGCCAGCGCCCGGTTGATGTCCGTGCCACCGCCGAGCTGCGTGCCGAAGAGGACGTCGACCGGATCGTCCAGCTGGTCCGTCAGGTCGACGACCGCCGTGTCGAAGACGACGAGCCGGGTGCTGATGGACCGCATCGAGGCGAGCACGGCACCGAAGACCGACGCGTAGACGACGGACGCCGCCATCGACCCCGACTGGTCGATGCAGAGGACGACCTCCTTCTTCACCGACTGTGCGGCCCGCCCGTACCCGATGAGCCGCTCGGGCACCACCGTCCGGTACTCCGGCAGGTAGTTCTTCAGGTTGGCCGCGATCGTGCGGTTCCAGTCGATGTCGTGGTGGCGGGGCCGGCTGACGCGGGCACTGCGGTCGAGAGCACCGGTGAGGGTGGCCCGGGTGCGGGTGGCGAGCCGCTTCTCCAGGTCCTCGACGACCTTGCGCACGACGGCCCGGGCGGTCTCCTTGGTCGTCTCCGGCATCGCCTTGTTCAGGGAGAGCAGCGTGCCGACCAGGTGCACATCGGCCTCCACCGCCTCCAGCATCTCCGGCTCCAGCAGCAGCGTGGACAGCCCGAGCCGGTCGATGGCGTCCCGCTGCATGACCTGGACGACGGAGGACGGGAAGTACGTCCGGATGTCCCCCAGCCAGCGCGCGACCGAGGGCGCCGACCCGCCGAGCCCCGCCGAACGTTCGCGCCCACTGTGCTGCTTGTCCCCCTTTCCGTAGAGCGCGGCGAGCGTCGCGTCCATGGCGGCGTCCCTCCCGGAGAGCGGGCAGCCCGTTCCGTCGGCCGCGTCGCCTCCGAGCACGAGCCGCCAGCGCCGCAGTCTCTCGTCGGCGGCCGACGCGTCGGCCGTCCCCTGCCCCGCCGTGGCGCCCGCCCGGCCGACGGCGTCCGACCGGCCGACGGCGTCCGACCGGCCGACGGCATCGCCCGGCCGACCGATGGCTTCCTCCGACCGGATCACCGCTCCCGTGCTCATCCCCTCACCTTCACAAGGTCGTCGCTGTCATGGGCGTCGTCCAGGCCGAGCAGCAGGCGCAGCACCGGCAGTACGGCGTCCGCGCGCTCGGCGTCGGGTTCGGCCGCGAAGCCCGGTGCCATGGGCCCGGCGGCCATCGCGCTCCCCCGCGCTCCGGGACCGCGCCGCACCAGTTCGCCGAGCGTTCTGCGCACCCCGGGCTCGTACTGCGAGAACGTCCGCCGCAGCAACGGCAGCACATCGGTGAACGCCTCCCCCGACACCCCGCTCAGCCACGCGTCCACCAGCCCGAGCAACCGCTCGTCGTGCACGAGCAGCATCCCGCCGCCGGCCCCTCCCCCGACGAACCCCTCGATCCACGCGGCCGCCTCGGCCGGTGCCGTCCCCGGTGACAGCACCAGGCCCATGAGGCGGGCGGTCTCGTCCTGCGCCAGCTGTCCGTCGTCGAGCAGCAGCCGCACCGCCCTGCCACCGATGACGCCGGGAACGGTGTCACGCCGGGAGAGCACCTGGAGCACGGAGTGCCAGCGCGCCCGCAGATCGCCGTGGGCAGCGGACGCCGCCTCGCCCAGCAGGCCCACCGCTCCGTGGACCGCGTCCACATGGCGCCGCATCCCGTCCGCGGCGTCCGCGTCGAGTGCGGCGCACGCGGGCGGCAGGCCGACGAAGACCCGTTCGGCGAGGCCCGCCGCGACCTCTGCCAGTGCCCGGGTGTCCGTGGACCGGACATCCCCGTAGCGCAGGGAGCGCACCAGCGCGGGAAGCGCCTGCGCGAGATGCCCCACGTCCGCGTCGAGTGCCGCGCGGTCCGCGAGAACCCGCATCACCGTGGGCAGGGCGTCCGGCAGCTCGGCCAGCAGGCAGCGCTCGGCGAGTCCCGTGACGTCCGCGAGCGACTGCGCGGCCACGGCGTCCGCCTCGGCCTTGGCCATCGCCGCCGACAGCACCGTCGTGCCCCACACGCCGGCCTCGGCGACCCGCACCGACAGCTCCGGCTCCCAGCGCAGCCGCCAGGTCTCCCGGAAGGTGCCCGTGCTGCCGCGGGAGACCACGGGTTCGCCCCATGCGACACCGAGCAGCCGGAGCCGGTGCAGGAGACGGCTGCGCTCGGCGTCGGTCTCCTTGCGCAGGTCGAGCTCCAGCTCCTTCTCGAGCGCCTCCGGTTTGAGGCGCAGCCTGCGCTGGAGCCGCGCGAGGTCGCGCTGCAACGGCACCGCCGGCGCCGACGCGGGCACCTCCCCCAGCACATCGCCGACCACGAGCCGGTCGTGCACGAGGGCCAGCGGCACGTCCGAGCCCTCGCACATGACCGCCCGTACGGCGTCGGTGGCCTCGGTGAGCCCCGGCAGCGGGCGCCCGCGCATCGCCGCCAGCGTCCCGGCGAGCCGCACCGCCTCGATGACATGGGCGGAGGAGACGAGGCGGTCCTCCTCGCGCAGCAGCCCGGCCACCTTGGTCATCCAGCGCTCGACGGGACGGTCGGGCGCACCGAACAGGTGCCCGTACCAGCCCGGCGAGTCGATGCCCGCACCATAGCCGCTGGCCCTGGACAGCCTGCGGTGCGTCCACGGCACCCAGGTCATGTCGGCCCTGACCTTCGGCAGCCCCTTCAGCAACGCCCGGTCGGCGGTGGCGGTGCGCCTCTCCCGCAGCGCGGGAACGTGCCACGCCCCGCACACCACGGCCACCTCGTCCCCGAACTCCTTCCGCGCCGAGCGCACCTGGAGCCGCATGTACGCCTCCCGGACCAGGTCGCGGTCGTGCCCGCCCGTTCCGTACGTCTCCCGCAGCGCCTCCATGGCCTCCCCGAGGGCCATGAACGGAGCGAACGCGTTTCCGTCCGGCCCCCGGTGCTCGACCACGTCCTCCCACCACCGCTCCGGATCGTCGTACCCGGCGGCTTCGGCGAGCGCCGCGAGGGGGTCCACCCGGACGGCTTCACCGGCGTCCCCGGGCGGTACTTCCGGAGCGGACACCGTGGGTTCCTCCGTGCCCCACGCCAGGGTGTGCGTCGCCGGGAGGTCGATGAAACGGGCCGGTACGTCATGGTCCAGGGCCCAGCGGAGCGCCACCCACTCCGGGGAGAACTCGGCCAGCGGCCAGAACGCCGAGCGGCCGGGCTCGTCCACGGCATGCGCGAGGAGGGCGACCGGCGGCCGCATGTCCTCGTCGGCCACGAGCGGGATCAGTACGTCGGCCTCGGGTGGCCCTTCGATCAGCACCACCCGGGGGCGCGCCTCGTCCAGCGCGGCCCGCACCGCCCGTGCCGATCCCGGGCCGTGGTGCCGCACACCGAGCAGCAGCGGCCCGTCACCGTACGGCCGTGTCCGCGGCCCGGCCCCGTCGATGTCAGTCACCAGCTCCCCCGCCGTCCCCACATCCCCGGCCCGGTCCCCCGGGCACCCGCCTGCCGACGACCGTGCCCCGCTGCGCGGAACCCGCTCACGCGCTCACCTCCCGGCACGCCCGGTAGAAGTCCGTCCACCCGTCGCGCTCACGGACCACCGCCTCCAGGTACTCCTGCCAGATCACGCGGTCGGCCGCCGGATCGCGGACGACCGCGCCGAGGATTCCGGCGGCCACGTCGGAAGCGCGCAGCACGCCGTCGCCGAAGTGGGCGGCCAGGGCCAGGCCGCCTGTGACGACCGAGATGGCCTCGGCCGTGGACAGCGTGCCGCTGGGCGACTTCAGCTTCGTGCGGCCGTCGGCCGTCACCCCGTCGCGCAGTTCGCGGAAGACGGTCACCACACGCCGGATCTCGTCGATGCCGTCGGGCGCCGCCGGCAGGTCCAGGGAACGGCCGATCTGGTCGACGCGGCGCGAGACGATGTCGACCTCGGCGTCGGCGCTCTCCGGCAGCGGCAGCACCACCGTGTTGAAGCGACGGCGCAGGGCGCTCGACAGGTCGTTCACCCCACGGTCGCGGTCGTTCGCCGTGGCGATCAGGTTGAAGCCGCGGACGGCCTGCACCTCCTGCCCCAGCTCCGGGATCGGCAGCGTCTTCTCGGACAGAATCGTGATCAGGGTGTCCTGGACGTCCGCCGGGATACGGGTGAGCTCCTCCACGCGGGCCGTCATGCCCTCGGCCATGGCCCGCATGACCGGGCTGGGCACGAGCGCGTCGCGGCTGGGGCCGTGGGCGAGCAGCTGTGCGTAGTTCCAGCCGTAGCGGATCGCCTCCTCCGGTGTGCCGGCCGTGCCCTGCACGAGGAGCGTGGAGTCACCGCTGACCGCCGCCGCCAGATGCTCGGACACCCAGGTCTTCGCGGTGCCGGGCACCCCGAGCAGGAGCAGGGCGCGGTCGGTGGCGAGAGTCGTGACGGCCACCTCGACGATGCGGCGCGGGCCCACGTACTTCGGCGTGATCACCGTGCCGTCGGGCAGTGTGCCGCCGAGCAGGTACGTGGCCACGGCCCACGGCGAGAGCTTCCAGCGGGCCGGACGGGGCCGGTCGTCCTGCGCGGCCAGCGCGGCGAGTTCCGCCGCGAAGGCGTGCTCGGCGTGCGGGCGCAGCGCCTCGTCCCCCGATCGTTCCGCGGGCGTGCGCCCGCTCGTGTGCGTGCCCGGGCCCGCGGGCGCGTTCGCGGACGCGGACTGGTTGCGGCTGTCGTCGACGGTCGTCGGGTTCCCGGAAACGGGCATGACGGAGTCCCCCTCCAGCTCGGCCTGGTCGGCCGCTTCGGATCTGGTGTCCACCGTGCACCACGCCACTGACAATGCGTTCTGACCAGCGCGAATGACCTCGCCGAGGCCGATTGTCAGTGGCGGGTCCTACCTTCGGGACCATGACTCAGCAGGGGGTGCGCTGGACGGCTGAGCAGGTGCTCGCATTGGCTCCTGACGCAGCGTCACGCAAAGCGGGAAGCAAACTCGGCGCGGCCGGGCCGTGGTCGGAGGCGGGCAGTTCTGACGAGGGGACGGTGTGGGGACTGTGCAAGGGCAGTGGCAGCAAGCCGTATCAGACGGTCATCGACGTCGCGGACGCCGGTGGACCCGCGTACAAGTGCAGTTGTCCGAGCCGCAAGTTTCCTTGCAAGCACGCGCTGGGGCTGCTGTTGCTCTGGGCGGGCGACGAGGCGCTGGTGCCGCGTGCGCAGGCGCCGGACTGGGCCGAGCAGTGGCTGGCCGGGCGGAGGCGGCGTGCCGAGGCCCGGAGGACGACGACGGGCGCGGCATCTGGGGCCGCATCGGGTGATCCGGAAGCGGCGCGCCGCCGGGCGGAGCGGCGCGCCGAACGGATCACCGCGGGGGCGGCCGAGCTGGAGCAGCGGCTGGCCGACCTGCTGAGGGGCGGCCTGGCGGGCGCCGAGCAGGCCGGGTACGGGCTGTGGGAGGAGACGGCGGCCCGCATGGTCGACGCGCAGGCACCGGGTCTCGCCGCACGCGTGCGGGAGCTGGGGGCCGTACCGGGCTCGGGCGCCGACTGGCCGGTGCGCCTGCTGGAGGAGTGCGCGCTGCTCCATCTGCTCGACCAGGGCTGGCTGCGGCGTGAGCGCCTGCCGGACGGCCTCGCGGCGACGGTGCGTTCCCGGGTCGGACTGCCCGGCTCGCCGGACGGGCCGCCCGTCCGGGACCGCTGGCTGGTGCTCGCCCAGTACGACACGGTGGACGCCCGCCTGACGACGCGCCGGATCTGGCTGTACGGCGCCGAGTCCGGCCGTACGGCGCTGCTCCTCTCCTACGGTGCGGCCGGGCGGGCTCCGGAGCTGGCCCTTCCGGTGGGTCTGGCGTTCGAGGCGGAGGTCTCGGCGTACCCCGGCGCGGGGCAGCTGCGCAGCACCCTGGGCGAGCGGTTCACCGCGCCCGCACCCGCGGCGATACGACCGCCCGGGGTCACCCCGGCGGAGGCCGCCGCCCGGTACGGCGAGGCATTGCGCGACGATCCGTGGCTGGACTCCGTGCCGGTCACCCTGGCCAGGGTGATCCCGGCCCCGGACGGCGACTCCTGGCAACTGGCGGACGCGGACGGCGACCTCGCCCTGCCGCTCACGCCCTCGGCCCGTTCCCGGCCGGGCCTGTGGCGCCTCGTCGCCCTCTCCGGCGGCGCTCCCGTCACGGTCTTCGGCGAGTGCGGTCATCGAGGCTTCACACCACTGACGGCCTGGCCGGAGAGAGAGGGGGAGGCGGTGGGGTTGTGCTGAGACACGGCCGTACTCGAGGACACGCGGGCGGATGACCGCATGGGGGCGGGCGGGGACGGTCCGAGGCCGTACCCGGTCTCCCACGGCACCGGCCCCACCCCGCCCCCTCCACCGACCACCGACCATCGCCCCGGAAGGACGCACATGAACGGCATCACCACTCCTCCGGAGACACCGGACGCGAGCCGTTGGGAGGAGCTCGTGACCGTCGCGCTGCTGGGTACCGACCGGCGTCCGGCTCCCGGGCTCGCGGCCGGGCAGGAGGCGCCCGCGGCGTTGCTGGACGCGGCGGCCGTGGAGACCGTGCGGCGCCGGGCGGGCCTGCGGCCGGCGCCGTCGGCGGCACGGCCGGCGCCCGCGGCCGAGGACCCACGGCCACCGCTCCCGTATGCCGCGGCACGCAGACTGGCGATGCTTCTGGCCGACCGGCCGGGCGCGGGCGGCGGCCGCAGGGGTTCGGCTCCCGATCTCATGGAACTGCTGCCGCAGTGGCTGGCCCTGGCCAACGCGCGCGGCTTCGCGGCGCCTCCCGAGGCACTGCCCGCGCTGTTGGACGCGGCACGGGGGCGTACCGATCTGCGGCCGGCGGCGCTGACGTTCGCGGGCCCGCGCGCGCTGTGGCTGGCCCGGCTGAATCCGGACTGGCGTTTCGCACTGCGGGCCGCGCCGGGCGGAAGCAGCGACGTGCCGGATCTCCGGGACGCCGATCGTGTCCGGCGGCTGTGGCAGGAAGGCCTTTTCGCCGAACGCGTCGCGCTCCTGTCGGCGATCCGGGCACAGGAACCGGCGGCCGCCAGGGAGCTGCTCGAGAGCACATGGGCGACGGAGCGGGCCGAGGACAGGCTGATGTTCCTCGATTCGCTGCGGACAGGACTCCAAGCGGAGGACGAGTCCTTTCTGGAACGGGCGTTGGCCGATCGCAGCCGCAACGTACGGGCCACCGCCGCCGAGCTGCTGTCCGCGATGCCGGGCTCCGCACTGGCCGCACGGATGGCCGGCCGCGCGGGGGCGTGCGTGGCGGTCGACCACACCCGGACCGCTCCCACGCTCGTGGTCGAGCCGCCGCACGAGTGCGACGCGGGCATGGAGCGCGACGGAGTGGTGGCCAAGGCGCCGGCGGGGCGCGGCGAGCGGTCCTGGTGGCTCGGCCAGTTGGTGGAGGCAACGCCGCTCGGATCATGGTCGCCGCGGCTCGGTGGGCGTACGCCGGAGGAGATCGTGGCGTTGCCGGTGGCGGACGACTGGCGGGACGAACTGCACGCCGCGTGGTCCCGGGCAGCGGTTCGCCAGCGGGATCCCGGCTGGTCCAGGGCCCTGCTGGGGACGCCCTCCATACCGGAGGCGGCCGGCCCCGGTGCCGTGTCACTCGCGGAGCGGGCCAAACTCCTCGCGACGCTGGACGCGGACGAGCGGTCCGAGTGGGTGGCGGGTTTCATCGCGGCCCACGGTCTGTCGGAGTCGTTCCAGTTGCTCGGGGTCTGTGCGGTGCCGTGGTCGCCGGCACTGGGACGCGCGGTGGTGGACGCGCTGAACATCGCGCGGGACGCCGGCAGTTACCCCTGGAGCTTCAGCGGGGTGATGGGGCTCGCCGAGCGGTGCCTGGAGCCCTCCGAAGCCGCCCGGCTGAACGCGCTCACGGCCACCCCCGAGGAGGCGGAGGACGCGTCGCCAGGAGCCGGTGGGTACTGGTCGGAGGCCTTTCAGCGACTCGTCACCACGTTGCGCCTGCGCGCCGTGATGCGAGAGGAGCTGACCTCACCATGACCCGGCGCCCCGGGCCGCCACCGGCCGCACCGCCAACGGCAGCCGCACGAACCACCGACGCCCCACCACGCCCGGCAACTGCTTGTGCGCCGACGTCGGCGTCGCCGTCGGCGTCACGGCCTATATGGACCGCACGGACCACACGGACCACACAGACCGCACGTGGCAAACGGCTACGCCCCCGCGGGCTGACGGACGTTCGCCCGGACCCAGTCCACGATCGACGCGGTCGTGGCGCCGGGGGTGAAGATCTCGGCGACACCCTTCTCCTTGAGGGGCGCGATGTCGGCCTCGGGGATGATGCCGCCACCGAAGACCTTGATGTCCTCGGCGTCGCGCTCCTTGAGGAGATCGATGACGGCCGCGAAGAGCGTGTTGTGGGCACCGGAGAGGATGGAGAGACCGATCGCGTCGGCGTCCTCCTGAATCGCGGTGTCGACGATCTGCTCCGGCGTCTGGTGGAGGCCGGTGTAGATGACCTCCATACCGGCGTCGCGCAGCGCCCGCGCGATCACCTTGGCCCCGCGATCGTGGCCGTCGAGCCCCGGCTTGGCCACCACCACGCGGATCGGACCGGCTGCCACACCCATCACTGCCTCCATGTAACGACTACACCAACCCGTACTGAACGTAGCGACGCACAGGGCGCAGACCACGCACACCTCATCCACCGCGCCGGATGCGTCGCAGGCACGGGCTCCCCGCACCGCACGGCCGGGAAGTGAACGAACGTTATCGCCAGCATCCCGCAACCGGCAGTTTCACGGTGGAGACCGAGGGGGAAATCACACGTGGGACACGTTCGCCGCGCACTGTTCCGAGTTCCCGCGGCACACGCGTCGCGGGGATCGAGGGCATACACGCCGCACGCACCCGTGGCGCGAGCGCCACGATCGGGCAGTGCGCAAGGAGAGCCGTCACGAGGTTGCCGCACCGCCGCACCGCCTGCGGGAGGCGACAGTGATGGGGCGCTTCGGCGATGGCACGAGCACGAAAGCGGGGACCCACGCTCACCCGATGACGGGGAGAAGCTCTGCCGTGAACACGGCGGGGCACTACGTCACCAGTGGAGCAGAGACCGTCGTCGCGTCACCGACGCCCCACGCGTCGCACACGCCGCACTCGCACCGTCGCCCACCTCCGACACGGTTCACCATGAGCGCACACGGGGGACAGAGGAGTCCTCCCGCGTGCCGACGGGAGGTCGGCCATGAAGGTCACCCAGGCAGCACTGCCTTTTCTGCCGCTCTGTCAGCGCCGCTTACCCGGCTTCCCCGACCTCTCGAGTCTGCCAGGACTGGCAGGGCTTCCAGGACTTCCAGGACTTCCAGGACTTCCGGATTTCACCCATCTTCCCGGCAGACTCGCGGGCCTCTCGGTGTCCCTGCTGAAAGCGACCGCGCTGGAGTTCGCGATCCTCGCAGGTCATCTGCTCCTCTATCCGTCCGGGATCATCCAGGAACGCAGGCCGGTCCCCGAGCCGCTGCCGCCCGACACCGCCCCGCTGCCCACCGAGGCCAAGCCCCCGGTCGTCCTGCTCCACGGATTCATAGACAACCGCTCCGTCTTCGTCCTGCTGCGCCGTTCACTCGCACAGCACGGCCGCCGGCAGATCGAGTCGCTCAACTACTCGCCCCTCACCTGCGACATCCGCACCGCCGCCGAACTACTCGGCCGGCACATAGCGGACATCTGCGAGCGTACGGGCCAGGAGCGGGTGGACATCGTGGGGCACAGCCTGGGCGGTCTGATAGCGCGGTACTACGTGCAGCGGCTCGGCGGGGATGCCCGTGTCCGCACCCTCGTCACGCTCGGCACCCCGCACGCGGGCACCCGTGTGGCCCCGCTGGCGAACGCCCATCCGATCGTCCGCCAGATGCGGCCGGGCTCCGCGGTGCTCGAGGAGTTGCGGGGGCCGGCACCCGGCTGCCGTACGCACTTCGTGGCCTTCTGGAGCGACCTCGACCACCTGATGGATCCGCTGGAGACCGCGTCCATCGACCACCCGGACCTGATGGTGCAGAACGTGCAGGTGAGCGGCATCGGACATCTCGCCCTGCCCGTCCACCCCGCCGTGGCCACCGGCATACGGCAGGCGCTCGACCTCGACCCGGCACACGGCGCAGCGGCCGACGGGTCCGCCCGGGAGACGGGAACCGGCTCAGGGGGACTGACCGTGGCGTGATCGCCCCGCCTGGACCGTCAGCACCCCTCTCACAGCCACTGCACAGCGATCTCCTTTCGAACGCTTGTCGAACGCAAGGCCAAAGCTGTGTACACAGAGCACCGAAAGACGCTCGAATGCCCGTTTCCTGGAGGCATGAAACCGGTTGAAGATTGTCGCGCCCGCATACCGACGGGTACAGTCGCCGCACTGCTCTGCCAGCCCCTGTTGTCGAGGCGAAAGAGAAGTTGGTGAACGACCGTCACCCGTCGGGGACAGCAACAACCCCGGCCCCGGCTTCCGATGCGGCCTCGGCGCCCTACGCGTCGTACGGCCACCAGGAAGCCTCGTACGGCGACTTCACCACGTACGACGGCTACGGCGCCACAGGTTTTGACACCGGCCACCACACCGACGTCACCTCGACGGGCGGCTTCGCGGCCCCGGCGTTCGACACCACGGCCTATCCGGCCGACCCCCACTTCGGCGGCATGCAGGCGAACGGCGCGACGGGCTCGTACGACACCTCGCAGTGGTCGACCGGCAGCCACCAGGTCCTGCACCAGGACCCGTACGCCGTCCCCCATCAGGCCGGTTACGACACGGGCAGCTACGACAGCACCGGCTGGACCACCGGTTACGAGCATCTCGGTGAGATTCCGGCGCAGTCGCCGGGCCCCGAGGCGACCGGGCAGTGGAACGCGCAGGGCTGGCTGCAGGCCGACCATCTGGGCCAGGCCGGACAGCTGGGGCAGCACCAGCACGACCAGACGCAGCAGTGGGCGGGCGCACAGCTCTTCGACACGGGCGCGTACGACGCGACACAGTGGAACGGCGACGGCACTTCCACCCCCCTCGGCTACGAGCACCCTTCCCCCGAGACGTTCCCGCAGGACCACTCCTCCCCCGACGCCGTCGATCACCAGCAGGCCACCGCGGTCTTCGAGCAGGTCGCCCCCTACGGCCACGAGCCGTCCGCCGCCATGAAGGACGAGTTCGACGGGCCGGACGGCTTCGGCATGCCCGCCGACGGCTACCCGGGACGGCCGGAACACGAGGCTCTGCCGGAGCACGAGGAGCCCGAGGAGCACGGGGAACACCAGGAAGAGGGTTACGTCCTGTCGGCCGCTCCCGCCGAGTCCTCGGCTCCCGACGCCGGCCGGGCGGCAGCACGGGCTGCCGGGCGCTCGCGTCGGCGTGGGCCGACACGTCGTTCCGCTCCGGCGAAGCGTTCCGCCTTGCTGACCGTCGCCGTGCCGTCGGCCTGCGTCATGGGTGTCGCCGGCATCGCCGCCGCCTCCGTGGGCGTGGGCGGTGACGACGGCAAGGAGACGACGGCCAGCGCCTCGGACACGGCGACCGCCGCGGTGAAGCCGTCCACCGTCAACAACAAGCTCGACACCCAGTTGCAGTCCCTCTCCGCCGGGGCCGACGACTTCGCCGACCGGGCGAGCCGCCACCAGGAGCGCATCGACCTCAAGGCCCAGCAGGAGGCCGAGGCGAAGAAGGCGGCGGAGGAGGCGGCCCGCAAGGAGCGGCTGCGCCCGAAGTTCGCGCTGCCGGTGTCGCAGCACGGCCTCAGCGCCTACTACGGGCAGTCCGGCATCAACTGGATGTCCATGCACACCGGTATCGACTTCCCGGTGACGTACGGGGCACCGGTCATGGCGGCGACCGACGGAACCGTACGAACGCAGATAAACAGCGCGTACGGGAACATGGTGATCGTGACGGCCAAGGACGGCACGGAGACGTGGTACTGCCACCTCTCCACGTACGCGGTCGCCTCGGGTACGTCGGTGAAGGCCGGCGACCTGATCGCGTACTCGGGCGACTCGGGCAACTCGACCGGCCCTCACCTCCACTTCGAGGTGCGGCCGGGAGGCGGCTCGGCGATAGACCCGCTGGCCTGGTTCCGCAGCCATGGCCTCGACCCGACGTAAGGCAGGCGCGAGGCGTAAGCCATTGGAGGGAGACCGGGAGACCCGCTGTTGAGCGGGTCCCGGCCTCCCTTCTGTGCGTTCGTCGCCGCGTTCGGGCTTGCCGCCCGGGCCTCTAGAGCTTCTCCACCGGCGCGTACCGCAGCAGCAGGCGCTTGGGCTTGGTGTCGCCGAAGTCGATCGTCGCCTCGGCGTTCGCCCCCGTGCCCTTGACGCCGACGACGGTGCCGAGACCGAACTGGTCGTGGGTCACACGGTCACCGACCGCCAGTGCCACCACGGGCTTCTCGGTGGCGCGGCGCGTCGCGAAACCGGACGCGCCCGACGCCGACGAACGGGAGCGCGACGACGACAGGGAGGCCGCGATCCCCGACACCGGCCCGGAGGCGGCGGGGCCGGTCCCGCCCGTGCGCTTCCAGTCCAGGTGCGCCGCCGGGATCTCCTCCAGGAAACGGGACGGCGGGTTGTACGAGGGCTGGCCCCAGGCGCTGCGCATGGTCGAGCGGGTGAGGTAGAGCCGCTCACGCGCGCGTGTGATGCCCACGTACGCGAGCCGGCGCTCCTCCTCCAGTTCCTTGGTCTGGCCGAGGGCACGCATGTGCGGGAAGACGCCGTCCTCCATGCCGGTGAGGAAGACGACCGGGAACTCCAGGCCCTTGGCGGTGTGCAGGGTCATCAGCGTGATGACGCCCGAGCCGTCCTCGTCCTCGTCGGGGATCTGGTCGGAGTCGGCGACCAGAGCGACCTGCTCCAGGAAGTCGGCCAGCGACACCTGCTCGTCCTCCCCGCGCTCCTGCTCGAACTCCAGCGCCACGGCGGCGAGCTCCTGGAGGTTCTCGATGCGGGTCTCGTCCTGCGGGTCGGTCGATGCCTGCAGCTCGGCCAGGTAACCGGTGCGCTCGAGAACGGCCTCCAGGACGGTCGCCGGGCCCGCGCCGGACTCGACGATCGTGCGCAGCTCCTCCATCAGCGTGTTGAACCGCTTGACGGCGTTCGTGGAGCGCGCGGCCATGCCGTACGCCTCGTCCACGCGCCGCAGCGCCTGCGGGAAGCTGATCTTCTCGCGCTGAGCGAGGGCGTCGACCATGGCTTCGGCGCGCTCGCCGATGCCGCGCTTGGGGACGTTCAGGATGCGGCGCAGCGGAACCGAGTCCTCCGGGTTGGCCAGGACCCGGAGGTACGCGAGAACGTCCCGGACCTCCTTGCGCTCGTAGAAGCGGACACCGCCGACGACCTTGTAGGGCAGGCCGACGCGGATGAAGACCTCTTCGAAGACACGGGACTGGGCGTTCGTGCGGTAGAAGACCGCCATGTCGCCGGCCTTGGCCTCGCCCGCGTCCGTCAGACGGTCTATCTCCTCGGCGACGAACTGGGCCTCGTCGTGTTCGGTGTCGGCGACGTAGCCGGTGATCCGGGCGCCCTCGCCGGCGTTGGTCCACAGATTCTTGGGACGGCGGGACTCGTTGCGCTCGATGACCGCGTTGGCCGCGGAGAGGATCGTCTGGGTGGAGCGGTAGTTCTGCTCCAGCAGGATCGTCGTCGCGTCCGGGTAGTCCTCCTCGAACTGGAGGATGTTGCGGATGGTGGCACCGCGGAAGGCGTAGATCGACTGGTCGGCGTCACCCACGACGCACAGTTCGGCGGGGTCCTGGTCCCCGCCGTTCCCCTCACCACCGCCCGCGGGGCCCACCAGCTCCCTGACCAGGGCGTACTGCGCGTGGTTGGTGTCCTGGTACTCGTCCACGAGCACATGGCGGAAGCGGCGGCGGTAGTGCTCGGCCACGTCCGGGAAGGCACGCAGCAGATTGACCGTCGTCATGATCAGGTCGTCGAAGTCGAGCGCGTTGGCCTCGCGCAGGCGCGACTGGTAGAGCGCGTACGCCTGGGCGAGGGTCTTCTCGAAGCCGTCGGCGGCCTGGGCGGCGAAGTCCTCCTCGTCGATCAGCTCGTTCTTCAGGTTGGAGATCTTGGCGCTGAAGGACTTGGGCGGGAAGCGCTTGGGGTCGAGATCCAGGTCACGGCAGACCAGGGCCATCAGCCGCTTGCTGTCGGCGGCGTCGTAGATCGAGAACGACGACGTGAAGCCGAGCCTCTTGCTCTCGCGCCGCAGGATCCGTACGCAGGCGCTGTGGAAGGTCATCACCCACATCGCGTGCGCCCGCGGGCCGACGAGCTGCTCGACCCGCTCCTTCATCTCGCCCGCGGCCTTGTTGGTGAAGGTGATCGCGAGGATCTGGCCGGGGTGGACGCCCCGCTCGGACAGCAGGTACGCGATGCGGTGCGTGAGGACGCGGGTCTTGCCGGACCCGGCGCCGGCCACGATGAGCAGGGGGGAGCCCGCGTGGACGACCGCCGCGCGCTGGTTGTCGTTCAGCCCCTCCAGCAGGGCCGCGGAGTCGAGGACGGGCCGGGGCGCGCCGTCGCGGTAGTACGCTCCCCCGCTCTCGGCTCCGCCCGGGCGGGAGGCGTCCCGCCCGTCCGGCGGCACGTCGAACTTCCCGCCGAACAGATCGTCCGGAAGCGGCTCCGGTACGTGATCGTCCTCGGGCGGCGGCGGAAGCTCTTCCTCGTGGGCCCGCGGGGCCTGGAGGTCCGCCAGGAAGCTGTCGTCAAAGAGGCTGCTCATCGCTCTACGAGTCTAGGCGGCCCCACCGACATGCAGGGGCCGCCTCGGAAACTGGGGCTTCGCGGGGCTGCCCCGGAGGTGCACCAGGGCGTCCGCGCCGGCACGCTCCGTGGCCCCGGGCAGGCGCGTCGCACCGCAGGGAGTGATGTCGTGCCTGGTGAGAGCGGTTCCTGATACCTGACGGCCGGCTCCGCGCGGCGTGCACGTGGCGTACGACACGTGCGGAGGGTCACCGAGCGAGGAAGAACCGGGAGCGAACGATCCCAGGTGGCCGATCGAGGACGTTCCACTGCATACACTCCGGTCCCCGGCGCCGACCGCGAGGCCCCGGGCCAAGGTCACGAAAATGTATCGGGCATATCGCACACCAACCTTCACAGGAGCCGCACGCGTTGGCTAGCGTGCTCGACGGCGGCCCGACCGAACCGGCGAACGACGCCGGGCCGGGCAGCCTCCGCCGAGTCCGGCGCGCCCTCGCGGGTGCCGGAGCCGGGGACCCACCGACCTTGGGGTGAATCGGTCCGGCCGCCGTGTCTGTCGTACGCGGCACGGACCGTAGGGCACACCTTCCGAACGCCCGAATCCGACAGCTAACCCGGTAGGCGGACGACGGAAGGAGCCGCCTCCCCATGGCGCCGCACCGAAAGCCACGTCCCGTCCGGACGCGCGCAGGCATACGGACCCCCGCCCTCGCGACGGCGGCCCTTACCTCCGTGGCCCTCCTCGCCCAGACGGCGAACGCCGCGCCCGCGGCCGACGACCGGCCGAGCCTCGAAGAGGTCGAGAAGAAGGTCGACGACCTGTACCGCCAGGCCGAGAGCGCCACCGAGAAGTACAACGCGGCCAAGGAGAGGACGGCCGAGCAGAAGAAGCACGTCGACGCCCTCCTCGACGACGTCGCCCAGCGCACGGAGAAGCTCAACGAGGCGCGGGACAAGCTGGGCACCTTCGCGGCCGCCCAGTACCGCACGGGGGCGGCCGCCCCCGGAACGGCCTCCCTGCTGCTCGCCGACAACCCCCAGGACTACTTCGACCAGAACCAGCTGACGGACCGCCTCACCGCCCGGCAGCAGATCGTGGTCGACGACTACATCGACCAGCAGGCCGAGACGGCGCACAAGCGCAAGGAGGCGGCCGCGAGCCTGGAGACGCTCACCGAGTCGCAGGAAACGCTGAAGTCGTCCAAGACCAAGGTCCAGACGAAACTCACCGAGGCACGCGAGCTGCTGTCCCGGCTGACCGCCGAGGAGAAGGCCCGGCTGGCGGCGATCGAGAAGGAGAAGCAGGAGGAGGCCGAGCGCAGGGCGGCCGAGCTGGCGCGGCAGCAGGCAGCCGCGGCCGAGCAGGAGGAGGAGACGGCGCGGGAGCAGAGCACCGCGCAGGGAACCGGAACCGCATCGGAGAGCGGCGCCGACGCCGGCAGCGCCGCCACAGGCGATGACTCCGCCTACGGCACGAAGGCCGCCAAGGCCCTGGCCTTCGCCCGTTCCCAGATCGGCAAGCCGTACGTCTGGGGCGCGACCGGTCCCGGGTCCTACGACTGTTCAGGCCTCACCCAGGCCGCCTGGAAGGCCGCCGGCGTCGACCTCCCGCGTACGACGTACGACCAGGTGGAGGCGGGCACGACGGTCTCCCTCTCCGATGCCGAACCCGGTGACCTGGTCTTCTTCTACGACGACATCACCCACGTCGGCCTCTACATCGGCAACGGCATGATGATCCACGCGCCCAAGCCGGGGGCGTATGTGCGCGAAGAGTCGATCTACTACGACGGAGAGGCGTCGATCCACAGCGTGGTGCGCCCGGCGTGAACGGCGTCGCCGGGCGCACCACGCGCCCGGCGACCGGGAACGACCCGGGCCGGCGAGCGGGACGGACAGCGGGCCGGCGCCCGGGACGGACAGCGGTCCGGGCCGCTCAGGTCCAGAGCGCCGCGATGAAGACGTTCGCCGTGGTGAGCGCGCCCACCAGCCCGAACACCCCCTTGTCCACCTTCTCCTCGTCCCGCTTCACGTACACGAGCCCCAGGATCACGATCAGCAGAGCCAGCTTCACGCCGATCTTGATGTTGTTGACGCTGTGGTCGTCGGCCTGGTTGAGGCCGACGAGTACGACGCCGGTGACGAGCATGGTCAGCGCGCCGTGCAGCATCCCGGGGACGAAACGGGCCGTGCCCTGGCCCATCGCCTTCATCTGGGTGAGGAAGCCACCGAGGAGGGCGGCGATGCCGATGATGTGCAGGGCGACGAAGAGATGGATGAGTACGTCCATGGGGCTGGAGCCTAGTCCGCGGTCTGTCCGCCGGTCGGTACCGGCCCCGCGACCGTGCCCATAGCACCGCAGACCTCTCCCTCGGCTTCGAACCGGCACTTCGGTCAGCGAGCCCCGTGAAGCCGGTGGCATCAGGTCGGGAGCCCGGTCAGGCGCCGTCATCCGCAGTCGGAGCAGGGCAATTCCGTACATGGCGTTACCAAGCCGTCACAGTCAGGTTTAGCGTCCTTCAGCAGGTGACCGGCTCCTCACCGCCGCCCGGGCCAGGGGCGGCCGGTCGGCCACCACCGCCGAGAAGGTCCGGCGGCGGCCCGCTCCCCCTGTGCAGGCCGCCGCCGGACACATGGACCGTCGGCTCCGTACGGCGGTCGCGCTCGTACGAGAGGACATGACGTCCAGGTGGCAGCGCATCGCAGGCCCAGAAAGCGCCCACTCAACGACAGCACGGTCCGTACCGCCGCCACCATCGCTCTGGCGGGCGCGGCGAGCGCGACCGGCTTCGACGGTACCGGGCACGCCGACCCGCAGCTCACCCCACCGCAGGTGGAGTCCAGGGTGAACGAGCTGTACGAGGAAGCGGAGATCGCCACCGAGAGGTACAACGGCGCGAAGGAGAGGACCGGCAAGGCTCAGGAGCGGCTGAACGACCTGAGGGACGAGGCGGCGCGCCGCACCGAACGCCTCGACTCCGCCAGGGAGGAGCTGGGCTCGTACGCAGCCGCCCAGTACCGCGGCGACGGCCTCGATCCGGCGTGGCAGCTGGCGCTCTCCGGTGATCCGGAGCGTTACCTGGCGGGCGCGGCGTTCACCGAGCGGCTGAACCACCGGCAGGCAGCGGACGTGACCGGCGTACGAAAGCAGCTGCGGGAGCTCGAACAGCTGCGGGGCGCCGCCCGTATCGAACTGGCCGCCCTCGAGTCCCGGCAGGCGGAGCTCAAGCGCCACAAGGAGACGATCACCGGCAAGCTCGCCGAGGCCCGACGGCTGCTGGCGAGGCTGCCGGAGGACGAACGGGCGCGGTGGTCCGCGACGGGTTCCGTGCAGCGTTCCTCGCGCTCCTCGGCCTCCTCCCCGCTACGTGCCCCGGGGACCGTCCCTGAGGCGTCCTCCGCGGCACAGGCTCCCAACTCCCGCGCCGCGGCCGCGCTCGCGTACGTGTACAGCAAACTCGGCAGCCCCTACGTGTGGGGCGCGACCGGCCCCGATGCCTTCGACTGCTCAGGGCTCGTCCAGGCGGCGTACCGCTCGGCCGGGGTGTCCCTGCCCAGGACGACGTATGCGCAGATCGCCGCGGGCCGACGGATCGAGCGGTCCCAACTGCTACCGGGTGACCTGGTGTTCTTCTACTCCGGGATCAGTCATGTCGGCGTCTATGTGGGCAACGGCAGGATGATCCACGCGCCGAACCCGTCGGCCCCGGTACGCGTCGCCCCCATCGACGAGATGCCGTTCGCGGCGGCCACTCGGGTGGTGTGAGGCGCGCTCGCGAGCAGACCGACGGAGAAGAACAGCGAAGGGCGGCGCGGCGACCGTGCTCCCCTCACACCAGGCGTCGCGCCGTGGCCCACCGGGTCAGCTCGTGCCGGTTGGACAGCTGGAGCTTCCGGAGGACCGCCGAGACATGGGACTCCACCGTCTTGACGGAGATGTACAGCTGCTTGGCGATCTCCTTGTAGGCATAGCCACGGGCGATGAGGCGCAGCACCTCCCGTTCCCGTTGGGTCAGACGGTCGAGGTCCTCGTCGACGGGCGGAGCGTCCGTGGAGGCGAAGGCGTCCAGGACGAAGCCGGCCAGCCTCGGCGAGAACACCGCGTCACCCTCCTGAACACGAAAAATCGAGTCCACCAGGTCCGAGCCGGTGATCGTCTTCGTCACATATCCCCGGGCACCGCCGCGGATGACCCCGATGACGTCCTCGGCCGCGTCCGAGACGGAGAGCGCGAGGAAGCGGACGGGCTGCTCGGGGTCGGCCATCAGAGCCGAGCAGCGCCGCAGCACTTCGACCCCTCCGCCGCCCGGCAGGTGCACGTCGAGGAGGACCACTTCGGGGCGGGCAGCGGTGATCACGGAGACCGCCTGGTCGACGTCGGCCGCCTCCCCGATCACCTCGACGCCCGTGTGTTCCGTCTGCCCGATCTCCGCCTGCACGCCCGTACGGAACATGCGGTGGTCGTCGACCAGCACGACCCGCACACGCCGCCCGGCCGCGGAGCCACCCGTCTCCCCGGGTTCCCCGGACGCGGCCGGTCCGGCCACCCGCGCGGGTTCACCGACGCCGGTGCCCGGTCCGTCCGGCACGGTGGGTCCGCTCGCCCCGTACACGTCGCTCATGACGCAGTCTCCGCCCTCTCCATCTCCAGCTCGACCTCCGTGCCACCGCCGGGTACGGCACGGAGCCGTGCCGTACCCCCGTTGCGCTCCATACGGCCGATGATCGATTCTCTGACGCCCATGCGGTCGGCGGGTATCGCGTCCATGTCGAAGCCGGGTCCGCGGTCGCGGACGGACACGAAGACCGTTCTGCCCTCGACCTCGGCGAAGACCTGTACGGCACCGCCTTCGCCACCGTACTTGGCGGCGTTGACCATCGCCTCGCGCGCGGCTTGCATCTGTGCGCCCAGCCGTTCGTCGAGTGGGCAGTCGCCGACGACCACCACCTCGATGGGGACGCCGTGCTTGTCCTCCACCTCGGCCGCGTTGCGCTTCACGGCCTCGGCGAGCGTGTCGGGCTGGTCGTCCTCGTCCTTGCCGGTGCCCTCGGGCTTGTAGAGCCAGTTGCGCAGGTCGCGTTCCTGGGCACGGGCGAGCCGACGCACCTCGCCCGCATTCTCGGCATTGCGCTGTATGAGCGTCAGCGTGTGCAGCACGGAGTCATGGACGTGCGCGGCGACCTCGGCCCTTTCCTGGGCACGGATGCGCATGAGGCGCTCCTCGGAGAGGTCCTGGGTCATGCGGACGAGATAGGGGCCGGCCAGGAGGACTATGCCGACGAGGACGGCGAGCGCCGCCTGCAGGACCGAGCCGAGGTGGGCGGCGGAGCCCTGCAGCACGAACATCCCGGAGACGCCCGCGGTGACGAGGAGGACGCCGCCTACGGTGCGGAGCAGCGTGACCGTCCGCCGGCGCCGGCCCACCTCGGCCCAGCGAGCCCGTCGGGCGTTGTCGGCCTGCCGCCAGACCAGGGCGACGCCGGCGGCGACCAGCACGGTCGGCCACAGGTACGCCTTGGCCCCGTCGCCGAGATTCACGTTCCCGACGAAGACCATGGCCACGACGACCATGAGGAGCAGGGCGACTATCTGGCCTCTGTCCGGCTTGCGGGCCACGAGTCTGCGACGGCCGTCCGGCGAGGCCTCGGTGGAGAGGGTCGGTGGGCGGTCGTTGTCGACGCCGCCCACACCGAGCGGGACGAAGAACCAGAAGGCCGCGTACAGCAGCGCGCCCAGACCGTCCGCGAGGAACAGCCCGACGAACACCAGCCGCAGCCACGCCACAGGCAGCCCGAGGTGTCCTGCGAGCCCCCGCGCCACGCCTCCGAGCCAGCGTCCGTCGCTGCTGCGGTAGAGCTTGCGCGGGGGCCGCGGGTTGTCGACTGGCATCGCTGCGGCTTCCGGCATGCCATCGATGTTCACACGCTTGGCGGACGGGGGCATCAGGGTCGGGCCCCGAGACACCCCTGATCTCCTCCGGACACGTGCTCGAACGCAACCCGGCGCCAATATCAGGGTCGGGCCAGGGTCATCCCGACTGCCGCCGGACGCTGCCGACGGCCACGATGGAAACATGACAGATCAGCAGCACGCGGCAGCGGAGCCGGGCCCCGGCTCCGGCCCGGGCGCCCGGCGGCCGCTCACCGGGCCGCAGGACGCCATGTCCTCGGCCGGCAGGGGTGACGAGCCGCCGCGTGCGCACGGAAGTCCGCGCACGCAGGCGGGCGCGGGTGCGCAGTCGGGCATGGGCAAGGGCGCGACCGCGGATCAGTCGACGGCGGACGCTCCCGGCGGGGACGGGTCGGATCCCCCGCCGCTCCCCGCCAAGTTCCGGCGCGACCGGCGCGGCAAGCTGCTGGCCGGAGTGTGTTCCGGGCTGGGCCGGCAGTGCGACATGGATCCGGTGATCTTCCGGATCGTACTCGCGGTGCTCTCCCTGACCGGCGGCCTCGGTCTCCTCTTCTACGGCTTCGTCTGGCTGTTCGTGCCGCACGACGACGAGGAGGAGAACGAGATACGCAAGCTGCTGACCGGCCGCGTCGACGGTCAGGCCCTGACAGCCGTGCTCTTCTCGCTGGTCGGCTGCGGCGTGTTCCTCACCATGCTGAGCAACGGCGATGTGCTGAGCTTCGCCGTGGTCCTCTCGCTGCTTCTCGCAGGTGCGGGGTACTGGTCGCAGCAGCGCGGTGCCCCCGATCCCGATCCGCTCGCCGCGCAGGCCGTCGCCGACGCTCCTCCGGAAGCGCAGGCGCCGCCTGTCCCGGCGTCCTCGCCGTCCTGGTGGCGGGACCCGATCGTCAAGGACGGAACACACGTGGGCGGCACGGGGTACCTGTGGGGGCCATGGACGGCCCGGGAGCGCGATGTGGCGGCGGCGATCAACATCGCCCGCGGCACACCGCCCCACCAGGACATACCTGCCGTCCAGGAGCCGAAGCAGCGCGGGCCCCGCTGGATAGGCGGCTTGACCTTCCTGCTCGCGCTGCTCGCCGGCGGCCTCGCCACCAGTGCGACGTGGGACGAGCATGCGCTGGGCACCAGCCTGCAGACCGGCCTGGCCTGCGCGCTCGCCGTCTTCGGACTGGGCATCGCGGTCAGCGCGTTCCTGGGGCGTACAGGCGTGGGATCGATCTTCCTGGCGGTGGTGACAGCGGGCCTGCTGGTGTGCTCCGCGGCACTGCCGACGGACATCGACTCGCACTGGACACGTACGACGTGGGCCCCCACCGCCGTCGCGGACGTGAAACCGGGCTACGAGCTGGGAACAGGAGCGGGCACGCTGGACCTGACGCGGCTGGACGTACCCGAGGGCCGGAGGCTGGCGACCGGCGCGGAAGTGGGCGTCGGCAAGGTGAAGGTGGTGGTGCCCTCGGACGCCACCGTGCATCTGACCATCGAGGTGGGCATCGGTGACATCCAGTTGCCGGGGGACGGCAGGGAGGACGTGGACGTGGCACCGGACAAGAGGCAACAGCTGACGCTCTCACCCACGGACGGCGCACAGCGCGACGCGAAGTCCGGCGGCACACTCGACATCTCCCTGGAAGTCGGCGTGGGACAGGCGGAGGTCACTCGTGCTGCGTCATGACGTCCAGCCCGGCAAGCTCGTCGCGGGCTTGTTCCTCATACTCACTGCCGTCGTCTATGCGGGCGACGCGGGCGGCGCCTGGGAGGCCCCCTGGTTCGTGGCCATCCCCATGGTCACCGCGGGCCTGTGTCTCGCGGGCGCGACCGCGGTCCTGGCCCATGCGATACGCCACAGGCGGACGTCGTCCCCACAAGGGCCCGAGGGTTCGCGGACAGCCCAGGCATCCGGTGCCGGGACGTCGGACCGGACCGAGTGACGTCTCCGACGGTCGGCACGTCGATTGCGGCAGCGGTGGGCTGACCACGGGCTACTGGCAGCCGCCCGCCCGTCGCCTGCGTCGTGCGCGGATGGAGGCGTCGATCGAGAGGACGGTGGCGCCGGCGAGAACGAGCGGGATCCAGGCCATGAGGTAAGGGAGGTCGTTGCCGTAGTAGTACGGGTCGGAGGCCCAGCTGACCGTCAGCCAAAGACTGAGGGAGATCAGAGCGCCACCCAGAGCGGCGAGGCGGGTGAGGAGACCGAGAAGGGCGCCGATACCGACGGCGAGCTCGCCGAGGGCGATGGCATAGCCGAAGCCGACAGGGTTCTCCAGGGCGAGATCGACGAGTTGAGGGATCGCGGCGGAGTCGCGCACCGAGCGCATCGTGTCGCCGATCGATCCCGTGCCGGTCTCGGACATGAACGCGCTGTCGGTGAGCTTGTCCAGACCTGCGTAGACGAAGGTGACACCGAGGAAGATCCTGAGGGGCAGCAGGGCGTAGCGCGAGGCGGTGTCGCGCCAGTCACGGCCGCCGCCGAGATGGGGGGCCTGCGTGTCCGTACGCATACTGCGAGTCATGACCTACCGCCGCCTTTCGCCGCCGTGCCGTTGACCCCTCAACTGACCATACGTACGGAAGGGGGATGCCGCTCAATGAGCACGGTGCCAGTTTCCCGGCGTCGGCGCTGGCGCTGGCGCTGGCGCTGGCGCTGGCGGAAGCCGATGCCGGCCATGGCTCCCCGGGAGTGGTCGGGGTTCCGGATCCGCCCAGTCGGCATAGGCGTCGGCGAGAGACCGGTCCGTCGTGTCAGTCCGTCACCTCGATCACACAGCGGTTGGTCTCGGCGCCCGCGGCTGTGACGACCTGGACCTCCATCCGGCCGGGTTCCACATCGGCGGGGACCGGAACGGTCAGGACGGCGTCGGTCGGGTTGCTGAAACCGCCGGGGACGGGGACGAGCGGCACATGGACATGAACGGCGCCGATGCGGACCACCATGCGGGACAGGCTGTCCGGAGTCTGGGCGCCCGGCGGTACGAAACCCGCGCCGCGGATCTCGATGTCGTCGCCGGTGCGGATGGGCGCGTCGAGGTCGCCGGCCTCCCGGGACCGGACAACGGAAAGGATCACGGGTCGGCCGCCCTCCGCGTACTTGCCGGAGAAGTACGTGGCGGCGGAGACCAGTACGAGGAGGGCCAGGCCCCAGGGAAGGTCGGGAAGCTGGTCCGGGCGGCGGGCCAGCCGTACGAGAGCGAACAGGAGGGCGACGGTGTTCACGACGATGTACTGGATGTCGGTGAAGCTGCCCCGGCCCGAGTCGTCGGTCAGCAGATCGGCGGCGCGTGGCCGGTCCGCGTGCACCTTCTGCAGGCGCTGGCCCAGGACGCGCAGGCCGACCACGCGCCGTACCAGTACGGCGATCCCGCATGTCACCGCGAGAACGGTGACCACGCCGACGCCGCGGGCGAGGTCGAGACCGGCGATCAGCGCATCGCGGCGGCCGTGGTCCGAGGCGGCGGCCAGTTGCCCGGCCAGTACCAGGACCGAGTACACCGAGAGGAGCACCCAGCCGGCCGCCACGACGCGGGAGGTGGAGAGCCGGTTGTCCTCGCCGATCACCGGCGCCAGCGCGCCTCCCCGGGCGCGGTGCAGGTATCCGGCGCCTGTCAGTGCCATGCCGATGACCACCGCGGCGAGCAGCCCGGCCGTTCGCGCGGCGCTCCAGCCCTCCCCGATCGCGGTGAGTGCCTGGACGACGAGCAGAACCACGAGGGCGGCCCAGACGACGGCTGCCGTACGCGGCCACAGGCGCCTCAGCCATGCCTCGCCCGCCACGCGGCCTCGCTCGGCGACGAGGGCCGCGGACTGGATGAGTTCGTCGGAGACCCACTGGCGGGATGCCGCCGCGGAGTGCGCCACCGCGGCGGGCAGCCCCTTGCCCGACGCGAACTCCTCGCGCAGGCGCAGGAACTCGGCGACCGCGCGCCGGTGTCCTTCACGCGCTCCGTGCGGGCAGCTCCCGCACGTGCAGCCTCCCTCATGGGCACCCGCGCCCTGTCTCGCCTCCTGTACCGCCACGTCCGAGCCGCCTTCCCACGCCACTTCGCCCATGTCCGACGGCACCGGGCCGCCGGCACTCACCCGGCGGGACTCAGCCGCCGTTTCTCGCCCGCCGTTTCTCGCCCGCCGGCACTGGCCCGTCGGCGGTGTTCCGTCCGTCCCGGTCCCCGGGTCGCCCTCGGTGCTCGTCCGCCGGCGGGCGCCGAGAACCGTCGTGCCACTCCGTACGCCTGCACTCCGGGACAGCCGTACAACTACCGTGCGATGACAGCGAATTGTGCCGTACGGAACATGGCCACGGTCCGGCAGGTCTGGTCAGCGCGGGGTGAAGCAAGGAGAGGTGTGTTGACCAGCGCTTCCAGAGGCGCCAGGAAGGGTGCGGCACCGTCCGGCCGGGCACCCGCCGCGCCGACGATTCACCTAGGCACGGACGGAACTCCACAAGGGCGTGCAGGGGTGCACAAGGATGGTCAGCAATGCGCGGGGTTCGCGGGGACATGCGGGGACACGCGGGCACACGCGGGCACACGCGGGGTTCGCAGGGACGTGCATGGCCGCACGGTCCGGAGAGTCCGGGAGAGGGTCCGGGCGGGAGCGTGGCCCTTCGCCGTCTTCGTTCCCCTTCCCGCGGAGTGCCCGGCTGCGAGAATCTGCCTATGGCCGAGATCAGCCAGCGCGACGGGACTTGGACCTTCGACGGCACCACGGTCCGCATCACGCCGGGACTTCACCGCTCCGTGCCATTGTTCCGGCAGACGTACGGGGAGATCGCCGTTCCCCTGGAAGCGGTGTCGGGTGTCGTCTTCGAAGCCGAGCGCAAACGCGGCCGTCTGCGCCTGCGGCTGCGCGAGGGCTGCGATCCGCTGCTCCAGGCGACCGGGGGCCGGCTCCCGGACACGGCGGATCCCTATCGGCTGACCGTCGAGATCGACCGCTCGGGCGTCGCCGAGTACGTGGCGGAGGAGATACGCCGCGCGCTGCTCCTCGATCAGGTTCCGAAGGAACCCACGAAGGCCTATCTCCTTCCCGGACCGCCGGTGCCCGTCTCGGTGCGGTCCAGCGACGGCACGGTCTCCTTCGACGGCACGCAGGTCAGGATCGACTGGAGCGACACCTCCGACCGGGTGAAGCGTGCCACGGGGCCGCGGATCATCGCCCTCGGCGACCTGGTGCAGGTGGAGTGGCTGCCCAACTCCGGTTACGAGGACGGGTTCATGCGCTTCGTGACCCAGGAGACGGCGTTCTCGAAGATGCCGCCGGAGAAGGACCCGTACGCCCTCGACCTGTGGGGCAGCGCCCGCCGCGACCTGCTCACCGCCCTCGTCGCGGCAGCGGTCACCGCCCGGCTCCCCCACCCGTCCACCCGGGCGATCGACTACGTGGACCGGCCCCGGCTCCACTCCGCCGCCGCGCCCCCGGCCGAGGACCACGACGTACTCCTGCGAAGGCTGCGGGAGTTGGGCGAGCTGCATCGCGAGGGGGTGCTGACCGACGAGGAGTTCGCGCTGACCAAGGCAGCGGTGCTCAGGAGGTTCTGAGGTCCGGCCCGCCGACCCCGCAGGGGTGCGTCCCACCTGCTCCGCAGGTCGGGTCGGCTAGCTCAGCAGGTCCGGCTCACTCCTGCTGACGTCCTGCCACAGGGGCTGATAGTTGATCCACGCCACCAGGTCTCCGCCCAGTTGCTCCCGGGTGGCCACCGCCTGCCGGTGGTCGATCAGTACCGGCCGTCCCGCGGCGCGCGCGGTGAGCTGCACCTGTGCCGACCGTTCCATCGAGACGAACCACCATGCCGCCGCGTCCACCGAGTCGCCCACGGTCAGCAGCCCGTGGTTGCGCAGGACCAGGGCCTTGCCGCTGCCGAGGGCGGCGGCGATCCGGCGGCCCTCCTCCGCGTTCACGGCGACTCCGGTGTAGGAGTCGTACACCCCGTGGTCCTCGTAGAAGGCACAGCTCTCCTGGGTGATCGGGTCGAGCAGGTCACCCAGGGCGGAGAGCGCGCGCCCGTGGACCGAGTGGCAGTGGGCGACGGCGACGACGTCCGGGCGGGCCGCGTGGACCTGGGCGTGGACGGTGAAAGCCGCCTGGTTCACGTGGTAGCGGCCCTGGATGACCTGCCCCTCGGAGTTCACCATCACCAGGTCACTCACCGTGACGTGCTTGAACGACATCCCGAACGGGTTGACCCAGAAGCAGTCGCTGAACTCGGGATCGCGCGCCGTTATGTGCCCGGAGACCCCGTCCTCGAATCCGAGGCGCCCGAAGATCCGCAGCGCCCCGGCCAGCCGTTCCTTTCGGTGCCGGCGCTCGTCGTCCAGCGATTCGTGCTTGGGCGGCATGGCGAACCGCAGTTGATCGGTGGGGCGGGGAAGGGGTGGTGTGGGACCGTGCATAAGTCCTCCAGCACTGGTTCCTCTACGGAGTGGAAGCTGCCGTCGGCCTTCAGGAGAGGCGAGGGCATGTCCGCCGGGTGACGACAATACGCAACCGTTACGGAAGTCAGGAAAACGCGTCGGCACCCAGCGGGCGCGGCGCTGCAGGCGAAGAGCTGCCGAGGCTTCCGGTTGGTCACCGCGTCCGTATACCCGACAAATACCCGACAGTACGTGTCCGGTATCAGCAGCAGACTCGTTCGCATGGATCGAAGCATGGATCGAAGCAACTGGGCGGCCTTCGCCGCCGCCGACCCCGGCCTCGCCGCGACGGTCGAAAAGCGTTTCGGCGCCTTCACCCATCATGTCCTCGCCACCCTCCGCAAGGACGGCTCACCGCGCACGACCGGGCTGGAGGTCCGTTTCCTGCACGGCGAGCTGTGGCTCGGCATGATGCCGAACTCGGTCAAGGCACTCGATCTGCGCCGCGATCCGCGCTTCGCGCTCCAGGCGAACCCGGGCCCGGGCACGGACATGGCCGACGGCGACGTACGGATCGGCGGGCGTGCGATCGAGGTCGACGACGACGCGGAGGCGGTGCGGCGGTACGTCGACGAGGTGAACCCGCCCGACCCCTCGGCATTCCACCTCTTCCGCACGGAGCTGACGGAGGTCGTACGGACGTACGTGGAGGACGACGCCTATCTGGTCGTGCAGGTGTGGAAGCCGGGCGAGCCCGTGCGCACCGTCCGGCGCACATGAGGCAAGCGCGGCACGCGCCGTACCGCACCATGTGAAGCGCATGCAGCTCGCGAAAAGGCGCCGCCCGAAACGGGCGGCGCCTTCACGCAGTGACCGGAAGGTTCCGGAGGGCCGGGAAGCCCCGGAGGACCGGGGGAACCCGGAGGACCGGGGAAACCCGGATAACCGGCAGGCCCCGGATCACTCCCACTCGATGGTGCCCGGCGGCTTCGACGTCACGTCGAGGACGACGCGGTTGACGTCACGCACCTCGTTCGTGATGCGCGTCGAGATCTTCGCGAGGACGTCGTACGGGAGACGCGACCAGTCGGCGGTCATCGCGTCCTCGGAGGAGACGGGCCGCAGGACGATCGGGTGGCCGTACGTGCGGCCGTCGCCCTGGACGCCCACGCTGCGCACGTCCGCGAGCAGGACGACCGGGCACTGCCAGATGTCGCGGTCGAGGCCGGCCGCCGTCAGCTCCTCGCGGGCGATGGCGTCGGCCTCGCGCAGCAGGTCGAGCCGCTCCTTGGTGACCTCGCCGACGATACGGATACCGAGACCGGGGCCGGGGAAGGGCTGGCGCTGGACGATCTCGTCCGGCAGGCCGAGCTCCTGGCCGACCATCCGCACCTCGTCCTTGAACAGCTTGCGCAGCGGCTCGATGAGCTGGAACTCCAGGTCCTCGGGGAGGCCGCCGACGTTGTGGTGCGACTTGATGTTGGCCGTACCGGTGCCGCCGCCGGACTCGACGACGTCCGGGTACAGGGTGCCCTGGACGAGGAACTCCACCGGCTGGTCGTCCGGCGCCTCGGCCACGATCTCGGCCTGGGCCTGCTCGAAGACCCGGATGAACTCGCGGCCGATGATCTTCCGCTTCTCCTCGGGGTCGCTGACGCCCTTGAGTGCGGTGAGGAATCGCTCCTCCGCGTCGACGACCTTGAGCTGGACGCCGGTCGACGCCACGAAGTCCTTCTCGACCTGCTCGCTCTCGCCCTTGCGCATCAGGCCGTGGTCGACGTAGACGCAGGTCAGCTGGGAACCGATGGCCTTCTGGACGAGGGCGGCGGCGACGGCGGAGTCCACGCCGCCGGAGAGGCCGCAGATCGCGCGCTTGTTGCCGACCTGCGCGCGGATGGCCGCGACCTGCTCCTCGATCACGTTCCCGGTGGTCCACTCCGGGCTCAGGCCCGCGCCCCGGTACAGGAAGTGCTCGAGCACCTGCTGTCCGTGGGTGGAGTGCATGACCTCCGGGTGGTACTGGACGCCGTACAGCTTCTTCTCGTCGTTCTCGAAGGCGGCGACCGGGACGACGTCGGTGGAGGCCGTCACGGTGAAGCCCTCGGGGGCCGCGCTGCAGGCGTCGCCGTGGGACATCCACACCGACTGCTCGTCCGGGGTGCCCTCGAAGAGGGTGGAGCCGGACTTGGTGACCTGGAGGGGCGTACGGCCGTACTCGCGCGCGCCCGTGTTGTCGACCGTGCCGCCCAGGGTCTCGGCCATCAGCTGGAAGCCGTAGCACATGCCGAAGACGGGAACGCCCGACTCGAAGAGCTCGCGGTCGAGGCGGGGGGCGCCCTCGGCGTAGACCGACGAGGGACCGCCGGAGAGGATTATCGCTGCCGGGTTCTTGGCGAGCATCTCCTCCACCGGCATGGTGCTCGGCACGATCTCGCTGTAGACCCGGGCCTCACGGACTCGGCGGGCGATGAGCTGGGCGTACTGCGCTCCGAAGTCGACGACCAGAACGGTGTCGGGATGAGCGGCAGAGGCGGCAGCGGGGGTCGCTGATGACACGGATGGCCTTCCGGCGGGTTGGCGGGGGTCTGTGCCGTCGAGTCTACCGGGGGCCACGCGGGAGACGCCTGCCGCGCCGCACGGCACTCCTGTCACATACGTCTGCCGTGTACGCCCGCATGTACGCACACCGGCCGGTCCGTGTACGCACAGCTCTGCTCATACATGCGCGCTTTCCGCTCATGCACGCGCAGTACGCGCAGTTCTGTTCACTCGGTCCCGCCCCGGTCCCGTCCCCGTCCCGCCCCGGTCCCACCCCTCTCCCCCGCTCCGCCGTCTCAGCATCCGGGCCCGCTTGGCCCGCATTCCTGGGCAGGGCATACTGCTCGCATGCTCGCGCTGACGACCTTCGTCTTTACCTATGGCAACCGGCCCACCGGCTGCCATGGTCGTGCTGCTTGAGCAACTGACAAGCGACTTCCCAGGCGCCCCGGGCCGACAAGGCCCGGGGCGCCTGAGTGTTTCCGGGTCCTGTCACTCGGGGGTACCCCGTCGGACACACGAACCGGTAACAGAGGAGCCTCCCGCCATGACCACGACCGCGAACAAGACCGCTGTCCCTGACAGGACCGCCGTCGCCAGCAAAGCCGCCACCGCAGACAAGACCGGCGCCCACACCGAACAGGCCGCCCTGCTGATCTCGGACGCCCGCGCACGCATCGACTCCCTGGACGACCGCATCATCGGACTGCTCCAGGAACGCATGGCCGTGTCCGCCGTCGTCCAGGAGGCCCGCATCACCTCCGGCGGCCGGCGCGTGAACCTGTCCCGCGAGATGGAGATCCTCGCCCGCTACAGGGACGCCCTCGGCAAGCCCGGCACATCCCTGGGCATGATTCTGCTGGAGCTCTGCCGGGGCCGGATCTGACGTCGTCGGAGCCCGCCCGGGCCGGGACTCAGCCGGTACGCCCGACGCGCATACCGCACGCAGGCCCGGCGTACGCACGTCCGCTCCTTCTCTCACCCGTACGGCGCGTGACCGCCGCGCGAAACCCTTCGTTGGTCCCGGTGTCCGCGTCAGCCAGGCGCGGGCCCGGAAGAACCACGCGTGGCTCCGCTGGAGCGATGAGGCGTACGGATCGTGCTGTGCGCCGTGGGACCTCGCTCCAGGGTCGTGACCGGACGGCAGGGGACAGCAGCCCGGTCACCCAGAGAACGGTCGGCTTCGGGGACGCCCGGAGCCGACCGGCGGAATCTGTTCAAGGGTGGTCGAAACGGTTGCGGAGGCCGCGACCCATCCAGCACGATGCAAGGACAGCCCGCACTCCGAACAACTGCATCGAACGGCTCGACTGCCAAAGGTCGATACCACGTACGCGCCCCCAGTGAGCCGGGGCGCCGACCGGCGGACAAGCGAGCGCACCGAGCAAGCGGCGCAACCCCCCGGCGCCGCTTCCCAGGCACCGGCGCTGCCCTGACGTCGGTGCTGACGCAGAAGAGCCCCGCGGGACTGGTCCCGCGGGGCTCTTCGCTCTCATGTCACCTTCGCTCTCATGTCACCTTCGCTCTCATGCCGCCTTCGTCCTCATGCCACCTTCGAGGGCCCTCACAGCCTCTGGAGCGCTCGCAGCGCTCGCAGCGCTCGGAGCCGCTCGGAGTGCCGGGAGACGCCGGGAGCACCGGGGCGCCTGAAGCCTCTAGGACTTCTTCAGTCCTTCCAGCTTCTCCAGCTGCTTCTCGACCAGCTCGTCCGCCACCTGCGCCTTCTCCGCCTCGAGGGCGTTCATCGCGTAGAACGCCGCGAGCGTCGAGCCGCTGCGCACGATCGTGAAGTTCATCGACAGGGTGGTGCCGTCGATCACGCCCGTCTGCTCGTAGGAGACCGCCTCGTCGCCGTACTTCGGCGCGGGCAGGCCCTTGACGTCGCTGTACTTGTAGTCGGTGTGCTCGTACGCGGTGCACTTCTCCGAGGCCGTACGCAGATCGGCGATCACTTTCTCGGCGTCCCCCGCCTCATGGGCGAGCAGGGCGACCGAGGTGACGGTCGCGTCCAGGCTGCTGCCTGGGGTGAGGGTGCGTCCGGTACGGGACTCCGCCATCGGGGTGGACGCGAAGAAGAACATGTCCGCGATCGGCTGGCACGTGGCCGGCTCCGCGGGCACGCTGACGGCGGGCATGTCCGCCTCCGACATCTTCGTGACCTCGTAGTCCGCGACGTCACCGCCGGCGAGAACGGCCTTGTCCAGCTCGGCCGCGCTGAGCGGGCCCGCCGGCTCGTTCTTCACCTCGTCGGCCTTCGGCGCGGCCGCCGACGACGACTCGCCCGGCTTCTCGGTCCTCTCCTCGTCGCCGCCCCCACCGCACGCCGCGGTGAATCCCAGCGCCACCACCGCCGAGAGGGCCATGGCTGCCCGCGACATGTTCGACTTCACGTTCCCGCCTCCGGATCCCGCGCATGTGCCCGTCCCCCGCGCGCGTCTCATCGCCACGCGCTCACTACACCGCACATGCAGCTCACAGGGCCCCGACAGCCGCCGGAGCCGACGCACATCCCATCACGCACGAAGTCCTCCGTCGCAACGAATTTCACGGGCCCGCACATGTGACCCAGAGCACATAAGTTTTCTGTGAACATGCGCACAACCCTTCGCAGATCTCACCGGTCACACCTGCGGAACCAACGGCCACGACCGCGTCCGGCGGCGTGGCAGTCACCCGGATACGACTCGGATGAGGTCCTACCTGATGAAGCTTCGCCGCGCTCTGGCCACAGCGGCTGCCACGGCCGCCCTGGCCCCGATCGCCCTGCTGTCCGCTCCGGCCGCCTTCGCCGAAGGGACCCCGTCCGACACCACGGGCACGACCACCACCGAGTCGACATCGAACCCGTCCGACGCTTCCAGCTCGCCGGCCGCGACGGACACGCCGGCGCCGGGCGCGACCGGCTCCACCGAGCCGGCACCGACGGGCACATCGTCCACCCCGGCGGAGCCGGAGACCACTCCGCCCACGACGGCACCCGAGGAGACCACGACCCAGTCCCCGAGCCCGACGGGCACCCCGGATCCGACCAACTCCGCGACGGAGGAGCCGGAGGCCCCGGAGCCCGACGTTCCCTTCTGCGAGGACCTGGACGAGGAGTACGACGACGCCAAGGTCTCCGCGGACATCACGGGGCTGCCCGGCAAGATCGTCGCGGGCAGCGGCTACCACTCCTTCCAGCTGGTCGTCACCAACGACTCGGACGTGGACGTCAAGGAGGTCGCCGTCTACGCCACGGTCGACAACTACGAGCTGGACGACATCGACAAGTACCTCAGCCGGTACGTCGACCTGCAGTTCAAGGACCCCGACAACGGCAAGTGGACCTCGATCGGTGAGGACGGGTGGGCCGGCGGCTACTTCGCCTACGCCGAGGAGCTGAAGTCCAAGGCGAGCGAGAAGTTCGACCTGCGCGTCAGCGTCGACAAGGACGCCCCCGCGGGTGACGCCTACTCGCTCGGTGCCGGCGCCTACCTCGACAAGGTCGGCGACCAGGACTGCGTCGCCTCGGGCTGGGGGTTCTACGAGTTCCAGGTGCTGAAGCCGGGCTCCGCCAACCCGAACCCGGGCGACGCCACGCCGGGTGACAAGGACGGCAAGGACCCCGTCAAGCGGCCGCAGGGCGACATCGCCGACCTGCCGATCGGCAACCTCGCCGAGACCGGTTCCAGCTCCGCGCTGCCCATGATCGGCCTCATCGGCGGTGCCGCGGTCGTCGTCGGCGGTGGCGCGGTGTTCCTGGTCCGCCGTCGCAAGGGCGCGGAGAGCAGCGTCGCGTAACGGCGTGGAGAACAGCTTCGCGTAACGGCGTGGAGAACAGCTTCGCGTAACGGAGGGCCGGGCGGCTGACGGCCGCCCCCCCTCCGCCCACAAGCTGCGTCAGGCGTCATGCCTCGCACAAGAAGAAGGACCCGCACTCGGAGGGGGGTGCGGGTCCTTCTCCGTATGTCGTACGCGCCACGTCACTTCTTCGGCGGCACCACCGGCACCCCGAGGAACGGCAGTCGCAGCGCGCCGAACGCGTCCGCCGGGACCGCCGGCCGCCGCGGCTCCACCGGCTTCAGCCGCTCGTACGCGGCCTCCTGCGCCGGACGCGGATCGGCCTCGCCCTTGTTGGGCCAGTACGACATCGCGCGCTCGGCCTGCGCGGTGATCGTGAGGGAGGGGTTGACGCCGAGGTTCGCCGAGACCGCGGAGCCGTCGACGACGGAGATGCCCGGGTGGCCGTACAGCCGGTGGTACGGGTCGATCACGCCGTCCTCGCGGGAGGCGCCGATCGGGCATCCGCCCAGGAAGTGCGCGGTGAGCGGGGTGCCCATCAGCTCGCCCACATTGCTGCCCGGGAAACCGTTGATCTCGTCGGCCAGGGTGGTCGCGGCCTCGGTGGCGGCCCTGATCTGCTTGGGGTTGGGCGCACCGTGCCCCTGGCGGGCGGTGAGCAGCCCCTTCCCGACGCCCTTCTGCTTCAGGTGCGTGGTCAGGGAGTTGTCCAGGGACTGCATCACCAGGCCGATGATCGTGCGCTCGGACCAACGGTGGTTGGACAGCGAGCGGAGCAGCAGCAACGGGTGGCGTGCCGCGTTGCCGAGCCAGGCGAGGGCGCGGGAGGAGCCCTCCGCGTACGGGACCTGGAGGATGGACAGGCCGCCCATCGCGTTGGAGCCCTTGCCGTAGCGGACGGGCTCTATGTGGGTGTTGCCGTCGGGGTGGATCGAGGACGTGATGGCCACGCCCCGGGTGAAGTCGGCTCTGGGCTCGCCGTGCGCCCTGCGGTAGCGGCGGTCGTCGGTCTGCGCGCCCACCAGGGCCTCGGAGTTCGTGCGGGTCAGTATGCCCAGCCGGTCGGACAGGTACGGAAGTTGCCCGCCCTGCTTCATCCGGTGCAGCAGCGTCTGGGTGCCGTAGGTGCCGGCCGCGAGGACGACGCGGCGCGCCCGGTAGACCCGCCCCGTCCGCCTCTGTCCCCGCCCCTGTCCCCGTCCTCTCCTCCGTCCCCTCTGTCTGGCGTCGGTCGGGAGCGTGGTGACGGCGTAGCCGCCCCGGGAGTCGTCCGTGACCGACACGACCGTCGTCATGGGGTGGACGACCGCACCCGCCTTCTCGGCGAGGTACAGGTAGTTCTCGTTGAGGGTGTTCTTGGCGCCGTGGCGGCAGCCCGTCATGCACTCACCGCACTCGGCGCAGGCCCGGCGGGCGGGGCCCGCGCCGCCGAAGTACGGGTCGGGGACCTCCTGGCCCGGCTTCGCCCGCACCGTCCCGTCGCCGTCCTCGCCGTCGCCGAAGAAGACGCCGACCGGTGCCAGATGGAACGTGTCGCCGCAGCCCATCCGCTCGGCGGCCGCCTTGAGGTGCACGTCCGACGGGGTCGTCGTCGGGTTGATGCGCACCCCGAGCATGCGCCGGGCCTGGTCGTAGTACGGCTGGAGTTCCTCCTGCCAGTCGGTGATGTCCTTCCACTGCGGGTCCTGGAAGAACGCCTTCGGCGGTACGTAAAGGGTGTTGGCGTAGTTCAGGGAGCCGCCGCCGACGCCGGCGCCCGCCAGCACCATGACGTTGCCCAGCAGGTGGATGCGCTGGATGCCGTACATGCCGAGCCCGGGTGCCCACAGGTAGTTCTTCAGGTCCCAGGAGTTCTTCGGCAGCGACTGGCGGGTGAAGCGGCGGCCCGCCTCCAGCACGCCCACGCGGTAGCCCTTCTCGGTCAGGCGCAGGGCGGTGACGGAGCCGCCGAAGCCGGAGCCGACGACGATGACGTCGTAGTCGTACGCTCCGTCGTCGGAGCGGTCGGATGCGTCGGAGTCCGGCACGGCGGGGGTCTCGTCGGCCTGTTTCTGGGCAGCGTCGTCCAGGGACATGTGCTCTCCTCGTTGAGAACTGCCGGGGTGGGCGGGGTGGACGGGGTGGGCGGATTCGGCAGGGTGGGCGGATTCGGCGGAGTGGGCGGGGTCGGCGAGGTCCGGTACTGGCAACGGCCCTCGGCATGGGCCGGGCGCTCAGCGCAGCCGGAAGGCCTTCATCAGCCTCAGGCTGCGGCTCATGAACGCCGCGTACTTCTCGTCGTCCATGCCGAGCGAGGGCGCCATCGGGAGCAGCCGCTGGTGGGCGACGGTCTGGGCCTCGGTGTACTTGAGGATGCCCTCGGAGCCGTGACGGCGGCCGAGACCGGAGTCCTTCATACCGCCCATGGGTGACTGGACGCTGCCGTACGCGGCGGCGTAGCCCTCGTTGACGTTGACCGTGCCGGTGCGCAGCCGGGCGGCGATCGCGCGGCCCCGGCGCCCGTCCCTGGTCCACACGGACGCGTTCAGTCCGTACGGGGTGGCGTTGGCGAGCAGGACCGCCTCGTCCTCGTCCTTGACGCGGTAGACGGAGACGACCGGGCCGAACGTCTCCTCGGTGCACACCGCCATGGGTGCCTCGACACCGTCGAGGATGGTCGGCTCGTAGAAGTACGGGCCGATGTCCGGGCGGGCGATCCCACCCGCGACGATCTTCGCGCCCTTGGCGACGGCCTCGTCGACGTGCCGTTTGACGGCCTCCAGCTGACGCTTGCCCGCCAGCGACCCCATGTCGGCGCCGTACGCGAGGGCCGTGCCCAGCCGCATCGCGCGCGTGCGGGCCGCGAAACGCTCCAGGAAGGCGTCGGCGACCGACTCGTGCACGTACAGCCGCTCGATGGAGATGCAGAGCTGGCCGGCGGACGAGAAGCACGCGCGGACCGCGCCCGCGGCCGCCTTGTCGAGGTCGGCGTCGTCCAGGACCAGCATGGCGTTCTTGCCGCCGAGTTCGAGGGAGACGCCGACGAGCCGGGCGGCGGCGCCCTGCGCGACCTCGCGGCCGGTACGGGTGGAGCCGGTGAAGGAGACGTAGTCGGCGCGCCGGACGACCTCGGGTCCGACCACCGGGCCGTCGCCGATGACGACCTGGAAGACCTCGGCGGGCAGGCCGGCCTCGATCAGCAGGTCACGGGCCCACAGCGCGGTCAGCGCGGTCTCCGTGTCGGGCTTCATGACGACGGCGTTGCCCGCGACGAAGGCGGGCAACGCGTCGCCGACGGACAGCTCCAGCGGATAGTTCCAGGGCGCGATCTGGCCGACGACACCGCGTGGGTGGCGCAGTTCGGAGATGCGCGTGAGCGTGGGTATCGCACCGGTGTGCCGCTTGGGCCGCAGGTACGCGCCCGCCTTGTGCCCGTAGTGCCGCGCCGCCACGGCGACGGCCTGCACCTCCTCGTGGGCGTGCAGCCGCGCCTTGCCGGTCTCCAGCTGGACCAGGTCCAGCACCTCGGCCTGGCGCTCGAGGAGCAGGTCGTGGAAGCGGAGGAGGACGGCGGCGCGCTGCCGTACCGGCACCTGGGCCCAGACGCTCTGCGCGGCGCGCGCCTGCTCGAACGCCTGGTGCACGTCCTCGGGGGTCGACTCGGGCAGGTCGGCCAGCTTCTCCCCGGTGAACGGCATGTGGTTGGCCGTACGGCCCGAACCCGTCACCCCCTTGGTGAGCTGGGCGACCAGCTCCGGGGTGACCACGTCCGCGGCGGTGCGGACGCCTTCGGGGGTGCGGGCGACGGGGTTGAGAGCGGTCGTACCCGGCGTACCCGGCGTACCCGTACTCGCCGTCTCGGCCTTCTCAGGAGCCTGCGCGTCGGTCATGAGGCGCAGAGTATGCCCGCGCGGATGCTTTGGGTACCCGTCGGTAACGGGCTTTCACCGGGTACACACACCGCGCCAGTGATCAGTGGCAAGAAACGCCCTGATCAGGGCGTTGTCAGCGCTGAGTTCGCCTCAGTCGCGCGGGGACCGGGAGTCGTCGTGGGGGCCGCGGGAGCCGCTGTCCGGGGCGCGGATGTCACCGCCCGGGGCGCGGATGTCACCGCCCGGGGCGCGGATGTCACCGCCCGGGGTGCGGGAGCCGTCGTACTTCCGCCTGTTCCGCCGAGCTAGTGAGACCTGGGACGCCCAGTACTCCCGCCAGCTCTGCCAGGTCTCCCACGCCTCCCGGCTCTGCCGGCTCCGCTCACCCTGCCGGGTCTGCCTCCGCCGCGCGTCCTGCCAGATCCGCCAGCCCTGCGCACTCGGCCCCGCGCCATCCCGGCCGTCCCGGGGGCCCCGCCGAAGCGGCCGCTCCTGCTGCCAGTCCCCCCATCCTCCCGGCCCCTGACGGCTCTTGGGCAGGGCCGTGCGTCCGACCGCCGCCGCGAGCTTGCGCAGCCGGCGCCAGTCCAGGGGCGGCTTGGGCTCGGGGACACCGGGCCGGTCGGCGGGCACACGGACCCGCAGGGCGCCCGGCACGATCCGGCACCGTACGGGCGTCGGCAGGCACAGCGCCTCGCCGTCGATCCCGACGTCGATCTCGGAGCGGTCGGCCTCGACGACGACCTCCTGGGCGGTCAGCACGGTGACGCCGGGGGCGTTGGGGCCGAGAAGCAGGGCGGCGGCCTCGGCGGCGTTCTCCACCTTGATGCCGAGGACGCCCAGCCGGCCGGAGTCCAGCCGCTCGCGGCGCCCGAGGCCGAGCAGGTCGTCGCTGCGGTAGGGGTTGTTGGAGACGAGCACGGCCTGGGGCGCCGCGATGACGGTCTTCTCCGCGTACGCGACGAGCGTGGGCCCGCGCTGGTGGGTGAGCAGGTCGGGCAGCAGCTCCAGTGATGTACGGACCTTGTCGTCGCGGTACTCCGGGCTCTGTACGACGGCGGCGTACGCGCCGAAGGAGGCGTTGTTGACGAACGGGTACGGCGCACCGCCCCCCGGTGGGTCGGCGAAGCCGAGGTCGACACGGAGTTCGACGCCGGCGGCGGTGAGCGCGTCGAGGCAGGCGGCGGGGTCGTCGCGGTCGAGGCCGAGGTCCATGGCGAAGTGGTTGCGGGTGCCGGCGGAGATGACGAGGAAGGGGATGTCGTGTTCGGCGGCGACGGCGGCGACGAGCGCCTGGGTACCGTCCCCGCCGGCGACGCCGAGCAGATCGGCACCGTTCCGGACGGCGTCCTGAGCGAGCGCGACGACGTCCTCGTTCCCGCCCGGCCGGTCCGGATCGAGCAGATGGACCCGCGCGCCCAGCCGCTCGGCCTTCTCCTTCAGCCCGAAGCGCTCGACCTTGCCGTCCCCGGAGCGCGGATTCATGATCAGGAACGGCTGCTCCGGGACGGGCGCCCGGTACTCGCGGACGCGCACCTGATGGGACTTCGTACTGCTCAGCGCGTACTTGCCCGCCCACACCGCCAGCCCCCACAGCATCAGGGACACCACGACGACCCACAGCAGATTGGCAGCGGCGAACAGGGTGACGACGACGACGGGCGCCGCGACCGCGAGCCCCACGGCCCCGATGCGGGCCGGCCCCCTGCGGGTGAGCGCCCACCAGATCCCGGCGAGTGCGAGTCCCACACCGAGCAGGCCACCGAGGAGCAGCAGCACGCTCGCGGCCCTGGCGACGACCACGGGCAGCAGCACGGCCGTCGCCGCGGCGCCCAACGCGACCCGGGCCGACCACCGCTGCCGCGCGTGAGCCCGCCCGTCCAGTTCGATGCCCACCCCGCCCACCCCGCCCGTCCGCCCCGCCGATCATGCACTCGACAGAGGAAAGGGTAGAGCGGCCGAGTGCGGGAGGAGATCGACTCCCGGAAGTCCTGCCCCAGCGATCCTCCCCGAGAGAGCGACGAGCCGGAGACCACCTTCGCCACCCGCCCTCGCCGGCCCGGAGTTCTCCTGGCCGCGCTCCGCGAGGAGGCCCGCCCCCTGTGACGCGTGAGGGGGCGGGCCCGCCGGACTCAGCAGAGGCAGGGGTCCGTACTCCAGCCGAGGAGGCCGATGTCGCTGTCCCGCAGCGCCCCGGCGTACGCCTGCACCTCGTCGACGTCACCGTGCAGGTACTCGCCCCAGCCGTCATCCGTGTCACCGGCCTTCGAGCGGCCGATCTGCAGGGCACCGGAGCTCAGCGGGTTGCCGGTGAAGGACGCGCTCGCGCCCTCGTTGGTCTCACCGTCGAGGTAGAGCCTGATCCGGTCGGTGGCGTCGTCGTACACGACGGCCAGGCGGTGCCCCTGTCCCTCGCCGCCGTCCGCGCCCTCGATCTGGGACACGACGGTCTCGGGCGCGCCCACCTCGTCCTTCTGGGGCATCACCAGCTGCCAGGCATGCACCGACGGGTCGTAGCGCACCTTGAAGGCGTCGGTGTGCTCGCCCGGCTGGGACAGCACGGTCATCGGTCCGGCAGGCTGCGAGTCGGCGAGGCGGACGACCACACCGATGGTGAAGCTCTCCGTGGTGTCCATGACGGCACCGCCCGTGGTGGCGTACCCGCTCTCGCCGTCCAACTGGAGGTGGCCGTCGCCGACGAGCGCATCGGGCACGACGGGGCATTCCGGATCGAGCTCGGGCAGGCAGGAGCTGTCCGGAACCCGGTGAATGGTGGCGCCCGGGCCCAGCGTCAGGGGCGTCCCGCCGTTCTGCTCCGGGCTCGTACCGTCCGAGGCGCTCTCCAGGGACCAGTGGCCGATCAGTTCCGGCTTGCGGCGGGCGAGCTCGGTCACCTCGGCCGGCACGACGACCCGGTCGTACGCCCGGACATCGCCGAGCGCGCCGCGCCAGTGGCCGCGGTAGCCGTCGCCCTTGCGCACCCGGCCGATCTGGAAGGCACCGTCGGAGGCGTCGGCGGGTGTCGCCTCGGCGGCGGTGCCGACCTCATGCCCGTTGACGTAGAGACGGGCCCGGCCCGTCTCCGGGTCGTACAGGCCCAGCAGATGGGCCCACTCACCGGCCTCGGGCGCCCCGCCGGTGATCCGCGCCCCGCCGGCCTCGAAGGACCACTGCGGCGCGCCATCGCCCGTACGCAGTCCCAGGGCGAACCCGGCGGAGCGGCCGGCGTCCTGGCTGGCCACGGTCATGTCACGGCCCGTCCCGGCGGGGCGTGCCCAGGCACTGACGGCGTAGGTGCGGTGGGTGCCGACGACCGCGGCGTCCGGGGTGAGATGGCTGCCGCGGCTGCCGTCGAGACGGGCGGTGGAGGCCAGTGACGTGCCCCTGGGCCCCGAGGCACCGAACGTCACGCCGTCGCCGGCCCGGGCGGTCGGCCCTGCCTCGGCCGCGGCGGTGGCAGAACCCTTCGCGTCACCGAGGGTCCAGTGGGCGACCGGAGCACGGCCGGACTTGACGCGGAAGTAGTAGGTGGTCGTCGAACTGCTGCGGCGGGAGCGGTCGATCGCCCGAACCTGCAGATAGTCGGGCGCACTGCTCAGGGGCAGGTGCCGGATGGTGGCCGGGCCGCCGGGCTCGGTGGGACGGACGGTCGACTGCGGGCCGCCGATGAAGCTGTAGCGGTACTCGACCACGTCGTCGGACGGGGAGTCCACCACGAAGCTGCCCCAGACGCCCACACCGTCGCGGATCTCGTCCTCCGAGTAGTCGGGGGAAGTGACGACCGGCTTCTCCGGGCTGACGTCGTCGTAGACGAACTCGCAGACGGATCCGTCGCCGTCGGAGCTCCAGTCCGACGCCGCCGTGCCGTCGTTCGCGCGCACGCGCCAGGAGATCACCGTCCCGGCCGGGATGTCCTGCGGCAGCCGCCACTGCAGAGTCGACCCCGACAGCGTGTCGTACGAGGAGTACGTCCGGCGCTGCTCGGCCCCGTCCGAGTCCTGCCACCAGGCCTCGAACTCGCCGTGCACGAGGTTGGCCTCGGCAGGCTGGTTGTCCTCCTCGGGGTCGTACAGCACGGCGGTGAGCGTGGGCGGGTCCCCGACGTAGGGCCTGTCCGCGCCGGTGGCGCACGGCCGGGTCCCGGTCTGCAGGTCCGCCACGAGCGGCTGGCGCGGCGGCAGGTTCTCCGCCGCGTGGGCCGTGCCGGGTGCGGTCAGCACGGCGGCCGTGACGAGGCATCCCACGGCGATGCGGCGATGCCTTCCCGGTCTCCACCGGTGTCCGGTGCTGTTCATGTGTTCCCTCCCCTGTCAGTCCCCTGTGTCACACGGGTCGCAGGAGGCTAACAGCGGCGGCTGACATCGCCGACACCCTTTTTTCGGTGAGCTGTTGGCACGGGGCCTGCGCTCACCCGACTGGCCCACGCACGGCCGAAAGAGTGAAGCAGCGTGCCCCCCGGAAAGCGTGACCATCGGCACCGTGGCCGGGACCTTCCGGGGCATCGCGCTGTTGGAGAGAGCGGGCACGGCCGGCCGGGCCGCCGCCCGCGTCGACGTCTCGGCGTGCCGGAAGCCGCCCAGACGTCCCGAGAGTGGAGTCCACGCGAGCCATGAGGATCAGCTTCCTGCTGCACAACGCCTATGCCATCGGCGGCACGGTCCGCTCGACCCTCAATCTGGCCGGGGCGCTGGCCGCCCACCACGAGGTCGAGGTCGTGTCGGTGTTCCGCACCGCGGACAAGCCGCTGCTCGGGGTGAGCGGGAAGGTGCGGTTACATCCACTCGTCGACGAACGCCCGGAAGCGCCCTCGTACGAGGGCACGCACGAACTCATGGCCCGGCCCTCCGACGTCGTACCGCCGACGGAAGTGCTCGCGCACCGCTACACCGCGCTCACCGACCAGCGCCTGTGCGCCTTCCTCGACACCACGGACGCCGATGTCGTCGTCGCGACCCGGCCCGCGCTCGTCGTCATGCTCGCCGAACACGGATCGCGCCGTTATCTGCGCATCGGCCAGGAGCACCTGTCGTACGACCACCACGTACCCGGTGTCCGCGCGGCGCAGAACCAGGCGATCCGTCATCTGGACGGCTTCGTGACCGTCTCCGCGCGGGACGCCGCCGATCACCGCCGGCATCTCCCCGGGGTCGGGACACGGATCACCGACATCGCGAACACCGCGCCGAAAACGAAAGCCGAGCCCTCCGGTCTGCAGGTTCCCCTGGTGGTCGCCGCCGGGCGGCTCGTCCCGGTCAAGCGCTACGACCTGCTTATCGAGGCCTTCGCCAAGGTCGCGGCCGTACATCCCGAGTGGCGGCTGCGGATCTACGGCCAGGGTCCCGAGCGGGCGAATCTCCGTGCCGCCGTGGACGCGCTCGGCCTCAGCGACCACGTGTTCCTCATGGGGCCGCACGCCGCCCTCGAGACCGAGTGGGCCAAGGCGTCCGTCGCCGTGGTGAGTTCCGAGTGGGAGTCCTTCGGGATGACGATCCTGGAGGCCATGCACGCGGGCGTGCCCGTGGTCGCCACCGACTGCCCGCACGGCCCCGGGGAGATCATCACCGACGGTCGCGACGGGCTGCTCGTCCCGCCCAAGGACGCGGACGCGCTCGCCGGAGCGTTGCTGAGACTGATCGAGGACCCGGACCTGCGGCGCGGACTCGGCACCGAGGGCCGGTCGACCGTGCGGCGGTACGCTCCGCGCCTGATCGCCGAGGAGTACGAACGGCTGCTCACCGAGCTGCGGAAGGCGCGGACGCCGGTCGTGGTGAGGGTCGTGCGCCGGATGCGCGGGGTGCGTTTCCCGCTTCATGGTCTGCTGGCTCGTACGCCCGTCATCTCGCGTGCCGAGCGGGGCGACCAGGCCGACGGCACTGTTTCCGGGCCGGGCTCCGCGCCGGCCCCGGACGCCATGCCGCCCCCGCCGCCCCCACCACACCCTCTGCGCCCCGGGGCCCGCTGCCGGATCGACTCCTCGGGGAACGTACGGATCGCCCTCGGTTCGTCAGGGGCGCCAGGGCCCTCGGCAGGGGAAGCGCACGTGCTCGTTCTGCGGCATCGGCACGGTGACACGGAGATCCGGGTCCCGCTGGAGTCGCCGGACGAGGGGAAGCCGGAGTGGACCGCCGTGTTGGCCCGCGAGCGGCTCGGGCTCGCCGAGGGCCGCTGGGACCTGTATGCCGAGCGGCCGTCGGACGGGGAGCGGCGGCGGCTCAACGCCCTGCTCGTCGAACAGCGGGGGCTGCTGGGGCCGGGGCTCGGGCTCGGGCGGTCGGACGCTGCGCCGCCCGTGCCGGTGGCCGGGGAACCCGTGGCCTGGTGGATCCCGTACCGCACCAAGGGTGGCCACCTGGCCCTGCGGACCTTCCGGCGGACCGCGCACGGCGAGGTGACCGCGCTGTCCGCCGGCGAGGGCTCGCTGACCGTGGAGGGCGTCCTCCACGGACCTCCGCTGGCGCAGGGCGCCGCGCTGGTGGGCATCGCGCGGACCACCGCCCGGGGTACGGCGCGGGGCGAGGGAGCCGAGGACTTCGAGACGCCCCTGACCACGGTGGAGGAGCGGCGCTTCCGGGTCCGGATCGCGTCGCTGCCCGGGCCCGCCGAACCGGACGGGACGGCGCTCTGGGACCTGTTCCTGCGTCCCGCCGAGGGTGCGGCACCCATTCGGCTCGGGCGGCTGTTCGACGACATCGTGGACCGCAAGAAGACCGCCAGGTACCCGGCCGTGGCTCTGGCCTCGGCGGACGGTGCCGCCGGGGCCACCGCAGCCCGTTTCTTCTTCACCGTCACCAATGACCTGGCGATCAGTACCGTCGCGGTGCCCTGACGGCCCTCAGAGCTCGTCGATCTCCAGGTTCTCGATGGCCGTCCTGGCGATCTCGCGGCCCTCCTCCGTGAAGTGGCCCTTGCCCGGATAGTCGACCCAGAGCCGGTACGTGTCGCCGTTGCCGGCCTTGTAGTAGAGCAGCCGGGCCTCACGCACACGGGGGCTGGTCAGGTCGGTGGTGGTGTAGACGACGGTGTTCTCGGCCGCCTTGCGCTCCTTGAACGTGGTCTCCTTCGGCTCGCCCTTCGGCGCGGGGGCGTCCGCGATGCCCCAGTTGTACTCGCCGTCCTTGATCTCCGACCAGTGCTCGAAGGCCATCAGCGACGCGGACGCGGGAATCTCGTTCTCCTTGTCGTCCTTCTTGACGTCGTGGTCGAAGGTGATCCGCATCATGCCGCTCGGGTCGGTGAACGAGACGTCGGTCCCGTCCCAGTCGTCGGCGGGCTCGTCCTTCACGAAACCGGCGGGCACCCCCATGCCGGCACCGGTCTTCGCACCGAGGCCGTGCCGCTTCCAGTCCTCCGGCAGCGGTCCGGCGAACGGTTCCGCGATCACCAGGTACGCCGCCACCGCCGCCGCGACGACCGCCGCGCCGAGCCCGAACAGGGTCTTGCGGCCGACGCGCAGGCCCTCGCCGCCGCCGGGACCGGCGATCCGGACGACCTGGGTGGGCGCCGGCGGTTCCGCGGCCTCCTGCAGAAGCGCGCGCACCTGGGCCGCGGACGGGCGGCGCGACGGGTCCTTGATCAGCAGGCCGTTGATCACCTCGGTCAGCGGGCCCTTGGCCGAGGCGGGCGCGGCGGGCGTGGCGTTGAGGACGGACTGGAGCGTCGCCGGGGTGTTGCTGCGGCGGAACGGCGAGACGCCCTCGGTGGCCGCGTAGAGGACGACACCGAGCGACCAGAGGTCGGACGCCGGGCCCGGGCGCTGGCCGAGGATGCGCTCCGGCGCGATGTACTCGGGCGAGCCGACGAAGCCGCCGGTGTCCGTCAGGTTGGTCTCGCCCTCGATCTGGGCGATGCCGAAGTCGGTGAGGACGACGCGGTCGTGGCGGCCGAGCAGTACGTTGTCCGGCTTGACGTCGCGGTGCAGGATGCCCGCCGCGTGCGCCGCCTCCAGGGCGCCGAGGACCTCCAGGCCGACTCTCGCCGCTTCGCGTGCCCCGAGGGTGCCCTCCTGGAGCACGGCGCCCAGCGAACGGCCCTGGATCAGTTCCATCACGATCCACGGCCGGCCCTCCACGATCGCGACGTCGTGCACGTTCACGACCGCCGGGTGGTCGAGCCGGGCCGCGGCACGCGCCTCGCGGCGCATGCGCTCGAAGACGTTCCCCCGTTCACGGTCGGGAAGGTGCTCGGGAATGCGGGGCTCCTTGACGGCGACCTCGCGGTCCACCGTCTCGTCCTTGGCCCGCCACACCGTGCCCATGCCGCCGTGCCCCAGCTTGGCGAGCAGCCGGTAACGGCCCGCGATCAGCCGCCCGGCGCCGGGTTCCTGCTGCGGCGGAGGCTGGTGCGCCGCTTGTGTGGGGGTGCTTCCGGAAGTCTCCGGGGCCGGTACCGGTGCCGGGGGCCGGGCGTAGGGGTTGCCCGGGTACGGCACACCCGGTCGCGGCGGTTGCAGTCCAAAACTCGTGGGCTCGTCCGCCCCGTGAGGTGCTCCCCCGTTGCTGCTCATGAGTTCATCTCTAGCGTGTCGAGCGCCCCGCTTCCACCCTCACCTTCTTCCGTCACAGACCCGTGACGCGGGCCGCCTTTCATCTCCTCTTCTACGCGCCCTCTTCGCGTAGAAGGCAGACAAGGAACGTTTCCCCTGCGGACGGCCCGAGCCCTACGACCGAGGCGGTCACCCGCGATCGCGTCACCGAGGGCACGGGAGCGCCGGAGGGCGCGGACGACCGCGTGGGCGACTGCGGTGGCGAAGGCGATTGCGACTTCGAGGCCGACTGCGATGTCGAGGGTGACTGTGACGTCGAGGGTGACTGCGATGTCGAGGGCGTACCGGATGACGACGTCGTACCCGTGGACGTACGCGTAGGCAGATGCGTGGGAGTGCGCGGTTCGGAACTCGAGGGAGGTCCCCCGCCGTGACCGCCCTCCCGCATCAGCAGCGCGGCCGCCGAGATCCCCGCCCCGGCCATCGCTGCCACCAGCGCCGCCGCGATCACCGCCCCTTTCCAGGACGGCCGCCCGGAAGGCTCGGTTCCTCTGAGTCCGAACAGCCCGGCTCCGCCTCCGCCTCCGCCTCCAGTCCCGGCTCCGGCCCCGGCCCCGACTCCCGCTCCTGCCTCACCCGATCCACCAGCAACGATCGATCCGTTTCCCCTACCCGTGCCACCCGCACCACCCGTGCCACCAGCGGCACCCGGCCCGGCGTTGCCCTCCCCGGCTTCGCGTGACCCGCCGCTTCCCGGCCCGCCGCCTCCCGACCCGGGCGCGTCCTCCCGAGCCCCGTCCACCCCCACGGACGGTCCCCCCACGGACGGTCCCCCCGTTCCCGGCGGCCCTGACCTCGGCTCGCGGAACAGGAAGGACCTCGGTAACTGCCGCCGTACCGACAGGTGCACCGGCGGCACCTGCGGCATCCGCCCCGTCTCCCGGTAGGCCCGCAGCAGGCGTTCCGCCTCCGCGGTGTCCAGCCGCTGCCCCGGATCCCGTTCCAGCAGGCCGAGCACGACGGGGAGCAGCGGCGCGGCCTGCGCGGGCGGGTGTATCTCGTCGACCACGACCGCATGCAGGACCCCGCCCAGCGAGTCGCGCCGGAACGGCGACTCACCGCTCAGCGCCTCGCAGAGCAGCGCGCCCAGCGACCAGAGGTCGGACTCCGGTCCCGTACGCGCCCCCGACATCCGCTCGGGCGCCGTGTACTCGGGCGAGCCCACGAACGAGCCGGTCTCGGTGAGCGTCGTGGCGCCCGGAAACTGCGCGATGCCGAAGTCGGTGAGGACGACGCGGTCGGTGCCGTCCTCCAGCAGGACGTTCGCGGGCTTGAGGTCGCGGTGCAGAACGCCGGACTCGTGCGCCTTGCGCAGCGCGCCCAGCAGGTCGATGCCGATCCGGGCGGCCTCGCGCGCGTCCACCGGACCGTGCGCGGCGATCCGGTCCTCCAGCGAGCCGCCGTCGATCAGCTCCATCACGATGTACGGCTGGACGTCGTCCTCGACCACGTCGTGGACGCCGATGATGTTCGGGTGGCTCAGCTGCGCCACCGCCCGGGCTTCCCGCAGGGTGCGCTCGCGCTGGCGCCGCAGGTCCTCCCCGGACAGCGACGGATCTATGACGAGTTCCTTGACCGCCACCTGCCGGCCGAGGAGCTGGTCGGTCGCCCGCCAGACGACACCCATGCCGCCCCGGCCGAGCCTGCTCTCCAGGCGGTAACGGCCGGCCAAGACACGGAAGTTGGCCCCCTCGGTCCCCATACGCCTCATCATGCCGCACCGGACGGAACCCCTCCGGGGTACGGTACCCGCGCATGGCCGGTAAGCACCGTACGAACGCACGCGGGGGGCGTACGCTTTCAGCCCGGTTTCGTGCCCCCTCACGCTCTGGCGGTGGTCGTCCGGATGAGGCCATCGGACGCCGGGTACGGGAACGGCCTTCCCGCGTCCCCCCGCTTCCCCTCGCTCCCCCGTGTTCCCCTCCGGGGCACCCGCACAGCCGCACGCCGTCGTCCCGTGTGTCACCACGTCGTCGTCCCGTGCGTCACTCCGCCCGTCACCGGTCCGTCGGCCGCCGACCGCACGGTCCGGCGCCGAACCTCCCGCACAGGGTGGCCCGGTCCCGCCCGCCCCGAAGACGCACATCACGATCGCGGCCGCGTCCGGCGCGGAACCGACAGGACACGACAGGAACCGACGGGCACCGACGCGAACGGGCAGGAACAATCGTCCCGGTGCCGTTCCAGGGAAGTCCGAATAATGCAGCGTTCCGACGCCCGGTTCCGCAGCGGGCCCACACCCACCCTGCGGAGGAACCGAAGGATCAGCCGGTCACCTGGTACGTGTTGTACGCCTGCTCGTACAGCCGCGTCACCTCGTCGCGTTCGGCCTCCGGGCCGCGTACCTGCACGACGTGGTACCGCCCGTCGACGAGGATCGCGAGATTCCGTACGAAGAGCTCGCGCCCCTCGGAGTCCTGCCAGGTGAACTGTCCCTCGGCCATGCTGCGCCCGCCGACCTCGACCAGCCGCATACCGCTGGAGGTGGCCCAGGTCGAGTCGCGGAACGGCTGCAGCTCGCGCTCGTCCTCCCGCTGGTACGCCAGCGGATCGCTGCCGAACGTCTCCGCGCTGTCCCGCCCGGGTACGACGAGCAGCTCGAAGCGGCCCTGCGAGTACACCACCTGACCGCGTCCGTTCTTGGCCGTACGGTCCCAGCCGTTTGCCACGGCGATCCGGAACCCCTCGGGGTCGTCGCGCAGCGTGAACCCCTGGGCGACCTCCGGTTCGTTGGCCTGCGGCCTGGTCGAGCCGGACGACTTCGACGGCTCGGTGTCGTCGTCGTTCTTCTCTGTCTGCTCCGGTCGCGGCGCGCTGCTGGCCTCGGGCGTGGGCGCGGCGCCGGCAGTCCCGGTGGCGCCGGTCCGTTCGCCCTGCGTGCCGTCGCTTCCTCCCGTCTCGGCCTTCGGCATGAACACCATGGCGTACGTGATCGCCGCGGCCATCGCGAGCAGGACCACCAGGAGCAGATTCCGCCCGAGTTTGCTCGGCCGGCCCTGCCTGGGCGCCCTGGACGCCCTCGGCCCCTCGGGCGGACCGGGCATCCTGGACGACTGGGCGGGCCTGGCCGACTTGGTCGACTTGGTCGACCTCCTCGGCCTGGCCGGTTTGACCTGTTCGGCCTGGTCGGCCTGTTCGGCCTGTTCGGCCGTCGTGATCGGGTGCTCCTGCTTAGCCCGCTTGTGGCGGGCGTGCGGGTGGTCGGCGGCCATCCGCATCCGGCGGCGCCTGCGGACGAGCTCACCCCGGCGCCGTACGATCGGCAGCCGGCGCGGATCCGCCGGGGGCGCCGCCACGACATGCGCACCGGCCTCGGGCTCCGGCGCCGACCGTACGAGCGAACGCAACCAGCCGCGCAGTTCCTCGAAGTCCGGCCGCTCGGTGGGGTCCGGCCGCAGCAACGACTCGACCACCGGCCGCAGCGGCCCGCACTCCTCCGCGTACGCGGGCGGCTCCGAGCACACCGTCTGCACCAGCTCGGCGGTGTTCTCCTCCGGGTAGGGGGCGTGCCCCTGCACGGCCCGGAACAGCAGCGCCCCGAGCGCCCACAGGTCCGTCGCGGGCCCGATAGGCGCCGCCAGCTGCCAGTTCTCGTGCACCGGACCCGCCTGCTCCGGCGCCCAGCGCTCCGTGACGGGTCCGACGACCGCCATCCGCGCCTGCCGGGCCCGTTCGGCGGCCAGCGCGGTGGTGGGTCCACGCCGCACGCCACCGCCCGCGACCAGCTGGTCCCAGTGCCCGGTGGGCGGAGGGGTGGCGGACGGAATCCCCGCCGGTGCGGCGGACGGCCCGGTGGGGTCCGCACCGTACCCGGGCCTGCTCACACTCCGCGATCCGTACGTGCCGGGGCCGGGGCCAGGGCCGGCGCCGTGCTCCTCGGTCCCCCTTGCGGGCGCGGACGCGGGGGCTCCCGCGCGGGGCGTCGCTCCGTGCCACGGGTTGGACGACCGGCCCACGCCGTACGGATCGGCGATCTGGCCGGGCGGGGCGGGCGCAGCCCCCCGCTCGGCGGCCGCTGACGCTCCGTCGGCTCCGCCGGAGGTCACGCCGGGAGTCACACCAGGAAAGGCACCAGGTACCGCACCAGGAACCGCGCCGAGAGCCGGCCGCTGTCCGGGCAGTGCCCTTCCCTGCTTGCCCTCCCGCTCCTCGGTGACCCGGGCCGCGGCCCGTGCGCCGGCCCGGTAGGCCGCGATCGCCCCGGCCCGAGCGGCCCGGACGTCATCGCCGGCCTCGAGCGCACGCCACCCGGCCGACGGGTCCTCGACCGGTCCCGCGTTCCCGGCCCGTGCCTCGATGGCCGCGCGCCGGGCGGCCTCGGGATCACGGGCAACGGTGCCGGTACCCGGCGCCCCACCTTGGGCCGCCCGGAGCTCATGGCCATACCCGTGCCCGTGCCCCTGCCCACGGGGACCCACGGTCCCGTGCCCACCTTCGCCGCCGGGGGTCCCCACGCCGCCTCCCGCGGCACCCGGCCCCCCGGCCTCCGTGCCCTCACCTTCCGGGACCTCCGGCACCGGCACCGGGTCGTACCCGCACAGCGCCTCCTCCGCCGCGCCGGCCGCCAGACCCGTGAGCACCACTCGCCCGTCGTCGCAGACGAGAACCGTGCGGGTGGTGACGTTCCGGTGCACCCAGCCGTGGGCGTGCAGTGCGCGCAGCGCGGTCAGGACGTCGGCGGCGACCTCCGCCGCCCGGTACGGCGACAGCGGCTCCTCGGCGAGCAGCGCCGCGAGCGGCCGCGCGGACACCAGTTCGCTGACTATCCACAGCGAGCCGCCCTCGGCGAAGACGTCGAAGACCTGGTCCAGGCGCGGGTGGTCGGGGATCTGCGCGGCGGCCTGCGCGGCGTCGATCGCACGCCGCACGGCCGGATCGGCGGGCCGGCGCGTCGTCCGCGCGGTGGTCCGGCGAGCCCCGCCGTCCCGCGCGACATACCCCTCGGGGAGCCCGTCGGCGTCCAGCACCTCCGCCTCGACGACCTCGGGCAAGGGCACCTGCCGTACGAGGACTTCCTGTCCGCTGTAGGTGTCGAAGGCCCGGCTCTCCGCGAGTTCGTACTCGTCGGACGGCGGCAGCGGAAGGCGGTAGCGGTCGGCGAGCACCCTCCCCGCGTAGTCGTCCACGATGCCACCCCCGGCCACCGGTCGGTCAGATTCGTTCGTTCTGCGTGCCGTTGCGTTCTGGATGCGTACGGTCCGCGAGCACTCACGATACGTGCCGAAGGCAACGCGCAATGAGGGGATGCGAGATTCGCCCCGTTACGAAAAGGCTTCGGACGGGCTCGGGACCCCGTTCAGGACTTCGGTTCAAACGTGTTGCGGAACGTCTTCCAGGTGTCCTTGCGCAGCTCGCTGTCCCATTCGCCGGCCTTGGCCGTGTACATCAGCCCGTATCCGAGCCCCGGGTTCACGACGGCTCCGCGGTCGATGACCCGGTACTTCGTCCCGCCGTCCACGTAGGTGAACTCCCAGTCGGCCGTGTTCCAGCCCCGGTAGTCCACCGCCTCTATTCGGATCCGCTGGTACTGGGGGCGCACCATGCTGCGCTCCTGGTTCTGCCAGTCCGCCACGGGGTCGTCCTTGGGCGTGGTCGTCCAGCCGATCAGCAGCCTCTGCCCGTCGGGCCCCGTGAAACGGTCACCCGCCCTGTCCGACGACCGGTACTTCCACCCCTCGGGCAGTCCGATCGAGTAGCCCTGGGAGCTCCTGTACGTGGTCACCGCGATGTCACCGGAACCGGAACCGGACTCGCCCCCGGCACCGGAATCGGAACCGGCTTCCGACTCCGAACCGCCGTCGTCGTCGGCACCGCTCCCGGAATCGTCCGACGCGCTGCCGTCGCCATCCGCGCTCGAAGCACCGTCCCCGGCCCCGTCCGACCCCGAGGCCGTCTCCGTCCCCTCGCCGTCCGTACGTGCGTCGGACCCTTCGTCCTCATCGCTGCTGCCCGTGACCGCGGGCGATGCGGCGGACTTGGTGTCGCCGCTCTTGTTCCCCGAGCCCTCGTCGTCGTCACCGAGGGCCAGCACGAGCACCGTACCGAGCACGGCCAGCGCGACGACCACCGCCACCGCGATGACGGCCAGCCTCCGCTTCGGCACCACATCGGTGATCGGCGCCCGGGGCGCGGGCCGCGGCGGCAGATCCGGCGGCGGGACCTCCGGCCACCCCGACCGCGCGCCGGACCCCGCGGACACCGTCGTTCCGGCGGCCTTCCCGGCCGCAGCTCCCGACCCGGACGAGGAAGAGGAGGAAGAGGAGGAGAAAGAGGAAGGAGCGGAACGAGAAGGAGCGGAAGGGGAGAAGGACGCAGAGGACGACGCCGCACCCGGCACGGCGGTCCGACCGCCCTTCGAGTCCCGCTTGCCGTCGCTCTCGTTCTTGCTCTCGTTCTTACTACCGCTCTTGCCGCCGCTCCTACTGCCGTTCTTACTGCCGTTCTCGTTCTTGGTATCGCTCTCGGCCTGGCCCGCGACCGACGCAGCCGCGCCCGCCCCGGCCCCCGCCGCGGCCTTGCGTACGGACCGCAGCGCTCCGCGCCAACCGTCCGCCGCCTCGCCCGACTTCGTCCCGGAGCCGCCCGGTCTCTCCTTGCCCGCTCTCTGCCCCGGCACCGGAGGCAACGCCACGACACGCGTCGCGTCCGCCGGCTCGGCCTCCTCGGGGTCGGGCGCGTCGAGCACCTCGCGCAGCAGCGCCCGGGCTCCCGCGTCGTCGAGCCGCTGCCCGGGGTCCTTGGCCAGCAGCCCGTATATGACCTTCTTCAGCGGGCCGGCGTGGACGGGCTCCTCGACCGGCTCGGTCATCACCGCGGTCAGGGTGGCGATGGCCGATCCCTTGTCGTACGGCGGCACACCTTCGACCGCCGCGTACAGCAGACCGCCGAGCGACCACAGGTCCGCCGCGGGACCGGGCTTGTGTCCGCGCGCCCGCTCCGGCGATATGTACGAGGGAGCGCCCACGAGCATGCCGGTCGAGGTGATGGACGGGTCACCCTCGACCTGCGCGATGCCGAAGTCGGTGAGCACCACCCGGCCGTCGTCGGAGATGAGTACGTTCGACGGCTTCACGTCACGGTGGAGGATGCCCTGACGGTGCGCGGAGCGCAGTACATCGAGGATCGCGAGGCCGACCTCGGCGGCGCGCCTCGGCTTGAGGGTGCCGTCCTGGCGGATGACCTCGGCGAGCGACTTGCCCTCGATGAGCTCCATCACGATCCATGGCCGGTCGTCCTCGTCGACCACGTCGAAGACCGTCACCGCGCCGTTGTTGCGGATCCGGGCGATCGCCTTGGCCTCCCGCAACGTACGCGTGATCAGCCGCCGCTTCTCCTCCTCGTCGATGCTCGACGGGAACCTCAGCTCCTTGACCGCGACCGTCCGGCCCAGCGTCTCGTCCTCGGCCCGCCACACGGTACCCATGCCGCCGCGGCCGAGGACTCCTGCCAGCCGGTACCGGCCGGCGAGGAGACGTGTGTTCTCGTCCTGACGGGATGCCCCGCCCCGCTCCGCCTCCGACATGCGTCCCCTCATGCAACCCGCCCTGACAGAGCCTTCATTGTCCATCACGCGACTACCGCCCCACGCCCAGGGTGTCCCTACCCCGACCACCGCCGGGCCCGGGCCCCATCGGGGGCACGACCACCGCGCCACCATCCCTTCCAGCCTCGCAGTGGACACACGTTCCAGCCACGGCGCCCTGGAGCGAAGTCCTCGCGCTCAGTCGGCCGGACCCCGCGAGGAGGCGCACGCCCAAGCCCTGCGCGCCCCAGGCAGATCTCCCGCCGCACCTGATCAAGTCTCGCTGGTGGGACATGTTCCAGCCACGGCCGCGCTGGGGTGTGGCTGTGGGAACCGCACAGCCGACCGTGGTAATCCATCCCGCAGCCACCCACATGGTGGGCGGTGACGAGGGAGGCTCGCGATGCGACCGCGCAGGACACTACTCGCCGTGCCCGTGTCCCTGGCTGTCCTCGGCCTCGGCCTCACAGGCACCCGGACCGGGTCCACCCCGCCCCCGGACGCGGTCCTCCCGCTCCTGATCACCCGCGGCAGGGCCCCCGCTGCGGCGCTGCTCACCCTCGACCGGACGGACACACACTTCACCCACGCCGAGTCGCACGAGGCCCGCACCACCGCGACCGGAAGTGCGGAACGGACCGGGCACGAGAGCGCAGCCATCCACCCCGCCGACCACTTCCGCGCCGGCAGCATCACCAAGACGTTCATCGCCACGGTGGTACTGCAACTCGCCGCGGAGCGCCGGCTGTCCCTGTCGGACACCGTCGAAGAGCATCTGCCCGGCCTGGTGCGCGGCGCGCACGTCGACGGCCGCTCACTCACCCTGCGCGCCCTGCTCACCCACACCAGCGGACTGGCCGACTTCACCGTCGACACGGGTGGCACCCTCCCCGTGACCCCGCGTCAGGCCGTGCGCATGGCACTCACCCACCCTCCGACGACCCCCGGCCGCTACTCCTACTCCAACACCAACTACGTCCTGCTCGGTCTGGTCATCCAGCAGGTCACCGGCCACCCGTACGCCACCGAGGCCAGGCGCCGCATCATCGCTCCCCTCCGTCTGACTGGCACGTCGTTCCCGGGCGCCCGTACGTCACTGCCCGCTCCCCACGGCCGCGCCTACTCCGGCGACGGAGCCGACGTCACCGATCTCGACCCGCGCGTGGCCGGAGCGGCGGGCGAGCTCGTCACCACGCTCACCGACCTGGACCGCTTCTACGCGGCCCTGTTGCGCGGCGCCCTGCTCCCGCCCGGCCGGCTGCGCCAGATGCTCGACACCCGCACCGCGCAGGGGAAGTACGGCATGGGTCTCCATCCCGAGACGCTGCCCTGCGGCACCACGGTGTGGGGACACAGCGGGCGCATCTCCGGCAGCTATGTGCGCACCGCGGCCACCGTCGACGGCCGCCATGTCCTTACCTACCGCGTGAACACCGACACGCCGGCGGACCCTCGCGTCGAGTCCGTCCTGCTGACCGCCGAGTTCTGCCCCGGCACCCCGTAGAACGGAGCTCGGCAGCCCCTGATCAGCGCGGCACGATGTCCGGTGCTCCCAGCCGCGCCGCGTCCGCCGTCAGGTCGTCCGGCTGGCGCTGCGACTCCCGCTCGGCCTCCACCCGCTTCTCGTAGTGCTGGACCTCTCGCTCGATCTGGTCCTTGTCCCAGCCGAGCACGGGAGCCATCAGCTCGGCGGCCTCCCGGGCGCTCCTGGTGCCCCGGTCGAACGTCTCGATCGAGATCCGCGTACGCCGGGTCAGCACGTCGTCCAGGTGCCGTGCCCCCTCGTGCGAGGCCGCGTACACGATCTCGGCCCGCAGATAGTCGTCGGCCGCCTGCAGGGGCTCACCCAGGGCGGGATCGTCCGCGATGAGCGCGAGCACTTCCTCGGTCATCGAGCCGTACCGGTTCAGCAGGTGCTCCACACGCACCACATGGAGCCCGGTCCGCGCCGCTATTCGCGCCCGTGCGTTCCACAGCGCCCGGTAGCCCTCGGCGCCGACCAGCGGCACGTCCTCGGTGACGCATTCGGCGACCCGCAGGTCGAGCCCGTGCACCGCCTCGTCCACCGCGTCCTTGGCCATCACTCGGTACGTCGTGTACTTGCCGCCCGCCACGACCACGAGTCCCGGCACGGCATGGGCCACGACGTGCTCGCGCGAGAGCTTGCTGGTGGCGTCCGACTCCCCGGCGAGCAGCGGCCGCAGTCCGGCGTACACGCCCTCGACGTCGTCCCGGGTGAGCGGTACCGCCAGCACCTCGTTCACATGCTCCAGCAGGTAGTCGATGTCCGCGCTGGACGCGGCCGGGTGCGCCTTGTCGAGGTCCCAGTCGGTGTCCGTGGTGCCGACGATCCAGTGCCGTCCCCACGGGATGACGAAGAGCACGGACTTCTCGGTCCGCAGGATCAGCCCGGTCGACGAGTGGATGCGGTCCTTCGGCACGACCAGGTGGATGCCCTTGGAGGCCCGTACGTGGAACTGGCCCCGCTCGCCCACCATGGCCTGGGTGTCGTCCGTCCATACCCCGGTGGCGTTGACGAGCTGCTTGGCACGGATCTCGTACTCGCCGCCCGCCTCGACGTCCCGCACCCTGGCGCCGACGACACGCTCGCCCTCGCGCAGGAACCCGGTCACCCGCGCGCGGTTGGCGACCTTCGCGCCGTACGCCGCCGCCGTGCGCACGAGGGTGGCCACGTAACGGGCGTCGTCCATCTGCGCGTCGTAGTACTGCAGCGCTCCGACCAGCGCTCCCCTCTTCAGGCAGGGGGCCACGCGCAGGGCGTGGCGGCGCGTCAGGTGGCGGTGCACGGGCAGTCCGCGGCCGTGTCCGCGAGCCATCGACATCGCGTCGTAGAGCGCGACGCCGGATCCCGCGTAGAGCCGCTCCCAGCCCTTGTGCTGCAGCGGATAGAGGAACGGCACGGGTTTGACGAGGTGGGGCGCGAGCCGTTCGAGCAGCAGTCCGCGCTCCTTCAGCGCTTCACGGACGAGTCCGAAGTCGAGCATCTCCAGATAGCGCAGACCGCCGTGGATCAGCTTGCTCGACCTGCTGGACGTACCGGACGCCCAGTCGCGGGCCTCGACCAGCCCCGTGGACAGACCACGGGTCACGGCGTCGAGCGCGATGCCCGCACCGACCACGCCGCCGCCCACGACCAGCAGGTCCAATTCGCGCTCGGCCATTCCCGCCAGTGACTCGGCGCGCTCCGCCGGCCCCAGTGCCGCTGTCCTCACCGCTGCCTCCCGCTGTCTGTCGCGCCGGTCTCACCCGTCGGGCAGGACCCTGCTCACATCCCCCATGCCCAGAATTCTGACCGCCTCGCCCGACTTCGGCCACCACCCGCGTCCCCGCCTGTGGACAACCGACGGGGACGCGCCACGAATCACAGCCCATCAATCCCGCATATCGGTCATATTTACTCCTAGTGTGACATTGCGCTCGCTCAACTTGTCCACAGGGCTTGCGCGCCTTTCCCACTTCGGCTAATGGCAAGGACGGCCCACGACATGCCCGCAGATCTCGCCGTCATCGGACTCGGCCATCTCGGTCTGCCGCTGGCCCAGGCAGCGGTCGCGGCCGGCGTCCCGACACTCGGGTACCGGACCCCCTCCGAGGCCGGGCCGGAGAGCGGCGGCTCCCTCACCGCCCCCGAACTCCGCCGTATGCTCGCCGCCGGCTTCCGCCCCACCACCAGCCCGTCCGAACTCGGCCGGGTGCGGACGGCGGTGATCTGCGTGCCGACCCCGTACGGCGCGGACGGCGGGCTCGATCTCACCCATGTGGCCGCCGCCGCCCGGACCCTCGCCGCCCGGCTGCGCCCGCACACCACGGTGATCCTGGAATCCTCCGTGCACCCGGGCACCACGGAAGGGTTCCTGCTCCCCCTCCTGGAGGAGGGATCGGGACTGCGCGCGGGCCGCGACTTCCACCTCGCGTACTCGCCCGGCCGCACCGACCCCGGCAACCGTGACCACTCCCCCGCCGGCACCCCCAAGGTCATCGGCGGTCTCACCGCCGCCTGCACCGAGTCGGCGGCCGCCTTCTACGGCCGGCTCACCGACAAGGTGGTACGCGCGCGTGGGCCGCGCGAGGCGGAGACGGTACAGCTCCTGGAGACCAACTACCGGCACGTCAACATCGCCCTCGTCAACGAGATGGCCGTCCTCTGCCACGACCTGGGCATCGACCTGTGGGACGTCATCCGGTGCGCGGAGACCAAGCCGTTCGGCTTCCAGGCCTTCCGCCCGGGCCCCGGCGTCGGTGGCCACTGCACCGCCCAGGACCTGACCCGGCAGGCCCCGCGCTCACTCCGGCTGGTCGAGCTGGCCCGGCAGGTCAACGACCACATGCCCCCGTACGTGGTCCAGCGCGCCGCCGCCCTCCTCAACGAGCACGGCAAATCGGCCCGCGGCGCACGCGTGCTCCTCCTCGGCGTCACCTACAAACCCGACATCGCCGACCAGCAGGGATCTCCCGCGCGCGAGATCGCGCGGCGCCTGATGGAACTGGGCGCCGCCGTGAGCTTCCACGACCCGTACGTAGCCTCCTGGAGCGTCCTCGACCGCCCCGTCCCCCGCGCCGACCTCCTCTACGAGGCCGCTGCCGACGCCGACCTGACGATCCTGCTCCAGCACCACCGCACGTACGACCTCCAGGGCCTGTCGGCGAAGGCCCAGCTCCTGCTGGACACGCGCGGGGCCACTCCCACAGGGGCGGCGCACCGGTTGTGAGGACGGCACACGGCCGGAGCACGCGACGGGCACGCGGAAGGGGCCCGGTCACCCCACGGGCGACCGGACCCCACGTTCCGCTCGGACGTCAGCGCCGGTGCTGCGAGTCCGCCACCGTCACCTCGACCCGCTGGAACTCCTTGAGCTCGCTGTAGCCGGTGGTGGCCATGGCACGGCGGAGGGCGCCGAAGAAGTTCATGGAGCCGTCCGGGGTGTGCGACGGGCCGGTGAGGACCTCCTCGATGGTGCCGACCGTGCCCAGGTCGACCTTCTTGCCGCGCGGCAGCTCCTCGTTGACGGCCTCCATGCCCCAGTGGTGGCCCCGGCCGGGCGCGTCGGTCGCGCGCGCGAGCGGGGAGCCCATCATCACGGAGTCGGCACCGCAGGCGATCGCCTTGGGCAGGTCGCCGGACCAGCCGACCCCGCCGTCGGCGATGACGTGCACATACCGGCCACCGGACTCGTCCATGTAGTCCCGGCGGGCCGCGGCGACGTCCGCCACCGCCGTCGCCATGGGCACCTGGATGCCGAGGACGTTGCGCGTGGTGTGCGCGGCGCCGCCGCCGAAGCCGACGAGGACACCGGCCGCGCCCGTGCGCATCAGGTGCAGGGCCGCCGTGTACGTGGCGCAGCCGCCGACGATCACCGGTACGTCGAGCTCGTAGATGAACTGCTTCAGATTCAGCGGCTCGGCGGCACCGGACACGTGCTCGGCCGACACGGTCGTACCGCGGATGACGAAGATGTCCACGCCCGCGTCCACGACGGCCTTCGAGAACTGGGCGGTGCGCTGCGGGGAGAGCGCGGCGGCGGTGACCACACCCGAGTCGCGCACCTCCTTGATGCGCTGGCCGATCAGCTCCTCCTTGATGGGAGCCGCGTAGATCTCCTGGAGGCGGCGGGTCGCGGTCTCCGCGGGCAGCCCGGCGATCTCGTCGAGCAGCGGCTGCGGGTCCTCGTACCGCGTCCAGAGGCCCTCGAGGTTCAGTACGCCGAGGCCGCCCAGCTCGCCGATACGGATGGCCGTGGCCGGGGAGACGACCGAGTCCATGGGGGCGGCCAGGAAGGGCAGCTCGAAGCGGTAGGCGTCGATCTGCCAGGCGATCGAGACCTCCTTCGGGTCCCGGGTACGGCGGCTCGGTACGACGGCGATGTCGTCGAAGGCGTACGCCCGGCGGCCGCGCTTGCCCCGCCCGATCTCGATCTCACTCACGTGTGTGGCCTTTCCCTCTGCGTTTCAGCGCCTTCCAGTATCCCCGACCCCATCACAAAGGCGGCCCCGGAGCCTCCGGGACCGCCTTTGTCATGGTCCACGCGCGCGTGCGGCCCGCTTCCGCCGGGCGAGCCGTCCGCCGCGCCGTGCTACTTACGGCTGTAGTTCGGCGCCTCGACCGTCATCTGGATGTCGTGCGGGTGGCTCTCCTTGAGGCCCGCGGAGGTGATCCGGACGAACCGGCCCTTGGACTCCATCTCCTCGATGGTGGCCGCGCCCACGTACCCCATGGTCTGGCGCAGACCGCCGACGAGCTGGTGCAGCACGTTGGACAGGGGGCCGCGGTAGGGCACCTGGCCCTCGATGCCCTCGGGCACGAGCTTGTCGTCCGCGGCGACCTCGGCCTGGAAGTAACGGTCCTTGGAGTACGACTTGCCCTGGCCGCGGGACTGCATGGCGCCCAGCGAGCCCATGCCGCGGTACGACTTGAACTGCTTTCCGTTGATGAACTGCAGCTCACCGGGCGACTCCTCACAGCCCGCGAGGAGGCTGCCCAGCATCACCGTGTCGGCGCCGGCTGCCAGCGCCTTGCCGATGTCGCCGGAGTACTGCAGGCCGCCGTCACCGATCAGCGGGATACCGGCGGGCCGGGCCGCGAGGGACGCCTCGTAGATGGCGGTGACCTGCGGGACGCCGATGCCGGCGACCACCCGGGTGGTACAGATCGAACCGGGACCCACACCCACCTTGATGCCGTCCACACCGGCGTCGATCAACGCCTGGGCACCGTCCCGAGTGGCGACGTTGCCGCCGATGACATCGACGCCGACGCTCGACTTGATCTTCGCCATCCAGCTGAGGGCGTTGCTGTTGTGACCGTGCGAGGTGTCGACGACGAGGAAGTCCACCCCGGCCTCGGCGAGCGCCTGGGCCCGGTCGAGCGCCTCGGGACTGGCGCCCACGGCGGCACCGACGATCAGTCGCCCCTCGGCGTCCTTCGCCGCACGGGGGTACTGCTCGGCCTTGACGAAGTCCTTGACCGTGATCAGGCCCTTGAGGACACCCGCCTCGTCGACCAGGGGGAGCTTCTCGATCTTGTGGCGCCGCAGCAGCTCCATGGCCTCCAGACCGGAGGTGCCGACCTTGGCGGTGACCAGCGGCATCGGCGTCATGACCTCGCTCACGCCGCGCGAGCGGTCGGTCTCGAAGGCCATGTCACGGTTGGTGACGATGCCGAGGAGCTTGCCGGCGGCGTCGGTGACCGGCACGCCGCTGATGCGGAACTTGGCGCACAGCGCGTCGGCCTCGGCGAGCGTGGCGTCCGGACGGATGGTGATCGGGTTGGCCACCATGCCCGACTCGGAGCGCTTGACCAGGTCGACCTGGTTGGCCTGGTCCTCGATGGACAGGTTGCGGTGCAGCACGCCGACACCGCCCTGGCGGGCCATCGCGATCGCCATGCGGGACTCGGTCACCTTGTCCATGGCCGCCGACAGCAGCGGGATGTTGACCCGGACGTTGCGGGAGACACGGGACGAGGTGTCGGCCGCGTTGGGGAGCACCTCGGATGCACCCGGCAGCAGCAGCACATCGTCGTAGGTCAGCCCAAGTGTCGCGAATTTCTCGGGCACTCCGTCGACGTTGGCAGTCATGACACCTTCCCCAAATGGCCTTGATCGGTGCGGATGTCCATGCTAACGGGAAGCCCGGCTCCGCCATTCCGTTATGGGATGTGACATGGGGCTCCGTGTGTTCGTACGAGAACGGTGCGTCGCACGTTCATCCGGAAGCGCTCCGGGGCTGCGGACGGGGCTACTGCTCGGCCAGCGCGCGCAGCCGGCTGAGCGCCCGGTGCTGCGCAACCCGTACGGCACCCGGCGACATCCCCAGCATCTGGCCGGTCTCCTCGGCCGTGAGGCCCACCGCGATGCGCAGCAGCAGCAGCTCGCGCTGGTTCTCGGGAAGATTGGCCAGGAGCTTCTTGGCCCATTCGGCGTCGCTGCTGAGCAGGGCCCGTTCCTCCGGGCCGAGCGAGTCGTCCGGCCGCTCGGGCATCTCGTCCGAGGGCACGGCCGTCGAACCGGGGTGGCGCATCGCGGCGCGCTGCAGGTCGGCGACCTTGTGGGCGGCGATGGCGAACACGAACGCCTCGAAGGGCCGGCCGGTGTCCTTGTAGCGCGGCAGCGCGAGGAGCACGGCGACGCAGACCTCCTGCGCCAGGTCCTCCACGAAGTGCCGCGCGTCGCCGGGCAGCCGGGACAGCCGGGTGCGGCAGTAGCGCAGGGCGAGGGGGTGGACACGGGCGAGCAGGTCGTGCGTGGCCTGCTCGTCTCCGTCCACGGCGCGATGGACGAGCGCACCGATCACCGTCGTCTCGTCGTCGCGCATCGGACCATGGTGCCCTGAGGCCGTCCGCTCCGTGGCACCGTGCCCGTAGTTGTGCACCGAAGCGTTATGAGCAGGTGCGCCGGAACTCATCTCCTGCGCCCTCCCCTTCCGCTCGACCGACTCGTCCCCGAGGAACTCCACACCTCAAGGATGCGGCATCCGCGCCGAAACGAGCAGCGGGCACCCGGCGGAGCTCTCTGCCGGCTCCGTCCGCCCTGCACGGAACGGCCCCGTCCGCCCTGCGGCGGGGGCCCACGACCGCGCTGTGGTCAGCGCCCCCGCCCGCCAGGTGACAGGCGGGGATCCCCGCACCCCCGCTGGGGCCCACTCAGCGAACCAGGCCCCAGCGGAAGCCGAGCGCCACGGCGTGTGCCCGGTCCGAGGCGCCGAGCTTCTTGAACAGCCGCCGGGCGTGGGTCTTGACGGTGTCCTCCGAGAGGAACAGCTCTCGGCCGATCTCCGCGTTCGACCGGCCGTGGCTCATGCCTTCGAGCACCTGGATCTCACGCGCGGTGAGCGTCGGGGCGGCGCCCATCTCGGCGGACCGCAGCCGGCGCGGGGCGAGCCGCCAGGTGGGGTCGGCCAGCGCCTGCGTCACCGTGGCGCGCAGTTCCGCGCGCGAGGCGTCCTTGTGCAGATAGCCGCGGGCACCGGCGGCGACCGCGAGCGCCACACCGTCCAGGTCCTCCGCGACGGTGAGCATGATGATGCGCGCACCGGGGTCCGCGGACAGCAGCCGCCGTACGGTCTCGACGCCGCCCAGGCCGGGCATGCGTACGTCCATCAGAATCAGGTCCGAGCGGTCGGCACCCCAGCGGCGGAGGACTTCCTCGCCGTTGGCCGCCGTCGTCACACGCTCGACGCCGGGCACGGTGGCCACCGCGCGACGGAGCGCCTCTCGGGCAAGCGGGGAGTCGTCGCAGACGAGGACGGATGTCATGGCCGCCCTCCGCAGCTGATGCGCGTCACCTTGAGCCTCCAGGCTGGTACGAATCGTCACCGGTGCGGTCGTCACTCGCGAGCGGACTGAGACGCCTGCCCGAGCGCTTGTTCCTTCAACCGCCTCCGCCTTCTCAACGACGGTCACTCGAAAGAGTTACGGGGCGGTGAGCCATGTTCGGCACTCTACGTGAGGGGGCGGACACGGTGCAGACATGCACAACGGACCCTCAACGTTTCATCACAACCTATGCCCCATTCAGCCCTTTTTCTTCCCTTTAGCTGGTGTCTGCGACTAGATTCGCAATGAGTCATATTTTCATCTCCTTAGATCGTAGAAGTACGGTCATGGGCGCATTCCCGCCCAGAACGGCAACAAGGGGACATGCAATGGCAGATTTCTCCCGCCTTCCCGGACCCAACGCGGATCTCTGGGACTGGCAGCTCCTCGCGGCCTGCCGCGGGGTCGACAGCTCGCTCTTCTTCCACCCGGAGGGCGAGCGTGGTGCGGCACGGAGCGCTCGTGAGAACTCGGCCAAGGAGGTCTGCATGAGGTGCCCGGTCCGCGCGGAATGCGCGGCGCACGCCTTGGCGGTGCGCGAGCCGTACGGCGTGTGGGGCGGGCTGACGGAGGACGAGCGCGAAGAGCTCATGGGCCGGGCGCGCAACCGGCTGCTGTCGGCGTCCCCCGCCGGAGGCGGTACCGCTTCGCAGGCATGACCGCCTCGCACACCTGAAAGAACGTTTCTTCGCTGCGGGTGCCTTCACGGACTCCCCGCAGCGCGTCAGGCACACGCGCGCGTGCCCCTGACTCTCCGTGGCGTTCCACGGGGTTCCCTACCGCGCGGCCGCCCTCGCCAGCTGCTCCAGGGTCGCCGCCACCGCGGGCACCCGGGCCAGGTCCGGGAGGGTGAGCGCAACGATCTCCCGTCGTACGACGGGCTCCAGCGCGACCGTACGCACTCCCTTGGGGCGGACGGACTCGACGGCCAGTTCCGGCAGCACCGCCACTCCGAGGCCCGCCCCGACCAGGCCGGCCACCGCCGGGTAGTCGTCGGTCGCGAAGTCGATCCGGGGGGTGAAGCCCGCGCCCTCACAGATCTCCACCAGTTGGCCGCGGCAGCGGGGGCAGCCCGCGATCCACGGCTCCCCGGCGAGGTCGCCGATCGCCACGGACGCCGTACCCGCCAGCCGGTGCCCTTCGGGCACGAGGCCGACGAGCCGGTCGCTGAGCAGGGACCGCACCTCCAGGTCACCCCACTCGTCGCCGCCCGCCGCATCCGCGTACCGGAAGGCGAGGGCGATGTCGCAGTCCCCCGCGCGCAGCATCTCGACGGACCTCGGCGGCTCGGCCTCCTCCAGGGAGACACGCGTCCCGGGGTGCGCGGCGCGCAGGGCGGCCAGCGCGGTGGGCACAAGGGTGGAACTGCCGCTGGGGAACGAGACGAGACGGACCCGTCCGGCCCGCAGACCGGCGATGGCGGCGACCTCCTCCTCGGCCGCCGTCAGTCCGGCGAGGATGCCGGCCGCGTGCCGGACCAGTGCCTCGCCCGCCTGGGTGAGCCCCATCTCGCGGCCACTGCGGACGAGCAGCGGGGTGCCGATCGAGGCTTCGAGGGCCTTCATCTGCTGACTGACGGCGGGCTGGGTGCAGCCGAGCTCGCGGGCCGCCGCGGAGAAGGATCCGGTGGCGGCCACGGCGCGCAGGACACGGAGATGTCGGGCCTCGATCACCCTTTGAGCATAAGGGAAGCTTGGACTCCGGCGCGGATATTGCATCGACGCTTTGACGCTGATCGCCTAGCGTGCGGGCATGAAGCTTCTGTCTCTGAACGTGGGGCGCCCCCGGGCCTCCGATCACACGAGCCACCCACAGGGAGTGACCGGCATCGACAAGCGGCCGGTCGAGGGACCGCTGCGGATAGCGGCACCCGGCCCGAAGGGGATCGGTGCCAGCGGGGTCGCCGGGGACGCGGTCTGCGAGACCCGTCACCACGGCGGCGACGACCAGGCCGTGTACGCGGTCGCCCGCGAGGATCTGGACGAGTGGGAGCGGGAACTGGGGCGCCCTCTGCGCAACGGAATGTTCGGCGAGAACCTCACCACCGAGGGCCTCGACGTGTCCGGCGCTCTGATCGGCGAGCGCTGGCGGATCGGCGCCGACGTGATCCTGGAGGTCACCAGCGGCCGTATCCCCTGCCGCACCTTCCAGGGGCACCTCGGTGAACCGGGCTGGGTCAAACGGTTCACCCACCGGGCGGCGCCGGGCGCGTATCTGCGGGTCGTCGTGCCCGGCGAGGTACGGGCGGGCGATTCCGTCGAGATCGTCCACCGCCCGGACCACGATGTGACGGTGGCCCTGCAGTTCCGCGCCGGCACGACGGAGCGGGAGCTGCTGCCGCGGGTGCTGGCGGCGGGGGACGCGCTGCATCCGGAGGCACGGGCGCAGGCGGAGAGGTACGTGGCGCAGCACGGCTCCTAGGGGCGAACCCGGGGAAGCGGCCGGGGCCGGATCAGGGGAAGGTCGGGGCGGATCCCGGATGTCCGAAGATCGGCGGAACGGAACGCTTGTCGCATGTCCCGCCTCAAGCGTGTGTCTCGCCCCAAGCGTGTGTCCCGCCTCAAGCGCGTCCTCATCGTGCTCGGCTCGGTCGTCGCCGTCGCCGCGCTGGCCGTCGGCGGTCTGTTCACCTGGCTGTGGACCGGCTCCGAGGTCAGCACGGTCGGCAAGGAGCGGTTCGGCAACGCACTCGCGATACCGCCTCTGGCGAAGTCGTCCGTCGACGAGGACGGCACGCGCGTCTTCGACTTACGCATGCAGCCGGGTGAGACGGAGTTCGAGCCGGGACGGCGGACGCCGACCTGGGGATTCAACGGCTCCTATCTCGGCCCGACACTGCGTGCCGAACGCGGCGAGAAGGTCCGCGTCCGGATAGAGAACGGGTTGGACGAAGCCTCCAGCGTGCACTGGCACGGCATGCACCTGCCCGCGCGGATGGACGGCGGACCGCACCAGTCGATCGCGGCCGGCGACACCCGGAGCCCGCACTGGACGGTGGACCAGCCGGCCGCGACGCTCTGGTATCACCCCCATCCGCACGGCGCGACCGAGGAGCACGTACGGAAAGGGCTGGCGGGCCTGTTCCTGCTCGACGACGAGAGGTCGGACCGGCTCGCCCTGCCGAAGAAGTACGGCGTCGACGACCTTCCCGTCGTCGTCCAGGACGTCCGCTTCGACGGGGCGGAACTCGACAACGGCCGCAACATCATGCAGAGCGTGGGCTTCCTGGGCGACCGCACCATGGTCAACGGCACGCTCAGCCCGTACCAGGAGGTCGGCGACGAGCTGATACGGCTGCGGCTCCTCAACGCCTCGACGGCCCGTACGTACGCTTTCGGGTTCCCGGACGGGCGCCCGTTCTACCTGACAGCCACGGACGGCGGGCTGCTGGAACGCCCGGCCGCCATGGAGCGGGTACAGCTCTCGCCGGGTGAGCGGGCCGAGATCGTGGTGCGCATGCGGGCCGGCGAGCGGGTGGTGCTGCGGAGCTTTCCGCAGGACAACTACGGGGACGTCTGGCAGCGGCGGTTCGCCGGGGGCGACGACTCCTTCGACGTGCTGGAGCTGCGGGCGGCCGAGCGGCTGCGGACCTCGCCGGAGCTCCCGGCGGAACTGGGCGAGCCGGAGACGCCGGACGGCACCGACGCCGCCCGCGGCAGGTACTTCGACCTGAAGCGGACCGGTATCAACGGGCGGGCGATGGACATGGGCCGGGTCGACGAGACGGTCGCGCGGGGCACGACGGAGGTGTGGACGGTCCGCAACGCCGACGGCATGCCGCACAACTTCCATGTGCACGACGTCCAGTTCCGGGTGCTGGAGGTGAACGGCTCGGCGCCGCCGCCCGCGCTGCGCGGCCCGAAGGACACGGTGTTCCTGCCGAACGGCACGACGATGAAACTGGCGCTGCGTTTCGACGGCCCGGCCGACCCGGACACGCCGTACATGTACCACTGCCATCTGCTGTACCACGAGGACGAGGGGATGATGGGCCAGTTCGTGGTGGTGGAGAAGGGGCAGCGGGCGGGCACGCCGGCAGGACACGCGGCCGACCACCGTGCGGAACACGAGAAGGACAGGTGAAGGCCGGTTCGGGGAGCGGACGAGTTCAGTCCGGGTCACTAACCTTGCGTCATGACAACGGCTCTCATCACGGGATCGACCTCGGGCATCGGTGCCGCCTTCGCACGGCGGCTGGCGGCCGACGGCCACAACCTCGTCCTGGTGGCGCGCGACACCAAACGACTGCGGGACCAGGCCACGGAGTTGCACGACCGGCACGGCATCGAGGCGGAGGTGCTGACGGCCGATCTGGCGACGGACGACGGCATCGAGACGGTGGCCGCCCGGCTGGGCGACCGCAAGAACGCCGTCGACCTGCTGATCAACAACGCCGGCTTCGGCAACAAGGGCCGCTACCTCGAGGTTCCCATGGCCGACGAGCTGATGATGCTCAAGGTGCACTGCGAGGCGGTGCTCCGGCTGACCTCGGCGGCGACGGAGGCGATGCGGGAGCGGGGCCGGGGCGGTGTGGTGAACGTGGCGTCGGTGGCCGCGTTCGTGCCGCGCGGCACGTACGGGGCGTCCAAGGCGTGGGTCGTGCAGTTCACGCAGGGCGTGGCGAAGGACCTGGCGGGCAGCGGCGTACGGCTGATGGCCCTGTGCCCGGGCTTCGTGCGCACCGAGTTCCACCAGCGGGCCGGCATGGGCACGGACAACATCCCGAACTGGATGTGGCTGGACGCGGACAAGGTGGTCGCGGAGGCGGTCAACGACCTGGCACGGGGCAGGTCGCTGTCCATCCCGGACCCCCGGTACAAGGCGCTCATGGGGGCGGCGAAGCTGGTGCCCCGGCCGCTGCTCGGCGCGATCAGCTCGAGGACGGGGCGGAAGTACGGGCCGCGGTAGGGAGCAGACGGGGCCGACGGGGAGCAGGCCGGGGCGATGGCGCTTCTTCGGCTGTTCCTCGTCGGCCATGTCCCTCGGGCTCGAACCGGTGATGAGCACGACCCCGTTGTCGGAGGGGCCGACCAGGATCCCCGGACCAGTCCGCAGAATGACGCCCTCACCATGTGCCCGGGGCTCTCTCCTCTTTATCAGTGAGCTTCTTCAGCGTTGCCGCTCCAGGGTGAGGATGAGGACGGCTCTGGCGATTGATGCGATGAAGGGGCGGGGCCTCCCGCTCCCGCCGGGTGCGCAGGATGCTCGGCTCAGGCAGAAAGTCCGAACTCGGGGAGGCCCTTGATGAGTTCACCGTACGACTGTGTGCAGTGGGTGGGAATGGACCTGCACCGGCGCCGCTCGGTCCTGGTGCGGATGGCGGCGGACGGGCAGCGGCTGGGCGAGATGGTCCGTTTCAACAACGATCCGGCCCGGCTCAAGCGGGAGATCGCCAAGGCCGGGCCGCAGCCGAAGGTGGTGCTGGAGGCCACGCTCGGCTGGTACTGGGCCGCCGACGCGCTGGCCGAGGCCGGGGCCGAGGTGCACCTAGCCCATCCGCTGGGGGTGAAGGCGTTCAGCTACCGGCGGGTGAAGAACGACGAGAGGGACGCCGCCGACCTGGCCGATCTGCTGCGGCTGGGACGGCTGCCGGAAGCCTGGCTGGCCCCGCCCGAGACCCGCGAACTGCGGGAGCTGGTGCGCGGCCGGCACAAGCTGGTCAGTCTGCGGACCAGCTGCCGCAACCAGGCTCACGGCGTGATGGGCAAGCTGGGCATCGCGGTGCCGATGAGCGACCTGTTCGGCACCACGGGCAGCGCATTCCTCGACGAGCTGCCGCTGACCGCCGGGTACGCGGCACGGGTGCGCGCGCTGTGCGCGGTGATGCACGAACTCGGCCAGCAGATCGAGATGCTGGACAAGGAGATCGCTGCCCGTCTGGCCAGCGACCCCGGCTACCGCGCGATCCAGAAGATCGGCGGTATCGGTCCGGTCCTGGCCGCGGTCTTCACCGTCGAGATCGCCGACGTTACCCGTTTCCCCGACCCGCAGCATCTGTGCTCTTGGGCCGGGCTCACCCCGCGCCACCGGGAGTCGGACACGGTGGTCCGACGCGGGCATCTGACCAAGCAGGGCTCCAAGCTGGTGCGCTGGGCGGCCGTCGAGGCCGTCCAGCACGCCCCCGAGAGCACCCCGATGCGCGCCCACAAGGACCGCATCGAGTCCCGCCGCGGCGCCGGGGCACGCAACATCGCCAAGGCCGCTGCGGCGCGCAAGCTGCTCACCCTGGTCTACTACGGGCTGCGCGACGGCGAGGTCCGCTGCCTGACCCGCCGGGACCCGGTGTGAGCAGCATCCGGACCCACGACCGGCGCGTGATCGCTATGACGTCTGGCCCCCGCACCGCGGCGAGGCCGCGCGATTGATTGATCCCGCCGGCCGTGTGCCGAACCACACCATGCCGCCCCACGCACCATGCGTGACGCGGGCGCGGCGGATGGATGACCGGCAGCCGGAGCGCCGCCACCTCGGCATCACACTGGTGAAGAGCACACCCCTTACAACAACCCGCCCGAGGGCGGGCCCACAGCACATACCGGGGAACGGGAACAGTCCGTCCCCCGGCCGAGTACGCCCTCATCCCAACGAGCAGTAGGAAGGAGCCGGACAAGCACCGACCTTGACCGGCCCCGCCCCTTCATGGATGACGTCATACGGTTCGGACTGCAGCGGGATCTGCGGAAGATCCGCCCGGACTTCAGGCGGGCGACACCGCGTTCGACCGGTGCCCGTGCCGCGGCCAGAACCCGGTTGACGGTCTTCTCGGTGGGGGTGAGCTCCTGCAGGGGCCTGCGTTTGATGCCCGTGGTCAGCCAGGGGCCACCGCCCTGGTAGGCGAGGTCGGCCAGGATGGGGACGCCCTGGCGCTCGCAGCGACTCCATGGCCCGGCAGCGCCGAGAACATCCAAGGGTTCACCATGACCGTAAAGTACGGATCGACATGATCATCTACTACGGCAGGCGCATCGGGATGAAAACGGGCAGGGCGCCAAGCATCAGCGTCGTCGCGCTGTTGATTGCTGCTATCAGCATGGGAGCAGCGGCCTGTACGAGCAGTTCCGGGGCGGCTTCTCCCTCATCGAGTGCGTCAGGTGGCTCTCCGACGCCAACGAGCACACCTCGGCCCTCGCAGCAGTCGATCCATGCGACGGATAAGAGAACTTCTTCGCCCAGCCCGGCGCACAGCTCTCCGGCACTCAGCTCCCCGACACCCACCGCCGCTCCGGGGCAACCCGCCTCGTCCCCTACGACTCCCGCTCCTGGGAGTGGCCCGACGGAGTGGCCCGAGAACGCCACGGTGGAGGACCTGCGAAACATGCGCCCGGGAATCGACCGTCCGAAGTCCTCCGGCGAGATCCAGTGCGAGCATCTGCGTGCTCAGGGCATCTCCTGCTGAGTACACACAAGCGCGCGCTCCTGGCTCTCACGGGGCGACTCGGGCCGAGGAGACGGCACGGGGGTACTCCTCACATCGCAGGAGCCCGTTGACCAGGTGGGCGTCATAGGCGTGCAGCTCGGCGGCATCAGCCTCAAGTGTCGCGAACTCGCGGAAGAAGCCCGGATACCGAGCCTTCGCCACCTCCCCCTTCATCGCCACGAGCACGCCCCGCGCCCCGACCTCCCGATCCACCCCCTCAACCAACTCCGGCCGGGGAATCCGCCGCTCCTGCTCCACCGCCGCGATCTGCGCCTCGCCGTACCCGACCCGCTCCCCCAACTGCGCCTGCGTCAGCCCGGCCGCCTCCCTGAGCAGCTTCACCTGACGGCCGAAGCACCGCAGGAACTCCCCGCTTGAGTCCGCCTCTACACCCGCACCCGAATCCGCGCCCGACTTCATCCCGGCCCCGCCTCCTCGCCCCCGCATGCATCACTCCCCGTAAGCGCAGAGTAGGAGCCGGGAGCGCGAAAGCCGCGGTTGGTGACGCCAGTTGAGTCGTACGAGTGAACATCGCTCACAAGAGCTGCCATAGCTCGACGCGCACGCGCGCGGACTCTCCGTGCGGTACGGTCACCCCGACGACACCGTCTACAACACGCCACGCCGGGTGTAAAAAGACAGCCCCCGCGACGGGGCCAACCGTTCGCGAGGGCCTGAACCACAGCATCGGCGCAACCTCCTTCATCCGCGCCAAGCGCCAGCTCAAGCAAGAAGGCTTCGTCCACGAGCGTCGCGTACAGACGCCCGGCGGTCTCTGGGTAACCCAACAACTCCCCTCCAACGGTCCGTTGAGCCCCGCCGCGGCAACCAAGCTCCTCGCGCGCGAACCCCCGCATCACCCCAGGTCGCACCGAGTGCCCGTAAACCGACCGTCGGTGCTCCGACCCCTCGGCGCACCGACGGTCATCCAAAGAAAGACCCTGTGGGAAACACCTCCCACCATCCCCCGGCGCCCACCACCGAGCAGACGGCCGCGCCCCAGGCGGATGCGCCCGAGGCGCACATCTCCAACGCGGACGCGCGCCCCTCGGACAACCTCACCGCAGACACCTCCGTCCCCGAAACGGCCCGCACTCTCGTCGCCGCCTTCCCCCACCTCTCCCCCGACCCCCGCCGCATCCCCCGAGCCATGCACGACGAACTGACACAGCTCACCGCGCGCTGGCTCGCCGCCGGGCACACTCCCGCCGACATCCGGATGCACATCCTGCGCGGCCTGCCCTCCGACGGCTCCCCGGTCCACCGTCCCGGCGGCCTGCTGCGCCATCTGCTCCGCACCGTGCCACCGGCACCGTCGGCACCACCCACACCGGTCACCCGTACACCCGGCTCGCCCCCGCCGCCGCTACCCTCCGCTCCGCCCGTGCCGACCCATCCCCCGGGCCCTCGCCTGTCCGCCCGACTGGCCGCGATGCGTGAGTGCGAGGGAGACGGACACGTGCAACCCCGTCTGTTCCGACCGGTGGCGGACGAGACCCGGTGCCCCCGGTGCACCACCCGCACCATCAGACGGGGAGAGCCCAGTTCGAGCGGGGGTTAAGGCCTTGCCGCTCGTAGGGTTCTTCACCAAGGGACCTCGGCCGGCGGCCCACCGGGCTTCTTGGGATCCATCGTCGCGGCGGCGAAGCGGAGCAACAGGCCCTTCAAGGCGTACTCGACCGCGAAGCCGAAGTGGTGGTCGGCGTTGGGTAAGCGTGCGTTGTCGTGCAGGTAGACAACGTATGCGACGCGGTGCGCGTGTATCGAAGGTTCCGATTGCCGCCCGACTGCAGAACCCGTGGTCTGCCCAGCGCGACGGGCGATTCATGCTTAGCCGGATGAGGCAGTAGATATCGCAGTCCTGTCACGTTCTTTTCTCGGTTGAGTACACATGACCTGTCGAGTCGTTCGAGTTCTTGAAGCGCATCGACCACGCAATATCACGCCGGCCGACACACAAGCGAACGCATTCAAAACAACAGGCAGCAAATCATGTCGCGGGCGACCCGCCCACCCCTTTCATCACCCGATGAATAGCACATCGAGACGTGAAACCGCACACTATAACCACCTTAATGAGGGTCGGGGTGCCGGGAGTCCCACGAAATCGCTCATGACCTTTTTTTCGGTGCATGCCAAATCGGAGTTGCGATCTCATTCCCTCTGACTGCACCCTACGGATTCTGTCATTGTTTCCACCCATCGCATTCAAGAAACGGGGGCAGTGGAAGTGTCTGAAGACGGCGGTGCCCGAAACGGCCCTGGTGATCGCGCTCAGGATCGATCCCAGCGAAGCGTCCAACCGCAACCACCGCACGTGAACAACGAATCGCAATCACCGCAGCAGGACAACGAATCCTCATCAGCACCGCGCGCACCGCGCAACAACGAACCGCAAGAGGCATCGCCGGACGGACGGGGCTGCCTGGCCGCGCTCGCTCAGGTCGTGTCGGCTGCGATCGGGGCCGCCGCGGTGGTCATCTCGGCAATTATCGGCCTCGAAAAGGCCGACGTGATTCCGGAACGGGTAACTCCCGTGCTGGCAGATGTGCTGCCCATCCTGGATTCCGATGAGAAGCCACCGGAGAAGCGAACCCCCGAGACCGGGTCGACGGACACCGACACGAACGGGCCCGAGCCAACGGACCCAGACCCAAGCACATCCAAGACGCCGGACACGTACCCGACCACATCCGAGACGCCGGACCCGTACCCGACCACATCCGAGCCGCCGGACCCGAACCCGACCACGTCACCGGATGACGATCCCCCCACGTCGTCCGAACCTCCGACGACGTACCCCACTGAGAACGAGAGCACCTTTGGCGAGGAGCCGCAGGATCCCCCGCCGACGGACGGCCTGGCTCAACCGCAGTAGCACCGCCGCACGCGACACACAGCAGGCGCCCTCCGCGCAAGCGGGACCCGGGCGCCTGCCCCATGGGGCCGGTCACGGCGGCACCGGGACGGTGGACAGACCCCGGCCCGGTCACCCAGCGCGACAGACCCCGACAGACTCCGGCCGTAGGGGCGTCAGGCCTGGTGGCAGCGGTTCGACCCTGGACGGGGCACTGCTCGGCGGGTACGTGCCTACGGTGCGGGAGCTCCACCCGCACGCTGCGACGCCCACCGTGTTCCGCTCCGACGCGCTGCTGGTGCGCACCAGCCGGCACGGTCATCACCCGGAACGGTGATGGAGACGTGCGCCGGTGGACCTGATCAGGGCACCGGGCGAACGCCACCCTGACCGCCTCCCTCTCCTCCAGCGCGGTCGGGCACCGGTGCATGGACGACCGGTTCATCCGGCTGCGCGACGACCTGACGGCGCAGGCCTGGCGAGCCGCGGTGGCCGATACGAGAGCGTGCGGTTCCTGGTGCGGTGAGTCGCTGATCGGCTCGTAGGTCATATCGGCTGAGCCGACTTACATCGCGCGCGCGAAGGCCCGGCACCCCAAGGGTGCCGGGCCTTCGCTCAAGCCCTACCGGCGTGCGTCAGCCCTACCGGCGTACGTCGTACGTCAGTGCGCGTGGCCGTGGCCGTGGCCGTGACCGGCGGCCGGCTCCTCCTCTTCCTTCTTCTCGACGACCAGGGTCTCGGTCGTGAGGAGGAGGGAGGCGATGGAGGCGGCGTTCTCCAGGGCGGAGCGGGTGACCTTGACCGGGTCGATGACGCCGGCCTTGACCAGGTCGCCGTACTCGCCGGTGGCGGCGTTGAAGCCCTGGCCCTTCTCGAGCTCGGCGACCTTGGAGGTGATGACGTAGCCCTCCAGGCCGGCGTTCTCGGCGATCCAGCGCAGCGGCTCGACGGCGGCGCGGCGGACGACCGCGACACCGGTGGCCTCGTCGCCGGTCTTGTCGAGGTTGCCCTCGAGGACCTTGACGGCGTGGACCAGGGCGGAGCCACCACCGGAGACGATGCCCTCCTCGACCGCGGCGCGGGTCGCGGAGATGGCGTCCTCCAGACGGTGCTTGCGCTCCTTCAGCTCCACCTCGGTGGCGGCGCCGACCTTGATCACGCACACGCCGCCGGCCAGCTTGGCGAGGCGCTCCTGGAGCTTCTCGCGGTCCCAGTCGGAGTCGGTGGTCTCGATCTCGGCCTTGATCTGCGCGACGCGGCCCTCGACGTCCTCCTTGTTCCCGGCACCGTCGACGATCGTGGTGTCGTCCTTGGTGACGGTGACGCGGCGGGCGGAGCCGAGGACGTCCAGACCGACCTGGTCGAGCTTGAGGCCGACCTCCTCGGAGATGACCGTGGCGCCGGTGAGGACCGCCATGTCCTGCAGCATCGCCTTGCGGCGGTCGCCGAAGCCCGGGGCCTTGACGGCGGTGGCGTTGAAGGTGCCGCGGATCTTGTTCACGACGAGGGTGGAGAGCGCCTCGCCCTCGACGTCCTCGGCGATGATCAGCAGCGGCTTGGAGGCGTTGGCCTGGATGACCTTCTCCAGCAGCGGCAGCAGGTCCGCGATGGCGGAGATCTTGCCCTGGTGGATGAGGATGTACGGGTCGTCGAGGACGGCCTCCATGCGCTCCTGGTCCGTCACGAAGTACGGCGACAGGTAGCCCTTGTCGAAGGCCATGCCCTCGGTGAAGTCCAGCTCCAGGCCGAAGGTGTTGGACTCCTCGACGGTGATGACACCGTCCTTGCCGACCTTGTCCATCGCCTCGGCGATGAGCTCGCCGACCTGCTGGTCCTGGGCGGACAGCGCGGCGACGGCGGCGATGTCGGACTTCTCGTCGATCGGGCGGGCGGTCGCGAGGAGGTCCTCGGAGACGGCGGCGACGGCGGCGTCGATGCCCTTCTTGAGCAGCGCCGGGGAGGCACCGGCGGCGACGTTCCGCAGACCCTCGCGGACCAGGGCCTGGGCCAGCACGGTCGCGGTGGTCGTACCGTCACCGGCGATGTCGTTGGTCTTGGTAGCGACTTCCTTGACCAGCTGGGCGCCGAGGTTCTCGTACGGGTCCTCGATCTCGACCTCGCGGGCGATCGTGACACCGTCGTTGGTGATGGTCGGAGCGCCGAACTTCTTGTCGATGACGACGTTGCGGCCCTTGGGGCCGATCGTCACCTTGACCGTGTCGGCAAGCTTGTTGACGCCGCGCTCGAGGGCGCGACGGGCGTCCTCGTCGAACTTCAGGATCTTCGCCATGGGAGCGTGAGCCCTCTCGGGATCTATGGATCTAAGGGAGAACTGACTGCGCCCCGGGCGCCCGGCTTCTTATATGTCGCGGGGGCCAGGGGCGCAGCTGAAATGCAAAGAGTTGCGTCGAGGTGCTTACTTCTCGACGATCGCGAGCACGTCGCGAGCCGAGAGAACGAGGTACTCCTCGTTGTTGTACTTCACCTCGGTGCCGCCGTACTTGCTGTAGAGAACGACGTCACCGACCTTGACGTCGAGCTCGACGCGCTTGCCGTCCTCGATACGGCCCGGGCCCACGGCGAGGACGACGCCCTCCTGGGGCTTCTCCTTCGCGGTGTCCGGGATGACCAGGCCAGAGGCCGTGGTCTGCTCGGCGTCCAGCGGCTGGACCACGATGCGGTCCTCGAGCGGCTTGATGGCAACCTTGGAGCTGGCGGTCGTCACGATCCGACCTCCCCCTTCGGAGATCTCACGGGGTTAACTGTCTGAGGTGGCGACCAGGTGGATCCGTCGTCGCGGGTGCCGGACCTGCCCGTCGCTATGTTGGCACTCTCCAGGGGGGAGTGCCAGAGCCGAGACTAGGGCGGCGATTAGCACTCGGTCAAGCGGAGTGCCAATGACGTCCGGTCCTGTGTCGCGGTCCGGGTGCTTCGGGCGCGCTCCCGACCTGGGTCAGAGGTAGTCCTCCAGCCGTCCGACCGCGAGCCCCTGCTCCTGGATCCGGCGCAGCAGACGGGTCGTCATCTCCGTGAGGGACGCACCACCGCCCGGCCTCTCCAGGGCGCGGAAGTCGGCCATCACGATGACGATGTCCCCGGGCCGGAGGCGCTGCGCGCCGCTCGTGTACCGCAGCCCGTCGGCCTGCATCGAGGCCCGCCCCAGGACGACGGCCGAGATGCCGCACTCGGCGGCGGCGTGGAGCGTGGTGGTGTCGTACGTGCCGTACGGCGGTCTGAGGAGCGTGGGCCGGGTCCCGAAGCGCTTCCTCAGCTTCTCCTGCTGTCCGCAGATCTCGGCGCGCTGACCGGCGTACGGCAGCCCGCGCAGCGAGCGGTGGTCGAGGGTGTGGTTCTGCAGGCCGGCGCCGACCCCGCGCAGCCGTGCGAAGTGGCCGTACCCCGGGCCGGCGACGCTGTCGGTGAGGAACATCGTCACCGGGAAGCGCAGTTCACGGACCATGTCGACGAACCGCGGGTCCCGCTCGGCACCGTCGTCGAAGGTGAGGAAGACGACGTCGTCCTCCGTCGCGATGCGGTCGACGACCGTCGGCAGTCCCGGCAGCTCGCCGGGGGGCGCGGGCGGACGGTCAGGGGTCTTCGGACGGGGGGCGAGCGGCGCGGTGAGCCCCCACCGGCGGTACGGGTGCGCCGCGGCCCCTTGGTCGCGCTCACCGGCCCCCGACCCGTCTGCGCGCTCACCGTCCCCCGACACTCCCGCACGCCCGGTACCGGGCACGGGCGCGCTCGCCGCGGTCTTCCTGCCGTGCCGTTCGGCGGGCCCCGCGGGGTCGGCGCACCCCGTCAGCCCCGTCAGCCCCGCCGGTCCGGCGAGAAGCGCGGCGGCGAGGGCACCGGTACCCACGATCCGCAGCCTCACAGGTTTCACCGACCTCCTTGGCCTCACAGATAGTCCTCGAGACGGGCCACCGCGTACCCCTTGGCCGTCACCAGCTTCAGGAAGTGGCGGACCATGTCGGGCATCGTGCCGTCCCAGTGGTCCTTCCCCCGGAAGTGGCTGAGGACGATGTCGCCGGGGTGGATGTCGCGGTCCCACTCGCGGTACTCCCAGCGGTCGGCGAACACCTCCGCGTTCCACAGCGGGACGGCCTTGATCCCGCAGGACTTGGCGGCGCGCAGGGTGTCGCGGTCGTAGTCGCCGTACGGCGGCCGGAAGAGCGTGGGCCGCTTCCCGTACCGCTTCTCGATGATCTTCTGCATCCCGCAGATCTCGCGCTTCTGCGCCTTGTACGACAGGCCGGGCAGGAAGCGGTGGCGCAGCGTGTGGTTGTTCAGGGTGACGCCGCCGTCCTGCATGCGCTTGAAGTAGCCGTAGTCGTCCTTCACCAGGTAGTCGCTGAGGAAGGCGGTGTACGGGACGTTCAGCTCGCTCATCATGCGCAGGAACGCCGGGTCCTTCTCGGCGCCGTCGTCGATGGTCAGGAAGACGACCTTCTGCCGGGTGGGGACGGTGGTGAAGACGGGCGGGAAGCGCCGCGCCCGGTGCCCGTCGACCTCGAAGCCCTCGCGGGTCCTGAGCTCCGGCTTGCGCGCCGGGGGCGCGGGCGGGAGCAGGGGCACCTGGGCGAGCCCCCAGCGCTTCGCGGCGGCGACCCGGGCGGCGTACGAGCGCCGCAACTCGGAGGCGTACGCGTCGAGGGCGCGTGCCGGAGGCGCCTCCAGCACGCGCTGTTGGCCGTGGGCGGGCCCGGGTTCCGGGACCGCCGCTCCTCCGTCACCACCACCGCCTCCGCCACCACCGCCACCGCCACCGCACCCGGCGGCGGCAAGCGCGGCAAGGGCGAGCACCACCACTCCACCCCGCACCAAAGCCCACTTCGCACGCTTTTCATCATTTTGTCGTACGAATCGCATGGTGTCGCATCCTTCCAGCCCGGCGTCCGCTGCCCGGCCCGACACCGCCACCGCACGCGCGCGGTCCACCGACTGGCCCACAATGTCCCGGTGAACGACCACGACCGGCCGACCGCCCTCACCCCCGTCACCGCCCTCGCCGCCCTCCTCGCACCCGAGGGCCGCGCGCTCCTCGACGAGGTCCGCGGCACCCGTCCCGACCAGGAGCTCTCCGTCGCGACCCGGCTGCGCCGCGACCACCCGGCCGACCTCGTCTCGGCGGCACTCGCCCAGGCGCGGCTGCGGCAGCGGGCGGCGGCGAAGTTCGGGGCGGTGGACGCCGAGCGGATGTTTTTCACGCCCAACGGGGTGGAGCAGTCGACGCGCACTACGGTCGCGACATACCGGGCGGAACGGTTCCGCGCCCTCGGCGTGACCTCGGTGGCCGACCTGTGCTGCGGGATCGGCGGCGACGCGATCGCGCTGGCCCGTGCCGGGATCCGGGTGCTGGCCGTGGACCGGGACCCGCTGACGGCGGCGGTGGCCCGGGCGAACGCGGCGGCGCTCGGCCTGTCCGGGCTGATCGAGGTGTGCGAGGCCGATGTCACGAGCGTGGACACCACCCCGTACGACGCGGTCTTCGTGGACCCCGCCCGGCGCGGCGGCCGCGGCCGGATCTTCGACCCCGAGGCGTACTCGCCCCCGCTCTCCTGGGCGGTGGAGGCGGCCCGCAACGCCCCGCGCGCGGCGCTCAAGATCGCCCCGGGCATCCCCCACGAGGCGGTCCCCGCGGAGGCCGGGGCGGAGTGGATCTCGGACGGCGGGGATGTGAAGGAAGCTGTGCTGTGGTTCGGCGGCGAGCCGGGACCGGGCACCGTACGGGCGACCCTGCTCCCCGGGCCGCGCACGCTCGCCGGGCGCGGGCTGCCGAACCCGCCGGTGCGTCCCGTGGGTGAGTACCTGTACGAGCCCGACGGGGCCGTCGTCCGCGCCCATCTCGTGGCCGAGGTCGCCGAAGAGGTGGGCGGCGGGCTGATCGACGAGACGATCGCGTACGTCACCGCCGACGCGCTGCACCCGACGGAGTACGCGACCGCCTACCGCATCACCGACCGGCTCCCCTTCAACGTCAAGAAGCTGAAGGCCCTGCTGCGGGAGCGGGAGGTGGGCGTGCTGACGGTGAAGAAGCGGGGCTCGGCGGTGGAGCCGGAGGAACTGCGGCGGAAGGTGAAGCCGCAGGGCCCGAACGCGGCGACGGTGTTCCTCACGCGGGTGGCGGGGGCGCCGACGATGCTGGTCGGGCATCCGGCCTGAACTCCCGCGCACGCGCCAGCAGCAGCTCCCGCTCGCGGACGTTGCGCGCCAGCCCCGCCGCCCGTTCGAACTCCTCCCTCGCCTCGTCCGTGCGGCCGAGGCGGGCGAGCAGGTCGCCGCGGACGCTCGGCAGCAGGTGGTAGTCGCGCAGGGCGGGTCCGGCGGCGAGGGCGTCGACGATCTCCAGGGCCGGGCCGGGGCCCTCGGCCATCGAGACGGCGACCGCGCGGTTCAGCTCGACGACGGGGGACGGGGCGCGGGCGGCGAGCAGGCCGTACAGGGTGGCGATGCGCGGCCAGTCGGTCTCCTCGTACGTGGGGGCCTGGGCGTGGCACGCGGCGACGGCGGCCTGGAGGACGTACGGGCCGGGGGCGCCCGGGGCGGCGGCGCCGGCCCGCGCGAGGGCGTCGCAACCGCGGGCGATCAGCATGCGGTTCCAGCGGCGGCGGTCCTGGTCCTTGAGGAGCACCGGCTCGCCGGACGGGCCGGTACGGGACGCCGTACGCGACGCCTGGAGCTCCAGCAGCGCCTGCAGCCCGTGCACCTCGGGCTCCTTGGGCATCAGCTGGGCGAGGACGCGCGCGAGCCGGAGGGCGTCCTCGCACAGGCCGGGCCGCAGCCAGTCGTCGCCGGCGGTGGCCGCGTACCCCTCGTTGAAGATCAGGTAGATGACCTCCAGCACGGAGCCGAGCCGGGCCTCGCGGTCGGGGCCGTACGGCACCTCGAAGGCGACGCCCTTCGCGGCCAGGGTCCGCTTCGCGCGCACGATGCGCTGGGCGACGGTCGCCTCCGGCGCGAGGAACGCACGGGCGATCTCGGCCGTGGTCAGCCCGCCGAGGAGGCGGAGGGTGAGCGCGATACGGGCCTCGGCGGACAGCACGGGATGGCAGGCGGTGAAGACGAGCCGCAACAGGTCGTCGTCGATGTCGTCCGGGTCGGCGGGCGTGTCGAGGTGGTGCGCGCCGGCCGCGGAGAGGTCCCGCCCGACCTCCTCCAGCTTGCGCGCGTACCGCTCCCGCCGCCGTACGAGGTCGATGGCGCGGTTCCGCGCGGCGGTCATCAGCCAGGCGCCCGGGTTGTCGGGCACGCCGTCCCGCGGCCACTGCTCCAGGGCCGCGACCAGGGCGTCCTGGGCGAGTTCCTCGGCGATGCCGACGTCCCGCACGACGCGGGTGACGGCGGCGATGATCCGGGGGGACTCGATACGGAAGACGGTCTCCACGGTGGTGGCCGCCTCGGCGTCACGGGCGGTGCGGTCCGGGCCGGTGGTGGGCTGTGCTGTCACAGCCCACCATCCGACACCCGTACAGGCGTACGGGCAAGGCCCCGCCTCAGCCCTCGATGATCTCCCGCACCTCGCAGGTGAGGGTCCATCCCACGTGCGCCTGCACGAAGCGCTTCGCCCACACCTCGGCCTCGGCCATGTCCTTGCACTGCATCATCGCGTAGCCGCCCACGAGCTCCTTCGACTCGGTGAACGGTCCGTCCGTGACGGACACTTCCCCGCCCTCCAGTCGCACTTTCCTGCCCTGCGCGGACGGCAGCAGCCCGGCGGTGTCGAGCAGCACGCCCGCCTTGGTGATCTCCTCCAGCAGCGCGCCCATCCGCTGCTGGATCTCCGGGCTGACACCCTCGGCAGGGATGTTGTTCTCGTCGTACTGGACCAGGGACAGGTAGCGGGGCATGGTGGCTCCTCGGTCACGGCGGCGGGGGCGTTCCCCGCCTCTCACCCCTGACGTCGAACGGCGGGCGCCTGGATCGACACGGTCGCGAAAAAAGTTTTTCCGCTACCTCAGCGACTCCCACAGCTCCGTCGCCTCCGGCTCGTCCGCCACCACCCGGTTGGGATCGGACGGCGCCGTGACCACCGGCATCGTCACCGTCTCCACCCGGTCCGAGGTGAGGTCGGCCAGGCTGCGGCCCAGGTCCACCAGTGCGGTCAGGGAGTCCAGCTCCGTGTCCGTCGTCAGACCGGCCGTGACCGCGTCGGCGACCTCGTAGAGCTTCGTGGGGCTGGTGAGGAGGTCGGTGGACGCGATCTGGTCCAGGAGGGCCTTCACCAGGTGCTGTTGCAGGGCGATGCGGCCCAGGTCGCTGCCGTCGCCTATGCCGTGGCGGGTGCGGGCCAGGGCGAGGGCCTGCTCGCCGTCGAGGTGGTGGGTGCCGGCCGCCAGCTCCAGGTGGCTGTCCTCGTCGTCGATGTCCTCGTCCGTCGTGACCGTGACCCCGCCCAGCGCGTCCACCAGGTCCGCGAATCCCGAGAAGTCGATCTCGAGGTAGTGGTCCATGCGGACGCCGGTGAGGGACTCGGCCGTCTTCACCGCGCAGACCGGACCGCCCACCGCGTACGCGCTGTTGAACATCGCCCCGTACACGACCTGCGTCGACCGGCCCGAGGCCAGCGGACAGGACGGCCGGGTGACCAGGGTGTCGCGCGGGATGCTCACGACCGTCGCCGTCGTCCGGCCCTCGTCGAGATGGACCACCATCGCCGTGTCGGAGCGGGCGCCGCCGGAGTCGTCGCCGCCGCCGAGCTCCGCGTTCTCCTCGCCGCTGCGCGAGTCGGAGCCGAGGACCAGGATGTTCAGGGCGCCGCTCGGTACGGGGACGGGCGAGGCGGAGGTGGAGGGAGACACCGCCGGGGTCGACACGGACTTCGGCGGGCGGTCGTCACCCAGCGCGCTGTTGATGTCGACGCTGGTGATGTTGTCGCTGAGGTGCCAGTACACCCAGCCCGCCGCCCCCGCGCCGAGCACGAGGAGTCCGGCGAGCGTGAGACCGGCGGTCTTCAGCCACTTCGGCCGCCGGTCCACGCATCTGCCCGCGGGCTCGTCTTCTCCGGTCAGGTCGGTCGTACGTTCGGTCGCACGTTCGCTCACAGGCAGGAACGTAAGTCCGAATTGTTACGGCTGAAAACCTTCCGGAGAGGATTCTTCGGAGAATCTCATGACTTCCGGGCGAAGCCCGGCCCCCGGGTGACCGAACGTCACGCCAGTGTCACCACCGGCACCGGATTGCCGCCGCTCCAGCTCGCGTTGAAGCCGAACGTCACCGAACCGCCGTCCGGCACGGTTCCGTTGTAGGCGGCGTTGGTACAGCTGACCCGGGTGCCGCTCTGGGTGCAGTCCGCGTTCCAGGACTGGGTGATCCGCTGGCCCGCGCCGTACGTCCAGTCCACCTTCCACGACGACAGGGACGCCCCGGAGCAGGCGATCCGCACCTGGCCCGTGAAGCCCGTGTTCCACTGGCTGGTCACGGTGTACGTCGCCGTGCACGCGTCCGTCGGCGGCGGTGTGGTCGTCGTGCCGCCGAGTGCGGTCGCGATGCCGCCGTACGCCGGTTTCTTCGCGTAGTTCTCGTCGTACGGAGTGGCCGCCCCGTATCCGTCGAAGACGTCCGGGATCCAGGAGTCGGAGTCCGTGAAGCCCCACACGGTGACCCCGGTGCACCGGCTCACCGCGACGCACGCGGCCACGACCGTCTTGTACTCCTCCGCCTGCTGCGCCAGCTTCGCCGAGGTGGCGGGGAGCTGCATCCGGATGTCGAGCTCGGTGATCGCCACGTCGACGCCGAGGTCGGCGAAGCGCTGGATGTTCTGCTGGAGGGTGGCGGGGACCTGGCCGAGGATCAGGTGCGCCTGGAGGCCGACGCCGTCGATCGGGACGCCGCGCTCCTTGAGCGACTTGACCAGGTTGTAGAGGCCCGTGCTCTTGGCGTTGACGCCCTCGACGTTGTAGTCGTTGATGTACAGCTTGGCGTCCGGGTCGGCCGCGCGGGCGGCGGTCAGGGCCTGGGCGATGTAGTCCTGGCCGAGCGTGTTGTAGAAGAGGGTCTGCCGGTAGGTGCCGTCCTCGTTGAACGGCTCGTTCACCACGTCCCAGGCGGCCAGCCGGCCCTTGTAGCGGCCGACCTCGGTGGCGATGTGGTCGTCCAGCAGCTCGCTCAGCCCGGCGGCCGTCCAGGTGCCGTTCGTCAGCCAGTCCGGGTTCTGGCTGTGCCAGACGAGGGTGTGGCCGCGCACCTGCTGGCCGTGCTCCTCGGCGAACTCGACGATCCGGTCGGCCTCGGCCCAGTTGTACGTGCCGCGGGTGGGCTCGACCGACCCCCACTTCATGGCGTTGCCGGGGGTGAGCCAGTTGAACTCGCTCCCGGCGATGTCCCCGTAGGTGTCGGTGAGCTTGGAGCCGGTGACCGCGGTGCCGATGACCTTGCCCTTGGCGTCGGCCAGGTCGCGCAGCGGGGGGTCGGCCGCATGGGCGGCCGTGGCCCCCGCCAGCAGCGCGCCGGCGACCGAGACGCCGGTGAGCAGCGCGGCCAGCCGGGCCCGTAAGGAGGAACTGGAGCTCGGAACCGATCTGGAGGTTCTCATGGGGTGCCTCCGCGGAATCGAATGGGCATCGAATCGAAAGTTTCGAGTACTCGGCCGATTGACTCCGCAGGAGTGTGCAGAAGCCCGCACCACCCGTCAATGCCGAGGCGCAGCCGTACTGCTCCGCACCACCAGGCTCGTCGCCAGTTCCACCCGCGTCGCCGTCGACGTCTGCTCCTCGCGCCCCAGGTCCAGCACCAGCCGTGCCGCGGCCTCGGCCATCTCCATCAGCGGCTGCCGCACGGTCGTCAGCGGCGGCCCCACCCAGCGGGCGACGGGCAGGTCGTCGAACCCGACCACGCTCAGGTCCTCCGGCACCCGCAGCCCCAGCTCGCGCGCGGCCTCGTACAGGCCGAGCGCCTGGAGGTCGTTGCCCGCGAAGACGGCCGTGGGGCGGTCGGGGCGGCGCAGGAGGTCCAGGCCCAGGCGGTAGCCGGCCTCGTGGTGGAAGTCGCCGGCCGTGATGAGCCCGGGGTCGACCGGGAGCCCGGCCGTCTCCAGGGCGGCGCGGTAGCCGTCCACGCGCGCGCGGCTGCACATCATCCGCGAGGGGCCGCTGATCGCGCCGATGCGCCGGTGACCCAGTTCGATCAGGTGCCGGGTGGCGGCCAGTCCGCCCTGCCAGTTGGTGGCGCCGATGGAGGGCACGTCGTCGCCGGGGTCGCCCGCCGGGTCCATCACCACGAAGGGGATCGACCTGCTGGTGAGCAGGGCCCGCTGGGAGGCGTCCAGGCCGGACAGGACGAGGACCACGCCGTGCGGGCGGCGGGCGGCCACCTGGTCGGCCCAGGTGCGGCCGGGGGTCAGCCGGCCCGCGCTCTCCGAGAGCACCACGCTCAGACCGGCCTCGGTGGCGACCGTCTCGACGCCCCGGATGACCTCCATCGCCCAGGCGCTCTCCAGTTCGTGGAAGACCAGGTCGATCAGTGGTGAGCGGGTCGCCTCGGCGCGGCGGCGGCGGTAGCCGTACTCGCGCAGCAGTGCCTCGACCCGGGAACGGGTGGTCGGGGCGACATCCGCACGGCCGTTGAGCACCTTCGAAACAGTCGGAGCCGAGACCCCGGCCTCGCGGGCGATCTCGGCGAGCGTCGCCGTCTGCGTGGTGGTCTGCGCGGTCTGCGCTCTTGCCTGGGTTCCCGCGGGCTTCGGCTGCTTCATGAGGGGGATCGTAGCCGCGCACGTATCTCTGCACGACCCCTTGACTGGCCCCCTTGAACGCCTTACGTTCCCGGAACATTCGAATTTTCAACCGAAACATTCGTCGTCATGCGTCGAGTTTCGTCGCATCACTCGCCAGAACATTCGCTTACCGCAGGTGCGAAAGGTGCTGTCATGGAGTCGAACAGAGGGCTGTCCAACGGCGGACGGTCCACGGGGGGCCGGACGTTCAGCAGGCGCTGGGTCCTCGGCGCCGGAGCCACCACGTTGCTCACCACCGGTCTCACCGCCTGCGGCTCCGGCAGCGGCGGTTCGGGCGGCGGCAAGGGGGAGATCACCGCGTTCGTGTACGGGGACAGTGCGGTGAAGATCCAAGAGGCGTCCGTGAAGCGGTACAACGCCTCGGCCGCGGCGAAGAAGACCGGCGGCAAGGTCAAGCTGCAGCGGATCCCGGGCTCCGACTACTCCCCGAAGCTGCGTACGGCCATGGGCTCGCCCGGCGCCCCCGACGTCTTCTTCAACTGGGGCGGCGGCTCCATCAAGCCGTACGAGGAGGCCGGCAAGCTCGTCGACCTCACCGACACCATCGAGAACGACCCGGTGCTCAAGGACGGCTTCATCCCCTCGGTGCTGTCGTCCGGCGACCTCAAGGGCCGCCACTACGGCGTCCCCATGCGCGGCATGCAGCCGGTGATCCTCTTCTACAACAAGTCCCTGTTCGCCGAGCGGAAGCTGCAGCCGCCCACCACCTGGGACCAGCTGCTCGACAACAACGCCAAGCTGAAGAAGGCGGGCATCACCCCGTTCGCGCTCGGCGGCGCCGACCTCTGGCCCGAGCTGATGTGGCTGGAGTACCTGGTCGACCGCATCGGCGGCCCCGAGGTCTTCAAGCGCATCCAGAACGGCGACGCCGAGGGCTGGGGCGACCCGGCCATGGTCAAGGCGGCCGAGATGGTGAAGGAACTCGTCGACGACGGCGCCTTCGGCTCCAACTTCACCTCGGTGGCGTACACCAACGACAGCGCGCCCGCGGTCTTCGCCAAGGGCAAGGCGGCCATGCACCTGATGGGCTCGTGGGAGTACTCGACGCAGCTCGGCAAGTTCCCGGACTTCGCCCGCAAGGACCTGGGCTGGACGGCCTTCCCCTCGGTCGAGGGCGGCACCGGCGACGTCCGCAACGTGGTCGGCAACCCCACCAACTACTGGTCCATCAACGCCCGGACCAAGAACAAGGACGCGGCCATCGCCTTCCTCAAGGACTGTGCCTCCGAGGAGTACGCGCAGGCCCTGGTCGACAACGGCGACGTGCCGACCACCTCCAACGCGGCCAAGCTGCTGGACGCGGCACCGAACCCCGAGTACGCGAAGTTCCAGTACAGCATGGTCGAGAAGGCCCCCGCCTTCACGCTCTCCTGGGACCAGGCGCTCGGCGACGAGCTCGGCACCAAGATGCACACGGAGATCGGCAAGCTCTTCGCGGGGAAGTCGAGCCCGAGCCAGTTCGTGGCGGCGTGCAAGGGGCTGAAGTGAGCGTCACGGTCGACAAGCGGCCACCCGGGCGGCCCGCGGCCGCCCGGCCCGCGAAAGGCGCGCGTGCGGGCCGGCCGCACGCCGCCTGGGCGCTGCCCGGCGTCCTGTTCTTCGCCTTCTTCGCCCTCGTCCCGATGGCCCTCGCCTTCTATCTGTCCTTCACCGAGTGGGACGGCCTCAGCGACCCGAAACCGGTGGGTCTCGCCAACTGGCAGAAGCTGCTGGACGACCCGCGGCTGACCCAGTCCTTGTGGCTGACCGTCCTGCTGACGGTGTGCAGCTGGGCGTTCCAGACGGTGGTGGCGCTGCTGCTCGGGGTGTGGGCGGCGGGCCCCCAGCGCAACCGTGCCGTCCTCTCCGCGATCTTCTTCGTGCCGCTGGTGCTGTCCTCCGCCGCGATCGCGCTGCTCTTCTACGCGCTCCTCGACCCGAACTTCGGCGTCATCCGCACGGGCATCCTGGGCTCGTCCAGCGGGGCGTTCCTCGCGATCGTGTTCGTCGGCGGCTGGCAGTTCATCCCGCTGCACACACTCATCTACCAGGGCGGTGCCCGGCAGATCCCGGCGGTCCTGTACCAGGCGGCGACCGTCGACGGCGCGGGCCGCTACCGCCAGTTCTTCTCGATCACGCTGCCCCAGCTCCGCCACACCATGACGACGTCGAGCGTGATGATGATCGCCGGCTCGCTCACGTACTTCGAGACCGTGCTGCTCCTGACCAGGGGCGGCCCGGGCACCGACACGGCGATCCTGCCGTACCTGATGTACGAGGCGGGCTTCGAGTCGTACGACTTCGGCTACGCGAGCGCCATCGCCTCCTTCCTCGTCATCGCCGCCACCGGGCTGTCCCTGCTGCTGGTCCGGCTGACCGGTTTCGGCGGCATGCGCAGTACCCGAGAAGGGATGTGACGGAGTGTCACACACCACGCTGCCGCGTCCCACGAAGACTCCCGAGTCCGCCGGACGCCCGCAGGAGACGCCCCGCCGCAGGCACTGGTCCCGGCGCCCCAACCCGGTGGCCGGCCTCGGTGCCACGCTGTGGCTGCTGATCGTCCTGGTCCCGATCTACGCGATGCTGTCGGCCTCGCTCACCGACCAGGAGCAGGCGCTCACCGAGAACCCCCTGCGGCCGCCCACGGACCCCACCCTCGACAACTACAACACCGTCCTCGACAGCGGGTTCGGCCACCTCCTCGTCAACACGGTGATCACGGCGGTGGCGGTCGTCGGCATCGTGCTCGTGCTGTCGGTGCCCCTCGCGTACGTCGCCGTGCGCACCCGCACCCGCTGGTCGGGCGGCGCGTTCCGGCTGTTCCTGCTGGGCGTCGCGATCCCGGCGCAGGCGGTCGTGGTCCCGCTCTACCTGCTGATCTCCGAGCTCGGCCTGTACGACACGCTGCTCGCGGTCATCCTGCCGACGGCGGCCTTCGCGATGCCGGTCTCGGTCCTCGTCCTGACCGGCACGCTCCGCGACATCTCCGAGGAGCTGTACGAGGCCATGGCGCTGGACGGCGCCTCACCGCTGCGGATGCTGCTCCAGCTCACGGTGCCGCTCGCCAAGGGCGGCATCAGCACGGTCGTGATCTACTCCGCCCTCCAGGCGTGGAACGGCTTCCTCTTCCCGCTGATCTTCACCCAGTCGGACGGCCCGCGCGTGCTCACCCTCGGGCTCTTCAACTACGTGAGCCAGTTCGGCGTGAACATCCCCGCGCTGCTCGCCTCCGTCGTCCTCTCCGGCGTCCCGATCTTCGTCGTCTACCTGCTGGCCCGCCGCGCGCTCGTGAGCGGCCTGATGGGCGTGGGCGGCAAGTGAGGACCGCTGCGCTGCCGCCCGTCGCTCCTTCCCTACAGCCTCGACAGGAGTTCCATGACCACCGCCCCTCGGCGCGACCCCGCCCCTCGGCATGACCCCGCACCGTGGCGTGATCCCGCCCTGCCCGCCGCCGCCCGGGTCGACGACCTCCTCGCCCGGATGACCCTGGAGGAGAAGACCGCCCAGCTGTACGGCGTCTGGGTGGGCGCCGACACGGACGGCGACGGAGTGGCCCCGCACCAGCACGAGATGACCGCGGAGTACGACTGGGACGAGCTGATCACCCGCGGGCTCGGCCAGCTCACCCGCTCCTTCGGCACGGCCCCCGTGGACCCGGCGCTGGGCGCGCAGGCACTGGCCCGCGCCCAGCGCCGGATAGCCGAGGCGAGCCGCTTCGGCATACCGGCCGTCGCCCACGAGGAGTGCCTGGCCGGCTTCACGGCCTGGGGCGCCACCGCCTACCCGGTGCCGCTGGCCTGGGGCGCCACCTTCGACCCCGGTCTCGTCGAGGAGATGGCCGCGCGCATCGGCCGCGACCTGGCCTCGGCGGGCGTCCACCAGGGCCTGGCCCCGGTCCTGGACGTGGTGCGGGACCTGCGCTGGGGCCGGGTGGAGGAGACCATCGGCGAGGACCCGTACCTGGTCGGCACCATCGGCAGCGCGTACGTACGGGGCCTGGAGTCGGCGGGGATCGTGGCCACGCTGAAGCACTTCGCCGGGTACGCGTCCTCGGCGGGTGCCCGCAATCTCGCGCCGGTGCGGGCCGGGGCCCGGGAGTTCGCGGACGTGACGCTGCCGCCGTTCGAGATGGCGCTGCGGGAGGGCGGCGCCCGCTCGGTGATGGCGGCCTACAACGAGGTGGACGGTGTCCCGGCGTCCGCGGACCCCGCCCTCCTGACCCGGCTGCTGCGCGACGAGTGGGGCTTCACGGGCACGGTGGTGGCCGACTACTTCGGCATCGGCTTCCTGGAGACCCTGCACAAGGTGGCCGGCAGCCCGGCGGAGGCGGCCCACGCGGCGCTGGCGGCGGGCATCGACGTGGAGCTGCCGACGGTGCGCTGCTACGGGGACGCGCTGGTGGACGGGGTCCGGGCGGGCACGGTCGACGAGGCGCTGGTGGACCGCGCGGCGCGCCGGGTGCTGCTGCAGAAGTGCGAGCTGGGGCTGCTGGACGAGGACTGGGACCCGGCACCCGCCGAAGAGTCCGTGACGATCGACCTGGACTCGGCGGCCAACCGCGTCCTCGCCCGCCGCCTGGCAGAGGAGTCCGTGGTCCTGCTCGCCAACCCGGACGGGCTGCTGCCGCTCGCGCCCGGCACCCGTATCGCCGTGGTGGGCCCGCGCGCGGACGACCCGCTGGCCATGCTCGGCTGCTACTCGTTCCCCTCCCACGTGGGCGTCCAGCACCCCGACAAGCCGGTGGGCATCGAGATCCCCACCCTCCTCCAGGCCCTGCGCGGCGAACTCCCCGACGCCAAGATCACCTACACCGAGGGCTGCGACACCTCCGACCCGGACACCTCCGGTTTCGCGGAGGCCGTGGCGCGGGCCGCCGAGGCGGACGTGTGCGTGGCGGTGCTCGGCGACCGGGCGGGACTGTTCGGACGGGGCACGTCGGGCGAGGGCTGCGACGTGGCCGACCTGAACCTGCCCGGCGCGCAGGGCGAACTGCTGGACGCGCTGGTCGCGACCGGGGTGCCGGTGGTACTGGTGCTGCTGACCGGCCGCCCGTACGCGCTCGGCCGCTGGGACGGGCGGGTCGCCGCGACCGTGCAGGCGTTCTTCCCCGGCGAGGAGGGCGGCCCCGCGGTGGCGGGCGTCCTCTCCGGCCGGGTCACCCCGTCGGGCCGGCTCCCGGTGAGCGTGCCCCGCTCCCCCGGCGGCCAGCCGTGGACGTACCTCCAGCCGCCGCTGGGCCTCGCGGGCGAGGTCAGCAGCCTCGACCCGACCCCGCTGTACCCCTTCGGCCACGGCCGCTCGTACACCGAGTTCGCCTGGAGCGGCATCGCGGCCCCGGACGCGGAGATTCCCACGGACGGGTCGTACGCCCTGGAGGTCACCGTCACCAACACGGGTGAGCGGGCGGGCGCCGAGGTCGTGCAGCTCTACCTCCACGACCCGGTCGCCCAGGTCACGCGCCCCGACATCCGTCTGATCGGCTACCAGCGGGTGGAGCTCGCCCCCGGCGAGTCACGCCGGATCACCTTCGGCTTCCACGCCGACCTGTCCGCGTTCACCGGCCGCGCGGGCAGCCGGATCGTGGAGCCGGGCGCGCTGGAACTGCGGCTGGCCGCCTCCGCCACGGACGTACGGCACACCGCGCGGCTGACGCTGACGGGGCCGGAGCGGGTGCTGGGGCAGGACCGGCGGCTGCGCTGCGAGACGGAGGTGACGGCCGTGGAGTGAGGCCCTCCGGGCCTCGGCCCGGCGCCAGGGCCTCAGCCCAGCGCCCGATCGAGGCTGAACGCCGCGCTGATCAGCCCCAGATGGGTGAACGCCTGCGGGAAGTTGCCCTGCTGCTCGCCCGTGCGGCTGATCTCCTCGGCGTACAGGCCCAGGTGGTTGGCGTAGGTGAGCATCTTCTCGAAGGCCAGCCGCGCCTCGTCGACCCGCCCGGCCCGCGTCAGCGCCTCGACGCACCAGAACGAGCAGATCGAGAAGGTGCCCTCGTCGCCGCGCAGGCCGTCGGGGCTGGCCTGCGGGTCGTAGCGGTAGACCAGCGAGTCGGACACCAGGTCCTCGGTGAGCGCGTCCAGGGTGGACAGCCACTTGGGGTCGGTGGGCGAGATGAACTTGGCCAGCGGCATCATCAGGACGGCGGCGTCGAGGACGTCGCCGTCCTCGTACTGCACGAAGGCCCGGCGGCCGGCGGACCAGCCGCGGGTCATGATCCGCCGGTAGATCTCGTCGCGGACCGCCTGCCAGCGCGGCAGCTCGGCGGGCAGCCCGCGCCGGTTCGCCATCCGGACGGCGCGCTCGACGGCCACCCAGCACATCAGCCGGGAGTAGAGGAAGTTCTTGCGGCCGCCGCGGGTCTCCCAGACGCCCTCGTCGGGCTGGTCCCAGTGCTCGCACACCCAGTCCACCAGGGCGCACACGTCGTCCCACTGGTCGCTGGAGATCGGCTGGGCCCACTTGTCGTAGAGGTAGACCGAGTCGATCAGGGCGCCGTAGATGTCGAGCTGGAGCTGGTCGGCGGCGGCGTTCCCGACCCGGACGGGGGCCGAGCCGCGGTGGCCCTCCAGGTGGGGGAGCTCGCGTTCGGGCAGGTCGGTGCGGCCGTCGATGCCGTACATGATCTGCAGCGGGCCGGACGGGCTCTCGTCACCGGAGCCGGGGCCTTCCTCGTCCGGTTCCCCCGGGCTGATGTACCGGGCGAGGAACCGCATGAAGGCCGCGGCCTCCCCGGTGAAGCCCAGCCGCAGCAGCGCGTACACGCAGAAGGCGGCGTCCCGGACCCACACGTACCGGTAGTCCCAGTTGCGCTCACCGCCGAGCTGCTCGGGCAGGCTGGTGGTCGGCGCGGCCACGATGGCGCCGGTCGGGGCGTAGGTGAGCAGCTTCAGCGTGAGCGCGGAGCGGTGCACCATCTCCCGCCACCGGCCCCGGTAGCGGGACTGCGACAGCCAGCGCCGCCAGTACGCGACCGTCGCCGCGAACTCCCGCTCGGCCTCGGCGAGGGCGCAGCCGCGCGGCGGCACGGCATCGCTCACCTGGTCGAGCGCGAACACCGCGGTCTCGCCCTCGGCGAGCTTGAACTCGGCCCGGGCGTCACCGCCGAGGCACTCCGTCGGGACGGTGGAGGTCAGGGCGAGCGACTGCGTCTCCGAGTCGAAGAAGACCAGGCCGCCTTCCGTCCGCAGGGTGTGCGGGTCGGCTCCGTAGTTGAAGCGGGGAGCCACCCGCGCCCGGAACGGGACGGTGCCGCGCACGCACAGCACCCGCCGGATCAGCCGGTGCCGACGCCCCTCGCCGTCGCCGCTCGCCGTGTCGTCGCACACCGGCATGAAGTCCTGCACCTCCCCCGCGCCGTCCTCGGTGAAGAACCGGGTGATCAGCACATTGGTGTCGGGGAAGTAGAACTGCTTGGTCCGCGCGGGAACGGCCGCCGCCAGCTCGAAGCAGCCGCCGCGCTCCGCGTCCAGCAGCGAGGCGAAGACGCTCGGCGCGTCGAAGGCGGGGCAGCAGTACCAGTCGATGGTGCCGTCGCTGCCCACGAGGGCCACGGTCCGCAGGTCGCCGATCAGCCCGTGCTCGGCGATGGGCAGGTACCTGGTCGGTCCGGTCGTCTCCGCCATCGAAGCCCCTCGGTCCGTCGGTGAGGATCCGGCTCACATCCGGCGCCTCCCAGACTACGACCGCGGCCCCGCCGCTTCAGCCGGCCGACACGTCCGCCGACACGCCCGCCGACTCGAACCGCCAGCGGTGCACCGTACGGGTCACCAGCTCCCCGTCCGGATCGGGTAGTTCGGGGAGGTCGGCGTCGTACGCGGCGTCCCACCAGGTGATGACCAGCACCCGGTCCTGCGGCGCCCGGAAGGTCTCGCGGCGCAGCGGCGCGCCGGGCAGCTCCTGCGCCCGGGCCCAGGCGAGGAGTTCCTCTCCGCGCCCGGCGACGGCCCGGGCCTCCCACATCAGGGCGACGGTCACGAGTACAGGTTCTCCTTGCTGACCTCGTGCACATGGTCGTGGTGGTGGCCGGGCACGTGGGGGTCGGTCACCGGCAGGGAGGAGTCCGCCGAGAGGTCCCAGTCGGAGGCGGCACGGTTGCGGGCGACCATCTCGGCGCCGAGCGCGGCGACCATGGCGCCGTTGTCCGTGCACAGCTTCGGCCGGGGCACCCTGAGCCGGATGCCGGCGGCCTCGCAGCGCTCCTGGGCGAGGGCGCGGAGCCGGGAGTTGGCCGCGACGCCGCCGCCGATCATGAGGTGGTCGACGCCCTGGTCCTTGCAGGCCCGTACGGCCTTGCGGGTCAGGACGTCCACCACGGCCTCCTGGAAGGACGCGGACACGTCGCGCACCGGCACCTCCTCGCCGGCCGCGCGCTTGGCCTCGATCCAGCGGGCCACGGCGGTCTTCAGGCCGGAGAAGGAGAAGTCGTACGCCGGATCGCGCGGCCCGGTCAGCCCGCGCGGGAACGCGATCGCGTTCGGGTCGCCCTCGCGCGCGTACCGGTCGATGACGGGACCGCCCGGGAAGCCGAGGTTCAGCACGCGGGCGATCTTGTCGAAGGCCTCGCCGGCCGCGTCGTCGATGGTGGCGCCCATGGGCTTGACGTCGGAGGTGATGTCCGTGGACAGCAGCAGGGAGGAGTGGCCGCCGCTGACCAGGAGCGCCATCGTCGGCTCGGGCAGCGGCCCGTGCTCGAGCTGGTCCACGCAGATGTGGGAGGCCAGGTGGTTGACGCCGTACAGCGGCTTGCCGAGCGCGTACGCGTACGCCTTCGCGACCGAGACGCCGACGAGCAGCGCGCCCGCGAGCCCGGGACCCGCGGTGACGGCGATGCCGTCCAGGTCCTTGGCGCTGACGCCCGCGTCCTTCAGGGCGCGCCGGATGGTGGGGACCATCGCCTCCAGGTGCGCGCGGGACGCGATCTCGGGGACGACGCCGCCGAAGCGGGCGTGTGCGTCGACGCTGGACGCGACCGCGTCCGCGAGGAGGGTGGTACCGCGGACGATGCCGACGCCGGTCTCGTCGCAGGAGGTTTCGATGCCGAGGACGAGCGGCTCGTCGCGTCGTGGGTCAGCCATTGATCTCGGTTCCTTGTACGCCGGTCACGGGGTTCACGGAGGTTGCCGGGTCGGTCAGCCGCATGACCAGGGCGTCCACGTTCCCCGGCTGGTAGTACCCGCGTCTGAAGCCGATCGGTTCGAAGCCGAAGCGCTCGTACAGCTTCTGGGCCCGGGTGTTGTCGACCCGGCACTCCAGCATCACTTCGGCGCATTCGAAGGCGGTGGCCGCCTGGAGCAGTTCGCCCAGCAGCCGCCCGCCGAGGCCGGTGCCCCAGTGGTCGCGGGCGACGGCGATGGTCTGGACGTCGGCCAGGTCACCGGAGGCGGCGAGGCCGGCGTACCCGACCACCCGGGCCCCCCGCTCGGGCGACTGCCCAGCCGCCCCCTCGGACACTCCCCCCTCGACCGCTTCCTCGGCCACGACGTACCGCCGGGTCGCCCCGGGCCCGCGCGCGTGGGCCAGTTCCGACCAGAACATCCCGCGCGACCAGGCGTCGTCGGGGAACAGGTCCCGTTCCAGCTCCAGTACGGAATCGATGTCCCACCAGCGCATCTCGCGCAGCGCGGCGGCCGTGGCTCCGGTGGGGGCTCCGCTCGCGGTCACTTGGGGGTGACCACCTTGTAGTTCTTCGGCACCTGTGCGTCGGGGCGGCGCAGGTACAGGGGCCGCGGCGCGGGCAGTTCCTCGCCCGCGGCCAGCCGTTCGGCCGCCAGGGAGGCGAGCGCGCCGGCCGACACGTGCTCCGGCTCGTGGGCCGCGGTGAACGTGTCCGGGTAGAGCAGCGCGCCCGCGCCGACGGCGGGCAGCCCGGCGACCTCGTCCGCGATGTCCGCGGGCCGGTCGACGGCGGGCCCGGTCACCCGGGTGCGGGAGTCCGCGTACCGCGCCCAGTACACCTCCTTGCGGCGGGCGTCCGTCGCCACGACGAACGGTGCGTCGAAGCCGGCGGCGTAGGCGAGGGCGTCCAGCGTGCACAGACCGTGGACGGGGACCCCGAGGGCGAGGCCGAAGGTGTCGGCGGTCATCAGGCCGACGCGCAGCCCGGTGTACGGGCCGGGCCCGTTGCCGACGACGATGCCGGTGACGGCGTCGAGGCGGGTGCCGGCCTCGGCCAGGACCCGGTCGACGGCGGGCAGCAGCAGCTCCCCGTGCCGGCGCGCGTCCACCTGGCTCGACGAGGCGACGACGGCCGTCCCGTCGTGCAGGGCGACGGTGACGGCGGGAGTGGCGGTATCCAGAGCGAGCAAGAGCACGCAAACAGCCTACGGCGCCCGAGCCGGACAGGATGCCGCCCCGGCCTCCCCCTCCCCTGCTGCTACCGTCACAGCGAGACGTACGCACTCGCGAATGACGATGACGCACGGACGTTCGAAGGGTGGGCCCAGAAGGTGGCCAGTAGCAGCTCGGGAATCGTGGCCGGGCTCACCGCGGCGGCCGTCGCCGCCGTCGGTTTCCTCGCCTTCCAGGCGTCGGCGCACGTGCCGGACGGCCTGGGCCGGCCGGCCGCGGCGCAGTCGTCGGCGTCCACCCGGCCGTCGGCACCCGCCCGGCAGGACGACCCGACGGCCCTGCCCGCGGACTCGGGCACCGGCGAGCGGGTCGTGTACTCGCTCGGCAGGGACCGCGTCTGGCTGGTCGGCGCGGACGGGACGGTCCGGCGCTCCTTCACGGTCACCCCGAGCACCGTCGACCCGCCCGTGGGCACCTATCAGGTGACCTCACGCTCGAACGCGGTCACCGGTTCCGACGGCATTCCCATCGAGCACGTTGTCCGGTTCACGTCCGTCGACGGCGTCGTGATCGGCTTCAGCGCGGCGGTCGACGGCTCGACGCCCGGCCCGGCCCCGGGGGCCGGCCGGACGGGCGGCATCCGCGAGTCCCGCGAGGACGGCACGGCGATGTGGGAGTTCGCGACGGTCGGGCGCGCGGTCGTCGTGGTGCGCTGACGCCCTGCGCTTCCCGCGGAGCGTCACGCGGCCTCGGGGTGCCGTCGTGTCCCGCTGCTGCCCGGGCGTTCGGCGACAGGCGCGCGCGGAGGCGTGGAGACCGCGCTGGCGGCGAGACACGAGGCCAGCAGGTCCCGCATCGAGACGCCGGCCGCCCCGGCCGCCCCGCCCGCCCTGGATGTCCCCGGCGCTCCGGCCTGCTCGGTCACCGGCACCGCGCGCGGCAGCACCTCGTCGCGTTCTGAAGCCTGCATGGACGCCTCCTGGGGCCACGGGGGCGGGCGAAGTTAGGTAGGCCTAACCACGGACTGGATACCATGTGACCATGCCGGGGACGGCGCGCGCAACACCTTGCCGACAGCTTGTCGGTTTCCGGGGAGCAAGAACCGGACTCGCATGCGCACGCACGAACGCGGTCGGGCCCAGGGTGCCGAAACACCCTGGGCCCGACCGCGTGACACTCTGTGGGGCGGGGTCCGCTCAGGCCGACAGCGCGCCCAGGTCCACGGACGCCCACCGCTCACCCACACCCGTCAGGGTCACGTGGCGCACCTCGTCCGCCGTGTCGCCCACCGCCCGGTGGATGAGCAGGTGCAGACGGTCCTCGGTCAGTTCCTCGACCTTGCCCTCGCCCCACTCCACGACGACCACCGAGTCCGGCAAGGACACGTCGAGGTCGAGGTCCTCCATCTCGTCGAGCCCGCCGCCCAGGCGGTACGCGTCCACGTGGACCAGCGGCGGCCCGTCCGCCAGAGAGGGGTGCACGCGCGCGATGACGAACGTCGGGGAGGTGACCGCCCCCCGCACGCCCAGCCCTTCGCCGAGCCCCCGGGTCAGGGTCGTCTTGCCCGCGCCGAGCTCCCCGGTGAGCATCACGAGGTCGCCCGCGCGCAGCAGTTTCGCGAGGCGGCGGCCCAGCTCCAGCATCTGGTCCGGGGAGTTGACGGTCAGCTCGGCGGTGACGTCCGGCACGGGAACCTCAGCGGGGGTGTGCGGTGCGGCTGGTGCTTCCATGGCCCCCACGGTAGCCCCTGCGGCTCCCCCCTGGACGACCACGGCTCACCCCTGGACGACCGCGCTGCGGGCCCTCTCCCGCGCGCGCGTGAGGAGGTCGGCGAGGCGGTCCGTGACCGCCTCGGGGTGCTCCAGCATCACCAGGTGCCCGGCGTCCGGCACGAGCACCAGCTCCGCGTCGGGGAGCAGTTCGGCGATCGCCTCGCTGTGTTCGCTCGGGGTGACCAGGTCGTCGATCCCGGCCAGGACGAGCACCGGCAGACCGGCGAAGTGCGCCAGCGCCTGCGTCTTGTCGTGGTCGTTGAAGGCCGGGTAGAACTCGGCGACCACGTCGATCGGGGTGCCTTCGATCATCCGCTCGGCGAAGCGCGCGACCGCCGGGTCCACGTCCCGCGTCGCGAAGGAGTACCGCTTGATGATCCCCGCGAACAGGTCGGCCGTGGCCCGGCGTCCTCTTTCCACGAGTTCGGCCCGCTGCCCGAGCGCCTTCAGCACTCCGGGGAGCACCCGCCGCACGGCGTTGACGCCCGCGACCGGCAGCCCGAAGTTGACCTCGCCGAGCCGCCCCGACGAGGTGCCCACGAGGGCGACACCCGCGACCCGCTCGCGTATCAGCTCGGGGAACTGGGCGGCAAGCGCCATCACCGTCATCCCGCCCATGGAGTGCCCGGCGAGCACGATCGGCCCCTTGGGCGCGGCCTCGTCGATGACCGCCTTCAGGTCGCGCCCGAGCTGGTCTATGGAGACCGGCGTGCCGTCCTCCAGCTGGGCCGCGCCCCGCCCGGAGCGCCCGTGGCTGCGCTGGTCCCAGTGCACGGTCCGGACGACGCCGCGCAGCGCGGCCCGCTGGAAGTGCCAGGAGTCCTGGTTGAGGCAGTACCCGTGGCTGAAGACGACGGTGACCGGGGCGGGGGTCCGGCGGCCGAAGAGGCGGCGCCTGCGGGGTGCGAGGCCGGCGTCCGGCTCCACCTCGTCGACCTCGTAGTACAGCTCGGTGCCGTCGTCGGCCTGCGCCTTGCCGGGCGTGCCGCGCAGCGCCCCGTACGGTCCCGCCGAGTCGAGCGCGAGGCGCGCCTTCCGGCGCATGCCGCGTCCCACGGTGAGCCGCTCGATCGCGACTCCGGCGGCGGCGCCCGCGGCGACGACGCCTATCGCCGCGCCCGCGAGGCCGGCCGTGCGCCAGGAACCTCTCGCGGAGGCCGCAGCGGCCGCCTCCGCCACCGCCTCCACCGCCTGCGCGGCCTCCGCGCTGCTCTCGCTCACGTCCCGCTCCTGTTCACCGGGGCCCGGTGCCTGCGCCGGCCCGCCGGAGGATCTCGTGCCGTCCTCTGATCGTGGTGCTGCGCTCGCGGTCCGCATACCTTCAGGGGGTTACCCGTACGGCGTAATTACACGTGACCGCTCGTCCGAGATTCACATAACGGCGCCGTCGCGCTCCGCGGCATCCACGCCGCCGGCGACCTCCCTGCCGCCCGCGGCCTCCATGCCGTCCGCGTCGTTCGCTCCGTCAGCCTCGACCGCGTCGTCCACATAGACGCGTGGAACGCGCGTTCCGATGCGCGTGACGATTTCGTATGCGATGGTGCCCGCCGCCTTGGCCCAGTCCTCGGCGGTCGGTTCGCCCGCGTCGCCCGGTCCGAAGAGGACGGCCCGTTCCCCGACGGACGGCTCGTCGCCACCCAGGTCGACCACGAACTGGTCCATCGCGATCCGCCCCGCCACCGTGCGCCACTTACCGCCGACCAGCACCGGCCCGGTCCCGGACGCGTGGCGCGGGATGCCGTCCGCGTAGCCGACGGGAACGAGCCCGAGGGTGGTGGCGCCGGGGGTGGTGTAGTGGTGCCCGTAGCTGACGCCGTGGCCCGGCGGGACGTGCTTCACCAGGGCGAGCGACGCGCTGAGCGTCATCACCGGCCGCAGCCCGAAGTCCGCCGGGGTGCCGATCTCGGGGCTCGGCGAGATGCCGTAGAGCGAGATCCCGGTGCGTACGAGGTCGAAGTGGGCGTCGGGGATCGTCAGGGTGGCGGGCGAGTTGGCGATGTGCCGCACCTCGGGGCGGACACCCTGCTCCTCGGCGTGGGCGGCCATCTCGCGGAAGCGGACGAGCTGGGCCGCGATCGACGGATGCCCCGGCTCGTCGGCGCACGCGAAGTGCGACCAGACGCCGACGACCCGGATCAGTCCGTCGGCCTCGGCGCGCAGTGCGGCGGCGACGAGCTCGGGCCAGTCGTGGGGCTGGCAGCCGGAGCGGCCGAGCCCGGTGTCGGCCTTGAGGTGCACGCGCGCGCGGGCCCCCGCCCGGGCCGCCGCCTCACCGACCTCCCGCAGCGCCCACAGACCGCTGACCGAGACGTCGACATCGGCCTCGACGGCCTCCTGCCACGGCCCGCCCGGGGTCCACAGCCAGCACATGACGCGACCGCCCACCCCGGCCGCGCGCAGGGCCAGCGCCTCCTCCGGCGTGGCCGTGCCCAGCCAGGTGGCCCCCGCCGCGAGCGCCGCGCGGGCGCAGGGCACCGCCCCGTGGCCGTACGCGTCCGACTTGACGACGGCCATGAGCTGAGCGCCCGGCGCGTGGGCACGCAGGGTGCGCACGTTGGCCCGGAGAGCGGCGAGGTCGATCTCGGCGCGGGCCCGCAGCGGCGCGGTCGGCGGATTCGGTGTCCCAGTCATAACGCCCCCAGTGTCTCAGAGCAGCCCGGCAGCCCCTCGGGCGCCGGGTTCCCCGCCGGGCCTCCCCTACGGCCATGACCAGGGCATCGTCGTCCGTCACACACGCGGTCGTCCGTCCCGCGCGCGTGGGTCACCCGATCCGGCGGCTCTTCCCGCCGCCGTGGGCGACCGGTTACGTACCCCCTGCGGCGGCTGCGAACATACCGTCACGCAGAACGGGCAAAATGTCACGAACGACCACTGCCCGGTGGGCCGAAGGGGTTGGTATGTGCGGAATCGTGGGATACGTCGGCGGGCGGTCCGCACTGGACGTCGTCCTCGCCGGCCTGAAGCGGCTGGAGTACCGGGGCTACGACTCGGCGGGCGTCGCGGTGCTGGCCGACGGCGGTCTGGCCACCGCCAAGAAGGCCGGAAAACTGGTCAACCTGGAGAAGGAGCTGAGCTCCCGCCCGCTGCCGGCCGGCGGCACGGCCATCGGCCACACCCGCTGGGCCACCCACGGCGGCCCCACCGACGTCAACGCCCATCCGCACCTCGACGGCGCGGGCCGCGTGGCCGTCGTCCACAACGGGATCATCGAGAACTTCGCCGCACTGCGCGCCGAACTGGCCGACCGGGGCCGCGACCTGGTCTCGGAGACGGACACCGAGGTGGTCGCGCACCTGCTGGCCGAGGAGTTCTCGTCGTGCGCGGACCTCGCGGAGGCGCTGCGGCTGGTGAGCCGCCGGCTGGAGGGCGCGTTCACGCTGGTCGCGGTGCACGCGGACGCACCGGGCGTGGTGGTCGGGGCGCGCCGCAACTCCCCGCTCGTCGTGGGCGTCGGCGAGGGCGAGGCCTTCCTCGCCTCGGACGTCGCCGCGTTCATCGCCCACACCCGGTCGGCGCTGGAACTGGGCCAGGACCAGGTGGTGGAGCTCCGCCGGGACGCGGTCACGGTCACGGACTTCGCCGGCCGCCCCGCCGACGGCGCCGTACGCGCGTACCACGTGGACTGGGACGCGTCGGCGGCCGAGAAGGGCGGCTACGACTACTTCATGCTCAAGGAGATCGCCGAGCAGCCGAAGGCGGTCGCCGACACGCTGCTGGGCCGTATCGACGCGGCCGGTTCCCTCTCCCTGGACGAGGTCCGCATCAGCGCCTCCGAACTGCGCGAGATGGACAAGGTGGTCATCGTCGCGTGCGGTACGGCGTTCCACGCGGGCCTCATCGCCAAGTACGCCATCGAGCACTGGACGCGTATCCCGTGCGAGGTCGAACTGGCGAGCGAGTTCCGCTACCGGGACCCGATCCTCGACCAGCAGACCCTCGTCATCGCCGTCTCCCAGTCCGGCGAGACGATGGACACGCTGATGGCCCTGCGGCACGCGCGCGAACAGGGCGCCAAGGTGCTGGCCATCTGCAACACCAACGGCTCGACGATCCCGCGTGAGTCGGACGCGGTGCTGTACACGCACGCGGGCCCGGAGGTCGCGGTCGCGTCCACGAAGGCGTTTCTGACCCAACTGGTGGCGTGCTACCTGGTCGCCCTCTACCTGGGCCAGGTGCGCGGCACCAAGTGGGGCGACGAGATCCAGGCGGTCGTCCGGGACCTGTCGCACATCGCGACCGCGGTCGACGAGGTCCTCGGCACGATGGAGCCGGTACGCGAACTGGCACGCACCCTGGCGGACAAGGACACGGTGCTGTTCCTGGGCCGGCACGTGGGCTATCCGGTCGCCCTGGAGGGCGCCCTGAAGCTCAAGGAGCTGGCCTACATGCACGCCGAGGGCTTCGCGGCGGGCGAGCTGAAGCACGGCCCGATCGCGCTGATCGAGGAGGACCTGCCGGTGGTGGTGGTCGTTCCGTCACCGCGCGGGCGGTCCCTCATCCACGACAAGATCGTGTCCAACATCCAGGAGATCCGCGCGCGCGGTGCCCGGACGATCGTCATCGCGGAGGAGGGCGACGAGGCGGTCGCCCCGTACGCCGACCACCTGATCCGCATCCCCGTGACGCCGACGCTGCTGCAGCCGCTGGTGGCGACGGTGCCGTTGCAGGTCTTCGCGTGCGAGCTGGCGACGGCGCGGGGGAACGAGGTGGACCAGCCGCGGAACCTGGCGAAGTCGGTGACGGTGGAGTGACGGCGGCACGGCCACGCCGACCTCGACCCCGCCCTGACGCAGTGTCACGGTCGCATACCGACCACTTATTCAGTGTTCAACTGTGCAGGCGCTGTGATTAATGTACGAGTAAAGCATCGCGGAATCACCGCGGTTGAGAAGAGAAAGACTCACTGCCTTGCGCTCCACCGCCGTCCGCCGAGTCGCCCTTGCCGCCTCCACCGCGACCCTCACCCTCCTCGCCACCGCCTGCGGCGGCTCCTCCGACGACGGTGACAAGGGCGCCGACGCCAAGGACTCCACCGCCTCGGCGTCCGCCTCCGCCGCGCCCGCTCCCAAGGCGCTGACCGCCGCCGAGCTGAAGAAGGCCGCGCTGGCCCAGGCGGACGTCGACAACGGCGAGGTCGTCGAGATCACCGGAGCGAGCGACATCAAGAACGACCAGGTCAAGTCGGAGGACGCGGCCTGCGCGCCGCTCGCCCTCGTCCAGGCGGGTGCCACGCTGGGCGAACCGGCGGCGACGGTGAAGCGGATGTGGACGGAGGAGGGCAAGGAGCTCTCCGACGACGAGGCCATGTCCGAGGAGGCGATGCTCGCCTCCCTCGACGTCGAGAAGGCCTGGGTGACCCTCGCCTCGTACGAGGACGGCGGCGCCGAGACGGCCCTGAAGGACGTCAAGGCGGCCCTGGAGAAGTGCGCCGGCGGCTACACCTACACCGCGGACGGCGAGAAGACCGAGATCGTGAAGGCGACCGAGACGGAAGCACCCGAGGGTGCCGACGAGGCCATCGCGATGACCACCACCTGGACGGTCGAGGACGGCGACACGCCCTACAAGGCCGTGGTGGCCCGCAAGGGCTCCACCGTCGTCACCTTCGGCGTCATGAACCTGGCCTCCTCCGTCAACGGGAAGGACTTCGAGTTCCCGACGAAGGTCCTGGACGCGCAGCTCGGCAAGCTGGGTTGACCTACTCCTCGGCGGTGAGGTGATCGTCCGCCTTCAGGGCCGCGACGAAGGTGACGAAGGCTCCGGCCGGGACGGTGAGGGGGGTCCTGGCCGGGGTCTTGGAGTCGCGGATGGCTATGTGGGGGTGGTGATGGGCGACTTCGACGCAGGCGTTGCCCTCGCCACCGCCAGAGAAGGATGACTTACGCCAATTCGTTGGGGTGGTCACAGTGCGCCTCACAGTTCCCCGGTCAGTCTGTGGATGGGCTGTGATTAATGTACGAGTGAAGCACCGCGAGATCACTGCGGTTGGGAAGAGAGAGATCCACAGCCTTGCGCTTCACCGCCCTTCGCCGAGGCGGCCTCGCCGCCTCGGCCGCGACCCTCGCCCTCCTCGCCACCGCCTGCGGCGACTCCTCCGACGACGGTGACAAGGGCGCCGACGCCAAGGCGCTGACCGCCGCCGAGCTGGAGAAGGCCGCACTGGCCCAGGCGGACGTCGACAACGGCGAGGTTCACGGGGTCACCGAAACGGACGCCGACAGGAACGACCAGGTCACGTCGGACGACGCTGCCTGTGCGCCACTCGCCCTCATCCTGGCGCATGCCCCACTGGGCGAACCGGTGGCGACGGAGAAGCGGAGGTGGAAGGAAGAGGGCAAGAAGCCGTCCGGCTCCGACGCCATGACCGGTGAGGAGCTGCTCGCTTACCAGGACACCGAGATGGCCTCCGTGATGCTCGCCTCCTACGAGGACGGCGGCGCCGAGACAGTCCTGAAGGACACCAAGGCAGCCTTGGAGAAGTGCGCCGACGGCTTCGCCTACACCGCGTACGCCGAGACGACCGAGGTCGTGAAGGTGACCGAGACGGAGGCGCCCAAGAATGCCGACGAGGCCATCGCGATGACCGCCACCTCGGCGATCAAGGACGTCGAGGTGCCCAACAAAGTCGTCGTGGCCCGTCAGGGCTCCACCGTCGTCACCTTCGACGTCGAGAACATCGTCGCCACCGCTATGGGCGAGGATTTCGAGTTCCCCACGCAGGTCTTCGACACTCAGCTGGGGAAGCTGGGTTGATCTACCGCTCGGCGGTGAGGTGATCGTCCGCCTTCAGGGCCGCGACGAAGGTGGTAAAGGCTCCGGCCGGGAAGGTGAGGGGGGTCCTGGCCGGGGTCTTGGAGTCGCGGACGGCTATGTGAGGGTGGCGATGGGACACCTCGACGCAGGCGTTGCCGTCGCCACTGCCGGAGTAGGAGGACTTCCGCCAATCATCAGGGCTGGTCACGGGGTGCCTCACAGTTCCTTGGCCAATCTGTGAATGAGGTCACGCGACCGCATGGGGTCGAGTGACGCCGCCTCCACTCTACGGAAAAGTGTTCGGAACACCCCGAGTTGGGCCTCGGAGTCGACGAAGACCGCCCCGTGAGGGCCGTCTCGTACAACCGTGTCCAGCTTCGGTACGGCACCACCGGCGTACACCATGGCCGCTGTGATGTCCGCGAACTCCTCCAGCTCGAAGGGGATGACGCGGACAGTGATGTGCTTCGCTTCGGAGAGTTCCAGAATGCGGGCCAGCTGAACCCGCGACTCAGCACGGCCACCGACTCGGATGCGCAACGCCGCTTCGTGGACCAACGCCTCGTAAGGAATCGGCTGCGCTTCTGTGATGATGACGCGCCGCTGCATACGGTGGCGGACGCGCAACTCCAGTTCGTCCCGCAAGAGTTCAGGTACCCGGCGGGCAAACAGCGCCCGTGCGTAACCCTCGGTCTGCAGAAGGCCCGGGACATGCAGGAAATCCACATCCCATCGGTAAGCGGCGTGGCGCTCCAGCTCGGACAGGTCGAGGAACGACGAGGGCAGAAGACCCCGGTACTCCTCCCACCAGCCGCGCGTCCGATCGGTCGCCATCGCGACCAAGGCGTCGACGAGCGCTTCGTCCGTACAGGCGTAATGGCCCGCGAGTCGACGCAGCCGCTTTTCGCTCACGCCAGTGAGACCTGACTCGATCTGACTGATCTGTGCGGAACTCACCCCCAGAAGCGCCGCCGCCTCGCGGGCCGCGAGACCTGCTGCGTCACGGAGCCTTCGCAACTCGACCGCCAACCGCATCTGACGTGCTGTCGGCTCCTGTCTCAGGACCATCGCCCGCCCTCCCAACGCGCTGGTGCGCGCGACTCGTTCGGGGGTCACAGTACGCGATCGGCTTGCGAAACTTAAAAAACTAGGTCTACGTTGCGTGATGCAACGCACACGCTGCGGAACGCCGGGGCTCCGGAAGCGCACCACTCCGTCCTGCCATGACGGCTGCGGCAATGCCACCGCCCGCCAACCGCAACCCCCACCACACGAACGGAGTTGCCGCATGCCCGGACACGATCACTGGGAGTACTCCCTCAACATCCCCAACGACCCCCTCGCCGTCACCGTCAGCCGCCGCACCCTCCGCCTGATTCTCACCCTGCACGGCCTGAGCCACCTGACCGACGTCGCCGAGCTCCTGGCCACCGAGCTGGTCTCCAACGCCGTACGCCACACCAAGGACTCCGCCACCCTGCGAGTGCGCTGGTCGGCGGGCGTACTGCGCATCGGAGCGTGGGACGCCGACCCTCGGCCGCCCGAGCCGTCACCCCCGCCGGAGCAGGCAACCGAGCTGGAGGAGGACGGCCGCGGGCTGGCCCTCATCCAGGCGTGCGCCGACCTGTGGGGCTGGCAGCCGCTGGCCAGGGACGGCAACCGGGGCAAGTACGTGTGGTGCGAGCTGACCGGAGCGGCGTGAACGTCCCTCCGCGCCTCGAACGAGTGAATGCTCCTCCATCGTCGGCCCGGCCGTCCCCGTACTCCTAGCAAGGTGGCACGCATGGTCACATCCACCCACGAGGCATCTCATCGGATCTTCCAAGATCACCCTGAGGTCCTCGCTCCGGTCTTCGAGGCGCTGGGGCTTCCGCCGCCCCTGAAGGCGATCGCCGAAGCCCTCACCCCCGACGCGACGGAGCTCAGACCCCTGGAGCGCCGCGTCGACACGGTGCTGAAGGTCGAGCCGTCGGAAGGCGACGGCTTTCTCCTCGCCATCGAGGCTCAGACCAAGCGAGCTCCGGACAAGGGGGCCAACTGGGCTTACTACGTGAGCTATCTGCGCGCCAAGTTCAAGCTTCCGGTGCTACTCGTCACCGTCTGCCGCAACCGGCCCACCGCCACTTGGGCAGCCGGACCGTTCGAATGCCGCGTTGGCCCCTGGTCAACGCAGGTCACCCGTCCCTTCGTCCTGGGACCGGACACCGTCCCCCAGATCACCGATGAGTCGGAGGTAGCGCGGCAACCAGCACTGGCGACGCTCAGCGCCGTCGTACACAGCGAGAACCAGGACATCGCGGCCATACTGGAATTGCTCGCCCGCGGGATGCGGTCATTCGACGCAGCCACGGCCAAGTACTGGTCAGAACTGGTGGAGATCGGCCTGGAGGACACTCCGGCCCGCGAGACATGGAGAGAGCTGGAGAAGATGGTCATCACTTACTTCCCGGGCAGGGGCACCGTCTTCGAAGAGGCCTACCTGGACGGCAAGGCCAAGGGCGAGGCTGAAGGCAAGGCCAAGGGCGAGGCCGAAGGGGCCAAGGGCGTCGGCAAGGGCATCCTGCGCATCCTCGAACTGCGCGGCCTCCCCGTCTCCGACGACGTACGCGAGCGCATCACCACCTGCACCGACCTCGCCCGCATGGACGACTGGCTCGACCGGGCCGGGACGGTGGAGCGCGCGGAGGACCTCTTCGACGAGGAGCCGGACGCTTCCGCCGAGGAGTCCCGCGAGGCCTGACAGGCCGGGCAAAGACCGCACCCCAACCGCCCGAACCATAGGCTGCCTCCCATGAGCATCATCGGGGTCGGAATCGACGTCGCCGAGATCGAACGGTTCGGCGCGTCACTGGAGCGCACACCCTCGCTGGCCAAGCGGCTCTTCCTGGAGAGCGAGCTGCTGCTGCCCAGCGGGGAGCGCCGCGGCACCGCCTCCCTCGCGGCCCGCTTTGCCGCGAAGGAGGCCCTCGCCAAGGCGCTCGGTGCCCCGGCGGGCCTGCACTGGACGGACGCCGAGGTCTATGTCGAGGACAGCGGGCAGCCACGCCTGCGGGTCACCGGGACGGTCGCCGCACGCGCGGCGGAACTCGGCGTCCAGTCGTGGCACGTGTCGCTGAGTCACGACGCGGGCGTGGCGTCGGCGGTCGTCATCGCCGAAGGCTGACGGGCAGCACCAGCCAGAGAGACGTACGTCACACTCCTCGCTGTCACATCACACCGAGCCGATCCGTCAGAGCTGTGTAACCACCGACAACGGCCAAGGAGCTCAACGATGGAAGCTCGTCTCAACATCTTCGGCAGCCCACTCGCCGGCAAACTCATCAAGCACTTCAACTCGGCGGGCAAGGCGATCTCGGATTCCACGCTGCCGGCCGCGACGCAGGAGCTGGTGAAGATCCGTGCCAGCCAGATCAACGGCTGCGGCTTCTGCACCGACATGCACACCAAGGACGCCACCGCCGCCGGGGAGACCGCGGTGCGCCTCAACCTGATCGCTGCCTGGCGCGAGGCGACCGTCTTCAACGACGCCGAGCGCGCCGCCCTGGAGCTCGCCGAGCAGGGCACCCGCATCGCGGACTCGGCCGGCGGCGTCCCGGACGAGGTCTGGGCGAACGCCGCCAAGCACTACGACGAGGAGCAGCTCGCCGCCCTGGTGGGGCTGATCGCCCTCATCAACGCCTACAACCGCGTGAACGTCATCGTCCAGCAGCCCGCCGGCGACTACCATCCCGGCCAGTTCGGATAGCCGGCAGCACGTGAACCCGGGGCTCGGGGCCGCCCTCAGCACCGACGGCGGCCCCGGCAGCGCACACACTCCCCGTGCGGGACACTCGACGACATGCGTACTGCCTACAGCGTGGACACGGTAAGGACGGCCGAACGCGAGCTGATGGCACGGCTGCCGGAGGGCGCGCTGATGCAGCGCGCCGCCGCCGGGCTCGCCGCCGCCTGCGCGGATCTCCTCGGCCGGGTGTACGGCAGCCGGGTCGTCCTCCTGGTCGGCAGCGGGGACAACGGCGGCGACGCCCTGTACGCCGGGGCCCGCCTGGCCCGGCGCGGCGCGGGCGTCGCGGCCGTCCTGCTCAGCCCCGACCGCGCGCACCCCGGCGGGCTCGCGGCGCTGCGCCGGGCGGGCGGCACGGTCGCCCGGCCCGGCACCGCCGAGAACCTGATCGACCGGGCCCACCTCGTCGTCGACGGCATCGTCGGAATCGGCGGCAAGGGCGGTCTGCGCCCCGACGCCGCCACGCTGGCCGAGAGGGCCGCCGCGTCCCGGGCCGCCGTGGTCGCCGTCGACCTCCCGAGCGGCATCGAACCCGACACAGGCGAGGTGCACGGCACCGCCGTCCGCGCCGATCTGACCGTCACCTTCGGCTCGCACAAGCCGGGGCTGCTCATCGACCCGGCCCGCGAGTACGCCGGTTCCGTACGCCTCGTCGACATCGGGCTCGCGCTCCCCGCCGCCCCTGATCTACAGGCCCTGCAGCACACCGACGTGGCCGCGCTGCTCCCCCGCCCCGCCGCCGAGAGCGACAAGTACCGCCGCGGTGTCGTGGGCATCGCCGCCGGGTCCGCCCGCTATCCCGGCGCGGCCGTCCTCGCCGTGTGGGGCGCGCTGCGCGGCGGCGCGGGGGCCGTGCGCTACGTGGGACCGGCCGGGGACGCGGTGATCGCCCGCTTCCCGGAGACCCTGGTGTCCGACCAGGGACCGGGGCGGGCCGGCCGGGTTCAGGCCTGGGTCGTCGGGCCGGGCGCCGGGGACGACGCCGGCCCCGTCGCCGAGGTCCTCGCCACCGACGTACCCGTACTCCTGGACGCGGACGGGCTGCGCCTCGCCGACCGGGACGCCGTACGCGCCCGCACCGCCCCCACGCTGATGACCCCGCACGCGGGCGAGGCCGCCGCGCTGCTCGGCATCGCGCGCGAGGAGGTCGAGGGGGCGCGCCTGTCGGCGGTGCGCGAGCTCGCCCGGCGCTACCGGGCCACCGTCCTCCTCAAGGGCTCCACCACCCTGATCGCCGACTCCGACGGCGGCACGGTCCGCGTCAACCCGACCGGCACCCCCTGGCTCGCCACCGCGGGCAGCGGCGACGTCCTGTCGGGCCTCGCCGGTTCACTGCTGGCCGCCGGGCTGAGGGCGCTCGACGCCGGGAGCGTGGCCGCGTACGTCCACGGCCTCGCGGGCCGCTACGCCGCCGACGGCGCCCCGGCGGGCGCCCACGATGTGGCGGAGCAGATCCCGGCGGCCTGGCGCGACATCACGGCCTGACCTGGCGGAGGCACCGCCTGCAGAGCCAGAGCCTCGGCCGGAGTCCCGGCTAGAGCTTCAGGTGCGACAGGTCGACCGCGGCGGCCATCGCCCTGGTCCCTTCGTCGTTGAGGTGTAGATGGTCGCCGCTGCCGTAGGCCGGAAAATGCGCTCCGGGTCGGCGGGGTCCTCGACGGTTCTGCTCCACCTCAGGTGCGCCTTCAAAATCCACTAGTGGCGACTCCGGGGCTCACCTCGGCGACACGGCCCTGAAGCTGACGGGGCGACAGACTGCCGGAGCACTGGAGGCGAGCCCTTGGCGCAGTTCCCTACTGGTTCGATTCCTCGGACTGCATGATTGCCTTGGCCCGCTCCTCCGCAGTCAGCTCCGGGTTGTCCACGGCCACGGGGTGCGGCTCGGCTGCCTGCAGAATGCGCTTGACCGCTGCGGCGTCCTGACCTGCCGCCACCTGGACGAGGTGGCTGTCGGACGTCTCCTCTGCGTGTGATGCGTGTGCGGAGCGGGCAGAGGCTGCCTCGGCCCGCACCTCCCCTGCGACCTCTCCACGTCCGACGGTTTCTTCGTCGTAGGGCATGGTGCCGACCGCCGGCCCCCATGTGCCGTCTTCTTCATCCCATACGATCAGCGCAAGGTAGGTGTGACCCTCTTCGATGCGGGACACGCCCTCGGGCGCGAAGTCACGCGAGCCCTCATCCTCACTCCACCACTGACCCCACAAGTCCCGTCGGAACGAGTTCGGCAGATCCTTGGCTCCGGGGCGTGACCAGAGCAGCTCATCGACGACTATCTCAGCGCTGCGCATCACCAGCCCTTCGCCCTTCTCCTTCTCGGTCGCACTGGGCTGCTCGACAACCTCGCTGCCCGGCTTGACGTGGATGACCGCGGCATGGTCGCCATAGGTCACCCAGTCCTCGGCCGTATCGCTCGGATACGCGGTGACCAGGTTCACGCCGGCCCCTGCAGGGACATCTCTGTCCTCGTCAGCGACCGTCATCCCGGTCGTCACCCCGGCGATGGCGACAGCCGCAACGCCGGCCGCCAACCCTGATCGACGCCACCGTCGTGCGGGCGTACCCGCACTCGTCGAAGTCGGCTCTCGCGAATCTTGTTCAGTCGTCGGCTCAGGGTTCTGCATGGTGTCCCTCTCGGTTACGGCGAGGCGATCAGGCGAAGTGGAAGAAGCAGTCGGGCGCAGTCCGCCGGGCAGGGCCCTCCTGAGCATCATGGCGCAGCGTACGTCCCGTTGATTTGACCGACGTTGTGCGATCCCAGGTCCCTCATGTCACTGGTGAAGGATTCGGCGCGCATGCATCCGAGCGCGCTCAGGCCGTTGTCCTGGCGAGGCGAGGCCTCCCGGCCGTGGGTCAAGCCGACGGCGTGTCCTGTTTCATGACAGATGGTCGACTGCCAGGGGTCGCTGTGCTCGAAAAGCACGTAGTGCTGGTCGCACTCATCTCCGCCGGTGGAGTCATTGCACCAGGTCACACCGAGGACACCCGGCCCGAGATCGCCCGGTTCATAGTCGTAGACGATGTCCGTCTCAGTGGAACCGCTGTACTCCACCTCTGATCCCGTGTGCTCAGACCTCTGCAGGTCGGTGGGCCCGTACTCGTTGGCCAAGACCGCCCGCACGTCCGCGTCACCCTTGTCCGTCATGCCCGGTTCGATGACAAAGGTCAGCAATCCGTTGTCGGTCCGGCAGAAGTAGTCGCCTGGTTCGCCGTCCACGCATCCCCAGTACGTGTTGGCAGTGCGGTAAATGCTGTCGAAATCGGCCGCCTGGGCCCCGACTGCCAGCGCTCCCGAGAAAACGCCGACGAGGGATGCCGCAACGGCGACCCTGCCGGCTCTTCGCCGCGCGAACCCACCAAGCGTGTACCTAGTCATGATCAAGCCCCCCTGCATAGTGGCGCCGCCATGGCCTCACGGTCTTCGGCCGACGCCCGTCATGGATCACCTGACGGCGATCATGCGGCAGAGTAAATGTTCGGTCAATAAACGGCAACCAACTGTAATCTCATCCCATTAGCGGGGGGCTCGAATACCGCCAGCGCCCGCATTCCTGGACATATGCGGATATCGAAGCACGGAAGACCCACTCGCTCCCCTCACCGACCAAGCCCTGGATCAGAACCGGGCTCCGAGGCAGTACGCCCGCCCCGGGAGTCGACGCGGTCGCCCGGCACGTCGTGCAACGCATCCTCACCGCACGTCGCCGGACGTGGGAGCGAACACGCCCCTACTTGCACACACCGCCCAGCCCCTGCCCCGGCTCACTCGCACCTACGACATGACGTGACACAGACAGCGGTCCCCGGGTCGGTGCGGTGGTCCTCGGTGTGCCGCGCCAGGTGTGCGGCGCCGATGGTCAGCGGGGCCGTGCCTAATCTGTTGCTCAGCCGGATGCGGACGGCTTCGCCGCCGCCGTCCAGGCGCAGGACCTGGCGTACGGTCCGGTCGGCGAAGCTCCGCGACGGGAAGAGCCGGTAGCTCTCGTACGGGCTCACCACGGCGGAACGGAAGCCGGCCACCCAGCGTGATGTCGTCGTCATGTCCGGCTCGAACATCAGGCGCACCGGACGTCTTCCCTCCGCCCTCGCACGGAGTGCGGCGAGGTGCGCCTCAGCGCCCCTCCTCGATCCGCTCGATGGCCTCCCGCACCATCCCCAGGTACTCGACCTCCTCGCACCGCGGCTTGCTGCCCATCCGGTACATGTCGAGGCAGTCGTCGAGATCCTCGCCCAGGTCCTCGTCCGGGAGATCCGCCGCCAGCTCGCTGTACACGCGGCCCGCCAGCTCGGACTCGTCCGTGGAGTGGGCCGGATCGGCCGCTACGCGCGTTGATATCCGGCGTACGGCATCACGAATACGCATGGCTTCGGCACCCCTAACGCCAGCTCCCGCGCGGCCCGGGAGGCGGCTCGCCCCCCGGTTCCCCGGACCGTATCCCCGTCGGCCGGAAAGGTCCATACATTCCCCACAGCTTCCCTACAGTCCCACCCGAGCGCACCGGAGCACTCCGGGCGCATACCGGGACCCGGCCGACCTATCGGGCTGCCCCGCCCCCCGCGTGACGGATCCCACCTCACCCCACCGTTCGAACGCCCGTAACAATGGACTGTGATCTCACCGGTCTCCTCGTTGCCGCGGAGCGCCCACCGGCCCAGGCCGGAGGCGACTCCCTACGTCGACCTCACCCGTGCCGAGTGGAGCGCCCTCCGGGACAAGACGCCTCTGCCGCTGACCGCGGAGGAGGTGGAGAAACTGCGCGGCCTCGGCGATGTCATCGACCTCGACGAGGTGCGGGACATCTATCTCCCCCTCTCCCGGCTGCTGAACCTGTACGTCGGCGCCACGGACGGGCTCAGGGGTGCGCTCAACACCTTCCTCGGCGAGCAGGGCTCCCAGTCCGGCACCCCGTTCGTCATCGGCGTCGCCGGCTCGGTCGCCGTCGGCAAGTCCACGGTCGCCCGGCTGCTCCAGGCCCTGCTCTCCCGCTGGCCCGAGCACCCGCGCGTCGAGCTGGTCACCACCGACGGTTTCCTGCTCCCCACCCGTGAGCTGGAGGCCCGCGGCCTGATGTCGCGGAAGGGGTTCCCCGAGTCCTACGACCGCCGTGCGCTGACCCGTTTCGTCGCCGACATCAAGGCGGGCAAGGCCGAGGTGACGGCGCCCGTCTACTCCCACCTGATCTACGACATCGTTCCCGGGCAGAAGCTCACCGTGCGCCGGCCCGACATCCTCATCGTCGAAGGGCTCAACGTCCTCCAGCCCGCCCTGCCCGGCAAGGACGGCCGCACCCGCGTGGGTCTCGCCGACTACTTCGACTTCAGCGTGTACGTCGATGCCCGCACCGAGGACATCGAGCAGTGGTACCTCAACCGCTTCCGCAAGCTGCGCGAGACCGCCTTCCAGAACCCGTCGTCGTACTTCCGCAAGTACACGCAGGTCTCGGAGGAGGAGGCCCTCGACTACGCACGGACCACCTGGCGGACGATCAACAAGCCGAACCTCGTCGAGAACGTCGCCCCGACCCGCGGCCGCGCGGCCCTCGTACTGCGCAAGGGCCCCGACCACAAGGTGCAGCGGCTCAGCCTGCGCAAACTCTGATCGATTCCCGGCGCCGACGGCGGGCCGCGCGGCTAACCTGCGGGCATGCTGCATCTGCGCCTGATCACGCCGCCCGGGACGACCGACGACGTGGTCCGCCTGATCGAGGAGACGGTCGGCACCACCCACCTCGTCGTCCTGCCGGGCTGCGCCCGCAACCCCTCGGGGGACGTCGTGCTCTGCGACGTGGCGCGCGAGGCGGGCGACGTGCTCCTCGCCGGGCTGAAGAAGCTGGGGATCGACCGCTCCGGGTCCATCGCCGTCGAGGACATCGACCTGTCGCTGTCCCGGCGCGCCGACCGGGCCGAGGAGGAGGCGCCGGGCGAGAGCGCGGACGCGGTGCTGTGGGAGCACCTCGTGGAGGAGACGCACGAGGAGTCGACGCTCTCGGTCACGTACCTGGCGTTCATCACGCTGGCCACCATGATCGCGGCCTGCGGTGTGGTGCTCGACAACGCGGTGCTGATCGTGGGCGCGATGGCGGTGGGCCCGGAGTTCGGCCCGCTGGCGGGGATATCCACCGCCGTGGTGCGGCGGGCGCCCCGCCTGGCACTGCGTTCGCTGGTCGCACTGCTGGCGGGGTTCGCGGTGGCCATGGCGGTGACGGTGGGGTTCAGCCTGTTCATGGACTCGCTCGGGCTGTTCTCCGCGGAGAAGCTGCACGGCGACCGGCCCAACACCGGGTTCGTGTACGCCCCCGACTGGTTCTCCTTCGTCGTGGCGGTCCTCGCGGGCATGGCCGGCACCCTGTCGCTGACCTCGGCCAAGTCGGGCGCCCTGATCGGCGTCGCCATCTCCGTGACGACGGTCCCGGCCGCCGCCAACGCGGCCGTCGCCCTGAGCTACGGCGACACCGCCCAGACCTGGGGCTCCACCGAGCAGCTCCTGCTGAACCTGCTGGGCATCATCGTGGCCGGCACGCTCACACTGCTGGCCCAGAAGTGGTTCTGGGCCAGGCAGCGCGCACGTACGGCGGCGAAGAGCGCCTCGTGAGCGACGCGCTCCCCGCCGTAGCTCCCCGTCGTACAGGAGGTCAGCCGAGCGCGGACTTCACCACGTCCGCCAGCCGCCCCGCCACCGACCTGGCCTGCTCGATGTCGGCGGCCTCGACCATCACCCGGACGAGCGGCTCGGTCCCGGAGGGCCGCAGCAGCACCCGGCCGGTGCTGCCGAGCTCCCGCTCGGCCTCGGCCACGGCGCTGGTCAGCTCCGCGGACGTGGCGACCCGCGACCGGTCGACGTCCGGCACGTTGATCAGCACCTGCGGCAGCCGCTCCATCACGGACGCGAGGTCCTTGAGGGTACGGCCGGTCTGGGCGACCCGGGCCGCCAGCATCAGGCCGGTGAGCGTGCCGTCACCGGTGGTGGCGTGGTCGAGGACGATCACGTGCCCGGACTGCTCGCCGCCGAGGGCGTAGCCGTGCTCCTTCATCTCCTCCAGCACGTACCGGTCGCCGACCGCGGTGGAGACGACCGCGATGCTCTCCCGTTCCATGGCGAGCTTGAAGCCGAGGTTGGACATCACCGTCGCGACAACGGTGTCCGAGCGCAGCACGCCCCGCTCCCGCATGGCCAGCGCCAGCACGGCCAGGATCTGGTCGCCGTCGACCTCGGTGCCCTCGTGGTCCACGGCCAGGCAGCGGTCGGCGTCGCCGTCGTGCGCGATGCCCAGGTCCGCGCCGTGCTCGGCCACGGCGGCCTGCAGCTTCTCCAGGTGGGTGGAGCCGCAGCCGTCGTTGATGTTGAGCCCGTCGGGCTCGGCGCCGATGGTGACGACCTCGGCGCCCGCGCGCGCGAACGCCTCGGGCGAGACGCGGGCAGCCGCGCCGTGCGCCTCGTCGAGGACGACCTTCAGCCCGTCCAGCCGGTTCGGGAGCACGTCGAGGAGGTGCTCGACGTACTGGTCGAAGCCCTCGTCGTACGCCCTGACGCGGCCGACGCCCGCGCCGGTGGGCCGGTCCCAGGGCGCCCCGGTGCGGTGCTCCTCGTACACGGCCTCGATCTTGTCCTCGAGGTCGTCGGCGAGCTTGTGGCCGCCGCGGGCGAAGAACTTGATGCCGTTGTCGGGCATGGCGTTGTGGCTGGCGGAGAGCATCACGCCGAGGTCCGCGCCGAGCACGCCGGTGAGGTGTGCGACCGCCGGGGTGGGCAGCACCCCGACGCTGAGCACGTCGACGCCCGCGCTGGCGAGGCCCGCCACCACGGCGGCCTCCAGGAACTCCCCGGACGCGCGCGGATCCCGTCCGACCACCGCCACCGGCTTGTGGCCCTCGAACGTACCCGCCTCGGCGAGCACGTGCGCCGCCGCCACGGAGAGGCCGAGAGCCATCTCGGCCGTGAGATCCGCGTTGGCGACACCGCGCACGCCGTCCGTGCCGAAGAGTCGTCCCACTGTGGTGTCCTCCGAACTTGCTGAGAGTGTGCGGCTCATGCCGAGTGTCCAGGCGCCGCCCGGCCCACGTATATCCCCCGGGCCTGTTTCCGGCCTGTCCGACTCACTTCACCCGCCAGTGGTTGTACGGCGGCTTCGTGTTGTCCTGGAGGCAATCTGCGCATAAGCGTGGGGTAAGAAACCGTCCCCCGTTAAACGAACCGCCCCGGCGGCACGGAGAGTGCCGCCGGGGCGATACATGCTGCGGACCGCGCGCAGCGAGCGCGATTAGCGCTTGCTGTACTGCGGAGCCTTGCGGGCCTTCTTCAGACCGGCCTTCTTGCGCTCGACCGCACGGTCGTCGCGCTTGAGGAAGCCGGCCTTCTTGAGCGGGCCGCGGTTGTTGTCGACGTCGGCCTCGTTCAGGGCACGGGCGACGCCCAGACGGAGGGCACCGGCCTGGCCGGAGACGCCGCCACCCGCGATGCGGGCGATGACGTCGTAGCGGCCCTCGAGCTCGAGCACCTTGAAGGGCTCGTTGACCTCCTGCTGGTGCACCTTGTTCGGGAAGTAGTCCTCGAGGGTGCGACCGTTGATCTTCCACTTGCCGGAGCCCGGAACGATCCGGACACGGGCGATGGCGTTCTTGCGGCGGCCCAGGCCGGCGGCCGGCTGCGGGTCGCCGAAGCGGGAGGCGAGGGACTCGGAGGTGTACTCGCCCTCGAGCGGCACCTCGGTCTCGGTGGTGTAGCTGTCGATGTCGACGGTCTCGTCGAGCGGCTGCTCAGCAGTGGTCTCGGCCACGATTCTCCTCAGATTTCTTTCGGTCTTAGGGGGTGGCCGGACTTACTGCGCGACCTGGGTGATCTCGAACGGCACCGGCTGCTGGGCAGCGTGCGGGTGCTGGTCGCCCGAGTAGACCTTCAGCTTGGAGAGCATCTGACGGCCGAGGCTGTTCTTGGGAAGCATGCCCTTGACGGCCTTCTCGACGGCCTTCTCGGGGTTCTTCGCCAGCAGCTCGTCGTAGCGGACGGAGCGCAGACCACCCGGGTAACCGGAGTGGCGGTACGCCATCTTCTGGGTCCGCTTGTTGCCCGACAGGTGCACCTTGTCGGCGTTGATGATGATGACGAAGTCACCAGCGTCGACGTGCGGCGCGTAGATGGGCTTGTGCTTGCCACGCAGCAGAGTGGCGGCAGTGGTGGCCAGACGGCCCAGGACGATGTCCTGAGCGTCGATGACGTGCCACTGACGCGTCACATCGCCGGGCTTGGGGCTGTACGTACGCACGGTTCGTAGCCTTCGCTTCTTCAGTGAGGTTCCTGACAGGGTCACCGAAGACGATCACGACAGCCCTGACCGCACAGCGGTGACGCAAACCGCGTGCTGGTCGCTGGTCATCGGCCCGGGGACCGGTGTAAGGGCCCCTCACGTGAGAATGAGCAAGCCAATACACACAACGAACATGCAGGATAGCCGCGCGCCCCCGGACGGGTCAAAACGGTGCTGCCGCCACGCATCCGTCCCGGCCAACTCCACTCACATCGGCCGTACCGTCGCAAACACCCCCACCCTCCGTCTCCCTCAGGTAACAGCAGCGGCTCGAGTGCCTTGCGGGGCCGGGCGGACGGCCCTTGCGCCCGTCTAAAATGCGCCGCATGAGTTTTGGGCAAGGGGAGCCCCAGTGGGACCCCTGGAAACCGGGTTCCCCGCAGCAGCAGTGGTCCGACCAGAGCGGCGAGACCCCTGACTGGGCGGCTCTCGCCGAGGCGTCCGAGGCCCGCAACAAACGCCGCCGTCTGCTGATGATCGGCGGCGGTGCCCTCGCCACGCTCCTCGTCGGCGCCGCCGTCGCCGTCGGGGTCGTCAGCGCCGACGGAGACGCCGAGGCCAAGGACAAGCCCAGTGGCGGCCCGGCCGCGGACATCCCGAGCGAGAGCAGCAAGGCCGAGCCGTCCTTCGCCCCGACCTCGGCCCCGCCACCGCTGGACCCGGACGAGTTCATCGCCAGCGCCAAGAAGGACACCGCGCCGATCAGCGCCGAGAGCCTCTACCCGGGCACCCGGCTGACCATGGGCGACACGGTCTACAAGAAGGGCGCCACGGCCTCCACGACCGACTGCGCCGCGGCCGTGCGGGGCACCCTCACCAAGGCCCTGACAGACAACGGCTGCACCCGTGTGATGCGCGTCACGTACGCCAAGGACGGCATCGCGGTCACGGTCGGCGTCGCCCTGTTCGACACCGAGAACCAGGCCGTCAAGGCCCAGAAGGCCGCCGCCGGCCTGAAGGGCAGCGTCGACTCGCTGTCCGGCTCCGGCGTCCCCGGGTTCTGCAACACGACGATCTGCCGCACGACGACCAACTCGTACGGCCGCTACGTCTACCTCACGGTCGCCGGCTTCACCAGCGGCAAGAACGTCACGGAGAAGGACACCGCGGCCTTCTCCATCGGCGACGACCTGAGGGAGTTCACCCACCGCCAGATCGAGCGGCGCGGCAAGGCGCAGGCGTCGGCCGCGGCGAACCGGTGACGCACCACCTGCCGACCGTTCCGAGGACGCGGTGCCCAGCCGCTGCCGGGCACCGCGCTTCTCACTTCTCGGACAGCGTGTTCACGTGGCGCCTCCCACCGGCCGCGAGATCGGCCACGGCCTTCTCCGCGTCCTTCGCGGCCACCGCCTTGTCGGCCTGGTAGTACAGCCAGTCGACCTTCATCTCCCAGGTCCGCTCCCCCTTGAAGGGGAGATCGATGAACCACGCGCTGAAGTTGACGCTCATGGCCTCGCGCGGGAAGTGGTCACTGCCGCTGGTGAAGAACGTCTCGCCGTCCACGGAGTAGACCGTCTTGCCGTCGACCGCGGTGATGGCCATGGTGTGCCAGCCGCCGAGCTTCTTGTTGCTGAAGCTGGTGACCCGGTCATTCGTGGCGCTGTCCCGCCAGCTGGTGGTGTCGAGCAGCGGCCCGTACCGGCCCCAGCCGCCGTTGGGCAGGTACTCGTAGTCGAGCTCGCTGTACTTCTTCGACTCGTGGTCGGGCGAGATGGTGAAGAAGGACTCGCTGACGTGGTCACCGTCCTGGCCGCTCACGGGCTCGTCGGTGAGGTACACACGGGCGACGAGAGTGCCCTCGAAGACCGCCGGCTCGGCGCTGTGGAACTCGGACTGCCGGGTGCCCTTCTTGGTGCCGTCCGTACTGGCCACCAGCCGGAGCGCCTGTCCCTTGTCGCCGTCCTCCCCTGCGGGGAAGCTGACGCCCTCCTTCGACCAGGTGTCCGCGATGCCCGGGCCGCCCTCACCGGTGCGGACCTCCCAGCCGTTGGCGGCGAGCGCGGGGTCGTCGGGACCGGTGTAGTCGAAGTCGTCGAAGAGAATGCCGGCGGGCGGCTCGGCCCCGGGCCCCCCGGACGCGGAAGAGGCGGCGGGCGGGGTCTGCCCGGCGGCCGGGGTGTCGCCGTTCGGTTCCTCGCCCCAGACATGGGTGTCACCGAGGTAGGCGGTGACCAGCTTCGACTCCTGGTAGGTGGTGGCCTCGGCGTCGAACGAGCGGTCGTCCACCTGGTTCAGCTTCTTCCGGTCGATGCGGTAGAGCTGAAGTCCGATGGCCTCGGTGGTCCCGCCGGGCTTCAGGGTGCCGGCCGCCTCGGTGAAGCCGACCTGGAGGTAGTGGTCGGCCTCGGGGGCCGACTTCTCCGCGGAGGCCGTCCGCTGGGTGATGTTCGAGCAGCCGAGGGCCGTCTGGACGCAGTTGGACCCGTAGGCGACACCGTCGTCCGCCGTGTAGTAGTAACGCAGGGTGACATCACTGAGATCCACCGCCCTGTCGGACGTGTTGATGACTTCCAGCCACGGCTTCGCCACATCCGTCGCGGCGGGGGAGTCCGACCGGTAACGGACGGTGAGCGCGGGGTCGGAGTCGGCGGACCGCCACCAGGAGTAGGCAACGGCGCCGCCCCCGGCGAGGAGGCCCGCCACCAGCAGGAATATGAGAATGTTCCGTCCCCGGTGGGACGATGAGCGGCGGCGGGTCACGAAATACCCCAAAGTCTATGGCTGATCATCGCAACGTATCCTAGGCATATTTTTTACACAGCCTCCAGATGCTTTCCCCGTCGTCGTGACGTGTGTGGTTCCGGTCACATCTCGACTGAGCTTTTCGCCGCCGATTGCCCGAATTATCGACCTTTAGTGCGCGAAGAAGATCCGTGACGTTCATTCGCTCACCCCTTGCACGTTCATCGGGATGGGCGCACTACCTGCGCACCTGTGTGTGCATCTGACATACATACGGTATCTTCCCGGAGGACTTTCACAGTGTCAGCGCAGCGTGGGGTCGTTGTGCGGAAGCCACGGGGTGGGGAGAGACAAGTTGTCGGGCACTATCGCGCGCGATGAGCGCGAAGAATCGCGGCGCGCATCGCGCAGCCGCCATCGAAGAGGTCGCGGCGGGCCGGCGTTGGTCACCGACACCCCCACCACGATGGTCTACGAGGACGTCGTCCTGGTTCCCGCGCGGAACGAGGAAGTGGGGGTGTTCACCTCTCTGGACTCACTGTCCAGGCAGACCCGGCGGCCGGACCTCATCGTCGTGGTGGTCAACAACTCGACCGACCGCACCGAGGAGTACACGCGGCAGTTCGCCGAGGATCCGGACACCCCGCCGACGGTCGTCCTGGTCCTCAACGACAACCCGCACAAGAAGGCGGGCGCCCTCAATCACGGCCTGGCCTGGCTCAGGGAGGCCGTGGGCGGCCGGCTCAACGGCCGGGTGGGCCACATCCTCGTCATGGACGCCGACACCGAGCTGCACCCGCGGTTCATCGAGCGGGCCCACAACGTCGTCGCCTCCGACCCGGAGATCGGCGGAGTCAGCGCCGCCTGCCTCGGCCGCACAGACCTTTGGCGCAACCCCTGGCAGCGCTTCCTGCTCGGCATGCAGATCATCGAGTACGGCCGGGCCGCCAACTCGCGCTACCGCAAGGACGTCCACACCATGTCGGGCGCCGGCTCCTACTATCGCGCCGAAGCCCTGCAGGGCCTGATCGACTGGCGGGGCGAGGTCTTCTGGGAGGACCACCGCAACCTGGTCGAGGACTACGAGACGACGCTGGCGCTGAAGGAGTCCGGCTGGAAGGTCACGGCCAACCAGCTCTGCATCGCCTACACGGACCTGATGCCCACCCTGCGGGAGCTCATCCAGCAGCGCGAGCGGTGGAGCCGGGGCACCGTGGACACCCTGCGCCGCCGCGGCTGGACCAAGTTCACCTGGCACTCCATCCTCACCATGATCATCGGCCTGTTCGGTTTCGCGTACATCATGCTCTGGGGCTGGAAACAGCTCCTCGTCGTCGCCCTGCACGGTTTCGGCGAGATCCCGCTGCTCTGGGCACTCTTCGCCTTCTGGATCGTGTATCCAGCAATCATGGTCCGAAACCTCGGCTGGAAAGCCATGCTCGTCGAGTCCCTGATCCTCCCCGAGCTGGTCTACACCGTCGTACGGGCCTACTGGCTCGTCTCCTCCATCATCAAGTCCTATGTGACACGCGTGTCCGCCTGGAAGTAGCCCGAGGTAGTCAGAGAACAATGAACGTCTTCCGGGGACTCGGCGTCTGTGCCGTCCTGGCCGGCATTGCCTACTCCATCACCAAGGTCACCGAGTTCGACCTCTTCGTCACCGGACTGACCATCACCGTGGTGATCCTCGCCATCGGCGGCTACGTGCTCTCCGCGCGGCGCCGCCGACACGACCGCCGGGCCGCCCGCGGCCCGAGCCGCGGGCGCGGCCGCCGCTGAACCGGCCGCGCCGGCCGCACCTCCGAACCATCGCCCCGGGCCCTCAGGGTCCGGGGCGTCTCCGTTCCCGGAAACGCCCCGGCACCGCGCCCCTCAGGCGTAGTACGTCATCGCCTCGTTCACGGTCAGCACCGTGATGCCGCGCTTCTCGATCTCCTCCATCAGCCGCAGCAGCCCCTCGGCGCTCAGCTCGGTGGAGACCTCCGGCGTTCCCGCCACGATCCTGTGCAGACAGAGGATCAGCCAGCTGCCGTTCAGCGCACAGCGGTCCAGCGGACCGCCCTTCCCGGCCACCTGCTTCACCAGCGCACCGCCGATGTCCTGGCCGTCGGTCACCCCGGTCAGCGCCTTCAGCCGGTACGGCATCGCCGGAGCGATGCTCTCGGCCGTCTCGGAAATGATCGAACGCGCCGTGGTGAAGTGCCGGGCGGCCAGCATGTCCACCGGGATGCCGTCCGAGGTCTTCTGGAAGGCACCGTGCGGATAGGCGAAGTGCTCACTGGTGAAGCCGTTGCCCACCAGCCACTCCCGCAGCCTGCGGAAGTCCTCGTCCGCCTGCTGCGCGGTGACCTTGGCGTAGCTCGACTGATGGATGTCCAGGGAATACGCGTGACCGGCCATCTCCCAGCCCGAGGAGTCCTGCAGCGAACGCATCTGCCCGATGGACATGAACGGCTCGGTACCGATGGCACCGGCGATGTTGTAGAGCGTTCCCGGCATCGCGAACCGGTCCATCACCGGCCGGGCCAGTTCGTGCACCGAGGCGTGCGAGTCGTCGAAGGTGATCGAGACGACACCCTTCGGGAACTCCTTCGCCGTGTCCGGTATCAGCTCGACCGACTGCAGGTTGCAGGTGACCGGCCCCGCCTTGTCGTCGAACACGCCGAACGACATGTCCGTGAAGCCTGACCTGGCAGACGGCTCGCCCCGCCCGGACAGCTTGAACTCACCCGAGGCCTCGGTGACGTCGGCCCACTGGAGATGGACCGTCACCCACTCCCCGGACTGCACGTAGTTGGCACCCTCCTTCCCGTGGATGTGGAACTCCCAGCCGAAGGTGTCCCGCATCTCCCGCTTCCCGAGATGGAAGGTGAGCCGGTCGAGGTGCGCGGTGTCCTGCACCCGGAACACCAGCCGGATCTGCTTCCCCCGCACATCCATCGCGTCCATGCCGGTCCGGCGCACGAAGGCCTGCACCCCGTCACCTCTCGTGGTGACACGGAACGACTGACGCCCCCGGGTGAAGGTCTCGGTGTCCCCCGGCTCCGAGGAGGCCGTCCCCTCTCCTCCGGCCGTCCACTCGTGCCCGTCCTGGAAAAGCTCGCTCCAGGTCGCCCGCCGGTAGCGCGGACGACGCCCGCTCGGCGCGTACGTCGGCGCGCTCAAGCCCTCCACCGCCCCGCCGCCGTTGAGCCGCAGTGTCCCGCCCGGCGAGTCGGAATCCGTCGGCAGCCACAGCTCCTTGGTCGCCGCCCCCGCCGCGACCCCACCCGCGGTCAGCAACCCCCCTAGCCCGAACAGCCCCAGCGCCCCGCGCCGCCCTATCCCCTTCTTCTCCGGCTTCCCGCTCCTGCTGATGCCGCCCCGCTCACTCTTCCCCGCCCGCTCAGCCCGCCCGACCCGCTCAACCTGCCCGGCCTGCTCGACCTGCTGGGCCTCCCGGCCGTAGCCGGACCGCTCGCCGTACTCGTCCCGCCCGCCGAACCCGGGCTGCTCGGCCTGCCCACCGAAATCGGATGCCCCGGACTGCCCTCCGAACCCGGACCGTCCTGCCTGCCCGAGATGGCCGCCGAACCCGGACTGCCCGTCGTATCCGGCCTCCTGACCGAACCCAGCCTGCCCGCTGTACCCGGACCGCCCCGTACGCCCGCCGTACCCGGGCTGCTCAGCCTGCCCCAACCGCCCGCCGTACTCCGAACGCCCGTCCTGCCCCGGCTGTCCGCCGTATCCGAACCGGCCATCCTGCCCACTCTGTCCCGGCTCCCCGGGCTGCCCCCCGTACGCCGACCGCCCGCCGTACCTGGCCCGTCCGTCATACCCGGACTGCCCGCCGTACCCAGCCTGAGCCCCGTCCTCACCGTGCGCACCCTGTGCACCGTGCTCGCTGTCCTTGCTCAACGTGACTCCTCACCAGAATCCACCGCGGGAGCAGGAGCCGGACCCCCTGGACCCGCTGCTCCCGACTCCCCGCATCGGCTCCCCGGCTCACTGCTGGCACGAGGTCATCGGAGAGTGCGACCGCGACATTCCGCGTCACTTGCGAAGCAGCTGCGTTCGATTTTATCCAAGGCACCTTCAGCGCCCAGCCCCTGCAGATCACGACATCAGCACCACATCCCTGTCCTCAGCAACAGCCCTGCCCGGGGAGTGTCCGCTTGTTCCTCGCCTCCTTGTTCCTGGCCGCAAGCAACTCGTCCGCCGGATAACCGACCTCCTCCAACGTCAGCCCGTGCGGCCGCACCACATGCACCGCACTGTCTCGCACCCCCGCCGCCAGCACCTTCGCCGGCCACTCCACCCCACGGTGCCCGTCCCCCACGAACAGCAGCGCACCGATCAACGAGCGCACCATGTTGTGGCAGAACGCGTCCGCCTTCACGGTCGCCGTGACGATCCCGGATCCCTCGTCCCGTACCAACGAAAGATCCTGAAGGGTACGGATCGTCGTCGCCCCCTCCCGCTTCTTGCAGTAGGCCGCGAAGTCGTGCTCCCCGAGCAGCGCCCGGGCCGCCTCGTTCATGGCGTCGACGTCGAGCGGCCAGTCGTGCCACAGCACATGGTTCCGCAGCAGCGGATCGACGCCGCCCGGGTTGTCGGTGACCCGGTAGGCGTAGCGCCGCCAGATCGCCGAGAACCGCGCGTTGAACCCCGCGGGCGCCTCGGTGAGCGACCAGATCCGCACATCCTTGGGCAGCCGCCCGGCGAGCCGCTTGAGCAGCTTCTCCCGGTGCTCGGCCCACAGCTCTCCGGGCAGGTCCACGTGCGCCACCTGCCCGCGCGCATGCACCCCGGCATCGGTCCGCCCGGCCACGGTCAGCTCGTACGTGGTGTCCCGGCTCCGCGTCACGGTCCGCAGGGCGTCCTCGATCTCCCCCTGTACGGTCCGCCGCCCGCCGGCCTGCTTGGCCCACCCGGAGAACTCGGTCCCGTCGTAGGAAAGGTCCAGCCGCACCCGTACGAACCCGGGCTGTACTTCGTCACTCACTCCTGGATCCTCTCAGGTACGCGAAAGCGGGCCCGCCCCGAGGGACGGACCCGCTGTTCGACGTCAGGCAGAGCCTCAGGCGTCCTTCGACTCCTCGGCCGGAGCCTCGGTGGCCTCGGCCTCGGGGGCCTCGTCCGCCTTGGTCTCCTCGGCCTTGGCCTCGGACTCCTTGACCGCGCGCTTGGTGGCGGCCTCGGCCTCACCGGTGGCCTCCTGCGCGACCGTCAGCGCCTCGACCAGCTCGATGACGGCCATGGGTGCGTTGTCGCCACGGCGGTTACCGATCTTGGTGATGCGGGTGTAGCCACCCGGACGGTTCTCGTACCGCGGGCCGATCTCGGTGAAGAGCGTGTGGACGATGCCCTTGTCCGTGATGACCTGGAGCACCTGACGGCGGTTGTGAAGGTCGCCCTTCTTCGCCTTGGTGATCAGACGCTCGGCGTACGGCCGCAGACGGCGGGCCTTCGCCTCGGTGGTGGTGATACGGCCGTGCTCGAACAGCGACTTCGCGAGGTTCGCGAGGAGCAGCTTCTCGTGCGCGGCGCTGCCGCCCAGACGGGCACCCTTGGTGGGCTTCGGCATGGTGTTTCTCCTAGGTGTCTGCCCCGGCCGTATCAGGTACCGGAGTCAGTATCCGAGCAGGCGGTCGCCTGTCGGAGATCCGGGAGTCGCCCCGCAGGGGCGCTCCCGGAAGGGGCGCGGGGAACTGCGCGCTCAGCCACAGTGCACCCGCACCCAGGAACGGACCGTCGGTCCCGAGCTCTTAGTACTGCTCGGTCTCGACGAAGCCCGCGTCCGCGTCGTCGTCCGCCCCGAAGGCGTCCGCGGCAGCGGTCGGGTCGAATCCGGGCGGGCTGTCCTTCAGGGCCAGGCCCATGCCGGCCAGCTTCGCCTTGACCTCGTCGATCGACTTCGCACCGAAGTTGCGGATGTCGAGCAGGTCGGCCTCGGAACGCGCCACGAGCTCACCCACGGAGTGGATGCCCTCGCGCTTGAGGCAGTTGTAGGAACGAACGGTGAGCTCGAGCTCCTCGATCGGCAGCGCCAGGTCGGCGGCCAGAGCGGCGTCCGTCGGGGACGGGCCCATGTCGATGCCCTCGGCGTCGACGTTCAGCTCACGGGCCAGACCGAACAGCTCCACCAGGGTCTTACCGGCGGACGCCATGGCGTCACGCGGACGCATGGCCTGCTTGGTCTCGACGTCGACGATCAGCTTGTCGAAGTCGGTGCGCTGCTCGACACGGGTGGCCTCGACCTTGTACGTGACCTTGAGCACCGGCGAGTAGATGGAGTCGACCGGGATACGGCCGATCTCCTGGCCCACCTGCTTGTTCTGCACGGCGGAGACGTAGCCGCGACCGCGCTCGACGGTCAGCTCCATCTCCAGCTTGCCCTTGCCGTTGAGCGTGGCGAGGACGAGGTCGGGGTTGTGGACCTCGACACCGGCCGGGGGCGCGATGTCGGCGGCGGTGACCAGACCCGGGCCCTGCTTGCGCAGGTACATCACGACCGGCTCGTCGTGCTCCGAGGAGACGACCAGCTGCTTGATGTTGAGGATCAGGTCGGTGACGTCCTCCTTGACGCCCGGCACGGTGGTGAACTCGTGCAGGACACCGTCGATCCGGATCGAGGTGACGGCGGCACCCGGGATCGAGGAGAGGAGCGTACGGCGGAGGGAGTTGCCGAGGGTGTAGCCGAAGCCCGGCTCCAGCGGCTCGATCACGAACCGGGAGCGGAACTCGTCGACGACCTCTTCGGTCAACGAAGGACGCTGAGCGATCAGCATGTGTGGATCATTTCCTTCAGTCGTGGGCGCCCGCTATATGACACCCGACCAAACCGCACCGGAAAGGTGCGGGTACTGCAAGGGTACGGGCGATACGGCCCCGTAGCAGGAGCCGTACCGCCCGAAAACCTCGAACCCAGCGGGCCGTACCTCAGACGCGACGGCGCTTCGGCGGACGGCAGCCGTTGTGCGGGGTGGGGGTGACGTCCTGGATGGAGCCGACCTCGAGACCGGTCGCCTGGAGCGAACGGATGGCCGTCTCGCGGCCCGAGCCCGGGCCCTTCACGAAGACGTCGACCTTGCGCATGCCGTGCTCCTGCGCGCGGCGGGCGGCCGACTCGGCGGCCATCTGCGCAGCGAAGGGGGTGGACTTGCGCGAGCCCTTGAAGCCGACGTGGCCGGCGGAGGCCCAGGAGATCACGTTGCCGGACGGGTCCGTGATCGAGACGATCGTGTTGTTGAACGTGCTCTTGATGTGCGCGTGGCCGTGAGCGACGTTCTTCTTTTCCTTGCGGCGCACCTTCTTGGCAGCGCCCTGACGACCCTTGGGGGGCATCTCTTATCTCCTACGGGAGGTGGTCGGTCCTACAGCGAAGACCGTGGACAGGTGTCCGCTGCGGACTACTTCTTGCCCGGCTTCTTCTTGCCGGCGATGGCGCGACGCGGGCCCTTGCGGGTACGGGCGTTCGTGCTGGTGCGCTGACCGCGGACGGGCAGGCCGCGGCGGTGACGCAGACCCTGGTAGCAGCCGATCTCGACCTTGCGGCGGATGTCGGCCTGGATCTCGCGACGGAGGTCACCCTCGGTCTTGATGTTGTTGTCCACGTACTCGCGGATCGCGACGAGCTGCTCCTCGGAGAGGTCGCGAACGCGGGTGTTGGGGTCGATGCCGGTCTCGGCCAGCGTCTGCTGGGAGAGGGTCCGGCCGATGCCGAACACGTAGGTGAGGGCGACTTCCACGCGCTTGTCGCGCGGGATGTCAACACCGGAAACGCGTGCCATTCAATGGCTCCAGTTTGATCTTCGGAGGTCTACCGCAGTACCGGCTCCCAGCCGCCGTACCAGGTACGAACTGGGTCCCCGGCCTCCGACCGGGGGTGTCGGACCGCTCTGCGGCGGCCCGGGTCCTGCGTATGAACAAATTCAGCTTGCGTCGCGCGCGATCTGCGGATGCAGAGGTGCGGTCCTGCGTCAGCCCTGGCGCTGCTTGTGGCGCGGGTTGTCGCAGATGACCATGACCCGGCCGTGACGGCGGATCACCCTGCACTTGTCGCAGATCTTCTTGACGCTCGGCTTGACCTTCATGGGGTGAGGTTCTCCGGGTCAGTTGCCGGCGGTCCCGCGCGGGGCGGGACGTGGGCAAGATCTACTTGTAGCGGTAGACGATCCGGCCACGCGTCAGGTCGTACGGAGACAGCTCCACCACGACCCGGTCGTCAGGGAGGATGCGGATGTAGTGCATACGCATCTTGCCGCTGATGTGTGCCAGGACCTGGTGGCCGTTCTGGAGCTCGACCTTGAACATGGCGTTCGGCAGAGACTCGACGACAGTGCCCTCGATCTCGATGGCACCTTGCTTCTTGGCCACGCTTCGCCCTTCGGAATCGACTACCTTGATCGACTCCCGCACCTTTCCCTCACGGGCGCATGCAGGCATGCGGGTGCACAAGAGCCGACGAGTCAGTCTACGTCAGCGCACCCAAAAACACGAATCGGGAAAGACTGCCCACAGGGCTAGATCACTAACCGGCACCGCTCACCGGAACCCCTTGAAGGTGCGCGGGACCGCACCCAATGCGGCCCGGCTCTGTCAGCGCCACTCAGGGGCGCGGGAAACTGCGCGACGAGCCACAGCGCACCCGCAGACACCCACCGGCCCCCCGCGGAGCGCTACGCCAGCGGATCCGGCGCCGTCAGCACCAGCGGACCCTCCTCCGTCAGCGCCACCGAGTGCTCCCAGTGCGAGGACCACGTGCCGTCCGTCGTGACGACGGTCCAGTCGACCTGTTCCGCACGCCGCTCTCGCGGGCTCGGCGCCGAGGCACCTCACAGGCCTAGAGCGGCTGCGCCGGCCTCCGACCGGCGGCCGTCACGCGGCCCACCCTCAGGCCAGCGGATCCGGCGCCGCCGTCACCCCGTACTCCGCCAGCTTCGCCCTGCCGCCGTCCGGCGCCGTCAGCACCAGCGGACCCTCCTCCGTCAGCGCCACCGAGTGCTCCCAGTGCGAGGACCACGTGCCGTCCGTCGTGATGACGGTCCAGTCGTCCTCCAGCACCTCGGTCTTCGGGGTGCCGAGGGACACCATCGGCTCGATCGCGAGGCAGAAGCCGGGGACCAGCTTCGGGCCCTTGCCGCGCCGGCGCTCGACGTAGTTCAGCAGGTGCGGGTCCATGTGCATCTCGGTACCGATGCCGTGGCCGCCGTAGTCCTGGACGATGCCGTACTTGCCGCCGCCCGGCTTCGGCTGGCGGCGGATGTACGTCTCGATGGCCCGGGAGATGTCCACGAGCCGGTTCCCCAGCTTCATCGCCGCGATACCCGCCCACATCGACTCCTCGGTCACCCGGGAGAGCTCGATCAGCTCCGGGGCGTGACCGGAGCCCACGAAGGCCGTGTACGCCGCGTCGCCGTGCCAGCCGTCGACGATCGCGCCGCAGTCGATGGAGATGATGTCGCCGTCCTCCAGGACGACCTCGTCGCTCGGGATGCCGTGCACGACGACCTCGTTCTTGGAGGTGCAGATGGTCGCCGGGAAGCCGCCGTACCCCAGGAAATTCGACTTGGCGCCGTGCTCCTCGAGCACCTTGCGCGCCACCTGGTCGAGGTCCTTGGTCGTGGCACCCGGGACCGCCGCCTCGCGGGTGGCCGCGTGGATGGCGGCGACGACCAACCCCGCCTCGCGCATCTTCGCGATCTGCTCGGGGGTCTTGATCTGCACCATGGCGGCAACGGCCTTTCTGGACCGGGGAGTGTACGGACACCATCAACGATACGGGCGCGGGTACCCCGGACCAGGACCCGCCCACACGTCGGCCGCGGCCCCCGTGCGGGAACCGCGGCCGTAACGGCACTGCTACTTGTCGTCGCCCTTGCGCTTCAGCGCTTCCATCGCACGCTGGGTGACCTCGTCCACCTTGCCGAGCGCGGTGATCGTCACCACCAGGTCCTGGGACCGGTAGTAGTCGATGATCGGCTCGGTCTGCGTGTGGTAGACCTCCAGCCGCTTGCGGACGGTCTCCTCGGAGTCGTCGTCGCGCTGGTACAGCTCGCCGCCGCACTCGTCGCAGACGCCCTCCTGCTTCGGCGCCTTGTACGTCACGTGGTAGACGTGCGCGGAGTCGTTGCGGCAGATGCGGCGGCCCGCGATCCGCTCGACGACCTCCTCCTCGGGGACCTCGAGGTCCAGCACGGCGTCCAGCTTCAGACCCTCGGTCTTCAGCATCTCGTCGAGCGCCTCGGCCTGCGAGACGTTCCTCGGGAACCCGTCGAGCAGGAAGCCGCTGACGGCGTCCGGCTGCTCCATCCGGTCCTTGGCCATCGCGATGGTGACCTCGTCCGGCACCAGGTTGCCCGCGTCCATGTAGGACTTGGCGAGCTTGCCCAGCTCCGTCTGCCGACTGATGTTGGCGCGGAACAGGTCGCCCGTGGAGATGTGCGGGATCGACAGATTCTTGGCGAGGAACGCGGCCTGAGTTCCCTTGCCGGCGCCCGGCGGCCCGACGAGGACGATTCGCATCAGCGGAGGAACCCTTCGTAATTGCGCTGCTGGAGCTGGCTCTCGATCTGCTTCACCGTCTCCAGGCCGACACCCACGATGATCAGGATGCTGGTACCGCCGAACGGGAAGTTCTGGTTTGCCCCGAAACCGGCCAACGCCATTGTCGGCACGAGAGCGATCAGACCCAAGTACAGCGAGCCCGGCCAGGTGATCCGGTTGAGCACGTACGAAAGGTACTCAGCGGTCGGTCGGCCAGCCCGGATGCCCGGGATGAAGCCACCATACTTCTTCATGTTGTCCGCGACTTCCTCGGGGTTGAACGAGATGGCCACGTAGAAGAACGCGAAGAAAACGATGAGGAAGAAGTAGATGGTGATGTGGATGGGCGCCGCCGTGTCCGCCAGGTTCCGCTGGATCCAGGCCGCCCAGCCCGCCGTGGAGTTCGAGAACTGCACGATCAGCGCCGGGATGTAGAGCAGCGACGACGCGAAGATGACCGGGATGACACCCGCCTGGTTCACCTTCAGCGGGATGTACGTCGACGTACCGCCGTAGGACCGGCGGCCGATCATCCGCTTCGCGTACTGCACCGGGATGCGGCGCTGGGCCTGCTCGACGAAGACCACGAGCGCGACCATGACCAGGCCGACCAGGATCACGGTGCCGAACTCGATCCAGCCGTCCGCGAGGTCGCCCTGCTTCTTGATGGCCCACAGGGAGGACGGGAAGGTGGCGGCGATCGAGATGAACATCAGGATCGACATGCCGTTGCCGATGCCGCGGTCGGTGATGAGCTCACCGAGCCACATGACGAAGGCCGTACCGGCGGTCATCGTGATGACCATCGTGATCGTGATGAAGATCGAGCTGTCCGGGACGATCGAGGTCGCCATGGAGCAGCCGGAGAAGAGCGAGCCGCTGCGGGCGGTGGCCACGAGGCCGGTGCCCTGGAGGATCGCCAGGGCGACCGTGAGGTACCGCGTGTACTGCGTGATCTTCGCCGTGCCGGACTGGCCCTCCTTCTTGAGGGCTTCCAGTCTGGGGATCACCACGGTCAGCAGCTGAAGGATGATGCTCGCCGTGATGTAGGGCATGATGCCGAGCGCGAAGACCGTGATCTGCAGCAGCGCGCCACCGCTGAACATGTTGACCAGACCGAAGAGGCCCTGGTTGGCATTCGCCTGGTCGATACAGAACTGGACGCTTTTGTAGTCGACGCCAGGGATCGGGACGTGCGTACCGATCCGGTAGAGCACGATGATGCCGAGCGTGAAGAGCAGCTTCTTGCGCAGGTCGGGCGTCTTGAACGCCCGGGCGAACGCGGTGAGCACGGTGCCTCCTGCGACCCCCGCGCTTCTCTGCGTCAAGGGTGACGGTCTGAGGTTCGACAAATAGGTAACGGTCAACTGCCGCTCTGGGTGCCCCGGGTGGAGCGCCCGGTGAAAGTGGGCAGTGCAGGTCACCTTACCGGCGACCATGCCGCCCTTGGAACGACCAACCGGGGATACCCCATTTGTGGGGTATCCCCGGTCGGGATCGTTCAGGTCATCGAGACGTCCGAAGACTTCAGACGAGCTCGGTGACGGTACCGCCGGCGGCGGTGATCTTCTCCTTGGCGGAGCCGGAGACGGCGTCGACCGTCACCTGCAGCGCCACGGAGACCTCGCCCTGGCCCAGGACCTTGACGAGGCTGTTCTTGCGAACGGCACCCTTGGCGACCAGGTCCGCGACCGTGACCTCGCCACCCTCGGGGTAGAGGGCGGAGAGCTTGTCCAGGTTGACGACCTGGTACTCGGTCTTGAACGGGTTCTTGAAGCCCTTCAGCTTCGGGAGACGCATGTGGAGCGGCATCTGGCCACCCTCGAAGCTCTCCGGAACCTGGTAGCGGGCCTTCGTGCCCTTGGTACCACGACCGGCCGTCTTACCCTTCGACGCCTCACCACGACCGACACGGGTCTTGGCGGTCTTGGCGCCCGGGGCGGGACGGAGGTTGTGGATCTTGAGCGGGTTCTGCTCCGCCATGATCAGTCGACCTCCTCGACCGTCACGAGGTGGCGGACGGTGTGCACCATGCCGCGGAACTCGGGGCGGTCCTCCTTGACGACCTGCGTGTTGATGCCCTTGAGACCAAGGGAGCGCAGGGTGTCACGGTGGTTCTGCTTGCTGCCGATGTAGGACTTGACCTGCGTAATCTTGAGCTGCGCCATGATTACGCACCCGCCCCGGCACGCGCACGAAGCAGGGCCGCGGGGGCGACGTCCTCGAGCGGCAGACCACGGCGGGCCGCGATCTCCTCGGGACGCTGCAGGCCCTTCAGGGCCTCCACGGTCGCGTGCACGATGTTGATGGCGTTGTCGGAGCCGAGCGACTTCGACAGCACGTCGTGGATACCGGCGCACTCGAGCACGGCGCGCACCGGACCACCGGCGATAACACCGGTACCGGGGGACGCGGGCTTGAGCAGCACGACGCCGGCAGCCTTCTCACCCTGGATGGGGTGGGGGATGGTGCCCTGGATACGGGGGACCTTGAAGAAGTGCTTCTTGGCCTCCTCGACACCCTTGGCGATGGCGGCCGGCACCTCCTTGGCCTTGCCGTAACCGACACCCACGGTGCCGTCACCGTCGCCCACCACGACCAGCGCGGTGAAGCTGAAGCGACGACCACCCTTCACAACCTTGGCGACTCGGTTGATCGCGACGACGCGCTCGACGTACGCGGTCTTCTCGGCGGCAGCAGCGCCGCCGTCACGGCCCTTCCGGTCCCGCCGCTCGCCGCCACCGGCACCGCCACCGCGGCGCTGGGGTCCAGCCATTGGATTTACCTCTCTCTTTCCGCTAGCTACGCAGCGAGCTCAGAACTTGAGCCCGGCCTCGCGGGCGGCGTCGGCGAGGGCCGCGATGCGACCCGCGTACCGGTTACCACCACGGTCGAACACGACAGCGTCGACGCCGGCGGCCTTGGCACGCTCGGCAACCAGGGCGCCGACCTGCTTGGCCTGCGCCGACTTGTCGCCCTCGCCACCGCGGACGGACGCGTCCAGGGTGGAGGCGGACGCCACGGTGTGACCCTTCAGGTCGTCGATGACCTGGGCCACGATGTGGCGGTTCGAGCGCGTCACGACCAGGCGCGGACGCTCGGCCGTACCCGAGACCTTCTTGCGGATCCGGATGTGGCGGCGCTTGATGGCGGCGCGCTTGTAGGCGTCGCCCTTGGCGATCTTCTGCCCGTATGCCATGGCTTACTTACCCGCCTTTCCGACCTTGCGGCGGATGACTTCGCCCTCGTACTTGACGCCCTTGGCCTTGTACGGGTCGGGCTTGCGCAGCTTGCGGATGTTGGCCGCGACCTCGCCCACCTTCTGCTTGTCGATGCCCTCGACCGAGAAGCGGGTCGGGGACTCCACCTTGAAGGTGATGCCCTCGGGCGCCTCGATGGTGATCGGGTGGCTGTAACCGAGCGCGAACTCGAGGTTCGAACCCTTGGCGGTCACGCGGTAACCGACACCGCTGATCTCGAGCTTCTTCACGTAACCCTGGGTCACGCCGGTGATCATGTTCGCCACCAGCGTGCGGGACAGGCCGTGCAGGGCCTTGTTCTGACGCTCGTCGTTCGGGCGGGTGACGTTCAGCACGCCGTCCTCACCCTTAGCGATCTCGATCGGCGCCGCGATGGTGTGGGCGAGGGAGCCCTTGGGGCCCTTCACCTGCACCGTGCGGCCGTCGATGGTGACGTCCACGCCGGCGGGAACCGCGATGGGGAGCTTGCCGATGCGCGACATAGCTGTTTCCTCCGTTCCCTTCTGCTACCAGACGTAGGCGAGGACTTCCCCACCCACGCCCTTCTTGCCGGCCTGCTTGTCGGTGAGGAGCCCGTGCGACGTGGAGATGATCGCCACGCCGAGGCCGCCGAGCACCTTCGGCAGGTTGGTGGACTTCGCGTAGACCCGGAGACCGGGCTTGGAGATCCGCTTGATGCCCGCGATGGAGCGCTCACGGTTCGGGCCGAACTTCAGCTCGAGGGTGAGGTTCTTGCCGACCTCGGCGTCCTCGACCTTCCAGCCCGTGATGAAGCCCTCCTGCTGGAGGATCTCCGCGATGTGCGACTTGATCTTGGAAGCGGGCATCGTCACGGAGTCGTGGTATGCCGAGTTCGCGTTCCGCAGACGCGTAAGCATGTCTGCGATCGGATCAGTCATGGTCATGAATTGGCCTTCGGCCTCTCTCGCCGGGGTTTCCTGGTGCGCCATCCCTCTCCCCGATCCGAGACGGGACGGGTGCGGCGCGGTGGACCTACGGCGTAGTAAGTCGTACGGGCGCGACAGGCGCCCAACCCCACAAGCCTAAGGCATGTGAGCTGGGCGTCCTGCCGACCCAGATGCTTACCGAGAGCCTTGGGAATCCCTTATTAGGGGGACTACCAGGAGCTCTTGGTCACGCCCGGCAGCTCGCCACGGTGAGCCATCTCACGGAGGCACACGCGGCACAGGCCGAACTTGCGGTACACGGAGTGCGGACGGCCACACCGCTGGCAGCGGGTGTAGGCACGCACAGCGAACTTCGGCTTACGGGCAGCCTTCGCGATCAGAGCCTTCTTCGCCATCTCGCTCACGCCTCCTTGAAGGGGAAGCCGAGGTGACGGAGGAGGGCACGGCCCTCGGCGTCGTTGGTCGCCGTGGTCACCACGGTGATGTCCATACCCCGGGTACGGTCGATCTTGTCCTGGTCGATCTCGTGGAACATGACCTGCTCGGTGAGACCGAAGGTGTAGTTGCCACGGCCGTCGAACTGCTTGGGGGACAGACCACGGAAGTCGCGGATGCGCGGCAGCGCGAGCGACAGGGTGCGGTCCAGGAACTCCCACATGCGGTCGCCACGGAGCGTGACGTGGGCACCGATCGGCTGGCCCTCACGCAGCTTGAACTGCGCGATGGACTTCCGGGCCTTGGTCACGGCCGGCTTCTGGCCGGTGATCGTGGTGAGGTCGCGGATGGCGCCCTCGATCAGCTTGGAGTCGCGGGCGGCGTCGCCCACACCCATGTTGACCACGATCTTCACGAGGCCGGGGATCTGCATGACGTTCTCGTACTTGAACTCGTCCTGCAGCTTGCCCGCGATCTCCTCGCGGTACTTCGTCTTCAGACGCGGAGTGGTGGTGGTAGCCATCAGATGTCCTCACCCGTCCGCTTGGCAACGCGGATCTTGTTGCCGTTGTCGTCGAAGCGGTAACCGACGCGGGTCACGACCTTCTGGCCGTCCTTCTCCACGACGAGCTGAACGTTGCTCACGTGGATCGGGGCCTCGGTCGTCACGATGCCGCCGGCCTGGGAACCGCTGGCGGTCGGGCCGGCCTTGGTGTGCTTCTTGACCCGGTTGACACCCTCGACCAGGACGCGGTCCTCGCGGGGGAAGGCCGCGATGACCTTGCCCTGCTTGCCCTTGTCCTTACCGGTGATGACCTGGACCAGGTCGCCCTTCTTGATCTTCATGCTTACAGCACCTCCGGCGCGAGCGAGATGATCTTCATGAACTTCTTCTCGCGCAGCTCACGGCCGACCGGGCCGAAGATACGGGTGCCGCGAGGGTCGCCGTCGTTCTTCAGAATGACGGCGGCGTTCTCGTCGAAGCGGATGTACGAGCCGTCCGGACGGCGGCGCTCCTTGACGGTGCGAACGATGACCGCCTTGACGACGTCACCCTTCTTCACGTTGCCACCGGGGATCGCGTCCTTGACGGTGGCGACGATGACGTCACCGATGCCCGCGTAGCGGCGACCGGAACCACCGAGCACACGGATGCAAAGGATTTCCTTCGCACCAGTGTTGTCGGCGACGCGCAGTCGCGACTCCTGCTGGATCACGTCTATCTCCTGATCGTCTGCCGGTTCCCGCAGTGCCCTTTCGGGTCAGTCCTGCGAGCCTGGCGGAACTGTCCTGCGGGGGTGCCCGCAGGAATTACTTTGGCCTCTCGTGGGCGAACACCCTGCCGGGGGGCTTGCGGCCCCCCGGCGGGGGTCAGCGGGGGCGGACCCCCGCTTGGATTACTTCGCCTTCTCGAGGATCTCGACGACGCGCCAGCGCTTCGTCGCGGACAGCGGCCGGGTCTCCATGAGGAGGACGCGGTCGCCGACACCCGCGGCGTTCTGCTCGTCGTGGGCCTTGAGCTTGTTCGTACGGCGGATGACCTTGCCGTACAGGGCGTGCTTCACGCGGTCCTCGACGGCGACGACGACGGTCTTGTCCATCTTGTCGCTGACGACGAGACCCTCACGGGTCTTGCGGAAGCCGCGCGCCTCGGTGTTCTCAGTCACGTTGTTCTCGCTCATCAGGCGTTCTCCACCGTCTCGATGCCCAGCTCACGCTCGCGCATCAGGGTGTAGATCCGCGCGATGTCCTTGCGGACCGCCTTCAGACGGCCATGGTTCTCGAGCTGACCCGTCGCCGCCTGGAAGCGGAGGTTGAACAGCTCTTCCTTGGCCTCGCGGAGCTTCGCCAGAAGCTCCTCGTTGCCCAGCTCGCGCAGCTCGGACGCCTTGGTACCGGCCGACATCACGCTTCACCTGCCTCGCGCTTAACGATCTTGCACTTCATCGGCAGCTTGTGTGCCGCACGGGTCAGGGCCTCGCGCGCGATCTTCTCGTTCGGGTAGGACAGCTCGAACATCACCCGACCGGGCTTGACGTTCGCGATCCACCACTCCGGCGAACCCTTACCGGAACCCATGCGGGTCTCGGCCGGCTTCTTGGTCAGCGGGCGGTCCGGGTAGATGTTGATCCAGACCTTGCCGCCACGCTTGATGTGACGGGTCATGGCGATACGAGCCGCTTCGATCTGGCGGTTCGTGACGTACGCCGGGGTCAGCGCCTGGATGCCGTACTCGCCGAACGCAACCTGCGTTCCACCCTTGGACATACCGTTGCGCTTCGGGTGGTGCTGCTTGCGGTGCTTGACCCTACGGGGGATCAGCATTTCGGTCAGGCCTCCGTTCCGGTGCTCTCAGCCGGAGCGGCAGCGGCGGGCGCCTCGGCCTTGGGGGCCTCGGCGGCCGGAGCCTGCTGCTGCTGCGGCTTGCGCCCGCGACGCTCGCCACCGCGGCCACCACGGGCCGGGCGGTCGGCACCGCCGCGCGCCGGGCGGTTACCCGCACGGGCAGCGGCGTTCTCGGCGCGAACCTCGGCGATGTTCTTGACGTCGCCCTTGTAGATCCAGACCTTCACACCGATGCGGCCGAAGGTCGTCTTGGCCTCGAAGAAGCCGTAGTCCACGTTCGCGCGGAGCGTGTGCAGGGGCACACGGCCCTCGCGGTAGAACTCCGAGCGGGACATCTCGGCGCCACCGAGGCGGCCACCGCACTGGATCTTGATGCCCTTGGCGCCGGCCTTCATGGCGGACTGCATGCTCTTGCGCATGGCCCGACGGAAGGAGACGCGGGAGGAGAGCTGCTCGGCAACGGCCTGGGCAACCAGCTGAGCGTCGGTCTCGGGGTTCTTGACCTCGAGGATGTTCAGCTGGACCTGCTTGCCCGTGAGCTTCTCGAGGTCACCGCGGATGCGGTCGGCCTCGGCGCCACGGCGGCCGATGACGATGCCGGGACGAGCGGTGTGGATGTCCACCCGCACGCGGTCACGGGTGCGCTCGATCTCCACCTTCGAGATGCCGGCGCGCTCCATGCCGGACGTCATCATCCGACGGATGGCGACGTCTTCCTTGACGTAGTCCTTGTACAGCTTGTCGGCGTACCAACGCGACTTGAAGTCGGTCGTGACACCGAGCCGGAACCCATGCGGGTTTACCTTCTGGCCCATTACCGGGTTCCTTCCTTGCTGCTGACGACCACGGTGATGTGGCTGGTCCGCTTGCGGATCCGGTAGGCACGGCCCTGGGCACGCGGACGGAACCGCTTCAGGGTCGGACCCTCGTCGACGTACGCCTCGGAGATGTAGAGGCTGTCGGCGTCAGTGTGGTCGTAGTTGTGCGCGGCGTTGGCGATGGCGCTGTCCAGCACCTTGCCGACCGGCACGCTCGCGGCCTGCGGGGCGAAACGCAGGACCGCCTGAGCCTCCGTGGCATCCATGCCACGGATGAGGTCCACCACGCGGCGGGCCTTCATGGGCGTGACGCGGATGTACCGCGCCTGGGCCCTGGCTTCCATGGTTGTCCCTTCAGTGTTTGTCATGGTCATTCACACCCCGCTGACTAGCGGCGCTTCGACTTCCGGTCTTCCTTGACGTGACCCCGGAAGGTGCGCGTCGGCGAGAACTCGCCGAGCTTGTGGCCGACCATCGACTCGGTGACAAACACCGGGATGTGGGTCTTGCCGTTGTGCACCGCGATCGTGTGGCCGAGCATGGCCGGGACGATCATCGAGCGGCGGGACCAGGTCTTGATGACGTTCTTGGTGCCGGCTTCGTTCTGGGCGTCCACCTTCTTGATCAGGTGGTCGTCGACGAAGGGCCCCTTCTTGAGACTGCGCGGCATCTAAACCCGCTCCTAGCGCTTCTTGTTCGTCTTGCGGCGGCGGACGATGTACTTGTTCGAAGCCTTCTTCGGCGAACGAGTACGACCCTCCTTCTGACCCCAGGGGCTGACCGGGTGGCGACCACCGGAGGTCTTGCCCTCACCACCACCGTGCGGGTGGTCAACCGGGTTCATCGCCACACCGCGGACGGTCGGGCGGACGCCCAGCCAGCGCTTGCGGCCGGCCTTGCCCCAGTTGATGTTGCTCTGCTCGGCGTTGCCGACCTCGCCGACGGTGGCGCGGCAGCGCACGTCGACCAGGCGGATCTCACCGGAGGGCATGCGCAGGTGGGCGTAGGCGCCCTCCTTCGCGAGCAGCTGCACGGAGGCACCGGCGGAGCGGGCGAACTTGGCGCCGCCGCCCGGACGGAGCTCGATCGCGTGGAGCGTCGTACCAACCGGGATGTTGCGCAGCGCCAGGTTGTTGCCCGGCTTGATGTCGGCCCCGGGGCCGTTCTCGATGCGGTCGCCCTGGCTCAGGCCACGCGGCGCGAGGATGTAGCGCTTCTCGCCGTCCGCGTAGTGGAGCAGCGCGATGCGCGCGGTCCGGTTGGGGTCGTACTCGATGTGCGCGACCTTCGCCGGCACGCCGTCCTTGTCGTGACGACGGAAGTCGATCACGCGGTAGGCGCGCTTGTGGCCACCGCCCTGGTGGCGGACGGTCACACGACCCGAGTTGTTACGGCCACCCTTGCTGTGCAGGGGGCGGACCAGCGACTTCTCCGGCGTGGACCGCGTGACCTCGACGAAGTCGGCGACGCTGGAGCCGCGACGGCCCGGCGTAGTCGGCTTGTACTTGCGGATTCCCATTTCTCAGTCCTCGTCCGATATCGGACGATCCGGACCGCCCTCAGGCGGTCGGACCGCCGAAGATGTCGATACGGTCGCCCTCGGCGAGGGTCACGATCGCGCGCTTGCTGTCGGCACGCTTGCCGAAGCCCGTGCGGGTCCGCTTGCGCTTGCCCTGGCGGTTGATCGTGTTGACCCCGGTGACCTTGACCTGGAAGACCGCCTGGACGGCCTCCTTGATCTGGGTCTTGTTGGCCTTCGGGTCCACGATGAACGTGTACTTGCCCTCGTCGAGAAGCGCGTAGCTCTTCTCGGACACGACCGGCTTGATCAGGACGTCACGGGGGTCCGTGTACGCCTTGCTCGCCGGGGTGACGACGGTGTTCTTGCCCTCGGTGGCGTGGCGGCGCGCCTTGGCGACGCGCGCGGCCTTGGCGGCCTTGGCGGCCTTCGAGGCGATGCTCGGGTGACGCGTAGCCATCAGGCCTCGCTCCCTTCGGTGTCAGCGGCCTTGGGGCCAGACACGAAGGACTCGAAAGCGGCCTGGGTGAAGACCACGTCGTCCGAGACGAGAACGTCGTACGTGTTCAGCTGGCCCGGCTCCAGGATGTGGACCTGGGGCAGGTTGCGGGCGGACAGCCACGCGGCCTCGTCGGAGCGGTCGGCGACCAGGAGCAGGTTCTTGCGCTCCGAGATCTTGCCGAACAGCGTCTTGGCGGCCTTGGTGGAGACCTCGCCCTCGACCACGCCGGAGACGACGTGGATGCGGCTGTGGCGGGCCCGGTCGGTGAGGGCACCGCGCAGGGCGGCGGCCTTCATCTTCTTCGGGGTCCGCTGCGAGTAGTCACGCGGCACGGGACCGTGCACGACGCCACCACCGGCGAACTGCGGCGCGCGGGTCGAACCCTGACGGGCGCGACCGGTGCCCTTCTGGCGGTACGGCTTCTTGCCACCGCCACGGACCTCGCCGCGGGTCTTCGTCTTGTGCGTGCCCTGGCGGGCAGCGGCCAGCTGCGCGACGACGACCTGGTGGATCAGCGGAACGCTGACCTTGGCGTCGAAGATCTCCGCGGGGAGCTCGACGGTACCGGCCTTGTCGCCTGCCGGCGAAAGGATGTCAACAGTGCTCATCGGTTACCTCAGGCCCCCTTGGCCGCGGTGCGGACCAGGACGAGGCCGCCGTTCGGACCGGGAACCGCGCCCTTGATGAGCAGCAGACCCTTCTCCGCGTCAACGGCGTGGACGGTCAGGTTCTGGGTGGTGACCCGCTCGTTGCCCATGCGACCCGCCATGCGCAGGCCCTTGAACACGCGGCCCGGGGTGGCGCAGCCACCGATGGAGCCCGGCGAGCGGTGCTTGCGCTGGGTGCCGTGCCCGGCGCCGAGGCCACGGAAGTTGTGGCGCTTCATGACACCGGCGAAGCCCTTGCCCTTGCTCTTGCCGGTGACGTCGACCTTGACGCCCGCCTCGAACACCTCGGCGGTGACTTCCTGGCCGAGGGTGTACTCGCTGGCGTCCGCGGTGCGGATCTCCACGAGGTGGCGGCGCGGGGTGACGTCGGCCTTGGCGAAGTGGCCCTTGAGGGGCTTGTTCACCTTGCGCGGGTCGATCTCGCCGAAGGCGATCTGGACCGACTCGTAGCCGTCGACGTCGTTCGTACGGACCTGGGTGACGACGTTGGGGCCGGCCTTGACGACGGTGACCGGAACAACACGGTTGTTCTCGTCCCACACCTGCGTCATGCCGAGCTTCTCGCCCAGGATGCCCTTGATCTGCTTAGCCATTCTCAGATCACCGGCCTCAGAGCTTGATCTCGATGTCGACACCGGCCGGGAGGTCGAGTCGCATCAGAGAGTCAACGGTCTTGGGCGTCGGGTCGAGGATGTCGATCAGGCGCTTGTGCGTGCGCATCTCGAAGTGCTCGCGCGAGTCCTTGTACTTGTGCGGCGACTTGATGACGCAGTACACGTTCTTCTCAGTGGGCAGCGGCACCGGGCCCGCGACCGACGCACCAGTGCGGGTCACCGTCTCGACGATCTTCTTCGCCGAGGAGTCGATGACCTCGTGGTCGTAGGCCTTGAGCCGGATGCGGATCTTCTGTCCCGCCATGGCTACTCAGTAGTCCTGTCTCTCATACGCTCCGGAACCCGGTGTTCCGCTGCCTTTCTCCGACCCACGCGGTCGGGCGTGTCGCGGTCCCGCTGACACAGATGTCCCTCACGGAACATCCCTGCTGGGGGAACACGGCCCTACCGGAACCGCAAGTCGGGGACGAAAGGCCCACCGGGTGCCTGGCCGGTGCCGCACTCACGCTTCCCGGAAGATTCCCGTACGTCCGCCCCACATGGGGACGACGAGTACTGTGGGACTCGCTTCCGGTCCTCCCGGCGGGAGGCGCGCAGCATCAACACTCGACCGAGCAACTCCGACAGTCTGCCATACGGGCCGGGCCGCTGGCCAATCGAAGCGGAAGACTGTACCCCACGTCACCTTGGGCTACACACGGGCACGCCCGGACGGTTTGATGCGCCCGGGCGTGCAGCCACGGCCCGGCTCCGCCTGTGGGGCGGAGCGGCACTGGTGTCGAAGGCGGGGAACCGTCAGACGACGCCCTGCGCGAGCATCGCGTCCGCCACCCGCTCGAAGCCGGCGATGTTGGCGCCGGTCACGTAGTCGCCGGGGGCGCCGTAGCGGGCGGCGGTCTCGTGGCAGGTGGTGTGGATGTCGTTCATGATGCGGGCGAGCTCGTCCTCGACGCGCTCGGCCGACCACGCCGTACGGGACGCGTTCTGCGCCATCTCCAGGGCGCTGACCGCGACGCCGCCCGCGTTGGCCGCCTTGCCGGGGCCGAAGGCGACGCCCGCTTTCTGGAGCAGGTGCACGGCTTCCGGCGTGGTGGGCATGTTCGCGCCCTCGGAGACCGCCTTCACGCCGTTGCGGACGAGGGTGGCCGCGTCCTTCTCGTTCAGCTCGTTCTGGGTCGCCGACGGCAGCGCGACATCGGCCGGGACCTCCCAGACCCGCCCGCCGGGCACGAACCGCGCGGAGGCACCGCGACGCTCCGCGTAGTCGCTCACACGGCCGCGTTCGACCTCCTTGATCTGCTTGAGCAGCTCCAGGTCGATGCCCTTCTCGTCGACCACGTAGCCGGTGGAGTCCGAGCAGGTCACGGCGTTGGCGCCAAGGGCCGCGAGCTTCTCGATCGTGTAGATGGCGACGTTGCCCGAGCCGGACACGACCGCCGTCTGGCCCTCCAGGTCCTCGCCGCGCTCGCGCAGCATCGCCGCCGCGAAGAGGACGTTGCCGTAGCCGGTCGCCTCGGGCCGGATCAGGGAGCCGCCCCAGCCCTGGCCCTTGCCGGTCAGGACGCCCTCCCAGCGGTTGGTGATGCGCCGGTACTGGCCGAAGAGGTAGCCGATCTCGCGGGTGCCGACGCCGATGTCGCCGGCCGGGACGTCGGTGTGCTCGCCGATGTGCCGCTGCAGCTCCGTCATGAACGACTGGCAGAACCGCATGATCTCCGCATCGCTGCGGCCGTGCGGGTCGAAGTCGCTGCCGCCCTTGCCGCCGCCGATGCCCTGCCCGGTCAGCGCGTTCTTGAAGATCTGCTCGAAGCCGAGGAACTTGATGATCCCCAGGTTCACGGACGGGTGGAAGCGCAGTCCGCCCTTGTACGGGCCCAGCGCGCTGTTGAACCCGACCCGGTAGCCGCGGTTGACGTGGACCCGGCCCTTGTCGTCCTGCCACGGCACCCGAAAGATGATCTGCCGCTCCGGCTCGGCCAGCCGCTCCAGGAGCCCCGGCTCCGCGTACTCGGGACGGGCGGCGAGCACCGGCGCGAGCGTCTCCAGTACCTCGTGGACGGCCTGGTGGAACTCGGACTGGGCCGGGTTGCGGTGCACGATCTCGTCGCGCAGGTGGTGCAGGGAGTCCAGCGAGGTCTTGGTGTCGAGAGGTGTCGCCACGGGGGCCCTTTCTGGCACGGGGTGCGGGTGCGAGTGCAGATGACTACTGCGGTATTCGTTTTTGTATACGGCCCACTTTCCACCATGCGCTCACTGCATGGAAGGCTGTGACCAGCGGATCTTTCCCAGGTGTCCGTCATGTGAGACCGAAAGGGCCGGACTCCGATCAACGAGCCATTCATCGCCCGGGATTCCCGCGCCGCGAACTTACCGCCTCGCGTGCACGCCCGGACGGATACGAGACACCGGGGACGGCCGGGCCCCGGCGCACCCTGAGGGGGTACGGGGCGCTTCCGGTGAGGCAGGAGTCCACCTTCCGTCCCGGTCCCGGTCCTGGTGCGACAGGCCCGGAATCGGCCAGGAACTGCGGGTCACCGTCCTCGCCACCGGGAAGGAGACCGACGGCCGGCACGACCTGACCGGCTCCCCCATACCCGCGGGCGCGGCCACGCCCCCGCATGACGTCATCCTGGACCCGCCCCGGAAGTGACGCCCTCCTGAAGGGGGCCCGCGTACTCCGCCGGCGGCGCGATCGCCTGGGCGTCCGCGCCCTCGCCCACCCAGAGTCCGATCAGGAACGCGGCGGTGGCCTCCAGCAGGGCCGCCCGGCCGAGCCCACCGCCGTTGAGCGGCTCGCAGCCGAGGTCACGTACCAGACGGCGTACGGTGCCGAGCGCCCGTGTGTCGTCGCCGCAGATCGGGACCGCGAGGGGGCGGCCGTCGAAGACGGGCGGGGACAGCCGCCACACGCTCTCGTGGCAGAGGTTGAACGCCTTGACCACGTGTACGCCGGGCGCGGCGGCGGCGATGCGTTCGGCGGCCGAGGGCCCACCCTGTGTCGCGAGCACGAACCCCGGCGCCACCGGGTTGGTGCAGTCGACCAGCGTCCGGTTCGCGAGGGCCCCGGCGAGGCAGGACACCACGTCGGCCGCCACGGCATGCGGCACCGCCAGCAGCACCGCGTCCGCGCCGTGCTCAGCCGCCTCCCGCATGCTCCCTGCCCGCCGTGCGCCGATCCTCCCGGCGAGGCCGGCCGCACGACCGGTGTCCCGACCGCCCACCAGTACGTCGTGCCCGGCCCGTACCCACTGGCCGCCCAGGGCTTCCGCCATGCCGCCGGTGCCGATGATCCCGATTCTCATGGTGTCCGTCCGCTCCCCTGTACTCGTCCTGCCGATCGCCGAATCGGTGATGACGCTAGGGACTCGCTCGGGCACCATCTGGTAAGTGACCGTTGACCGAGGCTTTCTCGCCGACTGCCGCGCCCGGCTGGCGTTCGACCTGCTGGCCAACACCTGGAACACGGTGGTGATCTGGGCCTTGCGCGAGGGCGCGGAGCGCCCCGGCCGACTGCGCGAGCGGATCGGCGGCATCAGTCCCAAGGTGCTCACCGAGACCTTGCGCCGGCTGGAGTTCAACGGGCTGGTCGAACGCCGCGTGCGTACGGGTGCGCCGCCCCGTGTCGACTACGAGCTCACCGACCTGGGGCGAAGCCTGCTGCCGCCGATCGAGGCGTTCGGTGCGTGGGCGTTCGAGCACGGTGACGAGGTGATGGCCGCCCAGGAGCGAGGGGGGTCATGAGGTGGTGTACGTCAGGAAGTCCGCCCACGCGGACGGGGTGAAGGCGAGGCGGGGGCCCGGGAGGTTCTTGGAGTCGCGGACGTGGACGGTGACGGGAGTGGTGGCGATCTCGACGCACGACTCGCCGTTGGTGCCGCTGCTGTAGCTGCTCTTGAACCACGCCAGTTCGGAGGCGTCTCCGGCGAAGGTCTTGCGGATCATGTCTCTCCCAGCAGTTGCTCGATGAAGGCCAGCGACTCCCGAGGCGTCAGGGCTTGCGCCCGGATGGTGCCGTACTGCAGCTCCAGGACGCGCAGCTGCCTCGGATCGGAGATGAGCCGGCCGTTGAACGCGCCATCAGCACGCCCCACGGCTGTTCCGTCCGCGAATTTCAGCAGCTCGATCCTGCCATCGAGTCCCGGATGGGCATCGGTCTTCGTTGGCATGACCTGGAGCGTGACGTTCCAGAACCGCCCGACTTCCAGGAGTCGTTCGAGCTGCCGCCGCCACACCATTGTGCCCCCGACCTCGCGCAGCAGCGGGGCCTCTTCCAGCACGAAGTTGATCGACGGCGCCGGGTCTCGATCGAAGACTGACTGCCGAGCCATGCGTGCGGCGACCATCCGCTCCACGTCGTCCGGCGAGTACGGCGGCTGCCAAGCTCTGAACAGGGCCTGCGCGTGTTCCGGTGTCTGCAACAGCCCATTGATGCTGTTGCTCTCGTAGACGCCGATCTCGATCGCCTTCGACTCCAGCTTCCCGAGCTCCCGCACCTTTTTGGGATACCGGACCTTCCGCACGTCCTCCTTCATCGCCGAGAGCAACCCACCCGCCCCCAGCACCTCGTCCGCCCTGTCCAGATACTCGGGCCGGGGGATCCGCTTCCCGCTCTCGATCTTGTAGACCAGGTCCTCCCCGTACCCCACCGCCGTACCGAACTCGGCGGCACGCATCCCCACCGCTTCCCGCCGTAGCTTCAGCTGCCGCCCCACGGTGGCAATGACAGCGATGCCCCACTCGTCGTCGGGGTCCACTTCCCACCCCGGCTCGTCCTTCTCACCGTCCACCGACATGCGTCCCTCCGCCGTCCCGCGCCGTATCGCGACGCCCCACCCGTACGAACCGTCCCGACAGCCCGGACAGCACCGGACAAGCCCCGGACAGTGACCGTACGCACCCGCCCAATTACTCGTCACGGTACGCACAGGCAGCCACGCTGAGTGACGTGAATCAGGAAAGCGACTTCCCGAACTACAGCGTGCGGCTGCCGTCCACACCCCATGGCGCACGCCTCGCCCGCCTGCTCGCAGACGAACAACTGCGCCGCTGGGAACTCCCGTCCGAGGCCGCGCAGCACATCGTGGCCGAGCTGGCGGCCAACGCCGCCACGCACGGACGCGTCCCGGGGCGGGACTTCCGTCTCACGCTCTACGTGATCGGCGGGACGCTCCGCATCGAGGTCACCGACACCCGCGCCGAACGACTTCCCCGACTCCGGCAACCGGCCACCGGCGCCGAGTCCGGCCGTGGCCTGCTGCTCGTGGAGGCACTGGCGCACCGCTGGGGAGTGGCGGAAGGTCGCTCCCCGCACAAGACCGTCTGGGCGGAACTGCGCACTCAGGCACCGGATTCCATCTCTTCATGCTCCGGTGACGTCGGCGCCTTTCTCCAAGGAACGTGAGGGGAAAGGAACCCCACCAAGCCCCACCCCTCCCGCCCGTAGGTCGCACTCACTCGGGCGGGTGAACATCCCCGCATCAGCTGGCTTTTGCGGCCCCCGACACCCCTACGCTCAGCCGAGACAACCGCAGACATGCATCGGCCCCCGGCCGGGACTCACAATCCCGATCGAGGGCCTGACCACGAGGAAGAAGACGCTTCCCCATGGGTATCCAAAACCCTAGCGTGCCCTCGCACGCCCAGTCCGCCGTTGGCGGCAACGAACCCCACTACCGGGCGAGCTCACAGCTCCGCGTGCGCCCCTCCGCCGCCCACCGGCCGCCCGGCGTGACCCACGAGAACACCCGCCACGCCTCCCGGTTCACCGTGATCGGCAACCACCTCGCCCAGCACCCGAAGCTGTCCGGGCTGGCCATCGGACTCGCCGTCCACATCCAGTCCCTCCCCAGTGGCGCCCGCGTCGACATCAAGACCCTGGCGAGCCGCTTCCCGGAGGGCACGACCCGTATCGCCGCCGCCCTGCGCGAACTGGAAGCCCACGGCTACCTGCGCCGCGAACGCGAGCGCACCCCCGCCGGCCGCATCGTGACCCGCACGATCTCCTGCAACCAGCCGAGGGCACCGCGGCACCCTGAGCCTGCCGCTGCTCCGCCCATGCCGGATGACGTGGCGCCCGAGAAACATCAGCTGAGCAGCAAGCCACGCGAACCTCGCAAGAAGCACCCCCTGCCGCCCGTTCCGCAGCCCGCCTACTCCTCCCCCACCCTCCTTCAACAGGCCACCGACCTCCTGTCCGGCCTGCGCCGCCACGACCCCCGCCTCCTCCTCTCCGCCTGCGACACCGGCCACCTCGCTCCCGGTGTCGCCGCCTGGCTGGAACGCGACGTGACCCCCGCCGCCGTACGCCACGCCCTCACCACGGACCTCCCACCCGAAGGAGTACGCCGCCCCGCCGCCCTCCTCGCCCACCGCCTCACCGCGCAGCTGCCGCCCCCGCCGCCATTCCGCGCACCGGCCGCAGAGCCCGCACCCGTACCGCACCGCATGCAGAACTGCGACCACTGTGACCGTGGCTTCCGGGCCCCCGAACCCGGCCTGTGCCGCGACTGCCGCGCAGCAGCGTCGCCGGACCTTCCGCCCGTGCTCGTGCCCTCAAGCCCCTGTTGACCAGGAGAAACACACACCGATGTGCACTCTTCGGCTCCCTGGCCGTCCCGGCCGACTACCCTGGCCAGGGCACTCCCGGGAGGACACCATGAGCACGCAGGCCGAATACGGACACGAGCTGGTGCCCCGCCCCGAGCAGACACCGGACGCCCTGCGGGCCGCCCTCGCGGTGGTCGATCCCGACCGCTTGCCGGAGATGCGGCGGACCAAGGAGGAGGCCTTCGCCAAGGCCGTGGAGTGGCAGTCCTTCAGCCCGGTGCGGAGCTGGGTCCTGATGTGGGCCCGGGACATCGAGATCGCCCGCCGCCCGGACCTCGCCGCCCGCTATGCCCGTGCCCAGAGCAACCTGGAACACGAGGACGCAGCCATCGCCAAGGAAGCCCTGCGGGAGCTGAGCCTCGTCCTGGACGAGGCCATGAAGGCAGTACGCGGTTGAGCTGGGCCTGGGAATACGCCTTCGGTGCGGAGGACAGCGCCCCAACACTTCCACCAGCATTTCTCGCCGAGGTGGAACACAAGGCGGCCGAGCTGGTCAGGGCGGCTGAGGCACGGTACGTACACGGCCGGGCCCATGACGGAGGCGACCCGAAGGGACGCGACGTCAGCGTGCACGGCGGGATGTTCAGGTACCAGACAGTGGTGCGCGACGAACGCGTCTACGTCGTCCAGCTCACCTACCACGGCTAGTAAGTCACCGAACCAGCCGTACCCCGCGGCTCCTCAGAGGCTTGATCAGCTGACGCTCATGCCCCGTTCCGGCCACTGATTCGACTCCTCGAACATCGAGTTGATTCTGCGCGATGCCTTGAGGAACGTGTAGTCGATGTTCCCGTCGTCCGGGTCGGACTTGCGGTCCTGCTTGACCACCGCCAGCCGCCGGGTCATCTCCGCCGGATCTCCGCCGAATGAGTAGCTGACGACCTCGGGGTCCTCGGAGATCTTCCTGAAGTACACGATCGCAGCCATCATCACTCGCTTCAGCCACCTACTTGCGCGGCGAACGGCTCGGCATGCGTCGGTACGGACGCGACCAAGGCGATCCACGACCCGTCCGCGAACACGAGCTCGAAACGTCCTCGCTGCAGTATGCCCCTGGGGTTCGCGCGGACGCCGTGGACGGCGGACCGTGGGGCCTCCCACTGCGGCTCGAACAACTCACTGATCCGCCAGAGGCTCGCGCGGTTCGCCAGTACCAGCACCCTGTAGTCGGTGAACGCGACCACCAGTCTTGAGGCGGGCGCCGCAGTGTAGTGCGCCACCAGGAATCGGCCGGCCTGGCTTTCCCAATCGCCGCCCATTCCCCTGCCATGAACGGCCCGCCCGAGAGCATCGTCTTTCGCTTGTTCGAGGCGTTCCATTCTTCGCTCCAACCGGCCCACGGACGCTGGTTCGCCCGGCTGCAGGAACCTGCGTACGACGCCTGGGAGACGGGACTTGATCCGGCGCTCCAGTTCGGATTCCCGAGGCGGCTGCCGCAACCAGGCCGGCCGTTCCGGCACCCCGGGCGCCGTCTCGCACATACAGGCCGCGACCAGCCGTTCTCCGGTCTGGAGGTGTGGCTGGACCTGGTCGTGACAGTCCTTGTTCATGGCCTGTTCCCTTGCCCTTCTGATCGGGTGAGACGTCGGCCGAAGCTCCCGTCAGTGCGCGCCGGACGCGCTTCCCAGCAAACGGTCGATGTGGCGCTGGAGGACGGCACGTGCCACGGCCGGTCCGTGATGGCCCGCGAGGACTTGGACCGTCAGGCCGTCGGCGAGGGCGAGGAGCGAGCGCGCCTCGTGATCGGGGTCGAGGTGCCCGGGGATCTCGCGGGTGTCCTGGCCGTAGCGGATGAGCCATGCGACGAGGTCGTGGAGCTTGGTGTACGTGTCGTGCAGGACGGTGGCCAGCTTCTGGCTCGCGGTGGCGCGGGTGGCGAAGGCCGTCCAGACGTGTGCCTGTGTCCTCGACTCCTCGTCCAGCAGGGCGAGTTCGGCGAGGGTGTGGGACAGGAGGGTGGATGCGGCCTGGTGGGCCGACGCCTCGGCGATGCGCCGGCCGGCTCGTTCACTGACGCGCCGGGAGATGTGCTCCAGCGCGAAGAGCAGCATGTCCTCCTTGGTGCGGAAGCACCGCTGGACGGCACCCATGGACACGTTCGCCTCGGCGGCGACGTCGCGCAGGCTGACGGCCTCCATGCCGGAACGCGCGATCAGGGCGCAGACCGCTTCGGCTATCCGGAGGCGCCGTTCCTCGTAGTCGACCTGCTTGGGCACGGTCCCCCCATCCCTTCCCGCGATCCGATGCACTTGCATCATATCCCAGGACGCTGCACGATGTGATGCGATCGCATCGAAAAAGCGCGCGCAACGGGAGGGACCGGTCGTCATGACGGAGCAGCTCAAAAAGTCGGGCAAGAGCACGGGTCAGGGGCTGCTGTGGCTCTTCGGCGCCATCCTGGTCGTCCAGGGGTTCGGCTCCGCCGTCACGGAGGCCGGGTGGGACACCAGCTTCGGTGTCGCGGGCCTCTTGCGGGCGGCCCACTTGCCCGAGTGGGTGACTCTCGCAGTCGGCCTCGCGGGGATCGGCCTGCTGGCGGCAGCGTCGTACCGGCACCACGTGCGCAGGCGGGCGAACCGTCGTCCGTGAGCACCCTGTGCCTCCGTCGGCGGACAGCAGTGCGGCCCGCCGAGCCGATGCTCGCGCGGGCCGCAACCGACGGCTCGGGTCAGCTCACCGCACCCGCCGCGCCCCCGCCGAAGGCACCGCCGTGAACACCCGCGGGGCCGTGAAGTCCGCCGCCGCGAAGGCCTCCTCCACCGCCTTCGTGACCGCGGCCTCGTCCTCCGCCTCGACCAGCACGATCGCCGAGCCGCCGAAGCCGCCGCCCGTCATACGGGCGCCGAGGGCGCCGGAGGACAGGGCCGTGTCGACGACCAGGTCCAGTTCGGGGCAGGAGATGCGGAAGTCGTCGCGGAGGGAGGCGTGGCCTTCGGAGAGGACCGGGCCGATCGCTCGCGTCTCGCCCGATTCGAGGAGGGCGACCGTCTTCTCCACGCGCTGGTCCTCCGTGACCACGTGGCGGACCAGGCGGCGCACCTCCTCCTCGTCGCCGAGGCGGGCGAGGGCCGCCTCCAGGTCGTCGTACGCGATGTCCCGCAGGGCGTCGACGCCGAGCAGGGCCGCGCCCTTCTCGCAGCCGGCGCGGCGCTTGCCGTACTCGCCCTCGCTGTGGGAGTGCTTGACCTGGGTGTCGACGACCAGCAGGCGCATGCCCTCGGCGGCCAGATCGAAGGGGATCTGCTTCTGGGAGAGGTCGCGGGTGTCGAGGAAGAGGGCGTGCCCCTCCTGGCAGCAGGCCGAGGCCGTCTGGTCCATGATGCCGGTGGGGGCGCCGACGTAGACGTTCTCGGCGCGCTGGCACAGGCGGGCGAGCTGCCAGCCCTTCAGGTTCAGGTCGTAGAGGTCGTTCAGGGCCAGGGCTATGACCACCTCCAGTGCGGCGGAGGAGGAGAGGCCCGCACCCGTGGGGACCGTGGAGGTCAGGTGGACGTCCGCGCCCGTGACCGCGTGGCCCGCCTCGCGCAGCGCCCAGACGACGCCCGCCGGGTACGCCGTCCAGTTGCGGTCCGACTCCGGGGCGAGGTCGTCGAGGCTCAGCTCCACCGGGGCGCCCCCCACGTCGCCCGAGTGCAGGCGCAGCACGCCGTCGGTGCGGCGGGAGACCGCCGCGACCGTGGCGTGCGGCAGGGCGAAGGGCATGACGAAACCGTCGTTGTAGTCGGTGTGCTCGCCGATGAGGTTGACCCTGCCCGGCGCCGCCCAGACTCCCTCCGGTGCGGCCCCGTACAGCTCCTCGAAGCGTGCGGCAACGGCCTCGGCCGCCACTCCGACCTGCGCGGCAGTCTCGCTCATCCCTGACCCCTGACCTTCCGTACCGGGCCTGCACAACCGTGTGGGCCCTCAAGTTACTTGTTACTGCGCGCGCCGCTGGGTGAACGCCCAGGCGTCCGCGACGATCTCCGCCAGGTCCGCCCGGGACGGGTTCCAGCCCAGCTTCTCGCGGGCCGTGGCCGCCGAGGCGACCAGGACCGCCGGGTCGCCGCCGCGGCGCGGGGCCACGACCTCCGGGATCGGGTGGCCGGTCACCTGGCGCACCGTCTCGATGACCTCGCGGACGGAGAAGCCGTTGCCGTTGCCGAGGTTGCAGATGAGGTGGTTGCCCGGCTCGGCGGCGTCCAGGGCGAGGAGGTGGGCCTCGGCCAGGTCCGCGACGTGGATGTAGTCGCGGACGCAGGTGCCGTCCGGCGTCGGGTAGTCGTCGCCGTAGACCGAGATCGCCTCGCGCCTGCCCTGGGCGACCTGGAGGACCAGCGGGATGAGGTGGGACTCGGGGTCGTGGCGCTCACCGCAGTCGCCGTACGCGCCCGCCACGTTGAAGTAGCGGAGCGACACCGCGCCCAGGCCGTGCGCGGCCGCCTCGCCGGTGATCATGTGGTCGACGGCGAGCTTCGAGGCGCCGTACGGGCTGGTGGGACGGGTCGCGGCGGTCTCGACGATCGGGGACTCCTCCGGCTCGCCGTACGTGGCGGCCGTGGAGGAGAAGACCAGCTTGCGCACGCCCGCCTCGCGCATGGCGGTGAGCAGCGCCATCGTGCCGCCGACGTTGTTGTCCCAGTACTTCTCGGGCTTCACCACCGACTCGCCGACCTGCGAGAACGCGGCGAAGTGCAGGACGGCGTCGAAGGAGGCGTCCAGCCACTTGGCGGCGTCGCGGATGTCGCCCTCGATGAAGGCCGCTCCCGCCGGGACGCCCTCGCGGAAGCCGGTCGAGAGGTTGTCCAGGACGACGACCTCGTGGCCGGCCTCCAGCAGGTGCTGGGCGACCACGCTGCCGACGTACCCCGCGCCACCCGTGACCAGGTACTTACCGCTCATGAACTCGCTACCTCTCGCAGTCGCTCGGCCGCGCGCTCCGGCGGCACGTCGTTGATGAACACGTTCATGCCGGACTCGGAACCCGCGAGAAACTTCAGCTTGCCGGAAGTGCGGCGGATGGTGAAAAGCTCGAGGTGGAGCGCGAAGTCCTCGCGGACCACGCCGTCGAACTCCTCCAGGGCGCCGAAGGGTGCCTGGTGCCAGGCCGCGATGTACGGCGTCGGCCCCTCACCCTCGCCGAAGATCCGGTCGAAGCGCTTCAAGAGTTCCAGGTAGACCTTGGGGAACTCTGTGCGTGCGTCCTCGTCGAGGGCCAGGAGGTCCGGCACCCGGCGGCGGGGGTAGAGGTGCACCTCGTACGGCCAGTGCGCCGCGTACGGGACGAAGGCCACCCAGTGCTCGGTCTCCAGGACGACCCGCTCGTCGGCCAGTTCCCGTTCCAGTACGGCGTCGAAGAGGTTCTCCCCGCCGGTCGCCTCCTTGTGCGCGGCGAGCGAGCGCAGCATCAGCGCCGTACGGGGGGTGGTGAAGGGGTAGGCGTAGATCTGCCCGTGCGGGTGGCCCAGGGTCACGCCGATCTCGGCGCCGCGGTTCTCGAAGCAGAACACCTGCTCGACGGCCGGGAGGTGGGACAGCTCGGCGGTGCGGTCGGTCCACGCGTCCAGCACCAGGCGCGCCTGCTCCTGGTTGAGGTCCTTGAAGGACGCGTCGTGGTTTGAGGTGAAGCAGACGACCTCGCAGCGGCCGGAGTCGCCGGCGAGGGAGGGGAAGCGGTTCTCGAAGACCGCCACGTCGTACGAGGAGTCCGGGATCTCGCTGAGGCGGTCGCCCTGCGTGGGGCAGAGCGGGCACTGGTCGGCCGGGGGGTGGTAGGTGCGGCCCTGGCGGTGCGAGGCGATCGCGACGGAGTCGCCGAGCAGCGCGTCGCGGCGCACCTCGGACGTGGTGACCGTCCGCTCCAGCGGGCGCCGGTCCACCGCGTCGCGGACCGTGTCGTCGCACAGGTCGTAGTAGACGAGCTCACGACCGTCGGCAAGCCGGGTCGAGGTCTTCTTCACTGTCGGACTCCTCAGCCACGCCCATCAAACACAATCCAACATAACAAACCACAAGGCAACAGTCACGTCAATCCCCGTGCGCGAGGGCCGGGCGTGAGCGGGTGTGCGCGGGTGTGGGTGCCGAGACAGGGGGCAGACGGGGCAAACCATCCCGCTCGATCACAATCAAACAAAGAACACCAGCGGGACTGTTCAGTTCTTGAAGTTGGAAGCGTAAATTCCGGTCGGATCAGTTCACGCAACGAAGCGAGTACGCATGCAGTCCCCCACATATCTGGCCGAAGGACTCCGGCTCCCCACCAACGCCCTCGACTACACCATCCTGGCGATCTACTTCGTCGTGGTGCTGGGCATCGGCTTCGCCGCCCGCCGCTCGGTGAAGACCAGCCTGGACTTCTTCCTCTCCGGGCGCTCGCTGCCCGCCTGGGTCACCGGTCTCGCCTTCGTGGCGGCCAACCTGGGCGCGACCGAGATCCTGGGCATGGCGGCCACCGGCGCGCAGTACGGCGTCGCGGTCACCCACTGGTACTGGATCGGCGCCATCCCGGCCATGGTCTTCCTCGGCCTCGTGATGATGCCGTTCTACTACGGCTCCAAGGTCCGCTCGGTCCCCGAGTTCCTGCTGCAGCGCTTCGACAAGTCGGCGCATCTGCTGAGTTCGGTTCTGTTCGCCTTCGCCGCCATCCTCATCGCGGGCGTCAACCTGTACGCGCTCGCGATCGTCGTCGAGGCGCTGCTGGGCTGGCCGCAGTGGGTGGCCATCGTGGTCGCGGGCTTCTTCGTGCTCGCGTACATCACCATCGGCGGTCTGTCCTCGGCGATCTACAACGAGGTCCTGCAGTTCTTCGTGATCCTCGCCGCGCTCATCCCGCTCTCCATCCTCGGCCTGAAGAAGGTCGGTGGCTGGGACGGCCTGACCGACTCGCTCTCCGAGAGCCACGGCGACAACTTCCTGTCGGCGTGGGGCGGCACCGGCATCGGTGACGCCAACCCGCTCGGCGCGAACTGGCTGACCATCGTCCTCGGCCTGGGCTTCGTGCTCGGCTTCGGCTACTGGACCACCAACTTCGCCGAGGTGCAGCGCGCCCTGTCCGCGAAGAACCTCTCCGCCGCGAAGCGCACCCCGCTGATCGCCGCCTTCCCGAAGATCTTCATCGTCTTCGCGGTGATGATCCCCGGCCTGGTCGCCGCCGTCCTCGTCCCGAAGATCGGCACCGCCGGCTCGGACCTCCAGTACAACGACGCCATCCCGTACCTGATGCAGGAGCTGCTGCCCAACGGTGTACTCGGCATCGCGGTCACCGGTCTGCTCGCCGCGTTCATGGCGGGCATGGCCGCCAACGTCTCGTCCTTCAACACCGTCTTCACGACCGACATCTGGCAGCAGTACGTGAAGAAGGACCAGGACGACGCGTACTACCTGAAGTTCGGGCGGCTCATCACCGCGATCGGCGTGCTCGCCTCGATCGGCACGGCGTTCATCGCGTCGAGCTTCTCGAACATCATGAGCTACCTCCAGACGCTCTTCTCCTTCTTCAACGTGCCGATGTTCGTCGTCTTCATCATCGGCATGTTCTGGAAGCGCGCCTCGATGAAGTCCGGCGTCTGGGGTCTGGTCGCGGGCACCACGGCCGCGATGGTCAACTACTTCTGGATCTACAAGCAGGGTGTCATCGACATCCCCAGCGACCAGGGCGCCAACTTCGTCTCCGCCATCGTCGGCTTCGTCGCCGGTGCGGTGGTCATGGTCGTGGTCACCCTGTTCACCGCCCCGAAGCCGGAGGCCGAGCTCGCGGGCCTGGTCTACGGTTCGCGGTCCCCGGGCATGGAGGAGGCGCCGGAGGAAGGTGACGACGCCTGGTACCGCAGGCCGGCCCTGCTCGGCTGGGGCGCCGTCGTCCTCGCCGCCCTCTGCTACATCCCCTACTCCTTCTGACCCTTCTCGGAGGCAACGACCATGTCAGACCTGCACCGCGAGGTCTCCGACCTGGAGACGAAGTCCGCGACCGCCGCCCGCCTCTTCGACATCCGGCGCATCATCGGCGGCCTGTTCGCCGTCTACGGCGTCATCGTCACGATCGCCGGCGTCTTCGCGTCCGACGAGGACCTGAAGAAGGCCCAGGACGTCAACATCAACCTGTGGACGGGCCTGGCGATGCTCGCCCTCGGCCTGTTCTTCCTGGCGTGGCTGAAGCTGCGGCCCATTAAGCAGGTTCCGGTGGTTCCGGAGGAGGACGCGAAGTAGCGGAGCCGTCGTACACGTACGGGGCCGGAGTCGCGGGGGCGGCTCCGGCCCCGTACGGCTGTGCGGGGTGTGTGCGTGAAGTCATGCGGGCTGTTCGTCGGCGTCGGCGAAAAGGTCGGCCGGATCGGTCACCTCGTAGGCGCGGTCGCGCCAGGTGCGGAGCTGGTTCAGATCGGTGGTGGCCCGCACCTTTCGGCGTACGGCGTCCGGGACGTCGATCCCTCGCCAATAGAAGAGCTGCAGGACGACCGACTGTGCGCGGCTCCGCTGGAGGGACTGTTCGTAGCCTTCTGTGTAGCCCTCGATCCAGGCCTTCTCCGCCGCCTCCAGCCATGCCCGCCGGGCCGTGTCGAGCCAGATGTACGAGGGCAGTCTCCAGGGAGTGGACTCCTCGTCCGGATCAGCGGTCACGACCTCAGTTTTCGCCGTCGCGAAACAGATCCTCGGCGCTCGTCGCGCGGACCGCGCGTTCGGCCCAGGTTTTGAGCTGCGCCAGGTCGCTGCAGGCCGTCACCCTCTCGCGCACGAGATCGGGAACTTCGATGCCGCGCCACTGGAGGATCTGGAGAACCATGGAGGCGCGCTCCTTCTCCACACCGAGCTCGATGCCCTGTTCCCGAACCTGCTCGGCGACCTCGTGTCGGAAGAAGTAGTTGACCGGCATCATCAGTTCCTTCCACGTCTGCTTCGCCTGCACATCCATCAAGCATGATTCGACGAACTGCGCGATCATTCCCGCGCTGTCCGTGTCCGTGGTCGCCAAGGCTGCCGCCAGCGGTTTCAGTATGGCAGCGGCGTCAGGCCCCTTGCCATGCGTCATCGCCGAGAAGGCCGCCAGGAAAATGTCCCGCTTGGCCTCGGCCTCATCGGTGATCAGCGGCACGTTCTCCGGGCTCAGTACGAGCGGCCGTACGGTGAGCGAGTGCCATCCGGGCAGGCCCAGGCGGATCGGCCGTGTCGCCCAGCGAGCCGTGGATCTGCTCTGCGTCAGCACCACCAGCACCGGCTCCCAGCGGTATTTCGCGTACAAGTACGAGAGGTAGTACGCCCAGCTCCCGCGCTTGTTCTCGTCCCGCTTGCCCTGGGACTCGATGACGAGGAGATACGTCCCCTCGTCCGTCTCCGCCCGCAGGAGCGTGTCCACACGGCGCTCGACCGGTTCGATCTCTGTCAGATCCGCGTTCAGCACCGCGAAGTCGCGCGGCTCGGGGAACGGAATGTGCAGCACGCGTTGAAGAGTGCGCGTGAACCCCGCGGGCTCCTTCTGGCAGATGTGGTGCAGCGCCTCGTGCGACGAGCCGACCATCGGCTCTCCTTTCTGTACGCCGTGATCAACGCGCTACGCCGCGACGAGGTCACACCACACGTACTTGCCGCGGCTGCCGTGTCTGGCGAGTGGCTGCCAGCCCCAGAGGTCGGAGCAGGCGCGGATGAGGGTGAAGCCGCGGCCCTCCTCACGGTCGGTGTCGACCGCAGGGTCGGGGGGATCAGGTGGCTCGGGACTGGCGTCCCACGCGCCGATGCGGAGGACGCCGTCCGCCCAGAGCACACGGAGGGCGGCGGGGCCCTTGGTGTGGCGTACGGCGTTGGCGACCAGCTCCGTGGCCAGCAGTTCGGCGGTGTCGGTGAGGTGGGGCAGGTCGTGCGCGGTCAGGATCAGGCGGAGGGTGTGGCGGCTGACGGTGACGGCTCGGGGGTCGTTGGGGATGTGGAGCCAGTACTCCCAGGGCTCGCGGTCGTTTTCAGGCATGCGGCGGCTCCGTTCGGGGGCAGGGAAAGTTGGAGGTGCGCGGTGGTCTCGGGCGGTGGCATTGCCGCAGCCGTCATGGCAGGACGGTGTGGTGCGCTTCCGGTGCCCCGGTGTTCCGCAGCGTGTGCGTCGCGTCACCGACCGTACGGACCAACGTTGGTCCAGCACAAGCCGCTCGCGTACTGTGCCCTCGAACGGGTCACTGATGCACAGCAGTTGAAGGCTAGGAGAAGCTCATGCCGCGGAGACGGCAGGCAACCGCACGCCAGATGCGCCTGGGTACCGAGTTGCAGAGACTTCGCGAGGCGGCGGGCCTCAAGGGACGCGAGGCAGCTGCGCTTCTGGGAACCGACTCAGCCCGGTTGAGTCAGATCGAGTCCGGTGTCGCGGGCGTTAGCGAGGGCACCGTACGCCGGCTCACCGCCCATTACTCCTGTGCCGACCAGGAGCTCATCGAGGCGCTGGTGGCGATGGCGACCGACCGGGTTCAGGGATGGTGGGAGGAATACCGAGGCTCGCTGCCCACGCCGTTTCTGGACATCGCCGAGTTGGAACACCACGCCCTCTACCGGTACGACGTCGAGATCCTGCACGTCCCCGGTCTTCTCCAGACCGAGGACTATGCACGCGCCGTCTTCTCGTACGGCGTGCCGGAACCCCCGCAGCGCGTCCTGGACCTGTGGGTACGTCACCGAATGCAGCGCAAGGCCGTCATCCAGGGACCGACTTCCATCCCGTACGAAGCGGTGATCCACGAGGCCGCGTTGCGTATCAGAGTCGCCGATCGCACCGTCGCGCTGGCTCAGCTCGCGCACATCCTGGAACTCTCCGAAGCGGATCACATCAGCGTGCGGGTCATTCCCTTCGACCTGGACGGCTTTGCCGGGGCCTGGACGGCCATGATGTATGCGGGCGGCGCCGTTCCCACGCTGGACACAGTGGTGCGCGACGCCCCTCACGGCACGGCGTTCATCGGCTCCCAGACCCAGTTGGGCGCATACCGAACGCTTTTCCGTAAGGTGGAAGCAGCCTCACTTGAACCGAACCGTTCGCGTGACTTCATTCACGGACTGACGAAGGAGCTCTGAGACGGGGATGAGCACTCCCGACAACTGGCAGAAGTCTTCCTTCTCGGGTGGCGGTGAAGGCAACAACTGCGTCGAACTCGCCACCACCCCCGGCACCATCCACCTCCGCGAGAGCGACACCCCCACCACCCACCTCACCACTACCCCCGCCCCGATCGCCCACCTCTTCCACGGCATAAGGGCTGGCAAGCTCGGCGGCGGAGTACCGCGCACATGACCGCCTTCGGCAGCTGGCAGAAGTCGTCCTACTCCGAGGGAGGCGACGGCAACACCTGTCTGGAACTGGCGGCAGTGCGTACTCCCGCCCGGTGGCTGAAGTCGTCATTCTCCGGCGGCGGCGACGGCAACAACTGCGTCGAACTCGCCACCACCCCCGGCACCATCCACCTCCGCGAGAGCCACACCCCCGCCACCTACCTCACCACCACCCCGGCCTCCGTAGCCCATCTCCTCCGCGGCATAAAGACCACCACGTTCGGCTGACGGAGTCCCCGGCCCGTCACGGCGACCGCGGGCCCTCCGTCTGCGCCCCGTTCCGGTTCACCGGCCCCGCCCGGTCCAGCAACCCTGTACGCGCCGCCAGCGCCGCCGCCTCCAGGCGTGACCCCACGCCCAGCTTCATCAGCACCCGTTGCACATGCGTACGGGCCGTCGACGGGGCTATGCCCATGCCGGCCGCGATCAGCCGGGTGTCCTCGCCCTCGGCGACGCGGACCAGGACCTCGACCTCGCGCGGGGTCAGCATCTGGAGCAGGCGCTGGCCCTCGTCGTCGGGCTGGGTCGCCGGGTTGAGGAGTTCGCTGAAGGCACCCTGGAGGAGGGCCGGGGCGACCGCCGCCTCGCCCGCCCGGGCCTTCATGATGGCCCGTTCCACACCTTCGATGCGCTCGTCGTGCCGTACGTAGCCCGAGGCGCCCGAGGCGAACGCGGCGGCGATGCCGCGCGGGTTGGGCACCGGGCCCAGGACCAGCACCGCCACCTGGGGGCGCTCGCGTTTGATCTTCACCACCGGGTCGAAGATGCCCGGTTCGGCGGGGGTCGCCGTACCGAGCAGGCACACCTCGGGAGCCCGCGTGATCACCAGCTCCGCCGCGCCCGCGGCGGGCGCAGCCGCGGCGAGCACCCTGTGCCCGCGCAGCTTCAGCGCCGAGGCCAGCGCCTCGGCGAGCAGTCGGTGGTCGTCGACCACCATGAGCCGCACTCCCATCGAGCCACCCCCCAGTCCCCCCAATGGTTGCCCACTATGGCCGCCCACCGGTCCCCACATCCCCACGGAATGGAGCCCCCCCGGCTCCCCCCGCCCCTTCATGCGCCCTTCATGCTCCCGGAAGCTACACGCTTGTTCGACATTGCGCTCCCCCTACGCGGGATAAGTGCCCTGAATACCGAGATGCCGCCCATTCGGGAGTCTTGGGGTGTAAGTGAACGGCCCCGGCCCTGATCAGGGACGGGGCCGTCCGGCAGGAGCCGGGGGGCGTATGGGGTTACTTCGCGCCGAAACCGAGCGCCGTGTACTCCTCGCCGTCCTCGGTGTACGGCTTGCTCACCAGCTGCGTGGCCATGAACAGCCGGCCGTCGCTGTAGAGCAGTTCACCGGTGACCGGAACCAGGCGGCTGATCGACCTGAGCACCTGCTCGGAGTCCGGGGTCTCCAGCAGCTCGGTGACCTTCAGCGAGGACCCGTCGACGGAGACGACCTGGGCACCCTTGTCGTACGCACCGTCCTTGTAGGCGATGATGTCCGGCCCGTCCATGCGGATCGGGAAGAGCGTGTACTCGTCGCCGGCCTCGACGCGTTCCCCGGTGGACTTGCCGGTCTCCAGCGAGAAGGACACGATCTCGTTGGTCCGGCCGTACCCGGTGGCGCTGTCGCGTTCCTCGGTCGGCACGTACAGCTTGCCGTTGCCGACCGTGATGCCCCGGCAGCTCCAGGCCTGGCCGACCTCGCAGCTGTGGCTGTACTTGCCGTCCGCGAGCGTGATCTTCGTACGCAGCTTGCCGCTGTCGTCCAGCGAGAAGACGTCGGTGGCGCCGGAGGCGGTGATCTCACCCGAGTCCACCCCGAAGACGACCGGATCGGTGGAGATCACCTTGGCGTTGTCGATCCCCGCGGGCAGCTTGTAACCCCACTTGCTGACACCGGTCTTCGGGTCGAGGAGCTGGACCTCGTACTGCTCCTCCGCACCGAAGGCGCCGCACCTGCGGACCGCGACCAGCCGGTCACCGCCGGCGTACCCGACGTCCAGGCACTCGCCACCGCTCTTGGGCGTCCACAGCGACGCGCCGGTCCGTGCGTCGAGGGCGGCGCCGCCGTAGTAGCCGCCGACCGCGACCGTGGTGCCCGAGATGGTCACCTGGGTGAAGGCCGCCGCCGAGCCCCTGACCGCGACGGTCTTCGTCCACAGCTTCTCGCCGTCGTCCACCCGGAAGGCGGTGATCCGCGAGCAGGCCTCGTGGTCGCCGTCGCTGCCGCGCTTCTTCTCCTCGTGCACGACGACCGCGACACCGTCGTCGGTGATCTCGCGGGACGCCGCACAGGTCTGGCCGGACAGCGGGAGCGTCCAGGACTCCTTGCCGCCGTCGAGGTCGTAGCCCACGAGCTTGTTGACGCCGGCCTTGGCGTACACCGAGTCGGTCAGCCAGGAGCCCTTGACGCTGTCCACCCTCCGCCCCTCGACCTCGGGCGCGGGCACCTGGAGGATGAGTTCGGCGCTGGGCGTGGAAGGGGCCTTCTCCCGGCCCTCGGTTCCGGAACCGGACCCGGAACCGGACGTGCCGTCGGAGCCCTGGCCGGTGCCGCCGCCGGAGCTCGCGGAGGGGTTCTTCCCGTCGTCCTCGCCGGGGGAGAACGCGTACCAGGCACCGAGGCCGACGAGCACGACGAGGGCCGCGACCGCCGCGACGGCGATGACGACCACCTGGGCGCCGGACATCCGACCGCCGCCCGGCGCGGCCGACGGGTGGTAGCCGTACGGCGGGGGCGGGGGCGGGGCGTACGGGTTCGGCGGCATGGCGTACGGGCCCGGGTGCGGGGCGTGCGAGCCCGGCTGGGGACCGTACGGACTCGGGTGCGGGCCGTAGGGGCTCGGGTGGCCGTACGGCGGCGGGGGCGTGGGAGGAGTGAAGCCGCCCTGCGGCGGGACGCCCGGCGGCGGGGCGTCCCGCGGCGAGACGTCCTGCGGCGGCGCACTGTCCTTCGACAGTTCAGGCGGCTGCGCGGGACGGTTCGACGGGGGCGTGGGTGTCGGTCCCTGCCCCGATGGTGCGCCGAAGCCGTCCTGGGGCGGCTGGCCGGGCGGCTGAGTCATCAGCGCGGTCCCCCTCTTGCTGTTTTCGAGCCACCCGCGGTCACGCGTGGTGCTGCGCCTCGGAGTTACGCCTCGGTGTTGCGCCTCGGAGTTGCGTCTACGGCTGTTATCAGTCGGCTCTTTCTACCACTGGCTTCCGCCGGGCCACCGCGGGAACGCCCTCACGCGTCCTCCGCCAGTTCCAGCCAGCGCAGCTCCAGTTCCTCCCGCTGACCGCCCAGCTCCCGCAGCTCCGCGTCCAGTTCGGCCACCTTCGCGAAGTCGGTCGCGTGCTCGGCGATGCGGGCGTGCAGCGACTGCTCCTTCTCGGAGATCTTGTCCAACTGCCGCTCGATCTTCGACAGTTCCTTCTTCGCGGCCCGCTGGTCGGCCGCGCTCTTCTCCGGGGCGGCACCGGCAGAGGCCTTCTCGGTGGAGGCGGGCTTCGGCGCCGCCGTGGCGGCCGCCGCCTCCTCCATGCGCCGGCGCCGCTCCAGGTACTCGTCGATCCCGCGCGGCAGCATCCGCAGCGCGCCGTCGCCGAGCAGGGCGTGCACCCGGTCCGTCGTCCGCTCGACGAAGAAGCGGTCGTGGGAGATGACGATCATCGAGCCGGGCCAGCCGTCGAGGAGGTCCTCGAGCTGGGTCAGCGTCTGGATGTCGAGGTCGTTGGTGGGCTCGTCGAGGAAGAGGACGTTCGGCTCGTCCATGAGGAGACGGAGGAGCTGGAGGCGGCGCCGCTCACCACCGGAGAGGTCGCCGACCGGCGTCCACTGCTTCTCCTTGCCGAAGCCGAACGTCTCGCAGAGCTGGCCCGCGGTCATCTCGCGGCCCTTGCCGAGGTCGACCCGGTCGCGGACCGCCTGCACGGCCTCCAGCACCCGCCAGTTCGGATCGAGCTCGGCCACCTCCTGGGAGAGGTAGGCCAGCTTCACCGTCTTGCCGACGCGGACCTGCCCGCCCGCTGGCTGCTTCTCGCCCTCGCTGTACGCGGCGTCGGCGAGCGCACGCAGGAGCGAGGTCTTGCCCGCGCCGTTCACACCGACGAGGCCGATGCGGTCGCCGGGGCCGAGCTGCCAGGTGAGGTGCTTGAGCAGCACCTTCGGCCCGGCCTGGACGGTCACGTCCTCCAGGTCGAAGACCGTCTTGCCGAGCCGGGAGGAGGCGAACTTCATCAGCTCGCTGCTGTCGCGCGGCGGCGGCACGTCCGCGATCAGCTCGTTGGCGGCCTCGACGCGGAACCGCGGCTTCGAGGTACGGGCGGGGGCGCCGCGCCGCAGCCAGGCCAGCTCCTTGCGGACCAGGTTCTGCCGCTTGGCCTCCTCGGTGGCGGCGATGCGCTCGCGCTCGGCCCGCGCGAAGACGTAGTCGGAGTAGCCGCCCTCGTACTCGTGGACGGTGCCGCGCTGCACGTCCCACATGCGCGTGCAGACCTGGTCCAGGAACCAGCGGTCGTGGGTGACGCAGACGAGCGCCGAGCGGCGCGCGGCCAGGTGCCCGGCCAGCCAGGAGATGCCCTCCACGTCCAGGTGGTTCGTCGGCTCGTCGAGGACGATCAGGTCCTGGTCCTCGATGAGCAGCTTGGCCAGTGCGATACGGCGCCGTTCGCCACCCGACAGCGGGCCGATCACGGTGTCCAGGCCCTGCGGGAAGCCGGGCAGGTCGAGCCCGCCGAAGAGGCCGGTCAGCACGTCGCGGATGCGCGCGTTGCCCGCCCACTCGTGGTCGGCCATGTCCCGGATGACCTCGTGCCGGACGGTGGCCTCGGGGTCGAGCGAGTCGTGCTGGGTGAGGACGCCGAGGCGCAGCCCGCCGGAGTGGGTGACGCGGCCGGTGTCGGCCTCCTCCAGTTTGGCGAGAACCCGGATCAGGGTCGTCTTGCCGTCACCGTTCCGTCCGACCACGCCGATGCGGTCGCCCTCGGAGACGCCGAGCGAGATGCCGTCGAGCAGGGCCCGGGTGCCGTACACCTTGCTGACGCTCTCGACATTGACCAGGTTGACGGCCATTTCACTCCTGCACGCGGGGTCGGATCAGCCTCCCAGGGTACGGCGTGTTCCGGACCGGTCAGGCAGTGCGGCGGATCACGGTCGCCCCGGGCGCGGGCGAGTCCGCGACGCGGGCGGCCCGGCAGGTGCCGGAGTCGAGCAGCGCCCCCGCGACGACCTGCGCGGACTCCGCGTCGCGCGCGAGGAACGCCGTGGTGGGCCCGGACCCCGAGACCAGCGCGGCCAGGGCGCCGGCCGCCCGGCCCGCCTCGAGGGTTCCGGCCAGCGAGGGGAAGAGCGAGAGCGCGGCGGGCTGGAGATCGTTGGCGAGGGTGGCCGCGAGGGCGTCGGCGTCGCCCTTGGCGAGCGCGGCGAGCAGGTTCTCGGAGGCGACGGGTTCCGGGACGTCCGTCCCCTCGTGGAGCCGGTCGAACTCCCGGTACACGGCCGGGGTGGACAGGCCGCCGTCCGCGACCGCGAACACCCAGTGGAAGTCGCCGCCCACGTCCAGCGGACGCAGCCGCTCGCCCCGGCCGGTGCCCAGCGCCGCCCCGCCCACCAGGCTGAACGGCACGTCGCTGCCGAGCTCGGCGCAGATCTCGAGGAGCTCCTCGCGGGAGGCGCGGGTGCCCCACAGCGCGTCGCAGGCGAGCAGCGCGCCCGCCGCGTCCGCGCTGCCGCCCGCCATGCCGCCGGCGACGGGGATGTCCTTGTCGATGTGCAGGTGCACGGCGGAGGCGTCGGCGTCCAGTCCGTGGCGCTCGGCGAGGGCGAGGGCGGCGCGGGCCGCGAGGTTCGTACGGTCCAGGGGGACCTGGTCGGCGCCCGGACCGGAGCACGTGATGCGCAGCTCGTCGGCGGGGGCGGCCGTGACCTCGTCGTACAGGCCGACGGCGAGGAAGACGTTGGCGAGGTCGTGGAAGCCGTCGGGGCGGGCGCCGCCCACCGCGAGCTGGACGTTGACCTTGGCGGGGACGCGGACGGTGACGCTCACGGCTTCGATCTACTCCTCGTCGGCGACGGACTCGGCGGCGGACTCGGCGGCGGGCTCGGCGGCAGACTCCGCGGCGGACTCCGCGGCGGGCTTGTGCTCCGCGATACGGGCGAACTCCTCGACCGTGAGGGACTCCCCCCGCGCCTGCGGCGAGATCCCGGCGGCCACGAGCGCGGTCTCGGCGGCCGCGGCCGAACCCGCCCATCCGGCGAGGGCGGCCCGCAGCGTCTTGCGGCGCTGGGCGAAGGCCGCGTCGACGACGGCGAAGACCTCGCGCTTGGATGCGGTCGTGGCGAGGGGTTCGGTCCGGCGGACGAGCGAGACGAGGCCGCTGTCCACGTTCGGCGCCGGCCAGAAGACGTTGCGCCCGATGGCCCCGGCCCGCTTGACCTCGGCGTACCAGCCCGCCTTCACGGACGGCACCCCGTACACCCTCGACCCGGGCCCGGCCGCCAGCCGGTCGGCGACCTCCGCCTGCACCATGACGAGCGTGCGCTCGATGCTCGGGAAGGTGTCGAGCATGTGCAGCAGGACGGGCACGGCGACGTTGTACGGCAGGTTGGCGACCAGGGCGGTCGGCGCGGGGCCCGGCAGCTCGCGCACATGCATCGCGTCGGAGTGGACCAGCGCGAACCGGTCCGCCCGCTCGGGCATGCGCGCGGTGATCGTGGCGGGCAGCGCGGCGGCCAGCACGTCGTCGATCTCGACGGCGGTGACCCGGTCGGCCACCTCCAGCAGGGCGAGCGTCAGCGACCCGAGCCCCGGGCCGACCTCGACCACCACGTCGTCGGGCCGCACCTCGGCGGTCCGCACGATGCGCCGCACGGTGTTGGCGTCGATCACGAAGTTCTGGCCGCGCTGCTTGGTGGGGCGCACGCCGAGGGCGGCGGCCAGTTCACGGATGTCGGCGGGGCCCAGCAGGGCGTCTGGGGTGGGACTGCTCACGCCCCAAGGGTACGGGCCGCCCGGGTGTCCCTCTCACTCCTCACTTCCTCACTCTCCACTCCTCACCATCCACTCTCCACTCTCCACTCCTCACTCCTCACTCCTCACTCCTCACTCCTCACTCCTGCAGCTTGGCCCCGCAGTGCGGCCACGGGCTCGCCCCGCGCTGCAGGTACAGCTTCTTCGCGCGGTAGGTCTGCTCGGTGGCCGGGGCGTCCTGCGGACGGCCCTGGCCGCCGAGGCTCTGCCAGGTCCGGTGGTCGAACTGGTAGAGGCCGCCGTACGTCCCCGAGGAGTCCACCGCGTCGACCCGGCCGCCCGACTCACAGGCCGCGAGGCCGTTCCAGTCGAGGTGTTCGGTGCCCTGCACGGAGGTCGGCAGCGGCTTGGTGCCCACCTTGACCACCTGGGTGCGGGGCGGGCGGATCATCTCGGCGCCCAGCCGGCGCGGTTTCTGCTTGACGCCGTTGACGGTGCGCAGGGAGTACGTGACCCGGCGCACGCCCGGCTCCCCGGCATACTCGACGACCTCGGTCCCCCGGAACAGCGAGGGGTCGTCCTGTCGCTCCACCTCGAACGGGATGGGCTCCTCGCGGATCTCCTTCCTGCCCTTGATCCGCAGCACGGTGATCGTCTGCCCGTCCCGCGGGAAGCTCTCCAGCGGCACCGAGGTCGTGTCCTGCCCCTCCAGGGTGATCCCGGCCTGGCCGACGGCCTCCTGGACGGTCGCCGCGTTCGTCCGGACCCGGCGGGCCCGCCCGTCCGCCATGACCGTGACGGTGCGCTCGGTGCGGACGTCCAGTGCCAGCCCCGCCCGCCCGATCGGCCGGGTGGGCTCGGCCGACACGTACGCCCCCTCGGAGCGCACCCCGAACTCCCGGAGCGCCCCCTCGACCGTGCGTGCCGTCGTCCACACGTCGCGCCGCTGCCCGTCCAGGGTGAGGCGCACGGGCCGCCCGTAGTGCAGGGCGACCTCGTCGCCGGTGGCCAGCGGGGCACCGGGGGCGGGCGCCACCACGTCGTGGGCGCCGACGTCGAGGTTCTGTCCGGCGAGCAGTTCGGAGACGTCGTCCGCGAAGGTGTGCAGGGTGCGCGGATCGCCGTCGACGTTCAGCTCGATCGCCTTGTCCTTGGCGACGAAGGCGGAGGTGCCGCCCGCGAGGAACGCCACCACCAGGGCCTGCGGTACCAGCCGGCGCAGTGGTGCGGGCCGTTCGACGGTGCGTCTGCGGCGCGCGGCCCGCCGGGCCCGGGCACGGCCTCCGTCCTCCTGCCTGGGCAGCGCCTCGGGATCGTCTTCCGCCTCCCCGTCCTGCGGCTCCCCGTCCTGCGGCTCCTCGTCCTCCTGCAGCCCGGCCTCGTCGGCGGACAGCGCACCGTCCCGCGTCTCGTGGGCGGGTGGGTAGGTGTCCCGGGCGTACACGGCGTAGGGGAGGACGTCGTACGGGATCCCGGCCGGAAGGTCGGCCGGGAGGTCCGGGTACGCGAGCCGGTCGTACGGGAGTCCACGCGGCCCGTCGTACCGCGGCCCGCCGTACTGGAGGGTGTCGGCACGGTGGGACTCGGGGCCGGGGCCGGGGCCGCCGTGCCTGGGACGCGGTCGCGGGTCGGGGGGCGAGGCCGGGTACGGACCGCGCATCTCGTACGGCGAGTACGGCGAGTACTGCGGCGAGTACTGCGGGGACTGCGCGTTGCTCACGACGAGACGCTCCAGAGGGGGCCGGCCGGGATCGGGCGACCAGAACCTAGCGGAGCGTTCGTCACTCTCCAAAGTCACATGACTACACAGTGTCGCGACGGGACGCCGTACGCGGCCGCAGGTCACCCGTACGGCCGAGCGGCACGCCGAGCGGTACGGCCGGGACGCGTGAGGCGTCAGTAGGCGAAGGCGCGCGAGGTGTTCGCCGCGATCGCCGCCGCCAGCGCGTCCTCGTCGATGCCCCGCACCGCGGCCATGGCGCGCACCGTGACCGGAATGAGATACGGGGCGTTGGGCCGTCCGCGGTACGGCGAAGGGGTGAGGAACGGCGCGTCGGTCTCCACGAGGACCAGTTCCAGCGGGGCCACGGCCAGGGCGTCGCGCAGCGGCTGGGCGTTCTTGAAGGTCACGTTGCCGGCGAAGGACATGAAGTACCCGGCGCGGGCGCAGACCTCGGCCATCTCGGCGTCGCCGGAGTAGCAGTGGAAGACGGTCCGCTCGGGCGCGCCCTCCTCCTTCAGGATCCGCAGCACGTCGGCGTGGGCCTCGCGGTCGTGGATGACCAGGGCCTTGCCGTGCCGCTTGGCGATCTCGATGTGGGCACGGAAGGAACGCTCCTGCGCGTCCTTGCCCTCGGGTCCGGTCCGGAAGTGGTCCAGCCCGGTCTCTCCGACGGCCTTGACGTGCGGCAGGGCGGCCAGCCGGTCGATCTCCGCCAGCGCCTCGTCGAGCGCCGCGTCCCCGCCGGGTTCCCGGGCGCCCTGCCGGGACCAGCCTCCCCCAGCCCTAGGGGGCTGGGAGGTGCCCCCAGGATCGCCGTGCACGATGCGCGGCGCCTCGTTCGGGTGCAGCGCGACGGCCGCGTGGACGTTGTCGTACGCGGCCGCCGTCTCGGCCGCCCAGCGGGAGCCGTTCAGGTCGCAGCCCACCTGTACGACCGTCGTCACCCCCACCGACGCGGCCTTGGCGAGGGCCTCCTCCACCGTGCCGGACTGCATGTCGAGGTGGGTGTGCGAGTCGGCGACGGGCACCTGGAGGGGCGCCGGCAGCGGGGGCGCGGTGTTCTTGTCGTCCTGGGCGGAGTCTCGGGCGGAGGTACGGGAGGGCATGCCCCGATCCTACGAAAGGGGCGCGCGGCCACCGCTCGGGGCGGCCGGAACCGGGGTCAGCCCGTTGTCCTGCGCCGGAAGGAGTGTCGGAAGGGGTGCCGGAAGGAGTGCCGGAAGGGGTGCCGGAAGGAGTGTCGGAAGAGGTGGAGGAGACCGGACAGCTGCCGGTGCCGGCCGCGGGCCGGCCGGGAGGCGTCGGCCGGAGGCGCGTCGGCCGGAGGCGCGTCACCCGGACACGTCCCGTCCGCCACCGCCACCGCCACCACCGCCACCACCGCCGCCTCCGCCGTCCGGCGCGGCACCGGCCGCGTCTGCCGGGGCAGACCGTGCTGCGCCGAGGACACCTGCCCCGCCCGCATGATGCGCACCACGTGCCCCTCACACCTCAGGCACCCGGGGCGGCTCAGCGGCGAGGGGACGACGGCGCCGTCCACCACGTACAGCACGAAATCCCGGCCCTCGGCGTCGGTGTGGTGCTCTATCTCGTACGACTGCTCCCAGCCGTGCCCGCAGTGCATGCAGGCGAAGGAGTACGACTCGTGGACGACGGCGGTCGCCGTACCTCGGTGGTTGCCGGTCCGCCCTGAGACCTCGGTCATGCCAGCTCCTGGTTGTCCGCTGGACAAGCACCCGGCGAGAGGAGTTCCACCGGGCTCTCCGCGGAATCCCCTCGGGGCGGGGACAGGTGTGCCCCCGCAATCAGTGCACTGCTCCGGCGGCGCGGACGACAGTGCACCTGCCAACTGTTGGAGCGGATTTGGCCTGGGCTTGTGACCTACGAGCCGGTCCGAGGCCTGCGCTTTGCCTTGGACCGTTCCCTCTTTGCACACGTATGGGGCGCCGGAAGCGCCCACGCGCTCAACCGCACGCCGGAGCCGCCGAGTCGGCGCCGGTCCCGTTCAGCCGCGCCCGGCGTTCATCCGCGCCCGGCGTTCTTCGCGGCGACCACGGCGTCGAACACCTCTCGCTTCGGCAGCCCCGCCTCGGCGGCCACCGCCGCGATCGCCTCCTTGCGCCGCTCCCCCGCCTCCTCGCGCACCCGCACCCGGCGCACCAGCTCGTCCGCGTCCAGCTCCTCGGCGCCCTTCTCCGGGGCGCCCTCGACGACGACGGTGATCTCGCCCCGTACGCCCTCGGCGGCCCATGCGGCCAGCTCGCCCAGGGGCGCCCGCTTGACCTCCTCGTACGTCTTGGTCAGCTCACGGCAGACGGCGGCCCGCCGCTCCGCCCCGAACACCTCGGCCATCGCGGCGAGGGTGTCGTCGAGCCGGTGCGGGGCCTCGAAGTACACGAGCGTGCGCCGTTCGTCCGCGACCTCCCGCAGCCGCCCCAGCCGCTCCCCGGCCTTCCGCGGCAGGAAGCCCTCGAAGCAGAACCGGTCCACGGGCAGCCCGGACAGCGCGAGCGCGGTGAGCACGGCGGAGGGCCCCGGGACGGCGGTGACCCGGATGTCCTTCTCCACGGCGGCGGCGACCAGCCGGTACCCGGGGTCGGACACGCTCGGCATGCCCGCGTCCGTGACCAGCAGTACCCGCGAGCCGCCCGCCAGCGCCTCGACGAGCTCGGGCGTACGGGCGGCTTCGTTCCCCTCGAAGTACGACACGACCCGGCCGGCCGGCTGCACGCCCAGCGCCTGCGTGAGCCGCCGCAGCCGCCGGGTGTCCTCGGCGGCGACCACGTCCGCCGAGGCCAGCTCCGCGGCCAGCCGGGGCGGGGCGTCCGCGACGTCGCCGATGGGGGTGCCTGCCAACACAAGGGTTCCTGTCACCGCTCCAGTCTCGCAGGACGGTCCGGGGGCGACGTCATGCCGCACTTTCATGGCCCGGGCACGGGACTGGCACAGACGCGTTCCCTACGATGGCGCGGTGACGAGTACCGCGTCCTCCACGGACACCCCGGCAGGGCAGGGGCAGACGACCGACGAACAGCGGGCGTCGTGGCAGCAGCGGCTGCGCCGGTTCGGATACACCGGGCAGCCGAGAAGCGACGTCCGCGACCGGCTGGTGCCCCCGTACACCCGGCCCTCCCCGCGCCTGTGGGCCGCGCTCGGCATGGGCCAGGACGCCGCCGCCCGCATCGTGCGCTGGTCCGCGTGGGGCGGCCCGCTGCTGGTGACGCTCGTCGCGGGGCTGCTGCGGTTCTGGAACCTGGGCAGCCCGAAGGCGGTGATATTCGACGAGACGTACTACGCCAAGGACGCGTGGGCGCTCATTCACCGCGGCTTCGAGGTCAACTGGGCCAAGGACGCCAACGACCTGATCCTGCAGAACAACGGCGACGTACCGATCCCGACGGACGCCGCCTACGTCGTCCATCCCCCGGTCGGCAAGCACGTCATCGGCCTCGGCGAGTACCTCTTCGGCTTCACCCCGTTCGGCTGGCGCTTCATGGCGGCCCTGCTCGGCACGCTGTCCGTCCTCATGCTCTGCCGCATCGGCCGCCGCCTCTTCCGCTCCACCTTCCTCGGCTGCCTGGCGGGCGCCCTGATGGCGGTGGACGGACTGCACTTCGTGATGAGCCGCACCGCGCTGCTCGACCAGGTGCTGATGTTCTTCGTGCTGGCGGCCTTCGGCTGCCTCGTCGTCGACCGCGACAGAGCCCGCGCACGCCTCGCGGCGGCCCTGCCGGCGGACGCCGACGGGACCGTACGGCCGGACCCGGAGGTGGCTGACCATCTGGGCCTCAGTCTGCGGCCCTGGCGCTGGCTGGCGGGACTCTGCCTGGGCCTGGCCTTCGGCACCAAGTGGAACGGCCTGATCTTCCTCGCCGCGTTCGGCGTGCTGACCGTGCTGTGGGACGTGGGCGCCCGCAAGGTCGCCGGCGCCCGTCACCCGTACCGCGCGGTGATCAGGCACGACCTGGGCTGGGCGTTCCTCTCCACGGTGCCCGTGGCGGTCGCGACCTACCTGGTCTCCTGGACCGGCTGGATCCTCTCCCCCGACGACGGCACCGGCGGCTACTTCCGCAACTGGGCCGTGACGAACGGCAAGGGCAGCTCATGGAGCTGGCTGTTCCCGGACTGGTGGCGCAGCCTCTGGCACTACGAGAACGAGGTCTACCAGTTCCACAAGGGCCTCTCGTCCCCGCACACCTACGAGTCCAACCCGTGGAGCTGGATCGTCACCGGCCGCCCGGTCTCCTACTTCTACGAGTCCCCGATGCCCGGCAAGGACGGCTGCCCGTCGGACGCGGGCGAGAAGTGTGCCCGCGAGGTACTGGCCATCGGCACCCCCCTGCTGTGGTGGGCCGCCGCCTTCGCCGTCCTCTACGTCCTGTGGCGCTGGCTGTTCCGCCGCGACTGGCGGGCCGGCGCGATCGCCTGCGGCATCGCGGCGGGCTGGCTCCCCTGGTTCATGTACCAGGAACGCACGATCTTCTACTTCTACGCGGTCGTCTTCCTCCCCTTCCTGTGCCTGGCCCTGGCGATGACACTGGGCGCCATCCTCGGCCCGCCCGGCTCACCGGAACGCCGGCGCATCGCGGGGGCGGCGGCCGCCGGGGTGCTGGTCCTGCTGATCTTCTGGAACTTCATCTACTTCTGGCCGATCTACACGGGGACGGCGATTCCGGTGGACGACTGGCGGGCTCGGATGTGGTTGGACACGTGGGTTTAACTGGGCGGACAGCCCACGGGGCCGCGACGATCTGTCGCGGCCCCGTGGCCGTTGTTGGTCGTCCGTGGCTGTCGCTGGTCGCCCTCGGACGGCCCGGAGACGGCCCGGCTACGGCACCACGGCGCGCGGTCCCTGTCAGCTCGCTGCGCCTGTGCTAAGGCCGCTTGCCTCGCTTTTGTCGCTCGGCGTCCCGTTGCCTCACCTCGTCGAGCCGCGCGAACAGCTTCTTCCACTCCCGGGCAGCAGCAGCCTTCTGCTGTACCGCGTCGGGTTTCACCGTCCGCGCTCCGCGGCCCTTCTTGTCCTTCGGCCCCGCATGATCGCCGCTGGTGAGCTGTGCGCGTTTCGGCGTGCCATCGCGGCGCTGCCGTTCCCCCTTAGCCATGCACGAACGGTACTCAGCGGGCACTGAGCCGCGTAAGGCTGGTTCACGAGTGCGGGACACCGCCCCACCACCGCGACGGTTTCAAGACCGAGGGACCTGCATCGCGCAGCAGGCCGCTGACCAAGCAGTTTCAGCGGAACGCGCGATATGCCGCCGCCAGTTTGGCCAGAGGATGGCCAGAACCGTCCTCTACGCCCAGCCTGTACACCGCACTTAGCACCATCACATGCCACTCAGGGGGCGTCGCAGGCGGGCAGGAAGCGCGAGGCGGTGATGAGTCACCGCGTGCCCCCTTGTGCAGCTAGGCCGCTGATGCGTCAATGTGCCTCGCGGGGGCACCACTTGCGCCGCCGCCTGCCTTGACGCAGTTGGACCACAGACCGTGTCTGCCCAGGAGGCGCAATGCAAGATCCTCTGGACAAAATCGAGCTCACCGCGGCTGTTCAAGGGCTCAGAGATCAGCTAGTCAACGCGGTGAACGCCTCGGAAGACGAGCGCATTAGATTTGAGGTTGAGGGAATCGACCTTGACTTCACTGTCGAGCTACGCCGAGACGCGAACGCTAAAGCTGGTTTCAAAGCGTGGCTTATGTCTGGCGATGCACAGATAGGAGCCTCCAAAGGCGTCACTCATCGCGTTTCCTTGCAACTGCGCCCTAAGTTTGCCCGGAACGGCGAAGCGGTCGATATCGGAAATGAATCACATGCCGACCTAAGTCCCTTCGGGCGACAGATTGGGGCGCATGACGAGTGACTGCACGATCGTCAGCGCGAATAGCTATTGTTCAGGCCGCACAGCAAGGTAGCGGCTACTTGATCAGCCCGCGCCTCGTACTCACCTCTGGTCATCTCTTCGGTACGAATAAAACCGCTCAAGTGGCCGTACCAGGAGGCACCGGGGTCCACACGTGTCGTATCTTGTGGCGTCGACATGACGATGTTTGCGACGGCGCCTTACTGTTAGCCAGTACCGACCTAGTTGACGATGCCTCCCAGTGCAACCCAGAAGATATTAAGTGGGGGACACTTTCCGGGATTTCAGCACGAGAAAACTGCGAAGCAGTAGGGTATCCGAGCATAAGCAGAATAGACGAGCATCTACCAGATACCGAACAGCTCGTTGGCACTCTGAAGCCCGGCTCATCAATCATTCGCGGGCGCTACGTGCTAGATAGTTCACATTCAGCACCCAGGCCCAGACGGCAGGAGGATACCCCGTGGCTTGGAATGTCAGGGGCAGCGGTCTTCACAGAAAACGCTCTGGTCGCCCTAGTCAGCGGCGACCCCGTCAAATGGAGCCATGCCCGCGTCGAAGCAGTACCGATTACCGCGCTAACGGGAGACGCGGATTTCTGCCACATAGTTGAGCAGCACACCGGGCGCTCACTGACCACAGTTGAGGTGCACCATAGAAGCGACCACCGATATCTGAATGCACCTGTTTGGCACCCCGTAACAGAATCTGATGCCGTCACTTTTGGCGTTCATCGTGTCCAGGAAGTAGCGGGACACTCGAAGAGCATTACCTACATCGCGCGGGAGATTGACTCTGATGTAGACAGAACCATTCAAACTGCCGCCGACATCGGTGGTGTTGTGCTTCTGACTGGTGACTCAGCGGCGGGGAAGACGAGAACCCTCTTCGAGGCGATGCGCCGTACCCTTAGTGAATGGCTCGTCTGCAAGCCAGATCCCGAGGATGATCTCGCTTACCTGCTGGACTCAGTGAACGAACAGAGACGACTTATATGGTTAGATGACTTGCATTCTTACTTGCGTTCAGACGGCCTTAGTCCTCGCCTACTCGATGAGCTAACAAGGCGTCGATGCGTGCTTCTATCGACGATGCGTTCCGAGTTCTACGATGACTACACTGGCATGAAAGCTGAACGGTTCTCAGCAGGGAGTGGAGCGCCTCGAATGACGGACTCCGCCTCGCGAGTACTGCGGGCTGCCATGCGTATCCCAATCAAACGTACTTGGAGCACCGCTGAGCGGGAGCGGGCCATCGAGTCTGACGACCCTAGGGTTAGCCAGGCATTAGAGGCAGATAAATCATACGGTGTAGCTGAGTACTTGGCTGCAGGGCCACAAGTACTTGCTTTATGTCACAGCGCCAATAGAGCGGGAGGTAATCCGCGAGGCGCAGCACTGGTAGCCGCCGCCGTAGATTTGGCGCGCACCGGCCTCGACCTCGAGCTACCAGCCGACGCCCTAGAGGACTTACACGAAACTTACCTGGAGGAAGCTGGCGGTTATGCCCTGCGGCCCGAAACGCTGGAGGAAGCGTGGTCTTGGGCGCAGAAGATCGCATTAGGCGTAACAAGCCCGCTCATCCCTGCTCGCGCCGGCCGCTGGAGGCCCTTCGATTACATCGTATCTGACAAGGCCCGACATCATGATCCCAGATCCCTTTCGGACGAGGTCTGGGAGGTTGCACTTCAAGTCGTAAACGACTCCCGCCGTTACCTGCTTTCTTCGGTAGCTAGAGTAGCCGGCAGGCCAGACACCGCTAAGCGCGCCCTCCTACCTCTCACCGAAGAAGATGACATAGAAGCACTTAACCAATACGGCGCAATTCTGGTCGGCGAGGGAGACTACACAGGAGCTAGCCAGTGGTTTTTGCGAGCCGTGGCTCTGGGTGACGGTGCTGCGGCGCACAACATGGGGAGCATTTTTATGTTGCAGGAGTCCCCAGAGCAAGCGCTTCAATGGTTCTCTATGGCCGTGGAACGAGGTGAGCTTCAATCTATCGGAAACCTCGGTTTGGTTCATGAAAGACTAGGGGATAAAACAGAGGCTGTAAGGCTATGGAAATCTGGAACTGAAGCGGGCGATCCGGGAAGCGCCTGGCTGTACTCGGATTGGCTACACAGGCAGTGGGAGTCAGACACTGCAACAAAGGTGCTGAAGGTTGCAGCAGACGGTGGAATACCTTTTGCCGCTCTTTCATACGCTGGCATAGAACTGGCAAGAGATGCATTCGAAAAGGCAAACGAATATATCGCCCTGGCGTACGATAACGCTAGCAGGCTAGCGCGCTTCGGCGATGGCACGAACGCCATTCTGGCAGGCGTCGCTAACTACGTAACTGGCAACATTCAGGGCGGCGATTATTGGTGGCGCCGCGCGCGTGAAAACGGCGTGGAAGCCGAATGGACAATCCTGAGAAGCCATGAGGGTGACAGCGGTCTTCGTTACCTCGCAGTGAGCAATGAGACTCTGGATGTACTTGGAGAGCCTGAAGTCCGCCTACTTATGCAAGGTCTATGGGCTGGAAATTGCGCGGATTGCGGGAAGCCGATCGGCAAGGGTGTACCAGCGCTGCTTGTTAACGACATGATAGTGATGGCGGATGCAAGGCTCCATCACTTCGCCCTGTGCCGGTATCCACGATGGAATGACACGGGGCTCACGACCCTAACGAAGGGCAGCACCTACACATGGCGGGCATATGCGGGTATCGCGGGTAGGGGTAGATCAGATACCGAAGCCACTCCTATCCTCATTGTGAACCCCAGTCTGGAGGCCACCTACCTCATACGGGAAGACTCTGGTGGCTGGACTATCACCAGACTGTACGGCCCTCGCTCTGCCTTAGGCAAGGAACTAGGCATCCAGCCAGTTTGGCGCGGCACACCCCCCACCCTCTCTCAGGAAAAGTGTGCACTTTACATCCGGCCCAATGAAATGTACGTAGCGCATTCTGCTGGCGCCTGGGGTTGCGACGGCGTACCCGACGAAGTGATCGATTGCGTTAAGGAGAAAGGGGGCGTTCTTCTAATCTGCACCAGCGGATATGGTCTCGGCCCGGAGCGCTCAGACCTACTGCAACACGTTATGGAGTGCTGGGACACCATGGTTGGCTGGGTCCCAATTCACGAGATCCTCGAGAGCTGAGTGGAAGCTCTGCGCGTTCGAAGAGCGCTGTCGTCAATCGTCGTCCTCGTCTTCACGAAGCAGCTTCGCCAGCACCTCAACTGGCCAGTGACCATCTGCGCCGGGACAAGCCGCCACGTAGGAAGCGACCGCATCGACGTCCCATGCGTGCGCGGACAACAAGCCCGAGGCTAAGCGCGTATCCAGAAGTCTTGCGCGTATCGGAGGGCGGCGCCGTTCAGGGCGGCAGGTGTTGACATGGCCCTCGCCGGGTGTTCGATCGAAGCGCCAGCATCGTCCGCCCACCCGGCGAGGTTGTGGTCAGTGTGCGCCCGCCCATCGTGTTCGCCAATGCGTCCGACGTCGAACGTGAACGATTACGGGACCTGCTGCGCGGCCGAGGCCGGACGGTGGTGCGGGCGGTGATGGTGCTGTTGTCGCTGCACGGGCTGTCACCTGCACAGATCGCCGTGCTGGTGGAGTGCGACCCGGCCACGGTGCGTCGGTGGATCGGCCGCTTCAACGCCTGCGGGGTGACCGGTCTGGCCGACCGGCCCCGCAGCGGACGGCCGAGGCTGGGCGGCCGACGACTGCCCGCGCGGATCGCCGCGCTGCTTGAGCGGCCGGGGCCCTGGACGGTGCCGCGGCTGCACCGGCATCTGCGGCGTCCTGCAATGAGCCGGCGCACGCTGTACCGGCGGGTGCGGCAGGTGGCCGTCTGGCGGCGGCCCCGACTGATCGCCCGCGGTGATCCGGCCCGCGACGCGGTGGTGGCGGCGATCGTCAAACGGCTGCGGTTGCTGCCGCCCGGCACGGTGGTCTGGGCGGCCGATGAGACCCACGTGCACCTGCTGCCGCACCTGCGGTCCAGCTGGACGACGTTCGCCCACCGCCCGCAGATCGCCACCCCGGGCAAGAACCGCCAGCTCACGGTGCTGGGTGCGCTGGAGGTGACCACCGGCGCCTTCCGTTACCGGCTCGGCCGCCGGTGTGCGGCCGACTTCCTGGCCCTGCTCCAGCAGCTGGCGGCTGCCTCCCCCGCCGCCCCGGCGGTGGTGGTGCTGTGCGACAACGACTCCATCCACCACGCCCGCGCGGTCCGCGAGTTCGTTGCCGGCCAGCCTGGCCTGCACCTGTGGTACGGCGCCCGCTACAGCCCGCACGACAACCCCGTCGAACGCGTCTGGGCCGCGCTCAAGGCCTTCCTTGCCAACACCGCCGTTACGTGGCCCAGCCGCCGACGACAGGTGCATGCGTTCTTCCGGACCCGCTCACCCGGCCAGCTTCTGACCACCGCCGCCCCCTGGACCAGCCCTTGGTTCCCGACCAGTTACCGACGGAACTTCTGGATAGGCGCTTAGGTAACGCACATAGGCGGCCGACGGCGGGTTGAAGGCCACGTCATCCATGCTCCACGGCGCCGTAAAAGTAAGAACCGGCAGCCCGTCGTGCTGCCCCGCGCAGACCAACGTTTCGTAGCGCCCCTCTCCGAGTACCGATCGGCCAGAGGCAATCACCTCAGCAAGGTCTAGAGATACACCGGGCTCGCGGTACATCTCCTGTGCAGCAATGTCGAAGAACTGTTCCGTGGTCACCAGGTGTGCCCTGGCCAGCACACGCCCGCTGGCGTGTGGGTCGTAGAACGCCCTACCTCCGCCCCACACTGGCGACTCCGTCGCGAAATACATCGCACCGGTCAGCTCCACCGGGACGGAGCGGGAGGGCATCCGCGTGTCCCGGCAGCCTGGGTAGTCCTTGGTCGTGCCTGGCGGCCGGCCACCGCGGATGTAGAAGGCGAGCCGCTCCAAGTGCATGTTGGAGCCGTATGACGTGTACCAGACCTGTCGGGGGTGCCGATCCTTGGGCAGGGCTGGGTCGATGGCTGCGAGGGCCTTCACGGGCGCTGGCTCCTGGGGCGTGTCGTCAGTCGGCAGAAACGTCGTAGGCGATGACATGGCGGTCCCCTGGCAGAACGGTGACCATGACGCGCAGGGGGCGGCCGTCCTTGTCGTATCCCGTGCGCATGTGCACAGCTACGGGTGTCGCGGCGGGCAGGTTCAGCTTCTCGATCTCCGTACGAGTAGGCATGCGCACCGTGATCTCGTCTCGGTACCGAGCCTGGATCAGCCCGACGCTGGCGAGGACACCTCCGGGCGCTGAGACGTCTTCAGGCAGCATCGCTGGTGTACCCCGCACCAGCTCCTCGGGGAAGCAGGAGTCCGCGCGGGCGTGGGGGTCTTGGTCGACCATCCGGACCCGTTCACGCACCACGGTCAGGGCGGTCGCCAGGTCCAACTCCAAACGTTCGGCCACGTCAGCCGGTGGGCGCCGGATCGACACGCGCGCTTCCTGCTGAGGCTGACGACCGCTTCCGGCCACAATGCTGGCCGCTGACCGCCCAGCGCTCCTGTCGTGTGCCGGGTGTGCGGCTGGATGGACACGGCGCCTTCGTGCCGCGCCGCCCACCTTGCTGTTGGCGCCCCGGTGCGGGTACGACAACAGCCTGGAGTGGCAGAGCGGAAACCCTCCCGCACCTCCCCGATGGGACGGACAGAAGCGTTACCCCTACCCGCTGCACCCGGCACCGGGCGGTCTGCTCATCTGGGGCACCACCATGGACGCCGACCGGCTGTGCTGGCCCACCGCCGGCGACCCAGACCACTGGCCTGTCGTGATCTGGAGCCGGGACGGCGAGTACGCGACCATCCCCACGGGCACGGCCGAATGCATCGAAGGCTGGACCACCCGACACCTCAGCTCCGCCTCATCGGCGGCATGGAGCCGGACCTCGCCCCCTGGTTCAACTCCTTCTGCCCACGCACCCGCCGATGCCTCCGCCTGTCCGAAGGCCCCCTGCCCCACCGCGAACGCCTGCGCATACTCCGCAACGCCTCGGCCCCCGCCGCAGACCGCGGAGCCTGGCGAACAGAAGACGGCCAGTCAGGACAGGACCACTTCGCAACCACCGACACCGACCGGCACCTGACCTACGAAGCCGTTGTCTTTCCGAGAGTGCGGGTGTGTTTCCGCTGGTCAGGTGTAGGGGTGGTGTTTCGGCGGGAGGGACGGGTTGTTGTGTCGTCTCTTCGG
>JODX01000001.1 GCA_000719105.1 Streptomyces sclerotialus | reverse complement strand
CGAAGAGACGACACAACAACCCGTCCCTCCCGCCGAAACACCACCCCTACACCTGACCAGCGGAAACACACCCGCACTCTCGGAAAGACAACGGCTTCTAAGGGCAATGCCGTGACTCTGTTGGCGATCTTGTGGTAGTCGAGGCGGACTGCTTGGTTCGGTGCCATGGTGGTCGAGGGCCGAGCCAGGGGGTGAGGGCCGTGTCGCTGCGTCCGCGAAAGAGCACGGGCATTCCGGTCAGGACCAGGAAGACGGCATGGGCGAGCTGTCCGAAGGGGGCGCCCGCGATGCTGGTCAGGGACCGGCTGGGAGAGTTGTTCGAGGACGAGAATTTCGCCGGCTGGTATCCGGTCAACGGCTGTCCGTCATTGTCGGCGTCGCAGCTGGCGCTGGTCAGCGTCTTGCAGTTCACCGAAGACCTCACGGACCGGCAGGCCGCGGATGCGGTGCGGCTGCGGATCGATTTCAAGTACGCGCTCGGCCTGGAACTGGAGGACACCGGCTTCCACTACTCCGTGCTCAGCGAGTTCCGTGCCCGACTGGCCGAGCACGACCGGGCGGACCGGCTGCTGCAGATGATGCTCGACTGCCTGGTAGAGGCTGGGTTGCTGAAAGGCCGGGGGCGGCAGCGCACTGATGCCACCCATGTGCTGGCGTCAGTGCGGCGGTTGAGCCGGCTGGAGCTGGCGGGCGAGAGCGTGCGGGCGGCCCTCGAGGAGCTCTCGGCATGCGATGCCGGCTGGCTGACGCCCTTGCTCGAACCGGAGTGGGGCAAACGCTACGGCCGGAAGGTCGAGATCGGGAAGGTGCCCGGCGGCAAGCCGGGTGCGGTGGCCCGGGCCGAGGAGTTTGGCCGGGACGGGCAGAAGATTCTTACCGCCGCCTGGGCGGCCGATGCCCCGGCCCGGCTGCGCTTCCTGCCGCAGGTGGAGATCCTGCGGCAGGTCTGGCTCCACCAGTTCTACTGGGACGCCGAAGGGCGTCTGCGCTGGCGGGAGGGCACCGCCCTGCCTCCGGCCGCACTGCGTTTCGACTCGCCCTACGACACCGACGCGCACTACTGCGTCAAGCGGGACGCCGCCTGGAGCGGCTATCGCGTCCACGTCACCGAGACCTGCGACCAGAGCTCACCGCACGTGGTTGTCCACGTGGCCACCACCATCGCCCCCGTCCAGGACGGGCAGCTGACCGAGGTGATCCACGACGACCTGGCCGCCCGTCGGCTGGCCCCGGCCGAGCACGTCGTGGACACCGCCTACCTCACCCCCGCCCAGGTCGAACGGGCCCAACAGGTCCACGGCATCACCCTGCTCGGTCCGCTCGCCGCCGACCACAGCCACCAGGCCAAGGCCGGGCAGGGCTTCGACAAGACGGCCTTCACCATCGACTGGGACACCCGGCAGGCCACCTGCCCGCAGGGCGCGGTCAGCCGGGCATGGCGGCCGCTGCGAATCGGCGGGCACGACTACATCCAGATCCGGTTCGCCAAGAAAGACTGCCTGGCCTGTCCGGTCCGGGCCCAGTGCACCGACTCGACCGAGCGGCCACGGGCCCTCGCCCTGCTGCCCCGTCAGTCCCTGCACGAGATCCAGACGCGCAACCGGCTCGAGCAGCGGGATCCGCAATGGCAGCGGCGGTATGCCATTCGTGCCGGCATCGAGGCCACGCTGTCCCAGGCGGTCCGCACCTGCGGCCTGCGCAGAAGCCGCTACCGCGGGCTCGCCCGCACCCACGTCCAGCACGTGCTGACCGCCATGGCCTGCAACTTCACCCGCCTCGCGGACTGGTTCGACACCGCACCGACCGCTTCACGCCGGGACACCGACTTCCGCAGGTTGTGCGCAGCCGCAGGACTCGTCACCGCTTGATCACCCACAAGATCGCCAACAGAGTCATGCCGTTGCTTTAACTTGCAGGCGTACGCTGCTTGGCAGAGCCGCCGGGGGTGGTGCGGATGCCTGCGAGTGTGTCTGAGTTATCGGGTCTGGGGCTGCTGACCTGGGTGTATCCGCCGGGACTTGTCGATCGGGTGGTGGCCGCCTGCGGCCGGGCGGAGCGACGAAAGCGTCTGCTGCCGGCCCGGCTGGTGGTCTACTTCGTGCTCGGACTGGCCCTGTTCTCACCGGCTCCGTATCTCGAGGTCATGCGGCACCTGGTCGAGGGCCTGCGGGGCCTGGGGCTGCTGGCCGACTGGCACATCCCGGCGAGGTCGTCCCTGTTCAGGGCCCGGCAACGGCTGGGGACCGAGCCGCTGCGGGTGCTGTTCACCACCACCGCCAAACCGATGGCCACTGAGGAAACGCCGGGGGCGTTCTGGCGGGGACTGCGGCTGCTGGCCGTGGACGGCACCTGCTGGGACGTCGCCGACACACCGGCCAACGAGGCCGCCTTCGGCCGCCCGGGCAACGGCCGCGGCCCGGACCGGAGCTCGTTTCCGCAGGTGCGGATGGCCTGCCTGGTGGAGACCGGCACGCATCTGGTGCTGGACGCGGAGCTGGCCGGCTGCCGCACCGGGGAGGTCACCCTGGTCGGCCGCCTGCCCCGCTCCTGCGGGCCCGGCCAGCTGGTGCTGGCCGACCGCGAGTTCCTCGGCGTGCCCCTGTGGCGGGCCTTCACTGCCACCGGCGCCGACCTGCTGTGGCGGGTGCCCGCCAACCGCGTGCTGCCCGTCGACCGCATGCTGCGGGACGGGTCCTGGCTGGCGCGCATTCATGCCTGCACCGATCCCGCCCGCAGCGATCCGGTATCCGTCCGGGTGGTGGCCTACCGGCTGACCGGCACCGGCCGGGCGGCCGCGGAGTACCGGCTGGTGACCAGCCTGCTGGACGCCCGCCGGTATCCGGCCCGGCAGCTGGCCGCGCTCTACCACGAGCGCTGGGAGGTGGAGGCGGTCTTCGCCGAGCTCAAGACCCACCAGCGGGGTGCCCATGTCGTACTCAGCAGCAAGACCCCGGACGGCGTGGTGCAGCAGATCTGGGCGCACCTGCTGGTCCACCGGGCCCTGCGCGAGCTGATGTGGAGAACGGCCGCCACCCAGCACCTGGACCCCGACCGGATCTCCTTCACCGAGACCCTGCGCTCCGCCCGGCGCAGCGTGACCGGAACGCTGGGCAGCTTTTCCCCCTGACCACCTGGTCAGAGCCCTGGTCCATCTCCAGGCCGACCTGCTGGAACGGCTCCTGCCGGTCAGACGCCTGCGCAGCCAGCCCCGCGTCGTCAAACGCAAGATGTCCAACTACCGGCTCAAACGGGCCGAACACCGCACCTGGCCACAGCCCACCCTCGCCGGCTCCCGAGCCGTCCGCATTCAACGGCCTCAACCCGCGAGCTCATAAAGCAACAGCATTGCGTCTAAGGGGTCGAAGGGTGCTGTCCGGCTTGACGGCAGGAGGGTGTGCTAGCCAGTGCCGTTGTTACCGCCCGCAACTTACTTCCAGGAGTGCTGCCCTCAGGGGCCCATGTGCTCCGCTGGCGCTGGGCCGTCCGTGGGCCGTCCCAGGGCGGCCAACAACGACCAAGGACGACAGATAACAACAGCGTCTGGACTGGTCAGGGCCACATCGCACCCAGTTCCCTGAGGTAGCCGAGCCAGAACGTCACTTCTTCGACGTGTGAGCCGACCGGTCCGGCAGACGCCGGGCCCGGTAGCCGGACGGAGCCCCGTCACCGCCCCCGGGCGGTGACGGGGCTCCGTCGTTCTCATCTCACTCGATGCCTTCCCGTTTCTCGTAGCGCTTCTCGAGGGCCCTGTCGCGGACCTTCTCGCGCGCCTGACGGCGGGCCTCGAAGGGCCGGTCACGGCGGTAGCGCCGCTGCCACTTCGCCTCACGGTCGCGGCGCTCACGGTAGGCGCGGTAGGTGGGCGGCAGGTTCGCCGACGAGCCGCCGCCTCCACCGCCACCGCCGCCACCACCGCCACCGCCGCTCGAGGACGTGTTCGATCGTGCACCGGTGCCGTACCTGAGGTAGAGGAGGAGCAGGGCGATCGCGGCGAGCCAGATGGCGTTGTTGCCGAAGCCCAGGACGACCAGGACGACGATCGCGGTGAGGAGCAAGGTCTCCATGACGGACCTCCTCTCGGGCATGACGATGACTGAGCGTACAGATGGGTCAGCTGACAGGTGCCGGGGGTTCGGGCGGTCGGCCGTCGGTGCGTAGAGAGTAGTCCCGCTTCCGGGGAAGTGGCGCCTGTCCTGCGGAAACGATGCCTGGCAGCTGGGCCTCGTCTGTCCAGGATGCTCGCTCCGGAACCGAATGCGCACCCGAATTAGCGGCATTCTGCTCCGCGTTGGCGGGCGTCCGGCCGTGGAAGCACTGACACCGAGTGACGGAGTCCCTTCCTCCCCGCCCGCCCCGGACACGGCGGTGCCGTCCGCCCCCGGGGGGACGGACGGCACCGTACGACCGTGTGGCGGCCGGTTCCCTCAGCGGCTGTAGCGCATCAGGGCCCGGACCATGTGGCAGGTCGTGTCCGACGGCGGGTGGACGCCGATGAGCTGGGCCGTGTCTCGGATGATGTCGTTGCGGGCCTGGTTCGGGACGTACACGCCGGAGTCCAGCAGGGCGATCGCGAGGCGCATCGCCTTCAGGCGGCGGTTGTGGGTGACGTACCACTCGCGGGGGCGGCCCGGCGGCAGCGGGCTCTTCTCGACGGGTGCGTACGGAAGGTCGAGCAGGACCGGCCTCTTGGCCGTGGACTGGGTGGGCAGCGGCTTGAGTGCGGCAGCGGGCACAGGCATCCTCCTGTCGCGGTCAGGCAGTCGTCCGGAACCCCGGCAACTCCCTTGAACACTGCTTCGATTTTACCGCCCCCCACTGACAATCGCCCCTGGCCAGAGGGGGTTTGGGGGTGGTGTGACAGAGGTGGAGAACGAGGTCTCGCGTACCGTGTGGGCATGGAGATCTGGATCAATCCGGCCTGTTCCAAGTGCCGCAGCGCGATCAGTCTGCTGGACGCGGAGGGCGCCGAGTACACCGTGCGCCGCTATCTGGAGGACGTACCGGGCGAGGACGAGATCAGGGACGTGCTCGAGCGCCTCGGACTGGAACCGTGGGACATCACCCGCACCCAGGAGGCCGCCGCGAAGGAGCTCGGGCTGAAGGAGTGGCCCCGTGACGCCGGCTCCCGGGACCGGTGGGTGCGGGCCCTCGCCGAGCACCCGAAGCTCATCCAGCGGCCGATCATCACCGCCGACGACGGCAGCGCGGTGGTGGCCCGCACGGAGGATGCGGTACGGGACGCCCTGTCCCGGTGAGCCCGGTGGCCCGTCGCGGGCCCGCGGCCGTCGCATACGAGCGGCCGTTCCGGCACGGTGCCTCACGGTGCCGTTCCGCCTCCGGACGCCGCAGGTAACACGGCCTTCACACATGGGCAACGGACGGGAAACCGCCCGTTGACAAGCTGCGGGCATCCCCGCGCGGCGCCCCGGTGCCGCAGCGCCGCCGCAGGCACCCGCACGACTGCGACCCGCAGACCCACCGAAGGATGTGGCCCCGTGACGTTCAAGGCTGAGTACATCTGGATCGACGGCACCGAGCCGACGGCCAAGCTCCGATCCAAGACGAAGATCCTGGCCGACGACGCCAAGGGTGCCGAGCTGCCGATCTGGGGCTTCGACGGGTCCTCCACCAACCAGGCCGAGGGCCACGCCTCGGACCGCGTGCTGAAGCCGGTGTTCACCTGTCCCGACCCGATCCGCGGCGGGGACGACATCCTCGTGCTGTGCGAGGTCCTGGACATCGACATGACCCCGCACTCGTCCAACACGCGTGCCGCGCTGGCGGAGGTCGCCGAGAAGTTCTCCGCGCAGGAGCCGATCTTCGGTATCGAGCAGGAGTACACCCTCTTCCGGGACGGCCGTCCGCTGGGCTTCCCGGTCGGCGGCTTCCCCGCCCCGCAGGGCGGCTACTACTGCGGTGTCGGCGCGGACGAGATCTTCGGCCGCGACGTCGTCGAGGCCCACCTGGACAACTGCCTGAAGGCCGGTCTCGGGATCTCCGGCATCAACGCCGAGGTCATGCCGGGCCAGTGGGAGTTCCAGGTCGGTCCGCTCTCCCCGCTGGTCGTCGCCGACCAGCTGTGGGTGGCCCGCTGGCTGCTCTACCGCACCGCCGAGGACTTCGGCGTCTCCGCCACCCTCGACCCCAAGCCGGTCAAGGGCGACTGGAACGGCGCCGGCGCGCACACCAACTTCTCCACCAAGGCGATGCGCGAGGGCTACGACGCGATCATCACCGCGTGCGAGTCGCTCGGCGAGGGCTCCAAGCCGCTCGACCACGTCAAGAACTACGGCGCCGGCATCGACACCCGCCTCACCGGTCTGCACGAGACGGCCCCGTGGGACAAGTTCTCCTACGGTGTCTCGGACCGCGGCGCCTCGGTCCGCATCCCGTGGCAGGTCGAGAAGGACGGCAAGGGCTACATCGAGGACCGCCGCCCGAACGCCAACGTCGACCCCTACGTCGTGACGCGCCTCCTGGTCGACACCTGCTGCTCCGCGCTGGACAAGGCCGGCCAGGTCTGACCCGCTCCCCCGCTTCCCGGAAGGGGCGCCCACCGACTCGGTGGGCGCCCCTCTCGTTGTCGGTGGGGCATGCCATCGTGAGGGCATGGAGAACGACGACCTGGCCGGGGACGAAGCGGAGCGGCTCGGCATCAAGGTGGAGACCGAGAACTGGCAGACGCACACCCGCACCTCGCCCGAGGAGCTGCGGGAGCTGGTGTGCCGCATCGGGGGTGAGCACGACCGGTGGCTGGTCGTGCAGCGGATACCCGACATGCCCGATGTCTTCATCCAGGTGTGGCACGAAGAGGGCGGTGACACCTACCGGTTGGAGCACCGGGACGGGCGCGACCGCTTCTTCGGTACGGTCGTCACGGGTCCGGAGCGCGTCGCCGAGGCCATGACCGGCTGGGCCCGGCGGGCGGACGGCTGGGACACCGGCTTCGAATGGACCGCGCTCGACCACGACGCCCCGGAGGACGTCCCGGAGCTCGCGGACGACGTGCGCGAGCAGCTGGAGAAACGGGTCCGCACACTGCTGGCCTGCGGCTACGGCAACCGCGCCCAGCTCACCGAGGCCGCCGAGGACTACCTGGTGGACGGTGACGAGCGGCCCGTGTCCCGAGCTCAGGCGCGGCACTTGGTCGACCGGCTGTGGGTGGAGAGAGTGGCCGAGCAGGAGACGTGGGAGGGGACCACCGACCCCGAGCGGGTCGGCCGGGCGTTCGCGGCGCTGGAGGCCCGTGGCATCACCGCCCGGGAGAACTTCACGTGCTGCCGCACCTGCGGCACCGGTGAGATGGGCGCCGAGCGCGAGGACGCGCGCGGGTTCGTGTTCTTCCACTCGCAGTGCACCGAGGGGGCGGCCGCGGGCCACGGACTGATGCTGCTGTACGGCGGCTTCGACGGGTCGGAGGAGACCACCGCGGCGGTCGGCCGGGAGGTCGTGGCCGCGCTCGGCGAGGCCGGGCTGTCCACGGACTGGGACGGGGATCCGGCCCGGGCCATCACGGTCACTCCGCTCACCTGGCGAAAGAGGCTGGTCGGCTAGGGAGTTGTCGCCGATGTCACGCCGGGGCGGCGTCCACACAGTGAGAGGAGTCTCCCTGGCCACAGTGGGTCTCTGCTTCAATGGACCCATGGCCAGCTTCCGGAAGTACCTCGCGACGGGTCGCCATGACCTCGAGCCCTTCTGGCCTTCCCGTCAGCACCACGACTTCGACCGGGTGTGTTGCCGCGCGACGAACGCGCCGGCCCTCTAAAGCCGTACACCCCGGCCTTCGGCCCGCGCGCACGACGTACGCCCCGGCGAGCCCGACCACGAATCGCGGCCGTCGTCCTTCCGTCGAACCCTTCGCGCGAAAGAGCTGACCTCTCATGGCGACCTCCCGTTCCCTCTCCACCGCCGCCCTGACCACCGCTCCCCTCACCACCCCCCACCCCTCCCCCGCCAACGGCACCGCACGGCACCGGCTGCGCGCCGTGGACCGGGACGAGGTCGTGCACGTGGCGGACTTCCTGCCGCCGGGTGCGACCTGGCTGCCCGCGCCGCAGCACAGCCTGCCCGCGCTGCCGGGCAATCCGCCGATGATCGGCTACCTGGTGCTCGTACCGGCGGACCAGCAGCCCTCGGCCCTGCCCGCCGCCACCCTGCCGTTCGCCGTGCCCGACCGGCCGGAGGCCGAGGCGGCGCGGGACGACGAGGCCCTGGTCCGCGTCGACACCGTGCAGCGCACCGCCCAGGTCGACGGGCGGCCGCTCGACCTCACGTACCTGGAGTTCGAGCTGCTCGCGCACCTGGTCGCGCACCCGAACCGGGTGCACTCCCGCGACCACCTGGTCACCACCGTGTGGGGCTACGGGCACGTGGGCGACGGCCGCACCGTCGACGTCCACATCGCCCGGCTGCGCCGCAAGCTGGGCGCCGAGCACCGCGGGGCGATCCAGACGGTCCGGCGGGTGGGGTACAAGTACACGCCGCCGGTGCGCCGCTGACGGCGGATCGCCCGACAGCAGAATCCCCTCGTGCTCCGGCCGCCGAGCGGGCAGAGTCGGCGGTATGAGACTTCTGGTGCTGGGCGGTACGGAGTTCCTGGGGCGCGCCGTCGTCGAGGCGGCGCTCGCCCGCGGCTGGGACGTGACGGTGTTCCACCGGGGGATGCACCCGGCGCCCCCGGGAGCGCGGGCGCTGACGGGCGACCGCACCGCCCCCGACGGGCTCGCGGCGCTCGCCGGCGCCCCCCACGCGTGGGACGTCGTCGTCGACACCTGGTCGGCGGCGCCGCGGGCCGTACGGGACGCGGCGCGGCTGCTGGCCGGCACGGTGGGCCGGTACGTCTACGTGTCGAGCCGCTCCGTGTACGCCTGGCCGCCGGCCGCCGGCTCCGACGAGAGCGCTCCCCTGGTGGAGGGCGCGTCGGCCGACGCGGGACAGACCGATTACGCGCGTGACAAGCGGGGCGGTGAGCTGGCCGCGGTGGAGGCCTTCGGTGCCGCACGCTCGCTGCTCGTGCGGGCGGGTCTGATACTCGGGCCGTACGAGAACGTCGGCCGCCTCCCGTGGTGGCTCACCCGCATCGCGCGCGGCGGTCCGGTCCTGGCGCCGGGGCCGCGGGACCTGCCCCTCCAGTACATCGACGTCCGTGACCTCGCCGAGTGGGTCCTCGGCGCGGCGGAGGCAGGGCTGAGCGGACCGTACGACCTGGTGAGCCCGCGGGGGCACACGACGACGAAGGCACTCCTCGACGCGTGCGCACGGGTCACCGGAGGCACGGCCGAGCTGCGCTGGACCGCGGCGGAGGTGATCCTGGGGGCGGGGATCGAACCGTGGACGCAGCTGCCGGTGTGGGCGCCGCCGGGCAGCGAGCTGTACGACGCCCTGCACTGCGGTGACGTCTCCCGCGCCGTACGGGAGGGCTTGCGCTGCCGGCCGGTGGAGGAGACCGTGGCCGACACGTGGGCGTGGCTGACGGAGCTCGGCGGGACCGCGCCCCAGCGGCCGGACCGGCCCCCGACCGGCCTGGACCCGGCGGTGGAGGCGAAGGTGCTGGGCGCCGATGCCACCGACGCCTGACGCCGCACGGTGTACCTGGCACCACCCCCCTCCCCGGTCCCCAACCCCCGTGCCACGACACGCCCGTTCGGCCAGACTGACGCCATGAGCACCGAGAGCATGAACAGCGGACGCTTCCGTACGAGGGCGTGGGGCACGGTGGTGGCCGCCGGGCGGGGGTTCGTGCTGGCCGTGGTGGCGATGACGGTGTCCGTCCTGTTCTTCTGCCTCTCCCTCGTCTCCATCGCGCTCATACCGGTCGGCGTCGGCATCGTGACGACGCCGTACGTGCTGACCGGTGTGCGGAGCTGGGCGAACTGGCGACGGGTCCTCGCGGCGGAGTGGGGCGGACAGCGCATCCCGCCGGCGTACCGGCCGGTGCGGGAGGACGCGAACCCGTGGGAACGCACCTTCGGCATGCTGCGGGACCCGGCGACCTGGCGGGACCTGAGGTGGCTGGCCGTCGACATGACGGCGGGGTCCGTCACCGCGCTGCCGGCGGCGGTGCTGCCCTTCTACGCGCTGGAGGGGCTGCTGATGCCGACCGGGCTGTGGTGGCTGGTCGCCGGTCCCCATGTCGACCACGGCCCCTACTGGTACGGCTTCGTGCCGGTCCAGGGGCAGAACACCGCGTTCGCCGCGGGCGCGCTGGGCGCCGTGCTGGTGGTGGCCGCCTACGCCCTCACCCCGCGCCTGCTGCACGCGCACTTCCGGCTCACCCGGGCGGTGCTCGCCCCCTCCCGCGGTGAGCTGGCCGAACGCGTCCGCGTCCTCACCGAGACCCGGCGCGACGCCGTGGACGTCTCCGCCGCCGAGCTGCGCCGGATCGAGCGGGACCTGCACGACGGCGCGCAGGCGCGGCTGGTCGCCATGGGCATGGACCTCGGCACCGTCGAGGCGCTCCTCGACAAGGACCCGGAGCAGGCGAAGCGGCTCCTCGCCCACGCCCGGCAGTCCTCCGCCGAGGCGCTCACCGAGCTGCGCGACCTGGTGCGCGGCATCCACCCGCCGGTGCTCGCCGAACGCGGACTCGGTGACGCCGTACGGGCGCTGGCGCTGCGGCTGCCGGTCGCCACCGAGGTCACCGTGGACCTCGGCGGCCGCCGCGCCGACGCGCCCGTGGAGTCCGCCGTCTACTTCGCCGTCAGCGAGGTGCTCACCAATGCGGTCAAGCACTCCGGCGCCGACCGGATCTGGATCGACCTGCACCGCACCGGCGACGTCCTGCGGGCCACGGTCACCGACAACGGCAAGGGCGGTGCCCGGATCGGCGCGGGCACGGGGCTGGCCGGCATCGAGCGGCGCCTGGGTACATTCGACGGCGTCCTGGCCGTCAGCTCCCCCGCGGGCGGCCCCACCCTGGTCACCGTGGAGATCCCTTGCGCGTAGTCCTGGCCGAGGACCTGTTCCTGCTCCGCGACGGGCTGGTCCGGCTCCTGGAGGCGTTCGGCTTCGAGATCGCCGCCGCGGTCGAGAGCGGTCCCGAACTCGACCGCGCGCTGGCCGAGCTGGAACCGGACGTCGCCGTCGTCGACGTACGGCTGCCGCCCTCGCACACCGACGAGGGGCTGCAGTGCGCCCTGAAGGCCCGGCGGGCGCGGCCGGGCCTGCCGGTGCTGGTGCTCTCCCAGCACGTGGAGCAGCTCTACGCGCGGGAACTGCTCGCCGACGGCACGGGCGGGGTCGGATATCTGCTGAAGGACCGGGTGTTCGACGCGGAGCAGTTCGTGGACGCCGTACGGCGGGTGGCCGCCGGCGGGACGGCGATGGACCCGCAGGTGATCCAGCAGTTGCTGGCGCGGCGCCAGGGCGACGACCGGCCGCTCGCCCGGCTCACCCCGCGTGAGCTGGAGGTGCTGGAACTGATGGCGCAGGGGCGCTCGAACGCGGCGATCGCGGAGCGGCTCGTCGTGACGGAACGGGCCGTCGCCAAACACACCTCCAACATCTTCGCCAAGCTGGGGCTCGAGGTGTCGGACGACGACAACCGGCGGGTGCTCGCCGTGCTCGCCTATCTGGACCACGGTCGCTGACCACACTGCGGAACAAGTCCGGAACCCGCGTCCGCGCACAGAACTCCCGGAACCTCTGAACACCCCACCGGCCCCGTGCGTATGGGAGGGAGCCGCTTCACCCCTGTCGGGCGTCTCGCTGCCCCGCAAGGAAGTCAGAGGAGTTCCATGGGACGCAACACACGAAAACGCCGTTCGCCGCTGGCCGTGCGGGCCGTGGCCGCCTCCGCGGCACTGGCCGTCGCGGGGGGTGGGCTGGTCTGGGCGAACTTCTACGCCTCGGCGGGCGAGTCGAGGTCCTCGGACCGCAGCAGCACGCGCGCCGCCGCCGCGCAGGTCGCGACGATCGACTGCCCGGACGTCGGCCAGCAGCTGACCAGCGTGCCGGAGCGCGCCCGGTCGGGCGTCGACAAGGAGCTGGCACTGCTCGACAAGCAGATCACCGAGGCCTACGCGCGACTCGCGTCGACGCGCGGCGCCCAGTCCGGTGACGCCGGCTTCGTGCAGAACGCGATCCTCGGACCGCTGAAGTCCAAACGGACGGCGGCCATCGAACGGATCGCGATCAACATCAAGCGCGTGGGCGGCACCGCCCCGGGCGGGCTGGACCAGCTCGCCGGCTGCACCGGGAAGACGGTCGAGCAGCCGGCCACCGACGCCGGTGAGGGCCAGGACGGTCAGGACGGCGGTCAGGACCAGGACGACGGTCAGGACCAGGGCCAGGACGGCGGTCAGGACGACGCCGGCGGTCAGGACGGCGGCCAGGAGCAGGTCGGCGACAACGGCAACGGCGCCGCCGGCCCGGTCGCCGACGACTTCGCCGACATCACCACGGTCCAGCCGAACGTCCAGAAGATCCGCACCCGGCGCGGCGGCTCCTCCGGCACCTTCACCACGACCTGCGGGGTCAACGAGAACAAGGTGTTCAACACGGACAACCTGATCGTGGCGCCCGGCGTGGACAACGGCGCCCACCACACCCACGACTACGTGGGCAACCAGGGCAACGACGCCTTCGCCGGCGACGACGACCTCGCCAACGCCGAGACGTCCTGCCAGAACCAGGGCGACAGGTCGACGTACTACTGGCCGGTGATCCGCGTCCAGGACGGCACCGAGGAGTTCGACGCGGGCGAGCCGGGCGGCGGCGCCGAGGGCAACGTCGGCCGCATCGTGCAGGCCGAGCGCGCCGAGATCAAGTTCGTCGGCAACCCGCGCAGCAAGGTCGTGGCGATGCCGAGGTTCCTGCGCATCATCACCGGCGACGCGAAGGCCTTCACCAACGGCACCGCGAACGCCAACTCCGGCTGGACGTGCACCGGGTTCCAGGACCGGGTGCTGACGGACAAGTACCCGCTGTGCCCCGACGGCAGCAAGGTGGTCAGGACCTTCGACTTCCAGAGCTGCTGGGACGGCCAGAACATCGACAGCGCCAACCACCGCTCCCACGTGGCCTTCGCCGACCCGAACACGGGCGCCTGCCCCCAGGGCTTTCAGGCCATTCCGCAGCTGACCATGAACCTGGTGTACGACGTGGAGCGGCCGGTCATCGAGAACGGCCAGGTCCGGCAGCCGTTCGCGGTGGACGGGTTCCCCGAGCAGCTGCACAAGCCGATCACCGACCACGACGACTTCATCAACGTCTTCGACGAGGACCTGATGAACCGCATGGTCAACTGCATCAACAGCGGCAGGAAGTGCAAGTGATCCGCTGACGTGGGCCGACGTACGACAAGGGCGGCGGCGGGAGATCCCGCCGCCGCCCTTCCGCGTGCCGTGCGCTCATCCGTGACCGGTGTGCGAAGCCCCGGCGTGCGAGGCCCCGGCGTGCGAGGCCCCCTCCTCCATCGTCCCGCCCAGCCGGCCGCGCAGCGCCGTGACCGCCTCCGTCCCGCCGACGGCGACCCACTTGCGGCCGACGAGGTAGTGGCCGCCGTAGTCCTTGGCCGCGTTCAGCCACTCCCGCTGGCCGCGGTCGGTGGCGAAGGTGGCGAGGACGAACTTCCCGTCGGTGCCCTCGCAGATCGCCTGGCGGATCTCGTCGGCGTCCGTCTGCATGTCCGGGGTGCAGCCCGCCTCGCCCGCCAGGTGCTCCAGGCTGCCCGTCGCCGTCTCGGGGACCTGTGCCCCGCCGTCGTCCGAGCCACCGCATCCGGTCAACGTCAGCAGGGCCGCGACCGCCCCGGCCGCCACCGCCGAAGTCCTGCGCGTCAGTGTCATGCGTACCTACCTCCGGTGCCTTCCGGGTCATGAGCGGCGACGTGAACTCGCCAGCTCCGTACGCACCGTTGAGCACGGACGGCCGTCCCGTTAGCGTGCCGCATCTGTCGACACAGGGGGCACACAGATGAACTGTCCGTCGCGACGCACGGTGCTGGGCTCGGCCGGTGCCATCGGCCTCGGAACCACCCTGGGACTGGTGGCTCCGGCCCACGCCGCAGGGAGCCCGCGCAGGGGCCCCGCCTTCGATACGGCTCCCGCGCGCTCCGCGCTCAATAGGCTGCTGCCGCGCCACGCCGACCAGTTCGTGCTCCGGCTCGTGGAGGGCCGGGGCACAGGTGACCGGTTCCGGGTGACCGGCACCACCGGGCGGATCCAGGTGTCCGGGACGACGCCCGCCACGCTCCTCACCGGGGTGCACTGGTACCTGAAGTACGTGTGCGGGGCCCACCTCGCCTGGAACGGCGACCAGCTCGACCTGCCGCGCCGTCTGCCCGCGCCCGCACGACCCCTGGAGCGGTCCACCGCGCTCCCCCACCGCTTCGCGCTCAACGACACCAACGACGGCTACACGGCCCCGTACGCGGACTGGGCGTACTGGGAGCGCGAGATCGACCTCCTCGCCCTGCACGGCTGCAACGAGGTGCTGGTCATCGCGGGCATGGAGGCCGTCTACCACCGGGTGCTCAAGGACTTCGGGTACTCCGACGCAGAGGCCCGCGCCTGGCTGCCCGCCCCCTCGCACCAGCCGTGGTGGCTGCTGCAGAACCTCTCCGGGTACGGCGGCCCGCTCTCCCCCGAGCTGATCGGCAAGCGGGCCGCGCTGGGCCGCCGCATCGCCGACCGGCTGCGCGAGCTCGGCATGGCGCCCGTGCTGCCCGGCTACTACGGGCATGTGCCCAAGGAGTTCGTGGAGCGCAACGGCGGCGACGCGCACGTGGTCCCGCAGGGCATCTGGCACGGCTTCGAGCGCCCCGACTGGCTGGACCCGCGCACCGACGCCTTCGCGCAGGTGGCCGCCTCCTTCTACGCCCACCAGAAGGACGTCTTCGGCGAGGCGGCCCACTTCAAGATGGACCTGCTGCACGAGGGCGGCACGGCCGGTGACGTCCCCGTGCCGGACGCGGCGCGCGGCGTGGAGCGGGCCCTGCACGCCTTCGAGCCCGACGCCACCTGGGTCATCCTCGGCTGGCAGGAGAACCCGCTGCCCGAGCTCCTCGACGCCGTCGACAGGTCGAGGATGCTCATCGTGGACGGCGTCTCCGACCGCTACGCGAGCGTCACCGACCGGGAGCGCGACTGGGGCGGCACGCCGTACGCGTTCGGCACGATCCCCAACTTCGGCGGGCGCACCACCATCGGCGCCCGCGCCCACATCTGGGAGGAGAAGTTCTTCGCCTGGCGGGACAAGCCGGACAGCGCGCTGGTCGGCACCGCGTACATGCCGGAGGCCACCGACCGGGACCCGGCCGCGTTCGAGCTGTTCTCCGAGCTGGCGTGGGCGGAGGAGCGGATCGACCGGGCCGAGTGGTTCGCGTCGTACGCGGACTTCCGGTACGGCGGGCGCGACCCGGAGGCGCGCAAGGCGTGGCGGGCGCTGCACGACACGGCGTACCAGCAGCACGCCGTGGAGCGCAGCGACCCGCACGACTCGCTCTTCTGTGCCCGCCCCGACCTCGCCGCGAACCGCGCCGCCGAGTACGCGCCGCGCGCCCTCACCTACGACCCCGGCCGCTTCGACGCGGCGTTCGCCGGGCTGCTCGGTGTGGCGGGCGGGCTGCGGCGCAGCGCCGCCTACCGGTACGACCTGGTGGACGTGGCCCGGCAGGCGCTCGCGCACCGTAGCCGCCAGTATCTGCCGCAGCTACGGGCCGCCTACCAGCGCAAGGACCAGGAGACCTTCCGGCGGCTCGCCACGCTGTGGCTGAAACTGATGCGGCTGTCCGACGAGGTGACGGGCACCGACCCGGCGTTCCTGCTCGGCCCCTGGATCGAGGACGCCCGGCGCATGGCCACGAACGACGCCGAGCGCGCCGAGTTCGAGCGGACCGCGAAGGTGCTGATCACGGTGTGGGGCGACCGGGCCACCTCCGACGCGGGCAACCTGCACGAGTACGGCAACCGCGAGTGGCAGGGCCTGATGGCCGACTTCTACGTGCCGCGCTGGCAGCGGTGGCTCGACGCGCTGGAGGACGCGCTGGCCACGGGGACGGCGCCGCAGGCCGTGGACTGGTTCGCGGTCGAGGAGCCGTGGACGCGGGAGCGCAAGGACTATCCGCTGCGGCCGGTGGGCGACGCGTACCGTACGGCCGCGCGCGTGCGGGACGTCCTCGCGAGGGCGCCGTACCAGGGCACGCTGACCGTGACCGCCGAGCCGGCCGCCTTCCCGCCCGGCGGGGACGCGCGCGTCACGGCCGTCTTCGCCAACGTCAACGGGCTGCGGGCGACCGGCCGCGTGGACTTCGCGCTCACCGGCATCGACGCCGAGCCGGAGGGTTCCACCTCGCTGGCGAGCGTGCCCGCGGCCGGGTCCGGGACCGTCCGGTGGCGGGCGAGCGCACCGGGCACCCCGCTCGACGAGCCGCTGCGCCCGCTGCCCTACACGCTCACCGTGACCTACGGGCCGCGCGGCGAGGAGCGGGTGGAGAGCCGGTCCGAGGGCACGCTGTTCGAGGCGGGGCCGCTGGCCGACGGCTGGCGCACGTACACGAACAACGGCGCCGTGTTCGGGCAGCTCGAGGACCGGTTCGCGATCGACGGGGCGGGCGCGGACCTGTGGAAGGGCACGACGGAGTTCGGGACTTCGTACCGGGAGGGGGCGCTGGGCGACGGGACGGCGGTGACACTGCGGGTGGACTCCCAGGCGGCGACCGGGAACTGGGCCCGTGCGGGGATCGTCGTGCGCAACGCCCTCGGCACGGCCGGCTCGCCGGGCTTCCTCAACCTGGCCGTCACACCCGCCAACGGCGTGGTGCTGTCGTACGACTCGACCGGCGACGGCACGCTCGACACCTACCGGCGGATCACCGGCATCAAGGCGCCGGTGCTGCTGCGGCTCACCCGGGCCGGCGGCTCGTACACCGGCGCATGCTCGACGGACGACGGGGCGACCTGGCGGACGGTGGCGACCGTGACCGTGCCGGGCGCGGCGACCGGGGCACAGGACGTGGGGATGTTCATGAGCGCCACGAACGGCGGGTCCGGGGCACGCGGGACGGTGGAGTTCAGCGGGTGGGACATCACCGCCTCCTAGGAATTCGTAGCTTTTCGTACGGTGCGGAAACCGTGGTCAAGTTGTGAACGAAGTTGGTGGGACCGGCCCGTTGGAGGCCGGTACCGATCGGTAAAGTGTCCGTATGACCACCGGTGTTCGCCGAAGAATGGGTGTCGAGGAGCGGCGGCGGCAGTTGATCGGCGTCGCCCTTGAACTGTTCAGCCAGCGCTCGCCCGACGAGGTGTCGATCGATGAGATAGCCGCGGCCGCGGGCATCTCCCGGCCGCTGGTCTACCACTACTTCCCCGGCAAGCTCAGCCTGTACGAGGCCGCGCTGAAGCGGGCCTCGGACGACCTGGCGGAACGTTTCGTGGAGCCGCGGGAGGGCCCGCTGGGCGAGCGGTTGCTGCGGGTGATGCGCCGCTTCTTCGACTTCGTGGACGAGCACGGGCCCGGCTTCTCGGCGCTGATGCGCGGCGGCCCGGCGGTCGGTTCCTCCCGGGCCAACGCGCTGATCGACGGGGTGCGCCAGGCCGCGTACGTCCAGATCCTCGGGCATCTGCGGATCGAGCACCCGCCCGCCCGGCTGGAGCTGGTGATCCGCTCCTGGATCTCGCTCGCCGAGTCGACGGCGCTGCTCTGGCTGGACGGGCGCCGCGTCCCGCGCCGCGAGCTGGAGCTGCAGCTCGTGCACGACTTCGGGGCGCTGGCGGCGGTGGCCGCGGCGTACGACGACGAGCTGGCGGCGCTGGTCCGCCGCATCGTCGGGGACGAGCCGGCCGACGGCCCGTTCGCCGGCCTGGCTGCCCGGCTGGTGGCCCTGGGCGGACCGGCCGCGTGAGCGCTCCGCTGGGTCCGGTGGGCACCTGCGGGTCCGTCGTGGCTGGTCGCGCAGTTCCCCGCGCCCCTTCAGGGCGCGGGCGTACCGCACGGCCGAGCTCGATGTCGCCTCCCGAACCTCCGGTTCAGCCCTCGAACTTGCGGTACGACGCGTCCAGGTCCCGTACCTCGGCCGACGCGTGCAGCATCAGCCCCTCCACCGGCTTCACATGGGTGCGCAGCAGTGCCAGCACGCCCTCGGTCAGCCGGGCCTTGGTCTCCTCGGTCCGGCCCGCCAGCAGTCCCAGTGTCACATGCACGACGGCGTGCCCGTCGGTGTCGCCGCCCACGGTGGTGTCCTGCGTCGGCCGGAACTGCGTCTTGCACGCCTCGAGCCGCGCGGCCGCCGTGTCGACCACCTCCGTGTGCAGCGCCTCGGCGAAGGCACGGCGGTCGAAGGCGTCGGCGAGCACGGCGGAGTAGTCGACGGTGATCTGCGGCATGGGGACTCCTGTTCGGGGGTGTCCGCGTGGGTGCCCCGGACGGTGTGTCCGGGGCGGTGATCACACCCTAGTCATCCAGCCGCAGCGCCAACAGCGCGATGTCGTCGTCCCGGTCCCGGCCGAAGCGGAGCAGCATCGCGTCGCAGAGCGCGGCCGTGCCGTCCGGGGCCCCGGCGGCCGCCGTGCGGAGCTCTTCCATCGACACGGAGAGGTCCGTGCCCCGGCTCTCTATCAGTCCGTCGGTGACCATGAGGAGCCGGTCCGCGGGCCCGAGCACGGTCTCCGTGGGCACCGGCCGGTCGAGCCCCAGGCCGAGCAGCGGTCCGGCCGCCGGCACGTACGCGGCGTCGTCCCGGTCCCGCACCACCAGCGGCGGGATGTGGCCCGCGTTGGCGATCCGGGTGCGCCCGGTGGCGGGGTCGACCAGAGCGAGGCAGAGGGTGGCGGTGACCTCCGGGTGGTAGCGCTGCAGCATCCGGTCGAGCCGCCGGGCGAGCACCCGGGGATCGGCTTCCTCGACGCAGTAGGCGCGCAGCGCGTGCCGGATCTCCACCATGACGGTGGCCGCCTCCAGTGAATGCCCCACCACGTCGCCGACGGCGGCCAGCACCCCCTCGTCGGTGCGCAGGGCCGCGTAGAAGTCGCCGCCGATCTCGGTCTCCCGGGACGCCGGCTCGTACCGGACGACGACGTCGACGCCGGGCAGTTCCGGCAGCCGCTTCGGCAGGAAGCTGTGCTGGAGGGTGAGCGCGACATGCCGCTCCACCTGGTACATCAGCAGCGGTTGCGCGGCCATCGCGGTGGCCTGGGCGAGCCGGGCGACCAAGGCCGCGGTCCCCGGTGCGCGGCCCCGGTACCGGCGGGTGGGCGTGGTGAGGCAGACGGCCGCCCGGCCGTCCCGGGTGCGGGTCACCACCATGCGCACGTCCTCCCCGGCGTCGACGGGGAAGAGGCCCGGCGGCCACAGCGGCGCGGGCACGACGGTGTCGAGCACCGTGCCGTCGGTGGCCGTCACCCGCCGGACCAGCCGGGTCACGGTCTCCCGGGTGGCGGCGTCCGGCGGCGGCGCGGTGGCCCGCCCGCCGTGGGCGCCGCAGTACACGCCCCCGCCCTCGGCGACGACGAACACGGCGGCGGGCCCACCGGTGAGCCGGGCGGTGCCCTCGGCGGCGGCCCGGGCGAGCTCGCTCGGGCTGTGCGCGGCCTGGACGGAAACGATCGTCTCGGACAGCAGCGTCAGGTCCTGGGCGAGGTGCTCGGCGCCGCTGCGCATCCGGGCGCCGCGCAGCGCGGCCCGCACGACGGCCTGGATCTCCTCGGGTTCGGCGGGCACCGTCAGATACGCCTCGCCGCCCGCGTCCAGGCCCGCACAGCGGTCGCTGGGCGCGACGGACGCGGCCGAGAAGTGGACGACGGGCAGGCCGGCCATCAACGGCAGCGCCTTGACTCTGCGGCACAGTTCGAAGCCGCTCATGTCGGGCAGTCCGACGTCGACGAGGGCCACGTCGGGCAGAACGCCCGCGCGCAGCCGTACCTTGAGTTCGAGCAGTGCCTCCCCGCCGGTGGCGACGGGGACGACACGGTGGCCCGCCCGGCGCAGCACGGCGCCCAGCGCGCAGCGGCTCGCTGCCGCGTCGTCGACGACGAGGATCGTGGTTCTTGTCTGGTGTTCGGCCCTGTCGGCCCGTGCGGCCATGTTATTCACGCGGATGGCCCCTGAACGAGAGGGTGGTGCGGGTCTCCTCGTACCCGCACCACCCAAGCTAGCGTGCTATCGCGCCACCCGGGAGAACACGGCGACCGTCCTCGCGGGAACGTCGAATATGCCGGTTCCCGCCTCGTACGACGCGGACTTCACGGTGTCATCGGCGCCCGACGCCTGCACGGGGTGCAGCGCGTACGACGTGCCGGCCAGCGCTGGCACCTTCTGCTCGCGCCGCTCGGGCGTGGCGTTGAAGACGACGACGAGGTCGCCGAGCTCCATGGTGATGACGCCGGGCGTCTCGTCCTTGCCGGACAGCGGGAAGGACAGCTTCGACTGCACCTCGCCCGCCGTGTCGAGCGAGAAGGCGGACTCCGTCGTACGGATGCGCAGCAGGTCCTGGTAGGCGGCCGAGGCCCCCTGGATCTGCTCGCACCCCACCTGCACCGAGCCCAGCAGCGGCTTGGCGTAGGACCACTTGGCCTCGTTGTCGGCCGCCGGGGGCAGACCGCGCCCGAAGCCGTTGCCGTCCCGGCAGTCCCAGTGGATCGCGTTGTACCAGTCGCCGCTGTCGTAGGAGTTGCGGTCCAGGGACTTGGAGCGCAGCAGGTCGGTGCCCGCCTGGTACAGGGCGGGGCCCTGCGACAGGGTGGCCGTGGCCTGGGCGAGGACCTGCATCCGGGCCCGGTCGTCCGCCGAGGTGTCCTTCGGCAGCTTGAAGGTCAGCGCGTCGAACAGGGACTCGTTGTCGTGGGCGTCGACGTAGGCGAGGGCGTCACCGGGTGCATCGGCGTATCCGGCGGGCGCACCGTTGTAGTCGACCTCGGACCCCTTGACCTCCCGGCCACTGGTGTCGGTGAAGGTGTACGACTTCAGGTTGCCGCTCAGCCCGACCTTGACGAGGTCCTGGTAGTGCAGCAGCCGCGCCTTCTGCTCGGCCTCCGTCCCGTTGTCCTTCGAGGAGTTGGGGTCGGTGTAGAGCCCCGAGGCGAAGCCCTGCACGCCCGGGTCCTCGTCGAACGGTCCGCCGCCGCGCACGGCGTCACGGGCGCGGTCGGAGAAGGTGGCGACGCCCGTCCTGGCCATGTTCTTCTGCGTGGCCTGGACGAAGCGGGCGTCGTCGGCGACCTCGCCGAAGTTCCAGCCCTCGCCGTACAGGATGATCTTCTTCCCGTCGACGCCGTCCTTCTCCGGGGTGAGCGCGTCGAGGGCCTTCCGCACGGCCAGGATGTTGTCCTTCGGGTGGTGGCCCATCAGGTCGAAGCGGAACCCGTCGACCTTGTACTCCTTCGCCCAGGTGACGATGGAGTCGACGACCAGCTTGCCCATCATGGCGTTCTCGGGCGCGGTGTTGGCGCAGCAGGTGCTGGTCGCCACGGAACCGTCGGCGAGGAGCCGCTGGTAGTAGCCGGGCACCACCTTGTCCAGCACGGACGTGTCGGCCTGGCCGCTTGCGGTGGTGTGGTTGTAGACCACGTCCATGACGACCCGCAGGCCGTCCTCGTTCAGCGCCTGGACCATCTTCCGGAACTCGACCGTGCGCCGGGTGCCGTCGGGGTCGGTCGCGTAGGAGCCCTCGGGAACCGTGTAGTGGTACGGGTCGTAGCCCCAGTTGTACGCGTCCTTCGCCGCCGCCTTCGCGACACACTCCTGCTGCTTCTCGGAGTCGGCCGGGTAGGAGGCGAGGTCGCAGTCGACGGTCGCCTGGTCCGCCTTGTTCTCCGGGATGGTCGCGATGTCGAAGGCGGGCAGCAGGTGCACGTACGACGTACCGGACTTCGCCAGCTTCCGCAGGTGCTTCGAGCCGTCGCTGTCCTTGTCGGTGAAGGCCAGGTAGGTGCCCCGGTGCTCCGCCGGGGAGGTCTTGTCCTCCACCGAGAAGTCCCGGATGTGCAGCTCCTGGATCTGGGCGTCCTTGAGCGGTACGGCCTTCGGCTTGGCGAGGTTCGACCAGCCGCCGGGCGCCAGGGACTTGTCGCCCAGGTCGACGACGAGGCTGCGCTCGGAGTCGGTGGTGAGGGCCACGGAGTACGGGTCGGTGACCTTGTTGGTGACGATCTTGCCGACGGTCGGCGCCCACACCTTGACGACGTACCGGTACGGCTTGTTCTTCCAGGACGAGGAGCCGGTGACGGACCAGACGCCCGTACCGCCGTCCCGCTTCATCGCGACCGTCTTACCGTCCAGCTCCAGCGACACGGACTGCGCCGTCGGCGCCCACACGGCCAGCGTCGGCCGGCCCTTGCGGTCGAACGTCGGCCCGAGGTCCGCCTTCGTCGCGTCGTACAGGTCGTCGAGCACCCCCGCGATCTGCACACCGGTCGCCGCGAGCACGGCACCGTTCGCGGCCCGCTGGGAGGCCACGACCTGGCCCTGCAGCGCCTCGCGCACCCGGTCGCGGTCGCGCGGGTCGACGGTCCAGGCGGTGTACGCCTTCAGGTGCGGGAACTTCTCCTTCTGCGCGTCGGTGAGCTCGGACCTCGACAGCCGGAGCGCCTTCGCGTCACCGGTCAGCGTGCCGTTCTCGACCGCGATCGAACCGTCGCGCGCGTACAGCAGCTGTGTGGAGGCGGCGCTCGGGCTGCCGTCCCAGGCGACCGTGTTCCGGTCGATCCAGACCGCCTTGGAGGTGGTCAGGTCCAGGGCGGCCGCACTGCCCGCGGGCTGCGGGAGCAGGTACTTCTCCTGGCCGCTCAACAGCCACACCTCGTGGCCGTCGGCCTTGAGGTCCAGCGCCTGGTCGCTGGGGAGGTCCTTCTCGTCGCCCTTGTGGATGATGTAGCTGAGGTTGGTGGCACCCTCGGTGAGCGGTACTTCGAAGACAGCGCCATAGGAGTCAGTCTTCACCGGTTCGAGGGGCTTTGCCCAGTCCGTCGGATTCGCCGCGTCGCCCCAGACGTGCAGTCCCCAGCCGTCGTAGTTCCCGTCGGCGCGGTGGTAGTGGAGGACCGCCTTGGACTTGTCCTGCTCGGGGTGCTCGCCGGAGGGCCGCTCGGTGAGTACGGTCTCCTTGCCCTGCTCGATCCAGACCTCGCCCGTCTTCGTGACGTCGACGGTCCGGTCGGTGGAGACGTCCTTGTTCCCGTCCTTGTCGATGACGAGGAACCCGACGTTCGAGGCGCCCGGCTTCAGCTTGACGTAGGCGAAGGCGCCGTACGCGTCACGGCCGACGAAGGGGTGGCTGGCCGGCCACTCCGTCGCCTCACCGTCGGCGAGGTCGCCCCAGGCGTACAGGCCCCAGTCGTCGTAGTCGCCGTCCTCGCGCTTGTAGTGGACGATCGCGTAGTCACGGGACGACGCGGTCGGGATCTCCTCGGCGGGCGGGGTGCCGGTGGTCGAGGCGGCCGTCGCGCTCGCCGTACGGCCCGCCGAGTCGACCGCCACGGCCTTGTAGCGCAGCGCGGTCCCGGCCGGGACGTCCTCACCGACGGTGTGGGTGACCTTGTACGGGGCGTGGTCGGCGGAGCCGAGGGTCTGCCACTTGCCGTTGCCGGTCTGGGCGGCGAAGACGACGCGGTTGAGCTGTCCGCCGTCGACGTCCGCCGTGAGCTCGACGGTGCCGGTGGCGCCCGCGTCCGGGGCCTTGAGGGTCACGGACGGCTTGGTGGCGGGCTTGCCGAGCCGCCCTGCCGCCTTGAACACGACCGACGATCCGGCCGGGACGGTCACGGTGACCTTCTTGTCCGAGCCGCTCCTCACGGAGGCGTCGGTGCCGTGGATACCGCGGAACGTCATGCCCGCGGAGCCCGTCTCGAACGTCGCGGTCTTCTTCTCGTCCGCGTTGTTGAAGGCGACGACGTACTCGGTGCCGGTCTTCGCGTCCGTACGGGAGAAGGCGTAGACGCCCGCGCCGTCGGCCGCGTACCGCTCCGTCTGGACGCCGTCCGCGAGGGCCGGGTTGGCCTTGCGCAGCTTGGCGAGCGCGGCGATCTGGCGGTAGAGCGGCGCCTTGGTGTCGTAGGCGTCCTCGGCGTGCGTGCGGTCGGTGCCCAGCTGGTCGTCGTCGAGGTAGTCGGCGACCTTCGAGGCGAACAGGGTCTGACGGGCGTCCTTGTCACCGCCCGCGCCGGTGAAGCCCTGCTCGTCGCCGTAGTAGATGACCGGGTTGCCACGGCTGAGGAACATCAGCTCATTGGCGAGCTCGGCCTTCTTCAGCAACTCCGCGTCGGTCGCCTTCTCGTCGTCCTGCTTCAGGAAGGTGCCGAAGCGGCCCATGTCGTGGTTGCCGAGGAAGGTGACCTGCTCGTACGCGTTGGCCTTGTCGGTCGTGTACTTGTAGTCGTCACCGAAGAGCGCGGCCAGCTTCTGGGCGCTGCCGCCCTGGGAGGCGTACGCGCGGGCCGCGTCCTGGAACGGGAAGTCCAGCGTGGAGTCGAGCCGGCCCTCGGTGACGTACGGCGCGGTGACGGACGTGTCGGCGGAGTACACCTCGCCGAACATGAAGAAGTCGTCCCGGCCCTTCTTGGCCGCGTAGGCGTCGAGGGAGGTGGCCCACTGGGTCCAGAACTCCATGTTGACGTGCTTCACGGTGTCGATCCGGAAGCCGTCGATGTCGAAGTCCCTGACCCACCGCTGGTAGATCTTCTCCATGCCCTCGACGACCTCGGGACGCTCGGTCCACAGGTCGTCCAGGCCGGTGAAGTCCCCGTACGTGGCGGACTCGCCGGCCCAGGTGGAGTCGCCCCGGTTGTGGTACATCGTCGGGTCGTTCAGCCAGGACGGGACCTTGACGTCCTTCTTGGCGGCGGGCACGGACGGCGTGTACGGGAACGAGCCGGTGCCGACGGCCGGGAACTTCTTCTTCCCGTCCGCGTAGTCGGCGTCGTCGAAGGGCTCGCCGTCCTTCGTCAGGTACGGGAAGGCGCCCTTGGAGAGGTAGTCGTAGGACTTCTCCTCGTAGTCGACGACGTCGGCGGTGTGGTTGGTGATGACGTCGAAGAAGACCTTCATGCCCTTGGCGTGGGCCTTGTCGATGAGGGTCTCGAGGTCGTCGTTCGTGCCGAAGTGCGGGTCGACCTGCGTGAAGTCGGTGATCCAGTAGCCGTGGTAGCCGGCGGAGGCGTTCTCCCTAGTCCCCTGCACGGGCTGGTTCTTGAAGATCGGCGCCAGCCAGATGGCGGTGGTGCCGAGGTCCTTGATGTAGTCGAGCTTCTTGGTCAGGCCCTTGAGGTCGCCGCCCTGGTAGAAGCCCTTGTCGGTGGGGTCGTACCCGGTGGCCAGGCGCGAACCGGTCAGACCGCCCTTGTCGTTGGACGTGTCACCGTTGGCGAAACGATCCGGCAGGACGAAGTAGAACTGCTCGCGGGTGAGCTCGTGCCGCGCGGACTCGGCCGCCAGCTTCGCGTCGGAGGGGGGTGCGGGCGGCCGGGGCGCGGCGAGCGCGGGCACGGCCGGGGCGAACGTGGCGCAGAGCGCCGCGGCGACGGCTGCGGTCACCGTTCTTCGCAGAGGCGGGCGTCTCACGGACTTACTCCTGATAGAGGCCTGACAGGGGCCTGATAGGGGCAGGGGAAGAAGCGTCCGCCCGGCGCCTGCCGGTGAGGGGCGCCGGGCGGCCGCACGGCACAACGGGCCGGTGGGGCCGGTCAGTTGCGCCAGGTGTCGTTCAGCGTGACCTTGCCGGAGGCCGGGACGGTCGCGGTGCGGTTGGCGCCGCTCTCCCAGGTGACGTTTCCGGCCGCGTCCTTGCGGATGTACTTGTACTCGAGAGACGTTCCGGCCGGGAGGTTCACGTCGAGCTTCCACACCGGGTACGTGGCCGGGTCCAGCTTGAGAGCGCTGCCGGCGTTCCAGTTGCCGAGGGCGGACTGGTTGCCGGTGACGTAGATGTTCTGGCCGAGCTGGGTGGTGGCGTTGACCGCGAACGAGGCGCCGGACTGCGGGTCGGGGTCGGTGCCGGGGTCGGGGTTGCCGCCGCCCTGGCAGGTACGGGCCCCGGTGTGCAGGGCGAGTGCGGTCTGCGCGCCGAGGGTGGCGGTGAACTGCCCGGAGCCGTTGACCGTCACGGCCTTCCCGCTCTGCACGTCGCAGTAGTCGCCGGAGGGCAGCGAGGTCTGGAAGGTGCGGGTCAGCGAGGAGCCCTCGTGGTTGATCGCCACGTACGCCTTGGAGCCCCGGCCGAAGGCGATCTGGTCACCGCCGTTGTCCCACCAGTTGGTCACGGCCTCGCCGCGCGCGGTGTTGCGGAAGGCGACCATGGAGGAGATCTCGTTCCAGGCGTGCTGGCACTTCCAGCCGTCGCTGTAGCAGGCGTTCACCTGGCCGCCGCTCGGCGGACCGGCGTCCTTGTCGGACCACTCGTAGCCGGAGTGGACGTCGGGCGAGCCGTAGGGCCAGGCCAGCATGAAGACACTGGCGAGGGTGTAGTCGGCGCCGTTCTTGTAGTTGAGGGTGTCGCCGCCGCGCTCGGTGTCGTGGTTGTCGACGAAGACGGCGGACTTGCCGGAGGCCATGTAGCCCCAGCTCTCGCCGAAGTTCTTGAGGTAGGCGAGGTTCTCGTTCTGGAAGACGCGCTTGAGGTCGCGGGCGTAGCGGAACTCCTGGACGTCACCGGTGTTCAGGTACTCGCTCGGCGAGACGGCCTCGCCCGCGCCGTATATCGCCTCCTGCTTCCAGTACACGCCGGGGTCGGTCAGCTTGCCCTTGATGGCGGCCAGGTCGGCGGCGGGCATGTGCTTGGCCGCGTCGATCCGGAAGCCGTCGACGCCGAGGGAGAGCAGGTCGTCGAGGTAGCCCGCGATCTTCGTGCGGACGTACTCCTCGCCGGTGTCGAGGTCGGCGAGGCCCACCAGCTCGCAGTTCTGGACGTTGGCGCGGTCCCCGTAGTTGCTGCCGATCTGCGTGGTGCAGTCGTTCATGTCGGAGGACGAGTACAGACCGGGGTAGTCGTACTTGGTGTAGGAGGAGCCGCCCGTGCCGGTGCCGGAGCCGGCCGACATGTGGTTGATGACGGCGTCGGCGACGACCTTCACCCCGGCCGCGTGGCAGGTGTCGATCATGCTCTTGAAGGCGGCCCGGTCACCGAGACGCCCGGCTATCTTGTAGCTGACCGGCTGGTACGAGGTCCACCACTGACCGCCCTGGATGTGCTCCTGCGGGGGCGAGACCTGGACGTAGCCGTAACCGGCGGGGCCGAGGGTGTCGGTGCACGCCTTGGCGACCGAGTCGAACTTCCACTCGAACAGGACGGCGGTGACGTCCTTGGTGCCGGGCGGGGACGCGTACGCGCTGCCCGTGGGGACGGCGAGCGCCACCGACGCGGCCGCCGCGAGGGCGAGCGCGCCGGAGAGGGTTCTGCTGGCCATGCGGGTGTCCTTCTCCGTTGAAGGTGCCGAGCCGATGGGGACGGCCTGGCAGATGCCAATGGGGATGGCGTTGAAGGGCCTTGAAGGTTCTTGCTGCAATACGACTGAAAACTTTCAGCCGACCAGACCGTACGAGCCCCCGATCCACCGGTCAACCCTCCGGACACACCTTCTTCACCAACCGGAAACCAGAGCCGGGCAAGGCCACTTGAACTACTCACCACCTGCTGTTTCACGGACAGAACGACAGCAGGGGCCCGCCACCCCGAACGGACGGCAGGCCCCTGCAAGCAGGCGAAAGAGATTGCCTCAGGCGGTCGTCCACCACACGGTGGTGTCCGCCGGCAGCTTCGCCTCGTCGTCCGCGACGATCACCTCACCGCTGGACACCAGGATCCGGCCGTACGCCGGGATGCGCACACCCTCGCCGGTGGTGTTCGCGACACACACGAACTCCCCGCGGCGGAAGGCGAGGACGCCCTCGGGCGCCTTGAGCCACTCCACGGAGTCGCCCGCGCCGAGGTCGGCCTGCTCCCGGCGGACGGCCAGCGCGGTGCGGTACAGCTCCAGGGTGGAGTCCGCGTCACCGGTCTGCGCCTCGACGCTCAGCTCGCCCCAGCCCTCGGGCTGCGGCAGCCAGGAGCCGCCGTCGCCGAAGCCGTACGAGGAGCCGGTGCGCGTCCACGGGATCGGCACCCGGCAGCCGTCGCGGAAGCCGTCCTGCCCGGCGCCCCGGAAGTACGCCGGGTCCTGGCGCACCTCGTCGGGAAGGTCCGTCACGTCGGGCAGGCCCAGTTCCTCGCCCTGGTAGACGTAGGCGGAGCCGGGCAGCGCCAGCATTAGCAGGGTCGCCGCACGGGCCCGGCGCAGACCGAGGTCGCGGTCGCCCGCGCTGCGGATCTGGGTGCCGAGGCCGGGCTCGTTGCCGAAGCGGGTGGCGTGCCGGGTCACGTCGTGGTTGGACAGCACCCAGGTGGCGGGGGCGCCGACGGGCCGCATCGCGTCGAGGGTGCGGTCGATCACCTCGCGCAGCTCGGGCGCGTCCCAGTAGGTGCTCAGGTACTGGAAGTTGAACGCCTGGTGCAGCTCGTCGGGGCGCACGTAGCGGGCGGTGCGCTCGACGGTCGGGGTCCAGGCCTCGGCGACGAAGATGCGCTCGCCCGAGAACTCGTCGAGGACCTTGCGCCACTCGCGGTAGATCTCGTGCACACCGTCCTGGTCGAAGAACGGCATGACATCGTTGCCCAGCAGCTTGACCTGATCATGGGAACCCAGGTCGGGCAGGCCTTCGGCCTTGACCATGCCGTGCGCCACGTCGATGCGGAAGCCGTCGACGCCCATGTCGAGCCAGAACCGCAGAATGGAGCGGAACTCGTCGCCGACGGCCGGGTGCTCCCAGTTGAAGTCGGGCTGCTCGGGAGCGAAGAGGTGCAGGTACCACTCGCCGGGGGTGCCGTCCGGTTCGGTGACGCGGGTCCAGGCGGGGCCGCCGAAGATGGACTCCCAGTCGTTGGGCGGCAGCTCGCCGTTCTCCCCCTTGCCGGGGCGGAAGTGGTAGCGCTCCCGCAGCGGGGAGCCCGGCCCCTCGGCGAGGGCGCGCTTGAACCACTCGTGCTGGTCGGAGGAGTGGTTGGGGACCAGGTCGACGATGATGCGCAGGCCCAGCGCGTGGGCGTCGCGGATCAGCGCGTCGGCGTCCAGGAGGTTGCCGAACATGGGGTCGACGGCCCGGTAGTCGGCCACGTCGTAGCCGGCGTCGGCCTGCGGCGAGGCGTAGAAGGGGCTGAGCCACACGGCGTCGACGCCGAGGTCGCGCAGGTACGGCAGCCGGGAACGTACGCCCTCCAGGTCGCCCATGCCGTCGCCGTTGCTGTCGGCGAAGCTGCGCGGATAGACCTGGTAGATCACCGCGTCGCGCCACCAGTCGCGACGGGCGGCGACGGTCGCGAGCGCGGAGGTCGGGGCCGGTTCAACGGAATGCTGGCTCATGGCGTCCTTGATGCGATGGGGGGGGTCCCCCGCTCCGGCGGAGCCGGGAGCGGGGAAAGGGATGGGTTGGGCGGTGTCTCGGGTCGGGATGACGAGGCGGCCGCGGTGGCAGCGGGGTTCGGACAGGTACCGCGGCCGCCACCCGCGCGACAGGGCGCGCGGGAGCCTCGGGCGGGCGTGTCCCCAGGGGATCGCCCCGGGGCCGTCAGCCCTTCGTGCCGCCCGCGGTGAGGCCGGTCACCAGGTTCTTCTGCACAAGGTAGAAGAAGGCGGAGACCGGGATGGCGACCAGCACGGCGGTCGCGGCCATGTACTGCCGCTGGGCGTCGTGCTCGCTGACGAAGCTCTGCAGACCGACGGCGAAGGTGTACTTCGTGTCGGACAGCATGAACACCGTGGCGAAGGCGACCTCGCTGACCGCGGTGATGAAGCTGTAGAAGGCGGCGACGGCCAGGCCCGGCTTGGCGAGCGGCAGGATCAGCCGCGCGAACGTGCCGAAGGGGGTCAGTCCGTCGACGCGTCCGGCCTCGTCGATCTCGAACGGGATGGTGTCGAAGTAGCCCTTGAGCAGCCAGGCGCAGTACGGCACCGCGGTCGTGCAGTAGACGAGGATGAGGCCGAGGTAGCTGTCGATGAGCTGGAGCTCCGACAGGATCTCGTACATCGGCACCATCAGCACGGCCACCGGGAACATCTGCGTGACCAGCAGCAGCCACATGAACTTGCGGTAGCCCGGGAAGCGCATGCGGGAGACCGCGTAGCCGGTGGTGGCGGCGACGAGGACGCCGATGACGGTGGTGCCGAGCGACACGATGAGCGTGCTCACCAGCCAGTCGGTGAAGTTCGTCTCGGTGAGCACGAACGTGTAGTTGTCGAACGTCATCTTGCCGAAGATGCGTCCGGGGTGCAGATAGTCGTCCTTGTCGGGGCCGAGCGACAGGAAGACCAGCCAGGCGATCGGGAAGAGCGCGGCGAAGCTCGCCACGATCAGGATCGCGTGGGAGACGAGGGAGCCGACGCGGCTGCCCTGCCCGCGCCCGCGCGTCCTGCGCGGCGGAGCGGCAGGTGCGGGGGTCTGGTCCACCGGCGCGGCGTTCGGGAGGGTCGTGGTGCTCATGGGGACTCCTGCCTCAGATCGCGGACTGCTCATTGCGGTCCAGCCAGCGGCGGTAGACGGAGGTGAAGACGATCAGGATGGAGAGGAGCAGGATGCCGTAGGCGGCCGACTGCGCGTAGTCGCGCGGCTGCTGGCCGAAGCCGAGCTGGTAGGCCCAGGTGACGAGGATCTGCGCGTCGGGCGCGGTGTTGCCGAAGAGCAGGAAGATCACCGCGAACTGGTTGAACGTCCAGATCACGCCGAGCAGCACCACGGTGGAGCTGACGGTCCGCAGGCCGGGGAGGGTGACGTAGCGGAAGCGCTGCCAGGCGTTCGCGCCGTCCATCTCGGCGGCCTCGTACAGCGTGCCGTCGATGGACTGGAGCCCGCCGAGCAGCGAGACCATCATGAAGGGCACACCGCACCAGGTGTTCACCATGACCGCGGCGAACCGCTGCCAGAAGCTGTCCTCCAGCCACTGCGGTGACGGCAGGCCGATCGAGTCCAGCGCGGAGTTGATGATGCCGGAGTCGGCGAGCATGAAGCGCCAGCCGAAGACGGTGACGAAGGTGGGCACCGCCCACGGCAGCACCAGGATCAGCCGGTACAGGGTGCGGCCGCGCAGCTTCTGGTTGAGCAGCAGGGCGAGGCCGAGACCGATGACGTAGTGCAGGGTGACGCAGAGCACCGTCCAGACGATCGTCCAGATGAAGTGCGACCAGAACCGGTCGTAGCTGGTCGGGCCCCACAGGATGTCGGCGTAGTTGTCGAGGCCGACCCACTGGTAGGTGGCCTCGATCTCGTTCACGCCGATGGTGCGGGCCGAGTTCAGGCTGTTGGCGTCGGTGAACGTCAGGTAGAGGCCCCGGGCCAGCGGGTAGAGCACGAGGACGCCGAGGACGACGACCACCGGGGCGATCATCGCGTACGCGTACCAGTACTTCTGGTAGCTCTGCTTGAGGCGCTGGAGCCGGCCGCCGCGGCGCGGATCCGGCTCACCGCGCCGCTTACCGGTCGCTCGGTCGATGGCGACTGTCATGGTTCGACACCTTCTGCATGTTCAGGGGTACGGCCCGGGGCGGCCGGTGGAGCCCGGGTGCGGGCGGCGCCAGTGGGCCGCGCGGCACCCGGGCCGGAGGCCGCCGCGTCCCCTGGACCCGATCTCTCGGTCAGGACGCGGCGGCCGCGTGGATCACTTGCTGAAGTCCGGCACCAGCTTGGCGAACGCGGTCTCCGCGTCGCTCAGGCCCTTGTCCAGGGACTTCTTGCCGCTCGCGATCTGGGGCAGCTCGTCGTCGAGGGGCGTCCACAGGGAGCTGTACTCGGGCAGCGCCGGGCGCGGCTGGGCGGCTCCGAGCACCGTCTGGAAGCCGGCGATGCCCGGGTCGGCCTTCACCTTGTCGGTGTAGGCGTCGTCACGGGTGGGCAGCGTGGAGTTCTTCAGGGCGATGGTCTCCTGGGACTTCGCCGAGGTCATGAAGTTGACCAGCTTCAGCGCCGCCTCCTGGTGCGCCTTGTCCGAGCCCGCGTACACCGAGAGGTTGTGGCCGCCGGTCGGGGCGCCCGCCTTCCCCGCGGAGCCGGCCGGGACGGTGGCGATGCCCAGGTTCTCCTTGTCCTTGAAGGCCGAGCCCTTGTAGAAGTTCGTGATCTCCCACGGGCCCTGGATGATCGAGGCGACCTTGCCGTTGTTGAACGCGTCCTGCTGGTGGGCGTAGGCGTCGGCGGTGGTGTCGGCCTTGTGCAGGCCCTTGCCGTCGAACAGGTCCAGCCAGGTCTGGTAGGCCTTCTTCGCCTCGGCCGAGGCGACGGTGATCTTCTTGCCCTCGGCGTCGACCGTGTCGGTGCCCTCGCCGTAGAGGAACGGCTGCCCGTAGTAGCCCGCGGTGGAGCCCCAGTAGCCGTCGACGCCGGTCTTGTCCTTGATGGTGGCGGCGGCCTTCTTCAGGTCCTCCCACGTCTTGGGGACCTCGACGCCGGCCTTCTCGAACAGTTCCTTGTTGTAGACGAAGGCGAGGGTGTCGGTGACCAGCGGCACGCCGTACGTCTTGCCCTCGTACTTCGCCTGCTCGAGCAGGTTGGACTTGAACTTGTCCTGCTCGGCGAGGGCCTCGGTGCCGTCCAGCGGCAGGAAGTAGCCCTTCTTCGCGAAGGCGGGGGTCCAGCCGACCTCGGCGCGCAGCACGTCCGGGGCGCCCGAGGCGCCGGCGGCGGTGTCGAACTTGTTCTGCGCCTGGTCGAACGGGACGTTGACGAACTTGACCTTGATGTCCTTGTTCGCGGCCTCGAACTCCTTCACCAAGGCCTTGTACGTCGGCGCCTCATTGGTGGCGTTGGAAGTGTCCCAGTAGGTGATGGTGACCGGACCGTCGGCACTGTCGCCGCTGTCGCTTCCGCCGCAGGCCGTCGCCGCGAGGGCGAGGGACGCCACCAGCGCGGTGGCCGCTATGCCACGCCGCATGAGATCTCCTTGAGGGTGAAAGCCCGTGTGATGCGGGGACCGGCCTGAATCCGCTCCCTGCCGTCTTGCCGACTGCGCCGATGGGGGTGCCCCCGTTCGAGCGGAGCCGAGAGTGGGGGAGGCCAGCGGGCGACGTGAACGTAACAGCGATGCAACCGTTGCGAAAGACCTTGCAGAAAAAAAGCGCAAGAAACGGCGACGGTTACCCTTCCGTGACCCCGTCGCAACCGCTCGAAAACCCCCACTTGCAGCCGCTCAGCACGGCCAGGGACACTTGTGCAAGACTCTGCAAGCTCTTGCCAAGGCTTTCCTGTGCGGGAATCATCACCCTGTCAGCGCCTTGCGGAAGGCGCCCCTTTCGTACGCGACCCACCCCGTCGCCGTACGGGAAGCAGGGACCTGACACCGATCAGAGACACGAGGGACCGCGATGACGCAGCAGCCCGCGACGGGCCGCACCCCCGCGCCCACCCGGCGACGGGCCGGTGGGCAAGCGGGCGGCCGCCCGGTACAGTCCGGTGCCGTGACCACACGGCTTGCCGACATCGCGGCCCAGGCGGGGGTCAGCGAGGCGACGGTCAGCCGGGTGCTCAACGGCAAACCGGGCGTCGCCGCGACCACCCGCCAGTCCGTCCTGGCCGCCCTCGACGTCCTCGGCTACGAGCGGCCCGTACGGCTGCGGCAGCGCAGCGAGGGCCTCGTCGGCCTGATCACCCCCGAGCTGGAGAACCCCATATTCCCGGCCCTGGCCCAGGTGATCGGCCAGGCGCTGACCCGGCAGGGCTACACCCCGGTCCTCGCCACCCAGACTCCCGGCGGCTCCACCGAGGACGAGCTGACGGAGATGCTCGTCGACCGCGGGGTCGCCGGCATCATCTACGTCTCCGGACTGCACGCGGACACCACCGCCGACATGCAGCGCTACGAGCAACTGCGCGCCCAGGGCGTGCCCTTCGTCCTCGTGGACGGCTTCTCGCCGAAGGTCCAGGCCCCCTTCATCTCCCCGGACGACCGCGCGGCCATGAGCCTGGCGGTGACCCACCTGGCCTCCCTCGGCCACACCCGGATAGGCCTCGCCCTCGGCCCGAAGCGGTTCGTGCCCGTCCAGCGCAAGATCGACGGCTTCGTCCGCACCATGCAGGAGCAGCTCGGCCTGGCCCCCGAGACCATCGAGACCGAACTGGTCCAGCACTCCCTCTACACGCTGGAGGGCGGCCAGGCCGCCGCCGCCGCGCTGATGGACCGGGACTGCACCGCGGTGGTGTGCGCGAGCGACATGATGGCGCTGGGCGCGATCCGCGCGGCGCGGCAGCGGGGCCTCGACGTCCCCAAGGACATCTCCGTCGTGGGCTTCGACGACTCCCCGTTGATCGCCTTCACCGACCCGCCCCTCACCACGGTCCGCAAGCCGGTCCCGGCCATGGGCCAGGCGGCGGTGCGCACGCTGCTGGAGGAGATCGGCGGGACGCCCGCACCGCACAGCGAATTCGTGTTCATGCCGGAGCTGGTGGTGCGCGGATCGACCGCTTCGGCCCCTGGGGACCGGACCCGTCCGTAGGTGGTCCGCAGGCAGTCCGCACAGGTGGTCCGCAGGCAGTCCGCACAGGTAGTCCGCAGGTAGGAGAAACCGGGCGGCCGACCGGTACGTGAGCAGGAGGCGCCCCCGCCCGCCCACTACGGACACCGTGCGTCCGGGACCCGACCGGGGGATGATCTGCGGAGGAAGTTCTTTCTGGCAGACTCTGTGCCCATGGGTGAGACGACCGTGACGACACTGGAAGGCCAGGAGCAGACCGCTCCCCGGCCCGCCACAGCCGTTGCGGACGCCACGGGCGGCACGAACGGCCGGGGCCGGGCGGTCCTGCGCCGGCTGCGCACCCCGCGCCGCCCCCGCTTCTGGTTCGAGATCCTGCTGATCGCGGTGAGTTACTGGACGTACTCGCTGATCCGCAACGCGGTCCCGGAGCAGAAGCGGCAGGCACTCGCCAACGCCGACTCGATCTGGCAGGTGGAGCACCACCTCGGGATCGCGGTCGAGGACGCGGTCAACCACGCCGTGAACTCCGTGACGTGGCTGATCGTGGGCATGAACTACTACTACGCCACGCTGCACTTCGTGGTGACGCTGGGCGTCCTGGTCTGGCTCTACCGCCGCCACCCCGGCCGCTACGCCGCCGCCCGCCTGGTGCTCTTCGCGACGACGGCCGTGGCCCTGGTCGGCTACTACTTCTACCCGCTGGCCCCGCCCCGCCTGATGACGGGCGGCCACTTCATCGACACGGTCGTGGTCCACGAGACCTGGGGCTCCATGGCCTCCGGTGACCTGAAGAACATGTCGAACCAGTACGCCGCGATGCCCTCCATGCACATCGGCTGGTCCCTGTGGTGCGGGCTGACCCTCTTCGCGCTGGCCTCGGTGCCGTGGGTGCGGGTCCTGGGCCTGCTCTACCCGGCGGGCACCCTGGTGGTGATCGTCGCCACCGCCAACCACTTCTGGCTCGACGCGGTGGGCGGCGCGCTCTGCCTGGCCTTCGGTTACGCGGTGGTCCGCCTCTGGTACGGCGCGCTGCCGCACGGGCTGCCGCGCCATCTGCCCGCGGCTCCGGGCCCGGACCCGGAGCCGGACCCCGCGTCCGCGGCTTCCCCTACATCTACGTCCCGTAGAACAGGGACTCCACCACAGCCCGAGCGCGCCGCGTGACCCTCCGGTAGTCGTCCAGCATGTCCCCCACGTGCCCGGGGCCGTACCCGAGGTAGCGGCCCACGGCGCCCAGCTCGCGCGCGTCCGAGGGGAACGTGTCCCCGGCCCGCCCGCGCACCAGCATCACGGCGTTGCGCACCCGGGTGGCCAGCACCCAGGCCTCGTCCAGCGTCGCGGCGTCCTCCTCGGGGACCAGCCCGGCGGCACGCGCCGCGGCCAGCCCCGCCCGGGTCCGCGTGGTCCGCAGCCCCGGCTCCCCGGCGCCGTGCCGCAACTGCATCAGCTGCACGGTCCACTCGACGTCGGACAGCCCGCCGCGCCCCAGCTTGGTGTGCAGCGTCGGATCGGCGCCGCGCGGCAGCCGCTCGGACTCCATGCGCGCCTTCAGCCGCCGGATGTCCCGTACGGCGTCGTCCCCGAGCCCCTGCCGCGGATAGCGCAGGGGATCGATCAGCTCGGTGAACCGCCGCCCCAGGTCCTCGTCGCCCGCGACGAACTCGGCCCGCAGCAGCGCCTGCGACTCCCACACCAGCGACCACCGCCGGTAGTACGCCTCGTACGACTTCAGGGTCCGCACCAGCGGCCCTGACTTGCCCTCGGGCCGCAGGTCGGCGTCGATCAGCAGCGGCGGGTCGGTGCTCGGGACCTGGAGAAGCCGCCGCATCTCCGCGACGACCGTGTTCGCGGCCCGCGCGGCCTCCTGCTCGTCGGTGCCCTCCCACGGCTCGTGCACGAACAGCACGTCGGCGTCGGAACCGTAGCCCAGCTCGTGCCCGCCGAACCGTCCCATGCCGATCACGGCGAAGCGGGTGGGCAGCGTGTCCCCGTAGTGCTCCTGCACCACGGCCCGCAACGTCCCGGCCAGCGTCGCCGCCGTCAGGTCCGACACCGCGTCGCCGACCAGGTCCACCAGCCGGCCGTGGTCGACGTCGCCCGGCGACCCGTCGGTGCCGTACGAGCCGACGATGTCCGCGGCGGACGTACGGAACAGTTCGCGGCGCCGCACCCCGCGCGCGGCGGTGACCGCCTGCCGGGCCCCGTCGGCGCGCCCGACGGCGGCGAGTATCTCCTGCTCGAGCTGGGCCCGCCCCCGCGGTTCGAGTCCGCCGCGGCCGCCGTCCCCGTCGCCGAGCAGCGCGACGGCCTCGGGGGCCCGCATCAGCAGGTCGGGGGCCAGTCGGCCGGCGGACAGCACGCGCGCGAGGTTCTCGGCGGCGGCCCCCTCGTCCCGGAGCAGCCGCAGGTACCAGGGTGTCCTGCCCAGGGCGTCGGACACCTTGCGGAAGTTGAGCAGCCCCGCGTCCGGGTCCGCCGAGTCGGCGAACCACCCCAGCATCACCGGCAGCAGCGTCCGCTGGATCGCCGCCTTGCGCGACACGCCCGACGCCAGCGCCTCCAGATGCCGTAGCGCCGCCGCCGGGTCCGCGTACCCGAGCGCGACGAGCCGCTCCCGGGCGGCTCCGGCACTCAGCCGGGCCTCGCCGGGCGCGAGCTGGGCGACGGCGTCGAGCAACGGCCGGTAGAACAGCTTCTCGTGCAGCCGCCGCACCGCGGCCGCGTGCCGCTTCCACTCCCGCAGCAGCCCCTGGACGGGTTCCGTGCGCAGCCCCAGCGACCGCCCGAGGCGCCGCAGATCGGCCTCGGCCTCGGGCAGGAGGTGGGTGCGGCGCAGCCGGTACAGCTGGATCCGGTGCTCCATGGACCTGAGGAACCGGTACGCCTGGTCGAGCTGCTCGGCGTCGGCCCGCCCCACATACCCGCCCTCGGCGAGCGCCCGCAGCGCGTCGAGGGTGGTGCCGCTGCGCAGCGACGTGTCCGCGCGCCCGTGCACGAGCTGCAGCAGCTGCACGGCGAACTCGACGTCCCGCAGCCCGCCGGGCCCGAGCTTCAGCTCCCGCTCGACCTCACCGGCAGGAATGTTCTCCACGACTCTCCGCCGCATCTTCTGCACGTCGGCGACGAAGTTCTCACGCTCGGCCGCCTGCCAGACGAGGGGCGCGAGCGTGGCGACGTACTGGGCGCCGAGCTCGGCGTCCCCGGCCACGGGCCGCGCCTTGAGCAGGGCCTGGAACTCCCAGGTCTTGGCCCACCGTTGGTAGTAGGCGAGGTGGGAGGCGAGCGTCCGCACGAGCGGCCCGTTGCGCCCTTCGGGCCGCAGATTGGCGTCGACGGGCCAGATGCTGCCCTCGACGGTCGACTGCGAGCAGATGCGCATCATGTGGGCGGCGAGCCGGCCGGCGGCCTTGACGGCCTTCTGCTCGTCGGCCCCCTCGGCGGGCTCGCCCACGAAGATCACGTCGACGTCGGACACGTAGTTGAGCTCGTGTCCCCCGCACTTGCCCATCGCGATGACGGCGAGCCGGCACACCGCGGCGTCCTCCGGCGCGGCGGTACGGGCGATGGCGAGCGCGGCCCGCAGCGTGGCGGTGGCCAGGTCGGCGAGCTCGGCGGCGGTCTGCGCGACGTCGATGGTCCCGCACACGTCACGGGCGGCGATCGACAGCAGGCACCGCCGGTAGGCCACCCGGAGGGACACCGGATCCCCGGCCCCGGCGAGCCCCCGCTCGAAGTCCTCCACACCCGGATGCAGATCCCGCGGCTCGTACGTCACGAGCGCCCGCCAGTCCCGCGGATGCCGGGCGAGATGGTCCCCGAGCGCCTCCGACGCACCGAGCACCCCGAGCAGCCGGTCGCGCAGCGGCTTGGCGGAGATGAGCGTGTCCAGCAGCTCCCGCCGCGCCGTGGGATCGGGCTGTGCCTCCAGCAGCCGTACGAGTCCCAGCAGCGCGAGGTCGGGATCGGCGGTGGCGCCGAGGGCCTCCAGCAGCACCGGATCGTTCCGTATGCCCGCCAGCTCCGTGCTCTCCAGCAGCCGCTCGGCGGCCGACGGATCGGTGAAGCCGTGCCGCAGCAGCCGAGTGAAGGTACTGCTTCTGCGCCCCGGCGCGGTCATGCCCCTCCTCCTCACCGGATCCGCCGGACCCGTCGGATCAAGGTGTACGGCTCAAGGTGTACGGCCGGATCAAGGTCGTACGGCCACGAGCCTAACCGCAGTACCTGGGGGAAGCGCCGGTCGGGCGGGGCGGGGGTGTCATGCCGGTGGCTTCTGCCGGGGGACAGTTCGGAAACCGTGAGTAACCCGACGCCCGGCCTCCCCTCACCCCCGACGCAAGGGAAGCCTGCCGCCCAGACCCGCGTGACCGACCGTCAGGCGTACCACGGTGCTCAGCTCGGTGATCACGATTCCGACGCCCGCCACGTCCAGCGCCTGGCAGATGCCCAGCAGGGTGAACAGGCCACCGCGGTCGCAGCGGACGACGCCGGACAGGTCCAGCAACACTCGGCGGTGCTCGTCCGGGCGCCCCGGACGGTCCACCAGCCGCAGGAACACCTCGCTGAGCTGTTGCCCCGTCTCGTGGTCCAACTCGCCCGCCGGGCACACCAGCAGATCGCGCCCACCCGCATGCACCTGACGGATGGCCAGCCGAGAGCCGGCGCCCTGATCGACCCGTACCGCTCCAACCACCTCGCCTCGCGCCCCGTGACGACCGACCGTCATCGGCCCGTCCGTGCTTCCCATCCTGGCGACAGTTCGGCCACCTGTCAGGGCGGCGTACCGCGGCCGGGCGTCGATCGGCGGGGTGGCTTGACAACGGACGGGTCGTACCGTTCACGTCTCCGCTGCCGGACGCGGCCGGACGCGTCGCTTCCGTTCCTACTCGTCCTACTCGGCGGCGAGTGCGACGGCGATGACCTACGCGGCAGCGGCGAAGCGCGGAGCGCAGTCGCGACAGTGACCCGGCTCCGCCGAGCGGAAGGCACGCGCCGAGGCCGGGCAGGCGGAGCACTTCGGGAGGCCGACCTGTACCCGGACGTCCGCGATGCGCTCGCCGCGCTGCGCGCCGACGGCATGTGGCTGGGCATCGCCGGGAACCAGACAGTGCGCGCCGGAGGCCTGCTGCGCGGTCTGTTCAGCGGGGATGTGGACCTGATCAGCACCTCGGACGACTGGGGCGCCAGCAAGCCGGACCCGGCGTTCTTCCACCATGTCGCCGAGGCGGTGCCCGCCGACGTCGACGAGACGCTGTACGTCGGGGACCGCGTCGACAACGACATGTGCCCGGCCGTCGCCGCAGGCATGCACACCGCGCTCGTCCGTCGCGGCCCGTGGGCCACGATCCAGTGGAAGAGTAAGGAGGCGGAGAAGCTGCCCACCTTCCGGGTGGAAAGCCTTCTGGAGCTGTCCGGGCTGATCAAACAGTTCAACGCGACGGGGCGCTGACCGTCGTCGATCACCCGTACAAGCGATCGTCCAGCTCCCGCACACACCGCTCATGCCGGTGTGGCGTCAGGGTCGCCGCATTGCTGGGGGTGTCGTCGCGGCAGACGGTGAGTGGGTGGAAGTCGCAGTATGCAGCGCCTGGGCTCGCCGGGTTGGCGGACCGCTCTCGTCGGCTGGCGTCGTGTCCGCATCAGGCGTCTGCGGAGGTGGAGCCGGCGGTGTGTGAGCTGCGGCGGAAGCATCCTCGGGGTGGGCTCGGCGGTTAATGCCCGATGCACCGATGCAGGCAGTGCAGCGTGTGGAGCCGGGTCCTGAGTGATGGGGAGTCGGGGGCGAATCACAGTTCGCCGGCGATGATGCTTCTCTGGAAGGCGGCCCACTCCGAGGCGCTGAAACACAGAGGCTTACGGGTCGGATTCTTCGAGTCGCGCACTGCCCGGACACCGCCAGGAAGATCGGCGACCTCAACACAGTCGTGCTCCGCTCCACTGGCGGACGCCTTCCGCCATATCGCCTCGGTGGGGTCGAACGCGTACAGCTCGGCCTGGGGGTGATTCACTTGCGGTGTCTCTCCTCCAACTCGGCGATCCTCGCGAGCGAGTCCTCCACCGGAAGGGCCGCCGCGCGGATGCGTTCGAAGGCCTTGGTGAAAGGCGTCGCGTCGTCGCCCTCAACGTACGTCGCGCCGCTGAGATTCTCCAAGAGCACCATCGGAGGCATGGGCCGAGGGAATGCCGTCACGGTGAAGCCTCCGACAACGCCGGGGTGAGTAGTGGAGTTCAGCGGCATCAACTGGACTGTGACACTGGGCATCTCCGAAGCGTCCAGAAGGCGCCTGAGTTGTTCGCGCATGGTCATGGGGCGCACGACGAAGCGCTGGTACAGCGCGGCCTCATGGATGATCGCCCACAGTTCAAGGGTCGTCCCTGGGCGGGAGAGGACGGACTGTCGGGCCATGCGCACTTCGGTCAGGGCGGCCACTTCTTCCGGTGTGCGTGTCGTTGTGATGCCGGCGATGGTTTCGCGCGCGTAGGCGGCTGTCTGAAGCAGTCCAGGAATGATCAGTGGCGACCATGCGCAGATGGTTTCGGCATCCGCTTCCAAAGAGATGTAGTCGGCGTAGGCGGGTGACACGATTGCGCTGTACGTCTGCCACCAGCCCTTTTTGCCCGCGTCCTGCGCAAGAGCGCCCAGCGCCTCCTTCACCTGGGCATCCTCGATTCCGTACACGCTCAGGAGGGCGCCGACCTCGCTTGCTTTGATCGACTGGGTGGCACTTTCGATCTTCGAGAGCTTCGGCGCTTTCCAGCCCATGGCTCCTGCGGCGCTGTCCAGCGTCATACCGGCTTCGCTGCGGAAGCCTCGCAGGCTGGCACCCAGGCGGCGGCGTCGAATGGTCGGCACGAGGGGCGAGTTGGGCATGAACGGAGTGTGGCAGGACCGGTGTGCCTGTCGCACACCGTCACGACTACTTCACCCGTCCGGGTCGAAATCTTTCTACCCGAGGGAGAAAAGCGCGCGGCCAGAGGAAAGTGGCGTCGTGCCAACCCCCCACCGTCGAGGAGACGTCATGTCCCCCACCCCGATTCCCGGCTACTACCTGCGCCACTGCCCGCAGGGCTTCGCCGTGCACTTCTGCGCTTCGTCTTCCAACCTGCGGGCCGTGAGGGAGCTGGCGCGCACCGGGCTGCTGGCTCAGGGCCTCGCTGCCGATGTCGTCGACTCCGTGCTGCTCGTCCTCTCCGAACTGGTCGGCAACTCCGTACGGGCTTGCGGAGACCACGTACCGCTCGTGGCGGAGGTGTACGTGACGTTGTACGGCATCGCGGTGAACGTGCACGACCCGGATCCCGGCATCTCGACCAGGCGTCGCGAGACGCCGCTGGACAGTGCGGACGCGGAGGGCGGGCGGGGACTCGGGGTGGTCGACCTGCTCGCGCCCGGATGGCATGTACAGCAGTCGGCCATCGGGAAGCAGGTGCGGTGCCGGGTGCCCGTGGAGTCGCAGTGTGTTCGTCCGCGTCCGCGGTGATGCTCGGAGCTACGGATTGCGGCTAAGCCGAGTGAAGGTGCTGCTACTGCGCCCCGGCGCCGTCACGCTCGGCCTCCTCACGGATCCGCCGAACCCATCGGATCAAGGTCGCACGGCCCGAGCCCAACCGCAGAGCCCGGGAGGAGAGCCGGTGACGCCGGACAGATCGTCGTCCTGGTGGTGGCGCTCCGGGGGCTTCATCGGCTTGGGTGGGCGGGAGCCGGCTCGCCTGATGCGGAGGAGCAGACATGCAGTACACACTCGAAGTGATCCCGCTGCCCGTCACTGACATCGACCGGTCCCGCGACTTCTACCGGGACAAGGTCGGCTTCCACGTCGACATCGACCAGGAGGTCCTCCCGGGCATGCGCCTCGTCCAGCTGACGCCCCCGGGCTCCGGCTGTTCGATCCTCCTCGCCCAAGACGCCTTCTGGGACGCGGCGCTGCAGGGCCCGAAGCCGCAGCCCGGCTCCTACCGGGGCCTCCAGCTGTGCGTGTCCGACATCAAGGCGGCGCGTGCCGAACTGCTCGACCGGGGTCTGGAGGTGTCGGAGCCGGTGGAGTACGCACCCACCGACGGCGCCACGTTCATGTACTTCACGGACCCGGACGGCAACGGGTGGGCGATCCAGGAGTACCGGCAGCGTGCGGAGAAGCCGCTGCACAAGCTGTTGACCGAGCTCGCCGAGCGCTAGCGGCGGGCCTCCGGCAGGAACACCGGCCCCCCGGGAGAGACCCCGGCGGGGCCGGACGCCCACGGGCGCGCCCGTGGGTGTGGCCCCCGGGTAGGCGTACGCCTACAGCACCGGCAAGTTCTTCCGCAGCTCGAACGCGGTGACCTCCGACCGGTACTCCTCCCACTCCTGCCGCTTGTTGCGCAGGAAGAAGTCGAAGACGTGCTCGCCGAGGGTCTCGGCGACGAGGTCGCTGCGCTCCATCAGGGTCAGGGCCTCGCCCAGGTTCTGCGGGAGGGGTTCGATGCCCATCGCGCGGCGTTCGGCGTCCGAGAGGGCCCAGACGTCGTCCTCGGCGCCCGGCGGGAGCTCGTAGCCCTCCTCGATGCCCTTCAGGCCGGCGGCCAGGAGGACGGCGTAGGCCAGGTACGGGTTGGCGCCGGAGTCGATGGAGCGGACCTCGACCCGGGCCGAGCCCGTCTTGCCCGGCTTGTACATGGGGACGCGGACCAGGGCGGAGCGGTTGTTGTGGCCCCAGCAGATGTACGAGGGGGCCTCGCCGCCCGCGCCCGCCGTGCGCTCGGTGCCGCCCCAGATGCGCTTGTAGGAGTTGACCCACTGGTTGGTCACCGCGGAGATCTCCGCGGCGTGCTTCAGCAGGCCCGCGATGAAGGAGCGGCCGACCTTGGAGAGCTGGTACTCCGAGCCCGACTCGTAGAACGCGTTCCGGTCACCTTCGAAGAGCGAGAGGTGGGTGTGCATGCCGCTGCCCGGGTACTCCGAGAACGGCTTCGGCATGAACGTCGCCTGGACGCCCTGCTCCAGCGCCACCTGCTTCATGATCAGGCGGAACGTCATGACGTTGTCGGCGGTGGAGAGCGCGTCGGCGTAGCGCAGGTCGATCTCCTGCTGGCCGGGGGCGCCCTCGTGGTGGGAGAACTCGACCGAGATGCCCATCGACTCCAGCATGGTGATCGCCGTGCGGCGGAAGTCCATGCCGATGTTCTGCGGGGTGTGGTCGAAGTAGCCGGAGTTGTCCGCGGGAGTGGGCACCGAGCCGTCGACCGGCTTGTCCTTCAGCAGGAAGAACTCGATCTCGGGGTGGGTGTAGAAGGTGAAGCCCAGGTCGGACGCCTTGGCGAGCGCTCGCTTCAGGACATATCGCGGGTCCGCGAAGGAGGGGGAGCCGTCGGGCATGAGGATGTCGCAGAACATACGGGCCGTGCCCGGTGCCTCCGCGCGCCACGGCAGGACCTGGAACGTCGACGGATCCGGCTTGGCGATCATGTCGGACTCGTAAACGCGGGCGAAACCCTCGATGGCGCTGCCGTCGAAGCCGATGCCCTCGTCGAAGGCCTGTTCCAGCTCGGCCGGGGCCACGGCCACGGACTTGAGGAAGCCCAGCACGTCCGTGAACCACAGGCGTACGAACCGGATGTCGCGCTCCTCGAGCGTGCGGAGCACGAACTCCTGCTGCTTGTCCATGTCTAGCTTCCACCCATCCTTGCTGGTCAGACCGCCTGTCCCGGATCACGGGAGAGGTCCGGCACCTGAGCATCCCACCACAACACCATTTCGTGCGCGTTGCGCACCTTGATCGGCTGAGCGACCGCGGCCCGAACGTCCTGCGTATGCGAGGTGTACGGATCCGGTGCCCATCTTGCCCGGTCGAAACCGGCTGTGTAATGGCCGATCCTCCCCGCCCCCTTGCGCATCCGATTTACGCCCATTTAATTTGCATTCCAGATGAAACTTTCACTAGCGTGCGGCGCAGCCGTGGGAACGTGGAACCCGAGGAGTCACGATGCTGTCCGAACAGTCCGCCGCCACCGTGCGCGCCACTCTCCCCGCCGTCGGCGCAGCCATCGGGGAGATCACGGAACGCTTCTACGCCGGGCTGTTCGACGAGCGTCCCCAGCTCCTGCGCGACCTGTTCAACCGCGGCAACCAGGCCGCCGGCACCCAGCGCCGGGCCCTCGCCGGTTCCATCGCCGCCTTCGCCACGCACCTCGTCGAGCACCCGGACGCCCGGCCCGACGCGATGCTGCGCCGCATCGCCCACAAACACGCCTCCCTGGGTGTCGCCCCGGAGCAGTACGAGGTGGTCCGCCGGCACCTCTTCGCCGCCATCGCCGAGGTCCTCGGCGACGCCGTCACCCCCGAGGTCGCGGCCGCCTGGGACGAGGTCTACTGGCTGATGGCGAACGCGCTGATCGCGCTCGAGCAGGGGCTGTACGAGGAGACCGGCGCGGGCGGCGGCTGGCGCGAGTGGGAGGTCGTCGGGCGGATCGAGGAGACGGCCGACGTGGTCGTGCTCGAGCTGCGTCCGGCCGACGGCGGGCCCGTCCCCGAGCACCGCGCGGGCCAGTACGTCTCCGTCCAGGTCACGCTCCCGGACTGGGCGCGGCAGATCCGCCAGTACAGCCTGACCGGCGCGCCCGGCTCCCCGGTGCGCCGGATCGCCGTCAAGCGGATCCACGGTGGCCCGACGCCCGACGGTGAGGTCTCGAACCACCTCCACGCGCGCGTGCGCGTCGGCGACCTGCTGCATCTGTCGGCCCCGTACGGCGACCTCGTCCTCGACCAGGACGCCGGGTCGCCGCTGCTGCTCGCCTCCGCGGGGATCGGCGTGACCCCGATGATCGCCATGCTGGAGCAGCTCGTGGCGAGCGGGTACGAGGCTCCGGTCACCGTCGTGCACGGCGACCGCTCCCCCGCCGCCCACGCCCTGCGCACCGACCACGAGCGGTACGCGGCGAAGCTCCCGGACGCCTCCGTCCACTTCTGGTACGAGCAGCCGGAGCCGGGCCACCCCACCGACCGTACGGGGCTGGTCGACCTGGACCGGCTGGACGTCCCGGCGGGCACGCGCGCGTACCTGTGCGGTCCGCTGCCGTTCATGCGCGCGGTGCGGACGCAGCTCATCGCCAGGGGCGTGGCGCCGGCCGACATCCATTACGAGGTCTTCGGGCCGGACCTCTGGCTCGCCGCCCAGGGCTGATCGGCGCCCTCGACCGGCGGGCTCGACCGGCGGGCTCGACCGGCGGGCGCGCGAAGCCCGGTCCGTCGGGGCTCCGGCTCCGTCAGGGCGCCGGCGTCGCCGAGATACCCAGCAGCAGCGGGCCGGTCGGCGAGGCCACCACGTCCGCCACCGTCAGCGGGTCCAGCGAGGCGAAGAAGGCCTCCTGGGCCCGCCGCAGCGCGCCCCGCAGCCGGCACCCGGAGGCCAGCGGGCAGGCCGTCGTGCCCTCGCAGGCCACCACGTCGCCGTCCCCCTCGAAGGCACGCGCGACCTGACCGATCGACGCGGCACGCCCCTGCTCGGTGAGCGCGAGACCGCCACCCCTGCCGCGCCGGGCGTCGACCAGGCCCATGTGCTGGAGTTCGGCCACGATCTTGGCGGTGTGCGTGTACGGGACCGCCATGGACTCCGCGACCTCGCGGGTCGTGGGAGTGCCCTCGCCCGCGACGGCGAGGCGCATCAGGACGCGCAGGGCGATGTCGGTGGAACGCAGGAGCCGCATGCATGCAGCGTAGGTAATGCGATGCGCGGCTCAAAATATGTGTGCGGCACTTGCCCGGAGTGCGGGGCGGTGGTGGGCCCGTCGGAACCCGGGCAGGGCGGTCCCCTTGGCCTTTCCTGTGACCTCCCTGCCTATTTCCCCTCCCTTGACATTACGATCAGTTGACCCGACCGTCCCATCGCTCTCAAAGGACTCAGCATGGGTTCCGCCAAGAACAACGCCGCGGCGCGCAAGGCACGCATAGAGGAAATGCGCCGTGCCGAGCGCTCGCGTGAGCGTCGCAACCGGATCCTCACGATCGGCGCCAGCGTCGTCATAGTCGCCGGTCTCGTCGTCGGCGGGACCGTCCTGATCAACTCTCAGTCGGACGACGGCGGCACGGCGGACGCCTCCAAGGGCAAGTTCGTCACGGGTGCCGACGGCGTGAAGAAGTGGGACGGCGAACTGAGCCAGAACCACGTCCAGAAGACGGTGGACTACGCGATGACGCCCCCGGTGGGCGGCGACCACAACCCCGTCTGGCAGAACTGCAACGGCGACGTCTACACCGACCCGATCAAGAACGAGAACGCCGTGCACTCCCTGGAGCACGGCGCGGTCTGGGTGACGTACAACAGCAAGGCGTCCGAGGCCGACATCAAGGCCTTCACCGAGCGCGTCAAGAAGACCCCGTACAGCCTGATGAGCCCGGTCGAGGACCAGAAGGACCCGCTGATGCTGTCCGCCTGGGGCCACCAGCGCACGGTGAAGAGCGCGACCGACCCGGACGTCGACAAGTTCTACGAGACGTTCCTGCAGGGCGAGCAGACCCCCGAGCCGGGCGCGCCCTGCAACCAGGGTGTCTCCAAGTGAGCGCAGCCGGTGACGGACGGGTGACCGTGCACGGTGCCGGTCCGGCACGGTGGGCGCGGTGAAGCAGGGCATCGGGTGGATCGCCGCCGGGGCCGCGGCGGTGCTGGTCGCGGCCGGGGCGGTCACGTACGCGGTCGCGGACGGCGACGACTCCGCCCTGAAGGTGCCCGCCACGGACTCCGCGGACGCGGGCTTCTCCCGGGACATGTCCATCCACCACCAGCAGGCCGTCGAGATGTCGTACGTCGTCCGCGACCGCACGGCCGACGAGGACGTGCGGCGGCTGGCCTACGACATCGCGCAGACGCAGGCCAACCAGCGCGGCATGATGCTGGGCTGGCTCGACCTGTGGGGGCTGCCGAAGGCGTCGTCCGACGCGCCCATGACATGGATGGGCATGGGTGACATGGCGGCCGGCGAGGACGGCGCCCTGATGCCCGGCATGGCGACGAACGCCCAGATGGAGAAGCTCGGCGAGCTGAACGGGAAGCAGGCGGAGATCTTCTACCTCCAGCTGATGACCGCCCACCACAAGGGCGGCATCCACATGGCCGAGGGCTGTGTCTCCAAGTGCACGGTCGGTACGGCGAAGAGGCTCGCGGAGACCATGGTCCAGGGGCAGCAGTCGGAGATCGACCTGATGGCGGACATGCTGGAGGAGCGGGGCGCCGAGGCACGTCCGTAGGGGCGCCCGCGCGCCATCAACACTGCGTGCGGCACGCCGGGCGCGCCTGGCCGGACGCGCTCCACGCCCCATTGCGTCGCTCTGACGATTACACTGGACATGTGCCTCAACTACGCCTCGCCCTGAATCAGATCGACTCGACCGTCGGCGATCTCGCCGGGAACGCGGAGGCGGTCCTGAGCTGGACCCGGCACTCCGCCGAGCAGGGGGCCCACCTGGTGGCGTTCCCGGAGATGATGCTGACCGGGTATCCCGTCGAGGACCTGGCCCTGCGCTCGTCCTTCGTCGAGGCGTCGCGCGCGGCGCTGACGGCCCTGGCGGCACGCCTCGCCGACGAGGGCTTCGGGGAGCTGCCGGTGATCGTCGGCTACCTCGACTGCTCCGAGACGGCCCAGCCCAAGTACGGGCAGCCCGCGGGTGCCCCGCAGAACGCCGCCGCGGTGCTGCACCGCGGCCGGGTGGCGCTGCGGTTCGCCAAGCACCACCTGCCGAACTACGGCGTCTTCGACGAGTTCCGCTACTTCGTGCCGGGCGACACCATGCCCGTCGTACGGGTCCACGGCGTCGACGTGGCCCTCGCCATCTGCGAGGACCTCTGGCAGGACGGCGGGCGCGTGCCGGCCGCCCGCTCCGCCCGCGCCGGGCTGCTGCTGTCCATCAACGCCTCGCCGTACGAGCGCGACAAGGACGACACCCGCCTGGAGCTGGTCCGCAAGCGGGCCCAGGAGGCCGGCTGCACCACCGCCTACCTCGCCATGGTCGGCGGACAGGACGAGCTGGTCTTCGACGGTGACTCGATCGTCGTGGACAAGGACGGCGAAGTGGTGGCGCGCGCCCCGCAGTTCGAGGAGGGCTGTGTGGTCCTCGACCTGGAGCTGCCCGCCGCCGCGTCCGAGCCGCCCACCGGGGTTGTCGACGACGGACTGCGCATCGACCGCCTGGTCGTCTCCGAGGAGCCGCTGCCCGCCTACGAACCGGAGCTGTCCGGCGGGTACGCGGAGCGGCTCGACGACGACGAGGAGGTGTACTCCGCGCTGGTCGTCGGCCTGCGGGCGTACGCGGCGAAGAACGGTTTCCGGTCCGTCCTCGTCGGCCTGTCGGGCGGCATCGACTCCGCGCTGGTCGCGTCCATCGCCTGCGACGCGCTGGGCGCGCAGCACGTGTACGGCGTCTCGATGCCGTCGAAGTACTCCTCCGAGCACTCCAAGGACGACGCGGCGGAGCTGGCGCGGCGGACGGGACTCAACTACCGCACCGTACCGATCGAGCCGATGTTCGACGCGTACATGGGGTCGCTCGGCCTGACCGACCTCGCCGAGGAGAACCTCCAGTCCCGGCTGCGCGGCACCCTGCTCATGGCGCTCTCCAACCAGGAGGGGCACATCGTGCTCGCGCCGGGCAACAAGTCCGAGCTGGCGGTCGGGTACTCGACGCTGTACGGCGACTCGGTGGGCGCGTACGGGCCGATCAAGGACGTGTACAAGACCTCGGTCTTCCGGCTGGCCGAGTGGCGCAACCGGGCGGCGGCCGAGCGCGGACAGACCCCGCCGATCCCCGAGAACTCCATCACCAAGCCGCCGAGCGCCGAGCTGCGCCCGGGCCAGGTGGACACGGACTCGCTGCCGGACTACCCGGTGCTGGACGCGATCCTGGAGCTGTACGTGGACCGGGACAGGGGCGCCGACGAGATCGTCGCGGCCGGCTACGACCGGGCGCTGGTCACCAGGACGCTCCAGATGGTGGACAAGGCCGAGTACAAGCGCCGGCAGTACCCGCCGGGCACGAAGATCTCGGTCAAGGGCTTCGGCAAGGACCGCCGCCTGCCGATCACCAACCGGTGGCGCGAACGGGCGTGAGCCGGCGGCCGGGGCGGCGCGGTGGCGAGGCGGTGGGGTGACGGCTTCCCGCCTTCGTACGGCGCGGTTTGGAAGCGGTGACGGAGGACACCCGGGTGTTCGCGTGCCCGCCGGGCCCGGCGGGCGGGCACCTGACCCGGGGAGCGCCCCATGGGCGACATGTCGGCAACCGCGCAGTCGGTGATCATGGCCGCGGTCGACCGCACGGGAACGGCCGACGGAGTGCCCCGGCGGGTGGCGGAGGCGCTGTGCGAAGGGCTGCCGGTGGACGCGGTCACCCTGTCGGTGCTGACCCACACGCCCGACCGGCAACTGCTGCACGCGACGGACTCGGTCGCCATGCGCCTGGAGGAGCTGCAGTTCGAGCTGGAGGAAGGGCCGTGCCTGACGGCCTCGGCGACCGGCCGGGCGGTGTTCATGGAGGACCTGCACGGGGCGACGACCGAGTGGCCGCTCTTCGGCAGCCTGGTGCGGGAACAACTGCCGTCGGTGGCCGCGATCTACGCGTTCCCCCTGGTGGACGGCGGGACGTCGCTGGGCGCGGTGGACATGCTCCGGTCCACGCCAGGGCCGCCGGGCTGTGAGACGGAGTCGGCCGCCCGGGAGGCGGTGCGCGCCGCGACGCTGGTGCTGCTCACCGGCCGGGCCGCCGCGGCGTGGCAGCCCGGTTCCCTGATGGCCACCCACTGGCAGCGGACCCACCAGGCCGCGGGTGTGCTGGCCCAGTACCTCGGCATCACGGTGGACGATGCGCTGGCACGGCTGCGTGCGCGGGCCCTCGGAAGCGGGCGGACGCTGCCCGAGGTGACGGAGGACGCACTGGCGCTGTACCTCGGCTGACCGGGTGCGTTTCGGCCGGCCCGGTGTGCCTCCGCCGGCAGCCGGGCCGGCCCCGCCGTCGCCGTCAGCGGATGCGGCCCGCGCGCAGCTGGTCCGTGTCGATGTCCCCGTCGATGACCCGCCGGGACACCTCGTCGAGCCGGGCGTGATGGCTCCGGGCGTAGGAACGCATGATCTGGAAGGCCTCGTCCACCCTTGTCCGCCAGCGTTCGGCGAGGATGCCCTTGGCCTGCTCGATGACGATCCTGCTGGTCAACGCGTTCTGGAGCTGGGCACGTTCGACGTTGCGGTGCTCGATGGTCCGGTGCTGCAGGATGGCGATGGTGGCCACGTCCGCGAGGGTCCGGCCCAGTTCGGTGCCCCGCTCGGAAAGCGGCCGCGGGGCTGTGTGGAAGACGCCGAGCGCGCCGACGGACCGCCGTCGCAGCCGCAGCGGCAGTGCGTGCGCCCGGACGAAGCCCAGCTGCCGGGCCCGCTCGGCGAACACGCTGTCCTCCCCGCTCCGGTGGTCGGAGGTCAGGTCGACGTTCAGCCGGGGTTCTCCCGAGCGGTAGCTGCTCGGGCACGGTCCCTGCCTGCTCTGCGCGTCGAACAGGGCCTGTATGCGCTCGCTCTCGTCCGAGGCGGCCAGCATGTGCAGATCGTCGTGCGGATCGGCCAGCATGATGCCGACCGCGGCGACGTCGAGGAACTCGACGCTGCGGACACACAGCCGGTGCAGCACGTCGATCAGGTCGAAGTCCTCGACGAGTGTGTCGACGGTGTCCAGAAAGGCGCGGAGCACGCCCTCCTGCTGAGCCGCGGTCATCATGTCCCCTTTCCGCCGAACGGATCCGGCTGTGATCCACAGTCTCGAAAGTGCAGCCGCCTCGCCACCACGTCCTCCGCCACCTCCAGCACCGGCCTGCCGTACCGGTAGGCGTGGGCGCGCAGCAGCAGCAGCGCCTGCGCCAGGGTGACGCCCGCCTGCACGCTGATCATTCCGGTGGCCTGGTGCACGGCCGCCCGGTAGAGCACGGACGGGGCTTCCGAGGTCGCCAGGTCCTCCTGCCCGGCGGCGTTGTCCAGCACCATGGAGACCAGCGCGCCGGCCAGGATCAGCGCGTCGTCCATCGCCGTGTCGCTGAGCGGGCCCGGAGTGCGGCGGTGCAGGGTCAGTACGCCCATGCAGACCCTGCCGGTCAGGAGCGGGAAGCAGAAGACCGCCGCGATCCGGAGGGTGCGCAGTTCCGGCAGCAGCGCCGGCCACCGGCCCGCGTCCACCCGGTCCACGTCCGGCTCCAGCACATGGCCGCCGGAGGCGAGCGCCTCGACGCCGGGTCCCTGGCCGAGGGTGAACTGGAGGTCCTCCAGGCGCAGGCTCGGACCGGGGGTCGCCCACACCGGTTCACCGACCTTGCCGTCGGGCAGCAGCGAGACGGCGATCCCGTCGACGCCCAGCACCCCGGCACAGGCCGCCGGGTCGCCGCCGAGGAGCCGGGGCGCGCCCCGGGGGCGCAGTCCGTCCAGCACCGCGGCCATTCCCACGCTGGTGCTCATCGGACTCACCTGCCCCTGCCGTCCCGGCCGTCCGTGACCGACCCGTCACGGACCGTCCCCACCCACGGCAGCCTATCCCGCATCGGCGGCCCGTTGGCGAGGGCGGGGGCGGGCCCTTCGAGGCACCTGGCCGGATGCTGTAAACCGCCGGCCGCGAACCGGACCCGCCTCGGATGTGCGGCAGGCGGTTCCGGGAACGCAGCGGCGCCGCGCCTCTCAGCGCCGCGCCTCCTCCTCCGCCCGCTCCGGGACGTGCGTCGCGACGAGACGGCCCCCGCCGGACCGTACCGCCGCCGTTCCGCGCCGTACGTCCACCGCGTACGCCGCCGCCGCGACGCCGAGGCCCAGTACGGCGAGTGCCGCGCCGGCGACCGCCGGGGAGGTGACGCCGAGACCCGCGGCGAGCGTGAGCCCGCCGATCCAGGCGCCGCCCGCGTTGGCGAGGTTGAAGGCGGCCTGGTTGGCGGAGGAGGCCAGGGACGGGGCGGCGGACGCCTTCTCCATGACCATCAGCTGGAGCGGAGAACTCGTGGTGAAGGCCGCCGCGCCGAGCAGGAGCACCGCGAGCGCCGCGGTCACCTCGGTGCGCATCAGCAGCGGGAACAGCGCCAGCACCGCCACCAGGGAGGCGAGCCCGCCGAAGAGCGTGCTCCGCATCGCGCGGTCCGCGAGCCGCCCGCCCAGCAGGTTGCCCGCCGTGGCGCCGACGCCGAACAGGGCCAGCAGCAGCGTGACGCTGGTCTCCGCGAAGCCGGCGGCGTCGGTGAGCATGGGCGTGATGTAGCTGTACGCGGCGAAGAGGGCGGCGAAGCCCGCGATGGTCGTCCCGAAGGCCAGCCAGACGGGCAGGGAGCGCAGGGCGGCCAGTTCGCCGCGGAGGCCGCCCGTGGGCGCCGCCCGGTCGTGGTAGCGCGGGATGAGCAGGGCGAGGGAGGCGATGGCGGCCAGTCCGATGACGCTGACCCCGAGGAAGGTGGCGCGCCAGCCGAGCTGCTGGCCCATCAGCGTGGCCGCGGGCACACCGACGATGTTGGCGACCGTCAGGCCGAGGAACATCAGCGAGACGGAGCGGGCCCTGCGCTCGGGCCCGACCAGGCCCGTGGCGACGACGGCGCCCACCCCGAAGAAGGCGCCGTGCGGCAGCCCGCTCAGCAGCCGGGCGGCCAGCAGCCAGTGTTCGTCGGGGGCGAACGCGGAGAGCGCGTTGCCGACCACGAACAGCACCATGAGCGCGATCAGCACGGTACGGCGGGCCATCCGGGCCGTCACGGCGGCGAGCAGCGGGGCGCCGATCACGACGCCGAGCGCGTACGCCGAGACCAGGTGTCCGGCGGAGGGGATGGAGATGCCCAGGTCGTCGGCGACGTCGGGCAGCAGGCCCATCATGACGAATTCGGTCGTGCCGATGCCAAAAGCACCTACGGCAAGGGCGAGCAGCGCCAGAGGCATGGGGCGAGGGCCTTTCACGAGCGGGTTCCGTCCATCGTAAGTTCAGGTGCGGAACAAACTCTGCCCGGCCGACTATTCCAGCAGGTTGCGCGCCCGTTGCAAGCAGATGTGATCAGGCGGGCACGGCAGTGACGGGCACGGCAGCGACGGGTACGGCAGCGACGGGTACGGCAGTGACGGGCACGGCAGTGACGGGCACGGCAGCGACGGGTACGGCAGCGACGGGTACGGCACTCACGACCCGTCGAGCTGCACCCGTGCCGCCACCGGCAGGTGGTCGCTGCCCGTCTCCGGCAGCGTCCAGGAGGCGGCCGGCTCCACACCCCTGACCATGATCTGGTCGATCCGGGCCATCGGGAAGGACGCCGGCCAGCTGAAGCCGAAGCCGCTGCCCGCCGCGCCCTGGGTGGAGCGCATCTGCGCGGTGACGGCGTTGAGGGAGCGGTCGTTCATGGTGCCGTTGAGGTCACCGAGCAGGATCACCTTGTCGATCGGCTCGTCCGCGATGGCCTCGCCCAGGGCGTCCGCGCTCTTGTCCCGCTGCCGCGCGGTGAACCCGGCCTCCAGCTTCACGCGCACCGAGGGCAGGTGGGCGACGTACACGGCGACCTCCCCGCCGGGCGCCGTCACCGTCGAGCGCATGGCGCGCTTCCAGCCCAGCTCGATGTCGACGGCCTCGGTGCCGCTCAGCGGGTACTTGCTCCACAGCCCGACGGTGCCGACGACCTCGTGGTACTTGTACGCCGACTCGAGCGCCTTCTCGTACACCGGCGCCGCCGTCTCCGTCAGCTCCTCCAGCGCCACCACGTCCGCGCCGGACGCGGCCACCTCACGGGCCGTGCCGGACGGGTCGGCGTTGTCCGCGTTGACGTTGTGGGTGACGACGGTCAGGTCGCCGCCGGCGCCCGTCCGGTCGGTGAGCAGTCCGCCGAACAGATTCAGCCAGACGGCCGTGGGCAGCACCACGGCGATCAGGGCGGTCGCGGACCTCCGGATCAGCGCGAGGGCCAGCAGCAGTGGGATGAGGAGGCCCAGCCAGGGCAGGAACGTCTCCGTGAGGCTGCCCAGGTTGCCGTACCGGTTGGGGATCTCCGCGTGCAGCGCCATGACCAGCGCGAGGGCGATCGCGAGGGCGGCGACCAGGAGACCGCGGCGCCAGATCCGGGGATCGCGGCGCCACCGGCCCAGCACGCGCCGCAGCCGGGATTCCTCACGGCCCGTCCCCGCGCCGCCGCTGCCCGTCTCCGTCACGTACGCCTGCGCCATACCTGTCGCCTCACAACCTGCCGTGCACATCATGCCCCGCGCCACAAGACCCTAGGGGATGATCGCCGTCGTATCCGCCGTCCCGTGACGGCCGTACTCGCACGAGGACGAACAATCCGGCGTGCGAAGTTCCGGACCGGCGGCGGGAGCGCGTGCTCTGTGACGAAACGAGAACATCGCGACCGCGCGCCGAGTCCGGGCGCGTGGCGGGAAACGGTGCGAACGCGCACGTCGTCCGGTTTGTGACGCCGCTTCACAACGTGTGCGACGCCACGTGCGGCAGGCGGACGACGGGGCGCCGGCGAAGGCGGCCGCGGCCCTCTTCCCGAGCGTGTCGGCAACACGTTCGGGCAGTCCCCCGTGACTCATGTCCCTTCCCCCCGGTCTGGTCGCGCGTGGGACGAAGTGCCACCATGGAGGCGGTCCGGGGACGCCGTCAGGGCGCCTCGAGATGACAGAAGGAGCCGTTGCGATGACGCAGCTTCCGGCTGCCCAGAAGCAGGCAGAACAGCCCTCGCAGTCCACCCAGCCCGCGCAGTCCGCCCCGTCCGCGCTGCAGTCCGCCGGCGGCGGCAAGGCGCTGTACGGCGGTAAGAGCAACCGCCGTGTCACCGTCCGCGACATCGCCGCCGCCAAGGAGCGCGGCGAGAAGTGGCCCATGCTCACCGCGTACGACGCGATGACCGCGTCCGTCTTCGACGAGGCCGGCATCCCGGTCCTGCTCGTCGGCGACTCGGCGGGCAACTGCCACCTGGGGTACGAGACGACCGTACCCGTCACCCTCGACGAGATGACCATGCTGTCGGCCGCGGTCGTACGGGGCACGAAGCGCGCCCTGATCGTCGCCGACCTGCCCTTCGGCTCGTACCAGGAGGGCCCCGTCCAGGCGCTGCGCTCGGCGACGCGCCTCATCAAGGAGGCCGGGGCGGGCGCGGTGAAGCTGGAGGGCGGCGAGCGCTCCCACGGGCAGATCCAGCTGCTCGTGGAGTCCGGCATACCGGTGATGGCCCACATCGGCCTCACCCCGCAGTCGGTCAACGCGATGGGGTACCGCGTGCAGGGCCGCGGCGAGGAGGCGGCGCAGCAGCTGCTGCGGGACGCGAAGGCGGTCCAGGACGCGGGCGCGTTCGCGGTCGTCCTCGAGCTGGTCCCGGCGGAGCTCGCCGCCGAGGTGACGCGCACGCTGCACATCCCCACGGTCGGCATCGGCGCAGGTCCCGACACGGACGCCCAGGTCCTCGTCTGGACGGACATGCTGGGGCTGACCTCCGGCCGCGTACCGAAGTTCGTCAAGCAGTACGCGGACCTCCGTGAGGTCATGACCGGCGCGGCCCGGTCCTTCGCCGAGGACGTCGTCGGCGGGGCGTTCCCGCTGGAGGAGCACTCCGTGCACTGAGCCGGCGCCGCACCGGCACCGGCACCACAGCAGCCCGTCGACCCGCCCCGGTCGGCGGGCTGCTTCGCCTTTGCCGCGAGTGTCGCCGATATGTCGGTGACCTGTCGGCTGGAATGTCGGCGAACTGTAGGCGCTTTGTCGGTGCCCCCTGACACCGTCGTCCTCATGAAACGAACGCCCACCGACAAGCACCCCGCCGGCGCGGGCAGCGCCGTCACCGTCCGGGGCCTGGTCAAGCACTACGGCGAGACCAAGGCGCTCGACGGCGTCGACCTGGACGTGCGCGAAGGCACCGTCCTCGGCGTCCTCGGCCCCAACGGCGCCGGCAAGACCACGCTCGTCCGCTGTCTGTCCACCCTGATCACCCCGGACGCGGGCCACGCCACGGTCGCCGGCTACGACGTCGTACGGCAGCCCCGCCAGCTCCGCCGCGTGATCGGGCTGACCGGCCAGTACGCCGCCGTCGACGAGAAGATCTCCGGCTTCGAGAACCTGTACCTGATCGGCCGGCTCCTCGACCTGTCCCGTCAGGACGCCCGCCGGCGCGCCACCGAGCTGCTGGAGCGCTTCTCGCTCACCGAGGCCGCCAGACGCCCCGCCCGCACGTACTCCGGCGGTATGCGGCGCCGCCTCGATCTCGCCGCCTCCATGATCGGCAGCCCGGCCGTGCTCTACCTCGACGAGCCCACGACCGGTCTCGACCCGCGCACCCGCAACGAGGTGTGGGACGAGGTCCGCCGCATGGTCGGGGACGGGGTCACCGTGCTGCTCACCACCCAGTACATGGAGGAGGCCGAGCAGCTCGCCTCCGAGCTCACCGTCATCGACCGCGGCAAGGTCATCGCGAACGGCGGCACCGAGGAGCTCAAGGCCCAGGTCGGCGGCCGTACCCTGCGGGTCCGTCCGGCCGACCCGGCGGAGCTGCGCCCGCTGGCGGCCCTGCTCGACGACTCCGGTCTGACCGGACTCGCCACCGCGGCCGTCGACGCCGAGAGCGGCACGCTGCTGGTGCCGGTCCTCAGCGACGAGCAGCTCACCGCGATCGTCGGCGCCATCACCGCGCACGGCGTCACGATCGCCTCGATCACCACCGAACTGCCCAGCCTGGACGAGGTGTTCCTGTCCCTCACCGGCCACCGGGCGAGCACCCCGCACCCGCAGGACGAGACCGGAACCGCCGGTTACGAGGAGACCGCCGCATGAGCACCACGACCAACACCGTCATCGAGAAACCCGGCAGCGGCACGGGCACCACCGCACCGCCCCTCCAGGGCACCGCCGACGGCCGGATCGGGCTGCGCGCCCACGCCCGCCACACCGGCGCGCTGGTCCGCCGCAATCTGCTGTGGATCCGGCAGGACCCGGAGTCGATGTTCGACGCGGTCCTCATGCCGATCGTCTTCACCCTGCTGTTCGTCTACGTCTTCGGCGGCTCCATCGGGCAGGCGCTCGGCGGCGGGCAGGACGCGTACGTGCAGTACGTCGTGCCGGGCCTGATGGCGATGATGGGCATGAACATCGCGATGGCCGTCGGCACCGGCTTCAACGAGGACTTCCAGAAGGGCATCATGGACCGCTTCCGGTCGCTGCCCATCGGCCGGTCCTCGGTGCTGCTCGCCAAGGTCGTGGTCGAGCTGCTGCGGATGCTGGTCGCCACGGCGATCCTGCTGGTCGTCGGTGTTCTCGTGGGGTTCGACATCACCAGCTGGACCGGGCTGCTGGGGTCCGTGGGGCTGGCCGTCGTGTTCGGCTCGTCCGTGATGTGGATCTTCCTCACGCTGGGTGTGACCCTGAAGAATGCGCAGTCCGTTCAGGCGATGGGCTTCCTGGTGCTGATGCCGCTGCAGTTCGGCTCGTCGATCTTCGCGCCGACCCAGTCGATGCCCGGCTGGCTGCGGAACTTCACCGACTACAACCCGCTGTCCTCGCTGGCGGACGCCGCGCGCGGACTGATGTCGGGCGGGCCGGTCGCGCACGACCTGTGGGTGACGGTCGGCTGGTCGGTGGCGATCACGCTGGTGATGGCGCCCGTGGCCATCCACAAGTACCGGACGAAGAGCTGACGTACACGGGACCGTGCGCCGGACACGGTCCGCCGTCAGATCAGGGCACCGGCCTCCTCCAGCGACAGGCCGGCGCCCTCGGCGTAGGCCGCCTCGTACGCCGTGCCGTCCAGCACCGCCCGCGCCGCGGACTCGGCATGCGCCCGGCACTCGGCCTCCGACGGGCCGCGGAAGTGGCCGGGCGGCAGCAGCGCGTCGGCGGCGCCCAGGAGCCGGGCCGCGTCCCGCGCGCGGGTGCCGCCGTCCACGCCCGCGACGGCGATGGCGGCCACGGTGAGGTGGCTGGAGGCCATATGGGGCATGATCATCCGGCTGATCGGGTCACCGGCCTGCTCCATCGCCCGGCGCAGCAGGACCAGGGACTCGGTGAAGCGCCCCTCCAGCGCCTCCAGCCAGGCCTCCACAGCGGTGATGAAACTCGTGAAGACCACGAAGTCGGCGGCCTCGAAGTCCGTCCTGATCAGCCGGATGTGTTCGCGCGCCGCCGCCAGCCGCCCGGTGCGCAGCAGCCAGATCGCCAGGAAGAGCCGGGCGGCGGGTCTGGCCTCGGTGTTGGTGTGGCTGTCCGCCACGACCTCGGCCAGCAGCCGCTCGCCCCGCTCGGCGTCCACGCCCTCGACGAGCGCGCTGCCCAGCCGGGCCTTCAGCACGCCCAGCTGGGCGCGGGCACCGAGCCGCTCGGCGAACTCCATGGCCCGCTCGTAGTCCGCGGCGGCACCCTCGTACTCGCCCTTGCGTTCCTTCGCCTCCCCCCGCGCGGAGAGCGCCTCGGCCGCGCCCCAGGCGTCGTCGATGCCGAGGAAGAGCTCCAGCGCCTCGTCGGCGTCCCGGGTGGCGTCACCCGCCCAGTCACCGCGGTTGGCGAGGAGATTGGCCCGCATGTGCAGGGCCTGGCCCAGCTCCCAGGTGTAGCCGAGCTCGCGGCAGCTGCGGACGGTCTCGTCGACGACCGTGCGCACGCGGTCCATGTCGCCGCCGAGCAGCACCGCGTAGAACCACAGGAAGCCGGGGAGCCGGCAGGTCTGCGGCTGGCCGGGCCGGTAGGTGCCGGCGATGACGCGCAGCTTCTCCTTGGCCTGCGGGGTCTCCCAGCCCTTCAGGTCCATGTCCATGCAGGCGAGGTGGACGAGGTGCACACCGCGCCGGGCCTCGTCGAGGACCTCGGGGCGCATGGGCGGCGGGCTGTCGGTGCAGCGTTCACGGAGATCGGGAACCGGGCGGGCGGGACCTGCGAAGGGGTCGGGGCCGAGCGTCAGGACCTCGGTGGACCACTGGCGGGCCGTGGTGCGCAGGTCGCGCATCGTCCAGTACCAGCACAGCGACAGCACCAGGCAGAGCGCCTCCTGCTCGTCGCGCGCCTCGACGGCGTGCCGCAGGGCGGTGCGGATGTTGTCGTCCTCCAGCTCCAGCAGGGCGATGGCCTCGCGCTGGCGGGGGCCGCGCAGCAACGGGTCTGTGGTACGGGCCAGTTCGCGGTAGTACGTGAGGTGGGCGCGCTCGGCGGCGGCACGGGCGCCGGACTCGTCGAGCCGCTCGCGCGCGTACTCGGCGACGGTCTCCAGGAGCCGGTAGCGCATCCCGCCGTCGGCCGAGGGGGCGGCCACGACCAGGGACTTGTCGACGAGCGACCCCAGTGCGTCCAGGGCGGCCGGCCCGCAGACGGCCTCGGCGGCGGCGAGGTCGCAGCCGCCGGAGAAGACGGAGAGCCGCCGCAGCACGTCCCGCTCGTCCTCGTCGAGGAGGTTCCAGGACCAGTCGACGACGGCGCGCAGGGTCTGCTGACGGGGCAGTACGGTCCGGCTGCCGCCGGTGAGCAGCCGGAACCGGTCGTCGAGCCGGTCCGCGATCTGACGGAGCGTCATCATGCGCAGCCGGGCGGCCGCCAGCTCGATGGCGAGCGGGAGCCCGTCGAGCCGCCGGCATATCTCGTCGGCCGCCTCGGGGTCGTCCGCGACGGTGAAGCCGGGCCGGGCGGCGGCCCCGCGGTCACCGAGCAGCCGCAGCGCGTACGGCTCCGCCAGCGGCTCCACGGGCCGCAGCAGCTCCCCCGGCACGCCGAGGGGTTCCCGGCTGGTGGCGAGGATGGTGAGCCCGGGGCACCGCTGGAGCAGCTGCTCGGCGAGCCGGGCGGCGGCCTCCACGACGTGCTCGCAGTTGTCGAGGACGATCAGCATGCGCCGTCTGCCGCAGTGCTCGACGAGCCGGCTGACGGGGTCGTCGTGCCGCTCGGAGACCGCCCGCATCTCCTCGGCGCCCGCGCCGCGCAGCACGGTCTCCCGGGCACCGAGGGCGGTGAGGACGGCCTCGGGCACGTCCTCCGGGTCGTCGACCGGCGCGAGCTCGGCCAGCCACACCCCGTCGGGCACCGCGTCGGCCACGGCCTCCCCCGCCTCCTGCGACAGCCGCGTCTTCCCGGCCCCGCCCGGCCCCAGCAGGGTCACGAGCCGGGCCGCCGCCAGATCCCCGCGGATGGTCCCGATGTCGGCGTCCCGGCCGACGAAGGAGGTGAGCCGGGCTCGGAGGTTGCCGGGGCGGGACGGCTCCGTCGCGGCACCGGGCGGTGGCACGGGGCCGGCGCCGGGCCGCCCGGCGGGCGCGGCCCCGGACGCGCCACCCTCCCGGCCACCGCCCCGCTCCCCCGCAGCGCCGGGCACCTCCCCCGGGTTCAGCAACTCCTCGTACAGGCCACCGAGTTCCGGCCCCGGGTCCGTCCCGAGCCGGTCGGCCAGCAGTCGCCGTACGTCCGCGTAGGCGGCCAGCGCCTCCGCCGGGCGGCCCGTGTCGCGCAGGGCGCGCAGGCGCAGGGCCTGGAGGGGCTCGTCGAGGGGGTGGGTGTCGCAGAGGGCGGTGAGCTCGGGGAGGGACTGCTCGGCCGCGCCGAGGGCGAGGGCCGCGGTGAGGCGGGCACGGCGGACGTCCAGGCGGCGGGTCTCCAAGCGGGTGGCCTCGGCCGTGCGGTCGGGGAGGTCGGCCAGGGCCGGTCCGCGCCAGAGGACGAGCGCGTCGTCGAGGACGGCGGCCGCCTTCGCCGGGTCGCCGTCGGCCAGCGCGCGCAGCCCCTCCCCGGCGAGCCGCTCGAAGCGGTGCAGATCCACGTCGTCGGGGCTCGCGGCGAGCCGGTAGCCCCCCTCGGCCGAGACGACCGCGTCCGGCCCGACGGCCCGGCGCAATCTCCCGACCAGCGCCTGCACCGCACCGGGCGCGTCGGCCGGCGGATCGCCGTCCCACACCTCGTCGACCAGTACGGCCGGGGGCACCGTACGTCCCGCCCGCAGCGCGAGCACGGTCAGCAGGGCACGCAGCCGCGCCCCGCCGACGGGTACGGGGGTGCCGTCGGGACGGATTGCCTGGGTGGTGCCGAGGACGCGGTAACGCACGGAACCCATTGTCCCCGGGGGACCGCCCGCGCCGCTTCCGGGTTTCGGACCCGCGGGCCCCGCGGGGATCCGGGCGAGTCCGGACGAGTCCGGGAACAGGGTCCGGCCGGCGGGCAGGAACCGGCGCCCCTCCGCCGGACGTTCCCCCCACACCACCGGTACGGTCGACCCGCACAAGCACAGCGCACAGCGCACAGCCCGCACCCCACACCAGGAGCCATCCCATGACGACCGCCATGTCCCGCCGGAGCGACCGGAGGATCAGCCCGGTCTTCATCGGCATCGTCGCCGTCATGGCGGTCACGGGCTGGGCCACCTGGACCGGCTTCGCCGAGCAGCCCGGGGTCGCCGTCTTCCTTTTCGTGACGTCCGCGTGGATCGTCTCCCTGTGCCTGCACGAGTACGCGCACGCGCGCACCGCGCTGCACAGCGGGGACATCTCGATCGGCGCGAAGGGCTATCTGACGCTCAACCCGCTCAAGTACACGCACGCGCTGCTGAGCATCGTCCTCCCCGTCATCTTCGTGATCATGGGCGGGATCGGTCTGCCGGGCGGCGCGGTATTCATCGAGCGCGGCCGGATCCGGGGCCGCTGGAGGCACAGCCTGATCTCGGCGGCGGGCCCGCTGACCAACGTGCTCTTCGCCGTCGTCTGCACGGCGCCCTTCTGGCTGGGCGCGCTGGACGGCGTCCCGATGGGCTTCCGGTTCGCGCTGGCGTTCCTGGCGCTGCTCCAGGTCACGGCCGCGATCCTGAACTTCCTGCCGGTGCCGGGCCTGGACGGCTACGGGGTGATCGAGCCCTGGCTGTCGTACAACGCGCGCCGTCAGCTGGAGCCGCTGGCCCCGTTCGGGCTGCTGCTGGTGTTCGCGGTGCTGTGGATCCCGTCGGTGAACGCCGTGTTCTTCGACGCGGTCGACGCGATCCTGCGCGGTCTCGGCGTCGGCGAGCTGGAGAGCTACTGCGGCCAGAACCTCTATCGCTTCTGGCAGGAGGACAGCGGCCTCTGCATGGGCCTCTAGCCTCCCCGGACCCGGCCTCCCCGGACCGGGCCTCCCCGGCCCGCTTCAGCCCTGGGCGGCGCCGGCCTTGCGCGTCTTCGCCTGGCGCACGTAGTACCAGGTCATGTTGGACGACAGGCCCGCCAGCAGCACCCATACGACGCCGAGCCAGCTGCCCTGGACGAAGGAGACCACGGCGGCGGCCACGGAGAGCAGGCAGACGGCGAGGGCGTACAGGGCGAGGCGGGGCATGGGAGTCGGCTCCTATCGACGCCGTCCCGACGGGCGGCGCAACGGTCGGACGTAGTGGTACGGCCTCCAGTGTCCCCCATGCCCCGGTTCGCCGTGCAGGCCGGTCACACGTCGGTGAGCCGCAGCCCCGCGTGGGCCTTGTACCGCCGGTTCACCGAGATCAGGTTGGCGACCAGGGCCTCGACCTGGTGGGCGTTGCGCAGCCGGCCGGCGAAGATGCCGCGCATGCCGGGGATGCGGCCGGCCAGCGCCTGGACGATCTCCACGTCGGCGCGGACCTCGCCGAGGACCATCACATCGGTGTCGATCTCGTCGGTCTCCGGGTCCTGGAGGAGGACGGCGGAGAGGTGGTGGAAGGCGGCCGTGACCCGGGAGTCCGGCAGCAGTGCGGCGGCCTGCTCGGCGGCGCTGCCCTCCTCGGGCTTCAGCGCGTAGGCGCCCTTCTTGTCGAAGCCGAGCGGGTTGACGCAGTCGACGACGAGCTTGCCCGCCAGCTCCTCGCGCAGGGACTCCAGGGTCTTCCCGTGCCCCTCCCACGGCACCGCCACGATCACGATGTCGCTGCGGCGCGCGGTCTCGGCGTTGTCGGCGCCCTCGACGCCGTGCCCGAGCTCCTCGGCGGCGGCCTCGGCCCGCTCGGCGGCCCGGGAGCCGATGATCACCTTCTGGCCGGCCCGGGCGAGCCGGTACGCGAGGCCCTTGCCCTGCGGCCCGGTGCCACCGAGCACGCCGACGACGAGCCCGGACACGTCGGGCAGGTCCCAGGGGTCCTTGGCGGGGGCCTTGGCGGGCTGCTGTGCGCTGCTGTCGCTGGTCTCAGTAGAGGTCATGGGCCGACTCTACGTGCGCGGGCCGTGGCGCCGGGTGTCCGGTTCAGGTGAGCGCGGTCACGGGGATCCGGCGGAAGACGATCTTCTCGTACGGGCCGAAGTCGCCCGTCTCGTGGAGCAGGCCGACGGTGCCGTCGTCGACGCGGACGAGATCGGAGTACGCGGCGGGCAGCCCGTCCACCGTGTGCACCGGCCGCCAGGTGGTGCCGTCGTCGGTGCTGGCGCGGATCGTCATCAGCGCGCGGGCGTCCGGGTCCGCGGGACCGGAGAACAGCAGCACGTCCGGGTCGCGGAGCTGGAGGAGGCTGCCCTGGACGACGGGGCCGGTCAGCCCCGCCTGCGGCCGGAAGGGCGTCACCAGGCTCTCGCCGCCGTCCGCCGAGTACGCGTCGGCGCGGTTGCCGGGGGACGGCGAGTCGTTGCGGGTGTTGAAGTAGACGCGCCCGTCGGGGAGCTCCGCCGCGGTGGTCTCGTTGACGTTGACGTAGCCGTCGGTGTTGTCGTCCACGTACCCGATGCGCCAGGTCCGCCCACGGTCGTCGCTGAGCAGGCAGTGCCCGCCGTTGTACCTGCCCTCCGTGCCGGTGTCCCCGCCGGTGGGCGGCAGGGAGTGGTTGGCGGGCACGACGACCCGGCCGGTGCCGAGCTGGAGGGCGTGGCCGGGAGTGGTGGCGTACCAGCGCCAGGACGTGCGCTTGGTGGCCTGGGTGATCTCCCGCGAGGTGGACCAGGTGGCGCCCTCGTCGTCGCTGTGCCGCACCCAGACACGGCGCCCGTCGGCGGCGCTCACCCGGCCGCGGCGGATGGCGTCCTCGGTGGCGGCGGCCGCGTTGCGCACATAGACGAGCAGGATGCGGCCGGTGTCGAGGACGACGGGGGCCGGGTTGCCCGCGAGGCCGCTGCCGTTCGTCGCGGCGGACCGGAGCGGGCCCCAGGTGCGGCCGCCGTCCGTGGACCGCTTCAGCACGATGTCGATGTTCCCGGCGTCGCTGCTCGAGCCCACCCGCCCCTCGCAGAAGGCCAGCAGGGCGCCGGACGGGGTGACGACGACGGCCGGGATGCGGAAGCTGGCGTATCCCTCCTCCCCGGCGCGGAAGGGGACGCTGGTCTCGATCTCCGGCTCGGTCATACGGCTCTCCGATGTGAACGATGCGATCGATGGGACCCTGGTGCCCCGGCCGGGCGAATTCCGGGTGAACTCCCGGTCACGAGTGGCCGGTTGGGGCAGGATGCGCCGTATGGATGCCGTACGGGTCGCCCTGTTGCGCGAGGTGCTCGCCGGGACCGAGTGGGCGGCGGCCACCCGGCGGTTCGCGGGGGCGCTGCGCGGGTCCGTGGCCTCGTACGGCGGCGGGCTGCTGCTGGTGGGCACGGCGGAGTACGAGCCGTGGCACCTGGCCGCGCACCTCGTCGACGAGGCCGCGTGGTCGGGCACGCCGGAGCTCGCGCCGACGCTGGTACGGCACGGGGCGCGGCCCTCCGACCCGGCGCACCTCGCGGTGGGACTGGACCGGGTGACGGCCGCCCGCCGGGGCGAGACGCTGCTCGTGGTCTCCCCGTCCGCGCCGGGCGGGGCGCTGCTGGAGCGGGTGGACGACGCCCGGCGGGCCGGCGCGACGGTGCTCGCCCTCGGCGCCGGCGACCGGGAGCTGGGCACGATGGCGCACGAGTCCCTGGTGGTGCCGCAGGACGCCGGGCTGGACCTGGACACGGCCCAGCACCTGGTGAGTGCGGCGGCGGGCGAGAACGTCCTGCCCGCCCCCCGGGGCCGGAGCCGGCTGCGGGACCGGCTGTCCCGGCTCGCGGACCAGCTCACGACCCCGCCGCCGACGCGCTGGTAGCGCGCCCGGGAGCGACGCTCAGCCGTCGTCCCGCCGGTCACGGTCGTGCCAGCGCGGGTCCGTCTCCCACTCGTCGTTGCGCTCACGCGCGATCTCGATGGCGTGGGCGGCCTCCTGGGGGGACGCGTACGGGCCCATACGGTCCTTGCCCGGGCACTCGGGGCCCTCCTCGACCTTCCCGTGCTCCAGGCAGTAGTACCACTCGCCCGGCTTGCCGGCCTTGCGCTTCCTGAACAGGGCCATCCCCGCCGCTCCTCTCGCCAGTCGCCATGGAACATGGTCCCCCACACCCGCTGGTTAAACTCGCTACATGTCTGGCCAGTCGCTGCTCGCACCGGGGAAGCTCTCCCCCACCCGTACCGTTCCCGGGAACATCCGCAGGCCCGAGTACGTGGGCAAGCCCGCTCCCACGCCGTACACCGGACCGGAGGTGCAGACCCCGGAGACGATCGAGGCGATGCGGATCGCCGGACGGATCGCCGCGCGGGCGATGGCCGAGGCCGCCAAGCTGATCGCCCCCGGGGTGACCACGGACGAACTCGACCGGGTCGCCCACGAGTACATGTGCGACCACGGCGCCTACCCGTCGACGCTCGGCTACCGCAACTTCCCGAAGTCGCTCTGCACCTCCGTCAACGAGGTCATCTGCCACGGCATCCCGGACTCCACGGTGCTGCGCGACGGCGACATCATCAACCTCGACGTGACGGCGTACATCGGCGGCGTGCACGGCGACAACAACGCCACCTACCTCGTCGGGGACGTCGACGAGGAGTCGCGGCTGCTGGTCGAGCGCACCCGCGAGTCGCTGAACCGGGCCATCAAGGCGGTCAAGCCGGGGCGGCAGATCAACATCATCGGGCGCGTCATCGAGTCGTACGCCAAGCGCTTCGGCTACGGGGTCGTGCGGGACTTCACGGGGCACGGCATCAACTCGTCGTTCCACTCCGGGCTGATCATCCCGCACTACGACAGCCCGCACGCCACGACCGTGATCAAGCCCGGGATGACCTTCACCATCGAGCCGATGCTCACGCTGGGCACGCACGAGTACGACATGTGGGACGACGGCTGGACGGTCGTGACCAAGGACCGCAAGCGGACGGCCCAGTTCGAGCACACGCTGGTCGTGACGGACACGGGGACGGAGATCCTCACGCTGCCGTAGCCGCCGGCCGTCCGCACGGACGTATACCGGATCCGAGCCCGCTCTGTCAGCAGAGCGGGCTTTTCCGTGCAGTTTTCCGTGCAGGAAGGACCGGCTCCGGGTAGCGTCTTTTACCGACAGGACGTCGGGAAGACGTTGACTTAGGTAAGCCTAACCATAGAAGATGCCAGTGGCTCACGTCGCTCTCCCGGCTCGGAGGTCCTCATGCACCTGGACACGGACACGCCCGTCACGGCGTTCTCGACCCTCATCCGCACCGCGTCGCACGAACAGCACACGGAGGCGGAGACCTCGACGTTCATGGCCGACCTGCTCGGCGGCAGGCTCGGCGTGGAGGCGTACGCGCGCTACACGGAGCAGCTCTGGTTCGTCTACGCGGCCCTGGAGGGCGGGGCCCGGGACCTTGCGGCGGATCCGGTCGCGGGGCCGTTCATCCAGCCCGAGCTGATGCGTCTCGCCGCGCTGGAGCGGGACCTGGAGCATCTGCGGGGGCCCGGCTGGCGGTCGACGCTGTCCGCCCTGCCGGCGACGCGGGCCTACGCGGACCGGGTCGCCGAGTGCGCGCGCACCTGGCCGGGCGGGTACGTCGCCCACCACTACACCCGTTACCTCGGCGACCTCTCGGGCGGCCAGATCATCCGCGACAAGGCCGAGCGGACGTGGGGCTTCGCCAGAAAGGGCGACGGTGTGCGCTTCTATGTCTTCAAGGACATCGCCAACCCGGCCGCCTTCAAGCGGGGCTACCGCGAGCTCCTCGACCGGCTGCCCGCCGACGACCTGGAGAAGCAGCGGGTCGTCGCGGAGTGCAAGCGGGCGTTCGCGCTGAACACCGCGGTGTTCCGGGCGCTGGGCGAGGAGTTCCCGCTGAGCGCGTGAGCCCGCCGCCGGCTGTCCTCAGCGTTCGAGGACGACCCGTCCGCCCACCTCCACCCAGCCCTCCGGCTGCGGGGCGGTGAGGATCTGGGAGCCCGCGCCCTGCCGGATGTTCAGGGCGCGGCCCAGCCGGGCGGTGAGCAGCAGGGCCGCGGCCCCCGTCGCCTCGTCCTCGTCGATGCCCCCGGTGCAAGCACCGGCTCCACCGGAGCGGCTGTCGCCGCGCTCATCGATGCGGCCGGGGAACGCCCTGGCACGTACCCGGCCCGCGGTCTCGTCCTCCCAGGCCCACGCGTAGATCCACTCCCCCTTCGGGGGCACCGGCAGCGCGTCGACCTCGGCCGCCGTGCCGTACTGGCGGAGTGTGCGCGGCGGCGCCCACTCCGGGCGGGCCTCGATCCAGCTGAACTCGCCGTCCTGCCGGGCGCCGACGACGCCGGCGGGCGTGACCAGTTCCGGCACGTCGAGCAGCCAGGCCGTGCCCACGCAGGGGTGCCCGGCGAAGGGCAGCCGGAGCGTCGGGGTGTAGATGTCGATGACCCCGCGCTCGGGATCGTCGACGAACACGGTCTCGCTGAAGCCGAGTTCGGCGGCGAACTTCTGCCGGTCGTCGGGGTCCGGCAGCACCGAGCCCTCGCGGACGACACCGAGTTCGTTGCCGTGTCCGCCGCGGGGGCCGCAGAACACCCGCAGCACGTCGTAACCAGTCACCCGCGCATTCAACACCACCCGTGACACCGCACGTCAGAAAGCCAGGAAGCCAGGGAGCCAGGGAGCCAGGAAGCCGCATGACCGTACCGGACAGGCCGGCCGGCCCCGTCGGGCCGGACGGACCGCCGGACGACGCGCCGGCCGCAGAGCGCGCGAAGGCCGGGACGGCACGGCGTACCACGCCGTTCCTCCTCACGGGACGTCCTGTCCTCCGTGGCCCACCGGGCGGGCCTCGGCGGTGCCGCACTGGACCGGGTCCCGGAGTCGGTGCTGCTGGTGTACGCGATGTCGCGGTCGGGGGGCCGTACGGAGGTCGTGACGCTCATCCTCACCGGCATCGCGGTGAACGCCTTCGCGGGCGCCCTGATCGGCCTGTTCGTCTTCTTCGCGGACGCCGCGGCCGTCAACCGGATCACCTTCTGGCAGCTCGGCTCGCTCGCCCGGTCCACCTGGCCGAAGGTGCCGGCCATGCTGCCGTGCGCGGTGATCGGGCTGGCCGTCGCCCCGCTGTACGCGCGGAAGCTGGACCTGCTCTCCCTCGGCGAGCGGCCGGCCCGGCACCTGGGCGTGGACGTGGAGCGGCTGCGGCTGGTGCTGGTCCTCGTCATCGCGCTGCTCACCGCCGCCGCCGTGAGCGTCTCCGGGATCATCGGCTTCGTCGGCCTTGTCGTGCCGCATCTGCTGCGCATGGCGGCCGGGCCCGGGCACCGGTTCCTGATCCCGGGCAGCGCGCAAGCAGGGAGGCTGGGCATGAAGTCACTGCCGCGTCTGCGGGGACGTACCGCCACCCCGCCCCCGGCCGCCGCACCCGGCGACGTACTCGCCGAGGCGGAGGGGCTGCACGTCCGGCTCGGCTCACGTGAGGTGCTGCGCGGTGTCGACATCGTCGCGCGCGCGGGCGAGGTCCTGGTGCTCGTCGGCCTTAACGGCGCGAGCAAATCCACCCTGTTGAGCGCCCTGGGCGCACCGGCCGGGCGCCGGTGACGAGGACGACGAGGCCGTCACCGAGGCCATGGCCGCCACCGAGGTCAGCGCGTCGGGCACCGCTGCTGCTGCTCGACGGGCCGACCGCCGCGCTGGACCTGCGCCACCAGGAGCTGGTGCTGCGGGTGTGCCGGGAGCGGGCGGGCGCCGGGGACGCGGTGGTCGTCGTCCTGCACGATCTGGGGCTCGCGGCGGCGTACGCGCACCGGGTGGCGGTGCTGCACACCGGCCGGGTCGCGGCCGAGGGCCCGCCGGAACGGGTGTTCACGGACGAGCTGCTCTCGGAGGTCTACCGGCAGCCGGTGGAGGTGTTCCCGCACCCCCGGACCGGGGAGGTCCTCATCAGCCCCGGACGCGATGCCTGACCACTCGGCGTCCCGCAGGTCACGGAGTGGCCGCTGTACCCGGTCCCGTCACTCGCGCCTCTTCTTCCCCCGGTAGGGTTCGCCTCCGGGAAGGGGAAGGTGAAGGGACCTGATGAGCAGGGATCGCGGGGTTCGTGGCGGGCGGCGGGGGCGGTTCGCCCTGGTGACCGCATCGGTGGCCGTGCTGTCCATGACGGCGGGCGGCTGCGTGGTCGTGCACGGCGAGCGGGAGATCGTTCCGACGGCGACGCGGGCCGAGGCCGCCCGTGCGCTGAAGGACTTCACCGCCGCGTACAACAAGGCCGACAAGGAGTTCGACCGGTCCCTGGACGCGGACCGGGTGGCCGGCGCGCTCGCCGACATCGACGGCGCGAAGCTGCGGGTGGGCAACGAGAACTACCCGGACGGCAATCCGTCCCACACGCCGCTGGAGCTGACCGACGCCGAGTTCACCATCCCGGAGAAGGCCGGCTGGCCGCGCTGGTTCGTCGCCGACGCCGACTCCAACAAGGGCTCCGAGGACGCCCGTTGGCTGCTGGTGTTCACGCGCGCGAGCGCCGACGACGTGTGGGCGGTGTCGTATCTGACGATGCTGAACGCCGACGACGTACCGGAGTTCGAGAAGGACGCGGACGGGAACGCGCAGCCGGTCACCGCCGACGACGCGGCGCTCGCGGTGGCCCCGGGCAGGCTCGGGAAGGCGTACGCGGACTACATGAAGGTCACCGGCGACGACGGCGACGGCGGCGGCTCCGAGGACGAGACCTTCGCCCCCGGCAGCCACACCACCGTGCTGCGGGCGGAACGGGAGAAGAACGGCAGCAGGCCGGGGCTTGCCCGGCAGTACATCGACGAGCCGCTCACGGACGGCGCGTACGCCCCGGTGGGGCTGCGGACGAAGGACGGCGGGGCGCTGGTCTTCTTCGCCACCCGCCACTACGAGAAGCAGACCGCCGCGCAGGGCGTCGACATCAGCGTGCCGAACAGGAACGTGCAGGCCCTGCTGACCGGCGACCTGAAGTCCTCTCTGACGCTCGAGTACGTCTCCAACCAGGCGGTGCTCGACCCGGCCCGGACGGCGTCGGACCGGCAGGTGCGCTTCCTGAGCCGGGTGGACGGACTCACCGGCGCGAAGGGCGAGTAGGCGCGAGCGCGCCGCAGGCGTGGCGGGGCGTGGCGAGGCGTGGCGGGTCAGCCGCGCAGCGGCCAGGCCGTCGAGGAGTGGTCCGCCTCGTCGCCCGCGTACCGGGCGCTCGCGTCGGTGAGGATCTCCAGGAGGCTCAGCGGGTCCGGGAGCGGATGCTCGGGCCCGCGTACCCACCACACACCGAGGTCGCCGGGGAGCCGGGCCGGCGGTACGAGGACGTACGAGCCGCGGCAGTGCCAGCGCAGCCCCGGGTGCTCGTCCATCGTCTCGGGGTGGCAGTCCAGCTCGCAGGGCCACCACTCGTCCTCGTCCTCGGGGGTGCCGCGGGTGAGGGTGAAGAACAGCATGCGGCCGTCGCCGGTCTCGGCGACCGGGCCCACCTCGATACCGGAGGCGAGGAGCCGCTCCAGCGCCTCGCGCCCGGCCTCCAGGGGCACATCCAGGACGTCGTGCACCATGCCGGTGGCGGTGATGAAGTTGGCCTGGGGCTGGTGCCGGGCCCACCGCTCGATCTGTGCGCGGTCGGTCGTGGACTGGGTCTGCCAGGCGAAGGAGACGGGGTGGCGGGCGGGCGTGGGACAGCCGACGCGGTCACAGGAACAGCGGTAGCCGTCGACGGGGTGCGCGGCCGGCGCGAGCGGCAGCCCGGCGGCGGCGGTGGCGAGCAGCAGTTCCTCGCGCCCGCCGGTGCCGTCGTCCTGTTTCGGACGGCGACCGCGGAGCCACTGGGAGATCCTGCCCTGCCCGCCGGAGCGGCGGCCGAACTCGGCGCTCATGTATCCCCTCGCCATCCCCTCGCCTCGCTGTGGTGCGGACAGCATGCCTCATGCTCCCATCATCCTGCGCTCCCGGTGACCGGAGACCGCGGCCGGGGTGGGAGGGACGATGCCGGACACCTGGCACCGATCAGGACCTATTGAGCACTTTGGCAGTATTTGCCACCCCGTTGCGGGTATCCACGGTCACCTTGGTCACACCGGTCGCACACAGGTCGCACGGAGGCACTGCCCGGTCGCGCAGCGTGCCGTCCGGCGATGTCCGGCGGGACGACGGGGGCCCGGCAGGAGCGGTCAGCGGGGCGCCAGTCCGTGCAGCGCGTAGTCGACGAGGGTGTCCGTGTACTCGTGCGTGATCGGGCCGCTGCGCTGGAGCCAGCGCTGGGCGAGTGGGGCGACGAAGAGCTCGAGCGCGATGCGCGGGTCGATGCCGGGGCGTACGTCACCGGCCTCCTGTGCCGCCCGCAGCCGCTGCACGTACAGCTGGAGCCCGGGCTCCAGCAGCCGGGCGACGAACTCGGTACCGACCTTCTCGTCGGCGACGCCCTCGGCGGCCAGGGCCCGGTAGGGCGCCTCGAACTTCGGGTCCAGCAGTTCGTCGACGGTCGCCCGCAGCACGAACTTGAGGTCGGCCGCGAGGTCGCCGGTGTCCGGGAGCGCGTCCTCCTCCGGCTGCTCCCGGCCGACGGCGGCCGCGGCCGCGGCGGCCTGCTCGTTCGCCTGCTCACCGAGGTCGAGGAAGGCCTCCAGCAGCACGTCGGCCTTGGAGGACCACCACCGGTAGATCGTCTGCTTGCCGACGCCGGCGCGGGCGGCGATGCCCTCGATGGTCGTCTTCGGGTAGCCGACCTCCGCGACGAGGGCGAGGGCGGCGTCGTAGATGGCCCGGCGGGATTTCTCGCTGCGCCGGGCGGAGTCGGGGGCTGACTTCTGGGCCATGCTCTCAACTTACCAGTTGACAAGACGGTGCGTCTCGCCTCACGTTGAGGAGCAAGCGGTCGAGACGATACGTATCGTCAGGCGACATGGAGCGACGAGAGGAGAACAGGACCCCGCCGCCCAGAAACGCGAGCTGCTGCGCAAGCTGCAGGAAGGCCGCCGTACCGGAACTACGTGACGGTCACTCGTCCGTCACCGGCGGCCACGCGTCCCCCCAGTCCGCGTCACGAGCCGCCCGGTAGAGCGCCCCGTGGCGCTTGGTGACCGTGGCGCGGCGCAGGGACGGCTCGGTCTCGCACAGGTCGAGGAGGACCTGGCCCTTGCGGATCTGGGGCCTGCGCACGATGCGGGACGCGGCCGGGGCGGGCGGGAAGCGGGTGGCGGCCACGTAGGCGAACTTCTCGTCCTCGTACGCCAGGGAGCCGCCCTTGACCTGGCGGTGCAGCGAGGAACGGCTCACCCGCGCCGAGAAGTGGCACCAGTCCTCGCCGGGCACTATGGGACAGGCCGCGCTGTGCGGGCAGGGCGCCGCGACGTGGAACCCGGCGCCGATGAGCCGGTCGCGGGCCTCGATGACGCGGGCGTAGCCGTCGGGGGTGCCCGGTTCCACGATCACGACGGCCTGCCCCGCGGCCGCGGCGGCGTCCACGACCGAGGCGCGGTCGGCGTCGGTCAGCTCCTTGAGGACGTACGAAACGGTCACCAGGTCGGGACCGCCCTCGGAACCGCCGAGGTCGAGCGCCGCCCCGATCCTGGCCCGCCTCCACTCGACGCCCCCGCCCCTCAGCGCCGGGTGCGCGGCGGCGATCTCCCGGCCGAGCGCGAGCGCGGGCTCGGCCCAGTCGAGCACGGTCACCGGCCGCTCGCCCGCCCAGGTGGCGCCGACGGCCCAGGTCGCCGCGCCGGTGCCGCCCCCGACGTCCACGTGGCTGCCCGGCACCCAGCCGGGCACGGCGTCCGCGAAGGCCGCGAGCGCCGAGCGCACCGCCTCGAACGTCGCCGGCATCCGGTACGCGGCGTAGGCGACCACGTCGGATCGGTCCCGCAGCACGGGCGCGTCCGTCGGCGTCCGCCCCCGGTAGTTCGCGATCAGCCGGTCGACCGCCTGCGCCGCGGCCTTCGGCGGCAGCCCGTCGAGCAGCGCGGCCAGGGCGCCCCGCAGGGTCTCGGCGGTGTCGGCGGTACCGGCGGCGGTGCCGGCCGGGGAAACAGGGGTGCTCACCCGCCGATTCTCTCAGGCCCCGCGCACCGCCCGCGCCAGCCGCGTGCCCGCCGATGCGCGCGGCCCGTGGTCCGGGAGCCGCCGGCGCCGGGGGTGCACCGCGTTCGCCAGCAGCACCAGGAACGTGTCCGTCGCCGGGTCCACCACCAGCGACGTACCCGTGAAGCCGGTGTGGCCCGCCGCGCCCCGCCCCGCCAGCTCCCCCATGAACGCGGGCCGGTCGAGCAGGAAGCCGAGGCCCGGCGGGGCGAAGAGCAGCTCGACGAAGTCGGGGCCGAGGATGCGGGCCGGGCCGTAGGAGCCGCCGGCCAGCAGTGCCCGGCAGAACACCGCGAGGTCGTGGGCCGTGGCGAACAGGCCCGCGTGACCGGCCACCCCGCCGAGCGCCCACGCGTTCTCGTCGTGCACCTCGCCGCACAGCATGCCCCGGTCCGCCCTGGCCCACGGCCGCCGCTGGTCCTCCGTGGCCGCCGCACCCGGGCAGGGCCCGAAGCCCGTGGCCGTCATGCCGAGCGGGCGGGTGATGCCGTCCCGCACGAGGACGTCCAGCGCCCGGCCGGTGAGGCGCTCCAGGCGGTGCTGGAGCAGCAGCATGTTCAGGTCCGAGTAGCAGTACGCGGTGCCCGGCCGGGTCAGCGGCGCCTCGGCGCACAGCAGTGCGCGCCGGGCGGCGGCCGACGGGCAGTCGTACAGCGGCAGTTCGGGCCGCAGCCCGGAGGTGTGGGTGAGGAGCTGCCGTACGGTGATGCCGTGCTCGGCGGCCGCCCGGCACTCCGGCAGATACGCCCCCACCCGCGCGTCGATCCCGAGCGTGCCCCGCTCCAGCTGCTGCACCGCGGCGACCGCCGTGAACAGCTTGGTGAGGGAGGCCAGGTCGAAGGGTGTGGCGGGCGTGACGGGCACCTGCTCGTGCGGCGGCAGTACGACGCCCGCGCCCGTCGTCTCGTCGTACGCCGCGTACCTGACCGCCCAGCCCATCGCCTCCTCGACGGCGACGACGGGCCCGCGCCCGGCGATCACGACGGCGCCCGCCGCCCACGGGTGCCTCCCCGCCGCGACGGCCCCCTCCGTACGGGCCCGCACCTCGGTCACCAGGGCACGCAGGTGACCGGGGTCGAGTCCGGCCGCTTCCGGAGTGCCGGCGCGCAGTCGCGGTGTGCTCAGCTGTCGTCCCCCAAGCTCTCGGTTCCGCTCGAGCGGGGGGCACCCCCGTCCTCCATGACCGCGCGGTCCTTCCAGGGACGGCACAGTGCCACGAAGCAGGCGACGGCGACCAGTACCGCGGCCAGTTGGACGACGGCCATCGGGACGGCGGTGTCCTCGCCCGCGATCCCGACGAGCGGCGAGGCGACCGCGCCGATGAGGAAGGAGGACGTGCCGAGCAGCGCGGACGCGGAACCGGCCGCGTGCCGCACCCGCAGCAGGGCGAGTGTCTGCATGTTGGGCAGGGTGATGCCCATCGCCGACATCAGCACGAACAGCGCGACGGACACCGGCACGAGGCCCACCTCGCCGACGGCGCCGGTGGTCATCAGCAGCAGTGCCACCGCGGCCACCGTGACGACGCCGAGGCCCACGGCGAGCACCCGCTCCAGGGCGACACGGCCGACCAGGATCCTGCCGTTGACCTGGCCGGCGATCACCAGCCCGACCGAGTTGACGCCGAACAGCAGGCTGAACGTCTGCGGGGACGCCCCGTAGATCTCCTGCATCACGAACGGTGACGCCGAGACGTAGGCGAACAACGTGGCGAACGTGAAGCCGCCCGCGAGCATGTACCCGGTGAAGGCGCGGTCGGCGAGCAGCCCGCGCATCGCCCGCAGGGTCTCGCCGACGCCGCCCGCGTGCCGTCCCTCGGGCGCGAGCGTCTCGGGCAGCCGCGCCCAGACGACCGCGGTGAGCACGACGCCCAGCACGACGAGGACGACGAACACGCCCCGCCAGTCCGTCACCCGCAGGATCTGCCCGCCGAACACGGGCGCGACGATCGGCGCGACGCCGGAGATCAGCATGAGGGTGGAGAAGAAGCGGGCCATCGCCACGCCGTCGTACAGATCGCGGACGACGGCCCGGGCGATCACTATCCCGGCCGCTCCCGCGAGGCCCTGGACCAGCCGGAAGGCGACGAGCGTCTCGACGGTCGGCGCGACGGCGCACAGCGCGGTGGCGACGACGTAGACGGCCATCCCGGCGAGCAACGGCCGCCGGCGTCCCCACCGGTCGCTCATCGGCCCGACCACGAGCTGCCCGAGCGCCATGCCCAGGAGGCAGGCGGTGAGGGTGAGCTGCACGGTCGCGGCGGGCGCGTTCAGCGACCCGGTGACCTCCGGCAGCGCGGGAAGGTACATGTCCATCGCCAGCGGGGGCGTGGCGGTGAGCCCGCCGAGGACGAGGGTGACGAGGAGGCCGGTGCGGCGCAGGGAGCCGATGTCGCGTCCGCTGCCCGGGCCCGGTCTGTCCGGTGCGTGCCCGGCGACCGTCGCCTTCGGCACGTGTGTCTCGTGATCGTTCCGGTCCCGCGTGGTACGGCCACGCTCGGGCATGTGCCCCTCCCTCTGTGATCGGTTCGCCACCTATGCTCTCAGTTCGAACAACCGGATCGGTCACGGAAGTACAGGACTTGACAGGGGTGGGCATGACTGGGGCAGTCGGCGAGCGCGTGCGATGGGGAATCCTGGCGACCGGCGGAATGTCCGCGACGTTCACGGCGGACCTGGTGGACCTGCCGGACGCGGAGGTCGTGGCCGTCGCCTCGCGCAGCACGGACGCGGCGAAGGCGTTCGCGGAACGGTTCGGCATACCCCGTGCGTACGGCGACTGGGCCTCCCTCGCCGCCGACGAGGACGTGGACGTGGTGTACGTCGCCACCCCGCACGCGGCGCACCGGGCGGCGGCCGGCCTGTGCCTGGAGGCCGGGCGGAACGTACTCCTGGAGAAACCCTTCACGCTGAACGTGCGCGAGGCCGAGGAACTGGTCGCCCTCGCCCGGCAGCACGGCAGCTTCCTCATGGAAGCCATGTGGATGTTCTGCAACCCGCTGGTCCTGAAGCTGGCCGAGCTGGTGCGGGGCGGCGCGATCGGTGAGGTGCGCACCATCCAGGCGGACTTCGGGCTCGCGGCCGACGTCCCCGCCTCGCACCGCCTGCGCGACCCGGCCCAGGGCGGCGGCGCGCTGCTCGACCTCGGGGTCTATCCGGTGTCGTTCGCGCACCTGCTGCTCGGCGAGCCCGCGGACGTGACGGCGCGGGCGACGCTCTCCGAGGAGGGCGTCGACCTCCAGACGGGAGCGCTGCTGTCCTGGGACAACGGCGCCCTCGCCCAGCTGCACTGCTCCATCGTCGGCGGCACGTCCACGTCCGCGTACATCACGGGCTCGAAGGGCCGCATCGACGTACCGTACGGCTTCTTCTTCCCGGACCACTTCGTGCTGCACCGGGACGGCCGCGACCCGGAGACCTTCAAGGCGGACCCGGCCGCCGGCCCGCGCAACAGCCTCAAGCACGAGGCGCTGGAGGTCATGCGCGCGCTGCGGGCCGGCGAGACCGAGTCCCCGCTCGTCCCCCTGGACGGCACCCTCGCCGTGATGCGGACACTCGACGCGATACGGTCGCGCATCGGTGTCCGCTATCCCGGAGAGCTCCCCGAGGGGGAGTGAGGGTCACGCCGGCTCGAGCCCCGGGTTGCCCGCCTCGGTGACGAACGACGCCGCGGTGGTGATCGCCGCCCCCGGCGTCGTCACCGCGGACACCGTCTTGAAGTCGGCGCGGGCCTCGTCCGTGCCGAGGGCGACGGTCACATAGCCGCGCCGCCCGTTGTAGAACTTCATGTGCGGGTTGGCGGTCATGTACGTGTCCCAGTTGGCCGGCTTGTCGGAGCCGTCGCGGCCGCTGCTGATGGACGTGGTGACGATCTCGGTGCCGACCGTCCGCGACGCCCGGTCGGCGAAGTCCCGCTTGATGTCGAAGGCGTAGTGGACGTGGACGTCGCCGGTGAGGACCATCAGGTTCTCGATCCCGGCGGCGTCCGCACCGGCGAGTATCCGCTCGCGCGAGGCCGGGTAGCCGTCCCAGGAGTCCATGGACAGCTTGTAGGTGTCCCCGGTGGCGTTGCGCCGCTCGGAGAAGGTGACCTGCTGCGGGACGACGTTCCACACCGCGCGGGACTTCCGCCAGCCGTTCAGCAGCCAGCGCTCCTGCGTGGCTCCGGTCATGGTGCGCGAGGGGTCCTCGGACTCGGGCCCGGAGTACTGCCAGCCGTCGCCGTACGCCTGGTCGGAGCGGTACTGCCGGGTGTCGAGGATGTCGAACTGCGCGAGCCGGCCCCAGTGCAGCCGGCGGTAGAGCTGCATGTCGGAACCGTCGGGCCGCTGCGGGCTGCGCAGCGGCTGGTTCTCCCAGTACGCGCGGTAGGCGGCGGCGCGGCGCAGCAGGAACTCCTCCGGCGGCACGGAGTTCTCGGGGGTGTCTCCCGCGTAGTTGTTCTCGGTCTCGTGGTCGTCCCAGGTGACGACGAAGGGGTGCGCGGCGTGCGCGGCCCGCAGGTCGGGGTCGGTCTTGTAGAGGGCGTACCGCAGGCGGTAGTCCTCCAGGGTCACCGTCTCCTTGTTGAAGAAGTCGGGGAGGGTGACGTCCGTGTAGTTGCGGTGGCCGCCGACCGCGCTGACGGCGTACTCGTACAGGTAGTCACCGAGGTGGAAGACCACGTCGACGTCGTCCTGCGCGAGGTGCCGGTACGCCGTGTAGTACCCGTCGTGGTACGCCTGGCAGGAGACGGCCGCGAGGGTGAGGGCGGAGGTGCGGCTGCCCTGGGCGGGGGCGGTGCGCGTACGGCCCGTCTCGCTGACGAAGCGGCCGGCGCGGAAGCGGTAGTAGTACTCGCGCCCGGCGTCCAGGTGCCCGACCTCGACGTGGACGGTGTGGTGGAACTCGGGGTGTGCGGTGGCGGTGCCGCGTCTCACCACCCTCCGGAAGCGCTCGTCGCGGGCGACCTCCCACTGCACACTGATCCGCTGGGCCGGCAGTCCGCTGTCGGCCTGGTACGGCTTCGGGGCGAGCCGCGTCCACAGCAGCACGGAGTCGGGCAGCGGGTCGCCGGAGGCCACGCCGAGCGTGAACGGGTCCTCGCTGATCTTCGCCGCGTCCAGCTCGGCGGCGCTCGCGGCACCGGCGGCCGGGAGGTTCACCGAGAAGGCGAGCGCGGCGGCGGCACCGGTGACGGTGAGGAACCGGCGGCGGCCGAAGTGCCGGGCGACAGCGCGGAGTTCCGCGTCGTGCCGCGAGACGTGACCGGGTGCAGAGGCGTGCGACGGCTGAGACGGCTGCTGGGCTGCGGGTGTCATCTGGCCCTCTCCTGATGGTGGTTGTACGACGCATTGGAAGGGCCAGGGTCGACGCCAGGCTGTCGCGTACACAACAGCGAGATGGCGGCCACATGAGCTCCGGATGGCGCGGACTCGCCTACGCTGCGGCCCCATGGACGGCATGCGGACTGCACAACCCAAGATCGCGGCCGTGACGGGCGCGGGTTCCGGTATCGGCCGCGCCGTGGCGCGCGAACTGCTCGACGCGGGCTGGTCGGTGGCGCTCGCCGGCCGGCGCGCGGAGCGGCTGGCGGAGACGGCGGAGGGGCACGCGGAGTCCCGGGTCCTGTGCGTCCCCACGGACGTGACGCGCCCGGAGGAGGCGGCCGCCCTGTTCACCGCCGTGCGGAACCGTTTCGGGCGGCTGGACCTCCTGTTCAACAACGCGGGTACGTTCGGCCCGGGCGGCGTCCCGGTGGAGGAGCTGGACTACGCGGCCTGGCGGCACGTGGTGGACACCAACCTCAACGGGGCGTTCCTGTGCGCGCAGGCGGCGTACCGGCAGATGAAGGAACAGGACCCCCAGGGCGGCCGGATCATCAACAACGGCTCGGTCTCCGCGCACACGCCCCGCCCGCACTCGGTGGCGTACACGGCGACCAAGCACGCGCTGACCGGCCTCACCAAGTCCCTGTCACTGGACGGCCGCCCGTACGGCATCGCCGTCGGCCAGATCGACATCGGCAACGCGGCGACGGACATGACCGAGCGGATGCAGCGCGGCGCGCTCCAGGCGAACGGGCAGCCGGCGGCCGAGCCGGTGATGGACGTGGCGGATGTGGCACGGACGATGGGGGTCCCCCCTGCTCGTAGTTGAGAGCTTGGGGGAGGCACATGGCAGAGCTGCCGCTGGAGGCGAATGTGCAGTTCGCGACCGTGCTGGCTACGGCGATGCCGTATGTGGGGCGGGGTTAGCCCGCTCGATGTCGGATCCCAACCCAGATCCGCCCGATTCTGATCATTTGCATCCCATACGCAGCCGGGAGCGACCGGATTGCGGTCAGGTTGTGTTCGGTTCAACCTGCACAAACGGAGTGCTCAGCTCCGCCGCATTCCAGCACGTGACAGGCTTATGCTCATCATCCCTCCACCGAAGCTTCACACTTCGCGCGTGCGCGAGTGAATCTTCCGTCGACCACAACGAGGGGGGAGGCAGTCGTTCCGCGGGCCGGACCGGGGGCGGACCTCGCGCGGGACCGCGAGGTGTGCACCGTCCCGCGGAGCGGCTGCCACGCAGCGGTCACGGCGCACTGCCGCCAGGGCCTCAGGCCCCACCGGTCTCGAAGTGCGAGATCCTGCCGTCGTCGCCGACCGTGAAGAGCCAGCGGGTACGCATCTCGCCCCAGGTGTCGTTGCGGTAGCGGGCGAGGAGGGCGCGACCGCCCCGGGACTCGTTGTCGACGTTGATATGACCGCGGGCGGAGAAGATCTCCCGCTCGGCCCAGTCGTCGACGTCGTGGTCCGAACCGTCGTCGGACATGGTCGCGCCGGGCGCGAGGAGCGCGCGGAGCGCACCGCGGTCATGGGCGTTGACGGCGGTGACGAAGGCGCGCACCGCGGGATCGCTCAGTCTGGCCACCTGGATCGTCATGCCTGTCAGCCTCACACCGGTGCCGGGGACCCGCCAGCCGGGCAGGGGGCCCGAGGTTCCTCCACCCGATCGGCCGCGCGGAACGGTCGTGCGGGTGTGGTCGGTGCGACGGTGGAGACGCGTGAGGCATTCACGTCTGTCGTCCACTCTGCCCCGGGAGCCACCGTGACCTGTTTCGACCGACACGATCTGGGACTGCTGCTGCTCCGCCTGGGCACGGGCGGGGTGCTGGTGGCGCACGGTGCGCAGAAGCTCTTCGGCTGGTTCGGCGGGCACGGCCTGGAGGGCACGGGCGGCTGGATGGAGTCCATCGGGTACCGGCCGGGCAAGCAGAGCGCGCTGGCGGCGGGACTGGCGGAGGCGGGCGGCGGCACGCTGCTCGCCCTCGGCCTGGCGACGCCCGCTGCCGGTGCGGCCGCCGCGGGCGCGATGGCGGGCGCCGCCGCGGTGCACATGCCCCAGGGGTTCTTCGCCACGGAGGGCGGCTACGAGTACGCGGCGGCGCTCGGCCTGACCGCCGCCGGGATCGCGGTCACGGGCCCCGGCCGGCTGTCCCTGGACCACGCGAGCGGCCACGCCCTCGACCGCAACTGGATGGTGCCGCTGGCCCTCGCCGGGACGGCGGCGGTGACGTCGCTGGTCGTGGGGGCGCGCAACAGGCGGGTGCGACAGGAGAAGGAAGGGCAGCAGGAACCGCTGTTCGAGGAGTGAGCAGTGCCGTGACAGGCTTCGCCCATGATGAGCGAACAGCGTCCGTCCGGCAGCCCCGAACCCGACCTGTGGGAGTCCGTCTCCCTGCTCCACGCCTGGCTGGACGAGAAACGCGCCCATGACGGCCGGGACGCCCGGGAGGACCTGCTCCTGCGGATGCTGAAGCTGTCGGAAGAAGTCGGCGAGGTCGCCCAGGCCGTCATCGGCGCGACGGGCCAGAACCCGCGCAAGGGCGTCACCCACGACTGGGACGACGTACGGTCCGAACTGTGCGACGTGGCCATCACGGCGCTGGTCGCGCTGCGGGGCCTGACGCCCGACGCGGGTGAGGTGTTCACCGCCCATCTGGCGAAGGCGAGGCAGCGCTCACTCGGCACGCTCGGCACTGCTTCCTGACAGGGGTGTGCACGCGCGCGTGCCGGTGGCCGACGCTGTGAAGGATCCGCCACCGGCACGCGCTCACCGCTGTCGCTCTCAGCCGGTGATCACTTCGTTGTCCGCCAGGCTCTCGGTCCGGGCGGTGACCGTGCTCCTCAGGGACTTGACCGTGGACGCGATCGCGGAGGCGTCGGCCCCCGACCACTCGGCCTGATCGGCGAGGGAGCCGAATGCGCCGAGCGCGTATCCCGATGAAGGTCAGGTTGAAGTCCCAGCCCAGTACGGAGAACCTCTCGGAGTCCAGGTCGTACCAGAGCACGTGCTTGTTGCCCGGTCCGGCCATGTCGTCGAAGCTCATGATCAGGTTCTGGGTCGCCACGTACTCCGCGAACGACTCACGTCGACGTACTGACCGAGCTCGTCGGCGAACTCCTCGTCCGAGGCGTTGTCGGCCCACTTCAGCAGCCTCATCACCGGCGAGAGGTCCTGGCTGCCCTTCAGGTTGAGCTGTTACTACTGTGTATGAACCAGAGGTGAACGAGTGCGGCGCGGGTGCCCGGGAACCCCGCACCGAGGCATCCCGCGCCGAAGCGTCAGATGGTCTCGTCGAGCAGGCGCCGGTGCTCGTCGGGCAGCCGCAGCCGGGCCCCCGCGAGCGCCTCGTCGAGCTGCTCGGGCCTGCTGACACCGACGATCGGCGTTGCGCCCGGCCTCCCCCCGATCAGCCAGGCGAGCACAACCTGGTTCCGGCTCACCCCGAGCTCCCCGGCCACCTTGTCGAGGGCCGCCAGCCGCCGTGCCGTACCGGGGTGCTCGTAAGCCTCGGGAAGCGGCCGGTCGGACCGGCCGTAGAAGCCGTTCAGCAGGGCGGTGTACACCCACAGGGACAGCTCCGGCTCGCTGTCGACATAGTCGACGACCTCATCGGTGACCCAGGCGAACCGGTGGTTCACGCCGGGCACCGGCACGCCGGGACGGGGCTGAAGGTAGGAATGGCGCAACTGAAGCGCGGTGTACCCGGCCCACCCGTTCTCCCGGGCGATCCGCCGGGCCCGCTCCACCCGCCACACAGGATGGTTGGAGCACCCGAGCCGCCCCACGACACCCTCGGCGACCAGCCCGCCGAAGGCCTCGGCAGTTTCCCCCGGAGACACCGCCCGGTCCTCCATATGGGCCCAGTACAGGTCGATCCGGTCGGTCCCCAGCCGCCGCAGACTGCCCTCGGCAGCGGCTTTGATCGCCGGCCCCGACAGCCCCTCCCGGTTGGCCGGCCAGTCACCGGGACCGACCGGCTCTGCACCCACCTTGCTGCTGAGGTACACCTGCTCACGCCGCCCGGGGCGGCTCGCCAGCCACCGCCCGACGAGCTCCTCGCTCTTCCCTCCGCGACCGCTCGGGTCGGACCAGAAGGCGTAGCAGTTGGCGGTGTCGAGCATCGTCCCCCCGGCGTCGACGAACCGGTCGAGCAGACGTAAGGACGCATCGGCGTCCACTGTGGTGCCGAATCCCATCGTGCCCAGCGCGAACTTCACATCGGACATGGCCCGGTCCTTCCTGGCGAACGACTGACGAATGGCAGAGGCAGCGAAACATGTGCGGAGACATGCGATGCGCGCGCCGGTCATCCTGGCAGTTGAAGTGCGCTCGAAGGCAAGGCGGTCACGGCCACCGACCCGCGGCCGGAGCGCGCCTATGGGAGGGCGGGGCGCCCGGGGCGCGGAGGACTCACGACTTCTCGTAGACGCTGACCGTACGACCTCCACCCTCGCCGGGAGCCTCGACCAGAACCAGGCGGCCCTCGTCGGTCAAGTAGGTCTGGCCGCCGTACATCTCGACGTCGTCGCGGAAGGTGCGCACATCGGTCTCCTCTCCGTCCTCCGTGCCGAAGACGTGGAGATCTTCCTCTGTGTTGCCCTTGCCTACGGGATCGACCACGACGCTGATACTTCCGTCGCGGGCCTGCAAGGTCACCACGTCGTCGTCCTCGAAGCCGGCCGTCCACAGGTGCCGTCCGCTCTTCACATCGAACGCGGCCAGCTTGTCCCGGGTGTAGGAGCCGCTGGGCTGCTCGGTCCAGGCGATGAGCCGCTCGCCGTCGAGCACGACGCGGGCCTCCCCGTCGTGATGCTCCGTGATCACCCCGTAGCCGCGCTCCAAGGCGATCCGTCCCCGGATCGTGCCGTCGGAGGAGTACGACAGGATGGCGTGCATGCCGCGTGCGGCCTCCTCCTCGACCTGCAGCAGCAGCGGCTCGGCGGACAACAGGCGGACGAATGCCCCGTCGGACCGGACACCCGGCTCACTGGTCCACGCCCGCTCACCGTCGTCGGTCCGGTGGGCGGTGACCCGCACCCCGGACTCACAGCCGAGAACGGTGAACACCTGCTCGTCCGAGGCGTGCACGGCCCACGGCGCACAGTCCTCGGGAGCAGCCGCCTGCCACCGGGGCGCACCGGTGCGGGCATCGAAGGCACGCACGGTACCGGAGTCGTGGGTGACCACCGTCCCCCCGGCGATCGCAACCATGTCGGCTGCCTGCTCCAGCACACCCGGCTCCGCCTTCAGCGTGCGGTGCCAGCGCTCCTTGCCGGTGGCCAGGTCCACGGCGGTGACGGTGTCGCAGCCGGTCTCCTCCTCGCCGTGCGCGATGACCCCCGTGCCGTCGGCGGTGGTCCGGCTGACGGCACAGACCTCGTCCCGGCCGGGGACAGCGAGGTCCCACCGCTTCTTCCCGCCGCCCACCTCATAGGCGGTGACGGCGTCGTACCGGATCCTGACCACGGTGTCACCCGTCAACCAGCTGCCGTTGCCGTGGCCGGCCGCACTCCGGTCCCGCGGTCCCTTCCACGCCGTACGGACCCCGTCCCCGGGAAGATAGCCGTTCTCTCCCAATATGCCCGTGAGAATGACACCGAAGACCACCAGACACGTCAAGCCCCCGCCCAGTGCCGCCCGCCTGTCTCCCCGGCCCGTGGATCTGCCACCCGCCTCGCTCACACCCAGCCCCCTTCTGCGCGAAAAGCAACGCATCGTACCGAGGTGATGATCTACGCGACAACGGCGGCCGGATCGCGGGGCTGCTGGCGCGCTTGAATGCCTGCTTGATCGGTCGGCGAACGGGACGTACAGGCTTGTTCGGTCGGCGAACGGGACGTACTCAGGTGAGCGGGTGCCCTCCCGCGGACCTCACAGCTTGCCGAGCACTCCGCGCCAGGTCCAGCCCGACTCGAGGGCGGCGTCCTGCAGGGGGTTGCGCAGATCCGCGCTGCTGAAGCGGAAGATCTCCGTCGCTTCGAGGCCGCCGCTCTCCCCGCGTTCGACCGTGTAGTGGCGGGAGACGGTCCTGTCGGGTCCGCGCGTGTACTCCCCTGAGATCTCGAGCCGCGGCGGATGCCCGACCCGGGTGACCTCCCACGATTCCTCGAGGGCACGTACCTCGTGCTTCTCGGGGACCAGACGCATCCGGAACCGGACCGCCCGGCTCAGCTGCGACTCGACAAAGACGGCCTGCCAGGCGGGCTCCGCCATCCGCCACTCCGCCACCAGGTCGGCGTCCTCCGGGGCGCCGTCGCGGATGACGTACGGGGCATCAGGCCGGTTGACGCCGAGCAGAGCGGCCCGCACCTCGTCGGCCGGGCGCGGCGCGACACCGTCGGCAGGGCGCTTGGTTCCGGTCAGCTTGTCGAACAGTCCCATGAGATCAACCTACGAGGCGGCGGAATGACGGTGCAGAATACGCCGCTTCAAGCCCAGCCGTCACGTGATCAGCGGAGCGAACGGAAGCCCGCCCGAAGCTCCTCCACGAAGAGGCCCGGCTGTTCCCAGGCCGCGAAGTGCCCGCCCTTGTTGAGCCTGTTGTAGTGGACGAGGTTCGGGTACGCCTGCTCCGACCAGCTCTTCGGGGCCTGATAGAGCTCGTCCGGGAAGACGCTCACGGCAGCCGGGACGGAGACGCCCTTGACGCTGAAGAACGGGGTACCGGTCTGCGCGTTCTCCCAGTACAGACGCGCAGCGGAGATCGCCGTGTTCGTCAGCCAGTAGAGCGTGACGTTGTCGAGGACATCGTCCCGTGTGAGACCTTCGGGCTGCCCGGCGAAGACCCGGGAGATGAGCTCCAGACTGGCCACGTCGTGGTCGAGCATGAAGGCCGCCAGACCGGCGGGCGAGTCGGCCAAGCCGGTCAGCGTCTGCGGACGCGACCCCATCATCAGCGCGTAGGCGACGTGCTTGTAGAAGAACTGCAACTGCTCGACCGCGCGCCTCTCCTCTTCGGAGAACGACAGACCGGAGGGCAGCGGATTGCCGGCCGCGATCGCCTGCTCGATGGCGGGCGGAACCGCGCCGGGCATGTTGGTGTGGATACCGAGGAGCCCCTTCGGCGCCTGCACACCCATGAGATCGGTGACGAGCGCGCCCCAGTCGCCGCCCTGCGCCACGTACCGCCTGTATCCCAGGCGCCGCATCAGCTCGTCCCAGGCACGCGCGATGCGCTCGGGGTTCCAGCCGCCCGCGCTCGGCTTGCCCGAGAACCCGTGTCCCGGCAGCGACGGAACGACCACATGGAAGGCGTCCGACGCGTCCGCGCCGTGGCCCTCGGGATCGGTCAGCGGCTCGATGATCTTCAGCTGCTCGATGATCGAGCCGGGCCATCCATGCGTCACGATCAGCGGAAGGGCATTGTCGTGCTCCGAGCGGACGTGCAGGAAGTGAATGTCCAGCCCGTCGATCTCGGTGACGAACTGCGGCAGAGCCCTGAGCCTCGCCTCGACCCGGCGCCAGTCGTACTCCGACGCCCAGTACCGCGCGAGCTCCCGCACCGTCGCGAGCTGCGTACCCTGTGACTGGTCCTTGACGGTCTCCCCGTCGGGCCAGCGGGTGGCCAGGATGCGTGCGCGCAGGTCCTCAAGCTCCGCATCGGAGACCTCGAACGTGAACGGCCGGATGGCCGAAGCTTCGTTGGTGACGGGCATATGGGTTCCCTTCGGGGTCAGCCGGCCAAGGCCGTACCGTGCCGTACCGTGCCGTGCCGTTGTCCCGCCCGTCCGTCCGGCGACACTGCGGCCGTGGTGCGGCTCGGCCATCGACTCGAACCACGCATCCGGGCGGCGCCGCGCACACACCGCTCCCCCGCGCCGTGCTCGCGTCCGTGATATCTGGTCTAGCACTCGGGGCTCAGGCCCGATAAGCCGCAATTGCGCCCCGCTCTCCCGCACCCGAGCGTCACCGCCCCGACCGACTGCGCACGTCACCGCCCGGCGGGGCAGCCGCCATGCCTGGCGCCTTGAGTTCCGCCCACACGGTCTTCCCGACCCCGTGCGCGCGCTGCCGCACACCACGCGCAGCGCGTTGGTCACCGGCTCGGACAGCACCAGCTCCGCTGACTCAAGGACATCCTGCTCAACGCAACCACCACCGAGCGCGGCGTGGAGAGCCGCCCGCGCCCTGGGAACACTGCTGCGGCTACGGCTCAGGCGGAAGGTGACTTGGTTCGGTACGGCCGTGACTGCCCCCGAAGGAGTCGATGCTCGACCGGATTCGCCGCCGCCCACGCGCCGCTCGAGCGGCCGGGCATCGGTGTCCGTGGCCAGCAGCATGGAGTCGCACCGAGCGAATCCGCTACGTCTCCCTTGGGAACAGCTCCATTATTCGCTCTTTGGACTTACGGGTGCCCGCACTGGCACGCAGCTCCGTCCTCGCCGACACCTATCGCGACTACATCGCCGTGGAGGCCATTGCAGACCCCATCCGCACCTTCCAGGCTCAGCTGGTACCCGGCCTGCTCCAGACCCCGGGGTACCTCCGCGCGGTCACCGTGGCATCACAGCAGTGGCGCTCAGCGGACGGGATCGAGCAGTTCGTGCGCGTGCGCCCGGCCGGGCAGGAGCGACTGACCGAGGACCCACCACTGCATCTCTGGGCCGACCTTTCGGAGGGTGTACTGCTCCAGCAGGTCGGCCGACCTCAGGTGATGAGGTCCCAACTCCGACACATCCTGGACGCAGGTCACCCGCTACCGGGACCTCTTCGACGCCGCACGCACATCCGCGCTCTCTCCGGTGGAGCCCGCGCCCTCATCCACCGCAGGACCAAGGAGCACAAACCATGAGCAACGCACGCCCCGCTCCGGTCCGTCTCGCGGTGAGGTGACTGACTCGTGGTCACCGCAGGTGGTCGATGAAGGAGGCCCACTCGGCGCGGCCGAAAGTGAGCGCGGGGCCGGCGGGGCGCTTGCTGGGTGCTACGGCCGGAGCGACGGTGCGACACCTCGCGTCAGGGCCGCCGAACGCCTTCACGCGGCGACACTCCTGATGAAGGACTTGAGGCAGACGAGTCGGGCTGTACGCCGGGTTCTGTTCCGGAGGGTCCTCGCGGGCCCTCCGGCGACGGCCATCCATCTAGGACCGACGTTGCCGTCGGCCTCGTGCGGTCTACCCGCGGACTCGGGCGGGCAGCCCTCGAACGTCCGCGCAGAGCGCTTTCTACGGCGCTCCTTTTGACCTTGCTCCGGGTGGGGTTTACCTAGCTGCCCAGGTCACCCTGGGCACTGGTGGTCTCTTACACCACCGTTTCACCCTTACCGAGGGCCGAAGTCCCCGGCGGTCTGCTTTCTGTGGCACTGTCCCGCGGGTCACCCCGGGTGGCCGTTAGCCACCACCCTGCCCTGTGGAGCCCGGACGTTCCTCGGGAAGCCCCCTAGGGGGACTCCACGCGGCCGTCCGCCCGGCTCGTCTGCCGTGCCGACCATGGTACCGGGCGGGTGTCCTTGCTCGGTCCCGCCGCTGCCGTTGCCAGTACCGAGCCCGTCAGGATCAGCGCGAAGGCCGTCAGGACCGTCGGTGTCAGGGCCTCGTCCAGGAACAGGGCCCCCACCGCCACCGCCACCGCCGGGTTCACGTACGTAATGACCGTTGCCCGGGTCGGGCCGATCTCCCTGATCAGCTCCAGGAAGGCCACGAACGCCACCGCCGTGCACAGCACCCCCAGGCCGGCGAGGGAGGCGAGGGCCTCGGCGGACGGGGGCTCGGTGGGCCAGGTGAGCGCGGCGGGCACCGCGTAGACCACGGCGGCCAGGGTCAGGCAGGCCGTCGTGAGCTGGAGCGAGGAGACGTCCTTCAGGTGGCGGGCGGCGATCAGCGGGGCGATCGCGTAGCCCAGGACCGTCAGCAGGACCTCGGCCAGGGAGCGGGCGTCGCCGCCGGTCAGGTGCGGGACCGTGAGGACCGCCACGCCCGCCAGGCCCAGGATCAGGCCGGTCGCCCGGCGGGGGCCCAGCCGTTCCGTGGCACCGAAGAAGCGGGCCAGGACCACGCCGACGATCGGGACGCCCGCGATGAGCAGGCCGGCGGTGGAGCTGGACAGGTGGCGTTCGGCGTCGGTGAGGGTGAACCAGGGGACGATGATCTCGATGCAGGCGAAGGCCAGCATGGGGCGCCAGTGGGTGCGGACGGTGTGGCGCAGGGTCCCGGTTCCGGATCCGGTCCTTCGGCGTATCGCGAACGGGAGCAGGAGCGCCGCGCCCAGTGCGCAGCGCGTGAACACCACCATCGACGGGGAGAGGTCCTCCACCGCCACCTTGATCATCAGGTAGGGGATGCCCCAGACCACTCCCATCAGGGAGAACAGGAACCAGCCGCGTGCAGTCATGCCCGCAGGATCGGCCGCCTCAGTGCCGGGTGTCTTGAACGCTGTTGCGGTATGCCGCCGGCGTCACGCCCAGGACGCGGCGGAACCAGCGGGTGAGGTGGGCTTGATCGGCGAAGCCCACCAGCGGGGCGACCTCGGCGGGGCGCAGTCCGGCTGCGAGGAGGCACTGGGCCCTGTTCACCCGGTACTGGGCGAGCCAGGCATAGGGCGGTATCCCCATCGTCGTACGGAAGGCGCGGAGGAGCTGGTAGCGGGACAGGCCCAGGTCGGTGGCCAGGTCGGTGAGGGAGGGCGGGGTCAGGAGCTCGTCCGCGAGGCGGTCGCGTACGGCGTGGGCGAGGCGGGCGGCGCCGGGGAGCCTGTCGGAGGTGGCGCGGGCCGTGGAGTGGCGGCGGGCCAGGGCCGTGAGCAGCCAGGGGAGGCGGGACTCGGCCTCCAGTGGGTCCGGGTAGGTGCTCAGGTCGGTGTGGGCGCGGCGGAGGGCCGCGGCCAGTTCCGGGTCGTCGAGGACGGGTTCGCGGAAGTGCGGGAGGCCGCCGCCGTCCGCGGTGCCGTCGGTCAGCAGGGGCGGGGCTGCGTACAGGGCGCGGTAGGCGTAGCCGTCGGGGGCGGCCGGGCCGCCGGTGTGCATTTCACCGGGTTCCAGGACGACGATGGAGCCGGGGCCCGAGTAGATGCGGTCGCCGCGGTAGGCGATGACCTCCAGGCCGCCGGTCGTGACGCCGACGGTGAACTCGTCGTGGGCGTGCGGGGCGTAGCGGTGCCGGTCGAAGCAGGCGGTGAGGAGGTCGAGGGGTGGGCCGCAGGGGCCCAGTCGTGCCCTGGTCCAGCGGGCCACTTCCTGCGCGGTCACCTTCGATCCCCCTCCCCCGCTTCAGGGGATCAGAGGAAGTCTGCGGTGTCCAGGTCGAAGGCGAAGGGTTCGGGGAGGGGCATCGGCTTACCGAAGGGGACGGTGCGATGTTCGCGGTAGTCGCCCTTTTCCGGATCGCTGAACGAGGTGATCGACGCGGCCTTGCGATCGACCAGCAGGTACAGCGGAATGACACCACGCGCGTAACAGCGGCGTTTGGCCTCACGGTCGGCCTGGGGCCTGGTGGAAGTGACCTCGACCACCATGGCCACGCCACCGCAGGGCATCCAGGGGTCGGCGGTTCGGTAGAGCCTGAGCCGACGCGGGGCGAAAGTGCCGTCCGGGATCACATGGTCCGTGGGCCAGGCACCTCCGCTGTCCACCTTCAAGCCTTTGTTCCCGGCGAACTGCATGTCGGTCCGGGACCGCCGGTACACCTGCATCAGGATCAGCTCGATGTAGTCCTCGTGCTCCCCGTCCGGCGGCGGTGTCACAACGATCTCCCCGTCGATCAGTTCCGCCCGGACCCCGTCCGGGGTGTCCAGGGCGAGGAAGCTCTCCAGCAGGACGTCTTCCTGCGTGAGCGACTCGTGGGCCATGGCAGTCATGTCACGTCCCTCCTTCTGTCGCTCGCCAGACTGGGACATCGGGAGATCACCTGTCCGAGAGGTCGGGAACCGTTCCCTCGATCGTGGCACACGGCACCGTGGGCCGTCAGGCACGCGCCGCCCGCTTGACCCTGCCGCAACGTCAACGTTTCTACTGTTCGGCATGCGGATCGGAGAGCTCGCCGCGGCCGTCGGTGTCACCACCCGGACGGTGCGGCACTACCACCACCTCGGGCTGCTGCCCGAACCGGAGCGGCGCCCCAACGGGTACCGCGACTACACACTGCGGCACGCCGTCGTCCTCGCCCGGATCCGGCGGCTGACCGAACTGGGGCTCGGGCTCGCCGAGGTGCGGGACGTGCTGGCGGACGACGAGGGGCGGGAGCTCGTCGAGGTGCTCGCGGAGCTGGACGAGGACCTCGCCCGGCAGGAGGTCGCCGTCCGGGAGCGGCGGGAGCGGCTGCGGAGGGTGAGGGAGGAGGCCGAGCAGGGGCGGCTGCCCGCGGAGGGGCCCGTTTCCGCCGAGCTCGCCGCCCTGTTCCGCGAAATGGGCGATACGTCGCCGCCCGGACCCGAGTCCCCCATGGCCGCCATGGACCGTGAAGTGCTCGCGCTGATCGAGACCACCGCGTCCCCTGAGGAGCGGGAGAGGATGCTCGCGTCGTTCCGCGGCACGTTCGACGTGCCGGGCGGGGTCGAGCGGGCGCATCGGGCGTACGCGCTGCTGGACGAGCTCGTCGACGCGGACGTCGACGATCCACGGGTCGAGGAGGCGGCCCGGTTCCTCGTCGGCTCCATCCCGGAGGGGCTGGTGCCGGACACCGGTGTCGACGAGAGCCACAGCTTCCTCCAGGCTCTGTACGCCGACTGCGCCCCGGCTCAGGCGGAGGTCATCCGCCGTACGTTGCGGATGGTCGCGGAGGGTCGTCGATGAGGACGCTGAGGGCCTCCGCAGGGGTCGCGTTCATCCTCGTACGGCATGAGCTGTTGCTGCTGGTCAGTCTCGTGCGGTGGGTGGCGCGGCGGCCTCATGGCACGGAGGGCGGGCGGGCTTTCGGGTACGCGCGCGGGCAGGGGGCCATGCTGTTCGGCTTCGGGTTCGTGTGCGTGGTGGAGACCGTGGCGATGGCCGTGCTGCTGCGGGACTTTCCCGTCGTGCATTACGTCTTCCTCGTCGTCGACCTCTATACGGTCCTCATCGTCGTCGGGCTGTACGCCGCCTCCGTGACCCGGCCGCACGTCCTCACCGGCACCACCCTGCGGCTGCGCCGCTTCGCCGCCGTGGATCTGCGCATCCCGCTCACCTCCGTCGCCTCGGTGCGGCGCGAGCTGCGCACCACGCACGAGAAGCGGGACGGTGAACTCGATCTCGCCGTCGGCTCGCAGACCTCCATCACGGTCGAGCTGGCCGAGCCCGTCGAGCACGTCACCTTCTTCGGCAGGCCCCGCCCCGTACGGCTGGTGCGGTTCCATGCCGATGACGCGAACGAGCTGGTGAGGGAGCTCACAAGGGTGCGCGCCGCGTCCTAGTGCGCGGAAGCCCGGCCTCCGTCACGCCGTACGCTGGCGCGGAGCCCTACCCGCCCCGTACAAGGAGAACCACCCGTGCTCGTGCTGCTGCCGCCGTCCGAAGGCAAGGCGTCGTCCGGCCGTGGCGCCCCGCTGGCGCTGGAGTCGCTCTCGCTGCCGGCTCTCGGCCCCGCCCGTGAGGCCGTTCTCGGCGAGCTCGTCGAGCTGTGCACCGGGGATGAGGAGAAGGCGCGGGAAGTGCTGGGCCTGAGCGAGGGACTGCGCGGCGAGGTCGCCAAGAACGCTGCGCTCAAGACCGCCGGGGCGCGGCCCGCCGGGGAGATCTACACCGGGGTGCTGTACGACGCCCTCGACCTCGCCTCGCTCGACACCGCCGCCAAGCAGCGGGCGGCCCGGTCCCTGCTCGTCTTCTCCGGGCTGTGGGGCGCGGTCCGCGTCACCGACCGGATCCCGTCCTACCGGTGCTCCATGGGCGTCAAGCTGCCGGGGCTCGGCGCGCTCGGCGCCTACTGGCGTACGCCCATGGCGACCGCGCTGCCCGAGGCCGCCGGGGACGGGCTCGTGCTCGATCTGCGGTCCTCCGCGTACGCGACCGCCTGGAAGCCGAAGGGCGAGGTCGCGGGGCGGACGGCCACCGTGCGGGTGCTGCACTCGCAGATCGTCGACGGCGCGGAGAAGCGGTCCGTCGTCAGCCACTTCAACAAGGCGACCAAGGGGCGGATCGTCCGCAGTCTGGTGAGCGGGGGCGTCGCGCCCGAGGATCCCGCCGAGCTGGTGGAGGCGCTGCGGGATCTCGGGTACGTGGTGGAGGCCGAGGCGCCCGCCAAGGCGGGGAAGGCGTGGGCGCTGGACGTGGTGGTGACCGACATCCACTGAGCACGCAAGGTCATTGCAGTATGCGCAACGATCGTTGCGCATACTGCTGCCTCTGTGCAGGATGGCGCCATGACGGACACCTCCCCTGCCACCTCCATCTCCGCATCGGCCTCCGACACCTCCTCCTCCGTGCTGGACCTCGCCCCCGTCCTCCCGGTCGTCGTCGTGTCGGACCCCGCCCATGCCGTGCCCCTCGCCCGGGCGCTGGTCGCGGGTGGGCTGCCCGCGATCGAGGTGACCCTGCGGACCCCGGGCGCGCTCGACGCGGTCCGGGCGATCGCGGCCGAGGTGCCGGAGGCCGTGGTGGGAGCGGGCACGGTGATCTCTGAGGTGCAGGTCACCCAGGCTGTGGCGGCGGGCGCCCGGTTCCTGGTCAGTCCGGGTTGGACCGATGGGCTGTTGCGGGCCATGCAGGCGTCCGGGGTGCCGTTCCTGCCGGGTGTCTCCACCGCCTCCGAGGTCGTGGCGCTGCTGGAGCGCGGGGTGCGGGAGATGAAGTTCTTCCCGGCTCAGGCGGCGGGTGGTACGGCGTATCTGAAGTCGCTGGCCGGGCCGCTTCCCCAGGCCCGTTTCTGCCCTACCGGCGGCATCGGGCCCGACTCGGCGCCGGACTATCTCGCCCTGCCCAACGTCGGGTGCGTGGGCGGCAGCTGGATGCTTCCGGCGGATGCCGTCGCGGGCGGCGACTGGGCGCGCGTCGAGGCCCTGGCCCGGGCAGCGGCCGCGCTCAGCGCAGGTGCGACGTGTCGTTGAGCAGCCGCACCGAAGCGTTGCCGTCCGCGTAGTACGCCACCGCCGACAGCGAGGCCGCCGACAGCTCCATGCGGAACAGGGACTCCGGGGGCGCGCCGAGGGCCAGCCGGACCAGGGTCTTGATCGGCGTGACGTGGGAGACCAGCAGGACGGTGCGGCCCGCGTACTCGGCCGCCAGCTCGTCCCGGGTGGCGGCGACGCGCCGGGCCACGGTCGCGAAGCTCTCGCCGCCACCGGTGGGTTCGGCGTCCTGCGAGGCCAGCCAGGCGTTCATGTCCTCCGGGTGACGTGCCCGCACCTCCGCGAAGGTGAGCCCTTCCCAGGCCCCGAAGTCGGTCTCCCGCAGGCCGTCCTCGACCCGTACGTCGAGGCCGAGCCGGGCCGCGACGATCTCGGCCGTCTGACGGCAGCGGGCGAGCGGTGAGGAGACGACCGCCTGGACGGTGCCGCGGGCCGCGAGGGCGGCTGCCACTCGTTCTGCCTGGTGGCGGCCGATGCCGGAGAGGGAGGGGTCGGATCCGCCGCTGCCCGAGAAACGCTTCTCCGGTGTCAGCGGGGTCTCGCCGTGCCGCAGGAGTACGAAGGTGGCGGGCGGGCCGAGGTCGGGCGCGGGGCCGGTGGAGGCCACGTTGCGGGCAGCGCGGAGGTCGGCCTCGGCCTTCGCCGCCTTCGCCGCTCCAGCTACCGAAGTGACATCCGAGGTCACGGACTGCGGGCGTGCCCCGGCCAGCGCCGCCCGTGCCTTCGCCGCCCCGGCCGCCGCGTCCCCGGGCGGGCCCGAGGGCTCGGGCGCCCCGGACACCGCCGGGCGTCCCGCCCGCGTGTCCAGGTCCGCCGTCGACTCCGCCGGCGACCACTGGCCGCCCCGCGCCCCCGCGTCCATCGCCTCGTTGGCCAGGCGGTCGGCGTGCTTGTTGCGCTCGCGCGGGATCCACTCGTACGTGACCCGGGACGGAGGGAAGACAGCCGCCGCCTCCATGGCGAGAGGCTTCATAGCGGGGTGCTTGATCTTCCAGCGGCCCGACATCTGCTCCACGACGAGCTTGGAGTCCATGCGGACGTGGACGGAGGCTTCCGGGTCCAGTTCGCGGGCCGCCTTCAAGCCCGCGAGCAGGCCCCGGTACTCCGCCACGTTGTTCGTCGCGACACCGATGTACTCGGCCCGCTCCGCCAGCGCCTCCCCCGTCGCGGCGTCCAGGACGACCGCGCCGTAACCCGCGGGGCCCGGGTTGCCCCGGGAACCCCCGTCGGCCTCGACGATGAACTCCGCCATCCTGTGCGTCCCGCGCGTCCCGTGCGCCCCGTGCGCCCTAGACGCCGGACTCGGCCGTACGCACCAGGATGCGGCGGCAGTTCTCGCAGCGCACCACCGTGTTCGGCGCGGCGGCGCGGACCTCGTTGAGCTCGGTGATCGCGAGCTCCTGGCGGCAGCCCTGGCAGGTGCGCTGGTACAGCTTGGCCGCGCCGATGCCGCCCTGCTGCTCGCGCAGCTTGTCGTAGAGCTTCAGCAGGTCGGCGGGGACGGAGCCGGCGACGACCTCGCGCTCCTTCGACACCGAGCCGGCCTCGCCGTCGATCACCTCGAACGCGGCGTCCCGGCGGGCGGTGGCGTCGTCGATCTTCGACTGGACGGAGGCGACGCGGTCGGTCAGCTCGGCCACCCGCGCCTGCGCGGACTCGCGGCGCTCCATGACCTCCAGGACGACGTCCTCGAGGTCGCCCTGGCGCTTGGCGAGCGAGGAGATCTCGCGCTGGAGGTTCTCCAGGTCCTTCGGGGAGGTGACGGCGCCGGAGTCCAGGCGCTGCTGGTCGCGGGCCGCGCGCTGGCGCACCTGGTCCACGTCCTGCTCGGCCTTGGTCTGCTCGCGGGCGCAGTCGCCCTCCTCGGTCTGCGCGGCCACCAGCAGGTCGCGCAGCTGCGTGAGGTCCTTGGTCAGCGACTCGATCTCGGCGTGCTCGGGAAGCGACCGGCGCTTGTGGGCGAGCTGCTGCAGGCGTACGTCGAGGTCCTGCACGTCGAGGAGTCGGATCTGGTCGGCGGGCGCGGCGTTCAGTTGGGGGCTCCCGGGAAATCGGTGGTGGTGGACGCCGCGTGGGCGGTCCAGGGGTCGGTGACCGTCTTGGAGACGTGGACCCGCAGGTCCCAGCCGTTGCGGTCGGAGATCTCGTCGAGCTGGGATGCAGCCAGCTCGCACCAGGGCCACTCGGTGGCCCAGTGCGCCGCGTCGAGCAGCGCGAGAGGACTGTGGGCCCGGGCCTCGGATGCCGGGTGGTGGCGCAGGTCGGCCGTCAGGAAGGCGTCGACGCCCGCGGCCCGTACGGCGTCGAAGAGGCTGTCGCCGCTGCCGCCGCTCACCGCGACCGTGCCGACGAGCGCCTCGGGGTCGCCGGCGACACGGATGCCCTGCGCGGTGGCGGGCAGCCGCTCGGCGGCCCGCGCGGCGAACTCCCGGACCGTCAGCGGGTGGTCCAGCTCGCAGACCCGGCCGAGGCCGCGGCAGCCGGTGGCGTCCGCGGGGTCCGGTACGAGGGGGCGCACGACCCTCAGGTCCAGGGCGCCGGCGAGCGCGTCGCTGACACCCGGGTCGGCCGTGTCGGCGTTGGTGTGGGCGACGTGCAGCGCGATGTCGTTCTTGATCAGGGTGTGCACGACCCGGCCCTTGAAGGTCGAGGCCGCCACCGTCGTCGTACCGCGCAGGTAGAGCGGGTGGTGGGTGACCAGCAGGTCGGCGCCGAGCTTCACCGCCTCGTCCGCGATCTCCCGGACCGGGTCGACGGCGAACAGCACACGGGAGACGTCCTGGTCGGGATCGCCGCAGACGGTACCGACCGCGTCCCATCCCTCGGCCCTCTCGGGGGGCCACAGGGCGTCGAGCGCGGCGATGACTTCAGACAGACGGGGCACGGGGAAAGGCTACCTGCCTTCCTCCGGTACCCGACCGGCCGTGGGTCACTTGACCAGCCCGGGACCGACGGCCGGCCGCGCACGCCCGGCCGGCGGCGGGCGACGGCGGGCCGGGTACGCCCCGCCTCCGGCCCCGGCAGCACACCGGCCCCTGTTTGCCCGGATGAACCGCGGCACGAACCTCCTTACGTGTGAAGCGGTTGCCTGCCGGTTCCACGCCCGTGCGTACGAAAACTAGCTTCGTAGCCGGAGGTGACCGAACGATGACGGTGCGTGCACCCGCCGGGGGCGGCCCCGGGGCCCCGGCCGCCGGGTACGGCGACGGCCCGTATCCGCGGCCCGGATGTGTGATCACCGCTGACGGGACGTACGGGGCGCGCCTCGCCCGCGTCGGCGAGTCCTGGTTCCCGGAGCGCTGGACCCTGGACGGCCCCGAGCCCTACGCCGTGCCGCTGCCCGTGCACCAGCCCGAGGAGCCCGGCACCGAGGTGCACCCGATGGGCGACGGACGGGTGCTGGTCCACCGGGCCGCGGGCGGACGGCACATGTTCTCGCTGCTCTACCCGACCGGCCCGGGCACCGGCGAACTGCCGCTCGGCGGGGTCGAGAACCAGGACCCGTCGGCCGAGCTGCGGCTGCTGCCGCCCGCCCCGTGCGGGGAACGCGCGTATGCCCTCGCCGTGGGCCCGCGGTCGACGGCCGTGTGGCTGGTGGTGGGCGGGCCGTTCGGGCCGGAGCAGCTGGCGGAGGTGCCCGGACGCTGCTCGGGCGGGGTGTGGCTGGACCGTGCGGGACGTCTCCTCGCCCTGGACCGGCTGCTGGACGGCCGGACGAGGACGGTGGTGGTGGACCTGGAGCGGGCCGGCGAGGTGTCCCCGCTGCTCCAGATCGCGGACCACAGCGACGACCGCCTGCTGCTCGCAGACCCGTACAGCGGGCTGCTCCTGATCAGCTCGGACGCGCCGTCGCCGGGCCGCGACCGCCTCGGCTGGGGAGTGCTGGGCAGTGCGCGGCCGATCCGCTTCCCGGAGTGTCTGCGGCTGCGGGACTGCTCGGTGACGCCGTTCGCGGTCCAGCCCGGGGAGGTGCTGACCCCGGAGAGCTGCGCGGTGGCCCTGCGGATCGACAGTGCGGCCGGGAGCTGGGTGGGTGCGTGGCGGCCCGCCGAGAACCGGATCCACCACCTGCCGCCGCCCGAGGGCTGGCTGACGGGCGCCGGTCTGCTGACACGGGACGGAGTGCTCTGTCTGCCGTACGCGACGCGGGCGGTGCCGTGCGGTGTGGCCTGGATGGCGGTACCGGCGGGAGCGGTGCCGTACGGCGGGGCACGGATGGCGCTGCCGACGACGGGGGCGGGGATCGTGGCGGCGGGAATGACGGTGACGGGGCCGCCGGGGGCGGGCGGCTGCCCGCCGGTCGGTACGGCCGCGTTGCCGGTGCCGCTGTCGATTCCCACGCCGGATCCGCCCTCGGCCTCCTCGCCGGCCACGTCCCCGGTCGCCTCACCGATCCAGGCTCCCTTGCCGCTGTCGATGCCGGAGGTGGCGCCACTGCCGATGCCGGGGGCGGTGCCGGGGCCGGGGCATGCGCGGTCCGCGATGTCGGCGCCGCTTCCCGTCGCGCTTCCCGCCCCGCTCCCGGTCGCCCCGGAGCCCGCGCCGCGCCCGGTGCCGTTGCAGGAGGCGCCCTTGCGGGGGCGGGTGGGGGCCGCGGCGGCGAACGGCTGACGCCACCCCCTGCGCGGCCGGCGTCGAAGCCGGCGAACGATCCGGATAAAATCACGCGCCTGTACGAAGATCAGTTGATGGGGGACATCCGCAGATGAGCCACACGCACACCACGGAACGACCCGCCGGCCTCGCCCAGCCGCAGCCGCCGGCCCAGGACCAGGACGAGGTCCGGGGCCAGGAGGCCGCGAGCCACGGACGGCACCGCGGCGTGGTCCGCTCCGACGACACCGAGGCGGCGCCGAGCGGACGGCACCGCAAGCCGTCCGAGCACGCCGGGCCGGCCGCCTGAGGGCAGCTCGGCACCACGGCGACGGCCCCCCTGTCGATCTCGACGGGCGGGGCCGTTCCCGTTCACACGTGTGCGACGACGGTGTCGGCGAGCACCGGGGCGTCGTCCCGCTCCACGGCGGTCACCGACACCTGCACCCTGCCGTGACCTCCTCGTCCGTCGCGCCGCCGCCACATCCGGATGCGCAGGGTCTCGCCCGGGAAGACGACTCCGGCGAAGCTCGTGCCGTAGGCGCGGACCCGGGTCACGTCCCCGCCCAGCAGCGTGTCGACGACCGCCTTGAGCGTCATCCCGTAGGTGCACAGCCCGTGCAGGACGGGCCGTTCGAACCCGGCGCTCGCCGCGAACCCGGGGTCCGCGTGCAACGGGTTCATGTCACCGGAGAGCCGGTACAGCAGCGCCTGGTCCTCCCGGACGGGCCGTTCGACCACCCGGTCGGGCGCGTCCTCGGGCGGGTCGTGGCGGGTGGCGGACGGGCCGCGTTCGCCGCCCCAGCCGCCCTCTCCGCGTACGAAGATCCGGGCCTCGTCCGTCCACAGCGGCCCGTCCGGGTCGGCGACATCGGTGCGCAGCACGAGGACCGCCGCCCCGCCCTTGTCGTACACGGCGGTGATGCGCGACGTGGCGACGGCCTCGCCCGCGGCCGGGACCGTGCGGTGCAGGACGAGGTGCTGGCCGCCGTGCAGCACCTGGGCCAGGCCGACGTCGATGCCGGGCGTCGACAGGGCCCTGATCACTCCCGGAGGCCCGCCTCCCGCGACGGTGGCGAAGGCCGGCAGGACGTGCAGCCGGGACTCCAGCGTGTAGCGCAGCTCGTGCGGGTCGGTCGCGGGGACGCCGGCGCCGACACCGAGGTGGTAGAGCTGTACGTCCTCGGGGGTCCAGGTGATCCCGGCGGACCGGGGCGGGGCCGCCAGGGCCTTCTCTGCGTCGATGGGCATGCGACTCCTTGTACAGCCCTCACAGTCCACTCACAGTCCACGAGGACCGCCTTCAGGGCTGACGGAGCTGCCGGGGCAGCCACGCCGGCATCAGCAGTGTCACCGCGAGCAGCACGATCCCGCCCGTGCGGAACACCAGCGCGTACCCGGCCGTGAGCGCCTCCGCCGACGCCGGGCCGCCGCCCGCGGACGCCGTGGCCGTACGGGACGCCGCGACGGTCGACATGACGGCCAGGCCCAGCGAACCGCCCACCGTGCGCGAGGTGTTGACCAGCCCGGAGACCAGTCCGGCGTCGCCCGGCGCCGCCCCGGACGTGGCGAGCGCGGCGAGCGGGGTCGACGCCAGGCCCGCGCCCGCCATCATCAGCACGCCGGGGATCATGATCGCGGTCAGGTACGCGCCGTCCGCCGTCATCGTCGACTGCCAGCCGAACCCGGCGGCGGACACCAGCATCCCGAGCACCACGACGTGCCGCGCCCCCAGCGTCCGCATCAGCCGCGGCGCGGCCTTGGCGCCCAGCACCACCGCCAGCGAACTCGGCATACCGGCGAGTCCGGCCTCCAGCGGGGTGTAGCCGAGCACGTTCTGCGCGTACAGCGTGATGAAGTACCACATGCAGAAGGTCACCGAGCCGGACAGCAGCATCGCCGCGTTCGCCGACGCCACCGGCCGCAGCCGCAGCAGCTTCGGCGGCATCAGCGGTGCCGCGGTGCGTGTCTCGACGGCGAGGAAGGCGCCGATCAGTGCCGGTCCGGCGAGCAGCGGCAGGAGCGCCGACGCCGCCGCCCAGCCCTCGGCCTCCGTCTGCACGATGCCGTACGCCAGGGTCGCGAGACCGGCCGTCACCAGGACCGCGCCGGGCAGGTCGAGCCGCCGCCCGCCTCCGGCCCGGCTCTCCGCGAGCCACCGGACGGCACCGGCCAGGACCACCGCCCCCACGGGCACGTTGATCAGGAGCACCCACCGCCAGGACAGGAAGTCGACGAGGACGCCGCCGACCAGGCCGCCCGCCGCTCCGCCGCCCGCGCCGACCGCCGTCCAGGTCGCTATGGCACGCGCGCGTGCCGGTCCCTCCGGTACGGCCGCGGTGAGGATCGTCAGCGTGGAGGGGGCGAGCACGGCGGCGCCGAGTCCCTGTGCGGCGCGGGCCACGAGCAGCTGCCCGCCGTCCTGGGCGAGTCCGCCGCCCAGCGACGCCAGCGTGAAGAGGGCGAGCCCGACGAGGAACATCCGCTTGCGCCCGTAGAGGTCGCCGGCCCGCCCGCCCAGCAGCATGAAGCCGGCGAAGGCGATCGTGTACGCGTTCACCACCCACTGGAGCCCCGTGCCGCCGAGCCCCAGGTCGGTCCGCATGGAGGGCAGCGCCACATTGACCACGGACACGTCGAGGACGACGAGGAACTGCCCGGAGCACGCGAGCGCCACCAGGAGCCAGGTGGGCGGTGGTGCGGTACGGCGGCCGGGCGTACGGCTGCTTTCAGCGGCTCGGAGCATGGGTGTCATGCTCTCCACCAAGCGGTCCTCGTCGCACGGGACTTTCGCAGCATGGGCCGCCACCCCGCACATTCGCACACCCGCACCATGCGCGCGCACGCCCCGGAGGAACCCCATGCCCACAGCACCCGAGCCGGAGATCCTCGCCGCCTTCGAGGCCGCGAAGGGGTTCATGCCCGTACGGGAGGGGCTCGCGCTGTACCAGGCGGCCGTCGAAGCCGGGCGGCTGGGCCTGCCGCTCCTCGAGGTCGGCACGTACTGCGGCCGCTCCACCGTCCTGCTCGCCGACGCGGCCCGCCGGTCCGGGGTCACCGCGCTCACGGTGGACCACCACCGGGGCAGCGAGGAGCAGCAGCCGGGCTGGGACTACCACGACCCGTCCACCGTGGACCCCGAGGTGGGCCTCATGGACACGCTCCCGGCCTTCCGGCGCACCCTGCACAAGGCGGGCCTGGAGGACCACGTGGTGGCGATCGTGGGCCGCTCCCCGCAGGTGGCCGCCCTGTGGCGGACCCCGCTCGGCCTGGTCTTCGTCGACGGCGGCCACACCGACGAGCACGCCGGCGCCGACTACGAGGGCTGGGCCCCGCACGTGGCCGAGGGCGGCCTGCTCGTCATCCACGACGTCTTCCCGGAGCCGGAGGACGAGTTCACCGGCCAGGCCCCGTACCGCATCTACCTCCGGGCCCTAGACTCCGGCGCCTTCACGGAGGTGTCGGCGACGGACTCGCTGCGGGTGCTGCGGCGGACGGGAACCGGCTCCTGACAGGACTCCGTCCGCCCTGCGGGCCGCCGGGCCGGGCCGTAAGGTGACTGACGTGTCGTACGTAGGCCCGGAATTCGATCCGAACCCGTCCCGCCGCTCCTTCTGGCGGCGTCCGCTCACCGTCGCGGTCGCTGCGCTGGTGACGGGGGCGCTGGCCGGGTGGCTGCTGTGGCAGGTGACGGCCGACGACCCGGTGGGCTCGGCGGGCGGTGGCGGTACGGCGGCCCCGGCGTCGTCGCCCTCGGCGGCCACCGAGTCCGGGCAGCCGACGGACACGGAGACGCGCCCCTCGCCGGACAGCGAGAAGCCCAGTACCCCGGCCTCCGGCACCGCCTCCGCGCCCGCCGCCTCCGGCCCCCTCAAGGGCAAGGTCGTCGTGGTCGACCCCGGCCACAACCCCGGCAACTTCCGGCATGCCACCGAGATCAACCGCCAGGTGGACATCGGGACGAACCGCAAGGAGTGCGACACGACGGGAACGGCCACCAACTCGGGTTACACCGAGGCCGAGTTCACCCTGGACGTGGCGCGGCGGCTGCGGACCGCGCTGGAGGAGCAGGGCGCGACCGTGAAGTTCACCCAGGACGACGACCGGCCGTGGGGGCCGTGCGTCGACGAGCGGGCACGGATCGGGAACGAGGCCGGCGCCGACGCCGTCGTGTCGATCCACGCCGACGGGTCCGCGGCCGGCAACCGCGGCTTCCACGTGATCCTGCCCGCCGCCGTGCACGCGGGCGGCGCCGACACCCGGGCGATCGCCGGCCCGTCCCGGGACCTGGGCGAGCGCATCGCGGGCCGGTTCGTGGCCGCCACGGGCAGCGCGCCCTCGAACTACGTGGGCGGCGGAACCGGTCTCGACACCAGGAAGGACCTGGGCGGTCTCAACCTCTCGACGGTTCCCAAGGTCTTCATCGAGTGCGGCAACATGCGCGACAGCGCGGACGCGGCGCTGCTGACCAGCGGTGCCTGGCGGCAGAAGGCGGCGCAGGGCATTTCTGAGGGGATCGTGAGTTTCCTGCGCACGTAACGGGCGAGTGGTGATCAGGGCGTCGATCCCGGCGGACAGCGTCAAGGGGTGGGCGATAAGGTCGTGCGTACGACGAGGGGCCACCCCGCGCTTCACACCACGGCCACCCGGCGACATGGTGTCAGCGACGCCTCCACCGATGACGAGACGACTGACGAAGGACCTGAAGTGAATATCCGCTCCCTCACTAGAGGCGACGGCGTGGTGATCGGAGCAGCGGTATTGCTGTTCATCGCGTCGTTCCTCGACCTGTACTCGATCGACGGGGTTCCCGACAGTGTCGACCTGCCGAACCTCTGGGGCAGCGGGCCGGTCGTGCTGGGCGTGGTGCTGGCCGGCATCATCGGCGCGGCGCTCGTCGTCGTCGCCCGGGGGCTGCCGCAGACGCCTAAGGTCGCCGGTCTCGACCTCGGCCAGTTCGGCATCGCCTTCACGGTCTTCGCCGCGTGGAGCGCCCTCGGCAACGTCTTCGACCCGACCGGCGGTGCCGACAACCTCTCCAGCGGCGACACCGGCGGCGCGGGCACGGGCCTGGTCCTCGCGCTCGTCGCCACGCTGATCATGGCCGCCGCGGCCGTGGCCACCCCGCTCGTCCCGGCCCTCAAGGCCGCCCTCGTCGGCGCTCCCCGCCCGCAGACCCCGCAGCCGTACGGCGCGCAGCCGCCCGCCGGGTACGGCTACCCGGGCGCCCAGCAGCAGCCCGGCCAGCCCTACGGCGTGCAGCCGGGTCAGCCGGGGCCGGGTCAGCCGTTCGGCGGCCAGCCGCAGCAGGCACAGGCCTCCCAGCCGCAGGCGCAGGCTCCGCAGGTCCAGCCCGCGCCGAGCGACTTCTCGCCCTTCTGGTTCGCCGTGCCGGTGCCGCGCCCGCTGTTCGCGGAGGACGGCTCCCAGAACACCATCGCCGAACTCGCGCCGGGCACCTGGTACCTGGCCGTCGAGCAGCGCGGCCCGAACCTGGTCGCCCAGACGCAGGACGGCCGCCGCGGTGTCCTCCAGGACACCAGCGGGATCCAGCGCGGCTGACGACGCTCTCGCCTGTACGTGCACGGCCCCCGCCCGGAAGGGCGGGGGCCGTGGCCGTGGGGCGGACTCACCGGAAGACCGCGAGCGGGTCCAGCGTCAGCTCCCCCGTCTCCTCGTTCCAGGAGGGGGCCCCGGCCAGGCAGCGGGCCCGGAACTCCCCCGTGAGGTGTTCCGTCTCGCCCTCGATGCCGTCCGCCTTGCAGATGATGCGCACCCGGGCGGGCGTTCGCCCGTGGCCGTAGCGGGCGCGCAGCACGATGTCGCCGTTCTCCAGCTTCTCCGCCCTGAACCGGCCGGTGACCAGAACGAAGGCCGAGACGTCCGCAGCGGCGGACACGGGCGCGTGGCGGGAGTCGCCCCGCCGCTGCAGGTCCTCCGTGAACGCCTCGTTGGGGGTGAGCAGTCCGGTGGTGAGGTCGACGGCCACGATGACGTCCTCCTTGCGCATCGTGTCCATGAGCAGCCGGATCACCGTGATCGGCTCGCTCACCCGGACGTACTCCGTGACGCGCTCCTTCGTGGCCTCCCGGCCCGCCTCGCCCTGACCGATGCCCAGCTTGGGCAGGAGTTTGTGACTGGTCGTGACGTTGATCCGTTCGGCGACCTCCTGTTCCGTGGCGGCCGAGAAGCCGCCGAACCGGTAGAGGTTCATGATGTCCCTCCGGTGCAGGAAGAAACACATGCCGTACCGCATGGTCCCGGCATCACCCCCGCGGCGTCTGCGCAGCCGGCCGAGGCGTGCCAGTCCGTACTGGACCACCACGCCGAAACAGGCCGCCGTCACCCCCCAGACGACCACCCATGGCCACCACAGACCCCACCACTGACTGTCAATGACACCCACGGATCTCCTTGAACGCGTCGGACAGCGAGGAGCCGTTCGCGTCGACCATGCGGCCGCCGGTCGCGGTGGCGGCGCGCTTCAGGGCGGCGGCGTCGGCCTCGCCGAAGTGGACGGGGAAGGTGGGCACGTCGGCGGCCTCGGCGCCGAGAGCGCGCCGGCGGCGCAGGAACTCCTCGTAGGCGATGCCCGCGTTGCTCTCGCCGTCCGTCATCAGCACGACGGCGACCGGCTGTCCGGGCTCCTCGCGGACGGCCGCGGTGGCGACACGGTAGCCCCGGTCCAGTGCCGACCACACGGCGGTGGCGTCGTCGAACGCGCCCTCGGCGACGATCTCTTCGAGGGCCCGCAGGTCGGCGTCGCCGCGTACGGTCACGGTCCGCTCCTCCAGCACCCGGCCGCCGAACCGGACGACCGTGATCCGCTCGCCGCGGTAGAAGCGGGCGAACTTGCCGGTGGAGGTCTCGTCCGCGCCGCTGAGCCCCGCGAAGGCGGCCCGTAGCTGCGCCATCCGCTCGCCGCGCATGGAGGTGGAGAAGTCGAGCAGGAACACCACCTGGTCGGCGGTCCTCCGCAGCGGGTCGCCGTAGTCGGCGACGAGGCGCTCGACGACGGAGAGCCGGTCGGGGAAGGACAGGGCGTTGCCGACGGCCGCCCGCAGCCGCGGCTCGGGCCGCACGTCCTGGTTGACCGGGCGCCGGTGGGTCCGCTCCATCAGCTTCCGCTGGGCGTCGGCGCCGAGCAGCCAGTCCGTCACCTTGCGGTACGCGGACCGCTTCCCGGGGTCGAGCAGCAGCAGCGGGAAGTCGGACAGCACCATGCCGTCCTCGGGATGCACGATCTCCAGGGGCTCGGCCGGCTCGCCCGTGGCGTTGAGGGAGAGCAGTTCCGACTCGTGGGCGATCAGCGCGTTGGCCTCGTCCTGGTGGTCCAGGTAGGTGTCGATCAGGTCGCGCGAGCTGCTCCCGGTCAGGGTCTGGCCGGAGCGGAAGCCGCGCAGCCGGTCGCAGGACACGTCCTGTTCGCGCAGCGCGCTGCCGGTGCCGGCGGCCGCGGTGGCGACGCCGACGAGCGCGGCGCGCCCGGTGTCGCTGCGCCGCGGGTCGGCCATTCCGAACCGTACGGCGCCGTCGGCGGCGGCGTCCGCGATGTCCGCCCAGGTGAGGCGTCCGCCGGGCACACGGTCCCGCAACTCCTTCGCGACGTCCGGGGCCAGGCCGATGACGACGGGTGAGCGCATGATCGACGTGGACTCGGGCCGGGTCACCCGGTCGCCGGACGCCAGCCGCTCCTGGAGCCGCAGCAGGAAGGAGCGGTCGGAGGCGAGCCACGCCAGGTCGTAAGGGGAGTCCCCGGAGGCGGGCGGCTGTCCGGCGAGGTCGGCGGTGGCCTCGTACTCCATCTTCAGCTCGATCCCGGTGTCCTCCTCCAGCTCGTCCAGCAGCGGCTCGATGTCGGCGAGCTCGGGGCCGGCGAGGACTCTCAGGGCGATGTCGTCGTCCGAGGTGCAGGAGGAGGTGAGGGAGGCGAGGAGGGCCATGGCCAGCAGGGCCGTCAGGGCGCGCACGGGCCGCCTCACGGGGTGTCCCCCTCGGGGGGCGGGCAGTTGCCCACGTGATTGATGATCTTTTCCAGGACGTCGAGGTCGGGTTCGAAGACCTTGGTCCGGTCGGGGTTCTCCGTCGGCACCTGGATCCCGTGGCCGCTCAGGTAGGCGTCGAGCTGTTTCCTGGTGTCGTCCTCCCCCTTGGCGCGCACCCGGAAGCCCAGCTCGACGGCGCGCTCGCGCAGCCGGTCGTCGTTGTCCATCACCTCGACCAGCCGGTCCCCCTTCTCCGTCAGGGAGATGAGCTGGGGTTCGGTGAGGGCGTAGGGCGAGGGATAGAGCAGCACGCGCTCGGTGTCCTGCTCGCCGTGCTTGTCCTGGTAGGCGATCTGGTGGGCCAGGTACTGGTGCTCGTAGATCAGGGAGATGGGTGCGATGCTCTCGCCGAGGTCGGAGAAGTAGCTGTCGGCCTGTTCGTCGGCCCACATGCCCTGGAGGTTGATGAAGGGCCTGATCCTCTCGGCGAGGGCGGTGACGCGGTCGCCGGCGCTCTGGGCGCTGCTGGTGTTCTCCGTGCCCGGCGTCCGGTTGCCGTTCGCGACGAAGGCGAGAATGCTCAGGTAGGTGCCCGCCGCGTTGGACTCGCAGACGTCGGAGGTGCGGACGAGGACGCGGCCGCTGTTGCTGTGGCTGCTGATGTCGTCGAAGCCGATGCCGTTCCAGGTGTCCGCGGTGCTGCCCGAGCCGTCCCCGGCGCCGCGCGGGCCGTCCACGCCGTCGAGCAGGTTCTGGAACTTGCGCATGTCCAGGTCGTAGTAGAGCGTCTCCCCGTTCCCCGCGGGCTGCGGGACCGCGACCCCGGCCCGCTCCAGGGTCTTCGCGTAGTCGCGGAAGGTGCCGAGGACCAACGGGGTGACGAAGGGACGCGACGATCTGACCGACCTCTTCTGCTGGTCCAGGACCAGCTTCGCCGCGGGCTGCCCGGACGGGAACACCACATCCATGCCGGCGAAGGAGTGCGTGGCGATGCCGCGGGAGCCGAGCCGGTGCACGTCCACGCGGATGCCGTGCTCGCGCAGCAGCAGCCGCTGCACCTCGGGATCCCGGAAGAAGTCGGACTTGGAGGCCATCTTTGCCTCGATCGTGACGATCCGGTCGAACGGGCGCAGCGTGTTGCCCGTGATCGTCAGGGCCAGGAGCCCGGCCAGAGCGGCGGCCGACGCGACGAGGACATGGCCGGGGACCCTGAGGCGTCCCCCGCGGCGCGTGGCCAGTCTCGGTTCCTGGAAGTGCGTGGGTCTGTCGTCGGACACAGCATCGGACACGGTTTTCCTGCCCTCCCCCGGGGGCCAGGATCATCCGGGACCATGTCGAACGTCCGCTGCCGGAAGCACCAACTCCGTTCGAACGGGAGGCGAACGGCCGTTTGACCGGAAGGAGTTGGGCGACCGGAGCGAGACCGTCCGGGTTTCATCCAGGGTTCAACGGCAACCCGGAGCCCATGTCCCCTCGATATCGCGGCAGCCAGGCCGGGAGAATCATCGCGGTCATCGCGGACGTCATGGCCGCCATCATCGTCCTGTGGATCCTGATGTACCTGCTGGACGCCAACGGCGCGAACGACTTCGTGCAGTTCGTCCATGACACGGCCCGCTGGCTCGCCGGCTGGTCCCACGACCTGTTCACCTTCGACGAGGAATGGGCGCGGGTCGTCACCGGCTACGGGCTCGCCGCGGTGGTCTACCTGGCGGTGGGCCACGCCATCGCGAACCGCACGTCGTCGCGGTACTGAGCCGGGCGGCTCCCGCGGCGCGGCCCGTGCGGCCCGTACCACGTGCGCGGCCCGTACGGCGTCAGTCCTCGCAGCAGTCCGGGTCCAGCCCCCACGGCAGGCGGTCGCCCCCGAAGACCGCGCACGTGGGTTCGTCGCCGCCGAGGGCCGCCACGGCCAGGAGGAGCGAGCCGGCCGTCCAGGTGGTCAGCTCGGCGGGCCAGATCGCGCGGTCCTCGAAGACGAATCCCGTCCAGTACAGGCCGGACTCGTCGTCGCGCAGGTGCTGGATCGACTGGAGGATCTCCAGCGCGCGGTCGGACTCGCCCATCGCCCAGAGCGCCAGGGCGAGTTCGGCGGACTCGCCGCCCGTCACCCACGGGTTGGGGACCACACAGCGCACCCCGAGCCCGGGGACGACGAAGCGGTCCCAGCCCTCCTCGATGCGGGACTTGGCCTCCGGGCCGGTCAGCGCGCCGCCGAGCACCGGGTAGTACCAGTCCATCGAGTAGCGGTCCTTGTCGAGGAACCGCTCGGGGTGGCGCCGGACGGCGTGCCGCAGCGCGCCGGCCGCCAGCTCCCAGTCGGGCTGCGGCTCCTCACGCTGCTCGGCGATGGCGAGCGCGCAGCGCAGGGCGTGGTGGATGGAGGAGGAGCCGGTGAGGAGGGCGTCGGCGGTGGGCGTGCCGTCGTCGTCGCGGCGCCAGCCGATCTGCCCGCCGGGCTGCTGGAGCGCCAGCACGAACTCGACCGCCGCGTACACGACCGGCCACATGCGGTCCAGGAACGTGTCGTCGCCGGTCGCGAGGTAGTGGTGCCAGACGCCGACGGCCACGTACGCGACGAAGTTGGTCTCCCGGCCGCGGTCGGTGACGTCGTCGGGGTCGCCGTCGGCGTAGGCCGCGTACCAGGAACCGTCCGCGTTCTGGTGCCGGGCCAGCCAGTCGTACGCCCGCTCGGCCGCCTCGTGCTCCCCCGCCGCATCCAGCGCCATGGCCGCCTCGACGTGGTCCCACGGGTCGAGGTGGTGACCGCGGAACCAGGGGATCGCGCCGTCCTCGCGCTGCACGGCGAGGAGGCCGTGCACGGTCCGCGCGGCCTGCTCGGCGGTGAGGACGCCGGGCAGGACGAGGTGCTCGGTGCGGGGGGTGGTCACTCGGCGTCCACGCGCGGCAGGTGCGGCTTGGTCGCGTAGGCCACGAAGCTCTTGCCGATGAGGGGGTTGAGGGCCTGCTCGGCGACCCTCGTCGCGAGCGGTTTCTTCATGATGTCCCAGACCAGGAGCTTGTGGTACGCCTTCACCGGCAGCGCCTTGTCGTTGTCGACGCCGAACGCGCACTTCAGCCACCAGTACGGCGAGTGCAGCGCGTGGGCGTGGTGGGAGCCGTACGGACGCAGGCCCGCCTCACGCATCTTCCGCAGCAGCTCGTCGGCCTTGTAGATGCGGATGTGGCCGCCCTCGACCTCGTGGTACGCGTCGGAGAGCGCCCAGCAGACCTTCTCGGGGCCGTAGCGGGGCACGGTGACGGCGATCCGGCCGCCCGGCTTCAGCACGCGCACCATCTCGGCGAGCACGCCCTTGTCGTCGGGGATGTGCTCCATGACCTCAGAGATGATCACGACGTCGAAGGAGGCGTCGGGGAACGGCAGCGCGAGGGCATCGCCCTCCATGGCCGTGGCCGTCGCCCCGGCCGGGGCCTCACCGGCCTCCTTCATCGCCGCGAACCACTTGGCGACCTCGCGGATCTCCTCGCCGTTGCGGTCCAGGGCCACCACCTGCGCGCCGCGCCGGTAACACTCGAAGGCGTGCCGGCCCGCTCCGCACCCGAGGTCCAGGACGCGGTCGCCCGGGGCGAGCGGGAACCGGGAGAAGTCGACGGTCAGCACGTGGCCCTGCTTTCGGGGTTGGCGGGGTGGGGGTCGGCGTCGGTCACTGGGACGGCTTCGGCGGCGGGCCCGGGCGCCGGTGCCGCTGCCACTGCCACTGCCGAGGGGGTCGCCGTCGTGGTCGTGGTGCCCGCGGCCCGCGCGATCGCCTCGCGGTACCGGGCCACCGTGCCCTCCGCGGCCTTCGCCCAGGTGAACCGGGCCAGCACCCGCTCGCGTCCGGCCGCGCCGAGCCGGGCCCGCAGGGCCTGGTCGCCCAGCAGCCGGCCCAGCGCGGTGGCCAGCGCGCCCGCGTCGCCGGGCGGCACCGCGAGACACGTCTCCCCGTCCGGTCCCGCGACCTCCGGGATGGCCCCGCCCGTGGTGGCGACCAGCGGCGTGCCCGTGGCCATGGCCTCCGCGGCCGGCAGCGAGAACCCCTCGTACAGCGAGGGCACACACGCGACCTCGGCCGACCGCATGAGGTCGACCAGCTCGGCGTCGGAGATGCCCTTCACGAACGTGACGGCGCCGTCCAGCCCGTACCGCTCGATGGCCTGCGCGACGGGCCCGTCCTCGGCCCGCTTCCCGACGACGACGAGATGCGCGGCGGGGTGCTCGGTGCGGACCTTGGCGAGCGCCTCGACCAGGAAGACCAGGCCCTTGAGCGGTACGTCGGCGCTGGAGGTGGTGACGATCCGGCCCGGCACCTGCGGCACCGACGGGTCGGGCGAGAACAGGTCGGTGTCGGCGCCGATGTGCACGACGTGGACGCGGTCCCGACGTACGCCGAGGTGGTCGACGATCTCCTGGCGGGAGCTGCCGGAGACGGTGAGCACCGACGGGAGCCGGCGCGCCACCCGCTTCTGCATGCGCGTGAACGCGTACCAGCGCCGCACGGACGCCCGCCGCTGCCAGGTGGGGGCGGCGTCCAGCTCCAGCCTCCGGTCCACGGTGATGGGGTGGTGGATGGTGGTGACGAGGGGGGCGCCGAGGTCGCCGAGCAGGCCGTAGCCGAGCGTCTGGTTGTCGTGCACGACGTCGAACTCGCCGCGCCGGGCGCGCAGATGGCGGCGGGCGCGGAGGCTGAAGGTGAGCGGCTCAGGGAAGCCGCCGGTCCACATGGTCCCGACTTCCAGGGCGTCGACCCAGTCGCGGTACTCGTCGCGCTTCGGGGTGCGGAAGGGGTCGGGCTGGCGGTACAGGTCCAGGCTGGGCAGTTCGGTGAGGGAGAGCCCGTCCAGGCCCTCGCCCTCGTCGAGCACGGGGTACGGCTGGGCGCCGATGACCTCGACCCGGTGGCCGAGCCGGACGAGTTCGCGGGACAGGTGCCGTACGTAGACGCCCTGGCCGCCGCAGAAAGGGTTTCCCTTGTAGGTGAGGAGGGCTATGTCGAGCGGTCGCATGCCGTCGGCGGCAAGGCCCTCCGAGGGAGCCGCCTGCCTGGCCTCAGCGGTCACTCCGGCCCCCTTCTCCCTGCACTGTCCCGCGAGGGTACGACGGTCACTGATCTAGAACAAGTTTCAGACATGATCGTCCGGAGGTCCCGAATCTACCGGCAGGTAGCTCTGCTGTGAGCGGCGGGTCAGGTGATTCGCGCCACCCCGGAAGCCCTGCCATGCTGGCTCGTCTCTCCCCCTCACCGATCCCCTCTCACCCACTGTCACGAAACGGGACCCATGCCTTCGGAGGCCAAGGTGGAAGCCGGCACCGCGACCGGGACGGAGCGCGGCGACGCGGAGCACGGCGACGTCACGCCGCCCGCCGCACCCCCGCTCACCGAGCGGCAGGAGGCCCGCCGGCGCCGCATCCTGCAGGCGACCGCGCGGCTGGCGGGCCGGGGCGGGTTCGACGCGGTGCAGATGCGCGAGGTCGCGGAGTCCTCCCAGGTGGCGCTCGGCACCCTGTACCGCTACTTCCCCTCCAAGGTCCACCTGCTGGTCGCCACCATGCGGGACCGGCTCGAGCACCTGCACGGCACACTGCGCAAGCGGCCGCCGGCCGGCGGGACGCCGGCCCAGCGGGTCGCGGAGACCCTGATGCGGGCCTTCCGCGCACTGCAGCGGGAGCCGCAGCTGGCCGACGCCATGGTCCGCGCCCTGAACTTCGCGGACCGCGGCGTGCACGCCGAGGTGGACCTGGTCTCCCGCCGGACGACCGCGATCATCCTGGACGCGATGGGCCAGGAGGCCCCCGGTGCCGAACAGCTCGCCGCGGTCCGCGTCATCGAGCACACCTGGCACTCCGCTCTGATCGCCTGGCTCTCGGGGCGTGCGTCGATCGCCCAGGTGCAGGCCGACATCGAGACGGCGTGCCGGCTGATCGACCTGCCGCCGACGGACGGCTGACCCCAGGCGCAGGCCGACCGTCGACGGACGGCCGACCCCGGCGCGAGGGAGTTCCCGTGCCGCCCCCGGGGCATGGGCCAGGCATGGCCGTACCCTCCTCGCCGTGCCCCGGCGGGCCCGCGTCCGCGCCCGGCCCCGGCACCGGATCCAGGACGCACAGCCACCCCTCAGGGCCCCGCCTACGGGCCGGTACAGTATCGGGGTCGTCATCGCACCCGTACGGGGAGAAGCCGGTACAAAACCGGCATCGACCCCTTTCCGCGTCCACGCCGTGAACCGCCACCCGTGCGGTGATCAGGACCGCCCCGGTGGGTACGTGACCGGCTCGCGTCACCGGCAGTCCGCCGGTGGCACCGTCGAGGAACGCGGAGCCGAGCCGCCCGGGGTGTCCCGTGCCGCCCGGCTCCCCGCAGGGAGAGGCACCCGCCGACCATGAACGTTCGCCGCACCGCCGCGGTCCTGGCCGCCACCGCCGTCATCGGCGCGGCAGCGCCCGCCGTGGCCGCCGACGCCGATGACGACGCGTCCCCGTCGCCGTCGTCCTCGGTGGCGATCCCCTCCGGCCTGTACGGCAGCACGGACCCGTCGTACGACGGGGTCTGGCGCCAGTCCCTCGCCCTGCTCGCGCAGCACACCGTGGGCGAGAAGCCCGCCGCGAAGGCAGTGGAGTGGCTGGTCGGGCAGCAGTGCTCCGACGGGGCCTTCCCGGCGTACCGCGCCGACGCCACCGCGCAGTGCGACGCCAAGACGCAGGTCGACACGAACAGCACCGCGGCGGCCGTCCAGGCCCTCGCCGCGCTCGGCGGGCACGAGGCCGAGACGGTGCACGCCCTGCGCTGGCTGAAGGACGCCCAGAACGAGGACGGCGGCTGGGGCTACACCGCCGGCGGGCCGAGCGACGCCAACTCCACGTCCGTGGTGATCGGCGCCCTCGCGGCCGTCGGCGACGACCCCGAGGAGCAGCGCGGCAAGGACGGCGACTCCCCGTACGACGCCCTGCGCGCCCTCGCCGTGCCCTGTGACAAGGAGGGCGGCGGCGCCTTCGCCTACCAGCCGGACAAGAAGGGCGCGCTCACGGCCAACGCCGACGCCACCGCGGCGGCCGTGCTCGGCAACCTCGGCAAGGGCTTCGTGGCCGAGGCCGCGAAGCCGGCCGAGGCGGAGGCGGACAAGACGGGCAAGTGCGCCGACGGCGACGACGTGTCCCCCGCGGACGCGGCCCGCAGCGGCGCCGCCTACCTCGCCGGGAGCCTGACGAAGGACGGCTACCTGGAGTCCGTCCTCGCGGGCGCCGAGGACCAGCCCGACTACGGCAACACCGCGGACGCGGTCGTCGCGCTCAGCGCCGCGGGCGCGAAGGAGCAGACCGCCGGGCCCCTGGCGTGGCTGGAGAAGAACGGGCCCACCTGGGCCGCCCAGGCGGGCCCGGCCGCGTACGCCCAGCTGGTCTTCGCCGCGCACGCCACCGGCACCGACCCGCGCGACTTCGGCGGCACGGACCTGGTGAAGGAGCTGAACGCGACCGGCCCGGAACCCGCGGCGGCCGCCTCCGCCGCCGCCGAGGAGAAGTCCGAGGACGAGGGCTCGGCCTTCGGCGCGTGGTGGTACGTCGTCGTCTTCCTGATCGCCGGGGCCGGCATCGGCTTCCTCATCAGCGGCCGCGGCAGGAAGCAGCAGCCGTGACCCGCCGTCGTGCATCCGTCGTGGCCGCGTTCCTCGCCCTGCTCGTCCTCGGGGGCGCCGGCGAGGCCGGGGCCACCGACTACCGTTACTGGTCGTTCTGGGAGCAGGGCGGGCAGGACGGCACGGCGTGGACGTTCGCGACCCAGGGCCCGTCGGCCGCCCGGCCCGACGACGGTACGGTGCAGGGCTTCCGGTTCGCGGTCACCGCGAACGCGGACGACGCGGCGCAGCCGCGCGGCACCGCGGACTTCGCCGGGATCTGCGCGGACACGCCCGAGCGGGCGGACCACAAACGGATCGCCCTGGTGATCGACTTCGGTACGGCGGCGGACGCCCCGTCCGGCGAGACGCCGCCCGGGGCCCGCACCGCGTGCGCCCGCGTACCGGAGGACGCGACGACGGCGGAGGCCCTCGCGGCGGTCGCCGAGCCGCTGCGGTACGACACCAACGCGCTGCTGTGCGCCATCGCCGGTTATCCGGAGAAGGGGTGCGGCGAGCCGGTCGCGGAGACCTCGGAGACCGGGAACGGCGCTTCTCCGGAGCCCGGCGACGAGGTGTCCGGCGACCAGGCGGCCGGCGAGCAGGCGACCGGCGACGGGCAGGGCCCGTCCGCCGGCCTGTTCGTGGGCCTGGGCGCGGTGGCGGTGCTGGCCGCGGCGGCGGTATGGCAGTCGAGGCGGCGCAGGAGCTGAAGGGCATGGCACCCCGCCGCACCGTGCACCCCGGCGCCTGGTGGCTCTGGTCCCTCGGACTCGCCGCCGCGGCCTCCCGCACCACCAACCCGCTCCTCCTCGGCCTGCTCCTCGCGGTCGTGGGCTATGTGGTGGCCACCCACCGCACGGACGCGCCCTGGGCCCGCTCGTACGCCGCCTTCGTCCGGCTCGCCCTCGCCGTACTGTCGATCCGCCTGTTCTTCGCGGTGTTCCTCGGCTCGCCCGTCCCGGGCACCCACACCCTCCTCACCCTCCCGGAGGTGCCGCTGCCCGACTGGGCGCAGGGTGTGCGCCTCGGCGGCCGGATCACCGCCGAGGGCCTGGTCTTCGCGCTGTACGACGGGTTGAAGCTGGCCACGCTGCTGATCTGTGTGGGCGCGGCGAACGCCCTCGCCAACCCGGCGCGGCTGCTGAAGTCGCTGCCGGGCGCGCTGTACGAGGCGGGGGTGGCGGTGGTGGTGGCGATGACGTTCGCCCCGCATCTCGTCGCGGACGTGCAGCGGCTGCGGGCGGCCCGCCGGCTGCGCGGGCGCCCGGACCGTGGGCTGCGCGGGCTGGCGCAGGTGGCGCTGCCGGTGCTGGAGGGCGCGCTGGAACGTTCGGTCGCGCTGGCGGCGGCGATGGACGCGCGCGGGTACGGCCGAACCGCCGAGGTGGCGCCCGCGGTGCGCCGTACGACGGCCGCGCTGACGCTGGGCGGACTGCTCGGGGTCTGCGCGGGCACGTACGGGGTGCTCACCGCCGAGGGCGGCGGCTACGGACTGCCCGTCCTGCTCGCCGGGCTCGCCGCCGCACTCGCGGGGCTGTGGCTGGGCGGCCGCCGCTCGCCGCGCACGCGCTACCGGCCGGACGCGTGGGGCGTACGGGCGTGGCTGGTGTCCGGTTCCGGGGTCGCGGTGGCGGGGCTGATGATCGCGTACGCCGCCCACGACCCGGCGGCGCTGCACCCGGGCGTCGTCCCCCTGACCGCCCCGGCGTTCCCGCTGTGGCCGGCGGCGGCGATCCTGCTGGGGCTGGTGCCGGCGTTCGCCGTACCGGCCCCGCCGCCGCCCGGGTCCCGCCCCGCGCACGACGTACCGCACCCACGCCCACGCAAGGAACTCGCATGATCCGCTTCGAGGATGTCTCCGTGACGTACGACGGGGCGGCCGCCCCCACCGTCCGGGGCGTGGACTTCGAGGTCCCCGAGGGCGAACTCGTGCTGCTGGCGGGCCCGTCCGGGGTGGGAAAGTCGACGGTGCTCGGCGCGGTGAGCGGACTGGTGCCGCACTTCACGGGCGGCACCCTGCGCGGCCGGGTCACCGTGGCGGGCCGCGACACCCGTACGCACAAGCCGCGCGAACTCGCCGACGTGGTGGGCACGGTGGGCCAGGACCCGCTCTCCCACTTCGTGACGGACACCGTGGAGGACGAGCTCGCCTACGGCATGGAGTCCCTGGGCCTCGCGCCGGACGTGATGCGCCGCCGGGTGGAGGAAACCCTCGACCTGCTGGGCCTGGCCGACCTCCGCGACCGCCCCATCGCCACCCTCTCGGGCGGCCAGCAGCAGCGCGTCGCCATCGGCTCCGTCCTGACCCCGCACCCGAGGGTCCTGGTCCTCGACGAGCCGACGTCCGCCCTCGACCCGGCCGCCGCCGAGGAGGTGCTGGCCGTGCTCCAGCGGCTCGTGCACGACCTGGGCACCACCGTGCTGATGGCCGAGCACCGCCTGGAGCGCGTGGTCCAGTACGCGGACCAGGTGGCGCTGCTGCCCGCACCCGGCGCGGCCCCGGTGCTGGGCACGCCGGCGGAGGTGATGGCCGTGTCCCCGGTGTTCCCGCCGGTGGTGGGCCTGGGGCGGCTGGCGGACTGGTCGCCGCTGCCGCTGACGGTACGGGACGCGCGGCGCCGGGCGGGCGGGCTGCGGGAGCGGCTGACGGCCGTGGAACCGGAGTCGACGCCCGTCGCCGTCGGCACGCGCGCGCCGGCCCCGCTCCCCGAGCCGCCCACCGCGGGCCGCACCGGCTTCTTCCGGCGTCGGCGGAGTGCGCGGCCGGCCGGGACCGGGGACGCCCCCGCACCGGGCACCCCCGCCGCCGTCACCGACTCCCTCACCGTCCGCCGGGGCCGCGTCGAGGCCCTGTACCGCGTCTCCCTCACCGTCGCCCCCGGCGAGACCGTCGCGCTGATGGGCCGCAACGGCGCCGGCAAGTCGACCCTGCTCGGTGCGCTGGTCGGCCTGGTGGAGCCGTCCGCCGGCACGGTGCGCGCCGGCGGGGCGGTGCCCCACCGCACGGCCCCGCGCGACCTCGTACGCCGTGTCGGCCTCGTCCCGCAGGAACCGAGGGATCTGCTGTACGCCGACACGGTGGCCGCCGAGTGCGCGGCCGCCGACGAGGACGCCGGTGCCGCGCCGGGCACGTGCCGGGCGCTGGTGAACGACCTCCTCCCGGGCGTGGCCGACGACACGCACCCGCGCGACCTGTCGGAGGGACAGCGGCTGGCGCTCGCCCTGGCGGTGGTCCTGACGGCCCGCCCCCCGCTGCTCCTGCTGGACGAGCCGACCCGGGGCCTCGACTACGCCGCCAAGTCCCGCCTGGTCACGATCCTGCGCACGCTCGCCACCGAGGGCCACGCCATCGTGCTGGCCACCCACGACGTGGAACTCGCCGCCGAGCTGGCCCACCGGGTGGTGATCCTCGCGGACGGCGAGGTGGTCGCCGACGGTCCCACCGCCGAGGTGGTCGTCGCGTCCCCGTCCTTCGCACCCCAGGTCACGAAGGTGCTGGCGCCCCAGAAGTGGCTGACGGTGGCGCAGGTGCGCAGGGCGCTGGAGGGAGACCGGTGAGACTCGCCGTGCAGCCTGCCCCGAACCGCTCCCGCCCCGTCCCCCTCGGCCCCCGCTCCCTCGTCGCGCTCGCCCTGGTCAGCGCGGTGGGCGTGGCGGCCTTCGCCTGGCCGCTGTTCACAGACCCGGACTCACAGGCGGCCGCGCACGCGCAGGACGCGCCCTGGCTCTTCGCCGGGCTGCTGGTGCTGCTCGTCGGCGTCGTGGGCGCGACGATCTCGGAATCGGGGCTCGGCCCGAAGGCCGTCGCGATGCTCGGGGTGCTGGCGGCGACGGGCGCGGCGCTGCGCCCGATCGGTGCCGGGACGGCGGGCATCGAGCCGATGTTCTTCCTGCTGGTGCTCAGCGGGCGGATCCTTGGCCCCGGCTTCGGATTCGTCCTCGGCTCCGTGACGATGTTCGCGTCCGCGCTGCTCACGGGCGGCGTGGGGCCCTGGATGCCGTTCCAGATGCTGTCGATGGGCTGGTTCGCGATGGGCGCCGGACTGCTGCCGGGGGCGGCCCGGCTGCGCGGGCGCGGCGAGCTGCTGCTGCTGGCCGCGTACGGCTTCCTCGCCGCCTTCGCCTACGGCATGGTCATGAACCTCCAGGGCTGGCCCTTCCTCCCTCCCCTCGCCTCCAGCATCGCCTTCGACCCGGACGACCCCCTCGGCACCAACCTGACCCGCTTCCTCGCCTACTGCCTGGCGACCTCCCTGGGCTGGGACCTGGGCCGCGCGGCGGTCACCGTCGTCCTGACCCTGACCCTCGGCGGCCCCGTACTCAAGGCGCTGCGCCGCGCGACCCGCCGGGCGGCCTTCGAGACGCCGGTCGCGTTCGAACCGCGCCGAGGGAGTGAAGCGCCCCACGAGACGCAGGTCACCTACGAACCGGGGCCGTAGCTGTCCCCTCTGTCATGCGCTCGCAGAAACACGCCCTGACCTGCACATTGAGGTTCGCGTCACGCACTCGCCCCACATTTGGATGCGACCACAACTAGTAAAAGAGGGGCATTGCGGACACATGGGCACTCCTGCTTCTCTGGACGAGTCGCACGGCGCCGACGCACTCCTTCCCGGGTCGCAGCGCCCCGCATGCCCCACCCACCCCGCCTCCTCCGCGCAGCTGGGACATGCCCGCGGCCACCTTGCCCCCGAACGATAAGGCCCCCTGTGTCCGCTCAGTCCCTCGTCCGTCGCATCGCCTCTCCGAAGCAGGCCCTCGCCGGTACCGCCCTGGCCGCCGTGACCGCCGGAGCACTGCTCACCGCCGCCCCCGCGCAGGCCGCGGCGCCGGCGAGCCCCGCCGACGCCCGCGCGGTCGCGCAGAAGATGATCGGGGACTCGTCCCAGTACCAGTGCTTCGCCCACATCGTGGACCACGAGAGCGACTGGAACGTGAGCGCCACCAACGCCTCCAGCGGCGCCTACGGCCTGGTCCAGGCCCTGCCGGGCACCAAGATGGCCTCGGCGGGCGCGGACTGGAAGACCAACCCGGCCACCCAGATCGAGTGGGGCCTGGACTACATGAACGACCGCTACGGCAGCCCGTGCGACGCGTGGGACTTCTGGCAGGCCAACAGCTGGTACTGACCGGTCGCGCCGTTCCCTGGTCATAACGGCCGACGGACACCCCGTACGCGAAGGCGGCGACCCCCGAACCGCCGCCTTCTTCCTCGGGGCAGGCATCGTCCGGGCTCCTCTCAAGAGACCCATCTGACCTGCTGCCACCCTTCCCCGCATCTCGGGGAAACCTCAGTCATGCGCATTTTCGGTGCCCGGGCACCGGATACGCAACGCCGGTTCCTCTGCGGTGGAGGCGACGACCGAACGGCCGTTCAGAACGGCACAGACTGCTGCCGACACCTGCCGCTCATGACCTTCGAGCGGCAGATACAGAGCTCGTCCGGTCTCGATCACTCTGGAACGACGGGGTCGGACCCGCATTCGAACCACACTGTCTTGCCTCCTCCGGGCGTGCGCACAACGCCCCACTTGCCGACCACCGCGTCCAGCAGGACGAGTCCGCGCCCGCTCTCCGCCTCCGGCCGCGCCTCCGTCGACATGTCCGGTTGCTGCCCATGGCCGTCCGTCACCTCGACGCGAACCCCGGCCACCTGCTGCAACAGCAGCACCGTGCACCGCCGGTCCGGAACATGACGTACGACATTGGTCACCAACTCGGTCACGCCGAGCTCCACGGCGTCGGTCAGCCCGGTCAGGTCCCACTCACCCAGCAGCGAGCGGACGATGCGACGGATGTGGCCTACCGAATGCTCGCCCACGGTCAGGCACGCGCGGTACTGGGCAGGACCGGCGCCCAGGTGCTGCAGGGGAATGTGTTCGTTCACACCACGAGGCTGGCCTGCCGTTACTACTGTCAGCTATAGAGCGAATACAACGGGTCGCCAAGTGGACCCGACCGTACGAGAGGGGCCGTCCGTGACCCACATCAACGTCCTCGACCCGGGAGCCTCACCGCTCGACTACTACGGCTTCGAGCTGCGACGGCATCGCGAATCCGCCGGGCTCACACAGAAGCAGCTCGGCGACATCATCAACTACACCGGCTCACTGGTGGGCCAGATCGAAACGGCAAGGAAGCTGCCGACGCAGGAGTTCAGCGAGCGGGTGGACGCGGCGCTGGGAACGGGAGGGCTGCTCTCGCGGCTTGTCACGCTGGTGATGCGCAGCCAACTTCCGGCTTGGTTTCAGCAGGTGGCGGAGCTGGAGACGCGGGCCAGGGAGATCTGCACCTTCCAGATGAACGCGATCCACGGTCTCCTCCAGACCGAGGGGTACGCCCGTGCCGTACTCGGCGTGATGGACGGCACCGACCTCGACGACCGCACCGCTGTACGGCTGGCCCGTCAGCGCATCTTCGAGAAGCAGGAACCGCCGATCCTGTGGATGGTGCTGAGCGAGGCCGCGCTCCACCAGGAGATCGGCGGTGCGGCGACCATGCAAGGACAACTGGCTCACCTGTTGTCCTTCGAGCGCACTCCTCGGATCAACATCCAGGTGCTGCCGTTCTCGGCCGGAGAACACGCCGGGCTGCAAGGCTCGTTCACCCTCTTCCGCTTCACGGGCGATCCGACCATCGTCTACACGGAGGGCTACGGGGTCGGGCATCCCAGCGCCAATCAGGACATCGTCGAGGACTGCTCACTCCGTTACGATCATCTTCAGGCCGCCGCGCTCTCCCTCGGGGATTCGGCGGAGCTGATCCGGCGCGTGATGGAGGAACGCTATGGAGACGGACGCGATGTCGACGGGGATCCAGTGGCGTAAGTCCAGCTACAGCGGCGACCAGGGCGGCGAGTGCGTGGAGATCGGCCACATGTCCCGTACCGCCATCGCCGTACGCGACTCCAAGAACCCAACAGGCCCCATCATCACCTTCGCCCCCGCCGCGTTCACCACCTTCGTGAACTGGACGGCCGCACCCGCTGACTGAACCACCCCGGGGGCCGTCACCTTTCCGCCATCCTCGGCCCCCGGGTGAACGCCCCCTCCCCACCCGGCGTCTTCGAACGCGTGGCCCCTGCCGAACTCAGCGCCGGCCGGTCCGGAGACAGGTCCGGAGACACGGCCGTGCCCCGCATACCCGCCCGCCTCCGGGCCTGGTGGACGCGCCACCGCCTCCCCCTCCTCGCCACCCTCCCCACACTTCCGCTGTACGCGCTGTGGTGGCAGTTCCTCGCCACCGGCGGCGGGGATCTCGCGGCGCAGCAGGCGTGGGCCGACTTCGCGGCACGGCACGGGGGGTCGGCGTACGGGCTGTTCTGGTACGGCGGGATGCACACCGCCAACTACAGCCTGATATCGCCGTACCTGATGGCCGTGTGCGGGGTGCGGACGGTCACGGCCGTGTCCGGGCTCGCCGCCTCCTGGCTGGCGGCGGTCCTGCTCCGGCGGACGGGGGTGCGGCGGCCCCTGGGGCCCGCGCTGCTCGCGTCGCTCGCGCTGTGGTGCAACGTCGCCTCCGGACGGACGACGTTCGCGCTCGGCACCGCGTTCGGTCTCGCCGCCTGTGTGCTGCTGACCCGGGAGCGGCGGGTGATCCTCACCGTGGCGTTCGCGGCGCTCGCGACCATGGCGAGTCCGGTCGCGGGGCTGTTCCTCATCGTCGTGGGCGCCGGTCACGCCCTCGTACGGGACTGGGTGCGGGCCGCCGCGCTGCTGGTGCCGCCCGTTGTGGTCGTGGGGCTGACCACGTTGTTCTTCCCGTTCAGCGGGGAGCAGCCGATGCCGGCCGCGCGGGTCTGGCCGCCCGTGCTGCTGGGGCTGGCCGTGACGGCGCTGGCTCCGCGGAGCTGGCGCGTGGTGCGGTGGAGCGGGGCCGTGTACGCGGCGGGGACCGTGCTCACGTATCTCGTCGCCTCGCCGGTCGGCACGAACGTCGAGCGGTTCGCCCAGCTCTTCGCGCCTGCCGTGCTGCTGGCCGCCCTGCTCGCCGTGCGCGGAGTGCGCCGTGTGCTGCTGGTGGGGGTGCTGGTGTTCTCGGTCGGCTGGGTGGGCAAGAAGGCCGCCGACGATCTGACGGAGTACACGGCGGTGCCCGCGTGGGCAGCCGAGAGTCAGGGCGTCGTGCGGGCCCTGGAGCGGCTCGGTGCCGACCGCGCGCGCGTGGAGGCCGTTCCGGCGCGCGACCACCGTGAGGCCACCGCCCTCGCCCCGCACGTGAACCTCGCCCGCGGCTGGAACCGGCAGCTCGACATGGAGCGCGGCCGCCTCTTCTACGACGGGACCTTCTCCGAGGCCGCCTACCGGGCCTGGCTGGACCGCTGGGCCGTCGGGTTCGTCGTCCTGCCGCTGGGCAAGCCCGACGGGTACGCGGAGGAGGAGGCCGCGCTCGTGCGCCGCGGGCCGGAGTGGCTGGAGCCCGTGTGGCAGGACGCGCACTGGCGTGTGTACCGGGTGCGGAACGCCGTGCCGCTGGTCTCGGCGCCCGCCACCGTGACCGGGACCACGAGCGCCGAGGTCCGGCTGCGGATGCCGCGCCCCGGCTCCGTGACCGTGCGGATCGCGTACTCGCCGTGGCTGCGCTCCGACGGCGGCTGCCTCGCCCGGGACGGCGACGCTGACCGTGATGGCGACGGCGACGGCGAGTTCACGCGGCTGACGGTGACGGAGCCGGGCGAGTACCGGATCAGCTCGGAGTACGGTCCTTCGCCGGGGCCGCGGGACCGGCATCGAGGTCGGGACGGGGACCGGGATCTGGATCGAGGTCGGGCCGGGACTCGCTGCTGACCTCGGCCGCCTCCGGTGCCGTACGGGGGGCCGCAGGGAGTGCCGTACGGGATGCCGTCCGCGCGCGCGGCCCCTGCAGCAGGTACGTGAGGCCGAAGCCCGCGCCGACCACGATCGCGCCGCCCACGGCGTCCAGGATCCAGTGGTTGCCGGTCGCCACGATCGCCGCGAACGTGAAGGTCGGGTGCAGGAGGCCCAGTGCCTTCATCCACCCCTTCGGTGCGACGATCGCGATCACCAGCCCGCACCACAGCGACCAGCCGAAGTGCAGCGACGGCATCGCCGCGTACTGGTTCGTCAGCGCGGTCAGCGTGCCGTAGTCCGGCTGGGAGAAGTCCTGCACGCCGTGCACCGTGTCGATGATGCCGAGCTCCGGCATCAGGCGCGGCGGGGCCAGCGGGAAGAGCCAGAAGCCGAGGAGCGCGAGCAGGGTGGCGAAGCCGAGGGCCGAGCGCGCCCAGCGGTAGTCGACGGGGCGGCGGGCGTACAGCACGCCGAGGACCGTCAGCGGGACGACGAAGTGGAACGACGTGTAGTAGAAGTCGAAGAAGTTCCGCAGCCAGCCGATCCCGACCACGGTGTGGTTGACCCAGTGCTCGACGTCCAGGAACAGGGCCTTCTCGATGGCGAGGATCTGCTCGCCGTGTTCCTCGGCGGTGGCCCGGCCGCCGGTCGCCGCCAGCCGGACCTGCTGGTAGGCGGCGTAGGTGACGCGGATGAGCAGCAGTTCCAGGAGCAGGTTCGGGCGGGTGAGGACGCGGCGCAGGAACGGCAGCAGCGGGACGAACTTCCACCGGGTGGGGACCGGGGCGGCGTGCTCGGTGGGGACCGGCGACCGGTAGTAGGGCGTGGTGCGGGACAGGAACGGCACGACCAGGGCGGCGGCGAGCGCGGCCAGCAGGACGACGTTGTCGCGCAGCGGGTGCAGGGGCGCCATGTTCGGCAGCATCATCTTGCCGGGCAGCGTCATCACCAGGACCACGGCGACCGGCCACACGTACCGGTCGGAGGCCCGTCTGCCGACCCGGCCGACCACCGCGAGCAGTACCCACAGGAGCTGGTGCTGCCAGGTGGTGGGCGACACGGCGACGGCGACACAGCCGGTGATCGCGACGGCGAGCAGCAGCTGACCGTCGGCCGCGTACCGCACGGCCCGGCGCAGACCGACGACGGCGACGGCCGCGGCCAGCGCCAGGAACAGCACGATCTCCAGCGGCCCGCTGAGGCCGAGTCGCAGCAGCGCGCCGTGCAGGGACTGGTTCGCGAGGTCGTTCGCCGCTCCGCCGAGGCCGACGCCCGCGAGGTGGTGCACCCAGTACGTGTACGAGTCGTGCGGCATCGCCGCCCAGGCGAGCGCCGTGCACGCGGCGAAGGTGATCCCGGTGGACGCGGCGGCACGGCGGCGTCCGGTGAACCACAGCAGCGGCGCGAACAGCAGCACGGTCGGCTGGAGGGCGGCCGCGACGCCGACGAGGATCCCGCCGGCGCGCTCCCCCCGGACCGCGAAGCACCCGGCGAGCACGAGCAGGACGGGGATGATGCTGGTCTGGCCGAGGTGCAGGGTGTTGCGCACCGGCAGCGACAGCATCAGCAGGCTGACCGCCACGGGCGCGGCCAGCAGGGCCGTGCGCCGGGAGACGGGCTGGGGCAGGGCACGCGCGGCGATCAGGCCGAGGGCGACGACCAGCAGCAGCGTGCCGAAGGTCCACCCCCAGCCGAGGGCCTGCTCGGCCGAGCGGGTCAGCGGTTTGAGGACGAGTCCCGCGAAGGGCGTCCCCGTGAACCGGGTCGAGTCGTACAGCGAGCCGTTGACGTGCAGCACGCCGTTCGGTCCGACCCAGGTCTCCAGGTCCGTCAGCCGCTCTCCCCTGGGGGTGCTCAGCACCACGGCGAGCTGCCGTACGGCGAGCACGGCGGCGATCAGCCACAGCACCGCCCGGGCCGTGCCCAGCCGCGCCGTGGCCTCCCCCGCTCCCGCTCCCACTCCGACTCCCGCTCCGATCCCCGCCCCGAAGGATTTGCCCGGTCTGCTCTGCTCCGCGTTCGCCACGCCCCGTCGGCCCTCCCGCCCCGTTCCGTCCCGTAAGTGGTCACCTTGTGCGCACTCTGTGAGGAGACCCCTAGGCCCTAGAGAGTCGCACTGCCCCCGGTTCCAGACGCAGGCAACCCCATCTTCACCTGACGTCCGTCCCGCTTTTGTCCGGTTGACGATAGTCCGCGGCGGGTTGCATTCAATGCCGGAGGCGCGACACACGTCACAGAATCCGGGCGACAGCCGACCGTACCCGGTCTACGATCACCCCGGTGACTAGTTAGCACATCTAACTAGATAAACGAAAGGCATGGTGCATGAGCAGCAGCGAGCCGCAGATCTGGAACGACGTCGACACCTACTTCACCACCCTGCTCTCCCCCGAGGACGAGGCACTGACCGCCGCGCTGCGGGACAGCGACGCCGCCGGCCTCCCGCACATCAACGTCGCACCCAACCAGGGCAAGCTGCTCCACCTGCTCGCCCAGGTCCAGGGCGCGCGCCGGATCCTGGAGATCGGCACCCTCGGCGGCTACAGCACGATCTGGCTGGGCCGCGCGCTCCCCGGGGGCGGCCGGCTGATCAGCCTCGAGTACGACGCCCGGCACGCCGACGTCGCCCGCCGCAACATCGAACGCGCGGGCCTCGGCCGGCAGGTCGAGGTGCGCGTGGGCCCCGCGCTGGAGTCGCTGGCGAAGCTCGCGGACCAGAACCCCGAGCCGTTCGACCTCGTCTTCATCGACGCCGACAAGGTCAACAACCCGCACTACGTGGAGTGGGCGCTCAAGCTGACCCGGCCCGGCGCGCTGATCGTGCTGGACAACGTCGTACGGAGCGGCCGGGTCACCGACGCGGACAGCGACGCCCCGGACGTCCGGGGCACCCGCGCCGCCCTGGAACTGATCGCCGCGCACCCGAGGCTGAGCGGGACGGCGGTGCAGACGGTGGGGAGCAAGGGGTACGACGGCTTCGCGCTGGCCCGGGTGCTGGACTGACCACCCGGGTACTGGACCGACCGCGCCACCGGGTCACGGGTCACAGGGCCCAGATCCGGGACAGCCGGCTCACCCCTCGTGGTAGAAGCCGACGTTGACGCTGCGGGGCGCGGTGCGGTCCTGGATCACCAGCTCGCCGGAGCTGCCGTGCGGCAGCCTGGCCGTGCCGCCGTACGGGACGGGCTGGGGCTGCATCCCGACCAGGGCCAGGCGCACCTCCGAGGAGGGGTCCGGCTGCGAGCCGCGCAGCCAGGTGACCTGCCAGCTGCCGTCCGGCGCGCAGAGGAACTCCAAGTGGACACGGGAGACGAACAGCCAGTCGTCGGGCGTCGCGAGACGGCAGACGGAGCGGTCACGGCCCACCCGCAGCACCGCGCCGGGATCGCTGGGTGCGTCAGCCATCAGCATGCCGGCCGTCGCCCCGGCGTCCGCCGCGGAGACCGAGGCCATGGTGAGTTCGAGCAACGTGTGCTCCTTCCGGTCACGGGATCATCCGGCCTGCGCGACCGGCCGTCCGTCCACTGTCCGTGTCGCCGCGCGGGCTCGCCCGGCGCACCGCCGCCGCATGATAATTCGCCGCCTCGGCCAGATGTGCGGTTCCCGGCACAATGGACACATGACCGAGCGCAAGCCACCTGGTGTCAGCTTCGAGTCCTTCGTCGACAAACAGATCCGTGATGCGCAGGCGCGCGGTGACTTCGCCGCGCTGCCGGGCGCGGGCAGACCGCTGTCCGACCCCGACACGCCCTACGACGACCTGTGGTGGGTCAGGAAGAAGATGGCCCGCGAGGGGCTGGCCGTCCTCCCGCCGACGCTGGCCCTGCGCAAGGAGGCCGAGGACGCGCTGGCGGCGGCCCTCGCCGCACCCACCGAACGGCTCGTACGGAAGATCGTCGACGAGATCAACGTCAAGATCCGCGACATGATGTTCAAGCCCCCGCCGGGCCCGCCGCTGGGCAAGAAGCCGTACGACGTGGAGGACGTCGTGCGGCAGTGGCGGAAGCTCCGCGAGGAGAACTGAGGCGGAGACCTGCGGCGGAGAACCGAGGCGTACGACGAGGCCGCGCCCCGGGCATGGTCCGGGACGCGGCCTCGTGCCGGGTCGTGCCGGCCGCCGGCCTTACAGCTTCAGCAGCCGCTCGGTCAGCTCGCGGTAGTCGCGCAGGGCGAGGCGCAGCTGCTCGGTGTCCGTGGTGGACGGTGCGCCCTCGCCGGCGGTCTGCCAGGACGCGCGCAGGGTGCGGCGCCGCTCGGTCACGGCCTCGGTGAACCGGGAGGCGACCTCCTGCAGTACGCGGTCCGCGTCCTCCACGGCGTCCCGGGGCGTGTCGACGAACCCGCTGACCGTGTGCTGGAGCCGCAGCCCGTACTTCTCGCTCTCCTCGTGGGGCAGCAGCGGGCTCCGGTGGGAGCCCGTCGCAGGCTCCTGCGCACCCGCACCCGTGCCCGTCGGTCCCGATGCTCCCGGCACCGTCGTTCCCTGGGGGCCCTCGTGGTGCGGGCCCTCGTGGTGCGGGCCTGCGTGGCGCGGGCCCTCATGGCCCGGCACGGCCTCCATCCACCGGGTGTCCCGGCCGGTCCTGATGTCGTCTGCCATTTCCCTCAACCCCCCTCAACTCTCCTTCGGCTGACGCTTGTTGAACGCCCACGGCAGGCCGTTGCCGCTGCCGTGGCCCGCCGCAGCGTCCGTACGACGGGTGGAGCCCGAGTTGCCCGAGCCGCGGTGACCGGGGGCCACCAGCTCCTCGAACAGCACGCGGGCCTCGACGAGGGCCGTGCGCATCTCCTCGGTGCCCGCGCGGGTCCCGTCGCCGTCGGCGGCGGGGGCGTGCGCGGCACGGTGCAGCCGCCGGTAGCCGTGGACGTGGTGCGCGTGGTGCACGGAGAGCGCCTCGACCTGTTCGTCGTAGCGCCCGCCGTCGGGGAAGCCACGCGCCCCGGCCACTTCGCCCAGCAGCCGGTCCGCCTCGGCGACGGCCTCGCGGGGCGCGTCGACGAAGCGTTCCTGCACGGCGGTCCAGCGGACCTCGTACCGCTCCCGCTCCGCGGACTCCAGCGGCCGCGGTTCCAGGGAACCGTGCCGCTTCACCCGCTCGGCGAGCTCGTGTTCGGCCGCCTTCCTGTCGCCGTCGTGCCGGGCGAGCGCCCGGTCGTACTCGGGCCCGAAGCGGCGCCGCAGCCCGCTGCCGCCGTGGGCCCCTCGGTTGCGCCGGTACATGACGGCCGCGATGACCACGACGGCCGCCACAATCACGATCAAAGCGATGATCACGCCTGTGGACATGGATGCCTTCCGGGGTTCTCGACCCAACGGGCCTGTTTTCGCACCGGGTTGCCCGAACGTCCATGCGTAAACTGTCGCCCCGGCAGAGCAACCGGAGGCGACCCTGCCACCCCGCCCTCTCCGCTCTCCGCTCTCCGCTAGGCCACCGTTCCGTACGGCCGCTTCGACGCGGTCTCGTGCGGGCGTTCCGCGTCACACCCGCTCAGCTCCGCGCCGAGTTCCGCCACCAGCCGGACCAGATCGGTGGGCCGGTCCGGGCCCCACCAGTCGCCGAGCAGTGCGGCGAGGGACTCCTCGCGGGCCGCGGCCAGCCGGCGGGCGATCTCCCGGCCCTGCTCCGTCAGCACCAGCTCGAGGCCGTCGCGGCGGGCGAGCCGGCGCTCCTCGACCTGCCGGGCCGCCGCCATGACGATGTCCAGCGGCACGGAGGTGCGCTCGGCCAGCGCGGCCGGGTCGACGGCACCGTCCCGCCCGATCCGCAGCAGCAGCCAGCTCGCCGCGGGCAGCAGGTCCTGGCCGGCCCGGGCGGTGATCCGCTCGTAGATCTCCCGCCGCCCCTCCCGGGTCCCGAGCACGGACAGCGCCCGGGACACCTCCTCGTACGACGACCGCTCGACGGGGTTGGGGGCCAGCGTCTCCGCGAGGTCCGGCGCCGTCACCGAGCCGCGCAGCCGCTCCTCGTGCAGGAACCAGGCGAGGACGAAGGCGAGGAACGCGACCGGGGCCGCGTACAGGAAGACATCGGTGATCGACACGGCGTACGCGTGCTCGGCGGGCGTCCGCATCCCGGCCGGCAGCTCCGCGATACCGCGCGGGTCCGTCTTCAGGCTGCCCGTGGTGACTCCCGGGGGCAGGGGCGCACCGCCGAGCGCCGTCGCCAGCTCCGTGCCCAGCCGGCCCGCGAAGAGCGCGCCGAAGACGGCCACGCCGAACGCGGCGCCGATGGAGCGGAAGAAGGTCACGCCGGAGGTGGCGACGCCGAGGTCCTCGTACGGCACCGCGTTCTGCACGATCAGCACCAGGACCTGCAGGACGAGGCCGAGTCCCGCGCCGAAGACGAAGAAGAACGCGTTCAGTTCGGCGTCGGAGCTGTTCTCGTCGAGTTCGTGGAGCAGCAGCAGACCTAGGGCGGTGACACCGGCACCCACCACCGGGAACACCTTCCAGCGGCCGGTGCGGCTGACGATCTGCCCGGCGGTGGTGGACGCCAGCAGCGTGCCCACCACCATCGGCAGCATGTGCACCCCGGACATGGTCGGTGAGACGCCCTGGACGACCTGGAGGAACGTCGGCAGATAGGTCATCGCGCCGAACATGGCGAAGCCGACGACGAAGCTGATCACCGCGGACAGCGTGAACGTGCGGACGCGGAACAGCTTCAGCGGCAGCACGGGTTCGGCGGCCCGGCGCTCCACGGCGACGAAGGCGGCGGCCAGCACCACGCCGAGCACCGCGAGACCGACCGTCTGCGGCGAGCTCCAGCCCCAGGTGGTGCCGCCGAGCGTGGCGACGAGGATCAGGCAGGCGGCGACGGCGGCGATGAGGAGGCTGCCGAGGTAGTCGATGACGTGCCGGGTGGTGCTGACGGGGACGTGCAGGGCGACGGCGATCGCGGCGAGTGCGACGATCCCGATCGGCAGGTTGACGTAGAAGACCCACCGCCAGCTCAGATGCTCGGTGAAGAGCCCGCCGAGCAGCGGTCCGAGCACGCTGGTCGTGCCGAAGACCGCCCCGAACAGTCCCTGGTACCGCCCTCGTTCGCGGGGCGTGACGATGTCCCCGATGATCGCCATGGACAGCACGATGAGCCCGCCGCCGCCGAGCCCCTGGAGCGCCCGGAAGCCGATCAGCTCGGGCATGTTCCGTGCCATGCCGCACAGCGCGGAGCCGGCCAGGAAGATGACGATCGCCGTCTGGAAGAGCCGCTTGCGGCCGTACTGGTCACCGAGCTTGCCCCACAGCGGGGTGGCCGCCGTCGCGGCCAGCAGATAGGCGGTGACGACCCAGGAGATGTGGTCCATGCCGCCCAGGTCGCTGACGATGGTGGGCAGCGCGGTCGCCACGATCGTCTGGTCGAGGGCGCCCAGCAGCATGCCCAGCAGCAGGGCGCAGAGTGACACCAGCACACTGCCGCCGCGGCCGGGGCCGCCGGGGCCGGGGCCCGGCGGGCACGGCGGGGAGGTGGTCCGCGCGGCAGTGGCCGCGGCGGCCGCTCCTTCCGGGGCGCCCCTGGTCGTCATGAAGACCTCCCGAGGACTCAGGACCGAGGACCGAGGACCTCGTACGACTTCGTGTCCGGTTCGTGTCCGGTTTCCTCTCCCATCCTGGTCGGTGTGACCGGTTATGGCCTGTTGAGTCCGTCCGGTAGCCGGAACTCCCGACCACTCCTGGCAGATTCTGTGCACAAGATCTGCATAATCTTTGGAGTCGTACGGGAGGGACCACGCGTGAGTGATCCGAACGGCCACGTCGGTGCACCGAAGGGCCACATCTGTCCACAGTGCGCGGCACCGCGCGCCCTGGACGGCACCCCTTCCTGCCCGTGCGGCACGCGCGCCTCCGACGCTCTCCGTGACGCCCGTACGGCCCAGGCGGCGGCCGCGGAGGACTTCGACCCGCTGCGCATCCGGCCGTACGTCGAACTCGACGGCGCGGCCCAGGGACCGGCAGCCGGAACCGGGGCCGACAGCGGGGCCGGCGGAGGGTCCGGGGAGCGGACGCCCGCGCGCGTGCCCGACGACGCCCCCACGATCGCGATGCCGATGGCGGCGGGCACGACGCGGCCCGACTCCGCCGACATACGCCTCTTCGAGGAGCCTGGCCAAGGCTCCGGCACCAGAACCGGGGCCGAGACCGGGACCGGGACGGGGACCGGGATCAGCGCACCCCCACCGCCGCCGGCCGGGACGGGCCCCGCCGCGTCCGGCGGCGCCCGGCGCACCCGCCGGAACCGCACCGCGCTCGCCGTCGCGGGCGCCGTGGCCACCGTGCTGGTGGCCGCCGGTTTCGTGCGCGGCGTGTTCTCGTACGACACGCCGACACGGGACGAGGCGCTGCCGGACGGGCTGCGGGCGAGCGTGCCGGACGCCACGTTCGAGGAGGACGCGCCGGAGGTGACGCCGTCGTCGAGCGCGCCGTCGGCCGGTTCCACCGCGGGCAGCGCCTCGGCGACCCCCAGTACCAGCCCGAGCGCCTCCCCGTCGGCGTCCCCCAGCGCGGAGTCCCCGTCCCCCTCGGCCAGCCCGGAGCGGACCACGACCTCGCCGAGCCCGACCGCCACCAGGAAGACCGAGCCCGCCGCCCCGGACGACGACGCCGAGCCCGTGGCCCAGGTGCTGCGGCGCGGCGACGACGGCCCCGAGGTCACCGAACTCCAGCTGCGGCTGCGTCAGCTGGGCTTCTACCGGAACGACATCGACGAGAGCTACGACCGCAACGTCGAGAACGCCGTGGAGTACTACCAGTTCGCCCGCGGCATCAGGAACGACGAGCGGGGCGTGTACGGCCCGGCGACCAGGGAACGCCTGGAGTCGGAGACGAGGGAGCCCTAACGCCCTCGTTCGACCCGTTCGACCCGTCCGACCCGTCCGACCCGTCCGAAGTCAGCCGAGAAAGACCCGCAGCTCCCCACCCTCGGCACGCTCGACCCGCACCCCCGCGAGGTCGGCGACCCACGCGTCCGGCCGGTGGACGGCCGCCCGCGGCCCGACACCGACGACCCGCATCCCGGCGGAGCGCCCCGCCGCGATCCCCGCCCCGGAATCCTCGAAGACCAGGCAGTCCGCGGGGTCGACGCCCAGCTCGGCGGCGCCCTTGAGGAAGCCCTCGGGGTCGGGCTTGCTCGCCCCGACGGACTCGGCGGTGACGCGCACGTCCGGCAGGGGCAGCCCCGCCGCCGCCATGCGCGCGGTGGACAGCGCCACGTCCGCGGAGGTGACGAGCGCGTGCGGCAGTCCGGCGAGGGAGGCCAGGAACGCGGCGGCGCCCGGGACCTCCACGACGCCGTCCATGTCCGCGGTCTCCGCGGCGAGCATGCGCGCGTTGTCCGCGTGGTTCTGCGCCATGGGCCGGTCCGGCAGCAGTACCGCCATCGAGGCGTATCCCTGCCGCCCGTGCACCACCTTCATGACCTCGTCGCCGTCCAGCCCGTGCCGGTCGGCCCAGCGGCGCCAGATGCGCTCCACGACGGCGTCGGAGTTGACGAGGGTGCCGTCCATGTCGAGGAGAAGGGCGCGGGCGGTCAAAACAGTGGTGGCCGTCATCGGCATGCTCCAGGACGGGCTGAGGGGCCGGCCGAGCGGCCCGGAGGGACAAGGTGGCCCCGCCCGCCGGTCAGGGAGTGCGGACGGGAACCACTTTGTTCTCCCACGATACAAAATGAGGTCCACCCGCGCCAGCACCCCCCGGCCGCTCCTTCACGTCGCGGACACACCGGATGCACCATCCCTGCGCAATCCACCGCCGCGAACGACCGGGACCGGGACTCCTGCGACACCGGCACCAGCACCAGCACCGGCCCCGGCCCTGGCCCCCGGCGACCGCCGACCGACGACCGCCGACCGGCGATCGCCGACCGACGACCGACGACCGGCGACCGACGACCGGCGACCGCCGACCGGCGACCGAGCCGCACGTCATCGCATCGCGCCGCCGCGCCGCCGCGCCGCCGCGCCGGGCTGACGGAAACCTGTGCACCCCGAGGTCTTGTCGTGTCATGCGCACGTCATTAACTTCTCACCGAACGCTCATCCGGTCGCAACGGAGTCCGGCCAGAGTTCCGGTGCTCACAGTTCCGTTGCCCCTGTCCCGCACCAAGCCCCTGTCCCGCACCAAGTCCCCCCGACTTCAAGGGAGTTACGCATGCGCAAGGTCTACGCGCGTCGACGGCTCAGCATACTCGCCGCCGTCACCGGTCTGGCAGCCATGACGGGCCTGTTCAACGCCCCCACCGCCGCCGCCGCGCTGCCCACCCCGGTGAGCGCCGCCACGGCCCGCACCTACCTCGCCTCCCTCACCGTGGCGACCGAGAACCGCACCGGCTACAACCGGGACCTCTTCCCGCACTGGATCACCATCAGCGGCGCCTGCAACACCCGGGAGACCGTCCTCAAGCGCGACGGCTCGAACGTCGTCACCGACTCCGCCTGCGCCTCCACCAGCGGCAGCTGGTACTCCCCGTACGACGGCGCGACCTGGACCGCCGCCTCCGACCTGGACATCGACCACCTGGTGCCGCTGGCCGAGGCATGGGACTCCGGCGCGAGCTCCTGGACGACCTCGCGGCGCCAGGCGTTCGCCAACGACCTGACCCGCCCGCAGCTCATCGCCGTCACGGACAACGTGAACCAGGCGAAGAGCGACCAGGACCCGGCCACCTGGATGCCGTCCCGCACCGCGTACCGCTGCACGTACGTCCGCGCCTGGGTCCAGGTGAAGTACTACTACGGCCTGTCGGTGGACTCCGCCGAGAAGTCGGCGCTGACGAACTACCTGTCCGCCTGCTGAATCGTTCCTCTCGCGTTCTTCCGGAACCTCCCCGCTCCCCTCCGTCGCCCCGTACCGTACGGGGCGACGGAGGAGGGTGATCCCCGATGGCGGAGCTGCGGCTGGGACCACTGCTGAGGTACGCGTACGGCGGCACCGCCACCGTGTGGGTCGAGACGAGCCGTCCGTGCACCGCCGAGGTGCGCTGCGCCGACGGCGCCCGCGGCGAGGCCCGCACCTTCCAGATCGCCGGCCACCACTACGCGCTGGTGCCGGTCACCGGACTCACCCCGGGCGCCGCGACGGCGTACGAGGTGCTCCTCGACGGCGCCCCCGTCTGGCCCCTGCCGGACTCGCCCTTCCCGCCCTCCACGATCCGTACGCCCGGGGAGGACCGCAGCGAAGGGGGCGGGGGCGGCATCCGGATCGCCTTCGGCTCCTGCCGCTGGGCCGCCCCGCCCTCGCACGAGAAGGACCCGGTGGGCCCCGACGTCCTGGACACTCTCGCCGCCCGCATCGCCGCCGACCCGGCGGCCGAGCGGCCCGACGTCCTGCTCCTGCTCGGCGACCAGGTCTACGCGGACGAGACCTCCGAGGCGACCCGCCGCTGGCTGGCCGCCCGCCGCGACCTCGCCGAGCCGCCCGGCGACCAGGTCGCGGACTACGAGGAGTACACCCGCCTCTACTACGAGTCCTGGCTCGACCCGGAGGTGCGCTGGCTGCTCTCCACCGTCCCCAGCTGCATGATCTTCGACGACCACGACGTCATCGACGACTGGAACACCAGCGCCGCCTGGCTGGCCGACATGCGGTCCACGCCGTGGTGGCGGGAGCGGCTGCTGAGCGGGCTGATGTCGTACTGGGTCCACCAGCATCTCGGCAACCTGCCGCCCGCCGAACTGGCCGCCGACCCGGTCTACGCCGCCGTACGGGCCACACCGGACGGCACCGACGCGCTGCGCGCGCACGCGGCCCGCGCCGACCAGCAGCCCGACTCGGTCCGCTGGAGCTACCGGCGGGACTTCGGGCGCGTCCGCGTGGTGATGGTCGACACCCGGGCCGCCCGGGTCCTGGACGAGGACAGCCGGTCGATGCTGCACCCGGCCGGGGAACGGTGGCTGCGCGCGCAGGTACTGGACGACCCCGGCGCATACGACCACCTCCTCATCGGCACCTCGCTGCCGTGGCTGCTGCCGCACCTCGTGCACGAGGCCGAGGCCTGGGACGCCGCGCTGTGCCGGGGCGGGCGTGGGGTGCGCTGGGCGCGGTTCGGCGAGGACCTGCGCAGGCGGGCGGACCTGGAGCACTGGGCGGCGTTCCCGGAGTCGTTCGAGTCGCTGGCGGCGCTGATCGCCGAGGCGGGGGCGGGCGAGAACGCGTCGGCGACCGTGTGCGTGCTGTCCGGGGACGTGCACCACGCGTATGTCGCGGAGCCCTCCTGGCCCGCCGGCAAGGCCGTCGACGCCCGGGTGCTCCAGCTGACCTGCTCCCCGGTGCACAACTCCATCCCGCGCTCCATGCGGCTCGGTTTCCGTTTCGGCTGGAGCCGTCCGGGACGCGCGCTGGGCCGCTGGTTCGTCCGGCACGGACGCGGTGCGCGCCCCTCGATCGACTGGCGCCGGACGGGCGGCCCCTGGTTCGGCAACCATCTGATGACCCTCACCCTGCGCGGCCGCTCGGCCCGGCTGCGGCTCGACCGGGCGCGGGAGCCGCGGGGCGGCCCGGCCCGGCTGGAGACGGTGACGGAGTCGGAGCTCACCGCCTGAGGGACTCGCGGCGGCGGGGTGGTGCCCCGCCGCCCCCCCTTCCCTGGCACGTTCCCGTTCACGCATCCCCGTCGAACGCGTTCCGCGCGGGCCGCAGCTGTCCGCGCGCCGCCCGGTCCCTGCACGGTTACGCAAGCGGAGGCCGCAGTTAACAGCGCGGCCATAGCGTCGGATGCCGCACCGGGGACGTAGAAATTCGGTCACGCTCCCCGGCGCCCCTGCGGCGCGGCGAGCCCCCTCACGTGCGCCCGCACCGGAAGCGGAAGCCCAAACGGAAGTGCAGCCGTGGCCGAATGTTGAACTTGCAAGTATTGGTTAGGTCTGCCTAACGTGGCGGTCGATCGGCAACGCAAACGTCCCCAAGACCGGTCCGCCCACGTGCGCGTGCGGACCGGAAGCCAGACCGAAGGAGTCCCCCACATGACCGGACGCCTCAACAGCGCCCAGCCTTACGCCATCGGCCTGTTCCGCATCGTCATCGGCCTGCTCTTCACCTGCCACGGCGCCTCCAAGCTCTTCGGAGTGCTCGGCGGCACCACTCCGGAGGTGGGCAGCTGGCCCGCCTGGTACGCGGCCGTCATCGAGCTCGTCGGCGGCATCCTCGTCCTGCTCGGCCTCGGCACCCGCGCCGCCGCGTTCATCTCCTCGGGCGCCATGGCCTACGCGTACTTCAAGGTCCACCAGCCCGCGGCGCTGTGGCCCCTCGAGAACAACGGCGAGGGTGCCGCCCTGTTCTGCTGGGCGATGTTCCTGCTGATCTTCACGGGCTCCGGCGCGTTCGGGCTCGACCGGCTCTTCGAGGGCCGCACGGCCGCGTCCGCGGACAAGCCCGCCTCCGAGGAGCGGCCCGTCGCGGCCTGATCCCCTGCACCACCTCGCGGCGCCCGCCACCCCGCCCCCGCGGCGGCGGGCGCCGCTCCGGTGGACACGGAGGACGGAGGCGGAGGGCGACCGGTTGTGCGTCCGCCCCCTCGCCTACCGGGGCCACCAGGACGGCCCGGTCGCGGACCCGGCCCAGTTGTACGACGCGGCCGCCGGCTCCATCCAGCCGTAGGGCACGACTTCCCGCCCCGCCCAGCCGTACGGCAGGACTCCCTGCCCCGCCCAGCCGTGCGGCAGCGCTTTCCGGCCGGTCGAGCCGTACGCCGCGGCCGCCGGACCGCTCCACCCCGTCGGCAGGGTGTCCTGCGCGGACCGCCCGAACGGCATCGTGAAGCAGCCGACCCGCGCCGCGGACTCCCCGGGCCGGCCGTGCAGCACCAGGGACGAAGCCTCACCCGGCCGGAATCCCCAGTCGTGCTTCGACACCGCCTCACCCGTGCCCTCGCCGTCGGCCGTGAAGTCCAGCCACACCTCGCTGTCGGCGGTGGCCTCCGACGGCCGGTGCTGGTAGTGCCCGCCGGACTCCTCCGGGTCGGTCCCGCACGGCTTCCGGTGCACATGCGCCCCGTAGGTGTGCCCGGCCCGCATCCCGGTGACCCGCAGCCGTACGGTCGTCGCGCCGCTCGCCTCCGTCCGCTGGTGCACCTCGATCGAGGAAGCTCCCGGAACGAGAGCCGTGTCGTACGTCACCGCCACCGGGGCGGGAGCACCCGGCTCCGGCGGTGCGAAGGTCGCGGCGCTCCGCTCCCAGTACTCGCCGCCACTGTCCGCCGTACCGCCCACGCCCGCCACCACGGCCGCGGTGAGGGCGACGGCCATCCCTGCCACCATCTCTCTCCACTCCTCCACTGCTTCGCTACTCGGTTCCCGTCTCTCGTTGGTACGCCGCCCCGGGCCCGTCCGCCTCTCGGAACGGCAGACGGACGAATGTGACATCACGGACACATCCGCCCCCTGCGGACCCTCTGTCACACCCGGGGCGTACGCTGTCTGGCTGTCACTGGGCCGCCCTGCCGCCTCCCGAGGCGACACGACCGGGCCCACGGGGGAGTCTCGGGGGAGTCTGGGAGTTGTCGGTGCTAGAGAGTGTGGGGTCACTGACGGCCAGTCCGTGGATCTACGCCGCGGTGGCCGTCTCCGTCCTCCTGGACGTCTTCGTCCCGGTGCTGCCGAGCGGTGTACTCGTCATCACGGCGGCGACGGCCGCAGCGGCGGGCACGGCGACCCAGGCCGAGGTGCCCGACCTCCTCTTCCTCCTGCTGTCCGCGGCCACGGCGTCGGTGCTCGGGGACCTGGTGGCCTACCGTGTGGCCCGCCGGGGCGGCGAGCGCCTGGACCGCGCCATCGCCCGCTCCCGCCGCCTCTCCACCGCGCAGGAACGTCTCGGCACGGCCCTGGCCCGAGGCGGCGGCACCTTGGTCGTCATCGCCCGCTTCGCCCCCGCGGGCCGCTCGGTGGTCTCGTTCGCCGCCGGCGCGGCCCGCCGCCGCGTCCGCGAGTTCCTCCCCTGGTCGATTCTGGCCGGGGTCGCCTGGGCCGCCTACAGCATCGCCCTCGGCTACTTCGGCGCCCACTGGCTGGGCGCGACCTGGATCGCCACGGCGGTGTCGGTGGCGGCCCTGTTCGGCGCGGGCGCGGCAGCGGCGTTCCTGATACGCAAGCCGAGCCTGCGGGACTGACTCGGTGCGGAACTGACTCGGTGCGGAACTGACTCAGTGCGGGGCCGTCCCACCTGGGGCCGCCCCGCTCCTCCCCCGTACCTCCAGCCCGGCCAGCAGCTCGGCGGTGGCCGCCGCGACCGCCTCGACCGCGCGGTCGAAGACCTCACGGTTGTGCGCGGCGGGAGCCCGGAAGCCGGACACCTTGCGGACGTACTGCAGGGCGGCGGCCCGGATGTCCTCCTCGGTGGCCTCTTCGGGGAGCACGGGCGGACGCAGGGTCTTGATACTCCGGCACATGCGCCCAGTCTCCCAGCATCCCGACCTCCCGGGGCGGACCGAGCGGGACTCGGGCATTGACGTGACCGCCTCTTCTGCTGATCATGCGCAGGCAACGGACAGGAAGAGGGGAACCATGCAGAACAACCTGCTCGACGGGCATGACCGGCTGACGGTGGCGGTACTGGGCCCGGGAGGCGTCGGCGGCCTCCTCGCCGCGCTCCTCGCCCGCGCGGGGAACCGGGTGATCTGCCTGGCCGGCCCGGAGACGGCCCGAGCCCTGGACGCCCATGGCATCCAGGTCCGCAGCGCCCGCTTCGACGACTTCACGGCCGGCGTGGAAACGGCGCCGGAACTGCGCGAGCCGGTGGACGCATGCCTGGTGGCGGTGAAGCACACGTCCCTGGACGCGGCCCTGGAGCGCATACCGGCACGCCCCTCCGCACAGGGCGACACCAACGCCGACGCCGGCCTCGTCGTACCGTTCCTGAACGGCGTCGAGCACCCGACGGCACTGCGCGCCCGCTACGGCGCCGACCGGGTGGCGCCCGCCGTCATCCGCGTCGAGTCGACCCGCATCGCCCCGGGCGTGATCGAGCACGGCAGCCCCTTCGCGGAGGTCGACCTCACCGGCGACAAGCTGCCGCACGCCCGCCTCACCCCCCTCTCGGAAGCGCTGGAACGGGCGGGCGTACGCACCCGCGTCCTCGAGGACGAGTCGGCGGCGCTGTGGGCGAAGATGGCGTTCCTCGCCCCGCTCGCGCTGCTCACCACGCGCTACGGCGTCCCGGTCGGCGACATCCGCACCCGCCACCGCGAGGAGCTGAGCACGCTGGTGGAGGAGGTCGCGGCGGTGAGCCGCGCGTGCGGCGCCCTCGTGGACCCGGCCGAGGCCGTCCGCCGCTACGACGGCTTCCCGCCCACCACGAGGACGTCCATGCAGCGCGACGCCGAGGCGGGCCGCCCACTGGAGCTGGACGCGATCGGCGGCGCCCTGCTGCGCGCGGCGCACCGTCATGGCGTACGGGTCCCGGTGGCGGACAGGGTGGTACGGGAACTCCAGCAGGAAGCCGGCCGCTGACCCCACCACGCGCTCCCGCGGACCGATCAGCTGACTGATCGTCGAGACTCCGCCAAGTCCCCGAAGGAACTCGCATCAGAAAATCGAACAGGCGTAGCATTACCGCGTGGCTGAGACCTATGACTTCCCAAGTGATCTCCTGGCCGGGCAGGAGGAACTGCATCAGGTCCGGGCCGAGCTGCTGGCCCTGCTGAAGCGGCTCCCCTGGTCGGTCGAGCCGCTGGACGGCTTCCGCGACGACAACGGCTGGCGCAAGCTGGAGCGCCCCGCCTCCCCCGGCTGGACCCCCGACGAACAGGCCGAGGTGGAGAAGCTGCGTGAACGCGAACGGGAACTCGCGGTCTTCGTGACCTGCCACCGCTTCTGGGAGGAGGTCACCGCCCAGGACAAGGTCGACGCCCGTATGCGCCTGAAGCACGCCCACGAGCGGCCGGAGCCTCCGGAGGCGGAGACAACGGGTGACTGAGCCCCGCCGCTCCCGTCCTCCCGCTCCACCCCTTCCTGCCCGCCCTGCCCCGACCTCGACGACCGCGCCTGCCGATCACTCCGCCCCCTGGGGGCTCCCGGGCCGCAGGAAGCGCTGAAGGATCAGACGCAAAGTAGGCAGTTGCCTGGCCGGATCGAAGGACGGATCCGTGGCGGCGCTGGTGTAGAGCGCGGCGACGAGAGCCATGACCCAGGCAGCGGCGTCGTCCGGATCCAGAGCGGGGTCGATCTGTCCCGCCGCGGCCGCGTTCCGCAGCAGCGTGCCGACGGTGGACTTCTCCTCGTCGTTGTCACGGCTCAGCAGCGCATCGAGTTCGGGGTCGCGGTACGCCTGCATCATCGCCTCCATGACGAGCGCAGGGACCAGCGGCTCCGCGGCGGGCGCGGCGAGCAGGTCCACGGTGTCGAGGAGGGCCGCCCACGGGTCGTCGGCGGCGCGGGCGGCGGCCAGACGCTCGGCCTTGGTCGCGCCGTCGCGCTCGTCGCCCTCGTCGTCCTCGAAGACGGCGTGGAAGATCGCGCGCTTGTTGGGGAAGTAGTGGAACAGGTTGCCCGCACTCATGCCGGCGGCCTTGCAGATCTCCGCCGTGGTGGTGCGCTCGAAGCCCTTGGTGGCGAAGAGCCCGGCCGCGGCGTTGACGATGTGCCGGCGCCGCGCTCGATGCCTGGCCGGATCGACTGTCCTCATCGTGGCCCTTTCTTGCTCGGCTCTCGACCGTACTCGATGCTTGACCCAATAATAGATCGAGCGCTCGGTCTATTATTGACGACGGGCCCGGCAGAACAGAAACCGCAGAAACCGCCGGACCACAGAGACCACAGAGACCGCAGCGACCGCAGCGACCGCAGCGACCGCAGCGACCACAGGAAACGAGGGGGAGCATGAACACGGACAAGAGACTCGAGCAGGGCCCGCACGACGACCGGGTCACCGTGCTCGCCGAACCGGCCCGGACCACGGCGGGTATCTACGTCGCCCTCGTCCTGGCGGGGGCGGGCCTCGGCCTGCTCGTCGCCCCTCTGGCCGACTGGCTGCTGACGCTGCCGTGGGCACCGATGCAGGGACCGGCCGAACTGGCCGCATCGATCCCCGCTCCGGCGCTGTCCGCCGCGGGCGCGGTGGCGGGACTGCTCCTCGGGCTCGTGATCCAGCACGAGCAGTTGACGCTCCGCCTGTCGGACGACCGCGTCGTACTCATGAGCAGGGGCCGCGAGCACACATTCCGGCGCGACGCCGTCGCCACGGTCTTCCGGGACGGCAAGCACCTCGTCCTGCTCGGCCACGACGGTGGCGAGCTCACGCGGCAGGACTGCGCTCTGAACGCCGCCCACGTCACCGACGCCTTCACCGCACACGGCTACCCGTGGGCGGACACCGACCCGTACCAGCAAGAGTTCCGCCGCTGGGTCCCGGACACCCCCGGACTCCCGGAGGGCGCGAACGCCATCCTCAAGGCCCGCCAGAAATCACTGGAGAAGAAGGGCGCCGCAGATGACGACGTCCGGGAGCTCCGTGAGGAACTGGCCCGTCTCGGCGTCGTGGTGCGCGACGAGAAGCGACGCCAGTACTGGAGGGTGCCCGGAAGGGCGTAACGGCCGGAGGGTGAGCACCCTGCCCACCCGCTGCTGAGCGGCACCAGCGCACGGATCCACACCGTCATCCGAGCTGGTGACGACAGGCGGGGCCATCCGGCATGCACCACGCCGACGATCCCGGTGTGCGGCTCAGGGGCCTTGCCGAGCAGGACCCGCGGGACCGGTTCCTCAACACCACCGTGTGCCCGCACGGTCGGCGACCACCTCCACATGAAGCAGGCCGCCGTCCGGACCCTCCAGGTACAGGTACGCAGTCGTGCCACCCATCGACGCGGTGAAACAACCAGGAACCGTCTCACCATCCGCCGTGGTCCGCGGCCGCCAGCCGTCCGCTCGGGCGGCCTCCCGAAAGAACGCTTGCGCACTGCCCTCGTCCCCGCGGTACCGGTACACCCTTCCGACGGCCACGAACCGATCGTCGTCGTCACACTCCCGATAGCGGTCCTCCTCACGCGCTCCTTCCGGTGCCGCATCCAGCACTGCCGAGCCGGCCATCACCTCGGCGAGCCGGTCCTCCTCCTCGCCGCAGCCGTAGGCAGTAAGGAAGTACAACGCCGGCAGCCCCAACAGCAACAGCCCTGGAGCCGCCACGAAAGCGGCCCCTCGGAGCCCCACCCCATGCGTCTTCATGCGCGGGACGCTAGCGCACCCGCAGTGAGGGCCCACCGCACCAACCGGCAACCCAGGGGTGCCCATGGGCGGCATTGTGACGGCATCGAAGGGCACACGACGACGGGACCGTCCTGCACTGGGTGCGGGATGCGGTGGCGCCTTCGATCACCGCTTGGCCCAGCCGCGGATCCGGCCGGCCGCGTTGGTCGTGCGGTCATCAGCGGCCCTTGACGGCGATCTCCGGTTGCGGTGGTCGCCGTACCCCCTGCTGTACGGCAACCACCGCCGGTTGCCCGTGACGCCGCCGGTCAGCCGCAGCTGCATCCCGCTGCGGCCGAGGCGGTCCCGCTGGGCCGGCTGGTGCAGCACCCGTCGCCGGTGGCGGTGACATCGGCACTCTTGCCGAGGGTGTCGGCGTCCGCCTTGACGACGTAGACCTCCCACGGTTCCCGACCGGGGCCGTGGACCCACACCTTGTCCTGGAGGGCGTAGCAGCAGGAAGTGTCGCTCTCCTCGAAGGTGGCCAGGCCCGCGTCCTTCAGGCGGGTGGTGGCGGCGTCGACCTGCCCGGTGGACTCGACCTCGACGCCGAGGTGGTCGAGTCGGGTGTCCTGGCCGGGCTCGCCCTCGATGAGGACGAGCTTGAGCGGCGGTTCGGTGAGGGCGAAGTTGGCGTAGCCCTCGCGTCGCTTGGCGGGTTCGGTGCCGAACAGCTTCGAGTAGAAGGTGATCGACGCCTCCAGGTCACTGACACGCAGGGCGAGCTGAGCGCGGGACATGGCGGGACTCCCATCGAGTTGCATTGACATCCTTCGATGCAAGCCAGCTTTGCGGCTTGCATCGAAGGATGTCAACATAGAAGTATGTCGAATCAAGAGCCGGTGGAGCTGGTGGTACTGGGCCAGAGCGACGAGACGGCCGCCTGCTGCCCGGGGCTGCTGACCGCGCCCCTGGACGAGGAACAGGCCGTCGAGCTGGCAAAGGTGTTCAAGGCGCTGGGGGATCCGGTGCGGCTGCGGCTGCTGTCGATGATCGCCTCGCGGGCGGGCGGTGAGGTCTGCGTATGCGACCTGACTCCGGCTTTCGACCTGTCCCAGCCCACGATCTCCCACCACCTCAAGCTGCTGCGGCAGGCCGGGCTCATCGACTGCGAGCGGCGCGGCACCTGGGTCTACTACTGGCTGGTGCCGGAGATGACCGACCGCCTCGCGGGCATCCTCACCCGCCCCGCGGGCGACCCGCTGCCGAACCGCACGGCACCGGCCGGGACTGCGTCGTGACCGCATCCGCACCCACACCCGCACCCACACCCGCATCCGCACCGGAGGAGACCGTCGCGGGCCGCCTGTCCTTCCTGGACCGCTACCTGGCACTGTGGATCCTCGCCGCCATGGCAGCCGGCCTGGGCCTCGGCCGCCTGGTCCCCGGACTGGGCGACGCCCTGGCCACGGTGACCGTGACCGGGGTGTCCCTGCCGATCGCCCTGGGTCTGCTGGTGATGATGTACCCGGTGCTGGCCAAGGTCCGCTACGACCGCCTCGGCACCGTCACCCGGGACCGCCGCCTGCTGCTGCCGTCCCTGCTGCTCAACTGGATCGTCGGCCCGGCGCTCATGTTCGCCCTGGCCTGGCTGTTCCTGCCGGACCTGCCCGAGTACCGCACCGGCCTGATCATCGTGGGCCTGGCCCGCTGCATCGCCATGGTCATCATCTGGAACGACCTCGCCTGCGGCCACCGGGAAGCCGCCGCCGTCCTGGTCGCCCTGAACTCCGTGTTCCAGGTGATCGCCTTCGCCGCGCTCGGCTGGTTCTACCTGTCCGTGCTGCCCGGCTGGCTGGGCCTGGAACAGACCACGCTGGACGTGTCGGTAGGGGAGATCGCCCGCAGCGTACTGATCTTCCTGGGCATCCCGCTGGCGGCCGGCTACCTCACCCGCCGCCTCGGCGAGAGAACCAAAGGCCGCACCTGGTACGAGAAGCAACTCCTCCCGCGCATCGGCCCCTTCGCCCTGTACGGACTGCTGTTCACCATCGTCATCCTCTTCGCCCTGCAGGGCGACGCCATCACCTCCCGCCCCCTCGACGTCACCCGCATCGCGCTACCGCTTCTGCTGTACTTCGCCGCCATGTGGACCGGATCCATGGCCCTCGGCCGCGCCGTCGGCCTGGACCACCCGCGCGCCACGACCCTCGCCTTCACGGCCGCGGGCAACAACTTCGAACTCGCCATCGCGGTCGCCATCGCCACCTTCGGCGCCTCCTCCGGCCAGGCCCTCGCCGGTGTCGTCGGCCCCCTCATCGAAGTGCCCGTACTGATCGGCCTCGTCCACGTCGCCCTCCGCGCCCGCCGCTACTTCCCCGCCCCCTCCCCCGCCGTCTCCCCACCCGCTCCCCAGGAAGACCCCGCGCATGCCTGACACCACCGCGCTGCCATCCGTGCTGTTCGTCTGCGTGCACAACGCCGGACGCTCACAGATGGCCGCCGCCTTCCTCACCCACCTCGCGGGCGACCGCGTCCAGGTCCGCTCGGCAGGCTCCGCCCCCGCCGACACCGTCAACCCGGCCGTCGTCGAAGCCATGGCCGAGGCCGGCATCGACATCTCGGCCGAGGTGCCCAAAGTGCTCACCGTCGACGCCGTCCAGGCATCCGACATCGTCATCACCATGGGCTGCGGTGACACCTGCCCCGTCTTCCCCGGCAAGCGCTACCTCGACTGGGAGCTCCCCGACCCGGCCGGACAGGGCGTCGCCGCCGTCCGCCCCATCCGCGACGAGATCGAACAGCGCATCCGCGTCCTCATCGAGGAGATCGCCCCGGCGGAGCAGGTCCGACGCGCAGACCGACGGTCCTGACAACACCGTCCTGGCGCACTACGCAGTTCGGCTTCGCCTACGCCGCCGCAGCAGTGCCGTCATCCACACCCTCAGCCATCAGTCCGACCAGGCAGGAACGCAAGAGCTGTCCCGCCCGACAACGGTGGGGACGGCCACTACGAGAAAGAACCGAAAAGCAGCTCCGCCCGCGTCGGTCCCTCACCCATCGTGCTTCCTCCCTGCGAGAAGGGAATACCGTGTCGATGCCTTTGACGGGCATGCTGCTGCTCATCGCTCTGGCTACCGCGGCGGCGGGCACCGTGACCGTGGCCCTGATGTTGAGGAACCCTCCGCTGTCTCCGCCCAGGCTCTGCGCAATCCTCGTTCTGATCCTCGGTTCCTTGACAGCAGCCGCGTACTGCTACGGATGGTTCTCAGCCACCTTGGGGGGTCCGTTCCCCGAGTCCTGCGAAGACCGGAACGCCTCCGGTGCCGACTTGGCAGGCATCGAGCAGGAGCACTGGCCTCTCCGCAGCGCCTGCGTCTACTCCGACGGTGCAACGGTGGAGCACGTCCCCATGTGGATCAACGTACTCGTCTGCCTGCCGGCAGGGCTTGCCATCCTCCTGGCCTGCGTCGGCGCAGCCCTGCACCGGCGGGCCCGACCACCTTCTGCAGAGATCACATGAGCAACGCCCGGACTTCCGGCTTCCCACCGGCCGACCTCGGCGAGACACCCTATGCCTCTGAGGGCGGGTCCTCTCCCGGCGCAAGGATGAGATCAGCATCCTCTGCCGTGACTCCGCCCTCAGTGAACGGAAGAACGGCACCGAGATCAGTCACGAGCCAACCGACAATTTCTTCTGTTAGGGGAGCTTCGTGCTCACCTCGCCAATGTGCACGGTGCCCGCGATCAGGCACAGCGCCGATCACTTTATGGGCCCTGATCAGGCGTGAGAAGTCTGGGTAGTCAGACACGGGCCGCATAGCACCTCGCTCGGAGTCAACAACGAGGGCCGTGCGGGTTACCAGATCCCAGCCCTCGACGTTCGCCTGCCGATTGGAAAAAAGGGCAATCCATCCCGTACTGCTGAATTCCGTCATCTCTTCCCGCCGCTTGCAACCGCGCGCCCAAGGGGCCTGACCTGCACGCGATCATAGAAGGCGCCCTGATGCGCAAGCCGACGGCGGTATCAACACGCTGCTGCGTGACAGCGCTTGGCGCGCCCGACAAGCACACGCCTACAAGCAACGAAGGCGAAAAGGCAAGAGCTGGCTTCCTCCTTATCAGGTCGATCGTGCGCTGTCGGCGACATCGGTCAAGGCGCTCCGTGCCTCGCCTGCTCGTGCGCTGCTGTCCGGCTCAGGTCCCCGTTGTTCGCGCTCGTTGGTGTCAGCCGCTGATGTCAGTGCAGAGCGACAGCCTTGACAGATCCGGCACCGGCAACAGGCCCGTCCAGGGGCAGCTTGGAGGCGGCCCGGTTACTTCCGCCAGAACAGGTGGTGCGTCACGCCGCTCGGGCTGGGCACCACCTCCAGGTGGAAGCGGTCGAGCAGCTCATCGGGGGACTCCCAGAGTCGTAGCCCGGACCCGAGCTTCACCGGCGAGACCGCCACATGCAGGGTGTCGACGAGGTCGGCGTCGAGGAACTGCCGGACGGTGGTGACCCCGCCGCCGAGTCGGACGTCCTTGCCCTGCGCCGCCTGCCGGGCCTGCTCGAGGACCGTGACCGGATCGCCGTCGACGAAGTGGAACGTGGTGTCGGAAAGCGTGAACGAAGGACGCTTGTGGTGGGTCATGACGAAGACCGGGGTGCGGAACGGAGGCTCGTCACCCCACCAGCCGCGCCACTCATGATCCTGCCAGGGTCCGCGCTGCGGCCCGAACTTGTTGCGGCCCATGATTTCGGCGCCGATGTTGCGCGCGAAGTCCCGCGTGAAGTAGTCGTCGAGCCCCCGGCTTCCACCGGGATCGGTGCGCATGGGCCAGCTCGCCGTGGCGCCGGCCCAGGCGAACAGCCTCCCCGGATCGACGTGCCCGAACGGGCTCGCAAGGCTCTGATCCTCACCGGCACCGATGCCGTCACTCGAGACGTTGAAATTCTGGACCCTCAGTAACTGAGCCACGCGTTCCTCCTGTGGTTGCCGTCAACGCTGGTGAGACTCTCCGAGCCGGACCAACTCATCGGTGCGTCCCTGACCGGCCGGGAAGTGAGCCACCTGGTGTCCTGATCCTGTCAGGGGCATGCGTCGGGCGATTACCTGTGGGGACACCGCGAGCGCCGGATGGACCGTGGTACAGGACATCCAGCGCGTTGCTGCACTCCGCCGCTGTACAGCATGGCCGCTGACCACCGCCTTCGACGCCGTTTCTCGTGGAGCGCGGATGACGTTCATAGCGTGATCACACCTGGTGGGGCCATCTCCGGGAGGGCCAATATCCTGTGACCGTACCTGATGAGGTGGGGGCTGGTCGTGGTGGAGTTGACGGTCCGGCGGCGTCGGACGGCTGCGCTCGGTCTGGTGGGGGCAGCGGGGGCCCTTGCGGTGGCCGAGACGGCGGGCTGGTGGTCCAGCCGGTCTGGTGGATTGCTCGTGGTGGCGCAGGTCTTCCATCACCCCATGCTCTTCGGCACGTTGGCGTCGACGGCTTTGGCGGCTGCTGTCCTCATCGGTGTACGAAGCCTCGCCGTCCGAATCCTGTCAGTGACAGCGGCCCTCCTGGTCACGCTCCTCGCGGTACCGGTCTTTCTTTTCAACAGTTCCGGGCATCGGACGACGATGAACGAAGCTGCGCCCAATCGCTCCGATCGGCATCTTGTGGTGGTGGAAGGGGCAGCGCTGATCGACCCCCTGTGGTGGGTCTACATCGACGAAGGATCCGGTCTGACCAAGCGACGCTGGCAGGTCGGCTACTTCAACGGTGACGCCTCAAGCAACGCCCTGGTCGAGGCTTCATGGATGGAGCCCGACCAGATACGCCTGGTCACCGGAGGGGGAGAGGACGCGCAGGTACATCTCGTCGATCTCTCTCCGGAAAGCGGTAGGCCTTCGCGCACGCTTTCGATGGGCTGAAAACGGTTACCCTCCTGGCGCGAAGGCGATGGCACTTCAATGGCAGCCAAGCGGAGCCACAGGGGCCTGGAGCAACAGTTGGGAAGATCGCGTACGTGGATCCGGCCTGACGCGGGGGAAGCTGATCTGCGCCTTCGCGGTGCGCTGCCCGGTGTTCCCCCCTTGGCTTCCCTGGCGCGCCTCTCAAACGGGCACGCCAGGGGCACGGTGTGGAGTAACAGGAAAGCTCGGGGAGCGCATTCCCTCCGGGCTCCCCGGTAGACGATCAAGTGACCAGCGCCACCACCACGAACGCGACACCGGCCAACAGCACAGCACCCGTCAGCAGAATGAGTACCGCACCGAGCGCAAGCCATCCTGTCGTACGGCGACCGACCATGGCGGTACCGGGGTCCGCGGGGTCGTACGTGATCTCGGCCCGCTCGGCACCCCCGTCCGAGCTCTTACACTCACGCCGTACGCCGTGACCGTCGACATACGCGTAGTGATGTTGGTTGCCACCCTCGTGCCAGTGGGTCCCCTGCAGCTCTCCCTCCACGGTGATCCAGGGCACTATTCGCGAGGTGATTCCAGGGCACCTCTGGGCGGTGGCGCCCCTCCTGCTCGCCGGCGGAGTGGAGGGTGCGCGAGGCGGATGGCAGGTGTTCCGAACACTCTGGATGCTGCGTACCCGGGGGACCAGAGCAGACGGACCCGGTTCGGTGCCGCCCGCTCCAGCGGTTTCTCGGTCACCGACTTCGCACTGTCCGGGCGCGGCTCGTCGGCGTCGCGTACGGGCAGTGCACGGCGGACGGCCTGCGCGAACTCGTGCACGGCATGGGCACTGCGGCACCGAGGTGGTATGCCACGGGCTCGTCGTCCGTCAATACGACGGTCAGCCGTCGGCTGTCCGTCAATACGACGGTCAGCCGTCGGCCCTTGGCGCCGTGAACGTCGACCTGGTCTATCGCCGCCACCGGTATCCGGCGCTGCACGCCGTCCGCCTCCAGGACCTCTCTGTCGAGGTCATGCGGGCACATTAGGCGAGCCAGGGATCAGAGAGGACGGTTCAGTCGGGATGCATCTCCTTCTCCTCAACCCACCAGGCCGACCCGCAGGCGGTCACCGCTGACCAGATCTCGGGCATGCCGGAGGTCCTGGCCTCGGCGGTGCGGGACCTCGTCGCGGAGTACGAGGCGAAGGAGTCCGCCGAGGCGACCTGTGCCCGGGACGCCGACAAGCTGAAGTGCCTTATCCAGGGTGTCGAGTACAAGGCCCAGGGCTACGAGAACGCCCAGCGGTGGATCGACAACAGCCGCGGCCGGCTCGTCACCAAGACCGCGAACGAACTCGCCGACGCGGTCCTGGGAACCGGATCCCTCGACTGGCTGCGCACGGCCCTCGGCGAGAAGCAGACCTGATGTCGAACCTGGATGCAGAAGGCCCCCAGCCAAGATCGGCTGGGGGCCTTCTCCCCGGTGGGCGCGGACGGTTTCGAACCGCCGACATCCGCCTTGTAAGGGCGGCGCTCTACCGCTGAGCTACGCGCCCGGGACGAGTCGACAGCCTACATGGCCTGAGGGGATGCCCTGCAAACCCGTTCCCGAAGTGTCTCCGGACGGTCCGCACGGCGCCCGGTGACGGCGAGGAGCGCCTCGGGGGTTATCCCTACCTCTCATCCGGGAGTGGTCCGGATCCCGCCCGGCCCTCCCGCTCCGTACGGTCGAGTACGTCGAGAGCCGACAGTGCAGCACGTTCCAGGTTCAGGGGGAGATTCTCATGGCTCGTACAGCCCGCAGCGCCCGCGCGGTGGCCGTCGCCGGAGTCGTCGCGGTGCTAGGGGCGGGCGTCGCCTCGTGTGCCGACGCCGGGCAGGACAGCGAGCCGGAGCACCGGTCCTTCGCCCTTCAGGGCCGTACCCTCACCGTCGACTCCGACGACTCCGCGCTCGAGCTCGTCCCCGCGGACGTGGACGAGGTGAAGGTGACCCGGTGGTTCGAGGGGCGCGTCGTCGTGGGCTCGGATCCGAAGGTGTCCTGGGAGATGGAGGACGACCGGCTGAAGCTGCGCCTGAGGTGCTCCGGCTTCGTCGCCGACTGCTCGGCCAAGCACCGTATCGAGGTGCCGCACGGTGTCGCCGTCACGGTGAAGGACGGGGACGGGAGTGTGACCGCCGAGGGGTTCGAGGAGGCGCTGAGCATTCGTACCGGGGACGGGTCGGTGCGGGTCTCGGGCATCAGCGGGCCGCTGGAGGTGCGTACGGACGACGGATCCGTGCGCGTCGCGGACAGCAGCGGGACACTGCGGTTGCGTACCGCGGACGGGTCCGTACGCGTGTCCGACAGCAGTGGGTCGCTGGAGATGCACTCCGACGACGGGTCCGTCCGCGCGGAGGGGGTCGAGGCGCGCAGCGTCAAGGCCAGTACGAAGGACGGGGCGGTCAGGATCGAGCTCGGGGTCGTGCCGGATGTGGTGGAGGCGCGGAGTGACGACGGCTCCGTCGACATCGGGTTGCCGCGTGACACGTACCGTGTGACGGCCAAGAGCGCCGACGGTTCCGTCGATGTGTCCGTGCCCCGCGACGAATCCAGCGCCCATGTGGTCACCGCGCAGACGCAGGACGGCTCGGTCAAGGTGCGCACGGCGAACTGAACGGCCCGTGTGTTCGTCCTTGTCCGGTGGGAGAATGACACTGGGCAGGGCGGATCACAGCACGGGAGAGGGATGTGACGGCGATACCTTCGCAGCCGTACACGCCGAACACGCCGAACACACCAAGCACACCAAACGCACCAAACAGTGCCCGTAGTACGCGTAGTACCCGTAGTGCCACCGGTACCCTCGGCCGCGGTCTGCTGATGCTGGTCGCGGCCCTTCCCGTGCTCGCCGCGCTCGCTCTGCCCGCCGCCTTCACCGGTGGCGGTGGCGGGACCCGGCGGTGGTTCGGTGGGCGGGCCGAGAGCCAGCGGGCCGAGGCGCAGGCCGCGAAGGACGCCGCGGCTGCCGCGTTCTACGAGCTCGACACCGCCCAGCGGGATCTGCGGATCTCCATAGAGACGATCAGCGCTGTCGATGACTCGGCCGAGGCGCGCCGTGCGGTGTCCGGGTTCGAGGCGCTGGGGCGGCGGATCGACGAGGTCAGTCACCGGTACATCGAGGCCGTCGATGCCCATGATCTGGACCGGGACGATCTGGAGGCCTCCACCGCTTCCCGTGCCCGTGCCGAGCTGACCGCCGCGAAGGACGAGCTCGGGCGGGTGAAGGGGGAACTGGACCGTTTCGCCGCGGGGCTCGGGCCGCTCCTCGGCAAGGCCGAGACCCAGTTGGCCCGGCTCGCCCCGGCCGTCGAACGCGCCCGTCAGGCCCTGCTCGCCGCCACCGGTGCCCTCGACTCCGTACGGGAGTCGGGGCTCAGAGCCGATGACCTGGCCGCCCGGCTCGCCGCCCTCGCTCCCGAGCTGACCAGGCTGAACCAGGGCGCCGGGCAGCACGGCGTGCCGCGGACCCTGGAGCGTGCCGACCGGGTCGTACGGGAGGCCGAGGCGGTGCGGGCGGAGGCCGAGCGGCTGCCGGAGCGGGCCGCCGAGATCGACCGCCGGCTGGTGTCGCTGCGCACCCGGGCCCAGGCGCTGACCACCCGGACCGAGCAGGTGGAGCCGGTGCTGAGCGAACTGCGCCGGCGTTTCGCGGCCGCGTGCTGGCAGGATCTGCAGGGCGTGCCGGAGCAGGCCGCGGAGAGCGTGCGGCAGGCCGAGGGGAAGTTGCGCGAGGCCCGGGCCGCGCGGGACGAGCAGCGCTGGCCGGACGCGACCGCCCTGCTGTCGACGGTTCGGGCGCTGCTGAACAGCACCGACGAGGCCGTCTCCGCCGCGGGCGACCGGCTGGGGCGGCTGAACGCCGTGCAGAAGGATCCGCAGCAGGAGATCGAGCGCACCCGGTTCGCCATCCGCGACGCCCAGCGGCTGGCCATGGCGGGCCGTGCCACCCCCGATCCGCGGCACGCGCGTCCGCTCGACGACTCCGTGGCCCGGCTGGAGCGCGCGATCGCCACGCTGGAGGGGCGGCACCCGGACTACTGGCATTTCCTGACGGAGACGGAGGCCGTGCGCGTGACCGTGGCGCGGGTCGTGGCCCGGATCCGCGAGGATCGGGGCGGCGGGGCCTCCTGAGCCCCGTCGGGGCGAGCTGACCTGTGCGGCCTCCTGAGCCCGGTCGGTCCCCGCTAACCTGTGCGCATGCCTCGCTACGAGTACCGCTGCCGTACCTGCGGCGACACCTTCGAACTGAGCCGTCCCATGGCGGAGTCGTCCGCGCCCGCCGACTGCCCCGCCGGCCACACCGACACGGTGAAGCTGTTGTCGACGGTGGCCGTGGGCGGGTCGGCGGCGGGTCCGGCCGGCGCGTCCCGCCCGGCCGGCGGCGGTGGCGGGGGCGGGGGCGGTTGTTGCGGCGGGGGCTGCTGCGGCTGAGGGGTGAGCCGGCCGGAACCGCATCCTCAGCTCCCCTTCAGCTTCGCGTTCCTACCGTGGCCCCATGACAGTCATGGCGGCGGAGGCCGGCCCCGCACCCCAGTGGATCAACAGCCTGATGGACACGCTCGGCGCGCCCGGCGCCGGTCTGGCCATCGCGCTGGAGAACCTGTTCCCACCCCTGCCGAGCGAGGTCATCCTGCCGCTCGCCGGGTTCGCGGCGAGCACGGGGCAGATGAACCTGTTCGCCGCGCTGCTGTGGACCACCGCCGGCTCGGTCATCGGTGCCGTCGCCCTCTACGGTCTCGGTGCGCTGCTCGGCCGTGACCGCATCGTCGCCGTCGCCGCCCGCCTCCCCCTCGTGAAGGTCGCCGACATCGAGAAGACGGAGGCCTGGTTCCTCAAGCACGGCACCAAGGCGGTCTTCTTCGGCCGGATGATCCCGATCTTCCGCAGCCTGATCTCGGTACCGGCCGGCGTCGAGCGCATGCCGCTGGCCGTGTTCACCCTGCTCACCACGCTCGGCAGCGCCATCTGGAACACGATCTTCGTCCTCGCCGGCTATCTCCTGGGTGAGAACTGGGCCGAGGTGACGACGGTCGTCTCCGCCTACTCGAAGGTCGTGCTGGTCGGGGCCGTGATCGCCGTGCTGGCCTTCGTGGTCGTGCGGATGCTGAAGAAGGGGTCCGGCTCCCGCCGCCGTGACGGGAGCGACACGACCGCCCCCTCGTCCACCGGTACGCCTACCGGCAGGCGCTGAGGAACTCCCGTACGATCCGCTCCCCCGCCGCCACCCCGCGTTCCGGCAGCGGGGTGACCGTGGGCGCCGCCCAGCCGCTGTCGGCCAGTTCGCCGTGGCCCGGGCGCCAGCCGCGGTCCGCCGCCAGCAGCAGATCGGCGTCCAGCAGGGAGTCCCCGGCCGCGAGCGTCAGTCCGGCGCCGGTGCGCCGGGCCACCTCCCGCATCGCCGCGCTCTTGGTGAGCGGCTTCGGCACGGCGTAGATCTTGCGGCCCTGGAGGGAGACCGTCCAGCCGCGGTTCTCGGCCCAGACCGCGAGCTCCTTGACCCAGTCCTCGGGCAGCAGCTCCCGCTCGACGACGAGGTACGCGAACAGGTCCTCCGCCACCCGGTGCTTGCGCACCCAGAGCGGGTCGGCGGCGGCCTCCAGGTGGGCGCGCACCTCGTCCAGCGGCGCGCACTCGTCGGCGAGGCGGGCCAGCACGCGCGCGTGCCAGTCCGGGTCCGAGACGCCGTCCACGAGCAGGTGGCCGCCGTTCGCGCAGATTGCGTACGCGGGCGCCGGGCCCGGCAGGTTGATCCGCTGGTACTGCGCGCGCGTACGGGTCGTGGTGGGCACGAACACCGCCGCTTCCGTCTCCCCGAGCTCGGTGAGCAGTGCGGCCGCGGTCTCCGTCAGGTACGACAGCGGCCTGCCCGCGTACACCTCCACGCAGAGCAGCCGGGGCGCCTCCTCGTCGGGCACGGTCAGCGTCAGCGCGGCGGACGAGTAGATCAGCGTACGGTCGAGGTCGCTCGCCACCAGGACGGGGCCGCTGGTCACCGGGCCGGCCATCAGACGGCCACCGCCTTCCCGTCGGCGCCGGTGGCGCCCCGTGTGTACTTGGGGTGGATCAGTCCCACGCAGGTGTACGGGAGGCCGTCGACCTCCTCGACCGGCACCCCGCGCTGTTCGGCCAGCAGGCGTACGTGGTCGAGGTCGGCGCCCGCCCCCGCCCTCGCGAGGATCTTCCACGGGACGCGGCGCAGCAGGACGCGGGTGGTCTCGCCGACGCCCGGTTTGACGAGGTTGACGTCGTGGATGCCGTACTCCTCGCTGATCCGCTCGACGGCCGCCCAGCCCTCCCAGGTCGGGGTGCGGTCGGCGGAGAGGAGTTCCTTGGCCTTGGCGTCCACCTCGTCGGCGATCTCGGTGAAGCAGGCGGAGACGGCGTCCAGGAAGTCGTTGGAGACGTCGGCGCCGGCGAGTTCGCGGTAGAACTTCGCGCCGTGGAAGTCGTGCGGGCCGACCAGGTCCGCGCGCAGCACGGTGCGCGAGACCAGCCCGGAGACCGTGGAGTTGAGGCAGGCGGAGGGGATGAGGAAGTCCTCGCGGGTGCCGTAGGTGCGGACGCAGGCGCCCGGGTCGGCCAGCACCGCGATCCCGGGGTCGAAGCCGGTGATGCCGTCGGTCACCTCGAAGGCCCGTACCGCTGCGGCGAGTTCGCGGGTGATGGCGCCCTTGCCGGTCCAGCCGTCGACGAACACGACGTCGGCCGGGTCGTACCGTTCGGCCAGCCAGCGCAGCGCGTTGGCGTCGATGCCACGGCCCCGGACGATGGAGAGGGCGTAGTGCGGCAGGTCGAGGCCGTGCCGGTGCCGGGCCCAGCGGCGCATCAGCACCCCGACCGGTGTGCCCGCGCGCGCGAGGGAGACCAGCACGGGTCGCGGTGACCTCTCGGCGAGCACGGTCTCGGTGACGACGCCCACCGCCCGGGCGATCCGTGCCGCGGAGGCGTCCAGGGCGCTGCGGAAGAGGGCCTGGTACTGCTCGCTGGGCTGGTACTCCACCGGCAGCGACTCCGCGTAGTGCGCGCCGCCGCTCTGGACGGCCTCCTCGCGCTCCTCGGTCGGCGCCTCCAGCGCGACGTCCGAGAGGTCCTGCAGCAGCCAGCCGACCTCGTCGGGCGCGTACGAGGAGAAGGCGGGGCCGCGGAGGGGCTCGGGCAGCATGGGGGGCCTTTCTGCGAAGGCGGGGGCGTGCGCGGGCGCGGGGACGTACGACGGGACGACCGCGAGCAGGACGTGCGGGACGTGCGCGGACAGCCGGGCGAGCAGGCCGTCGGGGGCGTGCAGGGCCGGGGTGTCGGCGGCCGAGTCGACGACGGCGACGACGGCCTCGAAGCCGGCGCCCGCCACGTTGTGGGCGTAGCGCTCGCCGGGGCCGTCGGCGGGGTCGTCGTGGGCGGGGAAGACGAGGCGGCTGCGGATCGCGTAGCCGGGGTCGTCGACCGCGAGGACGGGTGAGCGGGTGGTGGTGGAGTACCGCACCTCGGCATCGGCACCGGTGCCGGTGCCGGTGCCGCTTCCGGCACCGGCACTCGCACCGATCCGCCGCTCCAGCTCCACGGCCAGCCGTAGCGGCGCGTACATCAGCTCCTCGAAGCCGAGCACGAGCACGCGCCGCGCATCCGTCGGCAGGGCGTCCGCGATCCGGGCGGCCATGGCGGGCAGGGCGCTCTCCAGGGCCGTACGGTGCCGGGGGGTGAAGCCGTGGCGTCCGCCGTCGGGGAGGCCGCGGGGCCAGCCGAGGTCGACGCGGGTGACCGGCGGCAGCGCCGCGGCCGGGAGGACGGCCGGGGCCGGGGCGGCGGCCGCCTCGTACCGCGCCACCAGCGCCTGGCCCTTCTCCAGCACGCCCTCCGGCAGGCGTACGGTCCCCGAGGCCGCCGTCACCAGGTCCACGCGGGCGCCGATCTCGTGCGCGAACTCGTCCAGGCGCCCGAGGTCCGCCGCCGACCGCATGTCGACCAGCGCCACGATCACGTACCGCGCGCGCGGGTAGCGGCCGTGCAGCTCGCGGATGGTGTTCAGGACGGTGTTGCCGGTGGAGAACTCGTCGTCCACCAGTACCAGCGGTCCGTCGCCCGCGAGCAGTGCCGGGTCCTCGGGCAGCAGCAGGTGGGAGGTGGCGTGGGAGTGGGACTCCTCGAAGCCGCCGGCCCGGGCCACGCCCGCGACGGGCCGCCGGGTCGAGTGCAGGCAGGGCGCGAGGCCCACGCCGTCGGCGACCGAGTGGCCGAGGCCGGTGGCCGTCTCGGCGTAGCCGAGGACGACCGCCGTGGCCGCCTCCTGGTCGCCGAGCAGCTCGCGCACCCGGCGGCCGAGGGCGAGCCCGTGCCCGTACACGACGGACGGCGACTGCGGCACGTGCTTGCCCAGCACGTTGGACACCAGCAGATGGGCGCGCTTGGGGTTGCGCCGCAGGGCGAGCCCCAGCAGTTCGCGCAGCCGGTCGTCACCGGTGAGTTCGACGCCGAGCCGCTCGGCGACCCAGTTCCCGGACCAGACCTCGTTGTCGTTCATCGATTCCTTGCAGATGTGCGGGCAGATGCAGATGTGCGGGCAGGTGTGCGGGCAGATGTGCGGCGACGCGGAGACGTCGCGGTGTCCGACGGCGGGACCGTCAGCCCGGCAGCCCCGCCGCGAGCAGTTCCACGAAGCCGACGTCCTCGTTGGCGACGCCGAAGACCTCGGCGCGTTGCAGGACGCGCTCGGCCCAGGCGCGGTGCGGCTTCACCTCGTTCATCTTGTTGGTGTACGCGGAGCGCAGCACGCCTCCGCCGCCGCGCTCGGGCCGGAGGATGTCCTGCGCGTCGCTGTACTCCTCGTGGCTGACCACGGACAGGGCGTGCACGGGGAGCACGTGCGAGGGGTGGATGCAGGTCTTGCCGAGGAGGCCGTTCGCCTGGTCGAGGGAGATCTCCCGGAGCAGGCCGTCCATCGCGTGCTCGATCAGCGCGGCACGCAGGTCCACGGCCTGTCCCTGGAGGAAGGGGCTGTGCCGCAGCTGCGGCTTGAACATGCGTTCCGCGGCCCGGAAGTACTCCCACACGGGCCCGGTCACCGTGAAGCCGGTGCCGTCCGCCCGGCCCAGCACGTTGACCACGTCCGCGATCACGGAGGCCACGATCTGGACGTCGTACGCGGTCATGTCGGGTGCCCGGCGCAGCGCGTACGAGGAGCAGAAGTCGGTGACGCCGAGGCGCAGCGCGAGCACCCGGTCGCGGTACTTGTCGACCGTGCGGGAGATGCCCTGCAGGGTGGCGGCGCGCGTCTCCAGGTACAGCAGGTCCGGCGACTCCAGCACGGGCATCGCGAACAGCCGTCGTCCGCAGGCCGCCTCGGCGGCGGTGAGGGCCTCCAGGAACGGCACTCCCCGCTCCTCGGTGAACTTCGGCAGCACGAATCCGGACAGCAGCCGTACGTCCGCGCCGAGGCGTCGTACGAGGTCGGGTATCTGCTCGGGGGTGCGGACGCGGATGAACAGCAGGGGCAGTCCGGCACCCGGCCTGGCGGCGAGGTCGGCGAACTGCCGGACGAGGTTCTCCTCGGCACCGGGGACCTCGGCGTCGTCGATGGAGTCCTCCAGGCACAGCACCATGGAGACGACACCGCGTGCGGCCTGCTTGATCACGTCGTCGGCCAGCCGCAGCCGGGTGGCCGGGCTGTAGAGGGTGGCCCCGAGGGCCGCCGCGAGCACGTTGGCCGGGGAGTCGGCGGTGAAGACGGCCGGCTCCCGGTGGAAGAGGCGGTGGCGCTCCTCTGGGGCAAGGTGCCCGAAATGATGCATATGAGTCCCTGATGGCGGCTGGTCGGCATGTCGAACGAGTGGCCGGTAATAGTACGTACGGTTCCATGTCGTCGGTTCCCGCAGAGCATGAAGTTCCGGTTACGCGAGCCTGCACGACCCGACGGCGACGGCGACGGACGACCGCGACGGGCGCCCGCACCGGGCGCCCGTCGGACCGGCCTGGAGTACCTGTACCCCGCGTTGTCGTGACCAGGACCGAGAAGGCAGGATGACCGCATGACGCACGCGATGCTGAAAGGGTCGAACGTCCCGCTGGACGCCACGGCGGTGCGCGCCGTGCTGCGCTGGACAACCGGGCAGGGCGTCCCGGACGTCGACGCCTCGGCCCTGCTCCTCGGCACCGACGGCCGCGTACGGTCCGACGAGGACTTCGTCTTCTACAACCAGCCGCGCCATCCCTCCGGCAAGGTCTGGCGGCTCGGCAAGAAGCGCGTCGCCGAGGGCCTCACGGACACCGTCCAGACGGACCTGGCGGGTCTCGAGCCCGCCGTCGGGCGGATCCTGCTGGTCGCCTCGGCCGACGACGTCGCCTTCGAGCGCGTACAGTCGCTGCGCATCCTGCTGTACGACGCCACCGTCGCCGACGCCGAGCCGCTGGCGTACTTCGACATCACCCCGGAGACCGGCGAAGAGACGGCTCTGATCTGCGGGGAACTGTACCGGCGCGGTGGTGGCTGGAAGTTCCGCGCGCTCGGCGAGGGCTACACCAACGGGCTTCAGGGACTGGCGACGGACTTCGGGATCTCGGTGGACGAGTCGGAGGCCGCCGCGTCGTCTCCCGAGGCTTCGGAGGCCTCCGAAGCCTCCGAGGCCCTGACCCAGGCCCAGGCCCAGGTTCCCGACGTCTCCGTGCCGCTGCCGCCGGAGCAGCCCACCTCGGCGGTGCCGTCGCAGCCGGTGTACGACTACCCTCTGGCGCCGCCGGCCCAGCCGCCCGCCCAGCCACCGGCCCAGCCCGCGTACGGCTACCCGCAGCCGACGGGCCGCCCCGCCTACGGCTACCCGCACCCCCAGCAGCCGCCCGTGACCACGGGCGCGGCCCCGGCCTACGGCTACCCGCAGCCGACGGGCGCGCTGCCGGACACGGGCTTCGAGATGCCGCCGCAGGGCCCGCAGTTCATCGGCCGCTAGGGGGCTGGAGGCGGGACGGCGAAGGGCGCAGGGACGCCTTCAGCGGCCCGCCTTGCTCTTGTACCCCCGCCCCCACTGCAGCCCCCACCCGTACAGCCGGTCCAGCTCCCCCTGGAACCCGTACACGTACTTCACCTCGCGGCGGACGATGATCTCGCCCTTGACGTTCTCGATCATCACCACCGCGCAGGACCGCGCCTGCGGCTGGCGCTCGTCGAGGTGGACCTCGATCCTCGGCCCGTTGGTCGGATAGAGCGTGACGGCGGCCTGCGTACGGTCGAAGGCCGGAGTCTGGTCGTAGATGTAGACGAACACCAGGAGCCGCCTGATGGCGTCGCGGTGGTCGAGGTTGATGTAGACCGTCTCACCGGAGGCGGAGCCGAACCGGTCGTCCCCGCTGAGCTTCACGTACGGCGCGGCGTTGATGTCGCCCAGGTAGCCGCCGAGCGGCTGCACCACGCCCTTGGTGCCGTCCATGAGCTCGTACATCACCCCCAGGTCCAGGTCGACGTTGACCATGCTCTGGGTGTGGCCCTGGACCTCTTCCGGCTTGAGCGCCTGGAAGGGGTGGCGCAGCAGGCTCGCGCGCCGGGGACCGCCGATGTCGGAGGTGCGCATCCGCCAGGACAGGTTGACGCGCAGATGTCCGGTGGCGGCTCCCTGCTTGGTGAGCGAGACCCGCTGACTGCGTTTGGTGAGCTCTATCGAGTTGGTCGCCGCGTTGCCCGCGTCGAAATCGGCCGCGCGGCCGCCGCGCAGGCTGTCCAGGAAGCCCATCTTCCGCCCCCCCACAGAGCTGTTTCGTTGCCGAGTCCGTCGTCCGTGCCCGTATACGTACACGGGTCCGCGCAGGTGACCGCGCAATGACCGCGTACATGACCGTGTGCCGTAACGCCGCGGGGCGGCCACGAGGACTGCTCCTCGGTGGCCGCCCCGCACGAAGCGTTCCCTCACCCGGGCCGGGTTCACACCCCCGAGGAGATCTCCGACTTGGAGGACTCGGCGTTCCCCTCCGCGGCCGCGAGCCTCTTGTTGCGGCGGACGGAGGACCAGAAGGAGGCGCCGATCAGGACGACGCCGATGAGGCCGGTGATGATCTCGTTGATCTCGTACTGGATGGTGACCAGCAGGATCACCGCCAGCGCGCCGATCGCGTAGTGCGCGCCGTGCTCCAGGTACACGTAGTCGTCGAGGGTGCCCTGGCGGACCAGGTAGACCGTGAGCGAACGGACGTACATGGCGCCGATGCCCAGGCCGAGCGCCATCAGCACGATGTCGTTGGTGATGGCGAAGGCGCCGATGACCCCGTCGAAGGAGAACGAGGCGTCCAGGACCTCCAGGTAGAGGAACATGAAGAAGGCGGCCTGGCCGGACAGCTTGACCGCCGAGACCGGCTTGCCCTGACGCTTGGCGGCCTCCTCCTCCTCGTGCTCGCGCTCCTCCTCGGCCTCGAGCTTGCCCTCGAAGTAGCCGGAGAGGCCGCCCACCACCAGATAGGTGATCAGACCCGCGATGCCCGAGAGCAGGACCGTCTCGGCCTTGTCGACATGGGTGCCGCCGTGCTGGTGGGCGTGGGCGGCGAAGGTCATCGAGGTGATCAGCAGCACGATCAGGGCGATGCAGGCCGACAGCATGTCGATCTTGCCCAGCTTGGCCAGCGGCCGCTCCAGCCAGGCCAGCCACTTGTGCTCGCGGTCCTCGAAGACGAAGTCCAGGAAGATCATCAGCAGGAACATGCCACCGAACGCGGCGATCGCCGGGTGCGCGTCCGTCACGTACTGCTGGTACAGGTCCTTGTCGGTCAGGGCCAGGTCGACGGCGTCGATCGGGTTCAGCTGCGCACTGATGGCGACGATGACGACGGGGAAGACCAGCCGCATGCCGAAGACCGCGATCAGGATGCCGATGGTGAGGAAGATCTTCTGCCAGAAGGCGTTCATCTTCTTCAGGATTCCGGCGTTGACCACGGCATTGTCGAAGGACAGCGAGATCTCGAGGATGGACAGGATCGCCACGATGCCGAAGGCCGCCCACCCCCCGTAGAGCACCGCCGCGACCAGGCCGAGCGCGGTGACCGCGAACGACCAGCCGAAGGTTTTCAGTATCACTGGCTGTCCCAATCGTGTGTGTACGGGGTTCCCACGCGCCGCGCGCGGCTTTACAAAACGTTGACCCCAAAGTCTAGGGCGATGCCCCGGAGCCCCGACGCGTACCCCTGTCCGACAGCACGGAACTTCCACTCACCGCCATGGCGGTAAACCTCTCCGAAGATCATGGCCGTCTCCGTGGAGGCGTCCTCGGAGAGGTCGTAGCGGGCGAGTTCCTGTCCGTCGGCCTGGTTGACGACGCGTATGAAGGCGTTGCTGATCTGCCCGAAAGCCTGGCCGCGGTCGTCGGCCGCATGGATGGAGACCGGAAAGACGATCTTGTCGCAGTCCGCCGGCACCTTCGACAGGTCGACCAGGATGGACTCGTCGTCTCCGTCGCCCTCACCGGTCAGGTTGTCACCGGTGTGCTCCACCGAGCCGTCCGGGCTCTTGAGGTTGTTGTAGAAGACGAACCACTCGTCGCCCATGATCCGGTTGCCGCTGCACAGCAGGGCGCTGGCGTCCAGATCGAAGTCGGCGCCCGTGGTGGTCCGGACGTCCCAGCCGAGCCCGACCATCACCTTCGTGAGGTTCGGCGCGGCCTTGGAGAGGGAGACGTTGGCTCCCTTGGCGAGTGTGACGCCCATGGTGCTGATCCTCCCCGGGATCGTGTGCTGCGGGTGGTGCCGGACAAGGAGCACGGACGGGTCCGGCGCCGCACTCGACGGACTCGGCGAAGTCGACGGGGTGCGGCGCCGGGCGGAACGTGTCTCGGTGGCGTGACTCAGTGGTGTGACTCGGTGGCGCGGTACGGAAGGGCAGGCGTCCGGTGTCAGCTGTCGGAGGTGCAGGTGTCAGACGTTCACGCCGAAGTCCTGGGCGATGCCGCGCAGGCCCGACGCGTACCCCTGGCCGATGGCGCGGAACTTCCACTCCGCGCCGTGGCGGTAGAGCTCGCCGAAGACCATGGCGGTCTCGGTGGAGGCGTCCTCGGAGAGGTCGTAGCGGGCGATCTCGGCGCCGCCGGCCTGGTTGACGACGCGGATGAACGCGTTGCGCACCTGGCCGAAGGACTGCTGGCGGTTCTCGGCGTCGTAGATGGAGACCGGGAAAATGATCTTCTCGATCTCGGCCGGGACCCCGGCGAGGTTCACCTTGATCTGCTCGTCGTCGCCCTCGCCCTCACCGGTGAGGTTGTCGCCGGTGTGCTCCACCGAGCCGTCCGGGCTCTTGAGGTTGTTGAAGAAGATGAAGTTCTGGTCGCTGCTGACCTTGCCGGAGGCGTCCAGCAGCAGCGCGCTGGCGTCCAGGTCGAAGTCGGTGCCGGTCGTGGTGCGCACGTCCCACCCCAGACCGACGATGACCGCGGTCAGGCCCGGGGCCTCCTTGGTCAGCGATACGTTGCCGCCCTTGCTGAGGCTGACTCCCACGAGTCCTCCCATTGGTGTCCAGGGGCGGAAGCCCCGTCGTGCGTTGCCTTGGGATCAACGTTTCGATCCTACTGACGGGTTCCCGCCCGTCGCAGGCCCTGAGGCCGAGAAATCACAGGGTGTCGAGGGCCTTGACGTACTCGTTGAGGTCGCGGGCGTTCGGGAGGTCGTTCACGACGCTCCACCGGACGACGCCCTCCTTGTCGATGATGAACGTGCCGCGGACCGCGCAGCCCTTGTCCTCGTCGAAGACGCCGTACGCGCGCGAGACTTCGCCGTGCGGCCAGAAGTCGGAGAGCAGCGGGTACTCCAGGCCCTCCTGCTCGGAGAAGACGCGCAGGGTGTGGATGGAGTCGTTGGAGACGGCGAGCAGCTGGGTGTCGTCGTTGACGAACTTCGGCAGGTTGTCGCGGAGCTCGCACAGCTCGCCGGTGCACACGCCGGTGAAGGCGAACGGGTAGAAGAGCAGCACGACGTTCTTCGCTCCGCGGTGGTCCGAAAGCTTGACGGTGGCGCCGTGATTGTCCTTGAGCTCGAAGTCCGGGGCCTTCTCTCCGACCTGGATCGCCATGGTCCTGCGTTTCCTTCCGTGGGCTGTTCCGGTGACGCCACCTTACGCAGCGCCCGCCCTCACGGACCGGCCGCCCCGGACCCGCGGCCCGCAGTCCCCCGGCCGCCCGAGGCCCGCGCCCCGCACATCCACCCCTACGGCCGAACGCGCGGCCTGCCCACGTCCACGGAGGCCTCCGGCCCCGCCCGGCCCCGAGGCGCGGCCTGCGCGCCGCCGGAACCCGGCTGAGCAAGGGCCCACACCCTCGGGCCATGACCGGAGCCGGGGGCGGGTGCATGCCGCAAACCCCCGACGCAGCCGACGCCCCGCGACACGGCCCAGGGGCCGGGCAGGGCCCGGGACCGGACCCCGAAGCCGAGACGTCGCGGCACGAGACGGACCACGGTCCAAGCCCCCGCGACACGTCCTGCGGGTCGGAGGGGGCTCTGGGTCCGTGGGCCCGAAGAACCCGCGGGCACGGGTCGTGGGCCGGGGCAGGCCCGGGGCCTCAGCCCCGGGCGGTGTCCCGGCCCACCCAGCGGAGCGTCACCGCTTCGCCTTGGCCGCCTTCGGCGTCACCAGCCGGCTGCCGCTCCAGTCCTTGCCGACGCTGACGCTCTTCGACGCGGAGAGGCCCGCGGTCGTCGCGGCCTCCGAGATGTCGCTCGGCTCCACGTAGCCGTCACGGCCCGTCTTCGGCGTCAGCAGCAGGATCGAGCCACCCTCTTCGATGTACGTGGTGGCGTCCACCAGCGCATCCGTCAGGTCGCCGTCATCGTCGCGGAACCACAGCACGACGGCATCGGCCACGTCGCCGTAGTCCTCGTCGACGAGATCGCTGCCGACAACGTCCTCAATGGCCTCGCGGAGCTCCTGGTCGACGTCGTCGTCGAAGCCGATCTCCTGGACCACCTGCTCGGGCTGGAACCCCAGCCTCGCGGCAGGGTTCGTCCGCTCCTCCGCGTGGTCCGCGGTCGCGCTCACGGGTTGCCTCCTGATCATGTTCGGGTGGGGTTTCCCCCGGGGAAGTTCAGCCACGCGCGTACGCGAAGCATTGGCCGTAGTCCACACGGGCGGGACGGATCGCGCAAGTACCCAGCCTTCGAGACCGCCGAAACGGTGACGATACCGGCCGTGTCACCGCAACTCCCATCATGGAATTGCCACCAAGGGTGCCGCACACCACACCGTTCTGCCCGGTATGTGCATTCAGTAGTCATCCGAGGGTACGAGACCCGAATGCCTTTGCGGAACGCGTCACGGACCGGGCGTATCGTTGCGTTTCGCCGGGCCCGTCCCTGGCGCCCGCGCGAACGTTTCCATTACCCCACGGTAGAGATGACGTGCGCCTTCCCGAGGTACACGATGGGAAACGGTGCAGGCACAGACGAAGAGTGCCCCTCTGACAGTGAAGGAACAGCGTGGTTTCCGGAGCCGATCGCAATCCGATCATCATTGGCGGCCTTCCGAGCCAGGTCCCTGACTTCGACCCCGAGGAGACCCAGGAGTGGCTGGACTCGCTCGACGCCGCCGTCGACGAGCGCGGCCGTGAGCGGGCCCGCTATCTGATGCTCCGGCTGATCGAGCGCGCCCGCGAGAAGCGCGTGGCCGTGCCGGAGATGCGCAGCACTGATTACGTCAACACCATTGCCACCAAGGACGAACCGTTCTTCCCCGGCAACGAGGAGATCGAGCGGAAGATTCTGAATGCCACGCGGTGGAACGCCGCCGTGATGGTGTCCCGCGCCCAGCGTCCGGGCATCGGGGTCGGCGGCCACATCGCCACCTTCGCCTCGTCCGCCTCGCTGTACGACGTGGGCTTCAACCACTTCTTCCGCGGCAAGGACCGGGGGGACGGCGGCGACCAGGTCTTCTTCCAGGGCCACGCCTCCCCCGGCATCTACGCCCGCGCGTTCCTTCTCGACCGGCTGAGCGAGAAGCACCTCGACGGCTTCCGGCAGGAGAAGTCGAAGGCGCCGTACGGCCTGTCGAGTTACCCGCACCCGCGGTCGATGCCCGACTTCTGGGAGTTCCCGACCGTGTCGATGGGCCTCGGTCCGATCGGCGCGATCTACCAGGCGCGGATGAACCGGTACATGGAGGCCCGCGGGATCGCCGACACGTCGAAGAGCCATGTGTGGGCATTCCTCGGGGACGGGGAGATGGACGAGCCCGAGTCGCTGGGGCAGCTGTCCATCGCCGCTCGCGAGGGCCTCGACAACCTCACCTTCGTCGTCAACTGCAACCTCCAGCGGCTGGACGGCCCGGTACGCGGCAACGGCAAGATCATCCAGGAGCTGGAGTCGGTCTTCCGCGGTGCCGGCTGGAATGTGATCAAGCTGGTGTGGGACCGTTCGTGGGATCCGCTGCTGGCACAGGACCGCGACGGCGTGCTGGTCAACCGGATGAACACCACGCCGGACGGCCAGTTCCAGACGTACGCCACCGAGACCGGCGCGTACATCCGCGACCACTTCTTCGGCGACGACCACCGGCTGCGCGCGATGGTCGAGGACATGACCGACGACCAGATCCTGTACCTGGGCCGCGGCGGACACGACCACCGGAAGATCTACGCGGCGTACAAGGCGGCCGTGGAGCACAAGGGCCAGCCGACGGTCATCCTCGCCAAGACGGTCAAGGGCTGGACGCTCGGCCCCAACTTCGAGGGCCGCAACGCCACGCACCAGATGAAGAAGCTGACGGTCGACGACCTCAAGGGCTTCCGCGACCGCCTGCACCTGCCGATCTCGGACAAGGAGCTGGAGTCCGGCGCGCCGCCGTACTACCACCCGGGCCGGGACACGGAGGAGATCCAGTACATGCACGACCGGCGCAGGTCGCTGGACGGGTACGTACCGACGCGTGTCGTGCGGTCGAAGCCGCTGCCGCTGCCCGGCGACAAGACGTACGCGAGTGTGAAGAAGGGCTCGGGCCAGCAGTCGATCGCCACCACCATGGCGTTCGTACGGCTTTTGAAGGACCTCATGCGGGACAAGGAGATCGGCAAGCGGTTCGTGCTGATCGCGCCCGACGAGTACCGCACGTTCGGCATGGACTCGTTCTTCCCGAGCGCGAAGATCTACAACCCCCTCGGGCAGCAGTACGAGTCCGTGGACCGCGAGCTGCTGCTCGCCTACAAGGAGTCGCCGACCGGGCAGATGCTGCACGACGGCATCTCCGAGGCGGGCTGCACGGCCTCGCTGGTCGCGGCGGGCTCGGCGTACGCCACGCACGGCGAGCCGCTGATCCCCGTATATGTCTTCTACTCGATGTTCGGTTTCCAGCGCACCGGCGATCAGTTCTGGCAGATGGCCGATCAGCTCTCGCGCGGTTTCGTCCTGGGTGCGACCGCCGGGCGTACGACGCTGACCGGTGAGGGACTCCAGCACGCCGACGGGCACTCGCAGCTCCTGGCCTCGACGAACCCGGCGTGCGTCGCGTACGACCCGGCGTTCGGTTTCGAGATCGCCCATATCGTGCAGGACGGTCTCCGCCGGATGTACGGCGGGGACGGCGAGGGCGGCGAGCATCCGCAGGGCGAGGACGTCTTCTACTACCTGACCGTCTACAACGAGCCCATCCAGCACCCGGCCGAGCCGGAGAACGTGGACGTCGAGGGCATCCTCCAGGGCATCCACCGCTTCAGCGCGGGCACGGCCGGCGAGATCCCGGCGCAGATCATGGCCTCCGGTGTCGCCGTGCCGTGGGCGGTCGAGGCGCAGCGGATCCTCGCCGCGGACTGGAACGTACGTGCCGACGTCTGGTCGGCGACCTCCTGGAACGAGCTGCGGCGCGAGGCCGTCGCAGCGGAGGAGCACAACTTCCTCCACCCCGAGGAGGAGCAGCGCGTCCCGTACGTGACGCGGAAGCTGAGCGGGGCCGAGGGGCCGTTCGTGGCCGTCTCCGACTGGATGCGCAGCGTTCCGGACCAGATCGCGCGGTGGGTGCCGGGGACGTACTCCTCCCTGGGCGCGGACGGGTTCGGCTTCGCCGACACGCGGGGGGCGGCGCGCCGTTTCTTCCACATCGACGCGCAGTCGATCGTGGTGGCGGTGCTGACGGAGCTGGCGCGGGAGGGGAAGGTGGACCGGTCGGTGCTGAAGCAGGCGATCGACCGGTATCAGTTGCTGGATGTGACCGCGGCGGATCCCGGCCCGGCCGGAGGGGATGCGTAGCGCCGTAGGGGTGGCTGCTGAGGGGCGTCTGCGGGGCGTACGTGGCTGGTCGCGCCCCGCGGCGGAGCCGCACATGAGCACCGTCCCGCGCCCCTGGCAGACGACAAGAAGGGCCCCCTCGGCCAACGCCGAGGGGGCCCTTCTCGCCCGGCCTCGCACCTCCCCAGGCTCCCCGGTGCCGGGCGGCCCTTCCCTTGCTCCCCGGGAATCAGAAGACTCCGTACCCGGAGGACGCGGCCCCGAAGAGCATGATGAGCGACAGGACGGTGACGATGGCGCCCAGCACCACTGCGATGAGTGCGGGGACGGAGCCGCTGTTCCAGCGGCGGCCCATGGCCAGCCAGCCGCAGACGACCGCTACGGGCCCGAGGACGATGCCCAGCACGAAGAGGCCCGCGACCGCGCAGATGGCTCCGATGATTCCGAGGGTCGCGCTGTCCGGCCCGCTCCGTGACCCCGTCCGGCCACGTGAGCGGGGGTACCTGCGCGAACTGTTGCCGAATCCCGCCATCATCAACTCCCGATACGTCGCTGTCAGTTCGGGTTCCGTGATGGCGCGGGTACCCCCGCTTTCCCGCCTTGAACCTGCTCCCGGGCTGTCCCGTACCGTCCCGTCAGATGTGCGCGGCTCCCGCGCCCGCCGCGGCGTTCTCCCCGCGCTTGGTCAGGAACGCCACCAGGACGGCGACGGCCGCGACCCCGGCGGCGACCAGGCAGGCGAGCCCCATGCCGGAGATGAACGTGTCGTGCGCGACCTGGGTGATCTTGGCCGCCAGCTCCTGCGGGGTACCCTCGGCGATCGGTGCCGCACCGACCTCGACGGCCTCGGAGGCGTGGTCGAGCTGGTCGCCGGTGAGCGGCGGGAGGCCCGCGTCGGTCCAGTTGCCCGCCAGGTCGCCGTCGACCTTGGAGGCCATCACGGCGCCCAGGACGGCCGTACCGAGGCTGCCGCCGATCTGCATGGCGGCCTGCTGGAGGCCGCCGGCGACACCGGAGAGCTCCAGCGGCGCGTTGCCCACGATGACCTCGGTGGCGCCCACCATGACGGGGGCGAGGCCGAGGCCGAGGACCGCGAACCACAGCGACATCACACCGCTGCCGGAACCGGCGTCCAGCGTCGACATGCCGTACATCGCCAGGGCGGTCAGCGCCATGCCGCCGGCCAGCGGGATGCGCGGGCCGGCCTTGGTGATGAGGGCGCCCGCGAGCGGCGAGCCGACGATCATCATGCCGGTGAGGGGCAACAGGTGCAGGCCCGCGTCGACGGGGCTCATCCCGTGGACGTTCTGGAGGTAGAAGGTGACGAAGAACAGGCCGCCCATGAAGGCGATGGCCATGAGCACCATCAGGACGACGCCCGCCGAGAGCGCCACGGAGCGGAAGAGCCCGAGCGGGATCAGCGGCTCCTTCACCTTCGTCTCCCAGAGGGCGAAGAGCGCGAAGCCGAGCACCGAGGCGCCGAGGAACGCCCACGTCAGGCCGGAGCCCCAGCCCCACTCCGGGGCCTTGATGAGCGCCCAGACCAGACAGAACATGGCGCCCGACAGCAGGGCGATGCCCGGGATGTCGAAGGACCGCGGGGCGTTCTCCGCGCGGTGGTCGAGCAGGATCCACAGGCCGAGGAGCACGGCGAGGACACCGACCGGCACGTTGATGTAGAAGACGGACTGCCAGCTCACGTGCTCGACGAGGAAGCCGCCGAGGATCGGGCCGCCCGCGGTGGAGGCGCCGATGACCATGCCCCAGATGCCGATCGCCATGTTCAGCTTCTCGGCCGGGAAGGTGGCCCGCAGCAGGCCGAGCGCGGCCGGCATCAGCAGCGCGCCGAACAGGCCCTGCGAGACCCGGAAGGTGATCACCATGGGTATGGAGCCGGACAGGCCGATGACTCCGGAGGCCAGTGCGAAGCCGACCACGCCGATGAGGAAGGTCTGCCGGTGGCCGAAGCGGTCACCGAGCTTGCCCGCCGTGATCAGCGTGACCGCGAGGGCGAGGAAGTAGGCGTTGGTGATCCACTGCACCTCGGGCAGGGTGGCCTTGAGGTCGTCGGCGATGGCCGGGTTGGCGATGGCCACGATGGTGCCGTCCAGGGCCACCATCATGACCCCGACGGCCACGGTTAAGAGGGTGAGCCAGGGGTGGCCGCGCAGTCCGGAGGCCGGCGGCTGCTGCGACGGGGCGGCCGGTGTGCCGTCCCCCGGCCCCGTCGCGTCGACGGTGGTCTGAGTGGTCATGGCCCGAGACTAATGACAGCCACTGACACTTGGCGAACCAATTCACAAGCCGGTCACTGCCATGTCACTCGCACATAGGCTGAGCTGCGCAAAGAGTACGAACACCAGGCACGGGGGGCCGGGGAAGAGGGTTGATGGACACAGTGATCCGGCCGGGACTGCGGGAGCTGAAGAAGCGGCGCACCCGGGACGCGCTGCTGCGGACCGCCCTCGAACTGTTCACCTCGCAGGGCTACGAGCGGACGACGGTCGACGAGATCGCCGGGACCGTCGACGTCTCGCAGCGCACTTTCTTCCGCTACTTCGCGGGCAAGGAGGAGGTCACCCTCGCCGTCCAGGAGATGGTGGCGGCCCACTTCGTGGAGGCGGTGCGCCGGCGGCCGCCCGAGGAGGCGCCGCTGGAGGCGATGCGCAACGCCGTGCTGGAGAGCTGGGACACCATCGGCGACGCCGTCGGGCGGGTGGTGCCGGTCGAGCTGTATCTGCGGGCCTGCCGGCTGATCCAGTCGACGCCGTCGCTGCTCGCCGCCCATCTGCGGCGTTCGGACGAGGTGGGCGAGGAGGTCGCGCGGATCGTCGCCGAGCGGGAGGGCCTCGACGTGGACACCGATCCGCGCCCGCGCGTGGCGGTGGCCGTCTTCGCCGGGGTGATGCGGGTGACGGAACGGCTGTGGGGCTCGGGCCGGGACATCGGCGCCGACACCTTCCGCGAACTGACCGCCGCCCACCTCGACGCCCTGGGAGCGGCGCTGACCGGGCGGTGGCGTACGGGCTGAGACGCACCCGGGGGGCGCGGGAGGCGTACGGGGCGGAGTTCCGGGGCGCACGGGAAACCGGTGAGTACGCGGGGGAAAGGCGACTCTCTCACGCGAAACGTGATTCCGCTCACTCGATTGACGCGAGACCCTTCCGTTCTCCTAGTGTGTCCTTCCAGTGACTTCCTTCGACACCTCCCCCCAACTGAACGTCTGGCGTGCGCTGCTCGCGTTGGCCGTGGTGTTCGTGCTGCTCGCGACCACCGGCTGGACCGCGATCCGCGCCCACCGCGGGGGCTCGTCCCTGCAGACGTCGCTCTCCGCGTGGAGCCACGGGAACATCGGCGGCCGTGCGCTGCCGGACCCCGGCTCCTCCCCCGACCTGATCGCGCGCTTCTTCGCCTCGCTCACCGAGGCGGAGCGCCTCCGCCTCGTCGACCGCTATCCGTTCGCGGTCGGCAACATGAACGGCGCTCCCGTCACCCTCCGGTACAGAGCCAACCGGGTCGCGCTGGCCCGGCAGCGCGAGGTCGAGCAGCGGCGCACGCACGACACCCGGCTGTCCGCCCTCGGCCAGTACGAGGCGGGCCGCCGGGTGCACCGCTTCGCCGACCTGATGCGCCACGGCCGGCAGATCCTCGCCTTCGACCCGGAGGGCTCGGGCCGCGTCGCCGAGGTCTTCGGCGACCTCACCACGGCCGAGCGGGTGTCGGTGGTCGTGCCCGGCGTCGACACGGACGTGCTCACCTTCCAGCGCTCCTACCGGGCGTACTCGGCGCCCGTCGGCATGGCGCGCGCCCTGTACGGGGCCGAGCTCGCCGCCGACTCCGCGACCCGTACCGCCGTGATCGCCTGGGCCGACTACACCGCGCCCGGCGGACTCGGCATCGAGGCGGCCACCGCGCTGCGCGCCGAGGGCGGTGCGGTCCGGCTGAACGCGCTGGTGCGGGGGCTGCCCGGCAGTGCGCCCGTCGCGCTGTACTGCCACAGCTACGGCTCGGTGGTGTGCGGGGTCGCCGCACCGGACCTGCCGCGGCGGGTGGCCGACATAGCGGTCGCGGGCAGCCCCGGCATGCGCGCCGAGACGGCCTCCCAGCTGCGCACCTCGGCCCGGGTGTGGGCGACGCGGGACGCCGACGACTGGATCGAGGACGTGCCGTACCTGGAGGTCGGCGGGCTCGGTCACGGCGCCGATCCGGTGTCGCGGGCGTTCGGTGCGCGGGTGCTGTCGGCGGCCGGCGCGAAGGGGCACACCGGCTACTTCGAGCCGGGCACGGAGAGCCTGCGCAACTTCGCCGAGATCGGTGTTGGCGCGTATCGCTCGGTGCGCTGTGCGCACGGCGAGCGCGAGGATGACGCGTGCGGGAAACATTTGTCCGCCGCCGTCGCGGCCTGACGCGCGTAGAAATCGTAGGAACGACGGCCGACCGGAGGAGGGGACGAAGACGCGCCTCCCGCTTACGATGAGCCGCATGGGTGACGTACTGGCCGGATTTCATGCCGCCTGGGAGTTCGAGTCCGACTCCGTGCTCATCCGCTTCGAACGGGGAATCCGCACGCCGAAGCTGTTCCAGGCACTCGGCGAACGCCGCATCCCCCTGGAGGCGATCGCCGGGGTCACGCTGGCGCCGGGACGGCGCGGGACCGTGGTCCTGCGCGCCGAGCCACGAGCGGGCGCCGACCCGCTGATGGACGCGGCCGCGGGCCAGCTGAAGGAAGGGTGCGATCCGTACCGTCTCATGCTGCCGGCCGAGCGGGAGACCCTCGCCGAGTACTACGCGGACGAGCTGCGGGCGATGCTGCCGGAGACGGAGGGGCCGGCGGAGCGCCATCTCGTGGCGCCGCCCGAGGCGCCACGGCAGTTCAAGGCGTATGACGGGAAGGCGTCCTTCGACGGCTCGTCGGTCTCCTTCCGGTGGTCCTGGACCGGGGCCTCCTCGGCGAAGTGGAAGGCCGGCGACCAGAGCTTTCCCGTCCACGCGCTGAGCGGTGTGGAGTGGCGCTCGCCCGAGGTGTTCGAGGGGCATCTGCGGCTGCTGCGCCGCGGTGGGGCCACGCCGCCCACCGTGCCGGCCGACCAGGATCCGGCGGCCGTCGTCTTCGGGCTCGGCTACGGCCCGGTCCACGAGTCGCTGCCGTTCGCCGCGGCGGTGCTGGCCGCGGTGCGCGCCGCGGGTCCGGCCCCGGCCGTGGAGCCGGCCGGGGCGCGCCGCCGCGACCCGGCCGACATCGCCGACCGCATCCGCCACCTGGGCGAGCTGCACCAGGCGGGGCTGGTGACGGACGAGGAGTTCACGACGAAGAAGGCGGAGCTGCTCGCGGAGTTGTAGGGCTTCTCCCCCGGTTTCGGCGGGCCGGAGCGTGTGGCGTGATCCCGGCCCGCCGGACCGGAGCCCGTGTCCTACTCCCGGCCCGCCGACGCGAACGTCATGTCCGCGTAGCGGTCGCCCGCCACCTGGGACGCGATGGGTTCCAGCCGGGCGAGGTCCTTCTCGTCGAGGGCGATGCGGGTGGCCGCGGCGTTCTCCTCGACGCGGCTGCTCCTGCGGGTGCCCGGGATCGGTACCACCGGCAGGCCGTGGACCTGTGCCCGCTGCTGCACCCAGGCCAGCGCGACCTGGCCGGGCGAGGCGCCGTGGGCCTCGGCGACCGCGCGGACCGGCTCCAGCAGGGCCGCGTTGGCGGCCGCGTTCGCGCCGGTGAAGCGCGGCTGCTGACGGCGGAAGTCGTCGGCCGTCAGATCGGTGTCCGCGTTCGCGAAGGACCCGGTGAGGAAGCCCCGGCCGAGCGGCGAGTACGGCACCAGGGCCACGCCCAGCTCACGGGCGGCCGGCACGACGCCCGCCTCGATGTCGCGGCTGAACAGCGACCACTCCGACTGCACGGCGGCGATGGGGTGGACCGCCTGTGCGGCCCGCAGCTCGTCGCCGGTGACCTCGCTCAGCCCCAGGTGCTTCACCTTGCCCTCGCGGACCAGCTCGGCCATGGTGCCGACGGTCTCCTCGATGGGCACGTTCACGTCCCGGCGGTGCATGTAGTAGAGGTCGATCACGTCGACGTCGAGACGCCTCAGGCTCGCCTCGACGGCCTCGCGGATGTACGGCGGGTCGTTGCGGATGACACGCCGGGTCGGGTCGTCCGCCGGGATCGACAGGGCGAACTTCGTGGCGATGACCACCTCGTCCCGGTGCGCCCTGAAGAACGGCGCCAGAAACCGCTCGTTCTCCCCGGCGCCGTACGCGTCCGCCGTGTCGTAGAGCGTCACGCCGAGTTCCAGCGCCCGTTCCAGGGTGGCCCGTGACTCGTCCGCGTCCGAGGGGCCGTACGCGAAGCTCATGCCCATGCAGCCGAGGCCCTGGACGCCCACCTCGGGTCCGTCCCCGCCCAGCCGGACCGTCGCTATCCGGTCGTCGCCGCCAGTGGTTCCGTCGGTCATCGGGCCCCCTCCGACGCCAGGGCCCGCCCGGCGTCCGCGTAGAAATCGATCTTCCGGTCGAGCACGGCCAGCGTGTCCTGCAGTTCGGCGATCCGGGCCCGTACGTCCTCCCGGGTCGCCTTCAGCAGCTCGAAACGCTCGCCGTAGGTGTGGTCGCCCTCGCGCACGAGCTCCGCGTACCGCACCATGTCCGCCACCGGCATACCGGTCAGCCGCAGCTTGCCGACGAGGTCCAGCCAGTCCAGGTCGCGGTTGCGGTAGCGGCGCTGGCCGGTGTGCGAGCGGTCGATGTGCGGCATCAGCCCGATGCGCTCGTACCAGCGCAGTGTGTGCGCCGTGAGGCCGGTGAAGGCGGCGACCTCGCTGATCGTGTACCTGTCCTGGCCGTCGGGACGCCGGTCGGCGCGCGGCGGGGATGCACAGCTGCCGGTCCTGGTGCCTGTGGTCTCCATCACCGTCATGACCCCCACGCTAGGGCCTTGGAGTGCACTCCAAGCAAGCGGAATCCGGTGAAATCACGGCGACGCGAACAGGTGCCCGTGGTTACTGTGCGGATCATGACACTCGTACGCCGCGCCACACCCGAGGACGCCACGGAAGTGCTCCGGCTGCGTCAGGTGATGATCGACTCGGTCCACTCCGGCGACCCGTCCACGGACTGGCACGCGCTGTCCCTGCCGACCCTGCGGAGCCGCCTCACCGACCCGGACGGCGCCTTCGCCGCGTTCGTCGTCGACCACCCCGGCCGGCCCGGCGCGCTCGCCGCGCTGGCCGCCGGGACGGTGGAGTACCGGATCGGGCGCTCGGACAACCCGCACGGCGCCGTCGGGTACGTCTTCAGCGTCGCCACCGACCCGGGGCTGCGCCGCCGGGGCTACGCCCGCGCCTGCATGGAGGGCCTGCTGGAGTGGTTCCGTGAGCGGGGCGCGGTCCACGTCGACCTCAACGCCTCCGCCGAGGCCGAGCCGCTGTACGCCTCGCTCGGCTTCGTACGCAAGCCCGACCCCTCCATGCGGCTGAGGCTGCCGTCCACTTAGGCTCGGTGGCATGTCCTTGCAGAGCCTGGCGCTGATCGAGAACTGGCCCGTCCCCACCGCCGCCGCGGCGGTCGTCCGCGCGGACGGCACCGTCGCCGGGTCGCACGGCCCCACCGGGCACCGCTTCCCCCTTGCCTCGGTGACCAAGCCGCTCGCCGCGTACGCCGCGCTGGTCGCGTACGAGGAGGGGGCGGTCGAACTGGACGAGCCGGCGGGCCCGCCCGGGTCGACGGTCCGCCATCTGCTGGCGCACACCTCCGGGCTCGCCTTCGACGAGCACCGGGCCACATCGGCGCCCGGGGAGCGGCGGCTGTACTCCAACGCCGGGTTCGAGCAGCTCGGCGACCACATCGCGAAGGCCACGGACATCCCGTTCGCGGAGTACCTGCGGCAGGCGGTGCTGGAGCCCCTGGGGATGACATCCACGACGCTCGACGGCTCGCCCGCCAAGGACGGCGTCTCGACGGTGGACGACCTCGTGCGTTTCGCCGCCGAGGTACAGGCGCCCCGGCTGCTGGACGCGCGCACGGTCGCCGAGGCGATGACCGTCCAGTACCCGGGCACCAAGGGCGTCCTGCCGGGTTACGGCCACCAGAACCCCAACGACTGGGGCCTCGGCTTCGAGATCCGCGACGGCAAGTCCCCGCACTGGACCGGTACTTCCTCCTCCCCGCGGACGTTCGGCCACTTCGGGCAGTCGGGTACGTTCCTGTGGATCGACCCCGTCGCGGGCGCGGCCTGCGTGGCCCTGACCGACCGGGCCTTCGGGCCGTGGGCGGTCGAGGCTTGGACGCCGTTCACGGACGCGGTGCTTGCGGAGCTGCGCGGTTGAGCACAGTGGAAGCGAGAGGGTGAGCACAGGGTGCGCGTGACACCGGACGTCGGCCTGTCGTGGCTGGCCGCACAGTGCGACGAGATGGAGAGCCTCCCCGTGGAGGAGCTCGACTGCCTCGTCGAGCAGGGGGCGTTCGCGACCGTGCTCCGTATCGCGGCGAGGTCGGTGACGGACCTGGACCGCCCGGCGTCCGTCCGTCTCGGCCAGGACGTGCGGCTTCTGCTGCGGTCCTCCCTTCCGGACGAGACGCTCCGTACGGTGTGGACCGGCGCCACCGACCCCGTCTTCGACACGGCCAAGTCCGGCAGGACCGCGCGTGTCTGGCTGAGGGAGGTCGAGGCGGCCCGGCTCGCCGCGGAGCGCCGGGCCGACCCTGCCTTCGTTCCGCCGCCCGCCGTGCCCGAGACGGACGGGGAACTGCGGCGCCTCGTCCTCCAGGTGATCCGCCCGGTCGCCGACGACCTGACGAAGGCGGCCGAGACGTCGGTCTACCCGCTGCCGCTGCCGGGTCTGGTGACGGCACTGGAACAGGTGGTCGTCCAGGTCTGCGCGGACCTCGGCTACCGGCTGTTCCTGCGCGCCCTGAGGACGTATCACGTGCCGGTCGACGCGGGCACGTGCGACAGGTTCGTCGCGCTCGGGGAACGGTTCGGCCACCCGGCGTCCATGGTGACCTTCGAACTGAACGTCCAGCGGTGACCACGGCTCTGCTCCTCCGCGCCCAGGGCGATCCGTCGCCCCTGTACACGGCGGCCGGGGAGGGACTCACGGCCGCCGTCGAGGCCTTCGTGCGCAACGTGCCGCTGGAGGATCCGGCGCCGGCGCTCCCCGCCGATCTGGCGGACCGGCTGGCCCGGTGGTCCGTGGCCCGGCCGCCCGGCGGGTTCGCGTCCCGTCCGGAGCTGCGCCGGCACGCGGCGGCGGGACTGGAGGCCGCCCGGTCCCTGGCCGTGCACCTCGGCCCGGCCTGGTCCGTGCGGTACTGGGACGAGCGGCACCGCACGGCGAAGTTCGTCTGCTGGGGCTGCCGCCGCCTGCACTGGTCCCTCTATCCGCACGGCGTCCCGCCCCACCCGCTGCACATCGTCGTCGAGGGCGAGTACCAGTGGCACCCGCTCCGTGCGGAGGGTTTCGAGGACTTCGCCCCGGACGATCCGGCCGCCGGTCTCGGCCTCTCCGACGACCTGGTGGCCGACCTGTACCGGTGGTCGGCCGACATCGACGCCGCCATGGAGCTGTACCTGAGGGAACGCGACGAGGACGAGGACGACGCCCGACGGCGGGAGCTGGACCGGCGGGGCCGGGACCTGACCGAGCGCGTCGCCCGCGAACTCGGTCCCGGACGGACCGCGGCCTACGGGGGGCTCGCCTAGCGGCACGGGGAGGAACGTCTCCTCGAGGCGTGGACGCCGTTCAGGGCGCGTCGGCGGCCGGCGGCAGCATCGTGTCGGCGGCCTCGCGGAGGGCGCCGTAGCAGGTGCAGGCGTCGGCCTCCAGACCGGCGCGGTCCAGCACGGTGATGGTGCCGCGCTTGTACTGGATGTGGCCCGCATCGGCCAGGGCGCCGGCCACTTCGCTGACGGTGGTTCTGCGGACCGACAGCATCTGGGCCAGGAACTCCTGGGTGAGATCGAACCGGCCACTGTGCATGCGGTCGGCGGTCATCAGCAGCCAGCGGGCGCACCGCTGCCGGGTGCGATGGCCGCGGTTGCAGGCGGCGTTCCGGGCCATCTGGGTGAACATGTACTGCGTGTAGCGCTGCAGCGTCTGCTGCAGCGCCCCGTCCACCACGGCGATCTCGTGGCGGAAGCAGTCGGCGTCCATGCGCAGTCCCCAGCCGGCGATCTGGCACACCGCGCGTTCGGTCGGCGTGGTGACGCCCAGGAAGGCGGGCAGCCCGAGCATGCCCTCGTCGCCGACGGTGGCGACCTCGACCGTTCCCCCGTCCAGGTCGGCGAGGATGGAGTACACCACCCGCAGGGGGAAGAAGACGGCGTCGATGGGCCGGCCGGGCCGGTGGAGCACCTCCTTGATCTCCGAGCGGACCGGCTCCAACTCGGGGCGCAGACGGTGCCGTTCGGGCTCCGGCAGGGCCGCGAGGACACGGTTGCCCCGTAGGTCGTGGTGGTCCGCGGAGTCCGTCATGACGCGTCCTCCTCGACTGCGGTCTCGGCGGTCACGCTCGGGATCACCGCCGCCCAGGGCGGCAGCGAGACCCGCATCAGGCCGGCGGCGCCCGGCACCATCACCAGGCCGACCAGCGCGTGTGCCAGCACCGGCAGGGGCAGGACGAAGTCGACGCAGCCGGTGGCGATCGTCGCGCTGGGCATGGCGTAGGCCTGGGCCGTCGTCACGTCCTGGGCCAGTACCCGCCCACCGGCACCCCGGACATGCCGCGCCCCGAGAGCCCCGTCGTCCAGCTGGCCCGTGAGGACGGCGGCCAGCAGGCGCGGACCGAACGCGGCGGCGGCCGAGGCGAAGACCGCGTCCGCGGGCCGGATGCCGTTGACAAGGCCCAGCGACACGTCCCCGGCGGGGGTGAAGGCGGCCCGGTGCCCGGCCGGGACCACATGCACCCGGCCGACCGCGAGCCGGTCCCCGTCCCGCAACAGCCGTACCGGGAGCTTCGAATAGAAGCCCAGCACATCGACGAACCGGTCGGACTCCCGTACCGGTCGGTGCTGGACCAGGACCACCGCGGCCGGGAAGACCCTGGGCAGCGACGCCAGGATCTCGCAGTAGGCCGTCACGCCCCCCAGGGACGCGGCCAGACAGACCACGTCGAAGGCGGCGTCGGCCCTTCGCACGGTACCGGGCACAGCGTCAGCCTAATGCCCGTCACCGGACGCAGGAACTGCTTCTCCGCCGGGTACACGGCCCGGAAAATCGCTGCGCATCTCCCGGGCGAGCGACTGCATCCCGGCCGCCTTGGCCATCATCTGCAGGGCACGGACCTGCGCACGGTGCGCCGAGGCACGCGCCAGGGCGGCACGGGCCCCGGCCTGGTGGGCGTAGTGCCGCTGACCGTCCACGACCACCGGTCGCGGCTCACCCGCCGGCCATCTCCCAGAGCAGCAGCTCGGCCGGGCCGGCGCCCGCCACCGCCACCAGGTCCGCTCCGTCCCGCTCGTCCCGCTCGTCCGTGAGCCGGGCCGCGTCACCCGGACCCAACTGTTCGTCGCCCAGGCGCACTTCGCCCCGCACCACATGCACGTAGACGTACGGGGCGTGCGGGACCGCCGTGTGCTCCCCTGGCACCAGGCGCCGCACGTGCAGCGTCGCTCCCGCCTCCGGCACCGCGTACGGGACGGAGTCGGCGAGGTCGCGGACGATCTCGTACGCGGGGTCGCCGCCGGGTTCGCGGGGGATCAGCCACATCTGGACGAAGACCAGCGGCCCGGCGCCGTCGTTGCGCTCGACGTGGCGGACGCCGCCCGCCGAGCTGAGGCGCTGGACGTCCCCGGGGCGCACCCGCGTCTCGCGCCCCGTCGAGTCGCGGTGGGTGAGCTCGCCCTCGACCACCCACGTCACGATCTCCGTGTGGCTGTGCGGGTGCTCGTCGAAGCCGGCGCCGGGGGCGAGCCGCTCCTCGTTGCAGGCGAGGAGCGCGCCGAACCGGAGGTTGTCCGGGTCGTAGTGCGGGCCGAAGGAGAAGGCGTGCCGGGACTCGATCCCGGCCGCCGGCTCGCCTCCGGGGTAGCGCTCTGCGGCGCGCCGTACGTCCATCACGAAGTCCACGGTAGCCCTGGTGAAGCCCCCGGCTCCGCACACCGCCGTCCGGATGAGGCAGTCTTGTCCCGTGCCCGAACCCGAAACCAGCAACTCCGGACCCCACCCGCACGGCCCCCGCCCGCACGACGCCCCTTCGCACTCCGCGACGCTGAAACGGCTCGAGAAGTCCTCCGGACAGCTCGCCGCGCAGGCCATCGCGCGCATGGACGAGACGCTGCCGTGGTACCGGGCGATGCCCCCCGAGAACCGGTCGTGGATCGGGCTGGTCGCGCAGGCCGGTATCGCCGCGTTCACGGAGTGGTTCCGGCACCCGGACGCGCCGCAGGCCATCTCCACCGATGTGTTCGGGACCGCGCCGCGCGAGCTGACCCGGGCGATCACCCTGCGGCAGACCGTCGAGATGGTGCGCACCACCATCGAGGTCATGGAGAGCGCCATCGACGAGGTGGCGGCGCCCGGCGACGAGTCCGTGCTGCGCGAGGCGCTGCTGGTGTACGCGCGGGAGATCGCCTTCGCCACCGCCCAGGTGTACGCGCAGGCCGCCGAGGCACGCGGTGCCTGGGACGCCCGGCTGGAGTCGCTGGTGGTGAACGCCGTGCTGTCCGGCGAGGCCGACGAGGGGGCCGTGTCCCGGGCCGCCGCGCTCGGCTGGAGCTCGCCGGACAACGTGTGCGTCGTGCTCGGCACGGCACCCGACGGAGACAGCGAGCTGACCGTGGAGGCGATCCGCCGGGCCGCCCGGCACGCCAAGCTCCAGGTGCTCACCGGGGTGCTCGGCAGCCGGCTCGTGGTGATCGCGGGCGGCAGCGAGGACCCGTTGCAGGTGGCGAAGTCGCTGATCGGGCCGTATGCGGCGGGGCCCGTGGTGGCCGGTCCGATCGTGCCCGACCTGCTGGCCGCGACCCGGTCCGCGCAGGCCGCGGCGGCCGGACTGAAGGCGTGTTCGGCGTGGCAGGACGCACCCCGCCCGGTACTGGCCGACGATCTGCTTCCGGAGCGCGCGATCGCCGGTGACCCCAGCGCGCGCGAGCAGCTGGTGGAGGAGATCTACAGACCGCTGGAGGAGGCCGGATCCGCGCTGCTGGAGACTCTCAGCGTCTATCTTGAGCAGGCGTCGAGTCTCGAGGGTGCGGCCCGGATGCTCTTCGTCCACCCCAACACCGTGCGCTACCGGCTCCGACGTGTGACAGACGTCACCGGCTGGTCGCCCTCGGATGTACGCTCCGCGTTCACACTGCGGATCGCGCTGATCCTGGGACGTCTGGTCGACGGAGATCCTCAGTCCTAGTGTTTTGTCGAGGGTCCACAAAACCCCCTCGTGTTCTTCGTCCCTGTCCCCACGGGCGGCTTCGGCCGTCCCCAAGAGAGAGTGTGAGAGTGCTCGTACTCGTCGCTCCCGGCCAGGGCGCCCAAACGCCCGGCTTCCTGACTCCCTGGCTCGACCTCCCCGGTGCCGCCGACCGCCTCGGCGCGTGGTCGGACGCCATCGGGCTGGACCTCGCCCACTACGGCACGCAGGCCGACGCGGACGCGATCCGTGACACCGCCGTGGCGCAGCCGCTGCTGGTCGCGGCCGGTCTGCTGTCCGCCACGGCACTCGGTGACATCGCTCCGGGCGCCGTCGCAGGTCACAGCGTCGGCGAGATCACCGCGGCCGCGTTCGCGGGCGTCCTCGACGACACGGCCGCCCTGACCCTCGTACGCAAGCGGGGCCTGGCCATGGCCGAGGCCGCCACGGTCACCGAGACCGGCATGTCGGCGCTGCTCGGCGGCGACCCCGAGACGACCGTGGCGCACCTGGAGAAGCTGGGCCTGACCCCGGCGAACGTGAACGGCGCCGGCCAGATCGTGGCCGCCGGTACCCTGGAGCAGCTGGCCGCGCTGGAGGCGGACAAGCCCGAGGGCGTCCGCCGCGTGGTGGCGCTCAAGGTCGCGGGCGCCTTCCACACGCACCACATGGCTCCCGCGGTCGACGCGCTCGCGGAGGCCGCCAAGGCCCTGACGCCCGCCGACCCCGCCGTCACCTACGTGTCCAACAAGGACGGCAAGGCCGTCGCCACCGGGGACGAGGTGCTGTCCCGGCTGGTCGGGCAGGTCGCCAACCCGGTGCGCTGGGACCTGTGCATGGAGACCTTCAAGGAGCTCGGGGTGACCGGGCTGATCGAGGTGTGCCCCGGCGGCACGCTCACCGGTCTCGCCAAGCGCGCCCTGCCCGGTGTGAAGACCGTCGCCCTCAAGACCCCCGAAGACCTCGACGCCGCCCGCGAGCTGATCGCCGGGACGTCGTCGACACCTGCCGCTGACGCGGCGGGCGCCTGACAAGGAGCCCGAGAAGCATGTCGAAGATCAGGCCCAGCAAGGGCGCCCCGTATGCGCGCATCCTCGGTGTCGGCGGCTACCGCCCGACCCGGGTGGTGCCCAACGAGGTGATCCTGGAGAAGATCGACTCGTCCGACGAGTGGATCCGCTCCCGCTCCGGTATCGAGACGCGGCACTGGGCCTCCCCCGAGGAGACCGTCGCCGCGATGTCGATCGAGGCGTCCGGCAAGGCCATCGCCGACGCCGGCATCACGGCGGAGCAGATCGGCGCGGTCGTCGTCTCGACCGTCTCGCACTTCAGCCAGACCCCGGCCGTCGCCACCGAGATCGCCGACAAGCTCGGCACGGACAAGGCCGCGGCGTTCGACATCTCGGCGGGCTGCGCGGGCTTCGGCTACGGGCTCACGCTGGCCAAGGGCATGGTCGTGGAGGGTTCCGCCGAGTACGTTCTCGTCATCGGCGTGGAGCGGCTCAGCGACCTGACCGACCTGGAGGACCGGGCCACCGCGTTCCTCTTCGGCGACGGCGCGGGCGCGGTCGTGGTCGGCCCCTCCGACGAGCCGCACATCGGCCCGACGGTCTGGGGTTCCGAGGGCGACAAGTCCGAGACGATCAAGCAGACGATCCCGTGGAACGAGTTCCGGATCGGCAACGTCGACAACCTTCCGCTGGACAGCGCGGGCAACGTCAAGTTCCCCGCGATCACCCAGGAGGGCCAGGCGGTCTTCCGCTGGGCCGTGTTCGAGATGGCGAAGGTCGCCCAGCAGGCGCTGGACGCGGCCGGGATCAGCGCGGACGACCTGGACGTCTTCATCCCGCACCAGGCCAATGTGCGGATCATCGACTCGATGGTGAAGACACTCAAGCTGCCGGAGCACGTCACGGTCGCCCGTGACATCCGTACCACCGGCAACACCTCGGCCGCCTCGATCCCGCTCGCGATGGAGCGGCTCCTGGCGACCGGCGAGGCGAAGAGCGGCGACACCGCGCTCGTCATCGGCTTCGGGGCGGGTCTCGTGTTCGCCGCGACGGTCGTTACCCTCCCCTAGGCACTCCGTGCCGGATCACGGTCGGCCGACCCGGTCCGGTGCGGGAACCACCGCCACACCCTCTGGAAACCAACGAAGGAGCGCCCACATGGCCGCCACTCAGGAAGAGATCGTCGCCGGTCTCGCGGAGATCGTGAACGAGATCGCCGGCATCCCGGTCGAGGACGTCCAGCTGGACAAGTCCTTCACCGACGACCTGGACGTCGACTCGCTGTCCATGGTCGAGGTCGTCGTCGCCGCCGAAGAGCGCTTCGACGTCAAGATCCCGGACGACGACGTCAAGAACCTCAAGACGGTCGGCGACGCGACCGAGTACATCCTCAAGCACCAGGCCTGATCCCGCGGGATCGGCCCGGGCCCCGGCACCGGGCCCCGATCCCGCGGTCGGCCCGGTGCCCGGCCCCGCCACCCGGCGGTGGCGCCGCTGAATCCTCGTATCCGTTGGAGAAAGAATTCCCGTGAGCTCGACCAATCGCACTGTGGTCGTCACCGGTATCGGCGCAACTACACCGCTGGGTGGCGACGCTGCCACGACTTGGGAGGGCCTGGTCTCCGGACGTTCCGGTGTCCGCCCCCTGACGCAGGACTGGGCCGCCGAGCAGGCGGTCCGCATCGCCGCGCAGGCCGCCGTGGACCCGTCCGAGGTCATCCCCCGGCCGCAGGCCCGCCGGCTGGACCGCTCGGCGCAGTTCGCGCTGATCGCGGCCAAGGAGGCGTGGGCCGACGCCGGCTTCGAGGAGAAGGCCGCCGACAACGGCGACGTCGACCCCGCCCGGCTCGGCGCGGTCATCGCCTCCGGCATCGGCGGTGTGACGACCCTCCTCGACCAGTACGACGTGCTGAAGGAGAAGGGCGTCCGCCGGGTCTCCCCGCACACCGTGCCGATGCTGATGCCGAACGGCCCGTCCGCCAACGTCGGTCTGTACGTCGGCGCCCGCGCCGGTGTGCACACCCCGGTCTCCGCCTGTGCGTCGGGCGCCGAGGCCATCGGCTACGCCGTCGAGATGATCCGCACCGGCCGCGCCGACATCGTCGTCGCGGGCGGCACCGAGGCGGCCATCCACCCGCTGCCGATCGCCGCGTTCGGCAACATGATGGCGATGTCCAAGAACAACGAGGACCCCGAGGGCGCCTCGCGTCCGTACGACACCGCCCGCGACGGCTTCGTCCTCGGCGAGGGCGCCGGTGTGATCGTGCTGGAGTCCGCCGAGCACGCCGCCAAGCGCGGTGCCCGCGTGTACGCGGAGGCGGTCGGCCAGGGCATCTCCGCCGACGGCCACGACATCGTGCAGCCGGAGCCCGAGGGCCGCGGCATCTCGGACGCCCTGAAGAACCTGCTGGCCGCCACCGACCTCGACCCGGCCGAGATCGTGCACGTCAACGCGCACGCCACCTCGACCCCGGCCGGTGACGTCGCCGAACTGAAGGCGCTGCGCAACGTCTTCGGTGACGACACGGACCACATCGCGGTCTCGGCGACGAAGTCCATGACCGGCCACCTGCTGGGCGGCGCGGGCGGCGTGGAGTCCGTGGCGACGATCCTCGCGCTGTACCACCGGATCGCCCCGCCGACGATCAACATCGAGAACATCGACCCGGAGGCCGAGGCCAACGCCGACGTCGTCCGCGGCGAGGCCCGCAAGCTGCCCGTGGAGGGCCGTATCGCCGCGCTGAACGACTCGTTCGGGTTCGGCGGGCACAACGTGGTCCTGGCGTTCAGGACGGTCTGAGGGACGGCCCTTGCGGCCACGCGGACATGAGGAGGCCCCCACCGCCCGGTGGGGGCCTCCCGCGTCTCTGACGGGCCCTCAGACGACCTGGTGCAGCCAGCGCACCGGGGCGCCCTCGCCGGCGTAGCGGAAGGGCTCCAGTTCGTCGTCCCAGGGCTTGCCGAGGAGCCGTGTGAGCTCGGCCTCCAGGTCGGTCTCGCCGCGCTGGGAGCGGACCAGGGCGGCCCGCAGCCGGTCCTCGGGGATCAGGATGTCGCCGTGGATGCCGGTGACCGCGTGGAAGATGCCGAGGTCGGGGGTGCAGCTGTAGCGCTCGCCCTCGGCGTTCGCGCAGGGCTCCGCGGTGACCTCGAAGCGGAGCAGGTGCCAGCCGCGCAGCGCGGAGGCGAGCTGGGAGGCGGTGCCGGCCTCGCCCTGCCAGGAGAACTCCGACCGCCAGGTGCCCGGTGCCGCCGGCTGCCGGATCCAGTCCAGGCTGACGCGCGCACCGAGGACGCCCGCCACCGCCCACTCGACGTGCGGGCAGAGCGCGCGCGGCGCGGAGTGCACGTACAGAACGCCACGTGTCGTCACCGGGCCTCCCTAGTAACTTGGCGGAACGGGGAGCGGCAGGGCAGCCACGTGGCGAGGCTACCGTGCGGCGGGGCAAGGAGTGTGACGTACCGTCGGAGCCGGTGCCGGGAAACGACGAGGTTTCACCCGGCGAGACGTGTGAGCGGGCCCCGGCCGTCAGGCCACGGGTGTCCCCCGGTACGGCGACGGTCCGGGAGGACCCGAGCTGACCGGGCGCGACGGACCGGACGGCACGGACGGTGACGGCACGGGCCGGACGGGCCGGGAAGATCACGGCGTATACGAACGAGGGGACCTGGGGATGCGGACACGACGCCACCGGTCGCGGACGGTGCTCGCGGCCGTGACGGCGGCCCTGCTGGGAGCGGCCGGCTGCGCCTTCGGCGGCGGCTCCGCCGGCCCGGACGGCGGCACGGCGACGGCACGCCCCTCCCCCACGTCCGCGTGGGACCGGACGCCGCGCTCGCTGGCCGCCGTCGGGGACTCCATCACCACGGGCTACGACGCGTGCCGGGTCCTCTCCGACTGCCCGAAGGTCTCGTGGGCGACCGGCACCGATCCCGAGGTCGACAGCCTGGCCGTACGGCTGCTGGGGAAGGCCGGGGCCGACGGGCGGAGCTGGAACCACGCGGTGAGCGGATCGCGGATGGCCGATCTGCCGGCCCAGATGGAGAAGGCCGCGGCGCACCGGCCGGAGCTGGTCACGGTGATGGCCGGCGCGAACGACGCGTGCCGTCGGACGACGGGGGCGATGACGTCGGTGGCCGCCTTCCGCGCCTCCTTCGAGGAGGCCATGGAGGTGCTGCGCGAGGGCGCGCCGAAGGCGCAGGTGTACGTGGCGAGCGTGCCGGACCTGAAGCGGCTGTGGTCCGAGGGCCGCAGGAACCCGCTCGGCAAGCAGGTGTGGCAGCTCGGCATCTGCCCGTCGATGCTGGCCGACCCGGACGCCCTGGACGCGGCGGCGACCGAGCGGCGGGACACGGTGCGGGACCGGGTGGAGGCGTACAACACGGTGCTGGAGGAGGTGTGTGCGAAGGACCGGCGGTGCCGCTTCGACGGGGGCGCGGTGTTCGAGTACCGCTTCGGCACCGGGGAGCTCAGCACCTGGGACTGGTTCCACCCGAGCGTCAAGGGGCAGGCGCGGCTCGCGGAGATCGCGTACCGCGCGGTCACGGCCCGCGAGGAGCCGTCCTGAAGCCGGTCGGCACGGTCGTGAAGCGTGAAGCCGTGGCCTAGAGTTCGATCATGAACGAACTTTTCGGCACACTTTCCGACGGCACTCCTGTACACCGCTGGACCCTGGAGCGCGGCGGGACACGCGTGCGGGTGCTGACGTACGGCGGGATCGTGCAGTCGGCCGAGGTGCCGGACCGGGCGGGGCGGACGGCGGACGTGGTGCTGGGGTTCCCCGGCCTCGACGGCTATCTCGCGCATCCGGGGCCGTACTTCGGGGCGCTGGCCGGGCGGTACGCGAACCGCATCGCCGGCGGCCGCTTCACCCTCGACGGCCGGACCCACGAGCTGGCGCGCAACAACCCGCCCAGCTCGCTGCACGGCGGCGAGCGCGGCTTCGACAAGCACGTGTGGGAGGCGGAACCCGTCGAGGGCGGGGCGGGCGGGGTGCGGCTGTCCCGGGTCAGCCCGGACGGCGAGGAGGGGTTCCCGGGGCGCCTCGCGGTCTCCGCGACGTACACGCTGGACGACGACGGCGGCGCGCTGCGGATCGCGTACGAGGCGACCACGGACGCGCCGACCGTCGTCAACCTGACGAATCACTCGTACTGGAACCTGGCGGGAGCGGAGTCGGGGCCCGCGCACGGGCACCGGCTCCGGCTGGACGCCTCCCGGCTGACGGCCGTGGACGCCGATCTGATCCCGACCGGCGAGCTCACCGCGGTCGAGGGCACGCGCTTCGACTTCCGCACGGCGCGGGAGACGGGTCCCGGGTACGACCACAACTTCGTGCTCGACAAGGGCGTGACGGACACGCCGGTCGAGGTCGCCGAGCTGCACGACCCGGGCTCCGGGCGGACGCTGACCGTCGCGACCACGGAACCCGGGCTCCAGCTCTACACCGCCGACCACCTGGACCCTGCGCTGCCGTTCCGGCCCGGTGCCGGGATCGCCCTGGAGACGCAGCACTTCCCCGACTCGCCGAACCGGCCGGAGTTCCCGGGCACGGTGCTGCGGCCCGGCGGGGTGTACCGGTCGGAGACCGTGTACGGGTTCTCCGTGCGGTAGCCGGGCCGCGGCAGGGCCGCATGCTGCTTCACGCCTCCACGGTGGCCGTCAGGCGGCGGTCGGCGATCGAGCGGCCGGCCTGGACGTCGTACGCGCCCTTCACCCGCGTCCAGGCGCCGGTCGCCTCGTCCCAGCTCTCGAAGGCGCGGTCCGGGAGTTCCACGACGGCCTCGGCGGTCTCTCCCGGGGCCGCCTCGACCGCCGCGAAGCCGGCGAGCCGGCGGGCCGGGCGGTCGGCGCCGCGGTCGACGGGCGCGAGGTAGACCTGGACGACCTCGCGGCCCGCGCGCTCACCGGAATTGCGCACGCGGACGGTGACGGTCGTGCCGGTCACGTCGATCGTCTCGTACGTCCATTCGGTGTAGCCGAGGCCGTGGCCGAAGGCGTACGACGGGGTCCTGCCCTCCTTCTCCCAGGCGCTGTAGCCGATGAACACGTCCTCCGTGTACGGAAGTTCGCCGTCCTCCGGGAGGACCCGCGTGACCGGGGCGCCGGCCAGCGAGCCCCAGGTGGTGGGGAGCCGGCCGCCCGGCTCGCGGTCGCCCGTGAGGACGTCGGCGAGGGCGGCGCCGCCCTCCTGGCCGGGGAACCAGGTGAGGAGGACCGCGGCGACCTCGTCCCGCCACGGGAGTTCCACCGGGGAGCCGGAGTTGACGACCACGACCGTGTTCGGGTTGGCGGCGGCGACGGCGCGCACCAGGTCGTCCTGGCGGCCGGGGAGCCGCAGGTCCGTGCGGTCGAAGCCCTCGGACTCGACGCGGTCGGTGGTGGCTACCACGACGACGGCCGTGTCGGCGGCGCGGGCGGCCTCGACGGCCTCGGCGATCAGCTCGTCGGCGTCGCGCTGCGGCTCCTGGTGGCAGAGGGCGAAGGCGATCACCTTCAGCGGGATGTCCTCGGGGAGGGCGACGACGTACGTCAGGGAGACCTCGACCGGTTCGCCCGCCGTCAGCTCGGCCTGGCCGCGGGGCACGGGTGCACCGAAGAACGCCTCGAACGGGTCGTCCTTGGCGGGGCGCTGGACGTCGTCGAAGTACGTCGTGCCGCCGACGGTGAGCGTGAAGGCGCCCATGCCCTTGACGCCGAAGGTGTGCGGGCCGCTTTCGCGGGGGGTGAAGGTGCCGGTCAGCTCGACGGTGTGCAGGCGGTCGTGCGTGACGCCGTCCGGGAGGTCGTCGCCCATCCACTGGATCTGGCCGTTGGGTGCCGAGCCGGTGCCGATGACCGTTCCGTCGGCGTCGCGGCACACCGCGCGCAGCTCGAAGCCCTTGTCGGCGACGGCGAGTTCCTCGTTCGGGTCGGCACCCACGGCGTAGGTGAGGGCGCCCTCGGGGAGGGCCGCGGTGAGCCCGTCGAGCGGGGAGACGATCCGGGCGGGGAAGACGGTGGCGGAGCCGCCGCCGAGGACGCGGGCGTCACGGGCGGCGGCGCCGAGCAGGGCGACGCTTCCGCCGGGCCTCAGGGGCAGGGCGGGGGCCCCGTCGCGGGCCTCGTTGCGGACGAGGACGAAGGAGCGGCGGGCGATCTCGCGGGCCAGGGCCTCGCCGTCGACGGTGGCGGGCAGCTCGGTGACGGCCGGTTCGGCGCCCTTGAGGATGCCGACCCGGGCGGCCAGCCGGAGGACGTTGCGCACGGCCTCGTCGACCTTCGCCTCCGTGGTCGCCCCGTCCCGCACCGCCCGGGCGAGGGCCTCGCCGTACACGGTGCGCGGGCCGGGCATCGCGACGTCGAGGCCGCCCTCGAGGGCGCCGACGGTGGAGCGGGCGGCCATCCAGTCGGAGACGTTGTAGCCGTCGAAGCCCCACTCGCCGCGCAGGACCTCGTTCACCAGGTAGCGGTGTTCGGTCATCGTCGTGCCGTTGACCGTGTTGTAGGCGGTCATGATGCCCCACGGGTGGGCGTTGGCGACGATGGCCTCGAAGGGCGCGAGGTACAGCTCGCGCAGCGCGCGCTCGGAGACGAGGTTGTTCACGGTGAAGCGGTCGGTCTCGGCGTCGTTGGCGACGAAGTGCTTCACCGTGGTGCCGACCCCGCCGGACTGCACGCCCCGGACGTAGCCGGTGCCGATCCGCCCGGTCAGGTACGGGTCCTCGCTGTACGCCTCGAAGTGGCGGCCGCCGAGCGGGGAGCGGTGCAGGTTGACGGTGGGCGCGAGGAGGACGTGGACGCCCTTGCGGCGGGCCTCCTGCGCGAGCAGCACTCCGGCCCGGCGGGCGAGCTCCGGGTCCCAGGTGGCGGCGAGCGCGGTCGGGGAGGGCAGTGCCACGGACGGGTCGTCGGCGGTCCAGCGCACGCCGCGCACGCCGATCGGGCCGTCGGACATGACGAGCGACTCCAGGCCGATCTCGGGGAGCGCGGGCAGCGTCCACATGTCCTGTCCGGCGAGCAGCCGTGCCTTCGCGTCGAGGTCCAGTCGGCCGAGGGCGGCCTCGACGGCGGCCTCGCGGGCCTCGTCGGCCGGGGTGACCGGGGTGACCGGGGTCTTCGAGTGCGCCATGGGCGGTGCCTCCTCGTTGAAGCGGTGACGTCCGTGCGCCTCCATCCTGCACCCATCACCTGTAAGTCGGTAGGTTTCGTTATCTTGCCGTTATGTTGAGGGTGAGGGGATGCGCCCGGTTGCCGTACGGTGACGCCATGAGTACCAGGGCCAGAAGTGAGGAACGGCGCGCCGAGATCGTCCGGGCCGCCCTGGAGGTGATCGCCGAGCGCGGCTACCGGGGCGCGAGCATGGCCGCGGTCGCCGAGCGGGTCGGGCTCACCCAGCAGGGCCTGCTGCACTACTTCCCCACCAAGGACGCGCTGCTCGTCGCGGTGCTGAAGGAGCGGGACCAGTGGGACGCGGTGCCCGACAGCCCGTGGCGGATCGACCTGCTGGCCGCGCTCGTCGAGTACAACGGCATGCGGCCCGGCATCGTGCAGACCTTCTCCGCGCTGCTCGGCGAGAGCGTCACGGAGGACCATCCCGCGCGCGAGTACTTCACCGAGCGGTACCAGAGGGTGCGCGCCACCATGACGGGGGCGCTGCGGACCGAGTACGGGGAGCGGCTGCCGGGCGGGCTCACCCCGGAGCGGGCGGCACCGCTGCTCGTGGCGGTGATGGACGGGCTCCAGTACCAGTGGCTGCTGGACCCGGAGTCGGTGGACATGCCGGGGGCGTTCCGGGACTTCGTCGGGCTGCTGGGCGGGGCGGCCGGCGATGCCGCGGGGGCGGGTCACTGACCGTCCTGGCGTGCGGCGCACCATCACGCGATACTGCCGCCGTCCCCCACGGCACGGCGACAGAAGGAGCCGGATTCCTTTGACTTCCCTGCGTGTTCGGATCGGCATGATTGGCATGGCCCTGATTACCGGCCTCGCGGCACCGGTGACGGCTTCGGCGACGACCGCGGCACCCTCCCCCAGCGTCGAGGCCACCGTCGAGGAGCTCCGCCTCGACCGGGCCGCGCCCCGGGAGATCCTGCGGCGCTCCGGGTTCGACGGCGTGGCACCCGGGTTCGCCCGGTCGCTGGCGAAGGCGCGGTCGTACGCGCAGGCCCAGCGGATCGCCGAGCGCGAGGGCGCGCGGCTGTGGCGGAGAGCCGTGGACCGGGCGCAGGGGCGCGGGCCCGCGCGCGGCGACCTCAGCAGGGACGACGACCGTCCGCTGTACTGGGCACGGCTGGGCATGACGCGGGAAGTGCGGAGCTGGGAGCCCGGGTTCCGGCTCACGGGCGCTCAGCGCGACCGGCTCCTGGAGGCGGTGGAGCGGACCTCGCGCGGGCAGGACTCCTTGCGCTACCCGCCCGGGAAGGGCGTGAAGCGGATCCTGCTCACCGGTTTCGACCCGTTCACGCTGGACCGGGACGTACGGATCTCCAATCCGTCCGGTGCGACCGCGCTCGCCCTCGACGGGACGACGGTCGAGACCACGGACGGTCCGGCACCCATCGAGACGGCCGTCTTCCCGGTCCGCTGGGACGACTTCGCCGAAGGGGAGGTGGAGCGGACCCTGCGGCCGGTGCTGCCCCGCGTGGACCTGTTCACGACGGTGAGCCAGGGCCGGGTCGGCCGCTTCGACATCGAGCGCACCAACGGCGCCTGGCGGGGCGGTTTCGCCGACAACGCGAACGTCTCCCGCACGGAGACCGTCCCCGTCACCGATCCCGGCTCCCAGCCGCAGTGGACGTCGACGACCCTGCCGTACGCACGGATCGCCGACGCCGGCACGGGCCGCTTCCCGGTGTACGACAACACGAGCGTCACCGAGATCCCGGCGGGCGGGACCGCGCCCGTCACCCGTCCGGAAGGGCCGACCCCGGGCTCCACGGCCCGCGCCGGGGGCGGCGGCGACTACCTGTCCAACGAGATCGCGTACCGCGCGACGCTGCTGCGCGACCGGCTCGGTCTGCGCGACGCGCTGCCGGGCGGGCATGTGCACACGCCCGTCCTGCAGTTCGGCGCGGGCAACACGGACCCGGCGGCCGGGGCGGTGACCGACCCCGGGTTCGTGCGGAACCGGCTGGACATCATCGCGCAGACGCGGGAGATCGTGCGGGTCGCGGCGGAAGCCGCCGGCGGGGACGGCGAGGGCGGCCGGGGCTTCGGCGCGGCCGACGTCATCGGCTGCTGCTGACCGGCCCGTACGCGGATTCGCGGGGACCGTGGGGGCCCGGGGCCGTGGGAGCCGCGAGGGCTTCCGCTCAGGCGGCCGGAGCCCCCTCCTGGTCGCCGTCCCGGCTGTGGCCGGGCTCCCCGTGGCCGTCCTCCTCGATCTCCTCGCCGAGCAGGTCGCGGGCCATCAGCGTGGCGCCCGCGACCGCGCCCGGCATCAGGAAGACGGCGACGAACGGGACCAGGAAGGCGAGGCCCAGCGGGGTGCCGAAGCCCCAGACCAGCGTCTTGCGGGCGCGCAGCATGGTCAGGCGCTCGCGGAGTTCGACGCGGCGGCGCTGGAGGGCGACGGCGGTGAGCTCCTCGGTGAGGAAGAACCCGGTGACCATGAAGCCGAGCACGGGGACGACGGTCTGCCCGGCGACCGGGATGAACCCGAGCGCGAAGAGCAGGACGCTCCACACGGCGGCGCGCACGACGATGCGGAGGCTGTCGCGGGCCGAGATCCACAGGTCGCGGGCGAGCGACAGGCCGGACTCGGGGGCGGTGCCGTCCGGGGAGACGTCGCGGTCGACCTTCTCCGAGAGGCTCTCGTAGAAGGGCTGGCCGACGAACAGGGTCATAGCCGTGAACGTGATCACCGAGAGCAGCAGGCCGAGGGCGAACAGGACGACGGTCAGGAACCCGCGGAAGACACCCTGCCAGGGGTCGGACCAGTCATCGGCGAACGGCGTCGCCCAGCCGACGAAGTCCTGGCCCCAGAGGGCGAGGGCGACGAGGGCGGCCACGTACAGCACGAGCGTGATGAGGCCCGGGACCAGCCCGAAGCCGTACTGCTTCCCGTGCCGGGCCACCCATCGCTGGCCGCGGAGCAAGTACGTGAATCCCACCCGTAGATCGCGCATGGGAGGCACTCTAACCGGACGCGGGACACCGCCCGGCGTCCCGGGTGCCCGCCGCCGGCGTCACGCCGGTGCGACGGCCACCACCACGCCCTGTTCGGCCGCCGGGGACATCGCCGCCCGCACCCGTACCGCCGCCGCCCGGGCGACGCGGCCCGCGCGGAAGGCGCCGCTGAGCAGCAGGGGCTGGAGCTGTTCCAGGCCGGCGACGACGAGTTCCTCGCCCGCGACCAGCACCGGGCGGGCCGCCTTCGTGGTCGCGGCCGCCGCCTCGGTGAGGTCGGCGAGCGGGGGCAGGGCCGCGCGGACCACACCGGTGCCGGCGGCCGCCGCGCGTTCGGCGAGGGCCACCTGGAGCGGCATCAGCGGGGCCAGCGCCTCGGTCAGCGCATCGGCGATGCGGCGCAGTTCCGGCGCCGAGTCACGCAGGATCCCGGCCGACGCACGGATCAGCGGGGTCAGCGCCAGCAGCGCGCCCGCGGCCAGCCCCGCGGCGGCCGGGATCAGCGGCGACGTGGCCTCCACGAGCTCGCCGAGGGCGTCCGCCGCCTCCTCCACCGCCGGCTCCACCGCGTCGAGGACCGGGAGCAGGTTGTCGCCCAGCGCGGTGAGCAGGGCCTGGGCCGGTTCGCTCACGGGGTGGACCGCGAGCGGCGCGCCGCTGGTGCCGAGCCGGGTCAGCGTGTCGACGATGCGGTAGAAGGCCTCCTGTGCCTGCGGGGAGGCGCTGGCCTCGGCCAGGTCCGCCGTGGTCTGGCTCAGGACGCGGAGCACCTCGGCGCCCGAACCCGCCCGCGGATCCAGGGTGTTGACCGCGATCTTCGTGATGTTTCCGGCCGTGTCGAGGAGCTGGCCGGTGATTTCGGTGGTGCTGCGTGCCATCCGCACCACGTCCTCCCGGCTGGGAATGCCGGGGAGCGACGGAATCGGGGACATGGGCCCTCCTCGCCTCGCGCGAAGCCTCACCTGTGCCGTGCCGTGCCGTGCCGTACCTGCATGCGCACGTGCGTGCGATGTGCCGGGGACGTGCGTCCCCAGCATGCCCTGTCGGCTCCGTCCGGCACGTCCCGTTCGAGGCTTTCGTGACCGCGAGGCCCTCTTGTTGCGAGGGAGTCGAACGGGTACACCTCGCCTACCGAGCATGTCAGGAACTCCCGTTTCAGGAGACACGCGTGCCCCTGCCGAGACACAGCTCCGGATCCCTCGGATCCCCTTCGCGATCGGCCCGGAAGCCCTCACTGACCGCCGCGGTCACCGTCGCCGCCACCGCGGCCGGCTCCCTCCTGCTCGTCCCGCACCCGGCCGGAGCGGACGACCCCGGCGGTCCCGTCCGGAAGGGCGGCGCCGCCCTCACCCGGTCCGCCGCCGAGGCCCCGGCGAGCACGGCCGGCCGTGCCCTGGCGGCCCCTACAACGGACCTCGCCGCCACCGACACCCGCGGCTACCCGCGCCGCCGGACCCTCGCCCCGGACCCGGAGAACCCCGCCGACAAGTCCCTCAGGCTGGGCCTCACCCCGTACCACGGCATCGCCCCCGAGCTGAACGCCCTGCAGCGCCTCGGCGACCGGGTGAGCGTCGAGGTGGCGGGCCGCTCGGCCGGCGGGCGCCCGCTCTACCTGGTCACCGTCACCGCGCCCGAGAGCGCGCGCGAGGCCCGCGACCAGGCGCGGATGCGCGAGCTCATCGAGAACGCCCCGCAGTCGGCCGCGAAGGACCCGGCCGTGCGGAAGGCCTACAAGACGCCCGTCTTCTTCAACAGCAACATCCACGGCAACGAGTGGGAGGGCACCGACGCCGCACTGAAGCTCGTCGAGCGGCTCGCCACGGCGAAGGACAAGGACACCACCCGCCTCCTCGCACACAGCCGGCTCTACTTCAACGTCACCGCCAACCCGGACGGCCGTATCGCCGGCACACGCGCGAACGCGAACGGCTTCGACCTGAACCGGGACCTCGTCACCGCCTCCCAGCCCGAGGCGCGCGCGATCCGGCAGATCCAGCTCGACAAGCAGCCGGCCGTGATGCTGGACCTGCACGGCTACGTCAACGGCACGCTGATCGAGCCGACCACCCCGCCGCACGGCGAGAACTACGAGTACGACCTGTTCCTGAAGAACACCTATGCCAACGCCCTCGGCATGGAGGCCGCCGTCAACGGCCTCGGCTACACGGCCGGGAAGGACGGCGTGGAGCCGGCCCAGATCCCCTTCCGCGACCAGGAGGAGGGCTGGGACGACTGGCCGCCGATCTTCACCCCGCAGTACGCGGCGTTCCACGGCACGGTCGCCGCGCACACCGTCGAGATCCCGCTCCAGGTGAACAACCGCGCCTACGACACGCTGCCCGAGGCGGAGCTGCGCCGCCGTTCCGCCGTCAACACCGCGGTCGCGGGCGCGGCCATGGAAGCCACCCTGGACTACGTACGGGAGCACCGGGCCGAGCTCGTCGCCGACCAGATCGAGGTGTTCCGGCGGGGCGCCACCGGTGCCGCACAGGTCCCCGTCTCCGCGGAGACGGTCCCGGGGGTGCCGGGCATCGGGCCGGAGGACGTCTACACGGCCGAGTTCCCGCGCGCGTACGTCATCCCGGCGGGCGGCGCGCAGCGCTCCGCCACCTCGGCCGCCCGGCTCGTGCAGCATCTCATCGCCCACGACGTCCGTGTCACGCGCGCGAACCACGCCTTCCGGCTCGGCGGGCGGTCGTACGCGAAGGGCTCGTACGTCGTCGACATGCACCAGCCCAAGCGCGGCCTCGCGAACGTCCTGCTCGCCGACGGCCGGGACATCAGCGACAAGGTCTCGGTGATGTACGACATCTCCGGCTGGAGCCTCGGACGGCTGTGGGGCGCGACCGTCGAGGACGTGGCGGAGGGCAGGCTCACCGGTCTGCCGCTGCGTTCCGTCGACTCCCCCGCGCGCGTGGGGCAGGTGGCCGCGCGCGGCGACCTGCGGCTGCGCCTGGACGCACCGCAGGAGATCGCGGCGCTCAACTCGCTGCTGCGCGACGGGGTGCAGGTCCGGCGGGCCGCCGACGGCAGCGCGCTCGTGCCCGCCTCCGCGCGCGGGAGGGCGGAATCCCTGGCGGCCCGGTACGACGTGGTCTTCGGGACGGCGACGGCGCGCAAGGGCACCACCCCGCTCAGCCGGGTGCGCGTCGCGGCGGCCGTCACGCCCGGTGAGCTGTTCGCACTGCGGGAGATGGACTTCGACGTCGTCCCGGTGTCGACGGCAGTGCTCAACAAGGGCTTCGACTGGTCCTCGGTGGACGTGCTCATGGTGTCGTCCGGGCTCGACCACGACGATCTGAACGAGGCCGCCCGCACCGCGCTCGACGGCTTCCTGAAGACCCACGGGCTCGTCGGGCGCGGTGCCGCCGGGGCCGCGCTCAACGCCGCCGCCGGTCCGCTCGCCGTGCGGCCGGTCGAGGGCAGCCCCGACGCCAACGGCGTGGTGCGCGTGCGGAACTCGGGCGCGCTGACGGCCGGAGCGCCCGGCCACAGCTTCGTCTACGCGCCCGTGTGGTTCACCGGCCTCGGGCCCGGGGTGCGCGTGGAGCAGTCGTACGGGACCGGGAACCCGCTGGTCTCCGGCCACTGGCGGGCCCTGGACGACGGCACGGGCGGACCGGACGCGGCCGCCGGGAAGGCCTCCGTGGTGAGCGGTCCGGGTGCGGTGCTGTTCGGTACGGAGCCGCTCTTCCGCGCCCATCCCAAGGGGGAATTCGCCCAGGTCGCCAGGGCGTTGCTGACAGTGTCCTGAGAGGAGTGCGGATGACACGGGGAACCGAGGAGAGCAGCGAGGCGGTGACCGGAGCGGGCACCGTCCACGGCACGGTCGCGGAGGGCTTCGAGGCGGTGCGCGAGGAGTTCGCCGCCGTGGTGGCCGGGCAGCGGCCGGACTACGAGGGCCAGTTGTGCGCGTACGTGGACGGGCGGCGGGTCGTCGACCTGTGGGCGGGTCCGGACACCGGCGGCGAGGCGCTGTACGGCGTCTTCTCCTCCACCAAGGGCGCCGCCCACCTCGTGGTGGCGCTCCTCGTCCAGGACGGCATCCTGGACCTCGACCGCGAAGTCGCGCACTATTGGCCGGAGTTCGCGGCCGCGGGCAAGGGCACGGTGACCCTGCGGCAGCTGATGGCGCACCGGGCGGGGCTGATCGGTCTCGACGCCGGGTTCACCCGGGAGGAGCTGGCGGACGACCGGATCGTCGCCGAGCGGCTCGCCGGCCAGCGCCCGTACTGGCGCCCGGACGCGGCCTTCGGCTACCACGCGCTGGTCATCGGCGCGCTGACCGGCGAGGTGGTCCGGCGGGCGACCGGCCGTACGCTCCAGGAGGTGTACGAGGAGCGGGTGCGCGCCCCGTACGGGCTGGACTTCTTCCTGGGCCTCCCCGACGAGCACGAGCCCCGTTTCCGCTCCGTGCAGCCGATGGCGCCGACCCCGGAGGAGCAGGCGGTCCTCGACACCGTTCCGACGGGCCCCCACACCCTCACCTCCATCGCGTTCAACTCGCATGTGCCGGAACCGGGCGAGCTGGTGGACCACGCCAACTCCCGCACCGTGCGCGCCGAGGGACCCGCGTCGGCGGGCGGCGTGGCCTCCGCGCGCGGGCTCGCCGGGATGTACGCGGCGGCGGTCGGCGAGGTGGACGGGCGCCCGCCGCTGCTGAAGCCGGACACGGTCGCGGAGGTCGGGCAGGTCCACTCGATCGGCTTCGACCTGGTGATGCGCGCCCCCAAGGCGTACGGGCTCGGCTTCCAGGCGACTGCGGAGAACTGGTACCCGTTCCTCGGCGCCGGGGCCTTCGGGCACAGCGGCGCGGGCGGCTCCCAGGCCTTCGCGGACCCGCGCAGCGGCCTGGCGTACGGCTACACCCGGCGGCGGATGGCCTTCCCGGGCGGGGCGGCACCGGAGAACGCACGGCTGGTGAAGGCCGTGCATGCGGCGGCGCTGACACGCTGACCCCTCGAGACCGCGAGAGGTCCGCACCCCCGGGAAGCAGGGGTGCGGACCTCTCGCGGTCACGGCCGGCCGGTCAGAGCTTGACGATCATCTTGCCGGTGTTGTCGCCGCGCAGGACCCCGAAGAACGCCTCCAGCGTGTTCTCGACGCCCTCGACGACGGTCTCGCGGTACTTCAGCTCACCGGAGCGCACCCAGGGGCCGACCTCCTGGAAGAACTGCGGCTGCAGGTCGTAGTGGTCGCCGACGAGGAAGCCCTCGATGCGGCCGCGGGTCTGGATGAGCCGGGCGAGGTTCCTCGGGCCGGGGGCCGGCTCGGTGTTGTTGTAGACGGAGATCATTCCGCAGACCGCGATCCGGCCGTCCCGGTTGAGGGAGCCGATGGCGGCCTCGAGGTGGTCGCCGCCGACGTTGTCGAAGTACACGTCGACGCCGTCGGGCGCGGCCTCGCGGAGCTGCTCGCCGACGTTGCCGTTCTTGTAGTTGAAGGCCGCGTCGAAGCCGTACTCGTCCACGAGCAGCTTGACCTTCTCGTCGGACCCGGCGGAGCCGATCACCCGCGAGGCGCCCTTGAGCTTCGCGATCTGGCCGACCTGGCTGCCGACGGCACCGGCGGCGCCGGAGACGAAGACGGAGTCGCCCTCCTTGAACGAGGCGGTGCGCAGCAGTCCGGCGTAGGCGGTCAGGCCGGTCATGCCGAGCACGCCCAGGTAGGTGGAGAGGGGCGCGGCCTCCGGGTCGACCTTGACGGCCTGCTTGCCGTCGAACGTGGCGTACTCGCGCCAGCCGCCGAAGTGGAGCACGTGGTCGCCGGGCGCGATGCCCTCCGCGTTCGACGCGACGACCTCGCCGACGGCCCCGCCCTGCATGACCTTGTTCAGCTCGAAGGGGGCGACGTACGACTTGGCGGCACTCATCCGGCCGCGCATGTACGGGTCGACGGAGAGGTACTCGTTCCGTACCAGTACCTCACCGGGGCCGGGCTGCCGGATCTCCGCCTCGACCAGGGCGTAGTCCTCGGTCTTCGGCCAGCCGACGGGACGGCTGAGCAGGTGCCATTCGCGGCTGGAGGTGGGGAGGGCCGGGGTGTCGGACATGAGGGCGCCTTTCCTGCGTCGTACTACGTCGTACTGGCTCGCACCGAGTCGTACCTACGTTGTACCCGAAATAGTTCACTACCTGAAACAACCATGCGCCTGAAAATTTCAGCATGTCAAATAAGCCGGTAGCCTGGTGTCCATGGCCACGCACAGACGTCCACCGGTCGACCCCCTCACCCTGGAGGTGGTCGAGCTCATAGGCACCGTCGTGGCCCGCTACCACGAGGAGTACGAGGAGGCCGCCGCCGAGCACGCGCTGACCGGCGCCCAGGCGCGACTGCTGAGCCTGCTCTCCCTGGAGCCGCTGCCCATGCGGCGGCTGGCACAGAAGCTGAAGTGCGAGCCCTCGAACGTGACCGGCATCGTGGACCGGCTGGAGGCGCGGGGCCTGGTGGAGCGGCGGCCGGACCCGAACGACCGCCGGGTGAAACTGGCCGCGGCCACCCAGGAGGGCCGCCGGATCGCCAAGGGCCTGCGGGAGTCCCTGAACTTCGCCCGGGAGCCGCTGGCGGCCCTGTCCGAGGAGGAGCGGCTCGGGCTGCGCGAACTGTTGCGGAGGATGCTGGCCGTCTAGGCTCCGGCCGGCTGCGCGCCGGGCGTCGACCGAACCGGGGCGTCAGCCGCACCTGGACGTCAGCTGCACCACCACAGGAACCAGTCGCACGTTTCCGAAGGCGACGGGTGCGGGGGCGGTTCCTCGGACGTGGGGCGGGGGCTAGGGGCCGACGGGGCCCCGGGAGCGGAGGTGGCTCCCGGAGCCGGGGACGTACGGTCCGGTGCGGTGTCCCCGGAGGCCGGCTGACCGGCCTGGTCGCCGCCCTGCCCGGACTGCTCGGCCTGCTGCCCGCCGTCGCCGTGCCCCGGGCTGGACTCCTTCGCCGCCGCCTTCCCGCTCTCGGTCCGCTCCCCCGTCGGCGGCTCCGACTCCACGCCCGACGGGGACGCCGAACCGCCGCCCGGAGCGGCGGACGCATCCGCGCCCACACCGACGGCTTCCGTGGTGCCGTCCTGCCGGGACGGCGCGTCCCCGAGGGCCGAGGCGTCCGCCGGTCCGCCGTCCGCCGCCGTCGTCCCGGGGTGCGAGCCGGGCGCCTCGACGCCGAGTTCGGCGAGGCTCAGACCGCCCGCCGCGAGCAGCAGCCCGGCACCGGCGAAGAGGACCCGGCGACGGCGCCGGCGGTGGGCGGCCGCTTTGCGATCGCGTCGGCTGGAACGGGACTCGTCCCCGGCGCGGCGGCCGGAGCGGGGACCGCCGGTGGCGGACTCGTCCGGCTCCTCCTCGCCACTCGCGCCACTTCCGGCACCAGCGCCGCTTCCGGCACTCCCGGACGGCCGCACCCCGTCGTCCACCGCGTACGCGCGGAGCTCTTCGGCCGGCGCGCCGCATCCCGGGCAGCTGAGGGCGCCGTTGAGGTGGCGGCGGCACGGGTGGCAGTAGTCCATGACGCGGGAAGACTAGGTTCTCCCCGAGGGATCCCCATAGAGGCTGCTGTGAATGTTGTGTGGGGAAGTGCTCGTACCGGTTTGGGGAGTTGGGGGCGCGCTCGCCCGCACCCGAATCGTTATGCGTTCGACCCATTGACACCCCCCGGGCGCCGTCCTTACTGTCACGCCAGCATTTCGAACGAGTGACGAAATATCGAACGTAGCGAAGGGCAACTGCCGTGCGCATCACCGGAATCAGCACGCACGTGGTCGGAACGCCGTGGCGCAATCTGACCTACGTCCAGGTGCACACCGACGAGGGCCTCACGGGAGTCGGCGAGACCCGGATGCTGGGGCACACCGACGCCCTCCTCGGCTACCTGAAGGAGGCCGAGGTCAATCACATTCTCGGCTCCGACCCGTTCGCTGTCGAGGATCTCGTCCGGCGCATGAAGTACGGCGACTACGGGCGCGCCGGTGAGATCGTGATGTCCGGGATCGCCGTGATCGAGATGGCGTGCTGGGACATCAAGGGCAAGGCTCTCGGCGTGCCGGTGTGGCAGCTCCTCGGCGGCAAGGTCACCGACAAGGTGAAGGCGTACGCCAACGGGTGGTACACGACGGAGCGGACCCCGGAGGCGTACCACAAGGCCGCGCAGGGGGTCATGGAGCGCGGGTACCGGGCGCTGAAGATCGACCCGTTCGGCACCGGGCACTTCGAGCTCGACCACAAGGAGACCCTGTACGCGGTCTCCCTGATCGAGGCCGTACGCGACGCCATCGGTCCCGACGCCGAGCTGATGCTGGAGATGCACGGCCGGTTCTCGCCGTCCACCGCCGTACGGCTCGCGCACGAGCTGGCGCCGTTCAAGCCGGCCTGGCTGGAGGAGCCGGTGCCGCCGGAGAACCTGCGGGCGCTGAAGAAGGTCGCCGAGAAGGTCGACATTCCCGTCGCCACCGGGGAGCGCATTCACGACCGGATCGAGTTCCGCGAGCTGTTCGAGGACCAGTCCGTCGACATCATCCAGCCGGACGTCGGCCACATCGGCGGCATCTGGGAGACCCGGAAGCTGGCTGCCACCGCCGAGACCCACTACACGCTGGTCGCCCCGCACAACGTCGGCGGTCCCGTGCTCACCGCCGCCTCCCTCCAGGTCGGCTTCACCTCCCCGAACTTCAAGATCCTCGAGCACTTCAACGACTTCGCGGACGCGGAGATCAAGAAGGTGGTCAAGGGCGCGCCGTACGTGGACCCGGAGGACGGCTGCTTCCACCTCTCCGACGCGCCCGGCCTCGGGGTCGAGCTGGACGTGGACGCGGCGGCCGAGTTCCCGCAGCAGCAGGCCCGGTTCGACCTGTGGGCCGAGGGCTGGGAGCAGCGCAAGCCGAAGGGGACCCGGTGAGCACCGCGGTCGTCGTCGAGGCGCCGGGCGAGCACCGGCTCGTCCCGCACGAGCCCCGGCAGCCGGGGGCCGGCGAGGCGCTGGTGCGCGTCCACGCCTCCGGCATCTGCGGCAGCGACCGCGAGGTCTACCAGGGCAACCGGCCCGAGGGCTATGTGCGGTACCCGCTCACACCGGGCCACGAGTGGTCCGGGACCGTGGAGGCGGTAGGGGCGGGAGTGCCTTCGGATCTTGTCGGCCGCAAGGTCGTCGGCGAGGGCTTCCGCAACTGCCAGGTGTGCGACCGCTGCCACGCGGGCGACACCACGCTGTGCACGGCCGGGTACGAGGAGACCGGGTTCACCCAGCCGGGTGCGATGGCCGCCACGCTCACGCTGCCCGCCCGCTTGCTGCATGTTCTGCCCGACGACGCCGATCTGACGGCCGCCGCGCTGCTGGAGCCTGCCGCCTGCATCGCGGCCGCCGCGCTCAAGGCGAACGCGCGGCCCGGCGAGCGGGTGGCCGTGGTGGGCACCGGGACGCTCGGGGTGTTCGCCGTTCAGTTCCTGAAGGCGGGCAGCCCGGCCGAGCTGCTGGTCGTCGGCACCCGTCCGGACCGTGCCGAGCTCTGCCGGGGCTTCGGTGCCACGGACTTCCGCACCAAGGACCAGGAGCTGCCCGGCGACTTCGACGTGGTCATCGAGACCGCCGGGTCCGCCGACGCCGCCCGCACCGCCGCCGGACTGCTGCGGCGCGGGGGCCGGCTGGTCCTCACCGGGATCCCCGCACCGGGCGCCCAGGGACTGGACCCGACCGACCTCGTCGTACGGCAGCTCGAGGTGCACACCGTGTTCGGCGCGCCGCCCGAGGCGTGGGCGCACACGGTGCGGGTCTTCGGGGCGGGCCTGCTGGATCCGCTGCCGCTGGTCACCCATGAGCTGCCGCTCACCGAGTTCGCGCAGGCCATCGAGCTGGTGGGGGCCGGTGACCCGAAGGTGGGCAAGGTCCTGCTGCGGCCCTGACCCCACCACCGAGGACCACAGCACACAGCACCACCACGAGCCGTACGCCGGTACGGGGACCCTGACGCTCCGTACCGGCGTACGCCCAGCGCCACCCGCGCCCCGGCCCCGCACCTCGTACGCCCTGCTCCGCGAACTCCGTCCGAAATCACGAACACGCCGAACCTGGCCGAACCTGAAGGACAGCTTGTGACCGACGCTTCCGCCACGGCGCCCCGTCGACCCGGCGAGCAGGCGCTCGCCGCGCTCGGCCTGGGCGCGCCCGACCTCTCCCCCGCCGACGCCTCGCCGCACACCTTCCCCGGAGGCGGCCGCTGGCGCACCGAGATTCCCTCGTGCGAGGGGCCCGAGGCGCTGGCCGTGGTCCTCAAGGAGTCCTCGCGGCTCGATGTGCCGATCCACCGGATCAGCCAGGGCAGCGGCGTGTGGATGCTGACCGACGCCGAGATCACCGAGATGGTCGAGGCCACCGCCGCGCGCGACATCGAGCTCTGCCTGTTCACCGGCCCGCGCGGCACCTGGGACATCGGCGGCTCCACCCGCACCGACTCGGGCGGGGCGGGCCTGCGCGCCCGGGGCCACGACGCGGTCGCCGGCTGCGTGGAGGACGCGATCCGCGCCACCGAGCTGGGAGTGAAGTGCCTGCTCGTCGCGGACGAGGGGGTGCTGTGGACGCTGCACCGGGCACGGACCGCCGGGATCATCCCCGCCGACACGACGCTCAAGGTGTCCGCGCTGATCGGCCCGGTCAATCCGGCCTCGTACGCCGTGTACGAGAACCTCGGCGCCGACTCGGTCAACGTGCCCAGCGATCTGACGCTGGACCACCTCACCGAGATACGCCGGCTCTCCGGCACCCCGATGGACATGTACGTCGAGGCCCCCGACGACCTCGGCGGCTATGTGCGGATGTACGAGATCGCCGAACTGATCCGGCGCGGTGCGCCGATCTACCTCAAGTTCGGACTGGCCAAGGCGCCCGGGATCTACCCGTACGGACACCACATGCGGGAGCTGACCCTGGCCACCGCCCGGGAGCGGGTACGGCGCGGCCGGCTCGCCCTCGACCTGCTCGAACGGCACGGCGTGGGCGACGACATGGCGCCCCTCGGGACGCGGCTGCCGGGCGAGCTGAAGCGGTTCGACGCGCCTGTGTGACCGCGGTCCGGCGCGCTTTCACGACCACGGTCCGGCGCGCCCGCACCACCGCGCCCCGACGTGACTGCACCACCGCGCTTCGACGTCCTTCATAACGTTCGAACAAAGGTCCCTGTACAGAAGCAGACACCACCGCACACGATCCCACACACTCTCCTCGGTCTCCCTCGCACCGCACGGAGCGCCTCCCCTGCAAGGCCTCGCACCACCGCCGCCCGAGCCGGCCCACCACATCAAGGATGATGATCATGCGCAACCGCCGAGCCGCATTCGCCGCCCTGGCCTCCGCCGCCTCACTCGCCCTCACCCTCTCCGCCTGCGGCCAGAACAGCGAGGGCGGCAGCGAGGAGGGCAAGGGAGGCGCGGACGGCGCCACCATTGGTGTCGCCATGCCCACCAAGTCCTCCGAGCGCTGGATCGCCGACGGCAAGTACGTCGTCGACAACCTGGAGGCCAAGGGCTTCGAGGCCAAGCTGGTCTACGGTGAGGACGACCCCGACCAGCAGGTCTCCCAGATCGAGAACCTGATCACGCAGGGCGTGGACGCCCTGATCATCGCGGCCATCGACAACAAGTCGCTGAACAACGTGCTCCAGCAGGCCAAGGACGCCGACATCCCGGTGATCTCCTACGACCGCCTGATCCTCGGCACGGACAACGTCGACTACTACGCGTCCTTCGACAACGAGAAGGTCGGCGAGCTCCAGGGCACCTACATCGTGGAGAAGCTGGGCCTGAAGGACGGCAGCGAGAAGGGCCCCTTCAACATCGAGCTGTTCGCCGGCTCCAACGACGACAACAACACCCGCTACTTCTTCCAGGGCGCGATGAACGTCCTGCAGCCCTACATCGACAAGAAGCAGCTCGTCGTCCGGTCCGGCCAGACGGAGCTCACCCAGGTCACCACCCTGCGCTGGGACGGCGGCACCGCCCAGAAGCGCATGGACGACATCCTGACCTCGGCCTACAAGAGCGAGCGCGTCGACGCGGTGCTCTCGCCGTACGACGGCATCTCCATCGGCATCCTGTCCGCCCTGAAGTCGGACAGCTACGGCACCAAGGACAAGCCGCTGCCGGTCGTCACCGGCCAGGACGCCGAGCTCGCCTCGGTGAAGTCGATCATCGACGGCCAGCAGTCGATGACCGTCTACAAGGACACCCGCGAGCTCGCCAAGGTCGCCACCAACATGGTCGACGCCTCGCTCAACGACAAGAAGCCCGAGATCAACGACGACAAGACGTATGACAACGGTGCCAAGGTCGTGCCCGCGTACCTGCTGGAGCCGGTGAGCGTCGACAAGGAGAACTACCAGAAGACGGTGGTCGACTCCGGCTACATCAAGGAAGCCGACCTCAAGTAACCGCCGAACCCCACGGATTGGAAGGCACGACCATGGCGGGACCCGTCCTGGAAATGCGCTCGATCGTCAAGACCTTTCCCGGCGTCAAGGCGCTGTCGGACGTCACGCTGACCGTCCGGCAGGGCGAGGTCCACGCCATCTGCGGCGAGAACGGCGCCGGCAAGTCGACCCTGATGAAGGTCCTCTCCGGCGTCCACCCGCACGGCACCTACGAGGGGGACATCCTCTTCGAGGGAGAGGTCTGCGCGTTCAAGGACATCAGGGCCAGTGAGCAGCACGGCATTGTGATCATCCACCAGGAACTGGCCCTGGTGCCCTATCTCTCCATCGCGGAGAACATCTTCCTCGGCAACGAGCACGCGAGGCGCGGCTTCATCAACTGGAACGACACGCTGAAGCACGCCACCGAGCTGCTCCGCCGCGTCGGCCTGGACGAGCACCCGGAGACCCGGGTCGCCGACATCGGCGTGGGCAAGCAGCAGCTCGTGGAGATCGCCAAGGCGCTGTCGAAGAAGGTGAAACTGCTCATCCTCGACGAGCCGACGGCGGCGCTGAACGACGAGGACAGCGGCAAGCTCCTGGACCTGATCCTCGACCTGAAGAATCAGGGCATCACCTCGATCATCATCTCCCACAAGCTGAACGAGATCCGCCGGGTCGCCGACTCGGTGACGATCATCCGCGACGGGCACACCATCGAGACGCTCGATGTGAAGTCCGAGGAGACCACCGAGGACCGGATCATCAGCGGCATGGTGGGCCGCGACCTGGAGAACCGTTTCCCGGAGCGGACGCCGCACCAGCCGGAGGAGGGCGTCGCGCCCGCCCTGGAGATCCGCAACTGGACCGTGCACCACCCGATCGACCAGTCGCGCAAGGTGGTCGACGACGTGTCGATCCAGGTGCGGCGCGGGGAGATCGTCGGTATCGCGGGCCTGATGGGCGCCGGGCGCACCGAGCTCGCGATGAGCGTCTTCGGGCGCACCTACGGCCGGCACACGGGCGGCACGGTCCTCAAGGACGGCACGGAGATCCGTACGAAGACCGTGCCCGAGGCGGTGAAGCACGGCATCGCGTACGTCACCGAGGACCGCAAGCACTACGGCCTCAACCTCATCGACACCATCAACCGCAACATCTCGCTCAGCGCGCTGCGCAAGGTCGCCAAGGGCGGTGTCGTCGACGAGCACGAGGAACGGCAGGTCTCCGAGGGCTTCCGGAAGTCCATGAACATCAAGGCGCCGACCGTCTTCGAACCGGTGGGCAAGCTGTCCGGCGGCAACCAGCAGAAAGTCGTCCTCAGCAAGTGGATCTTCACCGGTCCGGACGTGCTGATCCTGGACGAACCGACACGCGGTATCGACGTCGGCGCGAAGTACGAGATCTACACGGTCATCGACCAACTGGCGGCCGAGGGCAAGGCGGTCGTCTTCATCTCGTCCGAGCTGCCCGAGCTGCTCGGCATGTGCGACCGCATCTACACCATGGCCGCGGGACGGCTCACCGGTGAGTTCTCGCGGGCCGAGGCCTCACAGGAATCGCTGATGCGTCAGATGACGAAGGACAAAGAGGTAACCCGATGAGCACGGACGTGACCGCCAAGACGCCGGCCCCGGCGCCGCCCGGCAAGGGCGGCTCGGCCACGGGCGGAGGCCTGCTGCAACTGGTGATGGACGGCATGCGCCGCAACATGCGGCAGTACGGCATGCTGATCGCCCTCGGTCTGATCGTGGCGCTGTTCGCCGTCTGGACCGACGGCGACCTGCTGCTGCCGCGCAACGTCTCCAACCTGGTGCTGCAGAACAGCTACATCCTGATCCTCGCGATCGGCATGATGCTGATCATCATCGCGGGCCACATCGATCTGTCGGTCGGCTCACTGACCGCGTTCGTCGGCTCGATCGCCGCCGTGTTCATGGTGAACAACGACATAGCGTGGCCGCTGGCCGTGGTGCTGTGTCTGGCCATCGGCGCGGTCGCGGGCGCGGCACAAGGGTTCTTCATCGCGTATCTGGGCATCCCGTCGTTCATCGTGACCCTGGCGGGCATGCTGGTCTTCCGCGGCGCGACCGAGATCTTCCTGGAGGGCCAGACCCTCGGCCCGTTCCCCGAGGGCCTGCAGAAGGTGGCCAACGGCTTCCTGCCCGAGGTCGGTCCGGAGACCAACTACCACAACCTGACTCTGGTGCTCGGCCTCGGACTGATCGTCTTCGTCGTGCTCCAGGAGATCCGCGACCGCAAGCGGCAGCAGGAGTTCGCGCTCGATGTGCTGCCTACGAACATGTTCGTGCTCAAGCTGGTCGCCCTCTCCGCCGCCGTGCTCGTCGTCACGATGCTGCTGGCCAGCTACAAGGGCGCCCCGATCGTCCTGCTGATCCTCGGCGTACTGGTCGTCGGCTTCGGCTATGTGATGCGCAACGCGATCATCGGCCGTCACGTCTACGCCATCGGCGGCAACCTGCCCGCGGCCAAGCTGTCGGGTGTGAAGGACAAGAAGGTCACCTTCCTGCTCTTCGTGAACATGGGCATGCTCGCGGCCCTGGCGGGTCTGGTCTTCGCCGCCCGCTTCAACGCGGCCTCGCCCAAGGCCGGCCTCAACTTCGAGCTGGAGGCGATCGCGGCCGCGTACATCGGCGGCGCGTCGATGAGCGGCGGCGTCGGCACCGTCCTCGGCGCGATCATCGGCGGTCTGGTCCTGGGCGTGCTGAACAACGGTATGAACCTCGTCGGCATCGGCACCGACTGGCAGCAGGTCATCAAGGGCCTGGTGCTGCTGGCGGCGGTCGGGTTCGACGTGTGGAACAAGCGCAAGGTCGGTTCGTAAGTCGTACAAGGGGCCCCGCCGGAAGGCGGGGCCCTTCTTCTTCCATCGACATCGCAGGAGCCGCAGACACATGGACATGAACAGACGCACGGTCATAGCGGGAGCGGCGGCCGCGGGCATCGCGGCGGGCACGATCGGCGCGGCGGGCACGGCGCACGCCACGGGAGGCAGGAAGCCGGTGAAGGAACTCTTCGGGAAGCTCGCGGACGGCACCAAGGTGTACCGCTGGTCGCTGGAGAACGGCGGGACGCGGCTAAAGGTCCTCTCCTACGGCGGGGCCGTGCAGTCCCTGGAGATCCCGGACCGCCGCGGCCGGTACACCAACGTCTCCCTGGGCTTCGACAACCTCGAGGACTACGTCGCGAAGAGCCCCTACTTCGGCGCCCTGATCGGCCGCTACGGCAACCGCATCGACAAGGGCCGCTTCACCCTCGACGGCAAGGCGTACCAGCTCTCCGTCAACGACGGCGAGAACAGCCTGCACGGCGGCGCCCAGGGCTTCGACAAGCGCGTGTGGGACGTGGAGCCGTTCACCAAGGGCTCCGACGTCGGCCTCCACCTGTACTACACGAGCGTCGACGGCGAGATGGGCTACCCGGGCACGCTGAAGGCGAAGGTGACGTACACCCTCACCCGCGCCGGCGACTGGCGCATCGACTACGAGGCCACCAGCGACAAGGCCACCGTCGTCAACCTCACCAGCCACGTCTACTGGAACCTGGCCGGCGAGGGCAGCGGCACGATCGAGGACCACGAGCTGACGATCGCCGCCTCCCGCTACACCCCCGTGAACTCCGGCCTCATCCCCACCGGTGAGCTGGCCACAGTCGCGGGCACCCCCTTCGACTTCCGCCGCGCCAAGACGATCGGCGAGGACATCCGCGTACCGCACCAGCAGGTGCTGTACGGCCAGGGATACGACCACAACTGGGCGCTCGACAAGGGCATCACGTCCCGTCCCGAGCACGCCGCGACGCTGCGCGACCCGCGGTCCGGCCGTACGCTGCGCATCGCCACGAACGAGCCCGGCCTGCAGTTCTACTCCGGCAACTTCCAGGACGGCACCCTCGTCGGCTCCGGCGGCCGCGTCTACCGGCAGGGCGACGCCCTCTGCCTGGAGACGCAGCACTTCCCGGACTCGCCGAACCAGCCGTCGTTCCCGTCGACGGTGCTGCGGCCGGGGCAGACGTACCGGACGACGACGGTGCACTCGTTCAGTTCCTGAACGCCTATCCACTCCGGTTGAACGACGCCTCACCGGCATCCGTATGCAAGGGCGGCCCGCCTTCCCCGGCGGGCCCGCCCTCTACGGAGGTTCCATGGCCGGCAACGTCACCTCGCTGTTCCGCGGCACGGCAGCGCACAGCCCGTCGATGGCGGCGCTGACGCGCGAGGGCGGCGAGGGGGCGGGGCCGGTCGACTTCTGCATCCCGTGCAACCCGTACTTCCCCACTCCGGCCATGTTCGACGACCTGGCCGGCCGGCTGCGTGAGATCATCACGTACTACCCGAGCAGCGCCGACACCATCACGGCCGAGCTCTGCAACCTCCTCCAGCTCCCGCCGCAGTGCGTGGCGATGGGCAACGGCTCCACCGAGCTCATCACCTGGATCGACCATCTCCTCGTCCGGGAGTCCCTCGCCATACCCGTCCCCACCTTCGGCCGCTGGACCGACCAGCCGATGGAGACCGGCAAGCGCGTCGACATGTTCCCGCTCCAGGAGTCCGGCGGCTTCGCCCTGGACCTCGCGCAGTACGCCGCGTTCATCCGCGCCCGCGGCACCCGCGTCGCCGTGATCTGCAACCCCAACAACCCCGACGGCGGCTTCCTGCACAGACAGGCACTGGTGCAGTTCATGGACGCGATGGCCGACCTCGACCTGGTGGTCGTCGACGAGTCGTTCCTGGAGTTCGCCGACGCCGAGGCCGAACCGAGCGTCGTCGAGGAGGCGGTGATGCGCCCCAACGTCATCGTGCTGCGCAGCCTCGGCAAGAACTTCGGCCTGCACGGCATACGCTTCGGCTACCTGGTGGCGAACCCCGCGCTCGCCGGGAAGATCCGCTCGATGCTGCCGAAGTGGAACCTCAACTCCTTCGCCGAGACCGTGGTGTTCATGCTCAAGGAGCACGGCGCCGAGTACCTGGAGAGCCTGCACCAGGTGCGCCGCGACCGGCTCGACATGAACCGTCGGCTCTCCGCGCTGCCCGGCCTGACGGTCTACCCGTCGCAGGGCAACTTCCTCTTCGTGCGCCTGCCCGTGGGCGCCGAGGGCACCGTGGTCCGGGACCGGCTGCTCACCGAGCACCGCATCCTGGTCCGTGAGTGCGGCAACAAGATCGGCTCGTCCAGTCGCTTCCTGCGGCTCGTCGTCCGGCCCGAGGTGGACGTGCGACGCCTGGTGTCCGGCCTGGAGTCGGTGCTGTACGGGTCCAGGAGGGGAGCCGCCGTACCCGGCCCGGCCTCGGGGACCGGCTACAGCTCGGGTACGGCGGCCGTGGACCGGCTGATGAGCGGGACGAACGGGGCGGGGACGCGGGGGCTCGCGGCGCAGGCGGCGTCACTGCCGGGTCCCGTGCCGGAGCCGATGACGGCTCCGGCACCTGCTCCGGTACCGGCGGCTGCTCCCCTCCCGGCGGCTGCTTCCCTTCCGGCGGCTGCGCCCCTTCCGGCGCCCGCTCCGGTGCCGGTCCCGGCGCCCATGCCGGTCTCGACGCCCATGCCGGTCCCGGCGCCCATACCGGCCACGGCGCCCATGCCTGCGCCCGCCGCAGTGCCGCCGGCCATGTACCCCGCCGCGGCCACGGGCCTCACCCCGGCCGCCCAGACGGGCATGCCCGGCATGGCCGCAGCGGCCGCGAACCGCCGCGCGACGGGCGCCGCCCAGGGCCTCACCGCCGCCCAGGTGCGGGGCCGCACCCAGCCGGATCCGGTGGGGTGGCGGCAGGCAGGAGCCGTCTGAGACGCACCCGTCAGACAGCCCGCAGCGCCCACTGCTGACACGCGTTGTCCAGCCACGACCACTGCCGCACATCCACCCCGTCACCGGTCCCGCAGCCGGCCACGTCCGCGACCTTCCCCGTCGCCTGGTTGACGATCCGCACGTAACCCCCGTCCGTCGCCACGAAGCGGAACCGCTGGCACGTGTTGTTCAGCCACGACCACTGCCGCAGATCCGCGCCGTCCGCCGCCGAACAGTCCGCCGTGTCCAGCACCTTCCCCGTGGCCACGTTCACCAGCCGGTGCGTGTCGTCACCGAGGTCCTCCAGACGCCACCGCTGGGGGGTCGCGCCGTTGCAGGACCACTGCCGGACGTTCGTCCCGTCCGCGGTCGCCCCGTTCTCGACGTCCAGGCACTTCCCGCTGTTGCGGTTGACGACCGTGTACGTGGTGGACGCGGTGGTCGGCTCACCCGAGGGCCCCGTCTGCGCGGCGCCCAGCCGCACCGGCGTACCGAAGTTCGGCGTGCCGTCCGAGTTCCAGGTGAACTTCTGGGCTCGTGTGGTGCGCCCGTTGTCGCAGCCGTCACCCGCGCTGTCGTTGGCGTGGTAGACGATCCAGCTCTCACTGCCGTCCGGCGAGGTGAAGAAGCCGTTGTGCCCGGGTCCGTAGACGCCGTTCGCGTCGCTGCGCTGGAAGACGGGCGTGGACTTCTTCGTCCAGGAGGAGGCCGAGAGGGGGTTGGAGCCGGTGAGCTCCAGCTGCCCGAGCTTGTAGTCCGGCGTCCAGCACCCGCTCGCCGAGTAGATGAGGAACGTCCGGCCGTTCCGCTGCAGCACCTCCGCGCCCTCGTTGACGGTGCCGCCCTGCCGCTCCCAGGCGTACGTCGGCGTGGAGATCGTCGAGAAGGAGCCGCTGACCGTGTACGGGTTGGACATCGGCGCGATGACGAGGTTCTGTGTCCCGCCACCGCTCGCGCTGCCCAGCAGGTACAGGCGGCCGCCCACGTTCAGCACGCTCGCGTCCAGCATCCAGGAGCTGTTGAGTGTGGACTTGAAGGTGTACGGGCCCATGGGGTCGGAGCCCGCGCTCTCCAGGACGTGGCTGCGCTGGGTGGGGTTGTAGTCGGAGACGTTCTGCCCGGCCGTGAAGTACAGGTACCAGCGGCCGTTCAGGAAGTGCAGCTCGGGCGCCCAGATGTTGCAGCAGCGCGAGGCCGCGTCGCCCTTCCAGACCTGCACGCTGGGCGCGGTGGCGAGCCCGGCCAGCGTGGTCGACTTGCGCATGGTGATGACGTCGGTCCAGCTCGTCGTCACCATGTAGTAGTTGCCGTCGTGGTACGAGATCCAGGGGTCGGCGCCCTTCACCGACTTGACCGGGTTCGTGAACGAGGCCGCGCTCGCGGAGGGCTGGCCCAGGGAGAGGGCGAGGAGCAGCGCGGCCAGCAGGGTCAGTACGCGACGGGCCATCCGCTGCTCCAGTTCAGGAGGTTGACGCCGAGCTTGGGCGTGCCGTTGTCGTTGCCGTCGTAGTAGTGGTAGACGATCAGGTCGCCGTCCACGTCCTTGAGGATCGACTGGCCGCCGGGGCCGATGACGCGGCCGTGCGACTCCAGCACCGGGGTGCCGCCGTTGTTGGTCATCGCGACACCGTTCTTGTCGTGGTACGGCCCGGTGACGGAGGTGGCGCGGCCGACCTTGACCTTGTACGTGGAGCTCGTGCCGGCGCAGCAGGTGTCGTACGAGGCGAAGAGGTAGTAGTAGCCGTTGCGCTTGACGATGTAGGGGGCCTCCACCGCCTTGGTGCCGGTCGGGCGGGACGCCAGCGAGTAGCGCGTGGTGTTGGACGAGAGCTGCTTGCCGGTGGACGGGTTGATCTGGATCATCTTGATCCCGCTCCACCAGCTGCCGAAGGACAGCCACCACTTGCCGTCGTCGTCGACGAAGAGGTTCGGGTCGATGGCGTTGTAGTCGGTGGACGAGCTGGAGGTGTACACGACGCCGTAGTCCGTCCAGCTCCCCGGCTGCCCGGTGGTCGAGCCGGCCAGCCCGATGGCCGACTTCTGTGAGCCGAACGACGACACGGAGTAGTACATGAGGTACTTGCCGCCGTGGTACGAGATGTCCGGCGCCCAGGCCTCCGGCACGGACGAGTACGTCGACCACCAGCCCGGCCGCGTCGAGAAGGCGTCCGCGCCCGCGCCGAACGCGATCCGGTTCGTGGACGACTTGCTGGAGATGCCGCCGCCGGTGGCGTACAGCAGGTACTGGCCGGAGGAGGTGCGGATCATCGTGGGGTCGTGGACGACCGTCGATCCGGTGACGGTACCGGGGTTCGGGTACGCGCTCGCGGTGCCGGGGACGAGGGCGAGCAGGACGGCCGCGGGGACGGCGAGGAGAGCGGTCCTGCGGGATGTGCGGCTCACGCGGAACCTCCTGGGGAGAGGAAGTGGGGGGAGCGTGTCCGATATATCGAACGGCGAACGTTCTGTCGGACATCTGCGTGCCCGCAACGTAGAGTCGAAGCGCTTCCGCGTCAACGCTTCTCACACGCGTAACTCTGGTCCTACGACGCCGACTTCGGGATGTTCGACCCCTCGGCCACCACACCGGACAACAAGCGTCCGGAAGGACTCGTTCAGTGATCGCGATCGCACAATTCCGGCCTTACTTCATCCGCACGCGATCCTTCGGTTACGGATCGAGCTGACCCGGATAGCGTGGATATATGCGGCTCAGCGGCCTAGAGGATCCCGAGACGGTCTTGTTGAAACGGCACTTCACCGAAGCGAACCTGTCGGTCCTGCGGGCCATGGTCGAGGACAGGGCCGCCGCCGAAGGGCTGGCCGGAGTGCGCCTCGGCGAGTTCACCCTGGCCATCAGCGAGATCGCCGACAACGCGATCGAGCACGCGGGCGGCCGGGGCCATCTGGAGCTGCGGCGCCGGGCGGACGAACTGGAGTGCCGTATCACCGACAACGGGCCCGGATTCACACCCGCGATCCCCGAACTCCTCCCCGGCCTCGACGACAACCGCTCCGGGCGCGGCCTCTGGCTCGCCCATCTGGTCACCGACCGCCTCACCATCGCGGCGGGCACGTCGGGAGCCGCGGTCACGCTGGCGATGCGGCTGCACTGAGCGGCCCCGGCCGGTGCTCACACCGTCGCGGGCTGCGGCTCCTCGGCCGCCGGCTGCTCCGCCTTCCGCTCCCTGAGGTGGGCGCGGATCGAGTAAGCGAGTGCCGCCGCCCACAGCGCGAACAGCAGGACGTAGACGGGCGCGGCGAGCGCACCCGGAGCGTCGATCCAGTCGCTGTTGAGCAGCGTACGGACGTTGGTGAGGATGATGACGCCGCCGACCGCCGAGCCGAGGACGCGCGGCGGGACCAGCCGCACCAGCCAGGCCGCGATCGGCGCCGCGATCATCCCGCCGAGCAGGAAGGCCAGTACCCACACGAAGTCGATGCCCTGCGAGCCGAGCGAGAACAGGAAGCCCAGGCTGGCGGCGATCGCGACCAGGAACTCACTGGTGTCGATGGAGCCGATCACCTTGCGCGGCTCCATCCGGCCGCTGGCGAGCAGCGCGGGCGTACCGACCGGCCCCCAGCCGCCCCCGCCGGTCGCGTCCAGGAACCCGGCGACCAGCCCGAGCGGCGAGAGGAACCGCTTCCGCAGCGGCTTGCCCACCTGGTCCTCGGGCAGCCCGCGCAGGGTGAAGCGGGACATGACGTACACGCCGAGCCCGAGCAGGATCAGCGACATCACCGGCTCGGCGACCGCAGTCGACAGGTTCGACAGCACGGTCGCGCCGAGGAAGGCACCGACCGCACCGGGCACGCCGATCTTCGCGACGACCTTCCAGTCCACGTTGCCGAACCGCCAGTGCGCCGCGCCCGACATCAGCGTGGTGCCGATCTCCGCGAGGTGGATCGTGGCCGAGGCGGCGGCCGGGTTGGTGCCCAGGGCGAGCAGCAGCGTGGTCGAGGTGACGCCGTAGGCCATGCCCAGGCTGCCGTCCACCAGCTGGGCACCGAGCCCCGCCAGCGCGAGCAGTATCAGCGTGCGCATCGCGTCCCGCCCCTTCCCTGGTTTTCCCATCGGATCAGTAGGGATCCGTCGGGCAGACGCTAAGGGCCGAAGCTGAAAGGAGTCTGAGAGACCACTGACGCGCCGGGCGGGTGAGCCGGGGAGATTGCGGAGATTGCACGGCGGAGCGGGGGTACTCGCCGCGCGCATGTCCGTACGAGTACGAGTCCACTCCATTCCGCTCCATGCGACCGAAGAAAGGGCCGGGCTGCCATGACGACCCACGCAGGCACCTCACGCTCGACTCGGGCCCCTGTCCAGAAGGCTGCCTTCGCCGTCGGCGCGGTCTTCCTGCTGGTGGGGATCCTGGGCTTCATCCCGGGGATCACCACGCACTACGACACGATGTCGTTCGCCTCGCACCACTCCGAGGCCAAGCTGCTCGGGATCTTCCAGGTCTCCGTGCTGCACAACCTGGTCCACCTGGCGTTCGGCGTGGCGGGCCTCGCGATGGCGCGCACCGCCTCCGCCGCCCGTGCGTTCCTGCTGGCCGGCGGTGCGGTCTACCTGGTGCTGTGGCTGTACGGCCTGTTCATCGGCCACGACAGCGCGGCCAACTTCGTGCCGCTGAACACCGCCGACAACTGGCTGCACTTCTTCCTGGGCCTCGGCATGATCGCGCTCGGCGCGCTGCTCACCCGCCGCCCCACCACGTCCACCGCTCGGAGGTGACCGATATGAGTGCGAAGAAGGTCTTCTGGACCACCACCGCGGGGCTCACCGTCGGCGGGGCGGCCGCCGCCGTACGGCGCGCGCGGGCGCGGCGGCCGGACCGGGCAGCCATGGACCGCTGGCTGACAGTGACGGTCAACCGTGGACCGGGCGACATACAGCCCGACAAGCTGCCGGCGCCACTGCAGGAGTACGGCGAGCGGATCGAGACCCGGATCCGCCCGGCACCCGGTGACCGGGGCACGGAACTGGCGGTACGGCCGAGGAAGCCGCAGCCGGAAGGCACACACTCCGCAGCCGCACGGCTCAAGGGCGACGACCCGCGCCAGGACCTGCGCCGCGCCCTGCGCGAGGCCAAGGCCCTGCTGGAGGCGGGAGAGGTGCTGCAGCCCGACACACCGCCCACCACCCACGACACCCCCGGCGGGAAGCTGATCGGGCTGCTGAGCCGCCGCGCGAGCGAGGAGGGCGTGCTGTGAAGGCACTGTGCTGGGAAGGCGTCAACGAGCTCTCCGTCGAGCAGGTGCCCGATCCCGAGCTGCGGAACGACCAGGACGTGATCGTACGGCTGATCGCGGGCACCACCTGTGGCTCCGACCTGCATCTGATCGGCGGGTACATCCCCTTCATGCGGGCCGGGGACGTCATCGGCCACGAATTCCTCGGCGAGGTCGTCGAGGTCGGCAGCGCCGTGCGCAAGCACAAGGTGGGCGACCGGGTCGTGGTCTGCTCGTTCGTCGGCTGCGGCCGGTGCTGGTACTGCGCCAACGACCTGTGGTCCCTGTGCGACAACACCAACACCAACCCCGGCATCGGGGAGGCCCTGTTCGGTGCCGCCACCGGCGGCATCTTCGGCTACTCGCACGCCATGGGCGGGCTGCGCGGCAGCCACGCCGAGTACGTGCGCGTACCCTTCGCGGACTACGGCGCCTTCAAGGTCCCGGAGGGCATCGACGACACCACCGCGCTCTTCGTGTCCGACTCGGTGCCGACCGGCTGGATGGGCGCCGACCTGGCGGGCGTGAAACCCGGGGACGTCGTCGCCGTGTGGGGCTGCGGAGCCGTCGGGCAGATGGCGGCCCGCGCGGCGATGCTGCTCGGCGCCGAACGCGTGATCTCCATCGACCGGCTCCCGGAACGGCTGGAGATGACCGAGCGGCACATCGGCAGCGAGGTCATCGACTACACCGCCACCGACGTCGGGGCCGAGCTGCGCGAACGCACCGGCGGCCGGGGCCCGGACGTGTGCATCGAGGCGGTCGGCATGGAGGCGCACAGCGACAGCCCCGTGCACCTCTACGACCAGGTCAAGCAGCAGCTGCGGCTCCAGACGGACCGCCCGACCGCCGTCCGGCAGGCCGTCCACGCCTGCCGCAAGGGCGGCACGGTGTTCGTCCTCGGCGTCTTCGCCGGGGCCGTCGACAAGTTCCCCCTGGGCGCGGTGATCAACAAGGGCCTGACCCTGCGGGGCGCCCAGATGCACGGCCAGCGCTACATCCCGATGCTGCTGGACCGCGTGGCCTCCGGGGAGCTGAGTACGTCCCATCTGGCGACCCACACCCTGTCCCTGGACGAGGCTCCGCGGGCGTACGACATGTTCAAGGAGAAGACGGACGGCTGTGTGCGCGCGGTGATCCGGCCGGGTGGCTGAACCGGCCGGGCGCCGGGCCCGCGCGCCGTTTGCGGCCCGCCCGGCTGGGGACCCGGCTGCCCATGGATTCCCGTACGACGTCACGCCGCCGCGTGCTGCGGCAGAACCGGGTCCTGTGGCTCCTGGACCGCCTGGAACGGGGGCCACGGGCCGACCGGGTGATCGAGACCGTCCGCAAGGGCGTGCGCGCCCTGCCGCTGGGCCCCGGCCGCGACCTGCTGCACGGCAGGCAGCTCGGGCACCCGGTGCATCCGCTGCTGGTGCAGGTGCCGGTCGGGAGCTGGCTGTCCGCCGCCGTGCTCGACCTGCGGTCCGGCCGCTCCCGGCAGACGGAGGCGGGTCTGCTGGTCGGTGTCGGACTGGCCGCCGCCGTGCCGGCGGCCCTGGCGGGTGCCGTCGACTGGGCGGAACTGCACCGCGAGCAGCAGCGGGTGGGGCTGGTCCACGCCCTGGCCAACACGGCGGCCGTCGGCCTGTACGCGGCCTCGCTCGCCTGCCGCCTGAAGGGGCGCGCGGGAGCCGGCCGGACGTACGGCTACCTGGGACTGACGGCGGTCGGGCTCGGCGGCATGCTGGGCGGCCACCTGGCCTACCGGCAGGCCTCCGGCGCCAACCACGCCGAAGAGGTCCCGCATGTCGTCCGCGAGGGCTGGCACCGCGTCGGCACCGTGGACGAGTTCCCGGCCGGGCGGTCCGTACGGCGCAGCGTGGACGACGTGCCGGTGCTGGTGGTGCGGGAGTCCGGCGGGAGGTTCCATGCGCTGGCCGAGCGGTGCAGCCACCTCGGCGGCCCCCTCGCCGGGGGAACCGTCGAGGACGGGTGTGTCCGGTGCCCCTGGCACGGCAGCGTCTTCCGGCTCAGCGACGGCTGGAACGTCCGCGGCCCGGCCACCGCACCGCAGCCGTCCTTCGAGACCCGGGTCGTCGACGGCCACGTGGAGGTGCGGCTGCGCGGGCAGGACCGGGGACGGCGAGCGGGCGAGAACGGGCACGCGGACGGGTGGCGGATCGAGGCGGAGGCGGGCAGGGCTCATGGGGAAGGCAGCTGACAGCCGCCTCGGACGGCGGCTGCGCGGGCTCGCCCGGCACACCGGACGGAACTACTCGGCGGGCCACGAACGGCCGCTCGGCGGCTATCTGGCGGCGATGGGCGCCTTCTCGGCGTACACGGCGGCCTGGGCGACGGCGGTACGACTGCGCGGGCGCCCGCTGCCCGACCGGCCCGAGCCCTGGGACGTGGTGCTGACCTCGGTGGCCACGTTCCGGCTCAGCAGGCTGCTGAGCAAGGCGTCGGTGACCAGCCCGCTGCGGGCCCCCTTCACCCGGTACGTCGGCCCGCAGGGCCCGGCCGAACTGCACGAGGAGGCCCGGGACGAGGACCGCCGGGAGACCGTCGGCGAGCTGATGACCTGCCCCTTCTGCATGAGCGTCTGGGTGGCCTCGACCCTGACGGCCGGCCGGCTCCTGTGGCCCCGCGCGACCCGTACGGCCATGGGGGCGCTCACCGCCCTGGCCGGGGCGGACGTGCTGCAACTGACGTACGCCGCACTGGTGGAGAAGACCGCCGGCGAGTGACCGTCGTCCCGTGGACCGATGCAACCACGGGTCCGCGGGTACCCGCCAGGCATGATCAGACGTGCGCTGTGGCAAGGACTGCTCGCCGGCACCGCCGGGGGCGTCGTGATGACTCTCGGCGAGAAGGCCGAGCAGGCCGTCACCGGACGGCCGGACTCCCATGTACCCGCGCGGGTCCTCCTGCGCCTCACCGGCCGGCCCGAACGCCCCGGGAAGCAGCCGGTGCCGGTCAACTGGGCCATGCACTTCGGGCAGGCCGCCCTGCTCGGGGTGGTGCGCTCCGTCATGGCCCAGGCCGGACTGCGCGGCCCCCTCGCCTCCGCCAAGTTCACGGTCGTCCGCCTCACCAACGACCAGATCCTCGAGAACGCGACCGGCGTCGGCGCCCCGCCGTCCACCTGGCCGCGCCGGGAACTGGCCGTGGACCTCCTGCACAAGACCGTCTACGCCTTCGTCACCGGTGCCGTCGCCGACGCCCTGGCCGCCCGCAACGGTCCCGGTCCCGGGCAGCACCACGCCGGGCTCCGCCCCGGCCGGCACGCCGGCGTGGGACCGGTTCCCCGTGCGGACGTCCGCAGCCGGTGATCCGGCGGCGCGGGGAACGGCCGCGAACGGGCTCCGGAAGGCCCGGAGCTCCGGCGGGACGGACACCCGTCCCGCCGGCCGGTCACCGTGCGGCCGGGCAGCGCGTATCCAGCCCGGCGGCACTCATTCCTGCCGGTTCACCACCGTGCCGTCGTCTTCCCGGCGGCCGGCCCGGGAGCCCCGGTAGGCGGCGCGGCGGGTCGCGGCCAGGACGCCTCCCGGGGTGAATCCGGGAGCGTCGTGCGCGTAAGGGTCGAAGCCCGGACTGTCCTCCTGCCCCACGGGCAGCGGAGCGCGCACCGTCAGCACGGCGAACGGGCGCCACGGCGCACGCCACGACCGGCCGAAGGCCGCGGCGCACAGGTCGAAGGCGAGCGGGCCGGCGGCCAGCGCCTCGCGCAGGCTCGCCGGGTCGCCGTGCACCGGTGCCTGCCGGGAAGGGCGCGGCAGGGCGGCCAGGACACGGAGCCGGCCGCCGACCCGGTAGGGCAGCAGGCTGGAGCAGGGACCGCTCAGCGCGTCGGTGCGCGGCAGCGGCAGATGCCGGGTGACCAGGCCCCGGCCGCTGCTCGTGAGGAGCAGGTCGAGGGGGCCATCGGGCCGGTCCACGCGTACGGCCAGCCCGAGCGCGTCGGGCAGCCGCCGCGGCAGACCGGCCGCGCGCGAGAGGCGCACCGTGGCGGCGTACCGGCCGGGCGCGTCCAGCCACGGCACGCCCCAGGACCGGCGCCCGTCGTCCACCACCTCGAGGTCGGCCGCGCACGTCAGTCCCTGCGGATGGAAGGCGGGGGCGCCGCGCAGCCGGGCCAGTGAGCGGAATCCGGTCTCGACCGCCGCCGTGGCCAGGGTCCGGAGTCCCAGCGGCTTCCGTTCCCCCTCTCCCCCGGTGGCGCGGGCGTCGGCCGCACGCGGCGGTGCGACGCCGTTCACGGGCCGGACCAGCCGCTCTCCCAGGCCTCGCTCTCCTTCTCGCGCTGCTTCTCCGGCTCCTTCCCCGGCTCCTTCCCCGGCTCGTGGTCCGGTTCCGTTCCGGTGTTCCGCTCCTGCCGCTCGCCGTCCGCCGGGAACGGGGTCTCCTCGCTCATGTCCCTCCTCATGACGATCCGTGCGTTTCCGGGTCCCCCGCGGGAGGCGTCGTACTCGGGGTGCCCTGACGGCCCTCCGGTGCCGGAGGCGCAGGTGCCGGGACGTGGGTGAACCGAGGGGCCGGCGAGCGCCTACGGGTTCTCCCACGACGCCGGTTCCGCCGCCAGTTCCCGTACGGGCGCGGGAAGGGCGTCCGCCGCGATGTCCGCGAGCGTGACGCCCTCCAGGATGCGCCGCACGTTGGCGCGGACCGCGACCCACAGCGGCAGCAGCGGCGCGGCGGGGCCGGTGTACGTGAGCTCGGTGGGCCGCTCGCCACGGACGGAGACGATGGGCCCGTCCACGGCGCGGATGACGTCGGCGACGGTGATGCCGTCGGCGGGCCGGGCCAGCCGGTAGCCGCCGCTGCCGCCGCGCCTGCTGCTGACCAGCCCGCCGCGCCGCAGATCGCCGAGGATTCCCTCCAGGAACTTGTGCGGGATGTCCTGGGCGAGGGCGACGGCCTCCGCCTTCACGGGGCCGTCGTCCTGCCGCACCGCCAGTTCCAGCATCGCCCGTACCGCGTAGTCCGCCCGTGCCGAGATCCTCATGGGGTCATTGTCGGCCGTGGCGGACGGGCGCGGTGACCGGGTCCGGCGGGGGTTGTGCTAGCGCAGGCGGATCACGTTCCAGGACAGCGGCTCCAGGACGGCGTTGAGCGTGCCGTCCGTGAGGGCCGTGCCCTCGACCGCGTGCGGGGCGACGCGCTCGGGCTCCTCCAGGGTGTTGCGGGCGTCGGGGTCGGCGTCCGCGAGGGCGCTGTGCTCGACGACCGAGGACAGGTCGAGACCGTTGAGCGCGACTTCGAGCGGCAGAGACGCGGTGCGGCTGCGGTTGACCGCGAAGACGGTCACCGAGCCGTCCTCGGCCCGGACGGCCGTGGCGTGCAGGAGGTCGGCCTCGCCGTACTTCTTCGTCTCGTACGTCGGGGAGTCCACCCGTACGTCGAGGACCTCGCCGCGCCCGTACTTCGAGGCCTGCGCGAACGGGAAGAAGGTGGTCTGCCGCCAGGCCGGGCCGCCCGGCTCGGTCATGATCGGGGCGATGACGTTGACGAGCTGGGCGAGGCAGGCGACCGTGACGCGGTCGGCGTGCCGGAGCAGCGCGATCAGGAGGGAACCGAAGACGACCGCGTCGGTGACGCTGTAGCTGTCCTCCAGCAGGCGCGGGGCCTCCGGCCAGTCGAGCGGGTTCTCCTCGGTCTCCTTCTGGTGCTCCAGCAGGTACCAGACGTTCCACTCGTCGAAGGAGAGGTTGATCTTCTTCTTGGACTTGAGGCGGGCGCCGATGTGGTCGCAGGTGGCGACCACGTTCTCGATGAACGACTCCATGTCCACGGCGGAGGCGAGGAAGGAGTCCACGTCGCCCTCGACGGGCTCGTAGTAGGCGTGCAGCGAGATGTGGTCGACGAGGTCGTACGTCTCCTTCAGGACCGTCGCCTCCCACTCGGCGAACGTGTCCATGGACTGGCCGGAGGAGCCGCAGGCGACCAGTTCGAGGCCCGGGTCGATCTGGCGCATGGCGCGGGCGGTCTCGGCGGCGATGCGGCCGTACTCCTCGGCGGTCTTGTGGCCGGTCTGCCAGGGGCCGTCCATCTCGTTGCCGAGGCACCAGAGCCGGATGCCGAACGGGTCCTTGTCGCCGTGCTCGATCCGGAGGTCCGACAGCGCCGTGCCCGCGGGGTGGTTGGCGTACTCCTGGAGCTCCAGGGCCTCCGCCACGCCGCGCGTGCCGAGGTTGACCGCCATCATGGGCTCCGCCTGCGGGCCGATCTTCTTCAGGAAGGCGATGTACTCGGAGAGGCCGAAGCGGTTGGTCTCCGTGGAGCGCCAGGCCAGGTCCAGGCGGCGGGGGCGGTCCTCGACGGGGCCGACCGAGTCCTCCCACTTGTAGCCGGAGACGAAGTTGCCGCCGGGGTAGCGGATGGCGGTGACGCCGAGTTCCTTCACCAGGTCCAGTACGTCCTGGCGGAGGCCGGCCTCGTCGGCGGTGGGGTGGCCGGGCTCGAAGATGCCGGTGTAGACGCAGCGGCCGAGGTGTTCCACGAAGGAGCCGAAGAGGCGGGGGTTGACTTCGCCGACGGTGAAGGCGGGGTCGAGGGTGAAGCGGGCGGTTCGCATGTGCGCCTTTCTGGACGTGCGTCGGGGGTGCGGGGTTCCTTCTGGGAGGAGGTCTCAGACCTTCGGCCAGCCGTTCCTGGTCCAGGTCAGGGTGTTGAGGCCGAGCTTGGGCGTGCCCTCGTCGTCGGCGTCGTAGTAGTGGTAGGCGAGGACGTCACGGCCCTTGTCGCGGAAGACGGACTGGCCGCCCGTGCCGACGTACGTGCCGTGACCGGCGAGCAGCAGATCACCGCCGCCTTCGAGGAGCGGGGTGCCGGTGCTGTCCTTGTACGGCCCGGTGACCGACGCCGACCGGCCGACGCGAATCCTGTACGTGGAGTTCACGCCCGAGCAGCACGCGTCGTACGACGCGAAGAGGTAGTAGTACCGGCCGTGCTTGACGATGTACGGGCCTTCGACCGCGTACGGGGCGTCGGGCCGGGTGGCCAGGTGGTGGACCGTGGCGCCGGGGACCGCCTTGCCGGTTCTCGGGTTCAGCTCCACCATGCGGATGCCCGTCCAGTACGAGCCGAAGGACATCCACAGCTTGCCGTCGGCGCGGATGACCGCCGGGTCGATCGCGTTCCAGGTGTCGGTGGTCTCGGAGGTGAAGACCTTGCCCTGGTCGGTCCAGGTGCCGGGCAGGCCGGTCCGGGAGGTGGCGACACCGATCGCGGAGTGGTTGGTGCCCCAGGAGGAGACGGCGTAGTAGAGCCAGTACCGGCCGTCGCGGTAGGAGATGTCGGGGGCCCAGGGGTCGCCGGTGTCGTTGTACTCGTACCACCAGCTCGGGGGCGTCGCGAAGGCGTTGCCCGAGTCCTCCCAGTGGACGCGGTCCTTCGACAGGCGGGCGCCGATGACGCCTCCGGTGGAGTAGGAGACGTAACCGCCTTTCTCGAGGCGGATGACGGTGGGGTCGTGGATGATCTCCTGGCCGGTGATCGGCTGGGGGTCGGGATAGGTGACGTCGGCCTGGGCGGTGCTCGGGAGCAGGGCGACGACGGCCGCGGCGAGCAGCGCGGCGAGTCGGATGCGCTTCAAGTCGGGTCTCCTGGGTCGGTCGGTGTCACTGGCCGGCCAGGCCGGTGTGTGCGACACCCGCCACGATCTGGCGCTGGAAGAAGACGAAGACGATGATCAGGGGCAGGCCCGCCATCAGGCCGCCGGCCATGAGCTGGGCCCACTGGATGCCGTAGGAGTTCATGACGGTCGCGATGCCGTTCGGCATGGTCATCAGGTCGGGGTTGTTGGTGACCATGTACGGCCAGAGGAAGTTGTTCCACGAACTGATGAAGGTGAAGATGCCGACCGCCGCGAGCGAGGGGCGGGACAGCGGCAGGACGACCGTGAAGAAGACCCGCCAGCGGCCGGCGCCGTCGATGAAGGCGGCCTCCTCCAGTTCACGCGGAACGCCCTGGAAGAACTTGTAGAGGATGTAGACCATGGCGGCGGGCGCGCACTGCGGCAGGATCATGCCCCAGTAGGTGTCGACCATGCCCATCTGCTGGACGGTGGTGAACAGGGGGACGCCGAGCACGGCCGGGGAGATCATGAGCCCGGCCATGACCAGGCCCATCAGGGCGTTCTTGCCGCGGAACTCGGTGCGGGCGAAGCCGTAGCCGGCCAGGGCGCTGACCAGCAGAACGATGGCTGTCACACACACCGACACGACGAGCGAGTTCACGAACCAGTTGGTGATGTTGCCGGTCTCGAAGATGGCCGACCACGCCTGGCCGGTCCAGTCCTCCGGCAGCCAGTGCGTCGGTACCTCGACGGCCTCGGTCTCCGACTTCAGGGAGGTGAACAGCGCCCAGGCCAGCGGTGACAGGATGACGGCGGAGACGGCCACGCCGAGCAGGGTGAGGACGATCTGGCTGGGCGTCCAGGGCCTGCGGGTACGGGACTTGACGCGTATCTGTGCGGCGGTGCTGCTCATCGGCCGCCCTCCTCACGGTTGCGCAGCAGCCACATCCGCGCGAGGGCGACGGCCGCGATGAGCACGAAGAAGATGATGGAGATCGCGGAGGCGTAGCCCACGCGGTAGCTGGTGAAGCCCTCTTCGAGGGTGTACTGCACGAACGTGCGCGTCGATTCCTCCGGTCCGGGGGCGAAGTCCATCATCACGACGGCCTGGTCGAAGACCTGGAGGGAGGCGAGGATCTGGAGGGCGATGACGAGGCCGGTGATGTTGCGCAGCATCGGCAGAGTGATGTGCACCATGCGGTGCCAGGCGTTGGCGCCGTCCAGCTTGGCGGCCTCGTAGAGGTGGGCGGGGATGCCCTGGAGCGCGGCCAGGTAGAGCAGGAAGCTGAAGCCGACCGTCCACCACAGGGTGCAGATGACGACGGCGAGCATGGCGTAGGACTTGTCGGTCAGCCAGGGCGTCTCGAGGCCGAAGACGTGGTTGACCATGCCGGTGCCGGGGTTGAACAGCCACTGCCACAGGTTGCCCGCGACGGTGGACGGCAGCAGGAACGGCATGAAGAAGCACAGCCGCCACAGCCATTTCCCGCGTTCGATGTGGTGGGCCAGCATCGCGAGGAGGAAGGCGAGGACCGTGATGCAGGGCACCACCAGCAGCGTGAACCAGGCGCTGTGGCCGAGCGCGTCCCACATCAGCTGGTCGTTCAGGGCCTCGCGGTAGTTGTCGAGGCCGACGAAGCTCGCACCGTCGCCGGAGATGTTGGCGTCGGTGAAGCTGAGCCAGACGCCGCGCAGCAGCGGCCAGATCACGAAGAGCGCGAACAGCACGAGGAACGGGGCGACGAACCAGCCACCGTGCTGGAGGCCCTGCTTCCGGCGGGTGGTGGCGCCCGTCACGGCGGCTCTCGCGCGCGGTGGTGCGATGACGGTCTCGGCGCTGGTCGTCGTCATGCGACCGCACCTCCCTCCGCGGCGGTCCTGCCGTCCATGGGGTTCTTCATGGCGAGGAGCGTGGTGAGCGCGCCCTTCATCCGGCGGGCGACGGCCTCCGGCTTGGCGGAGCCCATCGTCGAGGAGACGACCATGGGGCCGACGCGCTGGGCGAGGATGCCGGTCGAGCCGGCGAACCACACCTTCGGCTCGGTGGCCTGGTGGTCCATCGCCGTCACGTACTCGCTCTGCGGGTTCAGCTTCCGGTACTTGGGCGAGGACAGGGTCGGCGTGTGGGCGGGGATGTGCCCGCCGCCCGCCCACAGCTGGGCGTGCTGGACGACGTAGGCGGCGAGGCGGTGCGCGGCCTCGTTGGTGGCGCCGCCGCGGTCCGCCTGGTGGGGCAGCACGAAGGAGTGCGACTCGGCGTGCGTGGCCTGCTTGCCGAAGACGGGCGGCAGCGGGGTCGCACCGTAGTCGAGCTTCGGTCCCGAGAACACCGGCACCGACCAGTTGCCCTCCCAGGTGAAGGGGGCGCCGTTGATGAACTGCTCGGCGTCGGCGGCACCCGCGATGGAGTAGCCGTCGGTGACGTGCTGCCGCAGGAACTCCAGGACCTGGGTGGCCTTGCCGGTGTCGAAGGTGACCTCGGTGTTGGCTGCGTTGAAGTAGGTGCCCCCGAGCTGCTCGTAGAAGGCGACGAAGAACCACCACATGACGTTCTGGTCGTTGGTGTGCAGGCCCAGGGTCTGCAGCCCCTTCTTGGTGGCCTTCTTGGCCTCCTTCAGCGCGTCGAACCACTCATCGGTCGACGTCACGGGGATCAGGCGCCCGTCGGCGTCGAGCAGGCCCGTCTTCGCCAGCACGTCCCTGCGGTAGAAGCAGAGCTGGACGTGGATGTCGAGCGGGAGGGCGTACAGCTTGCCGTCGATGACGGCGCGCTTCCACAGCTCCGGGTTGAAGTCCTCCTCCCGTACGCCGTACTTGCGGAGCAGACCGACGTCCCAGGGGTCCAGGAGGCGGCCCGGCGAGAAGCCGGTGACCCGGCCCAGATGCATGACGCCGAGGTCCGGGGCGCGGTTGCCCGCCGCCGCCATGGCCAGCTTGGTGTAGAAGGGGCTGCCCCACTGGAGGGTGGAGTCCTTCACTTCGATGCCGGGGTTCTCCTTACGGAAGGCGTCCAGCATCGCGATCATGTTGTAGCCGTCGCCGCCGCTGAAGAGGTTCCAGTAGCGGACGCGGGTGTCCGCGCCGGAGGCCAGCGCGTCGGCTCCCTGGCCGAGTGCGGCGAAGCCGAAGCTGCCCGCGACGGCCAGCCCGCCCGCCGCGGTGAGCAGCTGCCGGCGGCTCGGTCCGCGGTCCGGGCTGCGATCCAGGTCAGGTCGTCCCATTGCCTGCCCTTGCTCTTGAATTCGTTCTTGAGGTGCGGAGTGTGGTGAAGCGCCGTTCCGTGTCGTTCGAGATATCGAATAGTGGCCGTAACTTCGGACGGTGAACGTAAAGTCGAAGCGCTTGCACGTCAATGGATCTGACAAGACTCATAGCGGCGGCGCCCCCGGAAGCCGCCCCGGACCGGCGGACGGACGACGGCGCGTACGGGCCCGGTCACGGGCTGTCGACCGCCAACTCCGCACGGTGCAACGATCGTTCGGCCGAGGACAACGATCGTTGGATTGCCCTGGTGCGGACGCCCCCGGCCACGTACTGTCGGCCCGTGCTTCCCCTCCCCGAGACACTCGCGCGCGTCGAGGCCCGCATCGCCGAGACCGGTCTCGTCCGGGGCGACCTGCTCGGCGTACGGGATCTCGCCCGGCGCACGGCCCTGCGCGAGAGCGAGATCGAGGCCCTGCTGGGTGGCTCCGTCCTTCCGGACGAGCCGGTCGACGACCGGGTGCGGAGCCGGGTGCGCGCGCTGCACGAGGAGTACCGGCGACGGACCGGGAAGCGTACGGCCGAGGTCTGCAAGGAGGTCGCGTCCCTGCTCGGCATCAGCCCGGAGTGGGCGCGTCAGCTGCTGCTCGGCAAGCGGATGCCCAACGTGCCCGACCTCACGGGACTCGCGACGTTCTTCCGGGTCGGCCACGGCACCATGTTCTTCACCGACCCCGCGGCCACCGTGCTCAACAGACAGCTCACGGAGCTGCTCGGCGAGCTGGAGGGCGCGGCGGACGACGGCCCGCTCGTCCGGCTGGCCACCCGGTACGGGGTCGTCACCCTCGCGCTGCGCGCCGGACGCCGGCTGACGCCCCGCCAGCAGGAGGCCCTGGCGGTGATGCTCGACGGCCTGCTCGCCGGGGACGATCCGGACGAGCGGGCGGACGGACGGGCACGCGAAGGGGTGGGGGAACGATGAGATCCCATGCGCGGGTGCGGGCGAGAATGCCGGTACGGGTGCGGACGGCCGTGCTGAGCTGGTGCGCCGCGCTCGCCGGCACCCGGCCCGGTGCACGGATCGCCGGTGCCCTCGCCGCCGCCCGGACCGGTTCCGCGATGCGCGACCTGGCGGACGGACTCACCACCGCGCTGCGGGACAGACTCGACGGGCCGGCCGGCGTCCGCGAGGTGTGCGCCGCGCTGTGCGAGGCGATGGGCGAGCGCCGGGGCGGGCGGCGCGTGGACCTCCGGTTCGAGCGGTTCCCCGACGGGATCGAGGTGACCGGGCTCTGGCTGGAGTTCCAGGACTTCGACCTCGTCATCGTCGAGGAGCGCGCCGAGGCCGTGCAGCAACTCGTCATCCTCGGCCACGAGTTGTGGCACATGCACGCCGGGCACTGCGGTCACCACCTGACCGCCGCGACGGCGGCCGCCCGGGCCCTGGCCGGCGAGACCGGCCGACGGGAGCACGCCCTCGCGATGGCCGCCCGCAACGGCAGCCACGCGGCGGACGAGCGCGAGGCCGAGGACTTCGGCCACCGGCTCGCCGCGGACCTGCGCACCTGGGTGGCCGGCCCGGACGACCACGGCCCCGCGGACCCCGCGGACCCGATGGGCCGGGCTCTCCAGGCCTCGCTCGGCTACCGCGGACCGCGGACCGCGCGCAGGCCCCGGACGGGGGACGGACCGCGACCGTCCCCCGGACCGCGACCGTCCCACGGACCACGCAAGTGAACGGACCGCGACGATGAACGACGTCAGCGTTGCCCACCCGGCGCCGACGCAGCCGGCACTGGCGCTGGACCCCTCGGACCTCCTCGGTGAGCTGTACATCTCCTTCTGGATCCCGACGGCCGTGCTCACCGCCGCCCTGGTGATCAAACTGCCCACCATCGTCAAGCTCTGGCGGGACCCGCTGCTGCGCGCGGTGGGCGGGCTGCTGCTGCTCGCCTGCGCGGTGTTCGTCTTCGCCGGGCCGTCGACCATCGCCGTCGTCAACCGCGTCGTCGGCGTACCGAACATCTCCGCGCCCTGGGTGTACTCCCTGCTCACCGCGTTCTGCGCGTCCTGTCTGCTGCTGATCATCGTCTGGCGGGGCGGGGTGTCCGACCCCTCGGCGGCGACGCGCCGCGCCATCTGGTGGGTGGTCGGCGTCTACAGCGCGGTGATCTTCGCCCTGTGGGTGCTGTTCGCGCTGGCGGACGCTCCCGTCGAGCGGCTGCGGGACCTGGACACGTACTACGCCAACACCCCGTTCATGCGTGAGCAGATCGTCCTCTACCTCCTCGCGCACACCGTCGCCGTACTGATCACCTACTCGCTGATCCGCAGCTGGGTCCGTACCGACGGACTGGACGCGTGGCTGCGCTGGGGGCTGAAGTCCCTCGGGGTGGGCTACGCGCTGAACCTGGTCTTCGACGCGTCCAAGCTCACCGCGGTCGTGGCCCGGTGGACCGGCCACGACCTGGACTGGCTCTCCACGGACCTGGCACCGCCCGTCGCCGCGGTCTCCGGCTTCCTCGTCGCGGTCGGCTTCATCGTGCCGCACGCCGGCCAGTACCTCGAGGGCCGCTGGCTGATGCGGCTCGGGCACTGGCGGCTGCGCCCCCTGTACCTGCTGCTGCGCGGCGCGACCGGCCGCGGCGTGCCCTTCACCCTGCGGTCGTCCGCCGAGCTGCGCCTGACGCGCCGCGAGACGTTCATCCGCGACGTCCTGCTGCAACTGGCCCGCCACTTCGACGAGGACCTGCGCCACCGCGCGTACGAGGCGGCCGTGGCCCTCGGTGATGAACCCGCGCGCGCGAGGGCGCTGGCCGCCGCCGTGGCGATCCAGGACGCCGTCGCCGCGCGGCGGGACCCGGACGGGGCCGACACCTCGGCCGCACCGGACACCACCGACCTCCTCCAGGAGATCGAGGCCGTGTCCCGGGCCCTCACCCGGCCCGACGAGATCGAGGCCGTCCGCGCCCGGGCGGCCGGAGCAGCAGAGAGCGTGCCCGTACATGAGTGACAGATCCACCCGCGTCAGACCCGCCGGCGACGGACGCACCCCCGGCAGACCCACCCTCCGCACCGCCGTCGTCCTCGGCGGCTCCCACGCCGGCATGCTGGCGGCCCGTGCCCTGGCCCCCTTCGCGCACACGGTCACGATCGTCGAGCGCGACGTCCTGCCCGAGGGGCCGGAGCCGCGCCGGAACCTGCCCCAGGCGCGCCATGTGCACCTGCTGTGGTCGGGCGGGGCGCGGGCCGTCGAGGAGCTGGTGCCGGGCACCACCGGACAGCTCCTGGCGGCCGGGGCGCACCGGCTGCCGGTCACCACGGACATGGTGGCCCTGTCGCCGCGCGGCTGGTACCGGCGCTGGCCCGAGTCGCACCACGTGCTGCTGAGCAGCCGGGACCTGCTGGACGCGACGATCAGGGCGCAGGTCCTGGACGACGACCGGATCACGCTGCTGGAGCGCACCGAGGTACTGGGGCTGGAGGGCGGCGCCGACGCGGTCACCGGAGTGCGGATCCTCGGCGGACCGGACGGTACGGACGGTACGGAGCGTGTCCTCCCGGCCGATCTGGTGGTCGACGCCACCGGCCGCGCGTCCCGCGCCGCCCAGTGGCTGACCGCGCTGGGACTGCCCGAACCGGCTCGCCGGGAGGTCGACTCGGGCCTGGCGTACGCCAGCCGGATGTACCGGGCCCCCGACGCGGCCCGCGTCCCCTTCCCGGTCGTCAACGTGCAGCACGAGACGCGTACCGGGCACCCGGGGCGGGGAGCGGTGCTCATGCCGGTCGAGGGCGGCCGGTGGCTGGTCACCCTCTCCGGCACCCGGGGCGGGGAGCCCCCGGCGCGGGACGGGGACTTCGTACGGTTCGCCCGGGAGCTGCGTCACCCGGTGGTCGGCGACCTGCTCGCGGACGCCGAGCCGCTCGGCGACGTGTCCTTCACCCGTACGACCGTCAACCGCCGCTTCCACTACGAGCGGATGTCCGCCTGGCCGGAGAACTTCACCGTCCTCGGCGACGCCCTCGCGGCGTACAACCCGGTGTACGGGCACGGCCTGTCGGTCGCCGCGCAGAGCGCGCTCGCCCTGCGCGAGGTGATCCGCCGGCACGGCTGGGGCACACCGGGGCTGGCCCGGCGGGCGCAGCGGGCCATGGCCCGCCCGGTGAACGCGGCCTGGGACCTCGCCACCGGGCAGGACGTGTTCTACCCCGGCGCCGCGCAGGGCGGGCCCACGCTGCGGGAACGCCTCGTCGCCGCGTACGTCGACCGTCTCGTGTACACCGCCACGGGCAACGGCCGCATCGCCCGCCGCCTCACCGACGTGACCTCGCTGGAACGCGGCGCCGAGGTGCTCATGCGCCCCGGCGTGCTGCTGGCCGCCCTGATCGGCCCGCTGAAGCCACCGCTCGCCGGGCCGCCGCTGACGGCCGAGGAGTGGAAGGCGGCGGGCCGCTGACACGCACGGCCGGGGCGGGGGCCCGGTCCCGGTGCCTCAGCCCGCGAAGGGCGGCTGGACCAGGCCCTTGCCCGCGCCGGGGACCACGAACAGGGAGCCCGCGAGCGGGGGCGGTGTGTCGAGTCCCGTACGCGCCGTGGTGATGTACAGGTCCGTCAGGTCCGCGCCGCCGAAGGCGCAGGCGGTGGGGCGGGGCACGGGCAGGGTGACGACCCGGTCCAGGGTGCCGTCCGGCGTGTAGCGGCGGACCGCCCCGCCGTCCCAGAGGGCCACCCAGACACAGCCGTCGGCGTCCACGGTGAGGCCGTCGGGGAACCCGGCGCCCTCCTCCACGGTGGCGAGCGGGCGCCGGTTCACCGGCAGTCCGTCGGCGCCGACGTCGAAGACGTCGATACGGCGCGTGGGCGTGTCGATGTAGTACATCAGCCGGCCGTCCGGGCTCCAGCCGGTGCCGTTGCTGACGGTCACGTCGTCGAGGAGCGTGAGGACCGTGCCGTCGGGGGCGATACGGGACATGGTGCCGCCGCCCCTGGCCTCGTCGTAGCGCATGGTGCCGGCGTACAGGGAGCCGTCGGGGGCGACGGCGGCGTCGTTGCCGCGGCGGCCCGGTACCTGCTCGCGGTGCAGCCACCGGAAGGCGCCGTCGGGCTCGCGCAGGCCGATGCCGTCACGGAGGTTGAGCACGAGGCCGCCGCCCGCGCGGGGCTTCGCGGCGCCCACGTGCTGCTCGGTGACCATGACCGTGCGGCGGCCGGAGGCGGGGTCGTACGTGTGGACCCGGCAGTTGAGGATGTCCACCCAGATCAGCCGCTGGGCGTCGGCGTCCCAGGTGGGGCCCTCGCCCAGGGCCGCTTCCGCGCGTACGGCGATGTCGGGGGCCGTCGCGGAACCGTTGGAAGGTGTGAGTTTCATGCCGTCACACTCCGGTGCCCGAGGAGCTCCGACAACTGCGCCGCGCCCTTGGCGGCGAGCTGCTCCAGCTCCACGCGGCGCTCGTCGCTCCAGCGGATCATCGGTACGGAGATGGAGAGCGCGGCGACGACCCGCCCCGTACGGTCGCGGACCGGGGCGGCCACGCAGGAGACGTCGGGGTTGGATTCGCGGCTCTCCACCGCGATGCCGCGCGCGCGGATCTCGGTGAGTGCCTCGCGCAGGGCGGCCGGGTCGGTGATGCTGTTGGGCGTCATCGCGATCAGCTCGGCGTCGTCGGGGACCCGGACGGCCAGCTCCGGCTCCGGCAGGGAGGCGAGCAGCATCTTGCCGACCGAGGTGCAGTGCGCGGGCAGCCTGCGTCCGGCGGCGGACACCATGCGGACGGCGTGCGTGGAATCCACCTTCGCGATGTAGATGACGTCGGTGTCCTCCAGGATCGCCACATGCACCGTCTCGTCGCAGGTCTCCGCGACGGACCGGGCGACCTGCTGGCCCTCGGCGGCGAGGTCGAGGTGCTCGGCGTACCGGCTGCCGAGCTGGTACGGGCGTACTCCGAGCCGGTAACGTCCCGGCTGCCCCGGCACCGGCACGATGTACGACCGGGCGGCGAGCGTGGTGACCAGCTCGTGCACGGTGGTGCGCGGCAACTGGAGCTTGCGCACGATGTCGGGGGCGGACAGCGTGCCGTCCCCGTCCAGGAAGAGCTCCAGTATGTCGAGAGCCCGGGTCACGGCAGGTACGAGGCGTCCCACGACCGGCCCCCTCCCTTGAGTTGTGTTCGAGATTTCAACAGACGATCGGCATTGCGAACACAGGCTAGTCAGAGTTCGCCTGAGCGGGCAATGGCCCGGCCCCGGCAGAAGAGATCACGGTGCGCAGCGTCAGCGGCAGGCCGCGTCTCAGCGCTCCCCGCCGGCGGTCCCGTACGTGATCAGCGGGGTGTTCGGCTGGTCGGGGGTGGCCTCCAGCAGGGCGACGACACCGAACGCGGCGCCCACGGCGAGCAGCGCGGCGGCCACGACGGTCAGCGCGGCGGCGAGCAGTCTGGTCATGACGCGGCCCAGTGTCGACACCGCATTGACACCCCGTCAAGGGTGCGCCTACGTTCCCGGGCCGTACCGCACGCGCTCAGTCCCCTCGGTGCCGACCCGGCCGTGTCCGTGCGCGAGTCGCGCCGTCCGACGTCACTGGAGTGCCGGATGCGCCGTTCCGCCTCGCCCTTCGCTCACCTGCTCCTGGGTCTGGGCACCTTCCTCCTCGTCCTGGCCCCCCTGCTCGCGTGGTACGTAAAGCCGCGCGTCGCCGTGAACCCCGTCGACGTCGACACCACCGCCGTCTACACCGGCACCGGCAGCGTCTTCGACACCGGGCGGGCGAGGACGGTGCCGGACCGGGAGATCACCGTCACCCAGCGGGTGCGCGGCGACGTCGCCGACAGCGAGCGCAGCGGGCACGCCGCCGTCTGGGACGTGGTCACCAGCGTCGACACCGCCGACACGTTGCCCGCGGCCGACCCGCACGACGCCCTGGACTTCGTCCCGCACCGCTGGGTCAGCGACCGCAGGACCAACCGCCCGGTGCACTGCTGCGGAGAGCAGCCGTACATCGAGGGCGAGGCCTACCTGAAGTTCCCCTTCGGTGTGCAGAAGCGGCCCTACCGCTGGTGGGACAACACCCTCGGGGCGCCGGTGACGCTCCGGTACCGGGGTGTGCGGGAGGTGCTCGGGCACGAGGGCTACCGGTTCACCGGCAGCGTCCCCGCGGCCCGGACCGGTACGCGGCTGGTGCCGGGCGGGCTCGTGGGCGAGCCGGACCGTCCGCAGGTGCTCGCCGAGGAGTGGTACGCCAACCACGGCATCGAACTGGTCGTCGACCAGGTGACCGGCCGGGTGCTCGACGCACGGACCGGACCCCGCCGGACCCTGCGGGCACCCGGCGCGGGCCGGGACGCGGCGGTGCTGCTCGACAGCCGGAAACTCGCGTTCACACCTGCAACGCAGAGGGCCGCGGTCGAGCAGGCGGTGAAGAACCGTGACCAACTGCGCCTGGTGGGGCGGACACTGCCCATCGTTGCTGCTCTGACGGGGTCCGTGCTCACCCTGGTGGGTGCCGTTCTGGTTCTGGCCGGTCGTCGGCGACCCGATTCATCCGAGCCCTCAGCAGCTTTGCGCACGATATGATGACGCGTCAGGTCCCAAAAGCCCGGTTTCTATCACTTCGGTGAGCAGCGGCACCCCGCGGCCGGGCGAGCACCGTCCGGCCCCGCCCGAGCACCGTCCACTCACCTCGCCCTCGACCGATCCGCACCGTGTTCCCTCCCCACGCACTCCCCCGTCGCCGAGTTCCGCCCCCGAGACGAGTCGGAGCACCCATGCCCCAGCACGTGCCGTTCTCGCTGGTCGAGGCGTTCCCGCGCAGCGCGCAGCACCGTGCGGCGCTCCCCCCACAGCCGCGCCGCATCGTTTTCCTCGCCCGTCGGGACCTCGGCAACCCGGCGGCGGGCGGCTCCGAGCTGCTGGTCGACCGGCTGGCGGGCGGGCTGACCCGGCTGGGCCACCAGGTGACACTGCTGTGCGGCGGACCGGCGGCGCTCCGCGAGTACCGGGTCGTGTCGGCCGGCGGCGACCTGAGCCACTACGTGCACGCCCGGCCCGCGTTCGCCCGCCAGGTCGGCGACTGCGACCTGCTGGTCGAGGTCTGCAACGGCATGCCCTACCTGGCGCCGCTGTGGCACCGCGGACCGACGCTCTGCCTGGTCAACCATGTGCACACGGATCTGTGGCGGATGCGGTTCGGCGGGCCGCTCGCGCCCGCCGCGCGCCTCGGCCGAAGACTCGAGCACTGGGCGCTGACGGGCGCGCAGCGCCGCAACCTGCTGGTCGCCGTGTCCCCGTCGACGGCGCACGCGCTGCGGGCGATCGGCGTGGACCGCGAGCGCATCAGAGTGGTGCACAACGGCGTCGAGGACCCGGGACCGCGGGGCGCGCGGTCGCCCGGGCCGCTGTTCGTGGCGGTGGGGAGGCTCGTGGAGTACAAGCGGATCGATCTGCTGCTGCGGCTGTGGGAACGGGTGCGCCCGGTGACCGGCGGCCGGCTGGTGGTCGTCGGCGACGGGCCCGAGCGGGTCCGTCTGGAGCGGCTCGCGGGCCCGGACGTGACGTTCGCCGGCCATGTCTCCGAGGCCGAGAAGCACCGGCTGCTGTGCGCGGCGTGGCTGCTGCTGCACCCCTCGGCGGTCGAAGGGTGGGGCCTGGTGGTCACCGAGGCCGCCGTGCGCGAGACCCCGGTGGTCGCCTTCGACGTACTCGGCCTCCGGGACTCGGTGGCGGACGGCGAGACCGGCGTGCTGGTGCGCGGCGAGTCGTCCTTCGCCGCCGCCTGGTGCGCCCTGGCCCTGTCCGCCGAGCGCCGCGCCGTCATGGGCCGGGCGGCCCGCGAACGTGCCTTCCGCTACCACTGGAACCACACGGTCCGCCGGTTCCGCACGGTGGCGGCCGAGGCGGTGAGGAGCTGGTCGCCATGACGGCGCCCGCGAGGACGAGGATCGGGCGAGTACGGCGGGTGCGGCGGGTGCGGCGTCCGCCGGTGTCCGTGACCAGGTCCGCGCGCCGGCTGAGGGACCCCTCGGTACGCCGCTCGGTGGCGCTCCTCCGCGCCTTCCTGCGGGAGCAGCGGGATCCGGAGCGCTGCTACTCCCTGCTCGCCCGGGACGCCGCCGACCAGGTCGAGGCGTACGGCGGGCCGGTCCGGGGCCGTACGGTCGTGGACGTCGGCGGGGGCGGCGGGTACTTCACGCGGGAGTTCCGGCGGCGCGGGGCGCACGCCTATCTGTTCGAGCCGGACGTGCGGGAGCTGGGGCCCGAGCCGGCCGAGGGGACCGTGCTCGCGGACGGGTATCTGCTGCCGCTGGCCGACGGGGCCGCCGACGTCTGCTTCTCCTCCAATGTGCTGGAGCACGTCGCCGACCCCGCCACCTTCCTCAGCGAACTCGTGCGGGTGACCCGGCCCGGGGGGCTGATCTACGTGTCGTTCACCAACTGGTTCTCCCCGTGGGGCGGTCACGAGTGGGCGCCCTGGCACTATCTGGGCGCCGAACGGGCCCGCGCCCGCTATCTGCGCCGTACCGGCAGAGCGGCCAAGCACACCCTCGGCGAGAACCTCTTCGCCGTGCACATCGGACCCACTCTGCGGCAGGTGCGGGCACGCGACGACGTCACGGTCGTGGCGGCGCGCTCCCGCTACTGGCCGTTCCTCGCCCGGACCGTCGTGAAGGTGCCGGTCCTGCGCGAGTTCGCCACCTGGAACCTCCTCCTCGTCCTCAGGCGGTGTCCGGCATGACGAGCACGGCCCAGGCTCCTCCCCCCGCGCCGCCCCGTCCCGCCGGGCCCGCCGCGCGCCCCGGCGGGGGCCCGCGGTCGCGAGGCTGGCTGCTCGGGTTCTGGGCCGTGGTGTTCGTGCTGTTCCTGGTCGTGTCGCCCGGGCGGATGACGTTCGAGACCAAGCTCGGCGTGGCGCTCGACCCGCTGCAGTTCCTGTCCGACCTGGGACAGCTCTGGCACGACCGGGGCGGCTTCGGCGGGATCGCGGACCAGTACATCGGCTACCTCTGGCCGATGCTGCCGTACTACGCGCTGTGCGAGCTGCTGCACGTGCCGGTGTGGCTGGCGGAGCGGCTGTGGCTGTCGCTCGTCGTGTCCGTCGCCTTCTGGGGGGCGCTCCGGCTGGCCGAGCGGCTCCGCGTCGGCAGTTCCGCGTCCCGGCTGCTCGGCGCGGTGGCGTACGCGCTGTGGCCGACGTTCACGATCGTGGTCGGCTCGACCTCGGCGGCGGTGCTGCCGGGCGCGTTCCTGCCGTGGGTGCTGCTGCCGCTGACCAACGAGCGGTACAGCGCGCGGGTCGCCGCCCTGCGCTCGGCGCTGCTCATCCCGTTCATGGGCGGCGTCAACGCGGCGTCCACCCTCGCCTCCCTGCTCCCGGTCGGCCTGTACCTGCTGTCCCGCCCGCGCGGTCCGCGACGGCGCAAGCTGATCGCCTGGTGGGTGCCGGGGGTGATCCTCGCGACGGCGTGGTGGGTGATACCGCTGCTGCTGCTCGGCGCCTACGGCGAGAACTTCATGCCGTACATCGAGTCCGCGCGGACCACGACGGACACCATGTCGGCCACCGAGGCGCTGCGCGGTGCCGGGAACTGGGTGGCGTACCTGCACTTCGGCGAGCCGTGGCTGCCCGCGGGCTGGACGGTCGTCTCCTCGGTCGTCGTGATCGTCTGCTCCTCGCTCGCGGCCGGGCTGGGCCTCGCGGGGCTCGCCCGGCGGGACCTGCCCGAGCGGCGGTGGCTGGTGCTCACGGTGCTGACCGTCGCGGTCGTCGTCCTCGCCGGGTACGGGGGCGCGTTCGGCGGGCCCGTGCACGACACGGTGCAGACCCTGCTGGACGGCACCCTCGCGCCCTTCCGGAACATCTACAAGTTCCAGACGGGCCTGGCGCTCGCCCTCGTCCTCGGACTGGCGCACCTGGTGGGCGGGGCGGGCCGCGCGCGCGGGGCACGCGACGGTGCCGCGGGCGGGGCGCGGCGTGCGCGCGTCCGGCGGTTCGCCCCGCTGGTCGCCGCGCTGCTGGTGCTGCCCGGGCTGCTGTGGCCGTACCTCAACGGATCGGTCCTCCAGCCCGGTTCCTTCCAGGAGCTGCCCCGGTACTGGCGGACGACGGCCGAGTGGCTCGAGGACAACTCGCCCGACTCCCGCGCCCTCGTCGTCCCCGCCACCGCGCACGGCCTCTACACCTGGGGCTTCCCCGTCGACCAGCCGCTCGACGTGCTCGCCGAGTCCCGCTGGGCTCAGCGCGACTTCGTGCCCTTCGGCACGCCCGGCAACCGGCGCGCCATGGACGCGGTCGAGCAGGCGCTGCTGACCGGCGGTGAGGTCCCCGGCCTGGCCGACTACCTGAGCCGCGCGGGCCTCTACTACGTGGTGGTGCGCAACGACCTCGACCCAGACCAGATCGGGTACGTGCCGACGACGACCGTGAAGCGGACGCTGGAGCAGTCCGGGTACGAGCGGGAGACGGGCTTCGGCCCGGTGACGACCGGCGGGCGGATCCCGCACGGGACCCCGCTGCAGGTCGAGGGGCTGTACCCGCGCCAGCGCGCCGTGGAGGTCTACCGCCCGCCCGCGGGCACCCCGCGCCCCGGACGGGCCGGGCTGGCGCCGGTCGCGGACACCGCCGTCGTCTCCGGCGGCCCCGAGGCGCTGCTGCCCCTCGCCGCCGGTCCCGCGGTGCGCGGCCGGCCCGCCGTGCTGACGAGTGACGCCCGCCCCGGGCTCGGCACGCCCGCGGTCCAGGTGACCGGCGACGGGCTGCGCCGCGCGGACACCCGCTTCGGCCTGGTCAACGCCAACACCTCGTACACGTACACCACGACCGAGCGCAATCCCGTGGGCAGCCTCCAGGACCCCGGCGAGGAGCCGCACCAGATACTGCCGGTGTCGGGCACCGACCACCAGACGGTCGCCCAGCTGCGCGGCGCCCGCTCGGTGACCGCGTCGACGTACGGCAACTGGCTGTTCCAGCTTCCGCAGTACGACCCGGTGAACGCCTTCGACGGCGACCCCGGCACGGCCTGGGCGGAGGGCACGCCCGGCTCGGCGGACGGGCAGTGGCTGCGGATCGCGTTCGACGGCCTCCAGGACGTGCCGTCCTCGTTCGAGGTGACCCCGCTGGCGCAGGACGGGGTGCGTTCGGCGCCGGTCCGGGTGCGGGTGGACACCGAGCGCGGCTCCGCCACCAGCTTTCTGCGCACGGACGGTTCGACGCAGCGGGTCAAGGCCCGCGCCGGTACGACGGACTGGCTGAAGCTCACGATCGTGGAGTCCGAGGAGCGGCACGCCGGGCTCACCGGCGCGGGCTTCTCCGAGATCGGCATCCCGGGCGTGCGGGTGACCCGGATGCTGCGGCTGCCCACCGACGCCGCGAACTCCGTGGCCCCGGCCGAGGTCGTCTCCCTGCACCGCGCCGCCGACCCCACCGGGTTCTCCCCCACGGGCATGGAGGCCGGACTGCACCGGCGCTTCACGATCTCCCAGGCGGGCACGTACGAGGTGCGGGCCACCGCCGTACCGGTGCCGGGCCCGGAGCTCGACCGGCTGCTGTACGAGGTCGCGCCCGAGCGGCGCGCCGGGGTCACCGCGACCGCGGACTCGACGGCGGCCCTCGGCCCCGGCCTCTCCCCGCGCAACCTCACCGACGGTGACCTGACGACGGCCTGGATCGCGGGCGACCGCCCCACGATCCACCTGAGCTGGCCGGGACGGAAGAAGATCGACGGCATCGTGCTCGCCCCGGCGGGCGGCCTGTCGACCCGGGCGACACAGGTGGAGATCAGCTCGCCGGACGGCGCCGCGGTCGCCGCCGTGGACGAGCACGGCTGGGCCCGCTTCGAGCGGATCACCACCGACCGGCTCGACATCACGGTCACCGGTACCGCCCCCCTCACCCTCCACAACCCGGTCGCGGGCGACGACCTCCAGCTCCCGGTCGGGCTGGCGGAGGTGTACCTGCCGGCGCTCGGTGACGGCCAGCGGACCCCGCAGCCCCCGGAGGACCGCCCGTTCTCCCTGCCGTGCGGGCGCGGCCCGGTGCTGGAGATCGACGGCGAGCTGTACGAGACGGGCGCGCGGGGCACCGTACGGGACCTGACCGAGCGGCGCGGCGTCGAGGTGACGCCCTGCCGGGGCGGCCGGGACGACGCCGGGATGCTCCTCGTGGGCAGCGCGCACCGGGTGGAGTCCGGGGACGCCGGTCCGCTCGCGGTGACCGGCGTGACGCTCACGCGCGGCGAGGTGCCGGAGGCCGCGGACACCGGTGCCGGTGCCGGTTCCGGTACCCGGGAACTGCGGGTACGGGACTGGCTCGGCGACCGCCGCGAGGTGACCGTCGGCGTGGGCGCGGCGTCCTACCTGACGACGTACGAGAACTACAACAGGGGCTGGAAGGCCACACTGAACGGCCGCGAGCTCACCCCGGTACGGCTCGACGGCTGGCAGCAGGGCTGGCTCGTCCCGCGCGGCGCGGGCGGCACGGTCCGGATGTCGTACGAGCCGTCCACGACGTACGAGGCCGGGCTGGTCGGCAGCGTGGTCGGCATCGTCGTCCTGATCGGCGCGGTGCTGTGGCGGCGCCGCTCGCCCAGCCCCGACGGGCCGCAGCCCGTACCGCCCGGACCCGCGTTCTGGCTGGGCACGGTGGCGCTCACCCTGGCCGGGGTCCTGGTCTCCGGGTGGCCGGGGCTGGCGGTGCCGCTGCTGGCGCTGCTGGCGTGGAAGCGGCCCGCACCGCTGGTGCCGCTCGCGTTCCTGGCACTGGCCGGAGCGGGGATCACCGCCGCCACGGCCGCCGGACAGGGCCCGGGCACCGGGCAGGGCACGTTCGGCCCGGTGGCCCAGGTACTGGCGGTGCTCGGGCTGTTCGCGGGACTGGTGAGCGTCGGGCGGGGAGGGCGGGCGGTACGGGAAGGTCCTCCCGGCGCCGGTGCGGACGAGCCCGGCTCCACGCTGCCGTACGGGGTACCACCGGTACCGCCGGACCCGGAGGCACCGACGGAGCAGTTGCCGCCACGGCAACCGGAACGGCCGGCGAAGGGGGACGGCGCGGAGGAGGCCGAGGGGTCGGAGAAGGGCGAGGGTCCGGAGAAGGGCGAGGGCACATGACCGCTGTGGAGCGCCCCGCGCGCGACGGCGTGGACGGTCCCGTGCGGCCGCCGGCCCGTATCCCGTTCCCCGTGGTCGACGAGGTCTCCCGGCACTGCCTCCGGGACGAGGAACCGGAGACGGTCCACATCGAGGTCCATCTGCCGGGCCGTGCGGACCGGGACCGGCTGCGGGCCGCGTTCGCCGGGGCGCTGCACCGCCATCCGCGCGCCCTGGTGCGCGAGGCGCCGGGGCCCTGGTACCGCCGGCGCTACGAGTGGGAGCCGGTGGCGGAACCGGACGTCGAGGTGGTGACGTTCCGGCCGTACGGTCCCGACGCGCTGGACGACGCCCGGGCCAGGGCACTGGCCCAGGCGCCGCCGCTGTCGGCGGCGCCGCCGCTGCGCGTGGAGGTGGTCGAGGGGGCGGACGGCCGTGCCCTCGCGGATCCCCGCACCGGCGACGGCGACGGCACCGTCCTCCTCCTCACCGTCCACCACACCGCGCTCGACGGCCCGGCCTGCCTGCGCATCCTCGCCACGGCCGCGGAGCTGTACGGCGGCCGGGACAACTCCCCCGTCCCGCTGCCGGTCCGGCCGGCGGGCCGGGACCCCGGACCGCCGAAGGCCGGCGGCCCGTCCTCCTGGGCCCGGCCCGCCCGGGTGGCCCCCGGCACCCCCGCCCTCCCCGGTGCTTCCGCACTCCTCCCGGGCGACGGCGTGCTCGTCACCGAACTCCCCGTACCGCACCGCCCGGAGGGCTCCCCGTACACCGTGAACGACCAGCTCTTGGTCGCCACCGCGCTCATGATCAGCCACTGGAACCGGGAACACGGCGTCTCCCCCCGGCCGCTGCGCATCACGATGCCGGTCGACGACCGGTCCCGCGGCACGGACATGCCCATCGGCAACGGCACCCGTCTGATGGGGGTGCCCTTCACGCCCGACGAGCTCGACCCCGCCCGTGCGGACGAGCTGCTGCGCCGTACCGCCGCGCGCACCCGCGCCCTGAAGTCCCTGGCCCGGCCCCAGCTCGGCCACGGCGCGGCACTGCTGACCGCCCCGGTCGTGCCCGTCGTCTGGCGCGCCGCGCTCACCCGCGGGCTGCGCCGGGCGGCCGCGCCCTGGACGTCGACCACCCTGCTCAGCAACATCGGCCGGGTCCCGTACCCGCTGGACTTCGGCGAGGGTGCGGGCCGCGCCCGTGCGGTGTGGTTCTCCGCCCCGGCCCGGCTGCCGCGCGGCCTGACCGTGACGACGGCGTCCACCGGGGGCCGCCTCCACCTCGCCCTGCGCTGGTCGCGGGCGCTGCTCGGGCCCGGTGACGGCGCGCGGCTGCGCGACCTGTTCGCGCACTGTCTGCACCTCACCGGAGGAACGGCGGTCACCGGGGAAGCGGCAGCCGCCGGGGAAGCAGCGGCCACCGGAGAGGCCACTGGAGAGGCCACGCCATGACGACGATCACGAGCGCGGGCAGGAACACCCCCGAACCCAGGGGCCTGAGGGACTTCTACGAGAACCCGGCCGTGCCCGTCGCCTCCGGTACCGCCCGCAGCGTCCGGCAGGCCCGCATGCTGGCCGCCGCCCTCGGCCCGGCCACCACCGGCGTCCGGACCGTCCTGGACATGGGGTGCGGCGACGGCACGGCGGCCGCCACCGCGGCGCCCTTCCTCACCGGGCACCGCATCATCGGCGTCGACTGGTCGCAGGACGCGCTGCGCCGCGCCCGCACCCGGCTGCCGTACGTGGTGCGCGGCGAACTCAGCGACGGCGGCCTGCCGTTCGCCACCGCCGGCGCCGACGCCGTGCTGTTCAGCGAGGTCGTCGAGCACCTCGTGGACCCGGACACCGCCCTGGAGGAGATCCGCCGGGTGCTGCGCCCGGGCGGCCATCTGATGCTGTCCACGCCCAACCTCGCCGCCTGGTACAACCGCGGCCTGCTGCTGGCGGGGGTGCAGCCCGTCTTCTCCGAGGTGAGTCTGCGCGCGGTCCACGGCCGCCCGGGCACGGAGGTGGTCGGCCATCTGCGGCTCTACACGGCCCGTGCGCTGCGGGCCTTCGTGGCCGCGTCCGGCTTCGAGGTGGTACGGCTGCGGGGGGCGCCCTTCCACGGCGTACCGCGTTCACTCAGACCACTGGACCGGCTGGCCTGTGCCGTGCCGTCGGCCGCGTCGATCCTGCTGCTGCACGCGCGGAGGACGTAGCCATGGCGATCACCGGCCGCCCACCACCGGCGTTGAGCACAGCGTGGACGTGGGCATGCTGTACGGCGTGATCTCGCCGAAGCCGGCCGCGCCCGGCCCCGGACCCGGTCCCGGACCCGCTGACCGCGCCACGCCGAAGCACGACACCCACGTCCCCGCGCCCGTCCCCGTCCGGCCAAGGAGCTGACACCACCGTGAACCCCGACGACCCGCTGCTGAAGATCCTGGCCTGCCCGCTCGACAAGGGCCCGCTGCTCCTGCTCGTCCGGCAGGAGCAGCCCCGCTCGGCGGAGGCCCTCTACAACCCGCGGCTGCGCCGCCGTTACCCCATCGTCGACGGCATCCCGCAGCTGCTGCCGTCCTCGGGCGAACAGGTCACCGAGGACGAGCACGAAGAACTGCTCCGCCGGACGGCGTCATGACACCCCGCGAGCCGACCCCCCGCGAGCCGACACCCCACGCACCCTCACCGTCCGCGCCTTCGCCGTCCGCGCGGCGCAGAGCCTCATGACCCTCGCCGCCCATGTCGCCCGCCGCCTGCCCCCGCGGCTGACCGCCGCGGCCGCCGGACTGGTCTACCCGCGCTTCGAACCGGAGCTGGGCAGACTGGGCGACCTCTGCCCGCCGGACTGCGGCACGGCCGTGGACGTCGGCGGCTGGTACGGCCCCTGGACGCGCCGGCTGGCGGCCCGGGCCCGGCAGGTGGTCACCGTGGAGCCGGTGCCCCACCTGGCCCGGGTCCTCACCGCAGCGGCCCCCGCCAACGTGCGCGTGATCCAGGCCGCCGCCTCGGACCGCACCGGCACCGCCCGGCTGTGGCTGCCCCCGGGCGACGACGGCGAGCGCGGCGTGTCGTCCCTGGTGCGCCGGAACATCCACGCCCACGCGGTCCAGGTCCCCCTCATCACCCTGGACGGCCTCGGCCTGCGGGACGTCGGCTTCGTCAAGATCGACGTGGACGGCAGCGAGCCGGCGGTCCTGCGCGGCGCGCACGGCGTCCTGGTGCGCGACCGCCCGGCGCTCTTCATCGAGCTGGAGTCCCGTATCCAGCCCATCACCCCGATCGTCGACCTGCTCGCCGGCCTCGGCTACGCGGGCTGGGTCCTGCCCGGCCGCACCTGGCTGCCCCTCGACCCGGCCACCCTGGAGGCCCACCAGGCTCGGGTGTCGTACGTGGCGTCGCACGGCCTGTTCCGCCGCATACTCCCCTTCCGCACCCTCTGGGGTCCCCGGTACGTGAACTCGGTGCTGTTCCTCCCCGACGGCCGCCGCCCGGGCGCTCTCCCGGTACGCGAGCATGGACGTCATGCCCCCCGCCCCGAAGCCCCCCGCTAGGCCCTTCACCCCGCTCGACTTCCAGCTCGTCCTGCTGCGCCGCATGGCCGACCACAATCCGGAGCCGGTCGCGGACGCCCGCCGCGAACTGGGCGTCTCGATCGCCGACATGCGCGAGGCGAACAAGCGCTGGCAGGCGATGCTCCGCTCGCCGCGCTCCCGGTCCGCAGCAGCCCGGTACCGCTCGGTCCTGGGCGCACCGGAGTCGGTGACCCCCCGGACGATCGGCGACCTGGAGTGCGAGGCCCTGCGCTGGCCGGTCCCCCTCTGGCCGGACCTGCGCTTCGAGGTGATGCTCGCCCCGAACGGCACGGTGTGGAACGAGTGGCTGGTCCGCGCCCCCGGCGCCCCCGCGCCCGCCCTGCACACGCTGGACGACCTCGCCCCCTGGTCCTGCACGGTCGACGAGGCGGCCCGCGCCTTCGCCCCCGCCCGCCCTCTGGAGGGCACGGCCCCCACCCGGTTCGGGCTGTCCTTCACGGCGCCGGACGCGGACGGCGTACGGCGCACCTGCGTGGCGGAGTTCACGTGGGGGCTGCTCCAGCGGGTGACGGTCACCGGCTGACGACCACTGGCCGGCCGGAACCGGGCGAGGGACACATGCCCAGCGACGACGTCGTACTGAAGCACCTGCCGTCCGTGCGGGTGGCCGGACCGCCCGACGTGGCGCCCGACCTCGACACCATCGGTCCGGTCGTCCAGCCGCTGCACGAGGAGCTGATGCGGCGTCGCGGGACGACGACGGCCTGCGCGTCCTGGACCTGCCGTCCGTCGAGCAAGCGGCCACCGTCGTGCACCGCGGCCCGATGGACACGGTCCTCGGCCCGGTGCAGACCCTGGCCCATTGGATCGATGCGGGCGGCTACCGCTCGGCCGGCTACCCCAGGGAGATCAGCCCGGAGTGCCCGCCGGACCGGAACGAGTGGGTGACCGAACTCCGGGAGCCGGTGACCAGGACCTGACCGCCTTCGACGCAAACGGGCGGAGGCCCCTCACCCGCCGGCGGCCCGGACGATCGCCTCCGCCACGGCCGGCACCGACCCCGCGTGCAGCTCCAGGAACAGGTACGGCTCGATCAGCTCGAGCTCCATCACGCAGGGCCGCCCGTCCTCCCCGTCCACGAGGTCGACGCGCGCGTACAGCAGCTCGGACGCCCCTCCCGGCACGGCGGCCAGCGCCCGTTCGGCGACGGCGAGTTCGGCGGCGGTCGGTTCCCAGGCCCGCACGTCCGGGTGGGGCACCTTGTCGGCGTCGTACGGCGTGCCCGGCGAGAGCACGGCACCCTTGCGGATGGCGTGCAGCAGCCGGCCGCCGTAGAACTGCAGGGCACGCTCCCCGGCCGTGTCGATGCTCGTGAGGTAGGGCTGCACCATCGCCGTGAGCTTCTCGGCGTGCATCCGCTCGATCTGCCGTACCGCGGCGTCCCGTTCCCCGGCCGGGTACCGCGCGGCGAACCGCGAGCCCGCTCCGAAGGTGGGCTTCACGACGTACTCGCGGTCCACAGGCAGCTCGACCGGTTCCCCGGGCGCGATGTACCGGGTGGGCACGACGGGGACTCCGGCGTCCACGAGCTGCCCGAGATACCGCTTGTCGGCGTTCCAGCGCACGATGTGCCCCGGGTTGGCGAGCCGCGTCGCCTTCGCGCACCGCTCGGTCCACGCGGCGAACTCCTCGGCCCGCCAGCTGTAGTCCCACGTGGACCGTATGACGGCGAGGTCGTACGCGCTCCAGTCGGCCTCCGGATCATCCCAGTACACGATGTCGGCCACGGCCCCCGCTGCACCCACCGCCCGCGCCAGCACCGGCAGATCGCTGTCCTTGTGCTCGTCGGCCCCGGGGTCGTAGGTGACGAGCGCGATACGGGGGGCGGTGCGGGCCACGGGATCTCCATCCTCGTACAACGGTTCGGGCCGGGTGGTGCCCGCGCAGGCTACCCGTGGTCCGCGTGTCCGCCACAACGCATTTGCCTGTTGACCTTGCCCTTCGGGGAAGCCCCAGCATCGAGGACGGAACGAGGAAGGCCGGGAGGACTCCCATGACCATGCTGACGATCGGCGCCTTCGCGAAGGCGAGCCGGCTGTCACCGAAGGCGCTGCGCCTCTACGACGAGCTGGACCTGCTGCGGCCGGCCCGGGTGGACCCGGACACCGGCTACCGCTACTACGCGGGCGGGCAGTTGGAACGGGCCCGGCTGGTGGCATGGCTGCGGCGGCTCGGGATGCCGCTCGCGCGCATCCGGCACGTCTGCGCACTGGACGGACCGGCCGCGGCGCGCGAGATCCGGGCGTACTGGGCGCGGGTCGAGGCCGAGACGGCGACGCGCCGGGACCTGGCGGCGTTCCTCGTGGACCATCTCTCCGAGACCTCCCAGGAGGACATCACCATGCTGCAACTCCGTTACGCGGCCCTCTCCGACACCGGTCTGGTCCGCGGCGCCAACCAGGACACCGCCTACGCCGGCACCCGCCTCCTCGCCGTCGCCGACGGCTTCGGCTCCGCCGGGGCGCCCGCGTCCACGGCCGCCGTGGAGGCGCTGAAAACCCTGGACCGCGAGACGCTGCCCGCGGGCAGCGTGCTGAACCTGCTGGAGGACGCGGTGCAGGGGGCGACGCGCGCGGTGCGCGATGTCGCGGGCACCGAGGAGGACGGCACCACCCTGACGGCCATGCTCTGGACCGGCTCACAGCTCGCGCTCGTCCACATCGGCGACTCGCGTGCCTACGTCCTCCGCGACGGCGCGCTCTTCCAGATCACCCACGATCACACCCTGGTCCAGTCGATGATCGACGAAGGCCGCCTGACCCCGGAGGAGGCCGTCACCCATCCCCAGCGCGCCCTGCTCCTCAAGGGCCTCTACGGCGGCGATGCCGTCCCGGCGCCCGACCTGCGCCTCCAGGAAGCCCGCTCCGGCGACCGCTATCTGCTCTGCTCCGACGGCCTGTCCGCGGTCGTCCCGACGGAGGAGATCCGTGCGGTGCTCGCCTCGGCCGCCGCTCCCGAGGCGGCGGTCCAGGCCCTGGTGGCCAGGGCGAACGAGGCAGGCGGCCCGGACAACGTGAGCTGTGTGGTGGCGGATGTGGTGGAGGCCGAGCAGGGCTGACGATCCGGGAGGCCGCCCTACCGCTGCTCCCCTCCGGGTCCCACGCCGGCAGCCGCACCTCCGCGACCGTACGCACCTGCCGGCGCATCGCGGCCGCCGCAGGAACGTCAGCCCCCGCCGCTCTGCCGGGCAGGCTGCCAGGGCGCGTCGGCGCCGAACCGGACGCGACGGCGCCCCGCGCCGCTGTCACAGGATGCGCTCCCTACCCGGCGTGAACGCCGGGCCCTCCTCGCAAGAGAGCAGGTGAGCCCGGACTCGACGAGCGGCGCTCTGGTGCTCGCCGCGGCCGGACGTCGGCCGGGAGCGTTTCTTCCGGCACCCATTGGTGTACGGAGGGAACGAGGTCGCGGTGGTACCCGCGGCGACGTGGCTGGTGCTGGTCGCCCCGGGTAGGGGCGACCTCGCACATCATGAATCAGGACCAGCACGAAGGAGTACGCCGCGTGTCCCCTCTCTTCCCTGCGCTGACCGGTGACTTCCCGGCCACGGCCGACCGGCCCGCCCTGCGGTTCGGCGAGCGCTCCCTGACGTACGGGCAACTCGCCGGGTCGGCGGGCGCGCTGGCCGCCCGGATCCAGGACGCGGGCCGTGTCGCCGTGTGGGCGACACCCACACCGGAGACGGCGGTCGGCGTCGTCGCCGCGCTGCTGGCGGGGGTGCCCGCCGTCCCGCTGAACCCGAAGTCCGGTGAGAGCGAGCTGGGACACATCGTCAAGGACAGCGCACCGGAACTGGTCCTCACCGCTCCCGGCGCCGAACTGCCGACCGCTCTCGGCCAGTTGACGCGCCTCGACGTCGACGTACACGCACCGGACCCGGGTGCCGCCCCGCCCCCCGCCGGCCTCACCCCCGACCACCCCGCCCTCGTCGTCTACACCTCCGGCACCACCGGCCCGCCCAAGGGCGCCGTCATCCCGCGCCGGGCGATCGCCGCCACCCTGGACGCGCTGGCCGACGCCTGGCAGTGGACCGCCGACGACGTCCTCGTCCACGCGCTCCCCCTCTTCCACGTCCACGGGCTGATCCTGGGCGTCCTGGGCCCGCTGCGGCGCGGCGGTTCCGTACGCCACCTCGGCCGGTTCGACCCGGCGGGCGTGGCCCGGGAGCTGGCCGGGGACGCGACCATGCTGTTCGGCGTGCCGACGATGTACCACCGCCTCGCGGAGGCCCTGCCCGGCGATCCCGCGCTGGCCTCGGCGCTCGGCCGGGCGCGGCTGCTCGTCTCCGGGTCGGCCGCGCTGCCGGTGCACGACCACGAGCGGATCGCGGCGGCGACCGGGCGCCGGGTGATCGAGCGGTACGGCATGACGGAGACCCTGATGAACACGAGCGTGCGCGCGGACGGCGAACCGCGCGCGGGGACCGTCGGCGTCCCGCTGCCCGGCGTGGAGCTGCGGCTGGTGGAGGAGGACGGCACGCCCGTGGCGGCGTACGACGGGGAGACCGTCGGCGAGATCCAGGTGCGGGGGCCGAACCTGTTCATCGAGTACCTGAACCGGCCGGACGCGACCGCCGCCGCGTTCACCGCCGACGGCTGGTTCCGCACCGGTGACATGGCGGTCCGCGATCCCGACGGGTACGTGCGGATCGTCGGCCGCAAGGCCACCGATCTGATCAAGAGCGGCGGTTACAAGATCGGCGCGGGCGAGATCGAGAACGCCCTCCTCGAACACCCCGCCGTCCGCGAGGCCGCCGTCACGGGAGAACCGGACGACGACCTCGGTGAGCGGATCGTGGCGTGGGTCGTACCCGAGGACCGGCCGGGGGATCGGCCGGGGGATCGGCCGGACGACGGGCTCGCCGCCGAGCTGACGCGTCACGTCGCCGACCGCCTCGCCCCGCACAAGCGGCCCCGCACCGTGCGCTTCCTCGGCTCCCTCCCCCGCAACGACATGGGCAAGATCATGAAGCGGGCCCTGAAGGACGCGCCGCAGCACACGCACGAGAACGTCACCGGCCATGGCTGAGCGCCTGTCCGCCCGCGAGATCGTCGCCCTGGTCACGGACGACTTCACGCCCCTGCCCGCGCCCGCACCCACCCGGGAGCACGGCCCGGACGGCCCCCTCGCCTGGGACGGCTACGGCACCGCACGCGCGCGTGCCACCGCGCGCACCGGCGAGGAGGAGTCCGTGGTCTGCGGGCGCGCGGTGATCGGCGGTACGGCGGCGGTGGTGCTCGCGTTCGAGTTCGGCTTCCTGGGCGGTTCGCTGGGAGAGCGCACCGGGGACCGGCTGGAGGCGGCGTACACCTACGCGCGCGAGCACCGGCTGCCGGTCGTCCCGCTCGTCGCGACGGGCGGCAGCCGGATGCAGGAGGGCATGCGCGCACTGGTCCAGCTCCAGCGCGTGGCCCGGCAGTCGGCGCTGACCCGGGCGGCGGGGCTCCCGCAGATCGCCGTGGTGCGCGACCCGACGACGGGCGGCGGCTGGGCCACGCTGGGCGCGGGCGCCGACGTGGTGCTGGCGCTGTCCGGCGCCCAGGTGGGCTTCGCCGGCTCCCGGGTCCGCCCGCCGGACGCGGACCCGGCGGCGTACACGGCCGAGGCGCAGGTCGCGGCGGGCGCGGCAGACGCGGTGGTACGGCCCGGGGAGTTGCGCGGCACGCTGGCGCTGTGGCTGGCGCTGCTCGGCCGCACCGGCCCGGATCCGGTGGGCCGCACCGGCCCGGAACCCGCGGGCCGCAACGGCCCGGAACCCGCGCCGCCGCCGGACGCCCTCGGCGGCCGGGCCGGACCGCCGGCCACCGGCTGGGAGGCCGTGACCCGCGCCCGCGCCCCCGAGCGCCCGCGCGCGGAGGCCTATCTGGACGCCTACTTCACCCGCCGGGCGGCCATCGGCGGCGACCGCTGCGGCGGCACCGACCCGGGCATGCTGTGCGGCTTCGGCGAGCACGCGGGCCGGACGGTCGCCTACGCCGCCCAGGACGGCACCGCGACCCGGCCCGCCGGTTACCGTACGGCCGCCCGGCTGATCCGCCTCGCGGGCCGGCTGGGCGTTCCCGTGCTGACCCTGGTGGACACCCCGGGCGCCGCCAACGACGCGGCGGCGGAGCGGCAGGGCGCGGGCGGCGCCATCGCGGACCTGTTCGAGGCGGTGGCCACCGCCCGGACCCCGGTCACCACCCTGGTGATCGGCGAGGGCGGCTCGGGCGGGGCCCTCGCACTGGCCGCGCCCGGCAACACCTGGGCCACCCCGGACAGCTACTTCTCGGTGATCGCCCCGGAACTCGCGGCCGCCATCCTCAAGCGCCCGGCCGACCAGGTGCACGCCACGGCGGACCAACTCCGGCTGCGCCCCCAGGACCTGGTGGAGCTGGGGGTCGTACGGGGCATCGTCGGAACGGCTCCGTCCGGATGAGGCGGGCGGCTCCGTCGCGCACGCCGGGCCGTCCACGCGCACCGGACGCACCGGGGGATCCTCCGCGCCCCCGCCGGCGTACGGCGGCCCGGGCGACCCGGCGGAGCCGCCCCCGTACCGCGTCGTCGCACCCCCGGATCCACGACCGCGGGCCCTTCGGCCCTCCCGGCCGTCGACCTCCCGCCGGCGGAATCACCCGTCCGGCGGCACCCCATCCGGCCCCTCACGGAAGGCGTCCCGCGCGCGTGCCCCCCACGATGCAGGGAGATACGCAACTCACGGCCCGTCACGGTCTGTGCTCTCGGGAGGAACCGCCATGACCGCCAGTCTGGACCAGCTGCGCCGCTGCCATTTCGCCGTCGACCTGGGCGCGGCCAGGAGCCGCGTCTACATCAAGGGCGCCGGTCTCGTCGTCGACCAGCCGAGCGTGGCCGCCGTGAACACCAAGACCGGTGCGCTGATCGCGGTGGGCGAGCTGGCCGAGCGGATGTCGGGCCGTACGCCGGACTACATCCGGGTGGTCCGGCCGGTGTCGGGCGGCAGCGTCGTCGACATCGAGATGGCCCAGCGCATGCTGCGCCAGCTCATCGGCGACAAGATGCGCCGTGCGCTGCGCCGCAGGCCCTTCCTGCGCGCGGCGGCCTGCACTCCGCACGATGCGGACCCCCTCGCCCGGCGGGCGACCATCGAGACGCTGGTCGGCCTCGGCGCCCGGCGCGTCGAGCTGGTCGACACGCTGATCGCGGCCGCGGTCGGCTGCGATCTGCCGGTCGAGCGCCCGGAGGCGACCATGGTCATGGTGTGCGGCGCGGCCGCCACCCAGGTCGCCGTGCTGTGTCTCGGCTCGATCGTGACGGCCCAGCGCATCCCGGTGGGCGGCGAGGCCGTCGACCACGCGATCGTGCAGCATCTGCGCCACCACCACGAGCTGGTGCTGCCGAGCCAGTCGGTTCGGCCGCTGCAGGTCGCCCTCTCCGGGAACGGACTCACCGCGGAGGGGCCCGACTTCACCGACATCCACGGGCGGGACGTGGCGACCGGGCTCGCCCGTTCGGTGCGGGTGAACACCGCGGCCGTGCGCGATGCCATCCAGACCCCGCTGACCTGGGTTCTCGACGGCGTCGGCAAGGTGCTCCGGGAGTGCCCGCCCGACCTGGTGGCCGACCTCGCCGACCGCGGCATCGTGATGGTGGGCGGGAGCGCGCTGCTGCCGGGCCTCGACGAGATGCTGCGGCAGGCGACGGGCATGCCGGTGCACATCGCCGAGCGTCCCGACGTGTGCGCGATCGAGGGCCTCGGCGCGATGCTGGAGGGCCGTATCCAGCCGCTGGAGCTGCACACGCTGACGGGCTGAACCCGCGCCGCCGGACGACCGGCGGCCCGTACGTCCCGCGTCCCGGACGACCCGCTCCGCCGCACCCGGCACACGGCGCCCGTCACACGACGCCCATCACACGACGCCCATCACACGGCGCCCGTCACCGACCGTGGGCCGGTACGCCCGTTCCCCGGTCCCCACGGACGCGCGAACCGGCCGGGGACGCACCCTGCGACGCCCGTGGACGGCCGGCCGTCCGCAGGACGGCGCCCGGCTCCCCGACCGCCTCCGCGGCCACGCCCACGGCCGCTCGCCGTCGTCTCCCAGCAGAACGGGCACAACAGGCAGAACGTGCACGACGTGCACGACGCGCACGCCCGCCGTCGGTCAGTACGGCAGCACCCGCCCGGAGGGCGTCCGCCGGTCGACGGTGGTGTCGCGCGGGGCGGAGGGCCGACGGCTGGTCTGGATGCGAATCCGGCGGTTCATAACGGCCTCCCAGTGCTGCGCCCGAAGGGTCCCTGCGTCCGGTGCGTGTGTCCGTGGGTGTCGGTACGTGTCATGCCCGTGCGTCTCGGTGCGTATCCGTGCTGTCCCGCCCGATGCGGCCAGCCTCCCCGCTGCCGCGACCTGGTACATCCGTGCCCACGCACGCACTCGCCATGCCTCCGCGGCCGGAGTCGTCGCCCCGTGGCCGTCTCCCGCCTGCTCCCGCGCACGCTCCCGAGCCCACTCCGGGGGAAGGTGTGGGCCCTCACACACCCGCCGGGCGGGCGCGGCCCATCGGGTGACGGCCCGGCGCCGCCGCGCGCGCCGGGCCCGTACGGGCCCCGTACGGGCCCGGAAATGCCTGCGCCCTGACCGGCGGAATCCGGTCAGGGCGACGATGAGACAGCTCACATCGTTTCTGCACCCAGGGCGCAGGGTGGGGCGGGTGGGACTCGAACCCACGGCCGACGGATTATGAGTCCGCTGCTCTAACCGGCTGAGCTACCGCCCCGTTACGGCGCGCCGCGCACATTTGTGCGCGCCGTCTGCCGCAGCATAGCCGCTCATACGATCTCCTGCCTCGGATGGTCGGCTTCGCTGCCCATCAGGACCTCGACAGGGGCTCCGCGGTTCCACCGGCCCGAGAAACCGGCGCAGGAACCGACGCAGGAACCGGCACATGAAAAAGGACCCCCTGAGGGGTCCTTTTCGGGTTGCTCCCCCGACTGGACTCGAACCAGTAACCTGCCGGTTAACAGCCGGCTGCTCTGCCAATTGAGCTACGGAGGATCGAGCTCCCCCGACTGGACTCGAACCAGTAACCTGCCGGTTAACAGCCGGCTGCTCTGCCAATTGAGCTACGGAGGAATGCCTCGGTGCATCGAACGTACCTACCTGGGTATCCGCCAGGGGGCGCGCGCTCGCTGCGACACATACATTAGCGCAAGCAGGGGGGTGCTCCGCCAATCGGTACTCCTGTGTGACCGGCTCCGACGCCCGGACCGGGTGCTCGCGCGACTGTCGCGGCCGCACACGGGGCCGATCGGAACCGACGCAGACGACCGACGCACACGACCGACGCAGACAACAGATGCACCGATGCAGACGACCCGACGCAGAAGCAAGGAAGGTGGCCGCCATGCTCTACCGGCTCACGTTCGTCGCCGGACTGGCCCTGGGCTACGTGCTGGGCACGCGGGCCGGGCGCGAGCGCTACGAGCAGCTCAAGAAGTCCGCCCGCCAGGTCACGCAGAACCCGGCCGTGCGCAACACCGCGGAGTCGGCCGCCCAGCAGGGCCGCGCGTTCGCGGGCAAGGCGTACCACGCGGTGAGCGAGAAGGTCGGCGACCGTATGCCCGACTCGGTCGCCGGCCGGGTCCGGACGCTGCGCGAGCGCAAGGCCGGCGCCGGCGGTCAGGACGACTGGGGCACCAGCAACACCTAGGTCCCCGGGCACTCGGGTACCACGGCGTGCCCCGGGCGACTCCCCGTCGCCCGGGGCACCTGCCGTCCCACGGTCTTTCCGGCCGCCCATCTGTTCCCTCCGTACCGGGCGGCACTTCCACCTCTCCCCGTACGGCAGAATTCCCGGTATGGGGATAGTGGCCGGGCTGGACAGTTCAGCCGATTTCACACGCATCGTCGTCTGCGACACGGACACCGGGGCCGTACTCAGGCAGGGATACGCCGCACATCCGCTGGAGAAGACGGAGAGCGGCGGCCGGCCCAGCGACGTCGATCCACAGGCGTGGCTGCTGTCCCTGGGCGAGGCGGCCGGGGGCGGGCTCCTGGAGGGCGTGCAGGCGATCGGGGTCTCGGCACAGCAGAACGGGCTGGTCCCGCTCGATGCGCAGGGCAACACCGTGCGGCCCGCGCTCGTCGGCGGTGACAAGCGGGCGCAGGTCGCCGCGGCCGATCTGGTCGACGGCCTCGGCGGGCGGCAGGCCTGGGCCGAGGCCGTGGGGTGCGTACCGCAGGCGGCGCAGCCGGTGACCAAGCTGCGCTGGCTGGCGCGGAACGAGCCGGAGAACGCGGCGCGGACGGCGGTGCTGCTCCAGGCCCACGACTGGCTGGTGTGGCAGTTGCTGGGGCGGCCGGTGAGACGGACCACGGACCGGGGCGGCGCCTCGGGCACCGGGTACTGGTCGGCGGCGGCCGGCTCGTACCGCACCGACCTCGTCGAGCTGGCGCTCGGGCACCAGGCGATGCTGCCCGAGGTGCTCGGGCCCTCCGAGGCGGCCGGCACGACTCCGGAGGGGCTGCTGATCTCGGCCGGTACCGGCGAGACCATGGCCGCCGCCTTCGGGCTGGGGATCGGACTCGGGGACGCGGTGGTGTCGCTGGGCGCCTCCGGGTCCGTGATGGCCGTGCACCCCGAGGCGCTGGTCGACTCCAGCGGGATGATCACCTCACTGGCCGACGCCACGGGGATGCACCTGCCCGTCGTGACCACCCTGAACGCCGTACGGACCCTGCGCGGCACCGCCGAGCTGCTCGGGCTGCCCGATCTGGAGAGCCTGTCCGACCTGGCGATGAAGTCGACGCCGGGCTCCCACGGGCTGGTGCTGCTGCCGTACCTGGAGGGCGAGCGCACGCCGAACCTGCCGCACACCGCGGGCACGCTGACCGGGCTGCGGCGGGAGTCGATGAAGCCGGAGCATCTGGCGCGGGCCGCGTTCGAGGGCATGCTGTGCGGGCTCGCGGACGCCCTGGACGTGCTGCGCGGGCGCGGGGTCGACGTACGGCGCATCTTCCTGCTGGGAGCGGTCGCGGAGCTGTCGGCCGTGCAGGCGGCGGCGCCCGCGCTGTTCGGGGCGCAGGTGGTGGTGCCGCAGCCGGGCGACTACGCGGCGGTCGGCGCGGCCCGGCAGGCGGCCTGGGCGCTCGGTGTCTCCCAGGGGTCCCTCGACCCGCACACCCCGCCGGCCTGGCGGGGCGCGCCCGCGCAGGTCCTGGAGCCGGGCGAGGAGCTGGCCGTGGGGCAGGCGGTGCGCCAGCAGTACGTGTCGGTGCGCGAGCAGACGCATCCGGGGGCGTTCGGGCTGTAGGGCACGGGACGTGGGACACGGGACGAGCACGCACGACGGCGTAGGCACAAGGACCGCATCACGACCGGACCTTGGTCCACTCTTGGGTTAATCGGTTGAGGTAACACCGGTGGAGTGTTCGACGATGGGGGGTGGTGCATCCCACCCCTGTCGACGACGAGAGATCCCGCGTGCTCATAAGACTGCTGCGGACCTGCCTGAGTCCGTACAAGAAGCCCATCGCGCTGCTGGTGCTGCTGCAGTTCGTGCAGACGTGCGCCAGCCTCTACCTGCCCACACTCAACGCCGACATCATCGACGAGGGCGTTGTGGCGGGCGACACCGGATACATCCTGACCTACGGCGCCGTGATGATCGGCGTCTCGCTCGCCCAGGTCGTGTGCAACATCGGCGCCGTGTACCACGGTGCCCGTACGGCGTCCGCGGTCGGCCGGGACATCCGGGCGGCCGTGTTCGACCGGGTGCAGTCGTTCTCCGCGCGTGAGGTCGGTCACTTCGGGGCGCCCTCGCTGATCACGCGGACCACGAACGACGTCCAGCAGGTGCAGATGCTCGCCCTGATGACGTTCACGCTGATGGTGTCGGCGCCGATCATGTGCGTGGGCGGCATCGTGATGGCGCTCGGCCTGGACGTGCCGCTGTCCGGGGTGCTGCTGGCCGTCGTGCCGGTGCTCGGCATCTCGGTGAGCCTGATCGTGCGGCGGCTGCGGCCTCTCTTCCGCACCATGCAGGACCGCCTCGACACCGTGAACCGGGTGCTGCGCGAGCAGATCACCGGCAACCGGGTGATCCGCGCCTTCATCCGGGACGACTACGAGAAGAAGCGCTTCGGCAAGGCGAACGACGAGCTCACGGAGGTGTCCCTCGGGACCGGACGGCTGCTGGCGCTGATGTTCCCGATCGTCATGACGGTGGTGAACCTGTCGTCGGTCGCGGTCGTGTGGTTCGGCGCCCACCGGATCGACGCCGGCGGGATGGAGATCGGCGCGCTGACGGCGTTCCTCGCCTACCTCATGCAGATCGTCATGTCCGTGATGATGGCCACCTTCATGTTCATGATGGTGCCGCGCGCGGAGGTGTGCGCCGAGCGCATCCAGGAGGTGCTGGGCACCGAGAGCAGCGTCGTCCCGCCCACCGCGCCCGTCCGGGAGCTGCGGCGGCACGGGACGCTGGAGATCCGCGGCGCCGGGTTCCGCTATCCGGGTGCCGAGGAGCCGGTGCTGAAGAACATCGACCTGCTTGCCCGGCCGGGCGAGACCACCGCGGTCATAGGGTCCACGGGCAGCGGCAAGTCCACGCTGCTCGGCCTCGTCCCCCGGCTGTTCGACGCCACCGAGGGCGAGGTCCTGGTGGACGGGGTGGACGTCACGACCCTCGATCCGGCGCTGCTGGCGCGGACGGTCGGGCTGGTCCCGCAGAAGCCGTACCTCTTCGCGGGCACCGTCGCCACCAACCTGCGGTACGGCAACCCGGACGCCACCGACGAGGAGCTGTGGCAAGCGCTGGAGGTGGCGCAGGCGAAGGGGTTCGTGGAAGGGCTGGAGCAGGGCCTGGACTCCCCCATCGCCCAGGGCGGCACGAACGTCTCGGGCGGCCAGAGGCAACGCCTGGCGATCGCCCGCACCCTGGTCCAGCGCCCGGAGATCTACCTCTTCGACGACTCCTTCTCCGCCCTCGACTACGCCACGGACGCGGCGCTGCGCTCGGCACTCGGCCGGGAGACCGCCGAGGCGACCGTCGTGATCGTCGCCCAGCGGGTGGCGACCATCCGGGACGCCGACCGGATCGTGGTCCTCGACGAGGGCCGGGTCGTCGGCACGGGCCGGCACCACGAACTGATGGCCGGCAACGAGACCTACCGGGAGATCGTCCTCTCCCAGCTCACGGAAGCGGAGGCTGCCTGATGGCCGGGCCGGTGGGACGCATGATGGCCGGGAGCGGCCCGGACCAGCGATCCATGAACTTCAAGGAGTCCGGCACACGGCTGCTCGGGCACTTCCGTCCGGAGCGGACCACGATGCTGGTCATGCTCGCCTGCGCCGTGCTGAGCGTCGGGCTGTCGGTGCTGGGCCCGTGGATCCTCGGCAGAGCGACGGACCTGGTGTTCGCGGGCGTCGTCGGACGGGGGATGCCCTCGGACGCCACCAAGGACGAGGTCCTCGCGTCCATGCGGGAGCGCGGTGACGGCGGCGTCGCCGACATGCTGAGCGGCACGGACTTCACGCCCGGCGAGGGCATCGACTTCGGGGCCGTCGGCAACGTCCTCCTCCTCGCGCTGTGCGTGTTCGCGGGGGCCGGGCTGCTGATGGCGGCGGCGACCCGGCTCGCCAACGTGGCCATCAACCGCACGGTGGGCCGACTGCGCGCGGACCTCCAGGCGAAACTCTCCCGGCTGCCGCTGTCCTACTTCGACCAGCGACAGCGCGGCGAGGTGCTCAGCCGTGCGACGAACGACATCGACAACATCGGCCAGACGCTGCAGCAGTCGCTCGGCCAGCTCGTGAACTCCCTGCTCACCATCGTGGGCGTGCTGGTGATGATGTTCTGGGTGTCACCGCTGCTGGCACTGGTCGCGCTGGTGACCGTGCCGCTCTCCTTCGTCGTCGCCACCCGGGTCGGCAAGCGCTCGCAGCCGCACTTCGTGGCGCAGTGGCGGACGACCGGGGCGCTCAACGCGCACATCGAGGAGATGTACACCGGGCACACGCTGGTGAAGGTGTTCGGGCGGCAGGAGGAGTCGGCGAAGCAGTTCGCCGAGGAGAACGAGCGGCTGTACGAGGCGGGCTTCAAGGCGCAGTTCAACAGCGGGATGATGCAGCCGCTGATGATGTTCGTCTCGAACCTGAACTATGTGCTGGTGGCGGTGGTCGGCGGGCTGCGGGTCGCCTCGGGCGCGCTGTCGATCGGTGACGTGCAGGCCTTCATCCAGTACTCCCGCCAGTTCTCGATGCCGCTGACGCAGGTGGCGTCGATGGCGAACCTGGTCCAGTCCGGGATCGCGTCGGCCGAGCGGATCTTCGAGCTGCTGGACGCGGAGGAGCAGGAGCCGGACCCGCTGCCGGAGGCGGCGGCGCGTCCCGGGGAGCTGCGCGGGCGGGTGGCGCTGGAGAAGGTCTCCTTCCGCTACGACCCCGACAAGCCGCTGATCGAGGACCTGTCGCTGACGGTCGAGCCCGGGCAGACGGTGGCGATCGTCGGCCCCACGGGAGCGGGCAAGACCACCCTGGTGAACCTCCTCATGCGGTTCTACGAGGTCACGGGCGGCCGGATCACGCTGGACGGCGTGGACGTGGCGAAGATGTCGCGGGACGAGCTGCGGGCGGGGATCGGCATGGTGCTCCAGGACACCTGGCTGTTCGGGGGCACGATCGCGGAGAACATCGCGTACGGCGCCTCGCGGGAGGTCACGCGCGGGGAGATCGAGGAGGCGGCTCGGGCGGCGCACGCGGACCGGTTCGTGCGGACGCTGCCGGACGGGTACGACACGGTGATCGACGATGAGGGGACGGGGGTGAGCGCGGGCGAGAAGCAGCTGATCACGATCGCGCGGGCGTTCCTCTCGGACCCGGTGATCCTCGTGCTGGACGAGGCGACGAGCTCGGTCGACACCCGGACGGAGGTCCTGATCCAGAAGGCGATGGCGAAGCTCGCCCACGGGCGGACGTCGTTCGTGATCGCCCACCGGCTGTCGACGATCCGGGACGCCGACACGATCCTGGTGATGGAGAACGGGGCGATCGTGGAACAGGGGGCGCACGCGGAGCTGCTGGCTGCGGGGGGTGCGTACGCGCGGCTGTACGAGGCGCAGTTCGCGCAGGCGGTGGCGGAGGTGGACTGAGGGGGTCAGGGGGTCAGGGGGCCAGGGGGCCAAGGGGGGTCTCGCCCCCGGCCGCCCCTACCCGTCCCATCCTCCGGGGGCGGCGGGGGCGGGACACCCCCGGGCGCTCTCCGTCAGTCCAGGTAGCCGCGCAACTGGTCCGCGAACGCGTGGTCCCTGAGTTTGTTCAGGGTCTTCGACTCGATCTGGCGGATGCGCTCGCGGGTGACTCCGAAGATGCGGCCTATCTCCTCCAGCGTGCGCGGACGGCCGTCCACCAGGCCGTACCGGAGCTGGACCACCTTGCGCTCACGCTCCCCCAGCGTCGACAGGACCGCTTCCAGGTGCTCGCGCAGGAGCAGGAAGGCCGCCGACTCCACGGGGCTCGTCGCGTCGCCGTCCTCGATCAGGTCGCCGAGGGCCACGTCGTCCTCCTCGCCCACCGGGGCGTGCAGCGACACCGGCTCCTGGGCCAGGCGCAGCACCTCGCTGACCCGCTCGGGCGGAAGGTCGAGGTGGGCGGCCACCTCCTCGGGGCTGGGCTCGTAGCCCCGTTCCTGCAGCATGCGGCGCTGGACGCGGACGACCCGGTTGATCAGCTCCACCACGTGGACGGGAACGCGTATCGTGCGGGCCTGGTCGGCCAGGGCACGGGACATGGCCTGGCGGATCCACCACGTCGCGTACGTGGAGAACTTGTAGCCGCGTGCGTAGTCGAACTTCTCCACCGCCCGGATCAGACCCAGGTTGCCCTCCTGGACCAGGTCCAGCATGGTCAGGCCGCGCCCCACGTACCGTTTGGCCACCGACACCACCAGCCGCAGGTTCGCCTCTATCAGGCGCCGCTTGGCCATCCGGCCCATGACGACCAACTTGTCGAGGTCCAGAGCCAGTTGGGTGTCCAGGTCGGGCGTGCCGCTCAGTTTGGCCTCCGCGAAAAGGCCCGCCTCCACGCGCCGGGCCAGTTCGACCTCCTCGGCCGCCGTCAGGAGGGGGATGCGGCCGATCTCACGGAGGTACTGGCGGAACAGGTCGGAGGACGGGCCTCCGGTCTCGGTGCGGGTGCGCACCGGTTCGACCGGTTCGACGGGGTCGGGGTCGGGCGCCTCGGCCGGGTCGACCACGTCCGCCGGGGGTTCGTCGAACTCCGGTGGTGGGTCCTGCGGCTCCGCCTCGGGGTGGTGCGCGACACGGCTCTGCGGGGGTACCGCCGCGATGACGGCTGTCTCCGCGTCGGGCTCCGAGCCGTCCGTACTGATGTCGGTCTGGGCGAGGGTCTGGGTCTGCACGGGGGCGACCTCCAGGAGTGTCGCTGCCAGAGCGTGCGGCAGCGGTACGTCGGGGATGGCGTCGCCGGCCTCGCCGGCGGCCGTCCCGTAGTCAGTGAGCGGAATCGCGGGGGTCACGGACCCGTCGGGAACGGGTCGGCCGCGCTCCGAGGACTCAGGCACCGCAACCCAGTGTGGAGTACGACACATCGCCGCCACGAGGGGCGTGCGGTGACTTTTTGAGTCCGGTCCGTGACCACCCGGTTACCCTGACGTTCGAGTGCGCAGCCCCCGGGGGCCGAAACCTCTTGAAGGAATGTGAAGGAGGAACGGACCGTACGGGGGCGTCAGAGCGCTTCCGCGCCGCGTTCCCGGAGCGCCTGGTCGTACTGCTGGAGGATCCACAGTTCGTTCTGCACGGCGGCGAACTGGGCCGGGTCGGCGTGCTGGCCGAGGCGGGTCAGAGCGCTCTGGACGTCACGGACCCGGCGTTCGACGGCGCGGCGGCGGACGGTGACGAGCTGCTCGCCCGCGTACACCTCGTCGACCGTGCGGCGCATGATCGGCTCCACGGCGAGTTCGGTGACCATCGCGCGGATCGTGTCGTCCGGGGCCGCCTCGCGGGCGAGGACGAGGTAGTCCTGCGGGGAGTGAACGCCGTACTCCGCGCCGCCCGCGTCCGCGATCACTTGGCGTACGGCGGCGTACGGTGCGGCGGTGAACTCGTCCACCTCGAAGGCGTCGAACGCCGGGGAGACCAGCTCGGGCCGCTGGAGGGCCAGTTTGAGGAGTTCGCGCTCCGTCTTCGCGGCCGGGTTGCGCAGGGTCAGGGGCGGGCCCGCGAAGGGACGGCCCGGTGCCGCGGCCGTCTCCGGGGCGCGGGCCGGGCTCGGCGTCGGCCCGCCGCCCTTGCCCCCGCCGCGCCGCGCCAGGTAGCCGACGCGGTCCACCACGAACTCCGGGTCCAGGATGCCGACCAGTCCCGCGAGTTCGACCGCCATCTCACGCCGCGCGGTGCGCTCCTTGATGCGGGCGGCCACCGGCGCCGCTTCGTCCAGGGCAGCCGCCCGGCCGCCGGGGGTGTTCAGGTCGTAGCGCCGCACGATCTGCTCGAGCGCGAACTTGAACAGCGGCACACGCGGCTGGACCAGGTCCGCGACCGCCTCGTCGCCCTTGGCCAGACGCAGGTCGCACGGGTCCATGCCCTCGGGCGCGATCGCGATGTACGTCTCGGCGGCGAACTTCTGGTCGTCCTCGAAGGCGCGCAGGGCCGCCTTCTGGCCCGCGGCGTCGCCGTCGAAGGTGAAGATCACGCGAGCCGAGCCGTTGTCCATCAGCAGCCGGCGGAGGATCTTGATGTGCTCGCCGCCGAAGGCCGTGCCGCAGGTCGCGATGGCGGTGGTGACGCCGGCGAGGTGGCAGGCCATGACGTCGGTGTAGCCCTCGACGACGACCGCCCGGCTGGCCTTGGCGATGTCCTTCTTGGCGAGGTCGATGCCGTACAGGACCTGGGACTTCTTGTAGATCGCCGTTTCGGGGGTGTTCAGGTACTTGGGGCCGTTGTCCGCCTCGTACAGCTTGCGGGCGCCGAAGCCGACGACGTCGCCGCCGATGTCGCGGATCGGCCACATCAGGCGGCCGCGGAAGCGGTCGATGGGGCCGCGGCGGCCCTCCTGGGAGAGGCCGGAGAGGATCAGCTCCTTGTCGCTGAAGCCCTTGCCGCGCAGGTAGCGGGTGAGGTGGTCCCACCCTTGCGGGCTGTAGCCGACGCCGAAGTGCTCGGCCGCGGCCTGGTCGAAACCGCGCTCGGCGAGGAAGGCGCGGCCGGTGTCCGCCTCGGGGCTGGTGCCGAGCTGCTCGGCGTACCACTGGGCGGCCAGCTTGTGCGCCTCGACCAGGCGGATGCGCTCGCCGCGCTGGTGGGAGGGGTTGTAGCCGCCCTCCTCGTAGCGCAGGGTGATCCCGGCCTGGGCGGCGAGGCGCTCGACGGCCTCCGAGAAGGACAGGTGATCGACCTTCATCACGAACGTGATGGTGTCGCCGCCCTCCTGGCAGCCGAAGCAGTGGAAGAGGCCCTTGCTGGGGCTGACCTGGAAGGACGGCGACTTCTCGTCGTGGAAGGGGCACAGGCCCTTGAGGTTGCCGCCGCCCGCGTTGCGCAGCTGGAGGTACTCGGACACCACGGCGTCGATCGGGACCGCGTCCCGTACCGCCTTCACGTCCTCGTCGTTGATCCGTCCTGCCACGCGTGAATTCTACGGGGGCGGACCGACACCTCCCGGCTACCCGGGAGATCCGTCCGGGATGCGCTGCCGCACCCCGCCCACTCCCCGGGGAGTGGGCGGGCCGACCCCTACGGGACCAGGCTCTCCAAGGGAACGCGCGGATCCGCGAGCCTCTCCTGGTCCACCCGGGCCCCGCTGCGGATCAGGGTCTGGATCGTCTCTGTGACGTCCCACACATTCACGTTCATCCCGGCGAGCAGCCGCCCCTCCCGCACCCAGAAGGCGATGAACTCGCGCTTCGCGGCGTCGCCGCGGATCACCACCTCGTCGTACGTCCCGGGCGGCGCCCATCCGCTGTACTCCATCCCCAGGTCGTACTGGTCGGAGAAGAAGTAGGGCACGCGGTCGTACGCGACCTCCCGGCCGAGCATCGCGCGGGCCGCGGCCGGGCCGCCGTTGAGGGCGTTGGCCCAGTGCTCCACGCGCAGCCGCCGGTCGAACAGGCCGTGCGGGAAGGACGCCACGTCGCCGGCCGCGTGGATGTGCGGGTCGGAGGTGCGCAGCCGCTCGTCCACCGCGATGCCGCCGCCCAGCGAGCGGTCGGCGAGCTCCAGGCCCGCCGCCTCCGCGAGGGCGACCCGCGGGGCCGCGCCGATCGCGGCGAGCACGTCGTGCGCGGGGTGCTCCTCGCCGTCGTCCGTGCGGGCTGCGAGGACCATGCCGTCCTGGCCGACGATCTCCGTCAGCCGGGCGCCGAAGTGGAAGCGGACGCCGTGCTCGCGGTGCAGCTCGGCGAAGACGTTGCCCAGCTCGGGGCCGAGGACGCCGTGCAGCGGGGTGGGCTCGGGCTCGACGACGGTGACCTCGGCGCCGTACGTGCGGGCCGCCGCCGCGACCTCCAGGCCGATCCAGCCGGCGCCCGCGATCACGATGTGCCCGTTGTCCCGGCCGAGCGCGGCGAGCACGCCCCTGAGGCGCTCGGCGTGGGCGAGCCGGCGCAGGTGGTGGACGCCCGCGAGATGGGTGCCCGGGATGTCCAGGCGGCGGGGTTCCGCACCGGTGGCGAGCAGCAGCTTGTCGTAGTGGACGAGGGTGCCGTCGTCGCCGAAGCGGACGGTCCGGGCGGCACGGTCGATCGCGTCGACGGTCTGGCCGAGGTGCAGCTCGACGTCGTGGCGCGCGTACCAGGACGGCTCGTGCACGAAGACCCTGTCGCGCTCCTCCTTGCCGAGCAGCAGACCCTTGGACAACGGGGGGCGTTCGTACGGGTGGTCGCGCTCGTCGCAGATCAGTATCACGCGCCCGGTGAAGCCCTCCGCGCGGAGCGTCTCGGCCGCCTTCGCCCCGGCCAGTCCTCCTCCGACGATGACGAATGTCTGATCCGCGTCGACCACTTGATGCCTCCATCGGGCGTGTGTGGGGTGTGTCACATGCGAGCGTCCCGCACGGAGCGTGAGGACGAAAGAGGTTGCGGCCCGATCAGTCCACGGAGGGTCACATCCGTCTTTCCCCGCAGTCGCTCGCGTCGCTCCCGTCGCTCACCTTGCCTGCTGCACAAGGATTACGCCGGTCGCGCGGGACGCGTGAGCCTCGCGTGCAACGAACGCGCCGACGCGTCGGTCAGGGACGCGATCTGGTCGACGATCACCCGCTTGCGGGCGCGGTCGTCGGGCGCCTCGTCGAACAGCGCGCGGAACTGCGGGTCGAGGCCCACCGGTGCGCGGGCGGTCAGCGCCTCGGCGAGTTCGGCGACGACGATCCGCTGGTCGGCGCGGAGCCGCTCCTGCTCGGCGCGCTGCATCACGTACAGGTCGGCGACGGCCTTGAGCACGGCGCACTCCATGCGGGCCTCGCGCGGTACGACGAGCTCGGCGGCGTACCGGGTGAGTCGCCCGCTCCCCCACGCCGCGCGCGTGGCGCCCTCGGCGGCCAGGCAGAAGCGGCCGATGAGCTGGCTGGTGGCGTCCTTCAGCCGGGCCTGCGCGACGGCCGAACCGTCATAGCCGTGCGGCCACCACTCCTGGTCCAGCAGCCGGTCGAGGGCTTCGGCGAGCTCGGCGGGGTCGGTGCCGGCGGGGACGTACCGCCCCACGGCCACCGCGAAGACCGCCTGCCGCTCGGGCTCGGCGTACAGACAGCCCGGGTCGATGTGCCCGGCGTGCAGGCCGTCCTCGACGTCGTGCACCGAGTACGCCACGTCGTCCGACCAGTCCATGACCTGCGCCTCGAAGCAGGTGCGGTAGCCCGGGGCGCCCTTGCGGACCCAGTCGAACACCGGCCGGTCGTCCTCGTACACGCCGAACTTGGGGGACGCCGGATCGGTGGGGTGGGCGCCGCGCGGCCAGGGGTACTTGGTGGCGGCGTCCAGGGTGGCGCGGGTGAGGTTGAGGCCGACGCTGACCAGGTCGCCGGGATCGCCGGTGGCCGGGTCGGTGACGAAACGCTTCGGCTCGATCCGGGCGAGCAGCCGCAGGGACTGGGCGTTGCCCTCGAAGCCTCCGCAGTCCTCGGCGAACTCGTTGAGCGCCTGTTCGCCGTTGTGCCCGAACGGCGGGTGCCCGAGGTCGTGGGAGAGACAGGCCGCCTCGACGAGGTCCGGGTCGCAGCCGAGGCTGGCCCCCAGCTCGCGGCCGACCTGCGCGCACTCCAGGGAGTGGGTGAGCCGGGTGCGGGGGCTGGCGTCCCAGGCGTGGACGGAGGTCCCCCCTGCTTGAGCCGAGCCGAAAGCCTGGGGGAGGGTACCCGGGGTGACGACCTGCGTCTTGCCGGCCAGCCGGCGCAGCGCGGCGGAGTGCAGGATGCGGGCGCGGTCGCGCTGGAAGGCGGTGCGGCCGGGGCGTTTGTCCGGCTCGGCGGCCCAGCGCTCGACGGCGGCGGCGTCGTAGCCGCCGAGGGAGACGCGGTGCTCGTGGGCGCCGTTCGCGCCCTCCGCCCCCTCCGCGTGCAGCGACCCGGTCCTGTTTCCGGGCGGGTTCCCGGGTGCGTTCCCGTGTGCCTGAGGTGCGGTGCCTGCCATGCCCCGACAGTAGACGGAGCGGCCCGCGAACGGGACATGCCGATCCGGCCGGGCGGAGGGCGGCGGTCCGTATCTGCCGCTGGTATCTGCCGCTCGTATCGGCGGTTCGTTATCGGCCGCTCGTATCGGCGGCTCGTATCGGCGGTTCGTATCGGCGGTTCGTATCGGCTCTCAGGCTGATGCCAGGGCCGGTTCCGTGACGGTCCCCGTGGCCGTCGCGAGGGCCTGGTCGTAGCGGTGGAGGACGAGGCGGGCCAGGGCCGGGTGGGCGCCGAGCGGGGCGGCGGCGATACCGGGGGCCGCCTCGGCGCACTCGGTGGCGAACCGGCCGGGCGCCGTGAAGTAGGAGGCGAGGGCGACCCGGTGGCGGCCGCGGGCGGCGAGCGCGCGCACGGCCTCGGCGACGGTGGGCGCGGCGGCGGAGGCGTACGCGGGCACGACCGGGACGCCGAGCCGGTCGGCGAGGAGCGCGGCGGTGCGGCCGGTGTCCGTGGCCGCGTCGGGGTCGCGCGATCCGGCGGCGGCGAGGACGATCCCGCTCGCCGCACGCTCGGCGCCGGTCTCCGGGTCCCGCCACCCGGCCTCGGCGAGCCGCTGGTGGAGCGTCTCGACGAGCAGCGGGTGCGGACCGAGCGGCGCGGCGAACCGGGCGCGCACCCGGGAGGCGTCCGCCATCTCCGGGATGTCCTGCCGGACGTGGTAGCCCCGGCTGAGGAGCAGCGGGACGAGGACGGCCTCCCGGTCCCCGAGGGCGGCGAGGGTGTCGGGGAGCAGGGGCGCGTTCAGCTCGATGTGCCCGAGGTGCACGGGCAGTCCGGGCCGCTGCCGGCGGATCCGCTCGACGAGGCGGCGCACGGTCGCGAGCGCGCGGGGGTCGCGGCTGCCGTGCGCCACGAGGACGAGCGCGGGCGGGGCGGGGCGGCGGGCCCCGTTCAGGGAAAGGTGGCTGAGCTGGCTGCCGAGCTGGTGGCTGATCCGGTTCATGAGGTGCGCCGTACTGTCGAGGTGGGGGCCGCGGGACTGGGCGCCTCGCGGCCGGGGCCGGGACTCGTCGTGTGCAGGGTTCGACGCCGTCATGGACCGATCGTCGGGGGGCGAGGTTGCCGGTCCGTTGCACGGGCGTCACGGGTGTTTTCCGGGGGTTCACGGCGCGGGGACCAGGCGGTGTGAGGGGCGCTGACCTGCGTCGTCACGATCCGGACGTGATCCTGATCACGGGCCGGTGGTGAACTGGATCTCCGGGTGCGGCGTCTTCGTTGGTCGAGCAGGGGGCAGAGGGAACCGGGGGACGACACCATGCAGCTGCCGCGCATCCGTACGTATGTCCGTACCCGTACCGCACAGCGGCGGGCCGTGCAGGCGGTGATGCTGCTGTGCGTGCTGGCGCTGCTGCCCTCCGCGTGGATGTTCACGGCGACGTCCGACCGGCTGCGGACCGCCGAGGACGTGCCGCGCACCGAGGTCGCCGTGGTCTTCGGCGCGGGCCTGTGGGACGACGAGCCCTCCCCGTACCTGGCCCGCCGGCTGGACGCGGCGGCGCGGCTGTACCACGAGGGACGCGTCAAGGTGCTCCTGGTCACCGGTGACAACAGCCGCGAGGAGTACGACGAGCCGGACGCCATGCGCGCGTACCTCACCGAGCGGGGCGTGCCCGACGCGCGCATCGTCAGCGACTACGCCGGTTTCGACACCTGGGACTCGTGCGTACGCGCCAAGAAGATCTTCGGCGTGGACCGGGCCGTGCTGATCAGCCAGGGCTTCCACATCCGCCGGGCGGTGGCCCTGTGCGAGGAGGCGGGCGTGCGGTCGTACGGCGTCGGGGTCGCCGACCGGCACGACGCGACCTGGTACTACGGCGCCACCCGGGAGGTGTTCGCGGCGGGCAAGGCGGCCATGGACGCGGTGTTCCATCCGGATCCGCACTTCCTGGGGCCGGAGGAAGCGGGGGTGGAGCGGGCGCTGGCCGGCGCTCGGTGACCTTCGTCCGGCTACGTGGACGCCGCCCCGCTCCGAACCGCCGCGCGGTGGCGTGCGGTCAGGCGGGAACCGGACTCGCGGCGGGCGGCGCGGCGCAGAAGGGGGATCGCCAGGAGGAACCCGAGGACTGCCCAGACGGTCAGCACGAGGGCGACCAGGGGCAGTTCCCATGCGCCGGCCGCCTCGGCGGCCTGCGCGGCGTCCGGCAGCAGCGCCGCACGCAGGCCCTGTGCCATCCACTTGAGCGGGAAGACGGAGGCCACCTGCTGGACCGGTACGGGCAGCGAAGTGATCGGAAACACCGTTCCGGAGGTGACCAGCAGCCCCATCACGGGCAGCATGATCAACGCGAGTGCCTCGCGGGGGTTGGGCAGCACGGCGCCCAGGGCCGCGCCCAGCGGCACGACGGCGAGCAGCCCGAGCGTGGTGACCCACAGCAGCGTCAGCCAGCCGCCCGGCCCGTCCGGCAGTGGCCCGTCCAGCAGCAGTGCCGTGGCCCCCAGGAGCAACACCACGGTGCCGACCGCCACGACGACCACCAGCAGGCACTTGGCGACGAGGTAGGCCGGTATCCCGCCCGGGGTGACGCGCAGCCGCAGCAGGACGCCTTCCTCCCGCTCGGTCACGAGCATCTGCGGGAGGTTGACCAGTCCGATCTGGAACAGCAGGTAGGCGGCGAAGCCCGCGATCACCAGATGGGCCATCGGGACCCCGGTGCCGGGCACGTCGTCGCCGACGTAGGCGGCGACCAGCATCGCGACGACCACATTGGACAGGTGGCCGGACATCTCCTTGGGGTTGCGCAGGAGGTGCCGCAGCTCGATGCCGCCGCGGAGGAAGCCGGCGCGCCAGTGGCGGCGAGCGGAGCGGGCGGAGCGGGCGGGGCGGTGCGAGACTTCGTTCGTCATGGGTGTCCCCCTCATGCGGCCTGTGCCTCCCCGGCCCCGGCCCCGGCCCCGGTCCCGGCCGCGGTCCCGTCGAGGCCGTCGTCCTCCCGATGCACCATGTGCAGATAGGTGTCCTCCAGCGTCGGACGGCGGACCTCCAGGCCGGGGATCGGGCCGTCCGCGTCGCGGTGCAGTTCCCAGACCAGCCGTGAGGGGTCCTCGGTGCGTTCGCGGCGGGGGGTCCCGTCGTCGGCCGTCCAGCGGACCTCGGCCTGCGCGGCGGCCCGCCGGGCCAGTTCCGCCGGGGTGCCGCAGGCCCGGATCCGGCCGCCGACCAGCATGGCGATCCGGTCGGCGAGCCGCTCCGCCTCCACCAGGTCGTGCGTGGTGAGCAGGACGGTGACGCCCTCGTCGCGGGCCAGCCGTTCGACCAGGACGTGGAACTCGTGCCGCGCCTCCGGATCGAAGCCGGTGGTCGGCTCGTCCAGGAAGAGGAGCTCGGGGCGGCCCACGATGCCGAGCGCGACGTCCAGCCGCCGGCGCTGGCCGCCGGAGAGCCGGTCCACCTGCCGGCCGGCCTGGCCGGTGAGGCCGACCAGGGCCAGCAGTTCGTCCGGGTCGCGCGGGTCGGGGTAGTACGTCGCGAAGTGCGTCAGCAGCTCGGCGACCCGCCAGCGGCGGTGGTCGCGCCAGGACTGCAGGACCAGTCCGATGCGGCCGCGCCAGGCGTCGTCGCCGCGCTCCGGGTCCGCGCCGAGGACGCGGACCTCCCCGGCGGAGCGCCGCCGGAAGCCCTCCAGGATCTCGACGGTGGTGGTCTTCCCGGCGCCGTTGGGTCCGAGCAGGGCGAAGACCTCGCCGCGGTGGATGTCGAGATCGATGCCGTGGAGGACGCCGACGCCGCCGTACGACATGGTCAGACCGCGTACCTGGATGACGGGTCGGACGGTCGGGACGGTCGGGACGGACGCGGTGGCCGTGGTGTCCGAGGAGCCCTCGGGCGCCCTCATCGTCCTGCCTCCGCGCGGTGCCGCCGCCCCTGTACCGCCTGTGCCGCCCCGGTCACGGCCGTCGCGGGAACATCGTCCGCCGGGGCCGCCGGGACCGCCGGGCCGGTGCCCGCCGTGGGTCCGGCGCGCTCGACGATGGCCCGGAGCGCCGCCACGTGTCCCTCGAAGGCGGTGCGCCCGCGATCCGTCAGCCGGACCTTCGTACGCCGCTTGCGGCCGCCGCCCTCTTTGTGGATCTCCAGGTACTCGGCCTCTTCCAGGGTGTGCAGCTGCTTGGAGAGAGCGGAGTCGCTGAGCGAGAGGCTGTCGCGGATGAACGCGAAGTCCGCCCATTCGGTGGTGGCGAGCAGCGCGACCACCGACAGCCGGGTGGCGGGGTGGATCAGCTCGTCGAAGCCGGTGGGGGTACTCATCGGCCCGCCCCCTTGCGGGCGTCCCGTTCGCCGCGGCCGCGCAACGAGCCGACCGCCCAGCGGCCGGCCGGCCCGACGGACAGCACGAACACGGCCGCCGAGACGGTGGCCTGGATCAGAGCGCCGACCATCGGCTCCAGTGACGCGACCAGGTGCCCGGACAGCAGCACCGTCACACCGGTCACCACCGCGCCCCCGACGAACACGGCGAGCGCCCGCCAGTCGTAGTAGGAGCGGTGCAGCCGCACCCTGCTCCTGCGGTTGTGGACCACGGCCAGCGTGCTCAGCAGCGCGACGTACACGACGAGGGCCAGCCAGACTCCCCACTTCGGCAGGTCCACACCCAGAACGACCAGGAACGCCCACATGGTCGCGGCCGTGATCCAGGTCGCGCGGGGCCCGCCGGACGCGGTCCGCTCGACCTCGTCGTACACGCGCTCCTGCGGTATCCGGATGCGCTGCAAGTCTCTCCATGCCTGTTCGGCGTCGACCGAAGTGCTCATGACCACTGCCCTCACCCTGACGGTCCGTCCAACTTTCCCATCAGGAAAGTAACACTCGACTTTCCCGGTAGGCAAGTCAAGCCGGGGAGACATGCCACCTCCTCACGCCGCTGCCCCTCCCACCGGGAGGTCCCCGTCCCGGCCGCGTAACGGACGGCGCCCCGCCACGTAACACACCCCACACACGCTGGGCGTATGCAGCAGACCCCCGCGACGCCCACCCACTGCCCGTACTGCGCCCTGCAGTGCGGGATGAACCTCACGCCCGTGCCGGAGGGGGGCGTCGCGGTGGCCGAGCGCCCGGACTTCCCGGTGAACCGGGGCGCGCTGTGCGGCAAGGGCCGTACGGCACCCGCGGTGCTCTCCGACCGGGTGCGGCTGACCTCCCCGCTGGTACGGAAGGACGGCGTCCTCACGCCCGCCGGCTGGGACGAGGCGCTGGACCGGATCGCCGAGGGCCTCGCCCGCACCCGCGCCGATCACGGCCCGGACGCTGTCGGGATCTTCGGCGGCGGTGGGCTGACGAACGAGAAGGCGTACGCCCTGGGCAAGTTCGCGCGGGTCGTGCTCGGCACCTCGCAGATCGACTACAACGGGCGTTTCTGCATGTCGTCGGCGGCGGCCGCGGGCGGCAGGGCGTTCGGCCTGGACCGGGGGCTGCCGTTCCCGCTGGAGGACATCCCGAAGACGGGCTGCGTGATCCTCGTCGGCTCGAACCTCGCCGAGACCATGCCGCCCGCGCTGCGCTACCTCACCGAACTGAAGGAGAACGGCGGCCGGCTGATCGTCGTCGACCCGCGCCGCACCCGTACCGCCGAACAGGCGGACCTGCACCTCGCGCCCCGGCCGGGTACGGATCTCGCCCTGGCGCTGGGCCTGCTGCACCTGGTGGTCGCGGAGGGCCGCACGGACGAGGCATACATCCGGGAGCGGACGAGCGGCTGGGAGGAGACCCGGGCGGCGGCGATGGCGCACTGGCCGGAGTACGTGGAGCGGATCACGGGTGTCTCGGTCCCCGAACTCCGCGAAGCCGTCCGGCTGTTCTGCGAGCCGGAGCACGCCATGGTGCTCACCGCGCGCGGCCCCGAGCAGCAGGCCAAGGGCACGGACACGGTGGGCGCGTGGATCAACCTGTGCCTGGCGACGGGCCGCGCGGGCCGCCCCCTCTCCGGCTACGGCTGCCTGACCGGCCAGGGCAACGGGCAGGGCGGACGCGAACACGGCCAGAAGGCCGACCAGTTGCCCGGCTACCGCAAGCTGACGGACCCCGAGGCACGGCGGCACGTGGCGGGGGTGTGGGGTGTGGATCCGGACTCGCTGCCGGGACCGGGCCGCAGCGCGTACGAGCTGCTGGACGCGCTCGGTGGAGATGTACGGGCGCTGCTGCTGATGGGCTCCAACCCGGTGGTGTCGGCGCCCCGCGCGGCGCACATCGAGGAGCGCATCCGCTCGCTGGACTTCCTGGCGGTGTGCGACGTGGTCCTCTCGGAGACGGCGGCCCTGGCGGACGTGGTCCTGCCGGTCACCCAGTGGGCCGAGGAGACCGGCACGACGACCAACCTGGAGGGCCGGGTACTGCTGCGCCGCCGGGCGATCACCCCGCCGGAGGGCGTCCGCACCGACCTCTACGTCCTGCATGAACTCGCCGCCCGGCTGGGCGTGGAGAAGGGCTTCCCGACGGACGCGGAGGAGGTCTTCGAGGAGCTGCGCCGGGCGAGCGCGGGCGGGATCGCGGACTACTCGGGGATCACCTACCGGAGGCTGGCGGAGGAGGACGGGGTGTTCTGGCCGTGTCCGGCCCCGGCCGGCAGGAACACTCCTCCGGCCCACCCGGGCACGCCCCGCCTCTTCCTGGACCGTTTCGCCACGGAGGACGGCCGGGCCCGCTTCGCCCCCGTCTCCCACCGCCCGATCGCCGAGGAACCCGACGACGAGTACCCGGTGCTGCTGACCACCGGCCGCGTCGTCGCCCAGTACCAGTCCGGCGCCCAGACCCGCCGCGTCGACGAGCTGAACGCCGCCGCGCCCGGCCCCTTCGTCGAGCTGCACCCGCGCCTGGCGGAACGGCTCGGCGCGGCGGAGGGCGACCCGGTGGCGGTGGTGTCGCGGCGCGGACGGGCGGTCGCCCCCGCCCGCATCACGACCGCCATCCGCCCGGACACGGTCTTCATGCCGTTCCACTGGCCGGGCGAGGGCCGCGCCAACACGCTCACCAATCCGGCGCTGGACCCGACGTCGCGGATGCCGGAGTTCAAGGCGTGTGCGGTGCGGGTGGAGCGGTTGGAGGCGGTACGGGGCTGACCCCTCTCGAACCCCCTCGCAGTATATGTCGCCGGACGACATATACTGCGATCATGAGTAACCGTATGGCGCAGGGCCCCGCCCTGCTCATCCTCACGGCGCTGGCGGACGTCCCCCGTCACGGCTACGGCATCCTCCAAGAGGTCGCCGCACTGTCCGAAGGCCGCGTGCGCATGCGCACCGGAACCCTGTACGGAGCCCTCGACCGGCTGCAGGGCCAGGGCCTGATCCAGGTCGAGCGCGAGGAGGTCGTGGACGGCCGCGCCCGCCGCTTCTACTCGCTCTCCCCCGCGGGCCGGGCCGCACTGACCGATGAGGTCGCCCACCTGCGCACCATCGTCGCCGAGGCGCACCGCCGCCTCGGCACGGACCCGGAGGCCAGGTTCGCGTGAACATTCCGTCCCGTTCCCTGACCCTGGCCCTGCGGCTGTACCCGCGCGCCTACCGCGATCACCATGGCGCGGAGATCGCCGCCGTGGCCGCCGACACCACGACCGGACGCGGCCGGACGGCGCGCTGGCTGGAGGCGGCCAGCGTCGCCGGGCACGCCCTGCGGCTGCGCACCGGCCTCACCTCCGACCGCCCCGGCGCCCGGCTGGCCGCCGTCGCCGCACCGTTCGTGGTGGCCGTCGCCGCGGGTCAGCAACTCGCCCAGATGCGGCCCCTGTCCGCCGCCGAACCGCCGCTCACCTTCCCCTGGACGGGCGAGATCGGCGGGGTGCCGCACGCGGTCGCCGTGACGGCCGCCGTGCTGTGGTCCCTGTCGCTCCTCTCCGTGCTCACCGGGCACTGGCAGCCCGCGAAGGCAGCCGGTGCGCTGGCCGTCCTGGCCGTGCTCGGCGCCCGGATCGACTACGTCAGCCACGCCTTCGTCGAGTTCGACGCGCTGCTGGTGCTGCACAACCTGCTCACGGCGGGCCTGCCCCAACTGCTGTGGGCGGTACTCCTCCTGAGCGCGCCGCGCGAGCTGCTGGAGACGTCCTGGTCCACCCGCGCCTGCGCGGTGGCGGTCGCCGCGATCACCTTCCTCGCGGCGTCGGCCGGCTGGCAGGAGGGCGCGCTCTCCGCGACACCGGCCGTCCTCGTCGTCCTGGGCGCCCTGCTCGCCACCCTGACGCACGACCGCGTCCTGCCCCTGGCCGTCGTCCTCGCCGCCCTGCCGCTGCTGTTCTTCACCTACCAGCAGACGGTGGTGGGCACGGTGGGCGCCTCGGGCGCGGGGCAGGACCTGGCCACGGCGCTGGCAGCGGTGCCCCTGCTGCTGGTCGCGGTCGGCCTGCCGGTCCTCAACCGGCGGCGCGACGTGGCGCGTGACGCGTGACGCGTGATACGTGATACGTGCATGACTGGGCCGCCCCGGTTCATCGGCCGGGGCGGCCCAGTCATGCACGAGCCGACTCACAGTCCGGGGATTAACCGCACCACGGTCACGGTGAGCACGGTCCCGGAGACGTAGTAGAGGACTATGGCGCCGAGGACGGTGGCCTCCCGACGGTCCCGTTCTCCCCTCACGTCACTCGATCCGCAGCCGTACGGATCGCGGCCGATGGTCCGCCCCATCGCCTCCTTGAACGCCTCGGCGTCCCGCATCTTGGCGAGGGCGTCGTCGGCGGGCGGTGCGTAAGTGATGCGGTAGCTCAAGCGACGCCCCGCCTCTCGGCCTCGTCCGCGGCGAGCTTCTCCAGCAGCGCGTCCGCCGCCGGGTCGGGCACGGCCTCCAGCATCCAGTGCCGCATGACGGCGTGGATGTCGTGCACCCCGGCGTCGTCGACGGCCCGGTCGAACTCCGCTCTGCGCTCCTCGGGCAGCGCGGCCCGGATGTCGGGAATGCTGTTGGGCACCTCCACTTCGACGCCGTTGACGAAGGTCTTGAGTGGCTCGGCCATCGCCGTCCTCCTGGGCAGCCGGGTTTCGCTGGGCTCACGGTAGTGGGCGACGGTTCCGTGTCGTACGACATCCAGTTCACACCACACGGACTTGCCGACCGTCAGCGTGGACACGCCCCACCGGTCGGCGATCTCCCGCACGATCAGCAGCCCGCGCCCGAACGTGTCCGCGTCCGCGGCGGCCCGCAGGTGCGGCACGCGTTCGCCTCTCGGATCGGAGACGGAGATGCGCACGGCGCGCTCGGCGAGGGTGAGTTCCACACGGAAGAGACGGTCGCGCAGCCGCCCGTGCGTGACGGCGTTGCCCGCCAGCTCGGACACCAGCAGCGCCGTGTCGTCGGCGAGTTCGGGGTGGCCCCACTCGGTGAGGAGGCGGTGGGCGCGGTGGCGGGCGAGGGTGACGCTCGCGGGGAGCGGGGTGCAGTCGAGGCGGTCGTACTGGGCGGGGGGTTCTGCGGGGGCGGCCATACCGCGCACCTCCGGGCAGGGGCGAGCAACGCCGTGCTTCAACTGGCGCCACTCTGCGATCAGTTCGTGACTGACCGTAAAAGTCCGCACGCCTCCGAGCAACTTAATCGCGGGAAAATTAATCCGTCCGTGGTTGCAGGGCGGATCCTGTACGCGAAACACTGACCACGCGACGAGGCTTGGAGGAGCACACCTTGAGCACGAGCCAACCCATGTTGGGCAACAGCACTTCCTCCGTTCTGGGCCGCCGTCTGGGCGCGGAGCTCGTCAAGCTGCGCACCGCGGCCGGCCTGACACAGACCCACGCCGCCAAGGCCCTCACCTCGTCGATCACCAAGGTCACGAAGATGGAGCGCGGCTGGGTGCCGATGCGCGACCCGGACATTCGCGCGCTGTGCGAGCTGTATGAGGTCCGCGACGCGAGTCTCATCGGCGGGCTCCTGGAGCTGGCCAGGATCGACCGCGAACGGCGCAAGGCCAAGGGCTGGTGGAACGACTACGCGGCACTTGGCGCCATGCAGGAGTACGTCGCCCTGGAATCCGTCGCGACGGCCGCGAGATCATGGCAACCGGCGTTCATTCCGGGCCTTCTCCAAACACCAGCCTATGCACGTACCGTGAGAGCGAACAACAAGCGCACAGCTCTCTCGGAGAGAGACGAGGAGTTCGTCACCGCCCGGGTGAAACGACAGGAGCGCCTCGCCGGTGACACCCCGCTCACTTTTCATGCGGTGCTTTATGAAGCGGTGCTGCGCAACACAGTCGGCAGCACGGCCACCATGCAAGCTCAACTGGAGCATCTCCTGACAGTCGCCGAGAAGCCCAACGTTGTGATCAACGTTCTGCCTTTCGGATCGAGCACTGTCGGCCTCAACTGTCCAATCACTGTGCTTTCATTCGCTGAGCTCGGCGCGATGGACGTGGTGTACATGGAAGTACCCTTCACCCAACTGTGGATCGAGGGCGGCGAGGGGGCCGCCAAGCACAGTGAGCTGTTCGAGGCGATCGCTCGGCGCTCCCTCGACGAAAGCCACTCCCTGGCGTTCATCCGTGACCTAGTCAAGGACCTTTGAGCCATGACAAACACTTACATTTACCGCAAGTCCAGTTACAGCGATGCCGAGCACGAGTGCGTCGAGATAGCCCTCGCCCTTCCTGTCGGAGTCGCCATACGGGACTCCAAGTACCCGACAGGGCCATTCATCCAGCTCAGCCTCGCTTCCTGGGAAGCCTTCCACCGGGCACTCACCCGCGAGGAGCTATGAGCCATGCCCAACTTCCAGTACCGCAAGTCCAGCTACAGCGACCCCGAAGCCGAGTGCATCGAAATAGCCACCAACATCCCCGACACCATCGCCATACGCGACTCGAAGAATCCGACCGGCCCTTTCATCCAGGTACGCCCGGCCACCTGGGCAGCGTTCCAACGCTCCCTCCGAACAGGCCGACCGGATGCCTGAGTCGTTCTTACCCGGAGGCTTCGTCAATGCCGTCGTCCGCGTCGGGGACACGGTGCGCCGCCCCGCAAGCGCCCGGACGGCGTTCGTACGTGATCTGCTGAGGCTGCTCGAAGCCGCCGGCTGGGGTGGAGCCCCGCGGTATCTCGGCGTGGACGAGCAGGGCCGCGAGGTGCTCGGTTACCTCGATGGGCACGTGGCCTGGGAGCCTCGGCAGCCCGCCGCCGTGTCGTCGGACGAAAGCCTCGTCGCCGTGGCCCGGCTGGTGCGCGAGTTCCATGATCTGACGGCCGGTACGCCACTGGCCGGTGCGCAGGAGGTCGTGTGCCACAACGACCTCTCCCCCAAGAACACGGTCTACCGGCCGACAGTGGTCGGCGGCGAACTGCGACCGGTCGCCTTCATCGACTGGGACATCGCGGCGCCGGGCGCACGCATCCATGACGTCGCCCACGTCTGCTGGCAGTACCTCGGCCTCGGCCCTTCCGTGGGGGACGACGTGGCGGAAGCGGCCCGGCGAGTGCGGTTGATCGCCGACAGCTACGGGCTGCCGGACAGGGGAAGCCTCGTGACCACGATCCTGTGGTGGCAGGACCGGTGCTGGCGTGGCATCGAGAGCGCGGCCGACGCGGGGAGCGTGGCGATGGGGCGGCTCCGTGATGCCGGGGTGGTCCAGGAAGTGCAGCGGGCGTACCGGTGGGTCGCCGGTCACCGGGATGTCCTGGAACGGGCGTTGCGCTGAGCGCGCGGCACACGAGTGACACCATGCGGCACCCATGAGGCGCCACCTTGGCGTCACCGCCTCGCTCAATACACCCGGAAGCCCGGCCGTGACGCCGTTGGCGCAACTTGACGCCAGCACCTTTCCGCACGTCAGCAAGGGTGCGCGCCACCGCCCCGCATTTTCGATGACCAAACCGCTTGCACATGGCGCCACAGTGGCGCCATGATGGCGTCATGGACCTCACGCCCTACGTCGACACCCTCCGCCGCGACCTCGCGGTGGCCGCCGAAGCCGGCGGGGACGAAGCCCGCGAGCTGGCCGAGCGGCTCACCGCTCCCCTGGAGTCGGCGACTCGCCTGACCCTGCTCAACGCGCTCTCCGCCGCGATGGACGAGGTCACCCGCGAACTCGCCCCCGGGTCGGTCGACGTACGGCTGCGCGGACTGGACCCCGAGTTCGTGGTGACACCACCGCCCACCGACGGCGGCACCACCGCAGACCCGGTCGCACCCGCCGAACCGCTCGCGGCACAGGCGGCGCCCGCCGACGGCGACGAGGGCGGCACCGCCCGCGTCAACCTGCGGCTGCCGGCCCACCTCAAGGCGCGCGCCGAGGAGGCCGCGAGCCGAGAGGGCCTGTCGGTCAACGCGTGGCTGGTGCGGGCCGTGACGGCCGCGGTCGACGGCGGCACCCGGCCGCGTACGACGCAGACGGCGGCCCAGAGCGTCGGACAGAGCTTCACGGGCTGGGTGCGCTAGCCGCGCCTGTCCCACCCCCACTCCACCCACATCACGTCCCACCAGCGGGGACGGCCCAAGGACTCAAGAGGACGGGACAGCCATGCCTTCTTTCGACACCCCCGAACCGATCTCGGTCACCGCCCGCGTGGACGCCGGTTCCATCCGGTTCACCGCGAGCGACCGCCCGGACACGGTCGTCGAGGTGCGGCCCCGCGATCCGAAGCGGGACAGGGACGTACGGGCCGCCGAGCTGACCGAGGTGACGTACGCGAGCGGCGCGCTGACCGTCACGACGAAGCATCGCCGCCTCGTCGGGCCCAGCGGCGTCGTGGATGTCACGGTCGACCTGCCCACGGGCTCGCGCATCGACATGACCGGCGCCTGGGCCCAGCTGCTCGGCGAGGGCCGGCTCGGCGAGGTCCGGGTGAAGACCTCGGTCGGTGACATCCGCCTCGACACCACGGGACCGGCGGAACTGACCGCATCGCACGGCCAGATCACCGTGGACCGGGTCGAGGGCAGGGCCGAGATCAACTGCAGCACCGGCAACGTGCGCGTCGGCACCCTCGACGGTCCCGCCGTCCTGAAGAACACGCACGGCGCCACGACCGTCGGCGCCGTGACCGGCGAGCTGCGGGTGAACGGCGCCCACGGCAGCATCGACATCGCTCGCGCCGAGGCGTCGGTCACCGGAACCTCCACCCACGGCGCCCTTCGCGTCGCCGAGGTCGCGCGTGGTGACGTCCAGTTGGAGACCTCCAACGGCTCCATCGAGGTCGGCATCCGCAAGGGCACCGCCGCCTGGCTCGACGTCACCTCCAACCGCGGACAGGTACGCAACAGGCTCGCCGCGTCCGACGCACCGGAGCAGACCGAGGAGACCGTCAAGGTCCGCGCACGGACCAACTGGGGCAACATCGACGTCTTCCGCGCCAAGGCCTGACCCCGACTCCGGACCAGCCGGCCTCGGCTCACCCATCCCCACCCATCACTTCAGCTACTTCAGCCACTTCGGCCTTCGAACGGGAGGGCTCCATGCCTTCATCTGTCATGTCCATGTCCAGGCAGGGTGACGGTCACCCGTCTCCGGCCGCCGTCTCCGCCATCGGTCTGCGCAAGTCGTACGGCGACAAGACCGTCCTCGACGGCATCGATCTGCACATCCCGGCCGGGTCCGTGTTCGCGCTGCTCGGGCCGAACGGCGCCGGCAAGACCACCGCCGTGAAGATCCTCTCCACCCTCATCGCCGCCGACGACGGGCAGGTCCAGGTGGCGGGCCACGACCTCGCCGCCGACCCGCAGGCCGTGCGCGCCGCGATCGGCGTCACCGGCCAGTTCTCCGCCGTGGACGGCCTGATCACCGGTGAGGAGAACATGCTCCTCATGGCCGACCTGCACCACCTCTCCCGGCGCGAGGGGCGGCGCGTCGCCGCCGAGCTGCTGGAGCGGTTCGACCTCACCGAGGCCGCGAAGAAGCCCGCCTCCACCTACTCCGGCGGCATGAAGCGGCGCCTGGACATCGCCATGACCCTGGTCGGCAGCCCGCGGATCATCTTCCTCGACGAGCCGACCACCGGCCTCGACCCGCGCTCCCGCCACAACATGTGGCAGATCATCCGCGAGCTGGTCACCGGCGGTGTGACCGTCTTCCTCACCACCCAGTACCTGGAGGAGGCCGACGAACTCGCCGACCGCATCGCCGTCCTCCACGACGGAAAGATCGCCGCCGAGGGCACCGCCGAGGAGCTCAAGCGGATCGTCCCCGGCGGACACGTCCGGCTCCGCTTCACCGACCCGGCCGCCTACCGGAGCGCCGCCACCGCACTGCGCGAGGTCACCCGCGACGACGAGGCCCTCGCCCTGCAGATCCCCAGCGACGGCAGCCAGCGCGAGCTGCGCTCCCTCCTCGACTGGCTGGACTCCGCCGGTATCGAGGCGGACGAGCTGACCGTGCACACTCCCGACCTCGACGACGTGTTCTTCGCCCTCACCGGTGACGCCAGCATCCCCGCCCAGCCCAAGGAGACTGCCCGATGAGCACCCTGTCCCTCGCCGTGCGCGACTCCTCCACCATGCTGCGCCGCAACCTGCTGCACGCCCGGCGCTACCCCTCCCTGACGCTGAACCTGCTGCTCAGCCCGATCATGCTGCTGCTGCTCTTCGTCTACATCTTCGGCGACACCATGAGCGCGGGCATCGGCGGCGGCGACCGGTCCACGTATCTCGCGTATCTCTTCCCGGGCATCCTGCTGCTGACCATCGGCGGCACCACGATCGGCAGCGCGGTGTCCGTCGCCATGGATATGACCGAGGGCATCATCGCCCGCTTCCGCACCTTGGCGATCCACCGCGGGTCGGTGCTCATCGGGCATGTCGTCGGCAGCGTGCTGCAGTGCATGCTGAGCGTGGCGCTCGTCGGGGCCGTGGCGGTGGCGATCGGGTTCCGGTCCACGGATGCCACCGCCCTGGAGTGGCTGGCGGCGTTCGGACTGCTGGCGCTGGTCTCCCTGGCGCTGACCTGGATCGCGGTCGGAATGGGGCTGTCCAGCCCGAACGCCGAGGCGGCCAGCAACAACGCCCTGCCGCTGATGGTGCTGCCGCTCCTGTCCAGCGCCTTCGTGCCGGTCGACGCGATGCCGGGCTGGTTCCAGCCGGTCGCCGAGTACCAGCCGTTCACCCCGGCCATCGAGACGCTGCGCGGGCTGCTGCTCGGCACCGAGATCGGCCACAACGGGTGGCTGGCCGTGGTGTGGTGCGTGGGGCTGGCCGTGCTCGGTTACGCCTGGTCCAAGTCGCTGTTCGACCGCGACCCGAAGTGAAGGAAGGCCGGCCGGCTGCCTGATCCCCCGGGTTCAGGCAGCCGGCCGCCAGCCCAGCTCCGGCCCCAGCTTCGTCGCGATGTCCGTCAGGATCTGGACGTAGTCCTCGTGGCCGAAGCTGAAGGGGAGGGCGAAGGCCACCTCGTCGATCTCGCGGAACGCGGCGTGGGCGTACAGCCGTTCCGCGATCTCCGCCGAGGTGCCGACGAGGTCCGGGGCGAACAGCAGGCGGGCCGGGCCCTGCGGCGACGTGGTGCGCGGCAGGCGCCCGGCCGCGTACCTCTCGTACTTCGCCCGCTGCTCCGCCGTCGCGCTGTCCGTGGGGATGACCACCAGGCCCTGGGAGACGCGGGCGGCGGCCCCGTCCGGGTGGTGGGCGCGGAACTCGCGTACGTGGGCGAGCTGGGTGCCGGCGAAGTCGTGGCCGCCCGACTCGGGGTCCGGCCCCTCCGCCTTCACCACGCTGCTGGTCAGGAAGTTCATCCCGTTCCCGCCCGCCCAGCGGGCCGAATTCAGGCTGCCGCCGCCGTACCACATGCGGCTTCGCAAACCCGGGGCGTGCGGCTCGACGCGGTCGGAGAACACCTCGATGCCCTCGGTCCCGCTGAAGTCCGTGACCGGTTCGCCTCCGACGAAGTCCAGCAGGCGGCGCACCCGGTCGTGGCCGAAGTTCTCGGCCTCGGCCGAGTCCGGGTACAAGGCCTCCTTGACTCGGTCGTAGTGCATCGGCGGGCCCACGCTCACGCCCGGGTTGAGGCGGCCCCCGGAGAGAACGTCCACCGTCGCCAGGTCCTCGGCGAGGCGGAGCGGGTTCTCCCAGCCGAGGGGGATGACGGCGGTGCCGAGCTCGATGCGCGTCGTGCGCTGCGAGGCCGCCGCCAGGACCGCCACCGGGGACGAGATGCCGTACTGGAGGTGGCGGTGCCGTACCCAGGCGCTGTCGAAGCCGAGCCGCTCGCCCAGCTCGATGATCTCCAGCGTGGACTCGTGGCCCGGGCGGGGGTCGGCCCCGTCGAACAGCCCGATGGTCAGGAAGCCCAGCTTCCGCAAGGGTTGTGAGGGCAGTGGCACGGGCCCCTCCTCCATCGTCCGGGCGGTGACACGACTGCCGTCCCGCTCCCGCCTGTCGTTCCCTGTCGTTCCCTGTCGTTCGTACGCCGGTGCGAACCCGGCGCGGCCTCCGGTTGTTCCCGTTGCCCGTCGCCCTCGCCGGACTCCATACCCGTCGCCCTCGTCAGGCTCCGTACGGCCGCCTCTCCTTCGCCTCCCGCAGCGCCCTCGCCCACCACACGAGCTGGTCCAGCATCACCTTCGCCGCCGCGTCCGGGCCCGACGGGTCCTTCGGGCGGCCGGTGCCGTCGAAGGCGGCGTGCGCGTTGTGGAAGGACACCGTGTCCCGGACCGTGACCGCGTGCAGCTCGGCGAAGACCTGGCGCAGGTGCTCCACCGCGCGCAGGCCGCCCGACAGACCGCCGTACGAGGCCAGGGCCACCGGTTTGGCCCGCCACTCGTTGTAGTGCCAGTCGATGAGGTTCTTCAGGCCCGCGGGGTAGGAGTGGTTGTACTCGGGGGTCAGGACGACGAACGCGTCGGCGGCCGCGAGCCGAGGGGTGACCCGCGCGAGTGCGCCCGTCGCCTCGGGGGACGGCGAGAGCGTCGTGGGCAGCGGAACCTCGGCCACGTCCACGACGTCCGCCTCGATGTCGTCGCGGGACCGGATCCGCTCCAGCAGCCAGTCGGCCACCACGGAGCCGAAGCGGCCCTCGCGGTTGCTGCCGACGACGAGGGCGACACGGACGGGGGCTTCGGTCACGGTCACGGAAGTGCCTGTGGTCTTCATGGCCCTCACTCTCATACCTCAACCTTGCTTCAGGTCAAGCCCGGCCCCTGGACGCCACGGTCACCCGTTCACCCCCGCCCGCCGTCCCCCTTTGCACTTTTCCCGGCCACGCCCCGCCCGCGCGCCCATGACCTGCCGGAACACCACCGGACCCACTCCGGGCAGGCACCTTTCCGACACCCGTGTGACACCCATTCACCTCAATCCTGACGGCCCATCAGCAAGCGGTCGGAGCCGTCTGCCACTTACCTCGGAAGCAGCCCGTCGGAGCCGTCTCGGAGGAGCAGAGCACCATGCGACGTACCACCCGGCTGCATACCGCTCGGCGGTGTACCGCCCGGCTGCTGACCGGTACCGCGCTCGCCGTCACCGTCGCCGCGCCCGCGTACGGAGCGGCGCCCGGCGCGGACGGGGATCCGGACGCGAGGAAGGTCACGGTGTACCCGTCCGGCGTCGTCCCCGGCGCCGAGGTGACGGTCGGTACGTCGGCCTGCGGCCGGGACGGCACCGCCACGGGCGACGCCTCCGCCGTCGGCGCGGGCACCTTCGGCCTGGTCCCCCGCGCCCACGGCGAGCACGCGATCGGACGGTTCAAGGTGCCGCCGAGCGCCCAGCCGGGGACGTACGAGATCGTCGTACGGTGCTCCGCAGGCGGCGACCGGAAGACGGCCGAGGCGGTCAGGGCGACCGGCGATCTCCTGGTCACCCTCACGCCCGGCCGTGCGCAGGTGCCCCCCAGGGGAAGCGTGAAGACGGGGGTCGGCGGCGCGCTCGGCCCCGACCCCGTGCAGACCGCGGCCGGCGTGGCGGCCCTCGCCGTCGCCGCCGCGGGCGGTACCTGGCTCCTGCATCGCCGGGCGAGAGGCGACGGGATCTGACGGGCACCCTCCGCTGCCCGCCCGCCGGTACCGCCGTCCCCTCCCCTCCGGGCTCCGCGCCCCCCGCCCGGAGGGGAGGACCGCATCAGGAGGGCGGACCCCATCGGGAGGTGGCCGCGTGCGGCGCACCGACACGGTCATAGCGGGCGTCACCGTACTCGCCCTCTGCTCCGGCACCTGGCTGCTGTACAACGGCGGCGTCACCGGCGGCCCGCCCCAGCCGTCGGCGGCCGAGGCCGGGGACACCGCGGCCGACTCCGGGGAGCGGGACGCCCCGACCCTGCCGCCCGCGCCGCCCGACCGCGTCCGCATCCCCTCGATCGGAGTGGACGCCCCGCTCATGGGCCTCGGGCTCCTCCCGTCGGGCAGCCTCGACGTACCGCCCGCCGGCGCGGAGAACCTGGCCGGCTGGTACGAGGCGGGCACGACACCCGGCGAGACGGGCACCGCGGTCGTCGCCGGGCACGTCGACAACCGCGACGGGCCGGCCGTCTTCTACTCCCTGGGCGCGCTGCACAAGGGCGCCCGCATCGACGTGAGCCGCCGGGACGGCACGGTCGCCCGCTTCTCCGTGGACGCCGTCGAGGTGTACGACGCCCGGGACTTCCCCGACGAGAAGGTGTACGGCGCGGCGCGGCGCCCCGAGCTCCGGGTGATCACCTGTGGGGGCGGCTACGCGAAGGGGACGGGGTACCGGGGGAACGTGGTGGTCTTCGCCCACCTGACGGACACGACGGGGGACACGACGGGCAGCGGCTGAGGCCGGCGCCTCACGCCACCCACTGCTCGTATCCCATCTTCGCCACCAGCGCGAACACCACCGTCAGCAGCACCACCCGCACGAACCCGCTCCCCCGCTTCAGCGCCGTCCGCGCCCCGACCGTCCCGCCGACCAGGTTGAACACCGCCATGAGCGCGGCGAGCTGCCAGTACACCGTGCCCTTCCAGGCGAACATCGCGAGGGCGCCCGCGTTGGTGCAGCAGTTGACGATCTTGGCGGTGGCGGAAGCGGTGACCAGGTCGAGATGGAGCAGCGCGGTGAGGGCGAGGACGAGGAAGGTGCCGGTGCCGGGGCCGAGGAGGCCGTCGTAGAAGCCGATGCCGACGCCCGCGAGCCCGATCGCGGCGAGGACGCGGCGCGCGGAGACGGGCTCGGCCGAGGGGGCGGTCGCGCCGAAGGCGGGACGCAGGATCACGAAGGCGCCGACCGCGAGCAGCACGACCATCACGACCGGCTTCAGCACCTCCGTGCTCAGCCCGGCCGCCACCAGCGCCCCCGCCATCGATGCCGCGAGGGCCGCGAGACCGATCCGTACGGCCGTCTTCACGTCCACCGGTGCCTTGCGCGCGTACGTCACCGCCGCGCCCGTCGTACCGACGATCGCGACCGCCTTGTTGGTGCCGAGCGCGTACGGGGCCGCCGACGCGCCGCTGGGCAGGCCGAGCATCAGCGCGGGCAGCAGCAGGAGTCCGCCGCCGCCCACCACGGCGTCGATCCAGCCGGCCGCGAGGGCCGCGAGGCAGAGGACGACGACGGTGGTCAGCGATATGTCGGGCATGATCGGGACCCTAGGGCCGAATTGGTTGGGTAGTCCATCGACCTGAGCATCCTCTGAGGGTCCGCCCCCTCACAGCCGCGCCCCCGCCGGGCTGAGGGCAGCGTTCCCCACGGGAAACAACCGTGATGCGGTCGGGTAACACCGGCACCGCACGCTCGACCGCATGACCTCGAAAACGCGTGTGGTGGTGCTCGGCGCCGGGCTCGCGGGCGCACGGCTCGCCCGGCGGCTCGGTGAGCTCGGCACGCCCGCGCTGCTCGTCGGCGAGGAGGAGCACCGCCCGTACAACCGGGTCCTGCTCGCCGAGGTGCTGGCCGGCCGCTACAGCCCCGAGGTGATCGCGCTGCCCGCGCCCGCGGAGCTGGTCCGCGCCCGCGCCACCGGCATCGACCGGGCCGCGCGGGAGGTCCACTGCGCGGACGGCTCGGTGATCGGATACGACACGCTGGTCCTGGCCACCGGCTCCAACCCCGTGCTCCCGCCGCTGCGCGGCCTCTTCACCCCCGACCACGTGCTGCCGGAGGGCGTCCACGCCTTCCGCACCCTGGACGACTGCCTGGGCCTGTCGAAGGCGGTACGGCCGGGGGCGCGGGCGGTCGTCATCGGCGGCGGGCTCCTCGGGGTGTCCGCGGCCCGCGCGCTGGCCGTGCGGGGCGCGCAGGTCGTGCTCGCCCAGCAGTCCGAGCGGCTGATGGAGCGGCAGCTCGACCCGGCCGCCTCGCGGCTGGTCCGCCGGCATCTGGGCGACCTGGGTGTGGAGGTGCACACCGAGTGCCGGGTGCGGGACGTACGGTGCGTCGGCGGCGCGGTCCGCTCGGTGGAGATGGCCGACGGGTACGCGCTGGACGCCGACCTCGTGGTGCTGGCCTGCGGGGTCCACCCGCGTGTGGGCCTCGCCCGGGACGCCGGCCTGGAGGTCCGCAAGGGCGTCGTCGTCGACGACGAGCTGCGTACGTCCGACCCGCGCATCCACGCGATCGGCGACTGCGCGCAGCACGACGGCACGGTGTACGGGCTGGCCGCACCGGCGTACGAACAGGCCGACACCCTGGCCGGACTGCTCGCCGGTGACGCGGACGCCCGCTACACCGGCACCCGGTCCCTGACCCGGCTCACCCTCGCGGGACACGGGCTCACGGGTCACGAGAGCCCCTTCGACCTCGCCGCGTTCGGCGAGACCGAGGCGCTGCCGGGCGACGACGTCGTCCAGCTCGCCGACGCCACCCGGGGCACCTACCGCAAGGTCGTCGTCCGCGACGACCGCCTGGTCGGCGGGGTGCTCGTCGGCGAACTCGGCACCGTCGGCGCGCTGGCGCGCGCCTGGGAGGGAGCAGAGCCGCTCCCGTCCGACGGACGGCCCCTGCTCCACCTGCTCACCCACGACGGAGGCTCCTGATGTCCACGGCCACCACCGAGACCACCCCCACGATCGTGCTCGTCGGCCACGGCATGGTCGGCCAGCGCTTCCTCGAGGCGCTCGCCGAGCGCGGCCTGACCGCGACGCACCGCGTGGTGGTGCTGTGCGAGGAGCCGCGGCCGGCGTACGACCGGGTCCAGCTCACCTCGTACTTCTCGGGGAAGACCCCCGAGGACCTGTCCATGACGGACATGGCGTTCATCGAGGAGCACGGCATCGAGCTGCGCATCGGTGACCCGGCGGAGAGCATCGACCGCGAGGCGAAGAAGGTGACCGCCCGCTCCGGGCTCGTCGTCGACTACGACATCCTGGTGCTGGCCACCGGCTCCTACCCGTTCGTGCCGCCGGTGCCGAACAAGGACGCCACCGGCTGCTTCGTCTACCGCACCATCGAGGACCTCCTCGCGATCGAGGAGTACGCGCAGGCCAGGGCGACGACCGGCGCGGTGGTCGGCGGCGGACTGCTCGGCCTGGAGGCGGCGGGGGCGCTCAAGGGCCTCGGACTGGACGCCCACATCGTGGAGTTCGCGCCGCGTCTGATGCCGGTGCAGGTCGACGAGGGCGGTGGCGCGGCGCTGCTGCGCACCATCGAGGACATGGGCCTGAGCGTCCACACCGGCGTGGGCACCCAGGAGATCGTCGTCGGCGAGGACGGCGCGGTCACCGGCATGAAGCTGTCCGACGGCTCGGAACTGGGCACCGACATGGTGGTGTTCAGCGCCGGCGTCCGGCCCCGCGACCAGCTCGCCCGCGACTGCGGTCTGACGGTCGGCGAGCGCGGCGGCATCAGCGTCGACGAGCAGTGCCGCACCGTCACCGACCCGCACGTGTTCGCGATCGGCGAGTGCGCGCTCGCGGCGGACGGGCGGGTGTACGGCCTGGTCGCGCCGGGCTACGAGCAGGCGGAGACGGCGGCGGCGACGATCGCCGCGGACGAGGCGGCCTTCACCGGGGCGGACCTCTCGACCAAGCTGAAGTTGCTCGGCGTGGACGTGGCCTCCTTCGGCGACGCGCACGGCACCGCCGAGGACTGCCTGGACGTCGTCTACTCCGACTCCCGCTCGGGCCTGTACAAGAAGCTGGTCATCGGCCGCGACGGCACTCTGCTGGGCGGCATCCTGGTCGGCGACGCGGACGCGTACGGCACGCTGCGCGCGTTCACCGGGTCGGTCCCGCCGGTGGCGCCCGAGGCGCTGGTCCTGCCCGCCGGTGCGGGCGCCCCGGTGCAGCTCGGCCCGTCCGCGCTGCCGGACGACGCGGTGATCTGCTCCTGCCACAACGTCACCAAGGGCACCATCCGCGGCGCGGTCACCGACCACGAGTGCACCACCGTGCCCGAGGTGAAGAAGTGCACCAAGGCCGGCACGGGCTGCGGAAGCTGCATCAAGGTCCTCGGCCAGCTGGTCACGGCCGAGCTGGAGGCGAGCGGCGTCGAGGTCGACAAGGGCCTGTGCGGCTGCTTCTCGCAGACCCGCGAGGAGCTGTACGAGATCGTCCTCGCCCTGCGCATCACCTCGTACCAGGAGCTGCTGGACCGGCACGGCCGGGAGGCGGCGCGCGGCGGCGACGGCTGCGAGGTCTGCAAGCCCACGGTCGGCTCGATCATCGCCTCGCTCGCGCCCACGATCGGCGCGGACGGTTATGTCCTGGAGGGCGAGCAGGCGGCGCTCCAGGACACCAACGACCACTTCCTCGCCAACCTCCAGAAGAACGGCTCGTACTCGGTCGTCCCCCGCATCCCCGGCGGCGAGATCGCCCCCGAGAAGCTGATCGTGATCGGCGAGATCGCCCGGGACTTCGGCCTCTACACGAAGATCACCGGCGGTCAGCGCATCGACATGTTCGGCGCCCGGGTCGAGCAGCTTCCCTCCATCTGGGCCCGGCTGGTCGACGCGGGCTTCGAGTCGGGCCACGCGTACGGCAAGTCGCTGCGCACGGTGAAGTCCTGCGTCGGGCAGACCTGGTGCCGCTACGGCGTCCAGGACTCGGTCCGCATGGCGATCGACCTGGAGCTGCGCTACCGGGGCCTCAGGTCGCCGCACAAGCTCAAGTCGGCGGTCTCCGGCTGCGCCCGCGAGTGCGCCGAGGCCCAGTCGAAGGACTTCGGCGTGATCGCCACCTCCAACGGCTGGAACCTGTACGTCGGCGGCAACGGCGGCGCCACCCCGCGCCACGCCGACCTCCTGGCCCAGGACCTGTCCGACGCCGAACTGATCCGCCTGATCGACCGGTTCCTGATGTTCTACATCCGCACCGCCGACCGGCTGGAGCGCACCTCCACCTGGCTGGAGCGGATCCCCGGCGGGCTGGACCACGTACGGGACGTCGTCGTGCACAACTCGCTCGGCATCTGCGACGAGCTGGAGTCCCTGATGGCCGCCCATGTCTCCCACTACCGCGACGAGTGGGCGCAGACCATCAACGACCCGGAGAAGCTCGCCCGGTTCGTGTCCTTCGTGAACGCGCCCGACACCCCCGACCCGGTGGTCGCCTTCGTCCCCGAGCGCGACCAGATGAAGCCCGACCTGCCGCTGCTCTCCATCGGCCTGCGGCCCGCCGACACCCTGGAAGACGTCCTGGAAGGAAGCACCCAGCGATGACCCTGGCACTCGAGACGACCGACCTGAAGGTCCAGCTCCAGCTGACGGAGGCCGGCGACTGGTTCGCGGTCTGCGACCTGAGCACGCTGTTCCCGGGCCGCGGGGTGGCGGCCCTGCTCCCGGACGGCCGCCAGGTGGCCCTGTTCCGCGACCGGAACGGCCGGCTGTACGCGATCGACAACCGCGACCCGTTCACCGGTGCGGCGGTCCTCTCCCGCGGCCTGACCGGCACCCACCAGGGCCGCCCGTTCGTCGCCTCGCCCCTGCTGAAGCAGCGGTTCGACCTGGAGTCGGGGCAGTGCCTGGACGACGAGTCGGTGCGGGTGACGGCGTACGAGGTGCGCGCCGCCTAGGCCCTGGGACGGCTCCCGGACACACACCTTCTTGACCGATCGTTTCAGAAAGCCCTAGGGTCCTGTCCGTGGCCAGGACCAAGGAGTTCGATCCGGACGCCGCGCTGCAGGCAGCCCTGGAGCTGTTCTGGCGGCGCGGCTACGAGGCGACGTCGATGTCCGACCTCGTCGAGCACCTCGGTATCGGACGAGCCAGCCTGTACGCGACCTTCGGCAGCAAGCACGAGCTGTACCTGAAGGCGCTGGACCGCTATGGGCAGACGCACGACCCGGACCTGCTGCGGGAGCTGTCGCAGCCGGGGCCCGCCCTGCCCGCCGTACGCGCGCTCGTACGGCGGTTCGCGGACGAGGCGGCGAGCGACGAGAGCCGCCTGACCGGCTGCTTCGTCGCCAACACCGCTGCCGAACTGGCGCCGCACGACCCGGCGGCGGCCCGTCGCGTCGAGCAGAGCTGGAACCATCTCGAGACCCTGCTGCACTCGGCCCTGGTCCGCGCCCGGACACAGGGGGAGCTGGCCGCGGACCGCGATCCGCTCGCCCTCGCCCGGATGCTGCTGGTACTGATGCAGGGCCTGCGGGTGGTCGGCAAGGCGTCGACGGACCCCGCGCGCGTACGGGTCGCGGCGGAACAGGCACTGGCGCTGCTCGACTGAACCGCGCACGCGGCGGGCAGCGCCTTTTTCCTGCCCGCATAATGAACCGATCGGTCAAGAAAGTGGTCAGAGAAGGGGAGATCATGACCATGACGCACCGCTTCACCGGCAGAACCGCCCTCGTCACCGGCGCCGGCTCCGGCATCGGACGGGCCGTCGCCCTGGCGTTCGCCGCCGAGGGGGCGAACGTCGTCGTCGCCGGGCGGCGGCGGGAGCCGCTCGACGAGACGGTGGCCCTGATCGAGGAGGCGGGCGGCAAGGCACTGGCCGTCACCGCCGACGTCACCAGCGCCGCCGGCCTCGGGTCCCTCGTCACCGCGGCCGTGGACCGCTTCGGCTCGCTGGACGTGGCGGTGAACAACGCGGGGGTCCTGGAGGGTGCCGGGCAGCCGGTCGCGGACGTCGCCGAGGACGCCTGGCGCCGGATGCTCGACATCAACGTCACGGGCGTACTCCTCGCCCTCCGGGCGGAGGTACGGCAGATGCGCTCCCAGCCGCGGGGCGGCACCATCGTGAACATCTCCTCCAACCTCGGCGCGCACGGCCGCAGGCCCGGCGTCACCGCCTACGCCGCCACCAAGGCGGCCGTGTCGGCCCTCACCCGGGGCGCCGCCCTGGACCACATCGCGGACGGCGTACGGATCAACTCGGTCAGCCCGGGCCCGGTCGGCGCCCCCATGTCGCTCAGGCCGGGCGAGACCGAGGCCGGGCGGGCCGAGCGCATGCGGACCGAGGCGCCGCTCGGCCGGGTCTCCACAGTCGAGGAGGTGGCGGCGGCGGTGCTGTACCTGGCGTCGGACGACGCGGCGTCGGCAGTGGGCACCGACCTGGTGGTGGACGGCGGCGCCACGGCCTGACCGCCGAACGGTCTGATGGCCGGAGACTCGACATGACTTGTCCATGATCCGTCAACCCAGCTCCCCTAACGTCTCGCCCGCGCGACCCCGCCGCCGATCGGCGGCGGGCCCGGTCCTGACACCTGGGAGCGAGAGTGGAACGTCGTCACCTCCTGCGTACGGCCGCCGTCCTCGGCGGATCGGCGGCCGTCTTCGGCGGCACCCTGTGGCGCGGCGCCGCGTACGCCGCGCCCGCCCGGCCCGGCACCGGCCCGTACGGCGCCCTCGGCTCGCCCGACGCCAACGGCATCAGACTCCCCAGCGGCTTCACCAGCAGGGTGATCGCCCGCTCCGGCCAGACGGTTCCCGGCACCTCGTACACCTGGCACAACGCCCCGGACGGCGGCGCCTGTTACGCGGACGGCACGGGCTGGATCTATGTCTCCAACTCGGAGATCAACCCGTCGGGCGGCGCGAGCGCGGTGAAGTTCTCGGCGACGGGCACCGTCACGGGCGCGTACCGCATCCTCTCCGGCACCCGCCAGAACTGCGCGGGCGGCAGAACGCCCTGGAACACCTGGCTGTCCTGCGAGGAGGTGGACCGGGGCTACGTCTACGAGACCGACCCCTGGGGCACGAAGGCGGCGACGCAGCGGGCGGCGATGGGCCGCTTCAAGCACGAGGCGGCCGCGGCCGACCCCGTCCGCAAGGTCATCTACATGACCGAGGACGTCACGGACGGCTGCTTCTACCGCTTCCGCCCGACCACCTGGGGCGATCTCTCCTCCGGCACGCTGGAGGTCCTCGTCGCGGGCACCGCCACGAGCGGCCCGGTGACCTGGTCCAAGGTCCCCGACCCGACCGGCGCCACCGCCACCCGCAACCAGGTCTCCGGCGCCAAGCGCTTCAACGGCGGCGAGGGCTGCTACTACGCGGACGACACCTGCTGGTTCACGACCAAGGGCGACAACCGCGTCTGGCAGTACAACGCGGCCGCGCAGACCATCGAACTCGCCTACGACGACTCGCTGGTGACGAGCGGCACCGCTCCCCTGACGGGCGTGGACAACGTCACGGGAGCCGCCTCCGGCGACCTGTTCGTGGCGGAGGACGGCGGCAACATGGAGATCTGCGTCATCACGCCGGACGACGTGATCGCCCCGTTCCTCCGCATCGACGGCCAGTCGGCGTCCGAGATCACGGGCCCGGCCTTCTCACCGGACGGCACCCGGCTGTACTTCTCCAGCCAGCGCGGCACGAGCGGGAGCTCGTCGGGCGGGATCACGTACGAGGTGCGGGGGCCGTTCCGGTCGTAGCGGGCGCCTCGGCCGCATAGTCGGGCAGGACCACGCTACTGACCCTTTCCCCCAGCTTGAGCATGCCGTTCAGGAACAGGGGGCGGGACAGCACGGCATTGCGGAAGCGGAGGCCGGCGGCGGTACCGGGGGCGAGGAACTTCCCGGTGCGGTCGCCGCCCGCCTGGCAGCCCTGGGCGTACTTCCGCAGCCTGCTCTCGTACCGGGTGAACGCCGCCCGGTGGTCGCCCCCGGCCCGGGCCAGTTCACCGGCCAGCACATAGGCGGCGACCACCGCGGTCCCCGTTCCCATGCCACCGATGGTGGCACCGCAGGCGGCGTCACCGACGAGGCCCACCCGCCCCGTGGACCAGGCGGGCACGTCCGCCCGGCTGATCGAGTCGAAGTACAGGTCGGGTGCCTCGCGCAGCGAGGCGAGCAGGCGGGGCACCTCCCAGCCGAGGCCGGAGAAGGCCTCGGCGACGAGGCGCTTCTGCTGTTCGGGGTCGTGACGGTCGTACGCCAGCTCGGGCGCGGCGAACACGAAGAACGCGCCCGCCCGCGCGGCATCCCGGCGGTCGGCGCCGACGGAGGCGAGCCGCCCCGGCACGTTGAGGCCGACCGAGCCCTTGCCCGGCTCCAGCCGCAGGTCGTTGGGCAGCCGCCAGGTGGCGGCGTAGTAGCCGAGGTGGCTCACGTAGTCCCGCTCCGGACCGAAGGCGAGGCGACGGACGTTGGAGTGCAGTCCGTCCGCGCCGATGACCAGGTCGAACTCGCGCGTCTCGCCGTGCCGGAAGTCGACCCGCACACCGGAAGAAGTCTCGGTCAGGCCGGAGACCGAGTCACCGAAGACGTACTCGGTGCGGGGCAGGCTGTGCTCGTACAGCACCCGGGACAGATCTCCGCGGAGCACTTCGATCTCGCCGCCCGCGAACTCGGCCGGCAGATGCAGCCGGGTCTGGCCGCGTTCGTCGACGAACCGCATCGGGCTGCCGCCGGTTCGGATCCGGCGCAGTTCGGCGAGCAGGCCCATGTGCTCCAGCACGGTCAGGTGCGTCTCGCCACGGAAGTCGACGGCCTGGCCGCCCTCGCGCAGGGCGGGGGCCAGTTCGACGACGGTCGGCCTGAAGCCGTGGCGGCCCAGCCAGTAGGCGAGCGCGGGGCCGGCGATGCTCGCGCCGGAGATGAGTACTTTTCGGTTCATTCCGCTCATGGGTTCCTCCCCCGAGAACTGTGTCCACCGGACACGGATAAGCACTGTGTACCGTGGACACAGTTGCTTGGGCAAGGGCAGCGCGGAACCGGAGCGAAAAGGGCGGCGGACATGGGTGGCGAACACTCCGAGGTGGTGCGGCTGCTATGGGGGCCGCACCCGAAGCCCGCACGCGGCCCCAGGCCGTCACTCGACCTCGGCCGCATCGCACGGGCCGGGATCGAGCTCGCGGACGCGGAGGGGCTGGCCGAGGTCTCCATGCAGCGCGTCGCCGCACAGCTCGGCGTGACCAAGATGGCGCTGTACCGGTACGTGCCGGGCAAGGCCGAGCTGGTGGCCCTGATGGTGGACGCCGCGATCGGTCCCTGCCCGGAGGCGACGGCGGCAGCACGGGACGGTGGCTGGCGTGAGCAACTCGAATTCTGGGCCCGGCAGTTGCTGACCGTCTTCCGCCGGCACCCCTGGGCACTGGACGCCACCGTCGGGCCGCGGGTCCAGGGCCCCGGCGAACTGTCCTGGCTGGAGCGCGCCGTCTCCGCCCTGGACGGTACGGGGCTGAGCGGTGCCGAGCGCATGGACGCGGCCGTCCTGCTGGTCGGTCACGTACGCGTCATCACCCAGCAGGCCCGTGCGGCGGGTCCGTCGGGCGACCCGGAGGCCCAACTGGCCGCCGCTCTGAGCAAGGTGATGCAGGAGCACGGCGAGCGGTTCCCCGCACTCACCGCCGCTTTCGCCTCAGCAGCCGCGTCCGACGGGCAGGACCAAGCCTGGGAGTTCGGCCTGCACCGCATCCTGGACGGCCTGGCCGCACTCATCGAGCAGCGCGCTCGCTGATCACGCGTCAAACGGCGTACGTCACCCCGGTCAACCGATCCGACGCCTCCCAGAGCAGCTGGGCCAGCCCCACGAAGTCGTCGAGCCGCGCATCAGGGGCGGTGGCCGCGTACAGGGTCAGAACGTTCTCCGGGCCGTACTCACCGGCGGCGCAGCAGTACTCCGGGTTGACCGCGTAGAGGCCGATCACTACAGCGATCTCCTGCTGAGATCAGCAGAGCGACGACAGGAAGAGTGAGTACATGCGGGCTGCAGCAACCAGCCTCGCCGGCCATTGTCGAACGTGAAGACCGGACAGTACCCGTCTTCATCCTTTGGCGGGCGGTTGCAGGTCCCCATGGGACAAAACCGCTGGTCAGAAGACTTGTTCCCGTGGCAGGGTGCTCGCCGTGAGCGAAACAGACAGCATCGTGATCACCCCGCTTTCCGAGCGTCCGTCGTTGCTCTCCCGCATCTACGAGATCGCTGATACGTGGCCGGCATTCATATCGCACGATCCGGTTGCGGAAGCCTTGCTGAGCCGGGTGGCCGAGGACTTTCCCCACTACTGCGTGGTGGCAACGGACGGTGACCGCGTTGTCGCCCGTGGGCTGAGCGTGCCGTTCGACGCCGACCTCGACGGCCGTGAAGAGATGCCGGACAAGGGCTGGGACCAGGTACTCGTCTGGTCGTTCCACGACCAGCACCATGGGCATGTACCGACGACGGCCAGTGCGCTGGAGATCACGGTGGACACCGAATACCTCGGCCGTGGCCTGTCCTACAGAATGTTGGCCGCGCTGCGAGACGCCGTCGGCCGACAGGGCCACAACGTGCTACTGGCCCCGGTCCGTCCCACGGCCAAACACCTCGATCCGCGCGTCACCATGACCGACTATGTCCGCCGACACGGCGACGACGGACATCCGACCGACCCCTGGCTCCGAGTACATGTCAAGGCCGGCGGCAGCATCCAGAGGATTGCCTCGGCCTCGATGACAGTCAGCGGCTCACTGGCCCAGTGGCGGCAGTGGACCGGCCTGTCGTTCGACACCGACGGTGACATCGATGTACCGGGCGCCCTCGTCCCGGTGCACTGTGACACCGCACGTGACCAAGCCGTCTATGTCGAGCCCAACGTATGGGTCCGGCACGACGCGTGACCCGCGTTTCCAGGTTGGCGGTGACTCACCGGCTCGACAACGCTCTTCCCTTCGGTAGGGGCCGCTGGTGAACATCGGCAGCACCAGGAGGCGATCGCCCTCGGCCCGGATACGGTGAAGCGCATGAAGCTGTCACCGGTCGCCTCTCGGGAACGTTTCACCGCGTCGCCTGTCGCCAGGCTGGCAACGGCTGACGCCCACGGTGTGCCGCATGCGGTGCCGGTGACCTTCGCCGCCCTGCACGACGTCCTCTACTTCGCGGTGGATCACAAGCCGAAAAGCACCTGGAATCTACGACGGCTGCGCAACATACGGGAGAACCCGTCGGTCTCTGTACTCGTCGACCACTACGGCGCGGACTGGACCACTCTGTGGTGGGCCCGCGCAGATGGCCGAGCGGACGTTCTGGAGGACGGCCCGGAGCGGCTCCGCGCGGTGGAGTTGCTGTGCGGTAAGTACAGCCAGTACAGGGACACGCCACCTGAAGGCCCTGTCGTCGCCATCCGGGTCCAGCTGTGGAGCGGCTGGGCGTTCGCATAGCCTTGCCGGATCCGTCGACCCGAGGTGACGTACATGCCGGACCGCGATCTTCCTCCGTACCGCCGCATCGCCGACGATCTGCGGACGGCCATCGCGGCGGGGCGGCTGGTCCCGGGCGAAAAACTGAAATCCGAGAACGAGCTCAAGGATGAGTACGGCACGACCCGGGTGACCGTACGCAAAGCCCTTTCCTTGCTCAAGGCGGACGGTCTGCTGATCAGCGAGCAAGGCAGGGGTGTTTTCGTACGTCAGCAGCCCAGGGTTCAGTTGCAGACGACCGGGGCCAACTTCCGTGAACGGCGGTCGACGGGCGTGAGCAACTTCAACGCCGAGACGGCAGCCCAGGGGTTGCGGGCCAAGGAGAACATCCTCTCCGTCGAGAGGGTTCCCGCGCCTCCGGAAATCGCGCGGCGGTTGGGAATGCCGGTCGGCGCCTTGGTCATCGTCCGGCGGCGCGCGTTCTTCATCGAGGATGAACCGATGCAGCTGATCGACGGGTACTACCCGGACGTGTTGTTCAGCGGCACTCCGGTCGAAGGGCTCGGGCGCATCCCCGGTGGCGTGAGCGCCTTGGTCGAGGATCCCGCCGGGCCCGTGGGACAACGGATCGTGCGCTTCGTCGAAGATCTGGACATCCGCATGCCCACGCCAGCCGAGGTCAATGCGTTGCGCATCCCGCCCGGTGTCCCGCTGGCTCGCGTACTGCGCAGCACGTCGGTGGAAGGCGGCCAGGTCGTCGAGGTGCTGGACTCTCGCATGCCGTGCGACCGTCACCGCTTTCAGTACGTCATCGACGTGCCCTGACTTTTAGAACTTTCTTTCGCCCTTATCCACCACCCTTCTTTAGCTTGTATACCCAAGTGACGCTCGCTACGCTGCGTTCAACTTGGCTATACAAGCAGCGAGCCGAGCGCAGATGCCACCCAGCACGGCACACGGACAAGACGTCACCGAAGCGCGCCCGGTGGGCCGCGCTTCTCATGCCAGAGCCCCGGCGCCGCTGTCACCGGCCCGGGGCAGGCCGACCACCAAGGAGTCGACATGCACCTTGTATCACGCGTCCTCGGCTGGCTGAGAGCGGTTTCGGGCGGAGCACGTACGCCTACCGCGTCGACCCGCGCCACGGAGGCTCCGCCCCCGGCGGCACCTCAGCCGGAACCGCATCCGTGGCTGCGGGGCTGGGCGCACGCTCTTCAGCGTGCGGAGCATCGCAGGGCCTCGCACCTGTTGGCATCGATGACGACAGCACTCGTCATGGACGTCGGCAGGGGCTCACCGATCCGTATGTACGTCTTGTCCTCGGCCGAACGGCAGTTGGCGTTGCCCGGCAGGGCACGGCCGTGACGGACGGGCTGCGTACCGGGGACGTCGTGAAGGACGCCGCGAACAATCGGGTCGGCAAGATCATGGGATTCGAAGGCCCCTACGTACAGTGCAGGCCGCTCGGTGGTGGCAGGGAGTGGGACGCCCGACCGGAACGACTGAAGCCGGCGAGCCTGACGGAGGCGCTGAGCGCAGGAGTCACCGAAGCCAACACCCGTTCCCGGCACGCGGCCGGTCTGACGGCCGGCTCCGTTCCTCGTGCCGACGACAAAGGCTTGTGCGCCGCCGATGACGACCCGGCGCGGTCAGCGGAGTGCACGTTGGCCGTACGGCCCGGCTACGAGCGCCTGCACAGCGAGTGCCGGGAGCTACAGGACGTGCCGCTCCCCCGGGGCCTCACGCGTCGTGCTGACACCCCGGTGCGGCTGCGCCTGTCACAGCGCCACCGGCACCTGAATGGACGTCCACGAGGGCGGCACCCCCCGCACGGGATGCCGCCCTCTCTCACTGCGCCGGAGTCGCCGTCCTGTCGGCGAGGGTCAGGAATGACAGGCGACGACCCCGGTGGTCAACCGCAAACCCGGCCGGAGGCTACCGGTGGTCGCTGCCCTCCGACTGCGTGGCCGCCCGCCCCGCCTCCAGCCGCGCCACCGGAATCCGGAACGGCGAGCAGGAGACGTAGTCCAGCCCCACCTCGTGGAAGAAGTGGACCGACTCCGGATCGCCGCCGTGCTCGCCGCAGACGCCGAGCTTGAGGTCGGGGCGGGTGGCGCGGCCGGCCTTGGCGGCGGACTGCACCAGGGAGCCGACGCCGTCCTTGTCGATGGTCTCGAACGGCGAGACCCCGAAGATGCCCTTCTCCAGGTAGGCCGTGAAGAAGCTGGCCTCCACGTCGTCCCGGCTGAAGCCCCAGACCGTCTGGGTCAGGTCGTTCGTGCCGAAGGAGAAGAACTCCGCGGCCTCGGCGATCTGGCCCGCCGTCAGCGCGGCGCGCGGCAGCTCGATCATCGTGCCGATGGCCAGCTTCAGCTGCGTGCCCGTCGCCTCCTGGACCTCCGCGATGACCTGGTCGGCCTCCTCGCGGACGATCTCCAGCTCCTGGACGGTGCCCACGAGCGGGATCATGATCTCGGCGCGCGGGTCGCCCTTCGCGGCCTTGCGTTCGGCCGCCGCCTCCGCGATCGCGCGGACCTGCATGGTGAACAGACCCGGGATGACCAGGCCCAGACGTACGCCCCGCAGGCCCAGCATCGGGTTCTGCTCGTGGAGACGGTGGACCGCCTGGAGCAGGCGGAGTTCGTTCTCGTGGGGCTCCTGGCGGGACTCCGCCAGCGCCACCCGCACCGAGAGCTCCGTGATGTCCGGGAGGAACTCGTGCAGCGGCGGGTCGAGGAGGCGGATCGTGACCGGGAGGCCGTCCATCGCTTCGAAGAGTTCCACGAAGTCCTGCTTCTGGAGCGGGAGGAGCTGCTTCAGGGACTCCTCGCGGTCCGTCTCCGTGTCCGCGAGGATCAGGCGCTCCACCAGCTCGCGGCGGTCGCCGAGGAACATGTGTTCCGTGCGGCAGAGGCCGATGCCCTGGGCGCCGAAGCGACGGGCGCGCAGCGCGTCCTCGGCGTTGTCCGCGTTGGCGCGGACGCGCAGCCGGCGCTTGCGGTCGGCGAACGCCATGATGCGGTGGACCGCCTCCACCAGCTCGTCGGCGTCGTCGGCGCCCGCGTGCATCCGGCCCTCGAAGTACTCGACGACCGGGGAGGGGACGACCGGGACCTCGCCCAGGTAGACCTTGCCCGTCGAGCCGTCGATCGAGATGACGTCGCCTTCTTCGACGACGCGGCCGCCGGGCACCGTCATGCAGCGGCGCTTGGTGTCGACCTCGAGCTCCTCGGCGCCGCAGACGCAGGTCTTGCCCATGCCGCGGGCCACCACTGCGGCGTGGGAGGTCTTGCCGCCGCGCGAGGTGAGGATGCCCTCGGCCGCGATCATGCCGTCCAGGTCGTCGGGGTTGGTCTCCCGGCGGACCAGGATGACCTTCTCGCCGGAGCGGGACCACTTCACGGCGGTGTACGAGTCGAAGACCGCCTTGCCGACCGCCGCGCCCGGAGAGGCGGCGATGCCCCGGCCGACCTGTTCCGTCCTCGCCTCCTCGTCGAAGCGGGGGAACATGAGCTGGGCGAGCTGGGCGCCGTTGACGCGCTGGAGCGCCTCGGTCTCGTCGATCAGGCCCTGGTCGACGAGCTGGAGCGCGATGCGGAAGGCCGCGCCCGCCGTGCGCTTGCCGACGCGGGTCTGGAGCATCCAGAGCTGCCCGCGCTCGATGGTGAACTCGATGTCGCAGAGATCCTTGTAGTGGTTCTCCAGGGTCTCCATGATCTGCATGAGCTGGTCGTACGACTTCTTGTCGATCGACTCCAGGTCCGCGAGCGGGACGGTGTTGCGGATGCCCGCCACGACGTCCTCGCCCTGCGCGTTCTGCAGGTAGTCGCCGTACACGCCCTGGTGGCCGCTGGCGGGGTCGCGGGTGAACGCCACGCCCGTGCCCGAGTCCGGGCCCAGGTTGCCGAAGACCATCGAGCAGACGTTGACGGCCGTGCCGAGGTCGTGCGGGATGCGCTCCTGGCGGCGGTAGAGCTTGGCGCGGTCGCCGTTCCAGGAGTCGAAGACCGCCTTGACGGCGAGGTCCATCTGCTCGCGCGGGTCCTGCGGGAAGTCGCGGCCGGCCTCGGTCTTGACGATCTTCTTGAAGCGGGTGACCAGCTTCTTGAGGTCCGCGGCCTCCAGTTCCGTGTCGACCGTGACCTTCTTGGCCTCCTTGGCCTTCTCCAGCGCGTCCTCGAAGAGGTCGCCGTCGACGCCGAGGACGGTCTTGCCGAACATCTGGATGAGGCGGCGGTAGGAGTCCCACGCGAAGCGCTCGTCGCCGGCCTGCTGCGCGAGGCCCTGGACGGACTTGTCGGAGAGGCCGATGTTCAGGACGGTGTCCATCATGCCCGGCATGGAGAACTTCGCCCCGGAACGGACGGACACGAGGAGGGGGTTGTCCGCCTGGCCGAGCTTCTTCCCCATCTTCTCCTCGAGCGCGGTGAGGTGCTCGCTCACCTCGTCACGGAGTGCCACCGGCTCCTCGCCGCTGTCGAGGTAGACCTTGCAGGCCTCGGTGGTGATGGTGAAGCCGGGAGGAACCGGGAGGCCGAGGTTGGTCATCTCGGCGAGGTTCGCGCCCTTGCCACCGAGCAGATCCTTGAGGTCCTTGTTGCCCTCGGTGAAGTCGTAAACGAACTTCACGTCCTCAACGCTCTGAGCCGTCTGGCCTACGAGAGGATCTTTGTTTTCCGACACGGGTCCCAACTCCTTGAGGACGCGGTGGCTGCCCTGACGGCGAGGAACATACCCAGATCGAAGGCACCTGGGTACGTCCACTTGTGCGTCATGCGCCCGTAACCCGTCGTCAGCCAGCAGATCGAAAGTCAAGGCTTGGCAAGGCGATGAGTCGTTGTGCGTTCAACTCTTGAACGAATCTACCCTCGTAGATCTCGGCAGACGCTCACATGAGCGTCAATTCACACGATTGAGTTCGGCCGATGAACGATCAAGGGGTGGCACTGAGTGCCACCCCTTGAAATCCCGGACGTAGCCAAGATCTGCTCATCTGAGCGCCACCCCTATCAGGGGTGGCGCAAATCACGCCGTCAAGAGGGTCCGGATTTCACCATGCGGACCGGGTGACAGCCCCTGGCACAGAGCGAAACACGCTTGTCACAGGGCGCGTGACGGAGACATCCGCACGAATGCCCGGAGTCAGACCCCCAGCGCCGCCAGCCGCTCCTCGGCCCGCTCCGGCCCGTACAGGTGCTCCACCACCAGCGCACCCGCACCCACCAGCCCGGCCCGCTCCCCCAGCCGTGAGGTCACCACGTCGAGGTGCGCGGTGGAGCGGGGCAGTGCCCGCTGGTACAGCAGCTCCCGGACGCCCGTGACGAAGGGGGTTCCGGCCAAATCTCCGGCGATCATCAGCACGCCGGGGTTCAGGAGGGTCACCACCGTCGCGAGGACCTCCCCCACACGGCGCCCGGCCTCCCGCGCGAGCGCCGTCGCCTCCGGGTGACCGGCCGTCAGCAGGTCGCGCACGTCGGAGCCCGAGGCCGCGGGGACGCCCGCCGCGGCCAGCCGCCGGGCCACGGCGCCGCCGCTCGCCACGGCGGCCAGACAGCCGTACGAGCCGCAGGTGCACAGCGCGTCGGGGCCGTCGGGGACGCGGATGTGACCTATGTCCCCGGCGCCCCCGTCGATCCCCCGGTAGACGGACCCGCCGACGACGACCCCGGCGCCGATTCCGGTCGACACCTTGACCAGGGCGAAGGCCGAGCAGTCCGGGTAGCCGGTGCGCTGCTCGCCGTACGCCATCAGGTTGGCGTCGTTGTCGACCAGGACGGCCGCCGGGTCCGCCGCACCGCCCGCGTGCTCGGCGAACGCGCGGGCCAGGCGGCCTCTTATGTCGTAGCCGTCCCAGCCCGGCATGATCGGCGGCTGGACGACCCGGCCGGTGTCCGTGTCCACCGGGCCCGGGACGGCCAGCCCGATGCCGCACACCGCGTCCGGCCGCCGGCCCGCCTTCTCCAGCAGCGCGGCGAACCAGCGGCCGATCCCGTCCAGTACGGCCTCGGGACCGTCCTCGACGGCCAGCGGGCCCGAGTGCTCGGCCTGGATCTCGCCGGTGAGGGAGAGGACGGCGGCGCGGGCGTGCCGGGTGTCGAGGTCGGCGGCGAGGACGACGGCGTGGTCGTCGTCGAACTCGAGGGTGATGGAGGGGCGTCCGCCGAGCGGCGAGTCCACCGGCCCCCCGGCGCCCTCGCGCAGCCAGCCCGCCCGGAAGAGACGGTCCAGGCGCTGGCCGACCGTGGCCCGGGACAGCCCCGTGGCCTGCTGGAGCGCGCCCCGTGTGACGGCCCGTCCGCTGCGGACCAGTGCGAGCAGATCCCCGGCACCGGCGTGACCGCCCGCCTTCGTTACCTTTCCGCTCATGCGCACCCCCTTGCGTTCCTCAACTCTGCATTACATATTGGGTTTTGCGTGTTAACTAGACGTAACTCTATGGTAGCCACGACCGAACCGACCGGATCGACGTCCTCGGGGAGCCCTGCGTGGACCGCACCACCCAGCTGACCGCCCGTCGTACGGCCCGCACCGGCCCCGCTCCCGCGACGGGTGTATACGATCCGGCCGGACCGTCCGGAACTCTGCGCGCGAGAGCCGCCGAGGTCCTGAAGGCCAACTGGACGGGGACGTCCACGGTGCCGTCGCGCGGCCTGTACCCGCACCAGTGGTCGTGGGACTCGGCGTTCATCGCCGTGGGGCTGCGCCATCTGTCGCCGTTACGGGCGCAGACGGAGCTGGAGACGCTGCTCGCCGCCCAGTGGGGCGACGGCCGGATCCCGCACATCGTCTTCAACCCCTCCGTGCCGCTCGACGCCTACTTCCCGAGCCCCGACTTCTGGCGCTCCTCGGCCGCCGGACGCGCCGCGGGCGCCCCGCGCACCGTACAGACCTCGGGCATCGTGCAGCCACCGGTGCACGCGCTCGCCGCGTGGCTGGTCCACCGGGCCGATCCCGGGCTGTCGCGGGCCCGCGGCTTCCTGGCCCGCGTGTACCCGCGGCTGGCCGCCTGGCACCGCTATCTGCTGCACCGCCGCGACCTGGGCGGTGGCGGGCTGGCATCCGTGGTGCACCCGTGGGAGCAGGGCATGGACAACTCCCCCTGCTGGGACGTCCCGCTGTCCCGCGTCGCCCCGGCCCCCGCCCGTTCCTTCCGCCGCGCCGACCTGGCCCACGGCGCCCCCGGGGACCGGCCGACGGACCTGGACTACGGGCGGTACGTACGGCTGGCGGCGGAGTACCGCGAGCGGTCGTACGGGAACGAGGCGCGCGGCGGTTTCGCCGTCGAGGACCCCGCCTTCAACGCGCTGCTCATCGCCTCCGAGCACGCGCTGGCCCGGATCGCGAAGGAGCTCGGCGCCACGGGCACGGCCCGCCACGCGCGCGCGGAGCGCCTGACGGCGGCGCTGGTGGACCGGCTGTGGGATCCGGTGGAGGGCATGTTCTTCTGCCGGGACCTGCATGGCACGGCACCCGGAGCGGGCCGGCCGTCCGGCGTCCTCCTCCCCGGGCGGAGCGTCTCCGGCCTGCTGCCGCTGCTGCTCCCCGCCCTGCCGCGCGGCGTCGCCGGCACCCTCGTCCGCACGGCGTGCGGGCCGCACTTCGGACTCGGGGGCGCGGCCCGTCTCGTCCCCAGCTACGACCTCACCGGCGAGGCCTTCGACCGGCACCGCTACTGGCGCGGCCCGGCCTGGTTCAACACCGCCTGGCTGCTGGAGCGCGGGCTGCGGCTGCACGGCGAGCTCGCGCGGGCCGACGCGCTGCGCGCGGACTTCCTGCGCACGGCCGGGGCGTCCGGGTTCGCGGAGTACGTGGACCCGTACACCGGTGCGGCCCGCGGGGCGGCCGGCTTCGGCTGGACCGCCGCGCTGACGCTCGACCTGCTCCACCACGACGGCAGTCACCACAACAGTCACCACAGCAGTCACCACAGCGGTGACGAGGGAGGGGTCCGGGCATGACGGACCGGCATCATCTGCTCGTGCGCGGCGGGACGTTCCTGGCCGTGGGGGACCGCGGGGACATCAGCGGGGTGCGCGGCGGCAGCTCCCCGGACGGGCTGTTCGTCCGGGACGCCCGGCACCTCAGCCGCTGGCAGCTCACCGTCGACGGCGCCGTGCCCGAGGCGCTCACCCCGGTCGGCGACGGCGACACGGCGCGCTGTGTGCTCGTACCGCGCGGCGGGCGCCAGGAGCCGCCCGCGTACACGCTTTTCAGGGAACAGGCCGTCGCCGAGGGCGCGCTGGTGGAGTCGCTCCAGGTGACCAGCAACCTTCCGGTGCCCACGACGGTCCGGATCGCGCTGACCGCGGACGCCGACTTCGCGGACCAGTTCGAGCTGCGCTCCGACCACCGTACGTACGCCAAGACCGGCGCCGTACGGTCGCGGCAGGCCCTGGACGACGGTGTGGAGTTCGGCTACCAGCGCGGTGAGTGGCGTTCGGGTACGACCGTCACGGCCGAGCCCGCGCCGGACGGCGTGGAGGAGACCGGCACGGGCGCCCGGCGGCTCGTCTGGGCGCTGGACCTGGAGCCGCACGGGTCGGCCGGGCTGTCGCTGCTGGTCGCCGCCCGGCCGCACGGCGCGGCTGACGCGTCCGGGGACCTGGACGTGCCACGGTCCCCGTCCGTGGCGCGCGAGGGGTTGCGGGCGCTGGAGCGGGAGTTCGCGGAGGGGGTCCCCTTCCCGGCGGCGTGGCCGGAGCTGACGGCGGCCTGCGCGCGCGGGCTGTCGGACCTGGCCGTGCTCCAGGTGCCCGCGCAGGGGCCGGACGGCGAGGAGTTGCGGGTCCCGGCGGCCGGCGCTCCCTGGTTCCTCACCCTGCTCGGCCGCGACGCGTTACTGACCTCCCTCTTCGCCCTCCCCTACCGCCCTGGCCTCGCCGCCGCCACGCTGCCCGCCCTCGCCGCCACCCAGGCCACCGAGACGGGCGCGCGCGAGGTGGCGCAGCCGGGGAAGATCGTGCACGAGGTGCGGCACGGGGAGCTGGCCCACTTCGGGCAGGTGCCGTACGGGCGCTACTACGGCTCGGTGGACGCGACCCCGCTCTTCCTGGTGCTGCTCGGCGCGTACGTGGAGCGGACCGGGGACGCGGCGCTGGCCCGCCGCCTGGAGCCGCACGCGCGCGCGGCGGTCGGCTGGATGCTGGACCACGGCGGGCTCACCTCGCGCGGCTACCTCGTGTACCGCGCGGACCGGGGCGGCCTCGCCAACCAGAACTGGAAGGACTCCCCCGGCGCCATCTGCTCGGCGGACGGCCGGCGCCCGACCGGCCCGGTGATGGCGGCGGGCGCGCAGGGCTACGCCTACGACGCGCTGCGCCGCACCGCTCAGCTCGCCCGCACGGTGTGGGCGGACGAGGTGTACGCGGCGCTGCTGGAGCAGGCCGCGGGCGATCTGCGCGACCGTTTCCAGCGGGACTTCTGGATGGCCGAGCAGTCGTTCCCCGCGCTGGCCCTGGACGGCGAGGGCCGTCCCGTCGACGCCCTCGCCTCCGACGCGGGCCATCTGCTGTGGTCGGGCCTGCTGGACAAGGAGTACGGGGAACTGGTCGGACGGCGGCTGCTGGAGCCGGACTTCTTCTCCGGCTGGGGCGTGCGCACCCTGGCCGCCGGGCAGGCGGCGTACCACCCGCTGTCGTACCACCGCGGTTCGGTCTGGCCCCACGACAACGCCCTCATCGCCCTCGGCCTCGCCCGCTACGGACTGCACGACGAGGCCCGAGCGGTCGCGCACGGCCTGGTGGACGCGGCGGCGGCGACGGGTCACCGGCTGCCGGAGGTGCTCGCCGGGTACGACCGCGCGGGGCATCCGGAGCCGGTGCCGTACCCGCACGCCTGCGTACGGGAGTCCCGGTCGGCGGCGGCCCCGCTGGCGCTGCTGACGGCCGTGGGAGGCGCCTGAGAGCCTGTGCCACGCACCCGGCCGGGGAACCCTCAGCCTCCGGAGGTGTCCAGCTCCGCGTCCTCGCTCACGCCCGCGCAGTCGTACGGGTCCTTCAGCCAGCCGTCCGGGAGGACCACCCGGTTGTTGCCGGAGGTGCGGCCGCGCGGGCCGTCGGCGCCGGCCGGCCACGGCTGGTCGAGATCCAGTTCGTCGAGGCCCGTGCGCAGCTCCTCCAGCGACGACGTGATGGCGAGGCGCTTGCGCATCTCGGAGCCGACCGCGAAGCCCTTGAGGTACCAGGCGACGTGCTTGCGGAAGTCGATGACGCCGCGCGCCTCGTCGCCGATCCACTCGCCGAGCAGGGTGGCGTGGCGGACCATGACGTCGGCCACTTCGCGCAGGGTCGGGCGCGCGAACTCGTCCGTACGCCCCTCGAAGGCGGCGACCAGATCCGCGAACAGCCACGGGCGGCCCAGGCAGCCGCGGCCCACGACCACACCGTCGCAGCCGGTCTCGCGGACCATGCGCAGCGCGTCCTCGGCCGACCAGATGTCGCCGTTGCCGAGGACGGGGATCTCCGGCACGTGCTCCTTCAGGCGGGCGATGGCGTCCCAGTCGGCGGTGCCGCCGTAGTGCTGGGCGGCGGTGCGGCCGTGCAGCGCGATGGCGGTCACGCCCTCCTCGACGGCGATCCGGCCGGCGTCGAGGTAGGTGATGTGGTCGTCGTCGATGCCCTTGCGCATCTTCATGGTGACGGGCAGGTCACCGGCCCCGGACACGGCCTCGCGCAGGATCGCGCGGAGCAGGTTCCGCTTGTACGGGAGGGCCGAGCCGCCGCCCTTGCGCGTGACCTTCGGGACCGGGCAGCCGAAGTTCAGGTCGATGTGGTCGGCGAGGTCCTCTTCCGCGATCATGCGGACGGCCTTGCCGACGGTCGCCGGGTCCACTCCGTAGAGCTGGATCGAGCGCGGCTTCTCGGACGCGTCGAACTTGATCAGCTGCATGGTCTTCTCGTTGCGCTCGACCAGCGCCCGGGTCGTGATCATCTCGCTGACGAACAGGCCCTTGCCCCCGCTGAACTCGCGGCACAGCGTGCGGAACGGCGCGTTCGTGATCCCGGCCATGGGCGCGAGCACGACGGGCGGCCGGACGGTGTGCGGGCCGATACTGAGGGGGGAGAAGGACGTGGGCATTCCCCCATTGTCGCCCATGCCGACCACATGCCCCCGGCGACCGGTGTACTAGTCATTAGTTAGGCGCACTACTTAAGCTGGCCTACGATGGACCGCATGCCCGAGCTCAGCCACCGCCGACGTCTGCTGGTGCTCGCGATCTGCTGCATGAGCCTGCTGATCGTGAGTCTCGACAACACCGTTCTGAACGTCGCCCTGCCGTCGATGGAGCGGGACCTGGACGCGAGCCTCTCGGGTCTTCAGTGGACGATCGACGCGTACACCCTCGTCCTCGCCTCGCTGTTGATGCTCGCGGGCTCGACGGCCGACCGGATCGGCCGCAAGCGGGTCTTCATGGCGGGGCTGGTCGTCTTCACGATCGGCTCGGTGCTCTGCTCCCTCGCCCCGGATCTGCACTGGCTCGTCGCCTTCCGCATGGTGCAGGCGGTGGGCGGCTCGATGCTCAACCCGGTCGCCATGTCGATCATCACCAACACCTTCACGGACCCGCGTGAGCGCGCCCGCGCGATCGGTGTGTGGGGCGCGGTCGTCGGCATATCCATGGCGGCCGGTCCGCTGGTGGGCGGGCTGCTCGTGGAGTCGGTCGGCTGGCGCTCGATCTTCTGGATCAACCTGCCGGTGGGCCTGGCCGCGCTGCTGCTCACCCTGCGCTTCGTCCCCGAGTCCCGCGCGCCGAAGGCCCGCCGCCCCGACCCCGTCGGGCAGCTCCTGGTGATCGTCCTGTTCGGCTCGCTGACGTACGCGATCATCGAGGCGCCGCACGCGAGCGCCGCCGTCGTCCTGCCGTTCGGCGCGGTCGCCCTGGCCGCCCTGCTGGGCCTCCTCGGCTACGAGCCGCGCCGCGCCGAACCCCTCATCGACCTGCGCTTCTTCCACTCGGCACCGTTCAGCGGGGCGACGGTGATCGCGGTCAGCGCGTTCGCGGCACTGGGCGGCTTCCTCTTCCTGTCCACGCTGTACCTGCAGAACGTGCGCGGGCTGAACGCCCTGGAGGCGGGCCTGTGGATGCTGCCGATGGCGTTCATGACCTTCGCCTGCGCACCCCTGTCGGGGCGGCTGGTCGGCAGCCGGGGCCCGCGCCTCCCGCTGCTGGTCGCCGGGTGCGCGATGACGGTGAGCGGGGTGCTGTTCGCGGTCTTCGAGGCGGAGACGCGCGACGTCACCCTGGTGATCGGCTACGTCCTGTTCGGCATCGGCTTCGGCTTCGTCAACGCCCCCATCACCAACACCGCCGTCTCCGGCATGCCCCGCGCGCAGTCCGGGGTCGCCGCCGCGGTCGCCTCCACCAGCCGCCAGCTCGGCCAGACACTGGGCGTCGCGGTGATCGGCGCGGTGCTGGCGGCGGGCGTGGGCTCGTCGTCGTACGCCGACTCCTTCGTGTCCGCCGCCCGGCCCGGCTGGTGGATCCTCACCGGCTGCGGCCTCGCCGTCCTGGCCGTGGGTGCACTCACCACCGGCCACTGGGCGCGCCGTACGGCCGAGCGGACGGCGGAGCGGCTCCAGAGTCCGGAACTCCGGGAAACGACGGACGTACGGCGCTGAGCGGAGGGGGTCGTACCGCACGAACAGGCCCGGAAACAGTACGGAAAAAGGCGGATCGGCCCGTCTCCCTCTGGCGTGACGCCTGGGGCCTGCGCCACGCTGTGGCATATGACTCAGGCATCTGATGGCACGGCCGCATCCCACGACGACGACGGCGCGAACCCCCTCCACCGGCTCTCGCTCGGCCAGCTGCGCCGGCGTACGAGCATGAAGTGGCGGACCCACCCGGAGGACGTCCTGCCGCTGTGGGTGGCCGAGATGGACGTCTTACCGGCCGAGCCGGTCGTGCGGGCGGTCAACGAGGCGATGGCGCTGGGCGACACCGGCTATCCGGCCGGGACGGAGTACGCCGAGGCGCTGGCCGAGTTCGCCCGGAAACGCTGGGACTGGGACGGTCTGGACGTCAGACGCACGGCGATCGTGCCCGACGTGATGCTGGGCGTCGTGGAGATGCTCAAGCTGGTCTCCGGTCCGGGCGATCCGGTCGTGGTCAACTCGCCCGTGTACCCGCCCTTCTACCAGTTCGTCCGCAACATGGGACGCCCCGTGGTCGAGGCCCCGCTGGGCCACGACGGGCGTATCGACTTCATCGCGCTGGAAGCCGCGTTCGGGCGGGCCGCCCGGGGCGCGAGCCGGAACACCGGCCGGCCGGCGTACCTGCTGTGCAGCCCGCACAACCCGACCGGGACCGTGCACACCGCCGACGAGCTGACCCGGGCCGCGCGGCTGGCCCGGGCGTACGGTCTGCGCGTCGTGGCGGACGAGATCCACGCCCCCGTCGTGGCGGGGGGCGCGTCCTTCGTGCCGTACCTGAGCGTGCCGGGCGGCGAGAACGGACTCTCCCTGATGTCGGCGTCCAAGGCGTGGAACCTGGCCGGGCTGAAGGCCGCCCTCGCGATCGCCGGGCCCGCCGCGGCCGACGACCTCGCCCGCCTGCCGGAGGAGGTCGGCCACGGCCCCAGCCACGTCGGCGTGATCGCCCACACCGCGGCCCTGCGGGACGGCGGCGACTGGCTCGACGCCGTGCTGTCCGGTCTGGACGACAACCGCCGTCTGCTGGCCGGTCTGCTCGCCGAGTACCTGCCCGCCGTCCGGTACACGCCCGCGGAGGGCACCTACCTGGCCTGGCTCGACTGCCGGGAACTGGGCCTCGACGACGACCCGGGGGACGTGTTCCTCCGGCGCGGCCGGGTCGCCCTGAACTCCGGGCGGGACTTCGGCACGGGCGGCGCGGGCTTCGTCCGCATGAACCTGGCGACGTCCCCTGGCCTGATCACCGAGGCGGTGCTGCGGATGGCGGCCGCGGTCGTCAACGGGGCGCGCTGAGGAACCGGTCACCGGCCCTCCCGACCGGCCCCGGACGGATCTCGTGATGCACACTCCTTGCTCGGGTGCGCGTCAGGTGCCCGAGCGCCGTCGACGAGGGGTGGGGCCGTGCCGCGGGCCAACACGGACAAGGTGAGCCGCTGGGACCAGCACGGCCGCCTGCACACGGTCCACGTACGGCGCTCGGGCGTGCGGCGCACACTGAGCTGCGGCACGTGCGGCTGGCGCAAGGGCGCCGTGTTCCTGCCGTGGCCGCCGTGGCCGAAGGCGGCGGAGCACTTGGCCCTGGCCCACCAGGCGACGGTGGACCCGACGGCGACGTGACCGGAAGGGGTCAGCCGGCCGGCGGATCGTCGGCCGGCGGATCGTCGGCCCGGCGGGCGCGCAGTGCCCGCACCTTGTGGCGGTTGCCGCAGTGCTCCATCGAGCACCAGCGGCGGCGCCCTGGCCGTGACGTGTCGACGTAGACCAGGTAGCAGCGCTCACCGGCGCACATACGGACGCGCTTCGCATACGCCCCGGTGAGCAGGTCGACGGCGTCGCGGGCGACGGTGGAGAGGAGCCGGTCCCCGGTCGCGGGCCCGGCCCAGGTCCGGTCGCCGCCCTCCCTGATCGCGGGGACCAGCGGCGGCCGGGCGGCCACGTCGTTGAGGACGTCGAGATCCCCCCGGGTGCCTGCCGGGACACCGAACTCGGGCAGCCCGCCGCACGTCCGCGCGACGACGGTACGGAACAGGGCGTCGCGCAGCCGCCGGGCGAGCTCGACGTCCGCCTCGGTGAGCCGCAGCGCGGGGGTGGGCGTGAGCCGTGAGCGCTCGGCCCAGGCGGCCAGGTCCGCGGGCGCGTGGAGCATCTCGTACCGGCCGAAGGCGCCGGGCCCGCCGGTGGTGAGCAGCTCGAGACAGAGGGCCCCGGGGTCGAAGCGATAGGTGTGCCCGGACCCGGACCGCAGGACGATGCCCGACACGACCGCTCACCCCGCTTCCGCTGTATCGGCTGAATTCCACCGTACCGGTGGACGATCAGCATACGTAACCACTATAACCAGTTACATGACAGCACTGAACTGGAAACTGGTCATCGACACCACCGACGCCCTGACACTGGCGGACTTCTGGGCCGCCGCGCTGGAGTACGAGGTGGAGGACCAGACGGCGCTGATCGACCAGCTGCTGGCGGCGGGCGACCTGCCCGAGGCGGCGGTCACCGAGCACCACGGCCGCCGCGTCTTCCGCGGGTACGCCGCCATCCGGCACCCCGAGGACCTGTACGACCCGTTCACCGGCATAGGCAGGGGCCGCCGCCTGCTCTTCCAGGACGTCCCCGAGCCCAAGACCGTGAAGAACCGCCTGCACCTCGACGTCCACGCCGGCCCCGGCGAGCGCGACAAGACGGTGGCCCGCCTGGAGACCCTGGGCGCCACCCGTGTGGAGGAGGTGGACAAGGGCAAGGCGGGCCACTGGTGGCTGATGCGGGACCCGGAGGGCAACGAGTTCTGCGTGGCCTAGGGGAACCGGAACAGCCCACGCGGGCAAGCCCCTACGGTCCGACCCGCCCCCGCCCCCGTCTCCGCCCCCGTCTACGTCTCCGTCTCCGTCTCCGTCTCCGTCTCCGTCTCAGCCGATGGTGACGACACGCGCCCAGGGCGGCGGGGTGTCCGGGACGTAGTCGGGGTTCTCCTCGTCCACGGCACGGGCGGGCCGGGGGAAGAGACCGACGACGGTGCGGCAGGGCGGTTGCGCGGACGGCCACGGCGTCTGGCCGTCCGTCAGGGCCACGATCACGTCCGGGCGGGGCCGGGAGCGGAGCGCCCGGGCGAAACCGGAGCGCAGGTCCGTTCCCCCGCCGCCGACCAGTTCGATGTTCTCGGCACGGCAGAGCGGTACGGCGATCCCGGCCGCCGCGTCGCAGGAGATCACCGAGACCAGGTCACGCCGCCCGCCCACGGCCCGCGAGATCGCCGCCACCTCCAGCAGCGCACCGCCCAGCTCGGCGTCGCTCACCGACCCGGAGGTGTCGATCACGACGCAGACCCGGGGCGGCGTACGGCGCAGGCTCGGCAGCAGCACCCCCGGGACACCGGCCGAACGCCGGGACGGTCGCCGGTAGCTGTGGTTCTCACCCGCCCCGGGTGCACTCGCCGCCGAGCGGACCGCCGCCCCCAGCAACTGCCGCCACGGCTGCGGCGGATGGAACGCCTCGTCCGCCCACCGGCGCCACCCCTCCGGCGCGTCGCCCGGCCGTCCCTTGATCCCCTCCGCGACCCGGAAGCGGACCGCGTCCCGCTGCTGCCTGCTCAGCCCGTGTGCCCCGGCGGGCCCCAGCTCCCACGGCCGGTGCTGTCCGTCGGCACCGCTGCCGCAGTCCAGCCAGGCCAGGTCCGCGCCGAGCCCGGACATGGACGACCTGCGCAGGTACTCCTCCATCAGCAGCCCGTCGGGCAGCCCCAGCAGCGAGGGCAGTACCGCCCCCGCGGGCCGGGGCAGACCGTCACCGTAGATGTCGTCGTTGATCTCGAAGTCGGCGGCGACGTTCCGCCGCAGCCTCTCGCCCGGCCCGTGCTCCCCGTGCTCCCGCGCATACCGCTCGCCCCGCCCGTGGTGGTCGCGGAGCAGATGGGAGACCTCGTGCACCCAGACGCCCGCCAGCTCCTCCACCGGGGTGCGCGCCACGAAGCCGGGCGACACGTAGCAGCGCCAGTGCGCGTCCACCGCCATCGTCGGCACCGACCGGTCCTCCACCACGTGCAGCGCGAAGAGCGCGGCGGCCAGGTAGGGACGGACCTTCACCGCGTGCAGCCGGGCGGCCAGCAACTTCTCGAGGTCCAGCTCAAGCGGCGCTCCGGGCCGCTCGGCCCGCCCGCCGGAGCCGGCCGGCGGCCCTGGCACGGTGGCCCGCACCGGGCGCGGCGGCGCGGGCCGGGACATCGGACGCGGCACCGGCCGCGGCACGGGCCGTGCCGACGGGTGCGGTGACGAGTGCGGCGACGGGCGTTTCGCGGTCCCCGTCATCGGCGCGCCCCCGTCGCACGCCCGGCGTCGGCCGCCGCCTTGACCCGTCCCACCGACCGGTCCGCCCGCCGGGCGAGACCGACCACCCCGGCCAGCCGCTCCACCGCCTCCGGTACGTCCCAGTCGTCGCGCCGCAGCCCGGCCAGCGCCGCCGCCGGGGCGACCACCAGGTCCGGGGCGCCGGTCTCCAGTGCCCGGACCAGCACCGCCCAGCCCGCCTCCCACCGTTCGCGCTCCGGCCGCGCCCCCACGGCGGCCACCACCGCCTCCAGCGCCGCCTGCCGCAGATCGCCCCGCACCGGCAGCTCGGCGGAGGGCGGATCGGCCAGCAACGACTCCGGGTCCGGCAGGTCCATCCGGTCCAGATGGGCGAGGAGTTCCAGCCCCGGTCCGTCCCCCACCGCGCCCCGTACCAGCAGCGCCAGCACCTCCCGGGAGACGGAGGCCGCCGTGCCGAAGGCCAGCAGGGTCAGCGCGGCCTCCCAGCTCCGGGGCGAGGGCCAGGCACCGCCGCGCCGCGTCTCGGTGCTCGGCAGCCGGTGGATCAGCGTCGGCCGGGCCTCCAGGAAGCCGCAGACCGCCCGCCGGGCGAACGCCACCGACTCCGCCAGCCGTTCCGGCGCCAGCCGGGGCAGTTCCGCCCGGGGCCAGACCCCGCCCAGCCCGCGCACCACCACTTCCCGGTCGTGCACCCAGTTCAGATGCACGAACCGGTTGGCCAGCGGCGGGCTCAGCTCCCATCCGTCCGCCGCCGACGCGCGCGGATTGGCGGCGGCCACGATCCTCACGCCCGCCGGCAGTTGCAGCGCACCGACCTTCCGCTCCAGGACGACCCGGAGCAGCGCGGCCTGGACGGCCGGGGTGGCGGTGGAGAGCTCGTCCAGGAAGAGCAGCCCCCGCCCGGCCCGCACGAGCTCCACGGCCCATTGCGGCGGCGCCATCGGCACCCCCCGCACCGCCGGGTCGTCGCCCACGACGGGCAGCCCGGAGAAGTCGGACGGCTCGTGGACGCTGGCGATCACGGTCGTCAGCGGCAGGCCGAGGGAGGCGGCGAGCTGGGTCAGGGCCGCGGTCTTGCCGATGCCCGGCTCACCCCAGAGCAGCACGGGCAGGTCCGCCGCGACGGCCAGCATGAGCGCCTCGAGCTGCTCGTCGGGGCGCGGCTCGGTGGTGGTCGTCCGCAGGAGGGCCAGGAGGTCGCTGGCGAGGGCGAGCCGGGTGCCGGTCGCGTGCTCGTCGGCGGGAGTGGGGGCGGGGGCAGGGGCGGGCTGAAGGGTGCTGGAAGTCATGGGCATCACCTGGGGATGGGAGAGGGAGGAAGGAAGAGGGAACGGGACGGTCTGTCCGGATGTGGTGGAGGCGTACGGCGCCGACGCGCGCCGTACGGGAAGGCGATCCGGTGTGTCGGCGGGGCTGCCGGTCAGGAGGTCAGGCCGGTGCGGGGCCGGGCCCGGCTGCTCCGCTTGCGGCGGATCACGGGAGGCGTACGGCGGTCGAGCCGGGGACGGTGGCCCGTCTTCCCCTGCTCCGCCCCGGAGGCGTGCCCGCCCCCTGTGGCCCCGGCCCCGGCACTGGTACCGGTACCGGCCTCCGTACCGGGGTGCACGGCGGCCAGCCCCGACCGGAAGAGCCCGTGGTCGATGCGGCGGGCCACGGCCGACTCCAGTTCGTCCCGGAGCGGACCGTCGCGCAGGACCGCGCCGGGGCCGAGCAGCCCCTCGACGACGGCCAGTGCCCCGGCGACGTCACCGTGACCGAGCCGTTCGCGGACCCCGGGAAGTGCCGCCGGGTCGCGGTGCGCCGCGTCGATCGCCCGCAGGCAGGGCAGCGCCGGCCCGCCGAGCGCCACCAGCAGGTCCTCCCGCCGCAGCTCGGCCGGGTCGTGGTCGACCGCCGTCAGCACCCCGTCCCGCAGTGCGATCCGGTGGATCTCGCCCCGGCACTCCACCCGGTGCGGATCGCCGGGACCGGGACCGGGGACAGGGACGGCCGCCGTCGGTTCCGAGCCGGCCGCCGTCGGTGCCGGGCCGGCGGCCGCCACCGGACCGGAGGCCGTCAGTGCCGCGGCGACGAGCGGGTGCAGCCGCCCGGCCGCGACCAGTCCGGCCCGCAGCAGTTGCAGATCCGGCAGGACCCGGGCCGACGCCTCCGGCAGCACCGGGAGCGCCGCGACCTCCTGCGGCGGCAGCACCTCCCGCAGCCGCCGGAGCGTCGGGGCGTGGCTGTCGTCGGGCCCGACGAGTTCGAGCACGGCGTGGTTCCGCGGGCCGAGCCGTACGGTGAAGGCGCCGCGAGGACGCGCCTCGGCCCGCAACAGCAACTCCGCCTCGGCGGCCCAGCACTCCACTGCCCACGGGAAGTCGTGGAGGTGGGCGGGCAGGTCCGGCGGCGCCGTGGACGGTGTCCCGCCCGCACCGCACCGCCGCGCCAGCTCGCCGCTCCGCCCGGCGTCCCAGAGGTGCCGGTGCAGATCGAGCCGGAACCGCCGGTCGGGATGCGGGTGCGGGTGCGGTTGTGGGTGTGGGTGCGGATGGTGTGCGGGGGCGTGGTGCCCGGTCCCCTCCCACAGGGCCAGGGACATCCGCTGTCCGCCGTCCGCCCGGGCCGGCGGGGTGCGCACCACCAGGTGCGGTGTCGTGGCGCCGGAACCCCGGTAGCGGGCCAGGGAGAGGGTGAGGCCGGGCCGGAGGCGCCCGTCCGGGGCGATCCGTGGCATGTGCCAGCGGAGCAGATCCGGCGCCAGCCGGCGCAGGTCCGCGCGGAGGCGGGTGACGAGTTCGGTGCCGTGGCGGTCGCGCACGGCGCGCAGATCGAGATCGACGTCGATCCGGGCGGCGGCGCAGGCCCCCGCCCAGTCGCCGACCGCACGCCGTGCGGTCGCGGTCTCGATCATGGACGGTGGCACGGCGTACTCACGCACGCGCTGCCACATCAGCAGGCGGGACGGAATCGGATCCGCGAGGTGATGTGCCATCAGCACTCACCTTGCGCGAACGATGCCCCCATTCCACACGAGGAGTAGTTCATCATCCCGGGCATCCTAACCGCCACGATGACGATCTGTCAGTCCCTGTCCCGCCGCACGCCCGTCACGGGTGCCCGCCGGACCGGCCGGCGGACTCAGGCCCGCAGCCCCCGCACCACCAGCTCCACCACCGCCTCGAACTCGGCGTCGATCCCGGGCTGTTCCCAGTCGCGGGCGTAGCAGGGGTCGTGGAAGCGGCCGGTGGCGTCGAAGAGGGCGCGGGCCGTGGTGGCGGGGGCGGCGGAGGCGAAGACGCCGCGCTCGACTCCGTCCTGGACGATCCCCGTCAGCTGGATGGTCAGATCGGCGATGTGCCGGTCGACCACCGCACTGTTCTCCCCGATCAGCACCATGTACGTGGCGAACAGCTCGGGATCGTCGCCCGCCTTGTGGCGCTTGGCCGTGAACAGGGCCGTGAACCAGTCGCGCAGCCGCGCCTCCGGATCACGGCCGCCCTCGGCGGCGATGCCGGACAGGGAGGCCGACGTACGGTCCAGCCACCGCTCGGTGACGGCCTCCCGCAGCGCCGCCTTCGTACGGAAGTGCCGGTACACGCTTCCGTGGCTGACGCCGAGCGCACGGGCGACGTCCACGACGGTGGCCTTCGCCGGGCCGTGGCGGCGCAGGACCTCCTCGGTCACCTCGAGGATGCGTGCGGCGGTGAGCGTCTCGGAAGTCGGTGCCATGACCAAGACCGTACCCGGCCAGTCTCCCGGCGCCGGCTGTCAGCGCTCGCTGTCCAGGTGCGCCATCTGCGACTCCGGGTAGCGCTCGCCCGCCGCGGCGTCCGCCGGCACGGCCTCCTCGATCGCCCGCAGGTCGCCCTCGTCCAGCGTGACGTCCAGCGCGCCCAGCGCCTCCGTCAGCCGGTCCCGGCGGCGGGCGCCCACCAGCGGCACGATGTCCTCGCCGCGGGACAGCACCCAGGCGATGGCGATCTGGGCGACCGACACGCCCTTCTCCTCGGCGACCTTCCGCAGCGCGTCGACCAGCTTCAGGTTGTGCTCGAGGTTCTCGCCCTGGAAGCGGGGCGAGTGGGCGCGGAAGTCGCCCGCGGCGAGCTGCCGGTCGGCCGTGAAGTGCCCCGAGATCAGCCCGCGCGACAGCACGCCGTACGCCGTGATCGCGATGCCCAGCTCGCGCGTGGTGGGCAGGATGTCCCGCTCGATGCCGCGGGAGATGAGCGAGTACTCGATCTGGAGGTCGGAGATCGGCGCGGTGGCGGCGGCGCGCCGGACCGTCTCGGCACCGGTCTCGCTCAGCCCGATGTGCCGCACATGGCCCTTCTCGACCAGGTCCGCGATGGCGCCGACCGTCTCCTCGATCGGCACGTCGGGGTCGACGCGCGCGATGCGGTAGACGTCGATGTGGTCGACGCCGAGACGCTGGAGCGAGTACGCGGCGAAGTTCCTCACCGCGGCCGGGCGGCCGTCGTACCCCGCCCAGCCGCCGTCGGCATCACGCAGCGCGCCGAACTTCACACTCACCAGCGCCTGCTCGCGCCGCGCGGCCGGGGCGGTGCGCAGCGCCTCGCCGATCAGCATCTCGTTGTGGCCCATGCCGTAGAAGTCGCCGGTGTCGAGCAGGGTCACGCCGGCTTCGAGCGCGGCGTGGACGGTCGCGACGGACTCGGCCCGGTCCGCGTCTCCGTACAGCGCGGACATGCCCATGCAGCCGAGGCCGAGGCGGGAGACCTGGGGGCCGGTGGTACCGAGGGGGACGGTGCGCATGCGGACTCCTTGGGGTGCCGTGAGCAGCGGGGAGGGGTGGGTCCCCGTCCGTGACGAGTACCCAGCCTGACATGACGACTGACAGATTTCAATATCTGTCAGTCGTTAGCCGTTGCACGCCGCCATCCGGGCAGCAAAAAACCGGGTGGGCCGGAGATCTCCGGCCCACCCGGTGTGTCCGCTCACGGACGGGTGACTAGCAACCGATCAGGCGGCTCGCCAGGTACCCCTCGATCTGGTCCAGCGACACCCGCTCCTGCTTCATCGAGTCACGCTCGCGGACCGTCACCGCGTTGTCGTCCAGGGTGTCGAAGTCGACCGTCACGCAGTACGGCGTGCCGATCTCGTCCTGGCGGCGGTAGCGGCGGCCGATGGCGCCGGCGTCGTCGAACTCGATGTTCCAGTGCTGGCGCAGCGCCTGGGCGAGGCCCTTGGCCTTCGGGGACAGCTCCGGGTTGCGGGACAGCGGCAGGACCGCGACCTTCACCGGGGCCAGGCGCGGGTCGAGGCGCAGGACCGTGCGCTTCTCCATCTTGCCCTTGGCGTTGGGCGCCTCATCCTCGACGTAGGCGTCGAGGAGGAAGGCCAGCAGGCTGCGGCCGACACCGGCCGCGGGCTCGATGACGTACGGCGTCCAGCGCTCCCCGGCCTCCTGGTCGAAGTAGGAGAGGTCCTGGCCGGAGGCCTTGGAGTGGGCGCTCAGGTCGTAGTCGGTGCGGTTGGCGACGCCCTCGAGCTCACCCCACTCGCTGCCGCCGAACTGGAAGCGGTACTCGATGTCAGCGGTGCGCTTGGAGTAGTGGGAGAGCTTCTCCTTCGGGTGCTCGTACCACCGCATGTTCTCCTCGCGCAGGCCCAGGCCGGTGTACCAGTTCCAGCGCTGCTCCATCCAGTACTCCTGCCACTTCTCGTCCTCGCCCGGCTTGACGAAGAACTCCATCTCCATCTGCTCGAACTCGCGGGTACGGAAGATGAAGTTGCCAGGCGTGATCTCGTTGCGGAAGGACTTGCCCATCTGCGCGATGCCGAACGGGGGCTTCTTGCGCGAGGCGCCCTGCACCAGGGCGAAGTTGGTGAAGATGCCCTGCGCGGTCTCCGGACGCAGGTACGCGACGGAGCCGCTGTCCTGGGTCGGGCCGAGGTGCGTGGAGAGCAGGCCCGAGAACTGCTTGGGCTCGGTGAAGGTGCCCTTGTTGCCGCAGTTGGGGCAGGCCAGGTCGGCGAGGCCGTTCTCCGGGGCGCGGCCCTTCTTCTCCTCGTACGCCTCCTCCAGGTGGTCCGCGCGGAACCGCTTGTGACAGGAGGTGCACTCGGTCAGCGGGTCGGTGAAGGTGGCGACGTGACCGGAGGCGACCCACACCTCGGGGGCCAGGATCACGGACGAGTCGATACCGACGACGTCCTCGCGCGAGGTCACCATGTAGCGCCACCACTGGCGCTTGAGGTTCTCCTTGAGCTCGACACCCAGCGGTCCGTAGTCCCAGGCGGCGCGCTGACCGCCGTAGATCTCGCTGCAGGGGAATACGAAGCCACGGCGCTTGCTCAGGCTGACGATGGTGTCGATCTTGTCGGCGGCCACGGTGCTCTCTTCATTACGACGACGGGCGACGAAGCCACTGCCTCCGGGCGAACAGGGCGGGTGATCAGGACCGACCAGGACGAACTGTGACGGTCGGAACCACCGATCAAGGCCGCCTCGGAGCGTTGCTTCAGAGCGAATGCTTCAGGTTACCGGCGGGGGCTCCCCTGCAATCAAATCGGTACCCGGGACGCCTCTTTGTTGACAACGGTTTCCATATTTGTTGAAAATGGGTGTCATGAACGGCATACGACTTCGTCGACGACCCCTGATCACCGGCACCGCGGTCGCGGCGGCCACCGCCCTCGGCATCGGCGCCCTCTCGGCCTGCTCCTCCGACTCGGGCGCCGCACAGGGCAACACCGACAAGTTCGACGTCGTCGCGTCGTTCTACCCGCTCCAGTACCTCGCCGAGGAGATCGGCGGGGACCACGTGAACGTGACCACCCTGACCGAGCCCGGCCAGGAGCCGCACGACCTGGAGCTCAGCACCAAGCAGACCGCCGGGCTGGGCGAGGCGGACGCGGTGCTGTACCTCAAGAGCCTCCAGCCCGCCGTCGACGAGGCCGTCGCGCAGTCCGGCGTCAAGGACAAGATCGACGCGGCCACGCTGACCACGCTGGAGGACCACGGCGACGTCTCGCACGACCACGCGCACGAGGGCGAGGAGGAGCACGCGGAGGAGGAGCACGCGGAGGAGGAGAGCGGCCTCGACCCGCACGTCTGGCTCGACCCGGTGAAGTACGCCGAGATCGCCGGGGGCGTCGCCGAGGCCTTCGCGAAGGCCGACCCGGACAACGCGGCAGACTACAAGAAGAACGCCGAGGACCTGGCCGGCCGGCTCGACGCGCTGAACACCGCGTACGAGGACGGCCTGAAGAACACCGAGACCAAGGTCTTCTTCACCAACCACGCCTCCTTCACCTACCTCGCCGAGCGCTACGGCCTGACCGCGGAGGCCATCAACGGTCTCGACCCGGAGAGCGAGCCCAGCCCCGCCCGGATCAAGGAGCTCCAGGAGGAGGCCAAGGCGGACGGCGTGACCACGGTGTTCTACGAGACACTGGTATCGGACAAGACCGCGAAGACCCTCGCCAGGGACGCGGACCTGAAGACCGACGTCCTCGACCCGCTCGAGGGCATCACCGACAAGTCCAAGGGCGACGACTACATCGAGGTCATGGAGTCCAACCTCAAGGCGCTGCGGTCCGCCCTCGGCGCCAAGTAAGCCAAGCGACCGTTCCGGAGGCACCTGTGAGCGAGCCCGTCATATCCCTGCGCGGCGTCCGCGCCGAACTGGGCTCGCGCCCCGTCCTGCGCGGCATCGACCTCACCGTGGGCCGCGGTGAGGTCGTCGCGCTGCTCGGCGCGAACGGCTCCGGCAAGTCGACGGCCGTGCGCAGCGTCATCGGACAGGTGCCGGCCACCTCCGGCGAGATCGAGCTCTTCGGCACCCCCCGGGCCCGCTTCCGCGACTGGAAGCGCGTCGGGTACGTGCCGCAGCGCACGACGGCCGCGGGTGGCGTGCCCGCCACGGTGACGGAGGTCGTCTCCTCCGGCCGGCTGTCGCGCGCCCGCTTCGGCATGCTGCGCAAGGCCGACCACGAGGCCGTACGGCACGCCCTGGAACTGGTCGGCATGGCGGACCGCGCCAAGGACTCGGTGGACGCCCTCTCCGGCGGCCAGCACCAGCGCGTCCTGATCGCCCGCGCCCTCGCCTCCGAGCCCGACCTGCTGATCATGGACGAGCCGATGGCGGGCGTCGACCTGGCCAGCCAGGAGGTCCTCGCCGGCACCCTGCGCGAGGAGGTCGGCAAGGGCACGACCGTGCTGCTGGTCCTGCACGAGCTCGGCCCGCTGGAGCCGCTGATCGACCGCGCGGTCGTCCTCCGCGACGGCTGCGTCGTCCACGACGGCCCCCCGCCCAAGGCCGTGGGCCAGCACGCGCTGCCCGGCCACGACCACGTCCACCCGCACGAGGCCGCCGACGCCGCCCCGATCCGCACCGGTCTGCTGAGCTGAGAAGGCACGCACCATGGAAATCCTGAACTACGCCTTCATGCAGCGGGCGCTGCTCGCCGCCGTCCTCGTCGGCATCACCGCGCCCGCGATCGGCATCTACCTCGTCCAGCGCCGCCAGGCCCTCATGGGCGACGGCATCGGCCACGTCGCGATGACCGGCGTCGGCCTCGGCTTCCTGCTGTCCTGGTCCCCCGTCTGGATGGCCACGCTCGTCTCCGTGCTCGGCGCGGTGCTGATGGAGCTGATCCGCTGGTACGGCCGCACGCGCGGCGACATCGCGCTCGCGATGCTCTTCTACGGCGGCATGGCGGGCGGTGTGATGTTCATCAACCTCTCGCCGGGCGGCTCGAACGCCAACCTCACCTCGTACCTCTTCGGCTCGCTGTCCACGGTCTCCGAGTCGGACGTGACGGCGATCTGCCTGCTGGCGGCGTTCGTGGTGCTGGTCACCCTGGGCCTGCGCCGGCAGCTCTTCGCCGTCAGCCAGGACGAGGAGTTCGCCCGGGTCACGGGCCTGCCGGTGCGCGCCCTGAACCTGCTCACGGCGGTCACGGCCGCGGTGACGGTGACGGTCGCCATGCGTGTCGTCGGCCTGCTGCTCGTCTCCGCCCTGATGGTGGTGCCGGTGGCGGCGGCCCAGCAGCTCAGCCGCAGCTTCGCGGCCACGTTCGCCATCGCGGTGGCCATCGGGGTCGCCGTCACGCTCGGCGGCACGGTCACCTCGTACTACCAGGACGTACCGCCCGGCGCGACCATCGTGCTGCTCACCATCGCCGCGTTCATGCTGCTCACGGCGCTGGCGACGCCGCTGGCGAGACGGCGGGCGAAGGCCGCGGGCCGGCCCGCGGGCGACCCGGCGGAGTGCGTGCTCGCGGAGTCGCCGGAGCAGGCGGTTCCGGCCGGCCGCCGCCCCTGATGCGGTCCCGGTGGTCCCGGGATCCGAGCGACGTCCGACCGAGCCCTGCCCGTCCTGGCACAATGGCCCGGCAAGACGCAGACGCGAGGAGGAGGCGACGGTGACGACCGCTGGACCCGTACGGGGCCGTTCCACCCGGCAGCGTGCAGCCGTGGCGGCGGCGCTCGACGAGGTCGACGAGTTCCGCAGCGCGCAGGAACTCCACGACATGCTCAAGCACAAGGGCGACTCGGTCGGGCTCACCACGGTCTACCGCACCCTGCAGTCCCTCGCCGACGCCGGCGAGGTCGACGTGCTGCGCACCACCGAGGGCGAGTCCGTGTACCGCCGGTGCTCGACCGGGGACCACCACCATCACCTCGTCTGCCGCGTCTGCGGCAAGGCGGTCGAGGTGGAGGGCCCGGCCGTCGAGAAGTGGGCGGAGGCCGTCGCCGCGGAGCACGGCTTCGTGAACGTGGCGCACACGGTGGAGATCTTCGGTACGTGCGCGGAGTGTGCGAGCGCCTCCGGCGACTGACCGGCGGCCGAGGCGCTTCCGGCAATGCGCGAGGGGCCCCGGGCGTCACCGCCCGGGGCCCCTCGTCGCTCATCCGCTGTCCGTCACACCCGGGTCAGATGGCGGTCCAGCAGCTCCCTCAGCCGGTCCACATCGGCGGGCCCCCGGGCACCGCGCTTCGGCAGGACCGTGAAACAGCTCGCGTTCCTGTCGTCGCTGAACAGCACGAACAGCTCACGGGTCTCCCGGTACCGGGGCATCGCGGTCCAGACGACGGTCGACGACGAGGTGGCGTTCACCATCGTCAGACCCGTGTCCGCCACCGTGACGCGGTGGGTGCCCTGCCGCCGGCAGACGCGGTACACCTGCCGCGCCTGGAGCCGGGGCAACGCGAGCAGCAGGACGGCGCAGAACGCCAGGAGGCCGACGAGCCTCCAGTCCACGGAGGCTCCGTTGCTCAGCGAGAGCAGCACGTGCACGGCGACCAGCACGGCCGCGAGGACGCACGTCCAGCGCATCGGTCTGGCCGCCTTGCTGATCCTCGTGCGCACCCGCAGCGCGGACCGGTAGTCCTCCACGGCCGGCTGGTACTCCAGCCCGACCGTCTCCGCCTCCTGTGCGTCCTCCTGCTGTGCCGTCCCCTGGTCTCCGGCCATGGCCCCTCCCGATTGCTGTGCTGACCAGCCGTGATCGTAAGGGCAGCCGCGGACGGTGCCGTCCACCGGGCGGGCGGACCGGTCTCAGGCCCGCCGCTCCTCGTTGCCCCGCATCGCCTTCTCCATCTCCAGGAGCTCCTCGTTCGGGACGGCGCCGCCGAAGCGGCGGTCGCGGGAGGCGTACTCGACGCAGGCGCGCCACAGGTCGCGGCGGTCGAAGTCCGGCCACAGCACGTCCTGGAAGACCATCTCGGCGTAGGCGCTCTGCCAGATCAGGTAGTTCGACGTGCGCTGCTCGCCGCTCGGCCGCAGGAACAGGTCAACATCCGGCATGTCCGGGTAGTAGAGGTACTTCGCGAAGGTCTTCTCGGTGACCTTCGACGGGTCGAGCCGGCCCGCTCGCACGTCCTCGGCGAGGGCCTGCGCCGCGTCCGCGATCTCGGCCCGGCCGCCGTAGTTCATGCAGAAGTAGAGCGTGAGCCGGTCGTTGCCCTTGGTCTGCTCCTGAGCGATCTGCAGCTCCTGGGCCACCGACTTCCACAGCTTGGGCATCCGCCCCACCCAGCGCACCCGCACCCCGAGCTCGTCGAGCTGGTCCCTGCTCTTGCGGATGAAGTCCCGGTTGAAGTTCATCAGGAAGCGCACCTCGTCCGGCGAACGCTTCCAGTTCTCCGTGGAGAAGGCGTACAGGGAGACGGCACCCACGCCCATCTCGATCGCGCCCTGGAGCACGTCCAGGACGCGCTCGGCGCCGACCTTGTGGCCCTCGGTCCGCGGCAGGCCGCGCTCCTTGGCCCAGCGGCCGTTCCCGTCCATGACGATCGCCACGTGGTTCGGGACCAGCTCGCCGGGGAGCTTGGGCGCGCGGGCGCCGGACGGGTGCGGCTCCGGCGTCTTGTACTCGCGGCGCTGGCGCCCCAGGAACCCGCGTACGGCCATGTGCTTCACGTCTCCTAGCGATGATTCGGTTCGGCCCGAGTTGCTGCTCGGCGGCTATTTCTCCACGTAACGCAGCGAACGCAGCCCGCGTTCCAGATGCCAGTGCAGATACGCGGAGACGAGCCCGCTGCCCTCCCGCACGTACCGCGCCTCGCACGCGTCGGCCGTCGCCCAGTCTCCCGTGAGCAGCGCCCCGAGCAGCGCGAGGGCCTGGGGAGACGGTACGACACTGCCGGGCACCCGGCAGTCCACACAGACGGAGCCGCCGGACGCCACCGAGAAGAACCGGTTCGGCCCGGGCATCCCGCACTTGGCGCAGTCGCCGAAACTGGGCGCGTACCCGTTCACGGCGAGGGAGCGCAGCAGGAACGCGTCGAGCACGAGATGCGGTGCGTGCTCGCCGCGGGCGAGGGTCCGGAGCGCGCCCACGAGCAGCAGATACTGCTGTACGGCCGGCTCGCCCTCGTGATCGGTGAACCGCTCGGCCGTCTCCAGCATGGCCGTCCCGGCGGTGTAGCGCGCGTAGTCGGTCACGATCCCGCTCCCGTACGCCGCGATGGTCTCACTCTGCGTGCACAGCGGCAGCCCGCGCCCGACCAGCTCGCTGTTCCGCGCGAAGAACTGCACGTCCACGTGGGAGAACGGCTCCAGCCGGGCCCCGAACTTCGACTTGGTGCGCCGCACGCCGCGGGCCACGGCCCGTACCCGGCCGTGACCCCGCGTGAGCAGCGTGATGATCCGGTCCGCCTCACCCAGCTTCTGGGTGCGCAGCACGATGCCGTCGTCGCGGAACAGACTCATGCCGTCCATTCTCGCCCACGGCGCCGACGCTCAAGGCACTTCCCCCCGGCTGCGGGCGTTCTCGTACGAGGTGGCCGCGCGCAGCCGCTCCTGGGCCGTGGCGGCCCGTACGTCCCCGGGGTCGCAGTCCCACTCCCGCCCGCCACCGACGGGCCGGAGCTGGATGTACGGCCCCTCGTGGCCCATGACGCGGCCCACCTCCCCCGTACTGGTGTCGACGGCGTACGACCCGACCGGCAGTCTCGGCCCGCTCCCCGTCACGGCACTCACCGCAAGGCCGCCGCGAGGCGCGCCGCGACGTCCACGGAACACCCGCCCAATTCCACCCGCGGACAGGGTGCCTCCCGCGCGAGAGTGGCCGGGTCGATCCGCAGTGTCGGCAACACAATTCCCGCGTCCGCGAGCGCCTGCCGCAATTTCTCCACCGTTTCCTCCGCCTCTTCGACGCAGCGCGCCGAGTGCCGTCCTGCGAGTGCTGCAACTACTTCCTTCACGGTGCTCCCCTGCGTTATTGGGTTTCATTCTTCGCATCCCCAGGATGCCGCCGTACGCCTACACTCGGCAGGAGTCCGTGTGCTACAAGCTCAGGGCAGGACTTGGGGGTTGGCCATGGCCAATGGTTCGCAGGGATCGCGTCGGATGGCGTGGGAGTTCTTCGGGTCGGAGCTGAAGAGGAGACGGGAGAATGCGGCCCTGACGCAGGTCGAGTTGGGCGGCCGGGTATTCGTCTCCGGCGGCTACATCGGCCAATTCGAACAGGCCATTCGGAAACCTCAGCTCGATGTGGCGCAGCGGATTGACGAGGTTCTACAAACCGACGGTTTTTTCGAGCGAACATGGCGAAAGCTGATTGATGACAAGCGGTATGCGGATTATTTCGCGGCGGTGGTGGAGCTGGAGCGGACGGCTACGAAGATCTGCGAGTTCGCGCCGACGTTGGTGCCAGGGCTGCTGCAGACGGCTGCGTACACGCGGGCGGTGACGCTGGCGAGCAACCCGTTCGCCACCGAGGCGCACATCGAGGAGAAGGCGGCGGCGCGCGTCGAGCGGGCCCGCATCCTGGACGACGCCACCCGGCCGATGTACTGGGTGATTCTTCACGAGCACGTGCTGCGCATCTCGGTGGGCACACCCACCGAGATGGCTGACCAGCTGGACCACATCGCGCGTCTGGTGGGACAGCAGAAGGTGCTCGTGCAGGTGCTGCCGACGTCGGTCGGCGCGTACCCCCTCATGGGCCGGATGGTCCAGCTCTTCGAGTTCGAGGACGCACCGCCAACCGCCTATACAGAGGCCGTGTATTCGGGAAGCCTGCTCGACGATCCGGCCCTGGTGAAGCGGGTACACGGAGCCTACGATCTGCTCAGGGCCGCCGCACTGCCGCCAGAGGCGTCCCTCGCCCTGATCGAATCGGCGGCGGAGGACCACAGACGATGCGCGAGTACGACCTGAGCAGTGCGCGCTGGCGCAAGAGCACGTACAGCGACGACAACGGCGGCGACTGCATCGAAGTCGCGTACGACTTCCCCGGCGCCGCCCGCTGGCGCAAGAGCAGCTACAGCGACGACAACGGCGGCAGCTGCGTCGAAGTCGCCGACGGAGTCCCCGGCCTCGTCCCCGTCCGCGACAGCAAGGTGCCGGACGGTCCCGTGCTGGTGGTGGGGGCGGCCGCCTGGACGGAGTTCGTCCGTACCGTGCGGTCAGCCCACCTTGCGTAGGTCCCCGTCGTCGAAGACGGCGACCATGACCAGGCTGCCGCCCAGCGCCTCGACGTACCGGGCGACCACGTCCGTTCCGGAGACGTGACCGCTCTCGATCTGAGAGATCCGCCCCTTGCTCACGCCCATGCGCTCGGCCACCTGCGCCTGGGTGAAGCCGCGCTCCTGCCTCATGTCCACCAACCGCCAGGCCTGGGCCTCGGCAAGCATGCGCCGGGCCCCCTCCAGGAACGCCTCCGGGCCACCAGCCAGCTCTTCGGCCCGCTCACGATGCCCACTGGCCGACCACCTGACGTTTCCGCTCACCTCTCCGACTCCTTCTTCCGATCGGCCACGTACTCCGCGTACCGGAGCTCGGCCAGCGGGATCGCTTCCTCGTACCAGGTACGCCAGCTACCGGACTTGTCACCGGCGATCAGCAGGATCGCCGAGCGCCACGGGTCGAAGACGAACAGGATGCGCACCTCGCTCCGCCTACTCGAACCGGGCCGGAGTTCCTTGAGATTGTGCAGGGTCGATCCCCTGATCCGATCGACCAGCGGCCGGCCTTCCGCGGGCCCGTGGCAGGCCAGGATTCAGATCGCCTGGTTGACGAGCACATACGACTCCGGGTCGCTCTTCTCAAGGTCGTTCAACCACTGGTCCACCTCGCTGGTCAGGTAAACGTCCCATTGCTCCGTCACCTTCAGCCCTTTCACCGAGTTTAGCAGTCACTAAACTCGACGGGGCGGGGTGCACGAGCGGGAACCCACAAGCGTCACCCGTTCGAGGTGAACCCCGGTCAGGCGAACCTCCGCACATACCTCCGCTGCCAAGGCGTCTCCACCGCGCGCCGGTCGTAGTGCTCCCGTACATACGCCACCGCCTCGCCCGGAGGGATCCCGTCCAGCACCGCAAGGCAGGCCAGGGCTGTGCCCGTGCGGCCGCGGCCGCCGCCGCAGGCGAGTTCGACGCGGTCGGTGAGGGTGCGGGACCAGGCGTCCCGGAGGAGTTCGGAGGCTCGTGCGCGGTCGGTGGGGAGGCGGAAGTCCGGCCAGGGGAGCCAGGAGGACTCCCAGGCGGTCTCGGGGGGCCGGCTGCCGAGGAGGTACACCGCGTACGTGGGGGCAGGGCCCTCCGGGAGCGGGTGGCGCAGGCCGCGGCCGCGTACGAGGCGGCCCGAGGGGAGGGTGAGCACACCGGGGGCCGTCGGGTTCCAGGGCTCGGTCATCGGGTCAGGGTACGGGCGGGGACGAGCACGGCGGAGGCGGTTCAGCCCACGCCCCGCGACTCCTGCGCCGCCCGCGCCTCGATCCCCCGGAAGTGGTCCGCCATCGCCCGTTGCGCGGCCTCCACGTCGCGGGCGCGCAGGGCCGTGACGATGGCGCGGTGGCGGTCGACCGTCAGCTCGGGTGCCGGGTCGTCCGTCCAGCCGCGGGCGCCCGCGACCCGGCTGAACACCGTCCAGAAGGCGCCCAGCAGTTGCGGTACCAGCGCGTTGCCGAGTGACGCGTACAGCAGCTCGTGGAACTCGCGGTCCAGTTCGGGGAAGGGCTCCCCCGCGCGGCCCGCCGCCGCCATGCGGTCCACCACCGCCTCCAGACGGTCCAGTTCCGCGTCCGGGAGCGTCGCCGCCACCCGGCGGATCAGGCCCTCCTCCAGCACCTCGCGCACCTGGAGGATCTCGGCGAGGGCCTCCGTGCCGTCGTCGGGGCGGGCCAGCGTGCGGAAGGTCAGGCCGTCGATCAGCGGGGTCAGGGAGGCCTGGCCGACATAGGTGCCGTAGCCGTGCCGGATGTCCACTATGTCCAGGGCCTGCAGTGCTTTGAGGGCCTCGCGGACCGAGTTGCGGCTCACGCCCAGGTTCTCCATCAGCTCCGTCTCGGTGGGCAGCGGAGCGCCCGGACCGAGCCTGCGGTCGTAGATCAGCTGCATCACGTCGCGCTGGATCTGGCTGCTCATCCGCCGCTCGGGCCGACGCCGGTTCCCGGTCTGCTGAGACATGCGCCGCATCGTACGCTCGCCGGAGGTACGACGTCCCACCTCCGGGGCGGCTGCCGTGAGTTCACCCGGTGGTTGCGCGTACGTTCACGGCCCGTCGCCCCGGGGGCGATTGTCGTCATTGGTCGGACCTGTGGAAGATACGCCATTCGTGCGCGATGTCTTGACCCTCCCCCGGCCCCCTCCTATGGTCACGTAGCTCCCTATGACGTAGGACGTCGTACCTCCCCCGCCGACTTCACTCCCCTCGCTGGAGGAACCGTGCGCGACGTGACCGACGACGTACCGGCCCCGCACCGCCGGTCGTTCCTCAAGTACTCCGGCGCCCTCGGCGCGGCCGCCGCCGTCTCCGCATCCCTGTCGGCCTGTTCGTCCGGGCCGGAGTCCACCAATGACACCGGGGGCGGAGGGGACGGCAGCGACGGGACGCTGACCGCTGTGATCGGTTACGGCAACGACGGCAGCTGGGACCCCACGCAGACCGCGTCCGCCTTCTCCATGGCCGCCAACCACCACATCTACGAGGGGCTCCTCGACACCGACCCGATCTCCCGCGAGCCGTACGCGGCGCTCGCCACCGAGGTGCCGGGCGACGACGTGCTCCGCGGTACGTCCTGGAAGTTCACGCTGCGGTCCGGCGCCACGTGGCACGACGGGAAGCCCGTCACCGCCGACGACGTGGTCTTCGTGTTCGACCGCATTCTGGATCCCGACACGCAGACCCTCGCCAAGGGGTTCTTCGCGAGCTGGCTCAAGGAGGTCCGGAAGGTCGACGAGCGGAACGTCGAGCTCGTGCTCAAGTTCCCGTTCCCGGACGGGGTGTCGCGGCTCACCCTCGCCAAGATCATGCCGAAGCACGTGTTCTCGCGGCCGGGCGCCTGGCAGGACGCCATCGCGGGCAAGGCGATCGGCTCGGGACCGTACCGGCAGACCGCGCACCACCCGAAGTCCAACACCACCTTCGAGGCCTTCGACGAATACAACGGTCCCCGCCCGCCCGCCTTCCGGAGAATGAACTGGCTGACCATCGTGGACGCGGCCCCGCGCGTCGCGAAGATCTCGGGCACCGGCGCCGACGCGCAGATCTCCGACAACATCCCGTACGCCAACATCGATCAGCTCGAACGCGGCGGCCTCACCGTGCGGGGCGGGTCCGGGATGAACAACCTCTTCCTCATGTTCAACACGCAGCGCAAGCCGTTCGACGACGTACGGGTCCGGCAGGCGCTGCACTACGCCATCGACACGGAGAAGATGGTGGAGGTCGCCCTCAAGGGCCATGGGAAGCCGTCCAGTTCGTTCCTCAACGAGGACAACCCGTCCTACCGGCGGGCGAAGACCGTCTACGACCACGACCCGGACCGTGCGAAGGCGCTGCTGCGGGAGGCCGGCGTCAGCGGGCTGAAGATCGACATCCTTGCCGTGAACGTGAGCTGGATCGTCGACTGCCTGCCCACGATCAAGGCGTCCTGGGACGCGATCGGCGTCGAGACCACGCTGTCCCCGCAGGAGACCACGGCCGTCTTCACCAAGATGGACCAGAAGCGGGACTACCAGGTCGTGGCCGCCGCGTCGAACCCCAACCAGTTCGGGCTCGACGCCGACCTGATCATGCACTACAACTACGGCCCCGAGAACCTGTGGATGGGGTACGCCCGCTGGGCCGCCGACCCCGTCGCCAAGCAGCTCTTCCGGGACATGGACCGGGCGACGCGGGAGCCCGACCCGGACCGCAAACGGGGCATGATCCAGGACTACATCGACGTCGTCGCCGAGCAGGCCGTGCTCTACCCGGTCGTCCACAACGAGCTGATGACGGCGTGGGACCCGGACCGGCTGACGGGGATCAGGGCGCAGCCGTATCCGGGGATCAACCTGCTCCAGGCCAAGTGGGCCTGAAATCCATGATCGCTGTCCTGAGAATCCTGCTCCGCCGGATCGCCCTGCTGGTCCCGCTCATGCTCGGCATCGTGCTGTTCGTCTTCCTCGTCATGCGGTTCTCGGACGCGGACCCGGCGTCGGCGTTCTTCCAGGGCGCCAATCCGACGCCGGAGCAGCTGCACGACTTCCGCGAGGAGCACGGCCTCCTGGACCCGCTGCCCGTGCGCTACGTCGCGTTCGTCGGCGATCTGCTCCACGGCGACATGGGCATCAGCGCGCTGACCCGGGCGCCGGTGATCGACCAGGTGACCACCGCCCTGCCGCTCACCCTCCAGCTCACCTTCCTCGGGCTCGGCATCGCGGTCGTCCTCGCGCTGCTCGGCGGGGTGACCGCCGCGATCTACCGGGACCGGCTGCCCGACCAGCTCATCCGCGTGGTGTCGCTCACCGGGGTGGCCGCGCCCGGCTTCTGGCTGGCGCTGCTGATGATCCAGTACCTGGCGGTGGACCGGGGCTGGTTCCCGACCGGGGGATACGTCAACCCGGCCGACTCCTTCACCGGCTGGCTGCGGACGATGACGCTGCCCGCGCTCGCCCTGTCGCTGCCGGTGGCCGCACAGCTCACCCGGATCGTCCGTACGGCGGTGGTGGAGGAGCTCGACAAGGACTACGTACGGACCGCGGTCGGCAGCGGGCTGCCGCCACGGGTCGTGGTCGGGCGGAACGTCCTGCGCAACGCCCTCGTCAATCCGCTCACCGTCCTCGGTCTGCGCGTCGGCTATCTGCTGGGCGGCGCGGTCGTCATCGAGACGATCTTCTCGCTGCCGGGGATGGGCAAGCTGATGATCGAGGCCGTGAAGAACGGCGACCCGGCGGTCGTCCAGGGCGTGGTGCTGACCACGGCGACCGGCTTCGTGGTCGTCAACCTCGCCATCGACATCCTCTATCTGCTGGTCAATCCGCGACTGCGGGAGGCGACCCGATGAGCGGCCCGAAGATCCTCACGCGGGGGCGCCTCGCGGAGAGCCTCTCCCGGCCCGGCATCCGGCTGCGCGGCTGGCGGCGGCTGCCGCCGCTGTCCCGGATCGCGGTCTGCTTCCTCGCGGTCGTGATCCTGACGGCGCTCCTCGCACCCCTCCTCGCCCCGCACGACCCGCTCGACCAGCAGCCGCTCGTCGACGGAACCGGCGCCCCGTCCGCCGGGCACTGGATGGGCCAGGACAGCCTCGGCCGGGACATCCTCAGCCGGCTGATGTACGGGGCACGCTGGTCCCTCGCCATCGGGCTGGGCGCCACCGCGCTCGCCCTGGTCGCGGGCGCGCTGATCGGCGCGGTCGCCGCGACCTCGCGCAAGGCGGTGGACGAGACGCTGATGCGCTGCCTGGACGTGGTGATGGCGTTCCCGGGCATCGCGCTCGCCGCCGTGCTGGTGGCGGTGTTCGGCGGCGGGATCACGGTGCTGACCTGTGCGATCGCGTTCCTGTTCATGCCGCCCGTCGCCCGCGTCGTCCGGGCCAACGTCCTCGACCAGTACGGCGAGGACTACGTGACCGCCGAGCGGGTCATCGGGGCGCGCACCCCGCACATCGTCCTGCGGCACGTGGCCGTCAACTGCGCGGCCCCCGTCCTGGTCTTCTGCACGGTGCAGGTCGCCGAGGCGATCGTGTTCGAGGCATCGCTGTCGTTCATCGGGGCGGGGGTCAGGCCGCCGGACCCGTCCTGGGGCAGCGTCATAGCGGACGGCAAGAACATGGTGCTGACCGGCGGCTGGTGGGCGACCGTGTTCCCCGGCCTGCTGATGCTGGTCACGGTGCTGTCGCTGAACATCCTCTCCGAGGGCGTCTCGGACGCGTGGGCGGCGCCCGCGCCCCGGGAGGTCGAGCCGCGCGACGCCGGGCGGGACCGGCTGGAGACGCCCGAGCCGGGCACCGGGAAGGTGCTCGAACTCCCCGGGCTCACGGAGGCGGCCCGGCGGCTGCGGGCGAGGGCCCGGCCGCTGCCGGGCGCGGGCGGCGGACAGCCGGTGCTCGCCGTCGAGAACCTCTCCATCGGCTTCGCGGAGCGGTACCGCGGCGTGGACATCGTGGACGGCATCAGCTTCGAGGTGCACCCGGGGGAGGTGGTCGGCCTGGTCGGCGAGTCGGGCTGCGGCAAGAGCCTGACCGCGCTGGCCGTGATGGGGCTTACGCCGAAGGGCGCCCGGGTGCGCGGCCGGGTCCGGTTCGCGCAGCGGCAGCTGGTCGGCGAGCCGATGCGGGTACGGCGCCGGCTGCTCGGCCACGGGATGGCGATGATCTACCAGGACGCACTGTCCTCCCTCAACCCTGCGATGACGATCCGCGCCCAGCTCAAGCAGGTCGTCCGGCGGGGCGGCCGGCGGACCCCCGCCGAGCTGCTGGAACTCGTCGGCCTCGATCCCGGGCGCACCCTGCGCAGCTACCCGCACGAACTCTCCGGCGGCCAGCGCCAGCGCGTCCTGATCGCGATGTCCCTGTCCCGCGAGCCACGGCTGATCGTCGCCGACGAACCGACGACCGCTCTGGACGTCACCGTGCAGGCGCAGATCATCGAACTGCTGCTGCGGCTGCGCGAGGAGCTCGACTTCGCGCTGGTCCTGGTCTCGCACGACCTCGCCCTGGTCGCGGACGTCACCGACCGGGTGATCGTGATGTACGGCGGGCGGATCGTGGAGACCGGCGTGACCGCGGACCTGGTGGAGGCTCCGGCCCACCACTACACGCGCGGCCTGCTCGGCAGCGTGCTGTCCCTGGAGTCGGCCGCGGACCGCATGACGCAGATCAAGGGCACGGTGCCCTCCCCCGCCGACTTCCCCGCGGGCTGCCGGTTCGCCGGCCGCTGCCCGATGGCCACCGAGGTCTGCGTCACCACCCGGCCCGGCCTGACCGGCACCGAGCACCACGTGGCGGCCTGCCACCACCCGGCGGTCGACCTCGTCACGACGGAAAGCCAGGCGGTGACGTGACGTCCGCCATGAACACCCCCGTGGACAGCCCTCTGGTCTCGCTGTCCGACGTGCACGTCGTCCACCGGGCGCGCAGCGGCGGCCTCTTCACGCGCGACCGCGTGTACGCCCTCACCGGCGCCGGCTTCACCATCGCGCCCGGGGAGACCGTCGGCGTGGTCGGCGAGTCCGGGTGCGGCAAGTCGACGCTGGCCAAGGTGCTGGTGGGCGTGCAACGGCCGGCCTCCGGCACCGTACTGTTCCGGGGCCGCGACCTGTGGGCGATGACACCGGCCGAGCGGCGCGCGACGGTCGGCCGGGGCACCGGCATGGTGTTCCAGGACCCGTCCACCGCGCTCAACCGGCGCCTGTCCGTACGCCGTATCCTGCGCGACCCCCTGGACGTGCACAGGCACGGCGCACCCGCCGCACGCGAGGCGCGCGTACGGGAACTCATGTCACTGGTCGGCCTCCCTCCGGCACTCGCCGACGCCCTGCCCGGCCAGCTCTCCGGCGGCCAGCGCCAGCGGGTCGCGGTGGCCCGCGCGCTGGCGCTCGACCCGGACCTGGTGGTGGCGGACGAGCCGACGAGCGCGCTGGACGTCTCGGTCCGCGCCCAGATCCTCAACCTCCTGCTGGACCTGAAGGAACGCCTCGGCCTGGCCCTGGTGTTCGTGTCGCACGACATCCAGACGGTACGGCGGATGAGCGACCGCGTGATCACCATGTATCTCGGCCGGATCGTCGAGGAGGCCCCGGCCGCCGAGGTCACCGACCGCGCCCGCCACCCGTACACACGCGCCCTGTTCTCCGCCACACCCGGCCTGCTGGACCCCATCGATCCGATCCCCCTGACCGGACCCGTGCCGTCGGCGACCCGGCCGCCGAGCGGCTGCCCGTTCCGTACGCGCTGCTGGAAAGCCACCGACGTGTGCGCCTCCGTGCTCCCGGAGCCCACCTCCGCGACCACCCCGGGACACCGTTTCCGGTGCCATCATCCGGTGGAGGAAGGCAGACCGACGAGGGAACTCGTCGCGCAGGCCGCCGCCACGACCCGCCCGCCCCGTCCGCAGCAGCACGAGCACTCGAGGGAGCCCTGAATGCCCTTCCCCGCCCCGCTCACCGGTGTCGTCCCGCCCGTCTGTACTCCCCTGACACCGGAGCGCGAGGTGGACGTGCCCTCCCTCGTCAGGCTGGTCGACCATCTGGTGGGCGCGGGGGTGCACGGACTGTTCGTCCTGGGCTCGTCGTCGGAGGCAGCCCATCTGACGGATCGTCAGCGCAGGCTGGTCGTCGAGACGGTCGTGGCGCACGTGGGCGGCGCGCTCCCCGTCCTCGCCGGGACGATCGACATGACGACGCCCCGCGTACTGGACCACGTGGCCGCCGTCACCGCTGCGGGCGCGGACGCCGTCGTCGTCACCGCGCCCTTCTACGCCCGTACGCACCCCGCCGAGACCGCCCGCCACTACCGGCTCGTCTCCGAGCGCTCCCCGGTACCGGTCCTGGCGTACGACATCCCGGCGTCCGTGCACACCAAGCTGGGCCAGGAACTGGTCCTCGGCCTGGCGGCGGAGGGGGTACTCGCCGGACTGAAGGACTCCAGCGGCGACCAGGGCGCCTTCCGGGCCGTGGTGGCGGAGGCCCGCACCCGCGCGGACATCACCGGCTTCAGCGTCCTGACCGGCTCCGAACTGCTCGTCGACGCGGCGCTGGCGATGGGCGCGGACGGTGCCGTACCGGGTCTCGCGAACGTGGACCCCGCGGGTTACGTACGCCTCTACGGCCTGTGCCGCGCGGGCGACTGGGCGCGGGCCCGCGCCGAACAGGAGCGGCTGTGCGCCCTGTTCGGCATGGTGGGGGTGGGCGTGGCGGGCGGCCGGATGGGTGCCGGCTCGTCGGCCCTGGGCGCCTTCAAGGCGGCGCTGCACCTGCGCGGCGTCATCGACTGCCCGGTCACGGCGGAGCCGCAGGTCCCACTGGCGGCGGACGAGGTGGAACGGGTGGGCAAGTACCTCGCGGCGGCCGGACTGCTGTAGCCGGTGCCCGGCTGTCGTCCGGCTGTCACCCCGCCCCCGGTGTCACCAGCCCCGACTCGTACGCCACGATCACCAGTTGCGCCCGGTCCCGCGCACCCAGCTTGCCCATGATGCGGCTGACGTGGGTCTTCGCGGTGAGCGGACTGAGACCGAGCGTCTCGGCGATCTCGGCGTTGTTGAGGCCGTGCGCCACCAGCGTGAGGACCTCCCGCTCACGGTCGGACAGGCACTCCGGTCCCCCGGCCGGGGGCGTGGCCGGGCTGCGCAGCAGCCGGGCGATCAGCTGTGCCGTGGGGCCCGGTGACAGCAGGGCCTCGCCGGCGGCCACCGTGCGGATGGCGTCGAGGAGTGCGGCGGGCCTGGTGTCCTTCACCAGGAAGCCGGAGGCGCCGGCGCGCAGCGCCTCCACGACGTGCTCGTCGGTGTCGTACGTGGTGAGGACCAGGACCTTGACCCCGGCCAGGTCCTCGTCCGCGGCGATGAGGCGGGTGGCCTCGATGCCGTCGAGGTCGGGCATGCGCAGGTCCATGACGACCAGGTCGGCCCGGGCGCTGCGGGCCAGCTCCACGGCCTCCCGGCCGGTGCCCGCCTGCCCGACCACCTCCATGTCCCGGGCCGACTCCACGAGCATCGCGAAGGCGGCCCGGACGAGGGTCTGGTCGTCGGCGAGGAGCACGCGAATGGTCACCGCTCCGCTCCTTCCGCGGCCCGCACGGGCAGGACCGCCTCCACCCGGAACCCTCCTCCGGGCCGTGGTCCGGCCTCCAGCGTGCCCCCGACACTGCGGGCCCGCTCGCGCATGCCGACGAGCCCGAAGCCGGGGGCGCGGCCGGGACCGTCCGCAGCGGCCCCGCCCGCCGCGGCGCCGCCCCCGTCGTCCGCGACCGTCACCCGCAGCGCCCCGGCCTCCGCGTACACGGCCACCCGTACCGCCGCACCCGCTCCCCCGTGCCGCACCGCGTTCGTCAGGGCCTCCTGCACGATGCGGAACGCGGCCGCGCCCACCGCGGAGGGGATCCCGTCCGCGGCGACCGTGACGTCCACCCGGGCGCCCGCGGTGCGGGCCGCGTCCGCGAGGCCGGCCAACCCGTCCAGCCCCGGCAGCGGCTCGTGCGTCCGGGTGCTCTGCTCGGCGTCCCGCAGCACCTCCAGCGTGCCGCGCAGTTCGCCGCGCGCGGTGCGGCACGTGTCGGCGATGTCGTCCAGGGCCTTGGCGATCGCCGCCCGGTCGAGGCGGTCCGGGTCGGCGGCCAGGACGTGCGCGGCGACGGACGTCTGGACGCCGATCAGGGTGATGCTGTGCGCGAGCAGGTCGTGCAGGTCGCGCGCGATGCGGAGGCGTTCCTCGGCGACCCTGCGGCGGGCCTCCTCCTCGCGGGTGCGCTCGGCCCGTTCGGCGCGTTCGACGACGGAGGCGACGTACTGGCGGTGCACCCGGACGTATCCGCCGAAGACCAGCACGGCGACGATCCAGCCGGAGATCCGCACGAACTCCAGGATCTGGTGGGGCGTGGCGAGGGCGTTCACCGTGAGGGTGACGCCGATGACGGCGGCGCCGGTGAGCAGGGTGCGGCGCGCGGTGCCGGTCACCGCGACCGTGTAGAGGGCCACCATGGCCACCTGGACGGCGGCCGTGTGGTTGTAGTCGAGCGCGTGGTACGGGCCGACGAGGGCCACCAGCGCACACAGCATGGCCACCGGGGCCCGCCTGCGCCACACGAGCGGGACGTGCGCGGCGAACAGCAGCGTCCAGCCGAGCGCGTCGGGGCGGCGCCCGTCGTCGAAGAGCACGGCGATCGCGCAGTCGACGACCGCCAGGGCGACGGCGAGGCAGGCGTCCTGTCGTACGGCGGGGGATACGGCGGGTAAGCGCAGCCGTCCGGCGACGGTCGGCTTCGTCGTGGGTGCCAGCACGGCGTCCATCCTCCGGTAGGAATGCGCCCCTCCGGGAGGGAGGGGCGCACTGACGTTGCGCACGGGGCGGGGGAGGGCGGCGTCGGCCGGTCCCCGGCCGGCGCGCCGGCCGTCGTCCTCAGCCGACGGCGACGGGCTTCCTCTCGTGGGGCTCCCCGCCCGGCCCGGCCGGTTCCGGGGCCCGGGACAGCGGCCCCGGCCACCACACCCGCCGGCCGAGCGCGACACTCGCGCTGGTCACCAGATAGGTCCGGACGAGGAAGGTGTCGAGCAGCACGCCGACCGCGATGACGAAGCCGAGCTGGACCAGCTGGACGAGCCCCATGTTCGTCAGCACGGCGAAGGTGGCGGCCAGGACGAGTCCGGCGGAGGCGATGACCCCGCCGGTGCTGCGCAGTGCGGTGAGCGCGGCGGCCGCGGGCTCCGCACCGGACAGGGACTCCTCCCGCATACGGTGCATGAGGAAGATCCCGTAGTCGACGCCGAGGGCGACGAGGAACACGAACGACAGCAGCCCGAGCCCCGGATCGGTGCCTTCGAACCCGAACAGGGGCCCGAAGACGAGCCCGCCGATCCCGAGCGAGGCCGCCCACACGGCGACCACGGCGGCGACCAGCAGCAGCGGCGCGACCAGGCTGCGCAGCAGGGCGACGAGGACGAGCAGCACGGAGACGAGCACGAGGGGCACCACGACGCTCTGGTCCCGGGCGTTGGTGTCCTTGAGGTCGAGCTGCTCGGCGCTGGGCCCGCCGACGAACGTCCGCTCATGTCCCTCCAGATCCTCCCGCAGGGACTCGATCGTGCGGGTCTCGGCCGCCGACTGGGGCGCGGCCTCGGCGGTCACGGTGATCTCGGTCCAGCCGCCGCCGCTGCGCTCCCGCTCGGCCGCGGCGACCCCGTCGTGGCCCCGCACGTCGGCGAGGACGGCGTCCGCCCCACCCGTCGCGGTGATCACGGTGATGGGCTGGGTTCCCTGGCCGGGGTAGGCCTCGGCGAGGGTCTCCATCGCCACCACCGAGTCGGGCTTGTCGACGAAGGAGTCCTCCTGCTTGAGCGAGCCGGGCAGGTTCAGCGCGCCGAGCGCGAGGGCGCCCAGCACGACGGCCCCTCCCGCGAGCACGGCGACCGGCCGCCGTCCGGCGGAGGACCCCATGGCGGCGAAGAGGCTGCGCCGCTGCCTGGGCCGGCTGCCGAACGCGGGCACGAGCGGCCAGAACACGCGCCGGCCGAGCAGGACGAGCACGGCGGGCAGCAGGGTGAGCATGGCGAGCAGCGCGCACAGCACGCCGACGGTGCCGAGCGGCCCCATGCCCCGGCTGCTGTTGAGGTCGGCGGCGAGCAGGCACAGCAGCCCCGCGGCGACGGTTCCGGAGGAGGCGAGCACGGCCGGCCCGCAGCCCCGCAGCGCCACCTTCATGGCGTCGTACGGCCGCTCCACGCGCCGCAGTTCCTCCCGGTAACGGGACACGAGCAGCAGCGCGTAGTCCGTGCCCGCACCGAACACGAGGATGGTCATCACGCCCGCGCTCTGCCCCGAGACAGTGGTCCCGAAGACCTGGTTGAGCCCGTAGGCGACGCCCATCGACGCGTAGTCGGCGATGCCCGCGACGGCGAGCGGCACGAGCCACAGGAACGGGCTGCGGTAGATGAGGATCAGCAGCAGCGCGACGACCGCGACGGTGGTGTACAGCAGCGGCCCGCCGAGCGAGTCGTAGACCTTCCCGGCATCGGTGGCGAGCGCGCCGGGCCCGCCGACCTCGACACTCAGCCCGCCGCCACCGCGGGCGACCCCGCGCACGTCCTCGACGAACGCGTCCCGCTTCTCCTCGTCGGCGCCGGGTTCCGTGCTGGCGACCGGGTACATCAGGGTGGTCCCGTCCTCCGACGGCACGCCCCGGGGTTCCCCGGTGAGCCGGTGCTCGCGCGCGATCCCGGCGACCTGCCCGGCGGCGGTCTTCCGGTCGGCCGCGGTCAGCCCGCCCTCCCGGTGGTACACGAGCACCAGCGCGGTGGTCTCGCCGCCGGGCAGCCGGTCCTGGATCTCGGCGACCTGGGTGGAGTCCGCGCCGGCCGGCAGGTAGTCCACGGCCCGGTCCTGCTGCACGTCCCCGAGCTTCGCCGCGAACGGTGCGACGACGGCGAGGGCGGCGATCCACAGCGCGAGCACCACCCAGGGCACGGCTCGCCGGCGGGTGTGCGCGGACCGCCGCGTCGACTCGTCTGTCTTTCCGGACCCCATGCCGGGTCCCCCCTCCTGAACGGGTGCCTGGACGTTCACCAGGGTTCCGGGAGAAGGAAGGGGATTCGTCGGACGGCAGGGCGAGTTCGGGCGTACTGCCACGGAAGACACGCGGGGCGGACTACTCCCGGGGGAGTAGCCGGGCACGGGTCAGGACGGCGTCCGCGCCGCCGCCCGCAGCAGCCGGGCCACCTCGTCCGCGTCGATGGTGAGGGCCGCGCCCACCGTGGCCAGGACCTCGCGTTCGGCGGGGGTGTACGGGCCGTCGGCCAGGGCGATCCGGGCGCCCTGGAGCAGGATCGTCTCGCGGCCCGCTGGGGCCAGGTGGGGGGCGAGCGGGTCGAGGGCCTCGTGGAGCTCTATGGCCAGCCCCGCCCCGCAGGGCTCGCCGAAGACGCGGCCGGTGTCGGCGGCCAGTGCCTCGACGAGCGCGTCGAGCTGGTCCTCCGTGCAGTCGTCGAAGCCCGCGGAGCGCACCGCGCACGCGGCGGTCGTGAGGGCGGAGGGGGCACAGGGGGTGCAGGCCGCGAGGACGGCCAGCGCGACCGTGTGCACGGCGTCGCGCAGCATCGCCGCGAACCGGGTCGTCGTGGGGTGGTCCAGGGCGTCGGTGCCGTAGCGGCGGCGGCAGGCCGCGCACTCCACCACGGGGCCGGTCTCCCCGCGCGGGACGAGGGGGACGCCCACGACGGTGAAGCGGCACCGGCCCATGAGGCGCTGGTAGTTGCGGTCGCCCCCGCAGCCGGGGCAGAAGAACTCCCCGTCCCCGACGGGCGTCCACGCGGTGCGGACGCCGGCGGCGCGGCCGAGGAGGAGAAACGCGCGGCCCGCCGTGCCGTGGCCCGATGTGCGTGCCGTACGGCCCTCGCGGTCGTCCCGGCCGTCCCGACTGTTCCGGCTGTCCCGGCTGTTCCGTCCACGGTTCGGCAGCACGTCGCACCTCCATCGCGGCCGCGGCACCATCGCCGCGCTTGGTGATGTTAGCCACATTGTTGAGGTGGAGTCAGTACTCCGGAAGAGACCCGTTCGTGATACGGCGAACGCATGGCCGGTATTGGCCGGTGAACGACGCGGCCCCGCTCGCCGGGAACGGCGGGCGGGGCCGCGAAAGGCCTGGTCGGACGGGTGTCAGACGGTGCGGCGGCCGGCCCGGTTGACCGCGGACACGGCGGCCTTCAGCGAGGCGCGTGTCGTGTTCGCGTCTATGCCGATGCCCCACAGCACCTTGTCGTCGATGGCCAGCTCGATGTAGGAGGCGGCCGACGCCGAGGCACCCTCGCTCATCGTGTGCTCCTGGTAGTCCAGCAGGCGGGCGTCGACGCCGATGCCCTGCAGCGCGTGGAAGAACGCGGAGATCGGGCCGTTGCCGGAGCCGACCAGGGTGGTCTCCACGCCGTCCACCTCGGCGTCGACGGTGAGGGTGTCCACGCCGTCCTTGTCCGTGGTGGTCTGGCCGTTGCGGACCTGGATACGGCCCCAGGGGTTGTCCGGGTTCGGCAGGTACTCGTCCTGGAAGATCGCCCAGATGTCCTTCGGGGTGACCTCGCCGCCCTCGGCGTCCGTCTTCGCCTGGATGATCTTCGAGAACTCGATCTGCATCCGGCGCGGCAGGTCCAGCTTGTGGTCGTTCTTCAGGACGTACGCGATACCGCCCTTGCCGGACTGCGAGTTGACGCGGATCACGGCCTCGTAGGAGCGGCCGACGTCCTTGGGGTCGATGGGCAGGTACGGCACGGCCCACTCGATCTCGTCGACCGTCTTGTCCTGCGCCTTCGCGTCGGCCTCCATGGCGTCGAAGCCCTTCTTGATGGCGTCCTGGTGGGAGCCGGAGAAGGACGTGTAGACCAGGTCGCCCGCGTAGGGGTGGCGCGGGTGGACCTCCATCTGGTTGCAGTACTCGGCGGTGCGGCGGACCTCGTCGATGTCGGAGAAGTCGATCTGCGGGTCGACGCCCTGGGAGAACAGGTTCATGCCCAGGGTGACCAGGTCGACGTTGCCGGTGCGCTCGCCCTGCCCGAACAGGCAGCCCTCGACGCGGTCGGCGCCGGCCATCACGGCCAGTTCGGCGGCGGCGACGGCGGTGCCGCGGTCGTTGTGCGGGTGGGTGGACAGGCAGATGTACTCGCGGCGGGAGAGGTTGCGGCTCATCCACTCGAAGCGGTCCGCGTGCGTGGACGGCGTCGAACGCTCCACGGTGGCGGGCAGGTTGAGGATGATCTCGCGGTCCGGGCCGGGCTGCCAGACGTCCATCACCGACTCGCAGACCTCCAGCGCGAAGTCCAGCTCGGTGTCGGTGAAGATCTCGGGGCTGTACTGGTAGCCGAAGTGCGTCTCGGGGCCCAGCAGCTTCTCCGCGTACTCGGTCACCAGGCGGGTGCCGTCCATGGCGATCTGCTTGATGTCGTCCCTGGAGCCGCGGAAGACCACCCGCCGGAAGACGGGGGCGGTGGCGTTGTACAGGTGGACGGTGGCGCGGTGGGCGCCCTTCAGGGACGTGACGGTCCGCTCGATCAGGTCCTCGCGGGCCTGGGTCAGTACGGAGATCGTGACGTCCTCGGGGATGGCGCCGGGCTCCTCGATGATGGAGCGCACGAAGTCGTAGTCGGTCTGGCCGGAGGCCGGGAAGCCGATCTCGATCTCCTTGTAGCCCATCTTGACCAGCAGATCGAACATCGCGCGCTTGCGGGCGGGCGACATCGGGTCGATCAGGGCCTGGTTGCCGTCGCGCAGATCGGTGGAGAGCCAGCGCGGAGCCTTGGTGATCCGGTTGTCCGGCCACGTGCGGTCCGCTATGTCGACCTGGTCGTACGGGCGGTACTTGTGGATCGGCATGGAGGTGGGCTGCTGGCGGTTGACCATGGTGCGTGGGCTCCTCAGATGTCCGAAGGACGGCCGACGGCGCAACGCCAGACTCCGCGGGGAGGGGGTCGGCCTTCGACTACAGGCCCTCGCCGCGGCAGCTAAGGAGAAGCAGCCCGAAACGCATGGTGCTCCGCAGCCTAGCCGAGCCTCGCTCCACGGGATGGCCCGTTCCAGTATGCGGGATGCGTGTGACATACGGGATGAAGGGCACGCGATGCGACGGCCGGTGCGAACGGGGCGGCCTCCACGGGCCGGTAAGGCCGCACGGACGCCGCACGAGGGCGGCCCGGGGACCCGATCACCTCACCGATCGCCTTACCACAGAAAGGCGGAATCAGAAGCCCCGTATCCAGGCATTTCACCAATCATGGTGGCGAGTAGTGACAGCTCCCTCACTCGGTGCAAACGTGCCGGGCATGAACGAGCACCCGGGCTTCGAGCCCGTCTTCTGCACCATCGTGCCGCCCCATGTCCTCGACGCCCTGGCCCGGGCCGAGGAACCCGCGCTCGCCGGACCGGCCCGCCGCACCCTGGAGCACGACGCGTACGAGCGCACCCACCGCCGGCTCACCACGGTCATCGGCGCGCCCGCGCTCGCCCGGGCCCCGGAGCTCCCGGCGGACCAGCCGCACCGCACCGTCTTCGACGCCCGGCACGGGCAGGACCTGCCCGGGGAGAAAGTGCGCGGAGAGGGCGACGGTCCCGGCAAGGACGCCACCGTCAACCGTGCCTACGCCGGCCTCGGCTCCACCTTCGAGCTGTTCTCCAAGGCCTACGCCCGCAACTCGATCAACGCCGACGGCCTGCCGCTGAACGCCACGGTGCACTTCGGCGAGGACTACAGCAACGCCTTCTGGAACGGCGAGCAGATGGTGTTCGGCGACGGCGACAACGAGGTCTTCCTCGACTTCACCGTCGCCGTCGACGTCATCGGCCACGAACTCGCGCACGGCGTCACCCAGTACACGGCCAACCTCACCTACTTCGGCCAGCCCGGCGCGCTCAACGAGTCGTACTCCGATGTCTTCGGCGCGCTGATCAAGCAGTACACGCTCGGCCAGACCGCCCAGGAGGCCGACTGGCTGATCGGCGCCGGGCTGCTCGCCCCGCGCGTCACCGGCGTCGCGCTGCGCTCCATGAAGGCCCCGGGCACGGCGTACGACGACGACGTCCTCGGCAAGGACCCGCAGCCCGCGACGATGGACGACTATGTGCGCACCGGCCGCGACAACGGCGGCGTGCACATCAACTCCGGCATCCCCAACCACGCCTTCTACCTGCTCGCGACCGCACTCGGCGGGCACGCCTGGGAGCGGGCCGGGCAGATCTGGTACGACGTGCTGACGGGCGGCGAGCTGGGGCAGCAGGCCCGGTTCACCGACTTCGCCGCACTGACCGGCGCCGCGGCGCGCGCCCGTTACGGCGACGGCGAGGAACTCCAGGCCGTACTGAAGGCGTGGGAGCAGGTCGGGGTGCGCGTACCGGAGAAGCCGGCGCCCGAAAAGCCGCAGGCGTCGTAGCCGTACCGGGGCCGGTGTACTAGACAGGGCCCCATGCGGATTCAGGTGAGGCGCACAGGCGGGTTCGCGGGGTTCGAGCGGTACGCGGAGGTGGACACCTCGGGGCGCGCCGACGCGCAGGAGTGGCAGGCCCTGGCCGACAAGGCACTCGCCGCCGGCCGGGGCACCCCGCCGATAGGGGTGCCGGACGGCTTCAGCTACCAGATCACCGTGGACGGGCGGACGGTGTACTGCGCGGATCCCCGGCTCACGGAGGAGCAGCGGAGGCTGATCTCCAAGGTGCTCAAGGAGGGGGCGTGAGCGCGGCCGGGGCGAGACGTCCGGTACCGCGCTTCCCCGCCGGTTTCCTCTGGGGGGTGTCGACGTCCGCCCACCAGATCGAGGGCGCGGCGGAGCTGCGCGAGCCGTCCGTGTGGGACGCGTTCGCGGCCGGACCGGGCCGGATCAAGGACGGCTCGACGGCTGCGGTGGCCTGTGACCACTATCACCGTCACCGCGAGGACGTGGCGCTCCTCGCCGGCCTCGGCGTGGACGCCTACCGCTTCTCGGTCTCCTGGCCGCGGGTGAACTCCCCCGGCGGCCTCGGCTTCTACGACCGCCTGGTCGACGAGGTGTGCGCGGCGGGCGTACGGCCGGTGCCGACCCTCTACCACTGGGACCTCCCGCTGTCCGTCCAGGAGGCGGGCGGCTGGCTGGAGCGGGACACGGCCGGGCGCTTCGCCGAGTACGTCGCTGTCGTCGCGGAGAGGCTCGGTGACCGCATCCGGAAGTGGATCACCCTCAACGAGCCCGCCGAGCACACCCTGCTCGGCCATGCGCTCGGCACCCACGCGCCGGGCGGGCGGCTGCTGTTCGACGCGCTGCCCGCGGCCCACCACCAGCTCCTGGCCCACGGTCTGGCCGTACGGGCACTGCGCGCGGCCGGTGCCGGGGACATCGGGATCGCCAACTCCCACGGCCCGACGTGGCCGGCGTCACAGGAGGCGGCGGACGTGGCGGCGGCCGACTTCCACGACGTCCTGCTGAACCGTTTGTTCGCGGAGCCGGTGCTGCTGGGTCGGTACCCGGAGAGCATCGGCGAGCTGCTGCCGGGCGACGTCGAGGCCGACCTGAAGGTGATCGCCGAGCCGGTCGACTGGTACGGGATCAACTACTACGCGCCGACGAGGGTCGGGGCGCCCCAGGGGCAGGAGATCGAGTTCGGCGGGGTGACGATACCCGCCGAGCTGCCCTTCTCCGTGCGGGAGATCGAGGGCCGGCCGGTCACGGACTCCGGCTGGCCGGTGGTCCCCGAGGCCCTGACGGAACTGCTCACCGGCTTCCGCGACCGCTACGGCGACCGCCTCCCACCGATCGTGATCACCGAGAACGGCTGCGCGTACGAGGGCGTCGACGACCAGGAGCGGATCGCCTACCTGGACGGCCACCTCCGCGCCCTGCACCGGGCGCTGGAGGCGGGCGTCGACGTCCGCGGGTACTTCGTGTGGTCGCTGCTCGACAACTTCGAGTGGGCGGAGGGGTACGCGCGCCGCTTCGGCCTCGTCCACGTCGACTTCGGCACGCAGCGGCGCACCCCGAAGGCGTCGTACGGCTGGCTGCGGGAGGTGCTGCGGGCGCAGGGCGACGGGTGAGGGGCCTCGTCAGAACCCGAGCCTGCGCAGCTGCTTCGGGTCCCGCTGCCAGTCCTTGGCCACCTTGACGTGCAGGTCCAGGAAGACCGGTGTGCCGAGCAGCGCCTCGATCTGCTTGCGGGACTTGATGCCGACGTCCTTCAGGCGCTTGCCCTTGGGGCCGATGATGATGCCCTTCTGGCTGGGGCGCTCGATGTAGACGTTGGCGTGGATGTCGAGGAGGGGCTTGTCCGCGGGGCGGTCCTCACGCGGGAGCATCTCCTCGACGACGACCGCGATGGAGTGCGGCAGCTCGTCCCGTACGCCCTCCAGCGCGGCCTCGCGGATCAGCTCCGCGACCATGACCTGCTCGGGCTCGTCGGTGAGGTCGCCCTCGGGGTAGAGCGGCGGGCTCTCGGGGAGCATCGGGATCAGCAGGTCGGCGAGCAGGTCGACCTGCTTGTTCGCGGTCGCCGACACCGGGACGATCTCCGCCCAGGTGATGCCCAGCTCCTTGCCGAGCTGGTCGATCGCGATGAGCTGCTCGGCGAGCGCCTTGGAGTCGACGAGATCCGTCTTGGTGACGATGGCGACCTTGGGGGTCTTCTTGATCCCCGCGAGCTCCTTGGCGATGAAACGGTCACCCGGGCCGATCTTCTGGTCCGCGGGCAGGCAGAAGCCGATCACGTCGACCTCGGCCCAGGTGGTGCGGACCACGTCGTTCAGCCGCTCGCCGAGCAGGGTGCGCGGCTTGTGCAGGCCCGGGGTGTCGACCAGGATCAGCTGGGCGTCCGGCCGGTGCACGATGCCGCGCACCGTGTGCCGGGTCGTCTGCGGCCGGTTGGAGGTGATCGCCACCTTCTGCCCGACCAGAGCGTTCGTGAGGGTGGACTTGCCCGCGTTGGGACGGCCCACGAAACAGGCGAAGCCCGCCCGGTGAGAGGCCTCGGACTTTTCCGACGGCGCGGATGACTGACTGCGAACGCTCATGGCGCCCATTGTCCCTGATCCACAGGCCGCCGCCGCACCGCGCACGCATCCCCGCCCCCGGTGAGGCCCCGGAAACCCCCGCGCAACACGAAACGCCACGGAAACACACCCGTACCCGACAGGAAACGCGGGCCGGTGACCCTCGGACGAGCCCCCACCCCGAGGAGACCCGCCCGTGGAGTCCGTCACCCTGGCCGCCGGAGAAGCGTCCGCCCTCGACACCGGCGACACCGCCTGGCTGCTCGCCGCCACCGCCCTGGTGCTGCTGATGACCCCGGGCCTCGCCCTCTTCTACGGCGGCATGGTCCGCACGAAGAGCGTGCTGAACATGCTGATGATGAGCTTCGTGTCGATCGCTCTCGTCACCGTGGTCTGGCTGGTGGCCGGCTACTCCCTCGCCTTCGGCGACGACGTCTTCGGCGGGCTGATCGGCTCCCTCGACCACGTGGGGATGCGGGGGCTGGGCCCGGACAGCGTCCAGGGCACCGTCCCCACACTGCTCTTCGCCACCTTCCAGCTCACCTTCGCGATCATCACGGCGGCGCTGGTCAGCGGCGCGATCGCGGACCGCGCGAAGTTCGGGGCGTGGCTGGTCTTCGTGCCCGTCTGGGCACTGCTCGTATACGTTCCCGTCACGCACTGGGTGTGGGGCCCGGGTGGCTGGATCCTCGACGGGCTGGGGGCGCTGGACTTCGCGGGCGGTCTGCCCGTCGAGATCACCTCGGGTGCCTCCGGGCTGGCGCTCTGCCTGGTCCTCGGCCCGCGGCTCGGCTTCAAGAAGGACGCGATGCGGCCGCACAACCTGCCGATGGTGGTGCTGGGCGCCGGTCTGCTCTGGTTCGGCTGGTTCGGCTTCAACGCCGGCTCCGCCCTCGGCGCCAACGGCATGGCCGCGGCGGTTTTCCTCAACACCCTCGCCGCCGGCTGCACCGGCCTGCTCGGCTGGCTCTTCGTGGAGCAGCGGCGCGACGGCCACCCGACGACGCTCGGCGCGGCCTCCGGCGCGGTCGCGGGCCTGGTCGCCATCACGCCGTCCTGCGGTTCGGTCTCCCTGCTCGGCGCGCTGGTGGTGGGCCTCGCCGCGGGCGCCGTCTGCTCCTGGGCGGTGAGCTGGAAGTTCAAGCTGAACTACGACGACTCGCTCGACGTCGTCGGCGTCCACCTGGTCGGCGGCGTCGTCGGCACCGTGCTGATCGGCGTCTTCGCCACGGCCACCATGACCGGCGGCGCCGAGGGCCTGCTGTACGGCGGCGGCCTCGCCCAGCTCGGCAAGCAGCTGGTCGCGGTGGCCGTGGTGGGTGCGTACGCCTTCGGCGTCACCTACGGCATCGGGAAGCTGATCGACCGCACGATGGGCTTCCGCGCGAGCGAGGAGCAGGAGCACACCGGCCTGGACCTTACGGTGCACGCCGAGACGGCCTACGATCACGGGGTCCTGGGCCACGGCGCCCCGGTCACCGCGTCCGTCCTCCCCACCGCCCAGAAGGGCAAGCCGTAAGCCATGAAGCTCATCACCGCGGTCGTCAAGCCGTACCGCCTCGACGACGTCAAGACCGCCCTGCAGGAGCTGGGCGTGCACGGCCTGACCGTGACCGAGGCCAGCGGCTACGGCCGCCAGCGCGGTCACACCGAGGTGTACCGCGGCGCGGAGTACCAGGTCGACCTGGTGCCCAAGGTGCGGATCGAGGTCGTCGTGGAGGACGCGGACGCCGATCCCGTCATGGACGCGATCGTCCGGGCGGCGCGGACGGGCAAGATCGGCGACGGGAAGGTGTGGGCGCTGCCCGTGGAGACGGTCGTCCGGGTCCGCACGGGTGAGCGCGGACCCGACGCGCTCTAGGTCCGGCCCAGAGCCTGTGCGGCAGGTTCAGCCCGCGGTCAGCGTCTCGCGGACCGTGCCGTCCGGGCCCGCCACCAGCACCGGGGTCTCCGGGCCGCCCAGGTCCCGTACGGCCGCCAGGTCCTCGGCCGACGCCGGTCCGGCCTCCGTCACCACGGCCGCCGCCTCCAGCGACTGCGCGCCGGACGCCACCGCCATCGCCACCGCCGTCCGCAGGGCACTGAGCTTCAGCGAGTCGAGGGTGACGGTCCCGGCGACATAGGTACGTCCGCTCTCGTCGCGTACGGCGGCACCCTCGGGCACGCCGTTGCGGGCCCGCGCGGAACGGGCCAGGGTGACGATCTTGCGGTCCTCGGGGTCGAGCGCGCTGCTGTCGGTCATGGGCTGAGCATACGTAGCCATGGAACGGTCAGCCCGCCACGGGGTACATCGCCCCGCGCCGCCCCTCCGGCGAGGCCAGCCACTCCAGCTTCGCCGCGCTGTTCGCCTCGTCCAGCGGCGTGTGCAGCACGATCGTCAGATCGGGCCGCGCGGGCACCTTCAGCGCCGTCGACTCCAGGCAGAGCAGGCCGACCAGCGGGTGCTCCAGTTCCTTGCGGAGCTGCCCGGCGTCCTCGATGTTCCGTTCCTCCCACAGCCGCCCGAACTCGTCGCTCGCCGCCCGCACCCGCGCCAGCACCTCCTGGAGTCCCTCGTCGCCGGGGTCGGCGGAGCAGGCGGCGCGGAACTGGGCGACGACCGTACGGGCGTTGCGCTCCCAGCTCTCGGCACGCAGGCGGTAGAGCGGGTTGGTGAAGTAGTCGACGAGGCAGTTCCACGTGAGGTCGGGACGCATGCCGAGGACCGTCGCGGCGGCGTCGTTGTACAGCACGCAGTTGTAGTAGCGGTCCATGATGTGCGCCGGGTACGGCATCCACGTGTCGATCAGCCGACGCAGCCCGTCGCACATGTCCCGCTTCTCCGGGGCGACTTCGGGGGTCGGCGGGTTGAGCCCGGCGAGGACGTACAGGTGGCGGCGCTCGGCGTTGCTGAGCCGCAGCACACGGGCGACGGCGTCCAGCACCTGCGGGGAGACGGAGATGTCCCGCCCCTGCTCCAGCCACTGGTACCAGGAGGCGCCCACCCCGGCGAGCACGGCGACCTCCTCGCGGCGCAGCCCCGGCGTCCGGCGCCGCGCCCCGCCCTCGGGCAGACCGGCCTCCGCCGGGGAGACCCGGGCCCGGCGGCTCATCAGGAACTCGCGCAGCTCACTGCGGCGGTGCGTCCTGCCCGCCCCGGTCACGGCCACGTCCGACACGCCATCCCCCTGCTGGTGTGCTGGTGTTGGTCCGGCTGGTGGTGCCACCCTTGCCGTGCACCTGCCTGGTGGTGCCACCACCAGGACAACTGCCCGCTCCCCACGGCTATTCCGGCGCCGACAGTCTCTTGTGCATGGCGATCGACACCTCCCTCACCACCTCGGCACCACAGGCGCCCGGCCCTCGTCTCTCGGCCCGCGACCGGCTGGTCCTGTTCGTGCTGTGCGCGGCCCAGTTCATGGTCGCGCTGGACTTCTCCGTCCTGAACGTCGCGCTGCCGGTGCTCGGCACGGACCTGGGCATGAGCCGGTCCGCCCTGCAGTGGGCGGTGACGGCGTTCGCGCTGCCGTCCGGCGGCTTCCTGCTGCTCTTCGGCCGGATCGGCGACCTGTACGGGCGGCGCCTGCTCTTCCTGTCCGGGCTCGCCCTGTTCGGCGCGGCCTCGGTGCTGGCGACGTTCGCCTGGGACCCGGCCTCCTTCCTCGCCGGACGGGCGCTGCAGGGACTGGGCGCGGCGGCCATCGTCCCGACCGGCATGTCCCTGCTGACGACGACGTTCCCGGAGGGGCCCGCCCGCAACCGGGCGCTCGGCATCTCGGGCACCCTGCTCTCCCTCGGCTTCACGGTCGGCATGGTGGCGGGCGGCGTGCTGACGGACGCGCTCGGCTGGCGCTCCACGATGGGCCTGCTCGCCCTGTTCGCGCTGGTCGTGCTGCCGCTGGCGCCCGGTCTGCTGCCCGAGTCCCGCACCCCCGAGCGCCCCCGCCTGGACATGCCCGGCGCGGTCACCGTCACCGGCGGTCTGCTCTCGCTGATCTACGCCCTGTCGACCGCCGCCGACCACGGCTTCGGCCGTACGGACGTGATCGTGACCCTGGCCGCGGGCGTGCTGCTGCTCACCGCGTTCGCCGTCGTGGAGACCCGTTCCGAGGCGCCCCTGGTCTCCCTGCCGATGCTGCGCCGCCGCACGGTGGCCTGGGGCAACCTGGGCGGCCTGGTCACCTTCTCGATGATGTCGACGGTCGTCTTCGCGCTGACCCTGTACCTGCAGGAGGTCCTGCGCCTGTCGGCCTTCGAGACGGGACTCGTCTTCGGCGTCCAGGGCGTCCTGTCGGTGGTGGCGGGCGCGTACGTCCCGCGGGTCATCGGCCGCTTCGGCGCCCGCCGCACGCTGGCCGGCTCGCTGGCCGGCCAGGGCGCGCTGACCGCGGCGCTGCTCGCGCTCGGGGAGGGCGGCGGGTCCGTGTGGCTCGCCACGGCCGCCGTGTCGCTGGCGAGCATGTGCCATCTGGGCGCGATCATCTCGTACGGCCTCACCGTCACCTCCGGTGTGCCGGACGGGGAGCAGGGCCTGGCCACCGGTCTGGTGACCTCGACCCAGCAGGTCGGCATCACCGTCGGCATCCCGCTGCTGGGCGTGCTCGCCACCACGTCCGGGGACCTGCTGTCCGGTGTCCGTACGGTGGTGGCGCTGGACGCGGGGATCGTGCTCGGGGCGGCGGTGCTGGTCGCGGTGGGGCTGCGCGGTCGCCGGGAGCGCTCAGGGGCGGTCGAGGCGGAGGCGGTCGGCGCGCGGTAGGCCGGCGACGACCAGGTCGTACGAGTCCTCCACCAGCTCCCGGACCAGGCGGTCCGGGAGCTCGCCGTCGGCGGTGACGGTGTTCCAGTGGCGCTTGTTCATGTGCCAGCCGGGGACGATCAGTCCGGGGTGCTCGGCGCGGAGCCTGACCGCGTCCTCCGGGTCGCACTTGAGGTTGACCGTCAGGGGCCGCGCGTCCAGGTTCGTCAGGGCGAAGAGCTTGCCCAGCACCCTGAAGACCGAGGTCTCGGCATTAAAGGGGAAGTCCTCCACGGCGGCGTCGAAGGACAGGCAGAGGGCGCGCAGGTCCTGAGGGGTCACTACTCCGTCACTCCGGTTTCGTCTCCTCCCCCGGCGGGTCCTGCTCCGCCGGGCCCACCGGTTCCGCCAGCACGGTGACGATCTTGTTCCGGCGGCCGGCCGCGGCCTCCGCCGTCAGCCGCAGCTCACGGCCGTCGGGCAGCTCGACCACCGACGAGGCACCGGCGATCGGCACCCGGCCGAGCGCCTTGGCGAGCAGGCCGCCGACGGTCTCGACGTCCTCGTCGTCGAACGCCTCCAGGCCGTACAGCTCGCCCAGGTCGCCGATGTCGAGCCGGGCGGTGACCCGGTAGCGGTCCTGGCCGAGGACCTCCACCGGGGGCAGCTCGCGGTCGTACTCGTCGGTGATCTCGCCGACGATCTCCTCGAGGATGTCCTCGATGGTGACGATGCCGGCGGTGCCGCCGTACTCGTCGATGACGACGGCGACGTGGTTGCGCTCCTGCTGCATCTCGCGCAGCAGGTCGCCCGCGTTCTTGGTGTCGGGGACGAACGCGGCGGGCCGCATCGCCGTCGACACCAGCTCCGACTCGGCGTCCCGGCTGATGTGCGTCTTGCGGGCGAGGTCCTTGAGGTACACGATGCCGACGATGTCGTCCTCGCTGTCCCCGGTGACCGGTATGCGGGAGAAACCGGAGCGCAGGGCAAGGCTCAGCGCCTGGCGGATCGTCTTGTAGCGCTCGATGACGACCAGGTCGGTGCGCGGGACCATCACCTCGCGCACCAGGGTGTCGCCGAGCTCGAACACCGAGTGCACCATGCGGCGCTCCTCGGCCTCGATCAGCGACTCCTTCTCCGCCAGGTCCACCAGGGCGCGCAGCTCCGCCTCGGAGGCGAAGGGGCCGTGGCGGAAGCCCTTGCCGGGGGTGAGGGCGTTGCCGATGAGGATCAGCAGCGACGGGATCGGACCCATGATGCGGGCGAGCGGCACGAGGACGTACGCGGCCGCCGTCGCCGTGTTCAGCGGGTGCTGGCGGCCGATGGTGCGCGGGGAGACCCCGACCGCGACATAGCTGACGAGGACCATGACGCCTATCGCCACGGCCAGGGCCTCCCAGGTCCGCTCGAACGCCTGGAGGCAGCCGTACGTGACGAGGGCCGCCGCCGCCATCTCGCAGGCGACGCGGACCAGCAGCGCCACGTTGAGGTAGCGGGTGGGGTCGGCGGCGACCTTGGCGAGCTTGGCGCTGCCGCGCCGCCCCGACCGTACGGCCTCCTCGGCCCGGAAGGTGGAGACGCGCGCGAGGCCCGCCTCCGCGCTGGCGGCGAGCCAGGCGACGACGACCAGGGCGACGGCACCGATCAGCAGGGAGGCGCTCATGACACGGTCGGGGCCGGGGACGGGCCGGTGAGGCCCTTCTCCGCGCGCCAGCCGTCCACGATGGCGGCCTGCAGACCGAACATCTCGGCCTTCTCGTCGGGCTCCTCGTGGTCGTAGCCGAGCAGGTGCAGCACTCCGTGGACGGTGAGGAGCTGGAGCTCCGCGTCCATGGAGTGCTGTGTCGGCGCCTCGGCGCCCTGCTTGGCGGCGACCTCGGGGCAGAGCACGATGTCGCCGAGCAGCCCCTGCGGCGGCTCGTCGTCGTCCTTGGACGGCGGCCGCAGCTCGTCCATCGGGAAGGACATGACGTCCGTCGGACCGGGCAGGTCCATCCACTGGATGTGGAGCTGCTCCATGGCGTCGGCGTCCACCACGATCACCGAGAGTTCGGAGAGCGGGTGGATGCGCATCCGCGTGAGCGCGTAGCGGGCGATGTCGAGGATCGCCTGCTCGTCGACCTCGGTTCCGGACTCGTTGTTGACGTCGATCGACATGGTGCTGCTCGGTCTACTTCCCCTTGTGTTGCCCGGACCTGCCGCGGCTCTTGTGCGCGCCGTTCTCGGTGCCGTGCGTGGTGTCGTACTTCTCGTAGGCGTCGACGATACGGCCCACCAGCTTGTGCCGGACGACGTCCTGCGACGACAGGCGCGAGAAGTGGACGTCCGGGACGCCCTCCAGGATGTCCTGCACCTGACGCAGACCGGACTTGGTGCCGGACGGCAGGTCGACCTGGGTCACGTCACCCGTGATCACGATCTTCGAGTCGAAGCCGAGGCGGGTGAGGAACATCTTCATCTGCTCGGGGCTCGTGTTCTGGGCCTCGTCCAGGATGATGAAGGCGTCGTTGAGGGTGTTGTGCGTCAGCAGGTAGTCCTGCGTGACGTACAGCGAGTCCTCGGCCGCCACCTGGATGCAGACGGTCTCCTCCCTGCCCGCGGGCTCGATCGAGTCGATGAAGCGCATCGGGCGTCCGCCGCCTCCTGCCGCGTGGTACTTGTCGCGCTTGCGGGCGAGACGGAAGGGCTCGATGCCTTCGGGGAGGCGGATGTCGACGACGTGGGCATCGTGCCGGTAGCCGACCTCCCGACCGTTGGCGAAACCGGGCGTACGGCCCTCTGCGGTACGTCGACGGGTGTAGGCGACGCCACCGAGTGACTGCACCAGCGCGATCACGTCGTCGCGGAGCAGGATCGACGTCGTCGTGTACTGGATACGGCAGGTGCGGCGCGACTGGGTCACGGGACCGCCGTCCGAGTCCAGCAGGCCTTGCAACACAGCCAGCCGCACCTCGGCCGAGTTGTACAGGTAGTCGTCCGGGACGAACTTGCTGTGGGAACGGGTGCGCATCAGGTCCAACTGGCGCATGACCCGTGTGACCGGGTTCTCGAGTGTGACCACGTCGCCTGGAGACTTGATCCTGCTGAGGACGTAGTCGGGCCCACCACGGTGCCGTACCCCGACACCCGGAAGCGCGGCTTCGAGCGCCGTGGCCAGCTCCGCGTCCTCCGTCGCGAAGGAGGGTGTGGTGGAGCCGGTCAGACAACCGTCCCCGAGCAGCAGCCCCAGCGCGTACGGATCCATCGGCACCTCCCGCTCCGGGAAGCACACTGGCGCCGTGAGCAGCGGCAGCTCATACCGGCGAGCGTGCGCCGCACGCAGATTGCCGATCATCTCCTGGGTCTCCAGGACCCGCCACGGCTTGTCGCGACGCTTGTCGGCGGCCGTGCGGACCGTCCACAGGTGCTCGCCGCAGCAGAGGGTCCAGGAGCCGTCCTGGGCCGTGACGCGGTAGATGTCCCTCTCGCCCTGTGGGTAAACGCCGAGGACCGGAGTCGGCTCTCCGTTGGAACCGATGACCAGGTCACCGACCTCAAGATCGCCGATGGGGCGCCAACCATCCGGCGTGAGGACGTTCGTGAAGATCGGTTGCGAGCGGCCTCGCATATATGCCAGCGGCGCCACCTCGATCGTCCCCGCCGCCATCAGCCGCGGGATCGAGTCGGGGTCGAGCATGTCGTGCAGCGCGTCGTACAGCGGGCGCAGATACGGGTCGATCTTCTCGTAGAGGGTGCCGGGCAGGAAGCCCAGGCGCTCCCCCGCCTCCACCGCCGGGCGGGTCAGGATGATGCGGTTGACCTGCTTGGACTGGAGGGCCTGGACGGCCTTCGCCATGGCCAGGTAGGTCTTGCCGGTGCCGGCGGGGCCGATGCCGAAGACGATCGTGTGCTTGTCGATGGCATCGACGTAGCGCTTCTGATTGAGCGTCTTCGGGCGGATGGTGCGCCCGCGCGAGGAGAGGATGTTCTGCGTGAGCACCTCGGCCGGGGTCTCCTGGCCGTCGCTCTCCCCGTTCTCGCTCGCCTTGAGCATGGCGATCGAGCGTTCCACTGCGTCCTCCGTCATCGGCTGTCCGGTGCGGAGCACCAGCATCATCTCGTCGAACACGCGCTGGATGAGGGCGACATCCGCTGTGTCGCCGACCGCGCTGATCTCATTGCCCCGGACGTGGATGTCGGCCGCCGGGAAGGCCTTCTCGATCACACGCAGCAGGGAGTCGCCGGACCCCAGCACGGTCACCATGGGGTGCTGGGCGGGGACGGTGAACTGTGCTCTCGCCTGTCCCTGCGCGGGGGTGTGAGCTCTGGGTGTCTGAGTCATGGGCCGGCTCTGTAGGCCTTGCTCGTCCTCCTCGGTACGTCTCGCCCGCCCCATGGGCGGCCTGGCGATTTCCAGGGTACGCCGGGCGGCTGACATCGCCGTAGGAGTTTTCGGCGCGGACATCGGCACGGATCTCGGCAAGGGACCCGGATGTGCGCCCCGGGGTTCAGGCGGACCGGCGGAAGCCGATCGTCGGGACCGCCCTGCGCACCGGCCACGGGGTGGTCCGCTGCTCCGGCAGCGACCGCAGCAGGTCGTCCAGGAACGCGTACCGGCGCAGCGCCGCCGGGTCCTGGGTGTCTACGGACTGGATCCGGCGCCACCAGGCGGCGATCTCGGCCCAGCCCGGCGCCGAGAGCGATCCCCCGAACTCCTGGACCGAGAGCGCGGCGGTCAGGCCCGCGAAGGCGAGCCGGTCCGCGAGCGGCCAGCCGGCCAGCGTGCCGGTGACGAAGCCCGCCACGAAGACGTCGCCCGCGCCCGTGGGGTCCAGCGCCTCGACGGCGATGGCCGGCACCTCGGCGGTCTCACCGGTGCGGGCGTCCACGGCGTACGCGCCCTCCGCGCCGAGGGTGACCACGGCGAGCGGTACGTGGTCGGTGAGGGCGTGGGCGGCGGTGCGGGGGCAGTCGGTGCGCGTGTAGCACATGGCCTCCGCGGCGTTGGGGAGGAAGGCCTCGCAGTGTTCGAGGTCGGCGAGGCCGGCCAGGTCCCAGCGGCCCGTCTCGTCCCAGCCGACGTCCGCGAAGATCCGGGTGCCGCTGTTCGCCGCCTGTGCGATCCAGGGTGCGCGCGTGCCCGGTACCAGGGAGGCGACGGCGGCGCGGGCGTACGGCGCGCGGTCCGGGGCGGTCTCCTCCGGGGGCGGTTCGTGGCCGTGGGAGACCATCGTGCGCTCCCCCTCGTACGCCATGGAGACGGTGACCGGGGAGTGCCAGTGGGGGACGGTGCGGGACGGGGAGAGGTCGATGCCCTCGCCCTGTTCGAGGGTGTCCCAGCAGTACTCCCCGTAGTGGTCGTCCCCGAACGCCGCCGCGAGGGAGGTCCGCAGGCCGAGCCGGGCCAGCGCGGTCGCCATGTTGGCGACGCCGCCGGGGCTGGACCCCATGCCGCGCGCCCAGGACTCGGTGCCGCGCACCGGCGCCGAGTCCAGGCCGGTGAAGATGATGTCGAGGAACACCGTGCCCGTCAGGTAGACGTCCCAGGGCGGGTCGTCCGGGGCGCGCAGCGCGGCGAGGGGGTCCCCCCGGCGGAGCCGGTGGCTCGGGTGGAAGCCGGTCGAGGGCCGGTCGCTCCCGGGCCGGTGCTGCGGTCGCTCTCCCTCGGACGCGGTCACGGTGTGCTCCCTGGCCTGGTGTGATGCGGATCAGGCCAGTGTGCACCAAGGGTCCGCGAGAACGGCGCCGATTGCGCCCGGTCGCCGTGCCGTACTCGCTACCAGCGGGGCACGGCCGGCGTGACCCACTCCGGGTCGGCGACCCGCATGGCCGCCGCGTCGTCCCGGTCCCGCATCGAGCCGTCGTCGTCCAGCCAGCGCCGGTGGAGGAACGCCAGCCGGTCGCGGTCGAGTTCGACACCGAGGCCGGGCTCGTCCGAGACGGCCACCTTGCCGCCCTCGAAGGTCAGGCGCTCGGTGAGCACGTCCTCGGACTGCCAGGGGTAGTGCGAGTCGCAGGCGTGGTGCAGGTTGGGCACGGTGGCCGCGACCTGGGTCATCGCGGCGAGGGAGATGCCCAGGTGGGTGTTGGAGTGCATGGACACCCCGACCCCGAAGACGTCGCAGACGGCGGCCAGGCGCTGGGTGTTGCGCAGCCCGCCCCAGTAGTGGTGGTCGGAGAGGACGACCTGGACGGCGTCGCGGCTGAACGCCTCCTCGATCTCCGCGAAGGTGGTCACGCACATGTTGGTGGCGAGGGGGACCCCGGTCCGCGCGGACACCTCGGCCATCGCGTCCGTGCCCAGCGCCGGGTCCTCCAGGTACTCCAGGACGTCACCGAGCTCCTCGGCCACCTTCAGCGAGGTCCCGACGGACCAGGCGCCGTTGGGGTCGAGCCGCAGCGGGTGCCCGGGGAAGGCCTCGGCGAGGGCGCGGACCGCGGCGATCTCCTCCTCGGGCGGGAAGACACCGCCCTTGAGCTTGAAGGAGGTGAAGCCGTACCGCTCCGTGAACCGGCGGGCCTGTTCGACGACTCCGGCCGGGTCGACGGCGGCACCCCAGTCGTCCTCCTCGCAGGCCACGCCCTCGGGGTGGCCTGCCCACCGGTAGAAGAGGTACGCGCTGTACTCGACGGAGTCGCGCACCTTCCCGCCGAGCAGGGTGTGCACGGGCAGTCCGAGCGCCTTGCCGAGCGCGTCGAGGCAGGCGACCTCGAAGCCCGACAGGACGGAGAGCCGCAGCTTGCCGGCGGTCTGCACGCCCCGCAGTCCGCCCACGTCCACCTGGTCGTCGACCCGTTCCCGGTCGACGGCGACGGTGTCCGCAAGGGTGAACAGTCCGTTCAGGTCGCTGACCCGCCGCCCCACCAGCCCGTCGGCGAAGGGCTGGGCCAGCTCCAGGTACTTGGTGTCCCCGTACGTCTCCCCCACGCCGGTGACGCCGTCGGCGGTGACGACCTCCACGATCAGCCGGGGTGTGTAGGGCTGGTGCACGCCCTGCGTGTTCAGCAGGGGCGGGTCGGCGACCAGGATCGGGGTCAGCCGGACTTCGGTGATGGTCAGGTCGCGGGTCACAGGTCGACTCCCACCCATGTAGACGCCATCCACATATGCAGATGGAGATTAGGTACGTGCACACGGTGGGTCAATGCGCGGGTACGAAAGCGACGCTCCTACCCGGCAGCCACAGCACCAAACGAGACGTGCCCCACATCACACATCCCGCGCTTCTTCCCCCCACCCCCCGCTTGATACAAATTGGCCGCGCGTTCCTGTCCGTCGACAGCCGCCCTCCCCCATTTCCCGTGCTCACACGGCACCTTCGCACGCCCAGGAACGCCCGTGTCCCCCCGCTCCGCCCCGCCCTGGCCCCTCGTCGCCCTTTTCACGGCCGGGTACCTCGCCTCCTACCTCCTGCCCACCACCGTCGGCAGACTCGACACCTCCCTCCCCCTCACCGCCACCGAGGCGGGCGCCATCGGCAGCGCGCTGCTGATGGGTTCGGCGTCGGCGGGCTTCCTGCTCGCGTCCCGGGGCGGCCGTCTCGCCCCCCGCGTCCTCGCCCGCACCGGACTCGCCCTCGCCGTCATCGGCTACGGCATGGCCGCCCTCACGGACACCGTTCCCGCCGTCGTCACGGGCGCGGTGCTCGGCGGTCTCGGCTCCGGCACCGCCACCGCCGTCGCCGCCACGGGCATCGCGGCCCAGCGGGACCCGCACCGCGTCACCACGCTGGGCCTCCTCGGCGTCTCGGCCCTCGCCGGCGCCCTCTACCTGACGGTCCCCCGCCTCGGCCCGGGCCACGGCCTGCCGCTCGCCGCGCTGGCGCTCACCGCGCTCGCGGTGTGGCCGGTGACCGGACGACTCCCCTCCACGGCAGCCCACCCCGTCCAGGACACCCGCAGCGGCACCGCCCTGCCCCGCCCCCGCGCCGGACTGGCCCTCGCCGCCGCCATGTTCTGCTGGTCCCTCGCGCAGAACTCCCTCTGGGGCGTCAGCGGCCGCATCGGCCTGCACCAGGCGGGGCTGTCCGAGGTCACGGTCGGCGCGGTCTTCGCCGTGGCGCTGGGCGGCGGGCTGCTCGGCGTCGTCGGCGCGGGGGCGCTCGGCTCCCGCCTCGGCCGGACCCTGCCCATCGGTGCCGGTACGGCGCTCATCGCCGGGTGCATCGCGGTGAGCGCCGCCGCGACCGACCTCGTCACCTTCGCCGCCGGCGAGATCGCCTGGAACACGCTCTACCCGGTCGTGCTGTCGTACGTGATCGGGCTGGCCGCCTCGTTGGACGCACGCGGCCGCTGGGCGGTCCTGGTGGGTGCCGCGTCCTCGCTCGGCACGGCCTGCGGCCCGCTCACCGGCAGCCTGCTGTCCGCACACGCCGGTTACGCGGGCATGGGGCTGATCCTGGCGGCGGGCCTGCTGGCGGTCGCCGTGCCGATGACGGCCGTCGCCCTGCGGACGGGGACGGCCGGCCACGGCGCCGTCGCGCACAGCCCGGCCCGCGCGGCGGCCGCCCGGTACGAGCCGGCCGCCTGACCGACGGCCGCCCTACGGGAAGACGTACGCCTCCACCTCGGCGAGATACCGCGCCCGCCGCTCCTCGTCGTGCTCCAGGAAGGAGGCGACGAAGGAGTTGCGGGCCAGCTCGCGCAGCCGCTCCTCGTCCAGCCCGAGGGCCGTCCGCACCGCGTCGAAGTTGTCCCCGGCGTAGCCGCCGAAGTACGCCGGGTCGTCGGAGTTCACCGTGCACAGCAGCCCGGCCTCCAGCATCGCGGGCAGCGGGTGCTCCGCCAGCGTGTCGACGGTCCGCAGCCGTACGTTGGACAGCGGGCACAGCGTCAGCGGCACCCGCTCCCGCACCAGCCGCTCCACCAGCGCGGGGTCCTCCATGCAGCGCAGCCCGTGGTCGACGCGCTCGACGCCGAGCACGTCCAGGGCCTCGGTGATGTACGCGGGCGGGCCCTCCTCACCGGCGTGGGCGACCCGGCGCAGCCCCAGCGCGGCGGCGGCCTCGTACACCTCGCGGAACTTCACCGGCGGGTGCCCGACCTCGGCGGAGTCCAGTCCGACGCCGGTGATCCGGTCGAGGTACGGCCTGGCGGCGTCCAGGGTCTCCATCGCCGACTCGGCCGACTCGTCGCGCAGGAAGCACATGATGAGCCGGGTGGAGACGCCGTGGGTCTCCTCGCTGCGGCCGAGGGCCCGCCAGAGCCCCTCCACCACGGTCCCCATCGGCACTCCGCGCGCGATGTGGGCCTGCGGGTCGAAGAAGATCTCGGCGTGCCGGACGCCCTGGGCGGCGGCGCGGGCGAGGTAGGCGTCGGCCAGGTCGGCGAAGTCCTGCTCGGTGCGCAGCACGGCCATGAGCTCGTAGTACAGGTTCAGGAAGGACTGGAGGTCCTCGAACCGGTACGCCTCGCGGAGGGCGTCCGTGTCGGCGTAGGGCAGCTCGACACCGTTGCGCGCGGCGAGCGCGAAGGCGAGCTCGGGCTCCAGGGTGCCTTCGATATGGAGGTGCAGTTCGGCTTTGGGTACGGGCATCAAAGCATCGTACGGCCCCCGGCCCTCCACATCGAAAACGATCTGCCGGCGAAACGGCCGCCGAAACGGCAGGTCACCGCCGCTTCGGCAGCGGCACCCGCAGCAGGTCGTGCGCCACGGTCAGCTCCCCCTCGAACCCGGCCGCCCGCGCCTGCCGCTCGAACTCCTCCGGCTCGGTGTAGCGCTGGCTGAAGTGCGTCAGCACCAGGTGCCGTACGCCCGCGTCCCGGGCCACCCGCGCCGCCTGCCCGGCCGACAGATGACCGTGCTCGACGGCGAGGTCCTCGTCCTCGTCGAGGAACGTGGACTCGATGACGAGCAGGTCGCAGCCCTCGGCGAGGGCATGGACGCCGTCGCACAGCCGGGTGTCCATGACGAACGCGAACCGCTGCCCGCGCCGCACCTCGCTCACGTCGGCGAGCGAGACCCCGCCGAGAGAGCCCTCGCGCTGGATCCGCCCGACGTCCGGGCCCTTGATCCCGTGCGCGGCGAGCCGCTCCGGCAGCATCCGCCGCCCGTCCGGCTCGACCAGCCGGTAGCCGTACGACTCGACCGGGTGCGAGAGCTTGCGCGCCTCGAGGGTGTACGACGGGGTCGCGGCGAGCACGCCGCCGTCCCCGCTCACCGGCGCCTCGGTCAGCTCCACGGTCTCGCGGTACGCGGTGGCGTACCGCAGCCGGTCGAAGAACCGCTGCCCCGAGCGCGGGTAGTGCGCGGTGACCTCGTGCGGGACACGGTCGAGGTTGATGCGCTGGATCACTCCGGCGAGGCCCAGCGAGTGGTCGCCGTGGAAGTGTGTGACGCAGATGCGGTGCAGGTCGTGGGCGGCGACCCCGGCCCGCAGCATCTGCCGCTGCGTGCCCTCACCGGGGTCGAAGAGGATGCCCTCGCCGTCCCAGCGCAGCACGTATCCGTTGTGGTTGCGCTGCCGGGTGGGGACCTGGCTGGCGGTGCCGAGGACCACCAGTTCGCGTACGGACACCCCGGCTCACCCGGGGGGCCACTGGAGGCCGCGGCCTCCGATGACGTGGGCGTGGGCGTGGAAGACGGTCTGGCCGGCGCCGCTGCCCGTGTTGAACACGATGCGGTAGCTCTCCAGCTTCTCGTCGTCCGCGACGGCCTGGGTCTCGCACAGCACGTCCGCGGCGAGCGCGGGGTCGGCGGCGGCGAGGGCGGCCGCGTCCTCGTGGTGGGCCTTGGGGATGACCAGGACGTGGGTGGGCGCCTGCGGGTTGATGTCCCGGAAGGCGAGGGTCGTCTCCGTCTCGCGGACGAGCGTCGCCGGGATCCTCCCCGCCACGATCCCGCAGAACAGGCAGTCCTCCTGCGGAGTGCCTGCCTTCTCCTCTGCCATGTGTGCCTCCTCACGCCGGTTGATCATTACCCGCGCATCGTAGCGACCGCCCCCGTCCCCGCCGCCCGTCAGAGCTCCGGCACCTCCGGCGGCGTCTTCGCCGGGGACTCCGTCAGGGCCTCCAGCGCGATCCGGATCGCCTCGTCGAGCTGTACGTCACGTCCGGCGGCGTGGTCGTGCGGTGCCTGCACGACCTCCACGTCGGGGTCGACCCCGTGGTTCTCCACGCCCCACTCGTAGCCCTCCAGCCAGAACGCGTACTTCGGCTGGGTGACGGGCGTGCCGTCGACCAGCCGGTAGCGGTGGTCGATGCCGATGACGCCGCCCCAGGTGCGCGTGCCGACCACGGGCCCGATGCCGAGGGCCTTGATCGCCGCGTTGACGATGTCGCCGTCGGAGCCGGAGAACTCGTTGGCGACGGCGACCACGGGCCCGCGCGGCGCGTCCTCCGGGTAGCTGTACGGGCGCATCCCGCGCGGCCGGTTCCAGCCCACGATGCGGCGCGCCAGCTTCTCGATCACCAGTTGGGAGGTGTGACCGCCGCGGTTCTCCCGGACGTCCACGACCAGGCCCTCCCGGGCCACCTCGACGCGCAGGTCGCGGTGGATCTGGGCCCAGCCGGGCGCCTGCATGTCGGGCACGTGCAGATAGCCGAGGCGTCCGCCGGACCGCTCGTGCACATAACGGCGCCGGTCCGCGACCCAGGCGTGGTAGCGCAGCGGCTCCTCGTCGGCGACGGGGACGACGACCGTGTGCCGCGGGTCGCCGCCGCCCGCGGGCCGGATCGTCAGCTCGACCGGCTTGCCCGCCGTGCCGACGAGCAGCGGTCCGGGCCCGGTGACCGGGTCGACCGGCCGCCCGCCGACCGCGACGATCGCGTCCCCGGCCCGCACGGCCACGCCGGGCGCCGCGAGCGGCGACTGCGCGTCGGGGTCGGAGGTCTCCGACGGCAGGATCCGGTCGATGCGCCAGCTGCCGTCCCCGTGCCGCGAGATGTCCGCACCGAGCAGCCCCTGGCGCCGCTCGGCCCGGCCGCCCGTGCCGCGCGGGCCGACGTACGCGTGCGAGGTGCCGAGTTCGCCCTGCACCTCCCACAGCAGGTCGAGCAGGTCGTCATGGGTGGCGACCCGGCCGAGCACCGGCCGGTAGCGGTCCAGCACGGCCTGCCAGTCGGTCCCGCCGAGGTCCGGCCGCCAGAAGTTGTCCCGCATCAGCCGGCCCGTCTCGTCGTACATCTGGCGCCACTCGGCGGCCGGGTCGACGGTCTGCCGGATCCGCGACAGATCGACGGTGATGTTGGTGTCGCTGTCCTCGTCGCCCGAGGCGCGCCGGTCGCTGGGGACGACCTTGAGCCGGTCGTCGGTCCACAGCAGCACCCGCTTGCCGTCACCGCTGACCGCGAAGTGGTCCGCGTCCGAGGCGAGGTACTCCGCGCGCCGCTGCGCCAGGTCGTACCGCTCCAGCACCGCCCCTGGCTCCGGGTCGTCCGCGTTCGCCCGTGAGTGGCCGAGCACGCCGCGCACCGGGTGCCGCAGCCACAGCACCCCGTCCTTGGCGGCCCGCAGGGTCGAGTAGCGGGCCGCCTCCACCGGGAACGGCACGATCCGGTCGCCGAGCCCCTCCAGGTCGATACGGGTGGCGGGGGCGCCCTCGCTGTCGGGGGTCTCGTCCTTGTCGGGCGCGTCGAAGGGGCGGCCGTGGCGCTGCGGTCCGAAGGGGGACGGGGTGGTCGCGGCGAGCGTGATCAGGTGCGGGCGGGAGCCGCCCACGAACGCCAGGTCGAAGACGTGCTCGTCGTAGACCGGGTCGAAGGACCGCGCCGACAGGAACGCGAGGTGCTTGCCGTCGAGCGTGAACGCCGGTGAGTAGTCCCGGAACCGCAGCGGGGTGGCCTCCGTGACCGACAGGTCGGCGGTGTTGGCGAGCTTGAGGTGGCGCAGCGGGCCCGGGCCGGGGTGCGACCAGGCGAGCCAGCCGGAGTCGGGCGAGAAGACGAGGCCGGAGACCTCGCCGTCCTCGCTGCGGTCGATCTCCCGCACGTCACCGCTCTCCCGCTCGACGAGGAGGACGCGCCCGTCGTGGGAGGCGACGGCGGCCCGGCTGCCGTCCGGTGCCATGGCGAGCCCCAGCACCCGCCCCAGCCGGCCGGCGGCGAGCCGTCTCGGCGTGGCGCCGGGCGCGGTACCGGTCGCCGGGGCGAACTCCAACGCGTCGTCGCCCTCCGCGTCCGTCACCCACACCGCCCACTCCTCCCCCTCCGCGCGGAAGGTGCGGGGCAGCCGGGCGCGTACGCCGTGCTCGGCGGCGAGGGCACGGGCGGGGCCGGAGCGGTGGGTGACCCAGTGGACGGCTCCGCGCACACCGACGGCGCTGCCCCGCCCGGTGTGGTCGGGCGCGCCCCCGCCGAACCACCGGCCGGCGTTCAAGGGGTACGGCTGGAGGTCGACGCGCTGCCCGCCGAGCCGGATGTCGAGCCGTCGCGGCTCCGCGCCCTCCAGGTCGTCCAGCAGCCACAGCTCACCGGCCGACGCGTACACGACGCGGGTGCCGTCGGTGGCGGCGTGCCGGGCGTAGAACCTGTCGAGGGGCGTATGCCTCCGCAGGTCCGTCCCGTCCGCGAGCGAGGAGTACAGGGCTCCCACGCCCTCGTGGTCGGACAGGAAGGCGATGCGGTCGCCGGCCCAGAACGGGTACTCGATGTTCCCGTCCAGCTCCTCGTGCAGCCGTACGAACTCCCCGGCGCCTTCCTCGCCTTCGCCGGCGCGCTCGATCCACAGCCTGCCCGCCGTGCCGCCCCGGTAGCGCTTCCACGACGCGGCCTCGCGGCCCATGGTCGCGGACAGCAGTACGGTGCGTGGCCCGTAGGCGACGTCCCCGACGGGCCCGTAGGGCAGGGTGGCCGCCGGCCCGCCGTCCAGCGGTACGGCCCGCGCCCAGCTGCGGCGCAGGCTCGCCTGTCCCTGGGTGCTGAGCGCGAGGACCCGCCCGTCCGGGGCCCAGCCCCGCACCTGGGTCCGCCAACTGCCCCAGTACGTCAGCCGCTTGGCGGGTCCCCCGTCGACGGGCGCGATGTGCACCTCGGGCGCCCCGTCGCGGGTGGAGGTCCACGCGAGGGTGGTGCCGTCGGGCGAGATGCGCGGGTGGTTGACCGGTGCGTGGTCGGCGCTGACCCGCCAGGCGCGCCCTCCCCCGAGGGGCGCGACCCAGACGTCGTCCTCGGCGGTGAAGGCGACCGACTCGCCGTGCAGATGCGGATACCGGAGATACGCCGACGGCGCGGACGGCCCCGGGAACGCGGCGGACGCGGACGTTGCGATGGCTGCGGTGGCTGCGGGCTGTGTCACCCGGTCACTGTAAGCAGCGCCCGGCGTTCCCGGGAGGGTGTTGCGCGATCAGCGACCGCACCTCACTTGTCGTCGGACCAGCAGTCCGTGTGCTCCTTGCACCACACGGTCTTCTCGGGGCACGGCTCGTCCTCGTGGCCCGGGTTTTCCTCGTTGCCCGGATTCTCGTGGCCCGGGTTTTCCTCGTTGCCCGGATTGTCGTTGCCCGGATTGTCGTCCTGCTGGCCGCCACCGCCGTCGTTGGCGGGCGGGGTGTGACCGCCGGGGCTGTTCTCCGTGCAGTCGCCCAGCACGTCCGCGCGGAACACCTGCCTGTTCGAGACGTCGGCCGTCAGGTCGCCCCGTACGCACCGGCCGTCGACCTCGCGGTCCACCGTGCCGTAGATGCGGATGGGCTGACCGTCGGTGGTCTCGCCCTTGCAGTCGACCTCCTGGATGCTGCCGTTGTAGTTCCGCGCGTTGTTGGCCTGCGTGCCGTACTGGTTGTTGCCGGAGTTGTCCTCGTACTGGCCGGTGTTCGGGTTCTTCCTGTCGTACGACGACGTACAGGTCATCCACTGCACGTTGTGACCCTGCCGCTCCAGCGCCTGGGTGCCGGTCCGCTCGGTCGTGTAGGCCACGGCGGCGGTGTTCATCCCGTTGGGGTCGCACGCGGCGACACCCACGACGGCTCCCACCCCGAGACCGATCCCCAGCAGCATCCGGCGCCCGCCCAAGCGGTGCCATTTCCGCTTTAATGCACCCATGCCCATGTTCGGCAGCCTGCCATCGGACAGCGGCCCGGCGATAGGCGGCATGCGGTCACGCTCCGCCTCCCCTGACGGCCACCCTCGTCCCCACCGCCTCGTCCCGTCCCACGGCGGGAGCGGAACACAGCCGGTCAGCCACGCAGCAGCAACCACTCCCGGAGCCCGACCGGATCGCCGTCGGTAGGACCTCTCAGGACCAGCGGCCGGTACGTCCCAGCAGCAGCGCGGCCGCGGCGGTTCCGGCGGTCGAGGTGCGCAGCACGCTGCGGCCGAGCCGGTAGGCGCCCGCACCCGCCTCGGTGAACAGGCCCAGCTCCTCGTCGGACACGCCCCCTTCGGGTCCGACCACCAGCACGATGTCCCCCTTCGCGGGGAGTTCGGCGGTGGCCAGCGGGACGTCACCGCTCTCGTGCAGCACGGCCGCGAAGTCCGATGCGGCCAGAAGTGCCGCAACCTGTCTGGTCGTTGCCGCATCCGCGACCTCCGGGAAGCGCACCCGGCGGGACTGCTTGCCGGCCTCCCGTGCCGTCGTGCGCCACTTGGCGAGCGCCTTCGCCCCGCGCTCGCCCTTCCACTGGGTGATGCAGCGCGAGGCGCTCCAGGGGACGATCGCGTCCACGCCGACCTCGGTCATCGTCTCGACGGCCAGCTCGCCCCGGTCGCCCTTGGGCAGTGCCTGGACGACCGTGATGCGGGGCGCCGCCGGAGCCTCCTCGTGAAGTTCCAGGTCCGCGACGACGAGGCGGTCCTTGCCCTCGGCCGCCTTGACCGCGCCCTCCGCCCAGCGTCCGCGCCCGTCCGTGAGGACGACGTCCTCGCCGGGCCGCAGCCGCTTCACGGACACCGCGTGCCGCCCCTCGGGGCCGTCGAGCACGAACTCCGCTCCCACGCCGTCCAGTCGGTCCACCACGAACACCGGTGCGGTCATCGGGCGTCTCCTCTCACAGTGCCGTCCGCCTGCCCCCGCCCCGGCGACGCCGTCGCCGCCGCACTCAGCTCGGCCATCAGTACCTCCACCAGTTCCCCGGCCGGCAGCTCCCGCGCCAGCCGGTGGCCCTGTCCCGCCCACAGCGCCATGCCCTGCACGTCACCCGCCCTGGCCGCCGCCTTCCGCAGCCCGGCGGTGAGGTGGTGCACCTCGGGGTACGCGGCGGGGGCGTACCGGCCGTGCTCGCGCATGAAGCGGTTGACCAGGCCGCGGGCCGGGCGCCCGGAGAAGGCGCGCGTCAGCTCCGTACGGACGAACAGGGGGTCGGTCAGTGCCTGCTTGTGCAGTGCGTGGGCACCGGACTCGGAAGTGGCGAGGAACGCGGTGCCGAGCTGGGCGGCGCTCGCCCCGGCGGCCAGGACCGCGGCGATCTGGCTGCCCCGCATGAGGCCGCCGGCCGCGACGACGGGCAGCGCCACCGCCTCGCGGACCTGGGCGATCAGGGCGAGCAGCCCGATGCCGGCGCCGTCCCGCTCGGGGTCGTCGCGGTGGGTGCCCTGGTGACCGCCGGCCTCGACGCCCTGGACGATCACCGCGTGGGCGCCGGACCGCTCCACGGCCCGTGCCTCGTCGGCCGTGGTGGCGGTGACGAGGGTGAGGGTGCCCTTGGCCGCGAGGGCCGCGACCACGTCGGGGGCGGGGCAGCCGAAGTGGAAGGAGACGGCCGGGACCGGGTCGTCGAGGAGGACGGCGAGCTTGGCGTCGAAGCCGTCGTCGCGCCCGCTGTCCGGGTCGCCCAGCTCGGTCTCGTACCAGGCGGCCTCGCCCGCGAGCTGCTCGGCGTACACCTCGACGGCGGCCGGGTCGGCGTGGCCGGCGGGCTGCGGCAGGAAGAGGTTCACCCCGAAGGGGCGGCCCGTGAGGGAGCGGAGCTGTTTGATCTCCTGGTACATGCCGTCGGCGGTCTTGTACCCGGCGGCGAGGAACCCGAGCCCGCCGGCCTCGGACACGGCGGCGGCGAGCTGCGGCACGGAGACACCGCCCGCCATGGGCGCCTGCACGATCGGGTACGGGAGCAGATCCCTCAGTGCCACAGCCATGACGGCATGTTGTCACGTCCCCCGGCGAGGTCCGAATCCGGCCTTCCGCCCGGCATACGGGCACGGGACGGGCGCGGGTCGACGACCCGCGCCCGTCCCGTTCCGGCCACCGTGCGGCGAACGCTCAGCGCCCGTTGAACGCGTCCTTCAGCCGCGAGAACAGGCCCTGCTGTCCGGGCTGGAACTGCCCCGTGGGCCGCTCCTCGCCCCGCAGCTTCGCCAGTTCGCGCAGCAACCGCTCCTGCTCCGGGTCGAGCTTGGTCGGCGTCGTCACCTCGACGTGCACGATCAGGTCGCCGCGGCCGCCGCCCCGCAGATGGGTCACGCCGCGCCCGTGCAGCGGGATCGACTGGCCGGACTGCGTGCCCGGGCGGATGTCGACCTCCTCCAGGCCGTCGAGCGTCTCCAGCGGGACCTTCGTGCCGAGGGCCGCCGCGGTCATCGGGATGGTGACCGTGCAGTGCAGGTCGTCGCCGCGCCGCTGGAACACCGGGTGCGGCAGCTCGTGGATCTCGACGTACAGGTCACCGGCGGGGCCGCCGCCGGGGCCGACCTCGCCCTCGCCCGCGAGCTGGATCCGGGTGCCGTTGTCGACACCGGCCGGGATCTTCACGGTGAGGGTGCGGCGGGACCGTACGCGCCCGTCGCCCGCGCACTCGGGGCACGGGTTCGGGACGACGGTGCCGAAGCCCTGGCACTGCGGGCAGGGGCGGGACGTCATGACCTGGCCCAGGAAGGACCGGGTGACCTGGGACACCTCACCGCGGCCGCGGCACATGTCACAGGTCTGGGCGGACGTGCCCGGGGCCGCGCCCTCGCCGTTGCAGGTGGTGCAGACGGTCGCGGTGTCGACCTGGATGTCCTTGGTGGTGCCGAAGGCCGCCTCGTCGAGCTCGACCTCCAGCCGGATCATCGCGTCCTGGCCGCGCCGGGTGCGCGAGCGCGGGCCGCGCTGGGACGCCGTACCGAAGAAGGCGTCCATGATGTCCGAGAAGTTGCCGAAGCCGCCGGCGCCGAAGCCGCCCGCGCCCGCGCCGCCCGCCTGGGACAGCGGGTCGCCGCCGAGGTCGTAGACCTGCTTCTTCTGCGGGTCCGAGAGCACCTCGTAGGCGGCGTTGATCTCCTTGAACCGCTCCTGGGTCTTCGGATCGGGGTTGACGTCCGGGTGCAGCTCGCGCGCGAGCCTCCGGAACGCCTTCTTGATCTCGTCCTGGGACGCGTCGCGGCGCACGCCGAGCACGGCGTAGTAGTCCGTGGCCACTTACGACTCCGCCAGGATCTGTCCGACGTAACGTGCCACCGCTCGTACTGCTCCCATCGTTCCCGGATAGTCCATGCGGGTCGGTCCGACCACGCCGAGTTTCGCTACTGCCTCGCCGCCCGAACCGTAGCCCACCGAGACCACGGACGTGGAGTTGAGTCCCTCATGGGCGTTCTCGTGACCGATGCGCACGGTCATGCCCGAATCCTTCGCCTCGCCCAGCAGTTTGAGGAGCACGACCTGCTCCTCGAGCGCCTCCAGCACGGGCCGGATGGTGAGCGGGAAGTCGTGCCCGAAGCGGGTCAGATTGGCGGTACCGCCGATCATCAGCCGCTCCTCGGTCTCCTCGACCAGTGTCTCCAGCAGGGTGGAGAGCACCGTCGAGACGGTACCGCGGTCCTCGGCCTCGAAGGCCTCCGGGAGATCCTGCACCAAGGGGGGCACATCTGCGAAACGGCGGCCCACGACCCGGCTGTTGAGGCGGGCGCGCAGATCCGCGAGAGACGTTTCTCCGAACGGCGCCGGGCAGTCGATCATCCGCTGCTCCACCCGGCCCGTGTCCGTGATCAGCACCAGCATCACGCGCGCGGGGGCCAGCGACAGCAGTTCCACGTGCCGCACGGTGGACCGCGTGAGCGACGGGTACTGGACGACGGCGACCTGCCGGGTGAGCTGCGCGAGCAGCCGTACGGTCCGGCCGACCACGTCGTCCAGGTCGACGGCGCCCTCGAGGAAGTTGTGGATCGCGCGGCGCTCGGGGGAACTGAGCGGCTTCACGGCGGCGAGCTTGTCGACGAAGAGGCGATAGCCCTTGTCGGTGGGGATGCGCCCGGCGCTGGTGTGCGGCTGGGCGATGTAGCCCTCTTCCTCCAGCGCCGCCATGTCGTTGCGGACGGTGGCCGGGGAGACACCCAGCTTGTGCCGCTCGGTGAGGGCCTTGGAGCCCACCGGCTCCTCGGTGCCGACATAATCCTGGACGATGGCGCGCAGCACTTCCAGCCTGCGTTCACTGAGCATCGCGCACACCTCCAGATCGTCCGTTCCGCGGCGCTTCCCCTTGGCACTCACGCCGTGCGAGTGCCAGCATTCCTATCAGTGTACGGCGGTCGGGTACGACCCCGGCAAGGGCGGCCGCGCGATGTCGTGCCGACGTGTACCGACGTGTCCCGCCATGTCGTACCGCCGATGTCAGGCCCGCCTGCCGTTAGCGTCGGGGTATGACGGTCGCTTGGGAAGAGGCGGGGTGGGAGGAAGTCACCCCGCGTGTGGGACGCCGCCGGCTCCCGGTCTGGGACTGCACGGCCGGACTGGTCGTCGGGGACGGTGCGGTCCTCCTGATCGACGCGGGTTCGAGCCTGCGGGAGGGCGCGCTGTTGCGCGAGGAGGCGCGGCGGCTGCTCGGTGACGACCGCCGTGTGACGTATCTCGCGCTGACCCATTCCCATTTCGACCACGTCTTCGGGGCGGCGGCCTTCGCCGAGTCCGAGGCCGAGGTGCTCGGCGCGGCGGGCCTGGAGGCGGTCCTCTTCGCCGGGGGCGAGGAACTCCGCGCCGACGCCGTGCGCAACGGCCTGGACGGGCGCGAGGCGGCCGAGGCCGCCGCCCTGCTCTGCCGTCCCCTGCACCTGATCTCCGGGGAGCGGTCGCTGGACCTGGGCGGCGGACTGCGGGTGCTGCTGGCGAACGTGGGCCCGGGCCACACCGCCCACGACCTCGCCGTCCTCGTGCCCGGAGAGGCCGGCGAACCCGGAGAGCCCGGAGAGCCCGCGGTGGTGTTCTGCGGCGACCTGGTCGAGGAGTCCGGCGAACCCCAGGCGGGCCCGGACGCCGTCCCCGCGCGCTGGCCGGCCGCGCTGGACCGGCTGCTGGCGCTGGGCGGCGAGGACGCGCGGTACGTGCCCGGCCACGGAGCGGTGGTGGACGCGGCCTTCGTCCGGGCCCAGCGGGACGCGCTGGCGGCCCGCTTCGGCGTGTCGTAGCCGGTCGGGCGCCACAGGGGACGCCCTTTCTCCTATCGTCACTCGAATGCGCCAGTACTCTCCCGACCTGACCCCGCCGTGGAAGAAGTCACAGCCCGTGCCCGAGGTACCTGCGGAGCCGGGGCTGGTGGTCGAGGAGCCCGGTACCGGTTTCTGCGGCGCGGTGATCGGCTGCGAGGCGGGCACGGTCACGCTGGAGGACCGCTTCGGCAAGCACCGGGTGTTCCCGCTGCAACCGGGCGGGTTCCTGCTGGAGGGACGGGTGGTGACCCTCGTACGGCCCGCCGCCGCCCCGGCCCGTCCCTCGCGCACGGCCTCCGGATCGGTCGCGGTCCCGGGCGCACGCGCGCGCGTGGCCCGTGCCGGGCGCATCTACGTGGAGGGACGCCACGACGCCGAACTGGTGGAGAAGGTATGGGGCGACGATCTCCGCATCGAGGGCGTGGTGGTCGAGTACCTGGAGGGCGTCGACGACCTGCCGTCGATCGTCGCCGGCTTCGCGCCCGGCCCCGACGCGCGCCTCGGCGTACTGGTCGACCATCTGGTCCCCGGCAGCAAGGAGTCCCGTATCGCCGAGGCGGTGACCAGCGAGCACGCCCTCGTGGTGGGCCATCCGTACATCGACGTCTGGGAGGCGGTGAAGCCGTCGTCCCTGGGGATCGAGGCATGGCCGCGCGTCCCGCGCGGCCAGGACTGGAAGACGGGGGTGTGCCGGGCGCTGGGCTGGCCGGAGAACACGGGCGCGGCCTGGCAGCGCATCCTCGGCGCGGTCGGCAGTTACAAGGACCTGGAGCCCGCCCTCCTGGGCCGCGTCGAGGAGCTGATCGATTTCGTCACGGCCCCGGAGTGACGGAGGGGCTCGGCAAGCACCGCGGCCTCAGTCCACCAGGTCCCTGACCACCGCGTCCGCCAGCAGCCGCCCCCGCAGCGTCAGCACGGCACGCCCCTCCTCATACGGCCCGGGCTCCAGCAGCCCGTCCGTGAGGGCCCGCCGGGACGCGGCCAGCCCCTCCTCGCGCAGCAGCGACAGCGGGCACCCGTCGCGCAGCCGCAGCTCCAGCAGGATCCGCTCGACGCGCCGGTCCTCGTCGGACAGCAGCTCGCGCCCGGCCCCCGGGGACTTGCCGGCCGCCAGCGCCGCCGCGTACGCGCCGGGGTGCTTGACGTTCCACCAGCGCACCCCGCCCACATGGCTGTGGGCGCCGGGGCCCGCGCCCCACCAGTCGGCGCCGCGCCAGTACAGCTCGTTGTGGAGGCAGCGGCCCGCCTCGGTGGTGGCCCAGTTCGAGACCTCGTACCAGTGGTAGCCGGCCGCCGCGAGCCTCTCGTCGGCGATCAGGTAACGGTCCGCGTGCACGTCGTCGTCGGTCATCGGGACCTCGCCCCGGCGGATGCGGCGGGCGAGCTGGGTGCCCTCCTCGACGATCAACGCGTACGCCGACACATGGTCCGGTCCGGCCCCGATCGCGGCGTCCAGGGAGGCCCGCCAGTCGTCGTCGGACTCGCCGGGGGTGCCGTAGATCAGGTCCAGGTTGACGTGCTCGAAGCCGGCCGCGCGCGCCTCCGCCACGCAGGCCTCGGGGCGGCCGGGGGTGTGGGTGCGGTCGAGGACCTGGAGGACGTGGCGGCGGGCGCTCTGCATGCCGAACGAGATCCGGTTGAAGCCGCCCTCGCGGAGGGCCGCCAGATACGCCGGGTCCACCGACTCCGGGTTGGCCTCCGTGGTCACCTCGGCGTCGTCCGCGAGCCCGAACTCGTCCCGGACCGCCCCCAGCATCCGTACGAGGTCGTCCGCGGCGAGCAGCGTGGGCGTGCCGCCGCCGACGAAGACCGTGCGCACCGGACGCGGGTCGTCGCCGAGCACCTTGCGGGCCAGCCGGACCTCCTCGGCCAGGGTCTCGGCGTAGTTGTCCCGGGAGGCGAGGACGCCGCCGGTGCCGCGCAGCTCGGTGGCCGTGTAGGTGTTGAAGTCGCAGTAGCCGCAGCGGGTCGCGCAGTACGGGACGTGCAGGTAGAACCCGAGGGGACGCTCGGCGTCCCCCAGTGCCTCAAGGGCCTGGGAGGTACCCCCACCGGTGAGGGCGTGCGCGGGCAGCGAACCGTCGTCGGGGACGGGCTCACCGTCGGGAAGTGCGGAAGGCATGCGTTCCATTGTCCAGCACGCGGACGGAGACCCGGGTCCGCTGCGGTCCGCTCGTCCGGTCCGCTCCGGTCCGCTCGTCCGGTCCGCTCGTCCGGTCTATTCGGCCTGCAGCACCAGCAGTGCCAGATCGTCCTCCGGCGGCCCCTCGCCGTACTCGTGCACCAGCCTCCTGATCCGCTCCGCGATGAGCTCCGCGCTCAGTCCGGCGCAGCCCGCGAGGGCCGTCGTCAGTCCGTCCTCGTCGTCGAACATGTCCGGTCCGGAGCGCCGCTCGGTCACCCCGTCGGTCACGCACAGCAGGGTGTCGCCGGGGTGCAGCGCGAAGCTCTGCGAGGTGTACGCGCTGTCCTCGATCACCCCGAGCAGGGTCTGCGGCTCGGCGGCGGTCCCCACGCCGCCGTCGGGGCCGAGGAGCAGCGGCAGGGGGTGGCCCGCGGAGGCGAGGGTGCAGCGGACCCCGTCGCGGAAGGGCACCAGTTCCCCGTACAGCAGGGACAGGAAGCGGTTCTGCGGGCCGTCGTCGGCACCGAGGCCCGTGCCGCCGGCCTTGACCAGGGCCCGCGCGGCCGCGTCCGCCGCCTCGGTGGCGTCGTCCAGGAGCAGCTGGTTGAGGCGGTCCAGGACCTCCCCGACCTGGTAGCCCTCGCGGGCGAGCAGCCGCAGCCAGGGCCGGGCGAGCCCGATGAGGACGGCGGCCTCGGGCCCCTTGCCCTGGACGTCGCCGAGGGCGAAGCACCAGCGTCCGTCGCCCGCCGGGAACAGGTCGTAGAAGTCGCCGCTGGGGCCGCCCTGGTCGCACGGCTCGTAGACGAGCGCGCTGTGCATCCCGGGGATCTCGGCGACCGCGCCGGGCAGCAGCCCGCGCTGGAGCACCCGGCTGATGGTGGCCTGCCGGGCGTACTGGCGGGCGGCGCCGATCGCGAGGGCCACCCGGCGGCTGAGGTCCTCGACGAGGCCGGTGACCTCGTCGGGGAACCGCGGGATGCCGGCCCGTCCGATGACCAGCGTGCCGAGCGGCCGGCCGCCCGCGATCAGCCGGTACGCGAACGCGGCGCCGATGGCGTCCCGCTCGCTGAGGGCGTCGGCCGGCCAGGGCACGGGCACCGCGCGCGAGCGCACCGAGTCCGGGAGCCGCGGCGGGTCCTTCTCCAGCGCCCTGCGCAGTTGTTCGATGCGGTTCTCGCTGACGTGCCAGACCCGGGCGAGCCGCGGCCCGGTGACGCTGATGCCCTCGGTGCCGCGCCAGCCCATGCCCTCGTCCTCCAGCCACACCGCGCACCAGTCGGCCAGCCGCGGGACGATGAGCTGTCCGGTGAGCGCGGCGACCAGGTCCTCGTCGAGCTGCCCGGCGAGCAGGTCGGAGGCCTCCGCGAGGAAGGACAGGGCGCCGTGGTTGAGCCAGCCGTGGTCCCGTTCCACGGTCCGCCCGGGCCAGGGAGCGGGCACCTCGGCGGGGTCGTGGCCGTCCTCCGGGCGGCCCTCGTCACAGCCCTCGGCACCCTCCTCGGCCGGCAGCGCGCGGTCGGCGGGGAGGCGCGCCCAGACGGTCTTCACGCCGGTGCGGTAGGTGATGCCCCAGGTGTCGGAGAGGGCGGACACCAGCCGCAGGCCGCGCCCGTACTCCGCCCCGCCGTACGGACGCTCGTCGCCGCCGTAGGGACGGCCGACCGCGTACGGGCGGTGGGCGCCCTCGTCACGCACCGCGCGCGCGGGGTGGTGGTCGGAGACCTCGACGACGATCCCGGCGGGTGCCCCGGCGGACCGGCCGGCGGCGGGCTCGAGGCGGCAGAACAGTTCGACGTCCGTGCCGGCGTGTACGACCGCGTTGGTGACCAGTTCGCTGACCACCACGAGGGTGTCCTGGACCAGGTTCTCCCCCAGGGAGTCGGCGCCCGGAAGGGCGAGCCGCGTCCACTCGGCGATGCCGGCGCGGACGAAGCGGCGGGCGGCGCCGGCCGCCAGTGGGCTCCCGGAGAGCATCACATGTGCTTCCGCGCGCGTGTCCACGTCCTGCTGCGCAGGCGTATCAGAGGCACGGGACATCATGTCCCGTTGCGTCGGAATGGCCCCCACTGTACGGCTCCCTGAACAGTTCGGACGAATCAGCCTCGGGTGGCACGGACAGAGTGACAGACTGGCCAGGCCCATAAGCGCCGAGTTACCGAAGTGGGCCACCATGAGTGAGAACAGTGCTACGCGCCTGCTCGAAGACGGTCACGAAGAGCAATGGATTCGGGCATCCGATCTGCGGCCCCTGCTCGCTGCCATGATCGCCGCCCGTGACGGCGATCTCAGGAAAGGGCCGGAGACGGGGCGCGGGATGGTGGCCGAACTCACCGCCGTCCACAACCAGATCATGGACCGCAGTACGCACTTCACCGAGGAAGTACGGCGGGTCCGGCGCGAGTTGGTCCGCTACGGCCGGCTCGACGAGCGGCTGTCGGCGAGTCCGGGACAGGGGTGCTGGGCGTCCCGGGTCGACGACGTGAACCAGCTCCTGGACGCCCTCGCGGCCCCGGCGGCGAACGCCACGCGCGTACTGGACGCGGTGGCCGGCGGGGACCTCACCCAGCGGGTCGACCTGCACGACGGCAACCGGCAGCTACGGGGTGATCTGCGCCGGCTGGGCCGGGCGGTCAACAAGATGGTCGACCAGCTCTCGCTGTTCACGGGCGAGGTGACCCGGGTCGCGCGGGAGGTGGGCACCGAGGGACGGCTCGGCGGGCGCGCCAAGGTCACGGGTCTGTCGGGCAGTTGGCGGGACGTGACCGAGGCGGTCAACACGATGGCGTCCCGGCTGACCGCGCAGGTGCGGGACATCGCCCTGGTCACCACGGCGGTGGCGCGCGGCGACCTGACCCGCACGGTGACGGTCGAGGCCACCGGTGAGCTGCTGGAACTGAAGCTGACCGTGAACACGATGGTGGACCAGCTCTCCGCGTTCGCCGACGAGGTCACCCGCGTCGCCCGCGAGGGTCGACCATCAACACCATGGTCGACCAGCTCTCCGCCTTCGCCGACGAGGTCACCCGCGTCGCCCGCGAGGTCGGCACCGAGGGCAACCTCGGTCGACCATCAACACCATGGTCGACCAGCTCTCCGCCTTCGCCGACGAGGTCACCCGCGTCGCCCGCGAGGTCGGCACCGAGGGCAACCTCGGCGGCCGCGCCGAGGTGCGCGGCGTCTCCGGCGTCTGGAAGGACCTCACCGACAACGTCAACTTCATGGCCGACAACCTCACCTCACAGGTGCGGAACATCGCCCTGGTGACCACGGCGGTCGCCAACGGGGACCTGTCCAAGAAGATCACGGTCGACGCCCGGGGCGAGATCCTGGAGCTGAAGGACACCGTCAACACGATGGTGGAGCAGCTGCGCGCCTTCGCCGACGAGGTGACGCGGGTGGCCCGCGAGGTCGGCACCGACGGCCGGCTGGGCGGCCGCGCCCAGGTCCAGGGCGTCTCCGGGGTGTGGCGGGACCTCACCGACAACGTCGACTACATGGCCGACAACCTCACCTCACAGGTGCGGAACATCGCCCAGGTCGCCACCGCGGTGGCCCAGGGCGACCTCTCCAAGAAGATCGACGTGGACGCCCGGGGCGAGATCCTGGAGCTGAAGACGACCATCAACACGATGGTGGACACCCTGTCCTCGTTCTCCTCCGAGGTCACGCGCGTGGCCCGGGAGGTGGGCTCGGAGGGGCAGCTCGGCGGCCAGGCCCGGGTCGAGGGCGTCTACGGCACCTGGAAGCGCCTGACGACGAGCGTGAACGATCTGGCGTCGAACCTGACCACGCAGGTCCGCGCCATCGCCGAGGTGGCCTCGGCCGTGGCCCAGGGCGACATGTCCCGCTCGATCACGGTGGACACCCGCGGCGAGGTCTCCGAGCTGAAGGACAACATCAACCTGATGGTGTCCAACCTGCGCGAGACGACCCGGGCGAAGGACTGGCTGGAGTCCAACCTGGCCCGGCTCGCCTCCCTGATGCAGGGCCACCGGGACCTGATGGAGGTCGCCGACCTGCTCCTGCGGGAGCTGACACCGCTGGTGAACGCGCAGTACGGCGCCTTCTACCTGGCGGATCCGGACGCGGACCGCGCGGCGCTGCGCACCGCACCGCCGCACAAGGGGCTCGCTTTCATCGCCGGGTACGGCGCGGTGCAGGGCGCGACCGTGGAGACCGGCGGGCTGCCGGTGCACGGGCTGGTGGCGCAGGCGGCCCGGGAGCGGAAGCGGATCCTCGTGGAGGACGCCCCACCGGACTACATCAAGATCAACAGCGGCCTGGGCGAGGCGGCTCCGGCCACGATCGTGATCATCCCGATCCCCTTCGAGGACAAGCTGCTCGGCGTGATCGAGCTGGCCTCGTTCTCCCGCTTCTCCGATGTGCACCTGGCGTTCTTCGACCAGTTCGTGAACACGATCGGCGTCGCCATCAACACGATCATCGCCAATTCCCGTACGGAGTCGCTGCTCAGCGAGTCGCAGCGGCTGGCCATGCAGCTCCAGGAGCGGTCGGACGAACTGCAGAAGCAGCAGCTCGAACTGCAGCGCTCGAACGCCGAACTGGAGGAGAAGGCGGCGCTGCTGGCCACCTCCTCCCAGTACAAGTCGGAGTTCCTGGCGAACATGTCGCACGAGCTGCGCACCCCGCTCAACTCGCTGCTCATCCTGGCCCGGCTGCTCTCCGACAACCCGGACGGCAATCTCTCCGACCAGGAGGTGCAGTTCGCGACCACGATCCACCGCTCGGGCTCCGACCTGCTCCAGCTCATCAACGACATCCTCGACCTGTCGAAGATCGAGGCGGGCCGGATGGACGTACGCCCCAAGCGGCTGCCGCTGATCAAGCTGCTGGACTACGTCCACGCCACGTTCCGCCCGCTCACCCTCGACCGCGGCCTCGCCTTCGACGTGTCGGTCGGCGAGGACGTGCCGCGCGAGATGTACTCGGACGAGCAGCGCCTCCAGCAGATCCTGCGCAACCTCCTCTCCAACGCGATCAAGTTCACCGCGTCCGGCAAGGTCGATCTGCGCGTCAGCCGGGTCGACGACCCCGGTAACGAGTACACCCGCGACGAGGCCGACGAGGTGGTCGCCTTCGCGGTCTCCGACACCGGCATCGGCATCGCTCCCGAGAAGCTCCCCGTCATCTTCGAGGCGTTCCAGCAGGCCGACGGCACGACGAACCGCAAGTACGGCGGCACCGGGCTGGGGCTGTCCATCAGCCGGGAGATCGCCGGGCTGCTGGGGGGCCGCATCCTGGCCGAGAGCAGCCCTGGCGTGGGCTCCACGTTCACTCTGTACGTCCCGGTCGTCAGTCCCGGGCACGCGGCCGCCGGGGCCGCCGCCGCCTCCGCCTCCGCCGCCGAGCGGGCGCTCTCCCTGCCCGAGCAGCTGTCGGCCGAGCCGTACACCGGCCACGAGTCGGACGACGGCTGGCCGACGCCCACCAAGCTGGAGGCATGGAAGACGGGCCGCGCCGGCCGGGTGCTGCCGGGCCGGCGGGTACTGATCGTCGACGACGACATCCGCAACGTGTTCGCCCTCACCCACGTCCTGGGCCGCGTCGGCATGCCCGTGCTGTACGCGGAGAACGGCCGCGAGGGCATCGAGACCCTGGAGCGCACCCCGGACGTCGAGATCGTCCTGATGGACATCATGATGCCGGAGATGGACGGCTACGAGACGATCGCCGCCATCCGCCGCACCCCGCGCTGGACGGGGCTGCCCATCGTCGCGCTGACCGCGAAGGCGATGCCGGGCGACCGCGAGAAGTCGATAGCCCGGGGCGCCAACGACTACGTTCCGAAACCGGTGGACGTCGACCAGCTGCTCACGGTCGTCTGCGCACTCCTGGACCCGGAGGGCGAGGACGGCTGCCCCGAGACGGACGGCTGCCCCGAGACGGACGGCTGCCTCGAGACGGAACCCGGGACGGACATGCCGGAGCAGCCGGCTGCCCCGCCGACGACCGAGCGAGGCGGTCAGCATGAGCACTGAGAACATGACCGGCGACCGCGCCGGCATCCTCCTCGTGGACGACATGGAGGACAACCTGATCGCCCTGGAGGCCGTCCTGCGCTCCCTCAACGAGCCGCTGGTACGGGCGCGTTCGGGCGAGGAGGCGATGAAGGCGCTGCTGCGCCGGCGCTTCGCCGTGGTCCTCCTGGACATCCGGATGCCGGGCATGGACGGCTTCGAGACGGCCGCGAACATCAAGCGGCTCGACCAGACCAAGGACGTCCCCATCATCTTCCTGACGGGCACGGACGCCGACGAGGGCTACGCCTTCCGCGGCTACGCCACCGGGGCGGCCGACTACCTCACCAAACCCTTCGACCCCTGGGTGCTGCGCGCCAAGGTCGCCGTCTTCCTCGATCTGCACCGCAAGAACCAGCAGCTGGAACATCTGCTGGCGCAGGAGCAGACGCACTTCGCCCAGGTCGGCGACCGCCTGTCCGCCCTGGACAAACGGCTGGCCGCCGAGGGCCCGCCGGACCTGACGGCGCTGCGGGAGCAGGTCCGGGAGATCCAGCAACTGATGGAGACGTTCCGCGGCCGGAGGACGTAGCCGCCGGACCCTGGCACGCGCCGGTACGCCGGTCGTGGGCGCCGCGCACGGCCCTCACGACCGGCGTACCGGGGTCACGCCTCGCGCGCCCCCGCGTACATGTCGTCGATCAGCGGCTTGAACGTGCGCTCGACGACCGGGCGCTTCAGCTTCAGGCTGGGCGTCAGCTCGCCGTGCTCGATGTCGAGGTCACGCGGCAGCACCCGGAACTTCTTGATCGTCTGCCAGCGCTGCAGCCCCTCGTTGAGCTCGTCCACGTACCCCTGGACCAGCTTCTGCACCTGCGGCGAGGCCACCACGTCGGCGTACTTCTTGCCGCTCAGGCCGTTCCGCTCCGCCCAGCCGAGGATGGCCGGCTCGTCCAGGGCGATCAGCGCGGTGCAGTAGTTCCGGTCGGCGCCGAGCACGAGGATGTTGGAGACGTACGGGCAGACCGCCTTGAACTGCCCCTCGACCTCGGCCGGTGCGATGTACTTGCCGCCCGACGTCTTGATCAGGTCCTTCTTGCGGTCGGTGATCCGCAGATAGCCGTCCGCGGACAGCTCGCCGATGTCCCCGGTGTGGAACCAGCCGTCCGGCTCCAGCACCTCCGCGGTCTTCTCCGGCAGCTTGTGGTAGCCCTCCATGATGCCGGGGCCGCGCAGCAGGACCTCGCCGTCGTCCGCGATGCGCACCTCGGTGCCGGGCAGCGGCTTGCCGACGGTGCCCGTCCGGTACGCCTCGCCCGGGTTGACGAAGGAGGCGGCGCTGGACTCGGTCAGGCCGTAGCCCTCCAGGATGTGGATGCCGGCGCCGGAGAAGAAGAAGCCGATGTCGGGCGCGAGCGCGGCCGACCCGGAGATACAGGCCCGCAGCCGGCCGCCGAACGCCTCGCGGATCTTGGCGTAGACGAGGGTGTCGGCGACCTTGTGCTGGGCGTTCAGGGCGAACGGCGCGGAGGCGGTCCCGGTGCGGCGGAAGTTGTCCTGGGTGACCTTGGCGTACTCGCGGCCCACCTCGGCGGCCCACTGGAAGATCTTGTACTTGGCGCCGCCGCCCTCTCGGGCCTTGGCCGCGACCCCGTTGTAGACCTTCTCGAAGATGCGCGGTACGGCCGCCATGTACGTCGGCTGCACCACCGGCAGATTCTCGATGATCTTGTCGACCCGGCCGTCGACCGCGGTGACGTGCCCGGCCTCGATCTGGCCGGAGGTGAGCACCTTGCCGAAGACGTGCGCGAGCGGCAGCCACAGGTACTGCACGTCATCGGAGGTGACCAGGCCGGTCGCGGCGATGGCCTTCGCCATGTACGACCAGTTGTCGTGCGGCAGGCGGACACCCTTGGGGCGGCCCGTGGTGCCCGAGGTGTAGATGAGGGTGGCGAGCTGGGTGGAGGTGATCGCGCCGACCTTCTTCTTGATCAGCTCGGGGTTCTCCTCCAGATACGCGGCACCCCGCTGCTCCAGCTCGGCGAGCGAGAGGACCCAGTCCTCGGAGAGATCGGCGCCGTCGGTGTCGACGACCACCACATGGGTGAGGTCGGGCAGCTCGGCCCGCTTCTCCCGCGCCTTGGCGAGCTGCGCCGCGTCCTCCGCGATCAGGATTCGGCTCTCGGAGTCGGAGAGGATGTACGCACTCTCGTCGGCGTTCGTCTGCGGATAGACCGTCGTGGTGGCCGCGCCCGCGCACATGATGCCGAGGTCGGCGAGGATCCACTCGATACGCGTGCTGGAGGCGAGGGCGACACGCTGCTCCGGCGCGACCCCCAGCTCGATCAGCCCGGCCGCGATGGCGTAGACCCGGTCGGCGGCCTCGGCCCAGCTCAGCGACTTCCAGTCGTCCGGGCCCTGACCGGAGGGCGAGGGCACCGGGTAGCGGTAGGCCTCAGCCTCGGGCGTGGCCGCCACGCGCTCCAGGAAGAGGGCCGCCACGGACGGCGGACGGTTCTCGATCAGGTTCTGTGTGTCGGTCACGACATCCTCCGGGGCCCGCGGCGGTGCGGCTGGCTCTTACGGCTGACTCAAGCGCAGCCGACTCGTTTCGGCTGCTGTTTAACTCGCGAGTAACCATCGAGTGGTGATCAGCGTAGAGCCCTGTCGGCCGGTGCGTAAGGGGCGGAGGGCTGTCACTTCCTACAAGGACGGCCTCGGTGCAACCTGCAACGGCCTGCGCGGAAGACCCCGCCGAACGCGGACGGGCCCACCGCGCCGAAGCGCGACGGGCCCGCGAGCAGGGGGCTCGAGGAGGGCTCGAAGGGATGACTACTTCTTGCTTTTGCCGGAGCCCCCGGCGTCGTCGCTGGACAGAACGGCGATGAAGGCCTCCTGCGGAACCTCCACAGAGCCCACCATCTTCATCCGCTTCTTGCCCTCCTTCTGCTTCTCCAGCAGCTTGCGCTTACGGGAGATGTCGCCGCCGTAGCACTTGGCGAGGACGTCCTTGCGGATGGCGCGGATGGTCTCGCGGGCGATGACACGGGAGCCGATGGCCGCCTGGATGGGCACCTCGAACGCCTGCCGCGGGATCAGCTCGCGCAGCTTGGCGACGAGCCGCACACCGTACGCGTACGCCGCGTCCTTGTGCGTGATCGCCGAGAAGGCGTCCACCTTGTCGCCGTGCAGCAGGATGTCGACCTTGACCAGGCTGGAGGTCTGCTCACCCGTGGGCTCGTAGTCCAGCGAGGCGTAGCCGCGGGTCTTGGACTTGAGCTGGTCGAAGAAGTCGAAGACGATCTCCGCGAGCGGCAGCGTGTAGCGGATCTCGACCCGGTCCTCGGAGAGGTAGTCCATGCCGAGCAGGACACCGCGCCGGGCCTGGCACAGCTCCATGATCGAGCCGATGAACTCGCTCGGCGCCAGGATCGTGGCGCGCACGACCGGCTCGTACACCTCGCCGATCTTGCCCTCGGGGAACTCGCTCGGGTTGGTGACCGTGTGCTCGGAGCCGTCCTCCATGACCACGCGGTAGACCACGTTGGGGGCGGTGGCGATCAGGTCGAGCCCGAACTCGCGCTCGAGGCGCTCGCGGATCACGTCCAGGTGCAGCAGGCCCAGGAAGCCGACGCGGAAGCCGAAGCCGAGGGCCGCGGAGGTCTCCGGCTCGTAGACCAAGGCGGCGTCGTTGAGCTGGAGCTTGTCGAGGGCGTCGCGCAGCTCCGGGTAGTCGGAGCCGTCCAGCGGGTACAGGCCGGAGAACACCATCGGCTTGGGGTCCTTGTAGCCGCCGAGCGCCTCCGTGGCCCCCTTGCTCTGCTGGGTGATCGTGTCACCGACCTTGGACTGGCGGACGTCCTTCACACCGGTGATCAGGTAGCCCACCTCGCCGACGCCGAGGCCGTCCGCGCCGATCATCTCGGGCGAGTTGACGCCGATCTCCAGCAGCTCGTGCGTGGCGCCGGTGGACATCATCCGGATGCGCTCGCGCTTGTTGAGCTGCCCGTCGACGACACGGACGTACGTCACGACACCGCGGTACGAGTCGTACACCGAGTCGAAGATCATCGCGCGGGCCGGGGCGTCGGCGACACCCACCGGGGCGGGGATCTCGGCGACGACCTTGTCGAGCAGCGCCTCGACGCCGAGGCCGGTCTTGGCGGACACCTTCAGCACGTCGTCGGGGTCGCACCCGACGAGGTTGGCGAGCTCCTCGGCGAACTTCTCGGGCTGCGCCGCCGGCAGGTCGATCTTGTTCAGCACCGGGATGATCGTGAGGTCGTTCTCCATCGCCAGGTACAGGTTGGCGAGGGTCTGCGCCTCGATGCCCTGGGCCGCGTCGACGAGGAGGATGGTGCCCTCGCAGGCGGCGAGCGACCGCGAGACCTCGTACGTGAAGTCGACGTGCCCCGGGGTGTCGATCATGTTGAGGATGTGCGTGTTGCCCTTGTCGTGCGTGGGCGCCCAGGGCAGACGCACCGCCTGGGACTTGATCGTGATGCCGCGCTCGCGCTCGATGTCCATGCGGTCGAGGTACTGAGCGCGCATCTGCCGCTGCTCGACCACACCGGTCAGCTGGAGCATCCGGTCGGCGAGCGTGGACTTGCCGTGGTCGATGTGCGCGATGATGCAGAAGTTGCGGATCAGCGCCGGGTCGGTACGGCTCGGCTCGGGCACATGGCTGGGGGTCGCGGGCACGCAGGGTCCTGATTCTTGAGGCGTCCGCAGTGTCTGCGGTCTCGGGCTCGGGTCGGATCGATACGTAGGCTCCATGGTCCCACGGACGCGGACCGGTGACCGGTTTGGGCCACTCAATGGGCCGCTGGTACTGTGGGGGGCTGTGTCTCATGCCCTCTCAGCGCGAGGCACATCCTCTGGAAAATCACCGGTACGGGACCCGTGCGGCCCCGTGCCTGAACCTGAAAAGGCTCATTCGTGGCGAACATCAAGTCCCAGATCAAGCGGATCAAGACCAACGAGAAGGCCCGGCTGCGCAACAAGGCCGTCAAGTCTTCCCTGAAGACCGCGATCCGCAAGACCCGCGAGGCCACGGCCGCGGGTGACGTCGAGAAGGCGAACGCCGCGCTGCGCGAGGCCTCGCGCAAGCTGGACAAGGCCGTCTCCAAGGGCGTCATCCACAAGAACCAGGCCGCCAACAAGAAGTCGGCGCTGGCTTCCCAGGTCGCTTCCCTCAAGGGCTGAGTACTGAGTCGGAGCCGGCCGGGTCCACCGGACCCGTCCCGATGACTCTCCCGACTTGACCGCCGGCCGGACCCAGAGCGGGCCCTCTCTCATCCGCTCCCGACCGGCACCCCGGATCTGTACGCGGCCTGCGTTCGCCACGCGGGTACGGGTCCACGAGCTTCACCCGGAGCCCCGGTCACCGTCCTTCCCCAGGACGGGGGCCGGGGCTCTCGGCGTGCTGCGGGGCGGTCACAGCGGCAAGCACACGTCGGCTACGCATGGACGTCGGCTCCGCATGGAACGCATCGGTGGGCCGCCGGGGCGCCGAGGGCCCCCGAAGTCATCCCCGTCGCGACCGCGCCGCCCGCGCGATGGTCACGACCGCCTTCTCCAGGGCGTACTCGGGGTCGTCCCCGCCGCCCTTCACCCCCGCGTCGGCCTCGGCCACCGCCCGCAGCGCGACCGCGACCCCGTCCGGCGTCCACCCGCGCATCTGCTGCCGCACCCGGTCGATCTTCCACGGCGGCATCCCCAGCTCCCGCGCCAGGTCGGCCGGACGGCCACCGCGCGCGGAGGACAGCTTGCCGATGGCCCGCACCCCCTGCGCCAGCGCACTGGTGATCAGCACGGGCGCCACCCCGGTCGACAGCGACCAGCGCAACGCCTCCAGCGCCTCCGCGGTCCGTCCCTCGACGGCCCGGTCGGCCACCTCGAAGCTCGACGCCTCGGCCCGCCCGGTGTAGTACCGGCCGACCACGGCCGCGTCGATCGTCCCCTCGACGTCCGCGCACAGCTGCGTCACCGCGGACGCCAGCTCCCGCAGATCGCTGCCGATCGCGTCCACGAGCGCCTGGCACGCCTCGGGCGCGGCGGACCTGCCCAGGGTGCGGAACTCGGCCCGTACGAAGCCCAGCCGCTCGGCCGGCTTCGTCATCTTCGGGCACGCCACCTCGCGGGCCCCCGCCTTGCGCGCCGCGTCCAGCAGCCCCTTCCCCTTGGCACCGCCCGCGTGCACGAGCACGAGGGTGATCTCCTCGGCGGGTGACCCGAGGTACGCCTTCACGTCCTTGACCGTGTCGGCCGACAGGTCCTGCGCATTGCGTACGACCACGACCTTGCGCTCGGCGAAGAGCGACGGACTCGTCAGCTCGGCGAGCGTGCCGGGCTGCAACTGGTCCGGGGTCAGGTCCCGTACGTCCGTGTCGGCGTCGCTGGCCTTCGCGGCGGCCACCACCTCCTGCACGGCGCGGTCGAGCAGCAGTTCCTCCTGGCCCACGGCAAGCGTGACGGGGGCGAGAGGGTCGTCGTTCGCAGTCTTCCTGGCCATCGCTCACAGCATCCCACGCGCCACTGACAACGCGGTCCGAACCGGCCCCGGCCCCGGACCACCGCCGTACGCCCTCGTCACGGCTCCTCCCGCCAGCCCTCCCACTCGCCCGCGAACTCGTCCAGCTCTGCCGGGTCGAGCCGCTCCTCCTCGTCCCGCAGGACCACGAGCCACTGCGCGTCCTCCGCGTCGTCCTCTCCGGCCAGCGCATCCCGTACGAGCCGGGGCTCCTCGTCCAGCCCGAAGCGGCCGGCCAGCGCCTCCGCCACCTCCTCCGCGGCGTCGCGGTCGGGCAGCACCAGCACATGTCTCACATCGCTCACGGTCACATTGTCGGACATGCCCGGCGGAGTCCTGCCCCGCTGCCCGGATACCCGCCTCGTACCCGCCTCGTACCCGCCTCCTCAGCTTCCCCGCACCTCCGGCACCCGCCCCAGCCGGAACCCGAACCGCTCCCGGTACGCCGTCAGCACCTCCTCGTCCGTCCCCAGCTCCGTCACCTCCTTGCCGCCGTCCGGAGCGGTGACGGTGAGCCTGCGGCCGCTCAGGGTGATCCGCCCGCCGTCCTCCGTCAGCCGCGAGCAGACGAGCGACCGCCCGAAGTGCGACACCGGCGACGTGCTGTGCCACCAGGCACCGGTCACGAAGTCCCCGAGCTCCCGCGGCCGCACCTCCAGCCGGTACTGCGGCTTCCCGTCCCGCAGCACATCCAGGTCCCCGCACTCCCCGGCCCCCTCACCGGACGTCTCCTCGCCGCCCGTCCGCACCCCCGCCTCGACCACCTGGAACGTTCCGCCCGGATCTCCCTGCTCACCCGCCTCCGCGAGGGCCAGCGGGAAGTGGCTGTGCGCCCCGAACCCGACATCGGCCAGCCAGTCGCCCCCGCCCGCCGTCCGCACCCGCAGCGCGAGGTGGTCGTACGGGATCCCGGGCCGGCCGTCCTCCTGGAACACCCGCCCCGCCAGCAGCGTCACCTCGAAGCCCAGCTTCGTCAGCAGCGCCGCGAAGGCCCCGTTCAACTCGTAGCAGAAGCCTCCCCGGCGCGCCCCGACCACCTTGTCCAGCAGCCGCTCCTCCTCGAGCACGATCTCCTCACCGAGGTGGATCGACAGGTTCTCGAACGGCACCGTGCGCAGATGGCGCACATGCAGCTCACGGAGCACGTCAGCGGTCGGTCCTGCGGGGCGCTCGGCCCCGATACGGCGGAGGTAGGCGTCGGCCTGTGCGGAGTTCATGGCGTCAGTCTGTCCCCACCCCCAGCCCGTCGGCCGTGCGGGTGACGGCGACCGCCCCGTCCTCGTCCGTGCGCAGCACCGTCGCACCGCCGGCCCGCAGCGCCGCCAGCGTGCTCGGCGCCGGGTGCCCGTAGCTGTTGCCGGCGCCCACCGACACGAGCGCCAGCCGTGGGGCGACGGCACGTATCAGCTCCGGATCCTGGTAGGCGGAGCCGTGGTGGGCGACCTTGAGGACATCCACGGGCGCCGCCCCGGCGACGGCCGGTGATCTCCGCAGCGCGCGCTGTGCCGGGGGTTCGAGATCGCCCAGCATCAGCAGGGTCACTCCGGCCGACCGTACGAGCATGGTCACGCTGGCGTCGTTCGGTCCCTCCGGCACGGGCGCACCCGGCACTCCCGGCGCGGGCGCGCCGTCCGGTGGCGGCCAGAGCACCCGCCAGGACAGGTCCCCCAGGCGCCGCTCCTCCCCCGCCGCGGTCCGCGACACAGGGATGCGCCGGGCCGCCGCCTCCCGGTGGACGAACTCGGCCTGATCCTCCGGCACCCCGAACCCGGTCGTCTCGATCGCTCCCACCGCACGTCCCCGCAGCACACCCGGCAGCCCCGCCACGTGATCGGCGTGGAAGTGGGTCAGCACGACCAGCGGGACCCGGGTGATGCCGAGGGCGTTCAGACAGCGGTCGACGAGCACCGGATCGGGGCCGGCGTCCACCACCACTCCCGTCGCCCCGCCCGCCGCGAGCACCATCGCGTCGCCCTGCCCGACATCGCACATCGCGAACCGCCAGCCCGGCGGCGGCCACCCGGTGATCACCCTGGCCAAGGGCGGCGGCTGCACCACGACCAGCAGGAACGCCATGAAGCAGGCACCGCACAGCCACGGGTGGCGCACCATCCGCCGTCCCACGGCGACGGTGACCACCGTCACAGCGGCCAGCAGCAGCGCGCCCGTCCAGCTCCCCGGCCAGTCCACGCCGGCGCCGGGCAGCGCGGCCCCCGTCCGTGCGATGCCGGCGATCCAGTCCGCGGGCCAGGCCGCACACCACGCGAAGGCCCGGGCGACCGGCATCGCCACTGGTGCGGTCACCAGCGCTGCGAACCCCAGCACCGTGGCGGGCGCCACCGCGAACTCCGCCAGCAGATTGCACGGCACCGCCACCAGGCTCACCCGGGCCGACAGCACCGCGACGACCGGTGCGCACACCGCCTGGGCGGCGGCAGCGGCGGCCAGCGCCTCGGCCGGCCGCGGCGGCACCCGGTGGCGTCGGAGCGCGGCGCTCCACCGCGGGGCGAGGGTGAGCAGGGCACCGGTCGCGAGCACCGAGAGCAGGAAGCCGTGACTGCGGGCCAGCCACGGGTCGTACAGCACGAGCAGCAGTACGGCCGTGGCCAGCGCGGGGATCAAGGATCTGCGCCGCCCGGTCACGATGGCCAGCAGCGCGATCGACCCGCACGCCGCGGCCCGCACCACGCTCGGATCCGGCCGGCACACGATCACGAAGCCGAGGGTCAGTGCGCCCCCGGCCAGCGCGGTCGTCCGCAGGGGGATGCCGAGCCGGGGTGCGAGCCCGCGCCGCTCCGCCCGCTGGGCGAGCCCGGGCGGCCCGATGAACAGCGCGAGCAGGATCGTGAAGTTGGCCCCGCTGACAGCGAGCAGATGCGTGAGATCCGTCGCCCTGAACGCCTCGTCCAACTCGGCCGGCACCCGTGAGGTGTCCCCCACGACGAAGCCCGGCAGCAACGCCCGCGCGTCCGCCTCCAGCCCGTCCGTCGCCTCCCGCAGCCCGTCGCGCAGCCGGCCCGCGAACCGCTGTGTCCGGGACGGGCCGCCCACCACGTCCGGCGGGCCGCCACCGTTCACCCGCAGCACCGCCGCGACCCGGTCCCCGCCGCCCAGGGACGGCACGGCTCTCGCGGAGACCCGCACACGGGTGGAGGGCAGAAGGGACAGCCAGGCGTCCCGCCCGTGCGGGGCCGCCTGCGCGATCACCAGGACCGGGGTGCGGGTCGCGAAGTCCGTCCCACCCCGCCCTCTCACGCGTCTGACCTCCGCTTCGAGCAGGACGGCGGCCGGGGCAGCGCGGTCTTGCCCGATCCGGGGGCGGGCGGGCCGCGGGTCGGCGGTGAGCTCCACCTCGGCCGTCACCTGCGCGTACTGGCGGGCGAGCCCCGGAACGGGACCGCGCCGCAGATCCGCCCCGTGCAGTCCGGCGGAGGCGGCGGCCGCGGCGGCGCACAGCAGCACGGCGGCGACGGCCGTTCCCGGCCATACCGTCCTCGTGCTCCGCCCCTCTTGCCGTTGCCCGTCCTGTTCCCGGCCGCGCGTACAGCCCCTTCGGGCCCACAGCAGAGCGCAACCCCCGACCAGGCATACCGCCACCACTCCCACGACCCGCCCGGCCGAGGCGTCGAGCAGCACCGCCGCCGTCCCCCAGGCAGCCAGCGCAGGTGGCACCAACCGCAGGTCCGTCGGCCCCTCCTGCCGGGGGTGCGAAGCACCGAGCCGGCTCTCGGCAGCGGCGTGTACGGGAGCGCGGCGGACTCCGCTCGCGACAGCACCGCGCCGCACCGGCTCGATCGCCCCGGCGGCCCCGGTCCCCCTCTGCCCGCTCATGGCCGTACGAGATTCCGCAGATCTGCGAAGCGGCGGTCACCGATGCCGTTGACCTCGCGCAGTTCGTCGACCGAGCGGAAGCCGCCGTGCTGGGCGCGGTAGTCGATGATGTGCTGGGCCAGTACGGGGCCGACGCCGGGGAGCGTGTCGAGTTGCTCGGCGGTGGCCGTGTTGAGGGTGACCGGAGCCGCTGGAGCGGCGCCGGGTGCGGCTCCTCCCGTACCGGCTGCCGGGCCTCCTCCCGTATCCGCCGCACCCGCCATGGGCACGGGAGCACCGACGACCACCTGCTCCCCGTCCGCAAGCAGCCTGGCCCGGTTGAGCCCTTCGATGTCCACGCCCGGACGCACCCCGCCCGCCGCCCGCAGCGCATCGGCGACGCGGGACCCCGCGGGCAGCCGCTGGATCCCGGGGCTGCGTACCTTTCCACTGACGTCCACCACGATCGCGGGCGGCCCCGCCCCGGGTTCCGACGGCCCGGCCGAGGCAACGGGATCCGCCGCGTCCGGCACCTCCCGCGCACTGAGCGGGACCGGCCGCACCACTTCCGGTGCGGCCACCGGCTGTGTCCCGCCCGCCCAGAAGTGCTGTCCGGCGAGGACCGCCGCGACGGCCAGGACCACGCCGAGCGCGACGACGCTCTTCCGTTCGAGGCCGCACCTCGCCTGCAGCCACAGCGGCATCCGCTCGCGCAGCGCCGGCCCGATACGCTCCCGCCAGGTTCCGGGTCCAGGTCCGCCACACACCGCACTCGATGTCTCGGGACGGACCGGCGCCCCGCCCTCCCCCGGCGGTGGCGGCGGCCCGTTCCCCCATGCGCTCCGCTCCCGCGGCCGTTCGGTGAAGAGGGCCTCGGCGCGCCTGCGGAGGGCTTCCGCCGAAAGCTGCCGACGTGCGGCGCGGCTGCGCGGACGGGCCGGCCCCCGGGTGCGTGCGCGGCGGTCGCGGACACGGCCGTCGGAGACGGGGGAACGGCCCGGGCCGCTGGTGACGGACGTGGGGTGGGAACGTGATCGAAGTGCCATGCGACGAGGATCGGGCATCCCCGCACACCCACGATGATCTTGCTTGGATCCCGTGGATTACCGCCTGGTTGTGGACAACTCCGTCACTCAACAGGCTGATGAGACAGCCCGTACCTCACAGCCCGTACCTCACCGCGGCGAGACAACGGCTCCCAGCAACCCCGGCCCCGTATGCGCCCCGATCACCGCACCGACCTCGCTCACATGCAGATCGACCAGTCCGGGCACCCGCCCCCGCAACCGGTCCGCGAGCGCCTCGGCCCGCTCGGGGGCGGCCAGGTGATGGACCGCGATGTCCACCGTCGCACCGGCGGCGCGATCGGCGACGATCTCCTCCAGCCGGGCGATCGCCCTGGACGCCGTGCGCACCTTCTCCAGCAGCTCGATACGGCCGTCGTCGAGCTGCAGCAACGGCTTGACGGCGAGCGCGGAGCCGAGCAGGGCCTGCGCGGCGCCGATCCGGCCGCCCCGGCGCAGATAGTCGAGGGTGTCGACGTAGAAGTGGGCGGAGGTGCCCGCCGCCCGCTTCTCCGCGGCGGTGACCGCCTCGTCGGCCGTGCCGCCGTTCTCCGCGGTCTCCGCCGCGGCCAGCGCGCAGAAGCCGAGCGCCATGGCGACCATGCCGGTGTCGACCACGCGCACGGGCACGGGCGCCTCGCGCGCCGCGAGCACGGCGGCGTCGTACGTGCCCGAGAACTCGGCGGACAGATGCAGCGAGACGATGCTCTCGGCTCCCGACCCGGCGACCTCGCGGTAGGTCTCGGCGAACTGCTCGGGGCTGGGGCGGGACGTGGTGACGGGCTGCCGCTTCTGGAGTGCCTGCGCCAGCGAGCGGGCCGAGATGTCGGTGCCCTCCTCCAGCGCCCGGTCGCCGAGGACCACGGTCAACGGCACCGCGGTGATGCCGTGGCGCTCCATCGTCCGCTGCGGCAGATAGGCCGTTGAATCGGTGACGATCGCGACATGGCGGGACATGAGCTGGAGGTTACCTGCCGGGGCTCGTGGAGGGCAGCCCGGGCCCTCCCACCTGCGGTCGGACGGTCGGATTCAAGTCGTCTTCCCAAGAGGGGGCTTGCTACGCATCACGTCGCAGCGTCACGTCGCGCCGTCACGTCCCGCCGTCACGTCGTGCTCTCGGGGCGAGGCTTCTTCTGCCAGGGATACGTCGGCCGGGGGCCCGGGGGCGCGATCGCGGGCCGCGACGGCTCCTCCGCCTCACGGGTACGGTTTTCCGGGTTCTCCGGCCAGGTCTGCCTGTCTCCGTCACCCGCGCCCTCCGGTGCGGCTGCCGCGGGCCAGGGCGGCGGGCCCGCCTCACCGGCGGCCGGGGCGTCCGCCGGGGTGGCGGGCCCGGTGGTCCAGTGCCGCAGCGCGCCCGTCTCGACGTCTATCTGTGCGCTCAGCGTGTCCAGGTCGTCGTCCGCGAAGCGCCGGGCCCGGTCGTGCGCCGCCCAGCGCAGGCCGTCCGCCGACTTCGTGATCCGCTCGGTGCGCTCCCGCAGTACGGGCAGCCGCTCGGTCAGCTTGGCGCGATCCGGCTCGGACTCCAGACGCCGGAGCTCGGCGTCCAGTTCGTGCCCGTGCGCGCTGAGCCGTGCGAAGAGACTCAGCGTCTCCTTCAGGGACTCGTCCTCGGCGACGCCCGCCTCCAGCGCGTCCTGGGTGGCCCGCATCGTGGTGCGCAGCCTGAGCCGTAGCTCGGCCAGCTCGCCCACGGGCCCGGGCTGGGCCAGGCGCTTGGCGCGCAGTGTGGTGTCCTCGACCGTCCTGCGGGCCTGCGAGATCGTCCGGTCGACTCCCCGCTTGGCGGCCCCCACCACCTTCACCGTGGCGTACGCGCCCAGTGCCAGGAACAGCACGAAGATCAGGGCCATGATCGCGACGACGGTCTCCATGACGCTCCTCCTTCGACGCACTGCCGACACGCACCCCGCGGCTCCCGCGCCGCTCTTCAACGGTAAACGCAGCGGGCAGGTCCGGAGTTCCAGCGGTACTCCGGACCTGCCCGCACACGGAACAGGCGATCAGCCCTCAGGCACTCACGCCGGCACGATGTTCACCAGCTTCGGCGCCCGCACGATCACCTTGCGGATGCCGGCCCCGCCCAGCGCGGCGACGACCTTCTCGTCGGCCAGCGCCACCTTCTCCAGCTCCTCGTCGGAGATGGCCGGGGAGACCTCCAGGCGCGCCTTGACCTTGCCCTTGACCTGCACCACACAGGTCACGGTCTCGTCCACGACGTACGCGGGGTCGGCGACCGGGAAGTCCTGGTGGACGACCGAGCCGGTGCGGCCCAGCTTGCGCCACAGTTCCTCGGCGACGTGCGGGGCCAGCGGCGCGACCATCAGCACCAGGGCCTCGGCGACCGGCCGGGACACCGGTCCGCCCACCTTGGTCAGGTGGTTGTTCAGCTCGGTGACCTTGGCGATGGCGGTGTTGAACCGCATGCCCTCCAGGTCCTGGCGCACCCCGTCGATCGCCTTGTGCAGGGCCCGCAGCGTGTCCTCGTCGGGCTCCGTGTCGACCACGGTGACCTCGCCGGTCGCCTCGTCGACGACGTTGCGCCACAGCCGCTGCAGCAGCCGGAACTGGCCCACCACCGCGCGCGTGTCCCACGGCCGCGACACGTCCAGGGGGCCCATCGCCATCTCGTACAGGCGCAGGGTGTCGGCCCCGTACTCGGCGGCGATCTCGTCCGGGGTGACGGCGTTCTTCAGGGACTTGCCCATCTTGCCCAGCAGCCGGGAGACCTTCTCGCCCTGGTAGTAGTAGGCGCCGTCACGCTCCTCCACCTCGGCGGCGGGGACGGCGATGCCCCGGCTGTCGCGGTAGACGTACGCCTGGATCATGCCCTGGTTGTACAGCTTGTGGAACGGCTCGGCCGACGAGATGTGTCCCAGGTCGAACAGCACCTTGGACCAGAAGCGCGCGTACAGCAGGTGCAGCACGGCGTGCTCGGCGCCGCCGACGTACAGGTCGACACCGCCGGTCGGCTGCCCCGCGCGCGGGCCCATCCAGTACTGCTCGATCTCCGGGTCGACCAGCTTCTCGCTGTTGTGCGGGTCCAGGTAGCGCAGCTCGTACCAGCAGGAACCGGCCCAGTTGGGCATGGTGTTGGTCTCGCGGCGGTACTTCCGGGGACCGCGTCCGTCGCCCAGGTCCAGCGTGACGTTGACCCAGTCCTGGTTGCGGGACAGCGGTGTCTCGGGCTCGGTGTCGGCGTCGTCCGGGTCGAAGGTGCGCGGCGAGTAGTCGTCGACCTCCGGCAGCTCCAGCGGCAGCATCGACTCGGGCAGCGGGTGGGCGATGCCGTCCTCGTCGTAGACGATCGGGAAGGGCTCGCCCCAGTAGCGCTGGCGGCTGAACAGCCAGTCGCGCAGCCGGAAGTTGACGGTGCCCTCGCCGATGCCCTTGCGCTCCAGCCACTCGGTGATGCGCGCCTTGGCGTCGACGACGCCCAGCCCGTCCAGGGTGACGTCGTCACCGGCGGAGTTCACGATCTTCGCGTCGTACGAGGCGAAGGCGTCGTCCCAGGTGGTGGTGTCGGTGCACCGGTCGTCGCCCGGCTCGACGACGCAGCGCATCGGCAGCTCGAAGGCGCGCGCGAAGGCGAAGTCGCGGGTGTCGTGCGCGGGGACGGCCATGATCGCGCCGGTGCCGTAGCCCATCAGCACGTAGTCGGCGATGAAGACCGGGATCCGCTCGCCGTTGACCGGGTTGGTCGCGTACGCGCCCGTGAAGACACCGGTCTTGTCCTTGGCCTCGGCCTGCCGCTCGACGTCGGACTTGGACGCGGCCTGCGCGCGGTAGGCGGCGACGGCCTCGGCCGGGGTGGCGTGCCCGCCGGTCCACGCCTCGCGGGTGCCCTCCGGCCAGGCGGCCGGGGTGAACTTCTCGACCAGCGGGTGCTCGGGCGCCAGCACCATGTAGGTGGCACCGAACAGGGTGTCCTGGCGCGTGGTGAAGATCGTGATCGCTTCGCCGTCGATGGGGAAGTCGACACGGGCGCCCTCGGAGCGGCCGATCCAGTTGCGCTGCTGCAGCTTGATGGCCTCGGGCCAGTCCAGCCCGTCCAGGTCCTCCAGCAGCCGGTCGGCGTAGGCCGTGATGCGCATGTTCCACTGGCGCAGCTTGGCCTTGAAGACGGGGAAGTTGCCGCGCTCGGAGCGCCCGTCGGCGGTGACCTCCTCGTTGGCCAGGACGGTGCCCAGGCCGGGGCACCAGTTCACGGGCGCGTCGGAGGCGTACGCCAGGCGGTACTCGCCCAGGACGTCGGCACGCTCGGCGGCGGTCAGCGCGTCCCAGGAACGGCCACCGGGTACGGCGCGCTCACCGCTCTCGAACTGGGCGACCAGCTCGGCGATCGGCCGGGCCCTGCGGGCCTCGTCGTCGTACCAGGAGTTGAAGATCTGCAGGAAGATCCACTGGGTCCACTTGTAGTACTCCGGGTCGATCGTGGCGAACGACCGGCGCTTGTCGTGGCCCAGGCCCAGCCGGCGCAGCTGGCTGCGCATGTTCTCCATGTTGGCCTCGGTGGACACGCGCGGGTGCGTGCCGGTCTGCACCGCGTACTGCTCGGCGGGCAGGCCGAAGGCGTCGAAGCCCAGGGTGTGCAGGACGTTGTGGCCGGTCATCCGCTGGAACCGGGCGAAGACGTCGGTGGCGATGTAGCCCAGGGGGTGACCGACGTGCAGACCCGCACCGGAGGGGTACGGGAACATGTCCATGATGAACTTCTTGGGCTTGGCGGCCAGCTCGGGGTCGCCCGCCAGGTCACCGGTGGGGTTGGGCGCCTCGTACGTGCCCTCGGCGTCCCAGAAGTCCTGCCAGCGTGCCTCGATCTCCGCGGCCATGGCGGCCGTGTAGCGGTGCGGCGCGGCCACCTCGGAGGTGGCAGCGGTATTCGTCTCGCTCATGATCCTCAAAGCTCCATCGATCGTCTTCGCCAGCGGCTGCGATTCTCCAGAAACGAAAAATCCCCTCGCACAGGAGGGGACGCCGCGCCGATGCCGGCCACTCTCTTCTCCCGTGGCCGGGACTGATCAGCGCGGCTCGCTAAGCAGAAGGCGTACGGCACGCATGGCGTCAGGGTACCGCAGGCCCCGCGAGGGCCGCGACGAGCTTCCGTTCGACGGCCCCCCACGAAGAACTTGACCAGTGTTCAAACTTTACTTCGCGTAACAGTCACTAAAGGGCATCACAGGTATCAGATCACCCCTTGATAACAACGCAATAACTGAAACGCCCTACCGGCCGGTTAGGCACCACTTAGAGTGCGGCGGCGGGACCGCTTTCCCGAACTGTTCGGAGTTCCCCCATGAACCCTCGTCGCAGTAACAGCTCGCTCCCCCAGCCCGGCCGGTCGGTCTACGGTGCGGCGACGGCTGCCGCTCTGCTGCTGATCCCCGTGATCGTGCTGCTCGGAGGTGAGGGAGTGCGGGACTTCCTCGACTTCGGCGCCGGCGTGCTGTCGCTGGTCTCCCTCTCCTGCTCGGTCATCTGGGGTCTGGTCGCGAGCGACCGGCTGTTCCTCAGCGCCCGGCAGCGCATCGTGGCGCAGGCCGTGCACCGCACGACCGCCATCGCCTCGGTCGCCTTCCTGCTGCTGCACGTCACGGTGAAGCTGGCACTGGACCACACGACGCTGCTCGCCGCCCTGATCCCCTTCAGCCTCGGCGTGACGGGCACCGCCGGGCTCATCGGCTTCGGTTCGCTGGCCGCCCTGCTGATGATCACTACCGCCGTCACCGGCGCGCTCCGCAGCGCCTTCGCGACACCCGCCCCGGTGGCGGCGCGCTGGCGGGCGTTCCACATGCTGGCCTATCCGGCCTGGTGTTTCGCGCTCCTGCACGGACTCTACGCGGGTCGCGAGGCCAAGCCCGTCTTCGTGACGCTGTACTGCCTCTGCCTGGTCGGCGTCGCCGGCGCCCTCGCCCTGCGCTCGGCCCCGCGCCCCGTCAAGCGCAAAGTGGCCGACCGGATCATGGCGGTGCTCGGCACCGGGTCCCGGCCGGACCGCGAGGAGCTGGACGCCGGCCGCGCCCGGGTGGCCGCCTCCTCCCCGGCGGACCCCCTCGCGGGAGCGGGCGCCCGCGCGCGGGGCACCGACTCCCCGCTGCCCGGATACGGTGCGCACGGCGGCCACTCCTTCGGTGACGCGACCGTCCCCGGACCGCGGACACCCTCCTTCGACCCGTACGAGTCCGTCACCCGCGCGGACGCCCCGGCCTCCGGCTCCGGCTTCGCCGCCGCCTACCGCGCCGTGTCGGCCTCCTCCCGCGCGCGGGACCCGCTGACGCCCGATCCGGCCCAGCGCGTGCACCTGCCGACGGACATGCCGCCCACCCCGGCCGTGCCCCGCGTCGACGACGGCTCCCACAGCACCCGCTGGCCCGTCCCGTCCCCGCCGCCGGTCGGCGAGGCGCCCCCGTCGGCGTACGACCCGATGTACGACACGCCCTACGCGGGCGCCTCCTACCAGGGCGGCTCCGAAACTTCCTACGGCACAGCTGAAACGAACGCCCCGTACGGCACGTACAACACGAACGACACGTACGAAAGCGGTCCCGCAACCGAAACACTGCCCGGCGCCTACTACGAGGCGCCGAGCTCGGGCGAACCCTGGAACACGCCTTCCGGAGGCTATAAGTGAACGAGGCCCTTCCCGACGTCCCCGAAGTCCGTGTGGTGGGTCTCCCCCAGCTCACCTCGGGCTTCGACCTCGTCGAGAGGCTCGATCTCCCCATGCACCTGAAGGTGCACGGTCCGCTCGAACCGATGGGCGGCGAGCAGCTGGCCCAGCTCGCCGAGCGGATCAACCTCAAGGGGAGGGGCGGCGCGGGCTTCCCCTTCCACAGGAAACTGCGGTCGGTCGCCGAGTCGGCGATCAAGCGCGGCATCCGGCCGGTGGTCGTCGTCAACGGCAGCGAGGACGAGCCGGCCTGCCGCAAGGACACGGTGCTGATCAACCGCGCCCCGCATCTGATCCTGGACGGCGCCCTGCTGGTCGCGGAGGCCCTCGGCGCCCGCCAGCTGGTCGTCGGCGTGACCCGCGAGTCCACCCAGCGCTCGATGGAGGCGGCCCTCGCCGAGCGCGGTCTCGGCAACCGGCGGGGCGCGGCGATCCGCGCGCGCGTGCAGCGCAACCCGGTGCGGATGGTCACCGGCGCGGCCGCCTCGCTGATCCGCTCCATCGACGGCGGCCCGGCGATCCCCCCGGGCCGCAAGACCAGCGCCTCCCAGAGCGGTGTCGGGGGCGCCCCCACCCTGCTGTCCAACGCCGAGACGTTCGCCCAGCTGGCCGTCGCCGCCCGTATCGGCGCCGAGCGCTACGGCAACACCGGCCTCTACGACGAGCCGGGCACCGTCATGCTCACGGTCTCCGGAGCGGTCACCCGCCCCATGGTGATCGAGGCCCCGACCGGCGTGCCGCTGCGTTACGTACTGCAGCTGGCCGGTGCGCCGCCGGTGCCGCAGGGCGTGCTGACCGGCGGCTACCACGGCAAGTGGATCGACGCGGCGACCGTGGACGAGGCGATCGTCTCGCGCAACTCGCTGGACGCGGTGGGGGGTTCGCTCGGCGCGGGCGCGATCCTGCCGATCAGCCAGGAGACCTGTCCGCTGGGCGAGGCGCTCCGGGTGGCGAAGTGGCTGGCGGAGGAGAGCGCGGGCCAGTGCGGCCCCTGTTACCTGGGACTGCCGGCCGCCGCGCGCGGCATGGAGGACATCCTGAACGGCGGCGGACCGGCGGCCCTGGAGGCGCTGAAGCAGGTCGCGAAGAACGTGAAGCGGCGCGGCGCGTGCTCGCACCCGGACGGCTCGGCGATGTTCCTGGAGTCGACGATCAAGGCGTTCACGGACGACCTGGCCGCGCATGTGCTCGGCAACGGCTGCGGCAGGCCCGTGGAGGGTGTACTGCCCCTGTTCGAGAGCGGCAGGGCGCCGACGGGCATCCCGGGCGGCGCCGGCCAGGAGGAGACCGGACCCAGCCGTCAGAAGATCTTCGTCGACTGGACGCTCTGCCGCGGGCACGGCCTGTGCGCGGACATCCTCCCGGAGGTCTTCGAGCTGGGCGCGGACGGCTTCCCGACGGTCGCCCAGGCGCCGGTGCCGCGCTACGCGGAGGCGAAGGCGCTGCGGGCGGTGCGCCGCTGCCCGGCGCTCGCCCTGCGCGTCGAGCAGGACGCCCGGGGCTCCGCCCCGTCCCGGAACAACCTGCCGGTCCTCTCCCAGGTCCGCGGCCGCCGGGCCCTCGGCAGCGGCCGCTGACACCGTCCGGCCCGCAAAGCGAGGATCCCGTCCGATCGGTGCGATCGGACGGGATCCTCGTTCTGTGGAGCTAAGGAGAATTGAACTCCTGACCTCCTGCATGCCATGCAGGCGCTCTACCAACTGAGCTATAGCCCCTTGCGGTGTTCCGCGTTCCGCCCGGTTTCCCCGGCGGCGAAGCCAACATTACACGGTCACCGGGGTGAACCACCAAATCGTTTCCGCTCCGTCCGGTTCGCCCGATTTTTCGGGTCGCCCCGCCACAAGGGTCAGGCCGTCACGAACGAATAGAACCGCTTGAGCGTGCAGTGCTCCTCCAGGAGCCGGCCGTAGATCGGCTCCCCCTCCAGCTCGCGGTACGTCTCGATGGGGTCGCCTTTTATGATCAGCGCCCGCGCGCACTCCTCGCACCAGTACTGGTAGTCGGGGTGGACGGGCTCCATGTCGCGGACGATCGGCGTGCCGCTGCCGCACCAGTCGCATTTCCTCCTGTGCGCACCCATCGATCAGCTCCAGCTGTGGCCGCAGGTCGTGCACACGTAAGAGATTCCCCCGTTGTCTCCGAGGACTTGGGCGACATGGAGCGACCCGCACGAAGGGCAGTCCAGAGTGCTCCCGGGCATCGCCTCTCCCTCCCGTCGGGCCGTGCCCCCTGCCGGCCGTTTGATTCTGCCACGGCCGGACCAATACGGTCAGCGACGCCTTCGTACCAGTCCGGACACGGCACCCGGCAGTGCCGTTCCGACCAGTGCGTACGCGCACGCGAGAAGGGCGTCCGCACAGGTATACGAAGCGCGGGCGCGGGCAGCTCAACCCGACCGCACCCACGACACGGGCATACGAAAAATCCCGTTCCCCTGAGGGGGAACGGGATCCTCGTCACCGATCTGTGGAGCTAAGGAGAATTGAACTCCTGACCTCCTGCATGCCATGCAGGCGCTCTACCAACTGAGCTATAGCCCCTTGCCACGCGGCCGGGCCGCATGTCGTTTCGCTTCCCGCTCGGCGGGGCGAACAAGAAGAACTTTAGCCTGCGACCAGCCGGAAAGTGAAATCCGGGTCCCGACGGGCGCCCGGGACACTCCCCGGCCGACGTCAGTCGTCGTCGCCGAGCACCGGCTCCGGCAGCGTGCCGGCGTTGTGCTCCAGCAGGCGCCAGCCACGGGCGCCCTCGCCGAGGACGGACCAGCAGCAGTTCGTGAGGCCGCCGAGGCTCTCCCAGTGGTGGGACTCCAGGCCCAGGAGACGCCCGATGGTGGTGCGGATGGTGCCGCCGTGGCTGACCACCACGAGGGTGCCGCCCGGCGGCAGCTTGTCGGCGTGCCGCAGCACCACGGGGGCCGCGCGGTCGGCGACCTCGGTCTCCAGTTCGCCCCCGCCGCGGCGGACCGGCTCACCGCGCTTCCAGGCGGCGTACTCGTCGCCGTACCGCTCGATGATCTCCTCGTGCGTCAGCCCCTGCCAGACGCCCGCGTAGGTCTCGCGCAGGCCCTCCTCGTGGGTGACCCGCAGACCGGTGAGCGCGGCGAGTTCGGCGGCCGTGTCGGCGGCGCGCCGCAGGTCCGAGGCGACGATGGCGTGGGGCCGCAGGGAGGCGAGCAGCCGGGCGGCGCGCCGGGCCTGGGCCGTGCCGGTCTCGGTGAGGTCGATGTCCGTGGTGCCCTGGAACCGGCGCTCCACGTTCCACGAGGTCTGGCCGTGCCGCCAGAGGATGACGCGCCGGCCGCGCTGCGAGGCGCGGTCGGCCGCGTCTATGCCGGGAACCGCGCTCACCGCGGCTCCCCGCCCGGTCCGGCCGCGTCCTCGGCGGCCTCCAGGCGGGCGTGCTCCTCCGCCTTGCCGCGGGTGGCCTTGGCGTCGGCGGGCAGGTCCAGCTCGGGGCAGTCCTTCCACAGCCGCTCCAGGGCGTAGAAGACACGCTCCTCGCTGTGCTGGACATGCACCACGATGTCGACGTAGTCGAGCAGGATCCAGCGGGCCTCGCGGTCGCCCTCGCGACGCACGGGCTTGGCGCCGAGCTCCTTGTTCAGCCGCTCCTCGATCTCGTCGACGATGGACTTGACCTGGCGGTCGTTGGGCGCGGACGCGAGGAGGAAGGCGTCCGTGATGGACAGGACATCGCTGACGTCGTACGCGATGACGTCGTGCGCGAGCTTGTCGGCGGCCGCCTGGGCGGCGGTGTTGATGAGCTCGAGAGAACGGTCAGTGGCGGTCACTACGTGGCTTTCGGTCGGCGGTCGGTGAACCCTCAAGGGCTGCCTCAAGGGTCTCACGGACCGCCGGTACCACCCCAGCGGTTACCGCCGCCCGGGATTCGCCCGTCCGTCACCCGGAGGAACCGGACACGTCGTAGTCCTGGCCGAGGACGACCGAGACGTCGGCGTTGGAGGTGGTGTCGCCCTTGGTCACGCTGCCGGCCGGCAGGCCGAGGGTCTTGGCGACCTCGGTCGCGTCCTCCTTGCTCGCGGCGTCGGCGTACGTGACCTTGGACGAGGTCTCGGCGGAGGCGGTGCCCGCGTCGAGGAAGGTGTAGCCGCCGTTGAGCAGCACCACGCGGGCCTGTTCGGTGGCGTCCTTGTCGCCGGTGGCGTTCCTGATGCCGACCCGGACGGCGTCGCCCGCCTCGGGGCTCTTGGCCGTGCCGCCGAGCAGGTCCTTCACCACGCTGTCCGCGGCCTCGGCGCCGAGCGTGCCGTCCTCCTGGACCGGCAGCAGGGCGGTCTCGTAGTCGCCGCCCTTGGCCCGTTCGGCGAGCCCCGCGAGGAAGGTCCCGAGGTCGCTGTCGGTCAGCGGGGGGTCGAGGATCTGGCCCAGGGTCTGCATGGTGACCGTGGCGGCCTGCGCGTCCGAGGACAGTTTGCGGAGCACGCCCTGCATCACCTGGCCGAACCGCTCGAGCTGCGCGGTCTCGGACTCGCCCGCCGCCCGGTAGGTGGCGTACGCGACGGCCGTCTTGCCGCTGAGGGTCTGCGCCTCCCCCTTGCTGACCAGCGGGGCCTGGCCCTTCTTGGCGTCCGGGTCGGGCACGTCGGTGTCGGTGTCGATCTCGATGTTGCCGACGAGTTCGACGAGGTTGTTCAGGTACGGGGTGTCGAGGCGCCAGGTGCCCTCGATGTCGGTGCCCAGGACGGTGTCCAGCGCGTCGCGGGTACCGGAGGTGCCGTCGTCGTCCACGGACTTGGCGAGGGTGGTGGTGCTGCCCTCGTCGTCGGTCAGCGCGAGGGAGTCGGGCAGCAGGACGGTGGCGCCCCGCTCGGTGGTGGTGTTGTTCACGAGCAGCGCCGTGGAGGTGTCGTCCGAGCCGGTGTTGTGCAGGTGGACGACGAGGACGTGACGTTTCTGGGCGCCCGCGGCGGTCGTCGTGCCGCCCTTCTTCTCCGTGGACGAGCCGGGCAGCGCGCCCGTGAACCAGAGGTAGCCGACGCCGCCGGCCGCGACCAGGGCCAGCACCACGGCCAGGGCGATGAGCCGGCTGCGGGCCCGGCGTTTGGCCTCCTCGCGGCGTTCGGTGCGGTTCTCGGTGAACGCCAGCCAGTCGATCACGTCCTCGGAGTCGCCGTCGGGCTCCTCGACGAAGGCGAACTGCTCGGTGTGGTACGCCTCTTCACCGTCGCGGCCCGCCCGCTCACCCGATCGGAGGCCGTCGTCCGGCCGGTGGCCCGGTCTCGGCCCGTCCTGCCCCGCGCTCTCCGGGGGACCCGCCTGGTGCGGGATGTGGGCGGTCTGCTCGGCGGCGTGCTGCTGCTGCGGGGCGGAGGTGTACGTCTGCTGTCCGGTGCCGGCGCTGTGCCCGTACGGGTCGTAGCCGCCGTATCCGGGGCCGGTTCCCCCGCCCGCCTCCCCGCCGTAACCGTTCCCGTACGGGTCCTGGAAGGCGGCCGGTGACGGGGGAGCCTGGGCCGGGTCGTAGGAGGATCCGTGCTGCCGGCCCGTGTCGTACGGCGCCGTCTGCTGCTGCGCGGCGGTCGCGTACGGGTCGTAGCCGTACCCCTGGGGCTGCTGGGACTGCGTCCCGTAGGGGTCGTACCCGTGCGGGGAGTGCTGGGCGGGCACCTGCCGGTACACAGGCTGCCCGAACTCGTCGTAACCGACGAGTTCGTACTGGTCGCCCCCGTGGCCGGCGTCGTATCGGTCGTTCACCCGGTGCCCCTCTCGGCTCACTCGCCGCGGTACAGCTCACGCTTGTCGATGTAGCGCACCACACCGTCCGGCACCAGATACCAGACGGGATCGCCCTTCGCGACTCTCGCACGGCAGTCTGTGGACGAGATGGCCAGGGCCGGGACCTCGACGAGCGAGACGCCTCCGGCGGGCAGGCCCGGGTCGGCCAGGACGTGGCCGGGGCGGGTGACGCCGATGAAGTGCGCGAGGGAGAACAACTCGTCCGTGTCGCGCCAGGTCAGGATCTGGGACAGCGCGTCGGCGCCGGTGATGAAGAAGAGGTCCGTGTCGGGGTTGAGCCGGCGCAGATCGCGCAGGGTGTCCGTGGTGTAGGTGGGACCGCCGCGGTCGATGTCGATGCGGCTCACGGAGAACTGCGGGTTCTCGGCGGTCGCGATGACCGTCATCAGATAGCGGTCCTCGGCCGCGGAGACATGGCGGTGGGACTTCTGCCAGGGCTCTCCGGTCGGTACGAACACGACCTCGTCGAGGTGGTACCGCGCGGCGACCTCCTGGGCCGCGACGAGGTGACCGTTGTGGATCGGGTCGAACGTGCCGCCCATGACGCCGAGGCGGCGCCGGCGCGGATCCGTGGGGCCGGGAACGGTGTGGGTGCCGGGAGCGTCACCGGGGCGGATCACCCGATCGGCCGCCCGGTCCGTACGGTCGCCCGGGTGGTGGTCCGGCCCGCCGTCGGCGCGGTGCGCCGTGTCCTGCGCCCGGCCGTTCGCCGAGGTGTGCTCCGGGCCGGTAGGCATTTCCTGCTCTCCCATGCGTGCAGACCCTACCGGCCCGTTCGACGCGCTCTCGTCGAACGTCTTTTTGCGGGGTTTCAGCGGTCCCGGTTGAAACGCGTGGTGACCCACAGCAGGAGCATCAGGACGACGAAGGCTCCGATGCCGGTCAGGTAGGGGTTGAGGCTCGCGTGGTTGCCGCCGTGGTGCTCCTCGCCCTCGGCGGCGAGAGTGACCAACTGGGCTGCGGTGCTGTGGAAGCTCATCGTCGGCAGGACCTATCCGGGTGTGGGATCGGGATGAAGACTCCGGCCCATCGTAAGCGGGCACCTCCGCAGCGCTCACGCCGACCTCGCCGTTGGCGGTCGCTGCCCGCCGGACGCGCGGTGAACGGACTCTAGTCGTCATCCCCGCGATATCCCCGCAGCAGGAACCAGGCGCCCAGGACGGAGCCCACGATCATCACGACCAGCAGGACGCGGAACATGTTGTTGCCCATGCCCTGCTCCTCGGCGGCGGCCACGGCCTGGGGAAGCCAGATGGCAGGGGTGTGCTCCATGGGATCGCTCCTAACAGTGTGCTGCCCTGCCACGGTAACTCCGCCTAGGCTGGACACCGCTTCGGGGGCAATGGGCAATCAGACACATGGGGGAACACATGTCCGACGGCAGCCACGAGCAGAACGGTCACCTGCCGAGCAGGAGCCGCAGGCGCTTCGAGGACATCTCCTCGCGCGCGTACGAGCACCCTGCGGACCGCTCGGCCCTGGTGGCGTTGCGCAAGCTCAGCGGCTTCGACACGGTCTTCAAGGCACTCAGCGGTCTGCTGCCCGAGCGCAGCCTGCGCCTGCTGTTCCTGTCCGACTCGGTACGGGTGTCGGACGAGCAGTTCCCGCACCTGCACGACATGCTGCGGGACGCCTGCTACATCCTGGACCTGGAGAAGGTCCCGCCGATGTACGTCAACCAGGACCCGCAGCCGAACGCGATGTGCATCGGCCTGGACGAGCCGATCATCGTCGTCACCACCGGACTCGTCGAACTGCTGGACGAGGAGGAGATGCGGGCGGTCGTCGGCCACGAGGTGGGCCACGCGCTGTCCGGCCACGCCGTCTACCGCACGGTGCTGCTCTTCCTGACCAGCCTGGCCGTGCGGGTGGCGTGGATCCCGCTCGGCAACCTCGCGATCATGGCGATCGTGACCGCGCTGCGCGAGTGGTTCCGCAAGTCGGAGCTGTCCGCGGACCGCGCGGGCCTGCTGGTCGGGCAGGACCTGCAGGCCTCGATGCGCGGCCTGATGAAGCTCGCGGGCGGCAACCACCTGCACGAGATGAACGTGGACGCGTTCCTCGCGCAGGCCGAGGAGTACGAGGCCGGGGGCGATCTGCGCGACTCCGTGCTGAAGATCCTGAACGTGCTGCCCCGCTCCCACCCCTTCGCCGCCGTGCGCGCGGCCGAGCTGAAGAAGTGGGCCGACTCCCGTGACTTCCAGCGGATCATGGACGGCCACTACCCGCGGCGCAGCGAGGACAAGGACACCTCGGTGACCGACTCCTTCCGGCAGTCGGCGGCCAGCTACGCCGACGGCGTCAAGAGCTCGAAGGACCCGCTGATGAAGCTGGTCAGCGACATCGCGGGCGGGGCGGGCGACCTCGGCGGCCGGGTGCGGCGCGGCTTCGGCGGCTTCACCGGCGGCGGCAGCGGCGGTACCGGCGGCGCGGGCGAGGACCGGCCGCAGGACGGGCGGCCCGGCGGGGAGTGACGAACGGCCGGGCGGCCCCGGGCCGGTGTCAGACGTCCGGCTGCGCGCTCCCCGCCAGCGAGCCGCACAGGGCCGTGGCGCCGCCCGTCGCGTACGGGTCCGTGCCGGCCGGGCCGCCCGCCTTCGCCGTCTCTCCCGCGAGCAGCGGCCGCAGGTAGTTCGCGGAGTCCTCGGCGCAGGCGAGCGGGCCGGCCTGCACATAGGAGACGGCGACCTCGGTCTGGTGGCCGCGCAGATCGTCCTCGTGGAAGCGGAAGTGCAGCTCACGGCGGACGGTGAACAGCGAGACCGCGGCCTCCTCGCCCGCGCCGGCGGGCCGCAGCGCGTAGACGTAGGCGTGGTCGGCGACGACCTCGAGGGTGCCGGAGTCGAGCTCGGCGGCCTGGAGGGTGCCCCGGACGCGGATCCCGGAGTCGGCGAGTGCCACGCGGGAGGGGTCGAAACGGACCATCCATCCGGTGGGTGCGTGCCGCCCGTCGGCCACGGGGTGGTCGAAGCTCTGGTCGAACTGGTCCAGCAACTCCGGGTCCAGCAGGGTCCGCGGAGGCCGTACGGTCGTGCCGTTCAGCACTTCGGGGTCGAGCGCGGAGGCGACGAGGTACTCCTTGGCCGTGGTCAGGGCCGCGACGACCTGGCTCTCGGAGAAGTTCGCCGTACGCCGGGTGGCGGGCATGGTGATCCCCTTCGCGCCGATGCGGAACTGCGCGGCGGGACTCCGCTCGTACAGGGCCTCGGGGTCCGTGGATCCCGGCACGGCGTCCTGCGGGGCGAGCGGGATCACCGTCATCCGGAGCGGCTCGACGGGGCCGGCGGCAGGGGTCTCGTACGGACTGCGCACGCCCATGTAGACCGCGGTGCCGAAGGCGAGGGCGATCAGCACCACGAGGACCAGCGCCTGCCGGGACAGTCCGCGGCGCAGCGGGGCCCGGTGGCGCACGGCGGGGGCGTGGTCGCCCAGCCGTTCCCGCGCGGAGGACTCCTGCAGCCGGGCAGCACGAATGAACGACTCGTCGAAGACGACCGACCGGTACTCGTCCTCTCCACCACCGGGAGCGCCCTCGGGTGTCCCCTCAGGTGGGTCTCCTGGTCCGCCCATACTTTCAGAGTAGGTCCCGTGGGCTTCAGGTAAACGCCCTGGCACGACAACTTCTGACAGACACTCAACCGGCCCCTGAACGGGCACGGAAGGGGCTCAGGGCGTGCGCGGAACCGCCGGCACCGGCGGCTGGGAATAGTCGGCCGATGCGGAGGGGGCCATACCGACTCCGTGTTCGAGGCCCGTGGTGGAGGCGGGGGGCGGCACCTGCTCGTCGCGGCTGTCCGAGGACGCTCCCCGGTAGACGGCCGTGAAGGCGAGCGCGACCATGCCGATGCCCATCACGAGGGCGAGCACCCAGGCCACGGGCCGGTGCCAGCGGGTCTGCCTGCCGTAGGGGCCCGGCGCTCCGTAGCGGCCTTCGAGGATCTCGCTGTCGTCGTCGAGGTGGTCCAGGTCCCGGTCGGGGCCGTAGCCCGGACCGTCGGGCCCGAATCCCTCGTCGTAGAGCTCGTCGTCGCCGCGCGGATGTCTGGTGTGCGCCCGGCGCGCCTCGGCCTCCTGGGCCTCGGCGCGGGCCTGGGCGGCGGCGAGCAGGCGTTCGACAGCGGTCGGCTCGTGCACCACGGCCGCCCGTACGAAGTCCTCGTCGAAGACCACGGAGGCGAACTCTTCGTCCGCACCCCCGCGGTCGCGGTCGTCGTCGGGCTCCCAGCCGTCAGAGAACGGCATGCCCCCCACGTCCTCCGGCACGGATCCAGAGTAGTCCTGGGGGGTCAATTTGGGCAGACGGTAAGGAAATTCATCGACTCCGCGATCGAGTGCGCGGAAACGGGCCCGTGCCGCCGAAACGCCTTCGGGCCCGTCCCGGCCGCCGGCGGGTCAGCGCCGCACGTGGCCGTCCCCGGTCACGATGTACTTGGTGCTCGTCAGTTCCGGCAGCCCCATCGGGCCGCGGGCGTGCAGCTTCTGCGTGGAGATGCCGATCTCGGCGCCGAAGCCGAACTGCCCGCCGTCCGTGAAGCGGGTGGAGGCGTTCACGGCGACGGTCGTGGAGTCCACCAGCTGGGTGAAGCGGCGGGCGGCCTGCTGCGAGGTCGTCACGATCGCCTCGGTGTGCCCGGAGCTCCACAGCCGGATGTGCTCCACGGCCTTGTCGAGCGAGTCGACGACGGCGGCGGCGATGTCGTACGAGAGGTACTCGGTCTCCCAGTCCTCGGGCGTCGCCTCGACGACGGTCGCCCGGGTGTCCTTGGCGTGGGCGAGCACCCGCTCGTCGGCGTGCACGGTCACCCCGGCGTCGGCCAGCGCGTCCAGGGCGCGCGGCAGGAACTCGGCGGCGATGTCCTGGTGGACCAGCAGCGTCTCGGCGGCGTTGCACACGCTCACCCGGTGGGCCTTGGAGTTGACCAGGATGTCGACCGCCATGTCGAGGTCGGCCTGCGCGTCGACGTAGACGTGGCAGTTGCCGGTGCCGGTCTCGATGACCGGGACGGTGGACTCCTGGACGACGGTACGGATGAGGGAGGCGCCGCCGCGCGGGATCAGCACATCGACGAGGCCGCGGGCGCGCATCAGCTCGCGTACGGACTCCCGGCTCTCGCCCGGGACGAGCTGCACGGCGTCGGCGGGCAGCCCGGCCCCGCCGACAGCGTCACGGATGACGCGGACCAGCGCGGTGTTCGACTCGTACGCGGACGACGAGCCGCGCAGCAGGACCGCGTTCCCGGACTTCAGGCAGAGGGCGGCGGCGTCCACGGTCACGTTCGGCCGGGCCTCGTAGATGATGCCGACGACGCCGAGCGGGACGCGGACCTGGCGCAGGTCGATGCCGTTGGGGAGGGTGGAGCCGCGGACGACCTCGCCGACCGGGTCGGGGAGCGCCACGACGTCCCGTACGTCGGCGGCGATGGCGCGCACCCGCTCCGGGGTCAGCGTGAGCCGGTCGATGATCGCCTCGCTGGTGCCGGCCTCGCGGGCCCGCTCGATGTCCTTGGCGTTGGCCGCGACGATCTCGCTCGTACGGACCTCGAGGGCGTCCGCGATCGCGAGCAGCGTGTCGTCCTTGACGGCACGCGGCAGCGGGGCGATCTCGGCGGCGGCGGCCTTGGCCCGGTAGGCGGCCTGGGTGACCGGGGACATGGAGTCGTACGGCGAGAGCGTGGTCATGGAGGGAAGGGTAGTGCGCCGGGCGGGCCCGTCCATCGGTCGTTCCAGTGCGCGAGACGTGGCGCCGGACACAGCGCGGGCCCTCTCCCGGCGGCCGTCAGAAGGGGTGGACGCCCACCGGGGTCGCCGGGAGCGGTCCGCAGCCCTCCGCGACGCGCTGGTGGTAGGTCTCGCGGTCGACGACCTCCAGGCCGACGATCTCCCAGGGCGGGAGCTGGGCGCTCTGCCGGTGCTCGCCCCACAGGCGCAGCGCGACGGCGGCCGCGTCGTGCAGGTCGCGGGCCTGTTCCCAGTAGCGGATCTCGGCGTGGTCGTTGGCGTAGCGGCTGGTCAGCAGAAAGGGGTGGTCGTGGGCGAGCTGCTCGAGGCCGCGCCGCACCTCCTTGAGCGGAGCCTCACCGCCCGAGACGCTGAGCGTCACGTGCCACAGCCGGGCGGCGTCGTCCGGCTCCTGGCGGCCGGGAGCGCGGTCCTCGTACGCGGCTCCGGCCGCGACGCTGGTGAGCGCGCGCTCCTCGCCCGCCACCCGGGAGCTGCCACCGGCGCGGGACGCCGCCGCCCCATGGCGCACTCGTCTCACGACGGCCTCCTTCTCGCAATGGTCGTGCGGGATCTCCCTGACACAAAGTTGAGCAGGCGGACCGGCTTCGCGGGGCGGTTTTACGGAACGTCCACCGCCGCGAGCCCGGGATTCGTATGTTTGCGGGCGGTATCGGTCAGGGTCGAAGCAGAACGAGGTCGTCACGGTGCACGACCTCCCGCTCGTACGCGGGGCCGAGCTCGCGTGCCAGTTCCCGGGTCGAGCGGCCGATGAGCCGGGGGATCTCCTTGGCGTCGAAGTTCACCAGGCCTCGCGCCACCGCGCGCCCCTCGCCGTCGCGCAGCTCGACCGGGTCGCCCGCGGCGAACTCGCCCTCGGCCGAGGCGATGCCCGCGGGCAGCAGCGACTTGCGGCCCTCGACGACCGCGCGCACGGCCCCGTCGTCGAGGGTGATCGAGCCCTGCGGGGTGGAGGCGTGCTGGAGCCAGAGCAGGCGGTCGGCGGAGCGCTTGCCGGTGGGGTGGAAGTAGGTGCCGGTGTCGCGGCCGGTGAGGGCGTCCGCCGCGTGCACCGCGCTGGTCAGCACCACGGGGATGCCGGCGGCGGCCGCGATCCCGGCGGCCTCGACCTTGGTGACCATGCCGCCGGTGCCGACGCCGGCCTTGCCCGCGCTGCCGATCTCGACGTGGGCGAGATCCTCGGGACCCCGCACCTCGGCGATCCGCGACGTGCCCGGCCTGCCGGGGTCGCCGTCGTACACGCCGTCCACGTCCGACAGCAGGACCAGCAGGTCGGCGTGGACGAGGTGGGCGACGAGCGCGGCGAGCCGGTCGTTGTCGCCGAAGCGGATCTCGTCCGTGGCGACGGTGTCGTTCTCGTTGACGACCGGCAGGGCGCCCATCGCGAGGAGCTTGTCCAGGGTGCGCGAGGCGTTGCGGTGGTGGGCGCGGCGGCTCATGTCGTCGGAGGTGAGGAGCACCTGGCCGACGCGGACGCCGTAACGGGCGAGGGAGGCGGTGTAGCGGGCCACCAGAAGGCCCTGGCCGACGCTGGCGGCCGCCTGCTGCCGGGCGAGGTCCCGGGGGCGCTTGCGCAGGCCCAGGGGCGCGAGTCCAGCGGCGATGGCACCGGAGGAGACGAGCACGATCTCCCTCGCTCCTCCGTCGCGCACCTTGGCGAGGACGTCCACGAGGGCGTCCACCCGGTCCGCGTCGAGCCCGCCGGACGCCGTGGTCAGGGACGAGGAGCCGACCTTGACGACGATCCTGTGCGCTTCCGCAACAGCCTGTCTTGCCGCTGACACGCGTATCCCCACATTTCCCCTGATCCGACCTGCCCCGTCCCTGCAATCTACGCCAGCAGGGCGATGCGGCGCCGTGACGTTTCGCTGAGTGGACGGGCCGGAGCTACTCGTGACACCTCCGGCCATGACCAGCCGGATGCCCCATATTTACCTATTGATCCTGCGGAAGATTGCTCCTCGGGCGCCGGAGGTCATACCGTCAGGGATTGGCCTTCCTTTTCGAGGTGCCCCCGGGGCGGAAGCCGCCCGGGGCGCGCACAGGAAGGCGGGCCGCCCCCACTACGCTCTTCCCCCCATCCACACCCCTCGCAGGAGCCCAGCCCGTGCCCTCCGCAGGCCTCGCATCACGCCGCGTCGCGCAGCTGTCCGCAATGCTGGCGATGTTCGTGCTCTATACGGCTCAGATCGTCTCCGCGCTGCTGCCGAACGTTCCCGTCTTCATCGCCGCGAGCGCGGCGGGACTCGTCCTGGACACCTGGCTGCAGTACCGGAACCCCGGTCTGCTCGCGATCTTCGGCAAGGTCCGTTTCGACGCGCTGGTCCGCCAGCTGCTGCGCGACATGCTGATCCTCGTGGGGCTGCTGCGGATCGACGGCATCGACCCGCTGGGCGAGCAGGGGCCGCTGCTGGCCGGACTGTGCGTGCTGTACGCCCTGCACTTCGCCTGCCAGACCGTGGCCGTGCTGGTGCGCCGCACCCGCGCCCTGCCGGTCGTCACACGCAACATCGACGCCTCCGCGCTGCGCCTGTCCGCCGCCCCGCCGCGCCTGCTGGCCCGCCGCCAGGCCCACCGCCTGCTGACCTTCTCGCTGCCCGCCACGGCCGGCCTGCTGGCCACCGCGGCCAGCGAGGACGCCCTCTGGGGCGCCCTCGGCGTCGGCGTGGCCCTGGCCCTGATGCTCGGCGGCACGCTGTACCTGGCGACCTGGCTCCTGCCGAAGAAGCGGGCGAAGAACGACCAGCAGGTCATCGAGTGGCTGGACCAGTGGCTGGCCGACTACAAGCCGACCGTCGCCATGTACTTCTCGGGTGGTACGACGTCGGCGTACCAGGCCAACATGTGGCTCTCCACGCTCTCCAAGCTCGACGGCAAGCCGCTGATCGTGCTGCGCGAGCGCTTCATGGTGCAGAAGATCGACGCCACCGACGTGCCGATCATCTGCTTCCCCAAGGTCGCCACGATGTTCTCGCTGGAGAACTCGACGCTGAAGATGATGCTCCACCCGGCGAACGCCGCGAAGACCTCGCAGGTGCTGCGCATCCCCACCATCAAGCACGCGTTCATCAACCACGGCGAGAGCGACAAGCTGTCCTCCTGCAACCCCTACGCCAAGGCGTACGACGAGGTGTGGGTCGCCGGTCCCGCGGCGCGCGAGCGGTACGCGCTCGCCGAGGTCGGCGTCGAGGACAAGGACATCGTCGAGGTCGGCCGCCCGCAGCTGGCCCCGATCCGCCCCTGGTCCGGCGCGCCCACCGGCACGTACACGACCGTCCTGTACGCCCCCACGTGGGAGGGCTGGGACGGCAACCCGGGCAACACCTCGGTGGTCCTGGCCGGCGAGAACATCGTGCGCAGGCTGCTCGCCGACGACGGCGTACGGCTGCTGTACAAGCCGCACCCGATGACCGGTTCCGTCGACCCGCGCGCGGGTGCCGCCAACGAGCGGATCAAGGCGATGATCCGCGAGGCCAACGCCCTCCGCTCGGGTGACCGCCCGGGCCCGGAGGCCGCCGCCGAGCTGGCCCGCCGCACCGCCGAGCTGGACAAGCTGACGTCGACGTCCTTCCGCGCCAGTGCGGACGAGATGGAGCGGATGCTGCTCCAGGGCGCGCCGCGCGGCGACCGCGAGGCGGCCATCGCCGAGGCCACGGCCGCGTGGGAGAAGGCGTACTGGGCGTCCTTCCCGGAGTGGGAGCACCAGATCGTCACGGACGCCCGTCCCGCGATCTTCGCCTGCTTCAACCAGGCGGACCTGCTGATCAGCGATGTCTCGTCGGTGGTCTCCGACTGGCTGTCCAGCGAGAAGCCGTACGCGGTAGCGAACACCTCGGGCCTGACCGAGGAGATGTTCCGGACGGGCTTCCCGACCGTGTCGGCGGGTGTCATCCTCACCCCGTCCGCCGAGGGCGTCCCGGCGCTGCTGGAGGCGGTCCGCCACCCGGAGAAGGACACGTTCACCGTGGCCCGCGCGGAGCTGAAGGAGCACCTGCTGGGCCCGTCCGACCCGCCGTCCCTGGTCCGCTTCGACGCCGCGGTCGCGGCGCTGTGCAAGAAGGCCGACGAACGGCGCGTCCGTATGGAGAGCCGCCTCGACTCGGAGGTCCCGACGCCGCGCGGGGGCACCGAGGAAGTGGCGGAGGACGCGGACCAGGACACGGACCCGGAGACGAGCGAGACGAACGGGGCGGAGGATTCCGTCACCGCCTGACAGGCGACAGCGCGAAAAGGGAGGGCCCGGAAGCTTCGAGCTTCCGGGCCCTCCCTTTTCGCGCTGCTGAGCGACTGAGCGGCTCAGGACGGCTCGAACGGTCAGAACGGTTCGAAGTCGTCGTACGCCTGCTCGGCCTCGTCCCGCTCCGCCTGGCGGTCGCGGCGGCGCTGGGCGGCGGGGCGCGGTGCCTCGAAGCGGTGGTCCTCGCCACGTCGGCCGAGCATCTCCGCGCCGGCCATGACCGAGGGCTCCCAGTCGAAGACGACGGCGTTCTCCTCGGGGCCGATGGCGACGCCGTCGCCGCCGCGGGCGCCCGCCTTCATCAGCTCCTCCTCGACACCGAGGCGGTTCAGCCGGTCGGCGAGGTAGCCGACGGCCTCGTCGTTGTTGAAGTCGGTCTGGCGCACCCAGCGCTCCGGCTTCTCGCCGCGCACGCGGAACAGGCCGTCGTCCTCGCGGACCACGGTGAAACCGGCGTCGTCGACCGCCTTCGGACGGATGACGATCCGGGTCGCCTCCTCCTTCGGCTTGGCCGCGCGGGCCTGGGCCACCAGGTCGGCGAGGGCGAAGGAGAGCTCCTTCAGACCGGTGTGCGCGACCGCCGACACCTCGAAGACCCGGTAGCCCCGTGCCTCCAGGTCCGGCCGCACCATCTCGGCGAGGTCCTTGCCGTCGGGGACGTCGATCTTGTTGAGGACGACGATGCGCGGACGGTCGTCGAGACCGCCGTACTGCTTGAGCTCCTCCTCGATGATGTCGAGGTCGGAGAGGGGGTCGCGATCGGACTCCAGCGTCGCCGTGTCCAGGACGTGCACGAGCACGCTGCAGCGCTCCACGTGGCGCAGGAACTCCAGGCCGAGGCCACGGCCCTGGCTGGCGCCCGGGATGAGGCCCGGCACGTCGGCGACCGTGTAGACGGTGGAGCCCGCGGTCACCACGCCCAGGTTGGGCACGAGGGTCGTGAACGGATAGTCCGCGATCTTCGGCTTGGCGGCGGAGAGCACCGAGATCAGGGACGACTTGCCCGCACTCGGGTAGCCGACGAGCGCCACGTCCGCGACGGTCTTCAGCTCCAGCACGACGTCCTGGAGGTCGCCCGGCACGCCGAGCAGCGCGAAGCCGGGGGCCTTGCGCCGGGCGGAGGCCAGCGCCGCGTTCCCGAGGCCGCCGCGGCCGCCCTGCGCGGCCACGTACGAGGTGCCGTGGCCGACGAGGTCCGCGAGGACGTTGCCCGCCTTGTCCAGCACGACGGTGCCGTCGGGCACGGGGAGGATCAGGTCCTGCCCGTCCTTGCCGGAGCGGTTGCCGCCCTCGCCGGGCTTGCCGTTGGTGGCCTTGCGGTGCGGGGAGTGGTGGTAGTCGAGCAGCGTGGTGACGGACTGGTCGACGACCAGCAGCACATCGCCGCCCCGCCCGCCGTTGCCGCCGTCGGGGCCGCCCAGCGGCTTGAACTTCTCACGGTGGACGGAGGCACAGCCGTGGCCTCCGTTACCCGCGGCGACATGCAGCTCGACGCGGTCCACGAAGGTGGTCATGGTGGGGTGCCTCCAGCACGTTCGGTGGGTGATACAGGTGATACGGGTCGTACGGGTCGAGCTCCTGCTCACCCGTACCAACACGCGAAAGGCGGACCCACTTCCCGACCGGGAAGTGAGGTCCGCCTCGCGAAGTGATGCGTCCGGTCAGGCGACCGGGACGATGTTCACGACCTTGCGGCCACGAGCGGTGCCGAACTGCACCGAACCGGCCTGCAGCGCGAACAGCGTGTCGTCGCCGCCACGGCCGACGCCCGCACCCGGGTGGAAGTGGGTGCCGCGCTGGCGGACCAGGATCTCACCGGCGCTGACGACCTGACCGCCGAAGCGCTTCACGCCGAGCCGCTGAGCGTTGGAGTCGCGACCGTTCCGGGTGGACGATGCGCCCTTCTTGTGTGCCATGTCTCCTCAGTCCCTTACTTCGCAGCCGCGGGGATCTCAGTGACCTTGATCGCCGTGTACTGCTGGCGGTGGCCCTGACGACGGCGGTAACCCGTCTTGTTCTTGTAGCGCAGAATGTCGATCTTCTGGCCCTTGTGGTGGTCCACGACCTCGGCCTGGACCTTGATCCCGGCCAGCACCCACGGGTCGCTGGTCACGGAGTCGCCGTCGACAACGAGCAGGGTCGAGAGCTCGACCGTGTCGCCAACCTTGGCGGTGGAAATCTTGTCAACCTCAACGATGTCGCCGACAGCAACCTTGTGCTGGCGGCCACCGCTGCGCACGATGGCGTACACGCGGATCTCACTCTCTCGCTCGGGAACGGCACCCCCGCAGTCCAGCCGTCCGGCATGCGGTCGGCCTCTCCCGCGGCGCCCGGCGCCCGGGAGGAAGAGGTTTACGGGGATGTGGCATGTCGATGGACACGCCGACGGACAAGATTACGGGGCCCGGATCGAGGGGTCAAACCGGGCCTCTCCCCCGGCTCACGTCGTGGGCTTCTCGCCGTCGTCCGGCAGCGGCTTCACGCCCTTGCACAGGTCCGTGGTGTCCGCCTTGCCGGGGTAGGCCACCGCGGTCACCCGGTCGAAGTGCGCCTTGTACATGTCGTGCACGGCGTCGTCGTCGACCTTGACGATCGACTCGTCGTTCTCGCGCAGCGCGGGCCCGGTGTAGTTTCCGGAGCCGGTGAAGCTGATCTTGTTGCGCTCCCCGTCGTACATGCCGTCGACGAGGATGTACTTGGAGTGGATGATGTACGGCGTGGTGAGCTTCTTCCCGGGGTTCAGCGGGTCGCGGTCGTCGTTGTAGCACCGCACGGTGGGCCCGCCGGACGTGTGCAGCTTCTCCCACGTGCCCCTGGTGCCGCCGCTGCTCTTGGCGCTGTCCGACTCGGCGTACACGATGCTCACGCTGCAGCCGGCCTTCTTCAGCGAGACCAGCTTCTCCGCGATCGCCAGCCGCGTGATCTTGAAGATGGAGACCCGGACGGAGGTCTTCCGGCTGACGCCCGCGCTGTCCTTGTAGGTGCACTGGACGTTGTCGAGGACCGAGTGCACGGTGTCGGTGTCCCGCGTGTTGCCGGCCCGGGGGAAGAAGTAGGCCTTGTACAGCCCGTTGCTGACCGTCCGGTACTCCCAGGCCTGCCAGTTCCTGGCGGCCATCGTGTCGAAGTAGTCCGCGTACGCGTCGTACATCGTCGGGTTGTTCGGCAGCAGCAGCGCGTCGTTGAAGAACCTGGTGTGCGCGGACGGCGTCGAGTTGGTGGTCGTCTGCACGACCACGTTCGTGGCCCCCTGCACCGCCGAGAACAGCCAGAACTTGTTGTGCATGATCGACTTACCGAACTTCGGGTCCCCGAGGCACGACCTGTCCACGGGACAGGTCGTGATGTACGAGCCCTTCGCGCGGTCGGTGCCGAGCGCCGCGGCGAGGGTTCTGTACGACGTGTTCGCCGGCCGGTCGCTGATGCTGGACTCGTCCAGCAGCACCTGCACGTTCACGCCCCGGTTCCTGGCGTCGACGAGCGCGTTGACGACCGTGGCCTCCCACACGTGGTAGACGGCCACCTTGATCGTGGACCCGGGCAGCGCCGCGTCGGTCAGTTCGATCAGCCGCGCACGAATGGCGTACTGCTCGTCGGCGGTGCCCAGCGGGTCGTTGAAGACGGGCCCCTCGGTCCACGTGGGCGTCGGGGCGGCCTGCGCGCTCCCCGCCGAGGTCACTGCCTGCACTCCGGCCGCCGACAGCACCGTGGCCAGCGCCACCGCCTGCCGTCCGCCCTTGACCGGTTGCACGGCACGGTGCCGCCCGGTTCCTTTCAGACGCACACGCGCCATGGGATCCCCTCCCCGTTCCTGTCATCGCCCTGGCGTCGCCGCGAACGAGCGCCCTCCCCTGCACTCACGCACGGTTTCCTTGGATGACCGTATGAGTTCGACGAAGTGTTACAAATAGTCGGCGGTGATCCAAGACACCCAGGTCAACGAGGAACATGACCTTCCCGACACCGAGACCGAGACCGACACCGAGACCGACCCCGACGCCCGCACGGTGCCCGGCACACCGGTGCCCCGGTCCGGCGGATCGTCCGCCGGACCGGGGCACCGGTCACCGCTCGACTCCCGGGCACCCGCCCGGGAAGGTCAGTCCTCCCCGGACGACGCCGGCTCCGGCGCGGACGCCGTGACCGTGGACGACGCCTGCTGCGCCGCCGCGGTCTTCTTCGACGCCGCCTTCTTGGCCGTCGTCTTCTTGGCCGTGGCCTTCTTCGCCGTGGTCGTCTTCTTGGCCGTGGTCGTCTTCTTGGCGGCGGTCTTCTTCGTCGTCGCCTTCTTGGCCGCGGTCGCGGTCGTCTTCTTGGCCGCGGTCTTCTTGGTGGCGGTCTTCCGCGCGGTCTTCTTCACCGGCGCGGCCTCCTCCGCCGCCGGAGCGTCGGCCGCTGCATCCGCCGCCGCTCCCTCCGGAGCCTCGGCCGCTGCATCCGCCGGAGCCTCCGCAGGCGCCGACGGGACCACCACGACGGCCGCGTCCTCGGACGCGGTCGGCGCGGCCGCCTTGCGCACCGCACGCCGCCGCGGCCGGGCGGGCGCGGCGCTCTCCGTGCTCTGCGCGCTCTCCGCCACCTCGGCACCGGAAGGCGCCGCCGCCTCGGACTTCCCGTCCTCGGCCACCGGCTCCACCACGGTCACCACGGCGTCCTCCGCCGCGGGCGCTCCCGCGGGCGCCGTCGCCTTGCGCGTCGCCCGTCGGCGCGTACGCCCCTTGGGCGCGGCCTCGGCCGGCACCTCGGAGGACACGGGGGACGCGGTGGACTCGGGCGCCTCGGCGGCCTCAGGAGTCCTGCTCGCGGTCTCGTCACCCTCGGCGGCGGCCGGAGGAGTCTCCACCACGGGGTCCTCCACCGCGACGGGCTCCGCCTCGGCGGCCTCCCGGGACTTCGGCGCCCGGGTCCTGCCCTCGGCCCTGTCCTTGTCCTTGTCCTTGGCCTCGGACTTCGCCGCCCGGGTGCCGGACGAGCCGTCGCCCTTGGGCGCGCCCGCCGGCGCCGACACGCGTCGGCCGGCCCGGCGCCGCGTACGTCCGCGCGTGGCCGCGGCCTCCGCCTCGGCGACGCTGCTGTACAGCTCCTCGTCCGCTGCGAAGCTGTCCGCCAACGGCTGAGCGGCGGGTGCCTCGACGGCACCGGCGGCCGCCCCGGCAGCGCTCTCCCCGGTCTCCACGGCACCCGAGGGCTCCGTGGTCGCCGACTCCGCCGCGGTCTCGTGCTCGTGCGTGTGCTCAGCGGTGTGCTCGTGCGTCTGCTCGGCACCCCCGCGCCCGCGCTTGCGGCGCTTGCCGCCGCCGCCCGCGGAGGACGCCTGCTCCATGTGCACGATCACGCCGCGCCCGTTGCAGTGGACACAGGTCTCGGAGAACGACTCCAGCAGGCCCTGGCCCACCCGCTTGCGGGTCATCTGTACCAGGCCCAGCGAGGTGACCTCGGCGACCTGGTGCTTCGTACGGTCACGGCCCAGGCACTCCAGCAGGCGCCGCAGCACCAGGTCCCGGTTGGACTCCAGCACCATGTCGATGAAGTCGATGACGATGATGCCGCCGAGGTCGCGCAGCCGGAGCTGGCGCACGATCTCCTCGGCCGCCTCCAGGTTGTTCCTGGTGACGGTCTCCTCGAGGTTGCCGCCCTGACCGGTGAACTTGCCGGTGTTGACGTCGACGACGACCATCGCCTCGGTCCGGTCGATCACCAGCGAACCGCCGCTGGGCAGCCAGACCTTGCGGTCCAGCGCCTTGGCGAGCTGCTCGTCGATCCGGTACGTGGCGAAGACGTCGACCTCGCTCGTCCACCTGGACAGGCGGTCGGCCAGGTCGGGCGCCACGTGCGAGACGTACCCGTGGATGGTCCGCCACGCCTCGTCACCGCTGACGACGACCTTGGAGAAGTCCTCGTTGAAGATGTCGCGGACGACCCGGACGGTCATGTCCGGCTCGCCGTACAGCAGGGTCGGGGCGTTGCCGCTCTTCGCCTTCTTCTGGATGTCCTCCCACTGCGCCTGGAGCCGCTCGACGTCACGGCGCAGCTCGTCCTCGCTCGCGCCCTCGGCGGCGGTGCGCACGATGACGCCCGCGTCCTCGGGGACGATCTTCTTGAGGATGGTCTTCAGCCGGGCGCGCTCGGTGTCGGGCAGCTTGCGGCTGATACCGGTCATCGAGCCCTCGGGGACGTACACGAGGTAGCGGCCCGGGAGGGAGACCTGGCTGGTCAGACGGGCGCCCTTGTGTCCGATGGGGTCCTTCGTCACCTGGACGAGGACGGACTGCCCGGACTTCAGCGCGGACTCGATGCGCCGCGGGCCGTTGGCCATGCCCAGCGCCTCGAAGTTGACCTCACCGGCGTAGAGCACGGCGTTGCGGCCCTTGCCGATGTCGATGAAGGCGGCCTCCATCGACGGCAGGACGTTCTGCACCTTGCCGAGGTACACGTTGCCGACGTACGAGGTCGACTGCTCCTTGTTGACGTAGTGCTCGACGAGCACGTTGTCCTCGAGGACGCCGATCTGCGTGCGGTCGCCGTTCTGGCGGACGACCATGACGCGCTCGACGGCCTCGCGGCGGGCCAGGAACTCGGCCTCGGTGATGATCGGCACCCGGCGGCGGCCCTGCTCGCGGCCCTCGCGGCGGCGCTGCTTCTTGGCTTCCAGGCGGGTCGAGCCCTTGATGGACTGCACCTCGTCGGAGCTCGACGTGTGCTCGTCCTTCTTGCGCGGCTCGCGCACCTTGACGACCGTGCGCTCCGGGTCGCCCTCGCCGGGCTCGGTGTCGACGGACGTGTCACCCGCGCGGCGACGGCGGCGGCGACGGCGACGGCTGCTGCTGGAACCGGCGGCGTGGTCGGCGTCGGAGTGCTCGTCGGCCTCCTCCTCGGCGTCCTCCTCGACCTGCTCGGCGGTGTCCTCGGCGTCCTGAGCGGCCTGCTCACCGGCCGGCTCCGCGGACTCGCCGCCCTCGCCCTCGGCGGACTCGCCCCGGCGACGGCGACGGCCACCACGGCGGCGGCGACGGCGGGAGCCGGTCTCCTCGGAGTCGGTGTCCTCTGCGTCGGAGTCCCCGTAGGCGGCGCCCTCGGCCGTCTCCTCGGCGTCCTCGGCGTCCTCGGCGTCCGCCGCGTCCCCGGCGGCCTCCGTGTCCTCGGTGTCCTCGGTCTCCTCCGCCTCGTCGGCGGTCACGGCGGACGGAGTCCGCTCCTCGGCAGCGCGCCGACGGCGGCGACGCCGCGAGCCGGTGCTCTCCTCCTCCACGAGGTGCTCGTCCTCGGCGCCCTCCTGTCCGGCGGCCTCGGCGGCCTCGGCCGCAGCCGCGGCGGCGGCCCGCTCGGGCGTCTGGAACATCGGCTCGGCGAAGACGGGCGCCTGGAACACGGCGACCGCCGGACGCGCCGGCTTGGGCGCGTTCTCGCCGTTCTCCTCGGCGGCGCGCCGCGTCGCGGGCTCGGAGAAGCCGACGGCGGCCTTGCGCACGGCACGGCGGCGGCCCCGGCGCGGAGCGGCGTCGCCGGACTCGGCCGCGGGAGCCGGCTGCTCCTGCTGGGCAGCGGCGACGGGCTCAGGCTGCGCGGGCTTCTTGTCCGCGGCCTGCTCGGCCTCGGCCTGCTCGGCCTCGGCCTGCTCGGTCTCGGTCTGCTCGGTCTCGGTCTGCTCGGTCTCGGCCTGCTCGGCGGAAGCCGCGGGCGCTGACACGCGCCGCGTGGGACGCGTACGAGCAGGCGCCGCCGTCTCCTCGGCGACGGCCGGAACCTCAGCAGCCGACGCCTCAGCCGCAACCGGCTCAGCGGCGACCTCGGCGCTCTCGGCGGTCTCAGCCACCGACGGCGCACCGGCAGGCGCAGACGCACGCCGCGTCGCACGACGACGCGTACGAGCAGGCGCCGCCGTCTCCTCGGCGACGGCCGGAACCTCAGCAGCCGACGCCTCAGCCGCAACCGGCTCGGCGGTCTCCGCGGGCACCACGGTCTCCGCCGACGCGGGCGCACCGGCGGGCGCCGCCGCACGCCTCGTCACCCGGCGGCGGGTACGGGCGGGCGGCACGGCCTCCTCGGCGGCGGCGCTCCCGGTCGTGACGTCCTGCGCGGCCGCCCCGGTCTCGTCGTTCTCGCCCGTCGCGGCGGGCCGGGCGGGCGGTATGGCCGGGGCCACGGTCTCCGCGGGCGTCTCGGCGTTCCCCGCGGGCGGGCCCGCGGGGCGCGACGCGGCGCGGCGACGGCGGCGCGGCGGCAGGGTGTCGCTGGGGGTGTTGTGTTCGGAACCCTCGTTGGGTTCGGTCGGCTCGAGCATGCGGGCGGTTCTCCCGTCAGGCTCCCGGGCGCCGCGCCTGGTCCGGCGGTGCCGGTGACGTCCGCGGCTCGCGCGGTGCGCGGTGCCGCCGTCCGGGGCGCGGGCGCCGCACGGGAGCTCTCTGTGTCCTGTCTCGCCGGTTCCGTACGCCTTGTCGCGTACGGCCTGGCGAAAGTCTTCTGGTCGGTGCGCTGCCCGACCCAGGTGGCTCCCGAGTCCGAGGGCGGCGCTACGACATCCGTCCCTACGCGGGACCTTCCGGCACCTGCGTCGGCGCGGCGGCAGATCCGGCGGCCCCCGCTGTAGCGGCCGGGGCGGCCATGACTGCCTCGCGGTCGGGCGCGAGCGGGTCGGTCACCGTGCCGGTCTCTTCATCGAACAGCCCCTGCGCCAGCCTGGTCACCGCTGCGGGGACCGGCGGCGCCAGGTCGGCCACGGCGCGGAGACCGGACAGGACGTCGTCGGGTCGTACGGCAGGCGTCACGTGCCGAACAACCAGCCGCAGTATCGCACAGGGCTGGTCGGTCGGCCTATCAGCCTCTTCCAACTCTGGATCCTGCGTCCGAGCCACCTCGAGGTTCACGACGGCGGTGCGGGCGTCGAAGGTTCGCATGCCCTTCTTGGTCTGGCGCTCGACCTCCACGGTCTCGGCCGCCTCGAAGGCCGCCACCGCGCGCCCGGCCTCCTCGGGGGTCACGCCGTCGAGGCGCAGCTCCCAGACGGAGGCGGTGAGCCGGTCGGCGAGGCCCGGGGTGCGGGCCTCGACCGCGTCGACGACGTCGAGCCCGGCGGGCAGCGACTCGTCGAGGAGCTCGCGCAGCTTGTCGGGATCGCGCGCTTCGGTGAGCGCGATCTCCAGGTACTCGGCCTCACTGCCCGTACCGGTGGGCGCGGCATTGGCGTACGACACCTTCGGATGCGGTGTGAACCCCGCCGAGTAGGCCATGGGCACCTCGGCGCGGCGCAGCGCACGCTCGAAGGCGCGCTGGAAGTCGCGGTGGCTGGTGAACCGGAGGCGGCCGCGCTTGGTGTAACGCAGTCGGATGCGCTGCACCGCCGGTGCGGGCGGCGGGCCTTCGGGCTGTCGCTTGCCCAGTGTCGCTCAGTCCTTCGTGAGTGCGGTCGTACTGCTACCTAGAGTACGTGTCTCACGGCCCGTGGGTTCCCTCCGGTCCACCGGCTGCGGCGTACGCGGCTCGCCGAAGAGCATCCGGCGGGCGTCGGCGCGGGCCTGCCGCACGGACCGGCGGGCCGCGGCGAGCGCCTGCCGGGTGGCCCGTCCCGCGCTGCGCACGGCCTCGGCGACGGGCCGCAGGACGGCGTCGCGCACCAGGTGCCCGACGGGTGTCAGCACGGTCCGGTACACCCATCGCACCGGTTCCCAGAGGATCCACCGGAAGAGGGTGCCGAGGAACCGCCCGACGGCCCGGGACACGTACCCGGCGATCCGCCAGGCGTGCCCCAGTGCCTCCCCCACCTCGCGCCCGATGACGGCGAGCACGCGTCCGACGGGCACGAGGACCCACCGCCAGACGGCGAGGGCGGGCAGCACGAACAGGACGTGCGTCGTCCAGTACAGCGTGAGGCCGATCCCGGTGAGGACCACTCCGGCGAGCCACGCGATGCCGCGTCCGACGGGTGCCAGCAGGTACCGGTACAGCCACCCGCACGGTACGACGACGAGGTACCGGCCCAGCCACGCCAGCCCGGCCCACACGCCCCGGGCCAGCCAGGCGATGCCGTGCCCGAGGGGGGTCAGCACAGAGCGGTACACCCACACGGCGGGCACCACGAGCAGGACGTACCCGACCCGCCCGAGCCCTTTCGCCACCGGTACGACGACGTAGCGCCACAGGGCGACCCAGGGCCACACGAACAGGGCCCGCCCCATCCACAGCAGTGCCCGCCCCACCGGCCGGAGCACCGTGCGGTTCAGGAACCGGCCGGCGACGACCAGCGCGTCCCACAGCAGGCGCACCGGCACGACCACCACCAGCGCGATGATGCGCACGGGTATGCGGATCGCGACGGTGAGGCAGCCCTCGGGCCTCGGGGCCTGCGGTGGTGCCGGTGGTGGCGGTGGTGGTGGCGGCTTGTCCAGATCCATACCCGGGTAGACGCCTGAGCGCCGCGTCCGGATGCACGCCTTCCCAGGACGTTTTCCCAGGCCGTCGGCGTCAGCCGGAGACGTGGAGCGAGGTGAAGCGGGGCCAGGTGGTGCGGGGCGAGTCGTTGCGGACGGCGAGGGCGATGCCGCCGGCCGCGTGCGCTCCGGCCACCGGGGCGGTGCGGTGGGTGATGCGCGGGGTGCCGTCGACTTCGGCCCGGACGGCGCGCGGGGTCACGTGCAGGACGAGGCGGTGGACGGAGGACGGTTCGAGACGGCGGGTCGTGACGCGGGGGTGTCCGCCGGGAGTTCGCTCCGTCAGCCGTACGGCGTTGGCACCGAGGGTGACGGTGCACGGGTGGAGGCTGCCGTGGCGGACGGTGACCGAGACGCTGGTGTCCGTCCCGCGCAGGCGGTGGACGGTCGCCCGCACCCGGTACGTCGTCCAGTCCGCCGTGCCGAGGGGCCGGTACTCGGCCGACGCGTAGGTGCCCCGGCGTGGCCCGTCGCCGGTCAGCGCCGCCAGGCCGGTGCCCGGCGGACCGTCCGGGAACCGCCACCGGCCGGGGTGGTCCAGCGGGTCCGGTACGTCGCCCGGTGCGCTGGACGTCCAGGTCCGCAGCCGGCGCAGCAGACCGTCGGCGGTGGTGGTGCCGAACACCTCCAGCCGCTGGACCTGGCCCGCGGCGGCGGCGCGCGGCCCCGCCGGCAGCGGACGGCTCGTGGTGTTGGTCAGCGTGGCGGCGAAACGGGTGCGCAGCAGCCGCTGGAGGTGGGCGGAGCCGCCGCGGGGGAGGTTGGTGCGGTGCACGGCCTCGGAGAAGGGGTAGGCGAACAGCCGGGGCGCGGGCAGGCCGTGGGCGCGGAAGGCGCGCAGCGAGCTGTCGAGGTCCTCGCGCACCCGCCGGCGGTACTCGGCCTCGGTCTCCAGCCGTCCGGCCCCGGGCAGCCAGACGCGGTTGGCCAGCACGGAGCCCGTCCGCCCCGAGGCGTCGACGGGGGCCCGGCGGTGGCTGAGGTGGGTGTGGGCCTGGAAGTCCCAGCGGCCGGAGGCGGCCATCCGGTCGATCTCGGGCCAGGACAGGTAGTAGGGGCGGTGGGTGGCGACGGAGCCGGTGATCAGGTAGGCGGCGGCCTTCATCCGGTGCTTGGCCAGGATGGGGTCGGCGTACGCCCACAGGCCGCGGGTGCCGTCGTCGAAGGTGAGGTAGACGCTGCGACGGGCCGGCGGCCGTCCCGTGGCGAGGAAGCGGAGGAACTCCCCGCTGGTCAGGGTGTGGTAGCCGGCCGCGTGCAGGGCGGAGAGCTGGGCGTCGAGCCGCCGCGGGGTGACCGTGTAGCGGCTGCCCGAGCGGGGGGCGACGTCGTGGTAGGCGAGGACGACCGGGGCGGCGGCGTGCCGCGGGACGGCGGTGCGGGGACGGGCGTCGGAGCCGGAGTCCGGGGCCGGGGCCTGGTCGGACACGGCGCGCCGGTGGGCGTCGTACTGCCAGGCGACGGCGAACGGGGCGGCGACGACCGTGAGCGCGAGCCCGTGCAGCGCCACGCGCACCAGGCCGCGGCGCAGCCGCCCGCGCGCGGTGGGGGGTTTCCCGGTTCTCACAGTTGGCGGCGTTCTCACAGCGGGCGGCCCCGGGTCAGCACGATGTAGTAGAGGGCGGCCACGCCAACCGCCGAGAGGGCGCCGGTGGTCCAGCGGCCCAGTGCGCGCAGCGCGTTCCTCGGGCTCCCTGTGCCCTTGATGCGGTTCATGCGGGACTCATGGCTTTCATACGGGGCTCCTCGTCCAGGTGGCGCGGCGCAGGGTGAGGGCGGCCCAGGGCAGGAGCCAGGCCAGGACGCAGCAGGACAGCAGGCTCATCAGCGGGCGGTGGCGCCAGTGCGGGTCGCCGGGGTGGTCGATGCGGTAGGCCAGGCCCCACAGGGTGCCCTTGAGGAGCACCCCGCACAGGTAGAGGAGGGTCGGTCCGGCCGCCGCCCAGTGCAGCGGGGCCCACACCAGGTGCCAGAAGACCAGCACCGGCGCGGCCAGCACCCACAGGGCGTGCCCGTAGTAGAGCAGGGCGGGACCGGGGCCCCGGCGCCACATGAAGGCGCCGGTGAAGAAGAGGTTGCGGACGAAGCTCTTCTTCCAGCGGACCTGCTGGCGCAGGAAGGGCCGCCAGCGGGCCGGCACATTGGTCCAGACGCGCGCGCTGCGGCTGTAGGCGACCAGCCAGCGCCGCTCGGGGTGGTCCTCGTCACGCACGAACGGCGAGCCGGCGTGCCGTCGCTTCAGCTTCCGGCCGCGCCACGCCTGGCCGAGCACATAGCCGGTGAGCTGGCGGTCGGTGGCGAAGCGGAAGGGTGCGCCCAGGAAGCGGTCCTCCGCCCAGGCGGGGAGGTAGTTGATCACGGCTTCCCGGCGGAAGGCGGCGAGCGGTCCGGAGACACAGGTCACCGCGCCGAGGGCCGACTCGGCCGCCTTGGCCACGCGGAACTGCCCCTCGTACCAGACGTCCTGCATCCGGGCCAGGAGGCCGGAGTCCGCGTTCAGGGCCCGGCAGTGCCCGCTGACCGCCCCCAGGTCGGGGTGGCGGACCATCGCCTCCACGCACCGGCGCACGGCGTCCGGGGCGACGAGGCAGTCGGAGTCGGTGAACACCAGGACGTCGCCGTCCGCGAGCGCGCAGCCCCGTACCAGCGCCGCCTTCTTGCCGAGGTTGCGCTCCAGCCGCAGCACGGTGATGCCGAGCTCCTCGCCCAGCGCGTCGAGGATCTCCCCCGTACCGTCCCGGGACCCGTCGTCGACGACGACGATCTGCAGATCGGGGCAGTCGGAGGCGGCCATCGACCGGACGCAGGCCGCGACATGGCCCGCCTCGTCCTTCACCGCCAGCAGGAAGCTGACCCGGGGCCGCGCCGGCAGCGCCGGGAACCCCGCGTGCCCTCGGGCCCGGCGGCGCAGCGGCCGTACCGCCGGGTCGTCGTACTCCGCGTAGGCCAGGTACAGCAGACATGCCGTGCCGGTCAGCACGGCCACCCCGTAGGCGGTCACGAGACCCGTGCCGTGCGGCAGCTGCACCGTGCGGCGGGCGAGCAGGAGCAGCACCGAGAGCAGCGCGGTCACGGTCAGCAGCCGTACCAGGCCGTCGCGTACCGGCCGGTCCAGGCGCTCCACGCCGCGGCGCACCGGCGTCAGCAGCCGGCGCCGCACGGCGGATCCGGCGGTGCGGGGCGGCCGGGCCGGGGCGGTGCCGCTCACCGGGCGGCTGCCGGGGAGAGCGAGCCGCGGCCGAACCGGGTGTCGAGGACCAGGTCCACGGCCGCCAGCCACGACAGGTCCCACCCGGGGTGGGCCGTGTGCAGGACGGCCAGGTCGCAGGGGAGCGTGGACGGGTCGGGCACGGACTGCAGGACGCGCCCGTCCACCGCGAGCGAGGGCACGTGGGGATCGCTGTAGAAGACCTCGGCGCCCTGTGCGGCGAGCAGTTCGAGGATGCGCAGCGCCGGGCTCTCCCGCACATCGGAGACGCCCTCCTTGTAGGCCACGCCGAGCACCAGCACCCGCGCCCCCGCCGGGCCGGTGCCGCCGTCCCGCAGCAGGCCGGCGGCCCGGCGGACGACCTCGGCCGGCCGTTCGCGCAGGGCGGCCATGGCCGCGTCCACGACCGGCGCGGCCACCGGGCCGGAGCGCAGCCCGCCCAGCAGGTAGTACGGGTCGCAGGGGATGCAGTGCCCGCCTGCGCCCGGTCCGGGGTGGAACGGCATGAACCCGTACGGCTTGGTCGCCGCCGCCTCGAGCACCGTCAGCGGGGAGAGGCCGAAGTGCAGGCAGGCGTCGGAGAGTTCGTTGGCGAGGGCGATGTTGACGGCGCGGAAGACGTTCTCCCACAGCTTGGCCATCTCCGCGGTCTCGGGGCCGTCCACCAGGTGGACGCGGGAGGCGGTCGGGCGCAGCAGCCGGGCGGCGGCACGGGAGGAGAGGGGTCCGGCGCCGCCGACCACGCGCGGGGTGTTCCCGGGGACGTGCCGCTCGTTGCCCGGGTCGATCCGTTCCGGTGCGAAGGCGACCAGTACGTTCTCCTCGGCGACCAGTCCGCGCGCCGCCAGCGGGTCGATCAGCAGCTCGCGGGTGGTGCCGACATGGCTGGTCGAGGTGAGCACGATGAGCTGGCCGGGCACGGCCCGGTCGACCAACGAGGCGCAGGCGGCCCGCAGTGTTCTCGTGTCGGGCTCCTGCCGCTCCGTCACCGGCGTCGGGACGCACACGACCACGGCGTCGGCCCGGCCGAGCGCGCCCGCGTCGGACGTCAGCGAGAAGGCGCCGCTGGACTCCGCGCAGACCAGCGCCGCGTGCTGGGCCGGCAGCAGGTCCACCGCTCCGGCCCGGATGTCGCACAGGCGCTGTTCGCTGGTGTCGATGCCGAGGACCGTGGCGCCGGCCTCCCAGAGGCCGAGCGCCGTGGGCAGTCCCACGTATCCCAGGCCGACGACGGCCACCGTGACGCCGGCCGGTCCCGGGTCGGCGCCTGCGGCACCGGACTCCTCCGTCCAGCGCCGCAGGGCTTCGGGGACCGGAGGCAGGGACGGGGCCTCTCCGTCCCCCGGCCGGCCGACGGAGCACAGCCGGGAGACGGACCTTTCTGCCCCTTTTGTCGTACGAGCCACACGACGATGTTTACGGCTCCCGGTGCCGTCGCGAGCGCAACGGCACCGCCACCGGCGCTCGATTCACCCTGTCGGCACGCAGACCGGTCGGACCGGCCTCCGGCGACGGGCGGCTCGTCCCCGGCTGCCAGGCTGCTACCGGGGACGGGTCAGGCCCGGGTGCCGCTCGGCGCGGGCGCCGCGTTCTTGACCGTCAGGGGCAGCAGCTTCTTGCCCGTGGGTCCGATCTGGATGCTGGTGTCCATGGCGGGACACACACCGCAGTCGAAGCACGGCGTCCACCGGCAGTCCTCGACCTCGGTCTCGTCGAGGGCGTCCTGCCAGTCCTCCCAGAGCCAGTCCTTGTCGAGGCCGGAGTCCAGGTGGTCCCAGGGCAGGACCTCCTCGTAGGAGCGCTCGCGGGTGGTGTACCAGTCGACGTCCACGCCGAACGGGGCGAGGGCCTTCTCGGCGCAGTTCATCCAGCGGTCGTAGCTGAAGTGCTCGCGCCAGCCGTCGAAGCGGCCGCCGTCCTCGTACACCGCGCGGATGACGGCGCCGATACGGCGGTCGCCGCGGGAGAGCAGGCCCTCGACGATGCCCGGCTTGCCGTCGTGGTAGCGGAAGCCGATGGAGCGGCCGTACTTCTTGTCGCCGCGGATCTTGTCGCGGAGCTTCTCCAGACGGGCGTCCGTCTCCTCGGCGGAGAGCTGCGGGGCCCACTGGAAGGGCGTGTGCGGCTTGGGCACGAAGCCGCCGATCGACACCGTGCAGCGGATGTCGTTGGCGCCGGAGACCTCGCGGCCCTTCTGGATGACGTTCATCGCCATGTCGGCGATCTGGAGCACGTCCTCGTCGGTCTCGGTGGGCAGGCCGCACATGAAGTACAGCTTCACCTGGCGCCAGCCGTTGCCGTAGGCGGTGGCGACCGTGCGGATCAGGTCGTCCTCCGAGACCATCTTGTTGATGACCTTGCGCATGCGCTCGGAGCCGCCCTCGGGGGCGAAGGTGAGACCGGAGCGGCGGCCGTTGCGGGTGAGCTCGTTGGCCAGGTCGACGTTGAAGGCGTCGACGCGGGTGGACGGCAGCGAGAGGCCGATCTTGTCTTCCTCGTAGCGGTCCGCCAGGCCCTTGGCGATGTCGCCGATCTCGGAGTGGTCCGCGGAGGACAGCGAGAGCAGGCCGACCTCCTCGAAGCCGGTCGCCTTCAGGCCCTTCTCGACCATCTCGCCGATGCCCGTGATGGAGCGCTCGCGCACCGGGCGGGTGATCATGCCGGCCTGGCAGAAGCGGCAGCCGCGGGTGCAGCCGCGGAAGATCTCCACGGACATGCGCTCGTGGACCGTCTCGGCCAGCGGGACCAGGGGCTGCTTGGGGTACGGCCACTCGTCGAGGTCCATGACCGTGTGCTTGGAGACGCGCCACGGGACGCCCGACCTGTTCGGGACGACGCGGGCGATACGGCCGTCGGGGAGGTACTCGACGTCGTAGAACGCCGGGATGTAGACCGAGCCGGTCTTCGCGAGGCGGAAGAGGACCTCCTCACGGCCTCCGGGCCGGCCCTCCGCCTTCCACTCGCGGATGATCCGCGTCATGTCCAGCACGGCCTGCTCGCCGTCGCCGATGACCGCCGCGTCGATGAAGTCGGCGATCGGCTCGGGGTTGAAGGCGGCGTGGCCGCCCGCGAGCACGATCGGGTCGTCGACCGTACGGTCCTTCGACTCCAGCGGGATGCCCGCGAGGTCCAGTGCCGTCAGCATGTTCGTGTAGCCGAGCTCCGTGGAGAAGCTGAGGCCGAACACGTCGAAGGCCTTCACCGGGCGGTGGCTGTCCACGGTGAACTGCGGGACGCCGTGCTCCCGCATCAGCGCCTCCAGGTCCGGCCACACGCTGTAGGTGCGCTCGGCGAGGACGCCCTCCTGCTCGTTGAGGACCTCGTAGAGGATCATGACGCCCTGGTTGGGCAGCCCGACCTCGTAGGCGTCGGGGTACATGAGCGCCCAGCGGACGTCGCAGGACTCCCACGGCTTGACGGTGGAGTTCAGCTCACCGCCGACGTACTGGATCGGCTTCTGCACATGCGGGAGCAGAGCTTCGAGCTGCGGAAACACAGACGGCACAGACTCTGCGGTCGCAGCGACTTCGGCAGGCATCTCGCGGACCTTCGTGAGGATGACGTTTTGACAGGGGTGACCATCTAGCCTAACGCGGCTCACCGCATCGACTCGTACGCCTCCGGCAGCGCCGCCTCCGCCTGGGCGGCCCGCAGCTCCTCCCGGCCGTACAGCACACCGTAGGTGAAGGCGCTCTCCCCCGCCGCGTGGGCCTGGGCCGCCACCTCGCGCAGGGCCTGCCGGGCCATGACGCTGTCCTGGTGCTCGCCGAGGAGGCTCTGCAGGGCCTTCATGGCGCGTACCCGTTCCGCGAACGCTCCCTTCGGGTCGTCCTCCCACGCGGCGGCCGCCTCGGCCGCGTACCGGGCGCGCTTGGCCTTCTTGCGGGCCTCGTGCAGGCCCAGGTCGCGCTCCTCGCCGGGCGGCACGTCGAGGGCCTCCCGGACGAGCCCGAAGACCCGCTCGAGCTCCCGCCGTACGGTCTTGTCCAGCACCTTTCCCGCGCCGCGGCCGGCCGCCTCGCGCAGCGGCGGGTCGTCGGCCAGGGAGTCGAGCGCGCCGAGCAGCGCCAGGTACCGGTCGCCGTTCAGTACGGCGATCATCCGGCGGCGGGAGCCGGAGCGGCGGGCGTGGGACCAGGTGCGCAGCCGGGTGCGGACCGGACCGGCGAGGAGGGCCCTCGGCAAGTCGTCCAGGGCGGCCGTGAGGCGTTCGGCCAGGACCTCCTGGTCACGGCCCCCGCCCAGCTCCTCGGCCAGCCACTTCAGCTCCGCGCCGACGGGGTCGGTGACCGTGCGGTCCAGGACCTTGGCGTACGACTTCAGGGTGCTGCGCAGCCGGCGGGTGGCGACGCGCATGCTGTGCACGGAGTCCGGCAGGTCACGGCGTACGGCCGGGTCGAGGGCGACGATCGCGTCACGCTGGGCGCGCACATAGGCGAGGACGGGGCCGGCGGCGGTGTCGGCCCGCGCGGAGGGCTCCGGCGGCCCGGCCGCCACCCTGTCCCCGCTGACCCGGGGGGCCGTCTCCCGCAGGGCCCTGGCCAGCTTGGAGGACGATGCGGACGGCTCGAGGCCCGCCTTGCGCAGCTTCTTGTCGACCTTGTCGAGGAACTTCGGGTCCCCGCCGTCGGCCAGTTCCACCTCGATCTCGGTCCACTGGGCGTCGCGCCCGCCGCCGGTGAGCCGCTCGGCGCGCACGGAGTCCACACTGGCCTCGGCGAGGAGCACGCCGTCCGCGCCGAGCAGGTCGCGGACGTCACGCGAGGAGCGGAGGCGGACGAGGGGGACCAGTTCGGCGTCGCGGACCCGGGAGCGCACCAGGTGGGCGAGGGCGCGCGGCACGGTGTCGGAGAGCGGGGCGCGGATCTCGTCCCGCACACCGGCGGAGACGGGGAACTTCAGGTGCCAGCCCGCGTCGGCCCCTCCGGTACGGCGCCGCAGGGTGATCGCGGACGCGGCGAGGCGCTCGTCGGCGGTGTCGTAGTAGACGGCGTCCAGCTCGACGACACCCTTGTCGATCACGGTCTCGATACCGGCGACACCGGTCAGATCCGGCAGACCGCTCTCGTCGGACTCGTACTTCAGCTCGATCTCGCGCTTGGTGTCCGGCATGGGGCGAATGTAGTGGCGCATCCGGCGGTTGGGCAGTCCATGTCCGGTCCGGAGCGGGGCGCGTCACCGTGTCCGGGTGCCGGGCCCCGCTCCGGGCGCCTACGCCGACAGGGGCCGCTGCACCCGGATCGACTGGAGCAGCCCGACCGCCACCCAGACCGCGAACATCGACGATCCGCCGTACGACACGAACGGCAGCGGCAGACCGGCCACCGGCATGATGCCGAGAGTCATCCCGATGTTCTCGAAGGACTGGAAGGCGAACCAGGCGATGATGCCGGCGGCGACGATCGTGCCGTACAGCTCGGTCGTCTCGCGGGCGATGCGGCAGGCGCGCCACAGCACGATGCCGAGCAGCACTATGATCAGCGCCCCGCCGACGAAGCCGAGCTCCTCGCCCGCGACCGTGAAGACGAAGTCCGTCTGCTGCTCGGGCACGAACTGGCCGGTGGTCTGCGAGCCCTCACCGAGACCGGTGCCGAACAGGCCGCCGGAGCCGATGGCGATACGCGCCTGGTTGGTGTTGTAGCCGACGCCGGCCGGGTCGAGCTCGGGGTTGGCGAAGGCGGCGAACCGGTTGATCTGGTACTCGTCCAGGATCTTGAGCTGCCAGACGGCGATCGCGCCGGCCACGCCCGTGCCGATCAGCCCGAAGATCCAGCGGTTGGACGCGCCGGAGGCGAGCAGCACACCGAGCACCAGGACGACCATGACCATGACCGAGCCGAGGTCGGGCATGAGCAGCGTGATCGCTATCGGGACGGCGGCCAGACCGAGGGCCTGTACGACGGTGCGGTGGTCCGGGTGCTCCCGGTCGCCCGCGTCGACCCGTGCCGCGAGCAGCATCGCCATGCCCAGGATGATCGTGACCTTCACGAACTCGGAGGGCTGGAGCGAGAAGCCCCCGGGGAGCTTGATCCACGCGTGTGCGCCGTTGATGGTCGCGCCGAGTGGGGTGAGCACCATCAGCACCAGGAAGACCGAGATGCCGTACAGGATCGGGACGGCCGTGCGCAGGGTGCGGTGGCCGAGCCAGATCGTGCCGATCATCAGCGTGATGCCGATGCCGGTGTTGAGGAGGTGCCGGGTCAGGAAGTAGTACGGGTCGCCCTGGTTGAGCTCGGTGCGGTTGCGGGTGGCCGAGTAGATGAGGGCCGTGCCGATGAGCGACAGCGCGAGGGCGCACAGCAGTATCGGCCAGTCGAGCCGGCGGGCGAGCGAGTCCCGGGCGAGCAGCCGGGCCAGGCCGGACCGCTGGGGCCCGTACCCGGAGACGGAGAAGCTGTTCGCGCCGGTCATACGGTGGTCCTCCGCCTGGTGTCGCGGCGGCCGTTCATGCGGTGCTCCTCCGCCTCCTGGCGCCCCTGCGCCTCTTGGGGCCCCCGGGGCGGGCCGCACGCCTGCGGGCGTCGCGGTTGCCGCCGGACGGGGTGTTCACGGTGGCCGCCAGGTCGCCGGGCGCCGGACCGGCGGGCACCGGGTCGCCGAACACCACCGGCTGCGGGCTCGGCGAGGCCGACTCCTTGTCCTTCGGGCCGGGGTACTTGTCGACCTTCGGCGCGTCGATCGAACCGTCGGACTCGATCTCCGGCAGACCCTTCTGCGGGGTGTACAGCAGCGCCTTCTTTTTGTCGATCTTCCCGTCCTCGGAGACGCCGTACAGCGCGTTGTAGAGCTTGCGCACGGCCGGGGCGGAGGCGCCGGAGCCCGTACCGCCCTGGGAGATCGTCATGACGATGGAGTAGTCCTCGGTGTACGTGGCGAACCACGAGGTGGTCTGCTTGCCGTAGACCTCCGCCGTACCCGTCTTGGCGTGCATCGGGATCTCGTCCTGCGGCCAGCCCTGGAACCGCCAGGCGGCCGTACCGCGGGTCGCGACACCCTCGAGGGCTTGGTCTATCTGGTCGCGGGTCTTCTTCGTCATCGGCAGCCTGCCGTGCGCCTCGGGCTCGATCTCCTGCACCTTCTTGCCGTCGGCGCTGATGACGGCCTTGCCGACGGTGGGGTTGTAGAGCGTGCCCCCATTGGAGATGGCCGCGTAGATCGTCGCCATCTGTATCGGGGTGACGAGGGTGTCGCCCTGTCCGATGGAGTAGTTGACGGAGTCACCGGCGCGCAGCCTGTTGCCCTCCAGGCAGTTCTCGTAGGCGATCTTCTCGGCGTAGTCGCCGTCCTTCTTGCCGGTCTTGCACCAGGCGTCCTTGTTGGCCTTCCAGTAGTCGAGCTTCCACTGGCGGTCGGGGACGCGGCCGGTGACCTCGTTGGGCAGGTCGATGCCGGTCTCCTCGCCCAGGCCGAACTGGTGGGCGGTCTTGTAGAACCAGTCGTTGGCGTTCTTCTTCGGCTTGGTGCCGCCGTCCTTCTTCCACTCCTCGTGCGAGAGGCGGTAGAAGACGGTGTCGCAGGAGACCTCCAGGGCGCGGCCGAGGCTGATCCCGCCGTGGCTCTGCGACTCGAAGTTCTTGAAGACCTGCCCGCCGATCGAGTACGAGCTGGAGCACTCGTACGGTCCGTCGAAGGAGTAGCCGGCCTGTATGGCGGCGGCCGTGGGGATGACCTTGAAGATGGAGCCGGGGGCCGACTGGCCCTGGATGGCCCGGTTCAGCAGCGGGTAGTTGGAGTCCTTGCCGGTGAGCTTCGTGTAGTCCTTGGCGGAGATGCCGCCGACCCAGGCGTTCGGGTCGTACGTCGGGTTGGACGCCATGGCGACCACGCGGCCGGTCTTGGCCTCCATCACGACGATGGCGCCGGAGTCGGCCTTGTAGTTGGTGCCGGTGTTGCGGTCGTGCTGCTTGCGGGCCTCCTTCATCGCCTCGTTGAGCTCGTACTCGGCGATGCGCTGGACCCGGGCGTCGATGCTGGTGACGAGGTTGGCGCCGGGCTCGGCCGGGTCGTTCTCGGCCTCTCCTATGACCCGCCCGAGGTTGTCGACCTCGTAGCGGGTGACGCCGGCCTTGCCCCGCAGCTCCTTGTCGTACTGGCGCTCCAGGCCGGAGCGGCCGACCTGGTCGGAGCGCAGATACGGCGAGTCGGTGTCCTGGGCCTGCTGGATCTCGTCGTCCGTGACCGGCGAGAGGTAGCCGAGCACCTGGGCGGTGTTGGCGTCGCCGGGCGCCGGGTAGCGGCGCATGGCCTGCGGCTCGGCGGTGATGCCGGGGAAGTCCTCGGAGCGCTCGCGGATCTGCAGGGCCTGCTTGGGGGTGGCCTCGTCGGTGATGGGGATCGGCTGGTACGGGGAGCCGTTCCAGCAGGGCTGCGGGGTCTCGGAGTCGCACAGCCGGACCTTGTCCATGACCTCCTTGGGGGTCATGTCCAGGACGCCGGCGAGCTTGGTGAGCACCGCCTCGCCGTCGTCCTTCATCTTCATCAGGTCGGTGCGGGAGGCGGAGACCACGAGGCGGGTCTCGTTGTCGGCGATGGGCACGCCGCGGGCGTCCAGGATCGAACCGCGTACGGCGGGCTGGACGACCTGCTGCACATGGTTGCCGGAGGCCTCCTTGGCATAGGTGTCGCCCTCGCGGATCTGGAGGTACCACAGCCGGCCGCCGAGCGTCGCCAGGAGGGAGACGACGAGGATCTGGATGACGACCAGCCGGACCTGGACCCGTGGGGTACGTCCGGTCTCCGGGATGTTGCTCATGAGGTTCCCTCCCCTCGCATCGCGCCGTACGCCGTGTTCGACTGCCGTGCCGTCACAGTCGCTTGACCCCCTTGATCCGTCCGGCGCGGACCGTGCGCGCCCGGGCCGCCTTCATCCGCGTGCCGCCGCGCTGGGCGCCGATGCGCAGGCCGGTGCCGGAGGCGAGCCAGCCGGAGGAGACGTCGGCCGCCTTGGCGGAGTTGGCCTCGTCGAGCGGGTCGTTGTCGGCGCGCCGGGCCAGCGCCATGATCCCGGGGACGACGAACGGCGCGAGCAGGAGGTCGTACAGGGTCGCCGTGAACACCAGTCCGGGCAGGCCCACATGGCGGGCGGCGGTGTCGCCGACGAGGGCGCCGACGCCCGCGTAGAGCAGGGTGGTGCCGATCGCGGCGGCGGCCACGACGGCCAGCGAGGCGGTCGCGGACTTCAGCCGGCCGTTGTCCGGCTTCACCAGGCCCACGAGGTAGCCGACGACGCACAGTACGAGGGCGTAGCGGCCCGCGGCGTGGTCGGCGGGCGGGGCCAGGTCGGAGAGCAGTCCCGCGCCGAAGCCGACGAGGGCGCCACCGACGTGCCCGTACACCAGGGCGAGGCCGAGGACGGTGAGAAGGACCAGGTCCGGTACGGCGCCGGGGAGTTGGAGGCGGGCGAGGACGCTCACCTGGAGCACCAGGGCGACGACCACGAGGGTGGCGGAGAGCAGCATCCGGTTGAGGCGCATGGGGTTCAGCTCCTACTGCTCTTGCGGCTGTCCGGAGACCGACGCCCCCGCGGACGGGGTGACCGTCACTGTCACGGTAGGCGTGGGCGTGGCCTTCGGCTGGGGCGGCAGGACGGTGTCCCGCGGGTCCTTGCGGGGCGCCTCGACGACGACCCCGACGAGGTCGAGTTTGGTGAGTCCGGCGAACGGCTCGACGTACACGGTGCGGGTCAGGTCGCCGCCGGACGGGTCGACGCGGGAGACGATGCCGACGGGCACGCCGGGTACGAAGGGCCGGTCGGCCTGGGAGCCGAAGGTGACGAGGCGGTCGCCCTTCTTCACCTTGGCCTTGCCGTTGAGGAGCTCGACGCGCAGCGGCCGGTCGCCCTGCCCGGAGGCGAAGCCGAGTTCGTCGGTCTTCTCCATGCGGGTGCCGACGGTGAAGTCGGGGTCGTTGGCGAGGAGCACGGTGGAGGTGTCCGGGCCGACGGTGGTGACGCGGCCGACCAGCCCGTCGCCGTTCAGCACGGTCATGTCGCGCTCGATGCCGTCGTGGGAACCGATGTCGATGGTGACGGTCCAGGAGAAACCCTGGGCCGCTCCTATGGCGATGACCTCCGCGCCCTTGATGCCGTACTGGCCGTTGGCCGCCGTCTTCAGCATCTTGTCGAGCTGCTTCACCCGGCTGCGGTTGCGGTCGTCGCTGCCCAGCTCCGCCTTCAGCGCGGCGTTCTCCTTCTCGAGCGCGGCGAGACGGTCGTGGCGGGAGCCGGAGTCGCGGATCGCGGAGATCGCGTTGCCGATCGGGTCGACGGCCGTGGCGACCCCGTCCTCCACCGGTCCGAAGACGGTGGCCGCCGCCTGGCGGGCCCCGTCGACCGGCGAGTCCTCACCCCCGCGGATGTCCACCGTGATCAGTGCGAACGCGATGGCGACCAGCAGCACCAGCAGCAGCCGGCTCTCTCGTGTGTCCCTCACGTGCGACGGCCGTGCCTTCCTCGTCGGAAATGAGTCATCGGAACGGTAAAAACGGGTTCAGCGGAGTCACCCGTGCGAACGCGGAACGCTCACGGGTGTCCATGCGCAGCTTGAGCTTATGCCTCGATATCAACGATCCGCCGCACGAGAAGGGATCGTCTCGTACGGCGGAATCGAAGCGTTACGTCATCTGCGGGGCTGGGCGTCGAGCACCTGCTGGAGCGCCTCGAACTCCTCGACGCACTTGCCGGAACCGAGCGCCACGCTGTCCAGCGGGTCCTCGGCGATGTGGATCGGCATGCCGGTCTCCCGGCGCAGCCGCTCGTCCAGGCCGCGCAGCAGGGCGCCGCCGCCGGTGAGGACGATGCCGCGGTCCATGATGTCGCCGGACAGCTCGGGCGGGCACTTGTCGAGCGTCGTCTTGACCGCGTCGACGATGGCGTTGACCGGTTCCTCGATGGCCTTGCGCACCTCGGCCGCGGAGACCACCACGGTCTTGGGCAGCCCGGACACCAGGTCCCGGCCACGGATCTCGGTGTGCTCGTCGGTGTCGAGGTCGTACGCAGATCCGATCGTGATCTTGATCTGCTCGGCCGTCCGCTCACCGAGGAGGAGCGAGTACTCCTTCTTGATGTGCTGGATGATCGCGTTGTCCAGCTCGTCGCCCGCGACGCGGATGGACTGCGCCGTGACGATTCCGCCGAGCGAGATGACCGCGACCTCCGTGGTGCCGCCGCCGATGTCGACCACCATGTTGCCCGTGGCCTCGTGGACCGGCAGGCCGGAGCCGATGGCCGCGGCCATGGGCTCCTCGATGATGTGCACCTGGCGGGCGCCGGCCTGGGACGACGCCTCGATGACGGCACGGCGCTCGACACCGGTGATACCGGACGGCACGCAGACGACGACGCGCGGCCGGGCGAGGTACCTCCGCTTGTGGATCTTCAGAATGAAGTAGCGGAGCATTCGCTCGGTGATCTCGAAGTCGGCGATGACGCCGTCCTTGAGGGGACGCACGGCCACGATGTTGCCGGGCGTCCGGCCGATCATCTTCTTGGCTTCGGCGCCCACCGCGAGGATGCCACCGGTGTTCGTGTTGATCGCGACGACGGACGGTTCGTTGAGTACGATCCCGCGACCCCTGACGTACACCAGCGTGTTGGCGGTCCCGAGGTCGACAGCCATGTCACGGCCGATGAACGACATTGAGTTCCCCATCAGGATTCGTCTGGCCTTCCCAAAGTGGAGCACTGACGGCTTTTCGGGTCGGCGAAGTGGGTGCAGTGACGCGAAGGCTTACATCGTAGTCTCGCCCGCACGGACACTGCGCGAGGGTCTTCGCCATTGTCAGCATGCGACGTGTCGCCTCGCTTGTGGAGACGAGCGTTCGGGGGGTTGCGTTCCCTCGCACGCCGCGCATATGCCAGAAGGATGGGGGGATTCGGAAGGGATGTGTGTCGAGCAGGTGTGCGCCGTTCGTTCCCGACACGGCTTCAGCGCCGCGTGCTGCCGCTGTGGCACGTGGTCGGCGCATCTTCCGGCCGCCCGCGCACGCTGAACGGAGCCAGGCCCCGCACACCGGGCGGGGCCTGCTCCGACTACTGCTGCTGCGGGGTTACGCCCGGCCCGGGAAGAAGATCTTCACCTCGCGCTCGGCGGACTCCTCCGAGTCGGAAGCGTGGATGAGGTTCTCGCGGACGATCACGCCGTAGTCACCGCGGATCGAGCCGGGCGCCGCCGCGATCGGGTCGGTCGGACCGGCGAGCGCGCGGACGCCCTCGATGACCCGCTCACCCTCCACGATCATCGCGACCACGGGGCCGGAGGACATGAACGCGACCAGCGGCTCGTAGAACGGCTTGCCCTTGTGCTCGCCGTAGTGCTGCTCCAGCGTCTCCTGGTCCAGCGTGCGCAGCTCCAGCGCGGTGATCTGCCACCCGGCCTTGCGCTCGATACGGCTGATGATCTCGCCGGTCAGGCCACGACGGACGGCGTCGGGCTTGAGGAGGACAAGGGTGCGCTGGCTCACGGCGGGGACTCCTTACGTTCCGATGTGCGGTGGTCGAAGGCTACAGGGCCCAGCCGTGCACCTGTCACTCAGCGTCAGGAAGCCCCGCCCGCCGCCTCCTGCTGCGCCGCGAAGCGGGCCTTCGCCTCGTCGATCTTGCGCCCGTAGTGGATCGACGCCCACCACAGGGCGGCGAACACCGCGCCCATGAAGAACATGACGGGCACGAAGAAACCGCTGGCGATCAGCGCGATCTGCAGCGCCCAGCCGAGCTGCACCCCGCCCGGCCGCGTGATCATCCCGCACAGCAGGACGGACAGGACCATCGCGATCCCGCACACCGTCCACACCGTCGTCATGGACAGGTCCGGGTCCTTCATGGCGACCAGACCGGCGAAGCCGATGACGAAGAACTCACCGATCAGCGTCGAAGCACAGAGGGTACGCACGGGTCGTCAGCCCCTTCCCAGCAGCAGTCGGGCCTCGCCGACGGTGATCACGGAGCCGGTGACGAGGACGCCGCCGCCCGCGAACTCGCCCTCCTCCTCGGCGAGCGTGATCGCGGCCTCCAGCGCGTCGGGCAGCCGCGGCTCCACCTGGACCCGCTCCTCCCCGAACACCTCGACCGCGATCGCCGCCAGCTCGTCGGCGTCCATCGCGCGGTGGCTGGAATTCTGGGTGACCACGACCTCGGCGAAGATCGGCTCGAAGGCCTCGAGGAGACCGCGCACGTTCTTGTCGCCGCTCGCGCCGACCACGCCGATCAGCCGGCTGAAGTCGAACGCCTCGGTCACCGCCTCCGCCGTGGCCCGCGCCCCCGCGGGGTTGTGCGCGGCGTCCAGGACAACGGTGGGCGAGCGCCGGACGACCTCCAGGCGGCCCGGCGAGGCCACCGACGCGAACGCCTTGCGGACGGTGTCGATGGCGAGCGGCTCGGGCCGCTGGGAGCCCACGCCGAAGAACGCCTCGACGGCCGCGAGCGCCACCGCCGCGTTGTGCGCCTGGTAGGGGCCGTGCAGCGGCAGGAAGACGTCCTCGTACTCGCCGCCGAGGCCGCGCAGTGTGACCATCTGCCCGCCGACGGCGAGCTGCCGCGAGACGACCCCGAACTCCAGGCCCTCGCGGGCCACGGTCGCGTCCACCTCGACGGCCTTCTTCAGCAGCACCTGCGCCGCGTCCACCGGCTGCTGCGCCAGGATCACGGTCGCGTCCTGCTTGACGATGCCCGCCTTCTCGCCGGCGATCTCGCCCGGCGTGTTGCCGAGGCGGTCGGTGTGGTCGAGGTCGATGGGCGTCACCACGGCCACGTCGGCGTCGATCACGTTCGTGGCGTCCCAGCTGCCGCCCATGCCCACCTCGACGACGGCCACGTCGACCGGCGCGTCCGCGAAGGCCGCGTACGCCATGCCGGTGAGCACCTCGAAGAAGGAGAGCCGGTACTCCTGGGAGGCGTCCACCATCTCGACGTACGGCTTGATGTCCCGGTACGTCTCGACGAAGCGCTCGGCGTCCATCGGCGCGCCGTCCAGGCTGATCCGCTCGGTGATCGACTGGACGTGCGGCGAGGTGTACCGGCCGGTGCGCAGGTCGAAGGCGCCGAGCAGCGCCTCGATCATGCGGGCGGTGGAGGTCTTGCCGTTGGTGCCGGTGATGTGGATGGAGGGGTACGTCCGCTGCGGCTCCCCCAGCACGTCCATCAGCGCGGCGATCCGGGCGACCGACGGCTCCAGCTTGGTCTCGCCCCAGCGGGTGGCGAGTTCCGCCTCCACCTCGCGCAGCGCCTTGTCGACCTCGGGGTCGGCCGGGCGCGCGGGCACGTCGGCCCGCGGCGGGCCGCTCTGGGCACGCAGCGTACGGCTGCCCGCCTCGATGACCGCGAGGTCGGGGTCGCGGTTCGTCTCGGCCTCGATCATCTCGTCGAAGCTGTCGAGCGGGTCGGGCAGCGCACTGTTGTCGTCCGGGGGGAGCTCACTCACGGGGCCAGTCTACGGAGAAGCACCGACAACGGCCCGGGGTCCCCGCCGCAGCACGCCGAAGGCCCCCGGAGCGGTGTCTCTCCGGGGGCCTTCGGACCGGTTCCTGCGGGGTGGGCTACGCCTGCGGCAGCCGCTCCAGCTGGGCCTGGATCCGCGCGATGTCCTCGTCGGCCTTGGCGAGCCGCGTGCGGATCTTGTCCACGACGTGGTCCGGGGCCTTGGCGAGGAACGCCTCGTTGCCGAGCTTGGCGGTGGCCTGGGCCTTCTCCTTCTCGGCGGCGGCCAGGTCCTTGGCCAGCCGCTTGCGCTCGGCCGCGACGTCGATCGCACCGGACAGGTCCAGCGCGACCTCGGCGCCCGCGACCGGCAGCGTGGCCGTGGCCGTGAAGTTCTCACCCTCCGGCTGGAGGCGCAGGAGCTGGCGGATGGCGGCCTCGTGCGGCGCCAGCGCCGTGCCGTCGAGAGTGAGGCGGGCCGGGACGCGCTGGCCGGCCTTGAGGCCCTGGTCGTTCTGGAACCGGCGGACCTCGGTGATGACCTGCTGGACGGTCCCGATCTCCCGCTCGGCGTCGGCGTCACGGAAGCCGCTGTCGGTCGGCCAGTCGGCGATGACGACCGACTCGCCGCCCGTGAGCGTGGTCCAGAGGGTCTCGGTCACGAAGGGGACGATCGGGTGGAGCAGGCGGAGCGTGACGTCCAGGACCTCGCCCAGGACCCGGCCCGACACCTTCGCGGGCTCGCCGCCGCCCATGAACGTCGTCTTGGACAGCTCGACGTACCAGTCGAAGACCTCGTCCCAGGCGAAGTGGAACAGGGCGTCCGACAGCTTGGCGAACTGGTAGTCGTCGTAGAAGGCGTCGACTTCCGCGACCGTGGCGTTCAGCCGGGACAGGATCCAGCGGTCGGCCGCCGACATCTCGGACGGGTCCGGCAGCGGGCCCTCGACCGTCGCGCCGTTCATCAGCGCGAAGCGCGTGGCGTTCCAGATCTTGTTGGTGAAGTTGCGGGAGCCCTGGACCCAGTCCTCGCCGATCGGGACGTCGACACCCGGGTTGGCGCCGCGGGCCAGGGTGAACCTGAGCGCGTCGCTGCCGTACTTGTCCATCCAGTCCAGCGGGTTCACCGCGTTGCCGAAGGACTTCGACATCTTCTTGCCGAACTGGTCGCGGACCATGCCGTGCAGGGCGATGGTGTGGAACGGCGGGGTGCCGTCCATCGCGTACAGGCCGAACATCATCATCCGGGCGACCCAGAAGAAGAGGATGTCGTAGCCGGTGACCAGGACGGAGTTCGGGTAGAACTTCGCGAGGCTCTCGGTCTGCTCGGGCCAGCCGAGCGTGGAGAACGGCCACAGGCCGGAGGAGAACCAGGTGTCGAGGACGTCGGTGTCCTGGTGCCAGCCCTCGCCGGTCGGGGCCTCGTCGTCCGGGCCGACGCAGACGACCTCGCCGTTCGGCCCGTACCAGACGGGGATGCGGTGGCCCCACCAGAGCTGGCGCGAGATGCACCAGTCGTGGAGGTTGTCGACCCAGTCGAAGTAGCGCTTCTCCATCTCCTGCGGGTGGATCTTGACCTTGCCGTCGCGGACCGCGTCACCGGCGGCCTTGGCGAGCGGGCCGACCTTGACCCACCACTGCATGGACAGTCGCGGCTCGATGGTGGTCTTGCAGCGCGAGCAGTGGCCGACCGAGTGGACGTACGGCCGCTTCTCGGCGACGATCCGGCCCTCGGCGCGCAGCGCGGCAACGATGGCGGAGCGGGCCTCGAGGCGGTCCAGGCCCTGGAAGGGGCCGGGGACCGTGATGACCGCGTGCTCGTCCATCACGGCGATGTTGGGCAGGCCGTGCCGCTGGCCGATCTCGAAGTCGTTCGGGTCGTGGGCCGGGGTGACCTTGACGGCGCCCGTGCCGAACTCCGGGTCGACGTGCGCGTCGGCGACGACCGGGATGGAGCGCTCGGTGAGCGGCAGGCGGATGAGCTTGCCGACCAGGTGCTGGTAGCGCTCGTCCTCGGGGTGAACGGCGACGGCCGTGTCACCGAGCATCGTCTCGGCACGGGTGGTGGCGACGACGATCGTGTCGTCCCCCTCCCCGTACTTCATGGAGACCAGCTCGCCGTCGTCGTCCTGGTACTCCACCTCGATGTCCGAGATGGCGGTGAGACAGCGCGGGCACCAGTTGATGATGCGCTCGGCGCGGTAGATCAGCTCGTCGTCGTACAGCTTCTTGAAGATGGTCTGGACGGCCTGGGACAGGCCCTCGTCCATGGTGAAGCGCTCACGCGACCAGGCGACGCCGTCGCCGAGGCGGCGCATCTGCCCGGAGATCTGGCCGCCGGACTCCGCCTTCCACTGCCAGACGCGCTCGACGAACGCCTCCCGGCCGAGGTCGTGGCGGGACTTGCCCTCCTTGCCCAGCTCGCGCTCGACGACGTTCTGCGTGGCGATGCCGGCGTGGTCCATGCCGGGCTGCCACAGCGTCTCGTAGCCCTGCATGCGCTTGCGGCGGGTCAGGGCGTCGATGATGGTGTGCTCGAAGGCGTGCCCGAGGTGCAGGCTGCCCGTGACGTTCGGCGGCGGGATGACGACGGTGTACGGCGGCTTCTCGCTGTTCGCGTCCGCCTCGAAGTAACCCCGCTCTACCCAGCGCTCGTACAGCTCCCCCTCTACGTCGGCCGGCGAGTACTGGGTCGGCAGGTCGGTGGTGGGCGCTGTGGACTGCTGCTGAGGCTTCTCGGTCACGGGGCTCAGTTTAGAGGTGTCACGGGTCCGTCCCGAAACCAGAATTTTCGGTAACGGTGCGACCCCCGGTGCTTCCTGTGCGTGGCCCCTACGTCAGGATGTCGGGAACGCATAAGGCATTGAGGGGGAACCCACAAATGAGTCAGAACCAGCCGGGCCCGTACGGCGGCCAGCCCCAGCAGCCCGGGCCGTACGGCCAGCCGGGCCCCTACGGCCAGCCCCCGCAGACTCCCCCGCCCGCCGCCCCGCAGGGACCCCAGCCCGGCTATGGCTACCCGCCCCAGGCCCCGGCCCCGCAGCCCGGCTACGGGTACCCCCAGCAGCCTCCGCAGGGCGTTCCCCCGCAGCAGCCCGGCCCGTACGGCCAGCCCCCGCAGCCGGGCCCGTACGACCAGCCCCAGCAGCCGGGCCCCTACGGCCAGCCGCCGCAGGGCCAGCCCCCGTACGGTCAGCAGCCCTACGGCCAGCAGCCCTTCGGCGTCCCGGAGCCGCCCGCGTCCGGCGGCGGTGGGAAGAAGGCGGCCATGATCATCGGCGCGGTGGCCGTCGTGGCCGCGATAGCCGTGGGCGCGTACGTCGTGTTCAGCGGGGGCAGCGGCGGCGGCTCGGACATCGCGGACGACGGGGCGCACAAGCTGACGACGCCGGCGTCGGTGCTCGGCGGGGAGTACGAGAAGGGCGCGAGCGCCGCCAGCGGCGCCTTCACCGAGAGCGACCTGGAGGACGCCGAGAAGCACGGGGTGAAGAACGGCGAGAGCGTCAGCGCCACGTACGAGGCCAAGGACGACAGCAACCCGCTCGGCCAGAAGATACTCAACTTCACGGGCATCCACGGCGAGATCGACGACCCGGAGAACGTCATCGACGAGATGTTCGCCGAGCTGAAGAAGAACGCCGACAAGGAGTCCGACGTCGGCACCATCGTCGGCGACCCCAAGGAGTTCACGCCCAGCTCGCTCGACAGCGGGGTCCTCAAGTGCCAGGAGATGAAGATGGACTCCGGCCTGGGCACCGGCTCCTCGTCCGGCTCCTCCTCGATGAGCATGCCGATCTGCATCTGGGGCGACCACAGCACGCTGGGGATCTTCATCCACATCGACATGGCGGACGCCCTGTCGGGCAAGGCCGCCGACCTGACCGCCACGGCGGACCTGGCCGCGAAGTTCCGCTCGGAGGTCCGCGTCAAGGCCTAGTCCGGCGCGGCGAACACGGCGAAGGGCCCCGGTCGAGCGACCGGGGCCCTTCGCCGTACGGAGACGGGATTCGAAGACGGAGTCGGGCGCGACGGCTACGCCGTCTTCTGCTCCCCGGAACCCCGCCCGCGGGCGTCCCGCGGGATGAGCGTCGGGTTCACGTTCGACAGGACGACGTCCGCCGTGATGACCACGCGGGCCACGTCCTTGCGGGACGGGACCTCGTACATCACCGCCTGGAGGACCTCCTCCATGATGGCGCGCAGGCCGCGGGCGCCGGTCTGGCGGAGGATGGCCTGGTCGGCGATGGCCTCCAGGGCCTCGCGCTCGAAGTCCAGCTCCACACCGTCGAGTTCGAAGAGGCGCTGGTACTGCTTCACCAGCGCGTTGCGCGGCTCGACCAGGATCTGGAGCAGGGCCTTGCGGTCGAGGTTGTGCACGCTCGTGATGACCGGGAGGCGGCCGATGAACTCGGGGATCATCCCGAACTTCACCAGGTCCTCGGGCATGACGTCCTCGAACTGGTCCTTGTTCTCCAGCTCGCGCTTGGAGCGGATCGTGGCGCCGAACCCGATGCCCTTGGCACCGGCCCGGGACTCGATGATCTTCTCCAGGCCCGCGAAGGCGCCGCCCACGATGAACAGGACGTTCGTCGTGTCGATCTGGATGAACTCCTGGTGCGGGTGCTTGCGGCCGCCCTGCGGCGGTACGGAGGCGGTGGTGCCCTCCAGGATCTTCAGCAGGGCCTGCTGCACGCCCTCGCCGCTCACGTCACGCGTGATGGAGGGGTTCTCGCTCTTCCGGGCCACCTTGTCGATCTCGTCGATGTAGATGATCCCGGTCTCGGCCTTCTTGACGTCGTAGTCGGCCGCCTGGATGAGCTTGAGCAGGATGTTCTCGACGTCCTCGCCGACGTAGCCCGCCTCCGTCAGCGCGGTTGCGTCCGCGATGGCGAAGGGGACGTTCAGCATGCGCGCCAGCGTCTGCGCCAGCAGGGTCTTCCCGGAGCCCGTGGGCCCCAGCAGAAGAATGTTCGACTTCGCCAACTCGATGGCGTCGTCCCGTCCTTGGGCGCCGCCGTTCTCACCGGCCTGGACCCGCTTGTAGTGGTTGTACACCGCGACCGACAGGGCCTTCTTCGCGGCCTCCTGGCCGACGACGTAGCCCTCGAGGAACTCGTAGATCTCGCGGGGCTTCGGGAGCTCCTCCCAGCGCACCTCGCTCGTCTCCGCGAGCTCCTCCTCGATGATCTCGTTGCAGAGATCGATGCACTCGTCGCAGATGTACACACCGGGGCCTGCGATGAGCTTCTTGACCTGCTTCTGGCTCTTGCCGCAGAACGAGCACTTGAGCAGATCGCCGCCGTCACCGATGCGTGCCACGGTGTGCTTCCCCTTCGCCTGGGAGACGCCTACGTCCAGCGGCTCCTGGTGCTGCCTTATGTCCGACGGTACCTTGCCGGGCCCCCCGTTCGGGCCCCCCTTGGCGCGGTTCACTTTGACGTGCACCGTGTCAAACCGTGCCAAGGGGCGGCAGACGATACAGCCTCCCCCGCGCTCCCGGCCAGGCGTGAGCTGGGGGGATCCCCTCCGTCAGCGGACGTCGGCGTTGTTCATCTTCCGGGTGGAGATGATCTGGTCGATCAGGCCGTACGACAGCGCGTCCTCGGCCGTCAGGATCTTGTCACGCTCGATGTCCTCGCGGATCCGCTCGATCGGCGTGGTGGAGTGCTTGGCCAGCATCTCCTCCAGCTGCGAGCGCATCCGCAGGATCTCGTTGGCGGCGATCTCCAGGTCGGAGACCTGACCGCGGCCGGTCTCGCTGTACGGCTGGTGGATCAGCACGCGGGCGTTCGGCAGCGCCATGCGCTTGCCGGGCGTGCCGGCGGCCAGCAGGATCGCGGCCGCGGAAGCGGCCTGGCCCATGCAGACCGTCTGGATGTCCGGCTTCACGAACTGCATCGTGTCGTAGATGGCCGTGAGCGCGGTGAAGGAGCCGCCGGGGCTGTTGATGTAGACCGAGATGTCACGGTCGGGGTCCATCGACTCCAGGCACAGCAGCTGCGCCATGACGTCGTTGGCCGAGGCGTCGTCGATCTGCACACCGAGGAAGATCACACGCTCTTCGAACAGCTTCGCGTACGGGTCGTACTCGCGGATGCCCTGGGAGGTGCGCTCGACGAAGCGCGGAATGACGTAACGGGACTCGGCCGTCGGGCCGCTGTACTCGGCGCGCACACGGTCGTAGAGGCCGCTGCCGGGGAAGTCGTTCACTGTGGGTCTCCTGAGAGCCTGAAGAGGGGCTGAGGCGGTCGGCTGGGGCTTCGGGGGCTTGCGGGATCGGTACCGGTCCCGTGCCGTCGTACGACGTCGCACGCCGGAGCACTCACGCTCCGGCCCGCGCCGGTGTACGCCGGTTACGCCGCCCCGGTGCCGCCGCCGCCCGGCATGCTGGCGGCAGAGGTGATCACGTCGTCGATGAGGCCGTACTCCTTGGCCTCGTAGGCGTCGAACCACCGGTCGCGGTCGGAGTCGCGGGTGATCTGCTCGACCGTCTGGCCGGTGTGGTGGGCCGTGAGCTCGGCCATGCGCTTCTTGGTGTGCAGCAGCCGCTCAGCGTGGATCTTGATGTCGGAGGCCGAGCCGGCCAGGCCGGCGGAGGGCTGGTGGATCAGGATCTCGGCGTTCGGCAGCGCGAAGCGCTTGCCCGGCGTACCCGCGCTCAGCAGGAACTGGCCCATCGAGGCGGCGAGGCCCATGGCGATGGTGACCACGTCGTTCTTGATGAACTGCATGGTGTCGTAGATCGCCATACCGGCCGTGATCGAGCCGCCGGGGCTGTTGATGTAGAGGTTGATGTCCTTGTCCGGGTCGGCGGCAAGGAGCAGCAGCTGCGCGGTGATCTTGTTGGCGATGTCGTCGTCCACCGGCTGGCCGAGGAAGATGATCCGCTCGCCGAGCAGCCGGTTGTAGACCTGGTCGCCGAGGCCACCACCGATGGAGGGCTCGCCGGCGGCGGAGGGCATCAGATTCGTCACGTATCCACCTGCTCGTCTTACGACGGCGCCGGGCCGTCTCACGTGTTCTGCTGGGGCCTGGGACCCTGGTGCGCCCTGGGCGGGCGGCTCCGGGGACTCCCCTGCCCTCGTATCCAAGGACCCTAACGCGCAGGCAGGCGGGTGCCATCCCGGTTTCCCGGACTGTTCGCTGTCAGCGCATGCCGCTCCGCGGGGAGGGGGCCGGAAACCGCGGTCACCCGGGTGGGCCAGGGCACCCCGCCGGGGGGTGCGCGACAGACGGCTCACTGCCGCCCGCACTTCCCGGGGATCCGGCCGACGGCCCACAGGCAGCCGACGGCCCCGGGGCGGAGCCGCCCCGGGGCCGTCGTACTGCGCAGAGGTGACGCGAGGATCAGCCCTCGGTCTTCTCCTCGGCCTTGTCCTCGGCCGGAGCCTCGGCGGAGGCCTCCACCGTCTCCTCGGCCTCGGCCTCGTCCTCGTCCTCGTCGCTCAGGTCGACGACCTCGCCGTTGGTGTCCTTGACCGTGGCGGCCTCGACGACCACCGCGAGGGCCTTGCCGCGGGCGACCTCGCCGACGAGCAGCGGCACCTGGCCGCCCTCGACGACGGCCTGGGCGAACTGGTCGGGGGACATGCCGGAGGAGGCCGCACGCCGCATGAGGTGCTCGGTGAGCTCCTCCTGGTTGACGTTCAGCTTCTCCTGCTTGACGAGCTCGTCGAGGACGAACTGGGTCTTGATGCCCTTGACCGCCGCCTCGCGGGTCTCCTCGTCGAACTCCTCGGCCGTCTTGCCCTGGATCTCCAGGTACTTGTCGAGGGTCAGACCCATCTGGCCGAGCTGGTGGTGCTCCAGGTTGTGCTTGCGGGTGTTGATCTCGTCCTCGAGCAGCTTCTCGGGGACGGGCACCTCGACGAGCTCCAGCAGCTTCTCCAGGACGCGCTCCTGGGCCTGCGTGGCCTGGTCGTACTGCTTCATGTTCTCCAGGCGCTTGCGGCTGTCCGCCTTCAGCTCCTCGAGGGTGTCGAACTCGGACGCGAGCTGGGCGAACTCGTCGTCCAGCTCCGGCAGCTCACGGGCGGCGACCTGGGAGACCTTGACGGTCACCTCGGCCTCCTTGCCCGCCGCCGAGCCGCCCTTCAGCTCGGAGGTGAAGGTGCCCTCGCCGCCGGCCTCCAGGCCCTTCACGGCGTCGTCGATGCCGTCCAGCAGCTCACCGGAGCCGATGGTGTAGGAGACGCCGCTGGCGATGCCGTCCTCCAGCACCTCGCCCTCGACCTTGGCCTCCAGGTCGAGCGTCACGACGTCGCCGTCCTCGGCGGCGCGCTCGACCGGGGCGGTGGAGGCGAAGCGCTCGCGCAGCTGCTCCACCGACTTCTCGACGTCCTCGTCGGTCACCTCGACGGCGTCGACCTCGACCTCGATGCCGGAGTAGTCCGGGATCTCGATGGCCGGGCGGATGTCGACCTCGGCGGTGAAGGCCAGCAGCTCGTTGTCCTTCAGCTCCGTGATGTCGACCTCGGGCTGGCCCAGGACGTTGAGCTCCGCCTCGTTGACCGCGTCGGTGTAGAACTTCGGAAGCGCGTCGTTGACCGCCTCCTCCAGGACCGCACCGCGGCCGAACCGCTGGTCGATGACGCGGGCCGGGATCTTGCCCTTGCGGAAGCCCTTCACCGTGACCTGCTGGTTGATCTTCTTGTACGCCGCGTCGAGGCTGTCCTTGAGCTCCTCGAAGGGCACCTCAACAGTGAGCCGAACCCGGGTCGGGTTCAGGGTCTCGACGGCGCTCTTCACGGTAGGTCTCCTTGTGGCTGACTTCTTGGGGTTCTGCTGCGCGCCGTTGCCGGTCGGACGACCGGACAGGGCCTCAGCGGATTCGCGGGCCCCTGAGAGACCTGACAGTGCAGACACACGGGCGCGCAGCTTGCATAGTAACCGCAGGCGCTAGACGCCCCAAAAGGAAGTCTCGGCGGCCGGGCCGGGGCGGGGGCGCCTCGGCCGGTTCCGGCCGGTGGTCGGGGTGGCGGGATTTGAACCCACGGCCTTCCGCTCCCAAAGCGGACGCGCTGCCAAGCTGCGCCACACCCCGTCGGTGCGACACGTAGGGTACATGCCCGCAGGCAGTGGGGTCGCGGCATTTCGCGAGCACCCTTCCGCGTCGGCACGGCCTCGTCGGTACGGCCGGGGAAAAGGGGGTGTGCGACGAGGGCGCACGACCCGCTACGATGCCTCCAGTGCCGCGTTCGCCGATCCGTCGGAATGCGCGGCGCGTCTCATGCGGGCGTAGCTCAATGGTAGAGCCCTAGTCTTCCAAACTAGCTACGCGGGTTCGATTCCCGTCGCCCGCTCCATACGGCTCAGGGCCGGGCGGGAGAGTCACCTCTCCCGCCCGGCCCTCGGTCTTTTCCGCCGCCGTCCGACATGCGCCGCGGGCGCGGCGCCGGCCGGACGGTGTCCTGCGTCCGCGCCCGGTCCGTGGCCGCACCCGGGCGCGCGCCCGCGCGCGGCTAGAACTGGATCGAGTTGATCGTGTTCGCTATGGAGTCGAGGAACCTCTGTATGTCGTCGGCCATGCCCGTCGAGGCGAGGAAGAAGCCGAAGAGGATGGCGACGATCGCCGGCCCCGCTTTGAGGGAGCCCCCTCGCATCAGCACTATCAGGATGATCGCCAACAGCAGCACCACTGACAGCGAAATGGCCACAACTCATCACACCCTCGGTCGGTCCGCTCCCGGCCCGGAGGTGACGACCCCGCACACCCCCGCCAGAACCATCGTGCCACCAACCCGGCCTGCCTATGCGGGTCGTGACGCAACGTCGGCCATCCCACACCCGGGACCTGCGCGTCCACATCTGGGACATCCACACCCCGTACGACAATTCGACAGGTCACCCGACCCGGAATTCACAGTGATCGTTTCCATGCACACACATGGTGTTCGCAGGTAATTCGAATTGCCGCCACAGACACATCGGGAGCTCCCGAGAGTGACCGGAAACAGGCCAGCAAAAGCTGACGCAACGGACATACCTCCAGAGTCGCCCGCGACCGTTATGCACCGTTCAGTCGGTATGAATGGGTAGAAGTGGCTCATTTCGCATGGCAGTCCGAATACGGACAGTGATGCTCTGCGCGATGCTCGCCTGCCCAAATCCGGGGTAGGCGTAACGCGGCAATAAGCTTTCAGGTCAGGGGTTTTACGGAATCCCACAGACAACGCTAGGGTGCCTCAGATGTTCACCGCTGCCCCGTCCCCCACACGCGCAGCGAGTGCGCGGACCAGCCCGCCGAGTTCCCGGTGGGAGGAAAGTCTGTGACGAACTCGCTGCGACCGCACAGCCACCCCAGGGCGCCGCTCCCCCCGGCCGAGCAGCCGGCGAACGGCATGCCGGCGCCCCGCTCCTCCCAGACCCCGCAGCAGGACCCCACAGCCGCCGCGGCGGAGGCAAGACCGGTCAAACAGCGCGACGCGTTCTTCGACAACGCCAAGTACCTGGCCATCGTGCTCGTGGCGATGGGCCACGCCTGGCAGCCGCTGACCGACCAGAGCCGCGCCGCCGAGGCGCTCTACATGGTCGTCTACACCTTCCACATGCCGGCGTTCATCCTCGTCTCCGGCTACTTCTCCCGCAGCTTCGACATGCGGCCGGACCGCCTCCGGCGCCTGGTCACCGGCGTCGCCGTGCCGTATGTGATCTTCGAGGTCGCGTACTCCTTCTTCAAGCGGTGGGCCGACGACGACCCGTCGCATCCGATCAGTCTGCTCGACCCCTGGTATCTCACCTGGTTCCTGGTGGCGCTGTTCGTCTGGCGGCTGACCACCCCCCTGTGGAAGGCCGTACGCCGGCCGGTTCCGCTCGCTCTGGGCATCGCCGTCCTCGCCTCGGTCTCCCCCGACATCGGTGACGACCTGGACCTGCAGCGCGTGCTGCAGTTCCTGCCGTTCTTCGTCGTGGGCCTGTGCATGAAGCCCGAGCACTTCCACCGGATGCGGCGTCGCGACGTGCGCATCCTGTCGGTGCCCGTCTTCGCGGCTGCCCTGGCGGTGGCGTACTGGGCAGGGCCGCGGATGAACTCGGCGTGGTTCTACCACCGGGACAGCGCCCAGGAGCTGGGCGCCCCGTGGTGGGCCGGCGTCGTCATGACGCTCGCGCTCTTCGGCTGCTCGATGGTGCTGACGGCCTGCTTCTTCGCCTGGGTGCCGCGCCGGAAGATGTGGTTCACGGTGCTCGGCGCGGGCACGCTCTACGGCTATCTGCTGCACGGCTTCCTGGCCAAGGGATCCCGGTTCTGGGACTGGTACGACCACCCGTGGGTGCACCAGCCCCTCGGCGAGACCCTCCTCACGGTGTTCGCGGCCGCCGTCATCACCGTGCTGTGCACACCGCCGGTGCAGCGGATGTTCCGGTTCGCCATGGAGCCGAAGATGGAGTGGGCGTTCAAACGGGACGCGGCCGAGCTGGCGCGTGAGCGCGGCAAGGCCGGTGCCAAGTCCTGATCCCGATCCTGATCCTGATCCTCATCTGACGATCCGGGTGGATACGGGGGCCGGTACGCGTTGCGGGGCCGGGCGGAGAGACTCCTCTCTCCGCCCGGCCCCTCTGCTTTGCCTGCGGCCCGCCCGGCCCGTCGGTACGTCGGCCCGTCGTTCGCGCCGTCCGTGCCGCGCGATACTTTGGTAAAGTAACTATTGACGTTTTCTTGACGCTTCATTGACGCATCCTTTGCGTCGCCAATGCCCGTGCGTCACAGCGGTACCACCGGCTCCGCGTCCTCATGCGCCCAGGTACCCGCGCTCTCGTCGCACAAGCCGAACTGGAGGTAGGGCCCATCGGACACGCAGACACCCTCATCGCCATGGGCGGGGCGTTCCTCGCCGCCGCCGTTCTCGCGCGCCTCGGCGGGCGCATCGGACTGCCCACCATTCCGCTGTTCATCCTGGCCGGGATACTCCTCGGCCCGCACACACCGGGCGTCGTGCTCCTCTCGGACCCGCACGACATGGAGATGCTCTCCGCGCTCGGTCTGGTGCTGCTGCTCTTCTACCTGGGTCTGGAGTTCCACCTCGACGACCTCAAAGCGGGCGGCCGCAAGATGGCGATCGCCGGCGGCACGTATCTCGCGCTGAACGTCGGCGCGGGCCTGGGCTTCGGCTTCGCCCTCGGCTGGGGCACGTCCGAGGCCCTGGTCCTCGCCGGAGTGCTCGGCATCTCGTCGTCCGCGATCGTGACCAAGGTGCTGGTGGACACGGGCCGGCTGGGCAACCCCGAGACCAAGCCGATCCTGGGCATCATCGTGGTCGAGGACATCTTCCTCGCCCTCTACCTGGCGGCGCTGCAGCCCATCCTGTCCGGGGCCGACTCGCTGTCCTCGGCGGTGCTGGACGCGGGCAAGGCCTTCGGGTTCCTGCTGCTCCTGGCGCTGGCCGCGCGGTTCGGGACACGGATCGTGGGCCGGCTCTTCGCCACCCGCGACGACGAGCTGCTCGTCATCTCCTTCCTCGGGGCGGCGGTGTTCGTCGCCGGGGTGTCGGAGTGGTTCGGCGTGGCGGACGCGATCGGCGCGTTCATGGTGGGTCTGATGCTGGGCAGCACGGCCTCCGGTGACCGCATACGCACGCTGGTGCACCCGCTGCGGGACGCCTTCGGCGCCATCTTCTTCTTCGCCTTCGGGCTCTCCATCGACCCCGGGGACCTGCCGATGGTGGTGTGGCCGGTGCTGGCCGCCGTGGCGCTGACCCTGGCGATGAACGTGCTGGCCGGAATCGCGGCGGCGCGCGTGTACTCCTTCGGCGCGCAGCCGGCCGCGAACATCTCGACGACGCTGCTGGCGCGCGGCGAGTTCGCGCTGATCCTGGCCACGATGGCCGCGGGGGCGGGGCTGGACGAGAGGCTGTCGCCCTTCATCGCCGGCTACGTGCTGCTGCTGGCGGTGCTCGGCCCGCTGGCCGCGGTCCGCTCCCCCTGGCTGGCCCGCATCCTGCCGGACCGACTGCTCCCGGAGCACCGGGAGACGAAGACGCCCGAGCTGGTGGGATGACGCCTGCCGCCGGCGGGGCCCCCTGGCACGCGGTGACGTCGGGTCACCGCGCCGTGGGGCCCTCGCGGCAGATCAGCAGCAGCGCCCGGTCGTCGTTGACGTCCTTGGCGACCGCCTCGATGAGGTGCCAGGCCGCGCCCCGGAAACCGCCGGCGACATAGCGGTCGGCCTCGCCCGTCAGGCGGTCGATGCCCTCGACGATGTCCCGGTCGGACGTCTCCACCAGGCCGTCCGTGAACAGCATCAGCACGTCACCGGGGCGCAGCGAGCCCTTGACCGGGTCGAACTGGGCACCGTCGTACACCCCGAGCAGCGGGCCCTCCGCCGTCTTCTCCTCCCAGCGGCCGTTCCCGGCGCTGAGCTGGAGACCCGGCGGGTGGCCCGCGGAGAAGAGTTCGTAGTCGCCGGAGTCCAGGTCGAGCACGAGGTGGATGGAGGTCGCGAAGCCCTCGTCCCAGTCCTGGCGGAGCAGATAGCCGTTGGCGGCGGGCAGGAAGGCGTGCGGCGGCAGGGACCCCAGCAGTCCGCCGAACGCCCCGGACAGCAGCAGGGCCCGTGAACCCGCGTCCATGCCCTTGCCGGAGACGTCCGTCAGGACGACCTCCAGCGTGCGGCCCCCGTTGGTGCGGGCCGCGACCACGAAGTCGCCCGAGAAGGACTGGCCGCCCGCGGGACGCAGCGCCATCTCACGGTGCCAGCCCACCGGAAGCTGCGGCAGCTTGCTCTGCACCCGGATCCGTTCCCGCAGGTCGAACAGCATCGTGCCGCCCCGCCGCCAGGGCACGCCCACCCGGCTGCGGAACTGCGCGATCAGCAGCCCGAAGAAGCCGCAGGCGGCGACGACGAGGACGACGCCCGGCGTCACCCGGGCCGGGCCCTCCGTATAGGGGCCGAGCCGCACGGACTCGACTATGAGCGCGGTCGCGGCGGCCGCGTACAGGGCGAGCAGGCTGGCGGGGCGCAGCAGCAGGCCGCCCGCGACGATCGGCAGCACGAGTGAGGCCGGTGCCACCCACACCGAGTTGATCATCGTGCAGCAGGCGATCACGGGGATCGTCAGCATCAGACCGGCCAGTGCGATCCAGTCCGAGCCGTCGCCCCGGAAGTAGTCCACGGCCGCTTTGCGCAGGCCGGTGCGGACCCGGTGGATCTGCTTCTTCAACCGGGCCGGGAACGTATCGGCCGCCGCGCGCCGTTCTCGTCCTTCTGCCATTGCATCGGGACCTTATCCATCGGACCAGCCACCGTGCACGGGAGGTCCCACTTGTCCCCCTTCCGAGAGCCCGTTGACGATGAATCTCACACGGGACCCCGCACCCGGGCGTACCGCGGACGGCGGCGGATCCACGGGGAAAACGACTCGCTCACCCCGGATCGCCCTGGTAGGCATGGCCCCATGAAGACTGACGTGCGCGTGCTGCGGAAGCCCGACTGGGACATCTGGTACGGCACGCTGATCCGGTCCTTCGGTGGGGTGCCCGAGGCGCCCGAGGAGCGCGAACTGTACAACGCGCTCACGGAGCACGACCGGTCCATCGGCCTCTGGGACGGCGACGAGTGCGTGGGCACGGCGGGCGCGTTCTCCTTCCGGGTCACCGTGCCCGGCGGCGCGTCGGTGCCCGCCGCGGGTGTCACCATGGTGAGCGTCGCCGCCACGCACCGGCGGCGCGGTCTGCTGCGGACCATGATGCGGCGGCAACTGGACGACGTCCGCTCCTGGGGCGAGCCGCTCGCCGTACTGACCGCCTCCGAACCCGAGATCTACGGCCGGTTCGGATACGGCATCGCCACCCACCAGATCGACGCCGAGGTGGACACCGGCCGCGTACGGCTGTCCGTGCCGCCCGGCACCGACGGCGTACGGCTGCGCTACAGCGCGCCCGCCGACGCTCTCGACGCGTGCGAGGCCCTGTACGCACGGCGGGTGTCGGAGCGGCCGGGGATGCTGGCGCGGCGGCCCGGCTGGGAGCGGCTCGGGCTGCTGGACCCGGAGAGCGACCGGGGCGGACAGTCCGCGCTCCAGTGCGTGCTGGCCGAACGGGGGGCGGATGTCGTGGGGTACGCCCGCTACCGGGTCAAGCCGGAGTGGGACGGGGCGGGTCCCCGGGGCACCGTGCACCTCAGCGACCTGGAGGCCTTGGACCCGGCCGCGCACGCGGCGCTGTGGCGGTTCCTGTTCGACATCGACCTGACGTCGAAGGTGGTCGCGCCCGGGCGGCCCGTCGACGAGCCGTGGCTGCACATGGTCTCCGACGTCCGCCGGTGCTCCATACGGATACGGGACGCGCTGCACCTGCGGCTGGTGGACGTGGGCGCGGCGCTGGAGGCGCGGACGTACCTGACGCCGGTGGACGTGGTGTTCGAGGTCGAGGACGCGTTCTGCCCCTGGAACGCCGGGCGCTGGCGGCTCACGGGCGACGCGAAGGGCGCCGGCTGCAAGCGCACCGACGAGCCCGCCGATCTCTCGCTGTCCGTACGGGACCTCGGGGCGGCCTATCTGGGCGGCACGAGCCTGGCGTCGCTGGCGGCGGCCGGGCGGGTGCGGGAGCTGCGGCAGGGGGCGCTGGCGGAGGCGTCGGTCGCCTTCGGGTCCGCGGTGGCGCCCTGGCTGCCGCACGGGTTCTGAAACGACACGGCCGGGGCCGGCCGCTCCTCCCGGCGCCCCGCCGTCAGGCCTTCTGGCAGGCGGGGCACCAGAAGAGGTTGCGGGCGGCGAGACCGGCGGTGCGGATCTCGCCGCCACAGATGTGGCAGGGGAGGTTCGTCCTGCGGTACACGTACACCTCGCCGCCGTGGTCGTCGACGCGCGGCGGGCGCCCCATGGCCTCGGGGGTGTGCTCGGGGCGGACGGTGTCGATGCGGTTGTTGCGCACGCCTTCGCGCATCAGCTCCACGAGGTCGGCCCACATCGCGTCCCACTCGCCGCGGGTGATGTCCTTGCCCGCGCGGTACGGGTCGATGCCGTGCCGGAAGAGGACCTCGGCGCGGTAGACGTTGCCGACGCCCGCGATGACCTTCTGGTCCATCAGCAGGGCGGCGATCGTCGTACGGCTGCGGGAGATGCGGCGGTACGCCCCGTCCGGGTCGGCGTCCGGGCGGAGGGGGTCCGGGCCGAGGCGGGCGTGTATGGCGTCCTTCTCGTCCTCGGTGATCAGTGCGCAGGTGGTGGGGCCGCGGAGGTCCACGTACGACGTGTCGTTCGCGAGGCGCAGGCGCACCGTGTCGGTGGGCGCGGGGGCGGGCGCCGGGCCGAAGCCGACCTTGCCGAAGAGGCCGAGGTGGATGTGGACCCAGTTACCGGCGGCCGCGGGGCCGAAGCGGAGGAACAGGTGCTTGCCGTGGGCCTCCGCCGTGGTCAGCGCCGTGCCGTCGAGCAGGGCCGCGGCGTCCGCGAACTTGCCCTGCGGGCTGGTGACACGGGCCGTCCGGCCGCCGAACGCCGCGAGGTAGTCCTCGGCCAGGCGGTGGATGGTGTGCCCTTCGGGCACGGGGGCCTCCGGTGGGGGTGCGTGATGGCGTGGGGGGATGAGAGGGGGCGTATGCGCGGCTGTGGGGGCCGGTACGTGCCGGCGAACGACTGTAGGCCCACATGCGTGGGCCTACGGGACCTGCTGTCGCGAGGGGCGTCCTTACGCCTGCGGCGCCTGCGGGTGGTGGGCCGGGATGGCCGGGAGGGTGCCCGTCGTCTCGTACTCGGCGAGCATCTCGATACGGCGGACGTGGCGTTCGTCGCCCGAGAACGGGGTGCTCAGGAAGGTTTCGACGAACTTGGTCGCCTCTTCCTGGCTGTGCATGCGGGCGCCGACCGCGATGACGTTCGCGTTGTTGTGCTCACGGCCCAGCTGCGCGGTCTCCACGCTCCAGGCGAGGGCGGCGCGGACGCCGGCGACCTTGTTCGCGGCGATCTGCTCCCCGTTGCCCGAACCGCCGATCACGATGCCGAGCGAGTCGGGGTCGGCGGCCGTCTTCTCGGCGGCACGGAGGCAGAACGGCGGGTAGTCGTCCTGGGCGTCGTAGATGTGGGGCCCGCAGTCGACGGGCTCGTGGCCGGCGGCCTGCAGCCACTCGACCAGGTGATTCTTCAGTTCGTAGCCGGCGTGATCCGAGCCGAGGTAGACGCGCATGGTCCGAGTGTGACACGCCCGTTTCGGCGCGGCCTGTCGGGGTGGCGACCGCGAAAACCCTCCGTGAGGCTATAGAACCTCAAGGAAACCTCAAGTAACGATCTGGAATCAAAGGTTCAGGAATCCCTTCGCCTCCGATTCACTGGACCGACTTGTAACAAGCCCAGGCACCGCGTGTGCCCGTGCCTCCTGTACAGCTGCACGAAGGGACCCCCATGACCTCGCAGCCGACCCTGACGGAACCCACCGGTGGCCCCGGCGGCCCCGACGACTCCGGCGGCCTCCAGGCCGGACTCAAGAGCCGCCACCTCTCCATGATCGCCATCGGTGGCGTCATCGGTGCCGGGCTCTTCGTCGGTTCCAGCTCCGGCATCGCCACCGCCGGGCCCGGCATCCTCCTGTCGTACGCGCTCGTCGGCACGCTCGTCGTCCTGGTGATGCGGATGCTCGGGGAGATGTCGGCGGCGAACCCGACGTCGGGCTCGTTCTCCGCGCACGCGGACCGGGCGCTCGGGCGCTGGGCCGGGTTCTCGATCGGCTGGCTCTACTGGTTCTTCTGGGTCGTGGTGCTGGCGGTGGAGGCCACCGCGGGCGCCGTGATCCTGGAGGGATGGATCCCGGCCGTGCCCCAGTGGGGCTGGGCGCTCATCGTGATGCTCGTGCTGACCGCGACCAACCTGGTCTCCGTGGGCTCCTACGGCGAGTTCGAGTTCTGGTTCGCCGGGATCAAGGTCGTGGCGATCGCCGCGTTCATCGTCATCGGTCTGCTCGCCGTCTTCGGGGTGCTACCGGGCGTCGACGCCGAGCAGGCGGGCCTCGCCAACCTCACCGAACACGGCGGCTTCCTGCCGAACGGCCCCGGCGCCATCCTCGTCGGCGTGCTGCTCGTCGTCTTCTCCTTCATGGGCAGCGAGATCGCGACGCTCGCGGCCGGTGAGACCGGCGACCCGGCCAACGCGGTCACCAAGGCCACCAACAGCATCATCTGGCGCATCGCCGTCTTCTACCTCGGTTCGATCTTCGTCGTCGTGACGCTGCTGCCGTGGGACGCGAAGTCGATCGAGGAGGACGGCAGCTACGTCGCCGCCCTGGACTCCCTGGGTATCCCCCACGCCGGTCAGATCATGAACTTCATCGTGCTGACGTCCGTGCTGTCCTGCCTCAACTCGGGCCTCTACACGGCCTCCCGGATGGCGTTCTCGCTCGGCCGGCGCGGTGACGCGCCCAGGGCGTTCGCGCGGACCAACGCGCGCGGCGTGCCGATGGCGGCGATCCTCTCCTCCGTGGTCTTCGGGTTCGTGGCGGTCTTCCTCAACTACGCCTTCCCCGACTCGATCTTCCTCTTCCTGGTCAACTCCTCGGGCGCCGTCGCCCTCTTCGTGTGGCTGGTGATCTGCTTCTCGCAGCTGCGGATGCGCAAGCTGCTCGAGCGCGAGTCGCCGGAGAAGCTCGTCGTGCGGATGTGGCTGTACCCGTATCTGACCTGGGCGACGATCGGGCTGATCGTGTTCGTGCTGGTCTACATGCTCACCGACACCGAGCACGGCAACCGCGAGATCCTGCTGCTGTCGCTGCTGGTGGCGGCGGTCGTGGTCGGCATCTCGCTGGTCCGGCAGAAGCTCGCCGGGGCCACGGGGCGCACGGAGCCCGCGGAGGCCGAGGAGCTCACGGGCTCCAAGGGGCTCACAAAGGAGTGAAGGAGTCCCTGACCCGTTCGTACGTGGTCAGGGCCTCGTCCTCGGTGTCCGGGCGGTACCAGGTGCTGATCTCGTACGAGGTGCCACCGCTGCGGAAGCCGAGCAGGCGGACGTGCCAGGGCAGGCCCCGCGCCGTGACGGTGTACTCCCACACCACCGCGGGCGCGCCCCGGAACGTGGTCTCCTCCAGGCGGATCCTCCGGTAGTCCAGGCCCTTGCTGGTGTCCTGCTCCTCCTTGTTCCGCCACTGGGTCAGCAGGTCGCCGCGGGCCGGCGCGGCGTTGGCGAGGATCTCCTGGGTCCGGTCGGGCGAGGTGTAGTGGACCTCGGCGCCGCTCTGCGCGACGCGCTGCCAGTTCTCGGGCGGGACCCACGCGTACAGTCCGGCCTCGCGCCGCGCTCCCTCCGGCACCTCGGGGGAGGTGGGCGGGCGCGCGGTGCCGCCGACGGTGGGGGGCGGGGAGGACGGCGAGCCGGCCGGGGAGGCCGAGGTCGCCGACGGAGACCCGGAGGCCCCGTCCCGGTCCCCCGGCGGGCCGCCCAGCGCCGGGACGACGAGCGCGGCGACGACTCCCGCGAGCACCGTTCCCGCGACGGCCAGGCCGACACGGCGCCTGGTGCGGTGGGGACGCGGTGGGCTCGGCGGACCTGGTGGACCCGGCGGGCGGAAGGGAACTTCGGAGGGTGCGGGCGGGTCGTTCGCGGGCGGGCCGTTCCTGTTCGTCGTGACCGGCGTGGCGGCGGCGACGGTCGTGGCGGTGGGGGACGGGCCGGTGGAAGGGAGTTCGGGGGTGCCGCCGGGGGGTGCCTCGGAGGAGGCGTTCCCGGGGTGGGGGGCGGCTGGTTTCCCCTCCCCTGTCTCCGGCTCGGGTTCATTCGGCTGGAGTTCATCCAGCCGGATTTCATCCGGCTGGGGTTCATCCGGCTGGGGTTCATCCGGCTGGGGCCCGGGTTCGGGCGTCGGCCGAGGCTCGGGCTCGAGCACCGGCTCGGGCTCCATCAGCACCGTGGCGACACCCGCCGTCGTCAGCGGCTCGAGAACCGCGGCCACCGCCTCCAGGCCGGGCCGTTCCGACGGCTCCTTCTCCAGCAGGGCGGTCAGGATGTCCCGTAACCCGCCCGCCTCTGCGGGGATGTCCGGCTCCTCGTACAGCACCGCGTGCAGCGTGGAGAGGGTCGAGGGGCGGGCGAACGGGGAGCTGCCGCAGAGGGCCGCGCACAGGGTCGCGCCCAGGGACCACAGGTCGGAGGGCGGGCCCTGGGGGCGGCCCGAGACGCGCTCGGGGGCCATGTAGTCGGGCGACCCGACGAGCATCCCGGCCATCGTGAGCGCCTCGGCGTCCTGGATCGCGGCGATGCCGAAGTCGGTGAGCACCACACGGTGGCTGCCGCCGCGCTCGACGAGGACGTTGGCCGGCTTGATGTCCCGGTGCAGGACTCCCCCGGCGTGCACCTGCTCCAGGGCCGACGTCAGCTGCAGTCCGATCCGGGCCGCCTCGCGCACGTCCAGCGGGCCGTCCTCGCGGAGGATGCCCCCGAGGGAGCGCCCGTCGACCAGTTCCATGACGATCCACAGCCGGTCGCCCTCGTCCACGACGTCGTACACCCGCACCACGTTGGGGTGGTCGATACGCGCCGTGGCGCGGGCCTCCCGCAGGGTCCGCTGCCGACGGGTCCGGCTGTCCTCCGCGTCGAGGCCGTCGATCCGCATTTCCTTGACGGCCACCTGACGGTCGAGTATTTCGTCGGCGGCCCGCCACACCCGCCCCATTCCCCCTTGCCCAATGCTTTCGACCAGCCGGTACCGTCCGGTCACCAGCGTTCCCGGAGCACCGCCCCGCGTTATTTCCGGCACCCCAACGCCCCCTTTAACACACCCATCACAGAAGAACCGCAAAGTAGCGTATTGGTCACAACTTCGTGCTGCACCAGCATAGTGCGGAGAAATCTTGTGGTACCTCTTCAGGGACTGCGAATTCAGTACGCGGTCAAGGGGGACGCAAGGGGGATCACCATGTTTTCTCGCCGCACGACGGCCGTCACGGGTTCACTGCTCACTGCATCTTGTTCGGCGCTCCTGATCTTCACCTCCGCCGCGGCCGCGGAGGACGGGGAAGGCATGAGCGGCAAGGGAGGAAAAGCCGTCGACGAGGCACCGGCGGGCGTCGAGCCGACCACCATGCTCTCCGAGGAGATCTCGGTGGACAACAGCTCGCAGGAAACGAAGATCACTGCTGCCGTGAAGAATGAGGGAAGCAAGGACAGCGGGGAAATCCGATTGCTTGTGGTCGGTTTCGACGGACTCTCGGTCAAGAATGTAAAAGGCTGTTCGAAGGTCTCCAAGAATGACCTCCCCGACGGTTCGAACAGTGCGTACAGCTGCGCCATCGACAATCTCGCGGCCGGTTCGACGAAGTCGTACACCGTCGACGCCGCCTACGACATGCGGGAACAGGGAAAGATCTGCCTGCCCGTGCAGAGTGCCGACGGCTCGAAGACGTACTGGCAGCAGGGCCCGGTTCCGTTCGGCACGAACAACCCGTCGCCGAACGCCCCGACCACCCCGCTGCTGCTCGGCACCGACAACACCCCGGTCACCCCGGGCGGCGACGAGCTGCCCAGGACCGGTCCCGCCGACCAGGCCCTCCCGCTCGGCGCGGCCGGTGCGGCGCTGCTCGCCGCGGGCGCGGCCGGCCTGTGGTGGTCATCCCGCCGGCCGGCGCGGGAGACGTGAGGGACGCGGTCCCGCGAACACGGAAGGGGCCCCGCGGCGTCATGCCGCGGGGCCCCTTCCGCATGGCCGGACCGATGTCCGGCAGGCCCGCTCTACTTGCGGGCCGCGAGCGTCCACGCCGCCGGGAGCACCCCCATCGCGAGCGCCGCCTTCAGCGCGTCGCCGATCAGGAACGGGGTCAGGCCGGCCGCGACGGCCGCCGTCAGCGACATGCCGGTGGCGAGGGCCAGATACGGCACGCCGATCGCGTAGATGATCGCCTCGCCGAGGAGCATCGTGCCCGCCGTGCGCAGCATCGAACGGTCGCCGCCCCGGCGGGCCAGCGCGCCCACGACGGTGGCGGCCAGCATCATGCCGAGAACGTACCCGAAGGAGGGGGCGGCCGTACCCGAGCCGCCCTCGGCGAACCACGGCACACCGGCCATGCCGACCAGCGCGTACAGGGCGAGGGAGAGGAAGCCGCGGCCCGCGCCGAGGGCGGTGCCCACCAGGAGCGCCGCGAAGGTCTGCCCGGTCACCGGCACCGGGGAGCCCGGGACGGGCACCGCGATCTGGGCGGCGATCCCGGTGAGCACGGCACCGCCGGCCACGAGCGCGAGGTCACGGACGCGGGCGGCCGCACCCCCCTGCACGAGCCGGGCCGAGAGCCTGGGGGACGGCAGCAGGTCGGCGAGAACCTCGCCCGGGCGGGCTGATGTGGCGGCGGTGCTCATGTTCGGACTCACTCCGGCGGTGGAGACGATCAGGGGACATCGTGACGCTATCCCAGGGCGGTTGAGCCGACCACCGTCATCGCTCGACAAAGGGTGGAGTCAGGGCTTGGTGGGCTCCGTACAAAGAGCGCCGCCTACACCTGGCGGGGCGTGATACGGGTCACTGAGGCCGGGGCGTTCGCGGGGGCATGGGCAGGGCGGACCCGGCCTGTAGGGATCCACCAAAAGACCCAAAGACTCCACCAGAGACCAGGGCCCCGCCGCAGAGCCCGCGGAGATTGCGGAGCCCGTCATGATCACGGTGTAGGCGGAGGTGAACATTCCGTTACGCAGGCGTCCGGATGGTGGTCGGTCTCACCTCCCGGCCGGGAAGCCCCACCACACTGGTCGCGTTTTTGCCCTAGTACAAGCACCCGCACACGTAATGGACGTCCCACCCATGTCCTCCCGCACCACCACTCCGGCGGCCGAGCCGGAGGCTCCGGCCACGGGCGCCGGCCTCTCGCACGGCCTGAAGCAGCGCCACCTGTCGATGATCGCCCTGGGCGGGGTGATCGGCGCGGGGCTGTTCGTCGGCTCGGGGGCGGGCATCGCCGCCGCCGGTCCGTCGATCGTCGTCGCGTACACGCTGTCCGGCCTGCTCGTCATGCTGGTCATGCGGATGCTCGGCGAGATGTCGGCCGCGTATCCGTCGTCCGGCTCCTTCTCCGACCACGCGGAGCGGGCCATCGGCCCCTGGGCGGGCTTCACCGCGGGCTGGTCCTTCTGGGTGCTGCTGTGCACGGCGGTCGGCCTGGAGGGCATCGGTGCCGCCGAGATCGTGAGCGGCTGGCTGCCGGGGACGCCCCAGTGGATGTGGGTGGCCCTGTTCATGGTGGTGTTCCTCGGCACGAACCTCGCCGCCGTGAAGAACTTCGGCGAGTTCGAGTTCTGGTTCGCGGCGCTGAAGGTCGGCGCGATCGTCCTGTTCCTGGTGCTGGGCGTGCTGGCGATCGCCGGCGTGCTGCCCGGCACGGACGCGCCGGGCATGAGCAACCTCACCGGCGAGGGCGGCTTCCTGCCCAACGGCAGCGAAGGCCTGATCATCGGTCTGCTGGCGTCGGTCTTCGCGTACGGCGGTCTGGAGACGGTGACGATCGCGGCGGCCGAGTCCGAGGACCCGGTACGGGGTGTCGCGAGCGCGGTCCGTACGGCGATGTGGCGCATCGCGCTCTTCTACATCGGCTCGATGGCGGTCATCGTCACGCTCGTCCCGTGGGACTCGGAGGCGGTCGTCGAGGACGGCCCGTACGTCGCCGCTCTGGAGCAGCTCGGCATCCCCGGCGCCGGCCAGCTGATGAACGTGGTCGTGCTGGTGGCGCTGCTGTCGGCGATGAACGCCAACATCTACGGCGCCTCGCGCATCGCGTACTCGCTGGTGCAGCGCGGCCAGGGCCCGAAGGTGCTGGCCAGGGTCTCCGGCGGGGTGCCGCGCGTGGCCGTGGTCGCCTCCAGCGCGTTCGGCTTCGTCTGCGTGCTGCTGAGCTACTGGCGGCCGGACGACGTCTTCCCGTGGCTGCTGAACATGATCGGCGCGGTGATCCTGGTCGTGTGGATCTTCATCGCGGTCTCGCAGCTGCTGCTGCGGCGCCGGCTGGAGCGCGCGGAGCCGGAGAAGCTGGTCGTGCGGATGTGGGCGTTCCCGGTGCTCACCTGGGTGGCGCTGGCGGCGATGGTGACGGTGTTCGTGCTGATGGCACGGGAGCCGGATACCCGGGTGCAGCTGTACTCGACGGGCGGGATGACGCTGTTCCTGGCGGTCGTCGGGTACGCGTGGCAGCGGGCGCGGGCCAGGGACTGACGGCCGGCTTCACAGGGAAGGGCCCTCGCACGGTCGTGTGCGAGGGCCCTTTCCCGTGCACGGGACGGCCGTCGGGGCGTGCCCCATCCGCCTTCCGACTCTTGCTGCTAGCGTGCAGTTGCAAGTAGATTGCAATAAGAGGTCGGAGGGGACCTGACATGCCCGTCTACACACTCCCTGAACTGCCGTACGACTACTCCGCGCTCGCCCCCGTGATCAGCCCCGAGATCATCGAGCTGCACCACGACAAGCACCACGCGGCATACGTGAAGGGCGCCAACGACGCGCTCGAGCAGCTCGCCGAGGCCCGGGACAGGGAGACCTGGGGCTCCGTCAACGGCCTGGAGAAGAACCTGGCCTTCCACCTCTCCGGGCACATCCTGCACAGCATCTACTGGCAGAACATGACCGGCCCGAAGGACGGCGGCGGTGAGCCGCTGGCGGCCGACGGCGTGGGTGAGCTCGCCGCCGCGATCACCGAGTCCTTCGGCTCCTTCGCCGGCTTCAAGGCCCAGCTCTCCAAGGCGGCGGCCACCACCCAGGGCTCCGGCTGGGGCGTGCTGGCGTACGAGCCGCTGAGCGGGCGCCTCGTCGTGGAGCAGGTCTACGACCACCAGGGCAACGTCGGCCAGGGCGCGACCCCGATCCTGGTCTTCGACGCCTGGGAGCACGCCTTCTATCTGCAGTACCGGAACCAGAAGGCCGACTTCATCGAGGCCATGTGGCAGGTCGTGAACTGGCAGGACGTGGCCCGCCGCTACGAGGCGGCCAGGTCGCGTGCGGATGTGCTGCTGCTGGCTCCCTGAGGGGGAGTGGAACGTCCTGCTCGTGATCGTCTTCTCACCGCTCACCGGGCAGGCGGAAAGGGGGAGAGCCCCGCGAGGTCGTGACTCGCGGGGCTCTCTCGTTCCAGGGGTGCGGGAGGGACACGGTGTACCGGTGGCCGACCCGTCCAGCCGCCGGAGGTTACAGGTTGCTGAAGTCCGGCCCCTTCGTCCGCGTGCGCTTGATCTCGTAGAAGCCGGGGATCGAGGCGACCATCAGCGTGCCGTCCCACAGCCTGGCCGCCTCTTCGCCCTTGGGCGCCGGGGTGACGACCGGGCCGAAGAAGGCGATCTGCTCGCCGTCCGCGCCGGGGACCGCGATGACCGGAGTGCCCACCTCCTGGCCGACCTTGTCGATGCCCTCCTTGTGGGAGGCGCGCAGTTCCTTCTCGTACGGGGTCGCGTCCCAGTGGTCCATCAGGGACTCGGGCAGGCCGACGTCCTGAAGGGCCCGGGCGACGACCTCCTTCTCGATGCCCTCGCTCTGGTTGTGCACACGGGTGCCGAGCGCGGTGTACAGGTCGCCGAGCACCTCGGCGCCGTGCTCCTGCTGGGCGGCGATGACGACGCGGACCGGGCCCCACGCCTTCTTCTCGAGCATCTCCCGGTACTCCTCGGGGAGGTCGTCGAGCTTGTCCTCGTTGAGGACGGCGAGACTCATCAGGTGCCAGCGGACCTCGATGTCACGGACCTTCTCCACCTCCAGGACCCAGCGCGAGGTCATCCAGGCCCAGGGGCACAGGGGGTCGAACCAGAAGTCGACGGGGGTCTTGCCGGAGGACTGCTCGGACATGGCTCTCCCAAAAGACGGTCTTTTTCTCCGGCAACACCGTCACATGCCCGCGCCATTCCCGCACCGCGCACACGCCTGGCCCGCTGTCCGGCGTCAGGAGCGCATGGCAGGATCGGCCCTGTCCATATGCTGAACACCAGCCGAGGGAGTGGCGCCGTGCCCGGTGAGAATCTGTCCCGCGACGAGGCCCGGGAGCGGGCCGCGCTGCTGTCCGTCGAGGGGTACGAGGTGTCGCTCGACCTGCGGTCCGCCATCGGCGAGTCCGGTGCGGAGCCGCGCACGTTCCGCTCGGTGACCACCATCCGCTTCCGGTGCGCCGACCCGGGCGCCACCAGCTTCGCCGACCTGATCGCGCCGAGCGTCACCGCGGTCTCGCTCAACGGCAAGGACCTCGACCCGAGCGAGGTCTTCGACGGCACGCGGATCGTGCTGGAGGACCTGGCCGCCGACAACGAGCTGGTCGTCGACGCCCAGTGCGCGTACTCCCGTACGGGCGAGGGCATGCACCGCTTCGTCGATCCGGAGGACGGCGAGGTCTACCTCTACACGCAGTACGAGCCGGCCGACTCCCGGCGGGTCTTCGCCAACTTCGAGCAGCCGGACCTCAAGGCGCCCTTCCGTTTCGAGGTGCGCGCCCCCGAGGGCTGGACGGTGTGGAGCAACGGCGCCGGTGAGCTGCACGACGGGGTGTGGCGGTTCGCGGAGACGAAGCCGATCTCGACGTACATCACGGCGGTCGTGGCGGGCCCGTACCACTATGTGACGGACACCTACGAGCGGGAGTTCGCGGACGGCACGCGGCTGGAGATCCCGCTCGGCGCGATGTGCCGCAAGGGCCTCGCCCCGCACTTCGACGCCGACGACGTCTTCCTCGTCACCAAGCAGGGCCTGGACTTCTTCCACGACCACTTCGACTTCCCGTACCCGTTCGGGAAGTACGACCAGGCCTTCGTGCCCGAGTACAACCTCGGCGCCATGGAGAACCCGGGGATGGTCACCTTCCGCGAGGAGTTCATCTTCCGCGGGAAGGTCACGCAGGCGTCGTACGAGCGCCGGGCGAACGTGATCCTGCACGAGATGGCGCACATGTGGTTCGGCGACCTGGTGACCATGGTGTGGTGGGACGACCTGTGGCTGAAGGAGTCCTTCGCGGACTTCATGGGGTCCTTCTCGATGGTCGAGGCGACCCGGTTCGAGAACGGCTGGATCACCTTCGCCAACAACCGCAAGGCATGGGCGTACCGCGCCGACCAGCTCCCCTCCACGCACCCCGTCACGGCGGACATCCGGGACCTGGAGGACGCCAAGCTGAACTTCGACGGCATCACCTACGCCAAGGGCGCCTCCGTGCTGAAGCAGCTGGTGGCGTACGTCGGCCGGGACGCCTTCCTGGAGGGCGCGCGGCGCTACTTCAAGCGGCACGCGTACGGCAACACACGCCTCGGCGACCTGCTGTCGGTGCTGGAGGAGACCTCCGGGCGCGACATGGCGGCCTGGTCGCGGTCCTGGCTCCAGACCGCAGGCGTCACCTCGCTCACCCCGCAGGTGCTCCTCGACGCCGAGGGCCGGATCGACGAGCTGGCGGTCGTCCAGGAGGCGCCCGAGTCGCACCCCGAGCTGCGGCCGCACCGGGTGGCCGTGGGCCTGTACCGGCGGACCTCCACCGGCTCCGTGGAGCGCTACGCGCGCGCGGAGGTCGATGTGCACGGGCCGCGCACGGTCGTGGCCGAGCTGGCCGGCGCCGACGCCCCCGAGCTGGTGCTGGTCAACGACGACGACCTCACCTACTGCAAGATCCGCTTCGACGAGGGGTCGCTGGCGGCGCTGCGCGAGCACCTCGGGGACATCACCGACCCCCTCGCGCGGGCGCTGTGCTGGTCGGCGCTGTGGAACCTGACACGGGACGCGCTGCTGCCCGCGCGGGACTTCGTGGACCTGGTGCTGCGGTTCGCCGGGCGCGAGTCCGACATCGGCGTGCTCCAGATGCTGCACGCCTGGACGCGGTCCGCGCTCACGCACTACGCGGCGCCCGCCTGGCGCGCGGAGGGCGGCCGGCTGCTCGCGGAGGGCGCGCTGCACGAACTGCGTGCGGCGGAGCCCGGCAGCCAGCACCAGCTCACCTGGGCGCGCTTCTTCGCGTCGGTGGCGGCGGGCCCGGAGGACTTCCAGCTCCTGAAGGACCTGCTGGAGGGCACCGACAAGATCGACGGGCTGGACGTGGACCAGGAGCTCCGGTGGGCGTTCCTGGAACCGCTGGCCGCGCACGGCGAGGCCGACGAGAAAGCCCTCGCCGCCGAACTGGCCCGCGACGCCACCGCGTCCGGCAAGCGGCACCAGGTGCGCTGTCTGGCCGCCCGGCCGTCGGCCGAGGTCAAGGCGCAGGCATGGGCGCAGGTCGTGGAGTCGGACGCGCTGTCCAACGCCCTCGTCGAGGCGACGATCGCGGGCTTCGAGCAGCCGTCCCAGCGGGAGCTGATCGCCCCGTACGCGGAGAAGTACTTCGCGGCGATCGAGCGGGTCTGGCAGGAGCGGTCCATCCAGATCGGCATGGACGTGGTGCGGGGCCTGTTCCCGGCGCTCGCGGACCCCGAGGACACCCTCGCCGCCACGGACGCCTGGCTCTCCGCGCACGAGGACGCCCCGCCGGCCCTGCGCAGGCTGGTCCTGGAGGCCCGGGACGACCTGGCGCGCACCCTGCGCGGACAGGCCTGTGACGCGGCGGCGGCGCGGTAGCCGTACCGCGATCGGTACAGCGGCGCACCAACCCGCGGGAGGTAACCGGAAGTTGACCCGGTCACCTCCCGCGGCGGTTACAGGATCCGGGCATCCGGGGCCGTAACCTCCCCCGGCCCCCGCCCGGACCAGCCACTTGCGACCCTCGAACACCCGTCCCACTGAAGTCCGTTGTCCGGATTCGACGACGAGCGTGTAACAGCGGTCAAGAAGTGGATCAGGCTCGGGAAACTCCGGGGTCATGAGCCACAACACCCCGCTGTCCTCCCGCCCCCAGTACCGCCTCTCCGGCGTCCGCCGCCGGGTGCTGACCACCGCCCAGCTCCGCGCCCACGGCGTCACGCCCGCCGAGGCGAACGCGCAGTGCCGCCCCGGCGGCTCCTGGCAGCGGCTCCTGCCCGGGGTGTACCTGCTGCACCCGGGACCGCCCACCCCGGAGGAGCGGCTGCACGCGGTGCTGCTGTACGCGGCCCGCCAGCGGGAGTCCGGCGGGGTGCCGGTCCAGCCCGGCGCCCGCCGGCCGCGTCCCCCGGCCCGCTACACCGACGCCGTGGTGACGGGCCTGGCCGCCCTCGCCCTGCACGGGTTCACCGCCGCTCCCCCGCTGCTGTCGCTGGAGCGGATCGACGTCCTGGTGCCGCGGCTGCGCCGGCTGCGCTCGACGGGCTGCGCCCGCGTCCTGCGCGTCCCCGCACTGCCCGCTCCGGTACAGCTCGGCGGGTTCCCGGTCGCCCCGGTCCCGCGCGCCCTGGCCGACGCGGTGGGCGAGCTGGACGACGCGGCCTCCGTGCGCCGCCTGCTGACGGAGGCGGTCCGCGCGGGCCACTGCGATGCGGCCGCGGTGGTGCGGGAACTGAACCGGGAGCGGCTGCTCGGCCGCGCCCACGTGAGGGACGCGGTCGACTCGCTGCTGGCCGAGGGCAGGGCCATCGCGGAGGACCGCCTGTACCGGATGGTCGAGGAGCACGGCCTGCCGGACCCGGTGTGGAACGTGGAGCTGCGGCTGCCGGGCGGTCCCGACCTGGGCGGCGTCGACGCGTACTGGCCGGAGCACGCGGTGGCCGTCGAGCTGGACAGCCGGGCGCCCCGCCAGGACGAGGACGCCGTGTGGTCGGAGTACGCCCGCAAGCGCGAGCACCTGGAGCGCCTCGGCATCACGGTCGTCCACATCACCCCGAGGAAGCTCCGCGACGCCCTGGACCAGCAGGCCACGGTCGTCCGTACGGCGCTCATGGCCTCGACGGAGCGGGAACCGGCGACGTATGTGGTGGTGCTGCCGCGGTAGCCGGGGTGGGGGGTCACGGGGTGGGGAGGGCCGCCGGGGTTCCGGCGGCCCCGGGGCCGGCTACTTGCCGCCGCCGCAGAACTCCGCCTCTATCACCGAGGCGGTGTCGGACACCCAGTCGCCGTTGAAGTTGACGGCGAGGGAATGACTGCCGTCCTCCGTCGTCACGGCGTCCGAGACCGAGCCGTGGACGCCCCCGGCGTGGCCCCAGACGGTGACGCCGCAGCTCAGGTCCCGCTCGATGAGGCCCAGTCCGTAGGAGGCGCCCGGCAGGATGCCGATCCCGGTCGTCGTCTTCATCTCCGCGAGCTGCTTCTCCGGCAGGATCCGGCCCTTCAGGAGGGCGGAGTAGAAGCGGATCAGATCCCCCGAGTCGGAGATCATCTCGCCCGCCGCGTAGGACCACGAGGGGTTGAGCCGGGTGACGTCGTACGTGGGGCCGGTCGTCTTCTCGGACAGCTTGCTGTAGGCGCGGCCGCTCGGACGGGGCAGCTCCGGGGAGGTACCGGGGACGAGCGTGGCGCGCAGGCCCAGGGGCTCGATGACGCGGTGGCGGATCTCGTCACCGTACGGGTTGCCGGTGGCCTTCTCGATGACCAGGCCCGCCAGGACGTAGTTGGTGTTGGAGTAGTTCCAGGACGTGCCGGGCGTGAAGTCCGGCTCGTGCCGCATGGCGACGCGTACGAGCTGCCGCGGGCTCAGGGTGTCGTAACGGTGCTCGAGGAAGCCGTCCTTCGACGAGTAGGTGCGGGTGAACGCCTCGTCGGCCGTGTAGTTGTAGATGCCGCTCGTGTGGTTGAGGAGCTGCCGGAGGGTGATGTCGCGGCCGTCGTGGCCGTTGCCGCGGACCAGGCCCGGCAGCCACTCGTCCACCGTGTCGTCCAGGGACAGCACGCCCTCCGCGTCGAGCTGGAGCACGACCGTCGCGACGAACGTCTTGGTGATGCTGCCCACGCGGTAGCGGTCGTCGGCCGCGCGCGGCTCGCCCGTGCCGATGTCGCCGACTCCCGATGCGGCCTTCCACGTGCCGCTGTCGTCCTCGGCCCGGGCCACCGCACCGGGCACGCCTCCCTTCACCACCGCGTCCATGGCCGCCTGCGTGGCACGGTGATCGCCATGGGGCGGGACGGGTGCCGCCACGGCGGGTGCCGCCAGGGCCACCGTCGCCGTGACCACGGCCGCCGCGACCAGTCCTGTGCGCGCTGACATGCTGTCCCCCTTCGCCTGGGGAGCCCGGTCCCCAGGGAGGACGACGAGCCCCTACGCGAAGGTTGCCCGCGTGCACGGCGGATGAGTGGGTTTCGGACGTTTCGCTGTGCGGTGGTCAGCGTGCGCGGTGGTCAGCGTGTGCGGTGGTCAGCCCTTCCGCAGCACGAGTTCGGTGTTCCGGTCCTCCGGCCCGCCCGCCAGGGTCGTCCGGGCGCCCGGCGCGTTGAAGGCCAGTTCGCGGTAGAGGGCCGCCAGGCCCGTCTGGCTGAGGTCGGTGAAGTCCGTGGCGTGCGGGGCCGCCGACTCGACGGCGGTGGTGAAGAGGGAGATCGTGCCGTCCCCGTTGTCCGCCAGCTCGATGACGCGCGCGAGCTGGGGGAAGTCGATGTGGGAGGCCGTGGAGATCTCCCAGAAGGAGCAGCCGGACGGGTACGGGTGCGGGGTGATCCGGTTGCGGTGGCTGTGACCGTTGACCCAGGCCAGGACGTTGCGGTGGCGGCCGAGGAGGGCGAGAACCTCCTCGCCGCCGTGGCGCCCCTCGTGCGGGCGGGCGGGGTCCTCGCGCAGGTTGCGCATGGTCCGGCTGGTGTGGTGGCTGAAGACGATCGCGTACGTGCCGTCCCTGCCGTGCTCCTTCAGCGTGCGGTCCAGCCACTTGAGCTGCGCCGTGCCGAGCGAGCCCTCGTAGTGGCCGCCCGGGTCGGTGGTGTCGAGGCTGATGCCGATGACGTCGTCGGCGATGCGGAAGGCGTAGTACTGGGTGCCCTCCTCCAGGTTGGCCTGCGAGTAGCCGTGGCCGACCGGACCCGGGCCGGTGCGGGCCGGATCCAGGTGGGCCTGAAGGTACTCACGCGGGGTGAAGGGGGCCCGGCGCTCGTCCGGGGTGACCGAACGCATCCGGCGGGCCTGGGACTTCAGCACCGCCCGGAAGTCGAGACCCTTGGGGTCGCCGCCCTTCTGGACGTTGTCCCAGATCGCCTCCCCCACCGCCTCGTCCAGGCTCATCAGCTTGCGCCCGCCGACGGCGAACTCCGCGAAGAACGAGTCGCCGGGCGCGTAGCAGCCGCCGGGCAGGGAGTCGTGGTTGCCTACGGTCGAGTACCAGGGGAGGTTCAGGCCGGGGCTGTTGATCTCGCGTATCGCCGCGTCCAGGAAGCCCTCGATGCGCGGGAAGCCCTGCTGCTTGTCGGCGTCGCGCAGGGCCGCGTCCGGCTGCCAGTACAGCTTCAGCCCGCTGTCCTGCACGCCCTCGTAGCGGCGGGGGTCACCCGAGTTGGGCGTGACCCGGCCGCCGCTCATCACCGTCAGGAACCAGTCGAGTTCCGTGCGGGAGTTGTTGTCGGTGTTGTCGCCGGTCGTCATGACGAAGTGGAGCGGGGACCCGGTGACGGGTGCTCCGCGCAGCGCGTTGACCCGCTCGACGAGGGACACCGCCGCCGCCACCGACAGCGCCTCCTGGGGCCGCCAGGCGCTGGCGGTCTGGGCGCGCAGGTACTCGTACCGCAGCGGGTGCTGCACATCGACCAGGTGCAGGTCGGTGAACTGCACGAACGACGCGAGCACCGTACGGCGGTCCGCGCGCCCCGCCTTCGGGGCCGCGAGGTCGCCGCGGACGACGCGCTGCCAGGCGGGCCCGTCACCCAGCCGCCGGTAACCCGTCACGCCCCGGGGCGCCGCGACCGAGCCCAGGGTGGTACCGCGCGTGTACGGGGCGAGCGGCGCGGCCGGCGCTCTCCGGGACGACAGGGTGACCGCGGACTCGTCGGCGGCGGCGTGCGCCGGGGCGCCGGAGCCGGGCCGGAGGGCGAGTCCGATGCCCGCCGACGCGGCGACCGCGCCGGTGGCCGCGAGGAAGGCACGGCGGTCGGCGGCCTTGGTGGCGGCGGCGGAGACGACAGAGCGGATGCGCGGCATGGCGCTTCTCCCCGGGTGCGAACGCGTCGGCAGTGACCGCGGACGGCCCGGGGCACGCACGGTGCCCGCGGGGAAGTCCGCTCACCTGGATCGTTGGCATCCGGAATGACCCGTACATGAACGAGACGGCAACGGCCGACGCCGATCACGGTACGTGGATCTTGGGCCACCCTTCGTGTCCACGGAGGGCCATGGACGTCTCGCCGGGACGGGGGGAGGTGGTCACGCCCCGTTCATCTCTCGGGGTAGGAGCCCCGGTCACTCCCGGTCCGCGGCGCGGCCGGCGGACGGCCGCTCCCGCCACAGGGCGAGCCCCGCGTCCACCAGGCTCACGCGGTCCAGCGAGGGCACCGCGTCGAGGGGGTGCCAGGCGGCCATGTCGGTGCTGCCGTCCGTCTCGTGGCGGAGCTCGCCGCCGGTGACACGGGCCTCGTACACGATCCGCAGGCCGTGCAGGTCGGCGACGCCGCCGAGACGGCGGGCATGGCGCCGGGTCATGGAGTCGATGCCGAGAAGGGCGGTCGGCTCGACCGCGTACCCCGTCTCCTCCGCGACCTCGCGGACCACCGTGTCATAGGGATCCTCACCGTGGTCCATGCCGCCGCCCGGCAGGGTCCACCGCTTGCCGTCGTCCCGGCCGCGGCCGCTCAGGCGGGACAGCAGCAACAGCCCGTCGCGTACGCATATCGCGTACGCCGCCACTCTCAACTCCTCACGCATGCGCGCAGACCTTACACAGACGGCCCGCCGGAGGCGCGGACGATCAGCCGACATGTCCGTCCATCCCCCGCTATCCGCTCCCTGACGCATGGCGGAATTACGTCACCACTTTGTTAACGTCACGATCACCTCTCCCCAAACAGGCGTTCCATAGGTAAGGCTGAGCGGTCGTCCGGTCCCACATACCGGACCGCTCAACGATCCGTCACGCCGTCACGCCGCTCGGATCGCCCACGATCGTTCCTTTACGCACGAGGGATGCCGATGACCCTGATCCCCCAGCGCACCCCCCAGCCGGGTGCCAGACGGGTGGCCCGAATAGCCGTGGCCGCCGGGCTGGTGGCCGCACTCTCCGCCGCCGGGCCGATACCCCTGGCCTTCGCCGCGGACGGCCCGGCCACCGCCACTCCCGCCGAAGGCGAGCCCAAGTCGGCCGACGACAAGCTCGGTTCGGCCGACGCGGAGCTGCTCGCCGAGGCGAAGGCGGACGGCGACAAGAACATCACCATGATGATCGCCACCGCTCCGGGCAGCACCGAGCAGGTCGCCGGCCAGCTCGACGCGGTGGGCGGCGGCTCCGTGGGCCGCACCTACGACAAGCTCGGCTACGTCCGGGCCACCGTCCCCACGAAGAAGGCCGACGCGGCCATCGCGGCCGCCGCGAAGCTGTCCTCCGTGCACGGCATCGACCTGCGGCACGCGATCGAGCTGGACGACCCGACGCCGGCCGCGGACACCGCCAAGGGCGCCGAGTCCGCGAAGTCGGACGCGTACCCGGCGCCCAGCAAGAAGACCCCGGCCGAGAACCCGTACAACCCGTCCTTCGAGACGGGCGCCGTCGACTTCGTGAAGCAGAACCCGAAGGCGGACGGCCGGGGCGTCACCATCGGCGTCCTCGACACCGGTGTCGACCTCGGCCACCCGGCGCTGCAGAAGACCACCACCGGCGAGCGCAAGATCGTCGACTGGACGACGGCGACCGACCCGATCGTGGACGGCGACGGCACCTGGCGCCGCATGGACCAGGCGGTCTCCGGGCCGGTGTTCACCTGGGAGGGCGCCACCTACAAGGCCCCCGCGGGCGACTACCGGATCGAGCGCTTCGAGGAGTCCGTCACGGCCGGTGGCGACGCGAACGGCGACGTCAACCGCGACGGCGACAAGACCGACGCCTGGGGCGTCCTCTACGACGCCGCGGCCGGCACGGTCCGCGTCGACCTCAACGGCAACAACGACTTCACCGACGACACCGCGATGAAGCCGTACAAGGACGGCTACCAGATCGGGTACTTCGGCACGGACGACCCGTCCACCGAGATCGCCGAGCGCCAGCCGTTCGTCGTCGAGATCCGCAAGGACGTGCCGACCGACCCGTACGGCGGGAGCTGGGTCGGCAAGAAGTCGGACTTCGTCAACATCGGCATCGTCGAGTCCGAGCACGGCACGCACGTCGCGGGCATCACCGCCGCGAACTCCCTGTTCGGCGGCAAGATGAACGGCGCCGCCCCGGGTGCGCAGGTCGTCTCCTCCCGCGCCTGCATCTTCGGCGCCGGCTGCACCAACGTGGCGCTCACCGAGGGCATGATCGACCTCGTCGTGAACCGCGGCGTGGACATCGTCAACATGTCCATCGGCGGCCTGCCCGCGCTGAACGACGGCAACAACGCGCGCGCGGAGCTCTACACCCGCCTCATCGACACCTACGGCGTCCAGCTCGTGATCTCCGCGGGCAACTCCGGCCCCGGCGCCAACACCATCGGCGACCCGGCCCTCGCGGACAAGGTGATCTCGGTCGGCGCGTCCGTCTCCCGGGACACCTGGGCCGCCAACTACGGCTCGCAGGTGAAGAAGAAGTACAACATGTTCCCGTTCTCCTCGCGCGGCCCGCGTGAGGACGGCGGCTTCACCCCGACCCTGACCGCGCCCGGCGCCGCGATCAACACCATCCAGACCTGGATGCCCGGCGCGCCCGTCGCCGAGGCCGGCTACACGCTGCCCCCCGGCTACGGCATGCTCCAGGGCACCTCGATGGCGTCACCGCAGGCCGCGGGTGCGATGGCGCTGCTGCTGTCGGCCGCGCAGCAGAAGGACATCGACCTCACCCCGGCGAAGCTGCGCACCGCGGTCACCTCGACCGCCGACCACATCAGCGGTGTGCAGGCGTACGAGGAGGGCGTCGGCGTCCTCAACGTCGTCGACGCGTGGAAGTCGATCCGCAAGGGCGCGACCGCGCACGAGTACACGGTGAAGGCCCCGGTCGACACCGCGATCGACTTCGCGCTGGAGACCCCGGGCTTCGGCACGGGCATCTACGACCGTGAGGGCGGCCTCAAGGCCGGCCAGAACAAGACGTACGACGTCACCCTCACCCGTACGACCGGTTCCGACCGTGCGGTCCGCCACGAGCTGCACCTCGAGAACAACAGCGGCGGAACGTTCCGCATCGTCGGCGACGACGAGGTCTCGCTGCCGCTGAACAAGCCGGTCACCGTGAAGATCGCCGCCAAGCCGCGCTCCGCCGGCCTGCACAGCGCGATCCTGGAGGTCGACGACCCGCGCACCGAGGGCATCGACCACCAGGTCCTGAACACGGTGGTCGTCTCGGCGCCGCTGAACCACACCTTCTCGGCCAAGGGCAAGGTCGAGCGCAACGACCCGACCTCGTACTTCGTGACCGTCCCCGAGGGCGCGAAGACGCTGGAGGTCGCGATCGGCGGGCTGAAGACGGGCAGCCAGACCCGCTTCATCGCCATCCACCCGTACGGCGTCCCGGTCGACCCGACCTCGACGATCAACTGCTACAACAACTACCTCGACGGCAACGGCTGCCGCCCCGACGTGCGCAGCTACGAGAACCCGCAGCCGGGCGTCTGGGAGATCGAGGTCGAGTCGCGCCGTACGTCGCCGCTGCTCGACAACCCGTACGAGCTGGAGGTCTCCGTCCTCGGTGCGACCTTCGACCCGGAGCTCGTGACGATCCCCGAGGCGAAGGCCGGTGAGCCGACCGCCGCCTCCTGGAAGGTCACCAACGAGCTCGCCCCGGTCGACGGCAAGCTCCAGGGCGGCGCGCTCGGCTCGTCGAAGACGGAGCGGCCGGCCATCGCCGACGGCACCCAGCAGTCCTTCACGGTGGACGTGCCCGCGGGCGCCGAGTCGCTGGACGTGTCCATCGGCAACGTCTCGGACGCGGCCGCCGACCTCGACCTGTCCGTGCGCGACGCCAAGGGCAACGAGGTGGGCAGCTCGGCCGACGGCGACTCCGAGGAGTCGGTGTCCGTCCCGAAGCCCGCCGCCGGTACGTACACCGTCGTCGTCGCCGGCTACTCGGTTCCGGCCGGCTCGACGGAGTACGACTACCGCGACGTGTACTTCGCCTCCTCGCTCGGCGAGATCCAGGTGGACGGCGCGTCGGCGCAGCTCGGCACGGGCGAGTCGGCGACGTTCTCCGGCTCGGTCGTCGCGGCGGCCGAGGCGCCCGAGGGACGGGAGTTCTTCGGGCGGGTCCAGCTGGTGAACGCGCGCGGTACGGCCGCGGGCACCGGCAGCGTGCTGATCGAGAAGGTCACTCCGTAACGCAGTAGGAGTGGTTCCCATGGGGCGGGCGTCCGGTCACGGGCGCCCGCCCTTCGCGTCTCTCACTCGCACCCGAGGGACTCCGACTCGGGCAGCGCGCCCAGGATCCAGGCGCGCTCGTCGGCGATGTCCTCCTCCCCGACGGTCCAGATGTCGGGCGTGGCCTCGTCGCCCGAGATGCCGATCAGGACGTGGTCGCCCTCACGGAGCCGGGGATCGACGTTCTCGTCCATGGGGAAGACGACCTCGTCCTCGCCCTTCTCCGGCTTGTAGTGCCGTTCGACGTCCACGGTGATCCGGTCCTGACCGGTCCCGGGCACCGGCTCCACGCGTGCGACAGTGCCCTCGACGATGAGCCGGGCGCAGGCCACGTATCCGGCGGCGGTCCGCGATTCGTTCGCGTCCTCCGTCTTCGCCTGGTCGGCGCTGCTCGCCCCGCTTCCCGAGTCGTCCCCGGCCCCGCCCTGGGCGATCAGCCAGCCGCCCATGCCGACCACCACGGTGGCGGCCGCCGCGGCGGCGAGGGTGCGCAGGGCGAGCGCGAACGGGCGCCGGCGTCGGCTGTGGGCGGTGGGGTTACGGGCGGGAAGGCGCCGGACCTCCGCCTCCGTGTGCGCCGCCGGTGCCTCGGCGAGCGTGTCCCCGATCAGTCCCAGCTGCTCCCGCAGCAGCGCCACGTCGGCCAGCGCCGCCCGGTGCTCCGCCGCGGCGCGCGGATCGTCGAGGGCGCCCTCGGGCAGCGGCTCGTCCGTGATCGCGGCCATCAGCGCGTCCACGCCTTCGTACCGGTCGTCGTTCCGGGAGGCCACGTCACACCACCTCGTCCTCGTGCAGGCGGGCCCGCAGGGCACGGACCGCCGAGTGGAGCCTGCTCTTGACCGTGCCCTCGGGGATGCCCAGCTCCTCGGCGATCCCGCGCACGGGCAGATCGGCGTAGAACCGCAGCACGACGACCTGCCGCTGGGCGTCGGGCAGCTCGTCCAGACCACGGGCGACGGCCAGCGAGAGCACGCTGGACTCCTCACCCGAGGGGTGCACGGGCTGCCGCAGCGCGGCCAGCCGCTCGCCGATCCGCTCCTGGCGGCGCTTGGCGCGGTGCCAGTCCATCGCCAGGTTCGAGGCGACGACCGCCGCCCACGCGGACACGTCCCGCGGCGCCTCGCGTCCGCTCGCGGCCCGCTCCAGGAGCCGCAGCCGGACCTGCTGTACCCCGTCCAGCAGGTCCGCCTGCGGCACCCCGCCGAGCGCGAGCACCGCCCGCACCCGCCGCTCCTGGGCCGCGTCCAAGGGGTCGTCCACCCCCTGGTCGCGCCGGGCCTTTCTGCGCAGCACAGACACCCCTCCCCTCGCCGCGTTTCCCCTACGACGCCGGGGGCGCGGGAAACGTTCGGCCGAGGCCGGCCGACTTCTGTGTGACGAAGGACACGCGTGGCACGGCCGGGGTCGGGCAGGTGCGCCGTACGGCTTCCCGCGCACGGCCCCCCGGGGGCGGATTCCTGCGGAACGGGGCGGCCGTTCGCGGTGAGCGTCCGGCCGAGGGGACCGGTCCGCGGCGTTCCGTCCCTGGCCAGGAACGTCCCGCCCTTCGGACGACCGGCCAAAGGATTGGACAGGTGGGCCGGGAGGCCACGCATGATGGAAGGGCCAGGCCCATGCCTTACGCACGTCAACACGCACGTCAAAGAGCCGTACGCACGCTAAAGGAGTCGCCGTGAGGGTCGGAATCGTCGGAGCCACCGGTCAGGTCGGCACGGTCATGCGCAGGATCCTCACGGAGCGGGAGTTCCCGGTCACCGAGCTGCGCCTGTTCGCCTCGGCCCGTTCCGCCGGGACGGTGCTGGACGGTGTGACGGTGGAGGACGCGTCGACGGCCGACTACACGGGCCTCGACATCGTCCTGTTCTCCGCGGGCGGCTCGACCTCCAAGGCGCTGGCCGAGAAGGTGGCCTCCCAGGGCGCCGTCGTGATCGACAACTCCTCGGCCTGGCGCCGTGACCCCGAGGTGCCGCTGGTCGTCGCCGAGGTGAACCCGCACGCGGTGGCCGTACGCCCCAAGGGCATCATCGCCAACCCGAACTGCACCACGATGGCCGCCATGCCGGTGCTGCGCCCGCTGCACGCCGAGGCCGGCCTCGAGGCGCTGGTCGTCGCCACGTACCAGGCCGTCTCCGGGTCCGGCGTCGCGGGCGTCGCGGAGCTGCACGGGCAGGCCCAGAAGGTGATCGCGGACGCGGACAAGCTGACGCACGACGGCGAGGCGGTCGACTTCCCCGAGCCGCGCGTCTACAAGCGCCCGATCGCCTTCAACGTCGTGCCCCTGGCCGGCTCGATCGTCGACGACGGCCTGAACGAGACCGACGAGGAGCAGAAGCTCCGCCACGAGTCCCGGAAGATCCTGGAGATCGAGGACCTCAAGGTCTCCGGCACCTGCGTGCGCGTCCCGGTCTTCTCCGGCCACTCCCTCCAGGTGAACGCCCGCTTCGCCCGCCCGGTCAGCGTCGAGCGCGCCACGGAGCTGCTCGGCGGCGCCCCCGGCGTGGCCCTCTCCGACATCCCGACCCCGCTCCAGGCGGCGGGCAAGGACGCCTCCTACGTCGGCCGCATCCGCACCGACGAGACGGTGGAGAACGGTCTCGCGCTGTTCATCTCCAACGACAACCTCCGCAAGGGCGCGGCCCTGAACGCGGTCCAGATCGCGGAGCTGGTGGCGGCGGAGCTGAAGGGCTGACGCCGGTCCGTATGTGAGTCCCGTACGTGAGTCCCGTACATGAGTGAGGGCGCCCGCCGATTTAAGGCGGGCGCCCTCACTACTCTCCGTGGCAGGATGGCGCAACCCACACATACCGAGGAGATGACCGCGTGCCTGGCACAAACCTGACCCGTGAAGAGGCGCAGCAGCGGGCGAAGCTGCTCACCGTTGACTCGTACGAGATCGATCTCGACCTCTCCGGCGCGCAGGAGGGCGGGACGTTCCGTTCCGTGACCACGGTGCGCTTCGAGGCCGCGGAGAACGGTGCCGAGTCCTTCATCGACCTGGTGGCCCCGACGGTCCACGAGGTGACCCTCAACGGCGACACCCTCGACCCCGCCGAGGTCTTCGCGGACTCCCGCATCGCCCTGCCGGGGCTGCTGGAGGGGCGGAACATCCTCCGGGTCGTCGCCGATTGCGCGTACACCAACACCGGCGAGGGCCTGCACCGGTTCGTCGACCCGGTGGACGACCAGGCGTACCTGTACACGCAGTTCGAGGTGCCGGACGCCCGCCGGGTGTTCGCGAGCTTCGAGCAGCCGGACCTGAAGGCCACCTTCCAGTTCACCGTGAAGGCGCCGGAGGGCTGGACGGTCGTGTCCAACTCGCCGACCCCGGAGCCCAAGGACCACGTCTGGCACTTCGAGCCGACGCCGCGGATCTCCACGTACATCACCGCGCTGATCGCGGGCCCGTACCACTCGGTGCACAGCGTGTACGAGAAGGACGGGCAGAGCGTGCCGCTGGGCATCTACTGCCGTCCCTCGCTCGCCGAGTTCCTCGACGCGGACGCGATCTTCGAGGTGACGCGGCAGGGCTTCGACTGGTTCCAGGAGAAGTTCGACTACGCCTACCCGTTCGCCAAGTACGACCAGCTCTTCGTGCCCGAGTTCAACGCCGGTGCCATGGAGAACGCGGGCGCGGTCACCTTCCGCGACCAGTACGTGTTCCGGTCGAAGGTGACGGACGCGTCGTACGAGGCGCGCGCCGCGACGATCCTGCACGAGCTGGCCCACATGTGGTTCGGCGACCTGGTCACCATGGAGTGGTGGAACGACCTGTGGCTGAACGAGTCGTTCGCCACCTTCGCCGAGGTCGCCTGCCAGGCGTACGCGCCGGACTCGAAGTGGCCGCACTCCTGGACCACCTTCGCCAACCAGATGAAGACGTGGGCCTACCGGCAGGACCAGCTCCCGTCGACGCACCCGATCATGGCGGAGATCAACGACCTGGACGACGTCCTCGTCAACTTCGACGGCATCACGTACGCCAAGGGCGCGTCCGTGCTGAAGCAGCTCGTCGCATACGTCGGCATGGACGAGTTCTTCCGGGGCGTGCAGGCCTACTTCAAGCGGCACGCGTACGGCAACACGCGCCTGTCCGACCTGCTGGGCGCCCTGGAGGAGACCTCCGGCCGTGATCTGAAGACCTGGTCGAAGAAGTGGCTGGAGACGGCCGGCATCAACATCCTGCGTCCGGAGATCGAGACGGACGCGGACGGTGTCATCACCTCCTTCGGCGTCCGCCAGGAGGCCCCCGCCCTGCCCGCCGGCGCCAAGGGCGAGCCCACCCTGCGCCCGCACCGCATCGCGGTCGGCTTCTACGACCTCGACGAGGCGAGCGGCAAGCTGGTGCGCGGCGAGCGCGTCGAGCTGGACGTGGACGGCGAGCTGACCGCCGTACCGGAGCTGGTGGGCAAGCGCCGTCCGGCCGTGGTCCTGCTCAACGACGACGACCTGTCGTACGCCAAGGTCCGCCTCGACGAGGACTCCCTCGCCTTCGTCACCGAGCACCTCGGCGACTTCGAGTGGTCCCTCCCGCGCGCGCTGTGCTGGGCGTCGGCCTGGGACATGACCCGGGACGGCGAGCTCGCCACCCGCGACTACCTGTCCCTGGTGCTCTCCGGTATCGGCAAGGAGTCCGACATCGGTGTCGTGCAGTCGCTGCACCGGCAGGTCAAGCTGGCGATCGACCTGTACGCCGACCCGGCGGCCCGCGGGGCCCTGCTGACCCGCTGGACGGACGCCACGCTGGCCCACCTGCGCTCGGCCGCGTCCGGGTCGGACCACCAGCTCGCCTGGGCGCGCGCCTTCGCCGCGACCGCGCGCACGCCGGAGCAGCTCGACCTCCTGGAGGCCCTGCTGGACGGTTCGCAGACGGTCGAGGGCCTGGCCGTCGACACCGAGCTGCGCTGGGCGTTCGTGCAGCGGCTCGCGGCCGTGGGCCGCTACGACGAGGCGGAGATCGCAGCCGAGTACGAGCGCGACCGGACCGCGGCGGGCGAGCGCCACGCGGCCACGGCCCGTGCCGCGCGCCCGACCGAGGAGGCCAAGGCGGAGGCCTGGGCGTCGGTCGTGGAGTCGGACAAGCTCCCGAACGCCGTGCAGGAGGCGGTCATCGCCGGCTTCGTCCAGACCGACCAGCGGGAGCTGCTCGCGCCCTACGCGGAGAAGTACTTCGAGGCCGCCAAGGACGTCTGGGACTCCCGTTCCCACGAGATGGCCCAGCAGATCGTCATCGGTCTGTACCCGTCGGTCCAGGTCTCGCAGGAGATCCTCGACCGCACGGACGCCTGGCTGTCGGCCACCGAGCCGAGCCCGGCCCTGCGCCGGCTCGTCTCCGAGTCCCGCGCGGGCGTGGAGCGGGCGCTGAAGGCGCAGGCGGCGGACGCGGCGGCGAAGTAGCAGGAGCGCCTCACGCGGCGACGAAGCAGCGGGAGCGCCTCACGCGGCGACGGGCGCCCGGTGGTTCACCGGGCGCCCTCTCTCGTGTCCGGGCCCAGCAGCAGGCGGGCCAGCCGCAGCATGGTGTGGACGTGGAGGGCGGTCTGCCGGCGGACGGGCAGCCAGCGGGCCCCGAAGGAGGTCTCCAGCTCGCGGGACCAGGCGCGCACCAGGCCGTCGAGCGCGACCGCGGCCACCGGGTCGGCGGGCGGCTCACCGAGGGCCTGCCGCAGCATCGCCGCCGCACGCAGGGGGATGCGCCGGGCCGCGATGTCGAGGGAGACGGAGTTGCCGGCGGTCGTGGCGAGCCCGACGCCGCCGAGGCCGTCCGCGAGGTAGCTCTTCCAGGTGTGCACGATGGCGGGGCCGACGCCGAGCAGCTCGCGGGCGGCCGCGTCGTACGGCAGGAGCACGGCGGGCACCGCCTCGCGCGAGCCGGGGTCGGGGCCGAGGGCCGCCTCCACCTGCTCGCAGCGTTCCAGCAGGGTCCGGCTCACCCGGGCGATCTGTTCCTCGGGCGCGGCCGTGCGCCGGGGGTCGCTCACGGCGTCCGCCGCCCACATCGGGGCCTCGATCACCGCGGAGACGGTGCCGTGCCGCATGGGGTACGTCCAGGTCACCTCGGAGAGGAAGCCGGAGGCGTCGCGCTCGTCGGCGGGTTCCGGACCGCCGGACAGCACCAGGACGCCGGGCCCCTCGACGAACCAGTCCATGCCGTCGAAGGGCCGGTACTCCACCGGGATCCGCAGGTTCCCCGCGAGTTCGCGGAACGTCCGGGCCGCACCGGGGACGCTCCGGGTCAACTGCAGGAAGGTTCCGCCTACTTCGACGCCGTGCAGCGAGAACTGGACGGCGGGACGCAGCTCGTCGAGCAGCCCCACGAGCGCCTCGGACTCGGGCAGGGGCTCCCGCACCCGGTCCCCGGCGGGCCGGAACTCCGGCTGGCAGGTGAACCGCTGCCGGTAGAAGTGCCGGTAGTAGCGCTCGACGCGCCACCCCCGGTACGGCCAGCCGTGGCGCTCGCTCAGGCTCATGCCGTCGGGGTCCAGGCAGAACAGGATGTGCCAGGTGCAGTCGAGGGCGTCGAGCGGCGCGGGGTCGAGGGCGAGGCGTTCGGCGAGGCGGAGCGCGGAGGCGCCGCCGACGGGTTCGTTGGAGTGGGCTCCGGCGACCGTGAGCACGTGGCGCCGTCCGTGTCCGGCGGACAGCAGCCACAGCGGGCGGCCCGCGCGCGAGGAGCCGACGGCGGCCAGCCGCAGCAGGCCGGGACGCGACGCGACCAGGTGCCGGGCGCGCTCGGCGAGTTCACCGGTGGTGGGGTAGAGACCCGCGGTCCCGCGTGGCGGTAGGGATGGTCCGGGGCCGCGTACGGGTGGCGTGGATGCGCGTACGGGAGGTGCCTGTCCGGCCACGCCGACTCCTTCGCCGGAAACGGACGGTGAGCGTCCTAGGCGGTCACGAGCGGGTTCTGCCCAAGGCTCCGGTGGCCGGTCCGGGGGTGTCAAGGCCATGTTTCCGCGAATCCACGAGCACCCGGCCGCGGAACCGGGCATCGGTACCGGCGGTACGGGGCCGGAGCTGCCCGAGGACCGTCGCCCCGAACGCCAGCGCCATGCCGGCGAGCTGGACGGGGGTCAGCGCCTGGCCGAGCGCGGCCCAGCCGACGGCGGCCGCCGTGAGCGGGGAGAGCGGTCCGAGGAAGGTGGCCTGGGTGGCGGTGAGCCGTCCGATGCCGCGGAACCACAGCCAGTACGCGACCGCCGTGTTCGCCAGCGCGAGGTACAGGTAACCGCCGACCGCCGGGCCGTCCAGCGCGGGCGGGGCGCCTTCCACCAGGAGGGCGAGGGGCGCGATCAGCAGTCCGCCCGCGGTGAGCTGCCAGCCGGTGAGCGCGAGCGGGCCGACGCCCTCGGGGCGGCCCCAGCGCTTGGTGAGCACGGTGCCGGTGGACATGCAGGCGGTGGAGGCGAGCGCCGCGAGCACGCCGACGGTGTCGAGCGCGCCCGCCGCCCTGAGCACGACCAGGCTCACCCCGAGGGCCGCGGCGACACCGGTGAGCAGCGTGCGCACGGACGGGCGTTCGCCCAGCAGTACGGCGGCCAGCCCGGCGACGAACAGCGGGCCCACCGAGCCGACGACCGCGGCCATCCCGCCCGGCAGCCGGTACGCCGAGAGGAACAGCAGCGGGAAGAAGGCACCGATGTTCAGCGCGCCCAGGACCACCGACTTCCCCCACCAGGCGCCCCGGGGCAGCACCCGGGCGAGGGCGAGCAGCAGCAGCCCGGCGGGCAGGGCCCGCACCAGCGCCGTGAACAGGGGGCGGTCCGCCGGGAGGAACTCGGTGGTGACGGCGTAGGTGGTGCCCCAGGAGACGGGGGCGAGGGCGGTGAGGGCGATGAGCCCGAGGGGGGCGGAGCGGCGGTTCGCGGTCATGGGTGTGCCCTTCGCGAGGTCACGGCGGCATGGGTCGTATATCGACTTGCTCGCAACTAGCTTACCGCTAAGCAACTTGCCCACAAGTTGCTTTCTTGCGGCGGACCGGCGGACCGGCGGATACTCACCTCATGAACCACTCCGCCGGCTCCGGCAAGGACCCCGTCGACGCGATCATCGACCAGTGGGCGGCGGCCCGGCCCGACCTGGACACCACCGCCATGGAGGTCTTCGGCCGGATCTACCGGCTGTCCCGGACGCTGGGCGACCGGATGGAGAAGGCGTACGCGCGGTTCGGCATCTCGCGCGGGGAGTTCGACGTCCTGGCCACCCTGCGCCGCTCGGGCCCCCCGCACACCCTCTCCCCCCGCCAGCTCTCGGCGACGCTGATGCTCACCACGGGCGGCATGACCGGCCGCCTCGACAAGCTGGAGCGCGCGGGCCTGCTCCGCCGCTCCCCCGACCCGCACGACCGGCGGGGACTCCAGGTGACCCTCACGGACGAGGGACTGCGCCTGGCCGACGAAGCGGTCGTCGCCGGGCTGGCCGTCCAGACGGAGGCGCTCTCCCACCTGGACGAGGAGCAGGCCGGCCAGTTGGCCGGCCTGCTGCGCGCACTGGTGCGGGGCACGGGCGCCTGACGTCACGCCCCGCGTCCCAGGGCGGCCGCCCACGCCGCCGTCACCGTCCGCCCGTCGGCCTCCCCGTCGTCCGCCGCCCAGGCCACGTACCCGTCGGGCCGCACCAGCACGGTCGTGCGCCGTTCGCTCGCCCAGCTCTCCACCGCGAGACGGTCCTCGGGGGCGGGCACCACCCGTGCCGGGTCCCACTGCGGTGACCGCGGCGTGATGAGCACGAACCGGCCGCCGCGCAGGGCCTCGTAGAGGCGGCCGCCCTTGAGGGCGACGTCCGGGACACGGGTGCCGGTGAGGGGGTGGGCACCGCGCGGAGCGGCGTACTTGTACCCGATGCCGGTGATCTGCCCGAGCACCCGGGCGCGGGCCGGGCCCACGTGGTCGAGGAACGTGGTGAGGGCGGCGCGGAACGCCCGCGTCCACGGGTACTTGGCCATCGCCAGCCGGACGATCCCGCCGCTGCTGCGGAGCACGGACCTGCCGACCGGATGACGTTCGGCCTGGTAGGTGTCGAGCAGGGCCGGGTCCGCGTGACCCCCGACGACCGCGGCCAGCTTCCAGGAGAGGTTGGCCGCGTCCTGGAGCCCGGTGTTCATGCCCTGGCCGCCGGCCGGGCTGTGGACGTGCGCGGCGTCCCCGGCCAGGAAGACGCGGCCCACCCGGTAGTCGGGGACCTGCCGCTCGTCGCTGTGGAAGCGGGACATCCAGCGGGCGTCGTGCATGCCGTAGTCGCGGCCGAGGGCGCGCCGGACGACCGCCCTGACCTCGTCCAGCTCCAGCGGTTCGCTGTCGGGGACGTCACGGCGGCGGTCCCAGGCGACGATCCGGTGGTAACCGTCGCCGAAGGGCGCGATGAAGGCGAAGGCGTCCCCGACGGCGTCCGCGGTCAGCAGGTCCTCGGGCACCTCGTCGAGCCGTACGTCCGCGAGGACGACGGACCGGATGACCGACCGGCCGGGGAAGGGCAGGCCGACCGCGTCCCGCACGGCGCTGCGGTGCCCGTCGGCCCCGACGACGTACGCGGCGGTCAGCGTCTCCCGCTCACCCCCCGGGCCCCTGACGTCCATGGCCACCGCGTCGGCGCTCTGCCGGAGGCCGGTGACCTCGGTCTCGTACCGGAAGCACACCCCGGCCTCGGCCGCCCGCCGCTCCAGCACCTTCTCGACCTCGTACTGCGGGATCACGAGCAGGTGCCGGAAGCGGGACGGCAGGGTGTCGAACCGGATGGTGAGCTGCCCGAAGAGCCGGGCCCCTTCCGCCGGCCGGCCCTTCGCCTCCAGCTCGTCGGCGAGCCCGCGGGCGTCGAGCTGCTCCAGGGTGCGGGCGTGCACGGCGAACGCGCGGGTCAGATTGCTGATCCCGTGGGACCGCTTCTCGAGGAGCGTGACCCGGACACCGGCGGCGGCGAGGTCACCGGCCAGGAGCAGGCCGGTGGGGCCGGCGCCGGCGACGATGACGTCGGAGCGGGTGGAGCGGGTGGAGTGGGTGGTGCTGGACATGGCGACCTCCTGAACGGGACAGCCATTGGTCAACACTTGTTGGCCAACACTCGTTTGCCAACATACGGCGGCCTCACCGCACCGTCAACACTTGTTGGCCTACGCGCGTTGGCCTACGTTGGTCGGCATGACCGACGCAGGTACGACGACACCGCCCCGCCGCTCCGACGCCACGCGCAGCGCGATCCTGACCGCGGCGCGGGAACGGTTCGCCGCCGACGGCTACGAGCGGGCCACCATCCGCGCGATCGCGCGGGACGCCGGCATCGACCCGTCGATGGTGATGCGGTACTACGGCTCGAAGGACGGGCTGTTCGCCGCGGCTCTCGACGTCGACCTGGAGCTGCCCGGGCCGGAAGGGCTGGATCCGCGGGAGGTGGGCGAGGTCCTCGTGGGCCACTTCCTCGACATGTGGGAGGAGAACGAGGCCCTCACCGCGATGCTGCGCGTCGGGGCGACCAACCAGGCGGGCGCCGAGCGCCTGCAGGGCGTCTTCCGCGACCAGCTGGTGTCCCTGGCCCGCCAGGTGTGCCCCGATCCGGAGCAGGCGCCGACCCGGGCCGCACTCGTGGCGTCACAGGTACTGGGGATGGCGCTCACCCGTTACGTCCTGCGTCTGCCGCCCACCGTCGCGCTGAGCCGCGAGGAGATCGTGGCGTGGCTGGGCCCGACGGTGCAGCGCTATCTCACGGCGCCGGGCTGAGGGAGCGAACACCTGGGAGCGAACACGTCGGACGAACCCGTCGGAACGAACCCGTCGGAACGAACCCGTCGGAACGAACCCGTCGGAACGAACCCGTCGGAACGAACCCGTCGGAACGAACCCGTCGGAACGAACGCGTCGGAACGAACGCGTCGAGGGCGTCCACCGCACACACGGTGCGGTGGACGCCCTCGACGCGAAACGCGAAACTACGGACAGCGCCCGGCCGTCAGGCCTTCACCGGCGCCTTGCCCTTGGCCTTCGGCTCGCGGTCCGTCGACCGGTCGAGGACCATGACCAGGCCCGCGATCACCGCGAAGAGAACCAGCGGCGCCACGACGAACAGGCCCAGCGTCTCGATCACGCTCAGGCCGGACCCCGGGTCGTCGCCGTCGTCGCGCGTCAGCGCGAGCGCGGGGGACGACATGAGCAGCATCATCAGCGTCGTACCGGCAGCCAGGGCGCCGGCGCGCAGGGCGTTCTTCTTGTCCACAGTGCAAAACTAGCGAACACCCGCGCGAACCGCGCGCCCGGGGTGCCGTATGAGGCACCACCGGGCCGTCGTACGACGTCACCACCGGGCCGTCGTACGACCTCACCGCCCCCGCAGCACGTCCACCAGCGCGTGCAGCCGGGGTGAGGCCGCCAGGTCCTCCAGGGCGACCGGGCGGCCGGTGGCGTCGGCGATGGGCAGGCGCCAGTTCGGGTACTGGTCCCAGGTGCCCGGCAGGTTCTGCGGGCGCCGGTCGCCGACCGCGTCCGGCAGCCAGAGGCCGACCAGCCGGGCCGGGGTGCGCAGCAGGAAGCGGTGGAACGCCTGGACCTCGGCCTCCTCCGACGCGGCGCAGACGCCCCCGCCCGCCCCCCGCAGCAGCCCCAGCCGGGCGAGCAGGGTCAGCCACTCCCCCGTGTCGGCGGCGGCAGCGGCGCGCTCCTCCTCCAACGGCCGGGTGAGCAGGCCGAGGCGGTCACGGAGTTCGACGTGGTCGCCGGTCAGCCGGGAGGCGGTGGACGGCAGGTCGTGGGTGGTGGCCGTGGCCAGGCAGTCGGCCCGCCAGCGCTCGGGCGGCAGCGGCAGGCCGTCGCCCTCCCAGTCCCGCTCGAACCACAGCACCGACGTGCCCAGCACCCCACGGGTACCGAGCGCCTCGCGCACACCCGGCTCGACGGTGCCGAGGTCCTCGCCGATCACCAGCGTCCCGGCCCGCGAGGCCTCCAGCACCAGGACCGCCAGCATGGCCTCGGCGTCGTACCGGACGTACGTGCCCTCCGTCGGCGCCTGGCCCTGCGGCACCCACCACAGCCGGAACAGGCCCATCACATGGTCGATGCGCAGGGCGCCCGCGTGCCGCAGCAGCGCCCGCAGCAGCCGGCGGTAGGGGAGGTAGCCCGAGGCGGCCAGCCGGTCGGGGCGCCACGGGGGCAGTCCCCAGTCCTGGCCGCGGGAGTTGAAGGCGTCCGGGGGCGCGCCGACCGACATGCCCGCGGCGAAGTACTCCTGCTGCGCCCAGGCGTCGGCCCCGTCCGGGTGGACGCCGACGGCCAGGTCGTGCACGAGCCCGACCGGCATCCCGGCGTCGCGCGCGGAGCGCTGCGCGGCGGCGAGCTGTTCGTCGGTCAGCCAGGCCAGCCGGGAGTACAGGTCGACGCGGTCCATCAGCCCGGCCCGCGCGCGGGCGGTCTCGGACGAGCGCGGATCGCGCAGCCCGGCGGGCCAGCGCCGCCAGTCGGAGCCGTGTATCTCGGCGAGGGCGTACCAGGTGGCGTGGTCCTCCAGCGCCTCGCCCTCCTCGGCGAGGAAGTCGCAGTACGCGGCCCGCCGTCCGGGCCCGAGCGGTACGGCGCACACGAGCTCCAGCGCCTCGCGCTTCACCTCCCACACGGCGTCCCGGTCGATCAACTCGCCCTTGCGCAGCACGGATTCCCGCAGCCGCGCGGCCCGGTCCAGCAGCGACCGCAGCCGGCCGCGGTCGTCGGCGTACGCGAACTCGGGGACGTCCTCGACCCGCAGATGCACCGGGTCCGGGTAGCGGCGCGAGGAGGGCCGGTACGGGGACGGGTCGGTCGGTGCGCCGGGCACGGCCGCGTGCAGCGGGTTGACCTGCACGAATCCGGCACCGAGCGCGCGCCCCGCCCACGCGGCGAGCTCCGCCAGGTCACCCAGGTCGCCCATGCCCCAACTGCGGCGCGAGAGCAGGGAGTAGAGCTGGACGAGGATGCCGTACACGCGTCCGGGCGGCGCGGGCAGTTCGGCGGGGGCGACGACGAGGTGGGCGTCGGCGGTGCGGCCGTCGGGGGCGGTGGCGCTCAGGGAGTGGACGCCGGGGGGCAGGCTCTGGGCGGCGGAGCGGAGTTCGCCCTGCTCGGTCTCGATGCGCAGCCGGGTGCCGTCGGGCAGGCCGTCCAGGACGGTGGGCGCCCGGCCGCCCCAGCTCACGACGGTCGGGGGCAGCAGCCGGTCGCGCAGCTCGCGTTCGCGGGCGGTGAGGGAGAGCCGTACGGCGTGCGGGGTGTGCGCGTCGACGTCCAGTGCGGCGAGGGCCGCGACGACGGCGGTGTCGGAGGCGGCGACCGTACGGCCCGGGGACGGGCTGTAGGAGGTGGCGACGCCGTGCAGGCGGGCCAGCCGGGAGAGCGGGGTCTCGTCCGCCTCCGGGCCGCCGCCCGTGCCTTCCGTAGGACTCGGGTCCGTACGACTCGGGTCCGTGTGGTTAGTGTGCGTGTGGCTCGTGTCCGCGGCGGCATTCGGTTCCTCCGCCGGATCGGCCGGTCGAGGCATCTACACCCCCGAGGGATCGAGGCCCCAGGCGCCACCCGTAGGTGTCGGTTCGCTGGTCAGGGGCGTGGTGTCGGCGAGAGGCGGCTCACTGGTGAGGGGTTCGGCGTCGGGCAGCGGGGGTTCGCTCGTCAGCGGCGCCTCGACGAAGGCACCCTCCGCGCTGAAGACGCACATGTGGTGCTCGGGATCGGCGGACGGCTCCGCCACGGGTTTGGAACGAGCCTGAACCAGAGGGCCTGCGGCCACGGGGGCCTCCTTGTCGTCGTACGACTGGGGCGGGTCATCGCAGCCCTACCCCGTGGGCGCCGCCGCAGACGTACACGGGCGGACAACGTGGCGTTGGTCACAGATCCGGCGCCATTTCACTGCCACCGGGTGGAGCAAGGTGGGCAATTCTGGCACAACGGCCACATGCGTTGACACTCCCACCACACGAATGGTGGGCTCGATGCCGCCCGGACGAGCGGGAACGAGGAGGAGGGGGCCGTGCGGCTCCGGTACGGAAAGGGAGCGGCGGCCGTCGCGATCGCTGTGGTCGCGGGTGCGCTGGGGACGGCGCCGACCGTACCGTTCACGCCGAAGGCCGCACCGGACGCGCCGGAACGGTCCATACCGGCCACGGCTTCGGGTACGGCAACGGCCACACCTCTCCCGCGGCAGCCCACGGCCTCCCGGAACGAGGCCGCGACGTCTCCCTACTTGTCCTCGCCGGCCCCTGACCGGCCCGCCCGGCACGGCACCCTCCCCCCGGTCTGGCCGCGTCCGCAGTCCTTGCGCGAGAGCGGGGACGGTGTCGCGGTCACGGACGAGGTCGTGCTGGTCACGGACGCGGCGACCGATCCGTACGCTCTTGACGCGCTACGGGAGCTGTTCCTGGGAGCCGGCGCGCGGACGGTCGCGACGGCTCGTCCAGGGAGCACGCTGCCGGCCGGCGCGCTGGTGGTGCGCGCGGGCGAGGAGACGGCACGCGGCGACATCACAGGGGCGGCCACCGCCCTCACCGCCCTGGGCGCCGCCCCCCGTGCCGATCTCCCCACCGGCGGCTACCGCCTGGCCGTGGGCCGGGTGGACGGCCGGGACACCGTGGCCCTGGCGGGCGTGGGCGACGACGGCCTGTTCCACGCCGTGCAGACACTGCGTCAGCTGATCACCGAAGGCCCATCCGGGCCGGACGGAAAGCCGGACGGAAAGCCGGACGGAAAGAACAGCCCCCGGCGGCTCGCCGGCGTGATCGTCCGCGACTGGCCCGGCACGGCGGTGCGCGGCACCTCCGAGGGCTTCTACGGCACACCGTGGACCCGCGAACAGCGCCTGGCCCACCTGGACTTCATGGGCCGCACCAAGCAGAACCGTTATGTCTACGCCCCCGGGGACGACCTCCACCGCCAGGCGCGCTGGCGGGAGCCCTACCCGGCAGAGCAGCGGGCGGAGTTCCGGGAACTGGCCGACCGGGCGCGCCGCAACCACGTCACCCTGGCGTGGGCGGTGGCACCGGGGCAGGCGATGTGCTTCTCGTCGGACGAGGACGTGGAGGCGCTCGGCCGGAAGCTGGACGCCATGGGGGACCTGGGCTTCCAAGCCTTTCACCTCCAGTTCCAGGACGTGAGCTACAGCGAGTGGCACTGCGAGGCGGACGCCGAGACGTTCGGCTCGGGGCCACAGGCGGCGGCGCGCGCCCAGGCCCGGGTCGCCGACGCGATCGCCCGGCACCTCGCCCGGCGGCATCCCGGCGCACCGGAGCTGACCGTGATGCCGACCGAGTACTACCAGGACGGCCCGACCGCGTACCGGCGCGCCCTGGCCGTCGCCCTGGACGACGGCATCCAGGTGGCGTGGACGGGTGTGGGCGTCGTCCCGCGGACCATCACCGGGTCCGAACTCGCGGGCACCCGCGTCGCGTTCCCCGGGCACCCGCTGGTCACCATGGACAACTACCCGGTCAACGACTACGCCCAGGACCGGCTCTTCCTGGGCCCCTACACCGGCCGCCAGCCGGCGGTCGCGAGCGGTTCGGCGGCCCTCTTCGCCACGGCGATGCAGCAGGCGGAGGCGTCCCGCATCCCGCTGTTCACCGTCGCGGACTACGCCTGGAACCCGCGCGCCTACCGCCCCGAGGAGTCGTGGCGGGCCGCGATCGACGACCTGGCGGGAGGCGACCCGGGCCGCGCCGAGGCCCTCACGGCGCTCGCGGGCAACGCCGCCTCGTCGGTCCTCGGCGGTGACGAGTCGGCGTATCTGCGCCCGCTGATGAAGGAGTTCTGGCAGACGCGCACGGCGGCGACGGACGGCGCCGCGCGGAAGCGGGCGGCGGGGGCGCAGGAGCGGCTGCGGGCCGCGTTCACGGTGCTGCGCGAGACCCCGGACCGGCTGGCGGACTCCACGCTCGCCGCCGAGATCGAGGCCTGGTCCACCCAGTTGGCGCGCTACGGCGAGGCGGGCACGGCGGCCCTGGCGATGCTGGACGCGCAGGCGCGCAACGACACCACGGCGGCCTGGACGGCGTACCGGACGCTGGACCGCCTGCACACCGAGCTCGGCGGGAGCGGGCGCGGGGGCAGGAGCGGGAGCCGGGTGACGATCGGCGAGGGCGTGCTGGACACGTTCCTCGAGCGGGCCCGGAAGGCGTACGGGGCATGGGCCGGGATCGGCCGGGACGAGGAGACGGCGCGGGACGGCCGCTTCGGCCGGGTGCGCACCCTCACCGCGGTGACGGCGCTCGCCGACCCCGGCACGGCCGGGACGGTCGAGGCGCACGTGCCGGGCGAGGGCTGGCGGCGTCTCGGCACGCTCGCGCGCGGCGGTGCGACGGAGATCCGGCTCCGGGACGCCCTGCGGGCGGACGCCCTGCGCGTGACCGGCGGCACCGTGCACCACCTCGTGCCCTGGTACGCGGACTCCCCGGCCGCGTCCCTGAGGCTGACGCGCCCGGAGACGGACGTCGAGATCGGCGGCACCCGGACCGTCACGGCCGAGGTGACCTCCCAGCGGTCCGCCGACGTACGGGGACGGCTCACCGTGCGGGCGCCCAAGGGCATCGAGGTGAAGGTGCCCGCCCGTGCGGTGCTGCCGCGCGGGACGACGGCCGCCCTGCCGGTCGAGGTGACGGTGCCGGACGGGACACCGTCGGGGACGTACGAGATCTCCGTGGCCTACGGCGACGGCGAGGCGCGCACGCTGACGGTGCGGGCCTTCCCGCGCACGGCGGGCCGTGATCTCGCGCGCGGGGCGGCGGCGACGTCCTCGGCGGACGAGACGGCCGACTTCCCCGCGTCGGCGGCCAACGACGGCGACCCGGACACCCGTTGGTCGTCCCCCGTCGAGGACGGCGCCTGGTGGCAGACGGAACTGTCCCGGCCCGTACGCCTCGGCCAGGTGGTGCTGCACTGGCAGGACGCGTACGCGGCGCGGTACCGCGTCCAGGTCTCGGCCGACGGACGGACCTGGCGTACGGCGGCGACCGTACGGCACGGGCGGGGCGGCCGTGAGACGGTCCGCATGGACGAGCGGGATGTGCGGTTCGTGCGGGTGCAGGGGGTCGAGAGGGCCACGGAGTACGGGTACTCGCTGTGGTCGGTGGAGGCGTACGCGGTGGCGGAGGAGCGGGCCTCGGACGGCCGCTGACCTCCGATCACGGCTCAGGGCCGGTCAACTGCGGCGCACGAAGCGGAACTTCTTCACGGCTGGCTATTCACTCAGTACATATATCGAGTGCATAATGATCGCCATGAGCACCCGCCACATTCTGCTGGGGCTGCTCGCCGGAGGGCCGAGCCATGGCTACGACCTCAAGCGACGCCACGACGAACGCTTCCCGCAGGCCCGTCCGCTGGCCTACGGGCAGGTCTACACGACCCTGCAGCGACTGGTCCGCGACGGACTCGCCGAGATCGAGGGCACCGACTCCGACGGCGGCCCGGAGCGGACGATGTACCGCTCGACGGACGAAGGGGGACGCGAACTGGAGAAGTGGGCGGCGGAGATCGCCCCGCCCGCGCCGTTCGTGACCAACGAGATCTTCGCCAAGGTCGTCGTCTCGATCCTCGCCGGCGGCGACCCGGCCGCCTACCTCCAGGCGCAGCGCACCGCGCACATGGAGCGGATGCGGCAGCTCACGGCCGTGAAGACCGCCCAGGGCGCCGATCTCGCGACCGTGCTCTCGGCGGACTACGCCCTCAACCACCTCGACGCCGATCTGCGCTGGATGACCACCACCGCAGCCCGGCTGACCACTCTGACCACGGAGGTCTACGCCTCGTGAACCACCCGACGGACACCTCGGTGCCCCTGCTCGCGGCCCGGGACCTGACGAAGTCCCACGGCCGCACCCCGGCGCTGCGCGGCGCCTCGCTGGAGCTGCGGGAGGGCGAGATCCTCGCCGTCACCGGCCCGAGCGGCTCCGGCAAGTCGACGCTGCTGCACTGCCTGGCGGGCATCGTCCGGCCGGACGGCGGCTCCGTGGCGTACGGCGGCGAGCGGCTGGACCGGCTGCCCGAGAAGCGGCTGAGCGAGCTGCGCCGCACGGAGTTCGGTGTGGTCTTCCAGTTCGGGCAGCTGATCCCCGAGCTGACGGCCCTGGACAACGTGGCGCTGCCGCTGCTGCTGGCGGGCACCGCGCGCGGGCAGGCGCAGGCGAAGGCGGGCGAGTGGCTGGAGCGGTTCGGCGTGCGCGGGCAGGGGGAACTGCGGCCGGGCGAGATGAGCGGCGGGCAGGCCCAGCGGGTGTCGCTGGCCCGGGCCCTGGTGACCGGACCGCGGATCGTCTTCGCCGACGAGCCGACGGGCGCGCTGGACTCGCTGGCGGGCGAGCAGGTGATGTCGGCGCTCGTCCACACCGCCCGCGAGACCGGTACGGCGGTGCTGCTGATCACGCACGACGCGCAGGTGGCCGCGTACGCGGACCGCGAGGTGCAGGTGCGGGACGGTGCCGTGGTCCCGCAGGGGGTGGCGGTATGAGCGGCTCCCCGCAGAGCTCTCCGCAGAACCTCCCGCGTGTCTCCCTGCGGTCCGATCTGCGGCTGGCCTGGCTGCTCACCCGCGGCTCCGACCGGCGGGAGTGGTGGCGGGTGACGCTGACGGCGGTGGGGGCGGGGCTGGCGACGGGCTTCGCGCTCGGGGCGGCGGCGCTGGCCTCGGTGTCGGGGTGGTACAGAATCCCCTTCGCGAACGGACTGCTGGACGAGCCGGGCACCCGCGACGGTGTGATGTTCGCCCTGCTCCTGCTGCTCGCACCGGTGCTCGGCTTCCTCGGGCAGTGCGCCCGGATCGGCGCCGTGCACCGTGACCGGCGGCTCGCGGCCCTCCGGCTCGCGGGCGCCACTCCGTGGCAGGTGCGGCGGATCGCCGCGCTGGAGTCGGGCTTGGCCTGTCTGCTGGGGTCGGCCGTGAGCACGGTCTTCTCCGTGTTGTTCATGCTGCGGATCGGGCCACCTTCGGCCGCGGCATGGCTCGGGTTCGCGCTGGTCGCGGTGGCCGTGCCGGTGCTCGGGGCCGTGGTGAGCGCTGTCTCGCTGCGGCGGGTGGTCGCGTCCCCGCTGGGCCGGGTGCGGCGGGTGCGGCCCGCGACGAACAAGGGCATCCGCGCGCTGCTGCTGGCCACCGTCCTGCTGACCGCCGTCGCGGCCCTGATGGTCGCGACGGGAACGCGCGGCAGGTTCAACGGACTCCCGCTCATCGTCTTCACGCTGGTGGTCCTCACCGGCATGGGAGCGGTCTGGCTGGCCGGTGCCTCCGCCCGGCTCATCGGACGGCTGCTGGCCACCCGGGCCCGGAGCGCGGCGGTGCTGATCGCCGCGGAACGGCTGCGGGACGACCCGTGGGCCGCGGCCCGGTCCCATGCCGCCGCACTGCTGGTGGCGATCGCCGGCACCGGCTTCATGGGCGTCCGGGAGGTGCTGCTCGAAGGTCTGGACCCGAAGTACGCCTACGCCCCCTATTCCCCCGAGGACCTCGCCTTCTACAACACGGGCCTCGACCTCACGGCCGCGGCGATCCTCGTGGCCCTCGCCGTCACCCTCGGCGGCCTCGCCGTCGGCGCCGCCGAGTCTCTGGCCACCCGCCGCCGGGGTCTGGCAGCGCAGGCCGCGTCGGGCGTGCCGCGCGAGGTGCTCGGCAAGGCCCTGCTGCTGGAGACGGCTCTGCCGCTGGCCCCGGCGATGGTGCTCGCGGGCATCGGCGGCATGGGCGTGTCGACCTGGTACGCCGTGCTGGCGGGCGACGGCCGGCCGGCTCCCCTGCTGCCCCTGCTCGCGCCGTTCGTGATCTATGCCGCGTGCGTGCTGACGGCCGCCGCCTCGCTCCCCCTCCTGCGCCGCACCGTGCGCCCGGCGGAGCTGCGGTACACCTGACGGCTCCATGAGCCCGCGTCCCGGGAGGTACAGGGGACCTCCCGGGACGCGCACGGGGCTGCTGTTCCGCCCGCCCCCTACGGCTCTACTTGGTCGTCGGCACTATGGGCGACGCGGCCACGGACTGCGGCGACGTCGTGGAGGCGTACGCGGACGGCGCGGCCACCGCCGCCGTCGGGTCGGCGGCCGCCGGCTCCCCGTCCGCATGGGCCGGTATGCCGCCCACGATCTGGATGTCGGCCGCGTCGAAGGCGATCTTGATGCGCCAGCGCAGCTCGCGCTCGACGGACAGGGCCTTGCCGGGCATGGTCTTGGCCGAGACGCGGACCACCATCTGGTCGAGCAGGACGCTGTCCAGGCCGAGCACCTCGACCGGCCCCCACAGACGCTCGTTCCAGGGCTCGTCCCGGCTCATGCCCTCGCCGACCTCCACCAGGACGCGGCGCACCTTCTCCAGGTCCTCGTCCGGGCGCACGGTGACGTCGACGCCGGCGGTGGCCCAGCCCTGGGAGAGATTGCCGATGCGCTTGACCTCGCCGTTGCGGACGTACCAGATCTCGCCGTTGTCGCCGCGCAGCTTGGTCACGCGCAGCCCGACCTCGATCACCTCACCGGAGGCGACACCCGCGTCGATGTTGTCGCCCACCCCGTACTGATCCTCGAGGATCATGAAAACGCCGGACAGGAAGTCCGTGACCAGATTCCGGGCACCGAAACCGATGGCCACACCCGCCACACCGGCCGACGCCAGCAGCGGGGCCAGATTGATCTCGAAGGTGGCGAGCACCATCAGCGCGGCGGTCCCGAGGATCAGGAACGACGCGACCGAGCGCAGCACCGACCCGATGGCCTGCGACCGCTGACGACGCCGCTCGACGTTCACCAGCAGCCCGCCGAGGGCGGTGCCGTCGACCGCCTGGGCCGTACGGTTCATCCGGTCTATGAGCTTGGTGATGGCCCGGCGGATCACCACTCTCAGCGCCACCGCGATGACCACGATCAGCAGCACTCTGAGCCCGATCGCGAGCCAGGTGGACCAGTTCTCCTCGATCCAGCCGGCGGCGTTCGAGGCGCTCTCCTGGGCGTCCTGGAACGTGGGCACCGCGGGCGTCGACGACTCCGAGGGCGTCGGCGACGGCTCGGAGTCGGCGGCCGGTAGGACGGCGGACAGGGACACGGCAGGTACCTCCAGGTGCAGCGGTCCGCTCGGGGACGGCGACCGGGACCACGGATGACCAAGGTCACGAGAAGGTCACCGCTCGAGCGGATCCACCACACTATCGGGGCATCGTGTGCGGATCGTCCCATTGTTCTAGGGATGGAATGTGCCCACCCCCGTTGAACAGGAGGGATGAAGCGCTGCTGTTCCTGGGGATGAATGTGGTGTGGTCGAAAACACTCCCAGCCCGTTACGGGCACATGGTGGCGCTTCCACCAGGCATGAGGGGAGACTGACTACGGATCGTCCCGGCGCGAGCCACGCGCCGCCGGCGTACAAGGAGGCACCCGTGCCGCATGTCCTGGTCCTCAACGCGTCGTACGAGCCGCTCGGCGTCGTACCGCTCCGCCGCGCGCTCGTCCTCGTCCTGGAGAACAAGGCAGTCTGCCTCGAGGAATCCGGCGCCCATCTGCACAGCGCGACCGTCACGCTCCCCGCACCCAGCGTGGTCCGGCTGAAAAGGTTCGTACGGGTCCCTTACCGGGGGCCCGTTCCGCTGACCCGCCGGGCGCTCTTCGCGCGCGACGGCGGCCGGTGCATGTACTGCGGTGGCGTCGCAACCAGCGTCGACCACGTCATCCCGCGCAGCCGCGGGGGCAAGCACGTCTGGGACAACGTGGTGGCGTCCTGCCGCCGCTGCAACCACGTGAAGGCCGACCGCCACCTCACCGAGATCGGCTGGCGGCTGCGCCACAAACCCGCCCCGCCCACCGGCCTGGCCTGGCGCATCATCGGCACGGGCCATAGGGACCCGCGCTGGCTGCCATACCTGCAGCCGTTCGGCGCGGACGACGCCTTGGCCCGGATCGACGGCATCTCTGCCTGATGGTCCGGGTTTTTGTATGTCCCGCATGTCCCGAGTACTTGTACGGGGGTGCGAGCGGTCTGCCCTGAGGACCGCCGCACCGGGGCCCCGCGTGTCCGGCGCGGGGCCCTCTCACGCCTGCGGTCAGTCGAGTGCGGGCCGCATCCGGCAGCCCTTCCAGCAGATCGTCCTGGAACGGCTCCCAGCGCCAGTCAGCCACCGGCGACCTCGCGATGCGCCGCGCGCACGATCTCGCCGGCCTCACGAACGGCGCGCTCGCGCACGGCGGCGTCCGGGCTGTTGATGGCCTGCTCGGCCGCATGCAGACGACGCGCGGTCCGGGGGTGGCGCTCAATCTCGACGACGACGGCCCACTGCCGGTAGAACATGCGGATCGGTACGACGCTGTCCTCGTCCCCGGCCCGCACGAAGGCCTTCTGCAGATCCTCGAAGAACTCGGGCAGCCGCGACGGGACGACCGTGGCGACGGCCTGGCGCAGGGCTGGCAGCGTCATCTCGGGCCGAGGGATCAGTGGACCGCCCTCGTCCGCGTACGGCATGGTCATCGGCCGTCCCTTCCGGTCGCCCAGCGCCCACCCAGCACGTGCCCACGCTATCGCCATTCCCATCACTCCCTCGGGTCCATGAGAGGGCACGGGCTACACACCGACCAGGTCACATCCCGCGCACCTTGCCGCTGTTGCCGTGCCGGACGGCAGCCAGGGCCCGAACAGACGATTCAGTTCCGGCATGGTGGCGGTCACCCTGGTCGTCGTGCGCCGTGGGCCGATGGGCCGTCCGGGACTCCTGTCGGCGAGCGGACTCGTGGTGGCGGGCCTCGGCGTTCTCGGACTGGCGCTGGCGCCCGGCGTGGCGGCGGCAACGGCCGCCGGCCTGGTCGTCGGCATCGTTGCTGATGAACAACGCGCTCGGCGAGCTCGCCGACCTCGAGAACCCAGCGGCCGCCGTCGCCACCTGCGCAGTGGTGGTCATCGGCACCGGGCTGCTGGGGCTGGCCTCCCGCCCGCTCCGCGGCACCCGTACGGGGCTCTCCCGTGACCTGTGATGTTCCGGATCGACCGAGACGGCAGCCACTCGGCCGTCTCGGTCGATCTGCGCGACACCCCAGGGATTTCTTGAGAAGTTCCCTCAGCGCCCCAGGAGCTCAGCGACCCGGACGAACCCGTCCGCCCCGTGTCCCCGTGCGATGACGCGGCGGGACCAGCCCTCGACGAGCCGCATCACCCCGGCATCGATGCCGTGGGCCTCGGAGGCGTGGATGATGTGCGCCATGGACGACGCGGCTGAGGTGATCGGGTTGATCTCTCCGGAGTAGCTGCCGCTGTCCACGTCCCCGGCGAACTGCTCGAAGAGCGGCGGGAGGATGGCGGCGATCCCCTGGGCGAACGGGGCCAGCTCCCCGGCGGTGACACCCTCCGCCTTGGCCACCGCCAGGGCGTGCGCGTAGCCCGCCATCGCGGTCCAGAAGATGTCGAGCAGCGCGATGTCGTACGCGGCCGCTCGGCCGATGTCCGCACCAAGGTGGGTGTGCGTGCCGCCCAGCTTCTCCAGTACGGACTGGTGCTCCCCGTAGAGCTCCTGCGGGCCACTGTGGATGAACACCGCGGCCGGCGTCCCGATGGTGGTGGCCGGCGTCATGATCGCCCCGTCCAGGTAGCGGACGCCGTGATCGGCCGCCCACGTCGCCGTGTCCCGGGCCCGGTCCGGCGTGTCGGCGGTCAGGTTCACCACCGTGCGGCCCTTGAGTGCGGCGGTCACCGCCTCACGGCGCAGCACGGCGTCCGAGGCGTCGTAGTTCACCACGCAGACCACGATCAGTTCGCTCGCGGCGACGGCCTCCTCGGCCGACGCCGCGCCGACCGCACCCCGTGCGACCAGCTCGCCGTCCCGGCCCGGCGTCCGGTTCCAGACCGTGGTGCGCAGGCCGGCGTCCAGGAAGGTGTTCGCCAGAGCCCGGCCCATGGGGCCCAGGCCGAGCACGGTGACGGAAGACTGGGACTGGTCCGACTGTTCGCTGTGTATGGACATGGTTCAACTCCGTGGATAACTCGGCATACTTGCAAACCGTGACGAATGGGGTAGTGATGACGCGCAGCCGCGCCCTGGACCCGGATGTTTGTGGGGTCACCGCCGCGATCGCCGTGATCGACGGCAAGTGGAAGACGGCCCTTCTCTGGCTGCTCGAGTCGGGCCCGCACCGCCCCGGCGAACTGCGTCGGCAGTTACCGGGCCTCAGCGAGAAGGTGCTGACTCAGGCGCTCCGTGAGATGGAGACCGATGGACTGGTGCACCGGGAGGTGCACGACGTGCTTCCGCTCAAGACCGTGTACTCCTTGACCACGTTCGGCCGGGATCTGTCGGAGGCGTTGGCTCCTCTTTCCGACTGGGGCCACCGCCGACTGGACATGCTCCGTGACAACGCCGAGTCGGCGGCTTCCTGACGCGTCCGGGGGCCTTGACCGCTCGCCCTTCAACAGGATCGGCCGGTCGCCGAGCGCCGCCAAGTACCCACAAAAAAGTGGGTACTGCGAGGAGTGCGCGCCGAGTCACCTCACCTCGTCCGCAGGGACAGCCCCTCGGTCGACGTAAGCCCTTCGACGGGATGGGCCCGGAGAGTCGCCGTCCACGCCGTGGGCGGGCAGGAGGGGCCGTTGGGGTGCTGCTCCGTCAGCCGCACCCGGCGACTGTCCTCCACGATGACGTGACCGTCCCCGGCCGCCGTCACCGTCAGCCGCACCGGCACGGTGGCGGCGCCGATGTCGTCCGGGAGCCGGACCTCCAGCCGCTGGACCGGGAGGTCCTCGTCGCCACCGGACGCCCGCTCCTCGCAGGTACCGTCCACGCACACGCGGATGTTCGCCGCGTCCTTGTCACCGAAGTCGGCGGCCCGCCACACCACGGTGACCCCGGATTGCATGCCCACCTTGGTGCACATGACCTCCTCGCCGGAGGCCGAGCAACCGGTCAGGACCACCGCCGCGCCGAGAGCTAGCAGGGTGCGCCGCACGTCGCTCGGTGTCACATCGCCTCCGGTCCGTCGGGTGCCCATGACTACGCGGCAGTCAGATCGCACCACACATACTTGCCGCGGCTGCCGTGTCTGGCCAGTGGCTGCCAGCCCCAGAGGTCGGAGCAGGCGCGGACGAGGGTGAGGCCGCGGCCCTCCTCCCGGTCGGTGTCGACCACGGAGTCAGGAGGCTCCGGTGGCTCGGGGCTCGCGTCCCACGCCCCGATGCGGAGGACGTCGGCCGCCCAGTGCACGCGGAGGGTGGCGGGGCCCTTCGTGTGGCGTACGGCGTTGGACAGCAGCTCCGTGGCCAGCAGTTCGGCGGTGTCGGTGAGGTTGGGCAGGTCGTGAGCGGTCAGGATCAGGCGGAGGGTGCGGCGGCTGATGCTGACGGCTCGGAGGTCGTTGGGGACGTGGAGCCAGTACTCCCAGGGCTCGCGATCGTTTTCAGGCATGCGGCAGCTCCGTTCGGGGGGAGGGGGAGTTGGAGGTACGCGGCGGTGTTCGGGCGGTGGCATTGCCGCAGCCGTCATGGCAGGACGGTGTGGTGCGCTTCCGGAGCCCCGGTGTTTCGCAGCGTGTGCGTCGCGTCACCGAACGTAGGGGTTAATGTTTCGGTCTAGCAAGCCGCTCGCGTAGCGTGACACCCGAACGAGCGGCACCAGCACAGCGCGTTGCACCGAGGAGCAGTCGATGACGACGAGGCGTGAACCAACCGCGCGCCAACTGCGCCTGGCCGTTGAGCTGCGAAGACTTCGCGACGCCGCAGGTCTCAGCGCCCGCGAGGCGGCGGCACTGCTCGGCGTGAGTCCCGTGCAGATCAGCCATATCGAGTCCGGCCTGTCGGGAGTGAGCGAAGAGCGGCTGCGTCGGCTCGCCTCCCATTACGCGTGCACGGACGATGAGTTCGTCGATGCCCTGGTCGCACTGGCCACCGATCGGACGCGCGGCTGGTGGGAGGAGTACCGGGGCCTGCTCCCCACGTCTTTCCTGGACCTGTCCGAGTTGGATCACCACGCTTCGTACCAGCACGATGTAGCGGTCTTGTATGTCCCCGGCCTACTACAGACAGAGGACTACGCTCGCGCCGTCTTCTCCTCCAGGGTGCCCGAACTCACCGCTGCTGAACTGGAGTTGCGTGTGCGTCACCGCCTGGCGCGCAGGGTGACCATCGAGGGCACATCTCCCATCCCGTACAAAGCGGTGGTTCACGAGTCAGCGTTGCGGATCAGAGTCGGTGACCGTACCGCCACACGGGCTCAACTTGATCGGCTTATGCAGCTGTCGGAGGCCGACCACATCACCGTGCGCGTCATCCCCCTCGACCTGGACGGCTTCGCCAGAGCCGGCAGCACCATGACCTATGTCGGCGGTCCTGTACCCAAGCTGGACACGGTCGTACGCGATGTACCTCATGGCTCGGCCTTCATCGATTCCGAGGCTCAGCTCAACGCCGCCCGAACGCGCTTCCGTAAGGTGGAGGACATGTCGCTCGGCCCCGAACGGTCGCGCGACTTCATCCACAGGCTTGCGAAAGAGCTGTGAGGCACCCCATGGTCAAGCTCGAGAACTGGCAGAAGTCGTCCTTCTCCGGCCCGGACGACGGGAACAACTGTGTCGAAGTCGCCACCACGCCGACCGCCGTCCACCTCCGCGAAGGCGACACACCTGCCGTCCTCCTCACGACGGGTCCCGTTCCGGTAGCCCACCTCTTCCAAGGCATAAAGACCGGCGCCCTCGGGGCAGGGCCGCGCGCGTGAATACCTCCGCAGCCTGGCAGAAGTCCACCTTCTCCGACGGCGGCGAGGGCAACACCTGCGTCGAGCTCGCCTCCACCCCCACCGCCCTCCACCTCCGCGAAAGCGACACCTTCACCACCCTCCTCACCACGACCCCCACCCCCATGGCCCACCTCCTCCACGGCATAAAGACCGGCAAGCTCGGCCAGAACGGCTGAACCCGACCTCACGCCCGGAGGGAACCGAACCACCCCACCCCGCGTATTCATGGGCAGGGGGTGGTACGGGAAAACTTGTGCGGCAGGGGGAACGGGTGGCCGATACGACGATCCGTACAAGATCCGGGCAAGCCTGGTGCGGATGCCGGTCGCGGCGACGATACTTGCGGCCGTACACCTCCGCTCGCGTGCCGGACACCGTGCGGCGCACACGCACCTCGTACGGCACGGCGCAGCGCGGCGCCGGCCGCCGGGACGGGGGGCGCGACGGATGACCATGGGGGAGGTCAAGTGACGTACACGCCGAAGGGCAGCGTGGGCAGCGCGGCACCGCCGCCGCAGGCGGGGCCCGCGGTTCCGCCCGCGGTCGTGCCGGCCGTCGCGCCGCAGCCACCGCAACCGTCACCCACGGTGTCCCCGTCACCCACGGGGCCCACGGCACCCTCGTCCCCCGGCAGCCCGGCGGAGCCCCGCCGTACCGCCTTCATGGAGGGCCTCGACCAGCTCCGCGCCGCCGCGACGACCGAGCCCGGCCGGCTGCGGATCATCGGCGCCGCCCTCGCCCTCCTGGTCGTCGCGTTCGGTGCCGTGGCCGCCTGGCAGATGGCGGACCGTTCCGCCGCCGCCGACGACGTGCTGGGCCGCAGCCAGCCCCTGAGTGTCGCCGCGGCGGACGTCTACCGTTCCCTGGCCGACGCAAACACCGCCGCGTCCAGCGGGTTCCTCGCCGGCGGCCAGGAGACCCCGGAGTCCCGCGAACGGTACGAGGAGGACATCAAGGCCGCCGCCGCCGGCCTCGCCGAGGCCGCCACCGCCGCCGAGCCCGGCTCGTCCTCCGCGCGCACCGTCGCCGAGCTCGGCAGGCTGCTGCCGGAGTACAAGGGCCTGATCGAGCGGGCCCGCGCCAACAACCGGCAGGGATACCCGCTCGGCGGGGCCTATCTGCGGTACGCGAACGACAAGATGCAGGCGCAGATGCTCCCGAAGGCCGAGCGGCTGTACACGAACGAGAACCAGCGGCTGCGCGACGACTACGACGCCGCGACCCCCTACCCGTGGGCCGCGATTCTCCTCGGCGTCCTCGCCCTCGGCGCTCTGGCCTGGGCCCAGCACCGCACCTACCGGCGGACGAACCGGGTGCTGAACCACGGCATGGTCGCCGCCACCGGTTCCTGCGTGCTGGCCCTGCTCTGGCTCGTCGCCGGCCACACCCTCGCCCGCTCGGGCCTGAACGACTCGTACGACCACGGGGTGCGCTCGCTGAACGTGCTCAACGACGCGCGCATCGCCTCCCTGAAGGCCCGCGGCAACGAGAACCTGACGCTGGTGAGCCGGGGCGCGGAGACGACCGGGACCGGCGAGGACAAGTTCGACAGCCTGTACAAGAGCGAGATGAAGAGCCTCTCCCGGCATCTGGCCGCCGCCGAGGACGTCGCCGACGACCGTGCGGGCGAGCAGCCCGTCACGGCCGCCAGGGGCAACATGGAAGTCTGGCGCGACCGGCACGACGACGCGCGCAAGGCCGACACCGGCGGCGACTACCAGGCGGCCCTCGACAAGGTCATCGGCTCCGAGGACAAGGAGCCGACGCGCGAGTGCTTCGACGCCGTCGACGACAACCTGAAGAAGGCGCTCGCGCACGAGCAGGAGGAGTTCAGGAACGCGGCCCGCGACGGCAGGAACGCGATGAGCGGGCTGCCCGCGGGCGCCGCCGTCCTCGCGCTGCTGGGCGCGTCCGGCGCCGTGCTCGGCGTCGGACGCAGGCTTTCGGAGTACCGGTGAATGCCGGTGATCAGGGTGACAAGGGCGGTCATGACGGGGAAGGGGGAGCGGTGATGAGTGCGATACGACGTCTGAGGGCGAGTGCCAGGGGCTGGGGCGGCGTGGGCGCGATGCTGGTCGCCTGCGCCCTCGCGGCCCTGGCGCTGTTCCCCCTGCGCGACGCGGGCGGCAGCGGTGTCACGGGCCTCGGCGGTTCGGGCGCCGCCCAGGTCACGTACGCGAAGGCCGACAAGTGCGAGAAGCCCGAGCAGCAGAGCCTGGAGCCGTCCGCCGACGAGAGCGGGGCGACGATCGGGGAGATCAAGGCGCGCGGCCATCTGATCGTCGGTGTCGACCAGAACAGCTACCGCTGGGGCTACCGCGACCCGAACAGCGAGAGCGCCAGCGCCGAGCTGGAGGGCTTCGACATCGATCTCGCCCATGAGATCGCCGACGAGATCCTCGGTGACCGCCCGGACAACATCCGCTTCCGGGCCATTCCCACGGACCAGCGCATTCCGGCCATCCGGAGCGGGCAGGTCGACATGGTGGTCCGGACGATGACGATCAGCTGCCGGCGCCTGGGGGAAGTCGCCTTCTCCGCGCCCTACTTCATGACCGGTCAGCAGGTCCTGGCCCCTCGTGGCTCGTCCGTGCAGGGCTACGACGAGACGCTGGCGGACCAGCGGATCTGCGCCGCCCAGGGATCCATCGCGCTGGACACGCTGAAGAAGGACAAGGCCGACGGCGACCTGGTCCCCTCCGCGACCATCGCCGACCCCGTGCCCAACCAGCTCGACTGCCTGGTACGGCTCCAGCTCGGCGAGGTCGACGCCGTCGTCACCGACGGAGCCCTCGCCGCGAGCCAGGCCGCGCAGGACCCGACGGTCGAGCTCAAGGGCGAGCCCTTCACGACCGAGTACTACGGCGTGGCGATGCGGAAGGACGCGGACGACCTGGTACGCCGGGTCAACCAGGTACTGGAGGACTACCGCGGGAGCGGCTGGCAGGAGTCGTACGACAAGTGGCTCTCCGAGACGCTCGGCGAGGACGCGTCGAAGTCCCTGCCGCCACCACCCGACTACCGCTGACACCGCTGACCGAGGGCCGGAACCGGGGCCGGTGCCGGAACCGGTGCCGGGACCGGGACGGGAACCGGGCACGCCCCACGTCCACATCCATGAGAGCGAGAGGTGATCCATGAGCGTGGCGGGATCCACCGGGCCGGTGATGGACCGGGACGAGGTGGACCGTACGCTGGCGCGGCTCGGCGCGGAGCACGAGGCCATCGAGACCTCGCTCCTCGCCCTGCAGGACCACGCGGGCCGCCGGCTGCTCGAAGGCGCCGAGCTCACGGGCGTCACCGAGGAGCGCTGGGCGGCCACCGAGGCCTCGATCGCCCTGCTGTGGGCGTACTTCGACGCGTACACCGACGCGCTGCGCACCGCCCGCGGGATCCGCTCCCGGCGGCGCTGGTCGAGCCGTGAGGACCTGGCCGAGCTGACGGAGCTGCTGCGCGGCGAGAGCGTCACGGTCGCGGGCAGCACCACCGCGACGGTGGCCGCGCCGTCCCTCACGGGACCGGGCGCCGGAAAGCTCAGCGAACGGTTCACCCTGGCCTCGCTGGTGGACCGGATGAACGAGCTGTACGCGTCCTCGCTGGACATGGTCGTCGCCGCCGACGCGGTCTGGTCGGCGCTGCCCGCCCGGATCGATCTGCTCAACGCCGAGCTGCAGCGCACCCGCCGGCTCGCGCACTCCGTGGGCGTCCGCCCCGGCGAGCACCCGGCGGGCGACGACCTGGAACGGATCACCGGCACCCTGACCGCGCTGCGCGCGCAGGTGGTGTCCGACCCGCTGGCGTACTGGGTTCCCACACCCGGCAGCTCGGCGCCCGGCGGCGGCCGGCCGGACACCGCGACGTACGACCGGGAGGCGCGCGCCCTGGAGGACGTACGGCGGGAGATCGACGCCGTGCTGACGGTGCGCCAGGACGCGGAGGCGCGGCTGGTGAAGCTGCGGGACCTGCTGAGCCGCGCGGACCGTACGCTCGCGGAGGCGCGCAGCGCCCGCGGCGAGGTGCTGGCGAAGATCGCCGCCACGGAGGTGCCGAAGGTCAGCGGCCCGCCGACGGTGCTCCAGGAGCAGCTCGCCACGGCGGCCGAGTACCGCAGACGCGCCCAGTGGCACCGGCTGTCCCCGCTCCTGGAGGCGCTGGAGGAGAGGGCGGAGGACGAACTGCTGCGCGCCCGCGAGTCCCTGACGGCGGTCACCGCGCCCCTGGCGGTCCGCGCCGAACTGCGCGGCCGCCTCGACGCGTACAAGGCCAAGGTCGCCCGGCTCGGTCTGGCGGAGGACCCGGAGCTCGTGGAGCGGTACGAGAAGGCGCGCCGCATGCTGTGGAGCGCGCCCTGCGATCTGCGCGTAGCCGAACAGGCCGTACTGCGCTACCAGCAGGCCGCCGCCGAGCTGCTCGGTCCGCGGGTGCCCGGGCAGGGAGAGGGGATGCGGCATGAGTGAGGAGTCGGCTTCCTGCCAGCGGCCCGGCTGCGACGGGCGGTACGAGGACGTGGGCGGCGGCGAGCTGTACTGCGACACGTGCGGGCTGGCGCCGGTCGTCACGGCGGAGGGCCTGGTGGGTTCCCCCGCCACGGGCGTCACCCGGGGCGGGGACTCCGCCGGGTCGGGCAGCGGTACGCGGTCCGGTTCCCGCTCCAGTTCCCGCTCCAGTTCCCGCTCCAGTTCCCGCTCCAGTTCCCGCTCCGGTTCCCGTACCTCCTCGCGTTCGTCGCAGTCCCGGCGTTCCGTCTCCGGACGGCTGTCGCGTTCCCTGTCGGGCAGGTCCACGAGCCGTTCGGTGTCGGTCCGCAGTTCCGGCTCGACCAGCGCCGCTTCCTCCGGACGGGCTCGGCTCGGCATGGGCCTGGTACAGGTCCCGGGGGTGCCGCGGCCCGATCCGCGGGCGATGGTGCTGGAGGACCCGGAGGTGCCCGAGCGGAAGCGATTCTGCTCACGCTCGGACTGCGGGGCGCCGGTCGGGCGGGCGCGCGGCGACCGGCCGGGGCGCACGGAGGGCTTCTGCACCAAGTGCGGTCACCCGTACTCGTTCGTCCCGAAGCTGCAGGCCGGTGACGTCGTGCACGGGCAGTACGAGGTCGCGGGCTGCCTGGCGCACGGCGGTCTCGGCTGGGTCTACCTCGCCGTCGACCGCGCGGTGTCCGACCGGTGGGTCGTCCTGAAGGGCCTGCTCGACACCGGCGACCAGGACGCGATGGCCGCCGCGATCTCCGAGCGCCGCTTCCTCGCCGAGATCGAGCACGCCAACATCGTCCGTATCTACAACTTCGTCGAGCACCTCGACCAGCGCACCGGCTCGCTGGACGGCTACATCGTCATGGAGTACGTCGGCGGCAAGTCGCTCAAGGAGATCGCCAACTCCCGCCGCACCCCGGAGGGCAGACGTGACCCGCTGCCGGTGGAGCAGGCGTGCGCGTACGGCATCGAGGCGCTGGAGGCGCTCGGCCATCTGCACAGCCGCAACCTGCTGTACTGCGACTTCAAGGTCGACAACGCCATACAGACCGAGGACCAGCTCAAGCTGATCGACATGGGCGCCGTGCGCCGGATGGACGACGACGAGTCCGCCATCTACGGCACGGTCGGCTACCAGGCGCCCGAGGTGGCCGAGGTGGGCCCGTCGGTGGCGAGCGACCTCTACACCGTCGCCCGCACCCTCGCCGTGCTCACCTTCGACTTCCAGGGCTACACGAACGTCTACGTGGACTCCCTGCCCGACCCGGACCACATCGAGGTCTTCCGCCGGTACGAGTCGTTCTACCGGCTCCTGGTCCGCGCCACCGATCCCGATCCGGCCCGCCGGTTCGCCTCCGCGCAGGAGATGGCGGAGCAGCTCACGGGCGTGCTGCGGGAGGTCGTCTCGCTGCAGACGGGCCGTGCGCGTCCGGCGCTGTCCACCCTGTTCGGGCCCGAGGTGAAGGTGACCGACACGGAGCTGTTCGCCGAGCTCGACGGGGACGTGTCCCGGCTGGGGGCGCGCCCCGTGCCCGCCCCGGCCGCCACGACGGCCCCGTCCACTCCGGCCGCTCTGGTCAAGCCGCTGGACACGGCCGCCGCCGCGCTCGCGCTGCCGGTGCCGCGCGTCGACCCGGGCGACCCGAACGCCGGCTTCCTCGCCGGGCTCATCACCTCCGCGCCCGCCGAGCTGATCACCGCGCTGCACGCGGCGCCCGCCGGTTCGCTGGAGCTGCGGCTGCGGGAGCTGCGGGCGCGCCTGGAGATGGGCGAGTTCGCCAGTGCCCTGAGCACGCTGGACACCCTGGAACGGGACCACTCCGACGACTGGCGTGTCGTCTGGTACCGGGGCGTGGCGGCGCTCGCGACCGGTGACCACGAGGACGCCGCGCTGGCGTTCGACGCGATATACGACGCGTTCCCCGGCGAGCCCGCCCCGAAGCTGGCCCTCGGACTGTGCGCCGAGGTGCTCGGGCAGCTGGACAACGCCGCCGAGTACTACCGCCTGGTGTGGACGACCGATCCCAGTTATGTGAGCGCCGCGTTCGGCCTGGCCCGGGTGCAGCTCGCGGCCGGGGACCGCGCGGGCGCCGTACGGACGCTGGAGTCCGTGCCGGGGTCGTCGATCCACTACACCGCGGCCCGTGTCGCCGCCATCAGGGCGCGGCTGCGGCAGCGGACGGCCGAGGGGGCGGGCGCGCCGTTCCTGGACGACCTGGTCGCCGCCGCGGGCCAGGTGGAGGCGCTCGGCGGGGACGGTTTGAGCCCCGTGCGCCGTGAGCAGTTGGCCGTGGAGGTCCTTGGTTGTGCCCTGGACTGGGTACTCTCCGGTAGCCAGGGTTCAGCACCCGCGGCGGGCGGCGGACGTGCGCTGCTCGGCAGTGAACTGGACGAGCGCGGCCTCCGCTTCGGGCTGGAACGCTCGTACCGCGCGCTGGCCCGGCTCGCCCAGCGCGGCGAGGAAAGGATCGACCTGGTGGAACGTGCCAATCGTTACCGCCCCCGGACGTGGGTGTAGTTGATGTCACAGATGCCCCAGCTGGCCGCGTGCCCGAGCTGTGAGTGGCCCCTCGAGTCGGGAGACCGCTTCTGCGGTGCGTGCGGATACGACCTGTCGGTGGTTCCCGCACCGCCGCGGGACAATCCGACGCTCACCATGAACGGGGCGGCGCCGCCCCCGCCGTCCGCGTCCGAGGCGGTGCCGGTGGACTGGCCGGCCGCCCCCGCCGCGGGCGGCCCCGGAACATCGCCGCCGGTCCATCTGCCCGACGACATCCCGGGCAGGGACTCGGGGGACTCCGAGCCGCCGGCGGGCGTACGGTTCGACCGGCGGGCCGAGCCGGACGAGTACCCGTTGGCCGCTCCAGGCGCTCCAGGCGCTCCAGGCGCTCCGGACATGCCTACCGCCCCGGACGCGCCGTCCCCGTCTGCTCCGTCCGGAGCCCCGGCCGCGTCCGACGCCCCGGCTTCGCCGGCCGTCCCGACCGTCCCGGCTGCCCCCGCCGCGTCGGCCGCGCCGCAGGCCGTCGACCCGCGCACCACCGACCCCGTCACTCCCCCGGCCGGCACCAAGACCTGTGTGGCGTGCCGCGCGGGCCGGGTCGACCGGGACGGCTACTGCGAGAACTGCGGGCACGCCCAGCCGCGCGAGCGCGACCACATGGAGCAGGAGCTGGACGCGGTGGCCGCGGTCAGCGACCGGGGGCTGCGCCACCACCGCAACGAGGACGCGTTCGCGGTGTCCGCCACCGCGCTGTCCGACGGTTCGCCCGCCGTGATCGCGATCGTCTGCGACGGCGTGTCGTCCGCGACGCGCCCCGACGACGCCTCGCTCGCGGCCTCCCGCGCGGCCAACGAGTCACTGCTGGAGTCGCTGCCGCGCGGCGCGCACCCCCAGCAGGCCATGCACGACGCGATCGTCGCCGCTTCCAAGGCCGTCAACTCCCTGGCCCAGGAGCCCGAGACGGTCCACGAGCAGGCCCCGTACCAGAACTCGCCCGCCTGCACGCTGGTCGGCGCCGTCGTGACCCCCACCCTGCTGATCGTGGGCTGGGTCGGCGACAGCCGCGTCTACTGGGTGCCCGCGGACCGCAGCGCGCCTCCCGCCCGGCTGACCGAGGACGACTCGTGGGCCGCGCAGATGGTGGCCGCCGGGCTGATGAGCGAGGCCGAGGCGTACGCCGACGAGCGTGCCCACGCGATCACGGGCTGGCTCGGCGCGGACGCGTACGAACTGGAGCCGCACACCGCTTCCTTCAAGCCGGACCGTCCGGGTGTAGTGGTGGTGTGCACCGACGGGCTGTGGAACTACGCGGAGACGGCCGGCGAGATGGCCGAGGCCGTGCCCCTGGACGCACCGCTGCGCCCGCTGCACACTGCCCAGGTTCTGGTGGGCCACGCCCTCGACGGCGGGGGCCACGACAACGTAACAGTGGCCGTCCTGCCGTTCCCGGCGCCGTCGCAGGGGGCAGGATCGGCCTGACGGTGCCCTGCGGGGGCACCGTCCCAGCCGGGCACCGCCGGCCGGGGGCACAGGCACGGCGGAGGCCGGCCGGCGGACCGGAGGGGACCGGTCCGCTCACACGGGCGCAGCCTCCGCTCACACAGGCGCAGTCAGCGCCCCACGTCGCCGTGGGGAGCCTCGAGGGGGAGCAGAGAAGGCATGGCCAATTTCTCGAAGTCGAACGTGCCGCAGTTCTCGGTGGACGTCTACCAGAACGAGTACCTGCCGGAGGGGGGCCGCGAGGTCAACGCCATCGTGACGGTCAGCGCCACGGGCGGCGGCACCATCGGCAGCGCGGTCGCCGCACCGCACCTGTACTCGCCGGGGCAGGGCCCGTCCGCGGCGGTCGCGCTCATGGTCGACTGCTCGGGCTCGATGGACTACCCGCCGACGAAGATGCGCAACGCCCGTGACGCGACGGCCGCCGCGATCGACACCCTGCGCGACGGCGTCCACTTCGCGGTGATCGGCGGCACGCACGTGGCCAAGGAGGTCTACCCGGGCAACGGCCGGCTCGCGGTCGCCGACGCCACCACCCGCGGCCAGGCCAAGCAGGCGCTGCGCCGGCTGAGCGCGGGCGGCGGCACCGCGATCGGCACCTGGCTGCGGCTCGCCGACCGCCTGCTCTCCTCGGCGGACGTCGCCATCCGGCACGGCATCCTGCTCACCGACGGCCGGAACGAGCACGAGTCGCCCGAGGCACTCAAGGCCACGCTGGACGCCTGCGCCGGCCGCTTCACCTGTGACGCACGGGGCGTAGGGACCGACTGGGAGGTCAAGGAGGTCACCGGGATCGCGTCCGCGCTGCTCGGCACCGCCGACATCGTCGCCGACCCGGCGGGCCTGGCCGCCGACTTCACGCACATGATGGAGACGGCCATGGGCAAGGAGGTGGCGGACGTCTCACTGCGGCTGTGGACACCGGTCGGCACGACGATCAAGTACGTCAAGCAGGTGGCCCCCACGGTGGAGGAGCTGACCGACCGCCGCACCGAGGCGGGCCCGCGCGCCGGGGACTACCCGACGGGCTCGTGGGGCGACGAGTCGCGCGACTACCACGTGTGCGTGGAGGTCCCGGCCGCCGGGATCGGCCAGGAGATGCTGGCCGCGCGCGTCTCACTGGTGATCCCGCAGCCCGACGGCAGCGCGCAGAGCCTGGGCGCACAGGGTCTCGTACGGGCCGTGTGGACCGACGACATGGCGGCCTCGACCTCGATCAACCCGCAGGTCGCCCACTACACGGGCCAGGCCGAACTGGCACAGGCCATCCAGCAGGGTCTGGACGCCCGCAAGGCGGGGGACATCGACGGAGCAACGGCCAAGCTCGGACGGGCCGTTCAGCTGGCGAGTGTCTCCGGGAACTCCGATACTGCGAAACTGCTCGCCAAGGTGGTGGACGTGGTCGACGCCGCGGCAGGTACTGTGCGACTGAAAGCGAAGGTCGAGGAGGCCGACGAGATGACTCTCGAGACACGGTCGACAAAGACTGTTCGTGTAAAGAAATAGCGAGCAACAGCGAGAAACAGCGAGCCCGAACCCCCACCGGGGATCGGACAATACCGGTCACACCGGCCCAAAGTGGCCGAGATACCCGGCCCGGACGGCCGGAGAGGAGAGGGGGACGCGCCGACATGCCGACCTGCCCGAACGGACACCAGTCGGGTTCCGACGACTGGTGCGAGGTCTGCGGTCACCGCATGCCCGGTGCCGTGCCCCCGCCCCCGCCTCCGCCGCCCCCGGCCGCCGGTTACGGCTATCCGCCGCCCGGCGCCACGCCTCCGCCGCCCACCGCGGGCGGCCGCCCGCCGCACCCGGCCGGCGCGCCCGGCTTCGAGCCGGAGCTCTGCCCGCAGTGCCGTACGCCCCGTGAGGGCGGCGCACCGTTCTGCGAGGAGTGCCGGTGGAACTTCCTGACGAACACGGCCACGACCTACACCCCGGCCGCACCGCGGCCCTCGGCGTCCGGCCCGGGCGGGCCCGGTAGGCCGGGGGGTCCCGGTGGGCCCGGAGGTCCTGGGGGCCCTGCAGGCCCTGGCGGGTTCGGAGGACCCGCGGGTGGGCCCGGCGGACCTGGGCCCGGTGGTCCTGGTGGGCCCGGTGGGCCGAATCCGGCGCTCCGTTTCCAGCAGCCGCCGGGGCCGCCGTCCTTCGGCGACGACTCGTACGAGTACCAGAGCTCACGCCCCTCGCAGGTGAACCGGCCGGCGGAGCCGATCCCGCCCGGGCCGGCGTTCGGCGATCCGTCCGGGCCGGGTGGTCCGGCAGGACCCGGTGGGCCGGCAGGTCCAGGTGGACCGGGGCCGGGCTTCGGTGATCCGTCGCGTCCCGTTCCGCCTCCGCCCGGGCCGACGCACGGTGGGCCGGGCGGACCGGCTGGTTCCGGTGGGCCGAGTGGCCCTGGCGGGCCGGGTGGGTTCGGTGGTCCCGGTGGTTCCGGTGGGCCGGGCGGCTCGGGTGACTTCGGTGGCCCTGGTGGGCCGAGTGGTCCGGGTGGACCGGGTGGATTCGGTGGCCCTGGTGGTCCCGGTGGGCCGGGTGGCCCGGGTGGATTCGGTGGTCCCGGCCGGCCGGGCGGGCCTGGCGGTCCCGGCGGCCCTGGCGGTTCCGGTGAACCTGGCGGTCCGGGTGGACCCGCCGGCCCGGGTGGGCCCGGGATCCCGGGTCTGCCGCAGGCGTTCCAGCAGTCCGGACCGCAGGCTCCGCCCGCTTTCCCGCGGGAGACAGGGCACCCCGGACAGGGTGGGCCCGGAGGGTCCGGTCCAGGCGGGCCCGGCGGTTTCGGCGGCCCCGGTGGACCTGTCGGACCCGGTGGACCGGGCGGACCGGGTGGGCCTGGTGCGCCCAGTGGTCCTGGTGGCCCCGGCGGGCCCCACGGCCCTGGCAGCGGCCCGCAGTCCGGTGGTCCGCAGTCCGGTGGTCCGTCCTTCGGGGGCGGGAACGACGACTGGATGATCCCGCCGCCGTCCGGCCCCGGCGGCGCCGGTCCGGGCCAGGGCGGGTACGGCTATCCGCAGCCCGGTGCCACCCAGGCACCGCCCGGCCCCGGGTACGGGCAGCAGTCCGCGACCTGGACGGCGACGATCGGCCCGGACCGCGACTACTTCATGTCGATGATGCAGCGCTCGGGCCCCGAGGCCGCGGGGCTCAACCTGCCCGCGTACTCCCCCGAGCAGCAGCGCACGCTCTCCGGGAACCAGATCACCATCGGCCGTCGCCGGCACTCCACCGGTGACACGCCCGACATCGATCTGTCGGTGCCGCCGGAGGACCCGGGCGTCTCGCACCAGCACGCCGTCCTGGTCCAGCAGCCGGACGGCAGCTGGGCGGTCGTGGACCAGAACTCCACGAACGGGACCACGGTCAACGGCTCGGAGGAGCCCATCCAGCCCTTCGTGCCGGTGCCCCTGCAGGACGGGGACCGGGTGCACGTGGGCGCCTGGACGACGATCACGATCCGGCGCGGCTGAGGGGGGCGTACGCGGCTCACGGAAGGGGCCATGCGTACGGCCCCTCCGGGTCGTCCAGCCACGCCCACGCCCGTTCGCCGCTCACCGTGACCCCGTACCGCTCGCGCACCGGCCGGTCCTCGCGGTCCCAGAGGGCGAGGGCATCCTGCGGGTCGAGGGTGCGGGCGGTCAGGGTGAGCAGGAACCGGAACAGCTCGTGCTCCCTGGCCCGGCGCGGCAGCCCGCCGAGGTACGGCCGGGCCGTCTCGGCCTCTCCCCCGGGCTCCCCGCTCCGTTCGGCGGAAGCGGAGGCGGCGGAAGCGGAGGCGCCCCCGTCGCCGCGCAACGGCACGAAGTACGCCGGCGTGTGGAGGAACCGGCCCTCGGCGTGCTCGGTGTCCCGTGCTCGCAGCCTGAGCAGGCCCGTGGCCAGCGGCGTCAGGATGCGGGCGTCCGGGGCACACTGCGCGAGCCAGGCGCGCGGGATGGAGGACAGCGCGCAGGTCGCGATGATCCGGTCGTAGGGAGCGCGCTCGGGGACCCCGCGCGCTCCGTCGCCGGTGACGACGGCCGGGTGGTACCCGGCGGCCTCGAGATGTCTGCGCGCCCCCTCCGTGAGGTCGGGGTCCAGGTCGACCGTGGTGACCAGGTCGTCCCCGAGGCGATGGGCGAGCAGGGCGGCGTTGTAGCCGGTGCCGGCGCCGATCTCCAGGACGCGGTGGCCGTCCTCCACCTCCAGCTCGGTCAGCATCTTGGCCATCAGCGAGGGCTGGCTGCTGGAGGAGATCAGCTCACCGTCGCGGACCCGGGTGGCGAGCGGGGCGTCGGCGTACGCGCCGCGCAGCCAGCGCTCACGTCGCCGCGGATCCTTCTCCTCGCCCCACAGCCGCTCATAGCCGCCGACGACGCCGATGAAGTAGGACGGCACGAAGAGGTGGCGCGGAACCGACGCGAACGCATCCCGCCAGACCGGGTCGTCGTCGAACGCCCCGCTCGCCTCGATCTCGCGCACCAGGGCAGCGCGGGCCTCCGTCGCGAGGTCCTCCAGGCCGTGGCCGAGCGCGTGCGTGCCCATGCGTCCACTGTGCTGCGCCGTCCGCCCCGAGGCGAGCACCTCGGCCCACCGAGCTGGAATCGCCTCGCCCGCACGGTCGAACCCGCCCCCGCGAGCCCGCGAGCCCGCGACGACCCTCCCCGCGGCGGCGGCCATGCCCCTTTTCGCCGCCCATTCCCGGCCGGACGGCCCAGTCATGACGGGTCCTAAGCCTTGAGTCCTCCGCCCTCCCGTCTGAGACGATGGAGATGTGAGAGAGATACGGCGCGGCACGCTTTCGGAGCAGACCTTCTACGAGCAGGTGGGCGGCGAGGAGACCTTCCGGCGCCTCGTGCGCCGCTTCTACGAGGGTGTCGCCGAGGACCCGCTGCTGCGGCCCATGTATCCCGAGGAGGACCTGGGTCCGGCCGAGGAGCGCTTCGCGCTGTTCCTCATCCAGTACTGGGGCGGCCCCACGACGTACAGCGAGAACCGCGGCCACCCCCGGCTGCGGATGCGTCACGCCCCGTTCACCGTCGACCGCGCCGCGCACGACGCCTGGCTGAAGCACATGCGCGTGGCCGTCGACGAGCTCGGCCTCTCCGAGGAGCACGAGCACACGCTCTGGAACTACCTGACATACGCGGCGGCCTCGATGGTGAACACCCAGGGCTGAGCCGAGTACCACGCCCGCATTTCGGTCGCGCGGCCACGCATTCCGATCACAATCCGGTCAAGGGCGGTGCGTAAGCGGTTACAGCAGCCTCCTGATGTCTGAAAACATCACCCGGAAGTCGAGGGCTTCGGGAACTTCAAGGGTTTCGAGGGCTTTGAGGGCTGCGGGGACTTCGGGGGACAGCTGACGGGGGGCCGGGTGACAGGGTTCGTGTTACTGCGCGCGCGAGCGCACCGCCTGCTGCTCGCCGCCGCGCTGCTCACCGTCCTGCTGACCACGGCCCTGCTCGCGGCCCTCACCGCATACTCCGGCGCTATCGGCGACGCCGCCCTGCGCCACACGCTCCCCTCCTCCGAGAACGCCGCCGACACCGCTCTGATCGTCACGGCGGACACCCCCGCCCCGGACCGGCGCTCCGCCGCCGACGAGGCCGTACGGGAGGGCGCCCGGCGGACCTTCGACGGACTGCCGGTGACGCTGCGGACCCTGGTGCGCTCCGGCCCGTACGCCCTGCCGCGCTCCCTGCGGCCGACCCCCGCCGGCTCCGACGAGCCCGACCTCACACACCTGGCGGCGCTGGACCGCTCACAGCTACGCATCACCGAGGGACGGCTCCCCCGGGTGACCGGGGCCGGAAACCCGGTCGAGGTGGCCCTGCCGCAGACCGCCGCCGAGGCCCTCGGACTGCGGACCGGCGCCCGGCTCGCCCTCACCGACCGCTTCGACGGGCCGACGGTGCACGTGCACGTCACCGGCCTCTACCGCCCCGCCCGCGCGACCGCGCCGTACTGGCGGCTGGACGACGTCGGCGGCCGCGGTGTCCACACGCTCTCCTTCACCACGTACGGGCCCCTGCTCGCCGACCCGTCCGTGCTCACCGGCGGGCGGGTGAGCTCCGGGGAGACCGCCTGGCTCGCGTCCGCCGACTTCTCCGCGCTGACGACGGACCGGATCGGCGCCCTGCGGGAGGCCGCCCGCGAGGGCGCGGCCGCGCTGCGCACGTCCGAAGCGCTGGGCGACGGCACGGCCTCGGCGACCTCCCTCCCCGAGGTGCTGGACCGGGTCGAGCGGTCGCTGCTCGTGTCCCGCTCGACCCTGCTGATCGTGGCACTGCTGCTGACCCTGCTCGCGGCGTACGCGCTGTTGCTGGTGGCCCGGCTGCTGAGTACGGAGCGCGTCGACGAGACCCGGCTGCTGCGGGCGCGGGGCGGGTCGCCGGGCCGGATCGCGGGGCTCGCCGCGCTGGAGGCGCTGTTGCTCGCGCTGCCCGCGGCCGTCTGCGCGCCGCTGCTCGCCGGGCCGCTCGCGGGGCTGCTGGCCGGGCAGGGGGCACTGGCACGGATCGGCCTCCGCCCGGACACCTCGGGCACCGGCCCCGAGGTGTGGCTGGTCGCGGCCGGTGTGGCCGCGGGGTGCGGGCTGGCGGTGACGGTGCCGGCGCTGGCCTCGGGTTCCTTCTCGGTGCGGCGGGCCCGCCCGCTGCCGGCCCCGCTGCGCGCCGGGGCGGACGTCGGGCTGCTGGTGGTCGCCGCGGTCGCCTACTGGCAGCTGAGCCGCCGGACCGGTGGAACCGTGGCCGCCGACGGCAGAGGCACCCTCGGCATCGACCCGCTCCTGGTGACGGCCCCCGCCCTCGCCCTGCTCGCCGGCACCGTCCTCACCCTGCGGCTGCTGCCGCCGGTGGCCCGGCTCGCCGAACGCCGCGCGGCGCGCGGCCGGGGGCTGCCGGCCGCGCTGGCGAGCTGGCAGTTCAGCCGCCGCCCCGCCCACGGCGCCGGCCCCGTGCTGCTCCTGGTCCTCGCGGTCGCCCTGGGGATGCTGGCGATCGGCGAGGGCGCCTCCTGGAACCGTTCGCAGGACGACCAGGCGGACTTCCGGGCCGGCACGGACGTGCGCGTCCTGGCGGGCGGGAACGGCGAGTTGGGCGATTCGTCGATGTACGAGGCCGTCGACGGGGTGCGGGCGGCCGCTCCCGCCGTCCGTACGAGCCTGCCGCTGTCCGGCGACCGGGCGGCGACCGTGCTGGCGCTGGACACGGCGGACGCGGCCGACGGCCTGCTGCTGCGGAGCGACCTGGCCGCGGAGCCGGTGGACTCGCTGCTGGCGGGGCTCGGGCCGAAGGAGGCGACGGCCGGGGTGCCGCTGCCGGGGCGTGCCGCCGGGCTCCGCGCGACGCTGCGCCTCACGAGCGACCGTGACGGCGGCTCCAGCGGCTCCTCGGCGGATGTGACGGCCACCCTGGAGGACCGCCACGGCGTGCCGTACCGGGTCCCGCTGGGTGAACTCCCCGCCGACGGACGGCTCCACGACCTGACCTTGGATCTCGCGGACGCCACCGGGGCGCCCGCGGACGGTGCGGCCGGGTCCTCGACCTGGACGCTGACGGCCCTGGAACTGGACGTGGCACAGCCGGCGGGCCGGTCCGAACGGCATCGTCTGACGGTGTCGGGGCTGACCGCCGTCACCGCCGGCGAACAGGAGCGGTCGCTGCCGATCCCCGGCGCCGGCATGTGGAAGGCCGTCTCGCATGCCGACAGCGCCTCGACGTCCCAGGACTCCTCCGCCCGGCCGGATCCCGCGCGCGTGCAGGAGTCGCCGTCCGGGACCTTGGTGGTCGGCTACGGCACCGGGCACCTCCCCTCCGGAACAGCCGGAGCATCCGGAACGTCCGGGGTGTCCGCATCGGTCACGGTCCGGATGCATGTGGCGCAGCCCGCGACGCCCGAGGTGACCGGCGTCGCCACCGACCGCTTCCTCGCGTCCGCCGGGATCCAGCGGACCGGCCAGCAGGTGGACGTCCCGTTCGGGACCACCACCGTGCCGGTGCGCATAGTGCGGACGGTACACGCGCTGCCGACCACCGCCACGGGCGGCGCCGGCGACGGTGGCGCCCTGCTGGTGGACCTGCGGACCGTGAACCGGGTGCTCCAGGCCCGTGAAGGGGCGAGCGCCGCGCCCAACGAGTGGTGGCTGCGGACGGCACCGGGTGCGGCGGCAGGGGTCGCCGCGGACGTGCGGGCGCGTCCGGACGTCGATCCGTCGCAGGTCGTCGTGCGGGACGAGATCGCGGACCGGCTGCGGGACGACCCGTTCGGAGCGGGACCCGAGGCCGCGTTCGCCGCGGCGGCCATGGTCGCGGCCGTACTGGCCGCGGTCGGGTTCACGGTGAGCACGGCGGGCTCGCTGCGGGAGCGGGGCGGAGAGTTCGCGGTGCTGCGGGCGCTCGGTGCGTCCCGCCGCCGGATCGCCCGGGCGATCGCCGCGGAACTGGGGCTGCTGATGGCGCTGGCGCTGGGGGTGGGCGTCGCGCTGGGCACCGTGCTGACCCGGGCGGTGATCCCGTTGATCGTCCTCACCCCGCAGGCGACCCGGCCGGTCCCGGAGGTGCTCGTGGAACTGCCCGTGCTCCGTGTGGCGCTGCTGCTGGCGGCCGTGGCGGTGGCACCGCTCGTGGTCACGGGTGTGCTGGCGGCGCGGCGACCGGCACCGGAGGCCTCCGCGCTGCGGCGGCAGGGAGGTGAGTGACATGGGTCCGTGGGTGCGTGTGCGGTTGCAGGCCGCTCCCGGGGCGGCCTGTGCGCTGGCCCTGCTGGTGGCACTGACGGCGTGCCTGGCGGCCGCGTTCCCGCGCGCGGTCGACCGGTACGGGGACGCGGGTCTGCGCCGGACCGTCGCCGAGGCGCCGCCCCACCGGACGACCGTGCAGTTCCACGCGTCCCCGGTCGTGAGCGGGCTCCCGCCCGAGGAGCAGGAGTCGTCCCTGCGCGCGGACGCCCTCGGGGAGTGGTACACGAAGATCCTGGACGCCGTCGAACGCCCCCTCACCGTGGACCGCGCCCAGTCGGCCCACGGCGTCCGCACCACCGACCCCCTCGTCACCACCGACCCCTGGCTGCCCCGGCCCTACGGGCTGCCCGCCCGGATGTCGCTCGACGCGCGCAGCGGCCTCGCCGACCACTCCCGGCTACGCACCGGGCGGCTGCCGCGTACGGACGGGACCGTCACCGCGGCCACCGCCACGGTGGAGGCCGCGGTCACCGCCGAGACGGCCGGGAAGCTGGACATCGAGGTCGGCTCGGTGATCCACGTCCCGCGTCCCGGCGGGCCCCTCGCCGTCCGCGTCACCGGCATCGTCACCCCGCGCGACCCCCGGGGCGCCTACTGGTCGACACAGCCCCTGCTGCGCACCCCGACCCTGATGCGGGTGCCCGACGCGGGCCCCGAGAGCATCTACTGGCTCGGTGCCCTGCTCCTCGCCCCGGACGCGGCACCGGCCCTGCTCGGTACGGAGGGCGAGCCCTGGGCCTACTGGCAGCTCGCCCCGGACTCCGGTCCGTTGACCGCCCACGATCTGCCCCGGCTCTCCTCCTCCCTGGCCTCGCTCGTCTCCGGTCCCGGTCTGCGGGCGGTGCGTGCGGGCACCGACGACGCGACGTTCGCGACCACCGACCTCGACGATGTGCTCGCCGCCCACCAGCACCTGAGCTCCGGCATCGCCCCGCTGGTCTCCGTCGCCGCGTTCGGCGCGGGAACCGTCGCGGCCGTCGTGCTGGTCATGGCGGGCGGCCTCGCCGCGGACCGTCGGCGGGCGGAACTGACCCTGCTGCGCGCCCGCGGCGCGTCCCTGCCCGGTCTCACGGGGCGGCTGCTGGCCGAGACCGCGGTGGTCGCGGTGCCCGCGGGCGCGGCCGGTCTGGCGATCGCCCTGCTCGCGGTCCCCGCGGGACGTCACGCGTACGCCGTGGCCGCCGCGACCGCGGTCACCCTGGTCGCCTGCGCCTCCCTGCCCCTGCGCGCGGCGGCCCGCCACACCGTCGTACGGCTCCACGGCGCGCGGGAGGACGTGGCCTCCGTACGCCCGTCGCGGCGCCGCACGGTCGCCGAACTCACGGTGGTGGTGCTGGCGCTGGGTACGGTACTGGCCCTCCGCGGGAGGGGGACTGCCGGGGACACGGGCTCATCGGCCGCGTCGGGGGGTACGGCCGAGGCGACAGCGGCCGGCGCGTCCGCGGCCTCCGCCGACCCTCTGGTCTCGCTGGCCCCGGTGCTGGTGGGGGTCGTCGCCGCGCTGCTGCTGGTGCGGCTGTATCCGCTCCCGCTGCGCCGGCTGGCGCGTCCGGCCGGACGGCTGCGGGGCGCGGTGGCGCATCTGTCGCTGGCCCGCGCGGGCCGTACGTCCGCCTCCGCCCTCCTCCCGCTCCTCGCCCTGCTGACCGCCCTCACGACCGCCGCGTTCGGCGGCTCGATGCTCGCGGGGGTCGCCGACATCCGCGACCGCGCGGCCATGTCGGCGACGGGCGCGGACGCCCGGATCGGAGCATCGGGGCCACTCCCCGCCGGCCTGGCGGAACGGGTACGGCGCGCCTCCGGTGTACGGGCGGTCACCCCGGTGAGCATCACGGACGACGCACACCCGGACGACGCCGGCGCGACGGTACCCGTGGCGGGCGTCGACCCCGACGCGTACGCGGAACTCGCGCGCCGGACCGGTCTCGGTGCCTTCCCCGCGTCCGGCCTCACGTCGCCGAAGTCGTCGAAAGCCGCCCTTCCGGCGCTCGCGTCCCCGGCCCTCGCCGACCGCTTCGGTTCCCGTCCCTTCACCGTCCGCACGGGGAACAACAGGGTCACCACGGTGCGGATCGTCCTGGTCCGGGAGTCGACCCCGGCCGTGCTCGGCACCGAGTTCCTGGTGGTGGACCGCGCCGGGCTCGCCCCGCGGGACGCACGGCCCACCACCCTGCTGGTGACCGGTGACCGCCTGGACGGGGCGGCGCTGCGCACGCTGGCCGGCCCGGACACGAGTGTCCGTCTGCGGTCGGAGACGCGGGACCGATACGTCGACTCCCCCCTGCAGTCCGGTGCCGAACGCGTCTTCGCGGCGGCCCTCACGGCCGCCGCCGCCTACACCGCGCTGGCCCTCGTCCTCACCCTGGTCCGTGCGGCGCCCGAACGCCGCGCCCTCCTGGCCCGGCTGCGCACCATGGGCCTGACCCGCGCGCAGGGCCGCCGGCTGCTGATCCTCGAGTCACTCCCGCAGGCCCTGCCGGCCGCCGTGGGCGGCGTCCTCACGGGCTGGGCCGCAGTACGGCTCCTCGCCCCCGGCATCGACCTGACTGCCGTCGCCCTCGGGGACGCGCTCTCCTCGGCACCGGCCGACACCCTCCTCCGCCCGGACCTGTGGTCCCTGCTCCTGCCCGCGCTCGCCGTCATCGCCCTGACCACGGGCGTCGCGGCGGCACAGGCCTGGTGGACGGGGAGACGGGGAGCCGTGCGGGAGCTGAGAGCGGGGGACCCCCGATGACCCCGATTTCCCCTGTGCCCTCGCCCCCGTGCACCCCTGCGCCCCTGCCCCCGCGTCCCTCTGCGCCGACCATCCCGGGAGCCGCCTCATGACCACCACGGGCCCCACCTTCGCCGACCTCGCCCACCGCGCCGCGTCCCACCGCGACCGCCCCGCCTACGGTCATGACGCCCTGATCACCTGTGACCGGCTGGTCCGTGTCTTCACCACGGACGAGGTGGAGGTCCAGGCGCTTCAGGGCCTCGACCTCACCGTGCGCGACGGCGAGCTGATGGCGCTGGTCGGCGCGTCCGGCAGCGGCAAGTCGACCCTGATGAACATCCTCGCCGGGCTCGACACCCCCACGGCGGGAGCGGCCCGCGTCGCCGGCCGTGACCTGCTGACGATGACGGCCCGGGACCGCCTCCGCTACCGGCGGGAGATCGTCGGCTTCGTCTGGCAGCAGACCTCGCGCAACCTCCTCCCCTACCTCACCGCCGCCCAGAACGTGGCGCTCCCCCTGCAGCTCAGCGGCTCCCGTACCCGCCGCCGGGCCCGCGCCGCACGCGTCCTGGAACTGCTGGAGCTGCTGGAGGTCGCCGACTGCCGCGACCGCCGGCCCCACGAGATGTCGGGCGGCCAGCAGCAACGGGTCGCCATCGCTGTCGCCCTCGCCAACGCACCGAAGGTGCTGCTCGCCGACGAACCCACCGGCGAACTCGACTCCCACACCGCCGCACAGATCTTCGCCGCGTTCCGCACCGCCAACGAACGCCTGGGCACCACCATCGTGATCGTCACCCATGACCAGGCGGTCGCCGGCGAGGTCCGCCGCACGGTCGCCATCCGCGACGGCCGCACCTCCACGGAGGTCCTCCGCCGCACCGAGGTCGACGCGGCCACCGGCGAGGAGGCGGTCGTCGCCCGCGAGTACGCCATGCTCGACCGCGCGGGCCGCCTCCAGCTCCCCGCCGAGTACACCGAGGCCCTCGGCATGCGCGACCGGGTGGCCCTCGAACTGGAACGGGACCACATCGGTATCTGGCCCGACGACAGCACCACCGGCTGACCGGCAGCGAACCGGAACCGACGTCAGGCGCGGCGCACGCTGACGTCCAGGGCGCCGAGTCCCGCCCGGCGCACGGCGATCGACCCGTACGGCGTGCGCAGCCTCAGCCACGCACCCGACGAGAAGAGCCTCAGCTCACTCGTGCCCGGGCGCAGGAAGCCCAGGGCCTGTGCCGCGTGCGCGGCCCGCACCGGGAGGTTCGTGTCGCCGACCGGCCGGGACCAGATCTCCCGCCCGATCCGGTCGAGCTCCGCCCGCGTACGCCGCTCCGCCGGCAGCTCACCCGTACGCGACCGGAACTCCGCCACCACCGCGGCGACCGTCGTGCGGACGGCGTCCGGCGCCGGCAGCCCGGGCTCCGGGCGCCAGCCGCCGCGCGGGGGCAGCACCCCGGCCCACGGCGGTCCGGTGACCGCGGAGGGCACCACCGCCGTGGCCGCCGCCTCGTCGACGGACTCCAGGAGCTCACCGGCGGACACCGTCACGTCGAGGATGTCGTCGAGCCCGTTCTCGTACGGCTTCGCCAGCCGCACCGCCCGGATCGCGAGAACCTCGAACGACGGCGGCCGCCCGAACACCGCGAGCTTCGTCCCGGCCGCCTGCAGCCGCACCGCGGCCGCCCGGTCGTAGTGGATCAGCCGGCCGAGGAAGGCGGCCAGGTCGGCCGCCTCCCCGTCGTCGGCCAGGTGGAGCACCGTCATGCCGCGACGGCCTCGTCCCCGTCGGCACCGGTACCGGCCGCGTCGTCCATGTACTCCTCCAGGAACTCGCGCTCCTCGGAAGTGATCCGACGCGGACGCTGCGCCTCGAAATCGAACGGCACTATCACCGTCGAGGCCCGGACGTAGACCTGGTCCGGATCCTTGACCTCATAGGCGAGCGTGAAGGACGCCGCCCTTATCCGCGTGACCCACAGCTCGATGTCCACCGGGGTGTGCCGGTGGACGAGCTGGCGCTTGTAGTCGATCTCATGGCGCGCCACCACGGAACCCTGCTGGAAGTCCTTGTCCGGGCGGAACAGGAAGTCGATACGGGCTTCCTCCAGGTAGCGGAGGAACACCACGTTGTTGACGTGGCCGTACGCGTCCATGTCCGCCCAGCGCAGCGGGCAGCGGTAGAGATGCCGCAAGATCAGCCCCGGGTCAGCTTCTTGTAGGTGGCACGGTGCGGACGCGCCGCGTCCGCACCGAGCCGCTCGATCTTGTTCTTCTCGTACGCCTCGAAGTTGCCCTCGAACCAGAACCACTTGGACTCGCCCTCGTAGGCGAGGATGTGCGTCGCCACCCGGTCCAGGAACCAGCGGTCGTGGGAGACGACCACGGCGCAGCCCGGGAACTCCAGCAGCGCGTTCTCCAGCGAGGACAGGGTCTCCACGTCGAGGTCGTTGGTCGGCTCGTCGAGGAGCAGCAGGTTGCCGCCCTGCTTCAGGGTCAGCGCCAGGTTCAGGCGGTTGCGCTCACCACCGGAGAGGACACCGGCCGGCTTCTGCTGGTCCGGGCCCTTGAAGCCGAACGCGGAGACGTACGCGCGCGAGGGCATCTCGACCTGGCCGACGTTGATGTAGTCCAGCTCGTCCGAGACGACGGCCCACAGCGTCTTCTTGGGGTCGATGTTCTCGCGGGACTGGTCGACGTAGCTGATCTTGACGGTGTCGCCGACCTTGATGGAGCCGGAGTCCGGCTCCTCCAGGCCCTGGATCATCTTGAACAGCGTGGTCTTGCCGGCGCCGTTCGGGCCGATGATGCCCACGATGCCGTTGCGCGGCAGCGTGAAGGACAGGTCGTCGACGAGGACCTTGTCACCGAAGGCCTTGTGGAGGTTGTTCACCTCGACGACCACGTTGCCCAGGCGCGGGCCCGGCGGGATCTGGATCTCCTCGAAGTCCAGCTTCCGCATCTTGTCGGCCTCGGCGGCCATCTCCTCGTAGCGGGCCAGCCGCGCCTTGGACTTGGCCTGCCGCCCCTTGGCGTTGGAGCGGACCCACTCCAGCTCCTCCTTGAGGCGCTTGGCGCGCTTGGCGTCCTTCTGGCCCTCGACCTTGAGACGGGTCTGCTTGGTCTCGAGGTACTTGGAGTAGTTGCCCTCGTAGCCGTGCAGGCGGCCGCGGTCGACCTCGCAGATCCACCCGGCGACGTTGTCCAGGAAGTACCGGTCGTGGGTGACCGCGACGATCGTGCCCTCGTACTTGGCGAGGTGCTGCTCCAGCCAGTTCACGGACTCGGCGTCGAGGTGGTTGGTGGGCTCGTCGAGGAGCAGCAGGTCGGGGGCCTCGAGGAGCAGCTTGCAGAGCGCGACGCGGCGCTTCTCACCACCGGAGAGGTTGACGACGGGCCAGTCGCCGGGCGGGCAGCCCAGGGCGTCCATGGCCTGCTCCAGCTGGGAGTCCAGATCCCACGCGTTGGCGTGGTCGAGGTCTTCCTGGAGCTTGCCCATCTCCTCCATCAGCTCGTCGGTGTACTCGGTCGCCATCTGCTCGGCGATCTCGTTGAACCGGTCGAGCTTGCCCTTGATCTCGGCGACACCCTCCTGGACGTTCTCCAGGACGGTCTTCTCCTCGTTCAGCGGAGGCTCCTGGAGCAGGATGCCGACGCTGGCGCCGGGCGCCAGGAACGCGTCGCCGTTCGAGGGCTGCTCGAGACCCGCCATGATCTTGAGGATGGTCGACTTGCCGGCGCCGTTCGGGCCGACCACACCGATCTTCGCGCCGGGCAGGAAGTTCAGCGAGACGTCGTCAAGGATCACCTTGTCGCCGTGCGCCTTGCGCGCCTTGCGCATGGTGTAGATGTACTCAGCCAAGAGAAACCGTCCGGCAGCTTGATATCTGGCAGTGGGCAGTACCACCCATCTTGCCGCACGGCCACCCTCCGACGGAAACCGGATCCCGGGGCCTCCAGGGGGCCGCCGCGGACGGCCGCTCGCACGGGGTCACCGTGCGGTCACTCGCTGTTGAGTTGCCAAGGATCGGTGCCGTACGGCCGGGGCCGGGGCCGGGCCCGACGCGGATGTGTCGCGCTCATCACTCCCGGGTGGGGGTGCCGTCCTTCGCCGGGGCCTTCTTCCGGCCGGCCAGGAGCAGCGCGGCGCCGCCGACCACGACCAGCGCGATCGCCGCGCCCCCGATCAGGACGGTCGCCCCGGAGCTGCCGGTCTCGGCGAGGTCGGTGCCCCCGGTGGAGGGGCCGGCCGCCGTGGCCGGAGTGGGCTCGGTGAGCGTCTGCACCTTGTCGCCGCCCTCTTCGGCAACGGTCTCGGTCGCGCAGTCGAGCACACCCTTGAACCGCTGCTCGAAGCCGTTGGGCCCGGTGATCGTGAAGTCGTACGCCTGGTCCTCCTGGAGCGGGACCGTCACCTTCTCGGTCGCCCCGGCGGCGATGGTGTGCTCGGTGCCCATCAGCTCGAAGGTGAAGGGCTCGTCGCCCTGGTTGGCCGCCGTGATGTCCAGTCCGCCCGCGGCGCAGTTCTTCTCGGCGGACAGCGCGGGTACCGGACCCGTCGCCGCCCAGTTCGCGGTGGCCGTCGCGGAGACCGTGGACTCGCTGGAACCCGCGAGTATCTGCGTCTGGCTGCGGGTCTCGGAGGCGAAGGCGCGGCCGACGGGCACCGTGGTGGAGGCCTGCGCGGTCAGCCCCGCCGAACCGTCCGCGGCGTCTTCGGGCACGTCGAAGTAGAGCCGGCTGCCGTCGCGCGCGGTGGTGACGGCCTCACCGTCCTCGTCGACGACCCGCACGCCCTCGGCCGCCGCGTCCGCGGACGGGGTCACCGTCACGGAGTTCGCGTCGGTGTGGACGGTGACCGGCCCGAGGCGCTCCCCGACACGGCCGGAGACCGCGGGCGGATCGAGGGTGAGGGACGCCTTCGGCTCCGCCAGGTTCCGCGCGCTCTTCTCCAGATAGTCCGCGAGCTTCTCGGCCTGCGGTTCCACGGCCCGTACGTCGGCGCCGTCCGAGTAGCGCCAGATGGCCACCTGGGTGCCGACCGCCGCGTCCTGCTCGGTGAGGCCGGCCGCCCCGGCCTTCTCCGCGAGCGCCGCGAGATCGTTGACCTGCGGGTAGGAGTTCCGCAGGATCCAGCGGATCCTGCCCGCGTCCTTGTTGCCGTTCAGCGAGGTACCGCTCCAGGGGGTCTCCCGGTACCTGGCGTCCTGCTGTGTCGGGTTGTCGAGGTCGATGCAGTAGGTCTGCAGCGTGCCGCCGTCCTCGACGGACATCTCGAACAGCCCGGCGGAGACCGTCCGTTGCCCGCCGTCCTCGTGGACCACTGCGTCCCCGTACGTCTCCAGGCCGCCCATGGTGGCGGTGGCGCCGCCCGGGTTCTGCAGGGCCTCGTCGGCGGCGGCCGGACCCGCGGTGACGAGACCACTCGCGACGACGATCCCGGACGCAAGTGTCGCGGCGGCGAGGCGGGCGGCGCCCCGGCTGCGCGCGACCGGCGCGGAGAACGAAGAAAACACAGAACTCCCCTTCGAGCAGGATCCGTTGTCGCAGTGGCGAACAGGCACCACCGGCACCAACAGCCCCGTGAGCCATGCCCGGCATCCTAGGGAGAGCGGCGCACCCCTCCTCCCTGTCAAGAGGTCGGACGACCGATCCGACTCGGAATCGTTATCGCTTGCACAGGCTGTTCACACGTGCCATGAGCTGCGCTTATGCCGACCTGCATAGGGAGCGTCCACAACGCTTCCCCCGATAAGCCGCAGTCCGGTCAGGCCGGTCGAACCGCACCCGACGTCACATCACTGCGGCGTGCTCCGCCTGCGGTCGGCCGACCGCCTCCGGCCGGCCGGCGGGCGCCGTCTCCCAGTTGGGCTCCGGTGGTGGCGGTGCCGCCGTGCCGGTGCTCGGCTCCGTCCTGGCGGTGCGGCGGAACGCCGACGTACCGCGCGCCAGATCGTGGCCGATCGCCGTCGCGTCGATGTCCGCCCAGGTGCGGCTCTCGCCCTCCTCCGTCCGCTCGGTCCGCACCCTCAACCGGCCCTGGACGACCACCGGGTCGCCCACCGACACCGACGAGGACACGTTCGCCGCGAGCGTGCGCCGGGCCCATACCGTGAAGAAGTTGGTGTGGCCGTCCGTCCACTCGTTCTTCTCGCGGTCCCAGTACCGCGACGTCACCGCCAGCCGGAACCGGGCCGACGTGCCGAGTGCCGTCTCCTTGCACACGGGCCGGGTGGCCACGTTCCCCACCACGCACAGCGTCGTCTCGTTCATCGCGATCCCCTCCTCCGCCCGGCTCCGGGGCCGGGCGCATCCACGTACGGGCCCGTCCCGTACGGCTGTGTCCGCTGCGAGGACCGTGTCCGCCCACGGTCGCCGCGGGATCAGACTGCCTCCGCCGGTCCGACGCCGCCGAGCCCTGTGCACAACCCCCGGCCTGTGGACAACTCCGCCACCCGAACGAGCGAAGCCTCACCCCATCACCGAGGCATCGCCCCACCCCACCACCCAGGCATCACCCCAGCTCACCGCATGGCTGCAGCGCCCCCAGCACCCTCCCGTACTGCTCCCGCACCTCTCGGTACCGCTGCAGTTCCGCCGTCACCGGATCCAGTACCCGCGTCCTCCCGCAGCCGGCCGCCGCCTCCCGCAGCCGGCACTCCGCCTCCAGCCCGTACCGCCGGGCCGGGCCGCGCGCCGCCACCCTGCTGCCCCACTCGACGGCCGGACCGCCGACGATGCCCATCGCCATCAGCAGCGCCGGCACTCCGAGGTCGGGCGGCAGGACCCCGGCGATCTGCCCCACCAGCCAGAGCCCTCCGATCACCTGCAGGACCGTCATGACCACCTGGGCGAAGGCCGCCAGCGGCCACCAGCCGGGCCGCGGCGGCCGCTCCCGGGGCCGCCCGGCCCGCGCCGCCAGTTCGTCCAGTTCCTCGGACAGCCCTCGGGAGCCGCGCAGGGCGGCCTCGCGGACGGCCAGCGCCCAGGGCTCCGGCAGTCCCGCGGCGGCCCGGTCGGAGAGCGTGCGCACGGCCTGCTCGACGCACTGCCGGGCGGCGACCTCCGCGTCCTCGGACGCCGGTACGACCAGCCGCCCGGTGAGGGGCTCCCAGCGGTCCTTGAGCCACTGCCACAGCCTCAGCCACGGCGTGCCGCACGCGCGGTTCGCCGTGCGCAGCCAGGCCCGTTCGGCCGCCTCGCCCGCGGCCGTGGCGCCGACGGCGTCCGCCAGCCGGGCGGCGAACTCGTCGCGCGCCTCCTGGCCGAGCCCGACGTGCTCCCCGGTCGTGTACACGGGCCGCAGCCGCCGGACGGCCGCGTCCAGATCGGCGGCGATCCGGCGGGCCGGGGCGCCCCGCTCCGTCACGAACCTGCCGAGCGCCTCGCGCAGTTCCCCGACCCCGTCGCCGGTGAGCGCGGACACCGCGTGCACGGTCGTGCCCGCCTCGCCGTACTCCCCGAGGGCGATCCCGTCCTCGTCGAGCAGTCTGCGCAGGTCGTCGAGGACCTGGTGGGCGGCCTCCCCGGGCAGCCGGTCCACCTGGTTGAGGACGACGAACATCACCTCCGCGTGACCCGCCAGGGGCCGCAGATAGCGCTCGTGCAGGACGGCGTCGGCGTACTTCTCCGGATCGACGACCCAGACGACGGCGTCCACGAGCGCCAGGATGCGGTCCACCTGCTCGCGGTGCTGCACCGCCGCGGAGTCGTGGTCGGGCAGATCCACCAGGACCAGCCCGCGCAGCTCCGAGTCCCCGTCCACGCCCTCCAGCGGGCGCCGCCGCAGCCGTCCCGGGACGCCCAGCCGGTCGATGAGGGTCGCCGCGCCGTCGCTCCAGCTGCACACGATGGGCGCGGCCGTCGTGGGCCGGCGGAGCCCGGTGTCCGAGAGGGCCGTACCGGCGAGCGCGTTGAAGAGGGTCGACTTGCCGCTGCCGGTCGCGCCCGCGAGGGCGACGACGGTGTGCTGACCGGAGAGCCTGCGCCGCGCGGCCGCCTCGTCCAGGACGCGTCCCGCCTCCGCGAGGGTCCGGCTGTCGAGCTGTGCCCGGGAGACCCCCACGAGGTCCCGCAGATCGTCGAGCCGCGCGCGCAGCGGCCCGTCCTCGGCGAGGGGGGTGATCGTCTGCGCGCCGGCCCGCCCGGTCTCCGCCGGGGCCGCCTGCTCGGGGGCCTGTTCCGAGGGTCGTTCCGGGGCTTGTTCCGGGACCTGTTCGGGAGCCCGTTCCGCGCCGTGCTCGCCGGTCCGCTCCCTGGTCTGCTCCTCGGTCCCGCTCATGCGCCGGGCGATCAGCCCGTCGTCCCAGTGGCGGCTTCCGCCGTCCGTACGGCTGTCCACCCCGGCGTCCGTACGGGCTGGTGCGGCGCCCTCCGTGGCGGCGCCCTCCGTACGGGCCCCGGCGGTGCCTCGTGTGCAGGCGTAGGAGCGTCCGGCCGTCCCGCCGGCGTGCGTGGCGGGGGCATCGCGCCGCACGCGCGCGTGGGCGGTCCCCCGACCGCCGCCGCCTTCACCGGTGCTCCCGGAGGGGCCGCCCGGGACGGCCTCCCCGGTGTCCTCCCCTCCCCTTCCTCCGTCGTCGGCGTGGTCCGTGCGGTCGGTGACAGCGGTCACGGCGGTCATCTCTCCTTCTGCAGTACGGACAACGCGGCGATCAGTTCGGCCTGGGGCTCGGGCTGCACGTCGAGTGCGTCGAGCGGGGCGAGCCGGCGTTCACGCTCGGCGCGCAGCGCCCTGCCGACGTACTCGGTGAGCAACCGTCCGCCCCGGTCGCGCAGCCGGAGGGCCCCGTGCGCGCCGATCAGCTCGGCGAGCCGCTCCCCCGCCGACCGCACCCGGCGCCCGCCCAGGAGGGCCGTGGCGACCAGCGCGGCCAGGACCTCGGGGTCCGGTGCGGTGCCCTTGTCGAGGGCGCGCGCTTCTTCCTCGGCGTACTCCTCCAGGACGCGCCGCCAGCGGCGTACGGCCATCCCGAGGCGGTGCTCGGCGCTCTCCAGTACGGGGTCACGGCGTGCCAGTTCCGGGGCGGCCGCGGCCGGTTCGCGCCGCCAGGCGTCGTCGGCGCACTGGTCGGCGGCGATGACGGCGCACAGCAGCAGGGCCGACAGGCTCTCCACGAGCGCGTCGAGGAGTTCGCCCGCGGTGCAGTCCAGCGGGTAGCCGCGCCACCGTTTGAGCGCGTCCCCGGCGAGCACGCCCCCGCTCTGCAGACGCCGCTTCACGCGCGTGTGCTCCCGGTCGTACGCCGTGTGGACGGCCGTGGTGAGCCGTAGCGCGGCGGCGTACTGGGCGGCGGCCGCGCCGGCCAGCTCGGGCATCCGGGTCCTGAGCGAGTCGAGTACGCCCTGGGCGGTGCGCGCCATCGCCTGGTGCCGGTCCCCCGGGTCGGTCACCTGGTGCGTGAGCCAGGTGCGCAGCGGCGCGACGGCCGTGGCCGGCAGCAGTCCGCCGCCCCAGGCGGACTCGGGCAGTTCGGGCACGGTGAACCGCGGCACCTCGCCGAGGCCGGCCTTGGCGAGCAGCGCCCCGTACTGCCGGGAGACCTCGTCCACCACCTGGTGGGGCACGCGGTCGAGGACGGTGATCAGGGTCACCCGGTGCTGTTTGGCGGTGCGCAGCAGATGCCAGGGCACGGCGTCGGCGTACCGGGCGGCCGTGGTGACGAGCACCCAGATGTCGGCCGCGGAGATCAGTTCGGCGGCCAGGACACGGTTGTCGGCGATCAGGGAGTCGACGTCGGGGGCGTCGAGGAGGGCGAGGCCGGGAGGCAGGCTCTCCGCGGTCTCGATGCGCAGGACGCGCCCGCCGTCGCCCCCGGCCGGGAACGGCTCGTCGCCGGACGCCCGGCGGGGCATCCACGCGCGCGTGAGGTGGGGCAGCACACGCATCCCGCTGAACCAGTGGTGGTCCCCGGGATGGCAGACGAGCACCGGGGTGCGGGTGGTCGGCCGCAGCACTCCCGCCTCGGTCACCCGCCTGCCCACGAGGGAGTTGACGAGGGTCGACTTCCCGGCGCCGGTCGATCCCCCCACGACGGCGAGCAGCGGCGCTTCGGGCTCCCTCAACCGGGGCACCAGGTAGTCGTCGAGCTGTGCGAGCAGTTCGTCGCGGTTGGCTCGTGCGCGTGGGGCTCCCGCGAGCGGCAGCGGATAGCGCACGGCGGCGACACGGTCGCGCAGGGCGGAGAGTGCGTCAAGCAGCTGAGGCCGTACGTCCAAGGTCACCACACGCGAAGAATGCCCAATTTTGTGCTGATTCTGAAGCATATGAACACGTCAGCGCGCCGACAGAACACAAGGGACGGAAGGGACTACTGGGACTCAGGCATAACGAGTGCACAACACCCGATGCGCAGGACGCCAAAAGCGGTGCACGATTCGTACCTGCCTGCGATTATCAGGACCGCTTCACTGAACCTCCACATTGAGCCACGGAGGGGAAGCAACAGGGACGAGGAGCCGGGCCCTCTATCCTTGTCCCCGGCAACGTCACGGATCAGCCCACACCCGGGCACCACGACACAGGCCACCACACCTGGCCCCCGTAGCTCAGTGGATAGAGCAGGCGCCTTCTAAGCGCTTGGCCGCAGGTTCGAGTCCTGCCGGGGGCGCCACCGGCCGTTCGGCGTCCAGCCCTCCTCGCGGAGGGCTTTTTCGCTGGCCGGGCACGGCGACGACGCCGGCACCGGGTTCGCCCGCAAGCTTGGCCGAAGGTCATCGTCCTGAGGGATGGGTCGACACCTTCCGGACATCTTCCTACTTCCGCAGAACACCCTGCTCAAATGGGGTCATCCCCGACGTATGCCGTGACTCGGGCCGCTTGATCGCGTTGAGGAGGAGAGCGGCCGCGTACGGGCGGCCGACTCATCGAACGAAGGAGAACGCGATGTCTCGCATGGCGAAGGTTGCCGCCGTAGCGCTGGGCACGTCCGCCGTGATGCTCAGTGGGGCCGGCCTCGCGACGGCCGACTCGGGCGCGCAGGGTGCGGCCACCCAATCGCCCGGCATCATCTCGGGCGACGTCCTGCAGATCCCCCTGGACGTGCCGATCAACCTCTGCGGAAACACCATCGACGTCATCGGCATCCTGAACCCCGCCTTCGGAGCCGTGTGCGCCGAGCTGGGCCACAGGCACCACGGGGGACACCACGGTTCCGGTGGCTACGGCCACTGACGTGCGTAGACGCCGACCGGCACGGTCGGCGCAGAAGAGCCCCGGCGGTTCCTGTCGCCGGGGCTCCGTCGTGCGTGCGCGCATTCCCGCGGCCGCGATTCACGCATACCGGTAGATCTCCCCGACGTCCTCCATCCGGCCGGGTGTCACCTCCCACGGCGGCATGGGCTCGTGCCGTGCGACGACCCGGCCCCGCTGGGCGTCGGCCGGACCGAGCGCCCGGGCGGGCAGGTAGCGGGCCTCGGGATGCCGCCGCTGCCAGCGCGTCCACTGCAGGTCCACGAAGGCGTGGTGCAGCCAGAAGACAGGATCGTTGACGGAGGCACCGCCGACCATGTGGCCGCCGACCCAGCGGTGCACCCGGTTGTGGGTGCGCCAGGACCCGCTGCCCCTCCCGGTGCCCCAGCCCTCCAGCTTGTTGCGGAAGCCCCTGCGGGAGGTGGAGTCCCAGGGCGCGGAGTCGTAGACGGGCTCGGCCAGGGCCTCGTCGATGTCGCCGCGCGCGGGCAGGTCCACGGGGTCGCGGGGATGGCCGAAGTCCCGGGTGAGGTACTCGACGTCGGTGATGCCCTCCCTGATGGTCCAGTCCCCGCCGGCGTAGGCGAACGGCCCGGTCATCACCTGGTGGTCCGAGCGCCGCCCGTTGCCGCCGAGGAGGTCCTCGGTCCAGGGCGCGGACGACGTCGTACGGTCCCGGGTCCAGTCCCAGTACGGAATCGTCACCGCGGGGTCCACGCGGCGCAGCGCCCTCTCCAGCTCCAGCAGGTACATGCGGTGCCAGGGCAGGAAGGAGGGCGCCATGTGGGCGGCACGCAGTCCGGTCTCACCGTCGGGGACGTAGTGGTCCATGTGCATGCGTACGAACTCGTCGTACTCGCCGCTCTTCTTCAGCCTGAGCAGTGCGCCGACGAAGCGGCGCCTCTCCGCGCGGTTCAGCGTGCTGACGTCCTTACGCGTGTACGCCATGGCCGTGGCCCTCGCTTCCGTCGATCCGCAGGCGCTGTACCGCCCCCAGTTCGTCGACGGCGGCGCGCGTCGCCTCCAGGGCGGTGGCGAAGGACCGGTAGTGGTCCACCGTGCTCAGGTACGTGCCGTCCGCGCGCCGCATCAGATGCAGCGGCCGGCCGTCCACGGTGATCCGCCACCGCGCGGCCGCGGCCCCGGCGGTACCGGCTGCCGCCGCACGCTCGTCGGCGGCGAGCACGCCACGGATACGGCTTCCGCGGTACATCTCGTCGAACCCCGCGTCGCCGGGGCGTCCCGGCGCGCCCGGGGACGTCGTGCGCCGGGGGCGCGACACGGTGACAACCGGAGCGAGCGCCAGGACGGCCGCCACCGCGAGCAACCCTCGCACCAGGTCCCGGCGGCGCAGTCTGCCGGCGAACGGCACAGTGCCCTTGCCGCCGCCCGCCGCGGCCCCCATCAGCCGCTCGAACCGCGGGCCGGCAGGAGGACGTGTGCTGAGCCGGCCAGCGTTCGCGGGTCGCCCGCGAAGGCGGCCAGCGCCTCGGGCTCGACGGACCTGCCGGGTGCCGCCTCGGGCCAGGGGCGGGTGGTGAAGACGAGGCGGGCGTATCCGCGTTCGGCGACGGCGGTGAGCCACTGCGGCGGAGCGGGGCACCGGGCGCTGAAGTGCGGCATGGTGACGACGGCCTGGCCGGCTTCGACGAGGAGGGTCACCGGCGGGTGCGGCCGGTCGGCGGTGTCGGCGATCTCCTCACCGATGGAGAGGCCGATGTCGCGCAGCAACTGCCCGACGGCTGCTGAGCATGCCTCCGAGCCGTTCTCGCCGTCACCCAGGGGATAGGCCAGGAGATAGGGCATGTCGCCGTCGGGGGCCTCACCGCTCCAGGCCAGGACGACGAGGGTGCCGAGGTTTCCGGCATCGGCAGCGGGGCGGAAAGGGTGTGTTCCGGTGGGAGTTGAGGTCACCGCGGAACCCTAACCGTGCCCCCGATCCCGCCCTGTGGCTTTATCACCCGACCGGGCGACACTGCGCGTCCGACCACACGAATGAGGGATGCACGGGCATTTCGCATACGGATTTCGTACGGGTGAGAGGTTTCCACCGACCGGGGCGGGAGGAAACTCAGCCGTTGAGAGGCAGGCCACCAAGGAGTCGCAGGGGGCCGCCATTGTCGTTGAGGGCCTTGGTGGCGCCCTTCACGCCGTTGAGCACCGAACCCTCCCTCTCGGTGTTGAGCAGGTCCGACTGATACTTCAGCGGCGAGATGTCGATGGGCTCCTTCATGAGCTGGTTCCAGGCACCGTTCAGACTCATGGGCGTCACCTCCGAGGGGTCGAAGGCGGCAGAGGCCGGTGTGGCGACGCCCGCGACGGCCAGAGACCCGGCGACGACAGCGGCGGCATTCAGTGACTTCATGGTGTTCCTTTCTTCGGCGACTCGCACCGCCGGGGAATTGCTCACCGCCCGGACAAGGAAAGGACCGGGCTCTCACTGCACCCTGTCCAACGAGCCCCGGCCGCCTCGGAAACCCTGCCTCCCGGGAATTCCCCGCCGCCCTCGGAATGAATGACGTGTCACATTCTCGTACGAGTCGTTTTACAGGGAGATCCGTATGGCGGGGACGACCGCCGTCTCGGCGAACGTCACGGCAACCGCCCCGCCGCGGTGCCGGGATCAGGCGGGCGGCTGCGCGCCGGCGGCTTGCGGCGTGGTTCCCGTTGTGCCGGTGGGCAGCAGCGGCAGGGGTGATGCCGTGTCCGCCGACGGGGCCGGATCGGGCGTGCCTGCCGTGTTCCCGGCCGGCGTACGGCCGCTGCCGAGCAGGGTCACGGCGATGACGTCGGCCAGCCCGGTCAGCACATCGACGGCCGCGGGCTCCACCTCGGCGGAGGCGCCTGGACCACGGTGGTCGCGGTGATCGCGGTAGTCAGGGAGACCATGAAGGTCCTCGGCTTCATCGACTTCATCGGAGCCGTCGGGGCCGCCGGAGGAGACGACGGCCAGAAGGGCGTCGACAGCCGCGTCCAAGGCGGTGACCGCTTCGCGCTTCGCGTCGGCCGGGCTCGTGTCCCGCGACGCCGCGTCGCCGCCCTCCACGGCGCTGCTGGGCGACGAGGACCGGGCGGCGGCCGGAGGCCGCGCCGCGTCCCCGGGCTCCGGTGGGACAGCGGGGGACGAAGGTCCCGGGGGCACGGCAGGGGACGACGGCCCGAAGGGGTACCACGGGAAGTCCGGGGACGACGGATCCGCCGAGAGCGGCGGCCGTACGGGGGACTTCTGCGCTTCGGGCGGCTTCGGCGTGTCGGGGAGCTTCGGCGTGTCGGGAGACTTCGGTGTGCCGGGAGACTTCGGCGTGTCGGTGTCCGGGGGACTCGTCGGCCCGACGGGCCGCTGCGGCAGCGCGGGCGTCAGGGGGTACGAGGGGCTCGCCGGCGTGGCGAGGTGGCGCGACAGCGGGAGTTCGGCGGCGGGCAGCGAGCTCAGCTCGGTGATCACCTCCTCGATGGAGGTCCTGTACGTGGCCACCTGGTCGGCGGGGAGTCGCCCGTTGTCGGCCGCGAGCGTGGACCGGAGCAGATCGATCACCGGGTCCAGCACACCGTCGAGGCCGCTCAGCGATCGGGTCTGTGCCAGGAGCGCGTCCGTATCGAGGACGGGTTCCGTCGCCCGGCCTCGGTCACGCGCCGAGCCGCCGTCGGCCGGGAACGCGGTGGGAGCGGCGATCCCGAGCAGGACCATGGCGCAGAGCGCGGAGTACGCGAGGCGCCGGGCGGGCTGAGAACTCATGGGTGTTCCCTTCGGTCGATGCGACAGATCGTGGGATCACCGTTGAATCGGTCATCGCCGCCTGCAACCGCTCGACCGTGCCGTGCAGCGGCCCGTCGTCCGAGTCGTCCACGTCCTCGCTGGTGAGGTGCCTTGCACGGAGCTGCCGTCCGGCGCCCCCATTCGGGGCACCCCGCCGTACGGCGTCGGCCGGCCGTCCTCCCGGCGTGCGGAGGACGGCCGGCCGTCGGACGGTGTGCCGTGCTGTCAGTCGTTCAGGCACTCGTTGCCGAATGCGGGGTTCAGCAGACCGATGACGTTGATGGAGTTCCCGCAGAGGTTGATCGGAAGGTGGATCGGAATCTGGGCAGCGTTGCCCGAGATCACACCCGGGGATTGGGAAACGGCCCCCTGCGCGCCACTGTCGGCGACGGCGGCGCCGGCGGTGCCCGCCACGGCGGCGGCGGCAACGGAGGTCAGGGCCAGGCCCTTCGCGATACGCGACATGGAGAAGTGCTCCTTGGTGTTGACGCAGAACATCCGGGCAGTGCGCCCGACGCTGGCATCAACGCCTGGACGCGCGCGGGGTTGCGCGTCCGAAGGAGTGATGCACCAAAACGCCCATCCTAGTCATGACGACACAGTTTTCTGGTTTCACCGATAAATACGCATAGCGGGATAGAGTTGCGGTCCCTCACGGGTCGCCGCCCACCGGTCATGCGTCCCTCCCCCGAGTCGAACACCGCGCACCCCTGCTCTCGCTGCTTCCCTTGCGGCGGCTCGCCTCGCCTCCAGGTGCCCCGGCGCGGTCGGCGGGACCACAGACCCACACGAAGGCTTCCGCATGCCCGTAACCGCTGACCCGACCGCTCCCACGACCGTCCGCGCCGATCCCCCACCGACCGCCCCGCCATGGGTGGCGATGTACCACTCCGTGGACGACTGCTCCGATGACCCGTACCGCATCACGGTCTCGCCCCGCCGCCTCGACCGGCAGCTGCGCCGGCACGGCTGCGGCGCCGCCCTGTTCGTCCTCCCCGGCCGGCTCGACGACGTCAGCTCCTGGGCTCCGCTCGGCCCGCGCAAGCGGCTGCTGGGCAAGCGGGACATCCGTACGGCCGCCGCCACCGAGGGCACCGAGATCGGCTCGCACGGTCCGACCCACGTCGACCTGACGCGGGCGGACGACAGGACGCTGCGCGCCGAGGCCGCCGGGAGCAGGGCGGTCCTCGCGGAGTTGACCGGCGCTCCCGTCCTGGGGTTCTGCCATCCGTACGGGTCCGTCGACCGGCGGGTCGCCGGCATCGTGCGGGACTCCGGTTGCACGTACGCCTCCACCGTCGACAAGGGCCCGCTGACCGGCCCGTACGCGCTGCCCCGTGTCCGCTTCACGGAGAACAGGCACCGGCTGCACCGGCTGCACCGGTCCCACTGGCCATGCCGGCCGGACGGACCGCATCGATCGCTCCGGCCGCGGCGCCGACCGGTCGAGGAGGTGTGAGGTGAAGGCCCTGCACATCATCACCGGTCTCGGCGTCGGCGGCGCGGAGCAGCAGCTCCGGCTGCTGCTGCGGCATCTGCCCGTCGAGTGCGACGTCGTGACGCTCACCGAGCCCGGCCCGGTCGCCGCGGGGCTGACCGCCGACGGTGTGCGCGTCGTCCACCTCGACATGGGCGGCAACCGCGATCTCGCGGTCCTGCCCCGGCTGGTGCGGTTGATCCGTGCGGGCGGCTACGACCTCGTCCACACCCACCTGTACCGGGCCTGTGTGTACGGACGGATCGCCGCGCGCCTCGCCGGGATCCGCGCAGTGATCGCCACCGAGCACTCCCTCGGCGACTCACAGCTCGAGGGCCGCAGGTTCTCCCCCGGTGTGCGGGCGCTCTACCTGGCCAGCGAGCGGCTGGGCAGCGCCACGGTCGCCGTCTCCCCCACGGTCGCCGCACGGCTGCGCCACTGGGGCGTGCCCGGACCGCGCATCGAGGTCGTCCCCAACGGCATCGACCTCGCCCGCTACCGCTTCGACCCGGCGCTCCGCACCCGCACCCGCCGCCGGCTCGGCCTGCCGGAGGGTGCGTACGTCGTCGGGGGCGTCGGACGGCTCACGGCGGACAAGCGCTTCGACGTCGTCGTCCGCGCGCTGGCGCAGCTGCCGGGCGACTTCTGGCTGCTGCTGGTCGGCGGCGGCGCGGAGGAGAACGTACTGCGGCGCACGGCCCAGCGGGCGGGGGTCGCCGACCGGGTGCTGTTCACCGGTGAGCGTCCCGCCGCCGGCTGCCCGGGCGCCGACCTGCCGTCCCTGCTGCACGCCATGGACGTCCTCGCCTCGCCGAGCGCGGAGGAGGCCTTCGGGCTGGCCGCCGTGGAGGCCCTGGCGGCGGGCCTGCCCGTGCTGTACGTGTCCTGTCCCGCGGTCGAGGACCTGCCGCCCGGCACGGCCGTGGGCGCCCGGCGTGTGCAGGGCGGCGCGGAGTCCTTCGTCGACGCCCTGCCCGCCGTACGCGCCGAAGGGGTCCGCTCCCGGGCCGTGTCCGCCGCCGCCCGCCATTACTGCATCACCCGCAGCGCCGCCCAGCTCATGCACGTGTACGAGGCCGCCGTCGCCGGTACGTCGCCCGCCGGGCCCGTTCCGGGGAGGCCGGGGAGGCCGGGGAGGAGTACCGCGCTACCGGCATCACGCACCTGACGTGTCACCGGTCGTCGGACAACCAGTCGTAGCGCGTGCAGATCTTCCCGCCGAGCCAGTCCTCCACCCAGTCGCCCAGCTCCAGCGGCGAGCACTGCGACGTACTCGTCGGCGGGATCGCCTGCGGGGTCGGCTGTGAGGCGGGCTGCGGGGTGGTTTCCCAGGGTGCGGTCGGCCGACCGGTGGTCCCCGGGTAGCACTCGGTCCAGGGCGCGGCGCCCCCGCCCCCGCTCGTCGGGATCCGGTCGAACCTGAACTCCTGACCGGGTACGGACCGCATGGCGGTGACGATCCTGTTCCAGTACGTCTTCCAGTTCTCCGGGTCCGGCCCGCAGCGCTGCGTGTACGTGGTGCTGCTCGTCTCCGAGTCGAACACGAGCACGGTGTCGGGCGCCCCCAGCTCGACCAGCCGCTCCGCCAGCCGGCGGAAGCGGTGGTCGAACTCGTCGGCCGCGTCGCTCCCCGTCACCGGCACTTCGAGGACGAACTTCCGGTCGTCCCGCTCCCTGCGCCACTCCGCCCATGGGCCGAGGAGACCCGACAGACTCCTGATGTCGCTCCACCAGTCACCGGGCAGAGAGGTCCGCGCGACGTTCGACCCGGTGCCGTCCGACCATGCGCCGTCCGGACTCACCGGTGCGGACGGAGCCATGGGCCAGGTCGGGGCCAGGGGCGCGGTCGGAGCGGCCGGAGCCATCGGAGCCATCGGAGCCATTGGCGCCGTGGGTGGGGGCGGGACGGGGACCGGAGGATCGTCGGCCCAGAACGACCCGGAGGTCGCGGCGTACACGGGACCCGAGGACAGGGCGATCGACGCGACGACGCAGACCGCGACGCGCGCCGACCGTCCGCTGCGGGGCCAACGCTGGTGTGGGGCCATGGCTGCTCCTCCTGACCTGTCAGCCGGTCATGTACTGACACCCAGTCACAGGAGGAGCCGTCCCGCCACCGGAGCCCCGGCCTTCGGGTGGTCCGCTCGCCCGTACGTGTGACCGGAGGCGGACGGCGGGGCCACGGCGGGGCCACGGCGCGGCCATGAAGAAGCGGGCCGCTGTGACACGCGGCCCGCTGGTGCCGGTCGGCCGGGTTCACCGGACCCGGGTACGTGCCCGCGCGTCCGGCACCCGGCAGATCACCGGCGGGAGACGATCCGGCCCCGGCGATACAGCAGCGCCCCGCCCGCGACCAGCGCGGCACTGAGGGCCGAGGCTGCGAACAGCGCCTCGGCACCGGTTTCGGCGAGGGCCGGCGGAGCAGCGACCGGGCTCATGGGTGCGGAGTCCGGAGGCGTACCGGGCGAGGTCCTCGGCGGGTTGTGCGGCGACTCACCCGACGGCTTGTGAACCACCAGGTCACCGCTGTCGCCCGGCGATTCGTGGGGTGGCTCGCTCGACGGGGTGCCCCCGTCGTCACCCGGCCTCTCGCCGTAACCGTGCGGCCTGTCCCCGTGATCCCTCGGCGGCGCGTGGTGCTGCTTCGAAGGCCCCTCGGCATGCTGCTTCGGGGGCGTCTCGTCACAGTCCTCGGACGGCGCCTTGCCGGCGCCCTTGCCGGCGCTCTTCGAGGGAGCTCCGTGCTTCTTCGGAGGTGCTTCCCGCTCCGTGCGCGGAGCCTCATGACGCTCGGGCGGAGCCGCCTGCTCCTTCCGCGGCGCCTCGTGCTGCTTCCGCGGCGCCTCATGTTGCTTCGGCGGCGCCTCGTGCTCCTTCCGCGGCGCCTCATGCTGCTTCCGCGGCGCCTCGTCGTGACTCTCCGGCGGTGCGTCACGCTCCCCGCGTGGCGCGTCCTGCTCTCCACGCGGCGGGTTGTGATCCCTCGACGGCGCGTCATGCTGCCGCGGGGGCCCCTCGTCATGCCTCGACGGCGCGTCACGCTCCCCCCGCGGCTCCTCGTCGTTTCTCTCCGGCGGTGCGTCCTGCCGTGTCGGGGGCGCCTCCTGCCTCTGCGGAGCCGACGCCGGGGACGGGGGCGCCTCGCGTTTCTTCGCGGGTCCTCCAGGTCCCTTCGGCGGTGCCTCGTGCCGCGCGGGAGGCTCACCGTGGTGCACCGGACCGTTGGCGCAGCCGTTGCCGAACGCCGGGTTCAGCAGCGCGATGACGTCGACGGTGTTGCCGCAGGCGTTCACCGGGAGTTCCAGCGGCACCTGCGCGGTGTTGCCGGCCAGGACTCCGGGCGAGCCCTCGGCGGCTCCGTGCGCGCCCGCGTCCGCGGCTGCCGGGCTGCCGTACAGGGACAGGATGCTCGTCGCGGCCGCCGCCGCGACCATTCCCTTGTTCAGGGTCTGTCGCACTCTTGTGGTCTTCCTGATCGAAGAAGTGGGGATCGGGAAAGGGGCAAGCGGGAAAGGCCGGCCTCGGATCCGTAATGACGGTCCGAGGCCGGCCCTGACACAGCCGGTCGGCTGGTGCGTTACATCAGTCGTTGACGCACTTGTTGCCGAACGCGGGGTTGAGCAGCGCGATGACGTCGATGGTGTTGCCGCACAGGTTGACGGGAACGTGCACGGGGACCTCGACGACGTTGCCGGAGACGACACCGGGTGACCCCGTGGCGCCGCCCTGGGTGCCCGCGTCGGCGACGGCCGGTGCGGCCACACCCATGGCCATGATCGCACCGGCGGCGACAGTAGCGCTCTTCTTGAGCATCTCGTCTTTCCCTTCTTAGCGGTCATGCCTCGATGACGGCCGAAACCGAGCGAGCCACAACTGAATGACTCGCACCATGACCTGCAGCCTGTAACGAGGAATAGACAAAACAAGAAACTGCGGAACATGTGGCGCGACGCGTTTCACCCGGATGCTTCGCACCGTACCGGATCGACGCGTTCCCCTGGAGGAACACGCGTTCTTATGCTCACCTGCGAAGCGCCGATCCGGTACGCGGCAGCGCCACTGTTTCGCGGTGTCCGGCTTTACGGCCGGACACCGCCACGGAATTGGTCCGGGCGAGCCGCACAACAACGACGGACCGCCCGGACCGCTCCGGCAACTCTCAGTCGTTCTCGTGGCTCGACGACAGGATGTCCAGGTCCGACAGGACCTCCGACAGTGCAGCGTCGCGGTGCGCCGACGTGGTGTTCTCGGTGCACTGCATGTCGTCGTCGGTGGAGATGATCGGGATGTCCTGGATGATGGCACCGACGTCCTGCACACCCACGCACGGCTTGTTCAGCGTTCCCTGGATCAGCGACAGCTGAGGGCTCATCTCGCCCTTGGTCACCGAGTTGCCGAACGACGTCGCGGCGCCGTTGCCGCTGGCCGATGCCGGGCCGGAGTCGTCGCTGATGGCAAGCGCCTGGGGGGCCGCCGCCACCGACATTCCGATGACAGAAGCGGCGGCCGCTGCGGCGACCATTGCCTTCTTGAGCACTTCGCGTTCCTTTCCTCGTAGCGACGCATGTCCTACGGCCTCATCAACCCGGCGCTTCATAATTGGTTGCGGGGGTTCACCCAATCGGCCCGCATCACACCGGGAACGCGTGGGAATGGCCGTTCCCGACCGGCAGGGAGAAATTTCTCCATCGGCCAACCGGGTGAACGGAAGAAACTACGTTGCCCCCGTGCAGTTGATCAGAGCGCTCCGGTGACGGGGTTTCTTTCAGAAAGGACGGGTCAATGATCAAGAAGGTTATGGCCACGGCGGCCCTGGCCGCCTCCGTCGTAGGGGCCTCTGCCGCCGCTGCTCCGCAGGCGATGGCGGTTGACTACGACATGGGACCGGCCACCGCGAGCGGCAATGCTGCGATGCAGAGTTTCGGCAACTCCAGCACGTACGGCAACATGAGCCCGCAGATCGCACTTATTCAAGGCTCGTTCAACAAGCCGTGCATCGCGGTCACGGACGTGGGTGTGCTCCAGGACCTCCCGCTCCTCGCCACCGACGACGACATGTCGTGCACCGAGAACTCCACGTCGACGCACCGCGACGCGGCGCTGTCGCATGCCTTGAGTGACCTGGGCATCCTTGCGTACGAGGCCGAGAACAATCACTGAACCCGGCATACCGGCACATGGCGGAGCGGGCTGCCCGGTCACCGGGCAGCCCGCTCCGCCGTGCTCGGCCCGGCAGGACCGGCACGGCGGTCAGCCGCCGTACAACGCCTCGATCTCGGCCGCGTACGCCTCCGCCACCGCCTGCCGCTTGACCTTCAGGGACGGTGTGAGGAGCCCGTTCTCCTCCGTGAACTCGCCCTCCACCAGGCGGAACGCACGGATGGACTCGGCGCGGGAGACCACCTCGTTGGCGAAGTCCACGGCCTTCTGGACGTCGGCCCGCAGGCGGTCGTCGTGCACCAGCTCCGCGAGCGGCGTACCGGCGGGCAGGCCGCGTACGTGCAGCCAGTGGGCGACGTCCTCCGGGTCGAGGGTGATCAGGGCGGCGACGTAGGGGCGGTTGTCGCCGACGACGACGCACTGGCCCACGGGCGGGCGGCTGCGCAGCCGGTCCTCCAGGACGGCCGGAGAAACGTTCTTGCCGCCCGAGGTGACGAGGAGGTCCTTCTTGCGGCCGGTGATGGTGAGGTAGCCGTCCTCGTCGAGGGAGCCGAGGTCTCCGGTGGCGAACCAGCCGTCGGTGAGGGCGGCGTCCGTGGCCCGCGGGTCGTTCCAGTAGGCGCCGAAGACGATGCCGCCCTTGACGAGCACCTCGCCGTCGTCGGCGATACGGACCGCGGCGCCCGGTACGGGACGGCCGACGGTGCCCGGGCGGGGGCCCAGGGGCGGGACGACGGTGGCGGCCGCGGTGGTCTCCGTGAGGCCGTACCCCTCGTAGATCATGATCCCGGCCGCGTAGAAGAAGAGGTTGAGGTCGCGGTCGAGCGGGGAGCCGCCGCTGATCGCGTAACGGGTGCGGCCGCCGAGCTCCTTGCGGACCCGGCGGTAGACCAGCAGGTCGTACAGGGCCCACGCGGCGTACAGCCGGGCGCCCGGGCCCTTGCCGCGGCCCAGGAACCTGTCCAGATGGGCCTGCCCGAAGCGGACCGCGATCCGGTGTGCGCGGTCGTAGGAGGCGCCGCGGCCGATGCGCTCGGCGGTGGCCCGGCCGGTGGCGTGGATCTTCTCGAAGAGGTACGGGACCCCGACGAGAAAGGTGGGCCGGAACTCCTTGAGCGCGGGCCGGAGCTCGTCCGGCTTGATGCTCGGCCAGTGGCCCAGTTCTATGCGGGCCATCAGGCAGGCTATCTGGATGGTCCGGCCGAGGATGTGCGCGAGCGGGAGGAAGAGCAGGGTGGAGGCCGCCTGACCGGTGACCGCCCGGAAGACGGGGTGGAGCAGCTCGACCGTGTTGGCGGCCTCCGCATGCAGGTTGGCGTGGGTGAGCACGCAGCCCTTCGGCCGACCCGTGGTGCCGGAGGTGTAGCAGACGGTCGCGGTGGAGCCGGGGGTGAGGGTGCCCCGGCGCTTGGTGACCTCTTCCTCCGGGACGTCCCGGCCCAGGGCCGCGAGGGCGGCCAGGGCGTCGTCGCCCTCGCCGCCCTCCAACTGCCGGATGTGCGGCGGATCGGTGTGCCCCTCGGTCGCGGTGCGGACGGCCTCCGCGTTCTGGGGGGTCTCCGCGAACACGAAGCGGGTTCCGGAGTCCCGTACGATCCACTCGATCTGCTCGGGAGAGGACGTGGCGTAGACGGGAACGGTCTCACCGCCCGCCGCCCAGATCGCGAAGTCGAGGACGGCCCACTCGTAGCGGGTGCGGGACATCACCGCGACGCGGCCGCCCGGTTCCAGGCCGGCCGCGATCAGGCCCTTGGCGGTGGCGGTCACCTCCCGGGCGAAGGCGGCCGCGGTGACGGGCCGCCAGGTGCCGCCCCGGCGGCGGCGCAGGACCACGGCGTCGGGGGCCTCGGCCGCGTTGGTGAAGGGCAGGTCGGCGACGCTGCCGGTCACCGGGGCCGGCACGAGGGCCGGTGACCGGGCTTCTCGGACGGTGCCGTGCGCGTCCCTGACGGTCTCCACGCTGATGCGGTCGGCCAGGTCACCGCGCTGCCTGGCCTGCTTCAAGTCCTTGCGTACGCCCATGAGACGGCTCCCGGTCGCGGCTTCACTGACGTGCTGCCGTGGCTGACTCGCTGCACCCACTGTGCTTACCCGGGAGTCAACTTACCGATGCGTAAGGAAAATTCAATGCCTCGCGCTCGGTCTCCGTCGGCCTGGGAGACGATCCGGATGACGATCCGGATGACGATCTAGGAGACGATGTCCTTTCTGGTGAAGCCGCGGAAGGCCAGGGCGAACAGCACCAGCGCGTACGTCGTGGAGAGGGCCATGCCCGGGATCATCTCGTCCCAGGTGAGCTGCGGCTGGACGGCGTCGGTCCAGGCGTACTGCCAGTGGGCGGGGACGAAGTCGCGCCAGTCGCCGAGGGCCGTCACCTCGTCGAGCACGTTGCCGATGATGGTGAGGCCCACCGCGCCGCCGACCGCCCCCAGCGGCGCGTCCGTCTTGGTGGAGAGCCAGAACGCGAGTGCGGCGGTGACGAGCTGGGACACGAAGATGTACACCGTGACGATCAGCAGGCGCTGGGCGGCCGTGCCGGTGGGCAGCGTGCCGCCGGTGGGGAGCTGCAGGGGGCCCCAGCCGTACGCCACGGTGCCGACGGCCAGGGCGACGACCGGCAGCAGCACCATCGCGGCCAGGCTGAGGCCGAGCGCGACGACGAGCTTGGACCACAGCAGACGGGCGCGGGGCACGGGCGCCGCGAGCAGATAGCGCAGCGACGACCAGTTCGCCTCGGAGGCGACCGTGTCCCCGAAGAACAGCGCCACGGGAATGACCAGGAGGAAGCCCGCGGAGGCGAACAGATTCACCGCCGCGAAGTTCGCCGCCGACACCGTGGCCGTGTCCATCAGGCTCATCCGGTTGTTGCCCTGCCCCGGTTCGCCCCCGACCTGGAAGGCGACGAGGAGGACGACCGGCAGGGCGGCCAGCATCCCGAACATGACGAGCGTGCGCCGCCGCTTCACCTGCCGTACGAGCTCGACGCGCAGCGGCAGGGTCCGGCCCGGCCGGTAGCCGGGGGCCACCTCACGCGACTCGGCGAGCGTGCTCATCCGGAACCTCCGATCAGGGTGAGGAAGGCGTCCTCCAGGCGGCGGTGGGGGCCGAGGGAGGCGACGGGGACGTCCAGCCGTACGAGGTCCACGAGGAGCCGGGCGGCGGCCGCCGAGGTCAGCGCCTCGGCGTCGGTGACGGCGGGCGTGCCGTCGCCATCCTGCTCCGAGGACCCTCCGTCCGCGGTGGCCGCGGTGGCCGTGGCGGAGCCGTCCGTGCCCGGGGCCAGCCGTACCAGCAGGCCGCCCGGCGCGCGTTCCGCCGATGCCACGCCCGGCAGGGCCGCCACCTTCTCCACCACCGGGTCGGCGATGTCGGAGGCCAGGCCGACGAGCAGGACGTCGCCCGCTCCGACGATGTCGCCGACGGGTCCGGCCTGGACCAGCCGGCCCCGGTCCATGACCACCAGGTGGGTGCAGGACTGCTCGACCTCGGAGAGGAGGTGACTGGAGACGATGACCGTGCGCCCGCCGGCCGCGTAGCGGATCATCACCTCGCGCATCTCGCGGATCTGGGGCGGGTCGAGGCCGTTGGTCGGTTCGTCGAGGATCAGCAGGTCCGGCAGGCCGAGCATCGCCTGGGCGATGGCGAGGCGCTGGCGCATGCCCTGGGAGTAGGTGCGCACCGCGCGGGACAGGGCGTCGCCGAGGCCCGCGATCTCCAGGGCCTCGTCCAGGTGGGCGTCCTCGGGCGGGCGCCCCGTGGCCTGCCAGTACAGCTCCAGGTTCTCCCGGCCCGAGAGGTGGGGCAGGAAGCCCGCGCCCTCCACGAAGGCACCCACCCGCGACAGCACGGGGGCGCCGGGCCGGATGGCGTGGCCGAAGACGCGGATCTCTCCGCCGTCCGGCTTGATCAGGCCCATCAGCATGCGCAGGGTCGTCGTCTTGCCCGCGCCGTTCGGGCCGAGCAGGCCCAGTACCTGGCCCCGTTCCACCCGGAAGGACAGGTCCTTGACCGCGTACCGGTCCGTCGACTTCGCGTACCGCTTGCTCAGTCCGGTGATCGTCAGCGGGACGTCGGCCAGCTCCGGGTCGGGGGCGGGCGCGACGGTGCGGCGGCGGCTCGTCAACAGCAGGACGAGTGCCGCGAGCGCACCGGCCGGCGGCAGCCACCAGACCCACGCGGGCAGCGGTGCGTCCGCGGTGTCCTCGGCCAGGGGCGACGGCACCCGCATCCCGCCCTTCAGGGAGACCGTGTACGTCGCCGGGGCGGCCGGGGAGGCGTAGCCGAGGTCGGTGGAGGAGAGGACCAGCCGCAGCCGGTGGCCCTCGTCCACCTCGTGGTCGATCGCCGGGAGGGTGATCGTCACGTCCTTGCCGGCCTTGGCGTCCTTCACCCTGACGGGCTCGACCAGTTGCGCCGGCAGCACGGGCTGGGTGCCGTCCGGCCCGACGTCGTAGACCTTCGCGAAGAGCACGGCGTCGTCACCGGTCGACTTCACATGGACCGTCACCGTCGGCGACCCGGTGATCTGCGAGTCCTCCGTGAAGGGCGCCGACTCGAACGCGGCGAACTGTCCCGGGAAGTCGAGGGAGAGGCTGTAGCCCAGCGCGGAGAGCTGGGAGAGGCCGCCGGCGCCGCCGAGGCCGGGCAGGCCCGAGATGGAGGGCGGGTTGCCCCCGGCGGGGTTGTCGACCGTCTGCTCGCGGCCGGTGAGGGTGATCGGGCGCGGTTCGCCGTCCAGGCCGGGGTACGTGTCGGCGCTCACGCCGGTCAGCGGTACGGTGCCGTCGCTGTCGGCCCGGCCGGCCTCCCGCGAGACACGGAACGCGGCTCCGGTGCCGGCGCCCGCCTCGTCCTTGAGGTAGCGGTCGAACCACGCCGTCGTCCGGGCCCGTACCCGGTCGGTCTCCATGTCGCCGCCGTCGTGGCCGCCCGCGATCCAGTCGACACTCACGGGGGCGCCGTTGGCGCGGATCGCCTTCGCCGCCTCGTCCGCCTGGCCCAGCGGGAAGAGGGAGTCGGTCTGCCCCTGCATCAGCAGTGTGGGCACCTTGATGCGGTCGCCGACGGCGGAGGGACTGCGGTCGTGGAGCAACTTCTCCGCCGCCGCGTCCGGCGTCCCGGACGCGGCGACGCGCTCGTACATCTCGCAGAGCCGCGCCTCGAACCGGTCGCAGCCGCCTCCGGAGTTGATGAAGTAGCCGGCCCACAGCTTCTTGAACACGCCGTTCGGGAACAGGGCGTCCGCCAGGTCCCAGTACGTGATCGCGGGCGCGATCGCGTCCACCCGCTCGTCGTACCCGGCGGCCAGCAGGGCGACCGCCCCGCCGTACGAGGCGCCGGCGACGCCCACGCGCGGGTCGCCGCTCTTGTCGAGCTCGACCTCGGGGCGCTCGGCCAGCCAGTCGATCAGCCGGGAGACGTCGGCGACCTCGCCCTCCGGGTCGTTGAGCCCGATCTTCCCGTTCGACTCGCCGAAGCCGCGTGCCGACCAGGTCAGGACCGCGTACCCGTCTCTGGCCAGGCTTTCCGCCTGCTCCCGTACATCGGCCTTGCTGCCGCCGAAGCCGTGCGCCAGCAGGACGGCCGGGCGGCGGCCGGAGGCGCCGGAGGTGAAGTAGGACGTGTCCAGGCGCACCCCGTCGCCCACGGCCGCGATCCGGTCGGTGCGGTGCACCGGGGGCGGGTCGTCGGACGCGACGGCCGTCCACGTACCGGCACCGGCGAGCACGGCCAGGGCCGCCACGGCGGCCACGGCGGCCGGCAGACGCCCGGGCCCCCGCAGCCGCTTCCGCTCCCGCACCCGCTTCCGCAGTCCGGACAGTCGAAGATCCATACGTCAACGGTACGGGGCACCACCGACAGCCGGTGCGCCCAGGGGCTGAACTCCCGCACCTCCTGCAGGCGTACGGCGGGGCGGGCGCGTACCGCGGCCGTGGTACGCGCCGGCGGGCCATGGCCGCGGCGCGAGGTCCTCCGTCCCTCCGTCCCCCCGTCCCCCCGTCCCTCCGTCCCTCCGTCCCTTCGGCCGTGGACATCCGGTATCCGAACGCAGACGCAGACACAAACGCTGACAGGAATTGCGCTCTTGCCGGGTTCCGGGAGGATTTGTCCTGGGGCGGAAGCGTTGGCGGCATCCGCCGCCGGCGTGCACGCCGCGCCGGCCGACCCCGGCGCGCCTTCACCGAGAGAGGTAGGCCATGCCTGTCTGCACCACCCGCGACGGCGTCGAGATCTTCTTCAAGGACTGGGGACAGGGCCGCCCCGTGGTGTTCATCCACGGCTGGCCGCTCAACGGCGACGCCTGGCACGACCAGCTCAAGGCGGTGGCCGACGCGGGATACCGCGGTATCGCCCACGACCGCCGCGGGCACGGCCGTTCCACGCCCGTCTGGGACGGCTACGACTTCGACACCTTCGCCGACGACCTCGAAGACCTGCTCACGCACCTGCAACTGAACGACGTCACGCTCGTCGCCCACTCCATGGGCGGCGGCGAGCTGGCCCGCTACATCGGCCGGCACGGCACCGGACGGATCCGTTCCGCGGTCCTCCTGTCCGCCGTTCCCCCGATCATGGCGAAGAGCGACACCAACCCCGAGGGCGTGCCCGGTGAGGTCCTCGACCACATCAAGGCCGGCATCCTGCACGAGCGCTCGCAGTTCTGGAAGGACACCGCGGAGGGCTTCTTCTCCGCCAACCGGCCCGGCAACAAGGTCACCCAGGGGAACAAGGACGCCTTCTGGTACATGGCCATGGCGCAGACCATCCAGGGCGGCGTCGCCTGCGTGGACGCGTTCGGGTACACGGACTTCACCGAGGACCTGCGGAAGTTCGACGTGCCGACGCTGGTCGTGCACGGCGACGACGACCAGGTCGTGCCCATCGACGCCACCGGGCGCAAGTCGGCCGAGATCGTCCGGGACGCCGAGCTGAAGGTCTACGAGGGCGGCTCCCACGGCATCGCGATGGTCCCGGGTGACAAGGAGCGGTTCAACCGGGACCTTCTCGACTTCCTCGAGCGGTAAGGGGCCGACCGCGTCAGCCGATCCCGTCAGTGGTTCCGCGGGAAGCCGAGGTCGACGCCCGCCGGGGCCTCCGACGGGTCGGGCCAGCGCGTGGTGACGACCTTGCCGCGGGTGTAGAAGTGCGTGCCGTCGTTGCCGTAGATGTGGTGGTCACCGAAGAGGGAGTCCTTCCAGCCGCCGAAGGAGTGGTAACCGACGGGGACCGGGATCGGCACGTTGACGCCGACCATGCCGGCCTCCACCTCGAGCTGGAAGCGGCGGGCGGCGCCGCCGTCACGGGTGAAGATCGCGGTGCCGTTGCCGAACGGCGAGGCGTTGATGAGGTCGACGCCCTCCTCGTACGTGTCCACGCGCAGCACGCACAGCACCGGGCCGAAGATCTCGTCCCGGTACGCCTTCGCCGTGGTGGGAACCTTGTCGAGCAGCGAGATGCCGATCCAGTGGCCGTCCTCGTGGCCCTCGACCGTGTACCCGGTGCCGTCGAGGACGACCTCGGCGCCCTCCGCCGCCGCGCCGCTCACATAGGACGCCACCTTGTCGCGGTGGGCCGCGGTGATGAGCGGGCCCATCTCGGAGGCGGGGTCGGCACCCGGACCGATCCTGATCTTCTCGGCCCGCTCCCGGATCTTCCGTACGAGCTCGTCGCCGGTCGAACCGACCGCGACGACCGCCGAGATGGCCATGCAGCGCTCGCCCGCCGACCCGTAGGCCGCCGACACCGCCGCGTCCGCCGCCGCGTCGAGGTCGGCGTCCGGGAGGACCAGCATGTGGTTCTTGGCGCCGCCGAGGGCCTGGACGCGCTTGCCGTTCGCGGAGGCGGTGGCGTGGATGTGGCGGGCGATCGGGGTGGAGCCGACGAAGGAGACGGCCGCGACGTCCGGGTGCTCCAGCAGCCGGTCGACGGCCGCCTTGTCGCCGTGCACGACGTTGAAGACACCGTCCGGCAGGCCCGCCTCCGCGAGGAGTTCGGCGAGGCGTACGGAGGCCGACGGGTCCTTCTCGCTCGGCTTCAGCACGAACGTGTTGCCGCACGCGATGGCGATCGGGAACATCCACATCGGCACCATGGCCGGGAAGTTGAACGGCGTGATGCCCGCGACGACGCCCAGCGGCTGCCGGATCGAGGCCACGTCCACGCGGCCGGCGACCTGCGTGGACAGCTCGCCCTTCAGCTGCACGCTGATGCCGCACGCCAGGTCGACGATCTCCAGGCCGCGCGCGACCTCGCCGAGCGCGTCCGAGTGGACCTTGCCGTGCTCGGCGGTGATCAGTGCGGCGATCTCGTCGCGGTGGGCGTCGAGCAGGGCGCGGAACCTGAAGAGGACGGAAGTGCGCTGGGCCAGCGAGGAGTTGGACCAGGCTTGGTACGCCTCCTTGGCCGCCGCCACGGCCGCGTCCACCTCGTCCACGGACGCGAAGGCGACCTGGGTGGTCACCGCGCCGGTCGCCGGGTCGGTGACCGGCCCGTACGTGCCCGACGCGCCCTCGACGGCCTTGCCGCCGATCCAGTGGTTGACGGTCTTCGTCATGTCCGAGAACTCCTTCACAAGAGGGCGGCGGCGTACGGCCGGTACGCGCGCGGGCGGGTGGCGTCCCGGCCACGGGAACATCCCACCAGGACCGCGCGGGACGGCGCTGCCGACACTGTGTCTGCCGTTCCGGTCCCCGCGTAGACACATGTGGGGGTGTCGACGGCCCGTCCGTCCGCCCGGGCGGACGGCGGACGCACAAGGTCCGAACGGTGGTGCGAACGGTGTGAACCTCCGGCGCGGGGCCGCGGCGGGCGGGGAGTCGTCGCTCGCGTTCGCTCCTGCCAGGGCGAAGCGGCCTCCGCGCCGGAGGCGGTCTGGCCCCGGACGTCACCTCGCCGTCCGGTCCCTCACAGCAGTTGTCACACAGTCGTCCGATGGTGCGGCATACAAGGGTTAACCGTGCCATGGATTCCTGTCAACATTTTGTCCAGACATTCGGACCAGGTCTTGACACCCTTCCTCGGACGCCACCACGCTGGCCGCCATGACGCCGTTGTCACCCCAGCCCTCACTCTCCCGCATCCGGATCGGCTCGGCCCCCGACTCCTGGGGCGTGTGGTTCCCCGACGATCCTCGGCAGGTCCCCTGGCAGCGTTTCCTCGACGAGGTCGCCGCGTCCGGCTACGAGTGGATCGAGCTCGGGCCGTACGGCTATCTGCCCTCCGACCCGGCCGTTCTCGCCGAGGAAACGACACGGCGCGGCCTGAAGGTGTCGGCGGGCACCGTCTTCACCGGACTGCACCACGGTCCGGACGTCTGGGAGAGGACGTGGGCGCACGTCTCGGACATCGCCGCGCTGACCCGGGCGATGGGCGCGTCCCACCTCGTCGTCATCCCCTCCTTCTGGCGGGACGACAAGACGGGCGAGGTGCTGGAGCCGGACACACTGACAGCCGCCCAGTGGCGGCACCTCACCGAACAGACGGAGCGGCTGGGCCGGGAGGTGCGTGAGCGGTACGGGCTGGAGATCGTCGTCCATCCGCACGCGGACACCCACATCGACAGCGAGGAGAACGTCGTCCGCTTCCTGGACGGCACCGACTCCGACCTCGTCTCCCTGTGCCTGGACACCGGCCACTACGCGTACTGCGGCGGCGACAGCGTCAAGCTGATCGAGACCTACGGGGAACGCATCGGCTATCTGCACCTCAAGCAGGTGGACCCGGAGGTCCTCGCCGAGGTGCGGGCGAACGGGATCCCGTTCGGGCCGGCGGTGGCCAAGGGCGTGATGTGCGAACCGCCGGCCGGGGTACCGGCGTTGGAGCCGGTGCTGGAGGCCGCGCGGAAGCTGGACGCCGACCTGTTCGCGATCGTCGAGCAGGACATGTACCCGTGCGAGCCGGACAGGCCGCTGCCGATCGCACAGCGCACGCGCGCGTTCCTGAGGTCGTGCGGGGCGTAGGCGCTCCGCGCGTCGGCCGGGCCCATCACCTCGGTCTCACCTCGCCGACCGCGCGCGTCGCTTCGCCGGCGGCGCGCGTCGCTTCGCCGACCACGCTCGCCACTTCGTCAACCGTCGGCATCAACTCGTCAACGACGCCCACCGGTTCGTCACCCGTACCGATTCATCACTTGTGCCACAAAGAGAACGCTTCTGTCACACATGTCACATCTGAGTGGCTCTTGGGTCACATCCGTTCCACAGCGGATGTCCCATGGTCACCATGCGCCGTTGAGGGGAACAGCCTTTGTGATCGCCGACGCAGCGCCCCGGCTCCTCCGACGGCCGGCCCCGGCCGCCACCGTGGCGCGCGCGAGGAGGTGCCACTGATGACCGAACGCCTCTGGTCCTACAAGGAGATCGCCGCCCACATCCGCGTACAGCCCGAGACCGTGCGCTCCTACCGGAAGCACGGGCTCCTGCCCCCACCTGATCACGTGGAGGGAGGCAGACCCTTCTGGTACGCGGACACCGTCCGGGCCTGGGTCGCCTCCCGCCCCGGTAACCGAGGGCGCAGAACCGATTGACCTGACCGGCCGCCGACGGCACGGGGACGGGACCCGTGCCGTCGGCGGCCTCACCGGCCTCAGGACCCGGCCGGTCGGTTCCACGGCTCGATGACCGTGACGCCCGCCCCGGGCGCCGTACCCGTCGACATGGACTCCAGCGCGGCCGGTACCGCGTCCAGCCCGATGGTGGACGTGATCAGGAGGCCGGGGCGCAGCGTGCCCGCCCGTACCAGTCCCAGCATGGGCGGGTAGGCGTGGGCCGCCATGCCGTGGCTGCCGAGGAGTTCCAGTTCGAGGGCTATGGCGCGGGCCATGGGCACCGGGGTGGCGCCCGTGTCGGAGGGGAGCAGGCCCACCTGGACGTGGCGGCCCCGGCGGCGCAGGCCGTTCACCGAGGCCACGCAGGTGGCGGGTGAGCCGAGGGCGTCCAGGGAGAGATGGGCGCCGCCGCCCGTGAGGTCGCGTACGGCCGCGGCCGTGTCCGGTACCCGCGAGGCGTCCACGCACTCGGCCGCCCCGAACGTCCGGGCCAGCTCCAGGGCACCGGGCGAGACGTCCACCGCCACGACACGCGCGCCCGAGGCCGCCGCGATCATCACCGCGGACAACCCGACCCCGCCGCAGCCGTGCACGGCCACCCACTGACCGGCCGCCACCCGCCCCTGCGTCACCACCGCGCGGAACGCCGTGGCGAACCGGCAGCCCAGCGAGGCCGCCGTGCCGTACGACAGCTCCTCCGGCACGGCCACCAGGTTCACGTCGGCGTGGTCCAGCGCCACGTACTCGGCGAACGATCCCCAGTGCGTGAACCCGGGCTGCGTCTGCCGCTCGCACACCTGCTGGTCGCCCGCCGCACAGGAAGGGCAGGTGCCGCAGGCGCAGACGAAGGGCACGGTCACCCGGTCACCGGGCCGCCAACGCGTCACCCGCTTCCCCACCTCGGCCACCACTCCGGCCAGCTCGTGCCCGGGCACGTGCGGCAGCACCACGTCCGGGTCGTGGCCCTGCCAGGCGTGCCAGTCGCTGCGGCACAGCCCCGTGGCCTCGACCCGCACCACGACACCGTGCTCCGGGGCGACCGGATCGGCAACCTCCCGCACCTCGGCCGGACCACCGAACCGTTCGAAGACCACCGCGCGCATACGCCTTCGCCCCCACCCTCGCCCTCCACGCGGCGGAGATCGCCGCGAGCACCGTCGTGGGCACCACCGTGGCCGACGCGAACCTTGGTTTATACCCCCTAGGGGTATAGTCTCGAGGTAGGGGAGGGGAACCCGGAGAACCCCGGGGCCCCTCCCGCCCACACACCACCACACCCACGCCCTCCACGAGGAGAACGCCATGACCGGCCAGCCCAACACCCCCGGTTCCGTCACGACCGTCTACAAGGTGAGCGGAATGAGCTGCGGGCACTGCGAAGGCGCGGTGTCCGGCGAGATCTCCCAGCTCCCCGGCGTCACCTCGGTGAAGGCCGTCGCCGCGACCGGCGAGGTCACCGTGGTGTCCGCCGCGGCCCTCGACGAGGAAGCCGTGCGCGCCGCCGTCGACGAGGCCGGCTTCGAGCTCGTCGGCACGGCCTGACGGCCCGATCGGGTTTCTTCGCACTCCCCTCGCCGCCGGTTCCGGCGGCGAGGCCCGCGTTCCCGGTCCGTTTCTCCGGCCCATCCCTCCGGTCCGTTCCTCCGGCCCGTTTCCCCGGTCCGTTTCCCGGTCCGTTTTTCCTGGAGCATCGATATGACCAGCACCGGCACGCAGGCGCCGCAGACACCCACGGACGGGCCCCGCCAACAGGTGGAGCTGTCGATCGGCGGGATGACCTGCGCCTCCTGTGCGGCCCGCGTCGAGAAGAAGCTCAACCGCATGGACGGCGTCACCGCCACCGTCAACTACGCGACGGAGAAGGCGCGGATCGCGTACCCCGAGGGCGTCCAGGTCGCCGATCTGATCGCGACCGTGGTGAAGACGGGGTACACGGCCGAGGAGCCTCCGCCGCCCGCCCCTCCGGAGGACCCCGCCGCTTCACCGGACGACCACGCTCGCGCCTCCGCCGAGGACCCCGAGCTCGCCTCCCTGCGTCAGCGGCTCACGGTCTCCGCGCTCCTCGCCGTCCCGGTCGTCCTGCTCTCGATGGTTCCGGCCCTCCAGTTCGACAACTGGCAGTGGCTGTCGCTGACGCTCGCCGCGCCCGTCGTGGTCTGGGGCGGGTACCCGTTCCACCGGGCGGCGGCCACCAACGCCCGGCACGGCGCCGCCACCATGGACACCCTGGTCTCGGTCGGCACGCTCGCCGCCTTCGGCTGGTCCCTGTGGGCGCTGTTCTTCGGCCACGCGGGCATGCCGGGCATGCGGCACGGCTTCGACCTCGCCGTCTCACGCGCCGACGCCTCGTCGACCATCTACCTCGAGGTGGCCGCCGGGGTCGTCACCTTCATCCTCCTCGGCCGCTGGCTGGAGGCCCGCTCCAAGCGCCGCGCGGGTACGGCCCTGCGGGCGCTGCTCGAACTGGGCGCCAAGGACGTGGCCGTGCTGCGGTCCGAGGGCCCGGGCGGGGACGGCGCGCGCGTACGTGAGGTGCGGGTCCCCGTGGCGCAACTGGCCGTCGGCGACCGGTTCGTCGTACGGCCCGGCGAGAAGATCGCCACCGACGGGACCGTCGTCGAGGGCTCCTCGGCCGTGGACGCGTCCCTGCTGACCGGCGAGTCCGTCCCGGTCGACGTGACGGTCGGCGACACGGTCACGGGCGCCACCGTCAACGCGGGCGGCCGGCTCGTCGTCGAGGCGACCCGGGTCGGTTCGGACACCCACCTCGCGCGCATGGCCCGGCTGGTCGAGGACGCGCAGAACGGCAAGGCCGAGGTGCAGCGGCTGGCCGACCGGATCTCGGCCGTCTTCGTCCCGGTCGTCATGCTGATCGCCGCCGGCACCTTCGGCGGCTGGCTCGGCGTCACCGGGGACCTCACCGCCGCCTTCACCGCGGCCGTCGCCGTCCTGATCATCGCTTGCCCGTGCGCGCTGGGCCTGGCCACCCCGACCGCGCTGATGGTCGGCACGGGCCGCGGCGCCCAGCTCGGCATCCTCATCAAGGGCCCCGAGGTCCTGGAGTCCACGCGCCGCGTCGACACGGTCGTCCTGGACAAGACCGGCACGGTCACCACCGGCCGGATGACGCTGCAGCGGGTGTACGTCGCCGAGGACGCCGAGCAGGCCGAGAGGTCCGGCAGGTCCGGCAGGTTCGGCGAGGAGGACGTACTGCGGCTCGCGGGCGCCCTGGAGCACGCCTCCGAGCACCCGATCGCCCGGGCCGTCGCGGCGGGCGCGGAGGAGCGCGTCGGCGCCCTGCCGCCGGTCGACGAGTTCGAGAACGTACCCGGACGCGGCGTACGGGGCCGGGTGGAGGGCCGCGAGGTGGCCGTGGGCCGGCTCGCCTCCACACCGCTGCCGGAGGAGCTGTCGCGGGCCCACGAGGCCGCCGGGGCATCCGGCGAGACGGCCGTCGTGGTCACCGTGGACGGCGCCCCTGCCGGTGTCCTCACGGTCGCCGACGCGGTCAAGGAGACCAGCGCGGAGGCCGTACGGCGGCTGCGCGGCCTGGGACTCACCCCCGTGCTGCTGACCGGGGACGACGAGCGGGTGGCCCGTTCGGTGGCCGGTGCGGTCGGGATCGACGAGGTGATCGCCGAGGTACTGCCGGAGGACAAGGTGGCCGTGGTGCGCCGGCTCCAGGGCGAGGGCCGGAGCGTGGCCATGGTCGGGGACGGGGTCAACGACGCCGCCGCGCTCGCCGCCGCCGACCTCGGGCTGGCCATGGGCACGGGCACCGACGCGGCGATCGAGGCGAGCGACCTGACACTGGTGCGCGGGGACCTCCGGGTGGCCGCGGACGCGATCCGGCTGTCCCGCCGGACGCTCGCCACCATCAAGGGAAACCTGGTCTGGGCCTTCGGGTACAACGTGGCGGCGCTGCCGCTCGCCGCCGCCGGACTGCTGAACCCGATGATCGCGGGCGCCGCCATGGCCTTCTCGTCCGTGTTCGTCGTGACGAACAGCCTTCGCCTCAGGGCATTCTCATGACGGTGACGTAAGAGTCCCTCTGGAGTCCAACCGCAGCCTCACATAAGCTCTTCACAAGGCTCGCGCATCATCCTTACGCTGGGCCCCCGATCGACGTATCGGGGCTCTTGCGTATCTTCAGGACATACGCAGGAGACGCACGTCACAGTGACGCGTACGTAACCATCGAAGGGGTTCGTGAGTCTAAGTTGGCGGTGTCGGAAAGCGTCTTGGGGGGCGCCGACCGACATCTGGGGATGTCTTGGGGGACTTCCCCGGAGATTGCGTTGCCGGGGCACGTGCACCGGGGAGCTTTGAGCGGCCCTCCCGTCCGTACGTACCCCGGCAGACCGCAAGGGGGCGGAACCTGGTTGCGCTCGCTTCGCTAGCGATTCAGGCGCTGGCCCACCAGACGCCCGGCCGGATCCCGTGGGGGGAATCCGCACCGGGACATGGGAAGGCGCCCTGCTCGCCGGCCCGTGGGGGGACCGGTGGCGCGGGGCGCCTTCTGCCTTTTCTGTGGCTTACCCGCCTCCGGGGCGGCCCACAGGGAACCCTCGGTCGAACGCTTTCAGTCAGTTGTCCAGTCGCCGGGCGAACGCAACAGGGACCGGTGCCGCGCACCGGTCCCTGTACGGAACTGAAAGAGAAGCGTCAGCGCTCCTCGACCGGGACGAAGTCCCGCTCCACCACGCCCGTGTAGATCTGGCGCGGGCGGCCGATGCGGGAACCCGGCTCCTTGATCATCTCGTGCCACTGGGCGATCCAGCCCGGCAGGCGGCCGAGGGCGAAGAGGACCGTGAACATCTCGGTCGGGAAGCCCATGGCGCGGTAGATGAGGCCGGTGTAGAAGTCGACGTTCGGGTAGAGCTTGCGCTCGACGAAGTAGTCGTCGGAGAGCGCGTGCTCCTCCAGCTTCAGGGCGATGTCGAGCAGCTCGTCCGACTTGCCGAGGGCGGAGAGCACGTCGTGCGCGGCGGCCTTGATGATCTTGGCGCGCGGGTCGAAGTTCTTGTAGACCCGGTGGCCGAAGCCCATCAGGCGGACGCCGTCCTCCTTGTTCTTCACCTTGCGGATGAAGGTGTCGACGTCGTTGCCCGAGTCGCGGATGCCCTCCAGCATCTCCAGCACCGACTGGTTGGCGCCGCCGTGCAGCGGGCCCCAGAGGGCGGAGATACCGGCCGAGATGGACGCGAACATGTTCGCCTGGGAGGAGCCGACCAGGCGGACCGTGGAGGTCGAACAGTTCTGCTCGTGGTCCGCGTGCAGGATCAGCAGCTTGTCCAGGGCGGCGACGACGACCGGGTCGAGCTCGTAGTCCTGCGCGGGCACCGAGAAGGTCATGCGCAGGAAGTTCTCGACGTACCCGAGGTCGTTGCGCGGGTAGACGAAGGGGTGGCCGACCGACTTCTTGTACGCGTACGCGGCGATCGTCGGAAGCTTGGCGAGCAGGCGGATCGTCGAGAGGTGACGCTGCTGCTCGTCGAACGGGTTGTGGCTGTCCTGGTAGAACGTCGACAGGGCGCTGACCACGGACGACAGCATCGCCATCGGGTGGGCGTCGCGCGGGAAGCCGCGGAAGAAGTTCTTGACGTCCTCGTGCAGCAGGGTGTGCTGCGTGATGTCGTTCTTGAAGGCGGTCAGCTGGTCGACCGTCGGCAGCTCACCGTTGATGAGCAGGTAGGCGACCTCCAGGAAGGTGGAGCGCTCGGCCAGCTGCTCGATCGGGTAGCCGCGGTACCGGAGGATGCCCTGCTCACCGTCGAGATAGGTGATGGCGGATTTATAGGCGGCGGTGTTCCCGTAACCGCTGTCCAGGGTCACCAGACCGGTCTGGGCGCGGAGCTTCCCGATGTCGAAGCCCTTGTCACCGACGGTGCTGTCGATCACCGGGTAGGTGTACTCGCCGTCGCCGTACCGCAGTACTACAGAGTTGTCGCTCACGTCTTCCCTCACCGACATAGTGCCTCATCTTCGAGGTGCCCTGACTGTCTCTACCATCCCCCATTTGGCTCAGGAGAGTGCACTCGGGGTCGACCATTGGGCCTATCGGCGGCACTCAGTGCCGCCAGCCTGCCCATCCTGCCCCCTGCACCCCAGCCTCTGGAAGTGCTGTGTGAGGTTTCCGACTCATTTGATCGATCATTTTTTGCGGGACCCCTTCGGAGCGGTCACCGACGGCGGTTTTCGGCGCTCGTCGTCCTCGCCCGGGTACCCATTCGTATCGCGGTGTCTGCCCGGCTCAGCCCTCGAGCGGGCGGGGTGCGAGCCGGAAGTCGAGTGCCGTGCAGCGCCGCCCGGCCGACACCGTGCGCACCGCCTGGCCGATCGCCTTCCGGGAGCCGACGAGGACGACGAGCTTCTTGGCCCGGGTCACCGCCGTGTAGAGCAGGTTGCGCTGGAGCATCATCCACGCGCCCGTGGTGACGGGAACGACCACCGCCGGGTACTCGCTGCCCTGGGAGCGGTGGATGGTGACCGCGTAGGCGTGGGCGAGTTCGTCCAGTTCGTCGAAGTCGTACGGCACCTCCTCGTCCTCGTCGGTCAGGACGGTGAGGCGCTGGTCGACCGGGTCCAGGGCGGTGACCACGCCGACGGTGCCGTTGAAGACACCGTTCTCCCCCTTGTCGTAGTTGTTGCGGATTTGAGTGACCTTGTCGCCCACGCGGAAGACGCGGCCGCCGAACCGCTTCTCGGGGAGGTCGGGGCGGGCGGGGGTGATGGCCTGCTGGAGCAGGCCGTTGAGGGTGCCCGCGCCCGCGGGGCCCCGGTGCATGGGCGCCAGTACCTGCACGTCGCGGCGCGGGTCGAGGCCGAACTTCGCCGGGATGCGGCGGGCCGCCACGTCCACGGTGAGCCGGCCGGCCTCCTCCGTCTCGTCCTCGACGAAGAGGAAGAAGTCCTTCATGCCGTCGGTGACCGGGTGCTGCCCGGAGTTGATGCGGTGGGCGTTGGTGACCACCCCTGACTGCTGGGCCTGGCGGAACACGCGCGTGAGACGGACGGCCGGGACCGGGCTGCCGTCGGCCAGCAGATCGCGCAGCACCTCGCCCGCGCCGACGCTCGGCAGCTGGTCGACGTCGCCCACGAAGAGGAGGTGGGCGCCCGGAGGCACCGCCTTGACCAGCTTGTTGGCGAGGAGGAGGTCCAGCATCGACGCCTCGTCGACGACCACGAGGTCCGCGTCCAGGGGGCGGTCGCGGTCGTACGCCGCGTCGCCGCCCGGCTTGAGCTCCAGGAGGCGGTGGACGGTGGAGGCCTCGGCGCCCGTGAGCTCGGCGAGGCGCTTGGCGGCCCGGCCCGTGGGCGCGGCCAGCACCACCTTCGCCTTCTTCGCGCGGGCCAGCTCCACGATCGAGCGGACCGTGAAGGACTTGCCGCAGCCGGGGCCGCCGGTGAGCACGGCGACCTTCTCGGTGAGCGCGAGCCGCACGGCCGCCTCCTGCTCAGGCGCCAGCTCCACGCCCGTACGCCCCTTCAGCCAGCCGAGCGCCTTGTCCCAGGCGACGTCACGGAAGGCGGGCATGCGGTTCTCGTCGGTGCGCAGGAGGCGCAGCAGCTGGGCGGAGAGGGAGAGTTCGGCCCGGTGGAAGGGGACCAGGTAGACGGCCGTCACCGGGTCGCCGCCGTCGGGGCCGGGGACCTTCTCGCGGACGACTCCCGGGTCGTCGCCGTCCTCCTCCGGGGGCGCGGCCAGCTCCGCGAGGCACTCGATGACGAGGCCCGTGTCCACCTGGAGCAGCTTCACCGCGTCGGCGATCAGCCGCTCCTCGGGGAGGTAGCAGTGGCCCTGGTCCGCGGACTGGGACAGGGCGTACTGGAGGCCCGCCTTGACGCGCTCCGGGCTGTCGTGCGGGATACCGACGGACTGGGCGATCCTGTCGGCGGTGAGGAAGCCGATGCCCCAGACGTCGGCCGCCAGGCGGTACGGCTGGTTCTTGACCACCGAGATCGAGGCGTCGCCGTACTTCTTGTAGATGCGGACCGCGATGGAGGTGGAGACCTCGACGGTCTGGAGGAAGAGCATGACCTCCTTGATCGCCTTCTGCTCCTCCCAGGCGTCGGCGATCTTCTTGGTGCGCTTGGGGCCGAGGCCGGGCACCTCGATCAGGCGCTTCGGCTCCTCCTCGATGATCTGGAGCGTGTCCAGGCCGAAGTGCCGGGTGATGCGGTCGGCGAAGACCGGGCCGATGCCCTTGACCAGGCCGGAGCCCAGATAGCGGCGGATGCCCTGGACCGTGGCCGGGAGGACGGTGGTGTAGTTCTCCACCGTGAACTGCTTGCCGTACTGCGGGTGGGAGCCCCAGCGGCCCTCCATCCGCAGGGACTCGCCCACTTGGGCGCCGAGCAGCGCGCCGACCACCGTGAGCAGGTCACCGGCGCCGCGGCCGGTGTCGACGCGGGCGACCGTGTAGCCGTTCTCCTCGTTGGCGTACGTGACTCTCTCCAGCACGCCTTCCAGCGTCACCAGGTGCCGCTCGCCGTTCCCCGCCTGCTGCTTGGACATGATCCGACGCTACCGCCGGGGTACGACAGCACGGATGCGGAAGCCTCGACCGCTCAGTTGAGCGCGGTTCATCACAATCAGGTTTCGGCCATCCCCGACCCTCTTGAATTCAGCCGTGTAATCGATTCCAATCCTCCGTGTAATCGATTCCACGGGCTCACAAGGAGGTGATCCCGATGGCGAGCATCAAGGACGTCGCCGCCGAGGCAGGCGTCTCCGTCGCCACGGTGTCCCGGGTGCTGAACGGCCACCCGTCGGTCAGCACGGACGCACGGACGCGCGTGCAGGCCGCCGTCGACGCGCTGGGCTACCGCCCCAACGCCGTCGCCCGCTCCCTGCGCACCGACCAGACCCGCGCCCTCGGCCTGGTCATCAGCGACGTGCTGAACCCTTACTTCACCGAGCTGGCCCGGTCCGTCGAGGAAGAGGCCCGCGCGCTCGGCTACAGCGTCGTCATCGGCAACGCCGACGAGCGGCCCGACCTCCAGGACCACCACGTACGGACCCTGCTGGACCGCCGGATCGACGGCCTTCTGGTCTCCCCCACCGACGGCGGCTCCCCGCTGATGCTGGACGCCGCGCGCGCGGGGACCCCGATGGTCTTCGTCGACCGGTGGATCCCCGGGGTGGACGTGCCCGTGGTCCGGTCGGACGGGCGGGCGGCCGTCCGGGACCTGGTCGCCCATCTGCACGGGCTCGGGCACCGGCGGCTCGCGATCATCGCGGGTCCGGCGGCGACCACGACCGGCCGGGAGCGCGTGGAGGCGTTCCGGGAGGCGCTCGCCGCGTACGGCCTCGACCTGCCCGACGCCTACATAGGCCAGGGCGACTTCCAGGTGGACAGCGGACGGCGGGTCACCGAGGGCTTCCTCGATCTGCCGGAGCCACCCCAGGTCGTGTTCGCGGCGGACAACCTGATGGCGCTGGGCGCGCTGGACGCCGTCCGCGCGCGCGGGCTGCGTGTTCCCGAGGACGTGGGGCTCGCCGCCTTCGACGACATCCGGTGGTTCGTGCACACCGATCCGCCGATCACCGCGATCGCCCAGCCCACGGGCGACCTGGGACGGGCCGCCGTACGCGCGCTGGTCGACCGCATCGAGGGGCGGCCCGGCGAGTCCGTCACCCTCCCCGCCCGGCTGGTCGTACGCCGGTCGTGCGGTGAGCCGGCTCCCGCGTAGCCCCTCTCTCCCCCTCACAGCCCCACCCCGCACAGTCCCGTACGAAGGAGTACGACATGAGCGACCCGGACGGCGACCCGGCCGAGGCACCGCCCACCGAACTGCTGCGCATCGAAGGCATCCGCAAGGGATTCCCCGGCGTCGTCGCGCTCGACGGCGTCGACTTCGACCTGCGCCGCGGCGAGGTGCACGTGCTGCTCGGCGAGAACGGCGCCGGCAAGAGCACGCTGATCAAGATGCTGTCCGGCGCCCACCGTCCCGACGAGGGCCGCATCCTCGTCGACGGCGAGGAAGTGCGCATCAACGGCGCCCAGGACGCCGAGCGCCTCGGTATCGCCACGATCTACCAGGAGTTCAACCTGGTGCCCGATCTGACGGTCGCCGAGAACATCTTCCTGGGCCGCCAGCCGCGCCGCCTCGGCATGATCGACCGCAAGCGGATGGAGGCCGAGGCCGCCGTCCTGCTGGAGCGCGTCGGTGTGACCGTGTCCCCGCGCGCGCGGGTGCGCGAACTGGGCATCGCCCGGCTCCAGATGGTCGAGATCGCCAAGGCGCTGAGCCTCGACGCGCGCGTCCTGATCATGGACGAGCCCACCGCCGTACTGACCTCCGAGGAGGTCGACAAGCTCTTCGCGATCGTGCGGCGGCTGCGCGAGGACGGTGTCGGCATCGTCTTCATCACGCACCACCTGGAGGAGATCGCCGCCCTGGGCGACCGGGTCACCGTCATCCGCGACGGGAAGAGCGTCGGCCAGGTGCCCGCGACCACGCCCGAGGACGAGCTCGTCCGCCTGATGGTGGGCCGCTCGATCGAGCAGCAGTACCCCCGTGAACGCGAAGAAGTGGGCGAGGCGCTGCTCGAGGTCGAAGGCCTCACCCGTGACGGCGTCTTCCACGACGTGAGCTTCGAGGTGCGGGCCGGTGAGGTCGTCGGCATCGCGGGCCTCGTCGGGGCGGGCCGTACGGAGGTCGTCCGCGCGGTCTTCGGCGCCGACCCCTACGACAGGGGAACGGTGAAGGTCGCGGGCAGCGAGCTGCGCCGCCACGACGTCAACGCGGCCATGGACGCCGGTATCGGCCTCGTCCCCGAGGACCGCAAGGGCCAGGGCCTCGTCCTGGACGCCGACGTCGCCGAGAACCTCGGCCTGGTCACCCTGCGCGCGGCCAGCAAGGGCGGGTTCGTCGACCTCAAGGGGCAGAAGGAGGCCGCAGCCCGGATCGCCGAACAGCTCGGCGTCCGCATGGCCGGGCTCCACCAGCACGTGCGCACCCTGTCCGGCGGCAACCAGCAGAAGGTCGTCATCGGCAAGTGGCTGCTCGCCGACACCAGAGTGCTGATCCTCGACGAGCCGACCCGCGGCATCGACGTCGGCGCCAAGGTCGAGATCTACCAGCTGATCAACGAGCTGACGGCCGCCGGGGCCGCCGTCCTGATGATCTCCAGCGATCTGCCCGAGGTGCTCGGCATGAGCGACCGCGTGCTGGTCATGGCGCAGGGCCGGATCGCGGGCGAACTTCCCACCGAAGAGGCGACGCAGGACGCGGTGATGGCCCTCGCCGTCAGCACGCCCACCACTCCCCCTACTACTCCTGACTCCGTTACCGAAGTGACCGAAGTGGAGGCCCCCCGTGGCCGCTGACACGCTCAAGAGCAAGACGGGCGCGACCGGCGCCTCGGGGCTTCGCCGCCTCCTGCTCGACAACGGTGCGCTCACCGCGCTCATCGTCCTCGTCATCGCGATGTCGGCGCTGTCCGGCGACTTCCTGACGGCGGACAACCTGCTCAACGTCGGCGTCCAGGCGGCCGTGACCGCCATCCTCGCCTTCGGTGTCACCTTTGTGATCGTCTCGGCGGGCATCGACCTGTCGGTCGGCTCGGTCGCCGCGCTGTCGGCCACCGTCCTCGCCTGGACCGCCACTTCGGAGGGCGTACCCGTCTGGATAGCGGTGATCCTGGCGATCGCGACGGGCATCGCCTGCGGCCTCGTCAACGGCGTGCTCATCTCGTACGGCAAGCTCCCGCCGTTCATCGCCACGCTCGCCATGCTGTCGGTGGGCCGCGGTCTGTCGCTGGTGATCTCGCAGGGCAGCCCGATCGCGTTCCCCGACTCGGTCTCGCACCTCGGTGACACGCTCGGCGGCTGGCTGCCGGTGCCCGTGCTGGTGATGATCGTCATGGGTCTGATCACGGCCGTGGTCCTGGGCCGTACGTACATCGGCCGCGCCATGTACGCGATCGGCGGCAACGAGGAGGCCGCCCGCCTCTCCGGCCTCCGCGTCAAGCGGCAGAAGCTCGTCATCTACGCGCTGTCCGGCCTGTTCGCCGCCGCCGCGGGCATCGTGCTCGCCTCCCGTCTCTCCTCCGCGCAGCCGCAGGCCGCCCAGGGCTACGAGCTGGACGCGATCGCCGCGGTCGTCATCGGCGGCGCCTCCCTCGCGGGCGGCACCGGCAAGGCGTCCGGCACGCTGATCGGCGCGCTGATCCTGGCCGTGCTCCGCAACGGCCTCAACCTTCTCTCCGTCTCCGCCTTCTGGCAGCAGGTCGTCATCGGTGTCGTCATCGCGCTGGCGGTGCTGCTGGACACGGTGCGGCGCAAGGCGGGGGCGACCCCGGCGGCCGCCGGTGCCGGAACGCCCGGGAACAAGGGCAGGCAGGCCGCGACGTACGTCCTGGCCGCCGTGGTCGCCGCGGCGATCGTGGGTGCGATGTCCTTCCTGCACAACGGCTCGTCCGACGGGAAGAACCAGAAGATCGGCCTGTCCCTCTCCACCCTGAACAACCCCTTCTTCGTGCAGATCAAGTCGGGTGCGCAGGAGGAGGCGGAGAAGCTGGGCGCCGATCTGACGATCACCGACGCCCAGAACGACGCCTCCCAGCAGGCCAACCAGCTCCAGAACTTCACCAGCTCGGGCGTCGGTGCGATCGTCGTCAACCCGGTGGACTCCGACGCGGCCGGTCCCGCGGTGCGCGGCGCGAACAAGGCGGACATCCCCGTCGTGGGCGTCGACCGCGGCGTCAACAAGGCCGACACCGCCGCGCTCGTCGCCTCCGACAACGTGGAGGGCGGCCGGCTGGGCGCCAAGGCGCTGGCCGAGAAGCTGGGCGGCAAGGGCACCATCGTGATCCTCCAGGGCCAGGCCGGCACCTCCGCCAGCCGGGAGCGCGGCGCGGGCTTCGCCGAGGGGCTCAAGGCCTACCCGGGCATCAAGGTGGTCGCCAAGCAGCCCGCCGACTTCGACCGGACCAAGGGCCTCGACGTGATGACGAACCTGCTCCAGGCCCACCCCGACATCGACGGCGTCTTCGCCGAGAACGACGAGATGGCCCTCGGCGCGATCAAGGCCCTCGGCTCGAAGGCCGGGAAGTCCGTCAGCGTCATCGGCTTCGACGGCACGCCCGACGGACTGAAGGCGGTGCAGGACGGCACGCTGTACGCGTCGGTCGCCCAGCAGCCGTCCGAGCTCGGCCGGATCGCGGTCCGCAACGCGCTCAAGGCCGCCGACGGCGAGAAGCTCGACGAGACGGTGATGGTGCCGGTGAAGGTGGTCACGGCCGAGAACGTGGACGGCTTCACCGGCTGAACCCGGGACTCGAGCGCCACTCACTCCACAAGGGAGACAGTTCATGTACGACTACGACCTGCTGGTCGTGGGCTCGGCCAACGCCGACCTGGTGATCGGGGTCGACCGGCGGCCCGCGGCCGGGGAGACCGTCCTCGGTTCCGACCTGGCCGTCCACCCGGGCGGCAAGGGCGCCAACCAGGCGGTGGCCGCCGCCCGCCTCGGGGCCCGTACGGCTCTGCTGGCCCGGGTCGGCGACGACGCGCACGGGCGGCTGCTGCTCGACTCGCAGCGGGACGCGGGCGTCGACACGGCCGGCGTACTGGTCGGCGGGGCGCCCACCGGGGTCGCGCTCATCACGGTCGACCCGTCCGGGGACAACAGCATCGTGGTGTCGCCGGGCGCCAACGCCCGCCTCACCCCGCACGACATCCGGGCGGCGGCCGGCCTGCTGGGCGCCTCCCGGGTGGTCTCCACCCAGCTGGAGATCCCGCTGGAGTCGGTCGTGGAGGTGGCGAGGGCCGTACGGGGCCTGCCGGAGGGCACGACACGCCTCGTGCTCAACCCCTCGCCGCCGCAGCCGCTGCCCGAGGGGGTCCTCGCGGCCTGCGACCCGCTGATCGTCAACGAGCACGAGGCGCGGGTCATCGTCGGGGGTGATCTGCACGGCACCTCGGAGGACTGGGCGCGGGCGCTGCTGGCGCTGGGCCCCCGGTCGGTCGTGATCACCCTGGGCGCGGAGGGCGCGCTGGTGGCGTCGGCCGAGGGCACCGTACGGGTGCCGGCGGTCAAGGTGGACGCCGTGGACACGACCGGGGCCGGTGACGCGTTCACCGCGGCGCTGGCGTGGAAGCTGGGGCAGGGCGAGTCGGCCGCCGCGGCCGCCGCGTACGCCGCCCGGGTCGGCGCCGTGGCCGTCACCAGGGCCGGGGCGCAGGCGTCGTTCCCCACCGCCGAGGAGGTCGCCGCGCTGTGAAGAGGACCGGAATCCTGAACCGCCATCTGTCGGGCGCCCTCGCCGAACTCGGCCACGGCCACGAGGTGCTGGTCTGCGACGCGGGCATGCCGATACCGGCGGGCCCCCGCGTGGTCGACCTCGCCTTCCGCGCCGGGGTGCCGTCCTTCGCCGAGGTGCTGGACGGGCTGCTCGACGAGCTGGTGGTCGAGGGCGCGACCGCCGCGCACGAGGTCCGGGCCGCGAACCCGGAGGCGGCGGCCCTGCTGGAGGCCCGCCTGCCCGCGCTGGAGCTGGTTCCCCACGAGCACCTGAAGGAACTGTCGGCGGGCGCGCGGCTCGTCGTACGCACCGGGGAGGCCCGGCCGTACGCGAACGTGCTGCTGCGGTGCGGGGTCTTCTTCTGAGCGCCGCCCCGGATCAGTACAGCTTCGAGGGGCCCGGTCACCACCGGGCCCCTCGGCTTCTCCCCCATCGGAACCGCCGAATCCCCCCAGATTCCCCCCTCCGGGCGGTCCCGATGCCAAGTACGACCCGCGAGGTGCCGCGGGGGTTGCACGGTCGCCGAAGAAAATTCTCGTCAGCGATTCAGGTCCATGACCCCGACCCCGAGTCCCTCATAGGGTTCCGGTGTCACAGTCGCGATCAGCGCCCCCGTGGGGAGGAGCTGATGCGGCCTTGCGGCATGGACAGCGGCCGACACCTCGAAGGCGACGCCCCTGCGACTCAGGTCGGCAATGGCCACGGCCATCGCGTAGTCGTCTTCCATGACCTGCACTACGTCCACCAGCACGCCCACGTGGTCGACGATGCCCGCACGCCGGCGTTCGGCCTCCAGAAGGCACAGGACGGGCACCCACAGGCGTACGTCCTCGCCGGCGGCCGCGGCATGGATGAGACCCGAGACCTGCTTGTCGCCCCCCCGTCGCCAGGAGGGTCGACGTGTCGAGGACGTAGTGCTCGATCCGGTTCAGCAAGGCGCTCCGCCTCCGCGAGGGCGGCCCGGTGGGCGGCGGCCGCCTCCCGCATCTTGCGCCGCATCGTCGCGGACTCCTCGTCCGACACGTCGTGCCCGAACCGCTCGGCGAGCAGGGCACGGGTGCGGTCGGCCCGTTCCTTGATCTGCTCAGGAGTCAGCGTCTGAGCCGCTATGTCCTGCATGAGGGCACGAAGGCTGGTTCCCCGCGCCTCGGCCACGGCGGCGAGCTGGTCACGGACTTCGGCGGGCACACGGATCATGACGTCGGACATGCGACAAGCGAACGCCGTCGCGTATACGTGACGTATACGCGACGGCGTAGGGCATCGCGGACTACGACGTGTGCTCCACGAACCGCGCCGCCGTCTCCGCCAGCAGCTCCCGGCCGTCCCGGGCCCACAGCTCGTCGTTGAAGAGCTCGACCTCGATGGAGCCGGTGTAGCCCGCCGCCTCCACGTAGCCCTGCCACTCGCGCATGTCGACCGAGCCGTCGCCGACCTGGCCCCGGCCGTTCAGCACGCCTTCCGGCAGCGGGGTGATCCAGTCCGCGAGCTGGAAGGTGTGGATGCGGCCGGAGGCCCCCGCGCGGGCGATCTGCGCGGGCGCGTCCTCGTCCCACCAGATGTGGTACGTGTCCACGGTCACGCCCACCTGCTCCGCCGGGAAGCGCTCCGCGATGTCCAGCGCCTGCTTCAGCGTCGACACCACGCAGCGGTCCGAGGCGAACATCGGGTGCAGCGGTTCGATGGCCAGACGGACGCCGTTGGACGCGGCGTACGGGCCCAGTTCCGCGAGCGCGTCCGCGATGCGCTCCCGTGCGCCGCGCAGGTCCTTCGAGCCGGCCGGGAGGCCGCCCGAGACCAGGACCAGGGTGTCCGTGCCCAGGGTGGCCGCCTCGTCGACCGCGCGACGGTTGTCGGCCAGGGCCTTGGCGCGCTCGTCCGGGTCGATGGCCGTGAGGAAGCCGCCCCGGCAGAGGGTCGTGACCGCCAGGCCCGCGTCGCGGACGAGTTTCGCCGCCGCGTCCAGGCCGTACGACCGGACCGGCTCCCGCCACAGGCCGACCGCCGGGACGCCCAGGTCGACGCACGCGTCCACCAGTTCGGGCAGCGACAGCTGCTTCACCGTCTGCTGGTTGATGGAGAAGCGGGTCAGGTCGAGACCGCTCGTGTCGCTCATCGCTCTTGCTCCACCCCGTACAGGTTCAGCAGGTCCTTCATGCGCGTCTCCGCCAGCGCCGGGTCCGGGAACAGGCCGAGGCCGTCGGCCAGTTCGTACGCCCGCGCGAAGTGCGGCAGCGAGCGCGCCGACTGGAGGCCGCCCACCATCGTGAAGTGGGACTGGTGGCCCGCCAGCCAGGCCAGGAACACCACGCCCGTCTTGTAGAAGCGGGTGGGGGTCTGGAAGAGGTGGCGGGACAGTTCCACCGTCGGGTCCAGCAGTTTGCGGAAGCCGGCCACGTCGCCCGTGTCCAGCACCCGTACCGCCTCCGCCGCCAGCGGGCCCAGCGGGTCGAAGATACCGAGCAGGGCGTGGCTGAAGCCCTTGTCGTCGCCCGCGATCAGCTCGGGGTAGTTGAAGTCGTCGCCCGTGTAGCAGCGGACACCCTGGGGGAGCTTGCGGCGCAGGTCGATCTCACGCTGGGCGTCCAGGAGAGAGATCTTGATGCCGTCGACCTTGTCCGGGTGCGCGGCGATGACCTCGAGGAAGGTCTCCGTCGCCGCGTCCAGGTCGGACGAGCCCCAGTAACCCTCAAGCGCCGGGTCGAACATCGGGCCCAGCCAGTGCAGGACCACCGGTTCGGCGGCCTGGCGCAGCAGGTGGCCGTAGACCTCCAGGTAGTCCTCGGGGCCCGAGGCCGCGGCGGCCAGCGCGCGCGAGGCCATGAGGATCGCCTGCGCGCCCGACTCCTCGACGACGGCGAGCTGTTCCTCGTAGGCCGCCCGGACCTCCGCGAGGGAGCCGGAGGCGAGCTGGTCCGTGCCGACGCCGCAGGCGATGCGGCCGCCGACCGCCTTGGCCTCGGCGGCGCTGCGGCGGATCAGCTCGGCCGCCCCCGCCCAGTCCAGGCCCATGCCGCGCTGGGCGGTGTCCATGGCCTCGGCGACGCCCAGCCCGTGCGACCACAGGTGGCGGCGGAAGGCGAGGGTGGCGTCCCAGTCGACGGCGGCGGGCGAGTCGGGGGACACGTCCGCGTACGGGTCGGCGACGACATGGGCCGCGGAGAAGACCGTACGGGAGGTGAAGGGGGCGCCGGTGGTCACCGCCAGGGGTTCGGTGCGCGGGGTGTAGGTACGGAGTCCGCCGTCCGCGCCCGGGAGTCGGATCGTCACAGCTGGATCTCCGGGACGTCGAGGCGGCGGCCCTCGGCCGAGGACTTCAGGCCCAGCTCGGCGAGCTGGACGCCGCGGGCGCCGGCGAGGAGGTCCCAGTGGTAGGCCGTGCCGGTGTAGACGTGCTTGAGGAACAGCTCCCACTGGGCCTTGAAGCCGTTGTCGAACTCGTCGTTGTCGGGGACCTCCTGCCACTGGTCGCGGAAGGAGTAGGTGGCCGGGATGTCGGGGTTCCAGACCGGCTTGGGGGTGGCCGAGCGGTGCTGGACGCGGCAGTTGCGCAGGCCCGCGACCGCGGAACCCTCGGTGCCGTCGACCTGGAACTCCACCAGCTCGTCGCGGTTGACGCGGACGGCCCAGGAGGAGTTGATCTGGGCGATGGCGCCGCCCTCGAGCTCGAAGATGCCGTAGGCCGCGTCGTCCGCCGTCGCGTCGTACGGCTTGTCCTGCTCGTCCCAGCGCTGCGGGACGTGGGTGGCGGTGAGGGCCTGGACCGACTTCACGCGGCCGAAGAGCTCGTGGAGGACGTACTCCCAGTGCGGGAACATGTCGACGACGATGCCGCCGCCGTCCTCGGCACGGTAGTTCCAGGAGGGGCGCTGGGCGGGCTGCCAGTCGCCCTCGAACACCCAGTAGCCGAACTCGCCGCGCACGGAGAGGATGCGGCCGAAGAAGCCGCCGTCGATGAGGCGCTTGAGCTTCAGCAGGCCCGGCAGGAACAGCTTGTCCTGGACGACGCCGTGCTTGATGCCGGCGGCGTTCGCGAGGCGGGCCAGTTCCAGGGCGCCGTCGAGGCCGGTCGCGGTGGGCTTCTCGGTGTAGATGTGCTTGCCCGCTGCGATCGCCTTCTTGATGGCCTCCTCGCGCGCGGAGGTGACCTGGGCGTCGAAGTAGATGTCGATCGTGTCGTCGGCGAGGACGGCGTCCACGTCGGTGGACCAGTGCTCGAGGCCGTGCTTCTCGGCGAGCGCCTTGAGGGCGTGCTCGCGACGGCCGACGAGGACCGGCTCGGGCCACAGCACGGTGCCGTCGCCCAGGTCGAGGCCGCCCTGCTCACGGATGGCCAGGATGGAACGGACGAGGTGCTGGCGGTAGCCCATGCGTCCCGTCACGCCGTTCATGGCGATGCGCACCGTCTTGCGTGTCACGTCATTCCCTTCGTTCGTGCGCCGCGTTTCGCTCCGCGTCGCGTCCGTACGTCGCCCTGCCGTTCGTGCGTCCGTACGCGTCCTGCGCCGCGTACGCCCACCCGGATGAGCGTGACAGCAAGCGCTTTCTATGGGAGGAGACGCTAGCCTCTGTGCGGCGGATCGGACAAGACCGCGCGAGGTGAGAGATGCGCGGTTTCGTGTAGGACTTGACCGTGGGCGGCGCGCGGGCAGCTCGCGGGCGGCGCACGAGAGCCGGCGGAAGCGGTGGTCACGCGCCGGTGCACGGCAACCGGTGCCCCATGGCAACCGGCGCCGTCGTACGGGCGTCTGTACGGCTGATCACGCGGCCGTTCCGGTGCCCGTACGGCCCGGGGCGGGCGATGACGAGACGGCGCCGACGCGGTGCCGAGCGGACCCGAGGCGGGCCCGGACGAACGCGGTGAGGACCGGAGGACGACTGACAATGGGCGGCGAACGATGACTGTGACCCTGGCGGACGTGGCGGCCCGCGCGCAGGTGTCCCCCGCGACCGTCTCCCGGGTGCTGAACGGGAACTACCCGGTGGCCGCGTCCACCCGGGAGCGGGTGCTGCGGGCCGTGGACGAGCTGGACTACGTCCTGAACGGCCCCGCGAGCGCGCTCGCGGCCGCCACCTCCGATCTCGTCGGCATCCTGGTGAACGACATCGCCGACCCCTTCTTCGGGATCATGGCGAGCGCGATCCAGGCCGAGATCGGCGGGCCGGGCGGGCGCGCGGGCGGGGAGCGGCTGGCCGTCGTGTGCAACACGGGCGGCTCCCCGGAGCGCGAACTGACCTACCTCACCCTCCTCCAGCGCCAGCGCGCCGCCGCGGTCGTCCTCACCGGCGGCGCCGTCGAGGACGCGGCACACGTCGCCGCGGTCGGCAGCAAGCTGCGGAAACTGGCGGACGCGGGCACCCGGGTGGTGCTGTGCGGGCGCCCGCCGGCCCCGGAGGCGATCGCCCTCACCTTCGACAACCGCGGCGGCGGACAGCGGCTCACCGAGCACCTCATCGGCCTCGGCCACCGCCGCCTCGGCTACATCGCCGGGCCCGAGGAGCGCACGACCACCCGTCACCGCCTGGAGGGCCACCGCGACGCACTCGCCGCCGCCGGCATCGAGGACGACCCCCGGCGCACGGTGCACGGCCGCTACGACCGCCACTCCGGCTACGAGGCCACCCTCGAACTGCTCCGCCGCGACCCGTCGATCACGGCCGTGGTCGCGGCCAACGACACCGTCGCGCTGGGCGCGTGCGCCGCGCTGCGGGACTCGGGGCTGCGCATCCCGGACGACGTGTCGGTGGCCGGCTTCGACGACCTGCCGTTCAGCATCGACGCGGTGCCCGCGCTGACCACGGTCCACCTCCCGCTGGCCGAGGCGGGCGCCCGCGCCGGCCGTATCGCGATGGGCCGCGAGGAGCCTCCGGCGGGCGGCATCGCGGTGGTGGACGGCGAGCTGACGGTGCGGGGGTCCACGGGGGCGCCGCGGGAGTGAGCCACGGCCAATGTGGACCGGGGGGCGGGTCGGACGTACGCTCGGAGCACAGTTTCTCTGACTGAGTCAGCGATTCAGGCTGGGGTGAGCGATCGTGAACGTGCAGACCACGCGTGCCGTGCAGGACATCCGCTCCTTCAACCGCTTCTACACCGGCGTCATCGGCGCCCTGGACTATGGCCGCCGGCTCTACGCCCCGTACACGCTCACCGAGGCCCGCGTGCTGTGGGAGCTGGCGCACTCCTCGCACACGGACGCGGCGGACCTGCGCGCCGGACTGTCGCTGGACTCGGGGTACCTGAGCCGGCTGCTGACCGGGTTCGAGCAGGACGGGCTGGTCGAGCGGACACCCTCGGCGCGCGACTCCCGGCGCCTCCAGGTCGCCCTCACCGCGCGCGGGCGCGAGGCGGCCGGCCTGCTGAGCGAGCGGTCCGACGAAGCGGTGGGCGCGCTGCTGTCGCGCGTCCCCGCCGCCGACCGCCCCCGGCTCACCGAGGCCATGGGCACGATCCGCACGATCCTCTCCGACGGCCGCCCGACCCGCTCGCCGGACGTCGTGCTGCGTGAGCCCGGACCCGGCGACCTGGGCTGGATCGTGCAGCGCAACGGGGAGCTCTACGCGGCGGAGTACGGCTGGAACGCCGAGTACGAGGGCCTGGTCGCCCGGATCGTCGCCGACTTCGCCGGGAACCACGATCCGCGTCTGGAGCGGGTGTGGATCGCCGAGGCGGACGGGCGGCCCGCCGGATCCGTGATGTGCGTACGCGACGAGGCACCGGACACCGCCCGTCTGCGGCTGCTGCTGGTCGAGCCGGACGCACGGGGGCTCGGCATCGGCGACCGGCTGGTCCGCGCCTGCGTCGACTTCGCGCGCGCGGCCGGCTACCGCGAGCTGGTCCTGTGGACGAACGACTGCCTCACGGCGGCCCGTCGGCTCTACCGGCGTCACGGCTTCGTCCTCGTGGCCGAGGAGCCGCATCACTCCTTCGGCGCGGACCTGGTCGGCCAGGACTGGCGTCTGGCCCTGCACAGTGGGCAGGAGTGACGGGTATCGTCCGCCGCATGCCGTGCCGCATGCCACGCCACTGACCCCCAGCGAGGTGGGATTCGTGAAACTGGCTTTCTCCACTCTCGGCGTCCCCGGTCTCCCCCTGTCCGACGTCGTCCGCCTGGCGGCCGAGTACGGCTACCACGGCGTCGAACTCCGCACACACCCCGAGGAACCCGTGCACACCGGACTCACCGCCGGTGAACGTGCCGAGGCGGCCGCGGAGTTCAAGACGGCGGGCGTGGAGGTCCTCGGCCTCGCGGGGTACGCGCGCGTGGCGGCACCGGGCGACGACGAGCCCGTCCTCGCCGAGCTGCGCGAACTCCTCGACCTGGCACGGGACCTGGGCGCCCCGTTCGTGCGCGTCTTCCCGGGCGGCGGCGAGGAGCAGGACGCCGCCGAGGCGGACGCGACGGCGGCCCGGCGGCTCGGCACGGCGGCGCAGTACGCCACCGACGCCGGGGTGCGCATCCTGCTGGAGACCCACGACTCGCACCGTACGGGCGCCGACGCCATGCGCGTCCTCGGCCTGGTCGGGCACCGTCAGGTCGGTGCGCTCTGGGACGTCATGCATACCTGGCTGGGCGGTGAGCAGCCGGCGTCGACCTACGCCGCCCTCTCCCCGCACTTGGGATATGTGCAGGTCAAGGACATCGCCTCGGCCGACGACACCACTCCCCTGCCGCTCGGCGCGGGCGTGCTGCCGCTCACCGAGTGCGTGGACCTGCTCTCCCGGGAGGGCTGGGACGGCTGGCTGTGCTGGGAGTACGAGAAGCGGTGGTACGAGGGTGCCGCACCGCTCCCCGGACTGCTCGTGGCGGGGCGGGAGCATCTGGCGCGCCTGCTGAACGAAGCCGCCTGACAGCAGGCGGTCCACTGCCCAGGCGCGGGCAAAGGGCCGTTTTTCGGGGGACCGGCTGATGCAAGGGACCGTCGGCGGCTTCAGTTACGGAGCAGTCACTCCCGTGGCCGCGTACGTCATGGCGTGCCTGGGTGCCGCGCCGGGACTGCGCTGCGTGGTCCGGTCCGTCCGTGGGGGCTCCGCGAAGGCCGGCCGGCTGGCGCCCGGCGCCGCCTCGATCGGGTGCGGGATCTGGACCATGCACTTCATCGGCATGATCGGCTTCCGGGTCGAGGAGACCCGGATGCAGTACGACGTGGGGCTGACGGTGCTGAGCCTGGCCGTGGCGATCGTCGTGGTCGCCGGCGGTGTCTTCGTCGTGGGCTACCGCGGGGTCTCCCGGGTGACGCTGGGGGCCGTCACGGGACTCGGTGTCGCCGCCATGCACTACCTGGGCATGGCGGCCATCCAGCTCAACGGCTCCCTCCGGTACGACCCGTTCACCGTCGTGCTCTCCGTGCTGATCGCCATCGCGGCCGCGACCGCCGCGCTGTGGGCGGCCGTCTCGGTGCGGGGCCTCCTGGCGAGCCTCGGCGCCAGCCTGGTGATGGGTCTGGCCGTCTCCGGCATGCACTACACGGGCATGGCCGCCATCGACGTGCACCTGCACGCCGGAACCGTCGCGTACACGGGCCAGTCGCCCACCTCGCTGCTGCTGCCCATGCTGCTCGGGCCGGTGATCTTCCTGATCATCGCCGGGGCCGTGGTGATGTTCGACCCGCTGCTGGTCATGGGCGACGTGGAGGCCGCGCCTTCGTCCGCGCCCCGGCAGCGGGTCGCGGTCCGGGGCCTGCCCGAGTTCCCCGCACCGCACGCACCACATGCACCGCACGCACCGCACCGGCCCGAGGGCTCCTTCTTCGAGCCTGCGCCCGGCGGGCGGCGGGACGGGGGCCCGGTGGCGCCCGGCGGCCGGCAGGACCAGCCCTGGCCTGGCCCAGCCCTCGGCCCCACCGGCATTGGCATGGTCCGGTGAATGGCGGCTGGTGGCCGGTGGTCGGTGGCCGGAAGTGACCCCTGAATCCCGTTGGTTCACCCGTGCACCGACTTCCGGGTTTCCGCGAAAACGCGGGAACCCCGAGCGGCCCCTCCCCGTCAAACGGGCATGCTGCCGGATGAGTCTCCGCAGTGCGGTGTCGGCCTCGCTGCTGGCTGCGATCGCTGACCACCCTCTCCGCCGTCTGCGGCCGGCAGCACGCCGTCACCGGCGCGCCCCCCTCCGACAGCGCCGGTGACGGCCCCTTCTCCGGGGGCCGCCGGCGGGTTCGCCGCCCGCCCGCGTCACTGTGCGCTCTCTTGACTGTAAGAAACCTTCCGGCTATTCGTGGCCTCTCGGAAGTTTCCTTCACAAGGAAGGAGCGCACATGCGCGACTCCAGCACGGGAAACACCACATCCGGCACTGGAAGCACCGGGTCCGGCACCGGGGACACCGACTCCGGCGGTGCGGCCTCCGGCGGCCCGGCCGCCGGCGCGAGAGGCACCGCCCGGCCCTCCAGACGAACCGTTCTCGCCGCGACCGCGGGCGTCACCGCCGCCCTCGGCGCACACGCGGTTCCGGCGCACGCGGCTCCCGGCCGTCCCGGCGGCGACGGACGACTCCGCGCCCTCATCTCCCGCATGACGCTGGAGGAGAAGGTCGGCCAGCTCTTCGTGATGCGCGTGTACGGCCACTCGGCGACCGCGCCGGACCAGGCGGACATCGACGCCAACCTCAAGGAGATCGGCGTACGGACGGCCGCCGAACTGATCGCCAAGTACCGGGTCGGCGGCATCATCTACTTCGCGTGGGCGCACAACACCCGTGACCCGCACCAGATCGCGGACCTGTCGAACGGGATCCAGCGGGCCTCGCTCGGCCTGCCCCGCGGGCTGCCCGTCCTCGTCTCCACCGACCAGGAGCACGGGATAGTGGCGCGCATCGGCAAGCCCGCCACCCTGTTCCCCGGCGCGATGGCCCTCGGGGCCGGCGGCTCGCGGAGCGCCGCCCGCGAGGCGGGCCGGATCGCGGGCGCCGAACTGCGCGCGATGGGCATCCGCCAGGACTACGCCCCGGTCGCCGACGTCAACGTCAACCCGGCCAACCCGGTCATCGGCGTCCGCTCCTTCGGCGCCGATCCGCAGGCGGTGGCGGAGTTCGTGACGGCCCAGGTGAAGGGGTACGAGAGCGCCGGGATCGCGGCCACGGCCAAGCACTTCCCGGGGCACGGCGACACCGCCACCGACAGCCACATCGACTTCCCCGAGATCAGGCACACCCGGGAGGAGTGGTCGCGGCTGGACGCACCGCCGTTCCGGGCCGCCGTCCGGGCCGGCATCGACTCGATCATGACGGCGCACATCGCCGTGCCGGCCCTCGACCCGTCCGGCGATCCCGCCACCCTCTCCCGGCCGATCCTCACCGGCGTCCTGCGCAAGGAACTCGGCTACGACGGCGTCGTGGTGACGGACTCGCTCGGCATGGAGGGCGTACGCCAGACGTACGGCGACGACCGGGTGCCGGTGCTCGCGCTGAAGGCGGGCGTCGACCAGCTCCTCAACCCGCCCTCCCTGGACGTCGCCTGGAACGCGGTGCTGCGGGCCGTGGGCGACGGCGAGCTCACCGAGGCGCGCCTCGACGAGTCGGTCCTGCGGATCCTGCGGCTGAAGTCGCGGCTGGGGCTGTTCGACGACCCGTACGCGGGCAAGGCGGGCGTGGACCGGGTGGTGGGCACGCGCAGGCACCTCGCGGCCGCGGACCGCATCGCCGAGCGCACGACGACCCTGCTGGTCAACGAGCGGGGCCTGTTGCCGCTGTCCCGCCGTACGCACCGCGACGTCCTGGTCGTCGGCGCCGATCCGGCCTCCCCGTCGGGCACCACGGGCCCGCCCACCACCGTCCTCGCGGGCGCCCTCGCCGAACTCGGCTTCACCACCACGGTCCTGTCCACCGGCACGGCACCCTCGGCAGCGGTCGTCGACCGGGCGGTGGCGGCGGCCCAGGGCAAGGACGCCGTGGTCGTGACGACGTACAACGTCACAGCGGCCAGTGCGCAGAAGACGCTCGTGGAGCGGCTCGCCGCCACCGGGGTACCGGTCGTCGCGGTCGCCGTCCGCAACCCGTACGACGTGGCCCACCTCCCCGGCGTCGGCGCGCTCCTGGCGACGTACTCCTGGACGGACGTCGAGGTGCGGGCCGCCGCCCGGGTGCTGGCCGGCCACGTGGCGCCGCGCGGGAGACTGCCGGTGCCGGTGCAGCGGGCGGACGACCCGGCACAGGTGCTGTACCCGGTCGGGTACGGACTGTCGTACTAGCCCTACGCCCCCTACCGCGCGACGCCTGCCCGGTCAACGCAAAGCGTCCCCCACGTCTGGCGTGGCTCCCCCCACCGGGTCACGCTGGATGGGGGGATGTGTGCCGGGGGCCGGCGACCGGGGGGCGGGGACGATGATCACGCGAGGCTTACGGGGTGTGCCGCGGGCCGGACTGGCGGCCGTCGTGGCCGCGGTGGCCGTACTGACCGGCTGTCAGCAGTCGTCGGACACCTCCGGGTCCGGACAGGAGGCCGGTGCGGCGACGGCGGCGCGGTCCTCCGAGTACGTGTACGGGGAGGTCTTCCTCGGGGTCGACGAGTGCAGTTCCTTCGGGACGACCAGCTTCACGGAGGTGTCCTGCGCGGGCGAGCGGGCGGCGGCGCGCGTGGTGGCCCGGCACGACGGCAAGGTCTCCGAGGGCCCGGCCTGCCCGGGGACCACGGACTTCGTCCTCCACATCAGCGCGCCCGGTGCCACCCACGACGAGGACGGCGACGGCAGGGTCACCCAGGGCTACGCCTGTATGCGCAAGCTCCAGCCGCCCCACCCCGGCGACCCGGGCGGCGGGGGCGGGCCGCGCACGATCGTCGGCGACTGCGTCTACGGCGCGGGCGAGGGCGAGGCCCGCGAGACCGCCTGCGACGGCAAGGGCAAGCACGCGCCCGAGTACAAGGTGACGGAGGCCGTCAAGAAACGTTCCGCGTGCCCCGGCACGACCGCCCTGTACGTGGAGCTCGGCGGGGCGAAGCCGGTGGGGTGCGCCCGGCCGGTGTGAGGTTCTCCGTGATGCGGTGACGCGGTGACGCGGTGACGCGGTGACGGAACGGCGGCGCGGCCCGGCGGTGACCCGCCGGACCGCGCCCCCATGTCACGCACCCACGCCTACGGCCGCAGCTTCGGCTCCCGCTCGGCACCGTGCTTGTCGAGCTTCGCGTCGTACTTGGCCAGCGGCTTCGCGGCGTCCGGGTCGGCCTGGACCGCCGCCGACGCCACACCCGCCCACTCCAGGATGCGGGCGGTCGCCAGGTCGCGCTCGGACTGCACCAGACCCGCCACGTTGGCACCGTGGTTGGCACCGGGGGCCGTGAGGACGTACGAGTCGCGCGCCTTCTTCCCGAGGTGGAACGGCTCGGCGCCCCACGGGTCGTTCTCGCCGTACACGAAGAGCATCTGGCGGGCGTTGTTCCGCACCCAGGTGTCCACGTCGCGCATCGCGTTCGGCTGGAACTTCATCGGGATGTCACGGGGCACGAAGTTCCGCGGCGGCTGGTAACCGTAGCGGACGTACTTCTTCTCGATGTGCGGGAAGTGGATCGTCGGCGCGCCGAGCTGCGTACCCGCCTGGTAGTAGTACGGCGTGTACGTGCTCAGCCCCTGGTCCGTGTAGGCGGAGAAGCCGGAGATCGTGTCGACGGACGTCCAGATCTCCTCGTCGGTCGCGTTCTTCGCGTCGGCCGGGATCAGGTCCGTCTCGCAGTCCGCCAGCGTGCTGTACTGCCAGAAGCCCCACACGTAGTCGAGGACGACCGCCTCGTACGCCCGGTCCAGGCTGCCGATCGTGTCGAAGGTGTAGCCCTCGGCGGCCGCGTACTCCTTGTACTTCTTCGTGAGCGGCGCGCGGCGCACCAGTGCCTCGCGCTGCACCGCGTTCAGCCGGTCGCGGCACTCCTCCGTGCCGACCTCCCGGAAGAACCGGTCGTACGCCGAGTCCTCCTTGTTCACCACGTCGTTCGGCGCGACGTACGCGACGACGCCGTCCATGTCGCGCGGGTAGAAGCGCTCGTAGTACGTGGCGGTCATGCCGCCCTTGGAGCCGCCCGTCGAGATCCAGTTCTTGGGGTAGACGGGCTTGAGCGCCTCGAAGATACGGTGCTGGTCGCTGGCCGCCTGCCAGATGTCGAGCTTGGACCAGTCGGCCGGGTCGGGCCGGGACGGCGTGAAGAAGCGGTACTCCATCGAGACCTGGTTGCCGTCCACGATCTGGGTCGGCTCGCGGCGGCTGGGGTTCGTGGAGACGTTGTAGCCGCCGGTGTAGAAGACCGTCGGGCGGCTGGTGTCCTTGTGCAGCACGGTGATCCGCTGCTGGAACGTGCCCTTGGACGGCCGCCGGTGGTCCACCGGCTGGGTGTAGTTGAGCACGAAGAAGCGGTACCCGGTGTACGGCTTCTCCTCGACCAGGCTCATGCCCGGGACGGCGAGCAGCCGGTCCTTGATGTCGTCGGTGGCGGCGGTGCCGCTGCCCGTGAAGGTGCCGTCGGCCTCCGGCTGGGCGGCGGTTGCCACTCCCGCCGTGCTCGGCGTGCCTATGAGCACAGCGAGGGCCACCAGCCATCTGAGCGCCTTGCGCATGGACTCTCCCCTGTGAAACAACTGTGCGCCGGAACCTAGCGGAGCGACCGGCGCCTACACCAGGGGGAGCGGCGCCAACCGGAGCAGTGTCGGCCGGGTTTGGGGAAAACCCTGCGCTCACCCGAATCGGTCGTCAGGCGTTCAGCGGTCGTCAGGCGTTCAGCAGAGGATCCAGCCCGAGCTGACGCTCCCGCGCCCCACCTCGCCCTCCACCCACACGCACCGCTTACCGGCGTGCACGGTCACCGGGCCCGCGCGGTACTTGAAGCGGCCCCGGTCCACCACCGGCCGGCCGCCGCGCGCCCGCACACTGACGGACATCCACTGCCGGACGCCCTGCTTCTTGGCGACGGTGACGGCGCAGACGTAGCCGCCGCGCTTGTGGATCTGGACGGATCCGGTGGAGAAGGGGAGCGTGCGGACCTTGCGCCCCGGGCAGGGCCCGGCCGCCTCCGCGTCGGCGGCCGGGCCCGCCACCACGAGCAGCCCGGAGGCGGTGAGCAGGGCCATCGCGAGCGCCGTGCGCCTGCGCAGCGCGCCACGGGCGCCTCTCACTCCACTGCTGCTCACTGCCGTCCCTCCCACCACACAGAAACGTACTGCTGTACGGACGCGTGCGGGAGGCCGAATGGTTGCGCCGGAGAGCGCGGCACCCACGCGGTGTCAGCCCGACGTCGTGACCGCCTCTCCCACGAACGTCCGCCAGAGCTGCGCGTACCGTCCGCCGCGCCGCAGCAGCTCGTCGTGCGTGCCGTCCTCCGCGACCCGTCCGTGGTCCATGACGACGACCCGGTCCGCGCGGGCGGCCGTCGTCAGCCGGTGGGCGACGACCAGCGTGGTGCGGCGGCCGGCGAGACGCTCGGTGGCCTGGTTGACCTGGGCCTCGGTGGCGAGGTCGAGGGCGGCGGTGGCCTCGTCGAGGAGCAGGACGTCGGGGTCGACGAGCTCGGCACGGGCCAGCGCGATGAGCTGGCGCTGCCCGGCGGACAGGTTGCGCCCGCGCTCGGCGACCTCGTGCAGATAGCCGCCGTCCAGCGTGGCGATCATGTCGTGCGCGCCGACGGCCCGGGCCGCGGCCTCCACCTCGGCGTCGGTGGCGTCGGGCCGCCCGTAGGCGATGGCGTCCCGCACCGTGCCCGGGAACAGGTACGCCTCCTGCGGGACGACCCCGAGCCGGTGGCGGTACGAGGTGAGGTCGAGCTCGCGCAGGTCCGTGCCGTCGGCGGTGATCCGGCCGCCCGTCGGGTCGTAGAAGCGGGCGACCAGCTTCACGACCGTCGACTTCCCGGCACCGGTCTCGCCGACGAAGGCGACGGTCTGCCCGGCCGGGATGGTGAGGTTCACCCCGCTGAGCGCCTCCTCCTCAGCGCCGTACGCGAAGTGGACGTCCTCGAAGGCGATGTCGCCGCGCAGGGACGGCACCGGGAGCGGCTTCGCGGCCTCCCCGGTCGACGTGGGCTCCCGCAGCAGCTCCTGGATGCGGCCGAGCGAGACCGTTGCCTGCTGATATCCGTCGAAGACCTGCGAGAGCTGCTGCACGGGCGCGAAGAACAGATCGATGTAGAGCAGATAGGCGACCAGCGCGCCGGTCGTCAGCGTCCCGGCGTCGACGCGTCCCGCGCCCACGATCAGCACGGCCGCCGCGGCCACGGACGACAGCAGCTGCACGAACGGGAAGTAGACGGAGATCAGCCACTGCCCGCGGATACGGGCCCGGCGGTAGCTGTCGCTGCCCGCGGCGAACCGCACCGCGCCGTCGCGCTCCCGCCGGAACGCCTGAAGGATCCGCAGTCCGGCGACCGACTCCTGGAGGTCGGCGTTGACGCCGGACACGCGCTCACGGGCGAGTTCGTACGCCTTCACACTCGCCCGGCGGAAGAAGAACGTGCCGACGACCAGCGGCGGCAGCGTCGCGAAGACGACCAGCGCGAGCTCGACGTCGATCACGAGCAGCGCGACCATGATCCCGAGGAAGGTGACGACGGAGACGAACGCGGTGACCAGCCCGGTCTGCAGGAACGTCGAGAGCGCGTCCACATCGGTGGTCATCCGGGTCATGATCCGCCCGGTCAGCTCCCGCTCGTAGTAGTCGAGCCCGAGCCGCTGGAGCTGGGCGAAGATCTTGAGCCGCAGCGAGTACAGCACCCGCTCGCCCGTCCGTCCGGTCTTCCGGATCTCACCGGTCTGCGCGGCCCACTGCGCGATCACGGCGATCAGCGCCAGCCCGGAGGCGGTCCACACGGCGCCGAGGGCCATCTCGCTGACGCCCTGGTCGATGCCGTGCCGGATCAGCACGGGGAGCAGCAGCCCCATGCCGGCGTCGACGGCGACGAGCAGCAGGCTGAGGAGGAGGGGCGCGCCGAAGCCCGCGAGCAGCCGCCGCAGCCCGTACGCCCCGGCGCCCTCGGGTTCGGGCAGGACGGCCCGCGTCTCGTCGATGTCCGGAGTGTCGGTGGCCGGGGGCAGCGCCTCGACCTGGGCGAGGAGCTGCGGGGTGGCGGGCGTGCCGGAGAGCGCGGTGTCGCGGGGTTCGCGGTCCCCGGTCCACAGCCGCGGGGTGATCCCCCGCTCGGCGTCGAACTCGGCGTCCAGCTCATCGCTCCCCCACTCTCGATAAGGCTCGAGCGGGGGGACCCCCATGGAGGTGTCCTCGGCCGGAGAGGCGGGCTGGACATGCCCGGGCGAGACCCCGCCGAGCTCGTCGGGGTCGGTGAGCAGCCGCCGGTAGAGGGCGGACCGCTGCTCGAGCTCCTCATGGGTGCCGATGTCGGCGAGCCGGCCGCCGTCGAGGACGGCGATGCGGTCGGCGAGGTTGAGGGTGGACCGCCGATGCGCGATCAGCAGCGTCGTACGCCCCTCCATGACCTGCTTGAGCGCCTCGTGGATCTCGTGCTCGACCCGGGCGTCCACGGCGGAGGTGGCGTCGTCGAGGACGAGCAGCCGGGGATCGGCGAGGATCGCCCGTGCGAGGGCGACGCGCTGCCGCTGGCCGCCGGAGAGGGTGAGCCCGTGCTCGCCGACCTTGGTGTCGTACCCCTCGGGCAGCTCGGCGATGAAACGATCCGCCTGGGCGGCGCGCGCGGCGGCCTCGACCTGCTCGTCGGTGGCGTCGGGCCGCCCGTACGCGATGTTGGCGCGCACGGTGTCGGAGAAGAGGAAGGAATCCTCGGGCACCAGCCCGATCGCGGCGCGCAGCGAGTCGAGGGTCAGCTCGCGCACGTCGTGCCCGCCGACGAGCACGGCACCGCGCGTGACGTCGTAGAAGCGCGGCAGGAGCAGCGACACCGTGGACTTGCCGGACCCGGAGGCACCGACGACGGCGAGGGTCTCACCGGCCCGGATCTCGAAGGAGAGCCCGTCGAGCACGGGCGGCTGACCGGCGTCGTACCCGAACGACACGTCGTCGAACTCGACGGTGGCGGGCGCGTCGGCGGGCAGCACCTTGCTGCCGTCGGCGAGGCTCGGCCGGGTGTCGATCAGCTCCAGCACCCGCTCGGTACCGGCACGCGCCTGCTGCCCGACGGTGAGCACCATGGCGAGCATCCGCACGGGCGAGACCAGCTGGGCGAGGTAGCTGGAGAAGGCCACGAAGGTACCGAGCGTGATGTTCCCGCGTACGGCGAGCCATCCGCCGAGCGCGAGCATGGCGACCTGTCCGAGCGCGGGTACGGCCTGGAGAGCAGGCGTGTACCTGCTGTTCAGCCGGATGGTCCGCAGCCGCCCGGCGAAGAGCCTGCGCCCGACCTCCCGCAGCTTCCCGGTCTCCTGCTCCTCCTGCCCGAACCCCTTGACCACGCGTACGCCGCCGACGGCGCCGTCGACCACGCCCGCGACGGCGGCGGCCTGGGCCTGGGCGTACCAGGTGGAAGGGTGCAGCCGGGACCGGCTGCGCCGGGCGATCCACCAGATGGCGGGCGCGACGGCGAGCGCCACGAGGGTGAGCGGCGGCGACAGCCACGCCATGACCACGAGGGAGATCAGGAAAAGGGCGATGTTCCCGATGGTCATCGGCAGCATGAAGAGGAGACTCTGGATCAGCTGGAGATCGCTGGTGGCCCGCCCGACGACCTGCCCGGTGGACAGCTCGTCCTGCCGCCGCCCGTCGAGCCGGGTGACCGCCTCGTACATGTCGGTGCGCAGGTCGTGCTGGACGTCGAGGGCGAGGCGTCCGCCGTAGTAGCGGCGGACGAAGGTGAGGGCGTAGACGAGGACGGCGGCGCCGATGAGGAGGCCGGCCCAGGTGGCCATCTCCCGGGTGCCGCTCCCGATCACGTCATCGATGATCACCTTGGTGATGAGCGGCACGAGGGCCATGACGGCCATTCCGCCGAGGGAGGCACCGAGGGCGAGGACGACGTCCTTGGGGCGGCGCCAGGCGTAGGCGGCGAGGCGACGGGCCCAGCCAGGGGCTGTCTCCGTCCCCCTCTCCGTCCCCGCCCCGCTTTTACAGTGCTCGTCCCCCTGCTGCGCTGCCACGCGGGTGCCCCTCTCATCTGCTGCTCTGCCGGAAGGCACCAACGCGGGCGGGGCGGGTTTTCATCCCGCTGCAACATTTCGGACCGGCCGAGGTGACGGCCGGCCGGGTAACCGAATCCCCCCTCCCTCACTCGTTCGAGCGGTGAGGAGGCACTCGTGCTCGACAGGCTGACGCGTGCGATCAGCATCGCGCCCATGGGAGTAGCCATGACCACCTCTTCCTGGTGGCACCACGTGACCCGCTGATCATCATCGTCCGCATCGTGCCCCCGTCCGACGCCCTGTAGCCACCCGGACCCCTGTCGGGTGTGATCATCGGCGCGTATGCTCCCGGGCATGCTGAGGCTGGAGCGGCTCCGGACCGGCCACGCGGATGCCCTGCTGGCCTTCGAGCGCGACAACCGGGAGTACTTCACTCGGTCGATACCGGACCGCGGGGACGCGTACTTCGCCGAGTTCACCGCCCGTCATCGTGCCCTGCTCGCCGAGCAGGAGGCCGGTGCGTGCCACTTCCATGTCGTCCTGGACGAGGACGGTGAGCTGATCGGCCGCGTCAACCTGGTGGACGTCGAGGACGGGGGCGCCGAGCTCGGCTACCGGATCGGCGAGCGCGTGGCGGGCCGGGGCATGGCGACGGCCGCGGTGGGCGAGGTCTGCCGGCTGGCCGCCACGGCGTACCGGCTCTCCGCGCTCACTGCCGTCACCACCCACGACAACATGGCCTCCATGACCGTGCTGGAGCGCAATGGGTTCACTGCCGTGGAGCACATGAGCATCGGCGGGCGCCCCGGGGTGCGCTACAGGCGCCGGCTCTTCGCGCCTCACTGACCACCGCACTCGCGTATGCCGGGGAAGCGTGACCTTCGTGACCGCGCCCGAGGACGCCGACAACGCGTGAGCGCTCGGGTCGGAGTTCTGCCCGGCCCGGTCCGAGCGGGCGAAGAGGTACCACCTGGTGATCGCCCTGGCACGGAGTCCCGGGGATCCGGTCATGTGGCGGACCGCGCGGAGGCACGGCGTACCGGGGTCCGCCCAGCTCGGACCGGTGTGCGCCGCCGGCCGATGTGCCGTTGCCGGATGAGGGGAGGTGGGAGGGCCGGGAGGGATGGCGCGAAGAGGACCGGCGTACCTCCGCGTGGCGGACGGTCGTGCTTCTCTGGCCTTGAGCCCCCTTCCCCCGAACCCGGGAAGGGGAGCCGTGGACGTGCCGTGTCCGTGGGCCCTTCCGGCTGATCGCCGATGCCCGCGTACCCATGGCGCCGGGAACCGTCAGCGCCCCATATCCGCGACATCCGCGAACTGGCATCACGGTGGCCCCGTACGCGCCGCGCCCGTGCCGGCCGTCGGCCGTCCGTCCCGTGGGCCGGCGTGCACAGGAGTGCACATGCCGGTTCCGCTGCTGCCCGTCCCGTACCAAGGGGGAAGACCGTACATGCCCGTCTCCCTGCCGCAGACGCCGGCCGGCCCGATCAACGGGCGGATCGCCGGTCCGATCCGCCGCGCCCTGCTGGCCGCCGCCGGCCGGCTGACGAGCCCGCTCACCCCTGACGACTACCTCGGTCTGGTCGACCCGCTGTTGTCCGCACGGCATCCCGCGGGCCGTGTGACGGCCGTACATCCCGAGGGGCCGCGTGCCGCCACGCTGGTGATCCGGCCGGGGCGCGGCTGGTCGGGCCACCGTGCCGGCCAGTACCTGCCGGTGGGGGTCGAACTGGATGGCGTACGGCACTGGCGCACGTATTCGCTGACCTCCCCGCCGCAGGACGGCGGAAGGGGCCGGGAGCTGACCGTCACCGTCATGGAGGATCCCCGGGGCACGGTCTCCCCGCACCTGGTGCGCCGCACGGCCCCGGGGACGGTGCTCCGGCTCGGGCCCGCGCAGGGGGAGTTCGTCCTGCCCGAGCCGCCGCCCGCCCGGATGCTGATGGTGACGGCCGGCAGCGGTATCACCCCGGTGCTGGGAATGCTGCGCACGCTCGCCCACCGCCCGCCTCCGGCTCGGACCGACGTCCTCCTCCTGCACAGCGCCCCCGGTCCCGGCGACTGCCTCTTCCGCGCCGAACTGACCGAGCTGGCGGACCGAGCGCCATGGCTGCGCCTCCGCCTGCACTACACGCGCTCCGTCGGCCGGCTCACCGCGGAGCAGGTCGGCCTGCTGTGCCCCGACTGGCAGGCCCGGGAGACCTGGGCCTGCGGTCCCGCCGGGCTGCTCGACGCGCTCCGGGCTCGCTGGGACGCGGCCGGTGCGACCCGGCGCCTGCACGTGGAGCGCTTCCGGCTCGGGCCCTTCGCCCCGCCCGGGGCCGCCATCGGCGGCGGGCGGGTGCGGTTCGAACGCAGCGGTGTCGAGGCCGAGTCGGCGGCGGGTGTACCCCTGCTGCACACCGGCGAGGCCGCCGGTGCCGTGCTGCCGTACGGCTGCCGCCGGGGCATCTGCTTCGGGTGCCTTGCCCCGCTGCTCCACGGCCGCGTACGGGACCTGCGCACCGGTGAAGTGCACGGCCGGACCGGCGAGTTGATCCAGACCTGCGTCAACGGAGCCGCGGGCCCGCTCACCCTCGACCTGTGAACCCGGCGCCCACCGGTGCCGATCGTCCCAAGGAGCCCCCATGACCTCGACCCCCGCGGCCCTCCCGCCCCTCTCCCCCGCCCGCACCGAGGAGTTCGGCGCCGCACTCGACCGCATCCGCGCCGAGATCGTCGCCACGCGCGGCGACGAGGACGCCCGTTACATCCGTACGGTGATCGCCGTGCAGCGCGGCCTGGAGGCGGGCGGACGCCTCGCGCTCGCCGTCTCGCTGCTGCCGCCCGCGTGGTGTGCGGGCACGGCGATGCTCACTGTCGCCAAGACCCTGGAGAACATGGAGCTGGGCCACAACATCCTGCACGGCCAGTGGGACTGGATGGGCGATCCGGCGATCCACTCGACCACCTGGGAGTTCGATTTCCTCACTCCCGCCGACGCCTGGAAGCACACCCACAACCACCTGCACCACACGTACACCAACGTCGTCGGACGCGACCGCGACCTCGGTTACACGATCCTGCGCATGAGCCCCGAGCAGCCCTGGTACCCGGTCCATCTGCTGCAGCCGCTGTACGCCGCCCTGCTCGCCCCTGTCTTCGAGTGGGGCATCGCCCTGTACGACCTGGAAGCGGACGCGGTCGCCGACGGCCGCAAGAGCGTGCGTGCCTTCCTCGGCGAGATCACGCGCCTGGCCCGGAAGGCGGTGCGCCAGTGCGCCAAGGACTACGTCCTCTTCCCGCTCCTCGCCGGCCCTTCCGCCCTGCCCTGCCTGCTCGGCAACGTCACCGCGAACGGGCTGCGCAACGTCTGGGCGCACACCGTCATCTTCTGCGGCCACTTCCCCGGGGACGTGCGTACCTTCACCGAGGAGGAGATAGAGGACGAGAGCCGCGGCCAGTGGTATCTGCGGCAGATCCAGGGCTCTGCGGACTTCGAGGGAGGTTTCCTCCTCCGCGTGCTGAGCGGAAACCTCGGCCACCAGATCGAGCACCACCTCTTCCCCGACCTGCCCAGCAACCGCTATGCCGAGATCGCCCCGCGGGTGCGCCGGCTCTGCGAGAAGTACGGCGTGCCGTACGTGACCGGACCGCTGTGGCGGCAGTACGCGTCGATGTGGAGGCGGGTGCTGCGGCACGCCGTGCCGTGGGACCCGCGGCGGTGACCGGCTGCGGCGGCCCTCGGCCGAGGGCGCAGGCGCAGGCACCCGGCCCCGCGCCGCCGCAGGAGCCCCCGTACGTGCCGCACCGCCCAGGCATCGAACGGCACGGGCGAGAGGCGGACAGGCCGGTCCGGGAGTTGTGGAGCGGCCTGCCCCGCGGGTGAGCGCCGGGTGTCAGTCCGGCTGTGCGACCGGCCAGTCCGGCTGTGCGACCGGCCAGTCCGGCCCTGCTGCCGTCGCCTGCCAGGGAGCGGAACGGTACACCGGCGCGGTCGGCGGGGCCTCGCGGCAGGTGAAACCGAGCTGGATCAGCGCCCTGCGCATCTCGCCGGTGGTGAAGTCGCGGCGGTCCTGCTTGGTGATCACCTCCCCGACCTGCATGACGGGGTAGGTACGGCGGCCGATGATCACGGACAACCCGGTGAAGGGCTCGGGCCTGATGCCCTCCATCGACTGCTCCACCTCACCTTTGGTGAGGTCGAAGGGAAAGCGGGCGATGACGCAGCGCATGGTGCCTCCAGAAAGGTGTGAGGGGATGCCGACGGATTCGACGCCGTGCGGGCGGTCAGGGGAGGAGAGCCAGGACGCCCAGGGTGTAGCCGTTCTCGTCGACCACCGGGGACGCGCGCAGTGTCCGCTCCCGCATGGCGTCCTGCGCGTCGCCGAGGGCGGCCGAGGACGGGGTGAACGGCCCCCGGTCGAGCGGGATGTCCCTCAGCCGGGTCCGGTCGCGATACCACGAGCCACCGCGGTGAGCGGCGAGCTGGGCCCTGGTGACCAGGCCGGCGCAGCGGCCTTCCTCGTCGCGGAGGAGCAGGTGCGTGACGCGGGCGCCGATGAGGACGGACAGGGCCACGTCGACCGGCATGTGGTCATCGACCTGGAACCCTGGGGCGTCCATGGCATCACGGGCTGTCAGACCGGTGCCAAGGGTGTGTCGGGTTCGCTGAGGCCAAGGTGTTCGATCGGGCATCGATGACTTCTCCTCTTCGATGGTGACGTCGACGGGGCGTACCTGACAGCCGGATGGTTCGGCCGAGCCGCCGACCGGGCCGTGCGTCGCCCGTGGGCGAGGAGCGGCGGCCCCGGCAGCACCCGCGTTTCATACCGAACCTTCCTCGGTGCGGCACATATCAGGGAATTGCTGGCTGGCGGTGAAAACCCGTACCGGATTCACCGGGATGAGCCGAGGAAAGAGGCGGAACCAGGCCGAGGAGCAAGCGGCGGATGCATGTGCCGGCCAAGGCAGGAGTGGCAGGACTCTCGCGCAGTACGCGACGAAGACGTCGACGGAATTCCGCAGGGGCGGATGGATCCAGTCATAGGCCGATTCCGGGGCGGGGTCGACGGGAGGCGGAGAACGGAAAAAGCAATGAACCGGGGCCCGCACCCCGGGAGTGCGGGCCCCGGCCACGTAGGACGCGTCGGCGTCAGGCGAGAACGATGTTCTCGGCCTGCGGGCCCTTCTGGCCCTGCGTGACGTCGAAGGTAACCTTCTGGCCCTCCTGAAGCTCACGGAAGCCGGAGCTGGCGATATTCGAGTAGTGGGCGAACACGTCGGCGCCGCCGCCCTCCTGCTCGATGAAGCCGAACCCCTTTTCCGAGTTGAACCACTTCACGGTGCCAGATGCCATAGCGAAACTCCTCTGAGGCGGTACCCGGATCCACACCATGCGGACCCGGAGTCGCCGCGATGATCGCCCATCCGGCAGCATCCGAAAAGACGGAAATCCCGGAAAAAAGAGAAGTGCTCGTCGACGGAAAGCCGGAGAGCACTTGAAGTCTCTGGTAACCAAAACTGCAACTGTTATCACGATAGCACAGGTCGGGATGAAGTACCCCCAAGTTTTCCGAATTTTCCTTCCGTCGGCCCAAGGGACCTCGCGCGTCCCAGTCGAATATCTGTAACGACTGCAACAGAATTCCACCGCTCGGACCGTTCCGCCCAGGTGTCCCCGGCCGCGCCGGCCTGCCGTGACGCGCTGACCACAGCAGCCCGTCAGCGCGCCACTCGAGCCGACTCGCCCCGCTCAACCCGCCGTCCGCACCCGCAGGCGGTAGAACCGCGTCGTCTGCGCCGCGTTCTGGTTGTCGTCGCTGGCCAGGAGAACGTTCAGGCGGCCCTTCGTACGGCCCGTGACCGTCATGGCCTCGATGTTGTCGAGGAGCGGGTTGGGCTGGGGCTGCTTGGCGGTGGCTCCCAGGGACGGGCAGTCCGCGAGGTCGGCGAGGAGGGTCTTCTTGATCAGCCGTACGCCGCGCTGCCCGGTGAGTGTGTCGATGCCACTGGTGTCCGTGGCGTTCCGTGGGTCGGCCAGGTAGAGGCGGACCGTGTTGCCGACGCCCGCGGTGAAACCGCGCTCCAGGACGAGGAGGCGGCCGTCCGGGGTCGCGGTGACCTCGGGGACGCCGAGGCCGGGGTCGGTGCGGTAGGCGTACTGGGCGGAGGGCCGGAAGTCCTCGCCCTTCTTCGATGTTTTCGCTCCCTTCCGCTGCCAGGTCTGGAAGCGGACGATGTCGCTGCTGTCACCGGAGAGCGCGTACTCCATCGAGGCCAGCAGGGTGCGTCCGCCGGGCAGCAGGGTCAGGCCCTCGAAGGTGCCGTTCGTGGTGGCGCGCCCGGCCGGGGCGACCCGAAGGGGGCCGGGCACGGGCAGCTCGTCGAGGACGCGGCCGTCGCGGGCGTATCGGCGTACGGAGGGCCCGGTCTCGTCACTGACGAGCCGCGTACCATCGCGGTCGATGACCAGGCCCTCGGAGTCGAGCGCGGCTCCGCCCTCGTCGGCGAGCGGGACGACGCCCTTCGGGCGAAGCGTCCTGCTGTCGAGGGCGAAGAGGGCGGACCGGTCGGACACCGCGGCGAGGGAGCCGTCGCGGTCCACGGCGAGGGCGGAGAAGTTTCCGACGTAGGTGCCGTCGTACGTCGTCTTGTCGAGGGCGTCGGAGAAGCCGTCGATGGAGACGGCGGGTGAGCAGGCCCCGGCACGGGAGTCGCCCGCGTGGGCCGGACCGGCGACCGTGAGCGTGGTGGCCGCCGTGAGACCGGCGGTGAGGGTGGCGAAGAGGGTTCTCAGGCGCATGCCGTCACCGTAGGCCGAGAGAGGTGCTCCGGAGGTGGACTGGCCGTGAACGCCCGGGAGTTCAGCCGTCGGGCGGCACCGGTACGAGCACCTCCTCCGGCCTGTCCGTGGGCTCGTACCGCCACGCGCTCGCACCCGAGGTGACCGGTACGAGGTCCTCGTGGATCACCCTCGCGATGCGCTGGATGGTGGCGACGCCGTAGCTCATCGTGCTGTTGCCGTGGGTCAGGACGGAGATCGTGTAGTCGTGTCCGGCGCCCTTGAACGCGCCGATGCTGTGCACGCGCCAGCCGTACGTGGACCGGGACAGCCAGCCGTTCTTCACGTGCACCGAGACGTTGGCGGGTGCTCCGGCGGGCGTGCCCCAGCGTTGGGCGGGGACGACCTTGTTCATCAGGTCGAGGATGTAGGAGCGTGAGTCGTCGCAGAGCACGGAATTCCAGGAGGTGATCAACGCGAGCAGCCTTTGCTCGTCCCGGACGGTGATCTGCGTGAGCCCCCAGTAGCCGTTCGCACCCGGCCTGGTCTGGGTCATCCCGGCGGCAGCCAGGAAGCTTCTGATCTTCGCCACCCCCAGCTGCCGCCACAGCGTGCTCGCGGCAGCGTTGTCGGACTTGGTGATCATGTCGGTGGAGAGGTCGGCCTCGCGCCGGGTGAGCTCCCGCTGGTGACCCTGCGCCTCCCAGAGGAGCGCCGCGAGTACGGTCACCTTCACGATGCTGGCCGAGTCGAAGCGGGTGTTGCCGCGCAGCGTGCACATGGTGTTGGTGACCCGGTCGTACAGGCCGAGCGCGATGGTGCCCCTGCGGTGCGCGAGCGCCGTGGTGATGTCCCGGCGCAGGGTGGGCGCCAGGCCCGTCCGGTCCGATGTGCACTGGAGCCGTGGGACATCACCTCCTCCGGGCGGCCGGTCCGCGGCCGCCGCGGGCGACGTCGCGACGGTGACGGACGGTATGAGCAGTACGGCGCACACGACGCCGATGACGGCCATGCGTACGTGCCCGGATGCGGATACGAATCTGCGGTGAGTCATTGAGGCCCCTCCCCTTCTCCCTCGGAAGGCCGTACTCGCCTTCTCGACCCACCGCAATTACCGGCGAGTTGTACGCGTACGCGTCAAGCGCTTACCGGTCAGGCTCCAGGGGCGGTGGGCTCCGTATCACTGCGCACCGGCGCCGCGAGGCGGGAGCCCCGGCTCTCCGCGATCCGGTGCACGTCGGTCAGCGCCTCGTGCATGCGCGCAAGCAGGTACCGGAGCTGTGCGGGGGTCGCGCGGCGGTCGTCGAGCAGGTCGGCCGCGTGACCGAGGAGGCCGGCCGCCATCTCCATCTGCACGGTCTCGACCGTGTCCGCCGCCCGGGAAAGATGGCCCGTTCCGTCGGTGATCAGGTAGCAGCGTTTGCCCTCCGGTTCCGTCCAGGGCAGCAGACGGGGGACCTCGAATCCGTCCCTCACACCGTCACTTCCACTCCGTGGATGACACGCGGGCCCACGTCGATCCCGTGAACGGCGAGCCACAGCGCGCGGCGCCGGGCTCGCTGCCGCCGGGCCTTCTCGCGTTGCTCGTGGGCTACGAGGTAGGGGCGGACCAGGCGGTTGTCCCCGCCCCGGAGGGGACGGGTGCCGGCCTGCCGGGTGGTCGGTGTGTGGGGGTACGGGGTGAGGGGCTGGGCATCGGGCGGGATGGCCGCTCGGCGGTGCCGTCCCCTGCCGGGGAACAGCAGTCGTAGCAGCGGCTCGACGAGCCAGGCGATACGGTGACTCATGTCGTCAACTCCTTGGGTTCGTTGATGACCACGCCCCCGGACCGGTTGCACGGTCGCGGGGGTATCGCTTTGTGTAGCGATCCACTCACAGAGTGATGTCACCGTGGCTAGGCTCGCCAGAGGGATTGTGATACGGGGCGGTTGTAGCAAGGGGGTTGACGGGTTGGGCAACGTCTACGGCGACTGGCTCAAGGAGCAGCGCGAGGCGGCAGGGCTGACGCAGCAGCAGTTGGCCGACGCCGCGATCATGAGTCGTTCACTCATCGGGCACATCGAGACGGGTCGCCGGGTCCCGACCAAGGAGGACGCGCAGCGGCTGGACAGGGTCCTGAACACGGGGAACGTGCTGAGCAGCTTCCTCCCGCAGGGGAACTCAGCAGTGGCCGACTACTTCGAGACGGCGCGGCAGCTTGAGCAGCAGGCGGTGATGATTCGCGAGTTCGCGTTGTCGTTCGTGCCGGGCGTCCTCCAGACGGAGAGGTACGCGCGTGCGGTTCTCAGGACGCCCTTCCCTCCTGTGAGTGAAGAGGAATGTGACAGACGCCTTGTCACACGTCTCGAACGCGCGAAACTCCTTGACGACCCGGTTGCCCCTGTGGTGTGGGTGCTGCTGGATGAGTCGGTGTTGCGGCGTGCCGTGGGCGGTCCGGAGGTCATGGCGGAGCAGATCATGCATATCGTCCGCTGCGCAGAAACTGGACGCATCCGCGTTCATGTGCTGCCGTTGGCTCTGGGATGGCATCCGCTGATGGAAAACATGCTGACGCTGATGTGGTTCGACGACCAACCACCCGTGGCGTACAGCGAAGGGCTACGGATGGGGCAAGTGCACGATTCCCCATCCGTGGTGCAGGAGCTGCAAGGTCGTTACGATCTCGCGCTGAGCGACGCACTGCCGCTGAAAGAGTCACTGGCTCTGTTGAGGGCCACAGCAAAGGACTACGGGCATCATGACTGACCGGACCACCTCGAACGCGGCCATATCCCGGGGCTGGAGGAAGTCGTCCTACAGCAACAGCGAGGGTGGCAGTTGCATCGAAGTTCTGGACGACCACCCCGCAGGGGTCCCCGTCCGGGACTCCAAGGTCCCGGACGGACCCGTCCTGCTCTTCCCGGCGTCTCCTTGGGCGGCGTTCGTCTCCGCCGTCAGGAACGACGACCTTCCCGCCTAGAACGCCTCGCGGCGGCGAGCGAGCAGCGTCGCATCCTCGGCCTCGACAGGCCCCCCTTCACGCTGCAGCACCCGCTGCCGCTGCTCGGCCGCGAGCACCTCGAAGTCGTCCGGCAGCCCGGACAGCAGTTCCTCGGCGACGAACATCGCCTTGCGGTGGGCCGCGGACATCCGGGTGAACTCCCCGGAGGGCGCGTGGCCGACGACCAGCAGATGACCGCCGGGGGCCACCGCCTCGGCCAGCCGGCGGGTCACCTCCACCATTCCGCCGTCCGGCGCGTGCAGGTAGTGGCTGGTCACCAGGTCGTACGAGCGGCCGCCCGCCGTGAAGGCCCGGGCGTCGACCTGCCACCAGTCGACGCGGTCGGCGACCCCGGCCTCCTCGGCGTGCCGGGCGGCGCGGGTCAGGCCGCCCGCGGAGAAGTCGGCGCCGGTGACCATCCAGCCCTGGCGCGCCAGCCAGATCACGTCACCGCCCTCGCCGCAGCCGACGTCGAGCGCGGTACCGGGGGTCAGCCCGGAGGCCGCGGCGACGAGCTGCGGATTGGGGTCTCCGCTCCAGAACTTCTCCGGGCCCGCGTACCGCTCGTCCCAGGCCGGCGGCTCGAACATGGCGGCCGCCTCTTCTTCGCTGATGCTGGCATGGTCGTGAGTGCTCATGCCGCGATGGTGCACATGCCCCGAAATCGTCGTCACGAAAGATTGCCGGAACAGCAAAGCCGGGTGCTCGGGGGTCAGCGGCCGGCGTCTTCGTCCTCCGTGTCGACCTTTTCCCCGGCCGGACCGCTGGTCCCGGGAACGACGTCCTCGGGTCCGAGAGGACGGCCTTCCCAGAGGAGCGCCCGCCAGCCCTGCTCGGGGGAGCCGTCGAGGATGACGACACCGGTGTTCCGCAGCGGGTGGGCGGCCGCGTAGTCCACGTCGACGTTCTCCGCCCGGGCGGCCACCCACATCCGTATCGCGGCGCCGTGGCTGACCATCGCCACCGTCTCCGCTCCCGTGGCGGCGGCCTCCTCGACGACGGCGTCATAGCGCGCCAGGGCCTCCGCACCGCTCTCCCCTCCCGGCATGCGGAGCTCGGTGTTCCCCGCGGACCAGGCCAAGGCGGTGGTCATGTACGTCCGGCCCGCCTCGTCGTCGCCGCGCATCTCCAGGTCACCGGCGACGATCTCCCGGATCCCGTCGCGGACCACGACGTCCAGCTGCTTCGCGGCAGCCAGTGGGGCGGCGGTGAGCTGTGTACGCACCAGCGTGGATGCGTAGAGGGCGTCGATCTTCTCTGCCGACAGCGCCTCCGGCAGTGCGGCTGCCTGCTCCTCCCCCAGGGGGGTCAGCCCCGGTCCCGGCTCCGCGGTGTCCAGAAGGTGCTTGACGTTGGACGGGGTCTGGCCGTGGCGGATGAGCAGCAAACGCATGTAAGGGTCTACCTCCGAGGGGAGCGATCAACGTTCTCTCACTCTGCCATGTGGGCTTGCGCCTCCAGTAAGGGGAGGCACCAGGGTGGGCGCATGAACGACGACACGCTCTACACGATCGGGGCGCTGGCCCGGCGGACGGGGCTGACGGTGAAGACCATCCGGTTCTACTCCGACACGGGGATCGTGCCGTCGACCGACCGCAGCCCGGCCGGCCGGCCACCGGCTCTACGACATCGATGCGCTGGCGCGGCTCGACCTGGTGCGCACACTGCGTGACCTGGGGCTCGACCTCGCGGTCATCCGGCGAGTGCTGGACCGGGAGGTGTCCGTGCCCGAGGTCGCAGCGGCCCATGCCGACGCCCTGGACGTACAGATCCGCACCCTTCGGCTGCGTCGCGCCGTGCTGAGAGCGGTGGCCAAACGCGGCTCGACCCCAGAGGAGACGGACCTCATGCACAAGCTCGCGAAACTCTCCGACGACGAGCGCCGGCGCCTCGTCACCGACTTCATCGACGACACCTTCGGCGGCCTGGACGCCAATCCCGAGTTCGTGGACATGATGCGCTCGGCCATGCCGGAGCTGCCGGACGACCCCGAGCCCGAGCAGGTCGCCGCCTGGGTGGAACTCGCCGAACTCACCCAGGACCCGGATTTCCGTGCCGCCGTGCGCCGGATGGCGGAGCACCAGGCGGCCGAGCGCGCCCAGGGTGACACCACCGGCCTGCACCACGACCTCACCGAAACCGTCCGCGACCGGGTCGGCCAGGCCCTCACCGCCGGCATCGCCCCGGACTCGGCCGAGGCCGTCCCCGTCGTCGACGCCCTCGCCGCACGCTACGCCCAGGTCTTCGGCCGCGCCGACGACACCGATCTGCGCCGCTGGCTGCTGACACGCCTCGAGGTCGGCAGCGATCCTCGCGCGGAGCGCTACTGGCATCTCCTGTCCGTCATCAACGGGTGGCCCGCCCCGCCGAGCCTGGCGCCGGTGTTCACCTGGTTCATGCGGGCCCTGCGCGCCGGGCTCGAGCCGTGACCGTCTGCGGCGGCACCACGCACCAACTGTGCGTTATCGAGCGGAAGTTCCCACCCCTCCCCGACTGACCGGCTTACCGGATCCCGTCACGCGACCGCCCCCTTCCGTTCACACACCTGATGCCGTATCCGTGCCACCCTCCTCCCGTTGGCCGCTCATTCAACTCGCGTAGAACGGACACGCCATGCCCGACACGCACATACGCGCCGCGCACCGCCCCCACGGTGCCCGCGGCTGGAGAACGCCGGCGCTTCTGACCTCCGCCCTGCTCGTCGGCCTCGCCCTGCCGATGACCACGGCCTCCACCTCCACCGCTTCCTCGGTCTCCGCCACTTCCGCCACCTCCGCCTCGGTGACGACCACCGCGTACGACGACACGTACTACGCGGACGCGACCGGCAAGACGGGTACGGCGCTCAAGGACTCCCTGCACGAGATCATCAGCGACCAGAAGAAGATCTCGTACTCGGCCGTCTGGGACGCGCTCAAGGTCACCGACCAGGACCCGAACAACAGCAACAACGTCAAGCTGCTCTACTCCGGCATCTCCCGCAGCAAGTCGCTGAACGGCGGCAACACCGGCAACTGGAACCGTGAGCACGTGTGGGCCAAGTCCCACGGTGACTTCGGGACCGCGACCGGCCCCGGCACCGACCTGCACCACCTGCGCGCGGAGGACGTCCAGGTCAACTCCATTCGGGGCAACAAGGACTTCGACAACGGCGGCAGCACGGTGGCCAACGGCGGCGGCAGCCTCACCGACTCCGACTCCTTCGAGCCGCGCGACGCGGTCAAGGGCGACGTGGCCCGGATGATCCTGTACATGGCCGTCCGCTACGAGGGCGACGACGGCTGGGCCGACCTTGAGCCCAACAACTCCGTCTCCAACGGCAGCGCCCCGTACCACGGGCGCCTCTCCGTCCTGAAGCAGTGGAACGACGAAGACCCGCCGGACGCCTTCGAGCAGCGCCGCAACGAGATCATCTACAGCACCTACCAGGGCAACCGGAACCCGTTCATCGACCACCCGGAATGGGTCGAGTCCATCTGGTGAGCCGCGGTCGGCGCATCACGGCACGCTGGGCCCGGTGATGCGCCGACCGGTGCGGTCATAGGGCCAGGCGTTGGGCTTGCAGCCCTTGAGGCCCTTGATCTGCTGCATCATCGCCGGGGCGGGCTTCCCCGCTCCGGGGCACGTCTCGTGGCCGTGGCCGAGGAAGTGCCCGACCTCGTGGTTGATGATCAGCGCCCGGTACTCCGTCACGTCGTCCGCGTAGTACTGGGTCGCCAGCAGCCACCGCTTGAGGTTGACCATGACGTCCTGGCCCACCCGGCAGTTGACCTCGCCGCCGGTGTCCAGGCCGTACTGGCCGCATATGTGGTCCACCGTCGCCGCTGTGGCGAGCCGTACCCGCATGTCGGACGTGCCGCCGGAGACCCGCCGGAAACCGACCTCGCCGTCCGCCGTCCACCCCCGGGGGTCGGCGAAGACACGCTCGACCTCGGCTGCGACCTCGTCCGCCGAAATCCCGATGCCGTCCTCGACCTGGACCCGATAGGTCACCACCTTCTCGCTCCCTCCGATCAGGGAGCCGGTGCTGTCGGCGGTGATGAACGTCCCGGGCCCCGAGGACGGGATCGAGGCGGGATCCACGTCCTCTTCCCTCTCCTTTTCCTTGTCCTCCCCCTCGTCCGCCTCGTCCACCTCCTCCTTCTCGGCGTTCTCAGCGTTCTCAGCGTTCTCAGGAGGTGCTGCGCCCTCGATCTCGGCGGAAACGCCGGGCGAAGCTTTCGCCTGCATCGTCGAGGACGGTGCCGCGGTGCCGGCGGTGTCGTCGGAAGCGTCCGTCCCCCCTGTCAGGGCGTAACCGCCCGCGAGCACCATCACGACGGCAGCCACCAGCCCCGCCAGGAGAACCGGCCGCTTCCCGCTCGGCCTGCGGCGGGCGCGCCGTCTCCGGCCGCGACGGTGGGTACCAGCGGTGCCGGAGGAGGCCGTTGAGGACGTCGATCGATGCACGCTCATGATCAGTCAGCGTGTCCCGGGCTTGTGATCGTGCCTGGACCGCTGTGAGACCGCTCTGTAACAGCCGCCACTCGGCTCATCAGCAGTCACACACGTCACCGCATACTGACCTGCATGCCACGTGTCCTGATCATCGAAGACGACCGCGCCGTACGGGAGGGCCTGCGGCTCGCCCTGCGGCGTCAGGGGCACGAGGTCGCCGCGGCCGCGACGGGTGAGGACGGGCTGGAGCAGCTGCGGTCGTTCCGGCCCGACGCCGTGATCCTCGATCTGATGCTGCCGGGCATGCCGGGGCTGGAGGTGTGCCGCCGGATACGCACCCACGCGCAGGTGCCGATCATCATGGCCACCGCGCGCGGCGACGACACGGACGTCGTCGTCGGACTGGAGGCCGGGGCGGACGACTACGTGGTCAAGCCCGTCCGCGCGCGCGTGCTGGACGCACGGGTCCGCGCGGTGCTGCGCCGCGCGGGTGGTCCCTCCGACGGCCACGGCGCAGCACCGCGTCCCGAGCATCACGGTGACCTGGTCATCGACCGCGCCGGACTGACCGTCACCCACCAAGGGGTGCCCGTCGCCCTCGGCCCCTCCGAACTCCGGCTGCTGCTCACCCTGTCCGCCTCGCCCGGACAGGTGTTCAGCCGCCAGCAGCTGCTGGAAGCCGTGTGGGAGCACAGCTACCACGGGGACGCCCGGCTCGTGGACGCCTGCGTCAAGCGGCTCCGGGCCAAGCTCGGCGAGTCCTCGGAGCGGCCGCGGTACGTCCACACCGTGCGCGGCTTCGGCTACCGCTTCGGGGCCCGGTGAGAAGGGGAGACGCGAGAGCTCCGCGGATGCTGCGCGCGCTGAGCGGACTGCGCGTGCGGCTGGTGGTGGCCTTCGCCCTCGTCACCGCCGTGGCCACGGTGACCACCGGTGCGCTGACCTTCCGCGAGGCGCGTACCGGGGTCCTCCAGCAGAGCCAGGACACGGTGATCAGCGACTTCCGGGATCGGGTGAACGTCCTGGTGCCCAACTACCGCTTCCCGCCCGCCCGGTCCGACCTCCAGTCGTTCGCCACCGACGTGGCGAGCGGCTGGCGGTCCCGGAACTGGCGGGTGCTGGCCGTCTACCGGGAGCTGAGCGCGACGTCCGCTCCCGGGGACGCGTTCGGGGAGCTGTCCCCGGAGCTGCGCGACTCCGTGCGCTCCCGCCGTGTCACGGTCTTCCAGCGGGTGTCGCAGGACGGCCGCTCCGCACTCGTCGTCGGCATGCCCGTCACCTTCGCGGGCCCCACCGCCACCACACGCGACGCGTCGGGACTCGAGGTCTACCTCACCGTGCCACAGCAAGAGGAACAGGGTTACGTCGACGCCCTGGTCTCCGCCGCCGAACGCGCCACCGTGCCCGCCCTCGGCCTCGCCGTCCTCCTCGCCCTGCTGGCCGCGCGCCAGGTACTGCGGCCCGTCCGGGCACTGCGCCGGGCGACCCGCGACATCGCCGAGGGCCGCCTGGACACCCGGCTCACCGTCCGCGGCTCCGACGAACTCGCCGAGCTCTCCCACAGTTTCAACGAGACCGCTGCCGCCCTGGAGGAGTCCGTCGCGGAACTGCGGCGCATGGAGGCCGGTGCCCGGCGGTTCGCCGCGGACGTCTCGCACGAGCTGCGCACCCCGCTGGCCGCGATGTCGGCGGTGGCCGACGTGCTGGACGAGGACGCGGCCCAGTTGGACGAGGACACCGCGATGGCCGTACGCCTGATCAGTGAGGAGACCACCAAGCTGGCCGGCCTGGTGGACGACCTGATGGAGATCTCCCGGTTCGACGCGGGCGCCGCCGCCCTGCACCTGAACGACATCGACCTCGCCGAGTCCGTACGGCGCACCCTCGCCTCCCGCGGCTGGGCGGACACGGTGGAGACGCGCCTGCCGGAGCCCGGGACGCTGCGCGGCCGGGTCGATCCGCGCCGCCTCGACGTCGTGGTCGCCAATCTCGTCGTCAACGCCCTCCGCCACGGCGCCCCGCCCGTACGCGTGAGCCTCCGGGAAGAGGACGGCCACGCCGGTACGGGGCGGCATGCGCTCATCGAGGTCGGCGACGGTGGCGAGGGCATCCCCGACAGCGTCCTGCCGCATGTCTTCGACCGCTTCTACAAGTCGGACACCGCCCGGATCCGGAGCGAGGGCAGTGGCCTCGGACTGGCCATCACCGCCGAGAACGTACGCCTGCACGGCGGCACCGTGCGGGCCGCCAACCACCCGGACGGCGGCGCCGTCTTCACGGTGGTCCTCCCGCTGCGGCTCGACGACCACGACGGTCACGACGACGGCGACGCGGAGCACGGGACCACGGACCGAGCCCCTGCCCAGAAGGAACAGCCATGACCCCGGCGGCACGCAACTCCACCCGCCGCACCCTCCCGCGCCTGCCGGCAGCGGTTCTCGCCCTCTTCGTCTCCCTCTCCGCCTCCGCCTGCGGCATCCCCGCGACCGGTGTCGTCGAGGCGGGCGAACCCGCGACCGGTGTCCTGGAGCCGGGCGAGGCCGTCCCGGCGGAGACCACGTCCCCTGCCGTGCCTGCCGACACGGTCCTGGTCTACTTCCTCCGGGACGGTTCCCTGGTCCCCGTCACCCGCACCGTGGTGAGCCCGGCGGAGCCGGGGCACGCGCTCCGGCTGCTGTTCGAAGGCCCCGACGACCGGGAGCAGGAGGAAGGGCTGACCACCGAGCTGCGCCCGGCCCCGGCCGCCGAGATGCCGACCGTACGGGCCGACGGCGCGGCGGTCACGATCGAACTGCCCGCGTCCGTCGGTGAACTGAGCGACACCGCCACCGACCAGCTGGCCTGCACGGCCGCCGCCGCTCGGCTGCATCAGGACCCGGACCTGGAGGCGGCGCAGGTGACCGTGGAGCAGCCCGGCGGCCGGCTGGCCGGGCGGTCCAGCGACCACTGCCCCGGCGCCCGGGCCGCCGCCGAGCCCCGCAACGAGCCCACCACCGAGCCCACCACCGCGGCTTCTGTCCCGGCAGTGCGCTGAATGCACGGTTACGCACCTATGACATTCGAGTGCACAACCAGCGCTCCGCTGTTCGAGTCGAACCACATGTACGCGGCACGCACAGTCGGCCGGTCGCGTCGAAGCAGTCCGACCCGAAAGGCAGTTGCATGTCCTCAGCGCGACGCACCCCCCGCACCCGCACCGCCACCCGCCTGGGCGCCCCCCTCGCCGCCGCCGTACTGCTCACCGGCGGGCTGAGCGCCTGGGCCCTCACCGGGGCCACCGCCCAGGCCGCCACCGCCGCCCCGTCCGTGGAGGTCCAGGACGACTTCAACGGCGACGGCTACGCCGACCTGGCCGTCGGGGCGCCCGGTGCCACGGTGTCCGGCAAGAAGAACGCGGGCCACGTGACCGTCGTCTACGGCTCCAAGAGCGGGCTGAACACCGCCAAGAAGAAGATCGTCAGCCGGTCCACGAGCGGGGTGCCCGGTGCCGCCACCGCGAACCAGCGGTTCGGGTCCACGTTCAGCAAGGGCGACCTCGACGGGGACGGCTACGGCGACCTCGTGATCGCGGGCGGCACAGCGGGATCCGTCGTGCTGTGGGGTTCCGCCTCCGGGCTCACCGGCGGGACGAACATCGCCGGGTACGGGGCCGCGCCGCAGACCGGCGACTTCGACGGGGACGGCAAGACGGACCTCGCGCTGTTCACCGCCCAGAGCGTCGGCGGCGACGACCCCTCGGGTGCGCCCGCCGCCCTGTGGAAGGGCCCCGTCTCCCGTGCCGGCAAGCCCGCCGCCGTACTGGACCTGCTCGCGAAGTCCGAGTGGTGGGGGTACGGCGCGGACGACGCGTCCTGCGACACCGCCGCCGGGGGCGGGTGCGAGGACGGCCCCGACTCGATCACCGGTCCCGTCCTGTCCGGCGCGGCCGGTGACGTCAACGGTGACGGCAAGGACGACCTCGTGCAGTGGCGCTACACCGGCGACGGCACCTGGGGGACGCGCCTGCTGCTGAGCAGCCCGTCCGGTTTCGTGCGGGGCTGGGCGCCCGGCGACGGCGACGGCGGCACCACCCCCGGCATCGGCGTGGGCGACGTGAACGGCGACGGGTACGACGACGTGGTGGTCGGCTCCGACGACTGGGACCACCAGGTGCGGGTCGCGTACGGCGCGGCCTCCGGGCTGGACGAGAACCGGGTGCGGACCCTCGACCAGGACGCGCCCGGCATCCACGGGGTGGAGGAGGAAGGGGACCGGTTCGGCTCCGCCGTCTCCGTCGCCGACGTCACGGGTGACGGTTACGCCGACATCGCGCTCGGCATCTCCGGCGAGGACTTCAGCGGCCTCACCGACGCGGGCTCGTTCGCCCTCGTCCCGGGCCGTGCCTCCGGTGTGCTGGGCAGCGGCACCGTGGTGATGCACCAGAACACCGAGGGCGTGCCGGGCGTCGCCGAGAAGGGCGACAAGTTCGGTGCCGCGGCCGCGCTCCTCGACGTCGACGGCGACGGCCACCGCGACCTCGCCGTCTCCTCCACCGCCGAGAACAGCTCCAACGGTGCGGTCTGGGTGCTGCGCGGCACCTCCACGGGTCTCACCGCCAAGTCCGCCCTGGCCTTCGGCGCCAAGGACCTGTCGGCCCCGTACACGGACGCGTTGTTCGGGTCGGCTCTGCGGTAGGCCCCCGAGCGGTCACCGGAACCGGGTGATCAGCTGCCGCCGCCCAGGTGCGTCGGCGCGAACATCCGCAGCACCGCCGGCAGCACCACCACGGACGGACCTGGCGTCGCGAGCGCCTTCGCCAGGTCCGCCTCCAGCGTCCCGGGACTCGTCCGCACCCCCGGGACGCCGAACGACTCGGCCAGCGCCACGAAGTCCGGGCGGGCCAGCTCCGTCCCCGTCGCCTCCCCGAACGCGTCCGTCATGTACTCCCGCAGGATGCCGTACCCGCCGTCGTCGACGATCAGCCAGGTGACGTCCAGGTCGTACTGGCGGGCCGTGGCCAGCTCGGCGACCGAGTACAGCGCACCCCCGTCACCGGACACGGCCAGCACCGGGTACGTCGGGTCGGCCGCCGCCGCGCCCAGCGCCGCCGGGAAGGCGTAGCCGAGGCCGCCCGCGCCCTGGGCCGAGTGCATGGTGTTCGGGTGGCGGGCGTCGAAGGCGGACCAGGCCCAGTAGGACAGGATCGTCATGTCCCAGAAGGAGGGCGCCCGGGGCGGGAGCGCCTTGCGGACGGACGCCAGCACGTCCTGCTCCAGGGTCAGTTCCTGGGCCGCGATGCGCTTCCCCACCCGGTCCAGCAGCTCCCGCACCCTCGCCGGAGCCGTGTCGTCCTCCCGCGTCCCCACCGTCTCCAGCAGCGCCTGGAGCGCGAGGCGGGCGTCCGCGTGGATGCCGAGTCCCGGGTGGTTGGACTCCAGCTTGCCCGCGTCGGCCTCGATCTGGATCACCCGGCCGCGCGGCCGGAACGTGTGGTAGTTCGAGGAGAGCTCGCCCAGGCCCGAGCCGACCACCAGCAGGACGTCCGCGTCCTCCAGGAAGTCCGTGGTGTGGCGGTCCTCCAGCCAGGACTGGAGCGACAGCGGGTGGTTCCAGGGGAACGCGCCCTTGCCGCCGAAGGTGGTGACCACGGGCGCCGACAGCTTCTCCGCGAGCTGCCGCAGCTTGCGCGAGGCGTCCGCCCGTACGACCCCACCACCCGCGACGATCACCGGACGGGATGCCTTCATCAGCGCATCGGCGGCCACGGCCGTCAGTTCGGGACGCGGCGGCAGTTCCTCCGGGGTGGCGTCGACCCCCGTCACCACCGGGATCGCCGTCTCCGCGAGCAGCACGTCCTGCGGGATCTCCACCCACACCGGGCCGTGCGGCGCGGTCAGCGCGGACTGCCAGGCCGCCGCGAGCGCCGAGGGGATCTGCGACTGGGTGCGGACCGTGTGCACGGACTTGACCACGCCCCGGAACGAGGACGCCTGGTCGGTGAGTTCGTGGAGGTAGCCGTGGCGGCCGCCGCCCAGGCCCGCCACCGGGACCTGGCTGCCGATCGCCAGCACGGGCGCGCTCGCCGCGGCCGCCTCCTGGAGCGCGGCCAGCGAGGTCAGCGCACCCGGGCCGGTGGACAGCAGCAGCGGGGCCGCCTCACCCGTGATCCGGCCGTACGCGTCCGCCGCGAAGCCCGCGTTGTTCTCGATCCGCAGGCCCACGTAGCGCAGGTCCGAGCGGCGCAGCGCATCGAACATGCCGAGGGCGTGCTGGCCGGGCAGGCCGAAGACGGTCGTCGCGCCCAGTCCGGCCAGGGTCTCCACGACCAGGTCTCCGCCGTTGCGGCCGGGAGGCGGATTCAGCGCGGCCGTCGTCTGTGCCTCGGTCGGGCGGAGCACCAGGTCGTGGTCGTGGGTCACTTCGCGCGTGCCTCTGCAATCTGTCGGGTCATGATCGTGGTCAGTTCGTAGGCGGTGTGGGAGGCGGCCACCGAGGTGATCTCGGCGTGGTCGTACGCGGGCGCCACCTCCACCACGTCCGCGGAGACCAGGTTGCAGGACGCCAGCCCGCGCAGGATCTCCAGCAGTTCCCGGGAGGTCATGCCGCCGGCCTCCGGCGTGCCGGTGCCCGGGGCGTGGGCCGGGTCCAGGCAGTCGATGTCTATGGAGATGTAGAGGGGGCGGTCGCCGATGCGCTGGCGGAGCTGGTCGGCTATCTCGTCGGCGCCGCGGCGGTACACGTCCGCCGAGGTCACGATGCCGAAGCCCATCTTCGCGTCGTCGTCCAGGTCCTGCTTGCCGTACAGCGGGCCGCGCGTGCCCACGTGCGAGAGCGCCTCCGTGTCGAGGATGCCCTCCTCCACGGCCCGGCGAAACGGCGTGCCGTGCGTGTATTCGGCGCCGAAGTACGTGTCCCAGGTGTCGAGGTGCGCGTCGAAGTGGAGGAGCGCCACCGGGCCGTGCTTCTTCGCCACGGACCGCAGCAGCGGCAGCGCGATCGTGTGGTCGCCGCCGAGCGTCATCAGCCGGGCACCCGTGCCGAGCAGGTCGTCCGCCGCCGCCTCGATCGTCTCCACCGCCTCGTTGATGTTGAACGGATTGACGGCGATGTCGCCGCCGTCCGCCACCTGCGCGAGCGCGAAGGGCGAGGCGTCCTGCGCCGGGTTGTAGGGGCGCAGCAGCCGGGACGCCTCGCGGATGGCGTTGCCGCCGAAGCGGGCGCCCGGCCGGTAGGAGACGCCGGAGTCGAACGGCACACCCACGACGGCGACGTCGGCGGTGCCGACCTCGTCGAGGCGGGGCAGCCGGGCGAAGGTCGCGGGGCCGGCGTACCGCGGGACGCGGGAGGAGTCGACGGGGCCGCGGGGCGTCTCGGTGCCGGGCGTCTCGGTGCTGCTCACGCTCACGGGATTCTGCCTTCTTTCCTGCACTTCGTCGTGTATGTACGACTGCTGTCGTGTATGTACGACTGCTGATGAACTTTACTGGGGGGCCGGTACGGCCTCGGGGGCCGGTTCGGGAGAGCGGCCCGCGAGCCGCTCACGCCAGACGGCGAGGACGGCGGCGTCGGTCGCGGGGGTGGCCAGGGAGACGATGACGTACGCGGCGAGCGAGGCGAGCAGGCCGTAGTAGACGGGCTCGTTGGCGAGGATGCCGTACGTCGCCATCAGCACGATCACCGCGAGACCGCCCACCACGACGGAGGCGAGCGCGCCGTGCACCGTGCCACGCTTCCACACCAGTCCGCCGAGGATCGGGACGAGGAGTCCGCCGACGAGGAGGTTGTAGGCGACCGTCAGCGCCTCGACGACGTCGTTGAGCGCGATCGCCGTACAGATGACGGCCACGCCCATGAGCACGATGAAGATGCGGTTGCCCTTCACCTCGTCGTGCGCGTCCCCGCCGGTCCCGCCGTCCCCGCCCGGCCGGACGGTTCCGCGCAGCCGCGACCAGATGTCGTTGTTGGCGACGGTCGCGCAGGCGATGAGGGCACCGGAGGACGTCGACATGACGGCCGCGAGCGCGGCGGCGAGCACCAGTCCGCGCACGCCCATCGGGAGTTCGTCCTTGACGATGGTCGCAAAGGCGTCGTCGGCGCTGGCCAGGTCCGGGTAGAGCACCTTGGCCGCGGTGCCGATGACGGCGCCCGCGACGGCGTAGCCGAGGCAGTAGGTGCCGGCGACCGTGCCGCCCCACCTGGCGGTCCGGTCGGTGCGGGCGGTGAACACGCGCTGCCAGATGTCCTGGCCGATCAGCATGCCGAAGGTGTAGATCAGCACATACGTGAAGATGGTCTCGCCGCCGATGCCCAGCGGGTCGAAGTACGAGGTGGGCAGCGCGTCCCTCATCCCGCCGAAGCCGCCCGCCTTGACGACCGCGATGGGCAGCAGCAGGAGCAGCAGGCCGATCGTCTTGACGACGAACTGCACCATGTCCGTGACGGTGATCGACCACATGCCGCCGAGCGTCGAGTACGCGACGACGACCGCCCCGCCGAGGACGATGGCGAGCGTGCGGTTCACGTCGAACAGCACGTCGAAGATCGTGGCGTAGGCGATGGTCGAGGTGACCGCGAGCATGAGGGTGTACGCCCACATCACCACGCCGGAGATCACCCCGGCCCGGCCGCCGCCGTAGCGCAGGTCGAGCATCTCGGAGACGGTGTAGACCTTCAGCCGGGCGATCCGGGCCGAGAAGAAGATGCTCAGCGCGAGGATGCCGAGTCCGATGGTGAACACCATCCAGGCGCCGGAGAGGCCGTACTGGTAGCCGAGCCCGACGCCGCCGATGGTGGAGGCGCCGCCGAGGACGATGGCGGCCATGGTGCCGGAGTACAGGGTGGGGCCGAGGCGCCGGCCCGCCACCAGGAACTCGCTCTTGGACTTGGCCCGGCGCATGCCCCACCAGCCCATGGCCAGCATGGCGGCCATGTACAGGACGATCACTGTGTAGTCGACGGCCATGTGGCCTCCTTTCGGACCCGCGGCGTGCCGCTGTGACCTGACCTGACCCTAGGTGGCCGAAAAGCGGCTGCGAAGTGTACGTTTCCTCCATCTCAGCCGAACGGACCGGAGGAATCGTCCACCGTGTCGGACCCGTCTGTCCCCGCCTCCCCCGCCGTACCGCCCACCCCGCCCATCCCCCTCTCGGCCCTGCTGGCCCGCGAGGACCTGGCCCTGCGCCGTATCGCCGGGCCTGTGGACGAGGACACGGTGGTCCACTGGGCGCAGACCTCGGAGATGGCGGACCCGTATCCGTACCTGCTGGGCGGGGAGCTGCTGCTGACGGCGGGCGTGCACATTCCGGAGGCGGCCGGTACGGGCACGTACTTCGACGACTACGTGGCGCGGATCGTGGCGGGCGGCGGCGCGGCCCTCGGGTTCGGGGTGGCGCCCGTGCACGACACGGTGCCCCGGGCGCTGGTCGCGGCCTGCGACGCGTACGAGCTGCCCCTGCTGGAGATCCCGCCGCGGACCACCTTCGCGTCCGTGGCCCGCGCGGTCTGGCAGCTGATGGCGCAGGCGCGCCACGCGGAGCTGCGCCGGGTGACGGAGGCGCAGGCGAGCCTGGCGGCGGCCGCGTCCCGCCCCGACCCGGTGCCGGCGGTGCTGCGGCAGCTCGGCCGGCGGGTGGGCGGCCTGGCGGTGCTGTACGGGCCGGACGGGGAGCGGCTGGCGGGCGCGGGGCGGGAGTTCACGGAGCCCGTCACCGCCGGGCTCGGCCGGCTCGCGGCCGTGGTCCGGCCCGACCCCCGTGCCACCGGCCCCGCACCCTCCTCCGCCACGGACACCTGCGAGGGCGTCCACCTCGCCGCCTACGCGCTCGGCGGCGGCAGCGGCGGGGGCGGCGGTGTCGTGCTCGGTGTGGCCGCCCCGCGCCGCGAGCCCGGTGACCACACCATCGCCTCCGTCGCCGCCGTCCTGCTGTCGCTGCTCACCGGGGAGCACCGCGGCGGTGCGAGCGCCGCGCGGCGGACCGCGCTGGTCCGGCTGCTGCTCGGGGCGGCCCCCGAGGACGTGGCGCCGCTGCTGGGCGCGGAGCGGTGGCTGGTCGTGCACGCGCGGCCCGCCGGGGACGGTCCCCCGCCGGACGCCGTGGCCGCGTCCGCGCTCGGGGCGGCGCTGGGCTCGTCGCTGGTGGACGCGGGCGGCGACGGGGTCGTACGGGTCCTGGTGCCGTACGACTCGGACGTCCCGGACGTCGCAGGTGGGCGACCGCCCGCCCCGCAGCCGGGCTGGACGTGCGGCGTCAGCGCGCCGGCCGGCCCGCACGAGTGGGCGGCGGCCGACGCGCAGGCCGCCCGCGCCCTGGCCCGCGCCCTCGCCACCCGCACGCCCCTGGTCAGGCACTCCGCGCGCCCCGCCCTCGCCGAGCTGGTCCCCGCCGAGGACGCGGCCTTCCACGCCCGCACCCTGCTCGCGCCCGTCGCGGGCACCCCGGCCCTCACGGACACCCTGCGCACCTGGCTGTCGCTGCACGGGAGCTGGGACCGTACGGCGGTGGCCCTGTCGGTGCACCGCAACACCGTCCGGCAGCGGATCGCCCGCTGCGCGGCGCTGCTGGACCGGGACCTCGACGACCCGGACGTCCGCATGGAGCTGTGGTTCGCGCTCCGGCAGCCCTAGCAACTCTGTTCCCACGCGTGGCACTTGTGGAATCGTGTACGGCGCCCGGCCGCCCGCTGTCCTGCAGGAAAGGGGTCGTCATGCCCCGTCCGTCCCGACCGTCCCGACCGTCGTCGTCCCCCTCCCCGCTGCCGTCGATCACGCTCCGCGGACGTGCCGGGACGATGTGGCTCGAGGCCGGGGCCGTCTGGGTGCAACAGCGGGGAGAGACCCGGCGGATACCGCTCGCGGCCGTCGAGGAGGCCCGGGTGACGGGTCGCGGCGGCCGGACGGCCGAGGTGGCGCTGTGGGGCCGTGACGGTGTGCCGGGCCCGGTGTTCGCCGTGGCGGGCCGGGACGCCGCCGCGGCGGCACGTCTTGTCGAGGCGGTCGACCGGGCGCGGCCGGTGACACGACCGCCCCAGGGCGGGGCGGCCCTGGTCGACGTGGTGCCGACGGGGCCGTCGGAGGCCGTCCGGCGCAGCAGACGGCGCAGCCGGGCCGAGGTCTTCGCCGTCCTCGCGGTCTACCTCGGTGGTATGGCCGGGCTGGCCCTGGCGGGGGAACCGGCCCGGGCGATGCTGTGGATGGCAGGAGGGCTCGTGCTCGCCCCCGGCCTCCTGGTCGTCTCGTTCGCCGCGGCGGGGGCGCGCCGGCACTGGGCGCTGAGGAAGCGGGGCATCTCGGTGGTGGCACGGTGGACCGGCAAGGGCTCCGGGACCCGCAAGTACTTCCAGTACACCGATCTGGAGGGCGGCAGGCACGAGATCGTGGCCGACTACGCGGCGCCGGGACTCGGCGGCGATCCGAACCGCGTCCAGGTCGTCTACGACCCGGAGGACCCGGCCAGGGCCGTCTGCACACTGGCGGTGCGGACCTGGGTGTGGAGGACGGCCGGGGTCGTCCTCGTCGGAGTTCCGCTGCTGCTGCTCGGGCTGGCCCTGTCCGTGGGCTCGGCGGTGAGCCTGTTCCTCTGACCGACCCGCGCCTCCGCCCGGCCGGCCCGCGTGACGCGCGTCCCAGCGGGCGGGACGCCGGGTCCGCCCACAGGCGACTGCTTCACAATGGGAGTCATGCCGATACCCGGGATCCCCAGCCGCGCCGAGCTCGTCGACCACCTCGTCAGGACCCGTATCGCGGGCGATGTCGCCACCCCCCGCGAGAACAACCTCTCCCACTACCGCGAGCTCGCGAACGGCAACCGCCACTACTGGCTGGGCCTGGAGCTCGGTGACCGCTGGTCCGACGAGCAGGACGTCCTCGCGGTGATGGCGGAGCGCGTCGGCGTGAACGACGACCCGGAGCACCGCCACGGCCAGGACACCATCGACCCCGAGCTGACGGTCGCCGGCCTGGAGCGCATGGCGGCGCGGCTGCGCAAGGCGGCCGACGGCGAGCAGCGCGTCCTGTTCGCCACCGGTCACCCGGGCGGGCTGCTGGACGTGCACCGCGCCACGGCCGCCGCCCTGCGTGCGGCGGGCTGCGAGATCGTGGTGATCCCGGAGGGGCTGCAGACGGACGAGGGGTACGTCATGCAGTTCGCTGACGTGGCCGTCCTGGAGCACGGCGCCACCCTCTGGCACACGCACTCCGGTGAGCCGATGCGCGCCATCCTCACCGGCCTGGAGCGCGCGGGCCGCCCGCTGCCCGACCTGGTGGTCGCCGACCACGGCTGGGCGGGCTACGCCGGGCAGCACGGCGTGGACTCCGTCGGTTACGCCGACTGCAACGACCCGGCTCTCTTCCTCGCCGAGTCCGAGGGCACCGTCCAGGTGACGGTGCCGCTCGACGACCACGTGGTGAGCCCGCGGTACTACGACCCGATGACGGCGTACCTGCTGGACCAGGCGGGACTCACCGGCTGAGCCGGACGGCGCCCGCCGGGAGGGGCCTCACCCCCAGGGATTGAGGCCCTCCTCGCGGCGCTGCGCGAAGCCGGGCGTCGGGTCGAGGTAGACGCGGCGCACCGCCGGGAAGCGCTCGCGCAGGCGCCGCGCGGCGTCCTCGCAGGCCCACTCGATCTGCGCGGCGGTCGCGGCGTCCCGGAAGTCGACCTTCGCGGCGACCAGCGCCTCGCGCGGCCCCTGCACAAGGGTCGTCAGCTCCAGTACGGCCTCGATGTGCGGCACCCCGGTGAGCAGGTCACGGATCTCCGCGCGCACGGGGGCGGGCAACGGCCGCCCGATGAGCAGGTCGGCGTTGGACCGGCCGAGCACCCAGGCGACGTACAGCAGCAGCGCGCCGATGCACAGCGAGGCGACGCCGTCCCACACGCCCGATCCGGTGAGCTGCCCGCCGAGCAGTCCGGCGGCGGCGAACACGAGGCCGAGCAGCGCGGCCGAGTCCTCCATGACGACGGCCTTGACGGCGGTGTCGGGGGTGCGGCTCAGATAGCGCCCGAGGCGCAGGTGGAAGAGGGCCGCGTCGCCGCGCGCCTGCCGGAGTCCCGTCCGCAGCGAGAAGCCCTCCAGCAGCGCGGCGACCGCGAGGACGACGTACGACACCAGCGGATCTCCCAGCTCCTCGCCGCTGACCAGCGTGTGGATGCCGTCGTACAGGGAGAAGACGGCGCCGCCCACGAAGGTGGCGACGGCCGCGAGCAGGGCCCAGATGTAGCGTTCGGGGCCGTGGCCGAGGGGATGTTCCTCGTCGGCGGGCCGCCCGCTGCGCCGGAGCGCGGTGAGCAGCAGGATCTCGGTGGCGGTGTCGGCGACCGAGTGCGCGGCCTCCGACAGCATCGCGCTGGATCCGCTGATGACGCCGGCGACCGCCTTGGCCAGCGCGATCCCCAGATTGGCGAGGGCGGCGACGATCACCGTGCCGGTGCTCTCGCCGCCGCCCTGTTCCGCTCGTCCGGCTTCTTCGGGTCGGGCCATGGGGCCCAGTCTCACCGAGGAACGCGGACCACGCCTTCCTGGATCACCGAGATCGCGAGCTGCCCGTCCTGCGTGTAGATACGGGCCTGGCCGAGACCGCGGCCGCCGTGCGCGGACGGGGACTCCTGGTCGTACAGAAGCCACTCGTCGGCGCGGAAGGGGCGGTGGAACCACATCGCGTGGTCCAGGGAGGCGCCCACGACGTCCCCGACCGCCCAGCCGCCGCGCCCGTGCGCGAGCAGGATGGAGTCGAGCAGCGTCATGTCGGAGACGTAGGTGGCGAGGACGACGTGCAGCAGCGGTTCATCGACGACACCGCTGTCGCCGCTCAGCTTGCCGTTGGTGCGGAACCAGACCTGGGAGTGCGGTTCGCGGGGCTCGCCGAACCGGCCGAACGGCGGCTCGTCGACGTGGCGCAGGTCGACCGCGGCCCGCGCCTCCAGGAACCGCTCCCGGACCTCCGGGTCGATGTGGTCGTACCCGCGCAGCCGCTCCTCGCCGGTGGGCAGCGTGACCGGGTCGGGCGCGGACGGCATCGGAGCCTGGTGGTCGAGGCCGTCCTCGTGCTTCTGGAAGGACGCCGACAGTGTGAAGATCGGCTTGCCGTGCTGGATCGCGACGACGCGGCGCGTGGTGAAGGAGCGGCCGTCGCGGAGGCGGTCCACGTCGTAGACGATGGGCGCGCCCGGGTCGCCGGGGCGCAGGAAGTACGCGTGGAGCGAGTGGGCGGGCCGGTCCGCGGGGACCGTGCGCCCGGCGGCGACGAGCGCCTGGGCGGCGACCTGCCCGCCGAAGACCCGCGGGACGACGGCGGACCGGGACCGGCCGCGGAAGATGTTCTCCTCGATCTGCTCCAGGTCGAGCAGATCGAGGAGATCCTGTAGTGCCTGACTCATGGGTCGAGTCTCCCAGCGGCGTGTTACGTCGCTGTTCAGAGCCCCATGTCCTTGGCGATGATCGTCTTCATGATCTCGCTGGTGCCGCCGTAGATGCGGTTGACGCGGTTGTCCGCGTACAGGCGGGCGATCGGGTACTCGTTCATGTAGCCGTAGCCGCCGTGCAGCTGGAGGCAGCGGTCGATGACGCGGTGCGCGACCTCGGTGCAGAACAGCTTGGCGCTGGCGGCCTCGGCCGGGGTCAGCTCGCCCGCGTCCAGGGCCTCCAGGGCGCGGTCGGCGACGGCCTCGGCGGCGTCCACCTCGGCCTGGCAGGCGGCCAGCTCGAACTTGGTGTTCTGGAAGCTGGCGACCGTCTTGCCGAACACGGTGCGGTCCTGCACGTACTGCTTGGCGAACCGGACGGCGGCCTTGGCCTGCGCGTAGGCGCCGTAGGCGATGCCCCAGCGCTCGGAGGGCAGGTTGGCGCCGAGGTAGGAGAAGCCCTTGTTCTCCTCGCCGAGCAGGTCCTCGACCGGGACCTTCACGTCGACGAACGCCAGCTCGGCGGTGTCGGAGGTCTTCAGGCCGAGCTTGTCCAGCTTGCGGCCGACGGAGTAGCCCTCGGACTTGGTGTCGACGGCGAAGAGGGAGATGCCGTAGCGGCGGTCCTCCGCGGTCGGCGCGGCGGTACGGGCGCAGACGATCACCTTGTCGGCGTGGACACCGCCGGTGATGAAGGTCTTGGCGCCGTTGAGGACGTAGTGCGTGCCGTCCTCGCTCAGCTTGGCCGTGGTCTTCATGCCCGCGAGGTCGGAGCCGGTGCCCGGCTCGGTCATCGCGATGGCCCACATCTCCTCGGCGGAGACGAACTTCGGCAGGAAGCGCTTCTTCTGCTCGTCGGTGGCGAGCATCTTGATGTACGGCAGGGCGAGCAGCACGTGCACGCCGGAGCCGCCGAAGGTGACGCCCGCGCGCGCGGTCTCCTCGTACTGGATCGCCTCGAACTTGTGCGACTCCAGGCCGGCGCCGCCGTACTCCTCGGGGACGTTGATGCCGAAGAGGCCGAGCTCGGCGAGCTTGTAGTAGAACTCGCGCGGGGCCTGGCCGGCCGCGAACCAGTCGTCGTAGACGGGGACGACCTCGGCCTCGATGAAGGCGCGAAGGGTCTCCCGGAACGCCTCGTGATCCTCGTTGAACACCGTGCGGCGCACGCGCCACCTCCACCTGCGTACGTTTGGGGCATGTCTAAGCGCTTGCTCAGACCCCTACCGTACCGGCGAGTATCAACAGGCGTCCAGAGACTCTTCGAGAGTCAGTCCCGTAACGCTCGTCACGCGGCGGCCGCCGCGAACGCCCCCTTCGCCATCCGGTGCAGCAGCGCCGCCGTCGTGCCGCGCCCCGGCAGGGTGCCCGCGCGCCCGAGGTGCGGTGTCGAGTTCAGCAGCCCGAAGACCGAGTGCACCGCCGAGCGCGCGGCGGGCTCGCTCAGCTCCGGGTACACCTCGCGCACGACCTCCACCCACAGCTCCACGTACCGCCGCTGGAGCTGACGCACCAGCTTGCGGTCGCTGTCCCGGAGGCGGTCCAGCTCACGGTCGTGCAGAGTGATGAGAGGACGGTCGTCGAGCGCGAAGTCGATGTGCCCCTCGATGAGCGAGTCCAGCACCTTCTCCGGGTCCCCCGCCGATTCGGCGACCCGTCGCTTGCCCCCGGTCAGCAGCTGCCCGCTGATACCGACCAGCAGCTCGGCGAGCATCGCGTCCTTGCCGGCGAAGTGCCGGTAGAGGCCGGGACCGCTGATCCCGACGGCCGCACCTATCTCGTCGACGCCGACGCCGTGGAACCCGCGCTCGGCGAAGAGCCGGGCGGCCTCCCTGAGGATCTGCTCGCGTCGGGTGGGGGCGTCGGTTCTCGTGGCCATGAAAACAATTCTAGACAGCGGGGTTAGCGGTCGTTAACCTGAAGGAAATGCGTTAACGCTCATTAACAAGGTGAGGGGACCGCAGGATGGACCAGGCACCGGAGCTGACGACCGCGGCAGACCCCGCGTCGGAGGCCTTTCGGGCCAATGAGGCCGCGCACCGCGCGCTCGGCGAGACGCTGCGCGCGAAGCTCGCGGCCGCGCGGCTCGGCGGCGGCGAGAAGGCGCGCGAGCGGCACACCGCGCGCGGCAAGCTGCTGCCGCGCGACCGCGTGGACACACTGCTCGACCCGGGCTCGCCCTTCCTCGAGCTGGCCCCGCTCGCGGCCGACGGGATGTACGACGGGCAGGCACCCGCCGCCGGAGTGATCGCGGGCATCGGGCGGGTCAGCGGGCGCGAGTGCGTGATCATCGCCAACGACGCCACGGTCAAGGGCGGCACGTACTACCCGATGACGGTGAAGAAGCACCTGCGGGCCCAGGAGGTGGCGCTGGAGAACCGCCTCCCCTGTGTGTACCTCGTCGACTCCGGGGGCGCCTTCCTGCCCCTCCAGGACGAGGTGTTCCCGGACCGGGACCACTTCGGGCGGATCTTCTACAACCAGGCGCGGATGTCGGGCGCCGGGATTCCCCAGATCGCGGCCGTGCTGGGCTCCTGCACGGCGGGCGGGGCGTACGTCCCGGCGATGAGCGACGAGGCCGTGATCGTGCGGAACCAGGGCACGATCTTCCTCGGCGGCCCGCCCCTGGTGAAGGCGGCGACCGGTGAGGTCGTGACCGCCGAGGAGCTGGGCGGCGGCGAGGTCCACGCGCGCGTGTCGGGCGTCACGGACCATCTCGCGGAGGACGACGCGCACGCGCTGCGGATCGTGCGGACGATCGTCTCGACCCTCCCCGCGCGCGGGCCGCTGCCCTGGGCGGTGGAGCCGTCCGTGGAGCCGAAGGTGGACCCGTACGGGCTGTACGGCGCCGTGCCGGTCGACTCCCGGACCCCGTACGACGTGCGCGAGGTCATCGCCCGCGTGGTGGACGGGTCGCGGTTCGCGGAGTTCAAGTCGGAGTTCGGGCAGACGCTGGTGACGGGCTTCGCGCGGATCCACGGCCACCCGGTCGGCATCGTCGCCAACAACGGCATCCTGTTCTCCGAGTCGGCCCAGAAGGGCGCCCACTTCATCGAGCTGTGCGACCAGCGCGGCATCCCGCTGCTGTTCCTCCAGAACGTCTCCGGCTTCATGGTCGGCCGCGACTACGAGGCCGGCGGCATAGCGAAGCACGGCGCCAAGATGGTCACGGCGGTGGCCTGCACGCGCGTGCCCAAGCTGACGGTGGTGATCGGCGGCTCCTACGGCGCGGGCAACTACTCGATGTGCGGCCGGGCCTACTCGCCGCGCTTCCTGTGGATGTGGCCCAACGCCAAGATCTCCGTCATGGGCGGCGAGCAGGCCGCGTCCGTCCTCGCCACGGTCAAGCGCGACCAGCTCGAGGCGCGCGGCCGGGAGTGGACCGCCGAGGCGGAGGAGGACTTCAAGGCCCCGGTGCGAGCCATGTACGAGCGCCAGGGGAACGCCTACTACGCGACCGCCCGCCTCTGGGACGACGGCGTGATCGACCCGTTGGAGACCCGGCAGGTGCTGGGCCTGGCCCTGACGGCGTGCGCCAACGCGCCGCTGGGCGAGCCCGGCTTCGGCGTCTTCCGGATGTGAGGGGGAAGCGGCAGATGCAGCAGACGATGACCATGTTCGACACCGTGCTCGTCGCCAACCGGGGCGAGATCGCCGTACGGATCATCCGTACGCTCAGAGCGCTCGGCGTGCGGTCGGTGGCCGTGTTCTCCGACGCCGACGAGGGCGCCCGGCACGTCCGGGAGGCCGACACCGCGATACGGATCGGGCCGGCACCAGCCGTCGACAGTTACCTCTCGGTGGAGCGGCTGCTGGAGGCCGCGGCCCGCACGGGGGCGCAGGCGGTGCACCCGGGCTACGGGTTCCTCGCGGAGAACGCGGACTTCGCGCGCGCGTGCGCCGACGCCGGGCTGGTCTTCATCGGCCCGCCCGCGGAGGCGATCGCGCTCATGGGCGACAAGATCCGCGCCAAGGAGACGGTGCGGGCGGCCGGGGTGCCGGTGGTGCCCGGCTCCAGCGGCAGCGGCCTCACGGACGAGGAGCTGACGGCGGCCGCCCGGGAGATCGGCATGCCGGTGCTGCTGAAGCCCAGCGCGGGCGGCGGCGGCAAGGGCATGCGACTGGTCCGCGACGCCGACGCCCTGCCGGACGAGATCGCCGCCGCCCGCCGCGAGGCCCGTGCCTCCTTCGGCGACGACACGCTCCTCGTCGAGCGCTGGATCGACCGCCCCCGGCACATCGAGATCCAGGTCCTGGCGGACGGCCACGGCCATGTGATCCACCTCGGCGAGCGCGAGTGCTCCCTCCAGCGCCGCCACCAGAAGCTCGTCGAGGAGGCGCCGAGCGTGCTCCTCGACGACGCCACACGCGCGGCGATGGGCGAGGCGGCGGTGCAGGCGGCGCGCTCCTGCGGGTACCGGGGTGCGGGCACGGTCGAGTTCATCGTGCCGGGCGAGGACCCCTCCTCGTACTACTTCATGGAGATGAACACCCGCCTCCAGGTCGAGCACCCGGTGACCGAACTCGTCACGGGCCTGGACCTCGTGGAGTGGCAGCTCCGGGTGGCGGCGGGCGAGCGGCTGCCCTTCGGCCAGGAAGACGTGACCCTCACCGGGCACGCGGTCGAGGCGCGCCTCTGCGCGGAGACCGTGTCCGTCAAGGAGGGCGCGCGCGGGTTCCTGCCGTCCGGCGGCACGGTGCTCGCCCTGCACGAACCCGTGCGGGAGGGCACCCGCACGGACTCGGGCCTCAGCGAGGGCACCGAGGTGAGCAGCCTCTACGACCCGATGCTCGCCAAGGTGATCGCGTACGGGCCGGACCGCGCGACCGCGCTGCGCAGGCTCCGGGCCGCCCTGGCGGAGACCGTCACGCTGGGGGTGCAGACCAACGCGGGCTTCCTGCGCCGGCTGCTGGCCCACCCGGCCGTGGTGGCGGGCGAGCTGGACACCGGGCTCGTGGAGCGGGAGATGGACTCCCTGGTGCCCGACGGGGTGCCCGAGGAGGTCTACGAGGCTGCGGCGGCCGTACGGCTGGACGCGCTGCGGCCGAAGGAGCCGAGGGAGCCGAAGGACGGGAGCGGGGGCGGGGGCTGGACGGACCCGTTTTCGGTGCCCGACGGCTGGCGGCTGGGCGGCGAGCACCGGCCGGCCGCGTTCTGGCTGCGGGTACCGGGCCTGGCCCCCGTACAGCACACCCCGCGCGGCACCCGCACCGTCACGGACGACCGGGTGTCGGTCACCCTGGACGGCGTCCGCCACACCTTCCACCGGGCCGGCGACTGGCTGGGCCGCGACGGCGACGCCTGGCAGGTACGCGACCACGACCCCGTGGCCGCCTCCCTCACCGGGGCGGGCGCGGGCGGCGCCGGCTCCCTGACCGCGCCCATGCCCGGCACGGTGACCGTCGTGAAGGTCGCCGTCGGGGACGAGGTGGCCGCCGGGCAGAGCCTGCTGGTGGTCGAGGCGATGAAGATGGAGCACGTCGTCTCCGCGCCGCACGCCGGCATCGTCACCGAGCTGGACGTCGCACCGGGCGCGACCGTCGCCATGGACCAGGTGCTCGCGGTGATCGGGCCGCACGAGGAGGCGGGGGCATGACGACGCGACACCTCCCCATGGCCGTACCGGCCGAGAACCTGCCCGCGCGCGTGCGCATCCACGAGGTCGGCCCACGGGACGGCCTCCAGAACGAACGGACCGCCGTCCCCACGGAGACCAAGGCCGAGTTCATCCGCCGCCTCGCCGACGCCGGGCTGACGACGATCGAGGCCACCAGCTTCGTCCACCCGGAGTGGGTGCCGCAGCTCGCGGACGCGGAGAAGCTGTTCCCGCTGGTCAGCGACCTGCCGGTGGCGCTCCCGGTCCTTGTCCCCAACCACCGCGGACTGGACCGCGCCCTCGCACTCGGCGCACGGCGCATCGCCGTCTTCGCCAGCGCCACCGAGTCCTTCGCCAAGGCCAACCTCAACCGGACCGTCGACGAGGCGCTCACCATGTTCGAGCCGGTGGTGGCCCGTGCGAAGGCGGAGGGAGGCGGCGGCAGCGATGGTGTTCATGTGCGCGGCTATCTCTCCATGTGCTTCGGCGACCCCTGGGAGGGCCCGGTGCCGATCCCGCAGGTCGTACGGGTCTGCACCGCCCTCCTCTCCCTGGGCTGCGACGAACTGAGCCTCGGCGACACGATCGGCGTGGCGACACCGGGCCACGTCCGGGCACTGCTGACCGCGCTGAACGAGGCGGGCGTGCCCACGTCCGCGCTCGCCGTCCACTTCCACGACACGTACGGCCAGGCGCTCGCCAACACCCTCGCCGCGCTCCAGCACGGCGTGACCACCGTCGACGCCTCCGCGGGCGGCCTCGGCGGCTGCCCGTACGCCAAGTCCGCGACCGGCAATCTCGCCACCGAGGACCTCGTATGGATGCTGCGGGGCCTCGGCATCGACTCGGGGGTCGACCTCGGCCGTCTCACCGCGGCCAGCGTGTGGATGGCCGGGCAGTTGGGCCGGCCCAGCCCGTCCCGCACCGTAAGAGCCCTCTCGCAGCAGGAGCAGTGAACAGCGATGGACCACAACCTCTCCCCCGAACTGCAGGATCTCCGCCGTACGGTCGAGGCGTTCGCCCACGACGTCATAGCCCCCAAGATCGGCGACTACTACGAGCGGCACGAGTTCCCGTACGAGATCGTGCGCGAGATGGGCCGCATGGGCCTGTTCGGGCTGCCGTTCCCCGAGGAGTACGGCGGCATGGGCGGCGACTATCTGGCGCTCGGCATCGCGCTGGAGGAGCTGGCCCGGGTGGACTCGTCGGTGGCGATCACCCTGGAGGCGGGGGTGTCGCTGGGCGCGATGCCGATCCACCTCTACGGCACGGAGGCGCAGAAACGCGAGTGGCTGCCCCGCCTCTGCGCGGGCGAGATGCTGGGCGCGTTCGGCCTCACCGAGCCCGACGGCGGGTCGGACGCGGGCGCGACCCGCACCACCGCCCGCCTCGACGAGTCGACGGACGAATGGGTGATCAACGGCACCAAGTGCTTCATCACCAACTCCGGCACGGACATCACGGGCCTGGTGACGGTGACGGCGGTGACGGGCCGCACCCCGGAGGGCAAGCCGCGGATCTCCTCGATCATCGTCCCGTCCGGCACCCCCGGCTTCACGGTGGCCGCCCCCTACTCGAAGGTCGGCTGGAACGCCTCCGACACCCGGGAGCTGTCCTTCGCGGACGTCCGGGTCCCGGCGGAGAACCTGCTGGGCAAGGAGGGCCGGGGCTTCGCGCAGTTCCTGCGCATCCTCGACGAGGGCCGCATCGCGATCTCGGCCCTCGCGACGGGCCTGGCCCAGGGCTGTGTCGACGAGTCGGTCAAGTACGCCAAGGAGCGGCATGCCTTCGGCCGTCCGATCGGCGCCAACCAGGCCATCCAGTTCAAGATCGCCGACATGGAGATGAAGGCCCACACGGCCCGCCTGGCGTGGCGGGACGCGGCCTCCCGCCTGGTCGCCGGCGAGCCCTTCAAGAAGGAGGCGGCCCTCGCCAAGCTGTACTCGAGCACGGTCGCCGTGGACAACGCCCGCGACGCCACCCAGATCCACGGCGGCTACGGCTTCATGAACGAGTACCCGGTCGCCCGTATGTGGCGCGACAGCAAGATCCTGGAGATCGGCGAGGGCACGAGCGAGGTGCAGCGGATGCTGATCGCGCGGGAGCTGGGGCTGGCGGGCTGAGCCCGCTGCTGCGGCGAGGAGCCCGGGGGCGTCACCACGGCGCCCCCGGGCTGTCACCCGAGGCTCCGGGACCTCGCCGCGCGCAGCCCGAGGAACACCAGCAGTCCGAAGGGTGACAGCAGGACGGTCAGGACCAGCAGGGGGCCCATCAGCAGCGGGGAGACCCCGAGTCGTCGGCCCTCGAGGTACATCCACTGCCCGATCAGCAGATCCCAGGCGATGACCTGCGCCCAGACGGCTCCCGCGCCGTCCGCCAGCGCGGTCAGCTCTCGGAAGGTCTCGAGGTCCGGGCTGCTGACCGCGGTCCAGAGCTCGGGGAACACCGGAACGGCGAGTGCCAGGTAGACGAGCAGGACGGGCACCACCGTCAGCGGTGACCGAGCGATGCGGACGGTCGGCCCCCACCCGGGGGCGAAGATCATGAGCAGCCAGACGGGAGCGGCCAGCCAGAAGGAGAGCTCGAAGAGGATCACGGTCATGGCAGGAGTCCCTTCGAGGTTCCGGCGGACACGGCGCCGGCCGTCCCGGTACGAGCCGCCTCCGGAGCGCGGGCCGGGACCGGGACCCGCAGCGATCCGTACGTCCCGACGGCGGCGGCCACCAGGATCAGGCCGGCCGCCCCCAGCGTCACGCCGCTCGGGTGCACCAGCGGCTCCCCCCGCAGCGCCTGCCAGAGGATCAGGCCGAAGACCGCGGCGTACACCCCCGAGGCGAGCAGCACCAGGCGCAGCCGTACCCGGTCGTCGGCGAGGCGGGCGAAGCGCGGCGCGAGGGCGGCCAGCACCATGACCAGCAGCGGCAGGAGCTGCAGCGCGTGCATGCCGACGAAGTGCGGGATCCGCAGATCGCCACCGGTCGTCGACCAGCCGGTCAGCGGCATCGAGGGGCCTCCGTCCGGCACACCCACGCTGTGGGCACCGACCACCTCGGATTCGCCGCGCCGCTGCCCCGGCGCGGGCCGCGTCATCAGGAACCCGACGGCGGCTCCGGCCAGCGCCAGGACGACGCCGCAGCGCATCGCCCAGGCGGACGCGCGGTCGGCGATGCGGGCACGGAGCAGCAGGACGGCGACGACGAGGGTGCCGAGCCACAGGACGACGACCGTGATGCCCATCGCGGTGAACAGCGCCTCGTCGAAGGGTGTCGCCCGGTTGAAGTGGCTGCGCTTCCCCCGGATCACCTGGCCAATGATGATCACCATCTCGACGAGGCTCGCCAGCGCGACGACCGTCCCCGCCCACCGGCCCACGCGCCGGCCGCGGGGAAGGAACGACAGCATCCAGGCCAGGGAGAGGCAGTACGCCACGAAGGAGACCGCGAACTTGAACGGCTTCGCCCAGACAGGCGCACCCACCAGGACGCGGTCGTCGACGACGAGCCCCACCGCCGAGACGACCGCCGTCACGGCCATCGCCGCCGAGAACAGCACCAGCGGTCGATGCCAGGACCGCCATGGAGCCGACGCCGACCACGCCGACGCGGACCGTGGAGACGCGGACCGTGGAGACGGAAGTAATCCAGACACAGCTCCCCCTCTTGGAATGGATAGCGGCACCATCCGCTATCCGGTAGCGCCACTATCTATCATGGGAGCCGTGTCGGCAAGAGCCCGCCGACGCGGCGGGCGGAGCGAAGGCCAAGGAGTGAACCGGCTGTGCGTATCGGGGAGTTGAGCCGACGGACCGGAGTCCCGGTACCGACGATCAAGTACTACGTCCGCGAAGGGCTGCTGCCTCCGGGTGAGCTGACCAGCCCCAACCAGGCGGTCTACGGCGGAAGTCACGAGCGCCGGCTGAAGCTCATCCGCGCCCTGCTCGACGTGGGCGGCATGAAGGTGGCCGAGATCGCGGACGTACTGACGGCCGTCGACGATCCGGCGCGTCCGGTGCACAACGTGCTCGGTACCGCCGCGGACCACCTGGGCACCACGGACGCCGAGCCCGACGACACGGAGACGGCGGCCGCACGGGACGTCGTCGCCGATCTCGTCTCCCGGCGCCACTGGCACTCGCACACCTCGAACCCCGCAGCGGCCGACCTGGCCAAGGCCCTCGCCGCGCTGACCCGGCTGGGGCACGGATCGTTCGTCGAGGTCCTCGACGACTACGCCGACGCCGCCGAGCGGGTGGCCCGTGTCGACCTCGCGTACGTGGACCGGAGAGGGGCGGTCGAGGACCGGGTGGAGAGCGCGGTGATCGGGACGGTGCTGGGCGAGGCGGTGTTCAGCGCACTGCGCAGGCTGGCCCATGTGGACGCCTCGGCGAAGCTCTACGGCGCGGACGGGCCGCCGGAGCGGGGAACGGGCTGACGCCCCGTTCGGCACACCACCCACTGGACAAAGAAAAAGGTTAGGCTAACCTACGTTCGAACTTGTCCGAGGGCAGTGCGCCCCGTTCGAAAGCAGAACAGACATGTCCAACGCCCGTGCCACTCACCTCACTCGCCGCGGCATCCTCGCGGCAGGCGGCGCACTCGGACTCGGAGCCGTGCTGGCCGCCTGCGGCGACGAAGACACCAAAAGCAGTGGCTCGGGTGACGAGACGGCCGCGGCCAAGTCGGGTCCCTGGTCGTTCAAGGACGACCGCGGCGAGACCGTGAAGCTGGACGAGGTCCCCGCGAACATCGTCGCCTTCACCGGTGCCGCCGCCGCCCTGTACGACTACGGCATCGAGGTGAAGGGCGTCTTCGGCCCCACCAAGACGCAGGACGGCAAGGCCGACGTCCAGGCCGGTGACATGGACATCAGCAAGGTGACGATCCTGGGCAACGCCTGGGACCAGTTCAACGTCGAGAAGTACGCGGCGCTCGCGCCCGATGTCCTCGTCTCCACCACCTTCGACGACGCGGGCACCCTCTGGTACGTCCCCGAGACGTCCAAGGACAAGATCGCCAAGCTCGCCCCGAGTGTCGCCGTCTCGGTCTACGACCGGCAGCTGACGCAGCCGCTGGAGCGCATGTGGGAGCTGGCCGAGTCGCTCGGCGCCGACATGAAGGCGGAGAAGGTGACCGCGGCCAAGAAGCGCTTCGAGGACGCCGCCGCCCGGCTGCGCAAGGCCGCCAAGTCCAAGCCCGACATCAAGGTGCTGGTGGGCTCCGCGAGCCAGGACATCTTCTACGTCTCCGGCACGAACCTCTCCATCGACCTGGAGTACTTCAAGGCCCTCGGTGTGAACTTCATCGAGCCGCCGGAGAAGGCCAAGGCGGAGAGCGGCGGCTGGTTCGAGAACCTCAGCTGGGAGAACGTCGACAAGTACCCGGCCGACATCATCATGATGGACGACCGCACCTCGGCCATCCAGCCCGCCGACATCACCGAGGCGACCTGGAAGAAGCTGCCCGCCGTCGAGGCCGGCCAGGTCATCGCGCGCTCCGCCGAGCCGATCCTCTCCTACGACAAGTGCGCCCCGCTGCTCGAGAACCTCGCCGAGGCCATCGAGAACGCGAAGAAGGTCGCCTGACCGGCAAGTAGCGGCCGGCGCGCCCGCCACGGCACGCCGGCCACCCCTCCATGTCCTCACCGTCCCCTGACGCCGACTCAGGAGCACGAGCATGACCACGGCCGTAGCCGCCCCGTTCCGTTTCTTCTCCCTCCAGGTCGTACGGACGAGGCGGCTCGGCCCGTCCCTGGTCCGGATCACCTTCGCCGGGCCCGATCTGCTCGCCTTCCACTCCGACGGCCGGGACCAGTCCCTGTCCCTGTTCCTGCCGCACCCGGGGCAGTCCGAGCCCGTCGTGCCGATCGAATACGGTGACAACTGGTGGCAGGCGTGGCGGGATCTCCCCGAGGACGTACGGGCCGTGATGCGCTCGTACACCCTGCGCGCGCTGCGCCGGGACGCCCACGGCGACACCGCCGAGATCGACATCGACTTCGTGCTGCACGGTATGGAGCCGGAGGCGGCCTGCCCCGCCGGGCCCGCCTCCCGCTGGGCGGCCACGGCCGCCCCCGGCGACCGGGTCGCCCTGATCGGCCCGGCGGTCGCCGACAACCGGGCCATCCGGTTCCGCCCGCCGGAGGGCACCGACCTGGTACTGCTGTGGGCCGACGAGACCGCCCTGCCCGCCGCCTCCGCGATCCTGGAGTCCCTGCCGCCGGGCCTCGGCGCCCGTGTGTGGCTGGAGGTGCAGCACGCGGACGACATCCAGGAACTGGCCACCGCGGCCGACGCCGAGGTCACCTGGCTGGTGCGCTCCGCGGGCGCACCCACGGCCGTCGAGGCGATCCGGGAGGCCCGACTCCCGTCCGCCGAGCAGCCGTACGCCTGGATCGCCGGGGAGTCCGGCCGGGTCAAGGAGCTGCGCCGGCATCTCGTGCGCGAGCGCTGCCTCGACAAGCGCGCCGTGACGTTCGTCGGCTACTGGCGTGAAGGTCTGACGGAGGAGCAGTTGCGCGCGCGAGGAGAGTGACGGCAGTCACGGACGGGGCGCATTTCGACTCGATCAATTTAGGTTAGGCTTCCCTAAGTCGAAGCGCGCGACTTCACCCGCTCTCCCCGTCCCGCACGGACTGTCCCCTCGGAGGACCCCCACCATGCGCTCGCACCTGCTCAATGACACGACCGCGGAGCAGTACCGCCGCTCCGTGACCGAAGGCGTGGAGCGGGTGGCGGCCAGACTCGCCACCACCGACCGTCCGTTCACCGGCGTCACCGTCGACGCTCTCGCGCCCCGTATCGAGCAGATCGACCTGGACCGTCCGCTGGGCGACACCACCGCGGTCCTGGATGAGCTCGAAGAGGTCTACCTCCGCGACGCGATCTACTTCCACCACCCCCGCTACCTGGCCCACCTCAACTGCCCGGTCGTCATCCCGGCGGTCGTCGGCGAGGCCGTCCTGTCCGCCGTCAACTCCTCCCTGGACACCTGGGACCAGTCGGCCGGCGGCACCCTCATCGAGCGCAGGCTCATCGACTGGACGACCGAGCGCATCGGCCTCGGCCCGGCCGCCGACGGGGTGTTCACCTCCGGCGGCACCCAGTCCAACCTCCAGGCGCTGCTGCTGGCCCGTGAGGAGGCGAAAAGCGATGACCTCGCCAAACTGCGCGTCTTCGCCTCCGAGGTCAGCCACTTCAGCGTGAAGAAGTCGGCGAAACTGCTGGGTCTGCCCGCCGAGTCCGTGGTCTCGATCCCCGTCGACCACGACAAGCGCATGCAGACGGTGGCGCTCGCCCGCGAACTGGAGCGCTGCCACCGCGACGGCCTCGTCCCCATGGCCGTCGTCGCCACCGCCGGCACCACCGACTTCGGCTCCATCGACCCGCTGCCCGAGATCGCCGAGCTGTGCGCGCAGTACGGGGCGTGGATGCACGTGGACGCCGCCTACGGCTGCGGACTGCTCGCCTCGCCGACCCGCCGCCACCTCCTCACCGGCATCGAGCGCGCCGACTCGGTCACCGTCGACTACCACAAGTCCTTCTTCCAGCCGGTGAGCTCCTCCGCCGTGCTGGTCCGCGACGCCGCCACGCTGCGCCACGCCACGTACCACGCCGAGTACCTCAACCCGCGCCGCATGGTGCAGGAGCGCATCCCCAACCAGGTCGACAAGTCCCTCCAGACCACCCGCCGCTTCGACGCGCTCAAGCTGTGGGTGACGCTGCGCACGATGGGCGCCGACGGCATCGGCAGCCTCTTCGACGAGGTCTGCGACCTGGCCGCGGAGGGCTGGAAACTGCTCGCCGCCGACCCGCGCTTCGACGTGGTGGTCGAGCCCAGCCTGTCCACGCTGGTCTTCCGCTACATCCCGGAGGCCGTCACCGACCCGGCCGAGATCGACCGCGCCAACCTGTACGCCCGCAAGGCACTGTTCGCCTCCGGTGACGCGGTGGTCGCGGGCACCAAGGTCGGCGGGCGCCACTACCTGAAGTTCACCCTGCTCAATCCCGAGACCACGACCGGCGACATCGCCGCCGTCCTCGATCTGATCGCCGGCCATGCCGAGCAGTACCTGGGAGAGTCCCTTGTCCGCGCTTCCTGAACCCAGTGACACCACGTACGACTTCGTGGGCATCGGGCTCGGTCCCTTCAACCTCGGCCTGGCCTGCCTCACCGAGCCGATCGCCGAGCTCGACGGCGTCTTCCTGGAGTCGAAGCCGGACTTCGAGTGGCACAAGGGCATGTTCCTGGACGGCGCCCACCTCCAGACGCCCTTCATGTCGGACCTGGTGACCCTGGCCGACCCGACGTCGCCGTACTCCTTCCTGAACTACCTCAAGGAGCGCGGGCGGCTGTACTCGTTCTACATCCGCGAGAACTTCTACCCGTTGCGCGTCGAGTACGACGACTACTGCCGCTGGGCCGCCGCCGGACTGAGCAGCATCCGCTTCGGCACGACGGTCACCGAGGTCACGTACGACGAGGCGGCCGAGCTCTACGCCGTCCGCACGGAGACCGGCGACACGTACCGCGCGCGCCACCTGGTCCTCGGCACCGGCACGGTCCCGTACATCCCCGAGGCGTGCCGCGGACTCGACGGCGACTTCTTCCACAACGCGCAGTACATGCAGCGCAAAGCCGAGCTGCAGTCGAAGAGGTCGATCACGATCGTCGGCAGCGGCCAGAGCGCCGCGGAGATCTACTACGAGCTCCTCGCCGAGATCGACGCGCACGGCTACCAGCTCAACTGGGTGACGCGCTCCCCGCGCTTCTTCCCTCTCGAGTACACCAAGCTGACGCTGGAGATGACGTCCCCGGACTACATCGACTACTTCCGCGCGCTGCCCGAGGAGACCCGCTACCGGCTGGAGAAGCAGCAGAAGGGCCTGTTCAAGGGCATCAACTCGGAGCTGATCGACTCGATCTTCGACCTGCTGTACCGGAAGAACGTCGAAAGCGGCGGCCGCCCGGTCCCCACCCGACTGCTCACCAACTCCTCGCTGAACACGGCCCGCTACGAGGGCGGTGTCTACCGCCTGGGCTTCCACCAGGACGAGCAGGACAAGGACTTCGAGATCACCACCGAGGGCCTGGTCCTCGCCACCGGCTACCACTACGAGCAGCCGGCCTTCCTGGAGCCGGTCCGCGACCGCCTCCGCTTCGACGGCCACGGCCGCTTCGACGTGGCCCGCAACTACGCGATCGACACCACCGGCCGCGGAGTCTTCCTCCAGAACGCGGGCGTCCACACCCACTCGATCACCTCGCCGGACCTGGGCATGGGCGCGTACCGCAACAGCTTCATCATCAGTGAGCTGCTGGGGACGGAGTACTACCCCGTGGAGAAGACGATCGCGTTCCAGGAGTTCGCCGTATGAGCGCCGCCGGTATCGGGACGTTCACGTTCCGCCCTGTCGACCCCCTCGAGGACGCCGAGCTGCTGCACGACTGGCTGACCCACCCCAAGTCGGCGTTCTGGATGATGCAGAACGCGAGACTCGTGGACGTCGAGCGGGCCTACATGGACATCGCGGCCGACGAGCACCAGCACGCGTACCTCGGCCTGCACGACGGCGAGCCCGCCTTCCTGATGGAGAAGTACGACCCGGCCCACCGCGAGCTGGTCGGCCTGTACGAGCCCGAGCCGGGCGACGTCGGCATGCACTTCCTGGTCGCCCCCACCGACCGGCCCGTGCACGGCTTCACCAGAGCGGTGATCACCGCGGTCATGGACGAGCTGTTCGCCGACCCGGGCACCCGGCGGGTCGTGGTCGAACCCGACGTACACAACAAGGCAGTGCGCGCGCTCAACGAGGCCGTCGGCTTCGTGCCCGCGCGTGAGATCGACAAGCCGGAGAAGCGCGCCCTGCTGAGCTTCTGCACGCGCGAACGCTTCTTCGCGAGCAAGCGCAGCCTGGCTGCACGAGGAGTGGCTGTATGACCATGTCCGACGCCGTGGCGCACCTGTCCCCCCACCGCTGGGCGCGGGCCAACCGCCTCCTGATCCGCAAAGCCCTCGCGGAGTTCTCGCACGAGCGGCTCCTCACCCCGGAGCACCTCGACGGCGACCGGTACGTCGTCCGCAGCGACGACGGCTCGGCCGCCTACACCTTCACCGCCGTCCGCCGCGCCCTGGACCACTGGCAGGTCGACGCGGACTCCATCACCCGGCACCGCGACGGCAGCGAGGCCCCCCTCGCCGCGCTGGACTTCTTCATCGAGTTCAGGGGCGCGCTGGGCCTGAGCGACGACATCCTGCCCGTCTACCTGGAGGAGGTCTCCTCCACCCTCTCGGGCACCTGCTACAAGCTCACCAAGCCCCAGATCCCGGTCGCCGAGCTGGTCACGAGCGGCTTCCAGGCCATCGAGACCGGCATGACCGAGGGCCACCCCTGCTTCGTCGCGAACAACGGCCGGCTCGGCTTCGGGATCCACGAGTACCTCGCGTACGCCCCCGAGACCGCGAGCCCCGTCCGGCTGGTCTGGCTGGCGGCGCACCGCTCCCGGGCCGCGTTCACGGCGGGCGTGGGCATCGAGTACGAGGCGTTCCTGCGTGAGGAGCTGGGCGCGGACACCGTCGACCGCTTCCACGCCGTGCTGCGCGAGCAGGAGCTCGACCCGGCGGACTACCTGTTCGTCCCGGTCCACCCCTGGCAGTGGTGGAACAAGCTGTCGGTCACCTTCGCCGCCGAGGTCGCCCAGCGGCATCTCGTGCTCCTGGGCGAGGGCGACGACGAGTACCTGGCCCAGCAGTCGATACGTACCTTCTTCAACGCCTCGCACCCGGAGAAGCACTACGTCAAAACGGCGCTCTCGGTCCTCAACATGGGCTTCATGCGCGGACTGTCCGCCGCCTACATGGAGGCCACCCCGGCGATCAACGACTGGCTCGCCCAGCTGATCGAGAACGACCCGGTGCTGAAGTCGACGGGCCTGTCGATCATCCGCGAGCGCGCCGCCGTCGGTTACCGCCACCTGGAGTACGAGGCCGCCACCGACCGCTACTCCCCCTACCGCAAGATGCTGGCCGCGCTGTGGCGCGAGAGCCCGGTGCCGTCGCTGGCGGACGGCGAGTCGCTCGCCACGATGGCCTCCCTCCTCCACGTCGACCACGAGGGCCACTCCTTCGCGGCCGCGCTGATCGAGCGCTCCGGGCTCACCCCGGCCGAGTGGCTGTCGCGCTACCTGCGGGCGTACTTCGTCCCGCTGCTGCACAGCTTCTACGCGTACGACCTGGTCTACATGCCGCACGGCGAGAACGTCATCCTCGTGCTCAAGGACGGCGCGGTGCAGCGGGCGGTCTACAAGGACATCGCCGAGGAGATCGCGGTGATGGACCCGGACGCGGTACTGCCGCCCGAGGTCGCCCGCATCCGCGTCGAGGTCCCCGACGACCAGAAACTCCTGTCGATCTTCACGGACGTCTTCGACTGCTTCTTCCGCTTCCTCGCGGCGGACCTCGCCACCGAGGGCGTCATGGCGGAGGACGACTTCTGGCGCACGGTCGCGGCGTCGGTCCATGAGTACCAGGAGGCGACGCCGGAGCTGGCGGACAAGTTCCGGCAGTACGACATGTTCGCCCCGGCGTTCGCCCTGTCCTGCCTCAACCGGCTCCAGCTGCGCGACAACAAGCAGATGGTCGACCTGGCGGACCCCTCGGGCGCGCTCCAGCTCGTGGGCGACCTGAAGAACCCGATCGCGGGGCTGTAACCGCCTCCCCCATACGGACGGGCACCTCGGAGTACGGTCCTCCGAGGTGCCCGTCATCGTGCGGAACGCCCCCCTACCGTACGGTCATCGGGCGGGCCAGGGCACGTCCGGCGCCCGGTGGTAGTTGATGCCGAGCGCGTCCCAGCGCGGTCCCTGCGCCGCGAGCCGCTCCCTGTAGGCGTCCCAGTCGTGCGTCGACGCCGGCGACCAGCCCAGCTCGGCCACGCCCGGCAGCCTCGGGAACGCCATGTACTCGAGCTGGCCGCTGTCCCCGAGCGTCTCGGTCCACAGCGGCGCCTCGACCCCCCGGACGGCCGACGCCGGGGCGCCCGGAAGGTACTCGCCGGGGTTCCAGTCGTACGACCGCTGCACGTCCACGTATCCGGCCCAGGCCAGGCCGAGCGGGGTGTCCTTGTCGTACTTCATGTCGAGGTAGGCCCGGTCGGCGGGCGAGAGGATCAGTCCCGTGCCGTTCCGCGCGGCCGCCGCGACCTGCTCCTTCTCCGCCGCGGAGGTGCGGTCCGTCCCCCAGTACTGCGCGAGCGCGCCCTCGGCCGGCTCCGCCCCGGTCAGCTGGTGCCAGCCGATCACGGTCTTGCCGTACTCGGCGACGACCGGCTGGACCCGCTCCATGAACGTCACATAGTCCTCGTGACTGGTGGAGTGCGCCTCGTCACCGCCGATGTGGAGGTAGCGGCCGGGGGTGAGGGCGGCCAGCTCGCGGACCACGTCCTCCACGAAGTCGTACGTGATCTCCTTGTTCACGCACAGCGAGCTGAAGCCGACCTCGATGCCGGTGTAGAGCGGGGGCGCCACGCCGTCGCAGTTCAGTTCGGCGTAGGAGGCGAGCGCCGCGTTGGTGTGGCCGGGCATGTCGATCTCGGGGACGACCTCCAGGTGCCGGGCGGCCGCGTAGCGGACGATCTCCTTGTAGTCCGCCTTGGTGTAGTGCCCGCCCGGGCCGCCGCCGACCTCCGTGGATCCGCCGTACGTGGCGAGCCGCGGCCAGGAGTCGATCGCGATGCGCCAGCCCTGGTCGTCGCTGAGGTGCAGGTGCAGCTTGTTGAGCTTGTAGAGGGCGAGTTGGTCGATGTACCGCTTGACCTCGTCCACCGAGAAGAAGTGCCGGGAGACGTCGAGCATCGCGCCGCGCCAGGCGTAGCGCGGGGTGTCCTCGACGGTGCCGCCCGCGACGAGCCACGGGCCGGGCTGCCGGGAGTCCCGCTCGACGGCGGCGGGCAGGAGCTGGCGCAGGGTCTGCACGCCGTGGAACAGCCCGGCGGGCTCGCGAGCGCTGATCGTCACCCCGTGGCGGCCGCTCTCGAGGCGGTAGCCCTCGCCGCCCAGGGACTTGTCCTTGCTCTTCAGGGTGAGGCGGATGCCGCCGCCGTGCCGGTCGCTGTCGTCCGTGACCGGCAGCCGGTAGCCGGTCGAGGGCCGCAGGACGTCCGCGAGGTAGCTGCCGATCCGGCGCGCCTCCCGCGAGTCGTCCACATGGATGTGCGTACCGCCGGTGATCCGGTACGGCGCGCCGCCCGCCGTCACGGACGCGGGGGCCGGGATCACCCGGGTCAGGGGGACGGCGGCCGTGCTGTCGCCGTCCGCCGCCGGGGCGGGTGCCGCGCCGACGGTGAAGGCACCGGCCGCCGCGACGAGCAGCAGCGATCCGAGAAGGCGAGTCGTTCTGTGATGGTGGTGCTGTGTCACCTCAAGCTCCCTTCCATCAGTCACCCATCGTCCAGATGGGTATAGACCACTCTCCCGCACAGCCGGTGGGAGAATCACCCCCATGGCGGAAATCATCCAGCGGGACGGCACGTGGATCTTCGACGGCGACGCGCTGCGGCTGACCCCGGGCCGCGACAAGGGCGTGAGCCTGCTACGGAAGACGCTGGGTGAACTGACCGTCCCGCTGGACGCGTTGGCGGGCATCTCGTTCGAGCACGGGAAGAAGTCGGGGCGGCTGCGGCTGCGGCTGCGCGACGGCGCCGACCCGCTCCTGCAGGCGACCGGCGGCCGTCTCACCGAGGGCAACGACCCCTATCAGCTCCTCGTCGAGTCGGACCGCTACGGCGTCGCCGAGTACATCGTGGACGAGGTGCGCGGCGCCCTGTTCCTCGACCAGGTGCCCGCCGGTGCCGTCGACCGCTATCTCCTGCCGGGGCCCGCCGTACCGCTCTCCGTCTCCGCCGGGGACGGCACGGTGAGCTTCGACGGTGAGCAGGTGCGCCTGGAGTGGAACTGGAAGACGGAGGAGGCGAAGGCCGCCGCCGGTGCCCGCACGCTCGCGCTGGACGACATCGACATCGTGGAGTGGCAGCCGTCGGCCGGCCTGGAGAGCGGCTACATCCGCTTCACCGTGAAGCGCACGGCCACCAAGGCGCCGCCCAAGTACGACCCCAACGCCGTGGAACTGTGGGGCTTCAAGAAGGACACACTGATGGCACTGGTCGCGGCAGCGGTCCAGGCGCGGCTCCCGCACCCGGCGGCGGCGCCGGCCCCCGAGGCACCGCAGGACCGGGTGCCCCTGCCGCCCGCCGACCCGGCACCGGCCCCCGAGGACGACCACGACGCCCTCCTGCGCCGACTGCGCGAACTGGGCGAACTCCACAAGTCGGGCGTACTGACGGACGAGGAGTTCGCCCTGGCCAAGCAGGCGGTACTCAAGCGGATGTGACCCCGCATCCCCTCACGGCGGCTCTTTCTCAGTGTTTCGATAGCCCCGTGCCCGATATCGGGCAGGATTCTTGCGAAACAGACCCCCGGTACCTCAGGATCATCGGGTGCACGACGAACTTGTTGATCACCTGACGCGTTCCACGCCCCTCAGCCGGGGCGAGGCCGCGCGTGTGGTCCAGGACGTGCTCGCCTACTTCGACGAGACGACCGAGGAGTTCGTCCGTCGGCGCCATCGCGAGCTCCAGGCCCAGGGCCTGGTGAACGCGGCGATCTTCGAACGGATCGGGACGGACCTCACGTACCGCGCGGTCGCGCCGCCGGAGCTCAGCCTCCGGCAGCTGCGCCGCATCGTCTACGGCTGAGGACCGCCCCTCACGGGGAGACAAGGAAAGAACCATATGTGCGGAATCGTCGGATACATCGGCAAGCGCGATGTGGCCCCACTGCTGCTGGAGGGCCTGCAGCGGCTGGAGTACCGCGGCTACGACTCGGCGGGCATCGTCGTCTCGAGCCCGAAGTCGGCCGGCCTGAAGATGGTCAAGGCCAAGGGCCGCGTCCGTGACCTCGAGGCCAAGGTCCCCGCGCGCTTCAAGGGCACCACCGGCATCGCCCACACCCGCTGGGCCACCCACGGCGCCCCCTCCGACGTGAACGCCCACCCGCACATGGACCCGGAGAACAAGGTCGCCGTCGTCCACAACGGCATCATCGACAACGCCTCCGAGCTGCGCAAGAAGCTCGAGGCGGAGGGCGTCGAGTTCCTCTCCGAGACCGACACCGAGGTCCTCACCCACCTCATCGCCCGCGCCCAGGCCGACAAGCTGGAGGACCGGGTCCGCGAGGCCCTGCGCCTGATCGAGGGCACGTACGGCATCGCGGTCATGCACGCCGACTTCCCGGACCGCATCGTGGTCGCCCGCAACGGCTCCCCGGTCGTCCTCGGCATCGGCGAGAAGGAGATGTTCGTCGCCTCGGACATCGCCGCCCTGGTCACCCACACCCGGCAGATAGTGACCCTCGACGACGGCGAGATGGCCACCCTCAAGGCGGACGACTTCCGTACGTACACCACCGAGGGCACCCGCACCACGTCCGAGCCGACCACCGTGGAGTGGGAGGCGGCCTCCTACGACATGGGCGGCCACGACACCTACATGCACAAGGAGATCCACGAGCAGGCCGACGCCGTGGACCGCGTGCTGCGCGGCCGCATCGACGACCGCTTCTCCACCGTGCACCTGGGCGGCCTCAACCTGGACGCCCGCGAGGCGCGCCAGATCCGCCGCGTCAAGATCCTCGGCTGCGGCACCTCGTACCACGCGGGCATGATCGGCGCCCAGATGATCGAGGAGCTGGCGCGCATCCCCGCCGACGCCGAGCCGGCCTCCGAGTTCCGCTACCGCAACGCGGTCGTCGACCCCGACACCCTCTACATCGCGGTCTCCCAGTCCGGCGAGACGTACGACGTGCTGGCCGCCGTGCAGGAGCTGAAGCGCAAGGGCGCCCGAGTGCTGGGCGTCGTCAACGTGGTGGGCTCGGCGATCGCCCGCGAGGCCGACGGCGGCATGTACGTGCACGCCGGCCCCGAGGTCTGCGTCGTCTCCACCAAGTGCTTCACCAACACCACGGTCGCCTTCGCGCTGCTCGCGCTGCACCTCGGCCGCACCCGTGACCTCTCGGTCGCCGACGGCAAGCGGATCATCGAGGGCCTGCGCAAGCTGCCCGCGCAGATCGACGAGATGCTGAAGCAGGAGGAGCAGATCAAGGAGCTGGCGAAGCAGTTCGCCGACGCCCGCTCGATGCTCTTCATCGGCCGCGTCCGGGGCTACCCGGTGGCCCGCGAGGCCTCGCTGAAGCTGAAGGAGGTCTCGTACATCCACGCCGAGGCCTACCCGGCCTCCGAGCTCAAGCACGGCCCGCTGGCCCTGATCGAGCCCGCCCTGCCGACGGTGGCGATCGTCCCGGACGACGACCTGCTGGAGAAGAACCGCGCGGCCCTGGAGGAGATCAAGGCCCGCAGCGGCAAGATCCTCGCGGTGGCCCACCAGGAGCAGGAGAAGGCCGACCAGACGATCGTCGTCCCGAAGAACGAGGACGAGCTCGACCCGATCCTCATGGGCATCCCGCTCCAGCTCCTCGCCTACCACACGGCGCTGGCGCTCGGCCGGGACATCGACAAGCCGCGCAACCTCGCCAAGTCGGTGACGGTGGAGTAGGACCTCCGCCCCTTCGGCCGGACATGAACGACCCCCTGTGCGCCACCTGCACAGGGGGTCGTTCTGTGAAGGACCGGGACCGCCCAATGTCCCGGCCCGCGGCTGCCTCAGCCGGTTGCCGTCACCCCCCGGCCGGCAGCGCGTCCGGACAGTGCGGCGGGCCAGTGGGCGAGGGCGGCCGTGGCCGCGTACCAGGCCAGCAGCCCGCTCACCGTGGCGAACCACCCGGCGACCTGCGCCAGACCCGCGCTGTCGCCGAACCGCGCGACGGCGAGCAGTAGCAGCGCCACGAAGAGCAGGCCGTACACCCCCCGGACGAGCGGGGAGGCGGCGGGCGCACCGAGCGCCAGGCTGAGCGCGACGAGCGCGAACAGCACCAGGAAGAGCCCTGCGGCGTCGGCGGGCACCGTCCCGCCGCCGATCCCCCAGGTGAACCAGAAGGCGCCGAGGGCCGCGAAGGCCGTACCGGTGAAGGTGTCACGGTCGCGGAAGGCCAGCAGGCCGGCGACGAACAGTGCGATGCCGCCCACGTACACGGCGATCGGGACGGCGTCGCCGGCCGTCACGCCGCCGATCACTTCGGTGTGACCGAGGCCGAAGGCCAACAGGGTGGTTCCGAGGACGAGATGGCCGAGTGTGATGGTGCTTCCCGCAGAGACGTCGTTGTCCACGGCGGGCTCCCTTCGTGCATGGTGTGCAGGTGCACGTGCGGATGCGCGGTGACCGATATATGCCCTTCACAAACACACAAACACTCGTACGCGTGAGTAGATTCAGCCGTTGGCGTGAAAGGGCGGGGCGTGCGCCCGGCTCATCTCGCGTGCAGCAGAGGGACGTTACGGATGGGCAACGCCGGGAGTGGAGGACGGAGGGCGTGGCAGGCGGGCGCCGGGCGCGCGACCGTCGACCGGCCACTCCCGGCCTGATCGACCTGATCGGCCCATCGGCCCATCGGCCGATGGGTCTACGGAATGACGACCACGGGGCGCTGCGCGCGCTTCGCGAGCCGCCCGGCGACCGAGCCGAAGATCCGGCCCACGATCCCGTGCGTGGAGCCGACGACGATGGCGTCCGCCTCGTACTCCCGCCCCACCTCTTCGAGCTCGTGACAGATGTCGCCGCCGCGCTCCACCAGGATCCAGGGCACCTCGGCGAGGTAGTCCGCGCAGGCCAGCTCCAGGCCGAGCACCTCGGTGCGGTGGTCGGGGACGTCGACGAAGACGGGCGGCTCGCAGCCCGCCCACACCGTGGTGGGCAGCCGGTTGGCCACATGCACGATGATCAGGCCGGAGCCGGAGCGGCGGGCCATGCCGATGGCGTAGGCGAGCGCACGCTCGCTGGACGTCGAACCGTCGAAACCGACGACGACGCCGTGCTTGAAGGCGGGGTCGCACGCGGGGCGCGACTCCTCCGCAGCCAGGGGATCGGCCGCCGTCGGGTCGGCGACCGGCCGCTTGCGGTCAGCGGGATCGAAGAATTCGTGACCGGCCATGGATGTCTCGGCGTTCGGATCCTCGGTGGGTGGGACAACAGTGTGCGGCGGAGCTGTGTCCGGGAATCATCTTCCCAACCCCATACCCCCAAGGGTACGGCGGCACGCCTCCTCAGCCCAGACCCGCGCACGCCGCACGGGGTTCTCCGGAGCATGCACGAGCGGACGCCCGTCACGCAATGGTCGCTGCCTCGTACAGACGCTTTGCCCGGGGTTCACCGTCGACGGGCACACCGTGTCCGCGCCCGGGCAGTGACCGACCGGTCGAACAGGCGTTGAACCCCGGGTAAGCCCCTGTACCGAGAGGACGCCGTGCCCGGACACCGGACCGCTTCCCGGCCCACCTCCCCCGCCCTCCGGCCCGCGGAGCCGCCCGCCGTCGACACCGCGAGCGACGTCATCCGCTGGGCCGCCTTCAGCTGCGTCCTCGTTCCCGTGGTCCTCGTCTGGTACGGCATGTCGCTCGCGGGCGCGGCCGGGGCGGCTTTGGGCCTCGCGGCCGTGACCGGGGTTTGCCGAATGCTGCTGCGCCAGTCGGAGCGGTGCGCCGCGCGGTCACTCGAAAGAGGCGTTCCGCACCGCGGCCGGCATGGCAGAAGCGGTGCCGGGGCACACAGGGGTGGGCGTCGCTCCGGGGGGCATCATTCGGTCGACTGACCGGTTTGCGCACACGCTTCCGCTTGTTTTCAGCCAACTTGGGCTTACCAGGCATGCCTTGCGGTAACACCCCCCCACCCCAGGTACGACCTGCACTGAAAGGGGCCCGCAAGGCGCGCGCACCCTACGGGGACCGGCCACCGCGACAAGGCGTACTTCCCTGAGCGTCGCGAGGGTGCCACGCTTCGTGATCGAATGCTTCACGCCAAGTTGCCATGTCGACAATGTGCCGGGGAGAGAACTGGTCACCCCGGCGCGACGCGACACAGTAGATTCGATCATGACTGTCTTTACGGCGGGGGACTCGTGCAGGACCGAGGGGAAACGTGCAGGAGCGACACAACCGAGGAGCCGCGACCACCGAGGGGGGCTTAGCAGCATGAGCCACGACTCCACTGCCGCGCCGGAAGCCGCGGCCCGGAAACTCTCCGGGCGACGTCGCAAGGAGATCGTCGCGGTGCTGCTGTTCAGCGGCGGCCCGATCTTCGAGAGTTCCATACCTCTGTCGGTGTTCGGCATCGACCGCCAGGACGCCGGGGTACCGCGCTACCGCCTTCTCGTGTGCGCAGGCGAAGAAGGACCACTGCGCACCACAGGAGGACTCGAACTCACCGCGCCCAACGGGCTGGAGGCGATCGCGCGGGCGGGCACCGTCGTCGTGCCCGCCTGGCGGTCGATCACCTCACCACCACCGGAGGACGCGCTCGACGCACTGCGCCGGGCGCACGAGGAGGGTGCCCGGATCGTCGGGCTGTGCACCGGCGCCTTCGTACTGGCGGCCGCCGGCCTGCTGGACGGGCGCCCGGCCACCACGCACTGGATGTACGCGCCCACGCTGGCCAAGCGCTACCCGTCCGTCCATGTGGATCCACGCGAACTGTTCGTGGACGACGGGGACGTGCTGACCTCCGCGGGCACGGCGGCCGGGATCGATCTCTGCCTCCACATCGTGCGGTCGGACCACGGGAACGAGGCCGCGGGCGCACTCGCCCGCCGGCTGGTGGTACCGCCGCGCCGCAGCGGCGGCCAGGAGCGCTACCTCGACAGGTCTTTACCCGAGGAGATCGGCGCCGACCCGCTCGCCGAGGTCGTCGCCTGGGCGCTGGAGCACCTCCACGAGCAGTTCGACGTGGAGACCCTCGCGGCGCGTGCGTACATGAGCCGACGCACCTTCGACCGGCGGTTCCGGTCGCTCACGGGGAGCGCTCCCCTGCAGTGGCTGATCACCCAGCGGGTGCTCCAGGCCCAGCGGCTGCTGGAGACGTCGGACTACTCGGTGGACGAGGTCGCGGGCCGCTGCGGCTTCCGCTCGCCGGTGGCCCTGCGCGGCCACTTCCGCAGGCAGCTCGGCTCGTCGCCGGCCGCGTACCGGGCGGCGTACCGCGCGCGGCGGCCGCAAGGTGACAAACACGATATGACGGACGGCTCACCAGGGCCGTCCGGGCCGGGCGGGCCACCGCCGATGCCGCAGGAGCCCGCGCCGGTGCCGTTCCAGACCCGCCGCACGGCGGCCGCGAGCGCCCTGGCGGCGGCCGGCGCGCTGTCCGCGGAGGGCGCCAAGCCGGAGCTGTACGCGACGGGCCGGCTGCCCGGCCAGCGCAGCGCTCCCTAGCCGAGCGGCGTTCCGCCAGGCCCGTACGGCCCGGTCCCGCCCCGTTCACCCGGGTGCAGGACCGGGCCGTACGGCTCGGACGGGCCGTAAGGTGAGACACATGAACGATCGCATGGTGTGGATCGACTGCGAGATGACCGGGCTCTCGCTGTCCGACGACGCGCTCATCGAGGTGGCCGCGCTGGTCACCGACTCGGAGCTCAACGTGCTCGGCGAGGGAGTGGACATCGTGATCCGCCCGCCGGACTCGGCCCTGGAGACGATGCCCGAGGTGGTGCGGCAGATGCACACCGCGTCGGGCCTGCTGGCCGAGCTGCCGAACGGCACGACCCTCGCGGACGCCGAGGAGCAGGTCCTCTCCTATGTACGGGAGCACGTCAAGGAACCGGGCAAGGCCCCGCTGTGCGGCAACTCGGTCGGCACGGACCGCGGCTTCCTGCTCCGTGACATGCCGACGCTGGAGAACTACCTCCACTACCGGATCGTGGACGTCAGCTCGGTGAAGGAGCTGGCCCGCCGCTGGTACCCGCGGGCGTACTTCAACAGTCCCGAGAAGAACGGCAACCACCGCGCGCTCGCCGACATCCGCGAGTCGATCGCCGAGCTGCGCTACTACCGCGAGGCCGTCTTCGTCCCGCAGCCCGGCCCCGACTCGGACACCGCCAGGGCGATCGCCGCGAAGCACGTACTGCCCGCGGGATAGCCGGCCGCGCGGACCTGCGCGGACCCGCCCCGCACGGCCCCGCGCGAAGCGGGGCGCGAGCACCCCTTCGGACCCTGTACACTTTTTCTCGGCCGGTCGGTGAACCGCACGGAGAACCGCCGGTCATGGTGGGTGTAGCTCAGCTGGTAGAGCACCTGGTTGTGGTCCAGGATGTCGCGGGTTCAAGTCCCGTCACTCACCCTGAACGACGAAGGGCCGACCCGTGAGAACGGGTCGGCCCTTCGTCGTGGTTCTGGCCGGGCGATGGCAGTCGTTGTCATGGCGGGGTGACCGCGGTCGTGTTCATGGCCGGGTGATCGCTCCGGGTTCCCGGCCGGCGGCCCCGGCCGGGCGTCAGGACGACGCCCTCGCGATCAGTTCCGTCGGCAGCACCACCTGGCGCCGCTCCAGCCCCCTCGACACGGCCGGGCGCCGGTCGGCGATCTCGTCCAGGAGCAGGCTGATCATGGCGTGGCCCATCTCCTCGATGGGCTGGCGGACGCTGGTCAGGGGCGGGTCCATGTGGCGGGCGATCGCCGAGTCGTCGTAGCCGACGAGGGCGACGTCGTCGGGTATGCGGCGGCCGGCCTCGCGCAGCACCTGGCGGGCGCCCGCCGCCATCACGTCGGACTCGGCGAACACCGCGTCCAGGTGCGGACACCGGGCGAGGAGCTCGGTCATCGCCCGGCGGCCGCCCTCCTCCGTGAAGTCACCCGGCAGGATCAGCCGCTCGTCCACCTCGCGGCCCGCGTCGAGCAACGCTCCGCGGTAGCCGTCGATGCGCCGCTGGGCACCGTACACGTCGAGGCGGCCGGTGATCGTCGCGATCGTCGAGCGGCCGCGTTCGATGAGGTGCTCCACCGCCGAGCGGCCTCCGCCGTAGTTGTCCGAGTCCACCGACGGCAGCGTCTCCTCCTCGGAGCGCGGACCGCTGATCACCGCGGGGATCTCGAGCTGGCCCAGCAGATCGGGCAGCGGGTCGCCGGCGTGCACCGAGACCAGCAGGACGCCGTCCACCCGGTGCGCCGCCAGGTACTGCGCCAGCCTGCGCCGTTCCCGGTCGCTGCCCGCGAAGATCAGCAGCAGCTGCATCTCGGTGTCCGAGATCGCGGCGCCCACACCCCGGAGCATGTCGGAGAAGTACGGCTCCGCGAAGAACCGGGTCTCCGGCTCGGGCACCACCAGGGCGATCGCGTCCGTGCGGTTCGCCGCGAGCGCCCGTGCCGCCGTGTTCGGTACATAGCCGAGCTCGGCCACCGCCGCCTCGACCGCCGCGCGGGTCGCGTCACTGACCCGGGGCGAACCGTTGATCACCCGGGAGACGGTGCCGCGGCCGACACCGGCCCGCGCGGCGACCTCCTCCAGCGTCGGCCGCCGGCCGCTCCGGCCCCGCCCTCCGTGGCCTGCCATGGTCGCCTCCTGTCACACCCCGCTGGCGTGGAATCTAACAGTCCCGGCCTTCGTACGACGCCCCGGAGTATCCGCGCGCCCCCTTGGCGACGGGACTTCGCTCCGCCACTCTCTGAAACAACAGGAGGCCCCCTGTGTCCCTCCCGTATCCCCGCGGGGCATCATCGGTCGTTGCCCGCCGCGTTAGTTAACAGGCCGATAACCGAAGACAAGCTTCCGCGTTCGTTCCCTTGACACCCCCGCACGAACCGGCGACTCTTCAACCAATCACCTGTGGGAGCGCTCCCACGGTACCTGACACATACACAACCCGCACGTTCCCCGCCCGAGCCGCAGCATGAATAAACGGGTCCAACAACGCAGTTGGCCGGGGGGTCGGCACGTCAGGGCAACAGGAGGACGCAATGCGAGCACGTACCCTCCCCCACACCGGGCTTCGTAAGGGCAGAGGCATCCCGGCCGCCCGCCGGGCGATGACGGTCGCGGCGGTGGTGTCGCTGGGCGCCGGGCTGCTGGCCGGCTGTGCCGACGACGGCGACAGCGGTTCCAGCTCGTCGTCGGGCGACAGCGAGGGCAAGACCACGATCACCCTGGGCCTCTTCGGCACCCAGGGGTTCAAGGAGGCCGGTCTCTACGCCGAGTACGAGAAGCTGAACCCGGACATCAAGATCGCCGAGACCGTCGTCGAGCGGAACGAGAACTACTACCCGGCTCTCGTCAACCGCCTCACCTCCAACAGCGGTCTCCAGGACATCCAGGCCGTCGAGGTCGGCAACATCGCCGAGGTCGTGGAGACCCAGTCCTCGAAGCTGATGGACCTGTCCAAGGTGGAGGGCGTCGAGTCGGGCAACTGGCTGGACTGGAAGTGGAAGCAGGCCACCACCAAGGACGGGCAGACCATCGGTCTCGGCACCGACGTCGGCCCGATGGCCATCTGCTACCGCAAGGACCTCTTCGAGAAGGCCGGGCTGCCCACCGACCGCGAGGAAGTGAGCAAGCTCTGGGCGGGCAGCTGGGAGAAGCTCGTCGAGGTCGGCCGGGACTACCAGAAGAAGGCGCCCGAGGGCACCACCTTCCTGGACTCCCCCGGCGGTCTGATCAACGCCATCCTCAGCAGTGAGGAGGAGAAGTTCTACAACGCCTCCGGCGAGGTCACCTACAAGACGAACCCCAAGGTGAAGGCCGCCTTCGACCTCACCGCCGAGGCCGCCGAGGACGGGCTGACCGGCAACCAGACGCAGTTCCAGCCCGCCTGGGACACGACGATCGCCAACAGCAAGTTCGCCGCGGTCTCCTGCCCGCCGTGGATGCTCGGCACCATCATGGGCAAGTCGAAGCCGGAGTCGTTCGGCAAGTGGGACGTGGCCTCCGCGCCCAAGCCCGGCAACTGGGGCGGCACCTTCCTCTCCGTGCCCAAGTCGGGCAAGAACACCGAGGAGGCGGCGAAGCTCGTCGCGTGGCTGACCGCTCCTGAGCAGCAGGCCAAGCTGTTCGCGAAGCAGGGCAGCTTCCCGAGCGCCCCGGGCGCGTACGAGCTGCCGCAGGTCACGGGCGCGAAGAACGAGCTGACCGGTGACGCCCCGATCGGCGAGTTCTTCGCCAAGGCCGCCGAGGACGTCCCGAACCAGCCCATCGGCCCGAAGGACCAGATCATCCAGCAGGGTCTGACGGACAACGGCGTGATCCTCGTCGCCCAGGGCAAGTCGCCCAAGGAGGCCTGGGAGACGGCCACGAAGACCATCGACAACAACCTGGACAAGTGACCGAGATGTCAACCAGGCATGACACCGCCGCGCCCCCCGTGAAGGAGGGGGGCGCGGCCCCTGGCCGCTCTCCGGCCGGCCCCGTCTCCGCGGAGGCGGCGAAGAAGCGCGCCCGGCTCTCCCGCCGCTGGCAGCGGGACATCAAATGGAGCCCGTACGCGTTCATCTCGCCGTTCTTCCTGCTGTTCGCGGCGTTCGGCCTGTTCCCGCTGATCTACACCGCCTGGGCCTCGCTGCACCAGGTGGAGCTGACCGCGCCGACCGACATGAACTGGGTCGGCCTGCGCAACTACACCCGGATCTTCGACGACGAGTTCTTCTGGAACGCGGCGCAGAACACGCTGACCATCGGCATCCTCTCCACGGTGCCGCAGCTGCTGATGGCGATGGGCCTGGCGCACATCCTCAATTACAAGCTGCGCGGCTCGACGTTCTACCGGGTCATCATGCTCGCCCCGTACGCGACGTCGATCGCCGCCGCGTCGCTGGTCTTCGTGCTGCTCTTCGGCCGTGACTACGGCATGATCAACTGGGCGCTGGGCTTCGTCGGCATCGACAACATCGACTGGCAGAACGACACCTGGGCCTCGCAGTTCGCCGTGTCGTCGATCGTCATCTGGCGCTGGACCGGCTACAACGCGCTGATCTACCTGGCGGCGATGCAGGCGATCCCGCAGGACCTGTACGAGTCGGCGGCCCTGGACGGCGCCAACCGCTGGCAGCAGTTCCTCCATGTCACGCTGCCCTCGCTGCGGCCGACGATCCTGTTCACCGTCGTCGTGTCGACCATCGGCGCCAGCCAGCTGTTCGGCGAGCCGCTGCTGTTCGACGCGAACAAGGGCGCGTCCGGCGGTTCGACGCACCAGTTCCAGACGCTCGGCCTGTACCTGTACGAGCAGGGCTGGGTCAACCAGCACCTGGGCCGCGCCTCGGCGATCGCCTGGATGATGTTCCTGATCCTCATCGTCATCGGGATCGCCAACTCCGTCATCTCGCGCCGGCTGCGCGCCAGTAGTTAAGGAGACCGGCCGTGACGACGACACTGACGAAGTCCCCGGTGGACACGCCGCCCGAGCCCAAAAAGCGCGGGCGCGGTCCCAAGTCCGCGCGCGCGGGCGGGCACATGCACGCGGGCCCCGTCGCCTACATCATCCTCGCCCTGTTCACCATCGGCTCGCTGTTCCCGCTGGTGTGGACGGCGATCGCCGCCTCGCGCGACAACCAGCGGCTGGCGCAGAACCCGCCGCCGTTCTGGTTCGGCTCCAACCTGTTCAACAACCTCGACCTCGCCTGGAACGACGCCAACCTCGGCGAGGCCTTCATCAACACCACGTTCGTGGCGGGCGTCTCCGCGGCTACCATCGTCTTCCTGTCGACGATCGCCGGGTTCGCCTTCGCCAAGCTCAAGTTCAAGGGCCGTGGCGCCGCGATGCTGATCGTGGTCGGCACGATGATGGTGCCGCCGCAGCTCAGCGTCATCCCGCTGTACATGATGGTGGCCAAGCTCGACTGGTCCGACCAGCTCCAGGCGGTCATCCTGCCGTCTCTGGTGAGCGCGTTCGGTGTGTTCTTCATGCGGCAGTACCTGCTGCAGGCGCTGCCGGACGAGATCATCGAGGCCGCCCGCATGGACGGCGCCAGCAGCTGGCGCGTGGTGTGGCACGTGGTGTTCCCCGCCGCGCGGCCCGCGATGGCCGTGCTCGGCATGCTGATGTTCGTGCAGACCTGGAACGACTTCCTGTGGCCGTTCCTGGTGCTGACGCAGCACGGCAGCCCGACCGTGCAGGTGGCGGTCGCCGGTCTGGGCCGCGGCTACACCCCGGACCAGTCCCTGATCATGGCGGGTGCGCTGCTGGGTACGCTGCCCCTGCTGCTCGTCTTCGCGATCTTCGGCAAGCAGATCGTGGGCGGCATCATGCAGGGTGCCGTGAAGGGCTGAGCGCGGCTCCGTCCCGCAGGGACGGGCACCGCTTGTCCGGCGGGGCCGGGCACCGCTTGTCCGGCGGGGCCGGGCACCGCTCGCCCCGCAGGGACCCGCACCGCTTCATCCGTACGGCTCCGTCCGTGCGCGTGCGCGCGAGCCGGACCACCGCCGCTCCGGCTCCGCGCCTCAGGCCCTCGGCAGGGTCTTCCCTCCTGCCCCGCCTTCCTCCCCCCTCCACCGACCGTCGGTCTTCATGACCCCTCACGCCCCATGGGAGCGCTTCCATGACTGAATCCGTACCTCCGGTGACCCCGGTGACCTTCCCTCCCGCCTTCCTCTGGGGCGCGGCGACCTCGGCGTACCAGATCGAGGGCGCGATACGGGAGGACGGGCGCACCCCCTCGATCTGGGACACCTTCAGCCATACGCCGGGCAAGACCGCCGGCGGCGACACCGGTGACATCGCTGTCGACCACTACCACCGCTACCGCGACGACGTGGCGCTCATGGCGGACCTCGGTCTCAACTCGTACCGCTTCTCGGTCTCCTGGTCGCGTGTGCAGCCGACCGGCCGCGGCCCCGCGGTCCAGCGCGGCCTGGACTTCTACCGGCGGCTGGTGGACGAGCTGCTGGACAAGGGCATCAAGCCCGCCGTCACCCTCTACCACTGGGACCTGCCCCAGGAGCTGGAGGACGCGGGCGGCTGGCCGGAGCGCGAGACGGCGCTGCGCTTCGCCGAGTACGCGGGGATCGTCGGCGAGGCGCTCGGCGACCGCGTCGAGAACTGGATCACGCTCAACGAGCCGTGGTGCGCCGCGTTCCTCGGCTACGCCTCGGGCGTCCACGCGCCGGGCCGTACGGACCCGGTCGCCGCGCTGCGGGCCGCGCACCACCTGAACCTGGGCCACGGCCTCGCCACCACGGCCCTGCGCTCGGTCATGCCCGCGCGCAACTCGGTCGCCGTGAGCCTCAACACCCATGTGTTCCGGGCCCTCACCGAGGACCCCGCGGACCAGGCGGCGCTGAAGAAGATCGACGACCTGGGGAACGGCGTCTTCCACGGCCCGATGCTGCACGGGGCCTACCCGGACAGCCTGTTCACGACGACGAAGTCGCTGACGGACTGGTCGTTCGTGGTGGAGGGCGACCTGTCGCTGATCCACCAGCCGCTGGACGCCCTGGGCCTGAACTACTACACGCCGACGCTGATCTCGGCCGGCGACCCGAACGTGGCGGCGCCGCGTGCGGACGGGCACGGGAACAGCGACTTCTCCCCGTGGCCGGGCGCCGAGGACGTGCAGTTCCACCAGACGCCGGGCGAGCGCACGGAGATGGGCTGGACGATCGACCCGACCGGTCTGCACGAGCTGATCATGCGGTTCACCCGCGAGGCGCCGGGCCTGCCGCTCTACATCACGGAGAACGGCGCGGCCTCCGACGACAAGCCGGACCCGGAGGGCCGCGTCCACGACCCGGACCGGATCTCCTACCTGCACGGCCATCTGCGGGCGGTGCGCCGCGCGATCGCCGAGGGCGCCGACGTCCGCGGCTACTACCTCTGGTCGCTGATGGACAACTTCGAGTGGGCGTACGGGTACGAGAAGCGGTTCGGCGCGGTGTACGTCGACTACGCGACCCTGGCCCGCACTCCCAAGTCGAGCGCCCATTGGTACGGCCAACTGGCCCGCACGGGCGCCCTGCCGCCCCTGACCTCGGCGGAGTGACCGTGCGGGGCCCCGCCGGATCCGATGCGGCGGGGCCCCTCGTCCGGGCGGCCGGGGACGCGGCACTGCGAGGGGGGTGCCGCGCCCCCGGCCGCCCGGAACGTCACCGGCGTGGGGAGCCACAGCATGGCTGCCTACCCTGACCCCATGAACAAGGAGCGTGAGGGGGCGCGTGGCACCGGTGCCACGTTGGAGCGGATCGCCGGCGCGCTGGGGGCCGTGCTGGTGGCGGGGGGCAGCGGGGAGATCACCGACGTGATCATCGCCGAGCCCGGGGACTCCGTCGTGGGCATGTCCGGGATGCTCGTGCTCGCGGTCGGGGTGCGCGGCGCCGAGGCGGCGGGGCTGGTGACCGCGGCGGGGGCGGCGGGGGCCGCGGGCGTCGCCGTACGGATCGGCGACGAGGTGCCCGGTGAGGTCCGGGCGGCCGCCCGGGACGCGGGCGTCGCCGTGCTGGGCGTGCCCGCCGGGCTGCGCTGGGACAAGGTCGAGACCGAGGTCCGCCGGGAGATCGTGCAGGGCGGCGGCGCGGACCGGCGCGGCGATCTGTACTCGCTCGCGCAGACCGTGGCCTCGCTCACCCACGGCCTGGTCAGCGTGGAGGACACCGCGCACCGCGTGATGGCGTACGCCGGGCCCGGGGAGGAGGCCGACGAGCTGCGGCGCCGTTCGATCCTCGGGCGCAACTGCCCGGAGCCCTATCTGGCGCTGCTTCGCGAATGGGGCGTCTACCAGCGCGTGCGCCGGGGCGACGAGGTCGTCGAGGTCGAGGCGCGGCCGGCGGAGGGCATCCGGCGGCGGCTGGTCGCCGGCATCAACGCGGGCACGCGGCCGCTCGGCACGATCTGGCTGCAGGAGGGCGACCGGCCGCTGGCCCCCGGATCGGAGCGGGCGCTGCGCGGCGCCGCCCGGCTCGCCGGTGCCCAGCTCGTCGACCACTACTACCGGGGTGACTCCGGGGCCCGGCTGCGCTCCCGCGAGGACCTCGCGCACGGCCTGCTCACCGGACGGTTCAACGCCGCCGCGCTCGCCGGGCACCTGGGGGTGGCCCCGGCGTCCGGCGCGTCCGTCGTCGCCGTGGACCTGCGGGACGACCAGGCGTGGGAAGACGGCACCGGACGGGACGCGCGACTGGCGGAGGCGGCCGGGATCGTCGCCGTGCACGCGGCCGCCTACCGCAGGAACGCGCTGGTCGCGCAGGCCTGCGGGCAGATCTACGCGATGCTTCCGGAGGCGGCGGGCGCCGCGGGTACGGGGGGTACGGCGGGCGGGGACGCCTCCGAGAGCGCGCTCGTGCGCTGGGCGACGGAACTCGTCACCGCGCTGCGCCAGTACACCCGTACGCCCGTGCAGGCGGTCGTCGCCGGTACGGCGCCCCGGCTGGAGGACATCCCCGAGGTCAAGCTCCGCGGCCACCAGGGCCTGCGCATCCTGGCCGGCACACCGGACCGCGCGGTCGGCACGCACAGCGGGCTCACCTCCGCGCTGCTGGTGCGCGAGGTCCTGGAACTGCTGGCCGGTCAGGGCACGGTCCGCCATCCCGGCCTCGCGTCGCTGGTCGCCCACGACGCCGTGCACGGCACGGAGATGGCGCGCTCACTGCGGCTGTACCTGGACGCGTTCGGCGACGTGGGCGCCGTGGCGAAGGCGCTGAACGTGCACCCCAACACCCTGCGCTACCGCGTGCGCAAGGCCGTCGCGCTCTCCGGCCTCGACCTGGACGATCCGGAGCACCGGCTGGCGGCGATGATCCAGCTCAGGCTCGCGGAGGGGACGGAGGACGCGGGGCGGCCGTTCCCCCTGGGTCTGTCCGGATAGACGGGTCCGGCTGAGCCCGCCTGCCTCGTGGGACGCGTTGTCCGCGCGGACAGCGAACTCCGGGAATCGCTGTCCGGGCGGACGAGAACGGGCCCCGGGATGCCGCCTTACATTCGCCTTCCGTTCCCGCTCTGGGACGGAAACCCCCGCATCCCGCACGGCCCGCGGTCGATTCCGCAGCCATGTCCGGCCGTCCCACGGCGGCCCTTCACTTAAGCTTCCCGGAGCAGCCCATGAGCACCTCAGGCCCGCACGCCTCGGCACCGTCCGACGGCACGCAGCCCGCCGACTCCCCCGAGTCCGCCCCACCCGCCGACTCCGCCTCCGCCGCTTCCCCGGGGGGCATGCGCAGGATCGCGACGGCCAGTTTCATCGGTACGGCCATCGAGTTCTACGACTACTACATCTACGGAACGGCCGCCGCGCTCGTCCTCAACGAGGCGTTCTTCCCCGACCTGTCCGAGACGGCGGGCACCCTGGCGACCCTGTCCACGTTCGCCGTCGGGTTCGCCGCCCGGCCGCTCGGCGCCGCCATCTTCGGACACTACGGCGACCGCGTCGGACGCAAGGCCGTGCTGGTCGTCTCGCTGCTGATGATGGGCATCTCCACCGGTCTGATCGGTCTGCTCCCGGGGTACGACACGCTGGGCGTCGCCGCCCCGATCCTGCTCGTCCTGCTCCGGCTGATCCAGGGGCTCGGCCTGGGCGGTGAGTGGGGCGGTGCCGCGCTGCTCGCCGTGGAGCACGCGCCGAAGAAGAAACGCGGACTGTACGCGGCCGCGCCCCAGCTCGGCTCTCCGGCCGGCTACTTCGCCGCGACCGTCACCTTCCTGCTGATGTCGGCCGTGCTCGACGACGACGCGTTCGAGAGCTGGGGCTGGCGCATCCCCTTCCTGATCTCCTTCGTCCTCGTCGCCGTCGGCCTGGTCATCCGGCTGCGGATCGCCGAGACGCCCGCCTTCGAGAAGGTCACCAAGGAGCGGGAGACGGCCAAGGCGCCGCTCGCCGAGGCGTTCCGCCGGCACCCCAAGGAGATGCTGCTCGGTGCCGGCATGATCACGGTGGTCTACGTGATGTTCTACACGGCGGCCACGTACTGCATGACGTACACGACCGACACGCTCGGCATCCCCAAGAACGACATGCTGTCCCTCACCCTGGTCGCCGTCGCCGTGCTCGCGATATCGACCTATCTGGTCGCCCGCTGGTCCGACCGCGTCGGCCGGCGCAAGCTGATCATCGGTGGCGCGGCCTTCGGCGTGGTGTGGGGCGCGGTCCTCTTCCCGCTCCTCGACACGGAGAACTACGTCCTCATCGCCATCGCGCTGAGCGGCGCCCTGCTCTGTATGGGCATCATCTACGGCCCGGCCGGCGCCTACATGCCCGAGCTGTTCGGCACCAGGATGCGCTACTCGGGCGCCGGGTTCTCGTACAACCTCGGCGGTGTGCTCGGCGGTGCGGCGGCGCCGCTGATCGTCACGGCGCTGGCGGAGAACTACAGCCCCTCGGTGGGCGGCTGGTTCATGAGCGCCATGGCCCTGCTGTCGCTGGTCTGCATCCTGGCGCTGCCGGAGACCAAGGAGCGGGAGCTGGACGAGGTCTGAGGTCGCCCGTCGTACGTGACGCGCCCCGGCCGGGTGGGGGTACCGGCCGGGGCGCGTCATGTGGTCAGCGGGTCGTCACTTGTACGCGGCGAAGGCCTTCGCGAACGCCCCGTCCTCCTGGACGATCGAGCTGCACGTCGCGTCCGCCGCGGGCTTGGCACCGCCCGCGCACTGCTTGTCGCGGGTCGCCGACCACATGGACAGCCAGCCGAGGCCCTTGCTCCTGGCGAAGGCCACCAGCTGGGTGGCGTCCTCGACCTTGAAGATCTCCGTCGTCACATCGTTGACGCCGATCATCGGGGTGACCGCGACCGCCTTCCAGGCCGCACTGTCGGAGAGGCCGAGCACGCCCTTGAGCTGCGCCTGGGTGGCGGTGGCGGCCTGCTCGGCGTACGTGCCCATGTCACCGCTGTACGCGGCCCCGTAGTCCATCGCCATGATATTGACCGTATCGATGCCGACGCCGTTCGCCTTGGCGTCCGCCAGCAGGTTCACCCCGTCCTGGGTGAGGCCCTCGGGCATGACGGGGAGGGTGAAGGACACGTCCAGGTCGGGGTGGTCGGCCTGGAGCTCGGCTATCGCCTGCGCACGTCGGGTGTTGGCCGCCGTGTTCGGCAGCGCGCCGCCCTCCACGTCGAAGTCGACCTTCGTGAGGCCGTACGCGCTCACGACCTTCTCGTACGCCGCCGCCAGCGCGTCCGCCGACGAGCAGTTCAGCGCGAGCTCCGAGCCCGCGGCACCGCCGAAGGACACCCGGACGTCGCCGCCCATGGCCCGCAGGTCGCCGATCTGGGCCGCGACCGCGTCGCTGCCGAGGTCGGTGACGCCGCCCCACTTGGGGGTGCAGCCGCCGCCGTCGGTGACGAAGGCCAGGTTGTACTCCTTCACGCCGGTCGCCTCCGCGCTCGCCAGGAGGTCGTAGGCCGGGTAGAGGGAGGTGTCGACGTAGGGCGCGAAGCCGGCGCCGGTGGTGGTGCCCTCGCCCGAGCCGCTGTCACCGCCCGAGCCCTCGGTGGGCTCCGCGGTCGGCTCGGCGGTGGGCTCCTCGGTGGGCGTGGCCGTCGGCTCGGCGCTCCCGGTCGGCTCCGGTGCCGGGTCCGTCGGGCGGCCGCTCGGCTCGGGCGTCGCCCCCTCGTCCACGGAACAGCTCGCCCCGTCGATACGGCAGCCAGCGGGATCCCCGGTGCCGTTCACCACGAACCCGACGGTCACCGACTCGCCGGCCGCGAGCCCGTCCTTGTCCCAGGCGGGCGCCTGCACGGTGACGTGCTGCCCGCTCACGCTCGACTCGCCGTTCCACAGCGAGCTCAGCGTGGAGCCGGACGGCAGGTCGAACTCCAGCTTCCAGTCGCCCTTCACCGCGTCGGCGTCGTTCGTGATCACGTACTGCGCGGTGTAACCCGTCGACCAGTCGCTGGTCCTCGTGTACGCCGCACCGACCCCCGCCGCCTGCGCGCTCCCGGTGAACACGACGGCCGCACCGCCCGCCACGACCGCGGCGACGAGCGTGCCGATCACCTTGTTCCTGCCACTGATCGTGCGCCGGTGCGTACTCATCGCGTGTCTGCCCGTCCTCGCCGTTGCCGCTGTTTTTGGGGATTGCGGCAGCACGCTAGCGATCCGGAACCGGGCAATTCGCTTGTTCCGGACGGCCGTCGGTGATCTTAGGGAGCGCTTAAGGAAGGGATCGGAAACGGTTAAAGCTGTCGGGCCAGAGCGCCACTGCGACCGCGCCGCCGCACCGTCCCCCGGTGCCCGCGCCGGCCCGGCGTCCCCGCCCGGCCGTCGAGCTGGATCCAGATCCGCACCTCCGTGCCGCCCAGTACCGAGGACCCGATCCGCACGTCACCGCCCGTCGACTCGGCGAGCCGCCGCACGATGTCCAGCCCCAGTCCGGTCGAGCCATCGCTGCCCGAGCCGCGCCCGCGCGCCATCGCCGTCTCGGGGTCGGCTATCCCGGGGCCCGCGTCGGAGACCAGCACGATCACCGCGTCCTCCCCGTTGTGCACGTCCACCGCGAAGGCCGTGCCCTCGGGGGTGTGCCGGAAGACGTTGCCGAGCAGGGCGTCGAGCGCGGCGGCGAGGTCGGCGCGGGCCACGGGTATGCGCACCGGCCGGTCCACGCCCGCGACGCGCACCTTGCGGTCCTCGTCCTCCGCGAGCGCCGACCAGAACGCCATGCGCTCGCGCACGACCTCCGCCGCGTCGCACCCGGCCCCGGGTCCCGGCGCCGCCGTCTGCGGCTTGGCCTCCCGTGCCGTACGGATGATGGTGTCGACCTCGCGTTCCAGCTGTTCGACGGCGGCCCGGGTCTGCTCGGCGGCCGGGCCCTCGCCCAGTGAGGCCGCGTTGAGCCGCAGCACGGTGAGCGGTGTCCGCAGCCGGTGCGACAGGTCGGCCGCCAGCTCCCGCTCGTTCGCCAGGAGCTGCACCACCTGGTCGGCCATCGAGTTGAACGACACCGCGGCCAGCCGCAGTTCCTTGGGCCCCTCCTCGGGCACCCGTGCGCCCAGCTTCCCCTCCCCCAGCTCGCGGGCGCCCTCGACCAGGCGCTGCGCGGGCTGCACCATGCGTACGCCGAGCCGGTCGGCCACCGCGACGGAGCCGACGATCAGGCCGGTGCCCACCAGGGCGAGCACCGCCCAGGCCGTGCCGACGCCGTTGCTGACCTCGGCCTGCGGGACGTAGACCTCGACGACCGCGATCTCCCCGGAGCTGAGCGCGGTCGGCTGGAGCAGGGTGAAGCCGCCGGGCACCTCCGTGGTGGAGGCGCGCCCGAGCTCCCGCACGGTGGCGATGTCCTCGTCCGACGCGCGCTGCGGGCCGATGTCGAGGGCCTGCTGGCCGCCGCCCTCCGGTATGTGCACGGCCATCCCCTGGTCCGCGCCCGACCCCGCGGCGGCGACGACCCGCTCCAGCTGCTCCCGGCCGGTGGTGATGGACAGCGCGGGCGCGACGGCGGCGGCCTCGCGCTCGGCGTTGGAGAAAGCACGGTCGCGCGCCATCTCCTTGATGACCAGCCCGAGCGGGACCGCGAAGGCGACGACGACCATCGTCGTGACCGCCACGCACACCTTGACCAGCGCCCACCTCATGGCAGCGGCTCCGCTCTCGGCGGTTCCAGCTTCACGCCGACGCCCCGCAGGGTGTGCAGATAGCGGGGCCGCGCCGCCGTCTCGCCCAGCTTCCGCCGCAGCCACGACAGATGGACGTCGATGGTCTGGTCGTCCCCGTACGACTGCCGCCACACCTCTGCGAGCAGCTCCCTGCGCGGGACGACGACGCCGGGCCGCCCGGCGAGGAAGGCGAGCAGGTCGAACTCCCGCCGGGTTAGGTCCAGCCGCGCACCGTTCAGTTCGGCCTCGCGGCGCAGCGGGTCTATCGCGAGCCCCCCGACCCGTATGACCGTCGACGGGGGCACCTCGCCGCCGCCCGCCCGGGCCCTGCGCAGCACGGCGGTCATGCGCGCGGACAGGTGCTCGACCGAGAACGGCTTGGTCAGGTAGTCGTCCGCGCCCGCGTTGAGCAGCCGGACGATCTCCGTCTCGTCGTCCCGCGCGGTGGCGACGATCACCGGGACGTCGGTGATCCCGCGCAGCATCTTCAGCGCCTCGGACCCGTCGAGATCGGGCAGCCCGAGGTCGAGGACGACCACGTCGAAGGAGAAGTGGGCGACCTCGCGCAGCGCCTCCAGGGCCGTGCCGACACTGCGCACGGTGTGCGAGGCGTCGGTCAGTTGCCGGATGAGCGCCGAGCGTACGAACTGGTCGTCCTCGACCACGAGCACACTTGCCATGGGCGGCACCGTACGCCATACGGGCGATACCGGCCGGAGCCTGTGGACAACTTCCGCACCTCGGACAGCGGGTGGGGGCGGAGACCACTCCTGTGACTCGTGGTGCAGTATGGCCGCGATGCGCAGAGGATTCGTACACGTACTGGCCTGGCTGCTCGCCACGGGCGCGGCGGTCACACTGTCGTGGTGGGGCGTCCACACGGTGATGGCCGGCACCGCGTACGATCCGCCGCGCGCCCTGCCCATCACGGGGGGCGACGCGGCGGTCCAGGGCGTGGGCGAACTGGGTTCCGCGACGGCCAGTCCGGCACCCTCGCGCAGTACGGAGGAGCCCGCCCGGGAGCCCACGAGCACGCCGCCGTCGAGCCGGCCCGCCACGCCGTCCCCCGCCCCGCCCTCGTCCTCGTCCCCGCCCGCGTCCGGGAAGCCCGCCCCCGCACCCGCTCCGACCGCCTCCGGCGACGTCAAGGGCTACGACACCGAGGGCGGCCGGGTGGTCTTCTCGCTCGGCGGGACGTACGCGACCCTCGTCTCCGCGACGCCGGCGACCGGCTGGTCGATGCAGGTGTGGAAGACGGAGACGTGGATCCGGGTGCAGTTCTCCTCGGGCGCGGACCGGGTGTCGGTGTTCTGCACCTGGCACGACACGGCACCGCGGGTGGAGATCGACGACTACTGAGAGCGGGCCGTGGCCCGCAGGACCGGCACCGGGACCGGGTTCGGGAGCACGTTCGGGACCGTCGTCAGCGGAAGACGGACGGCGGCGGTGCCGGTGACGCCACCGCGGCCGCGTCCGTCACCGGTACCGCACCGCCCGTGAAGTCGGTGAGGGCCTTGCCGTGTTCCACGCGCGCGGTGTGCGGGTCGGAGGCGGACCGGCGGGTGAGCTCGGCGATCGGCAGCGGTGCGGCGGAGCCGACGAGGACGGCGTTGCCGAAGCGCTTGCCGCGCAGCACGGCCGGGTCGGCGATCAGCGCCAGTTCGGGGAAGACGGCCGCGGCGGTGGCTATCTGGCCGCGCAGGTGGGCGAGCGGCGGGCCGTCGGCGACGTTGGCCGCGTAGGCGCCGCCGGGTTTCAGGACGCGCCGTATGCCGGTGAGGAACTCCGCCGACGTCAGGTGCGCCGGTGTGCGCGCCCCGCTGAACACATCGGTGAGGACCAGGTCGGCCCAGCCGTCGGGCACCTTGGCGAGCCCTTCGCGGGCGTCGGCCGCCCGCACCCGTATGCGGGCGTTCGGGTCCAGCGGCAGTTCGCGGCGGACGAGCTGTACGAGGGCGGCGTCGCGTTCGACGACCTGCTGGGTGGAGCGGGGGCGGGTGGCGGCGACGTACCGGGCGAGGGTGAAGGCGCCGCCGCCGAGGTGCACGGCGTGCACCGGCCTGCCGGGCGGGGCGACGAGGTCGATGACGTGGCCGAGGCGGCGCTGGTACTCGAAGGACAGGTACGCCGGGTCGTCGAGGTCGACGTGCGACTGCGGGGCGCCGTCGAGCAGGAGGGTCCAGGCGCGCGCCCGGTCCCGGTCGGGTACCAGCTCGGCGAGCCCTCCGTCGACCTCCTCGACGACCGCCTCCGCGGCCGCCTGTCCCCGCCGTGCCTTGCGTGACCTGCCCATCCCGCCATTATCCGGGTCGGGTGCGGGAGACGCTCCGCCGTGGTCCGCCGGGCCGGGAGCGGCGCCTACCGGCAGTCGTCCGCCGCCCGGATCAGCCGCGCCGCCTCGTCGAGGGCGGCCCGCAGAACGGCCGGATCGGTGGCGGGCACGGCCTCGCCGGGCGGGAGCAGCCAGTCGGCCCCCTCCTGGGGGACGAGGACCGTGCCGCGGCCGTCGGAGTGGACGCAGGAGCTGCCGGGGACGTCCCACGCGTCGGCGGTACCGGGCGGGACGAGGAAGCCGAGGGTGCCGCAGCCGTCGTCGTGCAGGACGGGGCCCACGGCGAGCGGGTCGGGGCCGCCGGCGTCGACGGCGCCGCGGCGCAGGATGTCGACCGCCTCCAGCCCCTGCCGGGCCGGGACCGTCACCAGGTCGCAGGCGGAGGCCCGCTGTGCGGGCGACGGGCTGCACTCGAGGGTCGGCCGGTGGCATGCGGTCGTCGTGGACGCGCAGGGAGCCGGCACAAACGGTTCGATGCTCTTCATCGCGGCCTCCACCAAGAATCCCCTCTGTCCGGCGAGCGGCGACCGGGATTCCGGACGGATCCCGGTGCATCCTGCCCAACGCACCCGGACGTCAACGGCTACGGCGGGACCTCACGGGACAGGATGGCAGTTCATGGCAGATCGTGGATGAGATATCCGGTTTGTAGCCAAACCTTGCGTGACCGCGCCGACGGGACGGGTACGTTCTTGCCTCGCCGGACACAGGGAACGAGCCGTGCGCCACACGGACAAAACCACCCACGTGTCCGGCCCGGTTCCACGGCACGCGAGAGAGGGCCCCGCCCATGGCGTCGTCATCGGTGACTCCGCCGCAGTCCCCGCCACCGCCACGGCCGAACCACGCCTTCCGGAAGTTGCGCGGCCAGCGGTCACCGGCCGAGTTCGCCGCGGCGGTGCGGCGGGCCGCGCGGGAGATCGGTGAGCGGGTCAGCTGCGACGCGCGGTACATCGGACGGGTCGAGTCGGGCGAGATCCGCTGCCCCAACTACGCCTACGAACGAGTGTTCCTGCACATGTTCCCCGGGCGGACACTGACCGACCTGGGGTTCGTCCCCCGCTCGGCCGTGCGGGGACGGGGGGCGCGCGCCCTCGAGGAGATGTCCTTCTCCGCCGCCGAGAACCACTCGCACGCTCCGGAGGAGCCGGAGCTGCCGTGCGAGTCGCACGACACGCACCACAGGTACGAGAACCACGAGGAGAGCGACGTGCGGCGTCGCGCATTCATGACCGGCGGTACCGCCACGATGGCGGCCGTCTCGCTGAGCCCCCTCCCGCTCGGCGGAACCGCGGAAGCGGTGGGACAGCCCGGCCACCGGCCGGGCATGTCGGAGGCGGGAATGCTCGAAGAGGCCGTCCGCAGGATCCGGCTGCTCGACGACCGGCACGGGGCGGACGGGCTCTATCGCAGGGCGGCGACACCACTGCGCACGGCGTACGCGCTGCTGGACGCGGGGACGACCCGGCAGTCGGCGTCCGACCGGCTGTACTCGGGCGCGGGGGAGCTCGCCATCTCGGTGGGGTGGCTGGCACACGACTCGGGGCGGTTCGACGACGCGCGCTCGCATTACGCGGAGGCGCTCGCGACGGCCCGGATGGCCGGTGACGCGGCGCTGGAGGCGCACGCGTTCTGCAACACGGCGTTCCTCGCGCGCGACGCGGGCCGGCCGCGCGAGGCGGTACGGACGGCGCAGGCGGCCCAGCGCGCGGCCCGGCCGCTGGGCTCGGCGCGGCTGATGTCGCTGCTCGCGCTGCGGGAGGCGGGCGGCTGGGCGGGGCTCGCCGACCGCGCGGGCTGCGAGCAGGCACTGGCCCGCGCACAGGCCCTGTACGAGCGCGGGCCCGCGGAGATCGACCCGGAGTGGATGAACTTCTACGGGGAGGCGGAGCTGGAGGGCCTGGAGGCGCAGTGCTGGTCCATGCTGGGCGACTGGCCGCGCGCGGCCCGGCACGCCCGGCAGGCCGCCCGCCTGCAGGACCCGCACTTCCTCCGCAACATCGCCCTCTACAAGGCCGAACTGGCCGACGACCTCGCGCGCGGGGGGCGCCCCGACGAGGCCGCCGCCGCCGGGATGGAGGTGCTGGACCTGCTGAACGAGGTGCAGTCCTCCCGGATCCAGACGATGCTGGCGGGCACGGCGCGGGTGCTGCTGCCGCACCGCCGGGCGTCCGGGGTGTCGACGTTCCTCGAACGGCACGCCTCGCTGCCCCGCCCCGCCTGAGGGTGTCCGCTCCGGGCCCGCGCCTACAGGCTCAGGTGCCCGGTGTCGTTCCAGGACTCGACGGCGGGCTCCCCGTAGGCCCACCCGAGCACGGACAGCGAGGTCGGGTTGAGGCGGACGCGGGCGGCGAAGTCGACACCGAACCCGAGCCAGCGGGCGGCTATGGACCGCAGGATGTGGCCGTGGGCGAAGACCAGCACATCGCGGTCGGCGGAGCGGGCCCAGTCGACGACCTCGTCCGCGCGCGCGGCGAGCTGCTCCAGCGTCTCGCCCTCCGGGACGCCGTCGCGCCACATGAGCCAGCCCGGCCGGATGTCCTGGATCTCCTGGGGCGTCAGGCCCTCGTACGCGCCGTAGTCGACCTCCATGAGCGCGTCCCAGGGTGTGGCGCGGTCGCCGAACCCGGCGATCTCGCACGTCTCCCGCGCGCGCGACAGGGGGCTCGTGCGGACCTCGACACCGGGCAGTCCGTCCAGGGGCGCCCGGTGCAGGCGCTCGCCGAGCAGTTTCGCGCCGCGCCGCCCCTCGTCCAGCAGCGGGATGTCGGTCCTGCCGGTGTGCCTTCCGAGCAGGGACCACTCGGTCTGACCGTGCCGGGCCAGCAGGATGCGCGGTGCCATGTGACTCAGGAGCCTTTCGGGATAAGCGGTAAATCGTGAGACGGACCCTGCCATCATCGCGCACGCTTGCACCGGGCAACCCGAGGGGCGATCTCTGCGTCTAGGACAACCGAGGCCGCCGGGAGGGGACCGAGGGGACGCGAAACGCCCCGGAAGGGGCTCAGGGACACCGTAGGAGAACGGGACGTGCCACCGGACGCATGCCGTGGCCACGGGCCATGAATGCAGAGGGTTGGAGGGCGACCGGATGCCGGGGACCGACACGTCGCGCACCGGGGCGGCGGCATCCGCGTCCCGGCCGCGCTGGTGGACCGAGCTGCCGCTGATCCTGGTGGTGTACGGGCTGTACTCGGCGGGCCGGCTGCTCGTCCGCGGCGATGTCGCCGGGGCCGTGGAGAACGGCCTCTCCATACTGCGCCTGGAGCAGGCGCTGGGACTCAACGCCGAGCACCCGCTCAACCGCCTGTTCACCCGGGAGCCCTGGCTCGGGATACCCGCCGACTTCTGGTACGCGTCCCTGCACTACCTGGTCACGCCCGTGCTCCTGGTGTGGCTCTTCCGGTACCGCGCCCGCCTGTACCGGGCGGCCCGCACCTGGCTGATGACGTCCACCCTCATCGGCCTGGCCGGCTTCACCCTGCTGCCGACCTGTCCGCCGCGGCTGCTGCACGCGAGCCACGGCTTCGTGGACACGATGGCCCACTACAGCGCGTACGGCTGGTGGGCCGGTGAGGCCAGCGCCCCGCGCGGCCTGGGCGGCATGACGAACCAGTACGCGGCGATGCCCAGCCTGCACGTCGGCTGGGCGCTGTGGTGCGGGGTGGTCCTGTGGCGGTACGGCGGCACGCGCGCCGCCCGGATCGCGGGCGTCGCCTACCCGCTGGTCACCACGGTCGTCGTGATGGGCACCGCGAACCACTACTTCCTCGACGCGCTGGCGGGCGCCGCCGTGATGGGCGCCGGGCTGCTGCTGACGCCGCTGGTGATGCGGCTCTCGGACCGGTGCTGGACATCACTGCGCACCTGGTCCGCGGGGCTCTCCGGCGGCCGGGGCACTCCCGGCCCCAGCGCCTCGCCGGGCGCACCGTCCCCGATTGTCAGTGGCGGATGCCAGACTTCCGCGGGTGAGCGAATTCCACGGCAGCGCGAGCAGCGCGAGTCCACGGCCGAGCCGGGTGCCGCCCCCGCGGACGCGGGAGACGGTGCCGGCGCTCCGGCGCCGGCTCGCTGACCTGCGGGGGCCCGACGTCCCGGCGAAGGCGCTGGACGCCCGCGCCCTCGCGGCCCTCGCCGCCAACCCCGGCTGCAGGCGGCGCGCGCTCCTCGACGGGGCGGGCGTGGACAAGACGGCGCTGGCGGACGCGCTCGGCTCGCCCGCCGCCTTCGGCCAGTCCCAGTTCGCCTTCATGCGGGGCAACGCCTTCGAGGCGCGCGTGAAGGCGGACGGCGGCGCCGAGCTGCTGCGGCTGGTGCACGAGAGACTGGACCCGTCCGCCGAGCCGCCGTCCGGCGCGGCCGTCCCCGACCTCGCCGCGATCGGCCCCGAGGGCCGCGCCGCCCGTACGGCGCTGGCACTGCGCGAGGCGACGGAGACCGGCGGCTGGACGCTGCTCGACCACCCCATGCTCGCGCTCGACGTGGCCGGCTCCCCCGCGTTCCTGGAGCCGGACGCGGTGGTGGTGCACCCGGACGGCACGTGGACGGTCGTCGAGATCAAGTCCTTCCCGATGCTGGACGGCTCGGCCGACGCGGCGAAGGTGGGCGCCGCGGCCCGGCAGTCCGCGGTGTACGTGCTGGCGCTGGAGGAGGTCGCCGCCCGTCTCGAGCAGGTGCCCCAGGTCCGTCACCGGGTGCTGCTGGTGTGCCCCAAGGACTTCAGCAACCTCCCGACGGCCGCCGTGGTCGACGTCCGCAAGCAGCGGGCGGTCACCCGCCGCCAGCTCACCCGGCTCACCCGCATCGAGGAGATCGCGGACACGCTCCCCGAGGGCACCTGTTTCGCCCCGGGCCTCCCCACGGAGCAGCTCACCGCCGCCGTCGAGCTGCTTCCCGCGACGTACGCCCCCGAGTGCCTCGCCGCCTGCGAGCTGGCCTTCCACTGCCGCGCCCGGTCCCGCGCCGAGGGCGCCGTCACCTCGATCGGCCGGTCGGCGCGGGCCGAGCTGGGGGGTCTGACGACGGTCGACGACGTGCTGGCCGCGGCCCACGGGACGGCCGGGGACCCGGACGACCCGGCGGTGGCGGCGCTGCGCAGGGCGGCCCGGCTGCGGGCGGAGGCGCTGGCGGCCGCCGGGCACGGCGCGTCCGCCGTATTCGCCGCGGCCGGTGCCACGGCCCCGGAGGGCGCCCCGTGTCACTGATCACCACCCTCGCCCGGCTGGAGGCCGTGAGCAGCGGCCGGGCGCGGCCCACCGCCACCGTGCGCCACCGGCATCTGTCCGAGCGCCCGCTCGTGTTCGTCCCGCTCACGACCGCCGGTGAGGCCGGTGCGCCGCTCGGGGCGCTCGTCGGCACGGACCGGCACGCGCCCCGGCTGCTGGTCGTACCGCAGCCGCGCGACCGCGATCTGCGGTTCGCGTTCCTCGCCGAGCTCGCGGACGTCGTGCTGCCGTACGTGGACGCGTACGCGGACGTCGTGGAGGCCGCCGAGCGCAACGAGACCGACCCGGAGACCGGCAAGCGGGTCAAGGTCGAGGTCGACCTGTGCGCGGACGCCCCGCAGATCGTCGTGCCGAGCCGGGCGGGTGTCGACTTCGTACGGCTGCTGGGGCGCTCCATGCGCTTCCGGCGCACCGCCGAGCAGGATCCCGAGGCGCCCCATCCGGCGCCGCCCCGGGTCCCGCTGCTCGGCCGGTGGTTCACGCACTTCGGGGAGCGCGCGCGGGTACCGGGCTCGGCCCTGCTGCTCGCCCTCACCGACCTGCTGTCACGCCACTGGGCCACCGGCCAGTCGAGCGTGGAGGACGCGCACCTGGGCGCGCTGCTCGCGTGGATCGACCCGCCCGGGGGCGAACCGGGCGACGAGGCCGCGCGCCGTGCGGAGCTGGCCCGCGACGCCGACGGCCAGTTGCTGTGCCCGCCCGCCGGACCCGCCACCGACCCCGCCTTCGACAACAAGCTGCTGGCCCCGGCGATCGAGGCCTACGACCGCGCGCGGACCGCGCTCGCCGCCGCCGAGGACGGGCTGGAGGCCGACGACCGGTTCGGCGCCCTCACCGCGGCCGAGCAGCGCATCCGCGACCTCGTGGAGAGCCGCACCCGGCCCACCTGGGACGCCGTCTGGCACGGGCTCGACCTGCTGCGCGCGCTGCCCGAGGGCGCCCATGTGCCCGACCGGTGGACCCGCGACCGCTGGTCGTTCACCGGCCACCGGGACCGGATCACCGCCGGTGAGCCGCCGCAGCCGCGCGTCGACGACGCGGTCACCGCCGCGAACAAGCTCGCCGCGCGCGAGCGCGAGCAGGCCCGGCTGGACGCCCACGAGGCCCTGGACGACCCGCTCGTCATGGCCGGCCGCCGCCTCGCCGGGGAGGCCTTCGCGGGCGAGGTGACGGATGTGACGATGGCGTACAGCGAGGGCAAGCGGCCGAGTCCGCGCCCGCTCGTCACCGTGCGCACGGAGGACCGGCCGCACCTCGGCGAGCGCACGAAGGTGTACCGCTCGCTGGGCGGCAAGCCGCAGGCCGCCGAGTTCGTGGGGTACGAGGAGGACGACCACGAGGGCGAAGGTGTCCTGGTCGTCCTGCGTGTCGTCGACAAGATGGGCCGCGGGAAGGAGCCGGAGCCCGGCTCGGTCCCCGAGAAGGGCGACCGCGTCTGCTTCACGCTCTTCGAGCACGACCAGCGCGGCGGGCCGAAGCTCCCCGACCCGGAGGAGACGCCCTGGACCCACGGCGGTCCGCCGGGCGAGCCGGACGCCGTTCCGCAGCCGGATCCCCTGACGGAGGAGGACGTCCTGTGACAGCCGCGCTGGACCCGCACGCCGAAAGCGGGGTTCTCGATCCCGGCGCCGCGGCCGGCCGGGCCACCGACGCGATCCTGCGCGACACGCTGCACGGCGCGCACCGCGGTGTCGTGGTGGACTCCCCGCCCGGCGCCGGCAAGTCGACCCTCGTCGTCCGCGCCGCGCTGGAGCTCGCCGCCGCCGGACGCCCGCTGATGATCGTCGCGCAGACGAACGCGCAGGTGGACGACCTGGTCGTCCGGCTCGCGGAGAAGGACGCCGACCTGCCGGTGGGCCGGCTCCACAGCAGTGACACCGACCCGTACGACAAGGCTCTGGACGCCCTGCCGAACGTCCGGAAGTCGACGAAGGCCGCCGATCTCGCCGGGCTCGACATCGTCGTCTCGACCGCCGCCAAGTGGGCGCACGTCAAGGTCGACGAACCGTGGCGGCACGCGATCGTGGACGAGGCGTACCAGATGCGGTCGGACGCGCTGCTGGCCGTGGCGGGCCTGTTCGAACGGGCGCTGTTCGTGGGCGACCCGGGACAGCTCGACCCGTTCTCGATCGTGGGCAGCGAGCAGTGGGCGGGCCTGTCGTACGACCCGTCGGCCTCGGCGGTGACGACCCTGCTGTCCCACAACCCCGAGCTGCCGCAGCACCGCCTGCCGGTGTCCTGGCGGCTCCCGGCCTCCGCGGCGCCGCTGGTCTCGGCCGCCTTCTACCCGTACACGCCGTTCCGCAGCGGCACGGACCACGGCGACCGGCGGCTCTCCTTCTCCGTCCCGTCGGACGGTTCGGGCCCGGACCGGGTCATCGACGAGGCGGCCGGCGCGGGCTGGGGCCTGCTGGAACTCCCGGCCCGGCACACCCCCCGTACGGACCCGGAGGCCGTCCACGCGGTCGCGCAGGTCGTACGGCGGCTGCTGGAGCGGGGCGGCGCGGCGGTCTCGGAGCGGTCGGACGAGCCGGTGCCGCTGACCGCCGACCGGATCGCCGTCGGCACGGCCCACCGCGACCAGGCGGCCGCGGTGCGGGCGGCGCTGGCCGGCCTCGGGGTCACCGACGTGGTCGTGGACACGGCGAACCGGCTCCAGGGGCGCGAGTACGACGTGACGGTGGTCCTGCACCCCCTCTCCGGCCGGCCGGACGCGACCGCGTTCCACCTGGAGACGGGCCGCCTGTGCGTGCTCGCGTCCCGGCACCGCCACGCATGCATCGTGGTGTGCCGGGAAGGCGTGGCGGAGCTGCTGGACGACCACCCGTCGACGGAGCCGGTGCAACTGGGCGTCACGGTGAAGTTCCCGGACGGCTGGGAGGCGAACCACGCGGTACTGGCCCGGCTGTCCGAGCACCGGGTGGCCTGGCGGCCCTGACCACCCTTCCGGCAGCCGCCCGGGCAGACGATCAGCGCGACACCGCCCCATCCGCCGCCGGACGGAGTCCGGCACGCCGCCGGGGGCGCACCGGTGGTGTTCCGGTGGCCGCTGGTGCGCGGCATCGCCAGCGGTGTGCCGCGAGCGCCCTGGCGCCGCGCTCCCGGGTCCACTTGCACGGCCGGGAGACAATGGACGGTGGCCAGTTGCCCGGGGACACCCCTGGCGGAGGGCCTCCGAACGTCCCACGAGAAGGAGTAGACATGGCGGAGCCCACGCCGCGTCCGAACGAACCGCGGCGACGCCCCGCGCCCCTGCTCTTCGAGCCCGCCGAGGCGGCCGCCGACCCGGAGCACTTCTTCGACCTGGAGTCGATCGACGACCCGCGCGCGCTGCTCTCGCGGGCGACCGAGCTGACGCAGGCGTTCCGCGCGGCGGCGGACCGGGCGGTGGAGTACCAGGCCGTCGCCGCGGCCCAGCTCGCCGATCCGCGCCGGTTCGACCGGCTGACCGCGGCGGACATCGCCGAGCGGGCCGAGTGGACCGAGGACTACGCGCGGAAGATGGTCGAGTTCGGCCGCGACCTGATGCGGGGACGCGACGGGCGCGGGCCCGACACGGTCTGAGTGGCTCGAGTGTTCCGAGTGGTTCGGAAAACGTTCGCGAACGCGGTCGAGGACGCTCCGGGCGGCACCCGTTCCGCCGTCCGGAGGCGCCTTCGACCGCCATCCGATCGCTCTGCGGACCGAAGCGGTTTTCCTCAAACCGACCGCTGCATCGTCTCCCGGCATATACCAATTTCGGAAAACTGTTCACATCAGTCACACCAGTCCCAGATTCTGGCGACCGACGGGAACGGGGCGCTCACGGGCGGTAAATGTAGGTGCCATGAGGCAGCAGACCTTTCCCGCGAGCAAACGCGCCCACGACCACACCGACGCCCCGTGCACCACTCGCACGCGCGCGAGCATCGCCGTCTCGGCATGCCCCGCCCCGGACGCCGCGGTCTCGCACGTCACCGCGGAGGGGGCCGCCTGGCTCGCCTCGGCAGGAACGTATCCGCGCAGCACGCTCGCCCTTCTGCGGGAGCGGCCCACCGCCCCGGTCGTCCTGCCCTGCGGCACGGCCTTCGACGTCGTCAACGTCCCCATGATCTTCGGGCGGCGGATGCTGGACCGGCTGTGGGAGGAGGGACCGGGCACGGGGCCCGTCGCCACGTACCGGGGCCGCATGCTGCTCTTCGCCGCTCCCGGCACCGCCCAGCGGCTGCCCTCCCTCATGCGATGGGAGGAGTGGGGGTCACCCGGACGGACGGGCGAGATCCCGCCCATCCTGTACCACGGCACCGGGGACGCGGTGACCGTTCCCGCCCTGCACTCCGCGCCCGACGCCGACCCCTCCGACCCCGCCGGCCGTACCGCCTCCCGCTGGCTGGTCGCCCCCGACACCCGGCGGCCGTGGCTCCCCGGACCCGAGGTCCTGCTCTGGGCAACCGTCCGCGCGGCCCGCGCCGCCGCCTCCGCCGCGGTGCGGATATCGATTTCTCCTCCCGCCGATCAGGGTGCTAATGTCTACGACGTCAGCAGGCGCCGCTAGCTCAGTTGGTTAGAGCAGCTGACTCTTAATCAGCGGGTCCGGGGTTCGAGTCCCTGGCGGCGCACAGCGACGACGGTGGGGCAGATTCCAGGAATCTGCCCCACCGTCGTTTTCCCGCGCCTCACCCCGTCACGATCCTCACCGTCCACGCCCCGGACGCCGTACGGCCCTCCACCTCCACCCGTACGTCCTCCCCCGGCACCGTGAAGGTCTCGCCCAGGGCCACCGGCGCGTCGGCGAGCGGAGGGTAGACGGACTCCTCCCAGCAGGCCTCGGTGCGCGGATGGGCGTCCACGACCTCGATCGGGCCCTCGCCGGACTCGGCCTCGCCGCGGATCCGGTAGACGAGGATGCCCTGCGCGCAGACGGAGACGTCGTTGCCCACCGCGCCGCGCGCCTCGAACCCGAGCGCGCTGTCCCGGCCGGTACGGACGACCGCCAGCTTCGTACCCCCGCCGGGACCGAAGGCCTCGGCCCCCGCGGCGGCTCCCCCGTCGCCGCCCCACCCCGTCCCCCCGTCCCGCCGGCCGTGCCACCCGGCACCCGCACCCGCACTGGCACCCGCACCCGCACCCAGGGACTCCAGCGTCAGGCGGGTCGTACCCGGGCCCCGTACGCAGGCCACCTGGCGCGAGCCCAGCCAGCCGAGCTTCCACTTGTGCCAGCCGAACAGGTCCGGGGCGAGGCCGAACTGGCTGCCCATGAGGTCCCAGTCGCCGACGTGCGTGTCCCAGTCGCCCCTGCCGTCGGCGGGGCGGTGGTAGAGGTCGGGCAGATCGAAGACGTGGCCGGTCTCGTGGGCCAGCACCAGGCGGTCCGGCGGGTGTTTCTCGAAGACGGTGACGATCCGGCGGACGGCCGTGCCGTCGGCCCGCAGCGGCCGGTCCAGGTTCACCACCTTCGTCGCGTCCGAGTCGACACCCGGCGCGTCCGGGTCGGCGACGAAGTACACGATGTCGTAGCGGGAGAAGTCGATCCGGGCGTCGGCCGCGGCCATCGCGTCCCTCAGGTAGGCGGCACGCTGCGCGGTGTCCCAGTCGCGCTCTATGGCGTACGCCGTGGACGGCCGCGGCATCTCGATCCACTCCGGGCGCGGGTGCGCGCGCAGCGTGAACCTGCCGTACGAGGCACGCTCGAAGAAACTGCTGGTGGCCGGGAAGTGGTCCGAGGCCAGTTCGGCCGGTGTGGTGAGAGGGGCCGCGTCAGGGAAGGAAAGGAAGACCAGCACCGCGTCCAGGGCACGGGTGGGGCGCGGATACGAGCGGTTCCAGGTGTCGATGCCCTCCGAGTGGTGGGCGTCGGTCCGGCGCAGGACGCACGCGGCCGACAGCGGTACGGCGACCGACGGGACCGCGACGAGGGAGGTGGCGGCCACGGCGGTCAGCGAGGTGAACACGGCCCCCGTGCCGCGCAGGCTCGGCAGCCGGCCGTCGGCGAGGCGCCGTACGGCCCGGCGGGTGCGGCCCCGTACCCGTACGGTCCGCGCGGTGCGCACCGCTTCGGACGCGGTGGCCGGAATCCGTACCGCCCGGGGAAGGAGCCTCCGCGCCCGCCCCGTCCGGCGGGCGGAACCCTTCCTGGGCAGCGGACGCGGCACATCGACCTCCGGATGCGTGCTTCGGGGACACCGCACCCAGACTGTGTGAGCTTGTAGTACTTTGCCTCGTTAGTCTCCTCCGGACGAGTGAGTGCACCCAGGAGGCGACAGCCCGCCCATTCACGGAACGTCACAACTGGTCCGGCCAGGCAAAGAAGCCGTCCAGGGAGTGGCAGAAACGATCTGTCAGGAACGGAGGTAGTTCCGGGACACTGGACAATGGCTGGAAGGGCCTGAGGCCAGCCTCTATGATCGGCACAATTTCCTGCACGGACACGGCTTGAGCGGTCGCCCCACCCGGACTGCCGCTCCTACGAGACATCACGAGACCGTACGAAGAACGAGTGCACTGCGGGAGCGAACGGTGAGCGGAATGTCCAAAGGGCCGGCGCCCGCTGTGGACCGCGTCCGGCCGATCGTCACAGAGCGTGACATCGAGAGTTCACGCCAGGTGTTGACGCCCCTCACGGCACCACAGGCGTCACGGGAGCCACACACGTTCGAGGCGGCCTTCGCGGCCGCGCCCCTCGCCATGGCCGTGGTCGACCGGCAGGGGCGGATCGTCACCGCCAACGACTCGATGGGCGCGCTGCTGGGCGGCGGCGCGGCGGGACTGGCCGGACGGGTCGCCGCCGAGCTGGTGGACCTGGCGTCGGACGCACGCACCTGGCACGCCTACCGCGAGGTGCTGCGCGGCCGGCAGGCGCGGCTGCGTTGCGCGCGCCGGCTCAAACATCCCGACGGGCACTCGCTCTGGGCCCAGGTGATGGTGACCCCGCTGCCCCCGGCGGCCGAGCCCGGGGTGGTACCCGGAACCCCTGGCGCACCCGGTACACCGGAGGCTGCCGAGGGCCCCGCCCGGGCGGACGGCGCCGAGGAAACGCCGGAGCTGTCCGTGGAGGAGCAGTTCACGGCGGCGGAGGAACAGCTCAAGGCGGCCCTGTCCGCCGGTGCCCTGGTGGACCTGAACGTTCCGGCGGAGCGCCGCGCGGAGCCGGCCGTGCTGCTCTCGCTGCAGGACATCAGCGCCCGCCGGGAGCTCCAGGCCCGGCTGCGGCATCTGCAGATGCACGACCCGGTGACCCGGCTGCCCAACCGCACGCTCTTCTTCGAGCGGCTGTCGGCCGCGCTGGAGGCGGAGTCGTACGACGAGGGCGGTACCGGCCGGATCGGGCTGTGCTACCTGGATCTGGACGGGTTCAAGGCGATCAACGACACGCTGGGGCACCGGGTCGGCGACCGGCTCCTCGCGGCCGTCGCCGAGCGGCTGACGCGCTGCGCCGACGAGGCCGGGTACGGAAGAGCCGTCGCGCCCCTGGTCGCCCGGCTCGGCGGGGACGAGTTCGCGCTGCTCGTGGAGGACTCCACGGGCACCGAGCAGCTCGCGGACCTCGCCGAGGCCGTGCTGAAAGCCGTGCAGGCGCCCTTCGACCTCTCCGGCCAGCGGCTGTCGGTGTCGGCGTCGATCGGGGTCGTGGAGCGGCACGCGGCGAGCACGACCGCGACCGGGCTGATGCAGGCCGCCGACACCACGCTGTACTGGGCGAAGGCCGACGGCAAGTCGCGCTGGACGCTCTTCGACCCCGAGCGCAACGCGCACCGCATGACCCGCCAGGCCCTGTCGTCCACGCTCCGGCCGGCCGTGGACCGCGGGGAGTTCGAGCTCGAGTACCAGCCGCTCGTCGACATGGAGGGCGGCGAGGTACGCGGCGTCGAGGCGCTGGTGCGATGGAACCATCCTCAGTTCGGCACACTGACGCCGAATCGGTTCATCGGACTGGCGGAGGAGGACGGCTCGATCGTTCCGCTGGGGCGGTGGGCGCTGGCCACGGCCTGCCGGCAGGCCCGGCGGTGGCAGCTCGACCATCCGGAGCGGGCCCCGCTGTTCGTCAGCGTGAACGTGGCGGTGCGCCAGGTGTGGGACTCCGACCTGGTCGCCGACGTGGCGGAGATCCTCGCCGAGACCGAACTCGCCCCCCACCTGCTGCAGCTCGAGCTCACCGAGTCGGCCGTGATGGGCTCGGCGGGCCGCCCCCTCCAGGCCCTGCGGGCGCTCAGCGACATGGGCGTCCGCATCGCCATCGACGACTTCGGCACCGGCTACTCCAACCTCGCCTACCTCAGCCGGCTGCCGGTGTCCGTGCTGAAGCTGGACGGCGCCTTCGTGCGCGGCTTCCAGTACGACGGCAGCGACCACGGCGAGGACGCCGCGCCCGAGCCGACCGCCGCCGACGAGGTGATCGTCGAGGCGCTCGTCCAGCTCGCCCACCGGCTGGGGCTCACCGTCACCGCGGAGTGCGTCGAGACGACCGACCAGGCCACCCGGCTGCGCCGCATCGGCTGCGACACCGGCCAGGGGTGGCTGTACTCACGGCCCGTGCCGGCGGACCGCATCGCCGAACTGCTGGCGGCCGCCGCCCGCGCCCGGAGCTGAGCGGGGAGGGGCCCCGGCGGGGCCCCGGCACCCGGTCAGCCCCGCGGCAGCCCGTAGACGTCCGCGATCAGCTCGTACGACCGCAGCCGCAGCTCCCCGCTGTGGGCGTGGCTCGTGATCATCAGTTCGTCGGCGCCGGTGCGCTTCTGGAGGTCGTCCAGGCCGGCCCGGACCTCGTCCGCGGTGCCGTGGATGACGTCGGAGTTCCAGGAGGCGATGAAGTCCTGCTCCGCCTGGCTGAACTCGTACGCCTCCGCCTCCTCCGGGGTCGGCACCAGGCCGGGGCGGCCGGTGCGCAGCCGGAGCATGTTGAGCGCGGCGGCCATGATCTGGCGGCGGGCCTCCTTCTCGTCGTCCGTGGCGAGGGCGGAGACGCCGATGAGGGCGTACGGCTCGGACAGGACCTCCGACGGGCGGAACGCCTCGCGGTAGAGGTCGAGCGCCGGGACGGTGTTGCGCGCCGAGAAGTGGTGCGCGAAGGCGAAGGGCAGGCCGAGTTCGGCGGCCAGCCGGGCGCTGAAGCCGGAGGAGCCCAGCAGCCAGATGGGCGGCCGGTGCGCGGACTGGACGCCGCCGGGGGAACTGCCCTGGACCGGTCCCGGCACCGCGTGGATACGGCGGTAGGGGTGGCCGTCGGGGAAGTCGTCGTCCAGGAAGCGGATGAGCTCGACGAGCTGCTGCGGGAAGTCGTCGGCGCCCTCGTGCAGCCGGTCGGTGCGGCGCAGGGCGGCGGCGGTGGCGCCGTCCGTGCCGGGGGCGCGGCCGAGACCGAGGTCGACGCGGCCGGGCGCCAGGGCCTCCAGGGTGCCGAACTGCTCCGCGATCACCAGGGGCGCGTGGTTGGGCAGCATCACGCCGCCCGAGCCGAGACGTATGCGCTCGGTGTGGGCGGCGAGGTGGGCGAGGATCACCGCGGGCGAGGAGGAGGCCACGCCCGGCATGGAGTGGTGCTCGGCCACCCAGTAGCGGTGGAAGCCGCGGGACTCGGTGAGGCGGGACAGCTCCACGGCGGTGCGCAGTGCGTCGGTGGCGGTGCGGCCGGCGCCGACGGTCACCAGGTCCAGCACGGAGAGGGGTACGGGAGCGCTGCCCTGCGCTGTGCCTCGGATCTCGTCTGCCGCCACGGTGCCTCCTGTGTTTCGTTGCCGTGCACTGCTCGGCTCCGGACAACAGGAGGCTGGCTCCGCTTATTCCCCCGGGGTGCCGTGCTCCAGGCGTCGTCTCACACCTGCACCACCGGCTCCCGGGTGAAGAGGGTGCCGAGCTGTGGCGCGTTCACCCGGCGGTCGGCGAGGCGGAGGGCCTCCCAGACGGTGACCTGGTTGGCGGTGAGGACGGGCTTGCCCAGGGCGGACTCCAGGGTCTTGAGGTGGGAGGCCGTGTGCAGGGCCGTGTCCGGCACGAGGACCGCGTCCGCGCCGGGGTGGTCGCCCGCGCGAGCCAGGGCGAGCACCCGGTCGCCGTCCCAGGTCGCGGCCTCCGCCGCCGTGCCGGCGCCGGCCGCGTGGACCGACACCGGCTCCAGGCCGGCGTCCTTGAGGAACGCGGCGAACAGGGACGCCACGTCCTCCGGGTACGTCGCGGCGACGGCGACCCGCCGGGCACCGATCTCCCGGACCGCGTGGACGAAGCCGAACGACGTGGAGGAGGCGGGCAGGCCGGCCGCCCGCGCGAGGCCGCGGACCTGCTCGTGGGCGCCCTCCCAGCCGTACACGAAGCTGCCGGAGGTGCAGGCCCAGACGACCGCCTCGGCACCCGACAGGCGCAGCTCCTCGACGCCCGCGGCGAGGCGCTCGGGCGAGCCCAGCTCCCGCAGGGCGTCCTCGTGGTGGGCGTCCTCGCCGATGTCCGCGTGGACCAGGGGAAGGCGGATGTCGCTGCCCAGGAGCTGCTCGATGCGCGGATAGTCGTCCTCGGCGAAGTGGCCCGGATAGAGGAATCCCAGTGCTGTCATGTCCTGCCTTTCGTGGTGCTGTTCTCCCGGCGGTACGGGGCTCCGGCGCGCCGTCTTCCGCCGGCGGCGCCTGACAGGGGCCCACTGCCCGAGTACCCCGGTAGGACGGCACCGCCCACATCGTCACTTGGTTGGCCGACAGCACCGGGAAGGGGCGGCTTCCGGCCGGGGACGCGGGACTCCCGTGGCGGGCACCGGCTCCGCGCCGGGGGGCAGGCTCAACGGTTGGGCTGCGTGGCCGTGTTGACGAAGGTAGGTTCGGGTGCGAGCGTGGGTCGATCCGCGCACTTCGGACAGCTTTGGCTCGTCTTCGGACAGCTCGGGCCGTCTGCTGAGGAATCCGACCCGTCCATCCGGCCACTCCCTTCGAAGAAGCGGACGCGCATTGCGAGAGGGTTTCCCGACGATGTCCGGCACCACCACCCTGCTCGTCCTGGACGCCGAACCACCGCCCCGGCTCGGCCGGCTCACCGGGCGGGCGCGGATCGTGCACACGGACGAGGCCTCGCTCACCGAACAGCTGCGGGGCGCCGACGTGCTGCTCGTCTGGGACTACACCTCGCACGCGGTGCGCGACGCCTGGCCGGGTTCCGGTCCGCGGCCGCGCTGGGTGCACACGGCGAGCGCGGGCGTGGACCACCTGCTCTGTCCGGAACTGACCGCTTCCGACACGGTGGTGACCAACGCGCGCGGGGTCTTCGACCAGCCGATCGCCGAGTACGTCGCCGCGCTCGTCCTGGCGATGGCGAAGGACCTGCCGCGCACCGTGCGGGCACAGGACGCGCGGGCCTGGCGGCACCGGGAGACACAGCGGGTGGCGGGGACCCGGGCGTGCGTGGTCGGCTCGGGGCCCATCGGCCGGGCGATCGCCACCACCCTGCGGACGCTGGGCATCACCGCGGCCGTGGTGGGCCGCGCCCCGCGCCCCGGCGTCCACGGCCCCGAGGAGCTGGACCGGCTGCTGTCGCGGGCGGACTGGGTGGTCGCGGCGGCGCCGCTGACCGCGGCGACGGACGGCATGTTCGACGCCCGCCGCTTCGGGATCATGCAGCCGTCGGCCCGCTTCATCAACATCGGGCGCGGCCGGCTCGTCGTCGAGGAGGCGCTGGTGGAGGCGCTGTCGAAGCGGTGGATCGCGGGCGCGGCGCTGGACGTCTTCGAGCGCGAGCCGCTGCACCGGGAGGACCCGCTGTGGGAGGTCCCGAACCTGATCGTCTCGCCCCACATGAGCGGGGACACGGTGGGCTGGCGGGACGCGCTCGCCGCGCAGTTCGTGCGGTTCTACGAGCGGTGGGAGGCGGGCGAGCCGCTGCCGAACGTGGTCGACAAGAAGCTCGGGTACGTGCCCGGGCACTGAGCCGCCGAGGAGGCTGGGGGCGATGAGCGAGCTCACCGGGTTCGGCGCCGTACGGCTGGTCGACGGCTACCGCACGGGCGAGTTCAGTCCCGTGGAGGTGACCCGGGCGGCCCTGGAGCGGGCCGAGCGCGTCCAGGGCGCCGTGAACGCCTTCGTACGGCTCGACGCGGACGACGCCCTCGCGCGGGCCCGGGAGTCCGAGGAGCGGTGGCTGCGCGGTGCGCCGGCGGGCCTCGTCGACGGGGTGCCGGTGACGGTGAAGGACCTCCTGCCGATGCGGGGCGGGCCCACCCTCAGGGGCTCCCGGACGGTCTCGCCCGAGGGGCGCTGGGAAGAGGACGCGCCGTCCGTGGCCCGGCTGCGCGAGCACGGGGCGGTGTTCCTGGGCCGGACGACGACACCGGAGTTCGGCTGGAAGGCCGTCACGGACTCGCCCCTGACCGGGGTGACGCGCAATCCGTACGACACCTCGCGCACCGCGGGCGGCTCCAGCGGGGGCGCGGCGGCGGCCGTGGCCCTCGGTGCCGGGCCGCTGGCGCTCGGCACGGACGGGGGCGGCAGCGTGCGCGTCCCCGCCGCGTTCTGCGGGGTCTTCGGGCTGAAGCCGACGTACGGGCGGGTGCCTCTGTACCCCTCCAGTCCCTTCGGCACCCTCTCCCACGTGGGTCCGCTCACGCGGGACGCCGCCGACGCCGCGCTGCTGCTGGACGTGATCAGCGGGCCGGACGCCCGGGACTGGTCCGCGCTTCCCCCGCCGACCGGGTCGTTCGTGCGGGAGCCGGCGGGCGGGGTGCGGGGGCTGCGGGTGGCGTACTCGCCCTCGCTCGGCGGCCAGGTCGCCGTGCGGCCCGCGGTCGCGGCGGCGGTGCGGCGGGCCGTGGAGGCACTGGCCGCGCTGGGTGCGTACGTCACGGAGACGGACCCCGACCTCACGGAGCCGGTGGACGCGTTCCACACGCTCTGGTTCAGCGGCGCGGCCCGGGTGGTCCAGCGGCTCGGACCGCACCAGCGCGAACTGCTGGACCCGGGGCTGCGGGAGATCGCCGGCCTCGGGGCGCGCCTGACGGCCCTGGACTACCTGGCCGCGGTGGACGTCCGTGTGGACCTCGGGCGCCGTTTGGGCCGCTTCCACGAGGCGTACGACGTGCTGGTGACGCCGACGGTGCCGGTCACCGCGTTCGAGGCGGGCGCCGAGGTGCCGAAGGGGTCGGGGCACCGCCGCTGGACGGGGTGGACGCCGTTCACGTACCCGTTCAACATGACCCAGCAGCCGGCGGCGTCCGTGCCCGTCGGGCTGGACGGGGACGGACTGCCGGTGGGGCTCCAGGTGGTGGCCGCCCGGCACCGGGACGGGCTGGTGCTGCGGGTGGCGCACGCGCTGTACTCGGCGGGAGTGGCCGGAGTCGAGCCGTCGTCCGGGCTCTGACCAGGGAAGTCGTACGGGAGGCCAAGGGGACGCCAACGGGGCGAAAAAAGATCCGAATAAGTGGCGTCGAGTCGGGTAGCTGCGCGCCCATGGCTCCACCACATGGGAACTACGCAGACACACGATCACGCTTCAGACGCCCCGGTCGCCGGTCACTGCTCTCCGGTGCCGCGGCCCTCGGGGCGCTCGGGGCGCTCGGTGCCACCGGCTGCTCACGGGTCGCCACCGCCGAGGGCGTGGAGGGCGGTGACCTCCTCGAGCGGCTGCGCGCCCAGGGCGTGGTGCGGCTCGGGATCGCCGGCGAGGTTCCCTTCGGATACATCGACAAGGACGGCGAGCTGACCGGCGAGGCACCGGAACTGGCCAAGGTCATCTTCAAACGTCTCGGCGTGGACCGGGTGCAGCCCGTGCCGACCGAGTTCGGCTCGCTCATCCCCGGCCTGAGCTCACAGCAGTTCGACGTCGTGGCCGCCGGGATGTACATCAACGCCGACCGCTGCGCGCAGGTCATCTTCTCCGACCCCGACTACCAGATGCTCGACTCCTTCATCGTCCGCAAGGGCAACCCGAAGGGGCTGCACGACTACCGGGACGTCGTCGAGAAGAAGGCGAGGTTCGCGACCGGCACCGGATACGCCGAGATCGCGTACGCCGTGGAGGCCGGATACGAGGAGAGCGACATCCTGATCGTCCCCGACCAGGTAGCGGGGCTGAACGCCGTGGAAACCGGTCGGGTCGACGTCTTCGCGGGGACGGCGCTGACCACCCGCGAGGTGGTGAAGAAGTCCCGCAGGGCGGAGGTGACCGAGCCCTTCGAGCCGATCGTCGACGGCGAGCCGCACATCGACGGCGGCGGCTTCGCCTTCCGGCCGACCGAGACCGGGCTGCGGGACGCCTTCAACACCGAGCTGCGCAAGCTGAAGAAGAGCGGTGAGCTCCTCCGCATCCTCAGGCCCTTCGGGTTCACGGAGAACGAGATGACCGATCTGACCGCGAAGGAGCTGTGCGGCGGATGACCTCGGGACTGTGGGAACTCGTACTCCAGGGCACCTGGGTCACGATCCAGCTGCTCGTCCTCAGCGCACTGCTGGCGACGGCGGTGTCCTTCGTGGTCGGCGTCGCGCGCACCCACCGGCTGTGGATCGTCCGCTTCCTCGCGGGCCTCTACACCGAGGTGTTCCGCGGCACCTCCGCCCTGGTCATGATCTTCTGGGTGTTCTTCGTGCTGCCCCCGGCCTTCGGCTGGCAGCTGGTGCCGCTGTGGGCGGGCACGCTGGCGCTCGGACTGACGTACGGGGCGTACGGCGCGGAGATCGTGCGCGGCGCCCTGCAGGCGGTGAGCCCTGCGCAGCAGGAGGCGGGCATCGCGCTGAGCTTCACGCCCTGGCAGCGGCTGCGGCTGGTACTGCTGCCGCAGGCGGTTCCGGAGATGATCCCGCCCTTCAGCAACCTGCTGGTCGAACTGCTCAAGGGCACCGCGCTGGTGTCGATCATGGGCATGGGCGACCTGGCGTTCAGCGGCAATCTGGTGCGTCTGGCACTCCAGGAGAGCGCGGAGATCTACACGTACCTCCTGTTCATCTACTTCGTGATCGCCTTCCTGCTGACCCGGGTGATGCGGGGGCTGGAGAAGAAGCTCAAGGCGGGCGTCGTCGGCAGGGCGCCGGTGCGCAAGGCCGACGCCGAGCCGAAGCGGCCCGAGACGGCTGCCGTGGGGGGTGCTGCCCGGTGAACTGGAACGGGAACGCCGTCTCCGACTTCATGCCGCACTTCTGGGACGGCCTGCTGGTCACCCTCCAGGTGCTGGTGCTCGGCTCGCTGATCTCGTTCGTGCTGGGCCTGGTGTGGGCGCTGCTGATGCGGCTGCCGAGCCGGTGGGTGACCTGGCCGGTCGGGGCGGTCACCGAGTTCGTGCGCAACACCCCGCTGCTGGTGCAGCTGTTCTTCCTCTTCTACGTGCTGCCCGAGTGGGGCCTGACCTTCTCGCCGCTGACCACGGGCGTGTTCGCCATCGGGCTGCACTACTCGACGTACACGATGCAGGTCTACCGCGCCGGCATCGAGGCCGTGCCCGCCGGCCAGTGGGAGGCCGCGACGGCGCTGAACCTGCCGCTCGCGCGGACGTGGACGGCGGTGATCCTGCCGCAGGCGATCCGCCGCGTCGTGCCCGCCCTCGGCAACTACGTGATCTCCATGCTGAAGGACACACCGCTGCTGATGGCGATCACCGTGCTGGAGATGCTCGGCGAGGCACGCCTGTTCTCCCAAGCGAACTTCCAGTTCACCGAGCCCCTGACGGTGATCGGCATCGCCTTCATCGTCGTCTCCTACCTGGCCTCCCTTCTCCTGCGAGCCCTGGAGCGTCGCCTTGTCCATTGAGACCCGACCCACCCCCGAGACGAACACCGAGAAGTCCGCCTCCGAGCTGATACGTCTGGACCAGGTCACCAAGCGGTTCGGCAGCAACACGGTCCTCGACCGGCTCAGCTTCACCGTGGACGCGGGCAAGCACGTCACGCTCATCGGCCCCTCGGGCTCGGGCAAGACGACGATCCTCAGACTGCTGATGACGCTGATGAAGCCCGACGAGGGCACGATCACCGTCGGCGGGCAGCAGCTCTTCCCGGCGGGCGAGAAGCAGGTCCGCGAGGTCCGCAAGAACATCGGCATGGTCTTCCAGCAGTTCAACCTGTTCCCGAACATGACCGTGCTGCGCAACATCACCGAGGCGCCCGTCACCGTGCTCGGTATGTCCAAGGACGAGGCGGTGGAGCGGGCCCGGGAGCTGCTGGACATGGTGGGCCTGGCGGACAAGTGCGACGCCCGCCCCGCCCAGCTGTCCGGCGGGCAGCAGCAGCGGGTCGCGATCGCGCGCGCCCTGGCGATGCGGCCGCAGGTGCTGCTGCTGGACGAGGTGACCTCCGCGCTCGACCCGGAGCTCGTCGCCGGCGTCCTGGACGTACTGCGGGAGATCGCGCACACCACGGACATCACCATGCTCTGTGTGACCCACGAGATGAACTTCGCCCGGGACATATCCGATCAAGTTCTGATGTTCGATTCCGGTCGGGTGATCGAGTCGGGGCCGCCCGAGAAGATGTTCAGCGAGCCGGAGCAGGAGCGGACGCGGGAATTCCTCGGCGCGGTGCTCTGATCACGGGGCGAGCGGCGGAAACGCCCGAGGTGGGCGCAGTGGGTCATGACCCAGGCATATGCCAGAGTGTCTCCGCCGCTGCTCAGGCCCCGGTGACGCTCCGTGTTTCTGCCGAACCGCCCCTCCCCGGACACCCCTTCGCACGTATCGTGGAGAACGGCAAGCTGTCCGAAAACGGCCAGAGAAGCGCAGGGGGAACCGTGGCGCTGAAGCACGAGCCGACCGCGCCGTACCACTCGGCCCAGGACGCCCTGCGCGTCCTGGAGACGGTGGCGCGGCGCTCCACCGGTGTCACGGACACCGAACTCCTGCGCCGCACCGGCATAGGCAGCGAGCGGCTGAGCCCCCTCCTGCGGATGCTGCGGCGCGAGGGCTACGTCGAGCAGACCGCCGACGGCGCGTACGTCGCCGGGGACACCCTCGGCCGGCTGAGCTCCGCCCACGGGCACGACCGCGCCCTGCGCGACCAGCTCCAGGACACCCTCGCCCGGCTGCGCGACTCGGTGGGCGCCGCCGTCTACCTCAGCCGGTACGTCGACGGCGAGATCAGCGTCACCGGCTGCGTCGACAGCCCGGCCGCCCCGGCCTGCAACGAGTGGGTGGACTTCCGCTCCGCCGCCCACGCCAGCGCGATCGGCAAGAGCCTGCTCGGGCAGCTCGACCTGAACGCCCGCCGCGACCACCTGTCCCGCCACCGCCCGGCCCGCCTCACCTCCCGCACGATCACCAGCGAGAAGGTGCTGCTCAACACGCTGGACGCGCAGCGGCCCACGGTTCCGGTCCTCGATCTCCAGGAGTACGCGATCGGCACGGTCTGCGCGGCCGTCCCTCTCACGGCCGGCTCCTCCGTCGGCTGCCTCGCCCTGTCCCTGCCCATCCGGCACGCACACCGGCTGCGGCAGGCCGCGGACACGCTGAACCGGGAGGCCGCGCCGGTGCTGCTGTCCCTGGCGATCTAGCCCGGCGCCGGCCCGTCCGGCGGGTGGTCCGGACCACCCCCGCGGACCAGGTAGTATTTCTTATGTCGCCGAACGCGAGAGCGGGAAGCGAGAGTCATGCGCCGCTAGCTCAGTTGGTTAGAGCAGCTGACTCTTAATCAGCGGGTCCGGGGTTCGAGTCCCTGGCGGCGCACCTGGAGAAGGGCTCCTCACATGAGTGGGGAGCCCTTCCTGCGTTCACCGCCGATCTAGAACGTCACGTCGGAGCAGGCGTAGAACGCGTTGGCCGTGTCCGCGACGTTCCACACGGCGAGGATCACGTGATGGCCGCTCTTGCCGGTCGGCAGCTTGCCGCTGTGCGAGAGCGTGGCCGGCGGCTGGCCGCTGAAGGGCACCGTGAAGAACGGGGTCAGCTCCAGGTCGGCGCGGGTGAGCGCGCGGTTCTGGTTCCAGCCGTTCTTGGTGATGTAGTACCTGAAGTCGGACGTGGAGTGCCGCGCGGTGAACTGCCAGCGGAAGGTGTAGTTCTGCCCGCCGGTCACCTTGGTCGTCGGCCACGCACCGCCATCGGGCTTCGTGGGCGAGTTGAGCTGGTTGAACTGGCCGTTCCCGGCGGAACAGAGCTGGCCGTCGGCCGGACCGCCGGCCGGGAAGCCCTTCGGGCCCTCGACGCTCTGCGGCTCCCACTGGATGTTTCCGCAGTTGCTCACCGAGCCGTTCTGGCAGAGCTTCTGCCGGCTGACGGGCAGGTCCGTGTAGCCGTGGCCGCTGGCACCACCGCTGGAGAGCACGAGGGCTCCGGTGGTGGCGAGGCCGACCGCGGCGGCGTACCACTTGGTTTTCTGACGCATGCTGCGCTCCTGGACATGGAGGTTCCGTGGGCGTGCTGCATCGATGCGGGGGGGAAGAACGCCGTGGCGTTCAGTAGGTCTAGACCAAGGCTCACGGTATTACCGCGCGTTGAACATGTCCATACCAATCGCGGAGTCGAACCGCGGGTGAATTCCGGGCGGACCGCGTCAGGACGTCGGCTCCCGGCGCCCCGTGCAGAACGCCACCGTGAGGTCCTTCACCAGCGCCTTGCGCTCGTAGTCGTCGAGCTGCACCAGCCCGCGCGTGGTCAGCCGCGTCACCGTGTCCTCGACCGAGTCGACGACCGAGGTGAGCACGGTGTCCCGGTGCTGGGCGTCGAGCGCGGCGATCCGGCGCCGCTGCATCACGGCGGCCACCTCGGGTGCGTAGGCGATCCGGGTCGGCTGCACGGAGAACACCTCCAGGCCCGCCGCGGCCGCGTCCGCCGCCACCAGCCGGGTCAGCCGCTCGCCAACCGCCTCCGTGTTGCGCAGGGTCACGTCCCGGACGACGGCGGCGGGCGGCACGTCGGCCGGGAGCTGTGCGAGCACCCGCGACAGCGCGGCCTCCACGCACTCGCGCAGGTACTGCTCGTGGTCCTCCACGCCGAGCACCGCCCGCGCGGTGTCCTTCACCCGCCAGGCGACCAGCACGACGACCCGCAGTTCGACCCCGTTGGCGTCCACGGCCGGCATCGGCTCGCTGCGCCAGTGCCGCAGCCGGACGTCGACCCGGCGGCGCAGGACCAGCGGGTTCACCCACATCAGTCCCGTACGCCGCACGGTCCCGCGGTACCGCCCGAACAGCCCGAGCACCCACGCCCGCCCGGCCCGGCCCCGCGCCAGCCCGCCGAACCCGAACAGGCCGAGCGCCCCGGACCCGGCGAACGCGGCCCACTGGGCCGGCCCCAGCCCGGCACCCGGTTGCGCGGGCAGCCCCACCGCGGCCACGGCCAGCCCCGGTAGCACACCGGCCCACCAGGAGGTGAGCACACATCCGGTCACCCCGCAGGCCCCGCCCACCACTCCGGCCGCACCGGGCAACACCCGGGCCGGACGCTCCACCAGGTCGGGGTCCGCCTCGGGCACGGTCCGCGACGGCGCCGGCCCGGGCAGCCGGCGCCGCACCCGCGGCTGCTCCCCCGTCCCCCGCCGCCGCCCCACCACGGCGGGGGCGAGCGGCACGGACACCGGGTCGGGCTCGTCGCGGAAGAGCAGGTGCAGCGGGATCTTGGTGGTCGCCTCGGTGTGGATGAGCCGGGCCGGGCGGGCGGTGGTGCCCTCCGGTTCCGGCGTCTGCGCAGTCGTCGTACTCATCCGTGCCTCCATGCCTCCGCGCAGGAAGAAACGTGCCGTCATCAGAAGAATTCCGAAAAGGAGGGCGTGCGGAGCGGTGAGCGGAAACGTGCCGTCATGAGAAGAGCCGCCGCCAGGTCTCCGGCCCCGGATAGCCGTCCGCCGCTTCGCCCCGCCATCCCTGGGCCCGCTGGAACGCCTCCACGTTCCGCCGGTCCGCCTCGCTCCAGCGCGGCCCCGGGCCCGCGGAGTAGTACCTGCCGAACCCCTTCTCGACCAGCTGCCTCCCCAGGAGGTCGACATGCCCGTTGTCCGCCCCCGGCCGGAACATCCCGGGTCCCGGATAGCGGGGCAGGTCCGGCCCCGGCGGAATGTCCCGGCCCAGGCCGCCGACCAGATACGCCCAGGTCATCGGCCCCGGCAGCCCGTCCGCCGCGGCCCCTGTCCAGCCCTGGGCCCGCTGGAACGCCCGGGTCGCCCGGCGGTCCGCGTCCGACCAGCGCGGCCCGGGGCCAGTGGTGTAGAAGCGCGCCGCCCCCCGTGCGACGAGCATGCGCCCGAGAAGCGTCACGCGGCCGTTGTGCGCGCCGGTGCCGAAGGCGGAGGCCCCCGGGAAGCGGGCTACCTCCGCGCCCGCACCCGTGGACGCGCCCCCCACATCCGCCGGCACCGTCGCAGTCCCCGCGCCGCCCGCCACGAGCCCCTTGTAGCGGTAGGGGACATAACGCTGCGAATTGCTCCAGTACGCGTACGGCGTGGCCTGTTTCCGGGTGTGCGGGCGGGTCTGCTCGTAGGCGATGTAATACGTGTGCGTGTAGTCCGCCCAGCCGCCGAAAATCACCACGTGCGAGCCGTCGACGGGCGACTCGGGATTATGGAAGAGGAGAATGTCGCCGGGCTGCAGTTCGTCCTTGGGAATCGGGTCGCCGTAGGCGGCGAGTGATCCCGTCCATTCGTTCTGGCCCAGGTTCCAGGCCATCGAGACATAACCCGAGCAGTCCTGCCGGTACCCGTCCGGCCAGAAGTCGGTCATGCTGTACGGGACCTGCTCCGCGACCCAGGTCCTGGCCCGCCGGATGATCTCCGCCCGGGTGGTCGGGGGCGGATCGACCGTCGGCCGTGATGCGCCACCGGACGCCGGCCGGCCGGCCGGGCCGTGTAGCGGGGCCTTCCCCCCTTGCTCCGTATCAGGCTCGCCACCTGCGAAAACGCCCGGACTGACGGGTGCGTGCACGGCCGCCGCGGCGAGCCCGCAGTGGCCCGCACCGAGCGCGGCACCCGCCGCCGTGGCCAGCACCAGGACCCCGCGGGCGGCCGGCCTGCCGGTACTCCCGGACGCCGCGGAACACGGCGGCGCCCCTCGCCCGTATGCGCATCCGGGACATTCGCAGTCATGCGCGGGATCGAATTCCGCGAATGCCGGAGTGTCCATGCGATCGCCCTCGTGTTCCGGCTCGTGTTCCGCCTTGCGGTCCGGATGGAAATGTCCGCGCCTCTGCACGGTCGCCAGTTTCTCAACCGTGCCCGCATGTCGCATGCTGACGGTCCGAATGATGTACGCAGGCCGTCGAACGGGGTACGGGCGGCCGGCTCCGGCGGCCGCGCGGGGCCGCGGTCGGGAGCACCCTCCGGTATCGGGTAGAGTTTCTCCCGTCAGCAGGCGCCGCTAGCTCAGTTGGTTAGAGCAGCTGACTCTTAATCAGCGGGTCCGGGGTTCGAGTCCCTGGCGGCGCACGACACGGAGAGGCCCCCCGCGGCTGCGGGGGGCCTCTCCTTATATACGGTCGCCGTCAGAACAGGTGATCCCTTGGAGAACAGGCCGACGCCGCCACCGCGCCCATCGTTCGAGCGCCCGCATGCCCGGACATGCGCGTTCCGATGCCCCAATGTGCGCGTATGACCGGTAAACACCTCGTATCCCATCTTGCGATCATGATGAACGCCATAGAACCCTGGGCCGTAAGGGACTGCGGATACATGGCAGTTGGGGGCCCGGGCCGGATCCGGCCACCGCGGGGAACAGGGGCCCCTGTTCATGAACGGATGCCGAGGGGGGCATCATGCAACCGGAAGGTCGCAGTCCTATGTCTCTATGGTGGAGATGACATGGCGACGCCGACTTTCCACTGATGCGTCCGGGACGGTCGAGGGGGACCGAACGGGACGGAGGACCGACGAACACGCACTGCTGTGCGTGCGGGGGGAATGACTCATGACGTCGACGCCGACGGGCGCCCGGCAGAACTACGACCCGTCCGAGACGACCCAGCTCAGGGTGCCGTCGCATCGGACGGGCAGCTTCCGCCGAATCAAGAAGACCCTGCCCAGATACGACTACGAGCATTACAGCCGGCTCGCGGGCCCCCTCACTCAGCCCGATCCGGGCAAGCCGTACACGGTGCAGTACCGCTCTCTCATCTCACAGGAGCCGCACCGCATCCGGGTCGCCCTGATGCTGGCCGCGGCTCCGCTGCTCTCCGTGGTGCTGCTGGTCTGGCTGCTGCAGCCGGAGCACTGGACCGAGCGCGACTACCCGGCGTACGACTTCCTGCCGGCGCTCGACGTGGTGATGCTGGTCTCGATCGGCCTGATCGAGCTCTTCCGCTGCATGAACGTGCTCTCCAACGCGCACGCCACGCTGGTCGCCCGCGACCCCGTCCCGGTGGTTCCCGAGACCGGCACCAGAGTGGCCTTCCTCACCTCCTTCGTGCCCGGCAAGGAGCCGCTGGAGATGGTGACGAAGACCCTCGAGGCCGCGGTGAAGATCCGCCACCGCGGGCTCATGCATGTCTGGCTCCTGGACGAGGGCGACGACCCCGAGGTGAAGGCCGTCTGCGAGCGCCTCGGCGTGCACCACTTCTCCCGCAAGGGCGTCGCGAAGTGGAACCAGGCCAAGGGCCCGCACCGCGCCAAGACCAAGCACGGCAACTACAACGCCTGGCTGGACGCCCACGGCGACGACTACGACTACTTCGCCTCCGTCGACACCGACCACGTGCCGCTGCCCAACTACCTGGAGCGGATGCTCGGCTTCTTCCGCGACCCGGACGTCGGCTTCGTCATCGGCCCGCAGGTCTACGGCAACTACGACAACCCGATCACCAAGGCCGCCGAGTCGCAGCAGTTCCTCTTCCACGCGCTGATCCAGCGCGCCGGCAACCGCTACGCCTCCCCCATGTTCGTCGGCACCTCCAACGCCGTACGGATCAAGGCGCTCAAGCAGATCGGGGGCCTGTACGACTCGATCACCGAGGACATGGCGACCGGGTTCGAGATCCACCGCCACAAGAACCCGATGACGGGCAAGAAGTGGAAGTCGGTCTACACCCCGGACGTGCTCGCCGTCGGTGAGGGCCCGAGCGCCTGGACGGACTTCTTCACCCAGCAGCTCCGCTGGTCACGGGGTACCTACGAGACGATCCTCAAGCAGTACTGGAAGGGCTGGTACTCGCTGCCTCCGGGCAAGCTCTTCAACTACACGATGATGATCATCTTCTATCCGATGTCGGCCCTGAACTGGATCCTCGCCGCGCTGAGCTGCGCGCTCTTCCTGGGCCTGGGCGCCTCCGGTGTGAACATCGACCCGACCGTGTGGCTGATGCTGTACGGCAACGCCTCGGCACTGCAGATCGGTCTGTACATCTGGAACCGCCGGCACAACGTCTCCCCGCACGAGCCGGAGGGCTCCGGCGGTGTGGCCGGCATGGTGATGTCGGCGCTGTCGGCGCCGCTCTACGCGCGCGCCCTCCTCGACTCCGTGCTGCGCCGCAAGAGCAAGTTCGTGGTCACCCCGAAGGGCGACTCGGCGAGCCCGGACACCCTGTTCGGGACGTTCCGGATCCACTGGTGGTTCATCCTCATCTTCGTGGCGTCGATCGCCGCCGGGTTCGTGTTCGGCAACTCGCACCCCGCGATGATCATCTGGGCGACGTTCGCCACGCTGATCACCGCGTCCCCGATCTTCGCCTGGCGCTACATGCTGCGGCAGGACAAGAAGAAGCCGGCCGTGCCGGCGGAGCCGCAGGACGCCGTGCCGGCGACACAGCCGTTGCCCGTCGTCCAGCAGGCACCGTCCGGGGACCGTGCGCCGGCCGCGGGCCACGCACCGCCCGCCGGGCACGAGCCGCAGCAGAAACCGAGCTGGGCGGCCTCGAACGGGGGCAATGACCAGACCATGCAGATCGCCCTTGGGGGACGTAAGAAATGACAGACCGTGCAGGCCGCCGTCGCGCTCGTCGTCTGGCGATAGGCGCGGCGGCGGTACTGGCGCTGGCCGGGATGAACGGGCCGTGGCTGTACCGCTTCGGTACGGAGCAGTACCACCAGTACTCGATCAACCGGCCGGAGTACAAGGCCGAGAACGGGCACTGGGAGATCGTCGACTTCCCGGAGGAGTACCGGCAGAACACCATCCACGCGGCCCTGCTGCACACGGGGAAGGTGCTGCTGATCGCGGGTTCGGGCAACAACCAGGACAACTTCGACGCGAAGAAGTTCGACACCCGGATCTGGGACCCGGTGAAGGGCACGATCAAGAAGGTCCCGACGCCCACCGACCTGTTCTGCACCGGCCACACCCAGCTCGCCAACGGCAATCTGCTGATCGCGGGCGGCACCAAGCGCTACGAGAAGCTCAAGGGTGACGTCACCAAGGCCGGCGGCCTGATGATCGTCCACAACGAGAACCCGGACAAGCCGATAACGTTGCCCGCGGGCACCAAGTTCACCGGCAAGGAGAACGGCAAGACGTTCGTCTCCAAGGACCCGGTGCTGGTGCCGCGCGCCGAGAAGAAGTTCGACCCCGCGACCGGCGAGTTCCTCGGCAACGAGGCGGGCCTCGGCCGTATCTACGTCGAGGCCGCGAAGAGCGGCGCGAAGTACGAGACCGGCACCGAGGACAACTACCGCATCCAGGGCCTGTCGGGCGTCGACGCGCGCAACACGTACGGCATCGCGCAGAAGCTCGCCCTCGACAAGAAGGACTTCCAGGGCATCAGGGACGCCTACGAGTTCGACCCGGTCGCCGAGAAGTACATCAAGGTCGACCCGATGAACGAGGCGCGCTGGTACCCGACCCTGACCACGCTCTCCGACGGCAAGATCCTCTCCCTGTCCGGCCTCGACGAGATCGGGCAGCTCGTCCCGGGCAAGAACGAGGTGTACGACCCGGAGACGAAGAAGTGGACGTACTCCAAGGACATCCGGCAGTTCCCGACCTATCCGGCGATCTCCCTGATGCAGAACGGCGAGCTGTTCTACTCGGGTGCGAACGCCGGGTACGGCCCGGACGACGTCGGCCGTGACCCGGGCATCTGGGACCTGGACACCAACAAGTTCACCAAGATCCCCGGCATGAGTGACGCCGACCAGCTCGAGACCGCCGGCACCGTGCTGCTGCCGCCCGCGCAGGACGAGAAGTACATGGTGATCGGCGGCGGCGGGGTCGGCGAGTCCCGGAAGTCCAGCGAGAAGACCCGCATCGTCGATCTGCTGGCGGACGACCCGGAGTTCGTGGACGGCCCGTCCCTGGAGAAGGGCACGCGCTACCCGCAGGCCTCGATCCTCCCGGACGACACCGTGCTGATCTCGGGCGGCTCGGAGGACTACCGGGGGCGCGGCGACTCCAACATCCTCCAGGCGCGTCTCTACGACGCGAAGACCAACGAGATGAAGCAGGTGGCCGACCCGCTGGTGGGCCGCAACTACCACTCGGGGTCGATCCTGCTGCCCGACGGCCGGGTCATGTTCTTCGGCTCGGACTCGCTGTACGCGGACAAGGCCAACACCAAGCCGGGCAAGTTCGAGCAGCGCATCGAGATCTACACGCCGCCGTACCTGTACGGCGACGCGCGGCCGACCCTGTCCGGCGGTCCCAAGACCATCGAGCGCGGCGGTTCGGCGACGTTCAAGACGCAGCACGCGTCGTCCATCAAGACCGCCCGCCTGATCCGCCCGAGCGCGTCGACCCACGTCACCGACGTGGACCAGAAGTCCATCGCCCTGGACCTCAAGACGTCGAAGGGCGGCGTCACGGTCACCGTCCCGAAGAACCGCAACCTGGTCCAGTCGGGCTGGTACATGCTCTTCGTGACGGACGACCAGGGGACTCCGTCCGAGGCGCAGTGGGTGAAGGTGCCGTAGAGACGACCGTTCCTGGAAGCAAGCGAAGGCCCCTGCGCTATGCGCGGGGGCCTTCGCTTCCAGGGGCGCGGGGCTGTGACATATGCGGCTCCGCCGCGATGGGGGTCCCCCCTGTTCGAGCGCAGTCGAGAACTTGGGGGAGCGACCAGCCACACACAACCCGCAGCAGCCGGCCGTCCTCGAGGCCCCCTACGCAGTGCTCACCCCTTTGAGGCCCGCGCCAGCGACAGCGCGTACTCGGGCCACCACTCGCCCGCCTTCGGACCGCCCTTGCACTCGCCGTCCGACTCCCCGGGGCGCTTGACCCACAGGTAGGCGTCGACGAGCGGGTCGGCGGTCTCGGTGGTCGGGGCCTCGCCAAGGGCCCGGCCCGGCGGGTTGCACCAGCGCTCGCTCTCGTCGCCCTCGGTGTAGGGGCCGTTGCCGTTGCGGCTGGTGTCTACGACGAAGGGCTTGTCGCCGACCTTCGCCGAGAGTTCCTTGCCGTAGGCGATGGAGTCCTCGGTGGTGTAGAAGTTCGACACGTTGACCGAGAAGCCGTCGGCCTGGTCGACGCCGGCCCGCTTCAAGGGCTCGAAGATCTGGTCCGGCTGTCCCCAGCCCGCGTTGCCCGCGTCCAGGTACACCTTGGTGTTCTTCAGCGCGCCCAGCTTCTGGATGGCGCCCTTCAGGAGGTCGTACCGCTCCTCGTGGTACTCGTCCGGGGTGCAGCCGTCCACCAGGTGCAGCACCGCGTCCGGCTCCAGGATCACCGTGGCCGGCCGGTCGCCGATGCCCTTGGCCACGCTGTCGATGAACGACCGGTAGGCGTCGCCGTCCGCCGCGCCGCCGCCGGAGTACTGGCCGCAGTCGCGGTGCGGGATGTTGTAGAGGACGAGAACGGCGTCCCGGTCCGCCTTCTGCGCGGCCTCGGTGAAACCCTTCGCCTCCTGCTCGGGGTTCTCCGTGCCGATCCACTCGGCCGTCGGCTGCTCGGCGATCTTCCGGATCTGCCCGGCCTCCGCGTCCTTGCCCGCCTTCTCGTACTCGGCCACCTGCGCCGCCGCGTTGCCCTCCGGGTTGACCCAGAAGGGATCGACGTTCTTGGGCTGCTGGGTGATGCCGGCCGTCGAGCCGTTGCCGTCCTTGCCGTCGTCGTCTCCGCCGGAACAGGCACCGAGCAGCAGCACTGCTCCCGCCATCGCCACGGACACCCGCGCCACCGCCGTACGCTTCATCGCCCCCCTGCTGCCGTACATCCAACTCCCCCTTGGGTGCACTGTCGTGGGTGCACTGTCGAAGTCCCAATCCTGACATACGGCCCCGTCGGGCCACGAGGCCCTCCATGCCTTGTCGGGGAGCTGTTACCCGCCGCGCGCGCCCGATCACGGATGTGTTCCGGGTGGCCGGAAACAGCCCTCGGGGCGGCAGGACGGCAGCCTGTCCGGTGCGGCGCCCGCGGGTCCCGTGAACTGGGCGGCGGGCCGGCGTCCGAGGCGGAACAGCCCGTCGCGGGCACTCGTAGAGCGTTCAACGTAACCGCTTTCACCTGCGGTTATCACCGACCGCATCCGCTTGAGGACTTGGCGTCAAACAGCCTCTAGGCCGCAGCGCCCATCCGTTCTAGAGTTGCTTCGGACGGCCCCAGCCCCCGGTCGGACTCACCATCCGCGATGTCCGGATTGGCCCACAAGCCTCCCGCGCCGGCGCCGGGTTACTCCCGCGGCCCGAGCGCGCGCGGTCGAGGACCAGCCCGGTCGGCGGCTCCGGGGGGAGCGGGTCGCCGATCGGGCCAGGTGGGCCCTCGCCTCTCGGGTCACGTCTCCTCGGTCACGCCCCCTTGGACACGTCCCCTTCGTCACGTCTCCTCGGTCATGTCCCCTCGGCCACGCCCACTTCCGGTGAGATACGCGGAGACGATCACGTTCGCCGTGTAGCTGCGGCTGGCCCGGTCGAAGGTGCCGCCGCAGGTGACCAACCGGAGTTCGGCGCGCCCCGGCTCCTGGACCCCGTACGCCTGACGGGCGTCGAAACGGTCCCGGTCGAGCACCTGGACGTCGTCCACGGTGAACTCGGCGACCGTCCCGTCGTCCCGGGCCACCCGGATCGTCTCGCCGATCCGCAGCGCGCTCAGCCGGTAGAAGACGGCGGGCCGGGTCTCGGTGTCGACGTGCCCCACGAACAGCGCGGCGCCGGCCGCTCCCGGCCGCGCACCGGCCGCGTACCAGCCCACGGTCCCCGGCCGGTCGAAGGGCGGCGGTTCGACGGCCCCCTCGCCGTCCAGGCCGCGCGCGAGGACCGGCGCCCGCACCCGCATCGACGGGATGTCGAGGCGCTGCGGCCGTGCCTCGTCCAGCGGCTCGGCGGCGGGCGGCAGCTCGGCCCCCGCGGGCCGGCCCACCGCCGCCACGTCCCCCGTGGTCGGCGCGGACACGCCCCGCCGTACGTCGGTCACCTCGCGGCCCCACATCCAGAGCCCGAGCAGCAGTACGACCCAGGCCACGCCGGTCATGACGCGGCCGGTCGCGGTGGTGCGTTCCCCGTCGGACGTCGCGGTCATCGCGGTCACCTCCCGCCGCTCAGTCGGTGCCGCGGCCCCGGCGCGCACCGCGCACCAGGACGGCCACCGCGGCTGCCCCCGCCAGGACGATGCCGATCACGGCGTGCGGAAGCCCGGGACCGTTGTCCCGGGCTTCCGTGGCGAGCCGCGCGGTGCCGCCGCCGCCTGCGCGTACGGGGGCGACCGGGGATGCGGGGGCGACCGGGGATGCGGGGGCGAGCGGGAGGGCCTCGCCCCGGCCCTGGCCGTCGCCCTGCCCCTGGCCCTGGTCCACACCCTGGCCATGACCGTGGCCCTGGTCCATGCCCGCCTTCTTCGCGTGCGCGACCTCGATCTTGCCCCTGCCCTTGCCCTCGCGGCCGTCGCAGGTGACCGTCACCTCGTACGTGCCCGGCTCGAGCGAGGAGCGGACGCGGGTCTCGCCGACGAGCGCGCCGTCCGCGCCGTCCACGCCGTCCGCGCCGTCCGCGCCGGTCAGCAGCGCGTCGGCGACGAACGCCTCGGAAACGGCGGTACCCGTGTCCTGCTCGCATCCCGTGACGCTCAGCCGGACGTCACTGCCCGGCGCCGGGGGCGACGGCGTCACCGAAACCGTCGCGGAGTGCCCTGCGTACGCCACGGGGACGGCCGGGACCAGCGGGTACGCCACCGGGGTCAGCACTCCGGCGACCACCGCACCGGCACAGAGCGTGAGACGTAGTAGACCCATCGTGAAACCTCCAGACATCTGGAGACTCCCCCTCGGGCCGTCGCCACGCATCCGGGGAGCGGCGGGACTGCTCCGTTCGGGTGGAGTGGGTGCGGGCGCGTTTGGGGTGTCAGATGTGGTCGACCAGGTCGGCGATCGAGTCGACGACGCTCGTCGGCCGGTACGGGTACCTCTCGATGTCGCCCCGCCCGGTCAGCCCCGTGAGGACGAGGAAGGTCTCCATCCCGGCTTCGAGCCCGGCGAGCACGTCGGTGTCCATCCGGTCGCCGATCATGGCGGCGGTCTCCGAATGGGCCCCGATGGCGTTCAGGCCCGTACGCATCATCAGCGGGTTCGGCTTGCCGACGAAGTAGGGCTTCTTGCCGGTCGCCGCCGTGATCAGGGCGGCGACGGCGCCGGTCGCCGGCAGCGCCCCCTCGGTGGACGGCCCCGTCTCGTCCGGGTTCGTCGCGATGAAGCGGGCCCCGTTGTTGATCAGGCGGACCGCTCGGGTCATCGCCTCGAAAGAATATGTCCGAGTTTCACCCAAAATGACAAAATCGGGGTCTTGATCCGTCAGGATGTACCCGACGTCGTGCAGGGCGGTCGTCAGCCCGGCCTCGCCGATCACGTAGGCCGTTCCGCCGGGGTGCTGCTTGTCGAGGAACTGGGCGGTCGCGAGGGCCGAGGTCCAGATGCTCTCGATCGGCACGTCGAGCCCCATGCGGGCGAGCCGGGCGTGCAGGTCCCGCGCGGTGTAGATCGAGTTGTTCGTGAGGACCAGGAACGGTCTGCCGGACTCCCGCAGCTTCTTCAGGAAGGCGTCGGCGCCGGGGATGGGCACGCCCTCGTGGATCAGCACGCCGTCCATGTCGGTGAGCCAGGACTCTATGGGCTTGCGCTCTGCCATGTGCGATCTCCTGCCGTACGTCCGCGGGGTTCCCCACCCTAGTTACGGGTGACCCAAAACAGGAGGGGGTGATCATGACTCGGGCGATCAGTGAGGTTTCCGTCTCGAGAGGCGGACGAGGAGGGCCCCGGCCGTGAGCAGCAGCAGGGCCGTAAGCAGCAGGGCTGTGAGGCCGTACGGCGTGGTGGTGGTCCTGGCGGTTGTTCCAGTGCGGGCCAGTTCGTCGGTGGGTGGTCTTCTGTCCTTGGTCCTGGGCTCGTTCTCCTCGTCGCTCTCCTGGTCGTTTCCCCGGTCGCTCTCCCGTCCGTCTCTGTAGTCGGCGTCGACGATCCGGAACCGGTAGTCGTTCGACGCACCCACCCAGTCGCCGTCGTCGCCCCGCCGCTGGACGACGGCCGCGTTGGCCACGACGTCGTTCGGGGTGCGTGCCGCCGAGGTGACGGCGAGCCGGAGTCTCACGGTCAGGGTGCGGTCCGGGCCCACGGTGAACCCGGGGAAGCCCTCGCGGTCGAGGGCGCCGACGAGTTCGTCCGCGTCGGTACGGGTCAGGTGGACGGGGTGGGGACGCTGGTCCCCGGCACCCTCGTAGAACTCCAGGCTCGGCTGCTCCGGCCGGAGCGCGCGCTCCCGGTCGGCCAGGACGATCACCGGGTGGATCTGGCGGCAGGTGTGCGCGGTGGTGTTGGTGAGGTCCAGGGACCAGGTGTGGAAGCCGCCGCCGGCCTCGTAGCGGGCGGGTCCGCCGTGGATACGGGTGCGGAGGGGGAAGTCGCCGGCGTCGGGGGCGGCGCAGGTGGTGGCGGCGGCGAGAGCCGGGAGGGCGGTGGCGGGGAGCGGCAGGCCCCAGGCGAGGGCGATCGCGGTGGCGAGCGTGGCCGCGGTAGCGAGCGTGGCCGCGGCGGCTGCTGGGCGTGTGCGCGGTCGCATGGGCAGTCGCATGTGTTCATGCCTGCCAGCCGGTCGGCGCCGTCCATCCCGCCACGCTCCGTTTGCCCCTTACGGGCGCTCAGATGCCTCCCATCGGCCGAGCGACCAGCCCGAACAGCGGTCCGAGCAGCAGCTGGGCCGCCCCTTCCGCGACCCCGCGCGCCCCGCCGGGGGCGGCCCGTACGGGTACGGCCCGGTCGGCACCCGCACGCCGGGCACGCTCGTCGAGGACGGCGCCGACCCCGCGTACGAAGGCCTCCTCGTGGGCGGCGACGGTACGGCCGCCGAGCAGCACCTCGTCGATGTCGAGCAGCGCGACCAGGTTCGCGGCGGCCGCGCCGAGCACCCGCGCCGCCCCGTCCACGTCACCCCGGCCCACGGCCGCGAGGCACAGCACCTCGACGCATCCCCGGTTCCCGCACTCGCAGAGCGGCCCGTCCAGCTGGATGACCTGGTGCCCGAACTCCCCGGCCCCGGTCCGCGCCCCCCGGTGCACGCTGCCCCCGAGCACAAGCCCGGCCCCCAGCCCCGTGCCGAGGTGCAGATAGGCGAAGGAGGCACCGGTCTGCGCATGCGGTTCCCGCACCGCCACCCCGAGGGCGGCGGCGTTGGTGTCCTTGTCCATCACGACCGCCGTGTCCAGCCGCCGCGCCAGCACGTCCCGCAGCGGGAACCCGTTCCACTCCGGGAACCCGGTGACCCGGTGCAGCACGCCTGCCGCGTGGTCCAGCGGCCCGGGCAGCGCCACGCCGACGCCGAGCCCGCGGCCGGCCTTCAGACTTCCGGCGAGCAGCGTCTCCACCTCCCGCGCCGCGCCCTCCACGACCGTCTCCGCCCCCGCGCCCAGGTCCAGCGGTGCCCGCCGTTCGGCCACCACGGCGCCGGTCAGGTCGCAGAGGACCGCGGTCAGTTCGTCGCGGTCGAGGTGGAGGCCGACCGCGTGTCCGGCCTCGGGCACCAGGCGCAGCACCGTGCGCGGCTTGCCGCCCGTCGACGCGCGGCGCCCCGCCTCCGCCGCGAGTCCGTCCAGCCGGAGCCGGGCGGTGATCTTGCTGACGGCCTGCGGGGTCAGCCCGGTGCGCTCGGCGAGTTCCAGCCGGCTGATCCCGGCCGGCCCGGCGGTCCGCAGCAGATCGAGCACCAGCGCGGTGTTGTGGCTGCGCAGGGCACCGAGGTTCACCCCCGTGCTCACGCCGCCCCTGCCCGCCATTCCGGTCCCACCACTGCCTGTGCTGTTCACCCTCCCATTGTCCGTGGTGCTTGCACTTTGGCAACAGCGTTGCTTAAGTGGAGGGCATGACTGGCACAGCTCCCCTCCGCGTGGCCCTCGTCGGTTACGGCCTCGCGGGTTCCGTCTTCCACGCCCCGCTGATCGCGGCCACCGAGGGCCTGGTCCTCGACACCGTGGTCACGGCCAACCCCGAGCGACGGGAGCAGGCCCGTGCCGAGTTCCCCGACGTGAGGTTCGCCGATTCGCCCGAGCAGTTGTGGGAGCGGGCCGGCGAGCTGGACCTGGTGGTCATCGCCTCGCCGAACAAGACGCACGTCCCCCTCGCGAAGGCCGCCCTGGAGGCGGGCCTCGCGGTGGTGGTCGACAAGCCGGTCGCGGGTACGGCGGCGGAGGCCCGCGAGCTGGCCCGCCTCGCCGAGGAGCGCCGGCTGCTCCTCTCCGTCTTCCAGAACCGCCGCTGGGACAACGACTTCCTGACCCTCCGCAAGCTCCTCGCCGAGGGTGCGCTGGGCGACGTATGGCGCTTCGAGTCCCGTTTCGAGCGGTGGCGCCCGAAGCCGAAGGGCGGCTGGCGCGAGTCCGGCGACCCGGCGGAGATCGGCGGTCTGCTGTACGACCTCGGCAGCCACGTCGTCGACCAGGCCCTGTGCCTCTTCGGCCCGGCCACCCAGGTGTACGCCGAGTCGGACGTCCGCCGCCCCGGCGCCGAGGCGGACGACGACACGTTCATCGCGATCACGCACGCGAGCGGCGTCCGCTCCCACCTCTACGTCACCGCGACCACGGCCCAGCTCGGCCCGCGCTTCCGGGTCCTCGGCTCGCAGGCCGGCTACGTCAAGTACGGCCTCGACCCCCAGGAGGCGGCCCTGCGCGAGGGTCAGCGCCCCAGCCCGGACTGGGGCACGGAGGCCGAGTCCCTGTGGGGCCGCGTCGGCGCCGGCGAGTCCCCGCTGACCGGCGGCGGTGACCCCGTGCCGTCCGAGCCCGGCGACTACCCCGCGTACTACCGGGCCGTGGCCGCCGCCCTGCGTGACGGCGCCCCCAACCCGGTGACGGCCCTGGAGGCCGCCGCGGCACTCGACGTCCTGGAGGCGGCCCGCCGCTCGGCCCGCGACGGAGTGACGGTGACCCTCTGATGGCCGACCTGACGGCCGGCCCGATGACCGGCCCGATGACCGGCCCGATGACCGGCCAGGAGAACACAGCGAGCAGGAAGGCGGCAGGCATGGAGACCCCCGAGAACACCCCGCAGATCGTCCCGGGCGTCGAGGAGCTGGAGGCCCAGGAGCGCCGCCTCGTCCTCCCCCGGTTCACGTACGAGGACGCGTGGGAGCTCGGCTCGCTGCTGGTGGAGCTGGCCCGGGAGCGGCAGGCCCCGGTCGCCGTCGACATCCACCGCGCCGGCCAGCAGCTCTTCCACGCGGCGCTGCCCGGCTCCAGCCCGGACAACGACGCCTGGATCGACCGCAAGCGCCGGGTCGTGGAGCGCTACGGCTCCGCGTCCTACCTGGTGGGCGCCCGCTTCCGGGCCAAGGGCACGACGTTCGAGGACTCCTCGCGCCTCGACCCCGACGTGTACGCGGCGCACGGCGGCTCGTTCCCGGTCAACGTCGAGGGCGTCGGCGTCATCGGCGCGGTGACGGTGTCCGGCCTGCCGCAGCTCCAGGACCACGCGCTGGTGGTGGAGGCGCTGGAGCGGCTCGTGGAGGGGATGCGCGGCTAGACCCCCTCCCCCCGCCCCAACCGTCCCCCCGGGGGCACCCCGTCCCCCCCCCGTCCCCCGGCCCCCCGCGGAGACCGCCGTCGGGAGACCCGGAATATGGCGCATCAGGAGCCTTGCGGGGCCCCTGGTGCGCCATACGATCAACTGGCGCCGACGGGCGCCGAGTTGGGGCGAGGGGCGGGGGCGCGCAGTGCAGCAGGTGAGATTCTCCGACGAGGTGAACGAGGCGTTCAGAGAAGCCGTGGCCGCCAAGGGCGTGGGCCTCGGCGAGGAGCGCTACGCGGTCGGCGGGCGGCCGTGGGGCGGTTCCTGGCGGGCCCTGCTCACCTCGCTCGCCGTCGCCCTCCTCATCGGCGGACTGACGACCTGGGGCGTGGTGGCCGTGTGGTCGGAGCCGGACATCCCGTTCCCGGTCATCCTGGCCTGCTCGCTGCTCTACCTCCTGGCCCTCTGGCTGCTGTACGCCGCCTGGGACAGGCGTCCCAGCCACCAGCATCCGGCCACCTGGGTGATCGCCGCCGACGAAGGGCTGGGCTGGCTGCGCCAGGGCGGCACCCCCGTGCTCCTGCTCTGGGACGAGATCGCGGAGGCCCGCCACGTCGTCGCCTCGGTGCGGGACCAGTGGAACAAGGAGTCCGGCCGGACCCACAGGCTGACGGTCGTGCCGGTGGCCGCCCCGGCGCACCAGGACCGGCTGCACCTGGAACCGGGCTTCCCGCTCCTGGAGGAGCTGGCCACCTTCGTGACGGCACGGGTCCCCGCACACTGATCCCGTGGGCGGCTACGCGTCCTTGAACACCTGCCGCTGCCGCCCCAGCCCCTCGATCTCCAGCTCGACCACGTCACCGGCCCGCAGGTACGGCTTCGGCTCGGGCCGCCCCATGGCGACGCCCGCCGGCGTCCCCGTGTTGATGACATCACCGGGGTACAGGGTCATGAACTGGCTGACGTATCGCACCACTTCCCCCACCGGAAAGATCTGCTCGGCGGTCGTGCCGTCCTGCTTCAGCTCGCCGTTGACCCACAGCTTCAGGGAGAGGTCCTGCGGGTCGGCGATCTCGTCGGCGGTCACCAGCCACGGCCCCAGCGGGTTGAACGTCTCGCAGTTCTTGCCCTTGTCCCAGGTGCCGCCGCGCTCGATCTGGAACTCCCGCTCCGAGACGTCGTGCGCCACCGCGTACCCCGCGACGTGCCCGAGCGCCTCCTCGGCCGAGTCGAGGTAGCGGGCCGTACGCCCGATGACCACGGCGAGTTCGACCTCCCAGTCGGTCTTGGCGGAGCCGCGCGGCACGAGCACCGTGTCGTTCGGCCCGACCACCGTGTCCGCCGCCTTGAAGAAGATCACCGGCTCGGCGGGCGGCTCGGCACCGGTCTCGCGCGCGTGGTCGTGGTAGTTGAGCCCGATGCAGACGATCTTGCCGATACGGGCGAGCGGCGGCCCGACCCGCAGCCCGGCGACGTCGCCGGCCGAGCCGTCGCCGAGCGGTCCGCCATCGACCGATCCGTCACCGAGCGGTCCGTCACCGACCGATCCGTCACCGAGCGGTCCGTCACCGAGCGCGGGAAGCTCGCCGGACTCGGCGGCAGCCCGGACCCGCCCGAGCGCCTCGTCGTCCGCGAGCAGCGCCCCGTCGATGTCCGGTACGAGGCCCGACAGGTCCCGCAGCACTCCCTCGGCATCGAGCAGCGCGGGACGTTCCGACCCCGCCGTACCGACACGCAGCAGCTTCATGATCCCCAACTCCCTCGGTCCCGCGCCCTTGGATGATCCTCCGAGGTCAACGTCCAGTCCGCAATCCCCCGTTCACGTACTGGACCGTCACCAGGCGGTCACCGGCGCCGTCACGGGTACAGCAGCGCCCGCTCCACCGCACCCCACGCCGTACTCGTCACCACGTACAGCGCGGCGGCGAGCGGTACGACGGCCACGGTGACGAGGGTGAAGAAGGACAGGAACGGCATGACCTTGGTGACGGAGGCCAGACCGGGCACCTGCTCACCACCGGCCCCGCGCGCGGACACGCCCGCGGTCCCGCGCGCGGACACGCCCGCGGTCACGGCGGCACTCGCGGCGAGCGTCCGCTTCGTACGGGTGTAGCTGTACGTGGCGACCGCGGCGACGACCGCGAACAGCCCGAGGTAGACGAGCCCGGCCGCCCCGAACACGCCCCCGTCGCCGAGCGCGTCGGCCCAGCGGTCGCCCAGCGGCGCAGCGAACAGCGAGTGCGTCAGCAGGCCGTTGCTCTCGCCGCCGATCGAGGAGCTGGAGAACAGGTGGTAGAGCAGGAAGAACGCCGGGATCTGGCACAGGCTGGGCAGAATCCCCGCCAGCGGCGACACCTTCTCCTTGGCGTGCAGTTCGAGCAGCGCCGTACGCAGCCGCTCCGGGTTCTTCCCGTGCCTCTTCCGCAGCTCGGCGATCTTCGGCTGCAACGCCGTACGGGCCCGCTGCCCGCGCGCGGCGGCCCGGGACAGCGGCAGCACGAGAAGCCGTACGAACGCGGTGAACAGGACGATCGCGGCCGCGGCCGCCGAGGCGTGGAAGAGCGGCTGGAGCAGCTCGGCGAGCTGCTCCACGAGGGAGGCGAAAGCGGACAGCAGAACGGACATGGGTGAGCCCTCCGGGGTCACGTCGTACCGGTGATGAGACGGCGGCGTGACGACCCGCGCGGGCACCGAACTGCCCGGGATCCCCTAAGTTCCCTAAGTTCCCTGGGTTCCCTGGGTTCCCTGGATGCCCTACGCGGAAGTCGTCCGGAGGACGCACCCGGGCGCCCTGGGCCGGGTGCGGCCCTTGGCGTCGGGATCGCGTTGGGGCAGGAACGCCGTACGGCGCTCACGGTCGCGCATCGCGGTCCGTACGCGCGTGGGCGCCACGACGGGCGCGCAGCGCGCGGCGATCAGCAGGCAGACGGCGATCGCCGATCCGGCCGCAGCGGTGGCACCGGCGGCGAAGGCGACAGCGGCGGCAAGGGCGCCGGTGTCGAGGACGGCGACCTGGAAGAAGAGGAGGAGAAGGAAGAGCGAGGACAGCAGCGCGGCGACGGAACGCACGGCGTCCCGGCTACGGATGACCACTGCCCCTCCCTCGCATGAAGCACTTGTACAACCAACAGATATACAGGACGCCTTCTTCAGGTGCACCACCACCGAGACACCGGCCACATGGCCCCAGGGGCGCGCACGGACACCGCCCTCCGGGCACACGCACCCATCCCGGCCTGCGGATACCTCACCCCTGCCGGTCGACGGCAGTACGGTGTCCGCATGCGCCCCGACACCTCCGCCGAGAACGTCGACCACAAAGCCGAAGCCGCCCGTCTGGAACGAACCGCCGGCCTGTATCCCGAGGACGCCGAACACCTCCTCCTCCAGGCCGCGGCCCACCTGGAACTGTCCGGCGCCCGCGCCGAGGCCTCCGCCCTCTACGACCGCCTCCTCGCCGCCCCCGGCTCGCTGGAACACCCCCATCTCGTACGGGCCCTGAAGGCGTCGAACCTGTGGGAGTACGGCCACGAGGCGGAGGCCAGGGCGATCATCGACGGCATCCGGACCGCAGCCCCGCGCGACCCGGCCCCCTGGGTGATCGCGGCGGAGGCCCTGGAGGCTCACGACGAACTGGAGGCGGCGCAGGAGACGTTCACGGAGGGCGCGACCCTGCTGCTGACCGGTGTCACCGAGCCCCCGTACTCCACCCACCCGCTCCTCTTCGGCCGCCACCGGGTCCGCCGGATGCTGGGCGCAGCGCACGACGAGTGGGACACCCTGGCGGACATGCTGCACTCGGCGTCCGTACCGTCCGCGTCGCCGTCGTCCGTCACCCTGGACGAGCTCCACGACCCGAAGCGCGTCTGGTCCCTGGGTTCGGACAACCCGGCCGAACTGGCGGCGGAGATCAGCCGCCTGCGCGCGGAACTGGGCGCCTACCGTACGGCCCTCTCCCGCCCCTTCCCGGTCGCGGTGCTCCACTGGCCGGCGGACGAGCTGGAGGAACTGCTCACGGCGTACCCGGCCCTGTCGTCCGAGTACCCCTCCCACGAGCAGCACCTGGCGACCATAGAGCACAGCCTGCGCGAACTGGCCGCCTCCGGCACCCCGAACCTGGGCATCGTCTCGGGCACGGTCCCGTCGTACGAGGCGTTCGCGGCCTCGGAGGCGTCGTCCCCGTCGGACATCACCCTGCTCCCCCAGTACGCGACGACGCTGGCGGCGCGGGGACGGGCGGTGGAGTGGCCCCCGCAGCGGGGGGTGGCCTGCTGGTGCGGATCGGGGCGGGCCTACGAGGACTGCCACGGAACGCCGACCACCTGACCCCAGACCCGACTTGCCCCCTGGAGCGCTTCCCTCCGGAGCGCTCCACTCTCTGTCGCGGGCCTTCCGGCTGGGTGAGCCAGGAAACCGGACAGCCGACGAATCCCCATGGCGATTTCCGAGCTGAGCAGGCTCGCTTCCGGCTTCCGTGATACATCAATCGGAACGGTCACCGCCACGCGCGCAGAGAGGACACCACTCATGGATCGGCCGACGACCGCATCTCCCCTGCCCAGCGGCACGAAGATACTGTCCATCGGGCTGCATCCAAGAGCACTCGACTACAGCCGGATGCCCGAAGGCCTCGACGAGGCTGCTCTCACCGCCCGGATCGAGGCCGCGCATGTGGCATTACGCGAGCGGGGTTTCGAAGCTGTCCCGTGCCTGATCGACACATCCCCGGACCACGCCGAGGCGGCCGTCCGGGAGCATCTCCGCACGCAGACGTTCGGCTTGGCGATGATCGGCGGCGGCATACGCATGATGCCGGAGAACACCCTGCTGTTCGAGCGGCTGATCAACGTCCTCACCGAGGCGGCGCCCGGGATCCGACTGTGCTTCAACACGGCACCGGAGGACACGGTCGAGGCTCTGGGCCGGTGGGTCCAGGTGTAAGACGCCCTCCGTCACCACCTCCGACGCCACCGAAGTGGCCCACGGTCTCGACGCCGAGGCAACCCGCACCCTGGGCATGAACCGCTTCGACTACCTACGGCTGCTGGGCCGGGTGATGCGCGGCGAGGCCGGCGCGAACGAGGTTGCCGCAGGTCGCCGAGTCCTCGGAGCGCTTCGGCAACCACTGCGCCGACAGTCCCGTGTGGCGTGCGGCCCTGGAAAGCTCCGAGAACTGAGCGCTACGAACGCTCTCTCAGGCCTGCGGCTGCACCTTCGGCTGGGTGAACCGGATGCGGTTCCCGAACGGGTCGCGCAGACCGCAGTCGATCCCGTACGGCCGCTCCGTGGGCTCCTCGGTGAACTCGACGCCCCGCTCCAGCAGCGTCTCGTACGTCTTGCGGCAGTCCTCCGTGTTGAAGATGAGCCAGCCGCCCATCGCCCCCTTGGTGACCAGCTCGCGAACCTGCTCGGCCGTCTCCTCCGACATCGCCGGAGCGCCCGGCTTCTCCAGCAGGATCTGCCGCTCCGGGTGACCGGGAACGCTGACGGTCAGCCAGCGCATGAAGCCCATGTCGACGTCGGCGGTGACCTCCAGGCCGAGCTCGCCGACGTAGAACTCGAGGGCCTCGTCCTGGTCCAGGACGTATATCTGTGACTGCGTGATGGCGTTGAACATGGGGATGACGTTAGTGGCCGGGCCACCTGAAAACTTATCCAAAACTGCTCAGCTGCCGGACGGCACGCACAGCCATCAGTTGCTCGGCCGCGTCCACGCCATCGTGAAGCAGGTGGGCACCCCCGCGGCCACCGCTGCCTTGCGGTACTCCCTCGGCGACCGGCCGACGATCTCGCGGAACGTCCGGCTGAAGGTCCCCGGGCTCCCGAACCCGACCTCGAAGCAGATGTCCGTCACGCTCCGGTCGCTCTCCCGCAGCAAGTACATCGCCCGCTCCACCCGGCGCCGCTGCAGGTACCGGTGCGGCGTCTCACCGAACACGGCCCGGAAGGTCCGCGCGAAGTGCGCCTCCGACACGTGGGCGATCCGCGCCAGCGCGGCCACGTCCAGCGGCTGCGCGTAGGCCCGGTCCATGGCATCGCGGGCGCGGAGCATGCGGCGGTTGGTGTCTTCGGTGGTGCGGGTCACGGGGGCATCAGATCACGGCCCACATCTCTGCGTGATCAGTCCAGTGAACGACCCGCTCCGCAATTTGGAAGCGGCGTTCCGCGGGCGATACGGAGCCAAGCGGGCCAACGCGACCTCCGGTTGCTGCCAACCGTGCCGTTTCGTGCTCCGTAGCAGCCCCCGCAGACTGGGACGAGGTGCTGGCGCAGGCCGTCAAGCGCGTACGAACACTGCCACCGAACGCTGATCGCCTGAGAGTGGTCACATCGACATCTCGATTACACGCGGTACGCATCGCGCAACTGTCAGGAGTGCCGTGCCACCCGAGCACGAGGTCAGATGTGATCCAGTGATCATTGCGCCCCAAAGCGGATGTCAGAGCGATCACCAATGGCTCCAGATCCACGCATCCGCACGACCCGGCCCATATCTGCACTCCAGAAGGGGCTGAGCTGGGCTGTCTCACCGCCTCCCTGCACCCCTTGCACCTGATGCCTCAGTGACGCTGTAAAAGTGCGAGACTCTTGATGCTGAGAGGCCGTGCATGATCGACGCCTCTCCCGGATCGACCAGACATCAGGAGGAGCGGCATGCCCCCCAGCGGCCAGGAGCGCCCGCAGTTCACCCCGCCACTGACCTCGATTGAGATCTGCGCGGGCGCCGGCGGCCAAGCCGTTGGGCTACATAACGCCGGTTTTGACCATCTCGCCTTGGTTGAATGGGATCGGCATGCCGTAGATACTTTGCGTGCGAACGTTGGCAATTGGCCCGGCTGGACACGTGAAAAAGCTCGCAACATCGAACCAATGGACGTGAAAGACTTCCTTGATTCGAACCTCAGGAAGAATCTCGGCTTGCAGCGCGGGCAATTGGACCTGCTCGCCGGTGGAGTTCCATGCCCGCCATTCTCTTTGGCAGGTAAGCGGCTAGGCCCAGATGATGAGCGCGACCTTTTCCCAGAGGCACTGAACATCATCGACGAACTCTGGCCCAAGGCGGTAATGATCGAGAACGTCCGCGGAATTCTTGAACCCCCTGAGTTCTTCATTGATTACCGGAACGATATCCTGGACCGCCTGCGCGATGCCGGTTATGTGATTCCAGAGATTGACAGGCAAGATCACCCGAAGGTGCAAGACCTCGCCATGCGTAAGGTCTGGCGGCGAATCAACGCCAAGGATTTCGGTGTTCCCCAACTGCGGCCGAGGGCAATCCTCGTCGCCATCCGTAAGGATGTCCTAGAGGACAGTACCGTAGAATTCAATTGGCCTCGGCACCTCGACGCCGAGGAAGCAACAGTTTTCAGCAAACTCAAGGCAAGCATGCGCGAGCGTTGCGAGGACTTTTGGGACAAGAATTCTGAAGGCAAACCAGCCAAGCTTGGTGAGCGCACCGGGAAAGACGTCTACTACAAGTGGCGCGATGAAGCCGAGAAGGCCGCAGCGGCAGGTCGAGGCATCGCTCCAACACTAGTGGGGGGATCCAAGAAACACGGGGGCGCAGACCTTGGACCTACCAGGGCCAAGCGCGCCTGGGAGGCGTTGCACGTGAACGCCATGGGCGTCGCCAACGACCGCGCACAATGCGACCCTGCCCGCGACCTCTTCAGGGACGCCGGCCCGATGCTCACAGTCGAGCAAACTGCCATCATTCAGGGATTCCCTACAGACTGGGACTTCCAGGGCGGGAAGACGGCCCGATACCGGCAGGTGGGTAACGCCTTCCCGCCGCCGGTGGCTGAAGCGGTTGGGCGAGCAATTGCCGCTGTTCTGCGACCAGCACACCGGCAAGCGCTGCTTGAGCCCTACAAGATGGACACCTCTCCGACAGGCGAATCGGAATCGCATGCGGAAGACGGCCCTCAGCAGATGGAGTTCCCTGTCTCAGGACGTTCGAGTGTCCGCCCTGCGGGAAAGCACCGAGTCGACGATTTTGTGGGCGCAGGCGTCTGATGGTTCATGCTCCCAGAAGCGGAGCACGAGCCACCCTGCGTCCGCCAGCCTCTGATCCGTATCCCGGTCCCGCTTCACATTGCGGACAACTTTCTCTGACCAGTACCCAGAGTTAGTCTTCGGTGGTACGTAGTGTTCGGGGCAGCCATGCCAGTAACAGCCGTCTATGAAAACAGCCACCTTCGCCGGACGGAACACCATGTCAGCCGTCCGGCGAAGATCCGGGAGGGGCCGCGCTGCCACGCGGTAGCGCAGTCCCTCAGCATGAACGAGGCGACGGACGAGTTTCTCCGGCTTCGTATCGCGGCTGCGGATCGCCTGCATATTTCGCCGCCGCGCCGCGGACGAAGCCCAAGATCCTTCCGGCGCCACCCACTGTGCTTCCTCAGACACGACTATGAGCCTAGTCCGAGGCGTCCGCAGATCAGAACTGATCGCCTAGCTAGCGAGCGGCCATGTGATGCAACAAGGCCTCGATGTCGCTCGGTGCGAGCCCGGCAGCCACCGACGGCTCCTCCTCCAGATCCGCAAGCTGCTGGACAGTCGGGTCATCAAGAATTTGCCCCATGAAGACCAGTTTCTGCTCAAGTCTCGCCGCGACGACCTCATCTATCGTGTTACGCACGGCCAGTACCGTGACCCGGGTCTCAGTGTCCGGAGCCAGCCCAAGGCGGTGAATCCGGTCCAGGCTCTGCAGGAACCGACCCGCCATGAAGTCACGGTCCACATACACGGCGTCATGACAGACATGGTGAAGGCTGATGCCCTCACCCAGGGTTGCCGGGTTGGAGATCAGCACCATGCAGCTCGGATCCTCGCGGAATCGCCTCAGCTGCTCGTCCCGGTCGGCAGTGCCGCCGTAGACCACCGCAGGACTGAACTTCTCCAGCATTCGCTCCAAGGTCGTCAGGCTCCGGACGAACGTCGTCCAGACCAGGGTCTTCCGGCCGCGCGCCGCGTTCTCCGCGATGATCGCCACAGCTTCCTTGTACTTGGGCGACAGCTCGTAGTCAGGCAGGTTCTGCATCAGCGAAAACAGTGAGCTGTCCTGCGGGATGTCCAGCGGCGGCAGCTGATAGGCCAAGGGCTCATACCGGCTGGCCCCCTCCAGGAGCAGCGCAGGGCTCGTCGCGGCCATGAGCAGCCGGAGGGCCGTCTTGCCGAGCGCACTGAGGTCGTCCCGAGCGCTTCCGCCGTTCGCATCGCCGACGATCGCGCCGTAGATCTGGTCATGCAGCGGAGGCATGTCGACGTACCGCAGGCCCAGCTGCACCGGCGGGAGACCGAGCTCTTGCTTGGTTGTCCGGGTAAACAGCGGGCGGAGAACCGAGCTGGCATACGCGAGGTCGCCACCCGCCACTGCCTGGACCACCGTCCGCTGGCCGTGCCCCGGCCAGACGAAGCCCAGCAGGTTCTCCAGGTCCTTCGAGCCGTTGGGAGCCGGCGTACCGGTCAGGATCATCCGCCGGGTGGCCAGCGGCCCCAGTGCCATGCAGGCGGCTCCGTAGGTGCCCCTCGCACCGAGCTTCATCCTGTGTGCCTCATCCAGAATGATCATTGAAGGTGCGGCCTTGAGCCATCCGGCCAGCATGGCCAGTGAGCGGTCCAGCCTCTCGTAGTTGACTATGAGGACTTCCGTCCACTGGTCCATAGAGCCGTCAAGCACATGCGTGCGCAGGGCTTGGGGGAAGCACACAGCGGTTTCGTAGCGCCACGACTCGTAAGCCGACTTGGGGCACACGACCAGGAGACGGCTGACCCGCCGCTGTGCCTTCTGCGCCGCGTATACGGCGAGAGCAACTCGCGTCTTGCCGGCTCCCGGCACGCTGAAGTTGGCGCCGTGCTGAAGCGACAGCAGCTTCGCTATGTCCCGGAGCTGGAACTCGCTCAGTTCCCCCCGCCATGTGTCGCCGAGCAGGCCCGGCACGTCGCTCGGGGTGACCTCTCCCTGCGTAGGAGATCCGTCGAGCCGTTCCTTGACCGTATTGGCGTCCTGGATGACGCCGGTCACGAGCGTCCGCAAATCCGACGCCCACTCCACGCCTTCCGGGTGCGGCCAGGTGCCGAGCACACCGAGACTGGCCAGCAGGTCATCCAGCGCGATCAGCGCGCTGAGAGGGCCCAGCTGGCCACCCGTACGGAATCGGGCGGCCAGCTGAACAAGGTCGTGCTGGTACTGCTCGGTGGTCCTCAGGACAACGCGCGTACGCGTCTCATCGAATCCCAGGTGCAGAGACGGTACGGCCGTGCCGTCGGTCACTTGGCCCCCTCAGCAGCGGCGGCTTCGAGCAGCCAGGCGACACCGTCACCAGGATGATCCAGGCCGCGACCCGCCTGCTGCGCCAGCTTGCGAAGACTCCCGCGGAGCTTGAGCACGGCTTCGTCGAAAGCCTCCTCGTCCAGGCTCCGGGACGTTCGCGCCTGCACCAGGTCAGCCACGCACTGATCGATGCTCGCGCAGGCCTCCGCGAGGCGTGCAGGCGCCAGCTGCTTGCGCTTCCGCAGGCGTGCGCTGCGGCCGGCGGCGTCAATGGCCTGGTCGAACGCCTTTTGCGCGTTGTCCAGCACAGCCTGGTTCTCGGCCCGGCTCACGTCACCCAGTTCCGGCTTCGCACTGCTCACCACCGCGCTGGCGCGGAGAATCTGGTCGTTCAGCGCTCGGGCCTCGGAGACAGCCGAGGACGCAGCGGGCACCGCGAGGCCAAGGCCCGGAATAGCCACGCTCTCCGCCTGGGCAGGGGTGCTGCCCGCAGAGGCCGGGGCAGCCGGCAGCATTTCTCCGAGACCTTCGTTCAGGAAGTTCTCGTCGATGTGGCGGACGTCCGTCTTGGAGAAGTCGAGCAGGATCGCGGCCAGCCGCCATTCTTTCAGCACCTCCGCCCTGTCCCGGTCGACCGTCTCCAGCTTCACGTACAGCCGGTGCAGTTCCTTCAGGCGTTCCTGGGCCCCCTCCCAGTCCACCAGCCGGAGAGCCGTACCTCCGCCGCTCTTGCTGCGGTCGATCAGCTCCTGAATCGTGCTCAGGATCCACCGCTCCTGGTGGTAGGTCTTCACCTGAATCCGGAACTCCTTGGCGATCTGTTCCGGCGTACGCCCGAGTGCGGCCTGCTCCTCCATGGCAAGCAGGCGGTTGACGTACGAGTAGTCGCGGCGGTGGTCCTTGCGCAGCTGCAGGGACAGCTCGACGGCGTTGATGTCCGCCCAGGTGAAGGACTCGGGTAGCACCCCCACACGCATGGACTGCATACCGAGCTCACGCAGGGCGGCGGCCCGGGTGTTGCCGTTGACCAGCACACCGTGGTGAGTCACCAGTCCCGGCTCGTTCTGCCCGAACTGCTGAAGACTCTCCTGCAGCTTGTCGAAGTCCGTGTCCCTCAGGTCAGGGTTAGTCGGCGCGGCCATAAGCAGGAACTTCAGGTAATCCTGGCTTTCAGCGCTCCAGGGGTCCTTTTCCAGTGCCCGCTCACGCACGGGGTCGTGACTGCGCTGGGCACGGATGCGGTGCGTACCGGGATTGAAGTACAGCCCGTTGAGCGGAAGGTCGATGACCTCGACGTGAGCCTGCTGCTCGTTCCAGTCAACGGTTACCGTCTCCCTGGTGCCGCCAGCCGTCTTGACCTCGTTGACCTTCTTCTTGATCTGTTCGCTGAACTCCGCCGCGCGCGGCGGCGGAGGAAACTCGCGCATCATCACTTGCCCGTTCCCCTAGTCCTCGATACCGATAAGCGCCTCGGCAACAGCCTTGCGCGAGTCCTGGGGCAGGCTCCGGTAAATGCCCCACACCTTCTCCATCGGCCCCAGAGAGCGCTGGTCCGCAGCGATCCAGCTCCTCAGCACACGCCGTTCCATCGGGGCGAGTGCCTGCACCTGCCCCAGCACCTGCTCCAGGTCGACCTGCCGGTCCCCGTTCCCGGCACCGCAGCGCTTGCATTCAGTGACGTTCTGATAGGTCTCAGGGCCTTCGGGCAGCAGGACCTTGCGGCGAGCTACGTTGAGAACCGCCGGGGTGATGCCGTCTTCGTACGTCTCGCCGGCCGAGATGCCACACGAGCGGCACATGTAGTTGTCACCCTCGAGGACCTTCGCCCGCTGGGCCGCCGTGAGGCTTGCCTTGTGCTTGGGGGCCTTCGACTTGCCCGGAATCCACACCTCGGCGCCTCTGGCCACGAAGCGCTGTTCCTGCTGCTTGAGAGTCGGGTCGTCCCGGCTCGTATCGATCTTCCAGTCGTGATCCCGGAGGTCACGAAGACGCCGGTCGATCTGCGCGACATCGGGAAAGGCCTCGCGCAGTTCAGCCTTAGTGAAGACCTTGTCCTCCCCCACCACCTGAAGCAGCCACAGCGCGGCACGCGCCATGCTCCCCAGCTTCTTATCCTGCCAAGAAGGCAGCGTCATCTGATCCTCCGTCGAGTCGAATCGAATCGAATCGCATGACATAACGCACTAAGCCATAACGGAGGGCATAAAACGCCCATGTATGGCTAAGCCCCCCATCCGAAGAGCGGTTACCTAAGTCTCGCACCACAGGCCGAATGGATGTCCACCCTTGGAACGCTTGCTTCAAGGAAAGCAAGAGCCAACTCGCCTCGCTTGCGGCACACTTGCTCACCAACCGGCCTGCCAGCCGGGCGCCGTGACGTGGAAACTGAACAGGACATAAAGGGAGAACTGGCAGTTATGACGCAAGCCAAGACGGCCACCACCCCATACGGCTGGACAGTCAAGACCTTCCGCAGTGACGTTCCTCCAGCAAAGCGTCAGCTGGCACTGGCCCTTCAGGGCCTGTGCCGCCACCTGACGCCACCGAGGCCAGAGAAGGCAAGGCGGAGTTGGCCGACGCAGGCAGCCGCAGCGCGACATGTTCATGTCGGAGAGAGCTCGTTGTCCAGGTTCCTCAGCGGCCGTTCAGTTCCAGCCCTGGAAACCCTTGAGTTCCTCTATAAGACGGCGTCCGCCGACGCTGGCGGCGACGACCAGGTGGGCATGACGCTGGCCGAACTGACCGAGTTGCACGCGCAGACGCGCGCTGAGCACTGCGGTCGATGCCTGTCGTTGCAGGCGAACGCCGATGCTGCGGAGGCCAAGGCCATATCGCTAGGACGACAGCTGCAACGCGCGGAGGGGAGACACGCGGAAGCTGAAGAGAACGCCGACAAGCTCGGAACCCTTCGCCGCGAGGTCACCGCTCTGCGCACGAAGGCCAGCGAGCTCGAAGCATCGCTGGCGAGGCTGCGGGCGATACGGGCCGGCCTCGAAGCACGTCTCGCCGCAAGAACTACCGCAGCTCCGCTGCCGGTCCCTCACCGGAAGGGGGACCGGCAGCGGAGTGCGCGGAACGAAGCGGCGGCACGAAACGTGGCCCAGCAGGCTGCTGAGCTCACGCCTGGCGGCCGGCATGAGGCGGCCCTACCGGTGCTGCGCCACACAGCAGAGACGCTCAGTACCGCAGAGCTAGCGACACTCCTGTGCCTGCTGCGGCAGCAGAGAAACGATGAGTTCGCTGACACGCTGATCCACATGTACGGGCGCGATCAGAGCCATCATGACGTCGTACATGCCGCTGTGGCCCTGCACGAGCACGGCGCCCATGAGGACGCCGCAGCTCTCCTGCGCGTACGCGCCGCACTCGAATGAGCTGGCGCCCGTGTGATGAGCTGGCGCTCGCCCGATGACGCTACGCCGCGGCCTCCACCTCCGCTTCGTAGTGCATTTGAGCGCGGTCAAGGATGTCATCCGGGTCCGTGCCCCGGGCGGCAGTCCAATGGAGCAGATCAGCGATGAGCGTCACCGCCGTGTCCTCCAAAGCCAGCTTCTCGAGCCGGCCTTGGAATGGTCCCGTCTGTGCGCCCTGGTAGTGCTCCAGAGCGGCAACCGCGCGTTCAATCCGCCCACATGTCGGCTCGGGCGTCACTGCAATCTCGCACCAAACTGCTTTGCCGGCGGCCGTGAGCAGCGTGCCCCAGTCGACCGCCAGCCCCTTGAGAAGATGCAGTCCTCGCCCGCACTCCTCATCACACCCGGGGGTCCGAGGCGTCGGCAAGGGGCCACCCGTGTCGTGAACTTCGACGCGCAGTCGTCCCTGCCACTGCTCCAGAACGAGAGTGGCCGTCACGCCCTCCCCGACGTGCTTGATCACGTTCGTCGCCAGCTCCGTGACCAGTAGTTCCGCCTCCTCGGCCGCCTCATGCATGCCCCACTCGTCGAGTTGCGTGGTGGCCGCCCTGCGGAGCAGGCGCACCTCCGCCGGCTTTGCCTCGAAGGGGAGAACGCAGCGGATTCGGGGCTCGGTGACTTCGTAGCCAGGCATGGCTACTCCTCCCTGCCAGCCACGCACATGCCTGCGCCAGCCGTGTCCGTACGGCTGCACTGCGTAGCGAACTGAGACGAGCATGGCACAGAGAAGTCTCTCTGTGTAACTTCTCACGAGACTCCATCGAGTGATCCCGCTGGTAGCTCAACCTCCCGAGCGCCTAGCCTGCTTGACGTCTCCGGGCTAGTGCCCGGCGCACGCGTGAGGAGCCACATGTCCGTACGGACCACTACTCGGCGCCGCCAACTGGGCGCGATGATGCGCAAGCTGCGAGCGCGTAAAGGACTGACTCTTGAGGAGGCCGGTCGGCTCGTCGGAGTCTCGAAGGCAACGGTGAGCCGGTACGAGACGCAGGCCGGGCCGGTCAAATGGCTTGTGGTCGACGCGCTGTGCCGTGAGTACGGAGCGACCGAGACCGAACGCAAGGCCGTCGTCGGTCTGGCCAAGGACGCCAGACAGCAGGGCTGGTGGAGCCCCTACGCCGACTCAATCTCGGAAAGTTTCAACCTGCTACTCACCCTAGAAGACGAGGCCGTACGCGAGGACCACTTCTGCTGCGTCTATGTTCCCGGTCTCCTGCAGACCCGGGAATACGTCACCGCCCTCCAGAAGGCCCACGAGGTACGCCTGGAGCCGGCCAAGATCGAGCAGCTCGTGGACATCCGCATGAAGCGACAGGAGCTTCTCTCGCGGCCGGAGCCTCCGCACCTGTGGGCCATCCTCGACGAGTCAGTGATCCGCCGGGTTGTGGGTTCAGCACAGATCATGAAGGAGCAACTTGGTCGACTTCTGGAAGCCAACGAGTCACCTCACATCACGCTTCAGGTGCTCCCATTCTCGAAAGGCGCCCACTCGGCTGCCCTCGGCAGTTTCGTGATCCTTGGTGGCAGCGAACCCGCGCTCGATGTCGTCTACGTGGACCTCCACGCTGGATCACTCTTCATGGAGAAGGACGAAGAACTTGAGCGGTACCGGCTTGCGTTCGAGTACCTGCGCGCACAAGCGTTGGACATGGAGGCTTCCTCCGCCATGATCCATCGAGTCCGCAAGGAGCTATGAATGCCCGCCGTCCCGCAGCCCGCCTCCGAGCACGCGTGGTTCAAGTCGTCATACAGCGCTGGCGGTGAGACTGAGTGTGTGGAGGCCGCGTATGTACCTGCTGGTGTTCTGATACGGGACTCGAAGCGGCCGGATGGCCCTCGCCTTTCGGTATCGACGGAAGCGTGGGCTAGGTTCCTGGGCTCTCTCATCGGATAGGAGTTACCTCTGCTTGTGCTGGCGACTTCGCCGCAGTACCACCGGCAGGCAGCCTTCACCATCCCCCGCAGGCAAAGCGGCTTGATGCATCTGGCCGGGCTTGCAAGATTGCGCGGCCCGGCGCTCGCTGAAGCGGTACGCCAGGCCGGAGGTCTTTAGCCGAGGATTGCTTGCCGTGCGGCCCGGCACCAGATGGCCTGCTGCCGCGTGCTGAAGCCCATGCGGTTCCAGTGGAAGAGAACGTGCCGGGCGAGGATGCCCCGAAGGCCGAGCAGCAGCTGTCCCTCGCCCGCGGCAGACGCGAGGGCTTGCCCGCCACGTTCCATTCCGGTTACCCATTCGCGTAGAGGAACGAGCGGCCCGTCGGCGAGGGCAGGAGCCGCGTCGATCGACAGGAGGTGCCGCATCCGCTGGACCATGCCGCTGACGTGGTCCGGGTCTACGGCGTCGGGCAAGGGGCGGAAAACCTCGATCCGGCCCCACACGTCACCCTGCTCTCCCCATTCCAGGCCGACGGCCCGCAGCATCAGCGTGGTGACGAGCAGGGAGGTGAGCTTGGTGTCGAGCATCCCTTCTCCGCCTTCGGCGGCGCGGTGAAGGCGGTTGAGGACGCCGACGCTGTCCGCGTGGAACAGATCGTGGGTGATCGCCATGCCCACCGGACCGCCGAACGCAACGGTCTCCGGCTCGTACGGCACAGTCCGCCGGCCCTTGGCGACTTCCCCGGAGACCGCGCTGTCGACCGCCTCCGTGATGTGCGCGAGGGCCTGACCGGTGGTCGCGCCCGGGGCCGGGCGGACACGCAGGCGCCAGCAGGGGTGCTTGCGCACGAACCACCACTTGCCGATCGGTGTGATGCTGAGGGACGGCAGGAGGTAGGCCCGGAAGGCGTGTTCTGCTGTGGAATGGTCGGCGAACTGGATGTTCACCTGGGCCCATCCGTCGGGGCAGGCGCCGAGCGCGGCCCGGCCCGCGGCCCGGTACCGCGACACCGCCTCGGACAGCCGGGTTGGCGTCGTGCAGGCGGAGGTGGCTGCCTCTTCGATCGGAGTGCCGGAGAGGACGGACAGCACCGCGTCCTCGGTTGGGTCCGCGTCGTACTGCTGCACGGCTTTCCCTCTCAGGTCAGCAGGAGGCAGGCGTCCCAGTCACTGACGAGCTCCGCCCCGTCCTCGGCTCCCTGGAATGCAAGCTCGGCTCCGGCCGACCCCATGAGAAAGCCAGCCCCTTCTGGCGGGTCAGCCATGAGGAACCGCTGCCTGAGCAGGTCGAGTCGGTCGGTGAACGCCTGTGGGTTCCCCGCGTCCTCGGCAACGCGCTGCACCGTACGCAGCAGCCCGCCGAAGCCGTGGCACAGGCCGCGGTCTGCGATTCGGTCGAGATGCTGAGAGTCGGACAGGCAGCTCAGGAGTGCCTGCTCCGCCATCCGCTTGCGGTCCTCGTCGCCCAGGGCGATGGCGGCGTGCTGCTGGGCGCGGGCAAGGCCGGGTGTGCCGTAGCACCAAGAGGGCGCGGCCGGTATGGCGGGTGCCGGGCCATGTGTGCTGATCCACCGGGGCCAGCGCGTACCGCGGTGGTCGCTCTCGCGGATCTGGTCGAGCCAGCGGCAGATCCGGCGTATGGCCGTGTCGTGGCCGTCGACGGTGATCCCATGGCGCTTGGTCAGGGCGAGGAGGGCGAGGGGGCCGGTGATGCCGTGCGCCATGCCCACGTTTGCGTGACCGCCGGGAGTGGCCGTCTGGTCGCTAGCCGGAGCGTGGCCGACCCACCAGCCGGGCAGAGGCTCGCCGACAAGGCCGGTCACCGGCTCGGTGAGACGGACCAGGTACTCCAAGATGCCCTTCATCTCCGCACCTTCTGGCCGTCGGCGCAGGAGCAGCGCACCGATTCCGGTCAGTCCACGGAACACGTCGTACTCGGCGAAGGCGGCGAAGCGGCCCGCGTCGATGCGCGCGTGAGCGGCATCGAGGCGGCGCCGGACGTGCGCGGCCACAATCCCGTCGAGCGCGTGCAACGCACCCGCGTACCGGTCGGTGCCCGCGGCGGCCAGGTGGAGGACGTACGTCATGGCGGGTGCGCCGAGGTACAGGTTCGCCTGGTCACCGTTGATCAGGGGACCGATCGCGGAGAGCTGCCGGTGGACGGCCGGCCATTGGCCGGATCCGCGGCGAGCGCGCTCGATGTGAAGCACGGCTGTTCCGAGAGAGCCGTGAGCGAGGGACTGCCGGGTGGTCGGAGCAGTGCCGGCGCCAAGCGGGGCGATGGTCACCGCAGTGCTCCTTCGACGCGGGTGGTCAAGGAGAGAGCGGCGGAGCGGGCGAGTCGGCGGCAGGTTGCCTCGGCATCCCGGTCGATGCCCGCGACACGGTTGTGGTGCATGTGCAACAGGGACGGCAGGACGGTCGCCGGGACAACGCCGGCGGCTTTGAGTACCTGCCGGTAACTGCCGAGGGCGGCGCGTCGCAGCGTCCAGGCCTGGGCAACGCGCTCGCTGCCGCCTCCCAGGCCCCGCAGGACGGATTCCTCCGGTGCCGTGCCCGCCAGGCTCCGGGCAAGCTCTTGGACGCTGCGGCGCACAGGCCGGCCGTCGGACCGTGACAGGTGCCGGATGAGCCAGTCGTACCCGGCCTGAGCGGAGCCCAGAAAGCTGGTGGTGATGTCCACGAAGGACCCGGCGGTGACGGCAGGCTGCAGTTCGGCGGGCGCCCCCAGGGACATCTGCGTGAGGGCCGCTGCGGAGTCGGCGACGAAGAATTGCTCGGCGGCTTCCAGCGCAGTGCCGGTTCCGTAGCGGCCGGTCTCCGGATGGTCGGTGTCCCAGCTCACGTGCTGGATCAGTCCGTCCTCGCGCAGCTCGGCCGCCCACACGGCCGCGTGCTGCGCCACCGTGCCGAAGGCTGCCGGTGTGCGCAGTTTCAAGCGGATCCGCAGGTGTGCGTCTGGGTCGGCGTACCGGATGAACCACCACTCGGCCTGCTGCCCGTCCCACTCGCGCAGCAGCCGTGGCACGTGCGCGGTAAGCACCTCCGGCGCGCGTGCCGTGCTGCCGTAGAGCTTCAGGTAGGCCCACTCCGATGTGCCGGGGAAGCGTCCGGAGTCACGGCGAGGCATGACCTTCGTACGGCGCACAGGGGCGGGGAGGCGCCGCTGATCGGAGGCGAAAAGCATGGTCACCTCGTGGGCCCGGCCGATCCAGCCGAAGGCGCTCTCCTCCGGCGCCTCGTGCAGTACGGCGGTGCTGTGGCGGGTCAGCTCCGCCCGCAGGAGCTGCTGGTGGGTGAGGTCGTCAAGGTCGAGTCGTAGGCGCTGGTCGCTGCTGCCGACGTAAACGGTACGCGGTACGCCGTACTGGATGCGCCAGTTGGTGAGGCGGGCCTTCCAGTCGTCATCAGTTCCCAGATCTCGGGCACGCAGGCGCCAGCAGGCAGCAGACAGGACCGTCCGGCCGACGCGTACCTCCGGAAGGAACGGCAGGCGGGCCGCGGCTCCCCAAGAGAACGGCAGAAGGACTGCGGTGTGGGAGCGATGGACCTCGCACACGAAGCGGATCAGGGGATGGGTGCTGTTGCTCAGCTCCACGGCGTTCAGCACCGACGGCTCGACGAGCCGGCCGGTGGACAGGGACACCAGGTAGAGATGGCCGGTGTCGGCCACCACACCGAGATCGTCCAGGTTGAGGCTCGCCTTCGGGTTGTGCTCGCCGATGGACAGCAGCTCACCGGTCATGTGGGGCGCTCGGCTGACGTTGTTGATCGGCACCTTCAGCGGCGGGCCGGAGACCTGGCCGCGTACGGCCTCGCTGGCGAGGGTGGGCAGAGAAGCGTGGACGGCGGACACGCGGTCGTAGTCTCGCGGCTCAAGCATGGTCAGGAACCGGCCCGTGGTGATGCCGGCCGCGAGGGACAGCCCCACGGTGGACAGCGTGAAGCGGCCTTCGTCCAAAGGTCGCGTGGAGTGCGCGAGCACCGTGAAGTGGAACTCGATGTGCGCAGGGACCTGGGTGGGCGTTCCGGCTGACAGTGCCTCGATGTCGTCCTCGGTGAGTTCGATCTCCCGCCGGTTGGTGAGGGCGGCGTCCTGGGCCAGAGCGAGGAGGTGTTCGTCGCGGGGCGTCGTGGGCAGGACGGGGCGTTTGAGGACGGTCCCGCGGTAGCCCACAGGGAAACCGAGGCCGGTGTCCGGGTCGGTCAGCTCCCCTACGGGTACGACGGTGCCCAGGCTGTACCGCTCCAGGAACCGGGTGCGGTACTCCTGCCAGGCAGGTGTGCCGTTCGGGAACGGGGTGATGCGCGTGATGACGTCCAGGGCCCGCTGCGCCTCCCGCGCCACCTCCTCGGGCAGGACGATGTCGCAGTCGGGGCGCAGGTTCACCGCGAGCGTGCGGTTCGCCACCCGGCTCATGCCGGTCATCGCGGCGGTGGCCTGCGCGCGGACGGCTCGCTGCTCACCCGGGTGGGCCCGGTCGTGCTGGCGGAGGAGCTGGTGTACGTGACGCAGCTTGTCCTCTACCGCCGCCGGAACGGCCGCCCCTGTGTCGTCGAGCTGTGTGATGAGGTGGCCGAGGGCGTCGTCGGAAGTCATCGGTGCGTGAAGGCTGCTGAGCAGTACCCGATGGGCAACGAGGTCGCGCACCATGGCCTCGATCGCCTGCGGGTCGCTGTCGGGATAGTCGGCGCGCAGCTTGGCCACGACGTCACGGACGACGATGGGGGACTCAGCCAGGTCAAGCACCATCTCCGCGGCTCGTGTGCGCCGCAGGGTCGTCTCCGTGGGGCCGATGGTGCCGGGCTGGTGCGGGACAGTGATGTGTGATCCCCGCACGGTGCATGTCGGATCGGCTACCACGAGCAGGTCTTGAAGCACGCCCGGAAGCTGCTCCAAGGCGGTGATGACGTCGTGCAGCCAGACGGCGTCGGCTCTGGCGAACGCCTTGTGCTGGGGGCCCCAGCTCACGTGTGTGGCAGGGCCGACGCGCAGGGCGGTGGCACCGGCGAACAGACCGAACGGGGTGGCGCGGTATTGCATGCGCAGGAGGTAGCGGGTCAGGGAAAGGGCGGCGCGGCGGACGCGGGAGACACGGGCTGTGCCGTCGAGCACCTTGCGGATGCCGGCAGCCAGCTCGGGCGCGGCGAGTTCGATGGCATCGGCGAGAGTGTCGTCGGCCCAGGTCCGGGCGATCCATTGGCGGCAGTTCTCAGCGTCGGCGGCAGTGTCACCGACCAGAGCAGGGCAGGAGGGCGGCCTCGCCGCCAGCGGAAGGACCGCCACTCTGATCATGCTCGCGTCAACCCGGTGATACACGGCTGAGCCTCCTTCTTCTCGGTGGCTGGGTTGCCGGGCAGCAGTCCGCCCGGCAACCCTCAGGCGGGGCCGGGTCAGCCGCAAGTGCTGTTGGAGCAGGCGGACTGGCAGGTCGACCCGCAGCCGTCACCGGTGTCGTTCAGCAGCGCTCCGAGCACGGGCGCCGAGGCCACGGTCTCGATGTCGAGGTCGAAGTCCGACCCTCCGACGGCCGTGAACGTCGTGCCCGTGTCCAGCGTGGTGTTCTGTGTCATCACGTTCTCCTCAGTCAGAGGGGTGGGTGGATGTACCGGGTCGTCCGGGTTGTACTGGTGGTGCCACCTGATCGCGACGCTGACCGGGTCACGGCCAGGAGATGGTGATCCGCGTGTGCGGCCGGTCGACGACCTGTCCCGAAGGAAGCCGGTCGCTCGGTGTGCCCGCCGGATGAACCTCGATGCGCGCCTGTTGGCCTCGGTGTTCGCGGTCCCACGCCTGGATCTCCTCGACCAGGCGCTCGGCGGTCTTCTGGCCTTCAGGGCCGTGGCCGAGCGCGCCCAGTTCCCACCGATCAGGATCGTCGGTCCGGCGCGATGTGCGGTAGGCGAGGCTGCCTCCGTCCACCAGGGCCGGGATACCGATCGGGGAGGCCGCGGCGACGATGCCGCGGTGCCGGGCCGCGGGCTTCGCCGCCATCAAGGGCAGGTTGTCCAGGGCGGTCGTGAGCCAGAGGTCCAGGTGGTCCTTCGACTCCATGCCGCCGACCGTGACCCCGGACCACACCTCGGTGCCGGGCTCGTAAAGCGCGGCGCTCAGGGCCGGGACGTCGGGCTCGGGATGTCCGTCCAGGCGCAGGGCGACCTCTTCGCCGTCGGCCTCGTGCAGGACTGCCAGACGCATACGGTTCTCTCCGGCGCCTCGCATCGGTACGAAGCCGCACAGTTGGATGTCGTCGCTGACCAGCCGTTCGCCGTTACGAACAAAGGCGACCGAGCGGGTCATGCCACGCATCCGCAGTGGCACGACGAGCCGACCGCCATCCTTGAGCTGATGAATCCAGGCAGGCGGGATGTCGGCAGCCTGCACGGTGACGATGATGCGGTCGTACGGCGCATGCACGGGAACACCGGCTTCGGCGTCCGCAGTCACCACGGTGACGTGCCGGTCGTAACCGGTCTCCGCCAGGAAGCGTTCCGCACGCGCGGTGACATCTTCATCGATGTCCACGGTGACGACGTGCCCCTGGTCGCCGACCATCTCCGCGAGGTAGGCGGCGTTCGGGCCGCCGGAGCCGATCTCCAGCACGGTCATGCCCGGCGCGAGGTCGGCCTGTTCGATCTGCATGGCCTGCACCCGCGGAGCGGACACCGAGCTGATGTCCACGCCGTTCTCGTCGGTTTTGGTGATCGTGGCGGATTCGGCCTCGTACGCCTTCGCCATGTCCACCTGCGGTGTGGCCAGGTGGCGGGAGACGGTGCGGAATGCCGCCAGGACACGGGGACTTCGGGCGGCCCCTAGGTCGATGAGCTGCCGCACCATGGCATCGCGCAGGTGCTGTGCGGACGTGGCCTGTTGGCCAGTCTCAGTGGTCATGCCGGGGACGTTATCCACGCGTGGTCTCCTTCTCGGCGGGCGCGCCGAGCACATTGAGGCGGGCGTTGCGGGACCGGCGCGGACTCTGGACTAGTGGATCAGGAGCGGAGCGCCTCGCGCCGGCGCGGAGGCCGCCCGGTGGCTCGACGGTGGCATCAGGCCCGTCGGGCAGCGGTCTCCTCCGCTCCGCCGCGCAACGAGATGCCGGTCTGGCTCTCATGCAATGCTTGGGGCCATTGGTGCGTGCGGCCGACACCGTCAAGGTCCCTTCGTCGTGTGGGATGTGGTCACCTACACAAGCGGGTCAGCCCCTGGGGCTACCAGAGCGGATTTGATGCACAAGTGACGCATCCATGTGGCATCGACGGGCATGACCTGGGTGTTCGGCCCGTGCGAGACGTTGAGGGAATCGGGGGTCGAGCTCATGCCACCCAGACGGCAGCGGCTTGCCGAGCGACGCCAAGTCGTGGGCCTCACGCAGGAGGGACTGGCTGAGCGGCTCGGTGTGGACCGTTCCACGATCGTGCGCTGGGAACGAGGCACCTCATCTCCCCAGCCGTGGATACGCCCCCGTCTCGCCGATGCCCTCAAGGTCTCCGCCGAAGGACTCGTCGATCTCCTGAAGGATCAGAACGAGCGAGAGGGTGGCGAGCAGGTGCGTCAGGAGCGCGCGCTCCCCGACCCCAGCACTGCGGATCTGTCGACTGCAGCGGATCTCCGGCGCCAGTTCTACGATCTCGCAGCCCAGTACGACCGGGCTCCCTCCGCCAGCCTGCTGGCGAAGGGCGGAGAGCAGCTCAGCTTGATCACTTCCATAGCGCAAAAGGCCCCGCGTGGGCGAGCGGAGCGAGAGTTCCTGGCTCTTCAGGCAGACGCCCTCACGCTCATGGGGCAACTCGTCTGGGACGCCTCACAGCGGCGGGACCACGCGACGGCACGTGGTTACTACGGCGAGAGCATCCAGGTGGCCAGGCGCTTACGCGATCACACGCTCGAAGGACGAGCCCTCCTGAGAACCTGCTACGTCGCCCTCTACGGGGCCCGGGATCCGCGTAACGGTTTGACCCTGGCCCTTCAGGCCGCCGAAACCGCGCGGTCCACCAGCCCAGCCGTGACTGGCCTCGCACTTCTTCATGCCGGTGAAGCGCACGCCATGCTGGGCGAAGCGAGAGACTGCGAGCTGGCCCTTGCCGCAGCCCAGCGACAGCTGGAAAAGGCGGACGGGATGGACGCCGCCGCCGACCTGGTGTCTTCCACCCAGTTCGGCCGCTTGGCAGGGTCCTGTTATCTGTCCCTCGGGCAGCACCGACGCGCACAGACGCTCTTGGAGACGACGGCCGCCGATCTGCAGGATCGGCGAAAGTCACGTGCGATCGTGCTGGGCAACCTTACGCTCGCCTACATTCGGCAGCGCGAGATCGACGCCGCCGTTACTACGCTGGCCGAGGCCATCGCGGAGTTGGAGGAGACGAGGGGTGGCGGAGGGATGAACGTGGTCTTCAGCGCCGCTCGCGAACTGAGCCCGTGGCGGCAGGAGCGTATCGTCGCCGACATTCACGACCGGCTGTTCGCTCTCATGGCAACGGCGTAGCTCTTGAGGGAAACCTGGAGGTCCGTGATGCACGACGCCAAGCAACTAGTACGGACTCAGGTCTGGAATGCTCTCGACGCGGCCGACGCAGTACATAACGACACCGCTCACGGCCGCATCCCCGATTTCCGGGGCTCGGAGGAGGCCGCCGCCGGACTGGCTCAACTGGACGACTGGAAGAACGCCCAGGTCATCAAGGCCGTGCCGGACAAGGCGCAACTTCCAGTGCGGGCACGCGCTTTGTCCGAAGGCAAGCTCCTGTACATGGCAGTGCCGAAGCTGGCCACGCCCAAGCCGTTCTATCTGCTTGATCCCGCCGTCTTGGACGTCCCACCGTATGAGGCCGCCACCAGCCGAGTCGCGGCAGTGACCGCGCCAACGGTCGAGGTAGACGCCTTGCAGCCGCTGGACATCGTGGTTCTTGGGAGCGTGGCGGTCAACCGCGATGGAGCTCGCATCGGCAAGGGGGCCGGTTACTCGGATCTGGAGTTTGCGCTCCTCACAGAGGCTGGTCTCATCAGGCAGGACACTCTGGTCGTGACGACGGTTCACTCCCTCCAGGTGATCGACGCCCCGATTCCGGTCACCGACCACGACGTGAAGGTCGACCTGGTCGTCACGCCAGAGGAGATCATCGAGTGCACCGCGCCGCACCGGCCCGGTGGCATCCTCTGGGACCACCTCGACCCGGCCAAGATCGCTTCGATCCCAGCTCTGCGAGTCAGAGCGAACCGCAGGTGAAATCGCTGATGTGCCGCCCTCCAATCCCCGCCTGGCGAGGCTCGCCCGTGCACCAGCCGTCTGTGAGAGAAGGACACATGAAGCACGAGTACGAGGCGAAGTTCCTGGCCGTTGACGTCGCCGGTCTGCAGGCCAAGCTGGCCGCCCTCGGAGCCGTTCAGGCGGTCCCCCGTACTCTCCTCACCCGCAAGATCTTCGAGAGTGACTTTCTCGACGGCGGGGCGTGGCTCCGTCTGCGGGACGAGGGAACGCGCTCGACGCTCACGCTCAAGCAGGTCACCGACGCCACGACGATCGATGGCACGAAGGAGATCGAGACCGAGATCGCCGACTTGCACGCCATGGCCGACATCCTCCGCCGCGTCGGCCTCACCGAGGTCCGCTACCAGGAGAACTACCGCGAGGAGTGGCGCCTGGGAGAGGTCGCCTTCGACTTCGACACCTGGCCCGAGCTCCCCACGTTCCTGGAGATCGAGGGGCCCGACGAGGCATCTGTCCGGCAGGCCGCCGATCTACTGGAACTCGACTACTCCGAGGCCCGGTTCGGAAGCGTCGACGAGATTTACAAGAGCGAGGCTGGCCGCGACATCCTCGCCGAACCCACCCTGCTGTTCTCCGACGTCGACAAGCAGGCGAACGCTTCGTCGCGTCACCGCACAGGGTGATCCCCGGAATCGCCGATGCTTCCCGGGGCTGACTACGGGGACAGTGTGTGTTGTCGTTCCGTCCGGTCGAGCTCGTGAGTGCTGTTTGCTCACGCCCATCCGAGTACGGCCAGAGGGCGGCTCAGGTGACGGACCTGGTGGCGGGTAGCGGCGATGTTGATGCGGCCGTCCTGGCGGAGGACGCCGATGTCGAGTGACCTGTTCCGGCGCCGGCAGCGGGACGGCACCTGGGCCAGGATCGCCGTCCGCTACGAGGCGACCGTGCTGTTCGCGGTCCTCAAAAAGTGGCTGTGACCCGTGAGCTCACGCCCGTCGGGTGCCCGGCAGCCACGTTAGAACCACACCGCCTGCTCACGTGATCTCGGTCTTCCCCCGGGCTCAGCAGCCCGCTTACGCTCGGACCGTTTCGGTGTGAAGTGATTCCCTTGCTCTCGGCACAGTGAGGCGGTTCCCATGCCTGAATGGATGACCTTGGCTTACACCACGGCCGGCGGTGTTGTCGGCGCCGTGGTGACCAACTACCTCTCCATGAACCAGGAACGCCGACAGCTGCGAGCAGCGGTCATGCAGCAGCTCCTCCGCGTCGCAGCGGTGCGCGACAGGGTGTGCGACATCGTGCCGAGCGGGAGGGGGACTCCGTCGCGGCACATGATCGGGGCGCGACCGCTTGCCACGGCGCGTCTTGGCGTCACGGCGGTTCTGGATGACGGCCGTGACGCCGAGCACGCCCAGCGGGAAGCGATCTCAGATCTTGTGGTGGCTGCGCTCTCGGCCGGCATACCCCGCAGAGTTCTGGACTTTGCCGGAGGTGGCGAGGAACGTGCCCTGCAATGCGAGGTCGTGGGAGTGATCGACCTCCGACTGGGCGGTGTCCTGGGTGAGTCGCTCGAGGAACTGATGACGCAGTGTGAGGAATATCGGCAGGCGACAGCCCAACACCTGCTCCGGGCGCTGTGGCACCCATGGCGGACGCGGTTGTGGATGCGCGTGCACCATCGCGCGTTGCGTCGAGACGTCGCCGCACTCCATCGCAGACAGGAAACGGCGACGTCCGTCCTGGCTCAGCCGGAGCACATCGAGGCCCTCACCGAGCGACTCGGCGGTCGCCTGCCGGAGCAGGACTCGCAGCGCATCGACAACCCGGGATCCGCGGCGTAGACAGTGCCGCGTGGCATTGACCCGAGCCGTTGCGCGACGTCATCACAGACACCTTCGCAACAGGCCTCAGTCGCCGGTCGTGCCGTCGAGCATCTCCCGCAGGATGTCCAGGTGGCCGTTGTGGCGGGCCGTCTCCTCGGTGAGGTGGAGGAGGATCCAGCGCAGGTCGACGTGGCGGCCGTCGCGGCCGGCGCGCTCGGCCTTGGTGTCCAGGTCGGTCGCGGCGACCAGTTCGCGGTAGCGGGCGCTCTGTGCGGCGTACTCGTCGAGCAGCTGCGTGAGCGGGAAGTCGACGGCGATGCGCATCTCGCGGTCGGGGTCCTCGTCCGTCCAGGGGCCCTCGTCCTCCTCGCCGAGGAAGACCACCTGGAACCAGAAGTACTCGACCCAGCGCAGGTGGTTGATCAGGCCGCTCAGGGTCATGAGGGGTGAGCCCGGCAGGAGTGCCTTGCGGGCGTTCTCCTCGGAGGCGCCCTCGCACTTGGCGCGGGCGGTGTCACGGGCGTAGTCGAGGAAGGTGGTGAGCTGGGTGCGCTCGTCCCACGCGGGAGGTCTGTCGTCGGTTCTTGTCATCCCGCGCAGCTTTCCCGATCACCGTGAACGCTGTCGAGGCATTTACGGACGCGTCTACGGAGGCATTCACCGGCGACGTACCCCCGACCCGAGGCGTGCCCACCCGCGGACCCTGAACGCGAGTGGGCACGCCTCTCCCCGGTCAGCCGCTCACCCTCACAGGAGCGCTGCTCCGCCCACGCCCGCGCCCACTGAGCTCGGCATCGAACGTCTCCTGCGCCACGCGCATGGCCTCGGCGTACACGGGGTCCTGGAGCCGCTTCCACATCTCGCCCGCGGACAGGTCCTCCACGTGACTGACCACCCACCAGATGTTGCCGAACGGGTCCTTGACGCGCCCGCCGCGCTGTCCGAAGGCGTCGTCCGCCACGGGAGTGACGGCGTGGCCGCCCGCTGCGACGGCCTGTGAGAAGGCCCTGTCGGCGTCGGGGACGAACACCTGCAGCAGGCTCGGCATGACGGGCCAGTCCGCGCGTCGGTCGAAGGCCAGCACGACGGTGTCTCCGACCCGGATCTCGCCGTGGCCGATCGAACCGTCCTCTGTCGTGACCCGGCCCAGCTCCTCTCCCCCGAACGCCTCGGAGACGAAGTCGAGGAAAGCCCCTGTGTCGTCGGTGGCGACGTAGGGCGCGACGGTGGTGTAGCGCGTCGGCGCGGCACTGGTCTGATCGGACATCGAGATCCTTCCGCCGATGGTGGCTGTCGGCAGCGACGCTAGGCGGGGATGAGGTCAGTTACTGTCCTCAAAGGCGGATCGGGGTGGCCATCGGACGCGGGACGAGGCGAGTGATCCGGGCGGGGCGAGCGAGCCGACGTCATCTGTCGTCGACCGGTGTCTTCAGTTTCAGTCTCATGAGCTCAGGAGGCAGCTCACCGTCGTCCTCGGGGTCGTCGAGGATGTAGATGACATCCTCGGGCGCGTCCTCCACCGCGATGGCGGTGCCGGGGTCCACTCCCTCGATCGCATAGGCGGTTCTCTCGACCGCCGACTCGTCTTCGTCATCGTCGGCGGGTGTGTCGTCGCACGGCGGGTCGACGGCCGTGCCGAGTGCCGTGCCGCGCGTGAATGAGAAGTCGCCGTGCCCGAGGTAGGAACGGCCTTCGTACTCGATCACCGCCGCGCAGGAGCCTGCGCTCTCGCCGGTATCCGACGACATGCAGGCCGTGGACACCATGACCGTGGCCGTCGCCATCAGAGCTCTCACCATCGCGCCCCGACCGCCTGGGAGTACCGCTCTCATCGATACACCTCTTCCTTGAGGATCGACTCCTTCTCGGTGGACGGCGTACGAGGCCGAATACACCGCCCGCCCTCGTACGCCCCTCAAGACCACCGACGGAGCAGGCGTCGGTTTCGTTCGGATTCCTTCGGACCGAAGCACAGACCGAAACGCGGACCGAAGTGAATGCCGGGCCGGTCCCTCTGGCCGACCGTCCGCCTCGCCGTCCACCTCACCGTCCAGGCGCGTCCGCTGCCCCCGCGGAGCTCACCGGGCCCCCGGGGAACTCCTCGACCCCCAGCACCCGCAGCAGCTCCATCCGCTCCCGCGTCTCCGCGTCCGCCGGTGTCAGCACCAGCAGCATCTGGCGCTGATCGGGAGTGAACAGCGTCTCGCAGTCCATCACCAGCCGTCCCACCCGCGGGTGCAGCAGCGTCTTGCGGTTGGCGCGGCGGACCGCCACCTCGTGCTCGCTCCAGAGGCGGCGGAAGTCGGCGCTCGCGGACTGCAAGCGGTCGACGAGTCCGGTGACCGTGGGGTCGGTGGCGCGGCGGCCGACGGCGGCGCGCAGGTCGGCCACCATCTGGCGGGCCTGGTACTCGTGTTCCTCGGGCGGGTGGGCGGCGCGGGTGGCGGGGTCGGTGAACCAGCGGTACACGAGGTAGCGGCGGTCTCCGGTGAGGTGGGTGTGGTCGCCGGCCAGGAGGACGGCCGCCCGGTTCTGGGCGAGGGCCTCGCCCAGGTCGGACAGGACCAAGGCAGGGGTGTCGCCGAGCAGGTCGAGCAGACGGATCAGGCCGGCGCGGGCCAGGCGGGCCGTCCCGTCGGCGGGCGGGGGCTGGTGGCCGGCCAGGTGGAACAGGTGGTCGCGTTCGTCGTCGGACAGGCGCAGCGCCCGGGCCAGGGCGCCGAGGAGCTGGGGCGAGGGCTGGCTGCTGCGGCCCTGTTCGAGGCGTACGACGTAGTCCACCGACATGCCGGCCAGCATGGCGACCTCTTCACGGCGCAGGCCGGTGGTGCGGCGGCGGGGGCCGTCGGCGATGCCGACCTCGGCCGGGCGGATCGCCTCGCGGCGGCGGCGCAGGAAGTCGGCGAGCTGGTCGCGTTGCATGGCCTCATGGTCTCCCGGGGCGGGCGGGCCGAGCCAGGGAGCGGCTCTCCCATGATGAACGCTCCGCTCCCGCACGGCGCGGCGCGGGCCCAGAGTGGATGCGAGATCGACGACGTACGGACAGACGGCCAGACGGTCAGACGGTCAGACGGTCAGACGGACGTACTGACGTTCGGACGGACGTACGGACATGAGGAGGACGTCATGCAGATGCGAAGCCTGGGGGACAGCGGTCCGGTCGTTTCCGCACTGGGGCTGGGGGCGATGGGCATGTCCGGGGCGTACGGTGCGGTCGACCGCTCGGAGAGCATCGCCACCGTGCACGCCGCGCTGGAGGCCGGGGTCACGCTGATCGACACCGGTGACTTCTACGCCATGGGTCATAACGAGCTGCTGCTTGCCGAGGCGCTGCGCGGCCGGGACCGGGACAGTTACCGGCTGAGCGTCAAGTTCGGGATGTTGGTGGGGCCCGACCAGCAGTTCGTCGGGCGGGACGGGCGTCCCGAGGCGGTGAAGAACGCCCTCGCCCACTCGCTGACCCGGCTGGGTGTCGAGTACATCGACGTCTACCGTCCCGCCCGGCTGGACCCGGCGGTGCCGATCGAGGAGACGGTGGGTGCGGTCAAGGAGATGATCGACGCGGGGTACGTACGGCACCTCGGGCTGTCCGAGGTCGACGCGGCGACGGTCCGGCGGGCACACGCCGTGCACCCGGTCGCCGACCTGCAGATCGAGTACTCGCTGGTCTCCCGCGCGGTGGAAGTGGAGGTGCTGCCCACGCTGCGGGAGCTCGGCATCGGTCTGACCGCGTACGGCGTCCTCAGCCGGGGGCTCATCTCCGGGCACTGGGCGGCCGGGCAGAGCCCCGGCCCCGGTGACTTCCGCGGTGTCCACCCGCGGTTCTCGAGCGGGAACGTGGAGCACAACCTCGGTCTCGTGGAGGCGCTGCGCCGGGTCGCCGAGGCGAAGGGGTGCACCGTGGCCCAGCTCGCCATCGCCTGGGTGGCCGCGCAGGGCGAGGACATCGTGCCGCTGGTGGGCGCCCGCACCCGGGAGCGGCTGGCCGAGGCGCTGCCCGCACTGGAGGTGGAGCTCACCGCGGACGACCTCGCGGAGATCGAGAAGGCGGTGCCGATGGGCGCGGCGCGCGGCGACCGGTACCCGTCCGCGTTCATGGCCGATCTCGGCGTGGGGAACTGAGTCCCGGCTTCGGGGAATCGAGTCCCGGCTTCCCGGACGGCCGTGCTCGTTGAGGCCGTGCCCGGTGGGGCCGTCGGGCCCGTGTGCTCACCCGGCCGGAAGTGTGAAGGTGAACCTGGCGACGGTGCCGTCCGCGGGTGCCGTACCGATCGACAGATGGTCGGTCAGCCGCCGTACCGCCGCCAGGTCTTCTCCGCTGCTCTCCGTTGTGTCCGTGCCGCACGCCTCGCGGGCACCGGTGTCATCGGCGCGGCTCGGGCTCGGGCCTGCGCCGAGCACGTGGCAGTGCAAGGCGCCCTGTTCCTCGCGGAGGTGGAGCCGACCGTGACCTGTGCCGTGCCGAACGGCGTGGGACACCGCTTCGTGGACTGCCAGTACGAACTCCGCACGGCGGTCCCGGGGCAGTCCGGAGCGGGTGGCCCACTCTCCGGCGTGGAATCGCACGTGCGAGAGCGAAGAAGCGGTGAAGGGGATCTCCAGCAGACCGTTTCCGGAGGGTGTCCGGTTGCCTGGAGCGGCTGTCACTGTGAGCTCTTCGAGGGGTGGGGCAGCACGAGGTTCTTCAGGACTCCTCCGCCCACTCCGTCCAGCAGGCGTGCGTGGAAGGACGAGCAGAGGACGTCCACGCGCCTGCAGGACCGGGCGTTCGCTACGAGGCGGACCAGGGAACGTGCGCAGGTCACGGACAGGAAGCACAGGCGTGTGAGGTCCAGCAGCAGGTGGCCTGCCGTGGCGGCGTCGGTCAACGCGTCCCGCAGGGCGGCTTCGAAGGGTGCGGCTGTCGCCGCGTCCGCGTCTCCGATCAGGTGCACACCGTTGACACTGTGATGGACCGCGAGGTCACCGGGTCGCTCCAGGAGCACCACCGGATGGCCGACCCTCATCGCCTCCAGTACGTCCGGATCGAAGCGGCGACGGTCGTAGGTGCAGATCTCGGCGTAGGTACGGTCGGCGAAGAGAGCGTCCGCGTGCGTCTCGCGGTGCATCACTCCCTCGACGTCCATGCTCAGGTCCTGCACCCAGGCCATGTCGATGACCGAGCGCAGTCCCGCGTAGCCCTCCCGCCGGGCGCGCACGCTCTCCTCCCTCAGCCGGCCGATCTGCCGCCCGGCCGTGAAGCGGCGGTCCGGATGGATGAGCGCACGCATGCTGGTGATCTCCAACTGGCCCCGGATCCAGGCTTCCTCAGCCGTCGGCGACCAGGTGGACAACCGCTCGAGCACATCCACGTGCTCGACGGCCGGATCCCCCAGAGCGATCACTTTCTCCCCGTTGGTGAGCCCGATCTGCGTGAAGGTCGACAGCACCTCCCAGCGATCGTCATCGTCGGCGTAGTGCGCGAAGGCGTGGTCGCCCAGGCGCATCCCCTCCACAGCCATGGTGCGGGCATCGACCGCGACCGGCATGACGCTTCCTTCCCTGACCCACCCTGCCCCGCCTGCCATCGTCCCGCCCGTCGTCGTGCCGCCTTTCGTCACGGCAGGCGGGACAGCCAGTACAGGGGTACGCTAGCCAGCCCTGTCGGCCGGTCCGGCCGGGATGGCCACACCGCAGGAAATTGCCAGATATCCGCCCCAGGCTGATCGCTCGATGACCGGTTGGTATCGCCCGTTGGGCCGTTGTTGCAAGCGAGAGACCTACGCTGATCGCTGATCGCTGTACCCGACGACCGACGACCGGCGGCCGGCCGCCGGCGGCGACGGTCGTGTCAGGAGGCCGGGAGCAGCTCCGGGCGCCCGAACAGCAGCGCGTAACCGGACGGGAGCTCCGCCAGTACGCGGTCGATCAGGGCGTCGTCCACGAACCGCGGCAGGGCGCCGAGGACCGAGCTGACGTCCCAGCGGGCCGTGGCCGGGGTGGCGCCCTCGATGCGGGTCGCGACCCTGTCCACGAACTGGGCGGCGGTCAGCGGCTGGGCCACCGGGATCTGGGACGCGATGAGCCGGGCCGCCTCCTCGGGGAGCCTGTGGGCGAGTTCGACGCGTTCGTCGCCGACGACGTGACCGCCCAGCGCGGCGAGCACGATGCGGGTGACGTGGGCCGCCTTCTCGTCGGTCGGGTACTCGCCCGTCTCCCGTACCGCCTCGACGAGTTCCTGCCAGGCCGGTCTGGCGGGAGCGGCGGGCGCCTTCGCGCCCAGGACGGTCATGGTGTTCACGGTGCTCCGAGTCGTCGTCGCGTTCTGCGGGGTGGTGGTGGCGGTCATGGTCGGGGGCTCCTCCGGTTCCGGTCCGGTTCCCGGGTGTCCGTGCGCCCGGGAGCCCGGTATCGCAGGTTCCGCATCCCTCGGACGCCGGATCGTCGTCCGCTTCCGTTTTCCAGCGGATCCGCATACGTATGCCCGTGATCTGGGACACATCTGCCGTCGAGGGGCGGCTGCGTGGGGTCGAGACGTACGGGGCGGCCCGGTGTTCCCCGGGTGGCCGGGGCAGGCCGGGCCGCCCGGGTGATCAGTGGTCGAGCTGCCTGGGGCCGGTGCCGCCGCCGCTGATCTGAATGCGGCGCGGCTTGGCCTGCTCGGCCACCGGGATGCGCAGCGTGAGGACACCGGCGTCGTACGAGGCGTCGATGTGCTCGGTGTCGAGGGTGTCGCCGAGGAAGAGCTGGCGGGTGAACGTGCCGGTGGGACGTTCGGACACGATCATCTCGGCGTCCTCGGGAGCCGGGCCGCGGCGTTCGGCGCGTACGTTCAGGACGTTGCGCTCGACGTCCAGGTCGATGGTCTCCGGGTCGATGCCGGGGAGGTCGAAGTGGACGATGAAGTCGTCACCGGCGCGGTAGGCGTCCATCTGCATCGCGGCGGGACGCGTGGAGCCGAAGACCTGCTGCGCGAGGCGGTCGAATTCGCGGAACGGGTCGGTGCGCATGAGCATCACGGGTCATCTCCTTCCGTTTCGGGTCCGGGATGCGATGCCCTTACAGCTTCTTATATAGCTCCGCGGCAGAAACTTGACAAGCTCGGGCTCAAGTCCGGTCGCCGACGGTCGCCGGTTAGCCTCACTTCGGAAGACCGGACGTGTCCGGAGGAGTCACCGGACGTGTCCGGAGGAGTCACCGGACGTGTCCGGAGGAGTCACCGGACGTGTCCGGAGGAGTCACCGGACGGGGCCGGAGAAGTCAGAGGAATACGGGAGGCAGCGATGGCGAAGGTTCCCTCGGCGGCGGTGGCCGCGAGCGGGCTCATCGGAGGGTACGGCGTGGCCCGCTGGACGAAGAAGCGGCAGCTCGGCGGGGCCGTGCTGGCCGTCGCCGGGGCCGCGGCCGCCCAGCAGTGGCGGCGGGACGCGGGCGGCCGGGCCGCCGGGGCGCTGACCGCCGCGTACGTCGCCGCCTTCGCCGGGTCGCACCCGCTGGCCAAGAAGGTGGGCGCCTGGCCCGCCGTGTTCGGGGTCGCGGGTGCCGTGGCGCTGGCGTCCTGGGCGGTGGCCGACCGGCGGGCGTAGGCCGACGGCCTCAGGGGCCCTCCTGGTGCAAGGTGTGGTGCGGGAGGCGGTTGTAGGCCCTGCGGTAGGCGGTGGCGAACTGGCCGGAGTGGAAGAAGCCCCAGCGGCCGGCGATGTCGGTGACCGTGACGCCGGTGGTGGGGTCGGCGGTCAGGAGGTCGTGGTGGGCGTGGGCGAGGCGGGCCCGGCGCAGGTAGGCCGTGGGGGTGGTGCCCAGGTGACGGCGGAAGGCGTACTGCACGGTGCGGACACTCACCCGGGCGGCTGACGCGATGTCGGCGACGCCGACGTCCTCGTCGGCGTGGGAGTCGATGTAGGACACGGCGCGGCGGAGGGCTGCGGGGCGGGCGTCGTTGCGGTCGTCGATGGTCGGCTCGAGAAGCGCGGTGCTGGGGAAGACGGCCAGCACGACCGTGGCCAGCAGATGGGAGGCGGTGGAGGCGATCAGCGGGTGCGCGCCGACCGCCGAGTCGGCGCAGACCGTGTCGCGCAGGTGGGCGAGGGTGCGCCGCAGGAGGCAGCCGGAGGCCGGCGTCACCGGCTCGTGCCCGGTCAGCCGTACCGGCTTCGAGGCGCCTCCGGGGGCGTCGGCGGCCACCTTGTCGAACAGGGCGAGGGGCAGGATGACGGAGTCGTGCGTCGAGCGGACGACCAGTCCGGTGCTCGGCAGGCCGGGAAGGAAGCAGAAGGCCTCCCCTGTACCCAGGCCGGACTCGTAGCAGCCGTTGGTGACTCGCGGCAGGGCGCCACGGTCCACGTGGACCAGGGCGACGCAGTCCACCAGGGGGTCGAGCACGAAACTCACGCTGGAGCGGTGGAATTCGAACCGGTGCCAGATGACCGGTCCGAAACCGCTCTGCAGCAGGGTCAGGTGATGCCCGTCCTGGCCGATGAGCTGGACGCGGGAGTACAACCTGCTCACGACCTCGCCGCTGACGTCGGGGTCGGTGCTGTCGAGGATGACGGACATGGTCCTGGTCCAGGGAGTGCGGATCAGCCGTGCAGGGTGCGGGACGGTGAATGTCCGAAGGTGACGCGGTAGGTGATCTCGAAACGGCCGGTGCAGTGGAACCCCCAGCGCGCGGCGATCCCGGCGACGGTGGCGCCGGTGGCCGGATCGGCCGCGCGGAGCTCTGCGTGCACGCGGGCCAGGCGGACCCGGTGCAGGTAGCCGGTCGGCGTGGTGCCCAGGCTGCGGCGGAAGGCGCCGAGCAGCGCCCGGGGACTCGTCCGGACCGCGGCCGCCGTCGCGGACAGCCTCAGCGGTCGGTCGGCGTGGGCACGGATGAACTCGGCCGCCCGGCGCACGGTGGCATCGCCGACCTGTCCGGGGCCCGGCTGCAGCGGGTCGTGGGGGGTATAGGTGTTGGGGAAGGTGTTCAGGGCGACGGCGGCCAGCATCCGCGCCGCCGTGTCGTGCATCAGGGCGGTTGACAAGGGCGCGTCGTCGTCCAGCAGGTGCCAGGCGTGGGCGCTGGTGGCCCGCCAGAGGGCGGCCTCGGCGTATGCGGCCGGCGTGTGCGGCCGCAGCAGCCGCAGCGGTGCCCGGTGGTCGTCGTCCAGGCCCGCGACGTCCCGCAGCAGAGCCGGCTGGAGCACGGTGACGCGTTCGTCGGCGCCGTCCACGTGGGACAGGTAGGGCAGGCCCGACGGGGCCATCACCACGACGTCTCCGGCGGCGAATCGGCCGCTGCCCCGGGGAGACTCGACGCCGAGGCGGCCGGCGAGGACCTCCGAGATCAGCATGGGGCCCAGCGGTGCCACGTCGAAGGACACCTTCGTGGGCGTGACATGGACCTCCATGCACAACTCGCCCGCCAGCCGCCGCTCGTGGCGGAAGACGGTCCCGGTCCCGGAGGACGGGTGCATCCGGATGCGCGCGCCGTACAGGGAGAAGAGTGCCTCCTCGTTGCGCTCCGCGTCCGAGGTCGAGAACACGGTGCGCAGTACGTCGTCGCGTGGTAAGTCGCTCACCTCGCCGCCTCGCCCTCCACGCACTCCGGCGGATGTCCCGGGCCGCCTGATGGACAGCCCGGGCGGTGCACTGTCGACGTTACTCGCCCGCCGGGGGAACGAGGCGATACCGCCTCATCGCGCCACCGAACGCCACCCTACGAGGCCGCGCTGAGCGCGTCCGGGCGCTCCCTCGTCCGGAACGCCCGCCGGTACGCCTGCGGGCTGATCCCCACCACCCGCTTGAAACGGTCCCGGAACGCCGTCGGGGAGCCGAACCCCGCCTGGTGGGCGATCCGTTCGACCGGGTGGTCGGTGGTCTCCAGGAGGTGCTGGGCGCGGCGGACCCGGGCGCGGTGCAGCCACTGGAGCGGTGTCGTGCCGGTCTGTTCGCGGAAGCGGCGGTTGAGCGTGCGGGCGCTCGTGCCCGCGTGGGCCGCGATGTCGTCCAGCGTGAGGTCCCGCTCGGCGTTCTCCTCCATCCAGCGCAGCAGGGGCTCCATCGTCGCGCCCGCCGGGGCGGGCGGCTGGGCGTGCACGATGAACTGGGCCTGCCCGCCCTCCCGTTCCAGCGGCATGACGGTCATCCGCGCCGCGTGGGCGGCGACCGCCGAGCCGTGGTCCAGGCGGATCATGTGCAGGCACATGTCCATCGCCGCGGCGGCGCCCGCCGAGGTGAGGAACTGGCCGTTGTCGACGTAGAGGACGTTCGGGTCGACCTCGATCTCCGGGTACATGGCGGCCAGGTCAGCGGCGGCGATCCAGTGCGTGGTCGCGCGCTGCCCGTCCAGCAGGCCGGTGGCGGCGAAGAGGAACGCGCCGACACAGATCGAGGCGATGCGCGTACCGTTCGCGGCCGCCTCGCGCAGGGCCTCGGCCACGCCCGGCGGGAGCGGCAGCGTCGGGTCCTCGGTGCCCGGCAGGATGATCGTGTCCGCCTCGGCGAGGGCCTCCAGGCCGTACGGTGCCCGCACGGTGAACGGGCCCGCGTTCACCTCGCCGTCCTTCCCGGCCGGCGAGCAGACCCGTACGCGGTAGGGCGGGCGGCCGTCCGGCAGCCGGGCCCAGTTGAAGGTGTCGATGGGGGCGGAGAGGTCGAAGGGGATGACCCGGTCGAGTGCCAGTACGGCCACGGTGTGCATGGCGAGAGGGTAGGAGGGCGCCGGGTTCCCGCCAAGGGGCAGGAGTGGCCTTGTCCGTGGCCGGCTCCCGCGTTCACGCGCTCGCGGGCCGTGGCGACAATCCGTTGGAGTGTGGCGATCTCGCCGCTTCCGGGAGGCCGGTCCGCCTTCTAGCGTCGCCGCGTGACCAAGTTCCTCCTCAGCCTCCACGTCGTCGCCGCCATCATCGCCATCGGTCCCGTCACCGTCGCGGCCAGCATGTTCCCGCCAAGTGCGCGGCAGGCGCTCGCCGAGCCGGGCAGCGAGCGCGCCGTCTCGAGCGTGCGGCTGCTGCACCGCATCTGCCGGGTGTACGCGGGGATCGGCATCGCCGTTCCGGCGCTCGGGTTCGCCACGGCCAGTGCCATGGGTGTGATGGGCGACCCCTGGCTGATCGCGTCGATCGTGCTGACCACGCTCGCGGCGATCATGCTGGTGGTGCTGGTGCTGCCGCGCCAGGAAGCCATCCTCGATGCGTTGAACGAGCCCGGGTCCGGGTCCGGGTCCGGGTCCGGGTCCGCTGCAGAGGGCACCAGCACCGCCACCGCCACCGACCGCAGGGCCACCGCTCAGCTCGCCATGTTCACCGGGGTCTTCAACCTCCTGTGGGTCACGGTGACCGTCTTGATGATCGTGCGGCCCGGATCCACCACGGGAGCGTGACGGCCGGGACCGGGCAGGTCCGGCGGCGGATCACAGCTGGTGCGCCCGTACGACCCACCCGTCGTCCGCCCGTTCCTCCCGGAAGCTCCGCGCCACCCCGGCCGCGACCAGGACGCCCGCGCTGAGCAGCAGGGTGAAGAAGGCCCAGGCGAGCGGCCAGGCCATCGCGTCCGGGGGCTCGGGATGGGTGCGGAAGGAGACGTACATCAGCGTCACGGGCGGTACCGCCACCACCAGCAGCGGCCAGGCCAGGGCGTCCCGGTGGCCGACGTAGGCGGCCAGGGCGAGCAGGACCGCGGCGAGGACGAGGACGCCCGGTCCGGTCACCGGGGTGATCTCGGTGAGCGAACCGGGCGTCTCGGCGCGGTTGCGCAGGTCCCAGGGCAGGCAGAGCAGATACGCGGCCGCGGCCAGGGCGGCGCCGAGCAGGCGGGTCAGCCAGCGTTCCGGCCAGGGGCGCGTGCGCAGCGGACGGAGCAGCTTCTGCGGATCGAGCAGCTTCTCAGTCATGCGTACGAGGGTTCCGCAGCGGATGACGGCACGACAGAGTACGCGTACTCAGGCACCCGTACTCAAACGTACTCAGGTGCCGCCACCACCCGGCGCCGACGTCGCCGACAGCGGCTGGGCGATGTCCTCCAGGGAGCGGCGCTCCGCCTTCACCGCCAGGAACGCCGCCACCAGGCCCGCCGCGCACATCAGCGCCGCGCCGATCCGGAAGGCGAGGACCGCGTCGCCCACGACGCCCGACTCCGTCAGCTCGGCGAAGATCAGCGGGCCGCTGATACCGCCGGCCGCGGTGCCGATCGCGTAGAAGAAGGCGATGGCCATCGCGCGGGTCTCCATGGGGAAGATCTCGGAGACGGTCAGGTACGCGCTGCTCGCGCCCGCCGACGCGAAGAACAGCACCACGCACCAGCAGGCCGTGAGGGTCGTCGCGGTGAGCGAGCCCCGGTCGAAGAGCCAGGCGGTGCCGAACAGCAGCACACCGGAGAGCAGATACGTACCGGAGATCATGATCCGGCGGCCGACCGTGTCGAAGAGATGGCCGAGCAGCAGCGGGCCGAGGAAGTTGCCGGCCGCGATGACCGCGAAGTAGTAGCCGGTGTTCGACGTGGGCACGTCGAAGAACGTGGTCAGGATCGCGCCGAAGCCGAAGGTGATCGCGTTGTAGAGGAACGCCTGGCCGATGAAGAGGGAGAAGCCGAGGACGGCGCGCTTCTTGTAGGTGGAGAACACCGTGCGGGCGATGTCGCCGAAGCCGATGCTCTTGCGCTGGTGGATGGTGATCTCCTGGGTGACCGGCGGCAGCTCGCGGCCCGTGTCGCGGGCGACCTCCGCCTCCACCTGGGACACCAGCCGCTCCGCCTCCTCCGTGCGGCCGTGGATCAGCAGCCAGCGCGGGCTCTCCGGGACGTGCCGCCGGACGAGCAGGATGACCAGGCCCAGGACGACGCCCAGCGCGAAGGTCAGCCGCCAGCCGATGTTCATCGCGAAGAAGTCCGTGTTCAGCGCGACGATCGACAGCAGCGCACCGCCGATGGCGCCCAGCCAGAAGCTGCCGTTGATGATGATGTCGACGCGGCCCCGGTACTGGGACGGGATCAGTTCGTCGATCGCGGAGTTGATGGCCGCGTACTCGCCCCCGATGCCGAAGCCGGTCAGGAAGCGGAACAGGAAGAACCACCAGGGTTCGAACGAGATGGCGGTCAGGGCGGTGGCCGCGAGGTAGACGGCCAGTGTCACCATGAACAGCTTCTTGCGGCCGAAGATGTCCGTGAGGCGGCCGAAGAAGAGTGCCCCCGCGCACGCGCCCGCCACGTACAGAGCCGCCGCGATCCCGGTGACCTGGGCGGAAGAGATGGGCAGGCCGCTTCCCTCCTCGGAGAGGCGGCCCGCGATGTTGCCGACGACCGTGACCTCTAGGCCGTCGAGGATCCAGACGGTGCCGAGACCGATCACGATCATCCAGTGCCAGCGCGACCACGGCAGGCGGTCGAGCCGGGCCGGGATGGACGTGGTGATGGTGCTCGTGCCGGCGCCGGTGCCGGTGCCGGTGCCGGCGGTATCTGGCTGTGGTACGGGAACGGACATGGGCTCCCTCCTCGGAGGTTCACGGGTGTCCCCGGCCCCCCGAGGACAAGTCACCGTGTCCCCGCGTTACAGCCGATTACGCCCCGTCCACGTCCCGGTCACCCCCTCCGCCCCGGTCACGCCCCGAGCGCCTGCGAGACCGTGTAGATCAGCAGGCCGGCGAGGGAGCCGACCACCGTGCCGTTGATCCGGATGAACTGGAGGTCGCGGCCGATGTGCGCCTCGATCTTGCGGGTGGTGTGCTCGGCGTCCCAGCCGGCGACCGTGTCGGTGATCAGCGAGGTGATCTCCCCGCGGTACGTCGTGACCACGTACACCGCCGCGCCCTCGACCCAGCCGTCCACCTTGGACTGGATCTTCGGGTCGGTGGCCATCCGGGCGCCCAGCGACAGCAGCGAGGCCCGGACGCGCAGCCGCAGCTCGCTGCGCTCGTCCTCGGCGGCGGCGACGATCATGGACCGTACGGCCGTCCAGGCGGAGGCGATCAGGTCCTGCACCTCTCCCCTGCCCAGCACCTCGCCCTTGAGGCGCTCCACGCGCGCGCGGGTCTCGGTGTCGGACTGGAGGTCGGAGGCGAAGTCGGAGAGGAAACGGTCGAGGGCGCCGCGCGCGGGATGGTCGGGCCAGTCGCGCATCTCGGTGACGAAGCGGAGCAGCTCCTTGTAGACGCGCTCGCCGACCTTCTTGTCGACGAACCGCGGGGTCCAGCCGGGGGCGCCGCCCTGCACCGCGGCCATGACCTGCTCGTCGTGGCGGACCAGCCAGTCGTGGGCGCGGCCGACGACCAGGTCGACGACCCGCCGGTGGCCGCCGTCCGCGACGACCTTCTCCAGCATCTTGCCGACGCCGGGCGCGATCTCCTGGGCGTCGGCGCGACGGGTGATGGCCTCGCCGACCACCGCCTGGACGTCGGAGTCGCGCAGCACGGTCAGGGCGCCGCGCAGCGCGGTGGCGAGCTCGGCGGTGACGCGGTCCGCGTGCTCCGGTACGGCCAGCCAGGCGCCGAGCCGGCTGCCGATACCCACGGCGCGCAGGCGCTGCCGTACGACCTCCTGGGAGAGGAAGTTCTCCCCGACGAACTCGCCCAGGGAGACCCCGAGCTGGTCCTTCTTGGTGGGGATGATCGCGGTGTGCGGGATGGGGAGACCGAGGGGGTGGCGGAACAGCGCGGTGACCGCGAACCAGTCGGCGAGGGCGCCGACCATGCCCGCCTCCGCGGCCGCGGCGACATACCCCGCCCAGGCGCCGGCGCCCCGGTGCTCGGCCCAGGTGGCGAGCACGTACACGACCGCGACGAACAGCAGCAGCCCCGTCGCGGTCATCTTCATCCGGCGGACGCCGCGCTGCTTCTCCATGTCGGCGGGGCTGAAGGCGGTCATGGAGCGGGGGGCGGGGCGCACCGGCCCGGTCGACCCTGTCGACCCGGTCGACCCGATCGGCCCCATCGACCCGATCGGCCCCGTCGACCCGGTCGACCCGGTCGACCCGGTCGACCCGGTCGATCCGGTCGGCCCGGTCGACCCCGTCGGCCCGGTCGGCCCCGTCGGCCCCGTCGGCCCCGTCGGCCCGGTCGATCCGGTCGGCCCCGTCGGCCCCGTCGGCCCGGTCGACCCCGTCGGCCCGGTCGACCCCGTCGGCCCGGTCGACCCCGTCGATCCGGTCCCGAGGCCGTCCATGACTGGTTCTTCCGGTTTCCTACGGTCCATCCACTCCACCCGTTCCCGTCCCCCGAGTCCCATTGTCCCTTCATCCGCCCGGATCGGCCCGGGCTGCCCCGTGCTCTCCGGTGCCCCCGTTCCCCGGCCCCTCCACGCCGCTCGCCGCGGATGTGATGTCTTCCATGTCCGACTCCCGGAACGGAACAGGAGTTCCCGGCGTCTGTCCGGTCGGGGGAACCGATGGGGGTCCCTGAAGCACGCCCCGACCTCATGGCGCATCATGAGGTGATCACATCGGAGCCTCGGGCTCCCTTCGGCCCGAGGAGAAACGCACCGCATGACCAAGCGTCACGGTTATGCCTTGCTCGCCGCGATCTGCGCACTGGTCGTGGCCGTCTCGGCGGCGATATACGCCGGAGTCGGCCTCGACGACGGCACCGCCGACAAGCCGCTCGCCGGCAGCCGGCCGCACAACCCGGCCGCGCCCGCGTCCACCGGCACCTGGATCGGCGCCTGGTCCGCCTCCCCGATGGGCGGCGAGCCGGGCACCGAGACCAACGGCCTGGCGGGCCGCTCGGTGCGCAACGTGGTGCACGCGAACGCCGGGGGTACGAGTGCCCGCGTCACGCTGTCCAATCTCTACGGACAGCGGCCGCTGACCATCTCCCACGCCTCGATCGCGGTCGCCGCCGCCGCGGGGAGCCCGGCCGCCACCGCCGACAGCATGAGCCGCCTCACCTTCAACGGCAGCGCGTCCGTCGTCATCCCCTCGGGGCAGCAGGTGGTCAGCGACGTCGTACGGGTCACCGTGCCGCAGGACACCGACCTGCTGGTGACCACCTACTCCCCCACCCCGTCGGGCCCGGTCACCTACCACCCGCAGGCCCGGCAGATCTCGTACACCGCCGAGGGGAACCGCACCCAGGACGTCAGCGGGACGCCGTACACCACGCAGACCCTGTACTGGCGCTACGTCACCGCGGTCGACGTGCTGAGCCACCGGGCGAACGGCACGGTCGTCGTCCTCGGCGACTCGCTCACCGACGGCTCGACGTCCACCGTGGGTGCCAACCGGCGCTGGACGGACGCCCTCGCGGCCCGGCTGCGCGACGCGGCGGACACCTCCGGGACCTCCGGAACCTCCGGCTCCACGGGCTCCTCCGCAGTGCCCCGCTACAGCGTGGTCAACCAGGGCATCAGCGGCAACCAGGTCCTCGCCCACGGCGCCGGCCGGCCCCCGGAGAACCCGAGCGGCCTCTCCCGCTTCGAGCGCGACGTGCTCGGCCGTACGGGTGTCCGGGCCGTCGTCATCGACCTCGGCATCAACGACATCCTGCGCAGCCAGGGCAGCCCCGACCCCGAGGCGATCCTTGACGGGCTGCGGACGATGGTCGACCAGGCCCACGCGCGCGGGCTGCGCGTCGTCGGCGCCACGCTGATGCCCTTCCAGGGGCACCGCGGCTACCGGGCCGACCGCGAGGCCGCACGGCAGACCGTCAACGCCGAGATCCGCGCGGGCCGCGTGTACGACGCGGTCGTCGACTTCGACAAGGCGCTCCGCGACCCGTACGACCCGCGCCGGCTGCGCAGCGACTACGACTCCGGGGACCATCTCCACCCCAGCGACAAGGGGTACGCGCGGATGGCGGAGGTCTTCGACCTCGAGGCGCTGAAGGGGTCGGCTCCGGCGGAGCTGTGAGGGGACACCGGGCGGCCGGCTGTCATCAAGGCTTCGCGGCTGCGGGCTGTCGTCAAGGCTTCGCGGCTGCAGGTTGTCGTCAAGGCTTCGCGGCTGCAGGTTGTCGTCAAGGCTTCACGGCTGCGGGTTGTCCCCGCTGCCGCCCGTCGCGCCCCGATCGGTCTCCATGGCCTCGCGCTGCGGCTCGCGCTGCGGCTCGCGGTGCAGCTCCATGGCCTCGCGCACCGCCTCCATCGCCTCGCGATGGGCCTCGCTGTGGTGCTCCATGGCCTGGCGGTGGACCTCGTGGAAGTCGTGCACGTGATCGCGGTGCGCCGCGTGGAGCTCCTTGCGGGACTCCCGGACCTCCTTGCGGGACTCCCGGACCTCCTTGCGGGCGGCCCTGCGCTCCAGCTTCTCCTGGCGGCGGGCCTCCTTCAGGCGCTGCCGCTCGGCCTTGGGCAGCTTGCGCTGGACGCCGACGCCGCCCCAGAAGGCCAGCCCGGTGATGACGACGCGCGGGGCGCCCGGCTCACCGGGGACGCCCTCCTCGCTGTGGTCGAAGCCGCCCATGATGCCGATGCCGCGCACGACGACCTCCACACCGGGCGGCACGATCACCTCCACACCGCCCATGATCGCCACGCAGTTGATGACGACCTCGCGGTCGACGAAGTCCGCGTCGCGCAGGTCGATGGTGCCGCCGCCCCAGAACGTGAAGCAGTCGAACCGCCGCGGCACGACCCAGCGCCCCTTGCGCTCGAAGCCCGACATCACCGCCACGCCCCACGTGGACGAGCCCTCGCCGCCGACAATGCGCCGCGACCAGCTCGTGCCCGCCGCCGGCTCCTTGGACAGTGGCACGGGGTCCGGGGCCACGACACCCGGGGCCGGCAGATCCCGGGTGATCGGGGCCAACTCCCCGTACGTGCGCGCCGCGTACGTCGCGTCCAGGCGCTCCTCGAACTCCTGCATGTCGAGCCGCCCCTCGGCCAGGGCGTCGCGCAGCTGCTCGGCGACCCGCTCACGGTCGGCGTCGGAGGCCCGCAGCCCGTCGGAGGGGGACGAGGGGGACGATGTGCCGTCCGCGGACCGGAGTTCGGGGAGTTCGTCGGTCATGTGTGCCAGCCTACGAGCAAGTAGCGCGCCGGGCTACGAAACCATCCCCTCGTACTCGCCCGCCCGCTCCGCGTACATCTTCGCGATCACCGCCTCGATGTCCGGCTCCCGCACCGACAGATCCACCAGCGGGTACGCCGCCGCGATCCGTGCCACCAGCGGGGCCGCCGACTCCGACGCCGGGAACGCCAGCCACTGCCGGGGACCCTCCACCTTCACCACGCGCGCGGGCGCCGCCTCGATCGGGGGCAGCTCCCGCGCCAGGTCCACCACCAGCGTCCGCTCGCTCTCGCCCGCCTCGTGCAGCCCGGCGAGCGGGCCGTCGTACATCAGGCGCCCGTGGTCGATGACCATGACCCGCCGGCACACCTGCTCGATGTCCTGGAGGTCGTGCGTGGTGAGCAGGACGGTGGTGCCGCGCTCCGCGTTCAGGTCCCGCAGGAACTCCCGGACCCTCGCCTTGCTGATCACGTCCAGGCCGATGGTCGGCTCGTCCAGGTACAGCACGTCCGGATCGTGCAGCAGCGCCGCCGCGATGTCGCCGCGCATCCGCTGGCCGAGGGAGAGCTGCCGTACGGGCACGTCCAGCAGGTCACCCAGGTCGAGGAGCTCCACGCAGCGGTCGAGGTTGGCGCGGTAGCGGGCGTCCGGGATCCGGTACATGCGGTGCATCAGCCGGTACGAGTCGATCAGCGGCAGGTCCCACCACAGGGTCGTCCGCTGGCCGAAGACGACGCCGATACGGTGCGCGAGGCGCGTCCGCTCCCGGGAGGGGTCGATGCCCGCCACCCGCAGCCGGCCGCCGCTCGGGGTGAGGATGCCGGTGAGCATCTTGATGGTGGTGGACTTCCCGGCGCCGTTCGGGCCGATGTAGCCGACCATCTCGCCGCGCGCCACACCGAAGGAGATCGAGTCGACCGCCCGCACCTCGCGCCGCTCGCTGCGCAGGAACCCGGTCTTCCTGCGGACCTGGAAGACCTTCTCGACCCGGTCGAGCCGGATGAAGCCACCGTCACCGTCCACGTCATCCACGTCCCTCTGTTCCTCCTAACTTCCCGTACTCCGGTACGAACGCAGTCCCGCGCGCCAGGCGAGCCCCGCCAGCACACAGCAGCCCGCCCCCACCAGCGGCGGCGTGAACGCCACCCAGGCCGGCAGGTCGAGCGGATAGGGCCGCCCCAGCACGTACAGCGCGGGCAGCCAGTTGACGAAGGCCAGCGGCAGTACGAACGTCACACCGCGCACCAGCTCCTTGGCGAACACCGTCGGCGGGTACTGGAGGAGGGTGTTGCCGCCGTAGGTGAAGGCGTTCTGCACCTCGGCCGCGTCCTGCGCCACGAACTGGAACGCCCCGCCCGCCACGAACAGCGCCCCGAAGACCAGGCCCCCGCAGAACAGCGCCATCGGCACCATCAGCACCTTGAGCGGGGTCCAGTCGATGTCGAGCACGGCGACGGCGTACCCGAGGACCAGCGCCCCCTGCGTGACCCGGCCGAGCCTGCGCAGCGCGAACCGGTCCGCGGCGACCTGGGCGAGCACGGGCGCGGGCCGTACCAGCAGCGTGTCCAGCGTGCCGTCGCGCACCCGCCGCCCCAGCCGGTCCATCGAGCCGACCGCCAGGTCCACGAGCCCGAAGGAGGTGCTCGCGAGCCCGTACAGGAAGGCGACCTCGGGCAACGTGTAACCGCCCAGCTCGTCCACCTGCGAGAACATCAGCATGATCGCGACGAAGTCGAGCACGGTGCCGGCGAAGTTGCCGAACATGGTCATCGCGAAGGAGAGCCGGTACGCCATGGTGGACCGGATCCACATCCCGGCGATCATCCGATAGGCACGCAGTCCGTCCGCCAGGCGCCGGTACGCACCGTACGGTCGTCCTTCCGCGACGCTCCACACCGGGCCGCCCACCGGGCTACCCACCCTGCACCACCACCCTCCGCGTCGCCACGGACTGCAGCACCCGTCCGGCCGCGAGCAGCGCCACCGCCCACGCACCCTGGAAGACGAACGTCCCCAGCACACCGGCCTCCCCCAGCAGCACGTCCACGGGCCGCTGGATCAGCGCCGACCACGGCAGGGCACGCGCGATCTCGCCCAGCGCCCCCGGGAACACGTTCAGCGGCAGCAGCATCCCCGAGAAGAAGATTCCGCACAGTCCCGCGAGCTGCGCCGCGCCCAGCCCGTCCATCAGCCAGAAGGCCGCCAGCGCGACCAGGAAGCGGATCGCGAAGCTGACGACGAGACCGAGGAGGACCGCGACGAGGAACGCGAGCCAGACCAAGGGGTCGCCCGGCAGTGCCAGTTCGAAGGCCAGCGCCCCGAAGACCAGCGGCACCACGCCCCGCCCCAGGAGCTGGAACAGCGCCCGCCCCAGGTCACCGGCCAGCCACCAGAGCTGGAGGTCGGCGGGCCGGTACAGGTCGACGGCGATGTCCCCGGTGCGGATCCGCTCGATCAGCTCGTCCTCGAAACCACCGCCCATGGTCGACATCACGGCCAACAGCGCCTGGCTGATCCACACATAGGTGAGCGCCTGCGCCTGGTCGTAACCGCCGAGACGGGGCTTCTCGTCCCAGAGTGCGATGTAGGTGTATGCAAGGATGAGCCCGAAGACGGTGTTGGTGAACACCCCTGCGGCGGTGGCCGCCCGATACGTCGCGTACCGCCTGAACCCACCGGCGGCGACGGCGGCGTACAACCGCCCTGTCCCCACGAGGAACCCCCAACCGCTGCGAAGAGTTTGCCGAGTGAGCCGAAAGCGCCGAGGGCGCCGGACAGTCCGCCTCCAGGCCGGTTCGGACCGAAGCGCAGGAGCCTAGTACGCGAGTGGAGCGGCGGGCCACGGAATTTTCGGCGCAAGGCGTGCCGGGATCCGGTGCAACGGTTCGGGTGGTGCAACAGTCTTCAAGTGGGGGCGCAGAAGACGTACGACCACGTACGCCGACGTAGGACGCGAAACAGGAGCACGGCAGCTTGATGAGCGACGAGCCGCAGCCGCAGCGGAAGAGCCAGGGCTCGGCACCCGGGGAACCGGGGCCGACCGGCCGGCCCGCGGCCGCGGAGCAGAGCCCTGCGGAGGCCGCGAGGCCCTCCGGGTCCACCGAGGGCACCGGCACGTCCGGGTCCGCCCCGGCAGCGGGGGACGGGCCGCACGGTCCCGGTGCCCCGGGTGCCCCGGGCGGTGACGGGCCGACCGAGGACGGTGACTCGGGCGGTGACTCGGGCGGCACCGAAGGCCCGGCTGCGGGTCATGCGGCAGGTACGGCCTCAGGTCCGGCCCCCGCTTCGGCCCCCGCTTCGGCCTCGGAGAAGGCGGGCGGAGGCGGTGCCGAGGGCGGCGGTGCGAGGGCGGCCGACGGACCGGCCGAGCGCGATTCGGTGGGCAAGGCGGCGGGCAAGCCCGCCGTCCCGGCTTCCGACGACGCCGGCCCGGCGAAGGGCGACGGCTCCGCGCAGGGCGGTAACAGCCCTACGCAGGGCGGTAACGGCCCCGCGCAGGGCGGTGACGCGGCGGGCAAGGCCGCCCGCTCGGCGCAGGAGGGCGACCGGGGAACCGAGGCCGGTGCCGCAGGCGCTGGTTCGGACACCCCGACCACCACCCTCAAGGCGGTCTCCCCCACCAAGGGCCCGGCCGAGGACCGGCCCCGCCCGGACACCCCCACCACCACCCTCAAGGCGGTCTCCGCCACCAGGCCCCCGGCCGGCGCGTCACCCGGCAAGCCGAACGGCACCCCTGCCATCGCCCAGGCCGACGCCCCGGCCGGCCCCCCGCCCGCCGCATCCGGCAAGAAGCCCAAGCGCCCCAAGCGCACCGGCTGGCGGCGGCTCGTCCCGACCTGGCGCATGGTGCTGGGCACGTTCGTCGTCGGGATCATGCTGATCATCGGCGCGTTCGTGCTCGGCTACCAGCTCGTGGAGATCCCCAAGGCGAACGCCGCCGCGACCAAGCAGAGCAACGTGTACCTGTACGCGGACGGCAGCGAGCTCGCCCGCGACGCCCGGGACACGGTCAACCGCGAGAACGTGACGCTCGCCCACATCTCCAAGGACGCCCAGCACGCGGTGCTCGCCGCCGAGGACCGGGACTTCTACACCGAGTCGGCCGTCGACCCCAAGGCCATGATCCGCGCGGCCTGGAACACCGCGACCGGCAAGGGCAAGCAGTCCGGCTCGACGATCACCCAGCAGTACGTGAAGAACTACTACCTGGGCCAGGAGCAGACGGTCACCCGCAAGGCCAAGGAATTCATCATCGCGATCAAGCTGGACCGCGAGAAGACCAAGGACGAGATCCTCGAGGGCTATCTCAACACCAGCTACTTCGGCCGCAACGCGTACGGCATCCAGGCCGCCGCCCAGGCCTACTACGGCGTGGACGCGGACGAGCTGACCGCCGCCCAGGGCGCGTACCTGGCGGCACTGGTGAACGCCCCGAGCATGTACGACGTGATCGCGCACCCCGAGGGCAAGAAGGCGGCCGTGGCCCGCTGGAACTACGTCCTCGACGGCATGGTCAAGGAGGACTGGCTGTCGCAGTCCGAGCGGTCGGGGCTGAAGTTCCCGACGCCGAAGGAGTCCGTGTCCTCCTCCACGGGCCTGTCCGGCCAGCGCGGCTACCTCGTGGAAGCGGTCAAGCAGTACCTCGACGAGAGCGGCATCATCGACGAGGAGACCCTCCAGTCCGGCGGCTACCGCATCACGACCACCCTGCAGAAGAACAAGCAGGACGCCTTCGTCGAGGCGGTCGACGACCAGGTCATGAGCAAGCTGGACAAGGAGAACCGCAAGGTCGACAACTACGTCCGGGTCGGCGGCGTCTCCATCGACCCGAAGACCGGCCAGGTCCTCGCCATGTACGGCGGCATCGACTTCACGAAGCAGTACTACAACAACGCCACGCGCCGCGACTACCAGGTCGGTTCGACGTTCAAGCCGTTCGTGTTCACCTCGGCGGTGGAGAACGGCTCCCGGAACCAGAGCGGCCAGCCGATCACGCCGAACACGGTGTACGACGGCACCAGCTCGCGCCCCGTGCAGGGCTGGAGCGGCGGCTACTACGCTCCGGAGAACCAGGACCAGGTCGACTACGGCGACATGACCGTCCGCGAGGCCACGGACAAGTCCGTGAACTCGGTGTACGCGCAGATGGCGGTCGACGTCGGCCCGGCCGAGGTCGAGCAGACCGCGATCGAACTGGGCGTGCCGAAGGACACACCGAACATGGACCCGTACCCGGCCGTCGCCCTCGGCACCGCCACCGCGAGCGTGCTGGACATGACGGAGGCGTACGCGACCCTCGCCAACCACGGCGAGAACACCCCGTACACCCTCGTCGCGAAGATCACCAAGAACGGCGAGGCGATCGAGCTTCCCGAGCGGAAGACCCGGCAGGCCGTGACCCGCGAGGCCGCCGACACGACGACGTCCGTACTGCGGTCGGTCGTCCAGAACGGCAGCGGGGCGGCGGCCCAGGCGTCGGGCCACCCGGCAGCCGGCAAGACGGGCACGGCGGAACAGGACAAGGCGGCCTGGTTCGCAGGCTACACACCCGGCCTCGCCACCGTGGTCACCGTCATGGGGCAGGACCCGGACACCGGCGTGCAGCAGCCGCTCTACGGCGCGATGGGCATGGATCGCGTCAGCGGCAGCGGTGCGCCCGCGCAGGTCTGGGCCCAGTTCACGAAGGCGGCCCTGGAGGGCAGCCCCGTGCAGGACTTCGACCTGGAGCTCCAGGACGGCGCGGACGTCGTCCTGACCCCGCCCTCCGCATCCGCCGACACGCCGGGCGAGACCGACGGCGAGGACACCGGCGGCGACACCACGGGCGGCGACACCGGGACGCCCGGCGGGGACACCGGCGGCCAGACCCCTCCGGGCACAGGCTCGGGCGACGGCTCCACCGCCGGCACCCCGGGCACGGACGGCACGACGGAGGGCGCCGGCAGCGGTACGGGGGACACCGCGGGCGCCGGCGGCGCACCCGGCACGGACGGCGGCACGGCGGGCACCGGCGACACGGCCGGAACCCCGGACGGCGGAACGGCCGGCGCCGGGGACGCGGCGGGCCTCACGGCGGGGGCGTTCATGCGGCTACCCGAGGAGGACTGACCGCGCCGCACCCGCACACACGGGAGCCGAGGTAGGTGAACGGCCCGCACCGGATCGATCCGGTGCGGGCCGTTGCTCCTGGGGCGGCGGCTCAGATCCCCAGATCCTTGATGATCTTCGCCACATGCCCGGTCGCCTTCACGTTGTACAGCGCCCGCTCGACCTTGCCCTCCTCGTCCACGACGACCGTGGAGCGGATGACACCGGTGACGACCTTCCCGTACAGCTTCTTCTCGCCGAAGGCGCCGTACGCCGTGAGGACCGACTTGTCCGGGTCGGCGACCAGCGTGACCTTGAGGTTCTCCGCCTCGCGGAACTTGGCGAGCTTCTCCGGCTTGTCCGGGGAGACGCCGATCACGTCGTAACCGGCGCCCGCCAGGACGTCCAGGTTGTCCGTGAAGTCGCAGGCCTGCTTGGTGCAGCCCGGGGTCAGCGCGGCCGGGTAGAAGTAGACGATGACCTTGCGTCCCCTGTAGTCGGCCAGCGAGACCTCGTTGCCGTCGGCGTCCGGCAGGGTGAAGGCGGGGGCGGTGTCGCCGGGCTGGAGTCGCTCGCTCACGGTCTGGTCTCCTCGTACATGCGGATCGTGCGGAAAGGTGCCGTCCCCGAGCGTAATCGGGGTACCTGACAGTGCGGCGCCGCGCAGAGCTGACAAACTGTGCGTCAACAGGCTTCGACGACGGACCACGGAGGCAGCGCGGTGGCGGACGCACCGGACACCAGAACCCCCGCTCAGATCGAGGCGGACATCAGGCGACGCCGCGAGAAGCTGGCCGAGACGCTCGACGAGATCGGCGTCCGCGTCCACCCGAAGACCATCGTCGGCGACGCCAAGGCCAAGGTCGTGTCCCACATCGACCACACGCTCGGCCGCGCCTACGTAGGGGTCAACCGGGCGGTGACGGACTTCAAGGGCCAGCTGGTGGGCGAGGACGGCGCACCGCGCCTCGAACGCATCGTGCCCGTCGCCCTGGTCGTCGTCGGAGTCGTCGGGCTGCTCGCCCTCGGCACCCGGCGCCGCAAGGGCTGACCCTCCCTGCGTACTGCGGTTCACGAGAAGGCAGGTAGATTCAGGACGTGAGCGAGAAGACCCACGACGACAAGCTGCCCATCCGGATGCTGCACGACCGCGTACTCGTGCGGCAGGACACCGCCGAGGGCGAGCGGCGCTCCGGCGGGGGCATCCTGATCCCGGCGACGGCGGCCGTCGGCCGGCGCCTCGCCTGGGCCGAGGTCGTCGCGGTCGGCCAGAACGTCCGCACGGTGGAGCCCGGAGACCGGGTGCTCTTCGACCCCGAGGACCGCGCGGAGGTCGAGGTGCGGGGCACGGCCTACGTCCTGATGCGCGAGCGCGACCTGCACGCGGTGGCGGCGGACCGCTTCGAGGGCTCGGAGGACTCGACGGGCCTCTACCTGTAGCGTCCCCGCGCCTCCCACATCTTCACATCGCAGCCGAGACGGGCCGGTGACCTTGGTCACCGGCCCCTTGCCTTCCCCGCGCCCCGCCTTGCTACGGTTGAGGGAACCCGACGAGACGCGCCGTACCGGGACCCAGCAAAGACGACGCACCCCACGAGAAGCCCTTTTCACTGTTTCCCGGAGGTGCCCCATGGCCTGGGTCCTGCTGATCATCGCCGGTCTGCTCGAAGTCGGCTGGTCGATCGGAATGAAGTACACCGACGGCTTCACCCGCCTCTGGCCGAGCCTCGCCACCGGCGCGGGCATCGTCGCCAGCATGCTCCTGCTCTCCTACGCCGCCCGCACCCTGCCCATCGGCACGGCGTACGGCGTCTGGGTCGGCATCGGCGCGGCCGGCGCGGCCGTCCTCGGCATGGTCGTCCTCGGCGAACCGGCCACCGCCGCCCGCATCTTCTTCGTCTGCCTGCTGGTGGTGTCGGTGGTGGGACTGAAGCTGACGTCGGGTCACTGAAGGTGACTGACGGTCACTGAAGGTTACTGACGGTCACTGACCTGGCGTAACCGTAACCCCCATGAGTCGTTACTCCGTGCGAGCCATGAACGCGTGGCCGGATCGGAGGGGATGGATTCATGGGGGTCAGTCCGTACACCAGGGAGCGGCTGGAGGAGGCGGCTCGGGCGTCTCGGACGTTGTCGGAGGCGTTGGAGTGGTTGGGGGTGGATCCGGGGAGCTCCACGCGGCGGTACGTGCGGGAGCGGATGAAGAAGCTCGGGGTGGACGTCTCGCACTTCGAGCGGGAAGGGGTGCGGTGGACCGAGGAAGTGCTCCAGACGGCGGTCTCCGCGTCGACGAACATGTGTGAGGTGCTGCGCCATCTCGGGCTGGAGGTCGCCGGTGGGCATCACACCCACATCAGCCGCCGCATCAAGGCATACGGGATCGACACGGCGCACTTCCGGACGCCGACCCGGAAGGGGAAGGCCTGGCGTCCCCGGACGCCGGAGGCTTTTCTCGTCGAGCAACCGAGCGGGACGGCACGGCGCATCCCGAGTGACCGGCTCAAGTGGGCGATGACGGCCGTGGGTGTCCCGGAGCAGTGCGCCCTGTGCGGGACGGAGGCAGTCTGGCGAGGCCGTCCTCTGCCGCTCGAAGTCGATCACCTCGACGGCAACTGGCGGGACAACCGCATGGAGAACCTGCGGTTCCTCTGCCCCAACTGCCATTCCACGACAGACTCCTACCGGGGTCGTGGCAAGGCTCGTGCCCAAGCCGGCGCCGTATGAGCAGCGGCGTGCAGTACACCCGGGAGCGATTGGTCGAGGCCGCCGACAACTGCTCCAGCATCGGTGAGGTCATCACCTACTTCGGCACGGAACCGTATGACAAACTCGGCCGCTATCTCCTGAAGCGCTTCGCGGACTTCGCGATCGACATCTCGCACTTCGAAAACTCCGGTCGGCTGTCCCGTCCGACAGCGGACGAGTTGAGGAAGGCCGTCGCCGAGTCGATGTCGATCGCAGGGACGCTGCGTCTTCTCGGCCGCCCCGACAGCGGTACCCAGCGGGCGCTCCTGCGGCGGTGGATCACCGAGGATCACCTCACGACCGCGCACTTCCTGGGGCAGGCGCATCAGCGGAGCAAGCCGCGAACAACCGCGTACAGGAGCCACGACCAGATCCTGGTCAAGCACGACGGCAGTCGCCGGACGAGAACGCACCTGCTCCGTCGCGCGCTGCGCGAACTGGGCGTACCGGAGACGTGCGACGAATGCGGTATCGGGACGGAATGGCTCGGACAGCCGATGACCTTGGAGGTCGATCACATCAACGGCGACTGGAGCGACGACCGGCAGGAAAACCTGCGTTTGCTCTGTCCCAACTGCCACGCCACCACCAGCACCTGGTGCCGAGGGGGCCAACGACGGCATACTTTCGCCCAGTAGAGTAGTTATCTGCTGGGGCGCCCGTAGGCCAACGGCTGAGCCGCAACCTTTAGGTGGTTGTGTTTGTCGGTTCGAATCCGACCGGGCGTACAGAGGAAACCGGCCCTGCACCTTGGTTTCAAAGGTGCAGGGCCTCTCCCTTGGCTCAGCCCAACAGCTCCCGCACCACCGGCACCAACGCCCGGAACGCCTTCCCCCGATGGCTGATCGCGTTCTTCTCCTCGGGGCTCAGCTCCGCGCACGTGCGCGTGTCGCCCTCGACCTGGAGGATCGGGTCGTAGCCGAAGCCGTTGCTGCCGGCGGGGGCGTGGCGAAGGGTGCCGCGGAGCTGTCCCTCGACCACCCGCTCCGTGCCGTCCGGCAGGGCGAGTGCGGCGGCGCAGGCGAAGTGGGCGCCCCGGTGTTCGTCGGCGATGTCGGAGAGCTGGGCGAGGAGCAGGTCCAGGTTGGCCTTGTCGTCGCCGTGGCGGCCCGCCCAGCGGGCGGAGAAGATGCCGGGGGCGCCGTTCAGGACGTCCACGCAGAGGCCGGAGTCGTCGGCGACGGCCGGGAGGCCGGTCGCCTGGGCGAGGGCGTGGGCCTTGAGGAGGGCGTTCTCGGCGAAGGTGACGCCGGTCTCCTTGACGTCGGGGACGTCGGGGTAGGCCTCCGCGCCGACGAGTTCGTGGGTGATGCCGGCGTCGGCGAGGATGGCCTTGAGTTCGGTGATCTTTCCGGCGTTGCGGGTGGCGAGGATCAGGCGGGTCATGCCCCCAGTATCCCGGGCCTCACGGCATGCCCCGCCCCGCCCTCGCCGGGTGCGCCGTTACGGCGTGCAGACCTTCGTCAGCTCGCCCGCCGCGTCCGTGATCGGGCTGACGTCCGGGGTCGCGTCCCCCTGCTCGACGGACTGGCGGACGTTGGTGACGGCCTGCTGGAGGTTGTCGACGGCCTTGTTGACATCGGCGTTGTCGGTCTTGTCGCCGAGCTCGTCGAGGTTCTTGTCGATCGTGGTGAGCGACTCCTCGATCTGGGTCGGGTCGTTCGACGCGGCTTCGACGGCCTGCTGGAGCTCGGTCACGCTGTCGGCGACGGCCTCGGCGGTCTGGACGCAGTCCAGGGCCTTGTCGACGGCGTCGCAGCCCGTGGCGAACCCGGTCGTGAGCGCGGCCGCCAGTACGGCTGCGGCGATGGTGGTACGACGTCGGCGGCTCGCGGCCATGGAACTGTCCTCCTGGTTCTCAGGCCTCGCGGCCCCCGTGGTGCACAACTCGTTCGCGCTGCCGGGCGTGCGGTGGTGTGCCGCACGCCCGTACCGGTAGGGACGCCGGGCGGTGCGCCGCGGTTGCTCGCCGCGCCCACCCGTTCTTGGTGTGCCCTTTACCTTTCGAGGACGGTATCAAGCGCCTTGCGCTGCAGGGCCGCCAACTCGTCGCATCCGGCCACGGCCAGGTCGAGCAGCGCGTTGAGTTCGTCGCGGGCGAAGGGTTCGGCCTCGGCGGTGCCCTGGACCTCGACGAAGCGGCCGTCGCCGGTGCAGACGACGTTCATGTCGGTCTCGGCGCGGACGTCCTCCTCGTAGCAGAGGTCGAGCAGCGGTACGCCGTCCACGATGCCGACCGAGACGGCGCTGACGGTGCCGGTGAGCGGCTGGCGGTTCGCTCTGATCAGCTTCTTGCCCTGGGCCCAGGCGACCGCGTCGGCCAGGGCCACGTACGCGCCGGTGATGGCGGCGGTGCGGGTGCCGCCGTCGGCCTGGAGGACGTCGCAGTCCAGGACGATGGTGTTCTCGCCGAGGGCCTTGTAGTCGATGACCGCGCGGAGCGAGCGGCCGATGAGCCGGGAGATCTCATGGGTACGGCCACCGATCTTGCCCCTGACGGACTCGCGGTCGCCGCGTGTGTTGGTGGAGCGGGGGAGCATCGCGTACTCCGCGGTGACCCAGCCCTCGCCGCTTCCCTTGCGCCAGCGGGGGACGCCCTCCGTGACGGAGGCGGTGCAGAAGACCTTCGTGTCACCGAAGGAGACGAGGACGGAGCCCTCGGCGTGCTTGCTCCAGCCGCGTTCGATGGTGACGGGGCGGAGCTGTTGGGGCGTACGGCCGTCGATTCGTGACATGGCGCCGAGCCTAGCCGCACCAGCGGAAGGGGCCCCTCCCTCGGCGGGAAGGACCCCCGGGAGGGTGCCGGGTCAGAGTGTCCGGTGGCTCACATCATGTCTTCGATGTCCGCGGCGATCGGGTCCGCGTCCGTGCCGATGACGACCTGGATCGCCGTGCCCATCTTGACGACGCCGTGCGCGCCGGCGGCCTTCAGCGCGGCCTCGTCGACCTTGCTGGGGTCCACGACCTCGGTGCGGAGGCGGGTGATGCAGCCCTCGACCTCCTCGATGTTGTCGATGCCGCCGAGCCCGGCGACGATCTTCTCAGCCTTGGTGGCCATCTCTTCTCTCCCTGGTCAGGAACCCTTTGGTACGTCGCCTGGTCTACACCACGTGGAAGCCGACCGCCAACCCGCGCGTGGGAGGGCGTCCGGACGGGCAGGTACGGGGCGTAACGGGCCGGTAGCGGATTCGCGGGTTCCTCATCGGGCCTCATCATGCTAGAACAGGTCTACACCACCCAGTGGTGTAGACCACATGATGAAGGACGAGGACTATGAGTACCGCCACTGCCGAGTCGGCGCCCACGAAGAAGTGGAGACACGGCCTGTTCCAGGGGCTGCAGAAGGTCGGCCGCAGCCTGCAGCTGCCCGTCGCGGTCCTGCCCGCCGCCGGCATCATGGTCCGGCTTGGCGCCGACGACGTGTTCGGCAAGGACGGCCTCGGCTGGGACCGGGTCGCCGCTGTGTTCGCGGAGGCGGGTGACGCCATCCTCGGCAATCTGCCCCTGCTGTTCTGCATCGGCGTCGCCATCGGTTTCGCCAAGAAGTCGGACGGCTCGACCGCCCTGGCCGCGCTGGTGGGCTTCCTCGTCTACAGCAGGGTGCTCGAGGCGTTCCCCGTCACCGAGGCGCAGGTCAAGGCGGGCAAGGACGTCGCCGCGACCTACAACAACCCCGGTGTCCTGGGCGGCATCGTGATGGGCCTGCTGGCGGCGGTGCTCTGGCAGCGCTTCTACCGGACCAAGCTGGTGGACTGGCTCGGCTTCTTCAACGGCCGCCGGCTGGTGCCGATCATCATGGCCTTCGTCGGGCTCGTGGTCGGTGTCTTCTTCGGCCTCGTGTGGGAGCCGATCGGTGAGGTCATCACCGACTTCGGTGAGTGGATGACGGGGCTGGGCGCCCTCGGTGCCGGCCTCTTCGGCGCCATCAACCGCGCGCTGATCCCGATCGGCATGCACCAGTTCGTCAACACCGTCGCCTGGTTCCAGCTCGGTGACTTCACCAACGCGGCCGGCGAGGTCGTCCACGGCGACATCACCCGCTACCTCAACGGCGACCCCTCCGCGGGCATGTTCCAGTCCGGCTTCTTCCCGATCATGATGTTCGGTCTGCCGGCCGCCGCGCTCGCCATCGCGCACACCGCTCGTCCCGGGCGCCGCAAGGCCGTGACGGGCATGATGGTCTCGCTCGCCCTGACCTCGTTCGTCACCGGCGTGACCGAGCCGATCGAGTTCTCGTTCATGTTCATCGCGCCGCTGCTGTACGTGCTGCACGCCCTGCTGACCGCCGTCTCGCTGGCCGTCACCTGGGGCCTCGGCGTCCACGCGGGCTTCAACTTCTCGGCCGGTCTGATCGACTACCTGCTCAACTGGAACCTGGCCACCAGACCCTGGCTGATCATTCCGATCGGTCTCGTCTTCGCGGTGATCTACTACGTGACGTTCCGCTTCGCGATCGTCAAGTTCAACCTGCAGACCCCGGGCCGCGAGCCCGAGGAGGAGGTCGAGGACCTCACCAAGGCGTGAGCGCCGGCACGTAACGTACGGCAGCTCGCAAAGAGAAGGCCCCCGGGACCAGGACAGGTGGTACCGGGGGCCTTCCAGCGTACGCGGCCCCGGGTCCGGAGCGACAGCCGGGACTCGTACAGCGACAGCCCGGGACGTGTACAGCGTGCGCGGCGGTCAGGTCTGCGGCGGTCAGATCTCGTACGAGATCCGCGGCGCCGCCAGCTCCACCGGGCCGTCGTACACCGCGCGCGCGTCCGCGAGGTTGGCCTGGGGGTCCGTCCACGGCGGGATGTGGGTGAGGACGAGACGGCGGGCGCCGGCGCGGGCGGCCGTCTCGCCGGCCTCCCGGCCGTTGAGGTGGAGGTCCGGGATGTTCTCCTTGCCGTCCGTGAAGGCGGCCTCGCAGAGGAACAGGTCGGCGTCCCGGGCGAGTTCGGTGAGGGCCTCGGTGACGCCCGTGTCGCCGGAGTAGGTCAGGGTGCGGCCGCCGTGCTCGACGCGGATGCCGTACGCCTCCACGGGGTGGGCGACCCGTTCGGTGTGCACGGTGAAGGGGCCCACCTCGAAGGTGCCCGGCTTGACCGTGTGGAAGTCGAAGACCTCGCTCATGGAGGAGGCGGACGGGGTGTCGGCGTACGCGGTGGTCAGGCGCTGCTCGGTGCCCTCGGGCCCGTAGACCGGTATGGGGGCGCAGCGGCCGCCGTCGTGCCGGTAGTAGCGCGCGACGAAGTACGCGCACATGTCGATGCAGTGGTCGGCGTGCAGATGGCTGAGAAAGATCGCGTCGAGGTCGTAGAGACCGCAGTGGCGCTGCAGCTCGCCGAGGGCGCCGTTGCCCATGTCGAGGAGCAGCCGGAAGCCGTCGGCCTCGACGAGGTAGCTCGAGCAGGCCGATTCCGCGGACGGGAACGACCCCGAGCAGCCGACGACGGTGAGCTTCATGGAGCTGGAACCTCCGCGCAGGCGAGTTGGCGACGGGAACGGGGGGTCGAGAAAGGGGGTCGTGCGGTTCGTCGAGCGTAAGGCGCAAAAGGGCGGGTGGCTCCTCCGGCAGGGGCCGTTGTGGGCGAACTCACCTGTGGTGTCACCGGTTCGGCTGGAAGTGGGGCGCGAGGGGCCAGGAGGGGCGCGCGAAGGGCGCGAACAGCGTGGTGGGGGGCCGGAGGGCGGGTCCGCGGCAGCGCGGGGCGCGGTGTGCGCCGGTACCGTCGACGGTATGGACACGTCCTGGTGGCCGGCGCTCGCGGCGGTGGTGCTGCTGGCCCTGGTCGCGACGCTGGTGGACGGCTGGGGCCGGCGCGGACGCCGCCCGGCCGCGCGGACACGTTCGGCACCGCGGCCGGAACCGGAACCGGCCGGCGACAGATCGGTGCGGGCGGAGGAGCGGCCCCGGCCACGGCCCGCGGAGATCTGGCGGGCGCGGGTGCCGCACGAGGACGGAACGGACGGTCCGGAGGGCGGGGACGGGGACGACCGGCCGTGTCTGGTGCTGTCGGTACGCGGCGACCGGGTGCGGATCGCCCGGATCAGCACGAAGTTCCGCGAGGAGAGGGCGGGGGTGATCCCGCTGCCGCCGGGTTCCGTGGGCGAGGCCCGCGGACGTACGAGCTTCCTGGTGACGGACGAGCCGCGGGACGTCCCGGTGCGGGACTTCCGGCACCGGGTGGGGGTGGCGGACCCGCTGGTGTGGGACCAGGTACGGCATCTGGCGGGCTGACCCGGCGGGCCGGGCCGGCCGGGCGGGTACGCACCGGGGTCAGGGGGCCTCACCCCCTGACCGTCACCCCGTCGTCCCGCTCACCGGCGGAGCCCTACGCCCAGAGCTGCCCGTGCAGCGTCTCGATCGCTTCCTCCGTGGTGGCCGCCGTGTAGACGCCCGTGGAGAGGTACTTCCAGCCGCCGTCGGCCACGACGAACACGATGTCGGCGGACTCGCCCGCCTTCACCGCCTTGTTGCCCACGCCGATCGCGGCGTGCAGCGCGGCGCCCGTGGAGACGCCCGCGAAGATGCCCTCCTGCTGGAGCAGCTCGCGGGTGCGGGTCACCGCGTCGGCCGAGCCGACCGAGAAGCGGGTGGTGAGGACGGAGGCGTCGTACAGCTCGGGGACGAAGCCCTCGTCGAGGTTGCGCAGGCCGTAGACCAGGTCGTCGTAGCGCGGCTCGGCGGCGACGATCTTCACGTCGGGCTTCTGCTCGCGCAGGTAGCGGCCGACGCCCATGAGGGTGCCGGTGGTGCCGAGGCCCGCGACGAAGTGGGTGACGGACGGGAGGTCGGCGAGGATCTCCGGGCCGGTCGTGGCGTAGTGCGCGCCCGCGTTGTCCGGGTTCCCGTACTGGTAGAGCATCACCCAGTCGGGGTGCTCGGCCGAGAGTTCCTTGGCGACCCGTACGGCGGTGTTGGAGCCGCCCGCGGCCGGGGAGGAAATGATCTCCGCGCCCCACATGCCGAGCAGGTCGCGGCGCTCCTGCGAGGTGTTCTCGGGCATCACGCACACCATGCGGTAGCCCTTGAGCTTGGCGGCCATGGCCAGCGAGATGCCGGTGTTGCCGGAGGTGGGCTCCAGGATGGTGCAGCCCGGGGTCAGACGGCCGTCCTTCTCCGCCTGTTCGATCATGTGCAGGGCCGGGCGGTCCTTGACCGAACCCGTCGGGTTGCGGTCCTCGAGCTTGGCCCAGATACGGACGTCGGCGGACGGCGAGAGCCGCGGCAGGCACACCAGGGGGGTGTTGCCCACCGCGGCCAGCGGGGAGTCGTAACGCATGGGGTGCCGCGCGCCGATCAGGCCATGCCGCCGGCGACGGCCGGCAGGATCGTCACGTTGTCGCCGTCCGACAGCTTGGTGTTGATGCCGTCGAGGAATCGGACGTCCTCGTCGTTCAGGTACACGTTGACGAAGCGGCGGAGCTGGCCGCCGTCGACGATGCGGGCCTCGATGCCGGAGTGCCGGGTCTCGAGGTCGGCGAAGAGCTCGGCGAGGGTGTCTCCCGTACCCTCCACCGCCTTCTCGCCGCCGGTGTACTGGCGGAGGATGGTCGGGATGCGGACCTCGATGGCCATGATTGCGGGCTCCTGTCGAAAAGGGTCAGGGTCGGCTGTCGGCTCCCCCGCTCGCCGCTCGGCGGGCCGAGTGCTCGAGGGGGAGGGCGCGCGCGGCGCCGGGCTGTGCGGTGCACGGTGCGGAACGCCGCGGCTCACGGCCGTACGGCGGCAGGGACCGGCGTCAACAGATGGCGCTGGCGAGCCTGCACAGGTCGACGTGCAGCCGCGCCACGAGCAGTGTGCCCGGCGTCGTTTCGCTCACGTCGTGGAGAACCATGCGGTCATCGTAACGATTCCCGGTCCGGGTACCGGAATGCGATCTCGCATGGTGGATGAACAGTGACCGAACTACGGGATCGGGTCCGCGGCCGGCGGTGCGCCCGGCGCTCAGTACGCCTCCACCACCTCGACTTCTTCCTCCGTGACCACGCCGTCCACGATGCGGTACGAGCGGAACTGGAAGTCGCCGAGTCCGTCGGTGTCCGCCGTGGAGACGAGGACGTAGTGGGCGCCCGGCTCGTTGGCGTAGCTGATGTCCGTGCGGGAGGGGTAGGCCTCGGTGGCCGTGTGGGAGTGGTAGATCACGACCGGTTCCTCGTCGCGGTCGTCCATCTCGCGGTAGAGCTTGAGCAGGTCACCGGAGTCGAACTCGTAGAACGTGGGCGAGCGGGCCGCGTTCAGCATGGGGATGAAGCGCTCGGGGCGGCCCGTGCCCGCCGGTCCCGCGACGACGCCGCACGCCTCGTCGGGGTGGTCCTTGCGCGCGTGCTCGACGATCCGGTCGACGAGGGCCTGGGTGATGTTCAGCATGTCGGCCAGGATAAGCACAGGACGGCCCCGTACCGAGGGGTGGTACGGGGCCGTCCGTATGCCGGACCGACGGGAGCCGTGCGGCTCGCCGGAAGCGGGGTCAGCCGGTCTTCTCGAGGCTCGCCTCGCGCCGCGTGACCTCCGGGTTCCGCGACTTCAGCACGAACCAGCCGACCGCCAGCGCGGCCGTCCAGCCCGCCATCACGTACAGGCAGATCCGGGCGTCGGCGTCGTAGGCGATCATGCCGGTGACGAAGAGCAGGAAGACGATGGCGATCCAGCTGCACACCGAGCCGCCCGGCGCCGGGAAGGAGGAGGCGGGCAGCCGGCCCGCGACGACCGCGCGGCGGTACAGGACGTGGCTGACCAGGATCATCAGCCAGGTCCAGATGCCGGCCGCGGTGGCCACCGAGGTGACGTAGCCGAAGGCCTTCTCCGGGACGGTGTAGTTCAGGACCACGCCGATGCCCATGAAGAGCACGGAGACGAAGATGCCGAAGGCGGGCGTCTTCGTGCTGGAGAGCCTGCTGAAGACCTTGGGGGCCTCGCCGTTGTCCGCGAGGGTGCGCAGCATGCGGCCCGTGGAGTACATGCCCGAGTTGCAGGACGACAGGGCCGCGGTGAGGACGACGAAGTTGACGATCGCCGCACCGGCCGGGATGCCGATCTGCGCGAACGCCTCGACGAACGGGCTCACTCCCGGCGCGAACTCGGTCCACTTCACCACGCAGAGGATGACGGTGAGGGCGCCGACGTAGAACAGGGCGATACGCCAGGGCAGGGTGTTGATCGCCTTGGGGAGGGTCTTCTCCGGGTTCTCCGACTCGCCGGCCGTGACACCGACCAGCTCGACCGCGAGGTAGGCGAACATGACGCCCTGGAGGGTCATCAGGGACGAGCCGACGCCGTTGGGGAAGATGCCGTCGAAGGCCCAGAGGTTGGAGACGGACGCGGTGTCACCGGCCGCGCTGAAGCCGAAGGTGACCACACCGAGGCCGATCACGATCATGCCGATGATCGCGGTCACCTTGACCATCGAGAACCAGAACTCGATCTCGCCGAACAGCTTCACCGAGATCAGGTTGGCCCCGAACAGGACCACCAGGAAGACCAGCGCCGAGACCCACTGCGGGATCTCCGGCCACCAGTAGTGGATGTACATCGCGGCGGCCGTGAGCTCGGCCATGCCGGTGACGACCCACATCAGCCAGTAGGTCCAGCCGGTGAAGTACCCGAAGAACGGGCCGAGGAACTCCCGCGAGTACTCCGCGAAGGAGCCCGAGACCGGGCGGTAGAGCAGGAGCTCGCCGAGCGCCCGCATGATGAAGAAGATGATCACGCCAGCGAGGGCGTACATCAGGATGATGCTGGGGCCCGCCTTGGCGATGTTCGCCCCGGCCCCGAGGAACAGGCCGACGCCGATGGCGCCGCCGATCGCGATCATCTGGACCTGGCGGCTGTTGAGCCCGCGCTCGTACCCCTCTTCGGGTGCGTCGCCGCCCACGGCCCCGGTGCCGTCGTGAGTCTTACCGACCTGCGCTGAGGTCATGTGTGGTGCGCCTTTCTCCACGCCGACCCGGGCCTTCGGCGGCCGCGGATCGGGTTGCGATCCCCCCGGATGTGCTGGAGTCGTGCCTGGCCGGCGGTCTGCCGGCTCGGTGGCGCACCCGGCGGGACAAGGGTGGTGTCCCGTCGGGCGGTCGTGAAGATTTATCACGCCCGCAACAGTGATGACGGGCACGGCGAGTAACGCACACCACAGAGAGAAGTGGACAAAAGGGTGCCGAGGTGGCCATAGCGGGCCACCTCGGTGACAGGATCGTTATCCGGATTTGAGTGTCCGTTGAGCGAACACCATCGGTCCGTCATCGATCCGTCGGCGGACCGCCGGCGGACGTCTCAGGACATCAGCGTCTCGACGAGCGTCTCCTGGAGCCCGCCCAGCCACAGGTAGGCCATCACCATGGGCTTGCGCGGGTCCTCGTCCGGCAGCCGGAAGAGGAGGTCGGTGTCCTCCTCGTCGGTGACGTCCAGCCGGGTGCCGATGGCCAGGCGCAGGTCGTTGAGCGTGCCGAGCCACTGCCGGGAGGCGTCCGGCGTGAGCCGCAGTACGGCGCCGCCGTCGCCCGCGGCCTCCAGCCGGTCCAGGGAGCGGATCACCGCGAGGGCGTTCTCGCGCTTGCCCGCCCTGAGGTCGTTCTCGGTGAAGCGGCGGAACTCCGACGAGTACGCGCGCTGCTCCTCGGCCTCCTCCGGCGAGCCGGCCTCCGCGCCGGGACCGCCGTAGGCGTCCGGCAGGAGCCGCTGGAGCACGGGGTCCTTGGGCGGTTCGCTGGGGCCCTCGGCGAACAGCTCCGCGAGGGGGTCGTCGTCGGCGTTCCCGGCCGGTCCCGGGCCGATGAGCTCCAGGAGCTGCACGGCCAGCGAGCGGATGATGGAGATCTCGACCTCGTCGAGCGCGACGGCCGCGCCGCCGCCGGGGGTCGGTTCGAAGTGTCCTGGCATGGAGTGGGTTCGCTGCTTCCGGCCTGCTGGAGGGTGGTGCTCTGTCCGGTCCTGCTGGGGTGGCCCGCTGCTCGCGGCCCTGCGGGGACGGCCCGCTACTTGCGGTCCTGCTGAAGGGTGGCCCACAGACCGTAGCCGTGCATGGCCTGTACGTCCCGCTCCATCTCCTCGCGCGTCCCGCTGGAGACCACCGCACGGCCCTTGTGGTGCACGTCCATCATGAGCTTGGTGGCCTTGTCCTTGGGGTAGCCGAAGTACGTCTGGAAGACATACGTCACGTAGCTCATCAGGTTGACCGGGTCGTTGTGCACGATCGTCACCCAGGGAACGTCGGGCTCCGGTACGGCGAAGGTCTCCTCCGCCGACTCGGTCTGTTCGATCTCTAGGGGAGCGGGAGCCGTCACACGGCCCATGCTGCCACCACAACGGGGTACCCGCACAAACGGACCCCATAAATCGTCAGACTGACGAAATCCGAGTACGATCGTCGCACAGGCCGGACGACGGCCGGAACAACCGCACAGTCGCAGAGTCGGACGAGGAGAGCTTTGGTGGGCGTAGCGGATCTTGGGCTGCCGGTGGACGTGCCCTCGACGGCGCTCTTCACGGACCATTACGAACTGACGATGCTCCAGGCCGCGCTGGCGGCGGGCACGGCCGAGCGGCGCTCGGTGTTCGAGGTCTTCACCCGGCGGCTGCCCGAGGGGCGGCGGTACGGCGTCGTGGCGGGCACCGGGCGCGTGCTGGACGCGGTGGAGAACTTCCGCTTCGACGCGGACGTGCTCGGCTTCCTGCGCGAGCGCGGCGTCGTGAACGAGCAGACGCTGGAGTGGCTGGCCTCGTACCGGTTCGGCGGTGACATCTGGGGCTACCCCGAGGGCGAGGTGTACTTCCCCGGGTCGCCGATCCTGCGCGTCGAGGGCAGTTTCGCGGAGTGCGTGCTGCTGGAGACCGTGATCCTGTCGATCCTCAACCACGACTCGGCGATCGCCGCGGCCGCCTCCCGGATGTCGTCGGCCGCCGGTGACCGGCCGCTGATCGAGATGGGCGCCCGGCGCACCCATGAGCTGGCTGCGGTGGCCGCGGCCCGCGCGGCGTACGTCGGCGGTTTCGCCACCACGTCCGACCTCGCGGCCGGCTTCCGCTACAACATCCCGACCGTGGGCACCTCCGCGCACGCCTTCACCCTGCTGCACGACACCGAGCGGGACGCCTTCCGGGCGCAGGTGAGCGTGCTGGGCCAGGGCACCACGCTGCTCGTGGACACCTACGACGTGGCCGAGGCGGTCCGTACGGCGGTGGAGGTCGCCGGGCCGGAGCTGGGCGCCGTCCGGATCGACTCCGGGGACCTGCTGCTGGTCGCGCACCGGGTGCGGCAGCAGCTCGACGAGCTGGGCGCCACCAAAACGAAGATCGTCGTGACCTCGGACCTCGACGAGTACGCCATCGCCTCGCTGGCGGCGTCGCCCGTGGACGCGTACGGGGTGGGCACCCAGCTCGTGACCGGGTCCGGCCACCCGACGGCCTCGATGGTCTACAAGCTGGTCGCCCGGGCCGAGTCGGCGGACCCGCAGGCGCCGCTGGTACCGGTGGCGAAGAAGTCGAGCGGCGGCAAGACCTCCGTCGGCGGCCGGAAGTGGGCGGCCCGGCGGGTGGACGAGTACGGCGTCGCCGAGGCCGAGGTGATCGGCACCGGGAAGGTGCCGCAGGAGCTTCAGGACCGGCTGCTTCAGGTGGAACTGGTCAAGGGCGGCCAGGTCGTCGCCCGGGAACCACTGGACGTCGTACGGGACCGGCACGCGGCCGCGCGCGCGGGGCTGCCGCTCTCGGCGACGCAGCTCTCTCGTGGGGAGGCGGTCATTCCGACAGAATATGTGTGAACGGAATATGTGTGATCGAACGCCGTACCGGCGTACGGGGGCGCGTACCGGTCATCTGGCCGGTTCGGCCGCCTGACCGGCGCGCCGTACGGCTGCGCTCGAACGGACGGCCGACGGGACCGCACCGACGGCGCGACCCGCGCACGGTCCGGCCGCCGCATGCCCCCTTCCCGGCCCGTCCGCCCCATCCCTAGGCTCGGTGTATCGCCACGCGTCGCACAGTCCGTGACCTGGCGGCCGGGCCCCCGTCCCGCATCATCCCCAGTCGAAGGACACCGACCATGCGCCGCGCCTTGATCGTCGTAGATGTGCAGAACGATTTCTGCGAGGGCGGCAGCCTCGCGGTCTCCGGAGGCTCCGACGTGGCCGCCGCGATCACCGAGCTGATCGGCCAGGCGACCGCCGGCTACCGCCATGTCGTGGCCACCCGGGACCACCACATCGCCCCCGGCGGACACTTCGCCGACAACCCTGACTACGTCCACTCCTGGCCCGCGCACTGCGTGGCGGGCACCGAGGGCGTGGGCTTCCACCCGAACTTCGCCCCGGCCGTCGCCTCCGGCGCCGTCGACGCCGTCTTCGACAAGGGCTCGTACGCGGCCGCGTACAGCGGCTTCGAGGGCGCGGACGAGAACGGCGTGTCCCTGGCCGACTGGCTGCGCGCCCGCGAGGTCGACGAGGTGGACGTGGTGGGCATCGCCACGGACCACTGCGTACGGGCCACCGCGCTGGACGCCGTACGGGAGGGCTTCCGCACCCAGGTGCTGCTGGACCTGACCGCGGGGGTCGCCGAGGAGACCACCGAGCGGGCCCTGGAGGAGCTGCGCGCGGCGGGGGTGGAGCTCTCGGGCAAGCCGGTCGTCTAGTCGTCCGTCGTCCTCGACGGACGGCGTCGCTACGCCCGCGCGGCGGTCCGTCCCAGGAGTGCCCTGATCGGGTGCCAGAGCTCGAGGACGGGCAGCGTGCCGGCGGCGGGGGCCGTGCGCCATATGAGGCCGTCGGGGTGGTGGAGCACGGCGGTGATCTCGTCGGGAGTGGGTGGCGCCGCGTTCCCCCGCAGGTAGACGGCGCGCAGGCCCAGGTTGCGCAGCCGGGTCAGGGCCCGGGCGCGGTTGTGCGCGTGCACCAGCACGCGCACTCCGGGGGAGCCGTCGGCAGCCGGGCTGGGCAGGTTGAGCGCCACCACGACGCTGCCGCTGGGCAGCTTGCAGAAACCTCCTGCGGCCATGACGTCACACCCCTGTGCGTACCGGTGTCAATAAGAAATCCACAGGACGCATCTGAACACGATCGGCCGCGACCCGCCAAGGGGTCACGGCCGATACGTGTCTGACCTGCGAAGACGCGGACTACTTCACCGCGGGTCCGACCTGGACCGAGATCGTGGAGCCGTCCTTGGCCTCCTTGAGGATCCTGATCTTGGTGTTGGTGTCAGTGATCTTGACACCGCCGGCCGGGTTCGACTCGTCGTAGTACGTGTTGCGGTGGTCGTCGAACGTCGACACGCCCGCCTTCGAGGGAATCCGGGTGGCTACGCCCGCCTTGTGCAGCGTGATGCCGTCCGTGCGGTACAGGCTGAACGGCGAGTCGTACGCCTGGACACGGTTGCGCAGCAGGGTGCCGTCGTTCCAGCGCAGCGCCTCCGGGTGGGCGTCCACCGGCAGGACCAGGCCGGTGCCCGGGTGCTTGCTGGTGTTGTTGTCCGCCTGCGAGGTGTCCCACTTCCAGATCAGCAGACCGTTCTGGTACGGGTAGTGCTCCACCCAGTCCGGACGCGTGGTCGACCAGCCGAAGTTGTACGGGCCGGTCTTCAGGGTCTCGTCGTACGACACGTACTGGCGGTTCTCGGCGATGTAGTACTGCTCGTAGTCGCCCGAGATCGACGCGCCGACGCGCGAGAAGCCCTTGGCCGTCCAGGCCGCGTCCGCGCTCTCCGCGTCGTCCGAGAAGACGGCGGAGCCGTCCGCGGTGACGGTGACCGAGTCGGCCGCGAAGCCCTTCAGGGCCGTGCCGCCGTCCGTCTGGTAACGGAAGCGCAGGTCGATCTTCTTGCCCGCGTACGCGTCGAGCGGGAACACCAGCTTCTTGTACGCGCCCGACGTGCCGTCCAGCGCCGGCTTGCCGCTGCCGTCACGGCTGATGGCCGCGCCGTCCGCGGTGCCGTCCAGGGCCGTCCAGGTGGCGCCGCCGTCGGTGGACACCTCGGTGTAGAGGTAGTCGTAGCCCGCCTCGATGTCCCACCAGCCGTCGAGCGTCAGCTCGGCTGCGGACTTGGCGGTGAGGTCCACGGAACGGGTCAGCGTGTTGGACAGGTCGTCGCCGCTGCCGCTCCACCACTGGGTCGCGCCCTGGGCGGGCTCCACGACCTCGGTGGTGACCTTCTTCTTCGGCAGCTCGACCACCAGGGCCTGGGCGTCCTTGGTGTTGTACTCGGCGACGCCCAGCTTGTGGTTCGACTTGGTCGCGGCCTTGGCCGTCTCGTAGTCGAGCCAGCCGAGCTGGAGCTTGTCCCAGGCGGTCATGTCGCCCGGCAGGTCGCCGATCTCGCCCTCGCCCCGGCCGAGCCAGGAGCCGGAGGACATGAGGGTCCAGAAGCCGGTGGAGTTCTCGCCGCCGTTGGTGTCGTAGTGGTCCGGCAGACCGAGGTCGTGGCCGTACTCGTGGGCGAAGACGCCGAGTCCGCCGTTCTCCGGCTGGACGGTGTAGTCGCCGACCCAGATGCCGGTGTTCCCGACCTGGGTGCCGCCGAGCTTGTTGAAGCCGGGGCCGGTGGCGCCGGCGTCCGTGCCGTACGCGTACCAGCGGTGGGCCCAGATCGCGTCCTCGCCCTGGGCGCCGCCGCCCGCGGACTCGTCCTCGCCGGCGTGCACGATCTGGAAGTGGTCGACGTAGCCGTCGGCCTCGTTGAAATCGCCGTCGCCGTCGTGGTCGTAGCGGTCCCACTGGTCGTACTGGGCTATGTCCGCCTTGATGTCGGCGTCGGACTTGCCGGCCGCCTTCTGGTCGGCGACCCAGGCCGTCAGGCCGTCGGTGACCACGTTCCACACGCTGGAGCAGGTGGTCTGGCCGCATGCGTTGTTGCCGTAGCGGGCCTCGTTGTAGGGGACCTTGACCCAGTCGGTGACCTCGCCCTCGACCGAGTAGCGGCCCGAGGACTGCTTCTCGTAGTACTTCTTCAGCGACTCGGTGTTCTTGCCGGTGCCGAAGTACAGGTCCTCGTAGTGCTCGCGGTCGTAGTCCGCCTGCCAGGCCGTGCTGTTGTCCTTCTCGGGGTCCGGCTGGGCTATCTCGTTGTGCAGGGGGCCGGCCGTGCCGCCGTACCGGCTGTCGACCTGGTCGCCGAACTCGACGAGGATCGTGAAGATCTTGTCGGTCTTCTCGCGGCCGAGCTCGACGTACTTGCTCTTGCCCTTCTTGCCCTTGCCCTGCAGCTGCACGACCTGCGAGCCGTCGCGCTCGTGCACCGCGGCGTCACCGGATATGACCTGCTTCAGGGCCTCCTCACGCTGGGCCTCCTGCGTCTTGCTCAGGGGCCCTTCGAGGTCGTGCTCGGCGTGCTGGTGCTCCGCCGGGTCCTGCCGGTTCACGGCGGCCGGCGCCGGGCCCTCGTCGGCCTGCGCCACCGTGAAGGCGGAGACCGTCGCGGCGGTCGCCGCGAACGCGACACCGATCGCCGCCGCCCGGAACGTCCAGGGTCTACTGGTCACTTGAGGTCCTCCCCCGCGCCCGGCCGCGCGGATCGGGGGTCCTTGGTGGAGGGGAGTCCGCGGGCGGTATACGCGTGTAGTCAAGTGCCGACATTCGACCGGAGTTCCGGTGGAAAAAACAGATCTTGACTTGAGCAGGTCAATCCATTATACGGATCGCTGGTCCGATATCCGGACGTTTCCGCCGTGTTTCGAACCGGCGCGCGACCCCGTCCGGTGAGTGGGCACGATGACTCCGTGCGCCCCCCATGCACCGCCACTGTGACGAGGGGCGTGCTTACCCCTGGTTCCCCTCGGGCACGCTGGCGAATAGAGTCGATTGGCAGACCTGCCGGTTGTCGGTGAAATGCCAAGCCGACACCGTTGCCAGCCCTTTGATTCGCATCCGCCCACCTCCCCGTCGAGAGAGGCCCGGGGAGACCCCCACCCGAGGACACGATTGCCATGCCTCGTCCGACGACCGCTCAGCTCGCCTACGGCTCCTGCACCGTGATCCTGTCCACGCTCGCCATGCTGTTGCTGTCGCAGACGAGGTCGGGCGCGGCGATCGTCCTGATAGCCGTCTCGGCGCTCGCGCTCGGACTGCTCGTCGCGATGACCGTGCCCCAGCCGCGCACGGAGCCGGCGCCATCGGCCGCGCGCGAGCGGCCCGCCCCGACCACGGCCCCGATGGCGTCCTCCGAGGACCGGCGGGCGGCCGCGTCCCCGCGCGAGACGGCGTCGGTGTCCGCGCCCCGGGCGGTCAACCGGTAGAGACCACCACGGTCCTGGCCGCCTTGTCGTGGAGGCCCTGTCGGTAGGGCTTGTCGAAAAAGCTCCAGCCGCCCGCGACGGCGGTCCAGAAGCAGGCGCAGCAGAACGCGAACGGGATCCACAGCACGGCCGCACGGATCAGCGCGCTCGCCACGGAGGGCGTGGCGCCGTCGGCGAGGTTCGCCGTGCGCAGCCGCATCAGCCGCTTGCCGGGCGTCTGCCCGTTCCGGGCGGTGAAGAAGGTGTCGTACGCGACGTAGAGGACGGCACCGACCAGCTCGTACCCGAGGCTCCGGCCGTTGCCGACGTCGTCCGCGTCGACGGAGTAGACCGTGCTGCCGAACACCGCCCAGTTCACCAGCACCACCACGATCCCGACGACGACCATGTCGATGACGCGGGCGAGCACCCGCCTGCCGCCGTCGGCGAGCGGCGGCATCCCGGCGAGCGGATCGGTGTCGTACGGACCGCCGCCGTAGGGATCACCGGGGTACGGGCCGCCGGGCGCGCCGCCTCCGTAGGGGCCGCCCGGATACGGTCCGCCCCCGGCGGGCGGTGGCTGCTTCCGGAACGGATCGTCGTCCGGGGACTGACCGGAGCCGTAGGGCGGCGGTTCGGTGCTCATGGCCCGAGTCGACCGCGAACCCTCCCGCTCCGCATCCGGCGCGAGGCCGTTGGGGGTACGGACTTCGCTACGCTCCCCGTGCCCCCTCCCCCGCGCGCCCTACGACTTCCCGGCCACGAACGTGTGGGCCGCCTTGTCGTGCCAGCACTGCCGCCAGGGCCGGTCGAACAGGCACCACAGCACCCCGACGATCCCGATGCCCAGCACGCCCGGCACGCTGTAGACCAGCCAGCGGCGCAGGGCGAGGCCGAGGGTCGGCGGCTCGTGGCCCTCTATGTCGCGGACCTCGAGGCCGAACAGCCGCTTGCCGAGCGTGTGGCCCCACTTGGCGGTGGGCAGCGCCTCGTAGAGGGCGCCGACGACGAGCAGCACGGCGAGCACGATGCCGAGGCTGACCGAGGTCGTGCCGTCGAGCAGCCAGACCGTGACCTTCTCGCCCGACATCCTGGCCGCGTCGATCTTGTCGTTGATGTGGTCGACGGCCTTGCCGCCGAGCGGCACGGCGGCCACGGCGGTGACGGCGCCGACGACGAGGGTGTCCAGCAGCCGGGCGGCCAGCCGCCTGCCGAGGCCCGCGGGGCGGGCGGCGGCCTGGTTCAGGACGGCGGCCGCGAAGGGGTCCTGGGCCACCGGCTTGAACGGCGCGACGGGCTGCTGCCCGCCCTGCCCGCCCTGCGCGGCGAGCTGGTGCACCTGCTGGGCCCAGGAGTGCTGGCCGCCGCCGGGGCCCGAGGTCACGGGGGAGGCGGGGGCGGAGGCGGCGGGGCCGCCGGACTGCTGCGGAGGCACGGGGGCGGGGGCGGGCTGCTGGGCGGGGGCGGCGGCGCCGTGCTGGGCGGGCGCGGCCGGAGCCGTCGTCTGCTGGGGTGCCTGCTGCGGGACCGGCTGAGGTCCGGGCTGCGGTCCGGGCTGAGGTCCGGCTTGAGGGGTGGGCTGCGGGAGCGGCTGCCCCTGCTGCGGGAGCGGCTGCCCCTGCTGCGGGACCGGTTGCGGTCCCTGTTGCGCCGCCGGGGCCGCCGGTGCCGGTGCCGCGTTCTGGGCGGGCAGGGCCTGTGCCTGCTGGGCGGCCGCCTGGGGCGCGCCCGTGGTCCCGCCCTGCTCCCGCGCGCGTGGGAAGGGGGACCGGAAGGTCAGGGTGCCGTCGGTCTGCGGGGTCCGTGCGCTCGGTGCGGCCTGCCCGCTCGGCGCGCCCTCGGACGCCTGGGGGCGCGCGCCGGCCGCCGGGCGGCGGAGCACGGCGGTGCCCTGCTGGGAGTCCGGCTCCTGAGCCGGCGGTGCGGTCTGCGGCGCGGCCGCAGGGCCGTCGTTGCCGTGGGTGCCCGCGGTGCCCGCGGTGCCGGCGGACCCGCCGCCGTCCGGCCGGGCGGACGGCATCCGAGGGTCGGTGCCCTGGGCCGTGTCCGCGCCCCAGGAGACCCGGCGGTCGTTGTCGCCGCCGAAGCCGGCCTGCTGAGAGCGCTCCGCGCCCCATGCCGACGCGGGCTCGGGTCTGCTGCCGTGCTGGGTCCCGGCCGGTTCCGGGGTGCCCGGCGCCTCGGCGGGCCCTGCCGTCGCACCGGTCCCGGCCGGCGCACCGGTCGTACCGGTCGCGGCGGTCCCGGCCGTCGCGGCGGGCGCGGGGTCCTCGTCGAAGAAGTGCGGTCCCGTCTCCTCCACGTGGGCCGGCCCGGCGGGCTGTGCGCCGGGCGGCGGGGGGAGCGGTTCGCCGTCGGTGGGCGCCGGACGGCTCGTGCCCGGTACCCAGGCGGCACCGTTCCAGTACCGGACATATCCAGGAATGGACGGGTCCGGGTAATACCCTTCGCGGGGCCGGTCGTCGCCGGGGGCCGGAGTTGGGGCGCTCATGTCCGTCGTCCCGTATCTGCTCGGAAATTGGTAGGGGGTCACCACATCTACCAGACGGGCGCAGATGTCACGGCACCTCCTGCCGTACCCGCCCCTTTCGAGCAAGGTTCTGCTACCCCCCGCGAGGCTTGCACGCCCGTCCGTGCGCCTGTGCGCACACCCGTTCACACACCCGTCCGCGCGCTTGTTCGCGTATACGTCGCAGAGAAGTTCACCGAACCCGCGTAATGGTTCCGGTCCCGCCGGCTTCCCCCTCGTACGGGCCCGCCCCCGGGCCCCGGGCGGATCCGCGCCGGAGAGGAAGGCACGACATGAACACCGTGGTGGAACGCGAACTGGAGCTCACGATGCTCCTGTCACCGGAGCGCTCGGTCCCCGTACCCACGAGGCTCGGCTACCGCAGCGACGACCCGTACGCCGTCCACGTCACCTTCCACGTCGGCTCCGCCCGGCCCGTCCCCTGGACGTTCGCGCGCGACCTGCTCGTCGAAGGGGTGGTGCGGCCGTGCGGGCAGGCGGACGTGCGGGTGTGGCCGGCGAAGGAGCGGGGCCGCGGCGTGGTGATGATGGCGCTGGCCTCGCCGGACGGGGAGGCCCTGCTCCGGGCCCCGGCCGCGCAGGTGTCGGCCTGGCTGAGGCGCACGCTGCGGGCGGTCCCCCAGGGCTCCGAGGCGGAGCGGCTCGGCCTCGACGACGGTCTGGCCGAGCTGCTCGCGCCGTCCCCGGACGGGGAGTGAGGCACGGTCCCGAAGGGCGCGCCCGGGTGTCAGAACAGCTTGCCCGGGTTGAGGATGCCCAGCGGGTCGAACACCGCCTTGACCGCCCGCTGCATCTCCAGGCCGACCGGGCCGAGCTCCCGGGCCAGCCACTCCTTCTTCAGGACGCCCACGCCGTGCTCGCCGGTGATGGTGCCGCCGAGCTCCAGGCCGAGGCCCATGATCTCGTCGAAGGACTCGCGGGCGCGCCGCGACTCGTCGGGGTCGGCGGCGTCGAAGCAGACGGTGGGGTGGGTGTTGCCGTCGCCGGCGTGGGCGCAGACGCCGATGGTGAGGTCGTACTTCTCGGCGATGCGCTCGACGCCCTCCAGCATCGCGCCCAGCTTCGAGCGGGGCACGCACACGTCGTCGATCATCGTCGTGCCCTTGACCGCCTCCAGCGCGGTGAGCGACAGCCGCCGGGCCTGGAGCAGGAGTTCGGACTCGGCCGCGTCGTCGGCCGGGACGACCTGGGTGGCGCCCGCGGCCTCGCAGAGGGCGCCGACGGCAGCGAGGTCGGCGGCCGGGTCGGGGGTGTCGAAGGCGGCGAGCAGCAGCGCCTCGGTGGACTCGGGCAGCCCCATGTGGGCGAGGTCGTTGACGGCCTTGACGGTCGTACGGTCCATCAGTTCGAGGAGGGAGGGGACGTGTCCGCCCTCCATGATCCGGCAGATGGCGTCGCAGGCGGCCTCGCTGGAGGCGAACTCGGCGGCGAGGACGAGCTGCTGCGGCGGCTGGGGGCGCAGGCCGAGGACGGCGCGGACGACGATGCCGAGGGAGCCCTCGGAGCCGACGAAGAGGCGGGTGAGGTCGTACCCGGCGACGCCCTTGGCCGTGCGGCGGCCGGTGGACATGAGCCGTCCGTCGGCGAGGACCACGTCGAGGCCGAGCACGTACTCGGCCGTCACGCCGTACTTGACGCAGCACAGCCCGCCCGAGGCCGTGCCGATGTTGCCGCCGATGGTGCACATCTCCCAGCTCGAGGGGTCCGGCGGGTAGTAGAGGCCGTGTTCGTTCACCGCGCGGGAGAGGGTGGCGTTGATGACGCCCGGTTCGACGACGGCGATGCGGTCGACCGGGTTGATCTCCAGGATGCGGTCCATCTTGACCAGCGAGAGCACGATGCAGCCGTCGGTGGCGTTGGCCCCGCCGGACAGGCCGGTGCGGGCGCCCTGCGGGACGACCGGGACACGCAGCTCGGTGGCGGTGCGCATCACGTGCTGGACCTGTTCGACGGTACGGGGCAGGACGACGGCCGCCGGGGCGCCCGCGTCGCAGAAGCTCGCCATGTCGTTCGCGTACGAGGCCGTGACGTCCGGGTCGGTGAGGACCGCCTCGGCGGGGAGGGCGCTTCGGAGTCGGTCGAGGAGGTTGCCGGTGGTTTCGTCGCGGGGCGCTTCGATGCGGCTCATGATCACCAGACTGGCACCCGGGGCCATCGGTGTGAATACCTCGGCAGGGGCCTTTCGATGGCTTTGTGTGATCACCGTGTGGACGCACAGTGAGCTGCATGGGATGCCGCGTGGGAAGCCGCTTGGGAAGCGAAGAACGGCAGGCCGGGACGGACGGCCGGATGGGGCGGCGGGCGCTGCTCGGCGCAGCGGCCGGGTGCGCCGTCCTCGGCGGGGTGCTGGTGCCGCTGTCGGACGCGCGACGGGAGCCGCCCGGTCCGGCGGCGGGGCCCGAGGCGGGGGCCCGGGCGGCGGCCGGCGGGCTGCCCGCGGCGCTGCCCGGCCTGGCCGCGCTGATCGACTCTCTGGAGCCGTACGTGCGGGACCGGCCCGGGGACGGACGGTCGTGGGCGGTGCTCGGCTCGGCGTACGTGGAGCGGGGCCGCCGTACGGGCGGGGTCGCGGACTACGCGCGCGCCGAGGACGCACTGCGCACCTCCCTGCGGGTCCTGCCGCGGGCGAACGCGGGCGCGCTCGGCGGGCTGGCCGGGCTGGCGGCCGCGCGCCGCGACTTCCGGGCGGCGCGGCGGTGGGGCGAGGAGGCCGTGCGCCTGGCGCCGCGCCGCTGGGCGTCGTACCCGCCGCTGCTGGAGGCGTACGACGGCCTCGGCGACCACCGGGCCGTCCGCCGGACCGTGGAACGGCTGCTGACCCGGCGCACCGGGCTCGTGGTGCCGGACTGGGCGGCGCGCGGGTCCTGGGACCGGATCCGGCGCGAGGACGCGGTGGCGGCCCTGTCGGACGCGGCGGCCCGCGCCGGGCACCCGGCCGAGCGGGCTGTCCACCTGCTGCGGGCGGGGGAACTGGCGTGGGAGCGGGGCGAGCCGGTGCGGGCGCTGCAGCACTGCACGGCCGCCCTGCGCGACGACGGCGACGCGCACGCCGCCTTCGCCGGGCGGGCCCGGGCGCTGGCGGCGCTGGGCCGGGCGGGGGACGCGGTGCGCGCGTACCGGGCGGCGCTGCGGCGGTGCGCGGCGCCCCGGTACGCCCTGGAGCTGGGCGAGCTGTACGAGTCGCGGGGGCGCCGTGACGCGGCCGGGGAGCAGTACCGGGCGGCCCGCGCGGCGCTGCGTACGGAGGCGGCGGCCGGGGTGAACGGCGCGCTGCTCCGCGGGCTGCTGGAGGCGGACCACGGCGACCCGGAGGAGGCGGTGCGCGGGCTGCGGGCCGAGTGGCGGCGGCAGCCGGGCCTCGCGGTGGCGGACGCGCTGGGCTGGGCGCTGCACCGGGCCGGCCGGCCTGCGGAGGCGCTGCCGTATGCGCGGCGGGCGACCGACCGGGAGCACGGGGGCGAGGGGCGGGGCGCGTCGTACGTCTACCACCGGGGCGCCATCGAGTACGCCCTCCGGCTGGACGGCCCGGCCCGCCGTCATCTCACCGAGGCCCTGCGGATCAACCCGTACTTCTCCCCGCTGCACGCACCGGCGGCGCGCACTGCGCTGGCGGAGCTGGGCGAGCCGACGGCGGACGGGCCCCCCGAGTAGGCCGTGGGCCGTGGGCGAAGGCGTGCGGCCCCACGGGCGTCAGGTTCCGTGGGGCCGCACACCGGCCAGGGCTCCAGGGCTACAGGTTGCCCCGCTTGGCCTGTTCCCTCTCGATCGCTTCGAACAGCGCCTTGAAGTTGCCCTTGCCGAATCCCATCGAACCGTGCCGTTCGATGATCTCGAAGAAGACGGTCGGGCGGTCCTGGACCGGTTTGGTGAAGATCTGGAGCAGGTAGCCGTCCTCGTCCCGGTCCGCGAGGATCTTCAGCTCGCGCAGGGTGTCGACCGGCACCCGGGTCTCGCCGACCCACTCCCCCAGCGTCTCGTAGTACGAGTCGGGGGTGTCCAGGAACTGGACACCTGCCGCGCGCATCGTGCGGACCGTCCGCACGATGTCGTTGGTGTTGAGGGCGATGTGCTGGACGCCCGCGCCGCCGTAGAACTCCAGGTACTCGTCTATCTGGGACTTCTTCTTGCCGACGGCGGGCTCGTTGATCGGGAACTTGACCTTGAGCGTGCCGTCGGCGACGACCTTCGACATCAGCGCGCTGTACTCGGTGGCGATGTCGTCGCCCACGAACTCCTTCATGTTCGTGAAGCCCATGACCTTGTTGTAGAACCCGACCCACTCGTTCATGCGGCCGAGCTCGACATTGCCGACGCAGTGGTCGACGGCCTGGAAGGTGCGGTGGGCCGGGGGCTCGACGATGGGGTCGGCGGCCGTGTAGCCCGGGAGGTAGGGACCGTCGTAGCCGGTGCGCTCGACGAGGGTGTGCCGGGTCTTCCCGTACGTGGCGATCGCGGCCAGGACGACGGTGCCGTGCTCGTCCTTCATCTCGTACGGCTCGGCGACCGGGCGGGCGCCGTGCTCCACCGCGTAGGCGAACGCGGCGCGGGCGTCCGGGACCTCGATGGCGAGGTCGATGACGCCGTCGCCGTGCTCGGCCACATGGTCGGCGAGGAAGCGGCCCCAGTCGCCGGCGGGCTTGATGACGGAGGTGAACACGAAGCGGGCGGAACCGTTCTCCAGCACGTACGAGGCGGTCTCGCGGCTGCCGTTCTCCGGTCCGGAGTAGGCCACCAGCCGCATGCCGAAGGCGGTGGAGTAGTAGTGGGCGGCCTGCTTGGCGTTGCCCACGGCGAACACGACCGCGTCCATTCCCTTGACCGGGAAGGGATCGGCCTGCCGGGCGGTGTCGGGAGTGTGCTCTGTGGTCTGCGTCATACGAAAAGCCTCACCCCGGCCTCACAAGGTGCGCAATAGTTCGCTTGATCGCTGGACAGTCTGCATAGCGGAATGCTCATTCCGCCGGGCTATCTGTGCATCATGACCACCCTTTGGAGGCTGCCGTGGGAATCGACCGTCTGGACGGACGGATCATCGTGCTGCTGGCCCGGGAGCCGCGCATCGGGGTGCTGGAGATGTCCCGGCGGCTGGGCGTGGCACGGGGCACGGTGCAGGCCCGGCTCGACCGGCTTCAGTCGAATGGCGTCATCCGCGGCTTCGGGCCGCAGGTCGATCCGGCGGCCCTCGGCTACCCGGTCACGGCGTTCGCGACACTGGAGATCCGGCAGGGCCAAGGGCGGGACGTACGGGCGCACTTGGCGACCGTGCCGGAGGTGCTGGAGCTGCACACGACGACGGGCACCGGGGACATGCTGTGCCGGCTGGTGGCCCGGTCGAACGCGGATCTCCAGCGGGTGATCGACCGGGTCGTCGGCTTTGATGGCATCGTCCGGGCCGCCACGGCGATCGTCATGGAGAATCCCGTTCCGCTGCGGATCATCCCGCTCGTCGAGCAGGCGGCCCAGGACGCGGAGACACAGCGGACGCAAACGTAACCGGCCGGCCGCCCCGGAGGTGACCGCGTGAACTTCTGGGAGTACCTGGGCAACCGCCACGAGCAGCTGCTCATGGACGCGTACCAACACGCCAGCGCGGTCTTCCAGTGCATGGTGCTGGCAACCGTGATCGGGGTGCTGATCGGTGTCGCCGCCTACCGCAGCGGCTGGGCGGCGAACGTGGCCACGACCGGCACGTCGGTCATCCTCACCATTCCGTCGCTGGCCATGATCGGTCTGCTGATCCCGGTGGTGGGCCTGGGCGTGCCGCCGACCGTCGTCGCGCTGACCCTGTACGGGCTGCTGCCGATCGTGCGGAACTGCATCGTGGGCCTGCGCGGGGTGGATCCCTCGCTGGTGGACGCGGCGAAGGGCATCGGGATGTCACGGTTCGCCCGGCTGGTGCGGGTGGAGCTGCCGCTGGCCTGGCCGCCGATCCTCACCGGGATCAGGATCTCGACGCAGATGCTGATGGGTATCGCCGCCATCGCCGCGTACGCCTCCGGCCCCGGACTCGGCAACGAGATCTTCCGCGGCCTCGGCTCGCTCGGCAGCAGCAACGCGCTCAACCAGGTGCTCGCCGGAACGCTCGGGATCATCGTGCTGGCGCTGCTGTTCGACGCCGCGTACGTGCTGATCGGGCGGCTGACCATTCCGAGGGGGATCCGTGTCTGACACGTCCTTGTCCGTGGCGCAGGACTCCCCCTCCCCGGAGTCCCCCACCGGCGCCACCATCGAGCTGGAGAACCTCACCAAGCGGTATCCGGGGAGCCCGCAGCCGTCCGTCGACTGCGTGAACATGGAGATCCGGGCCGGTGAGACGGTGATCTTCGTGGGGCCGTCCGGCTGCGGGAAGTCCACGACCCTGAAGATGATCAACCGGCTGATCGAGCCGACCGGCGGCCGCATCCGCATCAACGGCGAGGACGTCACCGACATGGACCCGGTGCGGCTGCGCCGGCAGATCGGGTACGCCATCCAGTCGTCCGGGCTGTTCCCGCACATGACGGTCGCCCAGAACATCGCCCAGGTACCCAAGATGCTCGGCTGGCAGAAGGCCCGCATCAAGGACCGGGTGGAGGAGATGCTCGACCTGGTCGGGCTGGACCCGGGCGAGTTCCACGGCCGCTATCCGCGCCAGCTCTCCGGCGGCCAGCAGCAGCGCGTGGGCGTGGCCCGGGCGCTCGCCGCCGATCCGCCGGTGCTGCTGATGGACGAGCCGTTCGGCGCGGTGGACCCGATCACCCGCGACCACCTCCAGGACGAGCTGATCCGGCTCCAGCGGGAGCTCCACAAGACGATCGTGTTCGTCACCCACGACTTCGACGAGGCGATCAAGCTGGGCGACCGGATCGCCGTACTGCGGGAGCGCTCGCACATCGCGCAGTTCGACACCCCCGAGGCGATCCTCACCAACCCCGCGGACGACTTCGTGTCCGGCTTCGTGGGCGCGGGCGCCGCACTGAAGCGGCTCAACCTCACCCGGGTCGGGGAGGTCGAGATCACCGACTATCCGACGGTGACCGTGGACGACCCGCTGCAGGACATCTTCAACGCCCTCCGCGGCAGCGGCTACAACGAGATCCTGCTGCTCGACAAGCGCGGACGCCCCTACAAGTGGCTCCGGCGCGGCGACCTCATGCGCGCCCGCGGATCGCTCGCGCGCGCGGGAACGCTGGTCGTCGACACGGTCACCCGGGACGCCACGCTCCACGACGCGCTGGAGGCCGTGCTCACCGACGCCACGGGACGCGTGGCGGTGACGGGGCGGCGCGGCGAGTACACGGGCGTCGTCGACATGGAGACGCTGATGAACTCCGTGCACGAACTGCTGGAGGCCGACCGGCTCGACGCGCTCGAGCACCAGCACGACCTGGAGGAGGCACGGGCCCACCAGACGCACGAGGAGCAGGAGGGCACGGCGGGCGGGAGCGGCGGGAGCGGGGAGGCGAGAGCGTGAGCACCCCCAAGTCGCGGGACATCGCCCGGGAGAGGTCCGAGGAGCCCGGAGACGAGGACGCGGCGGCCCTGGACGCGGAGAAGGTCCCGGCCGGCCCGCCCCGGACCCGTCCGCCCCGGGTGAGCTGGCAGCAGCTGACCGTCCTCCCCGCGCTGCTGGTCATCCTTCTCCTCCTCACCTGGCTGTGGTTCCAGCAGGCCCACCTGGACGACATCTCCCGCAACGCGCTGTCGGGCGGCAAGGTGGCCAAGGCCCTCGTCCAGCACATCGAACTGACCCTGATCTCCACCGTCTTCGTACTGATCATCGCCATCCCCCTGGGCGTCCTGCTCACCCGCCCCGCCTTCCGCCGGGCCACCCCGGTGGCGATGGCGTTCGCCAACATGGGCCAGGCCGCGCCCGCGATCGGCCTGCTGTCACTGCTCGTGATCTGGCTCGGCACGGGCCGGCTGGCCGCCCTGATCGGCATCATCGCGTACGCGGTCCTCCCGGTCCTCTCGAACACCATCGCCGGGCTGAAGGCCAACGACCCGACGCTGCTGGAGGCCGCCCGCGGCATCGGCATGTCCCCGTTCGGCGTCCTCACCCGGGTCGAACTCCCCCTCGCCGTCCCGCTGATCCTGGCGGGCGTACGGACGGCACTCGTCCTGAACGTGGGCACGGCGACGCTGGCCACCTTCGGCGGAGGCGGCGGTCTCGGCGTACTGATCACCACCGGGATCACCAACCAGCGCATGCCCGTGCTGGTGCTCGGCTCGATCCTGACGGTCGCCCTGGCGCTGCTGGTGGACTGGCTGGCCGCGCTGGCCGAGGTGCTGCTGCGGCCGCGGGGGCTGGAGGTGGGCCCGTGAGGCGGAGGTGGGTGACGTATACCGCCGCCGGGGCGGCCGTGGTGGTCCTGGCGGCCGGGGCCGGCTGCGGGCTGAGGAGCGGCTCCCCGATGACGGACGACGTACGGCCGGGAACCGTCGGGCGGGGCGAGCCGCTCAAGGACGCCGATCTGACCGTGACGTCGAAGGCGTTCACCGAGAGCCTGGTCCTCGGCGCCATCATGGGCATCGCCTTCGAGGCGGCGGGCGCGGAGGTCCTCGACCGTACGGGCATCCAGGGCTCGATCGGCGCACGGGAGGCCGTGCACACCGGGGACGCGGACGCCATGTACGAGTACACGGGCACGGCCTGGATCACGTACCTGGGCCACAGCGAGCCCATCACCGATCCGCACCGCCAGTGGCAGGCGGTGCGCGACGCGGACGCGAAGGAGGGCCTGGCCTGGCTGGAACCGGCGGCCCTCAACAACACGTACGCACTCGCCATGAACCGGTCCAACTTCGAGAAGTACGGCACGAAGACCCTGTCCGACGTGGCCGCGCTCGCGAAGTCGGACCCCGGCGCCGTGACCCTGTGCGTCGAACCCGAGTTCGCCAACCGCGCGGACGGGCTGCCGGGTCTGAAGAAGGCGTACGGGATGAGCCTGCCCGCCGGGAACAGCACGCAGATGGACGCGGGAATCGTCTACACGCAGGCGTCGAAGGGAAGTTGCACGTACGGCGAGGTCTACACGACCGACGGGCGGATCAGCTCGATGGACCTGGTGGTGATGGAGGACGACAGGGAGTTCTTCCCCAACTACAACGCGGCTCCGATGATCAACGCGGACACGTACGAGCGGCACCCGGAGATCGCCGACGTCCTGGCGCCCATCACGCGGAAGCTCGACAACGACGTGGCGCGGAAGCTGAACGCCCGGGTGGACGTGGACGGGCAGGACCCGCATCAGGTGGCGCTGGAGTGGATGGTGGAGGAGGGGTTCGTGGTGGAGGAGGACTGAGCGACCCCGACCGGACGTGGTCCGGGATGTTTCAGCAGCTCGGTACCGAGCCCTTGCCCCTCTCCAGGGCCACCAGCGCGCTCACGGCGCCCTTGAGAGTCGTCACCGGGATCAGGCGCATGCCCTCCGGAACCTCGGCCTGCGCGTCGGAGCACTCCGCCTCCGGCACCAGGAAGACGGTGGCGCCGTCGCGGTGGGCGGCCTGGGTCTTGAGGGCCACCCCGCCGACCGGGCCGACCTTCCCGGAGGCCTCGATCGTGCCCGTTCCGGCGATGACGCGGCCGCCCGTGAGGTCGCCGCCGCTGCCGTCGCCGTCCAGCTTGTCGATGATGCCGAGCGAGAAGAGGAGACCGGCGCTGGGACCGCCGATGTCGCCCGCCTCGAGCTCGATGTCGATGTCCCCGTCGCCCTTGCCCAGGTACGACAGTGCCGCCTCCGACGCCGCCTCCTGGGACTCCTTCATCTCGGCCTTGTTGTACTTCTCGATCTCCTGGACGTCGCCGCCGCTCGGGTAGACCGCGTCGCGCGGCATCACCGCCCGGTCCGTGCGGAACCAGCCGTCGACCACGTCGCCGAGGCGCGCGCTCACGGTCGGGCCGGTCGCCTCGATCGTCGTCAGCCGCAGCTCACCCCGCGTCTCACGGGTCGCCGCGCCGGTGATCGCGATCACCGGGTCGCCCTTGCTCTCCCCGAGGACGTCCACCGTCCTGCCGGGCTGCGCCAGGGCGAACGGCAGCGGCGCGAACGCGGCCGCGGCGAGCAGGGCCACGACCGGCAGGGCGCAGACGGCGACGGCTTTGGGCCGGGACAGCCGGGAGAGACGAGAGAGCACGGGATCAATCTAACGCGAGGGTGCCAGGCCGCCGCCCGGCGGTCGCCGGGTTCCGGTCCGGTCAGTTCACGTCCACGTCCTCGAAGACCTCGAGCATCCGGGTCAGGACGCGCACACAGGTGTCCACGTCCGCGCCGGTCAGGTCGCCGCCCACCCGTCGGAGCAGCTCGCTCTCGCGGGCGATCACCTCGTCGATGGCCGCGCGCCCGGCGTCGGTCGGCCGGATCAGCGAGGACCGCTGGTGCGCGGGGTTGGGGATGGCCTCCACCAGACCACGGGCCGTCGCCTCGTTCACCATGCGCTGCACGAACTGCCGGCTGATGGCCTGGGCGCGGCCCATCTGCGGGACGGTCATCGGCCCGTGGGCGCGCAGGAGGTCCAGGACCGCGCGCACGCCGGTGGAGAGGCCCTCGATCGGCTCGTTGAGCTCCACCTTGCGGCTTACGCGCCGGTACAGGGGGCCCAGTACGGAGAACACCTCGTACAGGCGGGGGGCGAGGTCGTCGGGCGGGAGGGGCTTGTCGGGGTCGTGGCTCACCAGCCCAGGATGACACCTTGGTTGCCAAACTGCATGTCGAATGACACCTTAGTTGTCATGACTGAGACCTCCTCTCACCTCTTGATGCACACGTTCGCCTCCGACGACGGCCCCCTCGCCTACAGCGACACCGGCGAAGGCCCTCCGCTCGTACTGCTGCACAGCGGCTTCGTGGACCACCGCGTATGGGACGCCCAGATCCCCGTACTGGCCCGGGACTTCCGGGTGATCGCGCCGGACGCGCGCGGGCACGGCCGGTCCGCCAACGCGAGCGCGCCGTTCCGGGCCGCGGACGACCTGGCCGCGCTGCTGCGTCACCTCGACGTGGGCCCCGCAATCCTCGTCGGCGTGTCGATGGGCGCCGCCACCGCGGTCGACACCGCGCTGGAACACCCCGGCCTCGTGCGCGCGCTCGCCGTCAGCGGCGCGGGGACCAGCGAGCCGGAGTACACGGACCCCTGGACGCTGGAGCTGAACGCCGGGTACGGCCGCGCCCTGGCAGCCGGTGACATCGAGGGCTGGCTCGACGTCTTCGCGCTCTCCACAGCCGGTCCGCACCGCACGATCGACGACGTGGACCCGGATGTCGTACGGCGCGTACGGGAGATGGCGCGCGGCACCATCACCAAGCACGCCCCCGGCGAACGCGACTGGACCGTCCCCGTGACCGACACCTGGGCCCGGGCCGCGGGCATCACGGTGCCGGTGCTGGCGATCCACGGCGCTCTCGACGCGCCGGACCTCATCGGCATGGCGAACCGTCTCGTCGCCACGGCCGCGGGCACCAGCCGTACGGTGACGGTGGCGGACGCCGGCCACTACCCACAGATGGAGCGGCCGGACGCCTTCAACAAGCTGCTGCAGGAGTGGCTGACGTCCCTGGACGCCCAGGGCGTTGCCCCCGCACTGCTCAGCGCAGCGCCTCGGCCACTTCCCGCGCCGCGTCGACGACGCGCGGGCCCACCCGCTCCGGCACCGCGTCCGCCAGCATGACCACGCCGACACTGCCCTCGACACCGCTCACTCCCAGCAGCGGAGCGGCGGCGCCGCACGCGCCGGCCTCCAGCTCGCCGTGCGTGAGCGTGTAGCCGGGGTGGTCGGTGACCGCCTGCCGCCGCGCCGCGAGGATGGCGCGGCCCGCGGCACCCCGGTCCAGGGAGTGGCGGAAGCCGGGGCGGTAGGCCACGTGGTAGTCGGTCCAGGTGGGCTCGACGACCGCGACGGCCAGCGCGTCGGTGCCGTCGACCAGGGTGAGATGGGCGGTCGCCCCTATGTCCTCGGCGAGCGACCGCAGCGCCGGCAGCGCGGCCTCACGGACGAGGGGGTGCACCTGGCGGCCCAGACGCAGCACGCCGAGGCCGACCCGGGCACGACCGCCCAGGTCACGGCGTACGAGGGCGTGCTGTTCCAGGGTGGCGAGCAACCGGTACACAACGGTCCGGTTCACGCCGAGCTTGTTGGAGAGCTCGGTGACGGTCAGACCGTGGTCCGTGTCGGCGAGCAGTTTGAGGACGCGCAGTCCCCGGTCGAGGGTCTGGGAGGTCTCCGCGGTCACGACGCCCACTCCTTCATCGTGAGGGCGGCGGCCTCCTCCGCGGCTTTGTGCGCCGCCGGTCCCGTCGGCGACGCGCTTCAGAGGCCGCCGGTCGGCTGAACCCGGAGGTGCTGGTGCTCCGGGCGGAGTCGCTTCACGGCTGCGCTCCGCGGCGGCGCTGCCACGGGGCGTATGCGTGTGGGGACAGTAGCGAGCCGGTCCGCTGAGCGGAAGCCTCAGTCCAGAATCCGGTCAGCGACCGGTACCAACTACCGTTGTTTGCCCCGGTATACGACGGCCGTTTCACAGGGAGCGCGGAGACGGCCGCCGTTGGTCCCCGCTAGCGCATGCGGGTCGCCCACTCCTGCACCTTGGCGATCCGCTGGCGCAGCTGCCCCGCGGTGGCCTCCGCGCTCGGCGGTCCACCGCACACCCGGCGCACCTCGTTGTGGATGACGCCGTGCGGCTTGCCCGACTGGTGGGAGTACGCGCTGACCATGGTGTTCAGCTTCTTGCGCAGCTCCAGCAGTTCCTTGTGGGTGACGACGGGCCGCCGTTCGGCCGGCAGCTCCACCAGGTCGGCCTCGTGGTCGGGCTTCTTCTTGCTGTGGGCGATCTGCCGGGCCTGCCGCTTCTGCAGCAGCATCTGCACCTGGTCGGGCTCCAGCAGCCCCGGAATCCCGAGGTAGTCCTGCTCCTCCTCGCTGCCCGGGTGGGCCTGCATGCCGAACTCGGCGCCGTTGTACATCACCCGGTCGAAGACGGCGTCGGACTCGAGGGCCTCGAAGGGCAGCATGTCCTGCTCCCCGGTGTCCTCGTCCTTCTGCTGCTCGGCCTCCTTGAGGAGCTTGTCCTCCTCGGCGTACGGATCCTCCTCGCCGCCCTTCTTGGGCTTGTCGAGGACGTGATCGCGCTCGCGCTCCATCTCATTGGCGAAGGAGAGCAGGTCGGGCACGGTCGGCAGGAACACGGAAGCCGTCTCGCCCCGCCTCCGGGACCGTACGAAACGGCCGACAGCCTGGGCGAAGAAGAGCGGCGTGGAGATGGTGGTCGCGTACACACCCACGGCAAGCCGGGGCACGTCGACCCCCTCGGACACCATGCGGACGGCGACCATCCACCGGTCGTCACTGTTGCTGAACTCGTCGATGCGGTTCGAGGCGCCGGTGTCGTCGGAGAGGACGAGGGTCGCCTTGTGCCCGGTGATCTCCCGGATGAGCTTGGCGTACGCGCGCGCGGAGTCCTGGTCGGAGGCGATGACGAGCGCGCCCGCGTCCGGGATGGCCTTCCTGACCTCGGTCAGCCGCTGGTCGGCGGCGCGCAGCACGCTGGGCATCCACTCACCGCGCGGGTCGAGGGCGGTCCGCCAGGCCTGGCTGATCGCGTCCTTGGTCATGGGCTCGCCGAGCCGGGCCGCGATCTCGTCGCCCGCCTTGGTGCGCCAGCGCATGTTGCCGCTGTAGGACATGAAGATCACGGGCCGGACGACGTTGTCGGCGAGGGCGGACCCGTAGCCGTACGTGTAGTCGGCGGCGGACCGCCGGATCCCGTCGGACCCCTCCTCGTACGTCACGAAGGGGATGGGGTTGGTGTCGGACCGGAAGGGCGTACCGGTGAGGGCGAGCCGCCGGGTGGCGGGCTCGAATGCCTCGAGACAGGCCTCACCCCACGACTTCGAGTCACCGGCGTGGTGGATCTCATCGAGGATGACGAGGGTCTTGCGCTGCTCGACGCGGTTGCGGTGCAGCATGGGCCGCACGCCGACGCCCGCGTACGTCACGGCGACGCCGTGGTACTCCTTGCCGAGCGGCCCCGCGCTGTACTCGGGGTCCAGCTTGATCCCCACCCGCGCGGCGGCCTCCGCCCACTGCTTCTTCAGGTGCTCGGTCGGCGCGACCACGGTCACCTGCTGCACGACGTGGTGGTGCAGCAGCCAGGACGCCAGCGTCAGCGCGAAGGTCGTCTTGCCGGCGCCGGGCGTGGCGACGGCGAGGAAGTCACGCGGCTGCTGCTGGATGTACCTCTCCATGGCCCCCTGCTGCCAGGCACGCAGCTTGCTGGCGGTACCCCAGGGGGCACGGCCCGGGAAGGCGGGCGACAGGTGGTGGGAGGAGGAGTGCGAGGCGGTGGCGGCGGTGGTAGTCACGGTCTCCGGTCTATGGGGGTAGAGCGGGTAGAGCGGCTCGGTCGCGTATGACAACCGGGCCACCCTACCGGCGCCGGAGAGCGGTCCCCGGGCGAACGGCACGGGGGTGAGCGCGGATGGGATTCAGCTCACACCCCGCCGCTCGGCCACAGATCGCATGTGTTACTTGAGTCGGTTCAGGAGTTCGGCCCACTTGGCCTTCTGCTCCTCGGCCCTAGCAGAACGGTACCGCCGCCCGAGAACTGAGGCGCGCCCCTCAAGATCCGGTCGCCCGCAGTCGCGTCGTGACCCACGCCCCCACCAGCGCCACCGCGGCCATCGGCAGGAAGACCGCCGCGAACGCCTCCGGGTGCGAACCCGTCGTGGCTGTGGCGGTGGTCACCGCATGGCCCGCCGCGCCGCCGCCCAGGGCCGCGAAGGCGGCGCCGCCCGCGGCGAGGAGCAGCACGTTGGACAGTCCGTCGGAGATCTGCAGCGCGGCGGAGTTCGCACCGGCCTCCTCGGGCGCGGAGAGCTTGAGCAGCAGCACGCTGGTGGAGGAGATCACCAGGCCCATCCCCAGACAGCCGAAGCCCCAGGCCACGGCGACGATCCACACGGGCACCGCCTCGATCAGCACGCTCGGCGCGGTCGCGATGGCGGCGGCCACCAGCACCATGCCGAGGGTCATCAGCCGCTCACGGTACGGCTCCACGCGCGGTCGCGCCTGCACGTACGACCCGAGCGCCCAGGTGGCCCCGCCCGCGGCCAGCGAGAGCCCGGCGAGGGTCGGCGACAGCCCCCGCTGCGTGACCAGCATCAACGGCACGAAGGACTCGGCCGCGATGAAGGACCCGGCCGCCACCCCGCGCAGCAGCACCACGGACGGCAGCCCGCGCGCGGCCCGCCAGGTGCCGCGTGGCAGCAGCCCGAGCACGGCCGGGACGAGGAGGGCGGCGCCCACGACTCCCGGAACCAGTGACAGCCACCGGAGGTCCTGGGCGGCGTACTGGAGCAGACCCGCGCCGAAGGAGATCGCCAGCGCAAGGCGGATGCGGCGCCGCTCGAAGGGGGCGGGGACGGCACCCTCGGGCGGCCCGCCCGCCCGCCGCCGTATCTGCGGCAGCGCGAGCGCGAGGGGGAGGAGAACCAGTACAGGTATCCCCACGAACACCCACCGCCACCCCAGGTGCTCGGTCACCGCGCCCGACGCCAGCGGGCCGATCACGGACGGCAGCACCCAGCACGCCGCGAACGCCGCCATGATCGCCGGGCGCAGCCGCTCCGGGTAGGCCCGCCCCACGAGCACGTACAGCGCGACGATCACCAGTCCGCCGCCCAGTCCCTGCACGGCCCGCCCGAGAATGAACAGCCACATCGTCGAGGCGGTCCCGGACAGCACCAGCCCCGCCCCGAAGGCGCCGATACCGGTCGCCAGCGACCCGAGCGGCCCGCGCCGGTCCGACCACTGCCCGGCGAGCACCATCCCGAACAGGCTCGTCGTGAAGTACCCCGAGAAGGCGAACGCGTACAGCGACACCCCGTCCAGCTCCCGCGCCGCCACCGGCATCGCCGTGCCCACGGCCGTCGCCTCGAAGGCGATCAGCAGGACGACGGAGACGATGCCGATGCTGAGGGCGCGGTAGGGGCTGCTCAGCACACCCCCACGCTGATCGTCGTCGGCCTTGGCGTCCGCTGTGGTGTGCGTGGGCTCGGCCTTGTCGGCGACGCCTGTGTCGCGCGGTTCGGGGGTGTTCATGACCGCCAGGGTAAGGGGCGCGGGGGGCACTGACTCCTGTCGGAAGTCGACGTTCCCCTGGGACCTTGGTCGTACGGCCACGGGACGCGAAGGAGCGCGACCAGGGCAGGAGCAGCCGACTCGGAGCTCGGCCCGAGAGTCACCGGGCCTGTCGGGCTTCCCGGCTCAGACAGGGCTGCGAGCGCAGGGCTGCCAAACGGTGGTGGTCAGAGGCTTCGGCCAAACCCTCCTCCAGGGCCAGGAGCGACAAGAGCTGCACGGGATGCCCCGCCGATGCAGCCGCTTCCAGCTTGTGGTGACCATCCAGCAGGAAGTGCGTCAGCCCCCAGTGCTCGTAGTCGTCGGCCCCCAGGCCCAGCGCGGTCCGGCAGAGATCCAGGGTCGACACCGCCACGGCCGTCGGCACCGTCCCGCGCCCCATCAGGTCGACGTACTCCTGCACCCGCTCCCGTTCGTTCCACGTCGGGGGAACCATGGGCACGACGAACTCGTAAAGGTGCGCGTCGTCATCGACCACGGTCTCGAACGTGCGGTAGTACGGCGTGTGCGGGTATTCCGGAAGCCCCCAGAACGCGTCGAGCCCCCAGGTGTCCACCTGCTCGTGGCTGAAGTAGTCACCCTCCTGCCCCGGAATGACCAGGCGTGGCTCGACACGGAGCAGCATAGGGAGGTATTCGCCTTCCGGCAGCAGAGAGCCGAACGCATCCAGGACACCGTCGTCCAGGTCCGAGAGTTGACCGGCGAGGTGCTCCTGCACCCCTGCCAACGACAACGTCTGTCTGGCGTTCTCGAGCCTCCGGAACAGGAACGGACATGTTCCGCACCAGTAGCTGAGCTCGAACGCGGGCTTGCCGTCGACCACGAGCACCCTTCGCCCGGGCCCGGTCCCCGCCTCCCGCGGCTCCGCATCGAACCGCAGTCTGGCCTCGGCCTCGGGGACTCCGAGCCTGCGCAAGTCACCACCCATGATCATCATGTTCGCGACCATACGGGATGCCCCATCGGACCCTTTGTCGCACGACCGCGGGACGCCTCCCGCCTCGTTCACGTCCCGCCTCGTTCACGCCCGGTTCATGAACGGCGTGTGGCGATCCCATTGCAGCCCGACCGAGGTTCTTGAGCCACCGGCCGGCCGCCGCCTACGGTCGGGACATCGAGTTCGGAGCAGCCCCGTTGCTCCGACCCGACCCGGCCGTGTGCCCGAGTGGTTCAGGGGCTCGCCTGCAAAGCGAGTTACGCGGGTTCGATTCCCGCCACGGCCTCTACTCCCTGTACAGGCGGAACGAGAGGGCGACGCTCCGGAGAGGGGCCGCGCCCTCTCGTTCTCCTTCACCGGTTCATCGGCGGGCTGCGGAAGTGCCGTCGGCACCAGGTCGGATGGTGGTCGGCGAGCGCCGACGGGAGCGACGAGAGGCGTTACGGGGGGATGCGGCCGCCCACAGAGCGATGGCGATGAAGAGCAGTTGCTCGGGAATCCTGAACCACAAGGGTGTGGCCGGGTCGCCGTTGAGCGGTATGCCCTCGGTGGCGGCATGGATGTTGGCCGGGAGCATCAGCACGAAGAGCACCGCGAGGCCGATTCCGGCCGTTGAGCGTGTCGCCGCCCGGAGGAGTCCGGCAGCGCCGAGGAGTTCCAGCACGCCGGTCGCATAGACCATCACGCCGGGGAACGGGACGAAGGGCGGAACCATGGCCGCCAAGTCATCGTGGCTGGGCATCACCGTGACGCTCGGCGGGGCGAAGTGCGCGGTGGCCAGGATCACCAGCATGACCGCCAGACCATGTGTCGCGCTGGCTCGCCAGGTCGTGAACCGTCTGACGCCCAGCGCGCCGAGCAGGCGGAAGCCCACTGACGGGCCGACGAGAAGCATGAGAGTTCCGAACATACGTGTCCTCCAGTAGGGACAGGAACGACAGGGACATGGCAGACGAGCGGGCGAGGGCAGCACTCGTGACGCTCAGGCCGGCTGTGTGTGCCGTCGCACGTGCTGGCGGGCATGAGCCGCGCGGGTACCTGCCGGCGTTCGTGCGACGACATCTTCGGAGCACGGCGTGGCGGAGCCCGTCGCCGCCGCACCGTTCAACTGGTGCTGAAGAACAGCCCGGAGCCGTGCGCGTGACGCGCGGAGACGAAGAACCCGTCACCGGTGGTCCGGGTCACGGTGCCGCCGCTCTCCACGATCTTGCGGGCTCCGTCGGTGTCGTCGACCAGGACGGTCATGGCGGCCAGGTACGAGTCGGCCGGAACCGGCTCGCCGGGCAGCACCTCTCCGGCATCGGTGGCGCGGACGATCCGCAATCGGGCAGCCCCTGCCTCCAGCACCGTGACGGGCCCTTCACGCCCGGGGGCCGTCTGCAGGATGCGGCTGTACCGGCGCGTGACCGCATCGAACTCGGTCTCGTCGGCCACCATCCATACGGCGCCGAGACCGCGGGCGCCGTTCGGGTGGCTGAGGTAGCGCGGCTGGTGCACGTACTGCCGGGTGAGGTGCTGGGCGATCCCCACGTAGCCCTCCGGGGTCGAACCCGGGTCGAGGTGCACGGCGCGGGCGCGCACCGTGCGCGGCCCTTCCTCGGTGTCGACGTCTCTCTCCAGCCTCAGCACTCCCGAGGTGCGCAGCCCGGTGTCGGTCAGCCGTCGGTCAGCGGCTTCGGCGTCGCCGGTGTCGAGGTTGAGCAGTCTGAAGCCCTCGTACTCGTCGGCCATCGCCTTGGTGTGCCAGGGATCGGGTGCCGTCTCGTCCACGATGCCGAGAAGTTCGATGTACGAACCGCCGAACAGGGCACACCGGTTGGCAGTGCAACCGGGCACCGGCGCCTGCCCGGGCCGTCCGCCCAGCAGATGCCGTGAACGGGGACTGAGCGTGAATCCGAAAGAGACATAGGTCTGCTCCAGCCCGTCGAGGTCGCGGGTCAGGATTCCCGTGTGATGGATGCCGTGGATGTCGCGTGTCATGAGATCGAGGTTTCACCGGCCGACCTCGTCGGCGCCCCGACTGGCGCCACCACGCCGTTATCCGACACCGGCCTACACTGACGAGGTGGATTCGGTCACGCTGGACGTACTCGATCTGCGGCTGCTGCACGCCCTCCAGCTCGACGGGCGCGCCGCCTTCAGCAAGATCGCCGACGTGCTCAATGTCTCCGACCGTACAGTGGCCCGCCGCTTCGGCAGGCTCCGCACCATGGGAACCGCCCGGGTGGCCGGCGTGCTCAACAGCCATCGCACCGGCCACGCCGAATGGCTGGCGCGCCTGCGTGTCGTGCCCTCCGGCGCCGCCCCGCTCGCCCGCGCGTTGGCCCGGCGCCCCGACACGGCCTGGGTGACCGTCGTCTCCAGCGGTACCGAGATCGTCTGCGTCTTCCGCGTCGCCGGAGAAGGTCATGCGCCCTTGGACGCTCTGGGGCGCCTTCCGCAGATCACCCACGTCGACGCGCAACGGCTGTTGCGCCCGGTGATGGAGCACCGCCGCTGGATCGGCCGGACGTCGGCGCTCACCGACGAACAGATCGCCGCGCTGCGCCCACCCCGCACTGCGGACCCCGCGCCCGTCCGCCTGACCGACCTCGACCGCCGCCTGCTTCCCGCTCTCGCCGCGGACGGCCGCGCCGCCTACCCGGATCTCGCCCGGTTGGTGGGCTGGTCGGAATCCGCCGTCCGCCGCCGTCTGAAGGAACTCCGCCGGTCCGGTGTACTCCACCTCGACGTCGAGGTCGATTCACGTCTGTTCGGCTTCTCCGCGCAATGCCTGCTCTGGCTGACCGTCACGCCTGCCCGGCTCGGCAGCGTCGCCCGGAGCCTGGCCGCCGACCCGGAAGCAGCCTTCGTCTGCACCACGACCGGCACCCACAACCTGATCGCCATCGCCATCTGCCAGGACGCCGACGCTCTTCACACCTACCTCGCCGACCGCGTCGGCTCGCTGGGCGGCATCGACCGCATGGAAACGGCCCTGATCAGCTCCTACGCCAAACGAGCTGCCCGGACGCTCTAGGCACCGCTACTTCTCCGCGACGAACGAGCCTTGCCCGAGGACGGTGTACAGCCGCCCCTCCTCACGAGGAGCGACCACAACCTTCTGAGCCGTGGACTGGCTCACCTGGAACTCGGCGGCGATGTCCACGATGCCCAGGAAGCGTTCACCCGGCTCGTACCATCCCGCCCCCAGCCGTCGACGCAACTCGTCCGCCACCTGACGCCATACAGGTACAGAGCCCTCCTTCCCTGGACCGGCCCGGAGGGCAAGCCCGCCCACCTCGTCACCGACGGTACGGCCACCCCTCTGGCCCTGCTGGCGGACGACGTCGAGGATCAGCAGATCGAGACGGCAGTCGTCATTCTGGGCCTGGCGCGCCCCATACTCGAGGAGGCGGCGAGCCTGACGACCGGCGAGCTGCGGTTCATCTCCCGCCGTCTGTCCGAGTCGCTGACGGACGTGCTCAACATCGCCGAAAGCCGGGGGCAGCGCATCCCACCGTACGAGGTAGCCCCGTAACCGCAGCGGCAGCGGAACGCGGCGATCCCGGCCGCCCTGTTCAGCAGGCCGGGATCGCCGGAGGCATCGGCATCGTGGCCGTCAGGTACGTGTGGAAGGGCGTGAGGTCGTAGTCCGCGTCGAACCCTCTCCGGCGGTGGACCAGCCGGACCGTGAAGGCGAGCGTGGAGAGGTCGGCGTTCAGGGGCCGCAGCGTGCGGTCGGGCTCGCTCCAGCACAGGACCGCTCCGGTGGCGCCGTCGACCACGAGGTGGGTGTCCGGCAGCAGGTGTCCGAGGCGGATCAACCGGTGTGCCCGCGGAGGTAAGTCACCCGGAAAGTGGGTGAACGTCTCCGCGTAGTACTCGGGCAGCGTCGGCAGTGCCACCTCGGAGTCCAGCTGGAACATGAAGCCGTCCTCGGGGAGGCCGACCTCCCGCAGGAAGCGGCGCGTCGGCTCGTGTGTGAGCGTCGGCGGGAAGTCCAGCTCTTCGAAGCGCACGGTCACGCCAGCGCCGTGTCCCCCGCCCCGGGCCAAGGAGCGGCTCAGCGTGGCGGCCCGCCAGTACGGCGCCAGGCTCTCCTCCGGCCCCGAGGTCGTGGCCGCCGCGAGTCGCAACACGCCCTCCAAGGACGAGGACAGACCGCACATGGGTGGCGTCGAGGTCCGGGCCGCCTCACCCTCGCGGACTATCCGCTCCAGGTCCTTGTCCAGCTCGCGCAGCGACCCGAGCACCAGCTGGTCCCGCAGCTCCCGTGCCAACGCCCCGGCGCGGGCCACCAGTTCGGCTGCCCGCCGCAGCCGGACCTCCTCGCGCGGGGCGCCCGGCGCCGAGCACGTGAGCGCGAACGTGACCGTTCCACTGCCCGCCACCGTCGTCGTACCCGTGCTCATGGCGCCCCCCGCGCATGTGGTCCCGTGCTTCCCCCGACCGGGACACCACGGCTTCGACACCGTTGTCCCACTGACCGAAAACCTTACGCCGTCCCACTGACAACGCCGGGAATTTCCACGCCGGTTCCTGCCGACCGGCGGGGGACGTGCGTCACACCGCCGTCACCACCGCCGCCTGCGGCCGGATCGGCAGGCGGTTGACCGGGCGGCCCGTCGCCGCACGCACCGCGGAGGCGATGGCCGCCGGGGAGGTGACGACCGGGACGGCGCTCACCGCCTTCGCGCCGAAGGGGGCGACCACGTCGCGTTCCTCGACCAGCTTCACGATGCGGATGTCCGGGGCGTCCAGGGCCGTCGGCAGGGAGTAGCCCGTCAGGTCGGGATGGCGGATCAGGCCGCGCGGGGTGCGGAGGTTCTCCGTCAGCGCCACGCCGAGTCCCTGGGTCACGCCCGCCTCGATACGCGCCGCGAGCTGGGCGGGGTTCAGGACGCGGCCCACGTCCTGGGCGACCGCCAGCTCCACCACACGTACCGAGCCCAGCTCGATGTCCACGTCCACCACCGCGCGGATCGCACAGAACGCCATGCCCACGAAGGCGTCGCCCTGGCCCGCCCCGTCGAGCGGTTCGGTCGGGTGGGGGCGGCACTGGGCGGTGGCCCACAGCTCCTTGCCCTCCAGCACCTCGGCGACGGTGGTGGACAGGACGCCGTCGTACGAGGTGATCTTGCCGTCGGCGATCTGGAGGAGCTCCGTGGACAGGCCGAACTTGTGCGCCAAGGGCTGGAGGAGTTGTGTGCGCACCATCTTCGCCGCACGTTCCACCGCGCCGCCCGAGACCCACGTGTGACGGCCCCGGCAGCCCGCGCCCGCGGCCGGCTGGTCCGTGTCGACCGGCGCCACGTGCACCTCGTCGATGCCCAGCGTCTCCTGGACGATCTGGCGGGCGAGGGTCGAGAAGCCCTGGCCGGTCTCCACGGCCGCGCACAGCACCGTCGCGACCCCGTTCTGGACCTTCACCGTGGCCGTCGAGACCTCGTCCGCGCCCTCCGCGCCCAGCATGTGCACCATGCCGAGCCCGTAACCCACGCCCCGGCGCACGGCGCCCGGTTCGCCCGCACCCTCGGGGCCGCCCGGCAGCAGCCATTCGTCCTCGGGCGTGTCCTTGGGGAGGGTGGGGAGAGGGGAGTCCTGAACGGCCTGGAGGAGTTCCGCCACCGGGGCCGGGCACGTCACCGTCTGGCCGGTGGGGAGCACGTCGCCCGTGGACATGACGTTGCGCATGCGCAGCTCGGCCGGGTCCGCCCCCAGCTTCTTCGCCAGCTTGTCCATCTGGGCCTCGTAGGCCGCGCAGACCTGCATCGCCCCCTCGCCGCGCACATGGCCCGAGGGCGGGTTGTTGGTGCGTACGGCCCAGCCCTCGATGAACGCGTTGGGCACGACGTACGGGCCGCAGGCGAACGACACGGCGGCGGCCAGCGCGTCCGAGGAGGTGTCCGCGTACGCGCCCGCGTCCAGCAGGATCTGCGCCTCGACCTTCACCAGCCGGCCCTCGGCGTCCGCGTGGTGGCGGTAGCGCAGCAGGGTCGGGTGCCGGTGGGCGTGGCCCAGGAAGGACTCCTCGCGCGTGGCGGTGAGTTTGACCGGGCAGCCCGTCTTCAGGGCGAGGAGGCCGAGCGGGATCTGGAAGCCCTGGTCCTCACGGTCGGCGGTGGCCCCGGGGACACCGGTGACCACGATCTTCACCTGCTCGGGCGTCAGGCCGTAGCAGGCGGCGGCCGCGTCCCGGTCGGCGTGCGGATCGGTGGAGGCGAGGTACAGCTCGACGCCGCCGTCGGGGCGGGGCACGGCGAGCCCGGCCTCGGCGCCGATGGGCGCGGGATCCTGGCGGCCGATGCGGTACAGGCCCTCGACGACGATGTCACCGGACGCCCCGGGGTCGCCGTGGTGCAGCGGGATGTGGCGGATCAGATTGCCGTCGGGGTGCAGCGGCTCGGCCTCGAAGGCCTGCTCGGGGTCCGTGACCGGGTCGAGCACCTCGTACTCGACGATGACGGCGGCCGCGGCCATGCGCGCGGTGTCGGGGTGGTCGGCGGCGACGGCCGCGATGGGCTCGCCGTGGTGCCGTACGACCTCGGAGGCGAAGACGGGCCGGTCGGCCTTGCCGCGGCCGTGCAGGGGGGTGCCCGGCACGTCCTCGTGGGTGACGACGGCCCGTACGCCCGGCATTTCGCGCGCGTGGGAGGTGTCGATGGACAGCACGCGCGCGTGGGGGTGCGGGGAGCGCAGCACAGCGGCCCAGAGCAGGCCCTCGGCCCACAGGTCGGCCGCGTACGGGAAGGTGCCCTCGGCCTTGGCGCGGGCGTCCGCGGACGGCAGGGACGCGCCGATACCGTGCGGCAGCGGCTCGGGGGCCGGTGCGGCCTCCGCGGGGGTCGCGGTGGCTGCTTCGTTGCTCACGCCTGGCCTCCTCCGTCCGGGCCGTACGACTGGTCGTGCCGTGCCGGGGGCTGCGAGGGCTGCGGACTCCGCCCCTGCGGGTCGTACCCGGACGGGTTCTCGTATCCGGACGGGTTCTCGTATCCGGACGGGCCTTCGTATCCACCGGACTGGTCTTCGTATCCGCCGGACTGGTTCTCGTATTCGCCGGACTGGTTCTCGTGACCGGACGGGTGCTCGTACGCCGCCGGGTTGACGCCGCCCGCTCCCGGGCCCGCCTGGTGCGGGATGCGTGCCTCGCCGCCGTCCTGCCCGGCCCCGGACTCGGTGGCGGCCGCGTGCTCCTCGCGTTCGGCGACGACCTCTCGCACGGCTTCCAGGACACCCCGGTAGCCGGAGCAGCGGCACAGGTTGCCGCACAGGGCCGCGCGCGTCTCCAGCTCGGTCGGCGCCGGGTTGCCCTCCAGCAGGTCGTGCACGGTCATCGCCATGCCCGGCACGCAGAAGCCGCACTGCACGGCACCGCACCTGGCGAGGGCCCGCTGCACGTCCGAGGGCTGCCCGTCCTCGGCGAGCCCTTCGACGGTGCGGACCTCGCTGCCGGCGGCGGTGACGGCGGGCACCAGGCAGGACGCCACGAGCCGGCCGTCGACCTGGACGTTGCAGGCTCCGCACTCGCCCTGCGAGCAGCCGTCCTTGGCACCCGCGAGGCCGAGGCGCTCACGCAGCACGTACAGCAGCGACTCGCCGATCCAGGCGTCGGCGACGGGGCGGTCCGTGCCGTTGACCCGCAGGACGTACGAGGCGAGGGGGTGGTCGTCGTGCGCGGGCGCGGATGGCTCGGCCGCCGGGTCCTCGGCCTGCACCGGTGACGGGTCCTCTTGGGCCTCGTCGGGCCGGTCGGCCGGTGCACCGGCTGCCCCGGGCACATCCGCGGGGTCCGCAGAGTCCGCCGGGTCCGCCTGGTCCGTGGCCTCCGCCGTGCCTGCGGCATCCGTGGCTTCCCCGGGTTCCGCGGCATCCGCCCCGTCCCCGGTCTCCGCAGGCTCCGGGGACGGGGACTCCCCGGGCGCCTCCGGCCCGGGTGCCGCCACAGAGTCCCCAGCGGCCTCCTGAGCGTCCTCGGGGCCCTCGCCCGGCATCTCGGCCGGGGCGTCCCCGTACGGCTCGGCAGAGGGCTCCTCCGGCGCCTGCCCGGGTGCCGGCGGCGCACCGGGTGTGTGCTCGTCGGCCGGCCCGTCCTGCGGACCGGCGTGACCGCCGTCGCCCGGACCACCCGGCTCCCCGGTCCGCTCCGGCGGCGGGGCCGTCCACGCCGTGCCGATCGTCTCCGTCGCCCACGGCGCGGGCGCGCCGCCCGGCAGCGTGGCCGGAGGGGTGCCGCCCCACTGCTCGACCAGTGCCGACCGGGTGAACTCGCCCGACTCGTCCGGCAGGTCGCCCCCGGCGACGGGGATCGACCACTGACCGGTCACGTCGTGCCCCGGTGCCGTGGCACCCTCCCGGCCCCGCTCCTCGTAGGAGCCGGACTCCTCGTACGGGCCGGACTCCCCGTACGAACCGGTCTGCCCGTACTGGTCCGGCTCCGGGTACTGGCCGGGCTCCTGGTAGGTCCACTGGTCGGTGCTGCCCGGCTGGTACCCGTACTCGTGCCGACCGCTCCCCTGGGGCACCGCGTTCGGGTCGGGCCACTGCGTGACCTCGGCCGGCATCGTCCAGGCGCCGGTGGCCGCCGGGTCGGTGCCGGCGGTCGTGGCGGGGGCGACCGTTATGGGCGGGGGCACATAGCCCTGGCCGGGCGCGGCGAGCGGGCTGTTGGCGGCCAGCAGCGCGTCGATGCCCCCTTCGGGAAGCTGGACGAACGTGGTGGCCCCGTCGTCGTAGTCCCCTTGGGGCAGCCGCTCCCAGCCGCCGTGCGCGCCCTGCTGGGGCGTGCCCTCTCGGTGCTGGTCGTCGGTCACGACAGGGCCCTCCCCAGTGCTCGTCGGGCGAGTACGGCGACGGTGCGCCGCAGTTGCAGTACGGCGGGCGGAAGCGGTGGTACGGAACCGTCCTCGGCGGGCGCCGGGTCCGGGATGCAGGCGGCGGCGACGTACTCGCCGAAGGCGTGCAGCGCCTCGGGCACGAGGGTGCGCCCGCCGTCCCAGTCGATCAGCTGCGCGACCCACGCCTCGGCGTCCAGCGGACGCAGCGGCATCGGCGCTATGGCACCGACGGCGCACCGCACCCCGCGCCGGGCGGGGTCGAGGACGAGCGCCACGGACGCGGTGGCCCGCCCGGGGCCGGTGCGTCCGGTGGCCTTCAGGAAGACCTGCGGGGCGTGCAGCAGCGGCACGCGCACGTAGCCGATGAGTTCGCCGGGGCGCAGCATCTCCATGCCGGCCAGCAGGTGGGAGACCGGGATCTCCCGTCGGACCCCGCCGGCGCCGGCGATGATCAGCGTGGCCTCCAGGGCGGCCAGCACGGGCAGCGCGTCGCCCGTGGGCGCGGCCGTCGCGATGTTGCCGCCGAGGGTGCCCGCGTTGCGGATCTGCGGCGGGCCCGCGGCCCGTGCGGCGGCGGCGAGCGCCGGGATGAGGGCGGCGAAGTCGGGGCGGCCCATGCGCGCGTGGGTGAGCCCCGCGCCCAGCAGGGCGTGGCCGTCCTGGTACTGCCAGCCGCGGATCTCGCTGATCCGGCCGAGCCCGACGAGCGCCGCGGGCCTGAGCTGCCCGGAGTTGACCGCGGCCATGAGGTCGGTGCCGCCCGCCACGGGGACGGCGGCGGGCATGGCCGCGAGGGCCGCCACGGCGTCGTCCAGAGAGGCGGGCAGCGTGACGGCCTGCGCCGCCTGCGGTGCGTGCGTGGTCAAAACCGGCTGCCCCTTCCCGCTGCCCCACCTGGTCCCACCTGTGTTGCCGTACGGTACGTGCTGACAGGGCGGACGTGGCAACTCTGGCACATTCTCGCGGGACCCGAACGCGGGGGTCCGCTAGGAGGTGTTCGCCCACCTCAGCACGGTGATACACCGTTTTCGCACGGCATCACCCGCGACACCGGATTGGCACTCTTCGGTGATCCTCGGGCGTTCTTTCCCCTTCGGAGCGATGAGTTCCGGGTCGCGGGCGGGTCCCGGGCCGGATACGGGCGGGTTCCAGGCGGGCTTCGGGCGCCATCCGGGACGTACGGGACGTGCATCCCGGACGTACGGGGCGTACGGTCCGGCGTCAGGTCACAGGGCGGGGGGCGGCCCCTCGATCGGGCGTCCGAGCACACCGGGGCGCCGCTGCCACGGCCGCGGTCCCGTGGGCGGCCGGTAGGCCACTCCCAGGGCGTCAAGTCGCCGGTAGTGGGCGGTCATCCGCCGCTCGAAGCCGGCGAGGTCCCGGTCGGCGGGGGCGGGCAGCGCGCTCCACGCGACCTCGGCGAGGGCCGCGAGACGCGGGTAGGTCTGGTAGTCCACGCGCGCGGGGTCCTCCATCACCTCGGTCCAGACGTTGGCCTGCGTGCCGAGGACGTGCCGCGCCTCCTCGGGGGTCAGCTCCGGCGGGACCGGTTCGAAGCGGTACACGTCCCCCAGAGTGCGGACATAACCGATGGGCACCGGTTCGTCCGGGCCGGCGTCCTGGCGGTGGTCCAGGTAGACCTGCTGCTCCGGGCACATGACGACGTCGTGGCCCGCGCGGGCCGCCGCGACACCGCCGCCGTAGCCGCGCCAGGAGGACACCGCCGCGCCCGGTGCGAGGCCGCCCTCCAGGATCTCGTCCCATCCGATCAGGCGACGCCCGCGCGCGGCCAGCCAGGTGTCGAAGTGCCGGACGAACCACGACTGGAGCCCGTCCTCGTCCGCGAGTCCGAGCTCCCGGATGCGGGCCTGCGCGGCCGGTGAGCGCCGCCACTGGTCCTTGGGGCACTCGTCGCCGCCGATGTGCACGAACTCCGAACAGCCGGCGGACGGGACGGCGTCCGCCGGGAACAGTTCCAGGACTTCCTCGAACACTCCCTCGTAGAAGCGGAGGGTGTTGTCGGTGGGGGCGAGTACGTTGTGGGAGATGCCCCAGGTGTCCCAGACGGTGAGGGAGGTCGTATCGATGACGTCGGTGTTGCCGAGTTCCGGATACGCGGCGATGGCGGCCTGCGAGTGTCCCGGGATGTCGATCTCGGGCACGACGCTGATATGCCGCTCGGCCGCATAGGCGACGATCTCGCGGATGTCGTCCTGGGTGTAGTAACCACCGTGCGGCTTCTCCTCCCACAACGGCGAGGCCCGGTGCCCGAATTTCGTGCGTGAGCGCCAGGAACCGAGCTCGGTGAGCTTCGGGTACCGCTTGATCTCGATGCGCCAGCCCTGGTCGTCGGTCAAGTGGAGGTGCAGGACGTTGAGTTTGTGCGCGGCCATCAGATCGAGGTGCCGCAACACGCCCTCCTTGGGCGTGAAGTGCCGTGCGACGTCGAGCATCATGCCGCGCCAGCGGAAGCGCGGGGCGTCCTCGACGGTGACGGCCGGCACGTGCCAGGCGCGCCGCGCGCTGACCGGCGCTCGCCGGAAGGCGTCCGGGCCGAGCAGCTGACGCAGCGTCTGGGCGCCCCTGAACACTCCCGCCGCGCTCGCCCCGTCGATGGCCAGCACCTGCCCGTCGGCGCGGAGCCGGTACGCCTCCGGGCCACCGATCCCGGCGCCGGGTGCGCCGCCGGGTTCCGCCGCGAGCCCCGGCAGGATCCGCAGCAACAGGCGGTTGGGGCCGCTGCGGTGCGGTGCCAGCGGCAGCCCGGTCGCGGCACCGACACTCGCGCGCAGCCAGCGCGCGACCCCCTCGGTGCCGGGTTCCGCCTCGATCCCGGTCTCCTCGTCGAGCACGAAGCCCACGCCGCCGGACGGGGGAACCGTCACACGGCGCGGGGCCGGAAGCAGCGCCACTTCCGGCACGACGGCCATGTCATCGGCGGCCATGCCATCGGTCAGGTCATCACTCATGCCATCAGTCCTTCACCGCTCCGCCGAGACCGGAGACGAGTCGTCGTTGTACGAGGACGAAGAACACCAGAACCGGAATCGTCATCACGGTCGATGCCGCCATCACCCCGCCCCAGTCCGGGTCGTCCGGTTTGTAGAAGACGAGGAGGGCCATCGGCAGGGTCGACCGGGAGATGTCGCTGATGATGAACGACTTGGCGAACAGGAAGTCGTTCCAGGCCGAGATGAACGAGAACACACTGGTGGCGATCAGTCCCGGGAGGACCAGCGGGAAAAGGATCTGCCACAGGAATCGCGTGCGGCTCGCCCCGTCGAGATACGCCGCCTCCTCCAGCGCCTCGGGAACCGCCTTCACGAATCCCCGCAGCATCCAGATCGCGAACGGCAGCGAGAAGGCGATGTGCGGCAGGATCAGCGCGCCGAGGGTGTTGAGCTGGCCGAAGTCCCGCATGAGGAAGAAGAGGGGGATCGCCAGCGCCTCCACGGGCACCATCTGCGCGGCCAGGAACATGATCAGCAAGGTGGTCCGGAAACGGAACCGGAATCGGGTCACCGCGGTCGCCGCCAGAAAGGCGATCAGCGCCGAGGCGACCACCACGGTGACCGCCACGAGGAGGCTGTTGAGGAAGTAGCGGCCGAATTCCTGCTGTCCGAGGACACGGCGGAACGAATCGAGTGTCGGCGACAGGGTCCACGGCCGCGGCTCCGACGACTCGATCTCGCCCGCCGGCTTCACCGCGCCGAGCATCATCCAGTACAGCGGGAACGCCACCACCACCGCGATGACCAGCACCGATGCCTCCGCGGCGAGCCGCCAGGGGCGCCGTACGAAACGAGTTCCGGACCGGCGTACGAAACGAGTTCCGGACCGGCGTACGGAACGGGTTCCGGCACGGTGTCCGGAACGGCGTACGGAATCCCGTACGGAATGCGTGGTCACAGCTCCTCCCCCTGTCTGCGCAGCAACCGCAAATAGCCGAGTGTGATCACCAGCAGAATCAGCAGCATCACCACGCCGATCGCCGAACCGAGGCTGTACTGGGACGACGCGAACGCCTTCTGGTAGGCGTACACGTTCAGCACGAGGTTCTGCCCGGCGATGCCGCCGCCGTTCGTCATGACGTAGATCTGGGTGAAGACCTTGAAGTCCCAGATGACGGACTGGATGGTGACCACGACGAGGATGGGCCGGAGCATCGGCGCGAGCACCGAGCGCCAGATCCGCCACTGCGAGGCGCCGTCCAGCGCGGCGGCCTCCAGCACCTCCGACGGGACGGCACGGATGCCCGCGTACACCGTCACCATGACGAACGGGAAGGAACACCAGACCACTTCGAGCAGGACGAGCGCGAAGGCGCTGTACCGGCCGTACGTCCACGAGTGGTCGCCCAGTCCCAGCACCCGGTTGACCGGCCCGAAGTCGGGGTCGAAGAGGAACAGCCACACCGTCGAGCCGGTGATCGCGGGGGTCGCCCACGCGCCGAGCGCGGCCAGCATCAGGGCGAGGCGGGGCAGGGCCCGTACGCGGGTGAGGAGGACTGCGAGCGCGCAGCCGACCGCCAGCGTGCTCACCACGCAGGCCGCCGCGAACACCACCGTCGCCAGGAGCACCTGCCAGAACTCGGTGTCGCCGAAGAGCTCCGCGTAGTTGCCGAAGCCGCGGAAGGTGGTCGGTTCGCCGCCGCTGACCTGGGCCTGGGTGTACTCCAGGAAGGAGATCAGGCCGAGCTGGTAGATCGGGTAGACGAGCAGCCCGGCGAGGACGACGAGGGCAGGCGCGAGGTACAGCCAGGGTGTCCAGCCGCCGCGCCCGCGCGCGGGCGTGTGGGCCACGCTCATCCGGCGGCGCCGAACGCGTCGTCCATCTTCTTCGCCGCGTCCCCGGCGGCCGCCGCCACGTCCTTCCTGCCGGTGATGATCTCCTGGAACATCGTGGGCAGGACGAGCGAGGCGTCGATCTGGGCCCAGCCCGGCGAGGCGGGGACGAACCGGGCGCCCGCGTCGAGCGTCCTCACGAACGGCTCGACGAACGGCTCCCGCTCGGCGGCGTCCGCGCGCACATCGGTGAACGTCGGCAGGAAGCCCATGGCGTCGAAGAGTTCGCCCTGGGTCTCCTTGGACGCGAGCCGCTTCATCAGGTCCACGGCGAGCGTGCGGTGCGAGGTGCTCTTCAGCACGCCGATGTTGTTGCCGCCCGCGAAGGCCGGTGCGATCTCGCCCTCCTTCACGCCCGGCAGCGGTACGACCGCGTACTTGCCCTTGACCTTCCCGGCCTCGATCGCCGCGTGGCTGAAGTCGCCGCCGATCGCCATGCCCGCCTTGCCGGCGGCGAAGGCCGTCACCGTGTCGTTGCCGCCCATGCCGGCGCACTTGGCGGCGGGGCAGTTGCCGTCGCCGAAGAGGGAGGTGTACGCCTTGATCCCCTTCTGCGCGGCCGGGCTGTCGACGGCCGAGGCGTACGACCCGCCCTCCTCCTCGGCGAGTTCACCGCCCTGGGCCCAGAGGAACGGCATCGCACCGTAGGTGTAGGCGCCGCCGACGGCGAGACCGTACAACTCGGGTTCGGCCTTGCGGATCTTCCGCGCCGTCTCGATCAGCTCGTCCTGGGTCTTCGGGACGTCGAGGTTCAGCTTCTCGAAGACGTCCGTGCGGTAGTACAGGGCGCGCACGCCGACGAAGAGGGGGGCGCCGTAGACACGTCCCTCGACGGTCACGGACTGTTTCGCGGTCGGGTCGGTGTCCCTGGCCTCGCTCCAGCCGTCGAACTCCTTCGTCACGTCCAGGAGTCCGCCGTCCTTCACGTAGCCGGCGGTGTCCGTGTTCCCGTACTCGATGACGTCGGGTGCGCTCTTCGGGTCGTTGAAGGCGGCCTTGATGCGCTGGGCGCGGGTCTCGACCGGGATGTACTCGACGGTGACGTCGGCGCCGTCGTGCTCCTTCTCGAAGGCGGCGACCGCCTCGTCGACGACCTTCTCCTTCGGCTCGTTGCCGACCTCCTGGAAGAGCCAGACGCGCAGGGTGCCGGTCTTCTCGTCCTCGCCGGAGGAGCCGCCGGAGGTCTGGGGGGCGCAGGCGGCGGCGGTCAGTCCGGTGAGGACGAGGGCCGCGACGGGAGCGGTCAGGCGCGCTCTCATACGGGTTCGGACAGCGAGCTTCATGCAGCTTCTCCTCCGGGTGTTGCAACATACGCAATGACTGTTTTGCTCTGCACAACACGTCGGAGGCTAGGGAGTACAGGATCGTGCCCACAAGAGGTCTCAACCACTTCGTAACCGGAAGATCGAACGGGAGACCGAGCGGGAGACGAGCGGGAGACCGGAATCCGCCCCCGGGCACAGCGAAGCCGCGGTCCCCGCTCAGCAGGGCCGCGGCCGTGTACCGTCGTTCAGTTCAGTTCTTCAGTTGCCGCGAGCGCACGGCGGCGTCACTTCTTGTCGCCGCCCTTGCCGCCCTTGCCACCCTCGCCGCCGGCACCCATGGACTCGTAGATCTCCTTGCACATGGGACACACGGGGTACTTCTTCGGGTCACGGCCCGGAACCCACACCTTGCCGCAGAGGGCCACGACGGGCGTGCCGTCGAGGGCGCTGGCCATGATCTTGTCCTTCTGGACATAGTGGGCGAAGCGCTCGTGGTCACCGTCACCGTGCGACACCTGCGGCGTCGGCTCTACCAGGGTCCCCGTACCGGTGCCGCGCTCGGGCTCGAGAGTGCTCATAGCGCCAAGGGTACTGAAGCCCGCGCACATCAGTTGAGCGAAGGGTCGTCCGGATACGTCGCCACCATGGCGAGCTCGTTGCGCTGGCGGCGCAGCACCTCGCGCCACAGCCGCTCGGGGGCCGGCGAGGAGACGTCCCCCGGCTCGGACTCCACGACGTACCAGGCGCCCTCGACGAGTTCGTCCTCCAGCTGGCCCGGGCCCCAGCCCGCGTAACCGGCGAAGATCCGCAGGGAGCCCAGCGCCGACGCGAGCAGCTCCGGCGGGGCCTCCAGGTCGACCAGGCCGATGGCTCCGTGCACCCGGCGCCACCCCAGCGGTGCCCGTTCGGTGGTCGCCCCGCCCGGGATGACCGCGATGCCCAGCGCGGAGTCGAGGGAGACCGGGCCGCCCTGGAAGACGACGCCGGGCTCGCCCGCGAGATCGGCCCAGCCCTCCAGGATGTCGCCGACGTCCACCGGGGTCGGCCGGTTGAGGACGACGCCGAGCGATCCCTCCTCGTCGTGGTCGAGGAGGAGCACCACCGCGCGGTCGAAGTTCGGGTCCGCCAGAGCGGGCGTGGCCACGAGCAGCCGCCCTGTCAGCGAGGACACCTCGGTCATGCCTGACATGATCCCGCATCTTTCCCCGGAGCGGGGAGCCAATCACCGTACCCACGGGTAGTCGGCCAGGGGTGCGACAGGTGGCCGACACGGGCAGGCACAGCGATGACACAGGGTGGCGGTCGGGGGACGGTCCGTGTTGTGGCGATTCCATGACGTTCGTCGGGGCCTCACGGCTTACTTCCGGAGGGTTGGCGGCCATTACGCTTGCTCTTCGGCTCATGCCGCTTCGGCCCGCGACGACGGGCCGAGCGTGTGCCGACACCCCCCTGCCCGACCCCCACGGAACGCGAGATTCATGACCGTCAACGACGATGTCCTGCTTGTCCACGGCGGAACCCCGCTGGAGGGCGAGATCCGTGTCCGCGGTGCGAAGAACCTCGTGCCCAAGGCAATGGTCGCCGCACTGCTCGGAAGCGCTCCGAGCCGGCTGCGCAATGTCCCCGACATCCGTGACGTCCGCGTCGTACGCGGCCTGCTGCAGCTGCACGGGGTGACGGTCCGCCCCGGTGAGGAACCGGGCGAGCTGGTGCTCGACCCGACCCACGTGGAGAGCGCCAATGTCGCCGACATCGACGCCCACGCCGGTTCCTCGCGCATCCCGATCCTCTTCTGCGGCCCGCTGCTGCACCGCCTCGGCCACGCCTTCATCCCGGGCCTCGGCGGCTGCGACATCGGCGGCCGGCCCATCGACTTCCACTTCGACGTGCTGCGGCAGTTCGGCGCGCGGATCGAGAAGCGGGCGGACGGCCAGTACCTGGAGGCCCCGCAGCGGCTGCGCGGCACGAAGATCGCGCTGCCGTACCCGTCGGTGGGCGCGACCGAGCAGGTGCTGCTGACGGCGGTGCTGGCGGAGGGCGTCACCGAGCTGTCGAACGCCGCGGTGGAGCCCGAGATCGAGGACCTCATCTGCGTCCTGCAGAAGATGGGCGCCATCATCGCGATGGACACCGACCGCACCATCCGCATCACGGGCGTCGACCGCCTCGGCGGCTACAACCACCAGGCGCTTCCCGACCGTCTGGAGGCCGCCTCCTGGGCGTCCGCCGCGCTGGCGACCGAGGGCAACATCTACGTCCGCGGCGCCCAGCAGCGCTCGATGATGACCTTCCTGAACACCTACCGGAAGGTCGGCGGCGCCTTCGAGATCGACGACGAGGGCATCCGCTTCTGGCACCCCGGCGGCCGGCTGAAGTCCATCGCGCTGGAGACGGACGTCCACCCCGGCTTCCAGACCGATTGGCAGCAGCCGCTGGTGGTGGCCCTCACCCAGGCCACGGGGCTGTCGATCATCCACGAGACGGTGTACGAGTCCCGGCTCGGCTTCACCTCGGCCCTGAACCAGATGGGCGCCCACATCCAGCTCTACCGCGAGTGCCTCGGCGGCTCCGACTGCCGGTTCGGCCAGCGCAACTTCCTGCACTCCGCGGTCGTCTCCGGGCCGACCCGGCTGCAGGGCGCCGACCTGGTCATCCCCGACCTGCGCGGCGGCTTCTCGTATCTGATCGCCGCGCTCGCGGCCCAGGGCACGTCCCGGGTCCACGGCATCGACCTGATCAACCGCGGCTACGAGAACTTCATGGAGAAGCTCGTGGAGCTGGGCGCGAAGGTCGAGCTGCCGGGCAAGGCGCTCGGCTGATACCGGCTCCCGCCCCCGTACGGCGCGTACGACGATGGGGCGGCCACCCGGCTCCCGGGTGGCCGCCCCATTGGCGTCACTGGGCCCGTACGCGCTTCACGCGCCGTACGGACGGCAGGGTCACTTGCCCTTGGCGGCTTCCTTGAGCTTGGAGCCCGCGGAGACCTTCACGCTGTAGCCGGCCGGGATCTGGATCGGGTCGCCGGTCTGCGGGTTGCGCGCGGTGCGAGCGGCACGGTGGGTGCGCTCGAAGGTCAGGAAACCAGGGATGGTGACCTTCTCGTCGCCCTTGGCGACGATCTCGCCGACGGTCTCGGCGAACGCGGCCAGCACGGCGTCGGCGTCCTTGCGGGTCACCTCGGCGCGGTCGGCCAGCGCGGCCACCAGCTCACTGCGGTTCATTTTGTTACTCCCGTGTTCTTCTTGCCGTTGAGGCGTGCCACGCGGCGGAGCCGCATGTAGGGCACGGCGAAGCCGATGCTGCCAGGGTCCTCGGTGGGGCCCCGGACCCGGGTCCGTCGTCGAACCCTCGCGCCCAGGGAGGCATCCTGCCCCCACCTGCGGCGGGAAAGCCAATCCGGCACCCCTGGGAGTCACACGAACACCCTTGGGAGTCACACGGAAAGCGCCACGCCCGCCGAACGGTGACGCTGTGCTCGCTGTGGGTGGCGGCGTGTAGGGCCGCTCGGGTCCGGTCCGGCGGCCACCCTAGACGATCACCCGGCGCCGGGCGCCTCGCGACGCGCCGGGCAGGACGCCACGGTCTCCCGCCGTGGCGGCCGTCACAGCGGCAGCGGGCGGCCGCGCCCTGCCGGACGCGGTCGTCCTCCGTTGTCGTCGTGCCGTCAGCCCGCCGCGGTCGCCCCCGCCGACTTCGCGGCCTCGCGGACCGCGCCCGCCACAGCGCCCGCGACCTTGTCGTTGAAGACGCTGGGGATGATGTAGTTCGGGTTGAGCTCGTCCTCGGTGACGACGTCCGCGAGGGCCGTCGCGGCGGCCAGCATCATGTCCGTGTTGACCGTGCGGGACTGGGCGTCCAGCAGGCCGCGGAAGACACCCGGGAAGACCAGCACGTTGTTGATCTGGTTCGGGAAGTCGGAGCGGCCGGTGGCCACGACCGCGGCCGTCTGGCGGGCGATCGCGGGGTCGACCTCGGGGTCCGGGTTCGCGAGCGCGAAGACGATGGCACCGTCGGCCATGGCGGCCACGTCGTCGCCGTCCAGCACGTTCGGGGCCGAGACGCCGATGAACACGTCGGCGCCGCGCACGGCCTCCTTGAGCGTGCCGGTGAGGTTCTCCGGGTTGGTGTTCTCGCCGATCCAGCGCAGCGGCGAGTCCGGGGCCGCGTCCACCAGGTCTTCCCGGTCGCAGTGCACGACACCGTGGATGTCGGCCACGACGGCGTTCTTCACGCCCGCGGCGAGCAGCAGCTTCAGGATGGCCGTACCGGCCGCACCGGCGCCCGACATGACCACCCGGATGTCCCCGATCGCCTTGCCCGCCACGCGCAGCGCGTTGGTCAGGGCGGCGAGCACGACGATCGCGGTGCCGTGCTGGTCGTCGTGGAAGACGGGGATGTCCAGGGCCTCGCGCAGCCGGGCCTCGATCTCGAAGCAGCGGGGCGCGGAGATGTCCTCCAGATTGATGCCCGCGAAGCCGGGGGCGATCGCCTTGACGATCTCCACGATCGCGTCGGTGTCCTGGGTGTCCAGGCAGATCGGCCAGGCGTCGATGCCGGCGAAGCGCTTGAACAGGGCCGCCTTGCCCTCCATCACGGGGAGGGCGGCCTTGGGCCCGATGTTGCCGAGGCCCAGCACCGCGGAGCCGTCCGTCACGACCGCGACGGAGTTGCGCTTGATGGTGAGGCGGCGGGCGTCCTCGGGGTTCTCGGCGATCGCCATGCACACCCGGGCCACACCCGGCGTGTAGACCATGGACAGGTCGTCACGGTTGCGGATGGGGTGCTTCGACGCCATCTCGATCTTGCCGCCGAGGTGCATCAGGAACGTACGGTCGGAGACCTTGCCGAGCGTCACGCCCTCGATGCCGCGGAGCTTCTCGACGATCTCGTCGGCGTGCGCGGTGGAGGTAGCCGCGATCGTGACGTCGATACGGAGCTTCTCGTGCCCCGAGGCGGTCACGTCGAGGCCCGTCACCGAGCCTCCGGAGGACTCCACCGCGTTGGTGAGCTGCGAGACGGCCGTTCCGCTCGCGGGCACCTCCAGCCGGATGGTCATCGAGTAGGAGACGCTGGGCGCCGTTGCCATGGCCGACTTCCTCTGCTTTCACCGTGTCTTGCTGCGTCGCGCCGGGGCGCGAATGTGCCGTCCGATCGTCGCACCTACCGCTGAGTACGTGGTAGTCGCCCCCGGATTGCGAACGTTTTGTTCGTGGCGTACGGCACAAACCCGGCACTCTTTCGGAAAACAGTTTCCACCATACGAGAATGTGGAACCGCTGGGAAGGGTCTCAGGACGAACCCCCGGGACGGGAATTGCCTTGCGGGGATCGTTTGTTACCTTGGACGTGGCACCGGCCCGATCCAAGCCCCCGGGCCCAACCTTCGTCGCTACGAGCGACCACTTGCCGCGAGGCGAGCATGGCGGGTCGGTGTCACTCAGACGGAAGAAGAGGAGAGGCCCCCGCACCGGACGGTGCGGGGGCCTCTCCTCTTCTTGCCTGTCTTCCGTTTCTTCCCTGTCTCCGTGCGGTCCTCAGTCGCGCAGCAGGTCCGGCACTCCGGCCGCGTCCGGCTCGTCCCACTCGCCCGAGACGACCGTGAGCTGCTGGGTGGCCCGCGTCAGCGCCACGTACAGCACGCGCAGCCCGGCCGGGGACTCGTCGGCGATCTCCGCGGGCGAGACGACGACCGTGGCGTCGTACTCCAGGCCCTTTGCCTCCAGGCTGCCGAGCGCCACGACCCGGTCGCCCAGCCCGGCCAGCCAGCGGGCGGCCTCCTCGCGCCGGTTCATGGCGACGACGACGCCGACCGTGCCGTCGACGAGGTCCAGCAGCCGGGCGGCCTCCGCGCGGACCGTACGGGCGAGGGAGCCGCCCCGCTCCCCCGCCGCCGCGCCGTCGCCCGTCGTCACGAACCGCGGCCGTACGCCCGTGGAGCGCACCGCCGACGGGGCCTCGGAGCCGGGCATCGCCAGGGCCAGCACCCTGGCCGCCAGCTCGGCGATCTCGGCGGGGTTGCGGTAGTTGACGGTGAGGGTGAAGCGGCGGCGGGGACGGGTGCCGAGGGCCTGCTCGCGGGCCTCTGCGGCCTCGTCCGGGTCGGACCAGGACGACTGGGCCGGGTCGCCGACCACCGTCCAGGTGGCGTGCCGGCCCCGGCGGCCCACCATCCGCCACTGCATCGGCGTCAGGTCCTGGGCCTCGTCGACGATCACGTGCGCGTACTCGGTGCGCTCCCGGGCCAGCCGCTCCGCGCGCTCCCGCTGCGACTCCTCGCGGACCGGCATGAGCTCCTCCAGGCCGGTGAGCTGGTCCAGCGGGTCGAGTTCACGTTTCTTCTTCGGGCGGGCGGGCAGGCCGAGGATCGCCTCGAGTTCGTCGAGCAGGGCCACGTCGTGCACGGACAGCCCGTCCCGCTTCAGCGAGCGCGCGACCTTGCGGACCTCGCCCGGGTTGAGTACCCGCCTGGCCCAGCGGCCCAGCCGCTTCTCGTCGGCCATGGCCGCGAGGACGCCGCGCGGGGTGAGCTCGGGCCACCAGGCGTCGAGGAATCCGATGAAGTCGTCCTCGCTCGTCACGTCCTCGTCGAAGGAGGAGCGCAGTTCGGCGGCCAGCTCGGGGTCGGAGTGCCGGCCGGCCGCGCCGGACCTGCCCCACAGGGCGTCCAGGAGCAGCTTGCGGGCGCGCGGGCGGAGCAGGTTGACGGGCGCGGTGCCGCCGAGTGCGTTGCGGCGGATCCGGTCCAGCTCGTCGGCCTCCAGCTCCAGGCGGCGGCCCATGACGACGACGCGGAGCCGGTCTGTCCGGCCCGTCTGGCCCGTCTGGCTCGTCCGGTCTGTCCCGTCCGATGAATCGTTCAGCTCCAGGGCTCCGCGCGCGGCCTTCCGCAGCACCTTCAGCATGCGGGAGGAGCCCTTGGCGCGGGCCACGGCCGGGGAGTCGTACAGCGTGGCCTCGGCCCCGTCGACCAGGGAGCCGAGGGCGCGGATGGCGACCTGCCCCTCCTCGCCCAGCGACGGCAGGACGCCCTCGGTGTACGCGACCAGCAGCGGGGTCGGGGAGACGATCAGGATGCCGCCCGCGTACCGGCGGCGGTCCTGGTAGAGCAGGTAGGCGGCGCGGTGCAGGGCGACGGCGGTCTTGCCGGTGCCGGGGCCGCCCTCCACGTACGTCACCGAGGCGGCGGGCGCCCGGATCACCATGTCCTGCTCGGCCTGGATGGAGGAGACGATGTCCCGCATGGAGTGGCTGCGGGCCCGGCCGAGCGCGGCCATCAGGGCGCCGTCGCCGATGACGGCCAGTTCGCGCCCGTCCAGGGAGGCCCTCAGCTCGGGGCGCATCAGGTCGTCCTCAACGCCGAGCACCCGGCGCCCCTTGGAGCGGATGACCCGGCGCCGTACGACCCGGCCGGGGTCGACGGGGGTGGAGCGGTAGAAGGGGGCGGCGGCGGGGGCCCGCCAGTCGATGACCAGCGGTGCGTAGTCCTCGTCGAGGACTCCCATGCGGCCGATGTGCAGGGTCTCGGCGATGTCGGCCGTACCGTCCTCGCGGACGGCGCCCTCGGCCGGCTCCACCGCCGTGTACGCGCCGTCCGGGCCCTTCTTGCCGTCCTTGCCGAGCAGCAGGTCGATCCGGCCGAAGAGGAAGTCCTCGTACTCGTTGTTCAGCCGGTTGAGGTGGACGCCCGCCCGGAACACCTGCGCGTCCCGTTCGGCGAGTGCACCGGGCGTACCGACCTGTCCGCGCTTCACGGCGTCGTCCATCAGGAACTCCGCCTCATGGATCTTCTCCTCGAGGCGGTGGTACACCCGGTCCAGGTGTTCCTGTTCGATGCCGATCTCCCGGTCACGAACGGAGTCGTGAGCCGGGCCGAGCGCGGCCTCCTGCTGAACCTGAGCGGCCACCGGGCCCCCTTCTGACGTGCTGGGCAGCCGTCAACCGTACGCGAAGGGGGGCCCGGGAGGCTACGCGTCCCGCGGGTGTGTGTTCACCGGTCCGTCGTGCCGCGTCCGCGTCGCGTCTACATGTCCACCTCGACGAGCTTCTTCCCGTCGAAGGTCATGACCTCGAAATGGTCGATCTGGTTGGGCTCCATGGCCACCCCGCCGTGTACGTAGAGCGGGTTCTTGGCCTGCTCGGTGGTGGCGCCGGGGAGGCCGTAGCCGACGTTCGGGACGGACCAGGTGGTCGCGGTCTCCCGGTCGCCGTTCCGGCCGACGGCGATCAGGGAGCACTTCTCGGGGCCCTTGAGGTTCTTCAGTTCGAGCACGGTGCTGGTGCCCCAGGCCCGGGGCTCCGTGGCGACGGTGGCGCTGACCTTGGTGGCGGGGTCGGTGGCCCGCACCTTGTCGTCCATGTTCGCGAACGCGTCCTCGGCGGGGCTGACGGTGCTCTTGGTCGTCTCGTTCGCCTGGACGCCCTTCGAGCCCGGGTCGCCTCCGCTGACCGCGATCGCGGTCACGGGCCCGCCCACGATCAGCGCGGCGGCGGCCGCGGCCAGGTAGTAGGTGCGCCGGCGTTTGCGCGCACGGCGCTCGGCGACCTCGTCGACCAGCCGCTCGGTGAGCCGCGGGCTCGGCCTGGCCGCCAGGGACTCCCCGACGGCGGGGCTGCCCTGGGAACCGGGCAGGTCCGCGAGGGCGGCCAGCATCGGCTCCATCCCGGCCAGTTCGTCGAGTTGCTGGGCGCACCACTCGCAGCCGGCGAGGTGGGCCTCGAACTGCGTGGCCTCGGCGTCGTCCAGGATGCCGAGGGCGTAGGCGCCCACCGTCTCGTGGATGTCGCCGGGGCCGTCGCCCGGCTGCACGCCCCGCAGTGGGCCGGAACCGCCGCCGGTTCCGTATCCCCCGTACATGTTCATGCCGTCACCCCGCGCTCCTCGAGAGCCAGCTTCATCGACCGCAGGGCGTAGAACACCCGTGAGCGGACCGTGCCGCTGGGGATGCCGAGCGTCTCGGCCGCCTCATTGACGGTACGCCCTTTGAAGTACGTCTCCACCAGGACCTCCCGGTGGGCAGGGGTCAGGTCGTCCAGTGCGTCCGAGAGTGTCATCAGCCACAACGCCTTGTCGATCTCGTCCTCCGCGGGGATGACCTCCAGCGGCGACGGGTCGACCTCCTGCGGCCGGGCCTGCCGGCTGCGGTGGCCGTCGATGACGATGCGGCGTGCGACCGTCACCAGCCAGGGGCGTACCGATCCGGTCGCCCTGTTGAGCTGACCGGCGTTCTTCCAGGCACGGATGAGCGTTTCCTGCACCACGTCCTCGGCGCGCTGCCGGTCCCCCGCGACCAGCCGCAGCACGTACGCGAGCAGGGGTCCCGCATGTTCCCGGTAGAGCGCGCGCACCAGTTCCTCATCGGGCTGATCCGAGGGCTGCGACGCACGATGTCGTGCCCTGTGCGGGCGTTCATCGGCCACAGCGGAATCCTTGCGCACGGCTACCTCCGGTGTCCCCGATTCGACCGGGGTCCCCCAGTCGGTCGCTCGCCCCGGGGTACGCAGCCGGCGGACCGTGTGTTCAAAGAGAGCCCACAACTTTCGTAATCTCTTCGAGACTTGGGGGGACAAGGAGGCGCAATTCCCATGGAAAGACCCACGGGGAGACCCACGGAGAGACCCACGGGAAGACACGCTGTGGCCAGGTGGTTCGTGAAGATGCGGGGGCCGTCCCGGGAAATGGCGCAGGGTTCACACCTTTACATCATGGGACCGATTGCCCAACTTTCGCAGGTATCGCGGGTATCACCGGAAAAGCACGCACCGCCCGGGAAGGAATGGCCTTCGGCGGTTTTTCCAATTCGGGGCACAGGGCAATCGCTTCACGCACACGAAGGAACACGCACGGTCAATTCGCGAATGCCCGACGACTTACGTGCGCGCCAGCGCCGCCGCCCGCCTCCGGTGCCGGGCCACCCGCTCCCGGTTGCCGCACGTCTCGCTGGAGCACCAGCGGCGGCGCCGCCCCCGCGAGGTGTCGACGTACACGATGGGGCAGTTGTCCCCGGCGCACTGCCTCAGCCCCGCCCAGGCCACCGGATCGGTCAGCAGCTCCACGGCGTCCCGCGCCACCACGGCCAGCAGCGCCGCGCAGTCCGGCGGCCCCTCCAGCACCCGGACCAGCGCTCCCTCGTCCGTGCGCACGGCACGCGGCGCCGGTGTGACCGCCCGCGCGAACTCGTTGACCCGGCCGAGCGCGATCTCGTACGGCCGCGCCTCCGGGACCGGGTCCCTGCGCACCAGCAGCCCGACGCACCCGCGCAGTTCGTGGAAGCGCACCAGCCAGGACGCGTCGGCGGCCGTCAGGGGCGTCCCCGGCGGCACGACCCCCGCCCCGGCGATCCACGCCCGCAGCCGGTCCGGCGAGCGGAGCTGTTCTGCGGGGTGCGCGGTCGCGAGGAGGTCCAGACAGGTGCGCCCGCAGTCGAACCGCGGCTCGTACGAGGCTGTGACCGGGGTTGGGGCTGGGGTTGGGGCCGGGGCTGGAACGGGGGCTTCGGCCGGGGCCGGACGTCCGGCCCTGGTCGGAACTGAGGTCGTGGCCGTGCCGGGTGCCATGTGCCTGTCACCGCCTTGGGGTCGCCCCCGCGCGAGGCTCGGCCCGGGGGTCGGTGGGGTGCGTCGGTGAGGTACCGGTGAGAGCTGACTGAGGCTTCGTGAGGGGTCGTACTCCCTACAGTGCCCGCACGCACACCCGACCGGAAGGCCGCGTACCCACTCGAGCCACGCTCCCGGCGCGCCCCTACCCGTCGGCCTACTCGGCGTACTTCGCGTCCGAGGCCGGGTCCAATGCCAGGCGGTACCCCCGCTTGACCACCGTCTGGATCAGCTTCGGCACGCCGAGCGCCGTGCGCAGCCGGGCCATCGCCGTCTCCACGGCGTGCTCGTCACGCCCCGCTCCCGGCAGCGCCCGCAGCAGCTCCGCCCGTGACACCACCCACCCCGGCTGCCGGCACAGCGCCCGCAGCAGCGACATCCCGGCGGGCGGCACGGGCCGCAGATCATCGTCCACCAGCACCGCGTGGCCGCGGATCTCGATCCGGTGCCCGGCGACGGGCAGCGTACGGGCCCGCCCCGGCAGCTCCTGGCACAGCAGCTGCACCAGCGGCCCGAGCCGGAACCGCTCGGGCTGCACCGTGTCGACGCCCCGGCCCTGGAGCGGCAGCGCCGTCACCGGGCCCACGCACGCGGGCAGCACGTCGTGGTGGAGCGCGGCGAGCAGGTCCGGCAGCAGCCCCCGGTCCTCGGCCCGGGAGAGCAGGGATGCGGCGGCGGGCGCGCTGGTGAAGGTGACGGCGTCCAGGGAGCGGGCGACCGTCGCGTCCAGCAGCCGGTCGACGGGCCCGAGGTCCTCCGGGGGCATCCAGCGGTAGACGGGGACGCCCACCACCTCCGCTCCCCCGGCCCGGAGCGACTCGACGAAGCCGGGCAGCGGCTCGCCGTGCAGTTGTACGGCGATACGGCGGCCCTCGACGCCCTCCTCCAGCAGCCGGTCGAGCACCTCCGCCATCGACTCCGACGAGGGCGACCACTCCTCCGTCAGCCCGGCGGCCCGGATGGCGCCCTTCACCTTCGGCCCACGAGCGAGCACCTCGACCTCGCGGAGCCGGCCGAGCAGGGCCTCGCCGAGCCCCCAGCCGTCGGCGGCCTCGATCCAGCCGCGGAAGCCGATGGCCGTGGTGGCGACGACGACGTCGGGCGCCTGGTCGAGGAGGTTCTTGGTGGCGTCGAGCAGTTCGCTGTCGTCGGCGAGCGGGACGATGCGCAGGGCGGGGGCGTGGAGGACGGACGCGCCGCGCCGCTGGAGCAGTGCGCCGAGCTCGTCGGCCCGCCGGGCGGCCGTCACTCCCACGGTGAACCCGGCGAGGGGCCCGTGCTCTGCTGGTCGCTGCTGTTCGTCGTGCATGCCTCGTCCCGCGGTCGACTTGGTGCGCCTGCGTGCCGTTTCTTTTCACCTGCGTGCTTTCGCCTGCGTACCGAACGAGCCTGTCAACGGCGCGTGACAGACTCGGTTCCGGTTCATGTCGGCGGTGTTACCGATGCCGCCTCCTGTGAAGGAGCCGGCTGCGATCTCCCGCCGCCGGCTCCTCTTCAGTGTCCCTCAGGATCCCTTTGGACCTCTCGGGTCGATCCGCGTCCCTCTTACACCTCGACATAACTGAGCTGCGGTTTCGCCTCGCCGGTGGTCGCGGCCTGCGCGTCCCGGCCCGCCGGACGGCGAAGGTATACGGCCCAGGTGACCGCGAAGCAGACGGCGTAGAAGGCGAGGAAGGCGACGAACGCCCCGGTGCCGGAGCCCACGGACAGGAACGACTGGCGGAAGGCGAGGTTGATGCCGACGCCGCCGAGGGCGCCCACCGCGCCGATGAGCCCCATGGAGGCACCGGAGAGCCGGCGGCCGTACGCGGCGGCCTCCTCGCCCTGGAGCCCCTTGGCGAGGGCCTTGGCGTGGAAGATGCCGGGGATCATCTTGAACGTCGAGCCGTTGCCGAGCCCGCTCAGCACGAACAGCACCACGAAGGCGGTGACGAACAGCGGCAGCGACTCCTGCATGCCGGCCCCGATCAGGACGGCGGTCGCGGCGCCCATGCCCACGTAGTTGTACAGGGTGATTCGCGCGCCGCCGTAGCGGTCGGCGAGCCTGCCGCCCAGGGGGCGGATGAGGGAGCCGAGCAGCGGGCCGATGAAGGTGAGGTAGGCCGCCTGGAGCGGGGTCCGCCCGAACTGGTTCTGCAGCACCATCCCGAAGGCGAAGCTGTAGCCGATGAACGACCCGAAGGTGCCGATGTAGAGGAAGGACATGATCCAGGTGTGCGCGTCCCGCGCGGCGTCCTTGGCGGCGCCGGTGTCGTTCCTCACGGACGAGAGGTTGTCCATGTAGACGGCGGAGAGAGCGGCGGCCACGAGGATCAGCGGAATGTAGATCCCGAGCAGCAGGCGCGGACCGCCCCCGGCCCCGATGATGGCGAGGGCGATCAGCTGGATGACGGGCACGCCGATGTTGCCGCCGCCCGCGTTGAGCCCCAGGGCCCAGCCCTTCCTCCGCAGCGGGAAGAAGGCGTTGATGTTGGTCATGGAGGAGGCGAAGTTGCCGCCGCCGATACCGGCCAGCAGGCCGACCAGGAGGAAGGTGGAGAAGGAGGTCCCCGGCTCCATCACCACGAAGGCGGCGACGGTCGGGACGAGCAGCAGACTGGCGGAGATGATCGTCCAGTTCCGCCCGCCGAAGATCGCGACGGCGAAGGTGTAGGGCACCCGGACGACCGCGCCGACGAGCGTGACCACCGACGTCAGCAGGAACTTGTCGGCCGGGGTCAGCCCGTACTCCGGCCCCATGAAGAGCACCAGCACGGACCACATGGTCCAGACGGAGAACCCGATGTGCTCGGACAGGACGGAGAAGAAGAGGTTGCGGTTCGCGGTCTTCTCGCCGCTCGCCTCCCAGAAGGCCTCGTCCTCCGGATCCCAGTGCTCGATCCAGCGGCCTCCCCTGCCGCTCGGTGCGGGGGCTGTGCTCGGGGCTGTCATGACGCCTCCACGGTTCTCCGGTGCTCGCCTGTCGTACGTCGCGATCCGAAGGTAGGGAGGGCGCGTTTCCGCACTGTGGCCGTGAGTGACCGAAAGGGAACTTTGCTCTCACCGGCGTGGGGGCGGGCCGGTGAGGGCGGGGCGCCGCGGCTCAGTGCCGGGGCGCCTGCCCGTGGGGTGGTGTCGGCTGCTGGTAGGGGTTCTGCTGCACGTAGGGGTTCTGCTGCAGGTATGGGTTCTGTTGCTGGTACGAGGGCTGCTGATACGGGTTCTGCTGGTGCGGGACCTGCGGGTATGGAGGCTGCTGCGGGTACGGGGGCTGCTGCGGGTACGGGGGCTGCTGCGGGTACGGGGACTGCTGCGGGTACGGGGGCTGCTGCGGGTACGGGGGCTGCTGATACGGGTTCGCCTGTGGCGGCACGGCACCGGGCGCACCGTACGGCGGCCCCGGCTGCTGCTGCCCCGCGCCCGCGAACGGGTTGCCGTGCCCCGGCAGCTGTCCGCCGGAGGGCAGATAGCGCACCCGGCCGCTCTCGTCCGTCACCGGGACGAAACCGGCCGCGCCGAGCCTGGCCGCGAACTTGGCGTTGCGCTTGCGGTTGACGAGGAGCCCGATGGCGAGGACGGCCATGAGCAGCACCCATGCGACACCCGCCACGACGAAGTCGGCGGACTCCCCGCCCAGCCGGACGGCGAGGATCACACACCCGACGGTCACACCCAGCGCCGCGAACCCCATCCGCTTCTCGGCGCTCTTGCCGGTCAGGTCGAAGTTGATGCGCGCCTTGAGGAGTTCGAGGGCCTCCGGCCCGGCCGGCGGCAGGGAGACGCCGTCACCGGCGTTCGGGTACTGGGCCCAGTTGCGGGCGGCCCGCTCCCGCGCCTGCGGGCTGAGGTCGGGCACGATGAGCATCGTCAGCGTCGCGTTGTTCGCGCCGCCCTGCCGTACGTCCGCGTACTCGTACCCGAACTGCTGGGCGATGTGCGCGAGCCGGGCCAGCTTCTTCACGGACGCCATGGGGCTGGTGACCGTGACGGGCTCGCCCGTGGCCATCAGCTCGAGCATCTTCCTCGTCTGCCGCTTACTCATTGCCGTACGTCCCCCTCGTTTCCCTCATTGCGAGACCGCCCCGATGTACCCGAGCGTGTCGCTGCCGCCGTCCTCCCAGCTGATGACCACCTCGTCACCGTCACGGCGCACCGTCCCGTGGAGGAGGCCGGACTCGTCTCCCCGGACTCGTACGACGAGCCGGCCGTGGGGGTCCGGGTCTCCTCGTCCTGCCACTGGCCCTCCCCCGGCGGGGGCGGTGGCGGCGGGTAACTCCCGTACGGGGCGCCGTACATCGGCGGCAGCGGCTGCGGTGCCGCGTACGGGCCCGACGGCGGATCGCAGGACCCCGGGTACGGCGGTGGGCCGGGAGGCTGGGTCATCGTCGGGTGTCACTCCTCGCACAACGTCGGCGAGCTGAAGGAACACCCGCCCCACGCGCTCCAAACAACCACCACGCCGATCACCGCGCAAGTGCGTCCCGCCCCCGGTTACACGCTCGCTACCTGCCGGAACGTCCGACGGCGCCGCCCACTTCGAACCACAGGACCTTCCCGGCGATCCCTCCGACCGGGTCGCGCCTCAGCGGCCGACCGCCCCACACGTCCGCGTAGAGCTGTACGAGGTGCAGTCCACGACCGCTTTCGGCGTCCACCGGGGCCGGGTCCACGTGATTCCAGGGAGGCTCACCGAAGGGAGCGGGGACGTACGGGTGGCTGTCCCGCACCCCCGCAATCGTCCGCCTCCCAGCGAGGTCAGCCGTAGCAAGGCGGGGCCTTCCGTATGGCGGTAGACGTTGCCGACCATCTCGAACGTCAACAACTCGGCTACGTCGAGCACTTCGTGGAGACCATGACCGTGGAGCGCCGCCCGCACGGTCGTGCGTGCGACCCGTGCGGCGCGGGGGTCATGCGGCAGGCGGAGCGTGTACACCCAGGTGTCGGGCGGGGATACGGTGACCATCGATTGCCTCCGAGTGCGAGTGCCGTACTGGGCGGTGGCAGTGCCTGGAGTCAGGTGCGCTTCCGGCTTACGGGTGCGGCCGTTGAGTGGTACGTGACCACCGTAGAACGGCTGGTTAGATACCTCTAACCGAATGCACAGGAAGCTTCTGTTTCTCACCTGTGTGAGGGAGCGCAGACGCCCCGCAACGGCCGGAAAGGACACACTGTGCCGCCCACCAGCAATCCCACGCTGAGGCAGCGGAGACTGGGCATTGAGCTGCGCAAACTACGCGAACGAGCCGGTCTTACCGCCACTGCGGCCGCCACGCTGCTCGGCGTCAACCAAGCACGCGTCAGCATGATCGAGACCGGCCGCACACCGGTCAGCGCAGACCGGGTCCGCTCCATGGCGCACGCCTACGACTGCGCCGACGAACCGCTCATCGAAGCCCTCGCCGCCATGACAGGCCGACGAGTACGCGGCTGGTGGGAGGAGTACCGCGAGCACGTACCCGGCGCGCTCGTCGATCTGGCCGAACTGGAGCACCACGCCACCGCGTTGCGCGCAGCGCTCGTCATCCACGTCCCGGCATTGCTGCAGACCACCGACTACGCCCGCTGCCTGTTCCAGGAAGTGGTGCCGCCCATGCGGCAGTACGAGATCGAGCACCGCCTCACGCATCGCATCAAGCGGCAAGGGATCCTGCACCGGGACCACCCGCCGTCGTACACGGCCATCCTCCACGAGGCTGCACTCCGCATGGGCTTCGGCGGTCCCGCCGTCACCCTCGGCCAGCTCAAGCACCTGATCGACATGAGCGAACTGCCCCATGTCACCGTCCGCGTCATCCCCTTCGGGGCGAGCCGCTTCCCGACCACGGGGCAGTCCTTCGACTACGTCGCGGGACCGGTTCCGCCGCTCGACACGGTTCAGTTGGACTCTCAGCATGGAGCTTGCGAGTTCCTCGACGCGGAGACTCAGCTGAGCAAGTACCGCGCCGTGCTGGACCGCATGGGTTCCTGCGCCCTCAGCTGCACCGAGTCACGCGACTTCATGAAGCGCTGTGCGCAGGAACTCTGAAAGGAACTGGTCGTGCACACCTCCTGGCGGAAGTCCACGTACAGCGGCGATGGCTCGAATTGCGTCGAGATGGCCACCACCTCCACCACCGTCCACATACGCGACTCGAAGAACGCAGGCGGGCACAGGCTCACCGTCACACCCGCAGCCTGGGCGGAGTTCATCTCGTACGCAGCCACACTCCCTCCTGCCCCGTACCGGTAGGCGCTCGACGAGTCGGACATGAACATCGCCGGCGACCGGCTCACGGCCCACCCCCTTCCATCCGCTCCCGTCGCGACATGCAGGGGTTGCCTCACACCACACTGACGCTTATCGTTTCTCGATAACATCGATAATCGATAAGCGGGGCGGGGTCATGACCGAAGACCGGAAGATGCTCGAACCCATGGCCACGGTCGTGTCCATCATCCTGCGCACCCTGCTGGCCCTCCTGACGGCAGGGCTCGTCTACTCGGCCGTCCAGGGCAGTTGGGGGGACGTCATCGTCTGCGTCACCGACGATGCGACGACCAGCTCGACCACCACCGAAGCCTTCGCCCCCGAGAACGGGGCGCAGGTCGACTCGATCCCCCGCTACTGCGCCGAGGCCCCCGGCGCCCACCTGCGTCTGCTGAACGAGCTCGGCGAACTGCCATCGACGTCGCTCCTGATCAGCGGTCTCTTCCTGCTGCACCGGCTCCTTCAAGGCGCGGCGCGAGACGGTGTCTACACCACGCGGACGGCATCCCGGCTTCGCCTGCTCGGCTGGTGGCTGCTGGTCGGGAGCCTGGTCGTCGAGATCACCGAGGCGAACGCCAGAGCGGCTCTGCTCGCGCAACTGGCCCAAACCGCGGAGTTCTCGGCCGGGACCTGGCTCGGCCTGTGGACACCCCCCTACCTGGCCGCACTCACCGGTCTCGGACTGCTGACCTTCGCACGGATCACCCGCGCGGGCACGTCCATGCGTGAGGACCTCGAAGGAGTCGTCTGATGGCCGCCGACGACCACGAGGGTCATGACATCGAGGTGCACCTCGACAAGCTCCTGAGCGAGCGCGGCATGACCCTCACCGAACTCGCCGGCCACGTCGGCGTCACCAACGTCAACCTGTCCGTGCTCAAGAACGGACGCGCCAAAGCGATCCGGTTCACCACCCTCACCCGAATCTGCGAAGTCCTGCAGTGCCAGCCGGGCGACCTGCTCAGCTACCGCCCCGGATCGCCCTCCAGAAACCCTCCGAAGTCCTGACCCACACGACCAATTCGACACGTTCCCCCGGAAAAGGAGACGCACATGCTCAGCATCATGGACACGGGCACGGCAATCACCCTCGCAGTCGTCCTGGTTCTTTTGGTCACCGCGGCGATCGGCGTGGGCCGCTGGCTCACCCGCCGCTGAGACCCCTTCCGTCGGCGTATGCACTTCAAGTGCGTACGCCGACATCTTCTTTTTGCAGTAGTGCACCAATAAGGCTCGCCATATTCACGGCGAACACCGGTGAGAGTTGCTGTAGCAACCCGCTGCAGCAATCGGATCTCTCCATTCCGCTCAAGAGGGCCTTGCGGATGTGATCTCCGCCGCCCTAGTCTTCGACCCGATCGAGCGGACCCGTCTGTACGGGGTGCCTGTGCACTACAGCGCTTCCCGTCGCCGCTGCGGTCGGCACAGCCGACCGCTTTCCCCTACGGCCTTGACGGATCACGCCAGTGCGTCACGCCCTCGTGCGTGAAATCGCAGCAGACACATTTCGTCACCCGGTTTTTCCCTGCCGGAATTCTCCACTCACATCCCCGCATGCTGAGTCATGCCTGCTTACCCGAGAGCGACATGAATAGACGGATATGGACCACGGTCGTCACCACGGTGATGACCGTGACCCTCGGCGCGATCCCTGCCCATGCTGTGACGTCCCTGAGCACCACCGCGACGACCGCAGCCGACGACCTGGCGGGAAGCGCGACGCAGAACGACCCGATCGACCCGCCGCTGTACGACGCGACCGCCGACGGCGACACCGTGCGCGTCAACGTCGTCACCGAGAAGCGCGACGACCTCTCCAGCGCGGCGAGCACCGGTGAGACGGTGCAGGCCTTCTCGACCCTGCCGGTCGTCACCCTCAGGGTCGACCGCGCCGGACTCGAGGAACTGGCCGCTCAGGAAGGCGTGGTCAGCGTCAGCGAGGACGTACCGGTGCCGCCGGCGCTGGACGAGAGCGTGCCCCTCATCGGTGGTGACCAGGCCATCGCGGCGGGCATGACCGGCAAGGGCAGCGCGATCGCCGTCCTGGACACCGGCATCGCCGCGAACCATCCGTTCCTGAAGGGCCGGGTCGTCGCCGAGGCCTGCTTCTCGCCGGTCGACGCCGCCTACGGCGCCACCAGCCTGTGCCCCGACGGCACCGCCGAGCAGGAGGGCACCGGCGCCGCGAACTCCGCCGCCACCTCCTGCGCCACCCTCGACGGATGCGACCACGGCACCCACGTGGCCGGTATCGCCGCGGGCGACGGCACCGGCCTGTCCGGAGCCCCCGCGACCGGTGTCGCCCCCGACGCCGACATCATCGCCATCCAGGTCTTCAGCAAGCTCGACTCCGCGAAGTACTGCGCCGCCGCCGCTACCACCCCCTGTCTCCGCAGCTTCACCAGCGCCCAGATCGCGGCCCTGGAGAAGGTGTGGGAGCTGCAGCAGGCAGGCACCCCCGTCGTCGCGGCCAACCTGAGCCTGGGATCGGCGAGCTACAGCAGCGCCTGCAACAACGACGCCCGCAAGCCGGCGATCGACAAGCTGCTCGCCGCTGGAGTCGCCACGGTGGTCGCGGCCGGCAACAACGGCCTGGAGACCGCCGTCAACGCCCCCGCCTGCGTGCCCTCCGCGATCGCCGTCGGCTCCACCACCGACGACGACGAGATCTCCTCCTTCAGCAACCGCGGCCCGCTGCTGGACGTCTTCGCCCCCGGCAACGGCATCGTCTCCTCCGTGCTCAGCGGCTACGACTCCAAGAACGGCACCTCCATGGCCGCTCCCCATGTGGCCGGAGCCCTCGCCGTGCTGAGGCAGGCCTACCCGGACAAGAGCATCACGGACCTCGAGTCGCTGCTGAAGACAACCGGGACGACCGTCACCGACGACTCCGGGGTCAGCGTTCCCCGCATCGACGTCGGCAAGGCAGTCGGAGCGACGGAGCCGGAACCCGAGCCCGAGCCTGAGCCCGAGCCTGCCGCCAAGCCCCTCGCGTCCACGATCATCAACGACGCGGACCACACCATCCCCGACCCCGGGACCGTGGAGTCGCCGATCACCGTCAGCGGCTTCTCCGGCAACGCCCCCGGAGCGCTGCAGGTCTCGGTGAACCTCACGCACGACTGGCTCGGTGAGGTGAAGATCGACCTGGTCGACCCGAACGGAAAGGCGTACGCCCTCAAGGCGACGAACGGGACGGACCCGGGCGGCATGCTCAGCAAGACCTACACGGTCGCCGCCGGCGCCTCCCCGGCCAACGGCACCTGGAAGCTTCAGGTGCAGGACAAGTCCGCGGGCGCCGACGGCACCCTCGACAACTGGTCGCTGACTTTCCCCTCGCACGAGAACCAGACCGACCACACGATCCCCGACGACGGGTCCGTGGAGTCGCCGATCACCGTCAACGGCCTCACCGGCAACGCCCCCAAGACGCTGCAGGTGTATGTGGACGCCACGCACGAATGGCTCGGCGACCTCAAGTTCAGCCTGGTCGCCCCGGACGGCACGGCCCACGCCCTGAAGTCGACGTCCTCGGCGGAGAGCGGGGGCACCCTCCAGCAGCTCTACACCGTCGACGCCAGTACCTCGCCGGCCGCCGGCACCTGGAAGCTGCGCATCGAGGACCTCTCCGAGGGCGCCACCGGCACCCTCAGCGGCTGGTCGCTGACGTTCCCCGCCTCGTACGAGAACCAGACCGGCCACACCATTCCCGACCCCGGGTCCGTGGAGTCACCGATCACCGTCAACGGCCTCACCGGCAACGCTTCGAAGGGCGTGCGGGTGTACGTCGACGCCACGCACGAGTGGCTCGGTGACCTGGACATCAGCCTGGTCGCTCCGGACGGCACGGCGCATGCGCTGAAGTCGCCGTCCGAGATGGAGGAGGACGGCACCCTCCAGCAGCTCTACACCGTCGACGCGAGCGCCTCGCCGATCAACGGCACGTGGAAGCTGCGCGTCAAGGACTCCTACGAGGGCGCCACCGGCACCCTCAACGGCTGGACGCTGGCTTTCTGACGCCACTCCACCTCACCGCAGACGCCCGGCTGGGACTCCCCAGCCGGGCGTTCTCGCGTGCTCGGCCCTCGAACTCGGCAGAGCACTCTTGACCTTTTCGGGCATCTCGACGGGCGTCGCTCAAATAAAGCTCAGACGAATCAAACAATCCTCAAGTGAAGCTCAAATAAAGCGAAGAAGGCTCGCCCAGCACCCTCCCTCATGGAAAGATCGTCTCTGCGCGGGAACGCTGAAAGGGGAAAAGCGGAACCGCGTGTAGGGGGGCGCAGACATCACCGAAAGGTGATGTCTCCTCGCACACTTCGCGCTTTCCCTGCTGCTTTGTTCGCTTCGTGTTTCTCATCCACGTAACGGAGGCAGTAGATATGCGTAAGAACACTCGCAAGACGCTCGTCGGAATGGCCACTGTCACAGCGGCGGCGCTGGCCATGGCGGCCATGCCTGCGACGGCGTCCGCGGAGGATGCGGGCACCACTCCCGCGTCGTACGAGCAGTACCTGGTGACCCAGGTGGAGCTGGGCGACACGGACGCCCAGGAAACCCTGAGCCAGTACCAGGAGCTTTCCGACGGCGAGAAGGAACAGTTCATCACCTACCTGAACGACCCGGAACGCGGGCAGGAACTCGGGGACTTCCTCTCGGACACCACCGTCGACCTCGACTCCATCGACGAGGAGACGTACGAGACCCAGCTGAGAAAGGAGACCGAGGGCGGCGACGTCGTCCTGGAGGCGGAGATAGATGTCGAGGAGACCGAAACCGCCCCCACCACCGACGAGGAGCTCTCGGACCCCTCGGCGCGGTACTACGACAGGAGCGCCTGGTACAGCGTCACCGACAAGATCCTCGGCGTGCGGGTCACGACCGTGAAGATCGGCGTCAACTACCGCACGACCTCCAAGCGCGTCACCAAGGTCTACAACGGGTGGGCCTCGCACACGAACCGCGTACCGTTCCTCGAGTACGAGCACAGCCCGGTCAAGAAGTGGATCTCCGCGGACCCGGCGAACAACGCGCACGCCGAGACCATCTGGCAGGGCAAGTGGAAGGGCATCTCCTGGAACGGCCGTCAGCGCGTGTGGGCCGACCAGACCGGCTTCAAGGGCGGCTACCTGAAGCGGGACAACTGAAATAGGTATCGGCCGGACGGCATCCCGGCGAATGCGCACCGGCCGCACCGAGCGAATACGCTCGGTGCGGCCGGTATTGCATGTCCTCCCCGCCAGGCGCCCCAAAAGGCATTCGGCACGCTCGGGGTAACGGCAGGGAGCGAGAAGCAACGTGAAAGGAATGGCCGGTTTACAGCGGCCGGCGGCCTTCTGCTCTGTTTCCCTTTTCCGGCGACTTCCTCCGATGGCACCGCGCCCGCCCATGGCCAGGGCGAGCGCGGTACAGCTGGACACGCAGTCCGGGGTGGCGGAGCCCGCCCGGATCAGGTCCGGTACGCGTAGTACGAGGCGTTCGGGTACGACGCGACCCTCCGTCTCGACGGCCGGCTCGGCCGTCTGGTTCACCGCGACGTCGCCCTCGTCCGTGGCCTCGATCCGGGTCGGCTGCCAGTTGCCCCGGCGGTCGGCGTTGAACGTCAGCTCGTGCTGCCCTGGCTGTACGTCTCGCCCAGCTTCGCGAGCTGCTTCATGCGCTGTCCCAGCTGGGTGAGCGCGCTGTCTTCACGGCTGGTCGTGCCGGAGGACATCCGAACGTGCCCGGAGAAACCGTGTCCCGCCTCGCACAGGTTTCTCCCCTTCGGCCTCCCTTTCCCCTGGACCTCTTGGGTCACTGGCTCGTCCTAGGGGGGGCGAGAAGAGAAGTCTGTGCGCGGTGCCTCAGGGGCGGCTCATCATGATGAGCGCATCCTTGGCCGGAATCCATCCCTCTGCGGGCCGCCGCAGCCACCCTTCCTCGGCCGCGAGTCCGGCCGCGGCACGTCTGAGCGCGTCGAGCCCCGGATGGTCCAGCCCCCGCCGCCACACCAGCGAGACGGGCGACAGCGGCACGGGATTGACGAGCGGCCGGAGCACCGCCCCAGGCATGGCCGGAAAGTCCCTGACGGCGAGCACGGGGGTCCTCGCCTTGGCCATGATCCGCTGGAACTCCTCGACCCCGACGGCCAGCGGGGCGGGCGGCGCGATCTCGACACCGCGCCCCTCGAAGAGCAGCCGGGCCAGTTCCGTCCACTCCGGTGTCCTGGGGTTCCCCGCCCCCGCGTACACGGTCTCGCCGGTCAGCTCCGCCAGCGGTACCTCGTCCAGGGCGGCCAGCCGGTGGTCCTCGGGCAGGATCACCGCCATCGGCTCGTACCGTACGGGCTGCTGTTCCAGGCGGGCGCGCACCGCCGGGTCCAGCCCCGCGTACCGGCCGAACGACACGTCGAGCCGGCCCGCGAGGATCTCCACGGCGGCCCCGGTGAGGCCGCTCTCGAAGCGGGCCATCAGCTCGTCGTCGGGGGCGAGGTCGCGGGCGCGGCAGAGGACGCGCTCGCCGACCAGGCCCGGGCTGTTCACGTCGACGAGCAGCGGCCGCCTCGGCACCGCGCCCCCGGTCCGCCCGCCCCGTCCGAACGCGGCCAGCAGCTCGTCCTGCGCCTGGAGCACCCGGCGCGCGTACGGCAGCAGCCGCGCCCCGTCCGCCGTGAGGGCCACCTGACGGGTCGTCCGGGCGAAGAGCTCGGTGCCCAGTTCCCGCTCCAGCCGCCGGACATCACGGCTGAGCGCCTGCTGGGCCACGTACAGCCGAGCGGCGGCACGCGTGAAGTGCAGCTCCTCGGCGACCACGACGAAGGCCCGCAGGAGGCGGGGCTCCACGGTGAGCGAACCGGGCACGGCGGATGCCATGGGTACGGCAGATGTCATGGGTTCGACAGGTGTCACGGGTGCGGCAGGTGTCATGGGTAGGCAGGTGTCATGGGTACGGCGTCGGCGGGCACTCGGCGAACCTACCGTGAACTCACAACTCAGGTGCGTGAATCATCGCGCAGCAGGTGTTGGACGGCCGTCAACGGCCGGGGCGACCGTGAACGCATGCCGCAACCACCCGCCCGGGAAGCCCCCGATGCACACCTGCCCACACCCACCGCCGACAAGCCGGGCCCCTTCACCCCGTACCGCCGCCTGTTCGTCCTCCCCGGCACCCGCGCCTTCACCCTCGGCAATCTGCTCGCCCGGCTGCCCATGGGCATGTTCGGCGTGAGCGCGGTCATCATGATCGCCGGGCAGCGCGGCTCGTACGCCCTCGCCGGGGCCGTCACCGCGACGGGAATGGTCGCGACGGCGCTGACCGCCCCGTGGATCGCACGGCTCATCGACCGCCACGGCCAGGCCAGGGTGGCCGTGCCCGCCACCGCGGTGGCCGTGCTGGGCTCCTTCGCGCTGCTGCTGTGCATGCGCTTCGACGCGCCTGACTGGGCGCTGTTCATGGCGTACGCGGCCACGGCGACGACCCCGAACACGGGCGGGATGTCCCGCGCCCGCTGGGCCCACCTGCTGCGGGACGACCCGTCGGCGCTGCACACCGCGAACTCCTTCGAGCAGTCCGCGGACGAGCTCTGCTACATGCTCGGCCCGGTCCTCGCGACCTTCCTGTGTACCGCCCTCTTCCCCGAGGCGGGCACGCTGACCGGTGCCCTGCTGCTGATGACGGGCGTGCTGCTGTTCACCGCCCAGCGGTCGACGGAGCCGCCCGCCCCGGGCCGCACGGCATGTACGGCCGCGCCCCGCTCGCCGCTCCGCACCCGCGGCGTGCCCCCGCTGGTGGCCGTCTGCCTGGCCATGGGCGCGGTGTTCGGGGCGATGGAAGTGGTGACGATCGCGTTCGCGGACGCGCAGGGGCGGCAGTCGGCGGCAGGGCTCGTCCTGGCGCTCCAGGCGGCCGGTTCGTGCGCGGCGGGGCTGCTGTTCGGAACGCTGAAGCCGGCGGGCCCGGCCGCGCGGCGGCTGCCGTGGTGCGTCGCCGCGATGACGCTGCTGATGATGCTGCCCCTGCTCGCGGCCGCGCTGACCGGTTCGCTGGTGGTCCTCGCGGGCGCGCTGCTGGTCGCCGGCATGGCCACCGCGCCCACGATGATCACCACGATGGCCCTGGTCCAGCAGCGCACCCCCGAGGGCCGGCTGAACGAGGGCATGACCCTCGCGGTGACCGGACTGCTCGGCGGCATCGCGTGCGGCTCGGCGGCCGGCGGGTGGCTGGCCGAGCACGCCTCGGCGACGGCCGGGTACGGCGCCCCCGTGACGGCGGCGGCCGTCGCCCTGTTCATCGCCCGGGTGACGGCGGGAGGCCGCCGGTTCCCGCGTCCCCACCATTGACGTGCTCACGCCCAGCTCCTACCTTCCCCATCCAGGAAGTGTCGAAGCGCTTCGACTTCGCCTTCCGCCGGACCATCCGACCTGAACCATCCGACCCGCCCTGGAGGCACAGGCCATGGTGAGGATCACCGACGTGGCGCGGCGTGCCGGGGTGGCCCCGAGCACCGTCTCGTACGCGCTGAGCGGCAAGCGCCCGATCTCCGCGGAGACCAGGCGGCGCGTGGAGGAGTCCGTCCGCGAGCTCGGCTACCGGCCGCTCACCGGCACCCGGGCAGCCGGTGGCGGCCACTGGCCGAACGTGCTGGCACTGGTGGCGCCGTTGCGGGCCGGCGTCGATCCGCGGACGGTGATGGAGTACGCGGGGGCGGTGGTGACCGCCGCCCGCGGGCACGACCACGACGTGCTGCTGGTCACGCGGGGAGAGGGCGTGGAAGGGCTGCGGCGGGTGGTGGAGAGCACTCCGGCGAACGCGCTGATCGTGGCGGACACCGAGCCGCACGACGCCCGGCTGCCGTGGCTGCGGACCCTGGACCGGCCGTCGGTACTGATCGGCCACCCGGCCGACACCACCGGCCTGACCTGCGTCGACCTCGACTTCGGTGCGGCGGGCGAGCTGTGCGTCGAGCATCTGGCGGGGCTCGGGCACCGGGTGGTCGCGCTCGTGGGCGCACCGCCGGAGGTCTATCTACGGGACACTGGGGACGCGCAGCGGGTGGTGCGGGGCTTCACGGCGGCCGCCGCCCGGCACGGGCTGTCGTCGTCGGTGCTCCCCTGCCCGGCCTCGCCCGCGGCGGCCCGCGCGGTGGCCGAACGGCTGCTGCGCGAGCGGCCCGCCCTGACCGGGGTCGTCGTGCACAACAAAGCCGTGGTGAAGCCACTGATCGACGCGTTCGGGGCGCTCGGACTGCGGGTGCCGGCCGATCTGTCGGTCGCCGCCGTCGGCAGCACCAGCCTCCCGGTCACCTCCGTGGACGTCCCGGCCACCGAGCTGGGTGCCGGGGCCGTGGACCTGCTGATACGGATACTGAACGGCACCCCGGTACCGGAGGCGACCCTGCTCCCACCCCAGCTGACACACCGCGCGACCACAGCCCCGCGCACAACCCCCTGAGCCCTCCGGCCCACCCCTGTGGTGAAAAGGACGCCCTTGCCCGCAGCACCCGGCCCCCTCGCTCCACCCCGAGCATGGAGGCCGCGGGTGGCGAAGCCCCCGCACGCGCGGCGAAGCCGCGCAGAAACGACGAAGGCGACGCGGCCCACGCTTTCCGTGGGCACACGTCGCCTGTCGCCTTCGTGGAGATGGCGGGAATCGAACCCGCGTCCAACGGTGCGGAATCAGGGCTTCTCCGTGTGCAGTCCGCTACGTTTTTCTCGGCCCCGGAGATCACGCGGACAAGTCTCCGACGGGCTCAGTCACTGTTTGGTTTCCCTCTTCACCCCGTGACCGGGATCAAGGTTTAGTCCCCTAGTCGATGCCAGGATCCGGGTCGGGAACATCCCCGGGCTGACACTCCCTATGTAGGAGGCTCGCGGTCGCTACCTGAGATCAGGCAGCGAGGGCGAAGGCCTGCTGGGAGGAATCGCGCTTGGAATTGGCGATTATTTTTTTCGGCCTGTGGTTTACGAGATCATGGCCGCTTTCTCGACACGCTTCCCCTGCTTCGACAGCCGCTGTCGAAACCGATCATCCCCATGTTGATTTTTCAAACGGCGCCCCTCGCGAGGAGGGGCTCACACCTGCACGGTGCGGATGCCATCGTACGTGACCAACGCACGTCCGTGCCAGCATATTCCCCCCGGTGGGCACCGGAGGGCCCGGTGGCCCGGCGCCCGGTCGTCCGGGTACCCCGGCCGACGACGGCGCGGCATCACGCCCGCTGCTGCCGCCGCACCGCCGACATCGCCCGGTCCGCCTCGCGGCGGTCCTGCTTCTCGCGGAGCGTCTGCCGCTTGTCGTACTCCTTCTTGCCCTTCGCCAGCGCGATCTCGACCTTGGCCCGGCCGTCCTTGAAGTACAGCGCGAGCGGCACGATCGTGTGGCCCGTCTCCTGCGACTTCGCCTCCAGCTTGTCGATCTCCACGCGGTGCAGCAGCAGCTTCCGCTTGCGCCGGGCGCTGTGGTTGGTCCAGGTGCCCTGGCTGTACTCCGGCACGTGGACGTTGTGCAGCCACGCCTCGTGCCCGTCGAGCTGCACGAAGCCGTCGGCCAGCGAGGCCCGCCCCTGACGCAGTGACTTCACCTCGGTCCCGGTGAGGACCAGGCCGGCCTCGTAGGTGTCGAGGATGTGGTAGTCGTGCCGCGCCTTCTTGTTCTGCGCGATCAGCTTGCGCCCTTTTTCCTTAGCCATAGTGCTCGCCATTTTGGCACTACAGGGGCACCGTGAGGGAAGTCGATTACGCGGGCTGCGGACCGGTACGGCCCTGCCGGGGCACGGGCTACGAGGGGGCGCCCAGCCCGCTCAGCACCGTCTCCGCGCGCCGCAGCGCGTCCTCGTCGGCCTCCAGGTCGGGGGTGATGCCGCTGCCGTCGACACCGCGGCCGGACGGGGTGCGGTAGTGCCCGACGGTCAGCTCGGCGACGGACCCGTCGGGGAGCCGGCCCGGCATCTGCACCGACCCCTTGCCGAAGGTGCGGGTCCCCACCACGACCGCCCGGCCGCGGTCCTGCAGGGCGCCGGTGAGGAGTTCGGCCGCGCTCATCGTGCCACCGTCGACGAGCGCGACCAGGGGTCTGGAGGTGTCGCCGCCGCGGTCGGCGTGCAGGGCGCGCTGCTCGCCGTCGACGTCGTACGTGGCGACGAGGCCGCCGTCGAGGAAGGCGGACGCGGCGGTGACGGCCTCCGCGACCAGACCGCCGGAGTTGCCGCGCAGGTCGAGCACTATTTTGGCGTCCGCGGGCGCCCGGTCCACGGCCTCGCGGACGAGATCGCCGGAGTTCTTGGTGAAGGCGGAGACCTCGATGACGGTGACCCCGCCGGCGAGCTCGCGGACGGTCACCGGGTCCGTGGAGAGCCGGGCCCGGCGCAGTGTCTCGCTCCACGCGCGCGTGCCGCGTTCCAGGCCCACCGAGACGGACGTACCGGCGGCCGCGTCCTCGGCCTCGCCGCGCAGTAAGGAGACGACCTCGGTGACGGGCCGGCCGTCGACCTTCCGGCCGTCCACGCTGCGCAGCCGGTCGCCCTCGCGGATGCCGGCGTGGGCCGCGGGTGAGCCCTGCCGCACCCGGGTGACCTCGATCCGGCCGTCGCGCTCGCGCCGGGCCCACAGGCCCACGCCGGTGTAGGCGCCGTCCAGGGCCTCCTGGAGCTCCTCGTACTCGCCCTGGGAGTACACCGAGCCCCAGCGGTCCCCGCTGCGGCTGACGGCGCGCTCGGCGGCCTCCATGGGCGACTTGCCCTCGGCCATCGCCTCGGCGGCGGCCTCGGCGATGTCCTGGTGGTGGCCCGTGGGGGCGGAGCGGCCGATGCCCGCGGTCCTGTCCCCGGCGCCGTCCGGGCCCGCCGGGGCACCGAACGAGCCGGTGGCGGCGCCTGCGGCGAGGACACTCGCGAAGACGATCGTCAGGGCCGCTCCGCGGCGGACGCGGCGGGGCGGACAGAACTTATCTCGGCCCGGCATGCCGGTGAGTCTAGGACAAGGCGAAGGGGCGTACGGCCGGTTGCCGATACGCCCCTTCTTGGTGTGCGTCACACCTTCAGGTACTTGCGCAAGGCGAAGAAGGCAGCCAGCGCGGGCATCAGGAAGCTCGCCGCGAGGATGAGCGGCAGCTTGGTGAGCACGGCGTCCCAGCCCACGAAGTTGATCAGCTGGAGCTTCTCCGACAGGGCCACGCCGCCCTCGATCACGAACTGCTGGCCCAGCACCAGGAAGCCACAGGCGATGGCGCCGCCGATGAGCCCCGCGACCGCGGCCTCCATGATGAACGGTGCCTGGATGTAGAACCCGGAGGCGCCCACCAGCCGCATGATCCCGGTCTCGCGGCGGCGGCTGAACGCCGAGACCCGCACCGTGTTCACGATCAGCAGCAGCGCCACGACCAGCATCACGAACATCACACCGCGCGCCGCCCAGTTGAGGTAGCCGAGGAGCGTGAAGAGGTTGTCCAGGATGCCCTTCTGGTCCTGCACCGACTGCACCCCGGCGCGGCCGTTGAAGGCGCTCGCGATGACCTGGTACTTCTCCGGGTCCTCGAGCTTGATGCGGTACGACTCCTGCATCTGGTCCGGAGTGAGCGAGCTGGCCAGCGGGGAGTCGCCGAACTGCTCCTTGTAGTGCTTGTACGCCGCGTCCTGCGACTCGTACAGCACCTCGTCGACGACCGACATCTTGTCCAGGTCGGTCTTGATCTGCTCCTTCTGCTCCGTGGTGACGGCCCCCTTGGCGCAGGCGGGGTCGGACTCGGCGTCGCTCTTGTTGCAGAGGAAGATCGAGACGTTGACCTTGTCGTACCAGTAGCCCTTCATCTGGTTGACCTGGTCGCTCATCAGGAGCGAGCCGCCGAAGAGGGCCAGGGAGAGGCCGACGGAGACGATCACCGCGAAGGTCATCGTCAGGTTGCGGCGGAGACCGACACCAATCTCCGAGAGAACGAACTGCGCGCGCATGGCGTCTTCTTCGGGCCTTTCGTGGACGGTGGATCAGTGCTGGTAGCCGTAGACGCCGCGCGCCTGGTCGCGGACGAGGAGGCCCTTCTCCAGCTCGATGACGCGCTTGCGCATCTGGTCCACGATGTTCTGGTCGTGGGTCGCCATCACCACGGTCGTACCGGTGCGGTTGATCCGGTCGAGCAGCTTCATGATGCCGACGGAGGTCTGCGGGTCGAGGTTGCCGGTCGGCTCGTCGGCGATCAGCAGCTTCGGCCGGTTGACGAAGGCCCGCGCGATGGCGACGCGCTGCTGCTCACCGCCCGAGAGCTCGCCCGGCATGCGGTCCTCCTTGCCGCCGAGTCCGACCAGGTCGAGCACCTGCGGCACGGACTTGCGGATCTCGCCGCGCGACTTCCCGATCACCTCCTGCGCGAAGGCGACGTTCTCGCCGACCGTCTTGTTCGGCAGCAGGCGGAAGTCCTGGAACACGGTCCCCAGCTGGCGGCGCATCTGGGGCACCTTCCAGTTGGAGATGCGCGCGAGGTCCTTGCCCAGGACGTGCACCTGGCCCTGGCTGCACCGCTCCTCGCGGAGGATCAGCCGCAGGAAGGTGGACTTACCGGAGCCCGAGGACCCCACGAGGAACACGAACTCGCCCTTCTCGACCTCCAGGGAGACATCCCTGAGGGCGGGGCGGGTCTGCTTGGGGTAGACCTTGGACACGTTGTCGAATCGGATCACGGATGCACCACGGGTCGCCGGGGGTAGATGAGCGTGACCATACGCGAACCGGCAGCGCGAGCGCAGGCGGCGGTGGTTGTTGCGGGAGGCTTGTGCCTTTTTGTGCCGGCCGTGGTGGCCGGAAGACGGCCCCGCGGCGTGAGTACGGGGAACAACCGGGGGAAGGGCCTCCGGCGCGCGGCGCGGGCAGGCGGTCCCGGGAGGATTCCCGGCCGGCCCTCCGGGAGGCTCTGCGTCCGTCGCCCCGGGCCGCGCCGAATCCCGCGGAACCTGGCACAGTGGAAGGGGGAACGGTCGCGATTCCCGATGCGTTGTTCGTGGGCGAGAGGCCACTGTCAGGAGGGCGAGGCGCATGACGTACGACCGGTTGGTGTGCGCGAACTGCGCGGCGCCCGTGAGCGAGGGCCGCTGCCCGGTCTGCCGGGCGAACCGTGAGCGGTTGCAGCAGGAGAGCCCCTTCGCGGGGCTGAACCCGACGGCGCTGATCGCGCTGCTCGCCGTGCTGATCGCGGCGGTGGCGCTGCTGGCCGCACACCAGACGGCATGAGGGTGTAGGCCGGGCCGCGCGGGCGGCCGGCAAGACCCCGGAGCGTACGAAAGGGCCCGGAGCGAGCGCTCGCTCCGGGCCCTTCCCGTGGTACCGCTGTCGCCCTACCGCGCTACCGCGGTGTGCGCGGCAGGACGTCGTGCGTACTGCCTCAGGCAGCGGCGCCGCGGCCGCCCACCATGCGGGGCAGGAAGCGGAAGCCGATACCACCGGCGATCATCGTGGCGGCGCCGAGCAGCAGGAACGTGGTCTCGGCCGCACCCGTCTCGGCGAGCTCCTCGCCCGAGCCCTGGGCGGAGGTGTTGGTGGCCTCCGCGCCGGTGTCGGTGAGGGCGGAGGAGCCCTCCTGCTGCGGCTTGGCGCCACCGTTGGTGTCGGTGTTGTCGCCGCCACCGTTGCCGTTGCCATTGCCGTTGCCGTTGCCGTTGCCGTTGCCGTTGCCGACGCCGTTGTCGTTGTCGTCGTCATCGCCCGGCTCGGACGGCTCGACCGGGTTGCCCGGCTCCTCCGACGGCTCCTCGGACGGCACCTCCGACGGCACCTCCGACGGCTCCTCGGACGGCACCTCCGACGGCACCTCGGACGGCTCCTCGGACGGCAGGCCGACTCCGGGGTCTTCGCTCTCTTCGCCGCCGCCCGGCTCACCTTCGTTGTTGTCGGCGGTCGCGTTCACGCTCAGGTCGAAATCGAGGGCCGAAGCGGCACCCGCGGCGGTCAGCGAGGCGCCAGCCGCGATCACGGCGGCCGCGGTGACGCGCGCGAGGCGGATTCGCGTCTTCTTGGTCATATGGTTGCTACCCCCAGTAGCTCATCGTCAGTGGAGCAGCGCCCGGGACAGACGGCGTCAGAGATAGCTCATATGGTCAAGCCCCCCGCGTCACATGCGTCCCACAGACAGCGCATGCCACGGTTCACCATTCCCATTTTTCACACCACCGTCAAGCGCATTGCGCGCGCATTGTCCCCTTCACCGCTTTTGCAACACGAGAGGAGATGTGAGCGTGACGTAAAACCCGGACATGCTCGACATAAACGACAACTGCCGCCCGGTGGGCGGCAGTTGTTATGTCGACAAAGCGCCGCAAACGCCGAGGTCACTCGGCGTGCGCCCGGCGCTCGCCCCCGCGCTACTTCTCCTGCTGCTTGCGCCAGCGGATGCCGGCCTCCAGGAAGCCGTCGATCTCACCGTTGAACACGGCCTCGGGGTTGCCGACCTCGTGCTCCGTGCGCAGGTCCTTGACCATCTGGTACGGGTGCAGCACGTACGAACGCATCTGGTTGCCCCAGGAGTTGCCGCCGTCGCCCTTGAGGGCGTCCATCTTGGCCTGCTCCTCCTGGCGGCGCCGCTCCAGGAGCTTGGCCTGCAGGACGTTCATCGCGGTCGCCTTGTTCTGGATCTGCGAGCGCTCGTTCTGGCAGGAGACGACGATGCCGGTGGGGAGGTGGGTGAGGCGCACCGCGGAGTCGGTGGTGTTCACGCCCTGGCCGCCGGGGCCGGAGGACCGGTACACGTCGACCCGCAGCTCGGACTCGTCGATCTCGATGTGGTCGGTCTGCTCGACCACGGGCAGGATTTCGACGCCCGCGAAGGACGTCTGGCGCCGCCCCTGGTTGTCGAACGGGGAGATGCGGACCAGACGGTGGGTGCCCTGCTCGACGGAGAGCGTGCCGTAGGCGTACGGGGACTGCACGGCGAAGGTGGTGGACTTGATGCCCGCCTCCTCCGCGTACGACGTCTCGTAGACCTCGGTCTTGTAGCCGCGCTGCTCGGCCCAGCGCAGGTACATGCGCTGGAGCTTCTCCGCGAAGTCGGCGGCGTCCACGCCACCGGCCTCCGCGCGGATGTTGACGAGGGCCTCGCGGGCGTCGTACTCGCCGCTGAGGAGGGTGCGGACCTCCATCTCGTCCAGCGCCTTCTTGACGGCGGCGAGCTCGGTCTCCGCCTCGGCGCGGGTGTCCGGGTCGTTCTCCTCCTCGGCCATCTCGAAGAGCACACCGAGGTCGTCGATACGACCCCGCAGCGCCTCGGCCTTGCGGACCTCGGCCTGGAGATGGCTCAGCTTGCTGGTGATCTTCTGCGCCTCGTCGGGGTTGTCCCACAGGGACGGCGCGGCCGCCTGCTCCTCGAGCACGGCGATGTCTGCCCTCATCTTCTCGAGGTCCAGAACGGCCTCGATCGACTCCATGGTCGAGGAGAGGGACTTGAGCTCTTCGGAAACATCGACGACTGCCACGCTCCCAGCGTAACGGCTGTGGCAACCGACCCGAGCGCGACCGCCTCCGGCGGGACACGCCGGGAGACGCCGGGGCACCGCCGTACGCCGGCGTCCCCGCCGCCCGCCCCGGTCCTCCCCGTGCGGCGGCGGTGCCGAGAGTGGGTCAGGGGGTGTCCGGGGCCGAGTTCTGCGTGCCGTCCTTGGGGGTGCCGGCCGGGTCGTCGCCCGTGCCGGCCACCCAGGTGCCGACGCCCGCGGCGGCGACGAGGACCACGGCCGCCGCGCCCAGGGTGATCCGGCGGCGCCGGGCCGAGGAGCGGTTGCGGGCCGAACCCGGTCTCGGGGCGCCGGCGGTGCGGGGGACACGGGCCGTGCCGCGGGCGCCGCCGGCCAGCTCGTCGGGTGCGGGCACCCGCATCGAGGTGTGCGTGTCCCGGTTCGAGTCGGGCTTGGCCCCGGGCACCAGGGGCACCGCACCGCGCCGTACGCGCTCACGGGGCGCCGGCGCCGCCGTGGGCTCCTCCTGGGCCTCGTGCTGCTCCGCGTCCGGCTCGTCCACGTCCAGCGGTGGCAGCCCCGCCAGCGAGGGGAGCTGCTCCCGGAGCCGGGCGCCCAGCTCGGACGCGCGCAACCGGGACGCGGGGGCCTTGGCCAGGCACTGCACGAGGAGCTGCCACAGCTCCTCGGGGATGCCGGGCAGCGGGACCACCGTCTCGGTCACGTGCCGGCGCAGCACCGCGCCCGGGTGTCCGCCGCCGAAGGGAGTGAATCCCGCCAGCAGCTCGTACAGCATCGTGGCCAGCGCGTAGATGTCCACCGCGGCCGTGGGCGGCAGGCCCTCCACGATCTCCGGGGCCAGGTAGTCCGGGGTGCCGATGATCTTCGTCGCGCGGGTGCGGCGCGGGGTGTCGATCAGCTTGGCGACACCGAAGTCCGTCAGCAGCGCCGGGTGCGCGCCGCCCGGTCCGAGCGGTCCCTCCATGTCGAGCAGGACGTTCTCCGGCTTGACGTCCCGGTGCACGACCCCGGTCGCGTGCGCGGCGGCCAGCGCGTCCGCGACGTCCGCCGCGATCGCGACCGCCGCCTCGGGTGCCAGGCGGCGCTCCCGGTCCAGCCGGGTACGCAGGTCAGTACCCCGGACCAGGTCCATGACCAGGGCGAGGTCGTTGCCGTCCACCACGAGGTCCCGCACGGACACCACGTTCGGATGGTCCAGCTTCAGCAGTGCCGTCCGCTCCTGGACGAAGCGCCCCACGAGTTCCTCGTCGGACGCGAGGTCCTCGCGCAGCAGCTTGACGGCGACGGGCCCTTCCGGTCCCTCGCCCAGCCACACCGTGCCGGCGCTGCCCCTCCCCAGAATCTGGTTCGCGGTGTACCGGCTCCCGATCTTCCGTGCCAAGACTGCTCCTACGGCCGCGTGTTGTCGCCAAAACTACGCGGCCGAGGCACCAACCTTCACCGCCGAGGCGGAAATCACCCGTCGGATGTCGACAAATCCCCAGGCCCGGCCGCGGTGGCGGGGCACAGGGGCACGGAGGCACGGGGGCGTGAGCCGACGCGAGCGGGGCGCCCTACTGGGTCGAGCCGGTGGAGCCGGAGGAGCCGCCGCCCAGATCGCCGATCCAGTCGGTGATGTCGCCGACCCAGGTCGTCAGCTGGTCCCAGTAGCCCTTGCCGGTCCCGATCCACTCCTGGAGCGGGCTGAGCTCCCAGACCAGCCATCCGGCCACGAACAGGATGACGACGGTGAACAGGCAGCCCTTCAGACAGCCGAGGCCGGGGATCCGCATCGGGTTGGCGCTGCGCTGCCTCGGCTCGCGCGGCGGACGGGGCTCGCGCGGGGGGCGGGACGCGGGCTGCTGAGGCCGCGATGGGGCGGGCGGCGCGTACTGCTGCGGCTGAGGCCGGGGCGGAGCCTGACGCTGTCGCGGCTGCGGCTGCGGCGTGTACTGCTGCTGGGGCTGCTGCTGCGGGTAGCCGTAGCCCGGGCCGGGCTGGGGCTGCTGCTGCGGGCGGCGACCCTGCGGCGGCTGCGGCGGCTGCGGCGACTGCTGGGGCCGCTGGACCTGCCGCTGGGGGCGGCGGCGCAGCGGGTCGTCGCCGGGGTCGAGGTACTGGACCTGCGTCTGCTCGTTGCGGTCGCGGGCCGCGCGCAACTGGTTCTGCCAGGGGTGCGGGGAGTCGCCCTGCCCCTGCTGCTCGCCTCCGTCCGGTCCGCCGGGTCCGCCGGGTCCGCCGGGCCGGTGCTGCGGCACCGGCGGCATGACGGCGGTCGGGTCGGCGGCCCCGTGGTGCGGCAGTACGGCGGTCGGGTCGGCGGCCCCGTGGTGCGGCAGTACGGCGGTGGGGTCGGCCGCGCCCGCCGGGCCGGAGGTGTGCGGGAGCACGCTGGTGGCGCCGTTCGGGTCGTACGCGCCCGCACCCGCGCCGTGCGGCAGCACCTGCGTCGGGTCGGCGGCACCGGCCGGCCCGGTCGTGCCGGGCACCGGCGCGGGTGCCGGGTCGGGCGCGAGCAGGGCGCCCACGCCCTCGGCGGCGGCGATCTGCGCGGAGCTCGCGTGCACGCCCACGCCCTGGGCGACGACCCGCAACGCGCGCGCGAGGTTCTCGGCGCTGGGCCTTTCGTCCGGGTTCTTGCGCAGGCAGCGCTCGATGACCGTCCACAGCGGGTCCGGGACGGTGGACGGGCGGCGCGGCTCGGCGCTCAGGTGCTGGTGCAGCACCTCGAGGGCGGACTGGCCGGCGAACGGCGGGCGCCCGGTGACCAGCTCGTACAGCAGGATGCCGGCGCCGTAGATGTCGACGGCGGAGGTCTGCGGGCGGCCCTCGGCGGACTCGGGGGCGACGTACGCGGGCGTGCCGACGAACTCGTGGGTGCGGGTGAGGCCGGGCGAGTCGGCGAGACGGGCGATGCCGAAGTCGGTCAGCAGCGGGTGCATCTCGCCGCCGTCCTGCTTCAGCAGGACGTTCGCGGGCTTCAGGTCGCGGTGGACCACGCCGTCGGCGTGGCTGGCGGCGAGCGCGTCGGCGATCTGGGCGGTGAGCAGGGCCGCGGCGACGGGTGTGAAGGGGCCGTTCTCGCGCAGGTAGCGGTGCAGGTCGGGGCCGTCGACCAGGTCCATGACCAGGGCCAGCAGCTCTCCCTCGACCACCAGGTCCCGCACCCGCACGATGTTCGGATGGGTGAGCCGGAGCAGTACGGAGCGCTCCCGCAGGAACCGCATCACGATGTCCGGGTCGCTCGCCAGCTCTTCCTTCAGGACCTTGATGGCGACGGTCTCGCCGGGCTGACCGGGCACCGCCGCCTCGGCCCCCGCGGTCTCCCTCTGGCGGGCGCGCCAGACGGTGCCCGTGGCGCCGCGTCCCAGCGGCTCCTCCAGGAGGTACTTGCTCCCTACCGGCCGCACGTCATGCGCTCCCTGTTGCTTGCTTGCCTGGTCCAGCTGCCTGCCTGCCCGGTCCGGTCACCGGTCCGTCCCACTGTAGTGCTGCCGTACGCGGGACCGGCTGTCCTGTTCCTGTGCCCGCGCGCGGGACCCTCCGGGCGGCTGTGCACGAGCCGGGCATACCGTGCGCCCATTGCCTGCCACTACGTATGCCTCCACGTGCGCGTTCGCCTTCGGGATAAGACGCGCGTTTTCGAGGGAAAGACGCCTGACTCGGACGGTTGGTTGCCGGATGCGAACGTGACCGATCTCAAGCGGGCATCTGTCGCGCACTGGTCAGGCACTTTTGCGGGCAGAGCCGACCAATCAAGATCACTTGCCGTTGGGGGGCGGGCGTGTTGTCGGCGGCAGGTGCGAGGATGCCTCCAGATACTGGCCGATGTGCCCGTGTGCGGTGGGGGGAAGTCTGCGGTCGGGGGACCGCGCAGGCTCGTCCTCGTCCCCGTCCGGGTGCCCGTGCGGAAGGGACCGCTGACGGCGATGCAGATCCGGCTGACCGTCGTAGACCCTCTGGGGCAGCCCTCGGAGCCGCAGGCGCAAGCCACGGCCTGCGACGTCCTGGTGACGGCACCGTCGGGGACGGCACTGGCCGCGGTGGCCCCGGGCCTCGCGGCGGCGGTCGGCGGGGCCGGCGGCGCCTCCCCGGCCGAGCGGGGCCGGGAGCCCGGGACGGGGCCGGTCGTGCTGTACGCGGGAGCGGAGCGGCTGGACACACAGCGCTGCACCCTCGGCGAGCCGCCGCTGACCGACGGCGCCGTACTGTCCCTGGGCGCCCCCGCGGAGCCGGGCCCCGAGGTCGACGAGTCCGCGCCCCGGCTGCACGTGGTGGCCGGCCCCGACGCGGGCGGCGTGCACTTCCTGCACGGCGGCAAAATCCGGGTCGGCCGGTCCGCCGAGGCCGACGTCCCCCTCGACGATCCCGACGTCTCCCGCCTCCACTGCACGGTGACCGTCGTCGACGACGGCCGCGTCTGGGTCGCCGACATCGGCTCCACGAACGGCACGACGCTGGACGGCACGCGCGTGGGCGACCGCCCGGTGCGCTTCCCGTCGGGTTCCCTGCTGCGGATCGGCGAGTCGGCGCTCCGGCTGGCCGCGCCCGGGGCCCATCGGATGCTGGAGACGGCACCCGACGGGGAGGGGTACGTGCGGGTGACGCTCCGGGATACGTCGGAGCACACGCCGGCAGCGTCGTCCGAGGCCGGCTCCATGACCCGTACGGGTGCGGTGCCTCACGCGCGTGGGGAAGGCGGCAGCGGCAGCGGGGCGAACGCACGGGGGGCCGAGGGCTCCGGGACGGCGCCGCCCGCTTCGCCGGCACCCGGATCCGTGGCCGCCGGGACCGCCGGCCCTGCCGGTGCCTGTGGACACGCGTCCGGGCCCGCGCACCTCCTGGCGGCCCAGGACACCGGCGCGGCCGGCACGACCGGCGCGGGCACGGGCATGGAGACCGCGCAGGCGGCCTCCGCAGACGGCGAGTACGGCGCCGCGGGCGGTGCCCCGGGACCGGGCGGCACCCGGAAGGGCACACCGGTCCGGGGCCTGGACGCACCCCGTGGGCCCCGCAAACGCGGCGGGCTCACGGCCTGGGCGCGGCGGCTGGCCGGTGGGCGCGGCGACCGGGCCGGCGGCGGCCACGACCCGTACGACGTCGACGAAGACTTGTCCCCGCGGCCCCCGGCAGGGCTCCCGCAGGCCCCCGAGACATGGCCGGACCCGGCGGCCCTGCTGCTCACGGCGCTCGGTCCGGGACCGCGGCTGTGGGAGCGCGAGCCCGGGCACCCGGAGCTGCTGGCGGTACGGCTCGGCACGGCCGACCGCACGGCACCCGACGGCTCGGGACTGCTGCCCGCGGTGCCGGTGACCACCGGTCTGCGCGAGGTCGGCGCCCTGGGGCTCGCCGGTCCGCGCGCGCGGCTGACGGGCCTGGCCCGCGCGGTCGTCGCGCAGCTCGCCGCGCTGCACTCCCCCGACATCCTGGAACTGGTGCTGATCAGCGCCGACCGTTCGCGTTCCGTGGCGGAGCGCACGGCCGACTGGTCCTGGCTCGGCTGGCTCCCCCATGTCCGCCCCGGCCACGGCCAGGACTGCCGGCTCCTCCTGGCCTACGACCACGAGCAGGCCACGGCCCGCACGGACGAGCTGCTGCGGCGTCTGGAGGACCACACCTCCGACACGGCTTCCGCTCCCGCTCCCTCTTCCTCCTCCTCTTCCTCCGCCGGCCGGGACGGCGCCCCGCCCCCGGTGAACCCCGGTTTCCCGGGGCCGTACACCGTCGTGCTCGTGGACGGGGACCCCGGTGGCACCGATGTGCGGGAGACGGTGGCACGGCTGGCGCTGGAGGGTCCCGCGGCGGGCATCCACGTGATCTGCCTCGCCGAGACGGAGGCCGCATCGCCCGTGTCGCCGGTGACCGAGACCTACGAGGACGCGTGCGCCGCGTCGCCCGTCTTCCGCGCCTGCGGGGCAGTGGCACTGCTCAGCGGGGACGTCGCCACGGCACTGCGGCTGATGCGGGTCGCGCCGGCGCGACCCACGGCGCCGCACCGGCAGCCGGTGCCCGCCGAGCACACACGCGCCGCGGACGGCGACCGCCCCGGGCATCGGGTCGGCCGCGACCGGCCCGGATCAGGGAGCGACGCCACCACCGCCCCGGCGGGCGGGCACCGGGCAGACGGTGCTCCGGCGGGGGTTCCTCGGCCCCGGTCCGGCCGATCCGTGCCGCACGCGCACGCGGATGCCGGCCGCACGAACCCCACGCACGTCGGTCTGGCGGGCCACCCGCCCGCCGGTGGGCCCGAGCACACCCACGCGGGCGCGCCCGGCGGTTCCGGCCCGGTCACCCCCGGCACCGTCGCCGCCGTCGACGCGGTCTCCGCGGAGTGGGCCGAGAGGTTCGCACGGTCGCTGGCGCCGCTGCGTCCGGGCGGTGCCCTGGGCGAGCCGCACGCGCGTGTGTCGGCGCCGCTGCCCCAGTCCGCCCGTCTGCTGGACGAGCTGGGGCTGGCGCGGGCCACCCCGGCGTCCCTGCTGGCACGGTGGGCGGACGCCGCCGACGACCCGGCGGCCGTCGGCGGGCGCGCCTGGGCCGTCCTCGGCGCCGGCCCGCGCGGACCCGTGAGCGCCGACCTCGTCGCCGACGGTCCGCATCTGCTGATCGAGGGCCCGTCCGGCAGCGGGCGTACAGAGCTGCTGCGCTCCGTCGCCGCCTCGCTCGCCGCCGCCGAGCGCCCCGACCGGCTCGGCATCGCCCTGGTGGAGGGCCGGGACGGCGGCGGCCACGACCGGCAGCCCGGCGACGGGCTCGGCGTCTGCACCGACCTCCCTCACGTGGGCACCCACATCACGGCCAACGACCCGGTGCGCATGCGGGAGTTCGCCCAGTCGCTGAGTACCGAGCTGAAGCGCCGCGCGGAGCTCGTCGGCCGCCTCGGCTTCGGCGAGTGGCACACGAGCCGCGGGGTGCCCGCCCGGCTCGTCGCCCAGCGCACGGCCCCGGGTACGGCGAACGCGTCCCGCGGCGCCTCCTTCGCCAGGACCGGCTCCGTCTCCTCGACGGCACCCGCGCGCGGCACCTCGACAGCACCCGCGCGCGGCACCTCGACGGGCGCGCACACACCCCCGTCGAGCCCGCCACCCGCCACCGGGCCCGGCACTGCGCCCGGCGCCGCCGACATAGACACGGCGCCCAGCACGACCATCCGGCTGCGTCCGGCCGCGAACCGCGAACACCCGGAGCCCGGGCCGCCGCTCGCCCGCCTGGTCGTGATCGTCGACGATCTGGACGCACTGCTCGCCCCGCCGCTGGGTTCCCCGGGCCGTCCGGCGGCCGGCTCCGTCGTACGCGCCCTGGAGGCCGTGGCCCGCGAGGGCGCCCGGCTCGGCGTGCACCTCGTCGCCGCCACGGCCGGCGGCGACCGTACGGCGGAGACGGACCTCGCCCGCGCGGCCACCCTCCGCGTCACGCTCGAGGCCCCGGCGTCCGGCCCGGACGAGCCGGCGGCCGGGCGTGGCCGGCTGGCGGTCACGGACCCGGCGCTCACGCCCGCGGCCCTCGCCCGTGCGACGCTCTCCGGCCCCTCCCTCACGACCGCACCCCCCGCCGGTCACCCCGCCGCTCTCACCACCGGTCCCGTCCCCGACCCCATACGCAGCACCCCCTTCCAGGCGGGCCGCGTCACCGGCCGTATCCCGCGCACGGCCACGCTACGGCCCACGGTCGTCCCCCTGGACTGGGCCCGCATGGGCGATCCCCCGGCCCGCCGCCCGGTGCGCGAGCTGGGCAACGGACCGACGGACCTGGCGCTGCTCGCGAGCGCCCTGGACCGCGCGGCCCGTTCGGTCTCGGCCAAGGAGGTGCCCTCACTGATCTGAGCGCCCGCGCTGCGCCCCCGGCTTCCGCCCCGCGGCCGGCGCACCACCCCCTATCGCACGTCACGAGCCGATTACGATCACCGACGGGACACCGCAGGCGCCCTTGCCGCTGCCGGTGACGCGGCGTAGACCAGAGCGACGGGACAGCGCTCGGACGTTCGACGCGGAACGCAGAACGGGGCAGTGATGCGCAGCACTCTTCGTACACGCAGGTCGCCCAGAAACACTCCACACGCGGCCTTACGCACCACCGGGACCAGAACCGCGAAGGCCGTGGCGGCGCTCGCCGCCGGAGTCCTCGCACTCTCCCTCACCGCCTGCGGTGGCGGGGACGACGACAAGGGTGACGGCGGAGGCGGCACGGGCAAGGGCGGCGGGACCGAGGCCACCGTGCAACTGCCCAAGCTGGACGGCCAGAAGCTCGAGGTCGCGGCCGTGTGGACGGGCGCGGAGCAGGAGAACTTCACCAAGGTCCTCGACGAGTTCGAGAAGCGCACCGGCGCGACGGTCACCTTCGTGCCGACGGGCAACAACACCTCCACCTTCCTCGGTACCAAGATCCAGGGCGGTCAGCCGCCGGACGTCGCGTTCCTGCCCCAGGTCGGCGTGCTGCACCAGTTCGCCGAGAAGGGCTGGCTGAAGCCGATCGGTGCGGACGCCGAGGCGCAGCTGAAGAAGAACTTCTCCCAGGGGTGGCAGGACCTCGGGGCGGTCGACGGCAAGCAGTACGGCGCGTATGTGAAGGCCGCGAACAAGTCGCTGGTCTGGTACAACACCGCGGCGTTCGAGGCGGCCGGCATCACCGAAGAGCCCGCGACGTGGGACGAGTTCGTGCAGACGGCGCAGACGCTGTCCGACGCGGGCTCCCCCGCCGTCTCCGTCGGCGGCGCGGACGGCTGGACGCTCACCGACTGGTTCGAGAACATCTACCTCTCACAGGCGGGCCCGGAGAAGTACGACCAGCTCGCCAAGCACGAGATCAAGTGGACGGACCCGTCCGTGAAGGACGCCCTGACCACTCTGGGCGAGCTGTGGGGCAAGGACGAGCTCCTCGCGGGCGGACGCAAGGGCGCGCTGGGGACGGAGTTCCCGAAGTCGGTCACCCAGACGTTCAACGGTGACACCCCGGCCGGCATGGTCTTCGAGGGCGACTTCGTGAGCGCGAACATCAACGCCGACACGGACGCCAAGGTCGGCACGGACGCCAAGGTCTTCCCGTTCCCGGCCGTCGGCGACAACTCCCCGGTGGTCAGCGCCGGCGACGCGGCGGTGGCGCTGAAGGACAACGAGGGCGCCAAGGCCCTGCTGACCTTCCTCGCCTCCACCGACGGGGCCGAGCTCTGGGCGGCGCAGGGCGGCTTCATCTCCCCCAACAAGGAGATGGACATGGGCACGTACAAGGACGACGTGACCCGGGACATCGCCGAGGCGCTGCTCGCGGCGGGCGACGACTTCCGCTTCGACCTGTCCGACCAGGCCCCGGCGGCCTTCGGCGGTACCCAGGGGGTCGGCATGTGGAAGGACCTGCAGGACTTCCTGCGGAACCCCCAGGACGTGGCGGGCGCCCAGCGGCAGCTGGAGGCCGACGCCGCGAAGGCGTACGAGAACGGCTGACGGCCCCGAGATGGCCAACTCCGTGGCGAAGTCGACGGAGGGTGCGGGCGCACTGCTCACACCCTCCGTCCCCCCGCGCAAGAGCGTGACGGGCACCCGGCTGTGGGTGGCGGTGCTGTTCCTGCTGCCCGCGCTGGTGCTGCTCGGCTCGCTCGTGGTCTACCCGATCGGGTACTCGGTCTGGCGCAGCCTGTACGACGCGGACGGTTCCGGTTTCGTCGGGCTCGGCAACTACGTCGACCTCTTCACCGACGACGCCACGCTGACCGCCGTACGCAACACGGCGGTCTGGGTCGCCGTCGCGCCCGCGCTCGTCACCGCGCTGGGCCTGATCTTCGCCGTGCTCACCGAACGGGTGCGCTGGGGCACGGCGTTCAAGCTGATCGTCTTCATGCCGATGGCGATCTCGATGCTCGCCGCCGGCATCATCTTCCGGCTGGTGTACGAGGCCGATCCGGACCGGGGCGTCGCGAACGCCGTCGTCACCTCCGTGCACGACACGTTCTCGGATGCGGCGGTCTATCCGAAGGCCCGGCCGAACGCCCAGGTCAGCGATTTGAAGGCGTCCGGTGGCGGTTCGTTCACGACGAGCGGCACCGTGCAGGCGGGCACACCGGTGCTGCTGCCGCTGGTCGGCATCGCCCCGAACAAGCTCCCCGGCGATCCCCAGGACGCGAAGGCCGCGCCCACCGGGGGCGACCGCGTCACCGGCACCGTCTGGCTGGACTTCCGGCTGGGCGGCGGCGGTGAGAAGGGCGCGATCGACGCGCGCGAGAAGGCGCTGAAGGGCGTCAAGGTCGAGGCGGTCGAGGACGGGAAGGTCGTCGCCTCCGCGACCAGCGCCGCCGACGGCACCTTCAGCCTGCCCGCCGAGGCCGACGGCGCACAGCTCCGGCTACCGGGCTCGAACTTCGCGGCCCCGTACAACGGCATCGACTGGCTGGGCCCGGCCCTCGTCACCCCGGCCATCATCGGCAGTTACGTGTGGATGTGGGCGGGCTTCGCGATGGTGCTGATCGCCGCGGGGCTCGCGGGCGTCGACCGCAATCTGCTGGAGGCGGCCCGCGTGGACGGCGCCAATGAATGGCAGGTGTTCAGAAGGGTCACGGTGCCGCTGCTGGCACCGGTCCTGTCGGTCGTGCTGGTCACGCTGATGATCAACGTGATGAAGGTCTTCGACCTCGTCTACATCATCGCGCCGCAGCCCAGTCAGGACGAGGCGAACGTGCTCGCCCTCCAGCTGTTCCTGTCGTCGTTCGGCGGCGGGGGCAACAACGGTCTCGGCAGCGCGATCGGTGTGATCCTGCTGCTGCTCGTCCTGCCGGTGATGTGGGTCAACATCCGGCGGCTGCGGAAGGAGCGCCAGCGGTGACCGCTCTCGACACTCCCGCGCGCGGGCCTTCGCGGCCCGCCGGTTCCTCCGCTCAGGACACCTCCGTACGTCCCCGCCGCTCCCTCGCCTCGCGGGTGGCGAGCGGGGCGGCGGGCGGGGTGCTGCGCGTCTTCCTGGTCCTGGTGGCCGTGTTCTGGCTGGTGCCGACCTTCGGTCTGCTGGTCTCGTCGTTCCGCGACCCGAAGGACATCGCCGAGTCGGGCTGGTGGACGGCCCTCACCGCGCCCGCCCAACTGACCGCCGCCAGCTACGAGTCACTGCTGGAGAACGACGCCGTCACCGGCTCCCTGCTCAACACGGTCTGGATCACGGTCCCGGCGACGCTGCTGGTCATCCTCATCGGCGCGATGGCGGGGTACGCCTTCGCGTGGATGGACTTCAAGGGCCGCGACTGGTGGTTCATGGCCGTGGTGGCACTGCTGGTGGTGCCGGTGCAGGTGGCGCTGATCCCGCTGTCCAGCCTCTTCGGCACCCTCGGGATCTTCGGCGACATCATCGGTGTCGTCCTCTTCCACGTCGGCTTCGGACTCCCGTTCGCGATCTTCCTGTTGCGCAACTTCTTCGCCGAGATCCCACGGGAGCTGCTGGAGGCGGCGCGGCTGGACGGGGCCGGTGAGGCGCGGCTGTTCCTGACCGTCGTCATGCCGCTCGCGGCCCCGGCGCTCGCGTCCCTGGGCATCTTCCAGTTCCTGTGGGTGTGGAACGACATGCTGGTCGCCCTGGTGTTCTCGGACTCCGGTTCCCAGCCGCTGACGGTCGCACTCCAGCAGCAGGTCCGGCAGTTCGGCGCGAACATCGACGTCCTGGCGCCCGGCGCCTTCATCTCCATGGTGATCCCGCTGGTCGTGTTCTTCGCGTTCCAGCGGCAGTTCGTGTCCGGTGTGATGGCGGGCGCGGTGAAGTAGGTGAAGTAGGTACCGGGGAAGGACCAGGGGGCGGGCCGGCAGCGGCCCGCCCCCCACGCGTTCCCCCCACGCGTCCGCCCCGCGCTTCCGCATCCCCCGTATGCCGCGCCGGACGTGACCCGATCGGCTGCGGGTCGTTGCCGGGCACGTCTGCCGCGCCGACCCATGGATGCCCTCTTGCCCAGGTTCAGTGTCATCGTCCCCGCGCACGGGGTGCAGGCGTACCTGCACGAGTGCCTGGATTCCGTGCTGACCCAGTCCTTCCCCGATCTGGAACTGATCGTCGTGGACGACTGCTCCCCGGACGCGTGCGGTGCGATCGCCGACGAGTACGCGGCCCGCGATCCACGCGTACGGCCCGTCCACCTGCCGGCGAACGGAGGGCTGGGACCGGCCCGCAACGCGGGACTCGACCTCGCCGCCGGTGACTACGTGCTCTTCCTGGACGGCGGCGACACCCTGGCCCCGGATGCGCTGCGGGCGATCGCCGACCGCATCGGAGCGACCGGCGGCCCCGACGTCCTGGTCTACGACTACGCGCGCGTGCTGTGGTCCGGCGAGACCGTGCGCCCGCAGCGCGCCCCGCGGCTCACCGAGCAGGGCCCGGCGCCCTTCCGCCTCGACGACCGTCCCGGGCTGCTGTCGGCTCCGATGGCGGTGTGGAACAAGGCGTGCCGGCGCGACTTCCTCGACCGGGAGGACTTCACGTTCCCGCCCGGCTACTACGAGAACGTGCCCTGGACCTATCCGGTGCTGATGGCCGCCAAGACGATCGCCACCCTCGACCGCGTCTGCGTGCACTACCGGCAGCGCCGCCGGGGCGGCATCCTCGGCACGACCAGCCGCCGCCACTTCGACGTCTTCGAGCAGTACGACCGGCTCTTCGCGTACGTCGACGCCCGGCCGTGGCTCGCCCACTGGCGCCCGGCACTGTTCCGCCGCATGGTCGACCACCTGGTGACCGTGTTCTCCGGGCGCGTACGGCTGCCGCACGGCTCCCGCGCCGAGTTCCTGCGCCGGGCTCGCGCGCACTACGCCCGGTACCGGGTGCCCGGGGTCCCGGTCCGGGGCCACCGGCGGCTGCGGCATCTGCTCGTACGGCTGGGCGCCCACCGCACGTACCGGGCGCTGGCGCTCGCGGCGCGGGCGGGCAGGCGCGGCCTGGAGATCCTCGCGGCGGCGGCGCGCGGGGCGAGGCGGGGTCTGCTCCGGCTGCACTACCGCGTCCAGCGACTGCTGCCGCTGCGCGCGGACCGCGCCCTGTTCTCCGCGTACGGGGGCCGCGGCCACTGCTGCAACCCGGGAGCGCTGGAGGAGGCGTTCCGGGAGTTCGCCCCGCACGTCCGCACCGCGTGGGCGGCCCGTCCCGAGCACCACCACACGATCCCGGCGGCGACGCGGCGCGTGGTGCCCGGCTCGGCCGCGTACTGGACGGCGCTGGCGCGCGCCAAGTACCTCGTCACCAACGCCGAGTCCGACGCCCGGCTGGTCAAGCGCACCGGGCAGGTCCTGGTGCAGACGCAGGCCGGCACCCCGGTCAAGCGCATGGGCCTGGACCTGAGGGACCGCCCGGCCGCCGCCCGCGGCACGGACGGCGCGGGGCTGCTGCGCGGCGCCGACCAGTGGGACTTCGTGCTGTCCGGCAACCGGCACTCCACGCTGGTGTGGGAGCGGGTCTTCCCGGCCGGGTACGAGACGCTGGAGTACGGCCTGCCGCGCAACGACGTGTTCCAGCGGGCGACCCCGGCGGACGTGGACCGGCTGCGCGCCTCGCTCGGCATCCCCGAGGGCGCGATCGCCGTCCTGTACGCGCCCACGTACCGGGACCACCACAGCGGTGCGCCCATGGCGCTCGACCTGGAGCGTGTCGCGCACCGGCTCGGCCCGCGCTTCGTCCTGCTGGTGCGGGCCCACCACGCCCACGACGCCCCGCCGGCCGGCCGGGCGTACGACAGCCCGGCGGACCGCGCCGCCGGCGGACGGCTGCTCGACGTCACCGGGCATCCGAGCGTCGAGAAGCTGTGCCTGGCGTCGGACGCGCTGATCACCGACTACTCGTCCCTGATGTTCGACTACGCGAACCTCGACCGCCCGATCGTGCTCCTGGAGAACGACCGGGCGGCGTACGAGGCGGTGCGGGGCACCTATCGCGCCTCTTCCGACCTGCGGTCCTTCCCGCCGGGCGCGGTGGCGCGGGGCGAGGACGAGCTGCTCGACATCTTCACGACCGGCCACTGGCGAGGCTCCCGCTCGGCCCAGCTGAGGGCGGCCTTCCGGGAGCGCTTCTGCCCGTACGACGACGGGCGGGCGGCCGAGCGGGTGGTGCGGCGGGTGGTGCTGGGCGAGACGGGGGCCGGAGCCGGGGCCCTCGAGGCCGGGGCCGAGGTCGTCGGGGCCGGGACCACCGGTCTGCCGCCCGTGGTGCCGCTCGCGGAGCGGCGGCCGGTGCCGTCGGCGGCGGCGCGTCCGGCGGCGCCCGTGCCCGGGCCCTCGTCCCCCTTCTCGCCCTCGTCCAGCTTCCCTCCCTCGCCGCCCTCGCCGTCGTTCCCGCCGGTGGCACTTCTCGATGCCCGCTGATTCACCGACCCGAAAGCAGGGCCATGCCCGCGACGTCGCACCCCACGCCCACCCGGCCCACGACCCCCTGGCGTCCCACGGGGCGGCCGGTGCGCTGACCGCGGGGCCAGGCGGCCGGCCGTGTCACTCGATGACGAGGTCGACCGGGATGTTGCCGCGAGTGGCGTTGGAGTAGGGGCAGACCTGGTGGGCCTGCTCGACCAGCTTGCGGCCGGTCTCCTCGTCCACGGTGTCCGGCAGCTCCACGCGCAGCGTCACCTTCAGGGCGAAGCCCTCGCCCTGCTTGCCGATGCCGACCTCGCCCGTCACGGCGGCGTCGCTGACGTCGACCTTCGCCTGGCGGCCGACGACGCCGAGGGCGCTGGCGAAGCAGGCGGCGTAACCGGCGGCGAAGAGCTGCTCGGGGTTGGTGCCCTCGCCGTTGCCGCCCATCTCCACCGGGGGAGCCAGCTGGAGGTCGAGCTTGCCGTCGGAGGAGACGGCGCGTCCCGCGCGGCCGTGGGTGGCGGTGGCGACAGCGGTGTAGAGCGCGTCCATGGATGACCATCCCTCTCGGAGTCAGTCGTTGCGGCGGCCGGGTCCGGCCACCTCATGACATGAGTAGAGCACACAACTGAATTGTGCACAACTGAATGACGCGCCGGAGTTACCCTGGAGCCATGACCACGAGTGGCGCCCCCGCAGACCTCCTCCACCTCGACAAGCAGATCTGCTTCTCGCTGAGCGCCGCCTCACGTGCCTTCAACAGCGTCTACCGGGTGCTGTTGAAGGACCTCGGTCTCACCTATCCGCAGTACCTGGTGATGCTGGTGCTGTGGGAGCACGGCGAGCTCCCCGTGAAGGCGGTCGGCGAGCACCTGCGGCTCGACTCCGGCACGCTGTCGCCGCTGCTGAAGCGGCTGGAGGCGGCAGGCCTGGTACGGCGCGAGCGCAGCGCGCGCGACGAGCGGTCGGTGGAGGTGCACCTGACCGAGGAGGGCACGGCCCTGCGCGAGCGGGCCCAGCGGGTGCCGCAGCGCATCATGGCCGCGACCGGGTTCGAACTGGACGAGCTGCGCGACCTGCACGCCCGGCTCGACCGGCTCACGGCGGCGCTGGACGCGGCGGCGCGGGACACGGCGGCACTGGAGGAGACGGCGGACTGCCCGTAGCCGGGGCATTGCGGAGCATTGGTCGCCCTTTCCCGGTCCGACTGCATCACCTGTACGCCCGGTGGTACGGCGTCCGTGTCCCAGGGCGCCTCCCCACGTGCAGGTCACCGCGTCCGCCGTGCTCGCCCTACTGGCGGTGGCACGGTGCACGCGCGCGTGCGGCACGTCCGGAGCGCTGGGCGCCCTGATGAAGGTCTGGACGGCCGCCGCGGCGCTCTCCCCCGGCCGGCCGTGGCGGGCCACGGCCGGGAACTACGGTCCTCCCGCCGCCGTCTTCCGTTCGGGACGCCGGGCACTCCGGCGTCCCGAACGGACACCGGCGACACTCTGACTCCGACCGACCCCGAGCGACTCCGACCGACTCCGACCGACTTCGAAGGACTCCGAGAGGACGGCCGCACATGACCTGGCTGATCACCGGCGGCGCCGGATACATCGGGGCCCACGTCGTCCGTGCGATGCGTGCGGCGGGCGAACGGGCCGTCGTCTACGACGACCTGTCCACCGGCATCGCCGCGCGCGTGCCCGCCGGGGTGCCGCTGGTGGTGGGCTCCACGCTGGACGGCGCGCTGCTGGCACGCACGCTCGCGGACCACTCCGTCACCGGCGTCGTGCACCTCGCGGCGAAGAAGCAGGTCGCCGAGTCGGTCGAACAGCCGCTGCGCTACTACCGGGAGAACGTCGAAGGGCTGCGCACCCTGCTGTCCGCCGTCGCCGACGCCCGGGTTCCGTCCTTCGTGTTCTCCTCCTCCGCCGCCGTGTACGGCATGCCGGACGCCGCGCGGGACGGGAGCCCGGTGACCGAGGACACCCCGTGCGTGCCGATCAACCCGTACGGCGAGACGAAACTCGCGGGCGAGTGGCTGGTCCGGGCCACGGGCCGGGCGGCCGGACTGGCCACGGCGTCGCTGCGCTACTTCAACGTGGCGGGCGCGGCCGCGCCGGACCTCGCGGACGCGGGCGTCACCAACATCGTCCCGATGGTCTTCGAGCGCCTCACCGAGGGCCTCGCGCCACGGATCTTCGGGGACGACTACCCGACGCCCGACGGCACCTGCGTACGGGACTACATCCACGTGGTGGACCTGGCCGAGGCGCACGTGGCGGCGGCGCGGCAGCTCGCGTCCGCGGCTCCGGGCACCGACCTGACGCTGAACATCGGGCGGGGCGAGGGCGTCTCCGTACGCGAGATGATCGACCGCATCAACGCCGTCACCGGTTACGGCCTGCCGCCTGCCGTCACCGCTCGCCGCCCGGGCGACCCCGCGCAGGTCGTCGCCTCGGCGGACCGGATCGCCGCCGAACTGGGCTGGCAGGCCCGGCTCGGGGTGGAGGACATGATCTCGTCGGCGTGGGCGGGGTGGGTCCGCGAGCACCCGGGCGCGGAGACCGCTCCGGGGGAACCGGCGCCCGTGGCCTGACCCGGCCCCGTACGCCCACCGCCGGTCCTACAGCGCCTTGAGCGCCGCCGTCGTCGCCCTGGCCAGCCCCGGCAGGTAGCCCTTCGGCGGCTTCGGGCCGCGGACGACCACCGCGCGCCAGTACACCGGCCCCGAGATCAGGTCCAGCGCCAGGTCCTCGTCGACGTCCGCGCGGATCTCGCCGCGCTCGGCCGCCGCCCTGAGGATGCCGCTCGCGACGCCCTGCTGGCCTTCGCGCAGGGCCTTCTGCATGGCCTCGGCGATCTCCGGGTTGCGGGCCGCCTCCGCCTGGAGGTCGGGGATGATCTGGCCGGCCACCGGGTGGCGCAGGGCGCGCGCGGTCACCTCGTACAGCAGCCACAGGTCCGACTCGAGGGCGCCCGTGTCCGGCACCGACAGGCCCTGCACGGCCACGGCCGAGACCAGGTCGAGGACCAGGTGCAGCTTGGAGCGCCAGCGGCGGTACACCGCCGTCTTGCCGACGCCCGCGCGGCGTGCGATGCCTTCGATGGACATACGGGCGTAGCCGACGGCCGCGAGTTCCTCGAAGACCGCCGCGCGGATCGCCTCGGTCACGTCCTCGCGCAGCACGGCCGCCCCGGCGGGAGCCCGGCGGCGCCGCTTCGGCGGCTGCGCCCCGGCGGGCTCGGCGGCGTCGGCGTTCGGAGTCATGCGGACCAGCATAGGGGCGTCACGACGAAACGGTTGCGTTCCGACGTCGCTTCGTCCTACGCTCACGTTGCGACGATACGGTCCCGTCCCGACGTGAACCCCACGTGATCCCAGGGGCGTGAGCGCCACGAGACACGCCGGGAACAGGACGCCACCCCCCGAGCGAAAGCAGCGGATGTGAGCCAGGTCCTCCACACACCGCCCCCCACGACGAACCCGCCGGCGCCCCCCGCCGAGTCCCTGGCCGAGCTCGCCGCGCGCCACGGCCTCACCGTCAGCGGCGCCCGCCCCTCCCTGGTCCAGTACGTACGGCAGCTCTGGGCGCGCCGGCACTTCATCACCGCGTTCGCCACCGCCAAACTCACCGCGCAGTACAGCCAGGCCAAGCTCGGCCAGCTCTGGCAGGTGGCGAACCCACTGCTGAACGCGGCGGTCTACTACCTGATCTTCGGCCTGCTGATGGGTACCAGCCGCGGCGTGCCCGACTATGTGCCGTTCCTGGTGACCGGCGTGTTCGTGTGGACGTTCACGCAGAGCTCGATCATGGCGGGCACGAAGGCCATCTCCGGCAGCCTCGGCCTGGTCCGCGCCCTGCACTTCCCGCGGGCCTCGCTGCCCCTGTCGTACTGCCTCCAGCAGCTCCAGCAGCTCCTGTTCTCGATGATCGCGCTGGTGGTCATCCTGCTGGCCTTCGGCATACCGGTCGCCGCGTCCTGGCTGCTGGTCGTGCCCGCGCTGCTGCTGCAGTTCACGTTCAACGCGGGCGTGGCGATGGCCATGGCCCGCATCGGGGCGAAGACGCCCGACATCTCGCAGCTCATGCCGTTCGTGCTGCGCACCTGGATGTACGCCTCTGGCGTGATGTTCAGCATCGACCAGGTCCTCGCCGGCAAGGACATCCCGTCCTGGGCGCGCGTGCTGCTGGAGTACAACCCGGCGGTGGTCTACATCGACCTGATGCGGTTCGCGCTGATCGACAGCTTCCAGGGGAGCCAGCTCCCCGACCACGTGTGGGCCGTCGCCCTGGGCTGGGCCCTGCTCGCCGGCATCGGCGGTTTCATCTACTTCTGGAAGGCTGAGGAGACGTACGGCCGTGGCTGACACCATCACCCGTCCCACCGAAGGGCAGCAGGGCGCCGCCCCCGCCGAGCGCGTCCCGACCGTCGTCGTCGACGGCGTCGACATCGTCTACCGGGTCAACGGCACCGGAGCGGGCCGCGGCACCGCCACCGCCGCGCTCAACCGCATCCTGCGCCGGAAGAAGGCCGAGAAGGCGGCGGGTGTGCGCAAGGTGCACGCCGTGCGGAACGTGTCCTTCGCCGCGTACCGCGGGGAGGCCATCGGGCTGATCGGCACGAACGGCTCCGGCAAGTCGACGCTGCTCAAGGCCGTCGCCGGACTGCTGCCCGTCGAGAACGGCCGCATCCACACCGACGGCCAGCCCTCCCTCCTCGGCGTCAACGCGGCCCTGATGAGCGACCTCACCGGCGAGCGCAACGTCTTCCTCGGCGGCCTCGCCATGGGCATGTCCCGGGAGCAGGTCAAGGAGCGCTACCAGGACATCGTCGACTTCTCCGGGATCAACGAGAAGGGCGACTTCATCACCCTGCCGATGCGCACCTACTCCTCCGGCATGGCCGCGCGGCTGCGGTTCTCCATCGCCGCCGCCAAGGACCACGACGTGCTCCTCGTCGACGAGGCCCTCGCCACCGGCGACCGCTCCTTCCAGAAGCGCTCCGAGGCCCGTATCCGCGAACTGCGCGAGCGCGCGGGCACGGTGTTCCTGGTCAGCCACAACAACAAGTCGATCCGCGACACCTGCGACCGGGTGCTGTGGCTGGAGCGGGGCGAGCTGCGCATGGACGGGCCGACGGCGGACGTGCTGAAGGAGTACGAGGAGTTCACGGGCGGGAAGAAGTAGCCCGGGCGAACACCCACGTCCGGTAGACGAGGAAGCGGAACGCCGAGGCGACCACGATCGACAGGGCCTTGGCCGCGTTGGAACCGACCGGTCCGCTCAGGCCCAGGCCGTCGTGGGCGGCGTAGAACAGCCCGCTCTCCACGAGGACGCCGAGGCAGCTGAAGAGGAAGAACAGGGTGATCTGCCGGCGGGCGCTCGCCGCCCGGTCGCGGTAGGCGAAGAAGCGGAAGCCCAGGTAGTTGGTGGCCATGGCCAGACAGCTGGCGGCCACCGTGGCGGCCATGGGCGGCACGGACCCGCCGTGCAGCAGGGCGTTGAAGGCCAGGAAGTTCACGGCGACCCCGCTGCCGCCGACGAGCCCGAACTTCACGACCTCGACGGCGAGACGACGGGTCCGTACGCGCGCGGGGACGGCACCGGCGACCCGGCCGGGCACCCGCGCATCGGTGACGCTCACTGTCACGGGCCCGGAACCTCCCTGTTCGCCCGTCGGACAATCGGGGCAACGATAACCCGAATATCCCGTTTACTCCCGAAAGGCCCCCGCCCGCGCGCCGGGCGAAGGGCGGGGAGCCAACAGCGGGCGCCCCCGCGGTCCGCAAGGACCCGGGGGCGCCCGCCGTCGTTCGCCCTACGAGCTGCGCAGCAGCGTCCGCATCGTCCGCATCGCCACCGACAGGTTCGCCAGGTCGAACGCGTCCGACCCCTGGATCTCCTCCAGCGTCGTGCGCGCCCGGCCCAGGATGGGCGCGTTCTTCTGCTCCCACACCTTGAAGCGCTGCTCGGGCGTGGAGGTACCGTCGCCCACCGCCAGCACATCGGCCGTGAGCGCCGCGTGGGCCGCGTACAGGTCCTCGCGGATCGCCGCGCGGGCCATGGACTGCCAGCGGTCGGCGCGGGGCAGCTCGATGATGCGGTCCATGAGCTGGGTGATCCCCAGCCGGTCGGCGAGGTCGTAGTAGACCTCGGCGACCTCCAGCGGGTCCCGGTCCATGCGGTGGGCCACCGTGACGATGTCGAGCGCCGGGAAGGCGGAGGAGAACCCGGCCACCCGCGTGGCGAGTCCGTCCGGGACGCCCGCGCCCGTCAGCTCGTCGTAGATCTTCTGGTACCACTCCGCGTCCGCGCCGCGCAGCAGCTTGGGCAGCTCGCCCCAGACCCGGCCGACGCCCTCCTCGAAGAACGCGATGGTCTCGCCGAGCTCCAGCGGCTGGGGCCGGTTGTTGAGCAGCCAGCGCGTACCGCGCTCGACCATCCGGCGCGAGTGCAGCCGGATGCGGGTCTGCACATCGGCCTCGACCTTGTTGTCGAGTTCCTCCACCGCGTCCCACACGGGGCCCGAGCGGAAGATGGCGCGGGCCGCGGTCTGCGCCCGGACGATCTCCTCCAGCGACGCGCCGGTCTCCTCGCGCAGCCGGTGCAGATAGGTCGTGCCGCCCGTGTTGACCGTGTCGTTGACCAGCACGGTCGTGGTGATCTCACGGCGCAGCGGGTGGTTGTCGATGTGCTCGGCGAACTGTTCGCGCAGCGCCGTCGGGAAGTACGCGTGCAGCAGACCGCGCAGGTGCGGGTCGTCGGGCAGCGAGGTGTGGAGCAGCTCCTCGGCGACCGTGATCTTCGTGTACGCCAGCAGCACGGCCGTCTCCGGGCCGGTCAGCCCGTGCCCGCCGGCGAGGCGCTCGCGGATCTGGCGGTCGGTGGGCAGGAACTCCAGCGCCCGGTCGAGGTGACCCGCGCGCACCAGGTGGCGGATGAACCGCTGCTGGGCGTGGAGCATGTCCTTGGACTGGGCGAGGGCGTTGGCGAGCGCCGTGTTCTGCGCGTAGTTGTTGCGCAGCACCAGCGCGCCGACCTCGTCGGTCATCTCGGCGAGCAGCTTGTTGCGCTGCTTGACGGTCATGTCGCCGTCCGTGACCAGGCCGTTGAGCAGGATCTTGATGTTCACCTCGTGGTCGGAGGTGTCCACGCCCGCGCTGTTGTCGATGGCGTCGGTGTTGATCCGGCCGCCCTGGCGCGCGAACTCGATCCGGCCGAGCTGGGTCAGGCCCAGGTTGCCGCCCTCGCCGACGACCTTGACCCTGAGGTCCTTGCCGTCGACGCGGATGGCGTCGTTGCCCTTGTCGCCGACGTCCGCCTGCGACTCGGTGGACGCCTTGACGTACGTGCCGATGCCGCCGTTCCACAGCAGGTCGACCGGCGCCTTGAGGATCGCCTTCATCAGGTCGGCGGGGGTCATCTTGCCGGTGCCCGCCTCGATGCCGAGGGCGTCCCGGATGTGCTTGTTGAGCGGGATCGACTTGGCGGTCCGGGGGAACACCCCGCCGCCGGCCGACAGCAGCCCGGTGTCGTAGTCGGCCCACGAGGAGCGCGGCAGCTCGAACAGCCGGCGGCGCTCGGCGTACGAGGTGGCCGCGTCCGGGGTCGGGTCGATGAAGATGTGCCGGTGGTCGAAGGCGGCCACCAGGCGGATGTGCTCGGACAGCAGCATGCCGTTGCCGAACACGTCACCGGACATGTCGCCGATGCCGACCACGGTGAAGTCCTCGGCCTGCGTGTCCACGCCCAGCTCGCGGAAGTGCCGCTTCACGGACTCCCAGGCACCGCGCGCGGTGATGCCCATCTTCTTGTGGTCGTAGCCGGCGGAGCCGCCGGAGGCGAAGGCGTCGCCGAGCCAGAAGTTGTAGCTCTGCGCGACCTCGTTGGCGATGTCGGAGAACGTCGCCGTGCCCTTGTCTGCCGCGACCACCAGGTAGGTGTCGTCCTCGTCGTGCCGGACGACGTCGGCGGGCGGCACGACCTCGCCGGCCACCATGTTGTCGGTGATGTCGAGCAGCGCCGAGATGAAGGTCCGGTAGCTGGCGACGCCCTCGGCCAGCCAGGCGTCCCGGTCCACCGACGGGTCGGGCAGCTGCTTGGCGACGAAGCCGCCCTTCGCGCCCACCGGCACGATGACGGTGTTCTTCACCATCTGCGCCTTGACCAGGCCGAGGATCTCGGTGCGGAAGTCCTCGCGCCGGTCGGACCAGCGCAGACCGCCGCGCGCGACCTTGCCGAACCTGAGGTGCACGCCCTCCACGCGGGGCGAGTACACCCAGATCTCGTACGCCGGGCGCGGCGCCGGGAGGTCCGGGATGGCCTGCGGGTCGAACTTCATGGACACGTACTCGTGCGGCCTGCCGCCGAGCGCCTCCTGGAAGAAGTTCGTCCGCAGGGTGGCCTTGACGACGGTCAGGAAGGACCGCAGGATCCGGTCCTCGTCGAGGCTCGCCACCTGGTCGAGGGCGCTGTCCAGCTCCTCCAGCAGCGCGTCGACGAGCTCGTGGCCGGCCTTCTGCCGGTCCGGCGACATCCGCGCCTCGAACAGTGACACGAGCAGGCGGGTGGTGTGGACGTTGTGCCGGAGGGTGTCCTCCATGTAGTCCTGGCTGAAGGTGGAGCCCGCCTGCCGCAGGTACTTCGCGTACGCGCGCAGCACCATGGCCTGCCGCCAGGTCAGCCCGGCGCTCAGCACCAGCGCGTTGAACCCGTCGTTCTCCGCCTGACCGGTCCAGGTGGCCGCGAACGCCTCCTGGAAGCGCTCGCGCCCGTTGTCGCCCAGGGCGTCGCCGTTGCCGTTCTCCGACTTGGGCATCCGCAGCCCGAAGTCGTAGATCCAGGCGGTCGTACGGTCCGCGCAGCGCAGCTCGTACGGCCGCTCGTCGACGACCTCGACACCGAGCCGGCTGAGCACGGGCAGGACCGCGGAGAGGGAGACGGAGCCGCCCTTGCGGTAGATCTTGAAGCGGCGCTCGCCGGGGCCCGCCCCCACGGGCTCGTACAGGCTGAGCGCGAAGTCGCCGCCGTCCTCCGCGGTGAGCTCCTCGAGGCGGACCAGGTCGGCGACGGCCGAGCGCGGGGAGTGGTCGGCCTTGTAGCCCTCGGTGAAGGCACTGCCGTACCGGCGCAGCAGCTCGGCCGCGCGCTCCTCGCCGAACTCGGCGTTCAGCGCCTCGCCGAAGCCGTCCGCCCAGGAGCGGGTGGCCTCCACCAGCCGCGTCTCGATGCGCTCCTTGTCGGCATCGCTGAGGTGGGGCAGCTCGGTGCCCTGCGGGACGCGGACCACGAAGTGCAGCCGGGAGAGCACCGACTCGGTGTTCCAGGCCGTGAAGTCGACGCTGATGCCGCCGAGCTCCTCCTTGAGGATCTCGATGATGCGCAGCCGGACCGCCGTGGTGTACCGGTCGCGCGGCAGGTAGACGAGGGCGGAGTAGTAGCGCCCGTACTCGTCCTGGCGCAGGTAGAGCCGGAGCCGGCGCCGCTCCTGGAGGTAGAGCACGGAGGTGACGGTGGAGAGCAGTTCCTCGACGGGCGTCTGGAAGAGCTCGTCGCGCGGGTACGTCTCCAGGATCTGCAGCAGGTCGCGCCCGTCGTGGCTGTTGGGCGAGAACCCGGCGCGCCGGAGCACCTCCTCGACCTTGCGGCGGACGACGGGCACCCGCCGCACGGACTCGGTGTACGCGGCGGACGAGAACAGGCCGAGGAACCGCCGCTCCCCGATCACGTTCCCCTCGGCGTCGAACTTCTTCACGCCCACGTAGTCGAGGTAGCTCGGCCGGTGCACGGTGGCGCGGCTGTTGGCCTTGGTGAGCACGAGCAGCCGGTGCTCGCGGGCCTTGGCGCGGGCGTCGGCCGGGAGGCGCTCGAAGGACGGGCTGACGGGGTGGTCGTCCTCGCCGTGGTGCTTGGGGTCGGCGCGCAGGATGCCGAGCCCGGTACCGGCGACGGCGGCGAGGGAGTCGTCGTCCCGCAGCCGGTACTCCCGGAACCCGAGGAAGGTGAAGTGGTCCTCCGCCAGCCAGCGCAGCAGCTCGCGGGCCTCCTCGATCTCCTCCTTGCGCAGGTCGTCCGCGACGGGTTCGACGGGGAGTTCGTCGGCGATACGGACCGCCGCGTCGCGCATCTTCTCCCAGTCCTCGACGGCCTCGCGCACGTCGGACAGCACCCGCAGCAGATCGGCGGTGATCTGCTTCAGGTCCTCGCGGTCGGTCTCACGGTCGATCTCGACGTGGATCCAGGACTCGACGTGGGCGTCGTGCGGCAGTGCGCCGGAGGCCGGGGTGTCGGTGCAGAGCTCGACCAGTCTTCCGGTGACGTCGCGCCGGACGACGATCTGCGGGTGGATGACGACGTGGATGCCGCGGCCCTGGCGGGACAGCTCGTTGGTGACGGAGTCGACGAGGAACGGCATGTCGTCCGTCACGACCTCGACGACGGAGTGGCTGCAGGTCCAGCCGTTCTCCTCGACGGTCGGGGTGTGCACCCGCACACTGGCCGTGCCCTGGGGGCGCGTCTCGGCCAGCCGGTAGTGCGAGAAGGCGGCTCCGAGGATGTCGACCGGGTCGCGGCCGGTGAGGTCCTCCGGGGCGGTGTGCAGGTAGTAGCGCTGGAGGAAGGCGAGCACGGCGTCCCGGTCGGGCCCGCCCTCGCCTGTCGTCCCGGTCGGTAGGTGCCCCCCGACCGGACTGTTCTCAGCTACCCGGGCGGCCCGATCGAGCAGCTCGGCCTTGGCTTCGTCCAGCTTGGTCTGCATTGTCCTCTGGCTCCTGTCGCGCGCCGTTGCGTGACGTTGAAGGAAAAACGGTCTCCTGCCCTCCGACGCGACGCCGTGACGCGGGGTGTCCGGTCTGTATCGACGCTATGCCGCAGGGTGAGACGGGCGAGGGGTTATCGGCCATTTTCGGCGTCCCTGAAAGGTGTGACGCTGCTCTCGGGAGAACCGTCCCCGGGCGCTTCCGGCGCCCCGGCGGCCCTTCCGGCCCCCTCCCGCCCGCACGGATCAGCGACCGCCGCCCGGACGCGGCCGTCGGCCGTGCTCTCCGGGCGCTGGGCAGGGACGACGAGGTCCCCGCGGAATATCGCGCTGATCACCTCACAAGGCTATCGCTCCGGACGGGCCCCCCGTCATGAGCCGTATGTGTACAAAACCGGGGGTCGAACTTTGACGTTCCGCACAGGGACAAACGGGTGACATGGAGTGACACCCCATGCCGTCGCGTGCCTGCGGGCCCCCTTGGCAAGCCCTCCCCCCGGAGGCACGTTGCCCATGACGCCCGGCAGCGGCGCGCACACCACGTCGAGGGGAGCACAGCGACATGTCAGCCAAAATTCTGATCGTCACCGGCGACGCGGCGGAGTCGCTGGAGGTCCTGTACCCCTTCCAGCGCCTGCGCGAGGAGGGGTACGACGTCCACATCGCGGCCCCCGCCCGCAAGAAGCTCCGGCTCGTCGTCCACGACTTCGAACCCGGCTTCGACACGTACACCGAGAAGCCCGGCTACACCTGGCCCGCCGACCTCGCCTTCGCGGAGGTCGACCCGGGCCAGTACGCCGCCCTCGTCATCCCCGGCGGCCGCGCCCCGGAGTACCTCCGCAACGACCCCGAACTCCGCAAGATCCTGAAGTCCTTCTTCGACACGGACAGGCCGGTGGCCCAGATCTGCCACGGCCCGCTGCTGACCGCCGCCGTCGGCGCCCTCCGCGGCCGCCGCGTCACGGCGTACCCGGCGCTGGAGCTGGACATGCAGGCCGCCGGCGCCACCTTCCAGGACGCCGAGACGGTCGTCGACGGCATGCTCGTCTCGTCCCGCTGCTGGCCCGACCACTCCCGCTGGATGCGGGAGTTCCTCACGGTGCTGCGCGCCAAGGCACCCGTGACGTGATCCGGTGCCGCGGCTCTCGGCGCACACCTACGCCACCAGCCGCTCGGCCTCCACCACCGCTTCCTCCAGGGTGTCCACCACGGGTGCGCCCACGCCCTCCAGACTGCTGCGGCTGTGGGATCCCCCGGTGTAGAGCACCGCCTGCGCACCGGCGTGCCGCGCCGCGACCGCGTCGTCGGCCGCGTCCCCGATCACCACCACACGCGAGGGCTCCAGCCCGGCCAGCGCGGCCAGGTGCCGCACCATGTGCTCGGCCTTGCTGCCGCCGGACGGGCCGGTCCGCCCTTCGACGCGTATGAAGTGCGGCTCGATCCCGAAGCCCCGTACCAACGGGACCAGTTCCTCGTGCCCGTACATGCTGAGGATGGACTGGCTGCGCCCGGCCGAGCCCCAGTCCGCGAGCAGCGCCTCCACGCCCGCAGTGAGCCCGCACGCCGTCCGGTGCTGCGTGTAGTACCGGTGGAAGGTCTCGTCCATGACCAGCCACTCGTCGTCCGTCGGCAGCCGGCCGAGCAGCCGCTCGTAGAACTTCGGCACCGGCACGCAGTACAGCGCCCGGTACCGCTCCAGCGTGATGGGCTCCATACCCAGCTCGGCGAAGGCCGCGTTCGTCGCCCCGATGATCGCGTCGTTGTCGTGGAACAGGGTCCCGTTCCAGTCCCAGACGATGTGCGCGCTTCCGTGCTTCCTCATGCCGAGAACGTACCCGCAGCCACTGACAACGCACCGTGACCGGCTACGCACGGTCACGCGGTGCCGTTCAGTCCGCCGACCCCACCAGGTTGGGGATCTCCTGCGTCGCGTACCAGAGCAGCTCGTGGTCCTCGGCACCGTCCACGGTGAACTGGGCGTCGTCGTCGCCCTGGTCCGCCGCGCCCAGCGCCGCCGCGGCCGCCGAGACGTCGGTCTCGGCGTCGTCCGCGTCGACGTGCACGGCGGCGGCCTTGGCCAGCGGTACGGGGCCGGACACCCGGACCTCGCCGAGCGCGGCGGGGTCGAGTCCGCGGTCGGGGTCGGCCACGGCCGCGCCGTCGGGGACGTCCACGGCCACGACGACCCGCCGCCGGGCGGCTGCGGGATCCACCGCGAGGAGCCGTAGGGAGGCGAGGGCGGCGCGGCTGAGCGCGGCGTACTCCAGCTCCTCGATGTCGTCGGACAGGTACCACTCGCGCAGCGCCGGCGTCACGGCGTACGCGGTGAACGGCCCTCCTCCCAACTCACCGGTCTTGTACGCCTCGGCGAGACCGGGGAGGGTCAGAGGGACGTAGACGCGCATGGCGAGTCGCTTTCGTAGTCGGGCAGGGCCACCGGAAGCCTCCGGCGAGTCACCTCAGGATACGTGCGGGGGTCCCCCATCGGGTCCCCGGCCGCACTCGCCGCGGCGTCCACCCGCCAGCCCTCGGTTCACCCGGTACACCCCGGTGACGCCGGGCATTCCGCTCCCACGCATCACCCTGATGGGTGCTTCTTCCCGGCCGTTCCGGCGCGTGGCCGGTTCCCTTGCGACCGCCTCTCCGGGCCCCGTAGAAGGTCTCCAGCCGGAAGTTACCGGCTGGTATCGACCGGCGGCACCGACCACCGCCTCACACCACGGTTCTCACACCACGGGGGATCTCCATGAACAAGGTCATGACCAGGACGAGGCCGGCCAGGCCCGGGCCCGGGCGCAAGCCCGGCGACTCCGGCACCCGCCCACCCGGCCGCCAGGACACCCGCCGCCCCGGCGGCCCGCCGCCCCGCCCGGGCGGGAGCCTCCCGCTCCGCACCGCCGTCCCCCAGCCCCGCCCCACCGACCACTTCGCCGAACTGCTGCTCGCCGTACTGAGCGGGCAGCGTCCGGTGCACAGCATGCTGCGGCACACCGCGGGCCGCGCCTACGACGATCTGGCCCGGCTCGCCGAACGCGGCCCCCTGCGCACCACCCGCGGCACCCGCCCCGTCGTCCGCGACATCGGCTACTGCGAACCCCGTCCCGGGGCCCTGGAGGCCTTCGCCCGCATCGGCGCCGGTGACCGGCTCCGCGCCATGGCCTTCCGGCTGGAGCACGGCCCCGGCAACCGCTGGCGCTGCACGGCCGTGGAACTGGGCGGGCCGAGGATGCCGCACGCGGACGGCGACTGAGGGGCCGGGCCGGGACAGTCCGCGGCGAACCGGCGGCGGGGGGCCGAGGAGGCCCGGGAACGCCGAGGGCCGGGCACCCGACGGTGCCCGGCCTCACTCGGCTGTTCCTCGCTTCGCCCGCTCCTCGTTCCTCGCGGAGCGAGAGGTCACTTCTTGCGGCGCCGACCGCCCTTCGCCTGCTTGCGGCGCTCCGCGCGCGTGAGGCCGTCGGCCTCGGAACGGACGGGCTCGTCGTCGGTGGCCAGGTCGCCCTCGACCACGCCGCCCTCGCCGTCCACGGTCGGCGCGGAGAAGTGCAGCCGCTCCCGGCGCTGCGGGGCCTCCAGGCCCTTGGCGCGGATCTCCGGGCGGGCGCCCGCCTGGGCCGGCACCGCGTCCTGCTTCTCCAGCGACGGCGTCGGCTTGGCGTCCTCGACGGGGACCTCCTCGACCTGCTGCTCGACCTGGACCTCCAGGTTGAACAGGTAGCCGACGGACTCCTCCTTGATGCCGTCCATCATGGCGGAGAACATGTCGAAGCCCTCGCGCTGGTACTCGACCAGTGGGTCCTTCTGCGCCATCGCGCGCAGGCCGATGCCCTCCTGGAGGTAGTCCATCTCGTAGAGGTGCTCGCGCCACTTGCGGTCCAGGACGGACAGGACGACGCGGCGCTCCAGCTCACGCATGATCTCCGAGCCGAGCTGCGCCTCGCGCGCCTCGTACTGCTCGTGGATGTCGTCCTTGACGGTCTCGGCGATGAACTCGGCGGTGATCCCGGCCCGGTCGCCGGCCGCCTCCTCCAGCTCCTCGACGGTGGCCTTCACCGGGTAGAGCTGCTTGAACGCACCCCACAGCCGGTCGAGGTCCCATTCCTCGGCGAAGCCCTCGGCGGTCTCGGCGGCGATGTACGCGTCGATCGTGTCGTCCATGAAGTGCAGGATCTGCTCGCGCAGATCCTCGCCCTCCAGGACGCGGCGCCGCTCGCCGTAGATGACCTCGCGCTGGCGGTTGAGGACCTCGTCGTACTTCAGGACGTTCTTGCGGGTCTCGAAGTTCTGCTGCTCGACCTGCGACTGGGCGGATGCGATCGCGCGCGTGACCATCTTGTTCTCGATCGGCACGTCGTCCGGCACGTTCGCCATGGACATCACGCGCTCGACCATCTGGGCCTTGAACAGGCGCATCAGGTCGTCACCGAGGGACAGGTAGAAACGGGACTCGCCCGGGTCGCCCTGGCGGCCGGAGCGGCCGCGCAGCTGGTTGTCGATACGGCGCGACTCGTGCCGCTCGGTGCCGAGGACGTAGAGCCCGCCGAGCTCCTCGACCTCCTCCTTCTCCGCCTTGACGGCCTGCTCGGCCTTCTCCAGGGCGGCGGGGAGGGCCGCGGTCCACTCGTCGATGTGCTCCTCGGGGTCGAGGCCGCGCTGGCGCAGCTCCGCCTCGGCGAGGTCCTCGGGGTTGCCGCCGAGCTTGATGTCGGTACCGCGGCCGGCCATGTTGGTGGCCACGGTGACGGCGCCCTTGCGGCCGGCCTGGGCGACGATCGTCGCCTCGCGGTCGTGCTGCTTGGCGTTGAGCACCTCGTGCTGAATGCCGCGCTTGCTGAGCTGCTGCGAGAGGTACTCGGACTTTTCGACCGAGGTGGTGCCGACGAGGATCGGCTGGCCCTTCTCGTGCTTCTCGGCGATGTCGTCGACGACCGCGTCGAACTTCGCGACCTCGGTGCGGTAGATCAGGTCCGACTGGTCCTTGCGGATCATCGGCTTGTTGGTCGGGATCGGGACCACACCGAGCTTGTAGATCTGGTGGAACTCGGCGGCCTCGGTCATCGCCGTACCGGTCATGCCGGAGAGCTTGTTGTAGAGGCGGAAGAAGTTCTGCAGGGTGATCGTGGCGAGCGTCTGGTTCTCGTCCTTGATCGGCACCCCTTCCTTCGCCTCGATCGCCTGGTGCATGCCCTCGTTGTAGCGGCGGCCGGCGAGGATACGGCCGGTGTGCTCGTCGACGATCATGACCTCGTCGTCGATGACGACGTAGTCCTTGTCCTTCTTGAAGAGCTCCTTGGCCTTGATGGCGTTGTTCAGGTAGCCCACCAGCGGGGTGTTCACCGACTCGTAGAGGTTGTCGATGCCCAGCCAGTCCTCGACCTTGGCGACGCCGGACTCGTGGATGGCGACCGTGCGCTTCTTCTCGTCGACCTCGTAGTCGCCGGTCTCCTCGACGCCCTTGAGCGGGTTGCCCGGCTCACCGCGCTTCAGGCGCTTGACCAGCTTGGCGAAGTCGCCGTACCACTTGGTGGCCTGGTCCGCCGGGCCGGAGATGATCAGCGGCGTACGGGCCTCGTCGACGAGGATGGAGTCGACCTCGTCGACGATGGCGAAGTTGTGGCCGCGCTGGACGAGCTCGTCCTTGGACCACGCCATGTTGTCGCGGAGGTAGTCGAAGCCGAACTCGTTGTTCGTGCCGTACGTGATGTCGCAGGCGTACTGCTCGCGGCGCTGGGCCGGCGTCATGTTGGCGAGGATGCAGCCGACGCTCAGACCCAGGAACTTGTGGACGCGGCCCATCATCTCGGAGTCGCGCTCGGCCAGGTAGTCGTTGACCGTGATGAGGTGGACGCCCTCACCGGACAGGGCGTTCAGGTACGCGGGCAGCGTGCCCACCAGCGTCTTGCCCTCACCGGTCTTCATCTCGGCCACGTAGCCCAGGTGCAGGGCGGCGCCGCCCATCAGCTGCACGTCGTAGTGCCGCTGGCCGAGCACGCGCTTGGCGGCCTCCCGGACCGTGGCGAACGCCTCGGGCAGCAGGTCGTCCAGGCTCTCGCCGTCCTGGTACCGCTGCTTGTACTCATCGGTGAGGGCCCGCAGCTCGGCGTCGGAGAGGGCGACGAAGTCCTCTTCGATGGAGTTGACCTGGTCCGCGATGCGGTGCAGCTTGCGCAGGATCTTGCCTTCGCCTGCACGCATGATCTTCGAGAGGACGGACACGGGGGTTTGTCTCCTTGCCGGTCGGGCCTGGGACGGTCGGTTGTACTGACGGGTTGGACGGCAGCTTTGAGCAACGGCCATCGTAAGCGAGGACCCCACTGCGCCGGGAGGTCTGGCGGTGACAGCCACCAGGACAACGGACGGGCGTTGCGGATGGTGCCGCGTACGGGCCATGAAATGCGCGAATCGTGGTCGCGTCCTCACGGAGCGCGACCGCGGGACCGCATCCGCTCCCAAAGGGATGGCGGCCACCCGCCGCACCGCGCAGAATCGCCCGATGGACCCCCTTACGCTCACCACCGCCCGGTTGCTGCTGCGCACCGTGGGCCCACAGGACACCGACGTGGTGTACGCCGCCTGCCAGGACCCGGACATCCAGCGCTGGACCACCGTTCCGTCGCCGTATCTCCGCGAGCACGCCGAGACGTTCGTCGGACGGCTGGTGCCCGACGGCTGGGCCTGCGGCTCGATGTTCACGTTCGGCGCCTTCCTGTCCTCCGGTGAGCTGGCGGCCATGCTCGGACTCACGCCGCACTCCCCCGGCACGGGCGAGATCGGTTTCTGGGCGGCGAAGGAGCACCGCGGCAACGGCTACGTGACCGAGGCCGCCTCCGCCGTCGCCCGCTGGGGCTTCGCCTCGGCCGGGATGGACCGCGTCGAGTGGCGGGCCGAGGTGGGCAACCACGCCTCGCGCGCGGTCGCCCTGAAAACGGGCTTCACCATGGAGGGCACCCTCCGGTCGGCCATCTACAACAACGGCGTGCGCCGCGACTGCTGGGTGGGCTCGCTGCTGCCGTCGGACCTGGGCCTGCCGTCGACGGCGCCGTACCTTCCGGCGCCGTCATCGCCGTCATCGCCGTCGTAATGGTTGTCGGGAGGGGGCTCGGCGGCCCGAAAACCCAGCTCAGCCCCAGCTGTCAGTGGCACCGCCTATGGTGCGGGGCATGACGAGCCTGCCGCGTCCCACCACCCAGCTGTCCGCCGACGAGGCCCGCCGTATAGCCCTGCGCGCACAGGGCTTCCTGGGTGCCCCCGACCGGCGGGCGGGCGTCCGCGGGGTCCTCCGCCACCTGGGGGCGGTCCAGCTGGACACCATCTCGGTACTGGCCCGTTCGCACGAGCTCGTCCCCTACGCCCGCCTCGGCGCGGTGGGCCGAAAGACCGTGGAGAGCGCGTACTGGGGCACCGCTGCCGGCACGGCCCCGGACCGGCCCCACGCCTTCGAGTACTGGTCGCACGCGGCCTGCATCCTCCCCGTCGAGGAGTGGCCCCACTTCGCCTTCCGCCGCCGCGCCTACCGCGCCCGCCCGCACTGGAACCACGAGCTCCCGGACGGCGCGTACGACCGCGTGATCAAGCAGCTGCGCACCGAGGGCCCGCTCACGGCGACGGAGCTGGGCGGTGCGAAGCGGACCAGCGAGTGGTGGGACTGGTCCGGCGAGAAGGTCGCCGTGGAGCGCGCCCTGATGTACGGCGAGGTGGTCTGTGTGCGGCGCCGCGGCTGGAAGCGGGTGTACGACCTCGCCGAGCGCGCGATCCCGGACGCCCTGCTGCACACCGACCTGGACGACACCGAGTGCCTGCGCCGTCTGGTCCGCCTCGCCGGCGAGGCCCTGGGTGTCGGCACGCGCGCGGACATCGCGGACTACCACCGCCTGAAGGGCGAGCAGGTCGACGTGGTGATCGCGGATTCGGGTCTGGTCCCGGTGACGGTCGAGGGCTGGGGCAAACCCGCCTGGGCGGATCCCGCGGCCCTGGCGGCACCACCGCGCGGCCGCCACCGCACGACACTCCTGTCGCCTTTCGACTCGCTGATCTGGGAGCGCGCCCGCACGGAGCGCATCTTCGGCTTCACGCACCGCCTGGAGGCCTACGTCCCCAAGCACAAGCGTGTGTACGGCTACTTCGCCATGCCGGTCCTCTCGGGGGGCCGCCTCGTCGGCCGCGTCGATCCGGCCCGCGACGGCCGGACGCTGGTGGCCCGGCAGGTGACCCTCCAGGACCGGAAGGCGGTCCCCGCCGTGGCCCGCGCCCTGTGGGAGGCCGCGAGCTGGGTGGACTGCACGAATGTGCGCGTGGAGCGGGTGGACGCCCCGGAGCTGGGCGAGCCGCTGACGAGAGAACTGGCCCGCGCGCTGACGTGACCGGTCGAGCCGGGCGCTTCACCCGGGGCCGGTCCCGGCGAAGCGCCCGGCGTTCGGCGCTTCCGGCATACCTGAGCCCTACCTGATCCGAACCTGAGCGAATCCGGAAGCCCCGGGGAATCTCAGCGGATTTCGAGAATCTTCTCCCGCATCGCGTAGACCACGGCCTCCATCCGGGAGTGCAGCTGAAGCTTCTCCAGGATGTTCCGCACGTGGTTCTTCACCGTGTTCTCGGAGATGAACAGCTCCTTGGCGATGTCGCGGTTGTTCATTCCCGTGGCCACGAGCTTGAGAACCTCCAGCTCGCGGTCGGTCAGACGGGGCGCCGGCACGAGCCGCCGCTCGTCCGTGCGCTGGATCATCGACTTGAATTCCGTCAGCAGCTTCGACGCCATCGAGGGGCTGATCTGCGACTGCCCGTCGGCGACCGCCCGAATGGCCGTGGCCACCTCGTCCGTCGAGATCTCCTTGAGGAGATAGCCGGTCGCGCCCGCCTTGATGGCGTCGTAGAGATCGGCCTCCTCGTCGCTGATCGTCAGCATGATGATCTTCGCGCTGGGGGCCACCTCCTTGATGGAGGTGCACGCCTCGATGCCTCCCCGCTTGGGCATGCGCACGTCCATCAGCACGATGTCGGGCAGCAGGTCGGCCGCCTTGTCGACCGCCTCCGCCCCGTCACCGGCCTCGCCGACGACCTGGATGTCCTCCTCGGCCGCGAGCACGATCTCCAGACCGCGGCGGAAGAGCGCGTGATCGTCCACGACGAGGACCCGGATGGGCTCCTTGCGTGGTGAGCCCGCCTCCGGGCCCATGCCGGCGACGCCGCCGGCATCCCCGTCACGCATCGGTCCGAAGCTGTCCGCCATCGTTCCTCCCCCTAGAAGGCCGTGGCCTGTTTTCCTGTGCCATCGCCAACCCAAGGCAACGGCCCACCGGTTGGGGCCGGTTCGGCCATGATTTCACGTCCGGACGGCCATGCGGTGACGGAGCGGGCGGCCGAGCCGTCGCACGGGGGTGCCCCTGGGGGCGCGCGCACCCTCCAGGGGCACCGGACCAGGCGCCGTACGGCAGGTCAGCCGCCGAGCGCGCCGCCCCCGGTGACCGACTGTCCCTCGGCCACCATGGGATCCGTGCTGAGGTGGATGACGCCGTAGTCGTAGGCGTGCCGCCGGTAGACGACACTCGGTTCCTTGGTCTCGGAGTCGACGAACAGATAGAAGTCGTGCCCGACCAGCTCCATCTCGTAGAGCGCCTGGTCGAGGGTCATGGGCGACGCGACGTGGGTCTTCTCGCGCACGACGAGAGGCCCTTCGCCCTGCACCTCCAGCGAGCCGATCTTCTTGGTGGGCACCTCGTCCGGCGTCTCCTCACGGACGGCGCCGTTCCCGTTCAGCGTTGCCGCGCCCGGGACATGGTCGGGCACCTCGGCCGCCGTGAGGCGACGGGCGCCGCGGCGGGTGTGGCGCTTGTCGTGCTGCTTGCGCAGCCGGGCCTCGAGCTTGTCCGCCGCCAGGTCGAGCGCCGCGTACGGGTCGCTGGCCGCCGCCTCGGCCCGGATCACCGGACCGCGGGAGCGGAGCGTGATCTCCACTCGGTCGCATCGGTCGGCCTGTCGGGGGTTGGGCTCCTTGGACACCTCGACGTCCAGGCTGATCACCTTGCCATCGAGCTTCTGGATCTTCTCCAGCTTCAGCTTCTCGGCCACGTGCTTCCGGAACCGCTCGGGCACCTCGGTCTTGCGGCCCTTGACGACGATGTCCACGCAGAACTCCGTTCCCGGATCGCTCCGCTCCACCGGCGGAGCATCTCCCTTGTGCACCAGGCTCCGGTGAATCCCGGAACCCCGGACTCGGTGACGTCCACCTCCTGCCCTGCGGCGAGAGATTCACCTGCCGGCGCGGGCCTTCGCGGCCTTCGTGGAAAACCCGCGGTGCGGCATTCGGATATACGGGGAACTGCTCGCGCCTTTCCCTCACAACCGAACATATCTCGCTCGGACGAAGTGCGTCACCCTTTACCGTGGCGTACCTCCGTTCAGGTGCGTCAGCCTTCTCATTACCAGCAACGTTGCCAGGCCTCGGTCAGTTCCGGTTCTTTTCGAAGGATTCCGGTGAAGCGGCGACCACGGCAGCGCGGAGCACGTCACCGCCACCGTTCGTGCCCGCCATTCCCAGTACCCCTTCCGCCCGGTCCGTCTCCCCCGTTGCCGGGTGCGCCGGCTCCTCTCTCGTCGCTGTCGTCACCCTTGCGATCCGTTGGGCTGTTCCTTCCCAGGCCATGCCGTCGTACACGGTTGTTTCCCGACACGCCGCCCGCACCGCGCGTGCCGCCTCCGCCAGCGAGGCCCCCGTCGTCATCAGGTCGTCGACGAGCACGATCCGGCCACCGGCCAGCAGCCTTCCTCCTCCGGGCACCACGGCCAGGGCGCCCGCGAGGTTGGCCAGCCGCTGCCGGGAGTCGAGGCCGGACTGATCGGCCACGGGCCGGCGCTGCCGCAGGACTCCGGCCACCCGGGCCGACGTACCCGTACGCCGCAGTTCCCCGGCGGCGGCGAACGCGATCCGCCGTGCCGGGTCGTGCCCCCGCGCCCGCACCGCCTTGCGCGCCGACGGCACCGGTACGAGCAGGACGGGTTCCCGTACGACCACCTCTTCACGCCTGCCCGCCGGGACAGCCGTTCCCTCACGCGCCCCGGCCGCGGCCCCCGCTGACGCACGCGAGCCCTCCGGAACCCGGGCGGTCCCGCGCAGGCAAGCCCGCACGGCCCCCGCCAGGGCCGCACCGAGCGGTGCCGCCAGTGCCAGCGCGCCACGCTCCTTGTGCGCCAGGAGCAGCGCCCGTACCTCGTCCTCGTACGGAGCGGCCGCGTGCACCACGGGCAGGCCCGGCGGCTCCGGCACCGGGCGCACCCTGCGCGGCGGAGCCCCGCTCACCGCGGCACGGCACTCCGGGCAGAGCACCGTACGAGACTTCCCGCAGCCTCCGCACTCGGCCGGCAGCACCAGGTCAGTGAGGTCCTGCCACCACCCCCGCATGTCCACCACTGTGCCAATGCCCGCTCCGACCGGCCAGCCCTGTGGACAACCACCTGTGGACAACTCCCCGCGCCCACGACCGACCGTCCCCCACACGAGCGAACGCGCCGAGGGAGCCCGCCGGAGGAGGGACCACGCCGAGCCCTGTCGGACCGCGCCGAACTCCCGTCGAACGCCGCCCGCGCTACCCCGGGTAGATCGGAGCCGACCCCTCCTCGACCACCTGCTGCCACTGCGAGCCCGAGGACAGCCGTACGATCCCGTCCTCCGAGTGCGCCACCAGCGGCAGCCGCTCGTCCTCGGAGGCGGCGATCTCCTGCACCCCGGTGAGTGCCGCGAGTTCCGGCCCGTCCGGCATGGAGCCGTCGACCTGGACGTACCGCATCTGCTGCACGCCCCCGACCTCGCGCCCGACCACCACGAGCCGGCTGTCACCGGCCCACGACATGGCCGTGACCTCCTCCAGCTGGGGCGTCACGGAGCGCAGGCCGACGATCGACACGGAGGGCTCCCCGCTTCCGTCCGCTTCCCGTTCGATCCGCCCGACGAGCAGCGACGACCGCTTGCCGTCCTGCTCCGCGATCAGTGCGATCCGCACCCCGTCCGCGGCGACACGAACCGCCTCGATCCGCCCGTCGAGCCCCGGTGTCGTGACCTCCACCGGCTCGCCGCCGCCGTCCCGCAGCATCAGCAGCCGGGGGCTGTCCGGATCACGGTCGGCGATCCACAGATCGTTCCCCCCGTCCCAGCTGGGCGTCGTCAGCCGGTCGCCCTCGGTCCGGCCCTCGCTGTGCAGGACCGGATCCCCGAGCGAGGCGCCCGAGGCCAGCGATCCGACGTACAGGTCGCTTCCGTCGAACGACACCCCGGCCGCCCGGTCCTCGTCGCGCGCCACGGCGGCCGAGCGGAGCCTCCTCTCGCCGGAGCCCAGCGCCCCGGGCACCGCCTCGCGGTCCGGGTCGGCGCCTCTGACGGACATGCGGACGAGCCGGCCGTCATCGTCGATGAAGTACTCGTACGCGGTGTCGTACCCCGCTCCGTGCGCGGCGATGACCTCGGCGTGGTCCTCGTCCATCGCGCAGAGCCGCTCCCCGTCCGACCGCTGCAGCTCGACCTCGGTCACACCCGTCGGCGTCAGGTCCTGGAGCGTGAGGAGGACCTGCGCCGCCATCTCGTCGCACTCGCTCCGTGTGACGTGGTCGGCCTTGCCGTTCAGCGGGACGGTCAGCTTGTTCCGGTCGTCCGGCGTCAGCGACTCGACGCCCTTCTTCAGCGCGGTCCCCGGTGGGAAGGTGCTCCGGGCCACCGGGTCCAGCCAGCGGGTCGGGCCCTTGAGCAGCGACCGGACCATCTGCGTCACCGGGTTCACCTGCCGGCGGACGTAGACCGGGTCGGCGACCGTCCCCAGCTGCCCGAGCTGCGTGGACGACGTGAAGTAGTACTTGTTGACCGACACATAGGTGCGCTCGAAGTCCGACTTGCCCATCACCACACCCTGCGGCAGCCGGTCGATGCGCCACTGCTTGTCCTTGAGCCGTGTGAGGTGCACCGTCTCGCTGTAGCGCCCGTCGGCGGGTTCGTAGGCGTTCTGCGCGTCCACCCTGGCGACCTCGAGCCCGGTGAGCCGGTACACGTGGGCGCCGTCGTCCTCCCGGGTCGCCGAGGGATCGGTCAGCGGGTTCGGCCCCTCGGCGAGGACCGTCGTCGACGCGTTCGGCCGCCAGTCGGTGAGCGCCTTCCCGGTCAGGTACTTGCGTGCCGTCTCGTAGTTCGGGTCGTCGCTGGTGAGGGCCTCCAGGAAACCCTGCACGATCTCCAAGGGCTGGGCGTCGTCCCGCGGCGGCAGCGCGAACACCCGGACCTGCGCGTCCTGCCGTGGTGTGGACTCGACGTCCCTCAGATCCCCGCTGTCCGGCATCGAGGCACACCCGGCCAGCAGCACGGCGGCACCGCCGGCGCACACCGCCACACGCACCGGACGCCTGCGGCCGCGTCCCTCGCGGTCAGCGCCCACGGAATGCCTCCCCTGTCTCGCGCTCCTCGGAGCCGTGCTGCCCGAGCTCATCAGAGCCGTCCCGTCCGTACTGTCCGTGCTCTTCCGAGCCGCCCGGTCCGTACTGGCGCGAGTCGTCTCCGGACGGCTCCTCCCCGGACGGTTTCACCAGGCCGTTACCGGCCCGTCTCGGCTCACCGTCCGCGGCGTCCGCCGGTGCGTCCGCCGCGGAGGAACGCAGGCTTCCTGCGGGCCGGGGCACCACGCGCGCCCCGTTCCCCGGCAGTGCCGTCGGATCCGCGGTCGGAACCGTCCCCGCCGGACGCTGACCCATGGACGCCCTCACCGACGCGTCCCTTCCGGAAGTCTGGGCCGGAACGGTCGCGAGCTTGCCGCCACCGCCCCGAGGCACTCCTGCGTCGCCGGGTCCACGGTTGCTCCGCGAGTCGCCCGGCTCCAGGGGGATCGGGGATCCCCGCAACGGCTCGTCGGCGGTCCGCGGCAGCGTCAGCCGGAACTGGGACCCGCCGCCCGGCTCGCCCCACGCCTGCAGCCAGCCGCCGTGCAGCCGCGCGTCCTCCAGCGCGATCGACAGCCCCAGACCCGTACCGCCGGTGGTACGCGCGCGTGCCGGGTCCGCACGCCAGAAGCGGCTGAACACCCGGGTCGCCTCGCCGGGCTTGAGGCCCACCCCGTAGTCGCGCACCGCGACCGCGACCGCGCCGCCCGCCGCCGCCAGCCTGACCACGACGTCCTTGCCCTCGCCGTGCTCGACGGCGTTGACGACGAGGTTGCGCAGCACCCGCTCCACACGCCGGGCATCGGCCTCGGCCACGACGGGCTGCTGGTCGCCGACGACCCGTATCCGCGTGCCCTTGCGCTCGGCGAGCGGCTCGGCCCCGCTGACGACCCTCCGTACGACCTCCCTGAGGTCGATCGGCTCCGCCTCCAGGGCCGCCGCGCCCGCGTCGAACCGGCTGATCTCCAGCAGGTCCGCGAGCAGCGACTCGAACCGGTCCAGCTGGTCGGCGAGCAGCTCCGCAGACCGGGCGGTCACCGGATCGAAGTCGACGCGCGCCTCGTGGATGACGTCGGCGGCCATCCGGACCGTCGTCAGCGGCGTCCGCAGCTCGTGCGACACGTCGGACACGAACCGCCGCTGCATCCGCGACAGGTCCTCCAGCTGCTGGATCTTCAACTGCAGGTTCTGCGCCATTTTGTTGAAGGCCTCGCCGAGCCGCGCGATGTCGTCCTCACCGGTGACCTTCATCCGCTCCAGCAGACGTCCGGCCGACAGCCTCTCGGCGATCCCCGCGGCCATCCGTACGGGCGTGACGACCTGGCGCACCACCAGCCAGGCGATGGCCCCGAGGAGCACCACGACGAACAGCCCCGCCGTCGCCAGCGTCCCCTTGACCAGGCTCAGCGACTTCTCCTCCTGCGTGAGCGGGAAGAGGTAGTACAGCTGGTACGCGTCGCCGTTGGGGTCGTTGACCTGCTTGCCGATGATCAACGCGGGCTGTGACTCCCGGCCGTTGTGGTACGAGACGCGCGTGGAGCTCTGCACCGCGCCGGTGCCGTCGTCGACGCGCTCGCGCAGCGGCACCGGCACGCTGCGGTCCCAGTCCACGCCGCCCGAAGCGCGTGGACCGAGGCCCCCGCTGCCGCTGCCCGCGGCGGCCGGACTGAGCGTCACGACGTCGAACGCGCCCTGGCCGCCACTGGAGAGGGACGTCACCAGGCTGCTCATCCACTCGCCGACGTTCTGGACCGACTTTCCGTCCGGGTCCGCCGAGTCGCTTACGGCCGCGTTCGCGGCGTTGTCGGCCTCCTGGCCCGCGGCCGTGAACCCGCCTGTGGCCTGGCTCTGCGACGCCTTCACCTTGGCGTCGAGCAGCCCGTTGCGCACCTGCCCTATGACGACGAACCCCAGCAGCAGGACCACGCCGAGCGACATCAGCAGAGTCGTGACGACGATCCGGAGCTGGATGTTGCGCCGCCACAGCCGTATCGCCGGCAGCAGCGGACGGCGCACCCAGCGCATGAACAGCCGCAGCACCGGGCTGCCCTGCACCCCGCCCTGCAGCAGCCCGCTGTCGAGGAAACGCCCCCAGCGGGTTCCACGTGGCTTCCGAGGCTTCCGGGTCTCCCGGTTCTCCCCGGATTCCGCGGCCACGGTCACGGTCTTCCGGCCGACAGGCCGCCCCGAGCGATCCCCCGGCCTGCCGGGCGCCGGAGCGGCACTGTCCCTGGGCATGTCAGCTCGGTCCGGCCTTGTAACCGACGCCACGGACGGTCACCACGATCTCCGGCCGCTCCGGGTCCTTCTCGACCTTGGAACGCAGCCGCTGCACGTGCACGTTGACCAGGCGGGTGTCCGCCGCGTGGCGGTAACCCCAGACCTGCTCCAGCAGCACCTCGCGGGTGAACACCTGCCAGGGCTTGCGGGCCAGCGCGACCAGCAGGTCGAACTCCAGCGGCGTCAGCGCGATCGACTGCCCGTCCCGCTTCACGGAGTGACCGGCCACGTCGATGACCAGGTCACCGATGGTGAGCTGCTCGGGCGCCGGCTCCTCCGACCTGCGCAGCCGGGCCCGGATCCGCGCCACGAGCTCCTTCGGCTTGAAGGGCTTGACGATGTAGTCGTCCGCCCCGGACTCCAGGCCGACCACCACGTCGACGGTGTCGCTCTTGGCCGTGAGCATGACGATCGGCACCCCGGACTCCGCCCTGATCAGACGGCACACCTCGATCCCGTCCCGGCCCGGCAGCATCAGATCGAGCAGTACCAGATCGGGCTTCGTCTCCCGGAACACGGCCAGCGCCTTGTCGCCGTCGGCTACGAAAGACGGCTCGAAACCTTCACCACGCAGCACAATGCCGAGCATCTCGGCCAGTGCGGTGTCGTCGTCGACGACAAGGACTCGTCCCTTCATGAATGACATCATCCCATTAGCTAAATCGTTACCTGGCGTGACGTGTCACACAGATCGACAAGCGCCTCGCCCGTCACAGGCGACACGACGCCCTCCTCGGTGACGATGGCCGTCACCAGTTCCGGTGGTGTCACGTCGAACGCCGGGTTGTACGCCTGCGTCCCGAGAGGTGCCACCGGTATCCCCCCTCCCGCTTCCATCCCCGCCGTCGGCACCTGGGGCGCCGCGATCTCCGTCACCTCGTACCCGGCCCGCTGCTCCACCTCGATGGACGCTCCGTCCGGGGTGCCCATGTCCACCGTCGTCAGCGGCGCCACCACGATGAACGGCACATGGTGGTACCGGGCCAGCACGGCGAGGGGGTACGTCCCCACCTTGTTCGCCACCGAACCGTCGGCCGCGATCCGGTCGGCACCGACCAGCACCGCGTCCACCTCCCCCGCCGCGAACAGCGAACCCGCCGCGTTGTCCGTGAGCAGGGTGTAGGCCATCCCGCTGCGCGCCGCCTCGTACGCCGTCAGACGGGCTCCCTGCAACAGCGGACGCGTCTCGTCGACCCAGAGCCTGCGCAACCGCCCCGCACGGTGCGCCGCCAGCGCCACCGCGAAGGCCGTGCCCTCCCCGCCGGACACCAGCGACCCGGTGTTGCAGTGGGTCAGCACCCGGTGCCCGCCGCCCGGCAGCAGTTCGTCGAGCAGAACGAGTCCGTGTCCCGCCATCCGCGCACTCGCCTCGGCGTCCTCCCGGTGCAGCGCCCGCGCCGCCGCGAGCGCCGCGTCGGCGGCCTGCTTCTGGCCTCCGCCCCCGGCGAGCGCGGCCCGGTACGCGGCCCGGGCCCGTTGCACTCCGACAGCGAGGTTCACCGCGGTGGGCCGTGCACCCTCCAGCCCGGCGGCGGCCTCCTCCACGTCGAAGCCGCGCGCGGCGGCGAGCGCGACGCCGTACGCCCCGGCGATGCCCAGCACCGGCGCCCCGCGCACGGCAAGGCTGCGGATCGCCTCCACCAGCGCGGGCGCGTCCGTGCACACCAGCTCGATCTCTTCGGCCGGCAGCCTGGTCTGGTCGAGCAGGACCAGGACGGGGCCCTCCGGAGGCTCGTCCCAACGGATCGCGGGGATCTCCGTCGGCCGCTTGCCGTCGCCGTATCGCGCGTACTGATCAGCCATCCGCCCAGTCTGCCCCGTACCAGGCTGACAATTGAAGGTGTGCAGCCCATACCGCCCCCGGTCCCTTCGCGCACAGGCCATGGCACGATGGGCGCCGAACCGCCGCCGCGACCGCGGTCGGGCACCGTGAAGGAGCGACGATGAAAGACACTCCGGGCTGGGCCTCGCCCGGATCCGCCCCCTCGGACGGCCCGGAGCCGGCCGGCTCCGGTACCGCGCAGCCCCCGGAGCAGCCAGGCGGCCAGAGTGGCGCGAACCAGCCGGAGCCGCCGTCGAAGTGGTCCAAGGAGCAGCCCCCGCCCGGTCAGTGGTCCACTCCGGCTCCGCAGGATCCCGGCCAGACACCGCCACCCCCTCCGCCCGGCCCGGGCTGGGGCGGACACCACCCCGGCGGCCCGGGAGGCCACGGCGGTCACGCAGGCCAAGGCGGAGGCAGCCACGGAGGCTGGGGCGGACCCGGCGGCTGGGGCGGAGCCGGCGGCTGGGGCGGACCCGGCGGCTGGGGCGGACCCCCGCCCGCGGCCAAGCCCGGTGTGATCCCACTGCGCCCGCTCGGTGTCGGAGAGATCCTCGACGGCGCGGTCTCCACCATGCGCACCTACTGGCGCACGGTCCTCGGTATCTCGCTGACCGTCGCGGTCGTCACGGAGATCGCTGTCATCCTGCTCCAGGGCTTCGTCCTCGACGACACCGCCGGCAGCGAGGCCCTCAACGACCCGAACGCCACGCTCGACGAGCTGACCCAGGCCCTGGGCGTCACGATGCTCAGCTCGGCCGTCGTCTTCCTGATCAGTCTGCTGGGCACCATCGTGGCGACGGCCCTGCTCACCTCCGTGACCAGCCGGGCGGTGCTGGGCAAACCCGTGACGACCGCGGAGGCCTGGCGCGAGGCGCGGCCCCGGCTGCCGAGGCTGCTCGGTCTGACCCTCCTGCTGCCGCTCATCGCCGGCCTGATCGTCTTCGTGGGCATCCTGCCCGGCCTCCTTGTCGCCATCGGCGGCGAGGAGGAGGCAGGTGCCGGTCTCGCCGTGCTCGGCGGCCTCGGCGCGTTCGTCGTGGCCGTCTGGCTGATGGTCCGCTTCTCGCTCGCCTCGCCGGCCCTGATGCTCGAGAAGCAGGGCATCGGAAAGGCAATGAGCCGGTCCGCCAAGCTGGTACGCGGCTCCTGGTGGCGGGTGTTCGGCATCCAGCTGCTCGCCACGATCATCGCCAACATCGTGGCGTCGATCATCGTGATCCCGTTCGCCTTCCTCGCCGCCGCGCTCGGCGGGGACGGCGTCTCCGGCTTCCTCGACGGCAGCACCGGAGAACTCGGCTGGACGTTCCTCATCGTCAGCGGGATCGGCTCGGTGATCGGGTCCATGCTCACGTTCCCCATCACCGCAGGCGTCACCGTGCTGCTCTACGTCGACCAGCGCATCCGCCGCGAGGCCCTCGACATGGATCTGGCCCGCGCCGCCGGCGTCCAGGACTACGGCACCGACACATCCGGCCATACCCCGGGGAGCTGACGCCGTGCCGGGGGGAGTTCTCATCACGGTCCTCGCGGCACTGCCGCACACGGGTCCGCCGTCCGTACGGCCTCTGTCGGGCACCGGCGGCGCCGTCCTGGCGGCGCTGCCCGCGTCCGACACCGAGCCACCGCTCACCGTCCCGCGCGATCCCGCGCGCGAGGCGGCACAGCGTGAGCTCTCCAAGCGGATGTACCACGAGAACGACCCCAGCTGGTTCCAGCGCGCCCTGGACGCCTTCTGGGAATGGGTCGGCGAACTGTTCGACGCCGCCTCCGCCGCCGCCCCGGGCGGACCGCTCGGCCTCCTCGTCATCGTCCTGGCCGTAGGAGCGCTCCTCGGGGCCCTGTGGTGGCGCCTGGGCACCCCGCGCCGCTCCCCCACGTCGTCCGCGACCCTCTTCGACGACCGCCCCCGCAGCGCCGCCGAACACCGCGCGGCCGCCGGGGCGCATGCAGCCCAGGGCCACTGGAACCAGGCCGTCCAGGAACGCATGCGCGCCCTCGTCCGGTCCCTCGAGGAACGCGCCCTGCTCGACGCACGCCCCGGCCGCACCGCCGACGAAGCCGCCTCCGAAGCGGGCCGGCCCCTGCCCGGCCACGCCGACCGACTGCGTGCAGCCGCCCGGGACTTCGACGACGTCACATACGGCGGCAGGAACGCCGACCAAGGGACGTACCGCCGGCTCGCCGCCCTCGACGACGACCTGGAACGCACCAAACCCGTACTGACGAGCAGCGCCCACAGCGCGGCCCGCAGCGTCCGCCGGGGAGCCGCCGAATGACCACCGAGGCCACGCTCCCGTCCACCTCGGCCTCGCCCACCGCCCGCCAGGTGTGGACCCGCGCGCGCGGTGTCGTCCTCGCGCTGGTGCTCCTCCTGGTGGCGGCCGTCGCGATCGCCTCGATCCGCTCCACCTCCCAGCACGGGACACTCGACCCGCGCTCGGCGGACCCGTACGGCAGCCGCGCCGTCGCCGAACTCCTCGGCGACCGCGGCGTGACCACCCGCGTGGTCACCACCCTCGACGAGGCGCGCGCCGCGGCCGGCCCCGACACCACCCTGCTGGTGGCCGTACCCGACCTGCTGACGGACGCACAGCAGGACCGGCTGCACCGGACCACCGAGACCTCCGGCGGCCGTACGGTCCTGATCGCCCCCGGCGCCCCGTCCGTCGCCACCCTCGCACCGGACATCCGCGCGGATGCCGCACTCGGCTCCGACTCGACTCTCTCCCCCGACTGCGATCTGCCGGCCGCCCGGCGAGCGGGCACCGCCGACACCGGGGGCGTCCACTACCGCGTCACCGCGGCGGACGCCGACTCCTGCTACCCCAGCGACGGACTCCCCAGCCTGGTGCGCCTCCCGGCGGCACAGGGGGACGGCGACACAGTCGTGCTCGGTGCCCCCGACATCCTCTTCAACAACCACCTCGACGAGCACGGCAATGCCTCGCTCGCCCTTCAACTGCTCGGCTCGCGCCCCCATCTGGTCTGGTACCTCCCCTCGCTGTCCGACGACGCACTCACCGACACCGGCGAGCGCAGCTTCCTCGACCTGATCCCCTCGGGCTGGCTCTGGGGCACCCTGCAACTCTTCGTCGCCGCAGCCCTCGCCGCCCTCTGGCGAGCACGCCGGCTCGGCCCCCTCGTACCCGAACGTCTCCCGGTCGCGATCCGCGCCTCCGAAACCGTCGAAGGCCGCGCCCGCCTCTACCGCAAGGCCCGCGCCCGCGACCGCGCGGCCGCCGCTCTGCGGTCCACCACCCGCACCCGCCTGGCCCCCCTTGTAGGCATCCCCGTCGCCCAGGCGCACACGCCCGAGGCACTGCTCCCCGCCCTGACCGCCCACCCGAACGACCACGGGAACGGACAGGCGCTGCATTCCCTCCTCTTCGGCCCCCCGCCCGGCGACGACGCAGCCCTGATCGCCCTCGCCGACCAACTCGACGCCCTCGAAAGTGAGGTACGCCGTCCATGATGGACCCGACCACTGACAACGCCGGGTACGCCGGGGATCCGGGCGCCGCCCGCTCCTCCCTGGAAGCCCTGCGCGCCGAGATCGCCAAAGCCGTGGTCGGCCAGGACCCCGCAGTCACCGGCCTCGTCGTCGCCCTGCTCTGCCGCGGTCACGTCCTGCTGGAGGGAGTCCCGGGCGTCGCCAAGACCCTCCTCGTCCGCGCCCTCGCCGCCGCGCTCGAACTCGACACCAAGCGCGTCCAGTTCACCCCCGACCTGATGCCGAGCGACGTCACCGGCTCCCTCGTCTACGACACCCGCACCGCGGAGTTCTCGTTCCAGCCCGGCCCGGTCTTCACCAACCTCCTCCTCGCGGACGAGATCAACCGCACCCCGCCGAAGACCCAGTCGTCCCTGCTGGAGGCGATGGAGGAACGCCAGGTCACGGTCGACGGCACACCACGCCTCCTCCCGGACCCCTTCCTGGTCGCCGCGACCCAGAACCCGGTCGAGTACGAAGGCACATACCCCCTCCCCGAAGCCCAGCTGGACCGCTTCCTCCTCAAACTCACCATCCCCCTCCCCTCCCGCCAGGACGAGATCGACGTCCTGACCCGGCACTCCCAGGGCTTCAACCCGCGCGACCTGCGCGCCGCCGGCGTGCGCCCCGTGGCGAACGCAGCAGACCTGGAAGCCGCCCGCGCGGCCGTCGCGAAGACGACGGTCTCCCCCGAGATCACCGCCTACGTCGTCGACGTCTGCCGGGCCACCCGCGAGTCCCCGTCCCTCACGCTCGGCGTCTCCCCACGCGGCGCCACGGCCCTCCTCGCGACCTCCCGTGCCTGGGCCTGGCTGACCGGCCGCGACTACGTCATCCCCGACGACGTGAAGGCGCTCGCCCTTCCGACCCTCCGCCACCGTGTGCAGCTCCGCCCGGAGGCCGAGATGGAGGGCGTGACGGCCGACTCGGTCATCAACGCGATCCTCACCCACGTCCCCGTACCGCGCTGATGGCACTCACCGGACGCGCCGCCCTCCTGGCGGCCCTCGGCTCCCTCCCCGTCGGCATCTGGGAACCCAGCTGGACGGGAATCCTGGCGGTGAACACCCCCCTGGCGCTGGCCTGCGCCTGTGACTTCGCTCTGGCCGCGCCGATACGCCACCTCGGCCTGACCCGCTCCGGCGATACCTCAGCACGCCTGGGCGAGAGCGCGGACATCACCCTCACGCTCACCAACCCTTCCAAGCGCCCCCTCCGCGCCCATCTGCGCGACGCCTGGCCGCCCAGCAGCTGGCAGCCGGGGACGGAGGTCGCCGCCTCCCGCCATCGCATCACCGTCCCGGCAGGCGAACGCCGGCGCATCACGACCCGTCTACGTCCGACCCGTCGAGGCGACCGGCAGGCGGACCGCGTCACGATCCGCTCATACGGCCCGCTCGGCCTGTTCGCCCGCCAGGGCAGCCATCGGGTCCCTTGGACGGTGCGCGTCCTCCCGCCGTTCACCAGCCGCAAGCACCTGCCCTCCAAACTGGCCCGCCTGCGGGAACTGGACGGCCGCACCAGTGCGCTGACCCGCGGCGAGGGCACGGAGTTCGACAGCCTCCGCGAGTACGTCCCCGGTGACGACACCCGCTCCATCGACTGGCGCGCCACCGCCCGCCAGTCCTCGGTCGCCGTACGCACCTGGCGGCCCGAACGCGACCGCCACATCCTCTTGGTCCTGGACAGCGGACGCACCTCCGCGGGCCGTGTCGGGGACGCGCCCCGCCTGGACGCCTCCATGGACGCCGCCCTGCTCCTCGCAGCCCTCGCGTCCCGCGCCGGCGACCGCGTGGACCTCCTCGCCTACGACCGCCGCGTACGCGCCCTCGTGCAAGGCCGTGCCGCGGGCGACGTACTGCCCTCCCTGGTGAATGCGATGGCCGGTCTGGAGCCTGAGCTCGTCGAAACGGACGCCCACGGCCTCACCGCCACAGCACTCCGGGCAGCCCCCCGTCGCTCTTTGCTCGTCCTGCTGACCAGTCTCGACGCGGCCCCGGTCGAAGAGGGTCTGCTCCCCGTACTGCCTCAGCTCACGCAACGCCACACGATCCTGCTCGCCTCGGTGGCGGACCCACACGTCGCGAACATGGCCGAAGCCCGCGGGGACATCGAGGCCGTGTACGAGGCGGCCGCCGCAGCCCAAGCCCAAGCAGAGCGTCAGCGGACAGCCGAGCAGCTCCGCCGTCATGGCGTCACGGTCGTCGACGCACCCCCGGAAAACCTCGCGCCGGCACTGGCGGACGCCTATCTGGCCCTCAAAGCAGCGGGACGCCTCTGAGGGTCCCGCTGCGATCGGTGCAAGAAAGGCCCCCGTAGGGGCCCAAAACAATTCGAAAAGCAGAAAGCCCCCGTGCCGGTATCCCCGGCCGGGGGCTTTCTCAATGATTGTTCGGCGGCGTCCTACTCTCCCACAGGGTCCCCCCTGCAGTACCATCGGCGCTGTAAGGCTTAGCTTCCGGGTTCGGAATGTAA